>NZ_JQNN01000001.1 GCF_000745265.1 Massilia sp. 9096
GCAGCTTGAAGGTGGCGCGCCCGTACAGGCTGAGGTTTTCCTGCTTGGGCAGGACCTGGCCGTAGACCGAGGTGCTGTCGATGAGGCAGCCGCCGCCCGGGTCGCCCTGCGGGTGCCGGGTGAAGTTGGCGCAGGCCGCGCCGGGAAGAAGCGGGTGAAATTGACGCCGGCCGGGTCGGCGCGGTTGTAGTATTCGCTGGTGGCCGGATCGCGCACGTTGCCGTTGACGGCGCTGCCGGCCGTCGACTGGCCGCGCAGGATCGCACCGGTCCGCCCAGCGCCTCGTTGGCCGAGTAGCCCCAGGGACGCAGGTCGATCTTGCCGAGGTAGTCGCGGTCGGTGCGGTCGCGGTTCCAGATTTCGCGGAATTTCTTGTATTCGACCGAGAAGAAGGCGTTGCGGCCGTCGGTGTCCATGTCGCCGAAGCCTTTGGTGAACGCGAAGTTCCACTGCCGGCCGTCCCAGTTGCGGGCGATGCCGGTCTGGCCGCGGATCGTGGTGCCTTTGAAGTCGTGCCGCAGGATCACGTTGACCACGCCGGCCCACCGCATCCGAGCCGTAGATGGCGGAGGCGCCGTCGAGCAGGATCTCGATGCGGTCGACGGCGTCGGCGGGGATCACGTTCAGGTCGGTGAACTGCTTCTGGCCATCGTCGGCCAGGCCGTAGGGCGCGACGCGGCGGCCGTTGATCAGCACCAGGGTCGAGGCCACGCCCAGGCCGCGCAGCGAGACCCCCGAGGCGCCGGCCGCGAAGCCGTTGCCGAAGCTGGTCGGCACCGACCGGCATTGTCGACGCCAGCGTCTGCAGCAGCTCGGCCACGGTCTGGCGGCCGAACGTTCGATGTCGGCGCGGTTCACGGTGAGGACCGCGGCGCGGTCTCGCCTGGGAGCGGCGGATTTTGGAGCCGGTGTTTCGACGCGCGCGACCGGCGCCTGGGCAGGGCGGCTTCCTGGGCAAGCGTGGACCCCGGCGTGTCCTGGGCGCGGCCTCCTGGCATGGCCGGCGGCGCCATCAGCGCGATGCCGATGGCGCCGCCCCGGCGAACAGGCGGCGTATGGTTCGGGATATCGGTGTTTCAGTCATGTCCGGACTCCAGTGCGTAGATGGCTTCGATGGATTGCCTGGCCGACGCAGGGGCGCGGGTCGGCGGGCTTGCCATGACTGTTGCATCGGGAGCGGAGCAAGGCTGACATCTCTCAACCGGGATGGGTAGGCGAAACAGGCTGTCGGCTTCGCGCAACCGATTGTCTATAACGACGCTCGCACACGACGTATGACGCTTGGATAAAGCGCTTGCCAATCGCGCGGCATTGTTGTTATAGTCAGTCGGACACTTCGGAACCCACCATGCGCCAGATCGTTTTCTTCCACTTTTATTTTTGGTTCAGCCATTCCAGCCAACGGCGGTGGAGTAGCGGCAGGTTCACGCAACAACAGAACGAAGTCGACGCAAGATTCCAGAAAAACCGCCAGCGATGGCGGTTTTTTCATTTTCAAGAACGGAGAACAGCAATGCCCCGCACCGACGACCTACGCATCCGCGAAATGAAGGAACTCACGCCCCCGTCGCACCTGATCCGCGAGTTTCCGGTCACCGCGGCGGCCGAGCAGACCGCTTTCCAGGCGCGCGTGGCGCTGCATCGCATCCTGCACGGCCAGGACGACCGCCTGATGGTGGTGGTCGGTCCATGCTCGATCCATGATCCGAAGGCGGCGCTGGAGTACGCGCGCCGCCTGGTCGAGCAGCGCGATCGTTTCAAGGGCGAACTCGAAATCGTCATGCGCGTGTATTTCGAAAAGCCGCGCACCACGGTCGGCTGGAAGGGCATGATCAACGACCCGTACATGGACAACAGCTTCCGCATCAACGACGGCCTGCGCATGGCGCGCGAGCTGCTGCGCGACATCAACGAGCTGGGCCTGCCGGCCGGCACCGAGTTCCTCGACGTGATCAGCCCGCAGTACATCGCCGACCTGATCAGCTGGGGCGCGATCGGCGCCAGGACCACCGAGTCGCAGGTGCACCGCGAGCTGGCGTCCGGCCTGTCCTGCCCGGTCGGCTTCAAGAACGGCACCGACGGCAACATCAAGATCGCCGCCGACGCCATCAAGGCGGCTTCGCAGGCGCACCATTTCCTGTCGGTGACCAAGGGCGGCCATTCGGCGATCGTGTCGACCTCCGGCAACGAGGATTGCCACATCATCCTGCGCGGCGGCAAGGCCCCGAACTACGACGCCGCCAGCGTCGAGGAAGCCTGCAGGCAGCTGGCCGCCAACGGCCTGGCCAGCCGCCTGATGATCGACGCCTCGCACGCCAATAGCAGCAAGAATCCGCAGAACCAGATTCCGGTGTGCGCCGACATCGGCCGCCAGCTCGCGGCGGGCGACACCCGCATCGTCGGCGTGATGGTCGAGTCGCACCTGGTCGGTGGGCGCCAGGACCTGGTGCCGGGCCAGGCGCTGACCTACGGCCAGTCGGTCACCGACGGCTGCATCGAGTGGGACGCCAGCGTGGCCGTGCTGGAAGACCTGGCCGCGAGCGTGCGCCAGCGCCGCCTGCGCGAGGATAACTGAATGCAGCTTATGCCCTCATGACATCTTTTCCGGTCCGGCCCGGCCAATCTGGTCTATAGTCTCGACATTCCAGAATCCCGGGAAACTCGATGTTTGCTTATATCCTGCGGCGCCTGTGGCAGATGTTGCCCACCATGGCGGGCGTCGTCGTGCTGGTGTTCCTGCTGTTTAACTGGGTGGGCGGCGATCCGTCCTACCTGTTGGCGGGCAAGATGGCGGATGCGCACGCGATCGCCAGCATCCGCGCCCAGCTCGGGCTGGACCAGCCGTGGTACGTCCAGCTCGGTATTTTCGTGAAGCAGATCGTCACCTTCGATTTCGGCAACGCCTGGAGCACGGGCGAGCCGGTGTCGCACATCCTGACCAGCCGCCTGGGGCCCTCGCTGACGGTGCTGGTCCCGCTGACCGTGCTCGAAACCTTGGTCGGCATCGCGCTGGCGCTGGCCGTGGCCTTCATGCGCGGCTCGCTGACCGACCGAATCGTGATGATCGCCTGCACGGTCGGCATGTCGATCTCGATCCTGGTCTACATCATCGTGTTCCAGTATGGCCTGGCCTACAAACTCGGCCTGTTTCCGGTGCAGGGCTGGGGCGAGGGCTTCTGGGAAAACCTGCTGCGCTACGCGACGCTGCCGATCCTGATCGGCCTGGCCGTGTCGCTGGCGCCGACGCTGCGCCTGTTCCGCAGTTTCGTGCTGGACGAGGTCGGCCAGGATTACGTGCGCACCGCGCGCGCGAAGGGCTTGCCGGAGCGGCGCATCGTCTGGGTGCACGTGCTGCGCAACGCGGCGATCCCGATCATCACCTACGTCATGGCCAACCTCCCGGCGCTGCTGATCGGCGCCTTTTTGCTCGAGCGCTTCTTCGGCATCCCAGGCATCGGGCGCGAAGTCATCCTGGCGGTCGAGCGCAGCGATTTCCCGGTCATCAAGGCGATCACGGTGTACGTCGCGGCCGCCACGATGGTGTTCAATTTGCTGGCCGACCTGATGTACCAGGCGGTCGATCCGCGCGTGAAGCTGGCATGACGGACCGGACGATGGGTACCGACAGCGCGACCGCATTCCCGATGCAGGCCTCGCCCGGCCTGTGGACGCTGGCCTGGCGGCGCCTGCGCGCCGACCGCGTGGCGATGGCTTCGCTGGCCGTGGTGCTGCTGTTCCTGCTGTCGGTCGTGTTGTCGGCGACTGGGCTGGTCGCGGCCGACTGGGAAGACGAGGTCGCCGTCAACTACGCGCCGCCGAGCTTCATCGGCCCCGACCCGGCGCTGGCCGCGCTGGCACAGCCGCAACGGCCGGCCCCGCCGAACGCCTTCGATCCGCTGGCCGGCGACATCGCCGTGCTCAAGGCGCAATTGGCGCGAGAGGGGCGCGCGGTGCAAAAGCCCAAACGCACCACGCTGCCGTTCGGCGCCGACAAATGGGGCCACGACGTCATCAAGAAAACCATCAAGGGCGGCCAGACCTCGATCGTGGTCGGCCTGGTCGCGGCCTTCGTGGCGGTGGCGCTGGGCACCTTGTTCGGGGCGCTGTCCGGCTTTTACGGCGGGGTGGTCGACGATGCCTTCAACTGGTTCTACAGCGTGTTCACGTCGATCCCGTCGATCCTGATGATCCTGGCGGTGGCGGCGGTGCTGCAGACCCGGGGCGTGGCGAGCATCGTCCTGATCCTGGGCCTGACCGGCTGGACCGGACCGTACCGCCTGATCCGCGCCGAGTACATCAAGCACAAGGCGCGCGAATACGTGATGGCCGCCGACGCCATCGGCGCCTCGGACTGGCGCAAGATGTTCAGCCATATCCTGCCCAACGTCTCGCACGTGGCGCTGGTGCAGATGTCGATCCTGGTGGTCGGCTTCATCAAGGCCGAGGTGATCCTGTCGTTCCTCGGCTTTGGCGTGCCGGTCGGGACCGTCTCGTGGGGCAGCATGCTCAACGAGGCGCAGAACGAACTCATCCTCGGCAAGTGGTGGCAATTGACGGCCGCCGCCACTGCGATGGCGCTGCTGGTGACGGCCTTTTCCTTGTTTGCCGATGCACTGCGCGATGCGCTCGATCCCAAGTTGAAGTGAAAGCCGCATGAGCCAATCGACGATCCACGAGACGAATTTGCTAGAGGTGCGCGACCTGCGCATCTCGTTCAGGACCGACAAGAAAAACAAGGTCGAAGCGGTCAAGGGTATCTCCTTCCGCGTCCCGGCGGACAGCACGGTGGCGCTGGTGGGCGAATCGGGCAGCGGCAAGTCGGTCAGCTCGCTGGCCGTGATGGGCCTGCTCCCTGCTGAGACCACGATCATCGAGCCGGGTTCCTCGATCCGCTTCGAAGGGCGCGAGCTGCTTGCGTTGTCCCAAAAAGAGCGCCGGAACATCTGCGGCAAGGACGTCTCGATGATCTTCCAGGAACCGATGTCCTCGCTGAACCCGGTGTTCACGGTCGGTTTCCAGATCGGCGAAGTCCTGCGCCTGCACATGGGCATGGGCAAGCGCGAGGCGCGCGCGCGCACGCTGGCGCTGCTCGAGGAAGTCGGCATCCCCGACCCGGCCGCCAAGATCGACGCCTACCCGAGCCAGATGTCGGGCGGCCAGCAGCAGCGCGTGATGATCGCGATGGCGATCGCCTGCGAGCCCAAGCTCCTGATCGCCGACGAGCCCACCACCGCGCTCGACGTCACGATCCAGAAGCAGATCGTCGAGCTGATCGCGAAGCTGCAGCAGCGCCGGCGCATGGCGGTGCTGTTCATCACCCACGACCTCGGCCTGGTCGGCGAGATCGCCGACCGCGTGATCGTGATGCGCCACGGCGAAGTGCGCGAAGAGGGCTCGGCAAGCCAGGTGCTGCACGCGCCCGAGGACCCCTACACGCGCGCGCTGCTGGCCTGCCGCCCGACCCTGGACGCGCGGCCGCTGCGCCTGCCCACCATCGCCGACTTCCTCGGCCAAGGCGGCCCGGCCCAGGCGCGCGCGGACGCGCAGACGCAGCGCGTGCGGGGATACGCGCCCGGCGATGACAACGTGCTGGTCGTGAAGGGACTGTCGAAAAGCTTCTGGCTGCGCGAAGGCTGGTTCGGCAAGCGCGAGTTCCAGGCGGTGAAGGACGTTTCGTTCACGCTCGCGCGCGGCAAGACGCTGGGCGTGGTCGGCGAATCCGGCTCGGGCAAGACCACGGTCGGCCTGAGCCTGCTGCGCCTGCACCGCGCCAGCGGCGGCAGCGCGCTGTTCGACGGACGCGACCTGTTCGCCATGAGCGAGCGCGAGTTCCAGCCGTACAAACGGCGCATCCAGATCGTGTTCCAGAATCCGTACGCCTCGCTCAATCCGCGCTTCACGGTCGGCCAGATCCTGCTCGAGCCGATGCGCATCCACCGGATCGGCGCCAGCGACGCCGGGCGCATCGAGCATGCACAGTATCTGTTGCAGCGCGTCGGCCTGCCGGCCCAGGCCATCGGACGCTACCCGCACGAGTTTTCCGGCGGCCAGCGCCAGCGCATCGCGATCGCGCGCTGCCTGACCATGAAACCGGAGATCCTGGTGTGCGACGAATCGGTGTCGGCGCTGGACGTCTCGGTGCAGGCCCAGGTGCTGAACCTGCTGCAGGACCTGCAGGACGAGTACAAGATGAGCTACATCTTCATCTCGCACGACCTGTCGGTGGTGAAGTACATCTCGGACCGGGTGATGGTGATGCACCACGGCAGCGTGGTCGAGATGGCGGATTCGGACGAGCTGTACCGCAACCCCCGCCATCCCTACACGCAGGCGCTGCTGGCGGCGATTCCGCGCGCCGCTTGAGCCGGGCTCGAATTTTCCACAGGCAAGCTGGCGCTGCCGTTCCACGGCGCGTGCAAACATGAGCTTCCATCGAAAACAAAGGAAGCAGAATGAAGCATAGCCAGCCGCCGCGCCGGGATTTCCTGCGTTACATGGGAACCCTGGCCCTGTCCGCGCCCGCCGTCGCGGCCGCGAACGACCAGGACAAGGTAACGTTCCCGCCGATCTACGACAAGAGCGAGAAACCCGAGCAGACCGAACCGCCGGCCGACCCGTGGAACGAGCGCGTCGGTGTCGCCATCGTCGGCCTGGGCCGCATCTCCGTCAACGAGATGCTGCCGGCCTTCGCCCAGAGCAAGCACGCCAAGCCGGTCGCGCTGGTCACCGGCGACCGCGCCAAGGGCCTCAAGATCGCGCACCAGTACAACATTCCAGAAGCCAACGTGCTGGATTACCGCGACTTCGAAAAGCTGGCGCAGATTCCCGATGTGCAGGCGGTCTACATCGCGCTGCCCAACGGCATGCACGCCGAGTACACGACCCGCGCCGCGCGCGCCGGCAAGCACGTGCTGTGCGAAAAGCCGATGGCCAACAGCGTGGCCGAGTGCCAGCAGATGATCGACGCCTGCAAGAAGGCCGGCAAGAAGCTGATGATCGCCTACCGCAGCCAGTACGAGCCGATGGACCGCGCGCTGGCCAAGATGGTGCGCGAGAAGAAACTGGGCGCGCTCAAGGAATTCAGCTCGGTCAATTCGCAGGACATGGGCGACCCGCAGCACTGGCGCCTGAAACGCAAGCTGGCCGGCGGCGGGGCGCTGCCGGACGTCGGCCTGTACTGCCTGAACGCCGCGCGCTTCCTCAGCGGCGAGGAACCGAGCGAAGTCATCGGTAATACCTGGTCGACCCCGGGCGATCCGCGTTTCCGCGAAGTCGAGGAATCGTGCCAGTTCATCCTGCGCTTCCCGAGCGGCTTCATGGCCAGCTGCAGCACCAGCTACGCCGCCCACAAATCGCAGTTCTTCCGCCTGAACGGCGCCGAAGCCTGGGCCGAGATGGATCCGGCCTACGCCTACCACGGCTTGAAGCTGAAGGTGACCCGGGTGGTCGACGGCAAGGAGCAGGCCAGCGACATCCAGATCGAGGAAAAGAACCAGTTCGCGGCCGAGATGGACCATTTCGCCCAGTGCGTCAGGCAGGACAAGGAACCGCACACCCCGGGCGAGGAGGGACTGCAGGACCAGCGCATCATGGAAGCGATCTACGAATCGGCGCGCAAGGGGCGTCCGGTCAAGCTGAGCCCGCCTCAGCACACGCGCGGGCCCGAGCCGCAGGACCAGCAGGGCGGCTGATGTCGTGCGCCGGCGCGGCCGTGCGGCATGGCGGCTGTTGTGAAAACGCCATGCCGGCGGACGCGGTCGTGCATCGGCCGGCCAGGCGCCAGCCAGTCGGCTGCTTTTCCGCTAACATGGCGGGATGGCACAGCTCCCGCACCTGATTCAGACTTATGGCGTCCTGCTCGTGTTCGGCGTGGTTTTGCTCGAACAGATCGGATTGCCGATTCCCGCCTTCCCGATCCTCATCATCGCGGGAGCGCGCGCGGTCGACCAGGGCGACAACTGGCCGCTGTTCCTGGCCGCCAGCCTGCTGGCCTGCCTGATCAGCGATTATTTCTGGTTTCGCGCCGGCAAGTACTACGGCAAGCGCATCCTGCGCCTGCTGTGCAAGATCTCGCTGTCGCCGGATTCCTGTGTCAGCCAGACCGAAGACAATTTCATGCGCTTCGGTCCGAATTCCCTGGTCGTCGCCAAGTTCATCCCCGGTTTCAACACCATCGCGCCGCCGCTGGCCGGCGCGATGGGCACGGCGACCCCGCGCTTCCTGTGGCTGTCGGTAGCCGGCGCGCTGCTGTGGAGCGGCGTCGGGATGGGCCTGGGCGCCTGGTTCCACGGCAGCGTCGACGACGTCATCCATTGGTTCGAAACGCTCGGCAGCACCGCGCTGATGGTGGTCGCCGCCTTGCTGGCGCTGTTCGTGCTGCTCAAGTACATCGAGCGCCGCCGCAACCTGGGCGGGGCCGACCTGCCGCGCGTCAGTCCCGCGGAAGTGAAGGCGCTGCTCGAAGCCGGCCACGATCCGCTGATCGTCGACGCCCGCAGCGTCACCGCGCGCCAGCTGGAGGAGGGCATCCCGGGCGCGGTGTTCTACCGCGACAGCACGCCCGCGCGCCTGATGGCCACGCTCGACCGCGAGCGCCACATCGTGGTCTTCTGCAGCTGCCCGAACGACATTACCGCGGCCCAGGTCGCGAAGGAATTCGTCAGGAACGGCTTTCATCGCGCGCGCCCGCTGGGCGGCGGCCTGGACGCCTGGAACGCACATTGCGCGGACGAACCCGGGGCCGCGCTCAGGCCCAAGGCCGGCTGATCTTTCCGTCTTCTCGCGCGAGGCCGCGTCGCCGGCGCGCAGCTTTAGCGCGCCTGTCGAAAACGCTGCAATTTTCGCAGTCTTGGTAGCTCGACTACTTGGTCATCGACTGCAATTTTTGGTGAGATTATGGGCGTATGACCTGTTGATGTACCTAAACTACAATAAGCCCTTGCGTTAAAGCCAATAAATCCTTAAGCTTCGGGAATCTGCTTCCGATCCTGAGCCATGACCGCTTCGCCTTTCGCCACCGCTTTCCGACCTTCCGCATCCCGCCACGACAGCCCGCGCCTGCTCGCCGACATCGGCGGCACCAACGCCCGCTTCGGCCTCGAGATGGCCCCTGGCAGGATCGAATCGATCGACGTGCTGGGCTGCGCCAAGCACGCCACCCTGGCCGACGCCGCGCGCGCGTACCTGGCGTCGCCGGCGGTCGCGGCGGCCCTGGACGGGACGGTGCGCCACGCCGCCATCGCCATCGCCAATCCGGTGGTCGGCGACATGGTGCGCATGACCAATCACCATTGGGAATTCTCGATCGAAGCGCTGCGCGCCGAACTCGGCTTCGACACCTGTGTCGTGGTCAACGACTTCTCGGCGCTGGCGCGTTCGCTGCCGCACCTGGGCGCCGGCGACAAGTTCCAGGTTGGCGGCGGCACGCCGGCGGCCGATGCGCCGATCGGCCTGGTCGGCGCCGGCACCGGCCTGGGCGTTTCGGGCCTGGTGCCGGGCGCGGATGGCGGCTGGACCGCGCTGCGCAGCGA
The DNA here is from genome assembly GCF_000745265.1 of Massilia sp. 9096. NCBI lineage: Bacteria > Pseudomonadati > Pseudomonadota > Betaproteobacteria > Burkholderiales > Oxalobacteraceae > Massilia > Massilia sp. 9096. Next base: position 9,531 of record NZ_JQNN01000001.1, read on the forward strand.
AGGCGGCCACGTCACGTTTGCCCCGGCCAACGAGCTGGAAGTGGCGATCCTGCAGTTCGCCTGGCGCGAGTTCGAGCACGTCTCGGCCGAGCGTTTCCTTTCCGGCGCCGGCGTCGAGCTGATCTACCGCGCGCTGGCGCACCACTTGAACCGCCCGGACGAAGGCCTGGGCGCGCCCGAGATCTCGCGCCGCGGCCTGTCCGGCGAATGCGATCTGTGCGACCTGGTCATCGACACTTTCTGCGGCATGCTCGGCACGGTCGCCGGCAACCTGGCGGTGACGCTGGGCGCGCAGGGCGGCGTGTACATCGGCGGCGGCATCGTTCCGCGCCTGGGCGAGCGCTTCGCGCGTTCGCCGTTCCGCGCGCGCTTCGAGCAAAAGGGTCGCTTCGCCGGCTACCTGGCCGAGGTGCCTACCTATGTGATCACGGCCGACTATCCGGCTTTCCTGGGTGTATCGGCAATCCTGCGCGAACGACTGGTCGGCGCGTGAGCGCTTGACTGTTTGCGCGGCATTCTGCATGCGACATGTTGTTTTCCCGGTTTTATCGGGTACAATGGCTTGCAGTTGGCAGAAACGCTGTCGTTCGTTTGCGCAGCGCGCGCTCCGGAGTCTACTCTCCCGCGTATTGCAGCCTGATTCGCAGTCTGCTTCGCAGCCAACTTTGCAGCCCCGTTTCGATTGCATCAACTCGTAGCAGTCCGCGTGCCGGCGGGCTTGCCGCCCGTTAAATAGCGGGCACGTGCGCGGGTCGAGCCCCGCACGCGGCGTCCGATGTCCGCATCGGACCGCTGTACGGCGCCGGGCCGCACGATGCGCAGCCGGGCCACGGAACCCCGCTTCAACGTTGCAGTCTCAAACGAGCATATGCGCTCGCGCTTACCGTTGAATCGGCTTGTGTTTGATATTTTCTTTGCATCCAGTTGCAAGATCCGCTGACGACGACATCGTGATGAATACGGATGAGGCCAAGAGGGTGCTCGAGACCGCCTTGTTGTGCGCGCGCGAGCCGCTGACCCTTCATGGTATGAAGAAGCTGTTCGCCGATGTGGACGGCAATGGCCGCCAGCTCGGTGTCGGCGTGGGTGCGGATACGATCAAGATTTTGCTCGAGGAATTGCGCCAGGACTGGCAGGGACGCGGCATCGAGATCGTCAGCCTGGCCTCGGGCTGGCGCTTCCAGAGCCGGCCGGAAATGAAGCCTTACCTGGACCGGGTCGCACCGGAAAAGCCGCCGAAGTATTCGCGGGCAACGCTGGAAACGCTGGCGATCATCGCCTACCGCCAGCCGGTCACGCGCGGCGACATCGAGGAAATCCGCGGCGTGGCGGTGAATTCGCAGACGATCAAGATGCTCGAGGACCGCGGCTGGATCGACGTGGTCGGCCACCGCGAAGTGCCGGGCCGGCCGGCCCTGCTGGGCACCACGCGCCAGTTCCTCGACGACCTCGGCCTGGCCGCGCTGTCGCAGCTGCCGCCGCTCGAGCAGGTGGGCGAGATGGGCGGCGGCCGTACGCTCGAGGCGCTCGAGGCGGCCCTGCAACAATTTGATGAACCTTCGACCGCTGAAGTCCCGACCGTTGAGGTCCCAATAAACACCAATCACGACCCCGCGCCCGTGTCCGACGCATGATAGCCGCGCCAGGTCAGCAAAAACAAAGAAACGAATGATGAATCCAACTGACAACAACGAGACGACCCCTGTCGAGGCAGGGCAGGAAGCGCCCGCCAAGCCCAAGCGCACGCGCGCCAAGGCGCAGGCCCAGACCGTGGGCGCGGATGCCGTGACTGAAAGCGCCCCGGCCGAGGCCGCGGCCAAGCCGAAGCGCACCCGCAAGCCGGCCGCCAAGCGCAACGAAGGCGGCGAGGGCGAGCAGGCCGCAGCCGCAGGCGCGTCCGCACCGGCCGCCGAGAGCATCGCCGCCGCCCCGGCCGATGCGCCCGCTCCCGCACGCAAGCCGCGCGCGCGCAAGCCCGCCGCCGATGGCGCCGCAGCGCCGGCGAGTGCACCGGTCGCCGCCCAGGCCGCACCCGCCGCAGCCCAGGGCGGCGCGCCGGCCGACGCGTCCGCGAATGCGCCGCGCCAGGACCAGGAACGTGGCCAGCGCAAGCCGCGCGGCCCGCGCCAGATGCGCGAGCAGCGCCAGCAGCGCGATGCGCGCCAGCACGAGCGCACCGACGGCGATGCGCCGGCCGCCGCCGCGGCGCCTGCAGCCGCTCAGGCAACCGACGCAAGCGAGACGGGCGCGCCAGGCGAGCAGCGCAGCGAGCGCCGCCGCGAACCGCGCGCCGGCCAGCAGCAAAAAGGCCAGCGCAAAGGTCAACCCCAGGCTCAGCCAGGCCAGCAGCCAGGCCAGCGCGCCCAGCAGGCGCAGGGCAAGAACGCCCGTGGCGCCAAAGGCAAGGGCGGCAACCCCGCCAAGGGCAGCGATGCCGACGCCGTATTCTCCTTCGTGACCTCGGACGCGTTCGACGCCAACGAGGGCGGCCGTGGGCAGGCCAAGCCGAAAGCGCGCCGCGACCTGACCGCCGACGACGATGCGCCGAAGCTGCACAAGGTGCTGGCCGAGGCCGGCCTGGGTTCGCGTCGCGACATGGAAGAACTGATCATCGCCGGCCGCGTGTCGGTCAACGGCGAGCCGGCCCACATCGGCCAGCGCATCCTGCCGACCGATGCCGTGCGCATCAACGGCAAGCTGATGCAGCGCCGCGTGAACAACAACAAGCCGCCGCGCGTGCTGGTCTACCACAAGCCGGCCGGTGAAATCGTCAGCTCGGACGATCCGGAAGGCCGTCCGTCGGTGTTCGACCGCCTGCCGGCCATGAAGACCGGTAAATGGCTGGCGGTCGGCCGCCTCGACTTCAATACCGAGGGCCTGCTGCTGTTTACCAATTCCGGCGACCTCGCCAACCGCCTGATGCACCCGCGCTACAACATCGACCGCGAGTACGCCGTGCGCACGCTGGGCGAGCTGGAAGAGGGCATGCGCCAGAAGCTGCTGGCCGGCGTCGACCTGGAAGACGGCAAGGCCGCCTTCAGCAAGATCGTCGATGGCGGCGGCGAAGGCGTCAACCGCTGGTACCGCGTGGTGATCGGCGAAGGCCGCAACCGCGAGGTGCGCCGCATGTTCGAGGAAGTCGGCCTGACCGTCTCGCGCCTGATCCGCACCCGCTATGGCGCGATGACGCTGCCGAGCGGCCTGAAGCGCGGCCGCTGGGAAGAGATGGAAGAAAACGACGTCCGCAACTTCATGACCGCCTTCGGCATCGAGAAGAAGGGCGACAAGGCCGGCGCCGACAAGGGCGGCAAGGGCCAGGGCGGCGGCAAGACGCAGCGCAATCACGACGACGAAGACGCGCGCTCGAACGGCAACCGCATCGACCGTGCCGACGCCAACCGCAACGTCGATCCGTTCGGCCCGCCGGTGGTGCGCGCCGGCGCGACGCGCGGTCCGGTCGGCATCCTGGGCGGTCCGGTGCCGGGTCGTGGCAATGGCGGCAACGGCGGCAATGGCGCTTACGGCGCCAAGGGCGGCGGCAAAGGCGGCAAGCCGGGCGGCGGCCAGGGCGGCCAGGGCGGCCAGGGACGCGGCGGCAAGGGCGGCGCACCGAAGGGCCCGCGCCAGCCGGATCCGCTGCAGACCACGTTCGGCTTCGCCGGCGCCGGCCAGGGCCGCCGCAGTCAGGGCCCGCGCGTCAGCGACAACGGCATGCCGCGGCGCGGGCGCCGCGGTTGATCGCAACCGATCTGCGAGCGCCGCACCGGCGCCCGCAGATCGGCGCTCGATAAGATGCCTGATACGGTGCTTGATACGGCGCCGATCGTCCTCATTTACGGGGAAGTCGGCAAAAATCCGGGCGTCGCAAGCGGCCCGGCCGTCAACGGAGTAAACTGTTGCATCCTTGTTCATTCCTCTGGGCGGCGATTGCGGCCGGCCCCGTATCGGGTTATAATTCGCAACCTGATCGCAGTTCTTACCGACGTTTTGTTTTCAGTTCGAGTCAGAACCTGCATCTGGTTGGGATACGGAAAGATGGGCAGTTGCCCATTTTTTTTTTGTTGAATCGTTTTAAGGGTCCGGCATCGGACCGTGAGCTGGAGAATATCCGTGCAGTTGTTTGATTTGATCGCCAAGACAGTCAGCGGACTGGGCTACGAACTCGTCGACATCGAGCGTGCCGAGCGAGGCATCCTGCGCGTGTTCATCGATTTCCCGGCGGCGGTGGCGGACGAAAAAGGACTGATCTCGGTCGAAGATTGCGCCACGGTGAGCCACCAGCTGTCGCACTTGTTGACGGTTGAAAATATCGACTACGAGCGCCTGGAAGTGTCGTCGCCCGGACTGGACCGTCCGGTGCGCACCCTGGCCGACTTCGAACGCTTTGCCGGCAGCGAATGCACGGTCAAGCTGCGCGTGGCCACACCCGGCAGCGCGAACCGCAAGACCTACACGGGCATCCTGCATGCCCCGCAAGGCGACAAGATCGGATTGGAATTTGAAAGCAAGGACGGCCTGGCGTTGTTGGAATTTACGCTGGCCGAACTCGATAAGGCACGGCTGGTGCCAAAGGTGGATTTTAGGAGTCGCAAAGCATGAGTCGCGAAATTTTGTTACTGGTTGATGCGCTTGCGCGCGAAAAGAATGTCGATAAAGAGGTCGTCTTTGGCGCCCTCGAGTTCGCGCTGGCGCAAGCCACCAAAAAACGCTACGAGGGCGAGGTCGACATCCGCGTGAGCATCGATCGCGACAGCGGCGAGTTCGAAACCTTCCGCCGTTGGCACGTCGTCCCCGACGAGGCCGGCCTGCAGCTGCCCGACCAGGAAATCCTGCACTTCGAAGCCAAGGAACAGATTCCGGACATCGAAGTCGACGAATACATCGAAGAACCGATCGAGTCGGTCGAATTCGGCCGCCGTTTTGCCCAGGACACCAAGCAGGTCGTGCTGCAGCGCGTGCGCGACGCCGAGCGCGAGCAGATCCTGCAGGACTTCCTGGAGCGCGGCGACGCGCTGGTCACCGGCACCATCAAGCGCATGGAGCGCGGCGATGCGATCGTCGAATCGGGCAAGATCGAAGCGCGCCTGCCGCGCGACCAGATGATCCCGAAGGAAAACCTGCGCATCGGCGACCGCGTCCGCGCCTATATCCTGCGCGTGGACCGCAATATGCGCGGCCCGCAGGTAATCCTGTCGCGTACCGCGCCGGAATTCATCATGAAGCTGTTCGAGCTGGAAGTGCCGGAAATCGAGCAAGGCCTGCTGCAGATCAAGTCGGCCGCCCGCGATGCCGGCGTGCGCGCCAAGATCGCCGTGTTCACGGCCGACAAGCGCATCGACCCGATCGGCACCTGCGTCGGCATGCGCGGTTCGCGCGTGCAGGCCGTGACCGGCGAGCTGGGCGGCGAGCGCGTGGACATCGTGCTGTGGTCGGAAGATCCGGCCCAGTTCGTGATCGGCGCGCTGGCCCCGGCCAACGTGTCGTCGATCATGGTCGACGAAGAAAAGCATGCGATGGACGTCGTGGTGGACGAGGAAAACCTGGCAATCGCGATCGGCCGTTCGGGCCAGAACGTGCGCCTGGCGTCCGATCTGACCGGCTGGAAGATCAACATCATGACGGCCGAGGAATCGGCCAACAAGTCGGCCCAGGAAGCCCAGGCCGTGCGTTCGCTGTTCATTGAAAAGCTGGACGTCGACGAGGAAGTGGCCAATATCCTGGTCGAGGAAGGCTTCTCGAGCCTTGAAGAAATCGCTTACGTGCCCATCTCCGAAATGCTGGAGATCGAATCGTTTGACGAAGACACCGTCAACGAGCTGCGCACCCGCGCACGCGACGCACTGGTGACCGAGGCGATCGCATCCGAGGAAGGCCTCGAGGGCATGGACGAATCGCTGGCCAACCTGGAAGGGATGGACCGCACCACCGCCGGCAAGCTTGGTCTCGCCGGCATCAAGACTCTGGAACAATTCGCGGGCCTGGCCTACGACGAGTTCGGCGCCATCCTGGCCTTGCCGAGCGATCGTGCCCGTGATCTGATCAAGAATGAATTTAATGATGTGACCGACGATGAGATGAAACTGGTCGATTCGAAATACGACGACCGGGCCAAGGCCTTGCAGGCGAAAGCCTGGAGCCAGGTGGAAACGGCCAAGGCATAAATAATCCGCGAAAAGACCGGGAAATAAGATTCCGGTCTTTCGCGCTTTATTAAGCAAGCAAATTTCTTTATCATCTCGCGACACATAGAAAAGAGGACTGAATGGCGAGTAACAACGTAGCCCAATTTGCCACCGAACTGAAGATGCCCGCAGATCTGCTGCTGACGCAGCTGCGTTCCGCCGGCGTCGACAAAAGTTCGACGTCAGATCCCTTGTCCAAAGATGATAAGGATAAGCTGCTGAACCATCTGCGCCGTACCCACGGCGCCGCGGACCAGGGTGAAAAGAAAAAGATCACGGTGACCCGCAAGGAAACCTCCGAGATCAAGCAGGCTGACGCCAGCGGCAAATCGCGCACGATCCAGGTCGAAGTACGCAAGAAGCGCACCTTCGTGCAGCGTGACGACCTGGTGACGACCAAACCGGCCGCAAGCGCGCCGGTGATCGACGCTGCCGAACAGGCACGCCGCGAGGAAGAGGCACGCCGTCAGCAGGAGCTGCTGGCGCGCCAGGAAGCGGAACTGCGCGAGAAGCAGGAACGCCTGGCCCGTCTCGAGTCCGAGAAAGCGGCCCAGGCCAAGGCGGCCGAAGAGCAGGCCCAGCGCGACGCGCAGGAGCGCGAAGAGCGCGCCCGCAAGGAAGCGGCAGCTGCGGCCCAGGCCGCCGCTGAAGCGACCGCCGGCGCCTCGGCCGGCGCCGCCAGCGCCGCCGAAGACGGCAAGCGTGCCGCCGCGGAGGAAGCCAAGAAGGCTGCCGCCGAGGAAGCCAAGCGCAAGGCCGACGAAGCCGCCAAGGAAGCTGCCGAACGCGCTGCCGCCACCGAGCGCGCACGCAAGGCCGTGGCCGACGAAGTGGCCCAGATCAAGGCCATGATGGCCCAGCCGCGCCGCGTCATCAAGGCGCCGGAACCCGCGCCGGCCAAGCCGAAAGCGGCGGAACCGGCAACGCTGCACAAGCCGGCCGACAAAAAGCCGGCCGAAGCGCGCGCAGGCGCGGCGGCCCCGAGCACCGACGCCAACGGCCGCGCCAAGCCGGGCGACAAGAAATCGATCAAGTCGGCCAACGTGGCCTCGACCTGGTCGGACGACAAGAAGCGCGGCGCACCGGGCGGCGGCATGAAGGGCCGTGGCCCGGCTGCGACCACCGGCGGCCGTGACGGCTGGCGGGCAGGCGGCGGCCGTGGCGGCCGTCGTAGCGGCCACGACGATCGCGAATCGAACTTCCAGGCCCCGACCGAGGCGATCGTGCGCGAGGTCTACGTGCCGGAAACCATCACCGTGGCCGAACTGGCGCACAAGATGGCGGTCAAGGCGTCGGAAGTCATCAAGCAGCTGATGAAGCTGGGCCAGATGTGCACCATCAACCAGGTGCTGGACCAGGAAACCGCGATGATCGTGGTGGAAGAGATGGGCCACAAGGCCTTCCCGGCCGCCGTCGACGATCCGGAAGCGCTGCTGACCGATCCAGCCGATCATCACGAGTTCGAGGCCAAGCCGCGTGCGCCGGTCGTGACCGTCATGGGTCACGTCGACCACGGCAAGACCTCGCTGCTGGACTACATCCGTCGCGCCAAGGTCGCAGCGGGCGAGGCCGGCGGCATCACGCAGCACATCGGCGCCTACCACGTCGATACGCCGCGCGGCATGGTCACCTTCCTGGATACCCCGGGTCACGAAGCCTTTACCGCGATGCGTGCCCGTGGTGCGAAAGCCACCGACATCGTCATCCTGGTGGTGGCGGCCGACGACGGCGTGATGCCGCAAACGAAGGAAGCGATCGCCCACGCGAAAGCGGCCGGCGTGCCCCTGGTCGTGGCGATCAACAAGATCGACAAGCCGGGCGGCAACGTCGACCGCGTGACGCAGGAACTGGTCGCCGAAGGCGTGGTGCCGGAAGAATACGGCGGCGAGTCGCCGTTCGTCCCGGTGTCGGCCAAGACCGGCCAGGGTATCGACGACCTGCTGGAAAACGTGCTGCTGCAAGCCGAAGTGCTGGAACTGAAGGCGCCGGTCGAATCGATGGCGCGTGGCCTGGTGGTCGAAGCCCGTCTGGACAAGGGCCGCGGCCCGGTCGCGACCATCCTGGTGCAGTCGGGTACCCTGAAGCGCGGCGACGTCGTGCTGGCCGGTTCGTCGTTCGGCCGCGTCCGTGCGATGCTGGACGAAAACGGCAAATCGGTGACCGAAGCCGGTCCGTCGATCCCGGTCGAGATCCAGGGCTTGACCGAAGTGCCGAGTGCCGGCGAAGAAGTCATGGTCATGGGCGACGAGCGCAAGGCGCGTGAAATCGCACTGTTCCGTCAAGGTAAGTTCCGCGACGTGAAACTGGCCAAGCAGCAGGCAGCGAAGCTGGAAAACATGTTCGACCAGATGGCCGAAGGCGAAGTCAAGAACCTGCCGCTCATCGTCAAGACGGACGTGCAGGGTTCGCAGGAAGCGCTGGTCGGTTCGCTGCAGAAGCTGTCGACCTCGGAAGTGCGGGTGCAGATCGTGCACGCGGCCGTGGGCGGCATCACCGAGTCGGACGTCAACCTGGCGACCGCGTCGAAGGCAGTCATCATCGGCTTCAACGCCCGTGCCGACGCCCAGGCGCGCAAGCTGGCCGAGACGAACGGCGTCGACATCCGTTACTACAGCATCATTTACGATGCGATCGACGAGATCAAGACGGCGATGTCGGGCATGCTTGCGCCGGAAAAGCGCGAGCACGTCACCGGCCAGGTCGAAATCCGCCAGGTCATCCTGGTGTCGAAGGTGGGCGCGATTGCCGGCTGTCTGGTCACCGACGGCGTCGTCAAGCGCACCTCTTCGGTTCGCCTGCTGCGCAACAACATCGTGGTCTGGACCGGCGAGATCGATTCGCTCAAGCGCTTCAAGGACGACGCCAAGGAAGTGCGCGCCGGCCTCGAGTGCGGCCTGTCGCTGAAGAACTACAACGAGATCCAGGTCGGCGACGTTCTGGAAGTGTTCGAAGTGCAGGAAGTGGCGCGTACGCTGTAATTACCGCGCTTCGCCAATCGGAGTAGCATCGAGGGGCCAGGAGCTCGCGCCACGGCGCAGGGCGACTGGCCCCAATTTTTTTGGCAGTAGAAAACAACAACATGGCAAAACACAGCAAAAGCATTCCCCAGCGCGGCCTGCGCGTGGCCGACCAGATCCAGAAGGACCTGTCGGAACTGATCGCCTTCGAGCTGAAGGATCCGCGCGTCGGCATGGTCACCATCAGCGAAGTCAAGCTGACCCCGGACTACGCGCATGCGAAGGTGTATTTCACTCTGCTCAAGGACGGCCCGAACGAGGTCAAGCAGACCCTGGAAGGCCTGAGCAAGGCGGCCGGCTACCTGCGCAACCTGCTCGGCAAGCGCCTGCATATCCACACGCTGCCGCAGCTGCACTTCGTGCACGACACGTCGACCAGCCGCGGCCTGGCGATGTCGGCCCTGATCGACCAGGCCAACGCCACCCGCGCGCTGGACGATGAGGAGACCCGCGCCCAGGTCGAAGGCAAGGGCGATACCGAAGCCGACGCGGCCGGTAACGGCGTAGACGCCGAGTGAACGCGCGGCCCCCGAAAAAGCCCCGTGACCTGGTCGACGGGGTGCTGTTGATCGACAAGCCGGTCGGCCTGTCCTCGAACGATGCGCTGATCAAGGTCAAACGCATCGTCAATGCCAAGAAGGCCGGCCACACCGGCACGCTCGACCCGTTCGCCACCGGCCTGCTGCCGCTGTGCTTCGGCGAAGCGACCAAGTTCTCGCAAGACCTGCTGGAAGCCGACAAGACCTACCTGGCCAAGGTGCACCTGGGCGTGACCACGACCACCGGCGACACCGAAGGCGAGACCGTCGCCACCCACCCGGTCGAGGTCACGGTCGAACAGATCGAAGCCGCGCTGGCAAAATTCCGCGGCCCGATCATGCAGATCCCGCCGATGTATTCGGCTCTCAAGCGCGACGGCAAGGCGTTGTACGAGTACGCGCGCGAGGGCGTCACGCTCGAGCGCGAGGCGCGCCCGGTGACGATCCACGCGCTCGAGATGCTCGACTACGAGGCGCCGTTCCTGACCATCCGCGTGACCTGCAGCAAAGGCACCTACATCCGCGTGCTGGGCGAAGACATCGGCGCCGCGCTCGCTTGCGGCGCGCACCTGAACCAGCTGCGCCGCATCGGCGTCGGCAGCCTGAGCATCACCGGCATGGTGACGCTGGAACAGCTGCAGGCGCACGACAATCCGCTGTCGCTGCTGGCGCCGGTCGACGCATTGCTCTCGAGCTTCCCGCGACTGGAACTCACGCCCGAGCTGGCCAAACGCTTCCAGAACGGCCAGCGCCTGGCCCTGAACCGCGAACCGGTGGCGCTGCCTGACCAGCAGGGCAGGGTGCGCGTCTATCTGGAAAACAAACTGCTCGGCACCGCCATCCTGCAGGAGTGGGGCGTGCTGCAGCCGGAGCGGCTGATCGCCAATGCGCCGCCGGCTTGACGCCACACGCCACGCATAAAAAGATTGCCCATCCGCACGGCCTGAGCCAGAATCGGAACAGTTATCCTCACGTCAACAGGAGCCGCTCCATGCAAGCGATGCAGTTCACGAAGGCCGATGCGCGGCTGGGCAACCGGGGCACCGGCGCCATGTTTTTCTCGGTATTCGGCGCCGTCTGGCTGTTCGGCTGGGCCAGCGGCGTGCATGCGGGCGCGGGGTGGTTCGCGGCGATCGTCATCGTCGCGGCGATCCTGTTTGCCGTAGCCATGCAGCGCTACCGCCGCGATGCGCCGGAGGCTGCGCGGTTCAAGGATTCACCGGAGCGGCGCCGCGCCGGCCGCGTCTTCAACATCGTGAACTCGGCACAATGGATCGCCATCGTCGGGCTCGGCCTTGTGCTGGGCAATACCGGCCATGGCGCCTGGATCATCCCGATGGCGATCGGCATCGTCGGCCTGCATTTCTATCCGCTCGCCGTCGTGTTCCGCAACCCGATGCATTACTTCACCGGCAGCGCGATGGTGGCGCTGGCGATCGGGTATCCGCTGCTGGCCGGGCCGCGCTCGCCGGTCGGCTTTTTGGGCGCCGGCCTGATCCTGTGGCTGAGCGCTGCCTGGGCGCTGCGGCCGCATGCTGTGCAAGTGGCCTCTTGAAACCGGCGGGAAACGTCCCATATTGCCGTGGAAGATGATCCGCGGCGGTCATCAAGCTTCAACATTTCGCCGCTAAGCTTGGCAAATCGTTGAAATCTCAAGACTTTTCCTTCCGCTGCAAAGCAGCATGCGAAACAAGCGTGCTATACTAGCGGGTTCCGGCATTCGGCGAGGCCGACGTCGCCGACCATCACGCAACATTCTCTGTTGAATACGCATATGTCAAACACCAAACGCGCGATTCGTAATATCGCAATCATCGCCCACGTTGACCACGGCAAAACCACTCTCGTGGACCAGCTGCTGCGTCAATCCGGCACCTTCCGTGAAAACCAGGCGGTGGACACCCGCGTGATGGACTCGAACGACCTCGAAAAGGAACGTGGCATCACGATTCTGTCGAAGAACTGCGCAGTCGAGTACGAAGGCACCCACATCAACATCGTCGACACCCCGGGCCACGCCGACTTCGGCGGCGAGGTCGAGCGCGTCCTGTCGATGGTCGACTCGGTGCTGCTGCTGGTCGACGCCCAGGAAGGCCCGATGCCGCAGACCCGCTTCGTGACCCGCAAGGCGCTGGCCCTGGGCCTCAAGCCGATCGTGGTCGTCAACAAGGTCGACCGTCCGGGCGCGCGCGCCGACTGGGCGATCAACCAGACCTTCGAACTGTTCGACAAGCTGGGCGCCAACGACGAGCAGCTGGACTTCCCGATCGTCTACGCTTCGGGCCTGAACGGCTATGCCGGCCTGACCGAAGACGTGCGCAGCGGCGACATGAAGCCCTTGTTCGACGCCATCCTGAAATACGTGCCGGTGCGTGACGACAACCCGGACGGTCCGCTGCAGATGCAGATCACCTCGCTGGACTACTCGTCCTACGTGGGCAAGATCGGTATCGGCCGTGTCAACCGTGGCCGCGTCAAGACCGGCCAGGATGTGGTCGTCCTGAACGGACCTGATTCGACCCCGATCAAGGGCCGCATCAACCAGGTGCTGAACTTCAAGGGCCTGGAGCGCGTGCTGGTCGACGAGGCCGTCGCCGGCGACATCTGCCTGATCAACGGTATCGAAGAAATCGGCATCGGTTCGACCGTTTGCGCTGCCGACACCCCGGAAGCGCTGCCGATGCTGACCGTCGACGAGCCGACCCTGACCATGAACTTCATGGTCAACAACTCGCCGCTGGCCGGCCGCGAAGGCAAGTTCGTCACCAGCCGCCAGCTGCGCGAGCGTCTCGAGCGCGAACTGAAGGCCAACGTGGCGCTGCGCGTGCTGCCGACCCCGGACGATACCGTGTTCGAAGTGTCGGGCCGCGGCGAGCTGCACCTGACCATCCTGCTGGAAAACATGCGCCGTGAAGGCTTCGAGCTGGCCGTGTCGCGTCCGCGCGTGGTTTTCAAGATGGTCGATGGCGTCCGTCACGAGCCGTATGAAAACCTGACCGTCGACGTCGAAGAAGCCAACCAGGGCGGCGTGATGGAAGAACTGGGCCGCCGCCGTGGCGACCTGCAGAACATGGAATCGGACGGCAAGGGCCGTGTCCGTCTGGAATACCTGATCCCGGCCCGTGGCCTGATCGGTTTCCAGGGCGAATTCATGACCCTGACCCGCGGTACCGGCCTGATGAGCCACGTGTTCCACGAATACGCACCGGTCGACAACAGCAAGGGCGAACTCGCCGGCCGCCGTAACGGCGTGCTGATCTCGCAGGACGACGGCGCCGCCGTGGCCTACGCGATCTGGAAGCTGCAGGACCGCGGCCGCATGTTCGTCGAGCACAACACGCCGGTGTACGAGGGCATGATCATCGGTATCCACTCGCGCGACAACGACCTGGTCGTCAACCCGATCAAGGGCAAGCAGCTGACCAACGTGCGCTCGTCGGGTACCGACGAAGCCGTGCGCCTGGTGCCGCCGATCCAGATGTCGCTGGAATACGCCGTGGAATTCATCGAGGACGACGAACTGGTCGAGATCACCCCGAAGAGCATCCGCCTGCGCAAGCGTCACCTGAAAGAGCACGAGCGCAAGAAGGCCAGCCGCGAAGCCGCATAAGCTTCGCCGGCATCCCGCCTGCGCCACGAAAAACCGCCGCCTGCGATACGCAGGCCGGCGGTTTTTTTTCGACCCGATCGGTGGGACAATGAGCAGGTTCAAGCAGCGAAACGGAAATGCAGATGAATTCGAATGACCGGACCCCGGACAAGACCCGGCTCGGCCGCCTGCTGGTCGAGAAGCAGCTGATCTCGCACGCCCAGCTCGAGGCCGCGATCCTGGCCCAGGGGCAAAGCGGGCGCCGGCTGGGCGAGATCCTGGCCGACATGAAACTGATCACCCAGGCGCAGGTGCGCGGCGCGATCCGGCGCCAGCGCAGGCTGCGCATGGCGGCGGCGCTGGCCACGACCCTGCTGGGGCCGCTGCACGCCTGCGCGGCGGCGGCCGGCGCGCCGGCGGTGTCGGCGTCCACGTCGGCGTCAGTGTCGGCGCGCGGATTCGGCGCGCAGCCATTGTCGGAACAGGCGTTGGGTGCGGTCACGGCCCAGAGGCGGCCGGACGAAGCGCCGGGGGCCGGCGCGGCGGGGGCGGCCGACGCCGCGATGACCAACGCGCTGCGCGAGCAGGCGCGCCAAGCCGAGCTGCGCCTGCAGGCGCTGGACGTGATCTCGGCGAGGGAGGCGCAGGCCGCCAGCCAGGCGGCGGTCCGGCATGGCTTGCCGGACGGCGGGGTGAAGGTGCTGGGCGACCTGGCCCAGGTATTGAATCCATTGACGCTGCTGCTGTCGGCCGACATCTCGGTCGGCAACGTCAGCTACGACGCCGGGAACTCGGTGGCGAGCGTCGGCAAGGACGGCGCGGTGACGCTCAAGGTGCCCAGTTCGATCGGCGAGATCAGCTTCCACAACATCCGCGTCGGCAGCCAGCCGGGACCGGGCTTCGGCAGCGCCGCGATCCGCGACATCGACCTGCGCGCGGCGACGCTGACGATCAAGCCGCGTTGAGCGGCATGGTCTAGCGCAGGCCCAGCAGCGCGACCACGCGCTCGCGGCTGACGCCGACCAGCGCCGAGGTCAGCGCCAGCAGCGAGTCGTAGTCGGTGTTCGATGCCGCGCTGGCGAAGTCCTGGGCGGCCAGTTCGACTTGCGGCGGCGGGGTCTCGGACGACGCCACCTCGACCGTGGCGGCGGCCAGCGCATTGCTGGCGGCGGCCTGCGACTGGCGCACGCGTTCCAGCGCCTGCACCACCTCGCGCAGGTTCTGGCGCAGCGCGTCGGTATTCGCGGTGCTCCACTGCTGCGGCGCCGGGCTGGCCGGGACTTCGTCGGCGGTGACCTTGCCGCGGCCGCTGACGGCGATGCTGTCCTTGACCGCCGGCCAGTTCGATTCGGGCGTCGAGAACACCAGCGCGCCACGCTCGTCGACGCCGGCGCGCACGCCCATCGGCGCCAGCGCGCGGTCGATCGCGCGCGCCGCCTCGTCGCTCGACTGGTCGGGCTGGATCGTCACCGAGGTCTGCGGGCCGCCGACGCCGCCGACCGAGAAAGCCAACGTCTGCGGCGCGTTCTGCTGCAGGCTGTCGAGGTCGAGCTCGCGGATGCGGAACTTCTGCACGGCCGGCTCGGGGGTGTAGCTCAGGTTGGCGTCGACGCTGCCGCCGGCGGTCTGCTTGCGCGCGTTCAGGGTCGCCGTCAGCTGGCGCACCTGGGTCTCGAGCTGCTGGCGCACATTGGAGGCCGAGGCGGAGGCGGATGCCGCGGCGGAAGCGGAGCCGGTCTGCATTGCGCTGCGGGCGCCGGTCAGCTTGGCGGTCAGCTCGCCCTTGAGCGACTCGAGCTGGCTGGCGATGCGGTTCAGGTAATCCACCGCCTGCTGGGCGCGCGCGACCTGGTCCTGCAGGCCGCCGTCGACCGAGGTGGCCTTGCTGCGCAGCGGCGCCGCCTGGGCCGCGTTGGCGGGCGATGCGGCGGACGCATTGTCCGGCGCGTTGCTGGCCGGTTGCGCCGCGGCCGGGCGCGCGGGCGCTTTGGTGGCGACGGCGGGGCCGATCGTGGCGCCGGACAAGCCGGCGCTGGTATTGGGGCGAAGTGTGGTTTCCATCGAATCGAGGGCAGCGTTCAGAGCGCTGCGAACAGGGACAGGTTGCCGATCTTGCTGTAGGCCTTGTAGCTGGCCTGCAGCGCCGTCTGGTAGCCGTTC
The DNA here is from genome assembly GCF_000745265.1 of Massilia sp. 9096. Taxonomy (NCBI): domain Bacteria; kingdom Pseudomonadati; phylum Pseudomonadota; class Betaproteobacteria; order Burkholderiales; family Oxalobacteraceae; genus Massilia; species Massilia sp. 9096. The sequence goes on from NZ_JQNN01000001.1 coordinate 25,018, forward strand.
AATTCGATCGCGGCGGCGCCGACATCGAGCTGGCCGATGTCGTTGATCGCCGTCTTGTTCGACAGGCTGACGTTTTCGTGATTCGAATCGATCGTATCCAGGATGTTTTGCTGACCGCCCAGGACCGCGACTTTGCCCGACAACAGGTTCATCGCGCTGTCGAAGCCGTTCAGGGCGTTGCCGACCACGCTGCGCACGGCCGGGTCGTTCGGGTTGACGTTCGGCTTGGACAGCGCATCGATGGTCTGGTCGAGCTGGTTGAGCAGCTTTTCCATGCCTTGCACGTTCTGGTTCGCGGTCTGGGTGATGCCGTTGCCGACCACCACGGTCTGGCTGTTGGCGTTGCCGGCATAGCTGTAGCGCGTGCCGAGCGCGGCGTTCTTGTCGTAGGCGATCGGCGCGGTTGCGGTCGCGGTACCGGAAAACGTGTAGCGGCCTTCCTGGTCGAGCGTGTTGGAGGTGTACAGCAGGCTGTCGCGCAGCGACGACAGCGAGGTCACCATCGAATTCAGGTCCTGCGGCGTGTTCGAGCCGTCGGCGGCCCAGACCAGCAGGTCGCGGCCCGAATTCATGTCGTCGACCATGTTCTGCAGGTAGCCTTCGTCTTTCGACATGCGCTGCTTGACCGCGCTGATGTTGCTGCGGTACTGGTCGATCGCGGTTTCTTCGCGCTTCAGGCGCGACAGGCGCACGCTGTCGACCGGGTCGTCGGACGGCAGCTGGATACGGTTGCCGTTGGCCATCTGCTGGGTGACGTAAGTAATGCGCTCCTGGTTCTGCGCGAGCGACTGGGTCATCAGTGCCTGGTATTGGCTGGACGAGATTCGCATGGTGATTCCTTAACCCATCATTTGCAAGGTGGCGTCGAACAGCGCATTCGCCACCGACATCACTTTCATATTGGCTTGATACATGTTCTGGTATTCGACCAGGTTGACCGCTTCCTCGTCCTGGTTGACGCCGCTGGTCGACTGCCAGTCGCTGGTGGCCTGGTCGCGCATCGATTGCGCGGTGTCCAGCGCCGCCTTGTTCTGCTGGCTGTCGACGGCCAGCTTGCCGACCAGCTGGGTGTCGGCGTCGCTGACCAGCACGTTGCCCAGGCCGGTCACGCTCAGGGTCTGGCCCTTGATCGCGACCAGCTGTTGCAGGTTGCCGGTGTCGCCCGGGGTGCCGTCGCTGGAGAAGGCCAGGTCGCCGGCCTGGAAGCCGTCGGCGACCTGCAGCATGTTCGAGGTGCTGCCCGGGTTGAACACGAACAGTGGTTTGCCGGGCTGGCCGTCCATGGTCTTGCCGGCGCCGAGCTGCGTGTTGATCTTGGCGGCCATCTGCTGGGCCATGTCGGTCACGCCCTGCTGCAGCGGCTGCAGGGTGCCCTGCAGGTAGGTCGACAGGCCGCCGAGCTGGCCGCCGGCCTTGGTCGGGTCGATGTCGAAGCTGGTGCCGGCGAAGGTCATGCTGAAGCTCTGGCTGCTGCCGCCGGTGACCGACAGCTTGGCCGCGACGCCGCCCAGCACCAGCGCCTGGCCGCCCTTGAGCGAGACGTCGCGGGTGCCGTCCGGCTGGTTGCTGACTTCCAGCGACATCTGGCTCGACAGGCTGTCGATCGCCTGGTCGCGCGCGTCCATCAGGCTCGAGGCGTTGCTGCCGGTGGCGTTGGCGTTGGCGATCTGGGTGTTGAGCGAAGCGATCGTCGCGATCGAGGCGTTGGCCTGGTCGACCAGCGAGGCGCGCTGCTGGCTGATCGACTGGATCTGGGCGCCGAACACGTTGTTCAGGCTGTTGAAGCGCTGGGCCATCAGGTTGCCGGCAGTGACCACCTGCTGGCGCAGCGGGGTCGAGGTCGGGTCGACGCCGGCCACCGCGTTGATCGCCGCGAAGAACTGGTCGATACCGCTCGACAGGTTCGAGCTGTCGTCGCCCATCACCTGTTCCAGCTGGGTCATGTAGGGCTGGGTTTGCGAACGCGCGCCCAGTTCCGATCCCGTGCGCCACAGCTGCTGGGTCTTGTAGTCATCCGAAAAACGCATCAGCGAGGTCACGTGCACGCCATTGCCGGCGCCGGCCGAGCCGGCTGCAGGCGCGACCGCGGTCAGCACCGCCGACTGGCGCGTGTAGCCTTTGGTCTGCATGTTGGCGATGTTCTGGCTGCTGGCCGACAGGGCCACTTGCGAAGCGAGGGCGCCGGTCAGGGCGTTGTTCAGGATGCTCATGGTGTTCTTTATCGTGGGGGCTGGGCAGGCGCTCTACAGGGAACGGTGCGCCTCATCAATACAAGGCGACCGTTCTTTCGGCTTTATTAAGTCCGAATTGATCAAGTCGATGTTTTCGGTTCGTGCGCCGCAGCCGAAGGCAGCATCTGCTTGAGGATGGCGTCGGCGATGCCGAAGGCGCGCTGGTTGGCGATGCTCCCGGCCAGGACGTTGTCGGCCATGTCCTGCATGTCCTGGTTGACCTTGTCCTTGTACGGGCTGTCCTCGGGCGCGATGGTGCGCTGGGTCTCGCGCATCTGGTGCAGCATGTTCGAGATGAAGAAGCTCTCGAAGTCGATCGCGGCCTTGGTGACCTTGGCGGTGGCCGGGTCCGGGACTGCCGGCGCGGCCGGGGTGATGGCTGCCTTGGACTCGTCGGCGCCGGTCTGCGGCGCCATGAAATTGAGTTTATCGAGCATCAGATCACCACCAGTTCGCCCTCGATCGCGCCGGCCTGGTCGAGCGCCTGCAGGATCGCCATGATGTCGTCGGGCGACGCGCCAAGGCTGTTGACCACGTCGATGATGGTCTGCAGCTTGGCGCCGGCCGGCCAGTGGAACATCTTGGCCGAACCCTGGTCCACCGCGACCTTCGATTGCGGCGTCACCGCGGTCTGGCCGTTCGACAGCGGGCCTGGCTGGCTGACCGCCGAGCTCTCCGAGATCACCACCTTGAGCGAGCCATGGGTGACCGCGGCCGACTTCACGCGCAAGCCGTCGGAAATGACCACCGTGCCGGTGCGCGAGTTGAACACCACCTTGGGCGTCTCCATGCCGGCTTCGACCGGCATGTTTTCCAGCTTGGCGACGAACGCCACGCGCTCGGTCGGATTGGCCGGGGCGACCACTTCGACGCTGCTGCCGTCGGCGGTGGTGGCGATCTCGCCGAAGCGGCGGTTGATCGCGTTGACGACGTTGGTCGCGGTGTCGAAATTCGGGTGGCGCAGCTGCAGGCGCACCTGCGGCCGGGTGGCGAAGTCGGTCGGGATCTCGCGCTCGACCATGGCGCCGTTCGGGATGCGCCCGCCGGTCGGGGTGTTGACCGTGACCGAGGAGCCGCTCTTGCCCGATGCCGACAGGCCGCCGATGACCAGGTTGCCCTGCGCCAGCGCATACACTTCATTGTCGGCCGCGCGCAGCTGCGTGAGCAGAAGGGTGCCGCCGCGCAGGCTCTTGGCGTCGCCCAGCGAGGACACGGTGACGTCGATCGTCTGGCCGCGGCGGTAGCCGGGCGGGAATACCGCCGAGACCATCACGGCCGCCACGTTCTTGTTCTTGGCGTCTTCGCCGTCCGGCAGCTTGACGCCGAACTGCTTGAGCAGGTTGACCACCGACTGGCTCGAATACTTGACCTGGGTCGAGTCGCCGCTGCCGTTCAGGCCGACCACCAGGCCGTAGCCGACCAGCGGGTTTTCGCGCACGCCTTCGACGCTGGCGAGGTTGCGCAGCGGCTGGGTGCGCATCTGCAGGTCGGCGGCGGCGGCGGCCGCCGCGGTGGCGGCGGCGTTCTGCTTGGGCACCGCGGGCGCGGCGTGGGCGCCGGCGGCGAGCAGCAGGGCGGCGGCGAGGGAAGCGGGACGGAAGAATCGGGGCATGTCGGTTCGGGTCAATTCGGGCTTAGAACGGCATCAAGGGACCGGTGAAGAAACGCGTCAGCCAACCCGGGGAGTTGGCGTCGGCCAGGGTGCCCTGGCCGGAGTAGGCGATGCGGGCGTTGGCCACGCGCAGCGAGGACACCTGGTTCAGGTTGTCGATGTCGGCGGCGCGCACATAGCCTTTGATGCGCAGGAATTCCTCGCCCTGGTTCAGCTGCAGGCGCTTCTCGCCGGCCACGCGCAGCAGGCCGTTGGGCAGCACTTCCTGCACCAGCACCGTCACCGCGCCGCTCAGGGCGTTCTGCTGGGTGCTGGTGGCGTCGCCCTGGAAGCTGCGGTCGGCGCTGGCGCTGACGCCGGTGCGCCCGAACGTCTTGCCGAGCACACCGAGCGGCGCGACCGAGGCCGACGAACCCTTGGAAAAGCTGGTGCCGGCCTTCTTGCTCGACTGGGTGGTCTCCTGCAGCAGCACGGTGACCACGTCGCCGGCGCGGAATGCGCGCTGGTCCGAGGTCAGCGACACGGTCTCGGCGGAGAACACGCCGCCCGAAATGCCGGCGCGCGGCGCCTGGGCTTTCGGCAGCGCCAGGGCGTCGTCTTCGACGACCGGCCTGTTGAGCGGGACGCGCGAGGCGCAGCCGCTCAAGATAAGTGCCGCAGTGATTGCATGAGCGGCCGCGGTGGCGATGCGTTTCATAGTCATTAGCGGGAAGCTTGGGACAGGTATTGCAGCATGTTGTCGGCGGCGGACAGCACCTTGGTGTTCATCTCGTAGGTGCGCTGGGCGGCGATCATGTCGACCATTTCCTCGACCACCTGCACGTTCGAGCCTTCCAGGGCGCCCTGCTTGAATTTGCCGAAGGCGCCGCCGTCGCCGGCCTTGCCCTCGTTCGGGGTGCCGCTGGCTGCGGTTTCCTGGTACAGGTTGTCGCCCAGGGCCTGCAGGCCGGCCGGGTTGACGAAGGTGGTCAGGGTCAGCTGGCCCAGTTCGGTCGGGGCGACCGCGCCCGGCACGTTCGCGCTGACCATGCCGTTGTCGCCGATCGTGACCGACAGGGCGTTGTTCGGGACCGTGATCTGCGGGACCAGCGGCAGGCCCTGGGAATTGACCAGCACGCCGTTCTGGTCGACCTGCAGTTGGCCGGCGCGGGTGTAGGCAGGGGTGCCGTCCGGACGGCGCACCTGGATGAAGCCGTTGCCGGTGATGGCGACGTCGAGCGACTGCCCGGTGGTCTGGATGGTGCCGTTGGTGAACACCTTCTGGGTGCCGACGATGCCGACGCCGTTGCCGAGCTGGGTGCCGTTCGAGACGGTGTTGTCGGCGGTCTGGGCGCCGGGCTGCTTGTCGACCTGGTAGAACAGGTCGGCGAACACCACGCGGTCGCGCTTGAAGCCGGCCGTGTTCACGTTGGCCAGGTTGTTGGCGATGGCTTGCAGTTTCGCGTCCTGCGCCTGCACGCCGGTCTTGGCAATCAACATTGCGGGATTCATGTTTTCTCTCCTTGTTCTTTACGTGGGCCGGTCAGGAACCGCTGATCAGCTTGTTGCCGGTGGCGTTCATGTCGTCGCTCGCCTTGAACAGTTTCATCTGCATTTCGAAGCTGCGGTTCAGGCTCATGGTCGCGACCATTTCCTCGACCGCCGAGACGTTGCTGCCCTCGAGCGCGCGCGGGCGCAGGGTGACGGCCGGGTCGGCCGCCAGGTCGCCGCCGTTGCGCGGCACCAGCAGGCCGTCCTGGTTCTTGGTCAGCTCGGCGCCTTCGGCGTTCACCAGCTTGAGGCGGTCGACCACCTGCATCTGGGTCGCGCCCTCGGTCAGCACCGAGATGGTGCCGTCGGCCGCGATCTCCACCGCGGTGTGCTGCGGCAGCGTGATCGGGCCGCCTTCGCCCATCAGCGCATGGCCGTGCACCGACAGCGCGCCTTCCGGGCCGATCTCGATTTCGCCCGAGCGGGTGTAGGCTTCGCCGTCGCCGGACTGCACCGCCAGGTAGCCGGGACCGGCCAGCGCCACGTCGAGCGGGCGGCCGGTCTCGCGGATCGCGCCTGCGCGCGTCGAGACGGTGTCGGCCTGCAGCGTCGACAGCTGGCGGTCGTCGAAGCCGTAGCCGCCCAGCTGCGCGGTGCCGGCCGCTTCCAGGCTGGCGCGGAAACCGGTGGTGTCGATGTTCGCCAGGTTGTTGGCGTGCACCTGCTGCGCGCGCAGCAGGCGTTCGGCGCCGGTGGCCGCGGTGAAGATCAGCTTGTCCATTACAGGGCCTGCATCAGGGCTTGCATCATCTGGCTCTCGGTGGTCAGCACCTTCGAGTTGGCCTGGTAGTTGCGCTGCGAGGTCATCAGGCCGACCAGTTCCGACGTGATGTCGACGTTCGAGCCTTCCAGCGCGCCGGTGGTCAGCTTGCCCGACAGGCCCACGCCCGGCGGGTTGTACAGCGCGGCGCCGGAGCTGGCGTTGGCGGTCCAGCTGGTGTTGCTGGTCGCGGTCAGCGCGCCTTCGTTGGCGAAGCTGGCGATGGTCACGGTGCCGACCGTCTGCGACTGGTCGTTGCTGTACTTGGCCACCAGGGCGCCGCTCTGGTCCAGCGAGACGCCGACGAACGCGCCCGAGGCATAGCCGTCGCTGCGGTTGGTGGTGGTGGTGGCGTCGCCGGCGAACATCGTGGTGCCGGTGTAGCTCAGGCTCACGTTGCCCGCGGCCGCGCCGTTGGCGGCCGGGATGGCGATGCCGGTGTTGGTGGCGCCGGTGAGCGCACCCTGGTTGTTGAAGGTCAGCTGGGCCGGGGTGGCGCTCGCGGTGGCGGTGGCGCCGTCCAGCGAGTAGTAGACGTTGACGTTGCTGGCGTCGGCCTTGACGAAATATTGCGACAGGGTGTGCTGGTTGCCGAGCGAATCGTAGACCACCGACTGCTTGACCATGTTGTAGGTCTCCGGCTTGGTCGAGTCGAAGCCGGTGGCCGGCTTTTGCCAGTCGGTCGACATGTTGCCGACGTAGGCGATGCTGGTAGTCGCCACGGCCGGGATCTGGCCGGTCGGCACCTGGATGTCGGCCATCGCGCCGAGCGCGCCGTTGACCGACTTGCCGTAGCCTTGCACGCGGCCGCCGTTGCTGTCGATCAGGTAGCCCTGGGTGTCGGTCGAGAAGATGCCGACGCGCGAGTAGCTCAGGCCGCCCTGGGTGTCGCGGCTGACGAAGAAGCCGCGGCCGTCGATGGCGGCGTCGAGCGCGCGGCCGGTGGTGGTGGTGCTGCCGTTCTGGCCGATGTTCTGGGTGATCGAACCGACTTCCACGCCGTTGGCCTTGGTGCCGGCGTAGACGGAGGCGAAGTTGGCGCGGCCTTCCTTGAAACCGTAGGTGGCGGCGTTGGCGATGTTGTTGGAGACGGTTTCCAGCTGCTCGTTGATGGCCTGGATGCCGGAGAGTGCGATGTCGAAGCTCATGTCGATTCCTGATTAGTCTTGTTGAATACTAGATAAACGGTAGGGGCACGGTCGCGGGCGCTCAGGCGCCGTCGCTCTTGCCGTTGAAACCGGTGACGGCCGAGGGATCGACCTGACCGACGTTGGCCACCTGCAGCACCACGCTGCCGTTGGCCACGCGCACGCTGTCCAGGCGCGCGGCGACTTCGATCTGGGGCGAGCCGCCGTCCGATGGCTGGGCCTGGATCGAATAGCTGCCCGGGGGCAGGCCAAGGGCCGCCGGGTCGATGGTGAAGTTCTGCGCGCCCGAGCCGTGGGCGCCGAGCTGCACCACGTGATGCTGGCCGTCGGCGCCGGTCAGCACCAGGCTGGTGGCGTCACTGGCGCTGTTCAGGTTGATGTTGCCGTTGATCTTGCTGCCGTTGGCGTCGACCTGGACGGTGCCGGTGCTGACCGTGACGGTCGAGCCGACCTGGCCGCCCATCGCCAGCGTCTGCAGGCTTTGCAGCATGCTGGCGTTGGCGGTGCTGCTCTGCGACATGTTCTGGATCGCTTCGGTCTGCGACAGCTGCGACAGCTGGTTGACGTAGGTGGTCGGGTCCTGCGGCGAGAGCGGATCCTGGTTCTGGATCTGCGCCACCAGCAGCTTGGTGAACATGTCGCGGTTGGCGTCGGTCGGCGCCTGGGTCGCGCTCTGGCCGGCGATGGCGCTGTTGTCCTGGCCGTTGGCGGCCGCGGCGGCGTTGCCGAACAGGTTATTGATGCTCGAGGTGGTCATATCAGCTTTCTCCCAGTTTCAGGACCGCCGCCTGCATCGACTTGATGCGGCTGAGGACTTCGACGTTGGTCTCGAAGGCGCGGCTGGCCGACATCATGTCCGCCATTTCCGACACTTCGTTGACGTTGGTGTAATAGACCATGCCATCGGCGTCGGCCTTCGGATTGTCCGGCTCGTGCACGCGGCGCAGCGGATCGGAACTCTGGACCACGTCCAGCACCTGCACGCCGCCGCCGGCCTCGCCGCCCATCACGGTGGAGAACACCGGCTTGCGCGCGCGGAAGGCCTCGGCTTCGGAACCGGCCGAGACGTCGGCGTTGGCCATGTTGCTGGCGATCGTGTTGAGGCGCACGGTCTGGGCGGCCATCGCCGAGCCGGCGATCTGGGAAATGTCTTTGAAACCCATGTGGACTGTTCTTTATGAAGAATCGCTTACTGGCCGTTGATGGCTTTCGCCAGGCCGCGCAGCTGCATGTTGATGAAGGTCAGGCTGGTCTGGAAATCCGAGGCGTTCTGCGCGAAGGCAGCCTGCTCGACGCCGATCTCGACGGTGTTGCCGTCGGCGCTCGGGTGGAACGGCACGCGGTACAGCGGGTCGCCGTCGCCCATCTCGAGGCCGGCGCCGGCGTTCAGGTCGCCGTTCTCGGCATCGACGCGCTGCTGCAGCAGCGCGCCGAAGTCGACGTCGCGCGCCGTGTAGCCGGGCGTGCTCTCGTTCGCGATGTTCGCCGCCAGCACCTTGGTGCGCTCGGCGCGCAGTTCAAGCGCATCGGCATGGACACCCAGTGCGTCCTTGAAATTGATCGTCATGTCGGAGGCTCCGTCGGGGTTTCGATCTGATTGGTTAAAATGAGTTTTTTACGCTGACGCTATTCTCTAATGACTGCTTTCCACCTGGCAACCCTTGTTGCGACGTCAAGTGTGCTATTTTTTGCGTCCGCTCAAGCCGCACAAGCGCCATTACCGGTGCAAATTGAACAAGCTGCACGTGCCGAATTGCAAAGGCAAATGGACGCGTCCGGGCTGTCCGAACCGCAGTTCGACATCACCGTCGTCACTGCCCGCGCCGCGCCCGCGTGTTCGCAAAATGTCGCCATCGAGCCCGTGGATACCCGTTTTCCCCAGCGGATGCGCTTTGTAGCGCGTTGTAATGACACGCCCGGGTGGAGATACGAGTACGCGGTCCGTGCGCGTATAACGGCCATGGTGGCGATTGCAGCGGCGCCGGTGGCGGCCAACGAGACCTTGACGGACTCGCAAGTTACGATCGAGCGTCGTGATATTTCGAACATCGCCGATCCGGTCGCAAATCCTTCCGAAGTTGTCGGGAAAATGTCACATCGCATGTTGCGGGCAGGAGACATTCTGCGTGCCGGGCAGCTGGTCAGCCCGATTCTGGTCAAGCGCGGCGATGCCGTCATGATGATTGCGCGGGTCGATGGCATCGAAGTGAGCACCGCCGGCGAGGCCATGGACGCCGGCGGGCAGGGCGCCGTCGTGCGCGTGCGCAACGCCGGCAGCGGGCAGGTAGTGCGCATGCGGGTCGCCGGACCGGGCACGGTCGAGCCGGTCGACGCCGGCATCAACCGCTGATGCCGGACAGCTTGCCGGCCAGGCGCGACAGCTTGGCCGCGTAAGCCGGATCGGTGGCGTAGCCGCCCTTGGCCAGGGCGCTGGCGAAGGCATGGGCGTCGTTGCCGGCGCCGAGCACGCCCTTGAAGCGTGGATTGTCGCTCAACATCTGCGCGTAGTCGCGGAAGGCGCTGGCCTGGTCCGGGTAGGAGCGGAAGCGCGCGCTGGTCTTGAGCGCGGCGCCGCCGACGTACTCGGTGGTGTTCGACTCGGCGACGTCGCCGCGCCAGGCGCTGCCGGCCTTGATGCCGAACAGGTTGTGCGAGGAGCTGCCGTCGGCGTTCTTCAAGGGGCGCTGGCCCCAGCCGGACTCGAGGGCGGCATGCGCCGACACCAGTTCCGGCGCCACGCCCAGCTTGTCGGCCGCTTCCTTGGCCCAGGGCGCGATGCTTTCCAGGAAAGCCTGCTGGTCCGGCGAAGCCTCGACATCGTCGGCGATGACACCGGCGGCGCCGGCGGCCTCGCCCGTGCGCGCGCGCCAGGCCTGGCCTTCGGCGCTCAAGCCGCCGGCGTCGAAGCCGGCGCCGTTCTGGATGAAGTCGGCGACTTCGCCCTGGACCTGGCCGAACACGTTGCCGAAGTTGCCGCCGCCGTTGCCGCTCGGGGCGGTCGGGCGCGTGGGTGCGGTCGGAGCGAGCGCCGGGATCGACGAAAATTCAGCGTGGCGCATAGGTGTCCTCCTCGCCGTGCAGCAGACGCTGCATCACGGAATATTGTTCTGCCATCAGGTTGCCGTTGCGCGCCGTGGCTTGCTTGCAATCGCGTACCAGCCGCTCGAGCTGTTCCCAGGCGGCGCTGGCGGCGCTGCGCTGGGGCGCCCCCAGGCTGGCGAACAGCGCGTCCATGGTGGCGTTGGCGCCGAACAGCGCACGCACCAGCTGCACGCGCTGCTGGCGGCGCGCTTCCATCGCGTCGAGCTGCGGCGTCAGTTCGCCGGCGAGCTGCGTCAGTTCCGCGCCGCGGTGGCGCAGCGCGGCCTGGAACTGGCGTTCCAGCAGCTCACGCACGGCGGCGCAGGTTTTCATGTCCTCCTGGACGCCGTCCAGCAGGCGGGCGACCGCCTGGTCGCGGGTAAGGCGGCTCATGCTGGATCAAGCCTTTCCTGCGCCGTGGAACTTCTGGATCAGCCCGGCCAGGCGGCCGGCGTCGAACGGCAGCTCGCCGTTGGCCAGGGCGTCGCGCAGTTCGGCCACCTTGGCGGCGTCGAAGTCGGGCATCGCGCGCAATGCGCGTTGCGCCGGCTGCAGCACGGCGGATTCGAGCACGGCTGCGCCTGCTGCCGCGACCGGTGCGGGGGCGGCGGAGGCGGCCGCGACGTCGGCGACGGCAGCGCTGCCGGCTTGCGGCGCAATGCCGATGGAAGAGGTGGAGGCGCCAGAGATCTTCATGCGTTGTCCTCGTGTTTTCGATTGAATCGTCATGGTTTTGTTGCCATTTGGCTGCGCAGCTCCGCGACCGCCGCTTCGTGCGGCGACGAGGTGGACACGTCTTGGGTCAGGGGCTCCGTCGAGCCCGGATTGCCGAACATCGCCGTCACGCCGGCGGCCTGCTTGCTGGTCAGGATCAGGAGTTCGATGCGGCGGTTGACCGGGGCATCCGGGTGTTTCGCGTCCAGCGGCGCCTGGTCGGCCATGCCGACCAGTTGCAGCACGCTTGCACTGCGCATGCCGCCGCTGAGCAATTCCCCGCGCGCAGCCATGGCGCGGTTGACCGACAGGCTCCAGTTGGAATACCCGTTCGGACCCTTGTTAGTGTACTGCAAGGAATCCGTGTGGCCTACAATCAACATCTGATTTTCCATTTTTTCGAACAATGGCGCCATCGTACGCAACAGTTTTGCGAACTTGTCAGTTGGCAAGAAGCTACCGCGCACGAACATGCCCTGATGATCGGTATCGTGCAGCATGACGCGCAGGCCGTTCGGCGTGACCACCGTGGCCAGATTCGACGACAGGCCGGCGTCCGCGCTCATCTGCTCGAGCGCGTGCGCGAGCGCCGCCAGCTCGGTCGCCGATTCGTACTTGGTGTGCACCGTCGGCGCGCTCTGAGAACCCGCGCCCGGGCCCTGGCTGCCGCCGTTCGCCTTCGGCATCTGGAATCGCTCGATCAGGCTGCCGCTCGGGTTGGTGTTGATCTCGGGCTTGCCGCCGCTGCCTTCGATCATGCCGTTGGCCATGTTGTCGCGCACGATCTTCTTGGCCTGCGAGGCGTCGCGCGAGGCGATCAGCCACAGTACAAGGAACAGCGCCATCAGCGCCATGCAGAAGTCGGCGAAGGCCACCTTCCAGGCGCCGCCGTGCTCGTCGTCGTGGTGCTTGCCGCCGCCACGCTTGATGATGGTCTCGCCGTGGTGCTTGTCGCCGCCTTTTTTATTCGCTTCCACTCGTTTTGCTCCGCTCGATACTGTCTACGCGGCGTCAGGCGCGGCGCTTGGCGCCGGCGTCCTCGCCGTCGGCCATGGCATTGATCCAGGTTTCGAGCTGGGCGAAGCTGGGCTTGGTGTTGAGCTGGATCAGGCGCCGTCCGGCGTCGATCGCCAGCAGCGGCGGCTTGCCGGCCACGTGGGTCACCAGCACGACCTTCACGGTTTCCATGGTCGAGGCTTCGGAATTGACCAGCTGCTTCATCATGCCGGAGATCGGGTCGAGCACGCCGTAGCACATGAAGATGCCGATGAAGGTGCCGACCATCGCCGCGCCGATGTGTTCCGCGATCTCGGCGGTGTCGGCGCCTTCGCCGACGGTGTTCATGGTGATCACGATGCCCAGCACCGCAGCCAGGATGCCGAAGCCCGGCATGCCCTCGGCCACCTTGTGCAGCGACTTGGACGGCTGGGTGAGCTCCTCGTGGATGGCTTCGAGTTCCTGCTCGAGCACGCCTTCCAGCTCGTGCGCGTTGATCTTGCCCATCGCCATCAGGCGGAAGTTGTCGACGATGAAGGCCAGCAGTTTCGGCTCTTCCAGGATCAGCGGGTAGCGCTGGAACATCGGGCTTTCCTTGGGCGCCTCGACGTGGGCGTCCAGGGCCTTCAGGCCGCCGGCGGCGGTCTGCAGCAGCTCGTACATCAGCAGCAGCAGCTGGCGCTGGAACTCGGAATCGTGCTTGTGCTTGCCCGCGACCTTCTTCATCTGGCCGAGCAGTTCGACCAGCACGTGTTTCGGGTTGGCCAGCACCAGGGCGCCGAGGGCGGCGCCGCAGATGACGATGATTTCGTTGGGCTGCCAGATGGCGCCGGCGCTGCCCCCCATCATCATGAAGCCGCCGAACACGGCGCCCAGCACGATCAGGATGCCAATGATTTGCATGGTTTTCTCTCTTTTGTTGTTGTGGCCGGGCGCGTCAGGCGTTCGCCAGCGCCGCCTTCATCTTGGCCAGCGCGCTCTTGTTGAGCTGGCAGACACGGGCGTCGGACAGGTCGAGCACGGCCGCGATTTCCTTGTAGCTGAGCTCGAATTCATAAATCATCTGGATCACGCGCTGCTCCTTCTCGTTGAGGGCATTGAGTGCATGCTCCAGGCTGCGGCGCACCATGTACTGCTGTTCCGGCCCCGGTGCGCTGTGGGCTTGTTCGGTCGCTTCCTGCAAAATCTCGTCGAAGCTGAGCAGCTCCTCGGCGCTGTCGTCGAGCAGGAACTGGCGCCATTCTTCCTGGCTGATGCCGAGCGCGTCGGCGGCTTCCTTGTCGTTCGGCTCGTGGCCCAGCTTGCGCGTCAGGGCGCGCACGGCGTCGCGCATCTTGTGGCTGTCCTGGCGCACGGCGCGCGGACGCCAGTCCTGGCGGCGCAGCTCGTCCAGGATCGCCCCGCGCACGCGCAGGCCGGCGTAGCTGGCGAAGCCGGCATCCGGCGTACCGTAGCGGCGCAGCGCTTCGAGCAGGCCCATCAGGCCGATCTGCTCCATGTCTTCGCGCCCCATCGAGCCCGACACCTGCGAATTGAGCTGGCGCGCGACGCGCTTGACCAGCGGCGCGTAGGCGAGCAGGTGACGCTGCTCGTCCTTCGCGCTCATCTCGGCGTGCAAGGCGGCGCCGGCGTATTCGTTGCTGGCGTAGCTGTCGGCGTAGTCGGTCATATAACCCACGATATCCCCGGCGATTATTCGATGATGAGCTTGCCGATCATGACTTCGACGAACGGCTTTTCGGTGTGCTCGTGCTCATAATTGGCATTGAAGGCCTTGTTCAACTCGGCCGCGTATTTGTCGACCGTCATCGCGGAGGCATCGGCCATCGTGTAGCTCGACAAGGTGCGCACCGCCAGGCTGCGCAGCAGCGGCAGGTTTTCCTTGGTTTCCTTTTCCTTGGCCGGCTCGGAAGCCAGCACCAGGTCGGTCGACAGGTAATGGGTGTCGGCCTCGTTCGGACCACGGCGCAGCATCACGATCACCTTGTCGAGGGTGACGTACTTGACCGGCTTGCCGTCCTTGGGCTTCTCGGCTTCCTTCTTGGCTTCCTTGGCCCCGGCCGCGGCCGGCTTGGGCATGAAATACCAGACCGCGCCGCCGGCGCCGGCCGCGCTGACCACCACGGCGGCGGCAATGGCGACGATCATCTTCACTTTGCTATTCATCCTTGATTACTCATGCTCGGTCGCGGCCGCCCAGCGAAAACGCGGACGCGGGGTTGCCGGCCTCGGCCAATGCGCGGCCGGGCTCGTAGTCATCCTGGTCGCGGCCCTGCTGGCGGCCACGGCCTTGCTGTTGTTGCGAATCGTTCGAGAACGGCGTGGCGCCGCTCTTCGGGGTCGGCGTCACCGTCACCGCGACCTCGCTGAACTGGCGCTGCGACAGGTCGCTGCGCAGGTTGTCGCTGACGGTCTGCAGCTGGCGCAGCACCTCGCCGTTGGTGGCCGAGATGTTCACCTCCAGCGAACCGGCGCTGTGGCGGATCGCGATGTCGATGCGGCCCAGTTGCGGCGGCTCGAGGCGGATCACGGCCTGCTCGACGTTGTTGCCGACTTGCAGATGCAGACGATCGCCGAGCGCTTCCTGCAGGCTCTGGCGCCATGCGGTCGGCGGACCGGCCAGCTTGACCGTGTCGGCCGCCGGCTGGGCGGCGCCCGGCGTCGAGACCAGCGCGACGCCGGCTTGCGGGACGGCCGGGGCTGGTGCGCCCTGGTCGGCCTTGGCATCCTGGCCGGCGGCATCGCCGGCGCCGGCGGCCGCGGGCTGCACGGCGAAGCGCGCACCGGCCGCATCGGCGGACGTTTGCGCCGGCTGGGCCGCGGCTGCGGCTGCGGCCTGGGCCGGCTGCGCCGCCTGCGGCGGCTGCTGGGATGGCAGCGCGGGCAGGGCGTCTTGCGGCGCGGCGCGGCGCGCGCCATCCTGGCCCACCGCGGCCACGGCCGGCGCCGGTGCGGCGTCGTTGGCGGCGGGCTTGCCGTTGCCTTGCGCGGCCGGGCCATTGCCCTGTGCGGCCTGGACCGCCTGCGCGACCTGGGCCGGCGACAGCGGCATCAGCGGCATCGCCATCGCGGCCAGCAGCGCGCCGTCCGGGGCCGCGGCGGCGGCTTTGGTGTCGTCGGACTTGGCGCCGGCCTGCGCGTCGGCATCGGTGCTGGCCGGTGCGGCGGGGCTGGCGGCGCCGGACTGGGCCGGCGCGGCGGCTTGCGCGCCATCGGCAGCCTGGGCGCCGGCGGCCTGCTGGCCGAGCCACAGCGCGAACGACTGCGGATTGGCGCTCGGCGCGGCGGCGGCGGACTGGCCGGCCTGGACCGGCTGGGCGGACTGGCCCGCGGCGGCGCTGGCCGCGCCGTTGTCGGCCGGCTGCGCGGCTGCGCTGACCGGGCCGGCGGCCGGGCCGTTGCCGGCCGCGCCGTTGGCCGAAGCGGAAGTGGACGTGGTTACGGTATTGAGCATCATCTTCATGGGCGGCTTGCGCCGGATTCGGTTTCGCTGTGCATCGCGTAGGCGACCCAGCCTTCTTGGTTGCTGCGGATGCCTTCCAGGCGCGTGCCGAGCGCGCGCGCGGCATCGCTCGCGGCGACGGCGGCGTCATCGTGCTGGCGGCGCAGGCGGGTCAGGGCGGCGCGCTCCGGCGCGCTCCATGGACCGAGCCGGGCCAGCGCCTGCAGCTGCGGGCCGAGCGCGCGCACCTGGTGGCCGAGGCTGTCCCAATCGGCGCCGCGCGCGGCGGCCTGCAAGGCGTCGCCCATGCGCAGCAATTGCGCCTGGCGGTTGCGCAGCGTGTCAGCCATTGCGCGCCTGGACGCCGGCCCAGCCCTGGCGGATCGTGGTCATGACCTTGACGACCTCGTCGACCATCTTCGGGTCCTGCTTGACGCCGGCGGCGTGCAGGTGGCGCGCGCAGAATTCATACAGGTCGGCGAGGTTGGCGACGACCTGGCCGCCGCTCTCGAAGTCGAGCGAGCTCGACAAGCCGTTGATGATCTCGACGCACTTGTTGATGCTGGCGGCGCGCAGTTCGTAGCGCTTGCCGACGATGTGGGCGCGGGCGCGCGCCAGCTCGTCGAGCAGGCCGTCGGTGAGCAGGAGCACCAGTTCGATCGGCGAGGCGCGCGAGGTCTGCGCGTCCAGACTGGTGGCGTGGTAGCTGCTGTAGGCTTCTTGATAGGACATCGTGATTTCTCTCTCAGGAGGACTTGTCGCTGCCGAAGATGGCGTCGAACATCGAGACGTTGTTGTTCATCTGCGCCTGCAGCGTCTGCAGGTCGGTAAATTGCTTCAGGTAGCGGTTGTAGGCGTCGTTGTACTGGGTGGTCAGGTTGTCCTGGCGCTTGCTCAGGTCCGACTGGAGCTTGGTGTTGGCGCTGGTGCGCTGCTGGATCTGGCCGTTGGCGCTGTCGGTCCACAGATTCAGGTAGCTGTTCAGGTTGCCCATCACGCCGCTCGGGCTGCCGGTGCTGGCCGAACCCATCAGCTGGTCCAGGCCGCCCGGATTGAGCGCCAGCTGCTTGTTCAGGCGCGTCGAATCCAGCGTCAGCGAACCGTCGCGGCTGGCGGTGATGCCGTAGCTGGCCAGCGACAGGCCGCCCGTGGCCGGACGCAGAAGGTCGACCAGGCGCGTCTGCAGCGCTTTGACGCCGGAATCGTTGGCGAAGGCGCCGGCGGCCTTGTTGTTGGTCGTGTCGCCCGGGTCGAGCATGCCGTCGACCGCGTTCTTGAGTTTGTTGTAGGCGTCGACGAAGGCCTGGGCGTTCGCCGCCGTGGCGTTGCTGTCGGTGCCGACCGTGAGCGTGATCGGATCGTCGCCGGTCGCCTGGGCGCGCGTGGCGGTGAACGCGACACCGTCGATGTTGGTGAAGGTGTTCGAGGCCTGGGTGACCTGGGTGCCGGTGAGCTGGGTGGTCGTGGTGTTGGTGCTGGGGTCGGTGACGGTCTTGTACTGGGCGTCGAGCAGGACGATGGCGTCCTTGCCGGCGGTCGTGCTGGTCGGTTGCGAGCCCAGCGTCGATTGCAGATCTTGACTGGTGGTGCTCAGGCTGATGTTGCTGGCAGCGCCGGTGTTCTTCGACGTCAGCACCAGGCGCATCTGCGAGCTGGTCGTGCCGTCGCCGTTCACGACCGGCACCGTGATCACGCCGGCCGAGACCAGGCCGGTGTTGCCGCTGGCATTGTTGATCGCGGCGGCGATTTCGCGCACGCTCAGGGTGCCGCCATCGGTGTTGGCGGCGGACAGGTCGATGTTGATCGGCGTGGCGCTACCGACGTTCACGGTCAGGGTGCCGCTGGCCGTCGTGGCGTCGGGCACGTTGTCGTACGAGACCTTGCCCGCGGTCGCCACCTGCTGCACGAACAGGCTGTAGGTGCCGGCGGCGGCGCTCGACTTGGCGGTGGCGCTGCCGAAGGCGCTGTTGGACAGCGTCGCGCTCTGCGCCAGGATCGACTTGCCCACGCTGCCCAGCGTAGCCAGGCTGTTCTGGAAAGTCGAGATGGCCGAGCCGAGCTGGGTCAGCGCGGTCGCCGTGGCATTGGCCGCGTTGGTCTTGTTGGTCAGCGTCTGCTGCGCGTCGGCGGTGGACTTGGTGGCCAGCGATTGTGCGGTGCTGGTCGGGTCATAGGTTGGGGCGGTAATGGCGCTCGACATATTATTCGTTCCTCGTTGTAGGGCCTTGTTCGGCCTGTCCTGCCAGCCACGACTGGGTGGCGATTTCGTCTTCGCGCTTGCGCTGCAGGCGGTCCTGCGCGCGCGCATGGTCGGCCTCGTGCTGTGCCAGCACCTTGCCCAGCAGCTCGCGCCGGGTCCAGGCCTGGGCCAGGTTGCGCTGCGAGACTTCCATGTTCGCCTCGTGCAGGTGCAGGTCGATGCGGTGGGTCTCGGCCAGCGCGAACACGGCCTGTTTGTAATTGCCGACGTTGACCGCCAGCGCGGCCGAGAATCCGGCGCTGCGTGCGGCCGCCGGCGTGGCCGCGGCTTGCCCCGAGGCGCCGCAGCCTTCGGCCAGCGCGGTCAGGCGCTCGACGCTGTTGCGGTAGCGCGCGCGCACCGCTTCCTGCTTGGCCAGGTCGGCCTGCAGGCGTTCCACGGTCGTGCTGCGCAGCTTGACCAGCGTATTCAAGCTGTCGATGGTGTCTTGCTTGTTCTTCATGCTGGTCATGCCATCATCGCCTTGAGTTGTTCGATGCAGGGCCCGATCGGCGCGTCTTCCTTGGTGCCCTGGCACAGGAAGGCTTCGATGTGCGGCTGCAGCTTCACGGCGCGGTCGGTCTCCGGATCGGCGCCCGGTTGATAGGCGCCGAGCGGGATCAGGTCGCGCACGCGCGCGTGACGCGCCAGCGCGGCCTTGAGCTTGCGCGCGGCCTGCGCGTGCTCGGGGGCGACCACCTGGGCCATGCAGCGGCTGATCGATTGCGCCACGTCGATGGCCGGGTAGTGGGCGCGCTCGGCCAGCTCGCGTGTCAGCACGATGTGGCCGTCGAGGATCGCGCGCGCGCTGTCGACCACCGGGTCCTGCTGGTCGTCGCCTTCGGCCAGCACCGTATAGATGGCGCTCATGCTGCCGTGCGGGTGCTCGCCGTTGCCGGCCGATTCGCACAGCTGCGGCAGGTGCGAGAACACCGACGGCGGGTAGCCGCGCGTGGCCGGCGGTTCGCCCAGCGACAGCGCGACTTCGCGCAGCGCCATCGCGTAGCGGGTCAGCGAATCGCACAGCAGCAGCACGTTCTGGCCGCGGTCGCGGAAGTGCGCCGCGATCGAGTGGCACAGTTCGGTCGCCATCACGCGCATCATCGGCGATTCGTCGGCCGGGGCCACGACCACCACCGCGCGCTTCAGGCCCTCGGGGCCGAGCGACTTCTCGACGAACTCGCGCACCTCGCGGTTACGCTCGCCGATCAGGCCGACCACGATCACGTCGGCCACGGTCTGGCGCGTGATCAGGCCGAGCAGCACCGACTTGCCGACGCCGGAACCGGCCATCAGGCCGACACGCTGGCCCTTGCCGATCGTGAGCATCGAATTGATCGCGCGCACGCCGACGTCGAGCGGTTCCTCGACCGGCGCCTTGCGCAGCGGGTTGACCTTGGGCGGCGTGGTCGACAGGATCTGGTCGCCGCCCAGGCGGCCCAGGCCGTCGATCGGCTCGCCCAGGCCGTTGACCATGCGGCCCATCCATTGCGGACCGATCTGGATGCTGGACGGCCCGGTGGCAGGCAGCACGCGCGCGCCCGTGACCAGGCCGTCGGCCTGCTTGAACGGCATCAGGTAGGTCACCTTGTCGCGAAAGCCGACGACCTGTGCATCGAGCCAGGAACCGTCGACCAGTTCGACGCGGCAGCGCTGGCCGGTGTGCAGCTTGCAGCCGACCGATTCGAGCAGCAGGCCTTGGACCGCGACCAGGCGCCCGGTCGGGGTGGCGACCGGCACCGCGCCGATGTCGAGCGAACGCAGGGTCTCGGCGAGCGCGCTCATGCGGACTGCCCTCCGGCTTGATTCTGCAGATCGGCGGTCAGCGCCTCGTTGACCTGCTCCATGCAGGCGGCCAGGCGGCCCTGGCAGCCGGCGTCGACTTCATGGTCGCCGGCCTTGACGCGGCACTCGCCCGGCGCCAGGCTCGGGTCGGGCAGCAGTTTCCACTTCTTGGCGCGCTTCGGATCGAGCTCCTGGATGCGCTTGAGTTCTTCGGGGTTGAGCAGCACTTCGACCTCGTCGCGGGCAGGGGGCATCGCGGCCAGCGCCTCGTCGACCAGGTTCAGCATCTGGGTCGGCTGCAGCGCGAGCTCGGCGCGGATGACCTGGCGTGCGATCTTGCCGACCAGGTCGACCACTTCGGTGCGTTGGGCGTTGCGGAATTCGGTTTGCATCTTCTTCAGCGCGCGCAGGGCGGCGTCGAGCGGCTTGGACATCGCCTCCAGCTCGGCCAGGGCCTGCTGGCGGCCTTCTTCGTAGCCGCGCGCGACACCTTCCGCATGGCCGGCCGACTGGCCGTCGGCGCGGCCCTGTTCGAGGCCGGCGTCGTAGCCGTCGCGCTGGCCCTGGCGATAGCCGTCGGCCACCGCGCCCTGCCAATCTTCGGCGGCGGACGACGAGGCGTTCGCATCGCCGCGGCCATTGGCCACGACCTGCGTGAGCGGCGGGAAGTGATAGGGCCGGAACTGCTTCATTCGGCAGTGGCCTCAGCGAACAGCTGGACTTCGATCTCGCCGCCGTCGACCAGCTCCTTGACCTGGGCCATGATCTCGCGGCGGGTCTGCTCGATGCGCGACATCGGCACCGGACCGGAACGCTTCATCAGGTCTTCGAAGCTTTGCGCCTGGCGCTTGGGCATCGCGGCCAGCAGGGCGTCGCGCAGCGCCGGCTCGGCGCCCTTGAGCGCGATCGCCCACTGCTCCAGCGGGATCTCGTCCAGCAGGCGCGTGATGGTCTGTTCGGTCTGCTTCGACAGGATGAAGAAGTCGTACATCGACATCTCGATCTGCGACACCACCTCGGGGTCGTGCGCGCGCAGCAGCTCGACCATCTCGGCGCGGTTGTTCGGCAGGCGGTTGAGGATCTCGGCGGCCTGGCGCACGCCTTCCACGGCGGCGCTCTGGGTGTCGAGCGCGGACAGGCAGCGCGCCACCAGGTCTTCCAGCTCGCCCAGCAGGTCGCGGTCGATCTCTTCCAGGCGCGCCAGGTTCAGCAGCACCAGTTCGCGGCCGTCTTCCGGCAGCGCGTCGATGATCTGGCCGGCCAGCGCGGCCGGCAGGAAGGCGAGGAACACGGCCTGCATCTGCACGTGCTCGGCGGCGATGTACTCGGCCAGCCACTTCGGCGAGGCGTACTGCAGGCGCGCCATCATCGGGCGGATCGCGTCGCCGTAGATCGTGTTCAGGACCGAGTTGGCGATCTCGCTGCCCAGCGCCAGGTCGAGCGAGCGCTTGAGGTAGCTGCGCGAGGCGCCGTGCAGGCCGCTTTGCTGGCGATAGTCGTCGAAGAACTTCTGTGCCGCGCTCTTGACGGCGTCGACCTTGATGCCGCTCATCCGGCTCATCACCTGGGTCAGCTCGATGAGTTCTTCGCGCTCGAGGCAGCGCAGCACGGCCGCTGCCGGCTCTTCGCCGATCGAGAGCAGCACGATGGCCGCCTGCTCGACCGGGGTCAACGTCACTTCTTGCATGTCGTTACTGTTCAGATCCGGCATTTTTCTTCTGCACCCATTGTTTGACCACTTCCGCCACCCGCTCCGGCTCTTTGCCCGCCAGGACCTTCAGGTGATCCACCATCACATCCACCGCCGAACCGGCCGGTGGCAAATCATAGTTTTCCAGCAGCGGCTGGACCGTCTGCGTGCCGCCCAGGCCCAGGGCCGGCGCGCCCGCCGCCACGTTTCCCGCGGCGCCCGCCGGGCCGGCCAGCGCGCCGGCCGGGGCGTTGGCGCCCAGGGCGCGGTCGGCGCCGGCCTGCATCGTGGCCAGGTTCGGGCCTTTGGCCGCACCCGCAGCGCCACCGCGCTGGGTCAGCATGCGCATCAGGGGACGCAGCACCGCGAACCAGGCGAACAGCGCGCCGATCGCATACATCGCATAGCCGGCGAAATCGACCACGTTGTCGCGCTGCTGGTACCACGGCTCGACCGGGGCCGGGGCCGGGAAGCTCAGGGCCGACACCGCCAGCACGTCGCCGCGGTTGGTGTCGATGCCCAGGCCGCCGCGCAGGATCTTCTCGATGTTGGCGATCTCGGCCGGGGTCCAGCCGGTCTTCGGCGAAGCCGCCTTGGCGTTGTTCAGCACCACCGCCACCGACAGCTTCTTCAGGCGGCCGCGGGCACGCTTGATCTGGGTGATGGCGCGGTCGTAGGCGTACTGCTTGCTGCTCGCGTTCTTGCGTGCGCTGCCGTCGTCCTGCTTGGCGCCCGGATTGGCTGCGCCGTTGGCGGCGTTGGCGGCGTTCGGATCGGCCGGGTTGGCGGCCACCGGCGGACGGTTCGACAGGGTGCCCGGCACGCCCATCGCCATGCGGCTCTTTTCCTGCTCGTCGCGGCTGGCTTCGCTGGTGATCTTCGGATCGGCGCCGTATTTTTCCTGCGTCTCTTCGATCTTGTCGTTGTCGACGTCGGCGGTCACGCTGACCTTGAAGTTGTCGGCGCCGAGCACCGGGCCGAGCAGCTCGGCGACGTTGGCGTGCACCTCGTCCTGGTAGCGCTTGGCGGCGGCATCGCCCTGGGCGGCGCCGTCGAAGCCTTCGGTCAGGTCGACGCGCGAGGACAGGTAGTTGCCGTTCTGGTCGACCAGCGACACGCGGTTCGGCGCCAGGCTGGAGACGCTGCCCGAGACCAGGTTCACGATCGCGGCGATCTGCTCGTTCGACAGCTGGTGGCCCGGCTTGACCGCGACCATGACCGAAGCCGACGACTTGTCGCCGTCGCTGGCGACGAAGGAGGTCGACTTGGCAATCGCCAGGTGCACGCGCGCCGACGAGATGGCGTCGATGGTCATGATCGACTGCGCCAGTTCGCCTTCCAAGCCGCGGCGGAAGCGCACGTCCTGCACGAACTGCGACACGCCGAGCGGGTCGTTCTTGTCCATCAGCTCGAGGCCGGCCGGCAGCTGCGCGGTCACGCCCTTGGCGGCCAGCAGCATGCGTACCTTGCCCAGCTGGCCGGACGGGACCAGCACCTGGCCACTGTCCGGGTGGATGCGGTAGGAGACGTGCTCGGCGTCGAGCACGGCCATCATGTCGGTGGAGGCGACCTTTTCATGGGCGCCGAACACCGGCTTGTAGCCGGCGGCGTCCTTCCAGGTGTACAGCATGACGGCGGCGGTGATGGCAATGGCCAGCACCAGCATCGGCGTCAGGTTCTTGGCCAGCGCCGGCGGCAGGGTCAGGCGCTTGTCGCCGATGGCGTTCTTGAGAGCGGCAATCACTTCGGTTTATTCCTGTCAGACGGGCAGTTTGAGCAGTTCGTCCATGGCGCCCATCACCTTGTTACGGACCTGCATCAGCATGGAGAAAGAAAGGTTGGCCTGCTGCGACGACAGCATGGCGCCGACCAGGTCGTCGCTCTTGCCGCTTTCGACGGCGGCCATCTTCTCGCTGGCCACCTGCTGGTCCTGGTCGACGCTGGTGACGGCGTCCTTCATCGTTTGTGCGAACGAAAAGCCGCCGCTGGGGGCAGCCTGGCCGATCCGGCCGGCGTCGATTGCCGGCGCCACTGCGAGGCGGCTGGCATCGTTGGTCAGTGCGGCGAGATCGGCGCGGATCAGACCAGCAAGTTCAGTTCCCATCGTGTTACATGCTCCCATGCTGAAATGTTGCGTGGATGTGACGAACAGTCGCGAAACGGTGGTCAAATGTGAAATTTGGTCGTTTGCTTTTCGTGAAATATTGCGTGCTTTGCGGAAATTGTAAAATTGCTAGCACCCGTGTCCGGCTTGGACTCTAGTGAGGAAGCGGGGAGAATATCAGTCGTTCCCTGCCGCTACGATCATGATTTTCCATAACTTCCTGAGCCGATGACGCCATCTTACCGTACGGCAATCGTTAATTCAAAGGGTAATATCAAATCTCGGGATACACGTCGCGATACACTTTACACGGTATAATAGTTGCCTGATGGAATGAAAAGAAAGCATCTCCGCTTAACAATTATTTAACTGAAACATGTCTTTCGCCACCCCTGCCAACCCTTCCCAGCACCAGGTCCTCGACCCCCGTCTTCTAGGGCGTCCGGTCCATCTGCTGCCCCAGTTCGCCACTCTCCTGGGAGACGACTTCGACAGCGCCATGCAGGGCAGCGCCCGCCGCTACTGGGCTGGCTGGCGTCTCGATGGCGCCGAATTCGGGCGCGCGCCGCAGCTCGACGACCTGCGCTGGATGGCCGTAAACGGCCCTCTGGGTAAGGTTTCGGTCGCTTTCGAGCGTGGTTTATTACTGACACTGTTGGAGCGGCGCTACGGTGGGCGTAGCGCCGGCGCAACTCAGCGGGACCCGAAAGCCGAACGTGTAACGGCGACCGAAGACCGTTTGACCGTCGTATTGACGCAACAGATGATCGACTTGTTGTATTCGCGCGTCGCTGCCAGCCTGGGAATGGAGGTCGCACCGCAGCCGGTGCCTGCCGGCGCGGTGGCCGCAGCGACCATGCCGGGCGCCAGTAACTGGGCTTTGTGCGTGTGTGTGCGTGACATCAATGACAATCCCGGCCAGTTCTGGATCGCCCCCGACCAGACGCTGATGGCCGCGATCCTGAGCACCCTGCGCGCGGACAGCCCTGTTCCGCGCGCGCCGCAGGGCCCGGCCGAACCGCTGGTCTCGAAGCTGCAGGTCAAACTCGAAGGCCGCCTGGTGAGCAAGGAAATCACCCTGGGCGAGCTGTTCGACATCAAGGTGGGCGACGTCATCCCGGTCAGCGTAGGCCGGGCCGACGTCCTGCTCGACGAGGCGCGCTTGTTTACAGCAGCGGTCGCCGAGCACAAGGGCAAGCTGTGTTTAACCTCTTTTGAAGATGCCGAATAAATGGACATGAACCTGAACGACCAATTCACCGCTGGCGACATCATCATCGACGACGCCGCCGCCGTAGCGCCTGCCGCGCCCGGCGCAGCCCGCCTGCCGCAGATGATGCGCCGCATCCCCGTCACGCTGACGCTGGAAGTGGGCTCGGCCCGCATCTCGCTGCAGGAGCTGATGGCGATCGGCCCGTCCAGCGTGATCCCGCTCGACATACTGGCCGGCGAGCCGCTGGTCATCAAGGTCAACGGCGCCGCGATCGGCCGCGCCGAAGTGGTGGTGGCCGGCGAGCAGTACGGCCTGAAGGTGATCGACCTCGAAGGTCTCAACCTGGACCTGATCGCACCATGACCTTGATGTGCCGCGGCGCCGTCGCGCGCCGCCCGGCGCCGGCCCGCTACCGATGGTTCGCCGGCGCCGTTCTTTTATTGGCCGGCGCCGGCGCCATGGCCGCACCGGCCGGGCAGGACCTGCTGGCCGGCGTGATCCCCGGTTCGAGCAGCGGCCTGACCGTGAAGTCGCAGATCCTGGTCCTGATGACCATCCTCGGGCTGCTGCCCGTGATGATCATGATGATGACCAGCTTCACCCGCTTCGTCATCGTGCTGTCGCTGCTGCGCCAGGCGCTCGGCCTGCAGCAGGGCCTGCCGAACCGGATCGTCACCGGCGTCGCGCTGATCCTGACCCTGCTGGTGATGCGCCCGGTCGGCCTGCAGGTCTGGAACGAAGCCTTCGTCCCGTACGACAAGGACAAGATCTCGCTCGAGCAGGCCTTGAAGACCGCCGAGGTGCCGCTGTCGCGCTTCATGCTGGCCCAGACCAGCAAGACCGCGCTGGCCCAGATCGCGCACCTGTCCGGCGAGCCGGAACAGATGGCGCCGATGGAGCGCGCCTTCACGGTCAAGCTGGCGGCCTTCGTGCTGTCCGAACTGAAGAGCGCCTTCCAGATCGGCTGCATGCTGTTCATCCCGTTCCTGATCATCGACCTGGTGGTGTCGTCGGTGCTGATGGCGATGGGCATGATGATGCTGTCGCCGCTGGTGATCTCGCTGCCGTTCAAGCTGCTGCTGTTCGTGCTGGTCGACGGCTGGACGCTGACCGTGAACACGCTGGTCGGCAGCATTCACGCATGGTGACACTATGATGACGCCCGATATCGCCGTCGACATCGTGGTCGAGGCCCTGCAGCTGGTGATGCTGCTGGTGATGGTGATGGTGCTGCCGGGACTGGTAACCGGCATCATCGTCGCGCTGTTCCAGGCCGCCACCCAGATCAACGAACAGACGCTGAGCTTCCTGCCGCGCCTGCTGGTGACGCTGCTGGCGCTGATCCTGGCCGGCCACTGGATGACCGGCAAGCTGATGGACTATTGCGTGACGGTGTTCCAGCGCGCCGCGCAGCTGGTCGGATGAGCGCGCAGGCCAGATGCTGGAAGTAACTCATCTCCTGCTGCCGCTGATCGGCGCGCTGTGGTGGCCGTTCTGCCGCATCATGGCGCTGCTGTCGACCGCCCCGGCGATCGGCGACGCCGCCGTGCCGGTGACGGTGCGCGTGCTGCTGTCGGTGGTGCTGGCGTTCCTGATGCTGCCGCTGACGCAAGGCGGGGCGATGCCGGATCCGTTCTCCTTGGCCGGCGTGCTGGCGATGGCCGAGCAGGCCGTGATCGGCGGCGTGATCGGCCTGGCCATGCAGCTGACGATGGCGGTGGTGAACATGCTGGGTTTCCTGGCCTCGAGCCAGATCGGCTTTTCGATGGCGCAGATCAACGACCCGATCAACGGCCAGCAGTCGGACGTGATCACGGCGCTACTCGGGCTGGTGGCGACGCTGGTGTTCTTCTCCGTCGACGGCCACCTGGTGCTGGCCGGCGTCCTGGGCCAGAGTTTCAGGGCCTGGCCGGTCGGGGCGGGGCAGGGACCGATGCTGCTGCAGGCGGTGGCGCTGAACGTCGGCTGGGTGTTCTCGGCCGCGATCCTGCTGGCGCTGCCGATCGTGTTTTCGACGCTGGTGGTGCAGATCGGGTTCGGTTTCCTGAACCGCGTGGCGCCGTCGCTGAACCTGTTCTCGCTCGGGTTTTCGCTGGTGACCGTGTTCGGCCTGATGATGCTGGTGCAGGTCGTGCGCTTCGTCCCCGAGCACTACGTGCAGATGACCAACCGGGTGCTGGAGATGATCCAGCAGCAAATGAGGCTTCGTTGAGGATTCGACATGGCGGGTAGCGACACCGGTGGCGACAAGACAGAAAAGGCCTCTGCGCAGAAGCTGAAAAAGGCGCGCGAGCAGGGCCAGGTGGTGCGTTCGCGCGACCTGGCGACGGCGGTCGGCATCCTGGCCAGCCTGAAGCTGTTCGTATTCCTGCTGCCGGGCTACCTGGAGTCGTTCCGCGCGCTGTTCCACCTGGTGTACGTGCCGCTGGGCGCGGCCGGCGACATCGAGAACGCCCTGTCGGTGGTGTGGGGCGCGGCCGGCATGCTGCTGGTGAAAATGGTGCTGCCGCTGCTGGGCGTGCCGGTGGCGGTGCTGGCGGCGAGCATGGTGCCGGGCGGCTGGGTGGTCTCGACCCAGAACCTGATGCCGCGCCTGGACCGTTTTTCGCCGATGCGCAACCTGGGCCAGCTCGGCACCGCCAAGCACTGGAGCGGCGTGGCCACCTCGGTCGCCAAGGCTGCGCTGCTGGCGGTCGTGCTGGTGCACGTAGTGCGCTCGACGGTCAACGCCTGGGTCGACCTGCAGCGCCTGCCCCTGAACGACGCGCTGCTGCGCGGCGCCGGGCAGATGTTCGACGGTTTGATGGCGCTGATCGCGGTGTTCTTGATCTTCGCCCTGATCGACGTGCCGCTGCAGGCTTTCCTGTTCGCGCGCGGCCAGCGCATGAGCAAGCAGGAGCAGAAGGAAGAGTACAAGAGTTCCGAGGGCAAGCCCGAAGTGAAGCAGCGCATCCGCCAGCTCCAGCAGCAGCTGGCGCGCCGCAACGTGAACAAGACAGTGCCGGGCGCCGACGTGGTGATCGTCAACCCCGAGCACTACGCGGTCGCGCTGAAGTACGACGTCAACCGCGCCGAGGCGCCGTTCGTGGTGGCCAAGGGCGTCGACGAGATGGCCCTGTACATCCGCGCGGTCGCGGCCAAACACAAGATCGAGACGGTCGCGCTGCCGCCGCTGGCGCGCGCGATCTACAACACCAGCCAGGTCCAGCAGCAGATCCCGGCGGCGCTGTACCAGGCGGTATCGCAGGTGTTGAACTACGTGCTGCAATTGAATGCTTTTCGTGCGGGCCGGCGCCAGGCGCCCCCGCGGTTTCCAAATGAAGTGGCCGTGCCGGCCCATTTGAGTGAGGTTTCTTCGACATGAATGTGATCCAGAGCTTGCTGCTCGAGCTGCGCCGCCAGAAGTTCGCCACCCCGGCGTTCCTGGTGACGATCCTGGCCATGATCATGCTCCCGCTGCCGCCGGTGCTGCTGGACGTGCTGTTCACCTTTAACATCGTGCTGGCGCTGATCGTGATCCTGGTCTCGGTCTCGAGCCGGCGCCCGCTGGACTTCTCGGTGTTCCCGACCGTGATCCTGGGCACCACGATGATGCGCCTGACGCTGAACGTGGCTTCCACCCGCGTGGTGCTGCTGCGCGGCCACGAGGGCACCGGCGCCGCCGGCTCGGTCATCGAGGCCTTCGGCAACGTCGTCATCGGCGGCAACTTCGTGGTCGGCCTGGTGGTGTTCGTGATCCTCATGATCATCAACTTCGTGGTCGTGACCAAGGGTGCGGAACGCATCTCCGAAGTGTCGGCGCGCTTCACGCTGGACGCGCTGCCGGGCAAGCAGATGGCGATCGACGCCGACCTGAACGCCGGCCTGATCAACCAGGAAAAAGCCCAGCAGCGGCGCAAGGACGTCGCGCTGGAAGCCGACTTCTACGGCGCGATGGATGGCGCCTCGAAGTTCGTGCGCGGCGATGCCGTCGCCTCGATCCTGATCCTCATCATCAACCTGGTCGGCGGTGTCGCGATCGGTTCGCTGATGCACAACCTGTCCTTCGGCGACGCCTTCCGCCAGTACGCCCTGCTGACCATTGGCGACGGCCTGGTCGCGCAGATTCCGGCGCTGCTGCTGTCGGCCGCGGCCGCGATCCTGGTCACCCGCATCAGCGATTCGGGCGACTTCGAACAGCAGATCGGCGGCCAGCTGCTGGCCCAGCCCCAAGTCCTGTATTCGGCCGCCGGCGTGATGGTGATCCTGGCCCTGGTGCCGGGCATGCCGTGGTTCTTCTTCATGGTGTTCGCCGGCGTGCTCGGCTACGTCGGCTTCCGGCTCTCGACCCAGGTCAAGGCGCCCGCCGACACCAACGTGGCGGCGATCGAGGCCGCGCTGCGCGACGAGAAAGTCCCCGAACTCGACTGGCAGCAGCTGCCGGTGGTGCAGCCGATCACGGTGGCCGTCGGCTACAAGCTGGTGCACCTGGTCGACAAGGCCCAGGGCGAGACCTTGCCGAAGCGGATCAAGGGCGTGCGCCAGAGCCTGTCCGAGCAAATGGGCCTGCTGCTGCCGCCCATCGGCGTGCGCGACGACCTGACGCTGCGCCCGAACCAGTACGCGATCTCGATCAATGGCACCACGGTCGCCGAGGGCGAAGTGCAGCCCGAGTGCCTGATGGCGATCCCGTCGCCCAACGTCTACGGCGACCTCGACGGCATCCCGGCGATCGAACCGGCTTTCGGCATGGCCATCACCTGGATCGAGCCGGACCAGAAGGCGCACGCGCTGGGGCAGGGCTACCAGGTGGTCGAAGTGGCGAGCGCGATCGCCACCCACACTTCCAAGATCGCCAAGGACTACATGGCCGAGCTGTTCCGCCACGAGGACGTGCCGGCGTTGATGGAGCGCCTGACCGCGCTGTCGCCCAAGCTGGCATCGGCGCTGGACAAGGCGCTGAGCCACACCCAGCTGCTGCGCGTGTTCCGCGTGCTGCTGGCCGAGAACGTGTCGCTCAAGGACATCGTGGTGATCGCCACAACGCTGCTGGACAGCTCGGAGACCACCAAGGATCCGATCCTGCTGGCGGCCGAGGTGAGGTGCGCGCTGCGCCGCCAGATCGTCACCGGCCTGTGCGGCAAGAAGAAGGAAATGCCGGCGTTTAACCTGTCGGGCGAACTCGAGAACATGCTGCTCGGGTCGCTGAACCAGGCGCGCCAGAACAACGGCGGCAAGGTCGCGCTGGACAACTACCCGATCGACCCGCAGCTGCTGTCGCAACTGCAGCTGAACATGCCGGTCGCGCGCGAGCAGATGAAGCAGCAGCACGCCGCGCCGCTCCTGCTGGTGCTGCCGCAGGTGCGTCCGCTGCTGGCGCGTTACGCGCGCCTGTTCGCCCCCGGCCTGAATGTGCTGTCGTATAACGAGATCCCGGAAAACCGCGAAGTCTCGATCGTCGGCACCGTGGGCTGATCCGCAGCCGAGGTCTGGACAACGGCGCCCGGGCTTGTTCCCCGGGCGCCGTTCTTGTTTCAGTCGCCCGCGTGCGCCGGCTGTGGCAGCAGCAGCGCCAGTTCGGCCATGGCGCGGAACACCGGCAGGCTGAGCGCCGCCGCCGCGTCGGCCGACGGCAGGCGCAGGTGGGCGCGCGCCTCGGGCAGCACGTCGCGATAGCGCCATTCGAGCACGCGCAGCCCGGCGCGGCGCACCGCCGCTTCCAGCTGCGGTTGCAGCGCCTTCAGGCGCTCGAGCGCGTGCGCGTGCGGCGCGCACAGTTCCAGCTTGATCCCGTCGAACACCGGTTCGGCCTGCAGCGTGACCACGCTGCCGTCGTCCAGCACCAGCTCCAGGCGCAGCGCCGCGCGCGCGCGGCGGCGGCGTTGCTGGCGCTGCTGTTCCGGCTCGCCCTCGACCACGCGCAGATGCTGGGCCTGGGCGCCGCCGGCATGCACGGTGAAGCGCCAGGCGTCGAGCGGACCGCCCGGCCAATCCTGCTGGCGCAGGGCCGGCAGGTTGCCGTCGTTGCGCTGGCCGGCCTGCACCAGCGCCGCGGCGGGCAGCGGATTGGTGCGCGCCTGCAGGTCGCGCGTGACGACCTGGGCGCCGTAGTTGCTCACCATGCCGCGCCAGGCGGCGGCGAGACTGCCGCCCTCCGGCGCCGGCCAGGTCAGCTGGCGCGCCATCATGAGCTGGTCGGGACGCATCGCGGCGGCATCCAGTCCGTCCGGCTGCGGCAGGACCGGCGCCGCCTGCGCGCCCGGCGCCGGCGTCGGCAGCGGCAGCGCATCGAGCTCGGCCTGCAGCAGCGCGACCGGCAGGACGGCCGTCACGGCATCGACCTGCGGCGGCGGCGCCACGGGCGGTGGGAGGAGAGGCGGGAAGGAGAAGCTGGCCATGATCTCAGCAGTATAGTAGAAAAAAGCCAGAAAAAAAGGCCAGCGGAGGCTGGCCTTTGGAGGGTCCCGGCAGGTACGTCAGCCGGGTAGGGAAGCCTTGATTACTGCAGCAGCGACATGACCATTGAGGACATGCTGTTGGTCTGCTTCAGCATGGCGGTGCCGGCTTGCATCAGCATCTGGCTCGAGGTCATGTTCGACGATTCGGTCGCGAAGTCGACGTCCATGATCAGGCCGGTAGCGGCCTTGGTGTTGGTGCTGATGTTCGACAGGTTGTTGTACACGTGGCTCAGACGGTTTTCCGCAGCGCCCAGGCCCGAACGGACGGTGTTGATCGATGCCAGCGCGTCCTTCAGATTGTCGATGGTGGTGTTGGCGCCGCCCTGGGTCGTGATCTCGCTGCCGGCCGCGCCAGCCGGGGCGTAGGTGCTTGCAACGCCCGAGACGCCGCTCACGGCGGTGGTCATGGCCGCGCTCAGGTCGACGTTCATGGTTTCGCCCGACGATGCGCCGATCTGGAAGGTCATCGCGGAGGCGATGGTGCCGCCAGCCAGCAGCGGGCTGCCGCCGAAGGTGGTGTTACGCATCACGTTGCCCAGTTCCTTGCCCAGTGCGTCGTATTCCGACTGCATTGCGGTGCGGTCGTCGGCGCTCGACGACGCGTCGGCGGACTGGGTGGCCAGGTCCTTCATGCGGATCAGCATGTTGCTGACTTCGTCCAGGGCGCCATCGGCGGTCTGCAGCATCGAGGTGGCGTTCTGGGTGTTGCGCATTGCGACGGTCATGCCCGAGCTCTGGGCTTTCAGACGCGATGCGATCTGCAGGCCGGCGGCGTCGTCGGCTGCCGAGTTGATGCGGTAGCCGGTCGACAGGCGGGTCATCGAGGTCGACAGCGAGTTCTGGGTGCGGGTCAGCGAGTTTTGTGCGGACAGGGCGGCGTTGTTGGTGTGCAGGCTCAGCATGGTAGGCTCCTAAAAAGCTTTGAATTCAGTTGGTATCGGTTCGTCTTGCAGTGTTCTTTGAGATTCGTTTCGAGTGTTTGTCTCGCTCTCACAAGTACAAGACGACCGCTTTCAGCCGCGCATTAAGTGCCACACAGAAATTTTTTAAATTTTTTTTCGAAAAGATTTTTCATTGTCCGAGTGGCAAGCCGAGGAGACACCGTGCAGATCCGTGAAGCCACAGCCGAAGATGGTCAGGCCGTCGCCGGCCTGTTTGGACGGCTTGGCTATATCGCCCAGTCAGAGCGGGTCGCGCGGCAGCTGCAGGCGCTGGGCCCGAGCGGCTCGGGCCAGGCTTTCATAATGGAGATGGATGGGGATCCGGCGCTTCTACGAACAGAACGGCTATCGGGAAAAGCGCCTGCGCTTCGTGAAGATTCTGTGAGGCCGGCGCGTGCGCGGCTCAGCGCCCGCGCGTCGCCGCCGCGCCCATGGCCAGGGCCACGATCAGGGCGACCAGGGCCAGCAGGCCGATCATGCCGGCCAGCTGCAGCACCGCCATGCCGTCCGGGTCGACCGGTGCGGGCGGCAAGGCGCCCAGGTGCTGCAGCACGAACAGCGCCACCAGCGCGACCAGCACGAGTGCGCCCCATACCAGGCCGGGACGCAGGCCGCCGATCAGCATCGCGACCGCCGGGCACAGCACGAACCAGGGCGTGGTCGGCGCGCCGATGCCGCCCAGCTGCAGCGCCATCCCGATCTTGAGCATGAACAGCGCGCCGACGAACAGGTCGCGCGCCAGCGGCAGGCCGGCGCCGGCCGTCAGCGTGAACGGGCTGACCATCATGACGATGCCGGCGGTGATCACCATCATGCCGACCGCATCGTAGCCGAGCAGGTGGTACATCACGGTCAGCAGCGGCACGCTGCCGGCGGTGACGGCGGCCAGCAGCGACAGCTGGCGCGCCCCTTGCAATTCGGTGTCGTGGGCGCGTACCGCCGGCGGCAGCAGGCGGTCGAAGACTTTCAGCAAGGGATAGGCGGTGGCGATCATGCAGGAGTTCCGTAGCGGGCCGCGGCCGGCGCGCCCGACTCGCGCTGGCGCTCGAGGAAGACGGCCAGTTCGTTGATGCTCGGGTAATCGAACAGGACTTCAGGCACGACCGCCATGCCCAGCCGTTGTTCGAGGTCGACCGCGATCGTGGCGGTCGCCAGCGAGTCCATGCCGAGCGTGGCGAAGGACACGTCGAAGTCGACCGCGTGCACGTCGCGCCGGCCTTCGCCGCGCAGCCAGTGCAGGATGCTGTCGTGCACCTGGGCGCGCAGCGCCGCGCTCGCGTGCGCGGGCGCATGCGCGAGCGTGGGGGCGGGCGCGTGCGCGGACGCCGGCGCGAAAGCCGGTGCGGGTGCGGCGCGGCGCAGCAGGGCGTCGACCTCGCGGTCTTCGCCGGGCAGCGTCTGGTCGACGTCGCCGATGGACTCGGCATAGCCGGCCACCACGGCCGCCAAGTCGGCCGCGCTGCTGTAGGGACGCTGGGCCGCAAGTTCGGCCAGCAGCGCCTGCAGCAATGCGTTGAAGCGCCTGCGCGCCCATACCACGGCGTGGCTGGCGGCCAGGGCGCGCGCGCCGTCGTGCTCGCTCTCCTGGGCCTGCTCGGCCGCGCCCAGCAGCAGCGCGCCGGCGGCCAGTTCGCCCAGACGGTAATCGATCCACTGGCGTGCCGCGCCGCGCGAACCGAACAGGCGCTCGGCGCCGTCGGCCAGTTCGCCGACGCGCGCCACGGCCGCGTCCAGCTCGGCGGCCAGCGGCGCGCGCTTGAGCGGACCGGCCAGGAAGGCGCGGCTGGCGCAGCCCGGCTTGGCCAGCGATGCGCCGAGGTGGGCGTACAGGGTTTCGGTCGGGCCTTCCAGGATGCGCATCACGCGCGCGTCGCGCAGGATCTGCGGCGCGCCGTTCGATTCGATGTAGCCGCGTCCGCCCAGCATCTGCACCAGCAGGTCGGCCGCGTCGCCCAGCGCTTCGGTGGCGGCGGCCTTGCAGGCCACGTAAACTTCCGCGCCCGGGGCCGCGCCGGCGTCGATCTGCGCCGCCAGCGCAAGCACCAGCGCCTCGCATGCCGCGATCGATGCCGTCAGGCCCTGCAGGCGCACCACGCTGACCGCGTTCTCGGCCAGCAGGCCGGTGCCCACCGTGCGGCGGCCGGCATAGCGCGCGATCAGCTGGGCGCAGCGTTTCATCGCGCCGACGCAGATCGCGCCGATGCCCAGGCGGCTGAACAGCATAGCGTCGTGCGCCGCGTCCATGCCGTCGCCGGGCGCCAGCAGCACCGCGTCGTCGGGCACGAAGGCGTCGCGCAGGAACAGCGTGTTCTGGACCATGCCGCGCATGCCCATCGTCAGCGATTCCGGACCTTGGGTCAGGCCCTCGGTATCGGCGTCCACCAGCAGCGAAATCATGCCGAGCGGCGTGCCGTCGGCCGTGCTGGCCTTGGCGAACAGCGTGGTCAGGCCGGCCCAGGAGGCCAGGCCGATCCACTGCTTCTCGGCCTGCACGCGCCAGCCGCCGGCGGTCTTGACGGCGCTGGCGCGCAGCGCCATCGGGTTGGAGCCGGCGCCCGGTTCGGTCAGGGCAAAGGCGCCGAGACGGCGTCCCCCGGCCAGCGCCGGCAGCAGGCGTTCCTGCTGGGCGTCCGAGCCGAAGCGCAGCAGCGGGCGGATGCCCAGGCCGTTGTGCACGCCGACCATGGTGGCCACCGTCACGTCGATCGCGGCCAGCTGCTCCATCACGCGCATCAGGTCGACCGTCGTCAGCTCCTTGCCGCCGAAGCGGCGCGGCGCCTGCAGGCCGAAGAAGCCGGCATTGCCCAGGTCGAGCACGACGTACGGCGGAATGGTGCGGCGTTCGTCGATCACGCGCGAATTCAGGCGCCGTTCGGCATAACGGCGCAGCCAGGCGATCATGGCGTCGGCCTCGTGGCGCGAGCGTTCGCGCTCGGCGTCGACCGTCGGGACGGGCTGCGCGGCGGCCGATTGCGCCGCGACGGTGGCAGCAGGGGCGACAGGGGCGGCAGCGGCAGCGGCGTCAGGGGCGGCATCCGCAGGCGCACCGGCCCCTGCCGGCAGCGTGGCCGCCTGGGCCAGGTCGCGCGGCGTGCGGCGGTCGAAAATACTGCCCGGCATGACGTACACGACCTCGAGCTCGCCATGCAGCGCCAGCTCGCGCGCACGTCCGCGCTGTACCTTGCCGCTGGTGGTGCGCGGGAAGGCGCCCGGCTTGACGAACACGATCGAGGCCACCGCGACGTCGAACTGCTGCGCGATCACGGTGCGGATGTGCTGCACGGTCGCTTCGAAACGCGCCATGTATTCGTCGTGCCCGAGTTCTTTCTCGATCTGCTGGGCGGCGCGCACCAGGCTGCGGTTGGCCTCGGCGACGATCGCCAGCCGTTCCTGCCCGCCGATCTCCACCGAGAACGCGGCGCACATGTTCGGCTCGATGAAGTCGATGGCCTGCTCGATGACTTCCTCGATGTCCTGCGGGTAGACGTTGCGCCCGTTGATGATCACCAGGTCCTTCAGGCGCCCGGTGATGAACAGCTCGCCGTCGCGCAGGAAACCGAGGTCGCCGGTGCGCAGCCAGCGTTCGCCGTTGCCGTTGGCCAGCGTCGCGCCGAAGGTCGCCTCGGTCTGCTCGAGGCGGTGCCAGTAGCCGCGCGCCACGCTCGGGCCGGCCACCCAGATCTCGCCGACGCGATGGCTGGACACCGGCAGCGAGGTTTCGGGATCGACCACGCGCACGCGCGTGCTCAGTCCGATCCGGCCCGAGCTGACGATCTCGCGCGCGTCCGGGTCGCCCGGCTGCGCGTCGCGGATCTGGTTGCCCTCCAACAGGGACTTGCTGACCGTGCGCACCAGCGGGCCGCGTCCGCGCGGGCCGCCCGAGACGAACAGCGTGGTCTCGGCCATGCCGTAGCACGGGAACAGGGCGGACTCGCGCATGCCCTGGGCGGCAAAGGCGTCGACGAAGGCGCGCAGCGTGGCCGCGCGGATCGGCTCGGAGCCGTTGTAGGCGACGCTCAGGCTGGACAGGTCCAGTCCGGCCTTGTGTTCGTCGCGGATCTTGGCGGCGCAATAGTCCCAGCCGAAGTTGGGCGCGCCGGCGCAGGTGCCGCGGTAGCGCGTGATCGCTTCCAGCCAGCCCAGCGGATGCTTCAGGAAGGCGGCCGGCGCCATCAGGACGCAGTGGAAGCCCACGTGCAGCGGCGAGACCACGCTGCCGATCAGGCCCATGTCGTGGAACAGCGGCAGCCAGCTGACCATCACGGTGGAGGGATCGAAGCCGAAGCCGTCGCGGATCGAGGCGACGTTGGCGGCGAGGTTCGCATGGGTGACCTCGACGCCCTTGGGCAGCGAGGTCGAGCCCGAGGTGTACTGCAGGAAGGCGACCGACTCGGGGGTGGGCTGCGGCAGGCGGGTGCGGATGGCGTCCAGCTCGGCGTCGGGGATGTCCGCGGCGTCGCCCGCCAGCAGGTCGGTGCACAGGCAGGCGCGGTTGGCCGCTTCGACCAGCGACAGGCTGTGCTGGATGGCCGGCTCGTTGTCGCTGCGGGTCAGGATCAGGACCGGGTCGGCGTCTTCGAGCAGCGCCTTCAGGCGGCGCGAGGCGCGGCTCTTGTGCGGAATGGTGGCCGGCACGGCGATGATCCCGGCCAGCAGGCAGGCCAGGTAGACGGTGATGAATTCCAGGCCGGCAGGATACAGCAGCAGGGCGCGCGCACCGGCCGGGGCGCGCGCGGCCAGGGCGCCGGCCAGCGCGGTGGCGCGGCGTTCGAGCTGGCCATAGGTCAGCTCGTCGATCTTGCCGTCGTCGCGCAGGAAAGTGTAGGCCAGCCGGTCGGGCGTGGTGCGGGCATGCTCGCGCAGCCGCTCGGTGATCAAGATGATGTCCTCGTGCAGCTTGTCGATGTTTTCCCGCATATGTCCCTAACAGTTAATCCGCTGTGTTGGCCCCATGGTCGCGGCGTCGAGCTTCGGCGGCGGCCAGGGCGGCGCGCGCTCGTGCGACCGTCTGGCCGATCACGGGTGCAGCGCGTTTGATTTGCTGCATATTATGGTTTGACATCAGTTGAAGGCGCAAGCGCGAAGCGCCGATTGGCACCCCGGGAAACTCGACCTGGTTGACGAACACCG
Source organism: Massilia sp. 9096 (assembly GCF_000745265.1). Taxonomy (NCBI): domain Bacteria; kingdom Pseudomonadati; phylum Pseudomonadota; class Betaproteobacteria; order Burkholderiales; family Oxalobacteraceae; genus Massilia; species Massilia sp. 9096. Next base: position 62,071 of record NZ_JQNN01000001.1, read on the forward strand.
ATTGTTCGAACAGCAGCTTGCCCACCAGGCGCGAGGCTTTTTCGCCGCCGATCAGCACCGGCACGATCGGCGATGCGATGCCCATGCAGGTCAGGCCTTCGGCTGCGAGCAGGCTGCGCAGGCCTTCGACGTTGCGCATCAGGTCGGCGCGCAGCGTGTCGCCTTCTTCCGAACGGATGATCTGGATGCATTCGCCGATCGTGGCCGCCTGCACCGGCGACAGCGCGTTCGAGAACATGTGCGGGCCGGCGAACAGCTGCAGGTGGCGCTTGACCGAGCGCGAGGCGGTGGCGACGAAGCCGCCGTTCGAGCCGAAGCTCTTGGAGAACGCGCCCATCACCAGGTCGATCTTGCCGAGCATGCCCTGGCTGGCGATGCAGCCGCCCCCGCCCGGACCCATCGCGCCCAGGTCGTGCGCGACGTCGACCAGCAGCGTCGCGCCGTACTCGTGGCACAGCGCCTGCAGCGCGGCCAGGTCGGGCGTATCCGAGTCCATGCTGAACAGGCCTTCGGTGACGACCATGATGCCGTGCTCGGTATCGCGCGCGCGGATGGCGCCCAGCAGCTGGCGCACGTGCGCCACGTCGAGGTGGCGGTTGATGCTGATGTTGGACGTCGCCGCGTTCGCGCCCTGGCGCAGCGAGGCGTGCGCGAACTGGTCGATCACGATGTGGTCCTGGGCCTGCACCAGCGCGGTGATGGCGCCGAACGCCGCGCCCCAGCCGGTCGGGAACAGCGCCACGTGCTCGGTCGCGACCAGGCCGGCGATGGCCTGCTCGAGCGCCAGCGAGTAGCGCGTGTTCCCGAGCAGGACGGCCGAGCCGGCGCTGTGCGGGCCGGCTTCGCGCAGCGCGCGCGCGGCGGCGTCGGCGACCTGCGGGTGCGAAGCCAGCGACAGGTAATCCTGCGAAGCGAAGTTGATGCCGCGCGCCGCGGTCCCGGCTTCGTCGCGGATGCTGGCGATCGGGTAGGGCGCGCCTTCCAGCGAGCGCGCGTACTGCCACAGGCCGTCGTTGCTGCGGGCGTCGTGCCAGGCCTCGACCGCGGCGGTGCGGCGCAGCAGGTCGGCGCCGCGCGGCTGCGCGAACTGGGCCGCGGTGCCGTCGAGCGAACCGTTGGCGAGCATGGTTTCGACCTGGCGCGCGAGTGCGTCCGCGGCGGCGATCTCGGAATCGACGTCGTCGGACGCCGGATGCGTGGGTTGAGCGTACATGGTTGGGCTTTCCTGGTTATGGGCTCAAGCGACCCGCAGGGTCGGGGAGGGCATGGTGTCCATCTGCGTGCGCAGCAGCGCGGCGACGCGGTCGGGGTCCTGCGGACGGTGGAACAGGTAGCCCTGGGCGTAGTCGCAGCCCATGGCGCGCAGGTCGGCCAGCTGTTCCGGCGTCTCGACCGCTTCCGCGATCACGGTCAGCTGCAGGCGGTGTGCCATGTGGATGATCGATTCGGCCAGTGCATAGGAGCGCGCGCCGGGGTCGCCCTGGCCGAGGCGCATGACGAAGCTGCGGTCCATCTTGAGGATGTCGGCCGGCAGTTCGGTCAGGTAGCTCAGGCTCGAGTAGCCGGTGCCGAAGTCGTCGATCGAGATCTTGACTCCCGCCTGGCGCAGCACGCCCAGGCCGATCTGGTTCATTTCCATATTGTCGATCAGGATGCTCTCGGTGATTTCCAGGTCGAGGCAGCTCGGATCGATGCCGGTCTCGGCGATCACATCCAGCACGCGTCCGACCAGTTCCGGATGCTTGAGCTGGCGTGCCGACAGGTTGACCGCCATCTTCAGCGCCGGCAGGCCGGCGTCGCGCCACGCTTTTTGCTGGCGGCAGGCCGTGCGCAGCACCCATTCGCCGATCGGGACGATCAGGCCGGTCTCTTCGGCCAGCGTGATGAAGCGGCCCGGCTCGATGCGTCCGTATTGCGGGTGGTTCCAGCGGATCAGCGCTTCGACGCCGACGATGCGGCCGGTATCGCCTTCCACCTGCGGCTGGTACTCGAGCAGCAGCTGGTCGTGCGCCAGCGCTTCGCGCAGGTGATTCTTGAGCAGCAGGCGCTCGCTCGGCGGCAGCGGCGCGTCCGACGAGTAGATCTGGACGCAGTTCTCGCCCCACAGCTTGGCGCGCGTCATGGCGGTGTCGGTGCGTTTGAGCAGCGTGTCGATGTCGCAGCCGGGCGCCGGGAAGATCGCGATGCCGATCGACAGGCTGACGAAGCATTCGCGCTCGCAGGCCTGCAGCGGCAGCGCGAAGCGGTCGAGGATCTTTTCGGCCACCTGCTGGGCGTCGGCGGGTTGGGCCAGGTCTTCCAGGATGACGATGAATTCGTCGCCGCCCCAGCGCACCACGGTGTCCGACTCGCGCAGGCACTGGCGCACGTTGGCCGCCACCTGCACCAGGATCGCATCGCCGGCTTCGAAACCGAGGGCTTCGTTGATGTCCTTGAACTTGTTCAGGTTCAGCAGCATGAGGCCGACCGAGCGCTCGTTGCGCACCGCGCGCGCCATCGCGTGGCCGAGGCGGTCGCGCAGCACGCGCCGGCCGAGCAGGCCGGTAAGCGGGTCGCACTCGCTGCTGTCGGTGTTGTCCACCGCGGGCGCGCCCACGGTGGACATCGGTACGGTCTGCTCGCGCAACAGGAATTCGATGGTCTGGCCGTGGTTGACCACGCGGTTGCGCCCCACCGACTTGGCGACGTACAGCGCTTCGTCGGCGCGGGTGATGGTCTGGCCGATGGTCTCGCCGGCGCGGAACTGGGCCACGCCGATCGACACCGAGACTTGCAGTTCATTGCCAACGTCCGGGAACGCCAGCTTCTCGATTTGCTGGCGCACGCGCTCGGCGAACGCCATCGCGTCCTCGAGCGAGGTGGCAGGCAGCATCAGCAGGAATTCCTCGCCGCCATAGCGTCCGAACGCGTCGGTGTCGCGGATCTGATTTTGCACGGTCAGGGCAAACATGCGCAGCACCACGTCGCCGGCCGCGTGGCCGTAGGTGTCGTTGATGCGCTTGAAAAAGTCGATGTCCAGCAGGCACACGCAGAACGCCGTGCAGCCTTGCATCACACGCTCGCGTTCGTGTTCGATCAGGCCGATCAGGTGACGCCGGTTGTGGGTGCCGGTCAGCTCGTCACGGATGGCCAGCTCGTTGATCACGTTGAGGGCTTGCTCGAGCTTGATGAAGCCCTGCGTCTTGGTCAGTTCGAACAGCAGCACGAACACCACGATCACCATGTACAGGCCGACGTCGCACAGCAGGTACAGCAGGTCCATGTCGCGCACCGGATGGGCCGGCAGGGCCATGCCCAGCATAGGCAGCGCATACACCCCGCCGGCGGCCAGGCAGCTCATCGCCAGCCAGAACACGGCAGTGCCGACGCCGCCGAGGAACATCGCCACCACCGGCGCGGTGATCAGCCAGCCGGCGGTCGGGGCGTTGACGCCGCCCAGGTGGAAGGTCAGCCAGGTGAAGTTGAAGAACACCGCGCACAGGAAGACCTCACGCGCGACCACGATGCTGCGCGTCATGCGCAACAGGAACGGCGTGACGAACATGAAGGCGCAGCAGGTCAGGATTTCCTGCGCGGCGATGGTGAAGCCCAGCAGGTAGTAGGCCAGCGCATACAACGGTCCCGACAACGCCGCCATGACGACCGCATTGATGACGTTCTGCGCGCGTGTCAGCTGAGCGGCGTTCTGCTGAGCCTCGATGGGGATGAACCAGTGGATTGCGGTGATGTAACGGCTGATCAGTTTGGAGCCGGGTTTGGTCATGATGTCTAAGGCAATGCGAAAGGCGGGTCGATTTCTTGCTCTTCATCCTACGCCACCCGCAATCTAAAGTTGCTTTGTAGCATTTAAACGTCATACTAACATGTCTGGACGTGTTGCCGGCCGATTTGGCTGGACGTATTCATTTTCTGTTGCTAATTGGTTAGATAACAGAACCAGTTTTTGAACTTACATACGTTTTTAGCAAGATCGTTTCCCGAAAAGCTTAAAATGTAGGCAATGCGCGCGAACCATCATGGTGCGTCGGCCAGGCGGGGCAGCGCGTTTTCTAGGATAATGTCCGACTGCCTCCGCCTCACATCATCTTCATGAAACACAGCAAGCGAAAATTATCCGTAGCACCCATGATGGACTGGACCGACCGCCACTGCCGCGTCTTCCATCGCCACATCACGCGCCACACCTGGCTGTACACCGAGATGGTCACCACCGGCGCCCTGGTCCACGGCGACGTCGAGCGTCACCTGCGCTACGACGACATCGAACACCCGGTCGCGCTGCAGCTGGGCGGCAGCGACCCGGCCGACCTCGCCAAAAGCGCCAAGCTGGGCGAGCAGTGGGGCTACGAGGAAATCAACCTGAACTGCGGCTGCCCGTCCGAGCGCGTGCAGAAGGGCGCGTTCGGCGCCTGCCTGATGCATGAGCCGCAACTGGTGGCCGATTGCGTCAAGGCGATGCGCGACGCGGTCAGCATCGACGTCACCGTCAAGCACCGCATCGGCATCGACTACAACGAGGAATACGGTTTTGTCCGCGACTTCATCGGCACGATCGCCGAGGCCGGCTGCGAGACCTTCATCGTGCACGCGCGTAACGCCGTGCTCAAGGGCCTGTCGCCCAAGGAAAACCGCGAGATCCCGCCGCTGCGCTACGCCGTCGCCTACCAGCTCAAGCGCGATTTTCCTGATCTGGAAATCATCATCAACGGCGGCATCAAGACCAACGACGAGATCGAGCAGCACCTGGCCCACGTCGACGGCGTGATGATCGGGCGCGAGGCCTACCACAACCCGTGGCTGATGGCCGACTGGGACCGGCGCTTCTACGGCGACCAGGATGCGCCCGTGAAAACGCGCGAGGACGTGCTGGCGGCGATGATTCCGTACATCCGCGCGCAGCTGGAGCGCTACGGCCCGCTCGGCCTGCGCCTGAACAGTATTACCCGCCACATGCTGGGCCTGATGGCCGGGTTGCCGGGCGCGCGCGGATACCGCCAGTTACTTTCCGATTCGCGCAAGCTGGCTGCCGGCGACCCCGAACTCTTGCTCGAAGCCGCCGGCCGCCTGCGCCAGGCCGCCTGATTCCCGCTCTTCCTCGCCGGCAGCGCCATCGCGCGCGTTGCCGGTTGTCAAAATTCCGCCACACGTATAGACGAGAAGCAAACACTCGTCGTCTTTTCCTTGCCCGAAGGCAAGAAGACAACCATAATCCAATCGCTTCTTCATGCATATACCGCCACTTGGTTGTTGTAGCAAAACAACTTTTGTGCAATGCATGTTTTCCATCGGCAATTAATATGTTTTGATACAAGCTGATGGAAAAACACGACCGTTCACGGGGAAGGTGAACTGTTCGTAACAAAGCGACGCGCGGTAGCGGCAGCCGGGCGATCCAACAAATGGAACAGGGAATGGCAATGAATTTAGCAAACATGAAGGTCGGTGTGCGTCTGGGCCTGGGTTTTGCCCTCGTGCTGGTGCTGCTGGTGATGGTGACCGTTGTCGGCATCCTGCGCATGGCGCAGATCCAGAATCGCCTCGACCATGTCGTCAACGTGAACAATGTCGTGACCCGCCTGGTCGTCGACATGCGTAACAACGTCAGCGAACGCGTCACTTCGCTGCGTACCCTGACCCTGATGACCGATCCGGCCGACATGGAGCCGGAGCTGAACCGCTTCAAGGAACAGACCGCCAAGTACGACGCCCTGCAGCAGAAACTGGCCGAGAAATTCGCCGTCGAAGCGTCGAGCGAGGAAAAGGCGCTGCTGGCCCAGATCAAGGATGCGGAAGGCGCGACCATGCCGGCCGTCAGCAAGGCGTCGGCCCTGTACCTGGCCAACAACGCGATGGACGCGACCCGCGTGATGGTCAAGGAAATCCGCCCGGCCCAGAAAAAATGGACCGAAGCGCTGGAGAAACTGGCCGCGCTCGAAGACAAGCAAAACAACCAGACCCAGCTCGACGCCGAGGCGCAGTTCGTCAATGCGCGCAACTTCATGCTGGTGCTGCTGGCCCTGGCCGTCGCGATGGGGGTGGTGGCCGCCACCATGATCACCCGCGGCCTGCTCAAGCAGCTGGGCGCCGAACCGAGCTACGCAGGCAGCATCGCCGGCCGCATCGCCCATGGCGACCTGTCGATCGCGATCGAGACCAAGGCCTCGGACACCGGTAGCCTGGTGGCCGAAATGAAGCTGATGCGCAATAGCCTCGTCGACATCGTCAGCCAGGTTCGCCGCGGCACCCACACGATCAGCACGGCGTCGCGTGAAATCGCAGCCGGCAACACCGACCTGTCGTCGCGGACCGAACAGCAGGCCAGCTCGCTCGAAAAGACCGCTTCGGCGATGGAAGAGCTGACCTCGACCGTCAAACAGAACGCCGACAATGCCCGCGAAGCCAACCAGCTCGCCGCCACCGCATCGGACGTGGCGCGCAAGGGCGGCGAAGTGGTGTCGCAAGTGGTCGGCACCATGGGCGAGATCAACAGCTCGGCCAGCAAGATCGCCGACATCATCGGCGTGATCGACGGCATCGCTTTCCAGACCAACATCCTGGCGCTGAACGCCGCCGTCGAGGCAGCCCGTGCCGGCGAGCAGGGCCGCGGCTTCGCCGTGGTGGCGTCGGAAGTGCGCAACCTGGCCCAGCGCTCGGCCGGCGCAGCCAAGGAGATCAAGACGCTGATCGGCGACTCGGTCGAGAAGATCGGCCGCGGCAGCAAGCTGGTCGGCGAAGCCGGCGTGACGATGGAAGAAGTGGTCGGCAGCGTCAAGCGCGTCACCGACATCATGAGCGACATCGCCAACGCCAGCGCCGAACAGAGCGCCGGTATCGAACAGGTCAACCTGTCCATCATCGAAATGGACGGCATGACCCAGCAGAATGCAGCGCTGGTGGAGCAGGCCGCGGCCGCGTTCCAGAGCCTGCAGGACCAGGCGGCCGAACTGCAGCGCGTGGTCAGCATCTTCAAGCTGGCCGAGGGCGAGGAGCCGGTCGCGGCAGTGGCGCCAGCGCCTGTAGCACCGGCCAAGTCCGTGGCTGCGACCGGCACCGCGGTGGCGACGCGCGCAGTGACGGCGCGTCCGGCACGGGCGCAGTTGAAGAAACCGGCCGCCGCTGGCGCCGCTGTGAAGCCAAAGGCCGATGCCGAGGGCGCACCTGCGCCGACGACGAAAGCTTCGACCGCCAGGAAAGTCGCTGCCGCTTCGAGCAACGACGACTGGGAAGAATTCTGAGCCAGGAAGGCTTGTCCTATCGCCGGCGCCCACGCGCCGGTTTTAAAAAAACGATATTTTTCAGGGGAAATAAAAATGTCCAATAAGAAAGTCGCCGTTAGCATTGCCGCTCTGTTGCTGTCCGCCGTCGCCGGTTCCACCTTCGCTGCCGAAAACCCGGCAAGCTTCGATGCAAGCAAGTGCAAGGTCGACTACCCGAAAGCCTCGCTGATGAACGAAGAGCAGGGCGTGACCTCGATGTCCTTCCTGGTGAACCCCGACGGTTCGGTCGCCGATTCGAAGCTGGAAAAGTCGAGCGGTTTCAAGGGCCTGGACAAGGCTGCGCTGAAGGGCCTGGCATCGTGCAAGTTCAAGCCGGGCACCAAGGATGGCGCACCGGCCCAGACCTGGACCAAGGTCGACTATGCTTGGAAGCTGGACTGATTCCTGATCTTTTGAGATGTTTGCGAAAACCGGCCACTGGCCGGTTTTTGTTTTTCCAGCTTTGCGATTGGCGCGTTGATTTCGAAAGCAGACGCCCGAAAGCACGCTGTTACATGTCTATTTACCTATGTATCGAATGTAAGAACTTGCTTCAAACCTACTGTGTGGGATGTTCGCTGGCTATAGTTAACTCACTTAAAACAACAGGAGAAGCATCATGAAACGTATCCTCTGCGCCGCCGCTGCCGCTGTTCTGAGTACCGCCGCCTTCCTGCCGATCCAGGCTTCCGCCGACACCGTGATCATCCGCACCGCGCCGCCGGCGCCGCGCCACGAAGTCGTGCCGGCACTGCGCCACGGCTACGTCTGGGCCCCGGGCTATTGGAACTACAACGGCCATCGCTACGTCTGGGTGCGCGGCCACATGGAGCGCGAGCGTCATGGCTATGCCTACCGTCAGCCTGAATGGCGCCAGGGCGACCATGGCTGGGAACTGGATCGCGGCGGCTGGCGCCGTTAATCCCCGATAAGTACTGAATCGTCGATGACGGCCCGGTCCGATAACCGGGCCGTTTTGCTTTTGTGCAATAACAGCGCGTACCCGTGTGGCAGACTGGACCGATTCATGTCCCAAGCCATGCGGGAGCCGCGATGCAAGCCGAGTTATACGAGCTCAAGCCTGGCCACGTCCAGGTCAACCAAGCCTTGCAATGGGATGTGTTTTCGGCGCAGGGCTTGCTGCTGCTGCACAAGGGCACGATGATCCAGAGCGAAAGCCAGCGCGACCGCCTGCTCGAGCGCGGGATGTACGTCAACCGGGCCGACATCCGGAAGCCGAAAGTCGAAGGGCAGCGCCAGGCCTACGATCCGTTCGGCGAATGGGAGCAGCTGCGCAAGCGCCTGGTGCGCCTGAACCTGGCCTTCATGGGCGTCGCGCGCGCGCCTGCGGCGAACCCGGCGCTGCTAGCGGAGCTCGAGCAGCTCGCCACGCGGATCCGCGTGCTGGTGACGCGCGCGCCGGACATCGCCATCTTCGAAATCATGCAGATGGATCCGACCCACTACGTCGTCGCCCACCATCTGCAGGCGGCTGCGCTGAGCGCGCTGGTGGCGCAGGCGCTGGACTGGCCCGAGCCCGGCGTGCACGATGCCTGCCGCGTCGCGTTGACCATGAACATCGCCATGCTGGAACTGCAGACGGTCCTGGCCGCACAGGCGCCGCCCGTCACCGCGGCGCAGCGGGAGGTCATCGATGGCCACGGCCTGCAGGGCCGGCGCATCCTGGAGGCGATGGGCGTGCTCGATGCGAACTGGCTGCACGCCGTCGAGGAACATCATCCGGACCGGCTCGGCGCGGGTCGCACGGCGTCGCCGCTGGCCGAGCTGGCGCACCACGTCGACGTCTACCTGGCCAGGATCTCGCCGCGCGGCTACCGCGTCGCCAAAACGCCGTCCGCCGCCGCGCGCGAACTGCTGCAGCATCCCGCCATGGACAAGGGGCTGGTCAGCACCCTGATCAAGCTGGTCGGCGTCTACCGGTCCGGCACCTACGTCAAGCTGGCCAACGGCGAGACCGCCGTGGTCGTGCGCCGCGGCGCCAGCGCGCACGCGCCGTGCGTGTGCAGCCTGGTCAGTGGCGCCGGCATGCCGCTGGGCGAGCCGGTGGTGCGCGATACCGCGCTGCCGAAATACGCGGTGGCGGCGATCGTGGCGAAGGCGAGGGTGATGGTGAGGTTTGATCGGGCCAGGTTGTTCAGGCTGGTGGGGCAGGGCTGAAAAGCAAAAAGCCCGATTCTTGCGAACCGGGCTTTTGCTGAATTCTTGGGGTGGCTGATGGGACTCGAACCCACGACAACAGGAATCACAATCCTGGACTCTACCAACTGAGCTACAGCCACCACTGTCTTACTTGCTGTCTCGTTGTTGCCGAGACAGAACGAGATTATAGCGACACCTTCCCGATCTGGCAAATCTAAATGTGCTCAAGCGTGCTCGGAGCCGCGAACGCGGTCTCGGACACCGGCGGATCGATGCCGATCAGGCTGTTGAAGGCGCTGGCCAGGGCCGTGGCGCTGGCGCTGGTCCAACCCGCCACGCGCGCGGGCGCCTGCGCATCGGCAGCGCGCAGCAGGCCGCCGGCGTCGAGCAGGCGCGCCACCTGGCGCGCCACCGCCTCGCCGGTGTCGATCAGCGTCACGCCAGCAGCGCCATGTTCCGCGATCACGCGCTCGATCGACGCCTGCACCAGCGGATAGTGCGTGCAGCCCAGTACCAGCGTGTCGGCGCCCGCATCCAGCAGCGGCGTGACGTACCCGCGCAGCATCTCGAGGATCGCGGTGGCGCCCAGGTCGCCCAGCTCGATCTGGTCGACCAGGCCGCGGCAGGGCTGCAGCAGGAAGCGTGTGCCGGATGCGTCGGCGACCTGGTCGCGCAGGTGCAGAAACTTGGCGCTGGCGAGCGTGAGTTCGGTGGCGAGCACACCGACCGTGCCGCTGCGCGTCGCCGCCGCCGCCGGTTTCAGCCCCGGCTCGACGCCGACGATCGGCAGCTCGGGCAGGCTTTCGCGCAGCAGCTTGACCGCCGCGCCGGTCGCCGTGTTGCAGGCGACGACGATGGCCTTCGCGCCCTGGCCGGCCAAAAAACGCGCGACCGACAGCGAGCGCTCGGCCACCACCGCCTCCGGCTTGCCGCCGTACGGTGCGAAGCCGGAATCGGCTGCGTAGATGAGGTGTTCGTGGGGGAGCAGGGCGCGCACGTGGCGCAGGATGGACAGCCCGCCGACGCCGGAATCGAAGATCCCGATGGGTGCGTCGGCGGTGATGGTGCGGGTAGTCATGGGTAGATGTTACCCCAGCCGCGCGCGCGTGTGCAGTACCCGCGCGCGGCCATGCATCAAGCCGCAGCGATCAAGCGACAGCGACCGGAATGCCTTTGAGCGACTCGATCTTGGCCGACCATTCCTTCGGGCCGGTCTGGTGCACCGAGGTGCCGCTCGAATCGACGGCGACGGTCACCGGCATGTCCTTGACTTCGAACTCGTAGATCGCTTCCATGCCCAGGTCTTCGAAGCCGACCACCTTGGCCGACTTGATCGCCTTCGACACCAGGTAGGCCGAACCGCCGACCGCCATCAGGTAGGCCGACTTGTGGTTCTTGATCGACTCGATCGCGGCCGGGCCGCGCTCGGCCTTGCCGATCATCGCGATCAGGCCGGTCTTTTCCAGCATCATGTCGGTGAACTTGTCCATGCGGGTCGCGGTCGTCGGACCGGCCGGGCCGACCACTTCGTCACGTACCGGATCGACCGGGCCGACGTAATAGATGACGCGGTTGGTGAAGTCCACCGGCAGCGATTCACCCTTGGCCAGCATGTCCTGGATGCGCTTGTGCGCGGCGTCGCGGCCGGTCAGCATCTTGCCGTTCAAGAGCAGGGTCTGGCCCGGCTGCCAGGAAGCGACTTCTTCCTTGGTCAGCGTGTCCAGGTTGACGCTCTTCGATTTTTGCGTGTCCGGGGTCCACTGCACGTTCGGCCAGGTCGACAGCGCCGGCGGTTCGATGTAGGCCGGGCCCGAGCCGTCCAGCACGAAGTGGGCGTGGCGGGTCGCGGCGCAGTTCGGGATCATCGCGACCGGCTTGGAGGCCGCGTGGGTCGGGTACATGTTGATCTTCACGTCCAGCACGGTCGTCAGGCCGCCCAGGCCCTGCGCGCCGATGCCGAGCGCGTTGATCTTGTCGCACAGTTCGATACGCAGCTCTTCCAGCTTGTTCTGCGGGCCGCGCAGCTTCAGCTCGTACATGTCGATGTCTTCCATCAGCGACTCTTTCGCCATCAGCATCGCCTTCTCGGCCGAGCCGCCGATGCCGATGCCGAGCATGCCCGGCGGGCACCAGCCGGCGCCCATCAGCGGCACGGTCTTCAGGACCCAGTCGACCAGCGAGTCGGATGGGTTGAGCATCACGAACTTGGTCTTGTTCTCGGAGCCGCCGCCTTTCGCAGCCACTTTCACGTCGACGGTGTCGCCCTCGACCAGTTCCATGTGGACCACGGCCGGGGTGTTGTCCTTGGTGTTCTTGCGCTCGAAGTGCGGGTCGGCGACGATCGAGGCGCGCAGCTTGTTGTCCGGGAAGGCGTAGGCGCGGCGCACGCCTTCGTTGACGGCGTCGGTGACCGAGCCGCTAAAGCCTTCGAAGCGCACGTTCATGCCGATCTTGAGGAACACGTTGACGATGCCGGTGTCCTGGCAGATCGGGCGCTTGCCTTCGGCGCACATGCGCGAGTTGGTCAGGATCTGCGCGATCGCATCCTTGGCGGCCGGGCTCTGCTCGGTTTCGTAGGCGCGCGCCAGGTGCTGGATGTAGTCGGCCGGGTGGTAGTAGCTGATGTACTGCAGGGCAGCAGCGACGGATTCGATCAGGTCTTCCTGTTTAATGACAGTCATCTTGGATCTCGTTATGGTCTTGGACGGGGTGTTGTCAGTGTTGCTTGGCGTCGTTCGCCGTGTTGGTCATGATCCGGTCGGTGTAGGCGATCGCCATCGCCGACAGCAGGAACACGACGTGGATGCAGGTCTGCGCGATGATCGGCGCGGGTTGGTACTGGGCGGCGTTGATGAAGGTCTTCAGCAAATGGATCGAGGAGATGCCGATGATCGCCATCGCCAGCTTGGTCTTGAGCACCGAGGCGTTCACGTGCGACAGCCATTCCGGACGGTCCGGATGGTCTTCCAGGTGCATGCGCGACACGAAGGTCTCGTAGCCGCCGACGATCACCATGATCAACAGATTCGAGATCATGACCACGTCGATCAGGCCGAGCACCACCAGCATGATCGTGGTTTCGTTCAGCTTGCTGGGCGGCGTCGCGCCCGGCACGGCCACGGCCTGGAAGATGTGCTGCAGCGCGTCCTCGTTGCCGAGCGCGGCCAGGATCAGGTCCTTCAACTCGACCCAGAAATGGAACACGTACACGCACTGCGCCAGGATCAGGCCGAGGTACAAAGGCAGTTGCAGCCAGCGGCTGGCGAACATGAAAGAGGCGAGGGCGCCGCGCTTGCGCGGGTTGGACGGGACGTGCGAATCGAACATCGGAAGAGGGTCGCCGGTACGGCTGCGGACAAGACAGCTCGATATTCTACACCTGCCCGGCCGCATCGGCTCGACCGTATTTCATCCTCGACGCCCGACTCGCCCTTCGGGAAACGTTGGTAGAATCGTACGCGGGATGCCGGGCGCGCCGCCGCTTCAAGCGCTCATCCGAGTGCACATGTAAGCACTCAGTAAGCGACACGCCCTAAGGTAATGTGCAAGAACTATTACTATGGAGACTAATATGGCCGAAAATGAGATCAACCAGCAGGGCGGTTTGCAGGAGCATCGGGTGTTCCCGCCGCCTGCCGAATTCGCCGCTCAGGCAACCATCTCCGGCATGGACGCCTACCAGAAGCTGTGCGACGAAGCCGCCAGCGACTACGAAGGCTTCTGGGCTAGATTAGCCCGCGAGAACCTCGACTGGCAAAAGCCTTTTACCCAGACCCTGGACGAATCGAACGCGCCGTTCTACAAATGGTTCGCCGATGGCCAGCTGAACGCGTCGTACAACTGCCTCGACCGCAACCTCGCGAACGGCAACGCCGACAAGACCGCCATCATCTTCGAAGCGGACGACGGCAAGGTCACGACCGCCACCTACCGCGAACTGCACGAGCGCGTCTGCAAGTTCGCCAACGCGCTCAAGTCGCGCGGCATCAAGAAGGGCGACCGCGTCATCATCTACATGTCGATGTCGATCGAAGGCGTGGTCGCGATGCAGGCCTGCGCGCGCATCGGCGCGACCCACTCGGTGGTGTTCGGCGGCTTCTCGGCCAAGTCGCTGCAGGAACGTATCGTCGACGCCGGCGCGGTGGCCGTGATCACCGCCGACGAGCAGCTGCGCGGCGGTAAATCGCTGCCGCTGAAATCGATCGTCGACGAGGCCTTGGCGATCGGCGGCTGCGACACCATCCGCGACGTGATCGTCTATAAACGCACCGGCGGCAACATCAATTTCGAGCAAGGCCGCGACATCTGGATGCACGAGCTGGTCGATGGCCAGTCGGCCGAGTGCGAGCCGGAATGGGTCGACGCCGAGCACCCGCTGTTCATCCTCTACACCTCGGGCTCGACCGGCACGCCGAAGGGCGTCCAGCACAGCACCGGCGGCTACCTGCTGTGGGCCGCGCTGACCATGAAGTGGTCGTTCGATATCAAGCCGAACGACGTCTACTGGTGCACCGCCGACATCGGCTGGGTCACCGGCCACACCTACATCTGCTACGGCCCGACCGCGGTCGGCGCCACGCAAGTGATCTTCGAAGGCATCCCCACCTTCCCGCACGCCGGCCGGTTCTGGGAGACCATCGGCAAGCACAAGGTCTCGATATTCTACACCGCGCCGACCGCGATCCGCTCGCTCATCAAGGCGTCGAACACGGACGAGAAGGTGCATCCGAAGAGTTTCGATTTGTCGAGCCTGCGCCTGCTGGGCACGGTCGGCGAGCCGATCAATCCGGAAGCCTGGATGTGGTACTACAAGAACATCGGTCAGGAACGCTGCCCGATCGTCGACACCTTCTGGCAGACCGAGACCGGCGGCCACATGATCACGCCGCTGCCGGGCGCGACGCCGCTGGTGCCGGGTTCGTGCACGCTGCCGCTGCCGGGCATCATGGCCGCGATCGTCGACGAAGCCGGCCAGGACGTGCCGAATGGGCAGGGCGGCATCCTGGTCGTCAAGCGTCCTTGGCCGTCGATGATCCGCACCATCTGGAATAACCCGGACCGCTTCCGCACGGCGTATTACCCGGACGAGCTGGGCGGCAGATACTACCTGGCCGGCGACGGCGCGATCCGCAACAAGGACACCGGTTACTTCACCATCACCGGCCGCATCGACGACGTGCTGAACGTCTCGGGCCACCGCATGGGCACGATGGAGATCGAGTCGGCGCTGGTGGCGCATCCGGTGGTGGCCGAAGCCGCCGTGGTCGGCAAGCCAGACGACACCACCGGCGAGGCGATCTGCGCCTTCGTCGTGCTCAAGCAGGCGCGCCCGACCGGCGAGGAGGCCAAGAAGCTGGCCGCCGAGCTGCGCACCTGGGTCGGCAAGGAGATCGGTCCGATCGCCAAGCCCAAGGAAATCCGTTTCGGCGACAACCTGCCCAAGACCCGCAGCGGCAAGATCATGCGCCGCCTGCTGCGCGTGCTGGCCAAGGGCGAGTCGATCACGCAGGACGTGTCGACGCTGGAGAATCCGGCGATCCTGGAGCAGCTCAAGGAATCCGCTTGATGCAATCGGCTTGATGCAATCGGCTTGACGCACTAGCCGCCCGGCCGGGGTCGGGCGTGCGCAAGGCGGCAGAGTCGGCGCCGCATCCGTGCAAACGGTGCGGCGTTTTTATTGCCCGTCCGGTTTGCCGAACAGGTCGTCGAGTGGATTCTTCTTGACCTCTGCCGGCTCGGTACCGCCGAACAGCGCGTCCAGCGCGGCGCGTTTGCTGGCCACCTGCGCGCGCCCGCGCGTGCCCGCGAACTCTTCCTCGATATTGTCGCGATAAACGCTCCAGGCCGAGCCGGAAGTCGAGAAGCGCTGCCAAAGCTCGCGCCCGACGTTCGCGTAATCGATGGCGCTGCCGTCGTCGAACTCGACGCGCAGCACGCGCGTTGGCGCATCGTAGCCGATGGCGCGCAGTTTGCCTGCGCTGATCTTTTTCATGTCCATGGCGGCAGTCTATAACGACTCGATGCGCTGGCGCGCATACGCCGCGCTCGCGCTGTTCGGCGCCAGCTCGAGGTAGGCGCGGTACGCGCCCTTGGCCTTGTCGACCTCGCCCGCGCGCGCGTACGCGTCGCCGAGGTTCATGTAGGCGATTGCGCGCGACCGGTCCATCTTGATCGCGTTCTCGAACCAGCGCGCCGCTTCGGCGAAACGGTCCTGCTTGTAATAGACGAAGCCGAGGTTGTTGGCGGCCAGCGCGAAATCCGGGCGCAGTTTCAGCGCTTCGGTGAACCGGGCCTCGGCCTGGGCGTACTGCTTTTCCTTGTACAGCTGCAGGCCGTGGTCGTTGGCGTGCTGGGCCGCCTGGCGGCTTGAAACCGGCACCGGCGCCGGCGCCGTGATCGTCGAGGTGCCGCCCTGCAGGTCCTTGACCACCACCGTGGCCGGCGCGCCGTTGGCCTGCGCCTGCGCCGGCGCTTTCGCATCGAGCTTGCTGTTCAGCGCGATCGCATCGTTGGACAGCTGGGCCGTCTGCGGGTTGAGGAACTCGGTTTCCTCGGGCAGCTCGAACACGAAATCGCCGCCTTCCGAACCGGGCAGGCTGCCGAACGCCGGCGTCTGCTGCGACACGCTGGACACCGCCGGCGCGACGTAGGCCGCCAGTTCCGTCGCCGTGATCAGGCCGTCGCCGTTCAGGTCGGCCTTGCCCGCCAGGCCCTGCAGCAGCGTCCAGGTGAATACCGAGTGGCCGTTCGGGCCGCCGTCCGACACCAGTTGGTCGGCGCCGCCGGCGGTCAGCATCTGGCGGCCCAGGCGCTTGGCGTTATCGCGCAAGAAGGCCGCGTTGGCGCCGCCGCGCGTCAGACCGAGGCCGCTGTAGCAGGCGTCCATCACGAACAGCTCGTGCTTGGCCGGCAGGCTCTCGGCGATGTTCTGGATCTCGGTCATCGGGATCGCATCCGTGGCGATGTCCTTCGGGTCGGCATCGTAGGGAATGATGTAGCCGAGGTCGCGGCCCGAGCTGAGCTTTTGCGTCGCCCCGTGGCCGGCGAAGAACACGAACACGCGGTCGTTCGGCTGCAGGCCGCGATGCGCCAATTTGTCGTGGAAGGCGGCGAGGATGCCGGTGCGCGTGGCCTGCTCGTTGGTCAGCAGGATCACGTGGTCCCGGGCGAAGCCGAGCTTTTGCACCAGCGCCTGGCCGACCGCTTCGGCGTCGCGCACCGCGTACTGCAGGCGCGGCCATTTCGGATAATGGTCGATGCCGACCAGGATCGCCCAGGAGTTGGCGTAACCCGTCGCGGCCGCGTGGGTGACTGGAGCTGCCTTTGCTGCCGCCGCACCGCTGACTTTGAAAGTCGAGCCATCCCAGCCGGCGAACTGGTAGCCTTCGGCAGCGAGCCGCTCGAGCACGGCCGGCAGCGCCTTTACGGTGCGCTCGTGGATGTCGTGGAACAGGATGATGCCGCGGCCTTCCTTGTCGACCTGGTGCAGCACGCGCTCGGCGATCGACGACGGCACCGGATCGGCCCAGTCGAGCGAATCGATGTTCCACATGACCGACTTCAGGTGCGCGTCGGCCAGCAGGTGCATGCCTTCCTTGTTGCGCGCGCCGTAGGGAAAGCGGAACAGCGCCGAGCGCTTCGGATCGACCGCCTTGAGCAGCAGGTCGGTATTGAAGATCTCGGCCTTGAGCGCGTCGCCGGATTCCTTCGACAGCTGTGCATGCGAGAAGCTGTGGTTGCCGACGACGTAGCCGGCCGCCATCAGCTTGCGGTCGACGTCCGCCGTCGCATTGAGCTTGGGGACGCCATGCGCATCCAGCGTGCCGAGGTTGCGCCCGACGCTGAAGAACACGGCCGGCGCATCGTACTGCTTGAGGATGGCCGCGATCTCCTCGCTGTAGCGGCGGTGCGGACCGTCGTCGAAGGTGAGCACGACGGTCTTTTTCGGCAGCGCCTTGCCGAAGATTTCTTCCTCTTCCTTCGTTGGCGCGACGGCGGCCGTGTCCTGCTGCGCTTGCGCTTGTGCGTCCGCTTGCGGCCCGGGCTTGGCGGGGTAGGGCAGGACCACCCCATAATCCTTGAGGATGCGTTCGCGCTGGTAGATCGTCTTCAGGTAGGCGACGTAGCTGTCCCACTTCTCGCGTTTGAGCTCGATCGAGCGCGACTCGTAGCGCCCGAACACCGCGCGGATCTCCTTCTCGTAGTTGCGCTCGATCTCGGCCAGCGCGTCGAGATCCTCCGAGATGCGCTTGTGCAGCTTGATCGCCGGCAGCGAAGAATCCTTGGCGACGCGGTCCTGCAGCGACTGCATCAGCTCGCGGAAGGCGAGGCGGTCGGCATCGTACATGCCCTCGCTCGACTCGACGAAATCGAGCAGGCTGCTCAGGGCATCGTAGCGGCGCGGATCGGACGACGCCACCAGCGCGTCGAGCTGGCCGTCGACCTTGGCGATACGTTCCTGGTTCTCGTGGAAGATCAACTGGCCGACGTTGTTGGCGGCCGTGCGCTCGCCAGCGGTGAACTTGGCCTCGTCGGCGGTCAGCACGATCATCTTGCGGTAGGCGGCCAGCATGTCGTTCATGCCGGCGGCGATTGGCGCCGCGGCGGCCAGCGGCGCCTGCGGTCGGGCCGGGCCGTTGGCGGACGCCGAGCTGATTGGTTTGTGGGCGACCAGCCAGGTGCCGGAAGCGGCGCCGGCCGCGGCGACGGTGAAGACGATGGCGAGCAGGGGTTTGCGGTTCACGTTGGTTCGTTGCGCAGGGATGTTGGGAAAAGTGCATCCTGACAACAATAGCATTGGTGTGCGGGCAATGGTAGCGATGTGGTGGGAGTGATGCGGAAACGCAAATGTTGGTGTTGCTGCTGGTGTCGCCAGCATTGCCGTGCCGCAGCCGCACGCGGTCGCAACACGGTACCTGCTTGCCACACTTGTACTGCCGAGAATCCTTGTTATAATAGGCGGCTTCGCGAGGACCCACGTCCGTGCGGAACCCCATCAGGAGAGATGGATGAGTGGTTTAAGTCGCACGCCTGGAAAGCGTGTATAGGTTCATAGCCTATCGGGGGTTCGAATCCCCCTCTCTCCGCCAGGACAACAATGGAAAATGGCCGCCCTCGGGTGGCCATTTTTTATTGTTTCATGGCGGTGAGAAGCAAGGCGCCTGCGCGCCTTGCGTGGGGGATTCGAAAGCGGTCGCCTTGCAAGGCGCCGCGGGCCCGCGGGACGTGGGCGAATCCCCGATTTGGAACCGTCAAGGTCGCTTGGCTCAATGGCCATCCCTACCTTTCGTCCGACCTGTCCAGCCAGGGCAAACTCGGTCTTGACCGCAACTATGTAGCGCCGCAAAATAGAACCCTATGATCGCGCCTTTCTTCATTCCCAGCTTCAACGTTTGCATTGTATGCAACGTAGAGTGCGCACGTTTCGCGCAGCAGGGTTTGAAAGCGATCTCGTACCCGGGTTCCGAACTGCCGCGCGGCTACTTCTGTTTAGTTACGCCCCCGTAATACCTTCTCTGGCTGAACGCTAGACCTTTGACCCAAAAGGTTGGCTTTTCCGGCCCTTAGTTCATGCGATGCGTATTGCTGTTTCATACGGCGCGTATCCCCATTTTCTTTGCACTCGGTATCCAAGCCGGGAAGGTATTCGTATGTCTTTACAAAAAATTCGTCTTGAGTGGTTTTCTAACGTTCGCAACGATGTGCTCGCCGGCCTTGTTGTTGCGTTAGCATTAATTCCAGAAGCAATCGCGTTCTCGATCATTGCAGGCGTAGACCCGAAGGTAGGTTTGTACGCCTCGTTTTCCATTGCAACCTTGATTGCGTTCTTTGGCGGGCGTCCAGGCATGATCTCGGCTGCTACAGGGGCAATGGCCCTTGTCATGGTTAGTCTGGTCAAGGCTCACGGTCTGGACTATCTGTTAGCTGCCACCATTTTGGCTGGAATCCTGCAGGTTATTGCCGGATGTGTAAAACTCGGCCGATTGATGCGATTCGTTTCGCGTTCCGTCGTTACTGGTTTTGTCAACGCACTGGCTATCCTGATTTTCATGGCTCAGTTGCCTGAACTGACCAACGTCACTTGGCACGTCTACGCGATGACGGCTGCTGGACTGGCGATCATTTACGGCTTTCCATACATTACCCGTGCTATACCATCGCCTTTAGTCGCGATTGTCGTGTTGACTGCTGCTTCCATCGGGATGGGTTTGAATATCCATACGGTGGGCGATATGGGCCAGCTTCCAGACAGCCTGCCGTCGTTCCTGGTTCCTAATGTGCCGTTCAACTTGGAAACGCTGCAAACGATCTTGCCTCACTCGATGACGTTGATGGTCGTTGGCCTGCTTGAATCACTGATGACCGCTACCATCGTTGACGATTTCACCGATACCAAAAGCGATAAGAACCGGGAATGTGTAGGCCAAGGAATCGCCAACATCGCAACTGGTTTCATTGGCGGTATGGCTGGCTGCGCGATGATTGGTCAATCAGTTATCAACGTTAAGTCAGGCGGGCGAACCCGTTTGTCTACCTTGGTGGCTGGGGTGGTCCTGCTGATTCTGGTCGTGTTCTTGGGCGAATGGGTCCAGCAAATTCCGATGGCTGCTTTGGTCGCGGTTATGATCATGGTTTCCTTCGGTACTTTTAACTGGCGTTCCATTCGGAATCTGCGCAAGCACCCGACAAGTTCCAACATCGTGATGATTGCTACCGTTATTGTTACCGTTGCGACCCACGATTTGGCAAAAGGGGTGGTGGTAGGCGTGCTGCTATCGGGCGTTTTCTTCGCCCAGAAGGTCAGCAAGATTCTCAAGGTTAGTTCCCATGTTGAAGCTGATGGCCGTACCCGCCGGTACGATGTCATTGGCCAAGTCTTCTTTGCATCCTCGGAACAACTTGTTCATTCCTTCGATTACCAAGAACCGTTATCCACAGTCCATATCGACGTAAGCCGTGCGCACTTCTGGGATATTACCGCGGTTAGCGCACTGGATAAGGTCGTGCTGAAGTTCCGCCGCGCAGGTGCGAAGGTCGAGGTTCACGGGCTTAACGAAGCCAGTGCAACTATGATTGATAAGTTCGCTGTGCACGATAAAGACATTGGAAGCGATGTTTTGTTGGAACACTAACGATCCAGGGGCTTTCGTCTTCCCTGCCGAGATTTCCGATCCGCTTAGGTAAGTTATTAGAAAAGCATTTGCCGACCTTTCCTCAATCCTGTTGAATAGGATTCGGTTCGATGCGGTATCCTTCCCGGATGCCGCCCTTCGCCAAACCCTTCCTGCTGTTCTTCCTGACCGCCCTGGCCGAAATCGTCGGCTGCTACCTGCCATGGCTGGTGCTCAAGCAAGGCAAATCAGCATGGCTTCTGGCGCCGGCCGCCTTGTCGCTGGCCTGCTTCGCCTGGCTCCTGACGCTGCACCCGAGCGCCGCCGGGCGCACGTATGCGGCCTATGGCGGGATGTACATCGCGGTGGCGCTGCTATGGCTGCGCTTCGTCGATGGGGTGGCGCTGACGCGCTGGGACGTCGCCGGCGCGGCGGTGGCGCTGGCCGGCATGGGCATCATCGCGCTGCAGCCGCGCTGACGCCCGCGCTCACGCGCTCTTCACACCACCGGCTTGCGCCCCGGCAGCGGCGCTTCCTGCGGCACCAGGCCCTCCGCCACAAGCGCTTCCCAGAACGCCACCGGAATCTCGATCTCCATCAGCGTCGCGTTGCGCTTGAGGTGCGATGCGGAGCTGGCACCGGGAATCGTCGCCGCGACCACCGGATGTGCCATCCCGAATTGCAGCGCCGCCGCCGGCAGGTCGACGCCGTGGCGCGCCGCCACCTGGCGCAGGCGCTCGCGGTGCTCGATCTGCGCGGGCGAGGCCGGCATGTAATCGTAATGCGCGCCGCCGGCCAGGAAGCCGGAATTGAACGGCCCGCCCAGCACGACATGCGCGCCGCGCGAGGCGCACAAAGGAAACAGCGAAGCCAGAGGCGTAGTCTCCATCAGCGTGTAGCGCCCGGCCAGCAGGAAGATGTCCGGGTCCGACAGCTGCAGCGCGCGCAGGCACGGCTCGATCGTGTTCACGCCCAGGCCCCAGCCCTTGATCAATCCTTCCTCGCGCATCTTCACCATTTCCTGGAATGCGCCGCTTGGGCCGGCGGCGATCGCGAAATGGTGCTCGAACGTGTCGCCCAGGGCGTCGGGCGAGAGGTCGTGCACGTAGGCGATGTCGACGTGGCCGAGCGCCAGGCGCTGCAGGCTGTCCTCGAGCGCGCGGCGCACGCCGGCGCCGCTGTAGTCGAGCACGCGCTTGAAGGGCAGGGCGCCGACGAACGGGGCGGTGATTTCTCCGGGCAGGTGCGGCACCAGGCGGCGCCCGACCTTGGTCGACAGCGTGTAGTCCGCGCGCGCGCGCCGGCGCAGGGCCTGGCCGAAGCGGTGCTCGGACAGGCCGGCGCCGTAGTGCGGCGCGGTGTCGAAGTAGCGGATGCCGGCTTCCCAGGCCGCGTCGACGGTCGCCTTGGCGTCCTCGTCGGTGGTGGTGTGGTACATGTCGCCCAGCCCGGTGCCGCCCAGGCCCAGGCGCGTGATCGGTCGATAGCGCTGGTTCACGATGGATCCTTTCGTCGGTGATTGTCGATGAGGGTTGGTGATGAGTCCGAGGCATGCTACACCGCGGCCGCCAGGCGCACGATTGGACGCGATCGATTACACTGCGCGGCCCGCTTTCATCTTCGAATTCATCGTCATCGAGCCGCACCGTGCAGCAACAAGATACCAATCTGGGCAAGGCCCGCCTCGCCGCCATGTCGGTGCTGTTCGCCAATGGCGTGATCTACGCGTCCTGGGGCACGCACGTGCCGACCATCAAGGACAAGTTCGACCTCTCCGATTCGGCACTGTCGCTGTCGATGCTGGCGGTGGCGCTGGGCGGCATCCTGATCATGGCGTGGGCCGGGCGCTGGATCGCGCGCGTGGGCAGCGCGCACGCCTCGGTGCGCTCCGCCGTGCTGCTGTCGGCGGCCGCCTTCGGCATCCTGCTGGTGCCGCAGTACGCGCTGCTGCTGCTCTGGCTGGCGCTGTACGGCGCCATGTCGGCCATCAACGACGTCGCCGCCAACTCGCAGGCGACCGTGATCGAAGCGACGTACCAAAGGCCGGTGATCGGATCGCTGCACGGCAGTTTCAGCCTGGGCGGGATGGCCGGCGCGCTGGTCTCGAGCGGCTGGCAGGCGATGGGCTGGCCCGGCACCTGGCACCTGGCCACGGTGTGCAGCCTGTGCGCGCTGCTCGTGCTGTCGACCTCGCGCTGGCTGCTGCCCGAGTCCCATGCACACGCGCACGCGAACGCGGGCGAAGGCGCGTCCACGCACGCCATCGAACCCAGGCTCAAGCGCCACCTGGTACTGCTCGGCGGCCTGGCCTTCCTGGCCCTGATCGTCGAGGGCGCGATGTACGACTGGACCGCGGTCTACATGCGCGACGTCGCCCACGCCAGCGGCGGCTTCATCAGCGCCGGCTACGCCGCCTTCTCGATCGGGATGGCGTGCGGGCGCTTTTCCGGCGACCCGGTGCGCGCGCGCTTTTCCGAAGGCGCGCTGGTCGTGGCCAGCTGCGCGCTGTCCCTGGCCGGGCTCGGGATGGCGCTGCTGCTGCCGGGCGTCGCCACCGCGCTGATCGGTTTCCTGATCTGCGGACTGGGCACGGCCAACATCATCCCGGTGATGTTCGCCTCGGCCGGACGCGCGGCGCTGGCGGGGGGCGGCTCGGCCTCGAACGGACTGGCGGTGACCACGCGCCTGGCTTATATAGGCCTGTTGACCGGTCCCGTGATCGTCGGCTTCATCGCCCACCATGCGAGCCTGCGTATCGCGCTGGCGGCGACTTTGCTGGGCGTGGTGGCGATCGCGCTGTCGGCGCGCCGGGTGTTCCGCTTCAGGCGTGCGGATCCGGCGCCAGCGGCAAACGCACCGTGAAGCGGCTGCCGCGGCGTTCGCCCGGACTGCTGGCCTCGACCTCGCCGCCGTGCGCCAGCACCAGCTGCTGAACCACCCATAAGCCGACCCCGAGGCCACCGTCGGCCTGGGCCTGCGCATGCGCGGCGGGAGCGCCGCGCACGAACAGGTCGAACATGTGCGCCGCCGCCTCGGGCCGCATGCCGATGCCGGTGTCGCTGACGCAGATGGCCAGCTTGTCGTGGGTCGTGCTGGCCTCGATCGTGATGGCGCCGCCCGGCGGCGTGTACTTGATGGCGTTGCCGAGCAGGTTGCTCAGCACCTGGATCAGCTTGACGCGGTCGCCCTCGATCCAGGCCGACAGGGTGTCCAGCGCGAGCACGACCCGCTGCTGTTTGCGTTCGGCCTGGGCGCGCTGGGTTTCGAGCGCCGCCTCGATCACCTCGATGGCGGGCAGCCGCTCCAGGCGCAGTTCGAGCTGGCCGAAGCAAATGTAGGAAAGGCTGAGCAGGTCGTCGACCAGGTGCGTCATCTGGTTGATCTGGCGCCCCATCAGCTGCAGCACCCGCCCCGATTCCGGCGCCGCCGAGCGCTGCAGCAGCTGCAGCCCGGTCGACAGCGTCGACAGCGGATTGCGCAGCTCGTGTCCGAGCACGGCCAGCACGCGCGTCTTTTGCTCATCCGCTTCGCGCAGGCGCTCCAGCGTGCGGCAGCGCTCGACCGCGTCCCAGGTCTTGTCCGCCGCCGCCTGGAGCATCTCGTGGCTGTCGTCGTCCCAGCTGCGCTCGTCGTCGGCCAGCAGGGCAACGACGCCGAGCAGGTGAGGCCCCCGCATGCACGGGCACACGAGGCAGGACCGGGCCCCGGTGTGCGCAAGCAGCGCACTGTCGGCGCGGCTGTCGAGGTGCTGGTGGGTGGCGAGCTGGCCGGCCACGAGGCGCGCCAGGATGCCGGGACCGAGCGTCGCCAGGTCCTGGGGCTGCGCCTGCGCGCCCGTCCTCATCACGGTCGACAGTTCGGTCAGGCGCATCTGCTCGGGATCGACTTCGGCCACGTAGCAATGCCGGCAGCCGAGGTGCCTGCGCAGCAGGTCGGCCACCGCGGCGACCGTCGGCCCGGTGTCGGTGGCGGCGCGGGTCACGTCGCCCAGGTCGCTGAACAGGCGCAGGCGCCGCTCCAGCTGGACGCGCTCGGTGATGTCGTAGGAGACGACGAAAGCAAGTTCGGGCCGCCCGTCCGCGTCGGTCAAGGGCACGCCATAGGAATGGTAGTGGCGCTGGTTGATCTCGTGCTCGCGCGAGAAGGTCTGGCCGGCGAGGACGCTCAGGTAGTCGGCTTCCTGCTGCTCGACCAGCTCGGCCGGTACGGCCTCGCGCACGGTCCGGCCTTCGAAGCGAGCGGGCTCGAATCCCGCCGCGCGCAGGCCCGAGCCGTCGGCCAGCAGGTAGCGCAGGCCGGCATCGACCACGAACACGGCGCCGTGCGGGAGTTCGTGCGCGATCGTGCGATAGAGGCCGGCGTTGGCAATGCCGCTTGGTTCGACTTTAGGATTTTCCATGTTCTTTTGACATTGGTTCCCGCTCATAGATGTTAGCACGGCGGTAAGCGCGTGGGGGACGGCCTCCGGCGCTTGCAGGTTCAAGCGCTAAAAAAAAGTCAAAAAAGGTGAATCCATTCTCCAGTGCGCTTCGTATAAGAGCTCAGGCACCGCGTGCGCGGGCCCTGGCCGGGGACGTTCCCCGCGCCTGACCTCTACCCCTGGAGACAAAACAATGAAGCGCGCCCTGATTGTTTCAGCAGTATCCCTTTGTGCCTTCCTGTCCGGCTGCGGCGGCTCCGACGACAACAGCGCGACCCCGCAATTCCCGCAGAACGCCGACATCTGGCAAGCCCTGGGCGGCGACGCCAAGGCGCCGGCCGCGGTGGCGAAAGTGGTCGACGACGCGGCCACCGGCCTGCTCGGCGATCCGAAGGAAGCGCCTTACTTCGCCGTGCTCGGCAAGCAGGGCCACGATTCGCCGGACCGCCTGAAAGCCTGCCTGCGCCTGCAGTTCTCGGCCCTGCTGGGCGGCCCGTTCACCTACCCGGGCAAGGTCGCCGCCGACGGCACGACCGTGATGTGCGAAGACATGCAGACCTCGCACGCCGACCTCGGCATCCCCGGCTGCGTGTTCGACCAGTTCATCACCGACCTGGCCGCCGTGATGAAACAGGACGGCGTGCCCGACGCCTACATCAGCCGCGTGGCGCCGACCCTGGTGGGCCTGAAGCCGAGCATCGTCTCGAAGACGCCGCAGTACCTCGGCCCGAACACCGCGGCCAACTGCGCATCATGAGCGCGCACGCCCGGACTTTTCAAGCTGGGCGGCTGGCGTCCTGGCGCCCTTCGTGGCGCCTCGGCGTCGGACTGGGCGCGGGCGTGATCGCGGCGCTCGGCGCGATCGGCTGGATGCATACGCCATCCGGCCTGCGCGTGCTGGCGGCGCTGGGCGTGCCGTGCCCGGTCAACAGCGTGCCGGTCGAGCGCGTGGAGGCGCTGCGCCAGCACGGCGTGGCGCCGCTGAGGATGCTCGCACCGGCGCCGGCGCGCCCGACGCCGGGCGGCCTGGCGCTCGACCGGACCACCGAGGCGCAAGCGGCGACGCTGCTGGCGCATGCCCACGGCCAGTGCGAGGCCCAGGTGCGCGGCTACCATTACCTGCGCTGCCGCGGCATCGATGCGTCGGCGCTGGCGCTGGCCGGGCCGCCGGTCAGCGAACTGTGGCTGAGCTTCAACGGGGCGGGACGCCTGATCGGCATCGACATCTACCGGCGCGGCATGCAGGACGGCGACGTGCGCGCGACCTGGGCGGACGCCACCGGCCGCCTGCAATCGGCGCTGGGCAAGCCGCAAGTGGCGTTCGGCGATGCGTCGCCGGCGGTGCTGGCGGCCACGCCGATCCAGACCGCGCGCGTGCAGTACCGCTACGCCGACTACGTCGCCACCGTCACCGCCTCGCACCTGCCGCAGAGCGGGCTGTCGGTGCGCGAGCAATACATGTCGTCGACGCTGTAATTGTTGCGCACGAACTGATGAATTTGACATAAATTTGGATGAGTCCGGCTACAATCGTGTCATTAAATCAATGACAGGGTCAGCCGTGCACAAAGACATTGACGAAAGTGATCGGCTGCGCCGGCTGTTGAGCGCCGTCGCGCTGGGCGACCGGGGCGCGTTCCGTACCTTGTACGACGCCACCTCGGCGCGCCTGTACGGCTGTGCGCTGCGCGTGCTGCCCCAGGAATCGCTGGCCGAGGAAGCCTTGCAGGACGCCTTCGTCGCGATCTGGCACGCGGCATCGACGTATCAACCGCACCTGGCCGCACCGGCGACCTGGATGGCGACGATCGTGCGCAACAAGGCGCTCGACGTGCGCCGGCGCCTGCAGGCCAGTGGCGAATCCGATGGCGCGCGGTACGTGGATGAGCTGAACCTGGATCCGCTGGCGGCGCTGCAGGACGCGGCGGCCGGGCCGCAGGAACGCCTGCAGATGTCGCGCGATGCGCAAGCGCTGGCGCGATGCCTGGAGACGCTGGCCAGCCGCCAGCGGCAAGCGATCTGCATGGCCTACCTGCACGACCTGTCGCATGGCGACGTGGCGGCGCAGCTGGACACGCCTTTGGGTACGGTCAAGACCTGGATCAGGCGCGGCCTGGAACGGCTGCGCGTCTGTTTGACGACACAGGAAGCGGCATGAACATACGAGACAACCCGGCGCTGCGCGAAAAACTCGCCGCCGAATACGCGCTCGGCACCCTGCGCGGCGGCGCGCGACGGCGCTTCGAGACCTGGCTGCGCGGCGACGCCGCCTTGCGCGCCACCGTCGCCGCCTGGCAGGGCCGCCTCGCGCCGCTGGCCGAGCTGGGCCGGTCCGTCCCCGCGCCCGCGCGCGCGTGGGACGGCATCGAGCGGCGCCTGGGTTTTGCCGCCGGCCCGGCACAGGACGCACGCACAGCGCCGTGGTGGCGCTTCTGGGAACTCGACGGCGCGCGTCCGTGGCCCGGCATCGCGCTGGGCGCGGTTGCGGCGGCGCTGGTGCTGGCCGTGCTGCTGGTCGCGCGCACGCCAGGCACGCTCGACGCCGGCCTGCCGCAGCAGGTCGCGGCCCTGAGCGACGCGCAGGCGCATACCGCGCTGGTGGTGAGCGCCGATGCGCGTCGCCAGCGCCTGGAAGTGCGCGTGGCGCGCGATCTGCGCGTGCCCGACGACCGCACGCTGCAGCTGTGGGCGATCGACCGCGCCGGCAAGCCGCATTCGCTCGGCATCCTGGCGGACAACCGCCACGCCGAGCTCGCGCTCGACGCGCGCGCGACCGGCCCGGACGTGGCGCTGCTGGCGATCAGCCTGGAGCCGAAGGGCGGCTCGCCCGATCCGAACGGGCCGACCGGGCCGGTGCTGTACAAGGGCGCCTGGACCACCCTGTAAAACGAGCGCGCCGGGAGCGGCGCCTACTCGTCGTGCAGCTCGATGTCGCGCTTTTCCTGCTCGGGCTTGTCGAGCCAGCGGCGCTGCAGCGTGCGCTCGAGCGGTTTGCCGAGCAAGAGCAGCAGGAACACGATCACCAACGCGATGCCGGCGATCTGCCACGAACCCATCCCGCACAGCACGCCGAGGATCGCGGTGATCCAGATCGAGGCGGCAGTGGTCAGCCCGCGCACGCGCTCGCTGCCGGCCTTGTGGATGATTACGCCCGAACCGAGAAAGCCGATGCCGGTGATCAGGCCCTGGATCACGCGGCTGACCGCCGACACGTCGACCTGGCCGGTGGGGGAGGTCAGCATGTCGCTGGCGGCCATCGTCAGCAGCGCCGAGCCGAGGCTGACCAGCCCGAGCGTGCGCACCCCGGTCGGCTTGCCGTGCAGGTTGCGGTCCAGGCCGATCGCCGCGCCGATCAGCACCGCGGCCGCCAGGCGCAGCAGGATGTCGCCGTAGTTCATCTTGCGTTCATCTCATCAGCGTGCGCGCTTGACCACCACGCCATCCTTCATCACGAACAGCGGACGCTCGGTGGCCTGGATGTCGGTCAGCGGATTGCCCGGCACCGCGACGATGTCGGCCAGCTTGCCTTCCTGGAGCGTGCCGACCTTGTCGATCGTGCCGAGCAGGCGCGCGCCGTTGCACGTGCCGGCCATCAGCGCCTGCGCCGGCGTGAGACCGTTCTGCACCATGAAATTGAATTCGCGCGCGTTGGCGCCGTGCGGGCCGACCGCGGCGTCGGTGCCGAGCGCGATCGGCACGCCGATCTGGGCCGCGTGGCGGAAGGTGGTGCGCAGGTGGTTGGCCGCGGCCCGGCCCTTGTCGGCGATCACCGGCGGGAAGGTCGCGATCTTTTCCTCGACGTGGGCGACCGCCGAGATGGTCGGCACCAGGAACACGCCTTTCTGCTTCATCAGGCGCAGCGTGTCGTCCTCCAGGAAGCTGCCGTGCTCGATCGAGTCGACGCCTGCCTGCACCGCCATCTTCGCGGCCTTGTCGCCGTGCGCGTGCGCGGCCACCTTGCGCCCCCAGGCGTGGGCTTCGCCGATGATGGCGTTCATCTCGTCCTGGGTCAGTTCCGGAGCGTCGACGGGGTCGGACAGCGACAGCACGCCGCCCGAGGGCATGAACTTGATGACGTTGGCGCCGTACTTGATCTGGTAGCGCACCGCGGCGCGGCATTCGTCGGGGCCGTTGCACACGCCCTGGATCGGCCCGGCGACCGCGATCTTCTGCGGCGGCACCGGGTCCTGGTCGGCGTGGCCGCCGGTCGAGCCGACCGCGTAGTTCGAGACCAGCATGCGCGGTCCGGGGATCTTGCCGGCGTCGATGGCGTTGCGCAGGCCGAGCGCGATCCAGTCGGTCGAGCCGACGTCGCGCACCGAGGTGAAGCCGGCTTCCAGCGTGATACGCGCGTTGTAGGCGCCGTACAGCGCCTGCTCGGCCGGGAAGCGCATCATGTTGTCGAAGAAGTCGCCGTACCAGTTGTCGCTCGACTGGCCGGACAGGTGCACGTGGGCGTCGATGAAGCCGGGCAGGAGGGTGGCGTCGCCCAGGTCGATGGTCTCGGCGCCGGCCGGGGCGCTCAGGTTGGCGCCGACGCGCGCGATCTTGTTGCCGACCACGAGCACTTGCGCGTTGTCGATCAGGCGGCCGCTGACGCTGTCGAACACGTGCGCGGCGCGCAGCAGGACGGTGTGCGGGGCGGCTTGCGGCCCGGGGCCGGGTCGGCGCCATGGCCGGGCGCGGCGGCGGCCAGGGTGAGCGCGGCGAGGAGGGTGCGGCGTACGGCGGAAGCGGTCATGGCGGAGCCCATCGTTCGAAAAACCGATAGTAATCCGTCATTGACCGCTTAACAATATGCAATGCACCATTCGCTCCCTGGCGCGCCGCGCATCAGGTCATGAAGGCGATGATCGCCGCCGCGATGCCGACCAGCGCCGATCCGCCCGCGCCCCAGAGCAGCCAGCGGCGCCGGGTCAGCACCGTGATCGCGGCCAGCGCGATGCCGATTTGCAGGAAGGTCAGCGCCCGGGCGAACTGCTCGTGCGGCTTGAGCTTGGCGTCCGACTCGCGCGCCAGGCGCTGCGACTCCGCCTGCAGGCGGCTTGCTTCCTGCTGCACTACCTGCCGCGCCTTGTCTTCGTAATCGCGCTCCGCGATCAGGCGCTGGCGCACGGCCGGATCGGTCGCGATCGCGGCGACCGCGTTGGCGATGTGCGACTTGGTCGACCTCGATTGGTAATACGCCCACTGGTCGCTGGCCTGGGTCTGCTTGAGGATGCTTTCGTTTTTCAGGAACAGCGCCTCGGTCTGTGCGCTGCCGCTGGCGAAGTTGACGATCGCACCGATGGTCGAGAGCACCGCTGTCATCAGGGCCACGCGCTGCCCCAGCCGGTCGCGCCGGCGTTCCCCCGCTTCCTCGACCTCCCTGTCGTGCGGACCCTCCACGTCGTAATCGTCGTCCATTCCACCGTCTGCCTGCATGCCGCGCTCCTTGACTCAACAACGACACGGTAGCATGGGAAATGCCGCACCATGTGCATCGCTGCGCACGGTAATTTTACCGTCTATCAAGTCATGTTCATTTCGCTAATAATCGCGCGAGATGCAGCGAATAAATACGTTTCGACCAACCTGGAGACAGAGGAGCCCCATGACATTCCTGATTGTCCTCGCCGCCCTGGCGTTCCTGATGTTTGCCGCCTACCGCGGCTACAGCGTGATCCTGTTCGCCCCCATTGCCGCGCTCGCCGCGGTGCTGCTGACCGCCCCTGCCGCCGTCGCGCCGGTGTTCTCCGGCATCTTCATGGAAAAGATGGTCGGTTTCGTCAAGCTCTACTTCCCGGTGTTCATGCTCGGCGCCGTCTTCGGCAAGGTGATCGAGCTGTCCGGATTTTCCGAGTCGATCGTGGCGGCGGCGATCCGCTACATCGGCCGCTCGCGCGCCAACGCCGTGATCGTCGCCGTGTGCGCGCTGCTGACTTATGGCGGGGTGTCGCTGTTCGTGGTCGTGTTCGCGGTGTATCCGTTCGCCGCCGAGCTCTACCGCCAGAGCAATATTCCGAAGCGCCTGATGCCGGGCGCGCTGGCGCTCGGGGCGTTCTCGTTCACCATGGATTCGCTGCCGGGCACGCCGCAGATCCAGAACATCATCCCGACCACCTTTTTCAAGACCACGTCCTGGGCCGCGCCGGCCCTGGGCGCGATCGGATCGCTGTTCATCGTCGTGGCAGGCCTGAGCTACCTCGAATGGCGCCGGCGCACGGCGATGGCCAAGGGCGAGGGCTACGGCGCCTCGCTCGTCAACGAGCCCGAGCGCGCCACGAGCGCCGCGCGCCTGCCGTCACCGCTGCTCGCGATCTTGCCGCTGGTCGTGGTCGGCGTCGCCAACTTCGTCCTCACCAGGATGATTCCGGTCTGGTACGGCGCCGACGCCTATACCGTGGCGCCGGAGGCGCTGCCCGGCGTGCACGCGCCGGTCACGGCGACGATCAAGACCGTGGTCGCGATCTGGGCGGTCGAAGGGGCGCTGCTGCTCGGTATCGTGCTGGTCGTGGCGAGCGCGTTCGGCCGGGTCAGCGCGCGCTTCGCGGACGGCTCCAAAACCGCGGTCGGCGGCGCGCTGCTGGCGGCGATGAATACGGCGTCCGAGTACGGCTTCGGCGGCGTGATCGCGGCGCTGCCGGGCTTCATCGTGGTCGGCGACGCGCTCAAGCGCATCCCGGACCCGCTGGTCAACGCCGCCGTGTCGGTCAGTGCGCTGGCCGGCATCACCGGCTCGGCTTCGGGCGGCATGAGCATCGCGCTGGCGGCGATGTCGAACCTGTTCATCCAGGGCGCGCAGGCGGCGCACATTCCGCTCGAGGTGCTGCACCGCGTGGTCGCGATGGCCAGCGGCGGCATGGACACGCTGCCGCACAACGGCGCCGTGATTACGCTGCTGGCAGTGACCGGACTGACCCACCGCGAGTCCTACCGCGAGATCTTCGCCGTCACCGTCATCAAGACGCTGGCGGTGTTCTTCGTGATCGCGGTGTACTACCTGACCGGGCTGGTCTGATCCGGGCTGAAGCGCACCACCCGCACCGGTGTCTCGCACCAGTCGCGAAAGCCCATGCGCGGATAGAGTTCGCGCGCGGGTGCGCGGGAAGGCGTCTGAGAATTTCGACCTTCGTCACGCTCAGACGTAGACGTCGCCGCCGGCGCCGTAGCGGTTGGGACGCGGCTCCTGGACCAGGAACACGATCAGGACGATCCAGCCGATCAGCGGCACGAGCCAGATCAGCTGCCACCAGCCGCTGCGGTCGGTCTCGTGCAGCCGGCGCGCGCCCACGGCGAGCGAGGGCAGCAGGGTGGCGATGCCGAACGCGCCGCTGAGCTTGTCGCTGAAGATCCCCAGGAAAGCCGAGGTCAACACGCAGAACAGGGTGAACCACCAGAATTCCGAGCGCGAGGCCAGGCCCGCGAAGGTGGCGTACTTGCGAAAGCAGGTTTGGATCGATTCGAAGAAGGTCATCACGGGGCTCCGTCGGGGAATGCTTTATCGTACAAGATATTTTGTTCCGTAAACCCAACAACTGTCACGCCAATTCTGCGACGGCGATCGTGCGATCGGGTTTCACCCTTTCTCACCGCAATTCATTCCCGCTTTCCGGCACTTCGTCGCATGCCGCTCCGCGCTGTCATGACAGGCAGGCATCATGCGTCTTGCGGCGTGTGGCGCTTCAGCCCGAAGGTGCAGCTGCGCGCGATGCTGTCCAACGCCCTGCACCAGGACAACGTGGCGGCATCGGCTTATGTCACCGGTAACGGTGGCGGCGGCGACGCCCTGAGCGACACCACGATCACCCCGACCTTCGCCGTGGCGCGCGCGATGCTGGAAATGAAGTTTTAACGGGCAGGCTTGGGCGCCCGTACGAAGTCGTACTCCCACGACCACGGCATGTCGTTCGGCCCCAGCACGCGCGCGGCGATGTCCGGGTACAGGCGCTCGGCGCGCGCGTCGTTGGCCAGCATGACGACGCAGCGCTGGCCGCTTTCCATGCACAGCACCAGGTTGCCGGCGCCGTCGTCGTGGCCGCCCTTGAACCAGGCCACGCCGCTGCGGTCGCGGAAGGTCACCACGCCCAGCCCGGCGGCCAGGCGCTGCGGCCAGGTGACCGCGTGCGCGCCATCCTGCGGGGCCAGCGTCGGGAACTGGCGGGCGGAACGGATCGGGCGCCAGGCGCGCACCAGAGAGGCGCGCGCGGCGGGACTGAGGCCGTCGCCGCGCACGACCCCGGCCCACAGCCTGGCCTGGTCCTCGATGGTGGTGTCCATCGAGCCGATCGCGCTGGCGAGCAGGCGCCGTCCGTGTCCCTGCGCGCTGCCGTCAAGCGCGTAGCCGCTGGCGGCGTTGCCCGCGAAGTCGTCGCGCCAGCGCATGCTGGTGCGTTTCATGCCGAAGCGGTCGAACACGCGCCGCTGCATTTCGCGTTCCGGATCGAGCTTCAAGCCGTCCTCGATGATCAGCTGCAGGATCTGGATGCCTTCGCCCGAGTAGGCGTAGCGGTCGCCTGGCGTGAAGTGAAAGTGCGGGCGCCCGTCCGGCTCGAGCCCGCGCAGTTTGGCCAGGCCGCTGCTATGGGTCAGCAGGATGCGCGGGGTCAGCACGCGCCAGCGTTCGTCGCGCGCCAGCGAGGCGAAATCGTAGGGCGTCTTGTCGTAAGCGGGCAGCGGCTTGGGCAGCAGGCGGTCGATCGGGGTGTCGAGGTTGAGCTTGCCCTCGTCGGCCAGCTGCAGCACCATGTAGGCAAACGCGGCCTCGGTCAGCGAGGCGCCGGCCATCACGGTGTCGTGCAGCAGCGGCTGGCGCTCGGCGGCGTCGCGCCAGCCCCAGGTCTGGACGCTGCGCACCTGGCCGTCGTCGATCACCGCCACGGCCAGGCCCTGCACCTGCGCGCGCCGCATCTCGGCTTCGATGTCGGCGTAGGGCGGCGCCACCGCATGCCGGCCCGCGATCCAGGACGGCGTCAGCGTGGAAGTCACCGACTTCACCGACGAACTCACGGAGGAAGACATCGAAGACACCGAAGGCGCCCAGGAGGGCGTCTTGCAGGCGCTCAGCAGGCAGAGCGAAAGAAAGGCAAGCGGTAGACGGCTATTCGGCAGGAAGGGTTTGGTCATCGGCATTCTCGGGACGGCGTACGCCCGCCATGATGCCACAGTCTTGTTCAGTTACCGTCATCCGCGCCCTGTGAGCCGGGCTTGCCGCGCCGCGCCATCGAGCGCTCCGTGCGCCCCAGGCGAGCGCGCACGGAGCGTGTGGGGCGCCGATCAGCCCTGTACCGGCACCGAGCGGTCGCCGAGCAGGATCTTGTCCGGCGTGATCGGCGTACTGCGCAGGCGCTTGCCGGTGGCGTGGAAGATCGCGTTGGCGACCGCGGCCGCCACGCCGACGATGCCGATCTCGCCCACGCCCTTGGCGCCCAGCTGCTTGCTGACGATCCGGTCTTCTTCCTCGGCGAAGATCACCTGGATGTCGTGGATGTCGGCGTTGGTCGCCACGTGGTACTCCGAGAAGTTGTGGTTCATGAAGCGGCCCAGGCGGTGGTCGCTGAAGGTCTCCTCGTGCAGCGCCTGGCTGATGCCCCACACCACGGCGCCGCTGATCTGGCTGGCCGCGGCCTTGGCGTTGATGATGCGTCCGCCCGCGACCGCGCTGACCGCACGCGTGACGCGCACGATGCCGAGCTGCTCGTTGACGCGCACTTCGACGAACACGGCCGAGTGCACCGCACGCGTGAACTTGCGCTGCTTGAGCATCTGCGGCGTCATCAGGAACTTTTCCTCGACCCGGTCCTTGCCCGCGTGCGCCAGGATCTCGCTCAAGAGGATGCCGTTGTCCGGCTGGCCGCGCAGGTGCAGGCGACCATCGTTGAATTCGACTTCGCGTTCCTTGAGGCGCTTGAAGATCGAGTCCGGCATCGACTGCGCCATCTTCAGCAGCGTGGCCTTGAGCTTGTCGCAGGCGCCGGCCACGCCCGAGCCGACCGTGGCCACGTGCGAGGAACCGCCTTCGATCGGCGCCAGCGGCAGCGTCGAGTCGCCCAGCTGGAAGGTGACCTGTTCGAGCGGCAGGCCGAGGCGCTCGGCGGCGATGATCGACATCGCGGTGTAGGTGCCGGTGCCGATGTCGGACGCGGCGCTGGAGACCACCAGGCGGCCGTCGGCATGCAGCACGGCCGAGACGCGCGCCACCATCACCAGCGAATCCCACATGCCGGTCGCCATGCCCCAGCCGACCAGTTCCTCGCCCTCGCGCATCGAACGCGGCTCGAGCGGGCGCTGGTCCCAGCCGAAGCGCTCGGCGCCGAGCCGGTAGCACTGGCGCAGTTCCTTGCTGGAGTAGGGCTTGTCGTCGAGCGGGTTCTTCTCGGCGTAGTTCACCAGGCGCAGTTCGAGCGGGTCCATCTTGAGTTCGTAGGCCAGTTCGTCCATCGCCACTTCGAGCGCATGCATGCCGTGGGCCGCGCCCGGCGCGCGCATGTCGAGCGGGCTGAAACGGTCCTGGCCGACCAGCTTGTAGCCGAGGTGGATGTTGTCGCAGGCGTACAGCTGGCCGGACCAGTTGACCACGACCTCGACATAGTCTTCCAGGCGCGAGGTCTCGGCGATGGCCTCGTGCCAGATCGCCTGCAGCTTGCCGTCGGGATTGGCGGCGAGCTTGACCTTCTGCCAGGTCTCGGGACGGTGGCCGAAGCTGAACATCTGCTGGCGCGTGAGCACCACGCGCACCGAGCGCTTCAGGTGCAGCGCCCCCATCACCGCCAGCGGCAGCTGGTATTGCGGGCGCAGGCCCGAGCCGAAGGCGCCGCCGACGTACGGGTTGCGCACCGTGACCTTGTTTTTTGAAAGGCCGAAGGCGTGCGAGACGTACCAGCGGCTGTTCTGCGAGCTCTGCGTCTTGTCGTAGACGGTCAGGTGGCCGTCCTCGCCGTAGATGACGGTCGAGGCGAACATCTCCATCGGGTTGTGGTGCTCGACGCCGTTGAAGTACTCGGACGCGATCTTGACCGGCGCGGCTTCGAAGGCCTGGTCCGCGTCGCCCTTCGAGCTGGGCGGCGTGAAGCCGGCCTTGAGCGGACGCGGCTTGTAGGCCTGGTCGAGGCGCTCGAGCAAGCGCGTGTCGTGTTCTTTCACGTCGTAGGTGGCGCTCACCAGCGCGGCGGCGTAGCGCGCGGCTTCGAAGGTCTCGGCGACCACCAGCGCGATCGGCTGGCCGCTATAGAAGATCTCGTCGGAGAACAAGGGGCGGAACGGCGAACCGCTAGGGGCCGTCATGTCCTTGTAGGCCAGGTCGTTCGAGCGCATCTTCGGGCGGTTGTCATGGGTCAGCACGTCGAGCACGCCCGGCACGGCCTTGGCCTTGTCGATGTCGATCTGCTTGATGCGGCCCTTGGCCACGGTGCCGCTGACGACCACGCCATAAGCCAGGTCGGGCGCGCCTTCCTCGGCGGCGTACTTGGCCTGGCCGGTGACCTTGGCGCGGCCGTCCACGCGCGACACCGCCATGCCGCTGTGCACGCGGCCGGTGCCGGCGGGGGCGCTCGGGGCGCGCAGTTCGGGGATCAGGTCGGTCATGGGCGTTCTCCCTTGGCGTAGTCGGTGCCTTTGGCGGCGGTCTGCAAGGCTTGCACGATGGCGTTGTGCGCCAGCGGCACCTTGAAGTCGTTCTGGCCGTAGCCGCGCGCGCCCTGCAGGATGCGGGTCGCCGCTTCCTTGAAGGCGGCGTCGGTGGCCAGCTTGCCTTCGAGCGCCCCTTCGGCTTCCTCGACGCGCCACGGCTTGTGGGCGACGCCGCCCAGCGCGATGCGCGCCGCGCGGATGGTGCCGCCTTCGTCGACGTCGAGCGCGGCCGCGACCGAGACCAGCGCGAACGCATACGACAGGCGGTCGCGCACCTTGATATAGGCGCTGTGCGCGGCGAAGCGGCTGGCGTCCGGCAGCGTGATGTGGGTGATCAGCTCGTCCGGGCGCAGGTTGGTGTCGATCTCGGGCTGGTCGCCGGGCAGGCGGTGGAACTCGGCGAACGGGATCGTGCGCGCACCGTCGCGCGAGCGCACGTGCACGGTCGCGTCGAGCGCGCGCAGGGCCACGCACATGTCGGACGGATGGGTGGCGATGCATTTCTCGCTGGCGCCGAGGATCGCCAGCTGGCGGTTGACGCCGGCCTTGGCCGGGCAGCCGGTGCCGGGTTCGCGCTTGTTGCAGGGCGTGCCGACGTCGTAGAAGTAGACGCAGCGGGTGCGTTGCAGCAGGTTGCCGCCGTTGGTGGCCATGTTACGCAGCTGCGGCGAGGCCGCGGCCAGCATCGCGCTCGACAGCAGCGGATAGCGCTCGCGCACCTTGGCGTCGTAGGCGGTGTCGGCGTTGCGGGCCAGGGCGCCCAGGCGCAGGCCGCCATCGTCCGTGTCGTCGATGCTGTCCAGGCCCTCGCCGGAGATCGCATTGATGTCGACCACAGCGGCCGGGTGCATCACGCCTTCCTTCATCAGGTCGAACAGGTTGGTGCCGCCGGCGACGGGACGGATTGCAGTGTCGAAGTCGGCACCGCCATCCGCGGCCAGCGCGGCCAGCACGCCATCGATGTCCTTGGGTTGGGTAAAGGCGAACGGATTCATGCGAGCACCGCCCCGGTCGTGAAACCGTCCTTGCCGTCGACGGCGGCGCCGGCCGGCTTGTTGTCCTGGATGCCCATCACCTGGATCACCGCCTGGGCGATCTGCGGGTAAGCGCCGCAACGGCAGATGTTGCCGCTCATGAGTTCGCGCACGTCGTCCACGGTCTTGGCCTGGCCTTCCTTGATCAGGCCCGCGGCCGAGCAGATCTGGCCCGGCGTGCAGTAGCCGCACTGGAAGGCGTCGTGGTCGATGAAGGCTTGCTGCAGTGGATGCAGGTCGTCGCCCTCGGCCATGCCCTCGATGGTGGTGATCTCGTGACCGTTCTGCATGACGGCCAGCGTCAGGCAGCTGTTCACGCGGCGGCCATCCACGAGCACGGTGCAGGCGCCGCATTGGCCGTGGTCGCAGCCTTTCTTGGTGCCGGTCAATCCGGCGCGTTCGCGCAGCAGGTCGAGCAGGGTAACCCAGGACTCGACGTCGAATTCCTGGTCCTGCCCGTTGATGCGCAGCCGGATGGGGTGGTGCTGGTGGAGATCCATGGCCGTCCTTTCGTGAGCGAAGGCTAAACCATACGAGTCCGGCGGTTTCGGCTCGGTTAGATTACGCACACAATGTAGCGGGCTGAAACCTCATGTGAAGGAAATCCCACGAATGCGTAGTTTTATTGTGAAAAATAGCAGTATGTAAATTTTGAACATGCAAAAACGGTTAAACTATCCACAATGATTAATTCCGATGCGCACTAACGGAACTGTTGCGGAAACGTCTTTCTCCAAGGAAAGATATGGCTGAGATAGCGGACATGCCAAGGGTAATCAGATAGAATTTCGTATCGCGGGCGCGTCCGTCGTTTCACATTGCCGACTCAGGGCCGCATCCAGCTCATACTTTTCTTCTTTGCCCCGCGCGGGCAGGATGCTTCATGCTCAGTCAACAAGAACTCGCGGAACAGGAACGCGTCAAGGCACTGCACGCTCTCGGCGTTCTCGATACGCCCCAGGAAGATCGCTTCGACCGCTTCACGCGGCTGGCTTCGGCCGCCTTCGACACGCCGATCGCCCTGGTGTCGCTGGTCGATTGCGAGCGCCAGTGGTTCAAGTCGTGCATCGGCGTCGACTTCAAGGAAACCTCGCGTTCGCTCGCCTTTTGCAGCCATGCGGTCGCGCTCGACGACATGCTGGTGGTCGACGACACCCATCTGGACGACCGCTTCCGCGAGCACCCGCTGGTGCTGGGCGCACCCTTCATCCGCTTCTACGCTGGCCAGCCGATCTACAGCCTGGACGGGCAACCGCTGGGCACCCTGTGCGTCCTCGACGTTCGCCCGCGCCAGCTCGACGAGCTTGGGCGGCGCATGCTGCGCGACCTGGCGCGCATGGTCCAGGACGAATTGAACCGTCCGGTGATCGTGGCGGCGCGCGATGCCGCCCAGCAGGCGCTGCTGGAACTGAACGTGCGCCTCGAGCAGCGCGTGCAGGAGCGCACCGCCGAGCTGCACGCCAAGAACGTCGCGCTCGATCAGGAAGCGGCCCGCCGCATCGCGTTTCAAGAGCAGCTGCGCCAGAAGCAGGAGCTGCTCGACGCCGTGCTCGAGACGGTCGACATGGCGGTGGCCGCCTGCGATGCCGAGGGCAATCTGACCCTGTTCAACCAGGCCGCGCGCGAGTTCCACGGCGTGGACGCCGCCGCCATCCCCATGGCCGAGTGGCCTTCGTATTACAGCCTGTACGCCGAGGACGGCCTGACCCCGATGACGCTCGAGATGGTGCCGCTGGCGCGGGCGCTGGGCGGCGAGCAGGTGCAGGACGTGCCGATGACCATCGTGGCCGCCGGCGCCGCGCCGCGGCGCGTGCTGGCCAGCGGCCGCGCGCTCAAGTGCGCCAGCGGCAAACCGCTGGGCGCGGTGGTGGCGATCAAGGACGTGACCGAGCTGTCCGACTCGCGCGCGCGTGCGATCGAGAGCCAGGAATGGCTGCGCACCATCGCCGACAACGTGCCGGCGCTGATCGCCTACATCGACACGCGCCAGCGCTATCGCTTCGCCAACGACCGCTACCGCGAATGGTTCGGCGTGCGCAGCGAGAACATGGTCGGCAAGACCGTGCTCGAGGCGATGGGCGAGGCTTTCTACACGCCGCGCCGCGAAGCGATCGAGCGCTGCCTGAAAGGCCACGGCTCGCACATCGAGATCGAGGAAGAGCGCCGCGGCCGCAAGCGCGTGATCAGCTCGACCTATCTGCCGCACCTGCGCGACGGCGTGGTGCAGGGCGTGTACGTGCTGTCGCTGGATGCGACCTCGGCGCGCGAATACGAGCGCCAACTGCACGCGCTGGCCCATTCCGACCACCTGACCGGCCTGCCCAACCGGCGCGACTACGAAGAGCGCCTGACCCAGGCGATCGGCCGTTCGCGCCGCAGCGGCATGGCGCTGGCCCTGGTCTACCTCGACGTCGACAACTTCAAGCAGATCAACGACAGCCTCGGCCACGCGGTCGGCGACGTCGTGCTGCGCATGGTGGCGCAGCGCCTGACCGCGGCGGTGCGCAGTACCGACACCGTGGCGCGCCTGGCGGGCGACGAGTTCGTGATCGTGCTCGAGCACGTCGGCTCGCCGCTCGAGTGCGAGCGCATCGCCGCCAAGCTGCTCGACGCGGTGCGTCCGGAGATGGGAGTCGACGGCCAGACCTTGAAGGTCACCACCAGCATGGGCATCGCATGGTGCCCGCGCGCCGAGCAGGCGTCGCTGACCCACGCCGCCGACGACGCGCTCTACCAGTCCAAGCGCGCCGGCCGCGACACCGCGACCGTGGTGGCGCTGCGCGCGTCCTGATCCAACCCTGAGCCGGACGCAAACGCCCGGCGCCAGGCCGGGCTAGTCCGCAGCCCGAGCTGGCCCGGACCGTGCCTTTGGCGTGTCTGGCTTGTCTCAGCCGTGCTGGCGTTGCGGCTGCTGCGGCGCGGTTGCGGCGGTCGCCGCCTGCTTGTCGTGTTCCTGCCTGGCTTGCGCGTCGTGCGCCACCTGGTTCTTGCGGGTCTGCTGGATCAGGGTCTCGTCGCGCGCGGCGTGGGCGAACGAAGCGCTCAGGGAAAGGGTGACGACTGCGGCGAGCAGGGCGGCAAGGCGATACGATTTCATGACGGTCCTTCGTAAGCGGGGACGCGCGGATGGCGCGTTCCGTTAGGGAAGCCGGCCGCTGGGCTGTTGGCCGCGGCCGGCCATTACGGTTCAGAAATGAATAATAGCATCCATCGCGAACATGGTCTGGGTGCGCTGGCCGGCGCCCGGTGTCGCGCTCGGGTTGTCGTAGGCGTCGACGTCGCGCGCATGCTCCCAGCGGATTTCCGGACGGAGCGTGATGGCCTTGCCGATCCAGTGCTGCCAGCCCAGGCCGACTTCGTAGTAGCGCGTCTTGAAGCCGGTGCGCTGGCCGGTCGTGTCGTCCAGGATGTCGGTGCGCAGCGTGACGTCGTCGCGCGGGCCGAACTGGTAGCCGATGTAGTTCACGAAGGCCCACTCGCGCGACTGGCAGGTCGGACCGGCATCCGGGCCGCACTGGGCGCCCGAAGGCGCGCCATAGGTCAGGTTGCCGTAGCGCGCGCTCAGCAGGGCCTGGCCGGCCGGGTCGTTGACGTTGGGCGTGCCGTCCTGCGTCATGCGGTAGGCCTCGGTCGACATGTGCAGCTTGTCGTTGAACTTGTGATACCAGCTGATCACCTTGTGCTGCAGGTTGTTCCAGCCGAACTTGCCGTTGTTGCCCAGGACCGGATGGGCGCCGTTCAGGCAGGCGTAGATGTGGTCGTCGGCGCTGTCGGTGGTGTAGGCGACGCACGCCGCCGGCGTGGCCCGGCGCTCGTCCTTTTCCCAGTAGGCGATGTCGTTGCCGATCGAAAGCTCGCCCTGCACGGTCCAGTTGCGGCTCAGCTTGATCGTCGCGACCACGCCTTCCTTGGTGTAGGGGTCGACCGTGTACAGCAGCGAGTGGGTGAAGGTGTAGTTGTTCGGGGCCAGCTGGGCCTCGATGTCCGGGATCGAGATGTAGCGCCCGGCGCGCACGTTCATGCCTTCTGCGACGAACGGGGTGTACCACTCGGCGTACATCATCACCGGGTCGAAGCCGTAGCGGCGGCCGTGTTTCGTGTACTGGTCGCTCAGCAGGCCTTTCGAGAAGGTGTACTTGTAGTCGCTGCCGTACAGGCCGGCGATGCGAAAGCCCCAGTCGTTGTGGTCCTTCTGCACCACGTCCGGCGTGCGTTCGACGTACAGCGCGACCTGGTCGAGCTGGACCTGGTTCGGCTCGTAGCCGTAGGCGGCCGGGTAGTTGCCGCCGGTGCCGGTGGCGAAGTTGAAGCGCGAGTGCGAGGTGCTGACGTTGAAGCTGGGGTTGATCCAGCCGTACACCGTCACGCGCGATTCCTTCCAGGCCTTGCCGTGCGGGCCGCAGTACAGGCTGTCCATCAGGGCGCCATAGTACTGGTTGTCGTAGCCGATGGTCTCGGTGCCGCCGATCGGCCAGGTCGAGAACGGATACGGCGGGCTCGACAGCGGCGGCGCCTGCAGGTCTTTGCGGTAGCTCGGATCGGCGTCCGGGGCTGGGGCCGGGTCGCCGTTCCATTTCAAATAGTCGCCGTAGGTGTCGACGAAGCGCTCGCCCAAGCCTTTCGCGGCCGAGCCGGGTGCGCAGCCGTCGGCCGGGCCCGAGTCCGCCGCGGCGGCGCTGCCGCAGCTGAGCGACGAGGCGAAAGCGAGGGCGAGGGCAATGGCGATCTTGTTCTGGTGTTGCATGACTATCCTTGAGGGTTGGCAGGGCTTCAAGGATAGGGATTCGCCGGTATAGATTGCCTAAAAACTCGGTGGCCGGAAGTAAACGCCGTATATACGCGCCGGCGCTTCAGACGGGCACCGCCAGCCGGTAGCCGACGCCGGTTTCGGTGATCAGGTACTTCGGCTGGGCCGGGTCGGCTTCCAGCTTGCGGCGCAGGTGGCCCATGTAGATGCGCAGGTAGTGCGGGCTGTTGGCCGACTGCTGTCCCCACACCTCGCGCAGCAGCTGCGGGTTGCTGACCACGCGCCCGGCGTTGCGCGCCAGGACCGCCAGCAGCTTGTATTCGGTCGGCGCCAGGCGCACGCCGCAGCCGTCGCGCGTGACCGCGTGCGCCTGCAGATCGATCGCGACGCTGCCGAAGCGCACCACGCTGCCGTTGCCCTGGGCGCTTGACCCGAGCTGCTGGCGGCGCCGCGCCGAGCGCGCGCGCGCCAGCAGCTCGGCCAAGCCGAACGGCTTGGTCAGGTAGTCGTCGGCGCCGGCGTCGAGCGCGCGCACCTTTTCCGATTCCAGCGTGCGCGCCGACAGCACGATGATCGCCGTGCGCGACCACTGGCGCAGGTCGGCGATGAAGGCGACGCCATCGCCGTCCGGCAGGCCGAGGTCGAGCACCACCAGGTCGGGTTGGCGCGTGCCGGCCGCGATCAGGCCGTGGCGGCAGTTGCCGGCTTCGATCACGCGCCAGCCTTCTTCCTCGAGCGCCTC
Organism: Massilia sp. 9096; assembly: GCF_000745265.1. Lineage (NCBI taxonomy): Bacteria > Pseudomonadati > Pseudomonadota > Betaproteobacteria > Burkholderiales > Oxalobacteraceae > Massilia > Massilia sp. 9096. Next base: position 105,148 of record NZ_JQNN01000001.1, read on the forward strand.
GCGCACGAAGCGGCGGATCTGGGGTTCGTCTTCCAGCGCGAGTGGTTGTTCATTCATGGGTGTCCTCCAGCGTTGAATCCGGGTCCAGGTCGGACAGTTCGGGTAACTCGGGTAGCTGAGGCGGCTCGCCGCGCGGCAAAGCGATCACGATGCGCGCGCCGCCGCTGCCGTCGTCGGCGCGCTCGGCATGGATGGCGCCGCCGTGCGCCTCGACGATCGCGCGGCAGATCGCCAGTCCCAGGCCCATGCCGGGCGTGTTCGATTCCTGCTGGCCGCGCGCGAATTTTTCGAACAGCGCTTCTTCGCGCCCGGGCGGCAGGCCGGGACCGTCGTCGCTCACGCGCAGCTCGATCCTGTCCCCGCGCACGCGCGCGTCGATCGTCAGCGTCGATCCGGGCGGCGTGTACTTGGCGGCGTTCTCGAAAAGGTTGCACAGCACCCGTTCGAACAGCGGCGCGTCGAACTGCACCAGCGGCAGGTCTTCCGGCAGGTCGGTGCGCACGTAGTGCCGCGCCAGCACGGCGCCGCACACGCGCAGCGCGCTGCCGACCGCTTCTTCGATCGATTGCCACTCCAGGTGCAGGTGCACGCCGCCGCTCTGGATGCGCGCCATGTCGAGCAGGTTGGCCACCAGTGCGCTCATGCGCAGCGCTTCCTGCCTGAGCGTGGCGGCCACCTGCAGCTGGTTGGCGGGCAGCGGCGGTTTCGAGTTGGCCAGCGACTCCGACAGGCCGACCAGCAGCGTCAGCGGCGTGCGCAGGTCGTGCCCGAGCGCGGCCAGCAGCGAATTGCGCAGGCGTTCGGATTCCATGTCGACCAGCGCGCCCTGCGCGACCTCGATGTAGTGCACGCGTTCCAGGGCGATCGCGGTGACGGTGGCGAAGGTGTCGAGCTGCTGGCGCTGCTCCGGGCCGAGGAAGCGCGCGCCCGGGTCCGGGGCCAGGGCCAGCACGCCGCGCGTGCGCATCGGCGCCACCAGCGGCAGGTAGAACAGGCGGCTGGCGGGCAGGGTATCGGTGCCGAAGCCGGCCGGCTGGGCGTGATCGAATGTCCACTGCGCGGTGCCGGGTTCGATGCAGGCCGGCGCTTCGTCGGCTGTATCCACAGGCGCCTGCAGCCGGCCTTCCAGGTCGGGCAGCAGCAGCGTCGCGCGCGCGCGAAACGCCTGCGCGACGAACTCGCGCGTGGCTTCCAGCACCTGCTCGGGCTGCAGTGCGCCGGACAGGCGGCTGGCGAATTCGTACAGCGCGCGCCAGCGGTTCTCGCGCTGGCGCGCGACCCGCACTTGGAAGCGCAGCAAGGAGGTCAGGTGGCCGGTGATCAGGCCCACCGCCAGCATCACGCCGAAGGTCACCAGGTATTGGAAGTCCGAGACGGCAAACGAAAAGCGCGGCGGCACGAACACGAAGTCGAGGGTCGCCACGCTGACGCAGGTCGCCAGCACCGACGGCCCGCGTCCGAGCGTGTAGGCGACCAGCAGCACCACCAGCATGAACAGCATGGCGATGTTGGGCAGGTCGAGCCAGCGCTCCATCTGCCAGCCGAGCAGGCCAGCGCCCAGGCTGGCCGCGGCGCCGAGGGCGTAGGCGAACCAGCGCGCGCGCGCATCGTCCGTCAGGCCGGCGCCGTTCGACGCGGCCATCCGCGCGCGCTCGCCGTGGCGCAGCGGCCGCGTCGCCGGCACTTCGACCAGGTCGATCTCGGGCGCCAGTTCGGTCAGGCGGCGCGCCAGCGGGGCACGCCAGCGCAGGTGCGCGCGCAGCTGCCCGAGCGCGCGCGCGGGCGGACTCGGGCGGCCCAGCACCAGGCGCGACAGGTTGTGCTCCCCGGCGTAGCGCGCCAGTTCGTCGGCGACTTCGCTGCCGGGCAGCACCGCGGTGCTGGCGCCGAGCTTTTCGGCCAGCTTGAGCGCATCCAGGATATCGGCCCGGCGCCCAGCCGCCAGCTGCTGCAGGCGCGGCGTCTCGACGTGCACCGCATGCCAGCGCACGCCCAGTTGCCCGGCCAGGCGCGCGGCGCTGCGCACCACCTGCTCGGCGCCCGGATCGGGGCCGACGCAGGCCAGCAGCGCGGCGCCGGTCTTCCACACGGCGTCGATCGACTGCTCGACGCGCCAGGCGCGCATGTCACCCTCGATGCGTTCGGCGGTGCGGCGCAAGGCCAGTTCGCGCAGCGCGATCAGGTTCCCCTTTCGAAAAAAATGCTGGGCCGCGCGCTCGGCCTGGGCGCCCTGGTAGACCCGCCCGGACGTCAAGCGCGCCAGCAGTTCGTCGGCGGGGATGTCGACCATCACGATCTCGTCGGCGCGGTCGAACACGGTGTCGGGCACGGTCTCGGCCACGCGCACGCCGGTGATGGCGCCGACCACGTCGTTCAGGCTTTCCAGGTGCTGCACGTTGACGGTCGTGTAGACGTCGATGCCCGCCGCCAGCAATTCTTCCACGTCCTGCCAGCGCTTGCGGTGGCGCGAGCCGGGCGCATTGGTGTGCGCCAGTTCGTCCACCAGCACCAGCGACGCGCCACCGGCCAGCGCGGCGTCGATGTCGAATTCGGGCAGCGTCTTGCCACGGTAGGCGACCTGCCTGGGGGCCAGCTGCGGCAAGCCGTCGAGCAGGGCGGCGGTTTCCAACCGGCCGTGGGTCTCGATCACGCCGGCCAGCACCGAGTGGCCGCTAGCATGCAGCGTGCGCGCCGCGCCCAGCATCGCGTAGGTCTTGCCGACCCCCGCCGAGGCGCCGAAGTAGATGCGCAGGGCGCCGCGCGCGGCGCGCCGTTCCTGCTCGGCGACGCGCGCCAGCAGGACATCGGGATTGGGGCGGGCGGGATCGGAGCGGGCGGGATCGGGGCGGTTGCGGTCGGTCGGCATGGGTGAATGATAAACGCTCAGCGGCGCGGCCAGGCCTGGTCGAGCGCCAGGTTCAGCGCGAGCACGTTGACGTGGGGCGCGCCGAGGATGGCCGGCGCCGGCGTCTCGACGTGGCGGCGCACCAGCGCTTCCACCTGCGCGCGCGCGGCCCCGCGCGCCTGCGCGACGCGACCGGCCTGGTACAGCGCGGCGGCCGGGCTGATGTCCGGATCGAGCCCGCTGGCCGAGGCCGTGACCAGGTCGACTGGCACCGGCGCATGGTTGTCCGGATCGGCCTGGCGCAGCGCGGCGATGCGGCCCTTGACCGCGTCCAGCAGGGCCGGGTTGGTCGGGCCCTGGTTCGAGCCGGACGAGCCGGCCGCATTGTAGGGCATCGGGCTGGTGGCCGACGGACGGCCCCAGAAATAGCCGGGCGCGCTGAACGGCTGGCCGATCAGGCGCGAGCCGCGCAGGTGGCCGTCCTGCACGATCAGGTCGCCGTCGGCCTGGCGCGCGAACACGCCCTTGGCGATGCCGGTGACCAGCAGTGGGTACGCGCCGCCGCACAGGACGGTCAACACCAGCAGCAGCGTCAGCGCCGGGCGGATGGGGGATGTGGTTTTCAAGCGGTTCTCCAGTCAAGCGAAATGCAGCGCGGCCAGGGCCATGTCGATCAGCTTGATGCCGATGAATGGCAGGATGATACCTCCGACGCCGTACAGCAGCAGGTTCCGGCGCAGCAGCGCGGCGGCGCCGATCGCGCGGTAGCGCACGCCCTTCAAGGCCAGCGGAATCAGGAAGACGATGATCAAGGCGTTGAAGATCACCGCCGACAGGATCGCCGAATCCGGGCTGGCCAGCCGCATGACGTTCAAGGCGTCCAGCTGCGGATAGGTCGCCACGAAGGCCGCCGGGATGATCGCGAAGTACTTGGCGATGTCGTTGGCGATCGAGAAGGTGGTCAGCGAGCCGCGCGTCATCAGCATCTGCTTGCCGATCTCGACGATCTCGAGCAGCTTGGTCGGGTTCGAATCCAGGTCGACCATGTTGCCGGCTTCCTTGGCCGCCTGGGTGCCGCTGTTCATCGCCACCGCGACGTCGGCCTGGGCCAGCGCCGGCGCGTCGTTGGTGCCGTCGCCGGTCATCGCGACCAGGCGGCCGTCGCCCTGGTGGTCGCGGATCAGTTTGAGCTTGTCCTCGGGCGTGGCTTCGGCCAGGAAGTCGTCGACCCCGGCTTCGGCGGCGATCGCCGCGGCCGTGAGCCGGTTGTCGCCGGTGATCATCACGGTCTTGATGCCCATGCGGCGCAGTTCGGCGAAGCGCTCCTTGATGCCGCCCTTGACGATGTCCTTCAGCTCGACCACGCCCATGGTGCGGCCGCCGTCCACCACCACCAGCGGCGTGCTGCCGCGGCGCGCGACCGCGTCGACGCTGTCGGCCACGCCCTGCGGGTAGTCGTAGCCCAGGCCCAGCACGTACTTGCGCATGGTGTCGGCCGCGCCCTTGCGCACCGGCCGCTCGTCCAGGTCGACGCCGCTCATGCGGGTCTGGGCCGTGAACGGCACGAACTCGGCGCGCAAGCCGGCCAGCTCGACGGCGCGCAGGTTGAACTTCTGCTTGGCCAGCGCGACGATGCTGCGGCCTTCCGGCGTCTCGTCGGCGAGCGACGCGAGTTGCGCCGCTTCGGCCAGCTCGCGCTCGCCCACGCCGGGGGCCGGCAGGAAGGCGGCGGCCTGGCGGTTGCCCAGCGTGATGGTGCCGGTCTTGTCGAGCAGGAGCACGTCGACGTCGCCGGCGGCTTCGACCGCGCGGCCCGAGGTGGCGATCACGTTCGCCTGCATCATGCGGCTCATGCCGGCCACGCCGATCGCCGACAGCAGGCCGCCGATGGTGGTCGGGATCAGGCATACCAGCAGCGCCACCAGCGCCGTGATGGTGATCGGCGAACTGGCCACGCCGGCGGCCCTGGCGGCGGCGACCGAATATAGCGAGAACGGCAGCAGCGTGACCGTCACCACCAGGAACACGATCGTCAAGGCCACCAGCAGGATGGTCAAGGCGATCTCGTTCGGGGTCTTCTGGCGGCGCGCGCCTTCGACCATCGCGATCATGCGGTCGATGAAGGCTTCGCCGGGATTGACGGCCACCTTCAGCACCAGCCAGTCGGACAGCACGCGGGTGCCGCCGGTGACGGCCGAAAAGTCGCCGCCGGATTCGCGGATCACGGGCGCCGATTCGCCGGTGATGGCCGACTCGTCGACCGAGGCCACGCCCTGGATCACCTCGGCGTCGGCCGGGATGATGTCGCCGGCTTCGACCAGCACGAACATGCCCTTGCGCAGGTCGGCGGCTGGGCAGGGCAGCCAGGTGGTGCCGTACTGCGGCGAGGCCAGCTTCTTGGCGCTGACGGTCTGCTTGAGGGCGCGCAGCGTGGCCGCCTGGGCCTTGCTGCGGCCTTCGGCCAGGCTCTCGGCGAAGTTCGCGAACAGCACCGTGAACCACAGCCACAGGCTGATGGCAAACACGAAGCCGGGCGCCGCGTCGGCATGATGCGCGCCGTGGCCGCCGCCGTTGCGCAATACGGCGTCCAGCCACAGCAGCGTGGTGATGATCGAGCCGATGTAGACGACGAACATCACCGGGCTGCGCCATTGCTGGCGCGGGTGGAGCTTGCGGAATGCGTCGATCACGGCCGGACCGGCCAGCTTGGGATCGAACAGGGTTACGTTGGGTTGCGACATGCGATGCCTCTTATTATCAGTGCGCAGCGAACAGTTGCAGGTGCTCGGCGACCGGGCCCAGGGCCAGCGCCGGAACGTAGTTCAGCACGCCGACCAGCAGCACGGTGCCGATCAGCAGGCCGACGAACAGCGGGCCGTGGGTCGGCATGGTGCCGCCCGTGACGGCCAGGCGCGGCTTGGCGGCCAGCGACCCGGCCAGCGCCAGCACCGGCACGATGATGGCGAAGCGGCCGAACCACATGGCCAGCGCCAGCAGCACGTTGTAGAACGGGGTATTGGCGCTCAGGCCGGCGAAGGCGCTGCCGTTGTTGTTGCCGGCGGAGGCAAAGGCGTACAGGATCTCCGAGAAACCGTGCGCGCCGGGGTTGGCCAGGCCGGCCAGCCCGGCGTCGCTGACCACGGCGACGGCGGTCCCGGCCAGCACCAGGATCGGCGTGACCAGGATCGAGATCGAGACCATCTTCATGTCGAAGGACTGGATCTTCTTGCCCAGGTATTCCGGGGTACGGCCGATCATCAGGCCGGCGATGAACACGCCCAGCAGCGCGAACACCAGCATGCCGTACAGGCCCGAGCCGACGCCGCCGAACACGACTTCGCCGAACATCATCAGCGCCATCGGCACCAGGCCGCCCAGCGGGCTCAAGCTGTCGTGCATGGCGTCGACCGCGCCGCACGAGGCGGCCGTGGTGACGGCGGCGAACAGGCTCGAGGCGGCGATGCCGAAGCGGGTCTCCTTGCCTTCCATGTTGCCGCCGGCCTGCAAGTGGCTGGCGGCCTGGTCGACGCCAAGGGCGGCCAGGCCCGGATGCGCCGCGGTCTCGGCCGCCATCGCCAGCAGCGCCATGGCGACGAACATGATCGCCATCGCGGCGTAGACCGCCCAGCCCTGGCGCGCGTCGCCGACCATGCGGCCGAAGGCGAAGCACAGGCCGGCCGGGATCAGGAAGATCGCGACCATCTGCGCGAAGTTGACCAGCGCGGTCGGGTTTTCGTAGGGGTGGGCCGAGTTGGCGTTGAAGAAGCCGCCGCCGTTCGTGCCCAGCATCTTGATCGCTTCCTGCGAGGCGACCGGACCCATGGCGATGCTTTGCGTGGTGGCGGTCAGGTTTTCCACGACCGGCTGGCCCTGCGCATCCTTCAAGGGCTGGCCGTCGGGCCCGTTCGTCGGCTGGCTGTAGGCGAGCGGCTCGACCAGCCGCGCCTCCTGGTAAGGCGAGAAGTTCTGGATCACGCCCTGGCTGACGAAGAACACGCCAAGCACCAGCGACAGCGGCAGCAGCACATACACGGTCGAGCGCACCAGGTCGGCCCAGAAGTTGCCGACCGTGCTGCTTGCACGCGCCGCCAGGCCGCGGATCAGCGCGTACACGACGGCGATGCCGGTCGCGGCCGAGAAGAAATTCTGGCCGGCCAGCGCCACCATCTGGGTGAAGTAACTCATGGTCTGCTCGCCGCTGTAGCCTTGCCAGTTGGTGTTGGAGACGAAGCTGAGCGCGGTGTTGAACGCCGAATCGGGCGACACGGCGCCCAGGTGCTGCGGATTGAGCGGCAGCCAGGCTTGGAGGCGCTGGACCGCGTAGACCAGCAGCGCGCCCAGGCCGTTGAACACGATCAGCGCCAGGGCATAGGCCTTCCAGCCCATGCCCTGGGCCGGGTCGATGCCGGCCGCGCGGTAGCACAGGCGCTCCAGCGGCGCCAGCCAGCGCATGCCGGGCACGGGGCCGCCATCGCCGACCGCGGCCAGCAGGCACCCGAGCGGCCAGGCCAGCGCCAGCAGCACGGCCATGAAAACGGCCAGCAGGAGGATCGCATCGATGTTCATTTACAGGTTCTCCGCATTCAGCAAGGCGACGACGAGGTAGAACAGCACGGCGGCCGCGGCCATGCCGACGGCCCAGTACACGAGATTCATTGCTTGCCTCCCAGCTTGGCGCAGGCGGCGACCATGCCGCACAGGATGGCGCTCAAGAGCAGCGTCGCGCCGATATAGATGATGTCCATGGCTGTCTTTCAGGATCGGTTATCGATCCGGCCAGCTTAGGCAAGGGAAAGGAAAAGGGGCGTAAACAAGAAGCTCGGCGGTATATATGCGGCGTAAAAGCGAAAAATATGAAAAAATGCAACTGCGTTGTCGATGGGCAACTAAATTGACGGATATGATGAAGAAAGAGATTCCATACGGCAATTAATGCGGTAGAATTGGGGTGCGTACAGGTTGTTATGCATAAAATAATGACGAAATTGAAGGTGCGAGCCGGATGGAGATCCTCAAAACCGATGTTGCCAAGCGCAAGCTGACTCGCCTGGACCGGCAGCGCCGCCCTGTGGTGCTGCGCCTGGTCGTGTTCATGGTGTGCTTTTGCCTGCTGATCGTCGGGCTGCAGTCGTGGAATCTGTGGCAGTCGCGCCAGGCCGAGCTGGATGAAACGGCGGTCAGCACCACCAACATGGCGCGTGCGCTGGCGGCCCAGGCCGAATCGGCGTTCAAGGTCGGCGACGCGGTGCTGGACGAGATCGTCGAGCGGGTCGAGCACGACGGCAGCACCGGCGCCGCCGGCGAGCGCATCCACTACCGCATGGCGGACATCGTGCGCACCACGCCCGGCGTCCACGGCGTGCTGGTGTTCGGATCGAAAGGCGATTGGCGCATCACGTGGATGCCGCCGACCGACGAATCGCGCGCGACCAACAATACGGACCGCGAATACTTCCGCTGGCATGCGGCGCACACCGAGCGCGCCACCCGCATCGGCAAGCCGATCATCAGCCGTTCGCTCGGCAAGTGGGTCATCCCGCTCACGCGCCGCATCGACAACCCGGACGGCAGCTTCGGCGGCGTCGCGCTGGTCATCCAGGACCTCGACTTCTTCGGCAAGTTCTACGACAGTTTCGACGTCGGCCAGTCCGGCACCATCCTGCTGGCCGGCGACGACGGGACGCTGTACTACCGCCGCCCATTCAACCCGGGCCTGATCGGCACCGACGTGTCCAACGGCCCGGTGCTGACCATGGCACGCGAATCAGGCCGGTTCGGCACGCGCATGATGCGCGCCAACCTGGACGGCGTGACGCGCCTGTACAGCTACCGTCACCTGGAAGGCTTCCCGCTGGTGGTGGCGAGCGCGATGGCGCGCGACGAGATCCTGGCCGACTGGCGCCGCCAGGCCGTGATCACCAGCACCCTCGGTATGCTCGCGGTGCTGCTGCTGGCCTGGGCCGGCTTTCGCATGGTGCGCCAGATCCGCGTGCGCGACCAGCTCGAACGCCAGCTGCGCGCCGCCGGCGAATCGCTGCAGCGCCACAACACCAGCCTGCAAAGCCTGGCCGACAGCGACGGCCTGACCGGCCTGGCCAACCGCCGCCTGTTCGAGGCCAGCCTCACGCGCGAGTACGAGCGCGCGCGCCGCAGCGGCACGGCGTTCTCGGTGATCCTGGCCGACGTCGACCACTTCAAGAAATTCAACGACCGCTACGGCCACGTCGCCGGCGACGATTGCCTGCGCCGCGTCGCGGCCGCGGTCGGATCGGGGCCACGCCGGCCGCCCGACCTGGCCGCGCGCTACGGCGGCGAGGAGTTCGCGATCATCCTGCCCGACACCGACCTGGCCGGCGCCATCGCGGTGGCCGAGAAGATCCGCCAGGGCGTGGCCGGGCTCGACATCGAGCACGCCGACAGCACCTTCGGCCACGTCAGCGCCAGCCTGGGCGTGTTTAGCGGACGGCCGATCGGCGCCGCCCATAACGACCCGATGGCCTGGATCGAAGCCGCCGACCAGCAGCTGTACGAAGCCAAGGCGGCCGGCCGCAACCGCATCGCGGCGCACGTCGGCGATTAAGCTGGCGAATGCGCGGCTCCGGCTCAGTCGCCGGGCTGGAAGCAGGCCATGCTGGTCGGCTGGGTCATCAGCAGCTCGCGGAACGCCGCGGCCGGCATCGGCTTGCCGATCAGGTAGCCCTGCAGCATGTCGCAGCCGGTCGAGGCGATCGCCACGCGCTGGCCCTCGGTCTCGATGCCTTCGCAGATCACCGCCAGCTTGAGCGACTTGGCGAAGGCGATCACGCCGTTGACGATGTCCAGGCAGCGCTGGTCCTGCTCGATCTCGGTGACGAAGGAGCGGTCGATCTTGATCGCCGTGACCGGGAACTGGCGCAGGTAGGACAGGTTCGAGTAGCCGGTGCCGAAGTCGTCGAGCGCGATCTCGAAGCCGTCTTCCTTCAGGCGGCGCAGTACAGCGCCGGCCTTTTCCGCATCCTGCAGCAGCATGCTCTCGGTGACCTCGAGCTTGATGCAGGCGGTGTCGATGCCGTAGCGCTTGATCAGGCCGGCCAGCATGCAGGGCAGGCCGTCGTCGCCGAGCTGGCGCGCCGAGACGTTCACGGCCATCGACAGCTTGTGGCCCGACAGCTCCCACTCGCGCGTCTGGCGCGAGGCTTCCTCGCAGACCCAGGCGCCGACCGCGGAAATCGCCGGCGAATCTTCCAGCATGGACAGGAAGGCGCCCGGACTGAGCACGCCCAGGCGCGGGTGGATCCAGCGCAGCAGCGCCTCGGCCCCGACCACGGCGCCGTCGGCGGCGCTGACCTGCGGCTGGTAGTAGAGCTCGAACTGGCCGCGGTCGAGCGCCGAGAACACTTCCTGGCGCAGCAGCAGGCGCTGCTTGACCAGGTCGCGCGCCTGCGGGGCGAACAGCACGCTGGTGTGGCGGCCGTTGGCCTTGGCCTCGTACATCGCAGTGTCGGCGTCGTTGAGCAGCTCGTCGGGCGACTCGACTTCGCCGTCGCCGATCGCGATGCCGATGCTGGCGCCGATCGTGACCAGGTGGCCGTCGACCTGGATCGGCTCGGCCAGGCGCTGCAGCACGCCCGGCGCCAGGGCGAGGGCGGCCTCGGCGTCGCCGTCCTCGAGCACGAACACGAACTCGTCGCCGCTGATGCGCGCCACCATGGTGCCGGGGCTGGTGAACGCCGCCAGGCGGCGGCCGATCTCCTGCAGCGCCAGGTCGCCGGCCTGGTGGCCGTGGGCGTCGTTGACTTCCTTGAAGTGGTCGAGGTCGACGAACAGCACCGCGACCTTGTTGCCATGCGCGCGCGCGCGGGTGAGCGCAGCCTGGAGCGCGCGCAGGCAGCTCAGGCGGTTGTGCAGGCCGGTCAGGCTGTCGTGCGTGGCCAGGTGGACCAGGCGCGCCTCGGACTCCTTGCGTGCGCTGACGTCGACGAAGAACACGGTCAGGCCGTCGGGCGAGGGATAGGCGCGTCCTTCGATCCAGAGGCCGAGCGGTTCATAATAGCTTTCGCAGCTGGCGAATTCATGGTTGGCCATCGCGCGATGGTAGGTCTGGTGGAACGGACCGTCGACGGCATCGGGGAACAGCTTCCATACGTTCCGGTCGATCACCTCGCCGGGCTGGCGTCCGAGCCAGGATGCGCCTTTCGAGTTGATGTAGGTGACGCGCCAGTCGTGGTCGACCGAGAAGCAGCCGTCCGAGACGCTCTCGAGGACGTCGCTCAGGCGCGCGTGCGCCTGCTGCGACGCCTGCTGGGCGTCGACCATGGCGCTAATGTCCTCGATGAAGGCGGCGTAGTTGCAGATCGTGCCGTCGCCGTCCGGCATCGGGAAGATGTGCATGCGCGACCAGAACGGCGTGCCGTCCTTGCGGTAGTTGCGCAGCGTGCCGATGAACGGGCGCTGCTCGGCCAGGCAGCGCCGCATCTCGTCCAGGATCGGCTGGTCGCGGTCGCCCCCCTGGAGGAAGCGGCAGTTGCGGCCCAGGACGTCGTCGAGCGAAAAACCGGTCAGCGCTACGAACGCCGGGTTGGCGTAGATGGCGGGATTGTCCGGCGCGCTGGCGTCGGTGATGATGATGGCCGAGCAGCTCGCATTGATCAGCCGCTTGAAGAAGACGGTCGGCTTTTCCTCGAGGTTGACGAGGGTGAGTATGTCGGATTCGGACGATTCGCTGGGCATGACCGGGGCTCCCTGTGAGCGGATGGCTTCAGTGTAGACAACTTGACCACATCGCGGAGCACGGCAGGCGGCGTCAACCCCCGCCCAGCGCCGCCATGCGCGCCAGCAGCAGCGCGCGGTCGACGTCGATCTGGTCGCCGTTGGTGCGGCTCGAGAGCGCCGCCTTGTCCTTGCGGCCGAGGAAGTACGCGACGCGCTCGGCGTTGGCGCCGGACGGATGCGGCAGGCCGTGCAGGATGCGGCGCCCGTCGATGACGCCGCGCCCGGCCAGCCAGTGCAGCGCCAGCGCGACCTTGGGACCCATCGGCACGAATACCGCGTCTTTCAACAGCGCCGCCTCCGGCGCGAAGTAGTCGAGCATCTGCTGCTGCAGCACCGGCGTGGTCAGCATGTTGGGCGAGGCGCCGTTGTAGTTCTTGCCGTCGACGAAAATCGGCTGGCGCAGCACCCCGGTCACGTGCATCAGGTGCGCGTGTTCGTGGAACAGGCTGGCGCAGCTGTCGATGCCGAGCCAGCGCTGCAGGCCGACGTGGTCGAGCAGGGCGACGAGGTTGGGCCGGATCGCGCCGCTGAAGGCGCCGGTGTACTTGGCGGCGCGCAGTACGTCCGCATCCGGGGCGCCGGCGCGCAGCAGGCGCTGGGCCTCGCGCACCGCGTTCTTCCACTGCACGAAGCCGGGCGAGATGCCGGCCAGGACGACGCGCGCGGCCGGGTTCAGGTAGTCGAACGGGATGTAGTGGGCGCTGATGGCGCCGGCGCGCGCCAGCAGCCACGCGGGCGGGATCTGGACGGGGGCGGCGATGGCGTCGAGGTCGGCGGCGAGCACCAGCTCGCGGAAATCGGCGAAGGAAGCGGGCATCCGTTCATTCTGCCATGCCTGGATCTTTCAGCGGGTTTGCCACGGTAGCGAACGAGGTCGGCGCGCGCGCCATGCTAGGATCGAGCCAACCACGTCATGACAAAAAAAGGAAACGACCACGTGCACACCGAGATCACGCAGGCCCCGTTCGGCACCTTGCCCGACGGCCGGCAAGTCACCCAATACACCCTCGCCAACGCCGCCGGCATGCAAGTCAAGGTACTCGACTTCGGCGGCATCATCAACGAGATCCACGTACCCGACCGCGAGGGCCGCATGGCCGACGTCGCGCTCGGCTTCGACCGCCTGGAGCCCTACCTGGCCGACAGTCCGTATTTCGGCGCCCTGATCGGCCGCTACGGCAACCGCATCGCCAAGGGGCGCTTCACGCTGGACGGCAAGCAGTACGTCCTGGCCACCAACAACGGCGCCAATCACCTCCACGGCGGCAACCAGGGCTTCGACAAGGTGCTGTGGACGGCCTCCCGTGGCGATGACGGCCTGACCCTGCGCTACCGCAGCCCGGACGGCGAGGAAGGCTACCCCGGCAACCTGGACGCCACCGTGGTCTACAGCCTGAATGACGACAACGAGATCGTGGTGCGCTTCGAAGCCGTGTCCGACCAGCCGACCCCGGTCAACCTGACCCAGCACAGCTACTTCAACCTGCGCGGCGCGGGCGCGAGCGACGTGCTCGGGCACGAGATGCGGATCGACGCCGACGCCTACGTCCCGATCGACGCCGGCTCGATCCCGCTCGGGCCGCTGGCGCCGGTCGCGGGCACGCCGTTCGACTTCCGCCAGCCGCGCCCGATCGGTTCGCAGATCGGCGTCGACGACGACCAGCTGCGCAACGGCGGCGGCTACGACCACTGCTACGTGCTGAATCGTCCGCTTGACGACGGCCAGGGCGACGCGCGCGCGCTGGTGCGTGCGCTGCGCGTGCGCGAGCCGCAGTCGGGCCGCGTGCTGGAACTGCTGACCCAGGAGCCGGGCGTGCAGTTCTACAGCGGGAACTTCCTCGACGGCTCGCTGCAGGGCAAGGGCCACACCTATGCCTACCGCGGCGGCTTCGCGATCGAGCCGCAGCATTTCCCGGATTCGCCGAACCGGCCCGAGTACCCGGGCACGATCCTGCGCCCCGGCCAGGTGTACCGCACCGAGTCGCGCTTCCGCTTTTCGGTCGACTGACCAGTCGATTGCGCGCCGCATCATCGATACCGGAATCGATATCGATGATGCATTAAATGTGATTGGAAAGTCATCCCTGCGCCCCGTAGACTCCCTCCATTGCTGAGGCTATGGAGGGACGCGTGTCCGACACCGAGAACAAACCGAAACTGCGCTCCGCCGCATGGTTCGGCACCCAGGACAAGAACGGCTTCATGTACCGGAGCTGGATGAAGAACCAGGGTATCCCCGATCACGAATTCCAGGGCAAGCCGGTCATCGGCATCTGCAACACCTGGTCCGAGCTGACCCCCTGCAACGCCCATTTCCGCAAACTGGCCGAGCACGTCAGGCGCGGCATCATCGAGGCCGGCGGCTTCCCGGTCGAGTTCCCGGTGTTCTCGAACGGCGAGTCGAACCTGCGCCCGACCGCGATGCTGACCCGGAACCTGGCCAGCATGGACGTCGAAGAATCCATCCGCGGCAACCCGATCGACGGCGTGGTGCTGCTGGTCGGCTGCGACAAGACCACGCCGGCGCTGCTGATGGGCGCGGCCAGCGTCGACGTGCCGGCCATCGTCGTCACCGGCGGGCCGATGCTCAACGGTAAACTGAACGGCAAGGACATCGGCTCGGGCACCGCGGTGTGGAAGCTGCACGAGCAGTTCAAGGGCGGCCAGATCACGATGCACGAGTTCCTGGCGGCGGAATCCGGCCACTCGCGCTCGGCCGGCACCTGCAACACGATGGGCACGGCCTCCACCATGGCGTGCATGGCCGAAGCGCTGGGCGTCTCGCTGCCGCACAACGCGGCGATCCCCGCGGTCGACGCGCGCCGCTACGTGCTGGCGCACATGTCGGGCATCCGCATCGTCGAGATGGTCAATGAGGACCTGCGCCTGTCGAAACTGCTCAAGCGCGAGAACTTCGAGAACGCGATCCGCGTGAACGCGGCGATCGGCGGCTCGACCAATGCCGTGATCCACCTGAAGGCGATCGCCGGCCGCGTCGGCGTGCCGCTCGAACTCGAGGACTGGACCCGCATCGGCAAGGGCACCCCGACCATCGTCGACCTGCTGCCTTCGGGGCGCTGGCTGATGGAAGAGTTTTATTATGCCGGCGGCCTGCCGGCCGTGATCCGCCGCCTGGGCGAGGGCGGCCTGCTGCCGCACCCGGATGCGCTCACCGCCAACGGCCAGACCCTGTGGCAGAACTGCGAAGCGGCGCCGATCTACGACGACGAGGTGGTGCGCAAGCTCGACACGCCGCTGGTCGAGGACGGCGGCATCTGCATCTTGCGCGGCAACCTGGCGCCGCGCGGCGCCGTGCTGAAACCGTCGGCCGCCTCCAAGCACCTGATGAAGCACCGCGGCCGCGCCGTCGTGTTCGAAGACTTCGACCACTACAAGGCGCGCATCGACGACCCCGACCTGGACGTCGACGAGAACTCGGTGCTGGTGATGAAGAACTGCGGCCCCAAGGGCTATCCCGGCATGGCGGAAGTGGGCAACATGGGTCTTCCCCCGAAGCTGCTGGCCAAGGGCGTGACCGACATGGTGCGCATCTCGGACGCGCGCATGAGCGGCACGGCGTACGGCACCGTGGTGCTGCACGTGGCGCCGGAAGCGATGGACGGCGGGCCGCTCGGCATCGTGCGTGACGGCGACATGATCGAGCTCGATTGCGCAGAAGGGCGCCTGCACCTGGACCTGTCCGACGACGAGATCCGCGCACGCCTGGCCGACCGTGCCGAGAGCTTCAAGGCGCCGGTGGCCAGCGGCTACCAGGGCCTGTACCTGGAGCGCGTGCTGCAGGCCGACGAAGGCTGCGACTTCGACTTCCTGGTCGGCTGCCGCGGATCGGCGGTGCCGAAGCACTCGCACTGAGCGCGGCGTACAGTAGAACGAAGGAGACACTCATCATGCTGCTGATCCAATACCTGAACGATGATGGCGAACGCCGCGTCGGCATCCTCGACGGCGATGCCGTTGCGCCGCTGGCCGGCTACGCATCGACGCTCGAGCTGGCGCGCGTCGCCGTCAGACAAGGCAAGGGCATCGCTGCGCTGGCCGAGGCGGCGGCCGGCGCCGACAAGGCGTCGTACGAGGCGCTTGCAAGCGCCGGCCGCGTGCTGCCTCCGCTCGACCATCCCGATCCGGCCCATTGCCATGTGACCGGCACCGGCCTGACCCACCTGGGCAGCGCCGACGCGCGCGACGCCATGCACCGCAAGATCGCCGGCGACGTCGAGACGCTGTCGGACAGCATGAAGATGTTCCGCCTCGGCGTCGAAGGCGGCAAGCCGGCAGGCGAGAGGCCGGGCGTGCAGCCCGAATGGTTCTACAAGGGCGACGGCGACAGCGTGCGCGCCAGCGGCCAGGCGCTCGAGATGCCGGCATTCGCGCTGGACGGCGGCGAGGAGCCGGAGATCGCCGGCCTGTACCTGATCGGCGAGGACGGCCAGCCCTGGCGCCTCGGTTTCGCGCTGGGCAACGAGTTCTCCGACCACGTCACCGAGCGCCAGAACTACCTGTACCTGGCCCACTCCAAGCTGCGCCAGTGCGGCGTCGGCCCGGCGTTGCTGGTGGGCGAACTGCCCGAGCACGTCGAGGGCGTCTCGCGCGTCGTCAGGCAGGATGGCACGGTGCGCTGGCAAAAACCGTTCGTCTCGGGCGAGCGCAACATGTCGCACTCGATCGCCAACCTCGAATACCACCACTTCAAGTACGGCCTGTTCCAGCGTCCCGGCGACGTCCACATCCACTTCTTCGGCACCGCCACGCTGAGCTTCGCCGACGAGATCCGCGTCGAACCGGGCGAGATCTTCGAGATCGAGGCGCCGGTATTCGGACCGCCGCTGCGCAATCCGCTGGCCAGCGTGCCGTCGAATTTCACCACGGTGAAGACGCTATGAAGGCCAGCTACGCCAGCCTGCACGGCAAGCGCGTGTTCGTGACCGGCGGGGGCAGCGGGATCGGCGAAGCCATCGTCGAAGCCTTCGTGGCGCAGGGCGCGATCGTGGCCTTCGTCGACATCCTGGAGGAGGCCAGCGAAGCGCTGGTCGTGCGCCTGCGCGAGACCTACGCGCAGGCGGACCGGCGCCTGCGCGCGCCCGAGTTCCGCCACTGCGACATCACCGACATCCCGGCGCTGCAGCAGACCATGGCGGAGCTGGCCACGCTGCTCGGCGACTTCGACGTCATCGTCAACAACGCCGCCAACGATGCGCGCCACCGCATCGGCGAAGTCACGGTCGACTATTGGGACGAGCGCATCGCGATCAACCAGCGCCCGATGTTCTTCACCGTGCAGGCCGCACTGGAGGGCATGCGCCGCCGCGGCGGCGGCTCGGTGATCAACTTCAGCTCGATGTCCTTCCACGCCAAGAACCCGAACTACCCGGTGTACGCGACCACCAAGGCATCCGTGATCGGCCTGACGCGCTGCCTGGCGCGCGACCTCGGCCCCTTCAACATCCGCGTCAACACCGTTACGCCGGGCTGGGTGATGACCCAGCGCCAGGTCGACCTCTGGCTCGACGAGGCCGGCGAAGCCGAGATCCGTCGTTCGCAGTGCCTGCCCGGCAAGCTGATGCCCGAGCACGTGGCGGCGATGGTGCTGTTCCTGGCCGCCGACGACAGCAAGATGTGCACCGGCCAGGACTTCGTGGTCGACGCCGGGTGGACTTGATGCGGCACCGGACCAGACCTCAGCCGTGATATCGTGCTGGCTATACAAAAACAAGGAGACCCCATGACAGCATCCGCACCACGCACCCGTACCCGTCTCGCCGCACTGGCCGTCCTGGCCGCGTTCCCGGCCCTGGCGGCCTACGCCCAGGTCGGCCTGACGGTCGACGCCAGCCACCCCGGCGCGACCATCGACAAGGACGTCTACGGCCAGTTCGCCGAGCACCTCGGCAGCGGCATCTACGGCGGCCTGTGGGTCGGCCCGGAATCGAAGATCCCGAACGTGCGCGGCTGGCGCAAGGACGTGGTCGGCGCATTGAAGGACCTTCACGTGCCGCTGGTGCGCTGGCCGGGCGGCTGCTTCGCCGACGAGTACCACTGGCGCGACGGCATCGGCGCGCGCGACAAGCGCCCGGTCAAGGTCAACACCAACTGGGGCGGGGTCCCGGAAAACAATGCGGTCGGCACCCACGAATACTTCGACCTGATCGAGCAGCTCGGCGCCGACGCCTACGTCAACGGCAACCTCGGCACCGGCAGCCCGCAGGAGATGAGCGAGTGGCTCGAGTACATGACGTCGGAGGGCAAGTCGACCCTGGCCCAGCTGCGCGCCAAGAACGGCCACCCGGCGCCGTTCAAGGTGGCGTACTTCGCGATCGGTAACGAGTCTTGGGGCTGCGGGGGCAACATGCGCCCGCAGTACTACACCGACCTGTACCGCCACTACGAAACCTTCCTGAAGGCGCCGCAGCAATGGCGTCCGAAGATGATCGCCAGCGGCGGCACCGGCGAGGACATCACCTGGACCGACACCCTGAGCCGCGACCTCAAGGGCAAGACCGACGCGATCAGCTTCCACTACTACACGCTGCCGACCGGTAAATGGGACGTGAAGGGCGCCGCCACCGGCTTCGACGAGGCGCAGTGGGCCTCGACCCTGGCCGGCACCATGCGCATGGAGGACTTCATCACCTCGCACGTCGCGGTGCTCGAGCGCACCGACCCCGAGAAGAAGATCGGCTTTTTCGTCGACGAATGGGGCACCTGGTACGACGTCGAGAAGGGCACCAACCCGGGCTTCCTGTACCAGCAGAACACGCTGCGCGACGCCGTGGTCGCCGCGCTCAACTTCAACATCTTCCACGCCCACGCCGACCGCGTCCGCATGACCAACATCGCGCAGATGGTCAATGTGCTGCAGGCGATGATCCTGACCGACCAGGACAAGATGGTGCTGACGCCGACCTACTGGGCCTACAAGATGTACGTGCCGTTCCAGGGCGCCGCCTCGCTGCCGGTCCAGCTCTCGAACAACACCCTGTACGGTACCGCCGGCAAGACCATCCCCGGCATCAGCGCCTCGGCCGCGCGCGCCAAGGACGGCAAGGTCTACGTCGCGCTGGTGAACACCAATCCGCGCGAGGCGACCGACGTGGTGCTGAACGTCGCCGGCTCGAACGTGTCCTCGGTGCGCGGGCAGGTCTTGAGCGCTGACGCGATGGATGCGCACAACAGCTTCCAGCAGCCGCAGGCGGTCAAGCCGGTCGATTTCAGCGCCAGTGCTTCAGCCGGGAAGCTGACGGTGAAGGTGCCGGCGAAGGGCGTGATGGTGCTGGCGGTCCAAGGTTGATCGATGGGGCGCCGGCCGCGCGGCCGGCGCTGCGTTTCTTGAGGTGACGATGATGCCGATCCGGATTGCTGCGCTGCCGCTGCTGCTGTTATCGGCGGCGCTGCTGGGCGCGAGCGCCCATGCCGCCGAACTGTTCCCGCTGCGCGACGTGCGCCTCGGTCCCAGCCCCTTCCTCGAGGCCCAGGCCACCGACCTGCATTACCTGATGGCCCTCGAGCCCGACCGCCTGGCCGCGCCGTTCCTGCGCGAAGCAGGCCTGGCGCCGAAGCAGCCCAGCTATGGCAACTGGGAATCGTCCGGCCTGGATGGCCACATGGGCGGCCATTACCTGTCGGCGCTGGCGTTGATGTTCGCCTCGACCGGCGACCCGGAAGTCAAGCGCCGCCTGGACGACTTCGTGGCGGAACTCAAGCGCGCGCAGCAAGCCAACGCCGAGGGCGACACGCAGGGTGAACTGCGCGGCTACCTCGGCGGCATCCCGGGCGGACGCGCGGCCTGGCGCGACATCGCCGCCGGCAAGCTCCACGCCGACAATTTTTCCGTCAACGGCAAGTGGGTGCCCTGGTATAACCTGCACAAGCTGTTCGCCGGCCTGCGCGACGCCTGGCGCTACGCCGGCAACGAGGATGCGCGCACCATGCTGGTGGCGCTGTCCGACTGGGCGCTGCGCCTCACCGGCCACCTGGGCGATGAACAGATGCAGGCCATGCTCAAGAGCGAGCATGGCGGCATGAACGAAGTGCTGGCCGACGTCTACCAGATGACAGGCGAGCGCAAATACCTGGACCTGGCGCTGCGCTTTTCGGACCGGCGCATCCTGCAGCCGCTCGAACAGGGCCAGGACCGGCTTACCGGCCTGCACGCCAATACCCAGATCCCGAAGGTGATCGGCTTCGAGCGCATCGCCGCGCTGAGCAGCGACCCGGCCACGCGACGCGACATGGCGCACGCCGCCGAATTCTTCTGGCAGACCGTGGTCGACAACCGCACGGTTGCCATCGGCGGCAACAGCGTCAAGGAGCACTTCCACGACGAACACGACTTCAGTCCGATGTTGGAAGAGGTCGAGGGACCGGAGACCTGCAACACCTACAACATGCTCAAGCTGACCGGGATGCTGTTCGCAGCCTCGGACAAGGCGCTCTACGCCGACTATTACGAGCGCGCGCTGTACAACCACATCCTCGCCTCGCAGCGCCCGGACAGCGGCGGCTTCGTCTACTTCACGCCGATGCGGCCGAACGGGTACCGGGTCTACTCGCAGGTCGACCAGGCGATGTGGTGCTGCGTCGGCTCGGGCATCGAGAGCCATGCGAAGTACGGCGAATTCATCTACGCCCACGAAGGCAGCGGCAAGGAGGCGGCGCTGTTCGTCAACTTGTTCATCCCGTCGACCCTCGATTGGAAAGCGCGGGGCGTGCGCATCACCCAGGCCAACACATTCCCCGACGAGGCCAGCACGCACATCACCGTGGATGAGGTGGGCGCGAGTGCGCACTTCGTGCTGAAGATCCGCTATCCGGCCTGGGTCGCCGCCGGCAAGCTGGGGCTGCGCGTGAACGGCAAGCCGGTCCGCATCGACGCGCGTCCGGGTCGCTACGTCAGCATCGAGCGCACCTGGCGCAAAGGCGACCGCGTCGACGTCGACCTGCCGATGACGACCCGCCTCGAGCAGATGCCGGACAAATCGAAGTACTACGCCGTGCTGCATGGGCCGATCGTGCTGGCCGCGAAGACCAACCCGTTCCCGACCGAGCACCTGAATTTCCTGGCCGACGACACACGCATGGGCCATGTGCCGTCCGGCCAGGTCTGCCCGCTGGACGCGGCGCCGACCTTCGTGGCCGACGGCACGGACTTCATCAAGCGCTTCAAGCCGGTCCCCGGCAAGCCGCTGACCTTTACCGCACCGGCGGGCCTGGTGCGGGGCGGCACTGGAGCGGCCGCCGAGTTCATCCCCTTCTTCCGCCTGCACGACTCGCGCTATGTCGTCTACTGGCCGCAATCCACGCCCGGCGACTACGCGCGCGAACGCGTACAGGTGGCCGCGCGCGAGGCCGAACGGCTGGCGCTCGACGCGCGCACCGTCGACCAGGTGGCGCCGGGCGAGCAGCAGCCCGAAGTCGACCACCAGTTCAAAGGCGAGGGCGCGGAAATGGGCGTGGACAAGGGCCGCCATTGGCGGCGCGCGAAAGAGTGGTTCAGCTACCAGCTGAGCGATCCGAAGCGGGAGGCCAAGCTGCTGAGCCTGACGTTTGCCGGTGCGGACGCGGGCAAGCGCGTCGACCTGGTGGTCAACGGCGAGCGGGTGGCGGACATCACGCTCGCCGCGGACGCGGCGCAGCCGTTCACCACGCAGGATGTCGACTTGCCGCCTGAGCTCGTGCAGCGCGCCGGCGGCCGCCTGGAAGTGAAACTGGTCGCGCACGAGGGAGCGACGATGGCGCCCCTGTATGGCATGCGGCTGATGCGTTAAATCCTGGCAAGGATATACAAAGCGATATCGGACACCCTAAAAAAATGATTGGTTGAGCATCCCTCACTGTCGTAGTATTGTGTCCAGAACAATATCGGAGACAAGCATGACGCTCACCCGCAGGTCTTTCCTGGGCGTGGCAGCCGGCGCGGGGGCACTCGCAGCCGTCGGCGTGCCCATCCCGGCCCTGGCCGCCAACAAACCCCTGACGATCGGCTTTTCCCAGGTCGGCGCCGAGAGCGAGTGGCGTACCGCCAACACCGCGTCGATCAAGGCCGCCGCCAGGCAGGCCGGCGTCAACCTGAAGTTCGCCGACGCCCAGCAGCGCCAGGAAAACCAGGTCAAGGCGATCCGCTCCTTCATCGCCCAGCGCGTCGACGTGATCGCGTTTTCGCCGGTGGTCGAAACCGGCTGGGACACCGTGCTGCGCGAAGCGAAAGCCGCGAAGATCCCGGTGATCCTCACCGACCGTTCGGTCAAGGTCAGCGATCCGTCGCTGTACGTCAGCTTCATCGGTTCGGACTTCGTCGAGGAAGGGCGGCGCGCCGGGCGCTGGCTGCTCGAGTACGACAAGCAGATGGGCGGCAAGCCGCTCAACATCGTCGAGCTGCAGGGCACGGTCGGCTCGGCGCCGGCCACCGACCGCAAGACCGGCTTTGCCGAGATCATCGCGACCAATCCCAAGCTGAAGATCATCCGCTCGCAAACCGGCGACTTCACGCGCGCCAAGGGCAAGGAAGTGATGGAAGCCTTCCTGAAGTCCGAGGGCAAGAACATCAACGTGCTGTACGCGCACAACGACGACATGGCGATCGGCGCGATCCAGGCGATCGAGGAAGCCGGCCTGAAACCCGGCAAGGACATCGCCATCGTGTCGATCGACGGCGTGCGCGGCGCCTTCCAGGCCATGGTGCAGGGCAAGCTCAACGTCACGATCGAGTGCAACCCGCTGCTCGGTCCCACGCTGATGCAGATCGCGCAGGCGGTCGTCGCCGGCAAGCCGGTCGCCAAGCGCGTGACGATCGAGGAGGGCGTGTTCCCGGCCGACGTCGCGGCCAAGGTCCTCCCGACCCGCAAGTACTGATCCGCCATGACCGGGCCAGTGCTCGAAATGCGCGGCATCCACAAGCGCTTCCCCGGCGTGCGCGCGCTGGCGGACGCCGGCCTGCGCCTGTTCCCCGGCGAAATCCACACGCTGATGGGGCAGAACGGCGCCGGCAAGTCCACGCTGATCAAGGTGCTGACCGGCGTGTACCAGCCCGACGCGGGCAGCATCGTGCTCGAAGGCCAGGCGATCCGGCCGCGCTCGACCCAGGAGGCGCAGAACCTCGGCATCAGCACGGTCTACCAGGAAGTCAACCTGTGCCCGAATCTGTCGGTGGCGGAGAACATCTTCATCGGGCGCTACCCGCGCCGCTTCGGCATGGTCGACTGGCGCGCGATGCGGGCCCAAGCCGCCGAGCTGCTGGCGCGCCTGCAGGTGAACGTGGACGTGCGCCAGCCGCTGGCCAACTATCCGCTGGCGATCCAGCAGATGGTCGCGATCGCGCGCGCCTTGAGTGTCCAGTGCCGCGTGCTGATCCTGGATGAGCCGACCTCCAGCCTGGACGAAGCCGAGGTGCAGACCCTGTTCGCGGCGCTGCGCCGCCTGCGCGAGCAAGGCATGGCGATCCTGTTCGTGACCCACTTCCTGGACCAGACCTATGCGATTTCCGACCGCATCACGGTAATGCGCAACGGCGAGCGCGAAGGCGAGTATCCGTGCGCCGAGCTGTCGCGCCTGGCCCTGGTGAACAAGATGATCGGCGCGCCGGCCGACAGCGCGCCGCTCGATGCGCCCGATACGGGCCACGAGGAAGAAGCAAGCGCCGGCGAGGTCCTCGTGCGCACGCATGCGCTCGCGCGCAAGGGCGCGCTCGCGCCGGTGGACGTGGAACTGCGCCGCGGCGAGCTGCTCGGGCTGGCCGGCCTGCTCGGCTCCGGCCGCACGGAAATGGCGCGCCTGCTGTTCGGCGCCGACAAGGCCGACGGCGGCGCCATCGATGTCAACGGCAAGGCGGTCACGTTCTCGACCCCGCGCGACGCGATTGCACAAGGCATCGGCTTCTGTTCGGAAGACCGCAAGCACGAGGGCGCGATCCTGGCGCTGTCGGTGCGCGAGAACCTGATCCTGGCGCTGCAGGCGCGCGCCGGGCTGTGGCGCGCGATCCCTTTCAAGCGCCAGCAGCAACTGGCCGAGGACTTCGTCAGGCGGCTCGGCATCAAGACCGCCAGCATCGAGACGCCGATCGGTTCGCTCTCCGGCGGCAACCAGCAAAAGGTGCTGCTGGCGCGCTGGCTGGCGACCGAACCCCAGCTGATGATCCTCGACGAACCCACGCGCGGCATCGACGTGCGCGCCAAGCAGGAAATCATGGATCATGTACGCCAGCTGTGCCGCCAGGGCATGGCCATCCTCTTCATTTCGTCCGAACTGCCGGAAGTGCTGCGCGTGGCCGACCGCGTGCTGGTGATGCGCGACCGCCAGGCCTGCGCCAGCTACCGGCGCGGCGAACTCGACGACGGCTCGGTGCTGCGCGCGATCGCCGGGGAGGGCGCATGAACGCGCCCGTCCAGAGCGTCGCCCCGGACGCGGTCCAGGACCAGGCCACGCGCTTCGCGCTGCTGCGCCACCCGCTCGCGCGTCCGCTGGCCGCGCTGCTGGTGCTGCTGGCGCTCGACGCCGTGCTGGTGCCCGGGTTCTTCCACGTCGCGCTGCGCGACGGCCACTTGTACGGCAGCGTGATCGACATCGCCAACCGCGCCGCGCCGCTGATGCTGGCCGCGCTCGGCATGACGCTGGTGATCGCCACGCGCGGCATCGACATCTCGGTGGGCGCGGTGGTGGCGCTGTCGGGGACCGTGGCGGCGATGCTGGTGAACGGCACACCCGGCGCCCCAGCCACGCCGCTCGGCACGGCCCTGGCGGCGGCGCTCGGCGTGGCCCTGCTGTGCGGCCTGTGGAACGGCGTGCTGGTGGCCGGCGTGAAGCTGCAGCCGATCGTCGCCACGCTGATCCTGATGACGGCCGGGCGCGGCCTGGCCCAGCTGCTCACCGACGGCCAGATCGTCACGGTGTATGAGGAGTCCTTCTTCACCCTCGGCAGCGGATACCTGGGCGGGCTGCCGGTCTCGCTGTACGTGGTGGCCGCGGTGTTCGCGCTGCTGCTGTTCCTGGCGCGCCGCACCGCGCTCGGCCTGTTCATCCAGGCGGTCGGCCTGAACCCGGTGGCGGCGCGCCTGGCCGGCCTGCGCACGGCGACCCTGATCGTGTCGGTCTACGCGGCCTGCAGCCTGTGCGCCGGCATGGCCGGGCTGCTCATCACCTCGAACATCAAGAGCGCCGACGCCAACAACGCCGGCCTGCTGCTCGAGCTCGACGCGATCCTGGCAGTGACGCTGGGCGGCACCTCGCTGGCCGGCGGCCGCTTCAGCCTGGCCGGTAGCCTGGTCGGCGCGTTGATCATCCAGACGCTGACCTACACCATCTATTCGCTGGGCGTGCCGCCCGAGGTGAACATGGTGGTCAAGGCGATCGTCGTGTTCGCGGTGTGCATCTCGCAGTCGGGCGAGCTGCGCGCGCTGCGGCAAAGGAGGCCGGCATGAGCGCCGCCGTCAAACAGTCCTTGGCCATGGCCCCGTGGTTCACCTCCGCCATCACCGTGCTGCTGCTGGCGGCCATGCTGGGCGTCGGCGGCGCCGTGTATCCGGGGTTGCTGTCCGAGCAGGTGCTGTTCAACCTGCTGATCGATAACGCGCACCTGGTGGTGCTGGCGATCGGCATGGGCTTCGTGATCCTGTCGGGCGGAATCGACCTGTCGGTGGGCGCGGTGCTGGCCCTGTCGACGATGGCCTGCGCCTGGCTGCTGCAGAGCGCGCACTGGCACCCGGCGCTGGTGATCGTCTGCGTGCTGGCGGGCGGCGCGGCCTTCGGCGCGCTGATGGGGACCATCATCCACCTGTTCCGGCTGCAGCCTTTCATCGTCACGCTGGCCGGCATGTTCCTGGCGCGCGGCCTGTGTTACCTGATCAGCACCGATTCGGTCGCGATCGACCAGCCGTTCTTCGCCGCGCTGTCGCAGGCCCAGGTGCACCTGCTCGGCGGCTTCCTGTCGCCCGGCGCGATCATCGCGCTGGTCGTGCTGCTGCTGGCGGTATGGCTGGCGCACTTCACGGCGTTCGGGCGCGCCGTGTACGCGGTCGGCGGCAACGAAGCCTCGGCGGCGATGATGGGCCTGGACGTCGGCCGCACGCGGGTGCTGGCGTATGCGCTGTCCGGTTTCTGCTCGGCGCTGGCCGGCCTGCTGTTCTCGGTCTACACGCTGTCGGGCTACGCGTTGCACGGGCAGGGCATGGAGCTCGATGCGATCGCGGCGGTCGTCATCGGCGGCATGCTGCTCACCGGCGGCTACGGCTACATCGCCGGAGCGCTGTCGGGTGTGCTGGTGCTGGGCGCGATCCAGACCCTGATCGCCTTCGACGGCACGCTCAGCTCGTGGTGGACGCGGATCGTGATCGGCACGCTGCTGCTGGTGTTCTGCGTGGTGCAGCGGCTGCTGTCCAAGGGGTGAAAATCCGGGGTCGAGAATGCTATGATGGGCCGATGGACACGACCAACCCGAACTGGTTTCTCAAGGCGCGCCTCAAGACGCGCCAGCTGCTGCTGCTGATCGCGCTCGACGACTTCCGCAACATCCATCGTGCGGCCGAGGAGCTGCACATGACCCAGCCGGCCGCCTCCAAGCAGGTCAAGGACCTCGAGGAGATGCTCGGCGTGAAGCTGTTCGAGCGCCTGCCGCGCGGAATGGAGCCGACGCTGTACGGCGAGACCATGATCCGCCACGCGCGCATGGCGCTCACCAGCCTGGCGCTGGCGCACGACGACATCGCCACGCTCAAGGCCGGCCTGTCGGGCCAGGTCGAGGTCGGGGTCATCATGACGCCGGCCATGTCGCTGCTGCCGCGCGCGATCGCACGGGTGAAGCAGGAGGCGCCGCTGCTGCGCATCGGCGTGCAGCTCGAGACCAGCAACGTCCTGCTCGACAAGCTCCAGCGCGGCACGCTCGATTTCATGATCGGCCGCATCGTCGATGGCGGCAGCGCCGCGGCGGGCCTGATCTACGAGGAGCTGACCGAGGAGCCGGCCTGCGCGGTGGTACGCCCCGGCCATCCATTGCTGGACCATCCGGCACCGACCCTGGCCGACATCGCCGGGCGTCCGTGGATCCTGCCGCCGCACGGCAGCATCCTGCGCTACCGCTTCGACATGATGTTCCGCCGCGCCGGCCTGGCGCCGCCGGCCAACGTGGTCGACACCACCGCCATGCTGGTCATCACCGCCTTGCTGCAGCAGACCGATTCGCTGCACGTGATGCCGCGCCAGGTCGCGCAGTATTACGAGTCCCTGAACGTGATGCGCATCCTGCCGATCGATCTGCCGTGCACGATGGACGCCTTCGGCATCGTGCGCCAGCAGGACCATCTGCTGTCGCCGGGGGCCGAGCTGCTGCTGCACGCGGTACGGGCGTCGGCGCAGGAAATCTACTGAGCCGTGCCGGGCAAGAGCGCTTCTTGCTGCCGGATTTGCAATTTCCGCAATCGCAACGAGCCTCTAATCCGGATTTTATTTTGAACTCGTTGTACATTCCACACATCTGACATCGGATATTTCCGAGAAATAACTTTCGATTATCGATTTTATCGTTTCTTTCGCTTATGCTGTCTCCCTGGTCAATACAAGTGCGCAGCTGGTTGCGCACCGGTTGTGAAAGGGAAACATGAACATCGCAAATTTGAAAATCGGTACGCGCCTGGCGCTCGGCTTCGGCTTCGTCTGCACGGCGCTGGTCTTCATGGTCGGGCAGGGCACCGTCATGCTGGGCCGGGTCAACGACGGCACCCACGACATCGTCGACATGCGCATCCCGCGCGTCGAAATGGTCACGCGCCAGCACTCGCTGACCAACGAAATCGCCATCGCCGTACGCAACGTGATGCTGAGCGACGATGCCGACGACAGGGCGAAGCAGCTCGAGAAGATCGCGGCGTCGCGCAAGGAAATCGACGAGATCCTCAAGAAGCTCGACGCAACGCTGCAAAACGAGAAGGCGCGCGAAGTGCTGGCTCGTGAACATGCGCTCAACGAGAAGTACGGGGCCAAGCTGCAGGTCCTGATCCAGATGTTCCAGGGCGGTGACGATGCCGGCGCACGCACACTCCTGCGCAAGGAAGTGCGCCCCATCCTGATCGAGTACAAGGAGGCGATGGACGAGCAGGTCCGCATTCAGCAGGCGTTGAGCACCCAGACTGCCGCCGACGCCCAGCACACCTACGAGTCGACCCGCACGCTGATGATCGTAC
This sequence comes from Massilia sp. 9096, assembly GCF_000745265.1. Taxonomy (NCBI): domain Bacteria; kingdom Pseudomonadati; phylum Pseudomonadota; class Betaproteobacteria; order Burkholderiales; family Oxalobacteraceae; genus Massilia; species Massilia sp. 9096. The sequence continues at coordinate 132,925 of NZ_JQNN01000001.1, forward strand.
TCGGCGCCGTCGTCGTCGCGTTCGCCGCGGCCCTGGCCTGGTGGATCACCAGCTCGATCACGCGCGGCCTGCGCAGCGCGCTCGACGTCGCCAACGCCGTCGCCGCCGGCGACCTGACCACCAAGGTCGAGGTGCACGGCAACGACGAGATCGGCCAGCTGCTGGCGGCCCTCAAGACCATGAACGCCAACCTGGCCGAGACGGTGCGCACGGTGCGCACCGGCACCGAGACCATCTCGGTGGCCTCGCGCGAAGTCGCGGCCGGCAGCCAGGACCTGTCCAGCCGCACCGAGCAGCAAGCCGGTTCGCTGGAAGAGACCGCGTCTTCGATGGAAGAGCTGACCTCGACCGTGCGCCAGAACGCCGACAACGCGCGCCAGGCCAACCAGCTGGCCGCGACCGCGTCCGGCGTGGCTGCGCGCGGCGGCGAAGTGATCGAAAGCGTGGTCGCCACCATGGGCCAGATCCACGCGGCCTCGGGCAAGATCACCGACATCATCTCGGTCATCGACGGCATCGCCTTCCAGACCAACATCCTGGCGCTGAACGCGGCGGTGGAAGCGGCGCGCGCCGGCGAGCAGGGCCGCGGCTTTGCCGTGGTGGCGGGCGAGGTGCGCAACCTGGCCCAGCGCGCAGCCGCGGCGGCCAGGGAGATCAAGGGCCTGATCGACGATTCGAGCGGCCGGGTGGAAGAAGGCAGCCGCCTGGTGCAGGAAGCCGGCAGCACCATGAGCGAGATCGTCGAGAGCGTGCGCCGCGTCACCGACATCCTCGATGAGATCGGCACCGCCAGCGGCGAGCAGAGCGCCGGCATCGAGCAGATCAACGAAGCGATCACGCAGATGGACGGCGTGACCCAGCAGAACGCGGCGCTGGTCGAAGAAGCCGCCGCAGCGGCCGAGTCGATGCAGGAGCAGGCCGGCAAGCTGGCCGAAGCGGTGGCGGTGTTCAAGCTGGACCACGCGGCGCCGGCGGTTGCCGCCTTCTCCGCCGGCGCCGCCAAGCCGGCCTTGGCCAAGGCCGCCGCCGCCAAGCCGGCCAGGCCGTTGCCGGCCCCGCGCGCCACGCCCGCCCCGGTGCGCGCCCCTGCGCCGGCACGCGCGCCGGCACGCACACCCGCGCGCGTACCCGCGCACGAGGCCGCAGGCGACTGGGAAGAGTTCTAAGCCCGCGTCCCGCCAATCCTGAACGCCCCGGCCGCTTTTCGAAGCCGCCGGGGCGTTTTTCGTCCGCGGGCATCCCCTCGTGGCGGCGGCGATTGTGATAGGCTGTCCGATGCTGCCGGCTGCCGCGCCAGTCCGGCCGTCTTCGTGCAACCGTCTTTACAAGGACTCCCATGACTGGCTTCGTCATCACCCCGCCCGCCGCCCCGGCACTCGCCGTGGCCGGTTCCGACCAGACCTTCCCGCTGCGCCGCGTGTTCTGCGTCGGCCGCAATTACGCCGCCCACGCGCGCGAGATGGGCGCCGACCCGGACCGCGAACCGCCGTTCTTCTTCACCAAGCCGGCCGACGCCGTGGTGTCGGCCAGCGGCACCGTGCCGTACCCATCCTCGACCCAGGACCTGCACCACGAGGTCGAGCTGGTGGTGGCATTGAAAGGCGGCGGCGCCAACGTCGCGCCCGAGCAGGCGCTCGACCTGGTGTGGGGCTACGGCGTCGGCGTCGACCTGACCCGGCGCGACCTGCAGGAAGTGGCCAAGAAGACCGGCCGTCCCTGGGACATGTCGAAGGGCTTCGACGCCTCCGGGCCGTGCAGCCCGCTGCAGCCGGCCAGCGCGACCGGCCATCCGCAGGAGGGACGCGTCTGGCTCGAAGTGAACGGCCAGCTCAAGCAGGAGGGCAACCTGAACGAGATGATCTGGCCGGTGGCCGACACGATCGCCTACCTGTCGCGCTTCGTGACCCTGCAGCCGGGCGACGTGATCTTCACCGGCACGCCATCGGGCGTCGGCAAGCTCGATCCGGGCGACCAGGTGCGCGGCGGCGTCGATGGCGTGACCACCTTCGAGTTCACCATGGGCCAGGCCCCGTCGGGTTCGAACGCATGATCGAGCTGCTGCAAGTCGGGAGCTTCCCGCCGGAAGTGCAGGCCGAGCTCGACGCCGGGTTCAGCTGCCTGCAGGTCGAGGACCTCGAGCGCGACCCTGCGTCGGCCGCGCGCGTGCGCGGCATCGTCACGCGCAGCAACCAGCACGTGCCGGCCGAACTGGTCGAGCGCCTGCCGAACCTGGAGATCATCGCCACCAACGGCGTCGGCTACGACCTGATTCCGCTCGCACTGGCGGCGCGGCGCGGCATCGTCGTCGCCAACACGCCGGACGTGCTGAACGCGGCGGTGGCCGAGCTGTGCGTCGGATCGCTGCTGGCGCTGCTGCGGCGCCTGCCGCAGGCCGACCGTTTCGTGCGCGAGGGACGCTGGCGCGAAGCGCAGTTTCCGCTCGCGACCTCGCTGGCCGGCAAGCAAGTCGGCATCGTCGGCCTGGGCCGCATCGGCAAGGAGATCGCGCGCCGCCTCGACGCCTTCGGTGTGGTGCTGGCCTACCACGGCCGCAGCGACCAGAACCTGGACTGGCGCTACCAGCCGGACCTGCTGGCGCTGGCCAGGGAGGTCGACGTGCTGGTCGTGGTGGCGCCGGGCGGACCAGAGACGGCGCGGCTGATCGACACGCGCGTGCTGGATGCGCTGGGGCCGCAAGGCATTCTGGTGAACGTGGCGCGCGGCTCGCTGGTCGACCAGGCCGCGCTGGTCGAGGCGCTGCAGGGCGGCCGCCTGGGCGGCGCCGCGCTCGACGTGTTCGACGATGAGCCGCACGTCGACGAGCGCCTGTTCGGGCTGGACAACGTGCTGCTCACGCCGCACATCGGCAGCGCGACCGCCGAGACGCGCGCGGCGATGGCGCAGCTGATGCTGGACAACCTGCGCAGCTGGTTCAGCACCGGGAAGGCGCTGACGCCGGTGGCGTAACTCACTTCGCCATGTTCTTGGCCACGATCGCATCCGTGGCCTGCTGCGCCTCCTGCAGCGGCTGGTTCAGCACATTGGTCGAGTAGGCCGGCGCGGCGGTGGCGGCGGTGCCCAGGACGCCGGTACCGGGGTTGGCGATGTCCACGTCGGCCGTCATCGACAGGCCGATGCGCAGCGGGTGCTGCTGCAATTCCTTCGGATCGAGCGAGATGCGCACCGGGACGCGCTGCACCACCTTGATCCAGTTGCCGGTCGCGTTCTGCGCCGGCAGCAGCGAGAAGGCGCTGCCGGTGCCGGCGCCCAGGCCCATCACCTTGCCGTGGTAGGCCACCTTGCCGCCGTAGACGTCGGCTTCGAGCGTGACCGGCTGGCCGACGCGGATGTCGCGCAGCTCGGACTCCTTGAAGTTGGCGTCGACCCACAGCTGGTTCAGCGGCACGATCGACAGCAGCGGCGCGCCCGGGGCGATGCGGCTGCCGACCTGCACGCTGCGCTTGGCGACGTAGCCGGTCACCGGCGCCACGATGGCGTTGCGGCGCGCGGCCAGCCAGGCGGCCAGGTAGTCGGCCTTGGCCGCCTGCACCGACGGGTGATCCTGCGGCGACACGCCGGCCACGCTCACTCGGCCCGCGGCCAGCTGTTTCTCGGCCACTTCCAGCGCGGCTTTCGCATCCTCCACCGAGCGGCGCGCGTGCGCCACGTCTTCGCCCGAGACCACGTTGTCTGCGGCCAGCGGCGCGCGCCGGGCCAGGTCTTCCTGCGCGGTCTTGAGCGTCACGCGGCGCTGGTCGACCACGGCCTGCAGCTGGTCGACGTTCGAATAGCTGGCGCGCAGCTGGCGCACGGTGCTGCCCAGGCGCGCTTCGGCCTGGGCCAGGTTGACCTGGGCGTCGGCCGGATCGAGCACGACGATCTCGGTGCCGGCGTTGACCATCTGGGTTTCGTCGGCGCGGATCTCGACCACGCTGCCGGTGACCTGGGACGAGACGTTGACCAGGTTGCCGCCGACGTAGGCGTTGTCGGTCTCGACGCGCTTGGACGCGACCAGCAGGTAATAGGCGCCGTACGCCGCGCCGGCGGCGAGGAAGGCGACGGTGATGCCGGCCAGGACGACGCGGCGCTTGTTCTTGTTCGGTGCTTGGGTCTCTGTACTCATGTCGTTGTCGGCTTTACTGTGGTCGGTTCGTGTTCGTGTTCGTGGCCGCTGCGGTGCGTTCGGCGTCGCCGGCGTGGTAGCCGCCGCCGAGCGCCTCGGCAAGCAGGACCTGCGCCTGCAACCGGGCGTCGATCAGCACCAGGTCGGCGTCGCGCTGGCGCAGCATGTTCTGGCGCGCCTGCAGCACGTCGGCGCGGTCGGCCAGGCCGCGGGTCAAGCGCGCCTGGGCGTTGTCGGCCAGCTTGCGGCTCGCATCCGTGGCGGCGGCGTGCGCGTCCTGCTCGCGCGCCAGGCCCTGCAAGGTCGCGCCCTGCACGGCGACGTCGCGCACGGCGTCCAGCACGGCCAGGTTGTACTCGGCCAGCAGTTCGTCGCGGCCGGCGCGCGCCGCGCCCAGCTGGGCCTTCAGGCGGCCGGCGTCGAAGATCGGCAGGTTCAGCGTGCCGCCGACGATCGGCGTGCGGCTCGGGTAGCGGAACAGTTTGCCGAGCGAGACCGCATCCAGGCCGATCCCGGCCATCAGGTTGATGTCGGGGTAGAACGCGGCCTGGGAGGCGGCGATGCGCCCGAGCTGGGCCTCGACGCGCCAGCGCGCGGCCTGCAAATCGGGCCGGCGCGCCAGCAGTTCCATGCCGAGGTCGTGCGGCAGCGTGTTGTCGGCCGGGCGCGGCTGGAAGCGGGCCAGGTCGGACAAGGCCTCCGCATCCCCGCCGATCAGCGCGCGCAGCGCCTCGCGTTCGCGCGCCGCCTGGGTATCGTAGCGGCTGGCCTGCTCGGTGAGCGTGCCCAGGTCCAGGCGCGCGCGCTGGACCGCATCCTGGTTGACCAGGCCATGCGCCATGCGCGCCTCGACGTCGCGGATCAGATCGCGCTGCACGGCGATCAGGGCGTTCACGTTGTCCTGGCGCGCCCACAGCATCTGCAGGCGGAAGTAGCTCTGCGCGACGTTCGCGGCCAGGGTCTGGCGCGCCTGCGCGGCTTCGGCCTGGCTGGCGTTGGCTTCGCCCAGCGACGCCGCGATCAGGCTGCGGTGGCGTCCCCACCAGTCGAAGTCGTACGAGGCGCGCGCCTGCACCGAGAAGTCGTTGTAGTACTCGCCGCCCAGTGGCGGCGGGAAGAAGCCGTTGGACGAATAGCGCTGGCGGTTGGCGCCGGTGTTCAGGTCGACGCGCGCGCCTTCGTCGGCGCGCTGGCTGGTGACCGCGGCCTGCGCGTTCGTCACGCGCGCCTGCGCGACGACCAGGTCAGGGCTGTCCTGCAGCGCGCGCTGGATCAGGGTGTTCAGCTGCGGGTCCTGGTAGACCTGCCACCACTGTTCGGCCGGCCAGGCGCCGTCCGGCAGCGTGATGGCGGGGGCGACGCGCGCCTTGGCGAAGTCGGGGCCGGCGGCGCGGCTGGTGTCGACCGGGACGTGCACGCAGCCGGCCAGCAGCGCCGCAGCAAGCGCGGCAGGAACAAGTTTCAAGTGTCGCATTGTGGTTTTTCTCATGTGTTCTTCAGGTCCTGCGCGGACTCACTCCATGGCCGCGTGGTCGACCTGGGCCGGTCCCGCCGAAGCCTTGGGCGGACGGATCAGGATCAGGAGCGGGATCACGATGACGGTCATCAGCATCATCAGCTTGTAGTCGTCGACGTAGGCGATCATCGAGGCCTGGCGCGTGACTTCGTTGTCGATCATCGCCGCGCCCAGTTGCGTCGCCGCGGAATAGCCGCTGGCCGGGTCGAGCAGCGCCGGGTTGGCGTTGGTGACGTGGGTGACCAGCGAGGCGTGCGCGATCTGCGTGTTCCGGACCAGCAGCGCCTGCACCAGCGCGATGCCGATCGACGAGCCGATGTTGCGGATCAGGCTGTACAGCGCGGTGCCTTCGGCGCGCATCTCCGAGGTCAGCGTGGCGAAGGTGGCCGCCGACAGCGGCACGAACACCAGGCCCAGGCCGATACCCTGGATCACGCCCGGCCATACGATGTCGCCCTGCGACAGCACCAGCGTGTAGCCGGTCATCTGCCACAGCGAGAACGCGGTGATGGCAAAGCCCGCGCCCAGCAGCAGGCGCAGGTCGACCTTGCCGGTCATGCGCCCGACCACCAGCATCGCCGCCATCGTGCCCAGGCCCGAGGGCGCCGTGACCAGGCCGGCCAGCGCGGCCGGGTAGCCCATCAAGCCCTGCAGCATGGTCGGCATCAGCGCGCGCGTGGCGAACAGCACCACGCCGACCACGAAGATCAGCAGCAGGCCGGTGACGTAGTTCGGGTTCTTCAGCAGGCGGAAGTCGACGAAGGTCTTGCCGGCCGGGCTGGTCAGCGTGTGGCCGATGAAGTAGGCGAACGACAGCGTGGTCAGGATCAGTTCGACCCAGGTCTCGGTGGAGGAGAACCAGTCGTTCTGTTCGCCGCGGTCGAGCAGCATCTGCAGCGCGCCGATGGCGATCGACAGCGTGACGAAGCCGAACATGTCGAAGCGGATGCGGCGTGCGCCCGCGCTGCCGTGGATGTAGCGCCAGATGCCGTAGAAGGCGAGTGCGCCGATCGGCACGTTGATGAAGAATACCCAGCGCCAGCTGTAGCTGTCGGTCAGCCAGCCGCCCAGGCTCGGGCCCAGGATCGGGCCGATCATCACGCCCATGCCCCACACCGCCATCGCCGAGCCGTGCTTTTCGCGCGGGTTGATGTCCAGCAGCGTCGCCTGCGACAGCGGCACCAGCGCCGCGCCGAACACGCCCTGCAGCATGCGCGCGACCACGATCTCGGTCAGCGTCGCCGACAACCCGCACAGCACCGAGGCGATGGTGAAGCCGGCCACCGAGACCAGGAACACGTTCTTCAGGCCGAAGCGGTCGACCAGCCAGCCGTTGAGCGGCGTGGCGATCGCGGCGGCCACGATGAAGGAGGTCAGCACCCAGGTGATCTGGTCCGATGACGCCGACAGCGCGCCCTGCATGTGCGGCAGCGCCACGTTGGCGATGGTGCCGTCGAGCGCCTGGATGATCGTCGCCAGCATGATCGAGATCGTGATCATGGTGCGGTTGATCGGCTGGCGCTCGGACGCCAGGCTCGGGTTATCCGTCACAGCGACTCCTCGATGCGCTTGCGCAGGGTTTCCAGCACCTCGGCGGCGATGGCCAGCCGGGCCGGGTCGAGGCCGTCGAACAGGTCGGCGCGAAAGCCCTGGGCGACGGTGTGGACTTCGGCGTAGATCTTGCGGCCGGCGTCGGTCAGTTGGACCAGCTTGACGCGGCGGTCGTGCGCGGACGGCGCGCGCGTGACCAGGCCGCCGCGCTCGAGGCGGTCCAGCATCGAGACCATCGACGGACCTTCGACGCCGACCAGGTCGGCCAGCGCGCGCTGCGACAGCGGCTCGGCCGCCTTGGCGACCATCGCGATCGTCATCCAGCCCGACTGGCCGATACCGAGGTGCTTGAGGCGCTTGTCGAGCGCCTGGCGCCAGACGCGCGCGGCGCCGTGCAGGGCGCCCGAGATGCGCTCGTCGATCGAATTGGGTAGCTCACGCATGATTAGGTGACGAATAGATAGGTATCTATCGAGTTTAATCTATGCAAACCGGCTTGTCAAAGCCGGGTCCGCTAGCCAGAATGGATACCCAACCTTTACACAAGGAGACCCGCATGCAGCAAGTCGCCCTGGTGACCCTCCACGGCATGGGCGCCCAGCCGCTCGACTATGCCGAGCCGCTGTTCGCGGCGCTGCGCAAGCGCCTGGCGCCGCACCAGATCGAGGCCTGGATCAGCTTCCGCGCGGTGTATTACGAGGACATCCTGCAGGTCAACCAGGACATGGTCTGGGCGCGTGTCAAAACCGGCGCCCAGCTGCACTACGACGAGCTGCGGCGCTTTTTGCTGTTCGGTTTCGGCGAGGCGGCCGGGCTGGAGAACCGCAAGGAGATCGACGGCTCGGTGTACGAGCTGGCGCAGGAGGCGATCGCGCGCCAGCTGCTGGACGCCTGGGAGCACGGCCCGGACGCGAAGGTGGTGTTCCTGGCGCAGTCGCTCGGCTGCCAGGTGCTGTCGAGCTACCTGTGGGACGCGCAGAAGGCGGCGCGGGGCGGGCCGGTGGTGGCCGGCATCTGGAAGGACATCGACGCCTGGTCGCTGCGCGCGCTCGGCCGCATCCTGCTGCCCGAGCAAAAGGCCTTCCTGCGCGGCGCCAGCTGCGCCGGGCTGGTCACGACCGGCTGCAACATCCCGATTTTCGTCGCCGCCCACAAGACGATGGACGTCAAGCCGATCGACCGCACGCTGATGGGACCGGGCTTCGGCTGGCTCAACATCTACGATCCCGACGACGCGCTCGGCTGGCCGCTGCAGCCGCTCTCGCCCGAGTACGCGGCGCTGGTCGAGGACCGCGCGATCAATGCGGGGCAGGGGATGATCAACTGGATCCTCAAGAGCTGGAATCCGCTCTCGCACCTGGCCTACTGGACCGATGATCGGGTGCTGGAGCCGCTGGCGCAGGTGATGGTGCGGGCGGTGGGGACGGGGGAGGCCGGCTAATGCGAAACGATGGCTGACTCGTACAGTAGACTGATTGGAGGCGGGCTATCCGCCAGAAGGAATCGTTTCCCGTTCAGCAATAGAAAACCTTTTCGATGAATATTCTCCCCTATACAATCGACCACTATGACGATGTGATGGCTTTGATGCACGGCACGTCCGGAGTAGCGATCCGCGATGCCGATTCTCGGCAAGCGACAGAGCGCTACCTCGCACGTAATCCGGGCATGAGTTTCCTGTGTATCGACGCAGGGCGGGTGGTGGGCTGTGCGATGTGCGGCCATGATGGGCGTCGCGGATATCTGCAGCACGTCGTCGTCGATGCGGCGTATCGCGGCCGTGGTATCGCCAACGAACTGGTCGAGAGCTGCTTGGCGGAGCTATGCAAAATCGGGATCGAAAAAACCCATATCGATGTTTTTGTCGACAATGATCTCGCTAACCGTTACTGGACACGGCGCCGATGGCAGCGACGGCAAGACATCTACCGCTATTCACTGAATCGTTCAGGTAGAGAGAGCGCTTGAAGTAAGGTCTGCAATGGGCCAACAGCGTACTGACTCGTGCCGGACAGGACCAGCGTTCCAGGCACCGATCGAATTGCTCAGATGCAAACGCTCGCGTACGCTTTTACGATACCGGGAAGTGGTATGTCGAGTCCTGGGTAACGAACCTGATCTTTTCCTGGACGATTGCCATGATCCTCTCCATGCTGTGTATTGCAGTCCTACACGCGTGGGCAGGTGTGATCCCGATTGTATTCATATCGATCGGGACGTTTTGGTACAGCCGTGAGGTTTATGAGTTGTTTTGCGCTAAGCAATTGATTGAACAGCTACGTGCGTCGACGCCAGGGGTACCGGCTTAACAAAGATGGGCTCGACGTAGCATTTCAAGTTGCGTGGCGACTATCGCTTGTCGAAATGGATCAGGGTAATCCATAGGTATCCTTTTGCCCAAGCGGTGTGGAGTCGGGTTGGAATCGGATCGTCACGACACCCCTGGCGCATGTTCTTTTGCTTGTACCGCTTCCAGTAACCGTCCCCAGCTGATCGGCAGTTCGTCACGGCGGATGTTCAGCCTCGTGTATTCAATGTGCTGTACCGCAGAGCCCGATGTGGCTACGCCCTGGGTGTGCGCCGCGGCGCGGACGAAGCGCTCAATTGAGGCCTCGTCCGTCCACACCGTCGCGGTCCAGACTTCATTGCCAAACAATTGGCGCCGCACCGAATACCCGACCAGTCCCGGTTGGGAAGGCAGGCTGTCGAGCACGCGGTAAGCGGCATCATCGAAACTTTTCCGTTTGTCCGCATCGACGGTGGCGTGGGTGATGGCGACGATGAGTTGCTCGTGCGCGGTGCCGTTGTCGATTCCCTGTTGGTGGGACAGGCCGTCGATCCATTTGAAAGGCATCGAAATGCTGCAGCCGGTGACGAGGGCGGCCAGCGCCGTCAGGGAAAACATCCGTAATGAGGTGGGCATGGTTGACCTTGAAGTCATGTGTTACGCGAAGGCTTCGCCGCCGCGGTGGTCTTGATTGACTTGTTGGCATGGTATGCTCGGCGTTTCTTCCAGGCCATGCTTGGGAATCTGGATTGCTATCTCAATCGTCTGGAATGTCATGGACCCACTGTCGGACCTGCTGTCCACGCTCAAGCCCAACGACTATATGTTTCGCGGGATCGACATGGCCGGCGCGTGGTCGCTCCAGTTTCCGGCAAACGACGGGCTTGGCTGCTATGCGGTGATTTCAGGCGAATGCTGGCTCGCGATGGAGGGCGATGCCGCGCCCATCCGGCTCGGTCCAGGCGACTGCGTTCTCCTGGCCAAGGGCAAGCCATTTCGCTTTGCAAGTGATCTCGACCTGCCTGCTATCGACGCTGTCGGATTTGTGACGTCCGCCGTGGCTGGGGGCATCGCAAGCATGCATGGCGGAGGCGAGGTCACAGGAGTCGGCGGCTTTTTCCATTTTCCCGAGAAGGATGCTGGCGACCTGTTGCATGCGCTGCCGGAGGTCATACTCATCAATAATCCATCGAATAAAGCGGCGCTGCGCTTTTCGATGGAGCTTTTGATGCAGGAGCTGCGGGACATGCAATCCGGCGGCCACCTCGTCGCCATCCATCTCGCCCAGATGGCGCTCGTCCTTGCGCTGCGCGCCTACCTCGGGCGCGCGCCCGCGTTACGGCAAGGATGGCTCGCTGCGGTGGCCGACAAGCAGCTCGGCAAAGCCATCACTGCCATTCATAAAAACCCGGGGTGCGGGTGGACCTTGCAGACGCTGGCCGAACTGGCCTGCATGTCGCGCGCCACGTTCGCGTCCCGCTTCAAAACCACGGTAGGCGTCGCGCCGATCGAATATGTGCTGCGCTGGCGTATGCTGGTGGCCGGTGAGAGGCTGGCATCGGGCGCAAGGGATTCGATCGGCGCGATCGCTCTGTCGCTGGGCTATGCGACCGAGAGCGCATTCAGCGCCGCCTTCAAGAGAACGATGGGTTGCTCGCCCGACGCCTATCGGCGCAGGGCACGGTCCGCCCCAACCGCTTGAGATGCATGCGCGCCGGACCGGCACGCAGCGGCGATCGAACGCCCCTGCCCGCGACGCTCACTCCTTGCCCTTGCGCTCCTCGTCCTCGCGATGCATGCGCGCGCGCACGCCGCCATCGACTCCGGTTCCGGTCGGCGGCGACAGGTACAGCGAGCCGCTGGTCGGCGGCTGCGTGGCCGGGGCATGCTCCATCTGCGAGGTGTGCGCGACGTTGGCCGCCATGCGCTCGGTGATGTCGGGCGCGATGCGGTGCGACCAGTAGGCGCCGCGCGCCTTCCAGCCGGTCGGCACTTCCTCGCTCGGGTGCACCGAGGCGTAGACGATGTAGTCGACCACCTTCTCGGCGTCGTCCATCATCGGCATGCGCGCGGTGCGGCCGGTGTAGTTGGCGGCATGATCGAAGAAGGGCGTGTCGGTCGCCCACGGCATGATGGTGGCGATCTCGATCGGACCGCGCACGCCTTCGAGGCGCAGCTCTTCGCGCAGCGCGCGGTCCAGCCCGAGGATGGCGGCCTTGGTGGCCGAATACGAGGCGTGGTAGGCCAGCGGGATCTCGCTCTCGACCGAACCCAGGTTGACCAGCACGCCGTGGCCCTGCTTGCGGAACTGCTCGAGCGCCAGGTGGCTGCCGTAGATCACGCCCTTCAGGTTGACGTCGACCACGCGCGCATGGTCCTCGGCCGGCACCTTGTCGAATTCGCCGATCGCGCCGACCGCCGCGTTGTTGATCCAGACGTCGATGCGCCCGAAGCGCTGCAGCGTGGCGTCGCGCAGGTGGCGCATGTCGTCCAGCTTGGAGACGTCGGTGGTGACCACCAGCGGCGTACCGCCCGCGGCCTGGGCCTCGCTCGCGACCTGGTTCAGCACCTCGGTGCGGCGCGCGGCCAGCACCACGTTGGCGTGCATCTGCGCCAGCCGCAATGCGGCCCCGCGCCCGAAGCCGCTGGACGCGCCGGTGATCACGTAGGTCTTGCCGGCGATGCTTTGCCGGTCGTCGGCGCTCATCGTGGCGCAGCCGCCGAGGATCAGCGCCGAGCAGATCAGGGCGCCGCGCATCAGGAAGGACAGCATGGTTTCTCTCCGGTCGTCGGTCTGGATTCGAAACTGCATGCTAGCTGCACTGACGGCGAGCCCGGCGTTCGATACGTCGCGGCATTGGAATGGCCGCGCCCGCCCGCCCGCGCGCGCGCGCGGGCTCACCCGGGCATTTCGCCCGGCTGCAGCGTGAACACCGCGCGCACCTCGCCGGCCGGCGTGCCGCGCGCATTCTTGATGCCCGGGGCGCGGTAGGCCTCGAGGTGCGCGCGCCGCCTGGCATCGAGCAGCCCGAGCTGGTCGAGCACGCTGAACACCGCCGGGTGCAGCGCGCGCACGGCGCCGTCCGCGACCTTGATCGCGATGCCGATGCCGGCCGAGCGTACGCCGATCGCCTGCACCGCATCGGCGCCGATCTTGGCGACCCAGTCGCCGCCGCCGGCCGTCATCCAGGCAAGGTCGGTGCGCTCCGAGCCCGAGACCAGGTCGGGCCGCGCGCTCATCGCATCGAACAGGTCGCCCATGGCGCCGCCCAGCTTCGGGTCGCGGCTGCCTTGCGCCAGGCGCGCGTACAGGTGGGCCAGGCGGGCCAGGGGCATCGCGAAGTTGGGCGCCGAGCACCCGTCGATCCCGGTCGGCAGCATGTCCTGGTGCATCTGCACGGCGTCGGCCAGCGTGGCGCGGATCGTCTGCTGCAGCGGGTGCGACGGGTCGACGTAGCCGCGCGTCGGCGCGCCGTGCATGCGGCACCAGGCCAGGAAGCCGCTGTGCTTGCCCGAGCAGTTGTGGTGGACGGTGCGCCAGCGCCGGCCGCTCGGCACCGGCAAGCCGGTGGTGTCGTAGTACAGCGGCGCGGCGCAGCCGCATTCGAGGTGGCTTTCGTCCAGCCCGATCTTGGCCAGGATCGATTCCACCCCGGCCAGGTGCTTTTCCTCGCCCGAGTGGCTGGCGCACAGCAGGGCCAGTTCGTCGCGCGTCAGGCCAAAGCGCGCCGGACCGTCGGCGAGCACGAAGGGCAGGGCCTGGAAGGGCTTCAGGGCCGAGCGCGTGAAGGTCATGAAGTCGGGATCGCCGGCGGAGAACAGCAGCCGGCCCGAGACGTCGACCACGGCCACCGAGCCGAAGTGGATGTTCTCGAGCGGGTAGCCGGTGTCGGGATAGCCACGCGTGGTGGCGACGAGCGGTACGGGATGCATGGTGTAGCCCGCAAGGTGCGGCAGCGGTTGGGATGGCGCCACTGTAGCGGATTTCGCCGGCCCGCCGTGCACCCATGCGCCGATGCAAAAAATGTATGCATCTGGCGCCGTTCGGCCGGCTTTTTCGACGCTTTATCCCGCTTTTTCCGCGTTCCGGCGGATGCGCGCGGACGCTGGAGGCGGCCCTGCCTAGACTGGTCTCACTCGCCCCACATTGTTCAACACGGCGACATGAAACCACCGATCCCTTGCTCACTCATCGACCAGGAGCCATCATGCGCATCTCTCAGGTTCTCGCCTTCGCCTTCGCCGCTGCCGCCGCCACCTTTTCCGTGTCCGCCTTCGCCGACCCGTCCATCCCGGCCACCCACGCCGCCAACACCGTGCTGGTGCAGGCGTCTCCGCACGCCGCCTACCATCTGTCGCCGGACGAGGCGCGCCACATGGTCGGCACCTTCCAGCTCGACGACGGCCGCACGCTGACCGTGACCAGCCAGCGCAGCAAGGTGTTCGCCGAGTTCGACGGCAAGCGCGAGGAACTGGTGCCGACCGGCGGCAAGCGCTTCGTCAGCCGCGACAGCGGCGCCGAGCTGACCTTCGATCGCGTGCCGTTCGCCGATGAGGTCGTCTTGAATCAAGCTAAGCACTGAATGGACGACACCCTCAAGGGAACCTCGAAAACCGTAGCGAGCGGAAGCCGAGGGCGAGGATCTGTCCGAGCGAGAAACGCAGCCGTACTTACGGTACGGCGAGTATCGCAGGCCGCCTCCGCGACGCGCAGTAGGTTTGCGAGGTTCCCCTCACGAGCCGAACTTACCTGCCTGGTAGTCGCGGATGGCTTGATTGATTTCCTCGCGGGTGTTCATCACGAACGGCCCGTGCGCCACCACCGGCTCGTTGATCGGGAACGCGTGACCCAGCAGCAGCACCGCATCGTGCGCGGCACGCACGCGCAGCTCGTCGCCTTGCGGCTCGAACTCGCACAGGTGCATGGCGCTGACGGTGTCCGGCATCGCCTCGATCACGCCGCGCACCACGTACAGGAACACGTTACGGTCGAGCAGGCCGTCGAGGTACAGCTCGCCGCCGGCCTTCATCTCGACGATCGAGAGGAACACGCCGGTGAGCGACTCGAACGGACCGGTCACGCCGCCGAACTGGCCGGACGAGAGATGCACGCGTACCTTGCCGCCGTCGGCTTCCACCACCGGGATATCGTTGGCCTGCAGGCCGGTGTAGCGCGGCTCGGTCATCTTCAGCGCGGGCGGCAGGTTGACCCAGAGCTGCAGGATCTCGAGCGGGCCGCCGGCCTGCATGAATGATTGCGGCGAGATTTCCGCATGCACCAGGCCGCGTCCGGCGGTCATCCACTGCACGCCGCCCGGGCCGATCACGCTTTCGTGGCCGGCGCTGTCGCGGTGCGCCAGCTCGCCGTCGAGGATGAAGGTGACCGTCTCGAAGCCGCGGTGCGGATGCGGGCCGAAGGGCAGGCCGCGGTTGTGCGGCGGATAGACCTGCGGACCATGGTGGTTCAGGAACAGGAAGGGATCGATCTGTTCGACGTGCGGACCCGGCACCGGCCGTTGCGTGATCAGGTCGCCGATATCGTCACGCATGGCGGGGTGCAGGCGCTGGATGGTCTTGAAGGTCATGCCGGGTTCTCCTTTGATTGTTGGCGATACGATACCCGATTGCGCGTGCGGGCGACGCCGCGTCCGCCTTTGCACGCCTGGGCTTCCCTGCTAGACTCCTTGCGCTCCTGCAGCGGGAGCATGACGAGAACAAAGCACGAGAACCAGGAGACAGGGTATTTCATGAAGAAGAAGTTTTTGCTGGCGGCGACGCTGCTGGCGCTGGCCGCGGGTGCGGGTGCGGGTGCGGGCGCACACGCAAGCGAGGCCGTCGCGGCGGGTGCGGCGGCACCGTCCGCCATCGCGCCGGCGGCGCCGAGCGAGACCGCCATGCGCGCGGCAAAGCACGCGTTGGACACCTACCAGGACGACGTCGTCGACACCCTGGCCAGGCTGGTGAGCTACGACACCGTCGCCGATCCCAAGCTGCCGTGCGAGCGCAATCCGCGCCACGCCGCCTTCAAGGCCGCGCTGAAAGCGGAAGCGGTCCGCCTGGGCCTGGACTTCACGGACTACGGCTGCGTGGCCGTGGTCGGCCTGGGGCAGGCGGTCGAGAACGGGCAAGCCCGGCCGCGCCTCGGCCTGGTGGCGCACGGTGATGTGCAGCCGGTCGACGCGTCCAAGTGGAAGCAGTCGCCGTTCACGCTCGACCGCACCAGCGAACCGGGCCGCCTGCTGGCGCGCGGCGCCGAGGACGACAAGGGGCCGATCGCCGATGCGCTGTACGCGCTGAAGTCGCTCGAGGACTTGCAGCTGCCGCTGAGCAAGCGCATCGAGCTGTACGTCTACATGGCCGAGGAATCGGACTGGGCGCCGCTGGAAGCGTTCGTCAAGGCGCATGCGATGCCGGAGATGAACATCACGCTCGACGCCGAATACCCGGCCGTGGTCGCCGAGAAGGGCTTCGGCATGCTGGCGGTGACCCTGCCCAGGCAAGCCGCGCCGGCGCCCGCGGACGCGCCCTGGATCCGCAGCTTCACGGGCGGCTTCTTCGCGGCCCAGATCCCCGAGGACGCCACGGCCGTCGTCGCCAACGCCAACCCGGCCCTGGAAGCCCAGCTGCGCCAGCGCGCCGCCAGGCAGACGGCGCTGCGCACCACCTTCGCCTGGGACGGGCAAGACCTGAAAATCACGGCCAAGGGCGTCTCGGCGCACTCGTCGAAACCCGAGGACGGCGTCAACGCGATCAGCATGCTGGCCGACGTCCTTGGCGGGCGCACCTGGCCCGACACCACCGCCGGGGCGCTGGTCAACTTCCTCAACGAGATGGTCGGCACCGGCTACTACGGCGAGAAGTTCGGCAACATCGCCTACCGCGACGCCTTCATGGGGCCGATGACCTTCGCGCCGACGGTGATCCACGACCGCGGCGACGACCCCAAGCTGGCGCCCGAGCAGCGCGGCCTCGAGCTCGGCATCAACATCCGCCGCCCGCAGGGCAAGACCACGCAGCAGCTGTCGAACGAGATCAACGCCGCGCTGGCCCAGTGGCAGGGCGCGCACCTGCAGCTGGCCAACGTCCAGACCGAGATCGGCGAACCCTGGGTGCAGCTCGACGCGCCGCAGCTGCCCACGCTGCTCGGCGTGTTCTCGGCCTTTACCGGCATCAAGGACCCGAAGCCGGTCGCGATCGGCGGCGGCACCAACTCGCGCCTGTTCCCGCATGCCGTCAGCTTCGGCCCGTCGATGCCGCACACGGTCTATACCGGCCACACCGAGCACGAATTCATCGCCACCAGACAGCTGTTGCTGAACCTGCAGATGTACACGGCCGTCATGGCCGAGCTCGCCAAGTAATGCCCACCCGCGCCGGCCCTTCGTGCCGGCGCTTTTCCATCTCCGAAGCCATGCCCGATGCTGCGAGCGCACATGGCAAGCCCGGCACGATTTTGAACACTGATCGAATGCGTAGGTCAACTTCGCGCGGGAACAGGGAAAACCTTCCATTCATTATGTAAGCTAAGTCCTACATCAGGCCAGCGCTCATAGGAGAAACAGCCTGGATCGCAGCCCTTTCCCTAGGAGAGAAAGCAGGGCGGGGTAGCGCTAATCGGTAACACCTTCCAAGGCTTATTGAACCCTGGAAAATGTGGTGCATACGGAAATAAAATGTGTCGAAAACGCCATGATAGGATCAACCCCTGACCGCGTTCGCGCTCGTTCGCGCCATTTGCCATCTTACTCAACCATGCACAGCCAAGATCTCGTAAAACCTGACGGACGACAACTCACCCTGTACAGCAACCTGCCGATCCCGGCCGGCATCGTGGCGACCAGCCCATTCGCGGAGCCGCAGAACGCCAATCCGCACCTGCGCTGGCATCCATTGCGCGGCGAGTGGGTGACGTATGCCGCGTTCCGCCAGAACCGCACCTACCAGCCGCCGCCGCAGTACAACCCGCTGGCGGTCACCAAGGACCCCGAACATCCGACCGAGATGCCGGCGGGCGAATACGAGATCGCGGTGTTCGACAACCGCTTCCCGTCGCTGGCGCTGGAGTCGCACGATCCGCCGACGCTGACGGTGCCGACCGCGCCCGCCAACGGCAAATGCGAAGTCGTGGTGTTCACCCAGGATCCGCAGGCATCGCTGGGCCGGCTGCCGCTGTCGCGCATCGAGCTGCTGCTGGAAGTCTGGGGCGACCGCACCACGCGCATCGGCGCCAACCCGAACATCCAGTACGTGCTGCCGTTCGAGAACCGCGGTTCCGAAGTCGGCGTGACGCTGCACCATCCGCACGGCCAGATCTACTGCTATCCGTTCGTGCCGTCGGTGCCGGCGCGCCAGCTGGCGCAGGAACGCGAGTACTACCAGCAGCACGGCTCGAGCATGCTGGTCGACATGGCGCGCGATGAAGCCGCCGACGGCAAGCGCGTGCTGTACCAGGACGAGCATGCGATCGCCTTCGTGCCCGCCTGCGCGCGCTATCCGTACGAGGTGTGGGTCATGCCGACCGCGCCGTGCAAGGATTTCGCCGCCCTGACGCCGCCGATGCGCGAGAGCCTGGCGCGCGCGCTCAAGACGGCGCTGCTCAAGTTCGACACGCTGTGGAACCGGCCTTTCCCTTACCTGATGGCCTGGTACCAGGCGCCGACCGACGGCGAAGCGCATCCGGAAACCCAGCTGCACGCCCAGTTCTATCCGCCGTATCGCACGCGCGACCGCTTGAAGTACCTGGCCGGCACCGAGCTGGCGGCCGGCATGTTCGCGATGGACGTGCTGCCCGAAACCACCGCCTACGAGCTGCAGCAGGTCGAAGTCAACCTGGAGGAAGGTGCATGACAGTGGCGAGCGGCGATCGCGCGGCCGAATCCGCGGCCAAGCTCGGACTGCTGCGCAACGCGCTGCTGCAGGCCGGTGCGGGCGCGATCCGGCTGCGCGGCGCCGACTGGTTTTCCTGGGCCACGGCGGGCGGCGATTGCGCGGTGCGGCTGGCGTCCGACTGCGGCGTCGCCGAACTGCTGGTGACCGCCGACGAAGCCTGTGTCTTGACCGACGAGGTCGAGGCCGAGCGTATCCGCCAGGAAGAAGTCCCGGCCGGCTTCACCTATCACATCGCGCCGTGGGCCGAGGCCGAGCTGCATGACACCTACGCCTTGAACGCGGCCGCAAGCGGCGGCAATGCCGGGATCGTGCTGTCGGACCGCCCGCGCACCGGCGAGCAAGCGCTGCCGCACGGCCTGCGCCTGCGCCGCATGGCCTTGACGCCGGCCGAGCAGGAACGCTACCGCGCGCTGGGCCGCGCGGCCGCCGAGGCGCTGAGCGACGTGCTGCGCGCCGCCAGGCCCGACTGGACCGAAGTGCGCCTTGCCGGCGCCGGCTGCGAGGCGCTGATGCGGCGCGGCATCCAGCCGGCCCAGGTGCTGGCGGCCGGCAGCCGCCGCCTGCACCTGTACCGCCATCCGACCCCGACCTTCGAGCCGATCGGCGACCATGCGATGCTGGTGTTCAGTGCGCGCCGCCACGGCCTGTACGCCAACCTGACGCGCTTCGTGACCTTCCGTCCGTTGAGCCTCGACGAGCGCAACGAGCAGCAGGACCTCCTGCAGGTCGAGGCCACCGCCCTGGACGCTGTGCGCCCGGGGCAGTCGCTGGCCGCGGTCTACCACGCGCTCGACGCGGCCTATCGCCACGCCGACCGGCCGGACGCGATCCGCGCCTACCACCAGGGCGGCATCACCGGCTACGCGGCGCGCGAACTTTCCGCCAGTCCGACCAGCGCGACCGGGCTGGAAGCCGGCATGGCGTTCGCATTCAACCCCAGCTTCGACGGGATCAAGATCGAAGACACCTTCCTGCTCGGCCCCGGCGGTCTTGAAAACCTGACCATCGACCCGAGCTGGCCTACAACAACAATACGAGGCCGTGCGCGGCCGCTTTGGCTGGAGGCGACAACATGACTAGTCCAGAAACCTTTTTCGGCGGCGCCCCCGAGGCGCTGGCATCCGCGCCCGGGCGCGTCAACCTGCTCGGCGAACACACCGACTACAACGACGGCTTCATGCTGCCGGTGGCGACGCCGCAGCGCACCTCGGTTGCGCTGGCGCGTTCGCACGACGACAACCACCATTTCTACTCCGGCACGCTGGATGGCAACGTGACCTTCGCCGCGAAAGGCGGCAGCGCGCCGCAGGGCTTCGGCAGCTACATCGAGGGCTGCATCCGCCTGGTCGAAGCGACGGGCGTCGAGGTGCCGCCGCTGCGCGTGTTCGTCACCACCAACCTGCCGGTCGGCTCGGGCCTGTCGTCGTCGGCGGCGCTCGAAGTGGCGACCCTGCGCGCGCTGCGCCAACTGCTGAACTTCGAACTCGACGACGTCAAGCTGGCGCAGATCGCCCAGCGCGCCGAGATCGACTACGCCCACGTCAACTGCGGCATCATGGACCAGATGGCGTCCAGCCTGTGCGACGAGCGCAGCATGCTGTTCATCGACGCGCGCACGCTCGAGCACCGGCTGGTGCAGATGCCGCCCGATACCGAATTGATCGTGATCGACTCGGGGATGCCGCGCACGCTCGCGGCCAGCAAATACAACGAACGCCGCGCCGAGTGCGAGGAAGCGTCGCGCAAGCTGGGCGTGCAGGCCCTGCGCGACGTGACCGATCCAGCGCTGGTCGAACAGCTGCCCGACGTGCTGCGCCGCCGTGCGCGCCACGTGGTGCTGGAAGACCTGCGCGTGCTGGAAGCCGCCGAAGGCGTGTCGGCCGAACGCTTCGGCGAACTGATGAACGCGTCGCACGACAGCCTGCGCGACGACTATGAAGTTTCGATTCCCGAGCTCGACCAGTTGGTGGACGCCTTGCGCGCCACCCCCGGCGTGCTCGGCGCGCGCCTGACCGGCGCCGGTTTCGGCGGGGCCACGGTCGCGTTGTGCCGTGCCGGCCAGGCTAGCCAAGCTGCACAAGCAGCACTCTCCACCTACAACAAAAACGGACGCCAGGGACGCATCCTGATCCCGGTGTCCTCCCAAGGAAAGGAAAACAATGAGCCAGTTTGAGTATCCCCGCCCCCAGCTGGTACGCGACAATTGGGTCAACCTGAACGGCAAGTGGCGCTTCCGCTTCGCCGACGGATCCGATAACCGTACCCCGGACAGCGATGCTGCCTGGACCCACGAGATCAACGTGCCGTTCGCACCCGAGACCGAGCTGTCCGGCATCCAGGACACCGGCTTTCACCGCTACTGCTGGTACGAGCGCGACTTCGAGCTGCAAGCCTCCGACGAGCGCACCATCCTGCACTTCGGTGCGGTCGACTACTCGGCGCGCGTCTGGGTCAACGGCAAGCTGGTGGCGGAGCACGAGGGCGGCCACACGCCGTTCTCGGCCGACATCACGCACGCCCTGAACAGCAACGGCAAGCAGACCGTGACCGTGTTCGTCGAAGACGATCCGGCCGACCTGGCCAAGCCGCGCGGCAAGCAGGACTGGCTGCTCGAGCCGCACTCGATCTGGTATCCGCGCACCACCGGCATCTGGCAGACCGTGTGGATCGAGCAGGTGCCGCGCAGCTTCATCCACCGCCTGCGCTGGACCCCGATCTTCGAGACCTTCGAGATCGGCTGCGAAGTGTTCGCCGGCGGCGACATCCTGGAAGACATGTTCGTCGAGGTCAAGATCTGGCACGGCGAACAGCTGCTCGCCGACGATCATTACAAGCTGGTGGCGGGCGAAGCGAACCGCAAGATCGCGCTGTCCGACCCGGGCATCGACGACTCGCGCAACGCGCTGCTGTGGAGCCCGGAGACGCCGACCCTGCTCGACGCCGAGGTCATCCTGCGCTGCGGCGACCAGGTGGTCGACCACATCAAGTCGTACACCGCGCTGCGCTCGTTCCACATCAACCGCGACCGCCTGCTGCTCAACGGCCGCCCGTATCCGCTGCGCCTGGTGCTCGACCAGGGCTACTGGCCGGAGTCGTTCATGACCGCGCCGTCCGACGAGCACCTGAAGCGCGACGTCGAGCTGGCCAAGAAGATGGGCTTCAACGGCGTGCGCAAGCACCAGAAGATCGAAGACCCGCGCTACCTGTACTGGGCCGACAAGCTCGGCCTGCTGGTGTGGGAAGAGATGCCGTCGGCCTACCGCTTCACGCCGCGCGCGATCCAGCGCATCGTGAAGGAATGGACCGAGGCGATCGAACGCGATTACTCGCACCCCTGCATCATCGTGTGGGTGCCGTTCAACGAATCCTGGGGCGTGCCGAACCTGACGCTGACCCAGGCGCATCGCAACGCGGTCGAGGCCCTGTACCACCTGACGCGCACGCTCGATGCGACCCGCCCGGTGATCGGCAACGACGGCTGGGAAGCCTCGGCCACCGACATCCTGGGCATCCACGACTACGACTGCAACCCGGAAAAGCTGAAGGCGCGCTACGAGGTCAGCGACCCCGTGCGCACGCTGTTCGACCAGCGCCGCCCTGGCGGACGCATCCTGACGCTGGACGGGTTCCCGCACCGCGGCCAGCCCATCGTGCTGACCGAATTCGGCGGCATCGCGTTCGACCCGAACGCGACCCCCGAGGACGGCACCTGGGGCTACACCCGTGCCCACACGGCCGAGAGCTATCTCGAGCTGTACCGCAACCTGCTGAAAGTGGTCAACGAGACCTTCATGTTCAGCGGTTTCTGCTACACCCAGTTCGCCGACACCTTCCAGGAAGCCAACGGCCTGCTCAACGCGGACCGCACACCGAAGCTGCCATTCGAGGTGATCAGCGCTGCTACCCGAAATGTCCAGTTGCAACAGACCAGTGACATCGACCCGGAGGAGAAGGGGGCAGGCCCAGCCTGAGAGATCCGCAATAAGCTAGTGCGCGTTGCCGGTGCGTCGGGGACGCCGAGTCCTGCGATGCTCGCTGTACGCCTGTACAGCTGCGCTTCTCGGACGCACCGCCTGCCGCTCGCTACGCTTCTTGCGGACCTCTCTGACTAGACGGTCGGTCCTCGGAGTACCGCAAACATTTTCGATTAACCGACCGCCTGCATATGTCGCAGGCGCTAAGGAGTTATCATGACTACGATCGTCGTTTTCAGCCATTTGCGTTGGGATTTCGTGTTCCAGCGGCCGCAGCACCTGCTGTCGCGCCTGGCCCAACACTATCCGATCCTCTTCGTCGAGGAACCGGTGCATGACGACGGCGCGCCGTTCATGGAACGATCCAGTCCCGCTCCGAACGTGACCGTGTGCCGTGCGCACACGAATATCCACGCCGGCGGCTTCCACGACGACCAGCTGCGCCTGCTGCAGCCGATGGTGGCGCAGCTGGCACCGCCAGGAGAGGAAGTCGTCGCGTGGTTCTACACCCCGATGGCCCTGCCGCTGCTGCAAGCCGTGCAGCCCAAGCTGGTCGTCTACGATTGCATGGACGAGCTGGCATCGTTCAAGAACCCGCCGAAACAGCTGCTGCAGCGCGAAAGCGCACTGCTGTCGATCGCCGACCTGGTGTTTGCCGGCGGTCCGAGCCTGTACGAGGGCAAGAAAAACCGCCACCCGAACGTGCACTGCTTCCCGAGCAGCGTCGACGTGGTGCATTTCCAGCAGGCGCTCGACCGCTCGCGCGTGCATCCGCAGCAGGAAAACATTCCGCATCCACGCCTCGGCTTCTACGGCGTGCTGGACGAGCGCTTCGATCCGGAACTGGTCGGGCAAGTCGCCGATGCCCACCCGGAATGGCAGATCGTGCTGGCCGGCCCGGTGGTCAAGATCGATCCGGCCAGCCTGCCGCAGCGCGCCAACATCCATTACCTGGGCCAGCAGTCGTATGACCGCCTGCCCGACCTGCTGGCCGGCTGGGACGTGTGCCTGATGCCGTTCGCAATCAACGAAGCGACCAAGTTCATCAGCCCGACCAAGGTGCTCGAGTACATGGCGGCGCAGCTGCCGATCGTCAGCACGCCGATCGCCGACGTGGTCAACCCGTATGGCCACGTGGTCGCGATCGCCGACGGCGCGCAGCAGTTCATCGCCGCCTGCGAGGCCGCGCTGGCGCTCACGCCCGACCAGCGCCGCAAGATGGTCGAGGCCGAGAACGCGATCGTCGCGGCCACGTCCTGGAACAACACGGCCAAGCACATGGCCGAACTGATAGCTTCGGCGCCGCCGCACACCGACCGCCGCGCCACGCCGCGCACCGGCGACGAGGCCATCGATGCCACCGCCCATGCCCGCCGCGGCCCCAAGGTCAATGCGCTGCGCGCGCACGAGCCGCACGTGGGCGCGATCGTGATCGGCGCAGGGGCGGTGGGCCTGGCCGCGGCGAGCCACCTGGGCGCGGACGTGCTGCTGCTCGACCGCGAGGATGCCTCCGAAGCGCAGCACCACATCAAGGGCAAGATCGAGCCGAACGCCGACGTCGCCCAGGTCCTGCCGCGCGAGCACGTCGTCGCACTGCGCGACGGCCGCCGTTTCCGCTACGACGACCTGGTCTCGACGGTGTCGCCGGCCGAGCTGATCAAGGCGATCGGCGACGAGGCGCCGGCCGAGCTGAAGGCCGCGCCGGGCAGCGACGCCTGCGTGCAGTGGCTCAAGCAATTCGACATCGTCGTGGCCGCCGGCAATGCGGCCTCTGCTACCGGCGATGCCGACCAGGCGCTGCAGGCCGGCAAGCAGCTGGCCCAGGCCGTGCTGGCCAAGCGCAGCCGCGCCCAGAAGGCCGGGGCGGAGTAATCGTGCTGCGCGTACGCGTGCATTCGTGCGCGCGTGCGTGTGCGCGCGACGCCATTGCGCGCTTTGCCGACGCATCGACGAGTGCGGCATGCGTTGCCTGAGGCGCAGCCGGACGCGCCATGCCGATGCGCGGCTGCAGGCGCAACCGCCGGCGCACTTGTGGACGCGTTTGCCGGTGTGGTTGCTGGCGCTGGCCGGCCTGGGCATCTGCCTCGATGCGAATGCCGCCGGCGCCGCGGCCTCGGCCGAGTATCTGCCCTACGGCTCGGCCAGCGTCGGTCCGCCGCCGGTTGCGGCGCGCAACCAGGGCGGGCTATACCGCATCAGCGATGGCGGCCGCGTCGCCTACCTGTTCGGCACCGTGCACATGGGCACGTCCGCCTTTTTTCCGCTGGCGCCCGAGGTCAGCCGTGTGCTGGGCCAGGCGCGCCGCGTGGTGGTCGAACTCGACACCCGCTCGAACGACGATTTCCTGCGCGCGCTGGCGCGCCACGGCCGCTACCCGCCGGGCGACGACCTGCGCCGCCACCTGTCGCCGCCCGTGCTGGCGGCACTGACCGCAGCCTTGCACGCGCGCGGCATCAGCGTGGCCAGCATGGCCGATTGCAAGCCCTGGCTGGTGGCCAATCTGTTGCTGAGCATGGCGCTGGAAGGCAGGGGCTACCGGCGCGACCACGGCGTCGAAGGTGCGCTGCTGGATGCGGCGCGCAGGCATGGCGCGCCCGTGACCCAGCTCGAGAGCGCGGACTACCAGCTGGCCTTGTTCGACACGATGAACGCGGCGCGCGCCGAGCGCTACCTGCAGGAGACCCTCGACGGTCTGCGGGACGGCAGCGCGCTGCGCAAGGCCCAGGCCGTGATGGAAGCCTGGGCCTCGGGCGACCCGCGCGCGCTCGACGGCCTGCTGCGCGAAGCGACCGCCGGCGACAGCGTGACGGCCGACTTCACCCGCCGCGTGCTGCTGGGGCGGCGCAATCCGGAAATGGCCGACGGGATCGCGCGCCTGATGCGCCGGGACAGCGTGACCTTCGTCGGCGTCGGTGTGCTGCATTTGCTCGGGGCGAATGGCTTGCCCCAGTTGCTTGCGCGGCGCGGTTACCTGGTCGAGCGGGTCTATTAATCGCGGCTAATGCGCGATCGCCCCGCCGGCCAGGTTCACGCGGTCGCCGGTGCGGAAGTCGGGCGTGGTTTCCTGGGTGACGACCTGGGTGCTGCCGTCGTCCATGTGCAGGGTGATGCGGTAGACGCGGTCGGAATCGCTGCCGCTGCCGGTGCTGCCTGCGGTCCCGCTGCCCCCCACGGCCGCGGCGCCCACCGCGCCGGCGCCCGAGGTGCTGGCGCTCTGGCGCGGCACGACTTCGATCGCGGCCACGGTCGCGTTCGGGCTGGAGCTGGGGGCGGTGACGCTGCTGCTGGCCATGCCGCCGCCCGTGCCGCTGCTGCCGGAGCTGCCGCTGCTGCCCGAACTGCCGGCGCTGCCCGTGGTGCCCGAGCCGGACTGGCCACCGGTACTGGAGCTGCCCGAGCCGCCGTAGCCGGCCGAGCCGCTGGTGCCGGTGCCGGCCCCGGTGCCGGACATGCCGCCGCTCCCGCCGCTGTCGCCGGTGCTGCCGCTTTCCATGCCGCTGCCGGTGCTGCCGCTGGCGCCGCTGCTGCCGCTGCTACCGCCCATGCCCCGCATCGAATCGCACGCGGTCAGTGACAGTGCCAGCAAGCCCGCCAGCAGCACGCTCTGGTGTTTTTGCTTCATGATCAACTCCTTCTGATGGGATAGTGTCTGGATAGGTGCGTGACGATGCCGCCGGCCACTCGGGTAAGAGGGGCGTTTGGAATCGACGTTCCAGCTGACTCGGGTTGAACATGAGCCACGTCAAAGACATGGCCCGCTACGGGGAATTTTTCCGGAATAGAACTCAGCGCTTTGCCAGCACCGCCGTCCGCAGCAAGGCGTACAGCAGCGCGCTGGCGACGATTGCCGCCGTGCAGTCGACCAGCCAGTCGGCCGCGCTGGCGCCGCGCCAGGGGAAAAAGCTCTGGATGATCTCGTCGAGCGCGCCCATCGCCGCGACCGCCAGCACGGCCCTGGCGGCGCGCGCGGCCGGGCTGCCATCGCTTCCGACGAACCACAGGGCGGCCAGCACGGCGTAGGCGATCGAATGCAGCACCGGTCCCGGCGCGACCTGGCCGATGTCGGCGCGTGCGCCCGGGATGTTGCCGGTCGTGATGATGAGCAGATACATGGCGACCGCGGCTGGCAGGCACAGCCGGCGTACGGTCGGGTTCAGCAACAGGGCGGACAGGGCAGCGGACATGGGGCAAGCGCGTTTTCGCAAAGCGCTGACATTATCATGCCGAGCCGGTGCCCGAGAAGCGGAGCAGGGAGCGGAGGCGGAAACGGATCGGAAGGGGCCGCCCTGGCCTGCGGCGGTCCGGCTGCGGACGTCGGCCAAGGGCGTGGATGCGGCGGCGTCAGATCGTGAGCGCCGGCGTCCCGTTCGGATAGTGTGCGTCGAAACAGCTGGTACAGTCGGCGCAGAAAAGATGGGCGATCCGGACCGCCGACTGGCGCAGGACCAGTGTCAGGTGGCCGGTACGGCACTTCGGACAGACTTCGCGGACCGTGCCGAAAGTGAGTACGTGAAGGGGCTGGCCTTCATCGTCGAGGTGGTCGACCACTGCGCGCGGATTGAGTTCGCTGAGCACGAGAGGTTCCTCGGGTGCGCAGCGGCGCGACGTGTGCGGGTTGATGTGCTGGGATGCGGACATCGTGTCAGGTACAGGTATCGTCATCGGACCGGCTCCTTGTCGGGGATCTCGTGCGAGTCCCGTGGATTGTCTATCCCCACGCGACTTGTCACGAGACGCGAGGTGCGAGATTCATCATAGCGGAATCTCGATGCGGATCAAGCACTTGGCGAAACTTTTCCCTGCGCTGAAGCAAACGCCGCAATGACAGATACGGAACAAAAAAATGCCCGTCGCTGAGGACGGGCACAACCCAAGATCGGGCCAAGAGACGCAGAATCCGGTGCGGTGCGCCGCGCGCTGCGGCACACCTTTCCGCGATCACGCATATCGGTTGCGTGTATGCAGATGAAGCCAGTATAGGGATTGAATATGACCCGGGCATGACAGGTCTCAAGTGCATCACGGTTCGAGTGCGAACGTTCCCTGCTGGGTCTGATCTAAAAAACCATTGGCAAAAAAAAAGCCCGCTGATTGAGCGGGCTTCAAACTATTTTCTTGGAGGAGAATAGTGGAGACAGGTGTGATTATGTTGCAACGCCATATATATGTCTAATTTTGTTTTTCGATAAGCAGATATTACACAGGGTGATAATTGCTGAGAACCGTGCAAGCACAATTGCCATCGGCGTCTGCCCAGCGCTCAGTCGTGCACCGGCACCGTGTAATTGAGCGCCATGCGCCCGCCATCCGCGTACAGCGTCTGGCCCGTCATGTAGGACGCATCGTCGCTGGCCAGGAACGCGGCGATGCCCGCCACTTCCTCCGGCTCGCCGCAACGGCCCAGCGGGGTGCGCGACAGGATGGTGCGGCGCGCTTCCGGGCTGCCCATCACGGCTTGTTTTGCCAGATCGGTCAGGATGGTGCCCGGGCCGATCGCGTTCACGCGGATGCCGTGTTCGGCCAGCGCCAGCGCGCTGACGCGGGTCAGCTGGTTGACGCCGCCCTTGGACACCACGTACGGGATCTGGTTCGGGATCGCCAGCTCGGCGTTCACGCTCGACATGTTGATGATGCAGCCCGTCTTGCGCTTGACCATCTCGCGCGCGACCGCCTGGCTGCACAGGAACATCGATTTGAGGTTGATCCGCAGGACGCGATCGAAGTCTTCCTCGGTCAGCTCGAAAAAGCCGGCGGCGTGCGGCACGCCGGCATTGTTGACCAGGATGTCGACCTGGCCGAACGCCGCTAAAGTGGCCGCGAGCATGGTCTCGACGTCGGCCTTGACGCTGACGTCGGCCCGCACGAAGCGCGCGTTGTCGCCGAGCGCGGCGGCGGCCTGCGCGCCTTCCGGGCGCACGTCGGCGAGCATAACGCGCGCGCCCTCGCGCACGAGGCGCTCCGCGCAGGCACGGCCGATGCCCTGGCTGGCTCCGGTGACGATGGCGACTTTATGCTGAAGTTTCATGGCGGGGTTTCCTATCGATCGACGATGACGTGGCAAAGCCGCCATTGTAGCGGCGCCGGCGCCGGCCGGGGCCAGCCGATCGGCCTCACAGCATCAGCGGCGCGTCGGGCAGTTCGTTCGAGTGCGCGCCGCCGCCCGCGGCGTCGACCGGAAAGTGGCGGCGCAGCAGTTCGTTGACCTGGTCCAGGGCCGTCAGCGTCGCGCCGCGGTGCTCGCCGCGCGCGAAGCCGGCCGTCATGCCGTCGCAGATCGCTTGCCATGTGGCGGCATCGACTTTGCGTGCGATGCCGCGGTCGGCCACGATGTCGACCGTGTGGTCGGCCAGGTTGACGTAGACCAGCACGCCGCAGTTTTCCTCGGTATCCCAGACGCCGTGGTCGGCGAACAGGGCCAGGGCGCGCCTGCGTCCGCGGATGCCGGCGCGCAGCTCGGGCCAGGGCAGGGCTTTCTCGAGGATCAAGCGGACCTGGCCGCGATGGGTGCGCTCGCCGGCCGCGATGGCTTCGGTGAGCGCATCCAGGGTCGCCGGCGCAAAGGCGCGCGCGGCCCGGGCGCGGGCGCCGAGCAGGTGGCGCAGCCAGCGCCGGATCGGGCTCCAGGAGCGTGCGGCGGCCGTCATCACCAGTCTCCCGACGCGCCGCCGCCGTCGAAGCTGCCGCCGCCGCCGGAAAAACCGCCCGAGGAATCGCCGCCGCCGAAGCCGCCATCGAAGCCGCCGCGCCGGCGCCGCTCTTCCTCGGCCTGCGCGTTGGCCAGGATGTTACCCAGGATGAAGCCGGTCGCGCCGGCGCCCCAGTCCGGCCGGCCATGGCGCGGGTCCGGCTGGTAGACGGCCGGGTGGCGCCGGCGCCGGAACAGCGACGCGATGAAGACGATGCCGAGCACGATCATGACGACGCCGAAGCCGATGCCCGCGCCATCGTCGTCCGCGGCCTGGGCGCCCGCCTGGGCCTGCGGGGCCGGCGCCGGAAATTTTTCCTTGTCGAGCAGGGCGGAAATCGCCCCCACGCCCGCGACCAGGCCGCCGTAGTAATCGTTCTGCCTGAAATGCGGTGCGATCGTGTCCTGCAGGATGCGCTTGGACTGGGCGTCGGTGAGCACGCCCTGCACGCCGCGCCCGGCCTCGATGCGCAGGCGCCGCAGCGCTTTCGGGTTGTCGCGCGCGACCAGCAGCAGCACGCCGTCGTCGACGCCCTTGCGCCCGAGCTGCCAGGCATCGGTGACGCGGATGCTGTACTGCTCGATCGCTTCCGGTTCGGTCGACGCGACCAGCAGCACGGCGATCTGGCTGCCGGTGCGTTTTTCGTAGTCGGCCAGCACGTTTTCCAGGCGCGCGCGCTGGTCCGGCGCCAGCATGCCGACTTCGTCGTTCACGCGCGCGCGCAGGGGCGGGACCGCTTTCAGTTGCTGCGCCTGCGCCTGCATCTGCAACAGGGCCTGGAGCATCAGCAAGGTGGCCAGCAGACCCGCCCGGGCCCAGCGCGGCAGCGCGTGCATGGCCAATCCTTACTTGCCGAAGTTGACGGTCGGCGCGGTCGAGATCGACCGTTCGTTCTCGACCGTGAACGAGGGCTTGGGCTGGTAGCCGAACATCTTCGCCGTCAGGTTGGTCGGGAAGCTGCGCGCCAGCACGTTGTAGTCCTGCACCGAAGCGATGTAGCGCTGGCGCGCCACGGTGATGCGGTTTTCGGTGCCTTCAAGCTGCGATTGCAGATCACGGAACTGGGTGTCGGCCTTCAGTTGCGGGTAATTTTCCGAGACCGCCATCAGGCGCGACAGCGCGCCCGACAGCTCGCCCTGCACCTGCTGGAACTTCTGGAACGCTTCCGGATTGTTCAGCACCTCCGGCGTGATCTGGAAACTGGTCGCGGCGGCGCGCGCGCGCGTGACGGCCTCCAGCGTATCCTTTTCGTGCGTCGCATAGCCCTTGACCGTGTTGACCAGGTTGGGGATCAGGTCGGCGCGGCGCTGATACTGGTTGACCACTTCGGACCAGGCCGCCTTGGTCGCTTCGTCCTTGGCCTGGAATTCGTTGTAGCCGCAGCCGGAC
This sequence comes from Massilia sp. 9096, assembly GCF_000745265.1. Taxonomy (NCBI): domain Bacteria; kingdom Pseudomonadati; phylum Pseudomonadota; class Betaproteobacteria; order Burkholderiales; family Oxalobacteraceae; genus Massilia; species Massilia sp. 9096. The sequence continues at coordinate 163,340 of NZ_JQNN01000001.1, forward strand.
AGCAGGGTCGTGGCCAGGACGCCGGCCAGCAGCAGGCCGGCAAGGCGCGAAAACAGGGAAGGCTGGGTGGGTCGGGTCATGTCGATTCGAAGGTTGTTGTCGGATGGTCAAAAATATACCCGAATTCCCAGGTGTCCGGCGAGGGGCGCACGCTGCATGCTGCGCTTCGCAGGCTACAATAATGGGTTTGCAATGACATAAAGGGCCTGCCGTGAACTTCATCGACAAATTGAATGCCGCCTGGACGCGCAACGATTCCCTGCTGTGCGTCGGACTGGACCCCGACCTGGCGCGCTTTCCGGCCCAGCTGCGCGACCAGCCGGACGGCATCGTACAGTTCTGCAAGGCCATCATCGACGCGACCGCCGACCTGGCTTGCGCCTTCAAGCCGCAGATCGCCTATTTCGCGGCGCTCGGCGCGGAGAACCAGCTCGAAGCGATCTGCCGCTACCTGCGCGAGACCTACCCGCACATCCCGCTGATCCTGGACGCCAAGCGCGGCGACATCGGCGCCACCGCCCGCCAGTACGCGCGCGAAGCCTTCGAGCGCTACGGCGCCGACGCGGTCACGGTCAACCCCTACATGGGCTTCGATTCGGTCGAGCCGTACATGGAATGGACCGACCGCGGCGTGATCGTGCTGTGCCGCACCTCCAATGCGGGCGGCTCGGACCTGCAATTCCTCGACGTCGGTGCGCATGGGGAAACCAAGCCGCTGTACCAGCACGTGGCGCGCCTGGTCGCGCAAAAGTGGAACAAGAACGGCCAGTGCGCACTCGTGGTCGGCGCGACTTTCCCGGACGAGCTGGCCCAGGTACGCAGCATCATCGGCGACATGCCGCTGCTGGTGCCCGGCATCGGTGCCCAGGGTGGCGACATCGAAGCCACCGTCAAGGCGGGTCGCAGCGCCGACGGCGCCGGCATGATGATCAATTCCTCGCGCGCGATCCTGTATGCGCAGCCGCAGGGCGGCGAAGACTTCGCCGCGGCCGCGCGCCGGGTGGCGCTGGAGACGCGCGACGCGATCAACCGCTTTCGCATCTGAATTGCAGCTGAATTGCAGCTGAGCCGCCACTGAACTTCGGCTGAACCGGGGCAGATGAGTTCAATCGAACTATCGGATAGATATACTTTCTGTACAATGAAATGATGCTTTGTAGTTAAAGAAGTACAACCTTCCATTGTCAAAGAGCTTCATGTCCCAAGAACTCAGCCGTGTTGCCACCGGCGTTCCCGAGCTGGACGCCGTGTTAAGAGGCGGCATGCTGCGCAACCGTATCCACCTGATCGAGGGCCGGCCGGGCACCGGCAAGACCACCCTCGGTTTGCGCTACCTGATGCACGGGATCGCAAAAGGCGAGACCTGCCTCTACGTCACGCTGTCGGAAACCAGGCAGGAACTGCACGCGACGGCGGCCAACCACGGCTGGTCGCTGGCCGGGATCTGCATCGAAGAACTGCTGCCGTTGCCGCCAGAAGGCGTTCAGGGACAGACCATCCTGCTGCCGACCGATAGCGAGCTGTCGGCCCTGGTCGACCGTATCTCGGATCTCGTGATCTCGGCGGACGCCGACCACGTCGTCGTCGACTCGATGGTCGAAATCCGGCTGCTGGCGCGCGACAGCGCCCATTACCGGCGGCAGATCATCGAATTGCGCCAGCGGCTGTCGTCGGCCGGCGCCACCGTCCTGCTGCTCGACGACCTGACCTCGGACGGCCGCGAATTCGAATTGCAGAGCGCCGTCCACGGCGTGCTGACGCTGGAGCAGATCGAGCGCAGTTTCGGCGCGGCGCGGCGCCGCATGCGCGTGGTGAAAATGCGCGGCGGCGATTTCCAGAGCGGCTGGCATGACTACGCCATCCTGACCGGCGAAATCCTGGTCTTTCCCAGCCTGATCGCCCAGGAGCACCACCGGGACGAGCCGGAAATCCATGCCTTGAGCCACGTCGACGGCTTCGACCGGATGTTCGGCGGGCCGATGAGCACCGGCAGCTCGACGATGCTGATCGGTCCCTCGGGCGTCGGCAAGTCGACGCTGGCCCTGCAATATGCGCTGTCGATGGTGCGGGCCGGCCATCACGTCGGCTACTTCACGTTCGACGAAGACGAAAGCACGCTGCGCTCGCGCATCGTGGGCCACATGGGACTGGACGAGCGGACGCGCCAGCCGCGCAATTTCCATCTGAATCGCATCAATCCCTCGCGCATTTCGCCCGGCGAATTCATCTGGAAAGTGCGGCGCCTGGTGGAGGACCAGAATGCGCGCCTGGTCATCGTCGACAGCATCAATTCCTATCTGGATGTCATCCGCGAGGAAAAGTCGCTGCTGCTGCAGATGAACGAGTTGTTTTCCTACCTGGCCAACATGAATGTCATGTCGATCATCATCGGCGCGCATTCGGCCGGACTGGACACGTCGAAGGAACCGGATGCGCTGAGCATCATCACCGACAACATCATCTCGCTGCGCTATTTCGAACGCGGCACCGCCGTCCACAAGGCGGTGTGCGTGCTGAAAAAACGGCACGGTCCGCATTCGCATGAAATCAGGTCGTTCCGCCTGACCGATGACGGTGTCGAGATCGGCGCGCCGGTCGACCCTGGCGGCAACGGCGGAGCCCTGCCAATTGAATCCTGACACCGGGATCGCCCTGCTGTTCGCGCCGATCGCCGGCGACAGCCAGACCCTGCAAGCCTTGTTGGCGGGCCAGGGGCTGGGCGTGGCCGTGTGCGCCAGCCCTCAGGCGTTCTACGACCAGCTCGGCCAGGATGCGATGCTGGCCGTGGTCACCGAGGAAGCGCTGGTGCGCTGCAATGCGCAGGCGATGCGCGCCGCGCTGGCGCGCCAGCCGGCCTGGTCCGACCTGCCGATACTAGGGCTGGTGGGCGGCGATGCGGCGCGCGTCGACAACGACCGCTTCCACAACCTGGCCGCCATCGGCAATGTCACGCTGGTCGAACGGCCGACTTCGCGCGAGGTGCTGTTGACGTCGATCCGGTCCGCCATCCGCGCGCGCCGCCTGCAGTACGCGGTGCGCGGCCACTGGCGCGAACTCGAACTGCATGCGTCCCGGCTCGAGACGATGGTGGATGAGCGCACGCACGCGCTGGCGCGCGAGGTGACCGAGCGCAGCCGGGTCGAAGCCGAACTGGAAGCGGCGCGCCGCCTCGAATCGCTCGGACGCCTGACCGGCGGTGTGGCGCACGATTTCAATAACCTGCTGCAAGTCATCGCCGGCGGTGAGACGCTGATCCGGCTATTGCTGGGCAAGCAGATGGATCCGCGCATCGAGCGTGCGCTCGAAAGCGTCCACCGCGCCGCCGAGCATGGCGCTTCGCTGACCCAGCGGCTGCTGGCGTATGCGCGCCGCCAGCCACTCGCGAATGTCACGCTCGACCTGCGCGCCCACCTGTTCTCCACGGCGGACTTGCTGTTGAGATCCTTGGACCGGCGAATCGACTTGAGATCGAGCCTGGCCGCGGACTTGTGGCAGGTCGAGGCCGACCCGGCCCAGCTCGACGCCGCCATCCTGAACGTCGTCGGCAATGCCGGCGACGCCATGCCGCACGGTGGACGCTTGACGATGGCGGCGCGCAACGTCGCCATGCCGGCCGCCGATTTGCCCGAGGCAAGGCAGCTGAGCGGCGACTATGCCTGCCTGACGATTACGGACAGCGGCGAAGGCATGTCGGACGACGTCGCCATCCGCGCCTTCGAGCCGTTCTACACGACCAAGGCGGTGGGCAAGGGAACCGGGCTGGGTTTGTCGCAAGTGTATGGTTTTGCGATGCAAAGCCGGGGGTTGGCGTTTATCCGGCGCGAACCCATCGGCACCACCATCGGCATCCTGTTGCCCAGGAGCGCTGCCGCGCAGGCGACAGCGGCCGTGCCCCAGGTCCGCGCCAGGCCCGACCGGCTGGAAGGGATGCATCTGCTGTACGTCGAAGACGATCCGGGGGTGGCCGAAATGACGGTGGAATTGTTGCGTGGGTTGGGCGCCGAGGTCGTGCTGGCGGAAAATGCCGACGCCGCCATCGCGCTCGACCTGGCAGGATTCGACCTCGTGCTGTCGGACGTGATGATGCCGGGGAGCATGGACGGCTTCGGACTGGCGTGCTGGCTGTCCCAGCATCACCCGGCTTTGCCGATCGTACTGTGCAGCGGGTACATGCTGGACCCGCAGCGCCTGCAATCGCTGCAGGTGGAATTCGTCCGCAAACCGTACCGGTTCGCCGAGCTGATCGAAGTCATCCGGCGCGTGCTGGACAACGCGTCAAGCCGGTAAGCGCGATTCAGTACCGGCTCGGGGCAATCATCTCCGCATAGTCGTACAGCGCGCCGAGGATGTCCTGCGCACGCTCGTCCGCGGTTTCCGACAGCGCGTCGATCTCGGCGAACAACTGGTCGACCGTGCGCGCCCCATGCATGCCTTCGAACAGGCGCGCGGCGCGGTGCTCTTCCCAGCTTTGCGCTTCCTCGCCTTGCAGGCTGTCGGGGAAGTTGCGCGCGCGGTAGCGGAACAGCAGGTCGGTCAGGCGCGTGTCCTCGAAGCCAGGGCGGCTTGCGGCCAGCTGGTGCGGCGCATGCCCCCGCAGCGTTTCCAGGCGGCGGCGGTCGCCTTGCGAGACGAACCCGCCGTACAGGTCTTCGTCGACGTCGACCGGCGCCGTGGCCGCGTCGCGCTGGAACACCTGCTGCCAGGTGGCCGTCATGTCCGGCCCGGCGGCGGCCACGCGCGCGTGCGCGAGGCAGCGTTCGAGGTCGAGTTGCCACTTGGCCGCCATCTCAGGCTTGAGCGTTTTCAGGTTACCGACCAGCATCGGCGATTTGTTGATGTGCACGCTCTTGATCGGCAGGCGCGAGACGCCGTCGGGCAAATCGGCGCTGCGCGTGAACATGCGCTGGCGGATCGTCACCACGTCCAGGCCGAACAGTTCGGACGGGTCGTGGCGGCAATCCCAGACCAGCACTTCGTTCTTGTTGGTCGGGTGGGCGGCCAGCGGCCAGACCACGGCCAGGCAGCCTTGCTCGGCCGGGAACATGCCGGACACGTGCAGGAAGGGCTGGCGGCGCGATTTTTCCAGGTGCAGGCCCATCTCCGCCGAGACCTTGTCCTTGCGCCGCAGCTCGAGGCAGAAGTCGAACAGTTTCGGCTGGCGCTGGCGCAGCAGGCGCGCCATGCCGATGGTGGCGCGCACGTCGGACAGCGCGTCGTGCGCCGCCTCGTGCTGCAGGCCGTTGACGCGGGTGAGATCCTCGAGGCGGAAGCTGGGCCGGCCGTCGTCCTTTTGCGGCCAGGTGATGCCGTCCGGGCGCAGCGCATAGGCCATCCGCACCACGTCGAGCAGATCCCAGCGCCCGCAATTGTTTTGCCACTCGCGCGCGTACGGGTCGATCAGGTTGCGCCAGAACAGGAAGCGCGTGACTTCGTCGTCGAAGCGGATCGTGTTGTAGCCGACGCCGATCGTGCCCGGCTCGCTGAACGCGGCGTGCACTTGCGCGGCGAACTCGTGCTCGGGCACGCCGTGCTCGAGGCAGTGCTGGGGCGTGATGCCGGTGATCAGGCAGGCTTGCGGGTCGGGCAGGTAATCGGGCGCCGGCTGGCAATACAGCATGATGGGATCGCCGATTTCGTTCAGCTCGGCGTCGGTGCGGATCGCGGCGAACTGTGCGGGGCGGTCGCGGCGCGGCACGGCGCCGAAGGTTTCATAGTCGTGCCAGAGGAAGGTCAGGGAACTCATGCCTGCATTCTAACTTGGCAGGCTGGCCCGTCCAAGGACCGGCTCGAGCGTCAGCTCAAGCACAACAGGGGAACCAATCAGGTGCAGATACGGTCGCGCCCGGCCTGCTTGGCGCGGTACAGCGCGGCGTCCGCATCTGCGACCAGGCTGCGTTCGTCCTGGTGCGAGTCCAGGCTGGCCACGCCGAACGAGCCGGTCAGGTGCGGCAGCGGCAGGCGCATGTCGTCGAACACCACGCTCTCGCGCAGGCGCGCGCACAGGCGCTCGGCGACCAGCACGGCGGCGCTCAGCGCGGTGTGCGGCAGGATCGCCATCATTTCCTCGCCGCCATAGCGCACCGCAAAATCGGCGGGGCGCAGGCCGGCGCGGATGACCCCGGCCGCCGTGACCAGCGCGTGGTCGCCGATCATGTGGCCGTGGGTGTCGTTGAAGCGCTTGAAGTGGTCGAGGTCGATCATCACGAGCGACAGCGGCATGCCGTCCTGGCGCGCGCGCCCGACCAGCTTGGGCAGCATGTCGTTCAGCCAGGCGCGGTTGTACAGGCCGGTCAGGCCGTCGTTCATCGACAGCTGGCGGTAGAATTCGCCCAGCTTCTGGCGTCGCCGCAGCAGGGCGTTGGCGGCGCGGATACGGAAAGACAGAAGGCGCAGCAGGTTGCGCGCGACGCCGTTGTGCTGCTCGATCAGTTGCCACACGAGCTCGGGCTCGATCACCAGCACCTCGCTGTCCTCGAGCGCGACGATGGATTCGAGGTTGGCGGCTTCGTCCAGCACGGCTTGCTCGCCGACGCTTTCGCCGGGCAGGATGCGGGTCAGGCCGCTGTCGCCGACGAAGCCTTCGGCCTCGATGCCGAGCGCGCCCGCCAGCACGATCAGCAGGCGCGCGTGCAAGCCCTCGACCCGGTTCCCACGCGTTACGCGCAGGACCGCGCAGCCGGCCAGCAGCCGCGTCACGGCCGGGGTGTCGGCGTCGCGCAGCAACTGCAGGTCGCGGATGGCGTAGCGGGACGCACCGAAGGTGCCGATCGAGTCCATGGTGGAATTACAATTTCCTGCGGGAAGTAATTGACAGCCTGCAATGATAACCCAGGGTTATCAAACGGAACGTCCTGGCGCCCGATAAACAACAGTGTTCCAATAGCGGCATGAACCCTCTCCCTGACAAGCGCGACCTGGTCGACGCCGCCGGCCAGTTCCACCCACCCGCGCCGGATGCGCGCATCGTCTGCCTGGTGCCTTCGATTACCGAACTGCTGTGCACGCTCGGCCTGGCCGGCAAGCTGGTCGGCCGCACGGGCTTTTGCATCCATCCGCACGAGGTGGTCGCGAGCATTCCCAAGGTCGGCGGCACCAAGGACGTCAACGTCGAGAAGATCCGCAAGCTCGCGCCGACCCACGTGGTGGTCAATATCGACGAGAACGAAAAGCCGACCGTCGAGCGCCTGGCCGAATTCGTGCCGCACGTGGTGGTCACGCACCCGAATGCGCCGAGCGACAACCTGGCCCTGGCGCGCCTGCTGGGCGGCATCTTCGGGGCGCAGGAGGCGGCCGAACGCTGGTGCGCGGCGTTCGAGGACGCTCATGCACGCCTGCGCGCGGACCTCATCGACACGAACTCGCGCGCACCCGCGCCCGCGCCCGCGCGAACGGTCCTGTACTGCATCTGGCAGGATCCGTGGATGACGGTCTCGAAAGACACGTACATCGCGAACATGCTGGCTGAGCTCGGCTGGCAGGTGCCGCACCTTGGGGAGTTGCGCTATCCGCGCTTCGACTGGTCGCAGGCGCTGGTGGACGGCCTGGATGCGGTATTGCTGTCGACCGAGCCGTACCGCTTTACCGAGGCGCATGCGGATGCGCTGGAAAAGCAGATCGGGATTCCGGTGCTGCTGGTCGATGGCGAGATGATGTCCTGGTATGGCAGCCGCGCGCTGGCGGGCTTGGACTACCTGCGCGAATTGCGTGCGCAGGTCGAAGGCCAGGCCGGCTCGGTCAGCTGACCATGCCGGCCCGGCCGGGGCATTACGCGTTGTCGGTCAAGCCCTTGTACGACTCGGGAGCGACGTCCTCATCCATCGGTTTCGGTTCGCGCTTGTTCTTGTCGTTCAGGCGGCCCAGCGAGTGGTCGAGCGCGCGCTGCAGCTTGCTGGCGGCGTTCGAGATCGACAGGTGCAGGTTTTCCGCGTGGGCGTGCACCACCACCGGCGCGTAGCCGGTCACGCGCGCTTCCATCATGCAGCCGTTGCTGCCGTCTTCCTGCTTTTGGCTGTTTTCGTTGCTCAGGTGAACGTCAACGCGGCGGACGTGGTCGCCGAAACGGCCGATGGCCGATTCGACGGCGTCGCGCACGCGTTCGTCCAGGCCTTGGTGACGGTCGATAGTGTTGTCAGTATTGATATTGATTTCCATATATTCCTCCAATGTGGTGCCATTGGGGCCGATGTTACACGCTTTGCATGAAAACGCGCGTCCAGTAGGGTGCGCTCGGCCTCCAGGCTGGCAATTCGGCGAGGAATTCAATGGCTCATCAGCTATTCACCAGGCTGGCCGCGATGTTGACCGACAGCCCCAGGATCACCAGGTTGAAGAAGAAGGACAGCAGGCAGTGGCCCAGCACCAGCTTGCGCATGCCGCGGTTCATGATCTGCACGTCCGAGGTCTGGACCGCGATCGACAGCGTGAACGAGAAGTACAGGAAGTCCCAGTAGTTCGGCTGCACGTGGCCTTCGGGGAACTTCAAGGGCAGCGTGTTCTTGTTGGCCGTGTAGTATAGGTGGGCGTAGTGGAAGCAGTACATCACGCCGACCAGCAGCCAGGAGCCGATCACGGTCAGCGCGGTGAAGGCGTAGCGCAGCGCCGCCTGGTGTCCCGATGCGTCCTTCATGTTCGACAGTTCGGACACGATCGCGTACACCGAGAACATGGCGCCGATGATGACCGCGGTGAGCACCACGCCGCCGGTTTCGTCCTGGCGCTCGGCGATCGAGCGCACCTGGCTGTGGTCGGCGCGGATCATGGTCCAGCCCATCGTCATCAGGTAGGCCCAGGCGCCGCTGTTCCAGCCCATCAGGGCGCGCTGCAGGCCGCTATGCTGGCCCGGCGCCAGCAGGGCCACCGCGATCCCGAGCAGGGCCGCGGCCAGCAGGTAGGGACGGCTGCGGATGAAGCGTACCAGCCAGTTGTCCTTGTGACGCTCGCCGCCGCGGTTACGTTGGGGGATCGGATTGTCCATGTCAGCCGGCCTTTTGCGCGGCTTCTTCGGCCGCATGGTGGGGGAAACGGTCCATCCGCGACAGGACCGTGAACAGTTTCATCCAGATACCGGTGACGGCCAGCGTGGCGGCGCCGCCGATGACGATCGCGCGCACCAGGCCGAACCAGCTGGCGGTCAGGCCCGATTCGAATTCGCCCAGCTCGTTGGACGCGCCGATGAACACCGAGTTGACCGCGCTGACGCGGCCGCGGATCTCGTCCGGCGTCTCGTACTGCACCAGCAGATGGCGGATGTAGACGCTGACCATGTCGCCGCAGCCGAGCAGGAACAGCGCCACCAGCGCCACCGCGAACTGGCCCGTCAGGCCCATCACCACGGTGGACAGGCCGAACAGCGCGACCCCGCCGAACATCCACTTGCCGACGTGGCGCTTGATCGGCCAGAAGGCCAGCGCGATCGAACACAGGGTGGCGCCGGCGCCGGGCGCGGTGCGCAGCCAGCCCAGGCTGGTCGGGCCGGCGTGCAGGACGTCGTGCGCGTAGGCCGGCAGCAGGGCGGTGGCGCCGCCGAACAGCACCGCGAACAGGTCGAGCGAGATCGCGCCCAGCACGATCGGGCGCGACCAGACGAAGCGGATGCCCTCGAACAGCGTGTGCCAGCTGACCGGCGCCGTGCTGCGCGCCTGCGGGGCGCTCTTGGTGCACGACATCAGGATCACGGCGAGCACCAGCAGCGTGCTCGATACCGCATACACGACGTTCGGGCCGAAGCGGTATATCAGGCCGCCCAGCACCGGACCGAGGATGATCGCCACCTGCATGCTGGAGGAGGCCAGCGCCACCGCCTGCGAGAAGTCCTTGGTCGAGACCAGGTTGCGCAGCACCGCCTGCTGCGCCGGCATCATGAAGGCGCGTGCGCTGCCATAGATGACCAGCACCGCGTACACCGGCCACACCGTGTGGCTGCCGGACAGCGTGAAGCCGACCAGCAGCAGGCTGCACAGCAGCTGGGTGGCCTGGCAGGCGATCACGATGTTGCGGCGGTCGTGGGTATCGGCGACGTGGCCGGCCCACAGGATCAGCACCAGGAAAGGCGCGAACTGCGCCAGGCCGATCAGGCCGAGGTCGAACAGGCTGTGGGTGATCTGGTAGACCTGCCAGCCGACCGCCACGCTCTGCATCTGGACGGCGAGCGTGCCGAGGAAGCGCGAGGACAGGTAGAACGAGACGTTGGGGATGCGCAGGACGCCGAGGCGTCCCGTGGAAGAAGGCACGGACATAGAAATGGAGAGGTGGCAAGAATGCAAACTCCATTGTGCCCGAACTATTCGATATACGCTGTCTTGACAGGGCCAACGTAATGCAGCGGTAATGCGCGGACGGCGTGGCCGCCCGCGCTGCGGCGTCCGATCACGCCGCGGCGGCCCTTATGGCTTGACGAAGCGGAGCGCGAACTTGTCGTCCGGCGCGCCGTTCATCTTGAAGAAAGGCTGGTCGCGCGGGTCGGACGGGGCGCGCAGGTAGTCGCTTTTCGCGTCGACCTTGAAGCCGGCGCGCGTGAATTCCTCGACCACGCTGTCCTCGTCGATGCGGTGCAGGGTCTTGGTCGCCGACAGGCCGCTGCCTTTCTTGGCGGCGTTGTCGATGACGACCACATGGCCGCCCGGCTTGAGCGCGTCGAACAGGTGCTTGTCCATCGCCGCCCGGTCGGTCGGGGTGTTGACGATGTCGTGGTAGTTCATGTTGATGGTGATGAGGTCGAGCGGCGGCGTGCCCTTCGGGATCGGGTCGTCGAAGCTGCTCACCACGGCGTGCAGGTTGGCCACCGTGTTGTCGGCCAGACGCTCGCTCAGCTTGGTGTTGGGCTTGGTGTTCTGGGCCCAGACTTCGCCTTTCGGGCCGACCGCGGCGGTGAGCAGCGCGGCGGTGCTGCCGCCGGCCGAGACCAGGTCGAACGCCTTCATGCCGGGCTTGACCTGGGCAAAGGCGAGGAATTCGGCCGGCTTGCGGCGATCGTCGTCCTTGCGGTCGTCGCCGTTGCGGATCGGGCTGTTGATGGCGGCGGCGTACGGGCCGGCCGGCGCGCTGGAGGCGGCGGCTGGCTGCGTGGCCGACTGGGCAGAGACGCCGCCGGCCGCGAGGGCGGTGCACAGGGCGAGCAGCACTGGAGCAAAGACGGGAGCGAAGACGGGAGCTGAGCGAAGCGAGGTAGGCATGGTTGACCCTTGTTGGTTGTCGGGAAGCCGGCCGGCGCCGGCGCGGCTCCACCATACCTCAAAATCGCGTCGCTATACGGCTGTGACCGCGCTTTGTTACGGCTGGGCGGCGTCGGCCTCGGTGGTGAAGGCGTCGGCGTAGAACTCGTCCGCCGGCAGGCCGCATTGTCCGACGTAGTCGCGCCGCGCCGAATCGACCATGACGGGTGCGCCGCAGGCGTACACCTGGTGCTGCGACAGGTCGGGGATGTCCTGCATCACGGCCGCGTGCACGTAGCCGGTGCGGCCGGTCCAGGCATCTTCCGGCAGGGCGTCCGAGATCACCGGCACGTAGCTGAACCAGGGCAGCTCGCGCGCCCACTGTTCGCACAGTTCGTGCATGTACAGGTCTTGCGGACGGCGTCCGCCCCAGTAGAGTACGGTCGGACGTTCGGAACCCAGGTGGATCATGTGCTCGACCAGTGCCTTGACCGGCGCGAAGCCGGTGCCCGATGCCAGCATCACGATCGGCTTGTCGGAATCCTCGCGCAGGAAGAAAGTGCCCAGCGGCCCTTCGAAGCGCAGGATGTCGCGCTCCTTCATGGTCGAGAACACGTGGTCGGTGAACACGCCGCCGGGCAGGTGGCGGATGTGCAGCTCGAGCGGCCCGCTGTACGAGGGCGCGTTCGAGATGCTGTAGGCGCGCCGTTTGCCGTCCCTGAGCAGGAATTCGAGGTACTGGCCGGCGCGGTAGGCCAGCGCCTCGTTGGCCGGCAGCTGCAGCGTCAGGACGACGACGTCGGGCGCGGCGCGGCGGATGCCGGTCACGCGGGTCGGCATCTTGCGGATCGGGTATTCGGTGCTGCCGCCGACTTCGCGCGCCTCGATCACCAGGTCGGACTGCGGCACGGCGCAGCAGAACAGCGCGTAGCCCTGCAGCTTTTCCTGGTCGGACAGGGCGCGCGGCTGGTGCGGCATGTGGCGGATCGTGCCTTCGACGACCTTGCCCTTGCAGGAACCGCAGGCGCCGTTCTTGCAGCCGTAGGGCAGCCCGATGCCATGGCGGATCGCAGCCGCGAGCACGGTGTCGTCCTGCTCGCACTCGTAGTGGTGGCTGCTGGGCTGGACAGTGATCTGGAACGTCATACAATCCTCGGAATGAAAATCTTCAAAAACAAAACTCTTGGGCTCGGCAAGCCGCGCCTGCTCGTGGTCGGTTGCGGCGACGTCGGCATGCGCCTGCTGCCGTATGTGGCCGGACGCTTCCGTGTCTTTGCGCTGACCAGCCAGCCTGAACGGCGGCAGGCGCTGCGCGCGGCCGGGGCGATCCCGATCGTGGCCGACCTCGACCGCCCGCGCACGCTGGCGCGCCTGAAGGGGCTCGCGCAATACGTCGTGCACCTGGCGCCGCCGCCCGCGCAGGGCGCGTTGGATTTGCGTACACGCAATTTGACCGCCATTCTACCCGAGGGGGCGCGCGTCGTTTATATCAGCACCACCGGCGTGTACGGCGACCGCGCCGGCGCCTTGACGCCGGAAACCACGCCGGTGGCGCCGCGCAACGCCCGCGCCGGGCGCCGCGTCGACGCCGAACGGGTGCTGCGCGCCTGGGCGCTGGCTTCGAAAGGAAAGGTCGCGATCCTGCGCGCCCCGGGCATCTACGCGCTCGATCGGCTGCCGCTCGAGCGCCTGCAGCGCGGCACACCGGCCTTGCACGCGCAGGACGACGTGTACACCAACCACATCCACGCCGACGACCTGGCGCGCCTGGTCGCGCTGGCGCTGTTTCGCGCATTGCCCGGCCGGGTCTACAACGCCTCCGACGACACGCGCATGCGGATGGGCGAGTACTTCGACGCCGTCGCCGATGCATATGGCCTGGCGCGTCCGCCGCGCCTGGCGCGCGCCGAGCTGGCGGCGGCGGTGTCGCCGATGCTGCTGTCGTTCATGTCGGAGTCGCGCCAGCTGGTCAACAACCGCATCAAGCGCGAGCTGCGCGCGCGCCTGCGCTACACGCGGGTGGAGGATTTCCTGGCGGAGCAAATAGCTGGCCGAGGGAAATAAGAACGGCTTAAGAAAACGATAACGGGCCTGCGTATGATTCGATTTCGCCAAAGAGCGGTTGAAATTACAAGACGCCGTCCCCAAACCTACCGTATGTCCCGTTATCCGAAAGTTGACCATGGCCTTCAAACTCATCCCTGACGTCGCTGCCTATGACCCGAACCGGGTCCTCGACGCCGTCATCAAGAAACTCAAGCTCAAGAACGACGCCGCGCTTTCGCGCGTGCTGGAAGTCGCCCCGCCGGTGATCAGCAAGATCCGCCACAACACGCTGCCGATCGGCGCTACCATCCTGCTGCGCATGCATGAGGTGTCGCATTTCAGTATTCGCGAGCTGCGTGCGCTGATGGTGCGCCAGGATGGCGGCTCGCCTGCTGCGGCTTGAGGCGAAATGAAAAAAGCCCGTCCTGCAAGGGACGGGCTGGCATGAGCGGCTGATGTCAGGCACGCAGCGCGGATCGGCTGCGCTGGGGCGGAACGGTGCTGGCGCAATACGCGGCGCTGGCGCTGTGTTTCAAGCTTTTCCTGGGCCCGGACTGGCGCAGTAGGCCATAGCCTGTGCCTGCTCATCGAGCGTGGCGGGATAAGCCTCGGCAAAGCTGGCTTCGTACAGTTCACGCATGCGATTGCCGCTGTCGAGGCGGACCTGCTGGCCGTCGCTGCCACGCATGCCGACATAGGGCGAGTAGTGCAGGAAGTAGCCGAACACCTGTTCACAGTCGGCGGCGTACTTCATGGTGTCGAGGATGTGGTAGTGCCAAAAAGAGGTCGACGTCCATTGACGGTGCAATATACGCATCTGGGAACAGCTTCATCACGCACAGGAAACGACGGTATTCTTTTTTCACGGCATTGGCTTTATCCAGGCTCCAGCCGTCTCCCGAGTTCACGTGCATCAGCTTGCTTTTGATCCGGGTCAAGTCGAGTTTCGTGACTGCCATATTTGCTGTGGTAAACCCGTCATTCGCGTTCATGCTTCTCCTTGTCAAACACTGCCAACGTGATTAATCCTCGGTTATGGCGTTTCAACATGAGTGAACGAAGGAAGCGCTATCGGAGCATCGGTCTGTTCCTTTGGTCATTCCTCCATTTTTTGCGTCAATTCGGCCGCGTCCATTATTGGTCCTTTTTAAGGTAATAGACAATGGTAGCCAAAAACCTACTTGATTTATAAGCTTGCGCAATGTCAATTTGCGTTAAGCCAATAGTGGATGAGCGGATCAGAGAATCCGAGAAACTACGCTAGCAAAAATATGTCGATCCGGCGGAAAAAGGACGCGGATCGTGCGATGAGTGAGGTAAATGTCGCGAAACCAGCAATAACGGAATGGATACAGATGGCTACTCGATCAAGTCATGCGTTCCATGACGCGCTGGGTGCGTTGCCGCTTGCGCGTGTTGCGTGCCGCGTGCGCCGGGCGAATCAGGCCGGCCTGGTAGAGCACAGCATGTCTATCCCCATCGCACTGAAATTCGATCGACCAATAAAAAGGCCCGTCCTGGAAAGGAACGGGCCAGTTCGATGCGGCCGGCAGCGGAGAGCGATCTTATCGGATGATCGACGTTCGCAGGTTCGCGATCAAGCCTGAAGCGCCAATCGGGTGTGCTGGACGGGCTGGTTCAAGTGCTTGCCGGGGCCGCTCGAACAGTAGGCGATCGCTGCCGCCGGGTTCAAATGCTTGCCGGGACCGCTCGAGCAGTAGGCGATCGCTGCCGCCGGGTTCGAATGCTTGCCGGGGCCGCTCGAGCAGTAGGCGATCGCTGCCGCCGGGTTCGAATGCTTGCCGGGACCGCTCGAGCAGTAGGCGATCGCTGCCGCCGGGTTCGAATGCTTGCCGGGGCCGCTCGAGCAATAGGCGATCGCTGCCGCCGGGTTCGAATGCTTGCCGGGGCCGCTCGAGCAATAGGCGATACCTGCCGCCTGGTTGGCGTGTTGGCCGGGGCCGCTGGAGCAGTAGGCGGTGCCGGCGACAGATGGCGTGATAGCCTCGAGCGAATCCGGGTAGGCGTCGCCAAAGACGCTTTCATAGAGTTCCTGCATGCGCTTGCCACTGCTCAGGCGGTATTGCGCGTCCTCTTCGGAGCCGTCCATGCCGACGTAGGGATAATGGTGCAGGAAGTAGCCGAACACTTGTTCGCAATCGGCGGCGTATTTCATTGTATCAAGGATGTGGTAGTGCCAGAAGGTGTCGACATCCACGATCGGTGCCGTGTCCTCGTTCGGAAATAGTTTCATCAGGCACAGGAAACGGCGGTATTCCTTTTCGACGGCGGCAGCCTTGTCCAGACTCCATCCTTCTCCCGATATATGCATCAGCTTCATTTTGATGGGTTCCAGATCGAGTTGCATTACGGCGTTGAGCAGGTCGTTGGCGTTCATGATCATCCTCTGTAGTTGATGTCTTGTATTAACTGCTTCCCTAGTTTTGGTAATGGCTCATCAGGCCATCAGCTAACGCATATTTACTTCTTGAATGATGACGTCAAGTGACATTTGCTGAGTTCTTGACGTGCGTTGCATATAGTCAATGTATTGTATACAACTAATACGGTTATTGATATTTTTCAATCTTTCAACGAGGTCAGTAAAGTCCTACAAAATGTGATGTGCAATCACATCATTGATTTCGGGCAAGAGGCAAAAGAGGGAAGTTGTAAGGTAAAAATGGCTTGATCGCACATGCTTTTTCTTCAGATGACGGCTGAGCCGGCGCTGTGCGCCTGCTGGAGGGACAGGGAGTAAGGCGGGCTGTCGACGACCGGCGCCGATACGATGACGGTCGTGCCGGCGCCGGGCTCGCTGAACACGGCGCAGGTGCCGCCCAGGATCACGATGCGCTCTTCGATCCCGACCAGGCCGAACGAGCCGAATTTGTTACGCACGCCCGGCGGCAAACCGCAACCGTTGTCCTTGACGCTCATCGACAGCCAGCCCGCGCTCAGGCGCAACTCGACCACCACCTTGGTCGCGTGCGCATGACGCACGACGTTGGTCAGCGACTCCTGCAGGATACGGAAAAACGCGGTGGCGCAATGGTCGGGTAATTCAATCTCGCCATGATCGTCGCGCACCTCGCATTGGATGCCGGTGCGGCGCTGGAATTGGTCGACCTGCCATTCGACCGCGGCCGACAGGCCCAGGTCGAGCACGGTCGGACGCAAATCGTTGATGATCTGGCGCACGCTCTTGATGATGGTGTCGATCTGCTGCAGCGTTGCGCGTGCGCGCGCATGCAGGATGCGGTGCGTGGGCCCGGTGCGCGAGGCCAGGATCTCCGCCTCGATGCGCAGCGCCAGCAGGTTCTGGCCGAGGTCGTCGTGGATCTCGCGTGCGATGCGTTTGCGCTCGAGTTCCTTGATCTGGTAGGCGTGATCGGCCAGGCGGCGCAGCTTCTGGTGCGACAGCTGCAATTTGTTCTGGCTTGCGCGCAGCTCGCTGGTCATCTCTTGCGCGAGCTGGAGGGCGGCGCGACGCGACGAGGTCAGGGTGTGCAGCAGGGCATACAGCAGCATCGTGCCGATGAAGCCGAAGACCATGATCAGCTTTGGGTAATAGATGTCGAACTCGGTATAAAGTGCGGACTTCGGCACGCTGTACACGGTTTTCCAAAGCCGGCCATTGAAGTTGATTGGCAGCGTGACGGAAAATGTATCGTCGCCGCTATCCAGCGCTGGCTTGGGATTGGCGGCAGAGCCGCGACTGTCAAATAAGGTTTGCACGTATTTGATCGGATGCCCGTCATAATCGAGGCGGGGCCCCACGTTGAAAAGGGTCATGCGCACGCCGGAAATCGGCATCTCGTCGAGCACGCCATGCAGCAATTTGGGAAGGCTGAACGCGATTCCGAGCGAGCCGATATAGGCGGCCCGGCGTTGTTCCACGGTGTCATGTGCAGCGCCAGGACGGTAGACCGCAATGCGCATGCCGAGGTGGGCGTCATTCGGTCTGGAGAGCGGAGGAATCGGTGTGCCGGCGGCTTGCACGGTACCTTCGTCGCGCTCGATCCTCAATTGGTCTCCGAAACTGAGATTGGCCATCAGATCGACGCCATAGTGGCCGGGACTGAACAGATCAGGTTCGATGTAATAAACGACCAGGTAGGCAGGACGAATGCCACGCGGAGTGATATCGAGCGGCTCGGTGGAATGGGTAAAAGCTTGCATGTCCTGCCGCAGTCTGGTCACGAATGCCTGTTTCTCTTCATCGGTCACGTAGACGGCGACATTGAAATTGTCAAACGCAGGGTAGTGCTTTTTCAAGTCGAGGCGACAAACGTATTCGTGGAACTGGCGGTGCGAAAAGTTGTGTGAACTCTGGATCATGCTGGCAGTGCGCCGCAGCAGGTCGGTATAGGACTTGACGCGCAGGGCGATCACGTTCTGTGCATAGGCAGCATCGTTGACAAAGCGCTGGCGCGCATCGCTCTCGATCGAACGGTCCATGACGACATAAGCCAAGCCCCCGATTACGGACGATAACAGCACGCCGGTCCAGAACGAGAGCCGGGTGATCAAGAACGCGTCTCGCAATAACGTCGACATTGGAATTCCTGATGCGTGATTCGGCCATAACTGCCGTTGCAATATTGATTATTCGAACGTACGAAATTTGGGTAAGCCGCGAACCTAGCTGTTCTTATAGTTGCAGCGGAAGATGAATTTCGGTCAGGGGGCGCAGACCCAATCCTTCCTGTCAGATGACGGCCGAGCCGGCGTTATGCTCCTGATGGTTCTGCAGAAGATGGCCAGGCGCATCGAGCACCGGCGCCGATACCATGACGGTCGTGCCGGCGCCGGGCTCGCTGAATACCGCGCAGGTGCCGCCCAGGATCATGATGCGCTCTTCGATCCCGACCAGGCCGAACGAGCCGAATTTGTTACGCACGCCCGGCGGCAAACCGCAACCGTTGTCCTTGACGCTCATCGACAGCCAGCCCGCGCTCAGGCGCAACTCGACCACCATCTTGGTCGCGTGCGCATGACGCACGACGTTGGTCAGCGACTCCTGCAGGATACGGAAAAACGCGGTGGCGCAATGGTCGGGCAATTCAATCTCGCCATGATCGTCGCGCACCTCGCACTGGATGCCGGTGCGGCGCTGGAATTGGTCGACCTGCCATTCGACCGCGGCCGACAGGCCCAGGTCGAGCACGGTCGGACGCAAATCGTTGATGATCTGGCGCACGCTCTTGATGATGGTGTCGATCTGCTGCAGCGTTGCGCGTGCGCGCGCATGCAGGATGCGGTGCGTGGGCCTGGTGCGCGAGGCCAGGATCTCCGCCTCGATGCGCAGCGCCAGCAGGTTCTGGCCGAGGTCGTCGTGGATCTCGCGTGCGATGCGTTTGCGCTCGAGTTCCTTGATCTGGTAGGCATGATCGGCCAGGCGGCGCAGCTTCTGGTGCGACAGCTGCAATTTGTTCTGGCTCGCGCGCAGCTCGCTGGTCATCTCTTGCGCGAGCTGGAGCGCGGCGCGACGCGACGAGGACAGGGCGTGCAGCAGGGCATACAGCAGCATCGTGCCGATGAAGCTGAACGCCATCATCAGCTTCGGATAGTAGGCGTCGAGTTTCGTGTACAGGGCAGTCTTGTGCACACTGTAGATGGCTTTCCACAGGCGGCCGTTGAATTCCAGCGGCAACGAGACGGAAAATACATCGGCGCCGGTGTCGAGAGGAGGACTTGGATCGCGCACGGTCCCGTGACTGTCGAACAGCGTGAGCAGGTGGCCCGGGTTATCGAGGTTGGGCGGAAGAGGGTGCCAGGTATCGTGCAGGGTCATTCGCAAGGGCGCGAGCGAGATTTCTTCCATCACGCTTTTCAGCAGCTTGGTCACGTTGAGTGCAATACCCATCGAACCACGGTAGGCAGCACGGCGTTGCGCGACGTTGTCAAGCGGCATACCGATCCGATAAACGGGCATGCGCATGCCCAGGTAGGTCTCGTTCGGGTGGGACATGTGCGGGACCGGCGTGCCACTGGACTGTAAGCTGCCTTCGTCACGCTCTCGCGACAGCATATCGCCGAAATAGGGATTGGCCAGCAGGTCGAATCCGTACATTGCGGGAACCTGTGCCTGCGGCTCGATGTAGGCAACCGCGAGATAAGCCGGACGGATGCCCGGCGGCAGGATATCGAGATCGGCAGCCCGCGGCCCGAGGAAGCCCTTTTCCGCACGTAGTTGGCGAACGAAGGCCTCGCGTTGGTCGGCGCGTACATAAGTCGCAAAATTGATGAAGTCGAGCGCCGGATAGTCCCTGGGCAGATTCAGTCCCTGCACGTATTCGTGGAACAGGGTCTGGGTCAGGCTGTCCGAGCTTTGCATGGCGCTGGCGCTGCCGCGCAGCAGGTCGGCGTAGGACTTGGTGCGCACTGCGATCACGCTTTGCGCGTACTTCGCGTGGTTGAGGAAACGCTCCTGCGCATCGCTTTCGATCGAACTCGCTGTCGCAAGATAGGCCCCGCCGCCGACGATGGACGACAGCAGCAGTCCGGTGCGGAACGAAAACCGGGTGAGTGAAAATGCGTTTCTCAGTACTGTCAACATCACCATCCTGAGCTTGCAGTAGTCATCCACTGCAACTTACGCACTTCGGATGTGCAGCGAACCTATCTATCCAACTAGTTGTGGCTTTGCGGGTTCCGGACAGGTGTAAGATGCAAGCCAAAAAAAAGCCCGGCAGGCACCGGGCTTCGATGGGCAGGGGACTTACTTGCCCCAGCTGTCCTTCAGCGTCGTGACGCGGTTGAACACCGGCTTGCCCGCTTGCGAGTCGACCCGGTCGGCCACGAAATAACCGTGGCGCTCGAACTGGAAGCGCTCGTCCGGCTCGGCCTGGGCCAGGCCCGGCTCCAGATACGCGGTAACGGTTTCCAGCGCGTTCGGGTTGAGCACGCTCATGAAATCCTTGCCGCCGCCGTCCGGCTGCGGGTCGAGGAACAGGCGGTCGTACAGGCGCACTTCCGCTTCCAGGGCGTGCGTGGCGCTGACCCAGGTGATGTTGCCCTTGACCTTGTAATTGTCGGCGCCCGGCGTGCCTGATTTCGAATCCTCGAAATAGTTCACGTGGACCGCGGTCACGTTGCCGTCCGCATCCTTGTCGAAACCGGTGCACTCGGCCACGAAGCCGTACTTCAGGCGCACGCGCGCGCCCGGCTTGTCGGCCGTCGGCGGGGTGAAGCGGAAGTAACCCTTGGTCGGGGTTTCCATGAAGTCTTCCTGCTCGATCCACAGCTCTCTCGTGAACGGGAACGAACGCTGGCCCATTTCCGGATGGTGCGGGTGGACCGGCGCGTTGCACTCGACCGTCTGGCCTTCCGGGAAGTTATCGACGATGAGTTTCAACGGGCGCAGCACGGCGATCGCGCGCGGGGCCTTCGGATCGAGGTCGTCTCGCAGGGATCCCTCCAGCGTGCTCATGTCGATCCAGCCGTCGGCCTTGGACACGCCGATGCGCTCGCAGAACAGCTGGATCGATTCCGGCGTGTAGCCGCGGCGGCGCAGGCCGACGATGGTCGGCATGCGCGGGTCGTCCCAGCCGCTGACGACGCCGGTGTCGACCAACTGGCGCAGCTTGCGCTTGGAGGTGACGACGTAGGTCAGGTTCAGGCGCGCGAACTCGTACTGGCGCGGCACCGGGCGTTCAAAAAAGCCGCCCTCGGCCAGCGTGTCGACCAGCCAGTCGTAGAACGGACGGTGGTCGGTGAACTCCAGCGTGCACAGCGAATGCGTGATGTTCTCGATCGCATCCGAGATCGGGTGCGTGTAGTCGTACATCGGGTAGATGCACCACTTGTCGCCGGTGCGGTGGTGATGCGCGTGGCGGATGCGGTACAGGGCCGGATCGCGGTTGGTCATGATCGGCGAGGACATCGCGTCTTCGCTCATCTTGGCGCGCAGGATGTGGGCGCCGTCCGGATATTTGCCGGCCTTCATGTCGCGCAGCAGCTGCAGCGATTCCTCGGCAGGGCGGTCGCGGAATGGCGAGTTGGTGCCCGGCGTGCTGAAGTTGCCGCGGTTTTTCGCCATCTCTTCGGCGCTCTGGCTGTCGACGTAGGCCTTGCCGGTCTTGACCAGGTACTCGGCCATCTCGTACAGGCGGTCGAAGTAGTCGGACGCGTAGTGCAGGTATTCCTGGCCGCCTTGCTCCCAGGTGAAGCCGAGCCACTTGACGCTGTCCATGATGGTGTCGACGTATTCCTGGTCTTCCTTTTCCGGATTGGTGTCGTCGAAGCGCAGGTGGCAGCGGCCGAGGTAGTCGCGCGCCAGGCCGAAGTTCAGGCAGATCGATTTGGCGTGGCCGACGTGCAGGTAGCCGTTCGGTTCCGGCGGAAAGCGCGTGATGACCGAAGGCATGCCTTCGCGCTTGTGGGTGCCGGACGCGAGGTCGGATTCGACGATCGCGCGCACAAAGTTCGACGACAGGGGCGGGACGCCCGCCGTGGCATTCTTGTCGTTGCTCATGAAATGGTGTTTTGGATGGGTAATATTCCGCGCATTTTACCGTAGATGGGCAGCCCTCAGGAAACCAGCCGGCGCTATGTTGGCAAGCGCACGGTCCGCGCCGATGCGCCATCCGATACTTGGGGCTAGCGACGCTGCCTGTCAAGATGTCGTTTTCTATAGGATAATCTCGCCCTTACCGTTGTTTTCGGCCACTGCCGGGGAGTTCCAATTGGAAAATTTATACGCGATCCTTGGTGTCGCGCCCAACGCCACGGACGACGAGATCAAGAAGGTCTACCGCTCGCTCGCGATGCGCTACCACCCGGACCGCAACCAGGCCCCGGGCGCCGAGGCGCGCTTCAAGGCCGTCACCAAGGCTTATGAAGTCCTGTCGGACCGCGCGCAGCGCGCCGAGTACGACCAGAGCGTCAACCACCGCATCGTGCTGGACGCAGAAGGCGAGGCCTTCGAGCTCTGGCGCTCCTTGTTCGCCCTCAACGGCGTGAATCTACAGACCTGATTTTCAGATCCGAATTACAGACCGACTACGAGCCCAACATGAAAAAAGTACATCCCGAATTCGCATTCCAGTCGCGCGAACTGGAAGGCCAGATCGAAGGCACCCTGGGCGACCCGCCCAACCGCAAGAACTACGACATGATGGTGCAGGCGCTGGTGTCGGAATACGCCAACGGCGACGGCCTGGACGACGTCAACATGATGGCCTTCGCGCTGGTCGATTGCATCCGCTTCACCGACCCGAAGGGCCTGGTGCGCGAAGCCGTCGACTATGAAGGCAACGGCGATCCCGCGCGCGTGTTCGCGATGGCCAATTGCGGCGACGATGGCGAAGGGAAGGCCATGTACGAGGCCATCTGCGCCAACCATCCGGAGCTGGCGCGCCAGGCGATCGTGACCGCCTTCCTGTACAAGAACCAGCAGCGCTGGGAAGACGACGACCAGTCGCTCGACCAGCTGGCGCGCGACGACGAGGGCGACGACGACGAGCTGGATGAAACCGCCGTCGGCGACGATTTCACCCAGATCTTCGACCAGGAAGGCGGTGAGCGCGAATGAGCGACGACGACAAATCCGGCGACAACAAGGCCAACCTGCCGGCGCTGACCAAGCAGGTCGGCGACCTGGTGCTGGCCGGCTCGCTGCAGCACGCCGAGGAAGCGCTGTCGCACGCCGCCGACGAGCACGGCGACTACGCGGTGGCCGAGGTGCTCTCGACGCTGCCGCCGCAGGTCACCGCGCTGCACCTGGCCGGCTTCGACGGCGCCAAGACCTCGCTGGCGACGCTGCTGGTGCCGCCCAAGGCCTGGGCCGAGAGCCTGGCCTACATCGCCGCGACCTGGCCGGACAACATGATCGAGGACGACCCCGAGCGCATCGCCGAGGGCCTGTTCAACCACATCCACGCCGTGGTCTACGCGACCGACGACGAGGAGCGCCGCCGTGAGCTGCTGAGCGAGGCATCGAGCACCGACTTCGGCGCCACCGCCTTCGGCATCCTGTGGTCGCTGGCGCCGCACGAGATCCTGGAAACGGCGCGCGAGATCAACGAGCGCGGCCCGCACGCCAACATCCACACGACGTCGGACAGCGACGTCGTGCCGCTGGCGATCGACCTGGCCAAGGCCAGCGAGGATGGCTGGCAGCGTTCGCTGCTCGAGCTGTTCCCGCAATTTCGCAATACCCATGACCTGGCCGACCTCGAACTGCCGGACGATCCGGACGAAGAGACGGAGTTCGAACAGCGCGACACGCGCGAACTGCTGTACCGCCTGCGCAAGCAGGTGCCGTCGGTGCGCAGCCAGCCGCGCCGCAGCAGCCGCCGCAGCCTGGGCACGGACATCTTCTCGTGAGCGGCGCCTCCATGCTGCCAGCGATCGTCATCGAAAAACCGCCGCGCCTGGTGCGCGCGATCAGGCTCATCCCCGGCAAGGCCGACGCTGAAGAAGCGGCGGCCCTGGCCGACGAGCTGTCCGGCATCACGGCGATGGTGGCCGAGAAGTTCACCAACGACCGCACCGCCGAAGGCATCCAGCGCGCCCAGCTGCTGACCATCGGCGGCGTCTCGCTCGGCCTGGAGCACCTGCTCGAGGACGAAACCGACGATGCGGTCGGCGACGAAGCCGCCATCGGCCTCCTGGTCTCGGAAGGCGCGGAGCTGGTGTTCCAGCAGGGCTTCCGCCTGATCAAGGAACTGGCGGCGATGCCGGAAGACACCCTGGTCGGCGAATACGACGCCGACCCGGTGTATTCGCAGCGCCGCCTGAAGGAGCTGTTCGTCGACATCTGCACGGCCGACCCCGGGGAAACCTGGTCCGGCTGGCAGCGCTACCTGGGCCAGCTCGAGCAGCGCCAGCAGGTGCAGGCGATCGTGCGTGCGGCCCAGTGGCTGCGCCGCCACCATTGGGACGGTGCGATCAAGGACCCGGACATCAACGCCGAGGGCGTGATCGCGCTGGCGATCGTGTTCGGCGTCGAGGGAACCGGACGCATCGTCGCGCGAACCGGGCAGAAGGAGTTCGAGCGGCTGGTCCAGGACGTGCGCAAGAAGTGGAAGGATGGCGCGCCCGACTTCGAGAGCGGCTGGGCGGCCCTGCTGGAGGCGATTCCGGCGCCGCACAAGGCGATCGTGGCCGAGCGCATCGACAGCTACCGCAACAGCCTCCTCATCAAGCACCTGGCCGACAAGACGCCGCTCAAGCAGCTGGTCGTCGAGCTGGAAAACTTTGCCGGCTCGGAGCTGGACGCGGAGTATCCGTAACAAGCGTTCTGGTGCGGGCCTGTATGGACAGGCTCGTCATCGATCGGCGTTATCATAAGGCGGTCTGTTCCTGGATTCCCTTATGTCGCACCCCCGGTCTCACACCCGCATCGCCGCCGGCAGCCCGGCATTCCGGCGCATCAACCGCGCCATGGTCTTCGGCGGCTTTTCCACCTTCGCCCTGTTGTACTGCGTGCAGCCGCTGATGCCGCTGCTGGCCCACGAGTTCCGCCTCACCCCGGCCCAGAGCAGCCTGGCGCTGTCGGTCGCCACCGGGGCGCTGGCGGTGTCGCTGCTGGCCTCCAGCGTGCTGTCCGAGCGCTACGGCCGCAAACCCCTGATGGCCGCGTCGATGTCCTGCGGCGGCGTGCTGACGCTGCTGGCCGCGTTCGCGCACAACTATCCGCAGCTGCTGGTGCTGCGCTTCCTGCTCGGGCTGCTGCTGGGCGGGATGCCGGCGCTGGCGATGGCTTACCTGAGCGAAGAGATCGAAGGGCCGTCGCTGGGCCACTCGATGGGACTGTACATCGGCGGCAGTGCGTTCGGCGGCATGGCCGGACGCGTGCTGTCGTCCGTGATCAGCGATTTCTACGACTGGCGCATCGCCATGGGCGCGATGGGCGTGGCGGGGCTGTACGCGGCCTGGGAATTCAACCGCAGCCTGCCGGCTTCGAACAACTGGCGGCCGGGGGAGGGCGGCGTGCGCGCCCTGGTCAGGGGCACCGCGCAACACATGCGGGATGCCGGGCTGCCCTGGCTGTTCACGCTGTCGTTCCTGCTGATGGGCGCGTTCGTGAGCATGTACAACTACATCGGCTACCGCCTGCTGGCGCCGCCGTACGCGCTGCGCCAGAGCGCGGTCGGGGCGCTGTCGGTGCTGTACCTGCTGGGCATCTTCAGTTCGGTCTGGGCCGGCAAGCTGGCCGACCGCCTGGGCCGGCGCAACGTGCTGTGGATGGTGATGGCGGCGATGCTGGCCGGCTTGCTGCTGACGCTGGCGCCGTCCCTGATCCTGACCGTGGCCGGCATGGGCCTGTTCACCTTCGGCTTCTTCGCCTCGCATTCGGTGGCCAGCAGCTGGGTCGGACGGCGCGCACGGCCGCCGCAGGCGCTGGCTTCGGCGCTCTACCTGTTCTTCTATTACCTCGGATCGAGCGTGGTCGGCTGGCTGTCGGGCGTGATCTGGAGCCATGCCGGCTGGAGCGGCGTGGTCGGCATCCTGGGCGGCGTACTCGGCCTGGCGATGCTGGTGGCGCTGCGCCTGCGTTCACTGGCGCCGGCCGCGCCGCCGCCGACACCGGCGGCGCCCGAGGCGCAGTGATCCCGCTTACTTGAGCTTGGCGGCCGCCTCGCGGTAGCGCGCCGCGTTCGGGACCTGGGTCCAGTGCGGCGGGGCCGGGTCGTCGGCGATCGCTTCCAGGCCGAGCGCCACCATGCGGTCGACGCGCGCCATGTTCTCGTAATCGACCTTCGGCCACTTGTCGTCCTTGCCGTGGTAGTCCGGGAACTCATAGGCCACCGACAGCGTGTGCGCCGGGACGCCGGCATCGGCCAGCGACTGGTTGTCGCTGCGTCCGAAATAGGCGTCGCTGGCCTGCGGATGCTTGACCAGCCTGACGCCGACCTTGTCGCCGGCGCGCTGCAGCGTGCTCGCCACCGTCGAGTAATCGAAGCCGGTCAGGTTGGCCATGTTCACGTGCGGGCCTTCGCTGTCGTCGGTGCGGCCGATCTGTTCGAGGTTGATGCCGGCCACGGTGTCCTTGAGCGGGAAGACCGGGTGCTTGCCGTAGTAGCGCGAGCCGAACAGGCCGAGTTCCTCGCCGAAGAAGGTCATGAAGACGATGCTGCGCTTCGGATGCCGCTTCTGCGCCGCCAGCGCGGAGGCAATCTCGATCACCGAGACCGTGCCGCTGCCGTCGTCGTTGGCGCCGTTGTAGATGTCGCCGTTGCGGATGCCCAGGTGGTCGTAGTGCGCGCTCAGGATCACGTAGCTGTCCTTGAGCTTGGCGTCGCTGCCGCGCAGCACGCCGACCACGTTGCGCAGCTTGACCGGACGCGTGGTCGGGGCCGGCACGTTCAGGCTTACGGTGACGCCGTTGGCGGCCAGCGCCGTGGCGGCCTGGGCGTCGTACAGGACGATGGTAGGGCGGGGCGCCGCGGGCTTGGCGCCGTCCTGCGGCAGCAGCCAGCCGTTGACGCCGCTGCCCTGCTTCTGGCTGGCGTCGACCAGGACCAGCAGCGCCGGCTTGCCGCTGAACTTCTGCAGCGCGCCATACGCGGCGCGGCGGTCCGCCGGCAGCGTCAGCACCAGCACCTTGCCGTCGGCGCGCGCCGCATTGGCCATCGCCTCGTCCCAGGGCAGGGCCACGACCGGCGCATCCTTCAGGTTCAGGCCATCCTGCAGGCGCAGGTCGAGCGCGCTCGCCGGCACCTCGAACGCCTTGCCCATGCCGTGCACGGCAAAAGCGAAGCGGCTCATGTCGCGCTCGGCGTAGGTCCAGGTCGAGGTCTGGAAATAGCCGTCGTCGCCGGCCGGTTCCAGGCCGGCGCGGCGGAACTGGGCGGCGATGTATTCGGCCGCCAGGTCCTGGCCGCGCGACGGGGTGGCGCGGCCTTCGAGCAGGTCCGAGGCCAGGAAGGACAGGTGGCCGCGCAGCGAGTCGGCGCTGATGCGGCTGACGATGGCGTCGGCGGCCGGATCGGCGACGGCTTTCGTGGCCGGTTCGGCGGCCTGGGTGGACGACGCCAGCAGCGCCAGCGCGAGCGAGGGAAGGAAGGAACGCATGCAAGAACTTTCGTGGCGAAAAGGAAAGGCACTATTGCATGCCAAAGTGAGCGGGTCAACTCCAGGGCAGGCCTGCGTTGAATTCGTCAATTTTGCGCGCTCCCAGAGGGGAAGTTACCAACTCGTGGATACCGTTCGTGCGACGTCCGGTCGCGATCGGGGCTACCATGGAGTCACTGTTGCGCGTTCATCAATGTGCTAATCAGCATCAATGAGCATGAACGAGCGCGCTTTTGTTCCATTACGTGTCATCAATGCAAAGGAGTACGCCATGTTGCAAGCAAACGAAATCCAGCAGCGATTCACTCAAATCCAGCAAAGCATCCAGGCCGCGGAACAGGCCTGCCGTAGCGGCGACGCCCCGGACGAGATCCGCAACGTCATCGAAAAACTGTCGCAGCAGTCGCAGCAGGCGCAAAGCGTCGTGCAGGGCAGCGACCAGCAGCAGATGGTGCAAGCCATCGACAGCCTGGAATCGATCGGCGACGAAGCCAAACGCGTCAGCCGCTCGCTGCCGACCATGCCGGCCGAGCTCGAAACCGCCGTCACCCGCGTGCACGCGGAGCTGTCCGACCTGAAGCACCAGCTCCACTAAAAGGCCTCATAAACCTACTGCGCGTTGCATTTTCGGCCTGCGATGCTCGCCGTACCGGATGTACGGCTGCGCTTCTCGGCCGAAACTGCCGCCGCTCGCTACGGTTTCTGAGGCCTTCGATGCTCTACTACAGGGCAGGAGGTAAGGACCGTAACTGGTTTTTGCAAAGCCGGCCGCTTTGGTCGGCTTTGCCGCATCTGCGCCCAGCCTCAAAGCACCCCACGCGAGCGCAACGCCGCGATCTCTTCCTCGTCCTTGCCCAGCAGTTCGCGCAGCACCTCATCGGTGTGCTGGCCCAGCAGCGGCGGCGCCCCTGTGCTGGTGCTGGCCAGCGTCGACATGCGCACCGGGCTGCGCACCAGTTTCACCTTGCCGGCGCCCGGATGCGGCAGCTCGACCTGCACGCCGCGCGCACGCACCTGCTCGTTGTCGAACACTTCGTCCAGGCTGTTGATCGGCCCGCACGGCACGCCGACCGCCTCCAGCCGCGCGATCCATTCGTCGCGCCCGTGCTGGCGCACCATGGTCTCCAACAGCGGCACCAGCACGTCGCGGTGCTTCACGCGCAACGGATTGGTGGCGAAGCGTTCATCATGCGCCAGCTCGGGCCGGCCGCCGGCTTCGACGAACTTGCGGAACTGGCCGTCGTTGCCGGCCGTGACGATGATGTGGCCGTCGGCGCAGGCGAAGGTCTGGTAGGGCACGATGTTGGCGTGCGCATTGCCCCAGCGCTGCGGGCGCTTGCCGCTGTTGAGGTAATTGCTGCCGACGTTGGCCAGCATCGCCACCTGGGTGTCGAGCAGCGCCATGTCGATGTACTGGCCTTCGCCGGTGCGGTCGCGGTGGGTCAGCGCCGCCAGCACGGCGACGGTGGCATACATCCCGGTCATCAGGTCGGTCAGGGCCACGCCGACCTTTTGCGGGCCGCCGCCCGGCACGCCGTCGCGCTCGCCCGTGACCGACATCAGGCCGCCCATGCCCTGGATCAGGAAGTCGTAGCCGGCGCGGTGCGCATACGGCCCGTCCTGGCCGAAGCCGGTGATCGAGCAATAGACGATGTCCGGCTTGATCGCCTTGAGCGACTCGTAGTCCAGGCCGTAGCGCTGCAGCTGGCCGACCTTGAAGTTTTCCAGCACCACGTCGCAGTGGCGCGCCAGTTCGCGCAGCAAGGCCTGGCCCTCGGGCGCGGCGATGTCGACCGTGACCGAGCGCTTGCCGCGGTTGGCCGACAGGTAGTAGGCGGCTTCACCGGTCGGCTCGCCGTCGCGGTCCGGTGCGTAAGGAGGCCCCCAGGCGCGCGTGTCGTCGCCCGCGCCGGGACGCTCGACCTTGATCACGTCCGCGCCGAGGTCGGCCAGGTTCTGCGAGCACCACGGCCCGGCCAGCACGCGCGACAGGTCGAGCACGCGGACGTGGCCGAGCGCCTTGGGCATGGCGGTGGGATTGGCGGTCATCGTGTCTCCATTGGCTGTTTGTCATGGCGACGATTATACGGCCGCGCCCGCGCCGCCGATTTGCGCTTATTGCCCCTCGCCGCCGGGCATTTCGAGCGCGGCGGCGAACAGTTCGCGCTCGTCGTCGACGATGCGGTCGACCAGGCGCTCGTCCAGGCCGATCGCTTCCAGCACGAAGGCCGACAGCTGCAGGCTGGCTTCCAGGGTCTCGGGCACGACCACCGTGGCGCCGGCCAGGCGCAGGGCGCGCGCATGCTTCTCGTCGCGCGAGCGTACGAACAGGCGCGCGTGCGGGAACTCGCGCCGGATCCCGCGCACCGCCTGCAGCGCGGAGGCCGGGTGGTCCATGGTCAGCACGATCGCCGGGGCGGTGTCGGCATGCACGTGGCGCAGCAGTTCGGGGCGCTCGGCGTTGCCGAAGAAGACCGGCACGCCATCCTTGTGCAGGCGCGCCGCCAGCCTGGCGTTGTTCTCGAACGCGACCCAGGGAATGCCCTGGCTGTCGAGCAGCTTGGCCAGCTGCTGGCCGACGCGCCCGAAGCCGGCGATGATCACCCGGCCCGGGGCGCCGTCGCCGACATCCGCGGCGGCGTCGGCATCGTGCGCGGCCTGGCGCGCATGGTCGGCGTTCTCCCAGCGCTCGCCGATCGTGCGCCCGATGCGCGCCAGCAGCGGCGTGACGAACAGCGACAATCCGACCGCCAGCATTACGCGCCCACCCAGCGCCGCGTCGAGCAGCTTGCTCGAGACCGCGTAACCGACCACGATGAAGGCGAATTCGCCGCCCTGGCCGAGCAGCAGGGCGCCCTCGATCGCGCGGCCCCAGTTCAATCCGCCCAGGCGCAGCAGCGGTGCGATGACAAAACCCTTGACCAGCACCAGCAGCGCCAGCGCGGCGCCCAGCCACAGCGGCGCCTGGATCACCTGCAGCGCGTCCATGCCCATCCCGACCGTCATGAAGAACAGGCCCATCAGCAAGCCCTTGAACGGCTCGACCATCAGCTCGACCTCGTGCTTGAACTCGGTCTCGGCCAGCAGCAGGCCGGCGATCAGCGCGCCCAGCGCCATCGACAGCCCGGCCATGTGCGACAGCGCGGCGATGCCGAAGGTCGACAGCAGGATCAGCGCCATGAACACGTCGGGCTGGCGGTGCCGCGCAAAGGCGCGAAACAGCGGATGCACGACGCGTCCCCCGGCCAGGTAGATCAGGGCGATCGCGCCGGCCGCCTTGGCCATCGCCAGCAGCGCCAGCACGGCGATGTTCGGACCGCCGTCGCTGCTGCCCCGGCCCAATGCGCCGATCAGGATCAGGATCGGCACCACCGCCAGGTCCTGCAGCATCAGCAGCGCGAACGCGGCCTGGCCCAGCGGCGTGCCGGTCTCGTGGCGCTCGCCCAGCAGCTGCATCACCACCGCGGTCGAGGACAGCGAGAGCACCAGGCCGAGTACCAGCGCCGCGTCCATCTTCTGGCCGAGCAGCAGCCAGACCGCGCCGCCCAGCAGCGCCGCGCACGCGGTGACCTGGGCGCTGCCGACGCCGAACACCATCCTGCGCATCGCCCACAGGCGCGCCGCCGACAGCTCCAGGCCGATCATGAACATCAGGAACAGCACGCCGAGTTCGGCCAGCATGGCGACGTTGTCGTTGTTGGGGAAGGTCAGCCGGCCGAGCAAGGGAAAGTCTTGCGCCAGGCGGCCCAGCCCGAAGGGGCCGAGCAGGGCGCCGGCCGCGAGGAAGCCGAGCACCTGGTTGATGCGCAGGCGCTGCAGCAGCGGGATCAGGATGCCGGCGAGGCCCAGGAACAGCAGGACCTCGCGCAGGAAGGGGAATGCGTGTTGCTCTTGCACGGAACGGCCTTGGACGAAACACAATCCCGGCCATTGTATACGGATATTTACAAAGTATTCATGCCGATCGATACCGCCGGACGATGAAGACGGACGCCCCGCCGTTCGGGGCGGGGCGTCCGGCCGCGCGTTCCGCGCGTCTTACGAGCCTTGCGCCTGGAACGCTTCCGGCGCCGCTTCCTCCATCTGGCGCTCGCCGCCGGCCTGCGGCTGGCGCGATTCCATGGTGCGGATCAGCTCTTCCATTTCCGGGTCATGCTGGTTGCGCAGCTCGAGGTAGCGGCTCAACGCATTGTCCAGCGCGGGGAGCAGTTGCCCGCGCTCGCTGCGCAGCGGGACGCTGCCCGGACGGGGGGCGCTCGAGCCGAGCTCCGCGCCCGCCACCGCTTGCAGCGAAACGGCGTCGATGCCGGCGGCGTCGGCCGCCTTCTGCGCCAGTTCGGCCCAGCTGACTGCGCCGGCGTTGGCCAGGTGCCAGATGCCGGATTCGGCGTCGATGGCGAGGTCGAGGCAGGTGTGCACCAGGTCCGGCACGTAGGTCGGCGAGACCACCTGGTCGGCGGCGGCGCGGAACGGCTCGCCGCGCTCGAAGGCCTGCAGCGCCAGCGTGACGAAGTTGTGCTTGTCCCAGGGCCCGAAGAAGGCGCTGGTGCGCACCACCAGCGCGCCCGGGTGCCTGTCCAGCACGCGCTGCTCGGCGTCCGCCTTGCTGCGGCCGTAGACGTTGAGCGGCGCGGTGGCGTCGCCCTCCACATAAGGCTGGCCCTTGGCGCCGTCGAACACCAGGTCGCTCGAGAAGGTGGTCAGGTGGATGCCGTGGCGCGCGCAGGCGGCGGCCAGGATCGCCGGGCCGATCGCGTTCTCGCGCAGGCAGCGTTCGACGTCGCCCTCGGCATCGTCGACGCGCACGTAGCCGGCGGTGTTGATCACGGCCCAGGGACGATGCTGCGCCAGCGCGCGCTCGACCGACTCGGCATCGGTGATGTCCATGTCCTGGCGCGACAGCAGGCGATAGGCCAGGTTGCGCTTGCGGCAGATGCGGGCAAAGGCGCGGCCCAGCGTGCCGGAAGCGCCGGTGATCAGGATCGGCGCGGCGTCCTTGCCGACCAGGGTGTGGCCGTCGGCGGTGATCGAGCCGACCGCGTCCGGGGTCGCGACCGGCTGGCACAGGAAGCGGTCCGGACGGCGCCACCAGCCCTGGCCGCGCAGCACCGGGTGCGACAGCGGCGTGCCGGCGGACAGCTCGCGCATCATCCGCGCGAGCGCGGTCGGGCGCGGCTGCGGCGCGCGCACGTCGAACGGCCCCGGCTCGTAATAGCCGCGGTTCTGTGTCACCAGGCTGTTCCAGTCGAACGAGCCGAGCAGCGACCACACGGTCACGGCGCGCAGGTCGACGCCGCTCTCGCGCGACTCCTGCGCCGCTTCCCAGATCTCGAGCAGCCAGCGCAGCTGGTCTTCACGGTTGGCGTCGATGTGGGCTTCGGTGATCGCGAGCGGAATCCGGTAGCGGTCCCAGACTTCGGACAGCAGCGGCGCGATGCCGGCGGTCGCGGTCGCGAGCGCGCGCGAGGCTTCGATGTCGGCGCAGGGGATGCCGTTGGCCACGCCGCGGTGATGCGCCGGATAGCGCTCCGGACGGTGATCCAGCCAGCGCTCGCTGGTGACGTAGTAGTTGACGCCGATGATGTCGGGCGGGCAGGTGTTATCGCGGAACCACAGGAATTCTTCGGCCGGGATGCCGGTCTTGATCAGGTAATTCCACAGCGCGTGCTCGGGCCCGACCATGCCGCACAGCAGGTCCCAGGCCAGCCAGCGGCGCTCGTTGTAGAACTCGGCGACCTTGGCCATCTCGGGTGTGCTGTAGGTCTTGCCGAGGTCGTCGGTCTGAACCAGCTTGGCATTCGGGTTGACCGCGCGGATCGCGCGCATCGACAGCACCACGGCGCGGCATTGCACCAGCAGCGCTTCGATGAAGGTGCGATCGTCGCGGCCGTGCGGGTACCACACGCCGTACAAGCCGGCGAAGCGGGCGGTGGTGCAGGGTTCGTTGACCGGGGTGTAGTACTCGAGCCAGGGGTAGCGCGCGGCCACCGCGCCGGCGTATTCGGCCAGCTGTTCGGGGAAGGCCGGGTCGACCAGGCTGGTGTGCTTCGGGCCGCTGCCGTGGTGGACCAGCCCGGCGATCGGCGTGACGCCGCTGGCGCGCAGCGCGTTCAGGCGCTCGTCCGGCCAGGACCAGTCGGCCTTGTCGACGCCGTCCGGGGCGGTGCGCTCCCAGATCACCGGATAGCGGATCGCGCGGATGCCGAGCGAAGCGAAACGTTCGATGTCGTCCGCGCGTTTGGCGTGGCCGTTGCGGTCGAGCTGGTGGAAATACGTGTCTTGCACGCGGTTGGTGGTGCATTCGAGTCCGCCCCAGAGTTCCAGCGGGCGGGTTGGGCTGTTCGTGCTCTTCGTTGAATCCATGAAATCACCATTTTATTAGTTTTATTGCAACAAAAAATCCGTGGGAGCTCCCGAGTGGTCTATGAAACGGGAGAGCTTGGCGTTGCGGCCGCGGTTGACAGCCTTGCTTCAACCTGCAACCATGCCGTCCATGAATTTTTCGTATCCACATCCCGTCGCTCCGACTTGGTGGCGCTGCTGACAGCGCGGCCGGGACGAGCTACTGCGGATGTAGTTTTCCTTTAAACGCCGCCTCGACTCCGAGCGGCGTTGGCATGGCGGATCGAGGCAGAACCAGAGAAACTCGATGAGTCTGCAAACCCCTACCACCACGCCCATCATCCTGACCGGCGACCGTCCGACCGGACCGCTGCACCTGGGCCACTACGTCGGCAGCTTGCGCAACCGCGTCGCTTACCAAGATCAATATCGCCAGTTCATCATGCTCGCGGACGCCCAGGCGCTCACGGACAATATGGATGACATAGGTAAGGTACACCGGAATGTTGTCGAGGTGGCGCTCGATTACCTTGCCGTAGGGATCGACCCGGCCAAATCGACGATCCTGATCCAGTCGCAGATTCCGGAGCTGGCCGAGTTGACCTTTTATTACCTGAATCTGGTAACCGTCGCGCGCCTCGAGCGCAACCCGACCGTCAAGGCCGAGATCGTGCAGCGCGGCTTCGAGCGCGACATCCCGGCCGGCTTCCTGACCTACCCGGCCAGCCAGGCCGCCGACATCACCGCGTTCAAGGCCAGCATCGTGCCGGTCGGCGACGACCAGATCCCGATGATCGAGCAGTGCAACGAGATCGTGCGCAAGTTCAACCGCACCTACGGCCAGGACAAGGAAATCCTGGTCGAAGCCAAGGCGATCGTGCCCGAGGTCGGCCGCCTGCCGGGCACCGACGGCCGCGCCAAGATGAGCAAGTCGCTCGGCAACACGATCAACCTGGGCGCCTCCGCCGACGAGATCCGCGCTGCGACCAAGATGGTCTACACCGACCCGCTGCACCTGAAAGTGTCGGACCCGGGCCACCTGGAGGGCAACGTCGCCTTCATCTACCTGGACGCGTTCGACACCGACAAGGAAGGCTTGGCGGAAATGAAGGCGCATTACGTGCGCGGCGGCCTGGGCGACTCGATCGTCAAGAAGCGCCTGGAAGGCATTCTGCAGGACATGCTGGCGCCGATCCGCGCCCGCCGTGAAGAGTTCGCCAAGGACAAGGGGCAGGTCATGCAGATCCTGAAGGAAGGCACGTTCAAGGCGCGCGAAGTGGCGGCGCAAACGATGGACGAGGTGCGCAAGGCGCTGGGGCTGTCCTACTTCTAAAGGGTGGCGGGTATCGCTTGGGGATACCTGCGGTAGCGCAAAGCATTGCCCTTGAGATTTCGTAGTGTCGGCGGCCTTTGTTGGTGGCAACCTGCGGTTTTTGCCACCACGGAGGTCTCGACATGAACAAGGGTTTGCGTTTGACCGAGCGCTGGATGCAGCTGGCCTTGTGGCTGGTTGCCTTGCTGTTCGCGGGTTTCCTGATCGGCCTGGGCGGGAAAGTCGTCGACAACCTGGCCGATGTCGAGCCGGTACCGCCTGCCGAAAGCCTCATCGAGCCAGCCAGGCTGGCCGTGGTCAAGGCGCAGATCGAGGCCGCCGACCAAGCCAAGGACGCGGCAACCGAGGCCGTGCAACAAGCCGAGCATGCGCACCAGGTCGCTGCGTCGAACACAGCGAGCGCACGCCAAGCCTTCGATAACTGGATCGCCACGCGCCAGGCAACCCTGCGTCCCGAGCAGGACAACGAGTTGATAAAGCGCACGCGTGATCTCGACAAGCTGGTCGCGGCGGAGCGCGTTGCACTTGCGGCGGTCCAGGCGCAGAAGAAGGCGATGCTGGATGCATCGGAAGCGAAGGGGCATGCGTACGATGCCTATCGAGTGCTCGAGGAGCCTGCCGAGCAGCAAGCACATGCGATCGCGCAACGTGCCGCGCGCAAGGTGTTTTATTACCGGGTCAGCGTCACGCTGCCGCTGCTGCTCGTCGCCGGCATCCTGTTCAAGTACAAGCGCAATGGCATCTATTGGCCCTTTACATGGGGCTTCATCTTCTTCGCCCTGTTCGCGTTTTTCGTCGAACTCGTGCCCTATCTGCCCAGCTACGGCGGCTACCTGCGCTATGGCGTCGGGATCGTGCTGACGGTGGTCGGCGGACGTCATGCGATTCGCTGGCTGCAGGGCTGGCTCGAGCGCCAGCGTGCGGCCGAAGCGCTTCCGGATGCCCAGCGCCGCCGCACCATGCGCTACGACGTCGCGATCCAGCGTATCGGCAAGAGTGTCTGTCCGTCGTGCGAACGCCAGACCGATTTCAAGGACATGCATATCTGCCATTGCCCGCATTGCGGCATCGGTCTGTTCGACCGTTGCCCGGCGTGCAGCAGCCGCAAGAACGCGTTCGCGCGCTTCTGCTTTTCCTGCGGCACACCGGCCAACGCCAGCCTGGCGGACTGACGTTCGGCCGAAGCCATCGGCTGATCGCTTTAGCGGATGGCTTCGGCCGAACGCATCAGCCCTGCAGATCCGCCGGCACCTTGCCGCCGTTCTGCGCCAGCTTGGTCATGACCTGCTTGTGCAGCCAGATGTTCATGCTGGCCGAATCGTTGGTGTCGCCGCTGTAGTGCAGCTCGGACGCCAGTTCCTTGCGCGCCTGCAGGCTGCTGTCCAGGTTGAGCAGCTTGAGCAGGTCGACGATCGAGGTGCGCCAGTTCAGCTGCTGGCCCGATTGCTGCTGCATGGTGGTCAGGATCTGCTCGACGTCGACCGGTTCGGCCGGCGCGGCGGGCGTTGCTGCAGGTGCCGGTGCGGCGGCCGGCGCGGCGGCTGCCGTCGGTTGCTGTTGCGGCGCGGCTTGCGGGGCCGAAGCCTGCGTCACGGCCGGATGGTGGGACGGGAAGATTTTGTGGAAGATGTCGCTCAGCATACCCATAGGGTTCTCCTTGTTGGTTCGATTCGTTGATGATTCGTTGATTATTGACGCTGCATGCCCTGGGCCATGTGGCCGAGCGCGATCGCCAGCGCGGCGCCGCCCAGTGCCTTGACCAGGCTCGGGTGCTCCGAATAAAAGTCGCCCATGCGTTCGACGATGCCGGGGTTTTGCTGCTGGGCCTGCTCGGCCAGCTCGCGCACCGCCGACGGCGGGATCTGCTGGGCCTGCTCGGGCGAGATGCGCGCCTGGTCGGCACCGGCCAGGTTGCCCAGCGAGCCGCCGGCGATGCGCGACAGGATGGCCGGACCGACGTTGGCGATCAGCTGGTTCAGCATGCCGGCGCGCTGGTCCGGGCTGCCGTTGTTGAACAGGTGCTCGACCATGTTGCCGAACGGCGGGGTCTGGTCCGAGCGCAAGGCTTGGGTCACACCCTGCGCCAGGTCGCCGCGCGGGGCGTTCTGCGCCACGCGGTCGAAGTCGTCCGAGGCCTGGGTTTGGTTGACGTTGTTGGCGCCGCCCAGGTATTGCTGCAACAGGTTTCCTAAATCAAAGCCCATGATCGCTCCTTGTTCGATGAGACAGTCGAATGGCGAGGGTAGGGCTTCGCGCCGATTCGCTCCGTACGTCAGCTAACCGTCCGGCCCAGGCGGCGATTCCCCATGGACACTGTCGATGGACACATTAACCGGTAGCACGTAAGCTTGCCGCCATGATTCCTTTCCTGCCGGTCTTGCTGTTCCTGTGCGCGCTGCTGGGCGCGATCCTGGCCGGGCGCCTGCCGCCCGCGTTGGCGCTCGTCTACCTGCTCGCGAGCGCCGTCTGCTTTGCCGTGTACGCGCTGGACAAGTCGGCGGCGCGGCGCGGCGAGCGGCGCACGCCCGAGCGCACCTTGCTGCTGCTCGGCCTGGCGGGCGGCTGGCCGGGCGCCGTGCTGGCCCAGCAATGGCTGCGCCACAAGACGCGCAAGCAGCCATTCCAGAACCTGTTCTGGCTGACGGTCGCAGCCCACCTCGGCCTGGCCGGGGCAGTCGCCTGGAAACTCTAAGGAGCGGCCATGTGGCGCTATCCCCATCACATCCTGGCGCACCGCGGCGGCGGCACGCTGGCCCCGGAAAACACGCTGGCCGGCCTGAAGGCCGGGATGGCGGCGGGCTTTTGCGCGGTCGAGTTCGACGTCATGCTGGCGCGCGACGGTGTCCCGGTGGTGATGCACGATCCCTGGCTGGGGCG
Organism: Massilia sp. 9096; assembly: GCF_000745265.1. Taxonomy (NCBI): domain Bacteria; kingdom Pseudomonadati; phylum Pseudomonadota; class Betaproteobacteria; order Burkholderiales; family Oxalobacteraceae; genus Massilia; species Massilia sp. 9096. The sequence goes on from NZ_JQNN01000001.1 coordinate 201,113, forward strand.
CACGGTGCCGGGTTCGGGCAACGTCTACGATTACGACGCCCACGAGCTTGCGCAGATGGATGCGGGCAGCTGGTTCTCGCGTACGCACCATGGGGAACCGGTGCCGCTGTTCGTCGAATTCGCCCAGTACTGCAAGGCGCAAGGCATCTGGATGAACATCGAGATCAAGCCGGCCGCCGGCTTCGAAGAGGAGACCGGCGCCCTGGTCGCGCGGCTGGCACAGGCGATGTTTGCCGACGAGCTCGCCAGCGGCCAATGGGACCGGGTGCCGCTGCTGTCCTCGTTCAGCGCGGTCTCGCTCGATGCGGCCCGCGACGCTGCGCCGATGCTGCCGCGCGCCGCCCTGATGGAACGGCTGGCGCCCGAGTGGCGCGAGCGCGCGCAGACGCATGGCGTGGTGGCGCTGCACGTCAATCACAAGCAGCTGACGCAAGAGCAGGTGATCCAGGTCAAGACGGCCGGCTATGGGCTGTTCTGCTACACGGTCAACACACCCGCGCGTGCACGCGAACTGCTGGGCTGGGGCGTGGACGCCTTCTGCACCGACCGCATCGACCTGTTCACGCCGGATTTCGCCTAAAAAATTGGCAAATGTGTATCGCCGGGTGGACGGCACAGCCAGCAACCGTAGGCTATAATCGATTTTCTCTATATAGCATGCTGCCTGATTCCGCCCCTACGACATGAAATCCACCGAAATACGCGAAAAGTTTCTCAAGTTCTTTGAGTCCAAAGGCCATACGATCGTCCGCTCCAGCCCGCTCGTGCCGGGCAACGACCCGACGATGCTGTTGACCAACAGCGGCATGGTGCAGTTCAAGGACGTGTTCCTGGGCCTGGATACGCGTCCGTACAAGCGCGCTACTACCGTGCAGCGCTGCGTGCGCGCCGGCGGCAAGCACAACGACCTGGAAAACGTCGGCTACACCGCGCGTCACCACACTTTCTTCGAAATGCTGGGCAACTTCAGCTTCGGCGATTACTTCAAGCGCGATGCGATCAACTTCGCCTGGGAACTGCTGACCAAGGTCTACCAGCTGCCCGCCGAAAAGCTGACCGTCACCGTCTACTTCGAAGACGACGAAGCCTACGACATCTGGGCCAACGAGATCGGCGTGCCGAAAGAGCGCATCATCCGCATCGGCGACAACAAGGGCGCACGCTACGCATCGGACAATTTCTGGCAGATGGCCGACACCGGCCCGTGCGGCCCGTGCACCGAAATCTTCTACGACCACGGCGCGGACATCTGGGGCGGCCCCCCGGGCTCGGCCGAGGAAGACGGCGACCGCTTCATCGAGATCTGGAACCTGGTGTTCATGCAGTTCAACCGCGACGAAGCCGGCGTCCTGACCCCGCTGCCCAAGCCGTCGATCGACACCGGCATGGGCCTCGAGCGCCTGGCCGCGGTGCTGCAGCACGTGCACAGCAACTATGAGATCGACCTGTTCCAGGCACTGATCAAGGCCGCCGCCCGCGAAACCGGCACCACGGACCTCGAGTCGAAGTCGCTGCGCGTGATCGCGGACCACATCCGCGCATCGAGCTTCCTGATCGTCGACGGCATCATCCCGAGCAGCGAAGGCCACGGCTACGTCCTGCGCCGCATCATCCGCCGCGCGCTGCGTCACGGCCACAAGCTGGGCCAGACCAAGCCGTTTTTCTTCAAGCTGGTCGACGACCTCGATATCGAGATGGGCGACGCCTACCCGGAACTGCGCGAAGCGAAAGAACGCGTCAAGCAGGTGCTGAAGGCCGAGGAAGAGCGTTTCGGCGAAACGCTGGAAAACGGCATGAGGATCCTCGAAGCCCAGCTGGCCAAGGATCCGAACAACCTGGATGGCGCCACCGCCTTCACGCTGTACGACACCTACGGCTTCCCGCTCGACCTGACCGCCGACATCTGCCGCGAGCGCAACGTCACGCTCGATGAAGCCGGCTTCACGGCTGCCATGGAGCAGCAGAAGAAGACGGCCCGGGCCGCCGGCAAGTTCAAGATGGCGGCCGGCGTCGAGTACGCGGGCGAAAAGACCAAGTTCGTCGGCTACGAATCGCTGGTGCATAACACCCACGTGCTGGCCCTGTATGCGGGCGGCGTGTCGGTGCAGGAACTCAAGGCCGGCCAGGACGGCATCGTGGTGCTCGACACCACCCCGTTCTACGCCGAATCGGGCGGCCAGGTCGGCGACAAGGGCGTCATCAAGACCGGCGAAGGCCTGTTCGAAGTCGAAGACACGCTCAAGATCCAGGCCGAAGTGTTCGGCCACCATGGCGTGCTGCAATCGGGCGTGCTCAAGGTCGGCGACACCGTCGACGCCCAGGTGGACGAGGTCAAGCGCGCACGCACGATCCGCAACCACTCGGCGACCCACCTGATGCACAAGGCGCTGCGCGAAGTGCTGGGCGGTCACGTGCAGCAGAAGGGTTCGCTGGTCGATCCGGACAAGACCCGCTTCGACTTTTCGCACAACGCCCCGATGACGCTTGAACAGATCGCCCAGGTCGAAGCCATCGTCAACCGCGAGATCCTGGAAAACCACGCGACCCAGGCCCAGCACATGTCGATGGATGACGCCATCAAGCATGGCGCCATGGCCCTGTTCGGCGAAAAGTACGGCGACACCGTGCGCGTGCTCGACATCGGCTCATCGAAAGAGCTGTGCGGCGGCGTGCACGTGAACCGCACCGGCGACATCGGCCTGTTCAAGATCGTGTCCGAGTCGGGCGTGGCCGCCGGCATCCGCCGCGTCGAAGCCGTGACCGGCGAAGGCGCGCTGGCCCTGGTGCAATCGATCAACCGCAAGCTGAACGAAGCCGCCGGCGCCCTGAAGACCAGCCCGGACGAACTGCCGGGCCGCATCGCCCAGGTGCAGGACCAGGTCAAGTCGCTGGAAAAGGAAATCGCCACACTGAAGTCGAAGCTGGCCGCAGGGCAGGGCGACGAACTGGTGGCCAAGGCCATCGACGTAAACGGCATCAAGGTGCTGGCCGCAACGATGGAAGGCGCCGACGTGGCCGGCCTGCGCGAGACGATGGACAAGCTGAAGGACAAGCTCAAGACCGCCGCGATCGTGCTGGCCTCGGTCGCTGACGGCAAGGTCAGCCTGATCGCCGGCGTGACCGCGGATGCGACGAGCAAGGTGAAAGCCGGCGAGCTGGTCAACTTCGTCGCCAAGCAGGTCGGCGGCAAGGGTGGCGGCCGTCCTGACATGGCGCAAGCCGGCGGTACCGATCCGCAGGCGCTGCCGCAGGCATTGGCCGGCGTGGCGGACTGGGTCGGCGAACGCGTCTCCGCGTAAGTCGATCCTCGCATAGAGGATAGGCCGGGGTAGGTGGCGCAACAGCGTCAACCACTCCGGCCTTTTCAATGTCGTCAAGCTAAGTTTCGGTTGGTCAATAGCTTGCCGTTGTTACAACGCAACATATGTACCATATTTTGGTGCGGCGCGTCATAATCCTGTAATTGGAGTACTATGCGGGCATCTGCCCCACCATTTAGCAGGCAATCGATGAGCGAAACTACAATCGACACCGGCACCATCGAAATCCGCAAGGATCTCGATGCGCGTGGCTTGAACTGCCCGCTGCCGATCCTCAAGGCCAAGAAGGCGCTGGCCGAACTCGCCAGTGGCGAAGTGTTGCGCATCGTCGCAACGGACACCGGTTCGGTGCGCGACTTCCAGGCTTTTGCCAAGCAGACCGGCAATGCGCTGCTGGCGCACACCGTCCTCAACGGCGAATTCACCTTCTGGCTTCGGCGCAAATAAGCGGCCCCAGCACGAGCGTTCGAGCAATCGTTTTACCGCGCCGGCGCAAGACTGGCGTTGCCAACTGATCAAGTAGTGAAACAACACCCGACGGGGCAGCTTCATGGCTGCCCCGTTTGTTTTGTGGCCGCCATGTGGCGTCGCACGATTAGGGGCCTCCCTCTAAAGTAAAACCGCACAGAAATCGCACGATCGTGCTTTAATTCTGTGTTGAAGCAGTTTTGCTCTTATAATTCGGAGCATTTTGGTCAGATTCACTCCATTTTCAAAGGCACACTATGAAAGTCCTGGTACCCGTCAAGCGCGTGGTCGACTATAACGTCAAGGTCCGCGTCAAGTCCGACGGCAGCGGCGTCGATATCGCCAACGTCAAAATGTCGATGAACCCGTTCGACGAGATCGCCGTGGAAGAGGCGACCCGTCTGAAGGAATCCGGCAAGGTGACCGAAGTCGTGGCGGTGACCTGTGGCGTGACCCAGGCCCAGGAAACCCTGCGCACCGCGATGGCGATCGGCGCCGACCGCGGCATCCTGGTCGAGACCGGCCCGGAAATCGAACCGCTGGGCGTGGCCAAGGTGCTCAAGGCCCTGGCCGACAAGGAACAGCCGCAGCTGATCATCCTCGGCAAGCAGGCGATCGACGACGATTCGAACCAGACCGGCCAGATGCTGGCTGCGCTGCTGGGCTGGCCGCAAGCGACCTTCGCTTCGAAAGTCGTGCTGGAAGACGGCAAGGTCACCGTGACACGCGAAGTCGACGGCGGCCTGGAAACCGTGGCGCTGAGCCTGCCGGCCATCGTCACCACCGACCTGCGCCTGAACGAGCCGCGCTACGTCACCCTGCCGAACATCATGAAGGCCAAGAAAAAGCCTCTGGAAAACGTCAAGCCGGAAGACCTGGGCGTCGACGTGGCCCCGCGCCTGAAGACCGTCAAGGTCGCCGAGCCGGCCAAGCGTTCGGCCGGCGTCATGGTGCCGGACGTCGCGACCCTGGTGCAGAAGCTGCGCACCGAAGCCAAGGTCATCTAATAAAGAATATCAAGGACACATCATGGTCGCACTCGTCATTGCAGAACACGACAACGCCACGCTGAAAGGCGTGACCCTGAACACCGTGACCGCGGCCGCCCAGTGCGGCGGCGAAGTTCACATCCTGGTCGCCGGCAGCAATTGCGGCGCCGTCGCCGAGCAAGCCGCCAAGGTCGCCGGCGTTTCGAAAGTGCTGGTCGCCGATGCGCCGCATTTCGCCGATGGCCTGGCCGAAAACGTCGCCGAGCAGATCCTGGCCGTGGCCGCCCCGTACTCGCACATCCTGGCCCCGGCTTCGGCCTTCGGCAAGAACGTGCTGCCGCGCGTGGCCGCCAAGCTGGACGTGGCGCAGATCTCGGAAATCACCAAGGTCGATTCGCCCGATACCTTCGAGCGTCCGATCTACGCCGGCAACGCGATCGCCACCGTGCAATCGACGGATAACGTCAAGGTGATCACCGTGCGCGGCACCGGCTTCGACGCCGCCGCGACCGAGGGTGGTTCGGCTGCGGTGGAAACCGTGGGCGCCGTGGCCGATTCGGGCAAGTCGTCGTTCGTGGGCCGCGAACTGGCCAAGTCGGACCGTCCGGAACTGACCGGCGCCAAGATCGTCGTCTCGGGCGGCCGCGGCATGGGTTCGGGCGACAACTTCAAGATCCTGGAGCCGCTGGCCGACAAGCTGGGCGCCGCCATGGGCGCCTCGCGCGCAGCCGTCGACGCCGGCTACGTGCCGAACGACTGGCAGGTCGGCCAGACCGGCAAGATCGTCGCGCCGACGCTGTACATCGCGGTCGGCATCTCGGGCGCCATCCAGCACCTGGCCGGCATGAAGGATTCCAAGACCATCGTCGCGATCAACAAGGACCCGGAGGCGCCGATCTTCTCGGTGGCCGACTACGGGCTGGTCGGCGACCTGTTCGAGGTCGTCCCGCAGCTGGTCAAGGAACTGGGCTGATCGGCCTCCAGGTGGGTTGCATGCCCGTCCACCTGGGTCAAACATGCCGTTGCCCGGTGTCGCCGGGAGCGGCGTCCGCGCAGGCGGGAATCCATGCCGGCGTGCCATCGCGCGACAAGGGTTTCCGCCTTTTTTGCGCCTTGTGTTTGACGTTTACGTAAACTGAAGAACGAGGAGACCCCCGTGAGCTACAACGCCCCCCTGAAAGACATGCTGTTCGTGATGAACGAATTGGCCAATCTGAACGAGATCAACCAGCTGCCCGGCTGCGAAGATGCGACCCCGGACACCGTCGAGGCGGTGCTGGAAGAAAACGCCAGGTTCTGCGGCGAAGTCATCGCCCCGCTGAACCATCCGGCCGACAAGGCGCCGAGCTTCTGGCACGACGGCCAGGTCACCACTTCCAAGGGCTTCAAGGAAGCCTTCCGCGCCTTTGCCGACGCCGGCTGGCAGGGCGTGCAGCACCCGTCGGAATTCGGCGGCCAGGGCTTGCCCAAGCTGGTCGCGACGCCGTGCATCGAGATGCTGCACGGCGCCAACCTGGCGTTCGCCCTGGTGGCGCTGCTGACCGATGGCGCGATCGAGGCGCTGCTGACCGCCGGCACCGATGAACAAAAGGCGCGCTACATCGAGCCTTTGATCACGGGCCAGTGGACCGGCACCATGAACCTGACCGAGCCGCAAGCCGGTTCCGACCTGGCGGCGGTGCGCACGCGTGCGGTGCCGCAAGGCGATGGCACCTATAAAGTGTTCGGCACCAAGATCTACATCACCTACGGCGAGCACGACATGGCCGAGAACATCATTCACCTGGTGCTGGCGCGCACGCCGGATGCGCCGCCGGGGGTGAAGGGCATCTCGCTGTTCATCGTGCCGAAGTTCATGGTGAACGACGACGGTTCCCTGGGCGAGCGCAACGATGTGCATTGCGTCTCGATCGAGCACAAGCTCGGCATCAAGGCCAGCCCGACCGCGGTGCTGCAGTTCGGCGACGGCGGCGGCGCGATCGGCACCCTGGTCGGCGAAGCAAACCGCGGCCTCGAGTACATGTTCATCATGATGAACGCGGCCCGCTTCGGCGTCGGCATGCAGGGCGTCGGCCTGGCCGAGCGCGCCTACCAGCAAGCCGCCGCTTTTGCCAAGGAGCGCGTGCAGTCGCGCGCGGTCGAAGGCTCGAGCGGCCCGGTGGCGATCATCAACCACCCGGACGTGCGCCGCATGCTGATGTCGATGCGTTCGAAAACGGAAGCCGCGCGCGCGCTCGCGTACGTGGGCGCGTCCCTGTCCGACCTGGCCCACCATCACCCCGACGAGGCGGCGCGCAAGGAAAACCTGGCGCTGTACGAATACCTGGTCCCCATCATCAAGGGCTGGTCGACCGAGATGAGCGAGCAGGTCGCGCGCGACGGCGTGCAGGTGCATGGCGGCATGGGCTTCATCGAGGAGACCGGCGCTGCCCAGCACTACCGCGACGCCAAGATCCTGACCATCTACGAAGGCACGACCGCGATCCAGGCCAACGACCTGGTCGGGCGCAAGACCGTGCGCGACGGCGGCGCGGTGGCCCGGTCGCTGATCGAACAGGTGCGCGCCACCGCGGCGGCGCTGGGCGATGCACAGGGCGGCGCGCATGGGGCCGACCTCGGCGCAATCGGCGCCCAGCTGGAGCAGGGCGCCGCCGCCCTGGCCGCCGTGGTGGAGTTTGTCGTGGCCAACACCAAAGCCGATCCACGCGCCGTGTTCGCCGGCAGCGTGCCGTACCTGAAGCTGGCCGGCATCGTACTGGGCGGCTGGCAGATGGCGCGCGCGGCCCTGGCGGCACGGCGCAAGCTCGATGCCGGCGAAGGCGACGCCGCTTTCTACCGCGCCAAGATCGCCACCGCGCGCTTTTTCGCCGACCACGTGCTGGCGCAGGCGGACGGCTTGCGCCATGCGATCGTGGCGGGCAGCGCAGGCGTGCTGGCGCTGGACGTCGAGCAGTTCTGAGCGGCGCCTGGCGCTGGCGGACGAAGCGGCCTGCGGGCCGCTTTTTTATTGGCTGTGTTCGCGTTAAGTCGACGTTTTAGCCTACCTTGACTGAGCTTGACGTACCGCAGCACACAGCCATTGCGCTGGTGTCTCCAATTCGTGTGCATCGAGTAGCCGCTGCCAGCCGGAATAGTTCGCCAGGTAACGACTGGCGACACCCTTGAAGCGCATCAGCCAGCTTTTGAAACGGCTGTGCCAACCATTGACGTTCTGGAGATGGATCGCGCCGCGTGCACGCCGGCCCGCGCGCAGGTTGACGGGCGCGTGCGTGATCCCGGTCTCGGCGGCGAAGCGGGCATACGCCGCTGCACTGTCGCTGATCAAGAGCACGTCTGGAGAAAGCACGGGTGTCAGGCGCGAGCGCAATTGTGCTGCCGTCACGGGACCGCGGCCGGTATGAAAGTCCAGCGTAAGCCCACTGCGATCGCGCACCACCAGCAGGCAGTCGTGCTCGCGGTTGATGCCGCGCCGGCTGGCCGCGCCGCCGCGTCGCCGGGGCGGACGCGTCAACTGGCGCGCGCCCTTTTGCGATTCGAGGCGATAGGTTTCGTCGGCTTCGACGATCGCCGACAACGTCGACGGCCGATGGCGCGCGGCGCCCGGTCCGAACCGGTGGCGCCAGCGAAAACTCGTGGTTCGGTGCACGCCGGTGTCGCGCGCGGCCTGGCGTACGGTACGCGACTCGAGCATGCACTGGAGATAGGGCAGCCAGCGCTCGCGCTTGCGCAGCCGCGCCAGCGGCGTGCCGGTGAGGGCATTGAAAGAGCGGGCACAGCCGAGGCAGCGAAACCGTTGCAAGCCGCTGGCGCGGCCGCAGCGGTGCAGCCGCACAGCGCTGCAATGCGGACAGGGCCGGCCTGCCGCGGCCGCTTCGACCAGCGCCAGGCACTCGGTCGGGTCGCGGATGCCGGCGATCCAGGCGCGCAATTGCGCCAGCTCGCTGCTGGACAATGTTGCGCCAGAAAGCAGGGCGAACAATTCGCTGAAGGTGGGCCGTTGCATCGTCACTCCCGATGGGCTAACTCGACAATGCGTAAGACTTCGGCAACGCCGTTTGGTTCACTTAACTAACGCGAACACAGCCTTTTTATTGACCGCATGCATCGGTGCCGCCGCATTTTCCCCATCGCTCGTCATCCGGCGAAGTCTCCTCCGGCAAATTGTTGTGCCATGCAGACCGCTTTGCGCGCATGGGCCCGCACTTGAGCTTCCTTAACCTTCCCGCTTACCCGCGATGACTAGAATCGCTCATCTTTGACCGAGGAGCGACGATGTTTTCGATGAAGCCGAGCAGTGTGCTGCAGATGACGATCACTCTGGCGATGCTGTCCGCGCTGGGCGCCTGCGACTACGAGATGCACACGCACGACGGCTCCGGGGTGGTCCACATCGAGACCCACAAGGAAAGGAATTTCACGCTGGCGCAGTTCTTCGCCGGTGGGGCCAGCCCTTGGGCGCGAGCGCGGTCGCCGGCTTGCCGGGCGCCTCGACTTTCTACGTGATCGACAAGGAAAAAGTCACGCGCTTCACCGGCGACCCGGCCACGCTGGAATTGGCGGCGCACCGCGAAATCGTGATCGTCACCGGCATGGCGCCGACCCAGGTGCGGCGCTACGGCTGGAACAATAGCGGCTTGTGACGCGGCTCAGGACGCGCCGTGAAACCGCTCAGCCGAAGGCGCCGCCCGTGAACAGCAGGTCGAACAGGCGCGAGATGGTGGCGATCAGCAGGGTGGCGCCGACCAGCATCGTCAGCACCAGCAGCAGCACCAGCACCCAGTGCGAGCGCGACGCGTGGGCCGTGCCGGCGTTGTAGGCGGCGTCCCATTTCTCGTCCGGTGTCAGGCCGATCACCAGCGCCTCGATGTGGGCGACGATCGTGGACACCAGGATCGGCAGCAGCACCCAGAACGGATTCGGGCCGCGGCCGACCCCGTAGATGATGCCGGCGAGCGGCAGGCTGCAGACATGCAGCAGGCCGAGCCGGTCGACGCTGCCCTTGAGGTAGAAACGGTGCGCGCCGACCGCGCCGAGCAGGAAGGCGAGGGCGGTGGCGAGGGTCTTGTTCTTGTGTCGCTTCATTGATGTCTTGTTCGATGTCTTATGCGCGATGTCGGATGCGGATTGTTGTTGTGTAAAGGGCACGCCAGTATCGGCGAAAACGCCTGGGCTCGCACCTGATTTCGCGTTCCCTGGCAGCGGTGGCCGTGCGAGCAGGTAGCGCTGCGGGATTAAATCAGCGATAATGCGCAATTCGGCCGGACCGCGCGCCCAGGTTTGCTGGTTCGTAGGTTAACGCTTGCCCTCATGCGGCATGGCGCGCTATAATCGCCGGCTTTCTCCGTCCAATACAACTTTTGGAAATATTATGGTCGTTATTCGTTTAGCTCGTGGTGGTGCCAAGAAGCGCCCGTTCTACAACATCGTCGCAACCGATTCGCGCAACCGTCGCGACGGCCGCTTCATCGAGCGCATCGGCTTCTACAACCCGATGGCTTCGGGCGCCGCACAAGGCCTGAGCATCACCGCTGAGCGTCTGGCTTACTGGCAAGGCGTTGGCGCACAGCTGTCGCCGACCGTTGCCCGCCTGGTCGCTTCGCAAAAGGCAGCTGCCTAAGCACAAGGTAAGTCAGTTTGACCGATTCAGCAGACGTACCCGCCGACCTGATCCAGGTCGGCTACATCACCGGCGCCTACGGGCTCCGGGGCGGCATCCGCGTGACGCCGCATTCGACGGACGCGGATGCGCTGCTGAGCGTCAAGACCTGGTGGCTCGACAAGCCGACCCTGCGCCCCGTCCAGGTGCGCATGGCCAAGCAGCACAGCGGGGACATCACCGCGACGCTGGTCGACGTCACCGAACGGGACGTGGCCGAAGCGCTCAAGGGCGCGACGGTGCAGGTATCGCGGGGCGACTTTCCGGCATTGCCGGAAGACGAGTATTACTGGACCGATCTGATCGGTCTGGATGCGGTGAACCTGCAGGGCGAAGCCCTGGGCAAGGTCATCGACATGATGAGCAATGGACCGCAATCGATCCTGCGCATTCTGCCGGCAGTCGAGCCGAGTGCGGACCCGGACGCGCCGGAGGCCAAGGCCGAGGAGCGTCTCGTGCCGTTCGTCGATGCCTTCGTCAAGACGGTCGACCTGCAGCAGAAACGCATTACCCTGGACTGGGGACTCGATTATTGACCCGGTCCGCATGAAGCGAGGTCCCGATGCAGTTTGACGTCGTGAGCTTGTTTCCCGAAATGTTTGCCGCGTTGACGCAGTCCGGGGTGACCCGGCGCGCGCACGAGCAGGGCTTGTGGCAGTTGTCGATCTGGAATCCGCGCGATTTCACGACCGACCGTCATCGTACCGTGGACGATCGCCCTTATGGCGGCGGTCCCGGCATGGTGATGCTGGCCAGGCCGCTCGAAGCGACGATCAATGCGGCAAAGCAGCGCCAGATCGACTTGGGGCTGCCCGCGCCGCGGGTGGTGTTCATGTCGCCGCAAGGCAAACCGCTGACGCACGAACGCGTGATGGCCCTGAAGGACGAGCCCGGTCTCGTCGTCCTGTGCGGCCGTTACGAAGCGGTCGACCAGCGCCTGCTCGACCGCGTCATCGACGAGGAAATCTCGCTCGGCGATTTCGTGCTGTCCGGCGGCGAGTTGCCGGCGATGGCGCTGATGGATGCGGTGGTGCGGCACATCCCCGGCGTATTGGGCGACGATGCCTCGGCGGTCGAAGACTCGTTCGTCGACGGCTTGCTGGATTCGCCGCATTACACGCGTCCGGAAGTCTACGAAGGCGAGGCCGTGCCGCCCGTGCTGATGGGTGGCAACCACGCCGAGATCATGAAGTGGCGCCGCCAGCGACAGCTGGAGGCGACCGCGAAGAAACGGCCTGACCTGCTGGACAAGGCGCGCAGCGCCGGTCTGCTCACCAAGGCCGACGAAAAGTTTTTGGCAAGCCTGGAAGGGCCTGCCATTTAAAGGCGGACGCAAGTCCGCATGTTCAACCCCATCCTCTACCGGGCAACCAGTACAGCGCCGGCAAGATGGCTACAGGAGTCCCAAATGGATCTGATCCAGCAACTCGAGCAAGAAGAAATCGCGCGCCTCGGCCGCAACATCCCTGATTTCGCACCGGGCGACACCGTCGTGGTCAGCGTCAACGTCGTCGAAGGCAACCGCAAGCGCGCCCAGGCATACGAAGGCGTCGTCATCTCGCGTCGTAACCGCGGCCTGAACTCGAACTTCATCGTTCGCAAGATCTCGTCGGGCGAAGGCGTCGAGCGTACTTTCCAGCTGTACTCGCCGCTGATCGCTTCGATCGAAGTCAAGCGTCGTGGTGACGTGCGTCGTGCGAAGCTGTACTACCTGCGTGAGCGTTCGGGCAAATCGGCACGTATCAAAGAAAAACTGCCGAACCGCAAGGTCGCTGCCGCTGCTGCTGAGTAATTGCCGATTCGACGGGCTGGTTCCTGGCAATGGGACTCAAGCTCATCGAGCTCGTTCAGCAAAATGTGGTATGAAAGGGCATCCTCCGGGATGCCTTTTTCTTTTGGAGTCTGTCTTTTGGCAAAACTGCACATCGATCCCCAGCGCTTGCCCGTCGACGCCATCGCGGGCGAACCGGCTTTGTCACACGAACGCCTGAGCCCGGACTGGCTGCGCGAGCGCCTGGCCCGTCCGCCGGCCTGGGAGCCGGAACTGCCGGAAGACTTGCGCGAACGTTTTCCGAACCTGCGCCACGCCGCCGTGCTGGTGCCGATCGTCGAGCGTCCGTTCGGGCTGACGATGCTGCTGACCCAGCGCACCGCGCACCTGAGCGCCCACCCCGGCCAGGTCAGCTTTCCCGGCGGCCGCACGGAAGAGAGCGATGCCTCGCCGGTCGAGACCGCGCTGCGCGAAACCGAGGAAGAGATCGGCCTGGACCGGCGCCACGTCGAGATCATCGGCGCCTTGCCCGAACACGTCACCGCCTCCGGCTACCTGGTCCAGCCGATCGTCGGCCTGGTGCAGCCGCCGTTCGAGCTGACGGCAGAATCGAACGAAGTCGCCGAGATCTTCGAGGTGCCGCTGTCCTTCCTGATGGACGGCATGAACCACCAGCGCATGTCCTTCGAGCTGCCGAACGGCGCCGGGCGGCGCAGCTTTTATGCGATGCCTTACGAGCGCTTCTTCATCTGGGGCGCGACGGCGGGGATGCTGCGCAACCTGTTCCACTTGCTGCGGGCTTGAACAGCGCTGGCGCGCTACCCGCGCGGCGTCGCCAGCGTGCCGGTCACCGGTCCATTGCTTCTCTCGGTCCTCTGCGCTATCGTAGCGGGAAATGAAGTATGGCAATAAAGCAAGCGCGCCCGACGCGCTCGATACCAAGGACCGTGCATGACCTTCTTTTCCATTCTGTGCGCGCTGCTGATCGAACAGCTGAAACCGCTGCGCGCAGATAACCAGATCTACGCCGAGATCAAGCGCTTCGCGATGCGCATCGAGGCCTGGTTCAACGCCGGCCACGCCAGCAACGGCCGGCTCGGCTGGTTCCTCATGGTCGGCGGCCTGATGCTGCCGACCGCGCTGATCTACGGCGTCCTGCTGCACTACGGCTGGGTCTTCGCGGCCTTCGCCTGGAACATCCTGATCGTCTACCTGACGCTGGGTTTCCGCCACTACAGCCACTATTTCACGACGATCCAGTTCGCCCTGAACGCCGGCGACGACGCCACGGCGCGCACCTTGCTGGCCGAGTGGGCCAAGATCGACACCGTCGGCATGGACAGCGGCGAAATCGCACGCCTGGCCGTCGAAAAGTCCTTGATCACGACCCACCGCAATGTATTCGGCGTGTTCTTCTGGTTCCTGATGCCGCTCGGCCCGGCCTGCGCCGTCATGTACCGGGTCTCGGAATACCTCGCGCGCGCGTGGAACGAGCCGGACCACATGCGCAACGAAGCGTTCGGCGAATTCGCCGCGCGCGCGTTTTACTGGATCGACTGGATTCCGGTGCGCCTGACCGCGATCGCCTTTGCCGTGGTCGGCAATTTCGAGGACGCGATCTATGCCTGGCGCAATTTCGCCCATCGCTGGAGCGACGAGTCGAAAGGCATCATCCTGGCCGCCGGCGGCGGCGCCATGGGTGTGCGCCTCGGCACTCCGCTGGAGACCGCATCGCGCTACGTGACCCCGGACGCGGCCACGGTCGACCTGTCCAGCGCCGAGGCCGACGTGCTGCCGGGCGAGGAACCGAGCGTGCGCGCGTTGCAAAGCACCGTCGGCCTGGTCTGGCGCGCACTGTTATTATGGATGCTGCTCCTGCTGCTGCTCTCGGGCGCGGTCTTGCTGGGCTGAACCGCACGGAGACATGCACTTAGTTGTCACTAAGTTCATGTCTCCTAGACAGGTCTCGTCCGCAGGTCTTCTATAAGATATAATACCCAGGTCGTTCTCATCCACGCTTCATGTTTCAGTACGCTGCACTATGGCCGAGTCACCGCAAAACGGGAAGGAACACGCCGACGAGTTCGTCATCCTCGGCGTCACAAGTCAGGGGCGGCAATTCCGCCCGAGCGACTGGGCCGAGCGTCTGTGCGGGGTCATGTCGTGCTTTCGTCCCGAAGGCAGCGGCGGCCGCAATGCCTACATGCAGTTCTCGCCCTACGTCTACCCGACCGTCATGAACGGCGTCAAAGCCGTCGTGGTGAACAACGCGATCAAGAATGTCGAGCCGCTGGCTTACCACTTCGTGGTGAATTTCGCCAAGGACAACGACCTGCAAATCATCGACGACGCCACTGTCGTTCCCCCGCCACCCGGCGACAAGAAACCGGCTGCGTGAGCGGCGCCTGCGTCGCTGATGCCTCCCTAAGCACGACGACTTTGATCTGACACAAACTCCTATCACCTGCCTGCGAAAGCATGATCGTCCGCACACGGAGGTCGAGATGGAAGTCGGGAAACTTTGCACCCTGGACACAGTCTGCTGTACGCGCGACGAAACCGTGCAGGGCGCGGCCCTGCTCATGCACAAGCATCACGTCGGCGACCTGGTCGTGATCGACGAACCCGACGGCGAGCAGTGACGCAAGCCCCGCGGGTAAGCGGGCCCTAAGTCTCGCCATGTCTTCGTCTGTTACCATGTCCTTCAAGACATAACGGACGAAGTCACATGAGCTTGAGGTTTTTCCAGCGCGGCCTGGCCGCCTATGCCGTCGTTACGGCTGTATCCTGCGCAACCTTGACCCAGGCCTGGGCCGGCGACGCGCCCACCGCGCCGCCCACTGCAACGCTCCCCAAAGGCGTCACCCTCGGCCCCTCGGTCGAAGGCATCACCGAATACCGCCTGCCGAACGGCTTGAAAGTGCTGCTGTTCCCGGATTCCTCGCGCCCGACGATCACCGTCAACGTGACTTACCTGGTCGGCTCGCGCTTCGAGAACTACGGCGAAACCGGCATGGCCCACCTGCTCGAGCACATGATGTTCAAGGGTTCGCCCAAGCATCCGGACATCACGCGCCAGTTCCAGGACCGCGGCATGCAGTTCAACGGCACGACGTCGTTCGACCGCACCAACTACTACGAAGTCTTCCAGGCCTCCCAGGACAACCTCGACTGGGCGCTGCAGATGGAAGCCGACCGCATGACCCATTCCTTCATCGCCAAGAAGGATCTCGATTCCGAGATGACGGTCGTGCGCAACGAATACGAAAACGGCGAGAACTCGCCGACGTCGGTCTTGATGAAGCGCATGCAAAGCGTCGCCTACGACTGGCACGCCTACGGCCGCTCGACCATCGGCAACAAGAGCGACATCGAGAACGTCAAGATCAGCAACTTGCAGAACTTCTACCACCAGTATTACCAGCCCGACAACGCGGTGCTGCTGGTGGCGGGCAAGTTCGACGCGAACCAGACCCTGCGCACGATCGGCAAGCTGTTCGGCGCGATCCCGAAACCGACGCGCAAGCTGCCCGAGTTCTGGACCGTCGAGCCGACCCAGGACGGCGACCGCAGCTTCACGGTGCGGCGCCAGGGCGACGTCCAGATCGTCGCGGTGGCGTATCACGTGCCCTCGAGCCTGCACGACGATTCCGACCTGCTCAGCTTCGCCTCGACCATCCTGGGCGATTCGCCCACCGGCCGCCTGCACCACCTGCTGGTCGACAGCGGCAAGGCCAGCGACGTGTTCGCCTTCGGCCAGACCGGCTACGCGCCCGGCCTGCAGTACTTCGGCGCCGTGATCAAGAAGGGCGAGCCGATCGAGCCGGTACGCGCAGCCTTGACCGATGCGGTCGAAAGCTTCGCCAAGAACCCGCCCACGCCGGAGGAAATGGAACGTACCCGGCGCGGCTACCTGAACAGCATCGAACGCAGCCTGGACGATCCGCAGCAGGTCGGCCTGGCGCTGTCCGAAGAGATCGCGCTGGGCGACTGGCGCCTGTTCTTCGTCGGGCGCGACCGCGTCTCGACCATCAAGGCCGACCAGGTCGCGGCGGCGTCGGCGCGCTACTTCAAGCGCGACAACCGCACGACCGGCACCTTCCTGCCGGACGAGAATCCGCAGCGCGCGACCGTGCCGCCGGCCCCGGCAGTCGCCAGCCTGCTCAAGGACTTCAAGCCGCAAGCGTCGAGCTTGAGCGCCGAGGACTTCGATCCGACCCAGGCCAACATCATGAAGCGCACGACCTTGACGACCGCGGGCGGCGTGAAACTGGCGCTGCTGCCCAAGAAAAACCGCGGCCAGACCGTGACGGTCGACCTGCGCCAGCACTTCGGCGACGAGCAGAATCTGTTCGGCAAGGGCGCGCTCCCGGGCCTGACCGCCGCCATGCTGATGCGCGGCACCACCCAGTACAATCGCGTGCAGCTGGCCGACGCCTTCGACAAGCTGAAAATCGCCGGCAGCCTGACGCATTTCCAGACCACGCGCGAAAACCTGCCGGAAGCGCTCAAGCTGGTGGCCCACGTGCTCAAGGAGCCGAGCTTCCCGGCCAACGAATTCGAGCAGCTGCGCCAGCAATCGCTGGTCGGGCTCGACGCCAGCCGCAGCGAGCCGACCACGGTGGCCTCGCGCGCGCTCAACGAACACTTCGATCTGTATCCGAAGGGCGATATCCGTCATGAAACCACGCTCGCGGAAGACGTCGCCGACCTCAAGGGCGCCACGCTCGAGCAGGTGAAAGCCTTCCACCGCGACTTCTACGGCACGGTGCCGGCCGAGATGGCGGTCGTCGGCGACTTCGATGCCGGCACCATCGTGCCGCTGATCGACTCGCTGTTCGGCCAGTGGAAAGCCCCGATGCACGTGGCGCCGGTGACGCGCAAGTTCGCCGACGTCAAGCCGATCCATGAAGTGCTGAACACGCCCGACAAGGAAAACGGCTTTTATACGGCGCGCATGAACCTCGACCTGAACGTCGAAGACCCGGACTATCCGGCGCTGATGCTGGCCGATTACATCTTCGGCGGCGGCGGGCTGAAATCACGCCTGATGGACCGCATCCGCCAGAAGGATGGCCTGTCCTACGGCGGCGGTTCCAACCTGGCGCCGGGCGACATCGACCGCGCCGGCCTGTTCGCGATCAGCGCGATCGCTGCGCCGCAGAACCTGGCCCGGGTCGACGCCGACGTGCGCGAAGAACTGGCGCGCGTGCTCAAGGATGGCTTTACCGCGGCGGAACTCACGGGAGCAAAGTCGGGTCTGATGCAGCAGCGCATCCAGAACCGGGCCGAAGACGGCGCACTGGCGGCCGGCTGGACGTCCTACCTGTATCGCGACCGTACTTTCGAATGGTCGGCCGACTTCGAGCGCCGTTTGATGGCGGTGACGCTGCCGCAGTTGAACGCCGCATTCCGCAAGGCGATCGATCCATCCAGGATGTCGGTCGTGATGGCGGGCGACAAATCGAAGATGAAGCCCTGAAAAGCAACAGATGAGCAACGCCGAGCCCTCGAAAACTGGTCAATGCCCGGTCCTGACGCTATGATGTTGCCTATGAGCAGCATTGCTTTTATGCAGCAAACATTGCGTCGGGATATTGTAAAGGAAGCATGATGAAGGGCATGACCAAGGCAACGCCGAGTGAACCCGCGTTCGCCGGCAAAGTGGCGCTGGTGACCGGCGCCGCGAGCGGGATCGGACGCGCGACGGCGCTGGCGTTCGGGCGCGCCGGCGCCAGCGTCGTCGTGGCGGACACGTCGGTGGACGGCGGCCACATGACGGCGGCGCTGATCGTCGAGGCGGGCGGCAAGGCGCTGTTCGTGAAGACCAACGTGACGGTGGCGGCCGAAGTCGAGGCGCTGGTCGACAAGGCGGTCGCGCACTACGGCCGCATCGATTGCGCGGTCAACGGCGCCGCCACCGAGGAAGAATACCTGCCGCTGGCCGAAGGCGAGGACGAGCAGTTCGACCGCATCATGGGCGTCAACGTCAAGGGCGTCTGGCTGTGCATGCGCGCCCAGCTGCGCCAGATGCTCAAGCAGGAAGGCGGCGGCACGATCGTCAACGTGGCCGACGTTGGCGGCCTGGTCGCCGCCCCCAACCGCGCGATCTATTCGGCGTCCAAGCACGCCGTGGTCGGCCTGACCAAGACCGCGGCCGTGGAATACGCCAAGGATGGCATCCGCATCAACAGCTTGTGCCCGGGCGCCGTGAAAACCCCGCTGCTCGCGCGCATGCTCGAGCGCGAGCCGGGCCGCGACAAGAAGCTCAAGGCCGCGCACCCGATGGGCCGCATCGCCGATGCGTCGGAAGTCGCCAACGCGGCGCTGTGGCTATGCTCGTCGCAGGCCTCGTTCGTCACCGGGCACCAGCTGGCGATCGATGGCGGCTTGACGGCGATCTGAACGTTGACGGTCATTTCCGCCTTTCAATGGTAGGCTGTCAGAAGCCCACTCTTGCATTGCCGGACCGGAGGAACTGCCGATGACCATCAAAGTCTACCGCTATGCGCAGCACGCGCCCGAACAGGACGACACCCTGGCGCATGCCTATGCGACGATGGATTTCATCGTCCTCAACAAGCTGACTGCCGTACCGGACAGCGCAATGGACGTCGATCCGGCGCACGTCGATGCGGACGGGCGCTACCTCGGGCTCAACGGCGGCCAACCCGGCTGATACGGGCGCGGATCAGCGCTGCCCCGGCGTCGGCGCCTGCACGCGCGCCTTCCACTGCCCACCCTTGCCGGTCCAGTAGCGCAGCGCCGAGCCGAACGTCGCGCTCACGTAGAACAGCGCGATCAGCGGCAGCAGCGGCGCCCACAGGAGCGACCTGCGGTAATAGCGCAGCATCGGGGCGTAGGCGATGGCCATCAGCAGCCACGCGGCCCAGGCCGGCCATGCCGGCGCGTGCAGCGCCAGGCCAGCCAGTGCGAACAGCGGCGGCGCCAGGTAGATCACGAACATGCCCACCAGCGTGCCCGCCAGAAGCAATGGCGAATACCGCAATTGCGTGAACGCCGTGCGCGCGATCATGTTCCAGATCTCGCGCCAGGAATCGTAGGGCCGCAGCGACACGCTCGCGTCGGCCAGGTCGAGCCGGATCGGGCGCGCCATCCCTTTGCCGTGGCGATGCTTGATGCGCGCCGCGAGGCTGCAATCGTCGATGAGTTCTTGCCGGATCGATTCGATGCCGCCGGCTTCGACCAGGGCCGCACGCCGCACCAGCATGCAGCCGCCGGCCGCGCCCGCCGTCGCCTTTTTCACGTTGCCGACCCAGGCGAACGGATACAGCTTGGCGAAGAAAAACACGAAAGCCGGGATCAGCGCCTTTTCCCACGGCGAATCGCAGCGCAGGCGCACCATCAGCGACACCAGGTCGCGGTCTTCCAGGATCGTGCGCGCGACCAGCTGGGCGGCGGCGTCGCGCGGATGGTGGATGTCGGCGTCGGTCAGCAGCAGGAAATCGGCCTTCAGGCCGAGCGTCTCGATCGCTTTGATACCCTGCGACTGCGCCCATACCTTGCCCGACCAGCCGGGCGGCAGCGGCTCGGCTTTCAAGACGCTCAGGCGGTCCGCGCGGCCGAGTGCGCGCGCCTCGGCCTGGGCGGCAACGGCGGTACCGTCCGTGCTGTGGTCGTCGACGACGATGACGTGGAAAGGCCCGGATAGTCCTGCGCCAGCAGCGAGCCGACCGCGCGCCCGATGACGTCGGCTTCGTTGCGCGCCGGGACCACCGCCACCAGCGCCGGCCAGGCGCCGCTTCCCGAGGCCGCAGGGCGGCCGACGGCCGCGATGTCAGCCGCAGCCAGCGCCGGCGCCGGCCGCGCGCGCCAGAAGCCGCCGCGGGCGAACAGCAGGACGAGCCAGATCAGGAGGGACAGCCAGGCGATAAGTAGCATGCGATCGAGGTAGCTGGGATGATGCGGTCACTGGACTGTGTCTTTTGCCTTGTCCAGGGCTGCGCTCACTTTACGGTTGTTCGGATAACGCTTGCGCACGACAGCTTCGTCGCGGTCCAGCCGGTCGCATTTCAGGTCGCGCAGCGCTTCACGGATTTCCTTTTTCCGATCGGCGTCGTAGCCTTCCTCGCCGCGCCAATGATTGCAGTCGACGATGCGCCCGATCAGAGCGGCCACGTCCTGCGGCTGGCCTCGCGTCAACGCGTCCACGGCCTCTTGCCCCTGGGCGCCGGACTGCAGCCCGGCGGCGCAGGCGAAAAGGCAGGCGAGCAGACAGGCAGGGCGACGCATCGTTGCCTTATTTCCGGCCCGGCCCCTTGGCCTTGCCCGCCTGTGGCCCGGCCGAGCGCGCCTGCTGCTGGCGTTTCTGCTGGTGCTGCTGGGTCGCGACGCGGTTTTGCTTGGCCTTGAACAGCGCCACCGCGTCCTCGCGCGCGCGCGTGAGGGTGCGCATGTCGGGGTGGTCGTCGTGCGGCGAAAAGTACTCGGCATCCTGGGCGTCGACCACCAGCTTGATGGCGGCCTCGTCCTCGAGGTCGTAGAGCTCGGTGAGCAGGGTGGCGACTTCGTCGAGGTAGGCTTCGTAGGTCAGTTGGGTCATGGGCTTGGTCAGGGTGAAAGTGAGGTGGATGCCAGCGCGGCGATGCGTGCGCCGATCCAGGCGTGCGTGCGCGCGGTGATCCGCTGCGCCATCGGGATCGGGAAGTGGATGACGCCGTGCGGCACCTCGGGCAGCAGGTGCAGCTGGACGTTGACATGCGCGTCGGCGTGCGCGCCGTCGTGGGCGTTGGCCGTGCGCCAGCGCGCCGCCATTTCGATGCTGTCGTCGCGCAGCGGGTCGAGCTGGCCGGCGAACAGCAGCGCGGGCGGCAGGCCGGACAGGTCGCCGAACAGGGGCGAGAGCGGCGCCTGGCGGCGCTCGGCGTCGGTCAAGCCGGGCGTGAGCATGCGCAGGCTTGAGACCATGCCGGGGCCGTGCAGCACCAGCGTGTCGGGGCCGGCGCTGTGCACGCTGGGTGTGCCGGCCAGGTCGTACACGCCGTAGTAGAGCACCGCGCCGGCGATGCGCGCCAGCAGTTCGGGCCAGGCTTTCAGGCGCAGCAGCGTGGCCGCGGCGAGGTGGCCGCCGGCCGATTCGCCGACCAAGAACACCGGCAAGCCGTCGAATCCGCCGAAGCTGTCACCAAGGCCGCCTTGCAACAGCCAGCGCGCCGCCGCCAGGCAATCGTCCATCACGTGCTGGATCGGCGCGCGGGTGGCCAGCCGATAGTCGACCGAGACGACCGCCACGCCGCAGGCCTGCACCAGCGCCATGTTCAGGGCGTCGTTCATGCGCGCATTGCCGATCACCCAGCCGCCGCCGTGGTAGTCCAGCACCACGCCGCGCGGTGCACCGGCCGGGCGCAGTACCCGTACCGGCACGCGCAGGGCGTCCATCGTCGCGGTCATCGATTCGACCTGGATGCCGGCGCGCGCGACCTTGCGGTCGGCATTGAACTGCGACAGCCGCATCAGCGCCTGGATCAGCATCGGCGTGAAGCGGTTGCGGACCTTGAAGCGCGGCGCGTGCGCCAGCTTGCGGTTGAACTCGCGCGACGCCTGCAGGGTGGCCTCATCGATGTCCATGGCGATCTCCATGCTAGACGGCGCTCAGCTCGGCGACGAAATCGTACATGTCGCCGCGGAAGTAGGAGCGGCAGAACTCGACCGCCTGGCCATCGCGCAAAAAGCCGAGGCGCTCGACGCACAGGCCGGCGTCGCCTTCCTTCGATTGCAGCAGCCTGGCCTGCTCGGCGTTGAGCAGCAGGGCCGACAGGCGCTGCAGCGCGCGCACGGGGCGGTGGCCGGACGCTTCCAGCGCCTCGTACATCGAGCTGTCGACCGCGTCCAGCGAGGGCAGGGCAAACGCGGCGATCGTCGCGTATTCGATGCACATCGGCATGTCGTCGGCGTAGCGGATCCGGTTGAAGCGGTACACCGGCGCGCCCGGCGACAGGCGCAGGCGCAGCGCTTCTTCCGGCGTCACGGTGCCTTCGGAGCGCTTGATCCAGACGCTTTTCGGAGTACGGCCGCGTGAGCGCATGTCCTCGGAAAACGAGGTCAGCTTGGCGAAGTTCTTTTCGATGCGGGTGTTGATGAAGTTGCCCGAACCCGGGCGGCGCACCAGCAGGCCTTCCTCGACCAGGCCGTCGATGGCCTTGCGCACGGTGATGCGCGAGATGTCGAGTTCGCTGGCCAGCTGGCGTTCGGCCGGCAGCGCCTCGGCCGGGCCGTACACGCCGCGCTCGATCAGCTCGCGCAGCGCGCGCTGCAGCTGCTGGTACAGCGGCAGGTGGCTGGTGGCGGACAGGTTGTGCATCAGCTGCGCGAGAGGCGACATCGGCGGGAGGGTGGTGGCGTGATCGAGGCGCAGATCATACCAAAAAAGGACCGCCTGCTCCTTGTCGCCCCGGCGCCGGCTTCCGGCACTGGCTTCCGGCGCTGACTTCGGGCTCTTACTTCTTGCGCGGATTGCCCATCCCGCGGTTGGCCGGCAGCGACTTGCCCGAGCGGATGTCGCGCACCGCCGTGCCCACCGCGCGCGCCACGTTGCGCACTTCTTCCTGGAAAGCGGTGTCCTCGTCCAGCGTCTCGTGGCTGTCGGCGTACGAGCCGTAATAGCCGACGAAGCGGTCCAGCTGCGAGGTCGGGCTGGCCGAGATCAGGCCCATCCAGTCGAGCCAGTCGGACAGCGAGCGCCGCGTCGATTCGATGCCGGCCACGTCGCCGTGCACCACCAGGCCGTAGGCGCGGCCGGCCAGGTGCTTCGGATAATCCCAGTTTTCCTCGAGCGCCTTGGCCTCCTCGGCTTTCTTGCCGTGGGTCGAGCTGGGGTCGGGGTTGCCGCCGTCGGCGCAGACCAGGCGGTCGATCATCAGCTTGAGCGTGGCCGGCACCTGGTACCAGTACACCGGGGTCAGGATGATCACGCCATGCGCCGACACCCATTTCTCGTAGATCTCGTTCATCCAGTCGTTGTTCTGGTTGAGCGAGTGGTTCGGGTAGCAGCTGCACGGCCAGTGGCACAGCGGCATGGCGGTCGAGGCGCAGGCCTTGCACGGGTGGATGTGGCGGTCGTAGTCGGAGGTCAGCAGCGAGAGGTCGAGCAGGTCCGGCTCGAAACCCTCGGCCAGCAGCAGTTCCTCGCACAGCTTGGACAGGCGCCAGGTTTTCGAGATCTCGCTCGGGCAGCTGCCGTCGTTGCGCGCCGAAGCGCAGATGATCAGGACGCGGCTCTGGGTGTCGCGGTCCATCTGGCGCGCGGCAGCGGCTTTCAGGCGGTCGCTGGCTTCTTTCCACTCGACCGAGAGATCGTAGTCGGGATCGGCGGCGCCGGGCCCGGCCTTGACGGTGACCGGCGACTTCTCGGAATTGACGTAGTTTTCCCAGGCCACCTGCTCGACCGCGGCGAGTTCCTTGCCGACTTTTTCGAAGCTGGGATTGAAGAAATTGCGCGAGAAAACCAGGCGGAATTCGTCGCGGTTGAGTTTGGCGGGCGCTTGCCCTTTGCGTACGGTGCTCATGCCGGCCTTTCGATAGGGATATCGACCGATTATCGGCCCGGGCATTGGAACAGCGCGTTAGGGAACTAACATTGATAACAAAAAAGCGGTTCAGGCCGCGAGACCTGAACCGCTTCGATGATGTCGCTGAGGAAGATCAGCTGGCCGAAGCGCCGCCCGTGTTCGGGTGGTTCAGCAGGATGATCCAGCAGCGCGCGATGTCGGCCGCGCCGCCCTTGCCGGTGACGCCCTGGAAGGTCTGGATCGCCTTGTCCTTCTGGCCCGCGCGCGCGTAGGCCATGCCCAGGCGCAGCTTGGCTTCGTCGGTCGACTTCAGGCTGCCCTTGGCGATACCCTGCTCGATGAAGGGGATGCCCTTGTCGAACTGGTCCATGGTGACGTAAGCCCAGCCCAGGTTGACCAGGCCGGCGCCGGTCTTCGACTTGGTGGCCGAGGCTTCGCCGCTGGCGATATTCTTGGCGTCGCTGGCGGCTTCCTTGGTGGCGCGGTCGCGCAGCTGGCGCTCGGCGGCGGCGCCCGAACCGGTGCCGAGCACGTTGGCGGCGAAGCCGGCGTCCATGACCTTCTTGGCTTCGGTCGGGAAACCGTCCTTCAGCGCCAGTTCGGCCAGGTCGGTGTACACCTCCGGCGACATCTTCTTGACCGCGGCGAATTCGAGGCGCAGCGTGTCGGTGTCGAAGCTGCGGTCATAGCCGGCCTTGCGCAGCACGGCGCGGTTGATCAGGTCGCTCCAGTAGTCGTCGTTCGGGTAGTAGGTGGCGAGCAATTCCAGGCCGCGCATGTAGGCGGCATCGTCCTTGGCCTTGTTGGCCGACGATGCGTACATGCGCAGTTCGGCGTCGGCCGGGGTCTTGCCGGCCTTGACTTCGGCGTCCAGCTGCGGGCCCTGCATCTTGACCACGGTGGCGTAGTCGCCGCTGAAATAGTACGAACGCATCAGGCCGTTGTTGACCTGGTCGGTGTTCACGCCGCTGGCTTGCAGCTGCTTGTACAGCTCGATCGCCTTCGGATAGTTCTTGGCGTTGTAGTAGGTGGTCGCCAGCGCCAGCGTGAAGTTCGGCTTTTCGGCGTCCGACAGCTTGCCCGAGGCGAGCACGGCTTCCAGGGCGCTCTGCTGCATCTGCTCGTTGTTGGTCGCGGTGCCCAGCGACAGCTTCATGCGGTTCACCACGTAGGTTTCATACGGGGTCTTGTCCGCGATCGCGTCGGCCTGGGTGATGCGGCTCTGCACTTCGGTGTAGTTCTTGGCGTCCATCAGCGGCTTGATCGTGGCCGGATCGAGCAGCTTGAGCAGTTCCGGACGCACGCCGTCCGGCTTCGGCTGGGCGGCGCCATTCGCGGCACCCGGGGCTTGCGGCGCGGTCGGGATGGTGGCGCTCTTCGATGCTTGTGCGGCGGCGGTCTGCGTCAGGGCAGGGGCAGCGTTCAGGCCGATGGCGGCGAGCATCAGGGCGAAGCGGGCAAGACGAATCTGGGACATGTCAAATCCTCTATTGGTGGGGCCGTTTGATCCTGGCCCCGATACGTTCGTAAAAATGATAGTTGGCAATTTTGCCAACATAATCAAAGCGTGCATTTTGCCATAAAGCGGCAGCACCGGGCGCGACGATTGTGACGCAAGCCGGACTGTCCGGGATGGGTCGTTACAATGCGTTACCGCCGGACGGCCAGGGTGGCGGTCGGCGCTGTCAAAAGCCGGGCACCGGGCAGCGGCCGTCGGCCTCGATCTCGCCGGCCAGCCAGGCGTTGACCGCCTCAAGCGCGGGCGGCGCGAAGCCGTAGGTCATCAGGGCCGGTGCGTCGATGTCGAGCGCCTGGTAGGGGTTCCACAGCGCCAGGTGCAAATCGGGCTTGAAGGTCGCGCGCGCATGCGGACCGTAGCGGCGGCGCGAGGTCGATGCCAGTAGCGTGAAGCGGCCATCGATGGGCAGTGCGCTCCAGTCGAAGGTCTCGGCGTCCTGGAACGTGACGAGTTCGACGTCGTACAGCTTGCCGAGCGACGCGGCGATCGCGCTTGCCGGCACGCCCGCTTCCGAGACGCCGTCGCTGACCACGTCCTGGCGCGCCAGCAGGCGCACGCGCGCACGCGCGGCGGGGCGCCGCGGCTGGCCCAGCGCGCTCAGGGCGCGGCGCCAGGCTTGCGCCATCAGCGCGCGATCCTCGGGCTCGGTCAGGTAAGGCCGGGCGGCCGCTGGATAGCGCGCGGCCAGGCGGTCCAAGCGCTCCAGGCGCAGCTGGACCTCGGCCAGCGGCAGGCGGCCGTCGGCGATGGCCGCGGCGATCGCATCGAGCGTCGCTTCCTGGCTTTCGCGGCTGCCGATCGCCATCACCATGTCGGCGCCGGCCAGCAGCGCGTTCACGGCCGCTTCGCCGACGCCGTAGCGGTGCGCGATCGCGTGCATGTCCATGCCGTCGGTGATGATCACGCCGTCGTAGCCCCATCGATCGCGCAGCAGGCCGTGCAGGATCGGGCGCGACATCGTCGCCGGATTGGCCGCATCGAGCGCCGGATAGACGATGTGCGCGGTCATCAGCGCGGGCGCCGTCGGCAGGGCGGCGCGGAACGGGGCGAACTCGAAGCGCTCCAGCTCGGCCAGCGGCTTGGCCACCGTCGGCAGGTCGCGGTGCGAGTCGACGTGGGTGTCGCCGTGGCCGGGGAAGTGCTTGACGCAGCAGGCCACGCCTTGCTCCAGGCTGCCGTCCATCCAGGCCTGGGCCAGCGCGCCGGCGCGCTCCGGATCGGCGCCGAACGAGCGCTCGGCGATGACCGGATTGAGCGGGTTGTTGTTCAGGTCCAGCACCGGCGCGAAGTTCCAGTTGAACCCCATCGCCGCGAGCGCGCGCGCCACCGCCGCGCCGACCTCGTGCGCCAGTTGGGCATCGTCGGCCGCGCCCAGCGCCATGGCCGACGGCGGCGGCGGCACCCACAGTGCGCGCACCACGGCACCGCCTTCCTGGTCGAGCGCGATCAATGCCTGCGGCCCCATCGCCTCGCGCAGCGCGCCGGTGAAGCCGGTCAGTTGCGCCGCGTCCGTCATGTTCTGGCGGAACAGGCAGGCGCCGCGGATGCCGTTGGCGCGGATGAAAGCGGCCGTGTCGGCGTCCAGCGCGGTGCCGAACAGGCGGATCATGATCAGCTGGCCGGCCAGCCGGCGTGCATGGTGCATCGTCATAAATCGTTTATCTCATTTCAGCGCATGTGCGCTCAGCGCCGGCTCCAGCCGGCATCTTCCAGGGCGTTGGCCGGATCCTCGAGGCTCCAGCGGTCGGCCGTCAGGCGCACGCCGTTGACGTGGTCGGCCTCGGGCGACACCAGCCACAGCAGCGGGGCCGCGACGATGTCGGCGCGCAGCAGCTTGGAACGCACCTCCTGCGGCAGGCCGGGCGGGATCATGCCGGTGTCGGTGGCGCCGCCGGGCAGCAGGGCATTGACGGTGATGCCGCTGCCTTCCAGGTCCTGCGCCCAGATCACGGTTTCCGACTCCAGCGCCGCCTTGGACGGGCCGTAGGGCGAGAAGCCGCGGCGGCGCATGGTGTCGTGGTTCATCGAGATGTTGACGATGCGGCCCCAGCCACCGGCCAGCATGTGCGGCACGACGGCGCGCGCCATCAGGAACGGGCCGTTGACGTTGGTGTCGATGACCATGCGCCAGGTGTCCGGCTCGACTTCCCAGAAGCGCGTCGGCTCGGTCAGGAAGCGCTCGCTGACGTATTTCATGCCGCGCCCGGCGTTGTTGACGAGGATGTCCAGGCGCCCCCAGCGCGACATCGCCAGCGCGGCCACGCGCTCGCAGTCGGCGGGCGCGCCGACGTCGGCCTGCAGCGCCAGCACGCGTTCCTCGCCGCATTCCGCGTTGGCGTCAAAGGCGACGCGCTCGACTTGCGCGCTTTCCCTGGCGGCGGTGGCGATCACGCGCGCGCCGGCGCGGGCCAGCGTCAGCGTCATTTCGCGGCCCATGCCGCGGCCGCCGCCGGTGACGACGGCGACGCGGCCGGTGAGGTGTTGTGTATCCATGGCGGGCTCGGTTGGCTCAGTGGCTCAGTGGGCTCAGTTGGTCTTGGTGACCTTGCTCAGGTGGCGCGGCTGGTCCGGATTCAAGCCGCGCGCCTGGGCCAGTTTAGCAGCCATCACATAAAAGGTCTGGATCGCCACGATCGGGTCGAGATCGGGGTTGTCCGCCACCGGCAGTTCGAGGTCGCGTCCCGCCACGTCGGCGGGCGCCGCCAGCAGCACGCGCGCGCCGCGTCCGCGCATCTCCTCGGCCAGCGCAACCTGGGCCGCCTGGGCCGGGCCGCGCGTGGCGAACACCAGCAGCGGGTAGCCGTCCTCGATCAGCGCCATCGGTCCGTGCTTGATCTCGGCGCCGGAAAAGGCTTCCGCCTGCAGCGCCGAGGTCTCCTTGAACTTCAGCGCCGCCTCCAGCGCGATCGGAAAACCGATGCCGCGTCCGACCACCATGATGTTGCGCGCCGGGGCCAGCACGTCGATGGCGGCCGACCAGTCCACCTGGGTGGCGGCGCGCAGCGCGTCGGGAAGACGCGCCAGGCCATCGCGCAATGCGTCGTCGTCCTGCCATTCGGCGACCAGGCGCGCGCCGGCGGTGAGACTGGTGATGAAGCTCTTGGTGGCGGCCACGCTTTTCTCCTTGCCGGCGCGTAGCGGCATGGCCCATTCGGCGGCCTGCGCCAGCGGCGAATCGATCTCGTTGACCAGTGCGACCGTGGTGGCGCCGCCCTCGCGGAAGTAACGGATCGGCTCGACCACGTCCGGGCTCTGGCCCGATTGCGAGACCGAGATCGCCAGCAGGCCCTCGCTGGCCAGCGGCGCCTTGTACAAGGTCACCAGCGACATCGGCAGCGAGGTCACCAGGCGGCCCAGGCGCGCCATGATCAGGTAGGCCAGGTAGCCGCAGGCGTGGTCCGAGCTGCCGCGCGCGACCGTCACGGCGTTGTGGAAGCTGGTCGAGCGCAGCGTGGCGCCGAGCTGGGCGTAACGCCCGGTGTCGTCGGCGAGCTGTCCGGCGACGCAATCGGCGGCGGACAAGGCTTCTTCAAGCATCATCGAGTTCAACGGCTTCTCCTTCGATCGTGACGGCTTTGAGATTGAGGTTGCGGTCCAGGACCACGAAGTCGGCGAAGCAGCCCGGGGCCAGGCGCCCGCGCCGCGTTTCGCCGAGATAGTCGGCGGCGTTGGTCGACACCCGGCGCGAGGCGTCCGCCAGGTCCAGGCCGATCGCCACCAGGTTGCGCAGCGCCTGGTCCATGGTCAGCGTACTGCCGGCCAGGGTGCCGTCGCCGAGGCGCACGCCGCCCATGCACTTGTGCACCACCTGGCGGCCCAGCATGTACTCGCCATCCGGCATGCCGGCGGCGGCGGTCGAATCGGTCACGCAATACAGGTGCGGGATGCAGCGCAGCGCGGTCCTGATCGCGCCCGGGTGCACGTGCAGCAGGTCCGGGATGATCTCGGCGTATTGCGCATGCGCGAGCGCGGCGCCGACCATGCCGGGATTGCGGTGATGCAGGCCGGGCATGGCGTTGAACAGGTGGGTGAAGCCGTGCGCGCCGTGTTCGAGCGCGGCGACGCCGTCTTCGTACGAGCCGGTGGTGTGGCCGATCTGCACGCGCATGCCGGCGTCCGCCATCCGGCGCACCAGCTGCAGGTGGCCGTCCATCTCCGGCGCCACCGTCACCAGGCGCAGCGGGGCCTGGGCGTCGAAGCGTTTGACTTCGTCGAAACGGGCTTCGCGCGCGAACGGCGGCTGGGCGCCCAGCTTGCCCGGGTTGATGTACGGGCCTTCCAGGTGCACGCCGAGGATGCGCGCCTCGTTGCGGCCGCGTTCGCGGCAGGCGGTGCCGACCGCGGCCAGCGCGCGGTCGATGTCTTCCAGCGGCGCGGTCATCGTGGTGGCCAGCAGGCTGGTGGTGCCGTGGCGCGCGTGCAGGCGTGCGATCACGTGCGCGGCGTCGCCGCCTTCCATCATGTCGCGCCCGCCGCCGCCGTGCACGTGCAGGTCGATGAAGCCGGGCAGGATGTAGTCGTCGCCGTTGGACGCGGGGTCCGCAGCATCGCCTTCGATGGCGGCGATGGTGTCCGGTTCGCCCGGCACGCACTGCAATCGGCCGTGGATCCAGCCGTCCGGGGTGAGGATGTTGCCTTTCATTGCGGATCCTTGTCCAGTTCAAGCCATATCATCTTCAGGGCGCCGGCAGCCGAGTCGCCTTCGGGCGCGCGCGCGCGCGCGGCCAGGGCCGGCGGCAGCCAGTCTCGCAGCGCCCCGCCGAGGCCGCCGCACAGCGCCAGCGGCAGCGTCCCGGTGGGGTCGAGCGCGTGCGCGACGGCGCCGATTTCCTCGCCGGCCGCCTGCAGGATGGCGCGTGCGGCCGGGTCAATCGCATGGTGCAGCGCGAGCGGCGCCAGGGTGGCGTAATCGGTCTGGGTGGCGCGGCCGAGCCAGACCTGGATCGCGTCGCGGTTGCCGCCGCAGGCTTGGATCACGGCGTGGGCGAACGGGCCCGGGGCGGCGCGCCCGTCCAGCACTTTTTGCGCCAGGCCGATGGCGCGCAGGCCGATCCAGCCGCCGCTGGCTTCGTCGCCGGCCGGGAAGCCCCAGCCGCTGACTTCGTGGCGCGAGCCGTCCGGCCGCCAGACCTCGCCGACGCTGCCGGTGCCGATCGCGACGATCGCGCCCGGCCGGCCGCCGTGCGCACCCATCAGCGTGGTGAAGCCGTCGGACTCCAGCCGCAGCGCGCCGTAGCCGGGATCGGCGGCGGCGAATTCGCGCGCCCATGCCTTGTTGTGCACGCCCGCCAGGCCGAGGCCGATGGCGATGCGCGCCGGCGGCGGCGGTTCGACGCCGGCCGCGCCGAACGCCTTGGCGACGCCGTCCCGCACCGCGGCCCAGGCCGGCGCGATACCGAGGCCGAGGCCGGACGGGCCGCTGGCGGCCGTGGCCAACTCCTGAACCTGGCCTTGCGCGTCCGCGCGCGCGAGACGCACGCGCGTGCCGGTGCCGCCGCCGTCGACGCCGACGAGATAATCGATGGATGAAATGCGCATGCGTGCCCTTGTGCCTGGAAGGTCAGGGCACTATAGGAGCGCGGTGTAGGGTTGTCAACAGGTATTTAACTGGTATTGATGGCGGGTAGGAAGATGACAGTTTTGTGACGGAGTCTCTCGAGGTTGCGTGCAATACGACACCGTGGATTGGTATTTCAACTGGTATCGTAGAGCCGCGCTCTAGTGGTTGCCGCGCCCGTGCAGCATCGGTACGTGGCACGACCCTGGATGCACACGCAACGCGCTGCTTGTCGTTCATGGGCCGGCCCGGGCAAAGACCGTTCAAACCGGCCGCGCGGCGGCGATGCCGGCCACGATCAGGTCGATCCCGGCCAGGAAATCGGCGCGGTCGTCGTGTTGCGCCAGGCGTGCGGCGGCGGCGCGCGTGAAGGGAAAGGCGTGCGCATCGAGCGCCGACCATTGTCCGGCCACCTCGGCCAGGAAATCCTCGCGCACCAGCGCGTGCGTGCGCGCGAACTGCGCGTTGGCCGCGTTCTGGCCGGCCACGCCGAGTACGTAATGCAGCAGCGTGGAGGCCCCGGTCCACAGCGCATCGGGCGGCACGCCGAGCGCCTGCACCTGGCGCCCGATGCCTTCCATGATGCGCACCATCGGCATCTTGCCGGGACTGCGCATCAGCGCCGCGCCGATCCAGGGGTGAAGGTCGAGCGCATCGAACAGCCCCAGGCCGATCGCGCGGATCGCCGCGCGCGCGGGCGCGCCCGCGCGCGCCTCGGCCAGCGTCGCGGCCACGATGGCGTCGCAGGCGGCGCCGACCAGGTCGTCCTTGTCGGCGACGTGCCAGTAGATCGCTCCGGCGCCGGTGGACAGCCGTTCCGCCAGGGCGCGGAAGGTCAGGCCGGCTTCGCCGCTCTCGTCCAGCAGCGCGATGGCGGTATCGATGATGCGATCGCGCGAAAGCGACGATTCTCCCCGTTGGGTACGGCGTGTGTTGGTGACCATGGCCCATCTTGACACGGATGAGAAGCTGTTTCAATATGAATGGAACGCTGTTCCATTGAGGTCATCAAGGAGAAACCATGGCACCATCGATCGCGATCATCGGCGCGGGACTGGGCGGTCTGATGCTGGCGCGCGTACTGCTCGTCAACGGCATCGCCGCCACCATCTACGAAGCGGAGGCGTCCGCGCAGGCGCGTGCGCAGGGCGGGATGCTCGACATCCACGAATACGACGGCCAGCGCGCGCTGGCGGCGGCCGGTCTGCTCGACGAATTCCGCGCCATCGTCCACGCCGGCGGCCAGGCCACGCGCGTGCTCGACCGCCACGGCACCCTGTTGTTCGACCAGCCGGACGACGGCAAGGGTGGGCGGCCCGAGGTGCTGCGCGGCGAGCTGCGCCGCATCCTGCTCGAATCGCTGCCGCGCGGCGCGATCCAATGGGGGCGCAAGCTCGCGAGCGCGACCCCGCTGGACGACGGCCGCCATGCGCTGGTCTTTTCCGACGGCACGCACGCGATGGTGGACCTGCTGGTGGGCGCCGACGGCGCCTGGTCGAAGGTGCGCCCGCTGGTGTCGGATGCGCAGCCGGTCTACGCCGGCACGGGCTTCATCGAGACCTGGATGTTCGACGTCGAGCGCCGCCATGCCGCCAGCGCGCAGGCGGCCGGCGGCGGCGCGCTGTTCGCGATGGCGCCCGGGCAGGGCATCTTCGCGCACCGCGAGCCGGACGGCGTGCTGCATGCCTACCTGGCGCTGAACCGGCCGCTCGCGTGGTTCGACGCCATCGATTTCGGCGATGCGGTGTCGGCCCGCGCGCAGCTTGACGCCGAATTTGCGGACTGGGCGCCGCCGCTGCGCGCGTTCATCACCGACAGCGACAGCAGCCTGGTCCCGCGCCCCATCCATGCGCTGCCGATCGGACACCGCTGGCCGCGCGTGCCGGGCGTGACGCTGCTCGGCGATGCGGCCCACCTGATGCCGCCGTCCGGCGACGGCGCCAACCTGGCGATGCTCGACGGCGCCGCGCTGGCGCAGGCAATCGCCGCGCACCCGGGCAAGCTCGAAGCCGCGCTGAGCGAATATGAAGCCGCGCTGTGCCCACGCGCCACCGCCGCGGCCGAGGGCGCCGTCGAGGTGTTCGACGCCTGCTTCGGGGCACGTGCGCCGGACAGCCTGCTTGAATTCTTTGCACGGTCGGAGGACCGCCCAGCGCAGTCCCCCAATGTCGGCGCGACGTAATCTGTGTCACAGCATCGGTGCGCGATCTGGACGCGGGTGGTGGGCAGCTTGTTGCAAACCATTAACGATATATGGACGGCAACGGACGGCGGGGGTAAGCTTGCTGGATCATTAGCTCTTTGACCACGGAGGTGCGCAAGGACATCGACAACGGCGACTGCAAGGGCGCGGTGGCGGCCCTCAACCGGGGCCTGGCGGCGCACTATCCGGAAATGCAGCTGCTGGCCGGCAGCCTGTACGAAAACGGCGTGTGCCTGAAGCCCAGCTGGGACCGCGCGATCAACTTCTACACGCAAGCCTACAAGAATGGGCAGGAGGAGGCCGGCTACCGCCTGGCCGCCGGTTTCGCCGCGCCGGAGCGGTCCGACGTCGCCTCGGCGCTGTGGTGGGCCAGCCGCGTCAAGCTCAATTACGGCGGGTGCGTGCCGACCGGGGACGCCGCCAACGATCCCGACAAGTTCCTGGCTGACGTGAAGACCTGGTCGGACGAGCGCATCGGCATCTGCGCCTACGAGGTCGGCGTCATGGCCACCATCGCCGCCGAAGTCCTGTATCCGGTTCAGGCCAGCCAGTGGTCCACGGACGGCAAAGTGCTGATCACGTTCAAGCCGGCCGTGCCGCGGGTCGACCTGACCCTGAACGGCACCGAAACCCACGCGTTGTACGGCGTGTTCAACGGCGACCGGCTGTGGGAGCAGGACGACCGCGCCGCCGGAAAGGCCTTCATCAAAAGCGTGCGTACGGTGGCCGATCGGGCGCTCAAGCGCTACCCCAAGCCGGACGGCATCCGGTCCGACTTGCCCGACGTGTGCTTCGAGATGCGCTTCGGGATGACGGACGCGAACCTGCCGCATTTCCACTGAACCGCGCCGCGTTCATTCCCCGGTGTCGTCGGCGCCGCCCAGCCAATCGCGCCCGCCGGCCTTGAGCGCGGCCTCGATCACCTCGGGCGCAAGGCTGTAGACCGTCGCCCAGGTGGCGCGGCCGTCGGCGGCATTCGATGGGAAGCTGGCGGTCTCTATCGGCCAGTGGTACTTGCGCTTGAGGGCGCGGACGATCGCGGCCAGCGTGATGCGGCCGCGCAGCGGTTCGGCCCCGGCCTGATCCTGATTGGACAACAGGACCGCCAGGACGGCGCCGCGGGCCGTGCGCCGGCCGGGGAAGAGGGGAAGTTTTTTGGTCGATGTGCGTGGCATGCGGCCATTCTAGCCGCAGCCACGCAGCGCCGGGTCACGCTGCTTGCAGGGCGGCGATGCGTTCCTCGGTCGACGGGTGGCTGGCAAACAGCGAGGCCACGCCGCCGCCCGCGATGCCGGCCGCCGTCATGTTCTTCGGCAGGCTTTCAGGGCCATTCGCAGCATGCGCCAGGCCGTCCAGGCGGCGCAGCGCGGCGATCATCGGACGCGCCGTGCCGAGCAGCTGGGCGGCGCCGCGGTCGGCGCGGAACTCGCGGCGGCGCGAGAAGTACATGACGATGATGCTGGCCAGGACGCCGAACAGCAGCTCGCAGACCAGCGCCGTGATGCCGTAGGCCAGGCCGGGACCGGCGGACTCGTTCTCGTCGCGGCGCAGGAACTGGTCGACGAAATAGGCCACCACGCGCGCCAGGAAGATCACGAAAGTGTTCACCACGCCCTGGATCAGTGTCAGGGTCACCATGTCGCCGTTGGCCACGTGCGAGACTTCGTGCGCCAGCACCGCTTCGACTTCATCGTGCGTCATCGATTGCAGCAGGCCGGTCGACACCGCGACCAGCGACGAATTTTTCGTGGCGCCGGTCGCGAAGGCGTTCGGCGCGCCTTCGTAGATCGCGACTTCCGGCATCGCGATGCCGGCGCGCCGGGCCTGCGCAGCCACGGTGTGCATCAGCCAGGCTTCGGTCGCGTTGGCCGGCTGCTCGATTACGCGCGCGCCGGTGGTCCATTTGGCGATCGGCTTGGACAGCCACAGCGAAATGAAGGCGCCGCCGAAGCCCATCAGGCCGGCGAAGGCGAGCAGCATGCCCAGGTGCAGGCCGCGTGCGGTGAGGTAATGGTTCACCCCCAGCAGGCTGGCCGACACGCTCAGCACGAGCATGATGGCCAGGTTGGTGGCGAGGAAAAGAAGGACGCGTTTCATGATTGGACTCCGTCAAAATGCGATGCGGTCGAATGGCCGCATTTCTATGACGGTAGGATAGGGCAGAGCGGGGATCGGAAAAAGCGAAGTTTTTGGAAGATTAACTTCGTAATTTACGAAGTCATCGTTGAGGCGTGCTTTCCTTCCTTGCTTTCCGGTCGACCCTATCCATACACTGGCGCCGGCGCGCCGGCTTTCTTAATGGCTGGCGCCGCTTTCGTTCATTGGATTGGAGTCGTGCATGCTGGATGTACCCAGGTTGTTGATGGTGGTGGGTGGTCTCGGACTGGCGCTGATTGGCGTGCGGCGCAAGGACCGCGTGGAAATCGGGCTCGGCCTTTGTTTCATCGGCAGCGCACTGGCCGGCCAGCTGGCGATGTCGAACGAGATCTATGCCTGGATTCAGTTGCTGTTCGTGATCGGGATGGCGGTGCTGCTGGTGGTGAAATTACGGGCTTCGAAAAAACGGAATCGGGATGATGGGAATGTGAAATAGCGGGCGAGACATGACTCGCAACCGGAAGTGACGTGTCCGGTGGCCGATGTCCGCCATCGGCTGACGCCGGATGGCGTGCAGCAGCCCTGGCGGCGTACCGGCGGCGCCGGCCGAAGCTGCTGCACCTTTGCTTGCAGCCGGAAGCTTAGCGCTGCGGCTCAGGCGTGGCGCCGTCTGCCGTCTTCTTCGGCAGCGCCTTGCGGATCTTCGCCACCATCGATGCGGTCACCGCGGGCGCGTGGTTTCCCCAACTGCCGCGCACGAAAGTGAGTACGCTGGCCACCTCCGCGTCCGACAGCCGCGCTCCGAACGCGGGCATGGCGAATTCCGTCGGCGCCGTCGTCGTGCCCGGCATTGCGCCGCCTTGCAGGACGATGCTGATCAACGAACTCGGGTCGTTCGCATTGACGGTCGGGCTGAGCGCCAGCGTGGGGAAGGTTTCCTTGTAACCCTTGCCGCTGGTGCGATGGCAGGCTGCGCAATTATTCAGGAAGTCGAGCGCGCCTTCGCTTTTGTCGGCGCCCGTGCGGAGTGCCTGGTAGGTGGCGTTGCTGTAGGCCGGCGCGGTTTGCCCGGCCTGCACGGGCTTGAGCGTCTTCAGGTAGCTCGCGATCGCATGGAGGTCGGCGTCGCTCAGGTGCTGGGTGCTGTTTGCCACCACGTCGGCCATGCCGCCGAAGGCCGCCGAGTGGCCGTTGCGGCCACTCTTGAGGAACTGCACGATGTCCTGCTCCGACCAGGCGCCGAGGCCATCGCGCACGTCGCCGCGCAGGTTGTTGGCGAGGTATCCGTCGACGATAGCGCCGGCCAGGAAGTCGCTGCTCGAATCGGTGAGCGATTTTTCCTGCAGCGTCACGCCGCGCGGCGTATGGCAGGCACCGCAGTGGCCGAGACCTTCGACCAGGTAACGGCCGCGTGCGACCTGGTCGGCGGCGGCCGGTTGCGGCGCGCTTGGCGCCACCGCCGGCGCGAACTTGGCGCGCCAGACGCGCAGCGGCCAGCGCATCGACAGCGGCCACGGGATGCCCACGGCGCGGTTGGGTGTCGGCTGGGCCGCGACGCCGTGCATGAAATAGGCGTACAGCGCCTGCACGTCGGCCGGCTGCAATTTTGCATAGGACGGGTAGGGCATCGCCGGGTACAGCGAGACGCCGTCCTTGCGCACGCCATGGCGCAGGGCCTGGTCGAAATCGGCCAGCGTGTAATCGCCGATGCCGTGCGCCTTGTCCGGCGTGATGTTGCTCGAGTAGACCGTGCCGATCGGCGTGGCCAGCGCCAGACCGCCCGCGAACGGCTTGCCGCCGGCGGTCGTGTGACAGGCGATGCAGTCGCCGGCGCGCGCCAGGTAGGCGCCGCGCTGGACGAGTTGCGGGTCGGCGCCGGCGGCGACATCGGCGGCGCGGCTGGCGCTTGCCCCGAATACGAGTGCCAGCGCCGCGGCGGTCATTGCGATTCGTTTCATCGGATTCATGTTCGTCATGCCTGCACCAGCGGACCCGGGTTTTTCAGATACTGCTCGCGGATGGCTTTCGCCGACCAGTAGGCCAGGGCGGCGAGCAGGCCGGTCGGGTTGTAGCCCATGTTCTGCGGGAAGGCGCAGGCGCCGTAGACGAACAGGTTGGGCACGTCCCAGCTCTGCAGGTAACGGTTGACCACACTGTTGCTCGGGTTCGTGCCCATGATCGCGCCACCGGTGAGGTGGGTCGATTGGTAGGGACGGGTGTCGTACAGCTTGCCGCGCTTGAGCACCGACTTGAACACGTTTTCGGCGTTCATCGCGTGGCCGACGGCTTCCATCTTGCCGCTGACGTGCTCCATCATGTTGAATTCGTTCTCGTGCCAGTTGAAGGTCATGCGCAGCAGCGGCTGGCCGTTGCTGTCACGGTAGGTCGGGTCGAGCGACAGGTAGGCGTCGCGGTAGGCCATGACGGTGCCGGACAGGGCGACGGTCAGGTAGCGCTGGTAGGTGTCCTGGATGGCGGCCTTCCATTCGGTGCCCCAGGTCGCGCTGCCGGGCGGGGTGGGCGCTTGCTTGATGGGGCGGCCGCCGGTACGGATGTGACGTACGCTCGCACCGCCGAGGAAGCCGAGCGGGCCATGGTCGAACTGGTCGCCGTTCAGGTCGTCCATGGCGACGCCGCCGGCGCCCGAGCCGATGAAGGGATTCAGTTCCGTGCCCTTCGGCAGCAGGACGTTCATCGCACCCTGGAACTGGTACGCCAGGTTCTTGCCGACGACGCCTTCGCCGCTGACCGGATCGTAGGGCTTGCCGATACCGGACAGCAGCAACAGGCGCACGTTATGCATCTGGAACGCGGTCAGCAGCACCAGGTCCGCCGGCTGTTCCACCTCGCGTCCCTGGGCGTCGATGTAGGTCACGCCGGTGGCGCGCTTGCCGGAGGCATCGAGGTTGACCTTGATGACCGTCGCGTGGGTGCGCAGCTCGAAGTTCGGCTTTTTCGTCAGTACCGGCAGGATCGTCGTCTGCGGCGATGCCTTGGCATACATGTAGCAGCCAAAATCCTCGCAGAAGCCGCAGAAGTTGCAAGGGCCGAGACGCACGCCATACTGGTTCGTGTAGGGCTGGGACGCGTTGGCCGCCGGCGCGGGAAAGGGGTGGAAGCCGACGTCGCGCATCGCCTTCGCGACCATCGTCGCGCCGTAGTTGTAGGGCAGCGGCGGCAGCGGAAACTCGGCGCTGCGCGCGCCTTCGAGCGGATTGCCGCCGTCAACGATCTTGCCGTTGATGTTGCCGGCCTTGCCGGACGCGCCCATCATCTGCTCGACGGTGGTATAGAACGGTTCCAGTTCGGCATAGGTCACGCCGTGGTCCTGGATCGTCATCTCCTTCGGGATGAAGTTCTTGCCGTAGCGGTGCTCGTAGTGGCTGCGCAGTTCCAGCTCTTCCGGCAGGTTGCGGTAGATCATGCCGTTCCAGTGGAAGCCGGCGCCGCCGACGCTATTACCCAGAAGAAAAGATCCGTGCTGGCGGTAGGGAACGGCCACGTCGTTGATGCCGTGGCGGACCGTCACGGTCTCGCGCGACAGATCCTGGTAGAGGGCGCCGCGCACGCCGTACTTGAGTTCGTCGACTGCCTTCGGGTAGGGCGTGTCGCGGTCGGTGTCGCGCGGTCCGCCGCGTTCCAGCGCCAGCACGTGCAGGCCCTGTTCGGTGAGTTCCTGCGCCAGGATGGCGCCGGTCCAGCCGAAGCCGACGGTAACGACGTCGACTTTTTCTTTTTTGATCGCCATGTTCAGCCTTTTGCTCCGGAAATCGAAACGGGGCCGTACGGATACTTGGCGCCATGTTGCTCCACCCAGTCGGCGTAGTCGGCGCGTGCGCCGGGGAAACCGAGCATTTTCCAGCCAGCCATGTGCTGGTTGCCGCCGTAGATCGGATCGGCAAAGTAACCTTCCTTGGTGTTGGTCAGCAGGAAGCTGAAGAAGGTCTTGGCGGGCAAGGTGTCGAACTTGATGGTCGCCTTGTCCATGCCTTTCAGCACTTCGGCGCGCTTGTCCTTGTCGAGTTCGGCAAACGGCTTGCCATACTGCTTGCGGCACCAGTCGTCGCAGGCCGCGATGCCGTGACGGTAGATATCGCGCGGCGCCAGGCTGAGCTGGTAGCCGAG
The DNA here is from genome assembly GCF_000745265.1 of Massilia sp. 9096. NCBI lineage: Bacteria > Pseudomonadati > Pseudomonadota > Betaproteobacteria > Burkholderiales > Oxalobacteraceae > Massilia > Massilia sp. 9096. The sequence continues at coordinate 240,346 of NZ_JQNN01000001.1, forward strand.
TTCCGGGACTTGGTCCGTGTGGAAAGGACCTTGCATGTACCATAGTTTGCCGAAACCATATTCGGTTTGCATCTGCCGGTCGATGAATTCGGGCACGCCGGTCTCGATCGCGCCCGCGCCGAACTGGTCGGAAGGAATGAGCAGGTCGACGGCTTTAAGCACAAAGGCCCATTCCTCTTTGTTGAAGTAGGAAGGCTCGTATTGACGAGCGCCGGCCTGGCTGGCCTGATGGGCCGGCGCACAGCCGGACAAGCTTGCCGTCGAGGCGGCGCCACCGACGGCTGTCGCCGGAACGATGGAGAAGACCTGCCGCAGGAAACGGCGGCGAGGTACGGGCTTCGGGTCTTGGGACATAATATTCCGTTCGAAACTTCTCGACAGGATGGTCGAGGTGGGAGGCACGCCGCCATTCGTCACGCGCGATCGCCCGCGGGTCAATCGGGTAGTCAAAACCTGTTGACCGGCACCGTTGATGGCGCGAGGGTTTCAAAAACATTTCTGAAACACATGTATATATGATTACTCAGAACTTACACGGTTGCAAGTTCAATATCTATTGTGCTCTGTATGGACGGAAATGCCGGGAAACGAAATAGAGATTCCGGACAGCCTGGAAACCGCAGTGAGCCGCAATGCAGGCACCGGCGTACTGACGGTCTCATTTGTCCGCTACGGCACAGCCGTGGCGGGACAACGAGCGCAGCCTGTTCGTGCTATGGTTGCCACAACATTGGCTTCGATAGGGTGAACGAGCATGAATTTCAGCCTGAACTTTTTTGAACATAACGTATCGGTCGCCGAAGACACCTGGACTGCTTTATCGACGACCGGCAGCGATGCGTCGCTTGCGAGCGTCCGCGCCGTGATTCAGGGTGTATTGGAACGTGACGGAACTTTTACCGTGGAAGACAGCAACGACCAGGTCGTGCGGCGCATCGAGACGCCGTCCGAGTTCGAAGGTTACATGCAGGAGATCGAAATGCAGCGCAAGCAGTTTCAGCAGGACCAGGCCTAGTATCGGCGCCGAAACTCAGCGCGGATCGGCAGGCAGCGGCGCCCAGCCGCCGCTACGGCCATCGAGCAGCGTAACCGGCGCTGCCGCCGCTTCCTCGGCCGGGACGTCATCCAGGCAGGCCATGCTCACCGCGACGTAGTCTCCCCAGCGCGGCGACACACCCGTGTGAAACACACGCACGCCGCACACCGAGCAAAACCGGTGCGCCTCGGTGCGCGTATTGCAGCGGTACGTCGACAGCGACTCCGCGCCCGCCAGCAGGCGAAACGCCGAGGCGGGCACGATCGCCACCCAGCTGCGCTGCTTGGTGCACAGCGAGCAGTTGCACTGGATCGTGCCTTGGCCGAGATCGAGGTCGGCCGCGAAGCGCACCGCGCCGCAATGGCAGCTGCCGTGACAGGTGCGCAGCGCAGCCATGCGCTCAGCGCGCCGCCGACGCCGAAGCGGACGCCGAAGCCGCCTGCACCACCGGCAGCTCCACGAAGCTGGTGTGATACACGCGCTGGGTCGCCTTCTTGTAATCGGCAGGCTTGGCGAAGAAGATGTTCTCTACGTACGTCTGCGGATTGCGGTCGTACAGCGGGAACCAGCTCGACTGCACCTGCACCATGATGCGGTGGCCCGGCAGGAACACGTGGTTCGCGGTCGGCATGCCGAAGCGGTAGGACAGCGCCTTGTTGGCCGCCAGCGGCTTCGGCGTGTCCGGACCTTCGCGGTAGCGGCCGCGGAAGATGTCGGCCGACACCATCAATTGGTAGCCGCCCATCGCCGGCTGGCTGCCCACCTGGTCGGGGTAGACGTCGATGAGTTTGACGACCCAGTCCGAATCCGTCCCGCTGGTCGAGGCGACCAGGTTGGCGACCGGCTCGCCGCTGATTTTTACAGGTACGGTAAGCACGTCGGACGTGAAGGTGGCGACGTCGGTGCGGCCCGAGGCTTCGCGCTGGTCGTCGGCCAGCCAGCGCGGCCAGGTCTGGCCCTTGGCTTCGTCGTAGCCGTAAGGCGGGATCGGACGCTGGCGGAACGGCACCGGTTTCGACGGATCGGACACGTATTCCTCGAAGCCTTTATCGTCGCCCGAGCCGCCCAGCACAGCCTTGGCGCCCGCAGCCAGGTGCAGCGCCACTGGCTGGATCGTGCATGCGCGCGCGTCCGCGCAACCGCTCGGCCACGACGACAGCTGGCGCCATTTGTTGGTGCCGGTCTCGAACGCGGTGACGGTGGCGATCTGCGGCGCCGACGTGTCGTCCTTCAGGTAGCGCGCGAGGAAGGGTTTGAGCACTTCCTGGCGCCAGTACAGCGACGTGTCGCTGCCGAAGCGCAGCGTGCCCAGCGTGCTGCCGTTCTCGATCGCGCCGCCGTGCACCCACGGCCCCATCGCCAGGTGCACCAGGCCCTTCTGGTCATGCGGCTTGATCGCCTTGTAGACCGCGATCGCGCCGTAGATGTCTTCGGCGTCCCACAGGCTGTGCACCAGCAGCGTCGGCACCGTCACCGGCTGCCGGGCCAGGATCTTGTCCATCGCCTGCTGCTGCCAGAAGCTGTCGTAGCTCGGGTGCGCCGTCAGCTTGCGCCAGAAGCCGCTTTGCTCCAGGCCGCGCTGGCGTCCGAGTTCGCCGGCCGACCCGGCGCGCATGTACATGTCGTAGTCGTCGTAGTTCGAGGTGTACCACTTGGCGGTGTTACCGCGCGTGACCACCTGTTCCATCACATACGACATGTTGATCTGCCTGAAGGCGCCGTTGTGGAACCAGTCGTCGCCTTTCCAGCCGTCGACCATCGGGTTCATCGGCACCGCCACCTTGAGCGCCGGGTGCGGATTCACCAGCGCCATCAGCGGCAGGAAGCCGTCGTAGCTGATGCCGATGATGCCGACCCGGCCATTCGATTCGGGGATGTTCTTGACCAGCCAGTCGATCGTGTCGTACGTGTCGGTCGAGTGGTCGACCGGGGTCGGGTTCAGCGGACCGTGCAGCGGGCGGTTCATCACGTAGTCGCCTTCGGAACCGTACTTGCCGCGCACGTCCTGCACCACGCGGATGTAGCGCTCCTCGGTGATCACGTCGGCCGCGTTGTCGTAGCCGGTCAGGATGGTCTCCAGGTCCGAGCTGCTGGCCTGCGAGACCTGGGCGCTGGCGTCGTACGGCGTGCGGGTCAGCAGGATGCCGGCATGCTTCGCGCCCTTCGGGATCACGATGACGGTGTTCAGGCGGGTGCCGTCGCGCATCGGGATCATCACGGTGCGCTTGACGTAGTTGAAGTCGGCGGTCGGGCCGACGAATTCGGCCGGGGTCTCGGACGGCAGGGCAGGGTATTGCGGGGCGGGCGCCGCCGCGGCCGGGGCGGGCGCGGACTGCGGCTGGGCGGCGTCCTGCGCGTGCGCGAGGCCGGCCAGGGCCAGGGCGATCGGCGCCAGCGCGGCGGGGACGATACTGGACTTGATGCGGGCGAGGGACTTCATGGGCGGCTTGGTCCTGATCAGGGTTTGGTTTTTTTGAGAAGATTTCTGCGTCGATACATTAGCACAAGGGCAAGCCCGCAGTATTCGCAGCGTAATTTGGAGTAAAGCCTCGAAACCGCAGGCGCCGCCCGGTGTATAGTGAAAATATTTCTTTTCACATCCTCGCGAGGAGAACCATGTCCACGCTCACCGTCCGCAAACTCAACGTCGACCTGTCCAAAGGCTTCGAGCGCTACTGGCTAGCCGGCGACGTCTACCGCACCGCCTTCATGAACGCCTTGTCGATGAGCTTTCCGCTCGGCGAGCAGATGTTCATCGACAGCGTGCGCGCGGTGCCGCTCGAGACATTGCCGGACGCCGCGCTGCGCGCCGAGGTCAAGGACTTCGTCGGCCAGGAGGCCAGCCACCGCTTCGTGCACCAGCAGTACAACAACCAGCTAGCCAGGCAGGGCTACGACTACACGCTCGAACCCTCCGTCAAGGTGCGCGTCGGCCGCATCGCCAGGCTGCCGGTGCTGGACCGCCTGGCGATCACCTGCGCGCTCGAGCACTACACGGCGATGCTGGCCGACTTCGTGTTGCGCCATCCCGGGTTCTTCGACGGCGCCGACCCGCAGATGCGCACGCTGTGGTCCTGGCACGCGGCCGAGGAGACTGAGCACAAGGCGGTCGCCTTCGACGTCTACCAGGCGGCCGGCGGCGGCTACGCCAGGCGCGCGCTGTGGTACCTGCACGTCAGCGTGATCTTCTGGCTCGACACGATGCGCCAGACCCACTACAACCTGGCGCGCGACGGCCAGCGTTTCAAGCTCGCCAACTGGGCCAGTGCGGCGCGCACCTGGTTCGGACGCCGCGGCCTGGTGTGGAACCTGCTCAAGCCCGGCCTGGACTACCTGTCGCCGCGCTTTCACCCTTGGCAGCATGACAATCGCGCGCTGCTGGGCATGTGGCTGGAGCGCAACGACGACAGCTTCCGTGCGATCGGCAGCACGCCGTCCTGAGCCCGCCAGCGGGACGCGAGGGGCGCGCGGGTGTCATAATGCACGTCCATCGGAGGAAAAACATCGTGATTCGTTATCTGGGCACGCGCAAGAATGCGGAAGGCGCGGCTGTCTATGTATTCATCGTCAACGGACTGGAAAAGGAAGTCCGCGAGCATTCGCTCAAGCAGCATCCCGGCTGCTACGAGGCGCTGCCGGCCAGGGTGAAGGCGCAGATCGCGGCCAACCGGGCCTGGCTGTCCAAGTTGTGAGGCCGGCGCGGGCCTTCCTGCTTGCCCCCATGCTGGCCGGCGCGCTGGCCGGTATGCTGACGACCTCGGGCATCGTCTCGGCCCAGACCGCCAGCGGCAAACCACCGTCGACCTTCGGCCCCGTCATCGGCGCGGCGCTGCTGTGCCACGACCAGCTCGACAACGCCTATTTCTATCGCTACCTGCAGACCTCGTTCGGCCCGCCCTACAAGCACGCCGGCGGCGCGTACTGGTTTCGCACCGACGACGCCCAGCTGTGGGGCGCGCCGGTGTCCGAGGTGATGGTCAGCGACGACACCAGCGAACTGGTGTTCGTGGCGGCGGTGGCCGACGTCCCGCCCGACGAACTGGAACAGGCGATCCGCAAGTCGGCCGGCCTGGCCCATCCGGCGGCGGATGCATCCGCCTATCCTTTGCGGATATCGGCACCCGGCAGTACGATCGCCTATTACAATGCGAAAAGCAAAATATACTGTGCGAAGTTCAAGCCGCTGCCGCAGGCCAACCGCTGATCGCTGACCACTCATCGCAGACGAATGTACGTCGACTATTTCAATCTAAAGCAGGCCCCTTTCTCGATCGCGCCGGACCCGCGCTACCTGTTCATGAGCGAGCGGCACCGCGAGGCGCTGGCCCACCTGCTGTACGGGATCGGCAGCGGCGGCGGGTTCGTGCTGCTCACCGGCGAGATCGGCGCCGGCAAGACCACCGTGTGCCGCTGCTTCATCGAGCAGGTGCCCGCCAACTGCCGCCTGGCCTACATCTTCAACCCGAAGCTGACGGCCCTGGAGCTGCTGCAGACGATCTGCGACGAGTTCCGCATCGACTTGCCGGCCGGGGAGCGGATCGGGGTCAAGGGCTACGTCGACGCCATCAACGCCTACCTGCTGGCCAGCCACGCCCAGGGCAACAACAACGTGCTGGTGATCGACGAGGCGCAAAATCTCTCGGCCGAGGTGCTCGAACAGCTGCGCCTTTTGACCAACCTGGAAACCAGCGAGCGCAAGCTGCTGCAGATCATCCTGATCGGCCAGCCCGAGCTGCGCACGATGCTGGCGCGGCCCGAACTCGAACAGCTGGCCCAGCGCGTGATCGCGCGCTACCACCTGGGAGCGCTGTCGGCGCAGGAAACCGCGGCCTACGTCGGGCATCGCCTGGCGGTGGCCGGTGCGCATGCGGCCACGCCGATTCCCGCCGCGCTGGCGCCGCTGATCCACCGCCTGACCGGCGGCGTGCCGCGCCGGATCAATCTGCTGTGCGACCGCGCGCTGCTCGGCGCCTACGCCGAAAACAGCGCGCAGGTCACGCCCAGGATCCTGCGCCGCGCCGCCCAGGAAGTGTTCGCCGACGACGCCGCGCCCGCGCGCGCGCCAGTGCGCTGGCCGCTGGTCGCAGGCGGCGTGCTCGCCGGGGTGGCGATCAGCGCGGCGGCCTGGCAGGCAGCGCCGCGTGGACCGGCGGCCGCTTCGGGTGTCGTGCAGGCGGCGCCGGCATCGGCTGCGGCAACGGGCAACGCCAGGACCGTGGCATTGGCCAAGCCGGCCGCGCACGCGAGCGCCAAGCCTGCGGCCACGCCGCCCGCCGCCGCTGCCGCTGCCGATCCTGCGCCGGCCCAGCCGCTGGTGCTGGCCAGCCAGGACGACGCCCTGCGCGCGCTGGCCGGCCTGTGGGGCCAGGCGCTGCCGGGCGGCGAGCCGTGCCAGAGCGCGCCGCGCTTCGGCCTGCGCTGCTACCAGGGCCGCGGCGGGCTGTACGAACTGCGCCTGCTGGACCGCCCGGCCATCGTCGCGCTGCACGACGGCCAGAAGGTCGGCTACGCGCTGTTGTCGAACCTCGACGCCGATGGCGCCACGCTCACCGCCGGCGGGCGCCACGAAAAGGTCAGCCTGGGCGCGCTGGCCACGCGCTTCGATGGCGAATTCACCACGCTGTGGAAGGCGCCGCGCGCATTCCGCGATGAAGTCAAACCGGGCGACACCGGGCCGGACGTCGACTGGATCGCCGCGCGCCTGGCGCAGATCAACAAGAGCGCGGCGCCTGCAAGCGCCCAGCCGCTCGACGAACCGACCCGGCGCCTGCTGCGCGCCTTCCAGGCCGGCCAGAACCTGAAGGCGGATGGCGTCGCCGGTCCGCGTACCTACATGCGCCTGAACCAGGTGAGCGGCGTCGACGAACCGCGCCTGCTGGCCGGGGGAAAATAATATGTCCTATATCCTCGAAGCCCTGAAGAAGGCGCAGGCCGAACGCCAGCTCGGCAACGCGCCGACCATCCACGCACCGCAGCCGGTGCAGGCTTCCGCCGCTGCCGGTAACGAGCTGGCGGGCAGCCGCAAGCCGCTCTTGCTCGGTGTCGGCGCCGGCGTGGTCGTGGCGCTGGCCGGCGCGGCGCTGCTGTGGCATCGGGCGCCGGCGCCCGGGGTGCAGGTCGCGCAGGCGCCGCAGGCGGTGGCCGCGGCGCCATCGGCGGCCTCATCGGCGCCAAGCTCCACGACCTCATCGGCGATGCACCCGGCGCCATCGGCCGCCGGCGGCACCGCCGCGGCCACGCTGGCGGTACGTGCACCGGAATCGCTGCCTGCGCCGCTGTCCGCGCCGCCGCGCGCGGCGCAAACGCGCGCAGGCGCGCCCGCGTCGCCGCCGGCTGGAGCCGTCGGTGGCGCCGATGCGCGCAACGCCGCGCCGGCGCCGGTCAATGCCGCCCCGGCGCCGCTCCAGGCGCAGGCCGCGCCCGCCGCCCCGGTGTCCGCACCCGCGGCCGCGGCCGAAGGCAGCCTGCCCTTGCTGCAGCAGTTGCCCGAGTCGGTCCGGGCGCAGATCCCGCGCGTGAGCTTCGGCGGCTATATGTATTCGGCCAACCCGGCCGACCGCCTGGTGCTGGTCGACAAGGGATTGCGCCACGAAGGCGAGGAGGTCGGGCCGGGACTGGTGCTCGAGAAGCTGCTGCCGCACGCGGCCGTCATGAATTTCCGCGGGGTGCGCTACCGTGTCGCGTACTGAATCGCCGCTTACTGAAGAATATTGAAGAATCGAAGATGGAAGTTGCAGAAGTTGCAGGCGTTATAAAAACGCCCGTGCTGGGGGTGATCGGCTGGTCGGGCAGCGGCAAGACCACGCTGCTGGAATACCTGGTGGCCCAGCTGGCCGGGCGGGGCGTGCGCGTCAACGTCGTCAAGCACAGCCACCACGACATCGTGCTGGAGCCGCCGCACAAGGACAGCGCGCGCCTGCGTACGGCCGGCGCGGCCGAGGTGATGATCGCCTCGCCGTACCGCATCGCCATCATGCGCGAGCTGCGCGGCAACGAGGAGCCGCCGCTGGCCGAACTGCTCGAGCGCCTCGCGCCGGCCGACCTGACCCTGGTCGAAGGCTACAAATGGGAGCCCCTGCCCAAGCTGGAAGTGTTCCGGCCGGAAGTCGGCAAGGCGCCGGTGTACCCGGACGATCCGCACATCGCCGCGGTGGCGTCGAACGCGCCGCGGCCGGCGCAGCTGGCGGCGCACGTGGCCTGGCTCGATCTCGACGACCCGGAAGCCGTGCTGCGCTGGGTCATGGGACGGATCGCATCAATCGCCTAAAGTTCGCGCGGGTATTGACGTTAACGGTGGATCACCCCCAACAGGAGAGCAGCATGGACGTCACCGGTATCGCCAAACTCGCCACCAGCATCGCCGACACCGGCTTGCGCCAGGATGTCAGCATGACGATGCTCAAGAAAGCCCAGGACATCCAGTCCACCACCGCAACCCAGCTGCTGGCCGCGCTGCCGCCGGTGACGCCGGCGCAGAACCTGCCGCCGCACCTGGGCAACCACATTAATACGACTGCCTGAGCCCGACCGCCCGGACACCGGCGCCCGAGCGATCCGCAAAAAAATTCGCGGCCGCTGTCAACAGGCGCTCCCGTCGACGCGTTATCGCACCACGTACCCGGCGCACCGGGGCAGGCCACATAATCGGAATCGCAAGGAAACAGCGCGCTTCGTTGCGATTCCAGCCGCTCCAGCCCTGCCATATCGCTGTCGCGCATGCGCGCGCAGTCCACAAGGCCGCCCCTCGCCGGTGTACGAACCCCGCCCGCCGGGCGGACCGATCCGAAGCGGCTCCCCCCGCACCGATTCCACACCGATGTTAGTATTGCGGGCGCGCATGCCTACGTGCAGCTCATCAACAGGAGAAACCATGAATAAACGTCACGCACTGATCGCCGCCGCACTCGCGAGCGTGTGCGCGGCCAACGCTTCGGCCGGCGGCCAGATGGATACGCAGGGCAAGAGCGACCAGGACAAATGCTATGGCATCGCCAAGGCCGGCCAGAACGATTGCGGCACCGCCGTGCATGGCTGCGCCGGCATGGCCGCGACCGACAGCGACCCGGGCGAATGGAAATACGTGCCGAAGGGCACATGCGACAAGGTCGGTGGCAAGCTCAATCCTCCCCAGCAGCAGGACAAGCCGGCAGCGCAGACCGCGCCGGGTGCGCAGGTCGAGTCCCAGGGCCGCTGAACCGCTGAGCCGCTTCATCCCCGGACATACGGCAGGCAACCCATGACCATGCCCGAGACCCGGGCCACGGGCGGCATCGACACCGGCAACGCCATCGGCATCGGCATCGGCATCGGCCTGCGCGCCCCGCACTACCGTGCCTTTCTCGAGCGCCGGCCCAAGGTCGGCTGGATCGAAGTCCACAGCGAAAACTACCTGGCGCGCGCCGGCTGGGACTGGCACGTGCTGCGCACGCTGCGGCGCGACTATCCGGTCAGCCTGCACGGCGTCGGCCTGGGGCTGGGCTCGGCGCACGGCTTTTCCGACGACCACCTCGCGCGCGTGCGCGCCCTGGTGCGTGCGATCGAGCCCGCCCTGGTGTCGGAACACCTGAGCTGGGGCGCGTTGCGCGACCGCCAGCTGAACGATCTGCTGCCCATGCAGCTGGACCGCGCCGCGCTCGGCCTGGTGGCGGCGCGCATCGGGCGCGTGCAGGACGCGCTCGGCCGGCGCATCCTGATCGAGAACGTCTCGGCCTACCTGCGCTTTCGCGGCGACGCGATGAGCGAGGCCGAGTTCCTGGCCGAACTGGTGCGCTCCACCGGCTGCGGCGTGCTGCTGGACGTGAACAACCTGTACGTGAACGCGGTCAACCATGGCGAGGATGCGCAGGCCGCGCTGCGCACGCTGGCGGCGCTGCCGCCCGGCAGCGTGGGCGAAATCCACCTGGGCGGCCACCTGGACGACGACGGCCTGTTGATCGACCACCATGGCGACCGCGTCGCCGCGCCGGTGTGGGACCTGTACCGCACCGCCCTCGAACTGCTCGGCCCGACGCCGGCGCTGATCGAGTGGGACAGCGCGCTGCCGCCGCTGGCCGTGTTGCTCGAGGAAGCGGCCGCGGCGCGCGCGATCGAGGCGCAGGTGCGGGGCGGGGCGGCGGCCGGGGTGGGCATCGTGGCGGTCCATGCACAAGAAGGCGGGCCGGCGCAGCGTGCCGGGCAGGCGGCGCCCGCGCCCGCGCCGGCGGCGCGATCCGGTATCGCCGGGCCTAGCCGGGAACACGCCATGCACGCCGCGCCCGCATCGGCGCATGATCACGAGCACGTCGCCCGCTGGCAAGCCGCCTTCGGCGCGGCGCTGTTCGACGCCGGCGCGTCTGCAGCCCTGGCGCCGCTCTTGAAAGGTAGGCCGTCGCGCCTGGCGATCTATCGCGGCAATCTCGGCGCCCACTGGAGCCGCGCGCTGACGGCCAGCTACCCGGTGCTGCGCCAGCTGGTCGGCGACGATTTTTTCGAAGCCCTCGCGCGCGCGTACGGACGCGCACACCCGTCGCTGGACCCCGACCTGAACCGTTTCGGCGCTGCGCTGCCGGCCTTTCTGGACAGCTTCGCGCCGGCCGCCGCGCTGCCGTACGCGCCGGACCTGGCGCGCCTCGAATGGCTGGTGCACGAAGCCGGCTATACCCCGGATGCCGACGCCGACCCCGGCATCGATCCCTCTGCCGTCTTGCAGACGCTCACGCCCGAGGCTTTCGAAGCGGCGCGCGCGGGCCTGCATCCGGCGCTGCGCCTGCATGCCTCGCGCTGGGATACGCCGGCCCTGTGGCTGGCGCACCAGGAGCCGGATGGCGCGTTCCCGGCGGCGGTCGACGCGCCCGGCCACGCGCGCGTGCTGCGCGCGCACTGGCAGAGCGAGGTCAAGCCGATCGATGCGGCCGAACACGCGGCGCTGGCATGCCTGGCTGCAGGCGGCACCTTCGGCGCCGCGTTCGACGCGGCCTTTGCGCTGGACGAGGCGTTCGACGTCGGCGCACGCCTGCGCGACTGGCTGGGGGCGCGGGTCGTGATCGAGGTCAGTGCGGGGTGATGGCAGGGCAGGGCGCCCGGCCTCGGCGACAACCGGGGTAACACTGCGCGGCGCGGCGCAGCGCAGCGCCATGCGGCGCGCCCCGCGCTCAGTGATAGCGGAAGGCGCGCAGGATGCGGGCTTCGCCGCTGTCGTCGTGATGCAGTTCGTTGGCGGCGCGCGTCGCTTCCATCATGCGCGACAGCTGTTCCTCCTCGAAGCGCGCCAGTTCCTCGTTGGCGGTATTGAGCGCCGTGGCCAGCTTGGCCCGGGCGTTCTGGTACACGACGCCGGTGTAGTGGTCGGTGTTCTTCAGCAGTTCTTCCGCGTTTTCGATGACGAGACGCAGATCGCCGATCAGCCTTTGCTGCGTCATGGAGCTGTGGTCTGGGGTTTCCATCTTCCTCACCTTAAGCCGTATGTTACGTCTTCAATATAGAGAAGGAGGACTGCCCAAGTTTGTCAGTGCGCAAACCTGATCCCTAGGGTTGGGAACGGCTAACGCAGTGCGCCTGCAGGGTTCGCCACATGCACCCCGAGTACGCCGCATTGCAGCATCAGTGCAGTATCAGCGCACCGTGATCTTCACGTCGCCCAGCGTCACCACCTGGCCGGCGCGGATCTTGGCAGTCTTGCGCAGTTCCTTCTTGCCGTCGACTGACACCGCACCGCTGGCAACGACGTGCTTGCCGGCGCCGCCGCTGTCGACCACGCCGACGAGCTTGAGCAGCTGGTTGAGTTCGATGAACTCCGATGTCAAATCGAAAATTGTTGTTTGCATTTTATCCTCGGTCAAAAATAGGTGCCGTACTGTTGGGTTTGCTTGTGCGGCGCCGTAAAAACAGTCGTCCCGGCGCAGGCAGTGCCTGGGCCGGGACGACGTATCAAGCGCTGACGGTCAGCTCGGGTCAGCTCGGCTCGGCTCGGCTCAAGCCGGGCTCGGCCGCGTCATCTCGATCGGCACGATCCACTGGTCGAACTGCGCCTCGTCGAGGAAGCCCGACTGCAGCGCCGCCTGGCGCAGCGTCAGTCCCTCGTGCTGGGCCGTCTTGGCGATCTGCGCGGCGCGATCATACCCGATATGCGGGGCCAGTGCGGTCACCAGCATCAGCGACTGCTCCATCAGTTCGCCGATGCGCTTGCGGTTCGGCTCGATGCCCTGGGCGCAGTGCTCGTCGAACGAGCGCATGCCGTCGGCCAGCAGGCGCGCGCTCTGCAGGAAGTTATGGGCGATCATCGGCTTGAACACGTTCAGCTCGAAGTTGCCCATCGAGCCGCCGACGCTCAGGGCGACGTCGTTGCCCAGCACCTGGCAGCACAGCATCGTCATCGCCTCGCACTGGGTCGGGTTGACCTTGCCCGGCATGATCGAGCTGCCCGGCTCGTTTTCCGGGATCGTGATCTCGCCCAGGCCCGAGCGCGGCCCGGACGCCATCCAGCGCACGTCGTTGGCGATCTTCATCAGCGCCGTGGCCAGCGTCTTGAAGGCGCCGTGGGCGGCGACCATGGCGTCGTGGCCGGCCAGCGCCATGAACTTGTTGGGGGCGGACTTGAACTGCAACCCGGTGCGCGAGGAGATCTCGGCGGCGATGCGGTTGGCGAACTCGGGATGCGCGTTCAGACCGGTGCCGACCGCGGTGCCGCCGGCGGCCAGCAGCAGCAGGCCCGGCAGCGCCGACTTGATCGCGTGCTCGGAAAATTCCAGCTGGGCGACGTAGCCGGAGAATTCCTGGCCGAGCGTCAGCGGGGTGGCGTCCTGCAGGTGGGTGCGGCCGATCTTGACGATGTCGGCGAAGTCGCGCGACTTGACCTCGAGCGTGCCGCGCAGCCTGGCCAGCGCCGGCAGCACTTCTTTTGCCGTGGCGATGGCGGCGGCCACGTGCATCGCGGTCGGGAACATGTCGTTGGACGACTGGCCCATGTTGACGTGGTCGTTCGGGTGCAGCAGGCGCGCTTCGCCGCGTTCGCCGCCCAGCAGTTCGGAGGCGCGGTTGGCCAGCACCTCGTTCATGTTCATGTTGCTCTGGGTGCCCGAGCCGGTCTGCCAGACCGACAGCGGGAATTCGGCCGGGTGGCGGCCTGCCAGGACCTCGTCGGCGGCCTCGATGATGGCGTTGGCCTTGTCCGCCGGGAGCTTGCCGAGCGAACGGTTGACCGCGGCGGCGGCGCGCTTGACCTGGGCCAGCGCGGCGACCAGCTCGGGCGCCATCTTCTCGGTCGAGATGTGGAAGTGGTGCAGCGAGCGCTGGGTCTGGGCGCCCCACAATTGGCCGGCCGGCACCTCGATCGGGCCGAAACTGTCCTTCTCAATCCTGTTTTCCATACAAGGTCCTGTGGTGTCGATAGGTTGGGTCGATAAGTTGGTGGCGCGTGCGCTAAAGAGTGTACCGCAATGGCCGTTAACGACGCTGAGGCTTCGAATTCACCTATTTATGCAGCGCCGCATCCCTTACTTTCTCATCCTGCCGATCGCCATCGCCGCCGCCGGCGTTTCCTGGGCTACCGCCGCCGGTGCGGCCGAGCTGGGCGACGCCAGGGTGTCGTCGCACATCGGCCAGCAGCTGGTCGCCGACATCGAGCTGACCATGCTCGAGGATGCGCACGCGCCGGTCCAGGTGCGCCTGGCCGATCCCGAGGTCTACAGCGGCGCCGGGATCGCGCTGCCGCCGGCGCTGTCGACCTTGTCCCTGTCGGTGATGCGGCGCGACGGCCGCCAGTTCCTGCATGCGACCACGCTGCGCCCGGTCGACGCCGACCACCTGCACCTCTACCTCGAATTGCTCGACCACGGCCAGCGTGTGGTGCGGCTGGCGACGCTGTGGCTGACGCCGGATCCGCGTCCGGCGCCCGCGTCCGTGTCTGCGTCCGTACCTGCGCCCGTACCTGCGCCGGTCGCGGCCCCGGCGGCCGCGATCGCGCCTGCGGCGGCGTTCGCCCAGGCGGGCGGGCCTGCGCACGTGTTCACGCCCGCGCACGCGCGCGGGACAGGGGCGGCGACGCCGGCCGCGCCATCCGCGCCGGAGGTCGCGCCGGCGCGGCGTTCGCGTCCCAGCGAAGCGCCGGCAGCCGACGCCGGCCCGGCATCGGCACGCGCATCCGAGCCTGCACCGGTGCGGGCGCCGCATGCGCCGCTCGCCTTGCCGCTGCCGCTGCCAGCGCCGGCGCCGCTGCACAGCGCCGTGCCGGCCGCCTGCGCGCCGCAGGATGGCGGCGCCCAGTCGTGCGCCGCTCTGGGCGCCAGGAATGCCGAGCTGCGCACTCGCATCGGCCATTTGGAAGAGCGGGTGAAAGGCTTGCAGGCGCGCCTGGGCGTGACGCCAGGCGTGGACGGCCCCAAGCCGGCAGGTGCAGGTGCAACCCCAGCGGCAGCGGCAACGGTAGGACACCTGGCCCCCACGCCGATACCGGCGCCGGCGCCGCACGGCCCCGTCAAGCCGGACACGACCGCCACTCCGCCCGCCGAAGCCAAGCGCGAACCGAAGCCCGAGCCGAAGCCCGAGCCCCAGCCCGAACCGAAGTCCGAACCCAAGCCCGAGGCCAAGCCGGCTGCGCCGCCCGGTCCCAAGCCGATCTCCTCGATCAAGCCGCTGGTCCCGCACAAGCCCAGGACCGCGCCGGCCGACGACGACCTGCCGCTCGGCGCGATCGGCGCCGGGCTGGCGCTGCTGGCGCTGGCCGGCGCCGGCGTCGCGCTATTGAAGAAAGCGCGCGCCAAGCGCGCGCGCAATGTCGACATCCCGGGCGAGCCGGGCCTGCTGGACAAGCTGCGCCGGCGCTTGCGCAAGGGCGCCGGTGCTCAGCCGGCACCCGCCGCCAGGGCTGAACCGGCGGACGCGGCGGTCGTCGAGCCGAGCCTGGAATAAGTTGCGCCGATGACAAAAATAATCCCGATAAACACTTGTCAACGACGAATCATTCTGGGTTATACTCATCCGCATGTGATCGAAAAAATCACGAAAAACGGGTCAGGATCCGGCGCAGCCACCACCGATGGCGTGGCGCGGACACCGGATGACCGCTGAATAAGCGCCTGTCCCCGGAAGCGGTCCGCTTGCCTGCCATGTGCATGCGGACGCCGGATGCAACCGGCAAGAGGCGACGCCAGGGGATGCCTGGTGATCGCTCTCCCCATTCCAAAAAGCCCGCACAGACGATCGTCGTGCGGGCTTTTCCATTTGTCCCCATGTGTGTTGCCCTTATGGTCGAGTTGTCGTTACCATGAGGGTCGGCTATCGATCGACGAAGGAGGGGACATGAGCGACACGCCATTCGGACGCTTGCAGCGCGCCGAGCCGGGAAACGAGCAGCGGGCCGAGACCCTGGACGACGCACGGGGCAGCGCCGGCGCCGAGGTCCGCGCTGACGTCCGCGCTGACGTCCGGCCCGAAACCCGCGGCGACATCTTTTCCGAGCACTGCCCCTCGCGCGACGTGCTGCGCCACGTGACCGGCCGTTGGGGCGTATTGCTGCTGGCGGCCCTGATGGACGGCGCGCAGCGCTTCGGCGAGCTGCGGCGCCGGGTCGGCGGGATCAGCGAAAAGATGCTGGCCCAGACCCTGGTCTGGCTGGAGCAGGATGGCTTCGTGCAGCGCATCGTGCATGCGGCGGCGCCGCCGCGCGTCGAATACCGTCTGACGCCGCTGGGCGAGGAAATCGGCCGCCGCGCGCGGGCGCTGGCCGACTGGATCGAAGGGAATCTGTCCGCGATCCAGGCCGCGCAGCGCGAGGTCGCGGCCAAGGGATAGACGCGGGCATGAAAAAACCCGCTTCGACTTGCGTGGAAGAGGGCTGGTCGGGGCGCCGGCGCAGGCCGGCTGGCGCAAGCTTCAGTGCGCGGCCATCGCGCGATCGAGCTGGCCATGCCACGGCTCGGTGATCTCGCGCACGGCGCGGTCGTTGGCCATCATTTCCTTGAGCAGGTCGATCTTGCGCTTGCGCTGGGCGCCTTCCAGGGCCGGGACGCCGGCGCGGGCGCCTGCGGCCTGCAGCGCGCACTGGGTTTCCAGCTGGGCCAGGCGGTTGAAGTCCCCGTCGTGTGCGGCAAGCGCCATGCGGCCGCTCAGGGCAGCGATATTTTCATACATATCAAGGACTTCGTTGGACGTCATGTTCGCACCGGGAGTGAAGATTTACGGCCGGATTACCGGGTATCTAAGCACTTAACGGCTGGGCTTTCGGGAACTTTAGGGTTTTCTGAAAATATTTTGAAGTTTTTTCGCGAGCGCCAGTCTGGACATTCGTACAATATCGGGATTCTTATAACGCGACTTATGACTGAAGGGACATCAATGACTATTCGCTGGACCCCCATCAAAACCGCCATCGTCCTGGCCCTGTACGGCGCATCGTTCGCCGCCGGCATGGCGGATGCCGCGCAAGCGGCCCAGTCGGCGCCCGCCGCGCCCGCCGCCCAGCAAGCTGCACCGGCGGCACCGGCTGCACCGGCGGCACCCCAGGCCGCCGCGGCGCCGAAAGCCGCACTGCGCCCCGGCGACGATTTCTTCACCTGGGCCAACGGCGACTGGCTGGCCAAGACCGAGATCCCGGCCGACCGCTCCGGCTGGGGCGCGATGGCCAGCCTGGCCGAGGACACCAACCAGCGCATCGTCAAGCTGATCGAAGACACCGCCGCAGACAAGAAAGCCGGCGGCGAGGCGCGCAAGGTGGCCGACTTCTACACCACCTACATGAACGAAGGCCAGATCGAGTCGCGCGGGGTAGCGCCGCTCAAGCCGCTGCTGGCCAACATCGACGCGATCAAGGACAAGGCCGGCCTCACGCGCGCGCTGGGCGAGACGCTGCGCGCCGACGTCGACCCGCTCAACAACACCAACTTCCAGACCGAGAACATCTTCGGCCTGTGGGTGGCGCCGGGCCTGCACGATCCGGCGCACAACATGCCCTACCTGCTGCAGGGCGGCATCGGCATGCCGGACCGCGCCTACTACCTCGACAACAATCCGAAGATGGCCGAGCTGCGTACCAAGTACCAGCAGTACATCGCCACGATGCTCAAGCAGGCCGGCTTCGCGGATGCCGAAGCGCGCGCGGCCAAGGTGTTCGCGCTCGAAGTCGACATCGCCAACAGCCACGGCACGCGCGCCGATTCGGCCGACGTGCTCAAGGCCGACAACCTGTGGACCGTGAAGGACTTCGAGACGAAGGCGCCGGGCATGGACTGGAAAGCCTTCTTCAAGGCCGCGCACCTGAGCGACCAGGGCAAGTTCATCGTCTGGCACCCGAGCGCGACCGTGGGCGAGGCCGCGCTGGTCAACAAGATCGACCTGGCGACCTGGAAGGATTACCTGGCCTTCCACCGCATCAACCAGATGGCCAGCGTGCTGCCGAAAGCCTTCGCCGACCAGAAGTTCGATTTCTACGGCAAGGCGTTGAGCGGCACGCCGCAGCAGTCGGCGCGCTGGAAGCGTGCACTGGGCGCCACCAACGGTGCGCTCGACGAGGCGGTCGGCAAGATCTACGTGGCCAAGTACTTCCCGGCCGAGAACAAGGCGCGCCTGCAGCAGATGGTGGCCAACATCGTCGACGCTTTCGGCAAGCGCATCGACAAGCTCGACTGGATGGCCCCGGCCACGCGCGCCCAGGCCAAGGAAAAGCTGAAGGTGCTGTACGTCGGCGTGGGCTACCCGGACAAGTGGAAGTCGTATGCCGGCCTGAAGGTCGTGCCGGGCGACGCCTTTGGCAATGCACTGCGCGCCGAGGAGTTCTACACCGCCCGGCAGATTGCCAAGCTGCGCCAGAAGCCGGACCGCACCGAATGGTCGATGCCGCCGCAGCTGGTCAACGCCGTCAACCTGCCGCTGCAGAACGCGCTGAACTTCCCGGCCGCGATCCTGCAGCCGCCGTTCTTCGATCCGAAGGCGTCGGACGCCGCCAACTACGGCTCGATCGGCGCCATCATCGGCCACGAGATCAGCCACAGCTTCGACGACCAGGGCTCGCAATTCGACGCCCAGGGCCGCCTGCGCAACTGGTGGACCAAGGAAGACGGCGAGCACTTCCAGCAAGCCACCGCCAAGCTGGTCTCGCAGTACAACAGCTACAAGCCGTTCCCGGACCTGGCCGTCAATGGCCAGCTGACCCTGTCCGAGAACCTGGCCGACCTGGCCGGCCTGTCGGCCGCCTACGATGCCTACAAGGCCTCGAGCGCCAAGGATGGCGGGAAGGACAGCGCCAAAGCCGCCGGCGAAGAGGGCGACCGCCAGTTCTTCATCGGCTATGCGCACAGCTGGCGCACCAAGATGCGCGAAGCGGCCGAACGGCGCGGCATCCTGACCGACGGCCACGCGCCGCCGGAATACCGCACTGCGACCGTGCGCAACATCGACGCCTGGTACAAGGCCTTCGACGTGCAGCCGGGCCAGGCGCTGTATTTGCCGCCGGAGGAGCGCGTGCGCGTCTGGTAAGCATGTCCCCGCGCGTGAGTGCGCCATGACAAACGGGTGCCGGGCTAGAATGGTCCGGCACCCGTTTTGCATGGAGGCGGTCATGAACGAGTCATTCCGCACGCACGACTTCCACGGCGATTTCGAAGAAATCTCCCGGCGCACGCTGCATCACTACGACCGCGTCGCGCAGCGCTTCTTCCACGGCACCGTCGACCACGACGTCAGCCAGAACATCCATGCCCTGCTGGAGGCGATCGACGCGCCGGGTCCGCTCACCATCCTCGACTTCGGCTGCGGCCCGGGACGCGACCTGAAAACCTTCAGCGCCCTCGGCCACGTCGCGATCGGCCTGGACGGCAGCCGCAACTTCGTTGACATGGCGCGCGAATACAGCGGCTGCGAGGTCTTGCACCAGAACTTTCTCGAGCTGCGTCTGTCTGAAGGGTTGTTCGACGGCGTGTTCGCCAACGCCTCGCTGTTCCACGTGCCGCGCAGCCTGCTGCCCGCGGTGCTGGAAAAGCTGCACGCGGCGCTCAAGCCCGGCGGTGTGCTGTTCAGCTCGAATCCGCGCGGCGACAACCAGGAAGGCTGGCATGGTCCGCGCTGGGGCTGCTTCCACGATTATCCGGCGTGGGAATCCTACCTGGTCGGGGCCGGTTTCGTTCCGCTGCGTCACTACTACCGCCCGAGCGGCTTGCCGCGCGAGCAGCAGCCCTGGCTGGCGAGCGTCTGGCGCAAACCTGAAGCCTGACAACGACTTTTATATTTGTGTTAATCGCCGAACAGAATCATTGCGATGGCAAGCTTAATATGAAGTCATACCGCATGCAGTCATGCAGCGGATTTAAACCGATAGGAGATTCAACATGAACAGCGACCAAATCAAAGGTAAGGCCAAAGACATCGGCGGCAAGATCCAGGAAGAAGTCGGCAAGGCCGTCGGCAGCTCCGAGCAGCAGGCCAAGGGCCTGGCCAACCAGGCCGAAGGCAAAGTGCAGGAAAAATACGGTGATGCCAAGGACGTTCTGAACTCGAACTCGTCCGACACCGTCGATCGCGGCAACCGCTGATCCTTGTAGTCCATTCTGCAGTGCCCATAAAACAGCCGCCGCGTGCGGCTGTTTTTTTGCTTGATGACCTAGGCCGCGTCGCGAGACGTCAGCACCCGGTCCACGATCCCATATTCCGCCGCCTGCTGGGCCGGCATGTAATTGTCGCGGTCCGAATCCTTCTCCACCTGCGCCAGCGTTTGTCCGGTCCGTTCCGCCAGCAGGCTGTTGAGCCGATGGCGCTGGTAGATCACTTCGCGCGCCTGGATGTCGATATCCGAGGCCACGCCCTGCGAGCCGCCGTGCGGCTGGTGGATCATGATGCGCGCATTCGGCAATGCATAGCGTTTGCCGATCGCGCCGGCCGCCAATAAAAACGAACCCATGCTGGCGGCAAAGCCGGTGCACAGCGTCGACACATCCGGTTTGATGAACTGCATGGTGTCGTAGGCCGCCATCCCGGCATACACCGATCCGCCCGGCGAATTGATGTACAGCGAGATATCCTTGTCCGGATTGTCCGATTCCAGAAACAGCAATCGGGCGACGATCAGGTTGGCCGATTGATCGGTCACTTCGCCGACCAGGAACACAACGCGCTCCTTCAGCAGGCGCGAATAAATGTCGAAGGCGCGTCCGCCGTGTCCGGTCTGTTCGACAACGGTGGGCACCAGGCCCAGGCCTTTTGGAAAATGTGAAGTCATGCTCGTCCTTTCGCGGTAGAGTGGAATCGCTGTGCCGATTCACTGTCCGCTTGACGTTTGCAGGGCGGCACGACGTGACGCCGAAAATAAATAGAGCCGCCTTGTCACATCCGCACGCCGCCGCACGTCAAGCGAGCATCCGATCCCTATCCGCTCTTGCCAGGAGACCACGATGCGCCGTATGCCAGATGCGCACGACTTGCACGACCCGGGCTGCGCCTTGTTCGAGCAGCTGCGCCCGCGCCTGACCGCGATCAGCCGCCGCATCGTCGGCAGCGATGCCGACGCCGAGGACGTTGTTCAGGACTGTTTCCTGAAGTGGCATGGCGCCGAGCAGGCATCGCTGCAGACCCCGGCCGCCTGGCTGACGACGGTCGCGCAGCACGGCTCGATCGATGTGCTGCGCCGGCACCTCGCGCGCGCGCGCCGGCGCCTGCGCGAGGCCGGGCCAGAGGACGCGCCGTCGAACGAAAAGCTGTGCCGCGAACTGGTGCGCCAGTTCCAGGCTGCCATCAACGGGATGGACGTGCCGACTGTGGTGACGCTGCTGGCCGATGAACAGCCAGTGTCGGTGCTGGACGCGCCGCGCGTGCCGGCGCAGGCGTGCGCGAACGATGGCGTGTATGCGCTGCTGCTGGCGGCTTAGCGATCGACGCGCGCAGCCAGGGGATTCGTCGTTTCATTGGACACTGACGCCAGTCATTGCATCGATTTGGGTCGATGGGGATCACATCAGCGACTTCTGGTTTGCATCCTTGATTGACCGTCTATCCTAAACAGATGTCATTCAGGAGGTGCAAAGTGAAGCGCATCTTGTTCAACAAAGCCTCGTTCATCCTGGCTGCAGTTGCAGTATTCCTTTTTGGAATGCTGCGCGATCCCGACATGGCCAATGCCGACGATCTGGACACCCAGCCGGTGGCGCAAGACCGCATGCCGGGTTACCAGTGCCTGCACGACGCTGAACAATCCAGTCGCCTGACCGAAGCCG
This sequence comes from Massilia sp. 9096, assembly GCF_000745265.1. NCBI lineage: Bacteria > Pseudomonadati > Pseudomonadota > Betaproteobacteria > Burkholderiales > Oxalobacteraceae > Massilia > Massilia sp. 9096. Next base: position 261,553 of record NZ_JQNN01000001.1, read on the forward strand.
ACATTCGCAAGCTCAACCCGCCTGCGGAAGAATGGGTCGCCACGTTTTGACGGAGCAGTGGGCTGCAGCGTCAGATCACCATACCTTCCACCAGCGTTTTGCTGTCCCGGGATCGGCGCCGGAATCGGAAGCCGGTTCTGCGCTGGATGCGGTATCCGAACCGGATGGCCGTCCAATCGGATGCAGCGGTTCGTCGTAATCGAATTTGAGTGTGAAACGCGTGCCCTCGTAGCGCAGGACCGCTTCACGCCAGCGGTCGCCGTTCTTCCACATCAACACCGCGAGTTCTTCGCACAAAGCCTTGAGGTGTTCGCTGATCGACGCGATGTTGTTGGACCAGGCATTCTTGAGTGAGTATGCCAGCCAGTTGCCGTCGTACTGGATCGTCAGCGTGCCCGATTGCCGGTCATGCGGCGAACAGGCGACGCATTCCGCTGTCACCTGTTGAATCCCGTGGTCGATTGCGTGGCGTACCCGCTCGTCCCGGGCGGGCAGCTCGGGGGCCAGGTTTTCCTCACGCCCGTCCAGCAGCAGGATTGCGCCGGCGGGAACGCGCAGACGCTCGAGCAGGTCGCGCAAGCGCGGCAAGGCGCTGTCGAGGTCGACGACGCCGATCACCAGGACGTCATCCTCGTCTTCCAGGATGTCCACGTCGAGCACCATGCCCTCGAGCGCCGGTTTCAAGAGCGCGTCGATCGCCGCTTTGACTTGCCAGCGGTTTTCCGGACACGGCATGCCGTAGTCGCGGTCGCGCAGGATGAGGCGCAGGCGCGGCCGGTCTTCGAGCATGGCACGCAGGGCGGCATCTGGATGGATGTCGTTCATGGCGCGTCAACCGGCGACACGGCGGCGGGTGACGCCGGCACTGCGCTTTGCGAGGAGGTCGTTCATGCGAGAGAGGAAGGATGCAAAACGTCATCCTATCAACTTCTCAATTAATTTCCAATAGGTAATATTTATGACATTCGGTGCAATGCGCATTTACGATGGCCGCGGCTGCGCATGCCCGGACGTGTCCTTGTCGTGCGGCTCCGAATCGTCCGAGCGGTCGCCCAGGATGTCCTCGACGTACAGCATGTTGACCAGCTTGACCAGCACCGCCGTCAAGGGTGTCGCCAGCGCCACGCCGGCAAAGCCGAACAGGGTGCCGAAGATCAGCTGCATGATGATGGTCAGCGCCGGCGGCAGGTTGACCGAGCGCGATTCGATCACCGGCAGCAGCACGTAGCCGTCCAGCATCTGGATCGCCAGCAGCAGCAGGCCGGTGTACAGCGCCAGGTCGGTGCTGGTCGAGAGCGCGATCAGCACGGCCGGCACGCCGCCCAGGATCGGGCCGACGTAGGGGATGAAGTCCATCAGGCCGGCGATGATGCCCAGGATCAGGCCGAGCGGCACGCCCAGCATCGTCAGGCCGGTCGACAGGATGGCGGCGACGATCAGCATCGAGGCGCCCTTGCCGAGCAGCCAGCGCGCCAGCGAGGTGCCGATGGTGTCGAGCACCTCGCCCGCGCGCGCGCGCCGCGGCTGCGGGATCAGCTTGATGAAGCCGTGCGTGTAGACGCGCGGCGAACTCGCAAAATAGATGCCGACCGCGATGATGATCACGATGTTGGCCAGCGTGCCCAGCACGCCGCCGAACAGCAGGCCGGCGTCCGGCGCGAAGCGCTGCAGCGAGCCGACGATTTCCTTGGTCGACGGCATCTGCTGCGCCACGTGCTGGAGCATCGGATGCGCCTTGACCATGTCCTGCACGCGTTCGATCGAAGCCGGCAGCTGCTTGGCCAGCGCGCTCGACTGCTCGGCGATCTGCGGCGCCATGGCCCAGCCGCCCAGGCCGATCACGGCGACCAGCAACAGCAGTACGACCACCAGCGCCAGCTGGCGATTGATCTTGAGACGGTCGCGCACGATCACGCTCAGTTCATACAGCAGCACCGAAAACAGGATGCAGGCGAAGATCAGCAGCAGGGCGTCGGCGGCGAACCAGATCGCGGCGCCGAGCGCCAGGAACAGCACGGTGATGCCTTCGATCATGACGACGCGGCGCATCAGGTTGCGCTGCGGCGGCGTTGGCCCGAGCGTGCTGGCGGGCGCGGAGGAAGGGCCGGACTCGAGGCCGGGTGAAGGTAGGTGTTGGGAATCGTTCATGGATAAAATGTTATCAGTTCTCGTGCGCAACCGTCGCGCGGCATCAGGTATTGCCGCACAGCCCAGCTTATGTGCGTGCGCTAACTGAGCCGTACGAAATTTTTTCTTACCATTGAGTCAAACATGAGCAGCGAGCCCCCACCGGGTAAGCGCATTGACTTCAATCGATACAAAAGGAGATCACCATGAATTCGGATCAAATCAACGGCAAGCTGAAAGACATCGGCGGCAATTTTGCGGACAAACAGTAGTGTGTGTCAGTTGAACCTTCATCCAATACTGGCCTTCCCCCATCGTCACGGACACTTCCGTTAGGCGCATTTTAGATTTTCAAACTGTACCGGGCTGATGTAGCCGATAGTGGAATGACGCCGGCGTGGATTGTAGAACCTTTCGATATAGTCGAACACATCGGCACGTAAATCATCCCTGGTCCGGTAGTGCTTTTTGCTTAAGCGCTCAGTCTTGAGCGTCGAGAAGAAACTCTCCATTGCAGCGTTGTCCCAGCAATTACCGCGTCGACTCATGCTGCAAACGATGCCGTGAGACTCGAGCAAGCGCTGGAAATCCTCACTCGTGTATTGCGAGCCCTGGTCGGAGTGATGCACCACTGCGCGAGGACGACCGCGTCGGAAAATTGCCATCAGCAGAGCATCCATCACCAGTTGTGCCGTCATCGTCGGCTGCATCGACCAGCCCACCACACGCCGCGAATACAGGTCGAGGACAACAGCGACAAACAGCCAGCCTTCGCCAGTCCACACATAAGTAAAGTCGGCCGCCCATTTCTGGTTCGGCCCTGTCGCTTCAAACTGCCGGTCCAACAGATTCGGCGCGATGGCGTGGACTGGCGAATCGAGCTGTCCTGGCGCACGACGTCGCTTGTGGCGGGCCTTGATGCCGGCCGCTTTCATCAGTCGCGCTACGCGGTTCTCGCTGCAGGACAAACCGGCGTCGATAAGGTCTCGCACTACCCGCGGTGAACCATATGTGCCATCGCTGGCATCAAAGCTGTGCTTGATTGCCTTGAGAAGCTGGGCATTCTCGCGTTCATGCGCACTTGCAGGCCGTCCAAGCCAGTCGTAAAAACCGCTGCTCGATACGCCGAGTAGACGGCACATCATTCGCGTTGGCCAGATGGTTCGATATTTGGCGATGAAGCCGTACTTCACTTGAGGTCGGCTGCGAAGTAGCCGAGCGCCTTTTTTAATATGTCGCGCTCCGTCTTGACCTTCGCCAGCTCGCGTCGCATACGCTCGTATTGCTGGGCCGACACTTTCTCGCTCCGGACGGCGACCTCTGCATCGACGTCGGCATCTCTGCACCACCGTCCCAGCAAATTGGCGCCAATGCCAAGGTCACGGGCTATCGCCGCCTTGCTCGCACCAGGCTGGCCTACCAGCTTGACTGCTTCGCGCTTAAACTCTTCTGAAAATACCCGTCTTTCACGTGCCATGTAATACCTCCGATAGGGACATCATACCTATCGAAAGTGTCCGTCGTGGTGGGGGAAGGCCAGAAGTAACCTATGACTACGGAGACGGTGCAGTAGTTTCCGGATGGGTGTACACCCGCTATCTGCAGAAATTTCGTCGATAGTTTCCTCTAGCGGCTCTAAACCCGAAGGTCGGCGACGGCTAGTTGGTCTTCCGTAAGGCGAATGATAACCGCCGGCGACTACCGCGATGTTATTTGGCGGCCGATTAACCAATGAGAAAGCCGGTGTTCTCGAGAATGCCAAACCAGCATAGTGCTCGACCTGGTCGTCCAAGCTTTACCAAGAACGAGTCCCCGCATTGAACGCGAACGTTATTCCATTGTCGTCGTCAAGGGCTCTGCCCTAAGTGATGCTCCTGCTTGTACCATCCTAGGATTTTTCATGTCTCATAGCCGTAGCCGCAAGATGCGTCGCAAGTTCAAAGGTTTTTCGTCACGCTCAGTGTATCTGCTCGTCAGATAATCTGTACGGTCTCGCCAAGTGCGCATGAGCTGCGCGGCATTTACCGGCCACTAGGAAGCAAGTGGCGGCACTTGACCTTCGGCCGCCTGCACCCGGTTTCGCCCAGCGTCCTTAGCGGCGTACAGCGCGCTGTCGGCGGCTGCCAGCAGCTCGTCAGCGCTGCTGAAGTTCACAGCATCCGTGCTAGCGACGCCGAAGCTAGCAGTCACAATGGAACTTGCATTAGAAGACGCGTGCGGAATGCCAAGCGCCTCTACCTGCCGGCGCATTTTTTCTGCGACTAGCAGGGCACCGTCGTGACCGCAGTCGAGAAGCGCAACGAATTCCTCGCCTCCGTAGCGAGCAACTACATCACTCTGCCGGTTCAAACTGTCCTCAATCGCTTGCGCTACCTCACGCAAGCAGGCGTCGCCCGCCTGATGACCGTAGCGGTCGTTGAAGAGCTTGAAGTAATCGACATCGATGAGCACCAGCGATAATGGTGCACCACTACGACAGTGCTTACTCCAATCATGCTTGAGCATCCGTTCGAACATCCTACGGTTACCAATTCCGGTAAGAGCATCGCGGGAAGCCAAGTCGTCTAACTGGACGTTCTGCTTCCGTAGGATTGATTTTTCGATAAGAGCCCGGTAAGCGATGAATAGTGTTGCCCATATAAGCGCAAGCATCCCGGCGATAATCGTCGCCAAGCGCATCGAGCGAGTCTTCCAGTAAGCAAATGCAGCTTGTCGTTCGATTCCGACAAAAATTACAAGGTCGAGGTCAGGCAGGGCTCTATACGCCGCAAGCCTTCGCTTGCCATCCATTTGTGAGGTCGAGTCATACGTGCCAGACGGTGCATGCGGCAGCAGCTTAGTAAATATCGAGCTCCGTGCATTGCTCTTCCCGACGTACTTGGCCATGCCTGGATTCCGTGCTACGAGGCTTCCATCGTTCCTGTAGATGCCGACCGTTGGCGCGACTGAAAAGCCGAACAGTGAGTAGAAAGAAGTGAGCTGGCTGGTGTCCATACCGACCGCGACAATTGCGAGCAGATTTCCCTTCTGGTCATACACTGCTTTCGAGATAGTGAAGAGAATTGGCGAACCTGGGATTCGAGCAACGATAGCCTTGTCGATGTATCGCTTGTGCGTATCTTTCGCTTGCCGAAAATAGTCTCGGTCGGAAACGTTCGTTTTAACAAGAGACATTGTTCTCGTTTGCGCAACGACGTTGCCGCCCGGGTCGACAATCCAAATTTCACGGCAACCGATAAGAGTCCTGCAATACGAGCTCAGTAGCTTCCAGCGGTTGGGTTCACGAAGGTTCGCCAGTGGACCTGCTCCCTCAACGACAGTTGACACTGCGTCAAGGGTCTCATCGACATACGTAACGGTATCCCGTGTGTGCCGCTCAACAACGCGAGTGATGTCGGCTGCCGTTTCGTATCGTCGCTCCTCAGTATCTTGATAGTCAAGGAAGACTTCTACTGCCGTGGCGCCAACCGCGACGAAGGTGATGAACAGGGCCAGCAGCCCCAATCGAAATTTACGTGCGCGTCTCATCAAGGGGGCCACATCTCTCGCAAAACACCACCCCTGGGGCAGAGGAGGCCCGATTCTACCCGAGCGCTAGCTTTGCATCCGGAAATCTATCTCGGTCATCCTCGCCCAGACCGCTGTATCGCTGACACTGCAAGAAGCAGACATTGTTGCCATGATGATTGAAACGGGTGGTGCGCCGGTGTTCTGCCCCCAACAAAACGTAAATCAGATATTAAAGTGTTTGTATCGCAACGAACACCCCGAGTACACTTAACAAACAGCAATACTTCATGTGCGCTCGCCGTAGGCCGCTGGCAGAGCGGTGCTGTAAGCGCGTGTCGAGTAGTCCTTAAACGTTTTTCTTGCCTCAGGCATCAGCCACCGCGCCTAATCCATTTTCTAAAGAAGCAACGAATGCAATCCGACATCGCCGACGTCGTCACGTCTCGCTCAGCAAGCGAAACTGTTCCTAGCCTTAAAATCGAGATTACTGCAGACCCGACGACCGGCTACGCGGCGATTCAGAACAACATCCCGGTCATCCGGTCGATTACCGTTCTAAACACGGGGTCAGAAGCACTTCGCGATGTCGAGGTTGATGTTTCATGTTCACCTCGCTTTGCCATGGGGGTGAAGCTGAAGTTCGACCTGTTGGCATCTGGGGAAGCTCGAACCATCTCTCCGGTTGACCTGCAGCCGGAACATGCTTACCTGAGCCAGCTTGACGAGTCTGAGAGAGCAACAATATTGGCTAAGGCCGTGCTCAGTGCGGAGCAGGTAGCTCAAACCAGCCGACCTATCGAAGTGTTGGCGTACGACCAGTGGGCCGGGACTCGTTCCCTGCCTGAGCTGCTCGCCGCGTTCAGTATGCCGAACTCACGGGTTGTCGACCGTATCGTTTCAAACGCTTCAACGTTACTTCGTGGTGCGTCGGAAAGCCTCTCGATGAACGGCTATCAGTCGAAGAATCGAGCTAACGTCTGGAAGCAGGTTTCGGCAGTCTATAGCTCGATTCTGGCAGAAAAACTGCACTACTCGAACCCTCCAGCGTCCTTCGGTTCGGATGGCCAGAAGATTCGGACTCCGGAGCGAATCCTCGACGGTAAAGTGGCGACTTGCCTGGACACTGCAATGCTGTTTGCATCGTGCTTTGAGCAGGCGGGTTTGCACCCGGTGGTACTCTTCAAGGAAGCTCATGCTTGGGTTGGAGTCTGGCTAACTGAAACCAGTTTCCCAACCCCCGTCATCGACGATGTCCAGTCGGTTCGCAAACGTGTTAAGTCTGGCGAATTCATCGCCTTTGAGACGACGGGTGTTGCAGGGGGAAACAATCCTTCATTAAGGTGGGCCAGCAGCACGGCTGAAGAGTACCTGGCCGATGGGGGAAGCTTCCTTTACGCGGTAGACATTCGGCGTGCACGAGAAGTGCAAATCCGTCCGCTGCCTTCGCGCTCGACGGTTGTCGAGGTTGCGCCGGCAGATGTGAACATCTCGCTCCCTTCAATCGAAGATGTGCCGCCTCTGCCGCCGCTTGACCCTGCCGTTATCCAGGTCAATGACTCGGCAGTGCCAGACACGCCAGAAGGGCGTCTATCGCGTTGGAAAAGCAAATTGCTCGACCTTACACTTCGCAACAGGCTTCTGAACTTCAAGCCGGCTAAATCTAACTTGCGTGTTATCTGTCCCGACCCAGGTGCGCTCGAGGATGTCCTCTCAGAAGGTAAAGAGTTCAAAATTCGACCGTTGCCGTCCGTCATGGTAGGCAGTGACAACCGGGATGCGGCAGTGTTTTCCGCGCGCACTGGCAACGCGCCGCTGGACGCCATCGCGGCAGAGGCTTTAAGCCGTCGCGAAATCATTGTCGACGCTACGGAAGAGACGCTTGACGCTCGGCTCCTTGAGATATTCCGCACAGCTGGAACCAGCTTGGAGGAGGGCGGTGCGAACACGCTATTTCTTGCATTTGGACTCCTACAGTGGCAGGAAGAAAAGGATGCCGAAGTCCAGCATCTGGCGCCGATACTCTTGATACCTGTGACGCTAACGCGGCAGTCGGTTCGTAGCGGCTTTCGCTTGACTCGACACGATGACGACGCGTTGGTTAACCCGACGCTCGTGCAGAAGCTTTGGCAAGACTTCGAGATGAAGCTGCCTTCGTTTGACGTGCTGCCTTTGGATGAGAAAGGCATCGACGTTCCCAAAATCTTGCAGGTCTTCCGCTTGGCAGTGGGTGAGCTAAAGGGATGGGAGGTCAAGGACGAAGTCCACCTGGGCATCTTCTCGTTCGCTAAATATTTGATGTGGAAAGACCTGCAGGACCGTCAAAAGCAGCTTCTGGAGAACCCGGTCGTCGCGCACTTGGTCAACCATCCAGGAAAGGCGTTTGCTGACAGCGAAATCGGGTATGAGGCTTCTACTCTCGACAGCACGTTTCGACCGCAGGACCTCTTTGCTCCACTGCTATCTGACTCATCACAGCTTCGTGCAATATGTGTCGCGAGTGAAGGTAAGAACCTCGTGGTGGAGGGGCCACCCGGCACTGGTAAAAGCCAAACAATCACGAACCTCATCGCACACCTGTTGGCTTCCGGCAAAACCGTGCTGTTCGTGTCAGAAAAAATGGCCGCGCTTGAGGTCGTCCATCGGCGACTGAACTCGCTCGGCCTCGGCGCCTTCTGCTTTGAGCTGCATTCGTCAAAAGCCAAAAAGTCAGAGGTACTGAAGCAGTTGGGCGCGGCGCTTGACGCCAGCGGCAATCGGACGGTCAAGGACTGGGAGGCTGAAGCAGAACGGCTTTCTAACCTTCGCACGGAACTTAACGGCTTAGCACAGGCACTGCATCGAATTCATCCGAATGACCTTACAGTCTACGACGCGATAGGTATTTGTGTTCGGTATGGCGATACGACGCCGGCAACGTTGAGCTGGCCGGACTTGAACGCCCACAGCCGAAAAGACCTGGACGAACTTCGACAAATATCGCGACGAATGGCGGCACTGGGTGCGCAGATTTCTGAGATGCCGGCACATCCACTGGCGGCGATTAGGAAAACCGACTGGACCCCAAGTTGGCAATCGACCTTGCTCGATGAGGCTGCGGAATTAAGCAGAATGGCAGCTGCATTGCAGGAAGCCTCGAAGCCAATTTTGCGCAAGATTGGACTGGCCGAGGTTGGTCTGTCGATGACTGAGCTCGGGCTTCTCGACCAACTGGCCGACACACTCATTCTAGCTCCGAAAGTGCCTCTGGGCGTCGCGCGAGCAGCCCACGATGAGGCGAGCCGAGCCCGGCTCTTGTTCTTGAGTCAGCACGGGCTAGCACGTACCCAGGCATGGGAAACATTAGACGGCAAGTACCGTGAGGATGTCACTTCGCTCAGCGCTGCAGAACTGCAGCTCCAATGGGCGGCAGCGCAAACAACTTGGTGGCCACGAAATTGGTTTGCCAAGCGAGCGGTGCTTAATCGCTTGAGGCTGTATCGAAACGACGGTGTTCGTCCGACTGAGGCAGAAGTGGGTGACATGGCTGCCTCGCTTGCGCGCATCAACGCGGAGGACAAAGTCATTTTGCCTCTTGCAAGCGAGGCCCAGCAGCTTCTTCAAGAACACTTCGTCGGAGAGAAGACTGACTGGGCGTCGGTTGGAGAGAATCAGGAATGGGCGGCAGCATTTGCGGACGTCGTTAGCCGGCTAGTAGGTCGGGATGATGAGGTAGCGAAAGCCCTAAAAGCCAACCTTGAAAACCTTGTAACGGATGGGCGTGCAACACTCAAGCGTGACGGAGCAGTTGGAAGCGCATTGCTCAGTTACCGCGACGCCTACCGTGAGCTCGTCGACCAAGTACATAAGCTGGTGGTAACTGCTAACTCGGCCGTGGGCCTCGGCCTTGACTCCAACGAAGACGGCTTTTTGCCAAGGTTGCAGAGCATGCTGCAGGGGTGGAAAACCTCGGCTAGGCAGCTGCAGCCCTGGAGCTTGTGGCAGCGCGTTCGCTCGGATGCCATAGCACATGGTTTGCTCGGGCTGGTATCGCCTTTGGAAGCCGGCGAGGCCGCAATGAGTGACGCAGCTGAGTTTTTTGAATTCAGCTACCAAAATTGGTGGCTTAAGAAAGCGGTAGACGCTGAAAATGTTCTCTGCACTTTCTCGAGCGCCGACCATGATAGAAAGATTTCTGAATTTCGGCAGGCTGATGAGCGTTTCCAGGAGCTGTCGCAGCAATACATCGTCGCGAAGCTCTCTGGGAAAATTCCGTCGAGCGCGGGTGTCGAACCTGGCGCTGATTCAGAACTCGGCAAGTTACGTAGGGAACTACAAAAGCAACGCAAACACACGCCGATTCGCCAGCTCATGCAAAGCCTTCCAACGCTGCTTCCCAAGCTCAAGCCTTGCATGCTGATGTCGCCGCTGTCCGTCGCGCAGTACTTAGACCCGGCCCATGCTCAGTTTGACGTCGTAGTTTTCGACGAGGCATCGCAGATTCCAGTTTGGGATGCAGTCGGTGCGATTGCACGAGGTCGACAGCTTGTCTGCGTGGGTGACCCTAAACAGCTTCCTCCAACAAACTTCTTCAATCGTGTCGACGATTTACAAGAAGTGGCAGGGGACGACAGCATCCAAGACCTCGAGAGTATTCTTGACGAGTGCTTAAGTATCGGTATGCCAAAGCTCAGCCTCACCTGGCACTACCGAAGCCGTAATGAGAGTCTCATCACGTTCAGCAATGTGACATATTACGATAATGAGCTCGTAACGTTTCCTTCGCCGACGACCAGAGATGAAGGCGTGCGATTTGAACACGTGCGAGGGGTATATGACCGCGGCGGGTCGCGTACAAATCGTGCTGAGGCTGACGCTATCGTAGCCTCAATTGAGAAACACTTCCAGAACTCAGCGACCAATAAACAGACGCTAGGGGTTGTGACGTTCAATCAGGCACAGCAGAACCTCATCGAAAAGCTGTTAGACGCGCGCCGGCGGATTTCGTCGACACTTGACCAAGCGATTGCGTCCACGGCTCGAGAGCCGCTGTTTATCAAGAACATCGAAAATGTACAAGGTGACGAACGCGACGTTATCTATTTTTCGATAACGTATGGCCAGGATGCAGCCGGCAAACTGAACATGAATTTCGGTCCGCTGAACCTTGAGGGTGGCCATCGTCGCCTGAACGTTGCGGTGTCGCGCGCCCGTCAGAACGTGGTCATATTCAGTACATTGCTGCCTGAGCAAATCGACTTGTCGAAGGTCCGCGCGGCAGGTGTGCGCGACCTTAAGAACTATCTGGACTTTGCACTGCGCGGCCCACGTGCCTTAGTCGAGCAAAGCACTCCTACAGGCATGGAGCCGGACAGTCCATTTGAGCGAGAAGTCATTTCCGTATTACGCAACAAAGGATGGGTAGTGCACCCCCAGGTCGGGGTTTCGGGCTACAGGATAGACATTGGCGTCGTAGACCCGCGGGCGCCCGGCCGGTACCTCTTAGGGGTCGAGTGCGATGGCCGTACCTATCACTCAGGCGCGACCGCGCGAGACCGCGACAGACTGCGTCAGTACGTCTTAGAAGGGCTCGGGTGGGAGCTTTTCCGCATTTGGTCGACAGACTGGTGGCTCAACCCTCAAGAGCCGATACGAAAGCTAGAGGCGAGGCTCGCGCAACTGCTGTACACCGACGAGCCGTCCCAAGATGCAGGCAACTTGGAAGAGGTCCCCTCGGCGCCTGTCGAGCCAGATGAAACTGCCCTGGAGGAGCCGGCTGAAGCGTCGGCATCATCCGAAGTCGAGCGGCCACAGGCTCTCGTAGAGTATCGCGTAGCTGAGCTTGAGGTGATGGATGGTAACGACTTCTACGCTGCTTCTTCCGCAACCACACTGCGTTCTCAGCTTGTACAGATTATCAACGAAGAGGGGCCGGTAGCTAGTCACATCGTTTTCAAACGAGTAGCACGTGCTTGGGGTCTATCGAAAACGGGCCGGCGGATTCAGGAGGTCCTTACCAACCTAGTTCCCTTAGATATCGTTAGGACTGAAGAGGAAGGTACGACGTTCTATTGGCCTCAAGCTAGCGAGTCAATCGACTGGACAGGTTTCCGAGTGCCCAATAGTAATGCTGAGTCTAAGCGGTCATTAGACGAGGTCGCGCCCCAAGAAATCGCTAACGTCGCGTCTTTTCTGATATCCCAGCAGGGGGGTATGTCATTAGACGGACTTTCGCGTTCTATTTGCCGTCTCCTGGGAATTTCGCGTACATCAGCTGATGCCGAACGCCGCGTTGCAAGTGCGTTAAAACTGGAGTTGGCGACGTCCCATTTTGCTGTCGTTAATGGGATGGTTCAACCCCGTGCAGTACATTAGCAGCGTTGGTCCTTCGTAGGTTATCAAATTGCCATCTGCGAATGTCGGAGGACATTTGGGGCAAACATACTCATGTCTGATTTCAACAGGGACTATGGGTAGTCTGCAAGGGGGGAGCGTCTTGATTTACTATCTCATCCTATCGGTCCCCAAAGGCGGCCGCTGCGTTCAACACATCGACCAGGCGACCCTGCCTCAGGGCGCCTAGTGGTGTGGTACCGAGCACGTTCGATTTAGTCGTGAAAAAGCTGTATTTAGAAGCGCCGGGAAGTGCTCCGAGGGATTTCGTCACTTTCTCAAGCGCGCGGCGGTCGAAATCTGGGTCAGCGTAGAAGGTTGGGTAGTAATTTTCACCGGACGGTCCGACCAACGCCAACAGCCGGTGTGACTTCACTGCTTCGCTCACTGACTGCCGGCGAATCTTGAGTGCGTCTTGAAGCTCAGCCGAAGTAATGAGCTCTTTACGTTCGATGCGAGAGGCCAGCGCCGCGGCTGACCCGGCACGAGATTCCAGCATGAAAGCTTCGCCGTCGACTTTCGATTTCTTGGTAGCCATCGGACTCGGCTTGCGGGTCAGAGCTGCGTCAAGGTCTTTGTCGAATTGAGCATCAGCTGCCTCGTCAGTCTTGGGTCCGACCTTGCCACGACCCGGCGCCAAGCCGTCGCGCAGCGTGGTGCGCAAGCAATCATCCCGACACGGAAAAATGCCAAGCCATGGAAGGACGAACGTCCGGGGGCAAAAGCGCGTAATGCCATCCTCGCAGCCACGTGCCGCCTTGGTCGCAAAATATGGAAGAAGTGGGCGGGCTATCATCGACGCAGTCTTGTTGAAACGAAAATGCGCTGCTTCAAACTATTTGGCGAGAGGGTGATGGCTCGCGACTTCGACCGGCAGGTAGCAGAGCTGCAGGTTCGGGCGGCCATCCTGAATCGCTTTACTCGCCTTGGCACGCCCACGACGGTGACCATGCCATAAATCCGTCTCGGGTTTGGGGTATTACGTGCTCAAATTATTCGTGCAACAAAGCCTAATCGAGCCTGACATTAAAATTCGCAACGGCTACCGGACCTGTTTCTGATGAGTTACATTATGCCCCCGCCGAGCACATGCCCTCTCGATGGACTTTTCGAGCAAGAACCGCCGGCATTCGTTGTTGCGGAGCAGTAAATACATTTCTTGGGTCCGTTATCCACGACGTGGCTCTTCGACGGACTTTTGGAGCACGAGCCCCCGCCGTTACAGCTGGCTCCGCAAAATATACACTTGCCGATGGTATAGACAACGTGTCCCCCTGAGGGACTCTTAGTGCATGAACCGCCCGCGTTCGTAGATGCTCCACAATACTTACATTTCCCCATTTTCGCCTCTGTGTCATTGCAGCGTTCAAACGCTACGCCAAATACTAAAGATGGTATGTTACCTGTATTTCCACAAGGAAATCTATCTTATTTCCACGGTGCTTCGTGAAAATTTAGTTCAAGGCCCGCAAGCTCTGTTTACAGTGGCGCCTCGGCAAGCCTGAACTAGTAACTGTTGTCGCGAAAGCAAAAGGGCGTAGTGGAGTTGCTACCGATATCAATATACGCGTGCTGTGCTTCACAGGTTGCACATTCGGGCGAGAAATCCGCGCAGTGAAGAAATGTGGTTTAGCTTGGGCTTGGGACGTCTGGACGCTCGACGGAAACGCTTAGTGGGCAGGGAAAGCGCTGTAGCCCTGTCCGCAGGCGTGATTTACCAGTGCACGCGTCAGCTAGGTCTTGCGACACGCCGGTTGGGCTAGTGACCAACACGTCCTGTTCGTCGGACAGCAATTGGCTTGTCAGCAGTCGTTCGAACAGTACCCTCTTAAGTCGACGCGCGTGGCGTAGTCCGTGTCTTCGGCAGCCATGTTGGGCTTTAGCTTGGCGCGCTCCAGGCGCAGGACCAGCGTCTTGCCACCGAGTTTGGTCGCCTTGTGGCCCACTGCCAGGTCAAGCCATTCTTCGAAGCCAAGACGGGCTAGGTCCAGCATGGGCTGTGCGGCGAAGGCGCGTGTCATGCCGAGCAGTTTCAGCAAGGTCAACTTGTCGTGGGTTTGGGTGATGCAACACGGGTCATCCTCCATGAAGCGATGAGGCTGTGTCTAAATACACCTTTGCTCCAAAAAACATTTCCACAAAGAAATTGTTGGGCTTATAATGTTGAGTGATGGCCGGTCAGCCAAAGATGTAACTTATAAATCAGCGCACTTGAGGATTGGATACAGATGATTAATGTAAAGGTAAAGTACCAAATTAAGGTCAAAGGCAACTCCCTTATGACTGTCGGACCAACTACCATCCAAGCCAAAGCGAAAACAGAGAGCGCTGTGATGGAAGCGATACGTAAACATGTTTATGCGGAAACTCGTCCTGTTGAGAGTATTGTGATACTTAGTATCCTTTAAGCGTTGAAGTGCTAATTATTAAATAGCTCCCATAACTATTAATTAAGCCAGATATGGCAAAACTTACCTTAAAAATCAGGCAGGATATTGAAGTAAATAAGATTGACAGCGTACTCGAAGTTTCTGGGAACGCTGGTAAATTGGGTGACCTTGCATTCAGTAAGGGAGGCGTTGACTGGTGGCCGGCCGATAGTAAGGTGAACTGTCAATCTTTTACATGGGCCCAATTGGCTGGGTTACTGACCGCTAACGGTACTAAAAAGCGGAAGGACAAACCTAAGTGACTTAAAAAGCGGGCTGCTATAGAGCAGTCAGAGATTTGAACAGCGACAACAAAGTAGATTACGAAGATGCAAAAATCACTATCAAGCTCTGCGAGGTTGCTGGGGCCACCGCTGCAGAGCTTGGCCAACTGGACAGAAATGCCCTTCAATCTTCACTCGTCACGGATGCAACTGCCGGGGCCGTCGTGTGCGGCGTCACGTGTCCATTATTCGGATTCCGATAATAAGCACTATGACCTGCACAACGGTTGGTGCCGCTCGGTGTCTACAAAGTATCGGGAAGAAGTGAACTGCCGTTTTGCGGACTTCTGACGTGGAAAGCGCAGTAGCAGTCCTTCAGCATGAAGTGCAACGCAAGCTCGGCTGCTGCATGCTACGCCTGCAGCAGTACGAGCGTCTCCTGAAGGCAGTCCTCCCAAGTATGGCCGTCGCGGGTCCGCCTGAGCAACTCCAAGCTGTGCAGGGCAAGCAAGCGCTCAGCATGCGTAACAGGACTTTAGGTTCGTTAGTAGGAATGTTCACCGAGCAGCACCTGACTGCGGCCTCGGCAGACATCCAAGTCGGACCAGATGAGGACACAGGTGCCAACGGCCAGACTTCTGATGCGTCCTGGGCCAGCATACGCTTCACAATCTCGATGTCGCCTGAGCGTCACGCGCAAACCAAGGCGGGACTTGTTGAACTCGTTAATTTGCGCAACGACTTAGTCCACCACCTCATCGAACGTTTCGACATTTCCGACGCAAGTGGCTGCCGTGCCGCATCCAGCCACTTGGACAGCTGTTACCAGCGAATTGATGGCCACTGCCAGCTCCTGAAAACTTGGGCTAGTAACTTAGGTGAGTTCAGGACGCGCGTCTCTTCACTCGTACAGTCAAAGGCTTTTGAAGATGCCTTCGTACACGGCGCCAACCCCGACGGCTCGGTATGTTGGACAAGGAGCTCGATAGTTGAATGTCTGCGCAACGCAGAGGCAGCTTACCAAACCGACGGCTGGACGCCGCTTGATGCTGCGATAACGTTCATTTCGAAGGAACACCGAGACCAGACACCTAGAAAATATGGCTGCAGGACTTGGCGACAGGTCTTGAAGAAATCAGGGCTGTTTGAACTCCGGAGCAGCGCCAGTCCAGTTGGCAAAAGAGGACAGACTTGGTATCGCAGTCAAACGGCGCCACGCTGAGACTAGCAACGACTATCGCCGCGGACCACCTAATTAGCTGCCTCAGATTTTGTCGTACGTTTTTAAAATTGAATCGCCAGTTCCGTGGTACTTAATATCTGATTCGAATGACCAACATGACTTCGAGCACAATGTACGACCAGCAGTTTTCCCGAATTGGTCACTTTCAACTGTACCCTGAGTTATACCCTTGGGTCGGCCAATCCTTTCATAAGCATTGCCTTCGGATTCTCGTGCTAGGGGAGAGCCACTACTTGGACCGGGCCAGCGACTATCATCACGATGCTGCCGGGTGGTATGCCGGCATTGACATCCAAGGGAAACCCGACAGGACTTGGACAATCACGCGCAATATTGTCGCCAACGGTCTCGCAAATCAGTGGAAGGAGAAGTCGAAAACCATTTATCGCAACATCGAAGCCGCTGCAGTTGATGCCGGCGTTGGCACATCAAAGGCAGACTCTCCTTTTCACAGCATGGCCTTCATGAACTACTTCCAGCGACCAGCGCAAGTCTCGGGGAAATCTATTGTGGTTTCGGCGCTCGATAAAAGCCATAGTTCGATGGTGTTGAACACTGTCCTGGAGATTCTAAGTCCGCAGATTGTCATTTTTTGTAGCGTCCTGGCATGGAGAGCCGCAAGGGAGTCAGTTCAAGGACACCAACACATTCGATTCGCTTTTACGCCGCATCCAGCTACTCGTTGGTGGCACACTCCCATGCGCAAGTACAAGCACAAGAGTGGTCGGCAAATCTTCATCGAGGCTTTGCAAACGGACTGCCGAATTGCCGGAAGACCAGCGTAGGGGCTTTTGGAACAGTCAAGTCAATTAGAAATTTTGATGACGGGCCCCTTTGCATATTACGTGGCGACGAGCCCTCACCAAAGCTGGGCAGTTGGAGCTTCGGAGCGCCGCGATTCCCGGTGGGACGGGGGTGACTCACTATCAGCTGTGCTAAAAGTCGGCACTCGAGGCGAAGCAAGTCGTCAGTATGAATAAACTTCAACCAGGCAAACGCCCAGCCTTCGAAAGCTCTTCAATGGCTTCAAATACTCTACACAACCGAGTCGACCCTTGGGGCCGATTGTGCGCAGTCCCATCTAGGGGAACCCTGATGGGAAACCGTGGCATCCTTCACGATGATGAAAACAGAATCGTTAGGCCTTGGGCTCACAAGGGGTGGGTAACCTGCCTGCTTGAGTTCAAAGGTATCAAGCGGCCGAAGCCGTTTTCGAAAGGGAATTACTCCGAGCTTTTTTTCCTCGACGAAGCGACAGCCTTTGCGGCGGGACATCGGCCGTGCGCGTACTGCCAGCGGGTGCGGCACTTAGAGTTTAAGGACGCGTGGCTACGCTCGAACGTCGAGCCAGAACATCGCGCCTCGACCTCTATGCCCGATATTGACAAAGTCCTGCATGCTGAGCGTGCAATTTCTGGCGGTGGCAAAGGGACGTACGATGCACCGCTGGCTGAGCTGCCCCAAGGTGCGATTTTCGAGCACGAAGAAATTGCCTACCTTGTCGCTACGGATAGTTATCTGCCTTGGTCGTTCGAAGGGTACGGCACACCGTATCGTATTGACCCGAGAGCAACTGTGAAAGTACTCACGCCGCGCTCTGTCGTTCGAGCCTTTACAGAAGGCTTTATGCCGAAACTTCACCCGTCCGCAACTGCAGCAGCGTTCTTGTAACTACAAGCACACCTTGGGGTCAGACGCGTCGCAGACTGGCACCTCCTCTCAACAATGCTGTTTCCAAAAAGAACAAAATACCAGTCATAATCAGGTCTTCTGCACCACGGTTAAGAATTCCAAATGCTTGACGATATCAAGAAAACACTATGGGCGACGGCTGACAAGCTGCGCGCGAACATGGACGCGGCCGAGTACAAGCACCTCGTCCTCGGCCTCATTTTTGTGAAGTACATCTCCGACACCTTCGACGCACGTCGCGTCGAGCTGACGAAGCGGTTTGCCGACGAGTCTGATGAGTACTTCTTGCATGACTCCGATGCCGAGCTGGTTGCAGAGGAGCTGGAAGACCGCGACTACTACAAAGCGGCCAACGTGTTCTGGGTGCCCGAAGCAGCACGATGGGAGGCGTTGCGCTCGGCAGCTAAGCAGGTAGACATCGGCAAGCGCATTGACGAAGCGCTGACCTTGATAGAAGCAGAAAACCCCAAGCTCAAAGGGATTCTGGACAAGCGCTATGCGCGGGCGCAGCTTCCGGACGGGAAGCTGGGCGAGCTAGTCGATTTGATTTCCACCATCGGTTTTGGTGACAACCCCAACGTTGCTCGCGACGTCCTGGGGCAGGTGTACGAGTACTTCCTCGGCATGTTTGCAAGCGCCGAGGGCAAACGCGGCGGGCAGTTCTACACTCCCGCAAGTATCGTGAAGACCTTGGTCGCCATCCTCAATCCGCACAGCGGCCAGGTATACGACCCCTGCTGCGGGTCGGGCGGCATGTTCGTGCAGTCCGAAAAATTCATAGAGGCTCACGGCGGGAAGCTAGGTGACGTGTCTATTTACGGGCAGGAGGCCAATCCTACGACTTGGCGCTTGGCTGCAATGAACTTGGCCATCCGCGGGATTGACTTCAATCTTGGTAGAGAGCCAGCAGACACATTCACACGTAATCAGCACCCAGACCTACGGGCGGACTTCATCTTGGCCAACCCACCGTTCAACATCAGTGATTGGTGGCACGGCAGCCTGACTGGTGACCCTCGGTGGCTCTACGGGGACCCGCCGCAAGGCAACGCGAACTATGCTTGGTTGCAGCACATGCTGTACCACCTCAAGCCGACCGGGCGTGCCGGCATCGTGCTGGCGAACGGTTCCATGAGCTCCAGTCAGAACAATGAAGGCGTGATTCGTGCTGCGATGGTCGATGCCGATGTCGTCGAAGTGATGGTAGCGCTGCCAGGCCAGTTGTTCTTCAATACACAGATTCCAGCTTGTTTGTGGTTCTTAGTCAAGAAGAAGACCCATCGTAAGGGCAAGGTGCTGTTCATTGATGCCCGTAAGGTCGCTACGATGATTAGTCGTGTCCAGTCCGAGCTGAGCGACGAGGTGATTGAGCGCATTGCGAACGTTGTTGCGGCTTGGCGCGGTGAACCGGATGCGGATGAATACCAGGATGTTGCCGGCTTCTGCCGCAGCGTCAAACTGTCCGAAATTGCTGAGCACGGCCACGTGCTTACGCCTGGTCGCTATGTCGGCGCGGAAGAAGTCGATGACAACGATGAGGACTTCGCTACCAAGATGCGGCAGCTTACTGAGAAGCTGGGCGAGCAGATGGCTAAAGGAGCGGAGCTGGACCAGTTGATTCGCAAAAAGCTAGGGGTGGTCGGCTATGAGTTCTGAGTGGACCAGCGGCAAGCTCGGCGACTTCATAGAGCTAAAGCGCGGGTACGACCTCCCGCAAGCAAAACGTCTAAAGGGTTCAGTCCCCCTCGTTTCCTCATCTGGCATAAGTGACGAGCACAATGTCGCGATGGTTAAAGGGCCTGGCGTTATAACCGGACGATACGGAACAATTGGTCAAGTATTCTATGTTGAGGATGACTTTTGGCCTCTCAACACTACTTTGTATGTTCGTGACTTCAAGGGAAACCATCCGAAGTTCATTCAATACTTTTTGAGGACCATCGATTTTCAAGCTTACTCTGACAAAGCAGCGGTTCCTGGCATAAATAGGAATCACCTGCACGAAGCGTTAGTGGTGATGCCATCCCTAACCGAGCAAGAGAATATTGCACAGTTTCTAGGCGCGCTGGACGACCGCATTTCCCTTCTAGGTGAAATCAACACCACGCTCGAATCCATCGCCCAAGCCTTGTTCAAGTCTTGGTTTGTCGATTTCGACCCGGTTCACGCCAAGGTGGAAGGTCGCGTTCCTGAAGGCATGGATGAGGCTACGGCAGCGTTGTTTCCAGATGGGTTCGCGGAGTCGGAAGTGGGGCAAGTGCCACAGGAATGGAGTGTAGTGTCGCTATCAACGCTAATGGACATTGCTGGCGGTACGCAACCCCCAGCGAATGAATTCATTGGGAATATGCGAGACGGCTATGTTCGACTTATTCAAATTCGGGACTATGAAACCGACGCGCATCTTACATATGTTCCGTTGACGCCGAAGTTGAAAACTACGTCAAGAGAAGACGTGATGATTGCAAGGTATGGTGCGTCGGTGGGGAGAATCTGCTGGGGGCTTGAAGGCGCATATAACGTTGCATTGGTGCGAGTAGTTTGTGAATTGCAGGCTCGCGAGTTCCTTCGAACATATTTGATGTCAAATGTTTTCCAAGCTAGGCTAGCCGCCCTAAGTGGCAGAAGTGCCCAAGCAGGGTTTAACAAGGGCGATATTGCAAGTTTCAAGCTGGTCTCACCGACAAAAGAATTGCTAGCAGCTTACCATCGCGCCGTCTGGCCTATGCGGGAAACTATTTTGCACAACAGACAGCGTGTCGGAATCCTGTGTACTCTGCGCGACACACTACTGCCTCGTCTCATTTCTGGCCAGTTGCGCATCTCCGAAGCAGAAGCACAAATTGACGCTCTTGCAGCCTAAAGCGATACGATGACCGAAGACCAACTCGAACAAGAAGTGGTAGGCTGGCTGCACGACGTCGGCTACATCAATCTCTATGGGCCCGATATCGCTCATGACGGCCTTCAGCCTGAGCGTATCAGCTACCAACAGGTTCAGTTGGTCTATCGCCTACGCGAAGCGATTCAGAAGCTAAACCCAACTATTCCGGTTAGTGCTCGGGAAGACGCGTTGAAGCAGGTTCTCGACTTGAGCATCCCGTCGTTGTTGTCGGCTAATCGGTATTTCCACAAGCTTCTGGTCGGTGGCGTACCGGTCCAGTATCAACAGGACGGCGAATCAAGGGGCGACTTTGTGCGATTGATTGACTGGGCGAACCCTGAGCGCAACGAATGGCTGGCGGTGAACCAGTTTTCCATCAAAGGTTCGCACCATACCCGTCGTCCCGACATCGTCTTGTTCGTTAATGGTCTTCCTCTGGTGCTCATCGAGCTCAAGAACCCCGCTGACCAGAAGGCTGACATATGGAAGGCCTACGACCAGATACAGACGTACAAAGAGCAAATCCCGGATGTGTTCCAGTACAACGAAGTGCTCGTCATCTCCGATGGCACCGAAGCACGCTTAGGTTCGTTGTCGGCCAGCGGCGAGCGCTTCATGGCCTGGCGCACCATTGATGGTGTGACTTTGGACCCGCTGGGCGAATTCAACGAGCTACAGACCCTGGTGCGCGGCGTGCTGGCGCCGGCCTACATCCTAGACTATCTTCGCTACTTCGTGCTTTTTGAAGATGACGGCCGCCTTGTCAAGAAGATTGCGGGCTACCACCAGTTTCACGCGGTGCGCTCAGCCATAGGTCATGTCGTAGCTGCGTCACGGCCTGGCGGTACGCGCAAAGGCGGCGTAGTTTGGCATACCCAAGGAAGCGGCAAGAGCATTACCATGACCTGCTTTGCAGCTCGTGTAATGCAAGAGCCCTTGCTGGAAAATCCGACCATTGTTGTCATCACTGACCGCAATGACCTGGATGGGCAGCTCTTTGGCGTGTTTAGCCTAGCTCAGGACCTATTGCGAGAGCAGCCAGTGCAGGTTAGTACTCGCCAGGACCTGCGCGCCAAACTGGCGAATCGTCCGTCAGGCGGCATCGTGTTTGCCACTATCCAGAAATTCATGCCAGGGGAGGACGAGGACACATTCCCTGTACTTTCCGACCGACACAACATTGTGGTGATTGCCGATGAAGCGCACCGAACTCAATACGGATTCGAGGCGAAGCTGAAAGGTAAACCCGGCCACGAAACGTACCAAGTTGGCTACGCTCAGCACCTGCGTGACGCACTTCCTAATGCCACGTTTGTGGCGTTTACCGGTACACCAGTCAGTAGCGAAGACCGCGATACCCGGGCAGTATTCGGGGACTACATCTCGGTGTACGACATGCAGCAGGCTAAGGAAGATGGCGCCACCATAGCCATTTACTACGAATCCCGTCTGGCTAAGCTAAAGCTGAAAGAAGAAGAGCTGCCGCACATTGACGACGAGGTCGACGAGCTAGCTGAGGACGAAGAGGAAAGCACCCAGTCCAAGTTGAAAAGTCGCTGGGCTGCGCTCGAGAAGGTCGTCGGGGCTGGGCCCCGGGTCGCCAGCGTGGCAGCTGACTTAGTTGCACACTTTGAAGAACGCAGTAAGGCCCAGTCAGGTAAAGCCATGGTGGTGGCGATGAGCCGTGACATCTGCGTGCATCTGTACGACGAGATTGTGAAGCTTCGTCCTGAGTGGAATGACAAAGACCCTGAAAAGGGCGCTGTCAAGATTGTCATGACCGGCTCGGCAAGCGATAAAGCCTTGCTGCGTCCACACATCTACAACGGCCAGGTAAAGAAGCGCCTTGAGAAGCGGTTCAAAGACCCGGCGGACCCGCTGCGGTTGGTTATTGTCCGGGATATGTGGCTCACCGGCTTCGATGCCCCCTGCGTCCACACGCTGTATGTAGATAAGCCAATGAAGGGCCATAACCTGATGCAGGCCATCGCCCGCGTGAATCGGGTATTCAAGGATAAGCAAGGCGGCCTTGTTGTCGACTACATCGGCATCGGCAACGAATTGAAGGCGGCGATGAAGGAGTACACGCAGTCGAGCGGCCGCGGGAAGCCAACCGTGGATGCTCGCGAGGCCTACAGTGTGCTGATGGAGAAGATGGATGTCCTCAGGGGGATGCTGCATGGCTTCGACTACAGCGACTTCCTGACGGCCGGGCATAAGGCGTTAGCAGGAGCTGCCAACCATGTGCTCGGCATCAAGGACGGCAAGAAGCGCTTCGCAGACACAGCTTTGGCAATGAGTAAGGCGTTTACCTTGTGCTGCACCTTGGATGAGGCCAAGGAAGTACGTGAGGAAGTTGCGTTCCTCCAAGGTGTGAAAGTCATTCTGACCAAGAAGGACCTTACTGCCCAGAAGAAGACTGATGAGCAACGCGAGCACGCCATTTGTCAGATTATCAATTCTGCTGTCGTGTCTGAGAGTGTGGTGGACATCTTTGATGCAGTTGGGCTGGAAAAGCCGAACATAGGACTGCTGTCGGACGAATTCCTAGCGCAGGTCAAGAATCTGCCCGAAAAGAACCTGGCGGTAGAGCTGCTGGAGCGTCTCTTAGAAGGTGAAATCAAGAGCCGCTTCGCCAGCAATCTGGTTCAGGAGAAGAAGTTCTCTGAACTCCTTTCCAACGTGGTGACTCGCTACCAGAATCGTTCGATTGAAACGGCTCAGGTCATGCAAGAGCTGGTTGAGATGGCAAAGAAGTTCCGCGATGCCGCCAGTCGCGGAGAGCAACTAGGCCTAACAGACGATGAAGTCAAGTTTTACGATGTCTTGGCGACGAACGAATCTGCTGTTCAAGAGCTGACCGATGAGACACTGAAGAAGATTGCGCACGAACTCACTGAGAACCTCAGGAAGAACATCACCGTCGACTGGTCAGCGCGAGAGAGTGTTCGGGCTACTTTGCGTCTAATGGTTAAGCGGGTTTTACGGAAGTACAAGTATCCACCGGACCGGCAAGAGGTCGCGGTAGAGCTGGTGTTAAAGCAGGCGGAGGCGTTGGGGGAAGTTTGGGCTTAATTCCGTTTTAGGACGGAATTCCCGCATCCGATAGGGGCCTTCAGAGGTGCGATTCAAAATAGATGAAGTACCGGAAGTTGCCTGTTCGGCTGATATCGCATGTCTTAGTTAAGAAACTTAGAAAATATTAAAAAAGTATGAAACTTTGTGTCCTTCATCTTAGTGATATTCATTTTCACACTACCGGAAACCCGGTCCTCGAACGAGCTTCTGCAATCGCGGCTTCGGCGTTTTCGGCTGCACGCAGCGCAGATGCTTGCCTTATCGCCGTAACTGGCGACATTGCCTTTTCGGGCAATTCGCTAGAATATCAGGTTGCACGTTATTTTTTCGATGAAATAAAGCGAGAAATTTCGAGCGAAACGGGGCGTCCCGTGTATGTTATTTTGGTTCCTGGTAACCACGATTGCGCGCTGAAGCCGGTTGACGAGATTCGCGAAATCGTGATACAGCAGATGGTCCAGAAGCCGGAGCTCGCTGAGAAGACGCAAATAATTTCTCAGTGCGTGGCGGTGCAGAAAGAATTTTTCGCCTTCCGCGAAGCTATTGGCTTTCCTAGTCCTTTATTCGATGAGCCGCAGTGGTCAGAGTACGAGCTGGACGTTCTAGGAGAAAAAATTCGTGTTTCCGCAGTAAACGCGGCTTGGATGTCACGTCTTCCAGAAACCCCAGGGAATCTGTTATTCCCAGTACGGCTATATGAGGGACAGTTATCTGCGCCGTCCGATTTGCGTTTGGTAATGCTCCACCAGCCTTACCACTGGCACCAACAACGTTCCTACCACGAGATGAAAACGTTACTCCGGCGTCATGCGACGGCGGTGCTAAATGGCCATGAGCATGTCAGCAATTCTGGCACGGTCGATGATACATTGTCTGGGAACTCGTTGTACTTTGAGGCAGGCGCCCTTCAGCCACATGAATCTGGCCTGGAGCCACAGTACGCAATTTACCAGTTCGACACAGACAACCACAACGTCGCTATCACTCGTCTTGTAATAAAGTCCAATGAAATCACAGAGGTCAACGCTACCGAGATTCGCGACCTCCCTTCGGCAAGCGATAAGAACAGCGCCCTCATCGAGTTTCGTTCCGAATGGCTGGCAGATTTGGATAACCCTGGTGGTTATTTCACGCATGCTGACAAGCAGAATGTTCTGATTGATGATATTTTCGTTTACCCGGACTTAAAGGATTGGGGTAACGATGAAGCAGGGAAGGTACTGAACTTCTCTTCTGAGCGCTTGCTGAACCAAGTACATGAAAGCGGAAAATTTCTGCTGTTGGGTGAGGAACGTGCCGGCAAAACGACGCTGCTGCACGTTTATGCTAAGCAGTTAATGAATGCCGGCTTCGCTCCCGTTTATGTTAGGGCGACTGATATGAGCAATGTACGTCGCGCCGACGATGTCGGCGCCCGACTTGCTCGCTCAATTGAAAAGCAATACACTTCTCCCCGTTCATTAGACGGATTGCCGAAAAACAAGCGCGTCCTTTTGGTGGACGACATCGACCATTTCAAGTCTGGTGTCGCTGCGATACCCGTGTTTCTGGAATATGCCGAACAGCACTACGGCAGTATTGTCATGACTGCCGATAAGGCTTTCGAAGCCACGGCCTTGGCCTCCCATACAGCGAGCGAGGCATTTGGTCGGTTCCCAAAATTCGAAATTCTTAGGTTTGGGTTGAAGCTTCGTCACCGCCTCATCAAAAAGTGGTGTGGGATGAGCCAGCTTACATCGTTGGCTGAACTGGACAGGCGTGTTGACCATGCTGAAAATATCGTCAATTCGGTAATTGGCCGGAATCTCGTACCGCAGCTGCCTATTTATCTTCTAATCTTGTTGCAGAGCTGCGACCAGCACCAACAGGGAGAAATTCAGAACAGTGGTTTTAGTCATTATTATCAGTTCCTTATCACTCGCAGCTTGGGACAAGTGGGGGTCAAACCGCAGGAAATTGACGAACATTACAATTACCTTTCGCACCTTGCTTGGTTTATGCAAAGTAAGGAACTCCGAGAACTCGACATCGAATATTTCCGGGTCTTCAACAATGAGTTTTCTGCCACATTTACTTCCGTGGAGCTGCAGGCTCGTTTGCGCTTACTGGTGGAAGCGAGGGTGCTCAGCAAACGGGGCGATTGCTATAGTTTCGCCTATCCCTACGTGTATTTCTTCTTTGTGGGGAAATACCTGTCAATGAAGATTTATACCGACCCTAAGGTCGAGGCCTGGGTCGTTGAGGCGTGTTCGAAGCTGTACGTCCGCAGTAATGCAAATGCAGTCTTGCTCCTAACTCACCACGACAGTAATCCGTGGGTCATCAAGAAAATTGCGGAGGTGATGAAGAGTTGCTTCCACGAGAAGAAGCCGATGGAGCTGAATGGTGACACTGGCGCGGTTAATAAGTTGGTGACCAATGCGTCGCAGCTTGTATTAAAGGCTTCCAGCGTCGACAAGAACCAAGAGGAACTCCGCGGCCTGAACGACGAGATTGATAAATCTGAGGATGAGGTGCCTGATGCTTGTCCTGACGAAAACGGTGAATTGGCTTTTGTTGCAAAGTTCACACTTCTCTTCAAAACTGCAGAAATATTGGGGCAAATTCTCAAAAATTACTATGGCTCCTTGGAAAAGCCGTTCAAAGCCGAACTATTGCGTGAGGTTTTCGATGGACCGCTACGTGCGCTGGGGCTCCTGCTAGAGGCAATTGATGAAGATATGGAGGCCTTTGTCTCTTACATCGGAAATGTCGTTTTGAAGGATGATAAGAGCCTTTCGCTGGAGGGCCGGTCGCAGCTGGCGCGCAAGACGTCGTTCAATATCCTAGGATGGCTGGGTACCAGTGTCGTAAGTGCATCGGCCTACTTTGTCGCGACGGACAAGTTGAGAGAAGATGTTGCCGCGTTAGTGCGAAGCAACCCCACAGTTGCATACCGTTTAATTGACATGGGTACCCGTCTCGTACGTCCAGGCCATATGCCGCTCGAAGAAATCGACAAGTTGGCGAAAGAACTGAAGGATAACCATTATGCGTTTGGAATTCTTCAGGCGCTCGGGGTGAACCATCTGTATCAATATCACACGGACGCGGCTGAGAAACAGCGTCTGTGTAACATACTTAAAATCTCGATGGACGGAGCAAAGACGATTGAGCTCCAAGGACGTGACACGAAACTAATTTCCAAAAAATGAACTTATGTCGATTTGCTTGAGGCAGATGCAAATTTAAGTCAGTAAATAGCGTGAGAGAGAGCAAGAACGATGAGAACTTTACCTTACGCCGGGAGCGACGGCGATTCCGTGCCCATTGCTGTCGGTGACCGCACAAATGTCTTGCAACGGCCCTTGCGGCCCGCAAAGGATGACCTTGAGTCGGTCCGCGACTACGCGCAGCGCGCCTTTGGTGAGGCCCTCGGTTATTTCGCTCAGATGCAAGGCGACGAAACACGCACAACCGGAGCCGCCCAAATGCTTGAGGACATAAACTGGCTTTCGGCCAGGGCTGAACAGTTGCAGGATGCCTACTTGTACATAGCGGTAGCTTCAGCGTGGCGAAACTTTGCATCATGGTACCGCCACAAACGCCGAGGGGAGGACAAAGGTGCAGCCCTACGACAGGCCGCCGCAATGGTGGAAAAGGCTCTGCAGCTGAGGCTAGACGATATCGAAATGGTTAGCCGGCTTGCTTGGCTCCTTTCAGCGTCACCGGAGGTTCGGGACTTGGCTCGTGCGAGACAGTTAGGACTCGAAGTGCTCGCAAGGGGACCGCATCCGCTAATGAAAGCAATGCTTGACGGGCTTGACCGTAAGGAGGGAAATATCAAGCTTGACGAAAATTTTGCCTATCACGAAATGCAATATATCCCGTTTGGTTACTTTATTATTGAGCAGAAGAAGTGCCGTGAATTGTTGCGCCAAGCAAAGCGATTAAATGAGGTGATGTTGATGACTCCGGCTCTCGAACACATGTATCGACTGGGGTTGATTCATGATTGCGCGCGGGAAGTGGACCTGATGAAGTATCGTGACCCCATTACGTCGGAGACAAAAATGAAAAAACTCCGGCATGTCGCTAAAAGCGTTGCGCAGTATTCTTACTCTACCCACGGCCGAATTGCAGGGCGCTCGGAAAATCTGTCATTTATTTCTCCCAAAGACTACCGTTATTTTGTCAGTGCGTATGGCGAGACGGACAAAATCATTAATGCGATGTCGTTGGTGGAATAACGTTGTTCGCAGCGAATCAACTTCAGTTCAGAGCCCGCTGGATACGGTGTTTAAAGCGCCGGACGTAAAGTAAGCAAAATTGGACGTCGCCTACTTCGCCTCAACCGCTTCGAGCGCGGATGCCTCATCCGAGAATCCGCAGTCGAGCAGAACGCTCTCGCAGAACACAGCAACGGTCGTCAGTGGTGCGTTTAAGCCCTTTGAGTCTTGAGCATACCGAATGGCCTCGTCGCCGTTTCCATCTGGGCTCATGCCTTGGCGCCCATTATCCTGTAATGCGGCAACTCGTCGTGACGGCCAGTGACATAAATCGCGCTTAGGCACGTGGTCGTGCTACCTGAACGCCCTTGCGGGTGCGAGCGCACTTGTATTGCTATCGGGCAATCTTCACTTGGCGCCCCGGCCGGCAGTCGGGAACGTGCCAATTTTTGTCCGAATCTTGACCCATGTGTTCAGCTAGTCCCGTTGTGTAAGCGTCTAGTTTCACTCGACGCCGATATCAACAAGCTTATCGGGTAACTCCTTCAATGACCCACCGATGTTGACGCACGTCAACTGATAGAACTTGCGCATTTGTCCATCTCAAGAATATACTGTACGGATATACAGTGATATTGTGACAAGGACGCCATGCTAACTCACTCACTTGCCGTAACCGACTTAGCACACGACGCTCTTCACGATGCCATGCGCAACGTGTGGCGCGCAAGTGAACTGGCAGTGTCGAGAGCTACAACATGCTCGACAGGCGATGAAGACCTGGACAGTGAGCTACCAAATCGCGGATGGCCTCGGTCGTCGTTGGTAGAACTCCTAGTGCAGCAAGCCGGCATCGGCGAAATCCAGTTACTTAGGCCAACGCTTAAACGCCTTTCCGCAGATAGGCGGATAGCGCTCGTGCAGCCACCGTATTTACCTCAGGCGATGGCACTACGGGAGTGGCAGTTCAATGAGAAAAACATTTTCTGGGTTCGGCCAGAGACCTCAGCCGATGCGCTGTGGTCGACAGAGCAGATTTTGAAGAATGGCTCATGCGGCGCGGTCGTGCTGTGGCAGCGAGATATCCGGCCTGAAGCCCTGCGGCGCCTGAACTTAGTGGCGCAAGGGGCAGACACGTGGTTCTGGCTAATTCGGCCGCTGACACATTGTTCTGATGCGTCGCCCTCGCCACTCAGACTTGCTTTGAGGCCGGCGATTGGCGGGGTCAGCGTGGACATCGTCAAACGACGCGGCCCGCACTGCGACGCTCCTATTTTCGTACCTCTGGAAGGCCTGCCGGCTGGCCGCAAGCACCTGGACACTGAACATGAAACTAATGTTGTGCGTGTACCTGCCGTTACTACCGCTCGAAGCGTTGCGGCCGCGTTGGTCTGAGCCTGGGGCGTACGTCGTCGTCCATGACGGTGTCGTATGCTCACGGTCACTCGAGGCAGCGCAGGCAGGCGTTCATGTTGGTATGCGGGCAGCCGGAGCAGCTGCTGTTGCACCTTCAACCATCCAGCTTGAGCGCAAGCTGGACCTGGAGCAGCAGAGATTGGATGCTGTGGCGATGGCTCTAATGCAGTACACGCCGGAGGTGACGTTTCTAGACGC
Source organism: Massilia sp. 9096 (assembly GCF_000745265.1). Lineage (NCBI taxonomy): Bacteria > Pseudomonadati > Pseudomonadota > Betaproteobacteria > Burkholderiales > Oxalobacteraceae > Massilia > Massilia sp. 9096. The sequence continues at coordinate 290,931 of NZ_JQNN01000001.1, forward strand.
GGAAAGTGTTTTGCTGGATGTCACCGCGAGCCTTCGCCTTTTCAACGGACCTGTTGAAATCTGCCATCGAGTTATAAAAAGCGTGTCGACACTGGGATTCAATGCTCAGCTCGGCGCGGCGCCGACTGCTAAAGCTGCTTGGCTCTTTGCGCGACAGCAGCGGGTAAAGCAGGTTGTTCTGCGAAGGCGTGCGCTATCAAACGATACGACGGAGCGCTTTCTCAATCGCCTACAGGTAGAACTACTGCCGTCAACTCGCCAGCATCACGCATGGTTCGATGGCATCGGAGCGCGGTCACTAGGCGCTCTCCGCCGACTGCCTAGGGCAGGCCTGATACGGCGTACCAGCAAAGACCTTGTTCACGACTTGGACTGCGCATATGGTTTGACGCCCGAGCTACATAAGTGGATTCAAACTCCCGATGTGTTTTCGGCGCGCATCGAGACGTTCGAGAGGGTTGAGCATGCCGATGCATTGCTCGACGGCGCGAAAGGTCTCCTGCTTCAGCTGATAGGTTGGCTGACTTCGCGCCAGCTCGCGGTGCGCCGCTTTACGCTCGCTCTTGAACACGAGCGCGGACGGGCCGCGGTCGCGCCAACGTTGTTGGAGGTCGCGCTAGCTGAACCTGCCTGGCGCGACGAGCATCTCGTCCGGCTACTGAAAGAGCGTCTAGCGAAAACCGAGCTCAAAGCCCCAGTCATCGCGGTCCGGTTGGAAGCCAACGACGCTGAGCCGATGCTGCCCGCTAACGCAACTTTGTTCCCTGAGCCGGGCGGTACGCCTGCAGATTTCCGACGTCTGCTTGAACTACTCACTGCACGCGTCGGCGCCGACAACGTAATGGTGCCAACGGCCGTTGACGACTACCGGCCGGAAGTGTGCAATAGCTGGACCGCAGCAACGGCGAAGCTTCCAAAGGCAGATAGTGCCGATATCCAGGAGGGAAGGCCGTTCTGGATGCTAAAGAAGCCAATCGCTTTGGTGATGCGGAACGAGCGGCCTTTTTACGGTAGTGAGCTACGCATGATGAGCGGGCCAGAGCGGCTCGAAGCGGGCTGGTGGAACGACGAACTCGCACTACGGGATTACTACGTCGCTCAAGCGGCTGACGGCACGTGCTACTGGGTGTATCTCGAGCGTACCGCTGAGGCCCGCTGGTATCTGCATGGGCTGTTCGCATGACAGCCAAACAGACAAGTGCGACGACACTGCCGCAGTATGCGGAGCTGCAAACCTACTCGCATTTCTCATTTCTTAAAGGGGCTTCGTCGCCCGAGCATCTTGTTGAGCGCGCGCACGAGTTAGGCTACGCGGCCTTAGCGCTTACTGACGAATGTTCGCTTGCCGGCGTGGTCAAGGCCCACATTCGGGCCAAAGAGCTCGGGTTACCGCTAGTCATCGGCAGCCAAATGGTTGTTACTCCAGAAGATGGGTCTCCAGCGTTCTGGCTCATCATCTTGGCAATGACAAAAAATGGGTATGGCAACCTCAGTGAACTCATCACGACAGCACGCATGAGGTCAGAGAAGGGCACATATCTCATCCATCCGCGAGACATAGCTGCGCCGGTCGGAGACCTCGTGCATCTTCGTGGTCTGCCAGATTGCCAGGTAATCCTGGCGCCGCGATACAACGCCCCCTTAGAGGAAGTAGAACGCCAAGCCGCTTGGCTCGTGCAGTGCGCACCGGGACGAGCGCGAATCGCGCTGTCACTGCATCACCGCGCCAAGGATGAAAATCACAAAGCGATGGTGAGAGCAGTCGCTGAAGTCTACGGACTTCCGATAGTCGCAACAGGTGACGTCTGCATGCACGTGCGCTCGTACAAGCCAGTCCAAGACGTGATGACCGCTATCCGCCACGGACTGCCAGTTTCCGATTGCGGCTACCGGCTCTTTCCAAACGCCGAGCAGCACCTTCGCTCTATCGTTCGCTTGGCCAACCTGTATCCTCGCGAAGCCCTCGAGGAAGCTGCGCGCGTAGCAAGGGTTTGTACGTTCTCGCTGGACGAGCTCCACTACGAATACCCGCACGAGCTAGTGCCCGAAGGCGAAACAGCGACTAGCTACCTACGAAGCGAAGCTTACATTGGCGCTCACTGGCGATATCCCAACGGAGTTCCCGCAAACGTCGTTGAGTTGCTTGAGCGCGAACTTGAGCTCATCGCAGAGATGCAGTACGAACCGTACTTCCTGACTGTCTACGATATCGTCCGGTTCGCCCGTTCGAAACATATCCTCTGTCAGGGACGCGGCTCTGCAGCGAATAGCGCTGTTTGTTTTTGTCTCGGCGTCACCGAAGTCGACCCCTCGCGAGGCACCTTGCTGTTCGAACGATTCATATCTAAAGAGCGGAACGAGCCGCCCGACATCGACATCGACTTCGAACATCAGAGGCGAGAAGAGGTCATTCAGTACGTCTACGCTAAGTATGGGCGCCTGCGCGCCGCGCTTACTGGCGTCGTCATCTCGTATCGGCCGAAGAGCGTTGTGCGCGACGTCGGCAAGGCGCTGGGAGTAGACCTATCGATTGTCGACAAGGTCGCCAAGGTTAGCCACAGCTGGAGCGGCACTGCCGGCCTAAAGGAACGTCTTGCTGCATGCGGCTTTGGCCCGGAGTCTAGCGTCGCAGACAAGTGGGCACACCTGTCAGAAACGCTGATGCGATTTCCTCGGCACCTGAGCCAGCATCCGGGTGGGTTTGTCATCTCGCACAATAAGCTGTCACGCCTGGTACCCATCGAAAATGCGTCGATGGCGGAACGCTCAGTCATCCAGTGGGACAAAGATGATATCGATGCGGTTGGACTGCTGAAGGTCGACATCCTGGCGCTCGGAATGCTGTCCTGCATTCGACGGACGCTCGAGCTGGTATCGGACCAGCGGGGTTCCCGTTTCGAGCTTGCCGATGTCCCTGCAGAGGACCCGGCCACGTACGAGATGATTTGCAAGGCAGACACCGTAGGCGTCTTTCAAATCGAATCCCGCGCTCAGATGAGCATGCTTCCGCGGCTACAGCCACGAACCTTTTACGACCTGGTCATCGAAGTGGCAATCATCCGACCTGGCCCTATTCAAGGCGGCATGATTCATCCGTTCCTCCGCCGGCGCCAAGGAATCGACCCCATCTCATATCCAGGCCCCCAGATTGAGTCCGTGCTCAGCCGGACACTTGGCATTCCCATCTTCCAGGAGCAGGTCATGCAAATTGCCATGGTCGCAGCGGGATTCTCAGCTAGTAAGGCAGACGCGCTGAGGCGCGCGATGGCGGCTTGGAAGAGAAAAGGAGGTCTGGAACAGTTCGAGGATGACCTCATGGCGGGCATGGCACAGCGGGGCTACACCGTGGAGTTCGCTACCTCAATCGTTGGCCAGATACGAGGTTTTGCTGAGTATGGCTTTCCAGAGTCGCATGCTGCTAGTTTTGCCCTTCTTGCGTATGCCTCTAGCTGGCTCAAGTGCCATGAACCGGAAGCCTTCCTATGCGCGCTGCTCAATTCGCAGCCTATGGGCTTTTACTCATCAAGCGCTCTCGTTCAGGACGCGAAGCGCCATGGTGTCGAGGTACTGTCCGTCGATGTCTGTGCCAGCGGTTGGGAGTCAAGCTTGGAGCCGCGCGAGAACAAGCGACCGGCCGTGCGACTTGGCCTCAATGTCATTGAAGGTATGGAACAGGAAGCCGGACTAAGGATTGAAGAAGCGCGCCTAGTGGAGACTTTTCGCGATGCGAGAGACCTAGCTACTCGGGCAAGCTTGAACGCCGGGCACCTCAACGCGTTGGCAGGCGCAAACGCGTTGGCTGCATTGTCCGGCAACCGCCGCCAGGCGCTGTGGCAAGCAGTCGCCAGCGTTCCGGAAAAAGGGCTGCTGAGGCCGGCTGAGATTGTCGAAGAATTCGTGGCGCTCGATGCGCCGACGGAGGCTGAGAATGTCGCTGCAGACTACCGCAGCATTGGTCTGACGCTTGGGCGGCATCCACTGTCGTTCCTGCGTGAACGCCTGTCGGCAATGAGGTTCATCCCATCAGATGTGCTTTATGGGTTCGCGAACGGACAGCTTGCACGCGGCTGCGGCATCGTAACCGTGCGGCAGAAGCCGGAAACCGCTAACGGCGTCGTGTTCATCACAATCGAAGATGAGGCAGGCACGGTCAACGTCATCTGCTGGTCCAGTTTGGTCGAGAGCCAGCGTCGGGAAGTGTTGGGCTCCCAACTGCTCGGCGTCTACGGTGTATGGCAGTGTGAGCACAACGTGCGGCATTTGGTGGCCAAAAGGCTGGTTGACCTTACGCACTTACTCGGCGACCTTTCAACGCGAAGCCGAGACTTTCACTAGCAGATAACGTTTTGTGCAGCTAGGCTTGCCTTCTACTAACCACATCATTGTGGCGCAAAACAACGCGCGCACGACTATAGGGCGTCCGACCCATGGCGCCTTAATACACCCTCGAACGCGCATTAACCGGTTAGTTTACCTATTTCAATATCCTCCTTGCCCGAAGCAATAATTGCTCCCAATTTAATCGCGATGTCATCAACGAACCGTTTTGTGGCAGGGGGAGCTTTTGTTACCTCAAGCTCGCGTTTAAGGTTTAATAAGTCGTCGAATAGGCGGTCTGCAGCATGCAATCGGTCTATGGCTGCGTCGACACCACCCCAAACGTTAATTTCCTTCCATGCAAGGTCAATGTAATTCCAGAGACTTTCAATTGAACCATGGCCAGTTTTGGTCGCCACTCTTTTAAGAATCGACTCATAGTCTGTTTTGGTCATGAGTTGAGCCGTCTTCTTAGACGAAGCCATGAATTCTTTAAGGTGGACGATAACCTCGTACGTGATAAACCTATGCCGAAACATGCTCAGACATGCCTGAATGTCGCTGAAACCTGCTGCCACGACCAGCCGCGCAAAGTCGCGTTCGAGGGAGGACTTTTTAATGGGACGCCCGCTGAGGCCAAGATACAATGCATCCGAAGGCACCACTAACTGCCCATTTCGCTCTAGCTCCGCGCAGTATCTGGTGCGGGAGGTAAGATACCTTTGAAAAACGGCGGCGTCCTTCAGAGTAATAGGGAAGTTTCGCAGCGGAGCGTTCTCACGTCTACGCTTTTTGGTAGGAATAAGCAGTCGTTTCGACTGCAGCACGTGCAAATGTTCGCGAAGGCTCATCTCTACCATTTCCGAGGGGCGCAGACCTGTTCGCTTCATGAGCCACACCATGAAATGCCGCCGGCTGCGAATGTACTCAAGATGCGCAATCAATAGACTAGGGCGGTTTCGGTAGCGCCGCAGAAACTTTTCCGATTGCGCATCCAACACGCTGAGTGAATCGATGCATTGCTCAATCGCCTCAATTACTGGTAATGCAATTGGCCTTTTGGGGTCCGCACTCTCCGGGGAAGGCATTGCACGATGCGTATAATAAAATTCTGAACGTCGGCGTTTGTATTTTTGATTTTCAATTCGTTCGACGATAATGCTGGGTGATACGGTGGCGACTCCGATTAACGGAGCGGCCGTCGCTAGGACAAATTTTTCTTGGTACCATAAGAGAAATCGGATGGTGCGACTAAGGATTTTACGAACCGTATTATTATTTCTTGCTCGTTGCATCTCGCGGCGGATAGATTTTTCTTTCTGAAGCTCAGCTGAGAAGTCAAAGATATGAACGTCTGCGATTTTTGCTATCGACAATTTTTTGTTGTAGCAATAACGTACTAAGTGACTAAGTTCGCTAGCAATGGTTTTTAGTGAGTCGCCTGTCGTGAGGTGTGCAATGTCCAAGAAATACATGTTGAGCGCGTCGCACGGACTTCCATTGGGCCAATGCATAAACGGATACGAGTTAATATGCTGGCTCGAGATATGCGGACCATCCGGCATCGGTATTACAGAATATGGAACGGCAACCGCTCTTGATTTGAATAATTGCGACGACATTATTTCTCGCGATTGCGTGGCCACGCTAATAGAACTGCGCTATCCCCGCCAGAATTTTCGCTGGGGGAAGCGAACAAAGAACCATAGAGTATATGATGGTCCTCGAGAAGATTAAACAGTCGCAATCGCGTCGCGTCGTCGATAGTGGCCACTTTGATAAATGCGTTGACTTTTCCAAAAAGGTCTAAGTATGCCTTAGAGCGGAAGATGTTCTGGCGTTCGACTGCCTGCAGTCGGCCTTCCAACTCTTCTTTATGCTCATTTTGCCGAGAAGCTTTTGCTTCAGCAGACCGCCCTCGCTGTGTGCCTTCAAGAAGTGTTTTCAGGCTAGTTCGCAAGTCGTCAAAATAGTGGAAGCCATCGACCTTCTTATCCCCATCCCGCGAGTACAGTTCACGGGTCAAAGATTTCAAGGTGTTGAGAGATAGTGGTTTAATTTTGGAGCCATGAAGAGTCAATGCGCAAAACGTACGCTGTCCCCCCATTGTCTTCGCTACGGATTGGCTAATTTTCTCTGGCGACTTTAAACCTGTAACAAGTAGGTCGTGTCGAGCCTTTACATTTTCTATATTTTGAGCTTTCCTTTGGTAAGCGCCCAGTTTATTCATTGCACAGTTTCCCGTAGGACGAACGATATGTTGATACCTACGACTTCCGTTGCACTGTTTTCAGCGTAAATGGAATGCGGCTCAAGTACGAAGCCTTCTGTCTCTCTCAAGACGACAACGTAATCAGTCCATTCTGACTCTGGAACCAGTGATAGCGACTGTACATGGAAGTGGTCGAGAACTGCCTCATAGAGGGCATCGAGTCCAGGTTCAACAGAAGATTGATTACCGTCTGCCGACTCTAAGGTTCTTAAGCGGTCAATAGCATATTCTGCCTCCAGTTTAGGCAACTCCTCGCCTGGAAACTCCCGCTCGATGTACGCATAGACGTGAGCAGCGTCAGTGTGCCCGGCAATCCAACGTGCGGCGTCGAGCACATCATATTTTCCCGACCAGAACAGCAGAAGCAAAAACCACTTACGCATTTCGTGGATGCGCACGTACCACCGGCGGCCAAGATGGTCCGGGGCAAGACCCACATAGTCGCAGAACACATCAAGATGGTCGTTTAATAAACTTGGGTCAGCCACACGAGCTCCATTGCCTTCGCGCTTCGGAAGGTAAAAGAGATTGTCCGAAATTTTTCGGGTATCGCCGAAACATGCAACTAACCCTTCACCAACCTTCTGCAACAGCTGAATCGCTTTTGCTGTTATCACCGGGATAGGTCTATCAGCATCTTGGTAGGCCTCGCCTTGGTTGCTCTTTCCTAACGTAAAGTGGAGTAGGTAGCCGTTGGCATCCAAGCGCAAACAGTCGCGTTTTAAATGCGTAAGTTCGTTCTCCCGCGACGGTTTCATAAGGGCGATGCAAATGATGCATGCCCCAACTAAAACTCGCAAGGCCTCGTCAAGGGTCGGCTCGCTGCGCAACTGCTGGAAATCGCCATCAATTACGAATTTAGTGAATTTCCTAATGCCCAGAACAGTGCTGATAGAGTTTTCGGTTCCGTTATCGTTAACTTTAAATTGACATCCTAAATTAGCGCATGCGTCATCAAACGCAGCAGGAGCAAGAAGGCTCCATTGACTGTTGCGTTGAGCAGAAACCACTGCAATATAATACTCTACAAGAGCATCACCAAAAACATGAACAAATCGCATGGCCTGGTTAAAGTAGGCTAATCCAATGTCCATAGGGATGAATTTGTGGTGCGTTGATTGACGAGTAAGCTGTTCAGCGTTTTTTAATGCACTCTTAACAGAAATTAGTGAAGGTTCCGGCAGCAAATCAGGGTCGTGTCGATGGGCTGAAAGAATGGTGCTGAGCCCACTGGCCACGGAAAGCAGCGTCTTCTCAGAGCTTTTGGAGTCAACAACCTCTTGAATTGTCTTCGTTTTGTGGCTGGGCTTTTCTGTCAGTTGGAAGATATTTACGAGAAGCGGGCCGAACTGTAAATCTGGCTCAAACTGCCGACAGAACGCATTCAGCTTCAAGCTGCCTCGCATAGATTCCACGGGCTCGCTTATGCTGTCGGCTAATCGCTCTCGCTTCAAGTAAGCCTTGTTGATGTATGCTCCCTGTCTCGGCTTGCCGTAATACCCATTTGTTGTTAACCAATCTGTGATGTCAGACCGAATGGTTGATGGAAGCCTATAGGTCGATTCAAAGAGATACTGTGGGCAGGGGGCGTTATATTTGTTCTTGTAGAAATATGCAAGGAGCCGCTGTGGAACCTGCTGAGCTTCTGCCCAAGCACCCTCAGCTATCGCTCGAAGTAATGAATCAATTGCAAACTGGTCGACGAGTTTGAAGCCGAATTGCTCTGGGTAAAATTTGGATTCATGCAGTACTAACCAACGTGTTAGCTGCAGCAAAACAGAGACAACTGCTTTCCAAATCACTGGTGCCACAATATTGCTTATGTGGCCGGAGCGAATAAGAAAGGCTATGCGCTTAGTTAAAGTGAGAAGCTTGTAATACTTTTTGTCTGTCAAGTAGCTTCCGTTCGGCAGACGCATTGCCCAATTGACCGTAACTACGTTACGCCAAGTTCCTTCTATCATCTCTTCACGGCCACGATTTGTTGTGGCCCACTCTACTGCATTAAAGTCAGATAGTAGCCAAGGCGCTTTAAATTCTCCTGAATACGGTCTGGCTAGCTGTTTTGCGGTAGCTATCGCTAGTAAAATGACCTTGCGCTCGTTGTCGCCAATACCCTCAGGAAGTAGGGGGGCTGGTAGATTATCGATTAACAATGCTAGGTCAGACATTTTAACTCTGCCATTTTTTACTAAGGGTGAAGCGAGAAAACTTTGTTGCCAAGGTTATCTGCTCAGTTGTGGCGCGCTCGTGCATTAAACGTAAGCGACCCAGGTCGAGCAGCTCACGCATACTGGCTGCTATATCGTCATTCTCACATGCATGCCGGATTAGACGCGCAAGGTCCACAAACTGGACAGGAGCGAGTTTGGTTTGTGAGTCCACAACGACAAGTTCCGCTGGCGTTAAGTTTTTCACTACAAAATCGCTAAACGCATATAGGTAACTTAGACCCTTTGATGATAATTTAATATTTAAAACACTGTCACCAATAGGCTGCTTTAAGCTGGTGTCTGTCAGCTGGCCATTTAGATTAAGTCGCGTCTGAACTTCTTTTGCCAATAGAGTAGAGTTTCCCGGATATTCCAGCACCAACTGCGCAATAAAATGCTGCAAGGCGGCGACCGATTTGAAATCCGTTACCTCGAGCAAATAATCCGCGCCATGGGCTGCGAGAACAATTAACGTGTTTTGGAAACGCCGGATGATTCGCGTATTCCATGCGCGGAGTAAGGCTGGTGGTAGGTAATGCTCTAAAACGACACGCGTTGTATTCCCGAGGCGCCGGCTCATCTCCTGAATTGACCCGCTTTCAAACCAGCGGAGTACGCCCATCGTAGTGCGGATGCGGCGGTAGTCGAAGCTTCCTTCAGTTAAGCCTTGCTCAGCTAGAACTGGGTATAAACGGATTAAACTGTGACCTACACTATCGCTGTTTAAGTGTCGCGCGGAGGGTGCCAATGGTCCTAATTTTCCACCTTGGCCGCAGCCGAGGAACAGGTAGCGCCAGCCTTTGTGGCCTGCGCGCCGAAGCACTTTTCGCACAGGGGCAGTCCAGGCAAGAATGTCCATCATGAGTTGCTGGGCGACCGGAGTCAAAGCTACGGATTTCCGTCGACCAGCTCGCGGTTTATCTAAGCTCAGAATTGATGACTGAGCGTTGTCAGTGATGAGCAAGTGCGATTTACCTCTCGAGTTCAGTAGTCTGGCGCTTTGAAGTGCATCAGAAGTGAACTCTGGATGCTCGATTGTCAATAAACAGCAGGCGGCGGCAGCGTCTAACGAGGATAAAATGCCGGCAAAACGGTAGAACTGGCCCTTCCCGGTCAGTTGGTCGAATGCGTGTGACGGCATCGCCGTATGGTGGGCGAGAGCTCCGAAACCGCCCTTGTCAAATGTTCTTTGCGCAAAGAATTTGGAGTCCAGAAGAGACTGAATTGATACGCAATCTTGGTTGGCACCGCTCAGAAGCAGTGATTGAGTAACAGCCAGTGCCCACGCATGACCGCGAGGGTGAGCGTTGCTTGCTAGGAGAGTGGGACTTCCGCCCCGAAGTTGTTGCGAACGTACACCGGTCTGTACTGCCTCCTTAAACTCATCTGTATGGACCGTAGACCTGAGCTCTGCGCCAGACCTCCCGTCACTCATCAGAGCATCCCAATGTGCCTGGCACGTCTGCTGAATCACACGCACTTTCTCGCGACAGGCGCGTTCAATAGTGTCTAGGTATTCCGCTGCAGGCGACGCGAATTCGATACTAGCCAACAGTTTTTGAGGTGGAGTGCCGACGGGGGCAGTGGTCATAGTACGCTCACCCAGTAGTCGCTCACTACCAGCCGCACTTTGAATCCGCTTTAACCGAGCAGACGGGATTTTTACATCGCACGGAATCAGTTCGTCCAACATCCAAAACTCGAAAACACCACTGACGAGCGTACTCCAGTAGCGCATCCTTGTAGTTACCGAGGCCATCGACCAGCTCGTGTCAATGAGGTAGTACTGGAAAAAGCACAGTAAGTACAGCTGCCACTCGTTAGAGGTACGTGGAAATGTTGTACCTGCAGTTCGAAAATATGTCAGGAGAGGGCGCAAGACATGGCTAAGGTAGTTGCGTTGTGTCGTTGGTTGATGACCAAGCGCTTGTCGAGTTATCGCACCGCAGATGCAATCTAGCGTTGCTTCGGTAAGATTTATCTCTGCTGTCGAAAAATTGACATTAGACTCGGCCTCACGTTTTGGGTTGTTGAGAAAAAACGTAATGCTCTCTTTGCTAATTTCGTAACGCATTTAGCAAGAAACTCCAGACGACTTAAGGGTGCCTCGTGGAGTCGGAGCCGATGCCAATTCACATACCGCAGATTGCATAAGTCTTGCCCGTGTTGTTCTATCAGGACCATTCGAGTTTTTAACTCGGCCGTTTTTTCTACCGCGTTACGATACATCGAGGCCACATCACAGTCAATCAAAACGTGAGAAAAACTGAACAAAATCAATGACTTGCGAATTTTTGCTATAGTAATCAACACTGGCTGTAACGCGCAGCCGGCAGCAGTTAGATGCTGCCCAATCTTGATGAAGCGCTAACCCTGGTGCCATCGCTTTCGCTAAGTGGCCAGATGGTCGGTTGGGAACCCTTCTTTACATCCTCCCAGTGTCAACAAAAGGGTATCAATTAATCCTCTTACAACGCGGCAGAGTAGCTAGTCTTGCTTGGAGACGAAGTCCTATTTCGGTTACTTGACACGTTCGGTATGTCGGTAAAATCGTTAGATTCAGGAAGAAGCCGGCAAGCTGGTCGGCAGCTCGGAGCAGCAAGTCAAAGGCCTGCAAAACCAGGTCGAAGGCAAGACCCAGGAAAAGCTGGGCGACGCCAAGCAGACCATCCACGACGCGACCAAGTAAATCGCGTGATCGTGTGATGGCGGCATGACGGCCGCCAAATGAAAAACAGCCGCGGGTGCATGCACCACGCGGCTGTTTTTATTTGGCAGAGACCAGTCTTACTGGGTCTGTTCCGGATGCAGGTTCTTCTTGAAGAACGCCTCGATCATGCCGTACACGTGACGCTGGCCCGCGCGCGAGGAAATGCCGTGCTTGGCGCCCGGGTAGGTCATCAGCTGGAATTGCACGTCGCGGTTGACCAGCGCGTCGATCAGGCGCGTCGAGTTGGTGAACAGCACGTTGTCGTCGGCCATGCCGTGCACCAGGAACAGCGGCGACTTCAAGCCGTCCAGGTGGGCCAGCACGCCGCTCTGCTCGTAGGCCTTCGGGTTGCTCTGCGGCGTCGCCCCGACGAACTGTTCGGTGTAGTGGGTGTCGTACAGCGCCCAATCGGTCACCGGGGCCACCGACACGCCCATCGCCAGCTTGTCCGAGCCCGCTTCCAGCAGGCGCAGCGTCATGAAACCGCCATAGCTCCAGCCGAACACGCCGACGCGCTTCGGATCGACGAAGGACTGCTTGGCCAGCCAGTCGACGCCGGTCAGCTGGTCTTCGACTTCATGCGCACCCAGGTTGCCGTAGATGACGTCGGTGAACACGCGCTCGCGGCGCGAGGAACCGCGGTTGTCCAGCGTGAACACCACGAAGCCTTGCTGCGCCATGTACTGCTTGAACAGGTTGCCCCAGCCGCGCGTGACCTGCTGCGAGTGCGGGCCGCCGTAGACGAACAGGAACACCGGGTAGCGCTTGGCCGGGTTGAAGTTGGCCGGCTTGATCATCGAGTAGTACAGCGCCTGGCCGTCGTGCGCCTGGATCGTGCCGAATTCGGTCGGCAGGTGGTTCGCCATGTACTTGGCGTACGGGTGGCTGGCGTTGAGTTCGTTGTGCTCGACCCACTCGACCATGCTGCCGTCGGCGCGGCGGATCGAGGTTTGCGGCGGCGTATTCGGGTCCGAGAAGGTGTCGACGAAGATCTTGCCGTTGGCGGCGAAGCGGTCGTCGTGCCAGCCGTCCTGCTTGGTGATGCGCACCGGCTTGTCGGCGTTGCTGCCGTCCAGGTTCAGCACGTAGGTCTGCTTGTCGATGACCGCATCCTTGTTGGAAGCGATGTAGATCTTGCCGGCGGCTTCATCGATGGCCAGCACGTTGTCGACGCCCCATTCGCCGCGCGTGATCGGGTGCAGCAGCTTGCCGTTCATGTCGAACAGGTACAAGTGCTTGCGGCCGCTGCGCTCGGACGCCCAGACGAAGGCGTTCTGCTTCTTGAGGAAGCGCAGGTCGTCGCCCAGCGCGACCCAGGTCGGCGAGGTCTCGGTCAGCAAGGTGCGTTCGGCCAGGGTGTTGCCGTCGACGGCGACCAGGTCGAGGCGCTTCTGGTCGCGCGACTGGCGCTGGAACACCAGCGTCCTGCCGTCCGCGCTCCAGTCGGCGCGCACCAGGTAGATGTCCTTTTCCGGGCCGAGGTCGACGGTTTTCTGCGCGCCGGTGGCCGGGTTGACGATCTTCAAGTCGACCAGCACGTTCTTGTCGCCGGCGGCCGGGTAGCGCTGGTCGATGACGTCGGTGCGGTCGGCGAAGATCTCGAAGCGGCGCGCCACCGGCACCGGCGCTTCGTCATAGCGCTTGTAGGCGATCGTGGAATCGTCCGGCGCCCAGTAGTAGCCGGTGCGCTGGTCCATCTCTTCCTGCGCCACGAACTCGGCTTCGCCGTTGTGCACGGTGCCTTTGCCGTCCGTGGTCAGCTGGCGTTCCTGGCCGTTGGTGAGATCGATCACGAACAGGTTCTGGTCGCGCACGAACGAGACGTAGCGGCCCTTGGGCGAAATCTTCGGATCGGCGACGTTGCCCGACGCGACCTTGCGCGCGGCATCCGGATGGGCGACGTCGACGAGGTACAGGTCGCCGGCGATCGGCACCAGCAGGCGCTTGCCATCGGGCGACCAGCTGTAGCCCAGGATGCCGGACAGGCTGGCGGTACGCGCGCGTTCGCGCCGCGCCTTTTCTTCCAGCGACAGGTTTTCGTTCGGGACCAGCTGCTTGGAGTCGACCAGGCGATGCGTGGTCTTGTCCTTCATATTGTATTCCCACAGGTCGAGCTGGAACTGGTTGTCCGGCCGGCCGCGCAGGAAAGTGACGCGTTCGCCGTCGGGCGACACGGCCAGGTTGCGCACGCCCGGGCCGGTCAGCGCCGGGTCGGCGTGAATGCGGTCCAGGGTCAATTGATCCGCGCAAGCGGGCGCGGCTGCCAATGCGGCGGCCAGAAGACTGATAAGAAGGCGCATGGAAGGTCTCGAGGGAAGGAATTAATTTTATGCAACTAGCGCACGATACCAGAGTCCCTCGGGGAATGCTGTACATACACTTCGGGGCTGGCGTCGAAACTTGTATGTATGAAATTACAATTGATTACAAAACATGGATTATCAGTAATGTATAGACAGGCAAATTCATATATTATTGATTCGTCGCCAGTATCTGGCGAAGATTGTTTAGTTCTCTCCACAGGGTTTGCCGATGGACTTGTCCATCGGCATTTTTTTTATTTTTCGCGCACGCGCGCGCAGGCGAGCCGATGCAGGGTCCAGGCCAGCAGCACCGCCGCCACCGTCAATCCCAGCACCAGGCCGATCCAGAAGCCGGTGGCCGCCATCGGCTGGGCCGGCGACCATGGGAACCAGCGCGGCGCCAGGCCGAGGATCCAGCCGACCGGCAGGGCCACGCCCCAGAACGCGATCATCTGGATCACCATCGGCGCGCGCGTGACCTTGTAGCCCCGGATGCTGGAGGCGGCGGCCACCTGGGTCGAGTCCGACAGCTGGAACAGGGCGGCGAACAGCAGCAGCATCGCGCAGGTCGCCTGCACCGCCGCGTCGGAGGTATACATCGCCGCGATGTGCCAGCGGAAGATCGCGATGAAGATCGCCGACAGCAGGCCGAATGCGATGCACATGCCGGTGCCGACCCAGGCCACGAAGCGCGCCTTGACCGGATTGCCTTCGCCCATCGACTGGCCGACCCGGGTCAGCGCACCGATGCCGAAGCTGAGCGGCACCATGAACACCAGCGACACGAAGTTCAGGGCGATCTGGTGCGCCGACACCTGCACCACGCCGAAGCGCGCGACCAGCAGGCTGACCATGCCGAAGGCGCTGACTTCCGCGAAGTGGGTCACGCCGATCGGCAGGCCGAGCTTGAGCATGCTGCCGATCTCGCCCCAGTTCGGCCCTTCCCAGTGCGTGAACGGATACGTGAGGCGATACGCGGACGCCTTGCGGATCCACAGCACCATCGCGCCCAGCATCAGCCACATGCCGGTCGCGGTCGAGACGGCGCAGCCGAGCGCACCGAGCTTGGGCAAGCCGAAACTGCCGAAGATGAACAGGGTGTTCATGACGACGTTGTACAGCAGGCCGCAGATGGCGATGACCATGATCGGCTTGGTCTGGTTGATGCTGGTCGTGTAGCCGTACAGCGCGCGGTAGCAGGCGAAGGCCGGCATGCCCAGGCTGATGATGTGCAGGAAGGTCTTGGCGCGCTGGGCCACCGCGGGGTCCAGGCCAATGTGGTCGAACAGCAGCGCGCATAGGTTGGCCGCCACG
Organism: Massilia sp. 9096; assembly: GCF_000745265.1. NCBI lineage: Bacteria > Pseudomonadati > Pseudomonadota > Betaproteobacteria > Burkholderiales > Oxalobacteraceae > Massilia > Massilia sp. 9096. Next base: position 306,060 of record NZ_JQNN01000001.1, read on the forward strand.
CAGCCGGCCAGGCCGACGCCCAGGCCCAGCCACAGCGATTCGCGCACCGAATGCGAGATCTTGTCGAAGCGGCCGGCGCCCATCTCGTGCGAGACCACGGAATTGACTGCCATCATGACGCCCATCACGGTTACCAGGATGATCGACCAGACCGAGGTGCCGAGCGACACGGCGGCCAGCTCGGCCGCGCTGACGTGGCCGGTCATCGCGACGTCCGCCACGCCCATGCCGACCGTCGCCAGCTGGCCGACCAGCATGGGCCAGGACAGGCGCCACAGGGTCGCCACTTCGAGTCGGATCGGGGATTGCGAATGGCTTGCGGATACGGTGGACGTCATGGAAGATCGATGGTTCGGGTTGCGCTCGAAGACCTGCGATTGTACTGCCTGATTGTCAAGGCCGTAGCGATGTTGACCCAGGGCGCGCGTCGTGCCGCCGTCTGCTATAGTCTTCGGTCCGTCCAACTTGTCTTCGTCGCATTGTCCGCTTATGAGTAACTTCTGGAGTCCCCGCGTCCGCGAACTGACGCCTTACGTGCCCGGCGAGCAGCCGCGCATCGAGCGTCTGATCAAGCTCAACACCAACGAAAACCCGTATCCGCCTTCGCCGAAGGTCATCGCCGCCATCGCCGCGGAGAACGACGAGCGCCTGCGCTTGTATCCGGACCCGCAGTCGCTGCGCCTGACGCAAGCGCTGGCGGCCTATCACGGTGTCGCCGCGGACGAGGTGTTCGTCGGCAACGGCTCGGACGAGGTATTGGCGCACGCCTTCCACGCGTTTTTCCAGCAGGATAAGCCTATCCTGATGCCGGCGATCAGCTACAGCTTTTATAAAGTGTATTGCCGCCTGTTCGGCATCGAGGCCGACTTGCAGCCGCTCGACGCCGCCATGCGCGTCGATCCGGCCGGGTACAAGTCGCCGTGCGGCGGCGTGGTGATCGCCAACCCGAACGCGCCGACCGGTATCGCGCTGTCTCTGGCCGAGATCGAGGAAGTGCTGCAAGCCCAGCCGGAGCGCGTGGTGCTGATCGACGAAGCCTATGTCGACTTCGGCGCCGAGTCCGCCGTCAAGCTGGTGGCGCGCTACCCGAATTTGCTGGTGGTGCAGACGTTTTCGAAGTCGCGCGCGCTGGCGGGTTTGCGCGTCGGCGCCGCGTTCGGCCAGCGCCACCTGATGGAAGGCCTGGAGCGGGTCAAGGACAGCTTCAATTCCTATCCGCTCGGCCGCCTGTCTGTGGCGGGCGCCGTGGCGTCGCTCGAGGACGAGGACTACTTCCAGGCGCGCCGCGCCCAGCTGATCGCCACGCGCGAAACCCTGGCCGGCCAATTGCGCGAGCTCGGTTTCACGGTGCTGCCGTCCAGCACCAACTTCCTGTTCGTCAGCCATCCCAAACGGCGCGCCTTTGATCTGGCCCAGGTCCTGCGCGTGCGCGCGATCCTGGTGCGCCATTTCAGCACCCTCGAGATCGAGAACTACCTGCGCATCACGATCGGCACCGACGAGGAATGCGAGCAACTGCGCAGCGCGCTGGCGGAGATTTTGGCGCACTGAGCGGGTCCAGCCACGGCCTCACCCGACCAGTGCCAGCGTGGGTGAGCCGTTGTGGCGGGACGAGGTCAAAAGTTCGATCGTGCCTTGTATCTGGTCGATCGAAAACGGCTTGGCCAGGATGTCGTCGAACGGCTCGGCATCGTCCAGGATCATGTCCTGACCGGTCACCAGGACCAGGGCGGTGTTGGCGTAAGTCGCGCGGATCACCCAGGCAAGCACCTGACTGGAGTGGAGCTCGAAATAGCCCCGGCCGATGAACACGATGTCGAATCCGCATTGTGCCAATGGTTCGAACGCGGCGTTGGGCCACTGGACCGCGACGATCGTATGCCCTTGTGACTCGAGCATGGCTTGGATCGTGAGGCGGACCGCATCGTCGCGCTCCACGATAAGAACCCGTTTCGATCGCATGTGTGAATCCGTTTGTTGCGGTGAATCCATGCTAATGAATGTTGGTTACAGCAGCAATGGGTTTTGCGCTGAAACAAGGATAAATCGGAGATATTCGTAAATACGTGTCGATTCTGATGCGTAATAACATCGAACCCCATATTTCGTTTCCTGAGCAACAATTCGGTTGATAGTTGAAAAGCAAGCCCTGCACCGCCACATAGGGCGCAACACTCAACTCACCGATCCAGGAGCAAGCTCGTGGAATACAAAGACTATTACGCCGTCCTCGGCGTCGACAAGACGGCGACCCAGGACGAGATCAAGAAGGCATACCGCAAGCTGGTCCGGCAATACCACCCGGACGTCAGCAAGCACAAGGACGCCACCGAAAAAACCGCCGAAATCAACGAAGCCTACGACGTGCTGGGCGACGCCGAGAAACGCGCCGCCTACGACGAACTGGGCCGCGGCCGCCGCGCCGGCGAGCAGTTCACGCCGCCGCCGGACTGGGGCTCGCAGTTCGACTTCGGCGGCGCCGACGCCAACGATTTTTTCGCCGACCTGTTCGCCCACGCCGGCCGCGGCGCCCGCAGCGGTGGCGGCGCACGGGGTTTCGGCGGCGGCATGGGCGGCGCCGGTTTCCAGATGCGTGGCGAGGACATCCACGCCGCCATCGCGATCGATTTGCGCGATGCCTACCAGGGTGCGTCGCGCACGATCAGCCTGCGCGTGCCGCAACAGGATGCGCAAGGGCGCACCGTGATGCAGGACAAGACGCTCAGCGTGACGATTCCGAAAGGCGTCACGCCCGGCCAGCAGCTGCGCCTGGCGGGGCAGGGCCATCCGGGCATGGGCGGCGCCGGTCCGGGCGACCTGTACCTCGAAATCCAGCTGAACGAGGATGCGCGCTTCCGCGTCGAAGGCACGCACGTGTATGAAAACGTGCCGGTCGCGCCGTGGGAAGCGGCGCTGGGCGGCAGCGTGTCGGTGCCGACGCCCTCGGGCGCGGTCGAAGTGACGATTCCGCCGGGATCGCAGAGCGGCCGCAAGCTGCGCCTCAAGGGACGCGGCATCCCGGTCGCGCAGCCGGGCGACTTGTACCTGATCCTGGACGTGGTGCTGCCGCCGGCCTCGAGCGAGCGGGCGCGCGCGCTGTACGAGCAAATGGCGCGCGAGATGGCCTTCAATCCGCGCGAACAGATAGGAGCTTGAGACGATGGCCGATAACAAGAACCTCATCACCGGCGTACTTCTGGAGGACGTCGCCCTGACCCTGGAAGAACTGGCGCGCGCCTGCGAGGTGGCGCCCGACTGGGTGGTGCGCCACGTGCGCGCCGGCACGCTCGGCAACGCGGTCGCCGTGCAGGTCACCGAATGGCGCTTCGCCAGCGCCGACCTGGTGCGTGCGCGCCGCCTGCTGCGCGTCGAGCGCGACTTCGACGCCAACGAAGACCTGGCCGCGCTGGTGGTCGACCTCGGCGACGAGGTGCGGCGCCTGCGCACCCGGCTGCGCGCGCTCGGCTTCGAGGGGTAAGCACCAGGCCTGACCCGGCGCGCGACCCGGTTTTCGATTGCGCGCCGGGCTCAGGCAGCTTTGCTGCTTTGCGATAGAATCAATCAAAATCATTGAATCTATGCGCAAGCTACCCAGAACCGCCACCGCCCCGTTTTGCCCGTCCGAAGTCTCCGGCACCGTCAACGTCCCTGAGAGCTTGCCCCTATGGAGGAAGATCCTGCGTTTCGCAGGTCCGGGATTGCTTGTTTCCGTTGGCTACATGGACCCGGGCAATTGGGCAACTGCCATCCAGGGCGGGTCGCAGTTCGGCTACGACCTGCTGTTCGTGGTCGTGCTGTCGAGCCTGGCCGCGATCGTGCTGCAATGCCTGAGCATGCGCCTGGGGATCGTCACCGGGAAGGATCTCGCCGTGCACTGCCGCGAGCAGTACGATCCGCGCCTGAACAAGGTGCTGTGGCTGTTCGCCGAACTCTCGATCATCGCCTGCGACCTGGCCGAGGTGCTGGGCTGCGCGCTCGCCTTCAAGCTGCTGCTCGGCGTGTCGCTGCCGACCGGCGTGGCGCTGACGGCGCTCGACACCATCATCGTGCTGACCCTGAAGGGACGCGGTTTCCGCCAGCTGGAGGCGATCGTGCTGGGGCTGATCGCGACGATCGCGGTCTGCCTGTTCTCGGAACTGGCGCTGATCCGGCCCGACTGGCACGCCGTCGCCGCCGGCGTGGTGCCCTCGTTGCAAAAGCTCGAGCCGCGCGACGCGCTGTACCTGGCCATCGGCATCCTCGGCGCGACCGTCATGCCGCACAACCTGTATCTGCATTCCTCAGTGGTGCAGACGCGCGTCATGCCCTTCGACGTGATCCGCAAGACCGAGGACAGCCGCGGCCGCCTGGCCGAAGCGATCAAGCTGTCGCGCATCGACACCATCGTCTCGCTGGCGCTGGCGCTGTTCATCAACGGCGCGATCCTGGTGCTGGCCGCGGCCGCGTTCTACAAACCGGGCGGCGGCGGCGTGATGGAGATCGACCAGGCCTACAGCCTGCTGGCGCCGATCGCCGGCACCGCCTTCGCGGCGATCCTGTTCGGCCTGGCGCTGCTGGCCTCGGGGCAGAGCTCGACCTTCACCGGGACGATTGCCGGCCAGGTCATCATGGAAGGCTTCATGAAGTGGAAGATCCCGTGCTGGCAGCGGCGCCTGATCACGCGCGCGCTGGCGCTGGCCCCGGCGATGATCGGCGTGCTGACCTTGGGCGAGCACGCGGTCGGGCGCATGCTGGTCGGCAGCCAGGTCGTGCTCAGCATGCAGCTGCCGTTCGCGATGTACCCGTTGATCCGCCTGACCGGCAAGCGCAGCCTGATGGGCGGTTTCGCCAACGCCTGGTGGACCTCGGCGCTGGCATGGTTCCTGTTCGTCGTCATCAGCGCGGCCAACATGTGGATGGTGTGGCAGGCCATCGTCGACTGATGCCCGGACGATGCCGCGTTTGATATCGCGTTTGATATCGTATTGACATCGCATGCGCGCGCCGCTTCCCTGCTGGCGACGCTACAATCGGTATTCCAGGCTTGATTACTTATCATCGATATCAAGGCGACGCCGACCTCGTCAACGGCAAGCGCATGACCAGCTGGCCGACGCTGCAGATGGACTTGCAGAACGCGGGCGCCGAATGGGTCGACGAACAGGTCGTGGTCGACGGCAAGCTGGTCACCAGCCGCAAGCCGGACGACATCCCGGCCTTCAACCAGGCCATCCTGAGCGAGCTGCAGGGCGCGTCGCAAGCCAAGCACTAACGGACGCGGGCGGGAACTTCCTGAAAACGAAAGATGCCATGGACGACTTAGCGTTCGATCAAAGCTCGTGCTGATCAGCACTGGCAGAGTGATCGACAGTTGTCCCAGCAGCTTGACGTTTTCTGCGGAGGTCCCATGGAAAAGAGGAAGATCGCGCGTTCCATTGCGCTCGGGCTCGTGCTCGGGTTGGCGCTCGGTGCAGGACGCATCGACGGCGCGCGCGCGGCGCCATTGCCGTTCGGCGCCCAAATCACGTTCGGCGACAGCCTGTCCGACGTCGGCAGTTACACGGTCGGCGCGGTGGCGGCCGGTGGCGGCGGCAAGTTCACCGTCAACGGCAACGCCTTCGCCCGGCATCCCGAGCTCACCGGCCAGGTCTGGCCCGAAATGGTCGCCGCGCTGGCCGGCCTGCCGCCGCCGTGCGCGGCCCAGACCGGGCTGCTCGGCGATCCCGACCTTGGCCTGTTCGCGCCGGTCCTGAACCACCCGGGCTGCTTCGATTATGCGCAGGGCGGGGCGCGCATCGTCGACCCGATCGGACCGGGCAACGTCGCGGCGGGCTCGCCGATCGGCGAACTGACGGTGCCGGTGGCCGGCCAGGTCGCCAGCCACCTGGCCGCAGCCGGCGGCCGCTTCCAGGGCAACGAACTGGTGCTGGTGATGGCCGGGGCGAACGACGTGGTGACGCAGTGGCGCCAGCTGGTCAAAGGCGCCAACGACGCGGTCCGCGCCGCCGGCACCACGGGAACCGCGGCAGACGACGCGCGCATCGCTTACTGGAGCGCGAACCGCCCGGCCGCGCTGGCCGCGATGAGCAGCGCCGGCAACCAGCTCGCCGCCATCGTCCAGCAGCAGATCGTCGGGCTGGGCGCCAACTTCGTGGTGGTCAACAACGTCCCCGACCTGTCCGGCACCCCGCTTGGCGGCATCCAGGCGCCGCCGCTGCGCGCACTGGTGCAGGCGATGGTGCAGAGCTTCAACGCGGCGCTGAAAGCCGGGCTCGATCCGCTGCCGCAGGTGGTACAGGTCGACGTGTTCGCGCTCAGCCAGGACGAGCTGGCCAATCCTGCGGCGTATGGACTGACGAATACGACAGCGCCGGCCTGCGGGCCGAATGCGCTGGACGGCAATTCGCTGGCCTGCAACGTCTTCAACGTCTATCCGAACGTCGACATCAGCCACTTCCTGTTTGCCGATACGGTGCATCCGACACCGTATGGGCATTGGCTGATTGCGACCAGGGTGGCGGCGGCGATGGCGGGGCGGGGGTGGTTGTGAGGCTTCGGCGGTAGCCACCGCGTGGTTGCGGCCTGATTGGGCCCGGACTTCGGCGACATCAGGGCACGATCGCTGCGCGATCGCTTGAACGGGCGAATCGGAGAGCCTTTGCGCTTGCAAGCGCAAAGTCGCTTCGCCGGCTCGCCGCATGCGGCGAGAAACCCCGGCTACGCCCCTCGTCCGTTCCGGACGAGGATTCGATTCATCGGGTCTCATGCAGGTATTCAAAAACAAAGCCCCACCAGGCTTGCGCCTGGCAGGGCTTTGTTTTTGAATACTGGTGGAGGCGGAGGGAATCGAACCTCCACCATCTCGTCTGATAACCCGTTGACTGTACTGGGCGCGCGTTCCGGTCAGGCTCAACAAAGGTGTCCCGGTTGGGACACCTACTTGGGATTTTAGCATCGCCAGCGTCAGCGCTGGTCATGAACGGTCTAGCCCCTGAAGTTTATTGCTTCAGGGCCATTTTTTCCTTATATAAGATATGGCGGCAAAACGTTCCCAGTTGATGAACGGTAGCCCTTCGCGTGGACCTTATGGTTCTAGGGGTTTTACTTTTGAGGAGGGCGGCGGCGCCGCGAGCGGGAACCGCGATTCGGTGCGCCAGCGCGGGATTTCGTTTCACCAGGTCCGCGTTAGGTCAGCATTGGGTCAGCAACGTCTGTTCGTGAAACAGGTATAGGTTGTATGTGTAGTTATTAGGATTTTTCGGTGCTCTCACTATGAGAACCGGGGATCAAACGTCTATTTTTCATTCCAATTTTGTGTGAAAAACTGGGTGAGGTCGTGCAGCCGGTTGCGTACCAGCTGGTTCAGTTCGGCGTCGGCGGTGGTGTGCGTCGAGTGTTTGCGCAACTCGGGGTGCCCACCGTTGCGCGGCTTGCCGGCGTGCTTGCCAGTGTTGTACCGGCGATAGGCATGCAGCCCAAATGGGTAGAGCGAGATCATGTTCCGGTCGCGTCGGGTTGCGTGCTGCACCAGCTGCGCCAGTTCTGGTTTCATGTTGGCGATCAGGTCGGGCAGCGGCTTGAACTGGCGGAAGTGCAGCAGGTGCCCGAAGTCGCCAAAGTCGAGCGCCGCCAGGTCGTCGACGGTGTTGATGCCGTACTGATGCAGCCCGACGCCCTGTAGCGTGAACTCGACGCGCGCGCGGTGCTGGTCGCGTGGCAAGGTTTGGTCGCGGTCGGTGATCTTGTAATAAACGCGCCAGGCCAGCGGGTCTAGCTTGTTGTTGATGTAGAGCGTCCGGCGAGGGTCTGGCGTGTCGGTGCTGTCCAGGTGTTCTGCCCGCTTGGTCGGGCCGACCAGACGGTGAGAGGTGCCGCCCGCCGCTTCAAGAGACGTTTGCAGGCGCGCCACCAGCAGCGGAAGGTACGCGCGTGCCTGGTCGTCTTTCGGGTAGAAGTCGAGCGACACTTCCAGCAGCTTGACGAGTGCCGGGCCGACCAGGGTGTGACGTTGATCAAGAGCCGCCAGGGCCGCGCGCACGGTGTCGACGGTCCGGCAATGGTCATCGTTCAGTCGAACCAGGAACCGGGTTGTGGCGCCGCTGGCGTCAGCGTCGATGGAGTCGATGTACGTCCGCTTGCCATCGCCGAAGTGGTCCGCCAGGGTGCGCTGGAGCCACTGAAACTGGGTAGGGCGGGCGGTTTCAATCTCAAGCGCCAGCCAGTCGACGACCGCTTGCGTGCAGTACGCCGCCCGGATGGAGCGCAATACGGTCGACATGATCAGACAGCCAGATAGCCCGCCGTGGGCGTGAAGGTCGAGCGGGCCACCAGCAGCTTGCGCGTGTACCAGGGCCGGGTGTCACCTGGGAGCGTATGCGCGGTCTTGACCAGGTGCGGCACGCCGCGCACGGTGCCGGGCGTGGCCTTGCGTACAGCTTCGATGAAGGCTTCGACGTCGGGCACGGCGTACATTGGGCGCCAGGCGCCCCGGTGCTTGCCCATGCACTTCGGCAGGAGAGTGCAGCCCTGCACCTTGGTTTTGCCGCGCCGCATGTCGGCGAGCGCGTCTTCCCATGCCCGATCAGGGCCGAGTTCCATTCGCAGTTTGTAGGCGACTTCCGGTGCCGGGATCACGTTGAATTTCATGGTCGGCTCCAGTGGTCAATTGGGAGCGTGGAGCACAAAGTTCAGGCCCCCGGCGATTCTGTTCTTGACCACGACGAAATCGGCGCCGTGCTCATCGAAGCCGAACAAAACCTCGAAGCCACCGAAATCCGAGCCGCCTTGCACCTTTGCGCGCTTCAAGGTTGCGTTCAGCAGCTTGTCGTCCATCGTGCCGCTGTTGCGCATCAGGGCGTTGGCCTCCTGGAGCGCCAGCTGTTCGGCGCGGTCCTGGAAGTCCGGCATGATCGTCGCGCCGAGCAGGCCAGCCATCGCAGCTTCACGCACGGCGGCGGTCTGGTTGTCGTCGCCGTCGACGTTGACAAGGACGTTCCGGCACCACTCTTGCCAGCTTTGCCCGCGCTCGTGGGCCAGGAACTCCACCGCGTGCCAGGTCGGCTGGTCCAGCTTGATTGACGCCCGCTTGCCAGTGGTCACGGTTAGGGTTCGTTGCGAAATGGATGACATATTTGCTCTCCAGTAAGTGAAAGCAAGAGCATGCTCCAGTTCACATGTGCGAGCCAGAAAATTACCAGCTTCTTTTTGTAATGTTAAAAAACGACCGTTTTTCAACATGTTCAGGTAGGGATGCCGCGCACTGTTGGAAAAATAGGGCTTGCACTTTCTAACAGGGGGGTGATATTCTGACATCGTTTTCTAACATGTCTAAAACTTAACGGGAGCAGCAAATGGCCACCTTCGGATACACCCGCGTCAGCACCAAAGAACAAACGGTCGAGAACCAGCGCCATGAGATTTTGGCCGCTGGCCACCAGGTCGACTTCTGGTTCGACGATGCAGGCGTGTCGGGCAAGGTGTCGGCCATGCAGCGCCCCCAGTTCGCCGCCATGCTCGGGAAAATCCGTGACGGTGAGACGCTGGTCGTGACCAAGCTCGACCGCCTGGGCCGCGACGCGCAGGACGTCGGCGCGACGATCAAGCAGCTGGCCGCGCGCGGCATCAAGGTCGTCGTGCTCCAGCTGGGCGGCGTCGACCTGACCAGCGCGCCCGGCAAGCTCATGCTGACCATGCTGGCCGCCGTCGCCGAAATGGAGCGTGATTTGCTGGTCGAGAGGACCCATTCGGGCCTGGAGCGCGCGAAGGCCGAAGGCAAGACGCTCGGGCGCCCGGCCAAAACGACCGACCAGCAGCGCCAGGAAATCAAGGCCGCGCACGGCGCCGGAACGTCGGTGAGCGCGCTGGCGCGTGAGTACGGCATCAGCCGGGCCAGCATCTTGAACATCGTGGCGTAGTCGACGCCGCAGACTTGACTAGATCGACGTCTGGTTCGCAAACGAGGCCTGTAGGCTTCGTTCGTGTTTTGAGTGACGCAGACTGCGTACGAGCGCAGAAAATGGCGCCAACGGCCGATTTTGGGCCTTGCCGGGCCTGTTGGAGCTGGGCTCGAGCGCCAGCTGTTCCTGGTGGGCGGGTTTTCAGGTAGTCACCGATCTGGGTCGAGCCTGGCGCCGCGTCTTAAAATGGCGTAGGCTCGTCTAACGATCTAATGCGCAGCTACATCAAGTGTTGGCACTAATCACTAGACTAACGCCACGCAATTAAAGCCGCGCATGCCGCTGGGACTTCGGGGTACGCTGGCGCGTGAGTACGACATTAGCCGGACGAGTATCTTGAACATCGTCGGAGAGTGCATCGTATAGGTCTACTCCTGCCGACCAGCGAAAGAGCAAACCCGACCTATAGCAGGGAACGCAATACAAGCGCATAACAGCTGGCTAGACAATGCTTTACTGCACAGCTTGTTTAATCAGTCAATTAACTATGGATATCATGTCAGCGCGCTTCGAGCACTTCTCGTATTTTCAAAGGAAGCTGAAGGAAGTTCTCAGCAATGGCGGTAGAGAAGGGTAGATTACATTCGCTCAGCTGACTTGCCATAAATCTATCTGCGCGAAAGATGTCGACATAAGGTAAATAGATAGCTTGATAAATATCTGGAAAATCGCTGTGCGATGGCGCACGCGGTGGAGAGTGCAAAACTGAACGGTGACCCACCTGTATTGCTAATCTAATTGAACAACTGGTGCCGGGTGCGACCTGCCACGGATCAATCATTGATCTCGGCACGATTCCCATACTGTGGGCAACTTCGGTGGCAATTTTCCCAATGCGTGCGTCCATGACCTTCTTTGTTACTTGAGAGGGAGAGGGTAGAGATTTTTTTAACGTGCTACCTAAACCGCTATCAGGTGTAATCAAATGATCGAACTGGCGACGTGCCTCAAGTAATGTGCTTTTGAAATTTTCGCCCGACTTGCGCACGTGCTTTAACAAATCCGATGCAGCTGACCATTCTCTCTCATGCCAATGACCAAATATCACAAGGTCAGTTACTGAATCTTGCACCGCCTTTAGAGCGTCATTACGGGAAGCCTTTCCTAACATATAGCGTTCGAATACGCGTGCGGCATCAATAGAAAGCGGTAATTTTTTTGCGAGTTCAGCTATGTCTCCATTGTAGAGTTGCGTTAGCTCTGTATACGCGTGCGAAGTCGGCTTGCCACTTTTCGAGTATTTCCGTCGAGCTGCCCGGCTCAAATTTTCCAGCTCGGCCATGATAATTTGCTCAACATTGGGAACGATTTCAGAAACATCAAAAGATGAAGGAATCCACGTACCATCACTGCGTACAACACTAACGCTGTCCAAGCTATTTTCTTCTGACAGCTCATTTCTACAAACATCAATTGGATGCGTTACGCAGTTTTTCCCACAAAGCTCTTTAATCGTCCTAAGTCTACCAATTGCTGCAGGAATCGCGCTGGGCGAGATAGGAGCGGCTTCCAATACATGTACCTCGCTGAAATACATGTTAATTACACCTTCGTTGCGCTGCCTGACCAAGTAATCCCGCACCTGCGCGTATTCGGGAGATTGCTTTGAAAGATCACTTAACTTCGAAAAATCACTACTGTCGAGATAGATTTTAATTGGTCGCATTGCTTTAAAGGTCAGGCTGGGTTCATAAAAGATTGGCGCGCTTAATGGCCGCCCCTGGCCGGTTTAGGCTTCGTTAAACCCAGTGTAAGACGTATATTGAGCTAACGACAAGCAGAAGTTTGGAGGCGATGCGAATGACACATCCACTGTGTTTCGAGACCCCAGCTTAACTAAGTGCACTGGGGCACAGATCGGGGTCTGTAGACATTGTTTGAGTTGGAGACTGGCCGCCTACGTCTGAGCGCAAAAACTCGCTATACAAGCGATTTTGCCCGGGTGGCTTGCTTAATTCGGGGAGCATGTGCCAGTCGTATTCATCAGACGAGTGGCTTGTTTACGGTGCGCACTCGACTTCGCGCGCGTGCTAAAGCTTCTCGCACGTCGACCAAGGTCGAGCGCAACTTTTTCAAGCCAGCATAGTCAAGCACGCCGTCGTATCTGAGCGTGTCAATGGCGCGCTTGCGATCGGCGATGCTGAAATCGTTTTTGATGTCGCCGTACGTGTCGTGCACGTCATCGCCGGGAGTGTGTCCGACCACAACCATACTCAGTTCCTTCGCTATGCCCGCCGTACGCATACGGCTGACTGCACCATGACGGAAGCTATGGAATACGAGCGCAGGGTCGTCTAAGCCGACCCGGTTACAGTACCGGGCGAACTGCTTTGACGCGGCCTGGCCGGGGCCATCGCGCCCGCCAATTAGTTCAGGGAACAACACACTACGTCCAGCGTGGCGGACTGTTTGCAAGTAGTCGAGTAACCCTAAGCTAATCAGGGAATCATGAACTGGAACAATGCGGCGCCCGGCATCGGTTTTTACTCGTTTCTCACGACGGCCATCCGTCTCGTCGCCGTCGCCGTTGTCCGTCACATGAAAACAAGCGATGCCGTCGCGCGCACCGACGTCGGCAAGCGCTAGCTGCGCGATTTCGTTAATGCGCATGCCGCTGTGTAAGCCGATTAGAGGCAACCAATACATGTAGGGGCTTTGTTGACGGCCTTGCGCGTACGTTGTCGGGCTGAACAGCGTGCGCAGCTCGTCGTCTGTGAACGCGCGGCGCTGCACCTTCCTTGACCGCGCCGTGATGCGCACGTTGCCCATCAGCTCGAACGGCGGCTTGCTGCCCTCGCGCCGGAACGCCCACTTGAGGAAATTGTTCGTGCGCTGGGCAGTGTTCTTGGCGCTCTGCGCGCTAAGCTTTGCCACGTCGAGGGAAACCATATCGTCGATGCTCAGGCCACGCGCCGCCGCGATCTTGGTGCGGTTCGTCGGTATCTCACTGATCGTGTCTTCAAAGCGGTTCTGGTCGGTCACGGCCAGGGTGCTAAGCGGCTTGTCGCCGACGATGTCGACGAACAAGGCGATCGCCGCGCGATACGATTCGAGCGTTTTCTCGGTCGGTTTGTTGGCCGTGAGAACGTGCGACAAGTACGGCTCGATGTAGTCGGACAGAAGCTTGGATGCATGGCTGACCGCGAGCGCGGGCGTAACTTCAATTGGACGCTCGGCCGGGGCGTTTAACATGGCCGCCATCGCCTGTACCGCTGACTGCACCATTGCCGGAGTGTCGCCAGGCTCAGTGGTTATCTTGCCTTTCGGGCGCCGGAACTCATCAAGGCTGAGTTCCATAATCATGCCGACCTTCGGGACGGCGTTACTGGATCGTTTTTTGGTCGCGCACATTGAGTCTTCCCTAAGCTGGCGAAACAAGTTTTTGAACGACAGCGCCAGCGTCTGGGCCGATAGTGCAGCGTCTATAACTTTCGCCGTATCGAGCGAGCGGTACACCTCGGCCTGGCCGAAGTGTACGCGCAGGTCAGCAGGGATAGCAATTCGGAAGTAAAGGATGCCGCACCGGTTGCGGTGAAGATGTGAGGGTAGGCGTATAGGCATGGTTTCGGGGTTCTGGTTTGGGACACCGGAGACCGAAACACGCGCTAGAAAAGAAAAAGCCGTTGACGAATCAACGGCTTAATCAGAATTATGGTGGAGGCGGAGGGAATCGAACCCTCGTCCGCAAGCACTCTACAGACAGTTCTACATACTTAGCACTATCTTTTAATTTAACCAGTACAACGGGGATGTGCACCCTTTGTACAGGCTAGTTACCTTAAATTTCGGAAGCGACCAAGTAACCCGATCGATTCCTAGCCTCTGTAAATGACTCTACGAGCCTTGCGGCACACCCCAGAGGCGAGGTGATGTAGAGCTAGCAGCGATTAGGCTGCGAGTGCGTACGAGTTATCGTTTGCAGTTATTGATTTCTGGATGTATTTACGAGGTAACCAGTCCTCGGTATGCCCTGCGCTGCTTTGCAACCCACGTCGAAACCAGGTCGCCCCCCAACGAAAGAACCATCATTGTACCCCAATCCGGTACGAAGTGCAGATACGTCAGGACCCGCACGATTGACCGGGGTGAAGCAGATGGATGCGCTTCTGTGCTGCCATATGCGGCGCGGATCCCGGTTTTCAAGACCGCGCCGCATGTTTTGCCAAATCGACCGGTCAGCGGCCCTGGTTGGCGATCTGGTTGCCCAGGAAACCGCCGCCGATGATGCCGGCCACCGTTGCCAGCTTGCGGCCGTTGCCGCCGCCGACTTGGTTGCCGATCAGGCCGCCGACCACGGCGCCGGTGCCGATCGCCACGTAGTTCGGCTGGGCCGGCGCCGGTTCGTAATAGGCCGGCGCATCGTTGCGTGCGTAGCTGGTGTGGTGCACGGTCCTGTGAACCGGCTTGGCCGGCACCGGCACTTCCTTGATCACGGTTTTTTCGATCACCACCGGGGCAGGCTGGACGCTGGCGACTGGCTGCGCATAGTTCACCGGCATCGGCTGGGCCTGCGCGAGCTGCGCCGGCTGGGCGTAGGCGGCTTGCACCGGCTGCATCGCCGGCGTGTAGCTGACCGGCGCGCCGGGCAGGGCGGCCTGGGCCAGCGTAGCGTTGCCCGGTACCGCCTGGGCGGTGGCGACCGGCGCCTCGGGCGCACCATGCGAGCTCGGCAGCATGCCGGTAATCGCGGCCGTGCCAGCCAGGCTGACGACGATCACCGACACCGCGGCGGCGGCCATCAGCGGGTGGATGCGATTGGTGGTCTTGGTGGTTTCCATGTCTCTGCTCCTGCAGTGTTATGCGTTGTGCGTTGTCTTGTGCTGCAGGGGTAGATTAACCAGCCCGCTGGGGCAGAGATAGACGGGCGGCTGTATCAATCGTAAATATGTGTAAGTGCCGGGCGGAAAAGATGGATGTGGCGTCGCCGTGTCGCGCAAGCGCTACGCTGATCAGTTCGCGACCAGCGAGGCCAAGCCCCTCACACGCGAACGTCAGGTAAATTGCAACTAACCGACAAAGGAGCCGCAAACGCGACACAAACCAGCCACCAAGCCGGGCGGCGGTAACCTGATACCAGCCAACGAAACCCGAGCCGCGGTACAGCAGCCCGGAACAGATCAAACCGCCTCTGCCGCCCGCACCGACGCCACCACGGCATTCAGCGTCGCCAGCAGATCCGCCGGCGTATCGAGCTGGAAATCCGCGCCCCAGGTCGACGGGTCGATCGCCCCGCAATACCCCCAGTTGCAGGCCACGGTCACCATGCCGGCGGCGCGTCCCGCTTCGATGTCGCGCAAATCGTCGCCGACGTACCAGCAGTGGGCCGGATCGATGCCCAGCCTGCGCGCTGCTTCTAATAGCGGGGCAGGATGCGGCTTGGCGTGCGGCGTGGTGTCGCCGGAGACGATGCAGCCGGCATGCGCCAGGCCGATCTGCGGCACCAGCGGATCGGTGAAGCGCATCGGCTTGTTGGTGACGATGCCCCACTCCATGCCGGCCGCGCGGATGCCCTCGAGCAGCTCATTGACGCCGTCGAACAGCGTGCTGTGCACCGCCATCGCCGCCTGGTAGCGGTCGAACCAGGCCAGGCGCAGGTCTTCGTAGCCTTCGTCGCCGGGCGCCAGGCCGAAGGCGGCGCCGATCATGCCGCGCGCACCGGCCGAGGCGGTCGGACGCAGGATGGCGTACGGCGTCGGCGCCAGTCCGCGCTCGGTGCGCAGCACATTGACGGCCGCGGCCAGGTCGGGCGCGGTGTCGGCCAGCGTGCCGTCGAGGTCGAACAGGATGGCGCGCGGCGCGCTCAGGCGGGAAGGAAAGTTCATAAACGGCTGATGGAGTACGCGTTGGAGCGGTATCAAAGTGGCTTGCTGCAGGCGACCATGTAGTTCACGTCGGTGTCCTGGTTCAGCGAATAAATCTTGGTCAGCGGATTGTAGGTCAGTCCCTTCAAGCCGTCGACCACCAGGCCTGCCTCGCGCGCGTAGTTCGAGAGCTCGGCCGGGGTGATGAACTTGCCGTAGTCATGGGTTCCGCGCGGCAGCATGCGCAGTACGTACTCGGCGCCGATGACCGCGAACAGGTAGGCTTTCGGGTTGCGGTTGATGGTCGAGAAGAACACGTGGCCGCCCGGCTTGACCAGGTTGAACGCGGCGCGCACGATCGCGGCCGGGTCCGGCACGTGCTCGAGCATCTCCATGCAGGTGACGACGTCGTACTGGCCGGCTTCCTCGGCCGCCATGTCCTCGGCGGCGATCAGCTTGTAGCGCACCTCGACACCGGATTCCAGGCTGTGCAGGTCGGCGACCTTCAGCGCTTTCTTGGACAAGTCGATGCCGGTGACCTTGGCGCCCTTGCGCGCCATCGATTCGGCCAGGATGCCACCGCCGCAGCCGATGTCGATCACGTTCTTGCCCGCGAGCGGGGCGCGTGCGTTGATCCATTCCAGGCGCAAGGGATTGATGTCGTGCAGCGGCCGGAATTCGGACGTCGGGTCCCACCAGCGATGGGCCAGTTCACTGAATTTCTGGATCTCGAGAGGATCGGCGTTGGTCGTCGTAGTCATAGGTCGGAATAATAGCGGAAATGCCGTAGCGCGACGGCTGGGCCCGAAAAATAAAGAACGCTTCTCGGCCGCGCGTGCGCGTCCGAGGCAGATAAGTCGACAGGCGTAAAAAAACCCCGCCGCAGCGGGGTTTTCTCGATGCAGGCGCCAGCTTACTGCTGCTGGGTGCTGCGGGTACCGACGACTTCGATCTCGACGCGGCGGTTCTTGGCGCGGCCGGCGGCGGTCGTGTTGTCGGCGACAGGCTGCTTCTCGCCCTTGCCTTCGGTGTAGATGCGGTTCGATTCCACGCCCTTGCCCTGCAGGTAGGACTTGACGGCTTCGGCGCGGCGCACGGACAGCTTCTGGTTGTAGGCATCGGTGCCGACCGAGTCGGTGTGGCCGACGGCGATGATGACTTCCAGGTTGATGTCCTTCAGCTTGCTGACCAGGTCGTCCAGCGATGCCTGGCCGGCCGGCTTCAGCACGGCCTTGTCGAAGTCGAAGAAGGCGTCGGCCGAGTAGCTGACTTTTTCCGAGGTCGGGACCGGAGCCGGAGCCGGGGTCGGGGCCGGGGTCGCTTCAGCCGGCGGCGGTGGCGGTGGCGGCGGTGCGACGCACTTGCCGTTTTCCAGGTGCTCGGGCTCGACGCACAGCGGGGCGTCGCAGCCGGGGACCGCATCGGCCGGGGTCCAGTAGCCGGTACGCCAGCACAGGCCGAAAGGATCGCGGGCCACGACGCCGCGGGCATCCTGCACGTAGGCGCTGTAAGGCTTCGGAGCCTGGATGTCCGTGGTCAGCGGCGCATACGGAGGCGCGCTTTGCGCCGATGCGGTGCCCGCTACCGCTGCCGAAGCGGCGAGCATGAGGGTTGCCAGTTTATTCATATTTTTTATTCCTTTCGGTAAATTCTTCGCGATGTGAAACCGTGCAGGTCATCACTCCGAGTAGGCAAAATAATAACATTCGTCTTGGATGACCGCCGCACTGTTGCGTCTGGTTCCACATTGTGAAACAAGCAATTAACTTCTCGGCCATTTTGCCACATACGCTACAGCCGCACGACCGCCGGCCGCTCAATTACGGTGCATGGGTTTTGCCGCGTTGTTTCTGCGCAACAACGTGTAGTGAGCGATGCGCAAGCTTGACGAATGTTTATGACAAGCATGTGTCATAAAGTTAAGCGTGCGTATTTTTCAACCATTGGGATTGCCTACGATTACGCTCCTATATAAGGCGCGTGGTAAAATCTCTCTCTTAAACAACCCTAATCGACCACGAGCAGCCGACCCGCAATGGATCAATTTGCAAAAGAAACAGTTCCAATTTCATTGGAAGAAGAGATGCGCAAGAGCTACCTCGATTACGCCATGAGCGTGATCGTCGGCCGCGCTCTGCCGGACGTGCGCGACGGCCTCAAGCCGGTGCACCGCCGCGTGCTGTACTCGATGCATGAAAGCAACTACGTGTTCAACCGCCCGTACGTGAAGTGCGCACGCGTGGTCGGCGACACGATGGGTAAGTACCACCCGCACGGCGACGCCTCGATCTATGACACGCTGGTGCGCATGGCGCAGGATTTCTCGCTGCGCTACACCCTGGTCGACGGCCAGGGCAACTTCGGTTCGATCGACGGCGACAGCGCCGCGGCGATGCGCTACACCGAGTGCCGCCTCGACAAGATTTCGAACGAACTGCTGGCCGACATCGACAAGGACACCGTCGACTTCCAGCCGAACTACGACGGCAAGGAAAAGGAGCCGACGGTCCTGCCGACCCGGATCCCGAACCTGCTGATCAACGGTTCGTCGGGCATCGCGGTCGGCATGGCCACCAACATCCCGCCGCACAACCTGTCGGAAGTGATCAACGGCGCGCTGCACGTGCTGCGCAACCCGGACTGCACGATCGACGAGCTGATCGAGCTGATCCCGGCGCCGGACTTCCCGACCGCCGGCATCATCTATGGCGTCTCGGGCGTGCGCGACGGCTATCGCACCGGCCGCGGCCGCGTCGTGATGCGGGCCAAGACCCACTTCGAGGAATACGGCCGTGACGGCGGCCGCGTCGCCATCATCGTCGACGAGCTGCCGTACCAGGTCAACAAGAAGTCGCTGCTCGAGCGCATCGCCGAGAACGTGCGCGACAAGAAGCTGGAAGGCATCTCCGACATCCGCGACGAGTCCGACAAGTCGGGCATGCGCGTGGTGATCGAGCTCAAGAAGGGCGAAGTGCCCGAGGTGGTGCTGAACAACCTGTACAAGCAGACCCAGCTGCAGGACACCTTCGGCATGAACATGGTGGCGCTGGTCAACGGCCAGCCCAAGCTGCTGAACCTCAAGCAGATGCTGCAGTGCTTCCTGTCGCACCGCCGCGAAGTGGTCACGCGCCGCACCGTGTTCGAGCTGCGCAAGGCGCGCGAGCGCGGCCACATGCTGGAAGGCCTGGCCGTGGCGCTGGCCAACATCGACGATTTCATCGCGATCATCAAGGCCGCGCCGACCCCGCCGGTCGCCAAGACCGAGCTGATGCAGCGCGCCTGGGATTCGTCGCTGGTGCGGGAGATGCTCAACCGTACCGAAACCGGCGCCGCCGGCGGCATCGACGCCTTCCGTCCGGAGCACCTGCCGAAGCACTACGGCATGCAGGAGGACGGCCTGTACAAGCTGTCCGACGAGCAGGCCCAGGAAATCCTGCAGATGCGCCTGCAGCGCCTGACCGGCCTTGAGCAGGACAAGATCGTCAACGAGTACAAGGAAGTGATGGCCCACATCGCCGACCTGCTCGACATCCTGGCCAAGCCGGAGCGCGTCACCCAGATCATCGTCGACGAGATGGGTCAGATCCAGACCGACTACACCGCCAACGGCAAGGACGTGCGCCGCTCGGCCATCGAGCACAACGCCTCCGACCTGGAAACCGAAGACCTGATCACGCCGCAGGACATGGTCGTGACGCTGTCGCACACCGGCTACATGAAGTCGCAGCCGATCTCGGAATACCGGGCGCAAAAGCGCGGCGGCCGCGGCAAGCAGGCGATGGCGACCAAGGACGAGGACTGGATCGACCAGCTGTTCATCGCCAACACGCACGACTACATGCTGTGCTTCAGTAACCGTGGCCGGATGTACTGGCTGAAGGTGTGGGAAGTGCCGCAGGGTTCGCGCGCCTCGCGCGGCAAGCCGATCGTCAACATGTTCCCGCTGCAGGACGGCGAGAAGATCACCGTGATCCTGCCGCTGTCGGGCGAGAACTCGAGCTTCCCGGAAGACCATTACGTCTTCATGGCGACCAGCCTCGGCACCGTCAAGAAGACGCCGCTGCGCGACTTTTCCAATCCACGCAAGGCCGGCATCATCGCGGTCGACCTGGACGACGGCGACGTGCTGGTCGGCGCCGCGCTCACCGACGGCAAGCACGATGTGATGCTGTTCTCGGACGCCGGCAAGGCCGTGCGCTTCGACGAGAACGACGTGCGCCCGATGGGCCGCACCGCGCGCGGCGTGCGCGGCATGAACCTGGACGAAGGCCAGAACGTGATCGCGCTGCTGGTGGCCGAGAACGAGCAGCAGTCGGTGCTCACGGCCACCGAGAACGGCTTCGGCAAGCGCACCCCGATCGGCGAGTACACCCGCCACGGCCGCGGCACCAAGGGCATGATCGCGATCCAGACCACCGAGCGTAACGGCCGCGTGGTGGCCGCGACCCTGGTCGAGGAAAAGGACGAGATCATGCTGATCACCACCGGCGGCGTCCTGATCCGCACCCGCGTCGCCGAGATCCGCGAGATGGGCCGCGCGACCCAGGGCGTGACCCTGATCGCGGTCGAGGACGGCACCAAGCTGTCCGGCCTGCAGCGCGTGGTCGAGAGCGACATCGAGGAAGTCGAGCTGGAGGCGGCGCCGGAGTAATTCCGCCGCTCCGAAACAAAGGCCTGCACAGTCGATGTGCAGGCCTTTTTTGTTTTTGCTGCGCTGCGGTGCAAAAATGGCCGGGAAGAGGATTTTTTGCAAGTTTCGTGCGAAAATCGGTAGTGCCCCACCGACCATGCCAAGGAAGACCGTGAAAACAACCCTCGCCGCCATTGCCTTCTTCGTGACCTGCGCGCCCGCTTTTGCCCAGAGCGCCGCGCCGCTGCCGTCCGCCGACCCGCAAGTCGTCGCGGCGACCCGGCAGATGCTGGCGACCATGAAGGTGCGCGACACCATGGCGGCGACCATGCGCCAGATCGAAATGCAGATGCCGGCGCAGGTCAAGTCGTCGGCGACGATGACGATCAAGAACAATCCGAAACTGAACGAGCAGCAGAAAGACGAGGCCCTGCGCAAGCTCGACCAGGATCTGCCGAAGATCAGCGCGCAGATGCACACGGTATTGGGCGACCCCACGCTGATCGACGAGATGATCACGGAGATGGTGCCGCTGTACGCCGAGACCTTTACGTTGGACGAGATCCGTCAGCTGACGGCGTTTTACGCGTCTCCGGTCGGGCAAAAGACCCTGGAAGTGATGCCGGCGCTGATGGGCCGCGGCATGGAAATCGGCAACCGCATCATGATGCCGCGCATGCAGAAGATCATGACGCAGAACGCGCACGTCGCGGCTGGCCAGTGAGGACGCAGGTACGATGACCCAGGTTTCACACCCAGTATTCAATTTCTCCGCCGGTCCGGCGGTCCTCCCCAAGGAAGTCCTCCAGCAAGCCGCCGCCGAAATGCTGGACTGGCATGGCAGCGGCATGTCGGTGATGGAGATGAGCCACCGCGGCCCCGAATTCATCTCGATCTACGAGCAGGCCGAGCTTGATCTGCGCGAACTCCTGGCCGTCCCGGCCAACTACAGGATCCTGTTCATGCAGGGCGGGGGGCTGGGCCAGAACGCGATCGTGCCGCTCAACCTGGCCGGCCGCGCGCCGCAGCAGCCGGCCACCGTCGACTTCGTGCAGACCGGTTCCTGGTCGAGCAAGTCGATCAAGGAAGCACGCCGCTACGTGAACGTGAACGTGGCCGCCTCCAGCGAAGCGAACGGCTTCACCGCCGTGCCGCCGCAATCCGAATGGAAGCTGACGCCGGGCGCCGCTTACCTGCATGTCTGCACCAACGAGACCATCGACGGCGTCGAGTTCAACTTCGCGCCGAGCGTGCAGGGCGACGTGCCGGTGGTGGCCGACATGTCCTCGCACATCCTGTCGCGCCGGATCGACGTGTCGAAGTACGGCGTGATCTTCGCCGGCGCGCAAAAGAACATCGGCCCGGCCGGGCTGACGCTGGTGATCGTGCGCGACGACCTGCTCGATGCCGCGCTGCCGATTTGCCCGGGCGTGTTCAACTGGCGCGCCGTGATGGAAGCCGACTCCATGCTCAACACCCCGCCGACCTATGCGATCTATATCGCCGGGCTGGTGTTCGCGCACCTGAAAAAACTGGGCGGCGTGGCCGAGATGGAACGCCGCAACATCGAAAAAGCGCGCCTGCTGTACGCCGCGCTGGACGCCGACGATTTCTACAAGAATCGCGTGGCGCCGGAATATCGCTCGCGCATGAACGTACCGTTCTACCTGCGCGATGAAAGCCTGAACGACAAGTTTTTGGCCGGCGCCAAGGCGCGCGGGCTGCTGCAACTGAAGGGCCACAAGTCCGTCGGCGGTATGCGGGCATCGATCTACAACGCGATGCCGATCGAGGGCGTGCAAGCCCTGGTCGATTATTTGAACGAGTTCGCGGGCCGTTGATCATCGACGGCGGCTCGCAGGCGCCTGCGCGTGCGAGCCGCGAATGACCGGGTCACGAACGACCATCATGAGCAGACAATGACAGACAAACTCCAACCCCTGCGCCAGCAGATCGATGCGATCGATGCGCAAATCCTCGACCTCCTGTCCCGGCGCGGCAAGATCGCCCAGGAAGTCGGCCACGTGAAGGCCGAAACCAACGCGCCGGTGTTCCGCCCCGAGCGCGAAGCGCAGGTCCTGCGCAAGGTCGCCGACAACAACCCGGGCCCGCTCAGGGACGGCGACGTGCAGACCATCTTCCGCGAGATCATGTCGTCCTGCCGCGCGCTGGAAAAGCGCGTGACGGTGGCCTATCTCGGCCCGACCGGCACCTTCAGCGAGCAGGCCGTGTTCCAGCAGTTCGGCAGCGCGGTCGAAGGGCTGCCCTGCGTGTCGATCGACGAGGTGTTCCGCGCCACCGAGGCCGGTACCGCCGACTTCGGCGTGGTCCCGGTCGAGAACTCGTCCGAAGGCGCGATCAACCGCTCGCTCGACCTGATGCTGTCGACCACCAGCATCATCAGCGGCGAAGTGTCGATCCCGGTCCACCACAGCCTGATGACCAGGACCGGCAGCATGGACGGCGTCACTGTCGTGTGCGCGCATTCGCAGGCGCTGGCGCAGTGCCAGGCCTGGCTCAACCTGCACCACCCGAACGTCGAGCGGCGCGCCGTCGCCTCGAACGCCGAGGCGGCCGTGCTGGCCAGCCAGGACCCGACCGTGGCGGCGATCGCCAGCGAGATGGCGGGCGAGCAGTACAAGCTGGGCGTGGTGCAGGCCCACATCCAGGACGATCCGCACAACCGCACGCGCTTCGTCGTGATCGGACGCCAGGCCACCGGCCCGTCCGGACGCGACCGCACCTCGCTGGTGCTGGCGGTGCCGAACAAGGCCGGCGCGGTCTACAACCTGCTGGCGCCGCTGGCCAAGCATGCCGTCTCGATGACGCGCTTCGAATCGCGCCCGGCGCGCATCGGCACCTGGGAGTACTACTTCTACGTCGACGTCGAGGGCCACATCGCCGACGCGAACGTCGCCGCCGCGCTGGAAGAGTTGAAAGACAACGCCGCATTTTTCAAGGTTCTAGGCTCCTACCCCGTCGGCCTGTAGTGGGGATCTCGATAAACCTACTGCGCGTCGCATTTTCGGCCTGCGATGCTCGCCGTACCGTCAGTACGGCTGCGCTTCTCGGCCGAAACTGCTTCCGCTCGCTACGGTTTCTCGAGATCCCGTTAAGCTAACTGTTTTTAAATTGATTGTAGAAAAATTATGTCGCAATTCGGTCCCGATTACGTCCGCGCCATCGCCCCTTACCAGGCCGGCAAACCCATTTCCGAAGTCGCGCGCGAGTTCGGCCTCGACGAGGCCAGCATCGTCAAGCTGGCCTCGAACGAAAACCCGTTCGGCGTGCCCGACTCCGCCAGGAAGGCCATGGCCGAGGCGGCCGCGGAACTGGGCCGCTACCCGGACGCCAGCGGTTTTGAACTGAAGGCCGCACTGGCCAAGCGCTACGACGTGCCGGCCGACTGGATCACGCTCGGCAACGGCTCCAACGACATCCTCGAGATCGCCGCCCATGCCTTCGTGCAGACCGGCCAGTCGGTGGTGTTCTCGCAGTACGCGTTCGCGATCTACGCGCTGGCCGCGCAGGGCGTGGGCGCGCGCGGCATCGTCGCGCCGGCCAAGGGCTACGGCCACGACCTGGATGCGATGCTGGCAGCGATCGAGCCCGATACGCGCCTGGTCTACATCGCCAACCCGAACAACCCGACCGGCACCTTCATTCCGGCCGCCGAGATCGAAGCTTTCCTGTCCAGGGTGCCGGCCGGCGTCGTCGTCGTGCTGGACGAGGCCTACAACGAATACCTGGAGCCGAAGGACCAGTTCGAGTCCGCGCAATGGGTGCGCAAGTACCCGAACCTGATCGTCTCGCGCACCTTCTCGAAGGCCTACGGCCTGGCCGGCCTGCGCGTCGGCTTCGCGATCGCCCAGCCGGTCGTGACCGACCTGATGAACCGCATCCGCCAGCCGTTCAACGTCAATTCGCTGGCCCAGGCCGCCGCCATCGCCGCGTTGACCGACAAGGCCTTCCTGGAGAAGGGCGCGCAGAACAACCGCGAAGGCTACCGCCAGCTGACCGCTGCCTTTGATGAGCTCAAGCTCGAGTACGTGCCGTCGTATGGCAACTTCGTGCTGGTGAAAGTCGGCGAGGACGACGGCGCCGGCGCGCGCGTCAACCTGGCGCTGCTCAAGCAGGGCGTGATCGTGCGCCCGGTCGGCGCTTACGGCTTGCCGCAGTGGCTGCGCATCTCGATCGGCCTGCCGGAAGAGAACGCACGCTTCGTGGACGCACTGCGCGAAGCCCTGAAGGCAGCGCTGCGCTGATGTTCGACAAGGTCGTCATCGTCGGCGTCGGGCTGATCGGCGGCTCGTTCGCGCTCGGCCTGAAGGCGGCGGGCGCCGTGCGCAACGTGGTCGGGCTGGAGAGATCGAGCACGGCGCTCGCGCGTGCGCGCGCGCTCGGCATCGTCGACCAAGCCAGTACCGATCCGGAACAAGCGCTGCAGGGCGCCGACCTGGTCCTGCTGGCCGCGCCGGTCGCCCAGACCGAAACGGTGCTCAGGCAGCTCGCGCCCTGGCTCGAGCCGCATACCATCGTCACCGATGCCGGCAGCACCAAGTCGGACGTGGTCGCGAGCGCGCGTGCGGCACTGGGGGAGAAAATCGGCCAGTTCGTGCCGGGCCACCCGATTGCCGGGCGCGAGTCGAACGGGCCGGATGCGGCGCTGCCGGATCTGTTCCGCGGCAAGAAGACGGTGCTGGCGCCGCTGCCGGAGAATCCGCCCGCCATGGTCGAGCGCGTCGCCGCGGCCTGGACGCTGTGCGGCGCGGTCATCCACCGTCTCGGCGCCGAAGAGCACGACCGCGTGTTCGCCGCGGTCAGCCACCTGCCGCACCTGCTGGCCTATGCGCTGGTCGACGACATCGCCAACAAGGCGCACGCCGACCTGCTGTTCCAGTACGCCGCCAGCGGCTTTCGCGACTTCACCCGCATCGCCGGCTCGTCGCCGGAAATGTGGCGCGACATCAGCCTGGCCAACCGGGAAGCGATCCTGGGCGAGCTGGATGCCTATCTGGCACAATTGGTAAATATACGCGCGCGCCTGGCCGCCGCGGACGGCCCGGCGCTCGAAGCCGTGTATGGCAATGCCCAGCGCGCGCGCCGCGCGTGGATCGAAGCCATCGAGGCGATGGAGCCCACTGCGACTGCAGAATCCGGAAAATGAAATGACAGAATCCAAACACTACCCCCAGCACATCGACCTCGAACCCGTGATGCATGCGCGCGGCACCGTGCGCCTGCCGGGCTCGAAGAGCATCTCCAACCGCACGCTGCTGCTGGCCGCGCTGGCGCAGGGCGAAACCACGATCCACGGCCTGCTGGCGTCGGACGACACGCTGGTGATGCTCAAGGCGCTGCAGGAGCTGGGCATCGGCTGGCGCCAGCTCGACGACCATACCCACGTGGTGCAGGGCGGCGGCGGGGCGTTCCCCAACCAGAAAGCCGATCTGTTCATGGGCAATGCCGGCACCGCGATCCGTCCGCTGACCGCGGCCCTGGCCGTGGTCAAAGGCGACTACACGCTGCACGGCGTGAGCCGCATGCACGAGCGTCCGATCGGCGACCTGGTCGAGGCCCTGAACGAAGTCGGCGCGCGCATCGAGTACACCGGCAACCCCGGCTACCCGCCGTTGCACATCCGCCCCGGCCAAGTCGAAACGCGCCGCATGTCGGTGCGCGGCAACGTCTCGAGCCAGTTCCTGACCGCGCTCCTGATGGCGGCGCCGCTGATGGCGCGCACCCAGCCGCTCACCATCGAGGTGGTCGGCGAGCTGATCTCCAAGCCCTACATCGAGATCACCCTCAACCTCATGCGCCGCTTCGGCGTCCAGGTCGACCAGGACGGCTGGTCGGCGTTCACCGTGCAGCCGGGCCAGCAATACAAGAGCCCGCGCAGCATCCGGGTCGAAGGCGACGCCTCGTCGGCATCGTACTTCCTGGCGGCCGGCGCGATCGCCGGCGGTCCGGTGCGCGTGGAAGGCGTGGGGCGCG
The DNA here is from genome assembly GCF_000745265.1 of Massilia sp. 9096. Lineage (NCBI taxonomy): Bacteria > Pseudomonadati > Pseudomonadota > Betaproteobacteria > Burkholderiales > Oxalobacteraceae > Massilia > Massilia sp. 9096. The sequence continues at coordinate 332,420 of NZ_JQNN01000001.1, forward strand.
ACAGTATCCAGGGCGACGTGCGCTTCGCCGACGCGCTCGAGCTGATGGGCGCGACCATCACCCGCGGCGAAGACTGGATCGAGGCGCGCGCCGACGCGCCCCTGAAAGCGATCGACGCCGACTTCAACCACATCCCGGACGCGGCGATGACGATCGCCGTGGCCGCGCTGTACGCCGACGGCCCCAGCACGCTGCGCAACATCGCCTCCTGGCGCGTGAAGGAAACCGACCGCCTGGCGGCCATGGCCACCGAGCTGCGCAAGCTCGGCGCGACGGTGGAGGAGGGGCCGGACTACCTGCGCGTGACACCCCCCGGCGAACTGTCGCCGGCCACCATCGACACCTACGACGACCACCGCATGGCGATGTGCTTCTCGCTGGCCTCGCTGGACGGTCAGGCGCGGCGCGGCAATGCGATGCGCATCAACGATCCGAAGTGCGTGGCGAAGACCTTCCCGAATTATTTCGAGACCTTCGCTTCGATCGCCAAGGACGAACTGTTCTGACTAACTAAGACAAGCATGTCAAATTCGACCATCCCCGTCATCACCATCGACGGACCGACCGCCTCCGGCAAGGGCACGGTGGCCCACAAGGTCGCCGACAAGCTGGGCTACCACCTGCTCGATTCGGGCGCGCTGTACCGCCTGACGGCGCTGGCGGCGCTGCGCCGGGGCGTCGACCTGCGCGACGAGCATGCGCTGGCCAAGACCGCCGAGCACCTGACGGTGCGTTTCAACGGCGACCGCATTTATATGGGCACGGAAGAGGTTTCGCACGCGATCCGCGCGGAAGACGTCGGCAACACGGCGTCGAAGATCGCGGCGTTGCCGGCGGTGCGCCAGGCCCTGTACGCCCTGCAGCTGAGTTTCCGAGAGACGCCGGGCCTGGTGGCCGACGGGCGCGACATGGGCACCGTGATCTTCCCCGGAGCCAAGCTGAAAGTGTTCCTGACAGCAAGTGTTGAGGCACGTGCGCAACGCCGGTATAAGCAATTGATTGACAAAGGATTTTCTGCTAATATGGACGATCTGCTGGCGGATTTGCAGGCCCGCGACGCGCGCGACACACAGCGCGCCGTGGCGCCGCTGGTCCCGGCAGAGGGGGCGCACCTGCTCGACACCTCGCGCATGACCGTGGACGAAGCGGTCGCGCAAGTGCTCGAATGGTACGCACACGCATGACGTAGGTGCCCGGCCGTGCTTCATTGCACGCTGGGTGGGTTTCAACTTGACCCAGTTCAGATCGCGTATGGTCGATCTGCTGGCTAACTTCAAAAATCTCATGGCTACTGCAGCAAATCAAGAAATGGGCGGTATGGAAAGCTTCGCAGCACTCTTCGAAGAGTCGCTGTCGCGTCAAGACATGCGTTCGGGCGAGGTCATCTCGGCTGAAGTCGTGCGTCTGGATCACAACTTCGTGATCGTCAATGCCGGCCTGAAGTCGGAAGCCTTCATCCCCATCGAAGAATTCAAGAATGACCAGGGCGAACTGGAAGTCAAAGTCGGTGACTTCGTTTCCGTGGCCATTGAATCGCTGGAAAACGGTTTCGGCGATACCATCCTGTCGCGCGACAAGGCCAAGCGCCTGGCATCGTGGCTGGCGCTGGAAAAAGCAATGGAGTCGGGCGAGATCGTCACCGGCACCGTGAACGGCAAGGTCAAGGGCGGCCTGACCGTCCTGACCAACGGCATCCGCGCATTCCTGCCGGGTTCGCTGGTCGACACCCGTCCGGTCAAGGACACCACCCCGTTCGAAGGCAAGACCCTGGAATTCAAGGTCATCAAGCTGGACCGCAAGCGTAACAACGTCGTGCTGTCGCGTCGCGCCGTGATCGAAGCCTCGATGGGCGAAGAGCGCGCCAAGCTGATGGAAACCCTGAAAGAAGGCACGGTCGTGACTGGCGTCGTCAAGAACATCACCGACTACGGTGCGTTCGTCGACCTGGGCGGCATCGATGGCCTGCTGCACATCACCGACCTGGCATGGCGCCGCGTGCGTCACCCGTCGGAAGTGCTGACCGTCGGCCAGGAAATCACCGCCAAGGTCCTGAAGTACGACCAGGAAAAGAACCGCGTCTCGCTGGGCGTCAAGCAACTGGGCGACGATCCGTGGACCGGCCTGTCGCGTCGCTACCCGCAAGGCACCCGCCTGTTCGGCAAGGTCACCAACCTGACCGACTACGGTGCGTTCGTGGAAGTCGAGCAGGGCATCGAAGGCCTGGTGCACGTCTCGGAAATGGACTGGACCAACAAGAACGTGGCCCCGAACAAGGTTGTCCAGCTGGGCGACGAAGTCGAAGTCATGGTTCTGGAGATCGACGAAGAGCGTCGCCGTATCTCGCTGGGCATGAAGCAGTGCAAGGCCAATCCTTGGGACGACTTCGCGGTCACCCACAAGAAGGGCGACAAGGTCAAGGGTTCGATCAAGTCGATCACCGACTTCGGCGTGTTCATCGGCCTGCCGGGCAACATCGACGGCCTGGTGCACCTGTCGGACCTGTCCTGGACCGAAGCCGGCGAAGAAGCCGTGCGTCGCTTCAAGAAGGGCGACGAGCTGGAAGCCGTGGTCCTGGCCATCGACGTCGAGCGCGAGCGTGTCTCGCTGGGCGTGAAGCAGCTGGAAGGCGACCCGTTCAACAACTTCGCATCGCTGAACGACAAGGGCACCCTGGTCACCGGCACCGTGAAGTCGGTTGAGCCGAAAGGCGCCGTCATCGCGCTGAGCGAAGAAGTCGAAGGCTACCTGCGCGCTTCGGAAATCTCGCGTGACCGCGTGGAAGACGCCGGCACCCACCTGAAAGTGGGCGACAAGGTCGAAGCCCTGGTGATCAACATCGATCGCAAGGCACGCAGCATCCAGCTGTCGATCAAGGCCAAGGACAACGCCGACACCCACGAAGTCATGCAGAAGCTGGCTTCGGACAACAGCGCCGCTTCGGGCACCACCAGCCTGGGCGCACTGTTGAAGGCTAAGTTCGATAAAGGCTAATTCCTTAGGGAAGCGCAGATGACCAAGTCCGAGCTGATCAACCGTCTGGCCGAGCGTTATTCGCAGCTGGTCGCGAAAGACGCCGAGTTTGCCGTCAAGACCATTCTCGACGCGATGACCAACGCCCTGGCGACCGGGCAGCGCATCGAGATCCGCGGTTTCGGCAGCTTCGCGCTGAACAGCCGGCCGCCCCGCATCGGACGCAACCCCAAGTCCGGCGACAAGGTGATGGTGCCCGAAAAACGGGTGCCGCATTTCAAGCCGGGCAAGCAGTTGCGCGAACGGGTCGACGCGATGGTCGGGCAACCGATCATCGAGGACTGAAGTCGTCTGCGACGCAGACAGAAACGGCGTCCCCGCGGGGATGCCGTTTTTTTTCGCCTTTTGAAATCTCCTCCCAAATGTGCGACACTGCGCGTTTGTAGCTTTGCGGCAGGCCTGCTGATGAAATTCGTATCGACCATCATTGGATGTATCCTGTTCGTCCTGTTTTTCAGCTTCGCGCTGAAAAATACGCACCAGGTCGACCTGCATTTTTTCCTGAACTACGAAGTGCGCGGCCCGCTCGTGCTGATGCTGCTGGCATTTTTCGTCGCCGGCGCCTTTCTCGGCATCGTCGCGGTCACGCCGACCGTGTTCCGCCATCGCCGCGAAAGCTCGCAGCACAAGAACACGATCCAGGCGCTGCAGAGCGCTGCCGGCACCGTGTCCGGCGCCCCGCAACCGGATGGCGTGAGCCAGCGCAACGAAGCGTAATCGAGCTGAACCCGGCCGTACTCAGCGCGGCAACAACGAATAAGAACATATGGAATTTGAAATCTGGTGGCTGCTCGGCATCCCCGTCTTTTTCGCCCTCGGCTGGATCGCCGCACGGGTCGACATCAAGCAACTGGTCTCGGAATCGCGCAGCCTGCCGAGCGGTTACTTCAAGGGTCTGAACTTCCTGCTCAACGAGCAGCCCGACAAGGCCATCGACGCCTTCATCGAGATCGTCAAGCTCGATCCCGAAACCGCCGACATGCATTTCGCGCTCGGCAACCTGTTCCGCCGCCGCGGCGAGACCGAACGCGCCATCCGCGTGCACCAGAACCTGCTCTCGCGTCCCGACCTGCCGATCGAGCAGCAGGTGCACGCCCAGTATGAGCTGGGCATGGACTACCTGAAGGCGGGCCTGCTGGACCGCGCCGAGGAAACCTTCAACCTGCTGGTCGACACCCAGTACGGCGTGCAGGCGCGCCGCGCGCTGCTCGAGATTTTCCAGCGCGAGAAGGAGTGGCGCCGCGCGATCGCCGCCGCCCAGGGCCTGCAGGAATCCGGCGCCGGCGCCCACCACAAGGAAATCGCCCAGTTCTATTGCGAGCTGGCCCAGGACCAGCTGGTGCAGATGCAGCCGGAAGAGGCCAAGGCCCTGCTGGACAAGGCGCTGCAGGCCGACCGCAAGAGCGTGCGCGCCACCATGCTGTACGGCGATGCCCTGGTGGCCCAGGACGACATCGAGGGCGCATTGAAGACCTGGCGCCGCGTCGAGCAGCAAAGCGTGCCCCACGTGGCGCTGGTCGCCAGCCGCTTGATGGACGGCTACCGCAAAGTGGGTCGCGCGCAGGAAGGCGTCAACCTGCTGCGTTCCTACCTCGAAGAAGCGTCATCCATTGATCTGATCGAGGTCGTGTTCAAGGCCGTGATTGAACTCGACGGCGTCGACGCTGCCAAACAGCTGGTGGTGGAAGAGCTGCGCCGCAACCCGACCCTGCTCGGCCTGGACAAGCTGCTCGAGGCGCGCCTGATGGACGCCCCGGCCAACGTCTGGGAAGAGCTGTCGATGGTAAAAAACCTGGTGCACGGGTACACCCAGAAGCTGGCGCGTTACCAATGCAGCCATTGCGGCTTCAAGGCGCGCCAGTATTATTGGCACTGCCCCGGATGCAACCGGTGGGAGACCTACCCGCCGCGACGCACCGAAGAACTGAATGTCATGAACTAAGGTCCTGAAACAATGAAAATTACGATTATCGGCACAGGCTATGTCGGCCTCGTGACCGGCGCATGCCTCGCGGAACTCGGCAACGACGTGTTCTGCCTCGACGTCGACCAAAGCAAGATCGACCTGCTCAACAACGGCGGCATCCCGATCCACGAGCCGGGCCTCGAGGAAGTCGTGGCGCGCAACCGCGCAGCCGGCCGCCTGCAGTTCTCGACCGACGTCGCCGCCAGCGTCAAGCACGGGCAGCTGCAGTTCATCGCGGTCGGTACCCCGCCCGACGAAGACGGTTCCGCCGACCTGCAATACGTGCTGGCCGCCGCGCGCAACATCGGCCGCCACATGGACGGCTTCAAGGTCATCGTCGACAAGTCCACCGTGCCGGTCGGCACCGCAGACCGCGTCGCGGCCGCGGTGCGCGAGGAGCTGTCCGCGCGTGGCGCGGGCCATGAATTCTCGGTCGTGTCCAACCCCGAGTTCCTCAAGGAAGGCGCCGCGGTCGAGGACTTCATGCGCCCGGACCGCATCGTGATCGGCCTGGACGACACCCCTGCGGGCTCGCGCGCGCACGAGCTGATGAAGCTGCTGTACGCACCGTTCAACCGCAACCACGAGCGCACCTACTGGATGGACGTGCGCTCGGCCGAATTCACCAAGTACGCGGCCAACGCGATGCTGGCCACGCGCATCTCGTTCATGAACGAACTGGCCAACCTGGCCGACCGCGTCGGCGCCGACATCGACGCGGTGCGCCATGGCATCGGCTCGGATCCGCGCATCGGCCACAGCTTCCTGTACGCCGGCGCCGGCTACGGCGGCTCGTGCTTCCCGAAGGACGTGCAGGCGCTCGAGCGCACCGCGCGCCAGTACGACCAGGACCTGCTGATCCTGCGCGCCGTGGAGGCCGTCAACGACCGCCAGAAGACCGTACTCGGCCGTAAGGTCGTGGCGCGCTTCGGCGACGACCTGGCGGGCAAGCGCTTCGCGGTCTGGGGCCTGGCGTTCAAGCCGAACACCGACGACATGCGCGAAGCGCCGTCGCGCGTGCTGCTCAAGGAACTGGTCGAACGCGGCGCCACCGTGGCCGTGCACGACCCGGTCGCGATGGCGGAGGCCAGGCGCGTGCTGAAGCTCGACCTGAACGAAGGACAGCTGGCGCGCATCGAATTCAAGGACGTGCCGATGGCGGCGCTGGACGGCGCCGAGGCGCTGGTCATCGTCACCGAGTGGAAGGCCTTCCGCAGCCCGGACTTCGAGCAGATCAAGTCGCGCCTGAGGAACCCCGTCATCATCGACGGCCGCAACCTGTTCGAGCCGGTCCAGATGACCAACCTGGGCATCGAATACCACGGCATCGGCCGCTCGGTCCTGACCAGCAAGTGAGACCCGGATGAGCACTGCCAACGTGAAAGACATCCCGAGCCGCCTGCTGCCGACCGACAGCTATCGCCACGCCGAGGCGCCGCCGCTCGAGAAGGTCCGCCTGCTGGTCGTGGGTGACGTCATGCTCGACCGCTACTGGTTCGGCGACGTCTCGCGCATCTCGCCGGAAGCGCCGGTGCCGGTGGTGCGCATCGAGCGCCGCGAGGAGCGCCTGGGCGGCGCCGCCAACGTGGCGCGCAACGCGGCCGCGCTGGGCGCGCATTGCGGCCTGCTGGGCGTGGTCGGCGCCGACGAAGCCGGCGACCAGGTCGAGCGCATCCTGCACGAATCCAGCATCCACAGCTACCTCAAACGCGATGACGCCATCTCGACCATCATCAAGCTGCGCGTGATCGGCCGCCAGCAGCAGATGGTGCGCATCGACTTCGAGGAAGCGCCCACCGAAACCATCCTGCGCGACAAGCTGACCAGCTACAAGGCGCTGCTGCCGGACTACGACGTGATCGTCCTGTCCGATTACAACAAGGGCAGCCTGGTCGACGTGGCCGAGATGATCCGCGCCGCGCGCGCGGCCGGCAAGACCGTCATGGTCGACCCGAAAGGCGACGATTTCTCGCCCTACGCCGGCGCGACCATGCTGACCCCGAACAAGTCGGAACTCAAGCGCATCGTCGGCAGCTGGAAGAACGAGGAACAGCTGACCGAGAAGGCGCAGAACCTGCGCGTCGAGCTCGGCCTGGAAGCGCTGCTGCTGACGCGCTCGGAAGAGGGCATGAGCCTGTACACCGGCGACGAGGTGCTGCACGTGCCCGCCGACGCGCGCGAGGTGTTCGACGTCTCCGGCGCCGGCGACACCGTCATCGCCACCATGGCCGCGATGCTGGGCGCGGGCGCGCCGCTGGCCGAGGCGCTGGCCACCGCCAACCGCGCCGGCGGCATCGTGGTCGGCAAGCTCGGCACCGCCACCGTCACCCGCGACGAGCTGTTCGCCCACCGCCGGCGGACTGACGATTTGCAGAGTTAACCTCTGCAAATCGAGCAGAGTTGAGCTCTGCAAATCGAGCAGAGTTGACCTCTGCAAACCGAGCGCGGGCGTTTGCGCATCCTCAAACGCCCGCCGTCAACCCGGCCATACCGGCGTCCGTTATCACATCAGGTCGGCACCATGCCGCCCGCTTTCCAACACGACGGAGATAACGAGATGATCAAGAAACTGATGCTTGCAGTTGCTGTCCTGGCCGCTTCGATGAGCTGCGCGTTCGCCCAGGTGGACGTCAACAAGGCCGATGCCTCGGCGCTCGACGGCGTCAGGGGCGTCGGCCCCGCCACGTCCAAGCTCATCCTGGATGCGCGCACCAAAGGCGGCGATTTCAAGGATTGGGCCGATTTCGAAAAACGCGTCAAGGGCGTGGGCGAAAAGCGCGCCGCGAAGTTGTCCAAGGCCGGCCTGCAGGTGAACGGCAAGTCGCTGGACGGCGCCCCGATGGACGCTGACGGCAGCGGCGCCGGCGCCAAGTCTGCCGCCAAGCCGGCCAGGGGCGCCAAGGGAGCCGCGGCACCTGCGGGCGCCAAGGCCGCTTCCTGAGTCCAGCCAGCCTTCGGACTGCCACCCCGGCTCAGGCTGGGGTGCATATCCAACTTCCAGCATCGGAAACCACCTGTCGCCCGACCTTCGGGGCGACGGCGTTTGTACTGGCCGCCGGCATGAACGGGTGTACCGTACGCCGTGGCGCGTCTCGGATTAGAATGGCGTTTTCGAGTCAGCAAGGAAGTAAGCACAATGGCATACAAGACCATCGAAGACACGATCGGCAATACCCCGCTGGTGCAGCTGGTGCGCATCCCCGGGGCCGACGCGGCCGCCCGCAATAACATCATCCTGGGCAAGCTCGAGGGTAACAATCCAGCCGGTTCGGTCAAGGACCGCGCTGCGATGTCGATGCTGCGCGGCGCCGAAGCGCGCGGCCAGATCAAGCAGGGCGACACGCTGATCGAAGCGACCAGCGGCAATACCGGCATCGCGCTGGCGATGGCGGCGGCGATCCGCGGCTACAAGATGGTGCTGATCATGCCGGACAACCTGTCGATCGAGCGCCGCCAGAGCATGGCCGCCTACGGCGCGCAGATCGTCCTGACCCCCAAGACCGGCGGCATGGAATACGCGCGCGACCTGGCCGACCAGATGCAAAAGGACGGCAAGGGCATCATCCTCGACCAGTTCGCCAACCAGGACAACCCCCGCGCCCACTACGAGACCACCGGCCCCGAAATCTGGCGCGACACCGACGGCCGCGTCACCCATTTCGTCAGCGCCATGGGCACCACCGGCACCATCATGGGCGTGTCGCATTACCTGAAGGAGCAGAACGAGGCGATCCGCATCATCGGCGCGCAGCCGGAAGAGGGTTCGTCGATCCCGGGCATCCGCAAATGGCCCGAGGCCTACATGCCGCGCATTTTCGACAAGGCGCGCGTCGACCAGGTCGAAAGCGTGAGCCAGGCCGCAGCCGAGCAGATGGCGCGCCGTCTGGCGGCTGAAGAAGGGATTTTCTGCGGCATTTCCGCCGCCGGCGCCTGCGAAATCGCATTGCGCGTTTCGCAGACTGTGGAGAATGCGACGATCGTGTTCGTCGTATGTGACCGCGGCGATCGTTATCTGTCGACGGGTGTGTTCCCCGCCTGATCGGCCATCACTGCATCCGGCACAGCGCTTGGGCGCCGGAGCGTTTCACTACCTGTCCTCGTTGCGAGGAAAAACGATGGGCGCGGCGGCGCATGGCCGCCGTCAGCCCTGACACCATGATCAATCTGCCAGGCCGGACTTGTTGTCCTTGTCCTTCGGCTTGAACTGCTTGTCGCTGATACGGAACTTGGCGCGACGGTCGCCCATCAGGTAGCGCAGGTCGCGGATCGAGAGGTCGCTGACTTCGTGCATGCGGATCAGCAGCGAAGCACCGACCGGCAGGCGGTGGTGGCGAATCTTCGAGATCACCGGCGGCGCCACTTCCAGGGCGCGCGACAGGGCTGCGTCGTTCTTCAGGCGCAGGTTCTCGATCAGGGTATCGAGCAGGCGGTTCGGGTTGTACTGCAGCAGTTCGTCGTTTTCCGAATCGCTGTTGATGTCGATGCCGACTTGGTTGGTCATGATGTCAAAATCCTTATCTGGTTTACAGTGCTCGCGGGGATTTCGATTCTCAAAAAGAGTTTCGAAAATTTCTACTAAATTATATAACAAAATTTAATTTAGTACTTAAGAGCAATAAAATTCAAAGGCTGTCGTTGATGTCGTTGTCTTCTCGCAACAATAGCCACAATGCAATTCTCTCACAAACTCACTGAAAAAATAATTGTTTTTTATTTAAACTTAAGTCTAAAGCAATTAACAATGCGTCGCCGCACGCTTCATCATTGAGTGTGGGAATGACAACTTGTGAGGGGGTATCGCGTCTACGGCGATGTTTCTACGGAGAACTGCCAAGCTGATTTCTGCATACCCCTGGGGGGTATATTATTGCTCAGCTCACAACAACACGGGTGAAATGTGATAACTCGGTTACAAATAGATACAAACTTTCTACGATATCAATAGCCGCCATCGCGGGCGCTGCGAACCGCACGGCCCAGCTCCAGTACCGACATGGCGTAGAAGTAACTCCGATTGTATTTTGTAATAGCAAAGAAGTTAGCATTCGCAACCCAGTACTCGGTCGGGTCGGCGCCGTTTTGCAGGTCGACCAAGCCGTACAGGCGGTTATCCGGCAGGCTGCCCGCCACCGCGACGCCGGCGCCGGCCAGCTCGTCGGGACGGTAGCGCGCCTCCAGGCCGCCGCCCAGCAGGCTTTGCCAAGCCTGGCTCGGCGCAACGTTGGCCGGCACCGCCGCCGGGGCGGTGTTGTCGCGTTCCCAGCCGTGCTGGACCAGGAAGTTGGCGACGCTGCCGATCGCATCGGCGGCCGAGTTGCGCAAGTCGATGACGCCGTCGCCATCGAAGTCCACGCCGAATTTCAAAATATTGCCCGGCATGAACTGCGGCATGCCGACTGCGCCGGCGAACGAGCCCTGCAGCGAAAACGGATCGATGCCTTCCTTGCGCGCCAGCAGCAGCGTGCTTTCGAGTTCATCGCGGAAGAACGCCTTGCGGTCAAGCTGGTTGGGCGCCTCGGGGTAGGCAAAAGCCAGCGTGGCCAGCACGTCCATGATGCGGAAGCGCCCGGTGTCGCGGCCATAGATGGTTTCGACGCCGATGATGCCGACGATCACCTGGGCCGGCACGCCGTAGGTGCTTTCCGCGCGCGCGAGCGCCTCGGCGTTCTCGTTCCAGAAGCGCACGCCGGCGCCGACGCGGATCGGTTCGATGAAGCGCGCGCTGTAGGCTTGCCAGTTCTTCGGCTTGCCCGGCGGGGCCGGCTTGACCAGCTGGACCGCCGAGTCGAGGTAGCGCAGCTTGCCGGCCACGGCATCGAGTTCCTCGCGCGTAAAACCGTCGCGCGCGGCGATCTCGTCTTCGAAGTCGCGCACCGCCTGCCACTGCGCCAGGCCGATGTCTTCGCCGTCGTAGTCGATGCCGGGACGCGCCGCGGCGGCCTGCGCCTTGGCCTTGATTTTGTCTTTGGCGGCGGACTTCGTCTTGGCCTTGGCGGCGACGGCGGTTTTGCCGCCGTGATGCGGCGTCGAAGCGAGGGCGGGGAAGGCTTGCGCGGCGAAGGCCACGGCAAGCGAGAGGGAAACGAAGGCTTTCATCGAACTCGGGACAGCAAATCTTTCAGGGTCGGGACCAGCGCCGGCGGCACGGCAGGGCCGGCTTGCGGGCCGTAGCGATACGCGCTGTAGCGGCGCAGGAACTCGCCGGCCGCGCTGGCGCTCTCTGGCGCAACAGCGGAGGCAAGCCCTGAGGCGACCCCGGCGCCATCATGCGCTGTTGCGGGCGCTGCGGCACAGGCTGCAATGCGCGCCGCGTAGGCAGTCGGACCTTCGTCGGCCGCGCGCGGCAGGCCGAGCTGGCCGAGCCGCTGGCATAGCGCCGAGTATAGCGCATCGACCGGATCGACCCGGCGCCGCAGCGACAATTTTCGGGCGCCCAGCAACAGCAGCACGGCGGCCACGGCCGCGGCCAGCGCCGGCCAGCGCAGCAGCGTGTGCTGGAGCCGCTCGACCAGGTCGTGCTGGCGCGCCGGGTTGTAGTTCAGCACCCACTGGTTCCAGCCGTTGTTGGCGGCGCCGATCGCGTAATGCACCTTGGCCAGCAGCGAATCGGGGCTCGGCTGCATCAGGCGGCCCAGCCGACCCAGCCCGGGGAGGCCGAACGGCGCCGGCGGCAGCGCTTCGGACACGCTGCGCTGCACGCGCTCCGGCGCGGCCATCGCGGTCGGATCGACGCGTACCCAGCCGCGCTGCGGCAACCAGACCTCGGCCCAGGCGTGGGCGTCGGACTGGCGCACGGTCAGGTAGCCGTCGAGCGGATTGAGCTCGCCACCCTGGTAGCCGGTCACCACGCGCGCCGGCACCCCGGCCGCGCGCATCAGGAACACGAAGGCGCCGGCATAGTGACCGCAGAAGCCGGCGCGGGTCTGGTACAGGAATTCGTCGACCGCGTCATCGCCCAGCAGCGGCGGCTGCAGCGTGTAGACGTAGCCGCCGGTGGCGAACTGGCGCAGCACCAGGTTGACGCGCCGCGCCGGATCGGCTTCGCGCCGCAAGGCCTGGCCGGCCGCCAGCGCGCGCGGGTTGCGCCCGTATGGCAGCAGCAGCCACTCGGCGGCGTTGTCGAGCGTGTCGACCGCCTGCAGGCTGAAGTCGGTGTACGAGGCCATGTCGTAGCGCACGCGCTCGCCCACCGGGGCGTCGGACTGGATCTCCAGCTCCTGGCTCAGGCTGACCAGGTGGCCAGGCAGCATCGGCAGCGATTGCGGCAGCTCGAGCGCGAACAGCCAGCGCGTATTGGACGGCTCGAGCGTCACCTGGTAGTGGCGCGGGGCGCCGCGCACCGAGATCGACATCGGCTGCGGCCGCTGGCGGTGCGGCAGCGGATGCACGCGGGTCCAGGTGCGCCCGTCGTAGCTGCCCAGCACCGGGCCGCGCCAGTACAGCTGGCGCTGCGGCGGCGGCGCGCCGTCGAACTTGACGCGGAACGCGACCTCCTCGGACTGCGCCAGGTCCGATATCTGGCCGGGAGACATGCTGTCGGACAGGCCGGTGTGCGGACCCTGGGCGTCCTGCGGCATGCCCCACAGCGGGCCTTCGATGCGCGGGAACAGCACGAAGGCGAGCGCCGCCAGCGGCAGCGCCAGCAGCAGCGTGCGTGCGCCCATCCACAGGCGCGTGCGCAGGGGCGGGACGGCGCCGGTCAGCTGGAACGACATCTGCGTGGACAGCAGCAGCGCCAGCGAAGCCAGCATCAACAGCGCGGTGCCGATCCCCTGCGAATAGAAGAAGTTGGTCAGCACCAGGAAGAAGCACAGGAAGATCACCACGAACAGGTCGCGCCGCGCGTGCATCTCGAGCATCTTGAGGGCCACCAGCAGCACCAGCATGGCCACGCCGGGATCGCGCCCGAACAGCGTGTGGTAGCTCTGGTGCACGCCGAACATCGCCAGCGCCGCCACCGGCACCAGCACGATATTGCGCGGCATGCGCCGTCCGCGCAGCGTCAGCGTGGCGCGCCAGGCCAGCGTCGCGCCGCACAGCAGCGACACCCACGGCGGCAGGTGCGCCGTATGCGGCAGCAGCACCAGCACGGTGCTGGCGATCAGCAGCAGGGTGTCCTGCTTGTCGCGCGAGAGCGGCGTCGACATGCGCAAGAACGGCAGATTCAGCGCTTTCATTCGGCGTCCTCCGCGGTGCCGTACAGCGCCAGCGCGCGCAGGCAGGCTTCCTGGTGCGCGCCGCCCAGCGCCGGGTTGAGGCTCAGGTGTCCGAGCCGGAACGCGTAGGGCAGGGCGCGCTGTTCGGCGTCCAGCACCCAGCGTGTCATGCGCGACAGGCGCAGCTCGAGGTCGAGCTGGGGTGGGAGGGCGTCGAAGTCGAGGAACAACTCGTCGATCGCGCCGCCGTCGAACTGCTTGGTGACCAGCTGGCCGCCATAGGCCGGATCGAGGCGCGCGATCTGGCGCCAGGCAAGGTGGCGCAGCGGGTCGCCCGGCTGGTAGCTGCGCACGCCGCCGAAGTTTTCGTAGTTGTCGGCGTTGACGGTGTTGCTCAGGCCATCCGGGCTGGGCCGGCCGCCCAGCGGCAGCGGCGGCGCCTCCTGCTCGGGGAAGGGATAGACCAGCGCGCGGCTGTCCGGGCGCCAGTAGCTCCAGGCGCGGAACAGGCCGAGCGGAAAACGCGTCACCAGCTTCACGCGCGGCGCGCGCATCCACCCGCGTGCGCGCGAGGGTGCCGAGAGCAGCACGCTGGCGCTGGCGCCGCCGGCGACGTCGGCCGGGTGGCGCGGCTCGGGCGCGCCGTCGAAGTCGACCCAGACGGCGTAGCGGTCGAGCGCCGTGCGGTTGACCAGCTGCAGTTCGAACGACGCTTCCTCGCCGGCGAACACCGTGGGGGCGCGACCCGGACGCAGGCGCAGGTGCGCCAGGTTGCGCCAGGTGGCGACCATGTCGACCACGCCGCAGGCGGCGGCGACGAAGGTCAGGCCGAAACCCAGGCCGAGGCTGTAGTTGATCGAGCCGATCAGCAGCGTCAGCAGCAGCGCGCCAAAGCCCAGGCCGGCGCTGGTCGGGAGGATGTAGACGCGGCGCTGGCCCAGCACGACCTCGCCGCCGTCGCTCGCGGTGGCCTTGCTGCGCCAGACGCTGCGCTTGCGGTCGAACCAGCGCGCGCGCCCGCGCGCCGCCCTGGCTTCGGCGGCCGCATCGGCGTTCCTGCTGGCCGGCGCGGTGAGCGGCTCGGCGATCGGTTCGGTGGCGGCGTCGCTCATGGATCGCACGACGGGATCAGACCGGCACCGACTTCTGCAGCTGCAGCACCAGGTCGCGGCTGGCCATCGCCGCGCCCTGGGCCGATTTCAGGGGCCGCAGGCGGTGCGCGCACACCGGCACCAGCAGCGCCTGCACGTCTTCCGGAATCACGTGGTCGCGGCCTTCCAGCGCGGCCCAGGCGCGCGCGGCCTGCAGCAGGGCCAGCGTGGCGCGCGGCGACAGGCCTTCGGCGAACAGCTTGCCCGAGCGCGACGCCTGGGCCAGCGCCTGCAGGTAGTCGATCAGCGCGCTTGACGCGTGGATCGAACGCAGCGAGCGCTGGGCATCCATCAGCTCTTCCGGCCGCATTGCCGGCTGGATCGTGCGCAGCATGGCGCGCCGGTCCTCGCCCATCAGCAGGGCGCGTTCGGCGCTGGCGTCCGGGTAGCCGAGCGACAGGCACATCAGGAAGCGGTCGAGCTGCGATTCGGGCAGCGGGAAGGTGCCGATCTGGTGCGCCGGGTTTTGCGTGGCGATCACGAAGAAGGGCTCGGGCAGCGGCCGCGTGACGCCGTCGGCGCTGACCTGGCGCTCTTCCATGGCTTCGAGCAGGCCGGACTGGGTCTTGGGCGTGGCGCGGTTGATCTCGTCGGCCAGCAGCACCTGGGTGAAGATCGGGCCGGGATGGAACACGAAGCCGTTCTGCTCGCGCTCGTACACCGAGATGCCGGCGACGTCGGCCGGCAACAAGTCCGAGGTAAACTGGACGCGGTTGAACTTCAGGCCCAGCGTCAGCGCGAGCGCATGCGCCAGCGTGGTCTTGCCGACTCCGGGCACGTCGTCGATCAGCAGGTGGCCGCCGGCCAGCATGCAGGTGAGGGCGAGGCGCACCTGCTGGTCCTTGCCCACCACGATCTGACTGACCTGGCGGGCGGCGGCGTGCAATTTGTTGAACATGAATGCGGTCCTGTCTGGTTCGAGTAGGGCAACGGTAAGGCGAGGGTAAGGCGAGACACGGGGCATTGCTGCGCCGGCTGGTCGCGCATGGTAGATTAGCACCATGGGAAACCATTTTATTCACGCATCAACATGCTTTGCCGACGATTCTATGCGAGAACGGCCGCGCCGGGCATACGGATGAGCAAGCCAGGATACGCATCACGATGAGCACCGCGATCTACAGCCACCCCGACTGTCTTCTGCACGAGATGGGCGATTGGCACCCGGAAGCCCCGGCGCGCCTGCGCGCGATCGAGGACCAGCTGATCCTGGCGCGCCTGGACGGCCTGATCGAGCGCTGCATCGCGCCGCTGGCCGACGAGGCCGCGATCCTGCGCAACCACACGCAAGGCGCGCTCGACCTGGTGCGCGACAACCTGCCGGCGTCCGGCCATTACCCGCTCGACGGCGACACCCTGCTGTGCAAGGACAGCTACCGCGCCGCCCTGCGCGCCGCCGGCGCCGCCGTGGCCGCGACCGACGCGGTGATCGCCGGTTCGATCGACAACGCCTTCTGCGCAGTGCGCCCGCCGGGCCACCACGCCACGCCGGATACGCCGATGGGCTTTTGCCTGTTCAATAACGTCGCGATCGCGGCCCGGCATGCGCTCGAGGCGCACGGGCTGGAGCGCGTCGCCATCGTCGACTTCGACGTCCACCACGGCAACGGCACCGCCGACGCCTTCCGCGACGATCCGCGCGTACTGATGGCCAGCTTCTTCCAGCATCCGTTCTATCCCTACACGGAGCCGGAGCCGCTCAGCCCCACCTGCGTCAACATTCCGGTGCCGGCTGCTACCTCCGGCGACGTCGTGCGCAAGCTGGTCGATGACCACTGGCTGCCGGCGCTGCACGCCTTCCGTCCGCAGATGATCTTCGTCTCGGCAGGCTTCGACGCCCACAAGGAAGACGACCTGGGCGGCATGGCGCTGGTCGAAGCCGACTATGCCTGGATGACGCACCGCCTGGTCGAGGTCGCGCGCACGCACGCGGGAGGGCGCATCGTCAGCTGCCTGGAAGGCGGCTACAACCTGTCGGCGCTCGGACGCAGCGCCGTGGCCCACGTCAAGGCGCTGGCGGAACTCGACTGAATTCGCCGGCCGGGCCCGAACCGGCGCGGCGCGGCGCTATCTAATCTCCACGACGACAACCCGTGGAGACATCATGAGATTGCTGCGCACCCTGGCCGCGCTGTGCCTTGCCGCATTCGGCGGCATCGCATCCGCCACCGACTACACGCTGTGGATCAATGGCCGCGGCGGCGGCGCCATCGTCGGCAACTACAACGACTGGAGCTACTGGGGACCGGCCTCGGCGGCCGCCGGCGTCAATCCGAAATCGGTCAACTGGGACGGCCGCAACAGAACCGCGACCCAGAGCGTGCACATCCGCGACGCGCTCGACTGCTTCTGCACCGGCGCCAACTGGTGCACGGTCGCCACCCACAGCGCCGGCGACCTGATGATCGGCTACGTGCTGGCCAACTACGGCGGCTCGCTGCGCCTGGCGCGCAACACGGTGGCGGGCGCCGATGGCGTCTGCGGCTCGGCCGGTGTCGGCGTGCAGACCGGCTGGAACATCCGCTCGGTGCGCTCCGCGGCCGGTTCCGGCGGCGGCTCGGAACTGGCCGACGCCGGCGCCTGGGCCACTTCCGAACCGCTGGTGCAGGACCTGAAAACCACCACCGCGCGCGCCATGTACAACCACAACGAGACGCGCGGGATCTGGTTCTACATGTACGCCGGCGCCAAGGGCGCGCTGACCTCGGCGATCCTGCCCGGCCAGGACGACGGCGTCGAGGCCTACCACAGTGCCGGCGCCGTCTCCGGCAGTTCCGGGCGCTCGCTGTGCAATCCCGGCGACTGGTTCTGCAAGGACCTGACCCTCGGCACGGCGCCCAACCAGGGCGGCAGCACCAAGTGGAATTTTCACTCGGTGGCGTTCCGCGACGACCGCGAGGATTACGACCATCACCTGAACGGCAACTGGGAAGGCATCGTCGGACTGATGCGGGCGCGGATCGCCAGCGGCGGCGCGCCTTGAGCAGATCAAGGCGAATCGCGCTGCCGCTGGCGATCCTGGCGGCGCTGCTGGTGGCCGCGTGGGCGCTGTTCTGGCATGAGCCCGCGCCCGCGCGCACCGCCGCGCAGGCGCGCGCGCAAGCCGAACACGCTTTCTTCGCTCCGGTGCAAGGCGGCGCCGGCCTGCCGCTGCCGGACGGGCGCGCCCAGCGCCGGCGCGCGCTGCTCGGCAATGTTCAGCTGGCCGACCACACCTACTGCAGCTACCGCCAGAGTACGCAATACCCGTTCAATTCGCGCCCGATGTCCGAAAACGCCGACCGCGCCAATCCCAACGCGCCCGTCACCGAGATGCGCCCGATGCACCTGCAGGACGGCGGCGCCAATCCCGCGGTGCAGCTGCAGACCTCGCAATCGCGCGTCTACATGGCGGCCAACGAGGCGGTGGCGTTCTCGATCCGCGCGGTCGACGCGAACGGCCGGACTCTGCCGCTGGTGATCACGCGCGCGCTCGCGCAAGGCATCACCTACGCCGGCACGCGCGCCTCGAGCCAGGTGTCGGTGCCGTTCGTCGACGATGGCAGCGGCGCCGACCCGGTGCCGAACGACGGCGCCTTTGCCGCCATCCTCGCACCGGCCCAGAGCGGCCTGGCGGGCTTTGCCGGCACGATCCGCACCGAGGTGCGCTACAGCGTCGGCGGCAAGAACGGCGCGCTGCTGTTCGACGTGATCTACACGCCCGAGCTGCCGGCGGTCTGGTCCGGCGCGCCGCGCGAAGCCATCGAAAACGGTTCGCTCGAGTTCCTGCTGCCCGCCGAGGTGCGCATGCCGGGCCGCTACGTGATCGAAGGCCGCGTCGACGATGCGAAAGGACGACCCTTCGCGCTGCTCACCTTCAACGATGTGCTCGGCCCCGGCCCGAACGTCGTCAAGCTGGCCGTGTTCGGCAAGCTGATGCGCGACCAGGACGCGGCGCTGCCGCTGACGCTGCGCGACGTCGACGGCTACCTGCTCAAGGAAAACGCCGACCCCGACCGCGCGATGCTGCCGCGCCTGGAGGGCAAGGTCTACACCAGCAAGGCCAGCTCGAACAAGGGTTTCTCGAGCGACGAGTGGCAGAGCGAGGAAAGGACGCGCTACCTGACCGAGTACGCCAAGGACGTCACGCAGGCGAAGAACGCGCTGGCGCGCTTCGATCCGTTCGCCCCTTTGCCGGCGAGCGAGTGCGCTTTCAAGGCGCCGTAGACGTTGCAAACAGCTGGCATGGCGTGTGCGAACGCGACAGTACAGGGCTTGCCGCCGACATCTGCCGGGTCTGGGGAGGCGCAGCAGCGTAAAATAGCGTTTTGCATGCAGATTTGAGATAAGAAATGTCGATTCAATGGTTCCCGGGCCACATGGCCGCCGCCCGCAAACAGGCGGCGGAGCAGATGGAAAATACCGATGTGGTCATCGAGGTCCTCGACGCGCGCCTGCCGCAGGCGAGCAGCAACCCGATGGTGGAAGAGCTGCGCAAGTTCCGCCAGCGCCCCTGCCTGAAGGTGCTCAACAAGACCGACCTGGCCGACCCCGCCGTCACCGCGCAGTGGGCTGCCTGGTACGACGCCCAGCCGGGCGTCACCGCCTACCCGATGACGACCAAGAAGCCGTCGGACGTGGCCAGGATCCCCGACCTGTGCAAGCAGCTGGCCCCGCACCGCGGCGTGCCGACCAAGCCGCTGCGCATCATGATCATGGGAATCCCGAACGTCGGCAAATCGACGCTGATGAACGCGCTCTTGAAGAAGCGCGTGGCCAAGGTCGGCGACGAGCCGGCCGTGACCAAGGCCCAGCAAAAGCTCTACCTCGACAAGTTCACCGTGCTGGTCGACACCCCCGGCATGCTGTGGCCGAAGATCGCCATGGACAGCGACGGCATGATGCTGGCCGCCAGCCACGCGGTCGGCACCAACGCCGTGATCGAGGAAGAAGTCGCCGAGTTCCTCGGCACGCTGCTGCTCGAGCGCTACCCGCACCTGCTGCGTGAACGCTACGGCATGAAGACGGACGGCATCGATGGCTTCGGCGTGATCGAAGGCGTGGCGCTGCGCCGCGGCTTCCGCGTGCGCGGCGGCGAATTCGACTACGAAAAGGCGGCGCACGTGTTCCTGCAGGATTATCGCCAGGGCGCGCTGGGGCGCATCAGCCTCGAGACCCCGGAGACGCGGGCGGCGGCGCTGGAGCAGCATCGCATCGCGATGGAAGAGAAGGCGCGGATTGCGGCCGAGAAGGCGGCGGCGAAGGCGGAAGAGGCGGCGCGCGGGAAGCGCGGTACGTGATGGAGCCTTGATAAACCTACTGCACGTTGCTGAGGCGGTCTGCGATGCTCCGCTACGGCGGACCGGCCGTACCGTCGGTACGTCTGCGCTTCTCGACCACCTCTGCGGTCGCTCGCAACGGTTTTCCAGGGCCCGTTAATCAGTCGGTCTGCCCGAACCTGAAGCTGGACACCGTCAACGCCCCAAAAAAACTATCCTCGTGATACACGCACGCGGCCGCTTCCTGCTCGGCCGCCCCGAGCGCCACCCACAGCGGCACCAGGTGATCCTCGCGCGGGTGCGCGACGCGCGCGTGGGGCGCGGCGCTCCAGTCCAGCATCGCCTGCTCGCGCTCCGCTGGCGACAATTCCAGCAACGCATACTGCAGCCAGGCGTCGAAGTTGTGCGAGGCCAGGGCGCCACCCGGGCCGAACTGGCGCAGGTTGTGGAAGGACAGGCCGCTGCCGATGATCAGCACGCCCTCGTCGCGCAGCGGCGCCAGCGCGCGGCCGGCGGCCAGGTGGACGGCCGGGTCGTAGCCGTGGCGGATCGACAGCTGCACCACCGGCATGTCGGCCTCCGGATAAACCGGTGCCAGCATCGAAAAGGTGCCGTGGTCGAAGCCGCGCTCCGGATCCAGGCCGGCTGGCAGGCCCGCTGCGTTCAGCAGCTCGGCAACCCGCGCCGCCAATACAGGATCGCCCGGCGCCGGGTACTGGATCTGGTAAGTGTGCGGCGGGAAGCCGCCGTAGTCGTAGATCATGCCGGGCCGTGTGCCCGACGACACCATGAAGCCGTCGGTCTCCCAGTGGCTGGTCACGACCAGCACGGCCTTCGGGCGCTGCCCGACCTGGCGCTTGATATCGACCAGCGACGCTTCCAGCTTGTCGTAGGCCTGGCCGTACTGGGCCTTCATCCACGGCCAGGGGCCGCCTCCGTGCGAGACGAAATAGGTGGGCAGGCGGGTGGACATGGTCGCTCCTTCAGTGATCGGAGCGGCCATGGTAGCTGATCCGCTGTTCAACCGTGCGGCGCGATCCACACCCGCTTGTCGCGCGCCAGCGCCATCAGCGCGAACAGGCGCGCGCTGCGCGTCCAGCCGAGCACCAGTACACCCAGCTGGGTCAGCACGATCGCGCCCAGCGTGCCGCCACCGCCCAGCGCGGGCACATGCAGGCGCGCCAGCGCGATCAGGCTTGCCGCCGCCAGGCCGAGCGCGGTAGTGATGAAGTAGGTGCCGAGCACCGCCAGCGGACGGCGCACCAGCAGCTTGCTGCCGTGCCACCAGGCCAGCCAGGCCGAGCGGCGGCGGCGGTCGTTGCCGAGCAGGGCGCGGCCGTTGTCGACGGTGGCGTGGGCCAGCAGCAGCAGCACCGCGCTGATGCCCAGCGCGACGTGCGAGGCGTGCACCGCGTCGCCTTCCAGCAGCGCGGTCTCGGCGCTCTTGCTGGCCAGGTGCGTGACCACGCCGGCGAGCACGGCGGCGATGCCGAGCGGGACGATCGCCACGATCAGCATGCGCAGCATGCGGCCGTAACCTTGCGCACCCGACGCCAGCAGCGGCAGGAAGCCGAGCCGGTCGCGCGCGCGCGCGGCCGCAAGGGTCATCGAGGCCAGCAGCGGCGACAGCAGCAGCGTCAGCAGCGCGGCGACGATGGCGCCGGCGCCGAGCGCGCTGGCGTAGTGCTCGCGCGCGCCGGTCATCAGGTCGGACACGGCCAGGCCGTCGAGCGCCTGGGCCAGCCGGGGCGCGTAGATCGAGTGGTCGAGAGAATCGCCCAGCATCTGCCACATCGGCAGGCTGGCGACGAAGGTCGGCAGCGCCAGCAGGAGCAGCCACCACAGCAGCAGGCGCCATTGCAGGGCCGAGCGGATCGCCGCGACGACGGTGCGCAACGCGGTCGGCCGGCGCAGGTTGCCGGCGTGGTGCGGGGCCATGGAGGGGGTATCGAGGGTGTGCAGGCTCATCATACGCTCGCGATCAGGGAGAACAGGGCTTCGACGATGGCCGAGAAATCCCAGCCCCAGCGGCGCGACGCGCTGGCATCAAGCTCGACGGTGCGGCTGTCGTTCAGTTTGCTGACGTCGAGGTAGTGGATGCGCTGCGGGTCGAGCTCGGCCGACACCGCCTTGGCCGGCTTGATCCAGCTGAACTTGTGCCAATTCTCGCTGGCGTCCCAGCGCACGATCTCGCTGGTGCCGTCGGCGAATTTCACGAGCAGCGTCTGCGGCACGCTGGCGCCATTGCGGCGCACCGTCACTTCGGTGCGGAACGGGTAGGGGCCCGTGCCTTCGGCCGCCTTCGGATGCGCCTTCTTCCAGTCCTCGCGCGCCTTGTCGATGCGCTTGTCGAGGTCTTTCTGCTTGTCCTCGACCCAGGCGCCGCCGACCTGACGGGTGCCGGGCAGCGGCAGTTCCTCGCGGCTGGTGAGCGCCGCGATGCGGTCGTCGACGCGGGTGGCGGCGGTCACCTGCTGCGCGAACACCTGCTCGACCGCGGCGCGCTGGCCGGTGACTTCGGCCAGGGTCTCGCGCAGGTCGGCGATGCCCGGGTGGCGGAAGTGCCAGCGGCGGTAGTACTCCTTGAAGGCGCGCTCCATCGGCTCCTTGCCGATGCGCGCTTCGAGGTCGCGCATCGTGACCGCGGTACGCGAGTAGACCGGGCCGATGTCCTGCAGCCGGTCCCAGGCGTTCTGGCCGAGCGGGTCGGCCGGCTCGAGGCGAGGCATGCCGCCGCGCTCCATGGCGAAGGGCGTGACCGCGGGCGCGAAGCCGATCTTTTTCAGGAAGGGGGTGGCGAGGTGGAGGTCCTGGCCGCGCGCGCGCAGCATGCGCAGGTCCCAGTACTCGTTCAAGCCTTCGTCCAGCATCGGCTCTTCGAACTCGTTCGAGGCCAGCAGGCCGTAGAAGTAGCCGTGGCCGAATTCGTGGATGGTGACGAAGTCGAGTTCGAAGCGCGTGGCCGTGTCCGGGTCGGCGTTGCGATAGCCTTCGGCGGTGAAGAAGGTCGGGTATTCCATGCCGCCGGCTTCTTCCGCGTTGTAGGGCGGGATCACCACGGTCACGGTCTTATAGGGATAGGGACCGAGCGTGTTGGAGAAAAAGGTCAGCGAATCCTTGGTCGCCTGCAGCGCCGGGCCGGCGCTGGCCGCGTACTCGGGCGGATACAGCACGGTGATGTTCACCTTCGGGCTGCCGGGGCCGGTCCAGGTGTCGACGATCGGCTTGGCGGTGCGTTTGTCGGCGGTCCAGGCGAAGTCGTGCACGTCGCCCTGCACGAAGCGGCGCGTGACCATGCCGTTCTTTTCGACCGGGGCGCCTTGCAGTTCGCCGACGGCGCCGACCGTGTACGCCTTGGGCGTGGTCAAGCGCACGTCGTACAGGCCGAAGTCCGCATAGAACTCGGAATTCAGGTGGAATTCGTGCACGTTCCAGCGCGGGGCGGTGGCGCCGCGCTCGCCCGGCAGTTCCAGCACGCCGATCTTGGGGAACCACTGGCCGACCAGGTGGAAGCTGCCGAAGTAGCCGGTGCGCGCCATCACGCGCGGCAGCTGGGTGCGAAAGTCGATGTCGAGCAGCGTCGATGCGTTAGGCAGAACCGCGGCCGGCAGGTCGAAACGGACCACGGTGTGGTCGCTGGCCGGGCCGTTGTCGGGGTGGACGAACATCCACGGCACCGGCGCGCCGCCCTGGCTGACGCGGTTCAAGGCGATGTGGCCCCATTCGCCTTCCTTGATGTCGACGCCGGAGCGGAACTGGCTGTCGCGCACGCGCTTCTCGGTCAGGAAGGTCGAGCCCATCCCTTCGAAGGCGTTCATGTACAGGTGCAGGTAGACGCTTTTCACCGGCACGTTGCTGCGGTTGCGCCAGGTCAGCTTTTCGCGGCCGTCGACCACGTGCTTGTCCGGGTCGAGGGTGGCGTCGATGTCGTAGCTGACCACGCGGTCCGACAGCGTCGCTTCCTGGCCGGTGCGCGCGCCGCCCCAGGCATCCGGGCTGCTGGGCACGCTGACCACGGCGGCGTCGGGCGCGGCCAGTGCGATGCCGTCCGGCGACTGGGCCGGCAGCTGTGCCGGTACGGTGGCCGGGGGCGCCGCGGATGGGGCGCCGCCCTGGGCCAGCAGGTCGGCGGTAACCGCCCCGCCGGCTGCCAGCAGGACGTACACGGCGCCCGCTTTGATTCGCTTGAAACGCAATCTCATTCGCAAACCCCCAAACAAAGATATTGTTATCGCGACACTATATGCGAGATTGCTGCAAAGTTTCCAAAATTTACGTGAATTGACGGCGAAAAAGCGCAACACCGCCGGCCCTCCGGCTTGGCAAGGTTATAATTGCCCGGTTCTGGTGCCCGCGTGCGCGTTCTGCGCGCGCAGCCTCATCAATATAGTGAGCGGGAAACACGGCGCGCCGCCCCACGGGCGAACGCCAACGTGTGCTGCCCCCGCAACGGTAAGCAAGCGCCGCGCGTCGTATGCGGCTGGCCGTTCCGACGACCACTGTGCGCAAGCATGGGAAGGTGGAACGGTCCGTCTTGCAAGCCCGGATACCGGCCAGGACAGGGGGAAGCGGCTTCATGAAGGAAGCGCTTCCGTTCGAGCCAGCATGCGGGGACGCGCGCCGGCCAACTTGTCACTTGTAAAGCATCCAATGAATTCTGCTGTTGCCACCGGCGCCAAGCCGGCCATCAGGCCGCTCGCGCTGGCCTGCGCCATCTCCATGTCCATCCTCGCAGCCCAAGCCGGCGCCCAGGATTTGGCCCCCTCGTCGGCCCCATCGACCGTCGTCGTCACCGGTGCGCGCTTCCCGGGCGATGCCGCATCCACGCCGATCGGCTCGACCGTGATCACCCAGAACGACATCCGCCGCGCCGGCGTGAACGACGTCAATGCCGCCATCCGCAAGATCGGCGGCGTGTTCGGCCGCCAGAGCCTGGACGGCTCGCCCGACTTCGGCCTCGACCTGGGCGGCTTCGGCACCAACAGCGCGCAGAACATGGTGATCTTCGTCGACGGCGTGCGCCTGAACGAGAACGAGCTGTCCAACACCGTGCTCTCCACCATCCCGATCGACACCGTCGACCACATCGAGATCACGCGCGGCGGCAACAGCGTGCTGTTCGGCGAAGGCGCGACCGGCGGCGTGATCCAGATCTTCACGCGCCGCGCGCAGCAGCCGGGCCTGCACGGCTCGGTGTTCGCGGAAGGCGGCCAATTCCACGAGCACGACGTGCGCGCCGCGCTGTCGCAAGTCACCGGACCGATCGCGGCCGACCTGTCGGTGATGCGCCAGGGCACCCAGAACTACCGCGCCAACAGCGCCTTCGACCAGGACAGCATGAGCCTGGGCCTGCAGACCCGCTTCGAAGGCGGCCGGGTCGGCATCCGCGTGGAAAGCGCGCGCCAGGATTCGCGCCTGCCGGGTTCGCTGACCCTGGCCGAGTTCGAAGCCGATCCGCGCCGGACCAAGACGCCGCTCGACTTTGGCGCGCTCAATACCGACCGCATCACCGCCTTCGGCGAAGTCCGCGCCGGCGACGTCGACCTGGCCGCCGAGCTGTCGCACCGCGAGCGCAACGCGCGTTCCAACTACCTGTCGACCGACTACCCCTCGGTCGGCGCCTACGACAGCCGCCAGGACCAGCTCTCCCCGCGCGCGCGCTGGCGCACGCAGGTGGCCGGCATGGGCAACGAGCTGGTCGGCGGCATCGACCTGATCCGCTGGAAGCGCAAGACCACCTCCGACTACTCGCTGGCCGACGCCAGCCAGAGCTCGAAAGCGGTCTACCTGCACGACGCGCTGCGTTTCGACCCCGCCCACGACGGCCGCCTGGCCATCGGCGCGCGCCACGAACTGTTCGACAAGGACTACAGCGATGCGCTGTCGCCCGGCTCTGCGCAAAGCACCGCGCAGTCGCAGAACGCCTGGGAAGCCCAAGCCAGCCTCAAGCCGCTGCCGCTGCTGGAAGTCTACGGCAAGGCGGGGCAGAGCTACCGCGTGGCCAACGTCGACGAAAACAGCTACACCGCCAACGGCGCCATCCTGAAGGGACAGACCTCGCACGACGTCGAGCTGGGCGCCAGCGTCGGCGACGAGGCACGCAAGCTGACCCTGCGCGCCTTCCGCCACAAGCTGGACAACGAGATCTTCTTCGATCCGACCCCGACGGCGTACGCCCCGTTCGGCGCCAACACCAATTTGGATCCGACCGAGCGCGAAGGCTTCGAGCTCGACGGCGAAGCCCGGCTGGCCGCCGGCTGGCGCGCCACCGCCCACCTGCAGCACGTGGTCGCCCGCTTCACCGATGGCCCGAACGCCGGGCGTGAAATGGTGCTGGTGCCGAAGAACGTGCTGACCGTGCGCCTGGCCTGGCAGCCGACCGCCAACCAGACCGTGGACGCCGGTGCGCAATTCGTCGACCACCAGCGCTACGGCAGCGACTTCGACAACAGCTGCCCGGCGCACGTGCCCGGCTACGCGACGCTGGACGCGCGCTATGCGCTACAGCTGAACCGCTGGGAACTGGCGCTGTCAGGGCTGAACCTGGCCGACCGCCATTATTTCAGCAATGCGTTCGGTTGCCAGGACGGCATTTATCCGAGCGATGGGCGCCAGATGAAGCTGTCGGTGCGTTACGCGTTCTGAGCCCGAACGGGGGCAAACTAAGCCAGGACTAAGGCGGAACGCATAAAAAGTGGTAATCTCGCGGTCGTTTCCCAACTTAACACCACCAGAAGGATTACTATGCGTGCCCTGCGTTTCGCCCTGATCGCCGCCAGCCTCGTCGCCAGCACCGCGTTTGCCTCGCCGACCGACCCGAAAAACGGTGTCGAGTACGTGACGCTCGCCCAGCCGCAACCGGTGCAGCAGGTCGGCAAGAAGGTCGAGGTGATCGAGTTCTTCATGTACCACTGCCCGCACTGCAATCGCCTGGAACCGTCGTTCGAGCAGTGGGTCAAAAAGCAGGGCGACAATATCCTGCTCAAGCGCATCCCGCTGCCGGCCCAGGGCGCCAACGATCCCGAGGCGCACCTGTACCTGACGCTCGAAGCGCTGGGCCGCCTGGGTGACATGCACCAGAAGGTGTTCAACGCCGTCCACGTCCAGCACGTCCGCCTGTTCGACGACAAGGCGATCATCGACTGGGTGTCCAAGAACGGCGTGGACCAGAAGACCTTCCTGAACGCATGGAATTCGTTCGGCGTGATGACCAGGCTGCACCGCCTGCCGCAGATCGTGAACGACTACAAGATCGACGGCGTGCCGGCCGTGGTCATCGACGGCAAGTACATGACCTCGCCGTCGGTGCTGCAGGGTTCCCTGAAGGTCAACGACGAGATGCAGCTGTTCCCGGCAACCCTGCAGGTGATGGACGTGCTGGTGGCGCGGGCGGCCAAGACCAAATAACCCTTAACGAAGTCGAGAAGAGCAAGCGATGAGCAATGTCGAAGGCAAGATCCTGCGGATCTACGACAAGTCCAAGCCGGAAGACGAGGATTTGTACGAGACCAGCCACGTCAACCACTGGGCCTGGGGCCTGGCGGTGCTGCTGCTTGGCGTCGTCTTCTGGCTGTGCGTCGCGCTGGTGAACGCCGAAAACCAGCGCTACGCGATGATGACGAACAAGTGCCCGGATCCGGTGTTCGCCGGCTCGATCGACAAGCAATGCCTGGTCACCGTGCGTTCGCGCGATCACTGGTGGGAACACCTGGGTTACGCGATCACGCACGTGTCGCCGGAAGGCCCGCCGAAGCCGCCGGTGGTGCGCCGTCACTGAGCCGTCACTGAGCCGTCACTGAGCCGTCACTGAGCCGCCGCCCGGTTCTTCACTCAGCCATCCGTTTCATCTATCCTTCGGTGGACCCCACCACCGAAGGATGATTCATGCGTTCTCTGCATTCTCTGCGTTTCGCCGCCGCCGGCCTGTGCCTGCTGGCTGGCTCCGCCGTCTTCCACACCACATCCGCCTCGCCGTCCAACCCGGCCAACGGCATCGACTACATCACGCTGGCCCAGCCGCAGGCCACGCAAGCGGCCGGCAAGAAGGTCGAGGTGATCGAGTTCTTCATGTACCACTGCCCGGTGTGCAATGCGCTCGAGCCGCAGCTCGAAGCGTGGGCAAAGCAGGAAGGCGAGCGCATCCAGCTGCGCCGCATCCACATTCCCTTGCGCGGCGCCAGCGATCCCGAAGCGCACCTGTACCTGGCGCTGGAAGCGATGGGCAAGCCGGACGCCATCCATGGCCAGATCTTCGACCTGGTGCACAAGCAGCACGTCAATCTGCATGAGGATGGCGCCATCCTCGACTGGATGGGCAAGAACGGCGCGAGCATCGGCGTCGATCCGGCCAAATTCCAGGAGGCCTGGAATACCTTCGGCGTACAGACCCGCCTGCGCCAGCTGGGCAAGGTGATGGCCAGCTACCAGGTCGAGTCGGCGCCGACGCTGGTGATCGACGGACGCTACCAGACTTCGCCGGCCACCGTGAGCGCGCACTTCAATCCGCCCGACCGCAACGACCTGTTCAAGGCCACGCTGGAGGTGGCGGACGGCCTCGTGACCAAGGCCGCGCAGGCGAAGTAGCCGAGCCGCCCTGATTCACTGCGCCAGCACGCCGTCCGGCAAGCGCATCACGAAGCGCGCGCCGCCCAGCGGAGAGCCCTCGACCGCCAGGCTGCCGCCGTGCAGCACCACCGCCTTGCGCGCGATCGACAGGCCCAGCCCGAAGCCGCCGGTGGCGCGGTCGCGGCTGCGGTCGAGCCGGTAGAAAGGCTCGAACACGCGTTCGCGCTCGGCCTCGGGGATGCCGGGGCCATCGTCGTCGACCGCGATCTCGACCATGCCGCCGACGCGCTGGGCGCTCAAGGCCACCTGGCGTGCGGCGTACTTCTGGGCGTTGCGCAGCAGGTTGCCGAGGGCGCGCGCGAGCAGCCGGCGCTCGCCGTCCAGGCTGCCCAGCATCGGGCCGAGGTCGACGTGTAGCTGCGCCGGCGGCGGATGCAGGGCGCCGGCGCATTCGCGCAGCAGCGGTTCGAGCTCGAACAGGGCGCGCTGCGGTCCGTGCGCGTCGTCCAGCTTGCTCATCGACAGCAGTTCGGTGACCAGGCCGTTCAGTTCCGCCAGGTCGCCTTCCATCGCCGCGATGCGTTTCACCAGCTGCGGGTCGGGCATGCGCTCGGCCAGCAGCTCCATGGCGAACTCGAGGCGCGCGATCGGCGTGCGCAGCTCGTGCGACACCGAGTGCAGCAAATTCTTCTGCGATTCCAGCAAGCCCTGGATGCGTTCGGCCATCGCGTTCATGCGCTCGGCCAGCGGGTAGACCGCCTCGGACGGGCGCATGTGCGCGCGCGCGGACAGCTGGCCGGCGCCGAACTCGTCGGCCACGCGCGACAGCCGCTGCAAGGCCTGCCAGTGCGCGCGCGACCACAGCGCGATCGGCACCAGCAAGGCCAGCGCGACCACGACGTAGCGCAGCACTTCCATCGCCAGCGCCTGGCCGAGATCGATCGGCAGCCTGGACACGCGCAGCACCTCGTCGTCGCTGCCGATGTAGCGCTGGCCCGCCAGGTCGACGCGGCGCAGGAACGCCTTGTGCGACGGGTCGAGCACGATCTCGCCGCGCGCCAGGGCGGTGCGCTGGCGCGTCGACAGCGCCTCATTCACCTGGGACAGCGGCACCAGGTCGAACTGGGCGTCCGACACTTCGCGCACCTTGTTCAGGCGCACCAGCCATTCGTCGGGCGGGGCACGGTCGACGTACTGCTCGAGCAGGAAGATCTGGGCCGAGGCCTGGCGCCGCGCGATGTCGTCGAGCGGATCGCCGAACAGGCGCGCGAACAGGAAATAGATCACGAAGGTGGCCGCCGTGATCGACAGCATGACCAGCACGAAGAAGCGGAAGAACAGGCGGTTCACGTCACGGCCCCGCCGCGCCGGCGTGATAAAAAAATAATGGTTCCGTTTTGATCATGACCGAAATTTTAATGGAGTGTCCGGTCAAAAAACCGCGCCTTACAAATTGACGACAATTGGCCGACATTCCTCGGCGGATTTGGCGGCGCCGGCTGGGTAGGATGTGTTCATCAGGGTTTTCCGTTTGCCCACCTGATGCGCAAGCAGGGTGGGCTTTTTTTATTCCGACAGGGCAGAGGTGTGAATGCTCGAACGCAAGCACGTAAAATGCTGTGTTCCGCAATCCTTTGCCTTATGACATGAACAAGCCCCTCTTCGTTTCGCTTGCCGTGCTCTGCACCCTGGGTTCGATGTTCGCTTGCCGCGCCAGCCGCGCCGAGACGCCTGCGCTCAATCCGATGCCGGACGGCAGCCGCGACATGTATGCGGGCCTGGGCGTGCAATCGGCGCCGCGCTACGATGGCACCGGGGTGCGCCGGGTACGCGCGCTGCCGGTGCTGCAGGTCGAATGGAGCAACGGGCTGTTCGTGTCCGGCATGAACGCCGGCTGGCACCTGTCCAGCAGCCCGACGCTGGAATACGGCCCCTTGCTGGGCCTGGTCCCCAGGCGCGATGGCGGGGGCGACGGCAACACGGTGGGTGGAGTCGGCACGTTCGCGCGGGGGCCGCTGTTCAGCGTCCTGAAGCGCTCACCGAAGGGCCTGGACGGCATGGACGAGATCGGCGCGCGCCTGCAGGCCGGCGCTTTTGTCAACGTCTACCTCGACCCGCAATGGCGCCTGAGCGCCAGCCTGTCGTACGGCTCGGGACGCGAACGCGACGGCGCGCGCCTGACGATGGACGTGCAGCGCCTGGCGGCGGCGATCGGCGAGCGGCACCGGGTATCGCTGGTGGCTGGCGTCACCGCTGCCAACCGCAACGACAACGTGAGCTATTTCGGCGTCAGCGCCGAGGAATCGCTGCGCAGCAGGTTCGACGAGTACGCGCCGGGCGGCGGCCTGCAGGATGCGCACCTGGACGCGCGCTGGAACTGGAGCTGGTCGCCATCGTGGATGCTGGCCACCGACCTGCGCGCCAAGCGCCTGCTCGGCAGCGCCGCCCACAGCCCGCTCGTCGAGCGGTCCAGCAACTTGACGGTCTCGACCGCCATCGCCTACCGTTTCTGAGATGCGTTCAATCCGCCCCATCGTCGCTTCCCTCGCTCTGCTGCTGGCGGCCGGCGCGATGGAGCTCGCGCGCGCGCAGGCGCCTGCGGGGGCGGGCGCGTGGGCGAGCTACCGCGACGCCTACCGCGCGATGGTCGTGTTCGAGAAATACGGCGGGCCGAAGAATCTGCTGCAAAGCGAGCTGGAAGTGCAGAGCGCCGATCCCGGCCCCGGGGCGCAGCCCTTGCAGCTGGTCTTGTCCGGCAAGGCGACCCAGCTGATGCTGCCGCTGGATGCGCTCGGTCGCACCGTGTTTCCGCTGCAAAAGGCCGCCTACGACGAAAACGCCGCGTTGGCCCTGAACCGCAAGGGCGTCGATTTTGCGCTGCGCCCGCGCGTGACGATCGCGCCGCGCGCCGACGGCCTGTACGACGTCGCCGAGCTGCTCGAAGCCTGCCGCCAGGCGCTCGGCTTTGCGCGCTGGGTCGACGCGTCGCAGCGCGCGCGCCAGTGCGCCGGCGTGCGTTTCGTGTATCCCAAGAAGACCGACGTCGGCGCGCGCCTGCGCCGTCCCGACGGCAGCGAGCTGCCGCTGCAGGTCGCGAATGGCGCGGCGTTTGCGGGCGACATCGACGACGCGTTCCCGGTCGTGACCCTGCGCCTTCCCGCCGAGCGCGGCCAGGTCATGGCCTACCACGCGCCGCTGGCGATCGTGCCGCTGTTCGAGTAACCAGCATTGAGCCACCGGTTCCTCAGATGCGATGCATCGGCCGCTTGCAACAATGAAGTCTGCGGCCGAATCACGCAGACAGTGCAATTTTCTTCGTAATCTCGATCAACTCGGCCTCGACTTGATTCAGTGAGACCTCGAGATGCCTGGATATAGGCGAGTCCACGAAAGTTTGAGCGACTTCAAATGTGTCGATCATCGGAACGATGCTGTTCAGCTTCGAGAAGTGACCAGCGACATATTTGGCAAATCTGGCGGAAGCTCAGCGAAGCTGGCTTTGCCCGGGCGGCTGCATCATCGCGCGCACCGTGGCGTCTTTTTGCAGCACGAAGTCCTGGCCCGCCAACACGAAGTTGCTGGTTGGCTGGATCACCTTGACGTTGACGAACACGGCGTCGGGCGTCTCGGCGTAGGAACCGACGACCACGGCCTGGGCGTCGTGGGTATGCGCCACCTCGCCGATTTCGCGCGTGAGCATCAATTCGCCCTGGTTGCGTTTCAGGTACACGCTGTTGCGCAGTTTCATTTCAAGCATTTTCAGCCCACCTTGCGCGAGCCGGGTCGAGACCTGCTCCGACACCAGCCGCCCGAGCGTCGAGGTCTGCTCGAGCGCATCGATGTTGACGATGGTCGCCATGATCAACGGCTTGTCGTCGGACAGCTTGCCTTTCAATTGCGCCAGCAAAGCATCGGCCGCGGCGTAATTGGCACTGACGACCGCATTGGCTGGCTGCGCCGGAGAGTAGCCATCGTCCTGCCTCTCGTATGCGCAGGCCGTCAGCATCAAGGGGACGAGCAACAGGGCAAGCGCTTTCTTAACGCACTTCATTTCGTCTCCCCGGTTACCGCGAACGTTTTCACCGGCTGCGCCGGCGGCAGGGGCACCGTTTCATACAGCCAGCGGTCGCTGTCGACCGTGTAGTACACCGAGGTCTGGCGCGCATAGTAGCGCTGGTCGTCGGACACGGCCACGGTGACGATGATCTCGGTTTTCGGCGTGTCGCTGGACGAAAACTGGGACCGGAACCAGGCATACGCATCCTCGCCGAAAACGGCGGCCGTAGCCAGGCCAAGGGCGCTGTGGTGCACTTCCGTCAGCGCCCATACGCCGGCAACCAGGGCGGACCGCTCTCCATGGTACTTGTATTGCGGGCGATCGCCGGAAAACGCAACCACTTGCGTGTCGACTTCAACCTTCAAGGCATCGCGCGGCGTCTTCGCCACGACGTATCCGCCATTGACGAGCGAGGTCATCAGTTGGCCGGCGACCGCACGGTTGAAGGGCGTGTCCTGCAGCGGCTGCACGTACAGGGCCCCGCGCGGGCCGTTGTTAAGCGTCGGCACCAACTGCTTTTCGATGTGTTCAGTAATTGCCGTCCAGTGCGCCGCAGCCTGCAATTTCTGCTGCTGGCTGGTCGGGAAATGGGTGGCGACCGGGACTGGGCTGTAAGGGGTGGCGCATCCCGTGGCAAGCACGGTCACACCGACTATCGCCGCGATGCGGCCAAGCTGTTCTCTCATCTTCTGCGATCTCGTTGCCGCACCGGCGAGCCTGGTGCCTGAAGCCGAAACTCTAGCATGTCAATTTCCTCAATGCAATTTTTTGCAAAGAGGGTGAGGATGGGACACAACATCATTCACGTCAGTTTCCTGAGCTGCCGGCGCTACCATGGGCACGCGGGCGTCGAGAAATGATTGCTGTCCTCGTCAGTGCCATGCCGACGGCGAGAACAAATAGCCTTCGCCCCACACCGTCTTGATCTTTTCCGAGTTCGCATCGTCGAACTTGCGGCGCAGCTTGGAGATCGAATTGTCGATGCTGCGATCGAGCCCGTCGAACTCGATGCCGCGCATCTTCTTGAGCAGCTCGTCGCGCGAGAGCACGCGGCCGGCTGCCTCGGCCAGCACCAGCAGCAGCTTGTATTCGGTGTTGCTGAGCACGCAGGGCTGGCCGCGCCAGCTGACGCTGCGCTCGGTGGTGACGATGCGCAGGGCGCCGAATTCGAGCATGCGCGTATCCATGCCTCCCTTGGGCTGGGCGCGCCGCAACAGGGCGCGCAGGCGCGCCAGCAGCACGCGTGGCTGGACCGGCTTGTTGACGAAGTCGTCGGCGCCTTGCTCCAGGCCGGACACTTCGTCGTAGCTGTCCTCGCGCGCGGTCAGGATCAGGATCGGCACGTCGGACACGTCGCGGATCTGGCGGCACACGACCATGCCGTCCATCCCCGGCAGCATCAGGTCGAGCACGACGATGTCGGGCGCCGCCGCCTTGAAGTGCTCGAGCGCGACGTCGCCGCGCGTGACCAGGTCGACCGAGAATTCATAGCCGGAGAGGTATTCCGTCACCAGCTCCGCCAGGCGCGGATCGTCTTCCACCAGCAGTACGCGATACATGGGCTTCTCCTTGACCGGCTATTGTATAAGAGCAAATGTCAACGGAGACCGATTGCCGCCCGGCGACGACAAATCGAGACAGTTTTCAGACAAAGCGTCGCGGCGTGCTCACTGTGTGCCGCCGGCTTCGTCGGATTGCGCCCGGGTGGCGCCCATCGCTTCGTTGATGGCGGCCACGATGGTCGGCAGGCTCGACGCGTCATAGCCGCGGAATACCTGGACGATCCTGCCGTCGCGCCCGATGATGACCATGTGCGGAATCCCTTTGACGCCGTAGGCTTTTTGCGCCTTGTCGTCGGGGTCGTAGGCCGCGACGAGCTCCATTTTGCCGATCGGCCGGCGCACCTTGTCGAACACGTCGCGCTCTTCGGTGTTCACGGCGATGACCTGGACCTTGCCCTTGGCCGCTTTCTGGATGTTGGCCAGGATCGGCAGCTCCTTCATGCAGTAGCCGCACCAGGTCGCCCAGAACGACATCACCACGGCCTTGCCCGCATACTGGCTGAGCTGGACCGGCTTGTCGTCCGAGTTTGCGCCGACGTAGTCGGGCGGGACGTCGCCCGCGGCGGGCGCGCCGGGCGCCGCAAGCGCGGTGCCGACGGCGGTGCACAGCAGCAGGGTGGCGGCGCAGCGGCGCAACAGGGAAGATGGGCGCATCGATCGTGTCCAGAGAGAAATGGGACTTCAGTCTAGACAGCGATGTGGAACATGTCCAGACAAATGTTGCTAGATTGAGAACTGTGGAGGATGGAAAATCTGTCGCTGGTTGGACAAAAACGTCAGTGCATGAACCGTGTTGTCACCTGCTGTCATCTCCTGTGCCGGTAACTGCGCTCTTACAATATTCGCTGATTGAATTGTTCAATGTTCCCCGCTAACACCCATCGATGGCAACTTTGTTGCTGGTGTCGAGCATTGTTCCATCGCCATACTTCTCAATCACCGGATCCAGGTTTTCGGGCGCATGAAGGATTGCAGGGCCCCTCGAACACGCTTGCCGCGTCAGGTACGCCGTCAAGCCCTCGGCCTGAATTTCTGGCGGGATCGCTGCCTGCATTTCCTCCAGCAATTCAACAGCCGCTGTCACGATCCATCCGACCGAGCGGAATTTGGGGCTGACGATCTGAATATTCTGCGAGTCGGTCTGGTCGAAGAAGCCGTGCTGCAATTTGTGCCGCACATAGGAAAGCGCAGTAATGCCACTTATGATGCGTCGCTCCAGATAGGCCGGGCCTTCCTCGTCATCGTAGCGAACGACATTGTCCGGGAACTCGTAGCCCTCGGCTTCCAGCAGCGTCTCGGCGATGATGGCTGGCAGTAGCGGCCGCCCATCTTCGTGGCCGACTTCGAACAGCAGAATCTTCTTGAGTTTCTTGATTTCTTTCTGCAACTCGGTATCGGATTTTTGAACGGCGATCGTCGCCAGATAGTCGTGGATGAAGCGGTTGGACGTCCCCATGAATTCGTGCCTGCTCATGTCTGGATGGGCTTGCAAGAATCTGTCATCCATATCGAGCATCTTCCATGCGTGGTTCAGGTCATGGATGAGAAATTCAAGCGGCGATTGCCAGAACTCATCGACATACACGGGGTCGGTCGACACGCCGACCAGGTAGAGGCCGGTGCCCCGGACCTTAAGGAGGTCGGTCGCAGAGATGTTATCGAAGGTCGGAATGATGATGGCTTCCGGTATCCGACCCATCAGGCTTTCGTAGCGGTACCAGTAATGCCTCTGAAAGTGAGTGCTCAGGTGTTTTCTGGTGCGCCATACCACGTCGAAGAAGGCGACAGCTTCGAACAAGACGCGCAAGGTCGGCGCATACGGGCACATCGGTCCATTCTCGATCGTGACATGATGAAGCTTGTGCAGCACCTGGTTGCGCAGGATCTCGAGTGCCGCATTGCCGCGGCAACTTTCATCGATCGTCGGGGACATCATCTGGCTGCGGACGTAGTCGACGACCGGCAAGAGTTCGATGACCGGCGTGTCCGGCCTGTCGTTATTCCGGCGGAACCGCGCCCTGATGCCACGGTACACGTCCAGCGGACTCGTTACCGTTTTGCGGATCCATTCGTGATGAGAAACGCCTTCGGTCTTCGTGAAATTCTTTGCCAGGAGCGCGGCAACAATCTGCTTGTGATGTCGAAAAGCGAATGTGCCTTGTTTCGTGTCGGGCGTGGTAACCAGGCTCTGGGCGATCCATCGGCCCTGAACCCCATCCGTATCCGGGATTTCGACCAGGAAGCCGATTGTGTCGACGATATGGCGTGGATCCGATGGGGCGGTAATGTCCCTGAGATGATCGCGAAACCCGTTCGATATGGTCCTGTCCATGTAGACGCGGGCTTCCTGGCCAGTCTCGGTGGCGGAAAAATAGTATTTTCGTCCCTTGCGTTCCGAGATTCCATAACGGATGGTGGCTGCTCGCAGGACCTTTGATGCGGTAATCCTTAGCGCGGCAAAAATGTTGCCAGGAATTCCGATGTCGTTCAGCTCGTCTTCGTCCTGGAGCAAGCCGCCCGGCAGCGCCATGCCTGTTGGGAAAAAGGTCCGGTCCAGGATCAGAAATTCCTTTTCGCTCGGCCCTTCGCGCATGACAAGTACGTCGACGGTCCTGCGAACGAGGGTGCCCTGTTCAATATGGTCCTTTGCTCGCGTCTTGAGCGCTTGATCGGAGAGCAGTGCAGCGATCACCGCGGATCGAGGCTCGATGTTCAGATATCTGGCGATGTCGACTTCGATACGATTCTTGCGAATCGGGTCACGCAGCCGATGGAACCAGTAGAGCATGTACATCAGCGACTCGGCATACAGCGTTGCCGGAAAACTCTGCGTATCGAGCGCCACCCGATAGCGGCCCAGTATGTCGAGGACGA
Source organism: Massilia sp. 9096 (assembly GCF_000745265.1). Classification (NCBI taxonomy): domain Bacteria; kingdom Pseudomonadati; phylum Pseudomonadota; class Betaproteobacteria; order Burkholderiales; family Oxalobacteraceae; genus Massilia; species Massilia sp. 9096. The sequence goes on from NZ_JQNN01000001.1 coordinate 369,039, forward strand.
TTTCAGTCGAGATGTCGGCATGTTCCGCCGAACAAGAAGGCGACGGCGTTGTTCCTGAAACTTTTCCAGTATTCTGCAACCCAAGTCGCGGCGCGGGCGCGTCAAGTGCCATTCCATCTTCCCCAATGTCGTAGTCGTGTCGAAACTCGTCGACAGCGTTGCGAAGCTCGGCAAGCACTTACTCTCCCTTTGAACAGGGAAAAGCCGAACTTTAGTTCACGGTGCTGTCGCGCTTAGTATGCCCAAGAAGCAACTGAACTGCTCGAAGATTTTGTTTGGCGGCAATCGTAATGATCCAAGACGTTTTCGCGCGACCTTCGCTTGCCGTGAGAGCAACGTGCCCGCTGACACAAAAGAAAACGGCGAGCCCGGATGCGATCCGGACCCGCCGTCGGGTCGTGCTGGCCGGCGGGACGCCGGCCCATCAAATTACGCCGATCAGCCCTTGACCGACGCCAGCGCAGCGTTGAAGGTCGCGCTCGGACGCATCACGGCTTGCACCTTGGCGGTGTCCGGCTTGTAGTAGCCGCCGATGTCGGCCGGCTGGCCTTGCACCGCCAGGAGTTCGGCGACGATCTTCTGCTCGTTCTCGGCCAGGTTCTTGGCCAACGGCGCGAAGAAGGCGGCCAGTTCGGCGTCTTCGGTTTGCGCGGCCAGTTCCTGGGCCCAGTACATCGACAGGTAGAACTGGCTGCCGCGGTTGTCGAGCTCGCCGGTCTTCGGCGACGGCGACTTGCGGTTGTCCAGCAGCTTGCCGGTGGCGGCGTCGAGCGTCTTGGCCAGGATCTTGGCCTTGGCGTTGCCGGTCTTGATGCCGAGGTCTTCGAAGCTCACCGCCAGCGCCAGGAATTCGCCCAGCGAATCCCAGCGCAGGTGGTTTTCTTCGGTCAGCTGCTGCACGTGCTTCGGCGCCGAACCACCCGCGCCGGTCTCGTACATGCCGCCGCCGGCCATCAGCGGGACGATCGACAGCATCTTGGCGCTGGTGCCCAGTTCCAGGATCGGGAACAGGTCGGTCAGGTAGTCGCGCAGGATGTTGCCGGTCACCGAGATGGTGTCGATGCCGCGCCACACGCGCTCCAGCGTGAAGCGCATCGCACGCACCTGCGACATGATCTGGATGTCCAGGCCGGTGGTGTCGTAATCCTTCAGGTAGGTCTGGACCTTCTTGATCAGCTCGGCTTCGTGCGGACGGTAGGCGTCCAGCCAGAACACCGCGGTCATGCCCGAGTTGCGCGCGCGCGTGACGGCCAGCTTGACCCAGTCGCGGATCGCCGCGTCCTTGGTCTGGCACATGCGCCAGATGTCGCCCTGTTCGACGTCCTGGCTCATCAGGACTTCGCCGGTGGCGATGTCGACGATGTTGGCGACGCCGTCTTCGGCGATCTCGAAGGTCTTGTCGTGCGAGCCGTATTCCTCGGCCTGCTGGGCCATCAGGCCGACGTTCGGCACGGTGCCCATGGTGCGCGGATCGAACGCGCCATGCCATTTGCAGAAGTTGATGATCTCCTGATAGATGCGGGCGAAGGTCGATTCCGGCAGCACGGCCTTGACTTCCTTCAGGCGGCCATCGGCGCCGTACATCTTGCCGCCGGCGCGGATCATGGCCGGCATCGACGCGTCGACGATCACGTCGTTCGGCGAGTGGAAGTTGGTGATGCCCTTGGCCGAGTCGACCATGGCCAGCTCGGGCTGGTGTTCCTGGCAGGCGTGGATGTCGCGGATGATTTCTTCGCGCTGCGATTCCGGCAGCTTCTCGATCTTGTTGTACAGATCGGCCATGCCGTTGTTGACGTTCACGCCCAGGCTGTCCAGCACGTCCTGGTGCTTGGCGAAGGCTTCCTTGTAGAAGGTGCGCACGGCGTGGCCGAACACGATCGGGTGCGAGACCTTCATCATGGTTGCCTTGACGTGCAGCGAGAACATCATGCCGGTCTTCTTGGCGTCTTCGATCTCCTTCTCGTAGAAGGCGATCAGGGCCTTGCGGCTCATGAACATCGAATCGATGATCTCGCCGTCCTTCAGCGCCACTTTCTGCTTGAGCACGACGGTCTGACCGCTCTTGGCGACCAGTTCCATGCGGACGTCGCGCGCCTTGTCCAGCGTCATCGACTTCTCGCCGTGGTAGAAGTCGCCGCTGGTCATGTGCGACACGTGGGTGCGCGAGGCCGGCGACCATTCGCCCATCGAGTGCGGGTTCTTGCGGGCGTATTCCTTGACGGCCTTCGGCGCGCGGCGGTCGGAGTTACCTTCGCGCAGGACCGGGTTCACGGACGAGCCGATGCACTTGCCGTAGCGCGCCTTGATGTCTTTTTCTTCGTCGGTCTTCGGGTCGGCCGGGTAGTCGGGCAGGTTGTAGCCCTTGCCCTGCAGTTCCTTGATCGCCGCCTGCAGCTGGCCCACCGAGGCCGAGATGTTCGGCAGCTTGATGATGTTGGCTTCCGGGGTCAGGGTCAGCTTGCCGAGGTCGGCCAGGGTGTCCGGCACACGCTGCTCCGGGCTCAGGCGGTCCGCGAAGTTCGCGAGGATACGCGCGGCGACCGAAATGTCGCTCTCTTCGATGGTGATGCCGGCCGGCTTGGCAAACGTGCTGATGACGGGCAGGAAGGCGTGGGTCGCCAGCAGCGGCGCCTCGTCGGTTAAGGTGTAGATGATGGTCTGATCACTGCTCATGCGCTTTTCCTCGGTGTTCGCGAAGGGTTCGGGTACTGTTGTCCTGGTGCCAAGTCTTCTATAAGACATAAGACGGCGCTATATTATGCACGACCTTTCGAGCGGACACCACCTTTACGTGGCCGGCATCCGGGGATGATACGCCGGACCGGGGCGAACCGGTGCGAAATCGGCGCTCGCGCGGGCACGCGCGGGGGCGCGGGGGCGTGCGCGTCAGCGCGCCGGTGCGCGTGCGGCGTACGCGGTGAGGGCGGTGAGGGCGGCCGCCGCCAGCAGGATCGCGGCGCTCGCCGCGAAGGTGGCGCGGTAGCCGCTGCCGTCGAACAGTACGCCGCCCAGGGTCGAGCCGAGCGCGATCGAGAGCTGGACCACGGCCACCATCAGCCCGCCGCCGGCTTCGGCATCGTCGGGCAGCGTGCGCGCCAGCCAGGACCACCAGCCGACCGGCGCCGCCGTTGCCACCAGGCCCCACAGCGCCAGCAGTCCTCCGGCGACGCCAGCCTGCCCGCCAAAGCCGACCAGGCACAGTGCGATCGCCGCCATCAGCACCGGAATCACGGTCAGCGTGCGGTACGGCCCGTCCCGCAGAAAGCGGCCGACGCCCACCGTGCCGACGAAGCCGGCGATGCCGAGCACCAGCAGGATCGTCGACAAGGTGCGCAGGTCGACGCCGATGACGGTTTCCAGGAAGGGCCGGACGTAGGTGAACAGCACAAACTGGCCCATGAAGAACAGCCCGACCGCCAGCATGCCCAAGCGGACCACCGGCCGCCGGAGCAGCGCGAGCACGTTGCCCGAGCCTGTTGGCCGCGCCGTCGTCGAGACATTTGCGCGCAGTGGCGGCATGCTGATCCACTGCCAGGCCAGCGCGGCCAGCGCCACCGGCGCCAGGCAATAAAAGGCGCCACGCCAGCCGATGATGCCGCCGAGGTAGCTGCCCAGCGGCGCCGCCACGATGGTCGCCAGCGCATTGCCGCCGTTGAAGATGGCCAGTGCCTTCGGCACGCTAGCCGGTGGCACCAGGCGCATCGCCACCGCCGCCGACATCGACCAGAACCCGCCGACCACGACGCCGATCAGCGCGCGCCCGACCAGGTACATGGCATAGCTGTGCGCCGCGCCGATGACCAGGCCGGAGAAGCACATCAGCGCGGTCAGCCCCAGCAACAAGGTCTTGCGGTCGAGCGTACCGGCCAGCGCCGGAATCGACAGGCTGGTCAGCACGGCAAGCGCGCCGGAGATGGCGATGCCGTAGCCGGCCAGCCCTTCGCTGACGTGCAGGTCCGCAGCCAGCGGCGTGAGCAGGCTGACGGGCATGAATTCGGAGGCGATCAGGGCAAACACGCACAGCGTCATCGCGAACACGGCGCTCCAGTGGGCGGGTGCTGCGGTGGCGCTTGCGTGGCGGGCGGGAAGGTCGGGAGATTGGATGGTCATGACAGGCATTGTCCCGGACCCGGACCACCATGATAAGTGCGAGCAATCTGGATGCGCTTGTGAGAAAATTTCAGCAATGAGCATTGCTAAAATTGCCAAGATAGATGATCTGCAAGCTTTCGTCGCGGTGGCGCGTGCGCGGAGCTTCACCAAGGCTGCCGTCCAGATCGGCGTCACACCCTCGGCTCTGAGCCACACGATGCGTGCGCTCGAGGCGCGGCTGGGTTTGCGCCTGCTGTCGCGCACGACGCGCAACGTGGCGCCGACCGAAGCCGGTGAGCGTCTGCTGCGTTCGCTCGCGCCGCTGTTCGACCAGATCGGCCTTGAGGTCGAGGCGCTCGGCGAATTGCGCGACAAGCCGGCCGGCACGATTCGCATCACCTGTACCGACGATGCCATCGAGCTGTACCTGCGGCCCAGGCTGGCGCAATTCCTGGCCGACTACCCCGACGTGACGCTGGAGTTCATGGTGGACTACGGCTTTACCAACGTCGTCGAAGAGCGCTTCGACGCCGGCATCCGCCTGGGGGAGGCGATCAGCAAGGACATGATCGCCGTGCGCATCAGTCCGGACTGGCGCCTCGCGGTGGTGGGTTCGCCAGACTACTTCGCGCGCAATCCGGCGCCGCAGACGCCGCAGGAGCTGACGCGCCACCGTTGCGTGAATATCCGGCACCGGCCGGCGGGCGCGATCTACGCCTGGGAATTCGAGAAGGATGGCCATGCCTTCAGTGTGAAGACCGAAGGGCAGCTGGTGTTCAACAGTGTCGTGCATATGCTCAACAGCGCCGTCGACGGGATCGGGCTGGCGTATGTGCCGCAGCAGCTGGCTGCGCCTTACCTGGCGGATGGGCGCTTGGTGGAAGTGCTGGCGGACTGGTGCCCGTACTTCGAGGGCTTTCACTTGTATTACCCGAACCGGCGCCAGGCCTCGCCGGCGTTTGCGGCGTTCGTCGACGCTTTTAGATACCGGGACGGGGCCTGAAGCGACGGCGCAGGGCGGCGCATTGCCCGCGCCCTGCCGGTTCAGCCTGGCATCTCACCCGGGCGGGTTGCGCTGGCTGCTCGCGATGTCGCCGACCAGCACGGCGGTCATGTTGACGATCCGGCGCACCGTTGCCGATGGCGTCAGCACCTGTACCGGCTCGGCCGCACCCAGCAGGATCGGACCGATGGCCACATTGTTGCCCGCCGCGACCTTCAACAGGTTGTAGGAAATGTTCGCCGAGTCGATGTCGGGAAGGATCAGCAGGTTCGCATCGCCTTCGAGCGTGGACGCCGGCAGGTACTTGCGCCGCAGCGCCGCGTCGAGCGCGACGTCGCCGTGCATCTCGCCGTCCAGTTCGAGCTCAGGCGCGCGGGCGCGCAGGATAGACAGCGCTTCGCGCATCTTGCGGGCGGAAAGCGCATCGCTCGTGCCGAAATTCGAGTGCGACAGCAGCGCGACCTTGGGAACGATGCCGAAGCGCCGGACTTCCTCGGCCGCCAGCAGGGCGATCTCGGCCAGTTGCGCGGCGCTCGGGTCGACGTTGACGTGCGTGTCCGCGATGAAGATCTGCCGGCCCGGCAGGATCAGCGCGTTCATGGCCGCGTAGACGGTCGAGCTTTCCTTCTTGCCGATGACCTGGTCGATGAAATGCAGGTGGCGATGGGTGGTGCTGATCATTCCGCATAGCATGCCATCCGCTTCGCCTTTACGCACCAGCATCGCCCCGATCAGGGTCGTGCGGCGGCGCATCTCGAGCCGGGCCATCTGCTCGGTGATGCCGCGCCGGCACATCAGATCATGATAGGTCGTCCAGTAATCGCGGTAGCGCGGATCGCGGTCGGTATCGACGATCGTGAAGTCGCGGTCTTTCGCCATGCGCAGGCCGAGCCTGGCGATGCGCTCCTCGATGACCGCCGAGCGGCCGACCAGGATCGGTTGCGCGATGCGCTCGTCGACCACGATCTGCACAGCGCGCAGCACCCGCTCGTCCTCGCCCTCGGCGAAGACGATGCGCTTTTCATCGGCGCTGGTGGCGCGCGCCGCCTCGAATACCGGCCGCATCATGCTGCCGCTGTGATACACGAACTGTTGCAGGTGCTGTGCGTAAGCCTCGAGGTCGTCGATCGGTCGCGTCGCGACGCCGCTTTCCATCGCGGCCTGCGCAACCGCAGGCGCGATCTCGACGATCAGGCGTGGATCGAAAGGTGTCGGGATCAGGTAGTTCGGACCGAACGACAGGTCGCCGGTGCCGTAGGCAGTCGCCACGATGTCGCTTTGTTCCTGGCGCGCCAGGTCGGCGATCGCATTCACCGCTGCGATTTCCATTTCGCGCGTGATCGTGGTCGCGCCGGCGTCCAGCGCGCCGCGGAAGATATAGGGGAAGCACAGGACATTGTTGACCTGGTTCGGGTAGTCGGCGCGCCCTGTTGCGAGGATGGCGTCGGGCCGTGCTTCCAGCGCCGCCTCCGGCAGGATTTCCGGCGTGGGATTGGCCAGGGCCATGATCAGCGGCCGGCTTCCCATGCGCTTGACCATGTCCGGCTTGAGCACGTTCCCAGCGGACAGCCCGAGGAAAATGTCGGCGCCTTCGATCACTTCGCCGAGGGTGCGGGCGCTCGTCTGGCGCGCATAACGGGCCTTGTTCGTATCCATCAGCTCGGTCCGGCCCTGGTACACCACGCCTGCCAGATCGGTCACGAAGATGTTGTCGAGCCTCATGCCGAGATCGACCAGCAAGTCGAGGCAGGCCAGGGCGGCGGCGCCGGCGCCGGACGCGACCAGATTCACGTCCTCGATCCGCTTGCCGACCACCTTCAGCCCATTGGTGATCGCCGCGGCGACGACGATGGCCGTGCCGTGCTGGTCGTCATGGAATACCGGGATCCTCATGCGCGCCCGGCATTCGCGTTCGACGGTAAAGCAGTCTGGCGCCTTGATGTCTTCGAGGTTGATGCCGCCGAACGTCGGCTCGAGCGCGGCGATGATCTCGACCAGCTTGTGCGGATCCTTCTCGTCGATCTCGATATCGAAAACGTCGATGCCGGCGAATTTCTTGAACAGTACGGCTTTCCCCTCCATGACGGGCTTGGAGGCCAGCGGTCCGATGTCGCCCAGGCCCAGCACCGCCGTGCCGTTCGAAATCACGCCGACCAGGTTGCCGCGCGCCGTGAAGCGTGCCGCGCTCAAAGGATTGGCGACGATCTCTTCGCACGGAAAGGCGACGCCCGGGGAATACGCCAGCGACAGGTCGCGCTGATTGAGCATCTGCTTGGTCGGGACGGTGGTCAGCTTGCCCGGCCTGGGGAACTCGTGGTAGTCGAGTGCTGCCTGGCGCAGCACGGAGGCTTCGGTCGTCATGATGGTCTTCTCGTCGATGGTGGGTGGATCGGCATGGCGCTCGAGACTGCTAATTGCCCAGCGAAGCGGCGGACTTGGCCGGGGCTTCGGCAGGGTTGTCTTTCGGGGCGTCGACAGGCAGTGCCGACCCGCGCTCGAGCACGGCTCTTGCCTGCCGGAGGTCGAGCACCTTCTCCCAGCGCGCGACCACGACGGTGGCGACGCCATTGCCGATCAGGTTGACGATGGCCCGCGACTCGTTCAGGAAGCGGTCGACCCCCAACAGCAGCACCAGTCCCGCCACCGGGATCTTGTGCATCGACGCCAGCGTGGCGGCCAGGGCGACGAAACCGGCACCCGCGACGCCCGCCGATCCCTTGGACGTGAACAGCAATACGCCGAGCAGGATCAGCTGGTCCCACAGCGACAGGTCGATGTTCATGGCCTGGGAAATGAAGATCGCCGCCATGGTCAGGTAGATCGCCGTGCCGTCGGCGTTGAACGCATAGCCTGTCGGCAGCACCAGGCCGACCACGGGTTTCGGAATGCCCATGTTCTCGAGCTTGACCAGCATTTGCGGCAGCACCGATTCGGTCGACGCCGTGCCGAAAGTGACCAGGAGTTCGTCCTTGATATAGCGAAGGAACTGAAGCAGCGACAGCCCGCACAGGCGCATCACGATACCGAGCACCACGAACACGAAGATGGCCGAGGTCAGGTAGAGGCAGAGGATCAGCTCGCCGTACGAGGCCAGCGTACCGATACCATATTTTCCGACCGTGAACGCGACACCGCCGAAGGCGCCGATCGGGGCAACATACATCGCGATACGCACGACACCGAACATCCCCTGCAGGAACATGTCGAGCATGTCGACGAACGGCTCGACCGGCTTGCCCAGGCGCGCCAGGGCGACGGCCAGCAATACCGAGAAAAAGATGATCGGAATCATGTCGCCATTCGCGAACGCCCCCACGACGCTGTTCGGGACGATGCTCATGAGGAAGTCGATCGCACCGCCGTGCTGGTGGGCTTTCTGCGTATAGCTTGCGATGGCTCCCGCATCGATATGCGAGGGATCAATGTTCATGCCGCTGCCCGGCTTGAACAGGTTGACGATCAGCAGGCCGATGGCCAGGGCGAGGGTCGAGGCGAATTCGAAGTACAGGATGGCCTTGAGGCCCACGCGTCCCGCTTCGTGGACGTTGTTCATACGGGCGACGCCAACGACGATCGACGCGAAGATGATTGGCGCCAGCAGCATCTTGATCATCTTGATGAACAGGTCGCCCAGCGGTTTGGCCTGGGTGGCCAGGTCCGGCATGTAGTGTCCGAGCAGGATGCCGGCGATGATGGCGATCACGACCTGCACGTAGAGTTTGGAGAGGTATTTCCCGGCTAGAGTGGATCGCATGCTTGTCTCCTCGTGCGACTTTTTATGCTGAACGACATGGGGCCGCAGCGACGGTGCCGACAGGCGCCGTCGCGGTGATCCTTCCCTGTCGATGGATTTGCTCGGCCTCGCCTCTTTTGTACAGGGCGCTGCGGCCGGATGTCGATTAGCTCGACAGCTTCTGCATCTCGGCGTACAGGTCCGCCTTGCCCTCGAAGCCGATGCCCGGCAGGTCCGGCATGGTGATGTAGCCGTTGTCGACCTTGACGCCGTCCGGGAACCCGCCATACGGCTGGAACAGGTCGGGATAGGACTCGTTGCCGCCCAGGCCGAGGCCGGCCGCGATGTTCAGCGACATCTGGTGGCCGCCGTGAGGGATGCAGCGGCTCGGCGACCAGCCATGTTCGCGCAGCATGTCGAGTGTGCGCAGGTACTCGACCAGGCCGTAGCTCAGCGCGCAGTCGAACTGCAGCCAGTCGCGGTCGGCGCGCATGCCGCCGTAGCGGATCAGGTTGCGCGCGTCCTGCATCGAGAACAGGTCTTCGCCGGTCGCCATCGGGTTCTTGTAGTAGTTGCGCAGCGTTGCCTGCAGTTCGAAGTCGAGCGGGTCGCCCGGTTCCTCGTACCAGAACAGATCGTATTGAGACAGCGCCTTGGCGTACTGGATCGCGGTGTCGAGGTCGAAACGGCCATTGGCGTCCACCGCCAGCTTCTGGCCATCCTGCAGCACCGACAGGATGCTGTCGATGCGGCGCAGGTCTTCGTCGAGCGAAGCGCCGCCGATCTTTTTCTTGACCACCGTGTAGCCGCGGTCGATATAGCTGCGCATCTCGTCCTTGAGCTTTTCGTGGTCCTGGCCGGGATAGTAGTAGCCGCCGGCCGCATACACGAAGATCTTGCGATCGGGCGTGCCGTTGCCGTAGCGGTCAGCCAGTAGCTGGAACAGCGGCTTGCCCTCGATCTTGGCGACCGCATCCCAGATCGCCATGTCGATCGTGCCGATCGCTACCGAGCGCTCGCCGTGGCCACCCGGTTTTTCGTTCTTGAACATCGTCGCCCAGATCTTGTGCGGATCGAGGTTGGTGCCGGCGTCGTCCACCAGCGATGCGGGATCGGCTTCGAGGATGCGCGGAATGAAGCGCTCGCGCATCAGCGTCCCTTGGCCGTAGCGGCCGTTCGAGTTGAAGCCGAAGCCAACCACTGGCTTGCCGTCGCGGATCACGTCGGTGACCACGGCGACCAGGCTCAGCGTCATCTTGCTGAAGTCGATGTAGGCGTTGCGGATCGGCGAGCTGATCGGGACGGTTTTTTCACGGATTTCTAAGATTCTCACGGGGGGCTCCTGAGGACAATCGCATGACATGGATGCGACCAAGTTTCGGAAAGCCATAGATTAAGACGCAAAATGATGCCTATAATTCGCCAGCATTCAATTATGAAATGAGTTAAGGTGAAGAACGAACCCACTTCCGACATGCAGTTCTTTATTCTCGTCGCCAAGCACGGCAGCCTGGCGGCGGCGGCGCGGGCCATCGACCTGACACCGCCGGCGGCCACCAAGCGCTTGGCGACGCTCGAAAGCCGGTTGGGCGTACGGTTGCTGAACCGGACCACGCGCACGCTCAGCCTGACCAGCGAAGGCGAGACCTATCTGCAGCATGCGACGCGCATCCTCGCCGAAATCAAGGAAATGGAGGACATGGTCTCGCAGGGCCGCTCGACGCCGCGCGGCCTGCTGCGCGTCAACGCGACGCTGGGTTTCGGGCGTACGACGATCGCGCCGCTGGTGTCCGCGTTCACGGCGCGCTATCCGGAAGTCGAAGTCCAGATGGAGGTGACGGACAGGCCGATCGACCTGGTCGAGACAGGCTTCGACCTGGCGATCCGGTTCGGGGCGTTGCCAGACAAGCGGCTCAATGCGCGCAGGATCATGTCGAACCGGCGCTTCCTGTGCGCTTCGCCAGGCTACCTGGAGCGCCACGGCACCCCGAACAGCCTGGCGGACCTGGCCACTCACCGCTGCATCATCCACCGCCAGAATGACGACGCCTACGGCATCTGGCGTTTCATGCACCATGACCATAGCGAAGTGATCAAGGTGCACGGCATGCTGTCGAGTAACGATGGCGATATCGTGCTCGGTTGGGCGCTGGACGGTCACGGCATCCTGATCCGGTCCGAATGGGACTTGGCCAGGTACCTCGACAGCGGACGGCTGAAAATCGTCTTGCCCGAGTTCGAACTGCCGACGGCGGACCTGTTCGTCTACTATCCCAGCAAGCGCAACCAGACGATTCGCGCGCGCGCGTTCATCGACTTTCTCGTCGAGCAGTTCCAGGGGCCCGAGGATCGTCCGGGCGGACGTACGAAAGGACGCGAGCACTCTGGCAAGGCGCCTTGAATATCGGGGCCGCCGCTTATACACCACTACGGCTTTCCGGTTATTCACTCAAGGTGAAAAGTCAAATAAATCTCACCAATACTACGTTCGCGGCTCAGGTCATATATATTGGTCCAAATGCGATTGATGCACATCAGTCATTTTTACTTGGACGATAGGGTAGCCCGAGACGGCACCTGTCTGGACAACGTTAACGAATAACGAAGCGGGCCAAGCCCCAACAAGGAGACACAGCTTGAAAAAAATAGCATTGATCGCGCTCAGCCTGGCTGCAGCGGGCGTTCACGCGCAATCCAGCGTGACGATCTATGGCATCGCCGATGCCGCCATCGTCGGCGAAAGCGGCGGCAAGACCAGCATGACCAAGGTCACCAGCGGCGCAGCGTCAGCCTCGCGCCTGGGCTTTCGCGGCAGCGAAGAGCTGGGCGATGGCATGTCGGCATTCTTTACCCTCGAGACCGGCGCCAAGATCGATACCGGCGAACTGGACGCAAGCAACACCATCTTCAACCGCCAGGCCTTCGTTGGCCTGAAGACGGAGGGCGGCTCGGTTGCCCTGGGCCGTCAGTACACGCCTTATCACCTGGCGCTGATCCAGGCGGTCGACCCGTTCGGCACCGGTTACGCCGGCACTTCCAAGAACCTGTTGCCGGACAATGGCACCAATGTCCGGGCCAGCAACAGCGTGACCTATTCCTCGCCCAGCGTGAGCGGGGTGAACGTCGACCTGTTCTACAGCGCGGGCGAGCAGTCGGAAATAGCGGCGGGACGCCAGTTTGGCGGCGGTATCAACTATGCAAAAGGCCCGCTGTCGTTGCGCCTCATTTACAACAGCAGGAACACGGACGTGGCGGCGACCGGGGTGAACCATGATCTCGGCCGCAACCTCCTTCTGGGCGGTAACTACAAGTTCAAATGGTTCGCGCTCTATGCGGGGTTCGAAGTGGACAAGGGCTACAACAGCGCACCGCTGGGCAATCCGAACAATCCGTATGGCGGCGTGGCGCCGACGGCGTCTACCGATGGCCGCGATCTGCTGCTCGGCCTGAAGGCGCCGCTCGGTCCGGGTACGCTCATGTTCTCGACCCAGTACAAGGACGACCGTACCCACTTCAACCAGGACGCAAGCGAATGGGGCATCGGGTATCTGTACAGCCTGTCGAAGCGCAGCGGGCTTTATCTGGCGTATGCCCATATCAACAACAGGAACGGTGCCGGGTACACGGTCGCCAACAATACGGAAGCAGGCACCGGCGACAGCGCCTTCAACCTGGGCATACGGCATACTTTCTGAGCCTGTTTCTGAGCCTGTTTCTGAGCCTGTTTCTGAGCCTGTAAACGGGAACAGCCCGCAAGAGCGGGCTGTGGATCAGTGACTGGTCGTCACTTGCGATTACGCGAAGTTCTGGTTCACGAAGTCCCAGTTGACGATGTTCCACCACGACTCGACGAACTTCGGACGGGCGTTGCGGTAGTCGATGTAGTAGGCGTGTTCCCAGACGTCGCAGGTGAGCAGGGCCTTGTTCTCGGTGGTCAGCGGGGTGCCGGCGTTCGAGGTGTTGACGATGTCGACGGTGCCGTCGGTTTTCTTGACCAGCCAGGTCCAGCCCGAGCCGAAGTTGCTCACGGCCGATTTCTGGAACTCTTCCTTGAACTTGTCGAACGAGCCCCACTTGGCGTTGATGGCGTCCAGCACCGGGCCGGTCGGCGCGCTGCCGTTCGGGGTCATGCAGTTCCAGAAGAAGGTGTGGTTCCACACCTGGGCGGAGTTGTTGAACACGCCGCCCTGCGATTTCTTGATGATCTCTTCCAGGGGCATGTTCTCGTACTCGGTGCCCTTGATCAGATTGTTCAGGTTGGTGACGTAAGCCTGGTGATGCTTACCGTAGTGGAACTCCAGGGTCTCAGCGGACATCGTCGGCTGGAGGGCGTCCTTGGCATACGGCAGCGGCGGCAGAGTGTGTTCCATGTCTTGTTCCTTGATTGGTTGGAAACGGGTTGGTTCTTCCTAAGCGGCGCTTATTCTAAACCGTATGCGTGAAGGTTGCATGTCTGGCTTTACGAAACGATCAGAGCCGGTCCTGAACGCCCGCCACGCTGACCTCCGCGCTGCCTTCGGCCAGGCGCACCAGCAGCACGTCGCGCGGCTTGATCTGACCCGGCGACGTGAGCACCTTGCCCTTGGCATTGCTGACGATCGCGTAGCCGCGCTCGAGCGTGCGCTGCGGGTTGAGCAGCTCGAGCTGGGCGGCCAGCGCGCTCAGGCGCTCGCGCCGCTGGCGCAATATCGCCGCCATGCTGGCCGCCAGGTGGCGCTGGTCAGATGCGAGCTGGGTGCGGATGCTGCGCAGGTCCGGCCGGTGGCGCGCCCAGCGCTGCTGCAGCTGGGCCAGCAGCACGCCCTTGCGGTTGAGCGGGCCGCGCACCGCGTGGGTCAGGGTGCTGGCCATGCCGAGCAGGCTCAAGCGCTGGTTGGCGATGCGCGAGGACGGGCTGACCAGGCGCCGGCCGAGGTTGTCGAGTCCCTGGCCGGCGTCCCCCAGGATGCGTTCCATGGCGCGCTGCAGGTCGCCGGCGTCGGCGCGCAGCGAGGACAGCCAGTCGGTGCGGGCGGTCGCGGCCAGCTCGGCGGCGGCGGTCGGCGTGGCCGCGCGCAGGTCGGCGGCGAAGTCGGCGATGGTGAAGTCGGTCTCGTGGCCGACGCCCGAGATCACCGGCATGGGCGCATCGGCGATCGCGCGCGCGACGACTTCTTCGTTGAAGCTCCACAGGTCTTCGATCGAGCCGCCGCCGCGCGCGACGATCAGCACGTCGACCTCCGCGCGCGCGGATGCGGTGCGGATGGCGTCGGCGATTTTGTCCGCCGCGCCCTGGCCTTGCACCGGCGCCGGATACAGCACCACGCGCACGTGCGGCGCGCGCCGCCTGAGGGCGGTCAGCACGTCGCGCAGCGCCGCCGCCTGCAGGCTGGTGACGATGCCGATGGCGCGCGTGAACAGCGGCAGCGGACGCTTGCGCTCCTCGTCGAACAGGCCTTCCCGGGTCAGCTTTTCCTTCAGGCGCATGAAGGCTTCGAACAGGGCGCCGACGCCCGCGCGGCGGATCGCCTCGACGTTGATCTGGTAGTCGCCGCGCGCGCCGTACAGCGTGACCAGGGCGCGCACCTCGACCTTGTCGCCTTCGCGCGGCGTGAAGCCGGCGTACTGGGCGCGGCCGCGGAACATCACCGCGCGCACCTGGGCCGCGTCGTCCTTCAGCGTGAAGTACCAGTGGCCGGAAGCGGCGCGGGTGAAGTTCGACACTTCGCCGGCGATCCAGACCAGGGGGAAGGAGCGCTCGAGCAGGCGTGCGACCTGCTGGTTGAGGCTGGTTACGGTGAGGACCGGAGGCGATGCATAGGCCGGATCGGCGTCGTCGGAGCTGAACATAGGAATGCGCTGGTGTGAAGCTGTCCACAAAAACAGGAGCGTCACGGATGAGGCGCGCTTCTGCGGTAAAACTGCAAATAGCTTTTGTAAGCCACTGATTTTTAATAAAAAAACACTATGCCCGATTTCGATGCAGAAATAAAATTTCCTTACGGATCAAAGACTTCGGTGTCGTCATGCGTACTTGGCCACAATCTTATCCACAGAATTTGTGGGAAAGTGGATAAGCTCATCTGTTTAAAAATCAAGCAGCGTGTGTTTTATTATGGAAATCAAGGACTTGCCCTGCAGTTCTGGCTTTTGCTCACATTGTTTTCCACAATTAATGTGCAAAGCTGTCTCGGCGACCTGCATCAAGCGCGGCGCGTAAGCGCTGTGTATGACCCCCGCCGACATGCCTAAAAATGCTGCAGTGAGAAAAAATCCTTCAATTTCAACAGCTTGGGTAAAGCTCAATCTCCTTGCTAACAATCTTTTCCACAAAATTTGTGAAGAAGCGCCGAATGCGGAATCAGTCAGCTTTTCATCAAACCGATGAGCGCCAGCTTGTGGGTAACCCTTCCGCATACTCTGGGCAAGAACCGCACTATACCAGCAGGGCAGGGCGCAATACCTGTGAAGCGTCGCGAACGTGGTTGCTTAAAACGGAGGCATGACGGCGATCTTCTTGCAGAATCAATGACTTAACCCACAGTTTAGAGGCTTGCGCACATTGTTTTCCACAATTAATGTGCATACCCACGCGACATAACAAAGTTCAGCCGCAATTCTTGTTTATTTGATACGATCAGTGTGTTCCGCATCGGGAAACAGGAATGTGCTTCAAAAATGTGCAGGGGGAATTTTCCCTTATAAATCAAAGCGCATAGTCACAGCCGCGCACCTTGCGCACAATTTTGTCCACAAAATTTGTGCAGAAGCTCGGTGCGGTCAGGCCGTTTGTAGTCGGATGAAACGCTGCCGTTTTTTTAATCTTGAAATTTTCCTGCTGTAAATCAATGGCTTAGCGGCGGGTAGGGGGTTTAACCCCATCTTTATCCACAGAAATTGTGGGCAACTACATGCCGGCAACATCCCAGAATTTTGCAGTTGAGAAACCTCCTGCGCGTCTGCCGTGTTTTTGCGCAAGCAAAAATATCCTTTAAGAATCAAAGGCCTTTCCAATAGGAAGCACCCTTGCACACACTTTTATCCACAGAAAGTGTGCAGAACTCTACTTGCCGCAAAGCTGGCAACACGTTACATTGCGCAATCTCAACCCGCTTGATTTTTTACCTATTCAGGAGTCCCTCTTGCTCGCCATTCTTCAAGCCGCCGGCTGGCCCATCTGGCTGTTGCTGATTGCCTCGATCATTGCCCTGGCACTCATCATCGAACGCCTGATCTATCTGCGCCGGGAAAAGATCCTGCCGCGCCAGTTGCTCGATGAAGTCATCCAGGTCTACCGAGGCGGCCGCGTGACCCCGGACATCATCGACAAGCTGCAGCAGAATTCGCCGCTGGGCGCGGTGCTGGCCTCGGCCCTGCGCAACGTCGACGCGCCGCGTGAAGTGATGAAGGAATCGATCGAAGAGGCGGGCCGCGGCGTCGCCCACATGCTCGAGCGCTTCCTGACCACCCTTGGCACGATCGCTTCGCTGGCGCCGCTGATGGGCCTGTTCGGCACCGTGGTCGGCATGATCGAGATCTTCGGCGCCCAGAACGCCAGCGGCACCAACCCGGCCCAGCTGGCGCACGGGATCTCGGTGGCGCTGTACAACACCGGCTTCGGCCTGGCGATCGCGATGCCGACCCTGGTCTTCTACCGCCACTTCCGCGCGCTGGTGGACAGCTTCATCATCGACATGGAGCTGCAGGCGGTGAAATTCGTCGACGTCGTCCACGGTGCGCGCAAATGATGGACTTCCGACGCGGCCGCAAGCGCGAGGATCCGGAGATCAACCTGATCCCCTTCATCGACGTGCTGCTGGTGGTGCTGATCTTCCTGATGGTCACGACCACCTACAGCAAGTTCACCGAACTGCAGATCACGCTGCCGACCGCCGACGCCGAAAAGGCGGTCGAGCGCCCGTTCGAGATCAACGTGACGGTCGACGCCAAGGGCAACTACACGGTCAATAACGTGCCGGTGTCGTTCCACGGCGTCGACGGCCTGGCCGAAGACCTGAAGCACGCGGCCGCCACCGGTCCGGACGGCCAGCCGCTGGCGCAGCCGGCGCGCGACCCGGTCATCATCGTCAATGCCGACCAGTTCGCGATGCACCAGATGGTCATCAACGTGCTGGAAGCGGCGCGCCTGGCGGGCTACGACAAGCTGACGTTTGCGGCCCAGACGGGCGGGCAGAAGTAATACCGGCCGGCGCGTCGGCGCCGGCCTTCGTTTTCATGGCATCTTCCCTCGAATCCACTCTCACCCGCGCCTGGCTGCGGCGCGGGCTCCTGGCCTGCGCCTTGTGGCCGGTGTCCATCCCGTTCCGCCTGCTGGCGGCCCTGCGGCGCGGCCTGTTCCGCGCCGGCGTGCTGAAGTCCGAACGGCTGCCGGTGCCGACGGTCGTGGTCGGCAACATCTTCATCGGCGGCACCGGCAAGACCCCGCTGACGATCTGGCTGGTCGAGCAGCTGCGCGCGGCCGGCCTGCGCCCAGGCGTGATCTCGCGCGGCCATGGCAGCGCGGCCGCCCATCCGCGCGAAGTGGGCGCGACCGCGCGTGCGCGCGAGGTCGGCGACGAGCCGCTCCTGATCGCGGCGCGCACCGGCTGCCCGGTGGTGGTGGGGCGGCGCCGGGTCGAGGCCGGACGC
The DNA here is from genome assembly GCF_000745265.1 of Massilia sp. 9096. Classification (NCBI taxonomy): domain Bacteria; kingdom Pseudomonadati; phylum Pseudomonadota; class Betaproteobacteria; order Burkholderiales; family Oxalobacteraceae; genus Massilia; species Massilia sp. 9096. Next base: position 386,495 of record NZ_JQNN01000001.1, read on the forward strand.
CATCTGCTGGCGCTGCATCCGGAGGTCGACGTGATCGTCGCCGACGACGGCCTGCAGCATTACGCCTTGCGGCGCGACGTCGAGATCATCCTGTTCGACGGCCGCGGCGCCGGCAACGGCTGGACGCTGCCGGCCGGTCCGCTGCGCGAGCCGCCGTCGCGCCGGCGCGATTTCACAGTGGTCAATGCGCCCGACCTGAGCCCGGCGCTGGCGCGCGCCGTGGGCGGGGAGCCCTGGCAGATGCGCCTGGCGGGCGACGTCGCCGAACGCCTGAGCGATCCGGCGCAACGCCTGCCCTTGAGCGCGTTCAAGGACCAGCGCGTGCTGGCCGCGGCCGGCATCGGCAATCCCGGGCGCTTTTTCGGCATGCTGCGCGCGGCCGGGCTGGAGGTGACGGAACAGGCGCTGCCCGACCACCACGACTTCCTCGACGATCCTTTCCGCAGCGCCGATGCCGATGTCATCCTGATCACCGAGAAGGATGCAGTAAAATGTCGGCAACTTGAAAACATTAACAACGATCTGCGCCTGTGGGTCGTGCCGGTGGCTGCGCGGATCGATCCCGCGCTGGCTGCCCAAATCGTGGAGAAATGTCGTGGACGCCCGACTGCTTGATATCCTGGTCTGCCCGTTGTGCAAGGGACCGCTCGAATATGACAAGAAAGCGCAGGAACTGACCTGCCGCCCGGACCGCCTGGCGTATCCGATCCGCGACGGCATTCCGATCATGTGGGCCGACCAGGCGCGCAAGGTCGAGCCGAGCATCTGAGGCGGCGCTGAACGCATGAGATTCGCATGAGCTTCGTCGTCATCATCCCGGCGCGCCTGGCGTCGACCCGGCTGCCGAACAAGCCGCTCGCCGACCTGGGCGGCAAGCCGATGGTCGTGCGCGTGGCCGAGCGCGCGCGCGAATCGGGCGCGGCGCGCATCATCGTCGCCACCGACCACGCCGACATTTTGGCGGCCTGCGCCGCGCACGGTATCGAAGCCTGCATGACCCGCGCCGACCATCCGTCGGGCACCGACCGCATCGCCGAAGTCGCGCGCACGCTGGCGCTGCCCCCGGGCGCGGTGGTGGTCAACCTGCAGGGCGACGAGCCGCTGATCGACCCGGCCCTGCTGGCGGCCTGCGCCGCGCGCATCGACGCCGCCACGCCGATGGCCACCTGCGCCCATCCGCTCTCGAACGTGGACGAAGTCTTCAACCCGAACGTGGTCAAGGTCGTGCTCGACAAGCTGGGACGCGCCTTGTACTTTTCGCGCGCGACGATTCCCTGGCATCGCGACGGCTTCGCGCGCGACCGCGCGACCCTGCCGGCAGGCTATGCGCCGCTGCGCCACGTCGGCCTGTATGCATACAGCAACGCATTCCTGCAGCAGTATCCGCAGCTCGAGCCGGCCCCGCTGGAAGCCATCGAAGCGCTCGAACAATTGCGCGTGCTGTGGCACGGCTACCCGATAGCGGTGCACGTGACGGACTCGGCGCCGCCGGCCGGCGTCGACACGCCGGAAGACCTGGAACGCGTACGCCATTACTACACGTCTTGATCCTGCTGGAAACTTTGTGGCAGGCGGCCTGCGCTACATCAAGCGGCCTGTAGATAAGGGCCGCGCAGTGGCATTGGGCCTGCCTTTTATGGTAAGTTTCGGGTCAAGCTAGTCACATTTGCATCAAACTAAGCATTAACAAAACTATTAGGAATCCTTCATGCGTCTCATTCTGTTAGGAGCCCCCGGTGCCGGTAAAGGTACCCAGGCGAATTTCATCAAAGAAAAATACAACATCCCCCAGATCTCCACGGGCGACATGCTGCGCGCGGCGATCAAGGCTGGCACCGAGCTCGGCCTGGCGGCTAAAAAAGTGATGGACGCAGGGCAACTGGTGTCGGACGACATCATCATCGGCTTGGTGAAGGAGCGCCTGAAGGAAGCGGATTGCGCCAGTGGCTACCTGTTCGACGGCTTCCCGCGTACGGTCGCGCAGGCCGACGCCATGAAGGACAGCGGCGTGAACATCGATTACGTGCTGGAAATCGACGTGCCGGACGAGATGATCCTGGAACGCATGACCGGCCGCCGCAGCCACCCGGCCTCGGGCCGCGTCTACCACGTCAAGTTCAACCCGCCCAAGGCCGAGGGCGTCGACGACGTGACCGGCGAGCCGCTGGTGCAGCGCGAAGACGACAAGGAAGAAACCGTCGCCAAGCGCCTGTCCGTCTACCACAACCAGACCGAAGTGCTGCTCGGCTACTACAACAAGTGGGCGCAATCCGGTCTGCCGGGCGCGCCGAAATACCGCAAGATCTCGGGCGTCGGCCCGGTCGAGCAGGTGCGCGACGCCGCCTTCGCGGCGCTGTCCGAGTAAGTTCTATAGGTAGTTCGAGGCGATGCGGTCTTCACCGCACGCCTCCGGCTCCGGATGACAGCAAGCCATCCGTCCAGTTTTCAGATCACTAGTCGTCACAGCAGGGCTGGGCCCGTGTTGAACCGGTTTTTTGATCAAGAAACGAGGGGGACGATATGGCAGTCACGCAGTTCATCTTCGCCGTCGCCTGCGGCGTCATCGCCGTGTTCTATGGCCTGTGGTCGCGCAGCCGGGTGCTGCTCCAGGACCCGGGCAATGCCCGCATGCAGGAAATCTCGCTGGCCAAGCCGGCGGCGCCGTCGGTTGACGCGCCGGCGGCGCTGCCGGTCGCCGCGGCGCCAGGCGTGGCGGAGGGGGCCAGGCCGCCGGGGCGTTGACGCCGCGCGCCGCCCTCACGCGGGGATGCGCGCGGACTCACGCCCGCGTGCGGCTAGCGCCCTGCAGCCTCGCGCAGCGCCGCCTCGAGCGAGTCGATGTCCGAATCGCCCGGGTAGTGCTGGCCGTTGATGAAGAAAGTCGGCGTGCGGTCGGCGCCGTCGTGGCGGCCGCGCTCGATGTCGCCGTGCACCCGCTGGCGCAAGCGCCGTTCCTGCACGTCGTCGCGGAAGCGCTCCATGTCCAGGTCCAGGCTTTCGGCCAGCACGGCCAGGTCCTGCGGCTCGAACACCTGGCGCTGCTGCTCGAACAGGCTGTCGTGCATTTCCCAGAACTTGCCCTGCTGGCCGGCGGCTTCGGCGGCCTCGGCGGCCAGCTCGGCCAGCGGGTGCAGGTCGGACAGCGGGAAGTTGCGGTACACCAGGCGGATGCCGCCGAGCTGCTCGCCGATCCCATCGGCCAGGTCGCTCAGCGCCGCATGGGCGCGCGCGCAATAGGGGCATTGGAAATCGCCGTACTCAATCAGCGTCAACGCGGCGTTCTCGGGACCGCGCACGTGTTCGTCCGGTCCGATCTCGTCAACTCGTTTCATTCGTCCTCCTGTTCATGATGAGGGAATGATGGCATGTCGGGCGGATCGTCGCCGCAACGTTCGAATAGGCAATTTATTTTCAGAATGACATCCATCGATGCGCCGTAATTATCCGCGCTGCGGTACAGTAGCGTCATCCGCTGCGCCGCACCATCGCTGGCGCTGCACGCATTTATCACGATTTCACTACCAACCTTTCTATTCACTTTATGGAGTTCAACATGATTAGCTATCAAGGAAGAATGGGCGCCGCCGCCCAGGGCCCCGAGCCGAACCTGCCGCAGCGCCAGGACAGCGCACAGCATGCCGTCCAGCTGTCCGACCCGGACGAGCTGCGCCGCGCCTTCCTGCTGTACGGCACGGCCGGCCTGACGCTGCGCAGCGAGGAAGCGTCCACGGCCGCCTGAGTCACCGGGGCAAACGGCCGCGTCGCAGGCGCGGTCGTCACCTCAAGGCGAACCTGTCACCTCAAGGCGAACCCCGATCGCGCTGCGATTGCGGTTCGCCTTTCCACATCATCACGCCAAACGGCGCGCCCGCCAGCGTCTCATCCAAAGCATCTCATCCAAATACGCACATCCGCCTGGCCTCGTCGCGCAGCCACGACCGGAAGTCCGGGTGGGCGATCGCGATCAGCGCCTGCGCGCGCTGGCGCGCCGGCTTGCCGCGCAGCTGGGCCACGCCACACTCGGTCACCACGTAGTCGACGTCGTTCTTGCTGGTGGTCGCGTGCGTGCCCGGCGACAGCGTCGGCACGATGCGCGACACCGTGCCGTCCTTGGCCGTGGAGGGCAGCACGATGAACGATTTGCCGCCGCGCGAGCGGTTGGCGGCGCGCATGAAGTCGACCTGGCCGCCGGTGCCGGAATAGGGCAGGTGGCCGATGCTCTCGCTGCCGCACTGGCCGAGCAGGTCGACCTGCAGGCTGGCGTTGATCGTCACCAGCTTGTCGTTCCGGCCGGCGACGTAAGGGTCGTTGGTGAAGTTCGACGGGTGCATCTCGAGCATCGGGTTCTGGTGCATGAACTCGTACAGGCGGCGCGAGCCGAGCGCGAAGGTCGCCACCATCTTGCCCGGCAGGAGCGTCTTCCTGCTGTTGTTGACGGCGCCGGCTTCGACCAGCTTGAGGATGCCGTCGCCGATCATCTCGGTATGGATGCCGAGGTCGCGCTTGCCCGTCAGCTGCATCACCACCGCGTCCGGGATGCCGCCGTAGCCGATCTGCAGCGTCGAACCGTCGTCGATGTGCTCGGCGACCAGGCGCCCGATCGCCTCCTGCACCGGGCCGATGGCCGGCAGGCCGACTTCCAGGATCGGATCGATGCTTTCGACGATGGCCGTGACTTGCGACACGTGCACGTGGCACTGGCCGTGGGTGAAGGGCACGTGCGGGTTCACTTCCAGCACCACGGCGCGCGCCTTGGCGATTGCGGCCATCGTGTAGTCGCAGCCCAGGCTGAGCGCGAAGTGGCCGGAGGCGCTCATGGTTGATGCCATCGCGAACACCACGTCGGCCGGCATCAGGCCGCGCTCGATCAGCGCCGGGATCTCGGAAAAATAATTGGGGATGAAGTCGCACCAGCCGCCTTGCCCGCCGCTGCGCGAGGCGCCCCCGAAAAACAGGGCGGCGTGGCGCACGTGGTCGCGGCATGCCGGCTCGAAGTAGCCGAACTTGCGCATCGCCAGGATCTGCGCGACCTTGACGTCGGCAAAGCGCCGGTGATGTTCGGACAGGGCGCCCAGCAGCGTGGGCGGTTCGCCGACGCCGGTCGGCACGACGATCATGTCGCCGTCGCGCACGTGATCGAGGGCGGCCAGCGCGCCGGCGCGCCTGGACTCGTACAGTTGCGGCGCAGTTTGCATCGCCGTCTCCTGATTTTATCGTCGGATGCTGCACTGATCTCCAGCATAGCAGAGGCGTAGACGAGCGGCGAGGGGAGGCGGCAACGCGCCGGCTCAGGTTGGGGCGGCGGGCATCGCGCCGAACAGCGCCGCCGCGAATGCCGGCAGGACCAGCCGCAGGAAGGCCTTGCGGGCCAGCGGCGAGCAGCGGATTGGGCAGGATGTCGATAGAGCCCAGGCGCGCGCCGGCCTGCGCGGACGCGGCCGATAATGGAGCCATCGAATGCAGGAGGAACGATGAAACGGACCGCATTACCGAGCGCACTCGCGCTCGCCGCCCTGACCGCCGGCGCCTGCCTGCCGGGCCTGGCGCAGACATCGGCACGCGCCGGCGTACAAACCGGCACGCCCCCGCCACGCAGATGACGCCGCAGGCCGGTGCGCCGACGCCGCAGCAGGCGCAAAAGGCACAGGAAAATCGCAGCGACGCCGAAGCCTACCTGCAGCGCGCGGAAGCGGCCGCCACCGGCAGCAGCGGCAGCGCCAGCGCCAACCTCGACGCCGGCATGCCCGGCCAGGCCAGCGGCGCCAGCGCCGGCGGCAGCACCCGCGCCGGCACGCCGGCGACCACGCCGAGTGTCCCCACCGCCGACGCACCCCCGCCGTATGGCCCGGTGCTGCAAGCGCGCCAGCCGCAGGCGGCCGATCCGGCACGCCGGAACGGGGCCACGCAGCGATAAGTGCTTGCGGCGCCGGCCGTCGGTGCAAGGCGCCCGCGCGCGGGCACGGCCGATAATGGCGTCATCGAACGCAGGAGTCGAACCATGAGACGGACCGCATTCCTGGGCGCATTCGCATTCGCGCTCGCCGCGCTGAGCGCCGGCGTCTGCCTGCCGTCCCCGGCCCAGGCGCAGGCAGCGACGCAGATACCGCCGCAGCCCGGCGCGCCGACCGCGCAGCAGGTGCAAAAGGCCCAGCAGAACCGCAGCGACGCCGAGGCTTACCTGCGGCGCGAGGAAGCGGCCGCGACCGGCAGCCGTACCCAGGCCACCGACCGCGCCAACCGCAATGCCGGCGTTCCCGACGAGGCTGCCGGCGCCAGTGCCGCGGGCAGCACGCGCGCCGGCACCCCGGCCACCACGCCGACGGCGCCGAGCGCCGACGCACCACCCGCCTATGGCCCGGTCCTCGATCCGCGCCAGCCGCAATCGAACGATCCGGCGCGCAGGCACCCGGCCGAGGTGCACGACGAGGCCGACGCCGGCGCCAACCCGGCGGTGCTGCAGCAGCCGCCGCAGCAGGGACCGAAGCGCAACAACCCGCAGGCGTCGCGCCGCCATCCGGCCTGGCAGAACGCCGCCGAGCCGATGGCGCCGCGCCCGCTGCGCCGAAGCGGCGTCGACGAGCGCGCCGCGGCCGCCAGTCCCAAACCGGTGCCGGCCCCGGCCGCCGCCCCACAGCCGGTGGTGCCGAGCTCCAGCGCGCTGAACGGCTGCATCGGCGGCAGTTGCACCGATGCCGCCGGCAACCGCCTTAACGGGATAGGCCCCAGCGGGATAGGCCCCAGCGGGATCGGAACCAGCGGGATCGGCAGCGGCGGCAACGCCGGCGTCAGCGCCAGCGGGCGCCTGTGCAACCGCAGCGGCGCCACGGTGCAATGCTTCTGAGCTGATGCGGCGCAGCACGTGGCGCATGGTGTTTCCGGCAAAGCCGGGCTACAATCGTCGAGATTGACGTTTACGTAAACTGTGCAGGCAGCGGCGCGACGTCGACAACAACGAGGAGACACCATGCAAATTCAAGACAATGTATTCATCGTGACCGGCGGCGCGTCCGGCCTGGGCGCGGCCACCGCGCGCATGATCGTCGACAACGGCGGCAAGGTCGTGCTGGCCGACGTGCAGGCCGAGGCCGGCGAAAAGCTGGCCGACGAGCTGGGCGAAGGCAAGGCACGCTTCGTCAAGTGCGACGTCACGCAGGAAGCCGACGGCCAGGCGGCCGTGGCCGCGGCCCAGCAGATGGGCCTGCTGCGCGGGCTGGTCAACTGCGCCGGCGTGGCGCCCGCCATCAAGACCGTCGGCAAGGACGGCCCGCACCCGCTCGACGCCTTCCAGAAGGCCATCAACATCAACCTGGTCGGCACCTTCAACATGTGCCGCCTGGCGGCCGACGCGATCGCCAAGCTCGATGCGCTCGCCTACGACGAACGCGGCGTGATCATCAACACCGCCTCGGTGGCGGCCTTCGACGGCCAGATCGGCCAGGCCGCCTATGGCGCCTCGAAGGCCGGCGTGGCCGGCATGACGCTGCCGATGGCGCGCGACCTGTCGCGCAGCGGCATCCGCGTGATGACGATCGCCCCCGGCATCTTCGAGACCCCGATGCTGATGGGGATGCCGCAGGAAGTGCGCGACGCGCTCGGCAAGATGGTGCCGTTCCCGCAACGCCTCGGCATGCCGCAGGAGTACGCCCACCTGGCGCGCGCCATCATCGAAAACGTGATGCTCAACGGCGAGACGATCCGCCTGGACGGCGCGATCCGCATGCAGCCGAAGTAAGCCGCGCTGCTCGCGCCGGCGGCATTTGTTGTACGATGCTCTGTGCTAACTGGCGTGCGGCTATGGCCGCGCGCTAATTTTTTGCCCGGAGAATCGAATGAAGTTGAAGTTGCTCGCCCTTGCCGGCGCCCTGTGCGCGCTCGCCCACGCTCCCGCTTTTGCCCAGGACGCGTCGCATTCCTCGCTGCAGCAGGCCCCCGAAGCCGCCACCGGCTACACCGAGAAGTCCGGCTGGACCGCGCGCAAGTACATGGTCGCCGCGGCCAACCCGCTGGCGGTGCAGGCGGGCTACGAGATGCTCAAGAAGGGCGGCACGGCGATCGACGCCGGCATCGCGACGCAACTGGTGCTGACCCTGGTCGAGCCGCAATCGTCGGGCATCGGCGGCGGCGCCTTCCTGGTCTATTACGACGGCAAGAAGACCCATGCCTACGACGGTCGCGAGACCGCACCATCGAAGGCCGACGAGCACCTGTTCCAGCACGCCGACGGTTCGCCCATGTCGCGCACCGAGGGCATCGTCGGCGGTCGTTCGACCGGCGCGCCGGGCGTGCTGCGCATGCTGGCGCTGGCCCACCGCGCCAACGGCAAGCTGCCCTGGAAGACGCTGTTCGAGCCGGCGATCCGCCTGTCCGAGCAGGGCTTCAAGGTCAGCCCGCGCCTGCACAGCCTGCTGGAGGGCGATCCCTTCATCGGCAAGGACCCGACCGCGCACGCCTACTTCTATGGCCCGGACGGCAAGCCGTGGCCGGTCGGGCACGTGCTGAAGAACCCGGCGCTGGCCAAGACCCTGCGCGAGATTGCCGCCGGCGGCGCCGACGTGTTCTACACCGGCCACATCGCACGCGACATCGAAGCCAAGGTCAAGGGCCACCCGACCAATCCGGGCCTGCTCACGGCCGCCGACATCGCCGCCTACCAGGCCAAGGAGCGCGACCCGGTGTGCAATGACTACCGCAGCTACGAGATCTGCGGCATGCCGCCGCCATCCTCGGGCGGCATCGCCGTGGCCCAGATGCTGGGCATGTTCGAGAACTTCGACATGAAATCGCTGGGGCCGGCCGACGGCCTGCTGCCCGGCACCCAGGCCGTGCACATGTTCTCGGAAGTAGGGCGCCTGGCCTACGCCGACCGCGACCGCTACGCCGCCGACACCGACTTCGTGCCGCTGCCCGGGCGCGGCATCCCGGCGCTGCTGGACAAGAACTACCTGGCCGAGCGCGCCAAACTGGTCGATCCGGAGCGCTCGATGGGCGTCGCGCCGGCCGGCCATCCGCCGGGCGTGGAGACGGCCTGGAACTGGGGCCTGGACAATTCGATCGAGGCCCATTCGACCTCGCACATCGTGGCGGTCGACCAGTACGGCGCCGGCCTGTCGATGACCACCAGCGTCGAGGACGCGTTCGGCTCGCGCCAGATGGTCGACGGCTTCATCCTCAACAACCAGCTGACCGACTTCTCGTTCGACTCGCGCGACGCCAGCGGCCCGATCGCCAACCGCGTCGAGGCCGGCAAGCGGCCGCGCAGCGCGATGAGCCCGACCATCGTGTTCGACAAGCAGACCGGCAAGTTCGTCGAGGCGGTCGGTTCGCCCGGCGGCCCCCTGATCATCAACTACGTGGCCAAGGTGCTGGTCGGCACGCTCGACTGGGGCCTGAACATGCAGCAGGCGATCGCGTTGCCCAACTTCGGCAGCCGCAACGGCCCGACCGAGCTGGAAGCCGGGCGCTTCCCGGACAGCGAGATCGAGCAATTGAAGGCGCGCGGCCACAAGATCCGCATCGGCGAGCAGACCTCGGGCCTGCACGGCGTGGAGCGGATCGACATCCATGGGGTGCCGATGTGGTTCGGCGGGGCGGATCCGCGCCGGGAAGGTATCGCCAAGGGCGACTGAGGGGTGGTGGGGGCCTCGGCAAACCTACTGCGCGTCGCATCTTTGGCCTGCGATGCTCGCCGTACCGTAAGTACGGCTGCGCTTCCCTGCCAAACCTGCTTCCGCTCGCTACGGTTTTCCGAGGCCCCGATACAACGCGGAAAATTTCAGAAACGACAATTTTTCGAGCCATAACCGACGGATTTTGTTAATCTTGCCGGGTGGACATTGAACAACAAGCTGATACACGCCCCGGCGCCCGCCGGCGCCACCTGAACCTGCTGGCGGCGCTGGCGATCGCATGGCTGCTTGCGCTGCTGGCCTGCGCGCCCGCGCGCGCGGAGACCGCGCCGACGCCGCGTTTCGAGCAGCTGTCGGTCGACGACGGCCTGGCCCAGGAATCCGTGCTGGCCATCGTCCAGGACCCGGACGGTTTCATGTGGTTCGGCACCCAGTCGGGCCTGTCGCGCTACGACGGTTACCACTTCACCAACTTTCGCAACGTCATCGGCGACCCCAAGACGCTGGTCAACAACTGGGTGCGCGTGCTTTACGTCGACCCCAAGGGCCGGCTGTGGATCGGCACCGACGGCGGCCTGGACCGCTACGAACCCGCAACCGGCACCTTCAGCCATTTCCAGCCGGACGAGCCGGTCAAGCGCGGCAACGGCAACCGCCACATCGCCGCCATCATCGGCGACGGCCGCGACGGCCTGTGGCTGGCCACCAACGACGGCCTGCAGCACTTCGACATCGCCAGCGGCCGCTTCGCGAGCTGGCACCACGTGCCGGGCGTGGCGGCGAGCATCGCCTCGGACAAGGTGAGCGCGCTGGCGCTGGGCCCGGGCGGGCGCCTGTGGATCGGCACCTCGGCCGGCCTGGACAGCCTGGATCCGGACCTGATGCGCTTTCGCCACCACCCGTCGCTGCGCGGCGGGAAGTACGACGTCATCCAGTCGCTGCTGGCGGACGACCAGCAGGGCCTGTGGGTCGGCAGCCTGGGTGGCCTGGACCGCCTGCCGCTCGGCCAGAAGGGCCAGCCGCGCAGCTTCGGCGAGGCGGAGGGGATCGATGCCGGCGAGATCCAGGTGCTGTACAAGGACGCCGCCGGCGAGGTCTGGGCCGGCAGCCAGGACGCCGGGCTGTTCCGCTGGCAAGACGCCGAGGGCCGCTTCAAGCATCACGGGCACCGCATCACCGACCCGTTCAGCCTGGGCGACAGCCACGTCACGGCGCTGTACGCCGACCGGGTCGGCACGTTCTGGGTCGGCACCTGGTATGGCGGCGTGTCGCGCACCGACATGGGCAACAGCGGATTCACCCGCATCGTGCGCGGGGTCGATGCGCCGATTACGCTGGAAGACAACAAGGTGCGCGGCATCGCCGCCGGCGCCGATGGCCGCCTGTGGCTGGCCAGCCAGGGCGGACTGCACCTGTTCGATCCGGCCGGTGGCGAGGAAAAGACCTGGCGCCTGGCGCCGGTCGACAAAGGCGCGACCGGCGCCGCGGCGGCGATGACGGTCGCGGTCGGGCCGGACGGCGCGGTCTGGGGCGGCACCCACAATGGCCTGGTGCGGCTCGATCCGAAGACCGGCAAGCTGACGCGGCGTGCGCTGGCGCCGGACAGCGTCGACGCCGGCAACGTGCGCAACCTGCTGTTCACGCGCGACGGCACGCTGTGGGTCGCCACCCGCGGCGGCCTGCACAAGCTCGACCCGGCCGGCCGCCTGACCACCTACCAGCACGACCCGGCGGTCGGCGCCAGCCTGGCCGACAACGTGGTGCGCCCGATGCTGGAAGACAGCCATGGCCGCATGTGGGTCGGCACCTTCGACGGCCTCGACCTGCTGGACCGCGCCACCGGCAAGTTCCGCCACTTCCGCCACGACCCGCTCGATCCGGCCAGCCTGTCCAACGACGAGGTGCACTACCTGCTCGAAGACCACAAGGGCACGCTGTGGGTCGGCACCGCGGTGGGCCTGAACCGGATGGTGATCGGCAGCGATGGCGCGCTGCGCTTCCAGCGCTACACCAGCCGCGACGGCCTGGCCGACGACGCGGTCGCGGCGATGCTCGAAGACGAGGGCGGCGACATCTGGGTCAGCACCTCGAGCAGCGTGTCGCGTCTCGATCCGGCCAGCGGCGCCTGGCGCAACTACAACTCGACCGACGGCACCATCGAAGGCTTCTACTTCGACGCCTCGGCCTACCGCGCGCAGGATGGCACGCTCTACTTCGGCGGCAACAACGGCATCACCGCCTTCAATCCGCGCGCGCTGCACGACAACCGCGTCGCGCCGCGCGCCGTGATCACCGGCCTGCAGCTGTTCGGCCAGCCGTGGCAGCTGCGCCACCCGGGCTTGCTGCCGGGCCCGATCGAACGCCTCGGGGAAATCACCCTGAGCCCGGAAGACTCGATGTTCACGCTCGAGTTCTCGGCGCTGCACTTCGCCGCGCCGGGACGCAACCGCTTCGCCTACCGCCTGGTCGGCTTCGACCAGGACTGGATCGGCGCCGACGCCACCAAGCGCTTCGCCACCTATACCAACCTCGACCCGGGCCGTTACGTGTTCCAGGTGCGCGCCGCCAACAAGGACGGCGTCTGGAGCGACAGCGCGGCCAGCATCGCGATCACCGTGCTGCCGCCGTACTACAAGACCTGGTGGTTCCGCGCCGTGTGCGCTCTGCTGGTGGTCGGCATCGCGTATTTTGCCTACCGCCTGCGCCTGGACGGCCTGCAGCGCCAGAAGGACATGCTGGAGTACCAGGTCAGCGCCCGCACCGAGAAGATCGAGCAGCAGAACCGCCTGCTCGAGCGCCAGACCCACGAGCTGCGCGAGCAGCAGCGCCAGGTCCGCCGGCGCACCGACGAACTGGCCCAGGCCAACGGCGCGCTGCAGGAGAACGAGGAGCGCCTGTACCTGGCCAAGCAGCGCGCCGAGGACGCCACGCGCCAGAAGTCCGAGTTCCTGGCCAACATGAGCCACGAGATGCGCACCCCGCTGGCCGGCGTGATCGGCATGCTCGGCTTCGCGCTGCGCGACGGCGGCCTGCGCGACGCGACCCGCGAGCAGATCCTGCGCGGGCAGGGCAACGCCCAGTCGCTGCTGGCGATCATCAACGACCTGCTCGACTTTTCCAAGATCGAGGCCGGCAAGCTGACCATCGAGAACATCGACTTCGCGCTCGACGAGACCATGGGCCACGTGGTCACGCTGTTCGAGGAGCAGGCCGGGGCGCACAGCGTCGGCTTCGCGGTGCACCTGGACGACGACCTGCCGCGCTTCGTGGTCGGCGACCCGACCCGGCTGCGCCAGATCCTGGTCAACCTAGTCGGCAACGCCTTCAAATTCACCCGCAGCGGCAGCGTCACGGTGCGGGTCGAGCGCCGCGCCGAAGACCAGCAGGATCCGGCCCGGCGCAACATGATCCGCTTCTCGGTCGAGGACACCGGCATCGGCATCGAGCCTTCGGCCCTGCCGCGCCTGTTCCAGAAATTCGAGCAGGCCGACGCCACCACCACGCGCCGCTACGGCGGCACCGGGCTCGGGCTGGCGATCTGCCGCCAGCTGGTCGAGCTGATGGGCGGCAGCATCGGCGCCATCAGCACGCCGGGCGTCGGTTCCACCTTCAGCTTCGTGCTGCCGCTGGCCGACGGCGTGCAGCCGTCGACCGTGATCGACGCGCCGCGCGAGCCGCACACCCATCGCCTGCGCGTACTGTGCGCCGAGGACTACCCGACCAACCAGATCATCGTGCGCATGATGCTGGAAGAACTCGGGCACCAGGTCGACGTGGTCGAGAACGGCGCGCTGGCGGTGGCCGCCTGCGCGCGCACGCGCTACGACCTGATCCTGATGGACGGGCGCATGCCGGAGATGGACGGCGCCAGCGCCACGCGCCTGATCCGCGCCGGCGGACCGCTCGGCGCGCCGGTGCTCGACCAGCAGCTGATGATCGTCGCGCTGACCGCCAACGCCAGCGAGGAGGACCGCGCGCGCTACCTGGCCTGCGGCATGGACGCCTTCCTCGCCAAGCCGATCGACGAGGCCCAGTTGCATTACCACCTGACGCGCGCGATCGAGCGCCAGCTGCAGCGCGGGTTCAGCCTGCCGCCGCTGCCGGCCGCGGCGCCTGCGCACGAAGCCGGTGCGGGGACGCCGTCGACGGCCGAGCTGGACGCGATGTTCGGCGTGTTCACCGGGCCGCCGCCGCTCAGCGTCGCCGCGGCGCGCAACGAAGGCCGGCGCGCGGGCGACCTCAAGGCGCGCATGCGCAGCGCCTTCCTGGCCGACCTGCCGCGCCGGCGCAGCGAGCTGGATGCGGCGCTGGCCGCCGGCGACCTCGACGCCGCCGGACGCCTGCTGCACGGCATGCGCGGCAGCGCCGGCTACCTGGACGAGGGCGCGCTGTACCAGCTGTGCGGCGAGCTCGAACGCGAGGCCGATGCCGGCCGCCTGGAGGAGGTGCGCGACGGCGTGCCGCGCCTGCTCGAACTGCTGGCGCGTGTCGACGAAGCGACAGCCTGAAGCGTGCGCGCCTTCGATGTCGGTATAATAATTTCCTTAAGACAACATTTGACACTGACGTCTTCGATGACGCCTGGGCACCGAGGAGATGACATGAAAATTCTGATCGTGGACGACGACGTGGTCGCGCGCATGGTGCTGATGCATCTGATCGATAGTGCGCTGGCCGGCCGCTGCGTGGTGCTGGAAGCCGAGGACGGCGAGGACGCCTGGGGCAAGCTCGAAGCCGGCGCCGCCGGCGGCCTGCCGGCGATGGTGTTTTGCGACCTGCGCATGCCGCGCCTGTCCGGCATGGAGCTGCTGGCGCGGATCAAGGCCGACGCGCGCTTTGCCGCGCTGCCCTTCGTGCTGGCCTCGGCCGCGGGCGACGCCGCCACCATGCAGCAGGCGCTCGACCTGGGCGCGCACGGTGTGATCGCCAAACCGTTCGACGGCGCCGCCGTGGCGGCGCAGCTGGCGCGCCTGGAGACGATGGGCGGCGCCGGCATGCTCGACGAGGGCCCGCTGGCGAGCGCGCGCCGGCTCGGCATCGGCGTCGAGCGCCTGCAGGTCTACCTGGGCGGCCTGGAACGCCAGCTGGGGGCGGCCGGCGCCGACATCGATGCGCTGCTGGCGGCCGGCCAGCCAGACGCCGCGCGCGCCGTGCTGGACAAGCTCGGCGAGGGCTGCCGCACGCTCGGCCTGCATGGCGCCGCCGCCGCCCTCGCGCGCGCCCCTGTGCCGGCGGACGCGCAGGCGGGCGTGCCTGTGGGCGTCGCGCTCGCGGACGCGCGCACGGCCGTGCTGCGCCAGGCCGAGGCGGTGCGCAGGCTGCGCGCCGGCGACGAGCGCGCATGAGCGCACGGACGGCGCGCGCCGACTGGTGCAATCGGCCGCGCCGCCGCGCCGAATCTCATTAGAATGGTCGACTTTGCACGACCGTGGATCGTATCGGCACGCCGGCATGCCGGCGGACCACGGTAACGCGAGCGACCATGATGACCAACAGCGCGATGCGCACCGGCGCGACGACCAGCAGCGAGCCATCCAGCCTGACTTTCCTGACTGGCGGCGGCGAGATGGCCGCACGCATCGCCGGCCACGACTGGGCCGCAACAAAGCTCGGCCCGATCGAGCGCTGGCCGGCGTCTCCGGCCACCTCGAGCTGATGAAGCTGCGCCTGCGCATGGGCCAGGCCCAGGACCTGCCGGCGCGCATCGACGCCGCGCTCGGCCCGACCATCTCCGTGCGCACGCGCCTGACGGTGGGCCTGTGGACCACGCTGTGCGATCCCAACCAGCTGGGAAGCGCGCTGCTCAATCTGACCAACAACGCGCGCGACGCCATGCTCGAGGGCGGATCGATCGACATCGAGACCGGCAACGCCACCGTCACCCCTGGCCAGGCCGGCGAGTACGTGCTGGTGAGCGTGCGCGACAGCGGCGCCTGCATGCCGCCGGACGTGCTGGCGCACGCCTTCGATCCCTTCTTCACCACCAAACCGATGGGGCAGGGCACGGGCCTGGGCCTGTCGATGGTGTACGGCTTCGCGCGCCAGTCGGGCGGCGCCGTGCGCATCGAATCGGCGCCCGGCCAGGGCGCCGAGGCGCGCCTGCTGCTGCCGCGCCACGTGCACGAGGTCCCTGCACCGGCGGCGTGCGAGCCATGCGAGACGTACGATGGCGCAGCGCCGCTGGCCGCCCAGTCGCAAGGGACTTGTGCTGGTGGTCGACGACGAGGAAGACATCCGCACCGTCACGGCCGAGGTGTTGCAGGTGCCGGGCTACACGGTGCTGCAGGCGGCCGACGCGCCACAGGCGCTGCGCCAGCTGCAAGAGCAGGGCGGACAGAGGCTGCCGGACATGCTGGTGACCGACATCGGCCTGTCGAACGGCATGAACGGGCGCCAGCTGGCCGACCAGGTGCGCACCCAGTGGCCGCAGCTGCCGGTGCTCATGGTCACCGGCTACGCCGAAAGCACGGTGATGAAGAACGAGACGCTGCCGGCGCAGGTGGAGCTGCTGACCAAGCCGTTCGCCATGCACGCGCTGGTGGGCAAGGTCGAGGCAATGCTGGCCACGGCCGCGTCGGCGCCGGAGCCGGCTTGAGCGCCGGCTGAGCGAAGTTCGATCCGGCATGCGCGAGCGCGGCATCCTGTTCTCGAACCCGATGGTGCGCGCGCTGCTGGCCGGGACCAAGACCCAGACGCGGCGCGCCCTGTGCGCCCAATCCGCCGGCCCGCTAGATGATGCGGTCCTGGCTACACTGCGGCGCCGCTTCGGCGCGCCGGGCGACCGCCTGTGGGTGCGCGAAAGCTACGTGGCCTTCGGGCACTGGCAGAGGCGCCATAACGCAGGCAAGGGGCGCGAGGAGTGGTTCTTCACCGACCTGACACTGGCGTCCGGCTTCGCTTACCGTTTCGACGGCGCCGACCCGCATGCGGCGCGCGGCCTTGACGCCGCACCGACTTGGCATCCGCGTCCGGCGCTGTTCATGCCGCGCGCGGCGTGCCGTATCCTGCTCGAGGTGACCGACGTGCGCGCCGAGCGGCTGCACGAGATCGGCCCGGCCGATGCGATCGCGGAGGGCATCCTGCGCGCCGGCGACGGGTTCGCGCCGGCGGACGCGCCCGCAGGCCCGGACGCGCCGGCGTGCACGACGCCGGATCCGGTGCTGGCCTATCGCGCCGTGTGGGAAAGGATCAACGGGGCGGGCAGCTGGGACGCCAACCCATGGGTGGCGGTGGTGACGTTTCGGCGGCTGGCGCGGTGATCAGGGCGCGCTGGTCCGGCGCCGCCTGCCCGCTGCAAAGATCGCCGCCGCCGCGAGCACCAGCCCAACCACCGAAACCAGCTTGCCGGCACGCTCCTGCAGCGTTTCCGGCATCGCGAGTTCGATGTCGTGGCGGCCAGGCGCGACCTGCACGCGCACCAGGTCGCCGCTGCCGGTCGACAGCATGCGGCAGCTTGCGGCGGTGCCGGCAGGGTCGCCGGCGGCGCGGCACGTCCAGCCGGTATAGTTGAACTGCTTGGCCAGTACCTCGGTCGGGGCGGCGGCGTCGATCCGGAACACGATGCTGCGCGGTTCCCAGCGCAGCAGGTCGAGCGAGGCGCTGCGCGCGCCGCCGCCGGCGCCGGCGCCGAGCGCCAGCCTGGCGCCGCCGGCGAAACGGCCGGCGTTGCCGATCGTGTCACCCAGCGTGTATTCGGGCGTCTCGTGGGTGTCGGCCAGTCCCGGCATGCCGAATCTCGACGGGGCATGCTGGAACATGGCGATGTTGATCGCGGCCAGGGCCAGCAGCGGCAAGATGTCGCGCCACGGTGAACGCGGCCGCAGTGCGCGCAGGAACAGCACGCTGGACAGGGCCAGCAGCAGGGTTTGCGCGGTCTGCAGGCGCCACGGAAACTGGATCTTCTGCGCGAACGGCAGCAGCGTCCAGATGGGGGCGCTGAAGCGCGTCATCATGAACGACAGGAGGACGGTGCCGATCACAGTGGCCACGGCAAGCCGGCGCCATGTGGCGCGCGCATCGTCGCGCCGGCCCGGCGCGGACAGGGGGGCGCTGGCCAGCACGAAGGTCAGCGTAGCCTGCAGCAGGCCGGACATGTCGAATGCGCGCTTGGACACCGGATTGGGCGCGAACATCAGCCAGTTATAGAAATTGTAGTAGCCGGTATAGAGTTCGCTGGTGTGGATGTACTTTTGCTGGGTCAGCGCCGTCGCCAGATACAGTCCGGCGATCAGGACCGCGCTGCAGGCGGCGGCGCCCGCCCACGCCAGCACGTCCCAGCGCCGCGCAGGCAGCGCCAGCAGGCCGGCGTAGACCAGCGCCGTCGGCACCAGGATCAGTGCCGACGGCGCGTGGCTCAACAGCAAGCCGCTCACGCCCAGGATGGTGAGTGCGACACCGGCACGGCGCCGCGACGCCAGCAGATGCAGCCCGGCGAAGGCGAACGGCGCCCAGGCGAGGCCCCACAGTTCGGCGTAGGCGGTGCGGAAATAGGTATCGACGAACAGGTGATAAGGCGCGAGGGTGTACACCATGGCGCCGATCAAGGCCGTGTTGCGTTCGCGCGTCACCTGCTTGAGCCAGGTGAACGCGCCAACGGCGCCGACGAAGCAAGCCAGGGTGATGGCGATTGCCAGGCGTCGATGCAGCCATGCGATGCCGTCCGAGGCGGGCGCCAGCAGCGCCGCGACGAAATGCGGCAGCGGCGGATAGATGAAGAACGCCGGGCTGCCGAAACCATCGGCGAGGTCGCGGATCCAGCGCGGGAACGGGTCGCTGTCCCACATCTGGCGGCTGTAGAAGTATTGCCAGCGCAAGTGCGACGCGCTGTCGTCGCCGGTGCTCGGCAAGCCCCAGATCAGCATCGGCAGCAGCAAACCCAGCGACACGAAAAAAAGCAGCAGGACCGGACGCGGGCGGCGCGCGAGCCCCGTCGTCAATCGCTCAATGCCTTGGGTGCCGATGGCGATATCGGCGGTTTCTGCTTCGACGACGACCGGAGGAGCGCTCATGAACGTGACCTCAGCCTGGGCGGCTGAATTTATTAGTATATTTCAATAATCATATCGGAACATAACCGTTGGATGTCAATGATTTTTGATTTTCGGTAACCCTACCTATTCATTGTGTCAGGTAAAGCCATCGGGCCTGACGGCCAGGTAAACCGTGCTCCACAACTGCGCGGCGCATGCTTCGTCGCCCTCGGCGCTTTCCCAGCTGGCCAGGAAGGGCTGGCCGCCGCGCGGCTGCCAGCTCCACAGCTCGCCCGCGCTGCCGGCCTGCATCGCCAGGATCCCTTGCCACAGCGCGCGTCCGGCCGCAAGCAGCGCGCTGCGCGTGGCCGCAGGTAGGTCGGCACGCGCCAGCTGGCGCCGGATGCCCGAGGCCAGCATGGCTTGCTGCCACGACCAGACCACGGTGCCGTGGTAATCCTTGCGCGTGAATAACCGTTGCATGCCGTCCGGCGCGTAAGCCGGATTGGCGACGACCACGCCGACCGGCGTGCGCAGACCGGCGGGGAAGGGCATCAGGATTTGGGCGGCGACGGCGTCGAGATAGGCGGGCGCGGGGTCGAGAAATTGCAGCACGAAGCTGGAATCGGTATGCATCACCGGGACCGGCTGGCCGTCGGCGCCGAGCGCCAGCGCATCGAAGCGCACCGGCCCTTCGATCGCCTGCAGCGCCGGCGCCGGGTCGAGCGCCGAGGCGCGCGCGTACGCGCCCGCCTGCGTGCGCGCCTGCGCGGCCGGCGTCGTGACCTGGAATAGGCGCCCGGTGTCGCTCCAGGGCCCGGCCAGGCCGGCGGCGCGCGCCGCCGCCGCATCCTGCTTGCCGAGCAGGCCACTGCGGTACAGCCGCTCGGCCGCACGCAACGCCGCCGGCGCCAGGGCCACGTTGACGTCGAACGGGTAGCGCCCGCCGCCGAGGCCATTGCTCGAATCGCGCCAGTTTCCGACCGGGGTGTTGAACTTCAGGGCGATCAGGTTGGAGAAATGCGGCCTGGCCGCGTACGGCGCCGCCAGGCGCAGCACGCGTTCCAGGTTGGCCGCCACCAGCGTGTCGTAGCGCTGCCCGGATGCCGTGCGGCGCGCCAGGAAGGCGGCGGCGCGCGCGGCGCCGCTGGGCTGATCCAATACATAAGCGGCCAGCACCGGCGCCAGGATGAAGTCGCCGTCGATCATCTTGTAATCGCGTACCGGCGTTTCATGCTCGGCCAGCGGGCGCGCGGCGCGGCGGTTTTCCAGCACGGCGAACTCGCCGATCGCATCCTCGTGCGCCACGCTGCCGTCCGGCGCCAGCCGTTCCAGGACCGAGGCCAGCGCCGCTTCGATCGCGGGCGGCTGCAGGACCGGCATCAGCATCGCCGTCGAGAGCAGCGTGTCGCGGCCGAAGTAGGTGAGAAAGCGCCACGATCCAGCCGAAAAATTCTCCGCCGACGCCAGGAAGGCCAGCGCCTGCCGGTCGCGCGGACGGTCGGCGGCATCGGCGGTGAGCAGGTCGGCCATGGCGAACGGCGTCAGCGGCGCATAGTCGAGCAGGGCGGTGACACGCAGGTGGATCGCGCCGTCGGGGCCGGCCAGCAGCGCATGGTTGCCGTCTTCTTTTACCAAGCGGGTACCGCGTTCGGGCGCGACGCGCAGTTCGAGCCGGTGCTTGCCCTCGATCGAGCGGCGGTGGAAGACCAGTCCGGCCTGCCCCTTGTCGTCAGTGCGGTCCACCCGGCAGGCCAGCTCGGGCGGCAGCGTTCTGGCGCCGCCGGTGACGTAGTCGCGCAGGTTACGGACGTTCGCCAGCACCACGCCGGCGACGTCGAGCCGGCGCGCGTCGCTGCGCAAGTGGGCGCTGACGCCGCGCAAGCCGTCCGGCTGCTCGACGCCTTCGGGGCGCGTGCCCGGCGCGATGCCGAGCGCGGCCGGTTTGCCGGCGCTCTCGAACCACAGGCCCATGCCGGTGTTCCCGGCCGGGAAGGCGACGATCAGGCGCGGACGCGCGCCGTGGTTGGCCTGGAGGTGGGCGGCAATGCGTTCGTGACGGTAGAAGTGGTGCTCGACGCCGGGTTCGGTGATATCGAACTGGAGCAGTTCGCCGGATGGCGGGGCGGTGGGAGTGGACGGGTCGGCGTTTGCCGCGCAGGGTGAAACGGCGAGCGCCAGGCTCAAGGCGAGGAAATCGCGGCGCGACGCACCGGCTGCAGGTAAGTGTGATTCGATCTCGGTCAACTGAATGGTCCCCCCGACTGGAATCGAACCAGTATCCCACGCTTAGGAGGCATGTGCACTATCCATTGTGCTACGGGGAGGACGCTGCGGTCCGGCGAGCGAGCCCTGCGGGCAGGTCGTTATCGTGAACCGTCCGCAATTATAGCCGAGGAATAGGGGAAGATTGGAAGTGCCGGGCCTACAGTCGGTACAATGGCCGTTTTCTTCACTC
The DNA here is from genome assembly GCF_000745265.1 of Massilia sp. 9096. Classification (NCBI taxonomy): domain Bacteria; kingdom Pseudomonadati; phylum Pseudomonadota; class Betaproteobacteria; order Burkholderiales; family Oxalobacteraceae; genus Massilia; species Massilia sp. 9096. Next base: position 407,548 of record NZ_JQNN01000001.1, read on the forward strand.
GTTCATTGACCGTGCGCTCGCGCGTGCGGCGCGCATACTCAACATGGCTGTCATCTCTCTCTCCAACGCGCAATTGGCCTTCGGCCACGTGGCGCTGCTCGACCACGCCGACTTCTCGCTGGAAGCCGGCGAGCGCGTCGGCCTCATCGGTCGCAACGGCACCGGCAAGTCTTCGCTGCTGAAAATTATCTCCGGGCGCTCGAAGCTCGACGACGGCCTGCTGGTCCAGCAGCAGGGCGTGACCATCGCCTACGTCGAACAGGAGCCGTCCTTCGATCCGGACAGCACCGTGTTCGAAGCGGTCGCCGGCGGCATGGGCGAACAGCAAGCCATGCTGGCCGAGTACGAGTCGCTGACCGGCCAGTTCGGCCAAGGCGACGATGACGCCCTCATGGAGCGCATGCACGTGCTGCAAGCCAAGCTGGATGCAAGCGACGCCTGGAATTTGCAGAACAAGGTCGCCACCGCGCTCGACCGCCTCGGCCTGAACGGCGAGGCGAAGATGGGCACGCTGTCGGGCGGTATGCAAAAGCGCGTGGCGCTGGCGGTGGCGCTGGTCGCCGGCCCCGACGTGCTGCTGCTGGACGAGCCGACCAACCACCTCGACTTCACTTCGATCCAGTGGCTCGAAGGCCTGCTGCGCGAATTCCGCGGTTCGGTGCTGTTCATCACCCACGACCGCCGTTTCCTCGACAACGTCGCGACCCGCATCATCGAGCTCGACCGCGGACGTTTGTTGTCGTTCCCCGGCAACTTCAGCAAGTATCAAGAGCGCAAGAAAGAGCTGCTGGCCAACGAAGAAGTCGAGAACGCCAAGTTCGACAAGTTCCTGGCCCAGGAAGAGGTATGGATCCGCAAGGGCGTGCAGGCGCGCCGCACGCGCGACGAAGGCCGTGTACGGCGCCTGGAAGCCTTGCGCGTGCAGCGCAGCGACCGGCGCGACCAGCAGGGCCAGGTCAAGCTCGACGTCGGCACCGGCGAGCGCTCGGGCAAGATCGTCGCCGAGCTGGAAAATGTCTCCAAGCATTACGGCGAGAAGGTGATCATCCAGGATTTCAGCGGCATCATCCTGCGCGGCGACAAGGTCGGCTTGATCGGTCCCAACGGCGCCGGTAAAACGACTTTGCTGAAGATCATCCTTGGCGAAGAAACCGCCGACAGCGGCACCGTCAAGCTCGGCACGAAGTTGAACGTGGCCTATTTCGACCAGATGCGCGCGCAGCTGAACGAGGAAGCCTCGCTGGCCGACACGATTTCGCCGGGCAGCGACTGGGTCGAAGTCAACGGCCAGCGCAAGCACGTGATGAGCTATCTGGGCGATTTCCTGTTCGCGCCGGAACGCGCGCGTTCGCCGGTGAAATCGCTGTCCGGCGGCGAGCGCAATCGCCTGCTGCTGGCGCGCCTGTTCGCCAAGCCGGCCAACTGCCTGGTGCTGGACGAGCCGACCAACGACCTCGACATCGATACCCTCGAACTGCTCGAGGAACTGCTGGCCGAATACAGCGGCACCGTGTTCCTGGTCAGCCACGACCGCACTTTCCTCGACAACGTCGTGACCCAAGTCATCGTGTCCGAAGGGCAGGGCGTGTGGCGCGACTATGTTGGCGGCTACAGCGACTGGGAGCGGGTCAGGTCGAGCGCGCCTGCGGCGCAGGCGGCCAAGCCGGCGCCGGCGCCGGCGAAAAGCGCGGATCCGTCCGCCAGCGCACAGAGCAGCGTTGCCAAAAAGGTAAAGATGAGCTACAAAGAGCAGCGTGAGCTGGAAGAACTTCCCAAGCTCATCGCCAGCCTGGAAGACGAGCAGTCGGCGATCACGGCGCAGCTGAACGCGCCGGATTTCTACAAGACCAATCCGGCCGATGGGCGTCGCATGAACGCGCGTTTCGCCGAGATCGAGGAATTGCTGCTCGACGCGCTGGAACGCTGGGAACGCCTGGAGGCGCGCAGCCGGGGCGAGTGAGCACTCATTAGTAAACAGCGACGCGAACGAGCGGGCCTGCCCGCCATGGAGACAGATGAGCGAACATGACGACCGCTACGCCACGCCTGCCGCGCCGCGCGTGGCGGCAAAGCCAGGCGGCGCGCCCATGTTCAATCGCGCCGCCTGGCTGCGCATCCTGCCGTTCGCCGTCTACATGGCGTTCATCGCCATCGCCGAGCTCCTGACGCGCGCCGGTGCGCCTCCCGGCGTGCTGCGCTGGCTGTACCCGCTCAAGGTCGGCCTGGTCGCGGTGCTGCTGGCGCTGTTCTGGCGCCGCTACGAAGAACTGAAGCGTTTTTCGCTTGCCCCTGCCGCCATCCTGACGGCGCTGGCCACCGGCATCGTGGTGCTGGTCCTGTGGGTCAGCCTGGATGCCGGCTGGATGGTGGTCGGCGCCTCGCCCGGCTACGACCCGCGCGTGGCCGGGCGCATCGATTGGCTGCTGGTGGCGATCCGCATCGCGGGCGCCGCGCTGGTCGTACCCATCATGGAAGAATTGTTCTGGCGCTCTTTCTTGATGCGCTGGATCGATGAGTTGGACTTCCAAACCGTTGAGCCACCTCAACTCAGCCTAAAAAGCTTTTCTATTGCCGTACTCCTGTTCGGTTTCGAGCATAACCTTTGGCTGGCCGGCATCGTCGCGGGCGCAGCCTACAGCTGGTTGTACATGCGCTTTCGCAATTTGTGGACGCCAATCCTGGCCCATGCCGTGACCAACGGCCTGCTGGGACTATGGGTGGTCCAGACCGGCAACTGGTCGTTCTGGTAATCCGCCAGATCCCCACAAACTCGAAAGCGAAGCTCAGCCATGTCGATTGCCTATGCGGGCGTGCGTCCGCTCGTCCTGTTGTCGTGCATCGTCATCGCGGCCACGGCCACGGCCAGCGCCGGACCGGACGATGCCTTGCACCTGTATGCCGGCCTCGGCTATGGCCACGACGATAATCTGCTGCGCGTACCGGACAATTTTCCGGGTTTCGATAACACACGCGCCGATTCGTGGTGGTCGCGCGAAGGCGGTTTGATCTTCGATAAGACTTATAGCCTCCAGCGGATTTCGCTCGTTGCGAAATTGTCGAAATACGACTTCGACCATTTCAAGCAACTGAATTATGACGGCAAGGACATTCAAGCCAGTTGGTACTGGCAGGTCGGCAATCATCTCAACGGCAAGATCGGCGCGACCTATAACCAGACGCTGGCCCCCTACACCGACTTCGCCAGCGACCAGCGCAACCTGCGCCGCTCGCGCAGCCGCTACGCCGAAGGCACCTGGCGCTTTCACGCCGCGTGGCAGGCGCGCGCCGGCTTCCAGCGCGACGTCTACGCCTACGAGCTGGCCGGGGAGCGCTACAACAACCGCAGCGAGAACACGACCGAGCTCGAACTCGACTACATCGCCCGCAGCGCCAGCACGGTCGGTCTGGTCGCGCGCCGGGTCAAGGGAGCGTATCCGTTCCCGCGTCCGATCGGCAACGTGCTGCTGAACGACGACTTCACCCAGGACGAACTCAAGGCGCGCGTGAAGTGGAACGTGACCGGATCGAGCAGCATCGACGCACTGATCGGCTATCTCTGGCGCGACCAGCCGTCCTATGGTCCCGGCAGGACCCGCGGCGGCGCCGGCCGGGTCAACCTGAGTTACCAGCCGGGCGGCAAGACCAGCTACACGGCGTCCGTGTCGCGCGACTTCGCGCCGCTCGAAAGCACCCTGGTCAGCTATACCCTGAACAATGGCGCCGCGGTCGGTGCGCAGTGGGACGCGACCGCCAAGATCCATGTCAATGCCGATTTCTCGGCCGAGCGCCGCAACTACAATGCGCGCCAGGCCCTGAACGTGCCCGGCGGCGCCAACCTGCGCGATTCGATCCGCAACGCCAGCGTGCGCGCGACCTGGACGCCGCGTCCGCTGCTGCACCTCACGGCCGGCGTGGCGCATCAGTCGCGCAGCGGTTCGATCGTGATCGGCACCGGCAGCTTCCGTTCCAACAGCATCACGTTGTCGGCCAGCGCGCAGTTCTGAGCATCGCGTCATGACCGTCAACGACATCCCGCTGATCTCGTTCTTCCAGCGCGTGCTGGATCCATTGATCGTCATGGGTACGCTGTATCTGTCGGCCGTGCTGTACCACGAGCCGTTCTCCGGCTACATGCTGGTGCTGATGATCCTGGCCTTCTTCATTTCGTCCGCGGTGTACCAGCACATCGATCCCTACCGTACCTGGCGCAGCGGCCGCATGTGGGCGTACGCGCGCGATACCGTGTTCGGCTGGTGCGTGACGATCGCGGTGCTGCTGTTCCTCGGCTCGTCCAGCGGCCTCAAATACTATTACGACGAGCGCGTGGTGCTGGCCTGGTTCGTCGCCGTACCGGTGGTGCTGCTCTCCAGCCACATCGCCGTGCGCCTGGCCAAGCGTCCCGAGCGCAGCAAGGAAGTGCGCTCGGCGGTGGTGGTCGGCGTCAACGACGTCGGGCTGAAGTTCGCCGGCATCTGCGAGCGCCACCCGAACCTGTTCATGCAGGTGCGCGGCTTTTTCGACGACCGCACCGACGACCGCCATCCCGCCGGCCTGCGCCACCCGGTGCTGGGCAAGACCGGCGAGCTGACGGAATACGTGCGCGCGCACGGCATCAAGATGATCTTCATCAGCCAGCCGATCTCCGCCCAGCCGCGCATCCGCCGGTTGATCAACGAACTGCAGGACACCACGGCGTCGGTCTATTTCCTGCCCGACGTCTACATCTTCGACCTGATGCAGGCGCGTTTCGACAATGTCGGCGGCATGCCCGTCATTGCCATCTGCGAGACCCCGTTCATGGGCGTGAACAGCACGATCAAGCGCGCCTCGGACGTCTTCCTGGCAGGCGTGATCCTGCTGCTGCTGTCGCCGCTGATGCTGGCGATCGCACTGGCCGTGAAGCTCAGTTCGCCCGGGCCGGTGATCTTCCGCCAGCGCCGCTACGGACTGTACGGCGAAGACATCGTGGTCTACAAATTCCGTTCGATGACGGTCATGGAAAACGACGGGAACGTGGTGCAGGCGCGCCGCAACGACGGGCGCGTGACCCGCATCGGCAGCATCCTGCGCCGCACCTCGCTCGATGAGCTGCCGCAATTTATTAACGTGCTGCAAGGGCGGATGAGCATCGTCGGCCCGCGCCCGCATGCGGTCGCGCACAACGAACAATATCGCAAGCTGATCAAGGGCTACATGCTGCGTCATAAAGTCAAACCAGGCATCACGGGTTGGGCGCAGGTCAATGGCTTGCGCGGAGAAACCGCCACGCTGGACAAGATGCAAGCGCGTATCCAGTACGACCTCGATTATCTGCGCAACTGGTCGTTGTGGCTGGACCTGTGGATCGTGATCCGGACAGTGAAGGTGGTGCTCAAACGCGAAAACGCGTTTTGATCACGCTCGAAGAGAATGACCGGCGCTGAGCTGACTTGTATCGGGGTTGAGGGGGCAGTTCCGATCTACATCAACTAACTGTTGGGATGGGATACATGAAAAAGGCGCTGATCACGGGAGTCACTGGACAGGATGGTTCCTACCTGGCCGAACTGCTGCTCTCCAAGGGCTACGAAGTGCACGGCATCAAGCGGCGCGCATCGCAATTCAACACCGAGCGTATCGACCATATCTACCAGGACCCGCACGCGGAGAATCAGAACTTCTTCTTGCATTACGGCGACTTGTCCGATCCCTCGAACCTGAACCGCATCATGTACGAGGTCAAGCCGGACGAGGTCTACAACCTGGGCGCGATGAGCCACGTCGCGGTCTCGTTCGAATCGCCCGAGTACACCGCCGACGTCGACGGCATCGGCGCCTTGCGTCTGCTGGAAGCGATCCGATTTCTCGGCCTGGAAAAGACCACGCGCTTCTACCAGGCCTCGACCTCCGAGCTGTACGGCCTGGTGCGCGAGACGCCGCAGCGCGAAACCACGCCGTTCTATCCGCGCAGTCCTTATGCGGTCGCAAAACTGTACGCGTATTGGATTACGGTCAATTACCGCGAGGCGTATGGCATGTATGCCTGCAATGGCATCCTGTTCAATCACGAATCGCCGCGGCGAGGCGAGACCTTCGTCACCCGCAAAATCACGCGCGGGCTGGCCAATATCGCGCAAGGTCTTGAGCGGCAACTGTTCCTAGGCAATTTGGACGCCTTGCGCGACTGGGGTCATGCGCGCGACTACGTCGAGATGCAATGGCTGATGCTGCAGCAGGATACACCCGAGGATTTCGTGATCGCGACCGGACGCCAGTATTCGGTGCGCCGCTTCGTCGAACTGGCTGCGCGCGAACTCGGTATCGAGATCGCCTGGCAGGGGGAGGGCGTGCACGAGCGCGGCGTGGTCGCGTCCGTGAATGGAGACAATGCGCCTGGGGTTGCGACAGGCCAAGCGATCATCGTCGTCGATCCTCAATACTTCCGCCCGACAGAAGTCGAAACGCTGCTGGGCGATCCGGGCAAGGCGCGCGAGCGCCTGGGCTGGGAGCCGCGCACCAGCTTCGAGTCGCTGGTGCAGGAGATGGTAGCCCGCGACCTCGACACGGCGCGTCGCCACAAGCTGTTGGCATCGCATGGTTACAACGTTGCAATTTCATTGGAGTGAACGTTGAATACTCAAGCCCGCATCTACGTGGCCGGCCATGCCGGTCTGGTCGGCTCGGCCATCGTGCGCGCGCTGCGCGCGCAAGGACACACCGATATCGTAACGCGCAGCCATGCCGAGCTGGAACTGACCGACCAGGCCCAGGTCCGCGGCTTCTTCCGCAGCCAACGCGTGGACGAGGTCTACCTGGCCGCCGCCAAGGTCGGCGGCATCCACGCCAACAATACCTATCCGGCCGACTTCATCTACGACAACATGATGGTGGAAGCCAACGTCGTGCACGAGGCACGCGCGAGCGGCGTGCAAAAGCTGCTGTTCCTCGGCTCGTCCTGCATTTACCCACGCCTGGCGCCGCAGCCGATACGGGAGGAGTATCTGATGGGCGGCGCGCTGGAGCCGACCAACGAGCCGTACGCAATGGCCAAGATCGCCGGCATCAAGCTGTGCGAGAGCTACAACCGCCAGTACGGCACCGACTACCGCAGCGTGATGCCGACCAATCTCTACGGTCCTGGCGACAACTACCACCCAGAAAACAGCCACGTGATTCCGGCCCTGCTGCGGCGCTTCCACGAAGCCCGGCAGGGCAATGCGCCGGAAGTCGTAATCTGGGGCAGCGGCAAGCCGATGCGCGAATTCCTCTACGTCGACGACATGGCCGCGGCTTGCCTTCACGTGATGAACCTCGACCGCGATACCTATGTCGCGCACACCGATCCGATGCATTCGCACATCAACGTCGGCACCGGCGAAGACGTCACGATCGCCGAGCTGGCGCGCCTGGTCGGCGAGACCGTCGGCTATCGCGGCCGCATCGTGTTCGATACCAGCAAGCCCGACGGCACGCCGCGCAAGCTGCTCGACGTGGGCAAGCTCAAGCAGCTCGGCTGGCAAGCCAGCACGTCACTGCAGGAAGGTCTGCGTCGTACCTACCAGGCTTTTGCCATGCAGGCGGCGGAGCAGGACAAGCTCGCCCCAGCCTGAAGACGCGCGGCCGTGCAGCGTGCCTGCGTGGCCGTGTGCGTGCGGACGCCGCGTTCATCCGAGTCACTACCTTGAACAATATTCACCAGGCTGCCATGAAGACGATATCGTTTCCCTCACTACCCAAGCGTGCGCTGTGCGCTGCACTGATCCTGGCCACCGCCACCTTGAGCGGCTGCGGCGACAAGGTGAAGGAAAGAAAGCCGGGGCAGGCCCTGGCGAGCGTGAACGGCGAGGAAGTCACGATGCTCCAGCTGAACGAGGAAATGCAGCGCGCCAGCGTGCCCGCTACCCGGCAGGATACGGCCAGCAAGCAATTGCTGCAGGTGCTGATCGACCGCACGCTGCTGGAAGAGGCGGCGGCCAAGGAAAGCCTCGACCGGGACCCGAAAGTCATGCAGGCGATCGACCGCGCGCGTGCGCTGATCGTCGCCCAGGCTTACCTGCAAAAGCGCATCGGCAACGTGGCGCGGCCGACGCCCGCCGAGGTGGAAGATTACTTCAACAAGCACCCGGGGCTTTTCTCTAACCGCAAACAGTTCAGCATGGACGAACTCGTGATCGCCACCAACGACCTGACGCCCGAAGTGCGCGGCGCAGCCGACCGTGCGAAGTCGCTGGAAGAAGTGGCGGTCTGGCTGGATGCCCGCAAGATCAAGTATGGCCGCAGCCAGATCACGCGCAGCACGGCTGACGTGCCCGAACCGCTCTCGAGCAAGCTGCTTGGTCAACCGAAAGGGCAGCTGTTCGTGATCAAGGAAGAGCCGCGTGCGGTTTTCATTGCCGTGACCGAAATCAAGGATGCGCCTGTCAGTCTGCAGGCGGCTTCGAGCCAGATCGAGCAGTACCTGATGGCCCAGAAAAACAGGGAGCTGGCTGCGGCGGAACTGCAGCGCCTGCGCGCCAACGCCCGGATCGAATACATCAACAAATCGATGATGCCCGACACCGCGCCGGGGGCGCTGCCCGCCGGCGCTCCGCCGAGCAGCACCGTGGCCGGCGCAGGGCCGGCGGCGGCGCTCGGCACGGTCCCGCGCATCGCGCCGGCCGGCAACGTCGGCGCGGACAAGGACGCACTGGCCCGTGGTGTCGCCGGCATGAAGTGACAAAAAAGCAGATTTATCTTGACGAGCACGAAGGAGCAGACATGAAACGATTCGTACACTGGATGATGGCGACGATGTTGATGCTGGCGGCCGGGCTGGCCGCGAACGTGGCCGATGCGGGCGAGGTGCTGCTCGGGCCCGGCGACGTGGTCAAGGCATCGGTCTATGGCAGTCCGGACTTGTCGCTCGAGACCCGGGTATCGGAAAGCGGCGGCATGACCTTTCCCTTGCTGGGCAACGTCCAGGTCGGCGGCCTGTCGGTGCAGCAGGCCGAAAAGAAAATCGGCGGCTTGCTCGAGAAGGGCGGCTACCTGAAGAAGGCCCAGGTCAACCTGCTGGTCACCACGCTCGCCAGCCAACAGGTGTCGGTACTGGGCCAGGTGAACCGGCCGGGCCGCTACCCGATCGACGGCACGCGCAAGGTGCTCGACCTGCTGGCGCTGGCCGGCGGCATCGGCGTCGACGGGGGCGACATGGTGACGCTGGTGCGCAACCGCAACGGCAGCGTCTCGCGCGAAACCATCGACGTGGTCGACATCGTGCGCAAGGGCGAACTGAACCGCGATTACGAAGTCGCCGGTGGCGACATCATCTTCGTGGAGCGTGCGCCGCGCGCCTACATCACGGGCGAAGTGAACCACCCGGGCGCGTTTCGCCTCGAGCGTGCGATGACCGTGCAGCAAGCCGTGTCGGCCGGCGGAGGGCTGACGCCGCGCGGCACCCAGCGCGGGCTGCGTATCGTGCGCCGCGGTGCGGACGGGACGATGCAGACGATCGATGCCAAGACGGACGATCTCGTACAAACCGACGACGTCATCACCGTCAGGGAGTCCTGGTTCTAAGCAGTCGGCGCCCCAGCTTTTGTTCCACTCCGGTTAAAGGTTCATCATGAACGTTCATCAATTCCTGTTGATCTTGCTTGCTCGGAAAAAGATCATCCTGACGACCCTCCTGCTGACGGTCGCGCTGGCGCTTGGCTTCAGTCTGATCCAATCCAAGACCTACAAGGCCACGGCGTCCGTTCTGCTGAACTACAAGGGCGTCGATCCCCTGACCGGCCTGACGATGCCCGGCCAGCTGATGCCAGGCTATATGGCAACGCAGATCGACATCATCGGCAGCAAGAACGTGGCATTGCGCGTGGTGGATGCGCTGCACCTGGCCAGCAGCCCGGCGGTGGTCGAGCAGTTCAACCAGGCCACCGGTGGCCGGGGCACGGCACGCGATTGGCTGGCCGACCTGCTGGTCAAGAAACTCGAGATCGTGCCTTCGCGCGAATCCTCGGTCGTCGAGATCAGCTTCAAGGGCGCCGACCCGCAATTCGCGGCCGCGGTCGCCAACGCTTTCGCCGACGAATACCAGAAGCTCACGGTCCAGCTCAAGAACGAGCCGGCCAAGAAGGCCTCGTCGTATTTCAACGAACAGACCAGGCAACTGCGCGACAACGTCGAAGCGGCGCAGGCGCGGCTGTCCAAGTATCAGCAGGAAAAGGGCATCGTCACGCTCGACAATAACCGCATCGACGTGGAGCTGCAGCGCCTGAACGACCTGTCGTCCCAGCTCGTCGCGGCCCAGACCGCCGCGATGGAAGCGAACTCGCGCCAGGCCGCTGCCGACAGCTTGGCGATGAGCTCGCCGGACGTCGCCAACAACGCGCTGATCCAGCAGATGCGCGGCAATCTGGCGATGGCAGAAGGCAAGTTCGCCGACAATTCCGAGCGCTACGGCAAGAACCACCCGCAATACCAGGCGGCCCAGGCCGAACTGAACAAGGTGCGCAGCGAACTCAACGCTGCGCTCGGCACGGTGTCGCGCAGTGTCGGCAGCAACGCACAAGTGCTGCGCCAGCGCGCGGACGAACTGCGCCAGGCGGTCGCCGACCAGAAGACCCGGGTGCTCGAGCTGAACCGCACCCGCGACGAGCTCGGCGTGCTGCTGAAGGACCTCGACAGCGCCCAGCGTGCCTTCGACGCGGCCTCGCAGCGCTTCTCGCAAACCCGTATCGAATCGCAGTCCGAGCAATCCGACATCTCGCTGCTGAACCCGGCCGTGGCGCCGACCGACCCGTCCGGCCCGCGCGTGCTGCTCAACACGCTGGTCTCGGTCCTGATCGGCACCATTCTCGGCGTCGGCCTGGCGCTGCTGCTGGAACTGCTGAACCGCCCGCTGCGCGCCGCCAGCGACGTCAAGGACATGCTCGGCATCCCGGTACTCGGCACGATCGACTGGACGCCGGCGCACGGCCGCAGGGGCGGCATCCGCGGCCTGATGGCGCCACGCCGCCTGCTGCGACTGAATTGAACGAGGGGCTCGACCATGAATTCACCAGTGCTATCCACGCTCTCGCCCGAACACGCCGCCGAAATGAGCATGGGCGCGCTCCTGCTCGATGCCGGTAAGCTCAAACCTGAAGACGCCGAGCGTGTGCTGCGCATGCAGAAGGAAACCGGCATTCGTTTCGGCGAGGCCGCGGTCCGGCTCGGCCTGGTCAGCGAGAGCGACGTCCAGCAAATGCTGGCGCGTCAATTCTCCTATCCCTATCTGCAGAAAGGACAGGCTGGCCTGTCGCCCAAGCTGATCGCAGCCTACGAGCCGTTCTCGCCGCAGGTCGAGTCGCTGCGCGCGATCCGCAGCCAGCTGATGCTGCGCTGGTTCGCGCGCGGGCGGCGTGCGCTGACCATCGTCGGCGTCGACCAGGACGACGGCGCCACGCTGTTCGCGGCCAACCTGGCGATCGTGTTTTCCCAGCTCGGCGAGCAGACCCTGCTGGTCGACGCCAACCTGCGTGCGCCGCGCCAGCATGACGCGTTCGCGCTCAAGCCGCGCCAGGGTCTGTCCGACCTGCTGGCCGGGCGCGCCGACCTGGACGTGATCGCGCGCGTGCCGGCCTTCGTCGACCTGTCCATCCTGCCTGCCGGGACGCTGCCGCCCAATCCGCAAGAGCTGCTGGCGCGCGAAGGCTTCCGCAACCTCAACACGCAGCTGGAAAGCCGCTACGACGTAGTACTGTACGAAGTCCCGCCGTTCCAGGCCGGGGTTGATTCGGTGGCGGTGGCCAGCCGCGCCGGCGGCGCGTTGCTGGCGACGCGCAAGAACCACACCCGGATCGCGCACATCGGCCGCGCCGCGGAACAATTGTCGGACGCGGGCTGCGAGATCCTGGGCTCGGTGGTGATGGAGTTCTGAGCATGGACACCGGCGTACGCTCCAGCGCCATCCCGCCGCCCTCCGCGCGTGCGCGCGTGCGGCGCGCGATGCGCGAGACGATACCGGAATGGTGGCCGGTATGGCTCGGCCTGGCTATGCTGCTGGGTCCGACCTTCTACGACCTGTTCACTGGCGCGTGGGTCAGCGAGGAGCAGGGCCACGGGCCGATCATACTCGGCCTGGCGCTGTGGCTGATCTGGCGTCGCTGGCCCGAGGTGCGAGCCGCGACCACGCCGCCTGTCGGCGCCTGGGCCGGCTGGCCGGTGCTGGCCCTCGGTTTGCTGGCCCACCTGCTCGGGCGCTCGCAAAAGATCCTGATGCTCGACATCCTGTCGATCATCCTCGTGATGGCGGCGATCATCCTGGTCAAGCGCGGTGGCCGCGCGCTGGCGATGCTGTGGTTTCCCTTTTTCTTCATGATCTTCATGGTCCCGCTGCCAAGCGAATTCGTGGCCGCGGTCACGATGCCGATGAAGATGGCGGTGTCGTGGGCGACCGAACACATCCTGTATGCCGTCGGCTATCCGATCAGCCGCTCGGGCGTGATCCTGCAGATCGGCCAGTACCAGTTGCTGGTGGCCGACGCCTGCGCCGGCCTGCAGACCCTGCTGACGCTGGAAGCGCTCGGCCTGTTTTACCTGAACCTGATGCGCCATCCCTCGGCCTTTCGCAACATCGGACTGGCGGCGTTCATCATTCCGATCTCGTTTTCCGCCAACGTGATCCGCGTCATGGTGCTGACCCTGATTACTTATTATTTCGGCGATGCGGCCGGGCAGGGCTTCCTGCACGGCTTCGCCGGCATGGTGCTGTTCGTGACGGCGCTGGTATTGATCCTGTCGGTCGACAATGCATTGCAGTGGACCGTCCGCCGCCGCCAGCAGCGCGCCGCCGCGTCGCAGTCCAGGGAGGCGGCATGAAACGCAGCGCGAACCGGAAATTTGCCGCCAGCCTGATCCTGGGGCTTGCCATGGCGGGCACGTCCGCCCTGACCGGGGCGCTCACGCCGACGCGCAAGGTCGCGGCGGCGCGGACGCAATTCAGCCTGGATCAGATGATTCCCAAGCGCTTCGGTGGCTGGACAGTGGACGACGGCGTGGCCCCGCTCACGCCCGACGAGACGCAAAAGGAACTCATCGCGGCGCTGTACGAGCAGACGCTGGCGCGCACCTACGTCAACGGTGCCGGAGAGCGGGTGATGCTGTCGATCGCCTATGGCGGCGACCAAAGCAAGCAGTTGCAGCTGCACTTGCCCGAGGTCTGCTACGTGGCCCAGGGCTTCGACATGATCAAGGACCGGCAGGGCGAGCTCGGCACCCGCTATGGCCAGGTTCCGGTCAAGCGCCTCGTGATGCGCCAGAACACGCGCAACGAGCCGATCACCTACTGGGTCACGATCGGCGACAAGGCGGTCATGTCCGGCCTGGGCCAGAAATACCAGCGCTTCGTCTACGGCTTGAGCGGCAGAATCCCGGACGGCATGCTGGTGCGCGTCTCCACCATCGGCGCCGACGACGCGACGGCGTACCGGGTCCAGGCGCGCTTCGTGAACCAGATGCTCGATGCGCTCGCGCCGCGCGACCGGATCCGCCTGCTGGGCGCCGCCACCAAGCAGGGCTAGCCCCGCGACAGGACCGCCGATGGATACTTTGCTGCTCGTGCTCTACACCTCGCTGCCCTGGGCGGCGGTCGTCGTGCTGTCGCTGATGGCGGTTGCCGGCGCCGGCGTCGGCATGGTGTGGCCGCGCTTTCTCGCCTATGTTTATCTTGGGGTGTTTTTCTTCCGCAATTCGACCAGCTACGGCTCGCTTGCAACCTTCGACACCGTCAGTGTCTACAGCCGCGGCTCGGGCGTGCTGCTGTTCCCGCTGCTGCTGTGGATGATGTTCGCGGTGTGGTGCTGCGCGCGCGTCTCGGCCAGCTTCCAGCGCTATCCGGCGCCGCCGTGCAACCTGCGGCCGTGGCTGCTGGGCTGGCTGCTGCTGCTCGGTGCCCACGTGGCCGCCGGCATGCTCACCGGCGTCAAGTTGTCCGCAGCCGTCGCGCCGTCCGGCTTTTCGCACATTGTCTGGATGGCGCCGCTGGTGTCGCTGATGCTGCTGTCGTTCCGTACCAGAGCGCATGCGATCGAGCTGTCGCGCTTCATCCTGCTGTCCGGCCTCGTGCGCGCCGGCTTCGGCCTGGCGCGCTGGGCGCTGGCGGGCGGCGACCCGAACAACGTCTACGCCAACATGAACGACATCAAGATCAAGCTGACCTTCTTCGACATCAACGACAGCCTGTTGTGCACGGTCGCCTTCGCGATCGCCGCGGTCAACCTGTTCCAGATCGCCAAGCATCAACGCTCGCAATTCTGGATCCTGGTCGACTGGGCCACCTTGCTTGCCACCGCCGCCTGCGTGGTGCTGTCGTTCCGCCGCACGGCCTGGATCGGCTTCCTGCTGACGGGCCTGGTCGTCATGATGCGCTTCCCGCTCCAGCGCCGCATGCAGCTGGTGGCGCTCGGTTTGCCGGTGGTCGGCGCCGCCTTGCTGGTCGCGGCCGTCAAGCGCCTGGGCCAGACCAAGGGCGCCGGGCACGGCATCGGCAGCCTGTTCTACGACATGGAATCGCGCCGCTTCGGCGCCGAAAGCGAACGCGTGCTCGAACTCAAGCTGGCGCTGGCCGACTTCATCTCGCACCCGTTTACCGGGATCGGCGCCTGGGGCCGCTATACCGGCTACCAGCAGATCGCGTGGCAGGACGGCCCGGACGGCGGCCTGTTCCTGCACAGCGGCGTGCTGCACATCGCGCTCAAGGCCGGGCTGCCCGGACTGGTACTGCTGTTCGGCACGATCTGGGCTTTCGTGGTCTTCGCACGACGCGCGCTGCGCGAGGCGCCGCCGGATCTGCTCGGCCTGGCGACCGCGGGCGCCGCCGGCCTGGCCTTCATGCTGCCCGACCTGCTGGTCGGCACGCCGTTCCCGCAGGTACGCACCACACAGATGCTGGCCATTTGCATGGCGCTGCCCTATGTCGCGATGGCGGTCGCAGCCGGCGTGCCGGCCGCCGGAACGGCGCCGATGGCCGCGCGCCGGCGCTTCAACATCCCGCCGGCGCCCGCATCGAGATCGACCTCGGCAGCCGCATCGGGGCCGGCATCTCCCGGCGCGCGCGCATGAATCTGAGCCTGGTCCGCAACGCCTTTTCCAACCTGCTCGGCGCGGTGATCCCGGCCCTGGTGGCGCTGGGCACCGTGCCGCTGGTGGTCAAGGGCCTGGGCGACGCCAGCTACGGCGTGTATTCGCTGGTCACGGCCATCGTCGGCTATTTCGCGGTGATCGACATCAACGTCACCGCCGGCTCGGTCAAGTACATCGCCGAATACCACGCCCGGCGCGAGCACGGCGCCGACCGTGCCAACGCGCAGGAAAGCATCGACGAGACCGTGTTTTTCGGCCTCGCCGTGTATTCGCTGCTGGGCCTGGTGGGCGGGCTCGGCCTGTTCTTCGGCGCGCGCCTGCTGGTCACGCGCGTGTTCGCCGTGCCGCCTGTCCTCGAGGCGGAGGCGATCGCCACGCTCGAGCTGGCCGCGCTCGGCTTCTTCATCGGCCAGGTGCAGAATTACCTGCAGAGCGTCCCGCAATCGCTGATGCGCTACGACATCGCCAGCCGCATCGAGATGGTGTTCGGTATCGGCGTGCCGCTCCTGACCGTCGGCGTGCTGATGCTGGGCCATGGCCTGTTCGTGGTGATCGGGGCGCGCGTGGCGGCCAGCGCCATCAATTGCCTGGTGCTGTGGCGCTGCATCCGCCGCCTGATGCCTGAACTCGTCTGGCGCCGGCCCGGCGCCGCGATCCGGCGCGAGCTGCTCGGCTTTTCCGCCTATTCTTTTCTCAGCCGCTTCGCGACCATGTCGTATGCGTATGCGGATAAATTGATCATCGGCTCGCTGGTCGGTGTCACCGGGCTGGCTTATTTCACGGTGGCCTCGACGCTGGCCAACCGCATCCTGAGCCTGACGTATCGCCTGTCCGGCGTGCTGTTCCCGGCGGCCAGCGCGCTTGCCGCGCGCGGCGAACTCGAGCGCCTCGGCCGGCTCTACCTGAAAGCCAGCCGCTACGTGGTGTTCATCAACGCGTCGGTGCTGGTCTTGGTGGCGGTGTTTTCGTATCAAATCTTGTACTACTGGATGAACCCGGCTTTCGCGCGCGCCGGGCAGGTGGTGCTGGCCGTGATGGCCTTGTCGCAGTTCATCGATTCGCTCACCAGCCTGCCGTCGCTGGTCAACGACGGTATGGGCCACCCGCGCTTTTCCGGCATGTTCGCACTGGCGCGTGCGTTGGTCGGGCTGGTCGTGGTCTACCTGGGCGTGGCCGGCTGGGGCATTGATGGGGCCGCCTGGGGACACCTGCTGGCGTCGATCGTGCTGACCGGCGCCTTCCTGGCCGCGGTGCATGGACGCACGGTGCCGGCGCGGCTGGGCGAGCTGGGGCGCCACGCTTACTTGCCGAGTGTGTTCGGCGTCGGTGCGGTGGCCCTGGCCGCCTACGCCGGCAATCGGTTGTTCGAGGCCGGCGTGCCGCAATTGCTGCTGCTGGTGCTGGCGACGATGGCGTTGCTGTTCGCTTACGGCACGTTGGTCGTGATCGAAAAGGACGACAAGATCCTGGCCCGGGCCCGGATCAAGAGCGTGCTCAAGGGGCTGCCGTCGGTGCGGAGGACGGTTTGAAGATTTTGATGGTGTCTGAGGATCTGCCCGGCGCCCAGGTCGGCGGCCTGGGCAAGCACGTGGTCACGCTGTCGAACGCGCTGCTCGAACTCGGGCATCAGGTCGACATCATGGGGCGCAGCGACTGTTTTCACGCGGACAGCGCGCGCGAGGTCGGCTTCCGCGGCCGCCTGCTGCCTGCCTTCAGTTTCGCGCGGCCCGGCTGGAAAGAGTTCCAGCTCGGCTTTTTCAATCCGGTCAAACGGCCCTGGTTCGCGCGCCGGGTTGCGCGTGCGCTGCTGCGCGAGGCCGCCAAGTACGACGTGGTCCACTACCATGGCCACCTGCCGATGGCGGGCCGCTACGTGCCGGACGGGATCAACTTCGTCCAGACCCGCCACGACCAGGGCAGCGAATGCGTCACCCACCTGCGCTTCAAGCAGGAGCAGGTGTGCCAGACGCGCGACGTGCGCGATTGCGCGGCATGTATCCACCCGGCGCCCAATTCCCTGCGCCGCACCGTCTCCGGCATGGCGGTGCGGCGCTACCGCTTCGAATCGGCCGAGTCCTTCGCGCGCCACAAGACCGTGTTCGTGTCCGATTTCCTGCGCCGCGCCTTTTTGCGCTCGGTGCCCGGCGCCGATTTGTCGCGCGCGCGCGTGATCCACAACTTCATCCGCTATCCGCTGCTGCGCGCGCATGCCGCCGCGCCCGAGGAGGTGAGGGCGGGCGAGATCATGCTGGTCGGGCGTATCGATGCCGGCAAGGGCTTCGGCGAATTCCTGGCCCAGGTCCAGGGCTGGCTGCCGGCCCACGCGCGCGTGCGCATCGTCGGCGACGGGCCGCTGCGCGATCCGCTCCAAGCGCGCTACGGCGGGCCGCAGGTGCGCTTCCTGGGCTGGCAGCCGTACGAGGAGGTGATCCGCATGTCGGCGCGCAGCCACGTGCTGGTCGTGCCCTCGGTGTGCGAGGAAGCCTGCTCGACCACCGTGCTGGAAGCGCTCGCGCTCGGCAAGCCCTGCCTGGCGCTGGCGCGTGGCGGCACGCCGGAACTGGCCGCCTACCAGTACTACGACGGCCAGCTGCAACTGGCCGAGACCATGCCGGGCCTGGTCGAGCACCTCGTCGGCCTGCTCGGGGCCGCCCCGGTGACGGTGGCGCTGCCGCCGGCCTATCCGATGGACGTGTTCCGCGCCATCCCGAAACTGCTCGATTTCTACGGCGAATGAGATGAGCGACTCGCCTTCGATCCCGGCCCTCGACACGCCGACCTTCTCGATCGTCACCTGCACCTGGAACAGCGTCGCGACGCTGGCCGACACGCTGGCTTCGGTGCAGCGCCAGAGCTGCCGCGACGTCGAGCATATCTTCGTCGATGGCGGCTCGACCGACGGCACGCTCGAGATGATCGCCGCTTATCCGGGCCGCAAACGCGTGCTGCGCGACGTCAAGGGCGGCATCAGCCGCGCCATGAACCAGGGCATCGAAGCGGCCAGCGGCGAATTCCTCGCGCACCTGCATTCGGACGACTACTACGCCGGCGACGACGTCCTGGCCAGCGTCGCCGAACGCTTCGCCAGCGAGCGCGTCGACTGGGTGGTCGGCGCCGTCCAGGTGCTCAAGGACGGGCAATTTATTCCACCCTATAAAGTGCTGCCCTTCACCTACCGCTCGTTCGCAGCCGGGCACGCCTGGGTCGCCCATCCCGCCGTGTTCATCCGCCGCAGCGCCTTCGGCCAG
Organism: Massilia sp. 9096; assembly: GCF_000745265.1. Classification (NCBI taxonomy): domain Bacteria; kingdom Pseudomonadati; phylum Pseudomonadota; class Betaproteobacteria; order Burkholderiales; family Oxalobacteraceae; genus Massilia; species Massilia sp. 9096. Next base: position 425,880 of record NZ_JQNN01000001.1, read on the forward strand.
GTCGGCATGTTCGACGAAGGGCTGAAGTACGCGATGGACGTCGACCTGTGGTTGCGCCTGGGCCGGGTCGCGCGCCCGGCCACGCTGGACCGGGCGCTGACGATCTTCCGCGACCATGCCGGCAGCGTGTCCTCGGCCAACAAGATCAAGGCCCGCCAGGAGGAATTCCAGGTGCGCAAGCGCTACCTCGGCCACGCGCCGCTGGCCTTCGGCATTTATTGCTTGCGCTACCTGAAGCGCATGCGTGCGCTGCGCGCAGAAGCGGCCTGAAAATCCCGCCGTCCCTCCTGATTGTTAAATCGTGGCTGATGGATGAAAACCGCTTGTCGGGTTTTCGCACAGTCTTTTGCGTTCAAAAACTTTTTATTTGAACAAGAATATTTACAACTAATAGTTGCCTCGGAAAACGTTGCTTTCAGGCGATGTTCAATAAAAGCTGTTGATTTCTAAGGGAAATTTTTTTCTTGTCGGAAATCTTTCTGCGCTACTATAAGTCACCGCAGACCCCGCTTCCCGATCGATCGGAAGCGATCAACAGTTTTGAGCCGGTCGTCATGACGGCGGCTCGTGCAGCAAACCACGCCACACTTTTCGGAGCATCAACATGGAATTTCATCGAAAGGGCATCGTCCTGGCCGCCGCTTTGTCATCGCTGCTGTGCTCGTTCAGCGCACATGCCGACTGGGCGCAATCGACCGATCCCCTGATCGTACAACCGGCGCCGACCAACAACCAGGTCCAGGCGCAGAACCCCCCGGCGTTCACCTGGGCCCGTTATCCAAGCGGCCCGGCCAGCTACGACATCCAGATCATCCCGGCCGGCGGCGCGGCGGTAACGTACACCACCGACCGCAACTGGTACCTGCCGACCAAGGCGCTGGCGCTGGGCAACTACACCTGGCGTGTGCGCCCGACCGGCTCGAGCGACTGGTCGAACGCGCGCGCGTTCTCGATCACCAGCAATTCGACCGTGTTCGAGGTGCCCGACAACGCGACCCTGCGCAACCGCATTCTCGCCAAGGCGCGCCCGCGTTCGTTGCCGGCTTCGTTCACGCCGTATTCGACCTGGAACACCGCCAAGAAGAACGACCTCGAATCGTATCTCAGCCGCCTGACCAACGAAGTCAAGCTGCAGATGACCGCGCTGCCCAACCTGTCCGACTCGCGCTGGCCGATTGCGATCACGTCGCCGCTGACCGCAGCCATGGCCTCGCAGCAGACCGACGTGCGCAATCGTATCAACGAAGCGACGCGCCAGATGGAAGCGGCCGCACTGCTGTGGCGCGCCAAGAAAGACCCGGCCTTCCTGACCGAAGCGCTCAAGCGCGGTGACCAGCTGGCCTCGCTCAATCCGGCCGGCCCGACCAGCTACGCCAACCAGGACCAGGCCACGCGCCAGATCGCGGTCGCGATGATCAAGGCGGTCGACTTCCTCGCCACTGACCTGGACGCGACCCGCCGCGCCAAGTGGCTGAGCGTGGTCGGTGCGCGCGGCAACGACATCTACAACAACCTGGCCGGCGACAACGGCCGCCTCGACCAGTATCCGTTCGACTCGCACGGCAATACCGCGATGATCTACATGGCGCTGATCTCGGCGCTGAGCCTGGGCGACGTGCCGGACGCGCAGAAGTGGTTCGATTTCGCGTTCCGCGCCTACATCAACAGCCCGTCGCCCTGGTCGGGTCCGGAAGGCGGCTACGCCAACGGCACCGCCTACGCCGAGTACGCCGCCGGCTACCAGCTGGCGCTGTGGGATCCGATCTTCCAGGCGACCGGCGTCAACCTGTACGCCAAGCCGTCGACGCTCGGCTTCCTCGACTACGCGATCGAGTTCATCCCGCCGGGATCGAAGGTGCATGCCTTTGGCGACGGCGACGACACCAGGCCGGATCCGCGCGTGTTCCACGCCTTCGCCGCGCGCATGAGCTCGCCGCGCGCCGCCTGGTACGCGGCCAACCTGCCGGGCCTGGAGGATTCGATGTCGCTGCTGGAAGCGCCGTATCCGATGCCGGTGACCGCGGCCACGGTCAAGGCGCCGCCGTCCAACTCGGCGTACTACCCGAGCAGCGGCTGGGTCGCGATGCACAGCGACATTGCCTCGACCAGCCGCACTTCGTTCTACTTCAAGTCCAGCCCGTACGGCTCGTTCAACCACGAACACGGCGACCAGAACGGCCTGCTGCTGTCGGTGGCCGGCCAGCCGCTGCTGGTCAAGGCCGGCTGGTACGACTGGTACGGCTCGCCGTACTGGACCGACTGGTACCACCAGACCAAGTCGAGCAACTCGATCACCTTCGACGGCGGCAAAGGCCAGAACGTGGACGGCTACCGCGAGCAGCTGCAGCACAACGGCAAGATCACCACCTTCTCGGCGCAACCGGCCTACGACTACGCCGAAGGCGATGCGACGCCAGCCTACGCCGGCGCCCTGACGCAGGCCCGCCGCCAGGTCTGGTACCTGCACGGCCAGAACGCGGTGCTGGTGCGCGACAAGCTGTCGGCGACCGTGCCGCACACCTACGAGTTCAACGTCCACGCACAGGTTGCGATGAGGGTCGAGAACGCGTCGAGCGTGCAGATCGCGGCCGGCGGCCAATCGGTCTGCCTGCGCGACCTGAACGGCAATGCGCCGTTCGCCAGGTGGGCCGGCGCCGCGCCCAAGGGCGGCGTGACCGAAGACCACGGCGCCTTCTACCTGAAGAACGACGGCAGGTCGACCGCCGAGTTTCTGGTGCTGCTGGACGTCGGCTGCAAGCGTCCGGCGGTCAAGGTGTCGGCCGTGGGCACGACCCGCACCGTCACCGTCGGCGCCCAGACCGTGACGCTGCCTTGATCTGCATCGTCTGACCGGACACCGGGCCGGTCCTTGGTCCCTGTCGCCTGCGATCGCCGTGCTACACTCGGCGCGCAGGCGATGTTCTTTCCGGGGACGGCCGACGATGAAACAGGTGTTCCTGATCCAAGCGCACAAGGACCTCGGCCAGATCAATCAGCTGGTCGAACAGCTGCGCGATGACGATTTCCTGATCTACCTCAATCTCGACCGCAAGTCCCACATCGAGCCGGTCGGCGTCCACCCGTACGCGCGCCAGGTCCTTGATCGCATCGACGTGCATTGGGGCACGTTCAGCCAGGTGCAGGCGGTGCTCAACTCGCTGGCGCAGATCGTCGCCGAGGTGCCCGAGTTCGACAAAGTCATCTTCCTGAGCGCGCAGGATTTCCCGCTGCTGTCGAACGCCGCGCTCAAGGCGGCGCTGGCCGTACTGCACGGGTGCGAGCTGCTCGACACGGTCCCGATCGGCCCCGCGCCAGGCGAGTGGGCGGCCGATTACCGCTACCAATATTTCTATCGCGGCCACGTTGCCGCGCCGGCGCGCCTGGCCTGGTCGCTGCTCAACAAGACGATGCGCGTCGTCGGCGTCACGCGCCGCATCCCGGGCGGCATGCAGCCGTATGGCGGCTCGTCGTGGTGGGCGCTCTCGCGTGCGTGCGTGTGCGCGCTGCTGGCGCGCGTGCAGAGCGAGCCCGGCCTGGTGCGGTTTTTTCGCAGCGCGTCCTGTCCCGACGAATTGTTCTTCCAGACTCTGGTCATGAACTCGCCATTCCGCGCGCGCGTTCTGGGCCACAACTTCCGCTACGTGCAGTGGCCCGGGAACGGCGCCCGCAATCCCGAAGTGCTGGTCGAGGGCGACTTCGAACGCATCCTTGCGGCGCGCCAGGCCGGCAGCGCGCATTTCTGCCGCAAGATCGACAGCGGCGCCAGCGCCGGGCTGGTGCCGCTGCTGCTGGCTATGCGCGCCGCCCAGGCATGACACGCCAGCCGGGCTTTGCAACGCGTCGCGCAGCGTCGCGGCAGACGGCGTCGGCGCTTCCTCAAGCGCATTGACCCTTTCGCAAACGGCGCGCCAAGCGCACGGCGTAAAATCGGCAACGACTAGTTGCTCTTTTGTAAATTACCGTGCCAAACGCCTCGACCGCATCGTCCATCCTGTTCATCGTGCGCGATCCGCTACCGCCGGTGCGCGCCGACGTGCTGACCCTGTTCGGCACCGAAATGCCGCGCTACGGCGTCAGGAGCGAACTGGTGGGGCAGTGCGACCTGCCCGGCGCGGGCGCGCCATGGCCGGCCGGCGCCATGCACGTGATCGGTTCGCTGCAAAGCCGCTGCGCCGGCGTGTGCGCGCCGCTGTGGGACCTGCTCGGCCTGCTGCGCGCGCTGCGCGCCTTGCCCGGCCGGCGCCCCGCCTGTATACAAGTGCGCGACAAGATCGCCAGCGGCGTGCTGGGCCGCCTGGCCGCGGCCGTGCTGCGCGTGCCCTTTCTGTATTGGATGTCGTTCCCGATCGTCGAAGGATTCGAGGTGCGGCGCGACGAGCTCCGCCGCCGCCGGCGTGGCCTGCGCAGCCGGCTGCTGTGGGCTGCGCATGCGCTGCGCGCCGCCGCCTCGCGCCGGGTCATCTACCGCCTGGTGCTGCCGGGGGCGCGCCACGTGTTCGTGCAGAGCGACGCGATGGCCGACTGGCTGGCCGCCAAGGGGTTCGAGCGCGCGCGCATGACGGCCGTGCCGATGGGCGTGGACGCCGACCTGTTCGATCGTGCGCGCATCGAGCCCGTGCATGATGCGCGCCTGGACGGGCGGCGCGTGCTGATCTACCTGGGCCGCATCGCCCAGGCGCGCCGATCGGACTTCCTGCTCGACGTGGTCGACGAACTGCGCGCCGGCATGCCGGAGGTGCTGCTGGTGATCGCCGGCGACGCGCCTTCGAACGACGAGATGGCCTGGATGCGGCGCCAGATCGCCGGGCGCGGCCTGGAACGGCACGTGCTGCTGACCGGCTGGCTGGACCAGCGCACTGCGCTCGGCTACGCGGTGCGGGCCGAGGTCGGGCTGTCGCCGATCCCGCGCGGCGTGCTGTACGACGTGTCTTCGCCGACCAAGCTGGTGGAATACCTGGCGCTCGGCATTCCCAGCGTCGCCAACGACATCCCGGACCAGCAACAGGTGATCGAACGCAGCGGCGCCGGCCTGTGCGTGCCGATGCAGGCGCGCCCGTTCGCCGACGCGGTGCGCGCCTTGCTTGCCGATCCGGCGCTTGCGGCCGGGTTTGCCAGCCGCGGCCCGGCCTGGGTCAGACGCCACCGCACCTATGCCGTGCTCGGGCGCGACGTGGCGGCCATCTACAAGACCATCCTGACGGAGTGACGCCAGCCATGTCGATGTGGAAGTATTCCTTGAGAGTCTCGCTGCGCTCGCTGGCGCGCGAGCTGGTGCGCAACCTCTGGGGACGCCTGTTCGTCTACCCGGCGCTGGCCGCCAACGAACGCTCGCGCGAAGCGCTGGCCGCCTACATCGCGCGGCGCGCACACAAGGTCGGGGTGCCGCTCGACGGCGACGGTGTCAACCTGCAGCGCCTGCCGCCCAGCGCGCGCCTGCTGAGCAAGCACGAGGTGCGCCAGCATCCCGGGCGCCTGGTGCGCCGGCGCCGCCCCGGCTCCTGGCTGCGCACCACGATCAAGACCAGCGGCACCTCGGGCACCCCGCTCACCATCGTCCAGTCGATCGGCACCATGGTGCGCGAAGAAGGCTTCATCTACCGGCAATTGCGCTGGATCGGCTATCGCCACGGCCAGCGGCGCGCCTGGATCCGCGGCGACATCGTGTGCGACGACCGGCCGCGCGACGGCCGCTACTGGTGCCGCGACTGGGTCGGCAACATGCTGCTGATGTCCTCGTACCATTTATCCAACAGCAGCATCGGCGGCTACGTCGATGCGCTGGAGCGCTTCGACCCGGTCGTGATCCACGCCTATCCCTCGTCGATCGCAGCGCTGGCCATCTGGCTCAACGCCGCCGGGCGGCGCTACCGCGGCGCCAGCCTGCGCGGCGTAATGACCTCGTCGGAAACGCTGGCGCCGGACGTGCGCGCCGCGGTCGTGCAGGCGTTCGGCGTCACCGTGTTCGACTGGTACGGCCAATCCGAGCGGGTGGCGGCGATCGGCACCTGCGAGCACGGCAGCTATCACGTGCTGACCGACTACGGCAGCGTCGCGCTGCTCGAGTCGGCGCCGGAACGCGGCGGCGCCTGCGAACTGGTCGGCACCACGCTCGGCAACCCGGCGATGCCGCTGGTGCGCTACCGTACCGGCGACGCCGTCGTGCCCGCCAAGCACCCGCACGACTGCCCCTGCGGCCGGGTCTTTCCGACGGTCGAGGCGGTGATCGGGCGCCAGGAAAGAACCGTGTCGCTGCCGGACGGGCGCCTGATCGCCCGGCTGGACCGCATCTTCCAGGGCCACGACCGTTGCCTGGTCGAGGGCCAGGTGCTGTACCGCGGCAACGGCCGGTTCTTGCTGCGCGTGGTCGCACTCGAAGGCTTCGGCGACCGCGACGCCCAGGCGCTGGTCGACCAATTCCTGCTGCGCGTGCCTGGTGTGCAGGTCAGCGTGGAGCGGGTGGGGGCGATTCCGCGTGGGCCGAACGGCAAATTCGAGTTCATCGCGTTCGCCGCCGACGCATGAAAACGGACCTGAAACGTGCGCGCATCGGGAAACTGATGATGTATCATCGAAACATTGCCCATTTTATAAGAGCGTGACAATTGTTACAGCGACCGATAGCCAAGGCACAGGCGCCACGTGTCCTGATGGTCGGCACCGCGCTCGAAGGGCGGGGCGGGGTCGCGGCCGTGGTATCGGTGCTGCGGCGGCATGGCTTGTTCGAACGGGAACGGGTGCGCTACGTCGCCACCCATGCCGAGGGCAGCCGAGGTGCCAAGCTGAAAAGCGCGCTCTCGGGCCTTTCGGCCACGGTGCGCATCTGCCTGGGCCAGCGTCCGGCGGTGGTGCACGCGCATGCATCCTCGCATGCCAGCTTCCTCCGCAAGTCGGCGCTGCTGCTGATCGCGCGCCTGGCCGGCTGTAACACCATCTTCCACCTGCATGGCGGCGGCTTTCGCAAGTACGCGACCGAGGAAGCCGGTCCCGTGCTGCGGCGCTGGATCGGCCACACGCTCGCGCGCAGTTCGGTGGTGATCACGCTGTCCGAGGGCTGGGCGGATTTCGTGCAAGCCTTCGCGCCCTCGTCGCACGTGGCCGTGGTGCCCAATTCGGTCCCGCTGCCGGCGCTGGCCGACCCGGCGCTGGCGCAGCCGCAGCGCGTGCTCTACCTGGGCCGGCTGGAAGCGGCCAAGGGCGTGTTCGAGCTGCTCGCGGCCGGCGCCCAGCTGGCGCCACGCTTTCCGCTGCTGCGCCTGGTGTTCGGCGGCGAAGGCGATGCCCAGGCGCTGCGCCGGCGCGCCACCGAGCTGGGATTGGACGAACGGATCGAGCTGCCCGGCTGGCTCGGCGCGCGGGAACGCGATGCCGAACTGGCCAAGGCCGAACTGTTCTGCCTGCCGTCGCACGCCGAAGGCTTGCCGATGTCGATGCTGGAGGCGATGGCGGCGCGCAAGGCCGTGGTCGTGACCGAGGTCGGTGCGGTCCCCGAAGCGGTGCGCGACGGCGACAACGGCTTGCTGGTGCCGCCGCGCGACGCGCAGGCGCTGGCCGGGGCGCTGGCGCAAGTGATGATGGACCCGGCCCTGCGCGAGCGGCTGGCCGGATGCGCGCGCGCCACCATCGAACGGCATTACTCGACCGAAGTGGTGTGCGGGCAATTGTCTACGATCTACCGTGAACTGGCGGGGGTAGGACGATGAGCGAAACGACAGGCATGGTGTGGCTGGTCAACCGCTTGCGCTGCATGTCGGTGACCGAAGTCGGCTACCGCATCCAGCAGGCGGCCGCCAAGGGCGTGGTCAAGCGCATGCGCCCGCGCACCGCGCCGCCGCTGCCGCGCGCGCGCAACTTCGCGGTCGAAGGCGCGCCCGCGCTGGCGCCGGAAGAGCGCGAGCGCCTGCTGCTCGACGCCGCCAGCATCGAAGCCGGCCACGTCGTCCTGTTCGCCGAGCGCCGCTTCGACGTCGGCATGCCGCCGGTCTGGAACCGCGACCCCGACACCGGCGTCGTCGGCCCCGCCATCTACGCCGGCGACATCGACGTGTCGGAGCGCGACAAGGTCGGCGACATCAAGCACGTCTGGGAACTGAACCGCCACCTGCACCTGGTGTCGCTGGCCCAGGCCTGGGCCGTGAGCCGCGACCCGGCCTGGCTGCGGACGCTGCACCACCAGCTGCGCAGCTGGCTCGACCAGTGCCCGCCCTTGACCGGCCCCAACTGGACCAGCTCGCTGGAACTGGGCATCCGCCTGATCAACTGGGCGCTGGTGTGGCAACTGATCGGCGGCGACGATGCGCACAAGGGCAGCGGCCTGTTCAGTGGCGACGACGGCCAGCGCCTGCGCGCCGACTGGCTCGACTCGATCCACGCCCATTGCAGCGCGATCGCGCGCCACCTGTCGCGCCATTCGTCGGCCAACAACCACCTGATCGGCGAACTGGCCGGGCTGTACGTCGGCGCCTCGATCTGGCCATGCTGGAAGGCGTCCGGCGCCTGGCTGGAGCAGGCGCGGCGCGAACTCGAACACGAAGCCCAGGCCCAGTTCTCGCGCGACGGCGTCAACCGCGAACAGGCGTTTGCCTACCACATCTTTTCCTGCGAATTCCTGTTCGTGGCCGGCCTGGTCGGGCAAGCCTGCGGGCAGCCGTTCTCGCGCAGCTACTGGACCAGCCCGCAGCGCGCGCTGCGCTTCCTGCGTTCGGTGCGCGACGTCGGCGGCAACGTGCCGATGGTCGGCGACGCCGACGACGGCATCGTGTTCCGCCTCGACGCGTCCGGCTCGGACCGCGCCGCCCAGCTGCTGGCGCTGGGCGACGCGGTGCTGCGCCGGATCGAGCCGCAGCACCCGGGCGTGCGCTGGCTGCTGCATGCGCTGCCGGGCCGGCGCCCCGAGGCCGATCCGCACGAGTCGGACACCGGCTGGGCCTTCCCCGACGGCGGCTACCTGCTGTTCGGCGCCCATTTCGACGAGCCCGAGGAAATCAAGGGCATGGTCGATTGCGGCCCGCTCGGCTATCTCGGCATCGCGGCGCACGCGCACGCGGACGCGCTGGCGCTCACGCTGTCGGTCGCCGGCGAGCCGTGCCTGGTCGATCCCGGCACCTATTCTTACTGGCAAGAACACAAGTGGCGCGATTACTTCCGCGGCACCTCGGCGCACAACACGGTGCGCATCGACGGCCTCGACCAGTCGGTGCCCGGCGGACGCTTCATGTGGCTGAGGAAGGCCCGGGCAGCGATCGAGCGCATGCCGCAATCGCCGCAGGAATTCGATTTCCGCGGCTCGCACGATGGCTACATGCGCCTGGCCGATCCGGTGCGCCACCTGCGCAGCGTGCGCTTCGACGCCGCCACCTCGACGCTGACCGTGCGCGATGAGGTTGCAGCCAAGAAACCGCACCAGGTCGAGCTGTTCTGGCATTTCGCGCCCGAGCTGTCGGTACGCCTGGACAGCGCCGGCCTGCACGTGCGCGGCAAGCGCTTCGCGCTGCAGATGCACGTGCAGGGCCATGATCTCAAGCTGGAACTGGTGCGCGCCAACGAAAATCCGCCGCTCGGCTGGTTCTCGCGGCGCTATGAAAGCCGCCAGCCGTGCGACGTTTTGAAGGTCAGCGCCGTATCGTCCGCCGTCCCAGTCGAGTGCAGGATTACAATAGCGATTATTTAATGAAAACATTGCAAAAAATCCTGCTGCGCGTTTCACTGTCGTGCGGGGGCGCCGAGCCCTGCGATGCGCGCTGTACCTCCGTACAGCTGCGCTTCCCGGCCAACATTGCCGCCGCTCGCGACGGTGTTGCAAGGTCTTTAATAATTACTAGGGATTGTTTTTAATATGCTGATTTACCTCGTCGCGGGCGCCCGCCCCAACTTCATGAAGATCGCACCGATCGTCCGTGCCCTTCAGGACCAGCAGGCGCTTTCCTTCAAGATCATCCACACCGGCCAGCACTACGACCGCGAGATGAACGACGTGTTTTTCGAAGAGCTCGGCATCCCGCAGCCGGACGTGTTCATGGCCGCCGGCGGCGGCAGCCACGCCCAGCAGACTGCCAAGATCATGATCGGCTTCGAGGAACTGTGCATCAAGGAGCGCCCGGACGCGGTGCTGGTGGTGGGCGACGTGAATTCGACGCTGGCCTGCTCGATCGTCGCCAAGAAGCTGAACATCCCGGTCGCCCACGTCGAGGCCGGCCTGCGTTCGGGCGACATGGCGATGCCCGAAGAAATCAACCGCCTGGTCACCGACAGCATCTCGGACTGGTTCTTCGTGACCGAACCGGCGGCGCTCGAGCACCTGCGCCGCGAAGGCAAGGACGAGAAGGCGATCCACTACGTCGGCCACGTGATGGTCGACAACGTGCTGTACCAGGCCGACAAGCTCGGCCATACCGACACCTCCGGCTTCGAGACCTCGGCCTGGAAACGCGCGCGCCAGGATGCCGGCGAGCGCTACGGCGTCGTCACGCTGCATCGCCCGAGCAACGTCGACGATGCCGCCAGCTTCGCCCGCATCGCCGGCGCCCTGAAGGAAATCGCCACCGAGCTGCCGCTGATCTTCCCGGTGCACCCGCGCACGCGCGCGAACCTGGAAAAGTTCGGCATCGACCTGGGCCCGAACATCACGCTGGCCGGGCCGCAAGCCTACATGGCCTTCCTGAACCTGTGGAAGGACGCCGCGGTGGCGCTGACCGACAGCGGCGGCCTGCAGGAGGAAACCACGGCGCTGGGCGTGCCGTGCGTGACGATCCGCGAGAACACCGAGCGCCCGGTGACGGTGGATGAAGGTTCGAATGTGCTGGCCGGCACCGATCCGGCCGTGATCGTGCAGGAAGCGCGCAAGATCCTGCGCGGCGAAGGCAAGCAGGGGCGCCGTCCGCATCTGTGGGACGGCCAGGCGGCGCAGCGCATCGTCGCGGTATTGGCGAAGGAGCTGGCCAGGTAACGGAGCTGTAACCCGAGGGGGTTAACAATGAGCGAGCGGATTACATTGATGGGATGCGCCATCGACAACCTGTCGATGGAAGAGACCTTGCAAACCGTCGAGGGCTGCATCCGGACAGGACAGCCCCATCAGCATGTGGTGGTCAACGTGGACAAGCTGGTCAAGGCCAGCCGCGATCCCGAGCTGCGTCGGATCATCAACGGCTGCGCCCTGGTCAACGTCGACGGCATGCCGGTCGTGTGGGCTTCGCGCCTGCTCGGCAGGCCGCTCAAGGAAAGGGTCGCCGGCGTCGACCTGTTCGAGGCGCTGATGCGACGCGCGGGCGAGAAGGGCTGGCGCGTGTTCCTGCTCGGCGCCCGCGAGGAAGTGGTGAGCCAGGTGGCCGCGACCTACGCGCGCAAGTATCCGCGCCTGGTGCTGGCCGGCTGGCGCAACGGCTACTGGAGGGGCGAGGCGGAGGAAGCGCAGGTGGTCGAACAGATCCGCGACGCCCGCCCCGACCTGTTGTTCGTGGCGATCAGCTCGCCCAAGAAAGAGCAGTTCCTCGGGCGGTATCAAGCCGAGATGAAGGTCCCGTTCGCGATGGGCGTGGGCGGCACCTTCGACGTGGCGATCGGGCGCGTCAAGCGCGCGCCCATGTGGATGCAGAAGTCGGGGCTGGAATGGTTCTACCGGTTCCTGCAGGAGCCGCGGCGGATGTTCCGGCGCTACTTTATAGAAGACATGGCCTTCTTTTGGTTGTTCATCAAAGAGGCCGCCCGGCGTTAGAACCGGGCAGGCAGGACAGGGATGTGGCGGTTACGCCAGACAAGTGTCTAAGAAGAATGCGCTGGCCGTAAGGCATGGCGCCAACCCTTAACGATAGAAAGATACGAGATGAAGATTCTGGTTACTGGCGGCATGGGTTACATCGGTTCCCACACGGTCGTGGAACTGCAAAACGCGGGCCACGAGGTCCTTGCGTACGACAACCTGTCCAACGCCAACCGTTCGGTGCAGGAACGCGTACAGAAGATCACCGGCAAATCCTTCGAATTCGTGGAAGGCGACATTCGCGACCGCGCGGCCATGGAAGCCGTGTTCGCTGCCCACAAGATCGATGCGGTGATCCACTTCGCCGGCCTGAAGGCCGTCGGCGAATCGGTCGCGCAGCCGCTGCGCTACTACGACAACAACGTCTATGGCAGCGTGGCGCTGTTCGAGACGATGGCCAAGTTCGGCTGCAAGACGCTGGTGTTCTCGTCGTCCGCCACGGTCTACGGCGATCCGGCCTCGGTGCCGATCAAGGAAGACTTCCCGCTGTCGGCCACCAATCCGTATGGCCGCAGCAAGCTGATGATCGAAGACATCCTGCGCGACCTGATCAAGGCCGAGCCAGACTGGCGCATCGCCCTGCTGCGCTACTTCAACCCGGTCGGCGCGCACGACAGCGGCCTGATCGGCGAGGAGCCGAACGGCATCCCCAACAACCTGGTGCCTTACATCGCCCAGGTCGCCAACGGCCAGCGCGAAAAGCTGTCCGTGTTCGGCGGCGACTACCCGACCCCGGACGGCACCGGCATGCGCGACTACATCCACGTGGTCGACCTGGCCATCGGCCACGTCAAGACGCTCGACAAGCTGGCGACCGGCCCTGGCCTGGTGACCTACAACCTCGGCACCGGCAACGGCAATTCCGTGCTCGAAATGATCCACGCGTTCGAGAAAGCCAGCGGGAAACCGATTCCGTACCAGATCGTCGACCGCCGCCCGGGCGACATCGCCAAATGCTACGCCGACCCGACCCGCGCCCGAGAGGAACTCGGTTGGACCGCACAGCGTGATATCGCGCAAATGTGTGCTGATTCCTGGCGCTACCAGACTACCGCAAAATAAACTTCGAGGATAAAACGATGAAAGCAATGATTCTTGCAGCAGGCAAAGGGACGCGCGTTCGTCCACTCACCTACGACCTGCCGAAACCCATGATCCCGGTGCTGGGCAAGCCGGTCATGGCTTACCTGATCGAGCACCTGCGCAAGCATGGCGTGACCGAAATCATGGTCAACGTCGCGCACCTGCATGAAAAGATCGAGGAATACTTCGGCGAGGGCGAGCAGTTCGGCGTCCAGATCGGCTATTCGTTCGAAGGCTACACCAAGGAAGACGGCGAAGTCGTGGCGGTGCCGATCGGTTCGGCCGGCGGCATGAAGAAGATCCAGGAGTTCGGCGGCTTTTTCGACGACACCACCATCGTCCTGTGCGGCGACGCGCTGATCGACCTCGACCTGAAAGCCGCGCTGCTCGAGCACCGCCGCAAGGGCGCGATGGCCACCGTCATCACCAAGGAAGTGCCGTGGGACAAAGTGTCGAGCTATGGCGTGGTCGTCACCGACGCCGATGGCCGCATCAGCCAGTTCCAGGAAAAGCCGAAGCAGGAAGAAGCAAAATCCAACTTCATCAGCACCGGCATCTACATTTTCGAGCCGGAAGTCATCGACCTCATCCCGTCGGGCGTCGAGTTCGACATCGGTTCGCAATTGTTCCCGCTGCTGGCCGAAAAGGGCATGCCGTTCTACGCCCAGGGCCGCCCGTTCAACTGGCTCGACATCGGCAGCGTCAGTGATTACTGGGAAGTGTTGCAAAACGTCCTCACCGGCGAAGTCAACCACATGGACGTGCCGGGCATCCAGATCGAACCGGGCCTGTGGACCGGCCTGAACACCAGCATCGACTGGAATGGCACCACGATCAAGGGCCCGGTCTACATCGGTTCCGGCGTCAAGATCGAGGCTGGCACGACCATCATCGGACCGACATGGATCGGCCATGGCAGCCATATCTGCGAAGGCGCGGAAGTCGTCCGCAGCGTGCTTTTCGAGTACACTCGCGTATTGAACGATGTTACCTTGCATGAAATGATCGTGTTCAAAGACTACAGCATCGATCGCGGTGGGGAGATGAAGCATTCGTCCGAATACAGTTCCGACGAATGGCTCAATGCCCGCGATCGCCGCCGCAGCCGCCGCAAGGAAGTCGACGAAGAGACCCTCACCACCTAATTACAAATAAAGCAAGAAAGCCAACGCATGAAGATCTATCCAGTCATCCTCTCCGGCGGCGCCGGGACCCGTCTGTGGCCTCTGTCGCGGGCAGTCATGCCCAAGCAGTTGCTGCCTTTGGTCACCGACAAGACCATGCTGCAGGAAACCGCGCTGCGCGTGCACGGTTGGCCGGGGTTGATGGCGCCATTAGTGGTGTGCGGCAACGAGCACCGCTTCATGGTCGCCGAGCAGATGCGCGAAGTCGGCATCACCCCGCAGAGCATCCTGCTCGAGCCGATCGGCCGCAACACCGCCCCGGCCGTGACGGCGGCGGCGCAGCACCTGCTGGCCCAGGATCCGGACGCGATCATGCTGGTGTTGCCGGCTGACCACGTGATCGAGAAGAACGACGCATTCCGCCAGGCCGTCGAGCGCGCCACCAGGCTGGTGCAGGAGGGCGCCCTGGCGACCTTCGGCATCGTCCCGGGCGCGCCCGAAACCGGCTATGGCTACATCCGCCGCGGCGAACCGCTGCCGGGCTGCGACGACTGCTACAAGCTCGAGCGTTTCGTCGAGAAGCCGGACCGCAACACCGCCGAAGGCTTCGTCGCCGATGGCGGCTACTACTGGAACAGCGGCATGTTCATGTTCCGCGCCGACCGCTTCCTGGCCGAGATCGAAAAGCATGCGCCGGCCATCGCCCAGGCTGCGGAAAACGCAATGCAGAACGCTTACCGCGACCTGGACTTCTGCCGCCTGGACGAAAAGGCGTTCACCGCCTGCCCGTCGGACTCGATCGACTACGCGGTCATGGAACACACCCGTGACGGCGTCGTGGTGGCGAGCGACATCGGCTGGAGCGACGTCGGTTCCTGGACCGCGCTGGCCGACGTCCAGCAAAAAGATGCCAACGGCAACTCGCTGCGCGGCGACGTCTACCTCGACAACACCAGCAACACGCTGGTGCGTGCCGAGAGCCGCATCGTCGCCGTGGTCGGCATGAAGGACGTGGTCGTGGTCGAGACCCCGGACGCGGTGCTGGTCGCGCACAAGGACGAGGTCCAGCGCGTCAAGAACGTGGTCGAGCACCTGAAAGGCAAGGAGCGCACCGAGCACCTGCACCACACCAAGGTCTACCGCCCGTGGGGTTCCTACGAGGGCATCGACCATGGCGACCGCTTCCAGGTCAAGCGCATCACGGTCAAGCCGGGCGAAAAGCTCAGCCTGCAGATGCACCACCACCGCGCCGAGCACTGGATCGTGGTGTCGGGCACCGCGCGCGTGACCTGCGGCGACAAGGTGATGCTGCTGGCCGAGAACGAGTCGACCTACATCCCGCTGGGCACCACGCACCGCCTGGAAAACCCGGGCAAGCTGCCGCTGCACCTGATCGAAGTGCAGTCGGGCAGCTACCTCGGCGAGGACGACATCGTCCGCTTCGAGGACGTGTACCAGCGCGCATAAGCGCAATCCAGTTGGTTCGAGGCCAGGCGGTGGCGACACCGGCCTGGCCTTTTTCATGGCGCAGCCGGGTTTCTCCAGCGTCTTTTCCCAGGTCTACCGTGCGTGCGCGCCCTCGCACGCGGCGTGACAATGCACCGTCAAACCCCATCCGGGGTATCGGGGCATACCATGAAGACGATCATTGCGGCAGCCGGCCTGGCCACGGCGCTGGCGCTGGGCGCCAACACGGCGTCGGCGCAGGCCGACCATCTCGGCGTCGACGTCAGCGGCGGCTCGCGCCTGCTCGACGCCAGCCGCGCAGCCCAGCTCGGACGCTGGCTGGGCGCCGGCGACATCAAGCTCAGCAATGTGTACACGCTGCGTCCGGGCGACACTGCGCCCGGTTTCCACCAGGCGGCCGACGGCAACGGCGCGACCTTCACGCTGCTGGAGGTGACCAATCCGGCCGGCCGGACTTACCTGGTGGGCGGCTACAATCCGCAAAGCTGGAGCGCCGGCGGGACCTGGAACGAGACGCCGCGCGATTACCAGCGCACCGCCTTCCTGTTCAATATGACGGCGCCCGCCGTGTACCGCCAGACCCTCTCCGACTACGTGTTGCCGAGCCAGGGTTTGCGCCAGACCTTCAACGACCTCAATTTGGGGCCGGAGTTCGGCTCCGGTCCCGACCTGTTCGTCAATAACTTGCTCGATGGCGCGGTGTCCTGGCAGCTCAGCTACGGCAATCCGGCGGAGGAGGGCTTGAGCATCGTCGATCGCACGCGGCGGCGAAATCGTGCGCGTGGACGGGATGGAAGTGTTTGCGATCTCGCCGGTGCCCGAGCCGGGTGCGGTGGCGATGCTGCTGGCCGGCGCCGCCGTGCTCCTCGCGCGGCGCGCATGCGCGCGAGGGCGCACACGCACACGCACGTGCACGCGAGGATCTGAGCCTGGCGCAGTGGCCGCGGTCGAGGTCCGTGGCATGATGGCCGGGAGCCCATCCGCCCACCGACTGCGATGACCGTGACCTCTTGCCTGCGCCGCGCCCTGGCGGCTGCGCTGCTCGGCGCATTGCTGATTGCAAGCCCGGCCCGGGCGCAGCTGGCCGGCGCCGGGCGCCTGCAGCCGCAGCAGCTGGCCATCGTCGTCAACGACGCCGAGCCGAACAGCGTCGCCATCGGCGCCTATTACCGCGAGCGGCGCGGCATCCCCTCGGCCAACGTGGTGCACGTGCGCATCCCCGGCAAGCCGCACGGGCTGAGCGCGGCGCGCTTCCAGGCGCTCAAGGCGCAGATCGACGCCCGTCTCGATCCCGCGGTCCAGGCCGTGCTGATGGTCTGGACCGCGCCCTACAAGGTGGAATGCAACTCGATCACCGGCGCCTACAGCCTCGGCTTCGATGCGCAGCAATGCGTCCGCACCTGCGCGCCCGGCCGGCCCAGCCCCTATTTCAATTCGGCATCACAACGCCCGTTCACCGATCTGCACGTGCGCCTCTCGATGCTGTTGCCGACCGAATCGGTGGAACAGGCGAAAGCGCTGATCGACCGCGGCGCCGGCGCCGGCTTTCGCCTCGTTCCCGCCAGCGCGTATTACCTGGCGACGTCGGACACGGCGCGCAATGCGCGCGCGCCGTTCTTCCCGCCGCCGGGACGCATCGACGCGCGTGCGCTGACCGTGCGCCAGCTGCATGCCGACGTGCTCGACGACGCGCACGACATCATCGTCTACCAGACCGGCATGGCTGAAGTCGCCAAACTCGACACCCTCGGCTTCCTGGCGGGCGCGCTGGCCGACCATCTAACCTCGCTCGGCGGCGACCTGCTCGGCAACCAGCAGATGAGCAGCCTGCGCTGGCTGGAGGCGGGCGCTACCGCCAGCTACGGCACCGTCAGCGAACCGTGCAACCACTGGCAGAAGTTCCCGAATCCGACGGTGTTGCTCAGTCACTATGTCCGCGGCAACAGCGCGATCGAAGCCTACTGGAAGAGCGTGGCCTGGCCGGCACAGGGTCTGTTCATCGGCGAACCGCTGGCGGCGCCCTATGCCGCACCGGCCGCCGTGCACAGTGCCCGGCGCTGATCGACGGCGCATGCGATGCCACAAGCATTAGTCCATCTGGACTAACGGGTGGTCATGATGTTGTCAATATAGGCAATTAATATTCGTCCGTTAAGTGTTTTCTCGACAACTCCGCTCTTCACCCCAGGACACTACATGAAACATCGCGTTGCCATCCATTCTCCAGGGCGCCTGACCGTGCTCGCCGCCTTGATCGGAGGCCTGAGCGCCGGCCTGGGCGCGCCGGCGTTCGCCGACCCGACCGTTCCCGTCGTCATCAGCCAGGTGTACGGCGGCGGCGGCAACAGCGGCGCGCAGTACAAGAACGATTTCATCGAGCTGCACAACCGCGGCACGACGGCGATCGACCTGAGCACCTGGAGTGTGCAATACGCTTCGTCGGCCGGTACCAGCTGGCAGCTGACCAAGCTGAGCGGCATCCTGCAGCCGGGCCACTATTACCTGGTCCAGGAAGCGGCCGGCAGCGGCGGCACGGCCGCGCTGCCGCAACCCGACGCGAGCGGCAGCCTGGCCCTGAGCGGCACCAGCGGCAAGGTCGCGCTGGTCAACAACGCGAGTGCGCTGAGCGGCGCCAACCCGACGTCGGCGTCGCTGGTCGACCTGGTCGGCTTCGGCAGCGCCGCCACAGGCTACGAAGGCAGCGGCCCGACCGCGACCCTGAGCAACACCACCGCCGCGATCCGCGCCAATGGCGGCTGCACCGACACCGACGACAACGCCGCCGACTTCGCGACCGGCGCGCCGATCCCGCGCAACAGCGCCAGCGCCGCCAAGTCCTGCGGCACGACCACGACCGACGCCGCCATCGTCACGAACTGCCCGGCCAGCGTGTCCGGCACCCAGGGCAGCGCGATCATGGGCCTGCTCCAGGCCAGCGACGCCGACAGCATCGTCAGCAGCGCCTCGATCGTCAGCGGCGCGCGCGCCGGCATCGCGCTCGGCCCGTTCACCCCGGCCGCAGGCAAGGGCGGCACCGCCTCGGTCCAGCTGCAGGTCGACGGCAGCCTGGCCGCGGGCAGCTACCCGGTCGGCATCACGTTCACCAACGACACCAGCCAAAGCGCCAGCTGCACCGTGACGGTCCAGATCGCAGGCAGCGTGACGATTCCGCAGATCCAGGGTTCCGGCCCGACCAGCCCCTACGCCAACACCGTGCAAAGCACGCGCGGGGTGCTGACCGCCAAGGTCGGCAGCGGCTTCTTCATCCAAGACCCGAAAGGCGACGGCGACCCGACCACCTCGGACGGCATCTTCGTGTTCGGCGCCAGCACCGACGCCCAGCCGGGCGAAATGGTCGAAGTCACCGGCACCGTCACCGAATACACTCCGACCGGCGCCGCGCGTTCGTACACGGAGTTGGGCAACGTGACCAAAGTCACCCGTCTGGGCGGCAGCTACACGATCGCCCCGACCAACATCGAACTGCCTTACCCCGACCTGGGCCGCGTCGAAGGCATGCTGGTGCACATCACCACGCCGCTGACCGTGAGCGGCAACGGCTACCTGGGCGACCGCGGCGAACTGGTGCTGTCGAACGGGCGCCTGGAGCAGCCGTCCAACCGCTATGCGCCGAGCTCGCCTGAAGCCAAGGCCTTGAGCGCCGCCAACGCCAGCAACATGATCGTGCTGGACGACGGCATCTTCACCACGCCGAACCCGATTCCGTACATCGGCCAGGACGGCACCGTGCGCTCCGGCGACACCGTGACCGACCTGACCGGCGTGGTCGACTTCGGCGCCGCCGGCGGCCTGAACCCGTCGTTCAAGCTGCAGCCGACCCAGGCGCCGAGCTTCTCGCGCACCAATCCGCGTCCGCCGGCGGTGCAGGGCACGCCGGGCAACCTGCGCGTGGTCAGCGCCAACATCGAAAACTTCTTCACCACCTTCACCGACGGCACCAACTACCTGGGCCAGACCGGCCAGGGCTGCAGCCTGGGCAGCTCGGTGAGCAAGAGCAACTGCCGCGGCGCCGACAACCTCAAGGAATTCCAGCGCCAGAGCACCAAGCTGGTGGCCGACCTGAAGGGCCTGGACGCCGACGTCGCCGCCCTGATGGAAGTCCAGAACAACGGCGACATCACGCTGTCCTACATCGTCGACCAGCTCAACACCGCCTACGGCAGCAAGGTCTACAACTACGTCGCCAACGTGCCGGTCACCGGCACCGACGCGATCCGCGTGGCGATGATCTACAAGCCGGCAATGGTCACCCCTGTCGGCGCGCCGATCACCGACGGCGACAGCGTCAACAATCGTCCGCCGCTGGCCCAGACCTTCAAGCTCAACAGCAATGGCGCCAAGTTCACGCTGGTCGCCAATCACCTGAAGTCGAAAGGCAGCTGCGGCAGCGCCGGCGCCGGCAACAGCGACAGCGGCGACGGCCAGGGCTGCTGGACCGGCACTCGTGTGCTGCAGGCGCAGCGCTTGCTGAACTACCTGGTGCCGCAGATCAAGCAAGCCTCGGGCGACGACCGCATCCTGCTGGTCGGCGACATGAACGCCTACGGCCACGAAGATCCGATCGCGACCCTCACCTCGAACGGCTTCGTCAACGAAGTCGAGCGCTTCAAGCGTCCGGAAGGTACGCCGTACTCGTACGTGTTCGCCGGCCTGAGCGGCTACCTCGACCACGCGCTGGCCTCGACCGCGCTGGACGGCCAGGTCGCCGGCATCCTCGAGTGGCACATCAACGCGGACGAGCCGGATGCGCTGGGCTACGACCTGAATACCGGCCTGAGCCAGGACCTGTACCAGGCCAACCAGTTCCGTGAGTCGGACCACGATCCGCTGGTGATCGGCCTGAACCTGGCGCCGGCCTTCGTGGATGTGACCGGCGGCGTGAAGATCGCGCAGACGGCGCCGGTCCCAAACCGCATCACCGGCAAATACAGCGCCACCGTGACGTTCACCAACACGAGCGGCGCGGCCCTGAGCGGTCCGCTGCAGTTCCGTCTCGACGGCTTGACCGCCGGCGTGACCTTGGATAACGCCAGCGGCAGCCAGAATGGCGCACCGTACATCACACTGCCGTCCGGTTCGCTTGCCGTCGGCGCCAGCGCGACCGTCACCACCACGTTCTCGAACCCGGCGAAAACCGCCATTACCTACAAGCCGGCGCTGATCCAGGGCGCGTTTTAAGTCTCAAGAAAAGGAAACGTCATGAACCTCAAGAAAATCCTGTCGCGCTCGCTGCTGGCCCTGGCGCTGAGCGCCTGCGGCGCGGCCTTCGCCGGCCCGACCTACCACGTCGCGATCGACACCACGACGCTGAATAGCAGCACCGCCTTCCTCGACCTTGGCCTGGCCAATTTCGGCGACTCGGCGCCGGTCACGGCGACCCTGAGCCACTTCAGCGGCGCCTTCGGCGAGTACAGCGAGCTCGGCAACGGCGCCAGCGGTTCGGTGGCGCAAGGCGACTCGGTGGTGCTGCACACTAACGGCAGCGGCTTCAGCGACCTGTTCCAGAGCATCCTGCTGGGCGGCCTGTTCAACTTCGACGTCAGCTTCGACACCAGCGGCGCGGGCAAACCTTCGACCTTCGTCGGCCTGCTCTATCGCGGCGACTTGAGCGACAGCCTGTTCGAGATCACCCTGGCCCCGGGTGAGGCCGACATCGTCTCGCCCGCCAATGCCTACGCCAGCGTCGGCCCGGCCGCCGTCTCCGCCGTCCCCGAGCCGTCGACCCTGCTGAGCATGGCCACCGGCCTTGGCCTGCTGGGCTTCGGCCTGCGCCGCCGCACCCGCTGATCCGCCACGCAGCGCAGCACCCACGACCATCTGTCCCTGCCGGGGCAGATGGTTTTTTGTATCCTTTCCGCCACGCATCCTTAACCGGATTGCATCATCCCCCGTCGGCCCGCGCGCCGCATGTCCCTAGGGTTCGAGCCGAATTCGCATTTATTCGGGAAAGCTCTGAATCTGCACATCAAATCATATTGTTCAGCGCCTCGGACTCGGTGCATATTACAATCCGCCTGCCGTAAAGATATGCTGTAGAGATAAGCCATCCAGGAACGCCATGGCCGCACACATCCTCGTGCTCGATCCCGACTCCGCCGTTCGTCAACTGCTGGAACTGAACCTGACGCGCGCCGGCTACCAGGCCGCCGCCTGCCGCGACGCCGAAAGCGCGCTGGCGCTGCTGGCTCAGGACCGGCTGCCCGACATGCTGCTGCTCGAATGGGACTTGCCGGGCCAGCCGGGCGAGGCGCTGATCCGCCGCCTGCGCGCGCAGGCGCGCACGCGCGAGCTGCCGATCATCATGGTCTCGAACCGCAGCGACGAGCACGACATCATCCTGGCGCTCGAATCCGGCGCCGACGACTATCTGACCAAGCCGTTCAATCCGCGTGCGCTGCTGGCGCGCATCCACGCGGTGCTGCGCCGGCGCATCCCGCACGTGGCCAGCGACACCGTGCAGATGGCCGGCCTGCGCCTCGACCCGGGCACCCAGCGCGTGATCGCCGGTACGCGCCAGGTGGCGCTGGGGCCGGTCGAGTTTCGCCTGCTGAACTTCCTGATGCACCATCCGGAACGGGTGCATACGCGCTCGCAGCTGCTCGACAAGGTATGGGGCCGTCACGCCGTGCTCGACGAACGCACGGTCGACACCCACGTCGGCCGCCTGCGCAACGCGCTGCAGCCGAGCGGCCACCAGGAACACATCGAGACCGTGCGCGGTACCGGCTACCGCTTCGTGACGCGCCACGCGCGCCTGGCGCTCGACTGGAGCCACGCGTTCTAGCGTGGAACCGGTCGTCATCCTCAGCCGGCAGGAACAGGAATACCTGCTGCGCGTGATCGAGGCGGGCGTGCGCGCGGCGGGCCTGCACGGTTTTTTCCTGTGGACCCAGGGCCAGCTGCAGGCGCTGTTGCCGCACCAGGTGCTGGTCGCGATGCAGTTCGCGCCGGGCGGCAACCTGCAGCGCCTCGAGTGCGTGCACGGGACGGTGCTCGACGCCGCCGCGCTGGCGCTGCTCACCGATGCGCGTGACGGCTTGGCGCCGCGCCTGGCGCGTCATTGCCTGCAGGGCGGGCGCTTGCCGGCGCTGGGCGACTTCGGCGGCGCAGCGCAGCCAGGGCTGGAGCCTTTCCGCGCCGAGCTGGGCCGCGCCGGCTTCGACAACCTGCTGGTGCACGGCACCGGCCAGACCGCCGGCGGGGCCAGCGTATTCGCGTTGTTCGGGCTGCCGCAGCGGCCGAGTGCGCGCCATGCCTATTTCCTGGAACTGCTGGTCCCGCACCTTCATCTGGCGCTGATGCGCCTGCCGTCGCCAGGCGCCGGCGCGGCGGCGCCGGCACGGCCGCTGAGCACGCGCGAAGCCGAGATCATGGGCTGGCTGCGCGAGGGCAAGAGCAACGACGAGATGGGGCAGATCCTCGGCATCAGTGCGTTGACGGTGAAGAACCACCTGCAGCGCATCTATCGCTTGCTCGGGGTCAGCAACCGCGCGCATGCGCTGGCGCGCTGCATCGAATTGCGGCTGCTCGAGGGGTGGGCCGCCGGATGAGGCGGGGGATTAGTACTGCGGCGTAGCGGCTTGCTGCATGGCCTGGTAACGGAAGGTCTCGGCGTTGCCATCGATGATGCGCAAGCCCTTGCAACCGTCGGCGGCGCAGTCCGGCCGCGGCATGTTGGCCGCAGCGACCTGGGTGGCCATGTAGGTGGCGGCAGCCGGCTGGGGGGCAGGATCGGCTGCGGCCGTCGAGGCGCCTGGCATGGCGATCTGGACGTTGTCGCCGCCGCAGGCGCCGAGCAGGACGGCGAGGCTGAGGCTGGCAAGAATCGGAAGGCGATGAAGTTTCATGGACTGGCGACTGAAGAAATGGATGAGCTATTCTAACTACGAATCCTTTCCTATGGTCAATTATTTTGATGTACTGTTCGTTAACAGCGATGTTCAACAAGTTTTAGTCGAAATTAGCTGAACTTGACCAACGATGGTGCAGGGAAATATCTCCATGGAAATGCTCGGCATTGGCAGCAGCGTCGCGGTAAAGCGACGTCTTGTGGTGACCAGTTCACGCAGGCCTCGATAAGATTTCACACAGCAAAGGGGCTTGTGCCAGGCGATGCGAAGCGTGCGAGGACGCTTGACGCTGAGGCCAAGCCCCGCGATGATGGCTCATGCAAAAAATTGTTTTCTTATTATTGACCGCGCTGTCATGCGCTGCGCTGACGGCATGCGCCGCCCATCCCGATCCGGCCGGCGCCGCGCCTACCGCAGCTGCCGCACCAGCGGCGCAAACGCGGCCGGCAGTGGCCGGGCAGGTCGGCGACACCCTGGCGCGCATCCACGCCCTGGTCGGCGTCCCGTCCTGCAGCGCAGATGCGCAATGCAAGACCCTGGCGCTCGGGGCGCGGCCCTGCGGCGGACCCGAGGGCTACCTGGCGTACTCCACCGCGCGTACGCCCGAGGCCGAGCTGCACGCGCTGGGCGGCGCTTATGAGGGCGAACGGCGTGCGGCCAACAGCCGCGCGGGCATGGTTTCGACTTGCCTGTTCCGGCCCGATCCCGGCGCGGTGTGCCGTGCCGGGGTCTGCGCGCTGGATGCGGGGCCGGGGGCGCCGGTCGCACGCTAGCCGAGACTGGTCGCGGCGCTGTCACATTCATCTGGCATGCTGACGGCGCCCATGAGGGGAATACGACAGTCCTGGGCGGCGTGCATAAAAAAATTGTCGCCGCAACAAGCGCATGGTAGCCTTTCGGCAAGGGTTTTTATAGAACATCAAGGAGTGGGGATGTCTTTCGTGTTGAATCGCGGCGCCGCCGGGCGCGTGCGCCGGGCGGGCTTCACGCTGCTCGAACTGCTGGTCGTCATCGTCATCATCGGCCTGCTGGCGGCGTATGTCGGGCCCAAGTATTTCTCGCAGCTCGGCAAGTCCGAAGTGACAGTCACGCGCGCCCAGATCGAAGCCTTCGAAAAGTCGCTCGACACCTTCCGCCTCGACGTCGGCCGTTATCCGACCACCGAAGAGGGCCTGAACGCGCTGATGACCGCGCCGCCGGCCGTGGCCGCCAAGTGGAGCGGTCCCTACCTGAAAAAGGGCGTGCCGCTCGACCCCTGGGGCCACGCCTACCAGTACCGCGCACCGGGCACGAAAGGCGACTACGAGATCGTTTCGCTCGGCAAGGACGGCCAGCCGGGCGGCAGCGGCGAGGCCGCCGACATCAGCTCGCAATAACACGCATACGCGCCGCCGGCCCACCGTCCCTTCACCAGCCCCTTCTCCTTTTCCGGTCCGACTCCCGCCATGCAGTTCGCGGTACGCACACTCGCCCCCGACATGACCATCGCCAGCCTTGTGGTCGACGCGCCCAGCGAGGCCGCCGCGCGCCGCCTGGTCGAGGCGCGCGGGCTCTACGTCAGCGCGGTCGAACCAGCGCGCGGTCCGCTGCTGGGCGCGCGCCGCGCCGGCAAGCTGTCGCTGGTGCTGTTCAGCCAGGAGCTGCTGGCGCTGCTCACGGCCGGCCTGGGCATCGTCGAGGGCCTGGAAGCACTGCTCGAGAAAGAAGGCAGCGCCGGCACGCGCGCGGTGCTGGACAGCCTGCTCGCAAGCCTGCGCGAGGGCAAGCGCTTTTCCAGCGCACTGGCCGAGCAGCCGGCGCTGTTCCCGCCGCTGTACGTCGGCATCGTGCGCGCGGCCGAAGGCACCAGCGACCTGCCGCGCGCACTGGAACGCTATATCGAATACCAGCAGCGCATCGATATCGTGCGCGCCAAGGTGGTCAGCGCCTCCATTTATCCGGCGATCCTGCTGCTGGTCGGTGGCGGCGTCAGCCTGTTCCTGATGACCTACGTCGTGCCGCGCTTCGCCGAGGTTTACCAGGGCGCCGGGCGCGAGTTGCCCGCGCTGTCGCGCCTGATGCTCGACTGGGGCCAGTTCGCAGCCGCCCATACCGGGCCGCTGCTGCTGGCGATCCTGTCCGCGCTGGCGCTGGCGACCTGGAGCGTACGGCGCGCCCTCGAGCGCGGCGGCGTCACGCGCCTGCTGGGACGCCTGCCGGGCATCGGCGAACGCGCGCGCATCTATGAACTGTCGCGCCTGTACCTGACGCTCGGCATGCTCAGCGAGGGCGGCATCACCATCGTCTCGGCCATCGGCACCGTGCAGGCCATGGTCTCGCCCGGCATGGCGCAGGGTTTGCAGGCAGCGCGCGCGGCGATCGAGTCGGGCCGCCCGCTGTCCGATGCGTTCGACGCCAATGGCCTGACCACGCCGATCTCGCTGCGCATGCTGCGCGTGGGCGAGCGCACCGGCGAGATGGGCACGATGCTGACGCGCTCGGCCGCGTTCTACGACGGCGAGATCGGGCGCTGGATCGACCGCTTCACGCGCACCTTCGAGCCGCTGCTGATGGCGGCCATCGGCCTGGTGGTCGGCGCCATCGTGGTGCTGCTCTACATGCCGATTTTCGACCTGGCCGGAGACATGTCATGAACGCGCCGCTCGACGCCGAGCTGCTCGCCCGCGCGCGCGCGCAAAGCCGCCAGACGCGCCGCGCGCTGGTCGAGGAGCTGCAAGGCTTGTCCGGGCTGGACGCGCGCGAGGTCGCGCGCCAGCTGGCCGAGCTGTTCGGCCTGAGCGTCATGGAAACCCCGGAGATGTTCGGCCAGCAGCCGGCGTTCGATCGCCTGCCGCTGGCCCAGGCGCTGGCGCGCCAGTGCGTGCTGCTGCGCGACCGCTCCGGCGATCCGGGCAGCGGCCAGGTCACCGGCGTGATCGCCGACCCGTTCGACCTCGACCTGCAGACCTGGCTGCAAGCGCAGGCCGGCTGCACGCCATCGAACCCGCTGCACCTGCGCCTGGCTTTGCCGTCCGACATCCTGGCCTACCTCGGCAAACAGGAAGAGTCGGCGCGCGCGGTCGACACGCTGGTCAAGGAAGGCGAGGGCGCATCGAGCCGGCGCGAGGGCAGGACGGCGTCGGTGCTGTCGTTCGCCAGCGTGTCTGAAGCGGCCAGCCCGGCGGTCAAGCTGGTCAACTCGACGCTGTACGATGCCTTGAAAGCCGGGGCGTCGGACATCCACCTGGAAAGCACCGCGGGCGGCCTGGCCGTCAAGTACCGCGTCGACGGCGTGCTCGATCACGCCGCCTCGGTCGGCGGCATCGAGCTGGCCGAGCACATCGTCTCGCGCCTGAAGGTGCTGGCCGAACTCGACATCGCCGAGCGCCGTATCCCGCAGGACGGCAGCTTCCGGGTCGAGTCCGGCGGACGCGAGATCGATTTGCGCGTGTCGATCATGCCCAGCATCCACGGCGAGGACGCCGTCATCCGTATCCTCGACAAGCGCGCCATGATCGAAGCCTACGGCGCGCTCACGCTGGAAGCGCTGGGCTTCGACGCGCCTTCGCTTTCCACCCTGCGCATGCTTGCTAAGGAAGCCTACGGGATGCTGCTGGTGACCGGCCCGACCGGCTCGGGCAAGACCACGACGCTGTACGCGGCCCTGACCGAGATCCACAACGGCCGCGAAAAGATCATCACCATCGAGGACCCGGTCGAATACCAGCTGCCCGGCATCCTGCAGATCCCGGTCAACGAAAAGAAGGGACTGACCTTCGCCAAGGGTTTGCGTTCGATCCTGCGCCACGACCCCGACAAGATCATGGTCGGCGAGATCCGTGACCGCGAGACCGCCGAGATCGCGGTGCAGTCGGCGCTGACCGGCCACCTGGTCCTGACCACGGTCCACGCCAACAACGTGTTCGACGTGTTCGGTCGTTTCACCCACATGGGCATCGATCCATACGCTTTCGTGTCGGCGCTGAACGGCATCTGGGCCCAGCGCCTGATCCGCATGAATTGCCCGCGCTGCGCCGTGCAGTACGTGCCGGGCGAGGCGGAGCTGGCGTCGGTGCACCTGACCTTCGACGACGTGCACGGCTACCGCTTCATGCGCGGCCTGGGTTGCGGCGATTGCCGCGGCACCGGTTACAAGGGCCGCCGCTCGATCGCCGAGATCCTGACGCTGAACGACGAGATCCGCGAGCTGATCGTCGACAAGCAGCCGATCCGCCGCATCAAGGCCGCGGCCGCCGCCAACGGCACGCGCAGCCTGCGCCTGGCCGCGCTCGACCTGGTCGCGCGCGGCGCCACCACGATCGAAGAAATCCGTCGGGTGACCCTGCATGCTTGATTTCCTCGCACCCTCCGTTTTCGGGCCCTGGACCGGGCACGCGTTGCGGGTCGGCGTCGCGCCCGATGCGCTGGCGCTGCTGCGCACCAGCATCTGGCCGCACGAGCGCACGCTGCTGCTGGGCGACGTGCGTTTCGATGCGGCCGGCGGCCCGGCCGCGATGGGGGCGGCGCTGGAAAAACTCCTGGGCGAGCAGCGCACGCGCGGCTGGCCGCTGACGCTGGTGCTGGCCGACGAGCTGGTGCGCCTGTGGCAAGTCACGCCGCCGGAAAACGGCACGCACCTGGCCGACCTGCACGGCGCCGCCGCGCTGCGCTTCCAGGCGCTGTTCGGCGCCGGCGCGGCCGACTGGCAGATCCAGGCCGACTGGAGCGCGACCCGGCCCTTCCTGGCGGCGGCGCTGCCGCGTGCGCTGCTGGGCTGCCTGCTCGAAGCGGCGCGTGCGCGGCGCTGCCGCGTGGTCGAGGTCGTGCCGCAATTCGTCGCCGCGCTGAACCAGAGCCGCAACGAGCGCCGCCCCGGGGCCTGGTTCGGCCTGGTGCATGGCGGCGTGCTGAGCCTGGCCGCGTTCGACGGCAAGCTGCTGGCCGCGGTGCGCACCGCGCCGATCCCGCCGGGCGCCGACCGCGACTGGCTCGAGGGCCACGTCGCGCGCGAGGCGCTGCGCGTCGGGCTGGGACGGCCGGAACGGCTGCAGGTGCGCGGTCCGGCCCCCAGGAGCTGGGCGAGCAGCGCCGGGCGCCTGAAGTTCGCCTGCACCCTGTTCGACGACAAGCTCGAGCCGTTGTGGCCGGACGTGGCGCGCCTGGCGCTCAGTGGAAGCCGCGCATGAACGGGAGCCGGCCATGAGAAAGGTGCGCATCGATTTCGCCCCGCCCAGCCTGGGGCGGGCGCTGTTTCGCGGACCGCGTCCCGCGCTGATGCTGCTGTGCGCGGCGTTGGCGCTGACGCCGCTGCTGGCCTCGAACATCGCCCAGTACCGCCGCCTGCTGCGCGAGCAGGAGGCCGCGCAGGCGCAGGCCCTGGCCGTGGCCGCGCGCGCGCAGGCGGCCACGCGCGCGCCGGCGCCCGCGCGCGCGCCCGTGCCCCCGGCCCAGGCGGACGCCGTCAACGCCGCGGTGCTGCAGCTGAACCTGCCCTGGCGCGCGCTGCACGACACCGTGCAATCGGCCACCCCCAGCGCGATCGCGTTGCTGGCCCTGGAACCGGACGCCAGGCGGCGCAGCCTGCGCATCACCGCCGAGGCGAAAAGCAGCGACGACATGATCGGCTACGTCGAGCAGCTGCGCCGGCAGGACTGGTTCGACGCGGTCGCACTGGTGCGCCACGAGATCAACGAGCAGGACCCGAACCGGCCGATCCGCTTCCAGATCGACGCCGCCTGGAGGGCTGCGCCATGAGCAATCCGAACCTCGGTGCGCTGGCGGCGCGCGCGCTGCTGCGCCTGCGCCTGGCGCTGCTGCGCGCCAATCCGCTGACCCTGGCGGCCGCCTTCCTGCTGCTGGCGGTGGCGGGTGGGGCGTGCTGGACCTCGTATGCGGTGGGCGCGCTGCAGGCCCGGCGCGCGGCCCAGAACGCACAGGCGGCGCGGGCGCCTCGGGCAACGCCTCCGGGCGTGGCCGCGCTGCCTGCGTCCGCACCGGTACCCGAACAGGACAACCTGGCCGCGTTCTACGGCGCGCTGGGTGAGCGCCGCCATGCCGAGCGGCAGGTCAAGACCCTGTTCGACCTGGCCGCGAAAAGCGGCCTGAGCCTGGCGCAGGGCGAATACAAGAGCGCCTACGACCGCAACGCCCACGTCTGGACCTATCAGGTGAATTTGCCGGTCAAGGGCAGCTACGCGGCGATCTGGCAGTTCGCATTCGGCGCCCTGCGTGCTATTCCGTTCGCTTCGCTGGACGACATCGGTTTTCGCCGGGATGCCATCGGCGACCCGCAGGTCGAAGCGCGCCTGCGCCTGACGCTGTATCTGTCCGAACTGCCTGCCGCGCGGCCGGACCGCCTGGCCGGAGGTGCGCCATGAAGCCGCGCCACCTCTTGCTGGGCGCTGCGCTGCTCGGCGCCGCCGCGCTGGTGGCCTTCGGCGACCGCACGCCGTCCGGCGATGTCGCGGAAGCGGTCGAGCGCCCGGCTGCGCGCACGCCGGCATCGGCGCCCGCCGTGGGGCCTGGCGCGGAGGCTGCCGGTGCGCGCGCGACGGCGGTGCTGGTGCCGACGGCCTCGCGCCCGGCGCCGGCACGCCGCACCGCCCCGGGCGAGGCGCCCGCAGCGCCCGCAGCCAACGGACAAGCGATCCTCGCGCTGGTGCCGCGCGAATCGCTGATCGGGGACAGCGACACGCAATTCGCCCAAGCCGAGAATGGCGCTGGCGGTCAGGGCGATCCGTTCGGCCGGCATGACTGGACGCCGCCGCCGCCACCACCCGGGCCCGCGGCGGCGCCGCCACCGCCATCGGCGCCGCCGCTGCCGTTCACCTTCATCGGCAAATCCGTCGCGGACGGCGCCTGGGAGGTGTACCTGACGCGCGGCGAGCGCACCTACGTCGTGCACGACAAGGAGACGATCGACGGCACCTACCGCGTCGACGCGATCGCCCCGCCGGTCATGACCCTGACCTACCTGCCGCTGAAGCAGATTCAGCAGCTCAATATTGGAGTATTCGATTGATCGTTCGTGCATCGACCGCGCCGCGGGCCCTGACACTGGCCCTGACGCTGCTGCTGACCGGCTGCGCGGCGGAACACGCCTACCGCGAGGGCAACGAGCTGCTGGCCCAGGACAGGCCCGAGGCCGGGCTGGTCAAGTACCAGGAAGCGCTGGCCGCCGACCCCGCCAACGTCGTGTACAAGGCGGCCTACCTGCGCGCCCGCGACGGCGCCACCAACCGCCTGCTGACCCAGGCCGACCGCGAGCTGGCCGAGAACAAGGGCGACCTGGCGCTGCAGGACTACAAGCGCGTGCTGGCGCTCGACCCGGGCAACGACCGCGCGCGCGCCGGCCTGTACGGGGTCGATGCCGACCGCCGCCAGGCCGCCATGCTCGAGGAAGCGCGCGCCGCGGCCGAACGCAAGGAGTTCGACACCGCGCGCCAGAAGCTCGGCGCGATCCTGACCGAGCGCCCGACCTACGAGCCGGCGCGCCGGCTGCTGGCCGAGGTCAACGAAAAAGCCGGCGCCTCCTCGGCCACGGCGGCCCTGAGCGATGCCTTCCGCACCCCGATCAGCCTGGAATTTCGCGATGCGCCCTTGAAGCAGGTGTTCGAGGTCATCTCGCGCCATGCCGGCCTGAACTTCCTGTTCGACAAGGACGTCAAGACCGACCAGCGCACCTCGATCTTCCTGAAGAACAGCACGGTCGAAGCGGCGGTCTACTACCTCCTGATGACCAACCAGCTCGATCGCCAGGTCATGGACGGCAACACGATCCTGATCTACCCGAACCTGCCGGTCAAGCACAGCGAATACCGCGACATGACGGTCAAGACCTTCTATCTCGCCAACGCCGAGGCCAAGAACGTCGCCAATACCCTCAAGACGATCCTCAAGTCGCGCGACGTGGTGGTCGACGAAAAGCTCAACCTGCTGATCCTGCGCGACAGCCCGGAAGCGGTGCGCCTGGCCAGCCAGCTGATCGCGCTGCAGGACGTGGCCGAGCCCGAGGTGGTGCTGGACGTCGAGGTGCTCGAGGTCCAGCGCAACCGCCTGCTCGACCTGGGCGTCGACTGGCCGACCTCCCTGAGCTTCGCGCCGCTCACCACCGGCGCCGGCGCCGCGCTGACGATCGACGACCTGCGCCACCTGAACGCCGCCACGATCGGCGTGACCGGCGTGAAGGGCGCGATCACCGCCAGCAAGACCGACGGCGACTCGAACCTGCTGGCGGCGCCGCGCATCCGCGTGCGCAACCACGAGAAGGCCAAGGTCGTCATCGGCGACAAGCTGCCGACCATCACCACCACCATCTCGTCGGGCGTGGGCGGCTTCGCGTCGGAGTCGGTCAACTACGTCGACGTCGGCCTGAAGCTCGACGTCGAGCCGACCATCTACCTGAACAACGAGGTCGGCATCCGCATCTCGCTGGAAGTGAGCAACCTGGTCGACACCATCACCACCAGCACCGGCACCACCGCGTACCGGATCGGCACGCGTTCGGCCAGCACCATGCTGCAGCTGAAGGATGGCGAAAACCAGGTGCTGGCCGGCCTGATCCAGAACGAAGACAGGAGCGCCGGCACCCATCTGCCCGGCCTGGGCGACGTGCCGGTGCTGGGCCGCCTGTTCGGCAGCAGCCAGGACACGCGCAACAAGACCGAGGTCGTGCTGTCGATCACGCCGCACCTGGTGCGCAACATCCAGCGGCCGGCGGCGGCGACGTCCGAGTTCAGCGCCGGCACCGAGGTCGGCTTCCGGCGCCGTCCGGACAGCGTCGTGCGCGCACCCGTGCGCGCGGCGGGGACGCCGCAGCCCGCGGCCTTGCCGGCGCCGCTGCCGCCATCCCAGGCGCCGCTGCCGCTCCAGCGAGCGCCGGCCGGCGTGCCCGGTGCGCCGCTATCGGGCGCACCCGTCGGACCAGGCATGACGGTAACGCCGGTCCCGCCGCCCGCACCGATGATGGTGCCGGCCACCAGCGTCAACACCAGCGGCACGCCACCCGCGGCGGCGCCCTCGGTGCCGGCCACTTCGCTGCCGAGCACGCCGGAAGTGCAGGTCAATCCGCTGCCCGCGCCGGCGCCGCCCGACCGCCGCGAGAACAACTGGCCATGAACACGCACGGCGCAGCGGCAAGGATCGTGCGGCCGATGATGTGGCCGATGATGCAACGGCGCGGCGGCTTCACGCTGATCGAGCTGCTGGTCACGCTCGCCATCCTCGCGCTGCTCGGCACGGTGGTGGCGCCGGTGGCCCAGGTGACGATCCAGCGCCGCCACGAGGGGGAGCTGCGCACGGCGCTGCGCGAGATCCGCAGCGCCATCGACGCCTACAAGAAAGCCAGCGACGAGGGCCGCATCGCCAAGGCCGTCGGCGCGACCGGCTATCCGGTCAAACTGGAGCTGCTGGTCGAGGGCGCGGTCGACCTGCGCAGCCCGAAAAAGGCCAAGATCTACTTCCTGCGCCGCCTGCCGCGCGACCCGTTCAACGCCGACCCCGGACTGAGCGACGCCCAGACCTGGGCCAAGCGCAGCTACGCCAGCGAGGCCGAGGAGCCCAAGGAGGGCGACGACGTGTACGACGTGATGTCGGCCTCGAACCGGGTCGGCCTGAACGGCATCCCCTACAAACGCTGGTGAGGACCGCATGAACGACCGGGCGGCGCGGCCGCGGCTTCCCCCCCTCGCGCGTGCGCGTGCGCGTGCAGGCAGGCGCGCGCGCAAGGGCTTCACGCTGATCGAGCTGCTGGTGGTGCTGGGCATCGTCGCGCTGCTGCTGACGCTGGCGGTGCCGCGCTTCTTCCCCAGCATCGACGGCGCCAGGGAAACCATCCTGGCCGAGAACCTGCGCAACACGCGCGCCGTGATCGACCAGTTCCATGCCGACACCGGACGCTATCCGGAATCGCTGGACCAGCTGGTCGAAAAGAAATACCTGCCGTCCCTGCCGTTCGACCCGGTGCTCGATTCCGCCACCGGCTGGACGATCGTGGCGCCCGAGGATCCATCCAGGGGCGGCGTCTACGACCTGCACAGCGCCGCGCCGGGCAAGGGCCGCAACGGCACGCCGTATACCGAATGGTGAGCAGACCAGGCCGTGAAAGCGGGTTCACTTACCTCGGCCTGATCGTGACGGTGGCGATCATCGGCCTGGTCGGCGCCGCCACGCTGAAGGTCGACGCGCTGCTGCGCCGCGCTGCCGCCGAGCAGGAGCTGCTGGAGATCGGCGCCGCCTTCAGCGACGCGCTGCGCAGCTACGCCGACGCCACCCCGCGCGGCCAGCCGCAGCTGCCGCCGGCGTCGCTGCAGGACCTGTTGAAGGACCCGCGCTACCCCGGCGTGCGGCGTCACCTGCGCAAGATCTTCGTCGATCCGATGACGGGCAAGGCGCAGTGGGGCATCGTGTATGCCAACAATCCGAACGGAACGGGCGGGGGCGCTGGCGGCGGCACCACCGGCGGCAATGGCTGGGGCAGCGGGGCGGGCGGCAGCGGCGTGCTGGCGGTCTACAGCCTGTCGCAGGCCAGGCCGCTGAAGGTGGCGAACTTCGACGCGCGCTTCCAGAACTTCGAGAACAAGGAACACATCGCCGACTGGAAGTTCGCCGCGAGCGGGCAGGCGCTGGCGCAGCCGGGGCAGCGGCTGGCCGGGCAAACGGCGCCGGGCCAGGCGGCGCCGGGCCAAGCGCCGGCGTCGCTGTTCGCGCCGCTGTCGGGGCAGGGCGCCGGCCAGCCGGCGCAGCAGGGGCAGCCGGGGGTGGCCGATCCGCCATCGCTGTTTCGCAATGCGCCGCCGCTCCCGCAGCCGCAGCCGCAGCCGCAGCCGCAGCCGCAGCCGCAGCCGCAGCCGCAGCCCCAGCGGCAGCAGCCGCCGCAGATCAGCCAGACGCCCGGCGATCCGGCGCGGCAAACGCCGCCCGAGCCGCAGGGCGCGAACGCCGCACCGGACAGCCAGGAGAGTGCGCACGAACCGCCGGCGACGGACAGCGACAGCAATTAGTTAGGCGCCGGCGCTGGCGAGCAGGGCCGCGGCGGGCGCCGGCGTGACTTGCCGGCGCCCGCACGTTCATTTGGCGCGGCGCATGAAGTCGCGCGGACGGAAGCCCAGTGCGAACAACACGGCAAAGTAGGCGACGGCGCTGGCGCCGATGATCAGGAACAGGGCGCCGATGCGCAGCAGCGCGTGCGCGCGCAGCGCGGCCCAGTCGAGCTGC
The DNA here is from genome assembly GCF_000745265.1 of Massilia sp. 9096. NCBI lineage: Bacteria > Pseudomonadati > Pseudomonadota > Betaproteobacteria > Burkholderiales > Oxalobacteraceae > Massilia > Massilia sp. 9096. The sequence goes on from NZ_JQNN01000001.1 coordinate 460,373, forward strand.
GCCTGGCTGAACCAGGACACGGCGCCCATCACGGCGACGGCTGCCACCACTTTCAGGAAGAACGCCAGCCAGCCGGCGTGCGGCACGTAGATGCGGCGCCGGCGCAGGCCGGTGAACAGGAAGGCCGCGTTGATGCACGCGCCCAGGCCGATCGACAGCGCCAGGCCGGCCACGCCCAGCACCGGTACGAACACCCGGTTCATGAGCTGGGTGGCGGCCAGCACGCCGATCGCGATCTTGACCGGGGTACGGATGTCCTGGCGCGCATAAAAGGCAGGCGCCAGGATCTTGATCAGGATGATGCCGAGCAGGCCGGCTGCGTAGGCCATCAGCGGCGCGGTGGCCGCGGCCACGTTGGCCGGGTCGAATTTGCCGTAATTGAACAGGGTGGCGATCAGCGGGCGCGACAGGGTGGCCAGGCCGACCGCGGACGGCAGCGCCAGCAGGAAAGTCAGGCGCAGGCCCCAATCGAGCAGGGCCGAGTATTCGAGCGGGTCGCCGTCGGCGTTGGCTTTGGATAGGCTCGGCAGCAGGATGGTGCCGAGCGCCACGCCCAGCATGCCGGTCGGGAATTCCATCAGGCGGTCGGCGTACTGCAGCACCGAGACCGCGCCGGCGCCCAGGTGCGACGCGATATTGGTGTTGATCAGCAGGCTGATCTGGGCAGCCGAGACCGCGAACACGGCCGGCCCCATCTTCTTGAGGATGCGCCGCACGCCCGGATCGTGCAGGCCGGCGAGCGGATTGAACGACAGGCGCGGCAGCATGCCGAGCTTCTTGAGCGCCGGGATCTGCAAGCCGACCTGCAGCACGCCGCCGACCATCACCGCCACCGCCATCGAATAGATCGGCACGTCGAAATACTTGACCATGAACAGCGAAAAGAAGATCGACGACAGATTCCACAGCACCGGGGTGAAGGCCGGGATCTTGAATTCGCGCCAGGTATTGAGCACCGCGCCGGCCAGCACCACGAACGACATGCACAAGATGTAAGGGAACATCAGGCGCGTCATGACCACGCCGGCGTCGAACGCCTTGCCGGCTTTCAGGCCGCTGGCGATCGCATACAGGATCCAGGGGGCGCCGATGATGCCGAGCACGCTGACCACCAGCGTGGCCCACACCAGCGTGTTGGCGACGTGGTCGATCAGGGTCTTGGTGGCGGCTTCGCCCTGCTGGGTCTTGTACTCGGCCAGGATCGGCACGAAGGCTTGCGAGAACGCGCCTTCGCCGAACAGGCGGCGCAGCAGGTTGGGCAGGCGGAAGGCGATGGCGAACGCGTCGGAATAGGCGTCGGCGCCGAAAGCGCGCGCATACAGGCTTTCGCGCAGCAGGCCGGTGATACGGGACAGCAGCGTCATGCCGGAAATGGCTGCCAGGGTGCGGAGTAGGTTCATAGCCCGCGATTATAGCTGTGCTTGCTGTTGTATAAACCTGTTCCGCAATCCTTTTCCCGAGTGCGGAGGCGACGATGGATCAATTCGGAATTGCTCTGCGATGAAACCTTCGCTATAATCGAGGGCTGTATTGAATTCTGTTGGCAGACACGCATCGTTTGACAGGCGCCATCGGGCCGGTTTGACAGACGCTCATGTTTGCAGACGCAACTTGACCACGATTAGGAAATTCCATGGCAAATACCGCACAAGCACGCAAGCGCGCTCGTCAAGCAGTTAAACAAAACGCCCACAACTCGGCTCAGCGCTCGACCCTGCGCACCGCGATCAAGGCTGTCAAGAAGGCCATCCAGGCTGGCGACAAGGCCGCTGCGACCACCATCTTCCAGCAGTCCGTGTCGACCATCGACAGCATCGCTGACAAGAAAATCATCCACAAGAACAAAGCAGCGCGCCACAAGAGCCGCCTGGCTGCCGCGATCAAAGGCCTGTCGGCCTAACAGCTTCGACCGGCGCGGCCTGCTTCGCCAGGCCGGCGCGGCTTCGATCGCTGGATGAATGACCCGCCCGACTTCGGTCCGGCGGGTTTTTTCGTTGGCGCCGCATGTTGCGCCGATAACCTTGCGCGCATAAAAAAAGGCAGGCTCGCGCCCGCCTCCGATGCCTGTGCGGCAAAAGGCTTACTTGCCGGTGCTGGCGTCGCTCGAACCGGCGTCCGCAGCCGCGGCTTTCTTGGCTTTCTTGTGCTTTTTCGACGACGATTTCTTGGCCGGCGCCGAGCCGGTGTCGGTGCTGGCGGCAGCAGTCGGGGTCGACGAGCTGGCCGGCGCGGCTTGCGTAGCGGCGAAAGCGGAAACGGCGAACAGGGAAGCAACCAGACCAGCGATGAGTTTGGACATTTCAGTTCCTTTTCGAAAAAGTGATCCACAAAGGTGGATCTGGTCGCTTAACGGCCGACATTCAGTTGCGGTTGACACCTGCGGCTTTGACCGCATCGGCCGGCACTTCGCTCCATTCGCCCGGCATCAGCGGATGCGTGGCGAGCGAAAACGGGCCGATGCTCGAGCGCACCAGGCGCAGCGTCGGCAGGCCGACCGCGGCCGTCATGCGCCGCACCTGGCGGTTCTTTCCTTCTTCGAGCGTGACCGCGATCCAGCTGGTCGGCTTGTCCTGGCGCGCCCGGATCGGCGGATTGCGCGGCCACAACCATTCCGGCTCGGCGATCCGTACTGCGCGGCAGGGCTTGGTGACGAAGTCGCCCAGGTCGATCGGGGCCTGCAGGCGCGCCAGCGCGGCCGGGTCGGCGACGCCGTCGACCTGCACCAGGTAAGTCTTGGCTTCCTTGTGGTCCGGATGGGCGATCTTGTGCTGCAGGCGGCCATCGTCGGTCAGCAGCATCAGGCCTTCGCTGTCGGCGTCGAGGCGGCCGGCCGGATACACGTTGGAAATGTCGATATAGTCGGCGAGCGTCTCGCGCCCGTCTTCGCGCGAAAACTGGCACAGCACCTGGAACGGCTTATTGAATAAGATGAGGGACATGCGGAATGAGAGACATGGAGCTTGATTTGGGAGCAGAATAGCGAGTCATGCAACGTTGACGACTGCGCTACAATCGAGTGCCTCTAATAAAAGACCGGCAAAGCGCTCATTGTAAGCGCATCGACTACGCATCGAGCAAGATCTCGACCGACCGCCGGCCCGCATTGCGTCCCGCATTGCTTCCATTTCGGAGAACACGATGTACGAACATATCAAAGTACCCGGCGAGGGTCAAAAGATCACCGTCAACGCCGACTTTTCGCTGAACGTCCCGGATCGTCCGATCATCCCCTATATCGAGGGCGACGGCACCGGCATCGACGTGACGCCGGTGATGCTGAAAGTCGTGGACGCGGCCGTGGCCAAGGCCTATGGCGGCGCGCGCAAGATCAGCTGGATGGAAGTGTTTGCTGGCGAGAAATCGACCCGCGTCTACGGACCGGACGTCTGGCTGCCGCCGGAAACCCTGGAGGCGGTGCGCGACTACGTGGTCTCGATCAAGGGACCGCTGACCACGCCGGTCGGTGGCGGCATCCGCTCGCTCAACGTCGCGCTGCGCCAGCAACTCGACCTGTACGTCTGCCTGCGTCCGGTGCGCTATTTCGCCGGCGTGCCGTCGCCGCTGCGCGAGCCGGAAAAAACCGACATGGTGATCTTCCGCGAAAACTCGGAAGACATCTATGCCGGCATCGAATGGCCTGCGGGCAGCGATGGCGCCAAGAAACTGATCGACTTCCTGGTCAAGGAAATGGGCGTCAAGAAGCTGCGCTTCCCGGAAACCTCGGCCATTGGCGTCAAGCCGGTTTCGCAGGAAGGCACCGAGCGCCTGGTGCGCAAGGCGATCCAGTACGCGATCGACAACGACAAGCCCTCGGTCACGCTGGTTCACAAAGGCAACATCATGAAATACACCGAAGGTGGTTTCCGCGATTGGGGCTATGCGCTGGCGCAAAAAGAATTCGACGCCGAATTGATCGACGGCGGCCCATGGTGCAAGGTCAAGAACCCGAAGACGGGGCGCGACATCATGATCAAGGATTCGATCGCCGACGCCTTCCTGCAACAGATCCTGCTGCGCCCGGCCGAGTACAGCGTGATCGCCACCCTGAACCTGAACGGCGACTACATCTCGGACGCGCTGGCGGCCCAGGTCGGCGGCATCGGCATCGCGCCGGGCGCCAACATGTCCGATTCGGTGGCGATGTTCGAAGCCACCCACGGCACCGCGCCCAAGTACGCCGGCAAGGACTACGTCAACCCGGGTTCGCTGATCCTGTCGGCCGAGATGATGCTGCGCCACATGGGCTGGGTGGAGGCCGCCCAGCTGATCATCAGCGCGATGGGCAAGTCGATCCAGTCCAAGAAGGTCACCTACGATTTCGCACGGCTGATGGAAGGTGCGACCCAGGTGTCGTGCTCCAGCTTCGGCGACGTGCTGATCGATAATATGTGACCGCGGCCATTGCCTGCGCCTAAGTCCTGTCCGGCCGGACAGGGCTTTTCTTTTTACGGTCTCTATTTATATAGCATGGACAGGGGAGGGCAACCATGAGCGACACGCCGACGCAAAACGGAGCGAACCGATACGATAGGGTGGGGCGGCTGATCTATGGCATACAGCGCTTCGGCGGAGCTGAAGGCTTGCGTGGACTCAAGAGCGATCCGGGCGTCGCGCCCGACACTGCGAAACGCGCCGCCGTGCTGGCGGATCGCTACGATGCCTTGATGGCGCGTTTCCAGCTCGACATCGACGCGGTCGGCGCGGACGAAGTCCAGTCCTTGCTGCGGGATGCGGCCGGACTGTTCGGAGAGAGTGGTGCCGAGGGCTGACTCGGCGCAGAACGATGCGCCAATAAAAAAAAGCCCCGCCGAAGCGGGGCCTTTGGCTTCCGAGGGGTTACTTTATGCGCCCACGATGTTGGAAGCTTGCTTGCCTTTAGGGCCTTGCGTGACTTCGAATTGGACTTTTTGACCTTCTTTGAGGGTCTTAAAGCCGTTCATGTTGATTGCGGAGAAGTGTGCGAACAAATCCTCGCCGCCATCATCTGGGGTGATGAAGCCAAAACCTTTGGAATCATTGAACCACTTAACGGTACCTGTTGCCATAAAATAACTTTCGATTAAAAACAAATCACACGAGCCATAAAAGCAAGAAGCTTCTTGCCCCCTCCTCAGCCTGCTCACTTCTTATCAACAAGTACATAAGTCCCTGTCAATAGATGCATTGTTGGTGCAATAATCTTCCAAGTCAAGCGCTTTTGAGAGGGTGTTGTAAAAACTTCCACTATCGTTCGGAAAACCTACCCTTGATTTTCCCAATCGGACCGCCATCTGCGCTTCAATCGGAAAACGCGTAAGATGAAAAGCAATTGGAATTACCCTGATTGTTAACGTACGCACGAACGACGAAAGCATTTTAGAATACCCTTATGGCAACCAAGCACGATACGGAACAGCTGCTGGAGCGGCAGACAGTCAAACCACCTCCTCTGTACCAGGTGGCGTTGCTCAATGACGACTACACGCCCATGGAGTTCGTAGTCGCCATTATCCAGGAGTACTTCAACAAGGATCGCGAAACGGCTACACAGATCATGCTTTCCGTACACCGTCATGGCAAAGGCGTGTGCGGCGTGTTTTCCAAAGATATAGCGTGTACCAAAGTGGAGTTTGTATTAACGCATGCGCGCAAGGCAGGCCACCCCCTGCAGTGCGTGATGGAGGAAGTATGATTGCGCAGGAATTAGAAGTATCTCTACACATGGCCTTTGTCGAAGCGCGGCAGGCTCGGCACGAGTTCATCACGGTCGAACACCTGCTGTTGGCGCTGCTCGACAATCCGTCGGCCGCTGAAGTCCTGCGTGCGTGCGCGGTCAATATCGAAGACCTGCGTAAGACCTTGACGAATTTCATCGGCGACAACACCCCGACGGTGCCAGGCACCGGCGAGGTCGACACCCAACCGACGCTGGGCTTCCAGCGCGTGATCCAGCGAGCGATCATGCACGTGCAGTCCGCGTCCAACGGCAAGAAGGAAGTGACCGGCGCCAACGTGCTGGTCGCGATCTTCGGCGAGAAGGACTCGCACGCCGTCTACTACCTGCACCAGCAGGGCGTGACCCGTCTCGACGTGGTCAATTTCATCTCGCACGGCGTGCGCAAGGACCAGCAGATCGACAGCCAGAAGGCGTCGGAAGGCGTGGAAGAGGCGCAGGTCGAAGGCCAGGCCAAGGAAAGCCCGCTTGATCAGTTCACCACGAACCTGAACAAGTCGGCTGCCGATGGCCGCATCGATCCGCTGATCGGCCGCGAGGAAGAAGTCGACCGCGTGATCCAGATCCTGTGCCGCCGCCGCAAGAACAACCCGCTGCTGGTGGGCGAAGCCGGCGTCGGCAAGACCGCGATCGCGGAAGGCCTGGCATGGCGCATCGTCCAGGAAGACGTGCCCGACATCCTGCAGAACGCCGTCGTGTTCTCGCTGGACATGGGCGCGCTGCTGGCCGGCACCAAGTACCGCGGCGACTTCGAGCAGCGCCTGAAGGCCGTCCTCAAGCAGCTCAAGGACACCCCGAACGGCATCCTGTTCATCGACGAGATCCACACGATCATCGGCGCCGGTTCGGCCTCGGGCGGTACGCTCGACGCCTCGAACCTGCTGAAACCGGCCCTGGCCAACGGCCAGCTCAAGTGCATCGGCGCGACCACGTTCACGGAATTCCGTGGCGTGTTCGAGAAGGACCATGCATTGAGCCGCCGCTTCCAGAAGGTCGACGTGAACGAGCCTTCGGTCGAGCAGACCGTGCAGATCCTGCGTGGCCTGAAGTCGCGCTTCGAAGAGCACCACGGCGTGAAGTATTCGTCGTCGGCGCTCTCCACCGCGGCCGAACTGGCGGCACGCTTCATCAACGACCGTCATCTGCCTGACAAGGCGATCGACGTGATCGACGAAGCGGGCGCGGCCCAGCGCATCCTGCCCAAGTCGAAGCAGAAGAAAACCATCGGCAAGACCGAGATCGAGGACATCATCGCCAAGATCGCGCGGATTCCACCGCAATCGGTCAACCAGGACGATCGCAGCAAGCTGCAGACCATCGACCGCGACCTGCGCAACGTCGTGTTCGGGCAAGACCCGGCCATCGACGCGCTGTCGTCCGCGATCAAGATGGCCCGCGCCGGCCTGGGCAAGCAAGACAAGCCGATCGGTTCGTTCCTGTTCTCCGGTCCGACCGGCGTCGGCAAGACCGAGGTGGCCAAGCAACTGGCCTTCATCCTCGGCATCGAGCTGGTGCGCTTCGACATGTCCGAGTACATGGAACGCCATGCGGTGTCGCGCCTGATCGGTGCGCCTCCGGGCTACGTCGGCTTCGACCAGGGCGGCCTGCTGACCGAGGCCATCACCAAGAAGCCGCATGCGGTGCTGCTGCTGGACGAGATTGAAAAAGCCCACCCGGACATTTTCAACATCCTGCTGCAGGTGATGGACCATGGCACGCTGACCGACAACAACGGCCGCAAGGCGGATTTCCGCAACGTGATCATCATCATGACCACCAACGCGGGCGCCGAAAGCCTGACCAAGCGTTCGGTCGGCTTCGTGGATTCGAAGGCGGCAGGCGACGAGATGGCCGACATCAAGCGCATGTTCACGCCGGAGTTCCGCAACCGCCTGGATGCGATCATCAGCTTCCGTGCGCTGGACGAGGACATCATCCTGCGCGTCGTGGACAAGTTCCTGATGCAGCTGGAAGAGCAGCTGCACGAGAAGAAGGTCGATGCCATCTTCACCGAGAAGCTGCGCAAGTTCCTGGGCCAGAAAGGCTTCGATCCGCTCATGGGCGCGCGTCCGATGTCCCGCCTGATCCAGGACATGATCCGCAAGGCGCTGGCCGACGAACTGCTGTTCGGCCGCCTGGTCAGCGGCGGCCGCGTGACGGTAGACCTGAACGACAAGGACGAAGTGTTCCTCGAGTTCCAGGAAGGCGACGTCCCGCCGCCGCCGGAGCCGGTCGAAACGGTCGAAATCGAGTAAGCATCCCATGCGCCGGCTTGTCGGCCATGATCGAAAACCCCGCCTCGTGCGGGGTTTTTTTTCGTCCGAACCATGCGCCGGGCGCCATGGAATACGTCAATGCCAAGACGCGGGTGTTCATGAGGTTGTCATGGTGCAACCCTATACTCATCAATATTCACAGCAACCGCTGCCATCCCATGCGCATCCCGCAACTCCAGACCGGCACCAAAATCCTCGGCGCCTTCGCCCTCGTCTCGGCCGCGATCGTGATCATGTCGATCGTCTCGCTTTGGCGCATGCAGAGCGCCGATGCCGTCACGAGCGACCTGGTCAACAACAAGCTGGCGCGCCAGCAACTCACCTCCGAGCTGCTGGGCTTGGTACGGCTGAACGGCGTGCGCGCCATATCGATCGCGCGCAGCGACAGCCTGGAGGCCGGCGACTACTTCCAGGGCCAGCTGGCGCAGGGGGAAAAAGAAGCCGCCGCGCTCGAGTCGCGTCTCGGCAAGCTGGCGACGAGCGCGGGCGAACACGCGCTGGTCGAGCGTGTCAACCTGGACAAGGTGGCCTACCTCAAGGTGCGCCAGCAGGTTTTCCAGGCCAAGGACCTCGGCAAGACACAAGATGTCTAACAGATGACGGCGAACCAGCTGGCCAGGTCCTTCGATGCCTACACGGGTTCGCTGGACAAGCTGCTGGCGGCGCAAACGCGTCAGGCCCAGGCGATGGCCAGCGCGTCGAGCGGCGCGTTCGCGCTCAGCCGTGTGCTGTTGCTGGCGCTTGGCGGCGCAGCGCTGCTGGCCGGCGGCGCGACCGGCTGGCTGCTCACGCGCAGCATCGTGACCCCGCTGCAGCATGCGGTCGCGCTGGCCGAACGTGTCGCCGCGGGTGACCTCAGCACCACCATCGCGCATGCACGCGGGGACGAGATCGGCAGGCTGTTCGACGCGCTCAACCATATGACCGGCGGCGTGTCCGCCACGGTGGTGCGGGTGCTGGACAGCGCGCGTCTGATCGATGGCGCATCGGCCGAGATCGCGGCCGGCAACCGCGACCTGTCGGAACGTACCGAGCGCCAGGCAGGCAGCCTGAATGCGACCGTGCAGTCGATGGTCGAGTTGACCGAGGCGGTGCAGAAGAACCACCTGAACGCCCACGACGCCAACATGCTTGCGCTGGCCGCCTCCGACGTGGCGCAGGCGGGCGCGAATGCGGTCGCACACATGGTCGAGCGCATGGACATGATCCGTTTGTCCGCCGCCAAGATTGCCGATATCACGACGATGATCGACGGGATCGCGTTCCAGACCAATATCCTCGCCTTGAACGCGGCGGTTGAAGCGGCCCGTGCCGGCGCGGAAGGTCGCGGCTTTGCGGTGGTGGCGAATGAAGTGAGGAATCTCGCCCAGCATTCGGCATCGGCTGCCAGGCAGATCAAGACGCTGATCGGGGAGTCGCTGGGCGCCATCGAATCCGGCGCCGACATTGCCGGTGCGGCGGGCAGCACCATGCGCCAGATCCTCGAGCGCGTGCGTCAGGTGGCAGACTTGCTGGCGGCAATCGATGCGGCCAGCGCGGGACAGGCGCAAGGCATTGCCCAGGTGCGCCGCGTGATCGCCGAGATGGACCAGGCGACCCAGCAGAACGCCGCCATGGTCGAACAGGCCGCCGCTGCTGCCGAATCGATGCGTTCCCAGGCCGAACAGTTGACCGAAGTGGTCGGCACGTTCCGAGTCAACGCCGATGGGGCGCATGCCGCGTTCTTGCCGCCCGACGAGCTTGGGGCGGACTGGGAAGGGCATGAGCACGACGCCACCGCTTCGAGTCCGCCGGCGCGCAAGCTGGCGCAGGCGGTGCCTGCCCACGCCTGAGCCGCCGCGCGGCTAGATCGCGGCCAGAGCGCGCGCCAGGTCGGCACGCTGGTCGTCGACGTGCTCGATGCCGACCGAGAGCCGGATCAGGCCGTCGCCGATGCCCAGGCGCGCGCGCTGCTCGGGCGGGATGGTCGCGTGCGTCATGATGGCCGGGTGCTCGATCAGGCTTTCGACCCCGCCCAGGCTTTCGGCCAGCGTGAAGATCGCGCAGGCTTCCAGGAAGCGGCGTGCGCCGGCAATGTCCGTGTCGAGGTCGATCGAGACGATGCCGCCGTAGCCGTGCATCTGGCGCCGCGCCAGCTCGTGCTGCGGATGCGAGGCCAGCCCGGGGTAGACCACGCGCGCGACCTTGACCTGCTCTTCCAGCCACTGCGCCAGCGCCAAAGCGTTCTGGTTGCTGCGCTCGACGCGCAGCGCCAGCGTCTTGATCCCACGCAGCACCAGGAAGCTGTCGAACGGTCCCTGGATTGCGCCGACCGCGTTCTGGATGAAGCCGAGGCGCTCGCCCAGGCTCTGGTGGTGCGCTTGTTTGCCGACCACGGCCACGCCGCCGATCACGTCCGAGTGGCCGTTCATGTACTTGGTGGTCGAGTGCACGACGATGTCGATGCCCAGTTCCAGCGGACGCTGGTTGATCGGGCTGGCGAAGGTATTGTCGCACACCGAGAGGATGCCGCGCTCGCGGCACAACTGGCCGATGGCGCGCAAGTCGGCCAGTTTGAGCATCGGGTTGGTCGGGGTCTCGACCCAGACCAGCCTGGTCTCGGGACGCGCCGCCGCGGCCAGCGCCTGCGGGTCGGCCAGGTCGACGTAGCTGAATTCGTGGCCGGCGCTGTGGCGGCGCACGCGCTCGAACAAGCGATAGGTGCCGCCGTACATGTCGTCGCCGGCGACGACGTGCGAACCGGCCGGCAGCAGCTCGAGCACGGCCGAGATCGCGGCCAGGCCGGAGGCGAAGGCGAAGGCGGCGCCGCCGCTTTCGATGTCGGCCACGCAGCGCTCCAGCGCCCAGCGCGTCGGGTTGTGCGAGCGCCCATAGTCCAGGCCCTTGTGCACGCCCGGGCTGTCCTGGACAAAGGTCGAGGTCGCGTAGATCGGCGGCATTACCGCGCCGGTGCTGGGATCGGGCGCCTGGCCGCCATGGATCACGCGGGTGGCGAGCCGGCGCTTGCCGGCCTGGTCGGAATCGTCGCTGTGGTTCACTTGATCGCTCACGTCAGTGTCCTGCGCAGGTGGTTGAGAAGGTCGAAGCGGGTGATCAGCCCGTAGAAATGGTCGCCGTCGGCGATGACGGCGGTCAAGCCGCGGTCGAGGATGTCGCGCAGCTCGCGCATGCGCGCGCCCGGGCGCAGGGTTTTCAGCTCGGTGGTCATGGTCGCCGACACCGGGGTCTGGAAGCGCTCGCCGCCGTTATCAAATGAGCTGGCGACGTGCAGCAGCAGGTCCGACTCGTCGATCAGGCCGACCAGCTTGCCCGCGTCGATCACCGGCAGCTGGGCCAGATCGGCGCTCCTCATGCGGTTGAAGGCGGTGAGCAGGGTGTCGGACGGCGTCACGGTGACGACTTCGCCGTCGTCGAAGCGGCGCCCGATCAGGTCGCGCAGGTCGCCCAGCCGGGGCCGGTGCACCAAGCCCTGGTCGACCATCCAGCCGTCGCTGTAGACCTTGGTGAGATAACGGGTGCCGGTGTCGCACACGAAGCTGACCACGCGTTTCGGCCTGGCTTGCGCGCGGCAGTAGCGCAACGCGGCGGCCAGCAGCGTACCGGTCGAGGAGCCGGCCAGGATGCCTTCCTGGCGCAGCAGTTCGCGCGCGGTATTGAAGCTTTCCTCGTCGTCGATCGAGTACGCCGTTCTGACGCGCGACAGGTCGGCGATGGCCGGGATGAAGTCTTCGCCGATGCCTTCCACCGCCCACGAGCCGGACACCTCGTTCAGTTTCCCAGTGTTGATATAGTCGGCCAGGATCGAGCCCTGCGGGTCGGCCAGCACGAATTCCAGGCCAGGCGCCACCTGCGCGAAATAGCGCGAGAGGCCGGTCAGCGTGCCGGACGAGCCGACCCCGACGACGATGGCGTCGACCTGGTGCCCCATCTGCGCCCAGATCTCGGGGCCGGTGGTGGTCTCGTGCGTGCGCGGGTTGTCGGGGTTGTTGAACTGGTCGGCGAACCAGGCGCCGGGAATGTCGCGCGCGATGCGCGCCGCCATGTCCTGGTAGTACTCGGGATGGCCCTTGCCGACGTCCGAGCGGGTCAGGTGGATCTCGGCGCCGAGCGCCTTGAGGTGCAGGATTTTTTCGGAGGCCATCTTGTCGGGCACGACCAGCACCACGCGGTAGCCCTTGATGCGCGCGACCAGGGCCAGGCCCAGGCCGGTGTTACCGGCGGTGGCCTCGACCACCGTGCCGCCGGGCTGCAGGCGGCCGTCGCTTTCGGCCGCTTCGATCATGGCGCGGCCGATGCGGTCCTTGATGGAGCCGCCGGGATTCTGGGATTCGAGCTTGAGGAACAGCTGGCAGGGGCCGGTGTCGATGCGGGTGACTTCGACCAGCGGGGTGTTGCCGATCAGCGAAAACAGCGCAGCGGACGACGAGGACGGAACTGAAGCGGGAATTGAAGCCGTTTGGGCAGCTTGCATGGTGCCTCCGATAACAGGACGTGCCGTATGAACAATGCATGATACGGCGATTCGGATCCACTTGCTTTGGCATGCCGCAAAGCCGGCACAGCGGTAATGTGCTGTGCCGGCTTGGACCGCGCGCGGTCAGGAGCGTTGAAAGCGCATCACTCGGCCGGCTTGAATTTCCACAGCTGCGTCGGCAGCGACGGCGGCGCATCCTTCTTGAAGAAGGCGGAATCCTGGATGTGCGAGGTGGTCACGTAGATCGTACCGTCCGGGCCCTGGCCGAAGGTGTCCGGCCAGCGCAGGCGCGCATCCTGGACCACGGTGCGCAGGGCGCCCGACGGTCCCTGCGACAGGTCGCGTACCGAGACCGCATTGGTTTCCGGCGACGTCACGTACAGCAGGTTGCCGTTGCCTTTCGTCGCCTTGTCGCCGATCCAGAAGCCATCCGAGATGCCGACCTCGCCGAACGGCTGGACGTCGCCCGCCACGTCCTGGCCGGCGAAACCCTTGGACTCCAGGGCCGAGGCCTGGATGCGGTACAGCTTGTGGCCGGTCAGCGGCTTCCAGTACAGCCAGCCATCCGGCGCGAGGGCGATGCTGTCGGCGGAGAACTGGACCTTGCGCCCGTCCGGATAGTGCAGCTCCTTGCCGTCGGTGTGCACCTGCACGCCTTTCTCGATCTGGGTCGACGAATGGCCGTCGAGCACGCGCTTGGCCTTGCCGCTGGCCAGTTCGAGCACCACCAGGGCGCCGCGCTGGCCGGAATCGGTCATGAAGGCGAACTTGCCGTCACTCGAGAAGCGCACGTCGTTCAGGTAGGAACCGGGAATCGCGACCGACTGGTCGAACGCGTACACCTTGGCCACTTTATTGGTCGCGAGGTCGATCCGGACCAGCTTCGGCCCGCCCGGCACCAGGGCCTGGGTGGCCGGCGCGGCCGGATCGAGCACCCACACGCTGCCGTGACCGTCCGCCACCACGCTCTGCACGCAGACGAAGTGGTCGGCCGGGCTGATCTCGTCGCCGGAAGCGTTGCGCCAGGCGTTCCAGCCGGCGTCGGGGTAGGGCTTGATCGAACCGTCCTTCATGACTTCGGCCACCGAGACCGGCGCGTCCTCGGTCCAGCGCGGGAAGTTGACGAAGATGCGGCCGGTTTCGCTCACGGTGACGCCGGTCACCTGGTGCCCGAACTTGGCGACCTGCTGCAGTGCCGGAGCGGCCGCTGCGGCCGAGGCGGGCAGGGCGGCCGTCATGCCGGCGCCCAGGCCGGCCAATGCGAAGGCGGCGATTACGGATTTAAGTTTCATTATTATTTCCTCCCATAAAAATGCGACACGTGGTCTTGTCGAATTAATATTATGGTTGGGATCGCAATCCGGCTGGCGCACGCTAACCGTCCAGCCGGACCCGGCCTTCAGGCGCCGGCTTTCAGGCGGCGCCACAAGGTCGTGCGGCTGATGCCCAGGTGGCGCGCGGCGGCGTCGCGCTGGCCCTGGAATCGCGCCAGCACCGCGGCCGCGCTTTCCTCGCGCGCGGGCGCATGGGCGGGCGCGGGCGCCTGCGCGGGCGCGACGGCCGGCGCTGGAATCGGCGCTGCCATCGGCGCCATGTTGGCCAGCTCGGGCGCCAGCGACAGCACGAACGCCGGCGTCAAGGCTTGCAGCGGCTCGGCCGCCAGGAACAGCGCCAGCCGCTCCATCAGGTTGCGCAGTTCGCGCACGTTGCCCGGCCAGGCGTAGGCTGCCAGCAGCGGCGCGCAGGCCGCGATCTCGGCCGCCAGGTTCGGATGCGGGCGAGCGTCGAGCGCGGCCAGGGCGTTCTTCAGCGACCATTCGGCCAGCTGGGGGATGTCCTCGACGCGTGCGCGCAGCGGCGGGAGCAGCAGGCGCAGCACCGCCAGGCGGTAGAACAGGTCGGCGCGGAAGCGTCCCTCGCGCACGCGCGCCTCCAGGTCGCAGTGCGTGGCGCTGATGATGCGCACGTCGATCGGCACCGGGCGCGTGCCGCCGACCCGCATCACCTCGCGTTCTTCGAGCACGCGCAGCAGGCGCGTCTGCAGCGCCAGCGGCATCTCGCCGATCTCGTCGAGGAACAGGGTGCCGCCGTTGGCCGCCTCGAACAGCCCGGCGTGGCCGCCGCGCCGCGCGCCGGTGAAGGCGCCTTCCTCGTGGCCGAACAGCTCCGACTCGAGCAGCGATTCGGCGATCGCGCCGCAATTGACCGCCACGAACGGGCGCTGGGCGCCGCGGCGCGGGCTTTCGCGGTGGATGGCCTGGGCCACCAGCTCCTTGCCACTGCCGGTCTCGCCCTGGATCAGCACCGTCGCCGGCGAGCGCGCGTACAGCACCACGCTCTGGCGCAGGCGCTCCATCGCCTTCGACTCGCCGCGCAAGTCGTTCAAGCCGCGCCGCACCCGGCGCGCATCGGGACCGGGGCGCCGTCCGCGTCCCGCTTCCAGGCGCGTCAGGCGCGCCAGCTCGAGCGCGTCGTCGAAGGCATGGCGGATCGAGTCGGCCGAATACACGAACACCGATTTCAATCCGGCTTCCTCGGCCAGGTCGGCGATCAGGCCGGCGCCGACGATCGCTTCGATTCCGAGCGCCTTGAGTTCCCCGACCGCGGCGCGGGCATCCTCGCGCGTGGTGTAGGTGCGCTGCTCGATCTGCAGGCCGAAGGTGCGCGCGAAGTCGTCCAGCTCGGGTGCGAGCGCGTCGTGCTGGACCAGGCCGACGCGCGGCGAAATGCGGCGCGCGCGCGCCAGCGCCCGCATCACGTCGAAGCCGCTGGCCTCGGCCACCACCACCGGCGCCGCGACGCGGCCCTTCAGGTAGGCGGCGTTCGAGCCGGCCGCGATCACCACGTCGCAGTGTTCATTGGCCATGCGCTCGCGGATGTGGCGCGCGGCTTCGTCGAAACCCAGGTGCAGGGCTTCGATCCGGGCCAGGTGGTCGTATTCGAGGGTGATGTCGCGGAACAGGCCGGACAGGCGCGAGACCGAGACGGTCCAGATCACGGGTTGGTGGGCGGTGGCAGCATCGATCATGTTTCAAGTGTAGTGCATTCCAGCCGCGCCATGTTTCAAGTGAAACGCTCGCGGGCTTTCCGGGAAGCTGACAAAACAGTGCCCGCCGTAAGAATCGGGTAAGCGGACCGCCGTAGGATCACCTCAGCCTGTCAATAAAGGCACTACTAAAAATCACGAGAATGATTGGAGACAAAAGTGGAACAAGATCTCGTTCAACGGGTCAAAAGCGACCCGAATTACCATAAGCTCGTCACGACGCGCTCGCGCTACGGCTGGACCCTGGCCGTGCTGGTGCTGATCGCCTACTACGGCTTCACCCTGCTGAACGCCTTCGCCAAGTCCTTCATGGGCTCGCGTGTCGGCGAAGGCGCCATGTCCTGGGGCATTCCGCTGGGCCTGTTCGTGATCGTGTTCACGGTCGCCGTCACCGCCATCTACGTGCGCCGCGCCAACCGCGAATTCGACGCCCTGACCGAAGCGATCCAGCGCAACGCCGGCGCCGCCACCACCACCACCGCCACCGGCGCCGTCAAGCAGGAGAAAGCCGCATGAAGAACCTGCTGCGCACCTGCTCCGCCCTGGCCCTGACGGCCGCCGCCGGCGCCGCCCTGGCCGCGCCCGACGTCGGCCAGACGGTCAAGCAAGCCACCAACTACACCGCGATCATCATGTTCGCGGTGTTCGTCGTGCTGACCCTGTTCATCACCAAGTGGGCCGCCGCGCGCACCCGCTCGGCATCGGACTTCTACACCGCCGGCGGCGGCATCACCGGTTTCCAGAACGGCCTGGCGATCGCCGGCGACTTCATGTCGGCCGCATCCTTCCTGGGCATCTCGGCATCGGTGTTCGCCAACGGCTTCGACGGCCTGATCTACGCGATCGGCTTCCTGGTCGGCTGGCCGATCCTGACCTTCCTGATGGCCGAGCGCCTGCGCAACCTGGGCCGCTTTACCTTCGCCGACGTGGCCGCCTACCGCTTCGCCCAGAAGCCGGTGCGCAGCTTCGCCGCCGCCGGCACCCTGGTCACCGTGCTGTTCTACCTGATCGCGCAGATGGTCGGCGCCGGCCAGCTGATCAAGCTGCTGTTCGGCCTGGACTACTGGATCGCGGTCGTCATCGTCGGCGTGCTGATGATGGTGTACGTGCTGTTCGGCGGCATGACCGCCACCACCTGGGTGCAGATCATCAAGGCCGTGATGCTGCTGGCCGGCACGAGCTACATGGCGTTTGCGGTCCTGTCGCTGTACCACTTCAGCCCGAACGAACTGTTCGCCAAGGCCGTTGAAGTACACAGCAAGCACGAGGCGATCATGGGCCCGGGCACCTTCATCAAGGACCCGATCTCCGGCATCTCCTTCGGCATGGCGCTGATGTTCGGCACCGCCGGCCTGCCGCACATCCTGATGCGCTTCTTCACCGTTCCAAGCGCCAAGGAAGCGCGCAAGTCGGTGCTGTGGGCGACCACCTGGATCGGCTACTTCTACATCCTGGTGTTCGTGATCGGCTTCGGCGCGATCGTGCTGGTCGGCACCAACCCGGCCTTCCTGGACGCCGACGGCAAACTGCTGGGCGGCGGCAACATGGCGGCCGTGCACCTGGCCAAGGCCGTGGGCGGCAACGTCTTCCTCGGCTTCATCTCGGCCGTGGCCTTCGCCACCATCCTGGCAGTCGTGGCCGGCCTGACCCTGTCCGGCGCCTCGGCGGTGTCGCACGACATCTACTCGGTCGTCATGAAGCGGGGCCAGCCGGCCCCGGGCAGCGAACTGCGCGTCTCCAAGATCACGACGATGGTGCTCGGCCTGGTCGCCGTGTTACTGGGCATCGTGTTCGAGAAAGTCAACGTCGCCTTCATGGTGTCGCTGGCCTTCGCGATCGCGGCCTCGGCCAACTTCCCGGTGCTGTTCCTGTCCCTGCTGTGGAGCAAGTGCACGACCCGCGGCGCGACCATCGGCGGCTTCCTCGGCCTGGTCACGGCGCTGGGCCTGACCATCGTCTCGAAGTCGGTGTGGGTCGACGTGTTCCACAACAAGGATGCGATCTTCCCGTACACCTCGCCGGCGCTGTTCTCGATGATCGTCGGCTTCGTGGGCGTGTGGCTGTTCTCGATCACCGACAAGAGCCCGCGCGCGGCCATCGACAAGGCCGGCTTCGAGGCGCAGGAAGTGCGTTCGGAAACCGGTATCGGTGCTTCGGGCGCGACCGCGCACTAATCGATAAGCCATCTGAAACCGTCGTCCCGGCCCATGCCGGCACGACGGTTTTTTTACGTCCTAGCTTCTCTTTGCTGTTTCGCTGTGCCGTTTCGGTGTTCCAGTTTGAAACATCGTGAAACGCTGCCACGCTCGCCTTGCTTGCCGCGTGCGCCCAAGTCCTTGAAAATCCAGCCTGTCGTGCCGTCGCGGCGATTGGCACGGTCCTTGCAAATACTGGGTGGTCATCCACGAATGCATCGAGAAAGGCAAGACCATGAGCCAACCATCCGCAGGCGCCCGATTCCGCCTGGCCGTGCAGGAAGAGCACCCGCTGCAAGTCGTGGGCGCGATCAACGCCAACCACGCGCTGCTGGCCAAGCGCGCCGGCTACCGCGCCATCTACCTGTCGGGTGGGGGCGTCGCGGCCGGGTCGCTGGGCCTGCCCGACCTGGGCATTTCCGGCCTGGAAGACGTGCTGATCGACGTGCGCCGCATCACCGACGTGTGCGACCTGCCGCTGCTGGTCGACGTCGACACCGGCTTCGGCGCCTCGGCCTTCAACGTCGCGCGCACCGTGCGCTCGCTGGCCAAGGCCGGCGCCGCCGCCTGCCACATCGAAGACCAGGTCGGCGCCAAGCGCTGCGGCCACCGCCCGGGCAAGGAAATCGTCAGCCAGGGCGAGATGGTCGACCGCATCAAGGCCGCGGCTGATGCGCGCCTCGACGACGACTTCGTGATCATGGCGCGCACCGACGCGCTGGCGGTCGAAGGCCTGGACAAGGCGGTCGAGCGCGCGGTGGCCTGCGTCGAAGCCGGCGCCGACATGATCTTCCCGGAAGCGATCACCAGCCTGGAGATGTACAAGCGCTTCAAGGAAGCGGTCAAGGTGCCGATCCTGGCCAACATCACCGAGTTCGGCGCGACGCCGTTGTTCACGGTGGACGAGCTGCGCGGCGCCGACGTCGACATCGTGCTGTACCCGCTGTCGGCCTTCCGCGCGATGAACAAGGCGGCCGAGAACGTCTACACCGCGATCCGCCGCGACGGCACCCAGCAGAACGTGGTCGACACCATGCAGACGCGCGCCGAACTCTACGACCGCATCGACTATCACAGCTTCGAGCAGAAGCTCGACGCGCTGTTCGCCCAGAACAAGACGAAATAAGCCAACGAGGAGACACGACATGAGCGAAACCAACAAGACCGAAGCCGCCACGTTCAAACCGAAGAAATCGGTCGCGCTGTCCGGCGTCGCCGCCGGCAATACCGCGCTGTGCTCGGTGGGCCGCTCCGGCAACGACCTGCATTACCGCGGCTACGACATCCTGGATGTGGCCACCAACAGCGAGTTCGAGGAGATCGCCTACCTGCTGGTGCACGGCAAGCTCCCCAACGACGGCGAACTGCGCGGCTACAAGGCCAAGCTGAAGTCCTTGCGCGGCCTGCCGCAGGCGGTCAAGGCGGCGCTGGAAACGCTGCCGGCCGGCGCCCACCCGATGGACGTGATGCGCACCGGCGCCTCGGTCCTGGGCTGCGTGCTGCCCGAGAAGGACGACCACAACGTCGCCGGCGCGCGCGACGTGGCCGATCGCCTGATGGCCTCGTTCGGCTCGATGCTGCTGTACTGGTACCACTACAGCCACAACGGCAAGCGCATCGACGTCGAGACCGACGACGACTCGATCGGCGGCCATTTCCTGCACCTGCTGCATGGCTTCAAGCCGCCCGAGGCCTGGGTCAAGGCGATGCATACCTCGCTGATCCTGTACGCCGAGCACGAGTTCAACGCCTCGACCTTCACCGCGCGCGTGATCGCCGGCACCGGCGCCGACATCCACTCGGCGATCACCGGCGCGATCGGCGCGTTGCGCGGCCCGAAGCACGGCGGCGCCAACGAAGTCGCGCTGGACATCCAGAAACGCTACGAAAACGCCGACGAAGCCGAGGCCGACATCCGTGCGCGCGTGGCCAACAAGGAAGTGGTGATCGGCTTCGGCCACCCGGTCTACACCATCTCGGATCCGCGCAACAAGGTAATCAAGGAAGTGGCGCGCTCGCTGTCGCAGCAGGGTGGATCGATGAAGATGTTCGACATCGCCGAGCGCCTGGAATCGGTCATGTGGGAAGTCAAGAAGATGTTCCCGAACCTGGACTGGTTCTCGGCCGTGTCGTACCACATGATGGGCGTGCCGACGGCGATGTTCACGCCGCTGTTCGTCATCGCGCGCACCTCGGGCTGGTCGGCCCACGTGATCGAGCAGCGTATCGACAACAAGATCATCCGTCCGAGCGCCAACTACGTCGGCCCGGAAGACCTGCAGTTCGTGCCGCTTGCCGAGCGTAAATAAGCCGATGGACAGCGGCGCCATCGACGTCCGCCGGCTCGGCCCCGCCGACGTGGCCCAGTACCGCAGCCTGCGCCTGGCCAGCCTGCGCGAGCATCCGTATGCCCACGGCCCGGACTATCGCGAGGCGATGGCGCAGGACGAGGCCTGGCATGCCAGGCGCCTGGCCAGGCAGGATTACACCTGGTTCGGCGCGTTCGACAATGCGCTCGAGGCCCCATCCTTGGTCGGCGCGATCTGCCTGCGCGCCAAGGAAGGCAGCCGCCTGCACCACACGGCCAGCCTGAACAGCCTGATGGTCGCAAGCAGTCACCAGCGCGCAGGCATCGGCCGCCTGCTGGTCGCGCACCTGATCGAGCACGCGCGCGGGTGCGCGCACCTGCGCCGCCTGACGCTCTCGCTCATCGACGGCAACGCACCGGCCCTGCGCCTGTACGAGCGCGCCGGCTTCACCCAGTTCGGCTTCGAGCCGGACGCCATCTTCCACGAGGGCGGGTACCGCGCGCAGCGCCACCTGCACCTCTCATTGATTGCACCTGAATGACCGCATCGAATTAATATGAATTCCCAATATCGCAAGCCCCTGCACGGCACCAATCTGCACTACTTCGACGCGCGTGCCGCGGTCGAGGCCATCCAGGTCGGGACCTGGGATGGCCTGCCGTACACCTCGCGTGTGCTGGCCGAAAACCTGGTGCGCCGCTGCGAGCCGGCCGCGCTCGTCCCGTCGCTCAGGCAAATCATCGAGCGCAAGCGCGACCTCGACTTTCCCTGGTTCCCCGCGCGCGTGGTGTGCCACGACATCCTCGGCCAGACCGCGCTGGTCGACCTGGCCGGCCTGCGCGACGCCATCGCGCTGCAAGGGGGCGACCCGCGCCTGGTCAACCCGGTGGTGCCGACCCAGCTGGTGGTCGACCACTCGCTGGCGGTCGAATGCGGCGGCTTCGATCCGGACGCGTTCGAGAAGAACCGCGCGATCGAGGACCGCCGCAACGAAGACCGCTTCGACTTCATCAACTGGACCAAGCTGGCGTTTCAAAACGTCGACGTGATCCCGCCGGGGAACGGCATCCTGCACCAGATTAACCTGGAGCGCATGAGCCCCGTCGTGCAGGTCAAGGATGGCGTGGCTTTCCCGGACACGCTGGTCGGCACCGACTCGCACACGCCGATGGTCGATGCGCTGGGCGTGATCGCGATCGGCGTCGGCGGCCTGGAAGCGGAGAGCGTGATGCTGGGCCGCGCTTCCTACATGCGCCTGCCGGACATCGTCGGCGTCGAGCTGACCGGCAGGCCGCAGGAAGGCATCAGCGCCACCGACATCGTGCTGGCGCTGACCGAGTTCCTGCGCAAGTCGAAAGTGGTGTCCGCCTACCTCGAGTTCCATGGCGAAGGCGCAAGCAACCTGACGCTGGGCGACCGCGCCACCATCTCGAACATGGCCCCGGAATACGGCGCCACCGCGGCCATGTTCGCCATCGACGAGCAGACCATCAAGTACCTCAAGCTCACCGGGCGCGACGACGATCTCGTCAAGCTGGTCGAGAGCTATGCGAAGGAAACCGGGCTGTGGGCCGACACGCTCGAGAACGCGCAGTACGAGCGCAGCTTGCGCTTCGACCTGTCGAGCGTGGTGCGCAACATCGCCGGCCCGTCCAATCCGCACAGGCGCGTGCCGACGTCCGAGCTGGCGGCCCAGGGCATCGCCGGCACGGTCGAGAACGAGCCGGGCAGGATGCCGGACGGCGCCGTGATCATCGCCGCCATCACCAGCTGCACCAACACCAACAACCCGCGCAACATGATCGCCGCGGGCCTGCTGGCGCGCAACGCCAACCGGGCCGGCCTGCTGCGCAAACCCTGGGTGAAGTCGTCGCTGGCGCCGGGGTCCAAGGCGGTGGCGCTGTACCTGGAAGCGGCGGGCCTGCTGCCGGAGCTGGAACAGCTGGGCTTCGGCATCGTCGCCTTTGCCTGCACGACCTGCAACGGCATGTCGGGCGCGCTCGACCCCGTGATCCAGCAGGAGATCGTCGAACGCGATTTGTATGCGACCGCGGTCCTGTCCGGCAACCGCAACTTCGACGGCCGCATCCATCCGTACGCCAAGCAAGCCTTCCTGGCCTCGCCGGCGCTGGTGGTGGCGTATGCGATCGCCGGCACGATCCGCTTCGACATCGAGAAGGACGTGCTGGGCACCGACGCCAATGGTAAGGAGATCCGCCTGGCCGACCTGTGGCCGAGCGACGCCGAGATCGACGCCGTGGTCGAGCAATCGGTCAAGCCGCAGCAGTTCCGCAACGTGTACGACGTGATGTTCGCGCGCCAGGAAAGCGCCGCCACGGAAGTCAGCCCGCTGTACGACTGGCGTCCCATGAGCACCTACATCCGCCGTCCGCCTTACTGGGAGGGCGCGCTGGCCGGCGAACGGTCGCTCGAGGGCATGCGGCCGCTCGCGGTCCTGGGCGACAACATCACCACCGACCATTTGTCGCCATCCAACGCCATCATGTTGGACTCGGCCGCCGGTGAATACCTGCATAAGATGGGCTTGCCGGAAGAGGACTTCAATTCCTACGCGACCCACCGCGGCGACCACCTGACCGCCCAGCGCGCGACCTTCGCCAACCCGACGCTGAAGAACGAGATGGTGCGCGACATCGCCGGCGCCGTCAAAGCCGGGTCTTTGGCGCGCATCGAGCCGGAAGGGAGAATCACGCGCATGTGGGAAGCGATCGAGACCTACATGGAGCGCAAGCAGCCCTTGATCGTGATCGCCGGCGCCGACTACGGCCAGGGTTCCTCGCGCGACTGGGCCGCCAAGGGGGTGCGCCTGGCCGGGGTCGAGGCCATCGTCGCCGAAGGCTTCGAGCGCATCCACAGGACCAACCTGGTCGGCATGGGCGTGCTGCCGCTCGAATTCCAGCCGGGCGTGACGCGCCTCATGCTGGCCATCGACGGCAGCGAGACCTTCGACGTGGTGGGCGAGCGCACGCCGCGCGCGACGCTGACGCTGCGCATTCACCGCAAGAGCGGCGAAACCGTCGAGGTGCCGGTCACCTGCCGCCTCGACACCGCCGAGGAGGTGTCGATCTACGAGGCCGGCGGCGTGCTGCAGCGCTTCGCGCAGGACTTCCTGGCGACCACCAAGGTCGCGGCATAAGGAAACGACATGGCCTATACCCCACAAATCAAGATTCCCGCCACCTACATGCGCGGCGGCACCAGCAAGGGCGTGTTCTTCCGCCTGCAGGACCTGCCCGAAGCCGCGCAGGTGCCCGGCGCCGCGCGCGACCAACTGTTGATGCGCGTGATCGGCAGCCCCGACCCCTACGGCAAGCAGATCGACGGCATGGGCGGCGCCACTTCCAGCACCAGCAAGACCGTCATCGCGGCCAGGAGCACGCGTCCCGGCCACGACGTCGACTACCTGTTCGGCCAGGTCTCGATCGACAAGGCCTTCGTCGACTGGAGCGGCAACTGCGGCAACCTGTCGGCGGCGATCGGCCCGTTCGCGATCGCCAGCGGCTTCATCGACCCTGCGCGCATCCCAACCAACGGCACGGTCACGGTGACGATCTGGCAGGCCAATATCGGCAAGACCATCGTCGCCCACGTGCCGATCGCGAACGGCGAGGTGCAGGAGACGGGCGACTTCGAACTCGACGGCGTGACCTTCCCGGCGGCCGAGGTCCAGCTCGAATTCATGGACCCGGCGGCGGAAGCCGAAGGCGAGGGCGGCGGCGCGATGTTCCCGACCGGGAACCTGGTCGACGCGCTGGAAGTGCCGGGCGTCGGCACGCTCGAGGCCACGCTGATCAATGCCGGCATCCCGACCATCTTCGTCAACGCCGCCGACATCGGCTACAGCGGCGCCGAACTGCAGGACGCGATCAATGGCGACCCGAGGGCGCTGGCGATGTTCGAGACGATCCGGGCCTATGGCGCGATGCGCATGGGATTGATCGAGCACGTGGAGGAAGCCGCGCGCCGCCAGCACACGCCCAAGGTGGCCTTCGTGGCCCCGCCGGCCGGGTACACGTCGTCGAGCGGCAAGCAGGTGCAAGCCGAAGACATCGACCTGCTGGTGCGCGCGCTCTCGATGGGCAAGCTGCACCACGCGATGATGGGCACGGCCGCGGTCGCGATCGGCACCGCCGCGGCGATTCCCGGCACCCTGGTCAGCCTGGCCGCGGGCGGGCGCGCGCACGAAGCCGTGCGCTTCGGCCACCCGTCCGGCACCTTGCGCGTCGGCGCCGAAGCGAAACAGGAGGGCGGCGACTGGATCGTCACCAAGGCGGTGATGAGCCGAAGCGCCCGCGTGCTGATGGAAGGCTGGGTGCGCGTTCCCGGGGATACGTTCTGAATCGACACGAGTGAGCTGGCGTCAAAGCGCAGGAAAGGGCAATGGATGTTGCATAAAGGCATCATCCGTTGCCCTTTTTTTGTTGTTCAGTTAATGTCCTGACAGATGTCGGTTATCATCCTGGCCACACCGAGCGGCCCGGGTACGCGGGCCTCAGCATGGAACTGGGATGGATCGTGTAACGAGCAAACCGGCCGTCGTGGCCGAGGCGTTGGCGTTGATCGCAGCGCCGGCATGCGCCTGCGATGCGCAGGGCGTGGTGTGGTCGGCGAATGCCGCCATGCGGGAGCTGGTCGGGGCCGAAATCGAAGGGCGCAACCTGGCCGCGCTGTTCCACGTGCCGGCCGTGGCCGCCTCCGAGATGCGCCTGGCGCTGGCTGGAGAGCGGCACTGGAGCGGCCTGCTTGCCGGCGGCGCCGACATGCCCGAGGCGCGTGCGGTCGAGGTGCACGCGCGCCCGTTGCCGCTCGCGGCCGGCGGCGCCGGCGCCACCTTCGTGTTCTCCGAGATGAGGGCGCCGGCCGAGGTCCAGGCCGGCCTGAGCGCGCGCCTGCTGGAACAGGCCACGGTGCTCGAGCATGCGCCGGTCGGCATCGTCGTCTCGCTGCCGCACCTGATCAAGTCGTGCAATCCGCGCATGGCCGGGATGCTCGGCTACACGGTCGAGCAGCTGGTCGACAGCGATCCGGCCGACGTCTTCATGACCCCGGCGGCTTACATGGGATTCGTCGAGGAGGCGGTCGCCGTGCTGACCACCGGCGCCCTGTTCGAGAAAGCCGAGATCCAGCTGCGCCGGCGCGACGGCAGTGCGCTCTGGTGCCGCATCCGCGCCAAGGCGGTCGACATGCGCTCGCGCCAGGCCGGCACGGTCTGGATCGTCGAAGACGTCAGCGAGGCGCGCCAGGCGCTGATCGAGAACCGCGCGATCATGACCAATGCCGCGATCGCCATCATCTTCACGCGCGATCGTGTGATCACCCGCTGCAACGGCAGCTTCACCGAAATGTTCGGCTACGCCGGCGACGAGGCGATCGGCATGTCCACGCGCGCGCTCTACCCGAGCACGGACGACTTCGACAGGCTGGGCACGCACGCGTATGGCGTGCTGGGGCAGGGCACGCCGGTGCACGTCGAACTGGACGCGGTGCGGCGCGACGGCACCCGCTTCTGGGCCAAGCTGATCGGTTACGCGGTCAATCCGCACGACCCTGGCCAGGGGACGATCTGGATGATCGAGGACCGCACGCGCCAGAAGCGCGACGAGCAAGCGCTGCGCAACGCGCTGCTGGAAAACCGCGCCATCCTCGACAACGCCGTGCTCGGCATCGCCGTGGTCGAGGACGGGCGCACGCTGCACTGCAACCGCAAGATGGAAGCGCTGTTCGGCTACGACGCCGGCCACGTCGACGGGGTCAAGGTGCGTGCCCTGTATCCGGACGACGCCACCTGGATGGCGGCGCGCGCGCAGAGCCGGCGCGACTTCGAGGCCGGACGCGTGCACATGGCCGAGCACCAGATGGTGCGCGCCGACGGCACCCGTTTCTGGGCGCGCCTGTTCGGACGGCCGTTCGACCTGGCCGAGCATGGCGGGCGCAGCGTCTGGCTGATCGACGACGTCACCGCCCAGCGCGAAGCCGCCGACGCCTTGCGCCAGGCGCGCGACGAGCTCGAAGTGCGGGTCGGCGAGCGCACCGCCGAGCTGCAGGCCGAGATCGTCGAGCGGCGCCAGGCCGAGGCGCGCGTGCACCACATGGCCTACCATGACGCGCTGACCGGGCTGCCCAATCGCGCGCTGCTGTCCGAGCGGCTCGATCGCGCACTGCTGGCGGCGCGCCACGACGGCCGCAAACTGGCGCTGCTGTTCATCGACCTGGACCGCTTCAAGACCATCAACGATTCGCTCGGCCACCCGGCCGGCGACTACCTGCTCAAGGAAGTCGCCGCCCGCCTGGGCCGCGTGGTGCGCGCGACCGACACCGTGGCGCGCCTGGGCGGCGACGAATTCGTGGTGCTGGTGCCGGGCGTGCGCGCGCTCGACGATTGCGGCGTGGTCGGCGACAAGATCATCGAGGCGCTCGCCGACCCGGTCGAATTCGAGGGCCGCAGCCTGCACATCTCGCCCTCGATCGGCATCTGCCTGTACCCGGACGATGGCGAGGACGTGGCCAGCCTGATGCGCAAGGCCGACGCCGCGATGTACCAGGCCAAGGCGGCCGGCCGCAACAATTATCAGTTCTATGCCGAGCGCGAGAACGTCGCCGCCGAACGCCATTTCGAGCTCGAGACGCGCCTGCGCGGGGCCTTGGCCCGCGACGAATTCGAACTGTTCTTCCAGCCGATCGTGGCCACCGGCGATTGCCGCGTGCGCGGCCTGGAAGTGCTGCTGCGCTGGCGCGGTCCGAACGGCGTGCTGGTCGCACCGGACGACTTCATCCCGATCCTGGAAGAGAACGGCCTGATCGTGCAGGTGGGGGAGTGGGTGATCCGTGCGGCCTGCGAACAGGCGCTGGCCTGGCGCCGCGCCGGCTTGCCGCCGGTGCCGCTGGCGATCAACCTGTCGGCGCGCCAGTTCATGCACCGCGGCCTGCCGCTGGCGGTGCGCAGCATCGTCGACGAGACCGGCATCGATCCGGGCCAGCTCGAATTCGAGATCACCGAGACCGCGCTGATGCAGCACGGCGGCCACACGCTCGAGACGCTGGGCCAGATCAACGCCATGGGCATCCGCCTGTCGATCGACGATTTCGGCACCGGCTACTCGAGCCTGGCCTACCTGAAGCGCTTCCCGGTCCACAAGATCAAGATCGACCGCGCCTTCGTGCGCGAGCTCGAGGCCAGCAGCGAAGACCAGGCGATCGTCGCGGCGATCATGGCGCTGGCCGGCAGCCTCGGGCTGTCGGTGGTGGCCGAGGGCGTCGAGACCGAAGGCCAGCTGGCGCTGCTGCGCCATCATGGCTGCGAGTATGCGCAGGGCTACCTGTTCGCGCGGCCGGTGCCGGCGGCGCAGGTGCCGGCGCTGCTGGCGCCGGCCTAGGGGTCACTCGATGGTCGCGATGACCGGGGTGTGATCGGACGGCTGCTCCCACTTGCGCGGTTCGCGGTCGATGGTGCAGGCGGTGCAGCGCGCGGCCAGCGCCTTTGAGAGCAGGATGTGGTCGATGCGCAGGCCGCGGTTGCGGCGGAACGCCATCTGGCGGTAGTCCCACCAGCTGTACTGTTTTTCCGGCTGCTCGAACAGGCGGAAGGCGTCGCTCAGGCCCAGGCCCAGCAGGGCGCGCAGCGCCTCGCGCTCCGGGTCCGAGCAGTGGATCTGGCCGGCCCACTCGGCCGGGTCGTGCACGTCGCGGTCGTCGGGCGCGATGTTGTAGTCGCCCAGGATCGCGAACTGCGCGTGCGCCGCCATCTCTTCCTTGACCCAGGTGCGCAGCGCGTCCAGCCAGGCCATCTTGTAGACGAACTTGTCGGAGTCGAGCGCCTGGCCGTTCACGACATAGGCGCAGATCACGCGCACGCCCTGCACGGTGGCGGCGATCAGGCGCTGCTGCTCGTCCGGGAAGTGCGGGTTGTTGCGCACCACGTCGGTCAGTTCATGCCTGGACAGGATCGCCACGCCGTTGTAGGTCTTCTGGCCGGTGAACGCGACCTGGTAGCCGGCCGCGTTGATCTCGTCGACCGGGAATTTGTCGTCGGTGAGCTTGGTCTCCTGGATGCAGAGCACGTCGACCGGGTTGGTTTGGAGCCACTGCAGCAGGTGCGGCAGGCGCACTTTGAGGGAGTTGACGTTCCAGGTTGCTATCTTCATGTTGTGTAGTCTCTTTCAGGTCGTGCGGCCCGCTTGCGGGCGCCGCGCATGATACCAGCTTGCTCGACGCCCGCCGGCCGGCACGGCGGCTCCGGCCGGCAGCACACTCCATGTGGCGGCTTCTCAAGGCTGCGCCTGTTAACGGTGCAACACCCGGTGCACGATTGCCACTATTTGCGCGAATTACAACGAAATTGGCGTAGAATTATTGCTCGGTGGTTAGATTGCATGTGTGGGTGTGGTCAAGCGGTCCGAACTGTGACATGATGTAACAATGCCGGCAAGTAATGAGGCGTGTCAGTATCGTTTGCTGCCGCAAGAGAAAAATTGCAGTAAGCCAACGTACCTTGTAGTATTGGCATAAGACAAGCCAAGTATCCGTAAGCACCCAACCGTGCTTGTTAGGTAACGATCAGCTTTATAAAAGGACAGCAATGCGCCAAGCATTCGAAGCATGGGCCCAACGCGATGGCCATATTGTCCGGCGCCGCGAGGACAAGCCGGAAGAGTATCTGGTATATGAAACCCAGCGCCGCTGGTTGATCTGGCAAGCTGCGCTGACCCATGGCCAGAAGCCGGCCGACGCAGTGCAGAAAGCCGGCCCGGCCGCCGAGCCGCAAAAGATGCTGGCCGACGAGGCCGCGGTGCGCAACAGCGTGCTCAATGAAGTGCTGGACGCATTCAGCGAGCTCGACGACAACGCCGGCGTGGAAGGCATCGTCAAGGTCATCCAGAACCTCAAGAAAAAGACCCGCCCACAGGTCGAAGAGAAAGTCTGACGCGTCGCCGCCGATGCGTTATCGCCACTACAAGGGCGGCATCTACGACCTGGTCTGCGAAGCCGAGCTGGAAGCGGACCACGCGCCCGTGATCGTGTATCGCGGGCCGGACGGACGGACCTGGGTTCGCCCGAAGGCCGCGTTTTTCGAAACGGTCGAGGTCGACGGCGCGCAGGTCGCGCGCTTTGCTCTCCTCGATACGCCGGCCGATGCATCCGCAGCGCCCTGAGCGCTCATGTCTTTCCGAATGCTGCCGTAAACAGCCAGACATGCATTCCGGATGACGCCATGTCCCATCGATTTTTCCCTCGCGCCTGCGCGCACGCGTGCGCGCCTGCATTGTTCGCTGCACTGGCCGCTGCCCTGGCCGGCTGCGCCAGCATGGGCGAGCTCCCGACCCAGCAACTCGAACTCCACGCCATCCTCGATCACCGCGAAGTCGCCGGCGTCGGCTGCGTGCTGGCCAACAGCGCCGGACGCTGGTTCGTGGTGGCGCCGGGCCGCATCACGGTGCAGCGCAGCCGCGATCCTTTGACGGTCGATTGCGCGCGCGACGGCGCCAGCGCGGTCGAAGTCGCGCCGGCGCGCGCCACCGGCCTCATCGACGGGGACAAGCTGATCGGCAAGCTGGTCGTCAAGGCCGGCCTGGATGGCTACGTCAGCCGCTTCGACGGCGCCGGCGTCGCGTATCCCAACGTGCTGACCGTGCTGCTGCGTCCGGCCAGGCCGCAGTCCCGGGAGCAGGCGGCGCAGGCGGATGCGGACCAGGGCAACGTGATGTTCTGATCAGCCGCCGGCAGGAACGATTTCCACTTCCAGTTTGTCGACGACGGTCTTCACCAGCCGGCTCCTGGGGAGGGCATTGCCCTTGTCGATTTCGCCGCGCGCCCAGCCCGTGAAAAGCGTTTGCATCGCCGCATCGACGGCTTTCCCGTCCGGACGCATGATCGTCAGCACTCTCACGGCAGGCTGCTTGCGGTAGTTCGTGTGCAGCACGGCCAGCGCAACCACGGCGCCGCCGCGGCCTTGCGTGATCACGGCCGCTTCCTGGCTGGCGTTGTGGGCTTCGGCGCCGGAATAGAAATATTCGCCATGGTCCAGCGCGACCTCCGGTCCGGGAATGCCGAGCAGGTGCGGCACGTAGTCGCCCAGCAGTTTGCTGTCGTCGGAGACGGCGCCCGGCGGCGAGCCGGCGGTGGGACCGAAAGGATTGGCCTGCTTGCCCAGTGCCTGCTTGAGGTGGACCGCCACGGCGTCGCGCGTGCCGTCGTAATGCCATTGCAGGTCGCTTGCCGGGTGAGCGCGGCTGCCGAACGCGCCGTCAGGGGCGGCGCCGGCGGCGGCCCCGGCCAGCAGGGCTGCCAGCGTCGCCGGCACGAGCATTGCAAGTTTCATGGACATCTCCAGGGCGGAAATCGTTCAGGAATTATATTGAACGACGACCCGCGCGCGCAGGCTGCGCCACGAAAAACGGACGCCGCAGCGTCCGTTCGATCATGCCTCGCGCCAGCCGCTCATACGCGGTTGAGCAGGAAGGTGGTCAGCAGCGGCACCGGACGGCCGGTCGCGCCCTTGGCCGCGCCCGACTTCCAGGCGGTGCCGGCGATGTCCAGGTGCGCCCACGCGTAGTTGCGCGTGAAGTTTTCCAGGAACGCCGCGGCGGTGCAGGAAGCGCCGCCCGGGCTGCCGATGTTGGCCAGGTCGGCGAAGTTCGACTTCAGCTGCTCGTTGTACAGCTCGCCGATCGGCAGGCGCCAGGCGGTGTCGCCGGCCTGGCGGCCGGCATCCATCAGCTCCTCGGCCAGCGCGTTGTGCTGGTCGTCATGGCGCGTGAACAGGCCGGAGTTGTGGTGGCCCAGGGCCACGATGCAGGCGCCGGTCAGCGTCGCGATGTCGACCACGGCGGCCGGCTTGAAGCGCTCGGCGTAGGTCAGGGCGTCGGCCAGCACCAGGCGGCCTTCGGCGTCGGTGTTGAGGATCTCGATGGTGGTGCCGTTCATCGCGGTGACGATGTCGCCCGGCTTGGTGGCGCGGCCCGACGGCATGTTTTCGCAGGCGGCGACGATGCCGATCACGTTCAGCTTGATGTTCATCTCGCCGATCGCGCGGAAGGTGCCCAGCACCGAGCCGGCGCCGCACATGTCGTACTTCATCTCGTCCATGCCGGGACCCGGCTTGATCGAAATGCCGCCGCTGTCGAAGGTGATGCCCTTGCCGACCAGGACGGTCGGTGCGTCGCCCTTTTTGCCGCCCATGTGCTTGAGGACGATGAACTTCGGCGGCTCCTCGCTGCCGCGGGTGACCGACAGGAAGCTGCCCATCTTGAGCGCCTCGAGCTGCTTGCGGTCCAGGATCTCGACGTCGAAGTTGTAGTCCTCGGCCAGCTTGCGCGCGGTATTGGCGAGATAAGTCGGGGTGCAGACGTTCGGCGACAGGTTGCCCAGTTCCTTGGTCAGGTTCATGCCGTTGGCGATCGCAATCGATTGCGCCAGCACGGTTTTCAGGTGCGCGCCGTTCGCACCGGCTGCCGGCACGGCGATGGTCAGCTTGCGCACGCCGGCAATCGCCGGATCCTTCTTGCTCTTTTGCGCGTCGGTGCGGAATTCGGCTTCGTTGGCGGCGATGACCATCGCGCGGATCGCCCAGTTCAGGTCGCGGCCTTTCACATTCTCCAGCGGGAATGCGATAATGCCATCCTGCGCGCCCAGCGTGGCGAAGGTTTTCAGGGCAGCGCCGACGGCGCCCGTAAAGCTTTTCTCGCCGATCGCACCGACCGCGTCGTCCGCGCCCATGCCGACCAGCAGGACGCGCGCGGCGGTCACGCCGGCCACGCCGCGCAGCAGCAGGGTGGAACCGGTCTTACCGGAGATGTCGCCCGACTTGACGGCCGCGCTGATGTCGCCGTTCAGGTCGAGGGCTTTGGCTGCCTCCGACAATTTCTTGTTCTCGAACACGGCCACCGCCACGCAGCCGGACTTGGCTGCGGTCAGCGTGTTTTTTGTGTCGAATGCTTTTATGCTAAAGTCCATTTTGTTCTCCGTGTGTGCTTGACTGCCTAACCTGCAATTATAACTAGCGAATGATTTTCCGACGCGCCCTACAGCGTGAATTGGCCAGCGTGGCCGGCGCCACCTTCACCATCCTGTTTTCGATCCTCGTGACCTGGACCCTGATTTCGATCCTGGGGCGGGCCGCGGGCGGCAAGGTCGCATCGAGCGACGTGCTGGCCCTGATCGGTTTCGCGGTGCTGAATTATCTGCCAACCATCCTCGTCCTCACCAGTTTTATTTCGGTGCTGGCCGTGGTCACGCGCAGCTACCGCGATTCCGAAATGGTCGTCTGGTTTGCCTCCGGCCAGTCGCTGAGCCGCTGGGTCCGCCCGGTGATGGTGTTCGGCCTGCCGATCGCGGCGGTGGTCGCGGTGCTGTCGCTGGTGGCGGTGCCCTGGGCCCAGCTCAAGAGCAACGAATTCACCGAGCGCTTCGAAAAGCGCGAAGACCTCAAGCGCGTGGCGCCCGGCCAGTTCCGTGAATCGGCCGCGACCAACCGCGTGTTCTTCGTCGAAAGCGCCGGCGGCCACACCAACACCATCGTGCAGAACGTGTTCGTCAACACGGTCGACAATGGCGTGGCCACCACCGTGGTCGCCAAGCAGGGCCAGATCGAGCCGGACGGCAAGGGTGGCCAGTACCTGGTGCTGCGCAACGGCCGGCGCTACCAGGGTACGCCGGGCAAGGCCGATTTCCAGGCGATGGAGTTCGAGCGTTACCGCATGCGCGTCGGCAGCGCTGGTCCGGTGCTGGGCGATTCCGGCGTCACCGGCTTGTCGACCGCGGCGCTAGTGGCCATGCCGCACAACCGCTACGGCGACGCCGAGCTGCAATACCGCGTGACCGCGCCGATCATGTGCGTGGTGCTGATGCTGCTGGCGATCCCGCTCGGCTTCGCCAACCCGCGCGCGGGCGCGGCCGCCAACCTGATCCTGGCGGTGCTGATCTTCTTTACCTACCTGAACCTGACCAAGGTGGCCGAGAACGCGGTCAAGCAGGGCAAGCTGCACCTGGCCATGTCCTGGTGGCCGCTGCACCTGCTGGTGCTCCTGATCGTGGCGGGCCTGTTCGCCTGGCGCTTGAACGTGCACAGCCGCTGGCATCCGAGCATGCTGGCCAATGCCTGGAAACGCCGCCGCCTGCTGCAAAGCGGCGCCGCGCCGGAGGGCCGCGCATGAAGACCCTGCAGCGCTACTTCTTCGTCAGCATCACCCAGGCCGTGGCCTTCGCGCTGGTCGGCCTGATCGGCCTGATCGCCTTCATGGACCTGACCCAGGAGCTGCCGTCGGTCGGCAAGGGCGGCTACCTGCTGCAGCATGCGATGCTGTACGTGCTGCTGCTGTTGCCGGGCCATATCTACGAGGTGATGCCGGTGGCCGCGCTGTTCGGCACCATCTACACGATGGCGCAGTTCGCCCAGAGCTCGGAATTCACGATCATGCGCGCGTCCTCGATGTCGACCCAGATGGCGGCCTGGATGCTGGCCAAGATCGCGGTGGTGTTCGTGGTGATCACCTTCATCTTCGGCGAGCTGGTCACGCCGCGCACCGCGCCGCTGGCCGAGCGCGTGCGCCTGTCCGCGCGCGGTGCGACCGTGTCGGCCGAATTCCGCTCGGGGATGTGGACCAAGGACGTGGTCCATGCCGGCGGCCTGAAGAGCGCCGTCACCGGCTCGCGCTTCTTCAACGCTCGCCAGATCCAGCCGGACGGCTCGCTGCGCGACGTCCACATCTACGAGTTCGACAACAGCATGCGCATGCGCTCGCTGCTCACTGCGGCCAGCGCCAACTTCATGGGCAACGGCGTCTGGCGCCTGCAGGACGTGACCGAGAACGTATTTTCCAACAGCCGCGTGCTGCCCGAGCCGGGCGCGCCGGTGCCGAGCGGGCAGACCGTCCAGAGCACCTTCGGCCTCGATACGGCGGCGGTCGCGACGCGCAAGCTGCCGTCGTTCGACCTGACCTCGGAAATCACCCCGAAGATCCTGTCGGTCTCGCGTTCCGACCCGGAACGCATGTCGGCCAACGAGCTGGCGGTCTACACGCGCCACCTGGCCGAGAACCGCCAGGAGACCGAGCGCTTCAAGATCGCCTTCTGGAAGAAGCTGATCGCACCGCTGTCGATCTTCGTGATGATGGCGATCGCGCTGCCGTTCGGCTACCTGCAGACGCGCAGCGGCGGCGTCAGTCTCAAGATCTTCATCGGCATCATGATCGGCGTGAGCTTCATGCTGATCGACTCGCTTTTTTCTCATATCGGCCTGCTGTCGACCTGGCCGGCTTTCCTCACGGCCGCCGCGCCCAGCCTGCTGTTCCTGCTGCTGGCGATTGCGGCGCTGCGATGGGTGGAGCGTCACTGATGGAGGTATCGATGGACAAGGCCCTGATTTTGTTCGCGCATGGCGCGCGCGCGCCCGGCTGGGCGGCGCCGTTCCAGCGCCTGCGCGAGCTGACCGCGGCGCGCCGCCCGGACGTGACGGTGTCGCTGGCGTTCCTGGAGCTGATGACGCCCAGCCTGCCGGACGAAGTGGCCGGCCTGGTCGCGCGCGGCGTGCGCGAGGTGACCGTGGTGCCGGTGTTCCTGGGGCAGGGCGGGCATCTGCTGCGCGACCTGCCGCAACTGCTCGAAGGCTTGCACACCGCCTACCCCGGGGTCGCGTTTACGACCGTGGCGGCGGTCGGCGAAGACCCGGGCGTGCTGGCGGCGATGGCCGAATACTGCCTGTCCGCGCTCGGCGCCACGGTTTAGCACGGGGTAACGTCAAGCGGCGACGCATCCTTGCGCCGCATCATGTCGGTAGCCGGTAGCCGCCGTTTGACAGTCTCGGCAGCAACGCCGACACTGCCCCGTCATGTCTTCCCCACTCAAATTCAAGGTCTGGTTCGACGCCGCCGCGCGCGCGTTCGGTGGGCGGCTGCGGCGCTCAATCTGGTTGCCGCGGCGGCTGGTCGAGCTGCGCTGCGCACATCGCCTGGACCGCATGGGTGCGCGCCTGCAACGCATGCGCACGCGCATCGACGCGATGTCGGCGCATCTCGACGGCGGCGCGCCGGACCGCCCCGCATGGGATGACCGGTCCGATGGCGCACCGGTCGGCGCAACGCGGCGCCTGCCGGCCGAGCGCGAAGGCAACCTGCGGCGCATGCTGGCCGGCCTGCGTGAGGAAATCGCGACCATGCGGCGCGAGCTGGCGCGCTGGCATCTGCAGGAATGCGGCGGACGCACCGGCGCACGCCTTGGGCAGGCCCTGGAACGGGTGAACGGGATCGCGGTCGCCACCAGCAGCGCCGCGCTGGCGCTGGAAGCCAGGCTGGCCGCGCACGCTGCGGCCGATTGATCTAATCGCGCAGGGGGTTCAAGCGTCGCGCGCCGCATCGTCCGGCTGGTGTTCGCGCCGCGACAGCGCCTCGCCGATCATCACCAGCACCGGGCCGCCCGCCGCATCGGGGCCCGCATCGAGTCCCTGGGCCAGGTCGGCCAGCGTCAGGCGCAGCACGCGCTCGTCCGGGCGGCTGCAGTTTTCCACCGCGATCACCGGCAGGCCGGGACGGCGTCCCTGAGCCAGCAGGCGCTCGGCGGTGGCGGCGGCTTCGCGCCCGCCCATGTACTGCACCATGGTGTCGGTTTCCGGCAGGGCAGGGTGCTCGGGATGGTCCGGCGCTGTGCTGGAGGTGAAAAAGGCGACGCTGCGCGCCACGCCGCGCTTGGTCAGCGGCTGTTTGGTCGCGGCGGCGGCGGCCACCGCGGTGGTGATGCCGGGGACGACCTCGACCTCGATGCCTTCAAGCTCGAGCGCGCGTAATTCCTCGTCGGCGCGCCCGAACAGCATCGGATCGCCGCCTTTCAAACGCACGATGCGTTGGTACTTGCGCGCACACTCGACCAGCTGCTCGTTGATGACCGCCTGTGCGGTCGAGCGCTGGCCGGAGCGTTTGCCGACCGAGATCTTGTCGGCGTGCTCGCACAGGGCGAGCATCTCGGGCGTCACCAGCGCGTCGTACAGCACCACGTCGGCCTGCGCCAACAGGCGTGCGCCACGCACGGTGATCAGGTCAGCTGCGCCGGGACCGGCTCCAACCAAGTACACTTTTCCCAGCCCAGCCATATTCCCTCTTGTTTTCGTTTGCACACACGCGACGTCTCGGGGCATCGAGAAACCGTCGCGAGCGGCCGCAGATTTGGCCGAGAAGCGCAGCCGTACTTAGGGTACGGCGAGCATCGCAGGCCGAAGCTGCAACGCGCAGCAGGTTTATCGAGCCCCCATCAGAGACGTATCATACCGGCGGCAACAGTCTGGTGGGTGATTTCATCGATCAGGATGAATGCCCCCGTCGCACGGATCGCTTCATACGCATCCGCCGCCAGCGGCTGCTGCACCGTCAGCTCGATGCGCGCGATGTCGTTCAGCTTCAGGCCGGCGGCCGGATTGTCCGGCGTGCTGCGCTGCTGGGTGTTGACGTCGAGGATGCTCTGCACCGCCTTGACCTTGGCCATGGTCGACCGCGTGCCGTGCTTGATCCAGTACTTGCGGCGCACGTCGAGCGGCTCGTCGGCCATCCAGCAGACGTCGGCCTGCACCTGCTTGAGCAGCGTCGCCGGTTGCTCCGCGCCCGCCAGCACGTCACCGCGCGAGACGTCGACGTATTCGTTCAGCAGCAGCGTGATCGACTGTCCGGACACGGCGCTTTGCAGCTCGCCATCGAACGTATGGATCGCCTTGACGGTCGCCTCGACGCCGGACGGCTGCACCACCAGCTTGTCGCCGACCGATACCTTGCCCGACTCGATCCGCCCCATGTAGCCGCGGAAGTCGTTGGCCTCGTGGCCGTTGTGGCGCGCCACCAGCTGCACCGGAAAGCGGAACGGGGCGGTGTGCGCCTCGTCATACACCGAGATGCCTTCCAGCAGTTCGATCAGGGTCGGGCCTTCGTACCACGGCATGTTGTCGCCGCGCTCGACGACGTTGTCGCCGGCCAGCGCCGACAGCGGGATCGCGGTGATGTCGGTCAAGCCCAGGCTGCCGGCGAACTCGGTGTAGGCCGCGACGATGCGGTCGTACACGCTGCGGTCGTAGTTCACCAGGTCCATCTTGTTGACGGCGACGATCACGTGCTCGATCTGCAGCAGCTTGGCGATGGTCGAGTGGCGCTTGGTCTGCACCAGCAGTTCCACGGAACCGTCGCCGCTGTCTCCATCATTCAGCTTCACTTTCGACACGTCGACCAGGATGATGACCGCGTCGGCGGTCGAGGCGCCGGTCACCATGTTGCGGGTGTACTGCTCGTGCCCCGGCGTATCGGCGATGATGAACTTGCGCTTCGGCGTGGCGAAATAGCGGTAGGCGACGTCGATGGTGATGCCTTGCTCGCGCTCGGCTTCCAGGCCGTCGGTCAGCAGCGACAGGTCGATGGTGTCGCCGACGGTGCGCTTGTGCTTCGAGCGCGAGACGGCGGCCAGCTGGTCGGCGAAGATGCCTTTGCTGTCGAACAGCAGGCGGCCGATCAGCGTGCTCTTGCCGTCGTCGACGGAGCCGGCGGTGATGAAGCGCAGCAGCGAGGCTTGCCCCGACTGGTCGGCGGCGTGGTTCAACTCGGTTTTATGTTCAGCGGTAGCGGCGTTCATCAGAAATATCCTTGCTTCTTGCGTTTTTCCATCGACGCTTCCGAGGTCTGGTCGTCCATGCGGGTGGCGCCGCGCTCGGTGATCTGGGTGATCGCGGTCTCGGCGATGATGGCGCCGACCGTGCTTGCATCGGACGACACCGGGCAGGTGCACGAGATGTCGCCGACGGTGCGGAAGCGGACCGTCTGCGTCTCGACCGTTTCGCCCTCGCGCGCGGGCGTGATCGGGGTCAGCGGCACCAGCAGGCCATTGCGCGGGATCACCTGGCGCTGGTGCGCGTAGTAGATCGAGGGCAGGGCCAGTTGTTCGCGGGCGATGTACTGCCAGACGTCCAGTTCGGTCCAGTTCGAGATCGGGAACACGCGCATGTTCTCGCCCGGGTGGACGCGGGTGTTATACAGGTCCCACAGTTCCGGACGCTGGGCCTTCGGGTCCCACTGGCCGAATTCGTCGCGGAACGAGAAGATGCGCTCCTTGGCGCGCGCCTTTTCCTCGTCGCGGCGGGCGCCGCCGATGCAGGCGTCGAAGCCGTGCTCGGCGATGGTTTCCAGCAGCGTCACCGCCTGGGCGGCGTTGCGCGAGTCCGTCTGCGGATTGCGCAGGCGCACGGTGCCCTTCTTGATCGAATCCTCGACCGAGCCGACGATCAGGCGCTCGCCGAGTTCCGCCACGCGCGCGTCGCGGAAGGCGATGACTTCGTCGAAGTTGTGGCCGGTGTCGATGTGGACCAGCGGGAAGGGGAATTTGCCGGGGCGGAAGGCCTTTTCGGCCAGGCGCAGCAGCACCACCGAGTCCTTGCCGCCGGAGAACAGCAGGGCCGGGTTCGAGCATTCCGCCGCGACTTCGCGCAGGATGTGGATCGCTTCGGATTCGAGGGCGTCGAGGTGGCGCGCATTCACATCACCGAGCGCCGGAGTGTCACTGAAGGTCGTCATGTTGTTGCCTTGTTGTGGGCCGCAAGCCTATGCAGCCACGGATTTGATGCGAATGAGTTTGCCGTCGACCAGGTGCAGGCCGCATTCCTTGGAATCGGCGCTTTCCCACCACCAGCGGCCGGCGCGCACGTCTTCGCCCGGCTGGATCGCGCGGGTGCAGGGTTCGCAGCCGATCGACGGGTAGCCGCGGTCGTGCAGGGCGTTGTAGGGCACGTCGTTGGCGCGGATGTAGTCCCACACGTCGGCCTCGAGCCAGTCGGCCAGCGGGTTGAACTTCTGCATGCCGTGCGCCGCGTCGTCTTCCTGCACGGCCAGTTCGGCGCGCGTGGTCGACTGGCTGCGGCGCTGGCCGGTGATCCAGGCCTTCTTGCCCTCCAGCGCGCGGCCCAATGGTTCGACCTTGCGCACCTGGCAGCACGCCTTGCGCATCTCGACGCTGTCGTAAAAGGCGTTCAGGCCGTTCTTGCTCACGTACTCGTCGACCAGTTCCGCGCGCGGCTGGTAGATCGCGATCTCGTGGCCGTACCTGGCCTTGACCGCGTCCAGCACGGCCAGCGTTTCCTTGTGCAGGCGGCCGGTCTCGAGCGAGAAGATGCCGATGGGGAGGCCGGCTTTCAGAATCAGGTCGGTCAGCACCATGTCCTCGGCGGCCAGGCTCGATGCGAACACGGCCGGCGAGTAGTCGCGCGCCACCCGCTCGAGGATGGCGCGCGTGGCGGAGACCTTGGCGTTCAGGTCGCTCATGATGTTCCCGGGGTTCAGATGCCCGCGCCGGCGTCGCTGTGCTCGGGCGGCACGTCGCGGTGATGGCGGCGGAACAGCGGCAGCGGCTGGTCGACCGCGGCCTGGTAGGTTTCGGAAAACACGCTCAAGCCCTTGAGCGCGTCATGGATGTTGCGGTCCGGGCGCGTGGCGTAGGCGTCGAAGCCGCAGCGCTGCATTTGGAACAGCTGGTCGCGCAGCACGTCGCCGATCGCGCGCAGCTCGCCGCGAAAGCCGAGGCGCTTGCGCAGGTTGTAGGCGATCGAGTAACCGCGGCCGTCGCTGAACTTGGGGAAGTCGACGGCGACGACGGCGAACTTGGCCAGGTCGTCCTTGATCGTGGTGGCGAGCTGGTCGGAGGCCAGCCAAACGCCGATTTCCGCACGTGCCGCCAGCGTCTCGCGCTGGGCCAGCCAGACCGTGCTCGGCACGATCACGCGGCCGGCCGGGACCTCGACCGCTTCCGGGGTTTCACCCTCGGCCAGGCGCAGGACGGTCCAGTCGTCGCTGACGACGTCGCGTCCCTTGATGATCTGCGGATGCTGTTGAAACTCAGGCATGTTGGTCTTCTCCGACGGCCAGTTCGCCCGCCGCGATCGGCGTGGCATACACATATTCCTTGAACGGGTTGACCCCGAGGCGCGCTGCGACGTCGATGAAGCGCTCGCCATCGACGCGGTTCTTGACGTACACGTCGAGCAGGCGCCCGACCACTTCCGGCATCTGCGTGGCCGAGAACGACGGGCCGATGATCTTGCCGATCGACGCCTGGTTGCCTTGCGCGCCGCCGATCGAGACCTGGTACCACTCGGCCCCGTCCTTGTCCACGCCCAGCACGCCGATGTGGCCGACGTGGTGGTGGCCGCAGGCGTTGATGCAGCCCGAGATATTCAGTTCGATGTCGCCGATGTCGTGCTGGAAGTCGAGGTCGTCGAAGCGCTTGGCGATGGCGGCCGCGATCGGGATCGATTTCGCGTTCGCCAGCGCGCAGTAGTCGCCGCCCGGGCACGAGATCATGTCGGTCAGCAGGCCGATGTTCGGCGTGGCCAGGCCTTTGCTCTTGGCCTGTTCCCACACTTCGAACAGTTTGCCCTGCTCGACGTCGGCCAGCACCAGGTTCTGCTCGTGGGTCACGCGCAGTTCGCCGAAGCTGTACTTGTCGGCCAGGTCGGCCACGAAATCCATCTGCTCGGCGGTGGCGTCGCCCGGCGGCACGCCGGTTTTCTTGAGCGACAGCACGACCGCGGCATAGCCCGGCACCTTGTGCGGCTTGACGTTGCGCTGCAGCCAGTTGGCGAAGGCGCGGTTGTCTTCGTGGCCGGCGTTCAGCGCCTGGTTGCCCAGCTGCGCGTACGGCTTCGGATCGAAGTAGGCGGCGACGCGGTCCAGTTCTTCCTGGGTCAGGGTTTCCGGGCCACCCTTCAGGTCGGCGAATTCGGCTTCCACCAGGCGCGCGAATTCCTCGGCGCCCACGGCTTTCACCAGGATCTTGATGCGCGCCTTGTACTTGTTGTCGCGGCGGCCGAACTGGTTGTACACGCGCATCACGGCTTCGGTGTAGGTCAGCAGGTCTTGCCAGGGCACGAAGGTGTTGATCACGCTGCCCAGGATCGGGGTGCGGCCCAGGCCGCCGCCGACCATGAACTTGAAGCCGATGTCGCCCGCCTCGTTGCGCACCGCGGTCAGGCCGATGTCGTGCATCGCGATCGCGGCGCGGTCTTCCACGGCGCCGTTGAAAGCGATCTTGAACTTGCGCGGCAGGGCGATGAATTCGGGGTGGAAGGTGCTCCACTGGCGCATGATTTCGCAGAACGGACGCGGATCGATGATCTCGTCCGCGGCCACGCCGGCGTACTCGTCGGTGGTCGTGTTGCGGATGCAGTTGCCCGAGGTCTGGATCGCGTGCATCTCGACCGACGCCAGGTCGGTCAGGATGTCCGGCGTCTGCTCCAGTTCGATCCAGTTGAACTGGATGTTCTGGCGCGTCGTGAAGTGGCCGTAATTGCGGTCGTACTTGCGGGCGATGTGGGCGAACATGCGCATTTGCGCAGTCGACAGCAGGCCGTAAGGCACGGCGATGCGCAGCATGTAGGCATGGCGCTGCATGTACAGGCCGTTCTGCAGGCGCAGCGGCAGGAATTCTTCTTCGGTCAGCTCATCGGCGAGGCGGCGCTGGACCTGGTCGCGGTACTGGGCGATGCGTTCGCGTACGATGAGATGGTCGTATTTGTCGTAACGGTACATGGTTTGATCCTGGTGGAACCTGTCGGGCCGAACTTGGCACGATCCGGCAAGGTAGGCTGGATATTAATAAAATAGAGCTTTATTCCAAACTACTGAGAATTTATTTGCTTATATGAGCCAGAGGCATAAGCTAGCTTGTAAAATGCGGCTAAGGTCTTCATCAATACAAGAAGGGCAATGAACCTACACCAATTACGCTTCGTACGCGAGGCGGTCCGCCAGAATTTCAACCTGACCGACGCCGCCAAGGCGCTGTTCACCTCCCAGCCCGGCGTCTCCAAGGCCATCATCGAACTGGAAGAAGAGCTCGGGGTCGACATCTTCACCCGCCACGGCAAACGCATCCGCGGGTTGACCGAGCCGGGCCGGCTGGTGCTGCAGTCGGTCGAATTGATCATGCAGGAGATCGACAGCCTCAAGCGTATCGGCAAGGAATACGCCGCCCAGGACAGCGGCAGCTTCACGATCGCCACCACGCACACGCAGGCGCGCTATGCGCTGCCCAAGGTCGTGCAGGCGT
Organism: Massilia sp. 9096; assembly: GCF_000745265.1. Lineage (NCBI taxonomy): Bacteria > Pseudomonadati > Pseudomonadota > Betaproteobacteria > Burkholderiales > Oxalobacteraceae > Massilia > Massilia sp. 9096. The sequence continues at coordinate 502,460 of NZ_JQNN01000001.1, forward strand.
TCATGACGCGCTTCCCGAAAGTCAGATTATCGCTGTTGCAGGGTAATCCGCGCCAGATCGCGGAGATGGTCAAGAACGACCAGGCCGACCTGGCCATCGCGACCGAATCGATCGCGGCGGTGGAAGGCCTGATCACGCTGCCGTGCTACCAATGGGAGCACGTGGTGGTGGTGCCGCACGAGCACCCGCTGACGCGCTCGAAGGCGATTTCGCTGGAAGAGATCGCTTCGTATCCTTTGATCACGTACGACAGCGCATTTGCCGGACGCAGCAAGATCGACCACGCGTTCGAGCTGCGCCACCTCAAGCCGGACGTGCTGCTGGAAGCGATCGATGCCGACGTCATCAAGACCTATGTCGAGCTGGGCATGGGCATCGGCGTCATCGCCGGCATGGCCTTCGATCCGGAGCGCGACCGCAACCTGCGCGCGATTCCGGTCGGGCACCTGTTCGGCATGAACATATCGCGTGTGGCGGTGAAGCAGGGCGCCTACCTGCGCAGCTATATTTATACTTTCATTGAATTGCTGGCGCCGACGCTCAACCGCAAGATGGTCGAGTCGGCGATGCGCGGCACCAGCGAGAACTACGAGTTGTAAGCATGATGATGATGGATCAAGACGATTACGAAGGCGGCTACGAACACGAAGAGGGCCACCAGTCCGACCAGGGCGCCGACCTCGACGAAGTGCGCGCCGAGTTGGCGCGCCTGACCGCCGGGCACAAGGTGCTGGAGCTGGGCTGTGGCCATGGCGATGCAAACGAGGCGCTGGTGCCGGGCGCGACTTGCGTGGCGACTGACAAGCCGGGCGACGTGCCGGCTGAGCTGGGCGGCTTCGACACGGTGCTGCTGGCCTTTACCTGGTCGCGCTTGAAACGCGACGAGCAGGAGCCCTTCCTGAAGGCATTGCGCGCGCGCGTGGGCAAGGACGCACTGCTGGTGCTGCTCGACGACGAATACGTCGAAGGCAGCAGCCCGACCGTGGCGCGCACCGACGCCCATGGCAATACCTATCACATGGTGGCCGGGCCGGACGGCAAGCAGGTCGAGCAGCCCAAGAGCTACCCGACCGACAGCGCGCTGCGCAAGCGGATGGGGGGCAGTGTGCGCGAGATCAAGATTGCGCGGTGGGAGTACTACTGGGTCCTGACCTGCAGGTTGAAGTGACCTCGATAAACCTACTGCGCGTCGCACTGGCTGTCTGCGATGCTCACCGTACCGTAAGTACGGTTGCGCTTCTCGACAGCCATTGCTTCCGCTCGCTACGGTTTCTCGAGGTCACGTGACGATCGTAGCCAGATCAAACCTGCTGCGGGTCGCGTGAAGATGCAGGCCAAATAAAAAGACGCCATTTTCAGGCGTCTTTTCAGTTCACCGATCAGCAATCAGAAGGTGTGGCGCAGGCCGATCGCGAACACCGACGGGTCGGCGCCCACCAGGGTGACGGCCGGGGTCACGCTGGTGTTTTGCGGCGCCACGTTGTTCGACGACGAGTTCAGCGCAAAGCTGGCCAGGTTGTTGTTGTTCATGCTGGCGTAGGTGGCGTACACGTTGGTGCGCTTCGAGAACGCGTAGGTGTAGGCGAGCGCCCATGCGTTGCCCTTGGCACCGTTTTCCAGCTTGTCCTGCTTCACGTTGACCAGCACCTTGTTGGCGCCGAACGGGTAGCCGGCGCCCAGGTTGTATTCCTTGAAGCGGTTGTTCGCACCAGCCGGATCCGAGCCCAGGTAGTTGGCCTTGATCTCGAAACCGTTCAGTTGCGAGAACACATAGGCGGCGCCGGCACCGTATTCCTTGTCGTTGACGGTCGCGTTGTTCTTGATGTTGTGGTAAGCGGCGCCCAGGTACAGGCCGCCGTTGGTGTATTCGAGGCCGATGCCTTTCAGGTCGCCGTTCGGGCCGGTGGTCTTTTCGCCGGCAGAGTAGGTGGCCAGCAGCTTGAAGCCCATGAAGTCGGCGCTGCGGTAGTTGACCGAGTTCGCCAGGCGGCGCGTCACGCGGCCGGTGCCGAAGGCCGACAGGTTGCTGCCGTAGAAGCCCTGGCCGAATTCGTCGGTGGCGGCGCCGATCGAGGCGATCGGCGAGTATTCGCGGCCCAGGGTCAGCAGACCGAAGGCGCCATCCAGGCCGACCACGGCGCGGCGCTGGAACAGGCCGGACGAGTCGCTCACGCCATTGTCGGCGGTGAAGCCGCTTTCGATGTTGAAGACGGCTTTCAGGCCATTGCCCAGGTCTTCGGTGCCGCGGAAGCCAAAGCGGCTGGTCGACTGGTCGCCCGAGTTGACGAAGGTATGACGGCCGCTGGGGCCGCCGTTGTCAGCCGATTCGACGGCCATGTCGACGACGCCGTACAGGGTCACGTTGGTTTGGGCGGCGGCGAACAGCGGGGTCGCAGCGATCAGGGCGGCGGCCAGGCGTTTGACTTGCATTGAGATTTCTCCAATTAAATGTCGGACGATTCATTCGACGCGATATTGTCGTGATCGCATCGTGATCGGCACGGATCTTATCGAACGCTTATGTCGCTTTGATGACATAACGAAATGTTGGCTTTTTGCCACAGCCTGAATCGATGCAAGCAATTTGTGCGTGTTACTCCTCCGGCTACAGCCCCTACCGACTTACGGCTTCAGTTTGTTTGTAAAAAAATTATTGAACGGTGGTAATTGTCGAAGTACTTACGGTAACATTACGAAGTTGCGCAGAATCAATTAATGGTCCCCATCGACACCATGGTTCGCAGACGCAGGCTGGCGACGGCCGGGGCATGCGGTCTCGGTCCACTATCTATGTTGGAGAATGGTTTTGAAAGTCATGCAATTTCGTAGCAAGCGAGCACAGGGCGGTTTTACCCTGATCGAGCTGATCGTCGTCATCGCTATCCTGGGTATCCTGGCCGCCGTTGCGCTGCCCAAGTTCGCCGACCTCGGCGGTGACGCGCGCAAGGCTGCCGTCCATGCGGCCGGCGGTTCCCTGACGGCAGTCAGCACGATGACCCATGGCAAGTCGCTGATCAAAGGTGCCCTCACCACGCCCGTCGACATGGAAGGCATCAGCGTGCCGATGGTCATCGGCTACCCGTCGTCGGCTACCACCACCACGGATGCGGCCGGCTTGGGCAGCGACGAGTGGAGCATCAAGGTCAACGGCCGTGACCTGATCGTGTCGCCGAAGGGCGCGGTGACTCCAACAAACTGCACGGCGACGTATTCCGAAGCGACCTCGGTCGACGGCGTGGTGACGCCGGCGAAGGTGGTAGTGGTCGATACCGGCTGCTGAAGCGAAGTCGAGCTGAGCTAAGCTAAGCCAAGCGCGCTCTCAGACCAGGTGTTCCTGCACCGGCATGACGATGTCGATGCGGGTGCCCGGCAGCTCGTCGGCGCTGACGGTGATCTCGCCGTTCATGGCCCAGACCCGTTCGCGCATGCCGATCAGGCCCAGCGACTCGGCCTTTTCCATGTCTTCCGGACGGATGCCGACGCCGTCGTCACGGATCGTGACCAAGAGGTCGCCGTTCAGGCGGAACAGGTTCATGGTCACGCTGCTGGCCTGGGCGTGGCGTGCGATGTTGGTCAGCGCTTCCTGCACGATGCGGAAGATCGCGGTGCTGGCCGCGTCGTCCAAACGCAGCTCGGCCTCGTCGGCCAACAACGTGCAGGGAATGCCGTAGCGCTCGACGAAATCGCCGCGCAGACCCTGCAGCGCAAAATACAGGCCGCCTTCGTCGAGCGCGCGCGGGCGCAGGTTGGTGGCGATGCGGCGCAGCGACGTGATGGCCGTCAGCAGGTTCTGTTCCATGCCGTGGATCAGGCGCAGGCTGTCGTCCGGCGCGCGGTCGGCCTGCTGCAGCAGCGTCAGGTCCATGCGCAGCGAGGCCAGCATCTGGCCGAGGTCGTCGTGCAATTCGCGCGCGATGTGGGTGCGCTCTTCCTCGCGGATGGTCTGCAGCGCGGCCGACAGCTGGCGCAGCTGGTCGTGCGAGCGCGTCAGTTTTTCCTGCACGCGCTGGCGCTCAGAGACGTCGCGCACGATCACGGTGTAGAAGGGCGCGCCGCCGTTGGGGCGCGAGATCGAGCCTTCGATCGGGAAGCGGCGGCCGTCGGCGCGCATGCCGATGACGGCGTAGTCGGTGGCGCGGCGGCCGGCGCGGCCGTCGCCAGCGCGAAAATACTCGGCCGGCCCGTCCTCCGCATGGTCGCCGCCGTCGATGAAGCGGCCCAGCGGGCTGCCGATCATGTCTTCGACACTGGTGCCGAACAATTGCGCCGCGGCCGGGTTGGCCATGACGACGACATTGGCCGTGTCCGCCGAGATGATGGCCTCGTGGGCATGTTGGACGATCTGGCGGTTGGCCTGCACGGTTTTCAGCTCCTGCTGGGCGCGCTGCGTCAGCCAGCGGCCTGCCGCCAAGCCAAACAGAAAGCAGGCTGCAGACCAGCCAGCGGACCGGCCGGACGGACGTGCGCGGCGCGAAAGGTTCATCGGTTAAGGCAAAGGACGTCCCGTGGCACGGAACCGGCATCTACCTTACCCGGCATGGCTTGAACTCGGTTTGAGGCTCGACAACCGGGCCAAACCGCTTCTTTCACATCTGCTTGAACAGATGCAAGAAGCTGCGGCTGACCTCGAGCTTTTCAGGACGACCTTTGATCAAAACCAAATGGCGACCGCGAATATCGCGCGTTACGCCTTCGATTGCGTTCACGTTGACCAGGGTCGCGCGGTGAATCTGCCAGAACAGCGAGGGATCGAGTTCGTCGGCCAGGTCGCGCACCGGCTTGCGGATCAGGGCTTCGAAACCGGCGGTCTGGACGCAAGTATATTTCTCGTCTGAACGGAAGAACAGGATGTCCTCGACCGGGATCATGCGCAGGTCCTGGCCGATGCTGGCCTGGATCCACTGCAGGTGCTTCGGCTTGGGGGCGGCGATCTTTTCGGCCAGCTGGGACAGCATGGCGCTCACGGTCTGGCTGACGTCGGCCGGGGCCCCGTTCGGCGAGGCAAGGCGCTCGCGCAGCCGCTCTTTCAAGCGCTCGATCGTGATTTTCAGGCGCTCGGGCTCGGGCGGCTTGAGCACGTAATCGATGGCGCCGCGCTCGAAGGCCTCGACCGCGTACTGATCGTAGGCCGTCACGAACACCACCTGGCTGGCGTCGCCGATGTCGCGCGCGGCTTCCATGCCGGTCTTGCCGGGCATGCGGATGTCGAGGAAGGTCAGGTCCGGCTTGAGCTCGTTCACCAGTTGCACGGCCTCGTCGCCGTTCTTGGCTTCGCCGAGGATCTCGAGTTCCGGCCACACCTGGGACAATCGGGTGCGCAGCAGGTCGCGCATGAGTCTTTCGTCATCGGCAATGATTGCGGTAGGCATGGTCGGAGAGCCAGAAGTTGAATATGTCGATTATTCAACGAAACTTCAGTCGAGGCAAGCTTTGGGTATTTACTTTGCCAACTTGTAAGGAACCTCGATCGTCGCGATCACGCCGCTCGGGCTGTTGGCCCCGATGTGCAGGTGGCCGGCGTCGCCGTGCAGCAGTTTCAGGCGCTCGCGGATGTTGGACAGGCCCAGGCCGGTGCCCTTGCTGGGCGCCACGCCGAAGCCCACGCCATCGTCCATGACGGTCACGCGCAGCTTGCTGTCGACGATCTCGGCGCCGACTTTCAGGTAGCCGCCGTCGGGCTTGGTTTCGAGACCGTGCTTGATCGCGTTTTCGACCATTGACTGCAGCATCATCGGCGGAAAGGCGGCGCTGCGCAAGCCATCGGGCACGTTGATCTCGACCGTCAAGCGTTCTTCCATGCGCATCTTGAGCAGGTCGAGGTAGGACGTGACCATGTCGAGCTCGCGGCCAAGGCTGGTGACCAGGTTGGCGTCGCGCATCTGCGGAATGACGGCGCGCAGGTACTGGATCAGGGTGCGCTGCATGGCCGAGGCGCGCGGCGGGTTGGTCTCGATCAGGTGCTCGACCGAGGCCAGGGTATTGAACAGGAAATGCGGCTCGACCTGGGCCTGCATTGCCTGCATCTTGGCCTCGGACAATTGGCGCTGCATCGATTCGCGTTCGGCGGCGGCGGTGGCGCTTTGCATCTCGGCTTCGGCGCGCTTCTTGCCCCCGACCAGCGCCTTGGTGCCGAACAAGGCCAGGATCAGCAGCCACACGAAGCTGGTGAACCAGGTCGAGGCCTGCTTGTGGTAGCTGCGCGCCTTGGCTTCGGCGGCGTCGTCGATGGTGGCTTCGATCGCATTCGACAGCTCTTCGCCGATCTGCGGCGGCAGGTCGATGTGGACGGCGTCGCCGTTGACCCCGGCGACGGCCCTGGCGACGGGCGCGGCGGGAGGGGCGGGGGCAGCGGCCGGGGCAGCAGGCGCGCCGGGGACTGCAGGCGCGGCAGGCGCCCCGGGTGCCCCGGGTGCTGCGCTGGCGTCGCCGTCATCGCCGTCCTTGTCGCTGTCCGCATTGTTTTCGGTATCCTCCGCGCCTTTTTCGATCGTGCGCCCGGCTTCCTGGGCTGCCTTGGCCTGCGCCTTTGCCGCCTCGGCCAGCTTGGCCGCGGCTTGTGCTTGCGCCTTGGCCTGGGCTTTGGCCGCGATGTCGTTCGGATTGATCGCGATCGGCTTCTTGCCGCGCTGGTTGATGTAGATGCCGCTGTCGTCGATCGTCACGCTGGGTTCGGCCTTGTGGCCGTTGCGCTCGATACGGATGTTGTCGTCGTCGCTGGCGGAAAACAGCTCGTCCTGCAGGATCTTGCCGGCCACCAGCAGCAGCGCCGCAAACAGGAAAAACTTCCACCATGACAGCTGCGTCACCCAGGTCGCCACTGCATCGAAGACGTGGTAGAGCCGGGAGAGGGCGGTCGAGACGGCAGGCGGGGATGGGCGCGATGTTTGCATGAAACTAATATTAAGGGAGCGGTCAGCGGCGCGTGGTGAGCAGTCCGACTGTGCTGTTGGGATGATGCAACTCTACCCGTATCCAGCACGGATCGCCACGGCCATGCGACAGCCTGCAGGATAGCGGCCCTGGACTGCGCAGCGGTGGCGCCCGTGTGTCAATTTGCTGTGAGGTTGGTTCCTTTTAGAAATATGTCAGGTTATCATCAGCGACATCCTCCTGAGATGAAAGGGTGTGCCGATGTCTACCGTTTCCAAACGATACCGCCTCGTAACCCGCAGCGATTTCGACGGCCTGGTGTGCGCCGTGCTGCTCAAGCATCTGGACCTGATCGACGAGATCCTGTTCGTCCACCCGAAAGACATGCAGGATGGCAAAATCGCGATCAGCGCGCGCGACATCACGACCAACCTGCCTTACGTCGCCGGCGCCCACCTGGCGTTCGACCACCATCTGTCCGAAACCATCCGCAACACCGGCAAGCGCGAGAATCACGTGATCGACCCGAGGGCGCCCTCGGCGGCGCGCGTCGTGTACGACCACTTCGGCGGGGCGCGCACCTTCCCGGCCGCCTGGCGCGACATGATGGATGCGGTCGACAAGGGCGACGCTGCGCGCTTTTCGCGCGAGGAGGTGCTCGATCCGAAGGACTGGAACCTGCTCAACTTCCTGATGGACGCGCGCACTGGCCTGGGCCGCTTCCATGATTTCCGCATCTCGAACTACCAGCTGATGACGGACTTGATCGCGTACTGCGGCAACCACACGATCGAGCAGATCATGGAATTGCCGGACGTGCTGGAACGTACCGCCCTGTACTTCGAGCACGACGCGCTGTGCAAGCAGCAGATCCGGCGCTGCGCGCGCGTGCACAAGAACCTGGTGGTGCTCGACTTGCGCGAAGAAAAGGTGATCTTCGCCGGCAACCGCTTCATCATCTACGCGCTGTTCCCGGACACGAACATCTCGATCCACGTGCTGTGGGGCCTGAAGAACCAGAACACCGTGTTTGCGACCGGCAAGTCGATCCTGAACCGCACGTCCAACACCAACATCGGCACGCTGATGCTGGAATACGGCGGCGGCGGGCACGAGAATGCCGGCACCTGCCAGGTGTCGAACGACATGGCCGAGGACGTGCTGGGGGCGCTGATCCAGCGCATCACCGCCGAAGGCTGAGCTCAAGCAGGGTAGCGTTCTTCCAACAAGCGCTGCGCGGCTTCGGCCGCCAGCGGCTCGCAAAACCAGGTCCCCTGCATATGGTCGCAGCCATGCGACTTCAGGAACTCCATCTGCGCCCGGGTCTCGACCGCCTCGCCGATCACCTCCATGTCCAGGTTGTGGCCGATGTCGATCAGGCTTTTGGCGACTGCGCCGCCACCGTCCGCGCTCTGGTGCACCGCGCCGTGCGCCAGCTTGATCTGGCTGGCCGCCAGCTGCTGCAGGTAGAGCAGGTCGCACAGGCCGGCGCCGACGCCGTCGACCGACAGCGCCACGCCCAGCTCGCGCAGCTGCGCCGCCAGCTCGCGCCCGAGCGCGGGGTTGCGGATCAGGCCGTCGAGGCGCAGGTCGAGCGCCAGGCCGTGCGCGTCGAGCCGGTGGCGCGCCAGGCAATCGCCCAGGCTGGCCATGAAGCCCGGCTGGATGTATTCGCGCTGCGACACGTTGACCGCGACCGGCAGCACGAAGCCCAGCGCCCGCAGCCGCGCCGCGAAGGCGCAAGCCTGGTCGAGCACGCGCTGGCCGATCTGTACGATCAGGCCGCTTTCCTCGGCCTCGGCCAGGAAGCGCGCAGGCGGCAGCACGCCGTCCTCGGGGTGGCGCCAGCGCAGCAGCGCCTCGAAGCCGGTGATCTTGCCGCTGTCGAAGGACATGCGCGGCTGGTACAGCAGGAACAGCTCGTCGCGTTCGAGCGCGTCGCGCAAGCTGGTTTCCAGCCTGAGCTTGGCCTCGCTGCTCGATTTCATGTCGGCCGAAAAGAAATGCACGTTGCTGTGGCCGCCACCCTTGCCGTGGTACATCGCGACGTCGGCCGCGCGCACCAGATCGGCCGCGCTGGCGCCGTCGTGCGGATACAGCGAGACGCCGACGCTGGCCCCGACCGGGATCTCGCGTCCGCCGAAGGCCACCGGGATCGCGAAGCTCTGGCGCAGCCGCTCGATCATGCGCAGCGTGAAGCGCAGCGAAGGCTGGTTGGACAGCACCAGCACGAACTCGTCGCCGGACATGCGCGCCACCGTGTCGCTGTCGCGCACCGAGGCCTGCAGGCGGCGCGCCACCACCTTCAGCACGACGTCGCCGGCTTCGTGGCCGAAGGTGTCGTTGATGGCCTTGAAGTTGTTCAGGTCGAGCAGCACGGTGGCCACCAGGCTCTTCTGGCGCTGGGCCAGGTGCAGCGCCTGTTCCAGCCGGTCCCACAGCAGGTTGCGGTTGGCCAGGCCGGTGAGCGGATCGTGGTTGACCTCGTGCTCGAGGTGGGCGGTGCGCTGCCTGGCCGCGGTGACGTCGTTGATCACGCCGATGTAATGGGAGACCTTTCCGTGCTCGTCCTGCACGGGCGTGATGTTCAGGTCGTTCCAGAACAGCTCGCCGTTCTTGCGCAGGTTGCGCAGCACCACGTTGAGCGGCCGCTCCGCCGCCACCGCCTGGCGCAGCTGGGCGCGCTCGGCGGCGTCGATGCCGGGCGCCGCCATGAAGCGCGGATCCTTGCCGATCACCTCGCGCGCCGGGTAGCCGGTGATGCGCTCGAAAGCCGGGTTGACGTACTCGATGAGATTGTCGGCGCCTTGGTGGCGGGTGATCAGGATGCCGTTGGAGGCCGCGTGCAGCGCGCGCTCGCGCAGGCGCAGCTCGCGCTCGCGCGCGCGGCGCGCGGCGATGTCGATGCCCATGCCGAACAGGTACTCGCCGCCGTTGCAGCGCACCTTGTTGCCGCCCAGTAGAACCGGATATTCGCGCCCGCTCTTGGACACGTAGTCGACCTCGAGCCGCATTTCTTCGCCCAGCTCGAAGGTGCGCCGCATCGCGTCCAGCATCAGCGCGCGCTGCGGCAGGTCGAGCAAGTCGGGACCGCGCGCGACGGCCAGCTCTTCCGGCGTCATCTCCGTGATGCGCTCCAGGTTCTGATTCCAGAGCATGAAGCGGCCTTCGCGGTTGAGCACGTAGAAATTGCCCGGGAAGGTGTCGACCACGGCCGCCAGCGGGGTGCGCGCGACGTGCTGGGATTCGGGCGCGTCGCGGTCGAACTCGGTGGCGATCGCGACCGCGCAGCCGGTCAGGAAGCCGCCGGCATCGAATTGCGGCGCCAGGGCCAGGCTGGCGGCGCACACGCGCCCCTGCGCGCACTGGAGGTCGAGATGCAGCTCGGCGCCCTCGAGCCGGGTCGCCAGCGCGCCCCAGCCGGCGCTCCAGGCGTCGCGCCCGGACGGGGTGAGCAGGGTGGTGATGGAACGGCCGAGCACCTGCTCGGCTTGCAGCCCGAACAGGGCGCTGCAGCCGGCGTTCCAGGTGGTGATGGCGCCGGCGTCGTCGGTGAGCAGGACGGCCCTGGCGGAGGGCTCGAGTTCGAACATGCGGCGCTCCCTGTTGCAAGGTCACCTGTCTTTCGACAGCGGCCCGGGAGTTTCGTTCCGTCCGGAACTCGAGTGGGTGATGACGCGGCGGCTATGCAGCCGTTTATGCGGCCGCTTATGCAGCCACTTCGGCGCGCGCCGGCAGGGCGACCTGGTTGTCGACGCTGAACTGGTAATCCTCGAACACGTGCCTTGCGGACAGGACCTGGTAGCTGCCATCGGCCAGCTTGTGGGTCGTGTCCTTCAGGCGGTAGGTGGTCGAACCGCAGGTCCAGCAGTTGAAGTTGCGCATGTGCGTGCACAGGCAGGTCTTGTCGAACACCTGGATGTTCTTGGTGTCCGGATTGGCCTGCACCTCGCGGTTGTACGAGTTGATGTAGGCACAGTTGCCGGTCGCGTCCAGCAGGTAGCCGTAGGACTCGCAGCCCGGGCGGATGCCCGAACCGATCGCCGGCGTGCTCTTGAGCATGCGCATCGGGTAGCCGGTCGGCGAGACGCCGTTGACGATGATGTCTTCCTCGGAAGCCCGGAAGTATTCCTGCTTGACGCTGTCCGGCAGGCCGCACTCGTGGGTGACGGTGAAGCGGGTCGCGACCTGCACGCCGCCCACGCCTTTTTCGAGGAACGCGACGGCGTCGGAACCGGTGAAGATGCCGCCGGCCGCGATCAGCGGGATGTCGAGATTCTCGGCCTTCGTGTAGGCCAGGATTTCGTCGATGATGGTGTGCAGGTCATAGTTTTTCCAATCCTCGGCGCCGAAGCCGAGGTGGCCGCCGGCCAGCGGGCCTTCGACGATGATGTAGTCGGGATTGCGGTTCAGGCGCGCGACCTTGCGCAGGAACAGCTGCAGCGCGCGCACCGACGAGACGATGATGCCCAGCTTGGCTTCGCGGAAGCGCGGGTGGTCCTTGATCAGCTCGAACGAACCCAGGTGCAGGCCGGCCGACATGGTGATGCCGTCGATGCCGGCGTCCAGGGCGGCCGACAGGCGCACGCGCAGCGTTTCCTTGGGCGCGTTCATGGTCAGCTTTTCCATGCAGTTGACGAACACCAGGCCGTCGCCCTTCTTGGCGGCCATGGTGGCGCCGACGTGCAGGCGGGTCGCCTCGGCCAGGCGGTCGAGGTCGAACTGCACCACCGACTTGTCCATGTTGTTGATGTTGAACTTGTAGAGCTTGGTCTTTTCCTTGACGAAGCTGGTGTCGAACTTGCGGTCCGACACGTCCGGCACCATCGCATCGGAGATGTGGCCGATACCACCGAGACGGGCGGCCTCGAGGGCCAGCTCGGACGTCGAAATGTCCACGCCCATTCCGCCGATCATGATGGGCACGTACTCCTTGTTGCCCAGTCGCAGGCGGAAATCATCAACACGTTTCATTGCTATCCTTAGACTACCCTACCGAAAAGTATGATTCTACCGCAAGCAGCAGGCCTGGCCGAAGGGCTCGACCCGCCTTTGTTGCTGCGTGGTTGCTGCTTGTCGACGACTCAGTCGCGGAAATTGTTGAACGTCAGCGGCAGGTCCTTGACGTCCTTGCGCAGCAGGGCGATCGCTTCCTGCAGGATGTCGCGGTCCTTGCCGGTCACGCGCACCGATTCGCCCTGGATCGAGGCTTGCACCTTCGTCTTGCTTTCCTTGATCAGCTTGGTGATCTTCTTGGCGTCCTCGCTCTCGATGCCGTTGCGCACCTTGAGCACCTGCTTGACCTTGTCGCCGCCGATTTTCTCGATCTTGCCTTCGTCCAGGAAGCGCACGTCGACTTTCCGCTTGGTCATCTTGTTCAGCAGGACGTCCTTGACCTGGCTGATCTGGAAGTCGGAGTCGCCGAACAGCGTGATTTCCTTGTCCTTCTGCTCGACCTTGGCCGAGGTGCCCTTGAAGTCGAAGCGGGTCTCGATTTCCTTGCTCGAGTTCTCGACGGCGTTCTTGACTTCGACCATGTCTGCTTCGCAGACCACATCAAACGATGGCATCTTGAATGTTCCTTTTTCTTGCTCGATAACGAATATGGGTATTGTAGCGGACAACGGGCATGCGGGGCAGGCCGGTATTTACCTGTGGCAGCGCTCTGGAGGCCGCCGTGAGCCTTTATAATCGGCCACTAACCACCCCTGTACCAGCCATGCAAGCCGACCTGCCCATCCTCGACGCGATTCTCGCCGACTATCCGCTCCAGCCGCTCAACACCTTCGGCCTTCCCGCCCGCGCCCGGCGCTACCTGCGCGTCACCGACCCGGCCCAGCTGGCCGCCGTGGCCGCCGACCCGTCCCTGGCGGCGCTGCCGCGCCTGGTGCTGGGCGGTGGCAGCAACCTGCTGCTGACCCGGGACGTCGACGCGCTGGTGCTGCACATGGCGCTCGACGGCAAGGCCATCGCCGGCGAGGACGACGGCCACATCCTCGTGCGTGCGCGCGCCGGCGAGAACTGGCACGGCTTCGTGCAGTGGACGGTGGCGCAAGGCCTGGGCGGCATGGAAAACCTGTCCTTGATCCCGGGCACGGTGGGCGCCTCGCCGATCCAGAACATCGGGGCGTATGGGCTGGAGATCAAGGACGTGTTTCATTCCTTGGCCGCATTCGACTTCGCCAGCGGGACCACGCGCACGATGACGGCGCTCGACTGCCGCTTCGGCTACCGCGACAGCGTGTTCAAGCATCCGGAGGGCGCGCAGCTGGTGGTCCTGGACGTGACCTTCGCGCTGCCGCGCGCCTGGACGCCGAACCTGCGCTACGCCGAGCTGGCGCGCGAACTGGAAGCGCAGGGCATCGCGCAGCCAGGCAATGCGCCGACGCCGCGCCAGGTCAGCGACGCCGTGATCGCGATCCGCCGCCGCAAGCTGCCCGATCCCGCCGAGATCGGCAACGCCGGCAGCTTCTTCAAGAACCCGGTGGTCTCGAGCGAGCATTGCACGCGCCTGCTGGCCCGATGGCCCGAGCTGGTGCACCACCGCCAGCCGGACGGCAGCGAAAAGCTGGCCGCGGGCTGGCTGATCGACCAGTGCGGCTGGAAGGGCCGCACCCTCGGCCGTGCCGGCGTGTATCCGAAGCAGGCGCTGGTGCTGGTGAATAACGGCGGCGCGACCGGCGCCGAGGTGCTGGCGCTGGCGCGCGCGATCCAGCACGACGTGCGTGAGCATTTCGGGGTCGAGCTGGAGCCGGAACCGGTGATGGTCTAGAAAGCGGCTCGGTCATCCGGTCTGGTTCAATCCAGGCGTGCAGCCAGCCATGCCATTATTTAAGGCTGTGTTCGCGTTAAGTCGACGTTTGCACCTGCCTCGACTGAGCTTGACGTACCGCAGCACACAGCCATTGCGCTGGTGTCTTCAGCTCGTGCCCATCCAGCAGCCGCTGCCACCCCGAATAGTTCGCCAGGTAACGGCTGGCGACACCTTTGAAGCGCATCAGCCAGCTTTTGAAACGGCTGTGCCAGCCATTGACGTTCTGCAGATGAATCGCGCCGCGTGCACGCCGGCCCGCGCGCAGGTTGACGGGCGCGTGCGTGATCCCGGTCTCGGCGGCGAAGCGGGCATACGCCGCTGCACTGTCGCTGATCAAGAGCACGTCGGGAGAAAGCACGGGTGTCAGGCGCGAGCGCAATTGTGCTGCCGTCACGGGACCGCGGCCGGTATGAAAGTCCAGCGTAAGCCCACTGCGATCGCGCACCACCAGCAGGCAGTCGTGCTCGCGGTTGATGCCGCGCCGGCTGGCCGCGCCGCCGCGTCGCCGGGGCGGACGCGTCAACTGGCGCGCGCCCTTTTGCGATTCGAGGCGATAGGTCTCGTCGGCTTCGACGATCGCCGACAACGTCGACGGCCGATGGCGCGCGGCGCCCGGTCCGAACCGGTGGCGCCAGCGAAAACTCGTGGTTCGGTGCACGCCGGTGTCGCGCGCGGCCTGGCGTACGGTACGCGACTCGAGCATGCACTGAAGATAGGGCAGCCAGCGCTCGCGCTTGCGCAGCCGCGCCAGCGGCGTGCCGGTGAGGGCATTGAAAGAGCGGGCACAGCCGAGGCAGCGAAACCGTTGCAAGCCGCTGGCGCGGCCGCAGCGGTGCAGCCGCACAGCGCTGCAATGCGGACAGGGCCGGCCTGCCGCGGCCGCTTCGACCAGTGCCAGGCACTCGGACGGGTCGCGGATGCCGGCGATCCAGGCGCGCAATTGCGCCAGCTCGCTACTGGACAATGTCGCGCCAGAAAGCAGGGTGAACAATTCGCTGAAGGTGGGCCGTTGCATCGTCACTCCCGATGGGCTAACTCGACAATGCGTAAGACTTCGGCAACGCCGTTTGGTTCACTTAACTAACGCGAACACAGCCTTATTTAACGGCGTTGCCCCTCAGTGCGCGCGAGTTGGCATCGGTGCGGAACAGGACCGGCTGTTCGTTGCGGGTATCGAGGCCCGACTTGGCGGCGTGCGCGACGAAGGCGATCACCTGGTCGACCTCCTGCCGGCGCGGTGACTTCGCGCAGATGGGATCGGTCGCGGCGGCGTCGCCCGCCAGCATGAAGGCCTGGCAGCGGCATCCGCCGCGGTCGCGCCCCTTTTCGTCGCAGCTGCGGCAGGGTTCCTGCATCCAGTCGTCGCCGCGGTAGGCGTTGAAGGCGCGGCTGTCGCGCCAGATGGCCGACAGCGGCATGTCGCGCACGTTCGGCAGGTCGAGCCCGGGCAAGTCGCGCGCGTTGTGGCAGGGCAGGGCCACGCCATCGGGCGCGACGCCGAGGAACACCTCGCCCCAGCCGCTCATGCAGGCCTTGGGCCGGTCTTCGAAGTAGTCGGGCACGACGAACAGGAGCTTGCAACGGTCGCCGATGCGTTCGCGGTAGTCGGCGACCACCCGTTCGGCTTCGCGCACCTGCTCGAGCGTCGGCATCAGCTGGTCGCGGTTCTTCATGGCCCAGCCGTAATACTGCGTGTTGGCCAGTTCCAGGTATTCCGCGCCCAGGTCGAGCGCCATCTCGATGATCTTGCCGACGTGCGGCAGGTTGTAGCGGTGCAGTACGCAGTTGACCACCATCGGGTAATCGTACTGCTTGATCAGCCTGGCGACTTTCAGCTTGAGGTCGAAGGTCTTGGTGCTGCTCAGGAAATCGTTGAGTTCGCGCGTCGAGTCCTGGAACGACAGCTGGATGTGATCGAGTCCCGCGGCCTTCAGGGCGGCGATACGCGTTTCCGTCAGGCCGACGCCGGAAGTGATCAGGTTGCTATAGAAGCCGAGGCGGCGCGCTTCGGCCACGAGTTCCTCGAGGTCGTCGCGCACCAGTGGCTCGCCGCCGGAAAACCCCAGCTGCACGGCGCCGAGCGCGCGCGCCTGGCGCAGCACGTCGACCCACTCGCCGGTCGTCAGTTCGTTGCGCACGCCCTCGTAATGCAGCGGGTTGTAGCAGAAGGCGCAGTGCAGCGGGCAGCGGTAGGTCAGTTCGGCCAGCAGCCAGTAGGGCGGCGGCGCCGTCGGGGAAGGTTCGCCGATGTCCATCATACGACCCACTTCTGCTCGCTCGCGTAGGCCAGGAAATGCTCGATGTCGGGGCGCAGGCCTTCGGTCTGGAACTTCGCTTCCAGCGCCGCCACGATCGCCTCGACGCTGCGCGCGCCATCGCAGCAGGCGAGGATCTCGCCGGCGCTGGCGTTGAGCTTGACCATGCCTTCGGGGTAGAGCAGGACGTAGCTTTCCTGCGCCGCTTCCCATTGCAGGCGAAAACGGCGGTTGATGGCCGGGGTGGCCGGGATTGCGGGGGAGGTCGTCATTCCGGATAGGCCTTTTCGATCGCATCCAGCATGGCCCACAGGATGTCGAGCTTAAATTTCAGGATGTCCAGCGCGCGCTGCTGCTGCGCGCGTGTCTTGAACCAGTCGAGGGTCACCGCCAGGCCGTGCTCGACGTCGCGCTGGGCCAGCGGGATGCGGGTACGGAAGTAGGTCAATCCCTGCGCCTGCACCCAGGGGTAATGCTCGGGCCAGCCGGCCAGCCTGTCCTTGTGGATCTGGGGGGCGAACATTTCCGTCAGCGACGAGCAGACCGCTTCCTGCCAGGGCGAGCGGCGCGCGAAATCGACGTAGGCGTCGCAGGCGAAGCGCACCGCCGGCACCACGTGCCGCAGCGACCACAGTTCGGCGCGCGGGATGCCGGCGGCTTCGCCGAGCTGGGTCCAGGCTTCCATGCCGCCCTCGGCGTCGCCCTGGTAGTCGCCATAGCCGTCGTGGTCGAGAATGCGCGCGATCCACAGCCGGCGCGTGGCGCGGTCGTCGCAATTGGACAGGATCGCCGCATCCTTCTTGGGGATGATGAACTGGTAGTAGAAGCGGTTGGCGATCCAGCCGCGGATCTGCGCCGGCGAGCACAGCCCCGCGTTCATGCGCACGTTGAACGGATGATGGATGTGGTAGCCCTTGCCCATCGCGCGCAGCTGCGCTTCGAATTCCGCGCGCGTCCAGGGTTGTTCGGTGTCGATGCCGATGACGTCGTTCATAAGTCGATTTCCATGCCGTCGACAGCCACCTCGATGCCGTGCGCGGCCAGCACCGCGCGTTGCGGCGCGTCCTCGCGCAGGATCGGGTTGCTGTTATTGATGTGAATCAGAATCTTGCGCTGCGCCGGCATGCGGTCGAGCAGCTCGATCATGCCGCCCGGTCCCGATTGGGCCAGGTGGCCCATCATGCGCGCCGTCTTCTTCGACAGGCCCAGGGTGATCATCTCGTCGTCGCTCCAGCAGGTCCCGTCCACCAGCAGCACGTCGGCGCCACGCATCGCCGCTTCCACCTCGGGCGTGATCTGGCCCAGGCCGGGGGCGTAAAACAGGCTTTTCCCGCTGGCGCTGTTGCGGATCGTCAGGCCGATGTTGTCGCCCGGATGCGGGTCGTCGCGGTGCGGCGAGTAGGGCGGCGCCTTGCTCAGCAGCGGCACCGGCAGGATCGTGGTGGTGGCCAGGGGCGCAATCGTCAGCGCGGCGCCGTCGATGGCCAGCGGATGCGCCTCGACGCCGCAGTAATGCCCGAGCACGCGCGTGATGGGCAAGGCCTGGGCCAGGTCGGCCAGCACGGGCTCGGTGGCGTACAGCGGCAGCGCGCTACCGCGCTCGCGCAGCATCAGCAGGCCGGTGACATGGTCGATCTGTGCGTCCATCAGCAGCACCGCGCCGATGCCGGTGTCGCGGATGGCGCGCGCCGGCTGCAGGGCGGGCGTGGCGCGGATCTGCGCCAGGATGTCGGGCGATGCGTTGATGAGCAGCCAGTCGACGTCGTTTTCGCTGACGGCGATCGAGGATTGGGTACGAGCAACGGCGTCGATCGTGCCCTTGCGCACGCCATCGCAATTGGCGCAATTGCAATTCCATTGCGGGAAACCGCCGCCGGCGGCGGAGCCGAGGATACGTATTTTCAAATGCAGTACCAGAAATGGGACGGGACGGCGCCGGAGCGAATCCGGGGCCGTCCCGTGGGGCCGATCAGCGGTTCGAAATGTACATCGTGATTTCGAAGCCGAGGCGGACATCGATCGCTTGCGGGGTTTGCCAGGTCATGATGCTTCTCCTTTGGTTGGCGTCGTAATGACGGTAAGCCAGCCTTGCTCGAGGCGAGGCCGTGGAGCATTGTGACAAAATCCCGGCAATCATGCTTGTTTCCAGGCCCGCAAACGTGCGCTGTCTTGACGCAGCACAAAGCATTACGATTCCATCGCTGCCCGCAATTCGATCGGTTCGAGTCCGGCCAGGTCTTGTCCCGGAATGCCGACGAAGGCGGCGCGGCTGGCGCCGGCCGGCGCCAGCCAGGCGGCGACCGCGGCCCTCACCTGGTCCGGCGTGCAGGCCAGTACCGCGGCGCGCAAGGCTTCGCGCGCCGCCGCCGTGATGCCCGCGCGCGCCATCCGCCAGGCATGCAGGGCGTCGCGATAAGGTGGAAGCGGCCGGTCCAGGTTCCGGATCGCGCCGACGATGGCGTCATCGAAGGCATCCGCGGCGATGGCGCGCCGGCCCACGGCATCCACTGCGGCGTCGAAGTCGGCATACGTGGCGGCCAGGCGCGGGTCGTGGACGGAACCCATGGCGAACAGGCCCGCATCGCCGTCGTACTGCGCGTACGCACCGTAGGCGCCGCCGCCTTCGCGCAGCGAGCGGTGCAGCGCCGCCGCCAGCAGCTCGGCCGCCACCGCCAGCGCGCCGGCATCCGGATGACCGATCGGCGGCGCGCGCCAGGCGATCGTGCAGTGGTTGACCTGTCCGCCGGCCAGCAGCGCCAGATTGGCCGGGGCGCCTGCCGGCGAAGGGGGCGCGGGCCGCGTCGAAAGCGGCGCCGCCGCGCCGAAGGCGGTGGGCGCCGACAGCAGGCGCGCCAGCGTGGCCGTGGCGGTCTCCGCCCCGACGCACAGTGTTGCCGGCACGGTCGCCGTCACCTGCGCATGCAGCGCGGCCAGGCGCGCGGCCAGTTGCGCCACCCCGTCCTCGCTGCGGCACAGCCGGCGCAGCGCCGCGCGAAACGCCAGCGCCGGCGCACCTTCGACCGCGTTGCGGAACCGGTGCGCGGCCGACAGCGGCGCTGCCGCGGCCAGCAGCGCGTAGTGGCGTCCAGCGCCCGCCAGGCCATCGAAGCGCTCCTGCACCAGGCGCTCGACCAGGTAGGCCAGGCGCGTGGTCTCGTCGAAGCGTACCCCGGCAACGCTGGCCGACAGCAGCTCGGCCACCGACGCCTCGTCGCCTTCCAGTCCGGCGGCGGAAAAGGCGACGTCGAGATACATGCCGCCGTCCGGCGTCGGCGCCGCGTCGACGGCGATCCCGAACGCCGGCGCCGCCGCCCGGCGCCACGCCACGGCATCGGCGCTGTCGAGCGCGCCGACGCCCAGTCCCGGCAGCACGCGCACGTACAGGTCGAGCCATGGCCAGTCGTCCGGGGCCAGGCGCGTCACGTCGTACAGCACGCCGGCATGGACGATGCCATTCGTGGCGGCACGAAAAACCGTGGCGCCGTCCGGCTGCCGGACGCCACCGGGCAGCGCGCGCGGGGAGGGACCAATGTCGCAGGGACGGATGCGCGGCAACAGCGCATTGTCGTCGGGCTGCGCCTGGCGCGCGGCGAGCGCTGCACTGTCTTGTTCGATGCGCGCGCGCGCGCCGTCCGAAAGGCCGGCCTGGTGCGCGGCCAGGATGCGCTGCTCGGCCGCGGCGCGCGTCGCGAAGAAGCCGCTGTCGGGCACGACATGGGTCGCCAGGCGGGTCGGATTGTCGAGCAGCGCACGGACCAGGTCCTTGAAGAAGCGCGGATCGCGGATGCGCGCGTCCAGCTTGCGCAACACCGCTTCATTGTCGAAGCCGGCCAGCACGTCGCCGCCGTACAGCGCCAACGGCAAGGCCTGCAGCAGGCGGCGCAGCGCGAACGGCGTGTGGCCGCCACCGTCGGTATCGCGCTGGCGATAGCGCATGTCGCGCAGCGCCGCTTGCAGGTCGGCGACCGGTACGCCGTCCCGCGCGACCTGCTCCAGAGTCGACAGGATCAGATGCTGCGCCTGGTCGACCTGCGCGCCGTGCAATCCGTCCATGCCGACATGGAACACCATCAGCCGCATGTCGGTATCGACGCCTTGCAAGCGCGCAGGACGACCGAAGCGCGCCGATTCCAGCGCCAGCCGCAACGGTGCGCCGGCGTTGAGCAATCCCGCCGACAGCAACCCGGCGCAGCAGCGGGCGAAGGCGTCGCTCGTCTCCTCAAGCAGCCACGCCATCTGCACGCCATGCAGTGCCGGCTGGGCCTGTAGCGAGGGAACCCGCACCTGCTGGCAACGCGGCGCGTCCCATGCAGCGGGCAGGGCAGGCAGCGGGGGCAGCGGGCGCGCTGCCTGGTCGCGGCTGTCACCCAGCACGCGGGTGCCGATCCGTTCCTGGATGGCTGACGGCGCCATCGCGCCCGCGCTCATGAAGACCGCCTGCGCAGGCCGGTAATGCTGCGCATGAAACGAACGCAGCATGGCGTGGCTGAGGCCGGGTATCAGCAGGGGATCGCCGCCCGGATCGGCTTCGTACGGCGTGCCGGAAAACAGCTGGGCGATGATTTCGCGACGCAAGGTGTGCATCGGATCGGCCATCGCGCCCTTCATTTCGTTGAGCACCACCCCCTGGAAAGCCAAGTCCCCATCCTCGAGCACATGACGCCAGCCTTCCTGCATAAAATCCAGGCGGTCCAGGGTGGGAAAGAAGCATGCATCGAGGTAGACGTCGAGCAGGTTGAAGAAATCCAGCTGGTGGGTGCTCGCGAAAAAATAGGCTGCGCGATCGGCCTCGGTCCTGGCGTTCATATGCGTCGCAAGCGAACGGCGCAGCATCGAAAAGAATGGCGCACGCACCGGGAAACGCTGCGAGCCGCTCAAGGCGAGATGTTCGAGGATATGCGCGCGGCCGTCGCTGGCGCCAGGCAAGCTGGGAAAACCGGCGAGAAATGCGTTTTCCTGCGTGGCGCTCGCCATGTGGATATGCCGCGCGCCGGAGTGCGTATCGACATACTGCTCAATGGTTGCCCCCAGTGCGGGAACGACATGGCGACCGGTTTGTTCGAAGTTGTACATTGGCAGGGTATGCGTCTTCGTGCATGTCGTCTGCGGGCCCCGACCCTATCAGTCAGTCCGACTGGCCTTCATGGCAAGATCACGTCGATCTCGACCTGTGCGCTGCCTTTGCCCGCGTAGCCGAGCTTGGCTGCTGCCACGTACGATAGATCGATGATCCTGTCGGAGAGGAAGGGCCCGCGGTCGTTCACGCGGACGATGATCGATCGGCCATTCTCGAGGTTCGTCACCCTGACATACGACGGGATGGGAAGAATCGGATGCGCAGCCGTCAGCTTCATTGCGTCGTAGAGTTCACCGCTTGACGTCGGCAATCCCTGGTAGCGGGTTCCATACCAGCTTGCCACGCCACGCGCATGGTAGGGCGCCAGCTTGTTCATCGGCCGGTAGCTGTTTCCCATGGCAACATAAGGCTTGAGCGTACCAGTGACCAGGCGCTCAGCCCTGGGCACGGGCTCCTTGACCGCATCGATCTGCGCCTGCGTAATGCCTTTTGGCGGACCATCGTTGAGGTAATAACGCCCCCCCGATTTCGATGGCTGGACTTTTGTCGTCGAGCAGGCTGCAAGAGACAGCGCCAACACCGCCACCAGGCCCGGTCTGGAACAGATACGTAAAATGCTTCTCATAATGGCTTTCCACACGTTGTTCATCGCGCCCGATGCTCGGCGGCCTTGTCAGGCTCGAAGCCGAGCTCGTGGATCATACCTGTGGAACGGCAGAACAGGAAAATCCTTTGCTTGCAGTCCCGGATCAGCGCCCGCTGCGGCCTTGGAGGCACCACAGCGAGCGCAATCGGGACTTAGGGCTTGACGAACTTGAGCGTCATGCGGTCGCTCTCGCCGATTGCCTGGTATTTGTCGCGGTCCTGGTCGCGGTTCGTGAACGTCGGCGGCAGGGCCCAGACGCCGCCCTTGTGGTCGGCCTTGTCGTTCGGGTTGGCGTTGATCTCCGACTTTGCGGCCAGCTTGAAGCCGGCGCTTTCGGCCATCTTGATCACGTACGACTCGTGCACGTAGCCGGTCGAGGTCTTGGCGTCCTGCGCCATCGCTTCCGGCAGGCGGTGTTCTTCGATGCCGAGTACGCCGCCCGGCTTCAGGCTGGTGTAGATCGCCTTGAACACGGCCTTGAGTTCGGCGTCGCCGCCATCGTCGATCCAGTTGTGCAGGTTGCGGAAGGTGAGCACCATGTCGGCGCTGCCGGGGGCCGCGAAATCGTACTTCGACGGCGGCTCGAACACGCCCTGCACGACCTTGCCGAACACCGCCGGGTTGGCGTCCAGCTTCTTCTTGAACGCGACGGTGCCGCGCCTGGCCGGGTCGTAGGCCGCGCCCGCGGCGATCAGCTTGCCGTTGTCGCGCAGGTAGGGCGCCAGGATGTCGGTGTACCAGCCGCCGCCCGGGGACAGCTCGACCACGGTCATGTTCGGCTTGATGCCGAAGAAGGTCAGGGTTTCATAGGGATGGCGCCAGGTGTCGCGCGCCGCGTTGGCGCTGCTGCGCTGGCTGCCGGCGATCGCCGCGCGCAGCTGGGCATCGTCGGTCTTGTCGGCGGCCTGCGCCAGGCCGGCCACGCCGCCCGCGAGCAGAGTGGCAGCCAGGATGAATCGTTTCATTGTGTCGTCTCCGAGGTCGTTGGCAGCGGCGCCATGCCGTGCCTCCCGGCAATCATCGGCGACGCCCCCGTTATCGTCAAGCGAATCTCAGCGCTGCGCCGCCACCGCTACCCGGTTGCGGCCGCTGCGCTTGGCCTCGTACAGCGCCTCGTCGGCCTGGGCCACCAGCTCTTCGAGCATCATGTGATCGCCCGGGACCGTCGAGGCCAGGCCCATCGACATCGTGACCGTGCCGTGGTTCGAGCCCGGATGCGGCAGCGCCAGGCGCTCGAGCGCGCCGCGGCAGCCTTCGGCCAGCTGCAGGGCGCCGTCGACCAGGGTGTCGGGCAGCAGCAGCGCGAATTCCTCGCCGCCGTAGCGCGCCGCCAGGTCGGCCGGCCGCTTGAGCTGGCCGGTCAGCACGGCGGCCATCTTCTTCAGGCACAGGTCGCCGGCCGGGTGGCCGCAGTGGTCGTTGTACAGCTTGAAGTAGTCGACGTCGCACAGCAGCAGCGACAGCGAGTTCTTCTGGCGCCGCCCGCGCTGCCACTCCAGGCGCAGCGCCTCGTCGAAGCGCCGGCGGTTGGCGATGCCGGTCAGGCCGTCCAGCGCGGCCAGCTTGTGCAGCTCGAGGTTGGCGCGCGCCAGGTTCTGCTGGCTGGCGCGCAGCGAGCGGTAGGCGGCGTCGCGCTGCAGGCCGCTGATGTAGCCGCGCGAATGGTGGCGGATGCGCGCCACCAGTTCGAGCTGGTCGGGCAGCTTGACCAGGTAGTCGTTGGCGCCGAGTGCGAAGCCCTTCGCCTTCAGGCACGCCTCTTCCTTGGCCGACAGGACGATCACCGGCACCTCGGCCAGCGCCGGCTGGGCGCGGTAGGCGCGGATCAGGTCGAAGCCGTCGGCCCCGGGCATGACCAGGTCCTGCAGGATCACGGTCGGGCGCAGCGCCAGCGCCGCCCGGCTGGCGTCCTCGGCCCGGGTGACGATGTGGCACTCGATGTCGGGATGGCCGGCCAGCATGCGCCGCACCGCCTCGGCGATGATCGGCTGGTCGTCGACCAGCAGCACGCGCACCTTGTCGTCGGGGACGGCAAACGTATCGCTCTGGAGGGGAGGGTTTTCAAGCATCGATTCAGTCGTCAGTTCGCAAAATGGAGGACGCGCCGGATGCGGCGGATGCGCCGGGCAGGACGGCGGCGATGGCGTCCGGCGCCAGGATGCGCTCGGCGGCGCCGAGTTCGGCGGCGGCGCGCGGCATGCCGTACACGGCGCAGCTGGCCTGGTCCTGGGCGATGGTCGCCTTGCCGGCGCGGCGCAGCGCCAGCAGGCCGGCGGCGCCGTCGCGGCCCATGCCGGTCAGGAGGATGCCGATCGCGTCGCGCTCCCAGTGCCGCGCGACCGAGTCGAAGAACACGTCGATCGACGGCCGGTAGACCGCGTCGCGCGGATGGGCATCGTAGTGCAGGCGCTGGCCGGGCGCAAGGCGCAGGTGGTCGTTGGTGCGCGCCAGCTGCACCACGCCGCCTTCGAGCGCGTCGCCGTCGCAGATCGGGCGCACCGGCGAGATGGCCTGGCCGTCCAGCCACTGCGCCAGGCGGCCGGCAAACGCGGCGTCGATGTGCTGCACCACCACCGCCGCGGTGTCGGGCGGCGGGCGCCAGCGCGACAGCAGGCGCGCCAGCACGACCGGGCCGCCGGTCGAGGCGCCGATCGCCACCAGGCGTTTGAGCGGTCCGGTCGGGGCCGCGGCCGCGGCCGCTGCCCCGGCCGTGGCCGCGCCAGCGTGCGCGGCCGCGCCGGCCACCAGCTTGCCGATGGTGCGGATCTTGGCCAGCAGCGCGGCCGCGCCGTCGGCCTGGCCGAGCAGCACCGGGGTCGCGGTCACGTCGAGCGCGCCGGCGCCGAGCGCGCGGAACACCTGGCCAGGCTGGTCCTGCGGGTTGGCGGTCACGATCAGGATCGCGCATGGATGCGCGCGCATGATCTGGCGCGTGGCTTCGATCCCGTCCAGCACCGGCATCGCCAGGTCCATCAGCACCAGGTCGGGCGGCAGGTCGGCGCACAGGCGCACCGCGTCCCTGCCGTTGCGCGCGATCCAGGCCACCTGGTGCTCGCTGGCGGCGATCACGCGGCGCAGCGCCTCGGCCGCCATCGCCGAATCGTTGGCGATGCCGATCTTCATGCGTCCTCCTGCGGCGCGCCGATCAGGTCGCGCACCGCGTCGAGCAGCGACGCGTCGTGGAAGGCGCCCTTGGCCAGGTAATGGTCGGCGCCGGCTTCCAGGCCGCGCGCGCGGTCCTCGGCGCGGTCCTTGTACGACACGATCATCACCGGCAGGCGTCCCAGGTGGGCGTCCTGGCGGATCCGCTTGAGCAGGCCGATGCCGTCCAGGCGCGGCATGTCGACGTCGCTGATCACCAGGTCGTAGTCGCCGGACTTGAGCATGTTCCAGCCGTCGATGCCGTCGATCGCGGTGTCGGCGCGGTAGCCGTGCGCGGCCAGGATCTTGCGCTGGGTCTCGCGCACCGTCAGCGAATCGTCGACCACCAGGACGCGCAGCACGGCGCGCGCCCCGTCGGCATCGGCGCCGGGGCTTGCCCCCGCGCCCGGCTGCAGCGCGGCGCCGGCATCGAGCAGGCGCGCGATCGACTGCAGCAGGTCGGGCACGTCGAGGATCAGCGCGGCGCTGCCGTCGTCGAGCAGGGCGGCGGCGGCGACGTCGCGCAGCTTGCCGAAGGTCGGCTCGAGCGGCTGCACGGTCAGGCTGCGCTCGCCGAGGATGGCGTCGACCACCAGGCCATAGCGCTCGCGCCCGGCGCCGATCACCACCACGGCCAGCTGCGCAGCGGCGCCCGGTTCGCCCAGGTCGAGCACGCGCGCCGCCGCCACCAGGCCGACCTGTTCGCCGCCGATGTCGAGCACCTGGCGTCCGCCCAGCGTGCGCACCTGCGCCGCATTCACGCGCAGCACCCGTTCGATGCGCGCGATCGGCAGCGCATACGCTTCGCCGACGATTTCGACCAGCAGCGCGCGCATGATCGACTGGGTCAGCGGCAGCGTGATCGCGGTGCGAAAGCCCTGGCCGGGCCGCGATTCGGCGCGCACTGCGCCGTGCAGGGCCTGGACCGCGTCGTGGACCACGTCCATGCCGACGCCGCGGCCGGAAATCTCGTTGGGCTGCTCCTTGAGCGAAAAGCCGGGCAGGAACAGGAAGGCCATCAGCTCGGCGTCGCCCAGGGCCGCCGCGAAGCTCGGCGCGGCCAGGCCGCGCGCGATGGCGGCGCGGCGGATGCGCTCGGGGTCGACGCCGCGGCCGTCGTCGAACACGTCGATGTCCAGCATGCCGCCGCGGTGGCGCGCCTCCAGCACGATGGTGCCGGCCGCCGGCTTGCCCGCCGCGATCCGCTCGTGCGGCAGCTCCATGCCGTGGTCGACGGCGTTGCGCAGCAGGTGGCCGAGCGGGCTCTCCATGTCGGCCAGCAGCGCGCGGTCGACCAGCACGTCGGCGCCGCGCACCTCGAGGCGCACTTCCTTGCCCAGGCTGCGCGCCAGGTCGCGCACCATGCGCGGCAACGCGTGCACGCCGTCGCCGAAGCGGCCCATGCGCAGCGCCAGCACGCCGTCGACCATGCGCGTGGCCAGCGAACCGGCGCGCTGTTCGTAAGCCTCGGCCTCGGCGATGCTGCGATGCAGGCTGTCCTTGAGCGGACGCACGCGTTCGAGCACCGTGCGCGCCTGTTCGCGCAGCGCCGGGTCGCCGTTGGCGGCGATGGCGTCCGCCAGGGCGTCGAGCGCCTCGAACGCGCCGCGCTGCTGGCGCCGGTAGCGCTGCATCCCGGCGATCCAGGGCTGCAGCCGGTGAGCGTGCAGGCGCGCCTGCGAGGCCAGCGCCAGCAGCTCGTCGTCGACCGTGGCGGCGAAGGCCGGCGCCGTCGACGACGCAGCTGGCGAAGCGGCGTCCTGTGCGGACGGCAGCGCGGGTGCCGGTGCAGGCGCGGGCGCGGGTGCGGGCGCGGGAGACGACAGCGCGGGCGCGGCCGGCGCGGCCTGATCCTGCAGCGCGGCCAGCGCCGCCAGGGTGGCGTCCAGGCGCGCCGCCTCGGCCGCGGTGGCGTCCGCCGGCGCATCCGGCTCGGCCAGGTGCGGCATCAGGTCGACCGCGGCCAGCAGCGCATCCACCGCGCCGGGGCCGAGCGCCAGGCGGCCGCGCTGGGCGGCGACGAACACGTCTTCCATCGCATGCGCCAGGCGCACCACCGGCGCCAGGTCGACGATCGCGGCCGCGCCCTTGATCGAGTGGGCGGCGCGCATCAGGGCGTCCAGCGTGGCCGGGTCCGCGCGGTCCGACTCC
Organism: Massilia sp. 9096; assembly: GCF_000745265.1. Classification (NCBI taxonomy): domain Bacteria; kingdom Pseudomonadati; phylum Pseudomonadota; class Betaproteobacteria; order Burkholderiales; family Oxalobacteraceae; genus Massilia; species Massilia sp. 9096. The sequence continues at coordinate 529,414 of NZ_JQNN01000001.1, forward strand.
AGGTGTTCCAGCCGCAGCAGGCCTTCGGTCAGCACGCGCGCGCCGTCCTGCGCCTCCATGCGGAACAGCTCGAGCATCGAGTACTGGCTCAGGTCGTCGCCGAAGTCGTTGCCGAAAGAATCGTCGATGCTCATCGCAGCAAGTCCCGCAGGCGTTGTTCGAGCAGGGCGCCGTCCAGCAGGCCGACGCCATGGGCGATGCCGGGCGCGGCGCTGGACCCTGCAGCGGCTACCGCACCCGAGGCGCCGGCGTCGATCACGCCGGCCAGCAGCGGCGATGGCGTGCGTTGCAGCGTCGCGGCCGGCGCGCGCAGCGCGATGGCGGCGTAGCGCAGCACCCCGTGCACCTCGTCGACCGGCAGCGCATACGACTGGCCGCTGGAGGCCAGCACCAGCAGGCGCGCGAAGGCGTGGCGCCCGGCCGGCGTTGCAGTGCCGGGGCCGCCTGCGCCGTCAGCGTCCGCAGCGTCGATGCCGAGCAGCGCCGCCAGCGAGACCGCCGGCAGCAGGCGCCCGTCGACGTTGACGATGCCGAGCAGGCCGTTGGCGCCGCTGCGGTGCGGCAGGCGGTGCGGCGTGGCCAGCGGCGCGACCGCGGCGACCAGCGCCATCGGCGCGGCCAGCCACTCGGCGCCGACGCGAAACACCAGCGCCGCGGCGTCCAGCACGGGCCGGGGCGGATACGGACGCGCCAGCTCGAGCGCCCAGGCCGCGCGGTATGCCGGATCGACCGGGCGCTGCAGGCGGCGCTGCGCGGCATCGGCATAGACCGGGCAGTTGCGGCAGTGGACGTGCTCGAGCAGCGCCGCGCAGCTGCGGTCGCCTGCCACGCCGACGCGGCGCCAGCAATCGTCGAGTTCGAGCGCGGGGCTGGCCGGATGCGTCATGGCTGGCCTCCACCACCTTTGCCGCCGGCGGCAAACACGCGCGCCGCGCGCTGGCGCAGGCTGGCGCCGCGCGCGCCATCGCCGCGCTGCTCGTGCAGCAGCGCCAGGCTGCACAAGGCCGCGTAGTGGTCGGGCTGCAGGTACAGGCAGCGCCGCCAGTAGCGTTCGGCGGCGCGGACGTCGCCGGCGCAGTCGCTGGTCAAGCCGAGCAGGAACCAGGCGTCGGCGTGCGCGGGGTGCAGGGCCAGCACGGCGCGGCAATCGGCTTGCGCCTCGGCCAGCTGGCCGGCATCGGCCAGGCGCTGGGCGCGCGCCAGCAGCTCGGGTGCGACCGGCGCCGCCGCCGCCGCCGGCTGCCGTGACGGCTCGGGCGCGACGCGCGGCGCCGCCGGCCTCACGCGCGCGGGCACGCGCAGGCGGGCGGGCGCGGGCGCGCGAGCGGGCGTGGGCGCATGCCCGCCCACGGGCGCGGCGGCCTTGTGCAGCGCGAACACGGGCCCTTGCGGCGCCGGCGTGTAGCCATGGCGGCAAAACGCCGGGGTCTCGGCATAGCCCGACAGCAGCAGGCCGTCGTCGGCCAGCACGGCGGCGATCGCCTGCGCGGCGCGCCCTTGGTCGGCGTCGTCGAAGTAGATCAGCAGGTTGCGGCACAAGACCAGGTCGTAGCCGCCGTGCGCGCCTTGCGCGCCCAGCGCGAACAGGTTGGCCTGCTGGAAGTTCACGTAGGCGCGCAGCTGCGGATCGATCAGGTACTCGTCGCCCTCAACCGTGAACCAGCGTTCGCGGAAGGCCAGGTCGGCGCTGCGGAAGGCGTTGCGCGTGTAGCGCCCCAGATGGGCGCGTTCGATGGCGCCGCGCGACAGGTCGAAGCCGTCGATGCGGCAGCGCTCCGGCCCGATGCCGGCGTCGGCCAGCGTCAGCGCCATCGAATACGGTTCCTCGCCGCCCGCGCAGGGCAGGGACAGGATGCGCAGCGCGACGCCGGGCCGCTGCGCCAGGCGCCGCTGCACGAAGTCGAGCGCGGCCGCGAATACGGCCGGGTCGCGCAGCATCCACGACTCGGGCACCACCACCAGGTCGAGCAGGGCGTCGAATTGCGCCGTGCCGGGCGCCGGCGCCGCACCCGCGCCGGCAGCGCCGGCATCGTTGGCGCCGCGCTGGCGCAAGTCGCGCAGCGCGCGTTCGAGCGCGGCCTCGGCCAGGTCGAGGCCGGCGCTTTGCTTGATCAGTGCGCGCAGGTTCATGGCGCGCCCGTCTCGCCGAACAGCAGCGCCTCGGTCTCGGGCGCCAGCAGGCGCGCCGGATCGAGCAGCTGCAGCAGGCCGCCGTCCAGCCCTGGCGCCGGAGCCGCGCCGCGCGCCAGCGCGCCCAGCCAGGGCGCCGCCACGACGCCCGGAGCGAACGGTTCAGCGGCCAGTTCGAGCACGCCGGCGACATGTTCGGCCTGCAGCCCCAGGCGGCGCATCCTGCCCAGCGCCGGCACCTCGACCAGCAGGATGCGCGTGTCGTAGCGCACCGCATCGGGCGGCGTGCCGGCCAGGCGCGACAGGTCGATCACGGGAATCGCCTCGCCGTGCAGGTCGAGCAGGCCGGGCACGAAATACGGCGCGCCCGGCAGCGGCGCAAGGCGCGCCAGCGGCAGCACGCGCTCGACCGCGCTCAAAGGCAAGGCAAAGCGCCCGGGTCCGATGTAAAACACCAGTACCTTCATTGCCGTGCGCCCGCCTAGGTGCTGACCGAGAAGGTCGCGACCGATTGCTGCAGGTCGCCGGCGGCATACTGCAGCTGGTGCACCGCCTCGCTGGTGGCCTTGAGCGAGTCCACGGTCTGCTGGCTGGCGTCGGACAGCTGCATCATCGTCTCCGAGATCTGCGTGGCGCCGACCGCCTGCGACTGCATCCCCTGCAGCACCAGGTCGAAGCGCGGCGCCAGCTGGCGCACCTGGTCCACCATCTCGGACAGTTGCGAGGCCACGCGGTGCGCCTCGTCGACGCTGCGCCGGATCTCCTCCGAAAACTTGTCCATGCCCATCACGCTGGCCGACACCGCCGACTGCATATCCTTGAGCATCTGCTCGATGTCCCAGGTCGAGACCGAGGTCTGGTCGGCCAGGCGCCGGATCTCGCTGGCCACGACCGCGAAGCCGCGCCCGGCCTCGCCGGCCTTTTCGGCTTCGATCGCGGCGTTCAGCGACAGGATGTTGGTCTGGTCCGCGACCTTGGTGATCGTGGTCAGCACGCTGTTGATGTTGCTGGCTTTTTCGGACAGCGCGGCCAGCTTGGCGCCGATGGTGTCGGTCGCCGCCACCATCTGGTGCATGCTCTGGTCCATGCGCTTGAGGTTGTCCTGGGCCTCGGCGGCGGCGGCGGTGGTGTAGTCGGCGACCTCGGTCGCTTCCTCCATCGTGCGCAGCAGCTGGGCGGTGTTGGCCGAGATCTCCTTGGTGGTCGAGAGCACCTCGACGCTGGTCTGGGCCTGCTCGATGCCGGTGGCTTCCTGCTGGCGCGCCGAGGCCGCGATCTGGGTCGCCGAGGCGGTCACCTGGATGCCGGCGCGCTGCACATTGGTGAGCAGGCTGCGCAGGTTGCCGACCATCGCCTCCACGCCTTCGCCGAGGCGCCCGATGGCATCCTCGCCGTGCACGCCGCTGGTGCCGGTCAGGTCGCCGCGCGCGGCTTTCGAGACCACGGCGAGCAGGGCGCCGACCTTGGCGCGCAGCGCGTTGCTCGCGGCCAGCTCCTTGGCCTGGCTGTCTTCGATGGCCTGGGCCATGCGGTTGAATTCCTGCGCCAGGCGGCCCAGTTCGTCCTCGGACAGCACCTCGGCGCGCGCGCCCACCTGTCCGCCCGCGATCCCGCGCGCCGCTTGCAGCAGGCTGGCCAGCGGCCGCGACACCGAGGCCAGCAGGCCCCCGGCGACCAGCGCGCCCAGCACCACGCTGGCCAGCGCGCCGCCGATCAGCACGGCCGCCATGCGCTGGTCGCGCGAGCTCGATTCCTCGTTGCGTGCGGCCCGCAGGCGGCTCTCGTCGGCCTCGACCTCGGCGACCAGGCTGCGGATGCCGCTCATCGCGCTGCTGCCGGCCAGCACCTTCTTGTTGATCTCGGGCGTGATCGTGACCGGACCGGCGTCGCCGAGGCGGCGGCGGGCGTCGATGTTGGGCTGGATCGCATGCGCCATCCAGTCGGCCAGCATGGCCTGCAGGCGCGTGATGCGCTCCTGCTGGGGCGGGTTGTCGACCGTGAGCGCGAGCGCGCGCTCGACGTGCTGGCGCGCGCCCGCGTAGTCGGCCTGGATCGGGGCCAGCAGTTCGTCGTTGCCGGTAAGCAGGAAGCCGCGCGTCGACGACTGGATCTGCAGCACCGCGGTCGAGACGTGGTTGGTCTCGAGCAGTACCTCCAGCGTGTGGCGGTCCCAGCGGTTGGCGGCGGACAGGCGGGCGTAGTGATCGTAGGCGAGGGCGAGCACCAGCAGACTCAGCGTGACGATCGTGCCCAGACCGAGGCTGAGTTTGGTCTTGATGCTCGAATTGCGAAACATACTTGCTCCAAAGCAGGGTATTTGTCCCCGAACTGTAACATCGCTGGGCATCTTCCGCCCGAGAGTTGCTGTAGGGATGCAACATAAATGTAACTTCGGGTCACATTGAGTGATGTTCAGTTATCAAAACGCCGACAGGGCATGGCGCGCGACGGAAACGATGGCGATCAAAGGAACGCAAATGATAATGATTCGCGTTTACATTCGTCGAGAAGCTTGCTAGAGTGCGTGACGTTCCGATAACCGATCAATAACAACACGACCTCGACCATGACCACGACCCAGAACACGATCCGCAGCCGCAAACATGCCGCCTTGCCGCGCAGCGCCGGTGCCGGCGCCGCCCTGGCGCTGCTGATGCTGCCGTTCGCCGCGCACGCGGCCGAGCCGGTGGCGCCTGCCGGCACCGCCGCCGCCACGTCCCAGGAACGCAGCGACAGCGACGACCACGCGCGCCGCGATGGCGACCACGACCGCGAGCATGACCGCGACCATCGCGCCCAGCGCGTGCACGTCGTCGGCGAGCGCGAAAACGACTTCAAGGCCGACCACCCGCAGTCGGCCAAGTACACCGAAAAGCTGGTCGACACCCCGCAGAGCATCATCGTGATCAAGAAGGAGCTGTTCGAGCAGCAGGGCGCGACCACGCTGACCGAGGCGCTGCGCAACACACCCGGCGTGGGCACCTTCTTCCTTGGCGAAAACGGCAGCACCAACACCGGCGACGCGATCTACCTGCGCGGCTTCGACACCTCGGGCAGCCTGTTCGTCGACGGCATCCGCGACATCGGCTCGATCTCGCGCGACATCTTCAACATCGAGCAGATCGACGTGCTGAAGGGGCCGGCCGGCACCGACACGGGCCGCAGCGCCCCGACCGGCTCGATCAACCTCGACACCAAGCAGCCGCAACTGCGCAGCTTCGCCGACGCCTCGCTGCAGGCCGGCACGCAGACTGCGCGCGGCGCCGCCGACCTGAACCAGGTGATCGACCGCGAGCGCGGCATTGCGTTCCGCCTGAACGCGCTCGACCAGGACAACGGCAACCCGGCGCGCGACTTCGTGCGCGACAAGCGCTGGGCGGTGGCGCCGTCGCTGGCGTTCGGCCTGCGTGGCCCGACCCGGCTCTACCTCGACTTCCTGCACGTCAAGCAGGACAACCGTCCGGACGGCGGCGTGCCGACCGTCGGCCTGCCCGGCTACAGCAGCCCGGACCCGAAGCGTCCCTTCATCGCGGCTGCGCCGATGGTCGATCCCGACAACTTCTATGGCGAACTGTCGGACTACGATCACGTGAAGGCCGACATGGCCACCGCGATCCTCGAACACGAGTTCCGCGACGGGCTGCGCCTGCGCAGCACCACGCGCTACGGCAAGACGAAACAGGATTACCTGCTCAGTTCCTTCATGAGCTCGGCCACGACGGTCGCCACGCCGAGCGCCGACCCCTCGACCTGGACCTTCACCCGCACCCTGCGCACCGTGAAGGACCAGGAAAACAAGGTGCTGGCCAACCAGACCACGCTGACCGCGGATTTCAGCACCGGCGCGCTGCGCCACACGCTGGTGTCGGGCCTGGACCTGGTCAGCGAGAAGCAGAAGAACTATGGCTACCTCGGCGCCGGGGTGCTGCTGCCGTCGAATTTCTACCACCCGGATCCGAACGCTCCGGTCGGCGGCCTGAACCTGGTGCGCAGCGGCGCCCGCACCCAGGGCCAGATCGACACCGAGTCGGCCTACTTCCTGGACACGATCAAGCTGGGCGAGCAATGGCTGTTCGGCGCCTCGGTCCGCATCGACCACTTCGACACCAACTACGACGCCGTCACGCTGGCGACCGCCACCGCCAATCCAACGCTGCCGGCCGGCACGCCGGTCCCGTCGCATATCGAGCTGTCGGATAACCTCGTCAGCGGCAAGGTTTCAGGCCTGTACAAGCCGACCGAGAACAGCAGCGTGTACGCGCTGTGGGCGACCTCCAAGAACCCGCCGGGCTCGAACCTGACGCTCAGCGCCAGCGCCAACAGCGCCGCGAATCCGATCTACCAGCCGCAGGTCAGCACCACCACCGAAATCGGCGGCAAGCTGGAACTCATGCACCACAAGCTGGGCCTGAACGCGGCGCTGTACCGCACCGACGTCAAGAACGACGTCGAGCAGGACCCGGTCACGCTGCTGTACTTCCAGAGCGGGCGCAAGCGCGTGCAGGGCGTGGAGCTGTCCGCCACCGGCGAGATCACCAAAGCCTGGTCGGTCAACGCCGGCTACGCCTACATGGACACCAGCGTCGAAGCGGGCAAGGTCGTCACCGCCAGCGGCGAGAACAACCTGTCGTACACCCCGAAGCAGTCGTTCACCAGCTGGACCACCTATGCCTTCCCGTTCGGCCTGAAGGTCGGCGGCGGGGTGCGCTACCAGGGCCGCCTGCTGCGCGGCACCGACGGCGCGGTCGGCACCCCGGCCTATGCCGATGCCTACACGGTGGTCGACGCGATGGCGAGCTATCGGGTGGCGCGCTGGCTGGACTTGCAGCTGAACCTCTACAACCTGTTCGACACGCGCTACGTCGCGGCGATCAACAAGAGCGGCTACCGCTACACGCCGGGCGCGCCGCGCTGGGCCAGCGTGACGGCGAACTTCCACTTCTGATCGCGGCGGCATCACGACTTCATCGCTGCGTCGTCCCGGCGGAGGGCGTCTCGCTGCGCGAGACCCCAATTTTTACTCGGCGTTATGTCTGTTTCCGCACTGAACCAATTGGTGGGGGCTTGTATGCTGCAGTCAATACAGCAATCGAGCAACAACCATGAGCAAGCCTTCACCCAGCACCGCCGCATCCGACCACGACACCCCGCCACGCAAGAAACGCCGCCGCGCCTCCCTGTCGCTGGCGGCCTGGAAGCAATTCGTCCGGGTCGCCAAGCCTTACTGGCAGGGCGAGGAAAAGGGCAGGGCCTGGAGCATGCTGCTGCTCCTGATCGTGCTGATGCTGGTCGAGACCAAGGTCGCCGTGATGCTCAACGACCAGGCCGGGGAAATCACCTCGGCGCTGGCCGACAAGGATGGCGACCGCTTCTGGACCTCGGTGCGCGCCTGCCTGTACATCCTGGCCTTCGCGGTGCCGAGCTACGCGTTCTACTATTACATGCGCGACGTGTTCGCCAACCAGTGGCGGCGCTGGCTCACCGGCCGCTTCCTGGACGGCTACCTGAACGGGCGCAAGTACTACGCGCTCGAATCCGACGCCGAGATGGACAACCCGGACCAGCGCATCTGCGAAGACATCGACACCTTCACCGGCCGCTCGATCAACTTCCTGCTGATCTTCCTGAGTTCGATCATGCAGCTGGTGGCGTTCAGCGCGGTGCTGTGGAAGATTTCGCACGTGCTGGTGGCGGTGCTGGCGGTGTATGCGCTGACCGGCACCGTGGTCGCGCTGACCTGGTTCGGCAACCCGCTGATCCACCTGAACTTCTGGCAGCTGCGGCGCGAAGCCGATTTCCGCTTCAGCCTGATGCGCGTGCGCGAAAACGCCGAGTCGATCGCGTTTTACCGCGGCGAGGCGCAGGAGCGCGCCCACATCGACAACCGCTTCGGCAAGGTGATCCATAATTTCGCCCGCCTGATCAAGAAGCAGCGCACGCTCAACCTGTTCCAGCGCACCTTCAGCCAGCTGACGCTGGTGCTGCCGAGCGCGATCCTGGCCAAGAGCGTGCTGGCCGGCGAACTCGAAGTCGGGCAGGCGATCCAGGCCGCCGGCGCCTTCACGGCGGTGCTCGGTGCGGTCGGCGTCATCGTCGACAATTTCGAGAGCCTGAGCCGCTTCGTGGCCGGCATCGACCGCCTGCAGGCGCTGTCCGAGCGCGTGCTGCCGGGCATGGCGCCCGCCGCTGCCGGCGCGGGCGCCGGCGCCGACAGCGGGAGGCCGCCGCGCATCGAGCGCCGTCCGGGCGAGCAGCTGGCGCTGCAGACGCTGACGCTGCATCCGCCGCGTTCCGGGCGCGTGCTGATCAAGGACCTCGACCTTTCGCTGGCGCCCGGCGACGCCTTGCTGATCACCGGCGACAGCGGCTGCGGCAAGAGCTCGCTGCTGCGCGCGATCGCCGGCTTGTGGGACACCGGCAGCGGCACCATCCACCATCCGCCGATCGAGGACTTTTTCTTCCTGCCGCAAAAGCCTTACCTGCAGGCGGGTACGCTGCGCAGCCAGCTGATCTATCCCGGCACCCACACCGACCTGAGCGACGAGCAGTTGCTGGCGATCCTGGACGACGTCCACCTGCCGCAGCTGGTCGAACGGGTCGGCGGCCTGGATGCCGTGCAAGATTGGGAAAAGCTGCTGTCGGTCGGCGAGCAGCAGCGCCTGGCGTTCGGGCGCGTGCTGGTGCACGCCCCGCGCATCGTGATCCTGGACGAAGCCACCAGTGCGCTCGACAGCGCCAACGAAGCCTCGCTGTATGCGCGCCTGCGCGCGAGCGGCACGACCCTGATCAGCATCGCCCACCGCGCCGCCGTGCTGCGCCACCACACCCACGTGCTGCGCCTGCTGGGCGAGGGCGCCTGGGAAGTGCACGACGCGGCCGTCTACGATTTCGACGCGCCCCCTGCGACCGGCGCCCGTGCGGGCGGCGCGCCTGCCCAGGCCGCGCCCGGGAAGACGGCGCACGCGCAGCGCGCGATGGCGAGCGCCTAGCGCGGCTCCGCCTGGCGCCCGGGCGCTGGCCGCGCCAGCGCCTCGCCCAGCGCGTCGATGTTGACCGGCTTGACGAAGTAGTCGTCGAAGCCGGCCGCCAGCGCGGCCCGGCGGTCGACCTCCTTGCCGTAGCCGGACAGCGCGATCAGCACCGCGCCGCGCGTGCGCGGGTCCGCGCGCAAGGCGCGCGCGAGCGCGAGGCCGTCGATCTCGGGCAGGCCGATGTCGAGCACGCAGGCGTCCGGCGGATGGGCGAGGGCGTAACCCAGCGCCGCGCGTGAGCTGGTAAAGGTGGTGACGCGGTGGCCGAGCGAGGCCAGCAGCGGCTGCAGCATCGTCACGGCGTCTTCGTTGTCGTCGACCGCCATGATCGCCAGGCCTTGCTGCGCCGCGGCCGCGGCGCCGGCGGCAGCGCTGGCATCCGCATCGGCCGGCCGTGCCGGCGCGGGCGGCTCGGCCTTGGGCAGGCAGATCGTGAAATGCGAGCCCTGGTCCGGACCGGCGCTCTCGACGCTCGCCCGGCCGCCGTGCAGCTGGACCACGCTGCGCACCAGCGCCAGGCCGATGCCCAGGCCGCCCTGGGAACGGTCGAGCGTGCGTTCGCCCTGCGCGAACAGCTCGAAGGCGCGCGCCATCAGCTCGGGCGTCATGCCCTGGCCGTTGTCGCTCACGCACAAGCGCACGTGATTGGGATCGATCTCCAGCTCGACCTGCACCAGCCCGCCCTCGGGCGTGAACTTGGCCGCATTGTGCAGCAGGTTGGCCAGCACCTGCACCAGGCGCTTGTGGTCGCCCAGCACGAAGGCGGGCAAGGGCGGCTGGCTGACCTGCAGCGTGTGGCCGCGCGCCTCGATGCCGGGCCGGGCCTGCTCGATCGCCTCGGCCACGATGCGCTTGGCGTCCAGGATTTCGCGGTCGAGCGCGATCAGGCCGCGCGTGACGCGCGCGACGTCGAGCAGCTCGTTGACCAGGCTGCTCATGTGCTGGACCTGGCGCGTGATCACCTTGCTGGTGCGCTGCACCTGCTCGTCCTCGCCGTGGCTGCGCGCCAGCAGCGAGGCCGCCGCGCCGATCGGCGCCAAGGGATTCCTCAGCTCGTGCGCCAGCATTGCCAGGAATTCGTCCTTGCGCCGGTCGGCTTCCTGCAAGGCCTGCTCGGCGCGGATGCGTTCCTCGATGTCCATCGCCACCGCGACCGCGCCGACCACCTCGCCATCGGCGCCGTGGATGGGCGCCGAGGACACCAGCATCGTGCGCACCGCGTCGGCGTCGAACGATTGCACGCGCAGCGGGCAGTGGTCGACGGTTTCGCCGGCGAGCGCGCGCTGCAGCGGCCAGTCTTCGAGCCGCAGCTTGTCGCCGGCGCGCGGCCCGCCGACCAGCCAGCCGTTCCAGACGTCCAGGTCGATGCGCGCGCCGATATCGGCGAAATCGTTGCCGAACAGCCTGGTGTAGGCTGGGTTCTTCTCGATCACGCGCTGCGCGCGGTCCACCACCAGGATGCCGACTGGCGCTGCGCTCAGCACCGCCGCCAGGTTGGCGCGCTCCGCCTCGGCGCGGCGTGCGCTGGCCAGCGCTTCCTCGCGGCTGCGTTCGAGCGCCTGCTCGGCCAGCACCTGGGCGGTGATGTCGATGGTGGTGTGCGAGACGCACAGCAGGCGGCCGTCGTCGCCGTAGACCGGGGTGTTGGTGGCGCTCCAGTACATGATCTCGAACCAGCGCCGGCCGTCGCGCTCCATCTCGATCGGATAGCGCTGGGCCGCCATCTTCTGGCTGGCGCCGGCCTCGATCGCGTCGCGGATCGAGCGGGCGAGATCCTGTACGCCGGTGTCGTGCGGGTCGGTCGGGTTGTTCGGGAATACCTCGAACAGCGGCCGCCCCAGCACGTCCTCGCGCCGGCGTGCGACCGAGCGCAAGAAGGCGTCGTTGACGGCCAGGATCTCGAGCTGGTCGGTGGGCGCGAGCAGGTACTGGCCGATCGGCGAACCGTGGAAGGCCACTTCGAAGATTTTGTCGATTAACATCTGGAGCACATGAGTTGTAGCGCCATTGTGCCTGCTTTGGTCCTGGCCGGGCGCACCGTCGATGACCCGCGTCTGCGACAACGTTTGAACGCCAGCTTTGGCATGGAAACGACAACCTATCCGGTTTTCTACGAATGCATGAATCGCAGCCGCCGTTTTCCGGACGCTTGTGGACTGAGTGGAACGCAGTCGAGTAGCATTTCCATAGTTGCGCGGCTCCGATCAATGAAGCAAGGGAGAAAACCATGAAAAGCCGCGATTTCTTGTCTTTGACGACCGTCGGCGCCGATGAAACGTTGAACCGCTTCCATCAGACGCCGGGGGCGCGCGAACTGGCAGGCAAGGTGCGCGGCGTGCTGATCTTTCCGTCGGTGATCGCCGCGGGGCTGGGTGTCGGCGGCGAGTACGGCCAGGGCGTGCTCCGGGTCGGCGGCAGCCCGGTGACTACCACTCGATCGGCGCGGTGTCCGTCGGCCTGCAGATCGGCGCGCAGTCGAAGGGCATGATGTTCCTCTTCATGACGCAAGACAGCCTCCGGAAATTCCAGGCCAGTCATGGATGGTCGGCCGGGGCCGACGCATCGGTCGCGCTGCTGCATACCGGCGCCAATGGCGAACTCGACCTCACGGGCGTGACCAGTCCCGCGCTGGCCGTGGTGATGACCAACGCCGGGTTGATGGAGAACCTCGGCCTGGAAGGATCGAAGATCACCCGGCGGGCGCGCTGAGGCTTTTCCGCCGCGGGCAGGCCGGAAGCGGCGGAATTGGGCGCGCAGGAGCAGGGTGACCGCGAATCGAAGCGTCCACTTCGGGTTGCCGCGCAGGCCGCGGCGGGAAACCGGTCGCTCGACACCGGCTACCGCGCTTGGAGTGCCGGCATGAGCGGGCGCGGCTATACAATCAAGCGAAGGCCGGCACGAAAAAAAAGCCGCCGGCCCAACAGGACCAGCGGCTTCGGTCGCCGCAAGGCGCGGCCGGCTTACTGCCCGCCTTATTGGCCGCGCTTGGCGCGCGCCTTGGCCGCGATCCGCATGCGCAGCGCGTTCAGCTTGATGAAGCCGCCCGCGTCCGCCTGGTTGTAGGCGCCGCCGTCTTCATCGAAGGTCGCGATGTTCATGTCGAACAGCGAATCGGTCTTCGAGTCGCGCGAGACCACGATCACGTTGCCCTTGTACAGCTTGACACGCACCCAGCCGTTGACGTTCTTCTGCGTGTGGTCGATCAGGGTCTGGAGCGCGACGCGCTCCGGGCTCCACCAGTAGCCGTTGTAGATCAGGCTGGCGTAGCGCGGCATCAGGTCGTCCTTCAGGTGCGCCACTTCGCGGTCCAGCGTGATCGATTCGATCGCGCGGTGGGCGCGCAGCATGATGGTGCCGCCCGGGGTTTCGTAGCAGCCGCGCGACTTCATGCCGACGTAGCGGTTTTCCACCAGGTCGAGGCGGCCGATGCCGTGCTTGCCGCCCACGCGGTTCAGCTCGGTCAGCACTTGCGCCGGGCTCATCTTGGTGCCGTTGAGGCCGACGATGTCGCCGCCCGCGAACTCGATGTCGAGGTATTCCGGCTCGTTCGGCGCCTGTTCCGGCGACACGGTCCAGCGCCACATCGATTCCTCGGCTTCCGCGCTCGGGTTTTCCAGGTGGCGGCCTTCGAAGGAGATGTGCAGCAGGTTGGCGTCCATCGAGTACGGCGCGCCGCCGTTCTTGTGCTTCATGTCGATGTCGATGCCGGCGTCTTCCGCGTACTTCAGCAGCTTCTCGCGCGACAGCAGGTCCCACTCGCGCCACGGGGCGATGATCTTGACGTCGGGTTTGAGCGCGTAGGCGCCCAGCTCGAAGCGGACCTGGTCGTTGCCCTTGCCGGTCGCGCCGTGCGAGATGGCGTCGGCGCCGGTCTGGTTGGCGATCTCGATCAGGCGCTTGGCGATCAGCGGACGCGCGATCGAGGTGCCCAGCAGGTATTCGCCTTCGTACACGGTGTTGGCGCGGAACATCGGGAACACGAAGTCGCGCACGAACTCTTCGCGCACGTCGTCGATGTAGATGTTCTCAGGCTTGATGCCGAACTTGATGGCCTTGGCGCGCGCCGGTTCCAGCTCTTCGCCCTGGCCGAGGTCGGCGGTGAAGGTGACGATTTCGCAGTTGTAGTGATCCTGCAGCCATTTCAGGATGACCGAGGTGTCGAGGCCGCCGGAGTAGGCGAGGACTACTTTTTTAATGTCGCTCATGGGGATTCCAATGAATGAGGAGGGGGTGATGGTCAGCCGGCCCGAAGGCCGACGATCAAGCTCAGGGTGGTGATGGTAATGCTTATTTATCTTCGATGCGGCCGAGCAGCAGGTATTCGATCAGCGCCTTCTGCACGTGCAGGCGGTTCTCGGCCTCGTCCCAGACCACCGACTGCGGTCCGTCGATGACCTCGGCCGCGACTTCCTCGCCGCGGTGGGCCGGCAGGCAATGCATGAACAGCGCGTCCGGGCTGGCTTTCGCCATCTTCGGCGCGTCGACCATGAAGCCGTCGAAGGCTTTCAGGCGCTCGGCGTTTTCCTTTTCAAAACCCATGCTGGTCCAGACGTCGGTGTTGATCAGGTGCGCGCCGGCGCAGGCGTCCGAGGGGTTCTCGAAGAAGGTGTAGTTGCCGGTGGCGACCAGCGCCGGGTCCATGTCGTAGCCCTTGGGCGTCGACACGTTCAGGTGGAAGCCGAATACTTCGGCCGCCTGCAGCCACGAGTACAGCATGTTGTTGGCGTCGCCGATCCAGGCCACCGTCTTGCCGGCGATCGGGCCGCGGTGCTCGTAGAAGGTGAAGATGTCGGCCAGCACCTGGCAGGGATGGTGCTCGTTGGTCAGGCCGTTGATCACCGGGACGCGCGAATGCGCCGCGAAACGCTCGATGATGTCGTGGCCGAAGGTGCGCACCATCAGGATGTCGCACATGCGGCTCATGACCTGGCCGGCGTCCTCGACCGGCTCGCCGCGGCCGAGCTGGCTGTCGCGCGTGCTCAGGAAGATCGCGGCGCCGCCCAGCTGGTGCATGCCGGCTTCGAAACTCAGGCGGGTGCGGGTCGAATTCTTGTCGAACACCATGACCAGCGTGCGGTCGACCAGCGGGTGGTAGATCTCGTAGTTCTTGAACTTGCGCTTGATGATGGCGGCGCGTTCGATCAGGTACTCGAACTCGTCGCGGGTGAAGTCGGAGAACTGCAGGAAGTGTTTGATGTTCGTTGGATTCGTGCCAGCCATGTTGTTTCGTGGGATGCGATGATCCCGTCTACCGTGGTTCGAAGCGATTGATTATAAGCGGTTTCGTTTGCCATTCGGTAAATTAAGTTCCGGCATGGCGGTTTTTTGGTCAGTACCCCCTCAGTACAATGTTTGCGCCGATTCGTGCAGCAGCTGCGCGTACAGCTCGTGGCGCAGCCTGGCGATCTTGCCCTCGGCGACCGCCTCGAGGATCGCGCATTGCGGCTCGGCTAGGTGGCGGCAGTTGTAGTACTTGCAGCCGCCAAGATACGGCTTGAAGTCGACGAAAGCGCGCTCCAGCATGCCTTCGCTCAGGTGGTACAGGCCGAATTCCTGGAAGCCCGGCGAGTCGATGATGTTGCCGCCGGCGGGCAGGCGGTACAGGCGCGTGAACGTGGTCGTGTGCTTGCCGGTGTCGAGCACTTCCGAGATCTCGCGCGTGGCGATGTCGGCGTCCGGCACCAGCAGATTGATCAGCGAGGACTTGCCCATGCCGGACTGGCCGATGAAGATCGACGACTGGTCCTGCAGCAGCGGCTCGAGCACGGCGACCGCCTCTTCGGGGCGCGCCCTGGCCGAGACTTCGTGCAGCGGGTAGCCCATGCCGGTGTACAGGCTGGCACGCTCGCGCGCACGCGCCAGGCCCTCTTCGACGTCGACCTTGTTGAGGATCAGGTGGGCTTCGATGCCGGCCGCCTCGCACGCGACCAGCGCGCGCGAGACCAGGTCGTCCGAGAAGCTCGGCTCGGTCGCGATCACGATGAACAGGCGCGTCAGGTTGGCCGCCAGCAGCTTGCTCTTGTACTGGTCGGAGCGGTACAGCAGCGTGCTGCGCTCGGCGATCTTTTCGATCACGGCCTGGTCGTTCGAGGTGCGCTGCAGGTGCACGACGTCGCCGACCGCGACGTTGGTCTTCTTGCCGCGCGTGACGCATTGCAGGAACTCGGGGTGGCCGTCCGAGCCGACGTCGGCCAGGTAGTGGCGCCCGTGGGCGGCGACCACGGTGCCGGTCAGCGCGTCCTGTTGGTTCATCGGCCTGGTGGGTTTGTTCATTTTGCTCATGCGCCGGTCCGTCCCGCGTAGATCGCGTCGGCCCGGGCCGCGCAGATGAAGTCGTTCTCGGACAGGCGGTTGCCGGCCGAGTGCGTGGTCCAGCTGGCCGTACAGCGCCTGTAGCCGACTTGCAGGTCGGGATGGTGGTCTTCACGGTGGACCATCCAGGCCAGCGCGTTCACGAAGGCGATGGTTTCCATGTAGTCGAGGAAGGCGAAGTCGCGCACCAGGCGCACGCCGGTGTCCGGCGCGGCCTCCATGCGCCAGCAGGGCACGGCCGGCAGCAGCGCTTCGACGGCCGCATCGTCCAGCGCCGCTGCGCCGTGGGTGGCGTGGCGGGCGAGGAGATCGGCGCTCATGCCGCCCCCGCCGTCTGCAGGTGGCGGATGCGCACCGAGGCCGGCGGATGCGAATCGTAGAAGGCCGAGTGGATCGGGTCCGGCGTCAGCGTCGAGGCGTTGTCCTCGTACATCTTGACCAGGGCCGAGACCAGGTCGCCGGCATCGGCGTGGCTGGCGGCGAAAGCGTCGGCTTCGAACTCGTGCTTGCGCGAGCTGATCGAGGACAGCGGCGCGAACGGGAAGGTGAACACCGGCAGCGCCAGCATGAACAGCAGCAGCGCCATCGCATCGTTGGCCTGGCCCAGGATCGGGTGCACGCCCAGGCCCTCGTAGAACCAGACCTGCTCCTTGAGCCAGCCGAGCAGCGCCAGGAAGGCCAGCGACAGCGCGAACATCACGACGATGCGCTTGACGATGTGCTTGAGCTTGAAGTGGCCCAGCTCGTGCGCCAGCACGGCCTCGATCTCGGACGGTGCCAGGCGCTCGAGCAGGGTGTCGAAGAACACGATGCGCTTGTTGGCGCCGAAGCCGGAAAAGTAGGCGTTGCCGTGGCTCGAGCGCTTGCTGCCGTCCATCACGAACAGGCCCTTGGAGGCAAAGCCGACGCGCGCCATCAAGCCTTCGATGCGGGCCTTGAGGCTGTCGTCGGACAGCGGCGTGAACTTGTTGAACATCGGCGCGATGACGCTCGGGTAGAGCACCATCGCCAGCAGCTGGAAGCCGCACCAGACCGCCCAGGTGTAGAGCCACCACAGGCTGCCGGCCTTGTCCATGAGCGTCAGCACGAGCCACAGCAGCGGCAGGCCGATCACGGCGCCCAGCAGCGTGCCCTTGACCATGTCGGCCAGCCACAGCCCCACGGTCATCTTGTTGAAGCCGAAGCGTTGTTCCAGCACGAACTGGAACCAGTAGCCGAACGGCAGGTCGAGCATCCCGGCGACGACGGTGTACGCGACCACCAGCCCGATCTGGTGCATCATGCCGGGTCCCAGCAGGTGCAGGATCGTGTTCGAGAGGGCCTGCAGGCCGCCCAGCAGCGTGAAGCCGATCAGTACCGCGCTGCTCCACAGCGTATGGATCAGGGCGTAGCGCGTCCTGGCGACGGTGTAGTCGGCGGCTTTGCGGTGGGCGTCGAGCGGGATCCTGGCGGCGAATTCGGCCGGCACGCGGTCACGGTGCGCCAGCACGTGGCGGATGTGGCGGCGCGCCAGCCAGTAGCGCAGCGCCAGCGTCAGCAAGAAAAAAACGACGAACAAAACCGAAAACGCGGATGAAAGCATTCTGTGCCTGTGAGAAAATGCAGGATTGGCAAAGCCGAGCAACGTAAAGAGAGATTATGTCACAAGCTAACGAAACCCAAGCGCAGGGCGCAAGCACTGCGACGCCGCGTCCGAACGACTTCAACCTGGTCTGGATCGACATGGAAATGACCGGCCTCGATCCGGACAACGACCGCATCATCGAAGTCGCGGCCGTGGTCACCGACCCTGACCTGAACGTGCTGGCCGAAGGCCCGGTGTTCGCGATCCACCAGAGCGACGAGACGCTCGACAAGATGGATGCCTGGAACAAGGGCACGCACGGCCGTTCGGGCCTGATCGACCGCGTCAAGGCATCGACCGTGACCGAAGAGCAGGCCGCCGAGCAGCTGATCGCCTTCTTGAAGCAGTGGGTCCCGGCCGGCAAGTCGCCGATGTGCGGCAACTCGATCTGCCAGGACCGCCGCTTCATGGCGCGCGGCATGCCGAAGCTGGAAGAGTTCTTCCACTACCGTAACCTGGACGTGTCGACCCTGAAGGAATTGTGCCGCCGCTGGAAGCCGGAACTGGCCTCGGGCTTCAAGAAGCACCAGAAGCACACGGCGCTGGCCGACATCATCGAGTCGATCGAAGAGCTCAAGTACTACCGCGAGCACTTCATCAAACTGTAAGCGCACGTCGGGGGCGCGCTTGTAATAGTTGTAAAACGCACACTTGTCACATTAGTGTGCGAAAATCCCCGCCATGGTTGACATTTTGCGCATGACCGCCGGCGGCGGCGACACCGAGACCAGGCGGCTCCTGCGCGAACGCGACTGGAGCACGTCCCCGCTCGGCCCGCCCCAGTCCTGGCCGCCCGAGCTGGCCACCGCCGTATCTATGGTGCTCAGCTCGACCTTTCCGATGTTCGTCGCCTGGGGGCCGGAACTCGCCTTCCTGTACAACGACGCCTACGCCGTCGTGCTGGGCAACAAGCACCCGGCCGCCTTCGGCGAACGCTTCCAGCAGATCTGGCACGAGATCTGGGCCGACATCGTGCCGATCGTCGACCGGGCGCTGTCCAACAAGTCGGCGTATTTCGAGAACCTGCCGCTCACGATGGAGCGCAAGGGCTATCCCGAACAGACCTATTTCACGTTCTCGTATTCGCCGCTGCACGACGGCCAGGGCCGGGTAATGGGCATGTACTGCACCTGCATCGAGACGACCGAGCGCGTCCAGTCCGAGCGCCGCGCCGCCTTCGAGCTGTCGCTGACCGATGCGCTGCGCCAGATCCGTTCGGCCGAGGAGCAGATCGCCACCGCCTGCGCCTTGCTGGGCGAGGAACTGGGCGTCGAGCGCGTCATGTACGGCGAGGTCGACGACACCCGCAACACCTTCTTCGTACCGCGCGACTGGAACCGGCACGGCCCGTCCCGGCTGGTGGGCAGCACCTTCCCCATCGACGCGTTCGGCCCCGAGATCGCGGCCGCCGGCCGCTCCGGGCAGATCATCGCGATCAACGACGTCCGGACCGACCCGCGCAGCGCCGCCGCCCACCACGCTTACCTGCAGTTCATGGGCGTCGAGTCCAGCCTGCTGGTGCCGCTGGTGCGCAACGGCCGCCTGCTGGCCTTCCTGGGCCTGGGGCAGGCGCGGCCGCACCACTGGGGCGAGGCCGAGATCGAGCTCGCGCGCGGCGTGGCCGGACGCATCTGGAACACGGTCGACCTGGCGCGCATCCAGGCCGCGCTCGACGCCGAACGCGACCGCAGCCAGCTGATCCTCGATTCGATCGCCGAAGGCTTCCTGCTGATCGCGCCCGACTGGACCGTCCTGCAGATCAACCGCGCCGGCGAGCGCCTGGCAAACCGCCGCGCCGACCAGGTGCTCGGGCGCCAGCATTGGGCGGTCTGGCCGGAGAACCAGGACAGCGAAACCGGGCGCATGTTCGAGCGCGTCATGCGCACGCGCGAGCCCGGCATCACCCAGCTGCATCACGTGGGCGACGGCGGCAGCGGCAACTGGTTCGAAGTGCGCGCCTATCCGACCCGCGACGGCGGCATGGTCTCGGTGTTCCGCGACATCTCGGCGCGCAAGCGCGTCGAGGAGCAATTGCAGGAAGCCGACCGCCGCAAGGACGAATTCCTGGCGATGCTGGCGCACGAGCTGAGGAACCCGCTGGCGCCGATCAGCGCCGCCGCCGACCTGCTCAAGATCGGCCGCCTCGACGAGACACGCCTGCGCCAGAGCAGCGCCATCATCGCGCGCCAGGTGCGCCACATGACCAGCCTGGTCGACGACCTGCTCGACGTCTCGCGCGTCACGCGCGGGCTGGTGACGCTGGCGCGCGCGCCGGTGTCGGCCCGCACCATCGTCGAGGAGGCGATCGAGCAGGTGCGGCCGATGTTCGACGCCCGGCGCCAGCAGCTGCAGGTCGACCTGCGTGACCCGGAGGCCACCGTACCGGGCGACAAGGCGCGCCTGGTGCAGGTGCTGTCCAACCTGCTCAACAACGCCGCCAAGTACACGCCCGAGGAGCGCCGCATCGAGGTCGAGGCGCGCGCCGACGACGACCGCCTGGTGCTGGCGGTGCGCGACCAGGGCATCGGCATGGAGCCGGCCCTCACCGGGCAGGTGTTCGACCTGTTCACCCAGGCGACGCGCTCGGCCGATCGCGCCCAGGGCGGGCTCGGTCTCGGGCTGGCGCTGGTCAAGCACCTGGTCGAGCTGCACGGCGGGGGCGTCGCGTGTTCCAGCCCGGGACTGGGGCAGGGCAGTACATTCGTTGTGATGCTGCCGCTGATGCAGCCGGCGCCGGGCCAGGCCCAGCGCGAGCTCGATGCGGCGCCGCAGGCGGCGGGTGCGCGGGCGCTGCGCCTGCTGGTGGTGGACGACAACGTCGATGCCGCCGCGACCCTCGGCATGCTGCTCGAGGCATGCGGCCACGAGGTCGCGGTGGAGCACGAGTCGCCGCGCGCGCTCGAGCGGGCGCGCAGCCTGCGCCCGGACGCGGCGCTGCTCGACATCGGTCTGCCGGAGATGGATGGGAACGAACTGGCGCGCCGTCTGCGCCTCGACCCGGCCACGAGCGCGATCGTGCTGATCGCCGTGACCGGCTATGGCCAGGAACAGGACCGCCGCAACGCACTCGAGGCCGGCTTCGACCATCACCTGGTCAAGCCGGTCGACCTGGACCGGCTGGCGGGACTGCTGGCCGAGGTTCAGGAACGCCGCGGCGTCTGATGCTGCCGGGTCAGCGCATCCGGGTGTAATTCACCGGAATCCAGCGATACGCCTTGCCCTGGGCGACGATGTGGCCCAGGCCCGGGAACTGCAGGTGGGCGCCGGCCACCAGGGTGCCGTTCTTGGCGGCGTCGTCGAACACCTTCTTGCGCGAGGCGAAAGCGGCCTTGTCGTCGCTGTCGAAGCCGATGGTCACGGTCGGGTTGTCGAACTGGACCGAAGCCACGTGGATCAGGTCGCCCATCAGCACCAGCTTCTGGCCGTGGCTTTCGACCACGTAGCTGGTGTGGCCCGGGGTGTGGCCGTGGGTGGCGATGGCCGAGATGCCCGGCACCAGCGCGCCATCGCCTTCGATCGCCTTGAACTTGCCGGCCTGGACGTAGGGGTTCAGCGCCGTCATCGCGCCCTGGAAGAAGCCTTTCTTGTCGGCAGGCGCCTTGTCCATGTTGGCCTGGCTCAGCCAGAAGTCGGCGTCGCCCTTGCCGGCGCGCACTAACGCGTTCGGGAACACGCGCTGGCCGTTGCTGACCAGGCCGCCGACGTGGTCGCCGTGCATGTGGGTGATGTAGATCTCGTCGATCTGCTCGGGCTGGTAGCCGGCCGCTTTCAGGTTGTTGACGAACTTGCCCAGGGTCGGGCCGAACAGGGCGCCGGCGCCGGTGTCGATCAACACCAGCTTGCTGCCGGTGTTGACCAGGTAGGCGTTGTCCGAAGTCTCGAGCGGCGCTTTCAGGAAGTTCTTCGACAGGATGGTGCGGGTGGTGTCGGCGTTTTCGTGCAGCAGCTGGTCGACCGGCAGGTCGACGGTGCCGTCGTTGATCGGGGTGACTTCGAAGTCGCCGACCATCAGGCGGAAGTAGCCCGGGGCCGGGCTCTTGACCATCGGTGCGGCCGCTTGCACGGCGGGGACGGCGGCGAAGGCGGCAGCCAGGCCGGTGACGGCGGCGGCCAGCAGGGTGCGCTGGAATTTGTTCATGTTGTTATCCTCGACAGGGTGAAGTGAGCGCAGCGGTCGACCTGTGCGCGACTTTCTTATCGTACATGAACATCCGGCATCTTGCAGATAGGCAGCATATTTGCAACGCCCGGCTTGCTCAGGCGCGCCCGCGTGCGCGTGCGCCGCGCAGGGCGGTGCGCTCGTGCTCCTCGGCATGCAGGCCGGCGGTTGCCTGGATCAGGTCGCTGCGGCTGACCAGGCCCAGCAGTCTGGGCGCTGTGGGGTCGGCCACCACCGGCAGGCGCTCCAGCTTGTGCACCGCCAGGCGGGCGGCGACTGCGCGGCAGGTTTCGCCGGGCAGGGCGACCAGGGGCGGATTGAGGCCAACCAGATCGCGGATGCGGGCATCGGGCGCCAAGCGCGCCAGGGCATGTTCGAGCGACCCCCGGTCGACCATGCCGGCCACCAGGCCGTCGCGCAGCACCGGGAAGGCGCGGTGGCGCTGGCCGGGGCCGAAATGCGAGGCCAGCACCTGGGCGGCCGTCGCGTCGGCGTCGACCCACTCGACGTCCGTCGTCATCACCTCGGCCACGGCGTGGCGCTCGAGCGGATCGATGCCGTATTCGCGATAGATGTGGCGGCCGCGCCGGGCGATCTTTTCGGTCAGGATCGAGCGGCCCATGCTCAAGACGGTGAAGCCATAGGCGCCGGCGCAGGCCGCCAGCAGCGGCAGCAGGGCATTGCCGTCGTGCGTGACTTCGAACGCGAACACCGCCGCCATCACCGGCGCGTTCATCATGCCGGCCACGGCGCCCGCCACCAGCAGCGTCTTGCGCTCGCCGCCGGTCAGGCGGACATGCTGGGCGACCAGCGAGCCGATCGCGCCGCTGGTCATGATGATCGGCCCTTCGGCGCCGAACGGGCCGCCGCTGCCGATCGCGATGCCCGAGGCGAGCGGTTTCAGGAGCGCGACCTTGGGCGACATCGCACTGTTCTTGAACAGGATCGCCTCGATCGCTTCCGGGATGCCGTGGCCGCGGATCTGCTCGGTGCCGAAGCGCGCGATCAGGCCGATGAGCAGGCCGCCGATGGCCGGCACCAGGATGACCCAGGCGCCGAGTCGGTTGTCGGCCGGCGAGAGTTCGGCCAGCGAGAACCGTCCGTAGAAGAACAGGTCGGTGAAGAAGCGGATCAGGAGCAGCAGCACGCGCGCGGCGAGCGTGCTGAAGGCGCCGATCACGGCGGCGAGGGCGGCGATGCGCAGCAGCCGGAGGTCGCCGGAAAAATCGCGGCGCGGAAGCGAAGCTTGCATGATGGATTCCTGGAAGATGCAGGGAAGCTCAGGGCAGGTGAGGGACGGTGAATTTGCCTTGCAGCGCGCGCAGTTCGGCGCGGTGGATCGCCGCCAGGTGCGTCAGGATCGCCTCGCCGGCGGGCAGCAGGTGGACTTCGACGCGGCGCCGGTCCTGGGCGTTGGCGCGCCGCTCGACCAGGCCGCCCGCTTCGCAGCGCGACACCAGCGCGACCACGCCGTGCTGCTTGGCCTGCAGGCGTTCGGCCAGCTCGCCGACCGTGGCCCATTCGCGGCCCGGAAAGCCCTTCACGTGCAGCAGCAGCAGGTACTGCAAAGGTGTGATGCCCTCGGCCTGCACGGCGTTTTCGGAAAAGCGCTCGTAGCGCCGCATCTGGTAGCGGAATTCCGAGAGGGCGGCGAAGTCGGACTTGGTCAGCGCGGTCTGGGCGGGGGGAGGTGGTTTCACTGGGATGTAAGGATCGACAAGCTAGAATCCGAAAAATATATCATAATGTGATCCTTTTCGCGAAGCGCGATCGACGACGTCTACAATCCGGTTTGAACGAGTGCGAGATTGAATAAGAGTGTGGAATGGCTGCGCAGCTTCGTGCCGCAGCCGAATACGGTGCCGCCGACCGAGCGTCTGCGTGCGGTGGCGGGCGCGCTGGTCGGCCTGCTGGTGACGGTGATCCTGAGCGGCCCGCTGGCCGCGGCCGGCGGCACGCCGGTGCTGGTGGCGCCGATGGGCGCGTCGGCGGTGTTGCTGTTTTGCGTGCCGGCCAGTTCGCTGGCCCAGCCCTGGTCGGTGATCGGCGGGAATACCATCTCGGCGCTGGTCGGCATCACGGTGGCGCATGCGGTGCACGACCCGGTACTGGCGGCGCCGCTCGCGGGCGCGCTGGCGATCCTGGTGATGTTCCTGCTGCGCTGCCTGCACCCGCCCAGCGGCGCGGTGGCGCTGACGGCGGTGCT
This sequence comes from Massilia sp. 9096, assembly GCF_000745265.1. Classification (NCBI taxonomy): domain Bacteria; kingdom Pseudomonadati; phylum Pseudomonadota; class Betaproteobacteria; order Burkholderiales; family Oxalobacteraceae; genus Massilia; species Massilia sp. 9096. The sequence goes on from NZ_JQNN01000001.1 coordinate 552,876, forward strand.
GGGCGGTCCGGCGGTTTATGCGGCCGGCTTTCACTTCGCCTTCCTGCCGGTGTGCCTGAATTCGACCTTGATCGTGCTGGCCGCGCTGGTCTTCAACAACCTGACCGGGCGCCGCTATCCGCACCCGCAGGGTTCGAACCTGAAGACCAGCGTGCACGCGACGCGCGACCCGGCGCCGACGGCGCGCCTGGGCTTTACCGCCGAGGATCTGGACGCCGCGCTGGCGCACTACGGCCAGGTGCTCGACATCAGCCGCGACGACCTGGAAACCATCCTGCTCGAGACCGAGCAGCGCGCCTTTGGCAGGCGCTTCGGCGTGATCGATTGCGCGGCCATCATGTCGAAGGATGCGGTGACGGTGACGCCGGATACGCCGCTGCACGACGCCTGGCGCCAGCTGCGCGGCCACCGGCTCGACGCGCTGCCGGTGCTCGACGCGCTAGGCCGCGTGGCCGGCGTGGTGTCGCTCGGCGACTTCGTCCAGCATGCCGGCCTCGATGCGCCGACGCTGGGCCAGCGCCTGCGCGCCCTGCTCGGCCACCTGCTGGGCACCTTGCCGCAGCGCCCCGGGACGGTGGGGCAGGTCATGCACGCGCGCGTGACGTGCGTGCGCGCGGACGCGCCGATCGCCGACCTGGTGCCCTTGATGAGCAACCGCGGGCTGCACCACATCCCGGTGGTCGACGCCGACGGCAGGTTCGTCGGCGTGGTGGGACAGTCGGATTTGCTGGGAGCGCTGTTCGAGAACAGCCTCCATGCCTAGCGCCGAAAAAAAGCCGTCATGGCTGCGTTGCATCGTCTCGCCGTACCAGCGTACTGTCTTCGCCGATGCGCCTTGCCCTGAGGGTTTTGTTCGACGCTATTACTATCAGGCTTCGTTCGCCCCGCAGCACTTCTTGAACTTCTTGCCGCTGCCGCACGGGCAATCGTCGTTGCGGCCGACCTTGGGCTCGTCGCGGCGCACGGTCTCGACCGCGGCCTTGCGGCGCGGCAGCCAGAAGCGGTGGATGCCCGGCAGGTTGGCCTCGATCTCGAGCGCCAGCTTGTGCGCCAGGCGCGGGTCTTCGACTTCCTTGAGCTCGCTTTCCTCGATCTCGTCGGCGCCCAGCAGGTAGATCGGGCGCATCAGCGGGCCGGCATCGGATTCCCAGATGTCGTCCCAGGAGCCCGGGCGCAGGTCCATGCCTTCCCAGAAGCCCCAGCACCAGGCCTCGGCGTCGATCAGGGTCTCGCCGTCGTGCTCGTGCTCGACGTACAGCGGCTCGAATTCCTTGGGCGCGACTTCGAAGGTGATCAGGACTTCGTTCATGAAGCGCATGATCAGGTTGACGATGCGCTGCTCTTCCTTCGGGTTCTTCCACTTCGGGACGGCGCCTTCCTCGCCCCACACGCGCGGCAGCCACTCGGCCGGCATGATGGTCTCGGGGCCGATCGCGATCGCGGTGAGGTAGCCGTGCAGCGTGTCCAGCGTCATCGCGCCTTCGGGGCAGCGCTCGGACAGCAGGAAGTTGTCGAGGTCGTCGAATTCTTTGTCGGAGAGGGGTTGCTCGAGTTGCATGTGATACGTGATTCCAGTCGGTTGAAGGCGCCAGTGTAACGCTTGCGCGTGCGCCCGGCGAAAAAAAGGCGCATGCCGCCCCCGGCATGCGCCTGTCCCGCAACTGGAGGCTGGATTACTTGGCGAAGGCTTTCTTCAGGCCGTCGGCGGCGAACTGCTCGGCGTCCTTGGCCTCGGGCACCACCGCGCCCATGCCGAAGAACTCGTGCGTCACGCCCTTGTACAGCTTGTAGTCGACCTTGACGCCGTCTTTCTTCAGCTTCTCGGCGTAGGCCCGGCCTTCCGACATCAGCGGGTCGATCTCGGCGGCGACGATGGTCGCCGGCGGCAGGCCTTTCAGCGAAGCCGCCTTCATCGGCAGCGCGTACGGGCTGGCCGGATCGGCGCCGTAGTGCTTGAAGAACCAGGCCATCATCGGCTTGTCGAGCGGCTTGGCATTGGCGTTGCGCTGGTAGGACGGGGTGTTCATGTCGTTGTCGACCACCGGGTAGACCAGCAGCTCGTGCACCGGCATCTGGGCCTTTTTATCGCGCGCCATCATCGACACCACGGTGGCCAGGTTGCCGCCGGCCGATTCGCCGCCGACCGCCACGCGCTTCGGATCGCCGTTGAATTCGGCCGCGTGTTGGGTGGTCCACAGGTAGGCCGCGTAGGCATCGTTCGGGGCGGCTGGGAATTTATGTTCCGGCGCCTGGCGGTAGTCGACCGCGACCATGATCGCCTTGGCCATCTTGGCCAGTGCGCGCGGCGAGGCGTCGTAGGTCTTGGTGTCGGCGATCACGAAGCCGCCGCCGTGGTAGTAGACCATGACCGGGAACGGACCCTTGCCCTCGGGCGTGTAGATGTGCACCGGGACGCTGCCGCCGTCGACCGGCACGCTCATGTCCTTGACGGTCACGCCGGCTTCCGGCGCGGTGCTCTTGCCCATGTCGGTCAGCACTTTCTTGACTGCGTCGGCCGGGGTCGGCTGCTGGCGCGCTTCCTGCGGGCTCAGGGTCTCGATCGGCTTGCCGTTCAGGGACTTGAGGGCGTCCAGCACCTTCTGCATGTGCGGTTCGGCCTTGGGCGGCTGGGCCGCGTCCTGGGCCAGGGCGGCGCCGCAGATCATCGAAGCGGCGAGGGCGGTAAGGGTCAAGGTGGTCTTCATCGTGTTCTCTCCTGAATTGAGGCGAGGGCGCGTGTGGGTGCGCCCGCTTGCCGTTGGCTCCATCAGACCCCAGCCGAGCCCTGCCGTTCGGTGCGTGCGCGCACCTTGCGGCCGCAATCATTGAATGTTTTGCTCAAATCCGCCGATTTTATCGCTGATCCGTGAGCGAGAGGAAACGAATAATGCCGTGAGGTGCTGATGAGCACATAAATTCGGCGAATCATCGGGCGCAAGCGGATTGCCATGGCGCGCCTTACAATGGCGGCATGGATCATCCTCACGACACTCATCCGTATTCCCGGCTCGACCCGCAGATGGTGCTGGAAGCCGTCGACAGCGTCGGCCTGCGCGGCGACGGCCGCCTGCTGGCCCTGAACAGCTACGAAAACCGCGTCTACCGCGTCGGCCGCGAGGAAGGCCAGCCGGTGGTGGTCAAGTTCTACCGCCCGGGGCGCTGGAGCGATGCCGCCATCCTCGAAGAACACGCGTTCTTGCAGGAGCTCGAGCAGCAGGAGGTGCCGGTGGTGCCCGCGCGCGTGCTCGACGGCCGCACGCTGCACGAGTTCGGCGGCTTCCGTTTCACCGTCTTCCCCAGCCGCGGCGGACGCGCGCCCGAGCTGTCCGATCCCAGCGTGCTCGAATGGATCGGGCGCTTCATCGGCCGCATCCATGCGGTCGGCGCCGTCAAGCCCTTCGCCGAGCGCCCGGCGCTGAACCTGGATACTTTTGGACGCGAGCCGCGCGCCTGGCTGATCGGGCACGGCTTCATCCCGCACGAACTGCTGACCGCCTACACCAGCGTGCTCGACCAGGCGCTCGACGGCGTGGCGCGCTGTTTCGAGCGCGCCGGCACGCTGCCGCTGCTGCGCCTGCACGGCGACTGCCACGCCGGCAACGTGTTGTGGACCGGCGACGGCCCGCATTTCGTGGACTTCGACGACAGCCGCATGGGACCGGCCGTGCAGGACCTGTGGATGCTGCTGTCCGGCGAGCGCCAGGAGATGGTGAGCCAGCTCGGCGACGTATTGGCCGGCTACGAAGACTTCTGCGAATTCGATCCGCGCCAGCTGTACCTGGTCGAAGCCTTGCGCACCCTGCGCCTGATCCATTATTCGGCCTGGCTGGCGATGCGCTGGCACGACCCGGCCTTCCCGGCGGCCTTTCCCTGGTTTAACACGCAGCGCTATTGGCAGGACCGCATCCTCGAGCTGCGCGAGCAGGTGGCGCTGATGGACGAGCCGCCGCTGTGGCCGGTGTAATTCTTTGCGCTGTGGCCGGTGTAATTCTTTGAATTGACGCCGTTTCGCGCCCCAGCTCGGCGCGACAACGGCGGCGCGACTGAGGCATAATCAGGCTACGGGCCAGTCCGGCCCGCCAGCGTGACCTTCAACCGAGATGCCCATGACCACCCGTCCCGACCCGCACCAGCTGAGCGATCCGAGCACCGATTTCACCATCGACATGCCGTCCTCTGCGGGCGCGCCGGGCTCGGTACAACAGGCCGTGCAGCAGGCGGCCCCGCAACGGGCGCCGCAGCCGGCGCCGGAACGCGAACCGCAGCGCGCGCAGCTGGAAGAGCGCGCGATCAAGGAAGGCATCGCCCGCGTCGAGGCCGAAGCCAAGGCGGCGGTGGCGGCCGAAAACCGCGCCCACGCCGAGGCGCGCGCGCGCAGCCTGGCGCAGGAGCGCGCCGCGATCGACGCCGAAGCCGCCGCCGCCGCGCAGGCCAACGCCCAGGCCTCGGAAGAAGCGATCGAAGCCAACCGCGGGCGTATCGAAATCCTGCGCGCTTCCGCCCGCGCCGCCGCAGAGCGCCTGGAAGCGATCCGCCAGGAGACCGCCGAGCTGCGCGCGCGCGTCCAATCCGAAACCCAGATCCGCCTGGCGTCCGAAGCGCGCGCCCGCGCCGAGGAAGAAGCGCGCCGCCGCGCCGAAGAACAGGCCCGGGCCGACGCCGAGATCGCCGAGCGCGCCGCGCGCGAAGCCGACGAGCTGGCGCTGCATTCCGAGCAGGCGCGCCGGCAGGCGGCCGAGCGCACCGCTGCCGTGCATGCGGCGCGCGAGGAAGTGCTGCACAGCGCCAGCGCCGACGCGCGCGTGGCCATCCTGGCGCGCGAACGCGAGCGGGCCGAACGCGGCGCGCGCCAGACCGCCGAAAAACTCGCCGAAGCCGAGGCCGAGGCGCTCGAGCTGGCGCTGCAGCGCGAACGCGCCGACCAGGTCGCGCTGGCGTCCAGCTTCGCGCGCGCGGCCGCGGAGGCGCGTGCGATCGAGGAGGCGCGCGCGCTGGCCCACATCGAGCAGGAGCGCGAGGCGATCGCGCTGGCCCAGGCCGAGTCCGAGCGCACCGCAGCCCAGTCGCTGCGCCTGCGCATGCAGACCGAAAAGGAATTGCGCGATGCCGCCGTGCACCGCGAACGCGTGGAGCAGAAGGCCGCCGCGGCGGCGGATGCGCGGCGCGAGGCCGAAGCGCGCATCCTGGCCGCGACCGAAGCGCGTATCGAGGCCGACCGCAAGCTGCGCGCGGTGTCGATCGAGCGCGCCAGCGCCGAGGAGCTCGAGGCCCAGCAGGCGCAGGCGCGGCTGGACGCCGAGCAGGCCGCGGCCGAGGGGGCGCGCCAGCGCGCCGCCGCCGACGCCCTGGCCGAGGAGGCGGCGCGCCGCGAAGCCGAGCAGCATGCGCACGAGCGCCGGCTGGCGCAGCAGCGCGCCGAGCTGGCCCAGGCCGCCGCCGATGCGCAGGCTGCCGAGAACGCGGCGCAAGCCGAGGCTCAGGCCGCGCTGCAGGCCCAGGCCGAGGCCCGCCAGGCCGCCGCCGCGCTGGCCGAACGGCGCTTGCGGGAAGCGCAGGCGCTGCTCGAGGCCGAGCGTGAACGCCTGCGTCTGGAGGAACAGGCGCTGGCGCGCCAGCAGGAACGCATCGAAGCCGAGCACGCATTGGCCGCCGCGGCCGAGGCGCACGCCCGCGCGGAACAGGAGCGCGCGCATCAGCTGCACGCCGAGCTGCAGGTCCAGCAGGATGCCGAGGCCCGCGCCCAGGCCGCGCAGCAGGCCGCACAGCAAGCCCAGCGCCGCGCCGCCGATGCCGCCCTGGCCGGGGCCGCGCACGAGGAAGCCACCGCCGCCGCCGCGCGCGCGCAGGCCGACCAGGCGCTGGAACTGGCGCGCCTCCAGCGCGAGCGCCTGGACGACGAACGGCGCCAGCAGGCGCTGGCCGACGAGCTGCTCGTGGCCGAACGCGTCGGCGCCGATGCCGCGCGCGAGGCCTTGCGCCTGCTCGAGCAAAAGCTGGCTGCGCAGCGCCAGCAGACGGCGCTCGACATGCGCGCCAACGAAGCCGCCAATGCACGCCTGGCGTCCGAGCGCGCCGCCGTCGCCGCGGCCGAGGCGCGCGCGCTGGCCGAAGAGGAACGGGCGCAGCTGGCGCGCACGCGCGAGCTGGCCGAGCAGGCCGCCGCACGCGCCGCGAGCGACAAGCGCGAAGCCCAGCGCGCCCTGCTCGAGCACGCCCAGCAGGCTGCGGCGATGCAGCGCCGCGCGCTCGACGCGACCCAGGAGATGGCCGAGGCCAAGCGCCGCATGGTCGAACTGGAAGCGGCGCGCCACGAAGAGCAGGTCGCCGAGCTGGGCCTGCTGCGCGAGCAGATCGAGGCGCGCCAGCACGAAGCCAAACAGCGCGCCGAGTCGGCCGACCTGGCGCGCGAGGTACTCGGGCGCTTCTCGCAACTGCCTTCGGCCCAGCAGGCCGCGGCGCGCCTGGCCGAGGCGGTGGCCAAGCAGCGCGGCGAAAGCTGACGCGCGCTCGCAGGCGCGCCGACCCCGTTTACTGGCGGTTCGAGGCGCGCTTGTCGCGGAAGAAGATCCAGGCTTCCTCGGCGGCGTCGACGTCATGGTTCATGTTGCCGGCGAGCTTGCGCAGGATCCAGGGCAGGTCGTCGGCCTTGGACGAGGGCGCGTGGCCGCCGCCTTCGATGCGCATCAGTTCGATCTGCACGCGCGCCGGGTCCTGGCCCCAGATGTAGCGCGTGGCGAAGGTCGGATCCGACGACTGCAGGTGCGGGATGCGGTAGCGGCCGGCCAGCTCGGTCAAGCCGTCCACGCGGCGCCACAGCGCCACCGATTCGTCCACGCCGATGCCGCTGCCGCGTCCGCGCAGCAGCCAGTTGCCGAGCTTGCCGCCTTCGTAGGGCACGATGCGGTCGGCGGTGCCGTGCATGACGAACACCGACATCGGGCGCGACGGCGCACGGCAATGGCTCTGGGCCGGCATCAGCGCGCTCTGCACCCCGATCGCGGCCAGGCGCGGCGCAAGTTCGATGCCGAGCCGGTAGGCCATGCCGCCGCCGTTCGAGCTGCCGAACACGTACACCCGTTCGGGATCGGCCCCCAGCTCGTTGACGGCGACGTTGATCAGATCGGAGATGAAGCCGACGTCGTCGCCGGTCGGGTTGGTCGGGGCGTCGCCGCGGCAATCGTTCCAGGATGTACGGCCGTCGCCGGCCTTCATGCCGTCCGGCGCGATCAGGAGCACGCGCTCGCGCTCGGCCAGGCGCACCCAGTCGAGCGATCGGTAGCCGGCGAAGGAATCCATGCCGACCATCATGGCGCCGTTGGTGCCGTGGCCGTGCAGCAGGATCACCAGCGGCCGGTTGCTGCGCGCCAGGCGGTCCGGCTCGACCACCATGTAATGGCGCATCCCTTCAGGACGTGGCAGGGTACGTTCGGTGATGGTCGAGGCGTGCGCGGGCGATCCCGCCATGCCGGTTCCCAGAAGCGCCGCCGCCAACACCATCACCGCCCGTAATCGCATACGCCAACCTCAGCTTTCTCAGCTTGATTCACTGAACAGCTTGCATGTTGGCACAGGGTTGGCAAATTGTCATCCCTGTTTCGTGCGCCGTGGCTTATCGGTTGTTATGGGTTGCTGGGCGCGGTCGGGTGATCGCCGCCGACGATGACCTTGTCGGCGTAGTACTGGGTGTCGCCGAAGCAGGTGGTGGGCACGCCCACGTGTTGCGAATAGCTGATCTGGACGCGCCGGCCCATGGCGTTTTGCAGCTGTTGGGCCAGGGCGTCGTCGCGCACCGTGAAGGCGAAGCGCTCGGGAATCGCGCCCGGCATGCTCGAGAGCAGGATCTCGCCTTCCCAGGTCTTGCACAGCCAGCCCTTTTTCGACAGCTTCTGCAGGTAGCCGGCGCGTTCGCCTTCCGAATACGACCAGTGCAGGACGGTCCACAGGTAGAGCGCGCACAGCACGGCGGCGGCGACGATGACGGAGGCGAGGATGGCGCCGGCGCGGCGCGGGAAGGTCGATGCCATGGGTGTCAGGAGTGGGTGGTGGTGGACAGTTCGGGCGCGTTGCGGCGGCGATGGCGGATCGACGACCACAGCGATACCAGGATGAAGGCGACGCCGGACAGGCCGGTGAACCATTCGGGAATCTCGTATTCGACGCTGGCGAACATGATCAGCGCCAGGATGCCGATCGCGTAGTGGGCGCCATGCTCGAGGAAGACGAATTCCTGCAGCGTGCCCTTGTGGACCAGGAATACGGTCAGCGAGCGCACGAACATCGCGCCGATCGCCAGGCCGAGCATGATGGTCACGACGTCGTTGGTGATGGCAAACGCCCCGATCACGCCGTCGAAGCTGAACGAGGCGTCCAGCACTTCCAGGTAGATGAAGCCGCCGATACTGCCCTGCGACACCAGCTTGCCGACGCCGCCCGCGCCTTCCTCTTCCTTGTCTTCGAGCAGGCCGCTGAACCAGTTGACGGCGACGTAGACGATCACGCCGACCACGCCGGCGATCAGCACCGGCAGCTTGCGCGCCTCGGGCATCAGGTGCATGCAGCCGAATACGGCGAGCAGGGTCAGCAGGATGGCGAAGCCTTCGTTGCCGATGTCGCCGACCTTTTCCTCGATCCAGCCCAGCCAGTGCAGTTCCTTTTCGTCGTCGAACAGGAAGTTCAGGAACACCAGCAGCAGGAAGGCGCCGCCGAAGGCCGCCACCTCGGCGTGCTTGGCGGTCAGGTTGCGGGCGTACACCTCGGGGGTATTGATCGCCATGTGCCAGACGTCGACCAGGCCCAGGCCGGTGGCCACCGCCACGATCAGCAGCGGAAACAGCAGGCGCATGCCGAACACCGCCACCACGATGCCGACCGTGAGGAACAGGCGCTGCCAGAACGCGTTCCAGTGGCGCAGCACGGAAGCGTTGACGACCGCGTTATCGAAAGACAACGAAACTTCGAGCACCCCGAGCACCGCCGCGATCCACAGGCTCCGCAGCAGGCCGGCGCTGCCGCCGTGCCCGAACCCCCACCAGGCAGCCAGCGCCAGCAGGACGGCCGTGACCACGAACGACAACTTGAAATGCTGCATCAATAAAACTCCGTGCGAAATTGAGCGACCAGGCCGCGATATTGTCTGAAATGCCAGATTGGCGCCATCTTACCTGTATTGCTCCATGGCGGGCGCAGCGGACGGCGAGTCCGGGGCTATCGCGGCGGTGCATGGCGGCATTACAATGTCCGTTTTATTAATTCTGGATGTGGCATGGACCTGACTTATCTGCTGACACCGTTGCTGACCTGGCTGGTGGTCGGCCCGATCAAATTCCTGATCAATAGCGCGCGCCAGCGCCGCTGGGCCTTCAACCTGGTCGGCAACGGTGGCTTCCCGAGCAACCACAGCGCCACCGTGACCAGCATGGCCACGCTGATCGCCCTGCGCGAGGGGATGGGCAGCCCGGCCTTCGGCGTCGCCGTCACGCTGTGCTTCATCGTCATGATCGACGCCAACAGCCTGCGCCAGCACGTCGGCCGCCAGGCCGCGGCGATCAACCGCCTGGCCGGCCGGAGCGGGGCTGAGCAAGGCGGCGCCGGCGACAAGCCGCTGCGCGAACGCATGGGCCACACGCTGGTCGAGATCGGCGGCGGCATCGTCACCGGCATCATCATGGGCAACCTGGTCTACCACGTGTTCGTCAAATAAGTTTCCCGGACGGCAGGGCGGACGTCCGTCCGCTGTCCACCTGTCCGCGCGGCATGCATTTCAGCCCCGTCCAGCCGCATTTCATCCTGCAAAAACGCAGTTCATCCCACCAAAACCACGGTATGCCGATCGGCGATTGACCTTGGTGACAGGCTCACGGATACTGCGCGCTGGCCTTTTCCATCCTAGATAAATAACAGAGCCGGTCCACTCGGGAGAATCACGACATGCTGCGCAATACTCTTATCATCCTTGCCATTGCCTCGACGCTGAGCGCTTGTGGCAAGGGGCCCAAGGATCCCGCCGCCGAGGCCGGCAAGGACGCCAGGAACGCCAAGACCGTCCAGCTGCTGGTCCAACCGGAAGACGTGCTGACGGTACAGAGCAATGCGCTGGCGTCCGGCCCGGTGATTACCGGTTCGATCCAGCCCGAGCGCCGCGCCGACCTGCGCGCGGAGATCTCGGCCGTCGTGCTGCAGGTGCTCAAGGAAAACGGCGAGCCGGTCAAGAAAGGCGACGTGCTGGTCAAGCTCGACCCGACCTCGATCCGCGACAGCCTGCAATCGGTCGACGACGCCATGCGCGCCTCGACCCAGGCGCTGGACCAGTCGCAGCGCGCATTCGACCGCCTGAAAACCCTGCGCGCCGAGGGCATGGTCTCGGCCCAGGCGCTGGACGACGCCGAAGTCAAGCGCAACAACGCCCAGAGCGACGTCTCGGCCGCGCGCGCGCGCGTGGTGGCGGCGCGCCAGCAGGTCGACCGCACCGTGGTGCGCGCGCCGTTCGACGGCATCGTCTCCGACCGCAAGGTCTCGAACGGCGACACCGCCGCCATCGGCAAGGAACTGCTGAAAGTGATCGACCCGGCCAGCATGCGCTTCGAAGGCGCGGTCTCGGCCGACAAGGTGAGCGTGGTCAAGGTCGGCCAGCCGGTGCTGTTCCGTGTGAACGGCTACGGCGAGCAGCAGTTCCAGGGCGTGGTGCGCCGCGTCGACGCCTCGGCCAACGACGTCACGCGCCAGGTCGAGGTGCTGGTCGGCTTTGCCGGCAGCAACCAGCCGCACGTGTCCGGCCTGTACGCCGAAGGCCACATCGATTCGGAAACCTCGGACGCGCTGACCCTGCCGGAATCCGCCATGGTGCGCAACGGCGACAAGACCTATGTCTGGAAGGTCAAGGGCAACACCCTGGCCAAGGCCGACCTGGCGGTGGGCACGCGCGACCCGCGCAGCGGCAACTACCAGATCACCGGCGGCCTGGCCTCCGGCGACATCGTGCTGCGCCACCCGAATTCGAGCCTGAAGGATGGCCAGAAGGTCGAACTGGCGGGCACCGCGCGCGTGGCCACTAAATAACAACTGGGAAATACCATGTTCCTGTCCAATTTCAGCGTCAAGAAGCCCATCGCCACCATCGTGCTGATCATCGGCATGATGTGCATGGGCCTGCTCGCGCTTTCCAAGCTGCGCGTGAACCAGAACCCGGACGTCGACCTGCCGCTGCTCGTGGTCCAGGTGCCGTATCCGGGCGCCTCGCCCGAGACCAGCGAGCGCGAGATCATCAACCGCCTCGAAAAGCAGATGCAGAGCATCACCGGCGTGACCGACGTCAACGCCAACGCCAACGAAGGCAGTGCCACCTTCCTGCTGTGGTTCGACTTCAAGCGCAACCTGATCGAAGCCGAGGACGATGTCCGTAATGCGATCAATTCGGTGCGCTACAAGCTGCCGGTCGAGATGCGCGAGCCGATGATCATCCGGGTCGATCCGTCGGCCCAGCCGATCATGAACATCTCGCTGTCCTCGACCACCCAGAGCCACGCCGAGATCTCGCGCCTGGCCGAAGACACGCTGGCCGACAAATTCCGCGCCATCGACGGCGTCGCCAACGTGCAGGTCAACGGCGCCCTGCAGCGCGAGCTGTCGGTGCTGCTGCACGCGCAGAAGATGCGTGAATTCAACGTCTCGGCCACCGACATCACCAGCGCGCTGCAGCGCCAGAACACCAACGCCCCGGCCGGCAAGGTGAGAAGCGAATTGGACGAGAAGGGCATCCGCCTGATCGGCCGCATCGAGCATCCGGAAGACTTCTCGCAGGTCGTGGTCAAGCGCAACGGCGACCAGATCGTACGCCTGAACCAGGTCGCCGATATCAAGGACGGCTTTGCCGACATCGACAGCGTGTCGATGCGCAGCGGTAAGCCGAACGTCGGCCTGGGCATCGTCCGCACCCGCGAGGCATCGACCGTGTCGATCGCCAAGAAGGTGCGCGAGGTGATCGACAGCATGAACAAGGAGCTGCCGCCCGGGACCAAGATGGAAATCACGCGCGACGGCGGCGACGAAGCCCAGCGTAGCCTGAACAACGTGATCGAATCGCTGGTCTATGGCGCGATCCTGACCATCCTGGTGGTGTACGCCTTCCTCAATTCCTGGCGCTCGACCCTGATCACCGCGACCTCGCTGCCGACTTCGGTGCTGGCGGCCTTCATCGCGGTGTGGCTGTGCGGCTTCACGCTCAACTTCATGACGCTGCTCGGCCTGTCGCTGGCGATCGGCGTGCTGATCGACGACGCCATCGTGGTGCGCGAAAACATCGTGCGCCACATGGAGATGGGCGAAGACCGCCGCACCGCCGCCCTGAACGGCACCGCCGAGATCGGCATGGCGGTGGCCTCGACCACCTTCTCGATCATGGCCGTGTTCATCCCGGTCGCCTTCATGCCGGGCATCTCGGGCGAATGGTTCCGTCCGTTCGCCCTCACTGTCGCCTGCTCGGTGATCGTGTCGCTGTTCATCTCGTTCACGCTCGACCCGATGCTGTCGGCCTACTGGGGCGACCCGCCGGGCCACCACCATGCGCCCAAGAAAGGCATCGAGCGCTACCTGGCGCGCTTCAACGCCTGGTTCGACCGCCAGGCCGACCGCTACGGCCACGTGATCGCCTGGGCGCTGCACCACCGCCGCTGGATGGCCATGATCGCAGTGGCGACCTTCATCGTCGCGATCGGGCTGCAGGGCAAGTTCGGCGGCACCGCCTTCCTGCCCAAGATGGACAGCGGTTCGCTGATCGTCGACGTGCGCACCCCGGCTTCGGCTTCGGTCGGCTACGCCAGGGCGAAGATGGAAGAAGCGGCCGCGCTGGCGCGCACGCTGCCGGAAACCAAGGACACCAACAGCTCGATCACCTCGGCCGGCGGGCAGGTCGTGGTCGACATCGGCAAGCGCACCGAGCGCAAGCGCGATGCCGCCACCGTGGCGGTCGAGCTGCGCCAGAAGATCGCGCGCCTGGTCGGCGCCGAGTTCACCGTGACCGACGACCTGTCGGGCAACGGCAAGCCGGTGCAGATCGAGTTCACCGGACCGGACACGCGCAAGCTGATGGAATTGACCTCCGCCTACATGGAAAAGCTGCGCAACGTGAAAGGCGCGGTCGACGTCACGCTGAGCCAGCAGGATCCGAAGGACGAGCTGCAGATCGAGCTCGACCGCGGCCTGTCGAACACGCTGGGCATCGCCGTCGGTGACGCCGCCAACGCGCTGCGCGTGGCCTTCGCCGGCATCCAGGTCGGCGACTGGGTCGACCCGACCGGCGAGGCGCGCGACGTCTCGGTGCGCCTGGCGCCGGAGGACCGCGTCGGCACCGACAACATCGCGCGCCTGCCGATCCCGATCGCGGGCACCAACCAGATGGTCCCGCTCGACCAGATCGCCAAGATCACGATGGGCAAGGGCCCGTCGCAGATCGAGCACAAGAACGGCAAGCGCATCATCACCGTCTCGGCCAACGTCGAAGGCCGTTCGAACGGCGAGGTGACCGAAGACGCGATGAATCTGGCCAAGTCGATGGACTTCCCGCCGGGGTACGGCCTGGCGCTGGGCGGTTCGGGCAAGGACCAGAAAGAGCTGTTCACCCAGATGACGATCGCGCTGGTGTCCGGTATCGGCCTGATGTACCTGATCCTGGTGATGCAGTTCGGCTCGTTCACGGCGCCGATCGGCGTGATGCTGTCGCTGCCGCTGTCGCTGATCGGCGTGGTAGTGGCGCTGCTGCTGACCAAGGGCTCGCTCAACCTGATGAGCTTCATCGGCATCATCATGCTGATGGGCCTGGTCGCCAAGAACGCCATCCTGCTGCTGGACGCCGCGCGTAGCCGCGAGGCCGAGGGCATGGACCGCGAGGAAGCGCTGATGGAAGCCGGACGCGCGCGCCTGCGTCCGATCCTGATGACGACCTTCGCGCTGATCGCCGGCATGCTGCCGGTGGCGCTGGCGCTGGGCGACTCCGGCCAGTTCTACCAGCCGCTGGCGGTGGCTATCATCGGCGGCACCATTACCTCGACCATGCTGACCTTGCTGGTGGTGCCGACTTTCTACGATAGCATCGAGATCGCACGCGAACGCATGTTCGCCAAGTTCCAGCGCCGCGCCGCCCGCCTGACGCCGCTACCGGCCTTCGTGATGACCTTCGTCGAAGCCTTGCTGACGCTGACCTTCGGGCGGTTCGTGTTCCGCATGCTGGTCAATGGAGTGCGCTTCGCCACCGGCCGTCGCCGCGGCCCGCGTGTCGACAGCGACGCCGACGCCAAACTGGGCAGCGGTCCGGCCTGATCCGGCCTGCAAGCGGACCTGTCCGCAAGCATGAAAAGGGCCTGCGTTTTGCAGGCCCTTTTTTTTGGACAAAAGAAAACGCACCCGACGCCGGAGCGTGGGTGCGTTTCGTATCTACGCGAAGCGGTATGCGCTGCCGCCGCGCTAACCGCGGCAGTGCATGCCGGAACGAACATCCGTCAGCCCGATTGGCTGGGGATGTGCGTGCAAAGGGCCTGTGCGACCCTTTGCCAGGTAGCCACCGTATTAATGGCCGCTGGTGCCCGAGGTGCCGCCCGACGAGCCAGCGCCCGAGGTGCCGGTGGACGAACCGCTGCCGGTCGAACCCGACATGCCCGACGAACCCGAGGTGCCGGTGCCCGAAGCGCCAGTGCCGGTTGCGCCCGTGCCGGTCGCGCCGGTGCCCGAGGTGCCGGTGCCGGTTGCGCCGGTGCCGGTGTCGCCGGTGGTGCCGGTTGCGCCGGTACCGGTTGCGCCGCCTGCAGCGCCGGTGGTGCCGCCGGTGGTGCCGGCTGCGCCTGCGCCGGTACCGGTGTCACCCGCTGCGCCGGTGCCGCCGGTGCCGCTGGTGCCCGAGCTGCTGCTCGGCGCGGTGGCCGACGTATCGCCGGCGCCGGTCGTGCTGGTGGTGTCGTTTTTCTTGCAAGCGGCCAGGGAGGCCATCAAGGCTGCGGCGAACAGAATTTTCGATGCGTTGTTAAGTGCTTTCATTTTTTTACTCCTCGTTCACGTCTATTGTGAGCCGCCGTCTCCAGGTGAGGCGCTGGAGGGTCGGCGGCGCCGGTATGGCTCTGAACGTGCGGTTAAACCTACTGTGCGTTGTTCTGGCGGACTGCGATGCTCGCCGTACTCCAGTACGGCTGCGCTTCTCGTCCACCAGTACTGCCGCTCGTTACGGTCTTCCCGCACGTTCATCCTTGCCGTGCGCTAATTTGGCGTTCAAATTAGACTGATGTGGTCCTTTTCGGTTCGCCGAACTGCACACGTCTTGCGTTATCCACGGTGTGGCTTGTGGATTAGATAAGGGTCGAACGTCACCATTCAACCCCCTAGCCACCGGCGATACTGCCGGATGGTCGGGTCGTCCCGTCGGCGCTGTCGCCGGCGGTTTGTTCCAGGAGCGCGGGAATCTCGTCACACAGTTCCCGCGCCAGATAGCCAAGTCTGCCGAGCCGCTCGGCCAGGCGTTCGCCGGCGCGCGCGTGCAGCGCCACGCCCCAGCTCACGGCCTGCGTCAGGTCGGCGCCGCGCGCCGCCAGTCCGGCGATGATGCCTGCCAGCACATCGCCCGAACCCGACGTGGCCAGGCCGACGTTGCCGCCCTCGTGCTGCCAGCGCTCGCCGGACGGTGCGGCGATCACGGTGCGCGCGCCCTTGAGCGCGACCACCGCGTTCCAGCGCTGCGCCGCTTCCAACGCATGGTGGTCGGTGGCATTGCCGATCTCGTCCTTGTCGATGCCGGTCAGGTGCGCCATCTCGCCCGCGTGCGGGGTCAGCAGCACCGGCACGTCGAAACGGAACGGGGCCGGATCGCCCGACTGCGGTCCCTCGGGCGGATACAGCAGCGCGCCCATGGCTTCGGCGTCGAGCAGCACGCGGGTGTCGGTGCCGCTCAATCGCGGCAGCAACGCGTGCACCAGGCGCGCGGTGGCGGCTTCGTCCTGCATGCCGGGGCCGATCAGGATCGCGCTGATCGCGTCGGCCAGCGGGTCGAGCGCGGCCACCGCCTCGACCGTGAAGCCGCCGCGTTCGTTCTCGGCCAGGCCGAGCACGCGCGATTCCGGGATCGCCAGCGCGACCAGCTGGGCCACGCTGTTGCCGGTGGCGATCGTGAGCTTGCCGGCGCCGGCGCGCAGGGCGGCGGTGGCGGCCAGGATCACGGCGCCCGGCATTTCGCGCGAGCCGCCCAGGATCAGCACGTGGCCGCGGCCTTCCTTGTCGGCGTCGTCGGATGGGATCGGCAACGGCCAGCTGCGCAGCAGGGCTGTGTCGACGTCGCGCGGGCGGGCATGGGTTTGCTGCGTCATGATGTCGGGAGTGGGTTCAGGCCTTGGCCGCGGTGGGAATGTCTTTGCCGACGGTGACCGGGGTGCCCGAGTCTTCCAGCGGCGCGACGAAATTGACCAGCTTCAGGACAAGCTTGCCGCGCTTGCCGAGTTGCGGGTCGAAGGAATAGGCGGTGACCGAGCAGTTCGGCACATCGCCGGCGCGGTCTTGTTCCAGGATCGCGGCTTCGTCCATGCGCTCGATCAGGTAGCGGAAGCAGTTGACGATCACCTGGTGGCCGACGATCAGCACGCGCTCGCGCGCGTACTCGCGGGTGAGGGTGTCGAGCACGCTGCGCAGGCGCAGGATGACGTCGCACCAGCTTTCGCCGCCGGGCGGGCGGAAATAGAACTTGCCGACGTGGCGGCGCTGCTCGTGCAGCTCCGGGTATTGCTCGGCGATGCCGCGCACGGTCAGGCGGTCGAGGATGCCGAATTCCTTTTCGCGCAGGCGCTCGTCGGCGTGCAGGGCGACCAGCTCGTCACGGTCGAAGCCGCCCATGACGATGTCGGCGGTTTGGGCGGCGCGCACGTAGGGCGAGTGCAGCACGACGGTCGGGCGCTCGTCCGGCGGCATGGCCGCGAACCAGCCGGCCAGGGCCTGCGACTGCCGGCGGCCGAGCGCGGACAGCGGCACGTCGACGTCGCGCTCGGCGATATCGATGCGCAACCCGGCGGCGGCTTCGGCGGCGTCACGCGCGACGTTGCCCGCGCTTTGCCCGTGCCTGACCAGCCAGATTTCTTGAGGCCACTTTTGATCCATCGCCTAACCGTATTTGATAATCAGATGACATCATCATAGACGGATTCGGCGGGACATCCGCGCACGATTCTTTTAGAAAACGTGCGCGTGAAAAACCTTGCGGATTTAAGCGGCGGCAGGGATCAGCTGACCAGTTCCTCGGCATCGAGATTGAGTTCGGCGTCGCTCTCGAACACGCGCATGTCGGTCTGGCCCAGCACCCGGCTGGCGACCGTGCCGGCGGCGATCGAACCGCTGACGTTCAGCGCGGTGCGGCCCATGTCGATCAGCGGCTCGATCGAGATCAGCAGGCCCGCCAGCGCCACCGGCAGGTTCAGCGTCGACAGCACGATCAGCGCGGCGAAGGTGGCGCCGCCGCCGACGCCGGCCACGCCCACCGAGCCGATCGTCACCACGCCGATCAGCGGCAGCAGGAAGCCGGTGGTGAACGGGTCGATGCCCACGGTCGGGGCGATCATCACCGCCAGCATCGCCGGGTAGATGCCGGCGCAGCCGTTCTGGCCCATCATCGAGCCGAACGAGGCGGCGAAGTTGGCGATGCCCTCCGGCGTGCCCAGGCGCGCGGTCTGGGTCTGCACGCTCATCGGGATGGCGCCGGCCGAGGTGCGCGAGGTGAAGGCGAAGGCCAGCACCGGAAACACTTTCTTCACGTAGCGCGCCGGGTTCAGGCCGAGCACGGCGACGATCAGGATGTGCACCAGGAACATCGTCGCCAGCGCGCTGTACGAGGCCATCACGAAGTCGAGCAGGTGCAGGATGTCCTGCAGGCTGGACTTGGCGACCATGCGCGCGATGAGCGCGAACACGCCGAACGGGGTCAGGCGCAACACCAGCGTCACCATGCGCATCACGATCACGTGGGCCACGTGCACGAAGCTGTTGAATTTCGCGAACACGTCCGGCTGCTTGGCGGCGATGCCGGTGGCCGAGACGCCGATGAACAGCGAGAACACCACCACCGCGATGGTCGAGGTCTGGCGCGCGCCGGTCATGTCCAGGAAGGGGTTCTCCGGGATGAACGAGAGAATCATGCTCGGCAGCGAGACCTGCTGGGCGGTCGACAGCTTGCCTTCGAGGTAGTGGCCGCGTGCGATCTCGGCCGCGCTCGAGGTCAGGCCGACCGCGCTCAGGTGGAACAGCTTGGCCATCAGGATGCCGATCGCGGCGGCGACCGCGGTGGTGATCATCAGGGTGCCGATGGTCAGTGCGCTGATCTTGCCCAGCGAAGACGCGTCGCGCAGCTTGAGGATGGCCTGGATGATCGAGACCATGATCAGCGGCGTGACGATCATCTGCAGCAGTTTGACGTAGCCTTCGCCGATGATGCCGAGGTAGCTGCCGGTGTCCGTGATGACCTGCGAGCCGGCCCCGTAAATGACCTGCAGCGCCGCGCCCAGCACGATGCCGAGCCCGAGGCCGCTGAACACGCGCTTGGTGAAGGACAGGTGGCGCTGCTGCATCGTGTAGAGCAGGGCGCAGACCGCCAGGGCGACGGCCAGGTTCAGGATCAGTGGCAGGCTCATAAAGTCCTTTTGGTTGTAACTTGGGCGCTTTATATGCGCACAGGAATATTAAAACGGGATTCTATAGCGAATTCCTCAGTATTGCATGACGGCCTTCAGCCTGCCGTTGGCTATTGCGATTTTCGCAACATCACAGGCGCAGCCGCAGCCGTGCGGCAATCGGCAAACCAGGGGGGTGGGGTAGGGCGTGGTGATGGAAGGGGCGGGGACGATGGCAACGCGGGCGCGCCGCAGGTCGTACGGCGCGCCCGCGAGGTTCAGGCGTCGAGCTTTTCGACCAGCAATGGCGGCTCGGACGCCATCGGCATGTACAGCGGCGAATCGGAGCGGTAGGGCACGCGTCCGGACGCCACGTGGCGCGCCACCGGATCGAGGTGCAGGTCCTGGTCGTCGAAGAAGATGTGGGCGCGGAAGGCCTTGACCACCTTCGACTTGGGCACGCCGCCGAGGAAGAAGATCTCGTTGACGTAGACACCCCAGTGGCGCAGCGTGTTGATGACGCGCATCTCGGCCGGCGCGCTGCGCGCGGTGACGATCGCGATGCGCACCGGCGACACGTCGGCGCCGAACGGCAGCCGCTCCTGCAGGCGCGCCAGCTTGCGCAGCAGGATCGCGTACGGGCCGTCGTTCATCGGTTCGTTCTGGCGCTCGTCCTCGACCGAGTGGAAGCGGTCCAGGCCTTCGGTCTTGTACACCAGCTCGCTCGAATCGTCGAACAGGACGGCGTCGCCGTCGAAGGCGAGGCGCACCTGGTCCTCGGGCGGCGCGGCGCCTTCGTGCGGCGGGGTTTTCAGCACGGCGGCCGCGCACGCCTTGGCGTCGATGATGCGCTGGGCATCGTCGACGTTGGTGGTCAGGAACAGGTCGACCGAGAACGCGTCGAGGTAGTCCACCACCGATTCGCCGCCGGTGAAGGCGTGGCGCGAGATCGGCAGCCCGCGCGAACGGATGTTGTTGAAGACGCGCACGCCGGTCTCCGGGCTGTTGCGCGACATCACGACCACTTCCACCAGCGGCTTCGAATCCGGCGTGGCATAGCGGTTCAGGCCGAGGAGGGCGCGCACCAGGGCCATGCCGGTGCCGTCGCGCAGCGGTTCGCTCTCGCGCTCGAGCATGTAGGCGCGGTATTCCTCCAGCGCGTTCTGCGGGTTCTTGACGTACTTCGCTTTGTAGACGGCATCGGCCTCGGCCAGGTCGAACAGGGCGGTGGCGGAGATGCCGACGATCAGGGTGTCACGCAGGTCGAGGGCCATGGCGGTCGGTGATGATGTTGGGTTACAGGGGGCAATCTTACCGGATGAGCATCGGAAGTCGCTGTTCTAGATAAGAATATTCCTCTAAGAAATTTTCTGTCGAGAAACTCGCGGGCATGCTGAGCTGTCGCAAGGAGCTTACCCGAAGCGGGTAGCAACACGGAGCTGCCCGTACAGCGAGGAGAATGAAGATGGACCAGCCGCTGCCGTCCCGGACACCCGCCGCGTCCTCTCCCGATCCCATGGCGCGGCTGCGCGAGATCCGTCGCCTGGTGCAGGCGAATAATCGCTCGAGCCTGCCGGATGAACTGATCGTTTGCCAGATCTACATGGAATCGCGCTTCGACGCCTGTGCCGAAGCCGACGGCAGCAGCGCGCGCGGCCTGATGCAGCTGCTGAAGGTGGCCAACCGCGAGCTGTTCCGGATCGACAACCTGGCCGCGCCTCCAAGCCAGCGCCAGCCCGAAACCGCGCTGTACGCGCGCGCCGACGCCTTCCACGACAGCCCGGCCTTCATCGACGATGCCGTCAACATCCAGGCCGGCACGCGCTACCTGCAGCTGCTGGTCGACCGGGCCCGGCGCGCGGGCAGCCCGGACCCGGTGGCGCAAGCGTTCAAGGATTATCGCGGGGTGCGTAACGGCATCTACTATCGGAAGATCCGCGCGGCGGCCGAGCACCTGAAGCGCCAGCCCGATTCGATGGCGGCGTTCAAGGTGCTGGCGGCGTAGGGGAGGACTGGAAACAAAAAAGCCACCTCAGTTGCCTGAGATGGCTTTTCTGCTACTACACATTCTGGTAGGCCGTGCGGGGCTCGAACCTGCGACCAACGGATTAAAAGTCCGCTGCTCTACCAACTGAGCTAACGACCCGGAAGAGGCCACATTATAGGGGCGGGCGGCCGGGCTGTCAAACGCACATCAACGGCGTCAGCCCAGGCCCGCGCCCGGGGTTACTTGAGCGAGGCCAGGCGGTCCTTGGCGGTCTGCGCGGCGGACGAATCGGGAAACTTGCTGATCAGCTGCTGCAGCGCCTTCTTGGCGGCTTTCTTGTCCTTCATCTCGTTGTAGCTGGAAGCGATGTTGAGCATCGCGTCCGGCGCCTTCGGGCTGGAACCGTAGTTGGACACCACGCTCTGCAGGGCGGTGATCGCGTTTTTGTAGTCCTTCTGGGCATAGTAGGCGTTGCCGAGCCAGTATTGCGCGTTCGGCGCGTAGGCCGATTGCGGATAGCGGCGGACGAAATCCTGCATCGACGCCGCGGCGCCCTGGTAGTCGCCCGTGGTGAACAGCTTCATCGCGGCGTCGTAGGCGCCTTTTTCGCTCGGCATCACTTCGGCGGCCTGGCCGTCGATGGTCTCCTGGCGCGGCTCGAGCTTCTTGATGCGGCCGTCGAGGTCGGCGTACAGGTCTTTCTGGTTCTTCTGGGCCTGGGCGATGTCGTTGGCCAGCACTTCGATCTGGCCGCGCAGGCGGGCGATTTCCTGCATCGTCTGATCGTGCTGGGCCAGGATGTCGAGCGTGGACGTCTTGTCGGCCTTGGTGTCGATGCGGGCGTTGAGGTCGCGCGCCATGGCGTCGACCTTGGCGCGCAGGTCCAGGATCGCTTTACGTGCTTCATCGTCGTCGAGGATGCCGGCGCTGGCGTGCAGCGGCAGCCAGGCGGCGAGGGCGATGGCGACGGCCGCGAGGCGGAACTGGGACAGTTTGATCATTGTTGACTCTTTCTAAACCTAATGGCTTGATTTTCAAATGAAAACAGGGCGGGAAGCAGTCTGCACTGCCCCCGCCCTGCTGTCAATCCACTGTCAGCCTCGCGCCGTTTACACGGCGGCGATGGCGTCGAGCTTATTGATAGACGATGTCGGCGCGGCGGTTTTCAGCCCAGGCCGCTTCGTCGTGACCAGTGGCCTTCGGCTTTTCCTTGCCCAGCGACACGGCTTCCATCTGGCCGTCGGCCACGCCCAGGGCGGCCATCGACTTGCGCACGGCTTCGGCGCGCTTCTGGCCCAGGGCCAGGTTGTATTCGGTGCCGCCGCGCTCGTCGGTATTGCCCTGGATCAGGACTTTACGGTTGGTGTGCTTGGTCAGGTAGCCCGAGTGGTTCGAGACCACGGCCTTGCCGTCGTCGCGCACCGAGTAGCTGTCGAAGTCGAAGTAGACGCTGCGGTTGGCCAGTACGCCGCCCGGTTGATCCAGTTCGTCGGTGGTGGTCTCGACCGGCGCGACGTTACGGGTGGTGTCGGCCGGGGCCTGAGCGGCGACCGGCGGCTTTTCTACGACCGGTGCCGGTTCGGCGACTTTGGTCGACGAGCAGGCGGACAGCAGGGCCGCTGCCGACGCAACGAGGGCTGCAATTTTCAGATTACGCATGGTTTTTCTCCTGGTCAAAAATATTTACTTCATAAACGGGCCCCAGCTGGGCTCCCGAATGTTTCCCGCTTGCGTCGACAGGTTTTGCTTGATGCGCCCGTCGACCGACACCACGGACAGCGCGGTACGGCCGCCACCCTTGGTCGCATACATGATGTATTTGCCGTTCGGCGAAAAACTCGGTTCGGTGGCCCCATCGGCCAAGCGTTGTTCCTGGCCGCTGGCTAGGTCCATCGCATACAGAGAAAAACCCCCGCTGCGTTGCGAGATCCACGCCAGCGTCTTGCCGTCCGGGGATACACGAGGGCTGATATTGTAGCTGCCATTGAACGTGACACGGGTGGCCTGGCCGCCGTTCGCGCTCATTTTGTAGATTTGCGGACCGCCGCTGCGGTCGCTGGTGAAGTAGAGAGACTGGCCATCGGCCGAAAAGCGCGGTTCGGTATCGATGCCGGAGCTGTTGGACACGCGGTGCATGCCGCTGCCATCCGCGTTGACCACGAAGATCTGGGTATTGCCGGTCTTGGACAGGGCCAGGGCCAGCTTGCTGCCGTCCGGCGACCAGGCCGGGGCCGAGTTGTTGCCCTTTTCGTTGGCCACCACGGTGCGCTTGCCGGTGATCAGGTCCTGCACGTAGATCACGGGTTTGCGCAGTTCGAATGAGACGTAGGCGACCTTGGTGCCGTCCGGCGACCAGGACGGCGAGATGATCGGCTCGCGGCCGTGCGCCGCCACTTGTTCGTTGGCGCCGTCGGCATCGGCCACGACCAGGGTATAGTCGCGGCCGGGGTTCTGCTTGACGTAGGTGATGCGGGTGCTGAAGATGCCGCGCACGCCGGTCAGCTTTTCATACACGTCGTCGGCGATGCGGTGCGCCTCCAGGCGGGTACCGTTGGCGCCGAACGAGCCGGCCAGCTGCGACAGCTGTTTCTGGTTGACGGTGTCGAGCAGCTTGTAGCGCACCTGGAAGCGGCCGTCGGCCAGCTTGCTGACCGAGCCGACCACCAGCGCATTGGCGCCGCTGGCCTTGAAGGCGTTCAGGTCGACGTTGGCGCTGTCCGAAATGGCCTGGTGCGCGTCGATGACCTTGAACACGCCGCTGCGCTCGAGGTCGGCGCGGATGATGGCCGAGACCTGGTCGGGCGCGACGCCTTCCTCGGCAAAGGCGGCCACCGCCACCGGGATCTGGTTGCTGCCCACGCCGGCGATGTCGATGCGCAGCTGGGCATGCGCGGCCGCGCCCATCAGCAGGGAGGCCGAAAACAGCAGGGTATGTAGTTTTTTCATAGTTCTCTCATTAGTTGGAGCCCGGCGATCACTGCATATCCTTCATCTTGAAGTTGATCTCCAGGGACCGGTCTACCGTACCATCCTTCTTCTTGGGCAGCGGCGAGGACGCCTTGATCGCGCGTTCGATCGCGTCGTCGAACGCTGGCACGCCGCTGCTCCTGGTCTTGCGGACCGAAATGATTTCACCGGTCGGCAATTGATCCACGTGGAAGGTTACGACAGGATTGCCCGGATCGTCGCCACCGTAGGATGAGTTGCCCTTGACCTTGGCCGTGATCGCGGCGACGTAGCCGGCGTCGCGGTGCGGTGCGCTCGATTTCTCGGCCGCACCGGTGCTGTTGGCGCTGCCGCTGCCGGCGGCGGCCGCCATCATGCGCTTCAGGTCTTCCTGGCGCTGCTTGTCGAGCTTGGCCTGTTCGGCCTTGTCCGCTTTCGCCTTGGCGAGCTTGTCGGCTTTTTCCTTCTCCAGCTTCTTCTTGGCGTCGGCTTCCTTCTGCGCCAGTTCCTTGGCCTTCTGTTCCTGGGCCGCTTTCTTGTCGGCCAGTTCCTTCTCTTTCTTGTCCTCGGCTTCGCGCTCTTTCTTCTCGGCCAGTTCGCGTTCCTTCTTCTCGGCCAGCTTGGCTTTCCTGGCGTCCTCGCGCTTCTGCTCGGCGATGCGGTCCAGGCGCTCCTGCTCGCGCTCGCGTTCCTCTTCTTCCTGCTGCTGTTGCTGCTTGCGCTTCAGTTCATCCTTGCGCTTCTTCTCGCGCTCGAGCGCGATGTCCGGCGGCGCCGGCTGCTTGACGACCGGCTGCTCGACCGGCGGCGGTGGCGGCGGCTCGACCGCTTTCGGGGTCGGCTCGGGCGGCGGTGGCGGAGGCGTGTCCGGCTGCGGTTCGGGTTCGGGCTGCGGCGGGGGCGGCGGGGCCGCGGTCTGGGTCTTCATGTCCCAGACTTCGGCCTCGACCGCGACCGGCTCGTGGTTCTGCCAGCTCACGCCGATCGCCAGGAAGGCCAGCAGCAGGGCGTGCACGCCCACCGCCAGGCCGATCGACGGCCAGCGCTTCGGTTCGGGCGGCACGTAGTGCGGACCGCCGTCGTGCTGGTCAGTCAGGTTGTGCTTCGTCGCCGACATTCGATGCACTCTTTACTTGGTCGCCAGGCCGACGCGGCTGATGCCCATCTTCTTGGCTTCCGAAATCAGCTGGATGACGTCGTCGTACTTGCTGTCGCGGTCGCCGGCGATCAGCACCGGCAGGTCCGGATTGCTCTCGTGCAGCTCGCGCAGGCGCTGCACCACCGCGGCGCGGTCGGACACGTCTTCGAACGGCTGCGGATGCTTGCCGGACACGCCGATCGACAGCTTGGCGTCGGGCTTGATCGCGACCTGGATGTAGTCGTCCGGCGGCTGGGTCGAGCGCTCGGCGTTCGGCAGCTTGATCTCGGCCGGATTCTGCGACGGCGGCACCGCCATGAAGATGATGAGCAGCACCAGCATCACGTCGATGTAGGGCACGACGTTGATGTCCGACTTGAGCTTGCGGCGGTTGCCGCGCATGCTGCTGTTGAAGGCCATGACTATTGCTCCTTGCCCGCTGCTCAGCGCGACTGGCGCTGCAGGATGTTCGAGAATTCCTCGACGAAGCTTTCGAAGCGGATCGCGAGGCGGTCGATGTCGTGGGTGAAGCGGTTGTAGGCCACCACGGCCGGAATCGCGGCGAACAGGCCGATCGCGGTTGCGATCAGCGCCTCGGCGATGCCCGGCGCCACGGTGGCCAGCGTTGCCTGCTGCACGCTGCCCAGGCCGCGGAAGGCGTTCATGATGCCCCAGACCGTACCCAGCAGGCCGATGTAGGGCGAAACCGAACCGACCGAGGCCAGGAAGTTCAGGTGGGTGTCGAGCGAATCGAGTTCGCGGTGGAAGGCGGCGCGCATCGCGCGGCGCGCGCCGTCCAGCACGGCGTTGACGTCGAGCGCATCGCGCGAAGCCTGCTTGCCCTTGATGAATTCGCCCATGCCGGCTTCGAAGATGCGCGCCAGCGGGCCGCTCTGGTCGCGCTGGCTGCTGGCGCTCTGGTGCAGCGTGTGCAGGTTGCCGCCGGCCCAGAAGTTGCGTTCGAACTGCTCGGTCTGGCGGCGCGCGGCGCGCAGCGCGAACAGCTTGCGGAAAATGTAGGTCCAGCTGAACAGGGAGACACCCAGGAGCAGGGCCAGGATCAGTTTGACCAGGATGTGGGCGTTGCTGATCAGTTCAATGAAGGAGAGGTCTTGGACTGCGTTCATCGGGTGCGGTGTGGTGTGGTCAGATGGGTTTCGAAGCGCTCAGCATTCAGGCGGCCTGCATTTTAGCAGCGACCATGTCGGGCAGGGAACGCGGCCGCATCGACGCCTTGTCGATGCAGCCGACTTTTACGTCGGCGCTGGAGAGCAGGGTGTCGCCGCGCCAGGCTTGCTGCGCGAACTGGATCGAAGCGCGGCCTAGCTTTTTCACGCTCAAGGTCAGCTTCAGTTCATCGTCGAGGCGGGCGGCGGAAACATACTCGATGACGGCGCTGCGCACCACGAAAGCGACGCCGTCGCGCTCCAACAGGTCTTGCTGGTGAATGCCGAGCGCGCGCAGCCATTCGGTGCGGACCCGTTCGAAGAACTTCAGGTAATTGGCGTAATAAACGATGCCGCCGGCGTCCGTATCCTCGTAATAGACTCGAACTGTCCAGGTGAAAACTGAAGGCATTTCAGCTGCCATAAATGAAAATGGGAAACATTTTACGCCATTTTTATGATTGATATGTACGCTGGCGTACATATGCCCGCAAGTTGAGCTGCAATTCGCGGCAGGCCCCGGCGTTCGGACCTGATGAAACGTGCAGTAGACTTGACCGGATCATGTCAAGCCAACCACTGTAACACTTTTTCACACCACATGGCGCTGCTGATACAAAGCGCAACAATACAGATTCGCCCACGGTCATGGCGCGTGCAGGCAGGCCGAGCGGCACCTGCCTCGTGTCGGCCGATCGGCTCAGTTGCGCTTGATGTTGAACGGCGCGAAGCCCTGGCAGGTCGGCATCAGCTCGATCAGGTTGACGTTGACGTGCGGCGGCAGGCTGGCGATCCAGAAAGCGGTCGCGGCGATGTCTTCGGCGGTCAGCGGCTGCGTGCCTTCGTAGACCTTGGCCGCGGCGTCGTCGTCGCCCTTCATGCGCACGTTCGAGAACTCGGTGCCGCCGCACATGCCCGGCGCGATGTTGGTGGCGCGCACGCCGGTGCCGACCAGGTCGGCGCGCAGGTTCAGCGTGAACTGCTCGACGAAGGCCTTGGTCGCGCCGTACACGTTGCCGCCCGGGTAGGGGTAGTGGCCGGCCACCGAACCGAGGTTGATCACCAGGCCGCTGCCGCGCTCGACCATCTGCGGCAGCAGCGCGTGGGTCATGGTCACCAGGCCCTTGACGTTAGTGTCGATCATGGTTTCCCAGTCTTCGAGCGGCACTTCGTGCGCCGGCTTGGTGTTCAGCGCCAGGCCGGCGTTGTTGATCAGGACGTCGATCTGGCGCCAGGATTGCGGCAGCATCGACAGCGCTTCCTCGATCGAAGCCTTGTCGGTGACGTCCATCTCGACCGGCAGCGCCGATTCGCCCAGTTCCGCCGCGAGCGCGTCGAGGCGGTCCTTGCGGCGTGCGGCCAGCACCACCTGGTGGCCATGCTTGACGAAGGTGCGCGCCATGGCGGCGCCGAAGCCGGCCGATGCGCCGGTGATGAAAACGATCATGATGAAGTCCTGGGAAGGTGGCTGCAATAAGATATGCGCTACGAACTGCGGGAAGCTGCAAACTGTCCGATTGTAGCCGAAATGGCCATCTTGAGTGAGCGGCAAGCCTGCCTCGGGCCGGCATCGAGCGCGCTGCGCGTCATTGACAGCAGGTCATCGGTTTCCTTGCCTGTCCACTGGGACATCACTTACAATCGCTTCTTCCTTTTACGTCTCACGTAACTGGCGAAAACCGCGCGCCGTGCCGGCGCGGCGAAGGTGGGGTTCCACCGGGGAACGTGAGATGCCGTTTGCCGTTCGCCTGGGCAGCCACCGATGGGTATGCGCCGATCGCAAGGTCTGTACGCGCGGCTGTCCGCATTGCGCGCGGTCCCGCCTTTCAGCGCCGCCTGTTGCCTGGTACTCGAATCGATTGGAGTTTTTTCATGTTTGCAAAAGATCACACGCTGGCCAAGGTCGACCCGGAACTGTGGGGCGCCATCCAGAAGGAAAACCAGCGCCAGCAGGACCACATCGAGCTGATCGCATCCGAAAACTACACGTCGCCGGCCGTGATGCAGGCCCAGGGCTCGCAACTGACCAACAAGTACGCCGAAGGCTACCCGGGCAAGCGCTACTACGGCGGCTGCGAATTCGTCGACGTCGCCGAGCAGCTGGCGATCGACCGCGTCAAGGAACTGTTCGGCGCCGAAGCCGCCAACGTCCAGCCGAACTCGGGCTCGCAAGCCAACCAGGGCGTGTTCTTCGCCATGCTCAAGCCGGGCGACACCATCATGGGCATGTCGCTGGCCGAAGGCGGCCACCTGACCCACGGCATGGCGCTGAACATGTCGGGCAAATGGTTCAACGTCGTCTCGTACGGCCTGACCGAGCAGGAAGACATCGACTACGAGGCCATGGAACGCATGGCGCGCGAGCACAAGCCGAAGCTGATCATCGCCGGCGCGTCCGCCTTTGCCTTGCGCATCGACTTCGAGCGCTTCGCCCGCATCGCCAAGGAAGTCGGCGCCTACTTCATGGTCGACATGGCCCACTATGCCGGCCTGATCGCCGCCGGCGAGTACCCAAACCCGGTCCCGCACGCCGACTTCGTCACCTCGACCACGCACAAGTCGCTGCGCGGCCCGCGCGGCGGCATCATCCTGATGAAGGCCGAGCACGAGAAGGCCATCAATTCGGCGATCTTCCCGGGCATCCAGGGCGGTCCGCTGATGCACGTGATCGCCGGCAAGGCGGTCGCGTTCAAGGAAGCGCTGTCGCCGGAATTCAAGGCTTACCAGCAGCAGGTCGTCAAGAATGCCAAGGCGCTGGCCGAGACCCTGATCGCGCGCGGCCTGCGCATCGTCTCGGGCCGCACCGAGTCGCACGTGATGCTGGTCGACCTGCGCTCGAAAGGCCTGACCGGCAAGGAAGCCGAAGCGATCCTGGGCCAGGCGCACATGACCACCAACAAGAACGGCATTCCGAACGACCCGCAGAAACCGTTCGTGACCTCGGGCATCCGCCTGGGCAGCCCGGCCTTCACCACCCGCGGCTTCAAGGAAGAGGACGCGGTCAAGGTCGGCCACCTGATCGCCGACGTCCTGGACAATCCGCATGACGCCGCCACGATCGAACGCGTCAAGGCCGAAGTCAAGGTCCTCACCGACAAGTACCCGGTCTACCAAGTTTGATGGTGGGGCCTCGACAAACCTGCTGCGTGTTGCAGCGACGGCCTGCGATGCTCACCGTACCGGATGTACGGCTGCGCTTCTCGGCCGCCGCTGCGGCCGCTCGCTACGGTTTTTCGAGGCCCGTTACGTTTCGGGCGTTTTAAAAATCAATTGCTCAGTAGCACTCAGCGCTTATGAAATGTCCGTTCTGTCAGCATGAAGACACCCAGGTGCTCGACACCCGGGTGTCCGAAGTCGGCGACGCCATCCGGCGCCGGCGCCGCTGCGTCCAGTGCGACAAGCGCTTCACGACCTATGAGCGGGTCGAGCTGTCGATGCCGATCATCGTCAAGAAGAACGGCAGCCGCACCGAGTTCGAATCGTCCAAGCTGAGCGGCAGCCTGCGCCTGGCGCTGCGCAAGCGCCCGGTGCCGGCCGCCGCGATCGACGCCGCCGTTGCCTCCATCGAAGAGAAGCTGCTCACCAGCGGCCGCCGCGAAGTCGACACCGGCTACGTCGGCGAGCTGGTGATGCAGGAACTCAAACGCCTCGACAACATCGCCTATATCCGCTTCGCCTCGGTGTACAAGAACTTCAAGGATTTGTCGGAGTTCCAGGAAGCCATCGCCGAAGTGGGGCAACCGCGCAAGCCGGCAGGCGAGTAAGCGGTTTAACCTGCGCCGCCGCTGCGGCACTCCATCCCCGATTTAGTTCCGTCTTTAAGCTTGAGCCAGCTCCCCGGCTCAGGTCGTCATGCCTGATACCTTCTCGGCTCGTTCAATCGCGTCGAAAGGATAGGCATGTTTCTGCGTTGCAAAGCACCGGCGGCGGTGGCGTACCGCGGCTTTACGCTGGCCGAGGTATTGGTCGCATTGCTGGTGGTCGCGGCCGGCATCGCCGGCGCCGTCGCCTTGCAGACGCGTGCGCTACGCGCTGCGCGCGAGGCCGAGCGCTTGTCCGGCGCCACCCGCCTTGCGGCAGCGCTGGCCGAACGCATGCGCGCGAACGCGGTATCGATCGCGCTCCCGGACGCCGCCAATCCCTATCTCCAGTTCGATTACGACAGCGCGGCCGGCGTGCTGCCCACGGCCGACGCCTGCTTTGGCGCCGACTGCACGCCGGCGCAACTGGCGGCTTTCGATTTGTCCGAGACCGCGCAGGCGCTGGCGCAGGTTCCCGGTGCGCGCATCCGCGTGTGCCGCGATGCGGCCGCGCCCGCGGATGGCGCCGCCTTGCCGCCATGGGCGTGTGACGGCCAGGGCGGGGCGCCGGTGGTGGTCAAGCTCGGCTGGCGCGAGGGTGAGGCGGCTGCCGCGCCCAGGCTGCAGCTGACGGTCGCAGGTGGCGCCGCCGTGGGTGCGGGGGCGCCATGATCGGCATGCGCGTGCGTGGCCTCAGTCTGGCCGAGATGCTGGTGGCGCTGGCGCTCGGCCTGGCCACGGTGCTCATCGCCGGACGCCTGCTGCTGCTCGCCACGCGCGCGCAGGCGGCGCAGGCGGAAGCGGCGGCGCTCGACGATGGCGGGCGCTACGCGGCCGAGTTGCTCGGGCGCGCCGTGCGCCAGGCCGGCTACGTCGACGCTGCGCTGCTGGCCGCGCCCGATGCCGCCGCCGCGGTCGACGCCATGCCCGCGGCCGTCGCCGGCTACGACGCGCGCTCGCTGAGCCGCACCGCCAACGCCCTCGACGACCCGTTGCCCGACCAGGTCAACGGCAGCGACGTGCTGGCGCTGCGTTTTCCCGGCGCCGGCGCGCTGCCCGGCGGCGACGGCAGCATGGCCAGCTGCGCCGGCGTCCCGGTCGCGCAAGGCGAGCAGGGCTGGAGCATCTTCTACGTCGCGCGCAACGCCGACGGCGAGGCCGAGTTGCGCTGCAAGTACCGCGGCGCCGCCAACTGGAGCGCCGATGCGCTGGTCAGCGGCGTCGACGGCTTCCAGGTGCTGTACGGCCTGGACACCGACACGCCGCCGGATGGCGTGCCCAACCGCTACGTCAACGCCGACGCCATCCGCGCGCTCGACGCCGCGCTGCCGGCCGGTTTGCCGCCCGGGCAGTTCAACCGGATCACGCACTGGAAACGGGTGGCCAGCGTACGCGTCGGCCTGCTGCTGCACGGCATCCGGCCGACACGCGCGGACAGCGCCGCCGGCGTGTATCGCCTGCTCGGTCCGGGCGCGTCGGATCCGGGCGACGCCGGCAGCGTGCTGGACGAAGCCACGTTCACGCCCGAACAACGGCGGCGCGAGCGGCGGCTGTTTTCGATGACTTTTGCGCTGGAACGTCCGCTGCCGGTGGCGATGCCGGCGGCGCCACCTCCATCGCCGGGAGCGTCGCCATGAAGTCGCACCTGTCGCGCTATCTTCCTTCCCAGCCGCCGCGCCAATGCTCGGGCAAAGGCCGGCGCGAGCGCGGCATGGTGCTGCTGTTCGCCTTGCTGCTGATGCTGGTCGCGATGATCGCCGCCCTGGCCGTGGCGCGTACCGGCTTCGCCTCGATCGCTGGTGCGCGCCATGAACGCGAGCGCCTGCTGGCGCACGGCGCGGCCGAAGCGGCACTGCGCGACGCCGAGCGCGACATCGCGGGCGCCGGCCCGCCGGCACGCGCGGCCATGTTCGCGCCAGGCGCGGCGCCGGCCTGGCCCAGCGGCTGCGGGCAGGGCGCCGCCGATCGTGGCCTGTGCGCACAGACCAACCCGCCGGCCTGGCAGGCGCTCGACCTGGCCGCGCCCGGCAACCCGGCGCTGGTTCCCTACGGCGGCGTCACCGGCGCGCCGATCGGTACCGGCGGCCTGCTGCCCGCGCGTGCGCCCGTCTACCTGATCGAACGGCTGGCGCCAGGCGCCCAGCCGGGCGCGTTGTACCGGATCACGGCGATCGGTTTCGGCGCGCAGGCGTCGATGCTGGTGGTGCTGCAGGCCCTGTACCGCACGCCCGCTGCGCCATCCGCTCCGCCGGCGCCTGCGCCAGCGCCTGCCGGTCCTGCCGGCGCTGCCGATGACCAGAACGATGACGGCGACCATGACGGGAGCGGCGGCGCCAGCCCGGCTGCGCCTTCTCAATCGTCGCCGCTGCCGGCCGGCCGCATCGGCGCGCGCGAGATCGTCAACTGGCGCCAGCTGCACGCCCAGGCCCAGCCTTGAATCCGGCATCGCGAACAACACCCGCATCACTGCACACGAACGAAGGAGACCCGATGGACGACACAAGAACGGACTGGGGCTTCACCCTGGTCGAAATGATGATCGTGATGGCGATCGTCGTGATCCTGGCGGCGCTGGCCTGGCCCAGCTACAGCCGCCAGACGGTGCGCGTCAAGCGCGTCGAGGGCCAGGTCGCGCTGATCGACGCCATGCAGCAGCAGGAACGTTTCCGCTCGCAGCACAACCGCTACCTCGAATTTTCCTCGACGGCCAGCGAGGACGAGGCGCAGGCCTTTCATTGGTGGTCCGGGCACGCTCCGGCCAGCAGCGCCTACGAGCTCGATGCGCACGCGTGCGCGGACACGCCGCTGGCCGAGTGCGTCGAGATACGCGCCCGGCCCGGCACCGCCAAGGTCGACGCGCGCTTTCGCGATCCCGACTGCGGCGTGCTGACGCTGGACAGCCTGGGCCGCCAGGGCGCCGAGCCGGCCGCGGGCGCCAACGTGCGCTGCTGGCCATGAGGCCCGGCCGCAGGGGCGCGATGACGCTGATCGAATCGCTGGTCGTGCTGGCGATCGCCAGTGTGGCCCTCGGCCTGGCGGCGCCCGACCTGGCTGCGCTGCTGCGCGTGCAGCGCTTGAGAGCGGCCAGCGGCGAGCTGTTCGCCGCAGTCGGCCTCGCGCGTGCGCAGGCGCTGGCGCGCGGCGAGATCGTCGTGCTGGCGCCGCACGATCCGGCCGGCCTGGACTGGCGCAGCGGCTGGACCGTGTTCGTCGACCGCGACGGCGACGGCCGGCCCGGCGCGGGAGAAGAGCGGCTGCTCGAGCACGGCCCGCTGGCGAGCGGCATCGCGGTCGACTACGCCTTCACGAGCCCAGCGCCGCCGCACTATATCGCCTACAATGGCGCCGGGCGCGGCTGCAGTGCGGCCAACGCAGCGCAATCGCGCCTGGGCACGCTGTCGCTGTTCGCCGGGATTGAGGGCGGCGACGCGATCCGCCGTATTAAAATCAACATGCTGGGCCGGGCGCGCTTGTGCGATCCGGCGCGCGACGCCGGTTGCGACGGCGCCGCCGCACCGTCCGGCCCATGACGCTTGCCCTTGACTCTTATCCCTTGATCGATCGAGACCGAACCACCGTGCAGACAGACACAGCGCAGATTCACGACGATGCCGCAGGCATGGCCCTGGCCCTGGCCTGGGCGGCGAAGGGCATGTACATCACCACGCCCAATCCGCGCATCGGCTGCGTGATCGTGTGCGACGGGGAGGTGATCGGCGCCGGCCACACCCAGCCGGTCGGCCAGGCGCACGCCGAGGTGCAAGCGCTGCGCGACGCCGCCGCACGCGGCAACGACGTGCGCGGCGCCACCGCCTACGTCACGCTGGAGCCGTGCAGTCACTACGGCCGCACGCCGCCGTGTTCGCTCGCGCTGGTGCAGGCGGGACTGGGCCGCGTGGTCTCTGCCATGGTGGATCCGAATCCGCTGGTGGCCGGGCGTGGCCTGGCCCAGCTGAGCGAGGCCGGCATCCAGGTGGCGTCGGGCACGATGGCCGAGCAGGCCTATGAATTGAACATCGGCTTCTTCCAGCGCATGCGCCACGGCCGGCCCTGGGTGCGCCTCAAAACCGCCGCCAGCCTGGACGGCGTCACCGCGCTCGAAAACGGCGAAAGCCAGTGGATCACCGGCCCGGACGCGCGCCTGGACGGCCATCGCTGGCGCGCGCGCGCGAGCGCGATCCTGACCGGCATCGGCACCGTGAAAGCCGACGATCCGCAGCTGACCGTGCGCGGCGTCGAGGCCGAGATCGGCCCGTTCGTGCCGCCGCGCCGCGTGATCGTCGACAGCCGCCTCGACATCGCCCTGGATGCGCGCATTCTGCAGGGCGAGCCGTGCTGGATCGTCGCCGCCCAGCCGGATGCGGACAAGGAAGCCGCCCTGCGCGCGGCCGGCCACGAGATCATCATGCTGCCGAACGCCAAGGGCAAGGTCGATTTGCCGGCGCTGATGCAGGAACTCGGCCGGCGCGAAATCAACGAACTGCACGTCGAGGCCGGCTCGAAACTGAACGCCTCGCTGGTGCGCGAGGGCTGCGTCGACGAATTGCTGGTCTACCTGGCGCCCAGCCTGATCGGGCCGGGGCAGGGCATGTGCGCGCTGCCGCCGCTGGCGCGCCTGGCCGACAAGAAGCAGCTGCGCTTCCACGCCATCGACCGCGTCGGCAGCGACGTGCGCATCCTGGCGCGCTTCGAAGACCGACAGCCGCCGGCGCGAGCCGTATCCCAAGAATCGAATTGAACTGAACCAAGAAGGAACAAGCATGTTTACTGGTATCGTCGCTGCCGTCGGCAGCATCCAAGCCGTCAAGCCGCTCGAAGGCGGCTCGTTCGCCGGCGTGCGCCTCGAGATCGACTGTGGCGGCCTGCCGCTGGCCGACGTCGCGCTGGGCGACTCGATCGCCATCAACGGCGCCTGCATGACGGTGGTCGAGAAAACCGCCCAAAGCTTCGCGGTCGACGTCTCGCGCGAAAGCCTGAACCGCACCGTCGGCCTGGACCAGCCGGGCGAAGTCAACCTGGAAAAGGCGCTGACGCTGGCCGAGCGCCTGGGCGGCCACCTGGTGTCGGGCCACGTCGACGGCCTGGGCGACGTGCACAGCTTCGAGCCGATCGGCGAGTCGTACCAGCTGGTGATCGACGCACCGGTGGAACTGGGCAAGTTTCTGGCCTACAAAGGCTCGGTGGTGGTCAACGGCGTCTCGCTGACCGTCAACAACGTCCAAGACCTGGAAGTCGGTGGGAAGAAGGTCTGCCGTTTCTCGATCAACCTGATCCCGCACACGATCGCCGTGACGACGCTGAAGCACCTGCACGCCGGCGCCAAGGTCAACCTGGAGATCGACCTGATCGCGCGCTATGTCGAGCGCATGCTGAGCGCGGCCAAGGCCTGAGGCGCTTCGGTGCCGTGAATGAATGAAGACGTCGCAAGGGAACGACGTCGAGAGCATTCTCGCCGGCCGGCGGAATGCTCGTATCGGCGCCGCGTCATGGACAAATAAAGCTTCCGGAAAGCGCTGGCGATAATGTCTGCTTCGCTCCGAAGCGTCCGGTCAGCAAAACGATGGAAATCGGTCGGGCACCGTGTACTTCATTTTGAGAACGATGCATAAACTGTCCATTCTGGATCACGAACAGCTATGCATTGCACGTCATGCGATGTCGTTTCGACTCTCAACCTCTCATGAATACCTGCGACAGACCCACCGTTTTGGATATGGAAAACAAATTCCTTGAAAGTACCGGTTGTTATCGTCAGTACATGAATGGCTGGGCCAGATAACTTGAGATACGAAAGGATTTTCTCCTCCATCTGATTCAGAACAGCGTTCTCGGATGAGAATGAGCCTTCATCAAAATTCGGATGCTCGAACGGTATCGCAAAGCCAACGCGTATTCCTAGTGACGGATGCTTCGACCAACGCTTCGCAGTTGTGTTGATTCTAACGAGCATTGGACCATCGGCCGTCGATGCTCGCATTACCGACCACAATTCCTCGTCTTCATTGAGGTCATCGATCGGTAGGTGTTTCTTGAAAGGCCACATAGCTATTCGTGAAGATTTTGTATGATGGCCGGGCCCAAGGGCCTGACCGTGCGGTGATGCTGCCGCCGCTCGTGGCCGAACGCGACCCTTCGTAAGCCTCAGGGCGCACGTCCACATCCAGCGGCACACGCCCAGGTCCGCCACGCAGGCGTATGCCTTCTAGTGTTCATCAAGGTGCAGTCGGAACGGAAACCGCATGGCGCACGGCTGGCCGCGGCATAGCGCGGGTTTGTATCGAAGCGAAGCCGCCCCGGCAGCCGCATAACGTCGCAGGTCGGGCGTGTCGAGACCGCCCAGGCCGATGGTGGACACCTTGCCGTCGGGGCCCACGTTCGCATAAATGATGACGTCGCCGCGCAGCCGCAACGCACCGCTGATTCTCGACATGATCTTGTAGAACTCCATCGGCCCGTCGAGAGGGTAAGGGGGCTCATCGCCTTCCTCTAGTGCCGGGTAATAGCTTTGAACCAGGCGCTTTTGCTCGGGCGTGAGTGCGGCGTACCCGACATCGGGCGGCACTACGCTCCCTCGTGCAACTTCGCGCGGTAGATATGCCCCATTCGCCGTCTCTGTGACCACTTCATACGTTCTTTCGGCTTTGGGCGGCGGCGCAGTGCCGGCGATGCGCCCATCCACGAATTCGCCCTCGAAATGACGGCCGCTGCCTGTGTAAGTCAGTACGCCATGCCCGTGCCGCTTGCCGCCATGCCACTGGCCGACATACTCGCCGCCGAGCGCATACTTGATGTGTCCCTGGCCCTCGTATTCGCCGTTCAGCCATTGACCCTCGTAGCGGTCGCCGACCGGCGATACGCCGATACCCGTCCCGGTACGCTCCCCATGCCGTACCTCGCCTTCGTACATTCGTCCGTCCGGATCGAGAAACGTCCCTTTACCATCGGGGAAGCCGTCCTTGAAGGTACCCGTGTAGAAGGCGCCGCCGCCCAGTGCCAGCGCAGCTTCACCGTCGATCGCGCCGCGCCGCAATGTCGCTTCCAATCGAATGGCCTTGCCGTCCTTGCTGCGCCAACCCAGTTCGCCCGGCCCTTCGGCGTAGCCGTTCGTGCAAGCGCCCTTCCAGTCGACAGCACCCGACGGGGGAGGGACCACTGAACTGATCTTGCAGTCGGGGCGTCCAAGCCCATCCGGTTGCGCCTGCTGGGCTGCAACCGGCGTGGCGCATAACCAGACGGCAGTGAATCCCGCGGCCGGCAGTGCCAAGTGGCCGGCAGCGTGCATGCATGCGGACGATATTGTCTTGAGCCCGACAAAGGATCCCGACGACGCCCCGGCGCCGAAATGGCTTGTCTTTTTCATTTTCCAGCTCCAGGTCTCTCAACAGTGTGCAAACGGTCCTCCGGCAATGGTTTGATTCGTCCTCCGCTGATGGCGGATGGCAGACGTTGTCGAGCAGACAGTCTACGGTTGAGTTGTCCTGGGAGCAAGTGCCCTGTTTATCTGCCTTCATTCAGCCCGGACACGACACGAAACAGTTCTCCCATTCTCGTCCATTTGGCGTAGACTGCCCGATGGCAATTTCGTCAACCATAGGCAAGACATTTGCCTGTCGGTGTGTTTACGCGAAAGCCCCATACCTACCCCTGATGGAAGAACCACGACAAAAATAGGACGTGAAATGACTCAGTTGAATGCAATCGTGCGCGGCGGCGCGCTGGCGGCGCTGCTGGCGGCAAGCGGTCTGTGCTCGGCGGATGCGGGCGGCATCCATAACTACCGCGGCCTGGCGATGAATGCCGCCGGCGACCGCATCGCCAGCATGGAATCAAGCGAGGGCGACCGCGCCGGCGGACGCATCGTGGTGCGCGCGAGCAGCGACGGCAAGATCGTCTCGAGCTACGAGCGCACCGCCGCTTGCGCCAACTGCCGCCTGGACGGCCTGGCCTGGTCGCCGGACGGCAAGGCGATGGCCATGATCGGCACCGACGCCAAGGCCGGCACCGCCACCGTCTACGTGCTGCGCGACGGTAAATTCAGCACCGTCACGACCGTCAAGGGCATCGCCAACACCGTGCGCTGGTCGCCGGATGGGCGCCAGCTGGCCTTGCTGGCCACGGTCGGCGCCAAGAAGCTGACCGGCGCGGTGGAAGCGGGTGAGCGCCAGATCGGTGAGATCGGCCTGTCCCAGAACGAGGACGAGCAGCGCATCGCCGTGGTGGCGGCCAGCGGCGGCGAGGCGCGCCTGGTGTCCCCGGGCGACACCTTCGTCTACGAGTACGACTGGACCCCGGACGGGCGCGGCTTCGTGGTCACCAGCGCCAAGGGTAACGGCGACAACAACTGGTGGGTCGCGACCCTCGGCCACGTCGACGCCGCCAGCGGCGCGCTGCGCGTGATCGCCGCGCCGAAGATGCAGATGAACATGCCGCACGTGTCGCCGGACGGTTCTACCGTCGCCTTCATCGGCGGCCTGATGAGCGACTTCGGCTCGATCGGCGGCGACGTGTACACCGTACCGCTGGCCGGCGGCCAGCCGGTCGACGCCACCCCGGACTACCGCGCCACCGTCACCGGCATCAGCTGGCGCGGTAAGACCATCCTGGCTTCGGTGCTGGCCGGCAGCGACGCCGCCATCGCCCAGATCGATCCGACGGCCAGGACCAACCGCACGCTGTGGCACGGCCCGGTGTCGGCATCGGCCTCGCGCGACGGCCACTTCGCCTTCAGCGCCGACGGCCAACGCGCCGCCTCGGTGCTGGAAGACTATGAGCACGCGCCCTACATCGTCGCCGGCAATTTGCCGGAGCTGAAGGCGATCACCACCGACAACGCCGGCTTCGCGGCCAACGTCAGCTCGAAGAACATCACCTGGACCAACGACGGCTACCACGTGCAGGGCTGGCTGATCGGCCCGCGCAAGGTCGACGCCGGCAAGACCTATCCGATGATCGTGATGGTGCACGGCGGCCCGTCGGCGGCGGTGACCCCGCGTTACGTTTCAAGCGGCGAGGGCGGCGGCCTGGCGCGCGACCTGGTCGAGCAAGGCTATTTCGTGTTCATGCCGAACCCGCGCGGCAGCTATGGCCAGGGCGAAGCGTTCACCAGCGCCAACCGCAAGGACTTCGGCCGCGGCGACTGGAGCGACATCCTGGCCGGCGTCGACGCCGTGATCAAGGCGGCGCCGGTCGACGGCAACCGCCTGGGCCTGATGGGCCACTCCTACGGCGGCTACATGACGATGTGGGGCGTGACCCACAGCACGCGCTTCAAGGCCGCGGTGGCCGGCGCCGGCATCGCCAACTGGATCAGCTACTACGGCCAGAACGGCATCGACACCTGGATGGTGCCGTTCTTCGGCGCCACCATGTACGACGATCCGGCCGTGTACCGCGCCGCCTCGCCGATCGAGAACATCAAAGCCGCGAAGACGCCGACCCTGGTCTACGTCGGCGAGCGCGATGT
Organism: Massilia sp. 9096; assembly: GCF_000745265.1. Taxonomy (NCBI): domain Bacteria; kingdom Pseudomonadati; phylum Pseudomonadota; class Betaproteobacteria; order Burkholderiales; family Oxalobacteraceae; genus Massilia; species Massilia sp. 9096. The sequence continues at coordinate 591,996 of NZ_JQNN01000001.1, forward strand.
CGAGTGCCCGCCGGCCCAGTCCTTCGAGTTCTGGCACGGCCTGCGCGCGATGAACGTGCCGACCACGCTGCTGGTGTACGACGGCGAAGGCCACGCCTTCCGCAAGCCGGAAAACCAGAAGGACTTGCGCGCGCGCGAGCTGGCCTGGTTCGCCAAGTACCTGAAGTAAGTAGGTGAAACCGCTGGGTCAGGCGTCGAACGGACGCTGGCCCAGCACCGCCGCCACGTGGTCCACAAAACACGTGATGCGCGCGGCCAGCGCCGTGTTGCGGTAGTAGACCGCGTTGATCGGCTGGAGCACGTCCAGCGTCTGTTCGGCCAGCACCTGCACCAGCCGGCCGGTGGCGCGGTCTGCGCCGGTCATGAAATCCGATAGGCAGACGATGCCGAGGTCGGCCAGCGCCATCTGGCGCAGCGTCTCGCCGCTGGACGAGGCGATGGTCGGGCGGATGCGCAGCAGGCTGCCGTCGACGGCGCGCAGCGGCCAGTCGTTCAGGGTCTCGGGCCGGTTAAAGCCGAGCAGCACGTGGTCGGTGAGTTCGCACGGCATCGTAGGCGTGCCCTGGCGCGCCAGGTAGCCAGGGCTGGCCAGCACGCGGATGCGGCTGGTGCCCAGCAGGCGCGCATGCAGCGTCGAATCCTTCAGCACACCGATGCGCAGCGCCACGTCGGTGCGCTTTTCGATCAGGTCGGTGATGCCTTCGTTCGAATCCAGTTCCAGTTCGACCTCGGGATAGCGCTCCCGGAAGCCCGCGAGCAGCGGCACCAGCACGTGCAGCATGAACGGCGTGGCGGCGTCGACCCGCAGGCGGCCCGCCGGACGCATGCGCCGCGCCGCCATCTGTTCTTCGGCGGCGTCGACCGCATCCAGGATCGTGCGCGCGTGCTCCAGGAAGGCCGCGCCTTCTTCCGTCAATTCGAGGCGGCGCGTGGTCCGGCGCAGCAGCGTGGTCTGCAGCTTGTCTTCGAGCCGGCCGAGGGTGCGGCTGGCCGCCGACACCGCAAATATAAATCAAGGACAATACCTCCATCGAAAAACCGCTCTCTTTTCAAGGTAAGCCATGAAATCTTCCACAGCATTATTGGCGCTCGCCACCGGCGCCTTTGCCATTGGCACCACCGAATTCACGCCGATGGGCTTGTTGCCCGTGATCGCCCACGGTGTCGACGTCGACATTCCCAAGGCCGGCATGCTGGTGTCGGCGTACGCGATCGGCGTGATGGTCGGCGCCCCGATCATGACGCTGCTGTTCAGCCGCTTCGGCAAGCGCGCCGCGCTGATGTCGCTGATGCTGATCTTCACTGCCGGCAACCTGATGTCGGCGTTCGCGCCGGGTTACACGACGCTGCTGCTGTCGCGCCTGATCACCAGCCTGAACCATGGCGCCTTCTTCGGCATCGGCGCCGTGGTGGCGGCCAGCCTGGTCCCGAAAGAAAAGCAGGCCAGCGCGATCGCTGCCATGTTCATGGGCCTGACCGTCGCCAACGTCGGCGGCGTGCCGGCCGCGACCTGGATCGGCCAGCAGGTCGGCTGGCGCATGACGTTTGCCGGCACCGCCGTGCTCGGCCTGGTGACCATCGGCGCGCTGTGGCTGGCGCTGCCCAAGGGCGAACCGGGTGCGCGTCCCGACGTGCGCCGCGAACTGGGGGTATTGACCAGCCGCGAGGTGCTGATGGCGATGGGCACCACCGTGCTCGGCTCGGGCGCGATGTTCGCGTTGTACACCTACGTCGCGCCGATGCTCGCCGAGATCACGCACGCCAGCCCGGGCTTCGTCGCGCTTGCCCTGGTGCTGATCGGGGTCGGCTTTACGCTCGGTAACAGCCTGGGCGGACGCCTGGCCGACTGGTCGCTGGACGGCGCCACCAAGCTCATCCTGGCCGCGCTCGCGGTCATCATGGTCTTGCTGCCGCTGCTATTGAAAACCCACGTCGGCGCGGCCATCGGCCTGCTGGTGTGGGGCGCGGCGGCCTTCGGCATCGTGCCGCCGGTGCAGATGCGTGTGATGCAGGCGGCGGCCGGAGCGCCGGGCCTGGCGTCGGCGGTCAACATCGGCGCCTTCAACCTGGGCAACGCGCTCGGCGCCGCGCTCGGTGGCGTCGTGATCGCCCGCGGCCTCGGTTACGCGGCGGTGCCCTTCGTCGGCGCGGCGCTGGCGGCCGGCGGCCTGGCGCTGGTGTGGATCGGCCATGCGGCCCGCGCACGCGAGGCCGGCCGGCCTTCGGCCACCTCGCTGTAAGGCATCAAGGCCGCGCCGCCGTCTTCGGCCCGGCCATGGCGTCGAGCGGGGCCGCCGGCGTCTTGTCCTTGCCGGCTTCCGGCGCCAGCACCACCTGCACGTAGTTGGCCGGATCGAGGTAGTGCTGGGCTGCGCGTCTGACGTCGTCCACGCTCAAGGCGTCGATCTGCTGCTCGATGCTCAGGATCGTGGCCGGATCGGTGCCCTCAAGCAGCGAGGTCTGCAGCGCGGCCAGCCAGTAGCCGTTTTCCTGCAGCGACTTGCGGAAGTTCTGGCGCCAGTTGCGCTTGACCTTGTCCAGGTCGAGCGGGTCCGGGCCTTCGGTGCGCATGCGTTCGATTTCGCCGAAGGTGGCGGCGATCACCTTGTCGACGTTGGCCGGGCCGGTCGGCAGTGTCATGTTGGCGATGTAGTTGCTGTAGGGGATGCGCGTCATCGAGCTTTCCATGCCGCCGCCATAGATCAGGCCGAGCTTTTCGCGCAGCACGTCGATGATGCGGATGTTCATGATCTCGGTCAGCGCCGCCAGGCGCAGCTCCTCGGGCTCGCCGACCTCGGTCGGGCCGGTGAACACCAGCGACACCGTGCTGCGGTCCTCCAGGCCGATCTTGACCTCGCGCTTGACCACGCCGCGCACCGGGCGGATGCCGAGGTCGCGAAAGCCGGTCGGGATGTCCGGCGTCGGCAGGCTGCCCAGGTAGGTCGCCAGCAGCGGCTTGATCGCGTTCGCGTCGAAGCTGCCCACGAAGATGAAGGTGAGGTCGCGGGCAGACGAGAAGCGCTGGCGGTAGATCGCGATCGCGCGGTCGAGGTCGATCTTGCGGATGTCTTCCGGCCGCGTCGCGTGCGGCGCGCGTGGATTGTTGGCGTACAGCGTGGCCAGCACCGTGTCGCCGAACACCGCGCCCGGCTGCGACAGGCGGTTGCGCGCCAGCTCCATCTGCTTTCCGATAAACGATTTATACAGATTCTCGTCGCGCCGCACGCCGTCGAACTTCAGCCACACCATCTGCAGCATGGTCTCGAGGTCGGAAGCGCCGGCGCTGCCGGCCACGACGTCGGTGTTGGCGCCCAGGCCGGCGCTGACCGACGCCGCCTTGCCGGCCAGGACCTTGCTCATCTCGAGCGGCGAAAAATTCTTCAGGCCCATCGCCGCGACAATGCTGTCGGCGTAGCGCGCGCTGACCATGTCGCGCTCGTCGAACAGGTTTTGGCCGCCGTGGCGCGCGGCGCTCATCAGAATCTGGTCGTTGCGGAAGGCGGTCGGTTTCAGGATCACCTTGACGCCGTTGGACAGGCTCAAGCGCGTGATGCCGAGGCGCGCGTCCTGGCTCTCGGCGACGATCTTGCCGGGCGCGGGCGCGCGTTCCATCAGCGTGCCGGCGACGGCTTTTTCGTCGCGCGCCGTGACGTCGGCCTTTTCCGCGCCGGCCACCGCCGCCAGCAGCTGTTCGCCGCTCGGGGCCGGGGCGTCGGCCTTGGCCGGGCCGGTGTAGACCACCAGCTTGCCCGAGTCCGCGGGAATCGTGCGGTGCGCCCACGCGTTGATCTCGTCCAGCGTGATGCTCGGGATCATCTCGTTGGCGTAGCGGTATTCGTTGTCGATGCCCGGGATCGACTCGCCCTCCAAAAAGTTGCGCATATACTCGGCGGCGTGGTCGGCCGAGTCGGTTTTTTCGCGCTCGGCGTAGCCGCGTTCGTAGGCACGCAGCACGTTCTTCTTGGCGCGCTCGAGCTCGGCGGCGGAAAAACCGAACTTGCGGGCGCGCTCGTTTTCCTGCACCAGCGCGTCGATCGCCGGACCGGCGCCCTTGTCGCCCAGCGCGGCCATGGCGTTGTACGAGCGGTAGCGCGGCGTCAGCGGAGACAGTGCGCTGCTGGCGGCCATGAAGGGCGGGGCGGGCAGCTGCGACAGTTCCTGCAGGCGCGCGTTGAGCATGCCGGTGACGAGGATCTCGACCAGCTGCTCGCGGTAGCCGCCGAGGGTCTGGCGTTCCTGCCACGGCAGCACCGGATAGCGGATCAGCACCGAGGCCGGGCCGGCTTCCTTGTCGGTGACGACCACCGCCTCGGTGCCGTTGCGCGCCGGGATCCCGGCGTAGGTGCGCGGACGTTCGTGCTCCGGATTCTTCAAGCCGCCGAAGTGGCGCTTGATGAGTTGTTCGGCCTGGGCCGGGTCGATGTCGCCGACCGCCACCACCGCCATCAGGTCGGGCCGGTACCAGTCGCGGTAGAAGCGGCGCAGCGCGTCCGGCTGGAAGTCGTGGATGATGTCTTCCTGGCCGATCGGCAGGCGCTCGGCATAGCGCGAGCCGTTGTAGATCTTCGGCATCAAGACCTTTTGCATGCGGTTGCCGGCCCCTTTGCCCAGGCGCGCTTCCTCGAGCACGATGTCGCGCTCCTTGTCGATGTCGGCCGCGTCCAGCGTCAGGCCGTGCGCCCAGTCTTCCAGCACGAGGAAGGCCTTGTCGAGGTCGGCCGGGCGGTCGGACGGCACCGGCAGCACGTAGACGGTCTCGTCGAACGAGGTGTAGGCGTTCAGGTCGGCGCCGAACTTGACGCCGATCGACTGCAGGTACGACACCAGCTCGTGCTTCTTGAAGTGCGTCGACCCATTGAAAGCCATGTGCTCCGTAAAGTGCGCCAGGCCCTGCTGGTCTTCGTCCTCCAGGATCGAGCCGGCTTTCACAACCAGGCGCAGTTCCAGCTTGTGCTCGGGCTTGCGGTTGCGCTCGACGTAATAGGTCAGGCCATTGGCCAGCTTGCCGACCTTGACTTGCGGTCCGACCGGCAGCGGATCGTCCAGCTTCAGGGGCGCGCCGTGGCCGAGCGTAGGGACGATGAGTCCGGCAAGAGCTGCGACGAGGACGGCGGTGCTGCGGACGAAGCGGATCATCATGCTTACACTTTTGGTGACTGGAAATAAACCATTCTACTCTGCAGTCATGTGCGCACAGTTGGGTTCGGACGTGACGATTGAACCGGCGCAGTGAAAGGCGTCGTTGTCGTTGTGCAACGGAATTGTCATGCAGATGGCATCCGAATGCATCGCGGGGAGCGAGCGGGCCGAGGGAAGGCCGTCGCAGGCTGGCAAATCCATTAAAATAGCGGGTTTCCGCACCAGCTCATCCCCAGGAACACTCCATATGCCACTCTCCACCACCCAGGAAATCGTCGAGGAACTGCGCGCCGGGCGCATGGTCATCCTGGTCGACGAGGAAGACCGTGAAAACGAAGGCGATTTGGTCCTCGCCGCCGATTTCGTCACGCCCGAGGCGATCAACTTCATGATCACCCATGCGCGCGGCCTGGTCTGCCTGACCCTGGCGGAAGAGATCTGCGACCGTCTCGAACTGCCGATGATGACGACCCGCAACGGCACCTCCTTCGGCACCAATTTCACGGTGTCGGTCGAGGCGGCCGAAGGCGTCACCACCGGCATCTCGGCGGCCGACCGGGCGCACACGATCCGGGTGGCGGTCAACCGCAACGCCAAGCCGGACGACCTGGTGCAGCCGGGCCACATCTTCCCGCTGCGCGCGGTCAAGGGCGGCGTGCTGATGCGCGCCGGCCACACCGAAGCCGGCTGCGACCTGACCGAGATGGCGGGCCTGACCCCGGCCTCGGTCATCTGCGAGATCATCAAGGAAGACGGCAGCATGGCGCGCCTGCCCGATCTGCTCGAGTTCGGCAAGCAGCACAACATCAAGATCGGCACCATCGCCGACCTGATCCACTACCGCAGCCAGCACGAATCGCTGGTCGAGCGCGTGGCCGAGCGCGCGCTGTCGACCGAACACGGCGACTTCCAACTGGTCGCCTTCCGCGACAAGCCGAGCGGCTGCGCCCACCTGGCGCTGGTGCATGGCGAGCCGACGCTCGACAAGGAAGCGCTGGTGCGCGTGCACCAGCCGGTGTCGATCCTCGACCTGCTGGACAACCGCGCCACCTCGCACTCGTGGACCGTGGCGTCGGCGATGCAGGCGATCCAGGCCGCCGAATCGGGCGTGCTGGTGCTGCTCAACTGCGGTGAGACGGCGCCGGAACTGTTCGCGCAGTTCGACGACAAACCGGTCAAGCCCGCCGGCCGCGCGGCCACGCTCGACCTGCGCACCTACGGCATCGGCGCCCAAATCCTCAAGCAGCTCGGGGTGCGCCGGATGAAGCTGCTGGCCAACCCGCGCAAGATGCCCTCGATGACGGGCTTTGACCTCGAAGTCACCGGTTACCTGGCGAAGCCGGAAGACCGGACGGCCGCATAAAGCGTTACCATTCACCCCATTCAATCAACGAAACAACAGAACAAGAGGCATAGCCATGACGGTAGGAACTTTTGAAAGCAATATGGCGGGCGAAGGCCTGCGCATCGGGATCGTGCAGGCGCGTTTCAACGCCGATGTCGGCCACGGCCTGCTGTCGGCATGCCTGGCGGAACTGAAGAGCCTGGGCGTGGCGGACGAGGACATCCTGCACGTGACCGTGCCGGGCGCGCTCGAGATCCCGCTGGCGCTGCAGAAGATGGCCGAGACCCAGCAGTTCGACGCCCTGATCGCGCTGGGCGCGGTGATCCGCGGCGAAACCTATCACTTCGAGCTGGTCTCGAACGAGTCGGGCGCCGGCATCACCCGCGTCGGCCTGGATTTCGGCATGCCGATCGCCAATGCCGTGCTGACCACCGAGAACGACGAGCAGGCTGCAGTGCGCATGACCGAGAAGGGCGCCGACGCTGCCCGCGTCGCGGTCGAGATGGCCAACCTGCTGTTCGGCCTGGACGAACTGCAGGCGGAAGAAGAGTAAAACGAGGCGCAAAGACATGATTGAAAAAACCACGCACGCCAACCCGAACAAGAACCGCACGCCGCGTCACCGCGCGCGCGAGTTCGCGCTCCAGGGTCTGTATCAATGGCTGCTGAACAATGAGCCGGCATCGACCGTCGTCAACCACATCCGCAGCGCGCACGGTTTCGACAAGGCCGACGGCGAGTACTTCGGCGAGCTGCTGCACGGCGCGATCGCCCAGTCGGTCGAGCTGCGCGAAACGCTGGCTCCGACCGTCGACCGCCCGATCGCCGAGCTGTCGCCGATCGAGCACGCGGCGCTGCTGCTGGGCGCCTGGGAGCTGAAGAACAAGATCGAGATCCCGTACCGCGTCGTGATCAACGAAGCGGTCGAGCTGACCAAGTCCTTCGGCGGTACCGATGGCCACAAGTACGTCAACGGCGTGCTCGACCGCCTGGCCGGCAAGCTGCGTCCGGACGAGGTGGCGGCGGACGCGAAGCGCTGATCTGCATTACCTGTATATATTACGCAAAAGCCGCTTCGGAAGACCGGGCGGCTTTTTTTATCGGCAGTCCGGAACGTCGGGGACACTTCTCTCTATGCTTATGGATTCAAAACCACGGATGACATGGTGTACTTAGCATTAACCCCAGAGGGTCTGAAAGAAATTCTGGATGCATCCAAGGCCGGGAAGGATCCCGTATGGCGCAGTGCAGATGCATTGTCAAAGGCGGATTTTGAGAAGCTCGAGCGCGGCAATGTGACACGTTTTACCTACTCACTGGCAAATGTCGACAAGGCGACAATCGAGGGTGCGCTCGCGACCATCGAAGAGCATCACCCGGGAGAACGGGTCTGGATCGAGAGCACGCAAATGACAAGCCTTCAAAGGCGTCATCGTACATGGATAGCGTCGGGCCAAAAATGAAAGCCACCGCGGCTCCCGCCAACGGTGGCTTTCGACCAGGACCGGTCCAGCGCTGACACCATGCCAGCGCTATGTATATATTAGAGGCCGGCGACCGTCTCGCCGCCCTGGCTGGCCCCGCGTGCGGTCTCGGCCGATTCGGCGTCGTGCTTGGCGGCCGGCGTTTTCTGGGCCAGTGCGGTTGCCGGCGCCGGCGTAGCGGCCGGTGCCGGGGCCGGTGGGAAGTAGGTCGGCACGTTCTTGCCGCTGGCGACCTGCTTCAGGCGATGGTACTCGGTCAGCACCTTCGAGCCGTAGCCGCTGTCGTCGGTGGCGGCGCCGGCGCCCACGTAGCTCTTCAGGCCGGCTTCGACCGAGCCGGTGCGGGTCACGTAATCCTTCAGGATCAGGGCGCCGACACGGATGTTGGCGACCGGGTTCAGCGCGGCCTGGGCGCCGCCCACGCCTTCGAATTTGTCGCTGTGGACCTTCGACATGACCTGCATCAGGCCTTGTGCGCCCATCGGGCTTTCCGCGAACGGATTCAGGCCCGATTCGATGCCCATCACGGCCAGGATCAGCAGCGGGTCCAGCTTGATCTCGTGCGCCGTGCTGTAGGCGGTCGAGACCAGCATGTTGGCGGCGTCGCCGGCCACGCGGTAGCGGCGCGACAGCCAGTCGGTGACGTACTTCTGCTGGCGGCTCGGACGGGCCGCCTTGTCGTCGGCATTGGCGATCTCGACGGGCTCGGCGCTGACCTTCAGGAGGTTTTGCGACGGGCGCGCGGCGACGACGGCCGGGGCAGGGTGCTGCGGGCTCAAAATGTCCGACACCCGTTTTGCCAGATCGGGGCGGTGGTACAGCAGGGCAATCATTGCTACTGCAGAAAGACCGAATACGGTCAGCGTATGTTGTGCGGTGGTCATCACACCGCGTGCCGTTTTGATCACGGAAGACCACGTGACTGGCTGGCTGGCCATCTGTTGGACGAGCCTTGCGCTCGCACCGATGAATCGGTTGATCATCGTCGCTCCTTTGTCGCGGAAAAAGCTGCCCCTGGCGCGGCGTAAAAGCGCTGCGTGGTGGGTACTCATGCCGTGCATCAGATTACCGTTCGTCGCCGCGCACCAAGGGTTTGCGCGATCGAGGAACGCCGTCATTGCTTGCTTCAGCTGGGCCGCGCTGCGATGGAGGCGCCCAGTGGCTAACAAAGTCTAGGGGAGGATTGGGCAGACGCCCAGGGAAACACTCCTTACAAATGTCATTGGGGCCCCGACCCCGTGAAAGCAGGAGACCGGCTAAAATCACGTTCTGGACGTGCCCGGCTCACTCAGTACGGCGGATTGTAGAAGCTCGTTTATATCAAGTCAATACTAGCACTATCGTGCTTCATAACTTTTGAATCTAGCTTTTAGGCTCGAGCTCATCAATTCTTTGGCAAATCAATCACTTGCCAACACTTGCTCGAATTGCTCAAAAGATGTAAAAAAGAATTAAAAATAGATGAACTACTCAGATTTACGTGATTTTATTGCCAAGTTGCAAGACATTGGTGAACTAAAGCGGGTTTCCTTTCCGGTTTCGCCCAACCTCGAGATGACGGAAGTGTGCGACCGCACCTTGCGTGCCGGCGGCCCGGCTCTGCTGTTTGAGAAGCCGACCGGTCATCAAGTTCCCGTCCTTGGCAATTTATTTGGCACGCCGCGCCGGGTCGCACTCGGCATGGGCGCCGACGACGTCAGCGAATTGCGCCGCATCGGCCACGTGCTGGCGCGCCTGAAGGAGCCGGAGCCGCCCAAGGGATTCAAGGACATCATGGACATGGGCTCGCTCGTGAAAGCGGTGTGGGACATGGCGCCCAAGGAAGTAAAGGGGCCGGCCTGCCAGGAGATCGTCTGGGAAGGCAAGGACGTCGACCTGGCGCGCCTGCCGATCCAGCACTGCTGGCCGGGCGACATCGCGCCGCTGATCACCTGGGGCCTGGTCATTACCAAGGGGCCGCACAAGAAGCGCCAGAACCTGGGGATCTACCGCCAGCAGGTGCTGGGGCCGAACAAGGTCATCATGCGCTGGCTGGCGCACCGCGGCGGCGCGCTCGACTTCCGCGAGCATTGCATCGCCAACCCGGGCCAGCCCTACCCGGTCGCGGTCGCGCTCGGCGCCGACCCCGCCACCATGCTGGGCGCGGTGACGCCGGTGCCCGACACGCTGTCCGAATACCAGTTCGCCGGCCTGCTGCGCGGCCAGCGCACGGTGCTGGCCAAGGCCATCGGCAGCGAGCTGCGCGTGCCGGCCAACGCCGAGATCGTGCTGGAAGGGCATATCTACCCGGACCAGAACCATCCGTCCGGCTTCGAGCACGCGCTCGAAGGCCCCTACGGCGACCACACCGGCTACTACAACGAGCAGGACTGGTTCCCGGTGTTCACGATCGACCGCATCACCATGCGGCGCGACCCGATCTACCACTCGACCTACACCGGCAAACCGCCCGACGAGCCGGCCGTGCTGGGCGTGGCGCTGAACGAGGTCTTCATCCCGCTGCTGCAAAAGCAGTTCAGCGAGATCACCGACTTCTACCTGCCGCCCGAAGGCTGCAGCTACCGCATGGCCGTGGTGCAGATGAAGAAGCAGTACGCGGGTCACGCCAAGCGGGTGATGTTTGGCGTGTGGAGCTTCCTGCGCCAGTTCATGTACACTAAATTCATCGTCGTGGTGGACGAGGACGTCGACGTGCGCGACTGGAAGGAAGTGATCTGGGCCATCACGACCCGCGTCGATCCGACCCGCGACACGGTCATGGTCGACAACACGCCGATCGACTACCTCGACTTCGCTTCGCCGATCAGCGGCCTGGGCAGCAAGATGGGCATCGACGCGACCAACAAGTGGCCGGGCGAGACCAATCGCGAATGGGGTACGCCGATCGTGATGACGCCGGAAGTGAAGGCGCGCGTGGACGGGATCTGGCAGCAGCTGGGGCTGTAGGCGCGGCGTCTCGATGCTGCGCGGATACTCTCTATATATAGGCATCGCGCTTGCGATCGGGCTCCGGGGGAAGCTGGTTTGCCCCAGGGCCGCAAGTGCGCTATAATGGCGGCTGGCGGGCCCCTGCGCATTGTGGCATGGCTAACCTGGTCAGGTCGGGAACGAAGCAGCCACGGCCGTTCACCGCAAGTGCCGCAGATCAGGCTCGCCTTCTTATTCTTTCCCCCGTTTTACCCGTTGTGTCTTAAGCCTGCTGGAGTGTTCGCGGCAAGCCAACTGCGGTAAAATCGAGGGCATGTCCTATCAAGTCCTCGCCCGCAAATACCGTCCCCGGAACTTCGAAACGCTGGTTGGCCAGGAGCACGTCGTCCGTGCCCTGACCCACGCGCTGCGCACCGGGCGCTTGCACCACGCCTACCTGTTCACCGGCACGCGCGGGGTGGGCAAGACCACGCTGTCGCGCATCCTGGCCAAGTCGCTCAACTGCGTCGGGCCGGACGGCAACGGCACCATCACCGCCGAACCGTGCGGCGTGTGCGAACCCTGCCGCGCGATCGACGCCGGCCGCTTCGTGGACTACATCGAGATGGACGCGGCCTCGAACCGCGGGGTCGACGAGATGGCCCAGTTGCTCGAACAGGCGGTGTATGCGCCGAGCAATGCGCGCTTCAAGGTCTACATGATCGACGAGGTGCACATGCTGACCAACCACGCCTTCAACGCCATGCTGAAGACGCTGGAAGAGCCGCCCGAGCACGTCAAGTTCATCCTCGCGACCACCGATCCGCAAAAGATCCCGGTGACGGTGCTGTCGCGCTGCCTGCAGTTCAACCTGAAGCAGATGCCGCCGGGGCATATCGTCGGCCACCTGGAAAACATCCTGGGCCAGGAAGGCGTCAGCTTCGAGGTGCCGGCGCTGCGCCTGCTGGCGCAAGGCGCGCATGGCTCGATGCGCGACGCGCTGTCGCTGACCGACCAGGCGATCGCCTATGCCGCCGGCCAGGTCACGCTGGACGCGGTGCAGGGCATGCTGGGAGCGCTCGACCAGTCCTACCTGGTCCGCCTGCTCGACGCACTGGCGCGCCAGGACGGCGCCGACCTGATGGCGGTGGCCGACGAGATGGCCAGCCGCAGCCTCTCGTACAACGGCGCGCTGCAGGACCTGGGCACGCTGCTGCACCGCATCGCGCTGGCCCAGAGCGTGCCGACCGCGCTGCCGGACGACCTGCCCGAGCTGGCCGACATCCAGCGCCTGGCCACCACCTTCGATCCGCAGGAAGTGCAGCTGTACTACCAGATCGCCGTGATCGGGCGTAACGAGATCGGCCTGGCGCCGGACGAGTACGCCGGTTTCACCATGACGCTGTTGCGCATGCTGGCATTCCGTCCGGGGCAGGGCGGGGCCGAGCAGGTGGCCGGCCCGGCGCCGGCCGCGCTGGCGCGCCCGATGCCGCAGGGCGGGGCGCCGGCAGGGCGTCCGGCCGCTGCTGCCGCCGCTGCCGCCGCGGCTTCCTCGGCACCGCCGGCGCGTCCGGCCGCGGCCGGTCCGGCTGGCGCTGCGGGCGCCGCCGCTTCCGCACCTTCACATACCGCCGCACATGCCGCCGCAGCGGCGCCCGCCCATGCGCCCGCGCCAGCCCATGCGCCGGCTCCGGCCCCGGCCGGCGCCGCCCAGGGGATGAGCGCAGCCCGTGCGGCCATCAACGCCGCACTGGAAGCGGCGCGCGCCGCCGCCGGCCGTCCGGCTGGCGCCAAGCGTCCGCCGCCGGGACCGGCCGAGCCGCAAACGGCGCCGCCGGCTGCCGCGCCGGCCCCTGGCCCCGCAGCGCATGCCGGCCCCGCGGGCGGCGCCCCGGCGATGGCCGCGCCGTCGGCCCCGGCCCGAGCCGACCGAGCGCCGCGGCGCCCTGGGATACGCCGGCCGCACCGGCTGCGCACGCGGGCGCGCGTGCGCAGGCGACGGCCCAGCCGCAGCCGGGCATGGCCCAGGCGCAGCAGCCGGCCCCGCACCCGGTCCGGCAGCAGGCGCCGCAACAAGCTCCATACCAGGGCCAGGCGGTCGCCGACGACGAGCCGCCGGCCTGGGTCACCGAATTTTCCGACCATACCGCCGTGGCAGTCGCCGCCGAGGCCCGGCCGCCGTGACCGCGCCGGCGCCAAGCCGCCTCGCCGCCCCGAGTGCGGCGCCGCATGCCTACGTGATCACGCCGGTGCCGGCCATTGCTTGGGACGGCAACTGGCCGGCGCTGGCCGCCAGCCTGCCATTGCGCGGCGTGGCGCAGCAGCTGGCGCTGCAGACCGAACTGATCGAGTGCGTGCCCAGCGCCGGCGCCGTCACCTTCCGCCTGCGCGTGCCGGTCGACACCCTGCGCGCCAGCGGCAACAGCGAAAAGCTGTGCGCCGCGCTGCAGGAATGCTTCCCGGCGCTGCGCGTGAACATCGACACCGAGATCGGCCCGACCTGGTACACCGCCAGCGCCGAAGCCAAGGCGCGCCGCGAGCAATTGCAGCGCGAGGCCGAAGCCAGCGTGGCCGCCGATCCTTTCGTGCGCGACCTGGAGGGGCGTTTCGACGCCTTCGTGGTGCCCGGTTCGGTGCGCCCGCCCGGCACATAAGAGTCACCTGAGCGGCACGCATCGGGCCGCATATCGAGCTGTACCTCGCGCCGCGCGCTACAATTGACGTTTCAGATCGACCTTTTGGAGAACATACCATGATGAAGAACCAGCTCGCAGGCATGATGAAGCAGGTCCAGTCCATGCAGGAGAACATGAAGAAGGCCCAGGACCAGCTGGCCCTGATCGAGGTCGAAGGCCAGTCCGGCGCCGGCCTGGTGAAGGTCGTCATGACCTGCAAGAACGACGTCAAGCGCGTCAGCATCGACCCGTCGCTGCTGGGCGACGACCGCGACATGCTCGAAGACCTGGTCGCGGCCGCGTTCAACGACGCCATCCGCAAGGCCGAAACCACGACCCAGGAAAAGATGTCGGGCCTGACCGCCGGCCTGCCGATTCCGCCGGGCTTCAAGATGCCGTTCTAAGGACCGCACCCTCCCATGTCCAAATCGCTCGACTTCCTGACCGAGGCCTTGCGCCGCCTGCCGGGCGTCGGACCGAAGTCGGCGCAGCGCATGGCCTTCCACCTGCTGCAGCACGACCGCGAGGGCGCGGCGATGCTCTCGCGCGCGCTGTACCAGGCGGTGGATTCGGTGCACCACTGCGCCATGTGCAATACCTTTTCCGAAACCGAGGTCTGCGACCTGTGCGCCGACCCGGAACGCGACCATACGCTGCTGTGCATCGTCGAGACCCCGGCCGACCAGATGATGATCGAGCAGACCCTGACCTACAAGGGCCTGTACTTCGTGCTGATGGGACGCCTGTCGCCGCTGGACGGCATCGGCCCGAAGGACCTGCACCTCGAAAAGCTGGTGCAGCGCGCGGCCAACGGCGAGGTCCAGGAGGTGGTGCTGGCCACCAACTTCACCAACGAGGGCGAAGCGACCGCCCATTACATCAGCGAAATGCTCAAGGCGCGCGGACTGAAGGTCAGCCGCCTGGCGCGCGGGGTGCCCGTGGGCGGGGAACTCGAGTACGTGGATGCGGGAACCATCGCGCGCGCCATGCTCGACAGGCGCAGTGCATAATGGGCCTCCCGTGAGGGTGGCGGTACTCGCTTGACGGTGCGCAAACGAAGCGCACCGGGTACGCTGCTATCGTGGGGTTACATTGACCGGACCCCAGCATGCATCTCGTTGACATTACGATGTTTTACGCGGCCGAAGGAGGCGGCGTCAGTACCTACCTGAATGCCAAGGCCCACTGGCTCGCGCGCCGCAGCACCGTGCGCCACACCATCCTGAGCTCCAATGTCGAGACCAGCGCCGACGCCGTGCCGAACCTGGTCCGCATCCCGGCCGCAGGCCTGCCCGGTTTTCACGGTTTTCGCATGCCGCTGTCGGTGTCCGGCCCGGCGCGCGTGCTCGAATCCGTCCAGCCCGACCTGGTCGAAGCCGGCGACGCCGGCCACTGCGCCTGGGCCGCGCTGCGCATGCGCAAGCGCTACGACATTCCCGCCATCGCCTTTTACCATTCCGACCTGCCGCGCCTGATCGAGCCGCGCCTGGGCAGTTGGATCGCGCGCGGTTCGCGCAAGTACCTCGCCAACCTGTACCGCCAGTTCGACGTGGTGCTGGCGCCCAGCGCCGTCATGATCGAACAGCTCGACGCCATCGGCGTGCACGACGCCGTGCACCAGCCGCTCGGCATCGACAGCGCCATCTTCAGTCCGCAGCGCTGCGACGAGACCCTGCGCGAGCACCTCGGGCTCGACCCCGAGACGCGCCTGCTGGTCTACGCCGGCCGCTTCACGCCGGAAAAGAAGCTGCATGTCCTGATCGAGGCGGTGCGCAAGCTCGGCGCACCGTATCACCTGATCCTGATCGGCGCCGCGCCCGAAGGGGCCGAGCCGCTGCCGCAGTATGCCTGGCTGACCGTGATTCCGTTCCAGCGCGACCAGCGCCAGCTGGCCCGCTTGCTGGCCAGCTGCGACCTGCTGGTGCACCCGGGCGATTGCGAGACCTTCGGCCTGATCGTGCTGGAAGCGATGTCCTGCGGCCTGCCGGTGGTGGCCACCACCAGCGGCGGCGTGGCCGAACTGGTCGACGTCGAGACCGGCCTGCTGGCCGAGCCGAACAGCGTCGACAGCCTGGCCGGCGCGATCGAGGCGATCTACGAGCGCGACATGCAGCGCATGGGCGAAGCCGCGCGCCGCAAGGCGGTCGAACGCTACGACTGGAACGAGATCCTGCCGCAGGTGCTCGCCCGCTACGACGGCCTGCTGGGCGGGCGCCGTTTTGCCTACACCGAACCGGAGCGCATCTGCGTCTCAGACTATGTCGCCAAGTGAATTGCCAAACCAGTCTCCCAACCCCGTGAGCGCTGCCGCCGAGCCGGCGCCGATGCTGTGCGTTTCGATCCACGACGTGGCCCCGGCCACCTGGCCCGATTGCCTGCGCCTGGTGCAGGCGATCCGCGCGGTCGCCGACATCCCGCTGACTTGGCTGGTGGTGCCGCACTATCATTTCCGCCCCGAGCAGTCGCCGGCGATGGAAGCCTGCCTCGACGCCTCGGTGGCGCGCGGCGACGAACTGGCCCTGCACGGCTACAGCCACCTCGACACCGAAGCGGCGGGCGGTGGCGGCTTGCGCCAGCGTTTCCTGCGCAACGTCTACACGCGGCGCGAAGGCGAGTTTTCCGCGCTGGCCGAGGACGAGGCGCGGCGCCGCATCGAGCTCGGACTCGGATGGTTCGCCGCGCGCGGCTGGACCCCGACCGGCTTCGTGCCGCCGGCCTGGCTGCTGGGCGAAGGCGCGTGGCGCGCGCTGCGTGCCGGTCCGTTCGCCTACACGACCACCTTCAGCCACTTCCATTGCCTGCGCGACGAGGAGGGCAACAAGGTCGGCATCGACCCCTTGCTGTCGCCGTCGATGGTGTACGCGGCGCGCAACCGCAGCGGACGTTTCCTGTCGCCGCGTGTGGCCGACGCGACCGCGGCAATGTTCGCAAAGTCACCGCTGGTGCGTTTCAGTTTGCACCCGCCGGATGCGCGTTACCCGGAGCTGGTGCGTCACATCCAGGGCGTGCTCGAACGCCTGCTGGCGCGGCGCGAAGCCGTGACCAAGGCCGAGTGCGCGCGCCGCCTCACCAGTTCGGCCGTCACCATCCCGCGCCATTCCAGTAGCCCGGATGCCAGCCGCCATAGTAGCCCGGCGACATCTGATAGCGCTGCAGATCATCCCGCGCGTTGAGCTGCAGGACGCAGGCGCGCCAGGGGTCGGTATTCGGCGTGTAGCCGAGCCGGCTGCACGCCGGGCCGTATTCGGCCATCATCTGCTCGACCTCGGCCTGCCGGTGCGCGGCGCGTTCCTGCGGTGTGCTGCAGCCTGCCAGCGGTAACGCGATCAGCGACGCCAGGAGCGAAGCCGACAGCGTGGCCAAGGTGCGGGACAGCCAACGGAACGACGAGCCGCACGACCAACTGCACCGCAAGCTGCGCGAAGCGGAGCCGGCGACGCTGCGGTTTGCGCGTTCCTGCACAGAACCCATGACGTCCTCCCCAACGGTTGTCCTGCCCAGTTGTCCTGCCGCCAACCGATCCAGCTTAACGCGGCCTGGCGCAGTCCTGACCGATCCGCTCAAACGTCGAATGGGAACCGATTCGGGGAAGTGATGTCGTGGACTCGCCGGGTCATGGGTTTTTCTGGCAAGATTCAATTTTATTCATGAATCGAGCCGATGCGACGAGCGAACTGGAAGGTCTGGACCGTGCGCCTGCTGGCGTTGATCGCGGGCGTGCTGGCCCTGGCGCTGCTGGGCGTCTGGCTGTTCCTGCGCGCCAGCCTGGCGCAGCTGGAGGGCAGCCGGCGCACGCCTCTCGTCTCGGCCCCGGTGACCGTGGCGCGCGACGCCAACGGCGTGCCGACCATCAGCGGCGCCAGCCGGCTCGACCTGGCCTACGCGACCGGTTTCGTGCACGGCCAGGAGCGCTTCTTCCAGATGGACCTGCTGCGCCGCAGCGCCGCCGGCGAGCTGGCCGAGCTGTTCGGGCCGAAGGCCTCGCCGGTCGACCGCGCCCATCGGCTGCATCGCTTCCGCGCGCGCGCTGCCGTGATCCTGCAGCGCATGACGCCGCCCGAGCGCGCCTTTCTCGAGCGCTATGCGGCCGGCGTCAACGAAGGTCTGGATGCGCTGGGTGCGCGGCCGTTCGAGTATGCCTTGCTAGGTGCCGCGCCGCGCGCCTGGACGCCTTCCGATTCGCTGCTGGTGGTGTGGGCGATGTACTTCGATTTGCAGGGCAACCAGGAAGCGCGCGAGCTGGCGCGCGGCTGGCTGGCCGAGCACACAACGCTGGAGCAGCTGGCCTTCCTGCTGCCGTCCGGGAGCGCACACGATGCGCCGCTCGATGCGCCGCAGCTCGATCCGGCCGCCTCCTGGCGCGCCGCGCCGACGCCGGCCGCGCCCGCGTGGTGGGGCGCACGCACGCCCGCGCGCGCGCCTGCGCCTGCGCCCGCGCTGGCCGACCTGGCGGCGCTGGGCTACGGCGCCGCGCCGGCAGACCTGGTCGGCAGCAACAACTTCACGATTGCCGGCACGCGCACCGCGACCGGCGCGGCGATCGTCTCGGACGACATGCACCTCGGCCTGCAGCTGCCCAACATCTGGTACCGGCTGGCGCTGCGCTTTCCGGACGCGAAAGGGCAGATGCGGCGCGTGGTCGGCGTCAGCCTGCCGGGCGCGCCGCCGCTGGTCATCGTCGGCAGCAACGGCCACGTGGCCTGGGGCTTCACCAACAGCTACGCCGACACGCTCGACCTGGTGCGCCTCGGTGTCGACGCCGCCCACCCGGGCCAGGTACGGACCCCTGCCGGCTGGGAGACCCCTGGCGAATACGATGAAGCCATCCTCGTGAAGGGTCGGGCTGCCGAACGCATGGTCGTGCGCGAAACCAGCATCGGCCCGATCCGCGACGTGGGAGGGCGCCTGTATGCGGTGCACTGGATCGCGCACGCGCCCGAAGCGCTCAACCTCGAGCACCTGAAACTCGAGACCGCCGAGACCCTCGACGACGCCTTGGACGCGGCAGAGCGCGACGGCATCCCGGCCCAGAACATCGTCGTCGGCGACGATCGCGGCCACATCGGCTGGACGGTGGCCGGCGCGCTGCCGCAACGCCTGCCCGGCACGGCGCCGCCTTCGACGCCGATCTCGCCCGACGGCCCCGAGCTCACCTGGAACGGGGTGCTGGCGCCCGGGCAGCATCCGCGCGTGATCGATCCGCCCGGCGGCCAGCTGGTCACCGCCAACAGCCGCCAGCTGGCCGGGCATGGGGCACTGGTGTTGGGCGACGGCGGCTTCGACCTGGGCGCGCGCACGCATCAGCTGAGCGACGGCGTGCGCGCGCTCAACGGCGGGATCGGCGTGCCGGCCGCGTTCCAGGCCACGCTGGACGACCGCGCGCTGTACCTGGCGAGCTGGCGCCAGCGTCTGCTGACCCTGCTCGATGCGCAAGCGCTGGCCGGTCATCCACGACGCGCCCAATCGCGGCGCCTGCTGGAGACGGGCTGGGACGGCCATGCGAGCGTGGGATCGGTCGGCTACCGCCTGGCGCAGCAGTACCGGTTGACGCTGTACGAGGTGCTGTTCGCGCGCGTCAACGCCGAGATGGGCAAGCTCGATCCGAAGGCCGGCATGGGCGTCGCCACCTCGCGCTGGTCGGACGTGATCGAGCGCCTGCTCGATGCGCAAACCAACGCCGATGCCTGGCTGCCGGCGCCTTACGCCAGCTGGCGCGCGCTGCAACTCGATGCGGTCGACCGCACGATCGCCGCGCTCACCAAGGACGGGACGACGCTCGACCAAGCTACTTGGGGCAAGCGCAACACCGCCGACATCGCGCATCCGATCACGCTGGCCGCGCCATTCCTGAAACGCTGGCTGGGCGCGCCGCCCGATGCGCTGCCGGGCGACGCCAACATGCCGCGCGTGGCCGCGCCGAAGTTCGGGCAGTCCGAGCGCCTTGTCGTATCGCCGGGCCGCGAGGAAGAGGGACTGTTCGACATGCCGGGCGGGCAGAGCGGGCATCCGCTGTCGCCGTTCTTCCTGCGCGGGCACGAGGACTGGGTGAAGGGGGTGCCGACGCCGCTGCTGCCGGGGCCGGCCAGGACCACCTTGACGTTCACCCCGTGAACGTCGCGTCGAGCGCTAGCGCTCCGGCAGCAGCGGGACCCACAGCCTTTGCAGCGTCGAGGTGATCGCTTCGGCCGGGGCCGGGCGGCCGAGGTAAAAGCCCTGCACCAGGTCGCAGCCGTATTCCTGCAGCAGCACCAGCTGTTCGCCGGTCTCGACGCCCTCTGCCACGACCACCATCTTGAGGCCGTGCGCCATCGCGATGATGGCGCGCGTGATCGCCGCGTTCTCCGAATCCTGCGGCAGGCCGCTGATGAAGCTGCGGTCGATCTTGAGGGCGCGCACGTCGAAGCGCTTCAGGTAATTCATCGACGAATAGCCGGTGCCGAAATCGTCGATCGACAGGTGCACGCCGATGCCGCGCAACTGTTCGAGCGTGGCCAGCGTCGCCTTGGCGTCGTCCATCAGCGTGCCTTCGGTCAGCTCGAGTTCGAGCAGGCGCGGATCGAGCCCGGTGTCGTGCAGCGCCGAGAGCACGATCTGGCTCAGGTTCTCGTCCTTGAACTGCTTGGCCGATAAATTGACCGCCATGTGCACCGGCCGGCGCGCCAGCTTCTGCCACGCGCGCGCCTGGTTGCAGGCCGTGCGCAGCACCCATTCGCCGATCGGGACGATCAGGCCGGTCTCCTCGGCCAGCGGAATGAACTCGGTCGGCGAGATGACGCCGCGCTCGCCGTGACGCCAGCGCACCAGCGCCTCGACGCCGACGATCTCGTGCGAGCGCACGTCGAGCTGCGGCTGGTACAGCAGGTACAGCTCGTCGTTCTGCAGCGCCTTGCGCAAGCCGACTTCGAGCTTCACGTGGCTCATGATCTGCATCGTCAGCGACGACGAATACAGCTTGGCGTTGTTCTTGCCGCAGTTCTTGGCGTGGTACATCGCGGTGTCGGCGTACTTCAGCAGCGAGGTGCAATCGTCGCCGTCTTCCGGGAACAGCGAGATGCCGATACTGGCGGTCACGAAGATCTCGTTGCCCTCGATGAGGAAGGGCCGGCGCATCGCATCTTTTACACGATGGGCGACGTTGAGCGCGTGCTCGACGCGGTCGAGGTCGGGGATCAGGATCGTGAACTCGTCGCCGCCCAGGCGCGCCAGGTTGGTGCCCCGGCCATCGACGGCGCCGGCGGTTTCGCCGCGCGACACCATGTCGCTGGGGCGGATGGTTTCGCGCAGGCGCTCCGACACCATCTGCAGCAGCTGGTCGCCGACGTCGTGGCCGAGCGTGTCGTTGATGCGCTTGAACGCGTCCAGGTCCATGAACAGCACCGCGAACTTGCGGTTCCCGACTTTCGAGCGCTGCAGTTCGCGCTCCAGCATCTCGAGGAAGGCCTGGCGGTTCGGAATGCCGGTCAGGCTGTCGCAATAGGCCAGGCGCCGGATCTGCTCTTCGGCGCGCTTGCGTTCGCTGATGTCGCGCACCAGGCCGAGCACTTCGGACGGGCCCGTGGCGACCAGGCGCGCTTCGAAGTGCTGCGGTTCGCCGAAGCGCAGCAGCTCGTATTCGACCGAGCGCACCTGCTGGATCTGCAGCGCGACTTCGACTTCTTCCAGCATGCGTTCGGCGATCTCGCGCGGCAGCACGTCGGTGACGTGGCGGCCGACGCAATCGGCGCCGGCCAGCGCCGCGCGCGCCTGGCCGGCGGGGTCGCGCGAACGGCTCAGGCCGTCGTGTCCACTGCCGCGCCCGCCGCCGGTGCGCCCCGGCTCGTAATCCAGGTAGGTGCCGTCGCGCGACATGCGAAAGAACGTGTCGGGGATCGCCGCCAGCACCGCGCGGTTCTGGGCGTCGGCGATGCGCAGGCGCACGATGGCGTCGCTGGCGCGCAGCACGTACAGCACGCGGTGCCCCAGGATCGGCCAGTTGATCGGCTTGGAGACGAAGTCGGTGGCGCCGGCTTCGTAGGCGTTGGTGACGGCCTCCAGGTCGTCGCCGCCGGTCACCATCACGATCGGCACGGTGGCGCCGTTGGCCGAGTCGCGGATCGCGCGGCAGGCGTCGAAGCCGTCCATGTTGGGCATCTCGACGTCCATCAGGATCAGGTCCGGCGAGCACTCGCGCGCCAGGGCGACGGCTTGCGCGCCGTCCTCGGCCTCGATGGCGTCCAGGCTGACGCCGTCCAGCATCTCGAGCATCAGGAGGCGCATCACCGGATCGTCGTCGGCGACCAGGACAACGCCGCGTTTGTTGGCGTGGGGAGCGGGCATGTCAGGTTTCCTTCTCTAGGAGGGCGGAGAGCGAGTGGCGCACGGCCTGGAATTCGCGCTCCATGCCGGTCAAGATCGCGTCCGCGCCCTCGGTGGTGTCGGCGCGGCCCAGTTGTTCCATCTGCTTGCACAAGCCGGCCATCGCCTCGGCGCCGACGTTGGCGCTGGCCGACTTGAGCGTGTGCGCGATGCGCCGCAGGTTGCCGGTGTCGAGGCCGTCGATCGCGCGGCGCAGGGTGCTCAGCTGCTGCGGGGTGTCGTCGACGTAGGTCTCGATCACTTTTTGCACCAGGGCGTCGCCGCGCTCGCGCGACAGGGCCCGGATCTTTTCCAGCGCGACGCGGTTGATGACGTCGCGCTGGATCACCTCGACCGTTTCGCGCGGCAGGCGCGGCCGCTCGTCCTCGTGGTGCACGCTGGCCGCCAGAGGCAGGCCGATCCAGCGCCCGATCACGGCCGCCAGGTCCTGCTGCGTAAACGGTTTGGACAGATAGTCGTCCATGCCGGCCGCGAGACAGGCTTCGCGGTCGCCCTGCAGCGCGTTGGCGGTGATCGCGATGATCGGCAGAGTGCGCCCGCGCCCGGCTTCGCGCTCTTCGCGGCGGATGGTGGCGGTGGCGGCGAAACCGTCCATCACCGGCATCTGGCAATCCATCAGCACGCAGTCGTGGCCGCCGGCGCGTACCGCCTGCAGCGCTTCCTGGCCGTTGCGCGCGACCGCGACCTGCAGGTCCAGGCTTTCCAGCATCGCGCGCGCGACTTCGACGTTGACCGGGTTGTCCTCGGCCAGCAGCACGCGCCGGCTGCGCGGACGCTCCTGCTCGCCCAGCAATGGACGCGGCGGGATGAAGCGCGGCGCCGGCGCCACCTGGCCGCGCGGCCGGGTCGCCAGGCAGGCGAACAGGTCGGCTGCGCGCGCCGGCTTGATCAGCTGGTAGGCGACGCCGGCTTCGCGCCGTTGCACCGGGTCGGCCGCCAGGCGTTCGGGACTGAGCAGGATCAGGCGCGTGGCGCGCGTGGCGGGATCGGCCTTGATGCCGGCGGCCAGCAGCAGCCCGCTGCCCAGGTCGAGCTCCATGTCGAGGATGGCGGCGTCGTAGGGGCGGCCTTCGCGCGCCGCCTCGTGCAGGCGCTCGAGCGCTTCCGCGGCCGACTCGGCGCCGTCGCAATCGGCGCGCCAGGCCGCCAGGTGGCGCTCCAGGCCGACGCGGCTGGTATCGTGCTCGTCGACGACAAGAACGCGCAGGCCGTCGATGACGTGCTGGTGCTCGCCCGGCGCGTCCGGATCGACGCGGCGCTTGTCGAACGCCACCGTGAACCAGAACACCGAGCCCTGGGTCTCCAGCCCCTGGATCAGCGCGTTGTCGACGCCGATCGCGCCGCCCATCAGCTCGACCAGCTGCTTCGAGATCGCCAGTCCGAGACCGGTGCCGCCGTACTTGCGGGTGGTCGAATCGTCCGCTTGCGAAAAGGCTTCGAAGATGCGGCCGCGTGCCTCGCGCGAGATGCCGATGCCGGTGTCGTGCACTTCGAAGCGCAGCATCACGGCCTGGCTGTCCTCGCTGGCGATGCGCACCTTGGCCAGGATGCGGCCGTCATTGGTGAACTTGATCGCGTTGCCGAGCAGGTTGGCCATGATCTGGCGCAGCCGGTTCGGGTCGCCGCAGATCGCCACCGGGATGTCGTTGGCGATGTCGAAGTGCAGCGCGATGCCCTTGGCCTCGGCCTGCGGCGTGTAGACCGTGTGGATGTCGTCCAGCAGGTCCCACAGGTTGAAGTTGATGTACTCGACGGTCAGCTTGCCGGCTTCGATCTTGGAAAAGTCGAGGATGTCGTTGATGATCACCAGCAGGTGCTCGCCCGATTGCTTGACCAGCTGGGTGTAGTTGCGCTGGGTGTCGCTCAGGTCGGTC
Source organism: Massilia sp. 9096 (assembly GCF_000745265.1). Classification (NCBI taxonomy): domain Bacteria; kingdom Pseudomonadati; phylum Pseudomonadota; class Betaproteobacteria; order Burkholderiales; family Oxalobacteraceae; genus Massilia; species Massilia sp. 9096. The sequence goes on from NZ_JQNN01000001.1 coordinate 615,775, forward strand.
CCGAGCAGCATTTCGGTCATGCCCAGCACGCCGTTCATCGGGGTGCGGATCTCGTGGCTCATGGTGGCCAGGAAGGCGCTCTTGGCGCGGCTGGCGGCTTCGGCGGCGTTCTTGGCTTTTTCCAGCTGCTCGGTGCGCACCGAGACCTGGCGTTCGAGCTCGTCGCGGTGATGGGTGAGGGCGGCGCCGCGGCCTTCGATGTGGTCGAGCATGGTGTTGAAGCTGTCGATCAGCTGGCCCAGCTCGTCGTTGCGCTTGTGCGCGATACGCAGCGTGGTGTTATGGCTGGCCGAGACCTTTTGCGCGGCGCTGATGAGTTTCCCGATCGGGTCGGCGATGCTGCGCCGCACGCGCCGCGCCAGCACGTAGGCCACCAGCAGCGACACCGCCGCGGCGCCGCCCGCGACGCCGAGCGCGCGCAGCAGGTCGAGCCACATCGGCACCTGGTCGGCCTGCAGCATCACCACGCCGGCCGGTGCGGCGGCGGCGGCGGCGTCCGTGCCGACCGCGCGGTAGACCCGCATCGACGGCAGCCACGGCCGGCTGCCCTGGCGGCCGGCTTCGAGCAGCGCGGCCGGGGACAGGTCGGGCAGCTCGGGCACGCCGCGCAGATCGGCGTCCACGCGCGCGCGCGCGCGTGCACCCGCCGCGCGCCAGGCGGCGAACGGATGGCCGCGGCGGTCGTACAGCACGGCCGACTCGAGGCCGCCGGCGTTGCCCAGCGCGGCCAGGATCTGGCCGGCCAGCGCGCGGTCTTCGAATTGCAGGGCGTCCAGGCTGTTGGCGGCGGTGACGGCGGCCAGTGCGGCCAGCTGCGCGTTCTGCGCGCGCCGGTGATCGAGCACCGTGCCGCAGGCGAAGGCGAGGTAGGCGACCAGCAGCGCGCTGCTGGCGGCCAGCAAGCACATCGACGTCAGTTTCCGATTGAGGCTGGCACGCTCGAAATTCAGCATGGTCTGGCTGGTCCCGGCAGTCGGCGCTGCGAACGGGCCTGTCGGCGACAGACCCAACATGCAGGAAAGTAAATTCCCGCAAGAAAGGACTATAGGGGAGGGCTTGTGCCGCTTATTTGTGGTGGATCAATCCGGTGGGAATGCTACTCAGCCGTTGTAGGAAAAGGAGAGGAAGGGGAGAAGAGAATCGAGGGGAGGGAAGCAAGACGTCGCCCCAGCGCGCAGGCCGGGGCGACGGGTTCAGCACGGCGTACGGTTCAGCAGCATCCGCCGCGCTTGCCGTTGCCGTAGCGGGCCTGCTGGCGCTCGCGGAAGAATTCCTCGTAGCTCATCACCGGCTGGTCCGGATGGGTCTTTTCCATGTGCGCCACATAGGTATCGTATTCCGGCAGGCCGACCATCAGGCGCATGCTTTGCCCGAGGTAGCGGCCGGCTTGTGCGAGCGTGCTGAACATCACTGCACCTCGGCTGCGGCCGGCGCCGGCACGTACGGCGTCTCGTTGGCGCTCGGACGGCTGCTCCTGTTCGCCTGCAGCGCGGTGCGGATGCCGTACACCAGCACCGCCACCACCACGAACATGAAGAAGCCGCACAGCACCGCGTCGACGTAGTCGTTGAAGACGATGCGGCCCATCTGGTCGACCGACTTGGCCGGGGCCAGCACCTGGCCGGCGTCGAGCGCGGCCTGGAACTTGCGCGCATGCGCGACGAAACCGACCTTGACGTTCTCGTCGAAGATCTTTTCCCAGCCGGCGGTCAGGGTGCAGATCAGCAGCCAGATGGTCGGCACGATCGTGACCCAGGCGTAGCGGCCGCGCTTCATCTTGAACAGCACGGCGGTGCCCAGGCTCAGCGCGATACCGGCCAGCATCTGGTTGGCGATGCCGAACAGCGGCCACAGCGTGTTGATGCCGCCCAGCGGATCGACCACGCCCTGGTACAGGAAGTAGCCCCAGGCGGCCACGCACAGGCCGGTGGCGATCAGGTTGGCCGGCAGCGACTCGGTGCGCTTGAAGGCCGGCGCGAAGGCGCCCAGCAGGTCCTGCAGCATGAAGCGGCCGGCGCGGGTGCCGGCGTCGACGGCGGTCAGGATGAACAGCGCCTCGAACAGGATCGCGAAGTGGTACCAGAACGCCATCATGGCCTTGCCGCCGACCGCGTTGGCCAGGATCTGGGCCATGCCGACCGCCAGCGTCGGGGCGCCGCCGGCGCGCGAGATGATGGTGTTTTCACCGACGTCCTTGGCCAGCTGGGTCAGCTGGTCGGGGGTGATCACGAAGCCCAGGTGCGACACCGCGGCCGCGGCGCTCTGGGCGGTGGTGCCGAGCAGCGCGGCCGGGCTGTTCATGGCGAAGTAGACGCCCGGGTCGATGGTGGTCGCGGCCACCAGCGCCATGATGGCGACGAACGATTCCATCAGCATGCCGCCGTAGCCGATGAAGCGGGCGTGGGTCTCGTTCTCGATCATCTTGGGCGTGGTGCCCGACGAGATCAGCGCGTGGAAGCCCGACACCGCGCCGCAGGCGATGGTGATGAACAGGAACGGGAACAGCTTGCCCGACCAGGCCGGCCCGGTGCCGTCGATGAAGCGCGTGACCGACGGCATCTGCAGGTGCGGAGCGACGAACACGATGCCCAGCGCCAGCGCGCAGATGGTGCCGATTTTCAGGAAGGTCGACAGGTAGTCGCGCGGCGCCAGCAGCAGCCACACCGGGATCACGGAAGCGATGAAGCCGTAGCCGATCAGCATCCAGGTCAGCTGGGTGCCGGTGAAGTTGAACATCGGGCCCCAGGTCGGGGAGTCGTGCACGGCCTGGCCGCCGACGATGGCCAGGATCAGCAGCACGAAGCCGATGGCGGAGATCTCGCCGATGCGGCCGACACGGATGAAGCGCGAGTAGATACCCATGAACAGCGCGATCGGGATGGTCGCCATCACGGTGAAGGTGCCCCACGGCGAGCCGGTCAGCGCCTTCACGACGATCAGGGCCAGCACGGCCAGGATGATCACCATGATCATGAAGGTGCCGAACAGCGCGATCACGCCCGGGATCTCGCCCATTTCGGACTTGATCAGGTCGCCGAGCGAGCGGCCGTCGCGGCGCATCGACAGGAACAGCACCATGAAGTCCTGCACGGCGCCGGCGAACACGACGCCGGCCAGGATCCACAGCATGCCGGGCAGGTAGCCCATCTGCGCGGCCAGCACCGGGCCGACCAGCGGTCCGGCGCCGGCGATCGCGGCGAAGTGGTGGCCGAACAGCACGTAGCGGTTGGTCGGCACGAAGTCGAGGCCGTCGTTGAATTTATAAGCCGGGGTCTGGCGCTTGGGGTCCAGGCCCATCACCTTGTTGGCGATGAACAGGCTGTAGAAGCGGTACGCGATCAGGTAGACGCACACCGAGGCGACGACGATCCAGACTGCGTTGATGGATTCGCCGCGCCGGAGCGCGACGTAGGCGAGCGACGCCGCGCCCACGAGTGAAAGGGCAACCCAGCCGAGCTGGCTTGTAAGACGTTTCATGTGACTCCTCCGATAGGACGGTTCTGTTTGACCGGTCGTTGCCGGCCTTCCTTGCGCGCACTGCGCGAAGCTTACTGGTCAGTATCTGGCACGCAGCAGCGCACGACAAGCGCAAGAATACGCAGGCGGCTGCGTAGTACTACGTAGCGCCGCGTAAACACGGGACATTGCCGAGGCGGCCGCATGCGATCGGCCGTACAATTTCATGTTACGACAATTCACCACATGCATGGCATGAAGTTAAGGCAGAAGCTCATTTTCCTGGCGATCGCGCCGCTGATCCTGGCGCTGTGCGCGATCGCGCTGTTCGTGCGCCAGCAGGCGCTCGCGCTGGCCGAGCAGCAGCACGCGACCATCCAGCGCGCCTACCTGGCCAGCAAGCAGGCCGAGCTCGAACACTACGTCGAACTGGCTTCGCACGCGATCGCGCACCTGACGGCGTCCGGGCGCCACGACCCGGCCACGCTGCTTGAGGCCAAGCGCGTGCTGGCCTCGCTCAGCTTCGGCGATGACGGCTACTTCTTCGTCTACGACACGCACGGCCGCAACCTGATGCACCCGCGCCAGCCCGAGCTGGTCGGACGCGACCTGTGGAACCTGCACGATCCGTTCGGCGCGCCGACCATCCAGAACCTGCTGGCGATGGCCGCGCGCGGCGGCGGCCTGGTGCGCTACAACTGGGTCAAGCCCTCGACCAACCGGTCGGCGCCCAAGCTCGGCTACGTGGTGCCGATCCGGAACTGGGGCTGGGTCATGGGCAGCGGCCTGTATTTGGACGACGTGCAGGCCGCGCTCGACCAGGTCGACGACCAGCAGAACCGGAATATCGCCAGCACGATGTGGTGGATCGCCGCCCTGGCGATCCTGTCGTCGCTGGGCATCGGCGCCTGCGGGCTGGCGCTGAACCTGTCCGAATCGCGCGTGGCCGACGCCAAGCTCAAGGCGCTGGCCCAGCGCGTGGTCGATTCGCAGGAGCAGGAGCGGGCGCGCCTGTCGCGCGACCTGCACGACGGGATCAGCCAGTGGCTGGTGTCGATCAAGCTGCAGATCGAGGCCGGCATCATCCGCCTGCAGGGCGGCGACGCCCAGCGCGAACGCGCGCGCATCGCTTTCGAGCACACCGCCGGGGAGATCGGCGGCGTGCTGGGCGAGGTGCGCCGGATCTCGCACGACCTGCGTCCGGCGCTGCTGGACGACCTTGGCCTGGCCGCCGCGCTCGACCACCTGGCGCACGAGTTCTCGCTGCACAGCGGGATGCCGGTGGCGTTTTCCAGCGTCGGCGCGGTCGAGGCGCTGCCGGCCGCGGTGAGCACCACCCTGTTTCGCATCGCCCAGGAGGCGCTGACCAACATCGAGCGCCACGCCGGCGCGCACAGGATCGAGATCGCCCTGGCGTGCGCGCGCGCGCGCGACCGCGTCGTGCTGACCATCGTCGACGACGGCGCCGGCTTCGACCCCGAGCACGTGGCCGGCCACCCGCAGCGCGGCATCGGCCTGCGCAACATGAGCGAGCGGCTGGACGCGATCGGCGGCCGGCTCGACATCGCCTCGTCGAACGCCGGCACCACCGTGCGCGCTGCAGTCGACTTAAAGGATTGAATATGGAAGACCTGATCGAAGAGCGCGGCCGGGACCCGATCCGCATCATGCTGGTGGACGACCACCCGCTGGTGCGCGACGGCCTGCGCGCGCGCCTGGAAGCCGTGCCGCACCTGCGGGTCGTGGCCGAGGCCGATTCCGGCCCGGACGCGCTGGCGCTGGCGGGCAGCACCCACATCGACCTGGTGCTGATGGACATCACCATGCGCAGCGGGGGCGGGATCGACGCCACGGCGCAGCTGACCGAACGCCATCCCGGCATCGCGGTGCTGATCCTGTCGATGCACGACAAGATCGAATACGTGACCCAGGCCATGCAGGCCGGCGCGCGCGGCTACGTGCTCAAGGATGCGCCCGGGCGCGACATCGTGCTGGCGATCGACACCGTGATGGCCGGCGGTATCTACTACAGCGCCGCGCTGGCGCGCCAGCTGGTGCGTCCGGGGGCGCCGCAGAGCGAGCCCTTGAGCACGCGCGAACAGCAGGTGCTGCGCCACATCGCCAACGGCGAGTCGAACAAGCGCATCGCGCTCGAGCTCGCGCTGTCGGTGCGCACGGTCGAGACGCACCGCCTGAACATCAAGCGCAAGCTGGGCATCGAAGGGCAGGCCGAGCTGATCAAGTACGCGGTCGAGCACGCCACGCTGGGCAGCGCTGCGCCCGGAGCCTGACGAACGCATGGACTTGAATTATGTGTCCTTATGGCAACATAAAGGTTTGCTTTCCCGAAAGAAACGCTTTATATTAGTGAATACAACAAACATGCATATTCGCTAATGGCTGCTGCCCCGTTTCCGTTGGTTGATCTCCGCACCGTCGCCAACGCGCAAAACGAGTGGGTCGCACTGTCATTGCGCGCCGACAGCGGCGCCACGCTGCAGACGCTGTTCGGCACGACCGACCTGCTGGCCGCCATCGCGCCGCTCGACTGCATCGTCCAGTTCGACGATCCCGCCATCCTGACTCAGAACCTGCTCGCCGTGCTGCCGCCGAACCGCGTGCTGCTGGCGGTGCCGGTGCAGGCGCTCGCACAGGACGACGCGGCGCGCCACATGACCGAACTGCAGGCGGGCGGCTACCGCGTGCTGGTCGACGGCGTCGCGCCGCCCGGCGTGACGCTGCCGCCGGCCTTGCGCAGGCTGGCGCGCGACTGCAGCGCGGACGCGCCGCCGCCCGGTTCGCTGGCAAGCCTGTTCGGCCCGCACCTGGCCTACGGCGTGGCCACGCACGCGCGCCTGCGCGCCTGCGAAGTGGCCGGCTTCGGCTGGTTCAGCGGCGACTGGGTCACCGAGCACCGGCCCGCCGATGCGCAGTTCGAGACCGACGACGGCACCTCGCGCCGGCGCTTGCTGGCCATGCTGGCGCTGCTGGCGCGCGACGCCGACTCGTGCGAGATCGAAGACCAGCTCAAGCAGGATCCGGGGCTGTGCTACCACCTGCTCAAGCTGGTCAATTCGGCCGCCTTCTCGTGCGGTACGCCGATCACCAGCTTCGGCCAGGCGATCACCCGCATCGGGCGGCGCCAGCTGCAGCGCTGGCTGCAGCTGCTGCTGTATGCGCACCAGGCGCCGGACGGCCAGCCGAACCTGCTGCTGCTGGTGGCGGCGCTGCGCGGCGCGCTGCTCGAGGCGCTGGCGCGGCGTGACGGGCTCGATCGCAATGCCCAGGACCTGGCCTTCATGTGCGGCGTGTTCTCGCTGCTCGACCGCCTGTTCCACATGCCGATGCCCGAGGTGGTGCGCGGCCTGGGCCTGGTTGCCCAGGTCGAGGACGCGCTGCTGCGCCGCAGCGGCCTGCTGGGCCGGCGCCTGCGCCTGGCCGAAGCCGGCAGCGTCGATGCGGCCCTGATGGACGAGGCAAGGGTCGATCCGGCCGGCTGGTGGCAGGACCAGCTGCATGCCCATCACTGGGCGATCCAGGTGGCGCGCAATGTCTAGGCTGGCGCTTTCCTCGACCCTGGACTTCGTCGGCAGCAGCGCCGCCGCGTGCGACGCCATCCTCAAGCTGCGCGGCCAGGCCCTGTACCTGGAACTCGGACGCATCGCCGGCGCCATGCTGGCTTGCCCGCAGGGCGTCTTCGTGGAGATCCATGCGCCGGCGCCCGCGCCCGCGCGCGCGACGCTGACGGTGGAGGTCGGCCTGGACGGCCAGTCGTTCGGACGCTTCGAGCTGGCTGGACGGCCGTTCACGCTCGAGGACCGGCGCCAGCTCGAGGCGCTGGCCGGTGTCACCGCGACGCTGCTGCAGGTGCACGGCCTGGCCCAGCGCACCACGCACGCCTACGCCCAGGTCGAGGCCCAGCTGGCGCAGCAGGCGCAGATCCTCGACCAGATCCACGAGTCGGTCATCACGCTCGACCGCATGGGCTACATCACCAGCTGGAACCGCGGCGCCGAGCAGCTGTTCGGCTACACCCCGGTCGAAGCGGTGGGCCGCCACGTCCTGTTCCTGTACGCCGACGACGCCGACGACGACGCAATCCCGTGCAGCTACGCCGAACAGGGCGGCCGCATGATGGAAGTGCGGCGCAAGAAGAAGTCGGGCGAGGTGTTCTGGGCCAGCCTGTCGCTGTCGGCGCTGGTCGAGAACGAGGCCGCGCCAGGCGCGCGCCCGAGCGGCATGATCGCGTATCTCACCGACATCACCGAGCGCAAGCTGGCCGAAGAGCGCCTGCACCACCTGGCCTACTACCAGGAGCTGACCGGCCTGCCCAACCGCACGCTGTTCGGGCGCCTGGTCGACCAGGGCCTGCTGTCGGCCCAGCGCAACGAGTCGACCGCCTGCGTGCTGTACCTCGACCTGAACCGCTTCAAGCTGATCAACGGCACGCTCGGACGCCATGTCGGCGACGAGCTGCTGCGCCAGGTCGCCCAGCGCTTGCGCGGTTGCCTGCGCGACGAGGACGTGGTGGCGCACCTGTCCGGCGACGAATTCGCGGTCGGCCTGTTCGACATCCGCCAGCACTTCGAAGCCACCACGGTCGCACAGAAGCTGCAAGCCGCGCTCGAAGCGCCGTTCCTCATCGAGCGCCACGACCTGCGCGTCGGCGCCAGCGTCGGCATCGCCGTCTATCCGCAGGACGGCCAGGACGCCGAGACGCTGCTGCGCATGGCCGACATCGCCATGCAGCGCGCGAAGGAGGGCGCCGAGAACCCGGACCACAGCGTCGCCTTCTATCGCCTCGACATGAACCATGGCATGCAGCAGCGCATGCAGATCGAATCCGGCCTGCGCCACGCGCTCGGCAACGGCGAGCTGATGCTGCACTACCAGCCCAAGTTCGAGATCGGCTCGAACCGCGTGGTCGGCGCCGAGGCGCTGGTGCGCTGGCGCCATCCGCAGCGCGGCATGGTGCCGCCTTCGGAATTCATTCCGCTGGCCGAGACCACCGGCCTGATCGTGCAGGTGGGCGAGTGGGTGCTCGAGCAAGCCTGCGCCCAGGCCGCGGTCTGGCAGCGCGTCGGCCTGCCGCCGCTGCGGCTGGCGGTGAACGTGTCGGCGCGCGAGTTCGCCGCCTCGCTGCCGGCGCGCGTCGACGCGACGCTCAAGCGCTACGGGCTCGGGCCCGAGTGGCTGGAACTGGAGATCACCGAAAGCACGCTGATGCACGACATCGACGCCGTGATCGGCATCATGGACCGCATCAACGCGCTCGGCGTCGCGCTGTCGCTGGACGACTTCGGCACCGGCTACTCGAGCCTGTCCTACCTGAAGCGCTTCCCGATCGACACGCTGAAGATCGACCGCTCCTTCACCACCGGCATCCCGCTCGACGCCAGCGACTGCGCCATCGCCAGCACCATCATCGGCATGGGCCGCAAGCTCGGCCACCGCGTGATCGCGGAAGGCGTCGAGACGCTGGACCAGCTGGCCTTCCTGCGCGATGCGGGCTGCGACGAAGTGCAGGGCTACCTGTACAGCAAGCCGCTGCCGGCCGAGGACTTCGAGCGCTGCCTGCGCGAGAACTGGCTGCTGCTGGCCGACGACCGCCTGGACGACTACGCCGACTATCGTGGCGACGACCTCAGCTCGTCCGCACGCCTGCCCGGCGGCCGATGATTTATGTATAATGCCGGTTCCCCAAGGAAGCGTGGCCGAGTGGTTGAAGGCAGCAGTCTTGAAAACTGCCGACGGGGGAACCCGTTCGTGAGTTCGAATCTCACCGCTTCCGCCAAGCATACTGAACTAAAGCCCCACGCGTTGGGGCTTTTTTTCGTCTCCTAGCGGGACGCGGCCTGCCGCTGTAACGATCCTTGATAACCAGCGCGTGCGCTGCCGATCCATCGGTCGGGCTAGACTGGCCCCATGAAGATCACCAAACTCACGACCTACCGCGTGCCCCCGCGCTGGATGTTCCTGAAGATCGAGACCGACGAAGGCGTGGTCGGCTGGGGTGAACCCGTCATCGAGGGCCGCGCACGCACGGTGGAGGCGGCCGTGCACGAATTCGCGGACATGCTCGTCGGCCGGGACCCGGCGCGCATCAACGACCTGTGGACGATGATGTACCGCGGCGGTTTTTACCGCGGCGGCCCGATCCTGATGAGCGCCATCGCCGGCATCGACCAGGCGCTGTGGGACATCAAGGGCAAGGTGCTGGGCGTGCCGGTCCACGAATTGCTGGGCGGCCGGGTGCGCGACCGCATGAAGGCCTACAGCTGGGTGGGCGGCGACCGGCCGGCCGAGATCATCGCGGGCATGCGCACGCTGCGCGCGATCGGCTTCGATACCTTCAAGATGAACGGTACCGAGGAACTCGCGATGCTCGACACCTCGCTGCGGCTCGACAACGCCGTGCGGCGCGTGGCCGAGATCCGCGAGGCGTTCGGGTTCGACGTCGAATTCGGCATCGACTTCCACGGCCGCGTGGCCAAGCCGATGGCCAAGACCCTGATCCGCGAACTCGAACCGTACCGTCCGCTCTTCATCGAGGAACCGGTGCTGGCCGAGCACGCCGACGATTACGCGAAATTGGCCGAGACGACCTCGATCCCGATCGCGGCAGGCGAGCGGATGTACTCGCGCTACGAATTCAAGCGCGTGTTCGAGCGGGGCGGCCTGTCGATCGTGCAGCCGGACCTGTCGCACGCGGGCGGCATCACCGAATGTTTCAAGATCGCGGGCATGGCCGAAGCCTATGACATCGCGCTGGCGCCGCATTGCCCGCTCGGTCCGGTGGCGCTGGCCGCCTGCCTGGCGCTGGACTTCGTGTCGTACAACGCGATGCTGCAGGAGCAGAGCATGGGCATCCACTACAACAAGGGCGCCGAGTTGCTCGACTATGTCGTCAACAAGGAGGATTTCAAGGTGACGGATGGCTTCTTCTCGCCCTTGACCCGGCCCGGCCTGGGTGTGGAAATCGACGAGGCGCGCCTGATCGAGGCCAGCCGCGGCGCCGTCGACTGGCGCAATCCGCTGTGGCGCCACGTCGACGGCAGCGTGGCGGAATGGTGACGCCAAGCGTGGCCGGGGTGGATGGCGTGGCCGGGCGCGCACGGCTGCTGGCGCTGGATTGGGGCAGCACCCATCTGCGCGCCTACTTGCTCGGCGCCGACGGCGTCCGGCTGGACGAGCGCGATGCCGACGCCGGCGCCAGCACGATGAATGGCGACGCGCGCGCGTACGAGGCCGCGCTCGAGGACGTCGCAGGCCACTGGCTGGCGGCCCGGCCCGACTTGCCGATTGTCGCCTGCGGCATGGTCGGCAGCCAGCACGGCTGGCGCGAAGCGCCGTATGCGGCCTGTCCCGCCGGCGCCGCCGACCTCGCCGGCGCGCTGGCGCGGGTCGATGCCGGCGGGCGCACCGTCGCGATCGTGCCGGGCGTGTCGTGCCGGGGCGAGGACGGCGTGCCGGACGTGATCCGCGGCGAAGAGACGCAGATCGTGGGCGCGCTCGCGATGCAGCCCGACCTTGCGGCCGCGTCGACGCTGGTACTGCCCGGCACCCACTCGAAATGGGCGAGCGTCGAGGACGGACGCATCGTGCGCTTCTCGACCTACATGACGGGCGAACTGTTCGCGCTGCTGCGCGCGCATTCGGTGCTGGGCCGCCTGATGCAGGGCGAGGACGCGCCGCTGGAGCAAGGTTTCGATGCCGGTGTGCGCGCCGCCGCCGGGTCCGCGGGCCTCACGCACCAGCTGTTCGCGGTGCGCACACTCGGGCTGACGGGCGAGCTGGCGCCGGCGGCCTTGTCCGGCTATCTGTCCGGGCTGCTGATCGGCAGCGAGATCGACGCGGCCCTGCGTGCACGCGCACCCGACGGCGCGGCGGCGCCACGGCCCTTGTCGGTGGCGCTGGTCGGTGCGCCGGCGCTGACCGCGTTGTACGAACGCGCACTGGCCTTGCGCGGCGTGACGTCGGTGCGCCGGCTCGACAACACTGCGCCGGCCGGCCTATGGCGCCTGGCCGCCGCGGCCGGCCTGATCACGGATTTGGAGGGTTCCCCATGACTGAAGCAAGCAAGCAGGACGCGACGGCGTTCGACACGGCTTTTTCCAGCTTGCCGCTGGTCGCCATCCTGCGCGGCGTGAAGCCCGACGAGGTCGAGCCGATCGCGCGCATGCTGTACGACGAAGGTTTTCGGCTGATCGAGGTGCCGCTCAATTCCCCCGAACCGTTCGAGTCGATCACGCGTCTGGCGCATGCACTGCCGCGCGATGCGGTGATCGGCGCCGGCACCGTCATCGACCCGGCCGATGTGGCCCGGGTCAGGGACGCGGGTGGGCGCTTGATCGTCATGCCGCACGGCGACGCGGCCGTGATTCGCGCGGCCAAGGCGGCTGGCATGTGGTGTCTGCCGGGCGTGAGCACGCCGACCGAGGCATTCGCGGCGATCGCCGCCGGCGCCGACGCCATCAAGATTTTCCCGGCCGAAGTCATCACACCGGTCGTGCTGCGCGCCATGCGGGCCGTGCTGCCGCCTGGGCTGCGCACGCTCCCGGTGGGCGGCATCAAGCCCGACAGCATGGATGCCTTCCTCGCGGCGGGCGCGAACGGCTTCGGGCTGGGCTCTGCCTTGTACGCGCCGGGAATGGCAGCGGCCACGGTCGGCGAGCGCGCGCGCGCCTTCGTCGCCGCCTGGCATGCCCGATAAATAGCTTGATGGTCAGGTCGGCCGCTCGGCACCTCCATTGCATCCGACAGAATCGGCAAGGTCCGCATCGCTCCAAAAAGCACTGCCGCCTTGCCGATCGCCTTGGCTCAGGAATGCATCGCTCCACCAGGCACTGATCGCCTCGCTCGCCCGTTCCAGCGTAATCGGGAAGGGATGACGTCGACTGTCGTTCATCGAGCGAATGGCGCTTGTCATCTGCAACTTTCCCAATTTAGTTTCTTTGGCGCTACAGTTGTTCATGATATTTCCACAAAACACCTTTTCCAAGATAAATATATCCATTTGTCTGATATATTAGAATCGTACTTCTGATATATCAAAATGGAATAAGCCCCATTTGCTCCACGCTGCAGCCTGTCTCTGCCTTGCCCAAGCTCATCCGGGCCGCACCGAGACGAACCAACCTTCTGATAAAAACGAGAATCGAGGTAGATACATGAGTAAATTCCTTGCCACACTCGGCATGTCGACATCCGCCGTACTGCTGGCCGCTTGTGGCGGCAGCGACGACAATCCTGCCCCGCCCGTCGCCGCTACACCGACTCCGGCCACGACCGCCGCCGCCTACATGCCGACCAAGGGCGAGTCGGCCGCGTACATCGACACCCGGCTGCAGATTACCTTCGACGCACCGCCGCAGCCGGGCCGTACCGGCACGATCAAGGTCTACAAGGCCGATGGCACCCTGGTCGACACCATCGACGTCAGCAATGCAGTCGTGAACGCCGGTGGCGAAACCCAGACGGTGCTGCCGGCCACGAATACCGAGATCGACCAGATCGGCAAGGGCGCCGGCGCCAACCTGACTGCATGGCGTTATGTCTACTACCAGCCGGTGACGATCAAGGGCAATACGGCCACGATCAAGCTGCACGACGGTGTGCTGGCGTATGGCACCGACTATTACGTGACGATGGATCCGGGCGTGCTGGCCGGCAATGTCAACGGCCAGGGCTTCAATGCCATCACCGGCGCCAAGACCTGGGCCTTCCATACCAAGGCGGCCCCGAGCTCGAAGACGGCCGTGACGGTCGACGACGATGGCGCGGCCGACTTCCGCAGCGTGCAGGGCGCGCTGAACTGGATCATGGCCAACGGCTGCCTTTCTTGCACCAACGCCGCGGACCAGAAGACGATCACGATCAAGAACGGCGATTACAACGAGCTGCTGTTCCTGCGTAACGTCAACAACCTGACGATCACCGGCGAAAGCCGCACCGGCGTCGTCGTGCACGCCGAAAACTACGAGTCCTATAACCCGGGCACCGGCGGCAGCAAGACCTCGGTGCAGACGACGTTGACCGGCGAACCCAGCTCGAAATCGACCACGACCCGCCGTTCGCTGGGCGGCGGCCGTTCGGTGCTGCTGGTCGAAGGCACGGACATGCTCAAGCTGAGCAATTTCACGCTGAAGAACGATCACGTCAAGCAAACCATCTACGCCAACCAGGCCGAGACGATGTATTTCAACAACGCGACGCTCAACGGCAGCCGCTTCGTCGCGACCCAGATGAATTTCATCAGCACCCAGGACACGATCCAGACCAAGGGCTGGGCGTGGTATTACCAGTCGTATATCGCCGGTGACGTCGATTTCATCTGGGGTTCGCCATTTGCGGCCATGTTCGAGCAGAGCGAACTGCACACCGTGTTCGATCCGACCGGCGCCGCTGCAACCGGCACCTATTCGGGCGGTTATCTGTTCCAGGCGCGCGACGCATATGGTTATCCGGGCTTCGTGGTGCTGAACAGCTCCCTGACCGCGGATGCGAACGTGCCGGCGGGCAGTGCCTATCTCGCCCGTTCGGGTGGTCTGACCGTCGACGCCGGCTATTGCAATACGCTGTACACGACCGGCAGCTTCGGCAATCCGAATCTCGGCTGCGACAATATCGCCTATATCGGCAACAAGATCGGCCCGCATATCGCCAGCGTCGGCTGGTTCACGCAGCCGGCCGCGTCGCCGATTCCCGATCCTTCGGTGCCGACGGCAACCAGCGGCTGGCGCGAAAGCGGCAGCATGAATCCGGATGGCAGCCCGGCGGACGTGAGTGGCCGCACCGCTTACTCCGCCACCAATCTCGATTTGAGCGGCGCCAATACCCGTGCCAAAGTCTTCGCCAGCTGGAATAACGGCGCGGGCTGGGTGCCGCAGCCGTAATCGAAAGCACCGATCCGCTACGATCCCGCAGAAACGCCTGGCTCGCCCAGGCGTTTTTTTTATCATGAAGTCGGCAAGCGGATTCACCAGGCGCCAGGGCGCGCGCCGAGCGCAATCGCACATTTTTTATCGGAAAGTGGCCTATAGCCTGCCGAATTTGTGACAAGAACGTTCCTTGACCGGCGGAATAACATCGCCGACGATGGCTGCGCTGCTCATCCACATTAAAAATGATAACGGAGACTCGATGAACCGATCTTTTCCTTCGCTGGCAAGCGCGGCCCTCGCAATGCTGGCCGTATCGGCCGGCGCATTCGCCCAGCCAGTCGGCCAATTCAGCGCCCACCAGGATATCGGCGCGGTCAAGCGCGCCGGCGCATTCGCTTACGACGACCAATCGCAGCAATACCGCATGAGCGCGTCCGGCAAGAATATCTGGTTCGCCGACGACCAGCTGCATTACGCCTATAACCAGATGCAGGGCGATTTCATCGTGCGCGCGCAAGTGGCTTTCGAAGGCAAGGGCGCCGATCCGCACCGCAAGGTGGGCTGGGACGTGCGCTCGGGACTCGATAACGGCGCCAGCCACGTATTTGCCGTCGTCCACGGTGATGGACTGACGTCGCTGCAATTCCGCGAAAAATCCGGTGCCGACATGGACGAATACCGGATGGGCATCACGGCGCCGGACGTGATCCAGCTGGAGCGCCGCGGCGACGTATTCATCATGAGCGCGGCGCGTTTCGGCGAGCCGTTCCAGGTCACCAGCGTGTCGCACGTGAAATTGGGCGACAAAGTCTATGTCGGCCTGGGCGTCAGTGCGCACAATGCCGATGCCTACGAGACCGTCAGGATTTCGAACGTGCGCGTGGTGGTGCCGGCGGCAAAGAATTTCGTGCCCTACAAGGATTACATCGGCAGCGATATCGAAATCATGGACATGGCCACGCACAACAGCCGCGTCGTGCTGCGCTCGCCGGAATCCTTGCAGGCGCCCAACTGGACCCGCGACGGCAAGGCGCTGATCTACAATTCGAATGGCTTGATGCACCGCTTCGATATCGCCAGCGGCAAGACGGCGCCGATCAAGACCGGCATCGCCACCAACAACAATAACGACCACGTGCTGTCGTGGAACGGCAAGCTGCTCGGATTGAGCAGCCACGTCAAGCGCCCCGACGGCAGCAATTATTCGACCATCTACACGGTGCCGATCGGGGGCAGCGACAAGGCCACGCTCATCACCGATACCGACCAGGGCCATTCCTACCTGCACGGCTTTTCGCCCGACGACCGCACGATGATCTTCACCGGCCAGCGTAACGCGGCGATGCGCGCCAACAGCCCGAAAGTGCTGAACCTGTACACGATCGACGTGGCGAGCAAAAAGGAAACCCAGCTCACGACCACGCCGGCGCTGGACGACGGCGCCGAATACAGCCCCGATGGCAAGCAGATCTATTTCAATTCGAACCGGACCGGCTTGATGCAGTTGTGGCGCATGGCCCCGGACGGCAAGAGCCAGGTGCAGCTGACCTTCGACAAGTTCAACAACTGGTTCCCGCACGTGTCGCCGGACGGGAAAAAGATCGTCTTCATTTCCTTCATGGACGACGTCGATCCTTACGAGCATCCTTTCTATCGCCAGGTGTATCTGCGCGAAATGCCGATCGAAGGCGGAACCCCGAAGGTGATCGCTTACCTGTATGGCGGGCAGGGCAGTTTCAACGTGCCGAGCTGGTCGCCGGATGGGTCGCACATCGCGTTCGTGAGCAATACGAAGCAGTAAGCGAAACAGCAGGCCGGATGGTTCAGGCCGGGCCTTGCGATGCGAAGCCCGGTTTGGACAGCGTCGCTGGCTTGGCGGCGCCGCGCCGGATCAGCGGCAGCTCGAAATACACATACGAATAATGCGCGAGCACGATCGCCGCCACCACGAATCCCCAGGCCGGCACCGGCGACGCGAAACCGTAATTCGACGTCGCCAGCTGCTGCCACAAATAAATGCCGTATGAAATCTGGCCGAGATGGGCCAGGTGCCGATTGCAAAACAGCGCGCCGATGCGCGGACGATGCGTCGGCGTGCCGAATACGGCGATGCAGATCAGGATCGGCAAGCCGAGGGGAAACACGATTTCGCTGACGATCGATGGCACAGCCATGGATGCGCTGGTCAACAGCAACAGCAAGGCGGCGCCCCAGATCGGCCAAGGGAGCTTGCAAAACAGCGGATGCAATCGCTCCCAATACAGCGCGCAGGCGCAGCCCGAAAGCATGCACAGGACGTAGCTGAAGCAGTTGTTGATCATCCGGTTGCCGGTGAAGTGCGTGATCGCGCAGCCGATGGCGAGCGCCAGGCACAGCACGCCGATGCGGCGCCGATGGACGGCCAGGAGCGAGACCGAAAACAGAATGGGAAACACCAGGTAAAACTGTTCTTCGTACGCCAGGCTCCAGGTGTGGCCCAGGGGCCAGGTGCAGTTTCCGACCGAATCGACGTTGCACAGGAATGCGGCGGATTGGAAAAACGGCGCCAGCGGCAGGTCGAATACGCCGGCTGCATTGAGCACGGCGACGACGCCGATATACAGCAACAGCGGCGGCAGGATGCGGAAAATGCGGCGGCGGTAGAAAGCGCGCATGTCCAGGCGCCCGCTGCTTTCCCATTCGCGCACCATGCCGCGGCAAATGACAAACCCGCTGATGCAAAAGAAGATTTTGACGCCGACCAGCCCGAGTATTTCGAGCCGCCAGACGAGACCGTCCGCCACGGTGGCGTACCAGGGGTGGCTGTATGCAATCAGATGAGAACCGAGTACAAGGCCGATCGCGATGAATCGCCACACGTCGACCTGATGCAACCTTGCGGTGTTCATGTCTGGACATTTTTTCGGGACGAGAATCGCAGACTACCTCGTCAAAAAATATTTATCCAGGTATTTACAATTGAAACCACAGGTTTATTTGTTGTGCGGAGCAGCAGTTACCGTAAGTAAATGATGTTTGCGTGTCGGCGCATCAGGCCGAGCCGCGCGCGAGCGCAGGCATCCTGTCGAACCATGGCTGCGCCGCCTCCAGCTGCGCCGCCAGCTGCAGCAGCCGGTCCTCGCTGCCGAACGGCCCGACGAACTGCACGCCCAGCGGCAGGCCGTCCGCGGTCCAGTGCAGCGGCACGCTCATCGATGGCGTGCCGGTCAGGTTCGACAGCTGGGTGAAGGGCACGTGGCGCAGGTTGTCCAGTGCTATGCGCTCGACCACCTTGTCGAGCAGGCCCAGGCGCGCCAGCCCGCCCAGCAGACCGCTCGCGTCCAGCAAGCCCATCAGCGCTTTTTCGGCCCGTGACGGATCGCCTTCGCCATGCCGGATCGGCGGCCCGGCCAGCGTCGGCGTCAGCAGCAGGTCGTACTGCGCGTGGAAGGCGCCGAGCGCGCGCGTGAACTCGTTCCAGCGGTTCAGCTGCGCGGTGAGCGTGGTGGCCGAGGTGGCGCCGCCGAGCGTGACCAGCACGCGGTTCATCAGTTCGATCTCGCTGCGCTTCGCACCCAGCGCCCGCGCGCGCGCGACCGAGGCCGGGATCTGGCCGAAGTACATGTGCAGGTAGCTCTGCGCCAGCGCGGTACCGTCGATGCGCGGCGCGGCCGGTTCGACCTCGTGTCCCAGGCGCTCCAGCAGCTTGACGGTCCGTTCGACCGCCAGCACGGCTTCCGGATGGACCCCGGTGCCGATCGGCGAAGCGGTGCTGTAGCCGATGCGCAGGCGCCCCGGATCGCGCCGCATCGCCTCGACGTAAGGCTCCAGAGGCGGCGCGATCGCGAACGGGTCGCCCGCTTCGAAGCCTTGCAGGATGTCCAGCCCGAGGGCCGAGTCGCGCACGCTGCGCGAGAGCACGCCCTCGCTGGAGGCGCCGAACCAGACCTCGCCGATGCCGGGCCCCGACGACACGCGCCCACGCGAGGGCCGCAGCGCGAACAGGCCGCAGCAGGCGGCCGGGATGCGCAGCGAACCGCCGCCATCGTTACCGGCCGCCATCGGCACGATGCCGGCGGCCACCGCCGCCGCCGCGCCGCCGCTCGAGCCGCCCGGCGTGCGCGCCAGGTCCCACGGGTTGTTGGCGCGGCCGAACAGTTCGGGATCGGTGACGGCGCGGGTCGCGAACTCGGGCAGGTTGGTCTTGCCGAACACGACCAGGCCGGCGTCGAGGTAGCGCCGCGTCACGTGCGCGTGCACCGGCGCCACCACGCGCGCCATCGAGCGGCTGCCGTAGCTGGTCGGCACGCCGGCGTAATCCTGGACGCCATCCTTGAGCAGGAAAGGCACGCCGGCCAGCGGCCCGGTCAGCGGCTTGGCGAGCTGGGCGCGCGCCTGCGTCTCCATCAGCCGGACCACGGCGTTGATGCTGCCGTTCACGCGCGCGTGTTGGGCCAGGGCCAGGTCGAGCAGCTCGCCGGGGCCGACCGCGCCCTCGGCCACGTGCCCGGCGAGGGCAGTGGCGTCGCAGGCGAGGTAGTCGTCGATGTCCATGGGTGGTTCACGCGTCGTGGTGTTGCAAAAGGGTAAAACCATCTTGTCATGGAAGCCCTGTTGCCGCAAGCTCGAGCATGCTAGCATCGTGACCATGTCCGAAGTCGACCAATTGCTCACCACCGTCAAGCGCCAGCTGAAATTGCAGGGCAAGACCTACCGCGACGTCGCCGCCGCGCTCGGCCTGTCGGAGGCCAGCGTCAAGCGCCTGCTGACCTCGAGCACGCTGGGCATCGACCGCATGGTCGAGATCGCGCGGCTGCTCGGCTTCACGCTGGCCGAGCTGGCCCAGGAAGCGGCGCTCGGCGCGGTCCGGCTGCGTACGCTGACGGTCGCCCAGGAGCGCGAGCTGGTGTCCGACACGCAGCTGCTGCTGGTCGCGGTGTGCGCGCTGAACCACTGGACCCTGGCCGACATGCTGGCCGTGTACCGCCTGAGCGAAGCCGAGTGCGTGCACAAGCTGTTGCTGCTGGACCGCCGGCAGCTGATCCATCTGCTGCCCGGCAACCGCATCCGCCTCAACGTCGCGCGCGACTTCGACTGGCTGCCGGACGGGCCGATCCGCGAATACTTCCGCACCGAAGGCCTCGACGATTTTCTCGGCAGCCGCTTCGAGGACGCCGGCCAGTCGCTGGCGTTCGCACACGGCATGCTGACCGAGAGCGCGCTGGCGACCTTGCAGGAAGAGCTGCGCCGCCTGCGCGCGCGCTTCGCCGAACTGCACGAGGAAAGCCTGGCCTCACCCTTGCCCAAGCGGCGCGGCAGCGGTCTGTTGCTGGCCTTGCGCGAGTGGGAACCGGCCGCATTCACGGCGCTGCGCCGCTGAGTGTTCCTGCCGGGTTTGCTGATTGACCGGGTGCAGACCTGTTGCATCGACGCCGCGCTTGTCTAAATGGCGCGTCGTCAAGCGCAAATACATACATGCAAAAACCCAGTGCGGATGTAGTCATACTACGGCTTATTGACTCGCAACTTACCAGCGCTACGTAGCTTAGCTACAAATGGCCTGATTTCGATTATAAATTGAAAACATAAGCTCCCTTTCCGATTGCCTGCAAGCATGTTTACGCGACGTAAGAATCCGCCCACAAAATAACAGGATGAATTCACCCTTGGTTTGTGCGATATTGGACAGATCAGTCAGCGAAACTAGCGGATAACGTAAGGCGTAGAGAGGGTTACGCCATGAAAAAGGCAATCGTTGCGTGTGTCGTGCTGGGAAGCTGCTCGACATTCGCCTGTGCGCAAGAACAAAAAGTTTCCACCCGTGCCGGTATCGACAGCGTGTCGACGCCCGGCGCCGATGCGGCTGCGTCGGGCGCCGCCGCGAAGGTCGACACCCGTGCGCTCGTCGGCGACGAGCCGGCGGGCAGCCACGACATCGCGGTGTTCACTGGCCACCCGGTCTTCGGCGACGGCTTCGACGTGCGCCAGGCGCCGCGCCGGACCTATGGCCGCATGGACCCGATCGGCCCTGGCCCGGGTTCGGACGGCTTCACGCTCGGACGCCAGATGAATTTCGAGTACCTGACGCGCGCCGACGTCGGCGATCCGTTCCATGCCGGGACGGCCGGCCGCGCCAGCAACCTGGTGTATCCGAGCGGTAAGCGGATCGACAGCGGGATCGGGTACTTCAGCAGCGCCAACGAGCGCGTGTCGAGCAATTCGTCATTCACCTACGACACGCTGGGCGGCGATCCGGTCGGCGACCGCGCATGGGGCTTGACGGTCGGCTACGACTACGGCGCACTGTCGCTGCGCGCGGCGCACCAGAACCGGCACGTGGCCGAGGTCCACCTGTACGACCTGGCCGGCAACACGATGGCGGCCAAGAACTCGATCGTCGCGGCCAACCTGCGCACGCGCTGGGGCACTGCCTATGCGGCGTACTCGGCCAACCGCGGCTGGGGCAGCTCGCCGCTGTACAACCCGGACAACCCCTATGCGGCCGGCGTGGCCAGCACGTCCTCGACCGACAGCCGCGATACGCTGGCCGGGGTGGCGGTCCCGATGAGCAGCGCCACGACCTTCCTGGCCTCCTTCATCCATCGCAACGACCGCGACCTGGCCAACCGCGACGCCAACATGATCGCGTTCGGCGCGAGCTACGTCCTGTCGCGCAAGACCGACTTCTACGCGGCGTTTTCGCACACGGTCAACACCAACGGTTCGGGCATCCTGGTCGACGGCGCCGCGCGGCCGACCGGCAGCTCCGCCGTCAACATCGGCATGCGCCACGCCTTTTAAGCTTGCGACAGTGTTTTGGAAAATTAGGTAGTCTTAACACTATGTTCACAGAATTGGATTGGGAGGCAATATGACTGGAGCGAGCACACTTGATCCGGATAACTTTCCGGGAGCACCAGACCGCAGTCTGGGCAAAGGCCACGGTGTCGATTCGCTCGGCCCGAGCGACGTGACCGACAGCGGCAGCGACATGGTCGGCGGGCCGGGCTTTGCGGCCAACCTCGACGACGACCAGAAACTCGACCTGGACACGGGCACCAACGAAGACCCGGAGGCCAGCTACGCGCACGACAGCGCTGGCGCCGACATGGGCGACGCCGACATGGAAAGCGACAGCGATTTCGGCGGCACCGGCGAACGCGCCGCGGCCGGTCGCGACGTCGTCGGCAAGGATGGACAGGACATCGATACCGACCACATCGAATCGATTCCGGACCTGCCCCTGACCGACGAAGACGTCGATTTCCTCGGCAGCGAACCGCCACGCGGACCGGCGCCGGGCAAGTAAGCGACATCGAGCGGGCTGCCTCGGGCAGCTCGGGCGCCCGCACGAAAAAGGCCGGACAGTTCCCTGTCCGGCCTTTTTTAATGCGGCATCGTCACGGGCGCGCGCGCGCCCGCGTGCGCTTCGGCGCCTACGCGCACGCGGGCGTCACGTGCGGAGACTTACGCCGGCCACACCTTGCGGCCCGGCTTGCGCGTAAAGGCCCAGGCCGCGGCCAGCAGGGCGCCGCCCAGCAGCACCGTCTTGGTCGCGCCGGAGTGAAATTGCAGCGAGGTGTACAGGTTGGTCTCGGCCGGATTGGGCGACAGGTTGCCGCGCTGGCGCAGTTCCTGTTCCGGCACCGGATCGTGCAGGGCGTCGCGCCGGTTCGGCGAGCTCGGCTTGTCGGACTGCTGCTGGCGGAACACGGTCGCGTTCATCAGCTTGTCCAGCACGCGCGGCATCAGCTGCGCACCCATCGACACCGCCTTGGCGCGTCCGCCCACGAACAAATCGCGCTCGGGGTTTTCGGCCGCGTACAGGATGGTCTTGGCCACCAGCTCCGGCGCGTAGACCGGCGGCGGCAGCGTCGGCTCCTGCTTCATGTAGTTCTTGGCGTGCTGCGCGAACGGCGTGTCGATGCCGGCCGGCTTGATCAGCGTGACGGAAATGGCCGCCTCGTCCTTCTCGACTTCCATGCGCAGCGATTCGGTGAAGGCCTTGACGGCGTGCTTGGAAGCCGAATACGTACCCTGAAGGGGAATCGAGCGGTCCGAGGCCTCGCTGCCGATGTTGATCAGCGCGCCGCCGCCGTGCGCCTTGAGCAGGCGCACCGCTTCTAGCGAGCCATTGACCACGCCCCAGAGGTTGGTCTGCATCACGCGCTGCATGTCTTCCAGCGCGACTTCCTCGTTCTTGCCGAACACGCTGACGCCGGCGTCGTTGATCCAGGTGTCGACCCGGCCGAACTTGTCGATCGCGGCCTTGCCGATGCGCGCAACGTCGGCCGGGTCGCCGACGTCGGCGGCCACGGTCGCGACGTCCGCGCCGCGCTGGCGCATTTCGTGGGCCAGGGTGTCGAGGGCGTCGCCGTCGCGCGCGGCCAGCACCAGCTTGGCGCCGGCTTCGGCGGCGGCGCGCGCGGTCGCCAGGCCGATGCCGCTGGTCGCGCCGGTCAGTACGATCACCTGTTCATTCAGTTTCTTGAGCTTGACGGACATGATGGTTCCTTTTTCGAATGTTCAGAAGGCGCTTTTCAGGCCGTTACGGCGCGAGAATTTCCAGGCGGCGAACAAGGCGCCGGCACCGAGCAGGGCGGGCACGATCTTGTTGGCGCGCAGGGTGACGGCGGTGTAGGCGGATTGCTCGGCCACGTGATGCGGCATGCCTTGCCGCTCGCGCAGCTCGGTGCGCTCGTCGGGGCCGTGCAGGGCGTCGCGCCGGTTCGGCGAGCTCGGCTGGTCGCTCTGCTGCTGCTTGAACATCGATTTTTCCATGAAGCGGTCCAGCGCCCGAGGCATCCACAGGTTCAGCGAGGACGCCGCCTTCGAGGCGCCGCCGACGAACACGTCGCGCTTGCGGTTCTGGGCGGCGTACAGGATCGACCGGGCCACGATGTCCGGCGCGTAGATCGGAGGCGGCAGCGCCGGTTCCTTGTCCATGTGGTTGCGCGCGTGAACGGCGAACATGGTGTCGATCGCCGCCGGGCGGATCAGCGTCACGGACATCGGCGCCTTGTCTTTTTCCAGCTCCATGCGCAGCGAGTCGGTGAAGGCCTTGATGGCGTGCTTGGAGGCGGCGTAGATGCCTTGCAGCGGGGTCGAGCGGTCGGAGACTTCGCTGCCCAGGTTGATCAGGGCGCCGCCGCCGCGCGTCTTCATGCGCTTGACCGCTTCGAGCGAGCCGTGCACCACGCCCCAGTAGTTGGTCTGGAACAGGCGCTGCATGTCTTCCAGCGGCACTTCCTCGTTCTTGCCGAAGATGCCGACGCCGGCATTGTTGACCCAGGTGTCGATGCGGCCGAAGCGGTCCATCGCGGCCTGGCCGATGCGTTCCACGTCGGCCGGGTTGCCGACGTCGGCGGTGACGGTCGCCACCTGGGTGCCTTTGCGGCGCAGCTCGCTGGCCAGCCCATCGAGGGCGTCGCCGCTGCGCGCCGCCAGCACCAGTTTGGCGCCTTGTTCGGCCGCCATGCGCGCGGTGGTCAGGCCGATGCCGCTGGTGGCCCCGGTAATCACCATCACCTGTTCGTCGATCTTGCGTAATTGCACTGCCATGACTTTGCTCCTTCTCGTTCGTTGACAAACGACGAGCGCGAGGCGCAAGAAGCCACCTCGGGGCCGCCGACATGATCAATAGAAAATCGTGGCCACCTGCGGAATTTCAAGTCATTTTTTACAAGAAGTCGTCGAACCCGGGTTCAGCTACCAGGCAAGGCGGCTGGAAATACAAGAAAAGATGGAACGGCGGCGGCGTCTCGCACGGCGCATGCGCCAGTTGTGCGCGATAAACGCCGCGTTCGCTGATAGCATCGGGGCCATGGGTCAATGACAGCCTGACAACCACGAGCCCCGGGCGTCGCTTCAGTGCGCCTTGGACAGGATCAGCAGCCAGCGGCGCAGCAGCAGGATTTCGACGTGGCCCGGCTCGATGCCCGTGTCGCATTCGAGGACCGGGTTGACCGGGTAGAAGCGCTTGCGGAAGTCGCGGGTGATGACGATCTCGCGGCGGCCGAAGCGGATGAGGAAAGGCTGCGGTGCGTATTTCTGGCCGAAGGAGCTGTTCAGAGTAGTCATGACGATCCCTTTTTGTCGAGTAGTGTTGGTCAAGTGGCTACAGAATACCATAACCACTGTATAAATCTACAGGTACTGTATAAAAACCCAGTCCGCATGGAAAATGTTGTATTTTCGCAAAACACGCTCCCGGCGCTTTCCCGGCCGGCGCCATTGAGGCTTGCTCCGATGCCAGTTCCCCTCGTTCCGCCGTCTTCCCAGGCCAGGCGCCCGGTGCAGACCTTCCTGGCCGCGCGCTTTTCGCCCGAAGGCGCGTTCGGGCTGCAGCTGACGCTCGGCGTCGCGCTGATCGTGCTGGCCGCCCTGGCGTTCGGCGTGGTGGCGGACGACGTGGTGCGCGGCGCCGCCATTACCCGCCTGGACGTCCAGCTGGCCGCGTGGTTCCATGCGCGCGCGACGCCCGGGTTCACGCGCGCGATGCTGCTGGTGACCCACTGGAACGGCCTGGCCGGTTCGAGCGCGATGGCGCTGCTGTTGGCGTTCTGGTTCGCGCGCCGCCGGCTGCATGCCTGGCTGTTGCTGACCGTGCTGGCGGTGCCGGGCGGGATGCTGCTCAACGCCGCGCTCAAGCACGTGTTCCGGCGTGCCCGGCCCAGCCTCGATCATCCGCTGCTCACGCTCGAGACCTACAGCTTCCCGAGCGGGCACACGGCCGCGGCGACGGTGTTCTACGGCTTGCTGGCCTGCTGGCTGTTCAAGCGCGTGCACGGCGCCCCGGCGCGCGCGCTGGTGCTGCTGGCGGCGGCCTTCATGATCGGCCTGGTGGCGCTGTCGCGCATGTATCTGGGCGTGCATTATTTGTCGGACGTGATCGCCGCCACGCTGGAAAGCCTGGCCTGGCTGACGCTGTGCGTGACGGCGGTGTCGGCGTACGAACGCCGGCGCGCGCTGGCGCACCGGGCAGGGGAGGCGCCATGAACGCACGGACCAAACCGGTCGTGGTGATCATCAACGCCGGCGCCGGCGCGGGCCACGACGACAAGGCCGCCGACAAGCTGCGCGGCCTGCTGCGCGACGCCGGGCTGGATGCCGAACTGGTGCTGGCCGACAGCGGCGAAGCGATGATCGACGCCGCGCAGCGCGCGCTCGACAACGGCGCGCGCCTGGTCGCGGCCGGCGGCGGCGACGGCACCATCAACGCGGTGGCGTCGAAAATGGTCGATACGAACGTCGACTTCGGCGTGCTGCCGATGGGGACGCTGAACCACTTCGCCAAGGACCTCGGCATCCCGCTCGAGCTGGAAGCGGCGGTGCGCAACCTGGCCGAGGGCAAGCCGCGCGCGGTCGACGTCGGCGAGGTCAATGGCCGCATCTTCCTGAACAACTCCGGCCTGGGCCTGTACCCGGACCTGGTGCGCGACCGCGAGAAGCAGCAGAATCGCCTGGGGCGCGGCAAGTGGCTGGCGGCGTTGTGGGCCGGCCTGGCCGCGCTGCGCCGCTTTCCCTTCCTGTCGATGCGCGTGACGGCCGACGGCCAGCGGCTTGCGCGGCGCACCCCTTTTGTTTTCATCGGCAATAACGCCTACACCATGCAGGGCCTGGCGATCGGCGAACGCGAGCGCCTCGACGGCGGTGTCCTGAGCCTGTACGTGGCCCAAAAGCCGACCCGCCTGGGCTTGCTGCGCTTCGCCTTCGATGCCTTGCGCGGCAAGCTCGGCGACGAGCGCGACTTCGACATCCTGCACACCGCCGCGATGGAGATCGACACGCGCCGGCGCATGCTGCGCGTCTCCACCGACGGCGAAGTCACGCTGATGCGCCCGCCGCTGCGCTACCGCGTCCGGCCCGGCGCCCTGCACGTCATCACGCCGCAAGGCGACCGACCCTAGAAGGAATCCACACCATGCGTACACTCGTCCATCTCTCCGACCTGCATTTCGGCCGCGTCGACCCGGCCTTGCTCGATCCGCTGCGCGCGCAGATCGAACGCCTCGATCCAGCCGTGGTCGTGGTCTCGGGCGACCTGACCCAGCGCGCCAAAAGCGACGAATTCGAGCAGGCCAAGGCTTATCTCGACACGCTGCCCGGCCCGCAGATCGTCGTGCCGGGCAACCACGACATCTCGCTGTACAACGTGTTCCGCCGCTTCCTGGCGCCGCTGGACCGCTACAAGCGCTACATCACCGAGGACCTGACCCCGAGCTACGTCGACGACGAGATCGCCGTGCTGGGCGTGAACTCCGCGCGCTCGCTGACCTTCAAGGACGGACGCGTCAACCAGGAGCAGATCGAGCGCATCCGCGCCACCCTGGACGCGCTCGACCCCAACATCACCAAGGTGGTGGTGACCCATCACCCGTTCGATCTGCCGGATGGCGGCAAGGAAGAGGACCTGCTGGGCCGCGCGCAAATGGCGATGGATGCGTTTGCCGAATGCGGCGTCGACCTCCTGATGGCCGGCCACCTGCACCAGAGCCACGCCGGCAACACCCAGGCGCGCTACAAGATCGCCGGCTTCGCGGCGCTGGTGGTGCAGGCCGGCACCGCGACCTCCACGCGCGAGCGCGGCGAAGTCAATTCCTTCAACGCGATCCGGATCGACGCGTCGCGCATCGAGGTCGAGCGCTGGGGCTGGGATGCGGTGCACGGCCAGTTCCAGCTGATCGGCACCGAGAAATTCATCCGCGGCGGGAACGTCTGGACCGAGCACAACGACGGCCTGATGGCCGCCGGCAGCTTATGAAGCCGGTGGGCTCATGAAGCCGGGGGGCTTATGAAGCCGGTGGCTTCATGAGCGAACATGCATCGCCTGTTGGCGGCTGCTCAAATCCAATACTCGCCCAGCCGCGACATCCACTCCTTGACCCGGTCCGACAGCGGCCGGTGCTGCCAGCGGTCCAGCGTCACTTCCTTCGAATCGCGCAGGTCTTCGTTGAAGGCGCTCTCCATCGCGGCGCCGAACTGCGGGTCGAGCACGACTACGTTCAGTTCGTAGTTGTGCAGGAAGCTGCGGCGGTCGATGTTGGCCGAGCCGATGGTCGACCAGGCGCTGTCGATCACCGCGGTCTTGGCGTGCAGCACCGCGACCTGCAGCTCGAACACGTGCACGCCGCCCTTGAGCAGCTGGTCGTAGAAGGCCTGGCCGGCGAAGCGGATCAAGCCATGGTCGGACACGCCCGGCAGCACCAGGCGCACGTCGACGCCACGCCTGGCGGCCGCCACCAGCGCGTCGACGATCTGCTGGTCCGGCACGAAATAGGCCGAGGTGATGTGGACCGACTTCCTGGACTCGCTGATCGCGGTGACCATCGCCTTGTAGATGTCGGAATCGCCGTCCGGGCTGGCGGCCAGCACGCGGATCATCTTGTCGCCGGCCGGAGCCAGCGCCGGGAAGTACTGGGCCTTGGGCAGTTCGCCGCCTTCCTGCTTGACCCACAGGTCGAGGAAGGAATACTGCAGCTGGGCCACGGCCGGGCCTTCGATCTGGACGTGGGTGTCGCGCCAGCCGACTTTCTTTTCCTCGACGGCCGCGGCCTTCTGGCGGCGGCGGAACAGCGAACTGTTGGCGTAGGTGTTGCTGATGTTGATGCCGCCGGTGAAGGCGATACGGCCGTCGACCACCATCAGCTTGCGGTGGTTGCGGTTGTTCAGGTCCCAGTTGCCGCGCGCCTTGGCCGGGTTGACCGGGTTGAAGGCGAGCACGTGGATGCCGGCCGCGCGCATGCGGTCGAAAAACGCCGCCGGCGTCGCCAGCGCGCCGACCGCGTCGTACATCACGTTGACCTGCACGCCCTGTTTCTGCTTGTCGATCAGCACGTCGGCGAACTCGAGGCCGATCGGGTCCTGGTCGAAGATGTAGGTTTCCAGGTTGATCGAGCTGGTAGCCGCTTTCGCCGCGTTGATCATCGCGCGCATCGTGGCCGGGCCGTCGAACAGCAGCACCACCTTGTTGCCGGCGATGAGCGGCTCGCCCGTCGCCTGCTCCTCCATCACCGCCAGCGATTTCAGGTCGGCGCTGGCATTGGCCCAGCGCTTGTTTACCAGCGCCGAGGCCTGGCGCGGCGCCAGCTCGCCCTTGGCGGTCGACACCGTCGGCGTCGACTTGACCGGCGGCCCCGGGTCGACGTTCGGCAGCGACTTGCACGAGGCCAGGGCCAGGCCGAGGCCCAGGGCCAGCAGGAAGCGCGGTAGGGCGGCATGCGCGAAGCGGGCGATCGTCATTTGAAACCTCGGTGGGTGGCGGGTTCGGGCGAAACGTCCGCTTCGCGCGGCCCGATGAAGAAGTCGAGCGGCGCCACGCGCAGGCGCCGGCCGAGGGCGCGCAGCAGGCGGATGCCGTGGTAGAAACGGGTCTTGCGGGCGCGCAGCGCCACCCACAGCGCCAGGCCGAAGCTGACCAGCAGGTTGACCAGGCCGATCAGCGCGATGCCCAGCGCCGTGATGCCGACCGTGCCGAGGTCGATCTGGTTGTCCAGGCCGGCCAGGCCGATCGCGAAGTTGGCCGACGAGAAGGTCACGTGGCGGATGTCGAGCGGCAGGCCGAGCAGGAAGCCGACCGTGGCGGTGCAGCCCATCAGCACGCCGAACACCAGGTTGCCCATGAGGCCGCCCAGGTTGTGCTCGACGTAGTTGGCAAAGCGCGGCAGGCGCTCGGCGCCGATCAGGCGGCGCAGCCAGCGCAGCTGCCCGACGCGCAGCGCCATGCGGGTGTACAGCGCCTTGTTGTCGTAGTAGCCCGACACCAGGCCCGACACGAACAGCCAGACCCCGGCGATGGCCGCGTGCAGCAGCGCCAGCGAATGCCAGGGATGGCTGTCCTCGATCAGGTGGTGCGCCTTGACCGGGTTGACCAGCGGATGGCCGAAGATGTAGGGCCAGGCGAACGCCAGCGCCCAGGCGATCGGGGTCACCGTGATCAGGTTGCCGAGCACCGCCACCACCTGGGTGCGGAACACCTTGTTGACCAGCGCCGCCATGTTGTCGACGTCGACCTGCTTGCGGTTGCTGCTGTGCAGGCCGGCGGCGATGCGCGCGGCGGTCATGGCCGGCTGCTTGGTGGCGATGGTGAAGTGCAGCACGTGCACCAGCATGAAGCCGAAGGCGTAGTTGACGCTGTAGAGCAGGGCTTCGATCAGCGGCGGGCTCTTCAGGTAGGACAGCAGGATCTTGATCACCGCCATGCAGGCGATGATGATGCCGGCGCCGGCCGAGGAGCGGAACATCGCGCCCATCTGGCTGCGCTCCTCGGCGATGTAGTGTTCGCCGGTGCGGCTGGCGTTCTCGGTGACGTTGCGCGCCAGCAGGTTGATGTTGTCGCGCACCAGGCCGCGCACCTGGTACTTGGTGTTGTGCGCTTCGATCAGCTCCTGGGCCAGGTCGAGCGCGGCCGCGCGGCGCAGCGAGGTCGGCGGCTCGGACGGGGCGGTGGCTTCCATCGCCAGCGCCTCGACGTCGACCGTGGGCGCGGACGGCAGCTCGCCGCTGGTGTCGACCAGGAACAGCAGCTTCCTCAGGCGGTCGATGCTCTGGCCGAGCGCGACCAGCAGGTAGGTCAGCGCCACGCTGGTGCCGGAATTGAGGGCGCCGCGGCGGATCTTCAGGACCACGTCCTCGCACTGGTCGAGCATCACCAGCAGGTGCTTGGCATCTTCGACCCGTTCCACCTCGCCTACCAGCAGGCGGCCGTATTCGTCGAGGTATTTGTTGGCCTCGATGTTCTGCATCAGGAAGGGCGAGTCGACTTCCTCGATCTCCATGTGGGCGTGGATCAGGCGCGGCTCCAGGCCGAGCGCGCAGACGCGGCAGGACAGCGTGCGGATCGCGTCGAGCAGGCCGCCGAGGGTGACTTCGCGCGCGCGGTCCGGGGCGGCATCGTCGGGCGGCGGGGCGTCGGCGACGGTGTCGAACAGCTCGAGCCAGTCGGCGTTGGGCACGCCGCGGATCCACTGGTAGTCGGCTTCGCGGCACAGCACGCGGTCGAGCGTGTCGGACAGGTACAGCTCGTCCAGCGCCGGCGGCAGGATGCGGTAGGCGATGCGGCGCTTGAGTTCGGTGAAAAAGCCGTCGTTGGACAGGATGCCGACGTCGGAATACAGGCTGGTGTGGCGGCGCGTCTCGAGCAGGCGCACCAGGTAGTGGCGCAGCGCCCAGGCCTGCGCCGGGTTCCCGCGCAGCAGCTGCGTGAGCGTGCGCACCTGCGCGCGCGCGTAGGCGTGGTCGCGCACGCGGCGCGGGCGGATCTTGTCGACCAGGTCGGCCAGAAGGTCGATACGGTCGCTGTCGGGGTCGAGGCGTTCAAGAATGTCGAGCATAATGAAAGCCAGTGTACCCGGGCCGGGCCGTACGCATTGTTCGGTGCCGAACTGAGCGGCGCGTGCGGTAACCCGGCGGGCCCGAATATCGGTCGAGCCGTGCGAACTGTAGCTGGCCTCCACCTCCACCTCAGCCGCCCGTGCGGCCGAGCGGCTTACTTCTTGCGCTTGGCGGCCGCAACCTCGCCGGCGGCCGTCGCCGGACGCACGCTGCCGCAATCGGCGCCGAGCCAGCGGCCGGCCACGTCCATGTTCACGACCTGGTTCGGCTGGTCCTGGTTATGGATGCGCATCTGCGCGCGGTAGGTGGTCGGGCTGTCGACCGTCATCTCGCCTTCGCCGCTGGCGTGCGGGCGCGTACAGGTGAAGCTGACCTGCAGCCGGTTGTCGCCGGCCGGCGTCATCTGCGTGCGGCAGTCGCCTTCCTGGATCGGCAGCTGCTTGCGCTCGATCATTTCGCGCGTGATGCACAGCTTGCTGCTCATGGCGCCGTTGGCCAGGTCCATCTGCACGCCGTTCTGCTGCATCATCTGCTGCACGTGCTGGCGCTGCTCGGGCGACAGGTTGGCGATCATTTTCTGGATGTCGCTCATGTTGGCCTGCACCTTGCCGTCCGAATAGGTGGCGTTGTTGGTCTGCTCCCACAGGCCCGGTTTCATGTCCTGGGCGAAGGCCGGCAGGGCGAGGGCGGTGCTCGAGGCCAGCAGGGCAATGAGGGTCGTGCGGATGTTCATGCGTAGTACTCCTGTGTTCTTCGTGTGTTTTATCGGTGTCGGGTCAGGACGCTTCGCCGTGCCGTCCGAGCACGGTGCGTTCCAGGTGGCGCAGCAGCAGCACGGTCTTGATGTCGAGGATGGCGCCGGTGTCGATCATCGCCAGCGCGTCGTCGAAGTCGAGCTCGACGACCTCGATCGATTCGCCTTCTTCATGCAGGCCGCCGCCGGCGCCGCTGCGCCGTGCGCGGTCGTATTCGGCGACGAACAGGTGCAGGCGTTCGGTCGTCACGCCCGGGCTGACCAGCAGTTCGAGCACCGGCTCGATATGCTCGACGTCGTAGCCGGTTTCCTCATGGGCCTCGATGCGGGCGCGCTCGGCGGGCGCGGCATCGTCGTCGAGCACGCCGGCCGCCGCTTCGAGCAGGAAGCCGTCGTGGCCGGCCAGGCGCGCGCCGATGCGGAACTGGCGCGTCAGCACGACCGAGCGGTGCTGGCGATTGTACAGCAGCACCGCGGCGCCGCCGGCGTTGGCATAGACTTCGCGGGTCAGGGTCTGCGCCTTGCCGTCGGGGCCGGTCTGTTCGTACGTGACTTTCTTGAGGGGGTAATAATTTTCCGAGATGATGTCTTCGCGGATGATGCGTACGGTGTCGTCAGCCATCGGTGATCCTGTGGAGCGTCATTGGATGCGGCACCCCAGCATACACCGGCGCGCTCAGCCCTGGCGCGCGGGCTCGCCGACGAAGATCTCGACCCGGCGGTTGCGCGCACGCCCGTCCGGCGTGTCGTTCGACGCCACCGGCTCGCGCGCCGCGCGTCCCTCGACCGCGATGCGCCCGGGCGCCACGCCGCGCGCGGTCAGGTAGTCGCGCGTGTGCGCGGCGCGGTCCAGCGAGAGCGGCCCGTTGATGGCGTTGCCGCCGGTGCTGTCGGTGTGGCCGATGATGGTCACGCTGGTGACCGGATTGTCCTGCAGCGTGGCGGCGAAGCGGTCCAGGATCTGGCGAAAGCCCGGCTGGATGTCGGCGCTGCCGGTGTTGAACGAGATGTCGCTCGGGATGTCGAGCTTGAGGCGGTTGTCGGCCGTCTGCGAGACCTGCACGCCGGTGCCGCGCGTGGTCTGTTCCATCTGCTGGCGCTGCTGTTCCATGTGGCGCGACCAGACGTTGCCGGCCACGGCGCCGGCTGCCGCGCCGATCAGCGCGCCGCCGGCCGCGCGGCCGCCGCCGCCATTGCCGGTGGTGGCGCCGAGCAGCGCGCCCAGGCCGGCGCCGACCCCGGCGCCGGTGGCGGTGCCACGCTGTGTCTGGTTCATGTCGGCGCATCCCTCCAGGGCCGCGGCCAGGGAGACGGCGGCCAGGATGGCGCGGATCGGGATCGGTGTTCTGGTCATGGCGGTTTCCTCCTCGTCAGGTGGCGCGAAGCCTCTCTTCTTGGACGGAGGAACGAGCAAAAAAAATCCGTTTCGGCGTCACGCCCTCGATTGGGCGCGACCACGAAACGGACCGCTCAGGGTATTGCAGTGATCGACTTGACGTTCAGTTTGACGTCGAGCTTTTAATGCGCAGCTGCTTATGATTCGAATTCTAGATGCCGCGGCCACTGATCAGGCGCACCAGGATCATGATGATCGCAACGACCAGCAGGACGTGGATGAAGCCGCCGATGGTGTAGGAAGTGACCAGGCCGAGCAGCCACAGGATGATGAGAATGACAGCGATAGTGTAGAGCATGATAATGTCCTCGTTTTGTTAGTGACGGCGTTTTGTTTGCCGTGAATCCAGTATCTACGTATTGATGGCTGCGCTCCGTTCGATGCCGTACATTACGCTAAGGATTTTTGTTCTTTTCGCAATCCCGGGACCCAACCCATGAAGCCCATCAGCCCGGTGCAGCCGATCAGGCAGGTGAGTAGGCCGCCGCTGATCAGGAAGATGACGTCCTGGGCCGCGACGTCGGTGCCGGGCTGCGGCGCAGCGTTCGCCAGACCGAAGCCGGTCACCACGAGTCCCCAGAGGATGATGCCGATCCATGCAAGGCTGTTCATGTGTGCTCCTTTCTGTTGAGTTCGGACGATTCTTGCCTGCATGCGACAGTATGTCCGTGCGCTAACGCACGTTGCGATTTAGAAATTAAAAACCGGGGTCAAAGCCCCGGTTCATCTAGTCTGCATCGAATCGCCGATGCACTCAGGCGGTGCGCAGCGTCCCCTTGACCACGCGCACGCGGTCACCCGCGCGCCATTGCGGCACGCTGTGCTGGTGGAAGGTACGCAGGGTGCCGTCGTCGAGGCGCACCCGGATTTCATAGCTGTGATTGGCGTGCATATTGCCCTCGACCTGGTTGCCTACCACCGCGCCGCCGACGGCGCCGGCCACCGTGGCCAGCGAACGGCCGTTGCCGCTGCCAATCTGGTTGCCGAGCAGGCCGCCCAGGATGGCGCCGGCGCCCGCGCCGACGCCGCTGCCGCGCGCGCGCGTCACGATCTCGCGGATCGATTCGACGTTGCCGCAGCTCGCACACCAGCGGCTGCCGTTGTCGGTATCGGCCAGGCGGGCCGGTTTTTGCGTGGACGGCGGGTTGGTGTCGCGTTCGGCCTGGGGCGATGCGTAGGCGGTGGACGGCGCGTTGTCATAGGCGACGCCGGAGCCGGTCGAGCCCTGGTTGCCGCTGTAGCCATACGCACTGCCGGCCGGCGCGGCCGCCGCAGCAGCGGCAGGGACGCCGGCAGGCGCGACCACCGGAGGCGTGTAGCCGTTGGCCGGCGCCAGGCTGGCGCCGTTCGCGGCGGCGGCGCCGTTGGCGGCATAGGCCGGGGCGGGCTGGCCCGGCAGGTCGGCGTTCGAGACCGGCTGGCCGGGCAGGGCGGCGGCAGCCTGCGGGGCGTTCGCCGGCTGCATGCCGGCCGCCAGCGTCGCGCGGTCGGCGTCGCTCAGGCCGTTGCGGTTGCTGCCGTGCGAAGACGGCAGCCAGCCCATGACGGCGGCGATGCCAACCGCGCAAAACAGGATCACGGCCAGCGCGGCGATCAGCAGCAGCGGATGCTGGCGCGGCCGGGCGTTCATCGGGGTCGGTGTGTTCATGGCGAATCCTTTCTTCTTGCTTGTTGGATGAGTGGGGCGCCTTTTATTTCCCCATAAGTTCGGTACTGGCATTGTCCTTGTCAACAACATCATGTTCCGTGCGTCACCGTACATACTTCCTCGTACACAGCAGCTACGCTGACCAAAAGTTGTCAGTAAAAGTCTCTGGGTGATGTAAATACCTGATTTTTAACGTGAATCTATAGTCAGTAACGAGAAGTCAAGCGCGAGGGCCAGATGAATTATCCTGCTGCACCGATGGTCGCCGAGCACAACGCCAACCTGCTGCTGGCCGCGCTCCCCCCTGGCGAGCTGGCGAGCATGTTGCCGGCGCTCGACCAGGTCCAGGTGGAGGCCGGCGCGGTGCTGTGCGAACCTGGCGACACGATCCGCCATATCTATTTTCCGCACGACTGCCTGATCTCGCTGATGGCCGTTGCCGAAGGCCGCATGACGCTCGAGGTCGGCCAGGTCGGACGCGAGGGCATGCTCGGCGCCACGGTCGCGCTCGGGCACGAGACGACGCAGGTGCGCGCCGTCGTGCAGCGCGCCGGCAGCGCCAGCCGCATCGACGCCGAGCGGCTGCGCGCCGAATTCGCGCGCAATCCCTCGCTGCAGCGCGTGCTGTACCGCTACACCGACGCACTGCTGGCCCAGGCCATCCAGATCGCCGTGTGCAGCCGCTACCACGTGCTCGAGGCGCGCCTGGCGCGTTCGCTGCTCGTCACGCGCGATCGCCTGCAGTCCGACAAGTTTCACCTCACCCACGAATTCCTGGCGCACGCATTGGGCGTACGCCGCGTCGGCGTGACCAAGGCGGCCAGCGCGCTGCAACAGCACGGGCTGATCAACTACAGCCGAGGCAACATCGAGATCCTCGACCCGGTCGGCCTGGCCGCCACCGCCTGCACCTGCTACCAGATCGTGCGCGAAGCCGGGGCCAGCTTCGCGGCGCCGGCGTTTGCCTGAATCGTTCTCCCTCGCGCGCGCATGATGCGCGTGCATGCGTGCATGCGGGCGGGCGCGCGACTCGACGACAGCCAATAAAAAGACGACAGCAATAAAAAAGCGCCGCCGGCGAAAGCCGGACGGCGCCTGGTGCCGTTCGCGCGACCATACCGGCGCCCGTTTCTAAACTGAACCCCAAAAGTTGGTCTCCAACGTTTGGGGTTCAGTTCGTTGCGGACGGCGCGTCGCGGACGGCGAGCCGCTCGATCGCGATCAGTGGGTGCTCTTGACCTGGTTGCCGATCACGCCGCCCACGGCTGCGCCGCCGACTGCACCGACTGCGCTGCCGCCGGTCAGCACGCTGCCGGCCACGGCGCCCACGCCTGCGCCCACGGCGGTGTTACGGTCCTGGGTCGACATGCCGGCGCAGCCGGTCAGGCCCAGGGCGGCGGTGGCGATCGATGCGGTCACGATGATGGATTTGATGGTTTTCATGATGATCTCCTTACGGTGGGTTTTATAGCTTGCTGCTTGATGACTCATTTGAGGCGCAGGTCATTCCTGACCGATTTCACGCCCGTTACTGTACGCGCAACCGCAGCGGCGGTTGCCACGTCGTCCGCCGAGCTGACATAGCCGCTCAGCTGGACGACACCGTTGACGGTGTCGACCTGGATCTCGCTGCCTTTCAGCACCGCTTCGCCGGCGATCGCGCTGCGAACCCCGGTGCTGACGGCGGCATCGGCAACCGGCCGTTCGGCCGCCGGGTTGGCGGCGCTCCTGGCGCTGCTCGCGCATCCTGTTGCCGTGCTCAGCATCAGGGCCGCCAGTAGCGCCGCCGTGCTTGCGCTGGTGTTCATTTCCGGTTCCTGTCGGTGCTTCAGACTGGCTCCAGATTACGTGCGCACGATTTGGCGGTCTGTGCGACGACTCACACTGCTGCACTCATCCATTCGAGCGCGCGGATCAGTGCTTCGCGCTCTTGCCCGGCGGCGGGGCGGTCGGCTTGACGTGCGCGTCGGCCAGCAGTTTCGCGCACGGGCTCTGCTCGCCCGGACCGGTGTTGATCAGCGGGAGCAGAGCGGCCACCGGCGCCGCGACCACGGCCAGCGCCGCCGCCGCGCCACCCTTGATCGCCAGCACCTTCTTGTCGAGCGCCAGGTCGGGCTTCTTGAAGGTGCCCTTGACGTAGAACGGCGTACGCAGCGTGAACAGGCGCAGGCCCTTGGTCTCCGGCTTGACGCGCAGGTTCATTTGCTCGGACGCCAGGTTCACCGAGCCATTGACGTCGACGATCGCTTCCTCGGTGTCGAGCACGAAGTAGCGCGTCTGCGCAGTGCCGTTGGTCACTTGCAGGTCCGAGGCCAGGCAGTTCAGCCTGACTTCCTTGTCGCCGAACAGCTTGGTGACGACGATGTTGGCGACGTTCAGGCCGGCCTCCTCGAGCAGCAGCTTGCTGACCACGCCCTGGCTGACCAGGCCCTTCACCTCCCCGTTGGCGCCGGCCAGCATGCCGGCGACCGAATCGCCGGTCGAGGTCAGCTTGACGTCGGCGTTGAGCTCGCCGACCGTGGCCTGCTGGATCTTCTGGATCTTCGGGAACAGCTGCTTGATCTGCACGTGACGCGCGGTGGCGTCGAGGGTGGCCTTGATGGCGTCCTTGCCGGTGCCGTTGCCACTGCCGTCGAGCTTGATGTTGGAATTGACCTGGCCGCCGGCCAGCACGAAGTTCAGTGGCTGCAGCGACAGCACGCCGTCGTTCATCACCAGGTGGGTCTGCAGCTTGGACAGCGGCAGGCCGGCATCCTTGACGATGCGGTCGGCCGAGAAGCGCACGTCGGCGTCCAGCTTCTTCCATTTCTCGGTGTGGAACTTCTCGACCGGCAGCGCCTTGTCTTCCGGCTGCACGGTGTCGACGCCTCTTGCGCGCTTTTCGGCGTTGGAGTCGGCGCCGACCAGCGGGCCGAGGTCGGCAAAGCGCAGCTGGTGCGAGACGATCTTGCCGGTCAGCTTGTCGCGCGGTTTGCCGGTGGTGAATTCCATGCCGCCCGCGATGTCGGATTCACCGACCTTGCCGGTGAAGTTCTCGTACTTCCACTGGCTCTTGTTCTCGCCCAGGCTGCCGGTCAGGTGACCCGCGGTCGAGTAGGCCGGGGTCTCGGGCAGCACCACGCCGGTGAAGGCGTACAGGCGCGCCATCGACGGGCCGGCCAGCTTGAGCTGCAGGTCGATGCCGGCCAGGTGGGCCGGGTTGGTGACGGTGCCCTCGACCGCGATGCGGCTGTTGGCCGAGTGCACGTCGGCCTGGACCGGGAACCGGATGTCCGATTCGGTCAGCGACAGCACGGTGCCGGTCTTGCCGCCGCCGCCGACCGGGCTGCCGTTGTAGCTGCCGCTCAGGGTCCAGGCCAGGCCGTAGGTCGGATCGTTCTGCAGCGTGTTGATGTTGGCGGTGACGTCGGCCTTGGTGACCGCGTCCTTGACGTGCACCACGCCCTGCGTCAGCACCAGGCGCTCGAGGTCGAGCTTCCACTTCGATTTTTTATCGTCGTGCTTGAAGGCCCAGTTGTAATGCTCGGCATCCAGGCGCAGCAGCTCGGCCTGCGGGCCGTCGAAGCGCAGCACCGGCACGTGGATGCGGTGGCCGAGCAGGGCGAACGGATCGAGCGAGAACGAGAACTGGCGCACGCTGGCCATGTCGCGCTGGGGCAGGTCGGCCGGATTGCCGACATGGACGTCGTCGGCGTACAGGTGCGGCCACGGAATATAGTCGCGCCAGCTGCGTTCGCCCTTCGGGATGCTCTTGGCCGGCACTTCCCAGTGCACGGCGAGGTTCCCGCGGATCGCGAACGGGCGGTCGATGGCGTCGCTGACCTTGGCGTTGAGCCAGGGCTTGGCGCGGTTCCAGTCGAACGTGAGCAGGATGACGATGGCGATGACGGGAATCGCCACCAGGATACCGACGATCCAGAGGGTAATCTTAAGCGGGCGCTTCATGTGCGTCGCCGCGTGCGGCTGAGGTTTTAGAGTCGTAGTCATGGCCGTCCTTCTGGCAGGAGATGGGTTGACAGCAGGTTAACGTAAAGTCCCCTCGACCAATGTGCGGTGTCGCACCGTGCGCCCCCTTACTGCTGGGTGTCGGCCTCTCAATGTGCGCCACCGAACTGATCTCGCCGGCCTGGAGGGTTATAACGTTACCAACACCGCACTTGACCGGAGAACATGATGGACACGAAATCGATTAATTGGTTGGCGCGCCTCGGCGCTGCCGCCGCAGTGCTGGCCCTGAGCGCCTGCGCCAGCCCGGAAAAGACCCCGGCCACGGCGGCCGTCGCGGTCTCGCACAATGCCGTCGATAACGCGGTCTCGTCCGGGGCGCCGGAGCTGGCGCCGGTCGAACTGACGTCGGCGCGCGACAAGATGATGCGCGCCAACCAGGCGCTGGCCGCCAAGGATTACAAGACCGCGCGCCAATTGGCGATGGAGGCCCAGGCCGACGCCAAGCTGGCCCAGAGCAAGGCCGATTCGGCCAAGTCGACCGCTGCCGCCAACCAGGTGGACGCCGACCTGCGCGCGCTGCGTCAGCAGGTCGACCGCGCCAACTCGGACCAGCAATAAAGGAGACGTGATGCAAACCAAGGCCATGAAACCAAGCTTCCTTGCGTCCCTCGTGCTCGCTTCCAGCCTGGTGCTGAGCGCCTGCAGCACGATGCCGACCACCACGCCGACGCTGGACGAGGCGCGCGCCGACTTCGTCGCCGCCAACAACAACCCGCAGGTGTCGAGCTACGCCGCGCTCGAGTTCAAGCAGGCCAGCGACGCGCTCGACGCCGCCAACCAGGCCGCGGCCAAGCGCGACAGTCTCGACAACATCGATCGCCTGGCCTACATCGCCAAGCAGCGCATCGCCAGCGCGCAGGAAGTGGCCAAGGCCAAGGCCGCGCAGGCCGAGATCGCCAACGCCGGCCGCGAACGCGACCGCGTGCAGGCCGAGGTGCGCGTGGCCGAGGCGGACCGCGCCAAACGCGACGCCCAGGCCCAGGCAGCCCAGGCCCAGGCCCAGGCCGCCGACGCCCAGATGCAGGCCCAGGCCGCGCAGCAGACCGCCGCCGCGCTGGCCGAGCGCTCGGCGCGGCTGGAAGCGCTGCTGGTCGAGCTGCACGCGCAGAAAACCGAGCGCGGCATGGTCGTCACGATCGGCGACGTCCTGTTCGCCACCGACCGCGCCGACCTGACCCCGGCCGGCATGCAGAGCGTGCGCAAGCTGGCCGACGTCATGATGCAGAACCCGGACCGCACGGTCTCGGTCGAAGGATTTACGGACAGTACTGGTAGCGCCGCACACAACCAGGACCTGTCCCAGCGCCGCGCCGCCGCGGTGGCCCAGGCCCTCGCCGGCATGGGCGTACCGGCCGCACGCGTGGCGACGCGCGGCTACGGCGAGGCCTATCCGGTCGCGTCGAACGACAGCGCCGCCAACCGCCAGCTGAACCGCCGCGTCGAGATCGTCCTGTCGAACGACAACGCACCGATCCCGCCGCGCGCAGCCCAGCGCTGAGCGGCATCTTCATACTTAAAACAAGGACACATTTAACATGGAACAACCGACCCGCAACCTGGCCCACGGCTTCGACGTCGAGGCGATCCGCCGCGCCGCCGCCAATCTCGAGGACGGCGCCGTCACCGAGGGCTACAAGGCCGACCGTGAATCGGTCATCGCCATGCTCAACGACGCACTGGCCACCGAACTGCTGTGCGTGCTGCGCTACAAGCGCCACTACTACACCGTCAGCGGCCCGGACACCGCCGCCGTCAAGGCCGAGTTCCTCGAGCACGCCCAGCAGGAGCAGGACCACGCCGACCGCATCGCCGAGCGCATCGTCCAGCTGAACGGCTCGCCGAACTTCAACCCGGCCACGCTGGCCGCGCGCAGCCACGCCGAGTACGACGATTCGGAAGACGTGCAGGCGATGATCCGCGCCGACCTGATCGCCGAGCGCGTGGCGATCGAATCGTATCGCCAGATGATCGAAGCGATCGGCGACAAGGACCCGACCACCAAGCAGATGCTGATCGAAATCATGGCCGTCGAAGAAGAGCACGCCGACGACATGCACGACTTCCTGGCTTGAAACCAGCTCGACAAATTACCCCACCACCCACCAATAACAAGGAGCACGACATGCTAGAAAACCTCAGCCGCAACGCCAGCGCCTCTTCGATCAACGACCGCGTCGACGACGCTTCCAGCGAAGTCAAGAACCTGGTCAAGGACGCGCAGGCGCTGCTGAACGCCGCCGCCGCCCTGACCGGCAAGAAAGCCGACGAACTGCGCGAGCGCGGCATGCAGCTGCTCGACGTGGCGCAAGGCAAGGCTGGCAAGTACCAGGATCAAGCCATGGTCAAGGGCAAGGAACTGGCGCAATCAGCCGATGTCTACGTTAAAGACAACCCGTGGCGCACCGTGGCCGTTGCAGCCGGCGTCGGCCTGCTGTTGGGCGTCGTGCTCGGTCGAAAATAACAAGGAGCGGGGCAGTCATGGATACCAAAGAAACCGTCGTGCACAGCCCCGGCCTCATGGGGGGAATCACGGGTCTGGCCAAGAACCTGTTCGGCCTGATCGTCTCGCGCGCGGAACTCGCCGCGCTCGAACTGACCGAAGTGCGCAACCATGCGATCGAGCTGATCGTCATCTTCGCGATGGCGGCGCTGGCCACCTGGTTCGCACTGGCCTACGGCACCGCGACCATCGTGATGCTGGCATGGGACGATCTGGGCTGGAAGATCCTGCTCATCATGTTCATCGTGTTCCTCCTCATCACCGCTGCGCTGGTCGCCAAGGGCTTGTCGATGCTGAAGCAGGGCAAGCTGGCCTTTCCGGAAACGATGAAGGAACTGCGCAACGACCGCGACATGCTGTTGTAATCCAACCAGATCGAAGGGGAGAAGCTATGAAGGACGCACACGTTGGATCGCATGAACAGCGCAAGCGCGCGCTGTTGCGCGATGCCGAGTTCTACCGCGCAGGCGTTGTCCATGCGCGCGCACAGATCAAGCACGATGCACAGCCGCAAGTGATCTTCCACTCGGTGGTCGATCACGCGACCTGGGTCTTGCGCGCGCGCGCGGACGCCCTGCTCAAGCCGACCGGCACCAGCATCTCGGTGCTGGCGCCGTACGCCATGACCGCGCTGGGCTTCATCCGCAAGCGCCGTCTCGGCAAGCAGGCGATCGGCGCGGCCGCGCTGCTCGGCGCACTCGGTTGGTATGTGCAGCGCAAACGCGCGCAACAAGTGGCATACTAAAGCCAAGCGGTTGAACACCGCGGCCCGAAACATTGCTTTATGCCCGGCAAGGGCGGATTGTACGGTATGACCGCGGACCCGAGTCCGCGGTCCACCGGACGAATATGGTGGGGCTTGAGCGGCGTCGCAATCTCTGATTGGACGCCGTCTTTTTATGTGCGGAGAGAAAACCCGACTTCGCGCTTGCATACGACAAAGTCGGCCATACGACAAAGCCGGCCATACGACAAAGCCAGCCCGAGGGCTGGCTTTGTCGTAGGCGGACACGCATCACTGCATGCGCATCAGTAGCGATACACGCGGCCGTCGACGATGCGCACACGGTTGCCGGAACGCAGGTCATACACGCTGTCCTGCACCACCGTGCGGTACTCGCCATTGTCCAGTCGCACGTTAATCGAGTACATCTGCTGGCCTTCGGTATCGCGGTTCTGCTCGACGCGGTTGCCGATCAGGGCGCCGCCGACGCCGCCGGCCACGGTCGCGGCCGTGCGTCCGCCGCCGCTGCCGACCTGGTTGCCTGCCAGCGCGCCGACAAGGCCGCCGACGATCGCGCCGGCGCCGCTGGTGCGGGCTTGGCCCGAGGTCGGCTGGATCGATTCGATCGTGCCGTAGCCGGCCGACGCCGTGTTGTTGTAGTTGCTTCGGTAGCCGTCATCCGCATACGAGCTCGGGTTGTTGCTGGCGCAGCCGCCGAGGATTGCGCTTGCCGCCAGCAGGGCGGCGAGGGTGCGTGTGGCTTTCATGGCGTGTTCTCCTTGCAAAGGTGTAAATCCAGGTTAAGCAGTCAGCCATTGGGGGTCTGTACGATGGCGCACGCTCCCCGTTGCGCCTGGACCATAGTTCTTCCTTCCTGATTTCTTGTGTTCGGCACCGTACAGAAAAGCCTCTTACAGCAGAGTAAAACGTAACCTGTAGCAAATAGAAAAACAAAAGGAAAAATAAATGCGATCACCTCATTCGATTCTGCTGATCGGTGCGGCGCTGCTGTGGGCCGCGAGCCATGTGCATGCCGCGACGCCGCAAGCCAAGCTGGCTTATCAGCAGGCGCGCGATGCGGCCGGCGCAAATTACAAGAGTGCGCGTGCGCAGTGCAATAGCGTGACCGGCAATCCGCGTGACCTGTGCATCGCCGAAGCCGAGGCCGCGCGCGTGCGCACCGAGGAAGAAGCGCGCGCCAAATACGAAGATACGCTCGACGCCTACACCCGGGCGCGCATGCGCATCGCCGACGCCAACTACGACCGCGACAAGACGCGCTGCGCGGCGCTGACCGGCAACGACAAGGATGTCTGCAAGGAGCAGGCCAAGGCCACGCTGATCGCGGCCCAGGCCGACGCCAAGGCCGACCAGAAGACCATCGAGGCGCGCAACGAAGCGCGCCAGGACAAGCTCGCCGCGGCCTACAAGGTCGCGATCGAAAAGTGCGACGCCTTCGCCGGCGCCGCCAAGGATCAATGCGTCTCGGCCGCCAAGACCGAGTTCGCACGATAGCTCACCTGAGCTCAACCAGCACCACCACCATTAACATCCACAACAGGAGTCCATCATGAACATGACCAAACGTATCGCTACCGCCATCCTGACCGCCAGCGTCGCCTTCACCGTCGTCGGCTGCGCGTCGAACGGCCAGCACGAAAGCACCGGCCAGTACGTCGACGACGCCGCCATCACCACCAAGGTGAAGGCTGCCATCTTCGCCGACCCGGGCGTGAAGTCGACCGAAGTCAACGTCGAGACCTACCAGGGCACCGTGCAGCTGTCGGGCTTCGTCTCGGATCCGGTCGCCGCCCAGAAAGCCGGCGAAGCCGCGCGCAGCGTCAAGGGCGTGACCTCGGTGAAAAACGATATCCGCGTAAAATAAGACCAGCCAGGACGGCGGCGGGCC
This sequence comes from Massilia sp. 9096, assembly GCF_000745265.1. Lineage (NCBI taxonomy): Bacteria > Pseudomonadati > Pseudomonadota > Betaproteobacteria > Burkholderiales > Oxalobacteraceae > Massilia > Massilia sp. 9096. Next base: position 659,364 of record NZ_JQNN01000001.1, read on the forward strand.
CGGTCTCGCCCAGCGGGACATGGCTGCGCCGCCGGCTGGTTTGCACGGCGGCTCGGCGCGCGGGCGCCGCCTATCGATTGGCCTTCATCAGGAAGCTGTCATGCAACTCGCTCCATCCGGCCCGGCCAGCGCCGAGGCGTCCGATCCCGCCGTCGCCCCGGACACGGCCCCTGTCGAGCCTGCCGCACGGGCAGCCGGCCTGGTCGACCCCGCCGGCGCACCGACCGGCGAGGAGCTCGGCGCCCAGCATGGCACGCTGCGCCTGCCGATGCACGTCAATGCGCGCGGCATATCGCTCGGCATCATCGCCACCGTCGCTTTCGTATTCGCCCTGCAATGGGCCAAGAATTTCCTGGTGCCGCTTCTGCTCGGCATCTTCATCGCCTACACCCTCAGCCCGGTAGTCCGCTGGCTCGAGCGCTGGCACGTCAAGCGCGCCATCGGCGCTACCCTGGTCACCGGCCTGATCCTGGCCGGCATGGCATTCACGGTGCAGCGCGTGCAGGGCGAAATCTTCAACATCGTCGACGAACTGCCCACGCTCACGCACAAGGTCAGCAAGCTGATGGCCGAGGCCTCGGACGGCCAGCCCTCGACCATCCAGCAGGTGCAGGCCGCCGCCGCCGAGCTCGAGCAGGCCGCCGCCAATGCCGGCGCCGATGGGCGCCGCGCCGCCGCCCAGCATCGCCCGTTGCCGACCGCACCCGCCGTCACGTCCGCCGCGGGCGCCAGCAACTTCCGCGTGATGGACTGGCTGCTGGCCGGCTCGGTCGGCCTGGCCAGCTTCATCTCGCAGGCGACGATGGTGGTGTTCCTGGTGTTTTTCCTGCTGCTCGCGGGCGACACCTTCAAGCGCAAGCTGGTCAAGCTGACCCCGTCGCTGACCAAGAAAAAAGTCACGGTGCACATCCTCGAGGACATCAACACCTCGATCCAGAATTACATGTTCATGCTGCTGGTGACCAACGTCGTGCTGGCGGCGCTGATGTGGGTGGCGCTGCGCATGATCGGGCTGGAAAATCCGGGCGCATGGGCGATCTTCGCCGGCGTCGCGCACATCATGCCTTACTTCGGCCCGCTCCTGATCACCGCGGCGACCGGGCTGGTGGCCTTCATGCAGTTCGAGTCGCTGCGCATGGTGATCCTGGTCGGCGGCGCCTCGTTGGCGATCGCCACCCTGGTCGGCATGGTCGTCACCACCTGGATGACCGGCAAGATCGCCAAGATGAACCCGGCAGCCGTGTTCGTCAGCCTGCTGTTCTGGGGCTGGCTGTGGGGCATGTGGGGCTTGCTGCTCGGCGTGCCGGTGGTGGTCGTGATCAAGGTCGTGGCCGAGCGCGTCGAAGACATGGAGTTCGTGGCCGAGCTGCTGGGAGAATGACGGCCGCGAACGCCGCCTGACCCGGACCCTGCAGGACTTCCCGGCCACCGGCCCGGAAGTCCTTTTTCATTGCGCGATCAAGCCGTATGCTGGCCCGCCGCGCTGCTCCTGCGCTCCGGCGAACCGGCGCCGCCGCGGTTGGTCCATCCGGCGCTGCGGCGTTCGCGCACGCGGCGCTCCTGCGCGCCGCCCCAGCCCTGGGCACCGCCGGTGGGCGCCGGTTTATGTTTCAGGCTGCCCAGCTGGATCGCATACTGGCGCGCGAATTCCGCGCCCAGGAAAAAGATCTGCGCCGAGTAGTACACCCACAGCAGAAGCGCAATCAGCGAACCGGCCGCGCCGAAGCTGTTGGCGGTGCCGCTGCTGCCGATGTACAGGCCGATGCCGAATTTGCCCAGCGTGAACAGCAAGGCGGTGCCGAGTGCGCCGATGGTCACGTCGTGCCAGGACAGCTTGATGCGCGGCAGCAGCTTGAAGATGGCCGCGAACATGGTCGCGATCACCAGGAAGCCGAAACCCGACGCCACCCAGCCGAGGATGACGGTGGCCGACTGCCACATCCCGCCGATGAATTTTTCGGCGATGGTCAGCGCGGCCGACACCACCAGCGAGGTCATCAAGAGCAGGCCGAGGGTCAGGATCACGCCGAACGACAGCAAACGCGTGCGGATCGTGTCCCACCAGCTGGCGTCGGCCGGCGCCGGCACGTCCCAGATCTCGTCCAGGCTGTCCTTCAGTTCCGAAAAGGCACTGGTCGCGCCGACGATCAGCAGCACCGTGGCCACGATGGTGGCGATCACGCCGCTGTCCTTGTTGCGCGCGCCGACCAGGATGGCCTGGATGGTTTGCGCGCCGGATTCGCCGACCAGGCGGCGCAATTCGTTCAGCATCTGACCCTGGGCCGCTTCCTGGCCATAGAACATGCCGGCGATGGCGATCACCAGCACCAGGATCGGCGCCAGCGAGAACAGCGAGTAAAAGGCGAGGGCGGCGCCCTTGCTGGCCGCGCGGTGGGCCAGCCATTCGGTCACGGCGCAGCGCATCACCTTGAAGATGTCGCGCAACGAGGGTAGTCGTTTCAAGATTTCCATGAGGGCTTCCTCCAAAGAAAAACGCGCCCGAAGGCGCGTTCACGGGCCTACGCCCTGGAGCGTCGGTGACGCTCCGATTTTCGCGTCGTGGGACCGGATGGTCCCACATCGGCAGGATTACTGCACGCGGCGTTCGATGGTGATCTGCTCGACTTCCACGCGGCGGTTCGGCGCCAGGCAGGCGATCAGGTCTGCACGCTTCTTCTGGTGGCAGTCGGTCACGACCGGGTTCTCTTCGCCCTTGCCGTGGGTCTGCAGGCGGCTGGCGTCGACACCCTTGCCAACCAGGTAGGCCTTGACGGCGTCGGCGCGGCGCTGCGACAGCTTGTGGTTGTACTTGCTCGAACCCAGGCGGTCGGTGTAGCCGGTGATGTCCACGTCGGTGATCGAGGTGTCGGCCTGCATTGCGGCGGCGATGTCGTCCAGCTTCGGCTGCGGCATCGACAGGGTGGCGCTATCGAAGCCGAACAGGTCGGTCGACGACAGGGTCACCTTCTCGAAGCGTGCCGGCGGCGGCGGCGGCGGAGCGACTGGTTCCGGAGCCGGCGGCGGGGTTTCAGCAACCGGCGGTGCCGGCGGTGCCGGCGGGATCGGGCGCGGCGGCGGGCTGAACGCGTAGTTCAGGCCCACGGTGACGTAGCGGGTGTTGGCTTTGGAGAAGCCGAACTTGTCGTCGTCGCGCAGGTTGCTGCGCACTTCGCGCACGTCGGCCTGCAGCGACCACTGGTCGGTCAGGCTCGCCTGGAAGCCGACGCCGGCGGTGTAGTAGGGAGACCAGCCGTTAGCGTGGCGAATCGGATTGCGCTCGTGGTCGTACTCGCCGCCCACGCCGACCAGCAGGTACGGACGGAAGGCTTTGCGCGACAGCATCAGCAGCGCGTCGACGCCGACCAGGCCCTGGCCGTACTTGTAGTCGCCGTTGTTGGCTTCAGCATAGGTGGCGCCAGCCTGGATGTCCCACAGCGGGTGCACGGCCTTGCCGAACTTGATGCCGCCACCGGCTTGCTTCTTGTCGATCACGAAATCGTGGTCGGGCTTGATGCCGACGACGGTCGGAGCAACGTACCACGACGGGTTCACGATATCCGTATCCTGGGCCATTGCCGAACCGGCAGAGCACAAGAAGGCGGCAGCCAGAGCGATCTTCTTCATATTATTCACAGGTAACTCCCATAAGTTGTAAAGGTACTGACATCGCATGTCTGAACAGAGATGTTGATGCCAAGCTTACAAGTCAGCAGTTCCGTAGGTCAGTGCGGTACCGCACCTACGAACCGTCTGCCGTGGTAATTCTACAACGTGTGCAGAAATACCACAGTCCGCGCATGTTTCCGATTGTTACCAATATCGCTCGGGATTGTTGTATTAGCCCCATTTGCAGCGTACTTGCGCTAACCAAGAGATATGGAAATTGCGCAAACACGGAGAGAATTGTCATAATTGCACCGTCTCATGTCATTGAAACGCCACACGGCACGACACGCGAAATGTTGCCCGCATTTGTATCATTTCTGCGTATTTACGTAAAAAGAGTCCGCGTTTCATATTCAACAGTGTTTCTAGCTCATCAATCGATTTCGATGTGCTTGCCTCTGAGCGGGCTGATGGTTTAATAACTTTCAGAAATTTTTAGCAATGTGGTCTGGCGCACAGACCAGGGGGTGGTGCGACAGGCAATCTTGTAACCAGTTAAGCGGAACCGAAGTGTTGTCCAACGGTCATACGAAGCACACGACGGTCCGGGCCATACCAGAACACAGTCTTTATTTACGGAGCAAACCAATATGCATGCAGCGACTCACCACAATGCGGTGCAAGGCGACCTCAACGCAGTGCACACTTCCAGCAACTCTGCATTGATCGAACGTGTCCCGCCGCAGCCGACCGAACGCGCCCCCATTTCACTGGCGCCGATCGAACGCGTGCGGTCGACGTCGGCGACCCAGCGCCGCATCGAGAACATGCAGAAGCTGATTGGCGAGCTGCAAACCCACGAGATGCTGGCCGACGAGATCGCCTGGTTCCTCAAGTTTTCGCCGTCGGGCGCCCGCAAGTACATCCGTGACCTGCGCGAAGCCGGCGTGATCGAACTGGCGCGCTACATCGAAGGCACCGCAACCTACCTCGGCAAGGCCGTGTACCGCATTTCGCCGGATCCCGATCGCGTCAAGGCCTTCCTGGGCGCGATCTGCCAGCCGAAGCGCGAAGGCGCCGCCCCGCGCAAGGAGCGTCCGGGCCTGCGCGAGCAGAGCATGGCCGGCACCGGCCGCCACTTCCACATCCTGGCCGATGACACCCACTATGCGATCCGCGTGAACCGCAGCCCGGTCGCCCGCGATCCGCTGGTCGCCGCGCTGTTCGGCCCCGCTCCGGGCCAGACCGCCAAGTAATTCGCGCCACCCAAATCCGCGCCCAGCCGGGCGCCGACGCCACCCCGCCAACCGGCCGGGTGGCGTTTTTTCTTGAAAAAGCAGTCATCTTGAAAAACCGATAAGCGAGCCAATATGGCAAGCAAATCAACAAGGAGAGAGCATGTTACCGAGCGCCGCATCGCTGGAAGGAAAACCCGTTCCCCGCGCCGTGTTCAAGGTGCGCACCGACAACGCATGGCGCGACGTCACGACCGACGAGCTGTTCAACGGCAAGACCGTGGTCGTGTTCGCGCTGCCCGGCGCTTATACGCCGACCTGCTCGTCGTCGCACCTTCCGCGCTATAACGAATTGGCCGGCGTGCTGCGCGAGAACGGCGTCGACGAGATCGTCTGCATCGCCGTCAACGACGCCTTCGTGATGAATGCCTGGAAGGGCGGCCAGGAAGCCGACCATATCACCATGATCCCGGATGGCAACGCCGACTTCACCGAGGGCATGGGCATGCTGGTCGACAAGCGCGAACTCGGCTTCGGCAAGCGCTCCTGGCGTTATTCGATGCTGGTGCGCGACGGCGTCATCGAAAAAATCTTCATCGAGCCCGACAAGGAAGGCGATCCGTTCGAGGTGTCGGACGCCGACACCATGCTCAAGCACGTCAACCCGGACGCCGTGCCGCCCGAGCCGGTCGTGATGTTTTCCAAACCGGGCTGTCCGTTCTGTGCGCGCGCAAAAGCATTGCTCAAGGCGCGCGGCATCGCGTTTACCGATATTCCGCAAGACCACAAGATCAATACCAGCGTATTGCGGGCGGTCTCGGGCGGGACTACCTGGCCCCAGGTGTTCATGGGTGGCCGGCTGATCGGCGGCCTGGATGCCGTGGAAGCGCATTTCGCACCCACCAGCTTCTGATGGAAGCCGCTTTGGCCTATGTCGTGCTGGCCGGCGCCTTGCTGCTGGCCTGGTGGCTGCCACGCCGCCGCCTGAACGCGGCCCTGGCGCGGCCGCTGGACCCGAGCGAACTGGCCATCATCGAGCGCAACGTCGCGCAATACCTCGGCATGCCCGAGGCCCTGCGTGGGCAGCTGCAGCGTCTGGTCAAGCAGTTCCTGCACCAGAAGCGTTTCGTCGGCTGCGCCGGGCTGGAGCTTACGCAGGAAATGCGCGTGACGATCGCCGCCCAGGCTTGCCTGCTGCTGGTCGGACGCACAGGCCGGGACGCGCGGGTCTATCCCGAACTGCGCACGATCCTGGTCTATCCGGGCGCCTTCCTGGTGCCGCGCCGCCAGCAGGACGAGGCCGGCGTGGTGAGCGAAACGCGCCACGATCTGCTGGGCGAGTCGTGGAGCGATGGCCGCGTGATCCTGTCCTGGGAGCACGTGCGCCGCGCCGGCTTGCCGCCCGAGGGCACGCACAACGTGGTGCTGCACGAATTCGCGCACCAGCTCGACAGCGAGTCGGGCAGCAACAATGGCGCGCCGTATCTCGGCAGCGCGGAACGCTACCGCAGCTGGTCCCAGACGCTGTCGCGCGATTTCGAGCTGCTGCGCCGCGATACCTATTTCGGCTACCGCGACGTGCTCGATCCCTACGGCGCCACCAGCCCCGCGGAATTCTTCGCGGTCGCTACCGAAACCTTTTTCGAGCAGCCGCACGCGCTGGCCGAGCGCCACCCCGAGCTGTACCACGAATTCCAGAAATACTACCGGGTCGACCCGCGCGCGTGGATGATGGCGCCGCGCCAGGAACCCGCGTATGCCGGCGTGGTCTATGGACAGTGGCAGTAAGGACCTTGCCGGTGGCATGGCTGAGCTGCGTGCGTTTGCGAACAGAGTCAATGTCGATCCGGGCGCATGCTGCGGATACTTTCGATGCAGGAGGAGTTCAACATGTCCACGATCATCGCAGGGCACTTCCAGCTTCAGGATGAAGTCGACCAGGCGCGCCGTGCGCTGGTGGACGCCGGTTTTTCGAGCGACCGCATCAGCGGTTTCTACCTGAGCCAACCCGGCCAGCACGACCTGACCCCGATCGGCGGCGACCATATCGAATCGCCCGGCGCCAAGGAAACCGGCGCCGGCGTGGCCCAGGGTGCGACCGGCGGCGCCGCGATCGGCGTGGCGGCCGGCGCGGCTACTTCACCCATCACCGGCCCGCTCGGGCCCATCGTCGGCGGCCTGGTCGGCGCCCACGTCGGTTCGCTGTTCAGCTTCAGCAAGATGAAGGAAGCCGGCGAATCCGAGCAGGGCGGCCACGCGCCGGTGGAAAACCGCATGGCCGGCATGCTGGTGGCGGTCGCCTTCGACGACGCCGGCCAGGAAGGGCAGGCGGTCGAAGTGCTGCGCCGCCTCGGCGCCCAGCAGATCGAACGCGCCACGGGCAATATCGTCGACGGCGACTGGGCCGATTTCGATCCGTCCAGCGCCCCTGACATCATCCATTGAGTTTTCGCCCGATCGCGCGCCGCCGCAGACGCGGACCGGGCGACGGTGGCGTTGTTGCGCCATCGGCACGCGTTCCCCGAGCTCGCTGGAGGTTTGAGTTAGCTCAAAAGTTCCCCTTGTCGCCGTCCTAGACTCAGTGCTTCATGTCGCGCATCCCGCGCGGCTTCGATCACAGGACGACGACCATGCACGACAAACGAGTGGCCTTGGTAACCGGCGGAATGGGCGGACTGGGGACGGCAATCTGCAGGCGCCTGCATGACGCGGGCTTCAAGGTGGCGGCAAGCTTCTCGCCCGACAATGCCGCGCCCGAGGCGTGGCTGGCGGCCCAGCGCGACGAAGGCTACCGCTTCGCCGCCTACAAGGTCGACGTCACCGACTATGGCGACTGCGAATGGATGATGCAGAAGCTGCTTGCCGAGCAGGGCCGTCTCGACGTGCTGGTCAACAACGCCGGCATCACGCGCGATCGCAGCCTGCGCAAGATGGAAGCCGCCGACTGGCACGCGGTGCTGCGCGCCGATCTCGACAGCGTCTTCAACATGAGCAAGCAGGCGGTCGAGCCGATGATGGCACAGCACTGGGGCCGCATCGTCAACGTGTCGTCGGTCAACGCCCAGCAGGGCGCCTTCGGCCAGGTCAATTACGCCGCCGCCAAGGCGGGCATGCACGGCTTCACCAAGTCGCTGGCGCTCGAAATGGCGCGTCACGGCGTGACCGTCAACACGGTGTCGCCGGGCTATCTGCGCACCCGGATGGTCGAGGCGATGTCGCCCCAGGTCTTGAAGGACAGGATCCTGCCGCAAATTCCGGTCGGACGCCTGGGCGAGCCGGACGAAGTCGCGGCGCTGGTCGCCTTCCTGGTGTCCGCGGACGCGGGTTTCATGACCGGGGCCAACATCGCCATCAATGGCGGCCAGCACATGTATTGAGCCTCAGCGTCGCTCGGCGCGCATCTGGCAGGCGATGCACAGGCGCGCTTCGGGCCGGGCCAGCAGGCGCGAGGCGCCGATCGGCTGACCGCATTCCTCGCACTCGCCGTAGCAGCCGTCCTCGATCCGCGCCAAGGCCTGGCGCAGCACCTGCGCTTCTTTCGCACGCTGGGCGGCCGCTTCGCGCGTCAAGTCATTCAATAAACGCACCGTCGCGCGGTCGAGCGGCGAGGTCTCGACCTCGGACACCGGCAGTTCGCCGGCAGGCGTCGACGCCACCGGCGGCCCGGCGTGCGCGAGCGCATCCAGGCGTTGTTCCAGCATCGATTTGAGCAGGCCAAGCTGCTCGGGACTCAGCGTTTCCACGGCGGCTCCATCAACCGCGCGCGCATGGACACACGCTGCCGCAATGGGCGTGTGCAATGGGCATCATGGGACTCTCCCTGGGACGTTCCGGCCTGGCCGGATGTCCGTCCCGGGGCCAGTGTAGCGCGGAACCCGGGGCTTGGGTATCGCCAGCCGAAGCGCACGCGGCTCAGGCGCCGGCATCCGGCGCCGGGACGGGAGCAGGGGGCGAATTGTGCAGCTTGATCACGTCCAGCTGGCCCTTGAGCGCGGCGAGCGCGGTCAGGATCGGCGCGACCTGGCCGGTTGCGGCGGCGGCGGCCAGGCCGAGCAGGCGTGCGACCAGGCCGATGCCATCGCCGATGCGGGTGATGCCCTGGATCTTGGCGGCGGCATCGGCGGTGAGCTGGATCACGTGCTGCTGCGGCTGGCCCAGCGAACTGACGATGCGGGCCGCGGCGTCCGCATACAGCCGGTTGGCGCGCTGGCGCAGTTCCTGCTCGGCCTCGAGCAGGGTGCGGGCGACGGTTTGTTCAGCGTCCGGCACGTCGCCCGGATAACGCCGGATGTCGCGCATCACGCGGTCGTGGAGGCTGTCGGCGCAGGCGGACAGGCGGTCGGCCAGTTCCTCGACCTGGCGCGCGCTCGACAGCGCTTCGGCCGGGGTGGCCGGCGCCGGCTTGGCGGCCACCCCGGCCGGCTCGGTGATGGTGCTGGTTTTGCTGACAGGGTCTGCCATGGCGGCTCCTTCGGCTCAGTCGGACAGCGCTTCGCGGATCGACAGCAGGTCGCGGCCGTAGCCGGCCAGCATCCTGCGCACGTCTTCACTCGACAGCCGGTTGAGGTTTTCGCGCAGTTTCTGGTGGCCGGCGGCGACTTTCTTCAAGCCGTCCAGCGCCAGGTCGTAGCGCTTGTCGATCAGCTTGTATTCGGTCGCCTTGTTCAGGTAATGCACCTTGGCCAGCGTGACCAGCATGCGGTCCGAGTTCCTGGTCGAAAACGGGATCTCGACGTCGAACACCCCGAGCACTGTCTTCTTCTCATTCTCGTTGGTCTTGGCGTACATCCTGGTGAGCACGATCATGGCCTCGAGCAGGACCTGGATGTCGGCGTCGCCGTCGCGGACCATGGTTTCGACGCTGCGGTTCTGGTAATTCGAGGCGATCACGCGCGTGAGCAGGCGCGTGACGCTGGTGTAGGCGGCGACGTGGCGCTGCTCGACGCCGGCATCGACGTTGGCCTGCAAGCCCGCGCCGAGGTCGTCGACCTGGGCCGACAGATCGTAGCGGGTGGCGCCGGCCAGCACGCCCAGCGTCTGCATGTACAGCACCACGGCTTTCTGGATGCTGACGAAATCGGCGTACACGGCCTTGCGGCGGGCATCGTTCTCCTTGGCGATCTTGTCGACCGCAGGCGACAGGTAGGGCTGTTCGCGCGCGTAGGTGTCGCGGTAGCGTTTCGACAGTTCGCCATAGCCGCCGAGCTTGGCGGACGCATCGGCGAACTGGCGCACTTCCGACAGGCTGACGGTCTCGGGGCTGGCGCAGCCGGCCAGCGCCAGGCCGAGCGACAGGCTCAGCGCGAAGATGAACGGTGTGAAGAAGCGGCGAAGTTCCATGGGTCCTTTCTCGACGGCGCCAGGCCGTGGCGGAAAAGTCCCATTTTTTCAAAAATGCTGCCGAGCTATATTGCTAATAGTCAAGTTAGCCGACGTCGGCGATGGCGCCGATAGGCGTGGCCGGGCGCGCGGTCTCGACTCCGCGCCAGCCCAGGCCGGCCACGGTGTCGCCGCCGGGAATGTATTCGCAGCCGACCCAGCCTTCATAGCCGAGCTCGTCGAGCAGGCGCAACAGGAAGGGGTAGTTGATTTCGCCGCTGCCCGGCTCATGGCGGCCCGGCACGTCGGCGATCTGGATGTGGCGGATGATCGGCATCCGTTCGCGCAGTGTATTGGCGAGGTCGCCTTCCATGCGCTGCATGTGATAGACGTCGTACTGCAGGAACAGGTTGTCGACCGCGCACTCGGCGATGATGGCGGCGGCCTGGGCGCTCCGGGTCAGGAAGTAGCCGGGCATGTCGCGATTGTTGATGGGCTCGATCAGCAGGCGGATGCCGTGCGGCGCCAGCTGGCCGGCGGCAAAGCGCAGGTTGTCGACGAAGGTCGCGTGGGCGCGCGCCTGCGAGACCTTGGGCGGGGTGCGGCCTGCCATGCAGTGCAATTGCTTGACGCCCAGGTCGAGCGCGTATTCCAACGCCAGGCCGACGCTGTCCTGGAATTCGCCGATGCGGCGCGGATCGCAGGCCATGCCGCGGTCGCCCGCACCCCAGTCTCCCGGCGGCATGTTGTGCAGCACGAGCTCGAGGTCGTAACGGTGCAGGCGGGCTTCGATCTGTTCCGGCTCGAAAGCGTAAGGAAACAGGAATTCGACCGCGTCGAAGCCGGCCGAGCGTGCCGCGGCGAAGCGGTCGAGGAAAGGCAGCTCGTTGAACAGCAGGCTCAGGTTGGCGGCAAACTTCGGCATGCGGACGGTCTCCAATCGTAATAAGACCGCCATGCTAAACCATCGCGGCCCCCAGCGTGGCCGCGCACGCTTGGCCGCGCTGTCGGACTGGAGCTCGTCAGTTTGTCGGCGCGGCCGGCAGCGGTTGGTCGCTCAGGCGCCGCATCGGCGTGAACAGCCAGGCCAGCAGCGCGGCGCCGCTCAGGAACAGCCCGGCGCCGACGAACAGGGCCCCGAGCGCGACCCGTCCGGCGATCCAGCCGCCCGCCGCCGCGGCCAGCGGCGCCAGGCCCATGACCACGAACATGAAGATGCTCATCGTGCGTCCGAGCATGGCCTTCGGCACGCGCTGCTGGACCCAGCTGAACACCGTCACGTTGACGAAGCCGCCCAGCGCCCCGATCGCCATCAGGAGCAGCATGCCTTGCCACAGCGCCGTGATCGCGCCCATCAGCGGCACCATCAGCCCGATGCTCCCGTCGAGCAGCAGCAGCGTGATGCCGAGGTTGCCGATCCGGCGCTTGCCGACGAGGCCCGCCAGCGCCATGCCGGCCAGCGCACCGGCGCCTTGCGCTCCGGCCAGCAGGCCCAGCGCCGACGCACCCTGTAGACGCGTGCTGGCCAGCAGCGGCAGCGCCACCTGCAGGACGCCGCCCACCACGCACGAGCACAGGCCCCAGTACAGGAACGCCGTGCGCAGGGTGGCGTCGCGCCAGACCGCGGCGATGCCGGCGCCGACCTCCTGCAGCAACAGGCCTGGCCGCGCCGGCGTGGCCGGGGCCGCCATCGCCATCGGCAGCGGACGCACCTTGGCCAGCGTCCACGCCGACAGCGCGAAACTGAAGGCGTCGAAGCCGAACGCCAGCGCCAGTCCGCGCGCATCGCGCATGCCGGCGCTGCCGTAGCCGGCCAGTGCGAACAGCAGGCCGGCCAGCAGCGGCCCGGCCAGCATCGTCACCTGGCGGATCGCCATCAACATGCCGTTGGCCGCCTGCAGGCCGGCGCCACCACGTGGGGCAGCATCGAGGTGCCGGCCGGGATGCTGAAGGCCGAGGCCAGGCTCAGGCCCAGCGCCAGCGCGATCGCCAGCGTCAGGGTGACGCCGCCGCTGTACACCAGGATCGCCAGCACGGCCAGCAGCACCGTGTTGACGTACTTGGTCAGCATTAATATCGCCTTGGGCGAATGGCGGTCGACCACGGCGCCGCCGAACAGGATCAGCACGGCGCGCGGCGCCCCCATCAACGCCAGCACCAGGCCGAGCGTGGCGGGGTCGTGCGAAAGTTTGAGCACCAGCCATGGCAGGGCGATCAAGGTGAACTGGTCGCCGAGGGCGGAAATCACGCCGCCGCCCGTCAGCCAGGCAAAGTTACGGTCACGCAGCACGTTACGTGGGGACGCCGACATCGCTTTCTCCTTCTTCTTGGTGGGTCGATCGGACACCGCCGGCGCGCGCGCGTACGCCTGCGCGCGAGCCGGATCATTCATTCACCGCTCATTTGCCGCTCATTTGCCGATCAGCTGGGCCAGCAGCCCCGAGCTCGCCTCGATCTGGTCGCGCGCCGGCCCACCCAGCGCCATACGGCTGACGTTGTCGACGACGACGGTGGCGTTGGTTACCAGTTCGTCGCCGGCCGGCGTGATCAGCGCGTAACCGACACGGGCGTCGCGCGGATCGCTCTGGCGCGTGACCAGGCCGATCTTTTCCAGCGGCAGCAGGGAGCGCGTGACGCCGGACGCGGTCAGGCCGAGCTGCTCGGCCAGGTCGACGCGGCGCAGGCGGCCGCCCGGGGCGCGCTGCAATTGCAGCAGCAGCTGGTAGTCGGAAAAGCTGATGCCGTGATGGCTGCCGAGGGCGCTGTCCAGGCGGCGCGACAGCGTCGCCCAGGCGCGCGACAGGCGCAGGCAGAATTCGGTGGTGAGGGTGTCGGTCGACATGAAAGCTCCTTGGTTGGCGGGATACCGGAGAGATACTTGATTACGCAAATATATGTGTCTTTATGTAGGTTGACAACTACTTGAGTAATCAAGTGTTGTTGAAAGGCGAAAAAAATCCGGGCTGGGTGACTTTGGCAGTCATCAGCCCGGATCGGGTCGATTCAGGCGGCGCGGGGGAGCGCCGCCCTGGCATCAGCGGTCGCCGCCCGAGCGCGCGCTCGAGGCCGGGCGCGGACCGCGGTTCTGCGAACGGCCGCCGTTGCCGCCGCCGTTACCACCACCGTTGCCGCCGCCGCTGCCACCGCCATTGCCGCGGTTGCCCGGCTGGCCGCCGCGGTTGCCGTTCGGCTGGCCACTGCGGCCGCCGTTGCCGTTGCCCGAGGCGCTGCGCGGTGCGCCAGCAGGCTGGCCTGCGCTGCGCGCCTGGCCGCCGCGGTTGCCATTGCCGTTGCCGCCCGGACGGCCGCCACGGCCCGAATGGCCCGGGGCGCCGCTGCGCAGCTGGATCGGCTGCGCCTTGGCGGTCGGGTCCGGCTCGAAGCCCGGGATCACGTCGCGCGGCAGGGTCTGCTTGATCAGCTTTTCGATGTCTTTCAGCATCTGGTGCTCGTCGACACAGACCAGCGACACGGCTTCGCCGGTGGCGCCGGCACGGCCGGTGCGGCCGATGCGGTGCACGTAATCTTCCGGCACGTTCGGCAGGTCGTAGTTCACGACGTGCGGCAGCTGGTCGATGTCGATGCCGCGCGCGGCGATGTCGGTCGCGATCAGTGCGGTCAGGCTGCCGTCCTTGAACTCGGCCAGCGCCTTGGTGCGCGCCGACTGGCTCTTGTTGCCGTGGATCGCCATCGCGCCGATGCCATCCTTGCCCAGCTGCTCGACCAGTTTATTGGCGCCGTGCTTGGTGCGGGTGAATACCAGCACCTGCTTCCAGTTGTTGGTCTTGATCAGGTGCGCCAGCATCGGGTGCTTCTTGTCGCGGTCGACCGGGTGGATCTTTTGCGAGATCACTTCCACGGTCGAGTTGCGGCGCGCGACTTCGATCATCCCCGGGTTGTTCAGCAGCTTGTCGGCCAGCGCCTTGATCTCGTCCGAGAAGGTGGCCGAGAACAGCAGGTTCTGGCGCTTCGGCGGCAGCACCGCCAGTACTTTCTTGATGTCGTGGATGAAGCCCATGTCGAGCATGCGGTCGGCTTCGTCCAGGATCAGGATTTCGATCTTGTCGAGCTTGATCGTGCCCTGGCCGACGTGGTCGAGCAGGCGGCCAGGAGTGGCGACCAGGATGTCGACGCCGTTGGCCAGCAGCTTGATCTGCGGGTTGATGCCGACGCCGCCGAAGATCACGGCCGAGTTCAAATTGGTGTACTTGGCATAGGTGCGCACGTTTTCCTCGACCTGGGCGGCCAGTTCGCGGGTCGGGGTCAGCACCAGCGCACGGATCGGGCGCTTCGAGGTTTTATTGGTCAGCGCCAGGCCGGCCTTGTCGGTCGACAGGCGGTGCAGCACCGGCAGGGTAAAGCCGGCGGTCTTGCCGGTGCCGGTCTGCGCGCCCGCGAGCAGGTCGCCGCCGCCAAGCACGGCGGGGATCGCCTGGGCCTGGATCGGGGTCGGAGCGGTGTAGCCTGCTTCAGTAACGGCGCGCACGATGGCGTCGGTCAAACCGAGAGTAGAAAATGACATAGTTATTCAGTAGTGATCGGCCCGCCGCACGTCTTTCGACGCCGCGCCAGTCCAGCCGACCGAGACAAAGAAATCCAGGGCGGCCGGGACTGGACGCCGGCTCGCCGAGATGTGGCCATACATTAGCCACATGGCATTATAGTGAAAAAAGTTTCGCTAGGGAAATTTAGCGCAGCCCGGAGGCTGGTGGAAGCAGGGGAGGTGCGGCGCCAGGGGCTGAACCAGGAAGGCGCCGGATGCAACTTACACAGGGCGTATTTTACGCCAAAGCCCGGATCCTCGCAGGAGCCGGGCGTGAACTGCAGAAATCAGTTATGAAAGGGGTTCAACAAAGCGACCATGCCGGCGAAGACTTTCGGACCGGCCGCGATCACGTCACCCTTGTTCAGGTACTGCGATTCGCCGTTGAATTCGCCGACGATGCCGCCGGCTTCGGTCACCAGCAGCGAGCCGGCCGCGATGTCCCAGATCTTCAGGCCTTTTTCGAAAAAGCCGTCGACGCGGCCGGCGGCCACGTTGGCCAGCTCCATCGCCGCCGAGCCGCTCGAACGCACGCCGTGGCAGCGCGCGGCCACGACTTCGTACATGCGCAGGTATTCGGCCAGCGCGCGCGGATCGGCGCCGTGGCCGGAACCGACCAGGGCCTTGTTGATGCGGTCCGGGTTGCGCACGCGGATGCGCTTGTCGTTCATGTAGGCGCCGGCGCCCTTGGTGGCGGTGAACAGGTCGTTGCGGACCGGGTCGTAGACCACGGCCTGGGTGATCACGCCGCGCTGCTGCAGCGCGATCGAGATGCAGTAGTTCGGGTAGCCGTGCAGGAAGTTGGTGGTGCCGTCGATCGGATCGATGATCCAGACGTACTCGCTCTCGTCGTTCATGTTGCTCGATGCGCCCGATTCTTCGGCCAGGATCGCGTGGTCGGGATAGGCTTTCAGCAGCGTCTCGACGATCGCCTGTTCCGATGCCTGGTCGACGTCCGTGACGAAGTTGTTATGGCTCTTTTCGCTGACGGTGATGCGATCGAGATCAAAGGATGCGCGATTGATGACGGTCGCGGCGCGACGGGCGGCCTTGATGGCCGTGTTGAGCATGGGGTGCATAAAGCTTCCGTGAAAAAGGCTGACGCCACCGCGCGGGAGCGCCGTGAACGAACATGAACGATGAGAATTAAAGAGCAAAGCGGTGGCGAAATCGTTAAAATCCCGGCCGGGCAACAAGCCAGGGCCAAGATTCTTGTTCTACGTCACCGCGAGATACCGCTATTCTAAATGAACCCGACCGAAACTGACATACCTCTTTTCAAACGGCTACGCTTTGTGTTAGTGGAAACCAGCCGTGCAGGCAACGTCGGCTCGGTTGCGCGCGCCATGAAGACGATGGGCTTTAGCGACCTGGTGCTGGTCGCGCCGCGCTGCGACGACCTCTTGCACGACGCGGAAGCGGTGGCGTTTGCCAGCGGCGCCATCGACGTGCTGCAGGGGGCGCGCATCGTGCCGACCATCGGCGAGGCGCTCGAAGGTTGCAATTTCGCCGCCGCGGTGTCGGCGCGGCTGCGCGAGTTCTCGCCGCCGGTGTGGTCGCCGCGCGAGTTGTCGAACCACGTCGCGGGCGACGCCAGCCTGTATCCGGCCCTGATCCTCGGCAACGAGCGCGTCGGCTTGCCGAATGCGATCGTCGAGTCGAGCAACGTGCTGATCAACATCCCGGCCAATCCCGACTATTCGTCGCTGAACCTGTCGCAGGCGGCCCAGGTGCTGGCCTACGAATGCCGGCTGGCGGCGCAAGGCGAGAATCGGACGCAGGAGGGCGTCGGCTTCCACGGCGAAGCGGCCAGCCTGGCCCAGATCGAGGGCATGTACGCGCACCTGGAAGACGCGCTGGTGGCGATCGGCTTTCTCAACGCCGACAACCCGAAAAAGCTGATGCCGCGCCTGAAACGCCTGTTCGCGCGCACGCAGCTGGAAACCGAGGAAGTCAACATCCTGCGCGGCATCGCGCGCCAGATGATGCGCGGACGCGAGTAGGCCCGGCCGGTTCAGCCGGCGTGCGCGCGCAGCTCGTACCAGGCGTTGCCGATCAATTCGTAGATCGCATACCAGGAGCGGCGCATGCCCTCGGGGCTCGGCACCCAGGCTTGCAGCGGCACTTTCTGGTTGCTGAAGAAGACGGTCGGGGCGTCGACCACCTCCAGGCCGGCGCGCTGGAACACGGCGCGCGCGCGCACCATGTGCATCGCATCGGTCACCAGCAGGATGCGCTTGACGCCGTCCTTGCGCAGCAGCGCGGCGCTGTAGCCGGCGTTTTCCGCGGTGTTGTTCGAGCGCCCTTCGATCCACCTGACCGGCACGCCGAAGTCCTCGCGCAGCGCGTCCGCCATCGCCTGCGCATAGGTGTAGCCGGGTTCGCCGTGATCCGAGTTGCTGCTGCTGCCGCCGCCGCTGACCAGCACCGGCAGTCTGGTGATGCGCTGCAGGTGCGCCGCATAGCGCACGCGCGCCAGGGCGACGTAATCGGGGACGTCGCGCCCGCCGTACTCCGGCGCCCGCTGCAGCCGTCCCGCCGCCAGCACGACGATCGCCTGGGCGCCGGCGCGCTCGGGTGCGCGCAGCGGGGTGGTCTCACGTTCGAGCGGCGCGATGAACAGGTGCGCGCCGCCATTGGTCGACAGGAAGGTCAGCGCCGCCAGCCCGGTCCCGGCGACGATGCGCCCGGCGCGCGGCCAGCGCCGCCAGATCGCCAGGCCGATGAAGATCACCAGGAACAGGTTGGCGGGCGGCAGGATGAGGTCGCGGGAAATACCGTTGATCAGGTCGAGGAGCGGCGTGAAGGTCATGTGGCGCAGTAATGGATGAGTGCGCGAGAGTAGACCTCAGCCGCGGCCGCGCCGTCAAGTTCGCATCGAGCGCGCCACGGCCGGCCGGACGCGCTGCGCGCCATGCCGGCGGCTCAGGGATGGTCGCGCACGAATTGCTCTTCCTCGTAAGCGGACATCGCCTGCCGGTCGGTGACGATGTGGTTGGTGCGCAGGATCTTGCCGTCTTTGGCGTACACGAGGTAGGCCTCGCCAACCCCGTTTTCCTTCGGCAGCTGCCAGTACGCCGGACGGCAGCCGAGCGGGAGGTAGACGCGGTTGTGGAGGGTCAGTTCCAGCGCCTGCCCGCGCGGATATTGGCCTTTGATCTCGTCGGTGGCCACGAACTGCGCCAGATACACCCGGCCCGGCGATTTTTCGTCGGTGTCGCGCTGGTAGTCGAGCTTGGTGATGTGGCCGACGAAGATCAGGTCGGCATCGGCCATCAGTTTGCTGGTCGCCTCCTTGAATTCGTCGACGATCTTGCGGCTGCGTTCGAGGTCTTTGTCCTGCGGCAGGATGGCGCAGGCCATGGCGGCCGCGGGCAGCACGCAGGACAGCAGGACGAGCGAGCGGAATAGATGCCGGGAAGGAGCCATGGAGCCGCCTGGAAAATGGATGAGTGTGCGCTCAGTATAGGCCGCGATTCTTGTCATATGCTCACCGAATGTCACTGGTGTGGCCTGGACGAATCGCTCCAGCACGGCCTGCTGCGGCATCCGGCGTTTCGCGTACACTACGACAAACACAAGAGCGAGCGCATGGAGACCAACCGCAGATCCTTCCCCGAGACCGGCCCGCTCGGCGCGGCGCTGCTGGCCGGCGCCGGTGCGAGCCGCGTAAGGCGTACCAGGCGATGAGCGCACGCCGCCTGCTTCGACTCGTGCTGCTGGTGCAGTGCGCGGCCGCGCTGCTGGTCGCCTGGGCGCTGCTCGGGCACGGAACGCCGGGGTGGCTGGCGCTCCCGGCCGGCGTTGGCGCGGTGGCCCTGGTGCGCCTGCTGATCAACATGAACAACTTCGTGCTCTCGGCCTTGTTTGCCAGCCCGACGCCGTCCGCCCATCGCCTGGGCCTGGGCGCGCGCGTGCGCATGCTGGCGCTTGAATACCGCGCCAGCATGGTGATGACCAGCTGGCTGATGGCGCGCGCCAGCGCCGCCACCCGCATCTATCCGGACAGCGCGCAGGTGCCGGTGCTGCTGCTGCACGGCTACGGCGCCAACAGCGGTTACTGGGCGCACCTCACGCCGCTGCTCGACGCGGCGCGCACCAGCCACGCGACGGTCGACCTGGAGCCGGTGGCGGCCGGCATCGACGACTACGCGCCGCTGGTCGAGCGCCACGTCCAGGCCCTGTGCGCCGCGACCGGGGCGAGCCGGGTGGCGATCGTCGCGCACAGCATGGGCGGCCTGGTCGCGCGCGCGTGGCTGCGCGCGTACGGGCGCGCCGCGATTGCACGCGTGGCGCGGGTCGTCACGCTCGGCACGCCGCACCACGGCACCGCGATGGCGCGCTTTGGCCTGGGCCTGAACGCCGCGCAGATGCGCCCCGGCGGCGAGTGGCTGCGCGCCCTGGCCGCCGGCGAGGACGCCGCCACGCGCGCGCTGATCATCTCGATCTACAGCCACCACGACAACATCGTCGCGCCGCAGACCTCGAGCATGCTGCCGGGCGCGCGCAACGTCGAACTGGGCGGCGTCGGCCACGTGGCGCTGGGGCGCGACCCGCGCGTGCTGGCCGCGATCATGCGCGAATTGTCGCTTCTATCCGTCGCGGCCGGTCGGTGATATGCTGTCGGGTGAGTGCAACTACGCTGTCATCCATGCAACAAAAAGCCCCGCGCCGGACCCGCGAACGCATCCTCGAGCTCTCGCTCAGGCTGTTCAACGAGTTCGGCGAGCCGAACATCACGACGACCGTCATCGCGGAAGAGATGAACATCTCGCCCGGGAACCTGTATTACCATTTCCGCAACAAGGATGACATCGTCAACTCGATCTTCGCCCAGTTCGAGGCGGAGATCGAGCGCATCCTGACGGTGCCGGCGGGACGGCGTTCGAACATGCAGGACGTCTGGCTGTACCTGCACCACATGTTCGAGCTGATCTGGCGCTTCCGCTTTTTCTACCGCGACCTGAACGACCTGCTCTCGCGCAACCGCAAGCTGGAACTGCACTTCAAGGCCATCCTCGCGCACAAGATCAAGGTCGCGCGCCAGCTGTGCGAAGACCTGCGCAGCGAAGGCTCGCTCGAAGCCGGCGACGCCCAGATCGGCGCGATGGCGACCAACATGGTGGTGGTGGCGACCTACTGGCTCTCGTACGAGTACGTGCGCAACCCGCGCAAGTACAGCGAGCAGCAGGCCATCGCCGATGCGCTCGCGCGCGGCTGCTACCAGGTGCTGTCGATGGTCGGCCCTTACCTGCGCGGCGACACCCACGCGCTGTTCCAGCGGCTGTCCGACGACTACCTGGCCAAGCTGCCGCCCGAGGCGCAAGCCGCGTCGGAAATGAAATAAACCGAAGGGATTCAATGAAAGCCATCGCAGTCTATTGCGGCGCCAACAGCGGCGCCGATCCCGCGTTTGCCATTGCCGCGCGCGGCCTGGCGCGCGTGCTGGTCGAGCACAACATCGGACTGGTCTATGGCGGCGGCAAGGTCGGCCTGATGGGCGTGATCGCCGACGAGGTGCTGCGCCTCGGCGGCGAAGCCACCGGCGTGATCCCCAAGGCGCTGATGGAGCGCGAAGTCGGCCACGCCGGCCTGACGCGCCTGTTCGTCGTGAAGGACATGCACGAGCGCAAAGCGATGATGTCGGAGCTCGCGTCCGGGTTCATCCCATGCCGGGCGGGATGGGCACGCTGGAAGAGCTGTTCGAGATGGTGACCTGGGCCCAGCTCGGGATCCACGCCAAGCCGATCGGCCTGCTCAACGTGAACGGCTTCTGGGATACCTTGTCGGCCTTCGTCGGCCACATGGTGGCGCAGGGCTTCGTGCGGCCGGCGCATGCCGATCTGCTGATGGTCGAGTCGGACCCGCAGGCGCTGGTGCGGCGGCTGCAGGCCGCCTGAGAATCAGGCCTGCACCACCCGGTCGCGTCCGCCCGACTTGGCCTGGTACAGCGCCTTGTCGGCGCGGTTGACGGTCGCCGACAGCGGCTCGCCGCCGGCACGCGCGGTCAGGCCGCCGGAAAAGCTCAGCGCGCGTTCGAACGCGACCTCGGGCAGCGTCAGGCGCGCCACGCGCGCGCGCAGGCGCGCCAGCACCGCCAGCGCGTCGCCTGGCGCGGTATCCGGCAGCATCAGCAGGAATTCCTCGCCGCCCCAGCGCGCCAGCACGTCGCGCGCGCGCAGTTCGGCGCGCGCGGCGGCGGCGAACTGGCGCAGCACCTCGTCGCCGGCGGCGTGGCCGTGGCGGTCGTTGATTTGCTTGAAGAAGTCGATGTCGAGCAGGGCGATGCAGGTCGGCAGCCCGGGCGCGCTCGCGCGCCGCTCCTCGTCCGCCAGCACCGCGTGCATGTGGCGCCGGTTGGCCAGCGCGGTCAGTTCGTCGACGGTGGCCAGCACGCGGATCGTCTCGAGCGCGGCCGTCAGTTCCGCGCGCTGCGCCTTGAGCCGCATGCGCATCGTGCTCATCACGCCGGTGAGGAAGGCCACCGCCACCGTCGACAGCGCCATCAGCAGGAAGGTCACGCCCTCGACCGTGGCCGGGTAGTGGACCGGGTCGCGCACATGCTGCCAGACCATCGTGCCGCCCATGCCGACCAGGCCGGTGAAAGTGAGAATCAGGTTCTGGCGCGGCCGCATCGCGAAGGTGCAGAACACCACCACCACCATCAGCCCCATCAGCGTGGCGCCGCGCATCGGACCGGCGATCGAATAGATCCACATGTTGCAGCTGATGCCGAACAGCGCCTGCAGCGCCGCCAGCGTGGTCGGCTTCAAGCCCAGGCGCGGACTGAAACGCACCAGCGCGAAGAACAGCACGATCCCGAGTTCGGCATAGCGTTCGAGCGCGCGCATCGAACCCGCGTCGATCAGGCCGAGCGCGGCGCAGTGCCCGAGCAGGCTCAAAAACAGGAAGTAGAGCAGCGCGGTCGCGCTCCAGTACTGCGTCATGCGGCGCAGGCGCGGTTCGGCGCCGAACAGGATGCCCATGCTCCCGCCCATGCTCAACCCACCAGCTTGAGGCGGCCGCGCTTGCGCGCCTGGTCCTGCAGCAGCGCGCCGATGTGCTCGGGCGGCACCGGTGGGCTGAACAGGTAGCCCTGCATTTCGTCGCACTCGTTCTGGCGCAGGAATTCGCGCTGCTCCTCGGTCTCGACGCCTTCCGCGATGACACGCAGGTGCAGGCGGTGGCCGAGCGAGATCACCGCCAGCGCGATCGCCTGGTCGTCCGAGCTGGAGGCCAGGTCGCGCACGAACGACTTGTCGATCTTCAGGGTGCTGATCGGGAACGACTTCAGCGCCGACAGGCTCGAGTAGCCGGTGCCGAAGTCGTCGATCGACAGCGACACGCCCATCGCCTTGAGCTCGCCCATGCGTTCCACGGCCTGGTTCAGGTCGCGCATCAGGAGGCTCTCGGTCACTTCCAGTTCCAGCGACGACGGCGGCAGCCCGCTATCGGCCAGCGCCGCGGCGACGCGTTCGACCAGGCGCCGTTCCTCGAACTGGCGCGCCGAGACGTTCACCGACACCGTCAGCGCATCCAGTCCGGCAGCGCGCCAGGCCTGGGCCTGGCGGCAGGCGCTGCGCACCACCCATTCGCCGAGCGCGACGATCATGCCGGATTCCTCGGCCAGGCCGATGAAGCGCGGCGGCGCGACCAGGCCGTGCTCCGGATGGCGCCAGCGGATCAGCGCCTCGACGCCGAAGATCTGGCCGGTGTGCAGGTCGACCTTGGGCTGGTACAGCAGGTGGAAGCGGCCTGCAGGCGCCTCGATGCCGGCATGGCCCTCGTCCGCCGCCATGGTCGCGTCGAGCGCCTTGCGCAGGCCTTCGAGCAGCATCAGCTTTTCCTCGACGCTGGCGTTCATCTCGCGCGTGTAGAACTGGAAGTTGTTGCTGCCCAGTTCCTTGGCGCGGTACATCGCGGCGTCGGCGTTCATCATCAGCGTCTTCGGATCGGCGCCGTCGCGCGGGTAGGTGACCACGCCCATGCTGCAGCTGACCTGCACCGCCTGGTCGCCGATCAGCACCGGTTCCGTCACCGCCTGGCGGATCTTTTCCAGCACCGGCGTCACCGCCAGCGGATTGTCGATCACGTCCGGCAGCAGGATCACGAATTCGTCGCCGCCCAGGCGGCCCAGGGTGTCGGTGCGGCGCAGGCAGTCCTGCATGCGCTTGCCGACCACCTTCAGCAGCTCGTCGCCGGCACTGTGGCCGAGGCCGTCGTTGACCAGCTTGAAGCCATCGAGGTCGACGAAGGCCAGCGCCAGGTTGCCGCCGTTGCGCTGGGCGTTGTGCACGGCCTGCTCGAGGCGGTCGCGGATCAGGCTGCGGTTGGGCAGGCCGGTCAGCTCGTCGTGGTGCGCCATGTGGCGGATGCGCTCCTCGGCCACCTTGCGTTCGGTGATGTCGCGCACCGTGGCCACGGCGCCGCCCTCGACCGGCACGATCTGGCGCTGCAGCCAGCGTCCGGCGGTGGGCCAGGTCGCGGCTTGCCATTCGGTCTCGATGGCCACGCCTTCGCTGACCACCTTGAGCAATTCGTCGTACATGCCGTTTACGCGGTAGAACGGCAGCAGCTCGCCCAGCGTGTGGCCGCGCATCTCGTCCTGCGCGATGCCGGTGAGCTGGGCGGCGCGCGAATTGGTTTCCTCGAGCACGAAGTCGGCCACCGCGCCCTTGGCGTCGTAGACGCAGCGCATCACGAAGAAGGCGTCCAGGCTGGCCTCGGAGGCGGCGGCGTAGGTGGCCTGGGCGTGCCGCTCGCGCCGGCGCGCCTTGGCCAGCTGCCACGACCAGGCGCTGATCATCGCCACCAGCACGACCAGCAGCGCGCTGGCGAGCCAGGCGCCGGCCAGGTAGTTGGTGCGGTGCTGTTCGAACTGGGCCATCTGCTCGCGGTCGGCCAGGCCGATCACGGCCGCCAGCGGGAAGCCGTGCAGGCGGCGCACGCTGGTGTAGCGTTCGACGCCGTCGGCGGCCAGCGCCAGCGGGATCACGGTGTCGGCGCCCAGGCCGTCGAGCGCGATGCGCTGGCCCCAGCTGACCTTGTCGCCCACGCGCAGCGCGCGCGCGACGCCATCCTCGCCGATCAGGCCGAGCAGGCCGAGGTCGCCCTCGCGCGAGCGCTCGTAGGCGCTGGTGAAGTAGGCCGGATCGACTTCGACGATGGCGATGCCGGCGAAGCCGCCGGCCGGATCGTTGATGCGGCGCGTGAAGTGCAGATGCGGATCGGCCTTGAAGTGGTCGCCGATGGTCTGGCTGACGAAGGGCGCGTTGCCGGCGCCGTCGCGCGGCACCGTGAAGAAAGGCTGGTCGGCCACGTTCAGGTGCGGCATCGGCGTGCTGCTGGCGACGATGTCGCCGCCGCGGTCGGCGACGCTGACCACGAACACCAGGCTCGGCGGCAGCAGGCCCTGGCGGCGCAGCGCCGGCAGCGCGCCGCGTGTGCCGTTGGTCTCGACCGCGTACTTGAGCACTTTCAGGGTCTGGTCGATGGCGGTCAGGTTGCGCACCATCTGCGCTTCGTAGGTGTCGACCTGTTCGCGTGCGGCGTCGCGCGCGGCGGCGGTCGCGCTCTTGCGCTCGACGTCGATGAAGTGGAAGGTCGCGATCCAGATCGCCGCCAGCGGCAGCAGGGCGAACAGCGGCAGCGCGACGTGGGTCTCGAGCACGCGAGCGAGCCAGCCCTTGACGCCGCGGGTGAGGCGGGAGCGCCGGCCGCGCGTGCCATTCACGCGCGCGGTCATTGCAGCACCAGTACCGGACGCACGCTGGCGTCGAGTGCGCTGCGGTCGATGTAGCCGATCAGCTCCGGGTCCTCGGCCACGCGGCGGCGCACGGCGGCGCTGTCGGCGACTTCGGCGGGCGGCTGGCCGCGGCCGGTGAACACCATCTTCGACCAATAGGCCTTGAGCAGCGCCGGCGTCTTGCCCGCTACGCGCGCGTAGAAATCGTCGCGCAGCGACGAACCGAGGCGCTGGTCGAGCGGAACCGCCTCGACGCCGTCGGGGAAGCGCGGGCTCTGGCCGAGGAAGATCGCGGCGACCTGGTCGGCGCGCAGGGCGAGGACCGGGCTCCTGGCCGAGACCACCACCACCAGTTCGGAAGCGCGGGCGGCGCCTGCGGTGGCCAGCAGGCCTGCGGCGAACAGCGTTGCGGCCAGGCGGCGCATGAAGGGAAGTGTGCGCATCCTAGTACACGAAATCGAAGGCGAGGCTGACCACATCGGCCGGATGGTCCGAGCGGAAGCCCGGCTGGGTGTTGATCAGCGTGCCGCGCGAGCCGTCATGCGGGGTAACGCGGTCGTACTGCAGCTTGAGCGCGGTGTTGGTGTGCACGTCCCAGCGCAGGCCGGCGCTGGCGCTGGTCTGCTGCGGGATCGTCGCCAGCACGAGGTTCAGGCCGGCGTTGAGCAAGCCGGCCTGGCCGCGGGAAGGCGCCGGCAACGCGTCCAGCGGCAGGCCGGGGTCGTGCGTGGCGTCGGCGGCGCGCACGCGCGACCAGGTCAGGTAGGGCGTGAACGGCCCGATGCGCCAGCCGGCGCTGGCGTACAGGCTGCGCGTCGCACCGAGCAGCGAGTTGGTGTGCGTGCGGCCGGCTTCGGCCATCACGAACCATTGGCCCGGGTCGTAGTTGGCGCCGATGCTGACCACGTCGACGTGCTTGTGGTCGACCGCAAAGCGGCGCGAGATGTCCTGGCCGGCCGGTCCGAAGGCGTCGAAGGCGTTGAACAAGGGCTGCACGAGGTCGAGCGTCAGCTCGGCTTTGACGACGTTGGCGCGCACGCTGAGCGCACCCCAGTCGCTGGTGTTGGAAAAGCCCACCATCCCGCTCGCGCGGCCGTGCACCGTGTCGCCCAGCGGCAGCTTGGCCTGCCCGTAGAAAACCTGCGAGGTGTTGCGCACCGGTCCGGCGTCCCAGCGCCAGGTGGCATCGACGCCGTCGCTGCTGGTGATCGGCACGGTGCCGTAGGTTTCGACCGGCGGGCGCACCCATGGGTAGGCGTAGCCGATCTTGCGGTAGTCGGCGGTCAGGAACATCGGCAGCGCGATGCGGCCGACGCGCAGCGCAAGTTCCGGGGTCGCCTGGTATTTGATGTTGGCCCATTCGACGCGCGGGCGGTAGGTGTCGTACAGGCCCTGCTCGCTGACCACCTGCAGCACCGCCGACCAGCGGTGGTCGAGCTTGAGGTCGAGCTGGGCGCCCAGGCGGCTGTCGACGTCGGCGCTCCAGGCGCGCGTGGCGCCGGCGCCGCTGTACTTCATCACGCTCGAGGTGTAGTCGGCGCGGTGCTCGCTCGAATGCACGAAGCCGAACGTGCCGAAGCCCGATACCGACCAGCTCGGGGTTTCCTGGCCCCACGCGGCGCCACCCATACCCAGCCCGGTTGCGAGCAGGAAAAGGGACAAGGTGTAGCCAGGAAGTCGGTGGTGCATTTATCTTTCTCGATAGTTCAGCCGGCGTCGCCTGCGGCACGCCTGGCATCTGGATTCGGGGAGTAGAAGGCCTCGGGACGCACACGAGGAAGGCGCGCGGCAAGCGCAGACATCGACTTTAAACCGTGACATACGGAAAGTCGATAGTTTAACTAAATTCTCAGGAGCAATTTTTATAACACTGTTGCGGTTGGGCAACGGTCACTTCAAGAATCGGTGGGATATGACGAAAGCCGGCTCAGCCCCACAGCCGTTCGCCGTCCAGTTCGAGCTGGGCCAGGTACAGCCGGACGTCCAACTCGAACTGGTGGTAGTGCGGCTCGATCCAGGTGCACAGCTTGTAGAAGGCCTTGTCGTGCTGCTTTTCCTTCAGGTGGGCCAGTTCGTGCACGGCGATCATGCGCAGGAACTCGGGCGGCGCATCGCGGAACACGCTGCCGATGCGGATCTCGTGCTTGGCCTTGAGGCGGCCGCCCTGGACCCGCGAGACCGCCGTGTGCAGGCCGAGCGCCTGCTGGACGATGCCGATCTTGCTGTCGTAGGCGACCTTGGACAGCGGTTCGGCGTTGCGCAGGTAATCGTCCTTCAGGTCCTGCACGTAGCCGTACAAGGCCTTGTCGGTGCGGATCGCGTGCGCGTGCGGGTAGCGCGTGCGCAAGTGATCGGCCAGGCGGCGCTCGTCGACGAGACGCGCGACCTGGGTGCGCAGGTGCTCGGGATAGGCGCCGAGGTATTTGCCGAGCGTGGCGTGGAGCAGGGCTTGCGGTTGGGCTTGGGACATGGGATGTGCACTCTAGCACAGGCCGGTGAGGGAGGGGCCCGGCGGTGCGCCGCCAGGCCCGGATGACGAGGGACTGTTCGCCTTTACTCTCCTTTGCCACCCTGGCGGTTGCCGTTCTTGGCCGCCGCGGCGGCCCGGTTGGCCGATTGCCGGCTTTCTCCACCCTTGCGGCCGATATCGGCCATGTGGGCGCGGTTGCGGCTGACCACTTCGCCGCCTTTCTGGCCGGCCCGGCGCGCTTCCTCCGAATCGAATTCGTGCGCCGTCCCTTTCTGGTGGGCCGCCTGGCCACCCTTGCTGGCGATTTGCCGCTGCTGGTTCTGGTCCATCGCAGCGAAACCGCGCTTTGCAGGCTGGCTTTTCTGCTCGTTGCCCGAGCTGGAAGCGCTCCTGCCGTCCTTGCTTGTCGCCATATCGATCTCCTTGTGCCTGTCGGTGAACAGTCAAACCCGAGCGTTTGGGGGTGCTCCCCCCTTATGGATGCGCTCGTGCGTTTAGAGAGGCGGGGCAGTCAATAGTTCCGGCAGTTCGCGCGCGCGGCGGGCATGCTCGCGGAATTGCCGGAATTGCAAAGCATGCGACAATGGCCGAGCCGCATTTTCCCGGTAGTTGTCGCGGCCTTTTCCTTCTAACGTCAACCCTTCCATCGAGCCAGCATGCAGTATCCCGAATACATCCTGACCCTGTCCTGCCTCGACCAGCGCGGCATCGTGCTGCGCGTCTCGGGCTTCCTGGCCGAATACGGCTGCAACATCATCGACTCCGCGCAGTTCGGCGATCCGGACTCGAAGCTGTTCTTCATGCGCGTACACTTCGCCCTGGAGGACGCGCAGGTCGACGACGCGCGCCTGCGCGCGGGCTTCGATGCCCTGTGCGCCAGCCTTGGCGCCGGCGGCCAATTGCACGATGCGCGCGTCAAGCCGCGCGTGATGATCATGGTGTCGAAGATCGGCCATTGCCTGAACGACCTGCTGTTTCGCTACCGCAGCGGCGTGCTGCCGGTGGAGATTCCGGCGATCGTCTCGAACCACATGGAGTTCTACCAGCTCGCGGCCAGTTACAATATCCCGTTCCACCACTTGCCGCTCGAAGCCGGGGCGAGCGATTCGGCCAAGCTCGCCCAGGAGGCGCGCATCATCGAATTGCTCGACACCCACCGCATCGACCTGGTCGTGCTGGCGCGCTACATGCAGATCCTGTCGCCGGGGCTGTGCGAAGCCTTGAAGGGCAGGGCGATCAACATCCACCATTCGTTCCTGCCGAGCTTCAAGGGTGCGCGCCCGTACGCGCAGGCGCACCGGCGCGGCGTCAAGCTGATCGGCGCCACTGCCCATTTCGTCACCGGCGACCTGGACGAGGGCCCGATCATCGAGCAGGACGTCGAGCGCGTCGACCATGCGATGCACGTCGATCAGCTGACGGCGATCGGGCGCGACGTCGAAAGCGTCGTGCTGGCGCGCGCGGTCAAGTGGTTCGTGGAACACCGTATCCTGCTGAACGGCGACAAGACCGTCGTGTTCAGCTGAACCTCTGACTCTCGAAAGCAGGCAATACCAGATGGCACTGAAGGCAACGATCTACAAGGCAGACCTCAGCATTGCGGACATGGATCGCAATTACTACCAGGAGCACGCGCTCACCATCGCGCGCCATCCTTCGGAAACCGACGAGCGCGTGATGATCCGCGTGCTCGCCTTCGCCCTGAACGCCGACCCGGCGCTGGCCTACGGCAAGGACCTGTTCGACGTCGAGGAACCGGCCCTGTGGCTGAAGGACCTGACCGGCGCGATTCAAACCTGGATCGAAGTCGGCCAGCCCGAAGAACGCCGCCTCATGAAGGCCAGCGGCCGCGCCGAGCACGTGATCGTGTACAGCTACAGCGCTACCAGCCACATCTGGTTCAAGGGCATCGCCAAGCAGATCGATCGCGCCCGCAACATCAGCATCGTCAACATCCCGGCGGAGACCAGCGCCCAGCTGGAAAAAATGGCCAAGCGTAACATGCAGCTGCAGTGCACGATCCAGGACGGCCAGGTCTGGCTGACCGATGGCGAGACCACCGTGCAGGTCGAGCGTGACACGCTGCTGGCGGAACGCCGATAATCCCAGCGTCGCTCATTTCCTCAGGCAGATCATGTCCAAACCGCTTTACACTCCGATCCGCAATCTCGTGCTGGCGCTGGCCGGCTTGTGCGCAGCCCCGCTCGCGCTGGCCCAGGTCAGCGTCGGCGCGCCCTGGATCCGCGCCACCGTCCCGGCCCAGAAGACCGCCGGCGCCTTCATGCAGATCAAGTCCGTCAAGGCGGCGCGCCTGGTCGGGGTCAGCACCCCGGTGGCCGGCCGCGCCGAACTGCACCAGATGTCGATGGACGGCCAGACCATGCGCATGCACGCGGTCGACGGCGTCGACCTGCCGGCCAACCAGCCGGTCGACCTGGCCGCCGGCGGCTATCACATCATGCTGTTCGACCTGCAGCGCCAGCTGAAGGACGGCGACCAGGTGCCGTTGACGCTGCGCGTCGTCGATGCCGGCGGCAAGCCCGAAAACGTCACCGTGCAGGTGCCGGTCAAGCCGATCGGCTACGTCGCCCGCTAAAGCGGCTCAACCCGGCGTCGCGCCCAGCCGGCGCACGCTGCCCGACCCCATCATCGACCTGGCCACGCGCGGGTCGCCGTAGTAGCCGATGCTGCCCGAGCCCATCACGGTGGTGCTCAGGCTGTCGCGCACCCACACGGTGGCGTCGCCGGAGCCGGCGATGGTGACGTTGGCGCTTTCCGTGCGCACGCGCGCGAGGTCGATGTCGCCCGAACCGCCGACCGAGATCGACACCGTGCGCGCCGTGCCGCCCTCGACGCGCAGGTTGCCGCTGCCGCCGACACCGACCACGATCCGTTCGGCGTCGACCTTGCCGACCCGGATCGTGCCGGTCCCGCCGATGTCGAACCGTACCCGTGCGCCGTCCATGCGGTCGACGTCAATGTCGCCCGAGCCCGCCAGCGCAAGCCGGTCGAGCTGGCGCACCGTCACCAGCACGCGCAGCTTGTACGTACGGATGCTGACCGCATGGCGGGTGCGGATCTGCAGCGTGCCGTCTTCGACCGCGGTCTCGATCAGCGCCAGCAGGTTGTCGTCGGCCTCGACCACGATACTGTCGCGCTCGCCGCGGCGCACCTCGACCTTGCCGGCCAGCGCCATCGCCACCCCGGTGAAGTGGCCGGCGTCGCGCGCCTGCCGCGTGATGTTGCCGCTGCCCTCGACCTGCTGGTAACGCTCCCCGGCGAAGGCGCCGCCGTACTTGGCACTGGCGCCGGCGGCGAGGGCACCGAGCAGGAAGGTGCGGCGCTTGAAGGAATGAGGCGTGGTCGTTCGCATGGCAGGTTCCTTGTGGTGAGGGTGGATGGGGGCATCCTAGCGCCTGCGGCCCAGGCGGGCAGCGGCCATGCGACGAAATGCAGCCGGGGCAGGACAGGCTGCGTCGGGCATGTCGGCATCCCTTGACTTTTGGTTTCCGGCATTTTTACAACGTATTGACGCTATATTGTCCAGAAAGTTAGATTTACTGCTGGAAATGATGATATTCTGTAGGCGCTCTCCTACTTCGACCTCGTCATGGACAATCGCACCGCTCATATCCGTCAGATTCGTGCTACTCAGCGTTTCAAAATGCGTTTGGCCGGCGTGGCGATGCTCGGTGTCGTCATTTCCTTGGCGGGCGTGCTGGCGGGACATCAGGTGGCGCTGCAGTTCCCGGCGGTAACTTCCACGCCGGACAGCGCGCCGGCGCTGACGGCCGGCCGCGCCGTCGCCACGAGCACGGCGCCGGCGCAGGCGCCGGCAAGCCAGTCCAAGGCGCGCCGCGTGTATCCGTTTTCGATCGTGCCCGGCGGCGTGCTCGATCGCGCCGAGCTGGCGCATGTGATCGCGCGCGACAAGGTGGCGGCGGCGCACTATGCCGGCTTCCAGGCCGACCAGGCCAAGGTGGTCACGGTCGCCAAGGCGCGCGCCGTCTATGTGTCCTACCGCAAGAACGGCCAGGTGTACTGGACGTCGAAGAAAGTCATGCTGGCCGAAGGCGAGACCCTGCTGTCCGACGGCGCCAGCGAAATCCGCACGCGCTGCGGCAATCGCGTCTCCGAGGAGCGCCGCCTGCCGGTGGCGGCCGACGAGCCGGCGCCGGAAGTGCTCGACACCGCGATGGAAGCCGGCGACGACGAAGGCGGCGCCCAGCCGGCCAGCATGGCGCTGGGCGACGACGGCGCCGGCCCCGGCGGCATCGGCGCGATCCGCACCCCGGTGACCTTCGCCAACGGCAGCGCCCTGGTGCAGGCCGGCCCTGAGCGTACCTCCGCGCCGGCCACGCCGCTCGGCACGTCCGGCCTGCCGCGCACCTACAACGGCAAGCCCACGACGATCGCCGCGCCGCAGGCCGCCCAGGTCAAGCCGGTGCCGGTTTCCGGGATCGACCGCGCCAGCGGCGGGGTCGCGGTGGGGGCCCGGGGAAGCGGCGGCACCGGCACGCGCACGGCCGCCACCAGCGCCAGCGTCGACCCGGCGCCCGCCGATTCGACCAATCCGCTCGCCGGCACCGCCCCGGTGCTCGGCTCGATCGACCTCCCGCCGCCTTCGGGCACGCCCGAACTGCCGCCACTGACGGACACGCTGGCGCCGGTCCCGGCCGCGCCGCTCGCGCCGGCCCAGCCGGGCGCCGACACCGCCAACGTCCCCGAGCCGGGCAGCCTGTGGCTGAGCGGCATCGCGCTGGCGGCACTGGCAACCCTGCGCCGCAAGACGCGCCAGCCGCGCTGAGCCTCCCTCGCGCGCCGGCGCACGCCCGCGGCGCGGGTGTGGCGGCGAGTGCACGGCCGATCTTGATTGCCGAAAAAATCTCTTTCCGAATGGAACTTTTCGGGCATGCTGGTTTTATAATTCCTGCATCGACCGATTCCAATTGCACAAGCCAGCATGATCGAACACCACCAGTCCTCGCAGATTCCCACCCTGTCGTACATCGAGAACGAAGACCACCCGGTGTTCGGCACCCTGGTCGAGCAGATCCTGCACCTGCTGAATTCGAAACTGGTGTTCTCGGACGTCATCATCCACCAGAACAGCCCGCTGATGCTGCGCCAGCCGAAGGGCCTGGTGGCGGTCACCGATTCGCCGATCACCAAGGAAGAGCTGGAAGAATTCTTCGACGTCATCGAGCCGAACTGGGCCGAGCGCATCCAGGAACGCGCGTTCGACCGCTCGATCGACCTGCACACCGCGCGCATCCGCGCCAACTGCTTCAGCTTCCAGGGCAAGAAGCGCCTGGGCTGCGTGATCCGCCGCTTCCCGAAGGAGCCGCTGGCGCTGGGCGAACTCGGACTGCACCTTGACGAGCAGGAATTCGCGCGCCTGACCTCCGGCCTGGTGCTGATCATCGGCGACACCTGCCAGGGCAAGTCGACCACGATCGCCTCCATCCTCGACGAGATCAACCGCCAGCGCTCGGGCCACATCATCACCATCGAAGACCCGGTCGAGACCCTGATCCCGCAGCGCAAGTGCATCATCACCCAGCGCGAAGTCGGGGCCGATGCCGACGTCGGCAGCTACTACCTGGGTGCGCTGGACGCCTTGCGCGAACGGCCCGACGTGATCGTGATCGGCGAGATCCGCGACGCCCAGACCGCCCAGGAAGCGCTGGCGCTGGCCGAGAGCGGCCCGCTGGTGCTGGCCACGCTGCACGCGCGCTCGACCGAGCTGGGCCTGCAGAAGATGCTGCGCCTGCTGGGCAACTCGGGCGCGCAGAACCAGGCGCTGGCGCACGCGCTGCGCGGCGTGCTGTGCCAGGCGCTGCTGCCGTCCAGGCAGGGCAACCGCTACCACCTCGCGACCGAATGCCTGTCGGTCAGCCCGGCCGTGGCCGGCATGATCGAGGAGGGCGACCTGGGCGCGATCCGCGCCCACATGAACCTCGGGCGCACACCCGGCTGCCACACCATGAACAGCGTGCTGGAAGGCCTGCTGGCTTCGCACAAGGTGGGTGTGGACGACGCGCGTGCGGCGACCACGGACCGGATCGGGTTTGCGGAGATGGTGTAGGCCGGCTGAGCTGTGCAGGCCGCCGCCATGCGAAGACGTTGGGAACGGATGCGGCTTTTCCGCCAATAGCGACGCAGCGGCTTGCCGCGATCGGTTCAGGCGACGGGCGTCGGTTCGCGCAGCGGTTCGTCGCTCGTCTGCGTGGCGACGGCGGGGGCGGGCGCCGGCGCCGCCTCCTCGGTGATCATCAGGCGGTTGATGTGGCGGTCGAACTGGCCGGCCTGGCGGCATTGCACCGGCGCGTATTCGTACAGGAAGCAGGGCAGCAGCGCGTACTGGATGCCGAGCAGCAGGCGCGGCTTGCGCAGCGGCGCGGCGCCTTTGTGGATGCCCTTGGTGTCGATCAGGAAGCCGGTGCCGGCTTCGCCCTCGATCGACGTGACGCTCGCGTACTTGCGCGCGACCTCGGCGTCGGCATAGGGCCGCAGGCGCATCGGCATGCGCTCGCGGTGGCTGCCTTCGACGTAGACGTGGGGCCCGCAGTCGCTGTCGACGTCGGTCAGGTAGATCAGCAGCTTGGTGCTGCCCGGCTCCGAATCGCGGTGGAAGCGCTGCACGGTGTCGGCCGCCGTGCCGGCGCGCGCGGCTTGCGGGAACGACCAGCGCAAGCCGAGGCTGACGATGGTCGGTGTGAAGCCGAGGTAGTCGCTCACCAGGCCGATGACGGCGGGATCGTTGGCGATCTGCAGCAGGTGCGGGCAAGCGACGATGGTCTCGAGCGGGTAGTCGCCCAGGCTCGCTTCCTGCGGTACCTCGCCCAGGCGGAAGCGCCGGCCGCTCCCGCGCGCATCGACCATGACCTTGTCGTCCAGGTAGCGCAGCATGTCGTCGCATTGCGCCCGCGACAGCAAGGGTCCGAGCCGCAGGCAGCCGGCCGCGCGCAAGCCGGCGGCCGGGTGGCGCGCACCCTGCGCGGGCGGGTGCGCGGCGCCGCGGTGGACGCGCAACGCGGCCACCAGGACCCGATGGCCGATATGGCGCAGGGTCCGGCTGGTGACGATCCGATGGAGGTAGTAAAGCGCGAGCCTGAGCCGGGTGGCGGCGGAACCGCGGCGAAACGATGCATAGGTTTGCATGATGACCCCCGAATGACTGAAAGCGAGCCGCCACGCGACCGGCATCCGAGTTTAATTCAGTTCAGCAACTTTTCCTATCTGCATCTTTGTCTAATTGTCAGAATTTTGTATCCATCTCAAACGAACGTGCATGCATCCTGCATGACCGTTGCCGGATGCTGCTGCGCAGCGCGTTGAAGTACCGGTTCGGCTCGTCGATGGTGACGAAGCGCGTCACCGCAACGCTGCCTTCGTCGAAGCCGCCGCCGAATTCGGCCTGCCGGGCGTGGTTTGACTTACTGTTGCGTTACCACCAAGGGCATCACCAGCGCCTCGACGCGCATGGTCTCCTCGCCGCTGCCGCTGCCGCTGCCGCGCCGCATGCCGCGCACCGGCGCCGCCGATTCGTAGTCGCGCCCGATCGCCAGGCGGCAGCAGGCATCGGTCATCGGGCGGATCAGCGGCGACAGGTGCTCCGGCAGCTGCAGCCGCCCCCGTCGCAGGGGGATGGTGCTGACTACGCCTTCGACCAGGATGCGCACCGCGTCGTGCGCTTCGCTCAGGGTCAGCATGTGCGAAACGTTGCCGTAGGCGTCGCCGTAGGGCGCGCAATGGCCCGGCGCCGCGATCTTCCAGGACAGCACCTGCTGTTGCGGCCCGGCGCGCGGCGTCGGGTGCCGCTGCTCGATGCTGTAGGCTTGCGGCTGGGTATGGCGGTACAGGGTTTCGTGGCGGATCGACAGGTGCATCTCAGGCGCCCAGGGGCACGAGGAAATCGCGGCTGATGCCGTTGCCGAGCGCGTAGACGTTCTTCATGAAGCGGTCCAGCGTGGCGTCCAGCCCGGCCTCCAGGACGTCTTCGATGCGCGCGAATTGCAGTTCGGCGTGCATCTTGCCGGCCAGGCGCTCGGTCTCGGACGAGACGTCGTTGCGCACCGCCTTCAGGTTCGCGACCACCTGCTCCATGCAGGCCAGCAGCGAGCGCGGCATGTCGGCGCGCAGCATCAGCAGTTCGGCCACGCGCGCCGGGGTGATCGAGTCGCGGTAGACCTTGCGGTAGATTTCGAAGCCGGCCACGGAGCGCAGCAGCGCGGCCCAGTAGTAGAACTCGCGCTGGGTCAGCACGTCGTGGTCGTCTGACGAAGGGGCGGCGCCTCTGGTGCGGTGGTACTTCACGTCGAGCAGGCGCGCGGTGCTGTCGGCGCGCTCCAGGAAGGTGCCGAGCTGGATGAAGTACAAGGCCGCGTCGTTGAGCATGGTGCCGAGCGTGACCCCCCGCGCCAGGTGGCAGCGGTGCTTGACCCATTCGAAGAAGGCGCCGGGGTCGGCGCTCGCATCCATGCCGCCGCGCACGCGCTCGGGCAGTTCGAGCCAGGTGGCGTTCTGCGTCTCCCAGAGTTCGGTGGTCAGCACCCCGCGTACCGCGCGCGCGTTCTCGCGCGCGGCGGTCAGGCAGGCCACGATCGACGAGGGGTTGGACGGATCGCGCACCATGAAGTCGAGCACGTTCTCGACATCGAGCGCGCCGTGGCGCGCGTCGAAGGCGTCCTGCAGCTCGGAGATGCCGAGCATGGCGCGCCAGGCCTGCTCGGTCTCGAGCCTGGACTGCGGCAGCATCGAGGTCTGCAGCGCGACGTCGAGCATGCGCGCGGTGTTCTCGGCGCGCTCGGTGTAGCGCGCCATCCAGTACAGGTGGTCGGCGGTGCGGCTCAGCATGTCGTGTGCTTCCTCATTCTTCCAGAATCCAGGTGTCCTTGGTGCCGCCGCCCTGCGACGAGTTCACCACCAGCGAGCCTTCGCGCAGCGCCACGCGCGTCAGGCCGCCGGGCACCATCGAGATCGTCTTGCCCGACAGGACGAACGGGCGCAGGTCGATGTGGCGCGGCGCGATGCCGTTCTCGACGTAGGTCGGGCAGGCCGACAGGGCCAGTGTCGGCTGGGCGATGTAGCCGTCCGGTCTGGCGATCAGCCTGCGGCGGAAATCCTCGATCTGCGCGCGGCTCGCGCTCGGGCCGATCAGCATGCCGTAGCCGCCGGCGCCGTGCACTTCCTTGACCACCAGCTGTTCCAGGTGGGCCAGCGTGTAGGCCAGGTCGGCGGGCTTCCTGCACTGCCAGGTCGGCACGTTGTTCAGCAGCGCTTCCTCGCTCAGGTAGAAACGGATCATGTCCGGCACGTAGGGGTAGATCGACTTGTCGTCGGCCACGCCGGTGCCGATCGCGTTGGCCAGCGTCACGCGTCCGGCGCGGTACACCGACAGCAGGCCGGGCACGCCCAGCGTCGAATCCGAGCGGAACGCGAGCGGGTCGAGGAAGTCGTCGTCCAGGCGCCGGTAGATCACGTCGACGCGGCGCGGGCCGCGGATGGTGCGCATCCACACCGCGTTGGCGTTGACGAACAGGTCCTTGCCCTCGACCAGCTCGACGCCCATCTGCTGGGCCAGGAAGGCGTGCTCGAAGTAGGCCGAGTTGTACATCCCCGGCGTGAGCACGACCACGGTGGGGTCGTCGACGCCTTGCGGGGCCACGCTGCGCAAATTGTCGAGCAACAGGTCCGGGTAGTGGTCGACCGGCGCGATGCGGTGGCGCGCGAACAGTTCCGGGAACAGGCGCATCATCATCTTGCGGTCTTCCAGCATGTACGACACGCCGGACGGCACGCGCAGGTTGTCTTCCAGGACGTAGAACTCGCCCTGGCCGGCGCGCACGATGTCGACCCCGGCGATGTGGGCGTAGATGTCGCTGGCCACGGTGATGCCCTGCATCTCCGGGCGGTATTGGGCGTTCTGGTAGATCTGCCGGGCCGGGATGATGCCGGCCTTGACGATGTGCTGGTCGTGGTAGATGTCGTGCACGAACATGTTGAGCGCCTTGACCCGCTGCACCAGGCCGGCCTGCAGCGCGCTCCACTCGTGCGCCGGGATGATGCGCGGGATGGTGTCGAACGGGATCAGGCGCTCGGTGCCGGCGTCGTCGCCGTACACGGCAAAGGTGATGCCGACGCGGCGGAACGCCAGGTCGGCTTCCAGGCGCTTGCGTTCGATGCGCTGCGGGTTCTGGCCGCGCAGCCAGGCCTCGAACTCGCGGTAGTGCTCGCGCGTCGCCCCACCTGCCGTACCGCCGCTCGTCATCTCGTTGAAGAAGTCCCGCATGCCGCCACCCCCGTATCTTTTTATATGATCAACATACAAGAAGCATGCCAAACCAATCCGGCGCGAAATGCCCTACGCTGGTGCGCGCCGGCCTGCATGGGTGCGGGGCGGGGTGCGGCGCGCACCCGCGCGTGGCACGGCCGGCGCCGCATGCCGTGCGCCGCAGCCGGGCCATCGACAAACTGCCCGGCAAGGCGTCGAATCGTGCTAGCCTGATTGCCGCATGCGTCGCTGCTCGTTTCGCTTCAGCCGATAGAAAGGGACCATACAATATGCATCGTTTGCGCCATGTGCTTGCCGTCCTGCTGGCCTGGTCGCCGCTGGCGGCGGGCGCCGCCCAGGAGGCGACGCCGGACACCGGCCGCGTCGAAGTCAGCAGCACGCGCGACCCCGAACTGCGTTCCTATACGCAGATGCTGAAAGGCTTGCAGGCCTATCGCGACAAGCATGCGCTGGCGCCGGACTCCGAGATGTATTTCATCCTGATCCCG
This sequence comes from Massilia sp. 9096, assembly GCF_000745265.1. Lineage (NCBI taxonomy): Bacteria > Pseudomonadati > Pseudomonadota > Betaproteobacteria > Burkholderiales > Oxalobacteraceae > Massilia > Massilia sp. 9096. The sequence goes on from NZ_JQNN01000001.1 coordinate 697,067, forward strand.
AAGTCGAAACAGGTCGGGATGCAGGGTCTCAAGATGCGCCTGGCCAGCGACGACGATTCGATCGACATCCCGGTCGACGCGGGCGGCAGGTTCAAGCTGCCCCTGGTCGAACAGAAGCGCGACGGCGAATACGACCTGATCCTGGACCGGCCGAAAGGGCTTTTCAGGATCAAGCCTTATGTGAAAAGCGCCCAGCTGCCGCCCGACACCAAGCGCCTGGGGGATCTCAGGCTCGAATGCAAGGTGCGCTGGGCCATCGAAAAGCAGGAAGTGACCCGGGTGTTCCTCACCTATGTGAACCTGGTAGGCACCGGCGATCCATGCACGTCGCGTGCGGTGTCCGTCATGTTCCTTGCGCCGCTTGGCATCGACGCGGTGACGCTCGATACGCCCGGGCGCACCATCGCGCTCAAGGTGCGCGACTACGAAAATTATGCGCTGCCCTTGTGGGACGCCAGCCTGGCCGACGATAGCCCGGTCCGCTACACGAGCGGCGCGGCGCCGTCCGGCAACGTCAATCCGGCGGCACCGCCCGGTTCGCGTTGACCTCGCTCGGCGTCACGGCGCGCGCCGCGTTGCCCCAGCTGGCGCGCACGTAGCTGATGACGGCGGCGGCCTCTTCGTCGTCGAGCAGCGTGCTGAATGGCGGCATGCCATAGGGGCGCGGATTGCCGGCGGTGGCCGGCGCGAAGCCGCCGTTCAGGACAATGCGGATGGCGTTGACCGGTTCCGCCGCGCTCACGACGCGGTTGCCGGCCAGCGGCGGATAGATCGTCTGGCCGTCGCCCTCGACGCCGCCGCCGTCCTTGCCGTGGCAGTCGGCGCAGTGCCGGGCATACAGCCGTTCGCCACCCTTCATGAGCGCATCCGGCGCGGCGGCGGCCGGCGCGGTTGCCGCGTGCCGGCCGGGCGGCGCCGGCAGCGATCTCAGGTAGACGGCGATGGCCCGCAGGTCGGGCTCGGAAAGGTGCTGCAGGCTTTGCCCGACCACCTCGGCCATCGGTCCGAACACGGCATGCCGGGGCGCGACGCCGCTGCGCAGCAGCTGGACCAGGTCGGCCTCGATCCATTGGTCCGGGCCGGCTGGGCCGCCAGTGGTCAAGGCCGGCGCATACCAGCCGCTGCCGGCCATCAGGCCGCCATCCAGGACAGCGCTGGACGCGCCCATGGCGTTGCGCGCGCTGTGGCAAGCGCCGCAATGGCCCAGGCCCTCGACCAGGTAGGCGCCGCGGTTCCACACGTCCGCGCGCGCGGGCGCGGGCGCCGAAGTGGGCGACAGCGCGGGCGCATACACGCCGGGCGTGAAGTACAGCAGGCGCCAGGCGGCCAGCGCCGCCTGCAGCTTGTAGGGAAAGCCGAGCGCGTGCGGCGCGTTCGGCCGGCGCACGGATTTCAAACTGCGCAGGTAGGCGAACAGCGCGTCGCTGTCTGCGCGCGTGACCCGCGTGTAATTCGGGTAGGGGAAGGCCGGGTACAGCAGGCGCCCGCCCGGCGCGATGCCGTTGTGCAGCGCATTCCAGAAGTCGTCCGCGCTCCAGGCGCCGATGCCGGTGGCGCGGTCGGGCGTGATGTTGGGCGCGACCAGGCGTCCGAACGGCGTGTCCAGGGCGCGCCCGCCGGCATAGGCTGCACCGCCGCGCGCCGTGTGGCAGCCCACGCAGCCGCCGGCGCGCGCGAGGTAGGCGCCGCGTGCGATGTTGTCCGGCGTGGCTGCCCAGTCGGCGCGCGAGCTGGACGGGATCATTTGCATGCGCGGCCAGGCCAGCGCGATCGCCCCGGCCGCACAGGCCGTCGCCGCCAGCAGCGCCAGCCGGGCCATGCGCGCCATGCTCATGCGCCCTCCGCCACGCTGCCGCAGGCCAGCGGCAAGGGCCGCCCCACTGTCGGCGCCGGGGTTGGATCCGCCGGCTGCGGTTCGCTCGCCAGCCATGCCGAGATCGCGCTCACGTCCGACAGGCTCAGGCGAGTGGCGATCTGCGCCATGCAATCGGGCGCCTGGGCGCGGCGCGTGCCGTTGCGCCAGGCGCCGAACTGGGCGTTGATGTAGTCGCGCGGCAGGCCAACCAGGCCGGGCACCGCGGGCAGGGCGCCGCTCAGGCGTTCGCCGTGGCAGGCGATGCAGGCCGGCACACGCAGCGCCGGGTCGCCGCGCGTGACCAGCTGGCGCCCGCGCGCCAGCTCGCCAGTAGGCAGGCCGGCGCGCTCCAGCACCGGGCTCGGGAGGTGCTGGGCGGCGAACCAGTCGGCGATTTCGTGCAGGTAGTCATCGGACAGCGGCGTCACCATCCAGGTCATCAAGGGGTACTGGCGGCGGCCGGCGCGGAAGTTCTGCAGCTGGTTGTAGAGGTAGCCGGCCGGTTTGCCGGCGATGCGCGGGTAGTAGCGGCGTTCGGCGGTGCCGTTGCCGTGGCAGGACAGGCAGGGCGCCAGGCGCTGGGCCATGCTGTCGGGGACGCGGCGCAGGTCCGGTTTCGAAGAAATGGACTGCGAAGGCGCGGCCCGTGGAGCCAGCCCCGCCAGCAGGCAGATGGCAAGCGAGCAGGCGGCAAGAACGGGGATCGGACCTCGCATGGCGCTCCAGTGAGTGACGGTCGAGCTCAGCTACGACGCATCATACCGCGTGGTGTCAGGCGCCGGCGCCGCCGTCGTGTTCGCGCACCAGCCGGTACACGATGCCGAGCGCCAGCAGCGCCCCGGCCAGTGCGGCGATCTTGCCGGGGCTGGTGTCGGCGTCGAGGATGACGAACTTGCGCGCCAGCGCGAGCAGGGCGATCAGGATCACGGTCTTGACCTGGATGATGCTTTCGCGGCGCAGCGCGACCTTGACGATCGAGTGCTTGAATTCGAGCGCGATCAGGAGCGTCATGATCATGCCGAACACGAGCTGGAAGGCGTCGCTCCGCATCGGATTGAGCGGTTCGTTGATCAGGATCAGCGCCACGATCTCGACCAGCTCGACGACGGCCACGATGATGACCACGGCGATCACGGCGCTGAGGATCAGCGCGACCAGCTGCTCGAAGCGCTCGTAGAAGGTCATCACGCGCCAGTAGCGGCGCATCTCCTCGCGCAGGCGGGCACGCGCCGCGCCGGCGAGGTCCGCCTCGGCCTGCTGGAGGCGCGCGCCGATCGGCTTGTCGTCGTCCATCCTTGCTCCCTGGGCTGCAATCAGTGTAGCAGGGTGGCGCGGCGCGGGCGCGCGTATCGGCGGCTAGCGCGGCGGCGCGCCAGGCGCGGAACCGGCGGGCGGCTGGCCGGCAGGTGGCTGGCCGGCCGAGGGCGACTGGAAGGTGCGCAGGTAGGCCAGCAGCGCGGCGATCTGGCGCACGTCGCCGATGCCCCAGAAGCGCATCGCCGTGCCCGGCACCAGCTTGTCGGGAGCGTGCAGGAAGGCGGCCAGGGTGGTGTCGTTCCAGACGATGCCGGAGGCCTTCATGGCAGCCGAATAGCGGAAGTCGGGCGTGGACCCGGCGCGGCGGCCGAACAGGTCGTTGAGCTGCGGCGCGAAGCCGGCGCGGGCGTTGGGGCCGACCTGGTGGCAGCCGGCGCACTGGGCGAACAGTTTTGCGCCGGTGGCGGCGTCGGTGCCGGAGGGAGAACAGCCGGCCAGCGTCAGGGCAGCCGCGCACAGGGCGGCCCAGGCTGCGCGGCGTGGAAGCGGGTGAAGCGGGTTCATGCCGGCATTATAGGCCTGCACGGCGGGGCGCATGCAGGCTCGCGTAGCGGCGCCCGCCGGCAGCACGCCGGGTCGGCCAGGATTTCAGTCCTGCGGCTCGACGCGCCTGCCGGTGCGTTCAGGCGCGGACGCAGGCGCCTGCCCCGGCTGCACCTGTGTGCGCCAATGGCGATAGATGCGCAGCGCGACGTGGGCGTCGTCGGCCGCGTACAGGATCTGCTTGTCGGAGAGACGCGGCATGGCCCAGTTGGTGGTGGTGATGCGGCGCGATTTTTGCAGGCGCTGGCCGAAGAAGCGCTCGACCGCGGTCTTCGCGCCCCAGGCATTGCGCTCGCCGCGGCGCAGGGCGGTGGCCAGGTCGAGCACGTTGGCGGTGTCGATGCCGAGCTTGGTGCGCAGGCGGCGCACATCGTCGCCCAGGCCGAAGCCGACCTTGAGCACGGCCGGCGATTCCAGAAGAACGCGCAGCGCCGCCAGTGCCGGCGACGCGGCGCCGGCTCCGGCGTCCAGCGCGCCGATCTGGAACAGCCAGGCATGGCGGTCGTCGGCCAGCTGCACCAGGTGCGGGCCGGTCGAGACTTCGCCCTTGCGGAAGGTCGGCTTGGATTCGGTATCGAAGCCGATCGCGTCGGCCTGCGCCATGGCGGCCAGCGCCGCGGCGGCATCCTCGGGCGTGCGCACCATGCGCACCTCGGCCAGGGTCAGGCCCTGGTAGGGCGGCAAGGCGTCGTCCGGCGTCGGCGCGTCGGCCATGCGGTTTAGCGGCGCGAGAACTTGGATGCCAGCTGCTGCAGCTTGTCCTGGCGCTTGCGTTCGGCTTCGGCCTCGGCGGCGGCGTCGCGCTCGGCCTTCTTGCGGTCGGCTTCCTTCTTGTAGCGCTCCTGCAGCAGCTCCTTGGCGTGCTGGCGGTGGGTGTCGTTGACTTCGGCGCCGGGATTGCCGTCGAGGTCATAGCGCACGGTCGCCTTTTCCATCGCGCGCAGGTAACGCATCGAGCCGGTGTGGATGCCGAGCGCCGCGCGCATGGTCTTGCGGTTCAGGCCGGGCATGCGCGCCAGCACCTGCTTGTCGATGCCGATCGCCAGCGGCAGGCACTCGCGGAATGCCTTGAACTGCTGCTGCAGCTGCTTGAGCAGGGCGCGCGGCGATTGTGCGTCGGCGCCGGGGGCCGCGGCGGGTGCGGCTTGCACGGCGGACGTGTCGGCGCCGCCATCGACCTCGCTGTGTGGCTGCTGATCTTGCGGCTGATCTTTCTGCTGATCTTGCGGCTCGGCGTGCGGCAGGGACTCGCCGGCATCGTTGATTTCAGGAGACTCGGCGACGGAACTGATCGTATTCATTGACTTCATGGTGAGAACGGGAAGCGGAAGGATAGCATGGCAAAGCGGCCATGGGCGGCTCTGCCTTGTAACGTATCATCGTTTGGAACCGTTCTTCCAGGAATTCCTTGCGGAATCGAAAGGCGCGGCCCCTTGAAGTCGTGTATGATCCGCCCCTTTCCTTGCGTCGGGCTTGCGCCGACGCAGACCGGCCGAGGGGTCGGAGGTGGGCAAATGGAGCGCGCAACTGGACCGGGAAGTATGCGGATCCGTTATATCGTTTATCCGATATTTTAATTATCACTGAATCTTTCCTTGGTGCATAATATGCCTGTCTCCTCTATTTCTCCCTTGGAAAATAGATTCAAGCCCGTTGTCTGACGGGCTTTTTTTCGTTCCGACATGCATAGCCGCGATTTCAACCTCTGCCCGTTCCGCCCCAGCCCCCGTCCGAGCGCTCCGCCGCCAGGAGCGTCGCCGCTGGAGTCTGGTCGGTGCCGCTTGATTTCCGGCCGGTCCGCCCCTAGTTAGGCCCCTTAGTTCAGCCTATTACTTATTGCGCCGCATTGGCCTGCCGAGCAGGCCAGGTGGCTTATTGACTTCGCAGGCGCGCACTTCGCCTCGACTGGAGAAAAGTTACATGAAAAACACCGCCAAGACTCTGACACTGACAGCGAAGAAGGCGCCGGCGAAAAGCACGGCACAGCTGTCGGTGCCGAAAACCGCGACCTCCTACTTTCTCGAAACGGAAGCGGCGGCCAAGGTGACGGTGGTCAAGACGCGTTCCCGTCTGGCGTCGCTGAAAGCGGTCCAGGCCGAGCAGGACATGGGCGCGGATGCCCCGGCCGCCGCGGTCCAGGCCGAGGCGGAGCAACTTCAGTCGGCGGACTTCGACCAGGCCGCCGCCTCGGGCGCCGCCGCTGCCGAGCAATTGGCCGAAGCGGCCAGCGCCGACGACAGCGCACCCGCAGCCGTTGGCTCGGCCGACCTCGCCGCAGTTGACGCGCCGTCTGCCGCTGCCCCGGCCGTCGCTGCCGTCGCCGGCGACGACGATTTCATCCCGACGCCCGCAACGCCGGCCGCGCCGCCGGTGATCGTGCGCAAGCGCACCTCGAAGCTGGCTGCGCTGAAAGCCGCCGCCGAACCGAGCCCGGCCGCAGAACCGGCGCCGGCCGCCGAGCCGGTCGCCGCAGTTGCCGCGCCGGCCGCCAGCGCCTCGGACGCCGCTGCCGCTGCCGCCGACGCGCCCGCGCGCGTGGTGCGCACCCGCACGCGCCGCGTCGAGCCGGGCGCCACCGCCGCCTTGCAAGGCGCCGCCCCGGCCGCCGGCACCGGCAGCGTCAGCACCACCACCGACGCCGCCGCGCTGGCCGCGATCGATACTTCCGGCTATCTGCTGCCGCAGGTGAAGGTTCCGGGCCGCCGCGGTCGCAAGCCGAGCGAGTTCGTCCCCGAGAACGACGAGATCGCCGCGCTGAACGCGGTCGAGCGCGCCGAACTGAAGGCCGCTTCCAAGCTGCGCGAGCGCAAGGCCAAGGGCATCGCCGGCATCATGGGCACCGAACAGGGCTTCTCGGGCGAGGAACTGGAAAAGCGCCGCACCCAGCTGAAGAACCTGATCAACATGGGCAAGGAGCGCGGCTACCTGACCCACGCCGAGATCAACGACCACCTGCCGGAAAACATCATCGATCCGGAAGCGATCGAAGGCATCATCGCGACCTTCAACGACATGGGCATCGCGGTGTACGAGCGCGCCCCGGAAGCCGAGATGATGCTGCTGTCGGACGCGGTCGTGACCCCGACCAGCGAAGACGAAGTCGAAGCCGCGGCCGCGACCGCGCTGTCGACCGTGGACTCCGACTTCGGCCGCACCACCGACCCGGTCCGCATGTACATGCGTGAAATGGGCGCGGTGTCGCTGCTGACGCGCGAAGGCGAGATCGCCATCGCCAAGCGCATCGAGGACGGCCTGAAGGACATGGTGCAGGCGATCTCGGCCTGCCCGGTGACGATCTCGGAAATCGTCGCGCTGTCTCACAAGATCGCCAGCGACGAGCTGAAGATCGATGACGTGGTCGACGGCCTGATCGAGCCGGACGAAGGCGCCGCGCCGGCCGCACCGGTGGCTGCGGCTGCTTCGGACGACGAGGACGAGGAAGAGATCGAGGAAGAAGAGGAAGAGGGCGTCGAAGGCGGCGGCAGCGCTGCCGCCGGCTACTCGGCCGAGCAGCTTGCCGCGCTGAAGAAGACCGCGCTGGACAAGTTCGCGATCATCGAGAAGCAGTTCGACAAGATGGGCCATGCGTTCAAGACGCACGGCTACGGCTCGCTGCAGTACATCGCGGCCCAGGACATGATCTCGACCCAGCTGCTGGGCATCCGTTTCACCGCCAAGATCGTCGAGAAGCTGTGCGACACGCTGCGCGGCCAGATGGACGAGGTGCGTTCGATCGAGCGCGCCGTGCTCGACATCTGCGTGAACCGCTGCGGCATGCCGCGCGCCCACTTCATCAAGGTCTTCCCGGGCAACGAGACGGACCTGGAATGGGTGCAGCGCGAAGTCGATTGCGCCTACCCGTACTCGGCGGTGCTGTCGCGTAACGCGCCGGCCATCATGGAACTGCAGCGCCGCATGATCGACCTGCAGGCGCGCGTGGCCCTGCCGCTGGCCGACCTGCGCAAGATCAACAAGCAGATGGCCGCCGGCGAGAAGCGCGCCCGTACCGCGAAGCGCGAGATGACCGTGGCCAACCTGCGCCTGGTGATCTCGATCGCCAAGAAGTACATCAACCGCGGCCTGCAATTCCTCGACCTGATCCAGGAAGGCAATATCGGCCTGTTGAAGGCGGTCGACAAGTTCGAGTACCGCCGCGGCTACAAATTCTCGACCTACGCGACCTGGTGGATCCGCCAGGCGATCACGCGCTCGATCGCCGACATGGCGCGCACGATCCGCGTGCCGGTGCACATGATCGAGACCATCAACAAGATGAACCGCATCTCGCGCCAGATCATGCAGGAAACCGGCAGCGAGCCGGACATGGCGACGCTGGCGACCAAGATGGAGATGCCGGAATCGAAGGTGCGCGAGATCATGAAGATCGCGAAAGAGCCGATTTCGATGGAAACCCCGATGGGCGAGGACGGCGATTCGCAGCTGGGCGACTTCATCGAGGACAATGCGACCCTGGCCCCGCTGGAAGCGGCGATGCACGCCTCGATGCGCGGCGTGATCAAGGAAGTGCTGGACTCGCTGACCCCGCGCGAAGCCAAGGTGCTGCGCATGCGCTACGGCGTCGAGATGAGCAACGACCACACGCTGGAAGAAGTCGGCAAGCAGTTCGACGTCACCCGCGAGCGTATCCGCCAGATCGAAGCCAAGGCGATGAGCAAGCTGCGCCAGCCGTCGCGTTCGGACAAGCTCAAGACCTTCCTGCAGAACCAGTAAACGCGTACCGTCCGTACGGCACGAAGCCACCCGACCGGGTGGCTTTTTTTATGCCTGTAAACATCGCTCCGATCAAAGGAGGCGTTGGTGGTTCACTGTTTTACGCAGGAAATATCTTTGTCAATAGGTGATAACACGCACTTGTTGCGTTGGAACCTTAAATCTTTGTTACCGGTTTGTAACTGGTGCTTTTGACGTTCAGCAATAGCCGTTAGAATCCCGCGTTTCACCGCAAGCTTTCCAAGCGGTAACTTGTATTCACAACGGAGATTTGCTATGTCGGATGATCAACAATCCCCATCGCGCCGGCGCCTGATCAAGAGCCTGATGTTCGTGCCGATGGGCGCGGGCGCGGTCGGCGCCCTGCATGGCGGCCTGAGCCCAGCCGGCGCGGCCGCCACCAACGCCCCCGAAGGCAAGCCGGATCCTTACACCCCGGCTTTCTTCAGCGCGGACGAATGGCGCTTCGTCAACGAGGCCTGCGACCGCCTGATCCCGCACGACCAGCACGGCCCCGGCGCCGTCGAACTCGGCGTGCCCGAGTTCCTCGACCGCCACATGCAGACCCCGTACGCGGCCGGCAGCATCTGGTACATGCAGGGGCCGTTCCTGGAAGCGCCGGCGGAGTTCGGCTACCAGGGCAAGCTGCCGCTGAAGGACATCATCCGGGTCGGCATCAAGCAGTTCGACGCTTACTGCGCCAAGCAATTCGGCGGCAAGCGGTTCGCCGACCTCGACAACAAGCAGCAGGAAACGCTGCTCAAGGATGCCGAAGGCGGCAAGCTCAAGCTCGACGAGATCTCCTCCAAGCTGTTTTTCAGCAACCTGCTGGCCGAAGTCAAGAACGGTTACTTCGCCGATCCCAAGCACGGCGGCAACAAGGGCATGGGCTCGTGGAAGATGATCGGCTACCCCGGCATGCGCGCCGATTACCTCGATTGGGTCGAGGTGCGCGACAAGCCGTACCCGATCGGTCCGGTGGACCTGGCAGGACGCCGCGGATAAACGACAAACAGGAACAACATGAGTATCGTAAAAAGCAAAGTCGACGCCGTGATCGTCGGCGCCGGCTGGACCGGCGCGATCCTGGCCAAGGAACTGACCGACCAGGGATTGACCGTGGTCTGCCTGGAGCGCGGCCCGGACCGCGACACCCAGCCGGACTTCGCCTACCCGCGCGTGGTGGACGAGCTGGAAGGCTCGGTGCACCGCAAGTACCTGCAATCGCTGGGCCAGGAAACCGTCACCATCCGTCACGGCGTGAGCGACACCGCGGTGCCGTATCGCCAGATGGGCTCGTTCAAGCCGGGCACCGGCGTGGGCGGCGCGGGCAGCCACTGGTCGGGGGCGCACTTCCGTCCGCTGCCGGAAGACTTCAAGCTGCGCACCAACATGGAACAGCGCTTCGGCAAGAAGTTCGTGCCGGCCAACATGACCATCCAGGACTTCCCGATCACCTATGACGAGCTGGAGCCGTGCCTGGACCACTTCGAATACGTGTGCGGCACCTCGGGCAAGGCCGGCAACGTCAACGGCCAGATCATCGAGGGCGGCAACCCGTTCGAAGGTGCGCGCAAGCGCGAGTACCCGCTGCCGGCCAACCCGAACTACCTCGGTTCGGAATGGTTCTACAAGGCCGCCAAGGAGATGGGTTACCACGCCTATCCGATCCCCGCATCGAACGCCTCGCGCCCCTACATCAATCCCTACGGCTGCCAGATGGGCCCGTGCAATGCCTGCGGCTTCTGCTCGGACTACGGCTGCCTGAACTACTCGAAAGCCAGCCCGAACGCCAACGTCTGGCCGGTCGTGCGCGGCCGCAAGAACTTCGAGATGCGCACCCACGCGCAGGTGTTGAAGGTCAACCTCGACGCCGACAAGAAAAAGGCGACCGGCGTGACCTACCTGGACGCCCAGGGCCGCGAGACCGAGCAGCCGGCCGACCTGGTGCTGCTGTGCGCCTTCTCGCTATACAACGTGCACCTGATGCTGTTGTCGGGCATCGGCACCCCGTATGACCCGGCGACCAGAACCGGCACCATCGGCCGCAACTACTCGTACCAGAACCTGAACCGCGTCTCGCTGTTCTTCGACGAGACCGTGCAGGCCAACCAGTTCATCGGCATCGGCGGCGCCGGCGCCACCTTCGACGACTTGAACGGCAAGCAGAACGACCCGACCAAGAGCGGCTTCATCGGCGGTGGCATCGTGTGGGCGCGCCAGCCGGGTTCGGGTCCTGTGCGCGGCATCGCGACCGCCCCGGGCGTGCCGAACTGGGGCAGCGACTGGAAGAAGGGCGTCAAGGAAGCCTTCCGCCACTCGTTCTACTACGAAGTGCAGGGCTCCTGCATGTCGTACGAGGATGCGTACCTGAGCCTGGACCCGAACTACAAGGACGCGTTCGGCCGTCCGCTGCTGCGCATGACCTTCGACTGGCACGACAACGAAGTCAAGGCCTCGCAGTACCTGGTCGGCAAGGCCCAGGAGATGAGCAAGGTGCTCAATCCGCTGGCGATGAAGGGCGACGCCAAGAAGGACGGCTCGCACTACAACATCACCCAGTACCAGTCGACCCATACCTGCGGCGGCGCGATCATGGGCAGCGACCCGAAGACCTCGGCGTTGAACAAGTACCTGCAATCGTGGGACGTGTCGAACGTGTTCGCACCGGGCGCCAACGCCTTCCCGCAAAACAACGGCTACAACCCGACCGGCCTGGTGGGCGCGCTCGCCTACTGGTGCGCCAAGGCGATCCGCGAACAATACCTGACCAACCCGGGTCCGCTGGTGCAGGCATAAAGGACGACTATGACGATGAGTTCCAAGAAAAAAGCCATGGTCGCCGTCGTCGGCGCCGCCGTGGTGGTGTTCGCCGGCGCGCTGGCCTACGCCTTGACCCCGACCCCGACCCGCGCGATCGCACCGATCAGCGCCCCCGACCCGGTCGCGCTGCATCAACTGGTGGAGCAGGGCCGCTACGTGGCGACCGCTTCCGACTGTATCGCCTGCCACACGGCGCAAGGCGGCAAGGCCTTCGCCGGCGGCCACGCGATCCAGTCGCCGATCGGTAACATGTACAGCACCAACATCACGCCGGACAAGGCGACCGGCATCGGCAGCTACACGCTGGCCGATTTCGACCGTGCGCTGCGCCACGGCATCCGCCAGGACGGCAGCACGCTCTACCCGGCGATGCCGTACCCGTCGTACGCGAAGATGAGCGACCAGGACGTGCGCGCCCTGTACGCCTACTTCATGCACGGCGTGGAACCGGTCAACGCCGCCAACCACGCCAACGACATCACCTGGCCGCTGTCGATCCGCTGGCCGGTGGCGATCTGGCGCAAGCAGTTCGCGCCCGCCGACATGGCGCCGCTCGAGCTGTCCAAGTACCAGAGCGAGCAGCTGGCGCGCGGCGCCTACCTGGTGCAGGGCGCGGGCCACTGCGGCTCCTGCCACACCCCGCGCGCGAGCTCGCAGCAGGAACTGGCGCTGAGCGAACTGGACGCCGGCGGCAAGGCCTACCTTGCCGGCGGCCCGGTGATCGACGGCTGGCACGCGGTCAATTTGCGTGGCGACAAGGTGGATGGCCTTGGAGACTGGTCCGAGCAGGACATCGTCGACACGCTCAAGACCGGCCGCAACGGCCGCACCGCGGTGGTCGGCAGTCCGATGAACGACGTGGTCGCGCACAGCACGCAGAACCTGAACGACGCCGACCTGCACGCGATCGCCGCTTACCTGAAGTCGCTGCCGGCCACCGGCGCGTCGAAGTCGACCTTCGTCGCCAGCGACGACACGGCGAAAGCCCTGCGTGCGGGCCAGGACGGCGAGCGCGGCGCCCAGCTGTATCTCGACAACTGCGCGGCCTGCCACCGCACCGACGGCAAGTCGAACGCGATCACCTTCCCGGCGCTGCCGGGCAACCCGACCGTGCTGTCGGATGATCCGTCCACGCTGATCCGCCTGGTGCTGGCCGGCAGCCGCCTGCCGTCGACGCACGAGCGTCCGTCCAACCTCGGCATGCCGGGCTTCGCCTGGCGCCTGTCGGACGACGAGACCGCGCAGCTGGTGACTTTTGTCCGCAACAGCTGGGGCAACCATGCGCGCGCAGCGAGCGCATCCGACGTCGCCAGCGTGCGCAAGGCGCTGCAGAAGGATGGGGGACGCGACGACGACAAGGGCGATTCGCACTGAGCCGTCACGCCGGAGCAGGAAAAGGCCAGGCCGGTCGAACGGCCTGGCTTTTTTTATGGATGACGTGCCCGCCAGGGCGGGTCGATGCGCACGGGTATAATCCGGCGCTATCGATTCATCGCCGCATTCACTCCGACCCCATCGACGCACCATGACCCGCCTGACCCTTCCATCGCCCCGCATCTTCCTGCTCGCCGCCTGCGCGCTCGCGTGCGCGGGCGCGCACGCCCAGAGCGGCGGCAACGACGACAAGATCGATACCGACCGCCCCGATTTCGTCAATTCCCCCGACGTGGTCGGCAAGGCCCGCTTCCAGGTCGAAGCGGGCGTGGAATGGGACCGCCAGCGCGAACCCGACGAGCATACCCGTACCATCACCACGCCGCTGACGCTGCGCTACGGCATCGGCGAGTCCTTCGAGCTGCGCCTCGAGACCGACGGCCGCAGCATCGAGCATGCGAGCGACCCGTCCAGCGGCGCGCACACGACCACGGCCGGCTACGCCGACAGCGCGATCGGCTTCAAGTGGCACGGCGCCGACCAGCAGGGCAGCGTCCCCTCGTACGGCGTGATCGTCGAAACCTACGTGCCCAGCGGCAGCCGCGCGCTGCGTACGCCGGGCCTGCGTCCGGTGCTGTACGTGCCGGCCGAGTGGACCCTGCCGAACGACTTTTCGCTCGGGATCATGCCGGGCGTGGGGCTGGATCGCAACGACGATGGCGCGCACTACGGCTACGGCGTGATGGCCGCCAGCCTGGGCAAGGATTTCAACGAGCGCCTGCACGGCATCCTGGAACTGGCGCTGCCCCAGATCGCGCGCGCCGACAATGGTGGCACCCAGGCGCGCGTCGACACCGGCGTGGCCTGGCTGGTCAACAAGGATTGCCAGGTCGACGCCATCGTGATGCATGGGCTGAACCACAATACGCCGGGACTGAGCCTGGGGTTCGGGTTGTCGTTCAGGCTGTGATGAAAAAAACGGGACCGCGCGGTCCCGTTTTCATGGCGACGCCCGGCGCGCGTCAATGATCGTTGCGAAAGCCCGGACGGAAAGTCACCGCCGGCGCCTCGCAGTGCTCAACGGCCTTCGGCTGATATTCGCTTGCGCGCTTTTCGTAGCATTCGTCGAACACCGAACAGTAGCAGTAGTCGATCGTGATGTCGGCCATGTGATCGTGCAGGGCGTCGAAGACCGGGTTCGGCTTATCCGGTTCGTCCCAGGTGAACATCGGCAGCGATGCACCTGGACGGACCAGGGCGCCGCGCACGTTGCCGCGCCGGTTCAGGCCGTTCACGGTGCCTGTCGAGGCCCCACAGCAGGTTTCAAGCAAATCGTTCAGGTCTTTCATCGGCTTGCCCTTGTAGCTCAGCTGGACCCAGTCGATACGCGCTGGCCCCACGCCATTGTTGGCGAACAGGTATTCCACCGTGCGGCGCGAGCGATCAGCGCCGGGCAAGGGCTTCTCCGTCGACATATTGCGCCACTGCTCGAGATAGGGATAACTATTGGCGGCAACCAGCTTTTCCATCGCATGTCCGGAATGAATGGCCAGCCCCAGAGAGACCAGCGAGACGATCGTGGCCGCCACCGCGAGCGTGACGTCGAGCCAGCGCGTGCCGGTGCCGTGCGGGTGGTGATGGGCGTGGTGTTCGTGTTCCAACGTGCTCTCCTATGCAGGGTGATTGTTGCTGCAACCGCAACAAAATAGCATAAAGAAAACTTTTTGAACACGAGCATGTGGCAAAACGATGTGGCAAAAAAACAGCGGCCACGCGGGCCGCTGTTCCTTGCTGCCGCTGCGACGGTGCAGATCAGCCGGTATTGCGCAAGCCCGCCGCCACGCCGTTGATCGACAGGTGGATGCCGCGGTGCACGCGCTCGTCGACTTTTTCCTGTTCCGACAGCGCGCGGTGGCGTTCGATCAGCTCGACCTGCAGGTGATTCAGCGGGTCGAGGTAGGCGAAGCGGTTCTGGATCGAGCGCGCCAGCAGCGGGTTGGCCGCCAGGCGTTCGTCGCTGCCGGTCACCAGCGTCAGGCAGCGCAGCGTCTCGGCGTATTCCTCGGTGATGCGCTTGAAGATGCGCTCGCGCAGGGCGGCGTCCGGCACCAGCTCGGCGTAGCGCGAGGCGATCGCCAGGTCGGTCTTGGCCAGCACCATGTCCATGTTCGACAGCAGCGTGGCGAAGAACGGCCAGTGCTCGAACATCTCCTGCAGCAGCGCCTGGCGCTGCTCACGCTCGCCGTCGCCGGAAGCATCGCCGAGCCAGGAAGACACAGCCGCGCCGAAGCCGAACCAGCCCGGCAGCAGCAGGCGGCACTGGCCCCACGAAAAGCCCCAGGGGATCGCGCGCAGGTCTTCGATGCGGCGCGTGGACTTGCGCGAGGCCGGGCGCGAACCGAGGTTCAGCTCGGCGATCTCGGCGATCGGCGTGGCCGCGAAGAAGTAGTCGGTGAAGCCCGGGGTTTCGTACACCAGGTCGCGGTAGGCCTTGTAGGCGCGCTGCGACAGCTCGGCCATCACCGGCTCGAAGCGGGTCAGGCGCTCGACCTGCACGCGGTCCTCGTCGTGCGGGGTCAAGCCGGCTTCCAGCGTGGCGGCGACCAGCAGCTCGAGGTTGCGCCGGCCGATCTCCGGATTGCTGAATTTCGAGGAAATGATTTCGCCCTGCTCGGTCAGGCGGATCTGGCCGTTGACGGTGCCCGGCGGCTGCGCCAGGATCGCGTTGTAGCTCGGGCCGCCGCCGCGGCCGACGGTGCCGCCGCGGCCGTGGAACAGGCGCAGCTTGACGCCGGCGTCCTCGAACACGCGCACGAGTTTGAGTTCGGCCTGGTAGAGCTCCCAGTTCGACGTCATGAAGCCGCCGTCCTTGTTCGAGTCGGAGTAGCCGAGCATGACTTCCTGCAGCTGGCCCTGCTGGGCGATCATGCGCTTGACCGGATCGAGCGCCATCCAGGCCGCCATGATGTCGCCGGCGCGCTGCAGGTCCGGGATGGTCTCGAACAGCGGGATCACCATCACGTCGCATTCGCCTTCGCGTGGACGCAGCAGGCCGGCTTCCTTCTGCAGCAGCAGCACCTCGAGCAGGTCGGACACGGTCTCGGTGTGCGAGATGATGTAGTTGCGGATCGCGCGCGTGCCGTAGCGCTGGCGGATCTCGCGCGCCGCGTGCAGCACGCCCAGCTCGGACTGCGTGACCTCGGAATAGTCTTCGTACGGCGTGTACAGCAGGCGAGGCTGGGCCAGTTCGTCCAGCAGCAGCTTGACCTTGTCGTCTTCGCTCAAGGCGGCGTAGTCGGGCGTGACGCCCACGCGCGCGAACAGCTCGGCCAGCACTTTCTCGTGCACGTCCGAGGTCTGGCGCATGTCGAGCGAGGCCAGGTGGAAGCGGAAGACCTGCGCCGCGCGCAGCAGGCCGGCCAGGCGCGGCTTGACCAGGATCGCGCCGTGGTTGGCCTGGAGCGAATCGGCGAGGAGCTGCAGCTCGGCGTGGAACTCGGCGGGATCGAGGTAGGGCTCGGCGTGGCCGACTTCCTTGCGCAGGATGTTCGACGAGGCGCCCAGCGCGCGCGCGGTCGCGGCCAGGCGCGCGTAGATGCCGATCAGGGCGCGCCGGTAGGGCTCGTCGCTGCGGTGCGGCGAGTGGTCGGGCGAATCCTCGGCCAGCACCTGCAGCGCCTCGCTGGCCGGCACCAGCAGGGTCGAGGTCGACAGCTCGGCGCCGAGCGCGTGCACCTGGTCGAGATAGAAGTCGAACAGCGTGGTCGACTGGCGCACCAGCGCGCGGCGCATGGTGTCGCCGTTGACGTTCGGGTTGCCGTCGCGGTCGCCGCCGATCCAGCTGCCCATCTGCATGTAGGCGGCGTCGCCCAGGTCGGCCTTGGCGCCGTCGTAATGGGCCGCCAGCTCGTCCTCGACGTCGTCGTACATCGCCGGCAGTTCGCGCAGGAAGGTGCTCTTGTAGTAGGACAGCGCGTTCTCGATCTCGTCGGCGACGGTCAGCTTTTCGTAGCGCAGCATGCGCGTCTGCCACAGCGTCGTGATGCGCGCCTGCAGCAGCATCTGGTTGTGCGCCGCTTCCTTCGGCGTGAGCGGCAGGTCGCGTTCGGCCAGCAGGCGCGCGATGTCGTGCTCGGCGTCGAGAATACTCTTGCGCTGCACTTCGGTCGGGTGCGCGGTCAGCACCGGCGAGATCAGCGCGTCGCGCAGGAAGGCCTCGACCGCGCTCTTGTCGACGCCGGCGCTTTTCAGGCGCTCGAGCGCGTAGGCCACGGTCGACGGCTGCGCCTTGGTGCCGGCCAGCATGTGGGCGCGGCGGCGGCGCACGTGGTGCTGGTCTTCGGCGATGTTGGCCAGGTGCGAGAAGTAGGAAAAGGCGCGCACCACCGAGTTGGTTTCTTCGCGCGTGAGCTTTTTCAGCAGGCCCGTGAGTTCGGCGCCGGCCTGGGGATCGTCTTCGCGGCGAAAGCGCACCGCCGTCTGGCGGATGGTCTCGACCACGTCGAACACGGCTTCGCCTTCCTGTTCGCGCAGCACGTCGCCGAGCAGGCGGCCGAGCAGGCGGATGTCTTCTTTCAGGGGCGCGTCCTTGTCGACGCCGGCGGGTTGATCTTTAACGTCCGGGGCATTCACGTCTAGAGCAGGTTTGTCCATATCGACCACAGTTAAGGTTGAAACACCGTTGGAACCGCCACCCCTGGGATGGCGTTTGTCATGCATGATCGGAGAAGGGCGCATGATAAAATTTGTGGTCTTAAGCATGAGCCTCTACCGGCGCTGGCCGATCCGGGCACAACGACAGTGAAAGAATCCGTTTTGAACTCGAATGACACGACGCAGCACATCCCCGCGACTTTGGTGATCGCATCGCGCGAAAGCAGGCTGGCCATGTGGCAGGCCACGCACGTGCGCGACCGGCTCGCGGCATTATATCCGTCTTGCCAAGTCAGCATCCTCGGAATGACCACCCGCGGCGACCAGATTCTCGACAAGACCTTGTCCAAGGTCGGCGGCAAGGGCCTGTTCGTCAAGGAACTCGAAGTCGCCATGGCCGAGGGCCGCGCCGACCTCGCCGTGCACTCGCTCAAGGACGTGCCGATGGAGCTGCCGGAAGGTTTTGAACTGACCGCCGTGCTCGAGCGCGAAGACCCGCGCGACGCCTTCGTCTCGAACGATTACGACAGCCTGGCCTCGCTGCCTGCCGGTTCCATCGTCGGCACCAGCAGCCTGCGCCGCCAGGCCCTGATCGCCGCGCGTTATCCCCAGCTGGTGGTCAAGCCGCTGCGCGGCAACCTCGACACGCGCCTGGGCAAGCTGGACCGCGCCGACTATGCCGCCATCATCCTCGCCGCCGCCGGCCTGAAGCGCCTGGGCCTGGAACGGCGCATCCGCGCCTACCTGTCGCCGGAAGACAGCCTGCCGGCCGCCGGCCAGGGCGCGATGGCGATCGAGATCCTGTCGGGCCCGCGCAGCGACGGCGTCGACCTGGCCGCGCTGCTCGCGCCCTTGAACCACGACGCCACCGCGCGCGCGGTGCAAGCCGAGCGCAAGGTGTCGAAGGTGTTCGGCGCCAGCTGCCAGATTCCGCTGGCGGCGCACGCCACCCTGGACGGCCTGCACGGCAGCCAGACGCTGCGCCTGCGCGCGATGGTCGCCACGCCCGACGGCCGGCGCCAGGCGTTCGCCGAGGCCACCGGCCCGGCCTCCTTGCCCGAGCACCTGGGCGAGCTGGTCGCGCAGCAGCTGATGCAGCAGGATGCGCACGCCATCCTGGCCGAGTGCAAGGCCGACGCCGCCGGCGACGCTTGAAGCGCCTGCGCCGATGAACGAGCGGCTGGTCGTCGTCACCCGCCCGCGCCGCCAGGCCGGGCCGCTGGCCGATGCGATCGCGGCGCTGGGGCGCACGGCGGTCGTGCTGCCGCTGCTGGAGATCGCGCCGCTGCCCGACACCACGCTGCTGCAGGCCGCACTGAGCGACCTGGCGCGCTATGCGCTGGTCGCCTTCGTCTCGCCGAACGCGATCGAGGCCGCCTTCGCCCATGTGCGCGCGTGGCCGGGCGCGACCGCGATCGCCGTGGTCGGCGCCGCCAGCCGCGCGGCGTTGGCGCAATATCCCGTGATCGACCCCGCCACCCGCATCGTCAGCCCGCTCGACCCGGCTTTCAGCGATTCCGAACACCTGATCGAAGCCCTGGAGGCCACGCTCGGCCTGGATGCGCTGCGCGCCCGCCGCGTGCTGGTGGTGCGCGGCGACGGCGGACGCGAACTGCTGCCCGACGCCCTGCGCGCCGCCGGCGCCGAGGTCGAGACCGTGGCCGCCTACCGCCGCGCCGTGCCGGCCTTGAGTCCCGCGCTGGCGGCCTCGCTTCAAGCCTTGCTGGCGCGGCCGAACGACTGGATCATCACCAGCTCGGAAGCGCTGCGCGGCCTGGTCGAGCTGGCCGGCCGGCTCGAAACGCCGTGCACTGTGGCAGATTTGCAACATCAACGCCTGATCGTGCCACATTCGAGAATCGCCGAGACCGCACGGGCGCTGGGTTTTACCGACCTGACGCTGACCGGCTCCGGCGACGAGCGTCTGCTTGCCGCGTTACAATGATGAGCATGAACGAATTGCCCAACAACCCAGAGCCATCGAGCGTGAAAGGGCCGGCGGTGCCGGTGCTGCCGCCGCAGTCGCCTCCGCCGCAGTCGCCTTCCTTCGAGCCGCGCGTGCCCGAGCACCAGGGCCTGTTCCAGAAGCCGCAGAACCTCGCCATCATCGCGCTGGCCGTGCTGCTGGCGGTGCAGACTTTCTCGACCCACACCCGCTTCAACAAGCTGCGCGAAGACGTCGCGCGCACGCTGCAGAAGGACAATGCCTCCAACGCCGAGACCGCGCAGGCGCTGCGCGAGACGCAGGAGGCCGCCAAGGAGCTGCAGGTCAAGGTCGGGGTGCTGGAAAACCGCCAGGCCGAGTCGCAGAGCCAGCAGGCCGCGCTCGAGCAGATGTACCAGGACATTTCCAAGAACCGCGACGAGTGGGCGCTGTCCGAGATCGAGCAGGTGCTGTCCACCGCCAGCCAGCAGCTGCAATTGGCCGGCAACGTGTCTGGCGCGCTGATCGCGCTGCAGAACGCCGACCGTTCGCTGTCGCGCTCCGACAAGCCGCAATTCATCACCATCCGCCGCGCCATCGCGCGCGACATCGACAAGCTCAAGGCGCTGCCGCAGGTCGACCAGGCCGGCATGGCGCTGCGCCTGGACAACGTGATCTCGCAGATCGACATGCTGCCGCTGCTGTCCGACGAGAAGCCGGCCGAGCCGACGGCGCCGTCGCGTATTGCAGCTGCATCGTCCGCCGGCGCGGCCAAGGGCAAGGCGCGCGCGGTGGCCGCCGGCACGGCTGCGCCCGCGGCGCCGGAATCGCTGGGCCTCGGCCAGCGCGTGACCCAGACCTGGCAGGCCTGGAGCCACGAAATGTGGGACGACATCCGCCAGCTGATCCGCGTGCGCACCGTCGAGACGCCGGACGCGCTGATGCTGTCGCCGAGCGAATCGTATTTCGTGCGCGAGAACCTCAAGCTGCGCCTGCTGAACGCGCGCCTGGCGCTGTTGTCGCGCAACGAAGGCACCTTCCGCGACGACCTCGGCGACGCCCAGGAGATGCTGGCCAAGTACTTCGACACGCGCGCGCGCTCGACCGTCGCGGTGCAGGGCTTGCTGCGCCAGGTCCAGGCCAACAACGTCACGATCGACGTGCCCGACCTGTCGGACAGCTTGAGCGCCGTACGCAACTACAAATCGAAGTCTTGAGCCGGGGAAGCTGAACGATGCGTTTACTTCTCTGGTTAGTCGCTCTCATGGCCGCGGCCATCGGCATCGCCGTGACTGCGCGCTTCAATCCCGGCAACGTGGTGTTCTTCTACCCGCCGCACCGGATCGACCTGTCGCTCAACCTGTTCGTGGTGCTGGCGGCGCTGCTGTTCCTGCTGCTGTACGGCCTGGTGCGCGCGGTGCGCGCGACGCTCGGCATGCCGCAGCGCGTGGCCGCCTACCGCCTGCGCAAGCGCGAGCGCGAAGCCAACAAGGGCTTGCGCGATGCCTTGAAAGCCCTGTTCGAGGGCCGCTTCGGCCACGCCGAAAAGGCCGCCATGCGCGCCGCCGAACTGCCCGAGAACGCCGGCCTGGCCGCCCTGATCGGCGCACGTGCGGCGCACCGCATGCGCGAACCGGCGCGGCGCGAAGCCTGGCTGGCCGGCATCGCCCACGACAACGCGATGAAGACCGCGCGTTTGATGACGGTGACCGAACTGGCGGTCGACGAGCACAAGCCGGAAGGCGCGCTCGAGGCCGTGGCCGAACTGAACGCCAGCGGCCAGCGCCACATCCACGCGCTGCAGTGGGCGATGAAGGCCAACCAGCAGGCACGCAACTGGCCGGAAGTGCTGCGCCTGGTGCGCACGCTCGACAAGCGCAACGCGCTGCATCCGGCCTTGTCGAACCGCCTGCGCGAAATGGCCTACGACGACCTGCTGTCCGAAGGCGGCATCGACGCCGAGTCGATCCGGCGCGTGTGGGCCGGCATCCCGGCGCTCGACCGCGCGCAGCCGAACATCGCCGCGCGCGCCGCCGCCGCATTCAACGCGCGCGGCCTGCACGACGAGGCACGCATGATCGCCGAGGACGCCTTGAAGGCCGGCTGGGACGAGCGCGTGGTGCGCGCCTACCGCGACGCCGCCGGGCCGGAAGGTTCGCCGACGCTGCTGGCCCAGATCGAGAAGTGCGAAGCCTGGCTGCGCGAGCATCCGAACGACGCCGAGCTGGCGCTGACCCTGGGCGTGCTGTGCCTGCGCCAGAAGCTGTGGGGCAAGGCCCAGCGCTACCTCGAGGCGGCGCTGTCGGACTCCACCGAGCCGGACAATGTGCGCGAGGCGCACCTGAAGCTGGCCCAGCTGCACGAGGCGCTCGGCCAGCAGGACGAGGCCAACCATCACTATCGGCAGTGTGCACTGGCAACCGTGCTTTGATCGCCAGCAGCTATAATTACCCCCTTTATTGTTTTTCCAGCAATCCATCAGTAAACAAGGACAACCCATGAGCCTGAACAACGTCAACGCCGGCCGCGATGTGCCGAACGATTTCAACGTCGTCATCGAAATTCCGATGAACGGCGACCCCGTCAAGTACGAAGTGGACAAGGAGTCGGGCGCCATCTTCGTCGACCGCTTCATGGGCACCGCGATGCACTATCCGTGCAACTACGGCTACGTGCCGAACACCATCGCCGACGACGGCGACCCGTGCGACGTGCTGGTCATGACCCCGTTCCCGCTGCTGCCGGGCGTGGTGGTGCGTTGCCGCGCCATCGGCGTGCTGAAGATGACCGACGAAGCCGGCGGCGACTCGAAAGTGCTGGCCGTGCCGGTCGACAAGCTGCTGCCGCTGTACAGCGGCATCCAGACCGTGCAAGACGTGCCCGAGCTGACCCTGCGCCAGATCCAGCACTTCTTCGAGCACTACAAGGACCTGGAAAAGGGCAAGTGGGTCAAGGTCGAAGGCTGGGAAGGCCCGGACGCGGCCAAGCAGGAAATCGTCAACGGCGTGAAAGCGTACGAAGGCAAGCAGCAGTAATCGTTTTACTCGGCCGCCCGAGGCTGCGCTGTGTCGTATCGCAGCGCGGCCTCGGGCGGCATGGAAGGGCCGGCAGCCTGGTGGGCGCCGGCCCTTTTGTTTTGCGCGGCCGGCGGATGGCCGCCGCGCGTCATGGCGTTTGCGTGAAGCGCCGCGCATCACAAGCCGCACGTCACCAACCGCTCATTACCAGCCGCGCATTACCAGCCGATATCCTGCAGCAGCGGGAAGGTGAGGTCGCGCGGCGGCGTCACCTGGTGGCTCAGGTCGTCGTTGATGGCCGGCTCCATCAGCTGGTTCGGCTTGGCCTCGGTGGTGTAGTGCGATACCGACGAACCCGGTATCAGCTCGCTCGGCGTGTACAGCAGGATGCGCCCGGCGGCATCGGTGCCGGCCAGGCGGTTCGGGTTCACGCCCAGGCTGGCCACTACGCCCGACTGGGTGCGCGAGCGCCGCTGCAGCGCCGCCTTGAGCGTCACGCCGGCCGCCTGGGTGATGCGTACCGATGGAATCGCGATGGTCGGGTCGGAGCCGCTCAGACCGATCGGATCACCCGGTGCGTTGTCGGCCACCACCATGGCGATGGCGCCGGCGGCTTGCACGTTGAGCGCCTTGACCGTGAAGTTGCAGGCGCCGCGGTCGACCAGGGCAACGTTCCCGCGTACCGCCAGCGCGTTCAGGCTGCTCAGCGGCATGCACGCCAGGCCGGTGCCGTCCGCCTGGTCGACCACCGGCATCAGCTGGCCCTGGACCGGCGGATTGGCCAGCGGCGGGCCGAAGGACGCGTCGCCGACTTCATAGTTGCCGGCGGCCTGGCCGGCTGCTGCGCCCGAGACCGCCAGGTTCGAGGACGGCGCCAGCACACGCGGTACGTTGGCGGTCACGATCGGGCCGTTCCAGGACAGGCCGCGCCAGGTGATGGCCGAAGCGGCGCGCTGGGCGTCGGTGAGTTCGACCCAGGTGCGGTTCAGGCGATTGTCCAGCAGGTAGTAATCCCAGATCGACGGAATGCCCTGGATTTCCTCGCCGGTGGCGTCGTCGGTGAAGGTCTGGAAGCCCAGCCCGTGCGCGAATTCGTGCAGCAGCACCGTCACCAGGTCGATCCCGCTGCCGAACTGCTGGTCCAGGCCGAGGTAGAAGCCAGAACCGGGCAGGCAATCCGCGAACAGGCCCAGGCGCGAGTTGAAGCGGGCGACGATGTGCGGTTCGCCTGGCGTGGAAATGTCCTCGCCGGCCAGCTTGCTGGCCAGGGCGCTCGGGTACCAGGTGTTGGTGCGCGGTGCGTTCGGAAAGTCGGTCCAGATCTCGTTGGCGCCGGCCGAGCCCAGGGTGGCGCTGGTGGCCGTGCAGGACAGCGGCACGAAAGAGGCGCCGATGCGGATCGTGACGTTGCTGGTCAAGGTCGCGCCCCAGATGCTGGCCGCATACTGGAAGGCGTTCAGGCGCTGCTGGCCGAGCGTGGTGCCGCTGTTGCCGCCGACCGGCGCGGCCGGGGTCGGGTCGTTGAAGCCGACCCCCGCCGCGTTCTGGTTGACGATCACGATCGTGGCGGCGGCCTGGGCCTGGGCCGCGCCCAACAGCAGGGCGGTAGCGCCGAGCACGGCGGCGCCGTGTTTCAGGCGCGGCAGATGCGGTGGCAAACGAAGCGGGAAATCAGCGGCTTTCATGGTCGGACTCCTTGTGCGCGGCCTGGTCGGCGGGGTGGGTCAGCGCGCGCGCTCGGCGGCGTCGAGGCCTTGCACGCATTGGCTGGACAGCTTGCCGTCCGGCCCGCGCGTGACGACTTCGTAGACCATGCGCGACTCGCCGATGCGCACGCCGCGGGCACCGTCGCTGCGCGAGAGGCTGGCGGCGGCGGACGGGCGGGCGGCGCCCATCGCGGCGTCGGGGGCGCCGCCGGGCGTGGCGGCGCGCAGGGCGCGCATCTCCTCGGGTGTCGGGGCGCGCATCTTGCCGGTGACAGCGTCTTTCACGACGACCATGCCTTCCTGGTCCGCGGCGCGGGCCTGGATCGACAGCGTGGCGCACGCGCACAGCACGAGGACGGCGCTCAGGGTGAGCAGGGCTTGTTTGGGCATGACGATCTCCTCAGGATTTGCGCGCAGCGCGGCCCAGCAGCGGCAGCAGGCCCATGCCCAGCGCCAGCATCATCCAGTGCGAGGGCTCGGGGATGGCGGTTATCACGCTGACCGTGTCCAGGCCGACATAGTTCAGGGAATCGGCGGCGCCGACGTAGCGGAACGCAAAGCGGCCGCTGCCGGTGAAATCGACGCCGACAAGGTCGTGCTGCCAGCTGGACGGATAATTGCCGTTTCCGCCCAGCGTGGCGAGCAGGGTGGTGAAGCTGGACGGATCGGCGCTCGCGCCGGACGAGAAGCGCACTTCGAGCACGTCGTTGAAGCCGGGCGTCCCGGTGCCGCGGCTGAAGAAGTCGAGCACCGTGGCGCCGTACAGGTCGAGCGTCGGAGTGATCAGCCAGTTGTCGACGGTGCCGCTGCCGTTGGCGGCGCCGAGGAAGCTGGCGGCGGCGTAGGAGTCCGCTGCGCCGGCCTGGGCCGAAAACAGGCCGGGGTTACCCTGCAACCAGCCGCTGCCCGGCGGCAGGCTGTCGTTGACCTGCACCCACCCGTTCAGCCCGCTGACACTGCCGAACCCTTCGTTGAGTATTTCCAGCCCGGACGCACGCGCCGTCGTGGAACCCAGCGCTGCCAGCGAGAGTGTCGCTGCGGCGCACATGGTTTTCGCGGAAAGCCCTTTCATGGGAAGTCCTTTCATGGAAGCCAGTAAGATGGTGACCGCTCGCGCTGGCTGACGACGAGACCATTGCCGACTTCATCTTATGGCTGAGATAACAACGAGCATTGATCTTCAGCTAATGGATGAGCTGGATTGCATAAGTCGCGCCGCATGGGACCCGCAGGCGCATTGGGCGGTACAGGCGCGTGCGGGTGCGCAGGTGCGGCGCTTCGACAGGAAGGGGAATCAGCCGCGCAGCCGGCGCAGGCGCAGCTTGCCGACGATACCGATCGGGAAGAAGTAGACCGAGAGCACGAACAGCACGCCCAGCCACAGCATCCAGCGGTCGGGATGCACGGCCGCGGCCAGCATCGGGACGCCGGCCAGGGCGTCGGACGCCTGGCCCATCAGCGTCTTGAGATAGTTCTGGGCCAGGATGAAGAGAAAGGCGCCGATCACCGCGCCGTACATCGTGCCCATCCCGCCGATCACGACGATCAGCAGGATGTCGGTCATGACCTCGAAGCCGAGCATGGTCTTGGGCCCGACGTAGCGCAGCCACAAGGCCATCAGCGCGCCCGCGAGCGCGGCGACCACGGCGGCCAGTACGTTGGCGAGCACGCGGTAGACCACCGTGCGGTAGCCCAGCGCCTCGGCGCGGAATTCGTTCTCGCGGATCGCCTGCAACACCCGGCCGAACGGCGAATTGACCAGGCGCAGCAGGAACAGGAACAGCAGCAGAGAGCCGAAGAACACGATGTAATAGGTGATCAACCTGCCGTCGACGACGCGCCCGAACACGGCGTGCTCGAGGGGCGTGAAGCCGGGCGAGAGCAGCGCGGGCACGCTGAAGGTGCGGCCGTCCTCGCCGCCGGTGAAGTCCGACAGCTGCGACGCCAGCACCCCGAACGAGGCTGCCACCGCCAGCGTGATCATGGCGTAGAAGATCGCGCGCACGCGCAGCGCGAACAAGCCGATGACCAAGGCCAGCACGACGGTCAGCAGCAGCGCCAGCGCCAGGCCGGCCAGCATGATGGCCCAGCCCGGCTCGTCGCTGCTGGCCAGCGCGATGCCCACGCCATACGCGCCGATGCCGTAGAACATCGTGTGGGCGAAGGACACGATGCCGGTGTAGCCCAGCAGCAGGTCGTACGACGCCACCAGCACGACATACACGCAGATCGTGGCCGCCGTGTTGAGCGGCCGGGCGCCGGAAAACAGGAAAGGCGCCAGCGCCAGGCCGAGCGCGATCAGCAGCAGCGCGCCGGACAGCGGCCGGCTGCGCGGCAGGTCGCCGGACAGGAGTCGGATCGGCATCAGAGCTTCCCTTTCGTGTACACGCCGGCCGGGCGCCACAGCAGGATGAGGATCATCAGCGCGACGTTGGAGACCAGGTTGAGCTTGGGCGCCAGGAAGCCGGCGTAGTTCTGCACCAGCGCCATCAGGACGGCGCCGATGAAGCAGCCTTCGACCGAGCCGAGGCCGCCGACGATGACCACGATGAACACCGTCACCAGCAGGTCGCTGCCCATGCTGGCCGACAGGGTTTCCTTGTACAGGCCCCACATCACGCCGCCCAGCCCGGCCAGTGCCGAGCCGGCCGCGAACACGCCGACGAACAGGCGCCGGATGCGGTAGCCGAGGCTTTCCACCATGTCGCCGTTTTCGACGCCGGCGCGGATCAGCAGGCCGATGCGGCTGCGATTGAGCGTCATGACCATCGCGGCGAAGACCAGCATGCCCACCGCCACCGCCAGCAAACGGTATTTTTCGACCGGCGCATCGCCCAGGAAGATGGCGCCGCGCAAGGCGGCCGGCAGTGGCAGCGGGATGGCCTCGGCGCCCCAGATTACGTTGATCAATTGCTCGGAGACGATCATGCCGCCCATCGTGATCAGGATCTGCTTCAGGTGCTGGCCATAGACCGGCATGATGACGACGCGCTCGAACGCCCAGCCGAGTAGCGCCGTGACAGCCATCGCCAGCAGCGCCGCCAGCCCGAGCGCGCCGAGGTTGGCGCCGAGCGAGTCGGCATCGAGCGAGCCGCGCATCGGCAGCAGCACCAGCGTGGCGGTATAGGCGCCGACCGTGACGAAGGCGCCGTGGCCGAAGTTCAGTACGTTCATCAGGCCGAACACCAGCGTCAGGCCGCTGGCCACGAGAAAGATCATCATCCCCATCGCCAGGCCGGCGGCGGTCAGCGTGATCCAGGTCGGCAGGCTGAGCAGGGGCAGCATGGCCAGCGCCAGGATGGGCGCCAGCAGCAGGGGAACGACGTCGCGGCGCGCGGCGGGCAGGGCGGTGGCCGGCGGCGCGGCCCTGCGGACGACGGTGGCGCTGGCGTCGGATCGGGTGTCGAGTTGCGTCATTGATGCGAATCCAGTGAAAGTCCCAGCAGCCGCTGCTGCAGCGTCTCGTCGGCGGCCAGGCCGGCCATCGTGCCGTCATGGACGACGCGGCCGTCGTCCATGACGCTCACGCCGTCGCCGAGATGCTTGACGAAGTTGAAGTTCTGTTCGACCAGCAGGATGGTGGTGCTGGTGTCCTTGAGTTCGCGAAAGGCCGCCATCAGGCTTTGCACGATGGCCGGGGCCAGGCCCTTGGTCGGTTCGTCGACCAGCAGCAGCTTGCGCGGTTCGACGATCGCGCGCGCGATCGCCACCATCTGCTTCTGGCCGCCGGACAGGTAGCCGGCCGGATAGTTCCAGAATTTTTTCAGCGCGGGAAAGAAGCCGCAGATCCAATCGACGCGCGCCATGTCCATCGGGCCGTCGCGCGCGGCCAGGTACAGGTTCTCGCGCACGGTGAGCGTCGAGAACACCGACATGCTTTCCGGTACGTAAGCGATGCCGGCGCGCGCGATCTCCGGCGTGTTCAAGCGCGTGATGTCGCGCCCTTCGAAGCGGATCGCGCCGCTGCTGGCGCGCCACAGGCCCATGATGGTGCGCAGCGTGGTGGTCTTGCCGGCACCGTTGCGGCCCAGCAGCACGGTCAGGCCGCCGCGCTGCACCGCCAGGTCCACGCCCTGCAGGATGTGGTACTGGCCGATATGGGTGTGCACGCCGCTGAGGGTGAGGATAGGCTCAGGCTGCTTGAGTGATGCCAAGATAGGCCTCCTGTACGATTTTCGATTGCATGACCTCACGCGGCGGACCGTCTGCCACCAGCGCGCCGTTGTGCAGCACCAGGATGCGGTCGGCCAGCGAGCGCACCACGTCCATCTTGTGCTCGACCAGCAGCACGGTCTTGTCGGCCTCGAGCTTGACCTGGCGGATCAGGTCGAGCACGACCGGCACCTCGTCGACGCTCATGCCGGCCGTCGGCTCGTCGAACATCATGATCTCGGGTTCCAGCGCGAGCAGGATGGCGACCTCGAGCTTGCGCTGGTCGCCGTGCGGCAGCGTGCCGACCAGGGCATCGCGCCTGGGCGCCAGGGCGACCCGCTCCAGGTAACGCTCGGCGCGCGCGATCACGTCCTTGTGGCTAGACCACAGCGAGAGCAGCGACATGCCGATGCCGGCGCGGCTCTGCACCGCAAGGCGCACGTTCTCCATCACCGACAAGTGCGGGAACAGGTTGGTCAGCTGGAAGGCGCGGCCGATGCCCAGGCGCGTGCGGCGCGCGGCGCCCAAGCGGGTGACGTCCCGGCCGTGCAAGAACACGCTGCCGGACGTGGCCGCCAACTGGCCGGAGACCAGGTTGAAGTAGGTGGTCTTGCCGGCGCCGTTGGGGCCGACGATGACGCTCAAGGTGCCGGGGTAAAACTCGGCCGTGACGCCGTCGACCGCGACGTGGCCGCCGAACCGGGCGCTCAGGTCGCGGGTTGACAGGGCAGCCGGCCGGGCGGCCGGGACAGGCGACTGGGCGGGCTCGTGCACGATCATCTCGATGTCAGCCAACGTGTCACCCAGCGCGGTCAGCGCTTGTTGGTCACCGGCAGCGGCAGATCGCCGGCGGGGATCTCGCGCACCAGTTCCAGCAGGTCCCATTCGTTCTGCTGGATCTTCTTGATGCGGAAGTGGTACATCGATTGCAGCGCCTGGTGGTCTTCCTTGCGGAAGGTCATCGCGCCTTTGGGCGTATCGAAGGTCATGCCTTCCATCGCCGCCGCCATCTGGTCGCCGTTGCCGGACGGCGCTTTTTGCAGGGCAGCGACCACGGCGCTCGCGGCCGCCATGCCGCCGGCGGTGAACATGTCTGGCGGAGCCTTGAAGCGCTTCATATGCTCGGCCACCAGCCAGTCGTTCATCTTGTTCTTCGGGAAGCCATAGTAGTAATGGGTGGTACCTTCGGTGCCGGCGTAAGCCTTCCAGGTTTTCATGATCGGCAGGATGTTGCCGCCGGGCGCCAGCGAAATGCCGTAGCGTTCCGGCTTCATGTCCGCGATCTTGTTCATCGGATTCGGGCCGGCCCAGACGATCGCCAGCACGCGCGGCTGCGGCTTGTCCTTGAGCGCATCGAACAGGCGCTGGGTCGGGGCGGTAAAGTCGGTGGTGGCGGCCGGTGCATATTCCTCGTGCACCACGCTGGCCTTGCTGCCGGTCGTCTGCAGCGCCTGCTTGCCGGCCTTGATGGCGTCGCGCCCGAAGGCGTAGTCCTGGGCCAGGAAGGCGACGCTGCCGTTCTTGAGCGTCGAGGCGGCCGCCAGCGCATCTTGCATCGAGCTGCGGCCGCTGCGGAAGATGTACTTGTTCCGCTTGGCGCCGGTGATCTCGTCGGCCACCGCCGGCTCGACCACCAGCACCTTCTTGTATTCCTTGGCCACCGGCAGCATCGCCAGCGCGGAGCCGGACGAGGTAGTGCCGACCGCGATGTCGACCTGGTCGTCGCCGTAGGCTTCCGCCAGCAGCGTGCGGCCGAGGTCGGGCTTGCCCTGGTCATCCTTGACGATCACCGTCAGCTTGCGGCCGTTGATTGCCATCTTGGGGCCGAGCAGGTATTCGAGGCCCATCATAAACCCGGTTTCGGTTTCCTTGGCATAGGCTTCCAACGGCCCGGTCTTGCCGGCGATCAGGGCCACTTTCAGGTCCGGCGCGGCCACGGCGTTGCCGCCAGCGGCGAAGGTGGCCAGCAGGACCGCGGCCATGGGTTTGATGCGTTTCATCTCGTCTCCTTTTCTCTTGGTTTTTTTAATCGACTTTCGCCAAAAAACGGACGATTGCCTCGAAAGCGGCCGGCTCGGTCAGCATCGGCGCATGGCCGACGTTCGGCACCTCGACGTATTCGATCGAAAGCGCCGCACGCCGCATCCAGTCGGCCTGGGGCGCTTCGACCAGGTCGGACAGGGCGCCGCGCACCAGCAGGGTCGGGCGCTGGCTGGTCAGTGCGCGAAATGCCTTGCGCGCGGCCAGCGAGGTCGGGCGCAGCTTGCCGTCCTGGAAGGCAATGGCAATGTTCGGATCGTAGCGCGCTGTCAAGCGGCCCTCATCGCCTGGTGCGAAGGCGCGCCTGGCCCATTTGTCCCACTCGCTGTCCGGGTTGTCCGGAAAGGCGCAGCGATTGATGTCCTTCACGAAGCCGGCGGCCTCAATCCAGGTGGCCGGGCGCACGGTTTTGCCGACGTAGCCGGCGATGCGCGCCAGGCCCCTGGCGGAGATCACTGGTCCAATGTCGTTCAGCACGGCGGCGGCGATGCGCTCGATGTTGCGCGCCGCCAGCGTCAGCGTGATCAGTCCGCCCATCGAGGTGCCCACGAAGACCGCGCGCTCGATGCCCAGGCCGGCCATCACGGTCTCGACGTCGTTGGCGTAGACCTCGGGGTGGTAATTGTCCGGGTCCGGATCGTGCGCCGAGCGCCCGCGCCCGCGCACGTCGAGCGCCAGCACGCGCCGGCCCAGCGCGGCGATGCGTGGTGCGAACTCGTCGAAGTCGGCGGCGTTGCGGGTCAGGCCGTGCAGGCAAAGAACCGGTAAATGAGCAGGCAGATGCGCCGCCGCCACGTGCCCCGGCGCTGCGTCGGCCCGGACGCCGGCCGCGTAGTCGCGCGCCGACAGGCGCAGGCCGTCGTCGCTGGTGAAACTGATTTCGGTGTACTTGGACATTTGACCCCGTCGCGATTGCTTTTATTCCGTCCGGCGCCCCGGGGAACGCCGTTCGGGCTTGCCTGGAGAACGATCAGAACTTCACGTCGACGGTGGCCAGCACGGTGCGCGGATCGCCATAGAACGTCGTGACGGAATTGAAGAAGGTCGAGAAGTTGTACCCGGCCACCTTGTAGCGCTTGTCGAGCAGGTTGCGGCCATGCAGGCCGACTTGCAGCTTGCGGTCCGCGCTGCTCCAGACCAGGCCCGCATCCCACAAGCCGTAGCCGCCCTGGGCCAGCATCAGGTTGCCGGGGATGGTGACGTCCAGCGTGGGAACACCGGTCGCACGGGCGATCTCGGTCTGGTACACCTTGCTCTTGTAGGCGACGCTGTTGGTCAGGCTCAGCGTGCCGCTGCGTCCCATCACCCCGAACGGCCAGTCGTAGTTGACCGAGATGTTGGCCGCGTTCTTGGGCGTGTTCTGGAATTCGGTGCTGCCGGCGATGTCCACCAGCGCAGTGCCGGCCGCGTTCGACACCAGCCACTGCTTGTACTTGGCGTCGATGTGGCTGTACATCGCCGACAGGCTGAGCTGATTGGTGAGATAGGCGATCGCTTCCAGCTCCAGGCCGTCGATTTTCGCCTTGCCCGCGTTGGTCAGCGTACCGGCGAAGCCGGTCACGTTGCCGCTGGCATCGTAAGTCGCGATCGAACCCGGGATCTGCACGTTCTTGTAGTCGGTGTAGAAGACCGCGGCGTTGGTCTGCAGCCGCCCGCCGTTCATCGACGACTTCAGGCCTAGTTCGACCGAACTGACCTCTTCCGGATCGACGCCGCGGCGCTTGGCCAGCGAGGTCGTGCTGTTCGGGTTGCCGCCCAGGTCCATGCGCGGGTCGAACATGCCGCCCTTGAAGCCCTTGGCCCAGGTCGCGTAGACGTTGTGCTCCGGCGCCAGCTTCCAGCCGATGCCGAGCTTGGGCGTGAACTTCTTGTCGGTGCGGTCCAACTGATCCTTGCTCATGTCGGTGTTCGCCGGCCCGAACTGGATCGCGGCGGTATTGCCCAGCGGGGGCGATCCCTTCAGGCCGAGGTAGCTCGCCTTGAAGATGCGCGCGCTGCGCTGGTCGTCCGTCCAGCGGCCGCCGACGTCGATGTGGAAGGTGTCGGTCAAGCTGTAGCTGGCGTCGGCATAGGCGGCCCAGGTCTTGGTGTCGATGTCGTCGTAGGTGAGCAGCGACAGGCCGGCGGCGGCGTTGTAAAGCACGTCGAACTTGTTGAAGGCGTTGGCCTTCATGTAGTACACGCCGGCCACGCCCTGCAGCTTGGAGCCGGTGTAGGTGAGCTGGAATTCCTGGCTCTTCTGGTTGTCGCTGTAGACGGTCGGGGCTTCGAACAGCGTGGTTTCCAGCGAGTCGAAATCGATCGGCGCATGCGATTCGGACTTGCGGATCGCGCTGATCGATTTCACGGTCAGGGTCGGGGCTATCGTGTATTCGACCAGCAGCGAGCTGCCCTGGTTGATCACCTGCTGCTTGTGGTCTTCGACCGAGTACAGGTTGGCGCGGGTGTCGTACAGGCCGGACAAGGGCGCGACGCTGGCCGGCGCCGGCCCCGCGGTCAGGCGGTAGCCCTGGCGCGGTTCGGAATCGTCCACCGTACGGTCGCTGGCGAAGCGTACGAACAGGTCGCCGTTGGGGGTCAGCTCGGCGCTCACGCGGGCCGCCTTGACGTCCTTGTCGTAGTTGTCGTGGCCGTTGACGACGTTGCGGCCGAAACCGTCGCGGTTGAAGGTGGCGATCGTACCGCCGATGCGCAGGATGTCGGTCACCGGCGTGCTGGCCTTGAGCACCGCGTCTTTTTCGCCGAACTTGCCGAGCTTGCCCTTGACGTCGACCATGGGCTGCGCGGCCAGCCGGCGGGTGACGTACTTGACCGCGCCGCCGATCGTGTTGCGTCCGTACAGCGTGCCCTGCGGGCCGCGCAAGACTTCGATGCGGTCGAGGTCGTAGATGTCGGTCAGGGCGCCCTGCGGACGCGCCAGGTACACGTCGTCGAGGTAGATGCCGACGCCTTGCTCGTAGCCGGCGACAGGATCCTGCTGGCCGATGCCGCGGATGAAGGCCGTCAAGGTGGTGTTGGTGCCGCGCGAAGTCTTGAGCGTGGTGTTGGGCACGCGCTCGGTCAGCGCG
The DNA here is from genome assembly GCF_000745265.1 of Massilia sp. 9096. Classification (NCBI taxonomy): domain Bacteria; kingdom Pseudomonadati; phylum Pseudomonadota; class Betaproteobacteria; order Burkholderiales; family Oxalobacteraceae; genus Massilia; species Massilia sp. 9096. The sequence continues at coordinate 730,270 of NZ_JQNN01000001.1, forward strand.
GTGATGTCGGGGAGGGCCTGTTTTTCGATCTCGGCGCCGGACAGCGCGGTGACCGCGCCCGGCACGTCCTGGATCAGCTCCGCGCGGCGGCGCGCGGTCACCACGACCTTGCTGATGTCCTCTTTGGAACCGCTTGCGGCGGAAGCGCCAGCGGCGCCGTCTTCCTGTGCCTGGGCGGCGCCGATCCCGCCGCCATACAGGGTCAGCAGGACGGCGATCGAAATGGCCGATCGAATCGGGGCCGAGCGAACAGGGGTGTACAGCGGGTGCTGACTCGCGTGCATTGCATGTCTCCGTTTTTTGTAGGGTGTTATGCGTTCAGGTACGTGTCGCATGGATAAGTGTGCCTTGGTTGAAATTGAATGAATAGACAACATCGCGCCCACCCTTTGTGCACGAATGCACAGCTATATGCACCATCCGGTGTGCTGCAGAAGGAGGCAAACGCGGGTTGCAAGGTCGGAACTTGGCTGGTCTGTCGCAACGCAACCATGGTTCCGAAAACGTTGCAGCGGCAATGTGCACCAGTGCACAATATGTTGTATTGACATCGGACAACGCGTCTATGAACACGCTGCCAGAGTGGACCGACCTACGTTTCTTCCTGGAACTTGCTCGCGTTGGCACGCTGTCCGGGGCCTCGCGCCGGCTCGACGTCGAGCACACCACGGTCGCGCGCCGGATCGACCGGCTCGAAGCCCAGCTCGGCACGACGCTGTTCGACCGCTCGCGCGAGGGTTACGAACTCACCGAAATGGGGCAGGCGCTGTTGCCGCATGCGGAGACGATGGAAGGCGCCGCGCTGGCGGCCGCCGAGCAGCTCGTCGGCACCGAAGTCGCGGCCCATGGCGTGGTGCGCCTGGGCGTGCCGGAAGTGTTCGGGGTGCGCGTGGTGGCGCCGCGACTGGTCGGATTGCTGCAGGAGCATCCCGAGCTGGCCATCGATTTGCTGGCGCTGCCGAGCTTTGCCAACCTGGCCAATCGCGAAGCCGATATGGGCGTGATGCTCGACCCGCCCGCGACCGGCCGCTATGTCGTCACCCGCCTGGCTTCGTTTCGTTTCTACTTGTACGCCGCGCCCGGTTACCTGGCGCGCCATACGCCGATCCAGACCTTGGCCGACCTGGAGCGCCACGATTTCGTCGACTACGTCCAGGATCGCTTGGCGAGCCGCGAGCTGTCCTACATCAACGAACTCGGCTTCAAACCGCGCCGCCGTTTGTGCTGTTCGGGCATGACGGCGCAGATCGAGGCGGCCGCCGCCGGCATGGGCTTGATGATGGCGCCGCCGTACGCGGTGCCGGACGACGGCCGCCTGGTGCCGGCACTGCCGGGTTTTTATGCCGAGCGCTCGTTCTGGCTGGCGGCGCCTGCCGATCTGTACCGGCTGCGGAGAGTGAGGGTGGTGTGGGAACTGCTGCGTGAGCTGGCCGACGGCAACCGGGGATTGTGGTGGCACGACACCGATCTGGAGCAGGCGGCTTGAAGTTTTTCGAGACGTACGACCTCTGCAAACCGTCGATATTCAGCGCAACCAGTCATGTTGTCGGGATTTCACAACTCGAAAGAAATGTTGCCCGAAAACACTACATACTGTGGCAATATGAAATGAACATCGCCGGACAGGCTTTTATCATGTGCTCTTTTCAGATTGCAAGGCATTGTTGAGCATCAGTGGCCATCTTACGCATAAGACGAGCGTGATCCCGATCCAGCGTCCCTTGCTCCATAGTTGATTGCTGCTTGTGATTTGCATACGCATCAAACAAAGCGAGATTCATCTAATAATTATTATGATTTTCGTGACTATGCGTTGGTGCAAACCCCTAGTGAGATTCTAATGCTACTCAGGGTGAGACAGCTAATTGGATTGCGGAATCCACAACTGTCGCACCCATTGCTTGCGCCTCGATTCAATAAGCTAACTGATGTCCAGGAGCGCTGCCATCTCGATGGTTTAATGTTTGGAGCATTGTGTCGGGTTCGGCAAGATTAGCCACTGTTTGACCAGACAATCACCTTAGAAGCAATTAAAGATCAGACGTGAGAATATAAAGGTTTAGTTTTTTAATTCTGCTAACGGCACGTTGTTATTCGCTGTACTGTTAGGTGCCTGATATGGCAGCGCCAGTCGGGTGATGCTCGGGTCTACCTCAGTCGAGCAGCAGATGGTCGATAAAGCGTTAAAGGAGAAAAAATGATGAATTTGTCTATCGAGAAAGTAACCAAGTATTTAACTGAAAAGAAAATTCCGGAAGATGCATATGCATTTTATAGCGATAGAGAAGATGCGTTCTGTATCGATAAAGTAGGCGAAGAGTGGTTAATCTATTATGTCGAACGCGGCAAACGTATTGAACTCGCTTGGGGCAAGACAGAAAGTCAAGCGCTTGATGTTCTTAGGCTATATTTGCTTCATGAATTCAAGATGAATTAGTGTTTGCATGTCAGAATTTAAATTTTTTGATATTGGTATGTAACAATTTCCCTATGTTGATCGAGTCAAGGGTATTGGCTGATTTATTGCACATACGGACCCGGTCGAGATTCTGATGCTATTAAGGCTGAGGCAGCTAATTGGGCTACAGAACCCAAAAATTTCGCACCCGCTACTTGATGCTCCGTTCGATAAGTTACTTGATGTCCAAGAGCGCTACCAGCCTGTTGATTTAATGCTTGGAACACTGCATCGGGTTCGGCAAGATTGGCCAATGTTTGATCATATAACCTCTTTAGAAGCACTTAAGGGCCTGGGGTGACGATAGAATGTTTGGCTCCGCGTGGCGGGTGCTGGCGCGGTGGTGTGTTCTTTGCTGTTAATTGCAGGATATGACAAGGTCAATCCATAATGATTAATGTAAACAGAGCAAATTGGGCGAGAGCCTATTGCAATAGCGAATTGAAATGGGTGCCAAAAAATGACTGATAATTTATTGAGGCTTGAGTTTGAAGAGGTATGCAAGAGGCTGGTAAGCGAAAACGACCCAACTCTCTCTGAGGAGGAATTGGAGCCGTCCTATGAGATTCTACTGAACTTCTTAATTCGAAATCAACACAACCGACAGGAGATTATTGAATTTCTCAACGCAATAATTAGATCGTTTCGCAGCCCTCAAACGATAAATAGTCGCTTCTTTCCAGGGATGGCAATTGCTTATTGTATGCACGTTTTGCTCTGGCAAGAAATTTATGATTTTGCGCTTGCGGAGAATAAAGAATTTTATTCTCGGAAAATGCAAAAGGGAATGGCGGATATTCTTAACGCATACGATGATGACTGGGATGATAAGGACCTTTATCGGCGCTTTGATGTAAATAAATAGTTATTTTTCTAGGCGGTTCAATCGCCAAAGCGTAGTAAAAGAGATGATCGCCGTGGATGAGGAAACGGAATCGCCTAATTCTGTCATAGAGTTCAGCTCTTAAGCCCCGCCCTTGAACGGACTCCGATCATTAAGCTCATCGATATACTCCTCAATCCCCCCGCTCTCCCTCTCCAAAAACCGCTGCACCGCATCCGCAAACGCCGGATGCGCCAGCCAATGCGCCGACCACGTTTTGGTCGGCAAGAACCCGCGCGCCATCTTGTGCTCTCCTTGCGCCCCGCCTTCGAACACCTGGATCCCCTGCTCGATGCAGAATTCCAGCGGCTGGTAATACGCCGTCTCGAAGTGCAGACAAGGCACATGTTCCAGCGCCCCCCAGTAACGCCCGAACAGCGTCGTCTCGTCGTGCACCACCAGCGACGCCGCGATCGGCCGGCCGTCGCGTTCGGCAATCACCAACAACAGATTAGAAGGCATCTCCCGCCCGATCCGCCGGAAAAAGTCGATGTTCAGGTAAGGACTGGAATAATGCTCCTTATACGTATTGCGGTAGCAGCGCGTAAAGAACCGCCATTCCTCCTCGGTGATGTCCGGCCCGCGCACGCGCCGCATCGTCACGCCAGCTTCCGCCACCTTGCGCCGCTCGGCGCGGATGTTTTTGCGCTTCTTCTGTTCCAGCGTCGCCAGGAATTCGTCGAACGAGGCATAGCCCGCATTCATCCAGTGAAACTGCACGCCGCTGCGCAGCAGGAAGCCGGCATCGAGCAGCTGCTGCGCCTGCTCCTCGGGCGGGAACAGTACGTGGGTCGATGAGACGTCTGTCGCCTTTTGCGTCCCGACCAGCACCTCGACCAGCGCCGCGCGCGCGGGCGCGTCACGCGCGAGCAGGCGCGCGCCGCTGACCGGGGTGAACGGGATCGCGCTCAGCAGCTTGGGGTAGTACTCCAGCCCGTGCTCCTGGTAGGCGTTGGCCCAGGCCCAGTCGAACACGTATTCGCCATAGGAATGGTCCTTGACGTACAAGGGCAGGGCGGCAGCCAGGCGCTCGGTGCCGGGTTCCGGCGCCTCCGGAGCCGGCTCGTACAGCAGGATGTACTGCGGCTGCCACCCGGTCTCGGACGTGGCGCTGCCTGACTCGTGCAGGGCATGCAGGAAGGCATACGATAGGAAGGGATTGGCCTGCGCTTGTAGGGCCACCAGGCCGTCCCATTCCGCCTGCCCGACTTCGGAAAGAGATGAAACGATATGCGTGCGATAATTCAAGATGACTTCCGACCTCAGTAGACAGACGATGGACAAGCGATTTTTGAACCTATATTCCCACGACTTCGCCCGCGTCGCGGTTGCCAGCCCGCGCGTGCGCGTGGCCGACCCGAGCTTCAACGCGCGCGAGACGATCGCGCTGGCGCACCAGGCCGCCCAAGAGGGCGCCGTGCTGGTGGCGTTCCCGGAACTCGGCCTGTCCGCCTACAGCTGCGACGATCTGTTCCATCAGCGCGCGCTGCTCGACGCCTGCGTCGATGCCCTGGGCGAGGTCGTCGAAGCGTCGAGCAGTTTGCCGCTGGCGCTGATCGTCGGCCTGCCGCTGCGCGTGGACCACGTGCTGTTCAATTGCGCGGTGGTGGTGGCGGGCGGCCGCATCCTGGGCGCGGTTCCGAAGAGCTACCTGCCCAATTATGGCGAATTTTACGAAAGCAGGCAGTTCAGTCCAGCGGACAACGCCGTGGTCGACGCGATCGAGCTGCTCGGGCAGCGGGTTCCCTTCGGGCCGGAGCAGCTGTTCGAGCTCGAGAACATCCCGTTTTTCCGCTTCCACGTCGAGATCTGCGAAGACGTCTGGGTGCCGATTCCGCCCTCGTCCTACGCGGCCCTGGCCGGCGCCACCGTGCTGGTCAACCTGTCGGCCTCGAACGTGGTGGTGGGCAAGAGCGGCTACCGCCACCAGCTCGTCAGCCAGCAGTCGGCGTGCTGCATGGCGGCGTATCTGTACACCTCGGCGGGGATGGGCGAGTCGACTACCGACATGGCGTGGGATGGCCAGTCGATGATCTACGAAAAGGGCGATATGCTGGCCCAGTCCGAGCGCTTCCGCGAGGACTCGCACTTCATCGTCGCCGACGTCGACCTGGAACGCCTGTCGCTCGACCGCATGCACACCACCACCTTCGCGCAATCGGTGCGCCGCCATGCCGATGGGGTGTCGAAGTTCCGCATCCAGCGCTTCGCGCTCGCGTTGCCGCTGGACCGGGACTTGCCGCTCAACCGCCTGGTCGAGCGCTTCCCCTACGTGCCGGCGGATGGCCGCCGCCGCGACGAGCGCTGCACCGAGGTCTACAACATCCAGGTGCAGGCCCTGGTGCAGCGCCTGCAATCGTCCGGCCACCAGAAGGTCGTGATCGGCATCTCCGGTGGCCTGGACTCGACCCACGCGCTGCTGGTGTGCGCCAAGGCCATGGACCGCCTGAACCTGCCGCGCGCTAACATCCTGGCGTACACGATGCCGGGCTTTGCCACCAGCGAGCGCACGCTGCGCCAGGCGCGCGAGCTGATGGAATCGGTCGGCTGCAGCGCCCACGAGATCGACATCCGTCCGAGCTGCATCCAGATGCTGAAAGACCTCGGCCACCCGTATGCCGAAGGCAAGGAAGAGTACGACGTCACTTTTGAAAACGTGCAGGCCGGCGAGCGCACCAGCCACCTGTTCCGCCTGGCGAACCACCACCATGCGATCGTGATCGGCACCGGCGACCTGTCCGAGCTGGCGCTGGGCTGGTGCACCTATGGCGTGGGCGACCACATGTCGCACTACAACGTCAACGCCAGCGTGCCCAAGACCCTGATTTCGCACCTGGTGCGCTGGGTAGCCGACACGAAGCAGATCGGCGACACCGGGTCGGACGTGCTGATCAAGGTGCTCGAAACCGAGATCAGCCCGGAACTGGTGCCCGGCAAGACCGGCACGGGAAAAGAGGAAGGGAAGCCGGCCCAGGTGACGGAAGATTTCATCGGCCCCTACGAGCTGCAGGACTTCAACCTTTACTACACGCTGCGCTACGGCTTCACGCCGACCAAGGTCGCGTTCCTGTCGTGGTGCGCCTGGCACGACCGCACGCAAGGCCCGTGGCCCGAAGGCGGCAGCCCGGCGCGCAACCAGTACGACCTGGCGGTGATCAAGAAGAACCTGGGCATCTTCCTGTGGCGCTTCTTCAAGACCAGCCAGTTCAAGCGCTCCTGCGTGCCGAACGGGCCGAAGGTCGGCAATGGCGGTTCGCTGTCGCCGCGCGGCGACTGGCGCGCACCGAGCGACTCGGAAGCGACCGTGTGGATGGAGCAACTGGCCAGGATTCCCGACCAGGCCGGTTGATCGGGGCTACAGGCATGCGATAATGTCAAGCTGGACCCATAGGAGATGAGATGAAACAGATTACCTGCGTGATCAAACCCTTCAAGCTGGACGAAGTGCGCGAAGCGCTGGCCGAGGTCAACGTCACCGGCCTGACCGTCACCGAAGTCAAAGGTTTCGGCCGCCAGAAGGGTCATACCGAGCTGTACCGCGGCGCCGAATACGTGGTCGACTTCCTGCCCAAGGTAAAAATCGAGGTCGTGGTCGACGACAGCCTGACCGACACCGTGGTCGACGCCATCATCAAGGCCGCGCGCACCGGGAAGATCGGCGACGGCAAGATCTTCGTGCAGGAGGTCGAACAGGTGATCCGTATCCGTACCGGCGAAACGGGACCGGATGCGGTCTGACCCGCAAAAGTGACGATTCGGTCACGTTTCCGCTTGCCTTTGTGTTACCTTGATTCGTAGAATCTAACATTGTCCGTAGCGTGGACACCTGGATGAGCGAGTGTGAAACATATACTGGTGGTCGACGACGAGGAAGCGGTGCGCTACGTGTTCGAGCGCTACCTGGACAAGGCGGGCTACCGCGTCTCGACCGCTGCCGGCGGCGCCGAAGCACTTGAACGCCACCAGGTCGACCGCGCCGACCTCGTCATCACTGACTTCAAGATGCCGGGCATGAACGGCGAGGAATTGCTGCGCCGCCTGCGCGGCCTCGATCCCAGCCTGCCGGCGATGATGATCTCGGCCAATCCGATCGACGTCGGCCCCATGCTGGTGGGCGTGCGTTTCTTCCGCAAACCGGTCATGCTCGACCAGGTGGTCGCGCACCTGCAGGCCGTGCTGCCGGCCTGACTTCAACGGCCCATGCGCAAGTCGAATTTCCACGCCAGCAGGCGCGTCGTGGTAATGAACAGGGCGCTCGACCATAGCGCGAAGTCGCCCGAGACGTGCAGCATTCCCATCGACAGGAAGATCCAGTTGCCGATAAACGCGCAGATCGCATAGGGCTTGCCGTCCCGAAACACCATCGGCACTTCGTTGCAGACGATATCGCGCAACACCCCGCCGAAGATCCCGGTGATCACGCCCATCATCGAGGCGATGAACAGCGGCATGTGCGCATCCAGCGCCGACGAGACCCCGGCGACCGAAAACAGCCCCAGACCGACCGCGTCGGCGATCACGATCAGGCGTTCCGAGACGATCTGGCGCAGCGTGCGGATCGCCGGCGACGCCACCAGGGCCAGCACGAAGATGAGGATCGCGTATTCCTGGTGGATCACCCAGAACAGCGGGCGCTTGTCGAGCAGGATATCGCGCAGCGTGCCGCCGCCGAACGCCGTGATGAAAGCCACCGTGAAGACCCCGACCAGGTCCATGCGCTTGCGGCGCGCTTCGATGAAGCCGGAAAAGGCGCCGACCAGGATGGCGACGATTTCAATGGCGGTGACGACGTGGTCGGGAACGTGCACGGTCGAGCTTTGGCGGGATAGCTGGCAACATTGCTAGACTATCACGCCTGAGCTCGACAGGTCGGATTATTCCGAAGGGATGGCTGCCGGTGCAACTTCGGCCAGCGGCAGGCGCATGGTGAAGACGACTTCGCCTTCCGCGTAGTGGTACGCGATCGAACCCTGGTGTTCGCGCACGATCTGCTGGGCGATGTACAGCCCCAGGCCCATGCCGGTGCGGTTGCGCGGGTTGTTCAGCGAACTGCGCTTGAATGGATTGAACAGCGCGGCCTCGGTCTCGGACGGGATCGGCAAGGCGGCGTTGGCCACGGACACGGTCGCCTGCTTGCCCTCGACGCCCTGGCGGACGCGGATCGGGTGGTTCGGCAAGCCGTGGTGGCGCGCATTGCTGAGCAGGTTGGACAGCACCTGGCCCAGGCGCGATTCGTCGGCCAGCACCTCTGCGGGCGCGTCGCACTTCAGGTCGTAGGTGATGGTCGGGTAGGCCAGGCGGGCTTCCTCGACGATGTCCTCGACCAGCGCGGACAGCTGCACCTGGTCCAGGCCGGCGCCGAGCGCCAGGCCGCGGTCGATGCGGCTCATGTCCAGCACCTGGCCGATCATGCGCTGCATGCGGCTGCTGGAGGACTGGATGCGCTTGCCCAGCGTGCCGCTGCGGTCGTTGGCGCCGGTATTGGTCTTTTCCAGCACGATGCCGGCCATGTTGATCGAATGCAGCGGGTCGCGCAGGTCGTGACCCAGCATCGCCAGCAGCTGGGCGCGCGTCGATTCGGTCTGCGCACGGCGCGCATTGGAGACGCGCGCCAGCTCGCCCAGCGTCATGCGCGCGTGCGTGAGGATGCCGTCTTCCCACGGATGGGCGCAGCCGCTCACGGTTTCCACCCAGGCGTCGAACGAGCCGCGCGGGGTCAGGCGCGCACCCAGCGGGCCATGCTCGGTCTTGTCCGGCCGGCCGCCCCAGGCCACGGTCTCGACCTGTTCCACGCGCAGCAGCAGGCACCAGCCCTGGCTGGGCGGATCGTAGGGAATGGCGAGCAGGCCGGCCCACTTGCCCAGCGCCGGACGTACCGCCAGCGGCCAGTCGGCATGGCATTTATGCAGCACCAGGTCGTGCGCGTCCTGGGGCAGGGTGGCGACGATCGCTTCGCCCAGCGCCTGGTCGATGCCGCGGCACACCACGCGCCCGTTCTGGGCCGCGATGATCGCCTGCGACTGGGTCGATTCGAGCAGGCCCTCGCCATGCTCGATCAGCGCCTCGAGCGGGTCTTCCTCGAGCAGCAGCGATTCGACCAGGCTGGCGCGCACCGAGGCGGCGCGCTCGACCAGTACGGCTTCCTGGCGCGTCTCGATGCTTTGCAAGGTGGACGCGATCACGTTGGCTAGCACGTCGGCCGCCATGCGCACCGAGTAGGGCACGCGTTTCGGGCTCATGTGGTGGCAGGCGATCAGGCCCCACAGGCGGCCGTTGATCACGATCGACACGCTCATCGATGCGCCCACGCCCATGTTCTGCAGGTATTCGATATGGATCGGCGAGACGCTGCGCAGCACGCCGAAGCTCATGTCGAGCGGCGCGCTGCCTTCCGCGCCGAGCAGCGGCACGGCGTGGTAGGTGATGTCGGCGATCATGCGCAGCGTGTTGAGCACGTACAGGCGGCGTGCCTGTGGCGGGATGTCGCCGGCCGGGTAGCGCTGGTTCAGGTAAGGGGTGATGTCGTCGCGGCGCGCCTCGGCCACCACGTCGCCGCTGTCGTCGGCGCGGAAGCGGTAGGCCATCACGCGGTCGAAACCGGTGAACTCGCGCACCTGGCGCACGGCGGTGTCGAGCAGGCCCTCGACGGTTTTTTGCCGGCGCAGGCGGTCGATCGAGCTGTGCGCCTTGATCGCGAACATCGCGACTTCGTCGGTGGAGGCCTCGCGCCGCTCGAATTCGATCAATACGCGCGCGCGGTGCGTGTGCACGACGCAGTCGTAGTCCTTGCCGTCCAGCGTGACCGCGGCGACCGCGGCCGGGGCTTCGCCGCCGTCGGCCGCGTCGATGCATTCTTCGACGATTTCCGCGACCTCGTCCGGCAGGCCGAGCGCCGCATACGGCTGGCCCAGCGCTGGCGCAATGCTCGGCAAGTCGTTGATGTTCGCGCTCCAGCCTTCGACCCGGCCTTCGATATCCAGGAAGATCAACATGCCGTGCGGCTGGATCGTCCCTGGAATGTGGATGGGTTCATCCACGCAGTTGCGCAGATCAACCCGTTGCGGGGCGTGCATCGGGACGGGATTGCTGGAGCTCACGCGTTCGATTCCTTCTCATGCAGAGCCACGGCGGCGCTGCTCAGTATGCATCTTACCGGTTTCAATCAAAAACCGGCGAATTTTTGCTAAACGGCACAAATAGTTGACCACAGGTGACGGTTTTTCGTCATATTTAGCCAACGTTGTTAAACTTAATCCTCGACCAGGGCCGAGCGCAGCAGCACGATCAGGGCGCCGTGGCCGCCGTCGCTGCGGCCCGCCGCGCAAAATGCGACCACGCCCTCGGTCTGCACCAGCCAGCTGTGCACCATGCCGCGCAATACCGGTTCACCGCCCACCGAGCCATAGCCGACGCCATGGATGATGCGCACGCAGCGCTCGCCGCGCCGGTTCGCGCGGCGCAGGAAATTGTCGAAGTGGCGGCGCGCCATGTCGCGCGTCAGGCCGTGCAGGTCGAGTTCATCCTCGACCGGCCAGCGGCGCTTGCGCAGTTTCTTGACCACGTCGGGGCCGACACCGGGCGCCGCCCAGCTCAGCGACGGGTCTTCGTCGAGCAGGCCGTCGACGTCGAAGCCATCCGACAGCATCGATTCGGCCAGGATCGCCGCAGTTTCTTCCTCCGCCGTGCGCGGGCGCCTGGGTACCGGCGCGCCGTGCAGTTCGGCGTCCTGCACCGGGCGCCAGACGTAGCGGTCGGATTCCTTCATCTTGACCACGCCGCCCAGCGCGGAGTTAAATTCGACCGCGTTCTCTCGCGCGATGCGCTCGCGCTTTTCGCGCTCGGCTTTTTCGATGGCGCGCAGGCGCTCTTCTTCCTTGAGCCGGTCGCGCAAGGATTTGAGGTCGGAGAAGTCCTTGAAGCCTGCCATCGATGCCGTGGTCCTTCGCTTTTACTCGAGTGCTTCCAGATAGCGCTGGGCGTCCAGCGCGGCCATGCAGCCCGAGCCGGAGGAGGTGATCGCCTGGCGGTAGATATGGTCCTGGACGTCGCCGGCCGCGAACACGCCCGGCACGCTGGTGGCGGTGGCCATGCCTTCGGTGCCGCTGCGGGTTTTAATATAGCCGTTGTGCATCTCCAGCTGGCCCTCGAAGATGCCGGTATTCGGCTTGTGGCCGATCGCCACGAACAGGCCGTGCACCTTGATCTCTTTCTCCTGGCCGCCGTCGGCCGACTTCAGCTTCAGGCCGGTCACGCCGCTCGGGTCGCCGACGACGGTATCCAGCGTCTGGTTCAGTTCCAGCACGACTTTGCCTTCCTCGACCTTGTGCATCAGGCGGTCGATCAGGATCGGCTCGGCGCGGAACTTGTCGCGGCGGTGGATCAGCGTCACTTTCGAGGCGATGCCGGCCAGGTACAGCGCTTCCTCGACTGCGGTGTTGCCGCCGCCGATCACCGCCACTTCCTGGTTGCGGTAGAAAAAGCCATCGCAGGTGGCGCAGGCGGACACGCCGCGGCCCATGAATTCCTGCTCGCTCGGCAGGCCGAGGTACTGGGCCGAGGCGCCGGTGGCGATGATCAGGGCGTCGCAGGTGAATTCGTTCGAGTCGCCGACCAGGCGGATCGGCTTTTCGTTCAGGTAGGTCGTGTGGATGTGGTCAAACACGATCTCGGTGTTGAAGCGCTCGGCATGCTGCAGCAGGCGCTGCATCAGTTCCGGACCTTGCACGCCCAGCGGGTCGCCCGGCCAGTTCTCGACGTCGGTGGTGGTCATCAGCTGGCCGCCCTGCTCGACGCCGGTCACCAGCATCGGGTTGAGGTTGGCGCGCGCGGCGTACACGGCGGCGCTGTAGCCGGCAGGGCCGGAACCGAGGATCAAGACTTTGGCGTGTTTGCGAGTAGTCATCGTTTCACTTCACTTAGGATGTTGCCCAGGAAATGGGGCCGGGCAGCGGGGTAATCAAGAGGCGTCGTTTTTTGAGTCCAGGATTATAGACGATGATGCACACGAGCATGAATGATGGGCCCGCTCGGCCGCAGATCGCTTAGAATGGGCATTTCCGGGTTTCAAACCCTGCAGTGTGTTTCAATCAGCATGAGCAAGACTAGTCAAACGACCGGATCGACCTATACCCGCAAGCCTGCGCCGCCCCGGCAGCCGTTGCCGAACCGCCTAGTGCGCCTCTTGTCCGAGGCGCGCTGGCTCGCCACGGCTGTCGCATTGTTGTATTTCGTCCTCATCCTGCTGAGTTACAACAAAGCGGATCCGGGCTGGTCGCACGCTAATCCGGTGCCCCATATCGCCAACCTGGGCGGCCGCGCCGGCGCCTGGCTGGCCGACCTGCTGCTGTACATCTTCGGCTTCTCGTCCTGGTGGCTGTGCATGTGCTTCGCGCGCGCCGTGTGGAAGGGCTACCGGCGCCTGCACAGCCGCTTCGTGATCGAAGCCGCGCCACCCGAGCCCGAGCACCAGGGCGAGACCGTGGTGCGCTGGATCGGCTTCGTCCTGATGTTCGCCGGCAGCGTCGGCCTGGAATGGCTGCGCATGTGGGACCTGAAGGTCTCGCTGCCGCGCGCGCCCGGCGGCGTGCTGGGCCAGCTGATCGGCCACGCCTCCTACGCCGCCTTCGGCTTCACCGGCGCCACCTTGCTGCTCCTGCTGCTGTTCGGCCTGGGCTTTTCCTGGTACTTCCAGGTGTCCTGGCTGGCGGTGGCCGAGCGCATCGGCGAATCGGTCGAGATGGCCTTCGACTGGTTCCGCCTGCGCCTGGAAGACCGCGAAGACCGCCGCTACGGCGAAGCCGCCGCGCACAAGCGCGACGAGGTCGTGGGCGGCGAGCGCGCCAAGTACGTCGAGAAGCACGCCGAGAAATTTACCCCGGCGCTGGCCAAGCCGGAACCGCGCCTGATTGATGAGGGCTTCGCCGACGTCGAGCTGGCCGCGGCCGCCAGCGACGGCGAGGCGGCGCCGGGCTTCCTGGCCAAGGCCATGGCCAAGGTCAAGAAAAAGGCCGAGCCCAAGCCGGCCGTCGCCAAGGCCGAGCCGCAGATGGACGAGGATGGCGCCGCTGCAGCCGCCATCGACGACGATGATGGCGAGGCCTTCGAGACCGCCCGGCCCATGGCCGCGCAGCCGGCCGCGGCCGCCGCCGGCGCGAGCGCGAAACCGCTGTCGTCCGCCAGCGCCCCGAACCCGTCGCCGATCAAGATCGAGCCGCAGGTGGTCGCCGTGCCGCGCTCCGAGCGCGCCGAAAAGGAGCGCCAGTCGCACCTTTTCGAAGTGAATGGCGAGGGCGCCTTGCCGCCGCTGGCGCTGCTCGACGAGGCGCCGCCGGCGCAGGAGTCGGTGGCGGTCGAGACGCTCGAATTCACCAGCCGCCTGATCGAGAAGAAGCTGTCCGACTTCGGCGTCGAAGCCAAGGTCGTGGCCGCCTACCCGGGTCCGGTGGTCACCCGCTACGAGATCGAGCCGGCCACCGGCGTCAAGGGCAGCCAGATCGTCAACCTGGCGCGCGACCTGGCGCGTTCGCTGTCGCTGACCTCGATCCGCGTGGTCGAGACCATCCCCGGCAAGAACTACATGGCGCTCGAGCTGCCCAATCCGAAGCGCCAGATCGTGCGCCTGACCGAAATCGTCGGCTCGAAGATCTATGGCGACAGCCCGTCCAGCCTGACGGTCGCGCTGGGCAAGGACATCGCCGGCAAGCCGGTGATCGCCGACCTGGCCAAGATGCCGCACCTGCTGGTCGCGGGCACCACCGGCTCGGGTAAATCGGTCGGCATCAACGCCACCATCCTGTCGCTGCTGTACAAGTCCGACCCGGAAGACGTGCGCCTGATCCTGATCGACCCGAAGATGCTCGAAATGTCGGTGTACGAAGGCATCCCGCACCTGCTGGCGCCGGTGGTGACCGACATGCGCCAGGCCGGCCACGCGCTGAACTGGGCGGTCAACGAGATGGAGCGGCGCTACAAATTGATGTCGAAGCTCGGCGTGCGCAACCTGGCCGGCTACAACGGCAAGATACTGGAAGCGGCCAAGCGCGAGGAGCACATCCCGAACCCGTTCTCGCTGACCCCGGACGCGCCCGAGCCGCTGGATAAACTGCCGACCATCGTCATCATCATCGACGAATTGGCCGACCTGATGATGGTGGTGGGCAAGAAGGTCGAGGAACTGATCGCGCGTATCGCCCAGAAGGCGCGCGCGGCAGGCATCCACCTGATCCTGGCGACCCAGCGCCCGTCGGTCGACGTGATCACCGGCCTGATCAAGGCCAACATCCCGACCCGTATCGCGTTCCAGGTCAGCTCGAAGATCGACTCGCGCACGATTCTCGACCAGATGGGCGCTGAGACGCTGCTGGGCATGGGCGACATGCTGTACATGCCGCCGGGGACCGGCTTGCCGGTGCGCGTGCACGGCGCGTTCGTGTCGGACGAGGAAGTGCATCGAGTTGTAAAACATCTGCAGTCGACCGGCGAACCGAATTACATTGAGGGCATCCTGGAAGGCGGCGTGGCCGAGGAAGGCGGCGCCGACGGCGCGGTTGCGAGCGGCGAAGGCGGCGGCGAGTCCGACGCGATGTACGACCAGGCTGTGGCGGTGGTGCTGAAGAACCGCCGCGCCTCGATCTCGCTGGTCCAGCGCCACCTGCGCATCGGCTACAACCGCGCGGCGCGCCTGCTCGAGCAGATGGAGACCAGCGGCATCGTGTCGCCGATGCAGAGCAACGGCAACCGCGACATCCTGGTGCCGGCGACCCAGGCCGAATAACAAAAAAAGGAGCCTCATACGTATGCAGTTGAAGACCGCTTTCACCGCAATCCTGGCCGTCGGCGCGCTCGTGGCCGGCGCCGCGCACGCCAGCGCGCTCGAGCAGTTCAAGAGTTTCGTCGCGAGCACGAAGTCGGCGCGCGGCGATTTCAACCAACTGCAGGTGCGCAAGTCGAAGGTCGCCAAGGCGCCGCAGACCTCGACCGGCACCTTCGTGTTCGCCCGTCCCGGCAAGTTCATCTGGACCTACCAGAAGCCGTACGAGCAGGTGCTGCAGGCCGACGGCGAAACGCTGTACATCTACGAAAAAGACCTGAACCAGGTCACCACGCGCAAGCTGGGCAACGCGCTGGGCAGCTCGCCGGCTGCGATCCTGTTCGGCAGCAACGACCTGGAAAAGAACTTCACGCTGGCCGAAGCCGCCGACCGCAACCGCGACGGCCTGGAATGGCTGAGCGCCACGCCCAAGGCCAAGGACTCGACCTTCGCCCAGATCGCGATCGGCATGAAGGACGGGTTGCCGCAGCAGATGGAACTGAAGGACAACTTCGGCCAGACCTCGGTGCTCAAGTTCACCAGCTTCGAGCGCAATCCGGTGCTGGGCGCGCAGGCGTTCAAGTTCGAGGTGCCGAAGGGCGCGGAAGTCGTCAGCCAGTAATCGTCATCGAATCGGGGCTTCGCATGGGCGCGCCTGCGCCTGCGCATACGGCCCCGCCGGTCATCCGTTACACTTGCGCTTTCGACGCAACGGCCGCACATTGGCTGCATGAACAACGTGGATGACCTTTTCAAGACCGAGCCTTCGCCGCCGCTGGCCGAAGCGCTGCGCCCCAAGACCATCGCCGAGGTGATCGGCCAGAGCCACCTGCTGGGCCCGGGCAAGCCGCTCAACCTGGTGTTCCAGTCGGGCAGGCCGCATTCGATGATCCTGTGGGGCCCGCCCGGGGTCGGCAAGACCACGCTGGCGCGCCTGACGGCCAACGCCTTCGACTGCGAATTCATCGCCTTGTCGGCGGTGCTGTCGGGCGTGAAGGACATCCGCGCCTCGATCGATCAGGCCGGGCACTACCTGGCCGGCGGCAAGCACACCATCCTGTTCATCGACGAGATCCACCGCTTCAACAAGAGCCAGCAGGATGCGCTGCTGCCGTTCGTCGAAAGCGGCCTGGTCACGCTGATCGGCGCCACCACCGAAAACCCGTCATTCGAGGTCAACTCGGCATTGCTGTCGCGCGCCCAGGTCTACGTGCTCAAGGCCCTGACCGAGGACGAGCTGCGCCAGCTGCTCGCGCGCGCGCGCGAGCGCGTGATGCCCCAGCTGGAATTCGACGAAGTGGCGATCACGACCCTGGTCGGCTACGCCGATGGCGACGCGCGCCGCTTCCTCAACCTGCTGGAACAGACCAAGACCTCGGCCGACACGTCCGGCGTGAGCCGCATCACCGGCGAGTTCGTCGAAAACGCGCTGACGCTGAACGCGCGCCGCTTCGACAAGGGCGGCGACAACTTCTACGACCAGATCTCGGCGCTGCACAAATCCGTGCGCGGTTCGCACCCGGACGCCGCGCTGTACTGGCTATGCCGCATGCTCGATGGCGGCGCCGACCCGAAATACCTGGCGCGGCGCATCGTGCGCATGGCCTGGGAAGATATCGGCATCGCCGACCCGCGCGCGATCCAGCTGGCCAACGACGCCGCCGAGACCTTCGAGCGCCTCGGCTCGCCGGAAGGGGAGCTGGCGCTGGGCCAGGCCGTGATCTATCTCGCCATCGCCGCCAAGAGCAATGCCGGCTACAACGCCTTCAACGCCGCCATGGCCTTCGTCAGGAAGGACAAGTCGCGCGAGGTGCCGGTGCACCTGCGCAATGCGCCGACCAAGCTGATGAAGGAACTCGGCTACGGCCACGAGTACCGCTACGCCCACGACGAACCGAATGCGTACGCGGCCGGCGAGACCTACCTGCCCGACGGCATGCCCGAGCCGGGCTGGTACCAGCCGGTGCCGCGCGGGATCGAGGCCAAGATCGGCGAGAAGCTGGCCTGGCTGCGCAGCCTGGACGAGGATGCGCGCGGCGGCTCCGGCGACTGAGCGCTAGGCGCTTGCCGGCGCGACGGCGGCCGGCATCAAGTCGTCCGAGACCGATTTGCAGTCGTCGGCCATCGCGTTCTGCGAAGCGTTGGCGATGATCACCCGTACCAGCAGGTCGGATGGGCCGAGCGTGCCGATGCCGGGCATGGCGGTCTCCAGCAGGCGGTTCGTACGGGGAGTGTCCGCGAAATCGCCGGCCCATGCGCTACGCTTGCCGAAAGCGGGGAAGAATGCCTGTCGGCTTGGTACAATTGTGGTTTCGATACTTATAACATCGCACAAGTCCGACATGATAGACATCCAACTGCTCCGCAAAGACATCGACAACGTCGCCGCGCGTCTGGCCAGCCGCAAGTTCCAGCTCGACGTGGCCGGTTTCAACGCCATCGAGGCCGAGCGCAAGGCGATCCAGACCCGCACCGAAGAACTGCAGGGCAAGCGCAACTCGCTGTCCAAGCAGATCGGCATGTTGAAAGGCAAGGGCGAGGACACGGGTGCCGTGATGGCGGAAGTGGCCGGCATCGGCGACGAGCTCAAGGCCAACGAAGTCAAGCTGGCCGAGGTGCAGGAGAAGATGGCGGCCTTCATGCAGACCATTCCCAACCTGCCCAACGCCGACGTGCCGGTCGGCCAGGACGAGTCGGGCAACGTCGAAGTGCGCAAGGTCGGCACGCCGCCGGCATTCGACTTCGCGGTGAAAGACCACGTCGACGTCGGCGCCCCGCTGGGCCTGGACTTCGACACCGCGACCAAGCTGACCGGCTCGCGCTTCTCGGTGATGAAGGGCGGCATCGCGCGCCTGCACCGTGCGCTGGCCCAGTACATGCTGGATACGCACACGGGCCAGCACGGCTACACCGAGTGCTACACGCCGTACATGGTCAACGCCGATTCGCTGCGCGGCACCGGCCAGCTGCCGAAATTCGAGGAAGACCTGTTCGCGGTCAAGAAGGGCGGCGTCGAAGGCGAGGGCGAGACCTTCTACCTGATCCCGACGTCGGAAGTGTCGCTGACCAACATGGTGCGCGACGAGATCGTGCCGGGCGAGCAGCTTCCTATCAAGATCACCGCGCACACGCCGTGCTTCCGTTCGGAAGCCGGCAGCTACGGCCGCGACACGCGCGGCATGATCCGCCAGCACCAGTTCGACAAGGTCGAGCTCGTGCAGATCGTGCATCCGGAAAAATCGTACGAAGCGCTGGAAGAGATGGTCGGCCAGGCCGAAACCATCCTGAAACACCTGGGCCTGCCGTACCGCGTGATGGCGCTGTGCACCGGCGACATGGGCTTCGGCGCGGCCAAGACCTACGACCTGGAAGTCTGGCTGCCGGCGCAGAACACCTACCGCGAGATCTCGTCGCTGTCGAACTGCGAATCCTTCCAGGCCCGCCGCATGCAGGCGCGCTTCCGCAACGCCGCGGGCAAGCCGGAACTGGTGCACACCCTGAACGGCTCCGGTCTGGCCGTCGGGCGTACGCTGGTGGCGGTGCTGGAAAACTACCAGCAGGCGGATGGCAGCGTGGTCGTGCCGGAGGTGCTGCGCCCGTACATGGGCGGGCTGGAGCGCCTGGTTCCGGCTGCTTGAGTACGGCGTAAATAGCTCTTCCGTTTTTGCGGGAGGCTGCTATAATGTGGCCTCTCGCGAACGACCAGCGACCTGAAACGGAGAGGTGGCAGAGTGGTCGAATGTACCTGACTCGAAATCAGGCGTACGGGTGACCGTACCGTGGGTTCGAATCCCACCCTCTCCGCCAAGAAATAAAACAGGCCCCATCGGGGCCTTTTTTATTTTGTGGCGGAGAGGAGGGAGCGCCTGCGCGCTCCCCGGGTGGGATTCGAAGCCGCGCGCGTACTCGCGCGCGGGCGGCCCGCGGAACGTGGGCGAATCCCACCCCTTTGTTGGGTGCCGCCCCGGCGGCACCCAACAAAGTACATCGTGTGCAGGCCTGCGGCCCACACACGATGCGCACCGCCAGCTGAAGCCTCGTGCGCAGCACGGGCGCCGCACACCCCATCTTGAAGCCGTCGCACGCCCCAAGCCTCGTGCGCAGCACGGGCAGCACGGGCATCACGCAACTTACTCACGCCCGCGCAATCCCTATGCCAAGCCTCGCGCGCAGCGCGGGCATCACCGGACCACCGCTCGCACGCGCGCAAGCCGCCCCTCAAAGCCTGCCCTCAGCCACCAGCTCCCGCGTCTTCCTCAACGTCGACAGCAACGCCGCCTTGTACCCCTGCTCGCTGTCGAACACCGCCTGCTCCGCCCGTTCCTCCGGCCCGCCGGGCGCCTTCCCGCGCAGCCCGAGATAGCCATAAAACTTCAGCTGCAGCGCGCCGGCATCGTCTTCGAACAACTGATTGACGATCACTCCCTCGCGCGGCCCGGTCGTCTGGAAGAACGACACCTTCTTCTCGTCCTCAAAGACGATGATTTCCCGCAGCGCTTGCCCGCCGATGACCGCCTCGCGCACGATATGCGTCGCACTTTCCTCCACCACATCACAGCGCGTGCACAAGCCCGGCGGCAGGAACAGCCGCGCATCGCGCGCCTTGAGCACCAGCCCCGCCCAGGCCTGGGCCCGGGTCAGAACAGCTTCACCTTCCGGATTGACCGGCACGGCCGCAGTCGAATAGATCATGATGATTCTCCTTGAATGAATGAATAGATGGGCAGGTTCAGGCGTTGGCAGCAGCCTGCGCCGCGACACCTTCCGCAAATGCGCGATACGAGCGCAGCGGCCGCCCCAGCAGGGCAGTGAGGCGCACCACGTCCCCGGCTTCCGGCGCCATCCCGTCCGTCAGAAAACGCTGGCTCATCAGGCGCATGTCGTACGCCATCCACCCCGGCATGAACTGGCGCAGGTTCTGCTCGAAGCCGGCCGTATCGTCGCCGCCATACGCCACCTCCCGCCCCAGCACGCTTGACCAGATCGCCGCGATGTCGGTGCCGGTGAGCGTGTCCGGCCCGACCAGGTTGATGCGTTCCAATGGCATCGGGCGGGTCGCGTGAGCGCGGTGGATCAGCTCGATCGCCGCGACTTCCCCGATGTCGCGCGGGTCGACCATGGCCAGGCCGCGCGCGCCGACCGGCATCGGGTACACGCCGTGCTGCAGCACCACGTCCTTGATGGTCAGGTCGTTGCTCGTGAAGTAGGCCGGGCGCAGGATCGTGGCACTGAACCCCATCTGCTCGAGCATGCGCTCGACCCCGAACTTGCCGGCGAAGTGGGGCACGTTCACATACACGTCGCTGTGGATGACCGACAGGTAGACGACGCGGTCGATGCCGGCTTCCTTGGCGACGTTGAGCGCGATTAGCGCCTGGGTGAATTCGTCGGGCGTGACGGCGTTCAGCAGGAACAGCGCCGAGACGCCCCGGTAGGCGCTGCGCAGCGAATCCGGATCGAGCATGTCGCCCTTTGCGATCTCGACTTGCGGTGGAAAGTCCGCCTTGGCCGGATCGCGCACCAGGGCGCGCACCTTGGCGCCGCGCTGGACGAGTTGGTCGACGATGTGTTTGCCGATGGTGCCGGTGGCGCCGGTAACGAGGATGGTCATGGTATCGCTCCTTGGAAGGTTGTTTGTCGAAATGACGATTCCATCTTATGCATTCCACAGGTGGGCCGATAGCCGTTATAGTGAGACCTTGCGTCTCACCGGTGAAACACATGGATCTGCTCGCCCTTGCCGACTTCAACCTGGTTGCCCGCCACGGCGGGTTCGGCCGCGCCGCGCGCGCGAGCGGGCGCCCGAAGGCGACGCTGTCGCGCCGGGTCGCCGAGCTCGAGGCCAGCCTCGGCCTGCGCCTGCTCGAGCGCGGCGCGCGCACGCTCAAGCTGACGCAGGAAGGACAGGCGCTGCATGCGCGCACCTCGGTGCTGCTGGGCGAGATCGACGAGGCCGCCGCCGCCATCGCGTCGGGCGGCGACCGGCCGCGCGGCCGCCTGCGCATCAGCGCACCGCTGCTGTTCTCGCAGACCGCGATGGGCAAGATCGCGGCCGGCTTCGCGCTGGCCTGTCCGGAGGTGCGGCTGGAAGTGACGACCGAGGACCGCGGCGTCGACATGGTCGAGGAGGGCTACGACCTGGTGCTGCGCGTGAATCCCGATCCGGACGAAAGCCTGGTCGGACGCGTGTTCCTGCGCGACCGGCTGGTGATCGTGGCCAAGCCCGGCCTGGCGCGGCCCGTGGATGGCGCGCCCGTGGCGGCCGTGGTACGCGGATCGGCCGAACGCGGCGGCGCCTGGACGATGAGGACGGCGGCGGGCGTCGACAGCATCGCCATCGACCCGGTGCTGGGCCTGTCGTCGTTGATGATGGTGCGCGACGCGGTGCGCATGGGCGTCGGCGTGGGCCGGTTGCCGCTGTCGCTGGTGAGCCACGACCTGGCGGCCGGCAGCCTGGTGCAGTGGGGCGATGCCGACGTCCCCGAGATCGCCCTGTGGGCGCTGTACCCGTCGCGCCGGCTGCTCAGCGCGCGGGTGTCGGCGTTTCTCGACTATTTGAGAAGCGCCTTTCCGGAGGGGACGCCGGACGAGCTGGCGGCCTACGTCGCCGCTTGACCACGCCCGCGCCGAGCCGGCCGGGTCACTGGCACTGCGTGTTCCAGTTTTTCAGGATCTCGCGCAGCAGTTTGCCGGAGTCGGTCAGGTCATTGTCCGTCCACGGCCCGGTGCCGGAAGTGCCGGGCTTGAACAGCGAGGCGCCTTCCTTGCGGTCGCTGACCGCCCACTGCGCCTGGCTCAGGCAATGCGCGCGCAGGTAATCCTGCCAGCGCCGGGTTTCCGCGACGTCGACGGCGCCGTTGCCGTCGGCATCGACCGAGCCCCATTCGGTCACGAACAGCGGCGCCCCTTTGCTCATCGCCACATCGGCCTTGTCGCGCAAGAACTGCTTGTGGGTGCCGGCATAAAAGTGCAGCGAATACAGCAGGTTGGGGCCCTTGAGCGGATCGGCGGCGGCGAGGTCGACGTCCTGCGACCAGGTCGGCGTGCCGACCACGATCAGGTTGTCCGGGTCGATCGCGCGGATGGCGCCGATCACCTTGTCGGCATACGGCTTGATGGTCTGGCTCCAGGACACGTCCTTCAGCGGCTCGTTGTACAGCTCGTAGATCACGTTGGGGGTGCGGCCATATTTTTTGGCCATGCGCTGGAAGAAGGCGACCGCCTGGTCCGAATACTGTTCGGCGTGGTGCGAATGCCAGTCGATGATCACGTACACACCGTTGGCGATGGCCGCATCGACGAGCGTCTCGACACGCTTCTCGTTGGCCGGGTCCTGCAAGAAACCACCCTTGGCGTCGACCCCCATCGCCGCGCGCACGATCGACGCATGCCAGTCGGTGGCGAAGGTCTTGACCGCGTTGGCGTTGTAGAACTTTTCCTGGCCCCAGCCGGTGTTCGACCAGAAGAAGCTGGGACCAGCGAGGGCGACCGGCTTGCCGTGCTGGTCGAGTACGCGGCTGCCTTCGACGTGGAGGGCGCCGTGCGTTTCGACGGGGGTGGCGGCGCTGGCTGAGGTGGCGGCGGCAAGGCAGAGTGCGGCGAAGAGGGCTGCGGATGTCATGGATGGCGTGGGTGGATGGACGATGCGACCCATCATAAAGAGCGCTCGCGCGGCTTGTATATAAGGAATTCATCGACATGCGCCCGCCGCGCACGCCATGCACTTGCGATAATCTCAACCGCCCTCTATAATGCAGCCTCTCGCGAACGACCAGCGACCTGAAACGGAGAGGTGGCAGAGTGGTCGAATGTACCTGACTCGAAATCAGGCGTACGGGTGACCGTACCGTGGGTTCGAATCCCACCCTCTCCGCCAAGAAATAAAACAGGCCCCATCGGGGCCTTTTTTATTTTGTGGCGGAGAGGAGGGGAGCGCCTGCGCGCTCCCCGGGTGGGATTCGAAGCCGCGCGCGTACTCGCGCGCGGGCGGCCCGCCGCAGGTGGGCGAATCCCACTCTTTGTTGGGGAGCGCCAAGGCGCTCCCCAACAAAGTGCATCGTGTGCAGGCCTGCGGCCACACACGATGCGCCCCGCCAGCCAAAGCCTCGTGCGCAGCACGGGCGCCGCACACCACAAACAAAAAAGCCTCGCGCTCCGCGCGGGCGCCCCACGCCCGCTACCGCATGCACACGCGCACACGCTCCCACACGCACGCGCCCACACGCACACACGCACACACGCACACGCGCGAGCTACCCCCACGCACACTCCAAACCCGACCGCCAACCTTCGTATCTACCACCACCTCCCACCCCTCATCCGCGCGCACACGCACACAACCCCCTCCTGTCGCACCCCCGCAACCACCCCCATCAATCGTGCGCATGCACTCCGAATAATTAACCATAATCACTACAAATTACTGACCGCTGAGTCATTGAATCTCATCATGAAGAACCGTCACGCCCGCATATCCGGAGGACCCATGTCGCACGCCGTATCCCCGCGCCGCCCGGCGCTCGCACTCACCCTGCAAGCCGCCATCCTGAGCACCGCCTTCGGCGCCGTCGCCGCCCACGCCGAGCCATCGCCGGCCCTCGACCGCGTCAGCGTGTCGGTCGGCGGCTTCATCGCCAAACCGAAGATCCAGGCCGACGGCGACAGCGCCTACGGCTACCTCGAGACGCCCGAAGGCGAAGGCGGCCACACCACGCTGCCGCGCATCAAGGCCGACGTCCTGCTGGGCGACAGCCAGGGCATCTCGCTCGACTACTTCCGCTACGACAAGGATTACAACCCGACCCTGAGCGGCGCGACCACCTACCAGGGCCAGCCGATCAGCGGCAACGCCAGCGTGTACGGCAACCTGCGCCTGGACGTGGCCCAGCTGGCCTACCGCTGGTGGATCGGCCACCAGAACGACGTGTTCGGCATCGGCGTCGGCGCGGCCTACCTGCATGCGCGCGTCGAAGGCAGTGTCGAGGGCCAGGTCAGCACCCAGGGCCCCGTCACCGTCGGCGGCTTCACGATTCCGCAGCAGACCCGCACCTTCAGCGGCAGCGGCTCGGCCAGCGAGAACGGCTTCGCGCCGCTGATCGAACTCGCCTGGCGCCATTCGATCCGCCAGGACCTGCGGGTGTATGCCGAAGCGTCGGGTATCAAGAAAAACGGCGGCAATGTCGACGGCCACATCTACGGCGGCACGGTCGGCGTCGAGTGGCTGCCGGCCCGTAACATCGGCGTCGCGCTCGACTATGGCGTGCAGAAGGTGCAACTGTCGCGCAACGGCGATCGCCGGGCCGACCTCGACCTGCGCCTGACCGGCCCGTCGGCCTACGTCAAGCTGCGCTTCTGAGCAGGCGCGTGCGGCGGCGCATGGCAGGGACGACTGGGCTATGATCGGACACCTCATCGATTCCGACAGGAGCCCGACCATGTTCGATACCGCCCGCCGCATCATGTTCCGTCCAGCCGCCGCGCTGCTCGCCGCCCTCTGCGCGAGCGCGTGTGCGCCCGCCGCCGCCCAGAGCGTCGGCGCGCCTTCCGCCGGCAGCGCGGCCTCGACGCCCGACAACGCCATCCTGCTGACCATCTTCCTCAAGCACGACCAGTCGCGCCCGCTCGCCGACCTGAACGCCCAGCTGGCCAAGCAGGGCTTTTACAAGGCCTTTCCGCCCCAGGGTGTCGAAGTGGTGAGCTGGTACGTGCAGATGGGCATCGGCCAGGTGATCACCGTGCGCCTGCCGGCTTCGCGCCTGCGCGAAGTCAACCGCGTGCTCGAGGACACCGCCTGGGGCGCCTACCGCACCGAGTTCTATCCGACTTACGACTACAAGGCGGTCGGGCTGGCCGAGCACGAGAAGGCGCTCAGATAAGCGCCAAACGGGTGCTCGATCGCGTCAGCGCTTGATGGCGTGCAGCCACACCGCGGCGATGCGCTCGACGTCCTCGTAGCCCTTGCAGCCGAGCTGGCCGCCGAAGATGTCGGGGTCGAGCTCTTCGTAATGCCACTCGAGGCACTCCTGCTCGAGCCAGCCGCGGATGGCCGCCAGGAAGCGGTCGGCGCCATCGACGATCGCCACGCCGGTGTACAGCATCAGGCTGCCGCCCGGGTTGAGGCGGTCCAGCGCCGCGCGCACGATGCGGATCGAGATCTCGGCGCCGTGCTCGCCGCCGCCGTGGCGGTAGGTCAGCTCGTCCGGGTCGAGGATGTAGGGCGGGTTCGACATCACCAGGTCGAAGCCGCCTTCCATGCCGTCCAGAAGATTGCTCTCGCAGACCACCACGTTGGCGGCCTGGTTGACGCTGGCGTTGACTTCGGCCAGCGCCAGCGCGCGCGGGTTGATGTCGGCGGCATACACGGTGGCGTCCCGGCAGCGCAGGGCCAGTTCGATCGCGCCCGGACCGGCGCCGGCGCCGATGTCGACCGCACGGCGCAGCGGCACGCGCACCGCGCCGAGCGAGCGGTGCAGGGCGGCGACGTAGCGGTAGGTGTCCGGGCCGAAGAACACGGCGTCCTCGTCGCTGGTTGGCCAGGCCGAGTGAAAGTACAGGTGCTCGCCGATGCTCGAGGCGCGCACCAGGGCGCGGTGGCCGTCGCCGTCGCGCGTCAGCAGGCCGGCGTCGCGCAGCGGCGTTTCGATGTCCGGCGGCAGCGCACCGGGTCGGAACGGACGGCTCCAGCCGAGCACGCCACGCGTATCCTGCGCCCAGGCGTTTTCCGGGCGTCGGTTGATGCGGCGGTGCGTGGCCGGGGTGACGGTCACGAAACGGTAATCCGCAGCCACTAGGGTGTGGCCGAGGGCGGCGAGGAGGCGGTGGGAGTCGGTGGGCGTGTTCATTTCGACAGCATACCGTATCGCAGCGCGGCCAGGCACGCCAAACTCCACTGGCGCGCACCCGCCCGGGTGTGAAAGAATTGCATGCCATATGTGAAAGTTCGAACATACCGCTGCGAACTTGCATGTGCATACTGCAACCGAGAGTGAGGACTGTCATGAAAAGCAAATTGCCGGAATTGGAAACGAATTCGCGCCTGACGCGCGAGGTCGAACGCGAACGCCACGAGCGCGCCCTGAACGACGAGCAGCGCGCCGGCCTGGCGCTGGACGAAGAGTTCCGCAACAAGGACGCGCGCGAGAATTTTGGATCGGCCAACCTGCGGCGCCCCACCGGGCGCCGGATCGAGATGTAAGCAAAGGAGAGAAGGATGCGTTGGGAAGGTGACCGCGAAAGCGACAATATCGAAGACCGCCGTGGCGACGGCGGCGGCGGCGGTGGGGGCTTCGGCTTCGGCGGAGGAACGGTCGGCATCGGCACGATCGTGATCGCGCTGGTCGGCTCGTGGTTCTTTGGCGTATCGCCGAGCACCATCGTGCACTTGCTGTCGGGCGGCGGCAGCGCGCCGGCCCAGGTGCAGCAGGCGCCCGCGCATGCGCCGGCCAACGACCGCGAGACCCAGTTCGTGCGCACCGTGCTCGGCTACACCGAAGACACCTGGACCCAGATCTTCAAGCAGAACAACGCCACCTACACGCCGCCGCACCTGGTGCTGTACAACGGCCGAACCCCGACCGGCGGCTGCGGCATGGGCCAGGCGGCGGTCGGCCCGTTCTACTGCCCGGGTGACCGCAAGGTCTATCTCGACCTGTCCTTCTTCAACCTGATGCAGAAGCGCTTCCACGTCGGCGGCGAGTTCACCCAGGCCTACGTGATCGCCCACGAAGTCGGCCACCACGTGCAGAACCTGCTGGGCATCACCGGCAAGGTCGACCGCGCGCGCGAGCGTTTGTCCGAGACCGAAGCCAACGCGCTGTCGGTGCGCCTGGAGCTGCAGGCCGACTGTTTCGCCGGCGTATGGGCGAACCACACCAACCAGGCCAAGCAGATCATCGAGCAGGGCGACGTCGAGAGCGCGCTGAACGCCGCCAGCGCGATCGGCGACGATGCGCTGCAGCGCCAGGCCCAGGGCGTGGTGGTGCCGGATTCGTTCACGCACGGCAGCTCGGAGCAGCGCGTGCGCTGGTTCAAGCGCGGGATGGAGACCGGCTCCGTCAACCAGTGCAATACTTTCGAAGCCCGTCAGCTCTGATGGGCGCCTCGGCAACCTGCTACGCGTCGAATTTTTGGCCTGCGATGCTCGCCGTACCGTATGTGCGGCTGCGCGTCCCGGCCAAAACTTCTTCCGCTCGCTACGGTTGTCGAGACTTCCGTTAAAAAGCGTGTAAGCATCGACCCGATACGAGACGGCCGCCCAGTGCGGCCGTTTTCGTTTCCGAAAATCAGTAAATTTCCTTTTAAAAACAAATACATAATATTTTGTTCAGAAACCCGCGCACGTTTCCGCAGGTATATCGCCTTTCTTGGCGTTTTGACATAACGTTCAGTCAAAGGCCGTTGCATGCGTACTGGCCGCTAACCAATTCCAGGAGGACATATGCTGGCAATGAACTACCGCGGACCGTATCGCGTCCGCGCCGACCATAAGCCCGATCCGGTCATCGAGCACCCGGGCGATGCGATCGTGCGCGTCACGCGGACCTGCATCTGCGGTTCCGACCTGCACCTGTACCACGGCATGGTGCCGGACACCCGCGTCGGCCACACCTTCGGCCACGAATTCATCGGCGTGGTCGACGACGTCGGCTCCGACGTCAAGAACCTGAAAGTCGGCGACAAGGTGCTGGTGCCGTTCAACCTGTTCTGCGGGTCCTGCTTCTATTGCAAGCATGAGCTGTACGGCAACTGCAACAACACGAATGCGCAAGCCAGCGCCGTGGGCGGCATCTACGGCTACTCCCACACCGCGGGCGGCTACGACGGCGGCCAGGCCGAGTACGTGCGTGTGCCGATGGCCGACGTCGGACCGCACATCATTCCGGACGACATCCATGACGACGACGCCGTGCTGCTGACCGACGTCACCCCGACCGGCTACCAGGCCGCCGAGATGGGCGACATCAAGGAAGGCGATACCGTGGTGATCTTCGGCGCCGGCCCGATCGGCCTGATCGCCGCCAAGTCGGCCTGGCTGATGGGCGCCGGCCGCGTGATCGTGGTCGACGAGGTCGAATACCGCCTCGAATTCGCCAAGCGCTGGGCGCAGTGCGAGGTGGTGAACTTCCGCGAAGTCAACGACATGGCCGAGCACATCAAGAAGATGACCGACTGGATGGGCGCCGACGTCTGCATCGACTGCGTGGGCGGCGACGCCGCCGGCTCGATCGCGCAAACCCTCACGGGCCGCCTGATGAAGGCGCAGGCCGGCTCCTCGACCGTGCTGCACTGGGCCATCAATTCGGTGCGCAAGGGCGGCAACGTGTCGATCGTCGGCGTGTATGGCCCGACCTTCAACATGGTCCCGATGGGCAATGTCCTGAACAAGGGTTTGACGATCCGCGCCAACCAGGCCAGCGTCAAGCGCCACCTGCCGCGCCTGATCGAGCACATCCGCGCAGGGCGCCTGAGCCCGAAGGACATCATCACCCACCGCATTCCGCTGGAAGAAGTGTCGGACGCCTATCACATCTTCTCGAGCAAGCTGGACGAATGCATCAAGACCGTCCTGATTCCGCCGCGCGCAAAAGACGTCAGCGCCGTCCAGGCCAGCAAATCGCAATAAGGAGCCAGCATGGAAACTTCAAACCAAGTCGACCCGCACTCGCACCAGCACGACCACCGCGGCCACGCGCACGAGTTCCAGCAGGATTACCCATCCGAACCGCAGCGCCCGACGCGCGAGCAGCTGGCCCATATCAACGGCTGGGGCGCCGACCTCGACCGCAAGGATCGCCCTGGCGTGCCGATGGAGCGCACGCCGCCGCGTTTCATCCCGCCGCCGGTCGACCGCCTGCCGCAACAGGAGCAGACCGTCGAGATCCTGACTTCGACCGAACGCCCGGGCATCACGCCGATCTTCGGCACCGTGCAGCCGCCCAAGGGCTTGTCCGGCATGATCCGCCGTGCCGCTTTCCGCTGGTCGGAAAACGACATGCGTCACTGGCTGCTGCTGCTGGCCGCGGATCGCGTCAACGTGGTCGAAGGCATCGGCGAAGACCTGTCGCAAGGCAAAGTACCAAACGTACTGGCCGAAATGGGCATCAAGGCCGAGTGGGAACACAACCGCGCCGGCCTGGTGAAGAAAGCCGTGGTGGCCGGCGCCGTGCTCGGCACCATGGTGTACCTGATGCGCCGCCGCGACGAGCGCTAGACCGCCTAACAAAAGCCCCCATGGCTGCGTTGCATCGTCTCGCCGTACTAGCGTACTGTCGTCGACGATGCGTCGGTAGGCCGCATCCCTTGCCCTGAAGGTTTTGTTAGACGCTCTACATTGCAGCATCCGCGCCACCCCGGCGCGGCGTAACTCCCATCTTCCTCACGGCGGTCGCGAGCCGCCGTGGGGCTTTTTGCGCCTGAGCAAGTTACCGATATCAAGCTCGTCTCACACTTGAGCAATCCCCGCCTTGCGGGATCAAGTGCATGGAGACGTGATGAATCAGCCTATCCCTCAGCCTTTCCCCCGTTTATTCCTGACTCTGCTGGCATGCGCCGCATCGGGCTTGGCCATCGTATCCGCCGCCCAGGCCGCCCCCGGCGTCATGAGCGCGCTGGTCGTGCCCAGCGCCCAGGCGCGCGCAGCGCTGCTCGCCCAGCTGGAAGCACGCCGCGCCGCACGCGGCATCGACGCGCGCCACGGTTTCCAGGTGCTGGTCCACCATCCGGGACCCGACGGCACCCAGGTCGCACGCGTGGCGCATACCTGGAAGGGCGTGCCGATCTTCGGTTCGGAATCGGTGCTGGTGCTTGATGCGGGCGGACGCATCCTGTCCGAATCCGCGACCGACCGCCGCGCCGACCTCGGCAAGTCGAGCGGGGGCGAGTCGAGCCCGTCGGCCAACGGCCCGGCTGCCGACTTCAGCGTGACCCCGGCGATTACCTCCAGGGCCGCGATCGACGCGGTGCTGGCGGCCTTGACCCGCGCCGCCGGTAGCATGTTGACACCGGCCGCCGCGCCGCGCGCCGAGCTGATCGTCTGGCCGGTGATGCGCAGCGAACGGGGGCCGGCCGCGCGCGACAAGCCGGAGGCCGAGCTCAACGCGCTCGACCTGCAGGACGTGGTCGATCATCATGAGCTGGCCTACCTGGTGCACACCCGTGCCTACGCCGGCGACAGGCCGCTGTTCCGCGACACCGTGGTCAGCGCGCGCGACGGCGCCATCCTGGCCGAGTGGAGCATGGTGCAAAGCGTGGTCGGCGTCGGCCACAGCCAGTACAGCGGCGACGTGCCGATCAACACCACGCTGGCCGACGGCAAATACAAGATGATCGACGACACGCGCGGCACCGGCGGCAAGTTCGGCGCGATGGCGATCACCAACGCCAACCACGGCACCAGCGCCGGCGCGGTCTACGTCAACGACAGCAATACCTGGGGCGACGGCAAGCAGTACGTGGCCGGCGGCTCGACCACCAATGCCAACGGCCAGACCGCGGCCGTGAACGCCATGTGGGGCTTGATGAACACCTATGACACGCTCAAGAACGTGTTCAACTGGCAATCGCTCGATGGCCACAACACCGCCACCTACATCGCCGCCCACGTCAACACCGCCTACGACAACGCTTATTACAGCGATACCTGCCACTGCATGTTCATCGGCGACGGCTCGGACTTCAACAGCCTGGGTTCGATCGACGTGATCGGCCACGAGATGGGGCACGGCGTCACCGCCGCCACCTCGAACCTGACCTATTCGGGCGAGTCGGGCGGCCTGAACGAATCGTCGTCGGACATCAACGGCGAAGCGGTCGAGGCCTACGCGCGCGCGGGCGGGAAGGGCGACAGCGTGCCGCTCACCGGCAACGACTGGGTACTCGGCAAGGAGATCAGCAAGAATGCGACGCCGCTGCGCTGGATGTACCGGCCAAGCAAGGACGGCAGCAGCCCGGACGCCTGGAGCAGCTCGCTCAAGCGCCTGGACGTGCATTACAGCAGCGGTCCGAACAACCGCATGTTCTATTTCCTGTCCCAGGGTTCGAACAGCGACCGCGCCGGCGATACCTTCAGCCAGTACCTGGTGAAACAGCCTGCGGCGATGACCGGGATCGGCCTCGACAAGGCGTATCGGATCTGGTTCCGCGCCAACACCACCAAGTTCACGTCCAGCACCAACTACGCCGACGCCCGCGCCAAGATGATCGAAGCGGCCGAAGAGTTGTATGGCAAGGGCGGCAAGGAATCGATCGCGGTGCAGCGCGCGTACGCCGCCATCAACGTCGGAGCGGACGTCGACGAATGACTTTGCCGCATGCATGCGTTTTCCCTTCGACCGGCCCGCGTGGCCGGTTTTTTGTGCGTCATCAACTGTTGCAGGTTGCCGGAAATTAACAGGCAGCTATCTATCTTGCATCTGGTTTAATGCTAGAATTTTATTCTTTCGAATTCAGCCGACCCCCCATCATGCCCCGCAAGATCTCTTTGTCCTGTCTCCTGCTTGCCGTTCTCGGCGCCGTTTCGAACGGCGCCAGCGCCGCGCCGACCGATACGATCAGCCCGGTCGGTCTGCTGAGCAGTCCCTACGTCGTGGACGTGACGGGTTCGCTGAACAACAGCGGTCAGATTGCCGGTTATGCTTACGATAACAACCAGTTGGCCAGGGCATACGTTTACAGCAACGGTACGCGGACAAACCTGGACCCGGCGGGTGCGCTCGCCAGCCGAGCCAATGGCATCAACGACGCCGGCACGGTCGTCGGGACGGTGACGCAGCGCGATGGCAGCGACCACGCCACGGTCTTCAACGGCAACGGCAACGGCGCCGCGACCGATCTCGGTACCCTGGGCGGATCGAGCAGCTATGCGAACGGCATCAACAATGCGGGCACGGTGGTCGGCACCGCCTACCTGTCGGCCGACTCGACCTTCCATGCCTTCATGACGCAGGGCGGCAAACTGGTCGACATCGGCACCCTGGTGGGCGCGGGTGGATACAGCGAGGCGCTTGCGATCAATGGCCAGGGCCTGGCCGTCGGCTATTCGCTGGCGGCCAATGGCGGCCAGCACGCGTTTTCGTATGCGAACGGCACGATGATCGACCTCGGTACCTTGGGCGGCGCCAACAGCCAGGCCTATGCCGTGAACGGCAGCGGTACGGTCGCCGGTGTCGCTTACCTGGCCGGCGATGCGCTGGCGCACGCCTTCGTGTACGCGAACGGTGCGATGACCGACCTCGGGACGATGGGCGCGACCCTGAGCTTCGCCTACGACATCGACGATGCCGGGGACGTGGTCGGTGGCCTGGAGACCTATGACCCGGACGGTAGCGTGGTCAAGCAGGCTTTCCTGTACGGCGGCGGCCAGATGACCGACCTGAACAGCCTGATCGATCCGGCTGCCGGCTGGAATTTGCAGTGGGCCAGCGCGATCAACGACAAGGGCCAGATCGAGGCGCGCGGCTGCCAGGCGGACGGCAGCTGCCAGGACCTGCTGCTGACGCGTGTGGACAGTGCGCATCCGGCGTCGAACGTGCCGGAGCCGGAAGCGTTCAGCGCCGGCATCGCAGGGCTGGCGCTGTTTGGCCTGCTGCGGCGCCGTCGCGGCGCGCGCTGATCGGCAGGGCCACCGGCAAGGCGCCGGTCGGCCGGGCGCTCAGACGCGGCGCCGGCTGCGCTTACTGGACGGCAGGCGCGTTCAGCACGGTGCGGCACATGCGCGCCGCATGAAAGCCGATGCAGGCGGCATTCGTCCAGAAAAAGACGTAGGGCAGGGCGGCGATGGCCATGCCGGCTTTGCCAAGGCAGAACGACAGCATGATCGTGAGCGCGCCTGAAAAGGACGCGAGCGCGAAGGCGGTCCCATGGCGCGCGGCCGTTTCCGACGTGCCGGCGCCGAAGCCGATCACCAGGGCGATCGCGAGACAGGTGGCGATGAGGGCGGGCGACGTGCTGCCCGAAAAGCTGTGGACCATGCGGGCGAGGGCAACGACGGTCACCACGTAGCCGCCCAGGAAAACGGCAAGTTGACGTAATTTCATTGGAAAATCAGGCAGGTGATGGCATCGGGCGATCAGGACGTACGCCGATGCGGGAGTGCTGCAAGTATACATGCACTCAGGAAATCCTGCCGAACAACGATGTTTCCCCGTGGCATCTTAGACACGCGCGCAGCGTGTCGGTGCCGCTGGCAGAGCTAGTTCAGGCTGGCCCGGGCAGGCGCCGGCGCATCGAATCATGCCGGCGCGGCCCCTTGGTCAGGGTTTGAGCAGCGGATACGGATCCACCGGCGTGCCCTGCCACCACTGCTTCTGGGGCGTCAGCTCGAACACTGCGAAATGCAGATGCGGCGCCTTGGCGTCGGCATTGCCGGTCGAACCGACGTAGCCGATCAGGTCGCCCTTGTGCAGCATCTGGCCTTCCTGCACGCCGTCGGCGTAGCGGTCGAGGTGGGCGTAGTAATAGGCGTATTTTTCGCTCGGGTCGAACTGGTACAGCGTCAGGCCGCCCGGTTTGCTGGTAAAGAGTTTAACCAGCTTGCCGTCGGCGGCGGCGAACACCTTGGCGCCGCGCGGGGCCATGATGTCGAGCGCTTCGTGGCGGCGCTCGCCGTTGCGGGCATTGCCGCGCGACTGGTCGAACGTGTCGCTGACCTGGGCGATGTCGACGCCTTCGACCGGCATCGTCAGCTTGCCCTCGGGAAGAGCGGGCGCGGCGGCTGCGTTCGCGCCGGCGTCGCTCGCGGTATCGCCGATCGCCGGGCGCAGCGGCAAATCGAGCTCGGTGAGGTCGGGCATGACGTGTGGCGCGGGCGGCAGCTTGCCGTCCAGCGTCGGGCCGGGCGCCGGCGCCGGCAGCGAGCCGGTGCGGACGTCGCCGTTTGAGGCGGGTTCAGCCGGCATCTGGTGCAGCAAGGCAAACAGGCCGCCGGCGCCGACCAGCACGCCGATGACGAAGCTCAGAATTACCCGCATCATGCTCTCCTTTTGATCTTGTTGTCAGAACCAGCTGCTCTCACGCGCGCGCGTGAGGCCTATCGCTGTCAGGGTCACTCCTGCAGCACCACATCCGTCCCTGCATGCACCAGCCCGGCCACCTCGGCGGCGCTCCAGTTGGTCAGGCGGATGCAGCCGTGCGATTCGCTCTTGCCCACCAGGCCCGGAACCGGCGTGCCGTGGATGCCGTAGTGCGGCTTGGACAGGTCCATCCAGGCCACGCCGACCGGATTGTTCGGCCCGGCCGGCACCGTGGCCGACTTGTCGCCCGGCTGGGCGTCCCAGAACAGCTTGGGGTTGTAGTGGTAGACCGGGTTGCGCGCCACGCCGGTGATCTTCCAGTCTCCGATCGGCAGCGGGTCGTGCTCGCTGCCGGTCGAGGCCGGGTACTGGGCCAGCAGCTTGCCGGCCGCGTCCTGCAGCATCAGGATGCGCGCGTCTTTCGAGACCACGACGCGCGCCGCCGGCGCCAGCGCCGGCGTGCCGACCACGTTCGGCACGCGGATCTGCTCGCCGGCGCGCGCCAGGTTCTTGCCCGGGTTGAGCTGCTTGATCAGCGCCGGGCTGGCGTGGAATTTTTCGCCCAGGCCTTCTTCCGGCGTGGCGTAGCCGAGCGCGGGCAGCTTGGCCTTTTCCATCATGTCATCCGGGATCGGGCGGAATGGCCCGGCCACGTCGGCGTCCGCCAGCGTGTAGTCGAGCAGCGTCGGCGTCGTGTCCGCGTTGAGCGCGGTCCAGGTGGCGTCGTCGAGCTTGCCGCTGGGCGGCAGGTCGTGCGTTTTCTGGAAGCCGGCCAGGGCCTGGCGCATGTTCGAGCCGTAGGCGCCGTCGATTTCGCCGGGCGAGAAGTGAAAGCGGTCGAGCAGCACCTGGGCGCGCAGCAGGCGTTCGGTTTCCGCGGCGCTGGGCGCATTGGCGTCCGTGCCGGCGGTGGCCGCGCCCGCGTCGGCGACGCCGTTCGGCGGCAACTGCGCCGCATGCTGGGCGCCGGCCGGGACCTGGACCGGATGCTGGGCCGGCGCGGCCATGGCTTGCGGCGCCGGGGCGTTGTCGATGCGCGGTTGGGCGGACGCCGCCTGGGCGGCCGGTGCGGTTTGCACCGCCGGAGCAGGCTTGGCAGCCTGGGTCGGACGCGCGAGCGCGGGAAGGGCGGCAATGGCGGTCGCCAGGGCGATCGACAGGGATAGGGGTCGGGTGTGGATATGCATACCTGCTCGCTTTTGAATCCTAACGATTGGAAACTTCAGCGTAGAACTGCGCAGGGATAGGGTCTGTGCGGAAACGAACTCATGCCGCCCGGGTACAATGGGCGCATGTCTTCGACCACGATCACGCTGGAGCCGTCCGGCTGGACCTTCGACGCCCCGGAAGGCGCGACGCTGCTGCAGGCGGCGGAGCAGGCCGGCATCGAGCTGCCGAGCTCCTGCCGCAACGGCATCTGCCGCGCCTGCATCTGCCGCCTGCGCCAGGGCAGCGTGCGCTACCTGGTCGAATGGCCCGGTCTCTCGGTCGACGAGAAACGCGAGGGCTATGTTCTGCCTTGCGTCGCGGTGGCGCAAGGCGATGCGACGCTCGAGCAGCGCCTGGCCAGGCGCATCGTGCTTCCCGACTGAGGCGGCCTTATCGCGTCTTGTTACTGCGCCTTGTGGGCGGGCTTTTCGACCTGCAGCGCTTGTTCGATCTGCTCGAGCACCAGCGGCCAGGACGGCGAGCTCGGCGCGACTTCGTCGTAGTGGCTGGCGCCGGGCAGGATCACCACCTCGGCCTCGTCGCCCGCGGCGCGTGCTCTAGCCGCGAAATCGTGGGCCACGCGCGGCGGCGAAATCGTGTCGAGCTCGCCGGTGATCAAGACCGTGCGGCCGCCGTTGGGCATCAGGTCGCCGGCGTTGGTGTCGGAAAACACGTCCGGGCGCGCCTTGCTGGCGACGCCGGTCAGGTCGACGATGTCGCGCTCGCAGCTCGACTTGATGACGTCCTTTTCGCGCCGCAGGTCGGCCAGGCCGCCCAGGCTGATCACCTGGCGCACCGGCACCGTCCCGGCGCGGTACAAAGGACTGGACGCGGGGATGCGCGATCGCGCGCCCAGCCATTGCACCAATTGGCCGCCGGCCGAGTGACCGACGGCGACCAGGCGAGCGAGGTCGAGCGGATAGCTGCGCGCGGTCTGGCCGAGGGTGGCCATCGCCGCGTTCATGTCCTGGTAGGTGCCGGGATAGCCGCCGCCGGCCTCGTCGACGCGGCGGTATTCCACATTCCACGATGCGATCCCGCGCGCCGCCAGCGCGCCGGCCATGCTGCGCAGCTGGGTGATGCCACCGAACTCCTTCGTCCAGCAGCCGCCGTGCACCAGCACCGCGACCGGGAACGGCCCCTGGCCGGACGGCAGGAACAGTTCGGCGTACTGCGACGGCGCCGTGCCGTAGGCAAACTTTGCAGTGGGCGCCGGGCCGTTCAAGGCCATGTAGTCGGCCAGCTTCATCGGGGTGGCGCCGTGCGAGGCGCCGGAGTGGGCGGCGCCGGCGCATCCGGCGGCAAGGATCAGGGGAAGCAGGCGGGGCGACATGGGCGGATTGGGTAGAAGGGCGGGTTGACAAAGCGTCACTATAGCAAACGCCTGCCCGGGCGCACGATTGAACGCTTCGCCGGTTCATCCGTGCTAGGCTGAATGAAAGCGCTATCGCTTAATCATGAAGCTATTTGCCAAGGAGAATTGCTATGACTCAATCGAAATCGACCGGTACCCAGAACAAGCAATCGGACAATCTTTCCGAAGACGAGCTGGCCAAGAAGCGCGCCGGCGTCAACGTCGACAAGAGCAGCCACAATGCCAAGGCCACGGTCAAGGCCGGCACCAACCATGGCGCCGGCGGCGGCGCGAAGCAGAAGGAAGGCAAGTAAGTCCGAAGCGATGACGGCCGCGGCTGGACGCCGCGCCGTCATCGCCTTTCAGGAGGATAACGCATGAGCATGGAACAGAAAGCGCACAGCACGCCCGACCCCGATCTGCCGCCGTCTCAGCCGAGCCCGGATCCCGACGACGTGCCCGCGCCCGCGCGCGCGCCGGTCGAGGAGCCGGATTTTCCCGAGCCTCCGGTCAAGGCGGCGTGAAGGCCTGGGTGGGTGCAAAACGAAAACCCCGGCGCTTGCCGGGGTCTCGGTCATGCCAGGAACCGCCCCGTCAGGGCTTGGCGCCGCCTTCGGATTGCTGGCTGCCCGGCTGACCTTCCTGCAGGTTGCCGACCGGCGGGATTTCCTTGATCATCTGGTCGGTTTCCTGCTGGCCCGGCGAGCGCTCGCCGCTGCCGACGTCGGCTTCGTGCTGCATGCCGGCGCCGTTCGAGGCCGTATCGGGTTTGGTGTTTGAGGTAGGCATCGTGTTCTCCTTGCTGGTAAGTTTGAGACAATCCTAACAGCGAGCTTTTGCGCCCGGCGCGCAATAGGCGCCCGGCACCGGCTGCACCATGCAGGCGATCTGGTTGCTAGTTGGACACATTCGATGCTTGTGTACGACACCGCACATAAGTAAATTGGAAACTTTTTTTATAATGCCATATGGCCACGACGGCCAACGACCTTGGAGAGAACAGCATGAGCACCACCTTGTACAACAAGATCCCCCTCGGCCGCAATGCGCTGCTGGACTCGCGCCGCATGCAGGCAGCGTTGGCGCTGGGCGTGCTGGCGGGCGCCGGCCTGGTCTGGGTGGCGGTACGTGCATTCAGGGAAGCGCCGGCAAGGTAAACGTCGCATGACTTGCCGGACCGGGGCCACGGCTTTACCATGGCGGACTTTGTGTCTGGAAACTGGTAATGAAGAATGAAAAACTGACGGGCGACGAGTACGATGCCCTAGAGTGGATTCGCCGCGGCGCCAAGAACGACCGCGTCAACGCCTGCGTCGGCCGCAATGCCAAGCGCCTGTCCGGCCTCAAGCTGGTGCAATATGCGCGCAACGGCAGCCTGTCGCTGACCGACAAAGGCCAGGAAGTGCTGTTCCTGCGCCGCTGCGTGATCGCGCTGCGCGCGCTGGACGCCGACCCGGCCGCCCAGCTTGACGACGACGTCGCCCAATTCCTGAGCCGCAAATCCCATATCGCCGCACGCGCCGAGGGTGGTTTCGAACTGACCGCGCGCGGACGCGAATCCCTGGCCGACATCAGCGCGCAAGAACCGCAGCGCTGATCGAACTCAATCGACGAAAACCCAGGCCTGCGCCGGTGAGCCGGCGCGGGCCGCTGCGCGCGTCAGCCGTTACGGCGGCGGTCCGGGTAGACCAGCGTGCGTACGGCGATCTCGGCCGGCACGTTCATCGCGGCCAGGAATTCGGCGGCGCGCTGCAGGCCGAGGGTTGGAATCGAGGCGACGGCCTGGTTGACCAGGTCACGCGTACGCATGTCGGTACGCGGCTTACGCACGATCTGGGTGGCGAACTGCATGTTCATGTCATTCCTTATGTTTGGACGGTAACTAATTATTGCCAAAGGCTGTTTCCGGCAATTGTATGGGAACGATATATTTTAGGCTACAAGAAATTGTAGTTTGAAAAGGCGAACCAATAATTACCATCAGGCAAGGTTGACACAACACAAGATCAGGCGGCCGCCGCTTGCGGCTCGTCTTCCTGGGAGGCCAGGGTGCGCTGCTGGCGCAGCAATTGCTCGAACTCGTGCACCGGCAGCGGCCGACTGAAGTAATACCCCTGCATTTCGTCGCAGCCCTGGTGGCGCAGGTAGTCGAGCTGCTCGGCGGTTTCCACGCCTTCCGCGATCACCGACAGCCGCAGGTTGTGCGCCAGCGCGATGATCGACGCCACGATCGCGGCGTCGTTGGCGTCGTGCTGGAGGTCGTTGACGAACGAGCGGTCGATCTTCAGCACGTCGATCGGGAAACGCGACAGGTAGGAAAAGCTCGAGTAGCCGGTGCCGAAGTCGTCGATGGAAAGCTGGATCCCCAGCGACTTCATCCGGTGCAGCAGTTCGACCGCCGGTGTGACGTCGCTCATGAACAGGCTTTCGGTCAGCTCCAGCTCCAGGCAGGCCGGATCGAGGCCGGTGTCGCGCAGCACCCGCTCGATGCCGGGCACCAGGTCGGCGGCGCCGAACTGGCGTGCCGATAAATTGACCGCCACCCGCAGTGGCCCCAGGCCAGCGTCCTGCCAGGCCTTGTTCTGGGCGGCCGCGGTGCGCATCACCCAGGCGCCGATCGGGACGATCAAGCCGGTTTCCTCGGCGATGCCGATGAAGCGCGCGGGCGGCACCATGCCCAGTTCCGGGTGCTTCCAGCGGATCAGCGCTTCCATGCCGACGATGCGCCCGCTCTTGAGGTCGACCTGCGGCTGGTAGTGCAGCACGAATTCGTTGCGTTCCAGCGCATTGCGCAGCGCGCTTTCGATGCGCACGCGTTCCTGCGATTCCTCGTTCATCGCCGGCGTATAGAACTGGAAGTTGTTGCGGCCCAGCTTCTTGGCGCGGTACATGGCGATGTCGGCGTGCTCGATCAGGCTGTCGGCGGGCGTGCCGTCGCTCGGGTAGGCGGCCACGCCGATGCTGCAGGTGACGAAGAATTCCTTGGCGCCGAGCATGACCGGCTGCGCCACCGAATCCATCACGCGCTGCACGATCTCGGTCGTGAGCGGCTGGTCGGCGTGCCCGGACAGGATCGCCACGAATTCGTCGCCGGACAAGCGCGCCACGGTGTCGCTGTCGCGCAGGCTCGCGCGCAGGCGCGCCGCCACCGTCATCAGGAGCACGTCGCCGGCCTTGTGGCCCATGCTGTCGTTGACGAACTTGAAGCGGTCCAGGTCGATCAGCATCACCCACACCGGGTGGCCGCTGCGGCCGGCGTAGGCCACGGCCTGGCACAGGCGGTCCTGCAGCAGCGAGCGGTTCGGCAGGCCGGTCAGCGCGTCGTGCTGGGCGACGTGGTGCACGCGCTGCTCGGTCATCTTGCGCGCGGTGATGTCGCTGCCGGTGCCGCGGTAGCCGGCGAAGACG
The DNA here is from genome assembly GCF_000745265.1 of Massilia sp. 9096. Classification (NCBI taxonomy): domain Bacteria; kingdom Pseudomonadati; phylum Pseudomonadota; class Betaproteobacteria; order Burkholderiales; family Oxalobacteraceae; genus Massilia; species Massilia sp. 9096. The sequence goes on from NZ_JQNN01000001.1 coordinate 770,398, forward strand.
CCGTCCTCGGCGAAGGTCGGCTCGCCGTTGACGCAAAACCAGCGCTCGTCGCCGGCATCATCCACGATGCGGTACTCGAAGTTCTTGAACGGCTGGTGCGCGTCCAGCGCCGCCTTGTGCGCGCGCCCGGCCTCGCTGTCGAGCAGGTTCGGTACGATTTCCCAGCGCGTCTGGCCGATGAAACGGGCCATGCCGACACCGGCTTTTTCCGTGAAGTCGCCGGTCATGACGGTGAAGCGCAATGCCGCGTCCTGCTCCCAGTACCAGTCGGACGACATCGCGACCAGCTGGCGGAAGCGCTGCTCGCTCTCCTGCAGCGCCTTTTCGGTGCGCCGGCGCGCGATGACGTCGTCGATCAGTTTCTGGTTGCTGTGTTTGAGGTCGGCCGTGCGCTCGCGCACCAGTTCCAGCACCTTGCGCGCGCGTGCGCCGGCGGCTTGCACGAAGGCCGTCAACAGCAGCGTCGACACGGCGCCGCCGGCCAGCAGCGCCTGCCGGTCCAGCTCGAGCCGCTCGACCGACGCCGCCAGCACGGCGGTCGCAGCCAGGCCGCCGCCGAGGGTGAGGGCGGCGGCCAGCGTGAGCGAAAACGGCGAACGGCGGCGAGGCATCGGGTCTGTATTAATGTTCAATAAAGCTTGCGTGAGGGCATGATCTGACGCGCCAGTGTGTCATGAAGCCGTGCTTTCCGCAAACAATTCGCCCGCGTGCAGGGGTCCGAACCGGCGTTACTGTGGCCGCGTGAATACAGATCGCGCCGCGATCCAGGCCAGCACCGCGCGCACAGCAAGAGCGTCGAGGGGGCCGAGGCCCAGGCCGGGCCGGCGCGCCAGCAGGCGCTGCAGGCGCGACGCGCGCCCGTCCGCCGGCGGCGACTTCAAGGCGTAGACGATGCGGTTGTTGCCGGCTGCCTTGCCGATCCAGCAAGTGCGGCCGTCGAACACGCGCGCCAGGTCTTCCAGCACGCCACGGTAGCGCGGATCGTAAGTGAACACGTTGGCGACCAGCACCCCGCCGTCGCGCAGCACGCGCCGGCAGTCGTGATAAAAGCCCGGATTGGCCAGCGCCTCGGGCAAGCCGTCCTCGTCGAAGCCGTCCAGCAGCAGTACGTCGGCCAGCTGAGGCATGCGCGCCAGCCAGTGCGCGGCATCGGCGTGCACGACCTGGAAGCGCCCGTCGTCGGGCGGCACCCGGAACTGGTCGCGCAGGGCGATCACGTCGGCGCGCAGTTCGAGCACGGTGATGCGCGCGCGCGGAAAATGGCGATGGCAGAATTTGGCGAGCGAGCCGCCGCCCAGGCCGACCATCACGATGTGGCGCGGGTCGGGCGCGAACAGCGCAAAGCACATCATCGCGCGCGTGTACGCGAGCGCCAGCGCGTGCGGGCGCGAAAGCAGCATTTCCGCCTGGATGTCGCCGGGGGCGAATTCGAGCGTGCGCCGGTTGCCGCGCGTGCGCACCAGCGGCGCGGCAGGGCGGCTCGAAACGGAAAGTGGGCCGGATGGTGCGGCGGGCGGCGCGGGTCGGCGGCTGGGCATGGCGGCAGTCTACCCGAAACGGGCAGCCGGCCCGGCGTCTTGTTGGCGGCGATGAGTTTCTGATAAGCTGGCTCCATGGACTCGACCACGATGGTAGTGGCGCTGGCGCTGGGCAACCTGGCCCTGTGCGCCGTGCTTTTTTTCTTTGAACAGGCGGACGGTCGCCCGGCGGCGCTGTCGGCCTGGGGCTGGTCGCGCCAGATGCAGGCGGCCGGCTGGCTGCTGCTGGCGATCGGCGTGGCGGGCGTGGTGCCCGAATGGCTGGCGCTGCCGGCCGCCTACGGCCTGGTGTTCGCCGGCGTCGCCTGGGAAGCCGGAGCGCAATGGGAACGCGCCGGCTTCGGGCGCTGGCGCCGCGTCGTCGCGCCGCTGCTGGGCGTGGCCATCCTGGTGTTCCTGCTGTGCTACCTGGCCGATCCGGTCGGGCTCGGGATGCGCGCGCTGGCGACGTCCCTGATCCTCGGTGTTTCCTATCTGGCCGCCAGCGTCGCGCTGGCGCGCGGCTGGAGCGAGGCATCGATGCTGCGCCGCTTCCTGGCGGTGGCGACCGGCTGGCTGGCCTTCCTGGTCGGCGCACGCGGCGCGCTGGTGATGCTGTCGCCGGCCGGCTGGGGCTGGATGAGCAACGACATGCTGCGCCAGCTGCACAGCGGCGCCTTGTATCTGTTGATGCTGGTGGGCGGCTTCGGCTGGCTGCTGCTGGGACGCGAACGCCTGCAGGGCGAGCTGGCGCGCGCCGAAGTGCTCGATCCGATCTCGAACGTGCCCAACCGGCGCGGCTTCTTCCAGCTGCTGGCGCCGTGGATGGCGCTGGCGCGCCGACCCGGCCCGCCGACTGCGCTGGTGCTGTTCGACCTCGACAGCTTCAAGCGCATCAACGACGGCTACGGCCACGCGGCCGGCGATGCCGTGCTGCTCGATCTGCTCGACGCCTGCAAGCGCCAGTTGCGCGACAGCGACCAGCTGGGCCGCCTGGTCGGTGTCGAATTCGCGATCCTGCTGCCGCGCACCAGCCTGCAGGATGCCGCCCTGGTCGCCGAACGCATGCGCGCCGCGATCGAGGACCGGCGCGTCAAGACCGAGCGTGCGCTGATCGCGCTGACGGCCAGCTTCGGCGTCACGACCCTGCGCGCCGACGACAGCACCGTGACGCTGCTGGCGCGCGCCGAGGACGCGCTGCGTGCGGCCAAGGCGCTGGGACGCAACCGCGTCGAGCTGGCGCCGCCGCCGGCTGCGCCGGACGCCTCGGACGCCGACCAGCCCGACGAGGTCGGGGCAAGCGGCGCGGGCAGCGGCGCCGGTGGGCAGACGCTGGTCCACGCCGAAGCGCTGGCCGCGCAGGGCGATGCGGCCGACCGGCGCGCGCGCTGAGCCGCCAGACCGCCGCGCTGCAGCCTCAAACCAGCTCGTCGCTGACCCATTGGCGATAGCGTTCCTGGTTGGCCACCAGGCGCGGCGCCGGGCTGCACCGGCACAGGCACAAATCGTCCTCGAGCGCCGGGCGGCGGCCGTCTTCGCTGGCCTTCAGGCGCGGGCCGTCGCAGGCGATCCTGCCCTGGGCGTGACAGTTGGGACAATCGACCAGGTCGCCCTCGAGCGCGCGCGGGACGCCGTCCAGCGACACGCTGGAACTGGCCGTGGCGACCTTGCCGCCGGCATCGGTGCCGGCGCCCAGGGTGATGTAGCAGCGTTTGTGCATGGCGCCTCCATTCGCGCAAAAGGCCAATTTATCGGTGGAGGCCGTCAGAGTTTTGTGCTGGCGCAAACGCGAACCGAAGGCGGCGACAACCGTGCGTCAGCGCGGCCTTCGAGCAGGTGAGCGGCGTGTTCATCGCGCAGCAACAGTGCGCGGCTTCCGGGCGTCGAGCGAACCGACTATACTGTTTGGTTTGTTTCACGATGGAGTCACCCATGGCGAGAACCAGCGCCGCCAAAGCAGCACCGGCACAAGCCGCGGCCAAGCCGGCCGCACAACGCAGCACCCCGGCCAAGACCACCACGGCCAAGGCCACGGCTGCAAAGCCGGCCGCCAAGCCGGCCGCCGGCAAGGCCGCCCGCGCTGGCGTCTCGAGCGCCGCCAAGCCGGCCGCCAAGACCGCCGCCAAAGCCGCCGGCAAGGCCGCGGCCAAGCCGGCTGCCCCCGCCGCGCCGCGCGCCAAGGCGGCTGCGAAGACCGTTGCAGCCGCGCCGGTCAAGACCGCCAAGCAGGCCGCCACCCAGCTCGGCCGGCGCGCGCGCGAGGAAGCGCGCATGGAAGCGGCCGGCGCGCCGCGCCCGATGCTGGTGCGCGACAGCTTCACCATGCCCGAGCAGGAATACGCGGTGCTGGGCGCGGTCAAGCAGGCCTGCCTGCAGGCCGGCTTCGAGGTCAAGAAGAGCGAGCTGCTGCGCATCGGCGTGGCCTTGCTCGGCCAGCTCGACATCACGGCGCTGCGCACGGTGCTGGGCAGCCTGCCCCAGCTCAAGACCGGCCGTCCGCCCGGCGAATGAGCCGGTCTGCCTGCGCCGTCAGTGGTGGGTGCGCGGCGTGCTGCGCACCGCCGGCGCCACGCGCGCTTCGGCGGTCAGCTCCTTCAGCTCGCGGATCGAGATGTTCGATTTCTCGTGCATGCGCAGCAGGATCGTGGCGCCGACGTTCAGCTTGCGGTGCCGGATCTTGCTGATGATGGGCGGCTGGACTTCGAGGACGCGGCAGAGCTCCGCATCGTTTTTCAGCTGCATGCGTTGGATCAAAGTATCAAGCAGTTTGTTCGGGACAAACGCCGATGGCTCCATTGCCCGGGCGCGGTGCATGGCCTCGAGCAACTCCTGTTTTTTCTGCCGTACGCTCATGAATTTTCTCCGTATTGGATGAACATTCAAGACAGGCCGACTGTTTTGGAGAAGAAGCCCGACAATGATCTTTTAGGATCTCGACGTCCTGTCGAAAACCTTTGTGCGCCGGGTTTGTTGGAATGCTACTACGGTCTCGACGAATTTGACGCACTGTTCATGATTAAAACTGCATAACGTGCATCTTTCTTCTTGGAATGTGCGGCTTTCTTCGCGGAACTAGGCCGGTTTCAGTCCGGCGCGGGTCAGCAGCAGGGTATGGTCGGCGAGCGCGGCGGCGGCATGCGAATGGGTCACCATGATGGCGCCGGCGCCGCTGGCCTTGATCTCGGCGCGCAGCAGGTGCAGGATGCTGTCGGCGGTTTCCGGGTCGAGGTTCCCGGTCGGTTCGTCGGCCAGCAGCAGGGCCGGGCGATGCACCAGCGCGCGCGCGATCGCCACGCGCTGCAGCTCGCCGCCGGACAGCTGGCGCGGGAAGTCGCGGCCGCGCCCGGCCAGGCCGACCGCGTCCAGCATCGCCCCGGCGCGTCCATCGTCGGCGGCGCCGTTCAGCAGCAGCGGCAGCGCCACGTTCTGCGCCAGCGTCAGGTGCGGCAGCGCGTGGAAGGCCTGGAAGATGAAGCCCATGCGCGTGCGCCGCAAGCGCGTGGCGGCTTCGTCGTCGAGGGCGGACATCGGCGTGCCGTCTACCACGACCTGGCCGGAATCGGGGGTGTCCAGGCCTGCGATCAGATTGAGCAGGGTCGACTTGCCGACGCCCGATTCGCCCATGATGGCGACGAACTCGCCGGGCTGGAAGCGGTGCGACAGGCTGGCCAGCACGGTGCGGCCGCCATAGGACTTGCTGAGATTGACGAGTTCGAGCATACCGCTACTCTAGCATGCGCCTGCCGCCGCGGCCGCGCTCATGAGGGCGGGGCAAAGCCGGGGCGGCCCGGGGCCTGCGCCTTGGCCGGGCCAGGTACGGTTGGGCCGACGATGCGCGCCGCCAGGCAAATCGCGTATCATGATGGAAACAGCAACATTGCCGGCTTCGCTGCATACCGCGGCGCGGCGCCAACAAGGACCACGATGCTGAACCAGACTTCGACCGACGCGCCGTTCGACCCCGCGGCCTTGCACGTACCCGCCGAACTCGACGCGAGCCTGCGCGAGCGCCAGGCCTGGATCTCGCCCAAGTTCCTGTACGACCCGCTCGGCTCGCGCCTGTTCGAGGCGATCTGCGAACTGCCCGAATACTACCCGACCCGCACCGAGGCGGCGATCTTCGACCTGCATGGCGCCGAGATCGCGCGTACCGTCGGCAGCGGCTGCACCCTGATCGACCTGGGCGCCGGCAATTGCGCCAAGGCGGCCAGCCTGTTCCCGCTGCTGCGCCCGCGCCAGTACGTGCCGGTCGACATCTCGGCCGAATTCCTGATTGACGCCGTGGCCCGCCTGCAGCAGCGCTTCCGCGAGATCGAGATGCGTCCGGTCGGCATGGACTTTTCGCGCGACGGCTGGGACTTGCCGGACTTCGTGCGCGAAGAGCGCCGCCTGTTCTTCTATCCCGGCTCGTCGATCGGCAATTTCACGCCCGAGGAAGCGCGCGAATTCCTGCAACGCGTGCGCGCACGCTGCGGCCGCGATGGCGGCCTGCTGATCGGCGTCGACCTGGCCAAGGACCACGCCGTGCTCGACGCCGCCTACGACGATGCGCTGGGCGTGACGGCCGCTTTCAACCTGAACGTGCTGAACCACGTCAACCGCCTGCTCGGCGCCGACTTCGACATCCGCCAGTGGCGCCACCGCGGGTTCTACAACGCCGCCCAGGGCCGCATCGAAATGCACCTGGAAGCCAGGTCGGCGCAGACGGTATCGTGGCACGGCGCCAGCCGCCGCTTCGAGGCCGGCGAGCGCATCCACACCGAGAACAGCTACAAGTACCGCGTCGACAACGCCGTGCGCCTGCTGGAAGAAGCGGGCTTCGCCGCAACGCGCGTCTGGACCGATCCGCGCGAGTGGTTCGCCGTGGTCCATGCGCGCGCGGTGGCGCATTGAGCGAGGCAAGCACGATGACCACCCGCTCCATCGCCGCCATGTTCGAACAGGTGCGCCAGCGTTCGCTGCACCTGGCCGAACCGCTCTCGCCGGAAGACTGTTGCGCCCAGTCGATGCCCGACGCCAGTCCCGTCAAATGGCACCTGGCGCACACCACCTGGTTTTTCGAGACCTTCATCCTGGAAGCGCGCGAAGCGGCATTCAAACCCTTCCACCCGGCGTTCCGGATCTTGTTCAATTCCTACTACAACGGCGTCGGCGACAAGCACCCGCGCCCGCGCCGCGGCCTGCTCACGCGCCCGGCGCTGTCCGAGGTGCTGGCCTACCGCCACGACGTCGACCGCCGCATGGGCGCGCTGCTGGCGGCACGGCCCGATGACGCCGAACTGGCCGCGCTGGTCGAACTCGGCCTGCAGCACGAGCAGCAGCACCAGGAACTGATCCTCACGGACCTCAAGCATCTGCTGGCGCAGAACCCGCTGGCCCCGGCCTACCTCGACGCGCCGCTCGAGGCCGCTGGCGCGCCCGGCACGCTGGGCTGGATCGACTACCCCGGCGACCTGGCCGAGATCGGCCATGCCGGGCGCGGCTTCGCGTTCGACAACGAAGCGCCGCGCCACCGGGTCTACCTGCAGCCCTTCGCGCTGGCCTCGCGCCTGGTCACGAATGGCGAGTACCTCGAATTCATCGCAGCCGGCGGCTACCGCGACCCCTCGCTGTGGCTGTCCGAGGGCTGGGACCGGGTCGCCTCCGGCGAGCTGGCCCATCCGCTGTACTGGCGCGAGGACGACGGCGTCTGGCGGGAATTCACGCTGCACGGCCTGCAAGCGCTCGACCCGGCGCGGCCGGTCACCCACGTCTCGATGTACGAAGCCGACGCCTACGCGCGCTGGCGCGGCGCGCGCCTGCCGCTGGAGGCCGAATGGGAATTCGCGGCGCGCGACCTGGAGGTAACGTCGGGTCACCTGCACCCGGGAGCAGCCGACGGTTCGGGCTTGACCCAGATGTTCGGCGAATGCTGGCAATGGACCGGGAGCAGCTACTCGCCGTATCCGGGCTTCCAGCCGGCCGCCGGCGCGCTCGGCGAGTACAACGGCAAGTTCATGGTCAACCAGTACGTGCTGCGCGGTTCCTCGTGCGCGACCCCGCACGGGCACGCCCGCGCGAGCTACCGCAATTTCTTCCCGGCCAGCGCGCGCTGGCAATTTACCGGGATCAGGCTGGCCCGATGAAGACGCGGGAGCACGCACCGAGCAAGCCGATGAGCAGCCTGCGCCTGCGCATCCTGAACCGGCGCGCCAACGCCTGGATCATGGCGCACCCGCTCGAATTCGCGCTCACCTCGGTCAAGAACTTCCGCGCCAACCAGGGCCTGCTGCTGGCCGGCGCGGTTGCCTACTACGCGCTGCTGTCGATCGTGCCCTTCCTGATGCTGGTGGTGGTGGTGCTGTCGCACTTCATCGACCAGCACGAACTGCTGCTGACGTTGCGCCGCTACCTCGAACTGATCGTGCCCGGGCAGTCGAAACCCATCATCGCCGAGGTCGCGCACTTCCTCGACTCGCGCGACCTGATCACCTGGGTGCTGGGCGCGACCATGCTGTTCTTCAGCTCGCTCGCATTCGCCGTACTGGAACAATCGATGAGCGTGATCTTCAAGCACCGCGCGTCGGTACGGCGGCGCCACTTCCTGATCTCGGCCATCATGCCTTACTGCTACGTGCTGGCGCTCGGCTTCGGCGTGATGATCGTCACCTTGGCGGCCGGCACGCTGCAGGTCATCGGCACCGAGAGCGTCGAGCTGTTCGGCCACACATGGTCGCTCAACGGGATCTCCGGCGCGCTGCTGTACCTGCTCGGCCTGGGCGGCGAGATCCTGGTGCTGACCTCGATCTACATGGTGATGCCGGTCGGCCGCCTGTCGCTGTCGCACGCCTTCATCGGCGGCGTCACCGCGGCGCTGCTGTGGGAGATCGCGCGCCACGTGCTGGTGTGGTACTTCACCACGCTGTCCAAGGTCAACGTCGTGTACGGCTCGATGAGCACGGCGATCGTCGTCATGTTCAGCCTCGAGATCGCGGCTTCTCTGCTGCTGTTCGGGGCGCAGGTGATCGCCGAGTACGAGCGGGTCGGGCAGCAGGGCACGGGTGGCGATGGAGGCGAGGCCAAGGGGATAGGCACCGGATCGTGAGCCAGGGTGTCGTGCTGGCCCCTGTCCTACACGACTTCGGTCGCGATTCCTATTCGCCGCGGCGCGCCGGGGTCTACCATGGAGGTCATCGATCATTACCATGAAGGAGCAGCCCATGGCCGACAATCTCAACGACCAGAAGTACCCGCACGGCGTCACCGGCGACACCGTCCAGCAAGCCGCCGAGGTATCCAGGCCGACCGCCACGGTCGACCGCGTCGTGAACGTCGATGGCGAAGCCAAGCTGGTGCCCGATCCGAGAACGGGGTCGGACGCGCGCGGCAATGCTGCGACCGGCCGCGATGTTCAGCAGGTCAATCTGACTGAGTCCAGAAAAGCCACGAAATAAATGGTAGCCACGATCACAGCTGGTACGAGGTATGGCCTATATTGTCGCACCACGGTTGTCTTCGTGCGGTCGGCGCTCGACTCAAGCATGGCCGCGACGCGGACTGGCGGGAGATAGGGTTTGAGTTCCTGCCAATGTGGCAAAGAAAAGGGCAGTTCCCCCTTAAGCCATCAGTAGTGATAACGGCAAGAGAGGATGATTAGCTCATCATTACTTACCATGTAAACTAGACGATTGGTCTCGTCAATGCGTCTTGACCAGCATCCGCTGAGGCTGTGCTTCAAGGCCTCAGGTTTGCCAATGCCGGCGAATGGGTCTCTCTCGACATCCTTGATCAGATCATTGATGCGTTTAAGCGTCTTTCTGTCCTGCGTCTGCCAATAAAGGTAGTCGTTCCAACCTTCATTCGTGAACTTCTTGTTGCCCATCTTGCGGTTCCTCAGCTTCGGGTATTTCAATTAATTCCCGATGCTGCGCTTGACCGGTGCGGGCCTGAGCAAGTGACTTTGCAAGGTGAGCTGCGTTCGCAGGCGAACTCAACAAGTGCACAGTCTCCATGAGGCTGCTGTAGTGATCAAAGGACATGACTACTGCATCTGGCGCATCGCGGCGCGAAATAACGGTTACGTCGGCATCCTCAACCACCTGGTCGATTACAGTCCGTAGACTGTTGCGAGCATCGGAAAAGTTGATGATTCTCATTTTGGGTACTCCACGCTGCCTAGTGTTATCGCAGCTTTGATTCGTAAGTGTCGTTGTCTTTGTCAGTAGTGTCGTAGTCGTCGTTGTCTTCGTCTTCGCAGGTAGTCTTGTTAGTTGGCGGCGTCAGTTTCGTCAGATTCGTAGCGTTACGTATTCGGTTTCGTCTTCAGTATCGTCGTGGTCGGAGTTTGAGCGTCGTGATCAGAGTCGGTAGTAGTCTATGCTTGGGCTGTACTTGTACTATAAGTGGTACAAGTTAAGTATAGGATGAACTCTTGGAGATAGCAAGCTAGCCAGCGCTAAATACGCGGCAAGAACGCCGGTAACGCTGCTAATGCAACCGGTAAGTCGGTAAGACTAGTCGCCAACGCAATACTGAACGCGTCGAGGATTCCGACAAAACGTAGTTCCGATAGGGAGGATAAGCGCTTCGTTACGTTTGCAAAGAAGCGCTATTTCCTACTTCAGCGGTCAGAAGCACGCCTCAGATGCCTTTCAGTAGCCATCCGCACATGCTTATCGCGGGCCGACGCTTTCTTGCGTGCTCATGAAGTGCTTCGATGGGCTTTGACATGAATGAGGTCTACTGCTTCTGCAGTCGACAAGGCTGGCCTCATCGGCTGCCTTCTGCATCACGAATCGATTGTAGCAAGTCCGTCACGGCATCTAGCATCGTGGGATGTCACCTCAACTTCATCGTGCAGATCCGCTCAGTCAGATGAACCTTGACAGCCCGACGTTCCGCAGCGATTCAAACCCGTATCCCAGCCGCCTCGCCCAGCGCCAGCGGCACCCCGCGCGCCCAGCGGTTCACCGACAGCGAAAATTCCAGCGCATGCACCTGGTGATACCAGCCGGCCGGCACGTACAGCATCTCGCCCGGCTGGACGACGACTTCGATCAGCGTCGCCTGGCGCGCCAGCGGATAGCGGTCGAAGTCGGGCGCTTCGGCGTCGACCGGGGAGCCGAACAGCACCGGATTGGCTTCGCGCACGTACAGGTAGGGCTCATGATGCGGCGGCGCCAGCATGATGCGCTTGCTGCCCCAGACCTGGGCGAAGACGTTGTCGTCGTAGTCGCAGTGCAGCGGGGTGATGGTGCCGGCCGGTCCGAGCCAGTAGCGCGGCGGGCCCATGCGCTCGAAATAGCCGGGCCAGTGGCACAGCGCATTCAGCGGGCGCAATTCCAGGTTGCCGACGTACGGCGGGAGTCCGTCGGCGGGGGCGGCGACCAGGTCGAGATAGTCGCGCAGCGCCATGTCGCGCATTGCGCGGTCGGGTGCGAACGCGGTGCCGATGTAGTCGCCCACGCGCGCACGCACGGGCGCGTCGCCGCAGCGTTCGCGCATCCCGGCTACGGTGAGACGGCTCAAGGGCCAGCGCTTGAGCACGCCGGTCATGACAAAAGGCAGTCCCGCGGCGGCGCGTGCGCGGAAGGCCGCGCCATCCGGCACGCGCACGCGCCCGACGTCGGACATCGAAGGCAGCGCGCGCGCCGCGTCCTTGATCGCATCGCGCATCGCCGCCATCGAGACCACGCCGCGCACCTGGGCGTCGCGCGCCTCGCGCACCCCGTTGCGCGCGAGGGCGTCATCGGCCGTCCCGGGGATGGCGGGCAGGGGCGGCAGGCGGTCCAGCGCTGCCGTCATCAGGCCGCGCGCAGTTTATCGCCATCGAGCGGCGCCTGGCCGGCGTCGCGCGCCATCGCGATCTGGCGGTTCACCGCCGACAGCACGGCCTTGAACGAGGCGGTGACGATGTTGCTGTCGATCGCCGCGCCGAACAGCGTCGGGCCGTTGCCGAGGCGCAGTTCGACGTAGCAGGCGGCGCGCGCGTCGGCGCCCGAGCTGATCGCATGCTCGTGGTAGTCCATCAGGCGGATGTCCAGGCCGAGCGCGGCCACGAACGCGTCGATCGGGCCGTTGCCGGTGCCGTGGCGCGATTCAAGCACGCGCTCGTGCTGCACGGCGGTGTCGATCTGCACGCGCTGGTCGCTCTCGCTGTTCTCGACCATGCGGTGCGAGACGTAGCGATACGCCGCGTTGTCCTGCTCGAAGTACTCGCGTGCGAACAGCGCGTGGATGTCGGCGGCGGCCACTTCGCGGCCGGTGGCGTCGGCGTGCTTCTGCACCACGCGCGAGAATTCGATCTGCAGGCGGCGCGGCAATTCGAGGCCGTATTCCTGCTCGAGCAGGTAAGCCATGCCGCCCTTGCCGGACTGGCTGTTGACGCGGATCACCGCATCGTAGCTGCGGCCGAGATCCGCCGGGTCGATCGGCAGGTAGGGCACTTCCCAGATCGCATCCGGCTTCTGCTGGGCGAAGCCCTTCTTGATCGCGTCCTGGTGCGAGCCCGAAAACGCCGTGAACACCAGGTCGCCGACGTAGGGGTGGCGCGGGTGCACCGGGATCTGGTTGCATTCCTCGACCAGCTGGCGCACCGCGTCGATGTCGGAAAAGTCCAGGCCCGGGTGCACGCCCTGGGTGTAGAGGTTCAGGGCCAGCGTCACCAGGTCGACGTTGCCGGTGCGCTCGCCATTGCCGAACAGGCAGCCTTCGACGCGGTCGGCGCCGGCCATCACGGCCAGCTCGGCGGCGGCCACGGCGGTGCCGCGGTCATTGTGCGGGTGCACGCTGATGACCAGGCTGTCGCGGTCGTTCAGGTGGCGGCACATCCACTCGATCTGGTCGGCGTAGACGTTCGGGGTCGCCGCTTCCACCGTCGAGGGCAGGTTGACGATCATGCGGTTGGCCGGGGTCGGCTGCCACACGGCGCTGACCGCGTCGACGATGCGCTTGGAAAACTCGAGTTCCGTGGTCGAAAACGATTCCGGCGAATACTCCAGGCCCCACTGCGTGTCCGGATGCCGGGCCACCAGTTCCTTGATCAACTGGGTGCCCTTGACCGCGATCTGCACGATCTCGTCCTGGTCCATGCCGAACACCACGCGGCGGAACACCGGCGCCACCGAGTTGTAGACGTGGACGATGGCGCGCCTGGCGCCGATACAGCTTTCCACGGTGCGGCGGATCAGTTCGTCGCGCGCCTGGGTCAGCACGATGATGGTGACGTCGTCAGGGATGCGCTTTTCCTCGACCAGCATGCGCACGAAATCGAAGTCGGTCTGCGACGCCGACGGGAAGCCGACCTCGATCTCCTTGATGCCGATTTTGACCAGCTGTTCGAAGAAGCGCAGCTTTTTGTCCGGGCTCATCGGCTCGATCAGGGCCTGGTTGCCGTCACGCAGGTCGGTGCTCATCCAGATCGGCGGCTGGGTGATGGTGCGGCTCGGCCATTGACGATTGTCGATCTGGACGGCGGGGAAGGGGCGGTACTTGGCGGCGGGGTTGGTCAACATCGGAAGCTCCTGGACACTGTAAATTCTGCGGATTTGTCGAATGGGGCGCATGGGTCAATCATGCGAACTGCGCGCTGCGCGGTGTGGCGTGGGCTGCCGGGCGGGCCACGAAACGCTAGGCCCGGCAACCGCTCGGTAGCTGTAGCCGCCAATCCGCGTAACAGCGTGCAGGGTCGCCGGACGACGGCAGGATGGTTCCGGCGCTGGGTGATGCTTGCGAAAACTGGGTGAACTCTGTGAAGGCTGACATCGGTGCAACTTCCTGGGCTACGAGAATCCGGCTGGCGCCGGGCTTTGCTGTCGGAACAGCGTCGCGCTCAAGCGCGTAGTAGCAGGCTGGCCGATAGGATCGGCAGCGGTAGGATCGTCGACTGAGGCAGTAGGGATAACATTTCTTCACTCTAAGTGAATTTTGTTTGGCGTGTCAAGCATTTCCTACTCTGCAGTTTGGCGATCGCCACATCTTGTTTGAGAGCAGGATATTGATCGCCGTCAAACTGCCGTACGGATCTGGTGGCAGTATTCACTTGCGGTATCACAAGCGCCCCAAGGATGAATATTGACAGAGGAGACCCCATGAGCCAGGACTTGATCCTTGGTATGCCGATGCCGGTCGCGCTGGCCCTGCTCGGGATGATGCTGATCCTGCTGGCGCTGGCCAGCCTGGTGGCGCTGCGCAAGCTGGCGCCGGCGCGAATCGCCAGCCACTACAACGAGGCGCCATACAAGATCGAGACGCCGCACGCGCTGCCGCCCGGGCGCCTGGACGTGGTCCCGCACGCCGGCCGCGATCCGGCCAACCGCTGAAACATCCTTGGGGGCGGCATGGCGGTACGCAAAGGCCTGGACACGACGATGGAACTCACGCGACATGCGGCGGCGCTGCGCGAGCAGGGCTACGAGTTTGCGCTGCGCTACTACAGCACCAACGCGGCCAAGAATTTATCGCTGGGCGAGGCGCGCGCGCTGGCCCAGGCCGGGCTGCAGATCGGCGTGGTGTGGGAGACCAGGGGCACCTACGCCAACTATTTCACGCGCGACCAGGGCCTGGCCGACGGCGCCATGGCCTTTCGCATGGCGCGCGAGACGATCGGCCAGCCCTACGGCTCGGCGATTTACTTCGCGGTCGACTACGACCCGACCCAGGCCGACCTCGACGGCGCGATCAGCAATTACTTCACCGGCGTGCATGCGGCGCTGTACGTCGGGGCCGAGGGCAAGCCGTCCTATCGCGTCGGCGTGTACGGCTCGGGTCTGTGCTGTGCGACGCTCATCGAGCGCGGTATCTGCGCCCTGTCGTGGCTGTCGCAATCGACCGGCTTTGCCGGCAGCAAGCAGTACGCAGAGCAGCGGCGCTACAGCCTGATCCAGATGCTGCCGGTGCGCATCGCCGGCCAGGATGGGGTGGTGCTCGATATCGATCCGGATGCGACGCATCCGGAGCATGAGACGGGCTTGTTCGTGGTGTGAGGTTCAGGCCGCGCTCATTCTACGATCACGCGCGCCGCGCCGGCTTCCATCCGGCCGATCACCGCGGCTTCGCCGAAGCCCTCGCGCGCGAACAGCGCCAGCACCTCGTCGACGCTGGCCGGGTCGCACGACACCAGCAGGCCGCCCGAGGTCTGCGGGTCGGTCAGCAGCACGCGCCCGGTGTCGCCCACGCCCGCGCCCAGCTCGACGTCATGGCCGTAGCCCTCCCAGTTGCGCCCCGAGGCGCCGGTGAAATAGCCGTCGTGCGCCAGCTGGGCCACGCCCGGCAGCAGCGGGATCTTGTCCATCTCGAGCGTTGCCGTGAGCTGCGCGCCGCGTGCCAGTTCGAGCAGGTGGCCGAGCAGGCCGAAGCCGGTGACGTCGGTCAGCGCGTGCACGCCCGGCATCTCCGACAAGGCCTTGCCCGGCTTGTTCAGCTTGGTCGTGTTGGCGATCATTGCCGCGTAGCCGTCGGCATCCAGCTTGTCTTTCTTCAGCGCGGCCGACAGCACGCCCACGCCGAGCGGCTTGCCGAGGACGAGCACGTCGCCCGCGCGCGCGCCGGCGTTGCGCTTGACCTTCGATGGATGCACCAGGCCCATCACGACCAGGCCGTAGATCGGCTCGACCGAGTCGATCGTGTGGCCGCCGGCGATCGGGATGCCCGCTTCCGCGCAGATCGACGCGCCGCCTTCGGTGATCTTGCCGATGGTCTCCAGCGGCAGCTTGTTGATCGGCATGCCGACCAGCGCCAGCGCCATGATCGGCGTGCCGCCCATGGCGTAGACGTCGGAGATCGCGTTGGTGGCGGCGATGCGGCCGAAGTCGTAGGGATCGTCGACGATCGGCATGAAGAAGTCGGTGGTGGCGATCAGCGCCTGCTCGTCGTTGAGCTTGTAGACGGCGGCGTCGTCGGCGGTCTCGATGCCGACCATGAGTTCTTTCGGCACCGGGAAGCCGCTCGACTTCTTGAGGATCTCGGACAGCACGCCGGGCGCGATCTTGCAGCCGCAGCCGCCGCCGTGGGAGAACGAAGTCAGTTTGAGAGGTTGGTCGGGTGTGCTCATGTCAGATCCTATATGGGTTACGGCAGATTTCGAGACAGCAGATTATCCACCAAGTCGAGCAGGCGCGCTTGCTCGGCCTCGGGGGCAAACAGCCGGGCGCGCGCGGCGCATTGGCGCTGCAGGCGGGCGTAAAAGGCGGCCTCGAACACGCTGCGTTCGATCAGCGCGGCCAGCGCCGCGGCGTCGCCCAGCGCGAAGTAGCCGGCGTAGTCTTCGCCCAGCATGCCGCGGTTGCCGTCGATGCTTGATGCCAGCACCGGCACGTCGCAGGTGACGGCCTCGATGATCACGTTGGCGCCGCCTTCCATCCGGGAGGCGATCACCATCGCGTGGCAGCGGCGCAGCAGGCGGCGCGTGCTCATGTGGGGCAGGGCGCCACGCCAGCGGTAGCGCGGATTGGCGTCCTGCGCGCTGCGGGCGGCGTCGGCCAGCAGGGGATCGAGGGCGGCGCCGACGTGCAGCAGGCGCACGCCGGGCGCATGCACCAGGGCGGCGGCGCCGATGAAGGTGAGCGGGTCTTTTTCGTCGCGCAGGTGGCCGATCATGGCCACGTCCAGCGGCACCTCGTCGCGCGCGTGCATGTGCATGTGCGTGTGCGTGTGTGCGTGCGGATGCGCGCGGGCGCGCCGCCTGGTGCGCATCGCCGGCGCCGACTGGTAGATCACCCGGGCCTTGGCGCGCGCGGCGGCGTCCAGCTGGTCCAGGCCGCGCGGCTGCAGCACGACGATCGCATCGGCCAGCGCCAGCGAGGTGCGCGCGGTGTCGTCTTCGTGGATGTCGCGGTACAGGTCGGTGCCGGTCAGGACCAGCAGCGCCGGCTTGTGCGGATGCGCGGTCTTGAACGCCGCCAGCGCGGGGCCGGAGCGGCGCGCGTGCAGGGCGATCAGCAGGTCGGGCGCGCTGTCGCCGCTTCGCCAATCCGAGGAGATCGAGACGCGCCCGTCGCGTGCGAGGTGACGGCGCCAGCGGCTGGCGGTCTGCCAGTTGCCGTTGTTCTCGCGGCGCGAGGCCGGGCTGACGATCAGGATGTGGGGACGCGGCATGCGGAGTCGGAGTTGCGAAGTCGAGATGCGAAGTTGAAGATCGATTGGAAGTACAATGAATGCATGAGCCAAGACCTTGCATCCTTCCGCACCGCCGGACCGGACCAGCTGGCGGCCGCGTTGCAGGATGCGCGGCATTATACGCTGGCCCTGTTCGATTCCCTGGCCGCCGCCGGCTACGACCAGCCGCACAATGTGCCGCGCCTGTCGATCGTCAACCCACCGCTGTGGGAGCTCGGGCATACCGCCTGGTTCGCCGAGTGGTTCGTGCTGCGCGAGGCCATCAGCAGCCATCCGGCCGGCGCCCAGAAGCCCGGCCTGCTGGCGCGCGGCGACGACTGGTTCGACTCCAACCTGGTGCCGCACAAGAGCCGCTGGACGCTCGACCTGCCCAGCCCCGGCGCGCTCAAGACCTATTGCCGCGAGGTCCTCGAGCGCATCCTCGACCGCCTGGCGCGCGCATCTTCCCACGACGCGGCCCTGTACCCCTACCGCCTGGCGCTGGCCCATGAAGACATGCACGGCGAAGCCTACCTGTACACGCTGCAGACGCTGGGCGTCCGGCCGCAGCCCGAACTGGCGGTGCTGCTGGCGCAGTCCGCACGCACCGCCGCGCCCGCGCCGGCGCATGCGCGCGGCGAGGTGGCGTTCGGCGGCGGCGCCTTCATGCGCGGCGGCGACCAGTCGTGCGGCTTCGTGTTCGACAACGAGAAGAACGGCGCGCGCGTCCGCGTCGCGCCGTTTGCGATCGATGCCGGCCTGGTGACCAATGCCCAGTACCTCGAATTCATGGAAGACGGCGGCTACCAGCGTCCGGCTTACTGGAGCGAGGCGGGCCGCAACTGGCTGATGGGGCAGGAGCGGTCGTCGCCACGCTACTGGCACCGCGAAGGCGGTGACTGGCGTCACACCCGTTTCGGCCGCGAGCTGGCGCTGGCGATGGATGAGCCGGTGCGCCACGTCACGCTGTTCGAGGCGCAAGCCTGGTGCGCCTGGGCCGGCCGCCGCCTGCCCCTGGAGGCGGAGTGGGAATTCGCCGCCACCTCGAGCCAGCCGGGCTTTGGTTGGGGCCAGCTGTGGGAGTGGACCGCATCGCGTTTCGAACCGTATCCCGGCTTCGCGCCGGACCGCTACCTCGAATATTCGCAGCCCTGGTTCGGCAGCCGCCAGACGCTGCGCGGCGCCTCGTTCGCGACGCCGGCGCGCCTGCGCTCGCCGCAGTTCCGCAATTTCTTCACACCGGAGCGTGACGATATCTACGCGGGATTCCGCAGCTGCGCGCTGTAGTCGTGCCCGTTAGCCGCGCGCGAAGCGGAAGCTTGCCCGCACTTCCTGCGCGAATGCCGCCGGTTGTTCCAGGGCGGCGAAATGGCCGCCGCGCGGCAGTTCATTAAAGTGGACCAGCTTGGCGAAGCGCCGCTCGGCCCAGCGTTTCGACAGCCTGATCTGCTCATGCGGAAACATGCTGATGCCGGCCGGCGTCGTCATCGGCGCCGACGGCATGCCGCCCTGGCGCATCGACTGCATCGTCTCCCAGTAGAGACGCGCGGAACTGGCGCCGGTGTTGGGCAGCCAGTACAGCATGATGTCGTCGATCAGGTGGTCGAGCTCAAAGACCGCTTCGACGTCGCCGTCGTTGTCCGAAACGTCCTGGAACAAGGCATAGATCCATGCGGCCAGGCCGGCCGGCGAATCGGCCAGACTGAACGCGACCGATTGCGGACGCGTGCTTTGCAGCTTGTAGTAACCCGAGAATTCCTGTTCGTAGCGCCCGGCGTCGTCGAGCATGGCCTGCTCATCGGCGCTGGCGGCGGCGCGCTCCTGTTCGGTCGGCTGGAACATCGCCATGTTCAAATGAATGCCGATCAAGGATTCGGGCGCCATGTAGCCCAGCGTGGTGGTGATCGCAGCGCCCCAGTCGCCGCCTTGCGCGGCCCAGCGGGTGTAGCCGAGCCGCTGCATGAGCGTGATCCATGCGCCGGCGATGCGTCCGACGCTCCAGCCGGACGTCGTGGGCTGGCCGGAAAACCCGAAACCCGGCAGCGATGGAATGACCAGGTGAAAAGCGTCGTCGGCGCTGCCGCCGTGCGCGGCCGGGTCACTCAACGGTCCAATCACGTCGCGAAATTCCAGCACCGAACCCGGCCATCCATGCGTCAGCAGGAGCGGGATCGCGTCCGGATTCGGCGAGCGGATGTGGAGGAAATGGATGTCGAGCCCATCGATTTGGGTATGATATTGCCCGAACGCGTTCAGCATGCGCTCGCAGCGGCGCCAGTCGTAGCCGTCGCGCCAGCGCCGGACCAGGGCCTGGATGTTTGCCAGTTGTGGCCCCTGGCTGGCGTCGTCGACGGTTTCGGGATCGGGCCAGCGGGTGCGCTCGAGGCGGACTTGCAGGTCGTCGAGCTGCTCTTGCGGGATCGATAGCTGGAAAGGGCGGACGGCGTCGGACATGTAAACTCCTTTGTATGAGTCGTTGAAATGAAAAAAACTGAACTGAACGGTTCAGTCTAGCATGTGTGATAACTGTGTGGTGGAGAATTGGAGTGAACCGATGACGACGGCCTTGGTCAAACGTGGGGCGGGGGGACGGCCGCCGCTGGCGCGCAAGGGAGATGTGGAAGAGCGGCTATTGGCGGCCGCCACGAAACTGTTCCTGGCGCACGGCTATGAAGGCACGAGCTGCGACCAGGTGGCCGTGGATGCGCGTGCGGGCAAGGCGAGCATTTATGCGCGTTACGCCAACAAGACGGCCTTGCTGCAGGCGGTCGTCGACAGCAAGCTGCGACGCCTGTTCGAGATCGAGGTGGACGACGGCGGCGCGGAGGCACCATTGCGCGCGCGACTGGTGCGCGCCGGCGAAACCGTGATCGACAAGGTGCTGCAGCCGGATGCGATCGCGCTGCTGCGCCTGATCGTGACGGAAGCCCCGCGCTTGCACGACGCCGCCCTCGGTGTGGACGTCGTCCTGCAAAGAATCGGCGTCGAGCATATCGACCGGGCGATCCGCCCGCGTTCGTCCGCAGGCTTCGATATCGGCGCGCACGCCGACGCCGCCGCCGGCGAGGCGCAGGCGGCGGCACTGGCCCTGGTGGATGCCGCCCTGATGCCCGGACTGGTGCGCGCGCTGTTCGGCGCCGAGCCGGGCCCCTTGCGCGCGCACGCGCGCGAGGCGCTGGCGGCATCGGTCGATACCATGATCGACGCAGCCGGCCTGGGCGGCCGCGATTGAGCGTTCCCGGCGCGAACGGATAAAAAAAAGGCTGCCGAGGCAGCCTTTTTCATGATTCGACAGGGGCACGCGGCCCCTTCAAGTCCGATCAGCGATCGCCGAAGCTGCGGCGCGCCGCATCGGTCGAGCGCGGGTGGCCGAAGCCCGAACCCGAAGCCGAACGCTCGCGGCGCGGGCCGCCGTCGTTGCGGTAGCCGCTTTCACGACGCTGGCCGTTCGCGTCGCCGCGGTAGCCATTGCCCTCGGCACGGAAGCCGCCTTCACGACGCTGGCCTTCGCCTGCGAAACCGCCTTCGCGGCGCGGTGCGTCGCCGCGATAACCGCCTTCACGCGGCGCCGAAGCCGGTGCGCCCGGCTTCTGGAAGCTGCGCTGGCCGAACTTGGCCTGGCCGCCGCCGTTGTTGCGGCCGTCGCCCGGTTTCCAGCCCGGACGGTTGCCCGAGCGTGCCGGCGCCGAACGCTTCGGCTCGAAGCCTTCGACCACGTCGACCGGGATGGTCTGCTTGGTGAAGCGCTCGATGCGCTTGACGTTCATGCCTTCCGAGTGATTCACCAATGACACCGCGATGCCGTTGCGGCCGGCGCGGCCGGTACGGCCGATACGGTGCACGTAGTCCTCGGGGAACTTCGGCAGGTCGTAGTTCACCACGTGGGTGATGGTCGGCACGTCGATGCCGCGCGCGGCGACGTCGGTGGCCACCAGCACGCGCACCTGGCCGCGGCGCATGCCGTCCAGCGTGCGGTTACGCGCGCCCTGGTGCATGTCGCCGTGCAGCGCCGCGGCCGAGAAGCCGGCGATGTTCAGGCGGTCGGCGATGGTGTCGGCGTCGCGCTTGGTCGCGGTGAACACCACGGCCTGGTCCATCGACTCGTCACGCAGCAGGTGGTCGAGCAGGCGGTTCTTGTGCGACAGGTCGTCGACGAAGTGCACCTTCTGCGTGATGTTTTCATGGCGGTTGGCGGCGCTCATGATCTGAATCACTTGCGGATTCTTGGTGATGCGGCGCGCCATGTTGCCGACGACGCCATCCAGCGTGGCCGAGAACAGCATGGTCTGGCGCGAATCCGGGGTCGCGGCGACGATCTTTTCGATGTCGTCGATGAAGCCCATGTCCAGCATGCGGTCCGCTTCGTCCAGCACCAGCACTTCGAGCTGCGAGAAGTCGATCTTGCCCGACTCCATGTGATCGATCAGGCGGCCCGGGGTGGCGACCAGGATTTCCGGATTCTTGGCCAGCAGCTGCATCTGTTTCGGGTACGGCATGCCGCCCAGGATCGACACGGCGCGGATGCGGCGCATGTTGACGGTGTACTGTTCGGTGGCCTGGGTCACCTGCAGGGCCAGCTCGCGGGTCGGGGTCAGCACCAGCATTTTCGGCTGGGCTGCCTTGAAACGGACGCGCTCGCCGCGTGCCTTGGCGGCCTGCGCTTCCTGCGCAGGGGTACGGGCGGCCGGTGCCGGTTCCGTGTTGGCGAAGCGGTTCAGGGCCGGCAGCATGAATGCCGCGGTCTTGCCCGAACCGGTTTGCGACGAGACCAGCAGATCGCGGCCTGCGATGCCTGCCGGGATCGCCTGCTCTTGCACCGGGGTCGGCTTTTCGTAGCCGGCTTGTGCAACTGCTTGGACGATGGACGCGTGTAAGCCTAATGCTTCAAAACTCATTGTGTAATTTACTCTCGGTTTGGATCAGTGAGCGTCCACGCATTCAAAGGGCGGGACGCGGAATAGCAACGCGAGCCAACAATACGAAATGACTCAGAAACAAAAGAAATTTCGGCACAAAAGCTTTGCGCCGGGACGGTGCCATCTAGAGGAACCTGAAGCCTGCATGTTGCGGGTTTCGTCGGTTCACTCTCGGCACGCAGGGCGGGAGGGCTTATGAAAGGACATCCTCTTGGATGCCTGGGCTTGCGAAGCTGTTAAGGGTGCATCTGTCGCGGAGGGTTGTCTGCTCACGCGTTTTGCAACGCACAAACAACACTATACCGCAATTTTGGAAAGCGTGCACGGCGTATCGCAAAACGCGAATACCGCGCCGCGGCCTTTCGCGGCCGGGCGCGGTACTGCGCTGGAACACCGGAGTGAAACGATCTCAGCGGTGCTTGCGGCCGTTCTCACGGCTGGACTTGTGCGCGACGCGGCTCTTGATCTCGGCCATGGCATTGGCGGCGCTGGCCTTGAATCGTTGCATGCCGGTCAAGGGGCGACCCTTGCGCTTGCTGTCGCCGCGGTCGGCTTCGAGCGCGATCTGGGCGTTCTCGACGATGTTCTCGGTGATGTCGTTGTCGGCGCTGGCGCTGGTCTTGGGCACCAGGATGGTCGAGCCGGCCTTCAGGCGCATCTGCGGCGGAATGTTGTTGGCCTGGCGGATGACTTCCGGCGTCGTGTTGAATTTCGAGGCCAGCGAGGCGATCGATTCCTTGGCGCCAGTGATCTTGTGCGTGGTCCAGGTCGACAGCGCGTGACCCCATTGCGCCAGGTTCAGGTGGAACTTCTCGGCGTTTTCCTTCGGCAGCAGGATCTGCGAATCGCCGGCGATGACCGGTTTCTTGAACTGCGGATTCAGGGCCTTGAATTCGTCGACCGACATCTCGGCCAGCTGGGCGGCCACGGCCAGGTCGATGTCCGAGGTCTTGTCGACCGTGGTGAAGTAGGGCTGGTTGTCGATGTTCGGCAGCGAGATGCCGTACTGCGCCGGGTTGGCGATGATGTTCTTGACCGCCTGCAGCTTGGGCACGTAGTTGCGCGTCTCGGCCGGCATCGAATCGGCCAGGCTTTCGAAATCGGTGGGCTTGCCGAGCGAGCGGTTTTTCTGGATCGCTTTCTGGACGTTGCCTTCGCCCCAGTTGTACGCCGCCAGGGCCAGCTGCCAGTCGCCGAACATCGTGTACAGGCGCTGCAGGTAGCTGAGGGCGGCATCGGTCGAGGCCAGCACGCCGCGGCGCTCGTCCTTGAACATGTTCTGCTGCAGGTTGAAGTCGCGGCCGGTGCCCGGCACGAATTGCCAGATGCCGGCGGCATCCTTGTTCGACAGCGCCTGCGGGTTGAAGCCCGACTCGATCACCGGCAGCAGGGCCAGTTCGGTCGGCATGCCGCGCTTTTCCAGTTCCTGCACCACGTGGTACAGGTAGAGCGAGGCGCGCGTCGAGGTGCGCACCAGGGCGTCGGGGCGGGCGGTGAACAGCTGGACGTCTTTCTCGACCAGGCTGTTGTTGATGTCGGGGATGGCGTAACCGCTGCGGATGCGGGCCCACAGGTCCGGATCCTTGTAATCGTCGGCCTTGGCCGGGGGCAGGGTTGGGATGGCTTTTGCCATCACCGCCGGGGCAGCATTGGTTTGCGCGATCGGGCTCGGGGCGCTGTCGGCGGCATGGCCGATCGCCGGGGCTGCCAGGGTGGGCAGCAGGAGCGCGGCGGCCAGAGCGTAAGTGGAGCGAGTCGTTTCGTACATGGCTTTCCAGTGTTGCGTTCAGGAACGTCAGACTGACGAGTGAAGTCGGAGTGTACGGACCAGTTCGTTAGCGAGTCAAGAAATATGTCGGCTCGGTTACAAAAAACTTTGGCTAGAAATTTTGCTAATAAAGTCTTTTGATAAGGTAAATACAAGGGGAGTATGGGGTAAGTATGCTTCTGTGATGTTGCCATACCCCCGGGTGTATGAGGATTTTTGGAGGCGCAGGCACATTCGTCGAAATATTTTTTATTACCAATTTTTCAACGTCATTTTCTACCCTGGACGAGTAATACCAGCGTGCCCGGCCATGCATGCCAAGTTAGCGTGCCTTGCCCGTCCGTCTATGAGAGGACGCAAAGTCCGCGTACAATGCGATCTCTGCGCACCTGATTTTGTATTTTTGGAAAGCACCACATGAGCACTCCCAACCTCAACGCGGACGACGACGCCATCGTCGCCGCCACCCGGCGCTGGGTCGAGCGCGCCGTCATCGGCTTGAATCTCTGTCCATTTGCCAAGGCGGTGTACGTGAAGGAGCAGGTGCGCTTCGTGGTCTCGCCGGCGCGCACCCCCGAGGCGCTGCTGGAAGAATTGATGAACGAGCTGCAGGACCTGGCCGACACCGATCCGGAAAAGGTCGACACCACGCTGTTGATCCATCCCTTCGTGCTGAACGATTTCCTGGACTTCAACGAATTCCTCGATGTGGCCGACGCGGCGATCGAAGACATGCAGCTCGACGGCGACATCCAGGTCGCGAACTTCCACCCGGACTACCAGTTCGCAGACACCGATGCGAACGACATCGGCAACTATACCAACCGCGCGCCATACCCGATCCTGCAGCTGCTTCGCGAGGACAGCATCGAGCGCGCCGTGGAAGCGATTCCGGACGCCGCCGAGATCTTCGAAAAGAACATCGACACCCTCGAAAAGCTCGGCCACGAAGGCTGGGACAAGCTCGATGTCGGACCAGCACGCTGATCAGGCAGCGGCAGGGACGCCGGAGTGCCCGTCCGGGGCTCCTGTAGGCCCTGTCGGGCCTCCTGTAGGCCCTGTCGGGCCTCCTGTAGGCCCTGTCGGGGCTCCTGTACGCCCTGTCGGGGCTCCTGTACGACCCGACACTCCCTGTGTCGCCGTGTGCTCCACCACCTTCGACGAGATCTGCCGCGGTTGCGGGCGCACCGTGGTCGAAGTCGCGCACTGGGTCTCGATGACGTCCGACCAGAAGGAAGCCGTATGGGTGCGCATCCTGGCGCAGGGCTATCCGCGCCGTAACACCTGAGCCGGTCCGCGTACCGGATCCGCATATTCGATAAAGGCCGGCCGCGCATCGAGCGGGCCGGCCTTTTTTTCGTCTCTATATTAGAGCACGCCGGTCAGTGGGTGCCGACGAAATCCTTCTTGCCGATATCCAGCCCGTTATGGCGCAGGATGTCGTAGGCCGTGGTCGCATGGAAGTAGAAATGCGGCAGGGCGAAATGCAGCAGGTAGGTTAGGCCCTTGAACTGGCGCTGGTTCTCGCCGGTGCCGATGGTGATGTCGCGCGCGCCGCCGGCGTCGATCGCCTCGCGCGGCACGCCGTCGATGAAGGCCAGGGTCTTTTCCAGGCGCGCCTGCAGGCCGGCGAAGTCGTGCTCGACGTCGTCGTAGCGCGGCACCTCGACGCCGCCCAGGCGCGCCGCCGCGCCCTTGGCGAAATCGGTTGCCAGCTGCACCTGGCGCACCAGCGGGAACATGTCCGGGAACAGGCGCGCCTGCAGCAGGGCGTTCGGGTCGAGCTTCCTGGCCGCGACGTGGTCTTCGGCCTTTTTCAGGATGGTCGACAGGCTGGTCAGGATCTGGCGCAGGACCGGAACCGAAGCGGTGTACAGCGAAATATCGTACGACGTGCTCATGCACTCTCCTTTGCAAAGACCGCGATCATAGCAACAATCCGGCTGCGCCGCCGGCCGGCGCGGCCGTGCGCCGGGCGGGACGTGGCGCACAGGTAACGCGACACCAATTGACACGACCGCATGTCGACATTTTTACTGACTTGAGGCAATTAACTCGGCATAATCAGTATTTATTGAAATATCATAATTATTGTCAGCGCTGCAATTCAACCTCCTCGCTCCCCATGCCCGCCACCGAACTCCTCGACCTCAGCGCGTCCCGTGCCTTGCCGGGCCGCCTGGCGCGGCTGGCGCGCCTGAGCGGCCAATCGCTGTACGGCGCGCTGCTGCTGATGGCCCTCGGTGGCCTGGCGCTGCCGGCCCTGGTCGGCGGCTACTTCCTGCTCGGCGTGCAGGAGCAGCAGTCCGCACGCCATGAACTGAACGAGTCGCTCCAGCGCAATGCCGACATCCTGGCGCTGGGGATGCAGGAATCGCTGTGGAACATGAACCTTGACGCCGCCAGTTCGCTGGTCGATTCGCTGATGCGCGACCCGGCCGTGCTGCACGTGCACGTGCAGGCCCAGGGCGACGCCGACTTCCTCGACCGGCGCGCCGGCGTGAGTCCGGGCGGGCACGTGCTGCACGCCGAGCGCGAAGTGGTGGTGCACGGCCAGCCGATCGGGCGCGTCGCGGTCGAGATGGACGACAGCCGCAACCAGCAAAGCCTGCGCGCCAAGCAATGGCGTTACGCGATGGTGCTGGGCGGGCAGCTGGCGGTGTCGCTGCTGCTGATCATGCTGCTGCTCAGGCGCCGCCTGGTGGCGCCGCTGGGCACGCTGATGGCGTTTTCCGATCGCCTCTCGCAGGGCCGCTTTGACACGCCGCTGGCGCTGGCCAGCCGCGACGAACTGGGCCGCCTGGGCCGCCAGATGGAGCGCATGCGCATCGCGATCGGCGAACTGTTCGAGGACATCGGCCGGCGCGAGGAACGCTTTCGCAGCATCGTGACCCAGGTGCCGGGCGCGGTGTTCCGCGTGCGTCCGGGCGGCGCCATCGACTTCGTCAGCGACGCCATCGAAGCGATCTCCGGCTATCCGGCGCAGCGCTTCATCGGCGCCTCGAGCGACCGCTGGAGCGACATCATCCGCCCCGAGGACCGGCGCCAGCACTATCGCACGATCAAGGAGGCGATGCTCGACGTGCGTGCGTACGAGATCGAATACCGCATCGTCGACGCCAACGGCATCGAGCGCTGGCTGCTCGAGAGCGGCCAGCCCGCCGCCTTCGATGGCGAGCAGGTGTACTGGATCGACGGCATCATTTCCGACATCAGCCAGCGCAAGGACAACGAGATGCGCATCGAGGCGCTGCTGGCCGAGCAGGACGCCGTGCTGGACAACGTCATGTTCGGCATCGTGCACGTACGCGCGCGCCGCGTGGTGTCGACCAACCGCCGCTTCGAGGCCTTGTTCGGCTACCGCGAAGGCGAGCTGGCCGGCGAGTCGATCGGACGCCTGTTCCCCGACGAGACCGATTACCGCCAGGGACTCGAGGCCAGCTATCCGCCGCTGGCGCAGGGCGGCGACTACAGCGACGAGCGCCAGTTCCGGCGCGCCGACGGCAGCCTGGTGTGGTGCACGGTGAGCGGGCGCGCGCTCGATGCCGAACGCGTCGACGCCGGCAGCATCTGGGTCTTCGCCGACGTCACCGAGCGCCGCCAGGCCGAGGAAAAGCTGCGCCTGTCGGCCACCGTGCTGGAACACATCGCCGATGGCGTGATGGTGCTCGACGTGCACGGCCGCATCGTCGCCACCAACCCGGCCTTCACGCAGATCACCGGCTATACCGAAGCCGAGGCGCTCGGCACCCATTCGAGCCTGACGCGGGTGAATCATCCGGGCCACTCGGCACTGTGGCGCGACATCGAGGAAACCGGCTTCTGGCGCGGCGAGACCTGGAACCGCCGCAAGAACGGCGAGGCCTACCTCGAATGGCTGACCGTGTCGACGGTGCACCACGACGCCGGCGCCGTCACCCATTACGTGTGCGTGTTCAGCGACGTCACCAAGGCGCGCGAATCGCAGGAGGAGCTCGATCACCTGGCGCACCACGACGCGCTCACCGGGCTGCCCAACCGCTTGCTGTTCCACGACCGCCTGGAACACGCGATGGTGCGCGCGGCGCGCTGCGAGCGCCCGCTGGCGGTGATGTTCATCGACCTGGACCGCTTCAAGACCGTCAACGACACGCTTGGCCACCACGTCGGCGACGAGCTGCTCAAGCAGGTCGCGCACAACCTCTCAGGCTGCCTGCGCGAAGGCGACACGCTGGCGCGCCTGGGCGGCGACGAGTTCATCGTGATGCTCGAGGACGTCGACGGCGAGCACGGCGCGGCCCTGATCGCGGAAAAGCTGATGGCGTTGTTCGAGCGCCCGGTGCTGTTGTCGGAGCATGAGCTGTTCGTCACCGGGAGCGTCGGCATCAGCCTGTTTCCGCAGGATGCGAGCGACCTCAACGTCCTGGTGCGCAACGCCGATGTCGCTATGTACCAGGCCAAGGCGCGCGGGCGCAACGGCTACCGGTTCTATGCGCCGTCGATGGATGGCGAAGGCGTCGAGCGCCTGCGCCTGGAAACGCTGCTGCGGCGCTCGATCGAGCGCGGCGAGATGCGCCTGGCCTACCAGCCTCAGGTGGCGATCGAGGGCGACGCCGAGGGCGGGCGCCTGCTCGGTGTCGAGGCCCTGGTGCGCTGGCATAATGCCGAGTTGGGCGAGGTGCCGCCGGAGCGCTTCATTCCGCTGGCCGAGGACATCGGCTTCATTGCCCAGCTGGGCGGCTGGGTGCTGGAGGAAGCATGCCGCCAGATGGTGGCGTGGGAGCGCGCCGGCCTGGCGGTGCCGAAGATGGCGGTCAACCTGTCGGGACGCCAGTTCGACCGCGGCAGCATCGCCGGCCAGGTGCACCAGGCGCTGCTCGATACCGGCCTGGCGCCGCCCCGCCTGCAGCTCGAGGTGACCGAGTCGGTCATCATGAACACCGCCGACGCGCTTTCGTTCATCAACGACCTGCATGCGCTCGGGGTCGAGCTGGCGATCGACGACTTCGGTACCGGCTACTCTTCGCTGGCCTACCTGAAGCAGATGCCGGTGCAGACGCTGAAGATCGACCGCAGCTTCATCCGCGACATCGCCGGCGATGGCGTCGATGAGGCGGACGACCGCGCGATCGCCAGCGCCATCATCCAGCTCGGCAAGAGCCTGGGCCTGGCGGTGATCGCCGAGGGCGTCGAGAGCGAGGCGCAAGCCGCCTTCCTGCTGCGCCACGGCTGCAACCGCGCGCAGGGCTATCTGTACGGCCGGCCGATGGCGCCGGACCGCTTGTTGGAAGAATGGAGACCAGATCACGATGCGAGACGCGAGCAGCCCGGAGCCGGGCGAGGAGAAGCCGGTCCGGCCTGAGCCGGCCGCGAAGACCGGCCGGCGCGCCTTCCTGCTGGGCGGGCTGGCCCTGGGCGGCGCGCTGGTGGTCGGCTGGGGCGTCGCGCCGCCGCGCCAGCGCCTGCGCGCGGCGAGAAAGCTGGCGCTCGAATCGGGCGCGGTGGCGCTCAACGGCTGGGTCGCGATCGCGCCCGACGGCACGGTGTCGGTGGTGGTCCCGCGCAGCGAGATGGGGCAGGGCGTCACGACCGCACTGCCGATGCTGCTGGCCGAGGAACTCGACGCGCCCTTGGCGTCGGTGCGGATCTCGCAGGCGCCGCTCGACAAGATCTTCGGCAACCTGGCCGTCATGCGCGACAACCTGCCGTTCCGCCCGGACGACCGCGGCAGCGTCAAGCAGGGCGTGCGCTGGGTGATGGGCAAGGTCGGGCGCGAGCTCGGCATCATGTTCACCGGCGGCTCGACCAGCGTCAAGGACGCCTGGCAGCCGATGCGCGAAGCCGGCGCGGTCGCGCGCGCGATGCTGCTCGCGGCCGCGGCCGAGCGCTGGAACGTCGACGCCGCCGGGCTGCGCACCGAAGACGGCAACGTGCTGCACCCGGACGGGCGGCGCATCTCGTACGGCGCGCTGGCGGGGCGCGCAGCCGTGGTCGGCGCCAGCATCGGCGTGGACGACATCAAGCTCAAGTCGCCGCGCGACTTCAAGTTGATCGGCAAGCCGGCGCCGCGCCGCGACAGCGCGATCAAGGTCGACGGCAGCGCGCTGTTCGGCATCGACGCCCGCCCGGAAGGCTTGCTGTACGCGGCCCTGAAGATGGCGCCGGCGCTGGGTTCAAGCGTGGCGTCGTTCGACGCGGCCAAGGTCCTGGGCATGCCGGGCGTGCTCGAGGTGGTCGACGTCTCGAACGCGGTGGCGCCGCTGTCGGGCGCCGGCGCGGCGGTCGCGGTCGTGGCCGGCAGCTGGTGGCAGGCCAGGCAGGCGGCGCAGGCGCTGCCGGTGAGCTGGCGCGCAGGTCCCGATGCCTCCCTGTCGAGCGAGGCGCTGTTCGCCGCGTTTTCGAAAAGCCTGGACCAGGAATCGGGCTACTGTTTTGTTGACGAAGGCAGCCAGGACGTGGCCGGCGCCGAGACGACGGTCCACGCCGAGTACCGCGCGCCTTTCCTGGCGCACGCCGCGATGGAGCCGCTCAACTGCACCGCCCAGATGGTGGACGGCAAAGTCAGGGTCTGGACCTCGACCCAGGTGCCGAGCGTGGCCGCGGACGCGGCCGCCAAGGCGGCCGGGGTCGGGCGCGACGACGTCACGGTCGAGGCGATGCTGCTGGGCGGCGGCTTCGGGCGGCGCCTGGAAGTCGACATGGTGGCGCAGACGGTGGCGATCGCCAAGGCGTTGCGCGGCCGCCCGGTGCAGCTGATCTGGACGCGCGAGGACGACGTCCAGCACGACGTCTACCGTCCGGCGGCGCTGGCGCGCTTTACCGCCAGGCTGGGCCAGGGCGGGCGTCTGCTGGCCTGGGACAACCGCTCGGTCAGCGGGGCGATCGGCCACCAGTACTTCCCGCGCGCGCTCGGCCTGCCCGGCTTGGGGCCGGACAAGACCACTGCCGAGGGCGAATACGACATGCAATACGCCGTGCCGAACCTGCGCGTGGCGCACGTGACGGTGGACAGTGCGGTGCCGATCGGCTACTGGCGCTCGGTCGGCCACTCGCACAATGCCTTCTTCAAGGAGAGCTTCATGGACGAGGTCGCGCACGCGGCCGGCAGGGACCCGGTCCTGCTGCGGCGCGAGCTCCTGGCGGACCATCCGCGCCACCTGGCGGTGCTCGACGCCGCCCTCGCGCGCGCGGGCGACGCGCCGGCGCGACGCGCGCACGGGGTGGCGCTGCACCAGTCGTTCGGCACCATCGTGGCGCAGGTGGCCGAGGTGTCGGTCGAGGGCGGGGACATCCGTGTGCACCGCGTGGTGTGCGCGGTCGATTGCGGGATCGTGGTCAATCCGAACATCGCGGCCCAGCAGGTCGAAGGTGCCGTGCTGTTCGGGCTGTCGGCGGCGCTGGCGGGCGAGATCACGCTGCGCGACGGCCGCGTCCAGCAAACCAACTTCGGCGACTATCCGGTGCTGCGCATGGGGCAGGCGCCAGTGGTCGAGACGATCCTGATGCCCAGCGGCGAGCCGCCCGAAGGCATGGGCGAACCCGCGGTGCCGCCGGTGGCGCCGGCGGTGGCGAATGCGCTGTTCAAGCTGACCGGGCAGCGGCTGCGCAGCTTGCCGTTGAAACTGGCGTAAGGCTCAATCGTCGGCGTTGGCCAGCAGCGTGCGCAGGTTGCACGCTTGCTGCCAGCCACGCCGCTCTTCGTTCGAGCCGGCCAGGCGCGCCAGTTCGTCGGGCGCCAGCGCCGCCTTGGCCTGCACCAGGCGGTCGGCCACGTTGGGGTCGGGCAGCATGGTGCCGTAAAAGGCGACCACGTCGTCGCGCTGCAGCAGCAGGGTCGGGAAGTTTTCCACGTCGAGGTCGCCGACCACGCCGGCCTGGTCTTCGACGTCGATCCAGACGAAGGTCTTGTCGGGGTGGCGCGCGGCCAGCGCGTCGAAAGCGGTGCGGTAGGATGAGCACGTGCCGCACCAGGCGGCGCACAGGCAGGCGACGATCCAGCCGCCGCCGTCGAGGGCGGCGGTCAGCTGGTCGCGGTTGTCAAGCTCGAGAGTCAGGCTGGGCATGGACGGCATTTTACAACGATCGGCGCTTTTGGCGGGCCGGGGCGGCGGGTTAGAATACGGCATGCCGATCATCCTTGCCATCGAAACCTCGTCCGAACTGGCGTCCTGCGCCTTGTTGAACACCAGCGTGCCGTCTGCCGCCACGCGGCCGGCTGTCCTGGCGCGCGAATCCGCCAGCGTGCGTACGCACTCGCAAGCCATCCTGCCGATGGTGCAGGAACTGCTGCGCGAAGCCGGCGTGACGCTGGCGGACTGCGACGCCATCGCCTTCGGCGCCGGTCCCGGCTCCTTCACCGGTGTGCGCACCGCTTGCGGCGTGGCCCAGGGCCTGGCGTTCGGCGCCGGCCTGGCGACGCTGCCGCTGGTGACCCTCGAAGCGATGGCCGAGGCGTGCCGCGCGCGGTCCGGCGCAACCGAGGTCTTGACCGTGCTCGACGCGCGCATGGGCGAGGTCTACTGGGCCCAGTATCGCTGGGACGGTGGCTGGGAAATCGTCGCCGAGCCGGTGCTGTCGGCCCCTGGCGCGGTGGCGCCGCTGCCAGTGGCGGACGGCGCCGTGCTGGCTGCGTGCGGCAACGGTTTCGCGGCGTATCCGGAAGCATTTGCCGATCAGCCTTTCGCCGCCGCGGCCGATGCTTCGATCCTGCCGCACGCGCGCGAACTGGCCGTGCTGGGCGTGGCCGCGCTGGCGGCCGGCCGTGCGGTGCCGGCCGACGAAGCCCAGCCGATCTACCTGCGCAACAAGGTCGCCTACACCAGCGCCGAGCGCCAGGCGATCAACGCGGCCAAGGCGGGCGCGGCATGACCGGGCGGGAACTGGACGCCGGTCTGGCGCCGGCCCAGGCAACGCAGCCGGGCGCGGGGCAGGGCGCGGGGCAGGGCGTAAATCCGGGCCGCCTCCTGCTGCGCCCGATGGTCATGGCCGACGTCGACGCCGTGCACGCGCTCGAATGCAGCGTATTCCCGCATCCGTGGAGGCGCGCCAACTTCATCGATTCGCTGCGCAGCGGCTACGACGCCTGGGTGCTGGCCGACGCCGACGCGCAGGGCGCCGATGGCGCGCTGATCGGCTACTTCCTGTCGATGTATGCGGTGGACGAAGCGCACCTGCTCGACGTCGCGGTCAGCGCCGGCCGTCAGGGCGCGGGTCTGGGGCGATTGCTGCTGGACCGCATCGCCGCGCGCGCGCGCGACAAGGGCATGGCCACCATCTTCCTCGAAGTGCGGCCGTCGAACGAGCGCGCCCTGCAGGTCTACCGCCGATACGGCTATACCGAGATCGGCCGCCGCAAGGCTTATTATCCGGCGCATGAAGGCAAACGCGAGGATGCGATCATCATGAGGCTGGAACTATGAGCGCCTTCAGCGAACGCGACGCCGTCTTCCTGGCCGAGATGGGGCTGGCGCCGCTCTGGCGTCTGCGCGATGCGGCGGGGGCGGGCGATGTGGTGATCGACGCCGAGGCAGGGGTGCAAGCGGCCGCCGTCGCCGAGGCGCCCGCGCAGGCGCATCCACCTGCGCCCGTGCCCGTGGCTGCACCCGCAGCCGCACCCGCACCCGCACCCGCACCCGCACCCGCACCCGCACCCGCGCAAACGCAGGTGCCCGCGCCTGCGCCCGCGAGCGGCCCCGGCCGCTGCAGCGCGTCGCCCAGTCGGCCTCGGCCCTGGAGCCGGTCGTACCGCCGCCGGCCAACCCGGACGCCGCCTGGGACGACGACGCGCTGGCGACCGACGCCACGCCGGACGAGATCGCGGCCATGGACTGGGACCAGCTGCAGCTGGCGGTCGCCGCTTGCCGCCGCTGCAGCGCCTGCCGCGACGGCCGCGCGCCGGTGCCGGGTACAGGCGCCAAGACAGCGCGCTGGATGGTCGCGGCCGGCGCTTCGACTGCGGCCGACGAAAAGGCGCGCATCCCGCTGGCGGGCGACCCCGGCAAACTGCTCGACAACATGCTGAGCGCGGTCGGCCTGGCGCGCACGCGCGACGTCTACATCACCAATCTGATCAAGTGCCGCCCGACCACGGTCGCCGGGACCGAACGCGCGCCCACCGCGGACGAAGCGGCGGCCTGCCGTCCCTTCCTCGAGCGCGAGCTGGTCCTCACCGGCGCGGAGACCGTGCTGACCCTGGGCCAGATCGCCGCCAACACGCTGCTCGGCCGCGCGCTGACCGAGCCGCTGGCCGGCGTGCGCGGCCAGGCCCATGCGCTGCAAGCCGGCGACAGGGGCGTGCACCTGGTCGCGACCCTGCACCCGGGCCAGCTGCTGCAGCGCGGACTCGACAAGGCATCGGTGTGGGCGGATCTGTGCCGGGCGCGCGCCGACGCTAGCAATGGTGGCAACCGCGGTGACCGGCCCGGCTGACAACTACCAGGCTGACTTCGAGCGCCGCTGGGGCCACCTGCGGCGCGCGCGGGTGCGGGCGCTGGCCTGGCTGCTCGACGCCCCCGACCTGCTCGACGCCCACGATCCGCACTGGGAAGGGCGCATCGCCAGCCTTGGCCCGGTGACGTTTGAAACCGAGCGCTGGCTGACCGAACTGGACGCCGATCCGGCCCCACTCGACGCCCTGCTCGGCGCCAAGATGATGACGCGCCTGGGCCTGTACGCCGAAAAACTGATGGCGCTGTATTTCGCCCACCAGGGCCGGCTGGTCGCGCATGGCGTGCAGGTGCGCGCCGCGCGCAACGACACGGTCGGCGAGTTCGACTTCCTGCTCGACGACGGCGCCGGTGGCCTGGAACACATCGAGTTCGCCACCAAGTTCTATCTATTGCAGGAAGGCGTGCACGGGCAGCTTGCCGATAGCTTCGACGCCTTCGTCGGCCCCAACCTGGCCGACAGCCTGGGCCGCAAGATGCGCAAGGTGTTCGACCATCAGCTGGAACTGGGCAAGCACCCGGCCGCCCGGGACGTGCTGCCGCGCCCGGTGACGAGTGCGAAGGCGCTGGTCAAGGGCTGGCTGTTCTATCCTGCCGGAACCTACCATGAACTGGCGCTGCGCGGCATCGCGGCGCGCCATTGCCGCGGCTTCTGGTGCGCGCTGTCGGAGCTGGATCGGCTGGAGGGGGATCGCTTCCTGGTGCTGCCGCGCCTGCGGTGGCTGGCGCCGTTCAGCGCCCAATCGGCGACCTGGATGCTGGACCGCTCTCGATTGCGCGCTGAACTCGAAGACCATTTCGCGCAGTCCAACGGGCCGGTGCTGGTCTCGCTGGTGGGCGAAGGGGAGGGCCGCATCGTCGAATTCGAGCGCGGCTTCATCGTGCCGGACGATTGGCGGACGCGTGCCGGTGAGCGCGGGGCGGCGCCGACGGTTTAAGACGAGTTTTCGCTTTGGCGAGCTGCAATTCATGCCTGATCGGATCGATTCGGCGGGAAGCGGACGTCTGTAGCATCTTCACTTATTCGATAGCACGGACAGGTGCCAGTAAAAAAGCCTCCGTGTTTAAATCTGCGTCGCTTTTCGTCGTCTGCCCGGTTAACACGACAACAGCAGGAGCCGGTATCGATTCCGAGCCATGCATTGTGCTCCCTGCTTTAACATCTGCTGTCGAGCTAGCTGACGCCATCAATCACGCTTTGGATAGTTCGCATGACGGATTCGCCCATCCTCTGAGCTGGAAAGGGCCGGCACCCCAAGATTGGCGGCTGCAGGCGTCAAAAGCGAGGCAGCATTTCAAAAGCAAGCGTCGCTCGTTTCCTTGATTACTGACGGGAAGACAATAACCTTCACGGCGCACCGAAATGGAGGAACGACAGGGCCGAACGAGGGTCAAGCGCATCGAGACGGCGGTGGACTTCGAAGGATTTATGCGGGACGTCGACATGCAGCGCAAACAGTTCCAGCAAGAGCAAGCGTAAATCGTCGTCGGCGGCGCGGACGGCCGCTCGATCACGGCGGCGGGCGGCGCGCGTTGGCCGACAAAGCGCCTCTGGTCAGTGCTTGTGCTCTTCGATCAGCGCCAGCAAATCGTGCTTGCGCTGGTTGTTGGCATGGCGCCGTCCGACCAGGTACATGATCGCGGCCAGCGAGAAGCCGAACAGCACGATGATCACGCTCAGGTGGACGTTCAGCGTGATCATGATCGCGTACACCGCCATTAAGGTCAGGATCGACAGGTTTTCATTGAAGTTCTGCACCGCGATCGAGTGGCCGGCGCTCATCAGGACGTGGCCGCGGTGCTGCAGCAGGGCGTTCACCGGCACCACGAAAAAGCCCGACAGCAGGCCGATGATCAGGAGCATCACGACCGCGATCTCGATGCGGTGCACCAGCGTCATGGCCATCACCACCACGCCCATCGCGATGCCGAGCGGGATCACGCTCAGCGCCTTGCGCAGCGGGATCAGCTTGGCGGCGAGCGCCGCGCCTACCGCCACGCCGATCGCGACCACGCCGATCAGCGTCGTCGCCTTGTCGAGCGGCATGTGCAGCGAGCGCTTGGCCCATTCCAGCACGATCAGCTGCAGCGCCGCGCCCGAGCCCCAGAACAGCGTGGTCACGGCCAGCGAGATCTGGCCCAGCCTGTCGTTCCACAGCGTCTTCGAGCACTCGGCGAAGTCGGCGATCAGCTTGGCCGGGTTGCGTTCCTGGTGTTCGTAGCGCGCGCCGGTGTCCGGAATGCGCAGGTTGAAGGCGGCGGCCAGTGCGTAGGTGCCGACCAGCACGGCGATCTGGGCCTTGGCCGGGGTGTCGATGCCGGTGTCGATGCCGGGCACGTCGAGGGTCATCAGCCAGGCGCCGCCGTGCGCGCTGACCAAAGCGCCGCCCATCACGGTGCCGAAAATGATCGACATCACGGTCAAGCCTTCGATCCAGGCGTTGGCGATGACGAGCTGCTCGGCCGGCAGCAGTTCGGTCAGGATGCCGTACTTGGCGGGCGAATACACGGCCGCGCCGAAGCCGACCACCGCGTACGCGGCCAGCGGATGCACGTTCAACAGCACGAGCGCGCAGCCGAACACCTTGATGAAGTTGGCGATGAACATCACACGGCCCTTGTTCATCGAATCGGCGAAGGCGCCCACGAACGGCGCAAGCAGGACGTAGAACAGCACGAACGACAGTTTGAGCAGCGGGGTCAGCGAAGCCGGGGCTTTCATCGCCGTCAGCAGACCGATCGCGACGATGATCAGCGCGCTATCTGCGAGCGACGAGAAAAACTGCGCCGCCATGATGGTATAAAAACCACGATTCATTCGATACGGTCGTTCTAAAAACATAGAGTGGGTTGCTTTATACCATGAAAGATCGGTTAGCCCAAAGATTGCACACCCTGCGGACGGGGCCTCCGGGTTCGCTCCGGCAACGGGCCGGGTACAATAAACCCTTCCGTTTTTTCGCTTCACCCCCATCTGTATCGCCATGCCACGCCCCTTGCACGCCACCATCCACCTCGACGCCATGCACCAGAACCTGGTCAGGGCGCGCAGCTGCACGCCGCTCTCGAAAATCTGGGCCGTGGTCAAGGCCAATGCCTACGGCCACGGCCTGGCGCGCGGCATGCGCGGCTTTGTCCAAGCCGACGGCCTGGCGCTGATCGAAACCGAGAATGCGCTCGAATTGCGCGAACTCGGCTGGGTCAAGCCGATCCTGCTGCTTGAGGGAATCTTCGACGCGTCCGACATCCCGCTGCTGGCCGAGCACAACATCAACAGCACGGTCCACTGCCTCGAGCAGATCAAGATGCTCGAATACACCAGCCTGTACCGGCCGATCGACGTGCACCTGAAGATGAATACCGGGATGAACCGGCTGGGTTTCCCGCCCGAAGACTTCCGAGCGGCCTACGCGCGCCTGCGCGCGATCCCGGGCGTGCGCAACATCACGCTGATGACCCACTTCGCGAATGCCGACGAGCTCGAGCATCCGCGCCTGTCGATCGCCGAGCAGGTACGGCGCTTCCGTCTCGGCGCCGACGGCCTGGCCGGCGAACGCAGCCTGTCGAACTCGGGCGGCGTGCTGCACCAGACCGAACTGCTCGGCGGCCAGTACGGCGAGCTGCAGAACGACTGGGTCCGGCCCGGCATCATGCTGTATGGCGGCACCCCGGGCGGGCGCGCGGCGGCCGACTTCGGCCTGCTGCCGACGATGACGCTGCGCTCCGAGATCATCGGCATCCAGCAGCTTGCCGCCGGCGACACGGTCGGTTACGGCAGCCGCTTCCAGGCCGACGGCCCGATGACGGTCGGCGTGGTCGCCTGCGGCTACGCCGACGGCTATCCGCGCCACGCCGCCCAGGACACCCCGGTCATCGTCGACGGCGTGCGCACCCGGCTGGTCGGGCGCGTGTCGATGGACATGATGACGGTCGACCTGACGCCGGTCGCCAATGCCCGCGTCGGCAGCAAGGTCACGTTGTGGGGCGACGGCCTGCCCATCGACGAGGTGGCCCAGGCCGCCGGCACCATCGGCTACGAGCTGATGTGCGCGCTCGCCGCGCGCGTGCGCGTGGGCGAAGGCCGCCTCGGTTGCGACTGAGCTGCAACCGAGCTGCAACTGAGCTGCAACCCAATTGCGACCGAGCTGCGCATACTAATTAATAGAACACTAGGGATTTCACATCGCCATGGCTAAATCACGAACCAGTTTCGTCTGTAACGAATGCGGCGCCGTCGCCAGCCGCTGGAGCGGCCAGTGCCCGGAATGCAAGGCCTGGAACACGATGACCGAGCAGGTCGAGAGCGCCGGACTGAACCGCATGTCGCAAACCCAGTTGCACAAGAGCCTGGCGCAGACCGCGCCGGTGCTGTCGCTGGCGGACATCGAGGCGATCGACGTGCCGCGCTTCGGCACCGGCATCGAGGAATTCGACCGCGTGCTGGGCGGCGGCCTGGTGGCGGGCGGCGTCGTGCTGATCGGCGGCGATCCCGGCATCGGCAAGTCGACGCTGTTGCTGCAGGCGCTGTCCAGCCTGGCAGCGACGCGCAATACCTTATATGTGTCCGGCGAGGAATCCGGCGCCCAGATCGCGCTGCGCGCGCGCCGCCTGCAGGTCGAGGCCAAGGAACTCAAGCTGCAGGCCGAGATCCAACTGGAAAAAATCCTCGGCACGATCGCCGACCTGAAACCCGACGTCGCCGTGATCGACTCGATCCAGACGCTGTATTCGGATGCGTTGACCTCGGCGCCCGGTTCCGTGGCCCAGGTGCGCGAATGCGCCGCCCAGCTCACGCGCGTGGCCAAGCAGACCGGCGTGACCATCATCCTGGTCGGCCACGTGACGAAGGAGGGCGCGCTGGCCGGTCCGCGCGTGCTCGAACACATCGTCGACACCGTGCTGTACTTCGAGGGCGACACGCAGTCGAGCTTCCGCCTGGTGCGGGCGATCAAGAACCGCTTCGGCGCGGTCAACGAGCTGGGCGTGTTCGCGATGACGGAAAAGGGCTTGAAAGGCGTGTCGAATCCGTCCGCCTTGTTCCTTTCACAACACGACACCCAGGTGCCGGGTTCCTGCGTGATGGTCACGCAGGAGGGCACGCGTCCGCTGCTGGTCGAGGTGCAGGCGCTGGTCGACGCCAGCCACCTGCCGAATGCGCGCCGGCTCTCGGTCGGGCTGGAGCAGAACCGCCTGGCGATGCTGCTGGCGGTGGCGCACCGCCACGCCGGCATCGCGGCGTTCGATCAGGACGTGTTCATCAACGCGGTCGGCGGCGTGAAGATCACCGAGCCGGCCGCCGACCTGGCCGTATTGCTGGCGATTAACTCGTCGATGCGCAACAAGCCGCTGCCGCGCGGGCTGGTGGTGTTCGGCGAAGTCGGCCTGGCCGGCGAGATCCGCCCCGCGCCGCGCGGCCAGGAGCGCCTGCGCGAGGCCGCCAAGCTGGGCTTTTCGGTGGCGGTGATCCCGAAGGCCAACGCGCCCAAGCAGGCGATCGAAGGCATGACCATCGTCGCGGTCGAGCGTATCGACCAGGCCTTCAACAAGCTGCGCGAACTGGATTGACGGGGCACCGGCTTGCCGGCGGGGTTGACGAAAGCGGCGAGTGCTGCGGGGATGCCCCGGGCCTCGCCGCTTTTCGTTTTGAAAGGCGCAACGGCCTTGCCGCTATTCGTGATAACGGTCGCGTAGTTTTCTGGAACAACCTGTTCCTTCGCAGATCGCCTCGAAGACGACCAGTCCGGCAATACCTGCCAGGACTCCTGAAATGACGATATCCATGAGCATGATGCAAAAACGCTGTTGAGCGAACCTCCACGACGCGATGCGTTGTACGGGAAAGAAATACGAAACAAGTCCTCCATGGTCACTTCGATCCCTTAAAACTAGCAGATCGCAGCGTACTTACAAGCGGCTCCGTCGAATATGACAGGCTGGTCGATTTATGTGACATGGGTAAGGTTCCACAGGCAACGCCAGAGGGGAGAGGCGCCAAACCGAGCTGTCATAAAAGGCGCGGGAACCTGTCATAAAGCCGTCATAATTGCCAATTACACTTCGCGCATCAATCGTGTCACCTACCTTAAAGGACTTGATATGCGCATGAAGCAACTGCTGGCCACTATCCTCATCGGCACCACCGCGGCGTTCGCGAGCACGGCGACGCTGGCGGCGGACATCACCGGCGCCGGCTCGACCTTCGCTTACCCGATCTACTCGAAGTGGGCGGAAATGTACAAGGCCAAGAGCGGCAACGGTCTGAACTACCAGTCGATCGGCTCGGGCGCGGGCATCAAGCAGATCAAGGCCAAGACCGTCGACTTCGGCGCCTCGGACATGCCGCTGTCGGTCGAAGAACTGAACGAAGCCGGCCTGATGCAGTTCCCGACCATCATGGGCGGCGTTGTCGCCATCGTCAACCTGGAAGGCGTCGCACCGGGCCAGCTGAAGCTGACCGGTCCCGTGCTGGCCGACATCTACTCGGGCAAGGTCACCAAGTGGAACGCAGCCGAAATCGCCGCCCTGAACCCGGGCGTCAAGCTGCCGGCCGAAGACATCACCGTCGTGCACCGTTCGGACGGCTCGGGCACTTCCTTCCTGTTCACCAACTACCTGTCGCAGACGAATGCCGATTTCAAGGCCAAGGTCGGCGCCGGCACCGCGGTGAAATGGCCTGTCGGCGTGGGCGGCAAGGGCAATGACGGCGTCGCCGCCAACGTCCAGCGCATCAAGGGCTCGATCGGCTACGTCGAGTGGGCTTACTCGAAGAAGAACAAGCTGACCCACACCCAGCTGAAGAACCACGACGGCGTGTTCCTGCAGCCGGACGACGACAACTTCAAGGCCGCCGCGGCCAACGCCGACTGGACGAAGGCGCCGGGCTTCGGCGTGGTGCTGACCGACCAGCCGGGCCAGAAGGCCTGGCCGATCACCGGCGTGACCTACGCCCTGGTGCACAAGCAGCAGGCCGACGCCGCCAAGGGCAAGGAAGTGCTGGGCTTCTTCGACTTCGCCTTCAAGAACGGGGCGGCCGCCGCGACCGATCTGGACTACGTGCCGATGCCGGAAGCCGTCACCAAGCTGGTCGAAGGTGCATGGAAAGCCAACCTGAAGGATGCTTCGGGCAAGGCGATCTACTGATCGAGTTGGACACCGAGTTGGTAACTGAGCTCCACCGTTACGCAAGATAACGGGCAGCGATAAACCCATCTGCCCGCACGGGCAGGTGGGTATTCTGCATCCAAGGCAGGACAAGAGATTGAATAAAGACATGAACGCACAAACCGCGATCGCCGCTGAAAAAGAAGTGCAGTGGACCGAGAATGCAGCGCAGTTCGGCCTCGACGACGCCAGCCATGCGGCGCTGCGCAACACCATGCGCGTGCAGCGCATGCAGGACTTCTTCTTCCACAAGATCACCATGCTGTTCGCGGCGCTGGTGCTGGTGGTGCTGGTCGGGATCATCGTGTCCCTGGCGATCGGCGCCGCGCCGGCCTTCAAGGAATTCGGCCTGGGCTTCATCACCACCGCCGAGTGGGATCCGCCCAACGACAA
Organism: Massilia sp. 9096; assembly: GCF_000745265.1. Taxonomy (NCBI): domain Bacteria; kingdom Pseudomonadati; phylum Pseudomonadota; class Betaproteobacteria; order Burkholderiales; family Oxalobacteraceae; genus Massilia; species Massilia sp. 9096. Next base: position 811,649 of record NZ_JQNN01000001.1, read on the forward strand.
GTTCGGCGCCCTGATCGCCATCACCGGCACCCTGGTTACCTCGGGCATCGCGCTGCTGCTGGCCTTCCCGATCAGCTTCGGCATCGCCCTGTTCCTCACCGAAATCTGCCCGGCCTGGGCGCGCCGCCCGATGGGTACGGCGATCGAACTGCTGGCCGGCATCCCGTCGATCATCTACGGCATGTTCGGCCTGTTCGTGTTCGTCCCGTTCTTCGGCGACCACGTCCAGCCGGTGCTGAAAAACACGCTGGGCGTGCTGCCGATCATCGGCCCGCTGTTCCAGGGCCCGGCCATGGGCCTGGGCCTGCTCACCGCCGGCGTGATCCTGGCCGTGATGATCATCCCGTTCATCGCCTCCGTGATGCGCGACGTGTTCGAGATCGTCCCGGCCGTGCTGAAGGAATCGGCCTATGGCCTGGGCTGCACGCGCTGGGAAGTGGTGCGCAAGATCGTGCTGCCGTACACCCGCGGCGGCGTGGTCGGCGGCGTGATGCTCGGCCTGGGCCGCGCGCTCGGCGAGACCATGGCCGTGACTTTCGTGATCGGCAACGCCAACGACCTGTCGCTGTCGCTGTTCGCACCGGGTAACTCGATCTCGTCGACCTTGGCCAACGAATTCGCCGAAGCCAGCTCGACGCTGCACGTGTCCTCGCTGATGGCGCTGGGCCTGATCCTGTTCGCGATCACCTTCATCGTCCTGTCGGCGGCCAAGATCATGCTGCTGAAAATGTCGCGCAACGAAGGTGCAAAATAAAATGGAAAACATCAATACTCCCGCAGTCAATCCGGTTTACCGCCGCCGCCTGCTGGCGCACCGCCTCGGCATGGCCCTGTCGATCGCCGCGATGGTGATCGGCCTGGGCTTCCTGGCATGGATCCTGGTCACGCTGCTGATGGAAGGCTTCCACGGCCTGACCGCCAGCCTGTTCACGATGGACACGCCGGCCCCCGGCAGCCCGGGCGGTCTGCGCAACGCCATCGTCGGCAGCCTGCTGCTGGTCGGCCTGTCGACCCTCATCAGCACCCCGATCGGCATCCTGGCCGGCATCTACCTGGCCGAGTACGGCCAGAACAACAAGTTCGCCGCCGTCACCCGCTTCGTCACCGACGTCATGCTGTCGGCGCCGTCGATCGTGATCGGCCTGTTCGTGTACGCGCTGTACGTGGCCAAGGCCGGCCACTTCTCGGGCTATGCCGGCACCATCGCGCTGTCCCTGATCTCGATCCCGGTCGTGCTGCGCACCACCGACAACATGCTGCACCTGGTGCCGAACGCGCTGCTCGAAGCCGCGTTCGCGCTGGGCGCGCCGCGCTGGAAGGTGGCGCTGATGGTGCGCCTGCGCGCGGTCAAGGCCGGCGTGATGACCGGCGTGCTGCTGGCCGTGGCGCGTATCGCCGGCGAGACCGCGCCGCTGCTGTTCACCTCGCTGAACAACCAGTTCTTCAGCCTCGACATGAACCAGCCGATGGCCAACATGCCGGTCGTGATCTACCAGTTCGCGATGAGCTCGTACGAAGACTGGCGCAACATCGCCTGGGGCGGTGCGCTGCTGGTGACCTTCAGCGTGCTGTTCCTGAACATCCTGTCGCGGACCGCGTTCCGCCAGAAAAACCCGCAATGACGCGTAAAGCGAATCCATCATGATGATGACTACGACCATGACCGCCCCGGCCTCGAACACCAACGCCAACGCGAACGCCGGCCCGAAGGCCAAGACGATCGAGATCTCCGGCCTGAATTTTTACTACGGCAAGGCGCACAGCCTGAAGAACGTCAGCCTCGACATCCACGACAAGCAGGTGACGGCCTTCATCGGCCCGTCCGGTTGCGGCAAGTCGACGCTGCTGCGCACGCTGAACCGCATGTACGACCTGTACCCCGGCCAGCGCGCCGAGGGCTCGATCCAGTACCGCGGCCGCAACATCCTGGAGCCTGGCGTCGACGTCAACATGCTGCGCGCGAAGGTCGGCATGGTGTTCCAGAAGCCGACTCCGTTCCCGATGTCGATCTATGACAACATCGCTTTCGGCGTGCGCCTGTACGAAAACCTGTCCAAGGGCGAGATGGACGAGCGCGTGGAATGGGCGCTCAAGAAGGCCGCGCTGTGGACCGAAGTCAAGGACAAGCTGGGCAAGAGCGGCCTGTCGCTGTCCGGCGGACAACAGCAGCGCCTGTGCATCGCGCGCGGCGTGGCGGTGAAGCCGGACGTGCTGCTGCTGGACGAGCCGACCTCGGCGCTGGACCCGATCTCGACCTCCAAGATCGAAGAGCTGATCAGCGAACTGAAGGGCGACTACACGATCGCCATCGTGACCCACAACATGCAGCAGGCCGCGCGCTGCTCGGACTACACCGCCTACATGTACCTGGGCGAGCTGGTCGAGTTCGGCGAGACCGACCAGATCTTCCTGAATCCGTCGAAAAAGGAAACCCAGGACTACATCACCGGCCGTTTCGGTTGAACGTTGGCATCAGTTAATATAACGAGATAAGACAGGATAGAAGACATGGCAGGCGATCACTCATCCAAGCAGTACGACCAGGAGCTCGAAGGCATCCGTTCGAAGGTGCTGCTCATGGGCGGCATGGTGGAAACCCAGTTCGACGAGGCGGTCAACGCTTTCCGCGTCGGTAACAGCGACTCGGCCGACAAGGTCATGGCCGACGACCACGCCGTCAACCAGCTCGAAGTCCAGCTCGACGACGCCTGCAGCCACCTGATCGTGCGCCGCCAGCCGGCCGCCAACGACCTGCGCACCGTGATGGCGACCATCAAGGTGATCACCGACCTCGAACGCATCGGCGACGAAGCGACCAAGATCGCGCGCACCGCCAAGAGCCTGCACGAGCGCGGCCTGGTCAGCTTCAACCATTACGAAGTCGTGCGCACGATCTCGCGCGCCACGGCCGACATGCTGCACGACGCGCTCGACGCTTTCGCGCGCCTGGACGGCAAGGCCGCGGTGCAGATCATCGCCCAGGATGACGTGATCGACTTCGAGTTCCGCTCGATCATGCGCAACATGATCACCTTCATGATGGAAGACCCGCGCACGATCTCGTCGGCGCTGGACACGCTGTGGGTGGCCAAGGCGATCGAACGCATCGGCGACCACGCCAAGAACATCGCCGAGTACGTGATCTACGTGGCCGAAGGGCGCGACATCCGCCACTCCAAGCCGGCCACCGGCGAACGCGGCGTCGGCGAAGCGCCGGCCCAGGCGCAGGGCTGATCGGCGATGGCGTCCACTACGTCCATCCTGATCGTCGAGGACGAACCGGCGATCGTCGAGCTGGTGAGCTATTCGCTGCGCGAGACCGGCTGGGATATCCGCACCGCGCCGAACGTGGCGTCGGCCTGGGAGGCGGTGACGCAGGCGCGGCCCGACCTGCTGCTGCTGGACTGGATGCTGCCCGACCAGAGCGGCCTGCGCCTGCTGTCGCGCCTGCGCGGCGACCGCGACTTCCAGGACATCCCGGTCATCATGCTGACCGCCAAGAGCATGGAAGAAGACAAGATCGCCGGCCTGAACACCGGCGCCGACGACTACGTCACCAAGCCGTTCTCGCCGCGTGAATTGCTGGCGCGCTCGAAGGCGCTGTTGCGGCGCAAGAGCCCGCACCTGGCCGAGGCGCCGCTGTCGGCCGGTGCGGTCACGCTCGACCCGAGCAGCTGCACCGTCACCCTGAACGGGCGCCAGCTCGACATGGGCAATGCCGAATACCGCCTGCTCAAGTTCCTGATGGCGCACCGCGAGCGCGTGTTCTCGCGCAGCCAGCTGCTCGACAAGGTCTGGGGCGACGCCGCCGCGGTCGAGGAGCGCACGGTCGACGTGCACGTGCTGCGCCTGCGCAAGGCCCTCAAGGAAGCCGAAAAGCTGATCAAGACGGTGCGCAGCGTCGGCTACATGCTCACCGAAAAAGAGCCGCAATGAAAGAGATGGAATAAGTGGAAGACAGCTCCGCCCTGAATCCCAGGCTGGTGTTCTGGGTCCCGGCCGTGCTGCGCCTGGGCCTGGTGGCCGGCGCTGCGGGCATCGTGTGGTGGATGGCGGGCGCGGTGACCGCGCTGGCCTTCGCCCTCGTCATCGTCGTCACCCTGCTGGTCGTGCAGCTGAACTACCTGCACAAGCTGGGCGAATGGCTCAACGACCCGAAGAGCGGCAAGCTGCCGGACGGGTGGGGCGCCTGGACCGACGTGTTCGCGCGCCTCTATCGGCTGCGCCGCGACGACGAGCGCAACCGCGATGACCTGACCGAATGGCTGGCGCGTTTTCGCCAGGCCATGCATCTGCTGCCGGAAGGCGTGGCGATCATGGACGACGTGCTGTTCCTCGAGTGGTGCAACCCGGCCGCCGAGCGCCACCTCGGCCTGACGCTGGAACGCGACAAGGGGCGCCGCGTCACCAACCTGATCCGCCATCCCGAGTTCATCGACTACGTCATCCTGGGCCGCTACGAGCAGCCGCTGACGCTGGCCATCCGCGGCCGCAAGCTGGTGGTGCAGGTCATCCCGTTCGAAAACCGCAGGCAGATCCTGGTGACCCACGACGCTACCGAATCCGACCGCATCGAAGCGATGCGGCGCGACTTCATCGCCAACGCCTCGCACGAGCTGCGCACGCCGCTCACCGTGGTGGTCGGCTTCCTGGAAATCGCGCTGGCCGATCCCGGCCTGGATGCCGAGACCCGCACCGCCCACCTCAAGCTGATGACCGAACAGGCCCAGCGCATGCAGCGCCTGATCGAGGACATGCTGACGCTGTCGCGCCTGGAGTCGGACGAGTATCCGCTCAAGCGCGAGCGGGTCGACGTGCACAAGCTGGTCGAGCAGGTCGCCAACGACGCGCGCGCGCTCTCGAACGGCCGGCACCAGATCGAGTTCGAGGTCGACGGTCCGGACCTGATGGGCAGCGCCGAGGAACTGCGCAGCGCCTTCGGCAACCTGGCCACCAACGCGGTGCGCTACACCCCGGCCGGCGGGACCATCAGGCTGGCCTGGCGCCGTGGCCCGGACGATTTGCGCTTCGAGGCGTGCGACACCGGCATCGGCATCGACGAGCAGCACATCTCGCGCCTGACCGAGCGCTTCTACCGTGTCGACAAGAGCCGCTCGCGCGAGACCCAGGGCACCGGCCTGGGCCTGGCGATCGTCAAGCACGTGCTGCTGCGCCATGGCGGCAAGCTGTCGATCCGCTCGACGCCGGGCAAGGGCAGCGTGTTCACGGCTTCGCTGCCGAACACCTCGCTGCAGGGCTAGCGCGTCATCTAGAAGCTCAGCTCCAGCGTCGCGCGCAGCATCGTGAAGCCCGGATAGATCGTGCGGCTGCGCTGGACGCTGCCGTCAGGCGAGGTGTAGCTGCTGGCGCTGATGAAATCCTGGCGCAGCAGGTTGGAGGCGGCCAAGCGCAGCTGGCGCCTGGCGTCGAACTTCCACAAGGCGTACAGGTCGAAGTCGCGGCGCACGCTCTGATACGTGACCTGGTTGCCCGACACGCGCACTTCGCCGCCATTCTTGAAGACGAAACTGCCGCCCGTGGTGAGCCGCCCCAGCTTGTAGTCCGCGCCGAGCGTGCTCGAAACCGGTGTCTGGTCGAGCAGCCGGTTGTTCGGTCCCGGAATCGCATCCACGCTCGACCAGTTGCGCGACAGGCTGGCGCGCAGGTCGAGCGCGGTGGTGGTGTCGATCAGCGCCTTGAGCGGGAACTTGGCTTCGAACTCGAGCCCACGCGCACGCGCGTGGCCGGTGTTCACGGGCAGCGAGACCCAGCGGCTGCCGTCGAAGAGGGTCTGCTCGCGCGTATTGTTGTCGATGTTGCGGCCCGACGCGCTGAGCGACACCAGCGCGCCCTCGGCCCAGTAATGCTCCCAGGCGGCATCGAGACCGAGCGCCAGCTCGGGCTTGAGCTCGGGGTTGCCGATCGAATCGGGATCGGTCTGATTGTTGTTGACCGAAGTGAAGCGGTGCGGGATCAGGCGTTGCAGGTCGGGCGCCCGATAGGTGCGCGTGAGCGCCAGGCGCAGCTGGTCGCCTTTCGTGTCGGGGATCTTGTACAAGGTCTGGAACAGCGGGCTCCAGACGTTCGAGCGGTTGTGCGCGGTGGAGAAGGTGTTGCCCGCGACCCGCGTGTGGATGCCTTCCCAGCGCACGCCCAGGTACACCGACCAGTTTTTTGTGACGTTCCATTCGTCCTGGCCGTACAGCGCCATGCGGGCGACGTCGGCGTGGTAGACCTCGTCGCCGCCCGGCGGCACGACCTCAGGTCGGTAATAGTCGCGGTCGCGGCGCGCATCGTCCTCGGTCTGGTAGCCGCCGTCCCAGCCAGCCGCCAGCGCATGGCCCTCCCAGCTGGCGCTGGTGAACTTGCCCATCGTGTTCATGCCACGGATCGTGGCGTTCGACTTGATCAGCTCGTGCAGCGCATCCACGTCGGGACTGCCGGCGCCGGTGCGGTAGGTGGCGTTGGCGGGGCTGCCCGCGGTGGCGCTGATCTTGGCGTCGAGCTTGGCGCCGGACGCGAAGGCGCGGGTCCAGTTGAGCTCCTCGCGCACGTTCTTGCCGTCGTTGCTCACGGTCTGGTCGAGGACCGGGTAGGCCGGCGCCGGGCCGAGGCGGGTCGCGACCAGCGTGCCGACGTCGTTCTCGAAATGGTTGATGTTGACGAAGGTCTGCGAACTCAGGGTGTCGCCGTTGTCGAGCTTCCAGACCAGGCGCGGACTGAGATTCAGGAACAGGATGTGGCCGCTCTCGGGCAGGCTGCCCAGGCGCAGGCCATCGGGCTCGCCGGCCGCATCGATGTGCTCCTCGACGTTGTGCGTCGTGCGCGTGTAGTGCTCGCGCCTGACGTTGGCGCTCAGCTCCCACGACAGCGCCCCCGCCTTGTCCGCCAGCTGCAGGTTGGCGTTCGGCCCCTTGATGTCGCCGGCGCTGGAATAGCCGAGCTTCAGCTCGCGCTGGCCGGCCTTGACCGTTTTCTTGAGCACGACATTGATGGTGCCGGCGATCGACTGGGTCGAGAACTCGGCGCTCGCGGCGCGCAGCACCTCGATGCGCTCGACCAGCTCGGGCGCCAGCGCATCGAGCGTGAAGCCGGGCGGGGCTTTTTCGCCGTTGATCAGGATCTGCGTATAGCCGCCGCCCAGGCCGCGCATGCGCACTTCGCCGCCGCGCCCGCCAGCCCTGCTCACCGTCACTCCGGGCACGCGCTTGAGCGCATCGAGCACGCTGGTGTCGCCATACTTGAGCAGCTCGTCACGGTTGACGACGATCCTGCTGGCGGTATCGTCGCGCCGCGGATCGTAGGCATTCAGGGCGCCGCGCACCTCGACCTGTTGCACGTTATTGTCCTTCGCATCCTTGCCGTCCCTGGCGGCGCCATCGCCACGGACTGAGGTGGCTTGCCAGGCCTGCGCCGGCGCTGCGGCCAGGGCGATCGACAGGGCGGTCGCCACGGCGGCGGCAAGCTGGCTCAGGCGAATCGGACGGGGAGGGGGCTGGGTGTGCATATGAGAAGCCTGTAAGGGACAAGGTTTTCAAGGTCGCGAAATATGCGCAAAGATAGCATTTATAATTGCTAGGATAAAGTAATTTAACTGATAACATCACAGACTTTGAGCGAGAGCCGGACAGCGGTCCAGGCAAATGCGCCAACCCGTGCATTCCTTGCGGCAAACCGGTCCCCTGAACGGTTTCGTCGCAGATGGCCGGCGCGGGATCGAGGCGAAGCCGGCATTGGCCTGGAACGGGTTACAATCCTGGCTTTAGTCCACGTACCCATTCAGGCCCATGGTTTCCCGACGTTCCATGCTGTCCGCGTTGGCCGCCTCGCTGGTGGCCGGTTGCGGTTCATCGCCGACCAAACCGGTGGCCGTCGCCGCCGCGCCCACCCCGGCCCCGCTGCTCCTGCGTAAAGTGCGCATCGCCCTGGCGCTGGGCGGCGGCGCCGCGCGCGGCTTCGCCCACATCGGCGTGATCAAGGCCCTGGAAGCCCAGGGTATCTATCCCGACATCGTGGTCGGCACCAGCGCCGGCTCGGTGGTCGGCTCGCTGTACGCCTCCGGCTTCTACAACGGCTTCGCGCTGCAGAAGATCGCGATGGAGATGGACGAGGCCACGATCTCCGACTGGGCGCTGCCGTTCTTCAGCAAGTCGCCCGGCGTCCTCAAGGGCGAGGCGCTGCAAGCCTACGTCAACAAGGCCGTGCGCAACACCCCGATCGAAAAGCTCAAGATCCCGTTCGGCTGCGTCGCCACGGATCTGAAGAACGGCCAGCCGATCCTGTTCCGGCGCGGAAACACCGGGCTGGCGGTACGCGCATCGTCGTCGGTGCCGAGCGTGTTCCAGCCGGTCGCGATCGGCGGCCATACCTACGTCGACGGCGGCCTGGTGGCGCCGGTGCCGGTGCGCTTCGCGAAAGAGATGGGCGCCGAGTTCATCATCGCCGTCAACATCTCGAGCGCGACCGAGGCCCAGGCCACGGCCAGCTCGCTCGACGTGCTGATGCAGACCTTCACCATCATGGGCCAGCGCCTGAACCATTTCGAACTCAAGGACGCCGACATCGTCATCACGCCGCAGCTGGGCACCATGGGCAGCGCCGACTTCAACGGCCGCAACCTGGCCGTGCTGGCCGGCGAGCAGGCCGCGGCCGGTGTGATGGGCGAACTCAAGGCCAAGCTGCGCGCCAGGCAGGCGACGCCGGCCACCTGATTTTTTCACCGCACCACCGATAAGGAAGCCATGAAGACCAAACCCGTCCTGACCCTGGAAGACGTCAAGAAAATCGCCGCCGCCGCCGAGGCCGAAGCCAATGCCAACAACTGGAAAGTCGTGATCTCGGTCGTCGACGACGGCGGCCACCTGCTGTGGCTGCAGCGCCTGGATGGCGCAGCGCCGATCTCCGCCCACATCGCCCCGGCCAAGGCCAAGACCGCCGCGCTGGGCCGCCGCGAATCGAAAATCTACGAAGACATGATCAACAACGGCCGCGTGTCCTTCCTGAGCGCACCGGAACTGGAAGGCCTGCTCGAAGGCGGCGTGCCGATCGTGGTCGAAGGCGAGACCGTCGGCGCGGTCGGCGTGTCGGGCGTGAAATCGGCCGAGGACGCGCAGATCGCCAAGGCCGGCATCGCGGCCCTGGGTCTCTGATTACTGCGGGAATGACCCAAGGGAATGGGTCGCCGGCGATTGCCGGCAAGGGCAAATCGCGCTATAATTCGGAAGTTTATCCACACTACTATCTGCCGTAGCGATTACCCACCCATTCCTTTTCTAACGTCCTGCAATCGCGGGCGCCGACCAGCAAAACTGCGTCGCTCGCATTCGCCCAACCCCGCATCGGGGGCGGGCTTCAGGTCGGTCTGACGTGGCCCAGCTACGGCAACTTTCACGGGAGTTGCCCTTGCCGCCATTTTTTTCTGGCCCAGCCGTTCCAGCCATCCTGGCCCTCGCAGACGGAACCATTTTCAAAGGCGTTTCGATCGGCGCCGCCGGTCACACGATCGGTGAAGTGGTCTTCAATACGGCCATCACCGGTTACCAGGAAATCCTGACCGACCCCAGCTATTCGCGTCAGATCGTCACGCTGACCTACCCGCACATCGGCAACCAGGGCGTGAACCCGGCCGACGTGGAGGCGTCTAAAGTCCATGCCGCCGGCCTGATCATCCGCGACCTGCCGCTGCTGGCATCGAACTTCCGCTCGACCCAGTCGCTGTCGGACTACCTGAAGGCCGAAGGTACGGTCGGCATCGCCAACATCGACACCCGCAAGCTGACCCGCATCCTGCGCGAGAAGGGGGCCCAGAACGGCGCGATCCTGACCGGCACCCAGGGCAACGAGCCGTCCGAGGCGCAGGCGCTGGAACTGGCGCGTTCGTTCCCGGGCCTGAACGGCATGGACCTGGCCAAGGTCGTGTCGGTCAAGGAGCCGTACGAATTCACCGAGACCGAATGGAAGCTGGGCGAGGGCTTCGGCAAGCAGGACAAGCCGAAGTACCACGTGGTCGCTTTCGATTACGGCGTCAAGCGCAACATCCTGCGCATGCTGGCCGAGCGCGGCTGCAAGGTCACCGTGCTGCCGGCGCAAGCCACCGCGGCCGAGGCCCTGGCCCTGAACCCGGACGGCATCTTCCTGGCCAACGGCCCTGGCGACCCGGCCCCGTGCACCTACGCGATCGAAGCTTCGCGCGAACTGATCGAGAAGGGCATCCCGACCTTCGGCATCTGCCTCGGCCACCAGATCATGGCGCTGGCCTCCGGCGCCAAGACCGTGAAGATGAAGTTCGGCCACCACGGCGCCAACCACCCGGTGCAGGACCTGGACAGCAAGCAGGTCCTGATCACGTCCCAGAACCACGGCTTCGCGGTCGACGCCGCCACGCTGCCTTCCAACTGCCGCGTGACCCACGTCTCGCTGTTCGACGGCTCGCTGCAGGGTTTCGAGCGCACCGACAAGCCGGCCTTCTGCTTCCAGGGCCACCCGGAAGCCTCGCCGGGGCCGACCGACGTCGCCTATCTGTTTGACCGTTTCATTAGCAAGATGAGCAGCAACATGACTGCCGCCCGCGGAGAATAATACATGCCAAAACGTAGTGACATCAAAAGCATCCTGATCATTGGCGCGGGCCCGATCGTCATCGGCCAGGCAGTGGAATTCGATTACTCCGGCGCCCAGGCCTGCAAGGCCCTGCGCGAAGAAGGCTACAAGGTCATCCTGGTCAATTCGAACCCGGCGACCATCATGACCGACCCGGAAACGGCCGACGTCACCTATATCGAGCCGATCACCTGGAAGGCGGTCGAGCGCATCATCGACAAGGAGCGTCCCGACGCGATCCTGCCGACCATGGGCGGCCAGACCGCGCTGAACTGCGCGCTCGACCTGCACCGCCACGGCGTGCTGGACAAGTACAAGGTCGAGCTGATCGGCGCGACCCCGGAAGCCATCGACAAGGCCGAAGACCGTTCGAAATTCAAGGACGCGATGACCAAGATCGGCCTGGGTTCGGCCAAGTCGGGCGTCGCGCACACGATGGACGAGTCGCGCGCCGTGCAGCGCGAGCTCGGCTTCCCGGTCATCATCCGTCCGTCGTTCACGATGGGCGGCTCGGGCGGCGGCATCGCCTACAACGAAGAAGAATTCGAAGCGATCTGCAAGCGCGGCCTGGAAGCCTCGCCGACCTCGGAACTGCTGATCGAAGAATCGCTGCTCGGCTGGAAAGAGTACGAGATGGAAGTCGTCCGCGACAAGAAGGACAACTGCATCATCGTCTGCTCGATCGAAAACCTGGATCCGATGGGCGTGCACACCGGCGACTCGATCACCGTCGCGCCGGCGCAGACGCTGACCGACAAGGAATACCAGATCATGCGCAACGCCTCGATCGCGGTGCTGCGCGAGATCGGCGTCGACACCGGCGGCTCGAACGTGCAGTTCTCGATCAACCCGAAAGACGGCCGCATGATCGTCATCGAGATGAACCCGCGCGTGTCGCGTTCCTCGGCGCTGGCCTCGAAAGCGACCGGCTTCCCGATCGCCAAGGTGGCCGCCAAGCTGGCCATCGGCTACACGCTGGACGAGCTGCGCAACGAGATCACCGGCGGCGCGACCCCGGCCTCGTTCGAGCCGTCGATCGACTACGTCGTGACCAAGATCCCGCGTTTCACGTTCGAGAAATTCCCGACCGCGGACAAGCACCTGACCACGCAGATGAAGTCGGTCGGCGAAGTCATGGCGATGGGCCGCACCTTCCAGGAATCGTTCCAGAAGGCGCTGCGCGGCCTGGAAGTCGGCGTCGACGGCCTGAACGAAAAGACGCGCGACCGCGAGAAGATCGAGGAAGAGCTGGGCGAGCCGGGACCGGACCGCATCTGGTACGTGGGCGACGCGTTTGCCCAGGGCTTCACGCTGGAAGAAGTGCACGGCCTGACCAAGATCGATCCGTGGTTCCTGATCCAGATCAAGGAAATCGTCGACATCGAGCTGTGGCTGGATCACCAGAAGCTGGAAAGCCTGGACAAGCCGACGCTGTACAAACTGAAGCAAAAGGGCTTCTCGGACCGCCGCCTGGCCTTCCTGATGCAGACCACGCCGCAGGCGGTGCGCGAGAAGCGCCACGCTTTGGGTATCCGTCCGGTCTACAAGCGCGTCGACACCTGCGCCGCCGAGTTCGCCACCAACACCGCCTACATGTACTCGACCTACGACGAGGAGTGCGAGGCCAACCCGACCGACAAGAAGAAGATCATGGTGCTGGGCGGCGGTCCGAACCGCATCGGCCAGGGCATCGAGTTCGACTACTGCTGCGTGCACGCGGCGCTGGCGATGCGCGACGACGGCTACGAGACCATCATGGTCAACTGCAATCCGGAGACCGTGTCGACCGACTACGACACGTCGGACCGCCTGTACTTCGAATCGCTGACGCTGGAAGACGTGCTCGAGATCGTCGACCTGGAAAAGCCCGAAGGCGTGATCGTCCAGTACGGCGGCCAGACTCCGCTGAAACTCGCGCTCGACCTGGAAGCCAACGGCGTGCCCATCATCGGCACCTCGCCGGACATGATCGACGCCGCCGAAGACCGCGAGCGTTTCCAGCAGCTGCTGCAAAAGCTCGGCTTGCGCCAGCCGCCGAACCGCACCGCGCGCACCGAAACCGAAGCGCTCGCCCTGGCCAACGAGATCGGCTACCCGCTGGTGGTGCGTCCTTCGTACGTGCTGGGCGGCCGCGCGATGGAAATCGTGCACGAGCAGCGCGACCTCGAGCGCTACATGCGCGAAGCGGTCAAGGTGTCGAACGATTCGCCGGTGCTGCTGGACCGCTTCCTGAACGACGCGATCGAAGTCGACGTCGACTGCATCTCGGACGGCGTCACCACCTTTATCGGCGGCGTGATGGAGCACATCGAACAGGCCGGCGTGCACTCGGGCGACTCGGCCTGCTCGCTGCCGCCGTACTCGCTGTCGCAAGAGACCATCGACGAACTCAAGCGCCAGACCTCGCTGATGGCCAAGGGCCTGGACGTGGTCGGCCTGATGAACGTGCAGTTCGCGATCCAGCAGTCCGAAGTCGACGGCAAGACCGTGGATACCGTGTACGTCCTGGAAGTGAACCCGCGCGCCTCGCGCACCGTGCCGTTCGTCTCGAAGGCGACCGGCCTGCAGCTGGCCAAAATCGCCGCGCGCTGCATGGTCGGCCAGACCTTGGAACAGCAGGGCATCACGAAAGAGATCGTCCCGCCGTTCTACAGCGTCAAGGAAGCCGTGTTCCCGTTCGTGAAGTTCCCGGGCGTCGACACCATCCTCGGCCCCGAGATGAAGTCGACCGGCGAAGTCATGGGCGTGGGCCAGACCTTCGGCGAAGCCTTCGTGAAGTCGCAGCTGGCGGCCGGCATCACGCTGCCCAAGTCCGGCAACGTGTTCCTGTCGGTGAAGTCCTCGGACAAGCCGCGCACCGTCAAGCTGGCGCGCGAACTCGTCAACCTGGGCTTCACGCTGGTGGCGACCAAGGGCACCGCGGCCGTCATTTCCGCCGCCGGCATCCCGGTCAGCCCGGTCAACAAGGTGGTCGAAGGCCGGCCGCACATCGTCGACATGATCAAGAACCACGAGATCGCGATGGTCGTGAACACGGTCGAGGAAAAGCGCAATGCGATCGCCGACTCGCGCACCATCCGCACCTCGGCGCTGCAGGCGCGCGTCGTGACCTACACGACGATCGCCGGCGCGGAAGCGGCGGTGCAGGGCATGGGCTACATCGACGATCTGCGTGTCTACGATTTACAAGGCCTGCATAAGACCTTAAACTAAAGGGGACTCGCAAACCTGCTGCGCGTTGCCACGCCGGCCGGCGATGCTCGCTGTACTTGAGTACAGCTGCGCTTCTTGGCCACCGTGGCCGCCGCTCGCTACGGTTTTCGAGGCCCCCGATGCGTCGGGGGTTTGCATATCAGTAAAACCACAGTGTTCGCGCGGCGTGCGTCGCGTGATCCTGTGGTTTTAACTTTTTTAATACTAAATATACATCCATGAACACTCCATTGACCAAACACGGCGCCGAACTCCTGAAGGAAGAGCTGCACCAGCTCAAGACCAAGGAGCGCCGCAGTGTGATCGATGCGATCGCCGAAGCGCGTTCGCACGGCGACCTGTCGGAAAACGCCGAGTACGACGCGGCCAAGGAGCGCCAGGCCTTCGTCGAAGGCCGGATCGCGGAACTGGAGCAGAAGCTCTCGACCGCCCAGGTCATCGACCCGTCCACGCTCGACGCCGAAGGCCGCGTCGTGTTCGCCTCCACCGTCGACCTCGAAGACCTGGACAACGGCCAGAAGGTCACCTACCAGATCGTCGGCATCGACGAAGCCGACCTGAAGCAGAACAAGGTCTCGGTTACCTCGCCGATCGCGCGCGCGCTGATCGGCAAATACGCCGGCGACGTGGTCGAGGTGCAAGCCCCGTCCGGCCCGCGCGAATACGAAATCCTCGAAGTCCGTTATATCTGAGCGTTGACGCTTTGATCAACAACAAGGCGATTGTCAACGCACGTCTGTTGCTGGCCGCCCTGTGGGCCGGCAGCGTGTGGGCAGTCAGCTACCTGGCCGCGCCGAGCGCCTTCAGCGTGCTGGGCAGCACCCAGGCCGGCGACGTCGTCGCCGTCATGCTGACGCGCTCGGCCTGGCTGGCGATCGTGCTGGCCGTGCTGCTGGCGCCCCTGGTCGCGCGCGCGCCCGACCTCGACGCGCGGCGGCGGCGTTGGCTGTTCGGCCTGATCGCGGCGATGCTGGCCTGCAGCCTGGGCGTCTACCTCGGCCTGCAGCCGGCCATGGCGGCGATCCGTGCGGCGGCCGGGCCGGCCGGCGTGCGCGCGTCGCCGCAATACGGGACCTTCATGGCGCTGCACGGGGCGTCGCAAGTGCTGTACCTGCTCGAGAGTATTCTGGGCGCGCTGCTGGTGGTGAAGAGCCGCTAGTGCTCGCGCGGCGGCAGGCGAAAAAAAACCGGGGCAGCGGCCCCGGTGCATGTTATAAAAACGGCCCTTATTTATTGAGCGCGTTTTTCTTGCTGCTGGCCTGGCGCGGCTTGGCGCGCTTGATGTTGCCGCCCTGGGTGACGCGTTCGTTACCCTTGAGCAGGACCTTGGTGACGGTCGGTTTTTTCGTGCCGCTCGGGCTCGGTTTGACGATGGTGACTTCGCGCAGGCCCTTGCCGGCCTTGCCCGAGCGTTCCTTGACTTCATCTTTCTTCGGGCGATACAGCACCAGCAGCTTGCCGATGTGCTGGACCGGGGCTGCGTCGAGGTCTTCGCAGATCTGTTCGTAGATCGCGACGCGCTCTTCGCGGTCGTCGCCGAATACGCGCACCTTGATCAGGCCGTGCGCATCCAGGCTGGACGAGATTTCTTTCAGGACGGCCTCGGTCAGGCCGGCTTCGCCGATCATCACGACGGGATTGAGTCCGTGGGCTTCCGCACGCAGGGCAGAACGCTCGGCCGGTGTAAGTTTGATCATAATAATTTTTTGATGGTACCAATAAAAGCAGTATTCTACGCGAATGGCCAAGAACAAATTCAATAAAAACTGGATTCACGACCACATTAACGACCCTTACGTGAAATTAGCGCAAAAAGAGGGGTTCCGGGCACGCGCGGCCTACAAATTGAAGGAAATCGACGAGGAGGAAAAACTGATCCGGCCGGGCCAGGTCATCGTCGACCTCGGCTGTACGCCCGGCAGCTGGGGCCAGTACACGCGGCGCAAGCTGGCCGGCGGCGACGAGGGCGGCATCAAGGGCACGATGATCGGCCTGGACATCCTGCCGATGGAGCCGATAGCCGACATGCACTTTATTCAAGGTGATTTCCGCGAGGAAGAGGTGCTCGCCCAATTGGCTGATATCCTGGAAGGGCGCCAGGCCGATCTGGTGCTGTCCGACATGGCGCCGAATTTGTCGGGTATCCCAACCGCCGACGCGGCACGTATGGAGCACTTGATCGATCTTGCTATTGAGTTCTCGCAAATGCACCTCAAGCCAACCGGCGCATTGTTAGTGAAATGTTTCAAGGACATGGGGTTTACGCAGAACGTCGAGAAGTTCCGCGACGAGTTCAAAGTGGTCAAGCAGATCAAGCCCAAGGCCAGCCGCGACAAATCGTCGGAAATCTTTTTGCTGGGCCGGGGTCTGAAAAATCCAAGCGCCTGAAAAAGCCGGGCGGAAACTGCTGAAACCAAGGATTTTGCTCCAATCGCTCTTGATATTTGGGAGCACAACCACACATCACCCGTGGGCGATCAGTCCTGGAGCCGGTTCTCTCGTCGCTGAGCGAGCTTTCGTGCGCAGCGGAAATGAAAACCCGTTATAGTTACGTTAAGGCTTGACAAGCGGCGTGCGTGGCACGGCCCGCTTATTGCGGTAAAATCCGCGTTTGAACCAATGGGAAAAGATGCGTCCGCATCAGAGGAGTTTTCGTGAATAATATGTTTTCCAAATCCGCCATATGGGTGGTGGTCGCGCTGCTGTTGTTCATGCTGTTCAAGCAGTTCGACAACCACAGCGCCTCGGGCGGCAGCAAGACGATTGCTTATTCCGAGCTGCTCGATGACGTCAAGGCTAAAAAGGTCAAGGATGTCGTCATCGAAGGGACGAGCATCACGGCAACCCTCAACGACGATTCGCGCGTACGCGCAACCGCGACCATGCTGGATCGCGGCCTGATCGGCGACCTGCGCGACAACAACGTGCACTTCGACGTCAAGCCGCCCGAGGAGCCGTCGTTCCTGCAGCAAGTATTCATCTCCTGGTTCCCGATGCTGCTGTTGATCGGGGTCTGGGTATTCTTCATGCGCCAGATGCAAGGCGGTGGCAAGGGCGGGGCTTTCTCGTTCGGCAAGTCGAAGGCGCGCATGATGGATGAGACCAATAACACCGTCACCTTCTCCGATGTCGCCGGCTGCGACGAGGCGAAGGAAGAAGTCGGCGAAATCGTCGATTTCCTGAAGGACCCGACCAAGTTCCAGAAGCTGGGCGGCCGTATCCCGCGCGGCGTGCTGATGGTCGGTCCCCCGGGTACCGGCAAGACCCTGCTGGCGCGCGCCATCGCCGGCGAAGCGAAAGTGCCGTTCTTCTCGATCTCCGGCTCGGACTTCGTCGAGATGTTCGTCGGCGTCGGTGCGAGCCGTGTGCGCGACATGTTCGAGAACGCCAAGAAGCACTCGCCTTGCATCATCTTCATCGACGAGATCGACGCGGTCGGCCGTCACCGCGGCGCCGGCATGGGCGGCGGCAACGACGAACGTGAACAGACCCTGAACCAGCTGCTGGTGGAGATGGACGGTTTCGAAGCGTCGTCGGGCGTGATCGTGATCGCCGCGACCAACCGCGCCGACGTGCTGGACAAGGCGCTGCTGCGTCCGGGCCGTTTTGACCGCCAGGTGATGGTTGGCCTGCCGGACATCCGCGGCCGCGAGCAGATCCTGAACGTGCACATGCGTAAAGTGCCGATCGGTACCGACGTGAAAGCCGACATCCTGGCGCGCGGCACCCCGGGCTTCTCGGGCGCCGATCTCGCCAATCTGGTCAACGAAGCAGCCCTGTTCGCCGCGCGCCGCAGCAAGCGCCTGGTCGAGATGAGCGACTTCGAAGACGCCAAGGACAAGATCTACATGGGTCCGGAGCGCAAGTCGATGGTGATGCGCGAGGAAGAGCGCCGCAACACGGCCTATCACGAGTCGGGCCACGCGGTGATCGCCAAGCTGTTGCCGAAGGCCGATCCGGTGCACAAGGTCACGATCATGCCGCGCGGTTATGCGCTCGGCCTGACCTGGCAGCTGCCCGAGCACGACAGCCTGTCGGGCTACAAGGACAAGATGCTGGAAGAGATCTCGATCCTGTTCGGCGGCCGTCTTGCCGAGGAAATCTTCGTCGGCCAGATGTCGACCGGCGCCTCGAACGACTTCGCCCGCGCCACCAAGCTGGCCCGCTCGATGGTGACCCGCTTCGGCATGTCGGAGAGCATGGGCGTGATGGTGTACGAGGACGACGCGAACGACGGCTTCTTTGGCGGTTCCGTCAAGACCATCTCGGAAGCGACCCAGCAGAAAGTCGATGCCGAGATCCGCAATATTCTCGACAACCAGTACAGCCTGGCGCGCCGCCTGCTCGAGGACAACCGCGATAAGGTCGAAATGATGACCAAGGCCCTGCTCGAATGGGAAACCATCGATGCCGACCAGATCAACGACATCATGGCCGGTCGTGATCCGCGTCCGCCGAAGACCCCGACGCTGACCAAGCGCAATCCGCCGAGCGACAATGGCGGCGTGCCGCAAACCACGACGGCGCCGGCCTGATTCTTCGCCTGGCAAGTAATACGCCAACGAAAAGACACCCCGCGGGGTGTCTTTTTTTTTGTCCAGCGATTATCGTGCGTATTTGCGTCTTTTGTTTCAGGTGGTTCGATCATGTGTCAGTATTTTCAATGCGGCCGTTTCGGCTTCGACCTCGCCCAGCGTCCCCTGGTCATGGGTATCCTCAACGCCACTCCCGATTCGTTCTCGGACGGCGGCCGCTACCAGGCGCTCGAATTCGCGATGGAGCGCGCCGAGCAGATGATCAAGGATGGCGTCGACATCATCGATATCGGTGGCGAATCTACACGGCCGGGCTCGCCCAGCGTGCCGCTGGCGCAGGAACTCGACCGCATCATGCCCGTCATCTATGGCTTGCGCGAACTGGGCTATCCCTTGTCGATCGATACCTGCAAACCCGAGGTGATGCGCGAAGCCATCATCGCCGGCGCCGACATGATCAACGACATCAACGCTTTCCGCGCGCCCGGCGCGATCGATGCCGTCAAGGATGGCGATTGCGGCCTGTGTGTCATGCACATGCAGGGCACCCCGCAGGACATGCAGGCGCAGCCGCATTACGAGGACGTGGTGGCGGAAGTGGTCGCCTTCCTGCGCCAACGTGTCGACGCCTTGCTGGCGGCAGGTGTTGTACCGGAGCGCGTCACGATTGACCCGGGATTTGGCTTTGGCAAGACTGTCGAGCATAATGTCGCCTTGCTTCGCAGCATCGGACGCATGCAGTACGAACTGGGCTTGCCCGTACTGGCCGGTCTGTCGCGCAAGTCGATGATCGGCGCGCTCACCGGGCGTCCCCTGGAGCAGCGCCAGGCCGGCAGCATCGGCGGTGCATTGGCTGCGGTAGCGCAGGGCGCGCGCATCGTGCGGGTCCATGATGTGGCAGAAACGGTGGACGCGCTGAAGGTCTGGAACGCGGGCACCACGGAAATTTAACGAACAACGAGAAATACAGATGGCACGCAAATATTTTGGTACGGATGGCGTACGCGGCCTGGTGGGCGAAGCGCCCATCACCCCCGATTTCGTGATGCGCCTCGGCTACGCAGCCGGCAAGGTGCTGGCCAAGGGCAAGACGAGCGCCAGCGGCCGGCCGAATGTGCTGATCGGCAAGGACACACGCATCTCCGGCTACATGCTCGAGGCCGCGCTGGAAGCGGGCTTTTCGGCGGCCGGTGTCGACGTCATGCTGGCCGGCCCGATGCCGACCCCGGCGATTGCCTACCTGACGCGTGCGCTGCGCCTGCAGGCCGGCGTGGTGATTTCGGCTTCGCACAACCCGTTCCAGGACAACGGCATCAAGTTCTTCTCCGGACACGGCACCAAGCTGCCGGACGCGGTCGAACTCGAGATCGAAGCCGCGCTCGACCAGCCGATGGGCTGCGTCTCGTCCGAAAAGCTGGGCCGCGCGAGCCGCCTGCGCGACGCCCAGGGCCGCTACATCGAATTCTGCAAGGGCACCTTCCCGAACGAGCTCGACCTACGCGGCCTGAAGATCGTCGTCGATTGCGCCCACGGCGCCGCCTACAACATCGCCCCGCATGTGTTCCATGAACTCGGCGCCGAAGTCATCGAACTGGGCACCAAGCCCGACGGCTTCAACATCAACGACGGCGTCGGCGCGACGTCGCCCAAGGCGATGGCCAAGGCCGTGGTCGAGCACGGCGCCGACCTCGGCATCGCGCTCGACGGCGACGCCGATCGCCTGATCATGTGCGACGCCACCGGCCGCCTGTACAACGGCGACGAGCTGCTGTACGTCATGGTGCGCGCCCGCATGGCGACCGGCAAGGTCGACGGCGCAGTGGGCACGCTGATGACCAATATGGCGCTCGAAGTCGCGTTCAAGGAAATGGGCGTGGGTTTCGCGCGCGCGAAGGTCGGCGACCGCTACGTGCTGGAGATGATGCAGGAGCGCGGCTGGCTGTTCGGCGGCGAAGGTTCGGGCCACCTGCTGGCGCTGGACAAGCACAGCACCGGCGACGGCATCGTGTCGGCGCTGCAGGTCTTGTCGGCGCTCAAGCGCGACAACCAGTCGCTGGCCGACTGCTGCAGCGGCCTGAAGCTGTTCCCGCAGACCCTGATCAACGTCCGCGTCCAGCCCGGCTTCGACTGGACCAGGAACGCTTCGATGGTCGCCGAAAAGGAAGCGGTCGAACGCGAGCTGGGCGACGACGGCCGCGTGCTGATCCGCGCATCCGGCACCGAGCCGCTGGTGCGCGTGATGGTCGAGGCGCGCGACGCCGAGTTGGCCGAGCGAATGGCCAAGCGCATCGCCGCGCGTGTGGAGGCTTAACCGGGGTCGACGGGCAGCTTCATTGACGCTGCCCGGCCTACGGGGTATGATCGGCGCAATCGGAGTGTAGCGCAGCCCGGTAGCGCACCTGCTTTGGGAGCAGGGGGTCCAAGGTTCGAATCCTTGTACTCCGACCACCGTTTCGACAACGGGCTGTCCTCGACGGCCCGTTTTCATTTCGTGCACGGCCCATCCGGCTGCGTATCGTCACAGAGACTGCCCATAGCTCAGTTGGATAGAGCATCAGCCTTCTAAGCTGAGGGTCGCTGGTTCGAACCCAGCTGGGCAGGCCAATCACCTCATGTACTCAACGATACCGATTCGCCGATGATCGTCTCCGGATCCGTCTGCGATTGCGCCGGCTTTACCGCGGACCGCGCACTTGCGAAACGCATCAAAGGCAGCTCGACGTATTGGTAGGAGGCGAATGCGAGCAGGAATACGCCACCGAGTGCAATCAGCACGTAGAAAGGCGGCATTTCCGGATGACTCGCAGTGGCAAGCTGCTGCCACAGATATACGGTAAAAGAAATCTTTCCGAGATGGCAGACGGTGCGGTTCAGGAACAGGCCTCCGACCAGGCGGTTCGATACCGGCGTTGCCAGCACGGCAGCGCAAATCAGGACCGGCACGACCATGACGTCGACCAGACGCTGCAGCGTATACGGAAGCGTCACGACCAAGCCAAGCACGAAGATCGCGCAGCACAATGCCGCCCACGACGGTAGCGCGATTTTTCTCAGATGAGGCGCAATGTCATCCCAGTAGGCGCCGGCAACGCATCCGGTCAACATATACGAAAACACCGTAGCGAATTCCGCTACATGGTCGAATCCCGATCGTCCCGCAATCAGCGCGCCGCCCATCGTCGCCAGGGTCGATATCAGCAGCGTGCGGCGTCCGCCCATAATGGTCGACAAAACAAATACAAAGGGAAAAACCAGGTAAAACTGCTCCTCGTAGGCCAGACTCCAGGTATGCGCAAGGTACCAGCCGCAGGCTGCTTCGAGGTTGCAGGTAAACAGCGCCGCTCGGGCAAATTGGCGCCCTTGCACATCGATTGCGCCGGACAGCGAGAAGAATAGCAGCGCCAGCATGTACAAACCCAGCGGCGGCACGATCCTGAAAAACCGGCGCAGGTAAAACTCCCTGATGTCGACTTTGCGGGCCGTGGTTTGTTCACGCACGAGGCCGCGGCAGATGACGTAGCCGCTGATGCAAAAGAAGATCAGGACGCCGAGATGCCCGAACTTCCACGACCTGGAAAGGATGCCAGCCCACACGTGCCCGCCGTACCACGGGTGGCTATAGCTCGTCACGTGATGCACCAACACCATCAGGACGGCGATACAGCGCCAAGCGTCGATATGCTGAATGCGTGAAGCTTGGGTCATTTATTCGTTCCGGTCGCGCCAATGTATGCGTAAAGATGATTTACTCCATCGAATATTATATATATGCAATGATAGTGTTCGCTAATTAATTCCAGCGATGTGTCTCGGCAGACACATCTGACTGAATAAGCCTTACGCCGCCTCACGCCATGGGAGCATGCGCTTCGTTGCCCTCGTGCTAGAGGACGCCGTCTGCTGAGGCTTCGTGTTAGTGTCCATTTTTACAATGACGATGGTCGACACGGGGGGAGCACATGCGGTTTCAAGGATTGCTGGGACGCGCCGTCATGCTGGCGGCGCTGACAGGTTTGATCAACGTCAACGTTCATGCTCAGCAATCGGCGTCCGCGACAGCCGGACAGGTGTATTCGCTCAAGCTGCCTGCGGGAGGCGCGAATGCAGGTACGAGGCCTGCCGACCAGGGCAGTGGCAGTGTGCAATTCATCGGCACGGCGACCGTGCTGATCCGCTATCAGGGTTTCACGATCCTCACCGATCCGAATTTCCTGCACAAGGGCGAAAAAGTGCACCTCGGCTATGGCCTGACTTCGACGCGCCTGACCAATCCAGCGATCGACCTCGACAAGCTGCCGCCGATCGATTTGGTCGTCCTCTCGCACATGCATGAAGACCATTTCGACCGTTTCGTGCAGACCCACCTCGACAAGAACATCCCGATCGTAACGACCAAGGAAGCGTCCGAAGCCTTGAAAAAGCTCGGTTTCACGCGCGGCTACGGGCTGTCGAAATGGGATGCGGTCGAGGTCGAGAAGGGCGATGCGCGGCTGCGGATTACCGCCGTCCCCGGGCGCCACGGCAAGGATGGCATGCAGGCGCTGCTGCCGAGCGTGATGGGTTCGGTGCTCGATTTCGGTCCCCACGTCGGCACGCCCAGCTACCGCATGTACGTCAGCGGCGACACGCTGATCTACGACGACCTGAAAAATATACCGCAGCGCTTTCCCGGTGTCGACCTGGCCTTGCTGCACCTGGGCGGTACCCGCATCCTGAGCACGTTCAAGGTGACGATGGATGGCAAGGATGGCGTACAACTGATGCAGATCATCCAGCCACGACACGCAATCCCAATCCATTACGACGATTACGATGTGTTCAAGTCGCCGCTGTCCGATTTCGCGCGCGAAGTGAAAGCGGCCGGGCTGGACCGGCAGGTCAGCTATCTCGCGCATGGCGAAACCTACACGTTCAAGCCGAACTCGCGCTGATCGTTGCGCCCAGGCGCCGGCCTGGCGCTATTCGCGTTCTTCGGTGCGCGGCGCCAGCGTCGGGTCGATGTCGAACGGCCAGCCGCTCGGCGGCGCGACGCTGCGCTGGAACTCGTGCGGCATCAGGATCGGCACCTGCAGGCACACGCTTTGGGTCGGCAACACTTCCATCCAGTCACGCACCAGTTCCTTGTAGGCGATGCCGACCGGACGGATGTTGCGGTCGAGGTCGTATAAACCGAGCGTGTTGACGGTGCCGTTGTTTTCGCGCAGCGCGCTGTCCCAGTCGACCTGGTCGGTCAGCGAATACCAGGTAAAGCCGACCAGCGGCACGCCATTGTTGCGCACGCGCAGGACGTTCGCCCATTCCTTGCGCAGCCAGTGTACGGCTTCGTCGCCGCGCGGTCCCTGGCACAGGTTGGTTTCGGTGTGCATCACCGGCAGGCGGTAGCGGTTGTAGTATTGGTGCGTGATCACGGCGTAGCCGAAAATCTCCCCGGCCGAGCGCGTCAAGCCATCGGCCGACACATAGTGCTCGTTGGTCTGGTAATAATCGTTGCCCATGATGCAATGGTGCTTCAGATTATTGTTCAGGAAGAAGTGGTACTCGTCACGGGTCATGCCGTTGTCGAGCAGGTACTCGTACATTTCCGAATCGACGCGCCGGCCGTAGTTCAGGTCGAGCGACAGGAAGCGCCGCGCATTGTAGAGCTCGGCGGGGCCGATGGCGGCCGGGCTCTCGGCGTGAAAGTATTCGGTCGATTCGCTCTGCACGAACAGGGCGTCGGGCCGCACCTGCAGGATCGCATGCATCGCCAGGATGTTGGCCTTGACGATGTTCTTCATCGCGGTGACGAAGGCGCGGTCGGTGGTCATCTGCTCGTTCCACCAGCCGTACAGGGCCGAGAACAGCGCGCAGATCGACATTTCGTTGATCGGCGTGTACAGCTGGATCCACGGGTAGCGCCGTGCGAACGTGCCGGCGTAGGTGGCGAACAGTTCGGGAAAATCCGGATTCTGGAAATTGCCGACCCAGTCGGGTACGCCGAAGTGGCACAGGTCGACGATCGACGCAATATTGCGGCGCTTCAGGTCGTTGAACGCCAGATCGGCAAATTCCCAATCGTAGCGGTTCGGTCCGAGCCAGCAGCGATGCAGCGGCGGGCCGTAGCGCAAGACGCGCAAGCCGAGGTCCTGCACCAGCTCGAAGTCGGTTTTCCAATATTTATAGTGGCCGCATTTTTCCAGCTCGTCCATCCGCACCTTGCCGTTCTGGATGGTGGGATTGCTGTTTTCGATGCCGGTCGCAAAGATAAATCCGGGAGACGCCATGCCTGCCCTTTCAGATGATAGCTTGCATCCATTGTAGCTCTGGCGCGCATAAACTGTTTTCCTGGCGTGCGCAGCGGCCTTACTGCTGAGTGATGAGGTATGCTATCGATCAGACAACGATCCGGTCTGCTCTCACCCATCCACATGTCCAACGCCAGCGCCGCGGTTTCCCTGCGTACCGGTCCCAGCAATCGCCGGCTCGTCTCCGGACTGCTGGTGTCGCTGCTGCTGCATGCCGTGGTACTGTTGCTGCAATTCGGCGTTCCGGGTTTACGACCCGGGCCGGGCGGGCCGCTCACCGTCAGGCTGGCGCCGCTGCCCGAACCGTCCGTATCGACTCCACTGCCGCCACCGCCTTTGCCAGCCGTGCCCGCCAGCGCCACGCCGCCGATAGCGCCGCCGGCGCCGCTGCCCGCGCTGCCACCGTTGCCGTCTCCTGTCTCGGCGCCGTCCCAGCCGCGCAGAGGTTTCTCGATGGTCGATCCGGCGCGTCCGAAACCCGCACCGGCGCCGCCGCCGCGCACCGTCGCACCGCAACGGCCGCCACGCCGCCGTGCGCGTGCGCCTGCGGCACACGATGGCCTGCATACGGACGTCATCGCCCGGGACGGGCGCAAGGACGATGGTTTCAGCGTACCACCGGTAGCCGGCGCGCCGGCGCCCGAACCGGAACCGTTGGGCAAAACCGAACTGTCCGAAGCGAGCGAACCCACGCCTGAGCCGGCCCAGACCCAGGCCGCGCCAACCTTGCCCGAGCAGGCGCCAGCCGACGAGCAGGCGCAACAGTCCGAGCGCACGCGCCTGGCCGAGCAGCGCGAACAGCAACGCGAGCAGGCGTTGCAAGCCCGGCGCGACGCCGACGAGCAAGCCTTGCGCGCCACCGCCGACGCCGAGGCCAGGCGCGCCGCCGAGCAGCGGGCGCGCGTGCAGGCCGACCAGGATGCGCGCTACCAGGCCGAGCTGACACGCCGCCAGCGCCAGGCCGAGGAGGAGACCCGCCTGGCCGAGCAAGCGCAGCGCCTGGCAGCGGCGCAGCAATTGGCCGAGCAGCAGCGTGTCCAGGCGGAGCAGGCCAGGGCGCAGCAGCTGGCCGAGCAGCAGCGCATCCACGCGGAGGAGGCAAGGGCTCAGCAGCTGGCGGAGCAGCAGCGTGTCCAGGCGGAGCAGGCAAGGGCTCAGCAGCTGACCGAGCAGCAGCGCGTGCGGGCCGAGCAGGCAACGGCGCAGCAGCTGGCCGAGCAGCGGCGCATCCAGGCCGAGCAGGCGAGGGTGCAGCAGTTGGCCGAGCAGCGCGCGGCCGAGCAGCGCCAGCGCGAGCTGCAGGCCCGCCAGCAGGCGGAGCAGCTGGCGCGCGAGCAGGCGCAGCAGGCGGCGCGCCTGGCCCAGCAGGAACAGCTGCGACGCCAGCAAGAAAAAGGTAACGCCGATGGCTCGATGGGCCCGGGTCAGACCGGCGCCATCGCAGGCAACAGCGCCGGCAACGGCAATGGCGGCGCCGGCCGTGGCGCTACCTTGCCAGGCGGCGCACAAGGCGGCAGCCTGGTCTCGCGTGCGCGCGAGCTGCTGCGCGGCATCGACATCGACAAGCCGATGCCTCCGGTGATGCGCCCGGCCGAGGACGCCCGCCCCGAGCCCCGGCGCGCCCTGGCCGACGCCGTCCTGCGCGACGTGCCGCTGCGCATGTACATCGACAGCGTGCGCCAGAAAATCGAACGCAACGTGGTGGTGGGCCAGGGCTTGCTGGCCGAGGACGTCGTGCGCGTGTTCCTGCTGGTGAGCATCGCGATCCGCAGCGACGGCAGCATCGACGACGTGACGATCGTCCGCTCCAGCGGCCGCGCCGACGTCGACGAGATCGTGCGCCGCATCGTTCGCCTCAATGCACGCTACGCGGCTTTTCCGCCGAACGTGGCAGCCAATTACGACGTGATCGAAGTGCGTCGCGTATGGAGTTTCTCCGGGGTAGTTCGCCTGCTGGAAGAAATGCGCTGAGCATGCACCGTCAAAGGCTGACCTGAGCCTGCCATTTGACGTGCATTAAAGCTTGCCGGGTCAAGGGGCATACGCTGACTCTGATCGCCAGAGGCTGGCAGCACTTTTCGACAGGCAAGACATGAACGTTTCTACGACGCGATTCCCGAAATCGGCGGCTGGCGCCTTGGCGCTGCTGGCCCTCGTACTGGTGCTCGCGGGCTGCGCCCCCGCCATCCATTTTCGCGACCAGGACAAGGCCGGCGCGGACCAGCCGGCACCGCCGACCGAACTCATCAACGACAAGCTGATCGCCGCCGAACGCCAGGAACACAAGGACCAGTCCAACCAGGATCTCGACAAGCTGCTCGTCCCGAATCCGCCGCCTTACACGATCGGCAGTGGCGACGTACTCTCGATCGTGGTCTGGGATCATCCCGAACTGGCCGGCGGCATGGCGGCTTCGCCCACCGCCGACCTGGCCAGCACGGCCATGAACGCCAATGCCGGCGCCAACGCCGGTGCGCCCGGGTTCGTGGTCGACCACCTCGGCCGCATCCAGTTTCCGCTGGCCGGCCTGCTGCCGGTCGAAGGACTGACCGAGGAGCAGGCCAGGACGCAGCTGAGCACGAAGCTGGCCAAGTACCTGGCCAACCCCAACGTCACACTGCGCGTGCAGGCTTATCGCAGCAAGCGCGTGTATCTCGACGGCGAAGTCAAATCGCCCGGCCTGCAAGCGATCAACGACATCCCCATGACCCTGGTCGAAGCCATCAACCGCGCCGGCGGCCTGCTCCCGACCGCCGACCAGAGCCGCATCCTGCTCGAGCGCGGCCAGCAGCGCTACCGCGTCAACCTGCGCGAGCTGGTGCTGAAGAACATCAACCCCGGCCTCGTGATGCTCAGTCCGGGCGACGTCGTGCGCATTCCCTCGCGCGACGAAACCAAGGTCTTCGTGTCCGGCGAGGTGATCACGCCCAAGGCGCTGACGATGCACGACGGCCGCCTCACGCTCAACGAGGCCCTCGGCGAGAGTGGCGGCATCAGCCCCTTGAGCGGCGATGCGCGCCAGGTCTACGTCGTGCGCAAGACAGCCGAGCGTACCCGCGTGTTCCAGCTCGACGCACGTGTTGCCGGTTCGCTGGCGATGGCCGAGGCTTTCGAGCTGCAGCCGAAGGACATCGTCTACGTGGCCGCCACGCCGCTGGCCAATTGGAACCGCAACCTGAGCCTGCTGATCCCGGGGGCGCTGAGCTCGGCCGTCAGCGCAACCAATCGGCCCTGAGCCCACACGGAGCAAGACCATGAGTACCCCTGGCGAACCGCATGCCCTGAGCCCTGTCGTCTCGAGCCCGCCCATCCTGAACGTGCCCTTCGATCCACGCGTGGTCGAACCCCCGCACGAGGAACCGGCCTTCGATCTCAAGGGCTATCTCCATACCTTGTTCGACAACCGATGGCTGATCGGCGGCATCACTGCCCTGATCACACTGGTGGCGGTGCTGTACGCGCTGGTCGCCAAGCCGGTGTACGAGGCCAACCTGATGATCCATGTGGAGGAAGAAAGTCCGAATGCCTCCAAAAACATTCTCAGCGAGGCCTCGTCGCTGTTCGAGACCAAGAAGGCGGCGATCGCCGAGATGGAGCTGCTGCGCTCGCGCATGGTGGTGTCGCGCGCGGTCGACAACCTGCAACTCTATATCGATGTGCAGCCCAGATATTTCCCGATCGCCGGTTTCTGGTTCGCCAACCAGAACGGCAACGCGCTGTCCCAGCCAGGACTGTTCGGCTACGGCGGCTACGTGTGGGGTGCGGAAAAGGCCGATGTCTCGCTGTTCGAAGTGCCCGAAGCCTGGCTCGGCCGCCAGTTCGCGCTGACGGCGCTGGGCAAGGGGCGCTACCGTTTCTCGGGCGGCGGCCAGCGCATCGCTTTCGACGGCAACGTCGGTCTGCGCTAGCCCAGCCCGATGATGCCGATGACGGCAGTACGGTCACGCAGCCGGTTGCTAAGCTGTTCTAGATATGCCGGTTTGCTTTCGTCACGCATGAGTATCCTCGCGAATCGGTGGGGGGAACGAATACCGTCAAATACGGAACGGCACGAATTTCTTGATCAGGGCCAGGCGCTCGGGCTCGGGCAGCGGAAGGACGGTCGGCGCGCTCTGGGTTTGCTGGGGCGTGTATTCGGTGACGATCGACTTGACCATCGCTTCGATCATCGGCCGCTCGTGGGTCTCGCAGGCCATCATCAGGCAGGTGATGAAGGTGTCCAGCACGCTCGGGCGCAGGGCGTTTTCCTTCATGCGCATGATGCGCGGGTGCTCGCTCGGGCAGACTACGCCGTCGGTGAGCAGCTCCTCGTGCAGCTTTTCGCCGGGGAACAGGCCGACGTAGCGGATCTCGATGTCGCCGCCCGGGTTCTGCGACGTCTTCTCGCTCAGGCCGGACAGCGCGATCAGGGTGCGCGCCAGGTCGACGATCCTGACCGGTTCGCCCATGTCGAGCACGAACACGTCGCCGCCCTTGGCCATGGCGCCGGCCTGGATCACCAGCTGCGCCGCTTCCGGGATCAGCATGAAGTAGCGCGAGACTTCGGGGTGCGTGATGGTCAGCGGCCCGCCACGCGCGATCTGGCGCTGGAACAGCGGGATGACGGAGCCGGACGAGCCGAGCACGTTGCCGAAGCGGACCATGCAGAAGGTGGTGCCGGCGCCGGGCCGGGCGGCGGCGGCCTGGAAGATCAGCTCGGCGATGCGTTTGCTGGCGCCCATGACATTGGTCGGGCGCACCGCCTTGTCGCTGGAGATCAGGACGCAGGTCTCGACCCCGTACTTCGCGGCCTGGGCGGCGATGACCTGGGCCCCGACCACGTTGTTGCGCAAGCCTTCGACGATGTTGGTTTC
The DNA here is from genome assembly GCF_000745265.1 of Massilia sp. 9096. Taxonomy (NCBI): domain Bacteria; kingdom Pseudomonadati; phylum Pseudomonadota; class Betaproteobacteria; order Burkholderiales; family Oxalobacteraceae; genus Massilia; species Massilia sp. 9096. Next base: position 841,133 of record NZ_JQNN01000001.1, read on the forward strand.
GACCAGGGGCACGTGCTTGTAGGCGGCGGCGTGATAGACCGTGTCGACGCCGCCGTCGCGCAGGATGCGCTCGACCAGCTCGGCGTTGCAGACCGAGCCGAGATGGGCTTCGATCGGGATGTCGGGGAAGCGCGTGCCCAGCTCCTGGCGGATCGTGTACAGCGCGAACTCGGAGTGATCGAGCAGGTGCAGGCGGGCCGGGGCGAGGGTGACGATCTGGCGGCACAATTCGCTGCCGATCGAACCGCCCGCGCCGGTCACGAGCACGTGCTTGCCGCGCACGCAGCGGGCGAACAGGTCAAGGCGCGGCGGCACCGGCGGGCGTCCGAGCAGGTCTTCGAATTTGAGCTCGCGGATGGTTTCGCGCGGCGTGACCTTGTCGTCGGCCAGGTCGACCAGGCGGCTCAGGATCTTGATGGCGACGCCGGCCTGGGCCAGGCGCTGCATGATGTCGCGCAGGCGTTCCGGCGAAGCCGAGGAGATCGCAATGACGATCGAGCGGATACCCATCGCCTTGACGACTTCTGCCAGGCGGTCGGTGTGGAACACGCGCAGGCCGGCGATATTGCGTTCGTTCAGTGCGTGTTTATCGTCGAAGAAGCAGACCGGGCGATATTCCTGGCTGCCGCGCATGGTTTGCACAAGCCGCGCCCCGGCTTCGCCGGCGCCATACACGGCGACAGTTTCCGAAACGCTATGGCCAACCTCATATAAATGGCGCAGGAAATTGCGCATGCCGACGCGCGAGGCGACGACATAGGAAAAAACGATAAACCAATAAATGGCCAATGCGCTGCGGGGAAAGTTTTCTTCATTGATCGCAAACATCACGATATAGGCGCAGAGAATGGCGATCGCCAAGGCGAATCCGGTGACGCTCAATAAACGCTGGTCGATGAAACGAATGACCGCGCGATACAGGTCGGAGATGGAAAAGGCGGCGATCGTGACCACGGCCACCAGCACATAGGAGGCCGGGCCGAAATGCGAAGCCAGTTTCAGGTCGCCGCCGCGCAGTAGCATGGCGATCAGGAAGCAGAATGGCAGGGCGACCAAGTCCACCGTCACCATCATCGCAATCTTGATTGTGCGATGTAGGGAAATCAATTTGGTGCAATATTCCTTGATAACACCGTGCGTGAACTTTGGCATGATTCCAAAAAACTGCGTAGGGTTTCAGGGTAATCCTAGTTTCCGTCGATTTGGATGGGTCTATTTTTAGCGGTGATTAGGCGGATTGCTCGATGAAATGAAAGCGATTTAGATAGTGAATTGCTGAGTAAGTTTATTATCCAAGCGCGTAAGGGCATGAGGCTTGACCATGCTCAACCGCCGGAATGGAATTAATTCGAAACGCCATTTAGTGAAATGAAGAAACCAATAAAGGAATTATTCAATTTGTAATTATTTCGAAATAGAATCAGAACAGCGATAAGAACGACGTTTCGATCAGCGGCGCTCAGCCTGGCAGGGCGCGCTTGCGGTGCGGTGGCGAGGGCGATATATGTCCATTCAAAGGCATGGCGTCATGCCGTGTAGTCCAGCTCGACCATACGTTTGTAGGACATCGCCGCAAGGCCGCGTCCAGTGTGCGGCAGCTAACGGTGGTCATGCATGCGGGCCGTTACGATAGGGGCGTTGAGTGAGGACGCCAGCGGCATACCGCAGGCCGCCAAATACCCCAACAGGTCAGCCGGTCGCCTCGAGGATCGGCACCAGATTCCCGTGCCGGCGCCTGCGCCGGCCGAACCGGAAGCGGAGGTTGTTAATGTCGACGTCGATGACGAGCCACCCACCGAAGCATCTCGTGCGCGAGTATCTCGAGCGCCGCTCGAAAGAATCCGAGCCGCCGCCGACGCCCGAGGAAATCCGGCGTCAGCTTGGCTGGAGCATGCTGATGCAGGCGGTGGACGACAAGCTGCCTTCGCGTTCCTGACGCACCGCCGCCCAACCACGCCTCGACGCGTGGCGGCCCCCACCACAACAACAGGAGAATCGACATGACCGCCAACATCGGCAACAAGCACATCGCCCAGCACCGTGGCGCGAAAGAGCGCGCGGAGATCCGCAAGACCAACATCGCGCGCGAAGCCGTGAAGCAGGCCGAAGCCCGCGCCAAGTACCGCAACCAGCAGAAAGGCAAGCCGCTGCAAGGCACCGCCGCCTGATTGGCATAGCGCCAGAGAGCCCGCCCCGGCAACGCGGCGGGCTTTTTTGCGTCCGCGCACGCGCCGCCGAGCGCCGCGCCTGCGACCGCCACCTGGCGATCACCGTTCGCCGACGGCGCCGCCGTTCACCGATGCCGCGCCGCCGTTCGCCGAAAAGCGCTTTCGCGCCGCGCACGGCTCGGCTATCGTGTCCTCATTGCACAACGGAGGACGTATGAACAGCGAAGCTTCCTATCATCTGCGGCGCCAGGTCCTGTGGGGCCTGCTGCTGGTCGGCCTGGGCACCGCCTTCCTGCTCGACCAGATGCACATCATCGAGATCACCGACTACTGGCACTATGCGCCGTTGCTGCTGGTCCTGGCCGGCATCAACCAGACGATCGGCTATCCGAGCGCCGGCGAATTCTCGCGCGGTCTGTGGAACGTGTTCATCGGCTTGTACCTGTTCGCCGTGCTGGAGGGCTTGTTCGGGCTGACCTGGTCCAACAGCTGGCCGCTGTTCATCATCATCAGCGGGGTGACGATGGCGATCCGCCCGATCGCGGCGCGCCGCTTCAACCTGCAGCGGGAGCGTCATCATGGCGAATGAAGGCAATCGCGCCTTCGGCCAGGTCGTGATCGGCCTGCTGGTGGTGGCGATGGGCGTGCTGTTCCTGCTCGATAACCTGGGCTACGTCGGCTTTCGCCATGCGCTTTCGTTCTGGCCGATCGCCTTCATGGTCGCCGGGGCCAGCATGATGGTCAGCCAGGAAGAGCGCAACGGCCACGTCACCGGCCTGATCCTGATCGTGGTCGGCCTGCTCCTGCTGCTCAAGCACATGGGGCTGATCGACATCAGCTGGAACATGGTGTGGCCGGTGCTGCTGATCGTGATCGGCGGCCTGATCCTGTTTCGCACCGTGGGCGGCGGACGCGTCGTCCACCTCGGCGTCCACAAGACGGGCGGCGGGGCGGGCGGCAAAGCGGCCGGTACGCTCGACGTCACCGCGATCCTGGGCGGGGTCCAGCGCCGTGTCGAGACGGCGGACTTCCGCGGCGGCGAAGTCACCGCGTTGCTGGGCGGGTGCGAGCTCGACCTGCGCGCCTGCTCGATCGTGAAGGAAGCCGTGCTGAACGTGTTCACGGTGTGCGGCGGCGTCTCGATCAAGGTGCCGCTCGACTGGACCGTGGTGATGGATGGCGTGCCGGTGGCGGGCGGCTTCACGCAAAAGACCGTGCCCACGCCGGACGTCGGCAAGCGCCTGGTGATCACCGGCTACGCCTTCATGGGTGGCGTGGAAGTCAGTAACTGAGATGAGCAACTGAGATGCGCAGCTGGCGCGCCGCCTTGCTCTACCTGCTGGCCTGGCTGATGCTGGGCCTGCTGCTGGCCGCCATGCTGGCGGTCGGCGGCGCGGCCTGGCCCGCCAGCCTGCTGTTCGCGTTGCCGCTGGTGCTGGTGTACGCCTTCGCCAGCGGCTATTCGGCGTATTACGTGTGCCGCGCCTATCCGCTCGGGCCCGGGCGCGCGCTGGCCGTGCTGCGCGGCGTCGGCTTGACGTCGCTGTGCGCGGCCGGCCTGTGGTGCGCGCTCGGCGCGGCCTGGAGCAGCTTGTGGCAGGCGCTGGCGCCGACGCTGTCCTTGCCCTTGAACCGGACGCTGGCGGCGTCGACGTTCGGCATCGGCGTGCTGCTGTACGGCCTGGCCGCGGCCGTGAGCTATCTGCTGATCGAGTCCGCGCGGGTGCGCGAGCTCGAGACGCGCACGCTGCAGGTCAAGCTGATGGCGCAGGATGCCGAGCTGCGCATGCTGCGCACCCAGGTCGATCCGCACTTCCTGTTCAACAGCCTCAATTCGATCAGCGCGCTCACCACGATCGACCCTGCCGCCGCACGCGCGATGATCGTGCAACTGGCCGATTTCTTCCGCCACAGCCTCGGGCTGCAGGCCGACCGCAAGGTGACGCTGGCGCAGGAGCTGCGCCTGGTGGCTGACTTCGTCGCGATCGAACAGGTGCGCTTCGGCGAGCGCCTGCGTGTCGGGTTCGATGCCGACGCCGGCGCGCAAGCCTGCCTGCTGCCGCCGATGCTGCTGCAGCCGCTGGTCGAGAACGCGGTCAAGCACGGCATCGGGCAGATGCTCGAGCCGGGCATGATTCGTGTTCATGCCGCACGCGCCGGCACGCAGCTGCAAATCCGCGTCGAGAACGACGCCGATCCGGACGGCGTGCCGGCAAAGGGCGGCGGCATCGGCCTGGAAAACGTGCGCCAGCGCCTGGCGGCCACGTATGGGCACGAGGCCGGCCTGCGCTGGACCCGCACGGCAGACGCTTTTTGCGTCGAGCTGACGCTGCCCGCTGAAATGCTCACCCCATCCACCGACACTGTGATCAAGGTTTGAACAGTATGCGCGCGATTATCGTGGACGACGAACACCTGGCGCGCGCGGTGCTGCGCGAACACCTCGAGCAGCATCCCGACGTCGAAATCGTCGGCGAATGCGCCAACGGTTTCGAGGCGGTCAAGGCGATCGCCGAGCTGCAGCCCGACCTGGTCTTCCTCGACATCCAGATGCCCAAGCTCGATGGCTTCGAGGTCGTCGAGCTGGCAGGCGCGGGGCCGCACTACCTGTTCGTGACGGCGTTCGACCAGTTCGCGCTGCGCGCCTTCGAGGTGCATGCGCTCGACTACCTGCTCAAGCCGTTTTCCGGCGAACGCCTGGCGCTGGCGCTCGCGCACGCGCGGGCGCGCCCGGCCGCGCCCGCGTCCATGCAGGCGAGAGCGGCGCACGCCATCCAGGACGTGGCGATCGAAGCGCGCCGGCGCCAGCTGCCGCTCGAGCGCATCCTGATCCGCGATGGCGTGCGGGTGCAGGTGGTGCCGGTGGCCAGCGTGGACGTGATCGAGGCCGAAGACGACTACGTCGCGATCCAGGCCGGCGGCAAACGCTGGCTCAAGAGCCAGCGCCTGGCCGAACTCGAAGCCCAGCTCGATCCGCAGGCCTTCCTGCGCGTGCACCGTTCCTTCATCGTCAACCTGGCAGCGGTCGCGCGCATCGAGCCGGCCGGCCGCGACGGGCATTGCGCGGTGCTGCGCGACGGTACCCGGGTGCCGATCAGCCGCAGCGGCTACCAGCGGGTGCGCGAGCGGATCGGATAAGCCTGCTCAAACAAGCGTCCTTAAACCAGCCTGCTTACGCCACCTCGACGTGCCACCAGCTCGGCAGCAGTTCGAGCACTTCGGGCCGCGCGAAGCGGTCGTCGATCAGCCACACGGTGCCCCGGTCCTGCTCGGTGCGGATCACGCGCCCGGCCGCTTGCACGACCTTCTGCATCCCCGGGTAGAGATAGGTGTAGTCGTAGCCGGCGCCGAACTTCGCCTGCATGCGCTGGCGCAGCTGCTCGTTGACCGGGTTCACCTGCGGCAGCCCGAGCGTGGCGACGAAGGCGCCGATCAGGCGCTCGCCCGGTAGGTCGACGCCCTCGCCGAAGGAGCCGCCCAGCACGGCAAAGCCGATCCCGCGCCCGCCCGGCGCGAAACGCTCCAGAAAGGCCGCGCGTTCCGGCTCGCTCATGCGGCGCGACTGGCGCCAGGTCGGCACGTCCGGGTGGCTTTTTTCGAAGGCGTTGGCGGCCTGCTCGAGGTAATCGAAGCTGCTGAAGAACGCCAGGTAGTTGCCCGGCGCCTCGTGGTACTGGCGCGCCATCAGTTCGGCGATCGGCTCGAGCGAGGCCTTGCGGTGCTGATAGCGGGTCGAGATCGCGCGCGCCACGCCGACCTTCAGCTGGCTGGCGACGAACGGCGATTCGACGTCGATCCAGGCCGTGTCCGCCGGCATGCCGAGCAGGTCGGCGAAATAATTCCAGGGGCTGAGCGTGGCCGAGAACAGCGTGGTGGAGTGGGCGAAGCCGAAGCGCGGACCAAGGAAGGGCGCGGGCACCACGTTGCGGATACAGAGGACGGTGTCGCGCTCGTCGCTGCGCGTGAGGTCGAACAGCGAGTGTTCGCCGAACGATTCGGCCAGGCGCTGGAAGGCCAGCGCTTCGAAATAGAAGTCCTGCAGCGCCGGCTCGAGCGGCACTGCGAACTCGGCCAAGTGCTCGGTGATGGCGCTGCACGCTTCCTGCAGCGCGTTGACGAATTTGCCCGGCAGCTCGTCGATGACCTGGTAGGGCAGCGGCGCCGATTTGCTGACGTCCGTCCAGGCGCGCTTGACCTTGTCGAGCGGCTTGTGCAGGCTCGGGGCGGCGCTCGAGCGGGCGGCGCGCAGCAGGGCGCGATCCAGCGTCGCCGTGTACATGCCGCGGGCGCGCGAGACCAGATTGTGCGCCTCGTCGGCCAGCACGCTGACGCGCCAGCCGTTGGTCAAGGCCAGCGCGTACAGCATGGCGCTGCCGTCGAACCAGTAGTTATAGTCGCCGACCACGACGTCGCTCCAGCGCGTCATCTCGCTGCCCAGGTAGTAGGGACAGACTCCGTGCGCCAGGCCGATCTCGCGCAGGGCCTCGCGGTCGAGCAGCGGTGCCTCCAATGCGGCGGCGCGCGCTGCCGGCAGACGGTCGTAGAAGCCGCGCGCCAGCGGGCAGGCGTCGCCCTGGCAAGCCTTGTCCGGATGCTCGCAAGCCTTGTCGCGCGCGCTCAGCTCCAGCACGCGCAGGGGCAGCGTGCCGCCTTTCAGGGTCTCGGCGGCGTCCAGCGCCAACCGGCGGCCCGGCGTCTTCGCAGCCAGGAAGAACAGCTTGTCGATGCCGTGCTGGGGCGCGGCTTTGAGCAGCGGGAACAGGGTGCCGACGGTCTTGCCGATGCCGGTCGGGGCCTGGGCCAGCAGGCAGCGGCCGCTGGCGTTGGCGCGGAACACGGCTTCGGCCAGCTGGCGTTGGCCGGGACGAAAGTCGGCGTGCGGGAAGCGCAGGGCGTTGAGCGCCGCGTCGCGCGCGGCGCGGTGGCGCATTTCCTGCTCGGCCCAGGCCAGGAAGCGCGTGCAATGGTCTTCGAAGATGACGGCCAGCTCGGCGCGCGTGCGGCTCTCGCGCAGCACGGTCTCCTTCTGGCTGCCGATGTCGAAGTAGACCAGCGCCAGGTTGACGCTGTCCATGTTCAGCGACGCGCACATCAGGTGGCCATACACACGCAGCTGGGCCCAGTGCAGGTGGCGGTGGTTTTCCGGAATGCTGGTGAATTGGCCGCGGAAGGTCTTGACCTCCTCGATCAGGTTCTGGTCGGGGTCGTAGCCGTCCGCGCGCCCGCGCACGTGCAGCGGGCCCCAGTCGCCTTCGAGCGTGATTTCGGATTTGTAGTTGTCGCTGCCGCCGGACAGCCGGCGCGCGGCGACCACCGCGTGGCCGGCGATGCCTTCCTGCGCGGTCGGCGAGGGCGTAAAGCGCAGGTCGAGGTCGCCCTGCTTGGCGGTGAACTCGCACAGCGCTCGCACCGCCACCGTGTACCGGGTGGCGCTGTTGCCGGCCTCGCTCATGCCGCCGCCTGCTCCCATTGCAGGTAGCAGACCGAGATCGGCATGCCGTGCGCGCCGCAGTACTCGATCCAGCGCAGCTGGTTGTCCTGCAGGCGGTCGCCCGGGCCCTTCACTTCGATCATGTTGTAGCGTTTTTCCCCGGGCCAGAACTGGATCAGGTCGGGAAAGCCGGTGCGGTTGTCCTTCACGTCCGCGAGGATGCGCTGGCACCAGAGCTTGAGGTGCGCCGCCGGGATGCAGTCCAGCGCCAGTTCGATGATGGCCCGATCCAGCCATTCCCAGGACACGAAGGCCGAGGCCAATCCGATCTTCTGTTCGTGGATGGCGAGCGTGGCCTCGCGGTAGCTGCCGTCGTCCAGGCGCGCCAGGCAGGCGTCGAACTCCGCCTTGCGGCGGCTGTGGAAATCGGCGCTGTACAAGTCCGCCGGGCCGCGGTGGAAGGGGTGGAAAAAGGCGCCGGGGATCGCCGCGAAGATCGCCGGCCAGCACAGCAGGCCGAACAGGGTATTGGCCAGCGTGTTCTCGACGTAGAACACCGGAGCCGCGTCCTGCCACAGGTGACCGAGCACGACGCCTTCGACGCGCCAGTCGTTCGTGGCCGGCAGCGGCAGGCACAGGTCGAGGCGCTCGACCGGGGCGGCGCGCCTGGCGGCGATGCGCGCGTGCCCGAGCTTCTTGGCCAGGCGCGGGCCGATGCGCAGCAGATGCTGGCGTTCGGCTTCGCTTTCCGGCGCGGCATCGGCCAGCTCGAACAGCGCGTAGGCCTCGTCGATGCGCTCGGCCTTCTCCAGCACGCGCATCGCGCGCCCGCGTGCGCCCGGGTAGCGGCATTCGGCGTAGACCGCGTGCGCGTGTTCCCAGTCCTTTTGTTTTTCCAGCTGCTGGCCGAGCTGGAACAGCAGCTTCTCGCGCCGGCTGTCCAGCCAGGTGTTCTCGAACGCGTGGCGCGGCAGGTCGGCCAGGATGTCGAGCGCGGGTTCCTCGGCGTAGAAGCGCTCCTTGCAGGCGTGCAGGCGCAGGTAGTGGTCGATGTCGTCGCGGTTGCGAAAGCCGCGCGAGCTTGGTGAGAACTCGACCTGCTCGTAGCGGAACACGCCCAGGTCGGACAGCACGAACTCGGTCCAGTCCTGGCTCAGGTTGCCGAAGAAGAGCAGGCGCAGGCGGTCGCACAAGGGCTGCACCAGCAGGCGCCAGACGCTGTCCGGGCAGTCCGGATGCCAGTGCGAGAACGGCTTGGCGGCGCCAGCGCCCTCTTCATTGTCGTGGTCGGCGCCGGCGCAATGGATGGCGCGCAGGTGCTCGAGCTGATCGGCCTTGCGCGCATGCCTGATCGGCGCGGGCAGGGCGAACGCGGTGGCAATCTCGGGCTTGAGCAGCAGGTCGAACAGTTCGTCGAGCGAGACCGCCGGGTCGGCGGCGATCCAGCCAGTCGGCAGCAGGCTGGCTGCGGCCTCGAGCGGGCAGCCGATTTCTGCGTAATTGAGTTTGCTGGCGCGAAACAGCGTCCCCTTGCGCATCACCATGCGCACGAACAGCGCACGCGCAGGTTGCGGCAGGGTGGGGAAGGCGGCGACGAAGGCGTGTTCTTCATCGTCGAGGAGGTCCGCGTAGCGCTGGGCGATCCAATTCAGCACACGCTGGAAGTTGTCCAGGTAGTAAAACTCGTTCTCTAAAACCTTGATCATCGCGCTGGCTGACTGTGCTTTTGTACAGTATAGCGGCGCGACTCGGGTTTACCCAGTGGTTTACCGCTTTTTCGATGCAGCCCGTGGCTTTTGCGGCGCATCAGGGCCGCATTGGTGTGTGCGGGGCGCAGGGTTGGTCGCCGCAACCGGCATCGGGAGCGCCGTCGCGCCCGTTGGCAGCATGCTGCATGATGGCCGAGATCAAGGCGACGTCGGTGTCCACGGCAGCGGGATCGGCTGTGGTCCGGCTCGCGCCGGCACGTCGTTTCGCGGCCGGATGCGCTGCGCCGTGCACGGCAGCGACGCCGGTCCGGCCCGGCTCGCGCAGCAGCGCCGCGCGAGTCGTGGGCGCGTGTTGTGGCGCTGGCGCGCTGTGCGGCGCGGGATGTGATGCCGCATGTGGCGCGTCGGGCAGCGCCGCGGCTGCCAGGGCCGGTTCGGCATTGGGGCCGGACAGGGACGGCAGGTTGACGATGGTCGCGCCACCCGATGGTGCGTGCGGCGCGGCCGGCTGCGCCACCGCGGCGGCGGCGGGTGCGCTGCCCTGCGCCGGCATGCTGCCGGCCGCTGTCACGGGCGGCGCCGGCAGCGCCAGCGCGACCACCGGCTGTTGCACGGGCGCCGGATCGTGCGCCAGCCACGCCAGCGCACCCACCAGCGCACAGCAGAGCAGCCCGCCCGCGCCGCACCACAGCAGCGTGCGCCGGGCTGGCGGACGCGCGCCCAGGCCGTCGAGCATCGCCAGGATGTTGACCTCGCCGGACGAGCGGCGTGACGAGCTCATCAGGTTTGGACGTCTGGAGCCGGGTTGATCTTCGTCTGTAGGGCGCACGGTACTCCTCCTAATATTGGCAGGTTACTTCCAATTAGAAACAAATTGGAGAATCCGATGCTGAGCTTCCAGGTGTTCGACAAGGGCGTGCTGGACGACGCCGAAGGGCGCCAGATCGATTTTCGCAACACGATCATCATCCTGACCTCCAACATCGGTTCGAGCCAGATCATGCACGCCTGCCTGAACAAGACCCCTGGCGAGCGCCCGACCCCGGACGGCTTGGCCGAGATCATCCGCCCGAGCTTGATGAAGCACTTCAAACCGGCCTTTCTCGGGCGCTTGACGGTGGTGCCGTTCTATCCGATCGACGATACGGTGCTGTCCGACATCATTCGCCTCAAGCTCGAGCGCATCAAGCGGCGCGTGTTCGACAACCACCAGGCCGCGTTCGACTACGACGACGCGCTGGTGGCGGCGATCCTGGCGCGCTGCACCGAGGTCGACTCCGGTGCGCGCAACGTCGACACCATCCTCAACGGCACGCTGCTGCCCGAAATCGCCGATTCGGTGCTGGCGCGCATGGCCGAGGGCGGGGCGGTCAAGCGGGTCAAGGTCGGCGCGACCCGCGCCGGCAAGATCAAGTACGCGGTCGAGCCGGCTTGAACCTCGATCGACGAAGGAGACGAGCATGCTGAACCTGGAAGCATTGCTGGCGCCGGTGAGTGCGCAGCAGCCCTGCGGCGAGGACCTCGCGTTCTCGAGCGAAGTCGACGCCATCGCGCGCGCGCGCCAGGCCGACGACCCGTCGATCGAGCAGGGCGCCTGGGTCACCGACCTGAAGGAAGCCGACTGGAAGTTCGTGGCGCGAAGCTGCGCCCAGCTGATCGAAAAGCGCAGCAAGGACCTCCAGCTGGCGGTGTGGCTGGCCGAAGCGAGCGTGCGTACCGGCGGCCTGCGCGCCTTCGGCGACAGCCTGGCCCTGATCGCGCTGCTGTGCGAGCGTTACTGGGATGGCTTGTATCCGCTGCCGGACGAAGATGGCGTCGAGCGCCGCATCGGCAACCTGGCCTGGGTGGCCTCGCGTATCGCGCCATGGCTGCGCGAGGTGGCGCTGACCGAAGGGCCGAAGGGCTACGCGCTGCGCGACTTCGACGTCGCGCGCATGCACGGCGGCGAGCAGCTGGCCAAGCTGGAAGCGGCGCGCGCGGCCGGTTCGGCTGCGTTCTGGGAAGGGATGCTGCGCGACGCCGAGTTCTGCGCCGGCGCGATCGAACAGCTGGAAAAGAGCGTCGACGCGCGCCTGGGCGCGGATGGGCCGAGCTTCAGCGCCGCCAGGTCGGGCCTGGAGAGCGTGCTGCTGTTCATCAAGCCGGAGATCAAGCAGGCCTCCGGCGCCGGATCGGGAGCTGCACCTGTGGCCAAACCCGCCATGGACGGCGTGCTGGCTGGCGGTCAGGTTGCAGTCGTGCCGGGCTCGGCTGCAGGTGCGATCGCGATGCACGGCCAGGCACTGGACCGGGTCCAGGCGCTGGCCCAGCTGCGCGCGGTGGCGGCGTTCTTTCGCCGCACCGAGCCGCACAGTCCGGTTGCCTACCTGGCCGACAAGGCCGCCGCCTGGGGCGAGCAGCCACTGCACGTGTGGTTGCGCGCGGTGATCAAGGACGACGCCTCGTACGCCCACATCGAGGAGATGCTGGGCGTGGCGCCGAAGTCCTGACCCCGGTTCAGGCGGCCGGGCCTGAGCCGCCCGACGCCGGCGCCTGCGCAGCGCCCGGCATCGGGAAACCGCCGCCCTTGCCCACCTGGGCGGTGGCCTGCGCGACCTGTTCCTCGACGCGGCGCATCGCCTCGCGCGTGGACTGGGTGACCTGCTCGTAGCCGCGGAAGGCGTTGTCGATCGCGGCCTTGATGATCTCGAGCGCGTTTTCCTGGCCCGGCTTGACGTTCTGGGTGACGTCGTAGATCAATGCCGACAGCGTGTTCTTGGCTTCGCTCAGGTGGGTGTCGGCGGCCTGCTGGAAGTCTTTCTGGATGTCGGCGATGATCTGGCGCATCTGCTCGCCGTAGGCGGCGGCTTGCGCCATGCCCGGCTGCATGTTGGACGACACCGTGTCCATGGCCGCCTTCGGGTCCTGGGCCTGGCTCATCTGGCGGCCCGCGGCGAGCGTGCCTTCCATCGTGCTGCGGGCGGTCTGCAGGTTCAGCGCGACGACTTGCTCGACGCCCTGCACGGCCTTGCTGGCCAGTGCGTTGAAGGTCTGCATCTGCAGGTCGAACAGCGTTTTTGTGGCGGATGCGAATTGCTCGGGATTCGTGAACATCGATTTCTCCTCGGTGAAATTGCTGGGGCCTGCCGACTGCGTCTCCTGCCTGGTTCTGTTATTGCAACGATTCCAACATTATTTGCCAACGATGCGTCTTTCGCAATGGGCGTCACGATACGGTCCGCTGGCCTGCTCCCAGCCGGGCCCGAGCGAGGTCTGCGCGCAGACCAGGCGAGCATCGATCTTGCTGCGCCATTGATACCAAGGGGCGGGCGCGGCGTCGAGTACGGCGGGCAGGGCGAGTGCGCAGGCCAGCAGGCAACGCGGTTCGAGCAGGGCGGCAAGTCTCATCGTCCGCCGAGCTTAACCGCTTGGCGACGCAAGTCAAGCGTGCCGACCTGATCTTGCATAAAGCGGAACCGTGTATGCTCGCGCAAAAGACTGATGGAGCACAGATGACCGCAACCTTGAACATCGGCGAGGCGGCCAAGGCCTCGGGCGTGACGGCCAAGATGATCCGCCACTATGAATCGATCGGCCTGTTGCCGGCGGCGCGCCGCAGCGACGCCGGTTACCGCATGTACGGCGACCAGGACGTGCGCGTGCTGCAGTTCATCCACCGCAGCCGGGCGCTCGGCTTTTCGCTGGAACAGATCGCCAACCTGCTGGCGCTGTGGCAGGACAAGGCGCGCGCCAGCGCCGACGTGCGGCGCCTGGCGCGCCAGCACATCGACGAACTCGACCGCAAGATCGCCGAGCTGGAATCGATGAAGCGCACCCTGGCCAGCCTTGCCGATTCCTGCCACGGCGACGGGCGTTCCGATTGCCCGATCCTGGACGACCTCGCCGCGCACGGATGAGTTGTGTTGTAATGGCAAATTATTCACTTCACGTTGCCGTCGATGCCTTCACGCTACTTGCTGCCCGCGCTCGCGGGCACGTCCCTGCTGCTGTTGCTGGCCGCCGCCGGCGTCTGGCTGGCCGGTTCTTCCCTGATTGCCGTCACGCCGCGTCCGGTCGAACTGAGCGGGATGGATGCCCAGACCCTGTCGCTGCCCATCCCCGGCGGCCATACCGTGCAAGGCTCCTTCCTGCCCGGCAGCGGCGCCGGCGCGGTGCTGCTGCTGCACGGCATCCACGGCGACCGGCGCGACATGGCCACGCGCGCCCGCTTCCTGCATGCGCAGGGTTATGCGGTCATGCTGATCGACTTGCCGGGCCAGGGTGCGAGCACGCTCGATGCGGTCACCTTCGGGCTGCATGAAGCGCAAGGGGTGCGCGTTGCGCTGGAAAAGCTGCGCCAGCTGGCGCCCGGGCAGCGCGTCGGCGTGATCGGCGTGTCGCTGGGGGCGGCGTCGCTGGTGCTGTGCCGCGATTGCGCGCCGGTCGACGCGGTGGTGCTGGAATCGATGTACCCGACCATCGAGGACGCGGTCGCGGACCGGCTGCGCATGCGCGTCGGGGCGATCGGGCGTCCGTTGTCGCAGCTGTTGCTGTGGCAGCTGCCGCTGCGTCTGAATATCCAGCCGGCGCAGCTGCGCCCGATCGAGCGCATCGCCGGCTTGAACGCGCCTGTGCTGATCGTGGCCGGCAGCGCCGACCGTCACACGACCCTGCCGGAAACCGAGCGGCTGTACGCGGCTGCGCGCGCACCGAAGTCGCTCTGGGTCGTCGATGGCGCCGTCCACGAGAACCTGTACGCGTATGCGCCGCATGAGTATGAACGGCGCATCGGCGGTTTCCTGGCGCAATGGCTGCGGGCAGGTGGGTGAAGAAACGCAAAACGCCGCAATCCTTTTGCAAAGATTGCGGCGTTTTGCGCCGATGACAAACTCGGTGATCTGTACGATCCGGTAGCTTTTGGTGCCCACGGAGGGACTCGAACCCCCACACCTCGCGGCACATGGACCTGAACCATGCGCGTCTACCAATTCCGCCACGTGGGCATATCAACTGCTCAACACTGCTTCTACTGCTGTACTACGGTAGCTTCTGGTGCCCACGGAGGGACTCGAACCCCCACACCTCGCGGCACATGGACCTGAACCATGCGCGTCTACCAATTCCGCCACGTGGGCATATCAACTGCTCAACACTGCTTCTACTGCTGTACTACGGTAGCTTCTGGTGCCCACGGAGGGACTCGAACCCCCACACCTCGCGGCACATGGACCTGAACCATGCGCGTCTACCAATTCCGCCACGTGGGCATATCAACTGCTCATTTACCGCCAACCACCACTACCGCATCAAGATCGCTTGGTGCCCACGGAGGGACTCGAACCCCCACACCTCGCGGCACATGGACCTGAACCATGCGCGTCTACCAATTCCGCCACGTGGGCAATCTTGCTGCTTTGCTGCCAAAACTCGACGTCGCCGCCGAATTCCGCTACGATAGCAGGCTTTGTCGTTTTGCGCTAGACCAACTTTCGTTTGCCAGCGCCCGGCATCGCCCATCGACTCTTCGTCGCCGGCTGTGCCGTTTTCGAAGAGAGCGAAAGTATAGCGGATGCATGGCAAATGTCAAAGGGCTACAGCGACCGATTGCGTCGGCCGCGTTCGCCCCCATATCGGTTCCATGAAATTTCGCGCGAATTTGCGCGTGACATTGCAAACGCGCGGCATGCGCTACGACACGCTTGGCAGCGCCGGTTAGGCGAATCGCCCGGTCCTCCGTTACACTATGGGCGTCAAGGTGTCAATCCAACAAGTTGCCAACGAGTTGCATTAACGAATCCATGCACGCCAGCGTGCCGGCCCTCGGCCCCGCAGGCCTTGCTCAACGCAGTCCAGGACAAGAAAACGATTTGAAGCACCCAACTTACACCATCCCCAGCCGCGAGGAGATTCTCGGCGTATTCCGCGAAGCCGGCCGCCCGCTCGACAGCGCCGCCCTGGCCCGCACCCTGCAGGTCGATCCCGAAGCCGAAGGCGTGCTGTCGCGCCGCCTCAACGCGATGGAGCGTGACGGCCAGTTGCGCGCCAGCCCCGGCGGCGAGTATGCGCTGACCGATCACTCGAGCTTCATCGCGGGCCGCGTCAGCGCCCACCGCGACGGCTTCGGATTCGTGATCCCGGACGAGGGCGGCGACGACCTGTTCCTGCCCGATAAGGAGATGCAGAAGGTCCTGCACGGCGACCGCGTGCTGGCACGCGTGGTCGGCACCGACCGGCGCGGGCGCTCCGAAGGCACCATCGTCGAGGTGGTCGAGCGCGCCAACACCCACATCATCGGCCGCCTGCTGAACGAAGACGGCGTCTGGAAGGTCGCGCCCGAAGACCAGCGCATCGGCCAGGACGTCCTGGTGGCCGGTTCGCCCGGCAAGGCCAAGGCCGGCCAGGTGGTCAGCATCGAGCTGGTCGAGCAGCCTTCGCGTTTCAAGCAGCCGACCGGCAGGATCGTCGAGGTGCTGGGCGAGCTCGACGACCCCGGCATGGAGATCGAGATCGCCGTGCGCAAGTTCGGCGTGCCGCACATCTTCTCGCAGGCCGCGGTCAAGCAGGCCAACAAGCTGCCCAACGAGGTGCTGGCGGGCGACCTCAAAGACCGCGTCGACCTGCGCGACGTGCCGCTGGTGACCATCGACGGCGAGGATTCGCGCGACTTCGACGACGCCGTCTACTGCGAACCGGTCAAGATCGGCCGTACCAACGGCTACCGCCTGCTGGTGTCGATCGCCGACGTCAGCCACTACGTCAAGCCCAACGACGCGCTCGACGGCGACGCGCTCGAGCGCTCGACCTCGGTCTACTTCCCGCGCCGCGTGATCCCGATGCTGCCCGAGAAGCTGTCCAACGGCCTGTGCTCGCTGAACCCGGCCGTCGACCGCCTGTGCCTGGTGTGCGACATGGTGATCACCGCCGCCGGCGAAGTCACCGCCTACCAGTTCTATCCGGCCGTGATGCACTCGGCCGCACGCCTGACCTACAACGAGGTCGCTGCGATCCTGGGCAACACGGGTGGTCCGGAAGCCGGCCGCCGGCCTGGCATCGTGCCGCACCTGCAGCACCTGAACGAGGTGTTCCGCGCGCTGCTGCAGGCGCGCCAGAAGCGCGGTGCGATCGATTTCGAGACCACCGAGACCTACATCGTCTGCAATGCCATGGGCAAGATCGAGAAGATCATCCCGCGCACCCGCAACGACGCCCACCGCCTGATCGAGGAATGCATGCTGGCCGCGAACGTATGCGCGGCCGACTTCCTGATCCGCCACGACCAGCCGAGCACCTTCCGCATCCACGCGGTGCCGACCGAAGAGAAGCTCAACCAGTTGCGCACCTTCCTCAAGCAGGTCGGCTTGAACCTGGGCGGCGGCACCACGCCGCAGGCGCGCGACTACGCCGAGCTGATGGAGCGCATCAAGGAGCGTCCCGACGCGGCGCTGCTGCAGACCATGCTGCTGCGTTCGATGCAGCAGGCGGTCTACAGCCCGGACAACGTCGGCCACTTCGGCCTGGCGTACGAACATTACGCCCACTTCACCAGCCCGATCCGGCGCTATCCGGACCTGCTGACCCACCGCGCCATCAAGGCGGTCCTGAAGGGCAAGAAGTACGAGCCGACCGACATCGACCTGTCGAAGCTGAACACCACGATCTCGAAAGCGGCGCGCAAGCAGGCCGCCAAGGACCAGGCCAACGGCAAGCAGAAGGATCCGAAGGACCTGACGATCTGGGACGCCCTCGGCGTGCACTGCTCGGCCAACGAGCGGCGCGCCGACGAAGCCTCGCGCGACGTCGAGAACTGGCTCAAGTGCTACTACATGCAGGACAAGCTGGGCGAGGAATTCACCGGCGTGATCGCGGGCGTGACACCGTTCGGCATCTTCGTGCAGCTCGACGAGCTGTTCGTCGAAGGCCTGGTGCACGTCACCGGCCTGGGCCAGGATTATTTCGAGTACGACGAAGCGCGCCATGAACTGCGCGGCAAGAACAGTGGCCAGGTGTACCAGCTGACCGGCCGCGTGACCGTGCAGGTGGCGCGTGTCGACCTGGAGGCGCGCAAGATCGACTTGGTGCTGGCCCAGCCCAAGCAGGAAGAATCGATCCCGGCGCCGCTCGAACGCGCGCGCGCGGCCGCGCTCGAGGCGCTCGAGCCGAAGCCGCCGCGCAAGCGCAACCGCAACAAGAAAAAAGGCCAGCGCCAGGAACCGGCGCCGGCACAGGACGGCACCTTGACCTGGCCGCTGCCGGTCGATGACGGCGATGCTGCGCTGGACCAGGCAGCCGGCGCCAGCGACGAAAGCCCGGACGACGTGGTGTTCGTGCCGCCGTCGCGCAGCAGCCGCCGCCGCAAGGCCAAGGCGCAGCGCGCGGCCGATGCGCGTGCGGCGAAAGCCGAAGCGGCGGAAGCAGCCGCGGCGCAGCCGGCCGAGGTTGCGGCTCAGCCGGTTCCGGAGCCCGCCGTGCAGCCGGCCGTGGCGCCGGTTGTCGAGCCGATCGTTGTCGAGCCGACCGCAGCGCCGGTCCTTGAGCCGGTTTCGGCAGCGGCGCCGGCCGAACCGGCGCCGAAGAAGAAGCGGGCTGCCAAGAAGGCCGTTCCGGACGTTCCGGCTCAGGCGCCTGAGTTCGTGCCTGAGCCGGTACCTGAGCCGGTGCCTGAGCCGGTGCCTGAGCCGGCACCCGCGCCGGCGCCCGAGCCGACTGCGGCCGAACCCGCGCCCAAGAAAAAGCGCGGCGCCAAGGCGGCAGCGCAAGCGACGGTGGCCGAACCCGTCGCCGAGCCGGCCGCCCAGCCGGTCGCGGCACCGGTCGTCGAGTCCATCGCTGTATCGGATGCGCCGGTCGTCAAGAAGCCGAAGAAGACCTCCGCCAAAAAGGCGGCAAAACAAGCCGACGCCCAGGAAGGCGTCGTCGCAGCCGAGCCGGCGTCCGCGCCGGTCGAGGCACCCAAAACCAGAAGAAAGAGCAGCAAGTAACAGATGAAAAATAAAATGATTTTCGGCTTCCACGCCGTGACCTCGCGGCTGCGCCACGAGGCCCAGTCGGTGGAAGAGATCTTCGTCGACGCCGGACGCCAGGACCGCCGCATGCAGGACCTGATCGCCAACGCCAAGGCGGCCGGTGTGCGCGTGATGCCGGTCGAGGCCGAGCGCCTCGACAAGATCGTCGGCACGCGCCGCCACCAGGGCGTGATCGCCTTCGCCAGCCAGCTCTCGCTCGCCCGCAACCTGGACGAGCTGCTGGACGCCGTCGACGGTCCGCCGCTGCTGCTGATCCTGGACGGCATCACCGACCCGCACAACCTGGGCGCCTGCCTGCGCGTGGCCGACGGCGTCGGCGCGCACGCCGTGATCGCGCCGAAGGACCGTTCGGTCGGCCTGAACGCCACCGCCGCCAAGGTCGCCAGCGGCGCCGCCGAGACCGTCCCGTACATCACCGTGACCAACCTGGCGCGCACCATGCGCGACCTGAAGGAGCGCGGCATCTGGCTGATCGGCACCTCGGACGACGCCGACAAGGGTCTGTACCAGGGCGACTTCACCGGCCCGACCGCGCTGGTGATGGGCTCGGAAGGCGAGGGCATGCGCCGCCTGACGCGGGAGACCTGCGACATGCTGGTGTCGGTCCCGATGTTCGGCTCGGTCGAGAGCCTGAACGTGTCGGTGGCCTCGGGCGTGTGCCTGTACGAGGCGCGCCGCCAGCGCCTGGCGGCCGAGCCGCAGTAAACGTCGCCGCTTGCAATCGAACGCCGGTGCATCGTCGCCGGCGTTTTTTTTGTCTACAGGAATCAAAGGTCGGCCAGCAGGCGTCGCGCGAATCGGCTACCATGCTGCCTTATTGGCATCGTATCGATCATGTTTTCCAGACTGCGCGAAGATATCCGAAGCATCATCGAGCGCGATCCCGCGGCGCGTAACGCGTGGGAGGTGCTCACCTGCTATCCCGGCCTGCATGCGGTCGTCATGCATGGCTGGGCGCACGCCTGCTGGCGCGCCAATTTCAAATGGCTGGGCCGCTTCATCTCTTACCTGGCGCGCATCGTCACCGGCATCGAAATCCACCCCGGCGCGACGATCGGCCGGCGCGTGTTCATCGACCATGGCTTCGGCGTGGTGATCGGCGAGACCGCCGTGGTCGGCGACGACTGCACCATCTACCAGGGCGTGACCCTGGGCGGCACCACGCTGGTGGCCGGCACCAGGCGCCACCCGACGCTCGAGCGCGGCGTGATCGTCGGCGCCGGCGCCCAGGTGCTGGGCGCGTTCACGGTCGGCGAATACGCCAAGGTCGGCTCGAACGCGGTCGTGGTCAAGCCGGTCCCGGCCGGCGCCACCGCGGTCGGCAATCCGGCCCACATCGTGCGCAAGGAAGACCAGTCGCGCAGCGCGCGCATGTTCGCGGCCTATGGCGTGACCCCGGACGGCGACGACCCGCTGTCCAAGGCGCTGCGCAACCTGATCAACCACGTGGCCCAGCAGGACGAGCAGATCGAGCGCCTGTGCGCGACGCTCAAGGCCAACGGCATCGCCTGCCGCGGCATCGAGGAAGACGACAAGCTCGACCAGGCCAGACTGAACCGTCTTGTAGAATAGCGCCGTTTCCTGTTTCACCCGCCTCACCAGCCTCGCCAAAGGACCGACCATGCAAGACGACATCCCGGGCGCCTTCGACCCGGCCTCCGACCTCGACCCGCAGGAAATCCGCGTACTCGGGGTGCTTGCCGAAAAAGAAGCGCTCACGCCCGACAACTATCCGATGTCGCTGAACGCGGTCATGAACGGCTGCAACCAGCTGTCCAGCCGCGATCCGGTCATGCAGATGCCCGAGGACGTCGTGCACGACACCCTGCAGCGCCTCATGCAGCGCAAACTCGTGAACGGCATCTCGCAGGCCGGCGCGCGCGTGGTCAAGTACGAGCACCGCATGCGCATCAAGTGGTCGCTCGAGCAGGACAAGCTGGCCGTGCTGGCCGTGCTGATGCTGCGCGGTCCGCAGACCGCCGGCGAGATCCGCACGCGCAGCGGCCGCCTGCACGAGTTCAAGTCGGTGGCCGAGCTTGACGCCGCGCTGCAGTTCCTGATCGACAAATACCCGCCGCTGGTGGTGCGCCTGGAGCGCCTGGCCGGCGCCAAGGAGTCGCGCTACGCCCAGCTGCTGGGCGGGCCGGTCGCGCTCGCACCCGAGCCTGCGGGTGCAAGCGCGGGTGCGCTCGGGAGCGCAAGCGCAGGCGCAGGCGCGCCGGCGGGCGGGCGCGTCGGCCAGCTGGAGCAGGAAGTGGCTGCCCTGCGCGCCGAAGTCGACGAACTCAAGGCGCAGTTCGCGGCGTTCCGCCAGCAGTTCGAATGAAACCATTCGAATGAACGCCGGCGGCGCTGACTGTCCGCGGCCGGTCAGTTGTCTTGTTTGGCACGCGCGTCGGCCAGCGCGGCGGTTGGCGCTGGCGGTGCGGGTTCCTGCGCGTACGTCAGCTCGACGATCGCGTCATTGCTCCAGCTCGGGTCCGACAGCGGCACGCTGAATCGATGGCCGCCGGCCTTGAGCGGCAGACGGCGTTCGCCTTCGCGCAGCGTCGCCGCCTGCAGTGGGGCGCCGCTCGATACCGGCCAGTAGCGCGCGTCGCCGAACTTGCTCTTGGGGTCGCCATTGAACCAGCCGCACCAGTCGCGCGACAACAGCAGGCCGTCGATCGTCATCACCCAGAAGAACGGGATTTCCGCTTTGGCGATCGCAACCTTGACCAGGCATTCGAGCCGGATGTCGCCCAGGCGGCGCTGGCTGTCCGGCAGGCCCGGCGTGCGCACGTCGGGTTCGATGCGGACCTGGCGCTTCTTGCGGTTCAGCTCCAGTTCCGCCTTGGCGTCCCACGCGGCCTGGCTGCGCGGGATCGCGAGGCGGCCGTCGCTGCCCAGCTCGAGCGGGAGGTTGAAGTCGTCCGCCGTCAGCCGGACTTTGGGCAGCTCGCCGGCGAGCGGGGTGCCGTCGGGGCGACTGGCCAGGAACAGCAGCCTGGGCACCGCTGGAGCGAGTGCGCGGTGCGCATCGAAGCTGTCCAGGCCGGCCACGATCGCGCGGTAGGCGCGGATTTCCGGATTCTTCAAGGCGTTCACGTGCACCACCCCCTCGCGCTTGGCGCCCGGGGCGACGTCCTGCGTGCCCGCTGGAGCGTCGGCCTGGGGCGCCGGTGTGTCCTGGACCTGGGCCTGGGCCGCGCCGCCGACCGTCAGCGCCCAGGCGAACAGCCAGCTTGCCTGGCGGGTGCGCATGTCAGCCCTCGTCGCGCCAGCGGCGCATGCGCATCGCACCGTAGATCATCGCCGCGCCGGCCAGGGCGCCGGCCACGGCGTCGACGCTGGCCAGGCTGCCCCAGGACTGGACGAACACGCTGCCGATGTCGATGCCATTGTCGGCGTGCGGCACGCCGCCCGGCACCACGCCGGGGTAGGCGTACCAGATGCCGGGGACGATGCCGGTGAGCAGGCGCGTCACCACGTCCGACACGATCCGCGCCAGCTCGAACTCGGTCCCCGAGATGCGCGTCATCGCGGCATTGATCCACTTGGCCACGATCAACGCCACGGCCGGTGCGCCGACCGCCCACATGAACGGTTTGGTGCGCGCCCAGCTCGAGACCAGCAGCAGCCAGCCGACGGTCGGCAGCGCCCACACGATGTACACCGGCAGCAGCGCGACCACGCCGAGCGGCGCCAGGTAGAAGTCGCGTGCGCCGAACACCACGCCGAACAGGTTGACCCCATTGGCCGACAGCGCGGCGCAGGCAACCAGCACCAGCAGCAGCGCCGCCGCCACCCCGAGTGCGATCGCGATCAGCGGCGCCACGCACAGCGCGGTGACCAGCTTGGACGTTACCGTCATCGCGTCCGACACCGGCAGCGACTTCCAGAACAGGATGCTGCGGTCGCGCCGCTCGTCGTACAGCGTGCCCAGGCAGTAGGAAAAGACCACGAAGACCAGCAGGATGATCGGCGGCGCGGCTGCGACCAGGTACAGGCCGGAGGCGATCTTGGCGGCCACCGGGCGCAACTGCTCGCCGGCCGCGGCCAGCGTGCCTTGATCCACCAGATGGCCGTTGATCCACACGTGGTGCGGCACGCCATGCACGGCCAGGCCGTAGCCGAATGTCGAGCCGAACAGCACCACGATCACCGCGGCGACGATCAGCGGTGCCCAGAACATCGAGCCCTTGTACTCCCAGAACTCGCGCTGGAGCAGCCAGCGCATGGTGTTCGACGTCTGCGCGGTCGGTTTCATGTTGGCGGTGTTCATGCGTAGCTTCCTTTCATGGTCGCGACGAACAGGTCGGCGACGCTGGGGTTGCGGGTTTCGCCGAGGGCGGCGAGCTGCTGGCGCGTGACGCCGCCGGGGCCGGCGTCGAACAGCATCACGGCCTTGCCGAACACGGTGCGGCGGTCGATCGGCTGCAGCGCGTTGGCGGCGCTCAGCTTGTCCTGCGAGACCATCACCTCGATGTAGCGCTCGCCGATTTCTTCCATCGACGCGGCCAGCACGACCTTGCCGTCGCGGATGAACATCAGGTCGGTCAGGATGTGCTCGACTTCCTCGACCTGGTGGGTGGTGATGACGATGGTCTTGTTCTCGTCAAAATAGTCTTCCAGCAGGTTCTGGTAGAACTGCTTGCGGTACAGGATGTCCAGGCCCAGGGTCGGCTCGTCGAGCACCAGCAAACGCGCGTCGATCGCCATCACCAGCGCCAGGTGCAGCTGGACGATCATCCCCTTCGACATCTCCTTGACCTTCATGCGCGGGCTCAGGCGCGTGTTGGCGATGTAGCGCTCGGCCTTGGCGCGGTTGAAGCGCGGGTGCACGCCGGCCACGAAGTCGATCGCATCCTTCACGCGCAGCCAGCGCGGCAGGATCGCGACGTCGGCGATGAAGCACACGTCCTGCATCAATTCGTCGCGCTGGGTGCGCGGGTCCAGGCCCAGCACCGACAGCTGGCCGTCGAACGGGATCAGGCCGAGCGCGGCTTTGAGCGTGGTGGTCTTGCCCGAGCCGTTCGGCCCGATCAGGCCGACGATGCGCCCGGCCGGGATGTCGAAGTCGATGCCGTCGACCGCGGTGCGCTTGCCGTAGCGCTTGGTCAGCCCGCGGGCCGAGATCACGGGGCTCATTGATGGCCTCCGTTGCGCTCGCGGGGCGCTCGCATCAGCTGTTCCAGGTTCAGCCCGAGCTGGCGGATGCGCTCCAGCAGCGCCGGCCATTCTTCGCTCAGGAAGCGTTCGCGTTCGCTGGCGAGGAGTTTTTCGCTCGCGCCTTCGGTGACGTACATACCGATCCCCCTTCGTTTTTCTACTAAGTTATCGTCGACCAGTTCCTGGTAAGCCTTGGACACCGTGATCGGGTTGAGCTGGTACTCGGCGGCGATCTGGCGCACCGAGGGCAGTGGATCGCCCGCTTTCAACGCGCCGTCGAGCATCATGCCGATCACCTTGTCTTTCAGTTGCCGGTAGATCGGCGTGTTGTCATTCCAGCCGATCGCCATGGCCGGCCTCTTGGGTCTGGTTCGCGGTTTGCTGAGTCATTGCCTACCCTCCTTGGGTGGTGTATTGCAGTGGTGTTGTAGTTAAGTATAACACCGGCGTAGCCGCGGTCAATACGGAGCAGGCGGCTGCCTACCTGATACTTCTGCTAGGTAAAGGAGTGTCGAGCGCGGACGCTCAAAGCAGGTTGCCGCTCAGGTCGTGGCGCGTGAGGTTGCCTCGATGGTCGAGCGCGATCCAGCCGCCGCGCGCCGGCTCGAGGTCGAGCTCCCAGTCGGGCAGCACGAAGCGCCGCCGGCCCGTGACTGCATCGAGGTGCAGGGCAGGGCGGTGCGTGTGGCCATGGATGATGGTGTCGGCGCCGCTGGCATCGAACAAGGCCGCCACCGCGGTCGGCGCCACGTCCATGATGTCATACGATTTTTCGGCATGCGTCGAGCGGCTGCCTTCGCGCAGGCCGGCGATGATCGCCTTGCGCTGGGCTAACGGCATGGCCAGGAACTGCGCCTGCCAGGCCGGCTCGCGCACCTGGGCGCGGAAGGCCATGTAATTGACGTCGCCGGTGCATTCGGCGTCGCCGTGCACCAGCGCGATCGTGTGTTCGCCTGCCTGCAGCACGGTCGGCTCGCTCAGCAGCGTCAGCCCGGCCGCCTCTGCGAAGGCTTGGCCCGCGAGGAAATCGCGGTTGCCGGCCATCCAGTAGACCTGGACGCCGGCATCGGCCAGCGTGCGCAGGGCGCCAGCGACCTGCGCATTGAAGGGGTCGGCGAGATCGTCGTCGCCGGCCCAGTACTCGAAGATGTCGCCGAGCAGGTAGAGGCGCTCGGCGTGGATCGCGCGCCCGGCCAGGAAAGCGAAGAACGCTTCGGCCGTGCGCGGATGGGCTTCCTGCAAATGCAGGTCCGAGATGAACAGCGCAACCAGGGGCGAACGCGCGCGCGCGGAATCAGAAGTCATAAGAGCCGCGCGCCACCGTCATTACTGGACGACTTCGACTTTCTCGATGATGACCGGATCGGCCGGCACGTCCGAGTGCATGCCGGCGCGCGAGGTCTTGACGTTGTTGATCTGGTCGACCACGTCCTGCCCTTCGACGACCTTGCCGAACACGGCGTAGCCCCAGCCGTCCTGGCCCGGGTAGTTCAGGAAGTCGTTGTTCTTGGTGTTGATGAAGAACTGGGCCGATGCCGAGTGCGGGGCCATGGTGCGCGCCATCGCGACCGTGTACTTGTCGTTCTTGAGGCCGTTCTTGGCTTCGTTTTCCACGGTCTGGTCGGTGTCCTTCTGATTCATGCCCGGCTCGAAGCCACCGCCCTGGATCATGAAGTCCTTGATGACGCGGTGGAAGATGGTGTTGCTGAAGTGGCCCTTGTTCACGTAGGCCAGGAAGTTGGCAACGGTCTTCGGCGCCTTGGCGTCGTCGAGTTCGACCTTGATGTTGCCCTTGTTGGTGGTCATGAGTACGGCGGTCATAGGAGGTCCCTTATGGTTGGGGCGCCTGCGGGCGCCCGGGGTTTATATGAATAGTTCGCTATTTTACCGCCTTGTCCTCTTTGAGGAGCGTCGCGGACTTGATGATGACCGGCGTGACGGGGACGTTCTGCATTCCGTGGATGTCGTCCACCAGCACGCCCTTGATCTTGTCGACCACTTCCTGGCCCTTCACGACCTTGCCGAACACCGTGTAGCCGCCACCCATGTTCGGGTAGTCCAGGCCGGGGTTGTCGACCGTGTTGATGAAGAATTGCGAGGTGGCCGAATCCGGATTGGCTTCGCGCGCCATCGCGACCGTATAGACGGTGTTCGACAAGCCATTGTTGGATTCGTTCTTGATGGGCTTGCGCACCGCGCGGCCATGGAATTTCTCGTCCATGCCGCCGCCCTGGATCATGAAGTCGCTGATCACGCGGTGGAAGATCGTGCCCTTGTAGAATCCTGATTTGACGTACTGCAGGAAGTTGTTCACGGCGATCGGCGCCTTTTCCTGGTTCAGCTCCAGCACGATCTCGCCCATCGAGGTTTTCAGCGACACTTGCGGATCGGCGGCCCAGGCATTCACGGCGAAGGCCATCGCGGCGACGGCGGCGGAGAATCGGATCGCCAGGCGGGCGCCGGGCTGTTTCAGGGTGTGCATCGTGGCTTCCTCTCGGTGGATAAAACGCAAAGTGATGTCAAGGGTTTTGCAGAAAAATAAACCTGGGGCAGATGCGGCCAGTCAGGATTTTATCAATGCTATACTTCGCGACGGACCACCGATTTTATCAAAAAAGAACAAAAATGGTCCTGAAGCACTGGGCGCTTCCCCAATCCGTCCCGAGCTTCATGCTCCAACCCTCAAGCAAACCATCCGATGAGCCAACTCAAGATTTACAACACGCTCGCGCGTGACAAGCAGGATTTCGTTCCCATCCAGCCCGGCAAGGTCAACATGTACGTGTGCGGGATCACGGTCTACGATTACTGCCACGTCGGTCACGCCCGGATGATGATGGCGTTCGACGTCATCTATCGCTGGCTCAAGACCTCGGGCTATGAGGTCAGGTATGTCCGCAACATTACCGACATCGAAGACAAGATCATCAAGCGTGCGGTCGAGAACAAGGAAACGATCACCCAGCTGACCACGCGCTTTATCCAGGCCATGCATGAGGACAGCGATGCGCTCGGCATTCTGTCTCCGGATTTTGAACCGCGCGCGACCGAACACGTGCCGCACATGCTGTCGATCATCGACAAGCTGGAACAGAAGGAACTGGCCTACCAGGGCGAGGACGGCGACGTGAACTATGCCGTGCGCAACTTCCCCGGCTACGGCAAGCTGTCCGGCAAGTCGCTCGACGACCTGCGCGCCGGCGAGCGCGTCGACGTCAATACCGGCAAGCGCGATCCGCTCGACTTCGTGCTGTGGAAAGCGTCCAAGGAAAACGAACCCGACGAAGTGAAATGGGATTCGAAGTGGGGCAAGGGCCGTCCGGGCTGGCACATCGAGTGCTCGGCCATGTCGTGCGCGCTGCTGGGCGAGCATTTCGACATCCACGGCGGCGGCGCCGACCTGCAATTCCCGCACCACGAGAACGAGATCGCGCAATCCGAAGGCGCCTTCGGGCCCTTGATGGCGCGCTACTGGATCCACAACGGCTTCGTGCGCGTCGATAACGAGAAGATGTCCAAGTCGCTGGGCAATTTCTTCACGATCCGCGACGTGCTCAAGAAGTACAAGCAGCCCGAAGTGGTACGCTTTTTCATCGTCCGCGCCCACTACCGTAGCCCGTTGAATTACTCGGACGCCCATATCGACGACGCCAAGGGTGCGTTGACGCGCCTGTACACGGCGCTGTCCGAAGTCGACACCGGCGCGGAAGCAGTCGAGGTCGACTGGACCGAGACGCATGCGCAGCGCTTCCGCGACGCGATGAACGACGATTTCAACACACCGCTGGCAGTGGCTGAGCTGTTCGATTTGGCCTCCGAGGTTAACCGGACGGGATCGGTGGAGGCTGCGCGCCAGCTAAAGGCGCTTGGTGGTGTGCTTGGCCTTCTTCAAGACATCCCGCGTGACTTCCTGCAGGGTCGCCGGACAGTGCATGCAACGGCAAATATGACGGGAGTGTCCGCATTGGCAGCTGCCGGAACAGTAACCTCGGAAGAAGATCGTATTAACGACGCCATCGCGCGCCGCGCCGCTGCCAAGAAGGCGCGCAATTTCCAGGAAGCCGACGCGATCCGCGCCGAGCTCACGGGCGCCGGCATCGTCCTCGAGGACAAGCCCGACGGCAGCACCAACTGGCGCCGCGCCTGAGTCGCGGCGCATCGGCATGGCACTTTCCAAGGACCTCATGGGCGCCGCTTCGTCACTTTCCGGCGACCAGCCCGGCAATCCGGACGCGCAGCCTTGGCTGCCGCCGTACTGGGCGGAGGCGAAGGCCGAGCTGATGCGGCGCGACCGCATCATGAACAAGCTGATCCCGCAATTCGGCGACCTGCAGCTGCACGGCCATCCGGACCCGTTCACGACGCTGGCGCGCTCGATCGTCGGCCAGCAGGTCACGGCCAAGGCTGCCGAGCTGGCCTGGCAAAAGCTGCGCACGCTGTGCCCGAAGATGACGCCGGCACAGGTGATCAAGGCCGGCGCCGGCGAGTTGTCCGGCTGCGGCCTGTCCAAGCGCAAGACCGAATACATCCTCGACTTGGCCGACCATTTCAAGGCCAAGCGCGTGCATGCCGACCAGTGGTCGGAAATGGATGACGAAGCCGTGATCGCGGAGCTGGTCCGGATTCGCGGCATCACCCGCTGGACAGCCGAGATGTTTTTGATATTTAATCTGCTCAGGCCGAACGTGCTGCCGCTCGACGATGCCGGCCTGATCCAGGGCATCAGCCAGAACTATTTTTCCGGAGAGCCAGTCTCGCGCAGCGATGCGCGCGAGGTCGCGGCCAACTGGGAGCCCTGGCGCACAGTTGCCACATGGTATTTGTGGCGTAGTCTGGACCCGATTACCGGTTAAAATAGCCGTTTTCAAAGGGCCTTGGAAAACCTACTGCGCGTTGCATTTCCGTTCTGCGATGCTCGCCGTACCGTAAGTACGGCTGCGCTTCTCTAACGGAACTGCCGCCGCTCGCTACGGTTTTGCAAGGCCCTCGGCGCCGCATGACGATTTCCGCGGCCACGAACAAACCCGGAGGACCAATGAGTAAAACAACTTTCCTCAGTTTTGAACAGCCGATCGCCGAGCTGGACTCCAAGATTGAAGAGCTTCGCTTCGTGCAAGACGATTCGGCCGTCGACATCTCGGAAGAGATCGACCGCCTGGCCAAGAAGAGCCAGCAACTGACGAAAGACATCTATGCCAAGCTGACCCCGTGGCAGGTTTCGCAGATCGCGCGCCATCCGCAGCGTCCGTACACGATGGATTACGTGAACGCGATCTTCACCGACTTCCACGAGCTGCACGGCGACCGCACCTTCGCCGACGACCAGTCGATCATCGGCGGCCTGGCGCGTTTCAACGGCCAGTCGTGCATGGTCATCGGTCACCAGAAGGGCCGCGACACCAAGGAGCGCGCGATGCGCAACTTCGGCATGCCGCGTCCGGAAGGCTATCGCAAGGCGATGCGCCTGATGAAGCTGGCCGAGAAATTCAACTTGCCGATCTTCACTTTCGTGGACACCCCGGGCGCCTTCCCCGGCATCGACGCGGAAGAGCGCGGCCAGTCGGAAGCGATCGGCCACAACCTGTACGTCATGGCCGAGCTGAAAGTGCCGCTGATCGCCACCATCATCGGCGAAGGCGGTTCGGGCGGCGCGCTGGCGATCGCCGTCGGCGATGCCGTGCTGATGCTGCAGTACTCGACCTACTCGGTCATCTCGCCGGAAGGCTGCGCCTCGATCCTGTGGAAGACCTCGGAACGCGCGGCCGAAGCCGCCGACGCGCTGGGCCTGACCGCGCATCGCCTGAAAGCGATCGGCCTGATCGACAAGATCGTCAGCGAGCCGCTGGGCGGCGCCCACCGCGACCCGGCCGCCATGGCCCAGGGCCTCAAGCGCGCGCTGGCCGACACCCTGCGCCAGTTCCAGGGCATGAAGACCAAGGACCTGCTGGAAGCCCGTCACGCCAAGCTGATGGCTTACGGTAAGTTCAAGGAAACCCTGCCGCGCGAAGAAGAGTGAAGCAAGTACATCGCGGACCGGGCGCAGCGTCCGGTCCGGCTGCAGACCTTGCAGCCCACATCGCGCCAGCACTCGATGCTGTGCGCGATTCGTTTTTTCAGGACCGCCAACCGTCGATCGCGGTCGCCCTGAGCGGCGGCCTCGATTCGATCGTCCTGCTGCGTCTCGCGCACGGGTACGCGCACGCGCGCGGCCTGGACCTGTTCGCCTTCCACGTCCACCACGGCCTGAGTCCGAACGCCGATGCGTGGCGCGCGCATTGCGCCGCGGCCGCCGCCGAACTCGGGGTGCCGTTCGACGCGCGCGCCGTCACGGTGGAGAAGGGCGCCAGCGGCATCGAAGCGGCCGCGCGCAAGCGACGCTATGCCGCGCTCGGCGAGATGTCCAGAGTCCACGGCGCCACGCTGCTGCTCACCGCCCACCATCTCGACGACCAGGCCGAGACCGTGCTGCTGCAGCTGCTGCGCGGCTCCGGCCCGGCGGGCCTGTCCGGCATGGACGCGGCCAACCGCGCGCCGACGCTGCTCGGCGACGACCATCTGGTGATGGCGCGTCCGCTGCTGCAGGCGACGCGCGCATCGCTGGAGGCGTACGCCGAAGGGCAGGGCGTCGCCTGGGTCGAGGACGAATCGAACGTCGATCCGCGCTACGCCCGCAACGCCTTGCGCCACACGGTGATGCCGGCGCTGTCCCGGGCCTTCCCGGGCTTCCAGCATCGTCTGGCGCGCGCCAGCGGGCATATGCAATCGGCCCAGCGCCTGCTCGACGAGTTGGCCGAGCAGGATCTGGCGGCCTGCGTGCACGTCGACGGCGCCATCGAATCCGTTGAGCTGGGCTACCTGCGCGGACTCTCGAGCGATCGCGTCAACAACCTGCTGCGCCGCTGGTTTTCGCGCCGCGGTCTTGCGATGCCGTCTGCCGCATGGCTGGAGCAGATGGTCGCCCAGCTGTTCAACGCGCGCGAGGACGCGCAACTGCTCGTCAACCATCAGGAAGTCGAGGTGCGGCGCCACCGCGACCGGCTCTACCTCGTGCCGCACCAGCGCGACCTGGCCGGCATGCGCGACCCGGACGACGAAGGCCTGATCGTCAAGCACGCCCAGGCCTTCACCTGGCGCGGCGAAGCCAGCCTGGCTTTCCCGGATTACGGCGGCGTGCTGCATTTCGATCGCGCCGGGAGCGGCTTCGATCCGGCCTGGCTGCAGGCTCGGCCGCTCGAGATCGACTTCCGCAAGGGCGGCGAAAAACTGAAGCTGGCGCCGAACCGCCCGCGCCGCATCCTGAAGCACCTGTACCAGGCGGCGGACGTGCCTGCCTGGGAACGCATGCGCCTGCCGATCGTCAGCAGCGGCTTCGAACTCCTGTTCGCGGCCGGAGTCGGCATGGATTGCCAGCGCCTCTCGGACGGCCCGGATCGTATCGCGCTGCGCTGGGAGGTCGTCTAGCAAAGCCGGAGGCGCTGTCGGGAATATGACATCTTTGCATTACCATATTCCGATTCGGTATAGGATTATCCGCTTGGCGTCTTGAGATTCTGCAGCGCAGCATGTAGAGTTCAAGGCTCAATTGATTTTTTACAAGCGGAAATCCCCACTGTCATGGCTTTAATAGTCCACAAATACGGCGGGACGTCGATGGGTTCGACGGACCGAATCAAGAATGTCGCGGCCCGTGTCGCCAAATGGCATGACGCCGGCCACCAGGTCGTGGTTGTCCCGTCGGCGATGTCGGGCGAAACCAACCGTCTGATCGCGCTGGCCAAGGAAATCATGGCCCAGCCCGATCCGCGCGAACTGGACATGATCGCCTCGACCGGCGAGCAAGTCTCGGTCGGCCTGCTGGCGATGGCGCTGCTGGCGCGCGGCAAGGACGCGGTGTCGTACACCGGCTGGCAGGTGGGGATCAAGACCGACTCGGCATTCACCAAGGCGCGCATCCAGTCGATCGACGACACGCGCGTGCGCAACGACCTGGCCGCCGGCAAGATCGTGATCATCACCGGCTTCCAGGGCATGGATGAACAGGGCAATATCTCGACGCTGGGCCGCGGCGGCTCGGATACCTCGGCGGTGGCGATCGCCGCCGCGCTGAAGGCCGACGAATGCCTGATCTACACCGACGTCGACGGTGTCTACACCACCGACCCGCGCGTGGTCGACGAGGCGCGCCGCCTGTCCAAGATCACGTTCGAGGAAATGCTGGAGCTGGCCTCGCTGGGTTCGAAAGTGCTGCAGACCCGCTCCGTCGAATTCGCCGGCAACTACCGCGTGCCGACACGCGTGCTGTCGTCGCTGACCGATCCCCTGATGCCGCTGGAAGAAGAAGCCAACTCGGGTACCCTGATTTCGTTTGAGGAAGAAAGCAACATGGAACAAGCCGTCATCTCGGGCATCGCCTTTCACCGCGATGAAGCCAAAATCACCGTCCTGGGCGTGCCGGACAAGCCGGGCGTCGCGTACCACATCCTGGGTCCGGTGTCGGACGCCAACATCGAAGTCGACATGATCATACAGAACGTGTCGGTCGAGGGTAAGACCGACTTCACGTTCACGGTGTCGCGCAACGACTACCAGCGCGCCCTGGCCGTGCTGGAAGCCAACAAGGAAAGGCTGGGCTTCACCCGCCTGCTTGGCGACGCCAAGGTCTCGAAGGTGTCGGCCGTTGGCGTGGGCATGCGCAGCCACGTCGGCGTCGCCTCGAAGATGTTCCAGACGCTGGCCGACGAGGGCATCAACATCATGATGATCTCGACCTCCGAGATCAAGATTTCGGTACTGATCGACGAGAAGTATATGGAGCTGGCCGTACGCGCCCTGCATAAAGCGTTTGATCTGGAGAAAGCTTAACTTTTTCTAAAAAAAATGGCCGCGCTTCCTTGACCAAATTAAGTGTGGCTATTAATATGCGTGCACTCAGCGACAACGAGAAGCACTGTTGAAGTTGATTGGAGACGTGGCCGAGTGGCCGAAGGCACATCCCTGCTAAGGATGCATATGGCTTATACCCGTATCGTGGGTTCGAATCCCACCGTCTCCGCCAAGTTTCAGACAAAAAAGCCGTCGCAAGACGGCTTTTTTGTTTTCCGCGGCCGGGCAGGCGAGCAGGGCGACAGTTCGCCCTGCAGGTGGGATTCGAAGCCGCGCGCCTGCAAGCGCGCGGGCGGTCCGCGGCATGTGGACGAATCCCACCGTCTCCGCCAAGTTTCAAACAAAAAAGCCGTCGCAAGACGGCTTTTTTGTTTTCCGCGGCCGGGCAGGCGAGCAGGGCGACAGTTCGCCCTGCGGGTGGGATTCGAAGCCGCGCGCCTGCAAGCGCGCGGGCGCGCATCACCACATGATCGTATGGCCTTGTTGCAGAGGTCGAGCGAGCGCTTGAGCGCTCTGGTGGTCCTGACCGTATCGTCGCGGCGAGTAGCCCATCTGGCGCTTGAAAGTCGCACAGAAGGCGCTTTCCGACTCGTATCCGAGCGCGTGCGCAACAGTGGCGATGGAATCGCGGGCGTGCACCAGTCTGTCGGCAGCCAGGAGCATACGCCAGCGGGTAACGTATTCCATCGGCGTGACGCCAACGGCCCGTTTGAACTTCAACGCAAAGGTCGAGCGCGACATGCCGGCACGGCGCCCGAGCTCACTCAGTGTCCAGCGGTAGGCAGGTGCGAGGTGGACGGCCTCGATGGCTGCGCCCAACTGCTGGTCTGCCAGTGCAAAAAGCCAACCCACCCCGCTGGCGTCACTGCTTGTCATGTACAGCCTGAGCGCCTGCACCAGCATGACATAGGCAATTTGCTGCGCGATCAAGAAGCTGCCTGGCTCTGCTTCGCGCTGCTCCAGCATCAGGCGGTCGAGCGCCCACCGCATTGCTGTTCGGTCAGATTCCTTGCGTAGCAATACAACGGGAGGAAGCATCTGTAGCAGCACGCCCGCATGCCGGCCAGCGAACGTGAAATGCGCGCCAACGGTCATGCAACTCCCGCCGCCGTTCACAGTCCGTACGGTTCCCTGCATGGGTACGCGCACGAGCGAGGCGGCATCAACCGGAGGCAGTGCCAGGTCGCTGGCCAGCCGGAAGGGGCGGCCATGTGGCAACAGGATGCAATCACCGGCCTCCAAGCGCTGCGGATCAGGCACGCCGTCGACCATCAACCAGCAAGCGCCAGCGATGATGGCATATAGCTTCATTCCGTCGTGCGCAGCGAATTGCAAAGCCCAATCGCCGCCTTGGTCGAGGCCGCCCGAGAAGAAACTACGCGGCCGAAGGAATGAGAGTACTTCAGATAAGGGATCCATGTTCGGACGATCGCGACAAACATATGGATTCTACAGCATGGATCGTCTCACTTGAGCGCCATACAATGCTTTCATCCCAGCGCAACGGCGTACTGGATATCCTTAAAACAAGGAACTCATCATGCGTATTTTCATGACCGGTGCGACCGGCTTCATCGGTTCACGCGTTGTCCAAGACCTGCTCGAGGCAGGCCATCAGGTACCCGGACTCGCCAGGACCGACGACGCTGTGCTCGCCCTTGCGGCTGCCGGTGCGCAAGCGCTGCGCGGTGACCTGACGGACTTGATCAGCCTGCGTCGCGGTGTCGCCGACTGCGATGGCGTGATCCATACCGCTTTTGTCCACGAGGATATGAGCAGGTTCAAGCAAGCCTGTGACATCGACCTCAATGCGATCAATGCCATGGCTGAGGCACTGGCAAGGACTAACCGTCCGCTGGTGGTTACCTCCGGCACAGCAGCCCACACAGAAGACCTTGCGGCGCCTGTCGGGAGCATCGCAGTGCCGCGTATGTCAGAACAGGCAGCAACAAAAGCCGTGGCACAGCAAATGCGGGCATCGATAGTGCGCTTGCCGCAAGTGCACGACCGCAACAGGCAAGGGCTGGTGAGCTACCTGATCGCCTTGGCCCGTGCAAAAGGGATGTCAGCCTACATCGAAGAGGGTATGAACCGTTGGCCGGCCGTGCATCGCTCCGATGCAGCATTGCTGTATCGCCAAGTACTTGAATACGGACTCGCCGGCGCGCGCTACCATGCAGTTGCTGAAGAAGGCGTTACGCTGCGTGCAATTGCTGAGGCAATCGGGCGGCGCCTCGGCGTGCCGGTGGTCTCGCTGTCACGCGAAGACGCCGGCGACCACTTCGGCTGGCTGGCCTTTTTCGTCGGGCTCGACATGCCCGCATCGAGCGCACTGACGAGGGCGCGCCTCCATTGGCGGCCCAAGCAAGCCGACACCATGATCGAAGATAGAGAAAGTAGCAGCGCAAGAAAGTAGCAGCGCATTTGACGGTCGCGTGCAATCCGCGGGTAGCAGGTAGACTGCAACGTCAATTTTCGACCGTACCGGACATCGCTGGTTGTGCTCGATAACCGATCATGGCTAAGCTTTTGCTACCCTTATCTCCAGCAAACTGCCGGTAGCGTATCATCCTCGACCTGCCGCGTCTTCATGTGTACACCGGAGACCATGCGGCTTGACAGCGGAGCGAGCTTATCAGCGCTTTACTTGATCGTCCGGGACTGGGCAAACGCGCCACGCGCGGCGGTGATTGCATCAGAGTGCGCTGCAACCCACTCAGCCAGCCCGCGCACCGGAGATAGAAAATTTTCTCCGAGTTCGGTCAGCGCGTATTCGACTTGTGGCGGCTTGACCGGGGTGACCGTGCGTGTCACAAAGCCATTCTCTTCCAAATCCCGCAGTGTCTGCGCGAGCATTTTCTGGCTGATCTCGCCAATGTCCTTGCGCAGGGCATTGAACCGGCGTGGCCCACGGCCGAGTGTTCGAACCACAAGCAAAGTCCATTTATCGCAAATCCGCGCCAGCATGCGGCTCAGGTGCTCACAGGTAGCGGGATCTTTTTGCTCACCTGGTTTCGATTTGGTGCCTTCTTGTGCAACCATTTGAAGCCTCCTAATATGGTTTCTCCTAGTTACTACCATACATGAGGAAACCATGAATGTTAAGCCCCGTATTGCCCTGATCATTGGTTCGACGCGCGCAACGCGTTTCGCGGACAAGCCTGCTCAGTGGATGTTGAAGCAGGCACGAGCGCGACAGGATATGGACGTCGACATCGTCGACCTGCGCGACCATCCTTTGCCGTTTTTCGACGAGGTCGCGTCAAACCTGCGTGTGCCAAGCAAAGATCCCGAGGCGATTCGCTGGCAACAAACCGTTGGCAAATTCGACGGTTTCATTTTCGTCGTGGCCGAGTACAACCACTCGATCACGGCCGCGTTGAAAAACGCCTTGGACCAGTCGTACAAGGAGTGGAACCGCAAGCCTTTTACCGCGATCGGTTACGGGAGCGTCGGCGGCGCGCGCGCGATCGAACATCTGCGCGGCATTGGCGTCGAGCTCCAGATGGTATCGACGCGCGCCACCATGCACATCGGCGGCAGCGACTTCATGAAAGTCTTCCCGATGGGCGGCAACCAGCCGATCGAAGACATCGAAGCCGGCATACTCCCGTCGGCGACTGCCGCGCTCGACGAGCTCGTCTGGTGGGCGCAGGCAACCATGACTTCCCGCGCAGCCACGGCATAAGGAACTCGCCATGACGCAGCCGCGCCTACCTACCTATTTTCTATCCCATGGCGGTGGTCCCTGGCCATGGATGAAAGAATTCAGGCCCGGTGCCTACGACTTGCTCGAAGCGTCGCTGCACGATGTGCGGCGCGAAGTCGGCCAGGCACCGCGCGCCATTCTGATGATCTCCGGACATTGGGAAGAGCATGATTTCATGTTGTCATCGGCGGCTCAACCACCGATGGTGTATGACTACCGCGGTTTTCCCGACCACGCCTACCATATTCGCTACCCCGCGCCCGGTGCGCCCACGCTGGCGCGCACGGTACAAACCATGCTGGTGAATGGCGGCGTGGTCGCTCACCTCGATCCGCAACGCGGCTTCGACCACGGCACGTTTTCCTTGATGCACACGATGTATCCAAAGGCCGATATGCCCTTGCTCCAGCTGTCGCTGAAGGCAAGTCTCGACCCGGCGGCGCATATTCAGGCCGGCAAACTGCTTGCTCCGCTGCGAGACGAAGGCGTATTAATCATCGGTAGCGGCTTCAGTTTTCACGACACGCGTTCCATCATGAATGGCGCCGGCGCTGCCGCATCAGCGGCGTTCGACGGCTGGCTCAATGAAACGCTGGTCGACTCGAGCCCGCAAGCGCGGGAGCATGGCCTGCTGCGCTGGACGGATGCGCCTGCCGCTCGAAGCGCCCACCCGCGCGAAGATCATCTGCTTCCGCTGATGGTGGCGGTTGGCGCTGCAGGCAGCGATGCCGGCCACCTGATCTATCGTCAAACGGATTTCATGGGAGGGATCACCGTATCGAGCTATCGCTTCGGCTCGCTTTCTACACTCTGAACCGCGTCTAGGCGATGATCATGGATTCTTCTATCGTGAACAATCAAGGCCGTACGGTCCGTGTCGCTATCTGGCTGCTCCGCATCGTGTTCAGCCTGGGATTCTTGTTCTTCTCAGTGATGAAGTTGAGCGGACGGCCGGCGATGGTTGCCGAATTCGAGACTGTCGGACTAGGCCAGTGGTTTCGTTATTTTACGGGAACGCTGGAATTGATCGGCGCGGTCACCATCGTGGTGCCAAGGTTCTCCATTGTCGGCGCCATTGTGATGTTGACCGTCGACCTAGGTGCATTGTTCGCGCATTTGACCGTGTTGGGCTGCGATTGGATTCACGCGGTAATCATGGCGGCGCTGCTTGGCGTGCTAATCTGCCTGGAGCGCCCAGGGGCCGGCCAGCAGGCGTCTTGAAACGTTCGAACTCGCACCGTTATCCACGGTATGTCATTCATCTCGGAAGGCTGACGCCGCTCGCTGAACCGCGCCACAAGCCCTTGTGGCGCCAAGCGGCGTCATGCACTACCATCCGTCCATGAATTCAGACGACCTCATCCTGTTTGCGCAGGTGGCAAACAGCGGCAGCATTTCGCGCGCGGCCATGGTGCTCGGCGCCGACCAGTCCACCATCAGCCGCCGCATCGGCCTTCTGGAAGCGGAACTCGGCGTACGCCTGTTCCACCGCAGCGGCCGCGGCGTGACGCCGACCGAGCGCGGCCAACAGCTGCTGGAATACGCCGCCGCTTCCGCGGCCATGCTGGTGGAGGCCGCGCGCGCGATGCGCGACAGCGCCGAGCAGGGACCCGCGCGTTTGTGCATCGCGGCCCAGCCGACCATTGCCCGGCTGCTGTTCGGCAGGCTAGGCCACGCCCTGAAGGAACGCTATCCGCTGACGCAGGTGCGCTTCGTCGAGGGTCTCGCGAGCCAGATCCTCGGGCAGCTGGGCGATGGCGCGATCGACGTGGCGATCCTGTACCTGCCCGAGCACCACGGCGCGCTGCAGTACGATGCGCTGCTGACGGAAGAAATCCATCTGGTCACGCCAGCCGATTATCCGCTGGAGGGCGATACGATCCCGGTGCGCGACCTGGGCGAGATTGCGCTGATCCTGCCGAGCACGCACCATGGCTTGCGCGTGCTGGTGGAGACGCTGGCGGCGCGCTACGGCTTTTCCGCCAACATCGCGCTCGAATGCGACGGGTCGATATCGATCACCAAGCGCCTCGTACTGGAGCGCTGCGGCTGCACCGTGCTGCCGTCTGCGGCGGTGGTGGAGGAAGTGGCGGCGGGACGTCTCAAGACCTACCGCCTGGTGCAGCCGTCGATCCGGCGCGAGGTGGCCATCGTGTGGCCGAAGAACCGCGTCACGCCCGACGGTCTGTGGGCGGTGACGCAGATCATCCGCCAGCGCGCGGCGGCACTGGTGCGCGAGGGCGCCTGGCCGGACACGGTGCTGCACGGCGAGGGCGCCGCCGCCGACAGCGTCTAGACTCAGGCGAGGCGCGCCGCAGGCGTGATCTGGCGCGGGTCGGTGCGCAGCTCGATCAGCGCCGCCCGGCCGGCCGACTGCGCGCGCGCGAAGGCGGCGGCGAAGTCTTCGCTGCGTTCCACCCGTTCGGCGTGGGCGCCGAAGGATCGGGCGAACGCCACGAAGTCCGGATTGGCCAGGTCGGTGGCCGACACGCGATGCGGATACTCACGCTCCTGGTGCATGCGGATGGTGCCCAGCATGCCGTTGTTGACGACGATGACGACCATCGGCGCGCCGTACTGCATCGCCGTCATGAGCTCTTGCGGATACATCATGAAGCAGCCGTCGCCGGCGAAGCACACGACGGTGCGTCCCGGGTCGCGCAGCTTGGCCGCGATCGCCGCCGGGAAGCCGTAACCCATCGCGCCGTTGGTCGGCGCCAGTCCGGTGGCCCTCCGCCGGTAACGATAGAAGCGGTGCACCCACACGGTGTAGTTGCCGGCGCCGTTGGTGATGACGGCATCCTCCGGCAGCGTGTCGCTCAGGTGCGCCACGACCTGGGCCAGGTCGACGCCGGCCAGGTCGGCATGCGGCTGCGGCGGCGTGGAATGGGCGACGTAGTCGGCGCGCGCGGCTGCCGTCCAGGCGCTCCACGCAGGCGCCGCGACCGGCGCCAGGCCGTCCAGCGCCAGTGCGAAGCGGCTCAGCGACGCCACGATCGGCAGGCGGGCGTGGTAGACGCGGCCGAGTTCCTGCGGGTCCGGGTGCACATGCACCATCGTCTGCTTCGGCACCGGGCTTTCGATCAGCGTGTAGCCGTTCGAGACGGTTTCCGACAGGCGCGAGCCGATCACCAGCAGCAGGTCGGTGTCGCGCACGCGCTCCGCCAGCTTGGGCGAGACGCCCAGGCCCAGCATGCCGACATAGTGCGGGTCACGGTTGTCGAAAAGGTCCTGGCGCCGGAACGAGGCGGCCACCGGCAAATCGTTGGCGACGACGAAGCGCTTGAGCGCGGCCAGGCCGTCGTCGGTCCAGCCGCTGCCGCCCACCACGACCAGCGGCCTGGCCGCGCCGGCCAGCAGCGTCTGCAGCTCGGCCAGCGCCGCCGGTTCCGGTGCGGCGTGGGCGACGCGCACCTGCGGCGCGGCGGGCGCGCTCCCGGTGCCGAACAACACCTCTTCCGGCAGGCCGACCACGACCGGGCCGGGCCGGCCGGACATGGCGACGCTGAAGGCGCGTGCGACGATCTCCGGGATGCGTTCCAGGCTGTCGATCTCGGTCGCCCATTTCGCCAGGCCGCCGAACATGCGTCGATAGTCCACTTCCTGGAAGGCTTCGCGGCCCTTGAATTTGCCCTCGATCTGGCCGACGAACAGGATCATCGGCGTCGAATCCTGCATCGCCGTGTGCACGCCGTTGGCGGCATGGGTGGCGCCGGGGCCGCGTGTGACGAAGCAGATGCCGGGGCGGCCGGTCAGCTTGCCGTGGGCCTCGGCCATGTTCGACGCGGCGCCTTCGTGGCGGGTGACGATGGTGCGGATACTGCCGGCGGCGCCGGCATCGTGCAACGCGTCCAGCACCGGCAGATAGCTTTCGCCGGGCACGCAATACACGGTATCGACGGCGTTGGCGAGCAGGGTATCGACGAGGATATGGCCGCCGATGCGCGGTTGAATCGATTCAGACATGAAGTTCGAGCTCCTTGTTGCGGGTTTCAGGCAGGAACAGGGCGACGGCGAAGACCACCAGGTAGGAGCAGGCGGCCCAGATGCCGATCGAGACAGCCAGGCCCACCGAGATGCTGGTCATGCCGACGCCGGCCGGCACCAGCGAGCCGATGCCCCGCCCGAAGTTGTAGGAAAAGCCGCCAGCCGTGCCGCGGATCTGGGTTGGGAACAGCTCGGTGAAGCAGGCGCCCATGCCGGACACGATCCCCGACTGGAACAGGCCGAGCGGGAAGCCGAGCAGCAGCAGGACGCCCAGCGGCAGGTGGAACTGGGTATAGGCGAGCACGGTGAGCGTGGCGCCTGCGGCGGACAGCGCGAACGTCTTGCGCCGGCCCAGGCCGTCGCTCAGGTAGGCCATGCCGACGTAGCCGCAGAACGAGCCGAAGATGTTCACCGCGAGGTACATCGTCGTCATGCCCACCGTGAGCCCCTGGGTCTGGCGCAGGTAGGTCACCAGCCAGGTGAGAATGGTGTAGTTCCCGCCCAGCGCACCGGCCGCCATCAGCGAGGCCATCACGGTCAGCGGCAGCACCTTTGGTGAAAAGATCAGCGCGAAGTTGGCGGCGACCGAGGTCTGCTCGCGGTAGGCGGCGGCCGCTTCGAAGGCCGCCGATTCCTGGATGTTGCGGCGCATCCATACCACCAGCAGGCCGGGCAGGATGCCCACCAGGAACAGCACACGCCACGCATCGTGTTCGGGCAGCAGGCTGAAAATGCCCCAGTAGGCCAGCGCCGCCGCGGCGTAACCCACCGGCCAGCCGCTCTGCACCGAACCGACCGCGCGGCCGCGGATGCGCTTGTCGACCGCTTCGCCGATCAGCACCGCGCCCGCGGCCCACTCGCCGCCGAAGCCCAGGCCTTGCAGCGTGCGCGTGAGCAGCAGCTGGTGGAAAGAATTCGTGAAGGCCGACAAGCCGGTGAACACGGCGAACCACAGGATCGACAGCTTGAGCACCTGTACGCGGCCGATGCGGTCGGCCAGCAGGCCGGCGATGATGCCGCCGATGGCCGAGGAGACAAGTGCGGCCGTGCCGATGATGCCGGCCTCCGACTTGCTCATTCCCCATACCGTCAGCAGGGTCGGAATCACGAAAGCGAACAGCTGGACGTCCATCGCATCGAGCGCCCACCCGAGGAAGCACGCCCAAAACGTGCGGCGCTGATCAGGCGCCATGCTGCTGTACCAGGACTGCATATCGGTCTCCTTGCGCGTCTGCGCTTCTTGTATGTGCTGCCTGGATGCAGTATCAGAGAAAGCGTACTGATGCGCATGGCATGGCACGCATACCTGTTATGCATCGGTACGGTAAGGATGCGCACGGCATGCCAACTCGAATTAATTGCAGTG
This sequence comes from Massilia sp. 9096, assembly GCF_000745265.1. NCBI lineage: Bacteria > Pseudomonadati > Pseudomonadota > Betaproteobacteria > Burkholderiales > Oxalobacteraceae > Massilia > Massilia sp. 9096. The sequence goes on from NZ_JQNN01000001.1 coordinate 882,539, forward strand.
TATTGACTGATAACAACCCGACTCAGCGCTAGAATGAACGCGGCCGCCCATCGCACGGCCACCGCTTCACGCACGCCGGCGCCTCACAAGGATGCGCCGCGCCCATTCCTGCTGTGTCTCGAAAGGATATCGTTGATGTTGTATCGCGCTTCTCTCGCCGTTCTCGCATCCGCCATCGTCGCCACGACCGCCTCGGCGGCCCCACCTCCGCCCGCCGCCGCGAGCAAAGACGACATGCTGCAACTTGGGAGCGACATCCCGGCCAAATGGGCCGCGCCGCAGGCCGGCTTCGATTACGTGAGGCGCGAGGTGATGATCCCGATGCGCGACGGCGTCAAGCTGCACACCGTGATCCTGGTGCCGAAGAACGCCACGGGCTTGCCGATGCTGCTCGAGCGCACGCCGTACAACGCCGACGGCTTTGCCAAGGAAAACATCCCGCACCTGCGCGACGCCCTGTGGCCGGCAGGCCGCGAGTGGGTCGACGACGGTTATATCCTCGTGTACCAGGACATCCGCGGCAAGTACGGCTCGAAAGGCGACTACGTGATGACCCGTCCGCCGGTCGGCAAGCTCAATCCGAGCAAGACCGACGACACCACCGACGCCTATGACACCATCGACTGGCTGGTCAAGAACGTCGCCGAGAGCAACCGGAAAGTCGGCATGATCGGCTCGTCCTACGATGGCTGGACCGTGACCATGGCCTTGCTCGGTCCGCACCCGGCGCTCAAGGTGGCGGCGCCGGAAAGCCCGATGATCGACGGCTGGATGGGCGACGACTGGTTCCACTACGGCGCTTTCCGCCAGGTCAACCTGGACTACTTCACCTCGCAGACCAGCAAGACCGGCAAGGGCGAGAACGTGGCGCGCTACGCCGCCGACGATTACCAGGCGTTTCTGGACGCCGGTTCGGCCGGCGCCTGGGCCGAACAGAACGGCTTCGGCCAGCTCGGCTTCTGGAAACGCCTGTCGAACCATCCGGCCTACGACGCGTTCTGGCAGGGCCAGGCGCTCGACAAGTTCGTCGCGGCCAAGCCGTCGACGGTCCCGACCATGTGGCTGCAGGGCCTGTGGGACCAGGAAGACATGTACGGCGCCGTCACGACCTGGGAGGCGCTGCGCGCCAAGGGCCTGTCGAACAACCACCTGGTGATGGGGCCGTGGGCGCACAGCCAGGTCAACGGCAGGGCAGAGAGCCTGGGTCCGCTGAAGTGGAAAGGCGACACCGCCGCCGACTTCCGCCACGACGTGCTGGTCCCGTTCTTCAATACCTACCTGAAGGACAAGCCGGCTGCCCAGCCGCTGCCGCCGGTGATGATCTACAACCCGGCCGAAAACCACTGGGACCGCTTCGCCGACTGGCCCGGCACCACCTCCTTGACCCCGCTGTACCTGCAGGCCGGCAATGGCCTGGGCTTCCAGAGCGCCGCGGCGGGCGAAGACAGCTACGTGTCCGACCCGGCCAAACCGGTGCCGTTCCTGGCCCCGCCGGTGGCCTTTGCCGACCATGGCCGCTGGGTCAGCTGGCTGCTGCAGGACCAGCGTTTCGTCTCGACCCGCACCGACGTGCTGTCCTACCAGACGCCGGTCTTGAGCGAAGCCGTGACCGTGCAGGGCGCGCCGTTCGCCGACATCTTCGCCAAGACCACGGGGACGGACGGCGACTTCGTCGTCAAGATCATCGACGTGTACCCTGCGACCTGGGCCGAACAGCCGGAGATGGCCGGTTACCAGCTGCCGGTCAGCCTGGACATCTTCCGCGGCCGCTATCGCCAGAGTTTCGAGCAGCCGTCGGCGATTCCGGCCGGCCAGGTGCAGGAATACAAGTTCCGCCTGCCGACCATGAACTACGTGTTCAAGCCGGGCCACCGCATCATGGTGCAGATCCAGTCCAGCCTGTTCCCGCTGTACGACCGCAATCCGCAGACGTTCGTGCCGAATATCTTCTTCGCCAAGCCGGCGGACTACCAGAAGGCGACCGTGTCGATCGAGCACGGCGACGCCGGCAAGAGCGCGGTGCTGCTGCCGGTGGTAAAGGCGAGTACGGCGCTGAAGTAAGTCCCACCCTCTGATGCCGTTTCCAAAGCCGTCGCGAGACGGCTTTGTTGTTTTTTGGGCCAGTGACAGCCAGCCAGCGCGTCCGCATCAGCGCTGTCGTCATCGCTGCGCCGAGCCTCTCCACACTCTGGGCGCCGCTGGAGTGATACCGATATCCATATCGCTTACGGCAGAAAGGTGATTGCACGTTAGCGATAACATCTATACATTTCAAACTATTCCGAATCGTCAATACATTCGGCAAGGCAAGCCGCATCGGCACTGCAGCGGCCATTTTGCATGCGGCATCTTTGCGCCAGCGCGCGCCATCACGGAGGACACCAGAACAGACCCGACGCAACCCGAAAACTCGGCATACCGGCGACCGCTCAGCGGCGCCGCTCATTACAAAAAAACGGAGACATCATGCAGAGACAATACCAGCGTACCTTGATCAACCTCGCCGTGGCCAGCGCCTGCGGCGTCCTGTCCATGTCCGGCCACGCCCAGCAGACCCAGGCCGATGCGCCCGCGGCCGCCGGCGCCAGGACGGAACCAGCGCAGGACGCGGCCGGCGCGAGCGCAAGCGCTTCCACGACCGCATCCGCCTCGGCAGCCAACCCGGGCGGCGTCAACACCGTCGTCGTATCCGGCTCGCGCATCGCCGCGCGCGGCTTCACCCAGCCGACCCCGACCACCAGCTTGAGCGCCGCCGACCTCGAAAAGGCAGCCAAGCCGAACCTGTTCGACACCCTGACCGAGCTGCCGGCCCTGCAGGGCTCGACCGGCCGCACCACCAATACCTACAGCACCAGCTCGGGCATCCAGGGCCTGTCGTCGCTGTCGCTGCGCGGCCTGGGCACGATCCGCACCCTGACCCTGCTCGATGGCCAGCGCGTGGTCGGCGCCAACGTCACCGGCGTGACCGACGTCAGCCAGTTCCCCCAGCTGCTCGTGAAACGCGTCGACGTGGTGACCGGCGGCGCATCGGCCTCGTACGGGTCGGACGCCGTCGGCGGCGTGGTCAACTTCATCACCGACAAGAAGTTCAACGGTTTCAAGATGAACCTCGAGGGCGGCGAGACCAGGTACCACGACGACAAGAACGGCACCCTGCAGGCGGCGTGGGGCCGCGGCTTCCTGGACGATCGCTTGCACGTCGAGGCCAGCGGCGAGTTCACCAAGGAAAACGGCATCGATTCGCCCGGCTTCGGCCAGGTCGGACCGAACGGCCGCACCTGGTACGACAATCCCGCGCTGCAGGAATCGAGCGCGGCGATGCAGGCGGCCGGCGCGCCGCGCTACAAGTACATCCACAATGCCCAGCACGTCCAGTATGCCAAGTACGGCCTGATCACCAACGGCCCGCTCAAAGGCACGGCCTTCGGCCCCGGCGGCACGCCATATCCTTTCCAGTATGGTACCGATTGCGTCGGCAACTTCTGCATCGGCGGCGACCGCGCCGGCAGCGTCGGCGCCGGCACCAACCTGGCGATGAACTTCAAGCGCGAAGTGGCCTACACCCGCGTGTCCTGGGACCTGACCCCGGACGACGAGATCTACGTCACCGGCAACTGGGCCCAGGTGCGCTCGGTGTTTTCGCCCAACCCCGGCGCGGCCAAGCAGGGCAACCTGAACATCCGCTGCGACAACGCCTACCTGCCGGCCTCGATCCAGGCCGGCTGCGCGTCGGGCTATCCGACCGGCGTGATGCAGGTCGGCACCGCCAACGCCGAGTTCCCGGCGAATATCAACGTGCATCCGACCCGCACCCAGCGCCGCGTCGTGGTCGGCGCGGACGGCAAGTTCAAGCTGTTCGGCAGGGACTGGTCGTACGACGGCTACGCCGAGCACGGCGAGAACACCACCGTGATCCACGTGCAGGACATCACGCTCAACCCGCGCTACAACTTCGCCATCGACGCCGTGCGCGACCCGGCCACCGGCCAGATCGTGTGCCGTAGCGCCACTGCGCGCGCGGCAGGCTGCCAGCCGATCAACATCTTCGGCGACGTGCCGATCAACCCGGCGGGCTGGAATTACATCGCCCCGGCCAACGGTCCGATGCAGCACACCGACTCGGTCCAGAACGTGGCCAGCGCGAACTTCAACGGCGAGCTGGCGCAGGGCTGGGCGGGACCGGTCTCGATGGCCTTCGGCGCAGAATGGCGGCGCGAGGCCTACTCGGTGCACGGCGACCCGTACGGCGCCGGCGTGAGCGCGGTCTCACCCTACAGCGCCGGCTACCCGCAGGATCCGACCCTGTCTACCGGCGGCGACAACTGGTTCGCCGGTAACTACCACAACGGCGAGGGCGCCTTCACCGTGCGCGAAGCCTACGTCGAATTCAACCTCCCGTTCCTGAAATCGGACCGCTGGGGCGAAGCCAACCTGAACATCGCCGACCGCCAGGAGAAGTACAGCACGGCGGGCAGCGCCAGCGCCTGGAAGATCGGCGCCACCTGGCAGACCCCGATCTCCGGCCTGCGCCTGCGCGCGGTCAGCTCGAAGGACGTGCGCGCGCCCAATTTGTCCGAGCTGTACGCGGCGATGACGGTCACCAACCAGGCCGTCAACAACACCAACGGCCAGTCGATCCAGATCCAGCAGCGCAACGTCGGCAACCCGAACCTGGTCCCGGAGACCGCGCGCAACAATTCGTTCGGCGTGGTGCTGAGCCAGCCGAGCTGGGCGCGCGGCTTCAACCTGTCGGTCGACTACTACGACATCAAGGTCAACAACGTGATCAACTCGCTGGGTCCGCAGCAGGAAGTCGACCTGTGCAACGGCGGCAACCAGCAGGTCTGCTCGGCGGTGTCGATCAACGGTCCCGCCGGCACCAACTACGTGCTGGCCCAGAGCTTCAACTTCGCCTCGCTGCACACGCGCGGCATCGACTTCGAGACCGCCTACCGCCTGAACCTGGCGGACCATGGCTTGCCGGGCAGCGTCACGCTGCGCGGCCTGGCCTCGCGCACGATCCACTCGATCTCCGATCCGGGCGTGCCGGGCACCACGCCGAGCGAAGGCGCCGGCAACATGACCGGCGCCACGCCGAAGTGGAAGGCGCTGGTGTCGCAGTCGTGGGAGGGCCTGCTGGACAACAAGCTCAGTCTGACGCTGGCCGAACGCTGGATCAGCGCCGGCGTGATCAGCAACGAGTACATCGAGTGCCAGACCGGTTGCCCGAAACCGACCGCCGCGCACCCGACCATCTACGACAACCACCTGCCCGGTGCGACCTACATCGACCTCGGCGCCACGGTCAACATCTCGAAGCAGGCCACCGCCTACTTCAAGGTCGACAACCTGGCCGACCGCGACCCGGTGCTGGTCCCGCAGACCAACCTGAGCCTCGCCCTGAATCCCGCCATCTACGACGCGATCGGCCGTACCTATCGCGCCGGCGTGCGCGTGAACTTCTGAGCGGGCCCCGGCTGTGTGGAACCTGTTTGCGGTACTGCTGGCGGTCGGCCTGCTGACCGTCATGATCGCCTGGGGCAAGGTGCAGGCGCTGCTGGCGTTCGTGCTGGCGGCGATGGCCGCCGCCCTGATGCTGGGGATGCCGGCCTCGAAGATCCCGGGCGCGATCGAGAAGGGGATCGGCGACCTGCTCGGCTCACTGGTGGTGGTGATCTGCGTCGGCGCGGTGTTCGGCAAGCTGATCGCCGACAGCGGCGCCGCGCGGCGCATCGCGATCACGCTGGTGCGCTGGCTGGGCGACGGCAAGATGCCGATCGCGATGACCGTCACCGGCTTCGTGGTCGGGCTGCCGCTGTACTACAACGTCGGCTTTGTGCTGATGATCCCGCTGATCTTCTCGCTGGTGGCGCAATCGGGGCGGCCGGCGGTGGCGCTCGGGATGCCCTTGCTGGCCGGGCTGTCGATCGCGCACGGCTTCCTGCCGCCGCACCCGTCGCCGACCGCGCTGGTGGCGGCGGTGCATGCCGACATGGGCATGACGCTGCTGTATGGTCTCGTGGTCGCGATCCCGACGCTGCTCATCGCCGGCCCGCTGTTCGCCACCACTTTGACCCGCATCCGCGCCCAGCCGGCGGCAATCTTCCGCGGCGAGCCGGTCCCGGACGAGCAGCTGCCGGGGGCCTTTGCCAGCATCGCCACGGCGCTGCTGCCGGTGCTGATGCTGGGTGTACTCACGCTGGTCACGGTGGCGCGCCCGGCGCTGGCGCAGCCGCTGGCCTTTCTCTCCAGCCCGCTGGTGGTGATGCTGGTGTCGTATGGCGTGGCCGTGGTCACGCTCGGGCTGGCGCGCGGGCGCACGCTGGCGCAGGTGATGGGTTCGGCGCAGGAGGCGCTGCGCGAGATCGCGCCGATTCTCCTGATCATCGCCGGCGCCGGCGGGTTGAAACAGGTGCTGACCGAATCGGGCGTGAGCGCCCAGCTCGGTGCGCAGCTGGCCAGCCTGCCGGTGCCGCCGCTGCTGCTCGGCTGGGCGGTGGCCACCGTGATCCGCATCTGCCTCGGTTCGGCGACCGTGGCCGGCGTGACCGCGGCCGGCGTCATCGAACCGCTGGTGCGGGCCACCCACTGCAACCCCAACCTGATGGTGCTGGCGGTCGGCGCCGGCAGCCTGATGTGCAGCCACGTGAACGACTCGGCGTTCTGGATGTTCAAGGAGTACTTCGGCCTGTCGCTCAAGGACACCTTCCGCTCGTGGTCGCTGATGGAGACCCTGGTCGGCACGTTCGGTATCATCTTCGTGCTGCTGCTGTCGCTGTTCGTGGCATAGTCGAGTCGCACGGCAACGCAAAACAAAAATCATGGAGACCAGATTGAACCAACGTTTCATACCAATGCGCGTCCTCGCGCTCGCCGCCGCCACGCTGGCGGCGAGCGCCACCGGCCCGGCGCAGGCCGCCGCACGCTCGGCGCCCGCATCCGTCTCGGCTTACCAGAGCATGCCAGCCGACCCGCGCGCGGTCGTCGTGCACGCCAAGGGCGACGGCGCCACCGACGACAGCGACGCGCTGCAGGCGGCCATCGACAGCGCCGCCAACAAAGGCCAGGGGGGCGTGGTGTTCCTGCCGGCGGGGCGCTACCGCATCACGCGCACGCTCCTGATCCCGATCGCGGTGCGCGTCTACGGCGTCGGCAAGACCCGCCCGACCCTGGTGCTGGCCCCGAATACACCCGGCTTCCAGAAGGGCGTGGCCAACATGGTGATCTTCACCGGCACCGACACCTACAACATCGGCGGCGTGGCCCAGCCGGTGCCCAGCGCCGTGCCGGCACCGGGCACGCCGGGCGCCAAGCCGGTGCGCGACGCCAACTCGTCGACGTTTTATTCGGTGCTGTCGAACGTCGACTTCGAAGTCGGCGACGGCAACCCGGCCGCCGCCGGCGTGCGCATGCACACGGCGCAGCACTCGAACCTGTCGCACATCGACTTTCGCATGGGGTCCGGCCTGGCCGGCGTGTACGACGTCGGCAACTACGCCTACGACCTGAAGTTCTACGGCGGGCGCTACGGCATCCTGGCCGAGAAGACCTCGCCGGCCTGGCAGTTCACGCTGCTCGACTCGCATTTCGAGGGCCAGCTTGAAGCCGCCATCCGCGAGCACGAGGCGGCGCTCACGCTGGCCAACACGGACATCCGCGACACCCCGGTCGGCATCGAGATCGACCGCGGCTACGGCGACTGGTTGTGGGGCAAGGACGTGCGTTTCGAGAACGTGTCGAAAGCCGGCGTCATCGTCAGCAACGAGAACAACGTCTATACCCAGGTGGGCTTCGAGCGCGTCAGCGCGCGCAACGTGCCGACCTTTGCGCAGTTCCGCGACAGCGGCAAGCAGGTCGCCGGCAAGGGGCGCGACTACCAGGTCAGCGAATTCACCCACGGCCTGACGCTGCCCGGCCTGGGCGAACCCGGGCATTTCGAGACGCGCTTCCAGAGCGCCGCGCTGCCGGCCAGGTCGCCGGACGCGCGCGTGATGAAGCCGCTGCCGCCGACGAGCGAGTGGGCCGATGCGCACGCCTTCGGCGCCAAGGGCGACGGCACGACCGACGACACCGCCGCGCTGCAAAAGGCGATCGACAGCCGCCGCGTGGTCTACCTGCCGCTGGGCGTCTACGCCGTCAACGACACCATCCGCCTGAAACCGGACACGGTGCTGATCGGCCTGCATCCGGGCCTGACCCAGCTGCGCCTGCCGAACGGCTCGCCCTTGTACCAGGGCGTGGGCACGGCCAAGGCGCTGATCGAAAGCGCGAAGGGCGGCGACGCCATCGTGACCGGCATCGGCATCAACACCGGCGAAGTCAATCCGCGCGCCACCGGCATCCTGTGGCGCGCCGGCGAGCGCTCGCTGGTGGACGACATCCGCGTCCAGTGGGGCATGGGCGCGCCGGGCGACCCGTACAAGAAGAGCGATCGCGCGGACACCAGCGCCTGGTGGGACCGCCAGTACCCGAGCATCTGGGTGACCGATGGCGGTGGCGGCACCTTTACCGGCGTGTGGTCGCCGGCCGGGCACGCGCAGGCGGCCTTCTACGTGACCAACACCACGACGCCGGGGCGCGTCTACGAACTCTCGGCCGAACACCACATCCGCAACGAGATCGTGCTCGACGGCGTGCAGAACTGGGAGTTCCACGCACCGCAGACCGAGGAAGAGGTGCGCGACGGGGCCGACTCGGTGTCCTTCGACATCCGCAACTCGAAGCACATCCTGGTGGCCAACTACCACGCCTACCGCGTCACGCGTTCGATGAAGCCTGCGCCGAGCGCGGCGCGCGTCACCAACTCGAGCGACATCCGTTTCCGCAACGTCGCCGTCAACGGCGAGAGCGGCTTCCCGACCTGCGACGAGAACGGCTGCACCGCCTACCTGCGCGCTTCCAAGTACCCGTACGAAAACGCGATCACCGACGTGACGCATCGCCTGCAGGTGCGCGAGCGCATGTTCGCGGTACTCGACTACACGGGTGCGCAAACCTCGGCGCCAACCGCCCCAGGCCAGCCGAAAGTCGACATGCTGGAAGACGGCTTCTATTCGATCGCCGGCGCGGCGGTGGATGCCAAGGGCCGGCTGTACTTCATCGACCGCCACTTCCAGCACATCTTCAGCTACGCCGAGGGCGAGGGCCTGCAGATGGTCAGCGACCATCCGCTCGACCCGGTCAACCTCGCCGTGGACGCCAGCGGCAACCTGATGGTGCTGTCGTCAAGCGGCAAGGACGCCACCGTGTACGCGCTCAAGCCGGGTGTGCCGGGCGCGCAGATCTCGGTGATCGCGCCGACGCCCGTGGCCGCGCACCCGCGCGCGCGCGTGGCGCTGCCGGTGAACTTCTGGCAGAACGGCGAGTTCTGGGACCAGCTGAACCCGGACACCTACGAATTCACCACGCTCGACGAGATGTTCGCGCGCGACGTGGCGAAGCCGAAGGCGCGCGAATACGTGTCGGCGGACGGCAGCCTGGTGCTGCCGGCCTTCCGCGTGACGCGCCACGGCGCGCCCGACCACCTCGGCTACCGCTGGTCGGACACGCTCGACACCCACGGCTTCGTCTACGCGCCGGTCGGGCAGCGCGTGGTATTCACCAACGCCTCGCGCAACCTCACCTACAGCGCCCAGGTCGGTGAGAAAGGGGCGCTGACCGACCTGAAGCAGGTGGCCGACCGCGGCGGCGAAAGCGCGGCGCTGGGGCCGGACGGCAAGGTGTACGTGGCCAACGGCCAGGTGTTCATCTACGGTCTAGATGGCAAGGCGGCGGGACGCATCGACGTGCCGGCGCGTCCGCTGCAGCTGATCTTCGGCGGGACGGACGGACGGACGCTGTACATCCTGACGCACCACGCGCTGTATTCGACGCGCATCTGAATGCCGGGCCGGCCGTACCCCCGGCCGGCCTGGCGACGTGACGTTTAGTTCCGGCTATCCGCTGCGGCGATCAGTCCGAGATCATGAAACCTAGCGCGTGGCGACGCTGACCAGGCTGAACGGCGACACCCCGCGCCCGCTCGAGCGCGAATTGAGTCGGGCATTGAGCCGCGCGCCGCCGAACTGGCCGAAGCCGTGGTTGAGCGTGCCGTCGAGCGCGGCGCCGGGGGTATCGTCGAACGCATCGTTGAGCGCATTGTCGAGCTCACCCGGGCCGAGGTCGTGCAGGCTCCACAGCGGATCGTTGGCCACCACCGTGAACGCCTGCTGCTCCTGGTGTGCAGCTTGTTGCGCGGCCTGCTGCGCCAGCCGCGCCTCGAGCGCCGCGACGGTCTCGCGCAACGCGGCCAGCTCGGCGTCGCGCGCGCGCAAGGCGTGCTCGTGTTCGGCGCGCAGCTGGCGGATGCGTTCCGCGGCGTCGAGGTGCAGGCGGTCGGCCAGCTGGTCGACCAGGGCGTGCAGGGCGTTGCCGGTGTCTTCACGGCGCAGGCCGCCGGCTTCCTGCTCCTCCTCGCGCAGCTCCTTGAGGAAGCGGTGGATGGTCGACTTCGAGCCGCTGTCGCCCAGCGCCTGGCGCACCGCGTCGACCGACGGGTAGCGCCCCTCGGCCAGCAGGCGCTCGCGCGTGGTCCTGACCTGCGATTTCGTGAGTCCGCTGCGTGCCATCTGCGATGCGCCTTTTCGTGTGCCGGTTCCGCTCAGGAGCTGGCCTGTTGCGCCAGGCCGGCGTGCTGGGCCCGGTTCAGTTTCGGAGCGACGACCGGGACCGTGAACATCGTACTGCCGACCGCCATCAGGAGCAAGGCCGTGAAGGTGTCGGCGGTGATGATGCCCTTGTCGAGCAGGATGTTGGCGAAGATGATTTCGATCAAGCCCTTGGTTTGCAGCAGCCAGCCGATGATCGAGGCTTCGCCGCGCTTCCATTTCAACAGCCTGCCGGCGACGTGCGCGCCCGCCAGCTTGCCGCCGACCGACGCGACCATGAGAAGGCCGGCCACGAAAAAGACCGAATAGCCGCCCAGGTCCCACTTGGTGCGCAGGCCGGTGCTGAGGAAGAACACTGGCATCAGGACCAGCAGCACGTTCTTGAACAGGCCATCCAGCTGCTCCTGGTCGAACCAGTCGCCGTCCATCACCACGCCGGCCAGGAAGGCGCCGACCATGAAATGCAGGCCGGCCCAGTCGGCGCCGAACGCGCAGGCGATCAGCCAGATCAGCGCGACGAACCAGCGGTCGCTCTGCGCCAGGGCGGCCATCAGGCGGCGGAACACGAAGGTCAGCAGCGCGAACGCCAGCAAGAAACCGAGCTGGCGCCCGACCCGCTCCCAGTCGAGCATGATCAGGGCCAGCACACCCCAGATCGCGACGTCGTCGAGGCTGGCATAGCGCAGGATGCGCTGGCCCATCGGCTGGCGCAGGATCTCCATTTTTTCCATCAGCAGTACGAGGATGGGCAGGGCGGTCACCGCGCACGCCATGCCGGTGCCGAGGGTGAATTGCCACACGGCGGCTTTTGGCCCCATCCAGCCCGGATAAGCCACCAGCAGCAGGGCGGCGGCGCAGCCGAACAGCAGCGGCGTGCCGAGCGACAGGCCGGCCGTGACCATGCTTTCGCGCTTGAAGGTCCAGACCTTTTTCAGGTCCAGCTCGATCCCGGCCAGCATCACGAACAGCATCACGCCCCATTGCGCAATGCCATTGAGCGTCTTGACCACGTCCGGATTGAACACGAACCGGTGGTAGTCGGGGAAGACGGCACCGAGTACGCCCGGTCCCAGGATCACGCCGGTGACGATCTGGACGATGACCAGCGGCGCGAAGTACTCGGTCCGGCCAAGGCGCCATATCAGATAGGGCGCAACGAACACCAGCAGCATCGCCAGCAGGAAGATTTCATTGGTGCTCATGGGTCTCCTCGTATTACGTTTGGTGTTACGTAATTATGTAATGGTTGAGAGAGCAATAGTATTTAAGAAACGAAAGTCGGTAAAGACTTTTCCGACTAGTAGAAGTAATAGGAGACAGGATCGCGCCGGCGGCGATCGGCGGCGATCGGCGGCGCTTCCGGGCCGCTTGCATGAACGTCACGCCATGTTATGATGCGCGGATTGCTCATCGAGCTTTGCAACACGACCCGACGCACATGCAACCCCTGCGCTACTTCCGCGGCTCCCTGCGCACCATGACCTGGCTCGACCGGGCCGTGGTGCTGTCGGTCGCGCTGTTGCTGGCGCTGCAGCTGATGCTGTCGGGGCAGCACAAGGACGACCTGGCCGGCTACGGCGACAATTGTCCGAGCTGCGTGTTCGCCCACCACCTGCCATCCGGGCTGCCCGATGTCGATCCGGTCGCGCTGCCGCCCAGGCAGGTGCTCAGCTATCGTCTCGAACCGGCCGCCGTCTATCGGTCGCGTTCCTTCGTCAGCTTCCTCATCCCCGAGTCGCAGGCGCCGCCGCGCGCCTGATCCGCCGCCGTATTCTTCGTCCACGCGCGCGCCTGCCGGCGTCCCCGCATGCGCGCACGCGCGTGGACCCGCGATCGACCATTGATGTCCTGCTGACTCAGGCATGTCCAATCTGCTGTTCCTGACCGTTTCCAAGCGGCGCATGCGCGCCTTCGCGCTCGCCATGGCCGTGGCGCTGACGCTGTTCATGGTGGCTGCCGCCGGCCACCGCCACGAGCACGCCGAGACGCACCCGTGCGCCGTCTGCACCGTCCTGCTGGACGAGCTGCCGACGTTCGACGCCCTGCCGCCGCTGCTGCAGGGCAGGACCGCGCACGCCTATGCCCTGGCGGCGCCGGCATCCGCCTACGTGTGCCTGTACCGGCCGGCGCTGCTGCTGCCGCCCAGCTGCGGCCCGCCCGTGAACCTCGCGGCGCTTTGACGCCGCCATCGTTTCGCATTCATCCATTCACGATTCAGAGGTTCACATGCACCACATTCCAAAACGCCGTCCGCTGCCGCTGCTGCTGGCAGGCCTGTTCGTCTCCCACGCCGCCTCGGCCCAGACCACCGCTGCGCCGGCACAGGCTGCCGATACGAGCCAGCCGATCCAGACCGTGCAGGTCACCGCCGCCCACCTGAAGAACGAGCGCAACGAGCTCTCGCCCAAGGTCGGCACGACCGTGTATTCGCTCGACAGCCACGCCATCGAAAACCTGCCGCAGGGCGCCAACACGCCGTTCAACGACGTGCTGCTGCACCTGCCGGGCGTCGACCAGGATTCCAAGGGCTCTGGCGGCGTACACGTGCGCGACGACCACGGCAACGTCCAGTACCGCATCAACGGCGTGCTGCTGCCGGAGAACATCAGCGGCTTCGGCAGCTCGATCGACACCCGCCTGATCGACCAGCTCGATTTCATGACCGGCGCCTTGCCGGCCCAGTACGGCCTGCGCACCGCCGGCGTGATCGAGATCCAGACCAAGGAAGGCGTACGCAACGGCGGACGCATCGGCGTGCAGGTCGGCACCCGCGGCGACTTCGAGCCGAGCCTCGAACTGTTCGGCACCCAGGGCAACCTGGGCTACTACCTGTCGGGCAGCTACCTGCGCAACGACATCGGCATCGAGAACCCGCAGCCGACAAAGAATGCGCTGCACGACCACACCCAGCAAAACAAATCGTTCGGCAACCTGTCCTACTACCTGAACGACGACACCCGCCTGGGCCTGATGTTCGGCACCTACAATGGCCACTTCCAGATCCCCAACAATCCGGACCAGGCCCCGGCCTTCTCGCTCGCCGGCCAGAGCGACGCCGCGGCCGGGACGAGCAACCTGCCGTCGGCGCAGCTGAACGAGACCCAGCGCGAAGTCAACCGCTTCGTGATCCTGTCGATGCAGAAAAGCCTGGGCGACCTGAACTACCAGGTGTCGGGCTTTCACCAGTATTCGGAGCTGCACTATTCGCCTGATCCGCTCGGCGACCTGATCTACACCGGCGTCGCCTCGGACACGCTGCGCAGCAACTCGTCCTACGGCCTGCAGCTCGACGGCAGCTACAAGCTCAATGCCAGCCACACGCTGCGCGCCGGCTTGCAGGCCACGCGCCAGCACACGTACAGCAACAACAGCGTCGGCGTGTTCCCGGTCGACGAGGACGGCATCCAGACCTCGGACAATCCGTTCACGATCGCCGACAACTCGGGCAAGGTCGGCAAGCTGTACAGCCTGTACCTGCAGGACGAATGGCATATCTCGGCGCCGCTGACGCTGAACTACGGCCTGCGCTACGATAAGGTCGACGCCTTCACCCAGGAACACCAGTTCAGCCCGCGCGTGAACCTGTCGTACAAGCTCACGCCGGCCACCGCCGTGCACGCCGGCTTCTCGCGCTACTTCACGCCGCCGCCGCAGGAACTGGCGGCGCAGTCGAGCATCGACCTGTACGCCGGCACCAGCAACGCGCCGGCGATTCCGGTCTCGAACAACGTCAAGTCCGAGCGCACCAGCTACTACGACGTCGGCATCAGCCACCAGCTCACGCCGAACCTGACCCTGACTGCGGACGCCTACTACAAGCAGATCCGCAACCTGCTCGACGAAGGCCAGTTCGGCCAGGCGCTGATCCTGTCGCCGTTCAACTACGACAAGGGCTATGCCAAGGGCCTGGAGCTGTCGGCGATCTACACCAACAAGCACTGGGGCGCCTACGCCAATTTCTCGACGCAAAAGGCAATGGCGCAGCACATCGTGTCGGGCCAGTCGCTGTTCGATCCGGATGAACTGGCCTACATCGCCAACCACTACATCTACCTCGACCACGACCAGAAGTTCACGGCCTCGACCGGCGCCCACTACCACTTCGGCGACAGCCAGGTCAGCGCCGACGTCCTGTACGGCAGTGGCCTGCGCAAGACGCCGGACGGCGGCGCGCCCAACTCCGGTACGCTGCCGGCCTATACGACGGTGAACATGGCCTACTCGCACGAGTGGAAGACCGGCTACGGCACGCTCGAGGGCCGCCTGGCGCTGATCAACGCCTTCGACCACAGCTACCTGCTGCGCGACGGCAGCGGCGTCGGCGTCGGCGCACCGCAGTTCGGTGCGCGCCGCAGCGTGTACGCGGGCCTGTCCCTGGCGTTCTAAGCGCTGGCGTTGTAAGCGCTAGCGTTTCGAGGGGCCGGCCGTTTCAGGGCCGGCTCAGCGTCGGCGCGTCGTGGAACAGGCGCCCGTCGAGCGGGATGTCGACGATGAAGGTGGTGCCGCGCTCGGCGCTGCTGTCGACGCCGACGCTGCCGCCGTGGCTTTCCGCGACCGCGCGCACGAAGGGCAGGCCGATGCCCCAGCCCTGCTTGTCGTTGCTCTTGGCCGATTCGGCACGCCGGTACATCTGGAAGATGCATTCCTGCTCGTTGGGCGGGATCGGCGCGCCTTCGTTATGCACCGACAGGATCAGGCGGCCGTAGGCGGCGTCGGTCTTGATCGTGATCGGCGTGCCGGGACTGCCGTACTTGACCGCGTTGCCGACCAGGTTTTCCAGCACGCGCTTGAGCGCCGCGCGGTCCCACCAGCCCTCGACCGCGCCGCCGCTCTCGCTGGCGGCCACCTCGAAGCGTGCATCATAGGCTGCGCCGGCGTCGGCCAGCACCTCGTCGACCAGCGTGTGCAGCGCCACCGGCGACAGCTGCAGCTGCAGGCGCTGGCCGCCGTGGAAAGCCATCGTGTGCAGCAGTTCGTCGACCATGCCGTTCATGCGCCGGGTGTTGGCCAGCGCCTTGGCGGCATAGGCTTTCATCTGCGCCGGGTCGTCGATGCGCAGGATCAGCTCGAGCGCGCTGACGGTCACGCTCAGCGGGCCGCGCAGATCGTGCGTCAGCGCGGCCGCGAAACGCTCGCGGAAACCGCTGTGCACTAGCGAGAACGCTTCGACCGATTCCTGGATGCCGGAATCGATCGAGCTGTTGATCGCGTGGGTCTCGTGAAAATCGAGCCGCACGCCGTCGCGGTCGAGCACGTGGAAGATCGCCCAGCGGAAGATCTGGAATTCCTCGATCAGCGAGGCATGGTTGTAGGCGGTGATGCGGGCGCGCTCGCCGCCGTGTTCCGACGCGATCGTGGTGCCGTCGACCGCCGAGGTGCGCGGGTAATCGGGGCTGATGCTTTCGACGATGTTGTCGTAGAAGACCGGCATCGTGTTGAGCAGGATAGGCGGTTGCACGTCGCGCGCGAGGAACAGCTGCTCGCGCACGCGCTCCTCCCATGCCCGCAATACCTCGTCGCGCAGCGCGAGCATGCGCTGGGCATTCGGCGAAAGCGTGGCGGGCGTACGGTTTTGATCGCTGGCAAGAGTCATGTGGGCTATCTTACCCGCAACACACTCGCGCCGGCCCGCGAATGCAAACCGGCGTCGGCCGCGTGTTACAGTTGTGGCCGCTCAGGGACGCGGCGGTTCAGGTATGCAGCAGCTTGAGGACGGCGTCGATCTTGTAGGGTTTGGAGGTGTACAGATACGGGCGTGCGCGACCGTCGAACAGGGACGGCAGCGTATAGCCGGACGCCAGCACCACCTTCACCTTCGGGTACATCTCGGTGACGGCCTCGGCCAGCTGCAAGCCGGTCATGCCGGGCATGACGACGTCGGAGAACAGGGCGTCGATGTCGCCGTTTTCCTGCAGCAGGCGCAGCGCTTCATGGGCGGAATAGGCGACCAGCACCTCCAGGCCGCGCGCTTCCAGCAGCGCGGCGGCCATCTCGGCCAGGTCTTCCTCGTCGTCGACCACCAGCACCTTGCGCAGCAGGGCCTGCGGCGCGCTCGGCGCATCGGCCTCGGCTGCCGGCGCAGGTTCGCCCGCCGGCCGTCCGGGGTTCATGTTGGCGCAACCGATATTCCACAATACTTGCATTTCCGACCTCGTTCTCGCTTCCCGGTATTTTAGCCGGGTTGGGCGCTGCTGACCGCCGGCGTCACGGGAAACCGGGTCAATAAGGCAACTTGTTGCTACTTTTACACAGATAAACCACCCGGATTACATCTGGCGGAACAAGTGGGCGAACAGCGGGCTGACTTTCAGGTGCTCGCTACGGCCGCGCAGCGACAGCTGCAGCTTGCCGAAGTCGTCGCGGCTGGCGCTGGCGACGTGGCGCAGGTTGACGATGCCGCTGCGGCTGATCTGGCAGAACTGGCCGGGGTCGAGCTGGGCCAGCAAGTCCTTCAGGCTCAGGCGGATCAGCGCGTCCCCTTGGGCGGTCGCGACGTTGACGTATTTGTCGAGGGCCTGGAAGTACAGCACGTCCCGCACCGGGATCATGCGCACCACGTTGCCGACCGCGGCGCGGATCGTGTCGAGGCGCGCCGTGGTGGTGGCGGCGGACGGCGCCGCCGGCGGCAGCAGCGCACGCATCTGCTCGACCAGCTGGGCCAGGCCGCCATCGCCGTGGCGCCCACCGCCATCGCCGCCATGGCCGGCGCGCTCCAGCTGCGCGCGCAGGCGCTCGACGGTCCGCGCCAGGCGCGCCTCGCCGACCGGCTTGAGCACGTAGTCGAGCGCCGCATGGTTGAACGCCTGCACGGCGTAGTCCTCGTAGGCGGTGACGAACACCACCAGCGGGAACGGGTGTTCGCCGTCCCAGCGCTCGGCCAGCTCCTCGGCCGCTTCGATGCCGCTGCGGCCCGGCATCCGGATGTCCAGGAACAGGACGTCGGGACGCAGCGCCAGCGCCTGCTCGACCGCGGCGATGCCGTTCGGCGCGGTGGCGGCGATCTCCAGTTCGGGCCACAGCTTGCGCAGCATGTGGGCAAGGGTGGCGGCCAGGATCGGCTCGTCCTCGGCGATCAGGGCGCGTACGGGTGCGGGATGGGTCGTCATGCGCTCTCCAGGTTCGAATCCAGTTCCAGTGGCAGGATGAGGCGCGCCACGGCGCCACGGGGCAGGCCCGCGACCAGCTCGACCCCGGCGCGCTCGCCGTACAGCGCCTGCAAACGCTCGCGCGTGGTACTCAAGCCGACGCCGCTTCCCGTGCGGCGAGATGCGGGCGGATCGGACGTATCCTGCAGCCCCAGGCCGGTATCGGCGATGGTGATCGCCAGCCGGCCGCCATCGAGCGCGGCTTCGATCGCGACCTCGCCGCCGTCGACGTGCGGCTCGAGCCCGTGGATGACGGCGTTCTCGACCAGCGGCTGCAGCAGCATGGTCGGCAGGCGCGCCGCGCGCAGCCCGGGCGGCAGCGCGCAGCGGTAGCGCAGGCGCGCGCCCATGCGCACGGCCATCAGGCCGAGGTAGGCTTCGATGGCGGCGAACTCCTGGCCCAGCGTGGTGGTTTCCAGGCGGCTGACAGAGAGCGTGGCGCGTAAAAAGGCGATCAGCTGTTCGAGCATCACCCCGGCCTGCTGCGGATCGAGCGCGATCAGTCCCTGCAGGTTGGCCAGCGTGTTGAACAGCATGTGCGGTTCGATCTGGGCCTGCATCAGGCGCAGCCGGGCCTGCAGGGCCTGGCGTTCGATGGCTTGCGCGCGCGCCTGGGCCTCGGCGCGTTCCCTCTCCATGCGCTCGATGCGCTCACGGTTCACGATCAGCAGCGTCACGCCGGCGATCGCGCACAGCGTGAACATGATCATGCTCAGGCGCCGCACGCCCAGGTAATCGGCCAGGTGCGGCGCCGGCACGCCGAGGACCCAGGCGCCCAGCGTCATGCCGCCGATGTTGGCGAGCGGCGCCGCCAGCAGCAGCACCGGCGCCAGCGCCAGCCAGCGCCGTCCGGCGATCGGGCGGGCGAGGAACAGGCGCACTCCGTCGATGACCAGGAAGGCGATCAGGCCGGTGCTCATCGAATACACCATCTCCTGGTACAGGTCCTGGGGCCGCCCTTCGATCAGGGCGATCAGGAGCGCGGCCCAGCTCGAGACGATCACGCCCATGCCGAAATCGCTGACGAAGCGCTGCAGGCGCGTGCGCCCGGGCGCAGCTGCGGCGGGCGGTGCGGGCGTTTTGGGGGCCAGGGGGAGCGAAGGGCAGGCAGTGGGCATGGCTGCGGCGGCGAATCCGTTGTTAAAGATGCAGGGCATTGTGCCCATCGCTGCACCGGGCGGCAAGCAGGATGCGACGAAGCCGGGTTGCGAAGGCGCGAAACCGCGCAGTGCGGGAGCGGAACGCGCGCCCGGGTGGGCGCGGCGTGGGCGCGCATGGCCGATAATGCGGCAACAACCCGCTTGAACCGCGTTGAAAGGAGAAACATGGAACTGATCTTCCTCGGCACCAGCTCGGGCACCCCGAGCCGCACGCGCAACGTCAGCGGCCTGGCGCTGCGCGGCGAAGGCAGCCGCCACTGGGCGCTGGTCGATTGCGGCGAAGCCACCCAGCACCGCATCCTGCGCACCAGGCTGTCGCTGATCGACCTGCGCGCGGTCTTCATCACCCACATGCACGGCGACCATTGCTACGGCCTGCCCGGACTGCTGGCCAGCGCCGGCATGCTCAACCGCAGCGAGCTGCTGTACGTGGCCGGGCCGGCGCCGCTGCGCGCGTTTCTACAGGGCGTGATGGATACGACCCAGCTCGGCTTGCCGTTTCCGATCGAGTTCGTCGAGGTGCACGGCGACGCCGCCGGCCGCCCCCTCCCCAACGTGCTGCCCGACCTGGCGGTGAGCAGCACGCCGCTGTCGCACCGCCTGCCGTCCTGGGCCTACACCTTCCGCGAGCGCGACGTGGAACGCAGGCTCGACGTCGTCAGGCTGCGCGCCGCCGGTATCCGCGCCGACGCGCGCTGGGGCGAGCTGCAGCGCGGCCATGACGTCCTGCTGGACGATGGCCGCCTGCTGCGCGCCAACGATTTCCGCCTGGCGCCGCGCAAGCCGCGCTGCGTCGTGGTCGGCGGCGACAACGACCGGCCCGAGCTGCTGATTGACGAGGCGCGCGGCGCCGACGTGCTGGTGCACGAAGCGACCTACACCGAGCCGGTGCTGGGGCGGGTCGGGCCGGGGCCGCAGCACAGCTCGGCCGCGATGACCGCGCGCGCCGCCCAGGCGGCCGCGGTGCCGAACCTGGTGCTGACCCATTTCAGCCCGCGCTACCAGGACACCGGGCAAGGCAAGTCCGCGGCCCCGGAGGCGAAGTCCGGCCTGACCATGCACGACATCGAGCAGGAAGCGCGCGCCGCCTACGATGGCCGGCTGTTCCTGGCGCGCGATTTCGACCGTTACGTGCTCGACCGACAGGGCGTGCTGGCGCGCGCCGAGTGAACGATTCGCGACAGCCGGCTCGGCAAAAGCGCGCCGGGGCTGTCTGGCATCCAGCACAGCCGTTACAATTTACGGATGCGAAAAAAAGTCCTTCTCGTCGACGACCAGCCGCTCGACCTTGCACTGACCCGGCAGGCATTGAAAGATTGCAGTATCGAGCATGAGATCGTGTCGGCCGCCGACGGGTTCGAAGGCTTGCAGCAGCTCGGCGCCCAGCACTTCGACGTGGTCGTGCTCGACCTCAAGATGCCGAAAGTGGATGGCTTCGAAGTCCTGGCGCAGATGCGCATCGCGCCGATCCTGTCCGCCAACCCGGTCATCGTCGTGTCCAATTCCGACCTGCAGGCCGACCGGGTCCGCGCGGACGCGCTCGGCGCCGTCGAATACGTCCACAAGGCGCTGGACTACGCGGCGTTCAAGGACGCGCTGAAAGCCGCACTGGGCCGCCACGGGTTCTGCTGACGCCCCGGCCCGGATGCCTCAGTCGAGGTGTTCGTGATGGTCGGCCACGCCGCGCTTCCAGTAGGCCGACACGCGCGTGCGCTCGCGCGCGAGGCCCTTGTCGTCGAGGATCTGGCGCAACGCCTTCATCAGCGCCGCCTCGCCGGCGGCCCAGGCGAAGCCTTCGCTTGACGGCAGCTCGACACCGCGCAATGCCGACAGCAGCTCCTCGGCGCTCGCGCACCAGCGCACGTGCGCGTCGGCGCGCGTCGCCAGCTGGCGCGCGTCGGCGGCGTCGGCCAGCAGCAGCACCTCGGCGCGCGCGCCTTGCGGCAGCTCTTCCAGGCGGCGCGCGATCGCGGGCAGGGCGGTCTCGTCGCCGGCCAGCAGGTGCCAGTCGACTTCCAAGGGGATGATCAGCGAGCCGCGCGGGCCGCCGACCAGCGCCTGCTGGCCGAGCACGGCCCGGCGCGCCCACTCCGAGGCTTTGCCGTCGCCGTGCAGCGCGAACTCGAGGGTGAGCTCGCGGGCTTCCCTGTCGAAGCGGCGCGGGGTATAGTCGCGCCGGACCTGCGCGTTGTCGCCATCCGCGTCGTCGTCGAACATCAGTTTCACATGGTCGTCGAACGACAGCGAGGTGAAGTCGGCCAGCGCCTCGCCACTGAAGGTGATGGCCAAAAAGCCGGGGCTGGGCCGTTCGATGCGCGTGACCGCGAGGTCGCGCAGCTTGAGTTCGTGGCGTACGCGTTGGACGATGGCATGGGTCATCGCTGGCTCCAGAATTAGTTGAGAATGTCTCCTATTATGCGAAACTTAGTTGATCAAGTCAACCAAAATCCGGGCGCGCCGGCTGGCGAGGTGATGGAAAGCATGCACACGATCATGCATCTGTTCCGCTCGCGCCGGCAGCGCAGCCTGCGCGGCGAGGATCACGAGCTGGTCCATATGGAGGTCAAGGTGCTGGGCTTTTTCGCGCGCCACCCCGGAGCGACGCAGAGCGACCTGGCGGTCTACTCGGGGCGCGACAAGGCCCAGCTGGCCCGCCTGGTGCGCGGCCTGCGCGAGCGCGGCCTGCTGGCCGCCGAAACCGACGCCGCCGACCGCCGCAGCACCCGCCTGCGCTTGAGCGAGCAGGGCCTGGCGCTGCACGCCGGCCTGCATCGCCACGACGGCGAGCTTGCGGCCACCGCGCTGGCCGGGCTGTCCGAGGCCGAGCAGGCCACCTTGCTGGGGCTGCTTGCGCGCGTGCGTGCGAACCTGGAAGCCGGGGACGACTGAGGGCGGCCCGGCGCCAGGTCGGGGCCTGTAAAAGCGGCGCGCCATCCCCATCTGCGCGCCATGCGAATCTTCCTGCGCAGCCTGCTGGTGGCCATCGTCCTGATCGCGGGCGAGGCGCTGCTGCGCCCGGCCATCGAAAGCGCCTGGTACGCGATGCGGCTGGCAGCGCTGCCGGCGCCCACGACCCTGCCGGTGCCGGTCGAGGGCGTGCGCGCGCGCGGCCTGGCCGACACCTGGCAGGCCGCGCGCAGCGAAGGCCGGCGCCACGAAGGCATCGACATCTTCGCCCGGCGCGGTACCGCGGTGATCGCGAACACCGAAGGCATCGTGCTGCGGGTGGGCATCAACCGCCTCGGCGGACAGGTGGTGTGGGTGCTGGGGCCGGGCGGGCAGCGCCATTACTACGCCCACCTCGACCGCTACGGCGACGTCCATGCCGGCATGCGGGTGGCGCCGGGCGCCGTGCTCGGCTATGTCGGCAATACCGGCAATGCACGTACGACGCCGCCGCATTTACATTACGGCATCTACACGGCGGACGGCGCGATCGACCCCTATCCCTTGCTGCGGCCGGACAGCGGCCCGCCGGGCCTATCAGCCAAGGAATAGCAAGGACTAGTCCTACACGCGCACGATTTGCCCTCACCGGCAGGGGAAGCGGACCCATACGCACTACAATCGTGCACATGTTTCGGATTTACCGGAAGTGCAGATTTCGAAGATGGATACCGTAGCCTCACCCGACATCGTCATCGACGGCCAGTTGCGGCGCGACACCGTGCTGTGGCGCTACCTCGACGCCGCCAAGCTGTTCGATTTCTTCGCAAACTCGACGCTGTTCTTTTGCCGCGCCGACCGCTTCAGCGACAAGTTCGAGGGCGCGTTCACGCCCACGCTGCGCCAGCAGATCAGCGATTCGTACGCGCGCGGCGAAATCGACTACACCTACGAGCAGTTCAAGCGGCGCATGCGCGAATCGGTGTTCATCAACTGCTGGCACCGCAGCCAGGACGACAGCGCGGCGATGTGGGCCTTGTACGGCAGTCGGCGCTGCGCTACGGCATCGAGGCGCCGGTGCGACGCTCGAAGCTGGCGACCGATCCGATTTAGAGGGAGGGGCCCCGCGCACGACCGCCGGCAGGCGTGCATGCGCGGGTATTCATGACGCGTCAGGCGGCGCGGCTGTCCGACGCGGCCGATGTGTGCACCGCGGTCTCGTGGGTCGGATCCTCGAGGATGCGGTCGGCCTTGTCGGAGGCGGGGTTGCCGTCGCTGTGGTGGAAGGGTGCGAACCAGGTCGCCGCCAGCGCCGGGATCGTCACCAGCAGCACGAAGCCGAAGTACACCGTGTAGCCCATCATCTCCTGCAGGTGGCCGCTGACCATGCCGGTGACCATGTTACACAGGCCCATCAGTCCGGTGCCGAAGGCGTAGTGCGTGGTGGCGTACTTGCCCGGCGCCAGCTGCTGCATCAGGTAGATCATGTAGCCGACCGCGCCGAAGCCGTAGAAGAACTTCTCGACCACCACGCCGGCCGTGATCGCCAGCATGTTCGACGGCAGCGCGATGCTCAGCACCAGGAAGGTCAGGTTCGGGATGTTGACCGCGCAGCACAGGATCAGGAGCACGCGCTTGAGGCCGCGCTTGGCGACGAACACGCCGCCCAGCAGCGAGCCGACCAGCACCGCCACCAGGCCGTAGGTGCCGTAGACGATGCCCAGCTGTTCGTTGGACAGCCCGAGCCCGCCCTTGGCCGCCGCATCGACCATGAAGAACGGTCCGATCTTGTCGAGCAGGCCGATACTGGCGCGAAACAGCAGTGCGAAGGCGATCATCTTCCACACGTCGCGCTTCTGGAAGAAGGTGACGAAGGAATCCCACAGGATGCTGCCGGCGGCCTTGACCGTGGTCGGCGTGTTCTCGGCGCGCGCGCCTTCCGGCATCACGCGCGCGTGCCACAGCGACATCACGATGATGATGCCGGCTACCAGGAAGAAGATCACGCGCCAGGCATCCATCCAGTCCGGGCCGAAGGCGTGCGGATCATGGTGGAACACGTCGGCGTGCAGGCGGCCGCTCAGGTAGACCATCAGGCCCGAGCCGACGATCGGCCCGATGTTCCAGGACAGGCTCTGCACGCCGCAGTACAGCGACTGGGCGCGCGTGTCGAGCGAGGTGACGTACACGCCGTCGCTGGCGATGTCCTGGGTCGCGCCGATGAAGGACATGATCCAGAACATGCCGAGCATGATCCACATCCAGTCGGGTAAACCCATCGCCAGCCCGACGATCGCGAAGCCGACGCCGACCATCACCTGGGTGAGCAGCACGAAGAACTTCTTGGTGCGGTACATCTCGACGATCGGCGCGAACAGCGGCTTGATCGTGTAGGCCAGGATCAGCATGCTGGAGTAGGCCGCGGCGCGGCCGTTGTCCATGCCGAGGTTCTTGAAGATGATCGCCGTGACGCTGGTGAGCATCGTGTAGGCCAGCGCCATCGTGAAGTAGCCGGTCGGCACCCACAGCAGGGGGGACCGACCCGTTTTGCCAACCGCGTCAGGCGTGCGCATGGCGGTGCTCCGCGCTCTGGGACTGGCCCTGCGCTTGCGCGTCGAGCAGGTGCTGCTCGAGCATCGCCGCCGCGCCCGACAACGCCGGGTAGGGCGAGTGGATCACGTAGACGGGGATCTGCGCCAGGTAGCTCGCATAGCGCCCCTTGTTCTCGAAGCAGGAACGGAAGCGCGAGCGCGCGAACCATTCTTTCAGGCGCGGCACCACGCCGCCGCCGATGTAGATGCCGCCGCGCGCGCAGAAGGTCACGGCGACGTTGGCCGCCACCGTGCCCAGCATGCCGCAGAACAGGTCGAGCGCTTCGACGCACCGCGGGTCGCTGGCGTCGAGCGCGCGCTCGACCACCTGGGCCGGGGTCAGGACGGCGGAGGAGGCCCCGTCGATGTGCACCAGCGCTTCGTGGATCGTCGCCAGGCCGGGGCCCGACACCAGGCGCTCGGACGAGACGTGCGGCCATTTGGTCCAGCAGTAGCCCAGGATCGCCTGTTCGCGTGCGTCGCAGGGCGAGAACGCCATGTGGCCGCCTTCGCTTTGCAGCACGTTCCAGCGGCCGTTGGACGGAATCAGGCCGGCCACGCCCAGGCCGGTGCCGGCGCCGACGATGCCGATCACGCCGTCGGGTGCGGCCTTGACGCCGCCGACCTGGACCAGTTCAGACGCGGGCAGGCCGGGCACCGACATCGCCAGCGCGGCGAAGTCGTTCAGCACCAGCAGGGTGTCGAAGCCGAGCGCCTCGCGTGCCGCGCGCGTCGAGAATTCCCAGCAGTGGTTGGTCATCTTGATGAAGTCGCCGTCGACCGCGGTCGCGATCGCGATCACGGCGTGGCGTACCCCTTCGGCCGGGTGACGCGCCAGGTAGGCGCGCACGGCGTCGACCAGGCTCGCGTAGTCGGCGCAGGCCAGCGTCTCGATGTCCTCGATGCGTCCGGGCGCGCGCTCGAGCGCGAAGCGGGCGTTGGTGCCGCCGATGTCGGCCAGCAGCCGGGCGCCGCCGGCATGCAGATCGTCGTTCATGTGTCCCCTCGTCTATGCTCTTCTCGTTGCTCTTGTATGTTGTGCGCAGGCCTCAGGCGGCCTGGCGCTGGCGTTGCTGGGCCGCCAGGAAATCACGGTACCACAGTGCGCTCGCCTTGGGGATGCGCTGCTGCGTCGCATAATCGACGTAGACGATGCCGAAACGCTTGGCGTAGCCCGAGTTCCATTCGAAATTGTCCATCAGGCTCCACAGGAAGTAGCCGCGCACGTCCACGCCATGGTCCATCGCCGCCTTCATGGTCTCGAGGTGGGTGCGCACGTACTCGATGCGCTGGTTGTCGGCGACCTGGCCGTCTTCGACCACGTCGACCGCCGCCATGCCGTTCTCGGTGATGTACACCGGCGGCAGGTTCGGGTATTCGTCCTTCATCTTGACCAGCAGCTCGGTCAGGCCCTGCGGGTAGATCTCCCAGCCCATGTCGGTGAAGCCGATGCCGCCGACCGGTTTGCGCGGCGGGTCTTCGGCGCTCATCACTTCGCGGCGGTAGTAGTTCACACCGAGGAAATCGATCGGCTGGGCGATGATATCGAAGTCACCTTCCTGGATGTCCGGTGCGTTGGCGCCGTGCGCCTGCAGCGACAGTTCCGGGTAGCGCTTCTTGAACAGCGGATCGAGGAACCACTCGTTCGAGTTGGCCCACTCGAGCGCGGCCAGCTTGCGGTCGGCTTCGCTGTCGGTGGCCGGGTCGGCGGTCCACAGGTTCAGCACGATGCCCAGGTCGGCTTCGGTGTTGGTGGCGCGCATCGACTGCATCGCCAGGCCGTGCGACAGCAGCAGGTGGTGCGAGACCTGGATCGCCTGCTTCTTGTCGGCCACGCCCGGCGCGAACTGCGCGTTGCCGTAGCCGAGGTTGGCGGTGCACCAGGGTTCGTTGTGGGTGGCGATGGTCGCCAGGCGGTCGCCGAAGCGGCGCGCGACTTCGTGCGCATAGTCGGCGAAGCGGTGCGCGGTGTCGCGCGACATCCAGCCGCCATCAATCTGCAGGCCTTGCGGCAGGTCCCAGTGGTACAGCGTCAGGTGGGAGGCGATCCCGCGCGCGTCCAGCTCGTCCAGCAGGCGCTTGTAAAAGTCGAAGCCTTTTTCGTTCCATGCCCCTTTGCCGGCCGGTTGCACGCGCGACCAGGCCATCGAGAAGCGGTAGGCGTCCACGCCCAGCGAGGCGATCAGGGCGACGTCTTCGCGGTAGCGGTTGTAGTGATCGCAGGCGACGTCGCCGTTGGTGCCGTCCTTGATGTTGGCCGGATTGCGCGAGAAGGTATCCCAGATCGACGGGCCCTTGCCGTCGGCGTCTGCGGCGCCCTCGATCTGGAAAGCACTGGTGGCGACGCCCCAGGTGAAATTGGCGGGAAAGCGGATGGAGTCGGTCATGGCTGTGCAGCGTCAGGAAGTGGTCTGGAGGCCCGGCCACCCATCATAGGGGCGGCGCGGCATTGGATCAAGGACCAGCTGCGCCACGCGGCGCCGGCGAACCGGGCGCAATGGCGGTCCGCGCGCGGGCCTGCGGCCGGTGCGGATGCGATGTGGTGCATGCTGTCTCCTCGTGCGGGCGAATGGTCGCGATCCGCCCGCCCTTTTTTTTGAAATCGATTTCATCGTACATTGCGGTTTCCCCGGCTGTCAAACTAAATGTTGCGTTGCCTGCATCGCCAGCATCGCGTAGGCGCCCGGTCGGGCCAATGGGCCAGGGCCGGGCAGTCGGGCGCCGCCGTTTCAGAAAGCGTTTCAGAAATCGTTTTCTTTTTGTCATCCGACTCTTATACTAGGCGGCTCCACGCGGCCCGCCGGGCCGCTGCACGCTTTCGGATGCCCGCTCATGAAAAAAGAATCCACGTCATCGATGGTCACCGTCCACGAGGTCGCGCGCGTGGCCGGGGTCTCGGCGGCCACGGTGTCGCGCTTCCTGAACGGCACCGCCCGGGTGTCCGTCGAGAAGCGCCAGGCGATCGAGAGCGTGATCGACAAGCTGAACTACAAGCCGAACGTGCTGGCCCAGAACCTCAAGACCGGCAGCTCGCGCACGATCGGCGTGCTGACCCAGTCGCTGATGTCGGGCTACTTCGGCGACGCGCTGGCCGGCGTCGACGATGCGCTGCAGGGCACCGGCTACGCGCCGCTGATCGTCTCCGGCCACTGGCATCCGGACGAGGAGGCCGAGCGCATCGACCTGCTGATCGCGCGCCGCATCGACGGCCTGGTGATCCTGAGCGGCAAACTGAAGGACGCGCAGATCCTGAAGCTGGCGCACCGGGTGCCGATCGTCGCCTTCGGGCGCGAACTGAATGGCCCGCGCGCCTACGGCTTCAGCCTCGACAACTACCAGGGCGCCTGCCTGGCGGTCGAGCACCTGATCCTGCAGGGCCACCGCAACATCGCCTTCATCGCCGGCCCGTCCGACCACCTCGACGCGCTGGCGCGCCTGGCCGGCTACCGCGACACCCTGGCCAAGCACCGCATCAAGGAAAAGCAGCAGCTGGTGGTGTCGGGCGACTTCCAGGAATCGGGCGGCCTGCTGGCGGTCGAGCGCCTGCTCGAATCCGGCCAGCGCTTCTCGGCCATTTTCTGCGCCAACGACCTGACCGCCTACGGGGCGCGCCTGGCGCTGTACCGGCGCGGCATCCGCGTGCCGGAAGACATCTCGGTGGTCGGCTTCGACGACCTGCACAGCTCGATGTACACGACGCCGCCGCTGACCACGGTGCGCCAGCCGCTGTTCGACGTCGGCCAGTGCCTGGGCCGCGCCATCGTCAAGATGATCGGCAACGAGCCGATCGACATGGAAGCGCCGCGCCTGAACCTGGTGGTGCGCGAGTCGGTGCGGCGCATCACCTGAGGCCGGCGTGCCGGTCCGGGCGGCGCAGCGCTACCCGCACCGTTACCCGCACCGTTACCACTTGCAGCCGGTGTCCATGACGGCGCTCGCGGCCAGCGGAATGATGGCCAGCAGCCCCGCGCCGGCGTAGGCGGTCTTGCAGTCGCGCTTGCGCGCAGCCTCGATCGGGTCGACGCCGGGCGCACGCCCGGAGTTCGGGTCGACCACCGGCTTGTGCGCGGGCAGGGCGACCATCGACTTGCCGTCCTCGCGCGCGATCAGGCGCGCGGCCGCCCGTGCGCCGGCCATGTCGACGCCGGGGGTGGCTGGCGCATCGGACGAGACTGTGGCCGGTGCCGACGCCTGCGCCGATGGTTGCGGGTTCGTATCCGGCGTCTCATCCGCGGGCGCGGGCCGGGTCGCGTACGCGGGCGTGCGCCCGCGCGCAGGCGCAGGCGTGGCGGGCGCAGGCGTAGCGGGGGTGGGCCGGGTGCGCGGGCGCGCGGGTGGCTGGACAGCCTCGGCCGCAGCATTGGACCGGGCCGGCGTCATCGGCGCAGCCGGTGCGGCGGCTGGCGCGGGCGGCGGCGCCAGCCGCACCACGATGCGCTTGTCCGGCGCCGCCGCGGGCGGATGCGGCGCCGGCGCGTGCAGCAGCCAGGCGACGATCGCCGCGTGCACCAGCAGGCTCGCGCTCCAGCCGACCGACAGGCCGCGCCGGCCGCGTCCGTCGGGCGCGTCGAGGGTGAGGGTGGCGGCGGCATTCATCGTCCCATTCTAGCCCGATACGAGGCGGATAAAGTTCACCAACTGTCACAGTTTCGCGCGCGGTTGGCGCGTCCGCCATGTCATAGCCTTGACATATATACTCAATACAATGTCTGATTGGCATTATTCCCAATCTTGTCTGTATTCCTACCCGAAAGCCACGCGCCATGACCCGCTCCGCTCCACCCACGACTTCCCCGCGCCTGCGCGTCCTGGCTGCGGCCGCCGCCATCTTCATCGGCGCGGTCGTGCCGGCGCTGTCCGCCATCGCCGCCCCGGCAGCCGCGGCCACCCCGGCCGCTCCGGCCGCCGTCGACAAAGCCGCCGCCAGGCCGCCCAAGCTGGTGCTGGTGATGGTGATCGACGGCCTGCCGTTCGAGCAGGTGCAGCGCTACCGCGACCAGTTCGGCCAGGGCGGCCTGCGCCGGCTGCTGGAGCAGGGCGCCTCGTTCACCAACGCGCATCAGGCGCACGGCGTGACGGTCACCGCGGTCGGCCACTCGGCGGTCTTGAGCGGCGCCTATCCCTACCGCCACGGCATCATCGGCAACAACTGGGTCGACGCCAACGGCAACTCGGTCTACTGCACCGAAGACACGCGCTACCAGTACATCGGCGAAGCGACCGACGCCCATGACGGCACCTCGCCGGCCAACCTGCGCGTCGACACCCTCGGTGACCAGCTGCGCTACGCCACCGGCAACCGCAGCAAGGTGATCACCGTGTCGGGCAAGGACCGCGGCGCAATCCTCCTGGCCGGCAAGACCGGCACCGCCTACATGTACATGGACAAGACCGGCGACTTCGCGTCGAGCACCTACTACATGCAGCAGCACCCGGCCTGGGTCCAGCGCTTCGACGCCGCCAAGCCGCAGGACCGCTACTACGCCAAGTCGTGGAAAGCGCTGCTGCCCGAGAGCGCCTATGCGGATGACGCGCCGTTCCCGGCCGCCACCGAGAAGAACCCGAACCGTTTCCCGTTCACCTTCTACAGCGAGAGCGGCCGGCCCGACGCCGATTATTACGTGCGCCTGAAGGCCAGTCCGGCGGTCGACGAGCTGACCCTCGACTTCGCCGAAGCCGCGGTCGAGAACGAACAGCTGGGCGCCAACCCGAGCGGCGCGCCCGACCTGCTGGGCGTGAGCCTGTCGGGGCACGATTACGTCAACCACGCCTACGGCCCGGAAAGCCGCATGTCGCACGACCACCTGCAGCAGATCGACCGCCGCATCGCCCGGTTCTTCGCTTTCCTCGACAAGCGCGTCGGCATGGACAACGTGCTGGTGGTCTTGACCGCCGACCACGGCTTCGCCAACAGCGCCGAGTTCTCGCAGGCGCGCCGCGTCGACGCCATACGCATCGATCCGAAACCGCTGCTGGCCAAACTCGACGATGCGCTCGGCCACCAGTTCCACGTGGCGCACCTGGTCAAGCCGTCGATGCCGCCCGAGGTCTACCTCGATTATGACGCCATCGAGCACGACAAGCTGTCGCGCACCGAAGTCGAGAATTACGCCGCGCGCTGGCTCATGAAGCAGCCCGGCATCGCCGACGTGTTCACGCGCAGCCAGCTCGAGCAGGGGCTGGGCGGCACGACGCGCCTGCGCACGCTGGTGCAGCGCGCCTGGAACCGCGACCTGTCGGGCGACCTGTTCGTCGTGCCCAGGGCCTATTCCTCGTTCGGCAGCGGCAGCAGCGGCGCCACCCACGGCACGCCCTATGACTACGACACCCAGGTGCCGCTCCTGATCATGGGCCGGCGCTGGATCCGCCCGGGCGAAGACGCGCAGTACACCGAGGTGGTCGACATCGCGCCGACGCTGGCCGACATCCTGCGCGTGCGCCGTCCGGCCGGCGCCGAGGGGCGGGTGCTGACCGAAGCGCTGCGCTGAGCCTTGCCGGCAGGCCGACGCCGCCGCTGCGCACGGATCGCGCCATCGGCCCCGGGCGGCGGCTATACTGCGCATAACGCCACCTGTACCTCATCCAGCCCAGCCTATGTACGCAGCAGTCGACCTCGGATCCAACAGCTTCCGTCTCCATATCGGCGAGCCGCTCGCCGGCCAGATCCACATCGTGCGCACTGCGCGCGATCCGATCCGCCTGGCGGCCGGCCTCGGCCCCGACAACATGCTGGGCGAGCAGGCCGTCGAGACCGCGCTGCGCTGCCTGCGCGAGTTCGCCGCGATCCTGCGCCAGCAGCGCCTGGACGCGGTGCGCGTGGTCGCCACCAACACCATGCGCGTGGCGCGCAACGCCGAGCAGCTGCTGCCGCGCTTCGAGCAGGCGATCGGCTACCCGATCGAAGTCATCTCGGGCGAGGAAGAGGGGCGCCTGATCTACATGGGCGTCGCGCGCGCGCTCGGGCGCACGCAGGGGCGGCGCCTGGTGATCGACATCGGCGGCGGCTCGACCGAACTGATCGTCGGCGATGCATCCACCGAGGGCGACGCGATCCGCCTGGTCGAATCGTTCAGCATCGGCACCCATCCGCAGAGCGCCGCCTATTTCCAGGGCGGCCACATCAGCGCCGACGCGTTCGAGACCGCCGTCAACGCCGCGCGCGCCCGCTTCGAGGACATGGCCGACCGCTACCGCGCGCTCGGCTGGGACGCCGCCTTCGGCTCGTCCGGCACGATCCGCGCGATCTCGGAAGTCATCGCCAGGAACGGCATCGGCGACGGCACCATGTCGTATGCCAGCCTGCTGGCGCTGCGCGACCGCCTGGTGCGGCTGGGCCACGTCGACGCCTTCGACCTGCCCGGTGTAAAGCGCGAGCGCGTGATCGTGATGACCGGCGGGCTGTCGATCCTGATCGGCGTGATGCAGGAACTGGGAGTCAAATCCATGACCGCGATTAACGCCGGACTGCGCCTGGGGGTGCTGTCGGACCTGGAATTGCGCGCCAACCGGCGCGACCGGCGCGACGGCGCGATCGAGGATTGCCTGCGCCGCTTCGGCGTCGACGCGCAGCGCGCCGCGCGCACCGCCAGCATCGCGCGCAGGCTGATCGACAAGCTGGCGCCGCAGGACGAAGCGGTCAAGCACCACCTGCTGCGCGCCTGCCTGCTGCACGAAGTCGGCCAGGCGATTTCGCACACCGGCGCCCACAAGCACGCCGCCTACATCGTCGAACACGCCGACCTGCCGGGCTTCACCGCGCGCGAGCAGCGCCTGATGAGCACTATCGTGCTGGGCCAGAAGGGCAACCTGCGCAAGGTGCGCGAGGCGCTCGGTGCGCCCGACCTGGCCAAGGCCGTGCTGGCGATGCGCCTGGCGGCGGTGTTCATGCATGCGCGCGTCGACGCCGACGTCGAGGCCTTGAAACTGCGCATGAAGGGACGGATCGAGATCGAGACGCCGCGCGCCTGGCTGGACCAGCGTCCGACGGTGGCGGCCTGGTTCGAGAAGGAGGCCGCGGCCTGGAGCGAGGTCGGCGTGGCGTTCCAGGTGGGGCAGGCCTGATGCGCGGCGCGAACTTGAACGCGCTCGCGCGGGTGCTGGCCTGCGTGGCAGCGCTTGGCTGCGCAGCGTGCGCATCTGCCCAAGCCGTGGCGCAGGCACCGGCGCATGGAGCGGCGTCCGCCCAGGCATCCGCTAATGCATCCGCTCAGGCATTCGCGCCACCGCACGGCCTGCCGTTCACCGGCCGCTGGCTGCGCGACGAGCAGCCGGGCGCGCAGCCGCGCTATCCGGTGCTGGTGGTCGAAGACGGGCAGTTGCGCTGGCGCGGCGCGGACAAGGCCACGCCCGACTGCGTCCAGCCGTTCACGCTGCGCCCGGAACAGCCGGGCAGCGTCTACACCGACGGGCGCGGCAGGAAATTCGTCGCCGGCGCCAAGGGGAGCTTCCCGACCTATCTGCTCGACGTCGGCGCCAGTCCCTGCGGCGGCGCCGGCGGCCAGGCGCGCATCAGCTACCCGCTGGCGTACGACGTCGCGCACATCGAATTCATCGACTACGCCGGCGGCAAGCCGGTGGGCGTGCGGCGCTTCCATCGCAAGCCTTGAGCGGCTGCGCCGGGGGCGCGGCGCCGACGCCGCGCCCCGGCGCGCTTGGTGCGCTGAATGCGCTCAGCGCGCCGATGCCAGCGCGGCCGGATGGCCCGGGCAGGCGCCGGCGTCGCAGGCCATGCGCGCGTAGCGTTCGCTCTCCTGCGGCATGGCGCTGCGCCAGGCCGCGCGCTCGCGCCGCACCTCGGCCAGGCGCGCCTCGACGTTCTGCGGCGTGAGCAGCACGCCGAAGCGGCCCGGGTCCGCATCCGGCGGGGCGCCCTCGTGCATGCGCGCGATCATGCGCTCGCCCAGGGCCGGGGTGTAGTGCAGCTGGTCCCAGAACCAGTCCATCTTGCCGTGGCCCTTGGGCGGCGCCGGCTCGAGCACCTCGGGCGCGTAGCCGGCGAAGTCCCACAGCACCACGCGCTGGGTGGCGTTCGCCTGCGCCGTCATCCCGGCCAGTGCGCGTTTCCAGCGGTCGAAATCGTCCCAGTAGCCCATGCGCTCGAGCAGCTCGAGGCGCGATACGTGCGCCGGCTGGATCATCAGGACGACGTCGCTGCCGTTCTGCCTGGCGAACGCCAGCAGGCTGCGCAGCGCCGCCAGCCTGCGGATCGGCGCGGACGGCGACTCCGACAGCACGCGGTGCGGCTTGCCCAGCAGTTTGACGGTCTCGCGGTTGGTATGCTCGAAGATCTGCGCGTAGCCGTCGGTGCGCACCACGTCGCGCATCGCGTTGTCGGTCAGGCGGCCGTCGGGTTGCAGGCTGAGGATCACGTCGGACGGGTTGTCGTGGATCGTCGTGACACTGTCGAGCAGGGCGTCGAGCGAGAGCAGGGCTTGCGCGCGGTCCTCGAGCACGCGTGGCGCGCGCGCCGGGTTGGGCCGGCCGTCGCCGTCGACCGCGAGGCGAGCTTCGGTTTCGTCCATGGCGTGGCTGGACGGCGCTTCGTCCGGCACGTACAGATCGTTCTCGAAGTCCAGCCCGACCACGATCGTGCGGGGTGGATGGGCGGGACGCATGGCGACGTAATGGCGCAGGTAGCGCAATCCCTGGGCGACGTCGCCGCCGACCAGGCCCATGTTGTAGACCGGCTGCGCCGCCGCCGGCCAGGCGCCGGACGCCGGATCGATCCCCATGTCCGGGCGCGAGCTGCCGATCACGATCGTGTTCGCATCCAGGCGCGCGATCTGGTAGGCCTTCATCATGCGCTCGCGCGTGGCCGCGGCCGGCTTGAGCGCATTGAAGCCGTTCACGCGCGGGGCGTCGAAGATCAGGTAGGGGTCGACCGTGTAATTGAAGGCGGCGACCGCGGCGGCGATCGCCAGCGCGGCGGCGCCCAGGGTCAGGCAGTAGCGGGATGGGCTCATGTCAGAATTGCCAGTAGAGGAATTCGCTCGGCCGGCTCAGGCCGAGCGCGCCGCACACGAACAGGGCGGCGCTGAGCACGGCCCAGCGCGCGTTCCACGCGACCCGCATGCCGCCGGGCGCCAGGCGCCAGCGGCCGCTCGATGTCGGGACTGCGGCGGGCGCCGGCGCCTCGAAGTACAGCGCCGGGGCGAAGCGGCCCAGCAGCTCGAGCGAATTGGGGAGCGCGAGCGCGATGAACAGCAGCGGCGCGATCCACAGGCAGGCGCTGGCGAAGGCGGCGCCCGAACTGCCGTCGCCGCCGATGCCCAGCCAGCCGAGCAGCCGCGCCGGCGCGCCGCCGTGGTTGAGCAGCGCCATCGGCACCGTCACCCCGTCCAGGCCGGTCATCCCGTGCAGAACGTGCAGCGCCGAGGTCATGCCGGGCGCGCGGAACAGCACCATCGCGACCACCACGCACAGGAATGTGAGGACGAAGCCGATCGGTTTCATGATGCGCTCGTAGGCGGCCTTTTGCGCCGGCGTGTTCCACTTCGGCCGCCACTGGCGCCAGCCGTGGTTGACGCTCAGGTAGACGCCATGCAGGATGCCCCACGCCAGATAGGTGTAGCCGGCGCCGTGCCAGAAGCCGGACAGGAACATGGTGAACACGGTCGGCCAGCACAGCAGTACCGCGAACGCACCCAGGGTCGGGCGCTTGCGGCCGATGACCGGCTTGCCGGCCGCCATGCGCTTGCGCGTGAGCGACATCACCATCGGCGTGTAGACGTAGGCGGTCAGAAAGCGCGTCAGCGTGATGTGCCAGCGCGACCAGAACTCGATGATGCTCGAGGCCTTCAGCGGCGAATTGAAGTTGGCCGGCAGCTTGATGCCGAACAGGCGCGCCAGGCCGATCGCCATGTCGGAGTAGCCGGAAAAGTCGAAGTAGATCTGCAGCGTGTACGCCAGCGCCGCCATCCAGGCCGGAAAGAACGACACCGTCTCGCCTTGGGCGGCGGCGGCGAAGGCGCCGTGCACCGACGGCGCGATCCCGTCGGCCAGCACCACTTTCTTGAACAGGCCGAGCGCGAACAGGGTCGCGCCGACCGCCAGGTTGTCGGCCTGCAGGCGGCTGTCGATGCGGGCGAATTGCGGCATCATCTCGCGGTAGTGCACGATCGGGCCGGCGATCAGCTGCGGGAAGAAGAACACGAAGGTCAGGAAGTCGAACAGGTCGAAGTCGCGCACCGCACCGGCGCGCACGTCGACCAGGAAGGCGATCTTCTGGAAGGTGATGAACGAGATACCGAGCGGCAGGATCACCTCGGTCAACAGGAAGTGCGTGCCGGCGACGTCGTTGACGGTCCCGAGGAAGAAGTTCTTGTACTTGAAATAGCCGAGGAAGCACAGGTTCAGCACCACGCCCAGCGTCGCCAGGGCGCCGGCAACGCGCTGCCCCGCATCGCCTTTGCCGAGCTGGGCGCGGATGGCCAGCGCCAGCGCGTAGTTGGCCGCGATCGACGGCAGGATCAGCGCGATGTTCAGCGGGTTCCAGATCCCGTAGAACACCATCGAGCACAGGATCAGCCAACCCAGGCTGACGCGGCGCGAGCCGAGCCGGTTGACGGCCGCGTAGCCGAGCACGGTCAGCGGCAGGAAAGCGAAGATGAAGGCGTAGGAATTGAACAGCATGGCTCAGCCCAGCACGGATTCGGCGGATGCGGCTGATGCGGCGGATGCGGCCGCTGTGTCGGCGGCGTCCATGCCGGCGCCCAGCGTGAGCGCGATCGGCAGCGCGCGCGGCGCGCAGGCGGCGACGTCCAGCGTCCAGGTATCGCCTTCGTCGCCCTCGCCGGCCGGCGTGAAGCCGAGCTTGCGGTAGTGATCCTTGACCATGCCGTTCTTGGCGCTCGGGCGGTACAGGCCGACCAGTTGGGCGATGCCGTGCGCGCGCGCGCACGCGGCCAGCACGTCGAGCACCTGTTCCTCGAGGCGCCGGTTGAGCACGCGGCAGCTCATCAGCCAGGTGTCGATCAGCCAGCGTTCGCCTTCGCGTTTGCACAGCACCACGCTGACCATGCCGTTGTCGCCGAAGCGGTCCTGCAGACGCACCTGCAGGCCGAAGGCGTCGGGGTCGCGCTCGAACGCGGCCACCTCGGCTTCGCCGTAGCGGCGCGTGGTCAGGTTGAACTGGTTGGTCTTGTTGATCAGCTGGGCGATGCGCGCGCGTCCGGCTTCGTCGAAGCGCGCCACGTGCGCCGTCATGTCCAGCGACTCGAGGTAGGCGCCCATGTCGGAGGCGGCGCCGAGCGCGGCGCTGCGCGCCGCGTTGTCCTGGTACTGGGCGGCGCGCATGCGGTCTTCCGGCGTGAACTGCACGGCTTCGAAGTAGCCGGCCGCGAGCAGCATGGCGGGGTAGTACTCGGGCGAGGGCGGCAGCTCGGGCACGCCCACTTCCGGCAGCTCGAGGCGGATCTGCTGGCGCTCGGCCGGGTTATCGTCGAGGAAGACCAGCGCGCTGACGTCGATGTTCAGCGTGTCCGCGATCGCGCGCAGGTTGCTCGCCTTGTCCTTCCAGTTGGCCTGGAACACGGCGATGTGCTCTTCGCGCAGCAGCATGTCGGGATGTTCGCGGAACACCTGGCGCGCGACCGCCTCGTCGTTCTTGGACGACACCGCCAGGACGATGCCGCGCTCGCGCAGGGCCAGCGCGGTGCGCTGGATCGAAAGAAAGGCTTCGCCGACCGGATCGCCCTGGGCCAGCACGATGCCGGTCATGCCGTCGTCGCCGATGACCCCGCCCCACAGCGTGTTGTCGAGGTCGAGCACCATGCACTTCCTGGCCTTGCCCTTGGCCGCCATGACCAGGCGGCACAGGGCGTCGGCGTACAGCGGTACGAGGTCGTGGCTGAACGGGAATTTACCGATGTTCCACTGGACCGGGTCGTGCCATTCGTCCAGGCCGCTTGATGCCGCCAGCTGGGCCACGTCGAACATGGTCGCGCCGTCCACCGCGCCGGCGCGCAGGCGTGCGTTGAAGCGTTCGATCATCCATTGCAGCGTGCCGGGCAGCTGGCCGTCGAGGCTGCCGAACAGCGTGGCCAGCGGCGCCGCCAGCGTCTGCGCCACGACAATCGCGCCGCTCGCGGCCTGGAATGCCTGCACCAGTTGGCGCAGCGTCTGCAGCGCACCGTCGACGCGCGCTTCGGCCTGCTCGAGGTCGCCCGTGCAGGGCGCGAAATCAAAGGCCCGGTAGTCCAGCGCGAGGACGACGACGTCGTTGCGGCGCCGGTGCGTGGCTGATCCGGGGTCGAAGGCTTCGCTGACGAAGGCGCCGAACGGCGCGTCGGCCGGATCGATCCAGATCGCGTGGCGCGGCGCGCTCGCCGCGATCGCCGGCAACAGCAGATCGGTGGTCGCGTTCGACAGCAGCGCCAGCTTGAGCGGCGCCGCGCCTTGTGGCAGCGCTGCCTTGGGCACCACGCGCGCCAGCAGCTCGAGCTGGGGCAGGCTCAGCGCGCCCGTGGCGAGCCGGCGGATCGCGGCTTCGTCGACGCTGTCCTGCTGGCGCAGCGCCCGCACCTGGGCGCGAAAATCAATGGCCGGCGCCGCCAGCCATGGGAGGTCCTTCAGCTTCATGCAAAGCCTCGCGGAGAAATCGATCGGATGAGTCGGCAGATCGTACTGGCGGGTCGCGCAGGCGAAACGCGCCGGGAAACGGCTCAGCGGCCGGTCTTTTGCTGCAGCAGCGCGACGAGTTCGCCGACGTTCTTGATGCCGCCGATTTCGCTGGCGTTGAAGCGCACGCCGAATTCCTGCTCGATCGAGAGGAACAGGCGCACGTTGCCCATGCTGTCCCAGCCTTCGACCTGGGCTGCCGTCATCGTCGGGGTGGCGACCAGGTCGTCGTTGTCGAAGGTGTCGCGCAGGATCTCGCTCAGGGTAGCGTAGATCGCGGCGGCGTCGGAGGTGGAGGCAGTGGTCATGAATGGCTTTCGCTAAGGCTTGAATCGGGATGAATCAGTCTTGCATCGGGGCGGGAAACGGAACCACATCGACAATCGCCTAATCATGTCAGGGAAATATCGAAAATGCAATTGTTTATGTGTATAGTGGTTGCATTCATGTATTCCGGGCGCCAACGCGCCGCGCTGAGCGAATCGATTTTCTTGATGGTTATTTACATTGTCGATGTGGTCGGCGCCGATGCATTTCATTTAAGATCGGACACGTGGGAACGATGTCTGGCTGCTATCGCCAGTTTCCAAACCGTGGGAGAGTGTCATGTCGACGATTCGCATCAGCCTAGTCATTCCTTGCTATAACCGCGGCGAGCTCATCGCGGAAACGATCGAAAGTGCGCTGGCGCAGACGATCCCTTTCCATGAAATCATCGTGGTCGACGATGGATCGACCGACAATACGCAAGCCGTGCTTTCACGCTACCGCGACCGGATCCGATCGATCGTCCTGGAAAACGGCGGCGTTCAGCGCGCCCGCAATGCCGGTGACGCCGCCGCCAGGGGCAGCCATATCGCCTTGTGCGATTCCGACGACCTGCTCGAAGCCGATTTCGTCGCAAGCACGACGGCATGGCTGGAAACGCATCCGGATATCGATGCCTTGTACTGCAATTTCCGGACATTCGACGAGCAAGGCATCCAGCTGGACAAATTCAAGACTGCGCCGCCGGAGTTTTTCATGGACGTGCGCTACGACGGCGCATTTTGTTTCGATATCGAAGACCTGTACGCCCGGCTGATGCGTTACCAGCCGCTGTTTCCGACCGGCGCCGTGTTTCGTAAAACGTTTTTCGACGCCATTGGCGGCTACGATCCCCGTTTCAAAGGCGTGGGCAGCGAAGACCTGGAATTCACGCTGCGCGTGATCGATAAAGGCCGGGTTGCGCTGTGCACGCGGCCGCTCGCGCGCGTACGAAAACATGACGGGAACATCTCGGCGACGCCGATGCGACAGGTCAAAGGGGAAATCGAGATCCTCGAATTCGCCTTGCAGCGGCACGATGCCGCCCAGCGCTACCGCGACGAAGTGCGCTCGAGCCTCAGGCGGCGCCGTATCGACCTGTTCAATGCGGCGTTCTCGCATGGCGATTTCGACGTTGCCGCCAGTACGCTGTCGCGGCTCGACGATTTGCCCGACGACCGCAAATTCCGGATGAAAAAACTCATCACCAATCTGCCGGAGCTGGTCCGCACGCCCTTGTGGCGCGTAAGCCAGATGTGAAACGGCGAGCCCGGCGCCGGCTCAGCCTCGCACCGCCAGGCGGGCGCCCAGGCGCATGCCCAGGCACAGCAGCGTCAGCGTCGGCGGCAAGCCCCACGGCCCCGGAATCGCGGAGGCGTCGCACACGCTCAAGCCCGGCGTCGCGGTGCCCAGGTCGGCGTCCAGCGCCGCGCCAATCGGCACGCCGCCGCCGGGATGGGCGGCGAAGTGCCAGCTCTGGAACACGCGGCGCGCGCCGGCTTCGCGCAGGATCGTTCGCGCCATCTTCGACCCGTGGGCGAAGCGCGCACGGTCTTGCCGCGTGAGCGTCTTGTCGACCCAGCGCGCGCCGACGCGTCCGCCGACCTCGTCGCGGATCTTGACCATGATCGCCAGCGTGCGCCCGTGCGCACCCAGGCGGTCCAGCCGCCCGACCTGGGCCGCGAAGGCCTGGTACATGGGCTTGGGCAGGGTCAGGTCGGCCAGCGCGATGCCCTCGTCATCGAAGCTGGCGCCG
The DNA here is from genome assembly GCF_000745265.1 of Massilia sp. 9096. Taxonomy (NCBI): domain Bacteria; kingdom Pseudomonadati; phylum Pseudomonadota; class Betaproteobacteria; order Burkholderiales; family Oxalobacteraceae; genus Massilia; species Massilia sp. 9096. Next base: position 922,646 of record NZ_JQNN01000001.1, read on the forward strand.
GCCGCCATCGGCACTTCGGCGCCACCGGCTTCGCCGTCGCGCAGTGCCAGGTCGTCGACGCTGCCCATCACCGCCACCACCGGGTCGCTGAAGAAGGGTGGATCGCTCTCCAGCAGGTTCGATGCGCGCAGGATGCGCGGGGTGCCGATGCCGCCTGCGGCCAGCACCACTTGCGGCGCCGTGAACACGCGCATCCGGCCGTCGACGAGCGCTTCGACGCCGGCGGCGCGCCCGGCCTCCACGCGCACGCGCGTGACCTGCGCGCGCGCGAGCAGGGTGGCGCCATGGCGCACGGCGTCGTCGACCAGGTCGCGCGCGCTCCACTTGGCGCCGAACGGACAGCCGTAGACGCAGCGCCAGCAGCCGGCGCGGCAGGTCTGCGGGCGGATCATCTTGTCGAGCTTGCGCCACGGCAGCCCGGCGGCCTCGGCCCCGAGGGCGATGCGGCGCGCCAGCGGGCCGACCAGGTCGTCGGGCAGGGGTGCGATCGGCAGTTCGGCGCGCAGCGCGGCGAGAAACGGTGCGAGATCGATGCCGTGCGCGGCGAACAGCGCGGCCGGCGGGGGCGCGGCGGTGGCGAAGTTCAGCGTCGAGGTGCCGCCGACGGTGAGCGCGCGCACCAGCAGCGAGGCGTCGCGGTGCAGGAAGGCGCCGCGCCCGGGCATGGCGGCGACCTGCGCCATCTGGCCGAGCGTGCCGCGCAAGGGGGCGTCGCCGCCGCGTTCGAGCAGCAGCACGCGTGCCCCCGCGCGCGCGAGCTCGCGCGCGACCATGGCGCCGCCCGGGCCGCTGCCGGCCACGATGGCGTCGAAAGAAGAGGAGAGGGTGTCGGGCATCGCCGGCATGGTACCAGCAATCGCCCCGGCGCCGTCAGCGCAGCTTGCCGATGATGTCCGGCCCCGCCGCCAGCCGCACGAACGGCGCCGGATCGTCCTCGCCCTTGTTGGCGATCCAGAACACGCTGCCCTTGCGGATCTTCCAGTCGTGCGCCGCGCCCGAGAAGATCAGCGCCGCGACCTGGCCGAGCAGCGGGCTGTGCCCGACCACCACGGTCGGGGACTTCGCATCCGGCCAGCCGGCCGCCTGCAGGATGCGTTGGGCGCTCGAATCGGTGTTGAGCGCGTCCACGGTCTGGAACTTGCGCCCCAGCGCCTCGGCGGTCTGGACGCAGCGCGTGGCCGGGCTGGACAGGATGCGGCATTGCGCCGGCAGCTGGCGGTCCAGCCAGGCGCCGACGCGCGAGGCGTGGCGCGATCCCTTTGGCGTGAGGATGCGCAGCTGGTCGCTCAGCTGGTCCGGCGTGTGCGGCTCAGCTTCGGCGTGGCGCCACAGGATCAGTTCCATTCGCGATCTCCTTGTCTTTTTCCTTGTCGGCCTGGGTGCCGAGCATGTCCATCAGCATTTGCTGGGCGCTGTGCGGCGACTGGCTGCCGCGCGGCTTGCGGCGGCGGTAGCGGCCGTCGCTGCCGAGCTCCCAGGCATTGACGTTGTCCTTCAGGTAGACCTGCAAGCCTTCCTTGATCACGCGTTTCTTCAGCGCCGGCGCCAGCACCGGGAAGGCGACTTCGACGCGCCGGAACAGGTTGCGGTTCATCCAGTCGGCGCTGCTGAGATAGACGTCGTGTTTCAGCTTGTTGCGGAAGTAGAAGATGCGGCTGTGTTCCAGGAAGCGCCCGACGATCGAGCGCACCCGGATGTTCTCCGACAGTCCCGGCACGCCGGGCCGCAGCGCGCAGGCGCCGCGCACGATCAGGTCGATGCGCACGCCTTCGCGCGAGGCGTCGTACAGCGCGCGGATCACCGATTCATCGGTCAGCGAATTCATCTTGGCGATGATGCGGCCCGGCTTGCCTTCCCTGGCGATCGCCGCTTCCTGGCGGATCGCTCGCACGATTTCCTTCTGCAGCGAGAACGGCGCCAGCCAGATGCTGTCCAGCTGCGTCGGGCGCGTCAGGCTGGTCAGGTGGATGAAGACCTCGTTGACGTCGGCGGTCAGCGCCTCGCTCGAGGTCAGCAAGCCGAAGTCGGTGTAGAAGCGCGCGGTGGTCGGGTTGTAGTTGCCGGTGCCGAGGTGGGCGTAGCGGCGCAGGCCGCCGGGCTCACGCCGCAGCACCAGCGCCATCTTCGCGTGGGTTTTCAGCCCGACCACGCCGTACACGACCTGGGCGCCGGCTTCCTCCAGGCGCTCGGCCCAGTTGATGTTGGCTTCCTCGTCGAAGCGCGCCATCAGCTCGACGATGACGGTGACTTCCTTGCCGCGCTGGGCGGCACCGATCAGCGCTTCCATCAGTTCGGAATTCGAACCGGCGCGGTAGATGGTCTGCTTGATCGCCACCACGTTCGGGTCGGCCGCGGCGCAGCGCACGAAGTCGATCACCGGCTGGAACGACTGGAACGGGTGGTGCAGCAGCACGTCCTGCTTGCTCAGCACCGAAAAGATGTCGTGCGGGTTGAGCAGCCTGGCCGGGAAGCCCGGGGTGAAGGGCGGGAATTTCAGTTCGGCGCGCGCATTGCTGTTGGCGATCTCGAGCAGGCGGCCCATGTTGACCGGCCCGTCGACCGCGAACAGGCGCGAGCGCTCGATCGAGAACTGGTCGAGCAGGAAGTCGGCCAGGTGGCGCGGGCAGCTGCGTCCGACCTCGAGGCGCACCGCGAAGCCGTAGTTGCGGCTGTGCAGTTCGCTCTGCAGCGCCTGGCGCAGGTTCTTGACCTCTTCCTCGTCGACCCACAGGTCGCTGTTGCGGGTGACGCGGAACTGCGAATACGCGATCACTTCGCGCCCGGTGAACAGGTCCGACATGTGCGCCTGGATCACCGAGGACAGCAGGCAGTAGGACGCGCCGGGCTTGTCGGACAGCTCGTCCGGCAGGCGGATCACGCGCGGCAGCACGCGCGGCGCCTTCATGATCGCGATCGCCGTGCCGCGCCCGAAGGCGTCCTTGCCGGCCAGTTCGACGATGAAGTTCAGGCTCTTGTTGATCACGCGCGGGAACGGGTGCGCCGGGTCCAGCCCGACCGGGGTCAGCAGCGGACGCACTTCCTTGTCGAAGTACTGCTTGACCCAGGCTTTCTGGGCCGGGTTGCGGTCGGCGCGGCGCAGCAGGTGGATGCCGTTCTCGGACAGCTGCGGCAGGATCTGGTTGTTCAGCAGCGCGTACTGGCGCGCGATGATCTGGCGCGATTCCTCGCTGACGCCGTCGAGGTTGACCCGGCCCGGGTCGACGCCGGCCTGGTGCTCGTGGGTGGCCAGGATGCTGGCCACGCGCACCTCGAAGAATTCGTCCAGGTTGCTGCTGACGATGCACAGGTAGCGCAGGCGCTCGAGCAGCGGCACCGACGGGTCCTCGGCCTGCTCGAGCACGCGGCGGTTGAATTCGAGGAGGGACAGCTCCCGGTTCAGGAACTGGGCCGGGCTTTCCATCGGCACGATGGTACCCGCTTCATCCGGTTTCAACTTCATTTCCATGCTTGACAATATTTCATTCGCGACAAGCGAGTGTAGAGGCCGAATGTGACCGCTCGGTGACAAATGGCGCCCGGCTGCGGCAGCAGGCGAATGAAGGCCGATGTTCGCGCGCGGATCCGCATGACACGGGCCTGTGCGCGCCCCTGCGCCGGCCTGCTCGGTCCGGCTTGTAGACAAATAATACACATCCTGCTGTCCCGACGGCGCAAGGCAAGCGCGCGCGGCGGTTTGTGATTGCAATCGTAATGCCAGGATTGCCTGGACGTTATATCATATCGGATTCGCCGAGGCGGCATCGATCCGGCGCATTCATCCTCATTCGCACGCACATTCATGCACGGCATCGCTCCCGAAAAACGCTTCCAGCTCCTCGCCAACAATGCGATCGAACACGCGATGATCGTCATGGATGCCGACGGGATCATCGTCGACTGGTCTACCGGCGCCGCGCGCCTGCTCGGCTGGTCCGCCGAAGAAGCGGTGGGACAGCCGGCCACGCTGATCTATACGCCGGAAGACGTGCAGACCGACGCCCACCGCAACGAACTGAATACCGCCGTCACGCTGGGCCGCTCGTCGGACGTGCGCTGGCACCAGCGCAAGGATGGCAGCGTGGTGTTCTGCGATGGCGTGGTCAGCAAGATCCTGGCCGAGGATGGCCGCACGCTGCTCGGCTTCGGCAAGATCATGCGCGAAGCCTACTCGGAGCAGCGCAACCGCAGCGGCAAGGCCAGCAGCGCCGATTCCGAGCAGCGCTCGTTCCTGGGCGCGGTGCTGGAAAGCGTGGAAAACGGCATCGTCGCCTGCGACAACCAGGGCCGCCTGACCTTCTTCAACGAGGCCGCGCGCGCGATCCACGGAGTCGAGGAGACCGACTTGCCGCCCGATCAATGGGCCGGCCGCTATCAGCTGTTCCGCGCCGACGGTTCGGCCCTGCTGAGCGTGGCGGAGCTGCCCTTGTACCGCGCGCTGCAGGGCGAGCGGGTCCAGGCCACCCCGATCCTGGTGCAGGGCGCGGACGGCAGCAGCCGCCAGGTGGAAGTCTCGGGGCGGCCGCTGCGCGACGCCGCCGGCGACATCCTGGGCGCCGTCATCTCGATGAACGACGTCACGGCGCTGCACGATGCCCAGGATGCGCTGCGCGAAGTCGCATCCGAACAGGGCCGGCGCCGCGTCGCCGAAGCCGCGCAGGCGCGCGTGCGCAAGGCCGAGGAGCAGTTGCGCGTGGCGGCCGAGGCGGCGCGCCTGGGCATCTGGACCTGGAACGTCGAGCACGACAGCGGCACCTGGGAAAACGAGCAGATGTACCGTATCTTCGGCCTGCCGCCCGGTAGCGCGATCGAGAACGGCGCACAGTTCGTGGCCGAGCGCCTGGACCCGGACGATGTCGAGGCCTTCCGCGCGGCGCTGCGCGCCAGCATCGAAGACGGCCAGCGCTTCCACGTGGTCTGCCGCATCCGCGCCAGCGGGGTGGACGAGATCCGCTGGATCGAACTCACCGGCGTCACCGGGGCGACGCAATCGGGTGTCATCATCGGCACCGCGGCCGACATCACCGAGCGCAAGCAGATGGAGAAAACGCTGGAAGAGGCGCGCCGGCGCCTGACGGCGACCCTGAGCGCGGGCGAGGTCGCGACCTGGGTCTGGGACATCCAGCACGACCGCATCATCGGCGACGCCAACCTGACCAAGCTGTTCGGCGTCGAGGATTCGATGATGGACGGCGCGCCGCTGGCCACCTATTTCGACCCGATCCATCCGGACGACGTCGACCATGTCTCGCAAGAGATCCAGCGCGCGATCGACACCGGCGCGCCGTACCGCGCCAGCTACCGGATCCGCCAGCAGGACGGCAGCTGGCGCTGGGTCAGCGTACGCGGCCGGCTCGAGCTGGATGCGCGCGGGCGGCCCGAGTTCATGGCCGGCGTCCTGCTCGACGTCACCAGCCAGCGCCAGGCCCAGGACGCGCTGCGCGTCGCCGAGGAGCGCTACCGCACCCTGATCGCCTCGATGGACGAGGCGTTCGCGATCGTGCAGGTGCTGGTCGACGATGACGGCAAGCCGGTGGACTACCGTTTCGAGGAAGTCAACCGCGCGCTGGAGGATCAGTCGGGGCTGGTCAATGCCGCCGGCAAGACCATCCGCGAAATGGTGCCGGACATCGAATCGCGCTGGATCGAGCTGTACGGCCGCGTGGCCCTGCAGCGCGAGCCGGCCCGCTTCACCGAGCATTCGGCGGCGATGGGCTACTGGTGGGACGTGTACGCCACGCCGATGGGCGAGCCGCACGAGCGCCGCCTGGCGATCCTGTTCACCGACGTCACCGCCAAGAAGCGCGCCGAGGAAAGCCTGCGCCAGCTGGCCGCCGACCTGTCCGAGACCAACCGCCGCAAGACCGAGTTCCTGGCCACGCTGGCGCACGAGCTGCGCAATCCCCTGGCGCCGATGCGCACCGGACTGGACCTGTTGCGCATGGCGGGCCGCAACGGCCAGGCGGCGCCGGCCGGCCAGGGCAACGAGCGGGTGCTGGACATGATGGACCGCCAGCTCAAGCAGATGGTGCACCTGATCGACGACCTGATGGATGTCTCGCGCATCAACAGCGGCAAGATCGAGTTGAAAAAAGAGCGCATCGACTTGCGCGAGGCGATCAGGAACGCGGTCGAAGCGGCCACCCCGGCGGTCCAGGCGGCCGGCCACGTGCTGGCCGTCGAGCTGCCGGCGCAAGCGCTGGCGGTGGACGCCGACGCCACGCGCCTGGCCCAGATCCTGGGCAACCTGCTGACCAACGCGGTCAAGTACACGCCCGGTGGCGGCCGCATCCGCGTGGCGCTGCGCCAGGAGGACGGCGCGGCGCTGGTGGCCATCAGCGACACCGGCCTGGGCATCGCGGCCGAGGAACGGCGCCACGTGTTCGACATGTTCAGCCAGGTCTCGCGCAACATGGGCCGCGCCCAGGGCGGACTGGGGATCGGCCTGTCGCTGGTGCGCAGCCTGGTCGAGATGCACGGCGGGACGATCGGCGTCGAGAGCGGAGGACCCGGCCAGGGCAGCACCTTCACGCTCACGCTGCCGCTGCCGCAGGACGCCGTGGCGGCGCTGCCGGCCCCGCGCCGGGACGGCGCCGCCGCGGCCGGCGCCGACGCCGGCCTGCGCATCGTCGTGGCCGACGACAACGTCGACGCCGCGTTCATGCTCGGCAGCGTGCTGGAAGCGATCGGGCACCGGGCCGAAGCCGTGCACGACGGCCTGAGCGCGGTACGCAAGATCGTCGCCGACAAGCCGGACCTGGCCATCGTCGACATCGGCATGCCCGGCCTGAACGGCTACGAGGTGGCCAAGCAGATCCGCTCCTTGCCGGAGATGGCCGGCACGCTGCTGGTGGCCTTGACCGGCTGGGGCGGTGAACTGGACCGCAGCCGTTCCGACGACGCCGGCTTCGACGCCCACCTGACCAAGCCGGCCGGCCTGGAAGAGCTGGGCGGTATCCTCGAGCGCGCGCGCGCGCGCCGCGCCTAGTTGCTCTTCAGGGGTGGTTCAACCTGCCCTTGAGCGCCAGCATGCGCTCCACCGGCGGGCAGGCGCGCAGGCGCTCGCGCCACCAGCGCAGCGCCTGGCCTTCCTCGCCGCTGCGCCAGGCCATGTACAGGGTTTCGTCCGGCTTGGGCTCCTCGACTTCCTTTTCGACCAGGCGGCCGCGATCGATGTCCGGGCGCGCCCAGGGTTCGGGCAGGAAGCCGAAGCCCAGGCCGGCCAGCTGGAAGTCGTACTTGGTCTGCATGTCGGGCACGCTCAAGGTGTCCTGGCCGAACAGCAGGCCCACCGTGCGCGCCTGTAGCAGGCGCACCGAATCGGCCACCGACACCGCGCGGTGTTCGGCCAGGTCGGCCTTGTCCAGGCGGCGCCCGATGGCGGCCAGCGGATGCGTGGGCGCGACCGCGAACACGAAGCGCAGCGTGCCGATCGGCTCGGCCGTGTAGCCGCCGCCGGACGGGCCTTCGCCGGCGGCGCCGACCAGCAGGTCGACGCGCCGGTCGAGCAGGCTTTCCCAGGCGCCCGACAGGGCTTCCTTGACGATGCGCAGGCGGGTCTGGTCGGCCGCTTCGTAAAAGGCGCGGATGTCGTCCTGCAGGCCGAGCGGGGCCAGGGCCGAATCCATCCCGAGCGTGAATTCGGTCTCCCAGCCGGAAGCGACCCGGCGTACCCGGCTTTCCAGGTCGCCGGCGGCCTTGAGCAGGTAGCGGCCTTCGCGCAGCAGCTCCTCGCCGGCGGCGGTGAGCACCACGCGCGGGCCGAAGCGCTCGAAGATCTGCACGCCGAGGTCTTCCTCGAGCTTGGCGACGGTGTACGAGATCGTCGAGGGCACCCGGAACAGTTCCTTGGCCGCAGCCGAGAAGCTGCCGCGGCGGGCGATGGTGTCGACGGTGAGGAGGGCATCGAGGCTGATTCTGAGCATTCCGGCATGCTACCAAAAAAGCCCGGCTTTCTCACCCGTCTTCACCCCTGCATGAAGACCAGGATGCCGGCGTTGATCACCTCGGCGAGGGCGCCGTGCGGCAGCAGGCGCGCCTTTTCGGCACGAAAGTTCGCCAGGCGGTAAGCTTGGCGCATGAGAGAGCGCACATGCTGAACGACACCTTCGACGCCGCCGCGCCCGGCCACGGCTTCAACCGCGCCTGGACCCGCGTGCTCGGCGCCGGCCACCTCACGCTCGGGCTGATGACGCCGCGCGCGCGCGCGCGACGTCCCTTTGGTCGTCCCGCAGGGCAGCACGCGCGAGGCGGCGGTGCTGGACGATCCCTTCATCTGGCTGGCGGCGCTGGCGGCCGCCGCGCCCGGCGTGGCGATCGGCACGGCGGCGGCAGTGCTGCCGCTGCGCCACCCGCTGCACGTGGCCAAGGCGGCCTGGTCGCTCGACCGGCTCAGCGGCGGGCGCCTGATCCTCGGCCTCGGTTCCGGCGACCGGCCCGAGGAGCTGACCGCGTTCGGCGCCGTGGCCGCGCCCGAGATCCTGTTCCGCGAACGCTGGGGGCTGCTGCGCGCCGCGCTGGCGCCCGCAGATGAGGTGGGCGACGATCCGGCCGCCCGCGCCATGCTGCTGGACGCCACCGGCGGCTTTCTCCCGCACCCCCCGCCGGCGCGGCGCATTCCGATGATGGCCGTGGGCAGCGCGCGCCAGTCGCTGCAATGGATTGCCGCCAACGCCGACGCCTGGGCGACCTACCACCGCGAGGAGGCGCGCCAGCAGGGCCGCATCGCGCTGTGGCGGCGCGCGCTGACCGAGCGCGCGGGCGGGGCGCGCAAACCCTTCGTGCAGTCGCTGCAGCTGGAATTGCTGGACGACGCGGACGCGCCGGCCGAGCCGCTCGAACTCGGCCTGCGCGCCGGCAGCCGCGCCTTGCTCGGCTATTTCGAGCGCATGGCCGCGCTGGGCGTGGCGCACATGCTGCTCAACCTGCAGGGCGCGCGCCCGGTCGCCGGGCAGCTGGAAGAGCTGGGCGCCGACGTCATTCCCCAGCTTCGAAAAAATCGATGATTGCAAGGGAAATAACTCGTTTTCCTTTCGGCGCGGCGGCGTCCATAATCCTTTCCATCGCACTGGAGAGACAAGGGGACCGACATGCAAGTGACCACGCACCGCGGCCAAGGCCCGCTGCAGCAGGTGATCGAGATCGGCAGGCACCGCCTGCTGACCGACCTGGCGCCGGCATCCGGCGGCGAAGACAGCGGCCCCGAGCCGCACGACCTCCTGGCCGCGGCGCTGGCGGCCTGCACCACGCTGACCGTCAACCTGTACGCGCGCCGCAAGGGCTGGCCGCTGGACGAGGTCAAAGTCGGCATCCGCCACGGCCATCAAGGCCAGGCCTACGCGCTGCACCGCAGCCTCGAATACGTCGGCGCCCTCGACGAGGCGCAAAAAGCGCGCCTGACCGACGTCGCCAACCACTGCCCGGTCCACAAGACCCTGTCCGGCAAGATCGACATCACCACGGAGACCATCTGACATGAGCACCGAACTGAATAACGACGATTTCGACCCCGGCATCGAGGCCATCGTGGTGCCGCGCACCCACGACCTGGGCGACGGCTTCAACGTGCGGCGCGCCTTGCCGCACAAGGACCGGCGCATGGTCGGTCCCTTCGTCTTCCTCGACCAGATGGGGCCGCACCTGTTCCAGCCGGGGCGCGGCATCGACGTGCGCCCGCATCCGCACATCGGCCTGTCGACCGTGACCTACCTGCTGTCGGGCGAGATCTCGCACCGAGACAGCCTCGGCACCGTGCAGGACATCAAGCCGGGTGAAGTCAACTGGATGACGGCGGGGCGCGGCATCGTCCACTCCGAGCGCACCGGCGCGCACGAACGCGCCGCCGGCTCGGTCCTGTCCGGCCTGCAGTGCTGGGTCGCGCTGCCCAAAGCGAAGGAAGAAAAGGATCCCGCCTTCGCCCACTTCGGCGCCGATGCGCTGCCCGAACTGGAAGGCGAGGGCGTGACCGCGCGCGTCATCGCCGGCGAATACTTCGGCAAGCGCGCGCCGGTGGCGGTCGAGTCGCCGATGTTCTACGTCGACCTGGTGCTGCAGCCGGGCGCGCGCCTGACCTTGCCGGCCGAGTATCCCGAACAGGCCGCGTATGTGGTCGAGGGCGCGCTCGACCTCGGCCGCGACGGCGTGTTCGAGGCCGGCCAGCTGGTCGTGTTCAAGCCCGGCGCGCGTTTCACGGCCAGCGCCGCGGGCGGGACCAATGCGGGCAAGGGCGCGCGCGTGATGCTGCTCGGCGGCGAGCCGATGGACGGTCCGCGCTACCTGACCTGGAACTTCGTCTCGAGTTCCGAAGACCGGATCGAGCAGGCCAAGGAAGACTGGCGCGCGCGCCGCTTCGACGACGTACCCGGCGAGACCGAGTTCATTCCGCTGCCCGACCTGCCGGGCCGGCCCGTGCGTTATCCCTGAGTTTCTTCCTGCGTCGCTGGCACGGCCGGCGCTGGATTGCCTGCCGCGCCAGCCTTGGCCAGTGGACAGTCCAGCGGCGGCGGGTGCAGGGCGGCGCGCGCCGCGTCCAGGATGTGCTGCGAGGTGTCGCCGTCGGCCACCGCGCGCGCCAGCGTGAGGGCGCCGACCAGCATCGCCAGCGCCACCAGGCCCTGGTCCGCCGGCGCGGCGCGCACCTCGACCTCGGCCAGGCGCGCGCTCATCTGCTCGACCAGCATGTCGGAGGTCGGGCTGGGGCGGCCGCGTATGCCGAGTTCGGCGCTCAGGGTCGGCAGCGGACAGCCGTCGCCCGGATTGTCGCGGTGGCGGGGGGACAGGTAACGGTCGATCAGGATGGCGACGTCGGCGGGCGCATCCGGGCCCTGCCATTTGTCCAGCGACTGGCCGGCGGCGAATTCCAGCGCGGCCTGGACCAGCGCGTCCTTCGACTCGAAATGGGCATAGAAGCCGCCGTGGGTCAGGCCGAGCGCTTTCATCAGGGGCACCAGCCCGGTGCCGTCGATGCCGTCGCTGCGCAGGCGCCGCGACGCTTCGTCGATGATGCGCTGGCGGGTCTCGGCTTTGTGGTTGCTCGAATAACGCATGCTTGGTATTGGATGCAATAAAAAGTGAACGATGCGCGCGGGTTTTAGGCAACGCATCGTTTCAATTTTATCGTTTTGTACAGAATTGCACAATGGTGGGGCGCTAATCGTGTGCAAGGCCAGGCGCGGGCCCGCCATGGCGCCGGACGTAGGCGGCGCAAGCCTCGGCGTCGAGCGGGCGGCTGAAGTAGAAACCCTGGATCTGGTCGCAGCCCGAGGCGCGCAGCGACTCCATCTGCTCGCGGTGCTCGACCCCTTCGGCGATCACGCCCAGGCGCAGGCTGTGCGCCATCGCGATGATCGCATTCACCATCGCCAGCGATTCGCTGCTCTGGCAGATGTCCTGCACGAACGAGATGTCGATCTTGAGCTTGTGCACCGGCAGGCGCTTCAGGTAGCTCAGGCTCGAGTAGCCGGTGCCGAAGTCGTCGATGCTCAGCGTCACCCCGAGCGCGCGCAGGCGCCCGAGCAGCGCGGCGCTTCTGGCCGGGTCGTCGATCGACATGCTTTCGGTCAGTTCGAGTTCGAGCAGGCCGGGCGGCAGCTGCGTCTCGCGCATCACCCCCTCGACGGTGGCGACGATGTCGGTGTGCAGGAACTGGCGCGCCGACAGGTTGACCGCGACCGGCACCCGCGGCATGCCCTGTTCGATCCAGCGCCGTGCCTGCACGCTGGCGCTGCGCAGCACCCATTCGCCGATCGCCACGATCTGCCCCGACTCTTCGGCCACCGGGATGAACTCCTCGGGCGAGACCAGGCCGTGTTCGGGATGGCGCCAGCGCACCAGCACTTCCAGGCCGGCCACGGTGCCGGTCTTGAGTTCGATCTTGGGCTGGTACTGCAGGTACAGCTCGCCGTTGCCGATCGCATGGCGCAGCTGCGATTCGAGCGCCAGCTTGCGCTCGGCGGCCCGGCGCAATGCCTCGGAAAAGCGCTGGATCTGGCCGCCGCCGAATTCCTTGGCGCGCCGGCTCGCCATGTCGGCGCTGTTGAGCAGCGCGTCGCCGTCGGCGCCGTCCTCGGGGAAGATGGCGTAGCCGATACTGCAGGTCAGGGGCAAGCTGAGCGGCAGCGCGCCGCCCGGGGCCGGCAGCTCGCGCTGCACCGCCTGCAGCAGCTGGCGCAGGCGGTCGCGCGCGGCGCTGTCGTCACCCAGGCCGGGCAGCAGCAGCACGAATTCGTCGTTGCCGGCGCGCGCCAGCAGGTCGCCCGGACCCAGCAGGCCCTGCAGGCTGTGCGTGATCGCGACCAGGGCGTTGTCGCCGGCATGGTGGCCGAGCTGCTCGTTGACGCGCTTGAACTTGTCCAGGTTGAGGGCCGCGACCAGCGCCTGCGTGCCTTGTGCGCGCCAGGCCGCCAGGTTTTGTTCGATCGCGCGCGCCAGCGCCTGGCGGTTGGCCAGGCCGGTCAGCGCGTCGTGGTTGAGCAGGAACTCGACCCGGCCGGCGGCCTCCAGCAGGGCCGGGTCGGCGGCACCGGCGTGCACCTGCGCGCGCAGCGACTGGGCCGCGCTGGCCAGCTGGCGGTGGTGGATCAGCCCCTCGAGCATGCGCGCCAGGTCGCGCAGCATGTCCAGCTCCTCCTCGCTCAAGTAGCGCGGCACGTGGTCGAGCACGCACAGGGTGCCGATCGGCTGGTGCTCGATCGAGTACAGCGGCACGCCGGCGTAGAAACGCACCTGGGTCGGACCGGTAACCAGCGGATTGTCGGCAAAGCGCGCATCGAGCTGGGCGTCCGGCACCACCAGCGGCACGTGGTCGAGGATCGCGTGGCCGCAAAACGAGATGTCGCGCGCGGTCTCGGTGGCGTCCAGGCCGCAGCGCGACTTGAACCACTGGACGTCCTGGTCGACCAGCGACACCAGCGCGATCGGCACGTGCAGCAGGCGCGCGGCCATGCGCGTGATGCGGTCGAAAGCGTCTTCCGGCGGGCTGCCGAGCAGTTGGGTGGCGTGCAGCGCGGCCAGGCGGCGCGCTTCGTCGATGGGGATGTCTGGAATCTGCATGGTGCGTTCGTTAAATCCGATCGTTCTGCCTGCCACATTGTGCCACGGTCCACCGATCTGTAGCACGAGCTTGGAATCGAAAAGCGGGTCAGGACGCGTGCGGATGGATTACCATGCGCAGTATCGAACGGAGATGACGATGAAAGCGATTGTGACCGGCCATACCAAGGGCCTTGGCGCCGCACTGGCGAACAACCTGCTGGCGCGCGGCGTGCCGGTGCTCGGCCTCGCGCGCACGCGCGCGCCCGCGCTGGCGGCCGCCTATCCGGAGCTGTTCGGGGAAGTCGAACTGGACTTGGCCGACGGCGCCGCGCTGGCCGACTGGATGGGCGGCGGCGCGCTGGCCGACTACATCGACGGCAGCGGCGCGGTCCTGCTGCTCAATAACGCCGGCATGGTCAGCCCGGTCGGCCCGCTCGACGAGCAGGATCCGCTGGCAGTGATGCGCGCGGTGGCGCTCAACGTGGCGGCGCCGCTGGCGCTGTCGGCGGCCGTGGTGCGCGCCTCGCGTGGCGCCCACCTGCGCATCCTGCACATCTCCAGCGGGGCCGGGCGCAACGCCTATCCCGGCTGGAGCGTGTATTGCGCGACCAAGGCGGCGCTCGACCAGCATGCGCGCGCGGTGGCGCTCGACAGCGGCGCCGACGCGCGCGGGGTGCGCATCTGCAGCCTGGCGCCGGGCGTGATCGACACCGGCATGCAGGCCGAGATCCGCGCCACCCCGGAAACCAACTTCCCGCTGCGCCAGCGCTTCGTCGAGCTGAAGGAAAGCGGCGCCCTGATCGACCCCGACCAATGCGCCGAGCAGCTGGTCGACCACCTGCTCGGCGCCGGTTTCGGCGACGAGGTGGTGGCCGACCTGCGCACCCTGGCGCACTGAGGGTCGGCCCGGATGAGTTGACCATGCGCAAGATGCGTGCGGGTCCGGAATGGGAGCATAGGTTTGATCCCAGGCAAGCACCGGAGGCCGCATGGACGAGCTGTTGCGCTATTACGAAGAAGAGCTGGGGCTGTTCGGGCAGTTCGCAAGGGAATTCCGGGCCCGGTATCCCAAGCCGGCCGGCGAGCTGCACCTGGCCGGCGAAAGCTACGACGACCCCGGCGTCGCGCGCCTGATCCAGTCGGTCGCCCTGATGAGCGCGCGCATTAAGAAGCGCCTCGACGACGACTACCCCAAGTTCACCGAATCGCTACTGGAAAGCCTGTACCCGCACTACCTGCGCCCGCTGCCTTCGCACAGCATCGTGCAGGTCGGCTATCGCACCCCGGGCGAGGTGCCGGAGATCACCTCGACGCTGCCGCGCGGGACAATGCTCAGGAGCGGCGCCGGCGGTGACGCGCTGTGCCAGTTCCGCACCGTGTACGACGTGCTGCTGGCGCCGCTGCGCGTGGCCGGGGTAGCGTTCGCGCCGGTGCTCGCGCTCGGCGCCATCCACCAGCACGGGCGGCGTCCGGGGCGCGGCGTCACGGCCGGCATCGCGATCACCATCGATAGCCCGGGCGGCCGGGCCGACCTGCGCGAGGCGCTGCCGACCGTGCTGCGCCTGTTCGCCGACGGCGAAGCGTCGCTGCGCGCAGCCTTGATCGACAGCCTGTTCCTGCGCGGCGCGGGGGCCTGGCTGCAGGTAGGGGATGATGCCGCCTGGCTGCCGCTGCGCCACGCGCCGCTGCGCATCGGCGGCTTTGCGGAAGCCGATGCGATGATCCCGTTCCCGGCGCGCTCGCACCCGGCGCTGCGCCTGCTGACCGAATATTTCTGCTATCCCGAGAAGTTCAATTTCATCGACCTCGATTGCGCCGAGCTGCGCGCGCTGCTGCCGCCGCGCTGCTCGCGCTTCACGCTGCACCTGGCCCTGGCCGGGGTCGATCCGGACAGCGACGCCGCGCACCTGCTGCGCGGCCTGGACGCGGGCAGCCTGCTGCCCGGCTGCACGCCGGTGATCAACCTGTTCCCGAAAGCCGGCGCGCCGCTGCAGCTGAGTCACACGAGCGCCGACTACCCGCTGCTGGCCGACAGCGCGCACGCCGGCGCCTACGAAATCCACAGCGTCGACGCGGTGCGCCTGGTGCGCGAGGGCGCGCGCGGCGTGACCCCGTTCACGCCGCTGTACGCCGCCGCCGAGGCGCACGCCGCCGCCGGCGCGCAGGACAGCGCCCCCGCGGCGCGCCACTACTGGATCACGCGCCGCGACCACGCCACCGCCGCGCTCAGCCCGGGCCACGAGATGCGCATCGCGCTGCTCGACGCCGACTTCCGCACCACCGACGCCGCCGGCGCCACGCTGTCGACCGAGTTGACCTGCACCAACCGCGACTTGCCGACCCGGCTGCCCTACGGCAGGGCGCAAGGCGACCTGCGCGCCGACGAGCTGGCCGGCAGCGCGCCGATCCGCATGCTGCGCAAACCCACGCCGACGCGCCGCTTCGACGGCGCGCGCGGCACCCATTGGCGCCTGATCGCGCACCTGGCGCTGAACCACTCGGCCTTGACGATGGCGGGACTGGCCGACTTCCAGAAAATGCTGTCGCTGTACGACCTGGCGCGCTCGCCGGTGGCGCAGCGCCAGATCGGCGGCATCGTCGGGCTCGAGCACGGCGCGGTGCGCACCTGGCTCAAGACCGCGCCGGTGGCGACGCTGATGCCCGGCATCGGCATCCGCCTGACGGTCGACGAGGACGCCTTCGCCGGCAGCGGTCTGACCGTGTTCGCCCAGGTGCTGGACCGTTATTTCGCGCTGGGCGGGCAGCTCAACTGTTTCACCCAGCTGCAGGTCGTGTCGCGCCAGACCGGCCAGGTGCTGCTCGCCTGCGCGCCGCGCGCGAGCCGTTGATGGCCGCCGCCGCGCCGATCGCGCGCCTGCTGGCCGAGCCGCAGCGCTTCGAGTTCTTCCAGGCGGTGCGCCTGCTGCTGCTGTGGCTGGAGGAGCAGGGCGTCGCTCCGGGCCAGGCGCTCGAGCGCCACCTGCGCTTTCCGAACAGCCTGTCGCTGGCTTTTCCGGCCAGCCAGGTCGAGGCGCTGACGGCGCTGCCGCGCTACGCCGGCACGCTGCCGCAGTTCCATCTGACGCCTGGCTTCATGAGTCTGCTGGGTGCGCACGGCGCGCTTCCGAGCCACTACACCGAGCGGATCCAGGCCTGGCAGGCGCACCAGGCCGACACCGGGCTGGCAGGGGCGCCGCGCGCTTTCCTGGACATGTTTTCGACGCGCATGCTGGCGTTGTTCTATGGCGCCTGGCGCAAGTACCGCGTCGAGCATGCGATCGAAGGCGCCCACGACGCCTACCTGCCGCTGCTGCTGGCCTTGGCCGCCTTGCCGCGTGCCGACGCCGGCGCGGCCGCCTATGACGCCGGGGTCCCACCCGAAGCGCTGGCGCGCTATGCCGGCGTGCTGCGCCAGCGCCCGGCCTCGGCGGCCGTGCTGGGGCGGGTGCTGGCCGATCACTTCGGGGTCGGGGTGGCGGTGCTGGAGGCGGTCGGGCACTGGGACGCCCTGGGCGCGGCCGAGCAGACCCGGCTCGGCCGTGCTGGCGGCGTCGATCGCGCGTCGGGCCTGCTCGGCCAGTCGGCCCTGCTGGGCGCGCGCAGCTGGCGGCCCGACCTGCGCGTACGTGTGCGCATCGGTCCACTCGACCGGCGCCAGTTCGAGCGTTTCCTGCCCGGCGGCGCCTGCGCGCGCGCCTTGCGCACGCTGCTCGCCCTGTTCGCGGCGCCGGCCCTGTCCTACGAGATCGTGCTGGTGCTGCGGCGCGACGCCGTGCGCCCGCTGCAGTTCGACGCCGCGGCCAGGGGCGGGCGCCGCCTGGGCATCGACAGCGTGCTGGCGAGCGTGCCCGCGCCGGGCGACCGCGCCGACATGCGCTACGAGATCCGGCCGCTGGCCCCGCTGGCCCCGCTGGCGCCGCTGCCGCCGCCAGCCTCGGCGGCGGACGCGAAAAGCGCTTGACCTTACCATCGTGGGAAGGATTATCCTGTCAAGGTAGACAGGAGAATCTGGATGGAATTCGACATCGAAGGCATGACTTGCGCGTCCTGCGTGGCGCGCGTCGAAAAAGCCCTCAACAGCGTGCCCGGCGTGGAAAACGCCACGGTCAACCTGGCGACCGAGCGCGCCAGCGTCGCCGGCGCCGCCGTTGCGCCCGAGAGCGTGCTGGCGGCGATCGGCCGCGCCGGCTACGCGGCGCGCCTGCGCGCGCCGGCGTCCGACCCGTCGATCGAACCCCCGGCCGCGGCCGAGGCGAAGGGATTGCCGAGCTGGTGGCCGGTGTCCGCGGCGGCGCTGCTGTCGCTGCCGCTGCTGGCGCCGATGCTGGCCGCCGCCTTCGGGCTGCGCGCGATGCTGCCGGGCTGGCTGCAGCTGCTGCTGGCCACCCCGGTGCAATTCTGGCTGGGCGCGCGCTTCTACCGCGCCGGCTGGAAGGCGCTGCGCGCGGGCAGCGGCAACATGGACCTGCTGGTGGCGCTGGGCACCTCGGCCGCGTACGCGCTGTCGTGCTGGCAGCTGGCGGCGGGGGAGGCGCATCTGTATTTCGAATCGTCGGCGCTGGTCATCACCCTGGTCCTGCTCGGCAAATGGCTGGAAGGGCGCGCCAAGCGCCAGACCCTGCATGCGATCCGTGCGCTCGAAGCGCTGCGCCCGGCCACGGCGCTGGTGCGGGTCGATGGGCGCGACCAGGAAGTGGCGCTCGGCCTGCTGCGCGTCGGCGACCTGATGGTGGTGCGCCCGGGCGAGCGCGTGCCGCTCGACGGCCGCGTGCTCGAAGGCCGCAGCCACGTCGACGAGTCGATGCTGACCGGCGAGAGCCTGCCGGTCGCGCGCCAGGCCGGTGACCCGCTCAGCGGCGGCGCGGTCAACGGCGAAGGCCTGTTGCTGGTCGAGGCGACCGCGGTCGGCGCCGCCACCATGCTGGCGCGGATCATCCGCATGGTCGAGGACGCGCAGGCGGCCAAGGCGCCGATCCAGCGTCTGGTCGACCGCGTCAGCGCGGTGTTCGTGCCGGCCGTGCTGGCGCTGTCCCTGGTCACGCTGCTGGCCTGGGGCCTGGCCACCGGCGACTGGAAAGGAGCCTTGCTCAACGCCGTGGCGCTGCAGGTGATCGCCTGCCCGTGCGCGCTCGGCCTGGCGACGCCGGCCGCGATCATGGTCGGCACCGGCGCCGCCGCGCGCCACGGCATCCTGATCAAGGACGCCGAGGCGCTCGAGACCGCGCATGCCGTCGACGTGGTCGTGTTCGACAAGACCGGCACGCTGACCGAAGGCCGGCCCACGCTGGCCGCCGTGGACGCCCACGATCCGCGCCGCGTGACGACGCTGGCGGCCGCGCTGCAGCAGGCCAGCAGCCATCCGCTGGCGCGCGCGGTGCTCGACGTGGCGCGTTTCAACCATCTGGCCGTGCCCGAAGGCCAGGACGCGCGGGCGCTGCCCGGGCGCGGCATGCGCGCGCGCGTGGGCGCGGACACGGTGTGGCTGGGCAACTGCCGCCTGCTGGACGAGATCGGCGCGGCCGCTGTGGCGCCGGATCTGCTCGACGCCGCGCACCGCCACGAAGAGGCCGGCCGCACCGTGTCCTGGCTCGCCGTCCAGCGCAACGGCGCCGGCGCCATCGCCGTCGAGGGCCTGCTGGCCTTCGGCGACCGCGTCAAGCCGGGCGCCGCGGCGGCGGTGGCGCGCCTGCGCCGGCTCGGCATCGAGGTGCGCATGCTGACCGGCGACAACCGCGGCAGCGCGCGCGCCGTTGCCGCCCAGCTCGGCATCGACCATTATGAGGCCGAGGTGCTGCCGGCCGACAAGGCGCGCGTGGTGCAGGAACTCGGTGCGGCCGGACGGCGCGTGGCGATGGTGGGCGACGGCATCAACGACGCGCCGGCGCTGGCCGCGGCCGCGGTCGGCATGGCCATGGCCGGCGGCACCGAGGTCGCGATGCACACGGCCGGCGTGACGCTGATGCGCGGCGATCCGCAGCTGGTCGCGGACGCCATCGACGTCTCGCGCCGCACCTGGCGCAAGATCCGCCAGAACCTGGGCTGGGCCTTCGTCTACAACCTGGTCGGGATTCCGGTCGCCGCCTTCGGGCTGCTCAATCCGGTGCTGGCCGGCGCGGCGATGGCGCTCAGCTCGGTCAGCGTGGTCACCAACGCGCTGCTGCTGCGCGGCTGGCGTCCGGCTGCCGCGACGGCGGCGCGCACGGCGGCTACAATCGACCCAGGCACCGACATGCAAACCGGGCTGCTGCCACTGCCTGTACCGCAGCCCGACACCCAAGGAGAAACCACGATGTACGAATTGACCGTCGAAGACATGACTTGCAACCACTGCGTGGGCCGCGTCACCAAGGCCGTGCAGAAGATCGACGCCGACGCCAGAGTCGCGATCGACCTGCCGACCAAGACGGTGCGCATCGACAGCCACGCCGACCTGGAGCGGATCGCCGCCGCGATCGACGACGCCGGCTATCCGGTGACCGGGCGCGCCGCCGCTGCCTGATCTCGAACGGCGCGGCTGCCTGAGCGCGCTAAGCCTTGCCGGCCGCGATCGCGCCGGCGAGCGCGGCGATGCTGGCCAGGTCGACCGGCTTGGTCAGGTGGCGGTCGAAGCCGGCGCGACGCGAGCGTTCGCGGTCTTCCTCGGCGCCCCAGCCGGTGACGGCGGCCAGCATGACGCCATCGAACGCCGGCTCGCGCCGGATCGCCTCGGCCAGTTCGTAGCCGTTCATGCCCGGCATGCCGATGTCGAGCAGGGCCAGGTCGGGTTTCGATTCACGCATGGCGGCCAGCGCGGCGCGGCCGTCGTGCACGATGTCGACCGTGTGACCCTCCAGCTGCAGCGATTGGGCCAGCAGTTCGGCGGCGTCGCGGTTGTCGTCGGCGATCAGGATGCGCAGGCGCGCGCGCGCGTGCGGCGGCACGCCGGGCGCGGCCTGGACGGCGGTCCCGGGTTCGGGATGGCCGGCTTGCGCGGACGACGGCGCGTCGGGCGCCAACGGCAGGCGCAGCGTGAAGCGGCTGCCCTGGCCGGGCCCGGCGCTGGCGGCCGCCACGCTGCCGCCGTGCTGCTCGGCCAGGCTCTTCACCAGGCTCAGGCCGATGCCCAGGCCGCCCTGGGCATAGCTTCTGCCGTGGCGCGACTGGCTGAACATCTCGAACAGGGTCGGCAGGGCGTCCGCCGGGATGCCGATGCCGTTGTCGCTCACATCGATCAGCGCGTCCTGCCGCTCCACCCGCAACGCCAGCGCGATGTTGCCGCCTTCCGGCGTGTACTTGGCGGCGTTGGTCAGGAGGTTGGCGATCACCTGCACCAGGCGGTTCGGGTCGGCGTCCAGCACCATCGGCTGCGGCGGTGCGTCCACCGTCAGCGTGTGGGTGCGCGCCTGCACCTGCGGCAGCGCCGCCTCGACCGCGTTGGCGGCGACTTCCTGCAGCACCACGTGTTCGCGCTTGAGCTCGATCTTGCCGCTCTGGATGCGCGCCAGGTCGAGCAGGTCGTTGACCAGGTGGATCAGGTGGTTGACCTGGCGTTCCATCATGCCGCGCACCTTGGCGAGCGACGCCGCGTTGCCCGGATTCAGGCGCATCAGGTCCAAACCGGTGCGGATCGGCGCCAGGGGATTCCTCAGCTCGTGCGCCAGCGTGGCCAGGAATTCGTTCTGGCGCCGGTTGGCGCGCGCCAGGTCGTCGGCCAGGCGGCGCAGCGCTTCGTCGGCCTGCTTCTGGGCGGTGATGTCGCGGAAGATGATTGCCACCTTGTCGGTCGACTCCGGCTCGGCGCGCGCGATGAACACGTCGAACCAGCGTCCCAGCGGTTCGGCATACTGCACGATGCGCATCGGCTCCCCGCTCGCGGCGACCTGCGCGTATTGCTTGTGCCAGGTGTGCTCGATGTCGGGCGCGACCTGGCGCGCAGTCTTGCCGACGACGTCCGGCAGGCCCGTGTGTCGCGAATAGGCCTGGTTCGTCTCCAGAAAGCGGTGGTCGACCGGGTTGCCTTGCGCGTCGTAGATCAGTTCGATGACGCAAAAACCTTCGTCGATCGACGATATCAGGGTGCGGTAGCGCTGCTCGCGCTCGCGCAGCTGCGCTTCCATCGCGCGCTGGCGCGTGATGTCGATCACCACGCCGGGCAGGCGCACCGGCTGGCCATCCTCGAACTCGACCTTGCCGCGCGCGTGCACGACGCGCTCGCAGCCGTCCATGCCGCGCACCCGGTAGATGCAGTCGTACAGCTCGCGGGACGCGCGCGCGCGCGCCATGCCGGCCTTGATGGCCGGCAGGTCGTCCGTGTGGATCCTGGCCAGGTAGGCGAGCGGCGAGGCGTCGGCCACCTCGGCCGCCGACAGGCCGTGCAGGTGCGCCATGTTGGCGTCGGCGTGCAGCTTGTAGCGGGCCAGGTCGAACATCCAGGTGCCGATCTCGCCCGCGCTGAGCGTGGCTTCCAGGCGCGCCTGGGCGTCGCGCAGCTGGTCGATCAGGCGCTTGCGCGCGCTGATGTCGGCCGCGGTGCCGATCACGCGGTGCGGCCGGCCGTCCGGGGTGCGGTGCAGGCGGCCGGTGAATTCGAGCCAGCGCCATTCGCCGCTGGCGCGGTGGCGGTAGCGGCCCTCGAAATGGAAGGCGCGGTCGTCGTCGATGGCGGCGGTCAGCGCGCGCCGGTACGGTTCGACGTCGTCCGGGTGCGCCAGTTCGGCCATGAAGCGCTCGGAGCTGAGCGGCTCCTCGCCGCGCGCGACCCCCATGATGTCGAACATGCGCTCGTTTTCCCAGGCGGCCCGGTCGCGCTGGGCGTCCCAGCTCCAGATGCCGAGGTTGGCGGCTTCGGCGGCCAGCTGCAGGCGCTCGGCGTTGTCGCGCGAGCGCGCCTCGGCTTCGCGCCGGGCGCTTACGTCGACCACCACGGCAATCACGCTGGAGAGCTCCTGCTGGCCCGCTTCGAAGATCGGCGAGACGATCTTGTTGACCCATACCGCCGCCCCGTCCGGGCGCAGCAGGCGGTTCTCGATTTCGAACGGCTGGCCGCTGCGGCGCAGCCCGCCCAGCGCCACGCGGTTGGCGGCGCGATCGTCCGGGTGCGTCAGCAGGTCGACGCGCTGGCCGATCACGTCCTCGCGCGCGCGCCCGACGATGCGGCAGAAGGTGTCGTTGGCGCTCAGGATGCGCAGTTCGAGGTCGGCCTCGACGAAGCCGGCGGCGGTCTGGCGGATCAGCGACTGCAGGTGCGCCTGGCTGCGTTCGAGCTCGGCGGTGCGCGCGATCACGCGCTGGTCGAGCGTGCGGTTCAGCTCGTGCACCTCGATTTCCGCGCGCATGCGGGCGGTGCTCTCGATCACGGTGCTGGTCATGCCGCGCACCTGTCCGGCGTCGTCGCGCAGGGGCGAGCAGAAGATCGTGAACCAGCCCTGTTCTAGCACGCCGTTGCGGCGGATGTTCAAGGGGACGTCATGCACCTCGGGCGAGCCGCCGGCGTAGGCGCCTTCGACCAGCGGCTCGATCTGCGGCCAGATCTCGGCCCAGACCTCGGCGATCGGCCGGCCCTGCGCCCAGGGATCCTTTTCGCCCAGCAGCGCGGTGTAGCCTGCGTTGTAGATCAGGCAGCGCTGCGGCCCCCACACCATCCCCATCGCCACCCGCGCGTCGAGCATCATGCCGACGTTGGCGCGCAGCGCGGCCGGCCAGGCCGCGGGCGGGCCGAGCGGCGTCGCGCCCCAGTCGGTGCGGTTGAACTCGGCGTGGAAGGCGCTGGCTTCGGCGAAGGGGCGTGGAGCGGGGTTCGTGTTCAAAATTGACGGCCAGGGGCAAGAGCGCGGATCACAGATGATAAACCTATTCCGCCCCTCCCGCTCATCCATTCTAGTGGCCGCCGTGCTCCCCGTGGCCGCCGCGCCGCACCGTGGCCGCCGGCGCGCCGGCCTCGGACGCCCCCGCCTGGCCTGGTGCGCGCACCGTGTCCGGCGCGGCCGCGGTCCACTCGCGCGCCACCGTGCCCTCGGGATGACGGTACCAGCCCGGGTCGCGGTAGTCGCCGCGCGCCAGGCCTTCGCGCACCTTGATCATGGTGAACATGCCGCCCATCTCGATCGGGCCGAACGGGCCGCGTCCGTCCATCATCGGCAGCGTGTTCTCCGGCAGCGCCATGCGCATGCTGCCCATCGAGCCGCCCTTGTCGCCCATCGCCATGTAGCCGGGCACCAGGTCGTTGATCTTCTGCGCCAGGCCCTTCTGGTCGACGCCGATCATGGTGCGCACCTGGTGGCCCATGGCGTTCATGGTGTGGTGCGTCTTGTGGCAGTGGAAGGCCCAGTCGCCCGGATTGTCGGCCACGAACTCGATCGCCCGCATCTGGCCCACGCCGATGTCGACCGTGACTTCAGGCCAGCGCGCGGCCCGGGGAATCCAGCCGCCGTCGGTGCCGGCGACCTCGAAGCGGTGGCCGTGGATGTGGAACGGGTGGTTGGTCATCGTCAGGTTGCCCAGGCGGATGCGCACGCGGTCGTCTTTTCTCACTACCATCGGGTCGATGCCGGGAAAGGCGCGGCTGTTGATGGTCCACAGGTTAAAGTCGAGCATCGTGTTGACGTTGGGCGTGTAGTTGCCGGGGTCGATGTCGTAGGCGTTGAGCAGGAACACGAAGTCGCGGTCGACCGCGTGCTGGCGCGGGTCCTTCGGGTGCGTGACCCAGAAGCCCATCATGCCCATCGCCATCTGCGTCATCTCGTCGCCGTGCGGGTGGTACATGAAGGTGCCGGCGTAGCGCGCGGTGAACTCGTAGACGTAGGTCTTGCCGGGCGCGATGCCGGGCTGGGTCAGGCCGGCCACGCCGTCCATCCCGTTCGGCAGGATCTGGCCGTGCCAGTGGATGCTGGTGTTTTCCGGCAGCTTGTTGGTGACGAAGATGCGCACGCGGTCGCCCTCGACCACTTCGATGGTCGGGCCCGGACTCTGGCCGTTGTAACCCCACAGGTTGGCCTTCATGCCGGGTGCGATCTCGCGCACCACGGGTTCCGCCACCAGGTGGAACTCCTTGACGCCGTCCTTCATGCGCCAGGGCAGGGTCCAGCCGTTGAGCGTGACGACGGGGTTGTAGGGACGGCCGTTGGGCGGGGCCAGCGGGCCTGCGGTGGCGCTCGAGCCCTGTTGCGGCGCCTCGGGGACGGCGGCGGCGCCGGCCTTGGTCACCAGCGCGGCGCCGCTCAGGGCGAGGCCGCCGCCGGCCAGGAAGTTTCTACGGGAGGTCATTGGATGTGTTCCTTGTGTGCGGGCGCGGCCATGTCGGGCATGTCTTTCATGTCGTGCATGTCGTGCATGTGCTGCATTGCGGGCTCGGACGCCGGCGCCGATACCGGAGCCGGAGCCGGCGCCGGATCCGGCACGGGCGCGGCGCCGGCCGGCCAGTCGGCCGCACGCATGCCGAGCGCGCCTTCGAGCGTGGTCCGGGCTAGCCAGAATTCCTTGAGCGCGTCGATGTAGGCGTCGACCGCGTCGGCCTGGTCGCGCGCATCGGACAGCAGGTCTTCGGGACCGATCTGCATCGCGTTGTAGCGCAGCAGGACTTCCTTGGCGATGCGGCGGCGCAGCGGGATGATGGTGTCGCGGTAGTGGCGCGCCAGCTCGTAGGCGCTGCGATAGCCGTCGTAGCCGTCGCGCGCCTCGCTGGCGGCCGTGAGCGCGGTGTCGGCCACGTGCTGCAGCGCCGCCATGTAGGTCGCCTCGGCCCTGGCCACGCGTGCGCCGCCCCAGTCGAACAGCGGCAGGCTGACGGTCAGGTTGTAGCCGTGCAGCGTGCTCGCCCGGGTCGCCGGCTGGTTCATCGGCCCGAGGTCGAGCACGTTGATGAAGCGCGTGGTCCGGCTCAAGCCCAGGTCGGACGCGGTGGCCGCGGCGGCGGCCTTGGCGGTCTGCACGTCCAGGCGCCGCGCCAGCGCCAGGCCCTGCGCGTCAGCCAGGGTCGCGGCCGCCGCCGGCAGCTCGGGCAGGTGAGCCGGCAGCGTGTAGGCGAGGTCGTAGCCGGGGTCGGCGCCCTGCAGCCCGAGCTGGCGCGTCAGCGCCTCGCGCGTGCGCGTGGCGTCGCGTGTCGCGCGCGCGAGGTCGGCGTGGGCTTGCGCCGCGTACAACTGTTCGCGCATCAGATCGAGCCGGCTGACGTTGCCGGCCCGGACGCGGCGCCCGGCCAGGTCGGCGCCGGCGGCGGCGGCCTGCTCGACGGTGCGCGCATACTCGAGCGCCTGGCCGGCGGCGACCGCCTCGACCCAGGCGCGGCGCGTGTCCAGCGCCTGGCGCTCGATGCGCGCGGCGATGTCCAGTTTGGTCTGCTCGAAGCGGCGTCCGGCCAGGCGCGCCTGCAGCGGCTTGGTCAGGATGTCGAGCAGGTCGAAGCCGAAGGTGCGCTGCAGCTGCACGTTGCCGCCGCTGCCCAGGCGCTGCAGGTTGAATTCGGGATTGGCCAGGCGCGTCGCCTGCACCAGGTCGGCCTGGGCGATGCCGGCTTCCCAATAGGTGGCTTGCAGGCCCGGGTTGGCGACCAGGGCGACGCGCACCGCGCCGTCCATGTCGAGCGGCTGCGCCAGCAGCTGGCGCACGGCGGCCTGCAGTTCCTGCCGGGTGGCGGGATCGCGCGCCAGGCGCGGTTCGACGCCGACGTGGGCCTGTGCGGTGCGCGCGACGTCGCCGAAGCCGCGGTCCGGGGTCACCGTGGCGCAGCCGGCCAGCAGGGCCATGGCGGCGCCCAGGAGCGGCAGCGACTTCGGCAGCTGCAGCGGCAGCGGCAGCGGCGGCCTTGCGGACCGCGGCGACGCGCGCGTATGGCCGGCGTGCGCCGGCGATTGCATGGGGTGATGCATGGGTCTCATTCCTCGTGAATGCGTGGGTCGACGCCGCAGGGCCTGCGCACGGGCAGGCGGCGGCGGAGAACGTCAGGCGAAGGCGGGACGCGGCGGGCGTTCGAGCAGGAAGGGGTCGACGCTGGGCAGGTGGCCGGGCCGGAACGGCACCGCGACGAAGGCCGCGGCCGGGCCGCCCGGCGTGGGCGCGAAGGCGGGAGCGGGCGCCACGCCGGCGCAACAGGCGGCGCAGGCGCTGCAGCGCCCGTGCGCGTGCTCGCCGTGTTCGCCATGGCGATGGCGATGGCTGCGGACGGCGCCGTCGTGGCAGGCGGCCGGCGGCGCGGGCTGGTGTGTGATCGCGTGTGCGATCCGGTGTGTGTCCAGGGCGCCCGTGTGCGTCTGCATTCCCATCTGCAGGGGTGCGCCGGCCGATGCGGCAAGCGGCGCGGGCACGTGGCCGTGCGGCGCGCACGGCTGCGCGGTGGCCGCGGCCAGGCCCGGCAAGGCCAGCAGCGTCAGCCACAGCAACATCGAACGTAGCATGAGCAAAAGCGTCGTCATCACGCGCCGATTCTAGCATGCACGCTGTGCTAGCATCCCATCATTGGCAACGGGTCGGGATGGTCGTGTATGTCAGGGCATCGTCGCGCGCAGGGCGCCGGATTCGAAATAGATGTGGCGGATGGTCGGGAACACCGCGCCGACCGCCTTTTGCAGGCGCGCGATCGCGGTCTCGACCTCGTCGATGCGCATGCCGCGCTTGAACTGCACCGCGGCCGTGAGCAGCACCTCCTCGGGGCCGAGCTGCATGCTCATCAGGCGGTCGACGCACAGCACCGCGGCATCGTCTTCGAAAATGCCGCGCACGCGCCGGATCGCATCCTGGCCCATGCTTTCGCCGACCAGCAGGTTGCCGGTCTCGCGCCCCAGCGTGAAGGCGGCGCCGACCAGCAGCACGCCGATCAGGATCGAGGCGGCCGGGTCGAAGTAGGGGCTGTCGAAAATATAGCCGAGCGTGATGCCGATCGCCGCGATGGCCAGGCCGATCAGCGCCGCCGAATCCTCGATGAACACCGTGAACACGGTGGCGTCCTTGGACGCGCGCATGGTCTGCCACAGGCTGGCGCCGGGCTTGCGCTTCTTGTTGAGCTCCTTGCGCGAGACGTTCCAGCTGTAACCCTCGAAGCAGGCCGACACCGCCAGGACCAGGTAGTTCCACAGCGGGTCTTCCAGCGGTTCCGGATTGCGCAGCGCCTGGATGCCGTGATAGATCGAAAAGCCGCCGCCGAGCGAAAACACCGACAGCGCCACCATCAGCGCCCAGAAGTACAGCTCTTTGCCGTAGCCGAACGGGTGCCTGGCGTCGGCCGGCTTGGCGGCCTGCTTCTCGCCCAGCATCAGCAGCAGCTCGTTGCCGGTGTCGACGGTCGAGTGGATGCCCTCGGCCAGCATGGCCGCGCTGCCGGTGATCGCCGCGACCACGAACTTGGCCACCGCGATGCCGAGATTGGCCGCCAGCGCCGCGTAGATCACCTTGTTGCCGCCTTTTTTCTTGTCGTCCTTGCCTTCGTCCGCCATGTCCTGTCTATCCTCTGCCCGCTGTGTTCGTGCTTCCAGTGTAGCCAATCCGCCAAGATCGGCTTGCACGGCTGGGCGCGCGCCATGCGGCCGGGCGTTTCGAAAGGAGGCGCGGCATGAGCGTGCGTAACCTGCGCCAGCTGTTCGCGCCGCGCTCGGTGGCGCTGGTCGGCGCCTCCGAGCGAGCCGGCAGCGTCGGCGCGACGATGCTGCACAACCTGCTGGCCGGCGGTTTCAAGGGCACGATCTACCCGGTCAATCCGAAGTACGACCAACTGGCCGGATTGCAGGTCTGGCACGACGTGGCGCGCCTGCCGCAGGCGCCCGAGCTGGCCATCATCTGCACCCCGGCGCCCACCATCCCCGGCATCGTGCGCGCGCTGGGGGAACTGGGCACGCGCGCGGCGGTCGTGATGAGCGCCGGCCTGGCGCACGCGGTCGATGCGCGCGGGCGCAGCCTGCGCCAGGCCACGCTGGACGCGGCCAATCCCTACCTGCTGCGCATCCTGGGGCCGAACAGCGCGGGCCTGCTGGCGCCCGGGCTGGGACTGAACGCCAGCATCTCGGCCGGTGGCGCGCCGGCCGGGCGGATCGCCTTCGTGTCCGAATCCGGCGCGCTGATGAACGGTGTGCTGGACTGGGCGCGTGCGCGCGGCATCGGCTTTTCCAGCTTCGTCTCGCTGGGGGAGTCGAGCGACGTCGACTTCGGCGACGTGCTCGACTACCTGGCCAGCGACGCCTCGACCGGCGCCATCCTGCTGCACGTGGAAGAGGTGCGCCACGCGCGCAAGTTCATGTCGGCGGCGCGCGCGGCGGCGCGCAGCAAGCCGGTGCTGGTGCTCAAGGCCGGGCGCTCGCAGGAAAGCGCCGGCGCCGCGGCCTGCCTGTCGGGCGTGCTGGCGCGTCCCGACGACGTGTACGACGCGGCGATCCGGCGCGCCGGCATGCTGCGCGCCTATACCACCGGCCAGCTGTTCGCGGCGGTCGAGACCCTGGCGCGCGCCAAGCCGCTGTACGGCGAACGCCTGGCGATCCTATGCAACGGCGCCGGCCCGGTGGTGCTGGCGGCGGACGCGCTGCAGTACGGCGGCGGCCAGCAGGCGGTGCTCGGCGAGGACACCGTGCGCCGCCTGCGCGCGCTGGTGCCGGAATGGCGCGGCAGCGGCCCGCTCAACCTGCGCGGCGACGCCCCGCCCGAGCGCTACCGCGACGTCGTCGACCTGCTGCTGCACGACGCCGGCGTCAATGCGGTGCTGATGATCCACGCCCCCAACGCCGTGGTCGACCCGGCCGAGGTGGCGCGTGCGGTGGCGCCGCTGGCGCGCGCCTCGAACCGCAACGTGCTGGCCTGCTGGCTGGGCGCGCAAACCGTGGCCCAGGCGCGCGAGATCGCCCAGGAAGCCGGCATGCCGGCCTACCGCACGCCCGAGGAAGCGGTCAACGGCTTCCTGCAGATCGTCAACTACCGGCGCAACCAGCATTTGCTGATGGAGGTCCCGGCCTCGATCGGCGACGGCGAACCGGACCGCGCGCATGCGCGCACGCTGGTGCGCGAGGCGCTGGCGCATGGCCGCAAGACCGGGCGCTACCTGCTCGACGACGCGGCCACCAAGGCGATCCTGGCGGCCTACGGCATCCCGGTGGTGCCCACGCGCGCCGCCGCCACGCCCGAAGACGCGGTGGGGGCGGCCGAGCGCATCGGCTTTCCGGTCGCGCTGAAGATCCAGTCGCCGGACGTCGACCAGAAGAGCGACGTCGGCGGCGTCACGCTCGACCTCGATACGTCCGAAGCGGTGCTCAAGGCGGCCGAGCGCATGCGGCGCCGCCTGGACGAGCTCAAACCGGGCGCCCGCCTGGACGGCTTCATCGTACAGGCGATGGCGCGCAATCCGCAGGCGCACGAACTGATCGCCGGGGCCGCCACCGACCCGGTGTTCGGGCCGGTGATCCTGTTCGGGCAGGGCGGCCTTGCGGTCGAGGTGGCGGCCGACCACGCGGTCGGGCTGCCGCCGCTGAACACGGTGCTGGCGCGCGACCTGATGGCGCGCACGCGCGTGGCGCGCCAGCTGGCCGGGTATCGCAACCACCCGGCCGCCAACCTGGACGCGATCGCCGCGGTGCTGGTGCAGGTGTCGCGCCTGGTGGCCGACCTGCCGGAAATCGTCGAACTCGACATCAACCCGCTGCTGGCCGACAGCCGTGGCGCCATCGTGCTGGACGCGCGCATGCGTATCGCCATGGCCGATCGCGCCGGCTCGACGCTCGACCGGCTGGCGATCCGGCCTTATCCGGCCGAGCTGGAAGAACCGGTCGACTGGCACGGCGAACGGATTTTGCTGCGCCCGATCCGCCCCGAGGATGGCCCGGCCCACGTCGCCTTGTTCAATGCGCTCACGCCGGACGACGTGCGCTACCGCATGTTCGTGCGCATCCGCGAGCTGCAGCCGGCCCAGCTGGCGCGCTTCACCCAGATCGACTACGACCGCGAGATGGCCTTCATCGCCACGCGCACCGGTCCGGATGGGCATCCCGAAACGCTGGCGGTCAGCCGCGTGGTGACCGACCCGGACAACGTCAGCGCCGAATTCGCGGTGACGGTGCGCTCCGACCTGAAGGGCAATGGCCTGGGCATCATGTTGATGAACAAGCTGATCGCCTACTGCCGCGCGCGCGGCACGCGCGAGATCGTCGGCGAGGCGCTGCCGCAGAACGCGCCGGTGATCGGGCTGGTGAAAAAGCTCGGCTTTACGGTCGGGCCGGTGGACGAGGACGAGGGCACGCGCAAATTCGCGCTGTCGCTGCGCTGAGCGCAAGCCCTGGCGCAGCCACAGCGCGGCCGATGCGCCACGCGCACGAAAGCGCCGGCGTAGGAGCGTGACGCCAGCGCCTCAGCGCCGGAAGCGCACGTCTTCCTGCACCACCTTCGCGTCTGCGCGCGCATCACGCTCGGCCTTGCCCTTCTTGGGTTTCTTCGGCTTCTTGACGATTTGCCCGCCGGCATTGGTCTGCGGTACGCGGTGCTCGGGTTCGAAGCCCGGCTCTTCCTCGCGCTGCAGCGTCTGTTTGGTCAGCGCTTCGATCGCGGCCAGCTGCTGGACTTCGTCGGCGCACACCAGCGACACCGCTTCGCCCGACGCGCCGGCGCGGCCGGTGCGGCCGCTGCGGTGCACGTAATCCTCGGCGACGATCGGCAGGTCGACGTTGACCACCGCCGGCAAGCCGTCGATGTCCAGGCCGCGCGCGGCGACGTCGGTGGCGACCAGCACGCGCACTTCGCCGGCCTTGAAGCGCTCGAAGGCACGCAGGCGCGCCGGCTGCGGCTTGTCGCCGTGGATCGAGTCGGCCGAGATGCCTTTTTGTTCGAGCAGCTCGACCAGCGCGTCGACGCCCTTGCGGGTCTTGACGAAGGCCAGCACCTGCGACCAGGCGCGGGTTTTCAACAGGTGCAGGAACAGCTCGGGCTTTCTCTTCTTGTCGACCGGGACGATCCATTGGCGGATCGCCTTGACCGTGGTGTTGGCGGGGCTGGCTTCGATGCGCACCGGATCGACCAGCAGCTTGTCGGCCAAGGCGCGGATCGGGTCGGAAAAGGTGGCCGAGAACAGCAGCGTCTGGCGTTTTTTGGGCAGCAGGGCCAGCAGCTTGTCGATGTCGCGCGAAAAGCCGAGGTCGAGCATGCGGTCGGCCTCGTCCAGTACCAGCGCCTGCACCGCGTTGAAGCGCACCGCGTTCTGGCGCTGCAGGTCGAGCAGGCGACCGGGCGTGGCGACCAGCAGGTCGACGCCTTTGCGCAGGCGCATCATCTGCGGATTGATGCTGACGCCGCCGTAGGCGACCATGGTGCGCAGGGGCAGGCCGGCGCCGTAGGCTTTCGCGCTGTCGTGCACCTGTTCGGCCAGTTCGCGCGTGGGCACCAGGACCAGGGCGCGCACGCAGTTACTCTCCACCTTTTTGCTGGCGACCTGGCCATCGTCCGAGGTCAGGCGCTGCAGCAGCGGCACGGCGAAGCCGGCGGTCTTGCCGGTGCCGGTCTGGGCCGCGGCCATGACGTCGCGTCCCGCCAGCACGGCGGGGATCGCCTGGGCCTGGACCGGCGTCGGTTTTTCGTAAGACTGCGAGGCGAGGGTGCGGACGATCTGGTCGATCAGGCCGAGCGAAGCGAACGACATGGGCAATGGAAGAGAAGGGCGAAAGGCGACAGTGTACCCTGCCGCGCCCGCGGCGTGCAGCCGGCGCGGTCTGGTCGTTGCCTGGGTCGACGGCGGCGTTGGTTACATGCAGTGAAGAATGTAAGTATCTGTTGCAGCTTGAGAAACGCAAGATTCCCTTTGATAAACTTGACACATTCCTTGCAGTTTCGAGAGAGAGGCACATATGAAAAAATTAATCGTCGGCATGGCGCTGTGCGCCGCAGCGTTCCCGGTCCTGGCCCAGACCAACGTCAGCATCAGCGTCGGCCAGCCCGGCTTCTACGGCCGCGTCAACGTCGGCGACTTCGCGCCGCGTCCGGTGCTGTACGCGCCGCAGCCGGTCATCATCGAGCAGCGTCCGCGCTACGTCGCCGAACCGGTCTACCTGCGCGTGCCGCCGGCGCACCGCATGCACTGGGCGCGCTACTGCGGCCGCTACAGCGCCTGCGGCATGCCGGTCCTGTTCGTGCGCGACGAGTGGTACACCCGCGATTACGTGCCGGCCTACCATCGCCGCTTCGGTCCTCCGGGCCGCTTCGTCGAATACGGCGGCCCGCGCTGGGAGCACGGTCATGGCCGCCCGGAATTCCATGACCGCGGCCGCCACGAAGGCTGGGACCGCGGCCACGGCGAATGGCGCGGTCACGGCGAAGGCCGCGGCGAATGGCACGGCGAAGGCCGCGGCCACGGCGAGGGCCACGGTTACGGCCGCTGATCGCAGCCCCCGGGCAACGGCGCGCGGATCCGCTCGCACGCCGTAGTAAACTGCCTGCAACAGCCCGGTCCAAGCCGCTTGCCGGCGGCTGGACGGCGGGCTTCATGCGCGGGAGGCGGATTTGCAAAGCGAGATCGTGATCGTAGGCGGCGGGGCAGGCGGGCTGGAACTGGCTTGCAAATTGGGCCGCAAGCTCGGCCCGGACAAGGTGATGCTGGTCGACAGCCGCCTGTATCATGTGTGGAAACCCTCGCTGCACGAGGTCGCGGCGGGCACGCTCGACATCCACCAGGAAGGCCTGTCCTACCAGATGCTGGCGCACGATCGCGGCTTCACCTTCGTCTACGGCGCGATGACCGCGCTGGACGCGGCCAAGCGCACCTTGAGCGTCGGCCCGGTCAGCGCCGCCAGCGATGGCGAAGAGATTTTCCCGGCGCGTACGATCGGCTACCGCGCGCTCGTCCTCGGGGTCGGCAGCACCTCGAATTATTTCGGCGTGCCGGGCGCACGCGAAAACACCATTTCCCTGAACGCCACCGAGGACGCCGAGCGCTTCCGCCTGCGCCTGTTGCGCCTGCTCGCCCAGGCCGCCGAAGACAAATCCGGCGGTCCCGGGCGTGCGGCCAACCAGGGCGCGGCGGTGGCCAGGGCGGTCAGCGCCGGCAGCTTCGAGTCCGGCGTGGTGCCGACCGACCGCATGGCCGAGCTGGGCGGCGCCGGCGCCGGCGGCGGCCCCGACGCCGGGCTGGACGCGGCGGCGCTGGCCCCGGGCCGCCATGCCGATGGGCTCGACATCGTGATCATCGGCGGTGGCGCCACCGGCGTCGAACTGGCTGCCGAGCTGCGCGAAGCCTCGGGCGCCTACGCCGTGTACGGCTTCTCGCGCCTGCAGGTGCAGCGCGACGTGCGCATTACGCTGCTGGAGGGCGCGCCGCGCATTCTCGCCCCGCTGCCGGAAAAGGTGTCGGGCGCGGCCCTGCGCCTGCTGAACGAGCGCGCGATCAGGGTGGTGACCGATTGCCGCGTCACGCACATCGAAAAGCAGGCGGTGGTCGACGCCGACGGCAACCGCTATGCGGCCGACATGTGCGTCTGGGCCGCCGGCATCCGCGCGCCCGAGTTCCTGTCTTCGCTGGGTCTGCCGACCAACAAGGGTGGGCAGATCGAGGTCGACAGCCACTTGCGCGTGCCGGGCGTGGAAGGCGTGTATGCGCTGGGCGATTGCGCCGCCTGCATCGACGGCAACGGCAAGCCGGTCCCGCCGCGCGCCCAGGCCGCGCACCAGCAGGCCGATTACCTGGTCAAGACCTTCATGAACATGATGGCCGGCTATCCGCCGCCCAAGCACCCCTATACCTACCGCGACTACGGTTCGCTGGTCTCGATCGGCCACAGCACCACGGTCGGCAGCCTGATGGGCTCGCTGCGCGGCGCCAGCATGTTCGTCGAGGGCTTCATGGCGCGCATCATGTACCTGAGCCTGCACCTGATGCATCACCAGGCGGTGCTGGGGTCGGTGCGCACGGGATTGCTGGCGCTGGCGCGCTTCCTGATCCGGCGCACCACGCCGATCGTGAAACTGCATTGAAAAGCGGGGTCGTCCCGGCGCAGGCCGGGGCGGCGATCAAGCCGGCTGTTTGGGCAGGACCAGCGTCAACGCCGCACCAGCACCGTCCGGCCCGCGTCCCAGCGTCAGCGTCCCGCCCAGCAGGCGCGCGCGTTCGCGCAGCATGCGCAGGCCATGGCAGCTGAACGAGTCCGCCGCGGCCTCGAGCGGACCGACGCCGTTGTCGCGCACGGTCAGCATGGCCTGGTCGCCGTCGTCGTCGAGGATTACCTCGACCGCGCTGGCCTGCGCATGCGCCAGCACGTTGCGCAAGCCTTCCTCGGCGCAGCGCAGCAGCGCCACGCCCTGTTCGCGCGTGAACTCGGGATCGTCGTCGGGCAGGCTGGCCCGGGCCTTGATGCCGTGCTCGCGGCCCCATTCCGTGACCAGTTCCGAGATCGCCGCCTTCGGTCCGAGGAACTCCAGCTTGTCGTTCCACAGCGCCAGCTGCATCTTGCGGTTGGTTTCGATGATGTTGTTGAGCAGCTGCTTCATCTGCGCCGCGCGGTCGCGCTGCGGCTGCTCGTGCAGGTGCTGGCTCAGCAATGCAAGATGCATGGTGAGCGCGGTCATCGACGAGCCCAGGCTGTCGTGCAGCTTGCGCGCGAGCTGGCGCCGTTCGTCGTCCCAGCAGGTCGTCAGGTGGCCGAGCAGCTCGGTCAGCTCGGCGGCGCGCGCGGCGTCCGCCGTGGTACCGGGATCGGGCAGTTCAGGCGGTTCTTGTGCCGAAGCTTTCATAAATGCAACCAATTTATGTTTCTCTGGATGATACAACAGCTTGGCCGACGGTGGCGCGCAGGATTTCCGGCTCTGTGAGTTGCCGTACAGTCCACTTTTGTTTTTCGGAGGAAGCTGAAGACTCTGGCTGCACGCAGGCCTTCACTGAGCAATTCATTAAGCAATTCACTGAGCATAAAGGGGAACATCATGACCACGAGACAACAATCGGGTGCCCAGAGCGGCGCCGCCAAAGGCATCGAGTCGATCGCCGGCCAGGATGCGATCGAACTGCTGACCGCCGACCACCGCGAAGCCTCGGACCTGTTCGAACAGTTCGAGAACCTGAGCGACCGCGCCAAGGCCAGCAAGCAGAAGATCGTGCAGAAGGTCTGCAAGGCCCTGCTGATCCACACCCAGATCGAAGAAGAGATCCTGTACCCGGCCGTGCGCGAATACGTCAAGGACCTGGCCGACCAGGTCGACGAAGCCGTGGTCGAACACGCCGCCGCCAAGGATCTGATCCGCCAGCTGCACGACATGAACCCGGACGAGGACCTGTACGATGCCAAGGTCAAGGTGCTGAGCGAGGAAATCGAGCACCACGTCGAGGAAGAAGAGAAGGAAATGTTCCCGAAACTGCGTCAGAGCAAGATGGACCTGAACGCCATCGGCCAGGAATTGGCCCAGCGCAAGCAGGAACTGCAATCGACGCTGACCTTCTGATCAGCGTTTTCCCCGCCCGCGCCGGCTGCTACAGCGCCGGCGTGGCCGGCTGGGGCGCCGGTTCGGCCAGCTGGCCCAGCAGGGCCGGCAGATCGACCGGCTTGACCATGTGCAAATCGAAACCCGCTTCCAGCACGCGCCGCTGGTCTTCCGCCAGGCCATAGCCGGTCAGGGCGATCAGGCGCAGCGCGCGCGTGGCCGGATCGTCGCGCAGGCGGCGCGCCACTTCGTAGCCGTCGATGCCGGGCAAACCGATGTCGACCAGCGCCACACCCGGGCGTTCGGCCAGCGCCACCCGCACACCTTCCAGGCCATCGCGCGCCTGCAACACCGGATAGCCGTAGGACGCCAGCATCGTGGCCATCATTTCGCGGCCATCGTCATTGTCTTCGATCAGCAGCACGCTCGGCTTGGCCGGGCCGGCGTCGATGCAGGCCGGCAGTTCCGGCGCGTGGGCCGCTTCCACCCGCGGCAGGCGGATTTCGAAGATGCTGCCGGCGCCGCTGCCGGCGCTGGTGGCCGACACCGAGCCGCCGTGCAGTTCGACCAGGCGGCGCACCAGCGACAGCCCGATGCCCAGGCCGCCCTGCGAGCGGTCGATCGAGATCGCGCCCTGCACGAATACGTCGAACACGTGCGGCAGCAGGTCGGCGGCGATGCCCACGCCCGAATCGCGCACCTGCAGCACGGTGTGGTCATACTCGCGCCCGACCGTGATCTGGATGCTGCCGCCCGACGGCGTGTATTTGAGCGCGTTGTCGATCAGGTTGGTGGCGATCTGCTCCAGGCGGGTGGCGTCGCCGTCGACCCAGCCCGGCTCGAACGCGGCGCTGATCTGGTAGCCGTTGGTGCGGCCGGTGGCGCGGAACGTGTCCAGGCAAGCCTCGACGAGCTTGCCCAGGTCGATGCGCTTGCGCGACAGCAGGATCTTGCCCGACATTGCGCGCGACAGGTCGAGCAAATCGTCGACGATGCGCGACAGGTGCTGGGTCTGGCGTCCGATGATCTGGCGCGCGCGCGCGACCGATTCGGCGCCCACGCCCGGCATGCCCAGCAGCGACGAGGCGCTGCTGATCGCCGACAGCGGATTGCGCAGCTCGTGCCCGAGCATCGCCAGGAATTCGTCCTTGGCGCTGCTCTTGCGCTCGGCGGCGCGGCGTTCTTCCATTTCGCGCACCAGGCGCTTGTTGGTCGCGGTCAGCTCGGTGGTGCGCTGCGACAGCTTTTCGGTCTGGCGCTTGAGCTGCTCGTTCTTCATCGCCAGCGTGACGAACACCTGCACCTTGGCGCGCAGGACCTGCGGGATCACCGGCGTGAACATGAAGTCGGCGGCGCCGCGCTGGTAAGCCTTGAGGCGGTCGATCTCGTCGGCAAGGAAAGCGGTCACGAAGATGATCGGGATGTCGGCCGAGCGCGGGCGCTGGTGGATCGCCTCGGCGGTCTCGAAACCGTCCATGCCGGGCATGTTAACGTCCAACAGGATCACGGCGAAATCGTGACGCAGCACCTGGCGCAAGGCGTCTTGCCCCGAGCGCGCGGCAAGAACCTCGTAGTGGCTTTCCTCCGCCCACTGTTCCAGCAGGCTAGTCAGCGCCAGCAGGCTGGCGGGATCGTCATTGACGACGAGGATTTTGGGCTTGTCGGACTGGGACACGTTAAAACGGTGCGTCAGTGCAGGTTGATATGAACAAAGTCAAAGGATAGCAAAGCGATGCTACCGAGCAAAACCGATTGTTAAGAAGTGTTGCACTTGATCATGATAACACGCGGCGTAAAACATGAAAAACCAATCGTGCGCGCTTGTCGGGCAAGCATGGTACGGTGTCGCACATACGTTGTTGGAACGTTATGAGATAGTGAACACGTTCCTGGTTCCACGCGTCGAATGGAAGGCAGGCGCCAACTTGAAAGGGCAGACATGAATATTCAAATTATCCTGAACGATACCCATCACAACAAGAACTTTCGCGATCTGATCAACGAGCCGGTCACGGCGCTGCGCGGCGTGAGCGAACAGCAGGCCGATGCGCTGCGCGAGGCGTTTGGCATCCATACCATCGCCGAGCTGGCCAGCCTGCGCGCGGTCAAGCTGGCGCGCGCCATCCGCGTGATGGCCGACGCCGAAACCGACCCGATCGGCGACGTGGCCAAGGAAAAGCTGCTCGACGACGCCGTCGAAATGACGTTCCCCGCCAGCGACCCGCTGTCGGTCGACGCCGGCATCACCCGCATCGAAGTGCCGCCGGAAAAAGTGGACGCCAGCAGCGACCACCAGCATGCCACCGCGATCGAGGCGCACAATGAGGAAACCGTCGGTACCCGTGCACTGGGCCCGGGCGGCGACAAGAAAGCCGGCGAGGCCTGAGCCCCCGACGCCGTAGCATTCCTGCTTTGAATGAGAGCGCAGCCGCTTGGTTGCGCTCTTTTTATTTCCCGGAATGTGCAACGGCCCTTTTTCCACGAGCGAAGTCACTCCCGCAACGATCAGCGCAATAAGCGCAAAAGCGTATGCAACGCCCGAGCCAAGAAACAGTCGGATTGCCCGGCCTTCCATGCGTCTGTAGTCGAGCCTTGGTTCGTAGGCAGCGATGCCGGCAGGAGTCGTCATGAGCGCAAGCCCGGCGCCACATGCCACGAGCGCGGCTAACAATAATACCCAGCAAACGATCATTGTACTGAGCGGCACGAGCGTGGCTTTTCCCACGTCGACGATCTTCTCGGAAAACGTGATCGATGCAAGCAAAGAGGCGGAAATCAGCGTTAAAAACGTCTTTGCAAGATCCTTCGATTCCGCATAGTCTTTTCCTAGAAAAAGATCGGCCTTGTTCCCGATGCAGGCATCAAACCGTGGGTGGTGCCATGGGATTCCAGTACCACTGTCGAAGCAATAGGACACTTTTGTGAGTGGGGTGAACCATTGAAGGATTATGAATTTTATCGTCCATCCAGTGCCAGCAAGAATTAACGCCGCAACACCAATCTTCCAGACATTTTCATCGCACCCCCCGGCGCGGGCCTCATCGTGTCATGGCATCATGCCGCAGCTTTCGCTTTGTATTCCTGATACGCGTGCCGCAGCTTATCGTCGTAGGCATTCGCCCGGTAGCGCGATCCGTTGTAAACGTAAGCGAAGCGCGCCCAGTTTTTGTCGCGCAGCACATCAGCCAATGAGGTGTTGCCTATTTTGGTGGCTTTAAGAAAGTAGCAAAACGCGTTCAAATGTTCACGTTCATGCGCTTTCTACTTGCCATCCAGGGTGTTCCAGTGATATCCCATGATCTGGAATAAGCCCAGGACGCCGACTCCAAGGCAGCGGACCGATCGATGATTTTCGCGCGTCGCAACCGTTCGCGCTCATGGGCAGCATTGCCGTAATAGGCCTTGGTCCAGGCTGGATAAAGAATATCGGCGTTGCCCGCTAAAAACTTTTCCGGATTGATTCCGCGCGCCTGCAGGCGCTTCCAGAAAACATGACCTTCAAACAGTATCTTCGGGTAATCGCCAGTAAAGCCGTGTCCGGCTGATTCGACCTTGTAGACGGCTTTTAATAGCGGGACTTCGATTTCAAGAAGTTTCGCGCCGCTTTCCAGATCCGCATCGCTCAACCAGCGGTGATTGGCCTGGACTGCGTTCCCGGTCAATGCGGCGTCAAGCTGAGTCCAGGTCTTTGCCCCGACGATGCCATCCACGACCAAGCCGTTGTCGCGTTGAAAAATTTCTACTGCCGACTCCGTTGCCTGGTCGAACTCTCCGCCAGTGTTGGCCAGGCGCTTTAACCGCACCAGCTTTTCCTGCAGGAGCAGGACCGCGCTGCGATCAAGGCGGTCGTCGCACTGCAAGACCGGTAATTCGCCAGGGGGCCAAGCTGATGTCACGGCGGCAGAACGTTCCGGCGTCGAAACGGCGACCGTGTCGAGTGTCACTGGGGGTGGTTCCAGCGTGGATGCTGTGCTCAGCGGCCAGGGCCGAGATCACGCTCGAAACGAGGCGTTTCGGTTGCGGCCCCTTCGCGATGGCCACCCCATCGATTACGAGGATCCAGGTCTTCCCAGGCTTTACCGATCTCTTCAAGACGATCAACTGAAGTCACCAATTGCAGATGGTCCGACTCGTCGAGGAAGAAATAGAGGTCGATAGCACATTGACGCAGGTGCATATCGTCCATTGTTTCGCTACGGTGGCTGCGCAAGTACATCGATTGGGTTTCGGCCGAACGCCCCAACTCGCCGGCGGTCACGACATAGTTTTTAGCATCGGCGAAGTCGAGAAGCTTCCGGATGTCCTTCAGGAATGCCGCTTGCTCGTGAATTAAGCTCATTGCAAGCCTCTTAACCTTTGGACTTGTCGAGTTCCGCGCTGAGTATGTCGGTCTTCTTCGCGCTGCTCTGCGAGCTGCCGAAAAAGTAGCCAAGAATCTGTGTCAGGGCGGCCGACAAAACACCAAGCACATATACGACAATGTCCCGCTGTACTTGATTCAATCTGCTCTGGAAGATGATGTGTCCAGCCGTATCGACAGCACACTTTTGATTAACCTCAACGCAAACCTCGCCGGCAAGCCAGACGGACAGCATGAACAAGACGAAGCAGCCTACGACGACAAAGGCAGCCAGCCCCGGCTGAATTGCTTTGGCATACCATGGTGCTGTTCAACTCATCAGCACTGCCGTATTTCCGATCGCGCATTCTGCACATCGGCGAGGTACGCTTTTGTCTTTTCGAGACCCAGTTTATTATTTTCAAGCTGGAGCTTCAGTAATTTTTCTTCATGCTCCAGCTGAAACTGCAGCAACTTGTCCTTGTCCTCGCTGCTCAGTGCTGTTTTATTCTCATCGAGCTTGACGCCGGTTTTTTCTTCGACCCATCCCGTCCCCTTGACCATTGCCGCACTGGCAATCAAGCAGAAACCATAACGCACGAGTGCTGCAACGATTGGTGCCATGGCAGTTTCCCTGTTGACCTTGGTTATCGAGGACTGCAATGCATGTGACTCACTCAACGTTCTTGG
Source organism: Massilia sp. 9096 (assembly GCF_000745265.1). Taxonomy (NCBI): domain Bacteria; kingdom Pseudomonadati; phylum Pseudomonadota; class Betaproteobacteria; order Burkholderiales; family Oxalobacteraceae; genus Massilia; species Massilia sp. 9096. The sequence continues at coordinate 963,039 of NZ_JQNN01000001.1, forward strand.
ACAGCGCCCTCGGACGAGAATTCCAGGAACCGTGCCCGGACGGTGCGCCGACTCGTCGTCGCTGACCTCGACGCGCGTGCGAGAACGGACCAGGCCAGGGCAGCGTGCGTACGGCAGACAATCCGGCGCCAGCCCGGCCGGCCCGGTATGCACGGCCGGGGAGACCGGCGCAGCAACGGGTAACCGTGTACGAATGCCAGGTCGCCATGACCGGCAGTGATGGCGTCGCCGCTGGCCGGGGTGCAGCGCCAGTTCGACGTCGACGTGTCCGTCCAGCGCGCGGGCGCACTTGGAACGTCACGTCGATGGGCGTGACGCTCGATGTAACGCCGGATGGCCGGAGCGCACGCAAAAACGCCCACGCGAAGATGGGCGTTTCATGCAGCCGGGAAGCGCGCGGTTCAGCGATGCTGCGCCAGTTCCGCCGGCGGCGTGCTGCTGGGCGTCGGCATCGGCGGCTTGACCGCAAGGGCGGCCTGGCGCGCGGCGCTGCCGTTGGCGCAGTAGCGGTTCTTGCCGGAGCGCTTGGCTTCGTACAGCGCGTAGTCGGCGATGCTGATCAGGTCGGCCACGCTTTCGGCGTCGTCGGGATACAGGCTGATGCCGATACTGGTCGACAGCTGCAGCGTCAGGTCGTTGACGAAGAAGGGCTCGGACAGCGCCTCGACCAGCTTTGCCGCCGGCCCTTGCGCGTCGGGCAGGCTGTGCACGTCGCCCAGCAGCACGATGAATTCGTCGCCGCCCAGGCGCGCTACCGTGTCTTCCTTGCGCGAGTTCGACAGCAGGCGCTGCGACACCATCTTGAGGATCTCGTCGCCGTAGGCATGGCCGTAGGTGTCGTTGATCGCCTTGAAGCCGTCCAGGTCGAGATACATGACCGCAGCCTTGTGGTGGTTGCGGTTGGCGTGCTGCAGCGCGGTCTCGATGCGGTCTTCCAGCAGCCGCCGGTTGGGCAGGCCGGTGAGGGCGTCGTGCAGCGCCAGCTCCTGCTGGGCGCGGCTGTACTGGGCCAGTTCCTTGTACAGCAGGCGCACTTCGAGCATGTTGTGGATGCGCTTGTGCACTTCCAGCAGGTCGAAGGGCTTGCTGATGAAATCGCGTGCGCCGGCTTCGAGCGCGGCGATCTTGAAGCTCGGCTGGGCCGTCAGGGCCAGTACCGGCAGATAACCGCCTTGCTCGATTTCCTTCAATCCCTTCATCACCTGGAACCCGTTCAAGCCGGGCATCTGCAGGTCGAGCAGGATGAGGTCGTAGTTGTGTTCGCGATGCAGCGGGCAGACTTGTTCTGGAAGCATCGTCGAACTGACGTCGGTGTAGCCTTCTTCGCGCAATATCTCTTCCATCAATTCGATATTGTCGGGCGAATCGTCCACTACCAGGATCTTCGCGTTCAGGATGTCTTGTCGGCTAGGCATGCGTACTCTCGTGAAATCAAGGCCGGAGCGCTTTGGTGGGAAAAGCAACAACTCTCGGCTCAGCGCAACATATTTAGTCTAACAAAACCTTAAGAATTTCTTGTAGGACAGCGCCGCGTGGTGGAGTAGGAGCATCAATGATGACACTACAAGCTGCCATTGCGGCCCAGTCCAGGCGTGCCGGCGCGCTGCACCAGCGGCGCCGCCGGCGCCACGATCGACGCCACGGTGGCGATCAATTCGCTTGGTTCGACCGGTTTCGAGATGTGCGCCGAGAACCCGGCCTCGAGCGCACGCAGCCGGTCTTCCGAGCGCGCGAATGCGGTCAAGGCGATCGCCGGCACCTGGCCACCCTCGCTGCGCTCCAGCCGGCGCACCCAGTCGAGCAGCTCGAAGCCGTCGACGTCGGGCATGCCGAGGTCGGTGATCAAGAGCGTGGGCACGGCCTGGCGCAACTGCTCCATGGCGTCGCGCGCGCTGGCGGCGATGCGCACCGTCGCGCCGCAATCCCCCAGGATGCGCTTGATCAGCTCGCGGTTGTCGCGGTCGTCGTCGACCACCAGCACGTTGATGCCGGACAGGTCGCGCACCACCGGTTCCGCCGGGCTGGGCGCGGCGCTGCGGATCATCGCGGCGCGCGCACGGGCGGCGGCCGTGCTCGGCTGCTGCTTGGCCAGCGGCAACTCGATCGTGAAGCTCGCGCCCTGGCCTTCGCCGGCGCTTTCGGCGCGCACGGTGCCGCCATGCTGCTCGATCAGGTGCTTGACGATCGCCAGGCCCAGGCCGAGGCCGCCGTGGCGGCGGGTCATCGAGGCGTCGGCCTGGCGGAAGCGCTCGAACACGTGGGTGATGAATTCCGGCTTGATGCCCACGCCGTTGTCGCGCACCGTGACGGTCACGTTGGCGTCGTTGCGGCCGACCTCGATCGTGACCTGGCCGCCGCGCGGGGTGAACTTGATCGCGTTCGACAGCAGGTTCCAGACCACCTGCTGCAGGCGTGCCGGGTCGCCGGCCACCACGCCGGGATCCTCGGCGTAATGCTTCTCGATGCGGATGTCCTTGGCGTCGGCCGCGGGACGCACGGTCTCGATGGCGGCGTCCACGAAGGTGGCCGGGGCCGTGATCTGCATGTCGAGCATGACCTTGCCCGAGGTGATCCGGCTCATGTCGAGCAAGTCTTCGATCAGCTGGGCCTGCGCGCGCGCATTGCGCTCGATCGTCTGCAGGCCTTTCTGGAAGTCGTTCTGGTCGCGTCCGCCGCGCCGCAGCACCTGGGCCCAGCCCAGGATCGCCGACAGCGGCGTGCGCAACTCGTGCGACAGCGTCGACAGGAACTCGTCCTTCATCTGGCTGTTGCGTTCGGCGTCCTGGCGCGCATTGCGCTCGCTCTCGAGCAGCACCTTGCGCTCTTCTGCGGCGCGCTGGGCGGCTTCGTACAGGCGCGCGTTGTCGATCGCGACCGCGGCCTGGGCGGCGATGCCGCGCACGATGCGCTCGGTGCGATCCGTGAAGACGCCCGGTTCCGGATGGCCGAAGAACATCGTGCCCAGCACTTCGCCCGAGGGCGCCGCCACCGGCACCGCCAGGTAGCTGCGCACCGGCGGATGGCCGGTCGGCGCGGCCAGCGGCAGGGCGCCCTGGAAGCGCGGATCGTGCAGCACGTCGCTCGAGCGGACCAGGACCGCGCCGCCGCTCGCGGGCAACGGGCCGAACAGGCCGTTCGCGCCGCCTTCGCCGAACGGTTCGAATTCGGCCGGGCTGGCGCCGGACACCGTGAACAGCGTGAACATCTTGCCGTCGTTGCCGTCATTGCCGTCGGCGCCGGCCTCGCGTCCGTGGTACAGGAAGGCGCCGTGGCGCGCGCCGGCGACGCCGGTGGCCGCTTCGGCGGCCGACTGCAGCAGCGAGCGCAGGTCGCGCGTCGAGGCCAGCGCGCTGCCGGTGCTGTTGAGCAGCTCGAGCACGTGCGACTCGTCGCGCAGCGCCTGCTCGGCGCGCTTGACCTGGTCGACGTCGGTGTTGGTGCCGAACCAGCGCAGCACGCGGCCGTGGCGGTCGCGCACCGGATTGACGCGTGTCAGGAACCAGCGGTAGCTGCCGTCGGCGGCGCGGATCGGGTATTCCATCTCGAACGGATCGCCGGTGCGGATCATGGTCTCCCAGCGCTCGACCACCACCGGCAGCACGCTCGGCTCGACGGTCAGGTGCCAGCCGGCGCCGACCACCTGGTCGGGCGTGGTGCCGGTGTACTCGAACCAGCGTTCGTTGAACCAGACGATGGCGCCGTCGGCCTGCGCCATCCAGGCCAGCTGCGGGATCGTGTTGGCCAGCGCGCGCAGCACTTCCTCGCTCTGGCGCAGCGTGTCCTCGGCGCTCTTGCGCGGGCTGATGTCCTGGGCCACGCCGGTCATGCCCAGCACGGCGTCGCGGCGCGCCTGGTCGGCATAGTCGGCGCGGCCGACCAGCGCGATCCAGCGCGCGTCGCGGCCGTCGTTCGGAATGCGGCATTCGAGTTCGAGGTCGCTCTGGTCGGCGAAGGCTTGCAGCACGGCGCGGCGCACGCTTTCGCGTTCGGCCGGATCGAGCCGGGCGCGCAGATCGGCCCAGGGCAGCGGCGTCTCGGCCGCCAGGCCGAACATCTCGGCCGCGCGCCGGCCCAGCACCACGCTGTCGCTGGCCGCGTCCCAGCGCCAGTCGCCCAGGCGTCCGGCGGCCAGCGCCACCTGCAGGCGGTCGTTGCCCTGCACCAGCGCCTGCTGGTCGGCCTTGCTGCGGCTGATGTCCTGCACATACAGCGTCAGGCCGTCCGGCGTGGGGTGCACGCGCGCCTCGAACCAGCGCTCCAGCGCCGCATAGAAGAATTCCTGCTGGGCCGCGTCGCCGCTGTCCATCGCGCGCCGGAAGCTGGCTTCCATCGGCGTGCCGCGCAGCTGCGGGACGGCTTGCCACAGATCGCATCCGATCAGGTCGGCGCGGGTCTTGTGCAGCGGCGCCAGCATCTCGAGCGCGCGGCCATTGATGTAAGTGATGCGCCATGCATGGTCGAGCGCGCAAAAGCCGTCGCTCAGGCTCTCCAGCATGTTTTCCATGCGCGCGGTGGCCTGGGCCAGCGCCGCGCGCGCCGCGTTCAGTTCGGACGCGGCGTCGGCGCCGGACACGCCGGCAGCGGGACGGGGCTGGCCGTATTCCTCGCTCACGGCCCCTCCTTGATGACGGCCGCGCGTGCGCGTGCGTGCGTGGCAGGGTGAGCGGGTTGGCTCGAGTGCGGGAAGTTCCCGATGAAGGATTGCGTCATTGTTCGTAGGACCGGGCGCGCCGGCGCCGCGCCCGGAGATTCCAGGCTCGTGCGCGCGGCAAGGCTTGCGCCGATTCTAGCCCAGCCCGAGCGGTTTGATGCACACCGTTGCCCCATCCTGTCAGGCGCGCACTGCCAGCTGCCGCGCAGCCGCGTCCAGCGCTTGCTGGAGCTGGTCGAGCTCGTAGGGTTTTTGCAGCGAGAGGTAAGGAAACTCGACATGGCGCAGCAGGGTGTCGCCATAGCCGGAAGCAAAGATCACTTGCATCGTCGGCGCATCGGCCACCGCGCGCCGCGCCAGGTCGACGCCGGACATGCCGGGCAGGCTGACGTCGGTGAACAGCACGTCGTAGCGGTTGGCGGCCAGGCGCGCCAGCGCATCGTCCGGATGGCCGACGCCGTCCGCCTCGTGGCCGAAGGCGCGCAGCATCTCGCACACCAGGTATTGCGAATCGAGATTGTTCTCGACCACCAGGATGTGCAGCGGGCCGCCGGCGTCCTGGGTGTCGGCCAGCGTGGGCTGGGCCGCGGCCAGCGCGCACATCACGCCGGCCACGCGGCCATCGGACGCGCGCACCGGCGTCAAATACAGGTCGTAGGCATCGGCGCCGGCGCCGGCGAAGTGCAGGTCGCGCCCAGCGGCGATGGCCGATTCGCCCTGCCAGGCGCGCTGCAGGGCTTCGCCGGCAGCCGCCAGCGGCGGAGGCATGACCGGCGGCACATTCCCGCCCGGCAGCTTGCCGTAGGCCGGGCCGGCCAGCGCGGCATAGCTTTCGTTGAACAGCACCGTCATCTCGCTGCCCCACACCAGCAGCATCGGCAGCGGTGTGTTGAACAGCAGGTCGGCCGTGAGGCGCAGTGCATGCGGCCATGCGCCGGGATCGCCCAGCCGGGAAGTGGACCAGTCGTAGGCGCTGGAAGACATTGCAGGCTTACCGGAGGACATCATGGCGCGTTTGTATATGTTATCGAAACGAAAAGAAGATCAATCGTACACGAAAACGCGCGGGGAGGGCGACACGACTGCCGCGGGCGCACCTCCTCGATATTTACTCATAGCAATGTGCGCAGGCAAAAAAAAGCCCGCTACGGGAGCGGGCTGAATCTATCCTTGGAGGAGAATAGAGGAGACAGGAATCATAATGCTGCATCGCAAAATAAAACGCCAATTTAGAATTGCAATGACCATCATTGGTTTCTTAAATGGCACAGCGTGTTGTACAAGTGGCGCGCACGCTTGGTGCACAAAAGAAAATGTTCTACGATAGCAAAATGTTGAGAAATGTCCCGCCTTCGTCGCGCTGCCCTGCCGCGCCACGATCCACTTTTGCGCACGCCGCCTCCGTTTCCCGATCGCGATCCCGCCGATGCAGCGTCAATTGAATCCCGCTGCGCCGCGGCGCCTGCGCTGTCGCATGGCCGGCTTCGCGATCGCCTTCGCCGCCTCGGTGTGGCTGCAGGGCGGGGCGGCGAGCCCGGCCTCGGCGCAGAACATGGCGTCCAGCACCTCGCTCGAGCGCCGCGTGAAGGCCGCCTTCCTGTATAAATTCCTGGGCTACGCCGAGTTCCCGCAGGGCGCGTTCGCGGACGCCGGCGCACCCCTGGTGATCGGCGTGCTCGATGCCGACGACCTGGCGGCCGAACTGGCGCGCGTGGTGGCCGGACGCACGGTGGGCAACCGCGCGGTCGTGGTGCGCGTGCTGCGCGAAGGCGAGGGCGCGGTGCCGGTGCACATGCTGTTCGTCGGCGGCTTCGAAGGCGCGCGCGTGGCGCGCCTGCTGCGCCAGAGCGGGGGCATGCTGGTGGTCACCGAGTGCGACGGCGGCCTGCCGCCGGGCAGCGCGATCAATTTCCGCATCGTGGACGAGCGAGTACGGTTCGACGTCGCCCTCGATGCGGCCGAACGTAATGGCATCAAGCTGAGTTCGCGGCTCCTGACGGTCGCGAACCGTGTGCAGAAAGGGGCGCAATGATGGGCTTGCGCGACAGCGGCACGGTCCGCGACAAACTGATTCTGATGGCGGTGTCGACCACCCTGGCGGCGCTGGTGGCGGCCGCGCTGGCGATGCTGCTGGTCGACCTGCGCGCCTTCCAGCGCTACTGGACCGACGACCTGATGACCCAGGCCGACATCATGGCGCGCGTGACCGCCCCGGCGCTGGCCTTCAACGACAACGAGAGCGCGCGCCAGAACCTGGCGGTGCTGCGCGTGCGCCCGCAGATCCTGGCGGCGGCGATCTACACCAGCGCCGGCACCCGTTTCGCCTCGTATGCGGCGGTCAAGGATGCGCGCTTCCCCGAGCATCCCGAGGCGTCGGGCTACCGCATCGAAGGCGGCGAGGTGGCGGTGTTCCGCAATATCGTCGAGAACGGCGAGCTGGTCGGCACGGTCTACCTGCGCTCGCGCTACGGCCTGTTCGAGCGCCTGCTCGGCTATGGCGCGATTCTGCTGGCGGTGATGCTGGGCGCGCTGGCGGTGGCGTATTTCGTGGCCGCGCGCCTGCAGGCCGGGATCACCCGGCCGATCGAAGCGGTGACCAGTGTCGCGCGCCAGGTGATGCAGCGGCGCGACTTCAGCCTGCGCGTGCCCGGCAAGGAAAGCGGCGAGATCGGCTTGCTGGTCGACGCCTTCAACGACATGCTGGCCGAGATCGGCCGCCGTTCGCACGCGCTGCAGGAAGCCAACAGCACGCTCGAGCACGAGATGGAAGTGCGCCAGCGCGCCGAGGAACTGCTGCGCCTGGCCGACCGCCGCAAGGACGAGTTCCTGGCCACGCTGGCGCACGAGCTGCGCAATCCGCTGGCGCCGATCCGCACCGGCCTGGACATCCTGCGCCTGCGCAGCGGCGACGCCGCCGCCACCCAGCGCGCGACCGACATCATGGAACGCCAGCTGCGCCAGATGGTGCGCCTGGTCGACGATTTGCTGGACGTCTCGCGCATCAACACCGGCAAGTTCACGATCAAGAGCGGCCGCGTCGAGCTCAAGGCGGTGGTCAACGACGCCTTGGAAGTGGTGCGTCCGACCATCGAGCTGCACGGCCACGAGCTGGAGATCGACTTGCCGGACCGCCCGGTGTTCCTCAACGGCGACGCCACGCGCCTGGCGCAGATACTGTCCAACCTGCTCAACAACGCCGCCAAGTACACCAACCGCGGCGGGCGCGTCAGCCTGAAGGCGACGGTCGAGGACCGCACGCTGGTGCTGGTCGTGCTCGATACCGGCATCGGCATCGCGCCCGACATGCTCGATACGGTGTTCGAGATGTTCGTGCAGGTCGATTCGACGCTCGAGCGCTCGACCGCCGGCCTGGGCGTCGGCCTGTCGCTGGCGCGCAAGCTGGTCGAACTGCACGGCGGCGTGATCGAAGCGCACAGCGCCGGCCTGGGCCACGGCAGCCAGTTCGTGGTGCGCCTGCCGATCGTGGTCGAGCCGGAGATGCCGGCCAAGCCGACCCCGGCCGCCTTCATCAGCGCCGAGACCTACCGCATCCTGCTGGCCGACGACAACGTCGACTTCGTCAACAGCATCGGCGCGTTGCTCACGGCGATGGGGCACAGCGTGGTCATCACCCACAACGGCCGCGATGCGCTGGCCGCGGCGCGGCGCTTCTGCCCGGACTACGCCTTCCTCGACATCGGCCTGCCGCAGATGTCCGGCTACGACCTGGCGCGCGGCATCCGCGACATCCCGTGCGGCGCGCTGACGATCATGATCGCGGTGACCGGCTGGGGCCAGGAAAAGGACCGCCAGCTGGCCTTCGAGGCCGGGTTCGACCACCACATGGTCAAGCCGGTGCGTTTCGAGCAGATCGAGGAAATCCTCAACAACCGCAGCCTGATCAAGAAGCTGCGTACCTGAGTGGAGGCGCGCGCGCGTCCTTTCAAGCGGACATGCGGCCGTCCGGCGTCCACACCATGGTCTGGACGCGGAGATGCGGATGGCTCGCCAAGGGTTCCCATTCGTCGATGAAGACGAAGCCCTGCTTCAGATAGAAGCCGGCGGCCCTGCCGTTGTCGGGGGAGACGTCGAGGAAAATGCGATCCCGGCCTTGTTGCCGGGCGCGGGCTTTGACGGCCTCGACCAGCCGCTCGGCGATGCCGGCGCCGCGCGCCTGCGGTTCGACCCACATGCCGATCAGGTTGTAGCGCTGGGCGGTTTTTTAAACACCGAGGGCTGAGCGGCTTTACTGATCCTGATGCGCGGCCAGTGGCTGCAGCAACCCGGCGGTACGCGCATCCTGTTGCACGAGCCGGCGCAGCCGGGCGTAGGGCAGGGCTGGCGCGCCATGGCGGCGTCCCAGCAGCGCAAGAAAGCCCAGGCCGGCAAGCATGATCCCATAGGCCTCCAGTTCCGGCAGCTGGGCCGGCATGGGAATCGCGCCCTGCGACGCCGCCGCGGCCGCTATCGATGCGCAGCCCAGGGCAAGCGCGGCAATCCATGATGTCTTCATTGCGGACCTCGCTTATTCGCCAAAGAAAGACCTGCATCGCAATCGCGTGATCACGACGCCGGAAAAGCCATCCTAGCAAAATACCGGCGCAAGCCCAGGGCGCGTAGGCACGCGTGCGCACCTTTCGCGCTGCATGGTTGCAAGCGAAAATTTCTTGCAGGATCCGGGTTGAGCCTCTTATTGGGGACAGCGCAGACAGAATGAGCGGCGCGTTGCTGAAAACGATGCTCGCCGGCAGCTCGTGTCGGTCTGATCCCACATCATGACGGGCTGTTGACTGCGCGGGCCGCGTGCTGATATGACGGACGGACAAAGAAAAATGGCCCAGAAATCGCTTTCTGAGCCATTCGTCCTGAAGAAGTTGGTGCGGCTGGCAGGAATCGAACCCACGACCCCTTGGTTCGTAGCCAAGTACTCTATCCAGCTGAGCTACAGCCGCCCGATGCGCGTATTATAGCTGAGTTTTGCCAGTTGGCAAAGTGTCTTGGTCCAGCGCGAGGGAGCCACCGACCGGCACCGCCGTCCAGCGCCGGGTCAGGTCGGCGATCGCCGCGCGCACGTGGAAGGCTGCGCGAATGCGCAAAAGGACAGCGTACGGCGCGTATTGACTTCGTGGCAAGCATGACGAAAGTACGGCCTGAAAAGAAAAATGGCCCAGAAATCGCTTTCTGAGCCATTCGTCCTGAAGAAGTTGGTGCGGCTGGCAGGAATCGAACCCACGACCCCTTGGTTCGTAGCCAAGTACTCTATCCAGCTGAGCTACAGCCGCCCGAGGCACGCATTATAGCAGCCCTTTTCGGATTGGCAAAGTGTCCGGATTTGCAAAGCTCGGTGCGTCGATGCGTTTGCGGGCAGGGCGCACAAAGCGGCTCGACAAAGAAAAATGGCCCAGAAATCGCTTTCTGAGCCATTCGTCCTGAAGAAGTTGGTGCGGCTGGCAGGAATCGAACCCACGACCCCTTGGTTCGTAGCCAAGTACTCTATCCAGCTGAGCTACAGCCGCCCGAGGCACGCATTATAGCAGCCCTTTCCGGATTGGCAAAGCGCCCCCGTTGCCGAGGCTGGCACGCCCGCGCGATCGGCGAAGGCCAAAACGAAAAAGGCCAGATCTCGCGATCTGGCCTTCGTAATAAGTGGTGCGGCTGGCAGGAATCGAACCCACGACCCCTTGGTTCGTAGCCAAGTACTCTATCCAGCTGAGCTACAGCCGCCCGGAGAGAATTATAGCAGTGGCATCCCGATTGCGAAAGGCTTTATTTATTTCAAACGCATCGAGGCTTCTGGTAGATTAACCAGTGTCTTCCGGAAACTCGAGCATATGTCCTTCCTGTTCCATCCCGCGCAGCGCCGGCCCGCGCCCATCCCGTCTTCCCACCCGCTGCCGACGCACCCAGGCTTGTTCCAGGCGCGGCCGGGATGGCTGACCGGTGCGCTGCTGGCGACGTTGGCGACCTTCGCGACCTTCGCCGTCCTGCTGCTGGCCCTGGCCTGGCCCGGCGCCGCCCACGCCGCTACGCCGCGCACGCTGCGTTTCGAGCGCATCGGCCTGGAAGAGGGTTTGCCGCAGGAATCGGTGAACACCGTCCTGCAGGACCGCACCGGCTTCATGTGGTTCGGCACCCAGGGCGGCCTGGCGCGCTTCGACGGCTATCGCGCGCGCGTGTTCCGCAACGATCCGGCCGATCCGCGCAGCCTGGTCGACAATTACGTCCAGGCGGCTTACGAGGACGATGCCGGGCGCCTGTGGTTCGGCACGCGCGGCGGGCTGGTGCGCTTCGACGCCGCCAGCGAGACCTTCGTGCGCTATCCGCTGGCGTCGACCGGCGAACGCGCCACGCGCAACCCCGCCGTCACGGCGATCGTCGGCGACCGCAACGGCGGACTGTGGATCGGCACCGGCGACGGACTGGTCCACGTCGACCCCGACAGTGGCCGCCTGCGCACCTGGCGCCACGATGGGCGCGACCGCGCCAGCCTGCACGACGACCGCGTCACCGCGCTGGCGCTCGACCCGCGCGGCGCGTTGTGGGTTGGCGCCAGCACCGGACTCGACCGCCTCGATCCCGGGGCCGACCGTTTCGAGCATTTCGAGGTCGGCGCCAACAGCGTGCTGGCGCTGTCGATGGGACCGCGCGACACCTTGTGGATCGGCACCGGCGCCGGCCTCGAGGCCTGGCGCATCGGGGAGGGCGCACCCGAGCGCCGCCGCGTCGGCCCCGAGCAAGGCATGAGCGCGACCCGCGTCGCCAGGCTGTACCATGACCGCGGCAACAACCTCTGGGTCGGTACCGACCTGGAGGGCCTGAAGTGGCGCGACCCGGTCAGCGGGCGCTTCATCGGCTATGCCAACCAGCCGCTCGACCGCCATTCGCTGTCGGACAACCAGGTCAGCGCGATCTGGGTCGACCGCACCGGCACGCTGTGGGTCGGCACCAGCCTGGGCGGCGTCAACCGGGCCGACCTCGCCAGCGGCGGCTTCGAGCGTTTTTCGGCGCTGCCGGGGCAGGACGAACAGGGCGGCGTGCGCAAGGTGCGCACGATCGCCGCCGACACCGATGGCCGCCTGTGGCTGGGCACCGGCGGCACCGGTTTGCTGCACCTGGCGCCGGGCAGCGGCCGGGTCGAGCATTTCCGCCACGACCCGCGCGACCAGGGCAGCCTGCCCGACGATTTCGTCACCGCGCTCAAGCCCGGGCGCGCGCGCCTGTGGGTCGGCACCCCGTCCGGCCTGTCCTGGCGCGACCCGGCCAGCGGACGCTTTACCGCGGTCGCGCTGGGCACCGGCGACCTGGGTGCGGGGGCGACCTACGTCCAGGCTCTGATGCTGGACCACCTCGGACGGCTGTGGGTCGCGACCCGCGGCGGCTTGATCATGCTGGACGCCGACGGCCGCCCGGCGCGCACCTGGCGCCACGACCCACTGGACCCGTCCAGCCTCGGCGAAAACTACGCTTTCGCCCTGCTCGAAGACCGCCACGGTGCAATCTGGGTCGGCACCGAGAACGGCCTGGATCGCCTGGACCCCGCCAGCGGCCGGTTCACCCATTTCCGCCATGAGCCGGGCAACCCGTCCAGCCTGCGCCACAACCGCATCTACGACCTGTACGAATCGGCGCGCGGCGATCTGTGGGTCGGCAGCGCCGGCGGCCTGCACCGGCTCGAGCGGCGCAAGGACGGCAGCGTCGGCTTCGTGCTGTTTCCGGTCGCCGGCGGCGCCGACCAGGGCCCGATCGGCGCGATGCTGGAAGACGACAAGGGACGGATCTGGGCCAGCACCATGGGTGGCCTGACCCGCATCGACCCGGTCACGGCGCGCTTCAAGAACTACAGCGCCAAGGACGGGCTGATCGACGGCACCTTCATCGTCGGCTCGGCCGCGGCCGGGCCGGACGGCGAGCTGCATTTCGGCGGCGTCAACGGGATGACCTCATTCCGGCCCGACGAAGTGCGCGACAACCCCTTTCCGCCGACCGTGATCATCACCGGCTTCCAGGTCTTGAACAGGCCGCGTGCGCTGGTCGGCCAGGCCGGCATGGCGCGCACGGTGGCGCTGTCCTGGCGCGATTCGGTGTTCACGCTGGAGTTCGCTGCGCTGCATTACGCCGATCCGCGCGCCAACCGCTACGCCTACCGCCTGCGCGGCTTCGACCGCGACTGGACCGAGACCGACGCCGGCAAGCGTTTCGCCACCTACACCAACCTCGATCCCGGCAGCTACGTGTTCGAGGTGCGCGCCGCCAACAAGGATGGACTGTGGAGCGAACAGCCGGCCAGGCTGGCGATCACGATCGCGCCGCCGTTGTGGAAGACCTGGTGGTTCCGGCTGGCGACGCTGGCGTGCGTGCTGGGCGGCGGCGCCGGCATCTACCGCTTGCGCGTGCGCGCGCTGGTGCAGCAAAAGGAGCGCCTCGAGCGCCAGGTCGGCATGCGCACGGCCGAACTGGTGCTGCAGAAGGAACACGCCGAGCGGCGCAAGCAGGAAGCCGATGCGCAGAGGGAAGCGGTGGAAGAAGCGCGCCGCAACATCGCGCTGTTGTCCGACTTCGGGCGCGAACTGACCGCCAACCTGGACGGCGAGGCGATCATGGCCAACGTGCACGCCCAGGTGCGCCAGCTGATGGACGCCGACGTGTTCGCGGTCGGCGTGGCGGTGGAAACGGGCCGGGTCGACTATCGCTACGTGATGCGCGGCGGCGTGCGCGCCGAAGCCGCCGATTTTTCCGAGCCCGTGCTGCGCCTGGGCGAGCACTGCCTGGCGACCGGCGAAGAGATGCTGGTCGACGACCTCGCGCTGGAATACCCGCGCTACCTGGGCGATCCCGCGCGCGCGCCGGCCTCGTGCTCGCTGCTGTTCGTGCCGGTCATGGTCGGCGCGCGCGTGCTCTGCATGATCTCGGTGCAAAGCCCGCGCACGAACGCCTACCGCCACGTGCAGCTCGACATGCTGAGCACCCTGGCGGCCTACGTCGGCGTGGCGCTCGACAACGCCGATGCCTACCGGCGCCTGAAGGAGACCCAGGCCCAGCTGGCCGCGAGCGAGAAGCTGGCCTCGCTCGGCGCGCTGGTGGCCGGCGTGGCGCACGAGCTGAACACCCCGATCGGCAACAGCCTCCTGATGGCCAGCACGCTGCACGAAAAAACCGAGACGATGGCGGCGCGCTTCGCCGGCAACCAGCTCAAGAAGTCGGAACTGGAAGCGTGGATCGCCGCCGACCGCGAAGCCACCAGCCTGATCATGCGCAGCCTGCACGCGGCCGCCGACCTGGTCGACAGCTTCCGCCAGGTCTCGGTCGACCAGGGCAGCCGCCAGCGCCGCCGCTTCGACCTGGCGCGCGCCTGCCAGGAAATCGCCGCGACGATGATGAACCAGGTGCGCCGCGCCGGCCACACGCTCGAATTGCGGGTCGGCCCGGACATCCGGATGGACAGCTATCCCGGCCCGCTTGGCCAGGTGCTGATCAACTTCATCAACAACGCGATGCTGCACGCCTTCGATGCGCCGGGCGGACGCATGGCGCTGTCGGCGGTGGAACTGGGCAGCGGCCAGGTGCGCATCCAGTTCGCCGACGACGGCCGCGGCATCCCGGGCGAGCACCTGTCGCGCATCTTCGACCCCTTCTTCACCACGCGCATGGGGCAGGGCGGCAACGGGCTCGGGCTGAACATCGCCTACAACCTGGTCACCACGCTGCTGGGCGGGACGATCCGGGTCGAGAGCAGCCCGGGGCAGGGAACGGTGTTCATCCTCGAGCTGCCGCTGCGCGCGCCGGACACGGCGCCACCGGGCCTGCCGCAGGATGCGGCCTGAGCCTGGACCCCGGGCTCAGACCAGGTTGCTCGGCTTGCCCGCCACCCAGGCCTCGAGGTTATCGACCAGCATGTCGGCCAGCGTCTGCATCGCACCGGCGCTGGCCCAGGCGACGTGCGGGGTCAGCACGAAGTTCGGCAGGCGCAGCTTGAGCAGCGGGTTGTCGGGCGCGGGCGGCTCCTTGCTGAGCACGTCGAAGCCGGCGCCGGCGATCACGCCCTTCGTCAGCGCCTCGGCCAGCGCCGCCTCGTCGACCAGGCCGCCGCGCGCCGTGTTGATCAGGATGGCGTTCCTGCGCATCGTCGCCAGTTCGCGCTCGCCGATCATGTGGCGCGTGGCATCGCTGAGCGGCAGGTGCAGGCTGACCACGTCGGCGATGCGCAGCAGCTCGTCCAGCGGCACCTGCGTTACCTGGGGATCGTCCGCATTGTCGATGCGCGAGCGCGAGTGGACCACGACTTCCATGCCGAAGGCGCGCGCGATCTGCGCCACGCGCCGGCCCAGCGCGCCGTAGCCGACGATGCCGAGGCGGCTGCCGGCCAGGTCGCCGATCGGGTGGTCCAGCAGGCAGAAGCGGGTCGAGCGTTGCCACAGGCCGGCGTCGACGTCGGCGGCATACGCCCGCAGGCTGCGCCGCACCGCCAGCATCAGCGCAAAGGTGTGCTCGGGCACCGAGACCACCGAATAGTCGCGGATGTTGGCTACCGCGATCCCGCGTGCGCGGCAGGCGGCCAGGTCGACGTTGTCGGTGCCGGTGGCGGCCACGGCGATCATCTTCAGCGCGGGCAGCCGGGCGATCGCGTCAAGCCGGATCGGCACCTTGTTGGTGATGGCGATGCTCGCGCCCTGCAGCCGTTCGACCACCTGGTCCGCGCCGGTGGCCGAATAGTCGCGCCAGCGGTGGGCAAAAGCCGGCGGGCGAACGGTGGCGTGGAGGCTGTCGCGGTCCAGAAAAACGATATCGTGCATGGCGGTCGTCGCGGAGGAGGATGGAGCCGCTATTCTAGACGAGCATAAAAAAAGACAGGGCGGACCCTGTCTTTTCGAATCGAGTGGGGCTCGAGCCGATTATTTTGCTGCGTCGGTCTTTTCTGCAGCGGTTGCATCCGCTTTGGCTTTTTCGGTTTTCTTGTGGGCCTTGGCCTTGGTCTTGGAGGCGTCGGCCTTGGCGACGGCGACGTCCGCGTTGGCGTCGGCGGCTTTCTTCTCTACCTTGGCGTCGGCCTTGGCATCTGCCTTGGCTTCCTTGGCTTCGGCCTTGGCGACTTTCTTGTCGGCCTTGGCTTCCGCATGGGTGGCGGGCGCCGTCGTCTGTGCGGCAAAAGCCGAGGTGGCGAACAGGCCGGCGATCAGGGCAGCAGCGATTTTGCTCATGGCGTTATTCCTTCAGGTCAGTTTTTGGTATGTAGCCGGATGTTCCGTGCTACTGGTCCAAAAACGCGCCCCGTCCGCGTTCCGTTGACAGCGTTTTACATCCGCTTACAAAGCGTCTGCGCTCAAGGCGAAACGCGCGCCCCCGCCAGCCTCGCTACCCCCGCCAGCGTGGTCTGCGCCGCGTTCAGCCCCAGCATGAAGTCGTCGTCGCTATAGGTCGAGAACAGGTCCGTCGGCTGGTGCCAGTGCGGGTTCCAGCCGGCGCCGATCTGCTGGCCGCGCTCGTTCTCGCGCAGCGAGATCGACGGGACCAGGTCCATGAACGGCGCCGAGTCGGTGTGGGTCATGTGCGGTCCGACCGTGGCCGGGTAGCGCGATGCGTACCGGTTGTTCGCCGCGTGCAGAACCCAGGCCAGCTTTTGCGAACCCTCCATCTGCTTGGAGTCGGACTGGAACTCGATGTTGACGTCGGCTTCGCGCCGCTGCTGCGCCGGCGGGGCGATCACCTGCCTGCCGTGCGCGTCCAGCACCGGCTTGCCGGCGGCGTCGACCTGCGGCACGGGCATGCCGTGGTCGTACATCATCATGTCGTGCTGGATCATGCCCAGCCAGCGCGGTTCCGGATACTTGCCCGAGCCCTTGGGCGACTCGATGCCCTGCAGGGCCTTGCGCTGCTCGACGTAGGCGGTGGCGCCGTTCAGGCCGGTCTCTTCGTTGTTCCACAACGCGAAGCGGACGGTGCGCTCAAGGCTGACGCCGGGCGCGTTCAGGATGCGCGCCAGCTCCATCACGAGCGCCGTGCCCGAACCGTTGTCGTTGGCGCCTTCGCCATAGCCCAGGCCATCCATGTGGGCGGCGACGATGTACATTTCCTCCGGATGGCTGCTGCCGACCTTGGTGCAATAGACTTCCTCGCGCGGGCCGCCGGCCGGATCGGGCTGCTCGGCGTTCAGCGCGCGCAGGCGCGCGTCGGGCTGGGCCATCGGATCCTTGTTGACGCCGGTCGGTGCGACCGTGCCGAACAGCGTGCTGCCGCCGACGCCGGCCGGGCCGCCGCGCATGCCGCTTTGCGTGGGCGCGCGCGCGCCGGCCACGCGCGGGCCCGGCTTGTACTCGTAACGGATGCGTTCGGTCGCGCAGCCATAGGATTTCAGCTGGGCCTCGATCCAGTCGATCGCCTGGCGGTTGCGCGCGGTGCCTTGCTGGCGGTCGCCGAAGCGGGTCAGTTCCTTGATCGTCGCCTTGTAGCGCGCCAGGTCGAGCTGCCCGACCAGGGTGGCGACCGGATCGGCGGCGGCGTTCGACGCGGTACTCGTCGTCGCACTAGCGGCGGCGCCGGTCTGGGCCAGGGCGGGCAGGGTGGACAGGGCGAGGGCGGCGCCCAGGGCAGCGGGCAGGGCGAGACGTGCGGCAGGCTTCATGGAACCTCTTTGGTCAGGGTGGGAATACGGCGGTATTCAATATAGATGAGATTTGTCGAGCTGGAAACACCCGGCGCACTGCAATCGTGCCAATGTTGACAGCGGGATATTTCAGAACTACGCTGTGGCGGCGCTGCCCGATCCAGGCCGCGACCATCACAACTATCGAAGCCAAGAGAACCCCGTGAGAAAACCCGCTTTCGCACTGCTCGCCCTGGCCGCTGCCGCCGCCGCTTTCTGCGCCCAGGCCGCCACGCCCGCCAATACTCCCGTTGCCGGTAACGGCGCCGCCCACATTGATCCCAAGCACCTGGCCGAAGACACCAAGGTGCTGTCGTCCGACGCCTTCGAAGGCCGCGGCCCGAACACCGCCGGCGAAACCAAGACCGTCGCCTACCTGATCAAGCAGTTCAGCGAGGCCGGCCTGAAGCCGGGCGGCGACCTGGTGGGCGGCAAGCGCAGCTGGACCCAGGACGTGCCGCTGGGCCGCTTCGAGATCCAGGGCCCGGTCGACATCTCGGTCACCGACGGCAAGGGCTCGCAGAAGCTGCGCCAGGGCGAGGACGTGGCGTTTCGCGCCGCCATGAACAACATGCGCCTGGTCGACTTCAAGAATGCGCCGCTGGTGTTCGTCGGCTACGGCGTGACCGCGCCGGAGCGCAAGTGGGACGACTTCAAGGGCATGGACCTGAAGGGCAAGCTGGCCGTGGTCCTGATCAACGACCCGGACTTCGAGACCGGCCAGGGCGACTTCGGCGGCAAGGCGATGACCTACTACGGCCGCTGGACCTACAAGTTCGAAGAGATGGCCAAGCGCGGTGCGCTGGGCACGCTGATCGTGCACGAGACCGCGCCCGCGTCCTACGGCTGGAACACGGTCAAGAACTCGAACACCAACGCCCAGTTCGACATCGTGCGCCAGAACCCGACCCAGGCCCATGCCCCGGTCGAAGCCTGGATCCAGCGCGACGTCGCGACCCGGCTGTTCAAGGATGCCGGCCTGGATTTCGACGCGCTCAAGAAAACCGCGCAGTCGCGCGACTTCAAGCCGGTCGAACTCAAAGGCGTGACGATGTCGGCCCACTACGCGGTCGACGCCCAGGTCATCACCTCGAAGAACGTGGTGGCGATCCGCGAAGGCAGCGCGCACCCGGACCAGACCGTGATCTATTCGGCGCACTGGGACCACCTCGGCATCGGCCTGCCGGACGCGAAGGGCGACAAGATCTACAACGGCGCGATCGACAACGCCACCGGCACCGCCGCGCTGCTGGAACTGGGACGCGTTTTCGCCAAGGCGCCGCAGCCGCAGCGCAGCGTGGTGTTCCTGGCCGTGACCGCCGAAGAGAAGGGCCTGCTCGGTTCCGAGTACTACGGCGCCAACCCGCTGTACCCGCTGGCCAAGACCGCCGGCGTGATCAACATGGATGCGCTCGACCCGTACGGCCCGGCGCGCGACTTCTCGATCTCGGGCAACGCCAAGTTCCAGCTGCTCGACGACCTGGTCGCCAAGGCCAAGACCGCCGGCCTGCATTTCAGCCCGGACCCGCGTCCGGAAGCCGGCAGCTTCTTCCGTTCCGACCACTTCTCGTTCGCCAAGCACGGCGTGCCGGCGCTGTCGTTCGAGTCGGGCCAGGAGCTGGAGCAGGGCAGCGCCGCGGCCGGCAAGGCCCATCACGACGCCTACACCAGCGCCAACTACCACCAGCCGTCGGACGAGTTCCATGCCGACTGGCCGTTCACCGGCATGGCGCGCGACCTGGGCATCCTGTACGCGGTCGGCAACGACCTGGCGAACTCCCCGACCTGGCCGAACTGGTCGTCGGACTCGGAGTTCCGCGCGGCGCGCGACAAGAGCGCGGGCGAGCGTAAATAAGCGTCGATGGCAGATAGTTAACTGGCGTACAGTCGGGCACCTAACATCGTCCTAAGCTGGCATCACACTGCGCAAACCAGGTGATGCCATGTCCGACGCCCTCAAGCTGTACAAAGCCAAACGCGATTTTTCGATCACGTCCGAACCCGCGGAGGGCGGCGCGCCGAGCACCGGCGCGCTGACTTTCGTGATCCAGAAGCACTGGGCCACGCGCCTGCACTACGACTTCCGGCTCGAGCTGGACGGCAGCATGAAAAGCTGGGCCGTGCCCAAGGGCCCGAGCTACGACACCCACGACAAACGCATGGCCGTGCACGTCGAGGACCACCCGATCTCCTACTCCGACTTCGAAGGCACGATCCCGCCGCACCAGTACGGCGCCGGCGAAGTGATCGTCTGGGACAAGGGCACCTGGACCCCGCTGGGCGACCCGCGCCAGGGTTATGCCAAGGGCGAAATCAAGTTCGAGATGCACGGCCACAAGATGCATGGGCGCTGGGTGCTGGTGCGCCTGCGCGGCCATGACGACGACAAGCAGGAACCCTGGCTGCTCATCAAGGAAACCGACGAGTATGCGCGCCCGGCGTCCGAATTCTCGGTGGTCGACCAGTTCCCCGACAGCGTCAAGGACCTGCCGATGCCGGCCGCCGAATCCGCCGCCAAGACTGCCACCAAGGCTGTTGCCAAAAGCCCCGGCCGGCGCGGGGCGATGCCCGCGGGCGCGCTCAAGGCCGAGCTGCCCGAGACCCTGAACGCCGAACTGGCGACGCTGGTCGACGGTCCGCCGCCCGACCCCGAGAACTGGATCTACGAGATCAAGTTCGACGGCTACCGCATGCTCACGCGCGTGCAGGGCAAGGATATCCGCCTGATCACCCGCAACGGCAACGACTGGAGCGACAAGCTCGGCCCGCTCAAGAAGGAGCTGGCGCGCATGAAGCTGCCGGACGGCTGGTACGACGGCGAGATCGTCGTGCACGACGAGAACGGCAAGCCCAACTTCAACCTGCTGCAGCTGGCCTTCGACGGCTCCAACAGCGCTCAGATCGTGTATTTCGTGTTCGACGCGCCCTACATGAAGGGCTACGACTTGCGCGACGTGCGCCTGGACGAGCGCCGCCCGCTGCTGGAGGCGGCCCTGGGCGCCAAGCCCTCGGAGATGGTGCGCTTTTCCGCCGAATTCGGCGACGACCCGACCCAGCTGGTGGCCGCCGCCTGCCAGGTCGGCCTGGAGGGCGTGATCGGCAAGCGGCGCGATTCGCGCTACGTGACGCGCCGCTCGCCCGAGTGGATCAAGCTCAAGTGCGGGATGCGCCAGGAATTCGTCATCGGCGGCTACACCGACCCGAAGGGTTCGCGCGTCGGCGTCGGCTCGCTGCTGCTCGGCTACTACGACGACGCGGGCGTGCTGCGCTACGCCGGCCACGTCGGCAGCGGCTTCAACGGCGCCTCGCTACGCCACATGCGCGAGACGCTGGAGGCAATCGGCAGCGACGAGAATCCGTTCCCGCCGCGCGCAGTGCCGGGCCGCGGCAACCACTGGGTCAAGCCGCAACTCGTGGCCGAGGTCAGCTTCTCGGAATGGACTCCGGCCGACATCATCCGCCACCCGGTGTTCCAGGGGCTGCGCAAGGATAAGCCCGCGCGCGCCGTGGTGCGCGAACGGCCCAAGCACGCAGAGGAGGCAAGCGCGATGGCAGCGAACGAACACAAGCAAACCGCATCGGCATCGGCATCGACAGGGGCGCCGGCGAAGGCCAAGGGCCGCACCAAGGCGGCCGCATCGACGCTGCCCGACGGCCTGCCGCCGACATTCAAGGTCACCCACGGCGAGCGCGTGATGGACAAGGAGTCCGGCGTCACCAAGCTCGAGATGGTGCGCTACTACGCCCTGGTCGGCGAATTGATGATGGCGCACCTGAAGGACCGTCCGGTCTCGCTGGTGCGCGCGCCCGAAGGCGTGGGCGGCGAGCTGTTCTTCCAGAAGCACGTGGTCGACACCGCCAAGATGCCGGGCGTGGCGCAGATGGACCCCAGGCTCGACCCCGAGCACCCGAGCATGACCGAGATCGCCACCCTGGAGGGCCTGCTGTCGGCCGCGCAGTGGAACGTGATCGAGATCCACAGCCAGAACGCCACCGGCGCCCATTACGACACGCCCGACCGCATGGTGTTCGACCTCGACCCGGGCGAAGGCGTCGAGTTCGAGCGGGTGCAGGAAGCGGCGCTGCTGATGCGCTCCTTCCTGGCCGACCTCGGCCTGAACGCGTTCCTGAAGACCAGCGGCGGCAAGGGCTTGCACGTGGTGGTGCCGATCAAGCCGAAGCTCGACTGGGACACGGTCAAGGACTTCTCGCATGCGATCGTGAACCACCTGGCCAGGACGCTGCCCGAGCGCTTCTCGGACAAGAGCGGCGCCAAGAACCGGGTCGGACGCATCTTCATCGACTACCTGCGCAACGGCCGCGGCGCGACCACGGTCGCGGCCTGGTCGGCGCGCACCCGGCCTGGCCTGGGCATCTCGGTGCCGGTGCGCTGGGAAGAGCTGCCGCAGTTGACCTCGGGCGCGCACTGGACCGTGCGCACCGTGGGCGAGCGGCTCGAGGCCGGCAACACGCCCTGGGCCGACTACGCCAAGAGCGCGACCACGCTGACGAAGGCGATGAAGACGCTGGGGTTCGCGCCGGCCAAAAAGTAGGCGCTGCTACCGCGCTGCCTGTCGTGCCGCCTACCGCGCCGAGCAGAAGACCGCGTCCACGATGTCCTGGTGCAGCCAGGTCAGCGTGCCGCGGTCCAGCAGCGCCATGACGTCGCTGCCGCCCGGCGCCAGCGCCTTGTTGCCGTTGTCCCACCACACGGTCGGGATGCCGACGGCGTGCGCACCCTTGACGAAGTACGCCGCATGCTTGACCCGCTCGACCGCGTTGTTCTTGTCGGTCGACGCCCATTCGCCCAGTACCACCGGAATGCCCTTGGCGACGAAGCGCGTGTTCAGGCGCGCGAACAGCGCATCGAGCGTCTGGGTGTCCGTGAACACGGCGCTGCCCTGCTGGTTCAGCGCGAAGTCGTAGGGCTGGTAAGCGTGGCTCGAGAGCGCGATCATCGGGTCCGCCGGCAGCACCAGCGGCGCCAGCTGCTGCTCGCCCGGCGCCGCCGCGTACGACGGCAGCATCACCAGGCGGCGTGCGTTGTTCCCGCCGGTGGCGCGGATCGCCGCCAGCGCCGCCGCGTTCAGGCGATTGATCACGTCGTAGTACTCGGCCTTGCCGATCCAGTCGTCGACCCCGTTCACGCTGACTCTCGGCTCGTTCATCGCCTCGAACACCAGCCGATGGTCGTACTTGGCGAAGCGCGTGGCGATCTGGGTCCACAGCTTGGTCAAAGTGTCCTTCGCGTTGGCCTCGTTGGCGTGCGTCGGCGCTTCCCAGCCGTTGTTGTGGTGGATGTTGAGGATGACCGTCATGCCGTCGGCCAGCGCATAGTCGGCGACCTGCTCGACCCGGTCCATCCAGGCCGGATCGATGGTGTGCGCGGCGCCGCTCATGTGGTCGTCCCAGCTGACCGGCATGCGCAGCGTGGTGAAACCGGCCTTGCGCACCGCGTCGATCGTGGCCTGCGTGGTCTTCGGGTTGCCCCAAAAGGTTTCATCCTGCAGCGGCGCCGCGCTGTTGCCGTTGGCGTCGAGCGAATTGCCGAGGTTCCAGCCCTGGCCCATGGCCGCGACGATGTCGGGCGCGCGCCGCACCTGGCAGGCCTGGCCGTTTTCCATGCCGGCGCCGTCGGCGGCGGGTGCGGTGGCCAGGCTGGCGCAGAAGGGCAGGCCCCCGGTGCCTTGCGCGACCGGCGGCTGGTAGGCCGCGGCGCAGGCGGCATATGTGCCGGCGGCCGTGGGAGTGGGTGTGGCCGCGGGCGCGGGCGCGGGCGTCGTGCCGGCGATCGGGGCAGCGGCGCCGGAGCCGCCGCTGCCGCTGCACGCGCTCAGGGCCGCCAGCGTGGCGAGCGCCCACGCGCGCGCAGCCATGTACGCAGGCGGGCGTGCGCCCGCGCGCCGGGCGGGGATGCGATGAAAGGGTGTCATGGATGTCTCCGATGCGCCGGCGCCTGCGTGGGCGCCGCGCTTTTTGATGTGGCTGCGATATGGATGCCCGCCGCCAGCCTACGCCGGCAGCAGCGGGCGCGCAATCGTGCCGGCGGCATCCGTCGCGCCCGGGCCACGCCCGGGTGGCGCCAACGTCATGCCCCCTCCGGCGCGCCCTTCTCGTTCTTGAAGATGCCGCGCACGTTCATCGCGAACAGGCCGACCTGCAGCGCGATCAGGGCCCAGGCCTTGTCGTTCACGCCCCAGGTCACCCAAAGCGCATTGCTGAGGATGAAGGCCCAGAAGCCGAGGATGCGCGTGCGCGCGTGGCGCGAGGCCACCAGGAAGCCGGCGATCAGCGTGACCGCCATCGCCGGCCATTGCAACAGGTCGATCAGATCTTTCCAATCCACGTCAGGCCGCCTTTCGGCGCCGCGCCGGCGCTTTCTCGGTGGCGGCGGACTTGGCGGCAGCGGTCGTTTTCCTGGCTGCCGTCGCCTTCTTGGCGGCGGCGGGGGTCTTCTTGGCCGCGCTGGCGCCCGTGCGCTTGGCGGCGCTGGCCGTCTTGGCATGGACCGGCGCACGTGCAGCCGTGCTCTTGCGCGCGCGCGGCGGCGGGGCGTCGCCGCTGTCCTCGTCGTCGTCGTCGGAAGGCTTCCTCGACTTGCGCGGCGGCGGATCGTCGTCGTCGTCGTCGTCCGCGGCGGGTTTGGCCGGCTTCTTGCCCAGGCTGGCCTGCAGCAGCGCGACCAGGTCGATCACGTTGGACTTGGCCGGCTTGTCCTGCTCCGGCTCCGGCTCGGTCAGGGTCTTGGTCTGGTTGGCCTCGATCTTCTTCTTGATCAGGGCCATGACGTCTTCGCGGTAGGTGTCGTGGTACTGCTGCGGCTTCCACTTCTCGCTCATGCCCTCGACCAGGGCCTTGGCCATCTGCAGTTCCTTTTCGGTGACCTGGGCCGCCTTCGACTCTTCATCGGGGATCTTCAGCTCGTCGGTCGGGCGGATCTCGTCCGGATAGCGCAGCGTGTTGAGCACGATGGTGTCGCCGACGCAGACCAGCGCCGCCAAGTGCTGCTTGACGCGGATGACGACGTTGGCGATGCCGATCTTGCCGACCTCGCGCAGGGTCTCGCGCAGCAGCGCATAGACCTTGTCGCCGCCCTTGCCGGGGGCGAGGTAGTAGGGCTGCTCGTAATAGATCAGCGGGACCTGCTCGGCGTTGACAAAAGCGAGGATGTCGATGGTCTGCGTGGCTTCCGGGTTGGCGCGGCGCAGGTCCTCGTCGGTCAGTACCACGTACTCGCCCGAGGCGTATTCGTAGCCCTTGACGATGTCGTCCCACGACACTTCCTTGCCGGTGCTCTTGTTGTAGCGCTTGAAGCCGATCGGCGAGAAGTCGCGCCGGTCGAGCATGTTCAGGTCGAGCCCGTTGTCGCTGACCGCCGGGTACATCTCGACCGGGATGTGGACCAGCCCGAAGCTGATCGCACCTTTCCACATACTCCTCGCCATGATCGTCTCCTTTCGCTTATTCGCCGACCGAACCCGTAATCGGCAGCACGACCCCGGTCACGTAGCCCGAGCACACGCTCGAGGCCAGGTAGACGTAGGCCGGCGACAGCTCTTCCGGCTGGGCCGGACGGCCGAAGGTGGTAGCCTGGCCGAACTTGGTGATCTCCTCGGGCGACTGGTCGGCCGGGTTGAGCGGGGTCCAGACCGGGCCCGGGGCCACGGCGTTGACGCGGATGCCCTTGTCCAGCAGGTTGGCCGCCAGCGACATCGTGAAGGCGTGGATCGCGCCCTTGGTGGTCGAGTAGTCGAGCAGCTTCTTGGAGCCCTTCAGGCCGGTGACCGAGCCGGTGTTGACGATGGCGGCGCCGCGCTTCATGTAGGGCAGGCAGGCCTTGGCCATGTGGAAGTAGCCGTAGATATTGGTCTTCATCGTCATGTCGAAGCGGTCTTCGGTCAGGTCGAGCAGCGTTTCGGCGTGTTCCTGGAAGGCCGCGTTGTTGACCAGCACGTCGAGACGCCCGAACTTGGCCACGACCTGGTCGACCGCCTGCTGGCAGAACTCCATGTCGCGCACGTCGCCGGCGATGGTCACGCAGCGCGTGCCCTCGGCTTCGCAGTAGCGCTGGGTCTCGGCCGCGTCCTCGTGCTCGTTCAGGTAGAGGATCGCGACGTCGGCGCCTTCGCGCGCGAACAGGATCGCGACCGAGCGGCCGATGCCGGAGTCGCCGCCGGTGATGATCGCGGTCTGGCCGGCCAGCTTGCCGCTGCCTTTATAGCCCTCGGCCATGAACTTCGGCTTGAGCTCCATCTGCGCTTCCAGGCCGGGCTTGGCCAGGTGCTGGGCGGGGAAGTCGCCGGAAGGCTGGTTGACGCCGGTCTGGGCCGCGCCCGAGCTGCTGCCGGAATCGCCTTTCTGCATGCTGCCGTCGAGCTGGTCCTGACGGTTCTGGATGCCTTTCTGCTGGTTTGCGGTATCGTCCTGAATTGCCATGTTGTCCTCCGTATCTTTGATCAGGCCAGTATTCCCGGCAGACGGCGCAGCCAACCGTGCGCTTCCACACACATGAAGCCATTTGCGCACGCCGCGCGAGCGATATGGCAAAATTGTTATGTAGTTAGGCAACTCAGGAGCGAAAAGATGCGGCAGCAGGGCAGGGAAGGCAGGACGAGTACCGGGGTCTATCTGAGCCCGATGGCGCAGCGCCGCGCCGAATTCGAGGACATCTGCGGAATGCTGTTCGCCCGGCTCGAGCTGGCCGACGGCATCGACGCCGCTGCCGACCTGGTGAAGGCCGCCCAGCCCGACCTGCTGGTGCTGGACCTGGACCGCTTCGCGCCCGGCATCGACCTGGAGGCGATGGCCGCGCTGGTGGCGCTGCGCGCCGGCGCCCTGACCTTGTTGCTGTGCCCGTTCGGCAGCGCCGGCTGGATCCCGGCGCTGATGGCGGCCGGCATCGGCGCCAACATGGGCGCCAATCCGGACGCCGATCCGGACGCCCACGGCGTCCATTATGCGATCACGCCGGCGCCGCCCGAGCGCCTGCGCGTGCTGGTGGAGGCCCAGCTGGATGCGCCCGCCGGGCCAGCGGACGCCGGCTTGGCGGGCGCGCGCAGCCTGCTGGCCTTGCGCGCACGCGTGCAGGCGACGCTGCGCGAAGCGGACGATCCGACGCGCCTGGCCGAAGCCTTGTGCGAGGCGCTGGGCAGCTGGCCCGGCGTGGTGCACGCCGCCGTGCTGCGGCGCCAGTCTGATGGCGACCTGCAGATCGAGGCGCAGCTCGGCGCGCCCGGACTGGCCTTGGGCGGCCTGCTTCAGCGCACAGAGCGCCTGTTGCAGGCGCCGCTGCGCCATGCGTTTCCCGGCCTGCTGGCGGCCGCCGGCGGCGAACTGGTGCTGCTGGACGACCCCAGCCAGGCCGGCGAGCCGGACATGGCGGTATTCCTGCGCGAGCACGGGGTGGCGCTGGCGGCCGGCTTGCCGATCCCGGCCGACGGACCGGGCGCGCCACGCGGCGCGCTGTCGCTGCTGATGGACAGCGCCCGCGCCTGGTCGCGCGACGAGTGGGACACGCTGCTCGACATCGCACGGCTGGCCGCCGCCGGCTTTCGCATGGCCGAGCTGCATCAGGAAAACGAGACGCTGCTGGCACGCCTGACGCATGTGTCAACGGTCGATGCGCTGACCGGGGTGGCCAACCGCCGCCACGGCGAGGAGCTGCTGGAAAAGGAGATCCGGCGCGCGCGCCGCTACCGCGTGCCGCTGGCGCTGCTCGCCTTCGACATCGACCGTTTCAAGGCAATCAACGACAACTACGGCCACCCGGTCGGCGACGTCGTGCTGCGCGCGGTGGCCGAGGTGACCCGCGCCGTATTGCGCACCAGCGACGTGCTGGTGCGCTCGGGCGGCCAGGAATTCCAGATCCTGGCGCCGCACACCAGCGCGATCGACGGCCTGAAGGTGGCCGAGAAGATCCGCCATGCGATCGCCCAGGCCGTCATTCCGGGCGTCGACCACGTCACCGTCAGCCTCGGCGTGGCCCAGCTGGGCGAGCAGGAGAGCGCCGATTCGCTGGCCCAGCGGGTCGATGCCGCGATGAGAAGAGCCAAGCGCGCGGGAAGAAATTGTGTCGAATTGGCCATGCAATGAAATGTCGGCACCGCCGCGTCTTGATTTCCATGCGGCGCACCCTATCTGTCCATCATGGTCCAGGCCACGGCGACGCAACGGCAAACGAATCGTGATTGCCAGCAAAAGCCAGCTGTGGCAGGATGGACCTGACGATCATTTTTGAAGGTGTCACCATGTCCCGCTTCGGTACGATCATTCTTGCTGTTCTTTCCATCGTCTTGTTCGTCGCCGGCCTGCCAGCCGCGTCCGTGATCGCCCTGGCCTTCGCCATCGGCGTCGAACTGCTTGCGCTCAAGCGCGCCATGGACGAACAGCGCGCCGCCCAGGCCCTGCGTCCGGTGCGCATCACGCGCACGGTGCGCCAGCCGCGCCGCAACCGCTACTGATCCGCCGCCGCTCGCGTCATCGATCGAGCGGCCACGGCCCGCCGGCCTGCCCGCGCCCGCGGGTGAATCCGGCGCCGCCGTTTTTTATTGTCGCCCCGCGATCTCGATCGCAGGCGGCATGCGCGCCGCCCGGCGTGTCTTTCCGCGTCGCTTCCGCTGTTTTCCGCTTTTCCGCCGCTTTTTCTTCGGTGTGATACTGAACACGTTTTTGCTGCACCAATGTCGTGCGCGCCGTCGCCGCACGTGCCGCTACGGTGCGCACGCATCGGCCGTATCGACCGCATCCGCCGATCCGCATAGCGGGTGAGCCTGCGATGACGGGATGCAAACGCTCTGGCATGCATCCTGCTATATCGATGGTATGCCCGATTGCACCCATCTCGACCGTATCGACGTCCCGCCAGGCTGGCAAGCCAGCCTGGCGCTCGGCTTCGCGCGCGACGGCGAAACCACGCGCCTGGTGCGGCGCGAACACCGCGGCCCGCTGCGCGTGCAAAAGGCGCTGTATCCGGAGGGGCCGCGCGCCTGCCACGTGATACTGGTGCACCCGCCCGGCGGCGTGGTCGGCGGCGACGGGTTGCGCATCGAGCTCGAACAGGGCCCTGGCGCCCAGGTGCTGGCGACCACGCCGGGCGCGGCCAAGTGGTACCGCGCGAATGGCCGCGGCTCCGGCCAGCAGGTGCTGCTGCAGGTCGGCGCCGGCGCCGCACTCGAGTGGCTGCCGCAGGAAACCATCTTCTACGAGGGCGCCGACGTACGTCTCGAGCACGAGGTCGAGCTGGGCGAGGGCGCCTGTTACCTCGGCATGGAAATCCTGTGCTTCGGCCGCCGCGCCGCCGGCGAGCGCTTCGCGCGCGGGCGCGTACGCCAGCGCACGCGCATCCGCGCGGCCGGGCGCACGATCTGGTGGGAGCAGGGCGTGCTGCACGGCGGCGCACCCGGCGAGGGCGCGCTCCACAGTCCGCTCGGCCTGGGCGGCCATCCGGTGTGCGCGACGCTGCTGGCGGTCGGCCGCCCGGCGAGCGCCGCCTTGCTGGCCGAGCTGCGCGCGCTCGATCCCGGCCTGGCGTTCAGCCAGGTCAAGAACGTGCTGGTCGCACGCTGGCTCGGCGACGAGGCGGAAACCGCACGCGCCTGCCTGCTGCGCGCCTGGGCGCTGTTGCGGCCGCACCTGGTCGGCATGCGGGCGGTCGTGCCGCGCATCTGGCATACCTGATTGGAAAGCGCATGGACCTGACACCCCGCGAAAAAGACAAGCTGCTGATCTTCACCGCCGCGCTGCTGGCCGAGCGCCGTCGCGCGCGCGGCCTGAAGCTTAACTATCCGGAAGCGGTCGCCCTGATTACCGCGGCGATCATGGAAGGCGCGCGCGACGGCCGCAGCGTCGCCGAACTGATGAGCGAAGGCACGCGCATCCTGGCGCGCGCCGACGTCATGGACGGGGTGCCGGAAATGATCCCCGAAATCCAGGTCGAAGCCACGTTCCCGGACGGCAGCAAGCTGGTGACCGTCCACGATCCGATTCCATGAGCGACCCGCTGAGCGCCCACTAAGCGACCCGCTGAGAGCCTACTAAGCGACCCACTGAGCGATTCCCATCACGCTGGAGGTTAATGATGAAGATCTGCGCACTCGATGCATCCACCCTAGACGAAGTCCGCCCCGACCTGGTCGAGCTGCTGCTGGACGCGGTCGCCGATGGCGGCCCGCTCGGCGTCGACGCCGCGATCGACCGGCTGGCCGCGCGACGCTATTGGGACGAGGTCGGCGCGGCGATCGCCGGCGGCACGCGCCTGCTGCTGGCGGCCAGCCACGAGGGCAAGCTGCTCGGCAGCGTGCAGCTCGACCTGAGCCAGCAGCCGAACGGCCACCGTTTCGCCGAACTGCAGCAGCTGATGGTGCATCGCCATGCGCGCCGGCGCGGCCTGGGCGGCGTGTTGCTGCGCGCGGCCGAAGCCGAGGCCGGCCTGCTCGGACGCGGCCTGCTGTTCCTCGACCTCGAGGCCGGCTCGGGCGCCGAGCAGCTCTACCATGGCTACGGCTATACCTGCGTCGGCGCAGCGCCGGACAGCGTCTCCCCGGGCGCAGCCAGGCCCGCGATGGCGACGTACTACAAGGCGCTGTTGCCCATGACGCCCCTGGCGGAGCTTGCATGATCCCCGGCGAATACCTGCTCGAGGACGGCGAGATCGAACTCAACGCCGGCCGCCCGACGCTGGTCGTGGCGGTGGCCAACGCCGGCGACCGACCGATCCAGGTCGGTTCGCACTTTCATTTCTACGAAGTCAACGACGCCCTGCAGTTCGAGCGCGAGGGGGCGCGCGGCATGCGCCTGAACATCGCCGCCGGCACCGCCGTGCGCTTCGAGCCGGGCCAGCGCCGCACGGTCGAACTGGTCGCGCTCGCGGGCGCGCGCGCGGTGCACGGCTTCCAGGGACGCGTGAACGGGCCGCTGGATAGGCCGCTGCCTGAACAGGGAGACGCATAAATGGTCAGCATCAGCAGGCAAGCCTACGCCGACATGTACGGCCCGACCACGGGCGACCGCATCCGCCTGGCCGACACCGACCTCGTCATCGAGATCGAGCGCGACTACGCGGCCTACGGCGAAGAAGTCAAATTCGGCGGCGGCAAGGTGATCCGCGACGGCATGGGGCAGTCGCAGCGCCTGCGCGCCGAGGTGATGGACACCGTGATCACCAATGCCGTCATCGTCGAGCACTGGGGCATCGTCAAGGCCGACATCGGCATCAAGGATGGGCGCGTCCATGGCATCGGCAAGGCCGGCAACCCGGACATCCAGCCGGGCGTGACCCTGCCGATCGGCGGCGCCACCGAGATCATCGCCGGCGAAGGGATGATCGTCACCGCCGGCGGCATCGACACCCACATCCACTTCATCTGCCCGCAGCAGATCGAGGAAGCCTTGATGTCGGGCGTGACGACGATGCTGGGCGGCGGCACCGGCCCGGCGGTCGGCACCGCGGCCACCACCTGCACGCCGGGCGCATGGCACATCCACGCGATGCTGCGCGCGGCCGACGCCTTTCCGATGAACCTGGGCTTTTTCGGCAAGGGCAACGTCAGCCAACCCGGACCGCTCGAAGAGCAGATCGGGGCCGGCGCCATCGGCCTGAAATTGCACGAGGACTGGGGCTCCACGCCGGCCGCGATCGACAATTGCCTGGCGGTGGCCGAGCGCATGGACATCCAGGTCGCGCTGCACTCGGACACGCTCAACGAAGCCGGGTTCCTGGAGTCGACACTCGGCGCCTTCAAGGGCCGCACGATCCACACCTTCCACACCGAAGGCGCGGGCGGCGGCCATGCGCCGGACATCATCGCCGCGGTCGGCCAGGACAACGTGCTGCCCTCGTCGACCAATCCGACCCGGCCGTTCACCGTCAACACGCTCGACGAGCACCTCGACATGCTGATGGTCTGCCACCACCTCGACCCGGCGATCGCCGAGGACGTGGCGTTCGCCGAGTCGCGCATCCGGCGCGAGACCATCGCCGCCGAGGACATCCTGCACGACATCGGCGCGATCTCGATGATGTCGTCCGACTCGCAAGCCATGGGGCGCGTGGGCGAGACCATCACGCGCACCTGGCAGACCGCGCACAAGATGAAGGTGCAGCGCGGGTCGTTGCCGGAAGACTCAAGCCGCCACGACAACTTCCGCGTCAAGCGCTACGTGGCCAAGTACACGATCAACCCGGCCATCGCGCACGGCATCGCGCATGCGGTCGGTTCGCTCGAGCCGGGCAAGATCGCCGACCTGGTGCTGTGGCGCCCGGCCTTTTTTGGCGTCAAGCCGTCGATGATACTGAAAGGCGGCAGCATCGCGGCCAGCCTGATGGGCGACCCCAACGCCTCGATCCCGACGCCGCAGCCGGTGCATTACCGGCCGATGTTCGCGGCGTTCGGAGGCGGTTTGAAGACCTCGTTCACCTTCCTCTCGCAGGCCGCTTTCGATGCCGGCGTGGCGCGCCAGCTCGGCTTGAACAAGAGCGCGATCCCGGTGCGCGCCACCCGCGGGTTAAGGAAGCGCGACATGATCCACAACGGCGCCACGCCCCACATGCAGGTCGACCCCGAGACCTATGAAGTGCGCGCCGACGGCCAGCTGCTGGTGTGCGAAGCGGCCAGCGTGCTGCCGCTGGCCCAGCGCTATTTTCTATTCTGATCCGGTTTCAACAGAGAGGTTCGCATGCTGTCCCTGCATACCAAGATCGTCCAGGCCGACACCGTTCACGATTTGCTGGTGCTGCCTTACGACCAGCGCGAGCGCTGCCGCTTCCGCGCGCGCCTGGCCTCGGGCGAGGAGGTCGCGCTGTTCCTGGTGCGCGGCACCGTGCTGCGCGACGGCGAGCTGCTCAGCGACAAGCCGAGCGGCGAAGGCGGCCGCGTGGTGCGCGTGGTCGCGGCGCCCGAGCCGACCTACCTGGTGCGCTGCGTCGACGCGACCATGCTGGCGCGCTGCGCCTACCATCTCGGCAACCGCCACACCCAGGTCCAGATCGGCCAGGGCTGGCTGCGCCTGCGCATCGACCCGGTGTTGAAGGAGATGGTCGAGGGCCTGGGCGCGCAGGTCGACCAGGAACTGGCCAAGTTCGAGCCGGAGCCGGGCGCTTACTCAGGCGGCGGCCATGGGCACCATCACCATGACGGACACGGGCCGCGCGGCTTGCTGGCGCCGGTGCCGCTGCGCCAGAAGATCCACCGGCCGTCGGATCCGGTCCCGGCCGATGCCGGCGCTGGCACTGCGGCTGCAAGCGTGACCGCGCCCGTCACCACGCTGCAGGACGCATGAACGCGGCCAGCCTGCTGCACCTGCTGCAGTTCGCCAGCCCGGCGCTGCCGATCGGCGGCTACAGTTACTCGCAGGGACTCGAAGCGGCGCTGGAGCAGGGCCTGGTGCACGACCCACCCAGCGCCCAGGCGTGGATGCGGCGCTGCCTGCATGAGGTCATGGCGCAGTGGGACGCGCCCATCTTCTGGCGCTTGCTGCGCGCCTTCGCCGCGCGCGACACGGCGGCCGTGGCCGCGTGGAGCGAGTGCTACCTGGCCTCGCGCGACACCGCCGAGCTGCGCGCCGAGACGGTCCAGATGGGCTACTCGCTGACCCGCCTGCTGGCCGAGCTGGGCGTGGCCGAGCCGTCGATGCTGGCCCTGCTCGGTGACACGCGCGACGGGCGTGCCGAGCGTGCAGCCTCGCTGCCGGCCGCGTTTGCCTGCGCGGTCGACGCGCTCGACATCCCGCACGAGGAAGCGCTGGCGGCGTTCCTGTTCGCGTGGCTGGAAAACCAGGTGCTGGTGTGCGTCAAGTCGGTGCCGCTCGGGCAGGTGGCGGGGCAGCGCCTGCTGCTGTCGCTGCGCCCCGACCTGGAAGCGGCTTGCGCACACGCGCGTCTGCTGGAGGACGAACAGATGTCGAACTGGTCGCCCGGCTTGTCCATGCTGTCGATGCGGCACGAGGTGCAGCATGGCAGGCTGTATCGATCCTGATCGCCGATCCTGAAAGAGAAAACATATGACATCGAATTCCACATCCAATCCCCTGCGCGTCGGCATCGGCGGCCCGGTCGGCTCCGGCAAGACGGCGCTGTGCGAAATGCTGTGCAAGCGCATGCGCATGGATTACGACATGGCCGTGATCACCAACGACATCTACACGCGCGAAGACATGGAGATCCTGCTGCGCGCCGAGGCGCTGCCGCCCGAGCGCCTGATGGGCGTCGAGACCGGCGGCTGTCCGCACACGGCGATCCGCGAGGACGCGTCGATCAACCTGGAAGCGATCGCGCGCCTGCAGGCCGACTTTCCGGCGCTGGAACTGGTGCTGGTCGAGTCGGGCGGCGACAACCTGGCCGCGACCTTCAGCCCCGAGCTGTCGGACCTGACGCTGTACGTGATCGACGTCGCCGGCGGCGAGAAGATACCGCGCAAGGGCGGACCGGGCATCACGCGCTCGGACCTCTTGATCATCAACAAGACCGACCTGGCGCCGCACGTCGGGGCGGACCTCGACGTGATGGCGCGCGACGCCAGGGCCCAGCGCGGCAACCGGCCATTCGTGTTCACCAACCTGCGCACCGGCGCCGGCGTGGACGAGGTGGTCGGCTTCATCCGCGAGCAGGGCCTGCTCGATCAATGATTTTTTACGACTTCGGGAGAACGACATGATGCGCATGGCAATCACGACGCGGCGGTTTTCGATGGCGCTGGCGGGCCTGGCCGCTCTGGCCTTCAGCCTGCCGGCGGCCGCCCATCCGGGCCACGGCGAAACCGGCTTCGCAGCCGGCCTGCTGCATCCGCTGACCGGGCTGGATCACCTGCTGGCGCTGCTGGCAGTGGGCTTGTGGAGCCGCCGGCGCGGCTTCCAGGGCCATGGCGGCGTACTGGCGCCGGCCTTCCTGGTGGCGATGGCGCTGGGGGCGTCGACCGGCCTGGTGCCGCCGGCGCTGGAAACCTCGGTGGCCGCCACCGTGCTGCTGCTGGGCGCCCTCGCAGCGAGCGGCTTGCGCATGGCGCCGCAGATGGCGACCCTGCTGGCGGGCGGCTGCGGCTTCCTGCACGGGCTGGCGCACGGCCAGGAGCTGTCCGGCATGGCGAGCGGCGCCGGTTTCCTGCTGGCCAGCGCGCTGGTGATCGGCATCGGCGCGCTGATCGGGCATCGCCTGCGCCCCGGGCTCAGCCGCATCGCCGGCGCGGCGATCGGCGCGGCCGGCTTATGCCTGCTTGCGGGCGTGGTCTGAGGACTTGCCTGAGCCCTTGCCGCTAGCGGGGGCGTCCGGATCGGCCAGCCGGATCGGCGCCGCCAGGTCCGGATAGAGCGCGCGCACGCCTTCGTAGGCCTTGGCGATGGCGGCCATGTCGGCGTCTTCGTCGCCGCTGAGCATCAGGGTCTGGGTGACGTCGACGACCTTGCGGCCGTAGTCGAGCGCCACCAGCAGCACCGGCACCTTGGCCGCGAGCGCGATGCGGTAGAAGCCGCTTTTCCAGTATGGACGGTAGCCGCGCGTGCCTTCCGGCGTGATCGCCAGCCAGAACCAATTCGAGGCCAGCATGGTCCGGGCCAGGCGGCCGATCGCGCCCTGGGGCGAGCTGCGGTCGATCGCGACGCCGCCCCAGTAGCGCATGATCGCGCCCATCGGGCCGCGGAACAGCGAATCCTTTGCCAGCCAGCGGAACTGGATGCCGCACGACCACTTGGCCAGCAAGCCGACGAAAAAGTCGCAGTTCGAGGTGTGCGGGTAGACCACGACCACGCCATGGGGGCCGGGCAGCGGTTTGAAATAGAACTTCCAGCCGATCAGCTCGAGCAGGCGTGTCGCGCTGCGCTGGCCCCAGGTGGGCAGCGCCTCCGGGCGCATCAGGTATTCTTCCATGGTTTCTCCGACCAGGCCGCGGACAGCCTTATGGTTCTTCAACCGGGTTCCGTACGTTGCGGCCCGGCAAGCAAACCGCGCATTCTATCGCCTGAAAAAACGGCGGACAAGCAAAAAAGCTGGAAGCGTTGCGCCGCCGCCGCTATCATGCCTGCGCTTTTATGCCTACGACAATCAGGAATCCATCGATGGACATCACGATCTTCCACAACCCACGCTGCGGCACCTCGCGCAACACCCTGGAGCTGATCCGCGCGGCCGGCCACGCGCCGCATGTGATCGCGTACCTGTCGAGCCCGCCCACACGCGCGCAATTGGCCTCGATGATCGCGCAAGCCGGCCTGTCGGTGCGCGAGGCGGTGCGCAGCAAGGAAAGCCTGTACGGCGAACTCGGTCTCGACGACCCGGCCGTCGGCGACGATGCACTGCTGGACGCGATGATCGCCCATCCGATCCTGATCAACCGCCCCTTCGTGACGACGCCGAATGGCGTGCGCCTGTGCCGGCCGGCCGAGCGGGTGCGAGAAATCTTGTAAGCGCTGGGCCGGTGCGGACACCGGGCGGCGACGATCCGGTGCGGCGCCGCTAGTGCTGGCAGGCGCCGATGTCGATTGCGGCCGCGTGCGCGCGCGGCTTGCCGTTGAAGTCGGGCCCATCGACGCCGGTGTCGGCGCCGGGGCGGGCGCTGGCGCTGGCGCTCGATTCGGCGTCGAGTCCGCTCCCGATCGCCGGCGAATGGGCCGCCAGCCGGAAGTCGGGCGTGCCGTCGCGGCGGTAATCGAGGAAGCGCGGCGCCTGCGTCACCGTCCCGCTGTGCGACATGCCTTTGGCGAGCTGCCAGTCGCCCGCGCCGTTCTGGAACACCAGGTTGTTGCGGTAGCTGTTGTGGGGCCCGGTCGCGCCTTGTTCCGAGATGCCGTGGCGGTTGTCGAACACGATGTTGTTGAACACGCGTGTATGGTCGTTGGGACCCTGCGTATGGTAGAAGTCGCCGCCGCCGACCAGGATGCCGGTGTTCGACGCCGTCACGGTATTGTTGGCGATGACCACCTCGCGCGCGTCGTGCCACAGGTGGATGCCGGCCTCGGCTACGCGGTAGACGATGTTGTTGCGGATGCTGCCCGTGGTCGCGAAATAAATCCCCTGCACATAGCGGCAACCCGGCGGCCCGATGTCGTGCACGCTGTTGCCGTTCACTGCCGAATCCTTGCCGTGGTAATAGCTGTCGACGCCGATGCCCGAGCCGCCGCCGCTGTCGCAGGGCAGGGTGGTGGCGATGTCGTGCACGTGGTTGCCCAGGATGCGGTCGTGCGAGCCGCCGCTGTAGATGCCGATGCGCCAGCGTGCGCCGGCTTCGCCCGGCGCCAGGCTGCCGTCGACCTCGAAGCCCTGGATGTCGACGTAGCTGGCGCGGTTGTCCCAGGCCATCTTGCCGGCCGGTTGCGCGCCGGCAGGCGGCGGCACGATGCGCGCGCCCCAGCGCCGGGTCGAGCGGAACACGATGCGCGCCTCGGGCAGGCCGTCGACCGTGGTGCGAAAGCCGCCCTGGTAGGCGCCGGGCAGCACGTTGACGATGGCGCCCGGCGTGACCAGCTGGGCTGCGCGGGCGAGCGAGCGCAGCGGCGCGGCGGGCGTGCCGGGATTGCTGTCCAGGCCTTCCGGCGCGACGAACAGCTCGGCCGGCACCAGCTGCGGCGTGACGTTGACCGCGTCCTTGTCCCTGACCGTGCAGGCGGCCAGCGCCAGGGCCAGCACCAGCAGCAGAGGAATCAGCAGCAGTACGCCGACCAGCGCATGCAAACGCATGCGGGTATCGGCGTGGCGGCGGGCGGAAGCGGAAGTGTGCATGTCGAGTGCATGAATCGGTCTGCCGCCAGTGTGCCGCAGCAGCCGTGGCCTGACCTTGCCTGCATCAATCTCGTCCTTGCGCCAGCACAAATGGCGTGCTTGCGCGGTCTTGCTTAAATCAAAGCAATTTCTCCTGGGACTCAATCAGGCGCTGTATCGTGCTCGGCCATTCCGTCCGGTTCGCTGTCCAAAATTCATGATTCTGGAGACGCTCGCTCGTTTCGAGGTGTGATCGGCTGTATTTGACTGAATAAGACTCGTTAAACGGAACCGACAATGGCAGCGCCGTTTTCACGCGCCACGGCCACTCGCTGCTGCGCATCACCTCGATGATCGGCGTGGGCGCGATGACGCTGCTGTTCCTGCTGTCCAGCGCCGACGACTTCACCCGGCCGGCGCTGACGGCGGACTACCAGCAGCCGACCGTGGTGGTGCCCTTGGTCGGCAGCGGCAATGGCCTGGAGCGGGTCGGGCCGGAGGGTGAGGGGTCCACGCGCTCGCGCCAGTGATCGTGAATGCAAAGCGCCCGAGCGCCGCGCTCAGCGCTGCGTGCCGCCGACGTGGTCTTTCCAGGTCGCGATCAATTCGCGGTACGCCTCGCCCACCGGCCGGATGTTGCGGTCCAGGTCGAACAGCCCGCGCGGGTTGACGGTGCCGCGCTGCTCGCGCAGTTCGACGTCCCAGTCGATCTGGTCGGTGAGCGAATACCAGGTGAAGCCGAGCACCGGCACCTTGAAGTGCGCCAGGCTGCGCAGCATGGTCCATTGGCGCCGCAGCCACTCGCTGGCGGTGCCCGGGGGATCGTCGTCGCAATTGGTCTCGGTGTACATCAGCGGCACGCGGTAGCGCTCGTGGTACTCGCGCACGATCATCGGGTAGCCGATCAGCTCTTCGGCGCCGCCGCGGCTGCCGTCCGGCTCGACCAGGTGCTCGTTCGAGCTGTAGTAGTCGGTGCCGAGGATGCAGTGGCCGGCGCAGACGGCGTGCTGTTCGAAGAAGCGTATGTCGTCTGCGCTCACGCCATTGTCGAATGCGAAGCTGCGCAGCTCGCCGTCGAGCGCGCGCCCGTAGGTCAGGTCGAGCGACAGGAAACGGCGGTCGTTGCGCGCGTCGGCCAGCGCCAGTGCGTCCGGTGTCCTGGCGTGAAAATACTCGGTCGACTCGCTTTGGATGAAGATGGCGTCGGGCCGATGCTCGAGAATCGTATGCATCGCCAGCACGTTGGCTCGCGCCATGTGCTTGACGGCAGTGACGAAGCTGCGGTCGCTGCGTTCCTGTTCGTTCCACCAGCCGAACAGCGCCGAGGCGCGTGCGCACACGAAGATTTCGTTGACCGGCGTGAAGAGCCGGATCCACGGGTAGCGCTGCGCGAAGGCGGCGGCGTAGTCGGCGAACAGCGCCGGGAAGTCGGGATTCTGGAAACTGGCCAGCCAGTCCGGCAAGCCGAAGTGGCACAGGTCGGCGACCGG
The DNA here is from genome assembly GCF_000745265.1 of Massilia sp. 9096. Classification (NCBI taxonomy): domain Bacteria; kingdom Pseudomonadati; phylum Pseudomonadota; class Betaproteobacteria; order Burkholderiales; family Oxalobacteraceae; genus Massilia; species Massilia sp. 9096. The sequence goes on from NZ_JQNN01000001.1 coordinate 1,001,498, forward strand.
CTCGATGCCCAGGCGGCGCAGTTCTGCGAAGGCCTGGTCGGAGAATTCCCAATCGTAGCGGCCAGGTCCCAGCCAGACCCGGAACAGGGGCACGCCGTAACGCAGCGTGCGCAGGCCGAGCTGGTGGACGAGCTGGAAGTCGGTGCGCCAATGGTCGTAGTGGCCACATTCAGCCATCTGATCACGGCGGATGCGGCCGTTGGCGATGGTCGGGCTGCTGTTTTCGATGCCGGTGGCGAAAGTGAACGGGATCATCGGCGTATTATCGCAGACACCCGTGCACTCGTTGGGCAGTCACGACGCCACGCGCAATTGCGATGATCTTGTCCAGCCCGGACAGCGCCCGCGGGCGCAGACGAGTCCGCGTCAATGCGGCCTTCCATCCGCGCCCCTCGACTCACTTCTTTTCCCCCGGCAGGATCGCGCTGAGCACCTGGTGCGCCACGCCGCTCAGCATGCCGCCTTCGTTGGGGTCGCCCTTGAGGATGGTGCTGGTCAGCTTCCTGGCCTGCTCGAAGCTGATGTGCGACGGCAGCGGCGGCACTTCGGGGTCGGTCTTGAACTCCAGCACCACCGGCCGGTCGCTGGCCAGGGCCTGGCGCCAGGCCTCGCCGACCATGTCGGGATCGTCGCAGAAGATACCCTTCAGGCCGATCATGTCGGCGAAGCGGTGGTAGGGCACGTCCGGGATCTGCTGGGTAGCGTCGAATTTCGGGTCGCCTTCCATCACGCGCTGCTCCCAGGTGACCTGGTTCAGGTCCTCGTTGTTGAAGACGCAGCAGATCCAGTGGTGGTCTTCCCACTGTTTCCAGTACTTGGCCACCGTGATCAGCTCGGCCATGTTATTCATCTGCATGGCGCCGTCGCCGACCAGTGCGACCACCGGGCGCTTGGGGTGGGCGAACTTGGCGGCGATCGCATACGGCACCGCCGCACCCATCGAGGCCAGGCCCCCCGACAGCGAATACATCTGGCCACGCTGCACGCGCAGGTCGCGCGCGAACCAGTTGGCGCACGAGCCCGAGTCGCTGGTGACGATGGCGTCGCGCGGCAGCAGCGGCGACAGTTCCCAGCAGACCCGCTGCGGGTTGATCGGGTTGGCCTTGGCCAGCGCGCGGTTTTCCAGCGTTTCCCACGACTCGCGCACTTCCTTTTCGATCTTGCTGCGCCAGCTGTTGTCGCTCTTTTCCTTGAGCAGCGGCAGCAGGGCGCGCAGGGTCTCGGCGCTGTCGCCGTGCAGCGGGACTTCGGCCGGGTAGCGCATGCTCAGCTTTTCCGGATCGATGTCGATCTGCACCGCGCGCACCTTGCCGTCCTTGGGCAGGAATTCGGCGTACGGGAAGTTTGTGCCGATCATCAACAGGGTGTCGCAGTCGTTCATCATCTCCCAGCTGGCCTTGGTGCCGAGGATGCCGATCGAGCCGGTGACCCAGGGCAGGTGGTCGGGCAGCGCGGCCTTGCCGAGCAGGGCCTTGGCGGCGCCGGCCTGCAGGCGGTCGGCCACGGCGATCACCTCGTCGGTGGCGTTCAGCGCCCCCGCGCCGACCAGGATCGCGACCTTGCCGCCGGCATTCAGGACGTCGGCGGCGCGCTGCAGGTCGGCCTCGTAGGGCACGATGCGCGGCCTGGTGTAGCCGACGCCTGAGAACACCGAGCCATGCTTGCGCGGCGGCTCTTCGTACTTTTCGTCCTGCAGGTCGTTGGGCAGCACGATCACGCTGACGGCGCGCTCGGCGATCGCGGTGCGGATCGCGCGGTCGGTGACGTGGCGCGTCTGCGACGGCGTCGACACTTCCTGCACGTACTCGGCCACGTCCTGGAACATGCGCTCCAGGTTCACCTCCTGCTGGTAATGGGCGCCGCGCGCGGTGCGGGCGGCCTGGCCGGAAATCGCCAGCACCGGCTGGTTGTCCAGCTTGGCGTCGTACAGGCCGGTGACCAGGTGGGCCGCGCCCGGGCCGCCAGTCGACAGGCAGACCCCGAGGCCGCCCGAGAACTTGGCGTAGGCCGAGGCCATGAAAGCCGCCATTTCCTCATGGCGCACCTGGATGAAATTGATCTTGTGCTTGGAGCGGTTCATCGCGCCCAGCACGCCGTTGATGCCGTCGCCCGGGTAGCCGAAGATGGTATGGATGCCCCATTCGTGCAGGCGGTCTACGAAGAAATCACCGACAGTCTTGCTCATAATGCCTCGCTGGTCTGGAAAGAGCGGTCCCGCTCCTGTTGCAAAAAGCTTAGCATCAAGCACGGCTGAGGCGCGCTACGTTAGCTTGTTGCAATTATGTATTTACCGGTTCCGTCTGGATTGTTATCGATTCGGCGGGATTCGCGTGCTGCGTTCCGGCAGTCGCTGCTATCGTCGGGTTTTCGACATGGATCGGCTAAGGAGTGCGTATGGAAACGCTGGCGTTACCTTCGGGGCACGGCATCCCCGTGCTGGGACAGGGCACCTGGTATATGGGCGAGGAGCGCGGCAAGCGCGCCGCCGAAGTGGCGGCCCTGCGCCTGGGCATGGAGCTGGGCATGAACCTGATCGACACCGCCGAGATGTACGGCGAGGGCGGCGCCGAGGAAGTGGTCGGCGACGCGATCGCCGGACGGCGCGACGAGGTCTTCCTGGTCAGCAAGGTGTATCCGCACAATGCCTCGCGCGCGGGCGTGCGCGCGGCCTGCGAGCGCAGCCTGCGCCGCATCAAAACCGAGTACCTCGACTTGTACCTGCTGCACTGGCGCGGCAGTGTTCCCCTTGGCGAGACGCTGGAGGCTTTCGAGACGCTGCGCCAGGAAGGCAAGATCCGCGACTATGGCGTGAGCAACTTCGACATGGACGACATGAAGGAGGCGCAATCGTTCGGCGGCGGCATCGGCGTGGCGACCGACCAGGTGCTGTACAACCTGGCCGAGCGCGGCATCGAGTGGGACCTGCTGCCCTGGTGCCGCGAGCTCGGCATGCCGGTGATGGCGTATTCGCCGCTGGAGTCGAGCAGCGGCGGCCAGCGCGCCTTGCTGGGCAATCCGGCCCTGCTCGAGGTGGCGCGCAAGCACGGCGTCACGCCGGCCCAGGTCGCGCTGGCCTGGCTGCTGCGCCAGCACGGCCTGGTGGTGATTCCGAAGGCGACGAATCCCGAACACGTGCGCGCCAACCGCGCCGCGCTCGACCTGGCGCTGCAGGCCGACGACCTGGCCCGGCTCGAGGCGGCGTTCCCGGCGCCGCGCGGCCCGCGTCCGCTGGCGATGCGCTGAACCCGGCGCTGGCCCTGGTCGACGCGCGGTTCGGGACGTGCGGGTCAGCGGCCGCCGGCCAGCGCAGGCGTCGGCGTGAACAGCGGCGCGGTGATCAGGTCGGCGTCGCGTTCACTGTCGAGCGCCGGCTCCGCCGCGCCCGTGACAGCAGGGAGATTGCTGCGCAGCCAGTCGAGCAGGGCGTTCGAGGTCAGCGGCCGGCTGTACAGGTAGCCCTGACCCTTGGCGCACTGCTGGGCGCGCACGGCGGCGGCCTGGGCTTCGGTCTCGATGCCTTCGGCCACGGTGTTCATGCCCAGGCTCTGGGCCACCTTGACCGTGGCTTCGATCAGCACGCGGTGGTGGTTGCTGGTGTCGGCCTGGCACACGAACGAGCGGTCGATCTTGACGGTGTCCACCGGCAGCTGGTGCAGGCTCGACAGCGAAGAATAGCCGGTGCCGAAGTCGTCCAGCGCCAGCGTGACGCCGAGCGCCTTCAATTCGTGCAGCCGCTGTTGCACCTGCTGGTCCTGGGCCGCCAGGCTTTCCGTCACTTCCAGCTGCAGCTGCATCGGCGTCATGCCGTGCTGCTCGAGCACCTCGCGCACCACGGTCGGGAAGCTGGCTTCGGCCAGCTGGGCGCGCGACAGGTTGACCGCCAGCAGGCGCGGGGCGTGGCGCCCGAGCGTGCGCTGCCAGGCGGCGAAGTCGCGGCAGGCGCGCCGCAGCACGAAGTCGCCGACCGCGCCGATCAGACCCGATTCCTCGGCCACCGGAATGAATTCGAAAGGCGGCACGACGCCGCGCACCGGGTGCTGCCAGCGCACCAGCGCCTCGACGCCGGCGCTGAAGTCGGTGGCGCCGTCCGGGCGCAAGCCGACCACCGGCTGGTAGACCACGAACAGCTGGTCTTCGGCCAGCGCCTGGCGCAGGTCGGATTCGATGTCGGCGCGGCGCGCGGCGCGTTCGCGCATCGCGGTTTCGAACAGAACGCTGCGCGCGCCGCCGGCGCGCTTGGCCTCGACCATGGCGATGCTGGCGTCGCGCAGCAGTTCGGCAGCCAGCGCGCCGGGTTCGGCATCCGGGCCCCACACCAGACCCATGCTGAGCTTGCAGACGACTTCCTGGCCGGGAAACTGATACGGGCGCGCGAGCGCGTCGAGCAGGCGCGCGGCGACGCGCTCGGCGTCTTCGCGGCGGCGCATGCCGTCCAGCACCACCACGAATTCGTCGGCGCCGACGCGCGCCGCCATCTGGCCACTGCCGGCCAGCGGGTCGATGCGGTCGCTGGGCGGGCGCAGGGTGGCGCGGATGCGCTCGCCGATCTGCACCAGCAGGCGGTCGCCGGCGCTCTGGCCGAGCGTGTCGTTGATCTGGCGGAAGCGGTCGCAGTTCATGAACAGCAGCGCGAAGCTGGCGCCATGCGCCGGGCCGCCGGCCGGCCGGGCGAGCATCTGCTGCAGCTGTTCCAGCACGGCTTCGCGGTTGGGCATGCGCGTCAGGGCGTCGGTGCGCGCGGCGCTTTTCAGGCGGCGCGTCAGGCGCTCCTGCTCGCGCTGGACTTCGGCGGTGGCGTCGGTCACGGTGGCCATCAGCCGGCTGCTGTCGAGCTTGAGCACGCTCAGCGACAGCACCTGCGGCGCGCCCGGCGCCGCGACGTCGCCCAGCGGCAGGCGCAGGCCTTCGCACACCACGCCCGAGGCCTCGTGGAAGTCCTCAGCCAGCTGGCGCAGCTGGGGCGCGGCGTCGCGCAGCACGTCGAACAGATTGTCCAGGCTGCCGTCGCGCACGAGCGGCATCAGCAGGCTCGACGACATCGGGTTGAGCATGTCGACCGTGCCGTCCAGGCTGGTCTGCACCAGGCCGATCGGCGCGCGGTAGAGAAATTGCACCAATGCTTCGTAGGCGTCGAGCTTATCGGTTTGCATGCTGGAGCCCTTCAGGTTGGCCGAGTTCGGCGTCGACGGATGGGGACCAGTGTTCGACGCGGTTGCGCCCGCCCGCCTTGGCGACGTACAGCGCCCGGTCGGCGCGCTTCATCAGCGTCTCCAGGTTCAGCGCTTCGCCGTCGCAGGCCGCCACGCCGGCGCTGATCGTGTACTCGATGCGTGCGTCCTCGAACGCGACGGCCTGGCGCGCCACCAGCGCGCGCAGGCGTTCGGCCACGGCCAGCGCGCCGTCCAGGTCGCAGGACGGCAGCAGCACGGCGAACTCCTCGCCACCGACCCGCGCCACCACGTCGACCTGGCGGAAGGTGGCCATCAGGAGGTGGCCCAGCTGGCGCAGCACGGCGTCGCCGCCCGGGTGGCCGTGGCGGTCGTTGATGCACTTGAAATGGTCGGCGTCGAGCACGATCAACGCGGTCGGGCGCGGCTGGCGGCGGTTGCGCGTCAGCTCCAGCTCGGCCGCTTCGAAGAAGGCGCGGCGGTTGGCCACGCCGGTCAGGTGGTCGCAGAACACCGACTTGCGGCGGCGCTCGATGGCGTCGTGCTTGTCGCTGATGTCGCGCAGGACCATGCAATAGGCGGCGTCGTTCGGGTCGTCGAGCAGCGGGTCGCGGTCGGGTAGCGGCGAAATGATCGCGCTGGCCCAGAACTGGCTGCCGTCGGCGCGCACGCGCGGGCCTTCGTCCAGGCTCCAGCCGTTCTGGTCGGCGTCGCGCAGGCGGTCGTGCACTTGCTCGGGCGTGGTCGCGTCAGTCGGGTAGAACACCGAATACGGAGTGCCGACCACGGCGTCGGTGTGGCCGGTCACGCGGCCGATGGTGTCGTTCCAGGCGCTGATGCGGCCATCGCGGTCCAGGCCGACAAGGGCATAGTCAGTGATGCTGGTCAGGAGCGCGTTCAGCCACGCGTCGTTCTGGCGCAGCTGGCGTTCGCGGCGCACCTGTTCGGTGACGTCGGACAGCACCGCCATCAGGCGCTCGCCGTCCAGCTTCAGCAGGCTCAGCGACAGCACCTGGGGCATGCGCCGGCCGCGCGTGCCGCTCGCCGGGGCCAGGTGGATGTGCAGGCCGTCGCAAACCATGCCGCTGGCGCGGCCGTAGAGCTGGCACAGCTGGCGCAGTTCGGGCGCCACGTCTTCGAGCGCATCGAACAGGTTGGTCAGGTTGCCGTCGCGCTGCAGCGGCATCAGGAGCTGCGCCGAGATCGGATTGATCATCTGGATCTCGCCGTCGAAACCGGTCTGCACCAGGCCGACCGGGGCCAGGTACAGGAACTGGATCAGGGCCTCGTATTCAGCGCCGAGCTGGGCGTGCGGGTCGTGGTTCACAGTGCGTCTCCTGGGCTGCGATCGACGGGAGGATCAGGGCTTGCGCTGGACCAGCACGTAGCGCACGGCGCTGTCGGGAGCGGCCAGCAGGCGCAGCTTGACCTTGATCGGGCGCATGCGCAGCGTCAGCACGTAGTCGATGGTATCGTCCAGGGCGGCCGCGTCGTCGTGCGCGTCTTCGAAGCGCTGGGCCACCATGAAGTTGTTCAGGCACGGCGCCACGTTGGTAAACAGCGGCTGGCCCAGCACGCGCAGCGCGGTCAGGCCGGCGGCCTCGGACTCGAAGCGGTTGTACCGGCACACATGGGTCGCGTCGTCGAAGCCGATCACGCCGAAGTCGAGCTGGTCGAGATCTTCCGGCTTCATCTGCGCCAAATGCGTGTATAGGCCAGGGGTGGTGAAGGACAGATCGGTGACGGCATTCATGGGCGAGGACTCCGGTTCTCGTTGTGCTGGTAGCATCTGGTTGAAATTCGAGCAGGGCTGCGTGTTGCAGTTAAGAAATGCATGGTGACATGCGCCCATTCCGGTGTCAAATTCAATCGTCGCGTTTTTGACAGTGGTTATGTAGGACAAATGCCACCATAATTGACAGCGTCGTCCCACTTTGCGAACATCGACGCCCACAAATTGCGTAACTCCGAAACGAAATCATGTTCCAGATCGATCGCTCCACCATGTGCGACACCGGCGAAGGCGTCCAGTGGTGGACGCATGCGCCCTCGCTGCACCGCTTCGTCGCCGATTTGCTGTCGGCCGAACTGGGACTGGCCCGTCCGGGACGCCCGCCGCGCGCGACGCCCTGGCCGCTCGACCTGGAGTTCGTGCGCGACCTGGGCGCCGATTCGCTCGAACTGCACGGGATGGCGACCGCGCTGGTGGACGCGCTCGACCTGCGCGTCGCCGGCGTCGACGAGCGCCTGCTGGCGCGGCCCTGCCTGGAAGACTGGCTCGACGCTGCGCGCACGGGCCTGGCCATGGACGCGGTGCGCCTGAACTTCCGGACGTCGGGCAGTTCCGGCAGCCCGAAGCGCTGCACGCATTCCTTGGCCACGATGTGGCAGGAGGTGCGGGAGCTGGCGCGCCTGACGCCCGGCCGCAGGCGCATCCTGACCGCCGTGCCCAGCCATCATATCTATGGTTTCCTGTTCACGATCCTGCTGCCGCGCGCGCTGGGCATCGACGACGTGGTCGACCTGCGCACCGCCAGCCCGGCTGTGGCGCTCGGGCAGGCGCGCGCGGGCGACCTGATCGTCGCCTATCCCGTCTGGTGGGAGGCCCTGGTCCGGCTCGATCCCCGTTTCGAGCCCGATGTCGTCGGCGTCAGCTCGGGCGCGCCGTGCCCGGACGCGCTGGCGGCGCGCCTGGACGCCGTCGGACTGCGCCTGCTGGAGATGTACGGCAGCTCCGAGATCGCCGGTGTCGGCTGGCGCGACCGTGCCGGGAGTGCGTTCACGCTGCTGGCGTATTGGCGCCGCGACCAGGCTGCGGGCGAGCAAAAACCCGACCAAGCACCGGAACGGGAAGCGCAACATGAGCGGGCGCAGCAACAGGATTACGCAGCTAACCATGCGCTGGTACGCAGTCTGCCGGACGGAGGCGAGGCGCGCTACCCGCTGCAGGACACGCTCGCGTGGCAGGACGAGCGCCAGTTCCTGCCGGCCGGGCGCATCGACCAGGCGGTGCAGGTGGGCGGCACGAACGTGTTCCCGGCGTACGTCGCGGACGTGCTGAAACTGCATCCGCGCGTGCTCGACGCCACGGTGCGGATGATGCGCCCGGACGAGGGGCGGCGCTTGAAGGCTTTCGTGGTGCCGCGCCCGGCGCCGGGACCGGCGACATTGCCCGGCGGCGCGGATGAGGGTGGCGAGTTCTTCACCCCGGCCGCCGAGCATGCCGCCCTGGGCGAAGAACTCGCCGTCTGGGCCGCAGCGCGCCTGAGCGCCCCCGAGCGTCCCGCCGCGTTCACGTTCGGCGTGCGCCTGCCGCGCCAGGCCAGCGGCAAGCCGGCCGACTGGATCATCGACGCTGCCTGAGCGCCTCGGCGGCGCGTCATGCCCGGCGTAAACGAGGGTTACGACGGCGCAGGCGCGCCCACCAGCGCGCTCATGTAGGCGTCGAGGAACTCCTGCGGCATGCGCCGCGGCCTGCCGCTCGAGAGTTCGATGCACACGAGGTCCCAGCGTCCGCGCAGCACGGTTGCGCCATCGCGTTCGCGCACCAGCTGGAAGCGCCGCTCCATCGCCAGCTTGCCGTCGCCGGCGACCAGCCAGGTGCCCAGCAGCAGCGCCTCGTCCTGCGCGGTCGGCAGGATGTAGTCGTATTCGCCGCGCCGGATCGCCATCGCGCGGTCGAGGCGCCGGTAGTCTTCCAGCGACAGGCCCAGCGCTTCCGAGTGCGCCCAGCCGGCTTGTTCGCACCAGCGTACGTAGACCGCGTTGTTGGTATGGTTCAGTCCATCGATGTCGGCCGCCTGCGGGGTGCGCGCCAGGGTGAAGGGGTGCGGGTAATCCCAGTCCAAAACATGTCCTTGATGTGAGCTCGGGCGCCGCTATTGTACTGCCGGCTCCGCGGCCGCGCGTCCTCACGCCAGCTCCAGCAGCAGGGGCTGGTGGTCCGAACCGCCGGCGCCGCCGTCGACGCGCACGCTGCGCACGCAGCCGGCCAGGTCGGCGCTGACGAAGGCGTAGTCGAAGGTGAACGGCCTCGCGCCGGGCGAATGGTCGTGCAGGCCGACGGTCGGGGGGTGGGCGCGGCCGGGCTGGGCCACGCGCCAGGCGTCGCGCCAGGCCGGCGTGCCGTCGCCGTAGTCGGCCAGCAGGCGGGTGTAGGCGCTCGAGTCGGGCAGCATGTTGAAGTCGCCGACAAGCACCGCCGCGGACGGCCGCGCGATGTTGGCGAACGGGCCGGGCGCGCCAGGGCGCGGCGCGCGCGCGTGGGCGCATGCTTCCGCGTGCAGCGCGCGCAGGCGCTCGACCTGGGCCAGGCGCTGGCGCGTCGAGAAGAATTCGAGGTGCGTGTTAATAATGCGCAGCATGCCCAGCGGCGTCTCCAGCGTCACCTCGAGCGCGCAGCGCGGCATGCTCATCACCTCGGGGTCGGCCGGCCAGGGCAGGCTGTGGCGCAGTACCTGCAGCACCGGATGGCGCGTAAACAGCATGGCGCCGACGCGGCGTGGCGCACCGTCGGCGTCGGGCGCGTCGAGCGCGATCGCGGACACGGCCTGGCAGTCGGCCAGCCGCCGCGCCAGGCCGGCGAACTGGTCGCCGCCGGGGCGCTTGAGCATGGCCGTCCTTTTCGAAAGTGCTCAGGCTAGCGGCCGAACGTGCGCGTGGACTGATCCAGCTCAGGTGTGTTCGGCGTGCGACGCCGGTCCTGGCCGGCGTTCGGCCTGGGTCAAACCTCGAGCGGAACGGCTGAACCGATCTCCGGCCGCGCCGTCAGATGGATGGAGAGGCGGCAGCAACGCACCAGCAACGCAGCAGGCGCGTCGATGGCATGAAGCGATCGAAGAGCGCGGTTCATTCTTCCTGCTTCCATTGCGCGGAACCGGGACAGGGAACCGAGCCGGCATCGTTGGCGCCGCGGACGCTCAGCACGCCGAGGCTGGGGTCCACGCCACCGGCGACGCTGCCGGTGCGGTAGCACGCGATCCGGCCGCCAACGCGCCGGCGGTAGATCACGACGCCGTCCGGTGAGGTATAGCTGTCCAGGTGGGCGCTCATCGATCGATCGACGTGGGCAGCCTCGAGGCCGCGCTGGAAGCGCGCCCACGGCGTGTCGGCTTCGGTCGGGACACCTGACTTGCCACCGCGCAGTTCACGGTCGATACCGCCAGCCTGGCGCCGGCCCAGGCTGGCGGTAAAGCCGCTATCGGCTGACGCTGATGCCGGCGCAGGGCTGTCGCCGGGCTGGCCAGGGCCTGGGGCGGCGGCGGGATCGGACGCGCTCCCCTGGATGCGCTCCTCGGCGCCGGCCGGCGGCGCAGGCGCGCCAGGCAGGGCGCCGGATGGTGCAGCGGGGGTGGGTTGCGCTGACGGGACATACAGCGGCGGCAGGGTCTGCGGCCGGACGGCTGGCGCGTGCCCGCCAGCGTCGCCGGCAGCCGGCGCGACGCCTGGACGCCGCGGCGTGAGCGGTGATGCGGGTGCGGGTGCGGGCGCGCGGACCGCATCACTCGGACGCAGCAGGATGGTCACCACGGCCGGCGTGTCGGTGGGACGCGGCGGCCGCGCCGGACGTTGCTGCAGCCAGCACCAGGCGGCCAGCAGGTGCAGGCCGACCGTGAGCGCAAGCGCGAAGCGGCTGCGGCGCGCGTGCGCATACGCGTCCGCGCGCACACGGCGCGGCGCCTGCGCTCATGCCTCGACTCGCACGGGTTGTACGGGCGCTCGGCAGGCCATCGGCGGGCGGTCAGCGGGCGGTCACCGAGCCGTCATCGCCTGGCGGATCGCCACGCAGCGCTGCGATTCCTGCAGCGTGTCGAGCAGGGCGCGCCGGGTGCCCGCGGACAGGTCGGTCAGCTTGTCGCTGGCGGCTTGCAGGCGCTTGACGTCGTCAGCGGTGCAGCCGCCCGGGATCAGGCTGGGGCCGTAGGCGCGCATGTAGACCGGGCCAGCGGCCTTGTCGAGTTCCGGCAGCTTGGCCAGGCGCTGGTCCGCGGTTTGTTCCGCCAGGCGGCCCTGTTCGGACGGGTACAGGCTGCCCATCGCGGTGCGCAGCTTCGAGAACGGCAGCTTGGTCTGCAGGTCGAACAGCGTGTCCAGCCACTGGCGCTTGACGGCCGGGTCGGGACGGGCGACGGTGGCGGCGAGTGCGGCGGCCTGGCCGCTGTCGGACTTGTCGCGCGCCTGTTCGGCGTCGATCAGGGCGTTCGCGCCCGGGTAGTCGAAGCGGTTCAGACGCTGGACGATGGCCCAGCGCAGGTCCTGGTTGATCGCCAGGCCGTCGACTTTCTCGCGGCCATCGAGCAAGCCGGCGAGGCGGTCCAGGTCGGCGCGTTCGCTGGCCAGGCCAATGTAGGTGGTGAACCAGCGGCGCTGGAAGTTGTCATCGCCCTTGGCAGCCTGCACACCCTTCCAGGCCATGTCGGCCAGCTGGCGCGTGGCCTGGCGGTTGTAGGTGGCGCCCGGGTCGATCTGGTCGAGGGTGTGCTTGGAGGCGGCGACCTTGCCCAGCACGTCGCCGAGCAGCGTGTAATCCTTCTCTTGCGGTGCGTTGGCGAGCACGGTCGAGATGAAGTCGTTCAGGGGCAGCTTGGCCTCGCGCACGCCGTCCCACAGGCCTTGCCACAGCATCGCGCGCAGCAGCGGATCCGGCACGCCGGCCAGGTGCTGGCGCGCGCTGTCGAACGAGCGGCCGTCGAGTTGCACCTTGACGTAGCCCCAGTCGTCGTAGTTCGGGTACACCAGGTCGGGGCAGGACGCGCCGACCATGCCCGGTACGGCCGTGTCGGCGCCCTTGTAGGTGATGGCGACCGTGCGGTCGACGCGGTAGGCGTCGCCGTTCAGGCGCAGCGCCGCCACCTGCACGCGCTGCTCGCGCAGGGTCGGGAAGGCGGACGGGGCGCTCTGCTTGAGGTGGAAAGCGGCGATCTTGCCGGCCCTGCAGCTGTACTCGGCGGCGATGGTGTTCACGCCCGGCTGATACAGCCATTCACGGGTCCAGCCGGACAGGTCGCGGTGCGCGGCCTGGCCCAGGCTGCCGATGAAGTCGTCGAGCTTCGCATTGCGGTACTGGTACTTGACCAGGTAGTCGTGCACGCCTTTGCGGAACACGTCTTCGCCCAGCAGGTGGCGCAGCTGCACCAGGGTCGAAGCGCCTTTCGAGTAGGTGATGGCGTCGATGTTGTCGAAGGCGTTCTGGGTCGACGGCACCGGCACCTCGATCGGGTGCGTCGTGCTGCGCGAATCCTGTTCGTAAGCGGCCTGCTTGCCTTGCGAGTAAAAGGCGCGCCAGGCATCCTTGAACTCGGTCGCCTCGGCGGTCGCGAGCGTGCCCATGAAGGAGGCGAAGCTTTCGTTCAGCCACAGGCCGTTCCACCACTGCATGGTGACCAGGTCGCCGAACCACTGGTGCGCCATCTCGTGCATGATGACGCCGGCCAGACGTGCGCGCTGCTCGGCCGTCATCTCGGCCTTGTACATGAAGCCGCGCTCGGCAAAGGTGATCGCGCCGGCGTTTTCCATCGCGCCGTACAGGAAGTCGGGCACCAGCACCTGGTCGTACTTGCCGAACTGGTACGGAATGCCGAAGTACTCGTCGAAGAAGCTCAACCCGGCCTTGGTGTACTTGAACCATTCGTCGGGATGGATCTGCGAAGCCACCGACTGGCGCGCGAACAGGCGCATCGGGTATTTGCCGCTGTTGTCTTCCCACTTCTTGTAGGGGCCGGCGTGCATCGAGAAGTTGTAGGGGCTGAGCTTCTTGGTGGTCGGGAAGGTCCAGCGCCGGCCCTCGGTGCAGGGCGCGACGTTGGCTTCGCGCGTGCTCGAGATCACTTCCCAATCCGCTGGCGCGACCACGTTCAACTGGTAGGTCGCCTTCAGGTCGGGCTGGTCGAATACGGCGAACATCTGGTGCGCGGCCGCCGGCTCGAAGTGCGAATAGGTGTAGACGCGGCCGTCGACCGGGTCGACCATGCGGTGCAGGCCTTCGCCGTTGGTGCTGTGCGGACGTTCGTAGGCGACCACGACCGTGTTGCGGCCCTTGGCCAGGCTGGCTGCCGGAAGGGTGATGAACCAGCCGTTGTATTGCGGCGCAACCGCCTTGCCGTTGACGGTGAGCGACTTGATCGTGGCCTTGTCCAGGTCGACGGTCAAGGGCGTGGACGCATCGTTCAGGTCGAAGCGCAGCGTCGTCGTACCGCTGAAGGTGGGCGCGCCGCTCAATACGAAGTCGAGCTGGTAGGCGACGTTCGACACGCGCGCAGCCCGGGCCGCCGCGTCCGCTTGCGACAGGAAGGCATTTTCCGCGCGCGCGGCGGGCGCGGCGGCGGCATCGATGGTCGGGAGCGAGAGCGCCAGCGCGGCGGCGGCGGCGAGCGGAATCAGGCGGGGCAGGCGAGTCTTCACGGAGATCCTTGCAGATTGGCGACAGTATGAAGCGTGCAAGAATAGCATGGAGGCAACGAAATATTGCCTCGGAAAACGGCCTTCCGGACGATTTTTTGCTGGAAACCCTCAAAACCCGGAACGCCAGGCGGATCGACCTATGCATGCCCCTGGCGGTTCGGGAGGTGATTCAGGGCGCACGGACCAGGCCCGGATGCCGGCGCGTCCGCAAGGCGAAGCGGAGGCGCGGCCGACGCGCCCGGGCAGGCGCGTCGGCGCATCGATGATCGCGCGGATCAGACGTTCGCTTGCAGCGCCGGATAGTCGATGTAGCCTTCCGGCGTCGGCGCGTAGAAGGTGGCCGGGCGCGGCTCGTTGAGCGGCGCGTTCTGCTTGAGGCGGGCCGGCAGGTCGGGGTTGGCAATGAACCACACGCCCCAGGCGACGGCGTCGGCCTTGCCGGCAGAGAGCAGCTCCTCGGCGGCTTCCTTGCTCATCTTTTCGTTGGCGATGTACACGCCGCCGAAGATTTCCTTGAGCTGCGGTCCGAGGCTGTCCGGGCCGATCGCTTCGCGTGCGCAAATGAAGGCGATGTTGCGCTTGCCGAGTTCGCGCGCCACGTAGCCGAAGGTCTCGAGCGGGGTCGAGTCGCCCATGTCGTGGGCGTCGCGGCGCGGCGCCAGGTGCATGCCGACGCGGTCGGCGCCCCATACGTCGATGCAGGCGTCGGTGACTTCCAGCATCAGGCGGGCGCGGTTCTCGATCGAGCCGCCGTAGGCATCGCTGCGCTGGTTGGTCTTGTCCTGCAAGAACTGGTCGAGCAGGTAGCCATTCGCGCCGTGCACTTCGACGCCGTCGAAGCCGGCTATCCTGGCGTTCTCGGCGCCCTTGCGGTAGGCCGCGACCACCTGCGGGATCTCTTCCAGGGTCAGCGCGCGCGGGGTCTCGTAGTCCTTGACCGGGCGCACCAGGCTGACATGGCCGGCCGGCTTGATCGCCGACGGGGCGACCGGCAGCTCGCCATTCAGGAAGGACGGGTCGGAGATGCGGCCCACGTGCCACAGCTGCAGGACGATGCGTCCGCCGGCCTGGTGCACGGCGGCGGTGACCTTTTTCCAGCCTTCGACCTGTTCATCGGACCAGATGCCGGGGGTATCGGCGTAACCGACGCCCATCGGGGTGACCGAAGTGGCTTCGGTCAGGATCAGGCCGGCCGAAGCACGCTGTTTGTAGTACTCGACCATCAGGTCGTTCGGTACGCGGCCTTCGCCGGTGGCGCGTGCACGGGTCAGCGGGGCCATGATGATGCGGTTGGGCAGCTCGAGGGCGCCCACCTTCAGCGGGTCGAACAAAGTAGTCATCAATACTCCTGTTTTTGTTGATGAATCGACCCTCATCTTAAGGCACGCACGCAAATCCTGCTGGGGACGCCCCGGTTTTACGCGGTGCTATACTTGCCGCCCTGATTTCGGTGCGTCGTGGGTGCGAGGAGCGTTGCATGAGCTGGTTTTATCTGCTGGTCGCGGGATTGCTGGAAGTGGTATGGGCGGTGGCGCTGAAATACAGCGCCGGCTTCACGCGCCTGGCGCCGTCCGCCCTGACGCTGGCGGCGATGGCCGGCAGCGTCGGCATGCTCGGCCTGGCCCTGCGCGCGCTGCCGCTCGGCACCGCCTACGCGGTCTGGACCGGCATTGGCACGGTCGGCACCGCGGTCGCCGGCATGTGGCTGCTGGGCGAACCGGCCGGGACGCTGCGCCTGCTGTCGATCGCCTTGATCGTGGCCGGCATCGTCGGGCTCAAGCTGCTCAGCCCGCACTGACTGGCTATGGACTGGAGGTGCGCTGGGCGTAGATACGGTCCAGCTCGCCGCTGGCCTTGAGCCGTTCGAGCGCCGGACCGAGCAGGCGCGCGATGGCCGGATCGGCCTTGCGGCTCACCCAGAAATACGCCGGCTCCGTACCGATGACGACCGGCAGGATGCGCAGGCGCCCTTCGAACACGTCGCTGCGCAGGTAGTGCTGCATCGTGATCTCGTTCATTTCGACGAAGCGCCCATGTCCGGCCAGCACCTTGCGCAGATTGACGCCGTTGTCGTCGGTGGCGTCGTCGATCCGCACCCCGGCCGCCCTTAATGTGCCCACGAACACGCCGCCGCGCTGGCCGACCACCAGCGCTCCCATGCGCGCCAGCTCCGTCACGCTGCGCACCTCGATGGCATCATCGCTGCGTGCGGCCAGCCGGTGACGCACCACGTACACCGCCGGGCCGACCCGTTCGGCAATCGCCTGACGGCGTTCGGACGCTATCAACGCACATGCGACGTCGACGCTGCCGCCGTCCAGGCCGGCCTCGATGCCCGGCAGCGAGCGGCTCTGACGATAGCCGGCGAAGCGCAGGCGCGGCTCGATGCGCTCGACCGCCGCAAGAATGTCGGGGCAGATGCCGACCACGCTGTTGCGCAGGTAGACCCACTTCGGCGCCAGCGCTTCCTGTCCGGCGATCCTGACCTCGAGCGCCCGCGCCTGCGCGTGCACGCGCGCGGGTGCGCAGGCAAGGGTGCACGCGATCGCACAGGCGAGCGCGCACGCCAGCGCGCCTTCCAGCGCGGATCGCCGGCGGCCACGCCGTGGCGTCGCCTTGGAAACAGGATTGCGCCGACTCGGCGCGGCAATCGCGTCTGGCTGCATGGGCTCGGTCATCGCTCATTATAAGATGAGCAAAATGATGGCACGAAGTAAAGATGGGCCGCGCACCGATGCGGTTCCGCCCGCTGCACCCCAAGGCTGAGGTTCCCGCGCACGTTTGAGCTGTGTCGGGGTCCGAACCTCCCTGCCGCCCAAGATAGGTCCAGCCAGGCGCAAGGGCCGGGACTCTTTGGGAGAACAGACGATGCCGATGAAAGGAGCGGGCGCCATCCATCCGCCGGGCCCGGCGCCGGCGCGCGCCGCGGGACCCGACGCCGCCGATCCGGACGACGGGGCGCAGCCCGTGCTGTCGATCGTCGTGCCGATGTACGACGAACAAGACAACGTGCTGCCGTTGGCCACGCAGGTGCAGGCCGCGATGGCGGCCTCGCCCTGGCCGTGGGAACTGATCCTGGTCGACGACGGCAGCGGCGACCGCACCGCCGAGCGCATTCGCGAAGCGGTGGCGAGCAGCCCGGACCGGGTCGCGGCGGTCCTGTTGCGGCGGCGCTTCGGCCAGACCGCGGCCATGCAGGCCGGAATCGACCGTGCGCGCGGCAGCGTGGTCGCGACCATGGACGGCGACCTGCAGAACAACCCGCACGACATCGTGCGCATGGTGCGCCGCCTGCTCGACGATGATCTCGACCTGCTGGTCGGCTGGCGGCGCGAGCGCAAGGACAATTTCTGGCTGCGCCGGCTGCCGTCGCGGCTGGCCAACCGGCTGATCGTGGCGGTCACCGGCATCGACCTGCACGATTACGGCTGCTCCCTGAAAATCTACCGCGCCGGCGTGCTGCGCGAAGTGCGCCTGTACGGCGAGATGCACCGCTTCATCCCGACCTGGATGGCGACCGTGACCTCGCCCGCGCGCATCCGCGAGGAAGAAGTCAGCCACTTCCCGCGCGTGCATGGCAGGTCCAAGTACGGGCTGTCGCGCACGCTCAAGGTGCTGCTCGACCTGCTGTCGATGTATTTCTTCGTGCGTTTCCGCGCCAGCCCCGGCCACTTCTTCGGGCGCATCGGCCTGGCCTGCGCGGCGCTCGGCCTGGGCGCGCTCGGCTGGCTGGCCTGGCTCAAGCTGGGCGAGGGCGCAGCGATCGCCAACCGGCCGCTGCTGCTGTTCGGCGTACTGATGATGGTCATTGGCGTGCAGTTCATCTGCACGGGCATCGTCACCGAGATGCTGGCGCGGACCTATTTCGAGGCCGGCGGCGCGCGGACCTACCTGGTGCGGGAAACGCTGGGCGCGGGCGTACAGGCCGGCGCACACGCCGCGCGCGACGGCCTGAAGGGGGAGCCGCCGTGAGGGCCGAGGCTGCGGCGCCCGCAGGCCGCGCGCGCGCACACACGTCCGCGCGCCGGCGCCTGCAGGCGCATGCGCCCGTGCTGGCACTGCTGGCGGCCGTCTACGTCGGACTGTTCCTGCGCCTGGGCGGCATCCCGCTGTTCGACGTCGACGAGGGCGCGTTCGCCGAAGCCACGCGCGAGATGCTCGCGCGCGGCGACTATGTCTCGACCTGGCTGAACGGCCAGCCGCGCTTCGACAAGCCGATCCTGATCTACTGGCTGCAGGCGGCGTCCAGTAAGGTGTTCGGCCTGAACGAGTTCGACCTGCGCCTGCCCTCGAGCCTGGCCAGCTGCGCCTGGATCGCGGCCGTCTACGCCCTCACGCGGCGCTTCACGGACAGGGGCACCGCCTGGGCCGCCGCCTTCATCGCCGCCACCAGCGCGGGCGTGACCGTGATCGGACGCGGCGCGATTGCCGATGCGCTGCTCAACCTTTTGCTGGCGCTGGCGATCTTCGACATCATCCGCTATCAAGCGCAATCGCCGGTCGACACGCGGCCCGGCCTGCGCCGCCGCGTGTTCCTCTGGATCGGCCTGGGCCTGCTGACCAAGGGGCCGGTGGCGCTGCTGGTGCCGGGCGCCGCCAGTGCGCTGGCCTATGCCGCGCTCGGCCGCCTGCGCGAATGGTGGCGCGCGCTGCGCGACCCGGCCGGCTGGCTGATCCTGCTGGCGGTGGCGGCGCCATGGTACTTGCTCGAATATGGCCGGCGCGGCGATGCGTTCCTGGCCGGCTTCTTCATGCGCCACAACGTCGAGCGTTTCATGGCGCCGCTGCAGGGCCACGGCGGCGGCGTGCTGTATTACGCGCCCGCCGTGCTGTTGCTCGTGCTGCCCTACAGCGGTTTGTTCCTGGCGACGCTGCCGACCCTGCGCACCGCCTGGCGCGCGCGGCGCGACGATCCGGCCGGCGTCTTCCTGTGGTGCTGGTTCCTGTTTGTCTTCGTCTTCTTTTCGCTCGCGTCGACCAAGCTGCCGCATTACCTGCTGTATGGGGCGACGCCACTGTTCGTCCTGATGGCGCGTGCGCGCCATCGCCTGCGCTCGAATCTGTCCGGGCATGGGCTCGCTTTTGCGCCGGGGCTGTTGTTCCTTGGTGCCGTGCTGGCCTTGCCCTTCGTGCTGGCGCACTCGGCCCCGGGGATCGGCAATGCCTATCTCCGCGAGGCGCTGGGCCGGCCCGAGGTCTTCGGCCCGGCTTGGCTGGCCGGGGCCGCGCTCCTGTTTGGGACCGTGCTCGGCCTGGTTCTGTGGCGCCGGGCGCCGCTGTGGCCACGCCTGGCGGCAACGGGGCTGGCCTGCGCCGGCGCCACCGGCGCCTTGTTGCTGCCGGCCCTCGCCGAACTGCAGCAGGGACCGGTCAAGGAAGCGGCCTTGCTGGCGCGTAGCCGGGGCTGGGCGGTGCACAGCTGGCGCATCAACGCGCCCAGCTTCTCGCTCTACCGCGGCGCCGTCACGCCGGGCGCGGCCGGTCCCGGCGCCGCGGCCAGGCCGGGGCCGGGGCAGGTGATCCTGACGCGCAGCGACGCGCTGCCGGCGCTGGGTCCGGTGCACGTACTGTACCGCAAGGGCGGGGTCGTCCTCCTGCGGATGCCGGGGTGAGCCGGCATGCGCGCCGCCATGCCTTCCCCCTGGATCTGGGCCCCGCCCGGGGTCGCCGCGCTGCTGTTCCTGCTGGTGCTGGCCACCGGCAGCAACCGGAGCATATTCCTGTGGCTGAACCACGGCGGCCAGGTGCTCGGCCCCGCCGTCTGGCTGCACCTGACGATGCTGGGCGACGGCGGGGTCGCGCTGGCGCTGGTGCTGCCGACGATCCGGCGCGCGCCGCGTGCATTCTGGGCGGCGCTGGTGGCGGCCGTGATCGCCGGCTTGTGGACCCAGGTGACCAAGCAGGTGATCGACCTGCCGCGCCCTCTCGGGGTGTTTGCGCCCGAGTTCTTCTACCAGGCCGGGCCGGCCTACCGCCACGTGTCCTTCCCGTCCGGCCATGCGGCGGCGGCGTTCGCGCTGGCCGGGATCTGGGTGATGGGCGTCGGCCGGCACTGGCTGCTGCGCGCGGCGCTGCTGCTGGTGGCGACGCTGGTCGGGCTGTCGCGCATCATGCTCGGCGTGCACTGGCCGCTGGACGTACTGTGGGGCATGCTGGGCGGCTGGATCGGCGCCTGGCTCGGACTGGCCATGTACGGGCGCCGGGGCTGGCGCACATCGGGGCCGGGCGGTTTCCTGGTCGGCGCCTTGTTGCTGGCGGTGGCGGCCTGGCTGCTGGTCAGCCGCCACATCGGCATCCCCGCGATCATGCCGATGCAGCGCGCGATCGGCAGCGTCTGCCTGGCGTGGGGTGCCTGGGAAATGCTGCGCATGCTGGCGCCCATGGGATGGTGGCGCGCACAGAAAAGGAGATGGGATGGATGAGGACACGTGGTGGCTGCTGCTCGGCTTCGGCGGCCAGGCCCTGTTCATGGGGCGCTTCGTGCTGCAATGGTTCGCCAGCGAGCGCCGGCAGCGCAGCGTGATCCCGGTGTCCTTCTGGTACCTGAGCATCGCCGGGGCACTGGTGCTGCTGGTGTACGCACTGCACCGGCACGACCCGGTATTCACGGCGGGGCAGGGACTGGGGGTGGCGATCTACCTGCGCAACCTGCACCTGATCCGCGCCGAGCGCGCCCGCGCGCGCGCGTAGGCGGGCACGCCCTGGCTATTCGCGTCCGAACTGCGGATTCGGCCGGGTCATGTAATACCATTCCTGGTTCGGTCCGGCATTGGTGTCCGGGAACAGGATGCGGCCCGAGAATTCGGCCGTGACCGGGGTGCCGTCGGCGCGCACGCCGATCTGCTCGCCTTCGCTGACCGCGTCGAAGCTGGCCCATTCGCGCGTGAAGCGGTCGCCCGCATCCAGCTTGTCGTGCACGACGACCATCTGCAGCGCTTCCATCTCCTCGAAAGGGAGCGGCTGAGGCTCGGGCGCGTCCACGACTTTCAGGAAGGCGAGGGTGTTGATGATCGCGCGGTAAGCCACTTCCGGCGCTTGCGGATCGCGGTGCTGGCCGCATTCCAGCGTCAGCGCATAGCCGCCGGTGCTGCGCATGTACTCGGTGGTCCCGACGCCGTAGCGCAGCACGGTCTCGAGTTCGGCCGCGCCAGCGCCGCTGTTGCGCGTGCGGCGCTGCACGCCACCGCCATAGGCCGCCATCCAGCCGGTGACGAAGCGGCGCACACCGAGCCGGCGTGCCAGCGCACGCTCCTGCGCCATGTGGCTGAATGGTTCGAGCGGACCGTCATTATCGGGCGGGCCCACCATCACGAATGGTTCGCCGTGGGCGGCATTGAACGAGTGCAGGTCGAGCAGCACGTCGTGCTGCGCCAGCAGCGGGCACAGCCAGTTGGCAACGCGGTCTTCGAAGTCCTGCGGGTTCGCCTTCGGGAACAGGTCGCGGTTCAGGTTGCGGTCGCCCGAGCGCGTGCCTTGGGCGTAGGCCAGCGGGTTGACGATCGGGACGAAGGTCACGCTGCCACGCTGGATGGCCAACTGGCCGTCGTCGATCTGCGCCATGACGCGCCGGATGGCTTCGGTGCCGCAGGTCTCGTTGCCATGGGTCGCGCCCATGACGATCACGCGCGGACCCGGCGCCTGGCCGGTGTAGTTGAAGGATTTGAAGTGCAGTTGGCTGGCAGCGCTCATGCTCGGGCTTCCGGGAGAAAATGGTGCGGGCATTGTAGCGGGAAAGCGGCGCGCGGCAAGCGGTGGCTGGCGGCGCCGGCCATTGGCGTGGGCGCGTCCAGCATGGCACAATCGGGCGGCTTCGTCGATTCGCACGCTCCTTTGCGAGCTTACCCGCACGCTCATTCATGCGCTCATCCACCCGCTCATCCACCCGCTCATCCACCCTCTTATTTACCCCATCATCTGCACACCCATGAACCGCGCCGACACCACCCATGCCGCACGCCGCATCCACGGCCTGGACACCCTGCGCGCGCTCGCGGTCACGCTGGTGGTGCTGCATCACTACACACTGTTCGTCAGCGATGCGGCCACCTTCGGCTGGGTCGGCGAGATCGGCTGGGCCGGCGTCGACCTGTTCTTCGCGCTGTCCGGCTACCTGATCGGCAACCAGATCTTCAGGGCGCTCGGCCGGCCGCAAGGCTTGTCGATGCCGCGTTTTTACGCGCGCCGCCTGTTGCGCACGCTGCCGAATTTCTACGTGGTGCTGGCGCTGTACGCCTTGTGGCCGGCCTGGCGCGGGTCGACGCCGATGCTGCCGCTGTGGCAGTACCTGACGTTCACGCAGAACATCCACCTCGAGCCGGGCACCGCCTTTTCGCACGCCTGGTCGCTGTGCATCGAAGAGCAGTTCTACATGCTGCTGCCGGCGGCCGCGGCGTTCGGCGCATTCCTGGGACGCAGTGGCACGTCGCCGCGCTGGGCCTGGGCGATGCTGGCGCTCGGCTGGATCGCCGGCATGCTGGTGCGCGCCACGATCTGGCACGACGGCCAGGGCGCCGCCAACTGGATGCATCACTACTACAAGTACGTGTATTACTCGAGCTGGTGCCGCTGCGACGAGCTGCTGGCCGGCGTCGCCCTGGCCCTGCTCAAGAACCGCCATGGCGGCGCCTGGCAGCGCGTGCTCGCGCACGGCAACCGGCTGCTGGCGGCGGGCGCGGCGGCGATCGGGGCGGCGTTCCACTGGTTCGCCGCCGACCATTATGGCCTGTGGACGACGGTGTTCGGCTACCCGCTGCTGGCGCTCGGTTTTTCGCTGCTGATCCTGGCCGCGCTCGCGCCCGGCTCGCTGCTGTACCGCCTGCGCGTGCCGGGCGCGGCCAGCCTGGCGCTGTGGTCGTATGCGATCTACCTGGTCCACAAGCAGGTCAGCGTGATGCTGGCCAAGCCCCTGGCGGCGGCCGGTTACGGGCCCGAGCACCTGTTGACGATCGCGCTGTGCATGCTGGCCTCGGTGCTGGCCGGCTGGCTGCTGTACCGGCTGGTCGAGACGCCCTTCATGCGCCTGCGCGCGCGCTGGGTGCCGGACAACGCCCCGGTGCGCGAGGCGCGTGCCGAGGCCGAGGCGTAAAAACCAGCGGGTGCGCGGGCAAAGTCAGCGCGTGGCGTCGATGACGTCGAAGGCGGCCGGCATGTCGGCCAGGAACGCGGTCAGGTGCGCCACCCGCATCGACGGATCGTAGCCCTCGGTCGAGGCGATCGCCGCGCGCAGGCCGGGCACGGCTTCTTCGGTGACCGGGCTGGCGTAGGCGTCGATCAGCATGCCGACCAGGTCGCCCGGCACGGCCTGCGCACCGGACCCGCGGCGCAGGCGCGCATGGATCGCGGCCAGCAGCGTGCGCTGCATGCGCGGCGTCGGATGTTCGATGTGGGCGAACACGGCCGGCGTGTTCTCGATCGCCGTGCACATGGCGCGCTCGATCGCGTCTGGCTTGAGGTCGGAGGCGATGTCGAAACAAGCCGGGTCCCAGCGCGTGCGCGCGTAGCGGTGGCCGGGCGGGAAGGCGTCGACGGTTTCGAGCCCGAGCGCGCGGCTGGCGCGGGCGAGCAAGTGGGAAAGGACGGGCAGCAGCGGCATCGGCGTCAAAGTCAAACGAAAATCGAACGCCGGCCAGTGTAGCAAAAGATCCGGCGCAAGCCGTGGTCGCGCCTCCGGCCAGCGGTGCCGCACCGCGCGAAACGAAGGCGCGGGCGGGCGGTTCCTGCGACCGCCCGCCCGCGCAGGAAACGATAACGTCAGTCGAACCCGCTCACGCGAACCCGCTCAGGCGAGCTTCCTCAGGCAAAGCGCCCGGCGCGGAAGTCCTCGACCGCCTGGATCAGTTCGGCCTGGGTATTCATCACGAACGGTCCGTACTGCGCGATCGGTTCGCCCAGCGGACGGCCGGCGATCAACAGCAGTCGGCTCGGCTGCGCGGCCTTGATGCGTACGCCGTCGGCGCCTTCCGCATTGTCGAGGATCGCCATGCGCGCTTGCGGCACACCCTTGCCCTCGACCACGACTTCGCCGCGGAACACGTAGATGAAGGCGTTGTGGCCGGCCGGCAGCGGCGCGTCGAGCGTCGCGCCTGCCGGCAGTTCGATGTCGAGGTAGATCGGGGCGGTGCCTTCGCGCCGCACCGCGCCGGCGACGCCGTGCGTGCTGCCGGCGATGACCTGCACCGTGGCGCCCGCGCTGTGCTCACCTCGCAGCGAAAACTTCGGCACGTCCTCGGTCGGGATGTCGCGGTACCAGGGCGCACTCATCTTGTCCTTGGCCGGCAGGTTCAGCCACAGCTGGAAGCCTTCCATCAAGCCCTCGTTCTGCTCCGGCATCTCGGAGTGGGCGACGCCGCGGCCGGCCGTCATCCACTGCACGCCGCCGTCGGTCACCAGGCCTTCATGGCCGGCGCTGTCGCGGTGGCGCATGCGGCCCTTGATCATGTAGGTCACGGTCTCGAAGCCGCGGTGCGGGTGCTCGGGGAAGCCGGCGATGTAGTCGCCCGCCTTGTCGCTGCCGAAGGCGTCCAGCATCAGGAAGGGGTCGAGGCGGCGCTGCAGCGGCTGGGTCAGCACGCGGTTGATCTTGACGCCGGCGCCGTCCATCACGAACTGGCCGCCGACCAGGCGCTCGACGCCGCGCGAGCGCTCGATGCGCGCATCCGGCACGACGGGGGCCGAAGCGGCGGCCTCAGTGGGGGCAGACGGGCTGGTGACTGGTTCGCTCATGATCGATCTCCTCGAAAAAAAATGCCGTCGAAGGACGGCACTGGGCGGCGCCGCCGCAGGGCGCGGCGCCGGTGACTACGGCAGACTGGACTTAAACCAGCGATGCGACGGCGGCGTCGGCTTCGGCCTGGCCCTTGGCCGCGGCTTCCGGACCCATCGCCAGGCCCGACGAGTACACGAAGGTGTTGTCGGTCATGCCCAGGAAGTTCAGCAGCATGCGCACGTGCGGGACCAGCGGGTCGGCATCCGCCGGGTAGATGCCGCCGCGTGCGGTGGCGACGAACACTTTCTTACCCTTGAGCAGGCCTTCCGGACCGGTCTCGGTGTAGCGGAAGGTGACGCCGGCGCGGGCGATGGCGTCGAACCAGGCTTTCAGCTGGACCGGCACGCCGAAGTTGTACATCGGCGCGGCGATCACGACCACGTCGGCAGCCTGGATCTCGGCGATCAGCGCGTCATCCAGCGCCACGCGGGCGGACTGCTCGGCGGTGCGCGATTCGGCCGGGGTGAACAGGGCGCCCAGTGCGGTCTCGTCCAGCACCGGATGCGGCTGCGCGCCGAGGTCGCGCACCTTGATCTGCGCGCCCGGGTAGGCGGCGGCGAACTTGGCGGCGATGCTGCTGGCGACACGGCTCGATTCCGAGGCGGCGCCGCGGACGCTGGAGTTGATCTGCAGAATGTTCATGGTCGTTCCCTTCGTGTTGGGGTGGTGGATTGCGATAGAGACACTTTAGCGGTTCCAAATATAGAGTGGAAGACGATAGAATGGATAACATTATTCAGTCAGTGGAACAATCTGCACGCGATGGACTTGGAACCGAACGATCTGCTGCTGTTTGCCCGCATCGTCGAGGCTGGCAGCTTCAGCATGGCCGCCCAGCGCCTCGATCTGCCCAAGTCGACCGTATCGCGCCGCATCGCGCTGCTCGAGGCCAGCCTGGGCGAGCGCCTGCTGCAGCGCACCACGCGCCGCCTGGTGCTGACCGAGTTCGGCGCCAGCCTGCTCGAGCACGCGCGCAAGGTCGCCGACGAGGTCGAGGCGGCCGGCGCGCTGGCCCAGCATCGCCAGGCCGAGCCGAGCGGCAAGCTGCGCGTGTCGATGCCGCACGACTTCGCCAACCTGGGCATGGGGCCGCTGCTGGCGCGTTTCATGGAGCGCTATCCGGCGGTGTCGCTGGAACTGGACTTGTCGCCGCGCCGGGTCGACCTGGTCGCCGAGAATTTCGACGTCGCCATCCGCATGGGCGAACTGCCGGTCGATTCGACGCTCAACGCGCGCCGCGTGGTGATCAATCGCTTGAGCCTGTTCGCCTCGCCCGGCTACCTGGCGCTGCGCGGCATCCCCGAGCACCCCGACGACCTGGCCAACCACGAGCTGTTGTGCATCCTCAGCCGCAGCGGCGGCCCGGCCCCGTGGATCCTGCAGCGCGGTAAGGTGCACTGGGAACGTGAAATGCGTCCGCGCCTGACCGCCAATTCACCCGAGGTGCTCGCGCGCGTCGCCAGCGGCGGCGCCGGTATCGCGATCAGCTCGCTGCTGTACGCGCGGCCCTTCATCGAACGGGGCGAACTGGTGCGCGTGCTGCCGGACTGGGAGATGCCGGAGAGTAATGGCTGGGCCGTGTTTCCGGGACGGCGGCTGATGCCGGCCAAGCTGCGCGTATTCCTGGATATGCTGGAAGAAGGCTTTTGCAACGAGCAGCGGCGCAGCTTGGGGGGGGGAGCCTGAACGGCGTGCAAAGTTGAATGTCGTTCCCCGACGACATTCTTTCCAAAAATCGAAAAAATCAGCAAAAAGTTTCGATATGGCATTACACTGGTTTCGTATTTACACCTTTGGGCGTCACGTCACCCGATCCCTGGAATGCCATGCTCACTCTTGCCAGCTTTTTTGAAAACGTCCGCCTCCCTACCATTTCCGCAGTGGCCCACGCGCTGATCGCCACGCTCGACAACGACGACGTGTCGACCAGGACCGTCGCCGCCATCATCGGGCGCGACCCCGCGCTCACCGCCAAGCTGCTCCGGCTTGCCAACAGCGCGCGCTTCGGCGCCAGCCGGGCGGTCGCCTCGCTCGATGAAGCGATCACGCTGATCGGTATCGCCCAGTTGCGGACGCTGGCGCTGGCCGCCTGCTTTGCGGATGCGTTCCCGCGATTGCCGGGATTGGACAGCAATGAGTTCTGGCAAAGCAGCAGGGCATGCGCCGGCTACGCGCGCTGGCTGGCCAAAGGGGCCGGCGTGGACGCGAACGAAGCCTGGCTGGCCGGGATGATTCTCCGCCTGGGCGAATTGCTGATCTACCAGGTCGAGCCGAGGGTCTTTGCCGAGATCGAGCAGCTGCCGCACCTGCCGGGCGCACGTTGGGAGCGCGAGCAAAAGCTGCTCGGCATGTCCGAAGGCCAGATCACGGCCGAGCTGGCGCGCCGTTGGAATTTCCCGGAGCGGATCGTCACGGCGCTGGCACGCGCTTCGGCGCCGCACGAGGCGCCGCGGTTCTGCCGCCATGCCGGCGTGGTCCATCTGGCCAGCTTGCTGGCCGATACGCCGGAGGACGACCCGGCCGTGCTGGACACGCTGCCCGCCGACACCGTGGCCGCACTCGGTCTCGATATGGATTGGCTGCGCGCACGCTTTCCGACCCACGATTCGTTCGCGGCGATCGGCTGAGGCCGCCGCGCTTCAGCCCGGCGTCACACCCATCAGCTCGCCGAGGCGCACGCTGCGCTCCGGCGCCCACTCGCCGTTGAAGCGGATCGTATCCGGCTTGAACAGCATCACGACCGTGGAGCCGAGCAGGAAGCGCCCCATCTCCTCGCCCTTTTTCAGGACGATGTTCTGGTCGGCATAGGAAAACTCGGTGACCTTGACCATGCGCGGCGGATTGACCACGCCGTGCCATACGGTCGCCATGCTGCCGACGATGGTCGCGCCGACCAGCACCATCACGAACGGGCCATGCTCCGGCGACTCGAACACGCAGACCACGCGTTCATTGCGGGCGAACAGGTTGGGCACGCCGCGCGCCGTGGTGGGATTGACCGAGAACAGCGCGCCCGGCACGTAGATCATGCGCGTCAGCTTGCCGTCGCACGGCATGTGGATACGGTGGTAGTCCTTCGGCGACAGGTACAGGTTGGCGAAACTGCCATGGCGGAACTGGGCGGCCAGCGCCGCGTCGCCGCCGACCAGCTCGGTGGTGGTGAAGCGGTGACCCTTGGCTTGCAGGATGTGGTGGTCGTCGATCGCGCCGAACTGGCTGATCGCGCCGTCGACCGGGCACACGAAGGCCGCGTTGGCCAGCGGCCGCGCGCCGGCCTTCAGGGGACGCGTGAAGAAATCGTTGAAGCTCTTGTAGCTGGCGATGTCCGGGTTTTCCGCTTCGGCCATGTTGACGCCGTACTTGCCGACGAACCAGCGGATCAGCCGGGTCGTCATCGATCCGCCCTTGGCGCCGGCGACGCGGCCGGCGAAGGTGGTCAGGCGCTGCTTGGGCAGCAGGTATTGCGGCAAGACTTTGAGACGATCGGACACGGTAACCCTCGAATTGAATACGCGCCAATTATAACGGCCAGCCGCGGCCGGGGAACGATTTTTGCCCTCGGGCTCTAAAGCTGCCGCACCTGCACGGGCGCCTGCGCCTGTGCGCGCGCGTGGAACCAGCGCCGCGCCACCAGCATCGCCCCCGCCTGCATGGCCGCGCACAGGTAAAAGGCGCCGCCGACGCGCCAGTCGCCGCGCGGCAGCGTGCCGGCCGCGCCCAGCATCGCCGTGCCGACCAGCGGCATGATCACCAGGCCGAGGCTGCCGATCGACTGCAAGGACCCCATCAGCTCGCCCTGTTCGCGCGTGGAGCTGGTTTTCGACAGGATGCCCTGCAGCGCCGGCCCGGCCGCGAACGACAGCACGTTGCACAGGATGACGGCGTAGATCATCCAGCCCTGTGTCGCCAGGCCGTACAGCAGGAACGCCAGCGCGCCCGATCCCAGGCCGAGCAGCGCCAGGCGCACCTCGCCCAGGCGCCGGATCAGCACCCCCAGCAGGCCGGCCTGCACCACGATCGAGGACAGGCCGACGCAGAACAGCGCGATGCCGTTGTCGGCCGGGGTCCAGGCGAAGCGGAAGGTGGTGAACAGGACGAAGGTCGACTGCAGCATCATCTGCGCGAAGGTCACCAGCGTGTAGACCACCAGCAGGCCGCGGATGTCACGGCGCGCCAGCAGCCGCGCCAGCGCCCCGAACGGATTCACGCGCGCCAGCGAGAAGGGGGCGCGCCGCTCCGGCGGCAGCGATTCCGGCACGGCGATGAAGCCGTAGACGAAGTTGGCTGCGGATAACGCCGCCGCCACGTAGAACGGCAGGTGCAGGCCGACGTTGCCCAGCATCCCGCCCAGTATCGGCCCGCAGATGAAGCCCAGGCCGAAGGCGGCGCCGATCTTGCCGAAGCTTTTCGCGCGGTTGTCCGGCGTCGACAGGTCCGAGGCGTAGGCCGACGCGACCGACATGCTGGCCGACGAGGCGCCGCCGATCACGCGGCCGATGAACAGGCAGGCCAGGTTCGGCGCCCAGGCCGTGGTGAGAAAGTTGATGCACATGCCGGCCATCGAATACAGCAGCACCGGACGCCGTCCGAGCCGGTCCGAGACCGCGCCGAGCATCGGCATGAACGCGAACTGCATCAGCCCGAACACCGCCGACAGCACGCCGTACCACAGCGCCTGCTGGCCGCGCGCGCCGACGTACTCGCCGACCAGCGCCGGCAGCACCGGGACGATCAGCCCGATGCCGAGCATGTCGATGAACACGCAGATCAGGACGAAGTTCAGGTTGCCGGCGCGGGCCGACGCTGCGGTGCGGGACATGAAAGGGCCGGAACAAGACGTAAAGACCCAGTGTAGCACTGTTGACTTGACGTCAACTCGTTCCGCCCGCGCCCGGCAGCGACCGTGGCGCGCGCGCCGCGCCGAGGGCGGCTTCGAGGTCGGCGTGGCGGATCGGCTTGACCAGGTGGGCATCGAACCCGGCCTCGTTCGATTTCCGTTTGTCGCCGCTCTGGCCGTAGCCCGACAGCGCGATCAGCAGCGTGCCTGCCAGAGCCGGCTCGGCGCGGATGGCGCGCGCGACCGCGTAGCCGTCCATCCCGCCCGGCAGGCCGATGTCGCACACGACCGCGTCGGGCCGCAGCGCCATGACTGTTTCCATGCCGCGTACACCGTCCTCGGCGCTGTCGACGCTGTGGCCGTTCAGTTCGAGCAGGCTGGCCAGCATGTCGAGCGCGTCGCGGTTGTCGTCGATGAGCACCACGCGCAGGCCGGCGCCGCCGCCCTGGCCACGCTCGGCATCGGCGCCGGGGAGGGCGTCGGCGCCGGCCGGCAGGCGCACCGTCAAGGTCGAGCCCAGGCCAAGTCCCGGGCTGGACGCCGTGGCGCGCCCGCCATGCAGCTCGACCAGTCCCTTGACCAGCGCCAGCCCGAGCCCGAGGCCGCCGCTGCCGCGCCCCAGTCCCTGGGCGGCCTGGGTAAATGGCGTGAACAGCGTCGCCACCAGTTCCGGCGCCATGCCGGCGCCGTTGTCGCTGACCGCCAGCACGGCCTGCGCGCCGTGCGCGTCGACATCGCGTTCCAGGCGCACCTCGATCCGGCCGCCCTTGCACGTGAATTTCGCGGCGTTGTGCAGCAGGTTGCCGACCACCTGGGCCAGGCGCGTGGCGTCGCCGTCGACCGCGAGCGGACCGTCCGGCAGGTGCAGCGCCAGTTCGACACCGTTCGCTTCGATGGTCGGACGGTAGTCTTCGGCGGTCTGTCGCACGATGCGCGCCAAGTCGCAGGGTTCGCACTGCAGCGCGATGCGCCCGCGCGAGATGCGCGCGACGTCGAGCAGGTCGTCGACCAGGCGCGTGATGTGGCCGACCTGGCGCGCCATCGCCTCGGTGGCGCGCCGCAGCACGGGCTTGTCCGGTCCGAGCATCTGGAACAGGTCGACCGCGGCGCGGATCGGCGCCAGCGGATTGCGCAGCTCGTGCGCCAGCACCGCGATGAACTCGTCCTTGTTGCGGTCGGCCTGGCGCAGCGCGTCCTCGGTGCGCTTCTGCTCGGTGACGTCGCGGATCTCGATCACGGTGGCGACCGGCTTGCCGCCCTTGAACACCGGGCTGGCCGCGCAGGCGACATGGAAGCTGCTCCCATCCTTGCGGAAGAACAGGTCTTCGTGCGCGCGCACGTCGAAGTTTTCCGGCAGCGCGCGGTCGATCGGGCACTCGTGCATCGGATACACGCTGCCGTCCGGGCGGTGGTGGTGTACCAGCGCATGCAGCGGCTGCGATCTCAGCTCGGCGGCGCTGTAGCCGGTCATGTCGACCCAGGCCTTGTTGGCGTAGACGCAGTAGCCGGCCGCGTCCATCATGGCCAGACCCTGGGTCGAGTTCTCGGCGATGATCCTGGCCAGTTCGCCATGGTCGAAGAAGTCGGCATCCTGGGCCTGCGCATCCGGCGCCTGCGCGAACGCCGCCGCTGCGCCGCCGGCCAGTACCTGCGTCCATTCCTCGATCAGCGCCGGCGCCACGCCGAAGCGCGTGGCCAGCGCCTCGACCGGCTGGGCGCCGCGCAGCATTTCGAGCGCGACCGCGGCTTTGAACGAGGGGGGGTAGGAATGTGTGGCTTGCGGCATGAGAAACTGGACCGGTAAAGTATTGTTGAGCGCCAGTGTAGCAAAGCGCGGACCCGCGCGAGGTCAGAGGCAGCTGGAGCGGACGGCGCTGCGCTTGCCGCCGGCGCGCACCACGCCGATCGCTACGCCGCGCCGCTCCACTCGGCCGCGAATGTCGCCCGGAACGCTTCCAGCAGCGCCAGGCGCTGCTCACCCAGCCTGCGTCCGGCCTCGGTGCGCATCATGCCGGGCAATTTGGCCAGCTTGGCCGGGATGTGGTCGAGCGAATATGCCTTGTCGTCGAGCGCGCGCGCCGCCGCCAGCGGGTCGCTGCCGTGCGCCAGGCTGCTGCCCATGCGCCCGGCCGTGTAGAACATGCGCGCCAGGCCGACCGCGCCCAGGCCGTCGAGGCGGTCGGCGTCCTGCACGATGCGCGCTTCCAGCGTCTGCGCTTCGATCCCTGCCGAGAAGCTGTGCGCGGCGATCGCGTGCGCGACCGCGTCCAGGCGCGCGCGCGGAAAGCCGAGCGTCTCCAGTTCGCGCCGCGCCAGCTGCGCCGAGCGGGTCGAGGCCAGGTGACGCTCGGGGTCGTTCTTGGGCAGGTTGACCAGGTCGTGCAGGCAGCAGGCGGCCAGCACGACCAGGCGGTCGGCCTGCGCATGATGGTCCATGATGGCCTGGGCGTTGCGCCAGACCCGTTCGAGGTGGTTGGCGTCGTGGGCGCCGTCGCCGTCGGTGCCTGCCGCTGCGGCGGCCAGGGCCATCAGTCGCGCGCGCCAGGCGTCCAGTTCGGCGGGGTTCGGTTCGGCGGCCTGGGGCGGTTCAAGCGGCGCTGCTGGGTGCGGGGTGTGCATCGGGTTCGGATTCGGATTCAGGGTTGGCGTCGGTGTCGGTGGCGGGCAGAACGCGCTGCGACAGCGCATCGGCCAGCGCGTTCTTGTGGCGCGGCACCCAGCGCAGGTAGACGCGCGCGAAACGCGCCAGCAGCGCGCGCGCGCTGTCGCGGTAGGCGCGCAGCACCGGCGCGGCGTGCGCATCGGGACCGGTGACGTCGCCGATGACGACCTGGCTGTCGCCGTGGATCGCCAGGTCGTCGACGCCGTGCGCCAGCGCGGTCTCGAGCAGGGCGATCAGGGCGCGGTATTCGGCGTCGCTGCTGTCGCCGTGTCCCGCCGCCCGCGCCAGTTCGATGGCGGCGCCGTCGGGGCCGCGCAGCAGCACGCCGATCGCGCAGCGTCCGGGGTTCGGACGGGCCGAGCCGTCGAACCAGGCGCGCCAGGCGGGCGGGCGTGCGTCCCCGGCGGCGATGGCTCCGCTGGCGTCGCCGCCGTCATGGCCGCCGTCATGCCTGGCCTCGCGCCGCGCCTTGGCGGTGGCGCGCAAGGCGGCGCGTGCGGCGGCGCGGACCGACTCGGTTTCGCGCTGGGCCAAGCGCTGGGCCACCAGCGCCGCCAGCCCGGCCTGGCCGGCGCTCAGCGCCAGCGTGCGGCGCAGCGCTTGCGCCTCGCTCAGCCCTTGCGCGCGCGCGAGGCGGCGGCTGGCGGCGCGCTCGGCCTTGTAGGCAATGGCGTCCAGGCTCGCGTCCAAATGAGCGTCAGGATCGAGCGCGGGATCGGTGAGGTCGTTCATGCCGACAGGATAACATTTGCGGCGCCGCGACCGCCAGAACAAAAGGCTGTGTTCGCGTTAGTTAAGTGAACCAAACGGCGTTGCCGAAGTCTTACGCATTGTCGAGTTAGCCCATCGGGAGTGACGATGCAACGGCCCACCTTCAGCGAATTGTTCGCCCTGCTTTCTGGCGCAACATTGTCCAGCAGCGAGCTGGCGCAATTGCGCGCCTGGATCGCCGGCATCCGCGACCCGTCCGAGTGCCTGGCACTGGTCGAAGCGGCCGCGGCAGGCCGGCCCTGTCCGCATTGCAGCGCTGTGCGGCTGCACCGCTGCGGCCGCGCCAGCGGCTTGCAACGGTTTCGCTGCCTCGGCTGTGCCCGCTCTTTCAATGCCCTGACCGGCACGCCGCTGGCGCGGCTGCGCAAGCGCGAACGCTGGCTGCCCTATCTCCAGTGCATGCTCGAGTCGCGTACCGTACGCCAGGCCGCGCGCGACACCGGCGTGCACCGAACCACGAGTTTTCGCTGGCGCCACCGGTTCGGACCGGGCGCCGCGCGCCATCGGCCGTCGACGTTGTCGGCGATCGTCGAAGCCGACGAGACCTATCGCCTCGAATCGCAAAAGGGCGCGCGCCAGTTGACGCGACCGCCCCGGCGACGCGGCGGCGCGGCCAGCCGGCGCGGCGTCAACCGCGAGCACGACTGCCTGCTGGTGGTGCGCGATCGCAACGGCCTGACGCTGGATTTTCATACCGGCCGCGGTCCCGTGACGGCAGCACAATTGCGCTCGCGCCTGACACCCGTGCTTTCTCCAGACGTGCTCTTGATCAGCGACAGTGCAGCGGCGTATGCCCGCTTCGCCGCCGAGACCGGGATCACGCACGCGCCCGTCAACCTGCGCGCGGGCCGGCGTGCACGCGGCGCGATCCATCTCCAGAACGTCAATGGCTGGCACAGCCGTTTCAAAAGCTGGCTGATGCGCTTCAAGGGTGTCGCCAGTCGCTACCTGGCGAACTATTCCGGCTGGCAGCGGTTACTCGATGCACATGAGTTGGAGACACCTGCGCAATGGCTGTGTGCTGCGGTACGTCAAGCTTAGTCAAGGCAGGTGCAAACGTCGACTTAACGCGAACACAGCCAAACAAAAGCGCCGGACGGGCCGGCGCTTGCAAGAGACGAGGAAGGGGTGTCGATCAGCGGCGGTACGGATTGTCCGGCCGGTTGTCGTAGCGGTTGGGCACGCCGTCGCCGTCGCGGTCGCGGTCGAAGCGGTTCGGCACGCCGTCGCGGTCTTCGTCGCGGCGGGGGCCGTGCTCGTAGCGGTCGGGGATGCCGTCGCGGTTGCGGTCATGCTCGTAGCGCGGACCGGCGTAGCGCGGCGCTTCGACCACGCGCGGACCGTAGCCCGGGCCGTAGCCGCCGCGAGGCGCCCAGCGCTCGGGTTCGAGCACCCAGCCGTGGCCGCGCTGGACCCACACCGGCGCACTGTAGACGTAACCGGGGCGTTCCTGCACCCAGTAGCCGCCGACCCAGATGTGGCGGCGGCCGTTCCATTGCCAGTGGCCGGGCGCCCACACGTAGCCATGACGCGGCGCCGGGATCACTTCGACGCGTGGCGGCGGCGGGGCGACGCCGATGAACACGTCGACCGGTGCGGCGTTCGAAGTCAGGGGGACTGCGCCGGCGGACGCGGCGATCAGGATGGCAAGAGCAAGGCGTTTCATGTCAGTCTCCAAAATCGGAAGGTTTCACGAGGTCTGTGAGCGTGAATATAGCGCTGGCGACGGGAAAATTGGAGAGCTGAAGCAAGTGCTTACAAGTGATACAGAATCGCTGAGTTCAGTGTCGCTGGGGGCGCACGGCGCCGGACGCCGATGTCAATGAACAGCGGGCATGACGCGCATGGTGCTGCGCGGGGTTGCCGCAGGCGCGCCGGTCGTCCGGCCGGCCGCGCCTGGGCGAGCGCGCCGTCAAGCGCGGCTCCCGCGCATGTCTTCGGCCAGGCTGCGCAGCTTTTCGATCGTGCTCATGCGCTTGGTACTGACGTGCACCACCGGGATGGCGGACGGGGCGGCGACGGCCGGCGCTGCCATGGCGGCTGAGGCGGCCGGGGCCGTCACGCGGGCCTGCGCCGACGGGATGCCGTCGACCATGACGCTGGCCGCGCCGGCGAGGCCGAGGGTGACGAGGAAGGCGGCTTCCATGTGCTTGATGACGTTCATGATGTCTCTCCTGAGGGGTACGGTTGGTTTGTGTATCGACCGGTTTGCGCTGTCGATGGAGTCACTGTAGGCGCCTGCCGGCGCAGGCTCCAGCGCCCTGCGACAGGCGGTAGGAAACGCGGGACGAAACGCCGATTCGCGCGCACTTTCCGGCCCCCTCCGCTAGAGCTGGGCGCAACCAAGGATGAGTGGAGGAGAGCGATGATCGCAGCGGTATTCGAGGCCCTGGCGGACGGACGCACGCGCTGGCGCCGCGCGCGCAACCTGCGCGCGGGCAGGCGTAACGCGGGCACGGGTACGGGCGCGTGCGCATGGGCGGTGGCGCGCGCAAGGGCGCGGCTGCACGCGGCAGCGCAGGCGCTCGCGCCGGCCCGGTTCGCCGGGTCTGCCCGGACCGCCGTGGCTGCCACCGCAACTTTTGCCGCCGCACCCGCCGCAGCGGCGCCGTCACGGCCACGCACGCCCGCGCCGCTGCGCTGGCTGACGCTGGCCTCGCTGCTGCTGGCCACCGGCGGCGCGCTGCTGATCGGCGTGCATGCGCGCTGGATCGCGGCCGACGCCGAGGCCGCACTCGACCCCGCGGCCGGAACGCGCGCGGCCGCCGTGCTGCGCCAGGCCCTGGCGGGCGCCGTCCTGCACGTGCCCGCCGATGCCGGCGCGCGTCTGCTGCGCCTGCCGCAGGCCAGCGTTCTGATGCTGTCCGGCCTGCGCGCCGAAGCGGCGCGCCGCGTCGACCTGTGCAGCCAGCTCGCCAATCCGGGCGATCCGACCGGCCGCCTGCTGCCGCTGCGGATCGGCTACCGCTTGGCCGATGTCGAGCGCCTGGCCGCGCGCGCCGACGCATCCGGCCAGCCGCTCGTGCTGCGCAACCTGATGCTGGCCGGCGCGCAGGGCGCCATGCCGCGCGTCGAGATCGGCGGCCGCGCGTCGACGCTGGATTCGAACGCGCCGCTGGCGCTGCGCTGGGAAGGCGCAACGGCCGAGTGGATCGCCGACAGCGGCGCCGGGGTGCCGGTGCAGGGGGCCGCCGCGTCGGCCAGCCTGCTGCGTCAGGGCTGGCTGCTGTGGGGCGGCGATGCGGCGCTGCACGTCGAACGCGTGCCGAGCGGCGCCTGCCCGGCGCTGGGCGCGTTGACGCTGCAGCTGTACCACCGCGCCGACGCGGGCGCGGCGATCGGCCAGGCCGGGACGCGCGCGCTGGTGGCCGCTTTCCCGCTCCACGGCGCGCCGGTCGAGACGCGCCTCGCGCCCGGCGACTACCGCGTGCCCGCCGCCGCCCCGGCGCAGATGGAAGACCAGCAGCTGTTCGAGGCCTTGCGCGCGCGCGGCCTGGTGCGCCTCGGGCGCGACGGCCTGGCCGAACTGGCGCCGCCCGATCTGGCCGCCTGGCGCGCGCTCGGCCCCACCGGCTGGGACGCGGTGACGATCGACGCCGCCACCCGGCGCCTGCTGGAGCACTTGTACGGACGCGCCGACGGCGACTTCCTGCGCGAGCAGGTGCGCATCTTCAATAGCGAGCGCCGCCTGCTGGCCTGGCGCGTCGCCGTGCACCCGGCGGACGCCGCTGCGGCCGCCGCCCCTGCGTCCGGCACGGCCGCGACCCTGCACGCCGATTGGCGCGCCGAGACCGCATCCGCAGGCAATGCGGCGCCGCTGCCGCTGGCCGAGGACATGCCGGCCGCCGGCGTGCGCCTGTTCGCGGCCATGCCGCAGGGCTGGGGCGGCTGGCGCCGCGTCGCGGCCTGGCCGGCCGGCGCCGCCGCGGCGCGCCTGCGCCTGGATCTGCGCGGCGCCGGAGCGGCGGACGGGCACGTGCGCGTGATGCTGGCCGGGCGCCTGCTCGACCTCGAGGGCGCCCGGGTGGCGGCGCGGCGCGATGCCTGCGACGGCCGCGCCTGCGCGGCGGCGGACCAGGTGCAGGTGCTCGACCTGGTGCTAGAGCCCGGTGCGCGCGTGCTGGTGCTGGAGGCGGCGCCGCTCGCCATGGATGCGCTGGCCACCCCCGGCGACGCGCGCTACCGCCACCTGGTCGTGCAAGGCGGCCAGCTGGCCTGGCAAGCCTTGCCGTCCACCCCGCTGCACAAGACGGCCGGCGCGGCGGCCGAGGTCATGCTGTTCGATCGCGGCGGCGCGCCGCTGTGGCGCGATGGCGCGCCGAGCCAGGAGGCGCGGGCGGCCGGCTTGTCCACGCTGCTGGGCGTGCGCGCCGAGCAGACCGGCGGCATCGCCGCCATGCTCGGCCGCCTGCCGGGCGCAGGTGGGCGCCACCAGGCCAGCCTGAGCATCGACCTGGCCCTGCAGCGCAGCGCCCAGGCGGCGCTCGACTGCATCGCCATGCGGCGCGGGCGCTGGCAGGACGGCGCCTGCAGCGGCGGCAGCGCGCCCCCGAGCGGACGCCAGGCCGGTATCGTCGTGCTCGACACCGAGACCGGCGCGATCCTGGCGGCGGCTGGCGCCGGCAATGCGCCGGTGGACAACGCCAACTGGACGGAAGCGCGCGACTTCGACCGCATCGACCCGGCCACCAGCCCGCTACGCCTGCCGGCCTTCCAGCATGACGGCGGCGCCAACCGCAGCCCGGGCTCGACGTTCAAGATCGTCAGCGCCCTGGGCCTGGAACTGGCGGCGCAAGCCGATCCGCAGCTCGACGCCTTGCTGGACGGCCTGCCGCTGGCCGGCATCAACGCCTACGCCAGGCGGCGCGGCTGGGCGTTCCGCACCGAGGCCGCCACCTACCCGGTCGACGGCCGCGCGCGCATCACCAATTTCCGCGACCAGGGCCTGGACCGGCGCGCCCAGGACGGCCGGCTCGGCCTGGCCCAGGCGCTGACCTACAGCCTGAACACCTGGTTCGCCTGGGCCGGCGAGCTGTCCGACCGCAGCCTGCTCAAGCGGCCCGATGGCGGCGCGCCCGACCTGCAGCCGCTCGAGGCCGGGGCGCTGGACGGCGTGCGCCCGATCGTCGCGATGGCGCACCGGCTCGGCTTCGGCGCCGCGTTGCGCCTGGACGGCGGCCTGCTGCCGCCGGATTACGCGTGGTCGAGCTGGGACGCGCTGCAGACGACGCCGGCCGGCATCGATCCGGTGCACACCCGCCACGAACTGCGCCAGATGGCGATCGGCTTGCGCATGCAGGCGACGCCGCTGCAGATGGCGCTGGCGGCCGGCGCGGTCGGGCAGGGGCGCGTGATCCATCCGCGTTTGCTGGCCACGCTCGACGGGCGCCGCGCGCAGGACACGCAGGGCGCGCCGGGCGATGCACTCGGCGTGCGCCTGGACCGCATCCGCGCCGGCATGAAGGGCGTGGTCGACGTCGGCACGGCCGCCGGCGCCTTCCGCGCGCCCGAGCTGGCCGGCGTGCGGCGCGGCCTGTCGGGCAAGACCGGCACGGCGCCGGTCGGCGATGGCTCGCAGGCCACGGTCTGGTTCACCGGCTGGCTCGAGCCCGGCAGCCTGCCGCGGCAGAACCACCGGCTGGCGCTGGCGGTGTTCGTCAGCCACTCGGAAGCCACCGGCGGCGAGCATGCGGCGCCGGTCGCGGCCGCACTGCTGGGTTCGCAGGCGGCGCGCAAGCTGAACTTGAACGCGAGATAAGAAGGGTAAACCCGGGCCAGCTGCGCGCCTGACTTTCATGGTTGTATGGCATCATCTGTTGTCATACGAATCGAAAGGAAGGTATGCGTCTGCCGGGAACCCGGTACCAGGAGCCGGGTTGGGAAGAAGTGCGCAAGCTGCTCGGGCAATGCTCGCTGGTGGCCCTGCGCGCCTGCGCGCACGCGGGTCATGCCGACGACGCCGGGGATGGGGCACTGGGCGCCTACGTCGAGCGCATGGGCGCGTTGCTGCACGCCCAGCGGCGCAGCCCGCGCGCCCAGGCCGGCGGCAACGGCTACGGCGAGACCGTGTTCGAACTGGCGCTCGGCCTGGTCTACGAGCTGGGCGCGCGCCCGGGCGACTGGCAGGCGTTTTGCGCGGCGGTCGGCGCCGGATCCGAACGGCTCGGCGCGGGCGTCGACGATGCGCTGTTACGCAAGAAGGTCAACGACATGTATGCCCAGCTGCGCGACAAGGTCGACGCCGACAACTACCAGGCCGCCTGCGGCCGCCCCTGCAGCCCGAACCGCATGTACGCCTACCGCATGCTCGACACCGCGTATGGCGAGATCGCGCGCCTGTTCGGCAACTGGGCCCAGCAACGCGCCCAGGTCGGCGCCATCCTCGGGCGCGCGCTCGACGATGCCGCCGTCACGCCGATCGAGGTGCGCCAGCTGGGTTCGATCGCCGATTGCCGCCCCGAATGGCTGCTGCGCTGGAGCGAGACGCTCGGGCGCTTCGGCGCCGGCCCGGGGCCGCTGCATACGCGCTCGAAGCGCTTCGCCAGCCTGAAGACGAGCCCGGACAAGATCGGCGCGATGCTGCGCGAGATCGGCGAATACGAGACGCTGTCGGCCAACCGCGACGTCGATTTCGCCCAGGACCTGGACGACGCCTCGGTGTGGATGGAAGATTACTGGCGCGTGCTGCAGGAATCGGAACAGGCGGCCGCGCCCGGCCCGGACCGCATCCTCGAGGCGCGCGAGGAGGCGCCGGACGCCGATATAGCCGATGTAGCCGATGTAGCCGCAGTAGCCGCAGTAGCCGACGCGGGCGATGCCGCCGAGGCGTGCGGCGCGCCAGCCGCGGCGGCGCCGGCGCCCGACCCGACGCTGGAAGCGGCCGCCGTCGCGGTTTCACTGCCCCCCGGCTATCTGCACATGGCGGCCGAGGCGGCGGGGGAGGGCGCCGGCGCCGGCGTGATCGCACAGGCTTTCGGCGACGACGTCCTGCCGGTGCGCCTGGCCGTGTACGCGCGCCTGCTCGGCCCCGGCGACGACAGCTACCCGGACGCCTGGCGCGACCCGGCCAGCGGCGAGCTGCCGACCATGCAGCAGCTGGCGGCGCTGGCCGGGGTGTCGCTGCCGACGCTGAGGAAGCGCCGCGACGCCGCCATCGCCCGCCTGCAGGCGCAGGCCCCGCAACCCGCGACGACGAGGAGAGACCGATGAACAACGACAGCGATATCCAGGCGCGCCGCCTGCAGGAAGCGGCATTGCTGGCGCGCCGCGTCGAGGGCGACCGCCTGATGCTTGCCGACGCCGTGCTGGCCGGCGCGCTGGACGGCAGCCGCCCGCTCACCAGCGGCGAACGCGCCGCGCTGCAGGCCTCGCCATTGACCCAGCGCCGCCTGCGCCACCTGGCCCTGGCGCGGCGTGCGCGGGACGCAACGCAGGCCACCCCCTGGCGCGGCAGCCGCGGCCTGCTGCGCGCGGCCAGCACGCTGGATATGGCCGCGCCGGTCAGCGACGACGGCTGGTGGACCCTGCACCTGCTGGGCGAGCAGGGCGCCTGGCGCCTGGTGCTGCAGCTCTCCGGCGGCGCGCCGTTCGCTGCCGGCTTGCTGGCGGCGCGCGCCTCCGTGCGCGTGCGCGACGGCGCCGGCCAGGTAATGCTCGAGGGCCGGCTCGACCTGGACGGCGAATGCGAGGCCGCCTGGCCGTTCGCCGACCCGCCCGCGCTGCACCTGCAGGAGCGCGGCGCGCTGTTCACGGTGGAGCCATGCTAGGGCTGTTCAAACGCACGCAGAAGGTAGCCGACGCCGGCGAACTGGGGCGCAGCATGGTCGCGCTGCCGCTGCGCGCAGGCTGCACGCCTCCGGCCGCCTGCCCGCTGCTGATCGTCGATGCCAGCGGCCACACGCGCCGCGCCGCGCCGGCCAGGCGGGTCGAACTGCGCGACGGCGAGCAGGGCTGGGCCTGGCACCCGGGACCGTACACGGTCGACCTGGCGCCGTTCGCGCAGGCGCCCGAGGTCGGCCTGCGCACGCGCTTCGCGATCGAGCCGGAGCTGGAGGGCGCACGCCAGCGCTTCGAACTGCTGCTGGCGGCCGAAGCCGACGGCCCCTTGCCGCTGGCCGCGCTCGCGCGCGCTCTGGAGTCGGCGCTGCAGCGCGAGCTGGCCGCCGGCGCGCTCGAACTGCCGCCCTGCACCACGATCGAGGAATGGAACGCGTTCCGCCAGGGCTTCGACCAGCTGTGCTACATGCGCTTCGGCCTGAGCGTCGACGATTGCGTGCCGGTCGACCTGGGTGCGTCGGTCGACTACGCGGCGCTGCTGGCGGCGCGCGCGTTCGATGCGCAGCCGTCTTCGGCGCGGCTCGAGCCGGTGCTCGGCCGGATGCCGGCGGCCCGGCCGGCGCGCATCGACGCGCCGGGGCAGGAGGCGGCGGCGCCATGCCCGGTCGGCGATGCGCGTGCACTGCGCCGCCTGTTCATCGAGCTGCCGGGCTTGATGTGCGGCCTGCGCCTGGCCGCGCTGCCGGCCGGGCAGGACCAGTTCCGCCGCCAGCAGGCGCTGCTGCAGAGGCTCGATCTGCTGTCGGTGTCGGCCTCGACCATGCCGGCGCTCGGCCTGGCCGCGCCCGGCCGGCCGCTGGCGATGGACGCGCAGGCACGCCGCGCACGCCATGCCTTGCGCGCCTGCGCGTCGCTGGACGAAGCCTGGGCGCTGCTGGCGCGCTTTCGCGCCCAGGCGGCGCAGGGTGACGCAGGCGGCGCCGATGGCAGCGCCGGCGCCGCCCTGTTGTACGACGAGGCCGAGCGCATCGTCGCCAACCTGGAGCTCGACTGCGGCGCACGGCGCGCCGCCGGCGCCGCGCCTGAACCCGAGGCTGACGCCGACGCTGCTGTTGCCGGTACGGGAGCCATGCCATGAGCGCCCCCACCATCGCCACCTGCCGCAGCGTGCTGCGCGACGGCAGCCTGCTGACCGTCACGGCCACTCGGCGCGAGCGCGCCGGTCGCGCCGACGTCAAGTGCAGCGCGCCGGGCGACGCACGCCTGGCCGAACGGATGCTGGAAGTGGTGCGCCTGGCGCGCCACACCGAGCCGCGCTTCGACAGCCGCGATCAGGTCGTGATCAGCCTGGACCGCAGTCCGGCGCCGGACGAGCGCGATTGGGAGCTGGCCGTGGTGCTGGCCGATCGCATGGTGCGCGGCTTGTGGCGTGCGCGCGGCGAGCCGGTCGCCAACGGCTTTTCGGATGCCTGGCAGCTCGGGCGGCTCAGTGGTCACCTCATTGGTCACCTCAGTGGCCACATCGATGGCCACCCGAGCGGGTCCGCTGGCGCCGACGTGCTGCTGGGCGGCGCGGACGGCCTGGCGCACCTCGGCCAGCTCAGCGGCCACGGCGACCCTTGCGCGGGCGTGTCGAGCGCGCGCGCCTGGTTCCCGCTGCACAGCGGCGGCGCGCACGACAGCCTGTGCTGGGTCGAGGTCAGCGTCCATCCGCTGACTCTGGAGGCGGGCGCCGCGGCGCTCGACGAGGAAGCGACCATCGCGGTGCCCGGCCAGGACGCCGCACGCCAGCTGGCGGTCCGGCAGGTGCTGGGCGGTGCGCGCCACTTCGACGCCCGCGCACCGGGGCGCTGGCGCACCACGGTGCGCTTCGGCGCGCCGCATTTCCAGGGCCGCTCGTACGAGCTGGCGCTGGTCATGGCCGACCGCATGGCGCGCGGGCGCGATTTTCTCCCGCGTGCACGCCTGATCGCGACCGGCTGCTCGGATGCCTGGCATGCCGGACGCGTCGACACGGTCGAGGCCGTGGGCCCGAAATGTGCGCTGCTGTTGCGCGAAGCCGAGCCGGGCGACCGCGTGCTGGTGCCGCGCGCCTGGCAGGGCGCACTGCCGGCCGGGATGGCAAAGGAACTGCGCGCGCGCGGCGCTTCGCTGGCCTGCGTCGAGCGCATCGGGTTGATTTGAATGCACGTCCTGAGCGAGGACGTGCTCGCGCCGCGGCTGCTACAATCGGCCGCGCCGGCACAGGATACGAGGAGTCGCAAATGATGCGGATGTTCGGAATGGGAGGCGCGGCCTGCCCGCGCTGCGAGCGCAAACACGGCGCGCAGGACGGCTACTGCGGCGGCTGCGGCCTGCTGCTGGGCGCGCCGCGCCATGCGCCGGTACTGGTCGAAAACCGCTGGATGCCGGGCGCCGACGAGCTGGCGGTGTTCTTCGGCGTGCGCGCGCTGTCGGGCCTGTTCGTCAAGACCTTGCGCGTGCCGGCCACCTCGCGCGCCTTCATCCTGCAGGGCGGCGCCGCCACCGAGGTGCCCCAGGGCGAATACGAGATCGAGGGCTTCTTCACGCGCCTGAACCACCTGCTGCGCGACCAGCACGCCGAGATCCTGGTCACCAGGAGCGGCCCGCTGGCGGTGGAGTTTTCGCTGTCCGGCCTGGCCAGCGCCGAACACCTCCAGGTCGACGCGCGCCTGTCGCTGCTGCTGCGCGTCGAGAACGTGCCGGCATTCGCGCGCCACTTCATGACGCTGCCCGGGACGGTCGGCGCGGCGCAGTTGCGCGAGCTGCTGCAAGAGCCGCTGCGCCAGGTGGCGCTCGACTTCACCTGCGCGCGCTCGCTGCGCGACATGGCGGGCAAGAGC
The DNA here is from genome assembly GCF_000745265.1 of Massilia sp. 9096. Taxonomy (NCBI): domain Bacteria; kingdom Pseudomonadati; phylum Pseudomonadota; class Betaproteobacteria; order Burkholderiales; family Oxalobacteraceae; genus Massilia; species Massilia sp. 9096. Next base: position 1,044,741 of record NZ_JQNN01000001.1, read on the forward strand.
GAACTCAGGTCGCAGTTCGACCAGCACCTGCAGGGCGGCCTGGCGCCGCTGCTGGCGGACTACGGCCTGGCGGTGGTGCGCGTCGACACGCTGGAGCTGCGCCACGACAAGTACGACGCCCACCGCGCGCGCATCGGCACGCTGTGGCTGGCCGCCGACGAGCGTCACGTCGAACTGGCCCATGCCCGGCAGCTCGACGAACTGTACGACGCCGAGGAAATGCAGCGCATCGCGCGCGAGGAGGCGCACGCGCGCCAGCGCCATCGCCGCGCCGAGCTGCGCCAGGAAGAGAGCCTGGCGGGCGCCGAGCTGTCCTTGACCAACGCTGAACGGGCGCACGCCTTGCGCACGCGCGAGATCGAACTGTACGGCCGCATTGTCGAGGCGAAAACGCGCAAGGAAGCGCTCGCGCGCGGCGCCGCCGATGCGGTCGCCGAACTCGAACAGGAACTGCGCAGCAAGCACCTGGCGCGTCTGGATGAAGCGACCGAGTGGCAGCACCTGCGCGAGCTGGCGGGGCTGCGCATGCGCACCGAGATGGAAGTGGCGCGCGAGGATGCGGCGCAGGCGCGCACCGTGGCCACCCAGCGCTTCGCCCACCAGCTGCTGCAGCAGCAGATCCGCAACAAGATCGAGCAGGCGCGCGGCATCGAAGACGCGGTGCGCCAGCGCGCCGAGCTAGCGCGGCTGCACGAGGAGGAAGGGGCGCTGGCCCAGCGCGCGCGCGCGATCGCCGACGAGGAGCACGCGGCGCGCCTGCGCCTGCTGCAGGTCGAACATGCGGCCCTGCTGCGCGAAACCGAGCGCGTGCTCGAATGGCAGGACGCGGTGGCCTCGGCGCGCCTGCGCGAGCGCGAGCGCGCCGAGGCGCTTGACGCTGAAGCGGTGCAGCAGAAGATCGCCCGGTTGCGGCGCGAAGGGGCCGGACAGGACGCCATCGCCCAGCACGAAAAGCTGCTGCGCACCATCGAGGCCGACCGCGCCGCGCGCGCGATCGATTTCGATGAGCGCGAGGCCGAGCGGCGCCACCAGATCGCGCATGCGCAGGCGCTCGGCGCGCTCGACGACGCCACCAAGCTGGTGCTGGCGCCGGCCGCCAACGCCGGCTTGCTGGCCGAGGTGATGAAGGCGCACCTGCACGCCGATATGGGCGCCGACCAGCTGGCGGCGCTGGCCCAGGTCACCTACGCCGTGCAGAGCCCGGGGGTGGAAGCGGTGCGCGCCGCGCACCAGCAGCTTGACCAGGTGCGCGAGCAGGAGCGCGTGCGGCGCGAGCAGGAGCTCGACAAGGACCGGCGCCACCAGCTCGACTTGCTGGCGCTGCAGAACGACGTCAACAAGACCGCGCTCGAATCGCAGGCGCGGCTCGGCGCCGCCGTGGCGGCCGGCGCGGGGGCTGTCTGCGCGCACACCGGGGCCGCCCCGTCCGACCGTTACTGCGCGGCCTGCGGCGCCGCGCTGCCGGCGCGGGGATGATGCAGACGGCGATCGACAAGCTGCGCGAACTGCGCGCGCTGCACGAAGACGGCCTGTTGAGCCGTGCGGAGTTCGATACCCGCAAGAACGCGATCCTAGACGCGGCCTATGCACTGCCGGCCGGTTCCCAAGCTGACGCCCGCGCCGACGCGCCGGCCGAGCGCGCCGGCACCGAGATCGGCCTGATGGCGGGCCAGGAGGTCGGCCCGTTCGAGCGGCGCTACCGGCTCGAGCGCCTGATCGCCTGCGGCGGCATGGGCCAGGTGTGGCAGGCGACCGATCTGGCCACCCAGGCCGAGATCGGACACAGCGGCAAGGTGGCGCTGAAGATCCTGCCGCCGCAACTGACCGAGAACGGCGCCAACGCGCGCCTGCTGATCGAGGAAGCGGCGCGCGCGCGCCAGCTGGCGCACGAACACATCGTGCGCGTGTACGACTGGGCCCAGGACCCGGCCACCAGCAGCTACTTCATCATCATGGAATGCCTGGACGGCGAAGACCTCGACAGCCTGCTCGCGCGCGAGGGACCGCTGCCGCTGGCGCGCGCGCTCGACTTGCTCGGCCCGGTCGCCGATGCGCTCGACCATGCCTGGGACAAGCATCGGCTGGTACACCGCGACATCAAGCCGGCCAACGTCTTCCTCACCAGCCAGGGCGAGGTCAAGCTGCTCGACTTCGGCATCGCCGCGCGCGCGCGCGCGGGCGCGTCCGGGTTCTCGTCCGTACACGGGAGCGCCGGCGCGGGCGTGGAAGCGCCGGCCAGCTCGGGCACGGCGGGCTACCGCGCGCCCGAGACGCTGGGGGCGCTGGCGCCGGCCGCGCCCGAGCGCGCGCTGGACGTGCACGCGGTTGCGGCGATGCTCTACCGGATGATCGAAGGCCGCCTGCCGTTCGCGCGCGCGCGCGCGGCCGATGCGCTGGCCGCGCGCCCGGCCGCGCTGAGCGACGGCCAGTGGCGCGCGTTGCAAAGCGGATTCGCGTTCGATGCGGCGGCGCGGCCGGCCAGCGTGCGCGCACTGCTGGACGCCCTGGCCGCGCCGGCACCAGGCCTGGACGGCGCCGGCGCCGCTGCCGGGGTCGCCGCCGCCGCGGCTGCGCTCGCGCACCCCGCGCCGGAGCCCGAGGCGGCGCGCCGCAAGGCCCAGATCCAGGCCGCAGCAGCCGCTGCCGCAGTTGCCGCCACCGCGGCCGCCAAGGCGGCGCTGGAGCGCCAGCGCCGTGAGCAGGAAAAGCTGGCGCGCCTGGCCGCCGAGGAATCGCGCCGCGTGCGCAAGGAGGAATTGCGGCGCCAGCTGCAGGCGCGCCGCGCGGCCGACGCGGAACAGGCGCGCCTGGAACGCGAGCAGGCCGAGCGCAAGCTGGACCAGGCCAGGGCCGCCGCGGCCCAGCTGGCCGAGCAGAAGCGCGCGCGCATGCAAGCCGCCGCGCGCAGCCAGGCCGAGCTGGCGGCCCAGATGCCGACGCCCACCAGTCCGGTGGCCGACCTGGAAGGCGTGCTGCGCGACCGCTTCCTTGAAGGCGACGAGCGTGGGCCGGAACTGGTGCTGCTGCCGACCGGCCGCTTCCAGATGGGTTCCCCCGAGCACGAGCGCAAGATCGCGATGGCGGCCGGTTCGCAGCCGTCCTGGCTGGCGCGCGAGCAGCCGCAGCACTGGGTCGGCATCGAGCGGCCGATCGCGATGGGACGCTATCCGGTCACGGTCGGGGAGTGGCGCGCTTTCGTGCGCGCGACCGGCTGGCGCCCGAGCGGCGACGTCGACTGGGAAGCCCCCGGCTTTGGCCAGGGCGAGCGCCATCCGGTGGTCGGCGTGAACTGGTTCGATGCCCTGCATTACGTGCGCTGGCTGAGCGAGATGACCGGCCGCAGCTACCGGCTGCCGAGCGAAGCCGAGTGGGAATACGCCTGCCGCGCCGGCACGAAAACCGCGTTTTCCTTCGGCGACACGATCTCCACCGACCAGGCCAACTACGACGGCAACTTCACCTACAACGGCGGCGCGCGCGGCGAGTACCGGCGCGGCACCACGCCGGTCGGCCTGTTTCCGGCCAATCCCTGGGGACTGTACGACATGCACGGCAACGTCTGGGAGTGGGTGCAGGACGTCGTGCACGAAAACTACGTGGGCGCGCCGCCGGACGGCAGCGCCTGGGAAGAGGGCGGCGACGGTGCACGCCGCATCCTGCGCGGCGGCTCCTGGCTGTATAACCCGCGCTACCTGCGCTCGGCGCTGCGCAACGGGTTCTCGAGCGCGCTGTCGAACGACATCGTCGGCTTGCGCGTGGTGCGCGAGCTGATGTAGCGCGCCGGGTCCAAGCGTACGGGGGTCAGGCGCCCAGGGCCAGGCGCGCCCCGGCCTGCCTGGGGCGGGCGCCATCGTCGGTGCGGAAGGTGCCGACCAGCGCCGCCAATGCCTGCGCCTGGTCCTGCAGCGAGCCCGCCGCGGCCGCGGCTTGCTCGACCAGGGCAGCGTTCTGCTGGGTCACCTGGTCCATCTGCACGACGGCCTGGTTGATTTGCTGCAGGCCGGCGCTCTGTTCCTCGCTGGCGTTCACGATTCCGCCCATGATGCCGGTCACGCGTTCCACGCTGGTCACGATCTCGTCCATCGTCGCGCCGGCGCGTTCGACCAGGGCGTTGCCGGCGTCGACGTTGCCGACCGAGGCCGTGATCAGTTCCTTGATTTCCTTGGCGGCCGCCGCCGAGCGCTGCGCCAGGCTGCGCACCTCGCTGGCCACGACGGCGAAGCCACGCCCCTGTTCGCCGGCGCGCGCCGCTTCCACCGCCGCGTTCAGCGCGAGGATGTTGGTCTGGAAGGCGATGCCGTCGATGACGCCGATGATGTCGACGATGCGGCGCGAGGAGTCGTTGATCCGGCCCATGGTCTGCACCACGTCGGCGACGATCAGGCCGCCGCGCTGGGCGACCGCGGCGGTGTCGAGCACGAACTGGTTGGCCTGGCGCGCATTGTCGGCGTTGTTCTTGACGGTGGCGGTCAGCTCTTCCAGCGAGGACGCGGTCTCTTCCAGGCTGCCGGCCTGCTCTTCGGTGCGGCTCGAGAGGTGCAGGTTGCCGGCGGCGATCTCGCTGCTGGCGCTGGCGATCGAAGCGCTGCTGTCGCGCACGCTCAGCACGGTGCCGGACAGTTGGCGCTGCATGGCCGCCAGGCCTTCCATCAGCTTGCCCATCTCGTCGTTGCGCTCGGCCGCGATCGGAGTGGCCAGGTCGCCGCGCGCCATCGCTTCGAAGCAGCGCAGCGCCTGGTTGAGCGGGCCCATGATGGCGCGCATCAGCGCGACCGAGGCGGCCGCGATCAGCAAGGCGCCGATCACGATCCCGCCAATGCTGGCGTGCAGCACGTTGTCGCCCAGTCGCTCGGCATCGGCAAACTGGTCGCTCGCTTGCCTGACCTGGTATTTGTCGAGCGCGATCGAGGCCTCGTTGAAGGCGCCGTAACTGGTGGTCAGCTTCTTCATCGCCAGCAGGTCGAGCGCGGCGGCGTCATGCTGGCGCACCGCGTTCGCCACCGCGCGCAGATCCTGGATGTAAGCTTCGCGCTTGGCGCCGGCCGCCTGGGCCAGGCTGTCCTCGACCGCATCGCGCGGCAGGGCGAGATAGGCTTGCCACGCCTTGCCGGAGTCGGCCAGGAAGCCTTCGGCCCTGCTGATGGTCTTGTCGACGTCGGGCGCATCGGGATGAAGGGTCGCGCGGTCATAGGTAAAGCGCGCGCGGCTAAGGAAATTCTTGGCGGCGTCGATGTCCTGGCTGCCGGTCAGCTGGTTCGCATACATGTCTTTCAGCGAACCCAGCATGGTGCGGGTCGAGTAGATGCCGGTCAGGCCGAACAGGAGGATGATCAGGCCGAGCAGGCCCATGGTCGACAGCACTCGGGTACGAAGCGTGATGGAACTGAGCATAGTTAGGCATTGAGCAAAGGGATGAGACTCAAGCCTATCTGCAAAATATGATGCCCTGTATGACAAAGTATTTATTTAAGGAAATATTGAACATTTAGTTGTTTTACGGCGACGGTTTCCGCATGCGAACGCAGGCGCCGGCGCCGTAAACGAAAAAGGCCGCCGGGCGCGCCTTTGCGCGGCCGGCGGCCAGCTCACATGCTTCAGGCAGTCAGGGCGAGCCGCTTGGCGTGATTGCCCGGCAGGGCATCGGCCGCGTCGATGCGGAAGCTGCCCACCAGATGCGCCAGCGCGTGCGCCTGGTCCTGCAGCGAGTCGGCGGCGGCCGCGGCTTCCTCGACCAGGGCGGCGTTCTGCTGGGTCACCTGGTCCATCTGCACGATCGCGCCGTTGATCTGCTGGATACCGGCGCTCTGTTCCTCGCTGGCGGACATGATCTCGGCCATGATGTCGGTCACGCGTGCGACGCTGGTCACGACTTCGCCCATGGTGGCGCCGGCGCGTTCGACCAGGGCGTTGCCGGCGTCGACGTTGCTGACCGAGGCGGTGATCAGTTCCTTGATTTCCTTGGCGGCGGCGGCCGAGCGGTGCGCCAGGTTGCGCACCTCGCCGGCCACGACCGCGAACCCGCGGCCCTGTTCGCCGGCGCGCGCGGCTTCGACGGCCGCGTTCAGCGCCAGGATGTTGGTCTGGAAGGCGATGCCGTCGATGACCGAAATGATGTCGACGATCCGTTTCGAGGAGTCGTGGATGCTGCCCATGGTCTGCACCACGTCGGCGACGATCTGGCCGCCGCGCGCGGCCACTTCCGACGCGCCGATGGCCAGCTGGTTGGCCTGGCGCGCGTTGTCGGCGTTGTTCTTGACGGTGGCGGTGAGCTCTTCCAGCGAAGACGCGGTCTCTTCGATGCTGCTGGCCTGCTCTTCGGTGCGGCTCGACAGGTTCAGGTTGCCGGCGGCGATCTCGCCGGTGGCGGTGGCGATCGAGGTGCTGCTGTCACGCACGCTCTTGACGGTGCCGGCGAGCTGGCGCTGCATGTCGGCCAGGCCCTGCATCAGCTTGCCCATCTCGTCGTTGCTGTCGACCGCGATCGGGGTGGACAGGTCGCCGCGCGCCATCGCCTCGAAGCAGCGCAGCGCGCTGTCCAGCGGACGCATGATGGCGCGCATCAGCGACAGCGACGACACCACGATCAGCAGCCCGCCCAGCACGATGCCGGCGACGGCGCCGTTCTGCACGCGGTCGCCGAGGCGCTTGGCGTCCTCGTAGTGTTCGCGCGCCTGCTTGACCTGGAAGTCGTCGAGCTTGATGGCGGCGTCGTTGTAGGCGCCGTAGGCCGCGGTCAGGGTCTTCATCGCCAGCTTGTCGAGCGCTTCGGCGTCGTGGGCGTGGACCGCGCGGCCGACGGCCAGCATGCCGTTGTCGATGTAGGCCTGGCGGGTGTCGCCGGCGGCCTTGGCCAGCACGGCCTCTTCGCCGTCCTGCGGCAGCGCCATGTACTTCTGCCAGGCCTTGTTCGAATCGGCGATGAAGCCGTCGGCCTTGGCCAGGGTCTTGTCGACGTCGGCGGCGTCCGGATGGAGGAAGACCTTGTCAAGGTTGAAGCGGGCGCGGCTCAGGAAGTTCTTGGAATCGTTGACGGCCTGGGTCGAAGCCAGCTGGTTGGAGTACAGGTCTTCGATCGAGGCGGACATCGAGCGCATCGACTTGATGCCGGCCAGGCCGAACACCAGGATGATGACGCCGAGCAGGCCCATGGTCGATAGAAGACGGGTACGGAGCGTGAGTTTGCTGAACATGAAAGTGAACCGGAAAGAGCCGCACGGCGGCGTAGGTGGATCGAGTACTTGCAAGCGAGCGTGACGTCAGGCGCCAACGGATTCGAATGTAGGACTATACCGACAAAATTTCCGAACGGCAATCATTGTGCCAGTAATTGTGTCTTTTGACGGACAAGTCAGGCTGTTGGCGCATCGATCCGCCATGATCGTATTCACGTCTTGGCACCGCAGGCGTGGCGCCCTGATTGGCGCTCTGCCGACGCCGCAGCGTAGTCAATCTTGAAATGGCGGCATGCCAGCCGCAGCTAGCGCCATGCGTTCCATCCACGGAGGCCATCATGCGCATTTCGAAAGACATCCAGATTCCGCTGATCGTGTTTTCCCTGCAGGCCGTGCTGTTGATCGGCACGGCGCTGGTGTTCATCGTGCTGATCCCGCGCTGACGCGGCCCGGGGGCATCGGGCGCGGGCTCAGGCGCCCAGCAGCGCCGGCGGCGGGGCACGGCGGCGTTCGCTGCGCTCGTCCGCGTGCCTGCGCGCGACCCAGTCTTCCGGGCGCGGTCCCCCGGCGAAGCGCACGCGTCCGTGCACGCCGGCGAGGCGCTCGAGCAGCGTCGATGGCGCCAGCGCGGTCTCGACGCCGGTGGCCGGGTCGAGGTGCCAGAAGCCGCCGTCGCGGTGGAACAGCAGCGGCAGGGCGGCCGCGCGCGGCAGCGCGTGCGCGCCCAGGGGCAGGGTTGGCCGGCATCCGGGCGCCAGCAGCATGAAGGCTTCGGCCGCGCCGCCGGCGTCGACCCGATGCAGCACCACGCCGTGCGGCAGAAGCGCCGTGACGACCAGCGTCGCCACACCCTTGATGCTGGCGGTGAATTCGATGCGCATTCCGAGGCGCAGCGGCACCGGCATGCCCTTGCCCGGCCATACGCCGTCGAGCAGGATGCCATAGCGCGACACGTCCTCGATCTCGAAGCCGTTGCCGCCACGCCGGATGAGCGCGTGGCGCGCGGAGATGCGCCGCGTCAGGCCGTCGAGCGCGGGGCCATGTTCGTCGTAGTGCTGCAGCAGCAGGTCGGCCTCGGCGCCGGCTTCGTACCGGCCGAGCACGCATTCGTCGAGCGCGAACAGGCGCAGGTGGCGCTGGGCGCCGGCGTCCGGTTCGGCCAGCACCAGGCAGGCGCTGTCGGTGCTGAACGGATGGGCGGGCGCGCGCGTGCCGCGCATGCCGGGGCGCGCGGGCAGCGCATCGCGCGCCGGGCTGCGCGCGGGCGCATGTGCGAGCTTGCGTGCCGGGTTGCGCGATTCGTCGATCTCGATCAGGTCCTCGTCCCAGGCGATGGTCGGCAGCGCCAGGTCGATGCGGCCCGCATGGGCGGCGCAGTTGGCATGCGCGCCGCCAGGTCCGCCGGCCAGCTGGGACAGGTCGAGTTCGGCGATCGAGGCGTTGCCGGCACGGATGTCGATGTCGAGCGTGCCGCCGCCGTCCAGCCCGCGCAGGCGCGCGATCGAGGCGTCGTCGGCGCTGATGCGCACGTTCTTGTGGGTCGACAGGAAGGTCTGGTGGATTTCGCCCAGCGAGGCGTCGGGACGCGGCACCAGCAGCACCAGCGTGCAGACCCAGGTGCGCGCCGGGCCGGCTTCACCAGCGGGACGCGCGTGCAGTTCGACGTCGATGCGGTACTGGCCGTGCTCGCGTCCGCGCGAGGAAAATTCGACGAACAGCGGGCGCCATTCGCCGCGCATACTGCGCCCGAACTGCTGGCGCGCCGCGCCGCCGGCCAGCAAATCGGATTGCAGCAGCACGGTCAGCTCGCCCACGGCATCCGGCACCAGGTCCGGCCCCACGCCACGCAGCTCGAGCTTGATGGTCTGGCGGCCGCCGGCGGCGCGCGGGTCGAACCCGCTGATATGAAGGTGCGGGTGGGGTGCGGGGGCTGCGGCGGCTTCGACGCGGCCGGCGCGCAGGCGGCCGAGCATGTCGAAGCTCGAACCCAGCGGGTCCGCCGCGCCCGTTGTACCTGTTGCGCCGGTTGCGCCGGCTGCGTCCGCGCGCGCCGCCGGCTGCGCATGGCCGTGCGCGCACACCGGCTCGCCGGGCATGACCCAGACGGTACAGTGCGGATGTTCGGGGCTGCTGCAGCGGTTCATGGTCGGAAAGTCGTCGATGGGCGCGTGGTTGGGTCGAAGCTTACGCGATTCTAACCGGACGCGGCGCGCGCTCGTTCCTCAAATTGCAATACTCATTTCTAAAATACATTTTTGCCACGCCGGCTTGGACATCGAAGTCCATCTCAGGCGCCCGGCAAAGCGGTCTCGTCGTGCCCGTGCGCCGCGGGCACGCGCAACAACACGGCGCTGACGTTGTCGGGGTAGAAAAACGCCGCCGGGTGGGCGTCGTAGGCGTCCAGCAGCCGGGTCAGCATTGCCGCCGCGTCCAGCTGCGTACCGGCGCGCTCGGCCAGCAGCTGCGGCCATCGGCTGACCCAGCCGGCCGGGTCGGAGCACGACCACAGGCCGTCGGTGGCCAGCAGGTAGGACGCGCCCGGCTTGAGTGCAATGGCGCGCCGGTCGGCCAGCGCGCCGAGCCACGGCGGCAGGATCGACGCGGTCAGCTCGAACAACGGATCGTTCAGCTGCATGGTGTCGGAAAACGCGTTGCCGAGGATGAAGGCTTGCGAGACCTGGGGCCGGTGCTCGCCATGCACCTGCTGCCACCATTCGGCCTGGCCAAGCAGCCCACCCATCGCGAACGCCGTGGCCGGCACGTGGTCGACCGTCAGCGGCGCCACGCGCGCGTGCGTGATCTCGTACAGGCGCGAGTCACCGACGTGGTACAGCAGCGGCGTGCCGCCTGCCGGCAGCTCGAGCAGCGTCAGGGTGGTGCCGGGACGCGGTCCGGAAGCGCCGGCGAAGTGGCGCTGCAGGTCGGCGTGCAGGGCGTCGAGGCGGCGCGCGAGTTCGCCGGTCGAGTCGCACGGCGGCAGCGCCAGCAGGCCGGCGGCGACCGCTTCGGCGGCTTCGCGCCCATGTCCGTGGCCGCCCATCCCGTCCAGCACGGCGATGCGCGCGTGGCCTGGACGCCAGCCTTCCAGGCGCTGGCGCCGGGCCTGGGCGTCGTGCAGGCACACGGCCTCGCCGTCGACGTCGATGAGCACCACGTTGTCCTGGTTTTCCGCGCGCAGGCGCGGGCCGGCCCCCAGTCGCGAAGCGGCGGCGACGTCGAAGGCGCCGAAGCGCAGGCCGGCGCCCAGGTCGCGGGACGGGTCGAGGGACGGATCGTGAAGCTCGGAAGACGGCGGAGTCGGCATGGCGTTACTTTACCCGCAAATGACGCAATGCCAACACACGATCAGATGGGTGTTTTGCCCTTTCCTGTCGCGAGCACGGCGGCGTTGACCAGCACGCAGGCGCCGGCCGCGGCCAGCGCGGCGCGTACGCCCCAGGCATCGGCCAGGCATCCCCAGAACAGGCTGCCGGCGCTGTAGCCGCCGGCCATCACGACCAGGTAGATCGCCAGCGTGCGCGCCCGCACCGCGGCCGGGAACGACAACTGCGCGGCCGCGTTCAGGGTCGAGATGGTCGCCGACCAGGCCATCCCGCCGCATACGATCAGCGGCACCAGCGCCGCCAGCGAACGCAGGAAGGGCAGCGCGACCAGCATCGCGCCGTACACGGCCAGCGCCCCGGCCAGGATGCGCGTCTTGTCGACGCGCGCGCGGATCGCCGGCAGGAAGAAGGCCGCGACCACGGCGCCGGCGCCCAGGCTGCCCATCAGCGTGCCGAACACGCTGGACTGCATGCGCAGCACGTCGCGCACGAACACCGGCAACAGGCCGGCGAAGGCGATGGTCGAGAAGAACACGGTCAGCACGTTGCGCAGGATGCGGCGGTAGCGCGGGCAGCCGAAGGCGAGCTGCAATCCCTCGCGCAGGCGGGCGCGGAACGGCGCGCACGCGCCCGGCTGGGCGGGGCGATCGGCGCTCTCGCGCCACCACGCCAGGTAGACCCCGAGCAGGCCCGTGAAAGACAGCGCGTTGAGCAGGAACAGCGGCCCCGCGCCGACCCAGCCGAACAGCACCCCGCCCAGCGCCGGGCCGAGGATGGCGGCGACGTTGTAGGACAGGTTGTTGAGGGTGGCGGCGGCTTCGACCTCGGCCGGTTCGACCAGCGAGCACATCGCCGCCTGCCAGGCCGGCCACATGAAGGCCGAGCCGCAGCCAAGGCAAAACACCAGCGCCAGCACCAGGCCGTGCGGCGCCTGGCCGCCGCTCGCCGCGACCAGGCCGGCCATCGCGCAGGCGCAGGCGGCCATGAAGGCGTTACAGAAGAACAGGAACATGGGCCGGTGCACCCCGTCCGCGACGACGCCCGCGAACAGCGCGAACAGGAATACGGGCACGTAGGTCGAGGTCTGGACAAGGGTGGTGCTGGTGGCCGAGTGCGAGCTGGACGCCACCAGCCAGGCCGAGGCGAAGGTCTGCATCCAGGTGCCGAGATTGGACACGAGGTTGGCGCACCACAGGCTGCGGTAGCGCGGATGGCGCAGCGGCCGGGTCAGCGGCACCTTGGCGCGCGCCGGGGCCGCCGCGGCGGGGACGGCGAGACTGTGTTTCGACATAGAAATAGTCTACGGAGCGGCGGCGCGGCGGTCAACGCGTCATCGGTGTCTCGTGGCCGATTCCTGCGCCGATGCGTGCTTTTCCCAACACCGGGCTGGCTGTCGCGCAGGGTGCGGGGGCGCTCAGCGGCGCTCGCAGTCGCGCGGCGCGGACGCCGATGCTGCCTGGAGCGCACGCAGGCAGCCGGCCGGCAGCGACTCGAAACGGATCTCGTCGAGCTGGGCGCACAGCGCCGGGTCGCCGCGCACGAGCTGGCCGGCCTCGACGCGGCACTCGGCCATCGGGTCGTGCGCTTCCTGCGGGCTTTCGATCCAGGCGACGTGGCCGGCGGCGTAATGCGCGACCGTGATCGCCGACCAGCCGCCGTCGTCCTCGGCCCACAAGGTCTGGCAACCGCCATAAGCCGGACCGATGTCGGGATTGCGCGGATAGACCTTGACCAGCTGGCCCATGCTGCTGTCGATGCCCGCATCAGGCGGCGGCGCGGTCAGACCGCAGTTCGGTGGCGCTGGAAGCGCGGCAGCAGGCGTCGGCCGTTGCGGTCGCTCGGCGGCCGTGGCCCGGCCCGCCAGCAAGGGCAGGGCGAGCAGGAAGATGGCGAGGTGGGGGCGGTCGAAGGTCATTGGCGGGATCGGAACAGGCGCGGCGATTGTACCCGAGCCGGGCGCGCCGGCGCATGCTATCTTGTCGATATGACCAGTTCCCCTGCCATCGGACCCATCATCCGTCCGTTCGCCGATGCCGACGTGGCACCGGCCGCCGCGCTGCTGCGCCGCGCCGCGCTCGACTTCATCGTGCACGAGTCGACCCGGGACGGCGCGCGCGACTTCCTGGCGCGCCACGACGAGGACGGCCTGCGCGCCAACATCGCCGCCGGCTTCGTGTACCACGCCGCGCTGGCCGAGGGCGAGCTGGCCGGCTTCATCGGCGTGCGCGACCGCAGCCACGTGTTCCACCTGTTCGTCGGCGCGCGCTGGATGCGGCCGGCGCGGCGCACCCGGGCGTCTTCACGGTCAATGCGTCCAACCATGCGCTGCCGTTCTACGCCTCGCTGGGCTTCGTGCGCACCGCGCCGATGCAGGTGGCGGCGGTGCTGTACAACCCGATGCGCCTCGGTGCGGCGGGCGGCGCGGCTTCAGTCCTCGTCGCTCCGGCGTAGCCACAGGCTCGAGGTCCAGCCGCTTTGCAGGCGGCCGTCGATGCGCGCGCGCACCTGCCACCAGTCGCCGTCGACCGCGCCGGTGGAAATCACGCCGCTGCCGGCCGGCAGCACGGCCAGGCGCGCCGCGTGCACGCCGCTGCCGCTGCGCAAGTTCAGCGGCGCGGCCACGCGGTAGCGCGCGCCCGGCGCCGGGGTCTTCTTCAGCGCCGCCGGGAATGCGGCCGCGGGCAGCGGCGCCTGCACCGGCTGCGCCGCCAGCGCCGGCACCGGCGACGGCGGTCCGGCCAGCGGCCACGCGGGCGGCAGCAGCAACAGCAATAGCGTGCCGAATGCCAGCGTGCCACCCGCCAGCAAGGCGCCGCCGCGCAGCGTCGGCCGGCGCCACCAGTGGCGTGGCGTGAAGCGCGCGGCCAGCGCCAGGCTCAGGGCCAGCGCGAGCGCGTAGGCCGCCAGCGCGATCGGCCAGGCATGGCCGCCCATGCCGTGCGCAGCGAAGGGAAGGCTCGGCATGGACGTCTACGCCTCGAAGCGCAGCACGTAATGGCCGGCGACCAGATGGTGGCCGGCCGGCAGGCGATACGGCTGCTCGGGCGTGGCGGCCTTGACCTCGGCGACGAACGCCAGGTCCGGGTCGAGGTGGTACAGCGCCTGGGTCGCGGACAGGCGTGCGATGCCGTAGCCGTCCTCGAGCGCTTCGAAGCTGAAGGCGTTGCGCGACAGGCCCAGTCGGTCGGCGCTGGTGGCGGACACGCCGTCGCCGTTGCTCAGGAAGGCCGGCGAATCGAGCACGCGCAGCCCGGCCAGCATCGGCGCGCCACGCCCGAACGCGAAGCGCGCACCCGGCGCCACCGGCAGGTTCGGCGCTTGCGGCAGGCGCAGCAGCGCGCAATAGCGGTCGGCCAGCTCCGGCGCCGCCGCCAACAGCTCGACGGTGGTGCCGTCGAGCGGGTTGAAGCTGGCCGGCGCGGCGATGCGCTCGCGCCCGGCCGCGGTGATCGCGTGCAGGCGGTCTTCGTCATCGACCGACACGCTCAGGAGGGCGCCGCGGCCCGGCGCGGTCGGGGCCAGCGAGCGGTCCAGTCCGATCTGCAGCGCACGCGCGCCGGTCTCGCGGTAGCGCGACAGGCGCGGCAGCGCCAGGGCCGCCAGCGCGACCCGCTGGCGCGCGACCGGGGCGAAGGTGGCGTCGAGTTCGGCCTGGGCGAACGCCGGCGCCCGGACCGGCGCCGGCCTGACAGGCGCCGGGGGCAGCGGCAGCGCCGTCATGTCGATGCCGGCGCGCGTGGCGATGGGCGTCGCGGCGCTCGACTGCGCCGGCGGCTGGGCGGCTGCGCGCGGCTTCCACACGGCGGGGCCGGGCGATGGCATGGCCGCGCCGGGCGCCGCGCTCGCCCGCGCGGACGCGCCCAGGTGGGCAGGCGTCGGGGCGCCTGTGGGCACCGGCATCGACGCCGCAATGGGCGCCGGGACGGACGCGGGCACGGGCGCCGCCGCGATCGGGCGCGCTCCTGCCTGCGCCGGCGCGGCCGGCGTCACGCGCAGCAGCAGCCGCAGCGGCAGGCCGGCGCCATCGACCGCGCCGCGGCGCGAGCGGATCGTGTAGTAGCCGGCGGCGGCGTCGTAGCTGCAATCGAACATGTCCTTCGGCCGCACCTGCAGTTCCAGCGGCGCGCCGGGGCCGTCGTTGATCAACAGGACCGCGCCCTCGGCGCCGAACGGCCAGCCGGGCGCGGCCCAGGTGGCGCCATGCTCGTCGTTGCCGATCAGCGTCAGGCGCTGGTTGGGGTAGATCGCACACACGGTCTTCCAGACGGCGCTGTCGCGCGAGACCGCCACCGTGTACTGCACTTTTTCGTTGGGCGCGGGCAGGTACACCGCGTGGCCGAACTTGACTTCGACCTCGCCCGGGGCCAGGCGCTCGGCGCCGACCACGTGGTAGCGCACCTCGTCGCCGGACAGCAGGTCGCCGAAATCCTTCTGGTGCAGCGCCGCCAGGCCCTGGGCCAGGTCGCGCGTGCGCGCGCCGCGCGTGAGGTGGCGGTCGTCGTCGACGTCTTCCTGCGGCAGCATCAGCGTGACGTGCGAGAAGCAGCGCGTGGCGGAGCGTCCGCGCAGCTCGCGCGGGCTGCGCTCGAGCAGGTCGCGCAGCAGGGGCCGGCGCGAGAACAGCGCCAGGCCCGGCGCCTGCCACAGGGCGTCGGGGTCGAACACATCGTCGACCTTGCCTAGGACTTCATGTTGGACGTAGACCGGCATGTTCGTTCTCCTCTAAAGATTGGCTGCTGGCGGCAGCGAGGCCTAGCAGGGGGCAGATGAAAAACAGCAGGTGCGAGCCGCCGGCCGAGAGAAAACTCATCGGCTGGCCCATCACCGGGAAGATCGCCAGGTTGGTGCCCCAGGACAGCAGGAAGTGGCCGAAGGCGAAGGCGGCGCAGCCGACCAGCAGGAAGCAGCGCAGGCGCGCCAGCCAGGCCAGGCGAAAGTCGCGCGCGTTCGACGCTTGCAGCCAGCAGCGCAGCGCGGTGCGTGCGAGCAGCGCCAGGAACAGCGACTGCAGCAGCCACAGGCCGAGCGCCGCCGCCAGGCCGTGGCGCTCGAGGAAGAACGAGGCCGCGAAGTCGTCCTGCACGGCCGGCACGCGCAGCGCCGGACCGGCGTCCTGGCCGAGCGACAGCAGGCCGAACATGCCGTCGGCGCCGCGCCAGTCGCCGGCCGCGATCGCGCGCGCGCCCAGCAGCAGCTGCTGGCCGGTGTGCGGGTGGGTGAGCGGATCGAGCCAGACCAGGAAGCGGTCGGTATAGAAATTCCATTGCGCGACCTCGCCCGCGCCGGCGCTGCGCAGGAACGCGACCCCGGCCACGCCAAGCAGCGCCGCCCCGATCAATCCCGCGCCCAGCAGCGGCTGGCGCGTGGCCCAGGCGTGCGCCAGCGCCAGCGCGCCGCCCCAGACGGCCAGCAGCACCAGCGGCGAATAATCGTCGACCTGCACCAGCGCGACGGCCAGCAGCACCAGGAACAGCAGGGCCGGCGCGCCCACGCGCAGCCAGCGCCGCAGCGCCCCGCCGCCGCCCTGGCCGGGAGCCGCGCCCGCCAGCGCCAGGCTATGCGCGGCCAATGCCGACAAAGCCAGCTTGGCGAATTCGACCGGCTGCAGGTCGAATACCCCGGTCTCGTCGCCGAACACGACTTCCAGCAGCAGTCCGGCCAGCGCCACCCCGGCCAGCAGCAGCAGGCCGAGTTCGACCCGCGCCTGCGACGGCGGCCGCGCCGGGCGCAGCAGGCGCAACAGGGGAGCGGCGCCGGCGGCGATGGCCAGCACGGCGCTGCTGCGCTCGAACGCGCGCAGCCACGACGATTCGGTCGCGCCCAGGCCGAGTTCGAGCTGGGCCAGCAGCCCGACCGCGAGCAGCAGCAGGCCGGCGCCGAGGACGCCGGGCAAGCGGCGCGGCGCCAGCAGCGCGAACCACAGCGCACCCCAGGCGGCGAGCAAGCCGATGCCGGCGCCGGCTGGATCGCCGCTGCGTTGCAGCGCCAGCAGCGTCAGCCCGGCGCCAAGCAGCAGCGCGCCGCCGAGCGCATGGACGATCTCACGAGGCTGGCGGCGGCGCGTGCGCTGCAGCCGCGCCAATCCCCAGGCCGCCCATGCCAGCGCGAGCGCGACGGCGCCGGCAAACACCGGCGGCGCCTGCGGCGGCAGGTTCCACAGCGCGCGCCGGGTCCAGGTCCATTCGAGGCCGGGCGGCAGGCGGCCCCGGTCGGGCGCGGCGTACAGGGCGACGTGGCTGACGGGCAGCAGCGCCAGCGCGGCGCCGGCCCGCCGCAGGGCGTAGCGGGTGCGGCCGAGCACCAGGCCGCCGGCGCCGTCGAGGCTTTGTTCGCGCTGCGCCAGCAGGGACGGCGCGTCTTCGGGGCCGGCCTGCATCAGCAGGGGAGTGTCGGAGGACGACAGCAGCAAGCCCTCGGATGTGCGGGCGATGCGCGCCGCGGGCGCGGGCAAGCCGGCGATGCCGATGCGGTTGCCGCAATCGAGGTTGCCGCCGAAGACCAGCGGGCGCGCCAGCGTCAGGGCCAGCGGCATGACGCGGTTCCACAGTGCGGCCAGGCGCACGCCGAGATGGGCGTCGGGGCAATCCGGCTGGGCGGCGCCGTCGCGTGTCAGGGTGGCGCCGTCGAAGCGCCAGCGCGCGCGCGCGCGCGCACCTGCGTCCGCGTCCGCGTCCGTGAGGGTGATGCGCGCGCCGGCGCCGCCTTCGGGCGGTTCGGCCGCGAAGGCGGCGGCGCCGAGCTGGAAGCGCTGGCCGGGCGCGAGCAGGATGCTGCCGCTGCGCGCCTGGCGCTCGCCGCGCAGCACGCGCAGCGGCGGTGCGTCTTCCGGGCTGGCGGCCCACCAGGCGCCGGCGCCATCGCGGCGCAGGCGCAGCGCGCGTTCGGCGGCGCCCGGGGCCGCCAGCAGGTCGCGTCCGAGTACGATATCGGCGTCGGGCGCCAGCGCGACCGTAATCTGCGCAGGCATCCAGGCCGCCGGCGCACGTAGCAGGGCCAGCATCTGCAGCGCGCACAGCAGGAGAAGGACGGCGCCGGCGAGGAGACGGGCGGGCTTCATGCGGCGCTCCGCAGCCGCGTCGCCGCGGCCGGGCAGGCGCCGGCAGGCGCAGCGATGCCGGCGCGCGCCGCGGCGATCAGCCGGCTGATCTCGAGCGCATGGCGCGGGCGCCGTTCGGGACGCGGCTGCAACAGCGCGCGCAGCAGCGCCAGCGCCGGCGTCGGGTCGGGGGCGGAGGCGGAGGCGGGCCGCCCGACGCCGCTGTTTTCCATATCGCCGGCCGCCAGGCGCGCGAACAGCGCCGCCTCGTCCTGCGCCAGTACCGGCGGCAAGCCGTTTCCGGGCTGCGCCAGCAAGCGTGCGCCTGCGGCCGCGCCGTGTGCGCGCAAGGCGCAGGCGCAGGCGTTCGAATAGCGCAGCAGGCTGCCCGTGACCAGGTAGTACAGCAGCGCGCCGAGGGCAAAATAGTCGCTGCGCGCATCGGTGAGGTAGCCTCCGTCGATGCCGAAGAACTGCTCGGGCGCCTGCCAGGCGGCGGTGCCGGTGTAGGCGTGCGCGGCACGGTCGGCCAGCGCGCGGCTGGTGCCGAAGTCGGCCAGCTTGAGCGCGCCGTCACGATCGAGCAGCAGGTTCGCGGGTTTGAGGTCGAGGTGGCGCCAGCCGTAGCCGTGCACCTTGGCCAGCGCGGCGTTGACCTGGGCCAGCCAGTCGAGCGCCTCGAGCGGTGCGGGCGCGCTCCCGCGCGCGCGCAGGGCGGCCAGGTGCTGCGCCAGGTCGGTCTCCAGCAGTTCGAGCGCGGCCGCCGGCAAACCCTCGTGCATGCCGCTGTCGAGCAGGCGCACGATATGGCGCCGGTCCCACGGCTGCAGGGCGCGCAGGAAGGCGATCTCGGTGGCGGCGGCCTCGCACCAGCGCGCGCGCTGCGCCGGCGCGGCCAGTGTCATCTGCGCGCTGTTGACCAGCTTGAGCGCGGCCGGCTGGCGCCCGGCGAGCGATTCGGCGCGCCACAGCACGCCGTAGCTCGACCCACCCAAGGGTGCGCACAGGCGCCAGGCGTGGCTGCCCAAGGTGATGATGTCGCCCGTTTCCAGCATGCTGCTCCTCCTGCGGTCGGTTCGTAATGCACGAAGCCGTTCGCTGCCGGATAGCGGAGGGGGAGGGAAAACGAGGGCGGAAAATGAAAACACCCTGGAAGCCTGGACTTCGCAGGGTGCAGGGGACCATCTGATTCACCGCGCACGCGGCGCGGTCGGTTCGGTCGCAAGGTCGCGCCGGTCAGGCCGGCGCCGGGCGATCAGCGGCGATGGTGGTCCCAGCCGCCGCGGTCGTAGTAGCCACGGCCGTGGTCGTAGTAGCCGCGCCCCGGGTTGACGTAGACTACTTCCGGACGGTCGCGGTAATAGTAGCGCGGCGAATCGACGTAGACCGGAGCCGGTTCGACATACACCGGACGCGGCTCGACGTAGACCGGGCGCGGCTCGACATACACCGGGCGCGCTTCGGCGTATACCGGGGCCGGCTGGTAATAGCTGCTCGAGTAGCCGCGGTTGCCGTAGTAATAATCGTCGCGGGTCGGCTGGGCGTTGCCGACCGCCGCGCCGAGCACGCCGCCGACGATGGCGCCGTTACGGCCGCCGACCGCGCCGCCGAGTGCCGCGCCGGCCAGGCCGCCGACGACCGTGTTCGTGCCCCGATCCTGCGCCATCGCTGCCGTGGACGACACCGCGGCCGCGGCCAGGAGCACCGCACCAAAGCAAGTTTTTTTCAACATGGCATTTCCTTGAAGCCTAAACGGGGATCGGGATGATCACGTCTTCGTCAGGCATGGATGTATCCTATTCCTGCCAATTCCTGGTGCCACGCGTTAATACGAATTCTTACATGTGCATCCTGGCCGGTAACACATTTTGGACAACCCTTGCACTCGGGCCAGACTGCCCCATCTACTGGGCTGTTCTTTCTTTCCTTCCCGCATCCATGGCCCGCCGACGATCCTCCGTTTCCGTTCTCGCCATCCTGGCCCTGCTGCATTTGTACATCGGGCTGCGCCTGTTGCCCGCGATGGAGGTGGGGGTGGTCGGCGCCGTGCTGGGCATCGTGCTGCTGGCGGCCTCGGCCGGTCTGGTGCGCATCGGCCTGGTCGCGCCCAGCCTGCGCCGCACGCGCTGGTCGGAACCGCTGGCCTGGGCCGGCTTGTTGGCGATGGGGCTGTTTTCCTCGCTGCTGGTGCTGACCCTGGTGCGCGACCTCGTCTTGCTGGTGATGCACCTGGCCGGCGCCGGCAAGCCTGGCGTGATGCGCGATTCGGCGATCGCCGTGCCGCTCGTGGCGTTGGCCGTGACCGCGATCGGCTTCGTGAATGCGCGCCGGCTCGCGCGCGTGGTCAAGGTCGAGGTGCCGATCGCCGGGCTGCCGGCGCCGCTGCACGGCTATTCGATCGCGCAGATCTCCGACATCCACGTCGGTCCGACCATCAAGCGCCCCTATCTGAACGCGATCGTCGACCGGGTCAATGGCCTGAAGGCGGACGCCATCGCGATCACCGGCGACCTGGTCGACGGCAGCGTCCAGCGCCTGGCGCCGCACACCGAGCCCTTGAAACGGCTGGCGGCGCCGGACGGGACGTTTTTCGTGACCGGCAACCATGAGTACTATTCCGGGGCCGAGCAGTGGGTCGCCGAATTGCGCCGTCTCGGATTGCGCGTGCTGATGAACGAGCACGTGATCTGCAGGCGCGACGATGCCGCCATCATGATCGCCGGCGTCACCGATTATTCGGCGCAGCATTTCAATCCGCTGCACAAGAGCGATCCGCAGCAGGCGGCGGCCGGCGCCCCGAGCGGCGTCGCCGTGAGGGTGTTGCTGGCGCACCAGCCGCGCACTGCGCCGGCCGCGGCGGAGGCCGGCTTCGACCTGCAACTGTCAGGCCATACCCACGGCGGCCAGTTTTTTCCGTGGAATTTGTTCGTGCCCTTGCAGCAGCCTTTCGTCGCCGGCCTCAACCGGGTGAAGTCGCTGTGGGTCTACACCAGCCGCGGCACCGGCTATTGGGGTCCACCAAAGCGCTTCGGCGCACCATCCGAGATCACGCTCGTGACGCTCGTGCCCGCCTGAGGTGCATCGCCGGGCATGACCGGTTTGCAATGATGTATTTACGGCAATAATTCCTTCAAAAGACGGCGGGGATGCGCTATTGTTGTAGGTTTTCAACCTGCACCAGAGGAATCTTCGCATGAACCGTCGCCGCTTTCCCGCTTTGACTCTAGCTGCCGCCTGCCTGATCGGCGCCTTCGCGAACGCCGGCGCCGCCGACCCGGCTCCCGACACCGTCCTGGCCAAGGTGCGCGACACGGCGATGAGCAGCGACTACGCTTACGGGCGCCTGGAAGACCTGACCGACCTGGTCGGCCCGCGCCTGTCCGGTTCGGCCGGCGCGGCGGCGGCGGTGGAGCAGGTGGCCGCCGAACTGCGCAAGCTGGGCGCCAAGGTGACGCTGCAGCCGGTCAAGGTGCCGCACTGGGTGCGCGGTGCCGAATCGGCCGAGCTGGTCGATTACAAGGGCCGTCCTGCGGGCATTACCCAGAAGATCGTCTTGACGGCGCTGGGTGGCTCGGGCGCGACGCCGGCCGCCGGCCTCACCGCCGACGTGCTGGTGCTGCACAGCTTCGATGAGCTGAAAGAGCGCGCGGCCGAAGTCAAGGGCCGCATCGTGCTGTTCGACGTGCCGTTCGACCAGAACATGGCCGATCGCGGCCTGGCCGGCACGGCCTATGGCCAGGCCGGCGCGTATCGCTTTGCCGGCCCGCAGCGCGCGGCCGAGCTCGGCGCCAGCGCCGTGCTGGTGCGCGCCGTCGGCGGCGCCGCCTTCCGCATCGTGCACACCGGCATGACCCGCCTGAACGCGCAGACCCACGTCCCGGCGGCCGCGGTCACCATCGAAGACTCGATGCTGATCACGCGCCTGGCCAAGCGCGGCCCGGTCAAGATGCACCTGACCCTGACCCCGCAGACGCTGCCGGACGCCGACAGCTACAACGTCATCGCCGACTGGCCGGGCACCGACAAGGCCGACGAGATCGTGCTGGTGTCGGGCCACCTCGACTCCTGGGACCTCGCCACCGGCGCCAACGACGATGCTTCCGGCGTGGTCAGCGCCATGGGCGTGATCGACACGCTGCGCCAGCTCGGCGTGCACGGCCACCGCACCATCCGCGCGGTGGCGTGGATGAACGAGGAAAACGGCGGGCGCGGCGGCCAGGCCTACAACGCCTCAGTCAAGGCGCACGCCGACAAGCAGTTTGCGGCCTATGAAGACGACAATGGCTCGGGCCGCCCGTTCGGCCTGCGCGCCGGCGTCAGCCTGCAATCGGCCAAGCTGTTCGCTCCGCTGCAGGCGGCACTGTACCCGATCGGCGCCGGCGCCTTCCGCCGCGAGGACGTGATCGGTTCCGGCGACTTGAGCGAGCTCGAGGAGTCGGGCGTGCCCAGCTTCGAGCCGTGGATCGATTCCTCGGACTACTTCAATTACCATCACACGACCGCCGACACCTTCGATAAGATGAACCCGGACAACCTGCGCCGCCACGTTGCCGTCATGGCAACCACGGCCTGGTTCCTGGCCAATGTGGAGACGCCGATCGGACGCGCCAACATCGCTGCCGGTCCGAAAGCGGCGGCCGCGCATTAAGCCGTACTAAGCGTCGGCGGTCGTCCGAGCATGCCGGCGCTTCGGCCCGGCGTGCTCGGACGGCAGCGGTAGGGCAGGGCGGCGCTTGCGGATGCGCCACGAAGTCAGTACAGCGGTCGGCGCGTCGCGAGCAGGCGCACCGCACCCTGACTGCTCTTGGACACCTGTCCAGCTGCCACATCCTTTAGCGCGCCGGAACGGCCCGGCTCATACACCGTTCAGGCGCCGCACCGCGCGCGCATGCCCACGGAACGGCCTGCCGTACACGGTCTGGATGCCGCTGGCAAAATTTTGCCCCCAGACCAGCTGCGCCCGCGTTTCGTGCTGCTCGCTCGACCAGTACCAGACACGCTCGAATTGCTCGCGCTGGTTGGCGAACAGCAGCGCGAGCTCGCGCCGGTTCGGCAGCAGGCCTTCGCGCCTGGCTGCCCATTCGGTCGCGGCCGGCCAGCTGACGTCGACGGCTTCGTCGGGCATCAGCACGAGATGATAGTCGGGCTCGCCGTTCTTGCCGAGAATGAGCCCGGCATACGATTCGCCTTCCCGCAGCATTTCTTGAATCCTCAGGTATTCACCCATTGCGTAATCCTCCTGGAAGCCTTGCGATCTCTTGTTTATGACCTTGATCGCTCCGCTTGGTTGCGACGTGGGATACGACGTAGCTCATAACGCATTTTCTTTTCCTCAGGTTCCGAATTTGCTTACCGTACTGTCGCCCCGCCAAATTGTTACATCGGCGATAGAGCACGGCGGATGCACGTACGAATAGTTGCAATTGGATGTTCATAAACACCTGATTATTAGAAGCAAAATCCTTTATTCGTTCGTTATCTAGAGAATTTTTTTTTAAAAAAGATTGAACTTAGGAAGTTTCCACCTATCAAAGGGGTACATTCTCTTTTTTTGGTAAGGAAACTTCAGATGAAAAAACTAGTTACTTTTGCTTCGGACATCCGCATCAACGCCCTGCTGTGCTGCAGCGCCACGGTTCTCCTGACCGCGTGCGGCGGCGCCATGAACGACACCGGCGGCGGCGCGCAAGCGCAAACCGCCGCCTACGTGCAGAGCGATGTGGCTGGTTCCGACGCAAACAGTGCTGCCACGACGCCGAATGCGGTCGATGCAACCGCGGCGCAAGCGGCCGAAGCTGCCGGCAACGGCAACTTCGAACTGGTCGGCTACGACACCCATCCGCTGGCGGCATCCACCGCCGACGCGGCCGTTGCCCCTGCTGCGCAGGACGCATCGACCGCCGAGGCCGCGCCGGCAAATGGTGCGCCCCGTCTCCTGGCGATGGTCAGCAGCGTCCCGACTACGACTACAACCACGACTGAGGCAGCAGCTGTGACCAACACCGCGCAAGAAAGCGCCACCGTCCAGCTGTCGACCCCGGCCACGACCTACAACTACTACGTCTCGCCGACCGGCAACGACTCGGCCGCGGGCAGCAAGGCCGCACCGTTCAAGACCCTGGCCAAGGCCGCCAAGATGGCGACCAAGGCGAGCACTACCGTGTGGGTGGCCCCGGGCACCTACGCCGGCGGCATCAAGACCACCGCCAGCGGCGCCGCCTCGGCACGCATCTACTGGGTCTCGACCACCAAGTGGGGCGCCAAGGTGGTTCCGCCGTCGAGCTCGAGCAACAACAACGCCTGGGATAACCGCGGCAATTACGTCAGCATCATCGGCTTCGATATCGACGGCAGCAATTCGGGCAGCGGCACCGCCTGGACCCACGGTATCTACACCGGCGGTTCCTACGGCATGATCGCGAACAACCACATCTACAACGTGGCGCAGAAAGTGGCGTGCACCAGCGCCGGCGGTTCGGCGATCGGCGTGGACAGCTACTACCACGGCGTGCTGACCGACGTGATCGGCAACGTCGTCAACGACATCGGTCCGAAGGGCTGCACCTACGTCCAGGGTATCTATTTCTCGACCTCCGGCACCATCAAGAACAACCTGGTGTACCGCGTGGGCGCGGTGGCGATCCACCTATGGCACGACGCCACCAACGTGACCATCACCAACAACACGGTGACCACCTCGAACTTCGGCATGGTGATCGGCGGCGGCGACTTCTATTACAACAAGACCGGCGCCAACAACGTTTTCGTCGCGAACAACATCGTGTACGACAACAAGTACGGCATCTCGGAGCAGGGCACGACTGGCAAGAACAACCAGTACAAGAACAACCTGATCTACAAGAACCCGTCGTACAACATCTCGCTGCGCAACGGCCTGACCGCCAGCGGCACCGTGAGCTCGGATCCGCTGTTCAAGGCGTATTCGACCACCGCCGCGACGCCGGACTTCCACCTGAGCAGCAGTTCGCCGGCGATCGGGCGCGGCATCGCGACCAATGCCTACGCCACCGACCTGGACGGCAAGGCGCGCAGCGCCTCGACCGGCTACGACATCGGCGCTTATCAGCACTGATGGCAGGGATCGCCGCTGACACGGCGGCGAACCGCTGAGGACCCTCTGGTGCGCCGTGCATGCGGCGTGCGAGTTTGGCCCGCACGCCTTTGGCCTGCGGGCTTTTTTACGTCCAGAGAGGGCACGTGCGCGCGGTACGCGTACGCGCGCGAACCTGTTTTCGATCGATCAGTCTTCGATCGGCTGGGTGATGTCGGGGCCGTCGGCGCCGGCGCGGTTGACCGCCTTGCTGACCTTGTGCCACTCGAAGGCCTCGGACGGCACCGCCGCCTGGCGCGCCAGTTCGATCGCCTGTTGCGGCGTGAGTGTCGGGTCCATCCACAGCGCGGCGTCCTCGGCCTGCAGCACCACCGGGCGGCGGTCGTGGATGTCGAGCATGCCGCCGGACGCATCGTCGGTGACCAGCACGAAGCCGGCCTCGGCGCGGTTTTCCTCGAAGCTGCCGAAGTTGGCCAGCGCCAGCAGATACAGCGTGCCGTGGTCCTTGCGGTGGATGTGCCAGGGCTGCTTGTGACCTTTTTCGCCGGTCCACTCGTACCAGCCTTCGGCCGGCACGATGCCACGCCCGCGCTTGACCAGGCTGGCCCAGTAGCGGTTGGCAAGCTTGTCCAGGCGCGCGTTGATGGTGATCGGCACCTTGCCTTCGGCCCACTTGGCGCGGTAACTCCAGAACACGTCGTCGATGCGCCGCTCGCCGTCCTGCAAGTGCATCACGGGGCGGTAGGTGCCGGGGGCGGCGTTGGTGGTCGGCCCGGACTCGCTGTCGAACACGGCGTCGGTCCAGCCGAACACATTGGCGTAATGGCGAGCCGTCTGGCTCTGGTCAAATCGTCCACACATGCAGTCATGGTAACGCAGACGCACGGCGGGGCGCGTTCGCTAGCGCCGGGTGTCCGGCGCCAGCCCGGGCGCAGGTACCGATCGGGAGGCTCACATCACCAGGCGCCGGCCCGGGCGCCAGCGCGCCAGCAGCCGGGTCAGGGCCAGCGCGCCGGCGAACACCAGTGCGACGTACAGCACGTCCCAGGCGGGCCAGGCGCGCCAGCGCTCGTCGAGCGGGCGCAGCCAATCGACGAACAGGTAGTGCGAGGCGTAGATGCCGAGCACCAGCGGTCCGAGCGCGGCCAGCGCCGGCAGGCGCAGCGCGGGCGCATCCGACAGCGCCATCAGGCCCGCGCACAGGCCGTACAGCCAGGTCGAGGCCACGAAATCCTGCACCGGGGCGGCGCCGAAGCGCAGGTGCAGCCAGCGCACTTCCAGCAGTTGCAGCGCGCAGCCGGCCAGCGCCACCAGCAGGCCCGGCCAGGCGGCCGCCGGCAGGCGCCAGCGGCGCAGCTCGATGCCGGTCACGAAAAAGAGCAGGCCGAAGAAGGGACCGTCGCGCAGGTTGAAACGGGTCGGCCAGCCGAGCGGCGTGAGCGCATATGCCTTGCCGGCCAGGCCGAAAGCGAACAGGACGATCGCCAGCGCGATCAGCAGTGCACGCTGGCGGCGCGCCAGCAGGGCGCCGCTGATCAGGACCGCGCAGGCCAGCGCAGGCAGGTACCACAGGTGGGGCGTGAGGCCCTCCAGCAGGACGCGCTGCACGCCCATCCGGTGGCCGCGCCAGGCCGCGGCCAACTCGTGCAGCGCGGCCGGCGTGCCGGCGTTCCAGATTGCGCCGATGGCGCCGACGGCCGCGTACACCAGCACCCAGCCGGCGTACACCGTGAGCACGCGCCGGCACAGGCGCACTGCGCGCAGCCATCGAGCGTGCGGGCCGGCGCCGCCCCGGGCCCAGAAGTAGCCGGACAGGATGAAAAACAGCGGCACGGCGAAGCGCTCGGCCCCGTCGAGCAGGGTCGGCAAGTCCCATCCGTGGCCGACCGCGCGTTCGCCGTCGTGGCGCGCCGTATGCAGGGCGATGACCGCGACGATGGCCAGCACGCGGAAGGTGTCGGCGCTGCGGATCCGATCCATGCCCGGTGCAGTCGTTTGATGCCTGGTCAGCGGTGTCAGCAGCACGATGTCACTCGAATTGCCTTCTGATTGTGCGATTTTTCCGACGCGACGACGGGAAGAACGCCATGCGCCGCGGGCCTTGTAGACCCGCACGCCAACCCTATCTCGTACCTGTTTCGTCAGCGATGTTCGCTGTTTCTCGTGTCTCCACCTCAGTCATCGGCTGAGCGTTTAGGCCGCTGCCGCGCATGCGTCAGCGGCGTTTTTTTCTTCCTCAGGCCGACAATGCCGCCAGCAGCCTGGCGCCATCCGGCGAGCCCCACCCGGTGCAGGCGTCCCAGCCCGGTGCGGCGCTGTAGGCGCCATTGTTGCCGCTGGTGATGTCGTGGAAGGCGCCGCTGCCGGCCACCGGACCGTACAGCAGCGGATTGAGGAAGCCGACCGGCCTGCCCAGCGCCTGGTTCAGCCGCGCCGCCAGTCCGGCCCACAGCGGCGACACCGCGCTGGTGCCGCCGACCACGAAGCTCAGGTAATCGACGCACACCTGGTAGCCGGTGGCGGGCGAGGCGTTCCCGGCCACGTCCGGCACGCCGCGTCCCACGTGCGCGCCCGCGTTGACCGAGGCCGGCACGTGCGCATCCTTTTGCCAGCCGGGCAGGCCGAACACGTCGCTGACGCCGCCGCCGGTGGCGCTGGTGGCGGGCTCGTCGTCCCACACGGTCTCGCTGGCGATGGCGTTGCCGCTGGCGACCAGGCGGGTGCCGCCGCAGCACAGCACGAATCGGCTGGAGCCGGGAAAATGCGCATGCGCCAGCCCGTCCGGCGTGCCGTTGGCGGGGTTCCGGTGGCCCGAGCCGGCGTCGCCGGCGGCGCAGCAAACCGTGACGCCGAGCGCCGCGGCGGCCTCGAACGCGTCGTTCATTGCGGCGAGGGCCTGTGCGGTCCACTCGGATTCCGGCGCGCCCCAGCTGATCGAGATGACCGACGGCTTGTTGACGCTGTCGTGCACGGCGCTGGTGATGGCGTCGATGAAACCCTGTTCGCTGTTCGGCGCGAAATACACGGCGATGGCCGCGCCCGGGGCCACCGCGCCGGCGATCTCGATGTCGAGCGCCACCTCGGCGTCCGCGCCCCAGGGCAGCGACGGACTGTTCTTGCCGCCGTCGACCGAGACCGGGGTGACCTTGGGCGTGTTCAGGCCGAGTTTCTTGAAATAGGCTTTCAGGTCGGCGCTCCGGTAGCCGCCGCCGAGCTCGATGATGGCGATGCATTGGCGGCCGCCGTCGACGCCGGCCGGGAAATCGTAGAGGCGGGCGACGTCGACCGCGGTGAACGAGCCGGCGGCCGCGGCCGCGTCGGCGGCGCCGTCCTCCGGGTCGGCGTCGGGCCGGCCGGCGGGGCTGCCCGCCGGGTCCTGGCTCGCGATCTGGAAATGCGGACGGGCGATCGGGGTGTCCTCGATGCCGAACACGCCCTGCACGATCCCGGCCAGCTCGGGCGGCACGTGGATCGGCGCGGTGCGCCTGCGCGAGATGCCGGCGCCATGCTCGACGCGTTCGATGCTGGTGCCAAAGGCGCTGGCGACCTGGTCGACCGTGCCCGACAGGTAGACGCTGCGGCGCGCCGGGCAGCGCTCGACCACGCTCAGGCCGCCGCGCTGGGCGAAGGCCGCGACCGCATCGATGTCTTCCTCGCTGGCGCCGTAGGCGGCCGCGTGTTCTTCGCGCGTGAGGTAGCGGCGCGTGGCCAGGCGGCCGTCGAGCGCCAGCGGCGCCGCCGCGGACATCGGCGGGCGCCGCCGCAGCACCGTGATTTCGAAGCGTTCGTCGGCCGGGGCCGGCCCGAGGGAGCGCGCGTCGGCAAGGGGCGCGGGCACACTGCCTGGAAGTTTGACCATGCTTGATCTCATCAAATGAGAACTGCGGGAGAACTGCGGGAGAGCTGCGGAAACATCGCGCAAGGGCTGCGAGCAAGGCTGCTGGATGACCCGGATCAGTATGCTCGTGGTGGTGGTCGCGCCTTTGATCAAAGGCAAACCGTTGCCGAGGTCGCACGGCAGCGCGCGCGACAGCAACATCGGCATTTGCAGGCGCTCCGAAGCAGGCGTATGCTGGAATCACAGCAAAGCCCATTAGAGGAGACAATCATGAACGTTCGGCTCGCGTCAGCCCAGCTGGCAACCCAGTTTCATCGTCCCTTGCGCTTTGGCCGCCTATGGCGCGGTCACGAGCTCGCACTGCGCGCCTTCCAGGTCGTGCTGATCCTGTTCCTGGCGGTATTCGGCGCCAGGCTGATCGCGCACGGCATCGCCCTGGCCAGCCAGGCGATCGCCCGGCTGATATCCTGAACCTTCCCTATTAGCGGCCGCGGCTGTAGTAACCGCAGCAGCCTCAAGCGCCTGCGCTGCAGCCGGCCGTGCGCGAACCCGCCCAAGCGCGCGCGTCGGTAGCGATGCGCGCGCCGAGCGCCGCGATCGCCGCTTGCTGCGCCTGCACCAGCTGCACGTAATCGCCTGACGCCGGCCGTTCGAAACTGCCGCGGCAGGTCAGCCGTGCGTTGCCGCTGTCGTCGGCCACGCCGATGCTCCAGTCGGCATCCATCTGCACGCGCTGGCCCGGCCAGGCGTCCATCCGGCGCACCTGCACCTTGATGCGCACCAGCGGCTTGCCGGCAGGGCGCGGCAGGCCGGCGATGTCCTGCGTGCCGAGATCCTGGCTGATCTCGGCCGACAGCGCAGTGCGGATGCCGTCGGCCAGCGGCCCGGCCCAGCGTTCGCCGTCGAGGATGGCGAGACTGCCGTCGGCCTGGTGCACGACCATCTGTGCCTGGTCGAGTTCGGCCGGGATCCCGACTGCCAGCACCTCGACCAGGAACGGCGCCGGCTGCGCCGCCGCGGCCGCGCCGGCTGCGTTCGGTTTGGGCGGCGCCAGCAGCGAGTGGTAGTGCACCGGCGGCGTCGAGGAGCAGGCTGCCAGAGCGAGGGCGGCGGCGGCCATGGCCAGGCCTGAGGTGAAGCGGGGGCGAATCGTCATGGCTGGTGCTCCGAAGCGGGCGAGGTTGCGGGTGCGGATACGGGCGCGGACGGGGGCGCAGTGACGGGCGCCGGCGTCCCTTTGTCGGCAGGACGCTGCTCGGCTTCCTTCAGGCCGCGCAGCAGCGCTTCCGGGTGGCGTCCGAGCAGGTCAGTCAGGGTACGCACCGAGCGCGCCGCCTTCTGCACTTCCTGTAGCGTGGCGCCGATGTTCTGCTGCAGCGGCGCGTCTTCGGACAGCACGCTCTGCGCGGCGCCGAAGGTGCGCTGGGCTTCCTGCAGCGTCTGGGCGCCTTGCTGCAGGGTCTGGGTGCTTTGCGGGATCAGCTGGCCGTTGACCTGCTTGAGGGTCTTGTCGAGATCCCCGAGCGACTTGTTCAAGTTGTTGCCGATCGATTCGAGCGGGATCTTGTCGACCTTGTTGACGATGCCGGCGATCTGGTCCTGGATCTGGTCGAAGCTGCCGCTGACGGTCGGCACGACGATCGGGCGTGCGCCCGGATCGAAGGTCGCCTTGGGCGCGTTCGGCACGAAGTCGAGCGCAATGTACAGCTGGCCGGTCAGGAGGTTGCCGTTGCGGGCGCGGGCGCGCAGGCCATGCGCCACCAGTTCCCCGAGGAAGGCGGCGGTCTGCTGCTCGTCGTCGCCGCTCAAGGCCGGCAGCTTGGTGCGCGCGCGGCCCAGGCGCTGCGGGTAGATCACGGCACTGACCACGGTCGGGAAGCGCTTCTTGACCGGATCGAAGTCGAGCTCGATCGAGGTGACGCGGCCCAGGTCGATGCCGGCGAACTGCACCGGCGCGCCGACCGACAGGCCGCGCAGCGGACGCTGGAAACGCAGTTGCAGGAACTGCGGCACGCCATCGGGCGGCGCCAGCGCGGTGCGCTGGTCCTGCGCCATCGTGAAGCGCGTCTTGGGGTCGGCCGGGCCGGCCGCGCTGCCATCCGGGACGTCGAAGGCGATGCCGCCGGCCACGATCGTGGTCAGCGACTGGGTCTTGAGGCGCAGGCCGTCGGCGTTGACCGAGGCGTCGACGCCGCTGGCGTTCCAGAAGCGCGCGTCGGCGGTGACGAAGCGGTCGTAGGGCGCGTCCACGAAGATCTGCAGGTCGACGCGCTTGCCGTCGGGGCTGAGCTGGTAGGACGTCACGCGGCCGACGTGGATGCGCTTGTAGTACACCGGCGAGCCGATGTCGAGCGAACCCAGGTCCTCGGTGCGCAGGTTGAACGGCTTGCCGGGCGAGCCGCGGATGACGGCCGGCGCGGTCTCCATGCCGGTGAAGCGGTCGGCGGTGTCGTCGAGCACGCCGGGGTCGGCGCCGATGTAGGCGCCGGACAGCAGGGTGTCGATGCCGGACACGCCGCTGGCGCTGACGCGCGGGCGCACCACCCAGAAGCGGGTGTCCTTGCGCGTCAGCCGCTTGGCGCTCTTGGCCAGCGCGACCTTGACCTCGACGTGCGAACCGTCGTCGCTCAGCGTGATCGCGGTGACCTTGCCGACGCTGACGTCCTTGTACTTGATCGCGGTCTTGTTGGCCTCCAGGCCGGCCGCGGTGCGGAACGAGATCGTGATTTCGTCGCCGGCGCCGAGCCAGGTATGCACCAGCATCGCCAGGCCGACGATGGCCGCGACGGCCGGGACCAGCCAGACCAGCGAGACGCGCCAGCGGCGCCGCACCATCGGCGGCTCGTTAGGCTGCGGTACGGGCCGCGGATCGGGTTGCGGT
The DNA here is from genome assembly GCF_000745265.1 of Massilia sp. 9096. NCBI lineage: Bacteria > Pseudomonadati > Pseudomonadota > Betaproteobacteria > Burkholderiales > Oxalobacteraceae > Massilia > Massilia sp. 9096. The sequence continues at coordinate 1,076,063 of NZ_JQNN01000001.1, forward strand.
GTCGGTTGTGTAGGTGTGTCGTTCATTGTTCTTGCCCGTCCCAGTTGAGGCGCGGGTCGAAATTCATCGCTGCCAGCATCGTAAGAATCACCACCAGACCAAAAAAAAGTATGCCGATGCGCGGTTCGGCGTCGCCGATCGCGCCGAACTTGATCGCCGCCGAGGTCACGCCGACCACCATCACGTCCAGCATCGACCAATAGCCGATGAACTCGATCATACGGTAGAGCTTGGCTCTCTCGCGCACGGCTCGCGGACTGCGCCGCTGCGCCATCACCAGCAGGATGGCCAGCACCAGGAATTTGGTGCACGGGACCGCCACGCTGGCGACGAAGATCACCAGCGCGATCCCGTACGAGCCGCTCTTCCAGAACTCGATGACGCCGTTCAGGATCGTGCTCTCGGCGCCGCTGCCGAGCAGCGTGGTGTTCATCACCGGGTACAGGTTGGCCGGGATGTACATGATCAGCGCGGCGACCAGGAAGGCCCAGGTGCGCGCGATGCTGTCCGGGCGCCGGCGGTGCAGGCCGGCGCCGCAGCGCGGGCAATGCGGATGGCTGGCCGGATCGGCATGGACGTGGGCGTGCCGGGCCGGGTCGGCGCCGCACACCAGGCCGCAGTCGTGGCAGGCGACCACGCCCAAATGGTGCGCGCGCGGGACCGGGTCGACGGGGTCGCGCGCGCTCATGCGGTCTCCTCGGCCGCCAGGTCGGGCGCCGGCGCCGGTTCGGTGGCGTCCCACAGCGTGCGCAGGTCGCGCTGGGTGATCAGGGTCAGCAGCACCATCGACGCCGCCATCGCGCCCAGGCCGACGCCGGGGATCACCTTCATGTAGCTGGACAGCTTGATCGCCGCGACCAGAATGCCGAGCAGGCCGACTTCGACCATGCTCCACGGCCGCAGCGCGACCAGCAGGCGCAGCGCCAGCGCGAACCCGGGCGCGCGCCGGCGCACGCGCGCGAAGGCCAGCGTCCAGACGAACAGGGCGATCTGCAGGGCCGGCACGATGATGATCGACAGCGCCAGCGGCACCGCGATCGGCCCGGCCGCGCCATAGTCGAGCGCGCGCGCCGCTTCCCACAGCGTGGCGTCGTTGCGCAGCGACTGCAGGCTGAGGCGGATCACCGGCGAAAGGTTGGCGATGGCGAACGCGATCGCCGCCCCCAGCGCCAGCGCCAGCCAGCTGTCGACGTCGTGGCGCCCGCCGCGGTAGAGCAGGGCGTCGCAAGTGGCGCAGTGCGCCTGTTCGTAGAAGCGGCCGGGGCGGCGGCGGTAGACGCTGTCGCAGTGTTCGCAGACGATGTAGTCGGGATAGGTCTTCATTTCCAAATTGGGTTCAAGCGATCAGTAACTTTGGGCCGGGATCGTATGCCAACTTTAACCGCGAATGGCTGTGCGGGAATGTTCTGTTGCCGTGCGCCAAGCATAACGCACGGCTGGCCGACCTCGACTACCGCTGTGAAACGATGATATGCAACTAACCGACAGAGGTCGCCGCCAGCCCGAACCACCGCGACCAAGCCGGCTCGCCGGCCAGCGCGGCCGCGCAACCGCGGCGCGGATCGCGATCGGCCGGGCGCGGTCCGGCCCGCTCAAGCGGCAGGTTCCGGCCGCGCCAGGATCCGGTCCATCCGCTCGGCTTCGCCGGTCACGACGAAGCGGCGGCGCGCGGCGTCGACGTCTCGAGCACCCAGGTGCGCTCGAACGGCGCCCAACTGGCGCAGCTTGCCCGATTGCTGGATGGGGGCGCGCTCCGCGTCGCCATCGACAGCCGCTTTCCGCCGGCGCAGGCCGCGCGGGCGCACGAGCGCGCCGCGCGCGGACACACATCCAGGGCAAGCTGGTGCTGACGGTGGATTGACCCATGCGTGGACAAGGCAAAGCGGCGATGGCCGCAGGCACCTGCTAGTCCGGCGCCGGCGCGTCGATCAGCAGGCCGGGATCGAGCAGTCGTACGCGCGGCTCGACGTAATAGCCGCCGGCCTCGACATACTTCAGCGCAGCGCGTGAACATACCTCGCAGCGCAGGACCTCGCAGCGGTTGTAGGGAAAGTGGCGTGGCGCGATCGGCGCGGCGGCCGACCAGTACGAGGTGCCGGCCGGGTGATATTCGGCGTAGGTCGCTTCCACGTACGGGTCGTCGGCGAGGGTGCCGACGATGTCCATCTGCGCTTCGGGGAAGGTCGCCGGAATGCGCGTCCATTCGTGGTACGAGGCCAGGTCGCACACGCACGCGCGGGCGACCGCATGCGAAGTCCCGGCCAGCCGCATCAGATCGTCGAAGTTCAGCTTGGGAGCGGTGGGCATGGGCAAGGGTGGCTGCGGTAAATTAAACGGGGCCGATTATACCGTCCTGGCCGACCGGCTCGGCACGTGAACCCATCCAGCGCGCTGTCCAGGCGCCGTTCAGTCAACCAGGAGAGGTGACGGCTGTTCGGTGAGGGCGATCGGGGCTGCGGGCGGCGACGCAGGAGGCGCCACGGCAGGCCTCGGGACAAAGTGGGCGCGTTCGCGGCCTCGCTGCAGCAGCGTCCATTCCGAGCCTGCGGCGCCGCCGCCGACATCGAAGTATTCCTGGCGATCGCACACCGAGCAGACACGGTCCTCGTCGGAGTGGTACTGCCAGGTATGCTCAGGGAACATATTTCGGCGATATCGTTTCAGCTCGGCGACGAGTCCGGCGATCGGGTGTAAAAGGCTGCGCATGGTGAGGTTTCAAGGCCGGCATCTTTGCGTGCCGCTTCGCTCAGCAATAATACGCTGTCAAATTTGCAAAAAAATCACCAATAATCACCGCGGGCCATATTTTCCCGTGTGACAGGCACGCATTGGCGCGTCATGCGCAGGGTTGGGGCCGATGCCGCCCCTGCCTTGGCAAGGGCAACGGCATGAACGATGGGAACCAGAAAAGCGGGGAAGGAGGATGTGCGGCGCTAGGCCGTGGTGCCCGGAGCCGGGATCGAACCGGCACGCCATTGCTGGCACGAGATTTTAAGTCTCGGGTGTCTACCAGTTTCACCATCCGGGCAGCGGGCGAATTCTAGCATAGCCGGACCCGCACCGGGTCAATTTGGAGTCGGATGTGCAATATTGCCGAACGACTTTAGTTGAGTCCCGGCATGGTGTAGCATGCGAACCCAATGGCTGAAGTTAACCAGTCAGCCCCGAAGCACATGCAAGGACACGAATTGAACATCACGATTAACGACGAACTGCGTACCTACGTCGACCCGCTCACCCCCGCCGAACACGAAGCCCTGGAACGCAGCCTCCTGACTGAAGGCTGCCGCGAAGCGCTGATCCTGTGGCGCGACGTGCTGATCGACGGGCATAACCGCTACGCCATCTGCACCCAGCACGACATCCCGTTCCGCACCGTCCAGAACGACAGCTTCGATTCGATCGAAGACGTCAAGTTGTGGATGATCGACAACCAGCTGGCGCGCCGCAGCGTCAGCGATTTCCAGCGCGGCCTGATGGCGCTGCGCAAGAAGGAGATCCTGGCCGCGCGCGTGGTGCCCAAGCTCGAGGGCGAACTGCAGAGCGAGGCCGACCAGGCCGTCCCGTTCACGCCCCCTTGGAACACGCGCGAGGAAGTGGCGCGCGCGGCGCGCGTCTCGGCCAATACCATCAGCCAGATCGAGCGCATCCAGAAGGCGGCGGCGCCGGAACTGGTCGACGCGGTGCGCGCCGGCCAGATCTCGGTGAGCGCGGCGGCCAACGTCGCCTCGCTGCCGCGCGAAGCCCAGGTCGCGGCGGTGGCCGGCGGCAAGAAGGAACTGCAGCAGGCGGCGCGCCAGGTGCGCGAGCAGAAGTCGGCGACCAAGCCGAAGAAGGACAAGGACATGTCGATGGACCCGCCGGAAGACCAGATCAAGGCGCTGCGCGCCCAGGTCGGCGAATTGAAGGACCGGGTGGCCTCCCTGATGACCGAGAACGAAGTGCTCAAGCAGAAGCTGGCCGCGCGCGGCGGCTGAGTCTTTCCTGCGGCCGGACGCCGCCGCTGCAATGAACCCGCGACGATAACGACAATTAGGAGTGACCTGATGCAGACTTCCCGCTTCCTCGTCCGGCACGCGCTGCGCGCCGCTTTCGCCTGCAGTGCAGTGGCCACGCTCGCGCCGGTCCAGGCCGCGCAGGCGCCGGCATCGGCCGCCGGGTCCACGGCGGCGACGGCCGGCCTGCATGCGGCGTCGTTTTCGCCGGCCGAACTGGCGCGCATGAAGGCCACCGCCGGGCGCGTCACGATCCTGCGCGACAAGTGGGGCATCCCGCACGTGTTCGGCAAGACCGACGCCGATGCCGCCTTCGGCATGCTGTACGCCCAGGCCGAGGACGACTTCAACCGCGTCGAGATGAACTTCATCAACGCGATGGGCCGCCTGGCCGAAGTCGAGGGCGAGGGCGAGATCTGGCGCGACCTGCGCATGAAGCTGTACATCCGCCCGGACGACATGCGCGCCAAGTACGCGGCCAGCCCGGCCTATTTGAAAAAGCTGATGGACGCCTGGGCCGACGGCTTGAACTGGTACCTGGTCGGCCATCCGCAGGTGAAGCCGAAGCTGCTCACCCGGTTCGAGCCGTGGATGGCGCTGTCGTTCAGCGAGGGCAGCATCGGCGGCGACATCGAGGAGATCGACCTCAAGGCGCTGGAAGCGTTCTACGGCAAGGCGCCCGTGGCCGCATCCGCAGTTGCGCCCAAGGTGGCGCTGGCCGAACTGTCCAACAACGGCTTCGACCCCGAGCCGACCGGCTCGAACGGTTTCGCGATCGCCCCGTCGCGCACCGCCGACGGCCACGCGCTCCTGATGATCAATCCGCACACCTCGTTCTACTTCCGGCCCGAGATCCACGTGGTCAGCGACGAGGGACTGGATGCCTACGGCGCGGTCACCTGGGGCCAGTTCTTCGTCTACCAGGGCTTCAACCAGCACGTCGGCTGGATGCACACCTCGGGCGGCGGCGACGTGATCGACGAGTATCTGGAAACGGTGGTCGAGCGCGGCGGCAAATTCTTCTACAAATACGGCGCCCAGGAGCGGCCGCTGCGCAGCATCGACATCGACCTGTCCTACAAGACCGCGAACGGCATGGCCAGCCGCAGCGTCACGGCCTACTTTACGCACCACGGTCCGGTGATCCGCTCGCAGGACGGCAAGTGGGTGTCGGTCAAGCTGATGGACGACCCGGTGCACGCGCTCGAACAGTCGTACGGACGCACCAAGGCGCGCAACTACGCCGAGTTCCTGAAGGTCATGCAGCTGCGCACCAATTCGTCGAACAACACCGTCTACGCTGACGGCGACGGCAACATCGCCTACTTCCACGGCAATTTCATCCCGCGCCGCGATACCCGCTTCGACTGGACCAAGCCGGTCGACGGCAGCGATCCGGCCACCGAATGGAAGGGGCTGCACGAGGTCAATGAGACGATCACGCTGTTCAACCCCAAGAGCGGCTACATCTCGAACACCAACAACTGGCCCTGCACCGGTTTCGGCGAGAGCAGCCCGGATTGCTCGAAGTACCCGGCCTACATGTGGTCGCTGCCGCAGAACGCGCGCGGCGTGCACGCCGAACGGGTGCTGCACGACGCGCGCGGCCTGGATCTGGATGGCCTGATCGCCAAGGCCTACGATTCCTACCTGACCGCGTTCGAGCCGCTGGTGCCTGCCGTGGTGAAGGACTGGGAGGCGCTGACGGACGCCGATCCGCGCAAGGCGCGCCTGGCGGAGCAGGTCGCCGCCTTGCGCGGCTGGGACCTGCGCTGGTCGGCGCAATCGGTGCCGACCGCGCTGGCGGTGTACTGGGGCCAGGACATGGTCAAGGCGGCGGCCCCGCGCGCGCGCGCGGCGGCGATCCCGGTGGTCGACTTCATCCAGACCCGCTCCAGCCCGCAGGAACGCCTGGATGCGCTCGCGCGCGCCAGCGACAAGCTGGCCGCCGACTTCGGCTCGTGGAAAACGCCGTGGGGCGAGATCAACCGCTTCCAGCGCCTGTCCGGCGACATCGCCTTGCAGTACGACGACAGCAAGCCCAGCATCCCGGTGCCGTTCACGTCGGCGGTGTGGGGTTCGCTGGCCTCGTTCGGCATGAGCGCCAAACAGGCGACCAAGCGCATCTACGGCGACCGCGGCAACTCCTTCGTTGCGGCAGTCGAGTTCGGCCCGCGCGTGCGCGCCAAGAGCATCCTGGCCGGCGGCGAAAGTGGCGATCCGAAGTCGCCGCACTTCAGCGACCAGGCCGAGATGTACGCGCGTGGCCAATTCAAGGACGTACTGTTCTACAAGGAAGACATCGAGAAACAGCTCGAGCGCAAGTATCATCCTGGCGAGTGAGGTCAAGTTCTCGCTGGAAACATAGAAGTGCGAACGGTGCAAGCGGTCGCAGCAATCTGAGCGCACTTTTATGCACCGCAAAGCGCCCTGAAAAGCGGGGTTATCCGCATTGCATCACGTATTGTCCTGTTATCTACTGATGGGAGCCCCAGGGCTGTCCATCCACCTTTAACGGGAGTACATCGTGAGCAAAAAACTGTTTCCGCTGAAAGCGCTCGGCCTGGCCGCCCTGCTGTGCGCAAGCGCGGCCGCCAACGCCGACATCACCGTCTACACCAGCGAGGCCGCCTTCAACGCCGCCGTCGCCAACCGCGGCGTCGATACCTTCGACGACCTGCCCCTTGGCCTATTGGGCGAGACCCTGACGCGCAGCGCCGGCGCCTACGGCTACACCGCCTCGGCCGAGAACGGCCTGTGGGGCGCCGGCGTCCCCGGCGACACCTGGCTGTCGACCAACTTCCGCACCGACTCGGTGGTGTTCTCGAATTTCACCGGCCACGTCAGCGCTTTCGGCGGCAATTTCTTCGGCTCCGATATCATCGGCGACTACGTGCCCGGCGGCGACCTGGTCCTGACCGCCACCGACGGCTTCACGCTGACCTACAGCCTGAACGGCACGACGCAGTCGTCCTTCCTCGGCTTCGTCTCGGACAGCGACCTCGGTTCGGTGACCGTGACCTCGAGCGGCGGTTCGGCGCTCTGGCCGACCGTCAACAACCTGGTGCTGGCCGTGCCCGAGCCGACGACCTACGGCATGTTCCTGGCCGGCCTGGGCTTCATGGCCGTGATGGCGCGCCGCCGCCGCGGTTGATCGTCGGTCCTGTCTCGCGCCGGTCTGCCGAGGCTGGCGCGCCCCGATGCCGGATTGCTATAATCGTCGGATTGTATTTCGTGTGAATCCGCTTTCAGGCAGGGAAGGGCAGTGGCCAAACTCTATTTCAGGTATTCGGCGATGAACGCCGGTAAATCGACGTCGCTGCTGCAAGTGGCGCACAACTACGAGGAGCAAGGCCAGCGCGTCATGCTGTACACCGCCAAGATCGACGACCGCTACGGCGTCGGCCAGATCACCTCGCGGCTGGGGCCGCATCGCCAGACCGACGTGTTCGACACCAACACCAACTTCTTGGAAAGCACGCCCGACGTCGCCTGCGTGCTGGTCGACGAAGCGCAGTTCCTGAGCACGGCCCAGGTCGTGCAGCTGCACCAGCTGGCCCAGGTGCGCGGCGTGCCGGTGATCTGCTATGGCCTGCGCAGCGACTTCCGCGGCGAACCGTTTCCCGGCTCGGCCTACCTGCTGGCGCTGGCCGACGACATCGAGGAAATCAAGAACATCTGCACCTGCGGGAAGAAGGCGACGATGAACATCCGCGTCGACGCGCACGGGCGGCGCATCCGCGAAGGCGAGCAAGTCAGCATCGGCGGCAACGAAAGCTACCGCCAGGCCTGCGGGCGCTGCTTCTACCGCGGCTGAGCGGGGACCGGCGATGGCGCATGGCTGGACGGCGCTGGCCAACGCCTGGGCCACCACCGGGTTCACTGGCTGGTCCAGCGCCTGGTCCACCGCGTGGTCCACGGCGGCGCCCGCCGGTACCTTCTGGCACGCCCTGGCCGATCTGCTCGCGCAGCTGCCGGCCTGGGCGCGCGGCGGCGCCGACATGCTGCTCTACCTGACGCCCTCGATCGCGCTGGCTTTCCTGATCTGGATGCTGACCGCCCTGCATCCGCTGTTCTTCGTGTTCAGCGCGGCCGGCACGCTGTGCCACGAACTCGCGCATTTCTCGGTCGGCCTGCTGCTCGGCGCCGAACCAACCGGCTTTTCGATCGTGCCGCGCCGCCAGGGCCGCACCTGGGAGCTGGGCTCGGTCACCTTCGCCAACCTGCGCTGGTGGAACGCGGCGCCGGCGGCGCTGGCGCCTTTCCTGGTGCTGCTGGTGCCGCTCACGGCGGCCTGGTGGCGCACCCGAGGCGACTGGCATTTCGGTGCCGCCGACCTGGCGCTCACTTTGCTGCTGGCGCCGCAGTTCCTGTCGTTCTGGCCGTCGCCCGTGGACTGGCGCCTGGCGCTGCGCAGCTGGCCGTGGGCCGTGCTGATCGGGCTCGGCGGCATCGGCTTGTACGCCTGGCATCATGACCTGTTTCAATTTGTAAAAGCGTGAACCGTAGAGCGGAGCGCGACTTAAGCTGCGCTGAAGAAGCGCACGAGCCGACTCTGCGTCGTTGCGCTATCCTGTAGAATTGGTTGCACGCGCCGTCCAGTCGGCGTGGCTGCCGAATCCTTCCTCAAGGCGGCCGCCTTACCAAATCCGTTCGGAGAAACGAAGAATGAAGAAGCAGATGTTGATGGCCGCGATGGCGCTCGCCGTATCGGCCCACGTGGTGACGGCGCAGCCGCAACCGGGCCAGGCGCAAGCGCCGGCCTCGGGTCAGGCGGCCCAGCCGACCGCGCTGCCGCAGCTCAAGCCCGCCGCCGCCCAGACCCAGGCCGCGCTGTGGGCTTCGCGCGTGCTCTCGCGCTACCACTACAAGGCCACGCCGCTCGACGATGCGATGTCGGCCAAGATTTTCGATGCTTACTTCAAATCGCTCGACGGCGAAAAACTGTATTTCACCCAGGCCGACATCGACGGGTACGCGCCCGCGCGCACCAAGCTCGACGATGCGATCAACAACGAGGACCTGACGCTCCCGTTCCAGATCTATAACACCTACCAGCAGCGCTTCAGCGACCGCATGGCCTACGCACGCGAGCTGGTGGCCAAGGGCGGCTTCGATTTCAGCACAGCCGAATCGCTCCAGATCGACCGCGAAAAGTCGCCCTGGGCCAAGAACGAAGACGAGGCGCGCGATCTGTGGCGCAAGCGCGTCAAGAACGACTGGCTGCGCCTGAAGCTGGCCGGCAAGGACGATAAATACATCCGCGAGACCCTCGACAAGCGTTACGAGGGCTACCAGAACCGTCTCAAGAAGCTCAACAACGAAGACGTGTTCCAGATGTTCATGAACGCCTACGCGATGGCGATCGAGCCGCACACCAACTACCTCGGCCCGCGCGCCTCGGAAAACTTCGACATCGCGATGCGCCTGTCTCTGGACGGCATCGGCTGCGTGCTCGAGCAGCGCGACGACTACACCGTGATCCGCGAAGTCGTGACCGGCGGCCCGGCCGACAAGTCCGGCAAGCTGAAGGTCGGCGACCGCATCGTCGCCGTGGCCCAGGCCACCGGCCCGTTCACCGACGTGATGGGCTGGCGCATCGACGACGTGGTCGATCTGGTGCGCGGCCAGCGCAATTCGACCGTGCGCCTGGACGTGATCCCGGCCGACGCCGGCCAGGACGGCAAGCACATCACGGTCTCGCTGGTGCGCCAGAAGATCAGCATGGAAGAGCAGTCGGCCAAGAAGCAGATCATCACGGTCAAGGACGGCGGCGTGACGCGCCGCATCGGCATCATCCAGCTGCCGACCTTCTACCAGGACTTCGACGCACGCCGCAAGGGCGACAAGGACTACAAGAGCGCGACGCGCGACGTGCAGCGCATCCTGGGCGAACTCAAGAAAGACAAGGTCGACAACGTGCTGATCGACCTGCGCAACAACGGCGGCGGCTCGCTGATCGAGGCGGTCGAACTGACCGGCCTGTTCATCGACAAGGGCCCGGTGGTGCAGCAGCGCAGCGCCGAAGGCCGCATCGAGGTCGAGAACGACACCGACGCCGGCCTGGCCTGGAGCGGCCCGATGGGCGTGCTGATCAACCGCGGCTCGGCCTCGGCGTCGGAAATCTTCGCCGCCGCGATCCAGGATTACGGCCGCGGCGTCATCATCGGCGAACCGAGCTTCGGCAAGGGCACCGTGCAGACGCTGATCAGCCTGGACCGCTTCTCGCAAAGCGACAAGGTCAAGTACGGCGAACTGAAGATGACGATCGCCCAGTTCTTCCGCATCAATGGCGGCACCACGCAGCTGAAAGGCGTTACGCCCGACATCAAGCTGCCGGTCACCGCCGATGCCGAGACTTTCGGCGAGTCTTCCTACGAGAACGCCTTGCCGTGGACCCAGATCAAGCCGGCGACCTACATGCCGGCCGGCGACCTGAAGGAGCTGTTCGCGCCGCTGCAGAAGAAGCACGACGTCCGTATCGCCAAGGACAAGGACTTCCTCGACATCGAGTCGGACATCGCCGAGGCGATCAAGCTGCGCAAGGACAACCTGATCTCGCTGAACGAGAACGTGCGCCGCAAGGAGCGCGAGACCCAGGAAGCCAAGGCCAAGGCACGCGAGGCGCGCATGGCCTCGACCCAGGGCACGCCCGACGATGCGACCGCGAATACGAATTCGGGCAACAAGGACCAGCGCGCCAAGGTGCCGACGCCGACGGCGCCGAAGAAAGCCGTTTCGGTAAAAGGCTTGCCGACGTCGGATGACGGCCTGCAGGGCAGCGAGCGCAGCTTGAGCGCCGAACTGGCGGCGGAAAAGGCGGCGAAGAACGCCAAGGACGTCTACCTGCAGGAAGCGGCGCACATCCTGTCGGACGAGGCCGGTATGCTCAAGGCCGACAACCGGATGGCTTCGCGGACGATGCCGTACTTGTCGCAGGCGAAATAAACGTGATCGGTTTCTGTGGCTGGCTTTGCAGCTAGAATTCGTCGCCGCAGTAAATTGAAGTAATGTTAAAAAATCTGAAAAAAGCGGGCGCTCCCTCTGGAATGTCCGCTTTTTTTATGGTATGCAATTGAACACGCTACTTTTTTAACCCATGCTACGCTCGGTATGCAGTTGATTTTAAAGTAACTTTCCCGACCATGTTAGGAGATTATGATGTCAACACGTGAACTCATCGCGGCTTTGCTGATGACCAGCAGCTGCGCAGCCTTCGCACAAACCGCAGCCCCACGCAGCGCGCACCAGATCACCGAGATCCGTCCGGCCATCCTGGCTGACCACATCGCCACGACCAGCCCGCTGGCAAGCGCCGTTGCCAGCGACCCGGCAGCCCTGCCGCCGAGGACCACCGTCGACGCCCCGCAAGTGACGGCGCCGCCGGTTAGCGCCGTGCAAGCAGCCGCCGATGGGACCGCTCTGCCGGAGCCGTCGTCGATCGCGCTGATGGCCGCCGGCCTGTTCGGCGCCATCGGCTTGCGCCGTCGCCGCAACAAGTAGTGGCAAGAACATCGTTAGCGCACATCAGAGCGGGCTTCGGCCCGCTCTTTTTTCGTCTGCGCTTTTCTCCATCGGGTGCTGCAGCCTTGCTTGAACGTCACGCTTTTCAGGTACAATCGTTTGGAACGGTCGTGCTTTTTTAATACAAAAAAACGCTACGGAGACAGAATGGACCTGAACACCACCGACGACGACCTGGCTTTCCGCGACCAGGTGCGCGCCTTCCTCGCGGCCGAATTGCCGGCCGACCTGCGCCGCAAGGTGCTGGATCACCTACGCCTGAGCAAGGACGACTATGTCCGCTGGCACAGGATCCTGGCCAGACAAGGCTGGGTGGCGCCGGGTTGGCCGGTCGAGTTCGGCGGTCCGGGCTGGACGCCACTCCAGCGCCATATCTTCGAGGAAGAGTGCGCGCGCGCCGGCACGCCGCCGATCCTGCCGTTCGGCGTGAACATGGTCGCGCCGGTGATCATGGCCTTCGGCAGCCCGGAGCAGAAAGCCCACTTTTTGCCGCGCATCCTGTCCTGCGACGACTGGTGGTGCCAGGGTTACTCGGAGCCGGGCGCCGGCTCCGACCTGGCGTCGCTCAAGACCACGGCGGTCAGGGACGGCGACCATTACGTGGTCAATGGTCAGAAGACCTGGACCACGCTGGCCCAGCACGCCGACATGATCTTCTGCCTGGTGCGCACCGACCCCGGCGTGCGCAAGCAGGAGGGCATCTCCTTCCTGCTGATCGACATGCACACGCCCGGCATCACCGTGCGCCCGATCGTGATGCTCGATGAAGACCACGAAGTCAACGAAGTCTTCTTCGACAACGTGCGCGTGCCGCTGTCCAACCTGGTCGGCCAGGAAAACCGCGGGTGGACCTATGCCAAGTACCTGCTCGGGCACGAGCGCACCGGGATCGCCGCGGTCGGCCGTTCCAAGCGCGAGCTGGCGGCCTTGAAGCGCCTGGCCCTGCGCGAGCAGAAGAACGGGCGCGCGCTGCTGGAGGATCCGCTGTTCGCCGTCAAGGTCGCCGAACTGGACATCGAATTGATGGCGCTCGAGATGACGGTGTTGCGCGTGCTGGCCGACGCCGGCAAGGCGCCCGGTCCCGAGGCCTCGGTGCTGAAGGTGCGCGGCACCGAGATCCAGCAGCGCTTGAGCGAGCTGATGGTCGAAGCCGCCGGACCGATGGCGCTGCCGTTCGACGAGGACTATCTCGCCGGTGCGCGCGAGCACAGCCTGGTCGACGACGACTTCGCCGCGCCGCTGCTGGGGCATTACTTCAACTACCGCAAGACCTCGATCTACGGCGGCTCGAACGAGATCCAGCGGAATATCATCTCCCAGATGATCCTGGGCCTGTAAGGAACCGACATGGACTTCAACTTCAACCCGGAACAACAGCAGCTGGCGGACGCCCTCAAGCGCTGGATCGCGCGCGACTACGACTTCGAGAAGCGCCGCGCCATCGTCGACTCGGAATCGGGCGTGTCGGAGGCGGCCTGGTCGACGTTGGTCGAGCTCGGCCTGACCGCGCTGCCGGTGCCGCAAGCGCAGGGCGGTTTCGACGGCGGCGCGGTCGACCTGTTCGCGGTGATGCAAGAGCTGGGGCGCGGCCTGGTGGTCGAGCCGTATTTCGCGACCGTGCTCGGCGCCCGATTCCTCGCGCTGGGCGGCGGCCACGACGCCGAACTCGAGCGCGTCGCCACTGGCGAACTGAAGCTGGCCTGCGCGCTCGGCGAGCGCCAGTCGCGCCACGATCTGCGCGACATCGCAACGACAGCCACACCGGACGGCGCCGGCTGGATCCTGGATGGCGAAAAGAAGGTGGTGCTGCACGGCTTTGAAGCCGGGATGCTGGTGGTGTCGAGCCGCACCGGCGGCGCCCAGCGCGACGAGGGCGGCATCAGCCTGTTCCTGGTGCCGCGCGACGCGCCGGGCCTGCGCATCGCCGGCTACCGCATGCTCGACGGCCAGCGCGGCGCCGACGTGGTCCTCGACGGTGTGCGCGTCGATGCGGCGCAGCTGGTCGGGGCTGCGGGGCAGGGCTGGGCGATCCTGGAAGCGGCCGCCGATTACGGCGCCGGCCTGCTGTGCTTCGAGGCGGTCGGCGCGATGGATGCGCTGTTTGCGGCCACGCTCGAGTACCTCAAGACGCGCCAGCAGTTCGGCGTGCCGATCGGGAAGTTCCAGGCGCTGCAGCATCGCATGGCCGACATGTACATCCACCTCGAGCAGGCGCGTTCGATGGCCTTGCTGGCGGCCGTCAGGCTCGACGGCGCCGGCGCGGATGCGGCCGAGGAACGGCGCAAGGCCGTGGCGGCCGCCAAGTACCGGGTCGGCCAGGCGGCGCGCTTCGTCGGCCAGCAGGCGGTCCAGCTGCATGGCGGCATGGGCGTCACCGACGAGCTGCCGGCCGCGCACTATTTCAAGCGCCTGACGACGATCGAGCTGACACTGGGCGACAGCGACCACCACCTGGCGCGCTTCATCGAGCGCCCGGGGTTTCGCGCGCAGGAGGCGGCATGAGCGGCGATGCCAAGGCCAGTGCCGACTGGTACTTCGAAGACTTTTATCCGGGCCAGGAGATCGACCTCGGCACGCGCCCGGTGAAGGAAGACGAGATCATCGCCTTTGCCAGCCAGTTCGATCCGCAGCCCTTCCATGTCGACCGCGCCGCCGCGGCCGCCTCGATCTACGGCGGCGTGATCGCCAGCGGCTGGCACACCTGCTCGATGATGATGCGCATGGTGGTCGACGGCCTCATGGCCAGGTCCTCGAGCATGGGCTCGCCCGGGCTGGACGACGTGCGCTGGCTGGCGCCGGTACGTGCCGGAGACACGCTGCACGTGCGCTACCAGACCGTGCGGGTCAAGGCGTCGGCTTCCAAGCCGGACCGCGGCGTGGTGTGGTCGAAGTGGGTGGCGAGCAACCAGCACGGCGCGACCGTGTGCACGGTCGAGGGCATGGGCATGTTCGCGCGCCGCCAGGAAGCGGGAAGGGCGAAGCGGGACGGCCCTCAGTCCGCGCCCGCCCCCGCACGGTAGCGGTTGCGGCCGTCGGCCTTGGCCTGGTACAGCCGCGCGTCGGCCACCTGCACCAGGTCGGCGGGAATCGTGTGTTCGCCCGGGATCATGCCAGATATGCCCATGCTGGCGGTGAGGTAGGGCGCGGTCGGCGAGGCGGCGTGCGGGATCGCCATCCGTTCCAGTTCCAGGATCAGGCGCCTGGCCACGCCGACGGCGCCGCGCGCGTCCAGCTGCGGCAGCAGGATCGCGAACTCTTCGCCGCCGTAGCGCGCCACCAGGTCCTGGGTGCGCCCCGCCGCGCGCCGCAATGCGCTCGCGACCTGGATCAGGGTGTTGTCGCCGGCCGGATGGCCATAAAAATCGTTGTACAGCTTGAAGTGGTCGACGTCGACCAGCAGCAGCGCCACCGGCAGCCCGCTCCGGCCGCAGCGGCGCCACTCGGCCATCAGGCGCTCGTCGAATGCGCGGCGGTTGGCCACGCCGGTGAGCGCGTCGGTCAGCACCAGGGCGCGCAGGGCGTCGCGCTGGCGCTTGACGGTCAGCTGCGTGCGCACGCGCGCGCGCACGACGGCCGCGTTGACCGGCTTGCTGATGAAATCGGCGGCGCCGGCGCCGAGCGCGCGCGTCTCGTCTTCCGGCGAGCTCAACGCGGTGACGAAGATGACCGGGATGTCGGCGGTCTCGGACGCCGTCTGCAGTTCCTTGATCAGCGCGTAGCCGTCCATGCCCGGCATCACCGCGTCGAGCAGGATCAGGTCGGGATGCTGGGTGCGCGCGATCTCGAGCGCACGCGGACCGTCGAGGGCGAACAGGACCTCGTGCTCGTCCTGGAGGGCGGCATGCAGGATGCGGATGTTTTCCATCGCATCGTCGACCACCAGGATACGGCCGTTCAGGGCCAGGTCGGACCAGCTCATCCAGTCTCCATCGTCGTCATGAGTTCCCGCAGCGTGCCGGCGGCGTCGTCGAAACGCAGCTCGGCCACCGCATCGGCAAGGACCGCCTCTGCGTGCGGTGCGAGGCGTTGTAGTGTGGGGCGCAGGGATTCCCACAGCGCCATCGCCTTCATGTTGTTATTCTGTAGCAAATCGACCAGCTGCGCCAACGCGCGTGGCAGATCCGGGTCATCTGCGGGTCGGGCGCCGGCGGCGTCGACGCCGGGCGCGTGCGCCGCGGCCAGCGTTTGCGCGCTCGCGCGCACGACCCCGAGCGCGGCGTCCAGGCCGGCCAGGCGCGACTCCAGCGCCGCCGTGTCGCCGCTCGGCAGCCGCTGTTCCAGTTCCGCCGCGAGGCGCGCCACCTCGGACGCGCCGAGGTTGGCGGCCACGCCGTGCAGGCGGTGCGCGGCCTGGGCGGCGCGGGTGCGCCTTCCTTCGGCCAGCTCGGCGCGGATACGCTCGGCGTCGTCGGCGTGGCTGGCCGCGAAGCGCGCCAGCAGCTCGGCCAGCACCTTGACGTCGCCCCGGATGCGCGGCAGCGCGGCCGCCAGGTCGATGCCGGGCAGGGCCGGCGCGGCCGCCGGCGCCGCCACGGGCGCCTGCGCCGGCGCTGCGCCCGCCGCGCGCCCGGTCACGCGCGCCAGCGTCGCCACCAGCTCGTCGACGTCGATCGGCTTGGCCACCCAGGCGTCCATGCCGGCCCCGAGCGCGCGCCGGCGGTCGTCCTCGAAGGCGTTGGCGGTCATGGCCACGATCGGCACCGGCAGGCCGAGCCGGCGGATCGCGCCGGTCGCTTCGAACCCGTCCATCACCGGCATCTGCAAGTCCATCAGCACGGCGTCGTAGCGCATCCCGCCGGCCAGCAGGTCGACGCCGATGCGGCCGTTGCCGGCGAAGTCGACCGTCGCTCCGGCCTGGGCCAGCACGAACTGCGCGACTTCCTGGTTGAGCGGATTGTCCTCGACCACCAGCACGCGCAGGCCGGCCAGGCGCGCCGCCAGGGCGCTGCCGACGCGCAGCGGGTGGCTGGGTTCGTCCGGCACGGCGCCAAGCAGCGCCGCCGCGGCTGCGTCCACCGCCTGCGGCGTGAACGGCTTGGCCAGCAGGGCGTCGACGCGCAGGTCGGCCGCCATCGCGTCCAGGCGCTCGTGGTCGGGGTCGGCGGCCATCAGCGCCACGCGCGGGGGCGCGCCGGCGTGAGCGCGTGAGCGCGCGAGGACCGAGGCGCCGTCCAGGTCCGGCATGGCGCTGTCGATGAAAGCCAGGCAGTAGGCGCCGTGCGCCAGGAGCGCCAGCGCCTCGACGCCGCCGGCCGCGACATCGACCTGCCAGCCGCGTGCGCGCAGCATGGCCGCCAGCGCCGCGCGGCTGCTGGCGTTGTCGTCGGCGACCAGCACGTGCAGCGCCGCGCCGGCGTGTGCGGCCGGCGGCGCTGCATCCGGCCCCTGCATCGGTCCCGGCGCAGGCGCCAGCGCGAACGCCGCGCTGAAGCCGAAGGTCGCGCCCTCGCCGGGGCGGCTGTCGACGTCGAGGTGGCCGCCCATCAGGTCGACCAGGCGCCGGCTGATCGCCAGGCCCAGCCCGGTGCCGCCGTACTTGCGGCTGGTCGAGCTGTCGGCCTGCGAAAACGCCTCGAACATGCGCTGCTGCTGCGCCAGGGCGATGCCGATGCCGCTGTCGCGCACCGAAAACGCCAGGCGCACGCCGCTGTCTTCGCTGCCCGCGTCTTGCGCCTCGACCCGGATCGACAGCACCACTTCGCCCGACTCGGTGAACTTGATCGCATTGCCGACCAGGTTCAGCAGCACCTGTTCCAGACGCATCGGGTCGCCCAGCAGGTGGCGCGGGACGTCGGGCGCGACCGCGAACACCGGTTCGATGCCCTTGTTCCAGGCGCTGGTGGCGGTCAGCAGTGCAATGCCGGACAGGACGTCGTCGAGCCGGAACGCGGTGCGCTCGAGCGCCAGCTGGCCGGCCTCGACCTTCGAGTAGTCGAGCACGTCGTTCAGCATCGACAGCAGCGACTTGGCGGCCATCCCGATGCGCGCGACGTAGCCGCGCTCGCGCCGCCCGAGCTGGGCTTCCTCGAGCAGGCGCGCCAGGCCGATGATCGCGTTCATCGGCGTACGGATCTCGTGGCTCATGTTGGCCAGGAACTCGCCCTTGGCGCTGCTGGCCGCCTCGGCCGCGCGCAGCGCCTGCTCGAGGCGCGACTGGGTGCCTTTCAGTTCCGTGACGTCGGCGTGCAACATGTAGAAGCCGCGCACCCGGCCCTCCAGGTCGAGGTCGGGAATGTAGCTGCCCCAGGCGTAGATCACCTTGTCGTAGCCGCGCCGCTGCAGGCGCCGCTCGAAGAACTGCGCCCGCCCGGCCAGCACGCCGTCGAGGTAGGGCTGGACCTGAAACATCTGCTCGGCGTCCATCAGCTCGGCGGCGGTGTGGCCGATCACCTCCTCGACGCTGCGCCCGAGCCACTCGAGGTAAGGGCGGTTGGCGAAACGGCAGCGCAGGCCGGCGTCCCAGTAGCCGACCAGGCCCGGCAGGTGGTCGGTGATGGCGCGCACCATGCGCTCGCTCCGCTCCAGGCGCAGCTCGGTCTCGACCCGCGCCGTGATGTCGCGGATGGTGCCTTGCAGGATGCGGCGGCCGCCCATGTCGACCGCGGTCAGCAGCACGTCGGCGTGGAACAGGCTGCCGTCGCGGCGCTGGTGCAGCCACTCGAAATGGCAACCGCCTTGCGCCAGCGCGCGCATCATGGTTTCGTGCGCAAGTTCGCTCGACCTGCGTCCGTTCGGCTGCAGCTCGGGCGAGGTGTTGGCGGGCGACATCGCCAGCAATTCCTCGAGGCTGGCGCAGCCGTACAGCTTGACCGCGGCCGGGTTGGCGCTGATGAAGCCGGCCTCGGGCACGAGCAGCACCTGGGCGTCGCCGGCGCCTTCGAACAAGGCGCGGAACAGCTCCTGGTTGTCGCGCTCGCGCTGCTCCTGCAGCTTGCGCTCGGTGATGTCGAGCACCACCGCGTTGATGCCGGCCAGTTCGCGCTCGGGTCCGTACACCGGGTAGTAGCTGCAGATCCAGTAGCGCATCACGCCGGGTTCGGCTGGCACCTCCACGCTGTCCTCGACGTCGATCAGCGCCCGCCCGCTGGCCAGCACGCGCCGGTAGGGCGCCTCGAAGTGCACCCCGCGCTCGCCCAGCAGCTCGGGGAGCGTGCGCCCGATGTGGGCGGAGGCCGTCAGCGCGTTGACCGCCGCCAGGTAGTCGTTGACCATCACGATGCGCAGGTCGGCGTCGAGGTAGGCCAGGCCGACCGGCGCGCTGGCGTACACGGTGGACAGCAGCGCGCTGGAGCGGCGCAGTTCCTTGGTGCGCTCGGCCACCAGCGCTTCCAGGCCGGCGCGGTACTGCTGCAGCTCGCCTTCGACCTGGCGCAGCGCGGCGGCCACCGATGCCGCTTCGCGGATCGCCAGCGGCGGAATCGCCAGCGCTTCGCCGCGGCCGAGCGCCGCCGCCGGCCCGGTCAGCGCGCGCACCGAACGTGCGATGCCGCCGCCGATGACCCAAGCCAGCGTCAAGCTCAGCGCCAGCATGGCGCCGATCCCGGCCAGGCTCGTGGCCGGATCGGTGCCGAGGATCTCGCGCTCGGCGTGGTAGGGGTAGCCGATCGTCACCGCCCAGCCGTGCCCCAGCGTGCGCGCGTAGGCGATGTAGACGCGCCCGGCGTCGCGCCCGAGCAGCGCGACCTGGCCGAGGTCGGCGTGGGCCAGCGCCTGCGCCAGTTCGGGACGGATCGGCATGCCGATCCCCCGTTCGGCTGGGCCGCTGCGGGCCACCAGGCGCTGGTGGTTGTCGAAGATGCGTGCATTCCAGCTCTCAGGCAGTTGCTGGCCTGCCAGCAGCGCGTTCAGCCGCTGCGGGCGCAATTCGACCGAGAGCGCATAGGCCACCCGGCCGTCGCGCCAGACCGGCACCGTGATCGAGGCCAGCCACGGCTGGCCGGGGCTGGCGCGGTGCAGGCCCGAGGTCACGGCATTGCCGGAGGCGAACACGGCGCGCACGTCGGCCTCGTTGCCGTTATCCGGCGGCGCGGCGCCGAGCGGATGACGGGCGTCGAGCAGGGCGCGGCCGTCGGCGCCGCTCAGCTCGAAGCCGGCGACCGGGAATTCGGGCCGCAGCAGGCGGCGTGCGGCCATTTGGAAAGCGGCCAGGTCGCCGGTCGCCAGGCTGCTCTGGTTGGCCAGCACGCGCGCGGCGGTGGCCGCGCTGTCCAGGTCGCGGTCGACCGCGGCCGCGAGCGCACGCACGATCATGTCCGCGTCCTGGGCGATGTGGGCCCGCTCGCGCCGGTCGGCGTCGTGGGCGAAAGCGAGGTAGCCGGCCACGATCGGCGCGGCGCAGGCCAGCACCAGGATGATCAGCTTGGAACGGATGGAGGGTAAAGAACGACCTTGTGAAAACAGCAATGCACAGCTCCGCGGATGCGCGCGGAGCCGATGCGCCGCCGGGAGACATGGTAGCCGAGCGGCCCGGCGGCGGCAAACGCACGCGCTCAAGCGGACCGGCGCGGCCCGGCGCGGCGCGGCGTCAGGCGTACTTGCCCAGCTCCAGCTTCGCGATGGCGTTGCGGTGCACCTCGTCCGGGCCGTCGGCCAATGCCATCTCGGCCATCGGGCGGGCGGCCTTGCCGTTTTCCAGCGCCTGCGCGTTGCTGGCGGTGCCGTCGACGTAGCGCTTCATGATGCCTGCATGATGCCGGCCAGGCGGAACAGGTCGTAGGCCAGATAGAAGTTCATGTCCTCGGCGCGCAGCTGCACTGGCCGCCCCTGATGTCGGAAATATTTACAAACACCGGGCTCGTGATTCGGGAAAATCGGCAAGTCCTTGTTCGAGAAGCGAAAAAATTCCTGGCTCGATTCCTGCGTCAGGGTTTGCGCAAGCAAGGCCACTCTCGACAGATGGGATCCCCATGAAAACCACCATTGCCGCATTTGCCGTCGCCGCCAGCCTTCTGTGCCCTGCAGTCGCCAGCGCCAGGATCCTCGAGGTCAGTTTCACTGCAAGCCAGTTCAGCGCCAGAGACGGGGCTGCCGCGCCACAAGATCCGGTCGCAGGATCGATCTTGTTTACCACGCCATTGGAGGACAACGCCTTGCCCGTGGTCCTGGCGATCGACCTGACCATCGGCGGCCACACCTACGCGGTCGACGACATCCTCGCCGGGCCGCGCGGCGGCGGCTATGCATTCGGCGCCAAGGCGTCCGGTCTGGACGACCTCATGATCGGCAGCGACGATTTCTATCTCTACTTCCTGGGCCGCGGCCAGGGCTTCGGGTATTCGACGGCGGGCTCGAACGACTCCTGGACCACCCGCATCATCAGCACGAGCACCGAGGAAATCGCCAGCGTCCCCGAGCCGGGCAGCCTGGCGCTGCTGCTGATCGGCGCGGGCGCGGGCGCTGCCGCGACGCTGCGGCGCCGGCGCAGCGCTTGAGCGTCCACCGCGCGGGCGGCCGAACATGTGGAAACAAGAGTGACAAGCCGCAGGACGCAGCGGCAGCGCCTCACATCCCGCGCCCGCGCCGGTACTGCTCGAACAGCAGCTCCATGGTCGTGCTGCGCGCTCCCGGCTGCAGCACGCCGCGGATTTCCTGCAGCTCGGGCCAGAGCTCGGGCTGCGCCGGCGCGGCGCCCGGCGCCAGTTGCGCCAGCACGCGCGCGGCCGTCTCGACGGTCCTGGGCAGGCCGGACACGATGACGCGCTCGAACGCCACGCCCGCTTCGCGGAATGCCAGACCGGCGCCGTCGGCCTGGGCGCGGCCGTCCTCGTTGAGCGGCACACTCTCCGGCAGGCGTGGTTTGCCGTCGGTGTCGAAGTAAGTCACGCTGCCGTGGCGCATCAGGAAGATGCGGCGGCGTCGGGTGTGCGTCATGCGTCGGTCTCCTACTCGGCTGCACCAGTGGTCATTCCGACCATCTTTGTTGCTCGTCTTGCACGCTCATCACGGCAGGCTGTCGCGCCGGCGCCGCGTCTTTACGGCACTAATATGATTCCCTGAGTCAATTTAACCCTTTTCTGACATAGAATCACGGGTTGAGTCTTACAGGAAATAATAGGGGTGCTATGGCAAGGCCAGAAAAAGTCCGTCTCGGCGAAATATTGGTGCAGCAAAAGCTGCTGACGGAAGAGCAGCTGAACCAGGCGCTGGCCGACCAGAAGCGCACCGGCCGCAAGCTCGGCCGCGTGTTCGTGGAAAGCAGTTTCGTCACCGAGGAGCAGATCTCGGGCGCGCTCGCGCGCCAGCTCGGCATCCCCTACATCAATCTCAAGTTCTACAACATCAACCAGGACGTGGTGCGCCTGCTGCCCGAGACCCAGGCGCGGCGCTTCCGCGCGCTGGTGCTGGAAGACCGGGTTGAAACCGTGCTGGTGGGCGTGTCCGACCCGACCGACCTGTTTGCCTACGACGAGATCGCGCGCCTGCTGAAGAAGGGCATCGAGCTGGCCGTGGTCAACGAGACCGAGGTGCTGCAGGCGATCGACCGCATCTACCGCCGCACCGGCGAGATCACCGGCCTGGCGCGCGAACTCGAGCAGGACCTGGGCGAATCCGGCTCGATCGACTTCGGCGCGCTGGCCGCCAATCCGGGCCTGGAAGAAGCGCCCGTGGTCAAGCTGCTGCAATCGGTGTTCGACGATGCGGCCCAGGTGCGCGCCTCCGACATCCACATCGAGCCGCAGGACGGACGCCTGCAGATCCGCTTCCGCATCGACGGCGTGCTGCACCTGCAGACCGAGGCCGACATCAAGATCGCCACGCCGCTGGCGCTGCGCCTGAAGCTGATGGCCGACCTCGACATCTCGGAAAAGCGCCTGCCGCAGGACGGCCGCTTCGCAGTCAAGGTGCGCAACCAGCGCATCGACGTGCGTATCTCGACCATGCCGACCCAGTTCGGCGAATCGGTCGTGATGCGTCTGCTGAATCAGGTCGGCATGAACCTGCGACTGGACGCGATCGGCATGCCGCCGCGCCTGGTCGAGCGCTTCCGCGCCATCGTCCAGCGCCCCAACGGCCTGGTGCTGGTGACCGGCCCTACCGGTTCAGGCAAGACCACCACGCTGTACAGCGCGCTGGCCGAACTCAATTCGGTGGAAAAGAAGCTGATCACGGTCGAGGACCCGGTCGAATACCGCCTGCCAGGCATCAACCAGGTGCAGGTCAACGACAAGATCGAGCTGAACTTCGCGCGCGTGCTGCGCTCGGCGCTGCGCCAGGACCCGGACATCGTGCTGGTCGGCGAGATGCGCGACCAGGAAACCGCCCAGATCGGCCTGCGCGCCGCGATGACAGGCCACCTGGTGCTCTCGACCCTGCACACCAACGATGCCGCCTCGACCCCGCTGCGCCTGATGGACATGGGGGTCCCGCGCTACATGGTGGGCGGCTCGCTGCAGGCGGTGCTGGCCCAGCGCCTGGTGCGCGTGATCTGCGAAAGCTGCAGCGAACCGTTCCAGGCGCCCGCGCCCGAGCGCGCGTGGCTGCGTGCGGAGCTCGGCGACAAGGCCGGGATCGTGCCGCTGTTCCACGGGCGCGGCTGCTCGCACTGCAACGGCACCGGCTACCGCGGCCGTACCGGCGTCTACGAACTGCTGGAGATGACGCGCGGCGTGAACGAGGCGATCAACCATCCGGACCCGTCGCACTTCCTGAAGGTCGCGCACAGCGAGATGCGCGGCGAGACCCTGCGCCGCGGCGCGGTGCGCCTGGCGATCCAGGGCCGCACCACGGTCGCCGAAGCGATGCGGATCAGTAACCAGGTCGACGACTGAGGCCCCACCCGATGCCATTCTTTGCCTACAAGGCGCGCAACGCGCGCGGGGACCTGCTGCAGGGCGTGCTCGAAGGCGCCGACAGCGGCGCGGTCGCCGACCAGCTGTTCGGCACCGGCGCCACGCCGATCGAGATCGTGCCGAGCAAGCGCGCCGTCACCAGTCAAACCGCCAGCAATGCCGCCAGCGCGGCCGGCGGCGTCGCCGGCGCGGTGGGCGTGGCATCGGAAGGCGGCCTGTGGCTGCGCCTGACCCGCAAGAAGGTGACGTCGCTCGACGTGCAGCTGTTCAGCCGCCAGCTCTACACGCTGCTCAAGTCCGGTGTGCCGATCATGCGCGGCCTGGGCGGCCTGCAGGAATCGAGCACCAATCCCGCGTTCGCCGTCGTCATCCGCGACCTGCGCGAATCGCTCGACGCCGGCCGCGAACTGTCCAGCGCGATGCGCCGTCATCCGAAATGCTTCTCGGCCTTCTACCTGGCGATGGTGCGCGTGGGCGAGATGACCGGCCGCCTGGAAGAAGTGTTCCTGCGCCTGTTCGACCACATGGAGTTCGACCGCGACATGCGCAACCGCGTCAAGAGCGCGATGCGCTACCCGAGCTTCGTGGTGGTAGCGATGATCCTGGCGATGGCGGTGGTGAACATCTTCGTGATCCCGCAGTTCGAGAAGGTGTTCAAGACCTTCCACTCGGAATTGCCGCTGATGACGCGCATCCTGATCGAGACCTCGCGCTTTTCGGTGCATTGGTGGCCGGCGTTCGCGCTGGCCGCGATCGGTTCGGTGCTGGGTTTCCGCGCCTGGACCAACACCACGGCGGGGCGCCTGGCCTGGGACCGCTACAAGCTGCGCATCCCGGTCGCCGGCAAGATCGTCCACAAGGCGACCATGTCGCGTTTCGCGCGCAGCTTCGCGCTGTCGATGCGCAGCGGCGTGCCGATCGTGCACGCGCTGACGGTGGTCGCCCAGACCTCGGACAACGCCTATCTCGCCTGGCGCATGGACCAGATGCGCGACGGCGTCGAGCGCGGCGAAAGCATCCTGCGCACGGCGACCCATGCCCAGGTGTTCACGCCGATCGTCCTGCAGATGATCGCGGTGGGCGAGGAATCGGGTTCGCTCGACGACCTGATGGACGAGATCGCGATCATGTACGAGCGCGAGGTCGACTACGAACTCAAGACGCTGTCGAGCCAGATCGAGCCGATCCTGATCGTCTTCCTCGGCGCGCTGGTGCTGGTGCTGGCGCTCGGCATCTTCCTGCCGATCTGGGACCTGGGGCAGGCCGCCTTGCACGGCAAACAATGAGCAGTCGCGCTGGTGTCTGTACGGCGCGACAGATTTGTTGTCACGAAACTATGTTTTCATAAAAACTTTTGTTGCGGTGGATCAAGTTTGCTCTGATTCCAGTTAGAATTGCCCTACAGCATGGGGCGCGACCCCGCTGATCCAACAGCAACGCGGCGCGGCCGCACCCCAATTTCGGAGATTTCAATGAACAAGAATTTCAAGGCCGGCGCCCAGGGCGGTTTTACCCTGATCGAGTTGATCGTCGTGATCGTGATCCTTGGCATCCTGGCGGCGACCGCGCTGCCCAAGTTTGCGAACCTGAGCGCCGATGCGCGCCTGGCTTCGCTGCAGGCCGCGAAAGGTTCGATCGCTTCGGCCTCGGCCATGATCCATGGTAAGTACCTGGTCAACCCGACCGCCAACGGCACGACCGTGACCGTCGAAGGCAAGACCATCAACCTGACCAATGGCTACCCGAGCGCCGACACGACCCTGGCCGACGCCGCCGGCATCAGCAGCGACGACTACAAGATCGACACCACTGCCGCCGGCAAGGTGACCGTCTCGCCGAAGGGTGTCGCAGATCCGACCAAGTGCAGCATCGTGTACACCGCCGCCACCTCGACGACCTCGGGTGCGACCATCGCTTACCCGACCACGACCAGCAACCCGAGCGGCAGCCCGGTCGTCACCCCGGTCTGCGACTAAGCCGCAAGCTGTATCGCAAGAGCGTGACGGATGCCCGGCCGATTTCCTGAACGAGCAGCGCACGCTCATCCCCTTCGCCGCCAGCGCGGCTTCACCGTGGTCGAACTGATCATGGTGATCGTCCTGGCCGGCATCCTGGCCGCGTTCGCGGCCTCGCGTTTTTATGTGCGCACCGGCTACGACGTCGCAGCCTTCGCCGAGACCATCCGCGCGATGGCGCGTTACGCGCAAAAGCTCGCCGTGGCCCAGAACCGGGTGGTCTGGGTCACCGGCACGGTGGACGCTGCCGGCAACGTGCTCGGCGTCGGCCTGTGCTACACCAATTCGACCAACTGCCCGACCGCTCAGCAGGTCGCGGTCCCGAACGGCACCAACAGCGGCAACCCGAACACGCGCGCCATCTGCGCGGTCGGCGGCGTGTATGCGCCGACCTGGTATTGCGAGTCGGCGCCGTCGAACGGCATGACGATGAAGCTTTCCAGCGGCAGCTTCTCGCCGTTCTTCTTCAACGGTCTGGGCAAGCCCTTCATGCCGAATGACGTGGCGGGCGCGGCCTCGACCTTCCAGACCACCAAATACATCTTCAGCGGCGACAACGTCTCGGTCCCGGTCACGGTGTACCAGGAAACCGGCTATGTCAACTGAGCCGCGCGCCGTGCCGCGGGCGCCGCGCCAGCGCGGGGTGACCCTGATCGAGATGATCGTCTTCATGGTGATCATCGGCGTCGCCCTGGCGGCCATCGTCGGCGTGATGGCGCTGACCACGAGCCAGAGCGCCGACCCGGTGCGGCGCAAGCAGGCGCTGATCCTGGCCGAGGGCCTGCTCGAGGAAGTCGAGCGCGCCAATTTTTCCTACTGCGACCCGTTCGACCCGAACGCCGCGACCGCCGCCAGCAGCAAGGACTGCACCATCCCCGAAGCCTGGGGCCAGCTGGGAGGCGAGCCGAGTTCGTCCGGGCGGCCCTACGACAACGTCAACGATTACGTGGCGGCCGCCGGCACCGCCAATGCCGCCTTCGACGTCGGCGGCAAGCTGGCCGACGCCAACGGCAACGTGCTCGATCTGGCCGGCTACAGCGCGAGCGTGACGATCACGCCGGTCGCGCTCGGCCCGGACGGCGCCCAGGTCGGCGCCAACAACCCGTCCGCCGGCGTCTCCACCGGCAGCAGCGCCGACAACGAAGCCCTGCGGATCACGGTCACGGTCAGCTACGACGGCCAGACCCTGACGCTGGACGGCTACCGCACGCGCTACGCGCCCAACGCCTTATGACGCTCCACGCACACGCACACGCGTACGCACACCCGCCTGCACGCCCGCGCACCCACGCGCGTGGCTTCACGCTGATCGAGGTGATCGTCTCGATCGTCGTGATCGGCATCCTGTCGGCCATCGTCGCCGTGTTCATCCGCGCGCCGATCCTCGGCTACCGCGACACGGTCGACCGCGCCGAGATCACCGACCAGGCCGACCTGGCGCTGCGCCGCATCGCGCGCGATCTGCGCCTGGCGCTGCCCAACAGCGTGCGCATCGCCAGCGACGGCGCCGGCAACACCGTGATGGAATTCCTGCAGACCAAGACGGGCGGGCGCTACCTGTCGATCGACGACGACGGCGTCGACCCGACCAGGATCCTGAACTTCGAGGACCCGATCGACACGGACTTCACCGCGATTGCGCCGCTGAACAGCTTCGCCCAGGTCGCGGTGGGCGACTACGTCGTGGTGTACAACCTCGGCCCCGGCCTGGAGCCGGCCAACGCCTACGTCGTGCAGAGCGCGGCCTGCACCAAGGGCGACGCCACGTCGGCCGCCGTCAACGCCGGCAACATCGCCCAGATCAGCAAGATCGTGACGCCGAGCGCCAGCGGCCTGGCCGACGCGGTCGACATCACGCTGGCCGTCAATCCCTTCGCCTGCCAGGCGCCGCCGATGTCCTCGCCGAACTACCGCTTCCAGGTGGTCTCGGGCCCGGTCAGCTTCTACTGCACCGCCCGCAGCGACGGGACCTGGGACTTGTGGCGCGCCTGGGGCTACAAGATCCAGGCCGGCCAGCCCACGAGTACGCCGAGCGACGCCAAGACCGCCATGCTCGCCAGCCGCCTGACCCGCTGCGACAAGCTGTTCAGCTACAGCACCGCCGCCAACCAGCGCACCGGCCTGGTCGGCATCGACATCTCGCTGCACGGCCGCAACGACAACACCGCCGCGATCCGCCTGGTGCACCAGGTCCACGTCGACAACACCCCATGAACATGCGTATTCCTTCCATGCGGCGCCAGGCCGGCGTCGGCATCGTCACCGCAATCTTCCTGCTGGTCGTGCTGGCCGGCCTGGCCACGGCGATGGTGTCGCTGTACACCGCGCAGCAGACCAGCGCGAACGTCGACCTGCTCGGCGCGCGCGCCTACCAGGCCGCGCGCGCCGGCATGGAGTGGGGGCTGTTCCGCCGGACCCGCAACGGCAGCTGCGCGGCGTCGAGCCGCTTCGCGCTGCCGGCCGGCACCTCGCTGTCGGGCTTCACGGTGGTGGTGCGCTGCGCCGCCAGCGGCAGCGCCAGCCTGGCGCACGCGACCATCACGTCCAGCGCCTGCAACCTGACCGACAGCGAAGGCAACTGCAACTGCGACGGCGGCACCGGCAGCTGCGTGCCCTCGACCAGCCCGGACACGGTCAACCGCCGCGTCGAGGTGCAGCTGTGACGGCGTGGCTGCGCGCGCTGCGCCTGTCGTCGGCGCTGGCCTTGCTGGCGCTGCTGGCGGGCGTGCCGGCGCGCGCCGACACCGCGCTGTCGAACATCAAGAGCTTTCGCGGCAACGTCAACTTCACCGGCACCGAAGTCACGCTGCGCAGCAGCCCCAACGGCACGAATGCCTGCCAGCTGGTCAGCAACGGCAGCGCAAGCGCGACGCTCACGGGCATTCCCTCGGGCGCGACCATCGAGAGCGCGCAGCTGTACTACGCCGCGTCCGGCAGCACGGTGGACAACACCGTGACCATGGACACCACCAGCTACACCGCCAGGAATACCTACCAGTCGAGCAGCGTCGGCTACGACTATTTCTCGGGCGTGGTCGACGTGACCGCCGCGGTCAAGCAAAAGGGCAACGCCACCTACACCTTCAGCGGCCTGAGCGTCAGTACCGGTAGCCCATGGTGCGCGGTACAGGGCGTGGTCGGCGGCTTCGCACTGGTGGTGGTCTACTCGATCTCGAGCGAGCCGTTCCGGATGCTCAACATCTACGAAGGCTTCCAGTACTTCCAGAACAACGGCTTCACGATCAACCTCGGCAACTTCAACGTGCCCAATCCGCTGCCGAGCAACGTCACCGGCCGCATCGGCCACATCACCTGGGAAGGCGACAATACGATCTCGGGCGGCGGCGAAACGCTGTTGTTCAATAACATCGAGCTGACCGACGCGATGAATCCGTCCGGTAACCAGTTCAACTCACAGAGCAATATCAACGGCGACTATTATTCCTACGGCGTCGACTTCGACGCCTACACGCTGACCGCGGCCAACGGCACGCTCACGCCCGGCTCGAGCAGCGCGACCACCACCTACAAGACCGGCCAGGACCTGGTGCTGCTGAGCGCGGAAATCGTGGCCATGCCCTACGTCGCCAACGCCGACCTGGCGCTGACGATGACGCGCAGCGGCGACCTCACCGCCAACTCGACCGCCAGCTACGCGATCACCGTCACCAACAAGGGCATCGACACCGAGATCGGCCCGGTGACCGTGACCGACACGTTGCCGTCCGGCCTGAGCTACGTGTCGGCGACCGGCGCCGGCTGGAGCTGCACGAGCGCGGCCGGCAGCAACGGCGCGACGATCGTCACCTGCAGCCAGAACGGCCCGGTCGCGCCGGGCGCGACCATGAGCACGCTGGTGCTGAACGTGGCCGCAAGCGCCAACGCCAACTACACCAACACCGCCACCGTGTCCGGCAAGACCGGCGACGACAACGCCGGCAACAACAGCGCGTCCAACACCTACACCATGCCGGCATCGTCGACCTACGGCTACCAGGCGGCGTTCACGCGGGAGACCTGCAAGGTGGGCGACCCGATCGTGGTGCTCGACAGCGCGGTCGGCTGCCACACGTTCATCGGCCCGGTGATCGCGGCGGACAGCGCCACCAAGATCTACATCACCGGCGTCACCACCAACAGCAAGGGCCAGCAGATCGCCAGCGCCGTGTCGGGCTCGAGCACCAGCGTGCCGATCAATTTCGCCGCGACCTGCGCACCGAATTCCGGTGTCGCCATCAGTTATGCCGGCGTCACGCTCGATTGCAAGGGTACTGCCGTCACGGCGACCGTGACGGTCAGCGGCAACCAGGCGACCGCCGCGAACGTGTCTTCGTTCTCGTACGCCGACGTCGGGCGCATCACGCTGACGGCCACCTACAACGGGACACAGGTCGGCAGCATCACGTTCATCTCGAAGCCTTACGACATCCGCGTACGCGCCGCGATCCGCGACCTCGGCGCGACGACGGAATACTACGACCAGAAAGGCACCAGCGCCGACAGCTTCAGCAAGCCCGACCTCGCCTTCGTCAGGGCCGGCGACCCGTTCATCCTGCGCCTGGGCGCCTGGATGGCGAACGGCGCCTGGGCGCCGAGCTTCGGCAAAGAGCCGGCTGAACTGGCCGGCAAGATGGACCCCAGCCTGCTGGTGTTCAAGTTCGGGCTCGACAAATTCACCGTGACTTCGCCGCAGAGCTCGCCAGTCACGCAGCTGACCCAGATCACGCTGCCCGGCCAGAGCGCCGCGGTCAGCCCGGACAGCCTGGTGCAGAACGCGTTCGTGTTCAACCAGCCCTTCACATCGAACGGGGCGGCCGGAGCGTTCGACGCCAACGTCAGCTGGTTCGAGGCGGGCAACCTGGCGCTCGTGCCCTCGCTCGAAAACTACCTCGGGGCAGGCACGGTGCCGTCCGCAGACAACACGGCGTCGGCCACCCGCATGGGCCCGACTACGCGCGTGATCGGCCGCTTTTATCCCGATCACCTGGACACCGACATCACCAAGGCCTTCGACTGCCCGGCGTCGCTGAATTGTCCGCCGGCGGCCTACGACGCGGTCAAGCCGAGCTGGCCGATCGCGGGCGCCGTGTATTCCAGTCAGCCGTTCGCCGTCAACGTCCACGCCTATGGCCGGCCGATGGCGGACGGCAGCCTGCCGCAGCTGCGCCTGTTCCAGAACGTCCCGCCTTCCAACGTGACTGCGCCGATGTCCTCGAGCGCCCGCACGACGATCGTGCTGAGCGCGGCGCCGCTGCCGAACGCCAGCGGGGCCGTGATGAGCAGCACGAAGCAGCCGGTCAGTTTTTCCAGCCAGGCGGTGCCGTACTCGAGTGCCAGCACCGATTACCTCGACCTCGGCACCAGCGCCACCATGACGTTGCCGGTCGCTTTTTCCGCCGCCAATCGAACCGCAACCAACGTCGGCGCGCCGACCTTGTTCTACGTGCGCGCTTCGATGACCGAAACGCGCCAGGCCAGCACCGGCGGCGCCGCGCAGGTCATCACCATCAATTCGATCGCGCCCACCACGCCGGCCGGCACCCAATACGAGGATGGCCTGATGGCGGTGAACGGCCGTCTCCAGGTCGGCAATGCGCTCGGTTCCGAGGCGCTGCGCCTGCCGGTGCCGTTGACCGCCCAGTACTGGAGCGGCACCAGCTGGCTGACCAACACCGCCGACAATGACAGCCTGGTGGCCGCGACCGCACCCTGGACCGCCAGCACGCCGGCGCCGTCCTGCAGCGGCGGCCTGGCGTCGAGTCCGCCCGCCACCGCCTGCAAGAGCGGCGTCGTCAGCGCCGTCAACAGCGGTACCCCGATCCGCCTGAACGCGGGCAGGGCGACCATGGTGCTGCAGCAGGCGGCCCCGGGGCGCCTGAACGGCAGCATCGATTACCAGGTCACGGGCGGCGGCTCGGCCGCGTGGCTGCCGAGCACCCAGGCGCGCGCCAAGTTCGGCCTGTACAAGGCGCCGGTGATCTATCTGCGTGAGGTGTACTGACAACGGCGGACGGTCATCCTGTGACAAAAACTGAAAATATTTCCGTAGGATAAAAAAATGGTATCGGCTTTTTCCTACAGTTGAATATAATCAAGGGTCTATAAAACTTTCCTCGAAACATCCTCGACCGCCGCGCATGCGTTTTTTTAATCGATCAAAGAAGAGTGGGGCCTGGCTGGCGCTGGTGCCGCAACGCGACGGCGTCCTCGCCGCCACCGTGGCGCGCCAGCGCGACGCCAAGCCGGCGGTGACCATGGCCGCGTTCTTCGCCGGCACGCCCGGGGTCGACGTCCTGGAACGCGCCGGCCGCGAGACCGGGAGCGGCGCCTACCGCTGCATCACCGTGCTGGCCAACGGCGACTACCAGCTGCTGACCGCCGAGGCGCCCGGCGTCGCGCGCGAGGAACTCAAGGCGGCGATGCGCTGGAAACTCAAGGACATCCTCGACTTCCCGATCGACGACGCCACCTTCGACGTGTTCGACATGCCGCCCGACCCGAACGGCGCCGGGCGCAGCCAGCACAACGTGTTCGCGGTCGCGGCCAGGAACAACGTGGTGCGCGCGCGCCAGGAGCTGTTCCATGCGGCCAAGGTCGGCCTGGCGGTGATCGACATCCCCGACATGGCCCAGCGCAACGTCGCGGCCCTGCTCGAGCCGGAAGGGCGCGGCGTGGCGCTGCTGGCCTTCGGCGAGGACGGCGGTCTGCTGACGGTGTCGTGGCGCGGCGAGCTGTACCTGTCGCGCCGCATCGACGTCACGCTGGCCCAGCTGCGCGAACCCGACGCAGAGCGCAGGCTGGGGGCGTTCGACAGGATCGCCCTCGAGCTGCAGCGCTCGCTGGACAATTTCGAGCGCCAGTTTTCCTTCATCAGCGTGGCCAAGCTGGTGCTGGCGCCGGGCATCGGGCGCGACCTGTACGACTACCTGTCGAGCAACCTGTACACGCGCGTGCACATGCTCGACCTGGGCGACGTGCTCGACCTCGAGGCGGTGCCCGAGCTGCTCGAGCCGGCCATGCAGCAGCGCTTCTTCGTGCCGCTTGGCGCCGCGCTGCGCCAGCTGGAGGACGCCGCATGAGCCAGCAGATCAATTTGTACAACCCGCAGTTCGAGCACCAGGTCGAGGTCTTCACGGTGCGTTCGATGGCGACGGCGCTGGGCGTGCTGGTGCTGGGCCTGATCGGCGTGATCGCGACCGCCGAGCTGCGCGTGGCGCGCCTGCAGGGCGAGGTCGACGCCGGCGCGCGCCGCGTGGCGCACGCCGAAAAGCGCCTGACCGAGGCCAACGCCTCGTTCGCGCCGCGTGCCAGGGATTCGCGCCTGGAGGCCGAGCTGGGCGACGCCGATGCGCAGCACGCGGCGCTGCAGCGCGTGGCCGAGCGCATCGCGCGCGGGGAGCTGGGCGACACCCACGGCTATGCCGAATACTTCCGCGCGCTGGCGCGCCAGAACGTCGAGGGCTTGTGGCTGACCGGCGTGAGCATCGACGGCGCCGGCAGCGAGATCGGCGTGCGCGGGCGCGCGCTCGACGCGGCCCTGGTGCCGGGCTACCTGACGCGCCTGCGCAACGAGCCGGTGCTGCAGGGTAAGGCGATCGGCAGCATGGTCATCAGGCAGGCGGCCCCGGTCAAGACCCGCGCCGCCGACGGCAAGGAAAGCGAAGCGGCCGCGCCCTACGTCGAGTTCACGCTCGGCACGACAGCCGCCGGCGCGGACGGCGTCCAGGCGAATGGAGGTCAGCGATGACCGCCGCCATCGCCCAACGCTGGCAGCGTCTGGCGGCGCGCGTCGAGGCCATGGCCCAGCGCGAGCGCATGCTGAGCTTCGCCGCCGCCGCCGCGCTGCTGCTGTTCGGCGCGCAGATGGCCGTGCTCGGTCCGCTGGCGCGCAAGCAGGATATGCTGCGCGCCGCCAGCGCCGAGCAGGCCGGCCGCGTGGCCGCCATCAACGACGACATCGCGCGCCTGGTCGCTGCCAGCGCCCAGGACCCGAACCAGGCATTGCGCGTCAAGCTCGATGCCGTGCGCGCCGACACGCTGCGCCTGTCCGACCAGATGCGCACCATGGAAAAAGGCCTGGTGCCGCCGGAACGCATCGCGCCGCTGCTGGAATCAATGCTGCGCGCCAACGGCCGCCTGCAGCTGGTGTCGCTGCGCACGCTGCCGGTCGACACGGTCGACGGCGCCAGCGCGGACGCCGGCCCCGCCGGCAACCCCGGCGCCGCCCCGATGCGCCCGGCCGCGCAGCTCGATGCCGCCGCGGCCGCGCTGCGCGCGTCGGCCGGCTCGTCGGCTGCCGGTGCGGTGGCCGGCGCCGCGGCCTCCGGCGCGGTGCTGTACCGCCACGGCGTCGAGCTGACCGTGCGCGGCGGCTACCTCGACATGGTCGATGCCATGGGCGCGCTCGAGTCGCTGCCGACCCAGTTGTTCTGGGGCCGCGCCCAGCTCGACGTCGAGGACTACCCGAACGCGCGCCTGACCCTGACCCTCTACACCCTGAGCCTGGACCCGAAATGGATGAAACTCTGATGCGCCGCACCGCGGTCTTACCGGCCGCCTGTGCGCTGGCCGCCAGCCTGCTGTGCGGCGCCGCCGGCGCCAGCAACGTGCTGCAGGACCCGACCCGTCCGCCAGCCGCCTTGAGCGCGCCGCGCGGCGCCGCCGTGGCGCCGGAAGCCGCCCCGATGCTGCAGTCGGTGCAGGTCGGCCGCGCACCAGGGCGCAGCGCCGTGATCGACGGCGAGAGCGTGCGCGTCGGCGCGGACTTCCGCGGCGCGCGCGTGGTGCGCATCGCCGACAACGAAGTCGAGCTGCAGCGCGGCCGCGAACGCCAGGTGTTGCGCCTGTATGCGGCGCCCGAAAGCGGCATCACCCGCGTCAAAGGACAATAATGACTGACATTCGCCACCGGACCCCGATGCGCGCCGCCGCCGCCACGCTGGCGCTGGCCCTGGCCGGCTGCCAGACCCCGCCCGCCAACAGCACCTTCGATGCGATCCAGCGCGACATGGCCAATACCGCGGCCAATTCGACCGCCGCCGGCGCCAGGCGCCCGGCCGCCGCGGGCGTCGACGCCGCGGTCGCCGACGCGCTGCTGCCGCCGGCGTCCAGCCTCGCCACCCAGCTGCCCAAGGCCCGCCCGGCGCTGGAAGAGCGCTTCAACGTCTCGTTCAACAACGTGCCGGCGCAGCAGTTCTTCCGCTCGATCGTGGCCGGCACGCGCTACAACATCCTGGTCCACCCGGACGTCGGCGGGACCATCACGGTCAGCCTGAAGGACGTGACGCTGCAGGAGACGCTGGACGCGGTACGCGAGATGTACGGCTACGACTACAAGATCGAGGGCACGCGCATCTCGATCAAGCCGCTCACCATGCAGACCCGCATGTTCCATGTGAACTACCTGGTCGGCAAGCGCCAGGGCATGTCGAACACGCGCGTCAGTTCGACCTCAGTCGCCAACGCCAACACCAGCGGCAACGGCTACTCGAACATGAACGGCGTGCAGAACGGCCCCAACAACGGCGGCGTGGGCAGTCCGAACGGGCAGAACGGGCAGAATGGCCAGGTGCTGGACAGCACCGACGTCGGCACCACCTCGACCAACGATTTCTGGGGCGATCTGAAGTCGGCCCTGGAAGCCATCGTCGGCTCGAAGGAGGGCGGGCGCAGCATCGTGATCAGCCCGCAGTCGGGCGTGGTCGTGATCCGCGCCATGCCGGAAGAACTGCGCAACGTCGACGTCTACCTGAAGGCGACCCAGCTGGCGGTCGACCGCCAGGTCATCCTGGAAGCCAAGATCCTCGAGGTCGAGCTGAACGACAGCTTCCAGAGCGGCGTCAACTGGGCTTCGTTCGCCAAGCTGCGCAGCGGCCACGACAACCGCACCTCGGCCGGCGTGGTCGGCCCGGGCGCCGGCCTGGCGCCGCTGCCGTTCGCCGGCGGCCAGCCCGCCACCATCACCGACCCGAGCACCGGCCTCTCGGCCAGCACCGGCTTCTCGCTGTCCAATGCCGCGGCGACGGCCGGCTCGATGTTCGGCCTGGCCGTCCAGACCAGCAACTTCGCGCTGCTGATGTCCTTCCTCGAAACCCAGGGCACGGTGCACGTGCTGTCCAGCCCGCGCGTGGCGGCGGTCAACAACCAGAAGGCCGTGCTCAAGATCGGCACCGACGAATTCTTCGTGACCGGCGTGCAGACCACGACCAACTCGACCAACGCCGGCAATACCACCACGCCGAGCGTCACGCTGCAGCCGTTCTTCTCCGGCGTGGTGCTGGACGTGACCCCGCAGATCGACGACAAGGGCAACATCCTGCTGCACGTGCACCCGTCGGTGAGCCAGGTCTCGACCGTGACCAAGCAGATCGACCTGGGCTCGGCCGGCAACCTGACCTTGCCGCTGGCGGCGTCGGACACCTCGGAGCTGGACAGCATCGTGCGCGGCGGGAACGGCCAGGTAGTCGCGATCGGCGGCCTGATGCGCCAGTCTTCGACCAACGACCAGTCCGGCCTGCCGGGTTCGACCAACGTGCCGGTGATCGGCGCGCTGTTCGGCCAGAAGAAGCGCGTCAACCAGAAGCGCGAACTGGTGGTGCTGATCAAGCCGACCATCGTCGACGGCGCCAACAACTGGAACGACGACCTGATCGAGACCAGCCGCCGCATCGACCAGCTCGATCCGCGCCGGCGCCAGCAGTGATACGGGGAGGGCGATGATGTACACGACTCACTTCGGGCTGCGCGAGGCGCCGTTCGGCATCACGCCGGATACCAGCTTCTTCTTCGGCAGTCCGCGCTCGCAGGAAGCGCTCAACACGCTGCTGGTGGCGGCGCGCGGCGGGGAAGGCTTCATCAAGATCACCGGCGAAGTCGGCACCGGCAAGACGCTCCTGTGCCGCAAGTTCATGGCCACGCTGGGCCCGGACTTCGTCACCGCCTACATCCCGAACCCCTACCTGGAGCCGCGCACGCTGATGCTGGCGCTGGCCGACGAACTCGAGGTCGCCTACGAGCGCGACATCGACCAGCACCAGCTGCTCAAGGCGATCACGCAGCGCCTGCTGGAGCGCGCGGTCGAGGGCAAGCGCGTGCTGCTGTGCCTGGACGAGGCGCAGGCGATCCCGCTCGAGACGCTGGAAGCGCTGCGCCTGCTGACCAACCTCGAGACGCAAAAGCGCAAGCTGCTGCAGATCGTGTTGTTCGGCCAGCCGGAACTGAACCGCAAGCTCGAGCTGGAGTCGATCCGCCAGCTGGCCCAGCGCATCACCTTCCACTATCACCTCGGACCACTGTCGCGCGACGACCTCGACTTCTACCTCGCGCACCGCCTGCGCGTGGCCGGCTTCGACGGCGCGCGCCTGTTCTCGCAGGGCGCGGTCAAGCGGCTGTACGCGGCCAGCGGCGGCGTGCCGCGCCTGGTCAACATCCTGGCGCACAAGTCGCTGATGTTGTGCTACGGTCAGGGCAAGGCGCAGGTCGCGCGCGCGCACGTGGGCGCGGCCGCGCGCGACACGCTGGCCAGCAAGCGGCGCCGTCTGTGGCCCTGGCTGGCCGGCGGCATGCTGACCGCAGGCGTGGCGGCGGCCGGCATGACCTGGGCGCTGACGAGGTAAGCCGATGAGCCTGATTAACAAGATGCTGCAGGACCTGGATGCGCGCGGCACGCCCGGCCAGGACGCGTTTCCTTCGAACGTCAAACCGGTGTCCGCACCCGAGCGGCGCGCCCCGGCGCTGCGCCTGGCCGCGCTGTCCGCCGGCGCGCTGGCGGTCGCGGGCGCGCTGGGCTGGTTCGCATGGGATCGGCTGCACGCGGCGGCGCCGGACAAGCCGGCGGCCGTGCTGGCGCCGGTCGTGCACAAAGCCGACCCCGCCAAGCCGGGCCTGGCGATGACCGGCACGATCACGCAGCTGCCGGCGACCGTGCCGGGGGCCGTTCCCGCCGTGCCGGCGCCGGTGCAGATTGCGTCTTCGTCCGCAGCGCCGGCGACAGCCGCTGACGTGGCGCCGTCGATAACCGCCGGCGTGGCGCCCCCCACGCCGCAGCCGCAGGCCCCTTCCGCGCCCACCCGCGCCGCGCAAGCGGTCCAGGCGGACGGCGACGGCGCGCCCGCGCCGCGCCCGCGCTTGGCCGCGCGCGAGGGCATGCCCGCGCGCGAGCACGCGGGCGCACGGATGCGCGAGGACGAGCCGGCGGCCGCAGCGGCGGCGCCGAAAAGTTTCCTGCCGATGGAACCCGACAGCCCCGAGGCGCGCGAGGCGCGCCGTGCGGCCGTGATCGAACTGGCCACGCGCCAGGCGCGCCTGGCGCGTATCGCACGCCTGTCCGCGCCCGCCGCCGGCCACAAGGGCGCCGCGGGCGCCGAAGGCCGGCAGGAGTCAAACGCCCAGCGCGCCGAAAACGAATACGGCCGCGCGCTGGCCGATTTGCAGGACGGCCGCATGACCGAGGCGCTGGCCGCGCTGCAGGGGGCGCTGCGCATCGACCCCGGCCACGACGCGGCGCGCCAGACCCTGGTCGGCTTGCTGGTCGAGGCGAATCGTCCGGAGGAAGCGATGCGCGAACTGGAGAGCGGCCTGGCGCGCGACCCGCGCCAGCCGGCGCTGGCGATGCTGCTGGCGCGCCTGCAGATCGAGCGTGGCGGCAGCGGCATCGAGACCCTGACGCGCAGCCTGCCGTATGCCGGCAGCGGGTCGGCCGAGAGCGCCGAATACCACGCTTTCCTGGCCGGCGCCCTGCAGCGCCAGGGCCGCCAGCGCGACGCCGCCGAACAGTACCAGCAGGCGCTGCGCACCGTGCCCGGCAATGGCGTGTGGTGGATGGGACTGGGTATTTCGCTGCGCGCCGACAAGCGCAACGCCGAGGCGCTCGATGCGTTTCAGAAGGCGCGCACGAGCGGTGGCTTGAGTACCGAGCTGCAGGCGTTCGTGGAGCGCCAGATCGCGCAGATCGGCCGCTGAGCTCGACGCCGGCCGACGGCGGGCCTTATTGGTGGAGACTGGATCGAGGCTGCGCGCGTAGCGCAGGCGCATTCTCGAAAAAGAAGGCCGCCACCGTGACGACGCTGTGCATCGCCACGGTGGCGGGGCGTTGGCCAGTTACGTCGAACTAGCCAAGCTGGGACGGCAACGACGGCTTACGACGGGTTGCAGAAGTAGATGGCTTTGACGTTGTCTGCACGCGTCGTGAACGACCAGGTCTTGTCGATCGCCGTGCCGCTCTGGGAACCCACGAAGTGAGCCGTGTACTTGGTCGACAGCTTCAACGGCTGGTACGGCATGATGTAGGCGGCGTTTGCGCGCGCATACGCCGGGTTGGCGTCGGTCGCTTGCGTCGACAGCTGGACGTTGACCGCCGCGCCGCTTGCAGCTTCCACCAGCGTGAAAGTGGTCGTGGTCAGCGTCGCATCGGGCCGAACCTGGACCGAGACCGGATAGCCCGCGCATTGGCCATTGTTCGTCGGGATCGGATTCGGGCTCTCGCCGAACGAGCTGTACAACACGCCCGTTGCGCCATCCGCCGGCCACACGCCAACCCAGCCCTTGGCCGGAAGTTGCTGCTGGACGCCTTGGGCCACGCCGAAGTTGGTCACGATCGTATTTTGAATGCCCATGGTCTGGTTCGGCAGGCGGGCCGTCACGTGCGCGTAGCCGACGTCACGATTCGGATCGAGCATCGAGAAACGGTGATACGGACCGGACATCAGCGTATCGATGGAAACGATGCCAGGATCGCTGGGCACGCCGTCCGTCGCCTCGATGCTCGTCAGGTCTTCGCCAACCTGCGAAGCCGCATACTTTGCATAAGCAATGCGGTCGGCCGGCAAGGTGCCGGTGAAGCCGGCGTTGGCCGAGTTCTCGGCATGGCCGACGGCACTGGAATCACCGACCTGAAGGCGGGCATTGATATAGTTCGCGTGATTCTGCGCGGCCGTGTCGAGCAGGCCGTTTTGCGCCACCTGGCCGACACCATAGCTCGTGCGGATCTGGTTCAGCTCGGTGAACGCGGACAGCTCGATCGAGTTGGGTGCGTATGTCGGGGCCGGGACGGTGGTCTGCAGCGCGTTCGGGTCCGTGCCCGGAGTGGTCGGGGTCGACGTGGTCGGCGTCGACGTGGTGGGCGTGGACGTGCTCGGCGTCGACGTGGTTGGCGTCGACGTGCTTGGCGAGGAAGACGACGGCGTCGCTCCCGAACCGCTGCTTCCGCCGCCACCACCGCCACAAGCCGTCAGTGCAACAGAGCTCGAAATTGCCAATGCGATCAGTTTGAGTTTCATAATTTTTTCTACGTAAGTTTATTATTTCAATGGTTTATCTTTTCGCGCGGTGTCTTGCCTTGGCAACTGCTGCCCGCCCACTGCGATCACTTCTCTTCAAGGAAACTTTGGTCGATTTCATCTCGTAATGATTGCGACGACGCTCATTGTTTTCTTTATGCTAACAGCTTTTAAAAAATGTTGTTGTTCAGTACAACATGTGTGCAACACGTCAGATACATTCCATAAATGTTCGAATCAGGCGCGAAGCGG
This sequence comes from Massilia sp. 9096, assembly GCF_000745265.1. Classification (NCBI taxonomy): domain Bacteria; kingdom Pseudomonadati; phylum Pseudomonadota; class Betaproteobacteria; order Burkholderiales; family Oxalobacteraceae; genus Massilia; species Massilia sp. 9096. The sequence goes on from NZ_JQNN01000001.1 coordinate 1,115,914, forward strand.
GTGACGGGCGTCGATGACGCGGGGGGGGAGGTGTTGGCCGGATCGAGCGCTGTCGCCGCAGGTTCGTCGGACCGGATTGGCTTTGCCGCTGGGTGCTGCCAGGGCACATCAGGGGCGCCGTACGCGAGCCGCGGCGTCTTCCCTTCGTGGCGGCCGCATGACCGGCCGCTCGACGTCGACTTCAGAACAGCTGCGAGAACAGCCAGTACAGCGAGCCGGACAGCAGGATCGCGGCCGGCAGCGTCAGCACCCAGGCCAGCACCAGGTTGCGTACCGTGGCCATCTGGACACCCGAGTGGCTCGCGACCATGGCGCCCGCCACGCCCGAGGACAGCACGTGCGTGGTCGACACCGGCAAGCCATAGGCGTCGGCCGCGCCGATGGTCAGCATGGCCACGACTTCGGCCGAGGCCCCTTGCGCATAGGTCAGGTGGGCCTTGCCGATCTTTTCGCCGACCGTCACGACGATGCGTTTCCAGCCGACCATCGTGCCTAGGCCGAGCGCGATCGCGACCGCGACTTTCACCCAAAGCGGGATGAAGCGGGTGGCGCTGTCGAGCTGGTGCCTGAACTCCTTCAGATTGTCCGTGGTCTCCTTGTCGAAATGCACGCTCGGTTCCTTCTCGAGATGGCGCATCGTTTCCGCAGCCAGGTACATGTCGTTGCGCACGTTGTTCACGGCACGGGCCGGCACGTTCGCCAGGGTGCCGTAGGCGCGCACGGCGTTGCCGATGTCCCCCGACAGGCTCGACAGTGACGGCAGCACCTCCGGCGCCATCTTCCGCTCACGGATATAGCGCTCGAGGGACTTGCGCGCGGCGCCCGGCGCCGGCAGCGGCGCGCCCGGGGCGTAGCGCGCCAACGATTGCTGGGTGACCTGGCTGACGGCGGCGAATTGCGTCACCTGTTCGGTCGGCAGCGCGCGGTTCAGCGCATAGGCCATCGGCATGGTGCCGACCAGGATCAGCATGATCAGGCCCATCCCTTTCTGGCCGTCGTTGGAGCCGTGCGCGAACGACACGCCGGTACAGGTCAGCACCAGCAGCGAGCGGACATGCCAGGGCGGCGGCGTGTCGCCGTGCGGCGCGTCGTACAGCGCGCGGTCGCGCACGAACTTGCGCAGCGCCGTCAGGAGCAGCGCGGCGCAGACGAAGCCGACCAGCGGCGACAGCAGCAGCGAGTAGCCGACCTTGGCCGCCTGCGACCAGTCGACGCCGCTGGTCCCGCTGCGGCCATGTATCAGCGCATTGGCGACGCCGACGCCGAGGATCGAGCCGACCATCGTATGCGAGGACGACGCCGGCAAGCCGAACCACCAGGTGCCCAGGTTCCACAGGATGGCGGCGATCAGCAGCGCGAAGACCATCGCGAAGCCGGCGTGGGAACCGACCTGGAGGATGAGCTCGACCGGCAGCAGCGAGATGACGCTGAAGGCGACCGCGCCGCTCGAGAGCACCACGCCGATGAAATTGAAGCAGCCGGACCACAGCACGGCGACGTTGGCCGGCAGCGAGTTCGTATAGATTACCGTTGCGACCGCATTCGCGGTGTCGTGGAAGCCGTTGACGAATTCGAAGCCGAGTGCGATCAACAAGGCCACGCCGAGCAGCAGCCAGGGCAGCCAGGTGGTCGCGAGCGGCCCGGCGTCGACCAGGTCGGCGCGCAGGCTGTAGGCGCTGTAGCCGATGCCGGCCAGGAGCAGAACGATGAAAAGCGCAATCGTGGAGGGCGAGCTGCGGCTGTCGCGCAGGCGCGCGGCGGGTGCGGCAACTGTTGCATGGGTACGCATGAAGGTTGACTCCGGGTCAATGGTGTCAACCGACTGTAAATTTGGATTGTGACGGCACGATGACCGTCCAGCGCGCGTGCGCGCCACCTCGGCCCGGCCACTCAGCGCGGCCGCTGCAACCTTACCAGCAGCCAAGCGACCACCGCCGTGAACGCCGCGGTGAAACCGAGCACGATCCAGAAGCCGTTGGCATGCTGGGCCAGCGGCACCCCGCCCACGTTCATGCCGAGCAGGCCGGCGACCAGGTTGATCGGCAGCGCCATCACGGTCACGATGGTCAGCAGGAACAGGCTGCGATTGTTGTCCTCGTTGACCTGGGCGGCGATTTCTTCCTGCAGCAGCTTGATGCGTTCCTGCAGTGCGGCCAGGTCGTTGAGCACCACCGAGAATTCCTCGGTCGCCTGGCGCAGGTCCTGGCGCGCTTGCGCGGCCAGCCACTCGGGCGGACGCTGCAACAGCCGGAACAGCGCGGCCGGCTCCGGCGCCAGCAGCCGCTGCAGGCGCACCAGCACGCGCCGCAGCGCGCCCAGGTCTTCGCGCTTGCGCGTCAGGCGGCCGGCCAGCAGCTGGTCTTCGGTGGTGTCGACGCGCGCCACCGCGTCGCGCACGATGCCGACCAGGATATCGGCCTGGTCTTGCAGCAGATGGATCAGCAGGTCGATCGGCGTGTGCAGCGGTGCCCCGTGCAGCACGGCCTGGCGCAGGCGCTCGACCGACTCGAGCGGCTTGCGGCGCGCGCTGATCACGCCGTGCGGCGTCACGTGGACCCAGAGCGTGGAAATCTCGGCGGCTTCGAAGGAAAACTTGTGCAGCACGTCGTTGACCACCGCGATGAGCGCATTGTGGGCGATCTCGATGCGGGTCGAACGCGAGCCCTGGTGCAGGATTTCGTAGAAATCGTCGCCGAGCTGCGTCTGGCTGCGCAGCCAGCGCTCGCTGGCGCTGTTCGACAGATTGAAATGCAGCCAGACGAACTGGCCGGGGACCGGGTCGCGCAGCAGGAGCGCAGCCTGGCGCGCATCCAGCGCGGCGCTGGCGATGCCTTCGCCGATGCGAAAGCCCCAGACCAGGCCGGAGTCGTCGGAGCCGTAACTGAACGCGGTGACTGCCATGTCGATCCCATGCAAAACGCAATCCCGCGATTGTAGAGCAATTGCGCTCGCAATCGGGCCGCGGCGGGCCGGCGTCAGATCCTGGCGAGCCGCTCCAGCGCCGTCTGCAGCGTCTCGTCCTTCTTGGCAAAACAGAAGCGCACGATGCCCGATTCGCGCGCCTGGCCCGCCGTTTCACCATAAAAGGCCGATACCGGGATCGCGGCGACCTTGATCTCGCGCGTCAGCCACTGGGCGAAGTCGGACTCGGTCTGGCTGGAGATCGCATCGTAGCGCACGCATTGGAAATAGGTGCCGTCGGACGGCAGCAGCGTGAAGCGGGTCGCGGCCAGGCCGGCGCGGAACAGGTCGCGCTTGCGCTGGTAAAAAGCGGGCAGCGCGAGGTAGGGCTCGGGATCGGCCATGTGCGCGGCCAGGCCGTGCTGCATCGGCGTATTGACGCTGAAGACGTTGTACTGGTGGACCTTGCGAAATTCCGCCGTCAAGGCGCTAGGGGCGGCCACGTAGCCGATCTTCCAGCCGGTGACGTGATAGGTCTTGCCGAAGCTGGAGACGACGAAGGCGCGCTCGGCCAGGACCGGGTGGCGGCTGACCGACGCATGTTCCTGGCCATCGTAGACCATGTGTTCGTAGACTTCGTCGGACAGCACCAGTAGGTCGGTGCCGGCGACGATGCCGGCCAGCGCCTCCAGGTCGGCCGCGCGCAGGATGCTGCCGGTCGGGTTGTGCGGCGTGTTCAGCATGATCATGCGGGTGCGCGGCGTCACCGCGGCGGCGACCTGGTCCCAGGGCACGCTGTAGCCAAGCTCGCCGAGCCGCATCGCCACCGGCACCACCACGCCGCCGGCCAGCGTGATGGCCGGCGCGTAGCTGTCGTAGGCCGGCTCGATCACGATCACTTCGTCGCCCGGGTGCACGGCGCACAGGATCGCCGTGGTCAAGGCCTGGGTGGCGCCGGCGGTGACGGTGATCTCGCTGGCGGCGTCGTAGGCGCGCCCGTACAGGCGCCCGATCTTGGCGGCGATCGCCTCGCGCAGCTGCGGCGCGCCGGCCATCGGCGGGTACTGGTTCAGGCCGGCGCGCATGGCGTCGTTGACGTGGTCGAGCAGGCGCGGATCGCAGCCGAAGTCGGGGAATCCCTGGCCGAGGTTGACCGCGCCGTGTTCGACGGCGAGGGCGGACATCAGGGTGAAGACGGTGGTGCCAACAAAGGGCAGGCGCGATTCCAGGGCAGGGGTCGTCATGATGGTGCGGCGGTGTCTCTGGTTGTGGGTGCGCTCATTCAAGCGTGACGGCGGCATGGGCCTTGACCCAGGTTTCCGGGGGCATGATGTGGAACAGGCCTGCGCGCGCGGCGCGGCGCGCCAGCTTGAGCACGGCCTTGTCCTTCGAGATCAGCACCGCCGCGCCGGCGTCGCGCGCGATCTCGAGGAATTTCTGGTCGTCGCGGTCGGTGCAGACGGGCAGGCGCTGCGCGCGCGAGGTCGGCGCGACGACCCGGATCAGCGCGTCGAAGCGCGCCGCCGCGTGCGCGCGGGTGCCCTCGTCGAGCGGCAGGTGCGGGTAGTGCAGCACGTGCAGGTATTCGTCGCGGCAGTCGGCGCGCGTCACCGCATCGAGGGCGCCGGTCTCGATGGCCTCGAGCAGGGGCGCCCAGCGCGGGTCGTGGAACACGAACAGGTCGAGGCAGACGTTGGTGTCGAGGACGATGGTCGCCGGCGTGGCGGCGTCACTGGGTTTCTCTAAAGCAGCTGCGGCAGGTATCATGTCGGGCATTCTACTGCCGTACCGTTTTTTCGACCATGCTGATCGTCCTTTCTCCTGCCAAATCGCTCGACCTCGACTCGCCCCCGACCACCCGGCAGCGCACCACGCCGCGCTTCATCGACCATGCGAGCGCGCTGATCGACGTGCTCAAGCCCTATTCGCCGGCCCAGGTGGGCGCGCTGATGGCCATCTCGGACCCGCTGGCGGTACTGAACGTGACCCGCTACGCCGACTGGCACCCGGACCATGGCCAGGCGCGCCAGGCCGTCATGGCCTTCGACGGCGACGTCTACACCGGCCTGGATGCGCGCACGCTGGCGCCGGCGGCGCTGGACTGGGTGCAGGCGCGCGTGCGCATCCTGTCCGGCCTGTACGGCCTGCTGCGTCCGCTCGACGGCATGCATCCCTACCGGCTGGAGATGGGCACCCGGCTGCCAAATGCGCGCGGCAAGAATCTGTACGACTTCTGGGGCGAGCGCGTCACCGAGGCGCTCAACGCCGACGCCCGGGACGCTGCCGCGTCCGTGCTGGTCAACCTGGCCTCGGAAGAGTACTTCAAGTCGGTCAGGCCGAAGCTGTTGGACGTCGCGGTCGTCAACCCGGTGTTCGAGGACTGGAAGAACGGCAAATACAAGATCATCTCCTTCTTCGCCAAGCGCGCACGCGGGATGATGGCGCGCTACGCGGCCGAGCGCGGGATCACCGATCCGCAGGCGCTCAAGGACTTCGACGTCGACGGCTACGCTTTCGTGCCCGAGGCGTCGAGCGAGCGCGACTGGGTGTTCCGGCGCCGCCAGGAGGCCTGAGGGGCGGCGTGACAATGTGCGCATGTTGAGCCTGCGTGCTTGCGTAATATGGAGGGGATGAAAATCCTCGTCCCTGCCTTCGCCCTGGCGCTGGCCCTGAGCACGCCGCGGGCGGGCGCCGCGCCGGCACAGGCCGGTCCGGCGGCGGCAACACCGCAGGCGGCAGCGCATGCGCGCGTCCGCTTCGACTACCACAGCGGCTTCCTGCTCAACCTGCACCACTACCTGTATAACCTGGCGGTCCACCCGAAACAGGAAGCCGTGGCCCTGGCCGCCGCGACCGCCGGCGAGGCCGATGCCATCCGTGGCGCGCTGGCTTTCTATCGCGCGCACTACGCCGACAGCGACATGATGTTTGGCGAAGACATGGCCGCGATCAAGCGCGCGCTCAGCCTCGGCGACGACGCCCGGCGTGATCCGCACGGCCTGATGCTGCCGCACGGTCTGGCCGACGCACTGGCGCTCGCCGCTCCCGCGTATGCGCGCCTGGCCTGGGCCCATGACGATGCAGCCAACCGCGCCTGGATCGCGCGCGTGTCCGCGCTCGACGCCCGCTACGGCGCCCAGGTGCAGGCGCGCGTCGAACGGGCGCTGGAGGCCGGTTTCCCGGCGCGGCCGGTGCGCGTCGACCTGGTGTCCGAGACCGGGACACGGCAGGGCGGCTACACCGATACCCAGATCGTGATCCCGTCCGGGCGGCCCGAGTACCAGAACCTGGCCTCGCTCGAGATGCTGTACCACGAGGCCGCCCACGTGCAGACGTCCGCGCGCCTCGAAGAAGCGATCGCCGCGCGCGCGCACGAACGCGGGCGCGACGCCGATTCCGAGCTGTGGCACGTGCTGCACTTTTATACGGTCGGCGCGGCGGTGAGCGAAGCGCTGGCGCGCGAGAACATCGCCTATGTCCAGTATGCCGAGCAGCGCGGCCTGTACGCCAGGCCCTGGGCCGGCTACATGGCCTCGGTCGAGGGCGACTGGAAGCCCTACCTGGCAGGGCGCGAATCGTGGGCCGCCGCCATCGAGCATATGGTGGAGCGGCTGCCGGCGGCGAAATAAGTCCACGCTGAACGAACCGGGCGCGCAAAAAAAACAACGCCCGCGGCTGCGGGCGTCGTGCGAGGGTATCAGAACCGGCCGCGACTCACTGCGGCTTAATGCCGCTTACTGCGGCGCCTCCAGCGCATCCTTCGGCGACGGCTCCGGACCCCACTTCGACCAGAACTTCCACCACGGCGCGTCGCCCGAGCCCTTGCCGCCCATGAAGCGGCTGTCCGGGTAGTTCTTGGCGAAGATGCGCTGGGTATCGTCGCGCATGTCGTACATGCCGAGCTTGTCGTAGCAGCGGATCATGAGGAACAGCGCTTCCTCGCGCGCGTTCGCCTGGCTGAACTGGGTGACGGCGCTCTGGGCGCGGTTCAGCGAGGCCAGGTAGGCGCCACGGCGGTAATAATAGTTCGCCACGTGCACTTCGTACGATGCCATCGCGTCGATCAGGTAGTTCATGCGCGCGATCGAGTCGGCCGCGTATTTGCTGTTCGGGAACTTGTCGACCAGTTCCTTGAACGCGGCGAAGGATTCGCGCGTCGCCTTCGGATCGCGCTCGGTCGGATCCTGCGCGTAGATGAAGTTCATGAAACCGAGCTGGTCGTTGAAGTTGATCAGGCCGCGCAGGTAGTACATGTAGTCGACCTGGGGGTGATTCGGGTGCAGCTTGATGAAACGCTCGACCGCCGCCAGCGCCTCGGCCTGGTCGTTGGCCTTGTAGTGGGCGTAGGCGATATTCATCTGCGCCTGGGCCGCGTAAGTGCCGAACGGGTAGTTCGATTCCAGTTTCTCGTACAGCTTGATGGCGGCTTCGTAGTGGCCGCCCGACATTTCATCCTGCGCGTCAGCGTATAATTTCGACGCTGACACGTTCTTGCTCTCGTCCGTACTCTTGGAAAAGAGACCGCAACCGGACAAACCGAGCAGGGCACACGTCACGACCAACACAGACAATTTTTTTTGCATAGCTTTTTGCAAAAGAGTTTTTACCGAAAGGACTCCGACGCGCGCTTCGGCGGCTGTCGACGTTCCTGAGATTCAACGAACAGCTGATTATAGCTGATGGGACTACCGTGATATTAACTGCTGCGCCGAATTCGGCGGAAATGCCTTTTGACCCCGACCTCGACGATGATCTCGACACCGATCTCGACACGGAGCTCGACACCGGCGGAGGAGACGCTTCCGGCGGACTCGACGCCGGTCCGATCACCCTGGCCCTGAACCCCGAGCACTGCGGCCAGCGCCTCGACAAGGTGGTCGCCGCGCTGGTGCCGCAATTCTCGCGCAGCCGCCTGCAGCAGTGGTTCGAGGAAGGCCACATCACGGTCGACGGCAAGCCGGCCAAGGGCAAGAACACCGCCTACGGCGACGAGACCGTCGTGGTGTCGCCGCAACCGGCGCCCGAGGACACCGCGTTCACCCCGGAAGCGATCGCGCTGGACATCGTCTACGAGGACGATGCCATCATCGTCGTCAACAAGCCGGCCGGGCTGGTCGTGCACCCGGGTTCGGGCAACTGGTCGGGCACCTTGCTCAACGGCTTGCTGCACCACTGCCCGCAGCTGGTCTCGGTGCCGCGCGCCGGCATCGTGCACCGCCTGGACAAGGATACCAGCGGCCTGATGGTGGTGGGCAAGACCCTGGCCGCCCAGACCGACCTGGTGCGCCAGCTGCAGGCGCGCAGCGTCAAGCGCGAGTACCTGGCGCTGGTGTGGGGCACGCCGCGTCCGTTCGGCACCATCAATTCGCCGATCAGCCGCGACGCGCACGAGCGCACCAAGATGGCGGTGTCGAACAGCCCGTCGGCCAAGCCGGCCATCACGCATTACGAATGGATCGAAAGCGGCGAACTCGAGCGCCGTCCGGTGAGCCTGGTCCAGTGCCGCCTGGAAACCGGCCGCACGCACCAGATCCGCGTGCACATGCAGTCGATCGGCTACAGCCTGGTCGGCGACGCCGTGTATGGCAAACAACACCTGCGCAGCTTCTTCCATCGCCAGGCGCTGCAGGCGCGCCGCCTCGGCCTGAGCCATCCGGCCACCGGCCAGCACATGGAATGGGTGGTCCCGCTGGCCGCCGATTTCGCCGCACTGCTCGAGCAGGCCGGCATCGAGGAACCGGAAGCGATCTGATGCTGGAGCCCGACGTGCTCGAGGCCGTCCTGATCCGGCCGTTCTGGCCGGACCTGCCGGCCAATGTCGGCGCGCTGGCGACCACGCGCGCCGGCGGCGTCAGCGCGGCGCCGTATGACGATGGCCGCGGGGGTGGCGGCCTCGACCTGGGCCTGCACACCGGCGACGACCCCGAGGCGGTGCTCGCCAACCGCGCGCGCCTGGGCGCGGCGCTGCCGGGCCGGCCGGCCTGGATCCGCCAGGTGCACGGTATCGCGGTGGTCGATGCCGCCGCGGTCCAGGCGGGCGGGCCGACGCTGGAAGGCGACGCCAGCATCGCGACGGCGCCCGGCGTGGTCAGCGCGATCCTGACCGCCGATTGCCTGCCGGTGCTGTTCGCCAGCCTCGACGGCAAGGTGGTCGGCGCCGCGCACGCGGGCTGGCGCGGCCTGGCCGGCGGCGTGCTGCAGGCGACGCTGGCGGCGATGCGCGCGGCCGGCGCGGGCGAGATCACCGCCTGGCTCGGCGCGGCGATCGGGCCGGACGCCTTCGAAGTCGGGCCCGACGTCCTGGCCGCGTTCGAGCGCGCGCTGCCCGATGGCGACGCGCAGCAGGGCTTCCGGCCTTATCCCGGACGCGAAGGCAAGTATCTGGCCGACATGGTTTGGCTGGCGCGCCGCCTGCTCGCGCGCGCGGGCGTGACGCGCGTCGCGGGCGGAGAGCGCTGCACCTTCACCGAGCGTGAAGCGTTCTATTCCTATCGCCGCGACGGCGCAGCCAGCGGGCGTCAGGCAAGTCTGATCTGGATCAAATAAGACGGGCGGCTCGCGGGCATACTGCTCAGCTTTCCGGCGGAGCGGCGGTTTTGGCGCGTGCGGCTGCGCGCCGGCGCCGGCCGCCGGCCAGGTAGAGGACGATTGACAAAGGCAACACGCCATATCCGAAAAAAGTCATAATGCCGCCAACCACGGTCGGCTCGGTTGCCGCCATCAGGGTCACGACGTACATCCATCCTATGGCGACGATCCACATGAGAAAGGCCCTCCGAAGCAATCACTCGATTCTAATCAATGGACGCCGTCATGAATACGCCTGAAGCCTTTTCGCAGATGCTTGTGCCGAACTGGATGTCACAGTTTTCCGATCCCGCCGCCTGGCAAGCCTGGATGACGGCGCCCATGGGACTCGGCGGCGCCGCTGGTGGGGCCGCTGCTGGGGCCACGGACGGGGCTGCAGCAGCGGCTGCAAATGCGGCCAATCCTGCCGCCGCCATGGCCCCGGTGATGCGCATGCTCGGCGAGGCCGGCGCGATGCTCTCGCCCGCCAAGCTGGACGCGCTGCGCAACGACTACCTGCAGAAGGCCGCCAGGCTGTGGCAGGAGCTCATGACCGGGCAGATCCCCGCGTTCCGCGACAGGCGCTTTGCTGCGGCGGAATGGAGCGCCAACCCGATGTCGGCGTTCAGCGTGGCGTCCTACCTGTTGAATTCCGAATTCCTGCTGGCCATGGCCGACGCGATCGAGGCGCCTGCGCGCGAAAAGCAGAAGATCCGCTTCGCGGTGCAGCAAATCGTCGATGCGGTGTCGCCGGCGAACTTCCTGGCGACGAATCCGGAAGCCCAGCAGAAAATGATCGAGACCAACGGCGAAAGCCTGAGCAAAGGTCTGCAGAACATGCTGAGCGACCTGCAGAAGGGCCGCATTTCGCAGTCGGACGAATCGGCGTTCGAAGTCGGCCGCAACGTCGGCGTGACGCCGGGCACGGTCGTGTTCGAAAACGAACTCTTCCAGCTGATCCAATACACCCCGAGCAGCGAAACGGTGCACGCGGTGCCGCTGTTGATGGTGCCGCCTTGCATCAACAAGTTCTACATTCTCGACTTGCAGCCGGAAAACTCGCTGGTGCGCTACCTGGTCGAGCAGGGCAATACGGTGTTCATGATGTCCTGGCGTAACGCGGACGCGAGCATGGGCAACGTCACCTGGGACGATTACGTCGAAAAAGGTGCGATCGAAGCCTTGGGCGTCGTGCGCGAAATTTCTGCGCAGGAAAAGGTGAACGTGTTCGGCTTCTGTGTTGGCGGCACCATCGCCGCGACCGCGCTGGCCGTGCTGGCGGCGCAGGGGCAGAACCCGGCCAACAGCCTGAGCCTGTTCACCACGCTGCTCGACTTTTCCGACACCGGCGTGCTCGACGTCTTCGTCGACGAGACCCAGGTCATGCTGCGCGAGCAGACGCTGGCGCGCGGCGGCCTGATGCCGGGGCGCGACCTGGCCACGACCTTCTCGTCGCTGCGCCCGAACGACCTGGTCTGGAACTACGTGCAGCAGAATTACCTCAAAGGCAAGACGCCGCCGGCCTTCGACCTGTTGTACTGGAACGCCGACAGCACCAACCTGCCGGGGCCGATGTATTGCTGGTATCTGCGCAATACGTACCTGGAAAACAAGCTGAAGGTGCCGGGCGCCTTGACGGTCGCCGGCGTACCGGTCGACCTCGGCAAGATCGATTGCCCGACCTTCATCTACGGTTCGCGCGAAGACCACATCGTACCGTGGGAAGCGGCGTTCGCGTCGACCACGCTGCTGAACCCGAAGCAGGGCAAACAGGACCCGCAGCCCAACCGGTTCGTGCTGGGCGCGTCGGGCCACATCGCCGGCGTGATCAACCCGGCCTCCAAGAACAAGCGCAGCTACTGGGTCAACGAGGCGACGGGGCGCAATCGTCCGAACAGCGCCGCCGAGTGGATGGCCGGCGCCACCGAACACAAGGGCAGCTGGTGGCCCGAGTGGGCGCGCTTCCTGGCCCAGTACGGCGGCGAGGACGTGACCGCGCGCGCGACCCCCGGCAGTGCGCGCTACCAGCCGATCGAGGCGGCGCCGGGACGCTACGTCAAGGCACGCGCCGACTGACACCACGCGCAGGGCGGGGCGGCCGTCGTCGGTCACGTGCGCGTGCGCGCGGCCGCGCTCGGCACCGTTGTGGTGCAATAGATTGCAAGAAAAATAATTCCTTTGTTCATAGAATAAATGCTGCACCTGCGTTCGCAACGTGGTATTTTTGAAGCCTATCCTCTTGGATTCGGAGACGACGCAGGCGATCCCTGCGCTGCCGCATAAGAAAGCGCCCACGGCGCACACAATGGAAACATGAGATGAGTGGTACGAAAAAAAGTGCTGAACGCCTGATCAAGAAATACCCGAACCGCCGGCTGTACGATACCCAGACCAGCTCCTACATCACGCTGTCGGACGTCAAGCAGCTGGTGCTGGACGCCGACGAGTTCACCGTGGTGGACGCCAAGAGCAACGAAGACCTGACCCGCAGCATCCTGCTGCAGATCATCCTCGAGGAAGAGGCGAATGGTGCGCCGATGTTCTCCAGCAGCGTGCTGTCCCAGATCATCCGCTACTACGGTCACGCCATGCAGGGCATGATGGGCTCCTACCTGGAAAAGAACGTCCAGGCCTTCACCGATATCCAGAACAAGTTCCTGGCCAACTCCACCGCCGGCGCCGGCGCGCTCGAAGGCAAGCCGTTCTCGACCGAGATGTGGACCCAGTTCATGAACATCCAGGGCCCGATGATGCAGGGCATGATGAACAGCTACATCGACCAGAGCAAGAACCTGTTCATCCAGATGCAGGAACAGATGCAGAGCCAGAGCAAGGCGATGTTCGGCAGCTTCCCGTTCGGCGTGCCGCCCAACACCGACAAGAAGTAAGCCGGGTTCGCGCCGGGGTAGCTGTCGCAAAATCGGCCCCCGGTTCTCCGCAAGTCCCCACATCCTGTACAATCGCGGATTGCCCAGAATTTTCGTCGCAATCCCATGCCTGAACTCCGCCGCAATCCGCTCCCCGCATCTCATCCTGTCGCCCATGGCGCCGACGTCACGACCCTCGACCCGGTCACCGGCGCCATCGAAGTCGCGCCGAACGCCGCCGCGATTCCGCCTGCGCCCGTGCTGGCCGGCGGCGCCGCACCCAAGGTCGGCTTCGTCTCGCTCGGCTGCCCGAAGGCGCTGGTCGACTCCGAGCAGATCCTGACCCAGCTGCGCGCGGAAGGCTACGAGACCGCCAACTCGTATGCGGGCGCCGACCTGGTCATCGTCAACACCTGCGGCTTCATCGACGCCGCGGTGCAGGAATCGCTCGATGCGATCGGCGAGGCGCTGGCCGAGAATGGCAAGGTGATCGTCACCGGCTGCCTGGGCGCCAAGAAGGATGCCGCAGGCGACGACCTGATCACCAAGGTGCACCCGAAGGTGCTGGCCGTGACCGGTCCGCATGCCGTCACCGAAGTGATGGAGTCGGTGCACCAGCACCTGCCCAAGCCGCATGATCCGTTCATCGACCTGGTGCCCGACCACGGGGTCAAGCTGACCCCGAAGCACTACGCCTACCTGAAGATCTCCGAAGGCTGCAACCACCGCTGCAGCTTCTGCATCATCCCGTCGATGCGCGGCGACCTGGTCTCGCGCCCGGTCCACGAGGTGCTGCAGGAAGCCGAGAACCTGTTCAAGGCCGGCGTCAAGGAACTGCTGGTGATCTCGCAGGACACCAGCGCCTACGGCGTCGACGTCAAGTTCCGCACCGGCTTCTGGAACGGCCGTCCGGTCAAGACCCACATGACCCAACTGATGGAAGAACTCGGCAAGCTCGCCAGGCAGCACGACGCCTGGGTGCGCATGCACTATGTCTACCCGTATCCGCACGTCGACCAGGTGATTCCGCTGATGGGCGAGCACGTCGTGCCTTACCTGGACATCCCGCTGCAGCACGCGCATCCGGACGTCCTCAAGCGCATGAAGCGCCCGGCCAGCGGCGAAAAGAACCTGGACCGCATCCTCGCCTGGCGCAAGATGAACCCGGACCTGGTGATCCGCTCGACCTTCATCGCCGGCTTCCCGGGCGAGACCGAAGAAGAATTCGAATACCTGCTGGACTTCCTGCGCGAGGCGCAGATCGACCGCCTGGGCTGCTTCGCCTACTCGCCGGTCGAGGGCGCGACGGCCAACGAGCTGGCCAACCCGGTGCCGGAAGCGGTACGCGAGGAACGCCGCGCGCGCGTGATGCTGCTGCAGGAAGAGATTTCGCTCAAGCGCCAGCAAGCCAAGATCGGCAAGACGATCCGCGTGCTGGTCGACGAGGTTGGCCCGCGCGAAGCGCTGGGCCGTTCGCGCGCCGATGCGCCGGAGATCGACGGCGTGGTCCACATCAAGCGCGCGCTCGCGCCGGGCAAGGCCAAGCCGGTGGTCGGCCAGTTCATCGACGTGGTCGTGACCAAGGCCGACGCGCACGACCTGTGGGCGACGGTGGCTTGACAAGGACCCGATCATGAAAAAGTCGCTCCCGAAGTCGCTCCAGACCGCGCTGCAGACCGCGCTGCAGAACAGCGACTACCGCCCGCCGGAAGGCTTCGCGGCGTACCCGACCGCGATCCACCACGCCTCGACCGTGCTGTTCAAGGACGTGGCCAGCATGCGCTCGGGCGACTGGAAGGACAAGAGCGCCTATACCTACGGCCTGCACGGCACGCCGACCAGCTTCACGCTGGAAGCGCGCCTGGCCGAGATCGAAGGCGGCGAGCACTGCCTGCTGGCGCCGTCGGGCCTGGCGGCGATCTCGATGGTCGACCTGGCGCTGCTCAAGACCGGCGACGACGTCCTGCTGCCGGATAACGTCTACAACCCGAACCGCGAACTCGGGCGCTGGCTGACGCAGGACTTCGGCATCAGCGCGCGCTTTTATGATCCGATGATCGGCGCCGGCATTCTCGACCTGATCCAGCCGAATACGAAGCTGATCTGGACCGAGTCGCCCGGATCGGTGTCGATGGAAGTGCCGGACCTGCGTGCGATCTGCGCGGCGGCCAAACAGCGCGGCGTGCTGGTCGCGCTCGACAATACCTGGGCGGCCGGCATCGCCCTGAACGGTTTCGAGCTGGGCGTGGACATCGTGATGCAGGCCTTGACCAAGTACCAGTCGGGCGGCTCGGACGTGCTGATGGGCGCGGTGATCACGCGCGATCGCGAGCTCAACGACCGCATCGCCATGGCCCACATGCGCCTGGGCATGGGCGTCGGCATGGACGACGTCTACCTGGTGCTGCGCGGCCTGCAGACCATGAAGCTGCGCTTCGACGCGCACGACGCGGCGGCGCGCAAGGTGGCAGGCTGGCTCAAGGCGCGTCCGGAAATCACCAAGGTGCTGCATCCGGCCTTCGAGGATTGCCCCGGCCACGCGAACTGGAAGCGCGACTTCACCGGCGCGGGCGGCCTGTTCTCGGTGCTGTTCGACCCGCGCTACACGGAAGAGCAAACCGACCGCTTCGTCGATGCCTTGGCCCTGTTCGGCATCGGCTTCAGCTGGGGCGGCACGCACAGCCTGGCGGTGCCATACCGCATCCAGGCGATGCGCAAGGATTGGCCCGACGCCGGCATCCTGGTGCGCTTCAACATCGGCCTTGAAGATCCGGATGACCTGATCGCCGACATCGAGCAGGCGCTGGGTAAGCTGTAAATAAGCTGTAAATAAGCTGTAAAGTCGAGCTGTAAGCTTAATCTGTAAAAGAAAAGCCGGCGCGATGCCGGCTTTTTTTACACCGGCATCGCCCGGTTGTTGTTCAGGTCCATGAAGCCGCGGATGATGCGGTAGGCCATCCATAGCCACGCCAGTCCCCAGATCGCCATCGCGATCGGGATGCCGATAAACGTGATCCAGACGAAGCCGCCGACGATCATCCACAGCGCGTAGAACCAGAACGAGCGGATCATCCAGGTATGGTGCGAATACACCATCGTGCCCAGCGTTTCCGGCCGGCGCACGTAGTTCACGATCAGCACCAGGATCGAGAGCGTGCCGAGCGAAAAGAAAAAGGTGAGCGCGTGCGCGATGTAGAGGATGCGCGCGAACTGCTTGGCATCCTCGATGCCGCGTTCATAGACGAGTTCCTGGGCCATGCGGTACTCCATAGTGGTTGCAGCTGCGCTCAAAGGCGCGGGATTGTCATTACGATACCGTAAATCGTGCGTGCCGTGGCGCGTTTCAAACCGGCTCAGGCGCCAATCTTCGATTGCACCCAGCCGGCGATGCTGCCGGCATCCATCGCCCCGGCCTGGCGCGCGACCTCGCGCCCACCCTGGAACAGCGCCAGCGTCGGAATGCTGCGGATGCCGTAGCGCGCCGCCAGGTCTTGCGAGGCTTCGGTGTCGACCTTCAGCAGGCGCACGTTCGGCTCGAGCCGGCCGGCGGCCTGCTGGTAGGCCGGCGCCATCATGCGGCAGGGCCCGCACCAGGCGGCCCAGAAGTCGACCAGCACCGGGATGTCGTTGCGGCTGACGTGCTTGTCGAAGCGCGCGCTGCTCACGTCCGTCGGCTTGGCGCCGAACAGCGCGTTGGCGCATTTGCCGTAGACCGGCTGGTCGCCCAGGCGATCGACGGCGACGCGGTTGACGGCGTCGCAGTGCGGGCAGACGATGTGCTTGGGTTCGGCCATATCTTTTCTCCTTGTCGTGCATGGATTGGCGTGCGACGGCGACCGCGCTTACGCCCTAGAATCAATCATCGACAGCACAGATGGGGATCGATGAGCCAATTGCAAACACCGTCGCCGGGCCGGCGCCTGATCGGCTGCGCCGGCTGGGGCATCCACAAGGACATCGCGCACGCGTTTCCGGAGGACGGCAGCCAGCTCGAGCGCTACGCCGCCGTGCTGCCGGCGGTCGAGATCAACTCGTCGTTCTACCGCCCGCACCAGCCGCAGACCTACGCGCGCTGGGCCGCCAGCACGCCCGACGGATTTCGCTTTTCGGTCAAGCTGCCGCGCACCATCACCCACGACGCCAGGCTGCGCGAGGCCGACGCCTTGCTCGACCGGTTCGCCGGCGAGGCCGGGCAACTGGGCGACAAGCTCGGCTGCGTACTGGTCCAGCTGCCGCCCAGCGGCGCCTTCGACGAGGCGGTGGTGCGCGATTTCCTGCCGCGCCTGCGCGCGCGCTTCGGTTGCATGCTGGCGCTCGAGGCGCGCCATCCGACCTGGTTCGGCGACGCCGCCACCGAGGTGCTGCGCGAGGCGCAGGTGACGCGCGTGATCGCCGACCCGGCCGCCGGCCAGCCCGGCCCGCATGTGCCGACCACCGCCGCCGGCTACCTGCGCCTGCACGGTTCGCCGAGGATCTACTATTCGAACTATCCGCGCGAGACGCTGCGCCGGGTCGAGCAGGATGTGGCGGCACGCGTGCGCGACGGGGCCGATTGCTGGTGCATCTTCGACAATACGGCGGCGTTCGCCGCGGTGCCGAATGCCCTCGAGGTCTTGCATGGGGTGCTGTCCGGAGACTGAGTCGATGGTCTGCGCCACCTTCCGTTTCTACGATGGCCTGAACGATTTCCTCGCGCGCGAGCGGCGTGGGCGCGAGTTCGACACGGCCTGCGCGCGCGACGCCACCACCAAGCACATGATCGAAGCGCTCGGGGTGCCGCACACCGAGGTCGAGCTGATCCTGGTGAACGGCGTCTCGACCGGGCTGGACACGATCCTCGGGGACGGCGACCGCATCGCCGTCTATCCGCGCTTTTCCAGCCTGGACGTGACGGACACCGCGCGCATCGCCACGCGGCCGCCCGGGCGCCTGCGTTTCGTCGCCGATGCCCACCTGGGCGGGCTGGCGCGGCTCTTGCGAATGGCCGGGTTCGACACCATCTACGACAACGAATTCGATGACGGCGCCGTCGAGGCGCGCGCGCTCGAGGAAGGCCGCATCGTGCTGACCCGCAACCGCGAACTGCTCAAGCGCCGCGCGGTCGAATACGGCGCCTACGTGCGCGCCCTGAAGCCCCAGGACCAGCTGCGCGAGCTGTTCGAGCGTTTCGGCCTGGCCGAGCGCGCGCGGCCGTTCACGCTGTGCCTGCATTGCAACGCGCCGCTGCGCATCGCCGCGAAAGAGGAAGTGCTGGACCGTTTGCCGCCGCTGGTGCGCGCCGTGCAGCACGAATTCTCGACCTGCGACGTGTGCCGGCGCGTGTACTGGAAAGGCTCGCACTGGCAGCGCATGGCGGGCATGCTGGACAGCGCCGCCGGTGCGCGTGCTGGCGAGGATTGACAGGGTCGAGTTCGCCTGCGCCCGTCGCGCCCTTTCTGTTTTACACTGCGCTACATTGAGATCGTCTGCAGTTGTCGACCACTTGAACCCATGCTGCAACAAGTTTCCATACCGATCCGTACCGAATGTCCGCCAGGCGCTTGCGTCTGCGACCGCGACCGCCTGCTGGTCGAGCCCGACGCCGACATCCGCCCGCTGCGCCTGACCCGCCTCGAGGAACAGCTTCTGCTGGAACGCATCGCGACGATCACGAGCTACGAGCAGCTGCGCAAGCTCCAGGCGGCGGTCGAGCGCAACCTCGGCACCACGCTCGTCATCGAGCCGGGACCGAACGAGGTGCGCACGCTGCGCGGCATCGTCATCCGCCTGGAAGACCGCCCCGGTTTGTGCAAGAAAGTGCGCCAGTCGGTGCCGGGGGCGGTGCGCAAGCTGCTCGAGCGCGAGCCGGCGATCGCCTATGCGATCCTGGATTCGCGCGACCTGTTCGGCCAATAGTTCGACCGCTGCTCAGGCGGGCGCCGACTGCCTCCGCAAAGCCCCGTACCCAACCATGATCCTGGCCGGCTGCAAGACCGGTATCGTCGCGCCGGGCAAGTCGGTGCTGGCCACCGCGACTGGCCGCGCCGCCGGCGACGGCAAGCGGGAGGAATCCGATTTCGGGCTGCGGCGGCCGATCGCCCACATCAAGGGAAGCGCACTGTAAGCGTCCGAGCGCCCGTCAGTTCGGCGGCGACAGCAGGGCCGACACGTACAGCAGCAGCCGGTTTTCCATGCGCGTGAGCGCCAGGCCGGTCAGGGCTTCGATGCGGCGCAGGCGGTAGTCGAGCGTGTTGCGGTGGATGTGCAGGGCGGCCGCCGTTTGCGCCGCGGCGCCGTCGTTCTCGAACCAGACGTCGAGGGTGCGCCGCAGCGCCGCGCTGCTGCGCTCGCGCGCCAGGCGCGCCATCGGCTGGCGCAGCTGGTCGGCCTGCCAGCCGGCGTCCAGGTGCGACAGCAGCACCGGCAGGGCCAGGTCGTAGTAGCTGAGCTGCAGTCCGGCATCGCCCCGTTTGATGGCCGGCGCGCCCTGAGCCTGGCGGCGCCGGCCGATGCGCGCCGCCGCGCGCGCGCTCTGGTAGGACACCGCCGCGCCCTCCAGACCGGGCAGCGGCAGGCCCATGGTCAGCGTGAAGGGCAGGGCGCAGGCATCGCGCACCAGCGCCGCCAGGGCCTGGTGACGGCGCCGCGCCTGGGTTTCGAGCGCGCGCGGGTCGGCATCGAACGCGTCCAGCAGCGCCATCTCGGTCGGGCTGACGGTCGCGCACAGCAGATCGGGGCGCTGCGCCAGCCATTGCAGCTGCAGGCGCTGGATCCCGGCCAGCGTTGCTTCCTCGCCGCCGCTCCCGGCATCGAGTTCGAGCACGAACATCAGCCAGGTACGCCCGAGGTCCAGGCCGAGGCGGCGTGCCCACGCTTCGCGTTCGGGCCTGCCTTCCGGATCGTCGCGGATCAGGTTCAGCACGAAGGCTTCGCGGTAACGCGTATCGCGCTGCAATTCGCCGGCCAGGCCGGCCTGTTCCAGGATCATCTCGGCGGTCAGGCGCACCAGTTCGCCGAACTGGCGCACCTCGTCCGGCGCGCCGCTCAACCCGACCGCGCCGCACAGCTGGCCGGCGACCATCAGCGGCAGGTTGACGCCCGGGCGGGCGCCGTGCAGGCGTGGCGCCGAGGCAGCGTCGACCTCGACCGTCGCCTTGCGCGCCAGCGCCAGCAGCGCGCCGTCGTGCAGCTGGCCGACCCGGGCGGCGTCGCCGCTGGCCAGGATCACGCCGCGCGCGTCCATGACGTTGACGTTGAAAGGGATGATGCGCATCGTGCGCGCGACGATGTCGTGCGCGAGGGCGGGGCTGAGATTGACCATCCCTGCACGATACACGTCGGCCAGTTTTGTGCCAAGCGACAACACTGACTGCGGGCGGCCCCCTCGCTACGGCGTCGAATTCGTGCCGATGCCCAAAATGACCCGGCACTGTTCGCGCAAACTCGTGCACGGCGCCGACGCGTGGCGATGACGCTTTCATCATAATATGAGGCGACGCCGGCGAATATTCCAGACCACCCACGGCGGACATCACGGAGACTTATATGAACAACGGCACGAGCACGGGCGCCGCCCACCCCGCCGGCGGGTTCGCCGACACCGGCGCCCTCGAGCGCGGCTACCGCAAGGCGACCTGGCGCCTGATCCCCTTCATCTTCATCTGCTACCTGTTCAACTACCTGGACCGGGTGAACGTCGGCTTCGCCAAGCTGGAGATGCTCGACGCGCTCCACCTGAGCGAGACCGTGTACGGCCTGGGCGCCGGCATTTTCTTCGTCGGCTACGTCACCAGCGGCGTGCCGAGCAACCTCATCCTGCACAAGCTGGGCGCGCGCCGCTGGATCGCGCTGATGATGATCCTGTGGGGCGGTCTGTCCGCGGCGATGCTGCTGGTGACCGGCTCGGTCTCGTTCTACGTGCTGCGCTTCCTGACCGGCGTCGCCGAGGCCGGCTTTTTCCCGGGCATGGTGTACTACTTCAGCGCCTGGTTCCCGTCGCACAAGCGCGGCCAGGTGATGGCGCTGTTCATGTCCGCGATTCCCGTCTCCGGCCTGATCGGCGGACCGCTGTCGGGCTGGATGCTGGCCCATTTCAGCGGCGGCCAGGGCGGCCTGGCCGGCTGGCAGTGGCTGTTCCTGTTGCAGGGCGTGCCGACGATGCTGCTCGGCGTCGCGCTGTTCTTCTACCTGGCCGACAGCCTGCAGGGTGCGCGCTTTCTGGCGCCGCAGGAAAAGGCGGCGATGCAGGCGGCCCTGGACGCCGACGAACAGGCGCGCCGCGCCGGCAGCCACGCCGTGCATTCGTTTTCCGCGGTGCTGCGCAACGGCCACGTGTGGATGCTCGGGGTGATCTATTTCAGCATCCAGATGGGCGTCTACGCGATCAATTTCTGGCTCCCCTCGATCATCAAGGCGCTCGGCTTCGCCAATCCGGTCACGGTCGGCTGGCTGAGTGCCTTGCCTTACCTGTGCGCCGGCGTGTTCATGGTGCTGGTCGGACGCTCGGCCGATGCGCGCCGCGAGCGCCGCTGGCACCTGTCGCTGCCGCTGGTCACCGGCCTGGTCGGCCTGCTGTTGGCGGCGAACTTCTCGCACAACGTGGTCATCGTGATGATCGGCCTGAGCCTGGCCACGATGGGCACGCTGACCGGCCTGCCGATGTTCTGGCCGCTGCCGGCGGCCTTCCTGGGCAGCGCAGCGGCGGCCGGCGGCCTGGCGCTGATCAATTCGCTGGGCCAGATCGCGGGTTTCCTCAGCCCCTTCCTGGTCGGCTGGATCAAGGACCGGACCGGCAGCACCGACCTCGCCCTGTACATCCTGTCGACCGTGCTGCTGGTGGGCGCGGTGCTGGTGATGCGCATGCCGGCGCGCCTGGTGAACCGCTGACACGACTTCGACAACGCTTTTGGAAACCCGACCCATGAAAATCGTCATCGCGCCCGATTCGTTCAAGGAGAGCCTGTCGGCGCTGCAGGTCGCCGCCGCGATCGAGGCCGGCATGCGTGAAGTGTGGCCCGACGCCGAGTACCTGAAAGTGCCGGTCGCCGACGGCGGCGAAGGCACGGTACAGGCGCTGATCGACGCCACCGGCGGGCGCCGCGCCGCGGTGCGCGTGACCGGGCCGCTGGGCGAGCCGGTCGACGCCTTCTACGGCCTGGTCGACGACCGCGACGGCGGCGAAGGCCTGCTGGCGGTGATCGAGATGGCCGCCGCCAGCGGCCTGGAAAGCGTGCCGCCGGCGCGCCGCGATCCGCTCGTGACGACCACGCGCGGCACCGGCGAACTGATCCTGCATGCATTGGACGCCGGCGCGCGCCGCTTCGTGCTCGGCGTGGGCGGCAGCGCCACCAACGACGGCGGGGCCGGCATGCTGCAGGCGCTCGGGGTGCGCCTGCTGGACGGCGGCGGCGGCGAGATCGGAGCGGGCGGCGGCGCACTGGCGCAGCTGGCGCGCATCGACGCCTCGGCGCTGGACGCGCGCGTGCGCGACAGCGACTTCCAGGTCGCCAGCGATGTCGCCAATCCGCTGGTCGGCCCGAACGGCGCCTCGGCCATCTTCGGCCCGCAAAAGGGCGCCACGCCCGAGGTGGTGGCGCAGCTCGACGCGAACCTGCGCCGCTACGCCGCGATCGTCGAGCGCGACCTGGGCCAGGACGTGGCCGAGGTGCCGGGCGCCGGCGCCGGCGGCGGTATCGCGGCGGCGATGATGGTATTCCTGAACGGTCGCATGCGCCCGGGCGTGGAGATCGTCACCGAGGCGGTCGGGCTGGCCGGCGCGCTGGCCGGGGCGGACCTGGTGGTGACGGGCGAAGGCCGCATCGACGGCCAGACCGTCAACGGCAAGACGCCGATGGGCGTGGCGCGCGTGGCGGCGCGCCACGGCGTGCCCGTGATCGGCATCGCCGGCTCGCTGGCGGCGGACGCCGGCGCGGTCCATGCGCACGGCATCGAGGCGGTCAGCGCGGCGGTGACGCGGCCGTGCAGCGTCGCCGAAGCGCTGGCGGCGGGCGAGGAAAACCTGCGCCATGCGGCGCGCAACGTCGCCGCCTTGCTGCGCCTGGGCGGGCGGCTGGGGCGCTGAGGCAAAAAAAAAGGCCGCGCCCGAAGGCGCAGCCTCTATCGTGCCGCATTCGTCCAACCCGGGACCCGCTCGAGGCGGGTCCGGTAGCCGGACGTCAAGCGATAAACGTCAAGCGATCAGCGGTGACGCCAGCCGCCGCGATAGCCGCCGCGGTAACCACCGTAGTGGCCGCCGTGGCAGCACCAGTTGCCGAAGCTGAACCCCAGGCCGATGCTGACTGGCGGGTACCAGTACGGGTCGTACACCGGTGCGGCGTACACCGGGGCCGGCGAATACACCGGCGACGGCGCGTAGACCACGCTCGGCGCGCCGCTGTAGCTGACGGCGCCGGCGTTGCCGTTGGCGGCGACCGCGGCGCCGGTGCCCGGTGCGACCGGGGTCACCGACGTCACTTGCCAGCCGTTGGCGTCAGGTTGCGCATAAGCCCGGGTCGCGTAGGCCGGGGCCGGATAGTAGGTTGCACAGCCGCTCAGCGCGGCCATGGATGCGATGATGATAGCGAGCTTTTTCATGGCGGTTCTCCTCAGGTGCTAATCATAGACCTTTCGGCCGCGTGCGCTCCGGGTTTTACAAGCGGTTACAGCTATCCACTTTCCGAAATAGAAGCTGCGCGAACGCCGTGCGTTTTGCACGGCTTGCTCAGGTCGAGAAGAACGACAAGGGCACCGCTTGCGCCAGCGCGGCGTAGCCGGCGTCGTTCGGATGCAGGTGGTCGCCGCTGTCGTAGGCCGGGTTCAGGCGCGTCGGCTGGTTCGGATCGCGCAGCGCCAGGTCGAAGTCGGCGACCGCGTCGAAGCTGCCGCTGTTGCGAATCCAGTCGTTGACCTGGCTGCGCACCGCTTCGCGCGCCGGCAGGTAGTAGGACAGGCCTTCGAACGGCGTCAGCGTGGCGCCCAGCACGGCGATCCCGCGCGTGCGTGCGCGTGCGACCAGTTGCAGATAGCCGACCGTCATGTCCGCCGCCGGAATCGGGCTGAACGCAGGACTGTAGACGATGTCGTTGATGCCGATCAGTAGTGCCAGCCAGCGCACCCCGGCCGTGGCCAGCACGTCGCGGTCGAAGCGCGCCGCCGCCGAGTGCCCGGCGATCAGTGCGCTGGCGTATTCCGTCAGCATGCAGTTGCCGCAGATGCCGCGGTTGACCACGCCGATCGGCATGCTGCCGGCCGGGCGCGCCCACTGCAGGCGCTGGGCCAGGTAATCCGGCCAGCGGCGGTTGAGGTTGCCGCTGCTGCGCGCACCGTCGGTGATCGAATCGCCCAGCGCGACGACGCTGGCGCCGCCGCTGTCAGCCCCGGCGGCATTGGCGGCGACGTCGACCTCGGCCAGGAAGGGCCAGGACTGGATGGTGCTCTGCACCGGCAGCGCCGGCGCCGTGGCGAAGTTGCCCGCGCTGGACACGTAGCAATAGGTTTGCGCCATGTCGTGCGTGGTCGTGGCTTGCACGTTGTCCGGCAGGTACAGGCTGATGGCGAGGTCGGCGAAGGCCGGGAAGTCCAGGTCGACCGGATCGGACAGCAGGGCGGCGCCGGGCGGAATCACGGCGCTCGCGCGGTTTGAAAACAGCAGGCCGCGCGCGCTGCCGGCGACCAGGCTGGCGCCGCCCGAACGCAGGCCGATCCCGGCGGCGCCGATCCGAAGCGGTGTGGCGCCCATCTCGTTGCTCAGCCGCACGCGCACGCGGCTGCCGCCGGCGCTGGCGTGGACGATCAGGCGCAGCGTCTGGTTGCACAAGGCCAGCATGCCGGACGAGGCCGGCGGACCGGCCGGGGCCGCGCCCCAGGTTGCGAACCAGGCCTCGAGCGGACCCGGGCTGGCATGCGAGGCGGCCGGCGCCAGCGCGAGGGCCGCTGCCGCCGCCGGGCCGGTGCGCAGGAACGCGCGCCGGGCGGCTTGCGCGGGGTCGTATGATTGCGTCGACATGGTCGTCCTCCGATGGGCGTGGCGGCAAAGCGCCGCCGCATGAGGACAATCTATTCGCGCCGGGTGAGCGCAACGCAGCGCAAACGCAGAGGTGCGCTTGCGCTGGATCGAAGCCCGCCGTGATTCCAGTCAGGAAAGGTTCAGCTGGCCCGGCCCGGGACTTCGGCGGGCTTGCGCTCGAGCGGCCGGCGCATGCCGCGCCGGGTCAGCCAGGCGCGCACCGGGATGTCGTAGAAGTGCAGGAACAGCCAGGCCAGCAGCACCGCCGCCGCGAACGCCGCCGCCATCACCGGCAAGCCCTCGGCCAGTGGCACGTCGTGGTTGCGCACCCAGGCCGTGTAGGCGTAGATGAAAGGGTAATGCGTGATATAGAGCGGATAGGACAGGCCGCCCAGGAAGCCGCACAGGCGCGCCGCCGCGCCGGGTGTCGACGACGGTCCGAGCGAACCGCTGGCGCCGAGCCAGACCACCAGCGGGAACACGACCACGATGCACAGCGATTCGTACAGGCCGTTCATCCACAGCGACTCCGGCCCGCCCACGCGCGGCCAGGCCAGCACCGCCACCACGATCAGGCTGCACAGGGGGAAGGCATGCTTGATGCGCCCGGGCGCGACGGCGCGCGACAGCAGCAGGCCGGCAAAGAAGGGGTAGAGCAGGCGCATGAAGCCGATCGGCACCTGGTCCGCCTCGAGCGACCAGCCGCCGATCACGTCGCCGGTCGGCCCGGCGACCAGGTAATGCACCAGCGCGGCGCCGGCCACGAACACGCACAGCCCCAGCAGCAGGTTGGAGAAGCGCCGCACCACCAGCGCATACAGGATGTTGGCGACGTATTCGTAGAACAGCGACCAGGCCGGCCCGTTCAGCGGGTGCATCTCGCTCCAGCCGCGGATGTCGAACGCCGGCCCTACCGGGATCAGGGTCATGCCGATCAGCGTCATCACGACCAGCAGCCATAGCGGCGTGTCGTGGATCAGCGGGAACACCGCATGGCTGTCCTCGAAATAGAACATCAGCGCGCCGACCAGCATGCCGGCGACGATCATCGGATGCAGGCGGATCAGGCGGCGCTTGAAGAAATCCATGGTCGACATGCTGCGCCAGCGGTCGTCGTAGGCGTAGCCGATCACGAAGCCGGACAGCACGAAAAAGAAGTCGACGGCCAGGTAGCCATGGTTGATGTGCTGGGTGAAGCGGTTGTTGTCGGCGTGCGCTTCGAACAGGTGGAAGACCACGACCATCAGTGCGGCCACGCCGCGCAGGCCGTCCAGAATCGGGTAATGGCGTTTGCTGTCCGCGAAGCCTGCGGACGGGGTGGGTGTTGTCACGGCATCTCCTCGTCTATGCCAGCAGCGTAACATGGTTGCCACGAATGCATCAGTTCGTTATGCTGGTCGGCCCGTCAACAGGAGCTTCGATGAATCCACGTTTTCGCATGGCCGGCCTGGCGCTGGCAACCGTGCTGGCCGCTGCGCTCGGAGGCGCGCACGCCCAGGATGCCAAGCCGCTGCCGGCCTTCAAGGGCAGTTGGCCGGGCGCGCCCAAGCCGCAGGAATGGACCCCGGCGGTGGTGTCGATGCCGCCCGCCAGCGCGGTGCCGGCCTCGCCCCAGCGCGGCGGCCGCGGCCCGCAGATGCACCACGTGCTGGTCCTGGGCGGCACGCACGGCTGGCACCACGACTCGATCCCGAGCGGGATGGCGGCGGTGTTCAACTGGGGCCGCGCCACCCACCTGTGGGAAAGCGAACTGCGCACCGAGTTCAGCCTGGTCAATGGCGGCGGCGGCAAGCCGATGAACTCGGGCTTCCAGCCGCAGGGCCTGCACGACTTCGACGCCATCGTCGTGGTCAGCGCGACCGGCGACTGGGGCCTGGACGCGAGCCAGAAGGCGGCGCTGCTCGATTACGTGCGCGGCGGCGGCGGCCTGGTCGTGATGCATGGCGGCCTGGACGGCAACCATGGCTGGAAGGAGTACATCGACATGATCGGCGGCGAATTCGTCGCGCACCCGTTCAACACCAGCACCTGGCCGCTGTTCCCGTTCCCGCTGCTGAACGAAAACCCGAACACGCCGATGACGTCAAACCTGCCGCACCAGTTCATCAAGCAGGACGAGATCTACGTGGTGCGCAACTTCTCGCGCGAGGACACCGACGTCCTGCTCAGCATCGACCGCGACGCCTTCGACATGCGCCCGTCCCAGATCTGGCTGCCGCCGGACCACGACGTGCCGGTCGCCTGGATCAAGAATTATGGCAAGGGCAGGGTGTTCGCCTCGAGTATCGGCCACGCCAGCGAAGCGTTCGACGACCCGGACGTCGCGCGCATGTACACGCAGGCGATCGAGTGGGCGATGCACCTGGTAGGGCCGGAGCCCCGGCCGCACAAGCGCTGACGCGCAGGTGAGATCCAGGTGCGCGACTCAGGCCAGGATGGCCAGCAAGCCATCCAGCCCGCTGAAGTTGAGCGCGACGTCGGCCTGGGCGCGCACCACCGGCTTGGCGCGGAACGCCACCGACAGCCCGGCCACGCTCATCATCCCGAGGTCGTTTGCGCCGTCGCCCATGACGATGGCCTGGCGGGTATCGATGCCGAGCTGCGCGCACACGCGCTCGACGGTGCGGCGCTTTTCCTCGGCGTCGACGATGCCGCCGACCACGCGCCCGGTGAGCTTGCCGTCCTGCGCTTCGAGCAGGTTGGCGTGGGTGAAGTCCAGGTCCAGGCGGGTTTTCAGGCGCTCGGTGAAGAAGGTGAAGCCGCCCGAGACCAGCAGCGTCTTCAAGCCCGCCGCCTGCGCGCTTTGCAGCATCGCCTCGCCGCCATCCGAGATGCGCAGGCGCTCCTCGTACACGCGTCCCAGCGCCTCGACCGGCAAGCCTTCCAGCAGCGCCACGCGGCGCGTCAGGCTCTCGGAAAAACCGAGCTCGCCGCGCATCGCCGCCTCGGTGATCGCGGCCACCTGCGGCTTGAGACCCTGCATGTCGGCGATCTCGTCGATGCATTCGATCGTGATCAGCGTCGAATCCATGTCCATCGCGACCAGCTTGAAGTCGGAAAGCAGGCGCCCGGCGTCGATGAAGGTGGCGTCGACGCCGGCGTCGAACGCGGCGGCTTCGACCTGCGCCTTCAAGTCCGGCGTGAAGTCGAAGCCGTCGGCGCGCAGCGCGCGCGCGTGGAGCATCGTGGACGATGCCGGCGCGGCCATTGCCGCAAGGCGTTCGAGCGTGGCCTGGTCGGCCTGCGGGCCCTGCAGGATCAGTTTCATGGACATGGCAATCTTCTTGGTCTCGTTATTGTTATGGTTGCGCTAAGCGAGCAGCTGGCGGATGGTCTGCTTGACCTGGTTCACGCGCGCCTGCAGGTCCGGCATGCTGGCTGAAATGCGCAGCTTGTCCTGGCCGGCCAGCTTGATCTGGCGGTTCTTCTGGATCAGCGTGATGATCTTGATCGGATCGATCGGCGGCTTTTCCATGAACTGCATGTTGGCCGCCTCCGCGTGGGCGTCGATCTTGACGATGCCGACGCCCTTGGCCAGGATGCGCAGGCGGTGCGTCTCGATCAGCGCCTTGACCGGCTCCGGCAGCTTGCCGAAGCGGTCGATCAGCTCTTCCTGGATGTCGTCGATGCGGTCCTGGGTCTCGCAGTTGGCCAGCCGCTTGTAGATCGACAGGCGCTCGTGCACGTCGCCGCAGAAATCCGCAGGCAGCAGGGCCGGCACGTGCAGGTTGATCTCGGTGGTCGAGGACAGCGGCGCGGCCAGGTCCGGCTCGCGTCCGGCTTTCAGGGCTTTTACCGCTTCGTTGAGCATGTCGGAGTACAGCTGGAAACCGACTTCCAGCATCTCGCCCGACTGGTTCTCGCCCAGCACCTCGCCGGCGCCGCGGATCTCGAGGTCGTGCATGGCCAGATAGAAGCCGCTGCCCAGTTCCTCCATCTGCTGGATCGCGTCCAGCCTGCGCTGCGCCTGCTTGGTGAGATTGAGCGCATCGTTGACCAGCAGGTAGGCATAGGCCTGGTGGTGCGAACGGCCGACGCGCCCGCGCAGCTGGTGCAGCTGGGCCAGGCCGAACTTGTCGGCGCGGTGCATGATGATGGTGTTCGCGGTCGGCACGTCGATGCCGGTCTCGATGATGGTCGTGCACAGCAGGATGTTGTAGCGCTGCTGGACGAAATCGCGCATCACCTTTTCCAGCTCGCGCTCGTGCATCTGGCCGTGCGCCACGCCGATGCGCGCTTCCGGCAGCAGCTCGCGCAGCATCGCCAGGCGGTTATCGATCGTGTCGACTTCGTTGTGCAGGAAGTAGATCTGGCCGCCGCGCTTGAGTTCGCGCAGGCAGGCTTCGCGGATGGTCGAGCCGTCCTCGCTGCGGACAAAAGTCTTGATCGCCAGGCGCTTTTGCGGCGCGGTGGCGATGACGGAAAAGTCGCGCAAGCCTTCCAGCGCCATGCCGAGCGTGCGCGGGATCGGGGTCGCGGTCAGGGTCAGCACGTCGACCTCGGCGCGCAGGGCTTTCAGCGCTTCCTTCTGGCGCACGCCGAAGCGGTGCTCCTCGTCGATGATGACCAGCCCCAGGCGCGTGAACTTGACGTCCGGCGACAAGAGTTTGTGCGTGCCGATCACGATGTCGACGGTGCCGTCGGCCATGCCCTTGATCGCGTTGTTGATCTCCTTGCCGGTGCGGAAGCGCGACAGCTCGGCGATGCGCACCGGCCAGTCGGCGAAGCGGTCGCTGAAGGTTTGCGCGTGCTGCTCGGCCAGCAGCGTGGTCGGCGCCAGGATCGCCACCTGCTTGCCGCCCATGACGGCGATGAAGGCGGCGCGCAGGGCGACCTCGGTCTTGCCGAAGCCGACGTCGCCGCACACCAGGCGGTCCATCGGGCGGCCCGAGGTCATGTCCTTGATCACGTTGCTGATCGCCTCGGCCTGGTCGGGCGTCTCGTCGAAGCCGAAGCTCTGGGCGAAGTTCTCGTAATCGGTGCTCGAATATTCGAAGGAATGGCCCTGGCGCGCGGCGCGGCGCGCGTACAGGTTGAGCAGCTCGGCGGCGGTGTCGCGCACCTGTTCCGCGGCTTTTCGCTTGGCCTTGTCCCACTGGCCGGAACCGAGGGTGTGCAGCGGCGCGTCTTCGGGCGAGGCGCCCGAATAGCGCGAGATCACGTGCAGCTGCGAGACCGGCACGTAGAGTTTGGTTTCTTTAGCGTACTCGAGGTGCAGGAACTCGGCATCGCCTTCGCCCAGGTCCATGCTGATCAGGCCCATGTAGCGGCCGATGCCGTGGTTGATGTGCACGACCGGATCGCCGACCTTCAGCTCGGACAAGTCGCGCACCATCGACTCGACCTGCGAGCTGGCTTCCTGTTTCTTCTTGCCGGCGCGGCGGCCGCTGCCGGCGTACAGCTCGGTCTCGGTGATGAAGACCAGGTGGCCGCACTTGGCGTCCATCAGCTCGAACCCGGCCTGCAGCGGCGCCACGCCGAGCATCGTCCTGGCATTCGACGCGCACAGCGCGGGGTAGCCCTCAACGGCGGCCAGCTCCAGCTTGTATTCGTTGAAGTACTGCTGCAGCGTCTCGCGCCGGCCGGGCGAATCGGCGCAGATCATCACCTTGGCGTCGGTGTGGGCCAAAAAGGCGCGCAGGCTGGCCAGCGGGTCGTCCAGGCGGCGGTTGACGGCGATGTCGGGGATCGGCGCGGACAGCTCCGATGCCCCCACATCGGCGTCCTTGGCGATGGCCCAGCGTGCGTGCGGCTTGGCGCAGGTGAAGAAGGCCTCGCTCGACAAGAAGATTTCCTTCGGCTCGAGCAGCGGGCGTTCGCGGTCGGCCTTGAGGAATTTGTAGCGCGACTCGGTGTCCTGCCAGAAGCGCCCGATCGCGCCTTCGATGTCGCCGACCAGGGCCAGGCTGGCCTCTTGCGGCAGGTAGTCGAACAGGGTCGCGGTCTCCTCGAAGAACAGCGGCAGGTAATACTCGATGCCGGCCGAGGCGATGCCGTTGCCGATGTCCTTGTAGGCCGGCGAGCGGGTCGGGTCGCCCTCGAAGCGCTCGCGCCAGCGCCCGCGAAAAGCGGTCCGCGCCGCCTCGTCCATCGGGAACTCGCGGCCCGGCAGCAGGCGCACTTCCTTGACCGGATACAGCGAGCGCTGGGTGTCGGCGTCGAAGGTCCGGATGGTTTCGATCTCGTCGCCGAACAGGTCGAGGCGGTAGGGCAGCGCCGAACCCATCGGGAACAAATCGATCAGGCCGCCGCGCACCGAGTACTCGCCCGGCGACATCACCTGCGACACGTGGCTGTAGCCGGCCAGGGTCAGCTGGGCCTTGAGCTTGCCTTCGTCGAGCGTCTCGCCCTGGCGGAAAAAGAAAGTGTAGGCGGCCAGGAAGGACGGCGGCGCCAGGCGCACCAGCGCCGTGGTGGCCGGCACGACCAGCACGTCGCACTGGCCATTGCGGATCTCGTGCAGCGTGGCCAGGCGCTCGGACACCAGGTCCTGGTGCGGAGAAAACGCGTCGTAAGGCAGGGTTTCCCAGTCCGGCAGCAGGTGGCAGGCCAGCTTGCCGTCGGCGAACCAGGGGATTTCGTCGAGCAGGCGCTGGCCGTCGCTGGCGTTGGCGACCACGACGGTGAGCATCCGGCCCTTCTGTTTCAGGGCCAGCGCCGCTTGTGCGAGCGCATAGGCATCGGCGGAGCCGTGCAGTTGCGGCAGCGCGAAGCGTTGTCCGGATTTGGGGAGGTGTTGTATGAGGTCGAAAGGCATTGACGCGTGCAGTCCACGATCGGCGAAACGAAGCCTCATTATAGTCGAACAGTGATGCCGCCCGCTGGCGTGCGCCCGGCCGGCGCGGCCTTGGCCGCAGCGCCGCGCCGGCCCTCAGGCGGGATCGGGCGCGAGGCGCTCGAACACCTGCGCGGCATGCGCGTCCAGGCCGGCCAGCGGCGCCGCATCCGCGGCCAGTACGCCGTGATCGAACAGCAGGCGCAGCCGGGCCAGGCGGTCGGCCTGGGCGAGGGCTTGGGCCAGCGGTGTGGCCGGCTCGTCTTCGTGGCCGGCCTGCAGGATGGCGGCGGCGATCGGCGGCGGCAGCTCCCAGTGCAGCGCGATGCGGGCCGACAGCCGGCGCGCGCCGGGGGCGAGCGTGTCCAGCAGCGCCGGATCGGGGCCGGGGCCGCCGGTGCTTGCCTCCAGGCGGTCGAGCAGGCGCAGCGCGACCACCAGGCCGACGTCGATCATCAGGCCGGCCAGGTAACCCTCGAACGGGTCGGCGCCCAGGCGCGGCGCCAGCAGGGCGCAAGCGCGCGCGCAGCGCTCGGAATGCTGCCACAGGCGCGGCGCGGCCGTGCGCGCGACGCGTCCGCTTGCCACGCCCATCACCGGGCGGAACGCGACCCGCGCCAGCAGCATGCGCAAGCCGTTCTGGCCGAGCACCAGGATCGCCGCATCGACCGTGCGCACCGGCTTGGCCTGGCGGTACAGGGGGCCGTTGGCTTCGCGGATGACTTCGGCGACCAGCACCGCGTCCTGGGTCACCTGGCGCGCCAGCTCGGCGCCGGACACGCCTTCCTGGCGCAGGCTGCGCAGCAGGCGCGGAATGACCTCGGGTACGCGCGGGACCAGGTCGGCGGCGTCGCCGGGCGCGCGCGCCAGGCGCGCCAGCTCGTCCAGCACCAGGCCGGCCGCCGCCGGGGTCTCGGCTTGGCTGGCGGCGCTGGCCGTCGGGGCATCGCACAGCCAGCGCCAGAACGGCAGGCCGGCGGGGTCCTCGGCGCCGCTGGCCGAGTGCGCAGTGGCGGCAGCGGCGGCGCCAGGGGCGGCGGCCGGTTCCGGCGCGGGCGCGGGCGTGGGTGCGGGCTCGCCGGCGCCGCCGAGCAGGCGCGCAATCCAGTTCTTCATCGTGGTCCGCCGGGCCGAGTCATCATGCGCGCATTGTACCCCTTGCGTCTGCGGCGGAACGGGCAGGGGCGGCGTGAAAAGCGCAGTGAACAGCGCGATGGAAGACGAATAAAAAGGCTGTGTTCGCGTTAAGTCGACGTTTGCACCTGCCTTGACTAAGCTTGACGTACCGCAGCACACAGCCATTGCGCAGGTGTCTTCAGCTCGTGCCCATCCAGCAGCCGCTGCCAGCCAGAATAGTTCGCCAGGTAACGGCTGGCGACACCTTTGAAGCGCATTAGCCAGCTTTTGAAACGGCTGTGCCAGCCATTGACGTTCTGGAGATGGATCGCGCCGTGTGCACGCCGGCCTGCGCGCAGGTTGACGGGCGCGTGCGTGATCCCTGTCTCGGCGGCGAAGCGGGCATACGCTGCTGCACTGTCGCTGATCAAGAGCACGTCGGGAGAAAGCACGGGTGTCAGGCGCGAGCGCAATTGTGCTGCCGTCACGGGACCGCGGCCGGTATGAAAGTCCAGCGTCAGGCCGTTGCGATCGCGCACCACCAGCAGGCAGTCGTGCTCGCGGTTGATGCCGCGCCGGCTGGCCGCGCCGCCGCGTCGCCGGGACGGGCGCGTCAACTGGCGCGCGCCCTTTTGCGATTCGAGGCGATAGGTCTCGTCGGCTTCGACGATCGCCGACAACGTCGACGGACGATGGTGCGCAGCGCCCGGTCCGAACCGGTGGCGCCAGCGAAAACTCGTGGTTCGGTGCACGCCGGTGTCGCGCGCGGCCTGGCGTACGGTACGCGACTCGAGCATGCACTGAAGATAGGGCAGCCAGCGTTCGCGCTTGCGCAGCCGTGCCAGCGGTGTGCCGGTCAGGGCATTGAAAGAGCGGGCACAGCCGAGGCAGCGAAACCGTTGCAAGCCGCTGGCGCGGCCGCAGCGCTGCAGCCGCATGCCGCTGCAATGCGGACAGGGCCGGCCTGCCGCGGCCGCTTCGACCAGC
This sequence comes from Massilia sp. 9096, assembly GCF_000745265.1. Lineage (NCBI taxonomy): Bacteria > Pseudomonadati > Pseudomonadota > Betaproteobacteria > Burkholderiales > Oxalobacteraceae > Massilia > Massilia sp. 9096. Next base: position 1,149,110 of record NZ_JQNN01000001.1, read on the forward strand.
GCCAGGCACTCGGTCGGGTCGCGGATGCCGGCGATCCAGGCGCGCAATTGCGCCAGCTCGCTGCCGGATAATGTTGCGCCAGAAAGCAGGGCGAACAATTCGCTGAAGGTGGGTCGTTGCATCGTCACTCCCGATGGGCTAACTCGACAATGCGTAAGACTTCGACAACGCTGTTTGGTTCACTTAACTAACGCGAACACAGCCAATAAAAAGCGGCAGGCGGACGGCGCACCCGGTGGGTGGCGCGTCCGCCTGCCGCACGCCGGGCGAACCCGGCGGTGTGTACTGGCCGGAACCGGGATCAGTGGCCGGTGCTGCTGGTACCGGTGCTGTTGCCCGAGGTGTCGGTCGAGCCGGTGGCCGAGGTGCCGGTGCTCGAGCCGCTCGCGCCGGCGCTGCCGCCCGTGGTGGCGCCGGTGCTGGTGGTGCCGCCCGAGCTGACGCTGCTCGAGCCGGTGCCGGTGCCGGTGGCGCCGCTGGTGGTCGAGCCGGCGCCCGAGCTGCCGGACGACATGCTCGAGCTGTCGCCGCTGCTGCCGCTGCCCATGTCGCTGCCGGTGGAGCTGCAGGCCGCCAGGCTGATGGCCATCAGGCCGCCGATGAGGATGCTTTGATAGGTCTTCATGATCGATCTCCTGATTTATTTGCCGTTGGTGGCGCCGGTGGTCGAGGCGCCGGTGCTGGTGCTGCCGCTCATGCCCGAGGTGTCGGTGGTGCCGGTCGACGACATGCCCGAATTCGAACCGGTCGAACCGGTCGAGCCCGAACCGCCGCTGGTGGCGCCGCCGCCGGTCGGCGAGTTGCCGTGCGCCGACATCGGCGAGGTGTTGTCTGCTGCGCTGCTGGTGGTGCCGCCATCGGTGGAGCTGCAGGCGGCCAGGCTCATTGCCATCAGCGCGCCGATCATTACGCTTTGATAAGTCTTCATGATGCTCTCCTGTTTTGATTCACGTTGCCATGATGGCACAGCGGCGCGTGTTCAAAATAGGATGAGCCCGGGATGCCGTGTAGGAGACGACGCACATTCAGGAAGTAAGAACCTGCGCACAAATGCTTCCATCACGGCCGAGGCCCGCTCAAGGGCGCTGCAGCAGGCGCCCCATCAGCACGTCGATGAAGCGAACCTGGTCCGACGCCAGGCACACCGCCGCGTTGGGCGTCCCGGGCCGCTCGCGCGTCAAGCCGTCGTCGCCGATGTCGATGTGCAGCGGCGTCGGCCGGCACACGCGTGGATCGATCAGCCAGGCCACCGGCACCACGTCGAACAGCGAAGGCATGTTGCTCGACCACGGCTGGTAGGCATCGATCCATTGGTGATACAGCAGCGCCAGCGTGTCGGTCACCGGCGAACCGTGGCCGAACAGCGCGTTGCGTTCCACTTCGTCGAGGCGGATCTGGGTCGCGTCGAGCGGCATCATGACGATCGGCACGCCGGCGCCGAACAGGGCGCGCGCGCCGGCCACGTCGGAGGCGATGTTGTATTCCTTGTCCGGCGGACGGTTCGGCACGTACTGCGACTTGCGGTAGCCGGCGCGCACCGAGCCGCCCATCATGACCACCTGCTTGAGCTGGCGGAACGCCGCCGGGTCGCGCGCGATGGCGGCCCCGACGTTGGTGAGCGGGCCGAGCGCGAGCAGGGTGACCTGGCCGGGCCGCAGCCTGGCCTGGCGCAGGATGAAGTCGACCGCCTGCGGCGGCGGCGAGGCGGGCGGCACGCCGCGCGCGGCATAGCGCGCCTGGGTGAAGGGCTGGGGGCTGGCGGTGGCGATGCCTTGCGCGACCGGGATCCCGGGATGGCCGGTGTCGCGCAGCAGCCGTTCCAGTAGGCGCACGCGCAGGGCGGTGTCGCCCCAGGCGGTGGTGATGCCGACGATCTCGAATTCCGGGCTCTCGAGCAGCAGGCCGAGCGCGAAGGCGTCGTCGATGTCGTCGCCGATGTCCATGTCGACGATGACGGGCGTGCGGCCGGCGGGCATCGTCTGCGCCCGGGCCGGCGGCGCGGCCAGGCAAGCCAGCAGCAGCGCCAGCAGCGCTGCCAGCGGCGCCGCGAACTTCGCCGCCGGCGTCGCGGCCGGTTGAATCGTGCGGGACGGCGCGCGCGCCGGGAAAGGGAAGGCGGTCATGGTGGACGGGGGGCAAAAGGCCGCCATCTTACCGCATCGCCGGATCTGCATCTCAGCAAGGCCGGGCGGGTCGCGCGCGTTCGCGCCGGCGGGATTGCGCAGCGGGACAAGTCGGCGTGAAATGAAAAAGGGCGCGCAACGGACCAGGTGGCCCGATGTGCGCCCTCGTGTGCCCGCTCTCCGGTCAGAACAGGCTGTTGGCCGGCGCCTGCTGCGAACCCGCCGGCGGCTGGGCCGGCGCACCCGGCTGGGCCGCACCCGGGTCCACGCTGCCGTCCGGCGCCACCGCCGGCTGCTGCTGGTCGAGGTCGATACCGCTGAAGGCCGTCGATCCGGCGTATTCGGCGTAGACCCAGTCATCGTTCTCGCGCACCAGGCCTTCCGGCTGCACCGGCTCCTCGCCGACCGGGCGCTTGGCCAGCGCCACCCGCATGTAGTCGATCCAGATCGGCAGCGCCAGCGTGGCGCCGAATTCCTTGCCGCCCAGCGAGCGCGGATCGTCGTAGCCCATCCAGGCCACCGCCACCACCTTGCCGCCGTAGCCGGAGAACCAGCCGTCCATGGCGTCGCTGGTGGTGCCGGTCTTGCCGGCGATGTCGTTGCGGCCGAGCGCCTTGGTGGCGGCGGCGCCGGTGCCGTAGCGGGTCACGTCGCGCAGCATGCTGTCCATGACGAACACGTTGCGCGCGTCCAGCACGCGCTGTTCCTCGGTGTGGCCGGCCGGCACGGTGGCCTGGCGGATCACCTTGCCGTCGGCATCCTCGATCCTGCTGATCAGGTAGGGCTGGACGCGGTAGCCGCCGTTGGCGAACACCGCATACGCGTCGGCCATCTGCAGCGCGGTCACCTGGCCGGTACCCAGCGCCAGCGTGAAGTTCTTCGGCTGGCGATCCAGGTCGAAGCCGAAGCGGCCCAGGTACTCGTGCGCGAACGGCACCGACACCGCGCGCAGCAGGCGCACCGAGGCCACGTTCTTCGACTGCGCCAGCGCCTGGCGCATGGTGATCGGGCCGTCCCATTTGCCGTCGTCGTTCTGCGGCGCCCAGGTGGCGCCGGCGTTCTCGCCCGCCATCTCGAGCGGCGCGTCGAGGATGCGCGTGGCCGGCGAATACCCCTTGTCCAGCGAGGCCGAGTAGATGAACGGCTTGATGCCCGAACCCGGCTGGCGCCAGGCTTGCGTGACGTGGTTGAACTTCTGCAGGTTGAAGTCGAAGCCGCCGACCAGCGCGTGATAGGCCCCGGTGTCGGCGTCGAGCGCGACGAAGGCCGCCGCCACCTGCGGCACCTGGGTGATGGCCCAGCCCTTGGCGTCGTTCTTGCCCTCGTGCGCGACCCGCACGATCGCGCCCGGCGTGATGCGTACCGTGTCCTTGGCGTTGGGCGAGAGCGCGCCGGCGGCGAACTTCAGGCCGGCCCCGGTGACGTCGACGGTATCGCCGTCGATGGTCTCGACGCGCACCGCCTTGGGCGAGCTCGACAGCACCACGGCCGGGATCAGGCCGTCGCTGGACGGGCGCTTGCCGAGCGCTTCCGAGATCGCGTCCTCGCGCTCCTGGGCGTCCGAGGGCAGCTCGATGCGGCCTTCCGGACCACGGTAGCCGTGGCGCTGGTCGTAGGCGATCACGTTGCGGCGCACCGAGGCGTAGGCGGCGTCCTGCTCGGGCTTCAGGATCGTGGTGTAGACCTTGATGCCCTTGGTATAGGCGTCGTCCTTGTATTCGTTGTAGACGGCCAGGCGCGCCAGTTCGGCCACGTACTCGGCGTGGGTGTCGAACGCCTGGCCGCGCTGGTTGACGTGCAGCGGTTCCACCAGGGCTGCCTGGTACTGGTCTTCGGTAATGAAGTTCAGCGCGCGCATGCGCCCGAGCACCGCGTGCTGGCGCTCGCGCGCGCGCTGCGGGTTGCTCACCGGGTTGTGGCGCGACGGGTTCTGCGGCAAGCCGGCCAGCATCGCCATCTCGGCCACGGTCAGGTGATCCAGGTCCTTGTTGAAGTAGGTGCGCGCGGCGCTGGCGAAGCCGTAGGCGCGCTGGCCCAGGTAGATCTGGTTCATGTACAGCTCGAGGATCTGGTCCTTGGTCAGGGCGCCCTCGATCTTGTAGGCCAGAGCGATCTCGTTGAGCTTGCGGTCCAGGTGCTTGGCGCGCGACAGGAAGAAGTTGCGCGCCACCTGCATCGTGATGGTCGACGCGCCGCCGGCGCCGAAGCCGTGGCGCAGGTTCGACGCCACCGCGCCCAGGCCGCGCTGGAAGTCGATCGCGCCGTGCTGGTAGAAGCGCGCGTCCTCGATCGCCAGCAGCGACTTTTTCATCAGGTCGGGGATCTTGTCGATCGGGACGAAGTCGCGATGTTCTTCGCCGAACTCGCCGATCAGGACGTTGTCGGCGGTGTACACGCGCAGCGGAATCTTGGGACGGTAGTCGGTCACGGCGTCGAGCGCCGGTACGCTGGGCAGTACGCGCAGCACCACGTAGCCGACGACGGCGGCGACCAGCAGCAGGATCGCGGCCAGGGCGAGGAAAATGAAGCCGCGCAGGCGGCTGGGGCGGCGTTGCGCCGGCTTGCTTTGATTTGCCAAAACTGAACTCTCCGACATGACCGTAAGGACGGTCTAGGAGGAAATTATAATCCGCTTTGCTTCCCGTACAGCATGTGCGATAGTTCGCCCTTAAGTCGGCTTTAAGGGCCCGCAACACGGCCCCGCACGTCCCGCCCCACGATACTGCCAACGTAATAACAGAACGTCACCATGCCTTACGATCCCCATCCGCCCGCCGTCAAGCCCTACATTCCCGCGTCCGCACAGTTGCCCGAGATGACGCTGCGCGCCCTGGTCATGGGCACGATCCTGGGCATGGTGTTCGGCGCCTCGTCGCTGTACCTGGTGCTGAAGGTCGGCCTGACGGTCAGCGCCTCGATTCCGGTCGCCGTGATCGCGATCACGCTGTTCGGCCTGGCCAAGAAGGCGGGCGGGCGCGAATCGACGATCCTGGAAAACTCGATCACCCAGACCGCCGGTTCGGCCGGCGAGTCGCTCGCCTTCGGCCTGGGCGTGACCATGCCGGCCATCATGATCCTCGGCTTCGACCTCGAGATCTCGCGCGTGATGCTGGTCGGGATACTGGGCGGCCTGCTCGGCATCCTGATGATGATCCCGATGCGCCGCACGATGATCGTCGACCAGCACCGCGAACTGAAATACCCGGAAGGCACGGCCTGCGCCGAGGTGCTGAAAGCCGCCGCCACCGAAACCTCGCGCGAGGCGGCCGGCGAAGTGCGCGCCGAAGGCTCGGACGAAGCCGCCGAGGCGCGCCGGCGCGCCTTCATCATCTTCGGCGGGTTCGGCCTCGGTCTGCTGTACAAGGTGCTCGAGATTTCGCTGAAACTCTGGAAGGACACCGTCAACTTCGTGTTCGGCGCGCCCTTGAAGGCCGGTTCGGCCGGCGCCGAGATCTCGCCCGAGCTGCTTGGCGTGGGCTACATCATCGGCCCGCGCATCGCGATGACGATGGCGGCCGGCGGCGTGCTGTCCTATCTGCTGCTTATCCCGATGATCAAGTTCTTCGGCGAGCTGCTCACGGTGCCGCTGGCCCCGGGCACGATGCTCATCAAGGACATGGGGCCGGACGACATCCGCAGCGCCTACGTGCTGTACATCGGCGCCGGCGCGGTCGCGGCCGGCGGCCTGGTCAGCCTGGCGCGTTCGCTGCCGACCATCTGGAATGGCCTGAAGGGCGGCCTGGCCGGCTTCAAGAAGGGCAGCGCTGGCGACAGCAACCTGCGCACCGACCAGGACATCCCGCTCAAGTGGGTCGTGATCGGCTGCCTGGGCATCATCGCCGTGATCACCTTTGCCGCGCCGCTGCACATGAACCTGCTCGGGGCGCTGCTGATCCTGGTGTTCGGCTTCCTGTTCGCGACCGTGTCCTCGCGCCTGACCGGTGAAGTCGGCTCGTCGTCCAACCCGATCTCGGGCATGGCGGTGGCCACGCTGCTGTTCACCTGCCTGATCTTCCTGCTGATGGGCTGGACCGGCGGGCGCTACTACGTGACCGCGCTGTCGGTCGGCGCCATCGTCTGCATCGCCGCCAGCAATGCCGGCACCACCTCGCAAGACCTGAAAACCGGCTACCTGGTCGGCTCGACACCGAAATTGCAGCAATACGCGATCCTGGCCGGCGCGCTGGCCTCGGCGCTGGTGCTGGGTCCGATCCTGCTGAAACTGAACGATGCCGGCACGGTCTACATGCCGGCGGCGAAGGTGTCGCCGCAGCTGGCCGCGGTGCATGTCGATGCCGCCAGGCTGACCGATACGGCGCAGCTGCAGGGCCCGCAGGCCGCGTCGGACAAAGCGAGCTACAAGGTCTGGCAAAAGACGGACACCGTCAACGGCCCGGCCGGCAAATACCTGGTGCGTGCCGACGGTTCGCTGGCCTACCTGGTCGATCCGGGCATCAACGGCCAGTACCACACCCGTCCGGACGGCAGCGAAGTCAAGAAGTACGATGCACCCAAGGCCGTGCTGATGTCGTACATCATCAAGGGCATCCTCGACCAGCAGCTGCCGTGGACGCTGGTGCTGTTCGGCGTGATGATCGCGTTGGTGCTGGAGATGGCCGGCATCCAGTCGCTGGCGTTCTCGGTCGGCGTCTACCTGCCGCTGGTGTCGACGCTGCCGATCGCGATCGGCGGCTTGATCCGCTGGATGGTCGACCGCCGCAACAGCAAGCTGCCGCAGTACGCCAGCCTGGACGAGGAAGAAATGCAGGCCGCGGGCGACCGCAGCTCGGGCACGCTGCTGGCCTCGGGCTATATCGCCGGCGGCGCGCTGGCCGGCATCATCATCGCCATCACGGCCGGGGTGCTGACCGATTTCGACAACGCGATGAACAAGTGGGCAGTGGCGTTCAACCCGTTCTTCAACGATGCGCGGGGCGATTTGCTATCGGTGATTCCGTATGCGGCGATCTGCGTGCTGCTGTATTGGGTCGGGCGCGAGAAGGCCGGCAAACCAGCCGTGAAATAAGCCGGGCGCCGAGCGCGGCGCGCCGTCATCGTCACTTCAATCGTCACATCAGCACGGCCTCGGCATCGACGATGTCGACGCCCTGCAGCTGGCCGAGCCAGGCGTCCAGGCATGGCTTGTGCGTCGCGCCGATGATCGACAGCACGCGCGCGCCCGGGCGCTCGCGGAAGGTCTCGCGGATGTTGGCGACGATGCGCAGGTTGCGCGTTTCCCAGCCAGCGACCCACATCTGCGAATAGTGCTGCGGCGACGTGCCGCGCATGGCCGAGCGCACGTTGCCGTCGGCGCGCACGGCGAGCCGGGCCGGGTCGTTCAGCGCGCGGTACAGCGGCAGCAGGTCGGCGCCATCCCGGCAGGGCACGAACAATCGGATATGCACGTGTGGCGCATCGTGCACTCGCGCGCGCGCACGAGCGAAAACGAAAACGGCGACCCGCAGGCCGCCGTCCATCGTACGAATTGGGGGCGATCGATGCCCCCAGCATCGGTGATCGATGCCCCCAGCATCGATCACTTCACGCCATGCATCAGCTTCTGGATCAGCGGCGCGATCAGGAACAGCAGGAGGCCCGAGCCGATCAGCGCCCAGAAACCGAAGGTGTAGCCGGACAGTGCCGATTCCACGGTCATGCCTTTTTCGCCGGAGACGATGCTGGCGAAGATGCCCGACAGGTTGTTGCCGATGCCGGTCGACAGGAACCAGCCGCCCATGCCCAGGCCGACCAGGCGGGTCGGAGCCAGCTTGGTGACCATCGACAGGCCGATCGGCGACAGGCACAGTTCGCCGATCGACTGGATCACGTAGACCATGAACAGGGTCCAGAACGGGATCTTGCTGTCCGGGCCGACCAGGAACTTCAGCGCATACCACAGCAGCACGAAGGCAAGGCCGTTGAAGATCAGGCCGAGGCCGAACTTGCGCGGGATCGACGGATTGGCGCTGCCCATCCAGACCCACACCGCGGCCACCAGCGGCGCGCACACGATGATGGCGAGGGTATTCACCGACTGGAACCAGCCGGTCGGGAAGATCCAGCCGCCGAAGTCGCGGCGCACGATGTTCTCGGCCAGGAAGGTGAACGAGCTGCCGGCCTGTTCGAAGAAGCACCAGAACATCACGTTGAAGAAGAAGATGATCATCATCGCGATGACCTTGTCGCGCGCCACTTTACCGTTGCGCACGCCTTCGACCACCAGCATCGCGGCCAGCGCCAGGAACAGCACGGTCAGGATGCCCTGCAGCTTTTCCGCGCCCATCTGGAGCAGGAAGTACACGCCCGGGATCACGACCAGCGCGCCGACGATCACGCCGATGATGCGCGCCGGGCTGGCCAGCGGTCCGGTGGCGGCGCCGATGCCCTTCAGGCCGCGGCGGCCGATCTGGAACCAGATCAGCGACAGGATCATGCCGATGCCGGCGGCGAAGAACACCGTCTTGTAGGCCGGCACCCCGGTCTGGGACGACAGGCGCTCGGCCAGGATGCCGGTCAGGATCGGCGCGATGAAGCCGCCGCCGTTGATGCCCATGTAGAAGATGGTGAAGCCGGAATCGCGACGCGTGTCGTGGATGCCGTACAGCTGGCCGACCATGGTCGAGATGTTCGGCTTGAACATGCCGTTGCCGACGATGATCGTGGCCAGACCGAGCTTGAAGATGTCCGGGTTCGGCACCGTGATCGCGAACAGGCCGAGCACCATGAAGGCAGCGCCGACCAGGATCGAGCGCTGGTAACCGATGACCCGGTCGGCGATGTAGCCGCCGAACACGGCGCCGGCGTACACCAGTGCGAGGTAGGAACCGTAGGTCAGGTTGGCGTCGGCCTGGCCGGCGCCGCTGCCGCCGTAGAACTGCGCGACGATGTAGAGCACCAGGGCCCAGCGGATGCCGTAGAAAGCAAAGCGTTCCCAGAATTCCGTCATGAAGAGCATCCACAGCGGCGCTGGGTGGCCCATGATCTGGCGGAATTCCGGCGTCGCTTTCTGCTCGGCGGATGTAGTAGCTGCACCGCTCATGCGGTTCCTCCCGAAAATCGTTTTGTCTCGTTGATGTCGTGGTCAGACCGTATGGACGGACTGCCAATAGCGTCGCATTGTAGTGGAAATCCCCCACGGCAAGGCAAGTTTTTCCAGCTCTTCCATAAGAGTGCAAACGCCTGTCCGAACCGGGACGCAAACTCTCGTGAGTTGTCGTATATTGGTGCATTAGCCACACCCGCACCAAAAAGATTCAGACCAGAAGAAGAGAGGAAATGCATATGAACTACGAAGTCGTCGATACGCTCATTTCGCCCGAAGGCCGCCTGGAAGTACTGTCCAAGGCCGAGGTGGCGAAGCTGCTCGACACCAGCCAGGGTGGTCTTTACCAGATATTCCGCAAATGCGCGCTCGCGGTCCTGAACTCCGGCAGTTCGATCGACGACGGCAAGGAGCTGCTGGAGCGCTACAAGGATTTCGAGATCAGGATCATCCAGCGCGAGCGCGGGATCAAGCTCGATATCCGCGGCGCGCCGGCCCACGCTTTCGTCGACGGCAAGATGATCAAGGGTATCCACGAGCACCTGTTCTCGGTACTGCGCGACATCGTGTACGTGAACTTCGAGGTCACCGACAACCCGCGCTTCGACCTGCACAGCCCGGAAGGCATCACCGACGCCGTCTTCCACATTCTGCGCAACGCCAACGTGATCCAGCCGCAGCGCAACCCGAACCTGGTGGTGTGCTGGGGCGGCCACTCGATCAACCGGGTCGAGTACAACTATTCCAAGCACGTCGGCTACCACCTCGGCCTGCGCGAACTGGACATCTGCACCGGCTGCGGCCCGGGCGCGATGAAAGGCCCGATGAAGGGTGCGACCATCGGCCACGCCAAGCAGCGCCTGCAGGGCGGGCGCTATCTCGGCATCTCGGAGCCGGGCATCATCGCCGCGGAAAGCCCGAACCCGATCGTCAACGACCTGGTCATCATGCCGGACATCGAGAAGCGCCTCGAAGCGTTCGTGCGCACCGGCCACGGCATCGTCGTGTTCCCGGGCGGCGCCGGCACCGCCGAGGAAATCCTCTACATCCTGGGCATCCTGCTCCACCCGGAGAATGCCGACATGCCTTTCCCGCTGATCTTTACCGGCCCCTCGACCGCGGCCGACTACTTCAGGCAGATCGACCAGTTCATCGGCCTGACGCTCGGCGAGGCGGCGCAGAAGCGCTACAAGATCATCGTCGACGATCCGGAAGCCGTGGCCAAGGAAATGCAGACCGGGATCCGCCAGGTGCGCGAATTCCGCAAGGCGCGCAGCGACGCATACTACTTCAACTGGGGCTTGAAGATCGATCCGGAATTCCAGAAGCCGTTCAAGCCGACCCACGAGAACATGCGCAGCCTGTCGCTGCACAAGGGCCAGGCAACCCACCTGCTGGCCGCCAACCTGCGCCGCGCGTTTTCCGGCGTGGTGGCCGGCAACGTCAAGGAAGAGGGCATCCGCGAGATCGAAAAGTACGGCAAGTTCGAGATCCACGGCGAGGACGAGATCATGGCGCCGATGGACCACCTGCTGCAGTCCTTCGTCGAGCAGAGCCGCATGAAGCTGCCGGGCAAGGAGTACATTCCCTGCTATCGCGTGGTGCGCTGAGCATGACGGCATGAAAAAAGCCGCGGAACGAGAAATCGTCCGCGGCTTTTTTACGTCTCACGCGCGCATCATGCACGCGTGCGCGCGACCGGTCAGTCTTCCTTGCGCAGGTGCGGGAACAGCAGCACGTCGCGGATGTTCGGCGAATCGGTCAGGATCATGATCAGGCGGTCGATGCCGATGCCGCAGCCGCCGGCCGGGGGCATGCCGTACTCCAGCGCGCGGATGTAGTCGGCGTCGTAGTACATCGCTTCCTCGTCGCCGGCGTCCTTGGCGTCGACCTGGGCCAGGAAACGCGCCGCCTGGTCTTCCGCATCGTTCAGCTCCGAGAAGCCGTTGGCGATCTCGCGGCCTACCATGAACAATTCGAAGCGCTCGGTGATGCCTTCGCGGGTGTCGGACGCGCGCGCCAGCGGCGAGACTTCGACCGGGTAGTCGATGATGAAGGTCGGCTCCCACAGCTGGGCTTCGGCGGTCTCTTCGAACAGCGCCAGTTGCAGCGCGCCGGTGCCGACGTGGGCCATCGGCTTGACGCCGAATTTCAGCAGTTCGGCGCGCAGGAAGGCGTCGTCATTGAGCTGCTCGGTGGTGTAGCCCGGCGCGTACTTGTCGATCGCCTCGACGATGGTCAGGCGGTGGAAGGGCTTGCCCAGGTCGAGCGCGCGGCCGCCGTAGGTCAGCTCGGCGGTGCCGTGGGCGTCGATCGCAGCCTGGCGGATCACGGCCTCGGTATAGTCCATCACCCACTTGTAGTCGGTGTAGGCGGCGTAGAACTCCATCATCGTGAATTCCGGATTGTGGCGGATCGAGACGCCCTCGTTGCGGAAGTTACGGTTGATCTCGAACACGCGGTCGAAGCCGCCGACCACCAGGCGCTTCAGGTACAGCTCCGGTGCGATGCGCAGGAACATCTGCATGTCGAGCGCATTGTGGTGGGTGATGAAAGGCTTGGCCGCGGCGCCGCCCGGGATCGGGTGCAGCATCGGGGTCTCGACTTCCATGAACTGGTTGTCCTGCATGAAGCGGCGCATCGACGCGATCGCGGCGGTGCGCGCCTTGAAGGTGCGGCGCGTCTCTTCGTTCATGATCAGGTCGACGTAGCGCTGGCGGTACTTGGTCTCCTGGTCGGCCAGGCCGTGGAACTTGTCCGGCAGCGGGCGCAGCGACTTGGTGATCAGGCGCAGGTTCGTGACCTTCACGGTCAGCTCGTCGACCTTGGTCTTGAACAGCGTGCCTTCGATGCCCAGGATGTCGCCCAGGTCGTAGCGGCGGAACGCTTCCATTGCCTCTTCGCCGACGTTGTCGAGCGTGACGTAGATCTGAATGCGGCCGTCGGCGCGCGGGCCCGAGGCGTCCTGCAGGGTCGCGAAGGCGGCCTTCTTGCCGGCTTCGCGCTTGAGCATCATGCGCCCGGCCAGCACCACCGCCTGCGGCTCGGCTTCGAGCTGCTCGCGGGTCCAGCCGCCGTAGGTTTCGGTCAGGTCGGCGGCTTTGTGCTGCGGGACGAAGTCGTTCGGAAACGCCACGCCCTTTTCGCGGATCGCGGCCAGCTTGGCGCGGCGCTCGGCGATGATCTTGTTGTCATCAAGCTGCAGGCTGGTGGTCTGTTCCTGGCCGGTTTGTTCTTGGCTTAGTTGTTCTTGATTGTGAGTGCTCATATCAGGTTCTGTTTCTAGTTTTGGGTCACAGCCGGATCGCGGCCTCGAATCACAGGCCGGCCAGCAGGTCCTCGACCGACAGCTTGTCGTAATCGGTCACGACCTTGATGACGTTGTCGTATTCCTCGAAGGCCTCGGCCGGCAGCGTGGTCGTGATCGCGACCGCGCGCATGCCGGCGCGGCGCGCCGCTTCGACGCCCATCGGCGCGTCTTCGAACACGATGCACTCGGCCGGGGCCAGGCCCAGCTTCTCGGCCGCTTTCAGGAACACGTCCGGATGCGGCTTGCCGTGCTTGACGTCGGCCGCGCCGACCACGGCGTGGAAGTGGCGGCGCAGGTCGAGTTCGTCGAGCGTGAACACGATGTTGCCCGGCGGCGCCGAGGTGGCCACGGCCAGCTGGATGCCGCGCGCGTCGGCCTGCGTCACGAAGGCCTCGAAGCCGGCGATGGCGGCGCGGTGCGGACCGTACATCTCGCGGTACAGCGCATCCTTTTCCAGGGCCAGCAGGGCGATCTGCTCATCGGGGACGTCCGGGCCGAGGCGCGCGCGCAGGATCTCGCGGCCCTGGGCGCCGGCGGTCTCGCGGAAGAACGCGTCGGGATCGTATTCCTTGCCGCGGCGCGCGAAGAACTCGAGCCAGGACTTGGTGTGGTAGGCCATGTTGTCGACGATGGTGCCGTCCATGTCGAAAATGAATGCGCGCGCTGCGTTGCTTGTCGTGCTGTGCATCGAGCTGTGACTCCTCGTGGGTTCTTACACGCCTTGCTTGAGCGAGGCGGAAATGAAATCGTCCAGGTCGCCGTCCAGCACGCCCTTGGTGTTGCCGGTTTCGAAGCCGGTGCGCAGGTCCTTGATGCGCGACTGGTCGAGCACGTAGGAACGGATCTGGTGGCCCCAGCCGACGTCGGTCTTGGAGTCTTCCAGCTTCTGCTGTTCGCTCATGCGCTTGCGCATCTCGAGTTCGAACAGCTTGGCGCGCAGCATGTCGAAGGCTTCGGCCTTGTTGCGGTGCTGCGAGCGGTCGTTCTGGCACTGCACCACGATACCCGATGGCGCGTGCGTGAGGCGCACGGCGGAGTCGGTCTTGTTGATGTGCTGACCACCGGCGCCCGATGCGCGGTAGGTGTCGATGCGCACGTCGGCCGGGTTGATCTCGATCTCGAACGACTCGTCGACCTCCGGGTACACGAACAGCGAGGTGAACGAGGTGTGGCGCCCGTTGGCCGAGTCGAACGGCGACTTGCGCACCAGGCGGTGCACGCCGGTCTCGGTGCGCAGGTGGCCGTAGGCGTACTCGCCCTCGACCTTGATGGTGGCGGTCTTGATGCCGGCGACCTCGCCCTCGGACAGTTCCATCACCTCGGCCTTGAAGCCCTTGCGCTCGCAATAGCGCAGGTACTGGCGCATCAGCATCGACGCCCAGTCCTGGGCCTCGGTGCCGCCGGCGCCGGCCTGGATGTCGATGAAGCAGTTGGCGTGGTCCATCGGGTTGCTGAACATCCGGCGGAATTCCATCGCCTCGATGACCTTCTTGATCTCTTCGGCGTCGCCTTCGACCGATTCGATGGTGTCGTCATCGCCTTCTTCGCGGGCCATGTCGAACAGGTCGCGCGAATCGATCAGATCCGATTTGGCTTTTTCCAGCGTCAGGACGACGCCTTCCAGGGCTTTCTTTTCCTTGCCGAGGTCTTGCGCGCGCTTCTGGTCGTTCCAGACCGTCGGGTCTTCCAGCTCCTGGTTGACCTGTTCTAGTTTCTCCGACTTCCGATCGAAGTCAAAGATACCTCCGAAGTTCGGCTTCACGGCTGGTCAGGTCGTTCAGCAGGGCGGAAAGGGCATTGATGCGTTCAGCTTCCATGATCTTGGGCTTGTTTTAAGTAGTTGAATCGAACCCTCGATTATACCCGATGTCGCCGCCGGCGCGATCGCCTTGCCGCGCCGTATCGGGCTCGCTTATGATGGCCGCCAGATCGCCCATCCCTTATCCGTCCATCATGATCCTCCGTCCCGCCCATCGACTCTGCCTTGCGCTGGCGCCCGTCCTGCTGGCGGCCGGCCCGGCGTCCGCCGCAAGTGCTGCGGCTGGCGCCCCGGCCAACGCCGCGCGCGTGCGCGCAGGCGCGAGCGCCAGCCTGGCCATCCTGGAAACCACCGACCTGCATGCGAACGTGGTCGGCTACGACTACTTCAAGCTGGCCGCCGACCCGTCGCTGGGCCTGGACCGCGCCGCCACGCTGATCGAACAGGCGCGCCGCGAGTTTCCCAACACGCTGCTGTTCGATAACGGCGATACGCTGCAGGGCACCGCGCTCGGCGATTACGAGGCCACGCCCGGCACGCTCGCGTGCGGCCAGTCGCCGGCGATCTACCGGGCGATGCACAAGCTCGGCTACGACGGGGCCAGCGTCGGCAACCACGATTTCGACTTCGGCTTGCCCTACCTGGGCCGGGTGACCGGCAACCGGATCGAGGCGCCGGGCGTGCAGCCCGAGCGCTGCGCCGGCCCGGGTTTCCCGGTGGTGCTGGCCAACGTGGTCAGCCTCGCGACGCACCAGCCGATCTTCGCGCCATATAAAATCATCGAGAAGCGCGTGCAGGCGGTCGGCCCAGGCGGCAAGCCGCTCACGGCGACGCTCAAGGTCGGCATCATCGGCTTTACCACGCCGACCATCGCGGCGTGGGACAAGCGCTGGCTGGACGGCAAGGTCACGACCGAGGGGGTGGTCGAAACGGCCAAACGGTATGTGCCCGAGATGCGTGCCAAGGGCGCCGACCTGATCGTCGCGATCTCGCACGGCGGGCTGGACGCCAGCCCCTACGCGCCGACGATGGAAAACGGGAATTACTATCTGGCGCAGGTGCCGGGCATCGACGCGCTGCTGCTCGGCCATGCGCACCTGCTGTTTCCCGACCCCGCCGCCAGGTCGCCGCAGTTCGACCTGCCGAACGTCGACAAGGTGAAAGGCACCGTGTTCGGCGTGCCGGCCGTGATGGCCAATTTATGGGGCAAGAACATCGGCGTGATCCAGATGCGGCTGCGCTACGACGGCCGCCACTGGCAGGTCGAGCGCGAGCGCACCGTGGTGGAGACGCGCGCGACCCAGCAGCTCGATAAATCCTTCGTCGCACCCGACGAAGGCGTCGACGCGCTGGTGCGGCCGGCGCACGAGGCGACGATCCGCTACGTGCAAACGCCGGTCGGCAGCACCGACTTTCGCATGGCCAGCTATTTCGCCGACGTCGGCGACCCGTCGGCGACGCAAGTCGTCAACCAGGCGCAGACCGCCTACGTAAAAGAGTATGTGAAGGCCAACCTGGCGCAGTACGCCGATCTGCCGGTGCTGTCGATGGCCGCTGCGTTCAAGGCCGGCGGGGCGGGCCTGCAGGACTACACCGACGTGGCGCCGGGCCCGCTGGCGCTGAACAACGCCGCCGACCTCTACCTGTACCCGAACACGGTCAGCGCCGTGAAGATCGATGGCGCTGGTTTGAAGGCCTGGCTGGAAAAGGCGGCGGCGCGCTTCAACACGATCGACCCGGCCAGGCGCGAGCCGCAGGAACTGGTCAACGCCGCGTTTGCGACGTATAACTTCGACACGGTCACCGATCCCGATTTTCACTATGAGATCGACGTCACCCGGCCGGCCGGCGGCCGCATCCGCAACATGAGCTGGCAAGGCAAGCCGGTAGGCGCGGAGCAGCTGTTCCTGGTCGCGACCAACAACTACCGCGCCAGCGGTGGCGGCGGCTTTCCGGGACTGGGATCGGACAAGACCGTGGTGGCGGCGCCGGACACCAACCGCGAGGTGCTGATCGGCTACGTCAAGGCGACCCGGCAACTGACGCGCACGGGCAACGGTGGCGCGCGCAGCTGGCGTTTCGCGCAGCTCAAGACGGCAGGGCCGGTGGTATTCCATGCGCCGCCGGGCAAGCTCGAACTGGCGCGCGCGGCGGGATTGGACAATGTGTCCCAGCTGACCGAGTCGGATGGGCAGGGCAAGGGATTTGCCCTGTATGCGGTCGATCTGTCGAAATAAGTGGACGAAACGAGCGGCGCGTGCGCCCGCAGGCGCACGCGCAGGAATCAGCCGGGACGGTTGCCGGACTGGATCTCTTTGGAGGCGATTTCGGCCAGGTCGAGCAGGCTCTGTACCTCGGCTGCGCGCAGGCGGCGCGGCTCGCGGTCGATCACGCACAGCGTGCCCAGCGGCTGGCCCGACTTGTCGCGCAGCGGCACGCCCGCATAAAAGCGGATGTGCGGATCCTGCTGCACCAGCGGGTTCCGGCGGAAGCGTTCGTCGGCCATCGCATCTTCGACCACGAACAACTCGTTCTGCATGATCGCGTGGGTGCAGAAGGCCCAGTCGCGCGGGGTTTCCTGGACATCCATGCCGACGCGCGCCTTGAACCACTGGCGGGTCGAGGTCAGCAGCGAAATCAGGGCGATCGGCGAGCCGGTCACCATCGAGGCCAGGCGCACCAGGCGGTCGAAGCGCGCTTCGGCGCCGGTGTCGACCAGGCCGCTGGCGGCCAGGGCCGCCAGGCGCGCGCGTTCGTTACCAGGGGCCGGGTACTGCGCATCGGCGGCCGGCTGGTATTCCGGATCGTTGCTGGGGTTCGGGGTGTGGCGGGCGTCGTCGTCGCCGTGGATCAGTCCCTGGATCAGGCTGAGCCGGGTGCGACGGTGGCCGCCCGGGGTTTTCCACGACTGAATGGCGCCACTCTCCATCCAGATCTGGACGGTACTGGTTGCTACGCCCAACAGGCGCGCCACTTCGCTCGTGGTCAGGATTGGGTCGTCTTCTTTCATGGTGCTCTGCATAACTACCTCACATCCTGTCAAGTATAAAGCATTCGGACAAAGCTATCCGACCATTATCTCCGCAGGATGATATTACTGTCGAGAAATTCCTGAGCAGAATGCTCCAGTATTACATAACTTGTCAATCAGTGTTGTGAATACGCGAGTCCAAAGGTGCGATCAGTGCAGTTTGCGCTTTTCGGGCTGGACCAGCACGAAGGGGCTGACCACCGAGGCCCACAGCTGGACGTCGGCGGCCTGCCAGCTCTGGGCTTGTACATCGGATACCTTGGCGATCTTGCCATCGGCCATCCAGCGTGCGATCGTCGCCTTGTCGTCGTGGGCGATGCGCATGGCCGCCTCGACCAGGTCGAGTTCCTCGCTGACCCAGACCACCGCGCCATGCGCGAAATGGCGCTCCAGTTCCGACCAGCGCACGCGTGCGGTCTCCTGGTTGATCTTGTCGTGCAGTTCGGTGTCTTTCAGTGGATCGGTTTTCATGGCGTTTCGGGAATGTCTTATTAAATAGTGTCGATGATGGGCACGGGCGAGCCGGACCAGGTCAGGCGGTAAGCCTGCCCCTTGCGCACGTTGCCCACCAGTGCCGGCCGAAAGCAGGCCAGGTTGGTGCCCTCCGGCCGGCGTACGCTCGGGTAAATGATGCCCATCGAGCCCAGCTCCAGCAATTCGGCGGCCAGCTTTTGCGAGGCGACGTAGCTGCCCGGGTCGAGGCAGGCGCGCCAGGCATCGCTGCCGCGCAGGTCGTGGAAGGGCGCGCCGAAGTCGGCCAGCAGCGCCTGGTAGCTGACGCTGTCGTCGAAGCGCTTGATTTCCTGGTACTCGACCGCCTTGTGAAAAGCGATCTCGGCCAGCGCGGTTTCAAGCTCGAAGGCGCAGTACCAGGCGCCGCGCTCGGCGTCGTTGAAGCGGCTGCCTTCCGGGCGCGCATAGGTGTAGGCGGCGTTGATGATCCGGAAGTTCGGCACGCCGAACACCAGCTCGTCCATGCCGATGCCGGGCAGCTGGCCGGATTCCCCGCGCAGGCGTTCGTTGGTGGCGTTATCGAGGTCGAACAGGTCGCGCAGCAGCGCGTCGTCGCTGCCGGCCAGCGGGCCCAGCACCGAGTCTTCCAGATCGGCGAAGCGCGACGGGATCAGACGGCAGGTATCCACCAGGCGCAGGGCGGTCAGCCGTGGCACGAGTTTCACTCACAGACCTCCGCGGCGCGCGTCGAGCAGGCGCCGCACGGTCTGCATGGCCAGCAGGCCGCCGCCCAGCATGTAGGCGAGCGGCGTGCGGCCGTTGAAGATCGGGTTGGTGTTGGGCAGGTGCACCCATTCGTCGGCCAGTTGGTCGCCGTACAGGATATGCAGCGCCTTGTAGATGCCCAGCAGATAGGATACGCGCGTGATGCGGTCGACTTCCAGCACCCGGTCCGGCTGCTTCTTCCATTCGTAGAACGAGGACGAGGACAGGCCGCCGAGCAGCTCGCGCGCATCGTCGTCCCGGACTTGCCAGGATGACATCAGGCGAAAAAAACCGACCAGCGCCGCTTTCGACAGGCGTTCGCGTTCGGCTTTGGCATTCAGGTCGACCAGTACGGCGGGTTCGAAACGGCTTTTCGGGTAAGAGTAGGCGAGGCTCATGGGAATTCTCCGGTTCTGGAGGTTTTATACTCTATTATCGGACCGATTGCAAGTGCTTGACAAAGTTGCATGCCGTGCGAGAATCATTTGAGAAGCAATCAATATTCCGGCGAAAAGGTGCGTCCATGCGTCTGCTGTCGATTGGGGTGATGGTGATGAGCATATTGATGCTGGCCGTCGCCACGTCGGCGCGGCCGTCGAACGCCGACCTCGCACGCCAGGTCATGGCCGCCGAGCGCGCGTTTGCCGCCACCATGCGCGCGCGCGACCTCGACGCCTTCAGTGACTTCGTCGACCAGGAAGCGGTGTTCTTTTCCGGCGTGGCCCCGGTGCGCGGCCGCGCCGCCATCGTCGAGGTCTGGCGCCGCTATTACCAGGGGCCGCAAGCGCCGTTTTCCTGGGCGCCGGACCGGGTCGAGGTGCTCGATTCGGGCACGCTGGCCTATAGCGGCGGGCCGGTCTACGATGCCGCCGGCCGCCAGGTCGGGCGCTTCAATTCGATCTGGCGGCTGCAGGCGCCGGGGAAATGGAAGGTGGTGTTCGACCGCGCGGAAGGGATGTGCGATTGCGGGCCAAAGGCCCCGATGCATTGAGGATGGCGGACCGATGTCGCGGCATCGGCTGGACCGCCGGCAAAGGGCAGCCGGCGCCCGGTTCGGATCACAGTCTTTATTTCGGCTTTTGCACCTTCGCAACCAGCGCGTCCACCACCTGGAGGGTCTGCTGGAACAACTGCCGCTCGTCCTGTGCGTGGGTCGTCTCGGCCACCTGGGCCGGCGAGACCACGTATTTGCCGTCGACAACGAGGGTCGGCACGGTGTTGATCTTGTAGTTGTTGAACACGATGCCGGGCTCGCGGCTCAGCGCCGTCTTGACCCCGAACGAGTTCCAGGTATCCATGAACTTGGCCTTGTCGATGCCCGGCAGCTGGGTGCCCAGGTCGAGCACCTCCTGCTCGCTCAGCGTCTCGGAGCGCTTGCGCTGGACGATCTGGCCAACGCTGTCCATGATCCTGGCCTGGTACGCTTCGTTCTTGCCCATCGCCTGCAGCGTCAGGAACAGATGCGATTCCGGATCGTTGGCGCCCTGGTAGGGCATGTGGATGCGCTTGAAGACGATGTTGTTGCCCTGCTTTTGCACCCACTGCTCGAGGATCGGTTCCAGCGCATGGCAGTGCGGGCAGTGGTACATGAAGAACTCGGTGACCTCGACCTTCTTGCCGACGGTCCGGCTTGGCTGCGGACTCGAGAGCACGGTGTACTCGGCGCCAAGCTTGGGGTCGGTCGGCGACGCGAACGCGGTGCTGACGATCAGGCTGGCAGCGGCAAGGGCGAAACGCAAGACAGGCATAAGGTTCCTTATTGAAAGAATCAGGCGGACGACCACGAGATTATCACTCGGTGCGGTATGGAACGCGAACCTGCGCCCGCTTTAAGTCTTGTTTAAGTGTAATTGCCAGCGGCGTTCAATCCCTGACCTTGCCGCGCAGCGCCTTGACCTGCCCGCTGCGCGCCTTGGACTCGAGCCGGCGGCGCTGCGAGCCGCGCGTCGGGCGCGTTGCGCGGCGCACCGCCTGCACCACGCTGGCCCCATCGACCAGTTCCTGCAGTCGGCGCAGCGCATCTTCCTTGTTCGCTTCCAGGCTGCGCGACTGCTGCGCCTTGAGAACGATCACGCCGTCCTCGGTGATGCGGCTGTCGTGCAGTGACAGCAGCCGCTCCTTGATCCAGGCCGGCAGCGACGAAGCCTTGACGTCGAAGCGCGCATGCACGGCGTTCGACACCTTGTTGACGTTCTGCCCGCCCGGCCCCTGGGCGCGGATCTGGGTGAACTCGACCTCGCGCGGATCGATGGCGATGGACATGGCGCTACCGATGCCTCAGGCCGGCTCGGCGTGCTCGACCAGCAGCTGCACCTTGGTCACGCCGTTGTACTCGTTGGCGTCCAGGCGGAACGCCACGCGCGCCTTGTCGCCGAGGGCGTCGGTGTGGCCGAACCAGATCGCATCGTAACGCCGGCCGTTACGCTCGAGCAGCAGCTTGAGGTGCTTGTCCTTCAGGATGCGCTGGCTGACCACGCGGAACTCGTCGACGAACACCGGCGGCGCGAAGCCCTGGCCCCAGACCTGGCCGTCGACCAGCTCGATGAACTGGGTGCTGTAGAAGTCGTCCTCGAGCGGGCCGTCGGTCTCGACCACGCGTTCGAGCTGGGCTTCGTCGAGCCAGGCGCGTCCGACCGTCTCGAAGGCTTCGGCAAAGGTGTCGAAGTGCTCGCCGCGGATGGTCAGGCCGGCCGCCATCGCGTGGCCGCCGAACTTGTCGATCAGGCCCGGCACTCTTTTCGAGACCAGGTCGAGCGCGTCGCGCAAGTGGAAACCGGGAATCGAGCGGCCCGAGCCCTTGATCCAGCCGTCGCCGGCCGGCGCGAAGGTGATGGTCGGGCGGTAGAATTTTTCCTTCAGGCGCGAGGCGACGATGCCGATCACGCCCTGGTGCCAGCCGTCGTCGAACACGGCGATGGTGTTGGCGTGGGCCGGCTGGAAGTCGTCCAGGTGGAGCAGGGCGGTGCCCTGCATCTCGGCCTCGATCTCGCGCCGTTTGAGGTTGATCTCGTTGAGCTGCTGCGCGATGGCCCAGGCGCGCCCCTCGTCGTCGGTCGTCAAGCACTCGATCCCGAGCGACATGTCTTCCAGGCGGCCGGCGGCGTTCAGGCGCGGCCCGAGCGCGAAGCCGAGGTCGAACGGCGAGGCGTTGCGGGCGTCGCGCCCGGCCACGCGGAACAGCGCCGCCACACCCGCGTGCATGCGCCCCGCGCGCATGCGCTTGATGCCTTGCGCAACCAGGATGCGGTTGTTGGTGTCGAGCTTGACGACGTCGGCGACCGTCCCCAGCGCGACCAGGTCGAGCAGGTTGTCCAGCTTGGGCTGGGTCTGCGCGTCGAACACGCCGCGCCGGCGCAGCTCGGCGCGCAGCGCCAGCAGCACGTAGAACACCACGCCGACGCCGGCCAGGTGCTTGCTCGGGAAGCCGCATTCCGGCTGGTTCGGGTTGACGATCACGCGCGCGTCCGGCAGGGCGTCGCCCGGCAGGTGGTGGTCGGTGACGACCACGTCGATGCCGCGGCGCCTGGCTTCCTCGACGCCTTCGATGCTGGCGATGCCGTTGTCGACCGTGATGATGACGTCGGGCGCGTGCGTGCGCGCGGTCAGCTCGACGATCTCGGGCGTCAGGCCATAGCCGTACTCGAAACGGTTCGGCACGATGAAGTCGACCGCGGCGCCCATCGCGCGCAGGCCACGCAGCGCCACTGCGCAGGCGGTGGCGCCGTCGCAATCGTAGTCGGCGACGATGGTCATCTTCTTGCTAGACGCGATCGCGTCGGCCAGGTAGACGGCGGCGGCGTCGACGTGGCGCAGCGCGTTCGGTGGCACCAGCGCCTGCAGCTCGCTGGCGAGCTCGCGCGGGTCGGTCAGGCCGCGCGCGGCGAACACGCGCGCGAGCACGGGGTGGATGCCGCCCTGGCGCAGCATTTCGGAATGGCGCACGGGACAGGGGCGGATGGCGATACGGGTCTTCAAGTCAAAGCTTCCAGGCTCGGACGGCGCCAGAACTTACGCTGGGCCATCGTGGTGGTGAGTAGGTCGAGGTGGCCGTCGCGGTGGCTCAGCACCAGGCGCAGGCGCTTGATGCGCCCGCGCGCGACTGCTTCGTGCAGCGGCGCGAACAGTCCCGCTTCCAGGCGCTCCATCTCGGCCAGCCAGCCGGCCCAATCGGCGGCGATGGCCGGCGCGGCGACGTTGCCGCAGGCGATCAGCAGGTCCTCTTGTGCGCCGGCGGCTGCTGCGACCACGGCTTCCAGCGAACCGAGGCGCAGCGCGGGTTCGGCCAGCGCCGTCAGCCAGCCCGGCGCCTCGAACGCGGCGACGCGCGGCCGCGCGGCCGGCTTGCCGCTGGCCTGGGCAAGCAGGCGCTGGGTGTGTTCGGTGGCGATGCTGGCGCCGGCCCAGGGCCAGAAGCCGTTGACCGCCGCCTGGCCGCGGCGTTCGCGCGCGGCGTTGACCGGATGCGTATGCCAGGCCATCTGCACTTCGTTTTGCAGCTTGCGCAAGGCGCGCGCCGGCGCGCCGGACGGCATCCAGTCGGTCAGGTTCATGCCCACGGCGGCGTCCGGGCTGGCGGTATGCAGCTCGTCCCAATCGTCGGCGCCCAGGAACCAGGTGCCGGCGTCGCCATAGGCCAGGGCGTGGCCGGCGTAGTCGGCGGCCTCGCGCGCGGCGTCGAACAGGGCGCGCGCTTCGTCATCGCGCAGGTCGAGCTGGCGCACGTCGCCCAGCATCAGGTGGCTGTGCGCGATCTGGATGTGGGCCGGGTTGACCACGAACCAGGTGCCGGTGCCCGGGTCCAGGCCGAGGCCGCGCATCGCCGCCGCGCCGAACGCTGGCGCCAGGCCTTGCGCGAGCCCGAGCGCGCGTGCGATCCACAGCTCGTGCGGCAGCACGCGCGCCGCTCCTTCCAGCGGATGCCGGGCCGCGCCGGCGTGGCGCGACAGCAGCGCCGCCAGCGCCGGTGCGTCGAGGGCGCGGATCAGGTCGGAGGCGAATTCGGGGGCGGGAAGGGCGAACGGCAGGACGAGCGAAATGTGGGCCATCCGCATATTGTAGGCCATGTCTGCCAGAAATGCGCGCCGTATGCGGGCATGGCCGGGCGCCGAATGCCATGGGTCCTCCTGGACAAGGTGGGCCGGCCAAGCGACGGCCCGCTGGTACGATAGGCAGCGAGCGCTGAAGTTCCCCGGAAGTTCCCGGATGGCGGCGCGCACCTGCAGCCAATGGATTCCAATTGTGACAATCGCCACACGGATGAGTTTTGTATGGCAAACTGCGGGACCTAAGCATTGACCACGGAGCCCATGAGCATCATCCAGAACCTGCCGTACGAATGGCTGGTCGGCCTGCGCTATACGCGAGCCGGCAAGCGCAGCAGCCGCAACAGCTTCATTTCCTTCATTTCGCTGATCTCGGTGTCCGGGATCGCGCTCGGCGTGGCGGCGCTGATCGTCGTGCTGTCGGTGATGAACGGCTTCCAGAAGGAAGTCACCGACCGCATGCTGTCGGTGCTGGCGCACATCGAAGTGTTCGATGCGCGCGGCAGCATGCCCGACTGGCGCCAGGAAGCCCAGGCGGCGTTCAGGAACCCGGCGGTGCGCGGCGCCGCGCCGTTCGTCGAGACCCAGGGCCTGCTGGTACGCGACGACACCATGAAGCCGGCCGTGATTCGCGGCATCCTGCCGTCCGAGGAACACAAGGTATCAAGCGTGGCCAAACAGGTGCGCCAGGGCAGCATCGAGAGCCTGCAGCCGGGCCGCTTCAACATCGTGATCGGCTACCAGCTGGCGCGCCTGCTCGGCGTGGGTATCGGCGACAAGGTCAACATGCTGCTGGCCCAGGGCCAGATGACGCCGGCCGGCATGGTGCCGCGTTCGCGCGTGTTCACGGTGTCGGGCATTTTTGAAGCCGGCCATTACGAATTCGACTCGGCCTTCGCCTTCATCGACATCGAGGACGCGCAGCGCATGATGCGCCAGGACGCGCCCTCGGGCCTGCGCCTGCGCATCGCCGACATGAACGCGGCGCCGCAGGTGGCGCAGGAACTCAAGCGCAGCATGCCGGGCGACCTGAACATGCGCGACTGGTCCAAGCTCAACGCCAACTGGTTCGCCGCGGTGCAGACCGAAAAGCGCATGATGTTCATCATCCTGACCCTGATCGTCGCGGTGGCCGCCTTCAACCTGGTTTCGACGCTGGTCATGACCGTGACCGACAAGCAGGCCGACATCGCCATCCTGCGCACGCTGGGCGCGTCGCCCGGCTCGATCATGAAGGTCTTCATGATCCAGGGCGCCCTGGTCGGCATCATGGGAACGATCGCCGGCGTGCTGCTGGGCGTGATCGTGGCGCTCAACATCGACGTCATCGTCCCTTTCCTCGAACGCCTGCTGCACGTGCAGTTCATGTCCAAGGACATCTACGCGATCAGCGAGATCCCGTCCGACCTGCGCTGGCCGGACGTGGCCAAGATCGGCGTCGTCTCGATCCTGATGGCCTTCGTGGCGACGATCTACCCCAGCCGCGCGGCCGCGCGCGTGAAACCTGCCGAGGCCTTGCGCTATGAATGACATGATCCAGACCACCTCCGACTCATCTATTGACAACGCCGCCGCCGGCGCGCCGGTGCTGGCCTGCCGCGGCGTGGCCAAGACTTTCCGCCAGGGCGAGTATGCGGTGCAGGTGCTCGAGCACATCGACTTTTCGATCGGGCGCGGCGAGCGTGTCGCCATCATCGGCGCCTCGGGTTCGGGCAAGTCCACGCTGCTGCACATCCTTGGCGGCCTCGACACCCCGAGCAGCGGCGTGGTGCAGCTCAAGGGCGAGGACTTCGCCACCCTGTCCGAATCGCGCCGCGGCGAACTGCGCAATGCGGCGCTCGGCTTCGTCTACCAGTTCCACCATCTGCTGCCGGAATTCTCGGCGATCGACAACGTCGCCATGCCGCTCCTGATCCGGCGCCTGCCGCGCGCCCAGGCGGTCGAGCAGGCGCAGGCGATGCTGGCGCGCGTCGGCCTGGCCAAGCGCGCGATCCACCGCCCGGGCGAACTGTCCGGCGGCGAACGCCAGCGCGTGGCCCTGGCGCGCGCGCTGGTCACGGGTCCCGCCTGCGTGCTGGCCGACGAGCCGACCGGCAACCTCGACCACAGCACCGCGCAAGGCATCTTCGACCTGATGCTGGAACTGTCGCGTACGCTCGGCACCGCCTTCGTGATCGTCACCCACGATCCGGAACTGGCGCGCCGCTGCGACCGCGTGCTGCGCCTGACCGAACACGGGTTGCAGGATATGACGGGTCAAGCGTAAGCGAGCGGCCTACGCGATGTGGATCGATACCCACTGCCACCTCGACGCCCATGAATTCGGCGCGGATTCGCTCGCCATCGCGCGCAGCGCCGCCGGCCTGGGCGTCGGCATGATCGTGATCCCGGCGGTCGAGCGCGGCAACTTCGAGCTCGTCAAGCAGTTGGCCGCCGGCACCCCCAACGTCAGTTATGCGCTCGGGATCCACCCGATCTTCGTGCCCCAGGCGCAGGACGAAGACCTGCTCCTGTTGCGCCGGACGGTCGAAGCGGCGATGGCGGATCCGCGCTTCGTCGGCATCGGCGAGATCGGCCTGGACTTCTTCATTCCGATGCTGCGCGAGCCGGCCATGGTGGACAAACAGGAACGCTTCCTGCGCGAGCAGCTGCGCATCGCGCGCGATTTTGAACTGCCGGTGCTGACCCACGTGCGCCGTTCGCAGGACCAGGTGCTCAAGCATATCCGCCAGGTGCGCCCGAACGGGGGCATCGCGCACGCGTTCAACGGCAGCTTCCAGCAGGCGCAGGCCTTCATCGACCTGGGTTTCCATCTCGGCTTCGGCGGCGCCATGACCTTTACCCGTGCGCTGCAGATCCGGCGCCTGGCGACCCAGCTGCCCCTGGATTCCATCGTGCTCGAGACCGACGCCCCCGACATCGCCCCGAGCTGGGTGCACCCGGGCCGCAACAGTCCCGAGCAGCTGCCCGCCATCGGCCAGGCACTGGCGGAGTTGCGCGGGCTCGAGCTCGCTACGGTGCGCGCGGCTTCGCAGCGCAATGCGGTCGCCGCCATCCCGCGCCTGGGCGCCCTGGTCGGCGCCTGATCTTTCTCCGGCACGCGCGCGCATGATGCGCGGATGATGCACGCATGATGCATATCTGCGACGCATGCGTCGCGTACGTGCTTCTCTTCACGCGTAGGCATGCGAACGCTGGACGACCATCCGGCACGCGCACGGTTCCCCCACGCTGCGCCGGTCCACCTTGCGCACCTCGCAGGCGCGCTGCGTGCGACCTGCCGATCCATCCGCGCTCGTTCGGAAACGCCATGACCCACGTTAATCCCACGCTGGATGAAGCGTGAAAAAATGTTTCCTCCTGCCGCACTGCGGTAACGACAAGGGAGGGAATGTGGAGAGCGCGAGCGAGTTCCTCAGGGTCCTGCAGCACGAGAAGTCCCTCAGCACGGCCCACCGGCCATTGCGCCTGCGCCTGGCCCAGGCCGGCGAAGCGCGCGCCCAGGCGCTGATCGATGCGCTGCTGCCGCAGCGCGTGGTCGGCAGCGAGAGCGTGTGCGGTGGCGTCGAGTACCGCATCGCCTGCCTGGCCGGCTCGCCCGCGCTCGCGCTCAAGGCATTGATCGCGCTGCCGGCGGAACTGCAGTTCGTGACGGACCGCGGCCAGCTGCGCAGCGTATGCGGCATCGTCGCCGAGGCGCGCGCCGGCGACGCCGACGGTGGCCTAGCCGCCTACGAACTGGTGCTGCGCGACGTGTTCGCGATCATGGAAAAGCGCACCAACAGCCGCATCTTCCGCTACCTGAACGAACTCGAGATCGTGCAGACGCTGTGCGACGAATGGCGCCATGCGAACACGGTGCTGGCCAGCGCCTTCGAGCTCGAACTCGACCTGGCGTTCGACATGCGCCGGTTTCCCGCGCGCGAACAGACCATGCAGTACAATGAATCGGATGCCGCCTTCATCCGGCGCCTGCTCAAGCGGCGCGGGATCGCGTGGGTGTTCCGGTCCGGACGCAGCAGCGCCAGCGCGGTCGATCCGCTGCACGACCGCACGCCGGCGCACACGCTGGTGCTGTTCGACGACCCCAACAAGCTGCCGCGCAACGCCGCCGGCAGCGTGCGCTACCACCTCGACCCCGTCGCCGACGGGCGCGACACGATCCAGTCGTGGAGCGCCGCGCGCCGCCTGCAGCCGGGCGTCGCCACGCGCCACAGCTGGGACTACAAGAACCCGGCCGGACCGCAGTTCATGACCGTCAGCAGCCGCGGCACGGTCGACCAGGGCCCGAGCGGCAACCCGCTCGCCGCCACCCTCGACGATTACCTGGTCGAGCTGCCGCACGCCGGCAACGACGTCGAAGACCACTGGCGCCTGGGCCAGGTGCGCATGAGCCGCCACGTGTTCGAATCGAAGTGCTTCCATGGCGAAGCCAGCGTGCGCGACTTCTGCGCCGGCGAGTACTTCACGCTCGAGGCCCATCCCGAAATCGACACCCATCCGGCACCCGAGCGCGACTTCGTCATCACCGAGCTGCACGTCGTGGCCGACAACAACCTGCCGCGCGAGCTCGACCGGCAGGCCAGCCGCCTGATGCCGGCCGGCGCGCCGCCCGGGATGCAGGCGCCGCTCGAGCGCCCGCACGCGGGCGATGCGCATGCGCGCGTGCGAGTGAGCTTTACCGCGGTCCGGCGCGGCATCCCGATCGTGCCGGCCTACGATCCGCGCATCGACCTGCCGCATCCCGAGCTGCAAAGCGCGCTGGTGGTCGGCCCGAGCGGCGAGGACGTGCATTGCGACGCGCTCGGACGCGTCAAGATCCGCTTTCCCGGCATGCGCGCGGCCGACCATCGCCATGCGCATGGCGCCGGGGCCTCCGATTCGCCGGCCGACTCGGCCTGGGTGCGGGTCGCCTCCAACTGGGCCGGCAACGGCAACGGCAGCCAGCAGCAGTCGGGCTTTCTCGGCCTGCCGCGCGTCGGCAGCGAGGTACTGGTCGCCTTCCTCGGCGGCGATCCGGACCGGCCCATCGTGCTGGCCCAGCTGTACAACGGGCGCGGCAAGCCGCCGGCCTTCAGCGGCGTCGGCGATTTGCCGGGCAACCGCTACCTGTCCGGCACCCGCTCTCGCGAAGTCAAAGGCATGCGCAGCAACCAGCTGCGCTTCGACGACACCACGGGCCAGATCAGCGCCCAGGTCGCAAGCGACCATGGCGCGTCCGAGCTGAACCTGGGCTGGCTGGCGCGCCCGCGCGAGAACGGCAGCGCCACGCCGCGCGGCGAGGGCGCCGAACTGCGCAGCGAACTATCGGTTGCGCTGCGCGGCGCCCAGGGCGTGTTGATCAGCGCCGAACCGGGCCGCGGCGCCGACGTCGCCCAGCTCGAGCGCGGCGGCTTGCTCGGCCTGGCCCAGGTCATGCAGGGCGTGCTCGACGAGGTCGGCCGCCTGGCCGCCGTGCACACCGAGGACGAACCCGCCAAGCAGCGCCTGGCGGCCCTGGCCGACAAGCTCAGGCACTGGCACGACGGCAGCAACGTCGGCCAGGCCAGGCCGGGCGGCGAGGGCGGCGCGCCGATCGTCGCCGCCAGCGCACCGGCCGGCATGATCCTGGCCAGCGACGACAATCTGGCGCTGGGCGCGGCCACCAAGATCGACGTGGTCAGCGCGGGCGACGCCGAGGTCTCGACCGGCCGCAACCTGTTCCTGCGCGCCGCACGCGCGGTCAGCATGTTCGCGCATCAACTGGGCCTGAAGCTGGTGGCGGGGCGCGGCGACATCATCGTGCAGACCCACCTGGGCAATATCCAGATCAAGTCGGCCGGTCGCATCAGCCTGGTCGCTGCCGAGCGCATCGAACTCGAAGCGCCGGCCGTCAAGATCATCGCGCCGGGCGCCGCGAGCGACTGGGCCGACGGCATGATCACGCACCAGAGCAGCGGGCGCCAGGTGCAGAAGGCGTCCGAGCACATCCACATCGCACCGGGCGGCGCGACGCCGGAGGGCTTGAATCTGCCGACCTCGCATTTGCATACCGACGAATATGCGGTGCTGCGCCACAAGCAGACCTTCGCGCCGGTGCGCAACCAGCGCTACAAGGTCAAGCTCGCCAACGGCAAGATCGTCACCGGCCGCACCGACGAGCAAGGCCGGACGTCGCTGCTGATCGGCGAGATCATCGGCGACGTCGAAGTCACCTACCTGCCCGACGAACCTGCCCGCTGAGCGGGGCCGCATCGATCACGACCGATCACAATAACGGAACACGCATGGCCGACCCGACCCGCCCCTTGCCCAATCTCATTCCCATGCCGGACGGCAGCTGGACCGGCCATACTGTCCTGACGCCTACGGCGCTCAAGACGCGCGCTCTGTTCACGTTGCCGCCGTCGAAGGTGGTGCCAGTGATCGTGGTGCCCGGCATCATGGGCAGCAATCTGCGGGCCGCGACGAGTCCGTCGATGCACGCGAACGAGGCGCTCGGTCCCAACGAACCGGCGTGGCGGCCGCCGAACGGAAAGGTGCAGGGCATCCGCGCCGGCCGCCTGTGGAGCAACCGGAGCGGCAAGACGCGCCAGAAGCTGCTCGACCCCCAGACGCTCGAAGTCGACAATCGCGGGGAAATTTATTTGCCGAAGGAAGCCCGTGATTTCGGCATGGGCGAAGACGAGGCGCGCGATCGCCGTTGGGGCGAGGTCCACTGGGAATCCTACGGCGATCTCCTGTGCAGCTTGTCCATTAGCCTGAATCACACCTTCGACATCGATCCGCTCGACGACCAGCGTGTGCTGCGCCGCTATTGGAAGGACGTGATGGAATGCGAACCGGCGCGCTGGGGCATGCGCTCGATCGACAAAATCACCGAGGCGGAGTTGGAGAAGCATGCGGGTTATTACTATCCGGTGTATGCGTTCGGCTACAACTGGCTCGCGTCCTGCGATGACGCGGCAAGACGCTTGCGGGCGCGCATCGAAAAGATCATCACATTCTGGAATCAGGGCAATCGCGTCTGCCATAAAGTGATTCTCGTGACGCATTCGATGGGCGGCCTGGTCGCACGCGCCTGCGCGAAGCAGATTCCCGACCAGATCCTGGGCGTCATCCACGGCGCGATGCCGGCGCATGGCGCGCCGGTCTGCTATCGCCGCATCGCCAGCGGCACGGAACGCAGCAACCCCAGCGATGGTCCGCTCGATAAGCCCGTCACCGGCATCATTGCCGACATCCTGGGAGACACGCCCGAGCGCACCATGCCGGTCATGTCGCACTCGGCTGGGGCTTTGCAGCTGCTGCCGAATCACCTCTACGCGCAGCCCTGGCTGAACGTGTGCGTGGTCAGCCGGGTCAACAACAAGGACACGGCGCGTGACGTCGTGAGATTGCCAATTGGCAACCCGTACGATCTCTACAGAGATATGCGGTCATGGTATCGGGTCTTCGACCCGCGCCTGGTCGATCCTGCTGGAAAGAACCGCGGCGACGAGCGCAAGATCGCGCATGATGTGTGGGTGGTCATCGACAGTGCGGAGCGCTTTCACCGCGACACCCTGGGTGAGTATTACCATCCGAATACCTATGCATTCTACGGCGCGGACCCGGGTCATCAATCGTTTGGCGCTGTCCGCTGGGTGGCCCGCGACCCGGGCTCGGGCGCCGTGTTCACCGAAGCCAACCTGCGCGCCGCGGCGACCGTCGGCTACGGCGCCCAGGGGGGACGCCGGATCCGGGTCGAAGACAAGACCGCGCTCAGCTTCCAGCCGGCGCATCAGGACAGCGCCGGCGACGGCACTGTGCCTCAACAGTCCGGCGCCGCGCCGCGCGGGAAAATACGGCAACTGTTCGAGATGCGCGGTTTCGATCACCAGGGCGCGTACAAGAACGATGCCGTGCTCATGTTGACCCAGCACCTGATCGTCAAGATCGTCCAGGAGCTCCAATGACCCAGACGCTCGAACCGGGACGGCCTGCAGTCGCCGTTCCGTGGGCCGCGCTCGCCTTGAAGAACACGGCGCCGGCGCCTGATGGCCACACATTGGAATCGGCAGACAAGCCCAGGATTGACACGGTCGAAGAAGGTGCCGTCGCGTTTCGGGATAGGATAGCCGCACGGGGGTTGGCGCCGCCGGCAGACAAAACGCAGGCCATTTCCAAGCGGTCAGCCGGCACGGCCATGCCCCGGAACCTGCACATTCCTCGCATGCCCAGGTACCCCGACATCGATGGCATCATTTGCGCCGTCTTCGAACGCAGGACCGATGCGCCGCGGCATGCCGGTTTGGTGGCGCTGGTTCAGCAGCTTCTCGCCAGAAAAGCAAAGCATCGGCCATGACGCGAGCAAGAGTACGCGGATGGCGCGAGCTAATCGTCCTGCTGGCAGTCCTGGCATGTGCCGGCAGTTGGGCAGCGGGGCAGGTCCGCAGCATGCGGGACAGATCCGAGGTGGCACAGATGACGGAAAAGACAAAAACGGTTTGCGTCGGGCGCTACCTGGTCGATGTGCCGGCGCAGGCTGCAGTCAGTCTGTCGGGCGGCATGCTCGACGGCTTCGACATCGCGACCACTGAAGAGGACGAGGCGTCGTTTCGCGCACGGATCGCGGCGCGTGAAGCCGAGATCGTCAGCAGCGCCGCCGCCGTGGGGCGCGATGGCCCGGGCGGCATCATCGAGGCGCGCGACCTGCGCGTCCCCGGGATGGCGGGGCGGTTTTTCGTGTACGGTCGCACGCGCACCCATGGATTCGAAGGGGAGCAGCGCGTCGAATCCGAATTCGTTTCGGTCGAGTCGCACGGGCATACCGGAGGCTTGAGTTTTTCGCTGCACATGAAGTATGCCTACGACAATGACATCAAGGCGGCCGAGGCCCTGTTGACCCGCCTGCGTGTCCGCGGCGAGGACGAGATTCCGCAGGCGCCCGGGTTTTGCATACGCCGTGGCGTTTTCCTGGACCCCTTGCCTGAACACAAGAACGAACACATGGTCATGCATCTCGGCGTGCCCGCCCATCCCGATCTGGCCATGGTTCTTTTCAGTATCGCGGGCGGCAATGCCGAGCCTGGCTTGCTGGCGCGCGTGGCGCATACCGATGCCGCGAGCAGTGCCGATGACCTGTTGCGGGTTTCCAGGCTGCGCTCGGACAGGCGCAAGATCAACGGCCTCGATGGCGAGGAGCTGGTCGAACGCGTACGCGAGTACAACTTCACGACCGGTTACGCGTTCAACTGGGAGACCAGCGGCGCCGGCGACGACGTTCTGCGGCCCTATCTATCGCTCGAAATGCAGACCGGCGTCAGCGAACGTCCCGGCGGCAAGCCGACCGACACCAGCCTGCATGAAGACGCGCTGCTGGCTTTGTGGGACAGCATTTCATCCAGCATCCGCCTGCGCCGGAGCGAACCGCCGTCTCCGTCCGGCCCGCCACCCGAGCCGCCCGGACCGAAGCCAGGCGCCGTCGTCCACGCCGGTCAGACCTGTCCGCAAACCGGCTGGTGGCAATGCGACGCCGGTGGGCATGGGCTCGACGTGCACGGCGGCTCAGTGCAGTTCCTGCGCAAGGGCGACCGCATGCATCAGGCCCTGCTGTTGCCGCGGCAGAGCTTGTGGCAAAAGGTCAAGCGCATCCAGCCGAGCATGGAGAGCGACAAGCTGACGGCCTGGACGCTCGTCGACAAGCGCCATCGGCCGCGCAATGCGCCGGCGGTCGCGCTGGCCCAGCCCGGCGCGCCGGCGGCCAGCCTCGATCTGACCGCGGACCTGGCGCCGGCGGTCGCGCTCGGCGCCTATGCCCGGACCGGCGAAGTCTGTCCGGCCAGCGGCTGGTGGCGTTGCGAAGAGCTGCACGCACTGGACGGCGCCCGCTGGTTCGCACGCGGCAGTGTGTTGCCGCCCGCAACCTTCCAGGTGCCGACTGGCGTGTTCGCGCGCCCGGGCGGTCCCGAATTCATCCAGCGCCGTAGCGCGTGGCAACTGGTGCGCCTGACGGACATGCGGGTCGGATCCGAGGCGCCATTGAGCGGCTTGCCACTGAGCGGCATGCCGCTGTCCGGCGCATGAGTCCGGGCTACTTCCACCCTGACTGATGCGCAGCGCCATCCTCGGCTTCGTCGCCGGCGCCTTCTGGCTGCAAAATTGCGCGACGCTGCCATCCACGCGCCTGCAGGCGGCCTGCGCGCTGGCCGCGCTGCTGGTGCTGCTTCTCGTGCGCGCGTACGGGCACGGGCGCGCAGGCATGCCCACGCACGTGGGCGTGCGCGCGGGCGCGACGCTGCTGGCCGGCGTCCTGTCCGGCTACGCCTGGGCTGCCTTGCTGGCCCAGGCGGCATTGACGCCACACCTGGCGCCGCAGGACGAGGGCCGCGACCTGGCGGTGGTCGGCGTCGTCGAGAGCCTGCCTTACGTGTTCGAGCAGGGCGTGCGCTTCAACTTCCGCGTCGAGCGGGCCCTCGAGCCGGGTCTCGAGCTGCCTCCGCACCTCGCGCTGGCCTGGTACGCGGCGGACGCCAGCCGAGGCGGCGGCCGCCGCAGCGCCGACTCCCGTCCGGTCCCCGCGCTGCGGCCCGGCGAGCGCTGGCAGCTGACGCTGCGCCTGCAGCGCCCGCACGGCAACGCCAACCCGGGCGGCTTCGATTACGAAGCCTGGCTGCTCGAGCAAGGCCTGCGCGCCACCGGCTACGTGCGCGCCGGGCCGGGCAGGGAGGACGCGGACAACCGGCGGCTCGATGCTTTCGTGCCCTCGGCCGGCGCGATCGTCGAGCGTGTCCGCGCGCTCCTGCGCGCGCGCATCCTGCACGCGCTGGCCGGCAAGACCTATGCGCCGGTGATCGTCGCGCTGGTGATCGGCGACCAGCGCGGCATCGGGCAGTCCGACTGGCAGATGTTCAACCGGACCGGCATCGGCCACCTGATTTCGATCTCGGGCCTGCACATCACCATGATCGCGGGACTGGCCGCGCTGGGCGTGTCGGCGCTGTGGCGGCGGTCCTTCTTCACCGGATTGCAATTGCCGCTGCGTTTGCCGGCGCAGAAGGTCGCGGCGCTGGCGGGGGCGGGAACGGCGCTGGCCTACGTGCTGCTGGCCGGCTTCGGCGTGCCGGCCCAGCGCACCTTGTACATGCTGGCCGTGGTCGCACTGGCGCTGTGGACCGGGCGCAGCGCCGCTGTCTCGCACGTGCTGTGCTGCGCCCTCGGCATCGTGGTCCTGCTCGATCCCTGGGCCGTGCTGTGGCCGGGTTTCTGGCTCTCGTTCGGCGCGGTGGCGATCCTGCTGTACGCCGGCCACGGCCGCATCGGGCCGGCCGCGCGCGCTCTGGGCGCCAGCCTGATCGGGGTGGGGCGCACGCAATGGGCGGTGACGGCCGGGATGGTGCCCTTGTCGATGCTGCTGTTCGCCCAGGTCTCGCTGGTCAGTCCGCTCGCCAACGCGATCGCGATCCCGCTGGTCAGTTTCGTGGTCACGCCGCTGGCGCTGGCCGGCAGCCTGCTGCCCGACCCGCTGTGCGGCTGGCTGCTGCATCTCGCGCACGCGGCGGTGGCGGCCCTGGCCGCGCTGCTCGCAGCGCTGTCGAACTGGCCGGCGGCGGTGTGGCGCGCGCCGGCCCCGAGCTGGTGGGTGTTCGGGTTCGCCCTGGCCGGGACGCTCTGGCTGCTGGCGCCGCGCGGCTGGCCGCTGCGCTGGACCGGCGTTCTGGCCTGGCTGCCGCTGCTGCTGGCCGCGCCCGACACTCCAGAACGCGGCGACGTCCGCGTCACCGCCTTCGACGTGGGCCAGGGCATGGCGCTGCTGGTCGAGACCGCCGGCCATCGCCTTTTGTACGACACGGGGCCCGGCTATGCGCCCGGCAGCGACGCCGGCAGCCGGGTGATCCTGCCTTACCTGCGCAAGCGCGGCATCGTGTCCCTGGACGGCATGGTGATCAGCCATGCGGATGCCGACCATAGCGGCGGCGCGCCGGCACTGCTGGCGGAGCTCGACGTCGGCTGGCTTGCCTCGTCTCTCGGCGACGGCCACCCGGCACTGCAGGCGGCGCGCCGGCCGCTGCGCTGCATGGCGGGACAGCAGTGGACGTGGGACGGGGTGCGCTTCACGATGCTGCATCCGCCGGCGGCGAGCTACCTCGACGCCGGCCTGAAGACCAACGCGCGCAGCTGCGTATTGCGCATCGACGATGGCCGCCACCCGCTGTTGCTGGCCGGCGACATCGAAGCGGCGCAGGAAGCAGCCCTGGTCGCCGCTGCAGCCGGTGCGCTGCGCGCCGACGTCCTGCTCGCGCCGCACCACGGCAGCGGCACATCTTCGAGTCCCGACTTCCTGCAGGCGGTGGCGCCCGAGGTCGGCGTGTTCCAGGTCGGCTGGCGCAACCGCTATCGCCATCCGAAGGCGCAAGTCTATGCGCGCTACGGCGAACTCGGCGTCGCCCGCTTGCGTACCGACGAGCTCGGTGCGCTGACGCTCGACTTCGGCGCAGAGGTGCAGAGCAGCGGCTACCGCATGGCGCACGCACGCTACTGGTACAGCCATTGACACATGGTCAAAGCTGGCTGGAAAACAATGTGTCTTACTATGTGACAATGATGTCGGGAAATTTTACAATCGGAAAAGATTCCAGACGTCACGTAAATGCAAGTGATTGATAACAATACAGAATGTTTTGTAGGCACAATTGTTGCGTACCTTACTCGTGTTGCTTAACTGACTGGGTAAACTCATGAAACAATTCTTGGTTGCGGCGATCGCCGCCATGTCGATTCACGCTAGCAGCCACGCTGATGTGATGTACCGCTGGACCGACGTCACGGACGGCAAACCGGCGAACGCCGCGATGACGCTGGTGTTTTCGGACGACGCCGTGGCGAAGGGCACGTTCAGCTACCATCTGGCGCCGACGAACACGATCTCGGATGGAAACGGCTTGAAGTCGTTCGGCTTCAGCATCGACGGCATCACGCCGATGAGTTACACCCCGGGCGCCGAACTGTTCCGCTATGGCCTGGGCCAGCTGGACCTGAACCTGAGCTTCGATGCGGCCGGCTACCTGACCGGTTCGATCTCGGCCAATGACCAGAACAGCGACTTCGCCATGGCCAGCAGCAGCGCCGGCCTGTTCTCGTTCAGCCGCATGGGTTCCGACCAGGACCCGATGGGGACCAAGTTCAGCTGCGGCGCCTACACCCGCTACACCTGCACCTCGACCGGCATGATGGAGCGCGTGTCGCTGGTGCACACCGCCGCCGTACTGAGCGCGGACGTGCCGGAGCCGGGCAGCCTGGCCCTGATCGGCGCCGGTTTGCTGGGCTTGCTGGGTCTGCGCCGCACGGCCAAGCGCCGCGGCTAAGTCGACCGGCTGAGTCGACCGGCTAAGTCGAGTGGTTGATGCCGGCCGCACGGGTGGCGGCGACTGCGCGCGGCAGCGAAATCGTCACGCGCAGTCCGCCGCCCGGCCGGTTGGCGGCGGCGATGCGCCCGCCGTGGTTCTCGATCACGCGCTTGGCGATCGCCAGGCCCAGCCCGTGGCCGTCGACATTGTTGCGGGTCGGGTTCGAGCGGAAGAAGGGTTCGAAGATCTCGCCCAGGTGTTCCTCGGCGATGCCGGGACCGCGGTCGAGCACGTCGACGTGGACCTGGTCGTGGTCCGGATGCAGCATCAGTTCCACCTTGCCCCCGGCGCCGCCATGCTTGACCGCGTTGCGCACGATGTTCTCGACCGCGCTCCACAGCAGGTCGGGCGCGCCGCGCACCGTCATCGGCAGCGCGGCCTCGACCTCGATCCGGGCGCCGGCCTCGAAGCGGGCGTCGTCGGCGATCTGGTCGACCATCTCGACCACGTCGATCAACTCATCGCCGGCCTGTACGGTCGCCGCTTCCAGGCGCGACAGCGTCAGCAGCTCGCCGACCAGGCGGTCCATGCGCACGCTTTCGCGCTCGATGCGCTCCAGCGACGCCTGCAGCTTGTCGGGCTGCTGGTGCGCCAGGCCGATCGCGGCCTGCAGGCGCGCCAGCGGCGAGCGCAGCTCGTGCGACACGTCGTGCAGCAGGCGGCGCTGGCCCTCCATCAGCGCGCGCAGCTGGGCGCTCATGCGGTCGAAGTCGTGGCCGAGCTCGGCCAGTTCGTCGCCGCCGACGCCGATCCTTGCGGCATCGAACTTGGGCGCCAGGTCGCCGGCGGCGGCCGCTTCGAAGGCGATCCGCAGCGCGCGGATGGGGCGCGAAAAATACCAGGCCAGCAGCACCGCGAACAGCAGGCTGGCCAGCGTGGCCGCGGTCAGCGGCAACCAGCGGTTGACGTGATGGCCGAATTCGGGCGGGAGACCGAACCAGCCGCCGCCCGGACCACCGGGTCCGCCGGGGCCGCCCGCAGCGCCCGGCATGTCGGGCATGCCGGGCGCATCGCCATTCCCCGGCGCCCCCGCGCGCAGCCCGGCCACGCGCGACGCAAACGCCAGGTAATTGCGGCCGTCCGGCCCGCGCAGGCGCGCGACCGCGTGGGTCGCTCCGCCGTTGTCAAGGTTGCGTTCGACTTCTTCGCGCAGGCGTGGCGAGACCGGACGCCCGAGCAGTTCGTGGCCCTCCTCGTCGAGCACGAACAGGCGGATGCGGCGGCTGCCCGCAGCCAGCTCGCGCAGGCCATCGACGCCGCCGTGCTTGAGGGTGGCGGCGGCCGCATCGAGCATGATGAAGGCCGGCGGGCCGAGGTCCAGGGTCGGCTCGCCGCTGCGCTGGCGCGCCTGGTCGCGCAGCCACAGCGTGCCGCCGATGCCGATGGTGGCGGCGACCTGGGCGAGCAGGATCGACAGGAAGAACTTCCAGAACAGACGGCCCATTGCGGCGCCTATTCGCGGATCAGCTGGTAGCCGAGCCGGTACACCGTCTGCAGGCAGGAGCGGCCGTCGGACAGGGTGCCGAGCTTGTGGCGCAGGCTGGACAGGTGGACGTCGATGTTGCGGTCGAAGCGCGCCAGCGGACGTCCCAGGCCCTGCTCGGACAGATCGTTCTTGCTGACCGGGCGGCCGGCATTGCGCGCCAGGACTTCGAGCAGGTTGAATTCGGTGCTGGTCAGTTCCAGCGGCTGGCCTTCCCAGGTCGCGCGGCGCTGCTCGGGCAGCATGGTCAGCTTGCCGACCGTGAGCGTGATGCCGGGCCCCTCGTTGCCGGTATGCTGGGTGCGGCGCAGGATCGCACGCACGCGCGCGGTGAGCTCGCGCGGCGTGCACGGCTTGGTGACATAGTCGTCGGCGCCCAGCTCGAGGCCGAGGATGCGGTCGGCATCGTCGCCGCGCGCGGTCAGCATCAGGATCGGCATGCGGCTGGCGGCGCGGATGCGGCGCAGCGTCTCGATGCCGTTCACGCGCGGCATCATCACGTCGAGAATGGCGATCGCATACTGTCCGCTCAGCGCTTCGCGCGCGCCCAGCTCGCCGTCGTAGGCGCAGCTGACGCGGAAGCCCTCCTGTTCGAGGTATTCGGAAAACATGCCGACGAGCTCGATGTCGTCATCGATGAGCAGTACTTGGTTCATGCTCGCATCTTAGCAAAGGCGGGCAGGGCGCAGGCCGTTGGCGATGTGTCTTTACCCCCTTTTACATCGGGCAACACCGATTAACGGGCGCGGCCCCCAGAATGCAGTCTCCGATTCGACACAGATCCAAGGATGCTCACCATGAAATTGATTCGCCACCGCATGGCGGCTGCGCTGTTGTCCACCGCCATCGGCGCCTGCTGCGCCGGCTCCGCCTTCGCCGCCGGCGCGCCGGAGGCGCCGCCGGCCGAACCAGGCACGGGCGGCCCAGGTGGTTCGCACGGTTTCGGCGGACCCGGACCCGGCATGCCCGGTCCGGAGATGCCTTTCGACGCGGCGCCAGGGATGCCCGGCATGCATGGCGCCCATGATGGCCTCATGGGCCACCTGCACGGCCTGAACCTGAGCGAAGCCCAGCAGGACAAGCTGTTCGCGATCCACCACGCGGCCCAGCCCGAGCAGCGCGAGCACATGAAGGCGGTCCGCAAGGCGCACGAGGCGCTGGCCGAACTGGCGCGCGCCGTGCGTTTCGACGATGCCCGCGCCGCCGCGCTGTCGCGCGACCTCGGCCAGGCCATCGCCGCCGAGGCGCTGCTGCACGCGCGTACCGAAGCGCAGGCGCTGGCCGTGCTCACGCCCGAGCAGCGCGAGCGGCTGCAGCGTCACCGCGCGCCCGGTGCGCAGATGCACGCCGGCCGCGGCGCGCAGGGCCAGCAAGCGCCGCAGGGGCAGCCTGCCCAGCCGGCGGCGCCTGCACGCAACTGAGCGGCAACTGGGCGGCAACCGAGCGGCAACCGAGCGGCAACCGAGCGGCAACCGAGCGGCAACCGAGCGGCAACCGAGCCGCGAGCGCATGGTCGATCGAGCAGGTGGTCGAGTAGGCGCTCGCCTCTAATCGCGGCCGGCATCGGCGGCGCAGACCGTACAATGGGCCTTCGCCACCGACCCTTGCCGCCAATGACCGCGCCGTCCACGCTTCCGCTGCTGCATTTTACCCACGGGAACAGCTACCCGTCCGGCGCCTACGGCCGCCTGCTGGAGGCGCTGGCGCGGGACTACGACGTGCGCGTCACCGACATGCTCGGCCACGATCCGCGCTTCCCGGTCGACGAGAGCTGGCGCTCGCTGGTCGACGAACTGATCGCGCGCCTCGAGCAGCATGCCCGCCCGGCGATCCTGGTCGGCCATTCGCTCGGCGGCGCGGTCAGCACGCTGGCGGCCTGGCGCCGTCCCGACCTGGCGCGCTGCGTCGTGATGCTCGATTCGCCGGTGGTCGCCGGCTGGCGCGCCCAGGTGTGGCGGCTGGCCAAGGCGCTCGGGCTGGGGCCCAGGCTGTCGCCGGGCACGATCGCCGAGCGCCGGCGCGACACCTGGCCCTCGCGCGCGGCCGCGTACGAGCACTTCATCGCCAAGCCGATGTTCCAGGCCTGGGCGCCCGGCGCGCTCGACGATTACCTCGAGCACGGGCTGGTTGCGGACCCGGCGGGCGGCGTGCGCCTGCGTTTCCAGCGCGACGTCGAAGCGGCGATCTACGCCAGCCTGCCGCACGGCATGGGTGCGCTGTTGCGCCGGCCGTTTCCGGTGCCGGTCGGTTTCATCGCCGGCACGCGTTCGAACGAGCTGCGCCAGGCCGGCCTGGCGGCCACGCGCCGGCTGGTCGGCGACAATTTCACCACCATCGAAGGCACGCATCTTTACCCGATGGAGCATCCCGCACTCACCGCTCGATTGACGCGCGCGATGATCGAACGGCTGCTGGCCGGGCAGGGGGCGCCTGCGGGGCACGGCGCCATCGTCGCGTAGTCGTCCCATCATCGCCGCATCATCGCCGCATGATCGTCGCATCCCCGGTGCCTTTTGCCCGTCCTTCGCGTAAAATTGCGGGAATTTCAATTCCACCCAGCACTGGACGTCAGCGATGAGCATCAAGAGCGACAAATGGATCCGCCGCATGGCGGAAGAGACCGGCATGATCGAGCCGTTCTCGCCGAACCAGGTCCGCGAAAGCGAAGGCCGCAAGATCATTTCCTGGGGCACCTCCTCGTACGGCTACGACATCCGCTGCGCCGACGAATTCAAGGTGTTCACCAACATCAACAGCACCATCGTCGACCCGAAGAACTTCGATTCGAACTCGTTCGTGGACATCAAGAGCGACGTCTGCATCATCCCGCCCAATTCCTTCGCGCTGGCGCGCACCATCGAATACTTCCGCATCCCGCGCAACGTGCT
Source organism: Massilia sp. 9096 (assembly GCF_000745265.1). Lineage (NCBI taxonomy): Bacteria > Pseudomonadati > Pseudomonadota > Betaproteobacteria > Burkholderiales > Oxalobacteraceae > Massilia > Massilia sp. 9096. The sequence goes on from NZ_JQNN01000001.1 coordinate 1,190,373, forward strand.
GACCGTCTGCCTGGGCAAGTCGACCTATGCGCGCTGCGGCATCATCGTCAACGTGACGCCGTTCGAGCCGGAATGGGAAGGCTACGTGACGCTGGAATTTTCCAACACCACGCCGCTGCCGGCCAAGATCTATGCGGGCGAGGGTTGCGCGCAGGTGCTGTTCTTCGAGAGCGACGAGGTGTGCGAAACCTCGTACAAGGACCGTGGGGGCAAGTACCAGGGCCAGCACGGGGTGACGCTGCCCAAGACCTGAAGCGGCAGGAGTGTGCCATGCAAAAAGGGAGACCGTGGTCTCCCTTTTTCATGTCCCGCTCCCTGATCGGGCTTCAGCCGCCGCGCTGCGCCAGGCTTTCGAGGTCCTTGATGCGCTGTTCGGCGCGTTGGCGCATACATCCGAGGAACATCTGGGCGGCGGCGGTGCCGCCGGCCCAGCGCGCTTCCTCGGCCGCGCAGTCGGCTTCGCGGAACTTGATCCAGGCGCGCTGCGCGACGATGACTTTCTGCTTGAGTGCCGCGGCGTCGGCGCTGCCCAAGGCCTGCATCGTGTGCGCATAGGTCGCGTTCAGCTTGTCCTCCATCGCCTTCTGCTCGACTTGCGCGCATTCGTTCAGGTCGATCGTCGAGTACGCATTCCTGCAGTCGAGCGCGAAGGCGGACCCCGACGCCGTGCCCAGCCCGATGGCCAGCACGGCGCGGAGGATGCCGGCACAAGCAGGGCGGCGAACGCCTGTCATGATCAATCGTCCTGCCGCACGCAATCCACGAAGTAGCCCAGCTTGCCATCCACCTCGCGCTTGACCAGCCCGTGCACGTCGGTCTCGAAGCCCGGGAAGCGCTCGTTGAAGTCGCGCGCGAAGCGCAGGTAGTCGACGATGGTCCTGTTGAAGCGCTCGCCCGGGATCAACAGCGGGATGCCCGGCGGGTAGGGCGTCAGCAGGATCGCGGTGATGCGGCCTTCGAGCTCGTCGATCGCCACGCGGTCGATCTCGCGGTGCGCCATCTTGGCGAAAGCGTCCGACGGCTTCATCGCCGGGATCATGTCCGACAAGTACATCTCTGTGGTCAGGCGCGCCACGTCGCGCGACTTGTAGAAGTCGTGGATCGACTGGCACAGGTCGCGCAGGCCCCAGGATTCGTAGCGCGGGTTGACCGTGCAGAATTCCGGCATGATGCGCCACATCGGCTGGTTGCGGTCGTAGTCGTCCTTGAACTGCTGCAGCGCGGTCACCAGGGTGTTCCAGCGGCCCTTGGTGATACCGATCGTGAACAGGATGAAGAACGAGTACAGGCCGCACTTCTCGATGATCACGCCGTGCTCGGCCAGGTACTTGGTCACGATCGAGGCCGGGATGCCGGACTCGCCGAACGAACCGTCCAGCGCCAGGCCCGGTGTCACCACCGTGGCCTTGATCGGGTCGAGCATGTTGAAGCCCGGCGCCAGGTGGCCGAAGCCGTGCCAGGTGTCTTCGGCGTGGATCATCCAGTCTTCCTGGGTGCCGATGCCTTCCTCGCTGGTGACCTTCGGGCCCCAGACCTGGAACCACCAGTCTTCGCCGATTTCCTCGTCGACCTTTTGCATCGCGCGGCGGAAGTCGAGCGCTTCGTAGATCGATTCCTCGACCAGCGCGGTGCCGCCCGGCGCTTCCATCATCGCCGCGGCGACGTCGCACGAGGCGATGATCGAGTACTGCGGTGAGGTCGACGTATGCATCAGGTAGGCCTCGTTGAAGGCGTCCTGGTCGAGCTTGACGGTTTCCGACTCGCGCACCAGCACCTGCGAGGCCTGCGACAGGCCGGCCAGCAGCTTGTGGGTCGACTGGGTCGAGAAGATCATCGACTGCTTGGCGCGCGGCCGGTCGCGCCCGATCGCGTGCATGTTCTTGTAGAAGTCGTGGAAGGTCGCGTGCGGGATCCAGGCTTCGTCGAAGTGCAGGGTGTCGATCTCGCCGTCGAGCAGCTCGCGCAGGGTCTCGACGTTGTACACCACGCCATCGTAGGTCGACTGCGTGATGGTCAGGATGCGCGGCTTCTTGTTCTTGGCTTCGCGTGCGAACGGGTTCGCTTCGATTTTCCGACGGATCGACTCCGGCGAGAATTCCGACAGCGGGATCGGACCGATGATGCCGAGGTTGTTCCGGGTCGGCATCAGGAACACGGGAATCGCGCCGCACATGATGATCGAGTGCAGGATCGACTTGTGGCAGTTGCGGTCGACCACGACGATGTCGCCCGGCGCCACGGTCGAGTGCCAGACCATCTTGTTCGAGGTCGAGGTGCCGTTGGTCACGAAGTAGCAGTGGTCGGCGTTATAGATGCGCGCGGCGTTGCGCTCGGACTTGGCCACCGGGCCGGTGTGATCCAGCAGCTGGCCGAGTTCCTCGACCGCGTTGCAGACGTCGGCGCGCAGCATGTTCTCGCCAAAGAACTGGTGGAACATCTGGCCGATCGGGCTCTTCAGGAAGGCGACGCCGCCCGAGTGTCCCGGGCAGTGCCAGGAATACGAACCGTCGTTGGCGTAGTTGACCAGCGCGCGGAAGAACGGCGGCGCCAGGCTGTCCAGGTAAGACTTGGCTTCGCGGATGATGTGGCGCGCGACGAATTCCGGCGTGTCCTCGAACATGTGGATGAAGCCGTGCAGCTCCTTCAGGATGTCGTTCGGGATGTGGCGGCTGGTGCGCGTTTCGCCATAGATGTAGATCGGGATGTCCGAGTTCTTGTGGCGGATTTCCTGCACGAAGGCGCGCAGGCCGGCCAGCGCGACATCGGCTTCCTCCGCGCTGCCGCCGCCGAATTCCTCATCGTCGATCGAGAGCACGAAGGCCGACGCGCGCGACTGCTGCTGGGCGAACTGCGACAGGTCGCCGTAGCTGGTCACGCCGACCACCTCCATGCCTTCTTTTTCCATCGCCTCGGCGAGCGCGCGAATGCCGAGACCCGAGGTGTTCTCGGAACGGAAGTCCTCGTCAATGATGACGATAGGGAAACGAAATTTCATGGACAGCTCCAAAGACAAGCGCCGCGCTCCCCATTCCGCTCGTTGAGGAATGGCCGGGCACGGCACCGAAAAAAATCAAGATGCGGATTTTCGCAGAAAATGCTGCGCGCGGTGCAAAAATTTTTGCTAGGTTAGCCAGACTCGGCCGAGAGCGGCGCACCGTTACCGCTCGGGGCGCCGATCCGCCGCGTAGGATAAAAAGCCGACCGTTCGCTTTGCGTTAATCGGCTAACGGAACAGCCCGCCATGCGGCCATAAAGTGATCGAACGGTATCCGCAGCGCACGCCGATACCGGCCGCTATCTTTACGCAATCGAGGTTGTCATGAGCACAGTCAGCGTCACGTTCGAAAGCAAGGTCCCCGCCACCCCCGGCGACCTGTGGAAATGGAGCACCTCGGTGCACGGTGTCGACGCCGAGATGGCGCCGGTGCTCAAGCTCGATTTTCCGAAAGGCATGGAGCAGATTCCGGAAGACCGCAACTCGCTCGGCAAGCCGCTGGGCAACTGCAAATTCCTGCTGTTCGGCCTGATCCCGGTCGACCTGTCGCGCCTGACCTTCGTCGAGGTCGAACCGGGCCGGCGCTTCGTCGAACAGTCGCCGCTGCTGTCGATGAAGGACTGGCGCCACGAGCGCGTGATCGCGCCGGGTCCGGACGGCACGCGCGTGGTCGACAAGCTCGAGTTCACGCCGCGCTTCGCCACCGGCATGGTCAAGTGGTTCATCTCGCAATTCTTCAAGCACCGCCACACGGTGCTGCGCCGGACGTTCCAGGAGCGTCGTTCGCAGGCGCGGGTGCAGCGCACGTCGCCGTACGCGAGCGTATAAACGTCCAACCCAGCGCGCCCGCGCGCGCCGCCTCAGTGCGCGGCCGCCGGGGCCTGGATTTCCGCTTCCGGCGCCACCAGGCTGCCGAGCGGATCGAAGTGGGTCCAGGCGAACGCGCCCAGCACGAAGCCGACCACGGCCACCGCATAGGTGACGGTGAGCAGCCAGCGGCGGCGCGTAAGCAGTGTGATCGCCGCCAGCGAGATCGCGATCTGCTCGGCGGTGGTCGCCAGCGCCCACTGGTGATGGGTGTGCAGCGCGTGCTCGGACTTCCTGTTCCACTCTTCGGATGACGCTTCCAGCTTCTCGGCATCCTTCTTGATTCTGGTTTTGTCGGCGTCGTACTGGGCCATCTTGGCCTTGTACTTGCCCTGGTCGGCGCCGGGCAGATTCATCGCCATCTCGGCCAGGTTCTGGCGGCTCGACTTGGCCTGGTAAAAATTCCACTGGTCGGAGGCGGCGGTCTTGTCGATCGCGGCGTTGCTCTTGTACAGGGCGGCGTCGTTCTGGGTGGCGCCGCCCATGTAGCCGAACAGCGCGCCGACGGTCGCCAGCACGGCGGTCATCACCGCGATCTTGTTGGAGAAGCCGTCGCCGCCGTGTTCGGCGACGTGTTCGACCGCGTGGTCGTGCGGCCCGTGGACGTGGAAACCGTGTTCGGACATGGCGTTACTTTACTTTTTCGTAGGTGACGAAGGAAAAATCGAGGTCCTGTTCGCTCGAATGCTGCGGCTCGCGCGCGACGGCCGCCCATTGGGCCGGGTCGATCTCGGGGAAGAAGGTGTCGCAGCGGTATGCGCGCTCGATGTGGGTGACGATCATGCGGTCGGCGAGCGCCATGCTCTCGCCGAAGATCTGGGCGCCGCCGATGATCGATGCCGGCGCCTCTCCCGCCAGCGCCACCGCGTCTTCCAGCGACGCCGCGACCTCGACGCCCTCGAAGCGCCAGTCCGGGTTGCGCGTGACGACGATGTTGCGCCGGCCCGGCAGCGGCCGCCCGATCGAGTCGAAGGTCTTGCGGCCCATGATGATCGGCTGGCCCATGGTCACGCGCTTGAAGTGCGCCAGGTCCTCGGGCAGCTTCCAGGGCAGGGCGTTGTCGACGCCGATGCCGCGCTGGGCGTCCATCGCGACCACCAGGGTGATGTGCTTGGCCATGTCGTGTCTCCTGCGTTAGACGGCGACCGGCGCCTTGATGGCCGGATGCGGGTCGTAGCCGACGATCTCGAAGTCCTCGAACCGGTAGTCGAACAGCGAGTCCGGCTTGCGGCGGATGACCAGCTGCGGCAGCGCACGCTCGTCGCGCGACAGTTGCAGCCGCACCTGCTCCATGTGGTTCGAGTACAGGTGGCAGTCGCCGCCGGTCCACACGAAGTCGCCGACTTCCAGGCCGGCTTGCTGCGCCATCATGTGGGTCAGCAGCGCGTACGAGGCGATGTTGAACGGCACCCCGAGGAAGATGTCGGCGCTGCGCTGGTACAACTGGCACGACAGCTTGCCGTCGGCGACGTAGAACTGGAACAGCGCATGGCATGGCGGCAGCTTCATCTTCGGCACGTCGGCCACGTTCCAGGCCGAGACGATCATGCGGCGCGAGTCCGGATTGTGCTTGATCTGGTCCATGACCTGGCTGATCTGGTCGATGTGCTCGCCGGACGGCGTGGGCCAGCTGCGCCACTGGTAGCCGTAGATCGGCCCGAGTTCGCCGTCGGCGTCGGCCCATTCGTCCCAGATCGAGACGCCGTTGTCCTTCAGGTAGGCGATGTTGGTCGAACCGGCCAGGAACCAGACCAGTTCATGGATGATCGACTTCAGGTGCAGCTTCTTGGTGGTCACCAGCGGAAAGCCGGCTTGCAGGTCGAAACGCATCTGGTGGCCGAACACCGAGCGCGTGCCGGTGCCGGTGCGGTCGGTTTTGACCGTGCCGTGCTCGAGCACATGGCGCATCAGGTCGAGGTATTGGCGCATCGGAAAATGGTGGGTATGAAAAGCCGCATTTTAACCGATGGCCGCGCGGAAGACTTCGCTCCTTATTTTACCGTAATAAATCAATGACGGATCAGCGGTTCAGCTTAGTTGCCTGTGTCGCTGGGTCACCGCGCCACCGCCTGCGCCAGCAGCGCCACCGCTTCGCGCACGCGCGCGTCCGGCGTGTCCAGCAGGTTGTCGCCCACGTACAGCTCGAAGTAGCAGGTCTCGGGCAGCGCCGCGTGGTTGACGCGGTTGAACAGCCAGATGCCGTGGCGTTCGGCCAGCTCGGCGCGGATCGCCAGCGCGCGCTCGCGGCTCACCGGCAGGTGCAGGTGCAGCATGTTGGCTTGCGGCGCGGCCGGATTGACGCGGATGACGGGATAGTCGCGTAGCACCTCGACCAGGAACTGGGTGCGCCGGAAGTAATCCGGCATGGCGGCCAGGCGCTGTTCGAACTGCATCGCCGCCGCCACCACGTAGGGCGAGCGGTGGATCACGTTGCCGCCCTGGCGCTTGAACCACTCGGCCGCGCGCGCGACAAATGCGTGCGAACCGGCCAGCATCGCGCCGCCCAGGCCACCGATGCCTTTGTACAAAGAGACGTAGACCGAATCGAAGCCGCTGGCGATCTCCGCCGCGCCGCGGCCGTAGCCGGCCTGGGCTTCCCACAGGCGCGCGCCGTCCATGTGCAGATGGATGCCGTGCCGGCGGCAGTGCGCCTTGATCGCTTCGAGTTCGTCCCACTCGGACAACTGGCCGCCGATCTCGCGCATCGGGATTTCCAGCGCCACGGCCGAGAGACGGTCGGGAATCGTGGTGATGTCGGCCGCTGCCCAGGGACGGTGGCGGTCGCCCACCTGCAACGCATCGAAGTGGCCGAGCAGCTGGTAGTTCGAGCGTTCGTGCACGATGATGTGCGAAGTCGGATGCAGCGCCACCGGGGCCATGCCGCGGTCGAGCGCGGCCAGGCGCAGCGCGGTCACCTGGGTCAGGGTGCCGCTGATGCAGAATACCGCCGCCTCGAAGCCGAGCAGGCGTGCGATGCGCTGTTCGAACTCGCGGATCAGCGGTCCGTCGCCGTAGACGTCGTGCTGCACTTGATTGGCCTCGCACCAGGCGGCCATCGCCGCGAAGGTGTCGGCGGGCGTGCGCGCGCGGTGGCCGGGCAGGATGGTGGTGCAGCGATCGAGCAGGTCGGACAAGGTGGGCTCCGTGATGGCGTTGGTCGGCGCGTGATGCGCATCGCCCCGGTCAAAGCCGGGGCGACGGACGCATTACTTTACACGGAATGCCCCTCGCGCGCACGCGTGGGCGCGAGGCTTCAGCCGGCGTTCAGGAGCGGACGACCCGGACCGGTGAGCGCCACGGCCGTATCGGCGGCGGCGTCCAGCTTGAACAGTCGCACCGCTTGCGCCAGCTGGGCCGCCTGCTCGTGCATCGCCTGGGCGGCGGCGCTGGCCTGCTCGACCAGCGCGGCATTCTGCTGGGTCACCTCGTCCATCTGGCCGACCGAGCGGTTGATGTCTTCGATGCCTTCGCTCTGCTCGCTGTTGGCGGCGCTGAGGCGCGCCATGATCGTGGTGACCTGGCTGGCGCTGGCCAGCACTTCCTGCATCGTGTGACCGGCGTCGCCGACCACGCGGCTGCCGGCGTCGACTTCCGCGTTCGACGCCTGGATCAGGGCCTTGATTTCGCGCGCCGCGGCCGCGCTGCGCTGGGCCAGGTTGCGCACCTCGCTGGCGACCACCGCGAAACCGCGGCCCTGTTCGCCGGCGCGCGCCGCTTCCACCGCGGCGTTGAGCGCCAGGATGTTGGTCTGGAAGGCGATGCCGTCGATGACGCCGATGATGTCGTTGATCTTGCCGGAAGACTGCTTGATCGAATTCATGGTGTCGATCACCTGCGACACCATGCGGCCGCCTTCCTGCGCCACCGTCGACGTGTTCACGGCGAGCTGGTTGGCTTGCTGGGTGTCGCCGGCATTGCGGCGCACGGTCTCGGTCAGCTCGTGCATCGCGTTGGCGGTGCTGGCCAGGCTGGCGGCCTGTTCTTCGGTGCGCGAGCACAGGTCGAGGTTGCCGGCCGAGATTTCGCTCGAGGCGGTGGCGATCTGCTCGGCGCCGTTGCGCACCTGGCCGACCACTTCCGACAGGCCGCTGGTGATGTTGTTCATCGCCTGGGCCAGCAGGCCGATCTCGTCGCGCCGCGAGGCGGCGAGGTGCACCGTCAGGTCGCCGTGGGCGATGCGTTCGGCGGCGTCGCGCGCCGCATCCAGCGGACGGGTGACGATGCGCTTGATCACGCCCTGCAGGATCGCGGCGAACACCGCCAGCGCCACCAGGCCGATCACGATGTAGCGGTTGCGCAGCTGCGCCGCTTCGCGCGTGATCTCGTCCTCGTAGGTGGTGCCGACGATCAGCCAGTTCCAGTCCTTGAACAGCGTGAAGGCGGCGACCTTGGCGCGCACCGCGGTTTCGCCTTGCTCGGCGTTGGCCCACGGGTAGGTGGTCAAGCCTTCGTGCTTGTCCAGCATCTCGCGCACGAATTCGCGGCCATCGCTGTCGCGGCTGGCGAGGATGTTCTGGCCTTCCTTGGCCGGGTGCACGATCACGTCGCCGTAGGTCGCGCCGGGCGTGGCCTTGAGCACGTAGAAGTAGCCGGTCTCGCCGATCTTCATCGCCTTGATCTTTTGCTTCATGAAGTTCATCGCGTCGTCGATGTCGACGCCGACGTACAGGATGCCGATGGTGCGGCCGCCCGCATCGCGGATCGGTTCGTAGTCGGTCATGTACTGCTTGCCGAACAGCTTGGCCAGGCCGATGTAGGGCTTGCCGTCGCGCAGCGCCGCATACGCCGGGCTGGCGTGGTCGAGCACGGTGCCGACGGCGCGCTCGCCGTTTTCCTTCTTGACCGAAGTGCTGATGCGCACGAAGTCCTCGCCGTCGAGCACGAACACGGTGGCGTTGCCGCCGGTCTGGCGCGTGAACTGGTCGGGGTGCGAGAAGTCGAGGTTGACCGGCTTGCCGCCGCTCTCGAGCGTGGGCACGTTGCGCTCGCCGATCTTGACCGTGTGCGCGGTATCGAGCGTAAAGGCGCCGTCGAAGCCGGTGGCGAAGATGCGGCCGTAGCTGACGGTCTGGCTGCCCAGCGCCTTGTTGAACAGCTCCACCGCGCTGACCAGGCTGCGCAACTCGCCCTGCATCTTGTCGACGGCGCGGTCGTGCAGCATCGACGAGGTAGTCCAGCTTAGGGTGACGAGCAGGCCGGCGAGGATGGCCCCGACCAGCGCGAAAGTGAACGCCGTGATCTTGGAACCGACGGTCCAGTCGGCGAAACTGAGCAATTTGCTGCGCATAAGTTGTTCGAATTGGACAGGAGATTACCGGATGGTAACCGAATGTCCGCATGGAAACACGCAAATCCGGTAATTCGAACATAAATACAACAGTGAATTACGACTGCAATGACTGTTGTTATATTTATTTATTTGAGCAAATCATTCAGTATGCGGTCTATCCATGCTCGACCTGTACGTGATGAAACTGCAGCGCCGCCAGGTTCGCGTAGATCCCGCCGAGCGCGACCAGCGAGGCGTGCGTCCCGGTCTCGACGATGCGGCCGTCTTCCATCACGACGATGCGGTCGGCGCGCTGCACGGTCGCCAGGCGGTGTGCGATGACCAGGGTGGTGCGCCCGACCATCGCCGCTTCCAGCGCCTTTTGCACCAGGCGTTCCGATTCGGCGTCGAGCGCGCTGGTGGCTTCGTCGAGCAGCAGCAGCGGCGGGTTCTTCAGCAGCGCGCGCGCGATCGCGATGCGCTGGCGCTGGCCGCCCGACAGGCGTACGCCGCGCTCGCCCAGGAACGAGGCGTAGCCTTCCGGCAGGCGCTCGATGAATTCGTGGGCGGCGGCCATTTTTGCGGCGGCGATCACTTCGGCGTCGGTGGCATCGATGCGGCCGTAGCGGATATTTTCCATCGCGTTGGCCGAGAAGATGATGGTGTCCTGCGGGACGATGCCGATCGCGCCGCGCAGCGTGTGCAGTGCCAGCGCGCGGATGTCGACCCCATCGAGCAGGATCGCGCCCGCTTGCGGATCGTAAAAGCGCAGCAGCAGCTGGAACAGCGTGCTCTTGCCGGCGCCCGAAGGGCCGACGATGGCGACCGTCTCGCCCGGCCTGACGTCGAGGCTGACGCGGTCGAGCGCCGCGCTGTCCGGCCGCGACGGGTAGTTGAAGGCGACATCCTGCAAGCGCAATGTGCTGCCTCCGGCCAGGCGCGGCGGCAGGGCTGCGGGCGCCGCCGGTTCCTGGATCGGCGAGCGCACCGCCAGCAGTTCGAGCAAGCGCTCGGCGGCGCCGGCCGCGCGCTGGGCCTCGCCCATCACTTCCGACAGCGCACCGATCGCGCCCGAGACGATCGAGGCGTACAGGATGAACTGGCCGAGGTCGCCGCCGGTCATGGTCCCGGCCAGCACCGCGTGCGCGCCTAGCCACAGCACGAAGACGATGGCGCCGAAGATCAGCACGATCGCGACCATCGTCAGCCAGGCGCGCGCGCGGATGCGCCGCATCGCGGTGGCAAACGCGCTTTCGACCGAGGCGCCGAAGCGCCCGGCTTCGCGTGTCTCCTGGGTGAAGGCCTGCACGGTCGGCATGGCGTTGAGGATCTCGCCGGCCAGCGCGGAGGCGTCGGCGATGCGGTCCTGCGAATCGCGCGAGAGCGTGCGCACGCGCCGCCCGAACAGCACGATCGGCACCACCACCAGCACCAGCAGGCCGAGGATGATCGAGGTCAGCTTGGGGCTGGTCACGAACAGCATCGCCAGGCCGCCGGCGAACAGCAGCGTGTTGCGCAGGGCCAGCGAGATGCTGGTGCCGACCACCGACTGGATCAGCGTGGTGTCGGTGGTCAGGCGCGACAGCACTTCGCCGGTTTGGGTGGTCTCGAAGAATTCCGGGCTCTGGGCCACCACGTGGCGGTAGACCGCGCTGCGGATGTCCGCGGTGACGCGCTCGCCCAGCCAGGACACCATGTAGAAGCGCGCGGCGGTCGCCACCGCCAGCAGGCTGGCGACGCCGAACAGCGCCAGGAAGGTGGCGTTGACGTGTTCGATGCCGGCCTGGCCGGCCTGGGCGTTGAAGCCGTGGTCGATCATCTGCTTGAAGGCGTAGGGGATGGTCAGCGTGGCGCCGGCGGCGAGCACCAGCGCGATCCCGGCCAGCAGGAACTGGCGCCGATACGGCGCGAGGAAGGGCAGCAGGCCGCGCAGGGCGGCCAGGCTGCCCTTGGCGCGGATGCTGGAAGCGTTGGCGCTGTGCGTGGAAGGCGCTTCTTGCGGCGCCGCTGGAGGTCGTGAATCGTTCATCGTTCTTTCAGTTCAGAGATGCATGGCTTGGACGTAGCCGGTCAGTTCGAGGTAGCCGCGCCCGGCCGGCTGGCCGTCGCGCTCGAGGCGCACGGCGCCTTCCCAGTACACCGCGCCGGTCGAGCGGCGCGAGTCGAGTTCCTGGTCGTTCTGCAGCGGGGCCAGGCGCCAACGGGTTGTGCCGGTGTTCAGGACGGTCGCCACCGGATAGCTGGCGCCGGTGCGCGGCGAGGTCCAGTGCGTCTGCGGTGCGAAGCTCACCTGGCTGGTGTCGTACTGCGTGGTGCGGCCGTCGCGTTCGCGCAATGCCGCGTGCGCCCACAGCTTGCTGCCGTCCTTGGCGCGGATCTGGAAGGCCATCAGCGCGGCGCCGTCGTCGAGGTTGGCGCCGACCCAGTCCCAGCCGGCGGCATCCGGGTCGAGCACCTGGCTGGACCATTCGTGGTCGAGCCAGGCGGTGCCGCGCACGCGCGTGCCCGCGTCCGCGCCCGTGCCCGCGACGGTGCCTTCGACCGCCAGCTGCGGCTCGCTGTAGTAATAGCTGGCGTGGCTCGGATCGGCGCCTTTTTGCGAGAAGCCGGCCTGGCCCTGCAGCAGCACCGGCTGGGTCGGGCGCAGCGTGAGGTCGAACGACAGCGCGCCCGAGCGCACGCTGACCCGGTAGCGGCCGTCGCTCTGGCGCCGCATGGTCCAGTCCTCCAGCTTGACGTCGGTGTCGCCGGTCTTGGCGTAGGCCAGGCCGAAGCCTTCGCGCGCGATGCGCTGGTCGTGCACCAGGTGGCCGAGCGCCGGATCGGACAGCGCGGCGTGGCCGATGATCAGCTGCTTCGGCGCGAAGGCGCTCGGGTTGGCGGTGTCGGAGGCGCCGCGGCTGCGAAAGAACGTGACCTGGAAGCCGAGCGGCTTGCCGCCTGGCGTGTCGAGCCAGCCTGTGACGTACCACCACTCGGTGCGGTAGTCCGGATGCGCGCCGAAGTCGTTCGGGAACGCGAGCGTGCGCCCGGGCGTGACCGGGGCGTACACCGGCGGCGCGGCGTGCGCCAGCGCGGCGATGAGGCCGAAGAGCAAGGCGAACAGGACGCGCATCACCAGTCCTCCCGCACCGCGCGCACCGGCCCGCCGGACAGCGCGTACCGCCCCGACACCAGCGCCGTGGCCACCGAGGCCGCGACCAGCACCGCCGCCACGCTGGCGAGCAGCGGCCAGGGCAGGTGCAGCTGCATGGTCCAGTGGAACGATTGCGGATTGACGACGAACACCAGGATCAGGCTGATGAGCAGGCCGAGCACGAAGCCGGTCGCCACCCCGAGCGTGGTCAGCGCGCCGCCTTCGATCGCCAGGATGCGCAGCACCTGTCCGCGCGTCACGCCGACGTGGCGCAGCATGCCGAATTCCTTGGCGCGCGCCAGCGTCTGCGCCGAAAAGGTCGCGGCCACGCCGGACAGGCCGATGACGATGGCGATCGCTTCGAGCAAATAGGTGACGGCGAAACTGCGGTCGAAGATTTTCAGGCTGGCGGAGCGGATGTCGCCGGGTCTCATCAGCGCCAGTGCGCGCCCGAAGGGCAGGGCCCGTACCGCGGCCTCGAGCTTTTCGACCGGCACGCCGGGCGCGGCCCACAGCGCGCAATCGGTGACGGTGGCGTCGCCGGTGAGTCGGCGGTAGTCGGCCAGGCGCACCACCGCCGAGCCGCTCTGGTTGGCGTAGTCGCGCCAGACGCCGGCCACGAAAAAGGGTTCGGCGCGTCCGCCCAGCGGCAGCATGAGGGTCTGGCCCGGGTGGACGCGGTACAGGTCGGTCATCGCTTCGGACACCCAGACCGGACGCGCGCCGGCCGGGAGCGGGACGCTCTCGCCGACCAGCGCCAGCAGGCGGCCGGGATCGGCGGCGTCGATGTCGCGCGCGACCAGCACGATGCTCGGACGCGCGGCGTCCAGCGACAGCGGCCGGGTGCGCAGGAAGGCGGCGCGGCCGGCTTCGGGAAGATGCGCCAGCGCAGCCTGCTCGTCCGGACCAAAGGCGCCGGTGTTGCCCCCGCTTGACGTGCGCAGGTACAGGTCGGCCGGCAGGATGTGCACGATCCAGTCGTCGACCGAGACGCGGAAGCTGGCCACCATGATGCCCATCGCGACCATCAGGGAAAAGCTGGCCAGCACGCCGCCCAGCGCGATCGAGGCCTGGCCCGGGGCATTGGCCAGGCGCGCCAGCGTGAGCGCGAGCACCGGCGACGCGCCCGCGCCTGCATGTGCGCCTGCGCGTGCGTGCGCGCGGCGCTGCTGCAGCCGGTCGAGCGCGCGGAATACGCTCGCGGCCAGGCGCGGCATCAGGCCGATGCCGCCGACCAGCAGCAGCGCCACCGCGAAGTAGCCGAACAGCGGCAGCCCGGCCACCGGCGGTGCGAAAGCGAACAGCGCGGCCAGCGCCAGGCACGCCAGCGAAGGCCGGACACGCGCCAGGCGTTCCAGCGCGGCTTCGTCGTTGCCCGACTTGAGGGCGACGGCCGGCTTGGCGCGCGCCGCTTCCAGCGCCGGCGCCGCGCAGCCGAGCAGCGCCACGCCCAGGCCGAGCGTGAAGAACACCAGCGCCGCGACGGGTGCGAACTGGACCTGCGGATGCACGCCCGGAAAGTAGCCGGCGCCGAGGTCGCCGCCGAACAGGTCGAGCGCGGCGGCCGCCAGCCCGTAGCCGGCGCCGATCCCGAGCAGCGCGCCGAGCACGCCCAGGCTGGCGCCTTCGACCAGCACCTGGCGCAGCAGCGCGCCGCGCGACAGCCCGAGCGTGCGCAGCAGCGCGAACTGGCTGCGCCGGCGCAGCACCGACAGCGCCTGGGTCGAAAACACCAGGAAAGCGCCGGTGAACAGCGCCACCAGCGCCAGCACGGTCAGGTTGACGCGGTAGGCGCGGCTGAGGTTATTGTTGCGGCTTTCCTGGTTGGCGTCGTTGGGACGCGCGACCAGGAAGCGGCCCGGGTAGGCCTGGTCGAGTTCGGCCGCCAGCTCGCGCTCGAAGCGCGCGCGGTCGACGCCGTCGCGCAGCTTGAGGTCGATGCGCGACAGCTTGCCGACCTGGCCGAAGCGCCACTGCGCGGCGCCGATGTCCATCACGCCGATGCGCTGGCCGCTGCGCGCACGCAGCACCGGCCCGGCCACGCGCAGGGGCACGTCCCCGGTGCCGGCGCGCAGAGTCACGGTGGCGCCGGCCGCCTTGCCGAGCCAGGCCTGGCTGGCCGCTGAGAGGAAAATGGCGTCGTCGGCCAGTGTGTCGAACGGCCGATCCTTGTCGGGCACGCCCATCAGGTCGGGCGAGATATAGCTGGCGCGCAGCGCATCGAGGCCGATGATCTTCAGTGCACCGGATACCTTGCCGGATGACGGCGCCACGGCGGCGTCCAGCTCGAGCACCGGCGAGGCGACCGCCACGCCGGCGTGCGCGGCCAGGCGCGGATAGACCGCTTCGTCGAACAGCGCCTCGCGGCCGCTCACCTGGACGTCGGCCTGGCCGGCCAGCGACTGGATCGCCGCCGAGAACTCGTTGAAGGCGGCGGCATTGATCAGGTGGATCGCAAAGCCCATCGCGACGCCGACCGCGATCGCGACCGTGGCGAGGAAGGCGCGCATCGGGTGCGCGCGCCACTCGCCGAGCAGCAGCCAGCGCGAGAGCTGGCTCAGGCCGGACATTGCACCGCCATCGATTCGGCGTGGCGCCGCAGCTTGGTGCGCAGCCCCTCCTGCTGGGCCGGCGTGTGCGCCTTGGACAGGTCTTCCTGCAGCCATTTCTGCTGCAGGCGCAGCTGGTCGCAGTGCTGCACCTGCTTGACCTCGACGCGCCCGCTGCGCGCCTGGGCGCGCCGCTCGCGCTCTGCCGCGGCCTGCGCTTTGGCCGACTGCCTGGCCTGCTCGCGCGCCAGCGCCACCTGGTCCCTGGCCAGTGCGGTACGTTCCTTTTCCAGCTCGAGCAGGGCGCGCGCGTCGCCGGTGCCGACGTCGGCCGCTTCGCCGATGGACACGCCGGCCCCGATGCCGGCGCCGCCCTGCATCGCGGGCGGCGCCAGCGTCTCGCCCTTGCCGTCGGCGCAGGGGCGGTCGCTGTAGCTGACCTTGCCGTCGGCGCGGCATTTGTAGACCGGCTGGGCGGCGTGGGCGGCCGCGCTCAGCAGGGTGCCTGCAAGAAATACGGTCGAGATTTTCAACATCGCCATCGAAGGTCTCCTGGTCATAGTATTTTGCCAGGGTTCATGATGCCGAGCGGGTCGAGCGCTGCCTTGAGCGCACGCATCAGGTTCAGCTCTACCGGCGACTTGTAGCGCGCCAGCTCCTCGCGCTTGAGGGCGCCGATGCCGTGCTCGGCCGAGATCGAGCCGCCGAACTGCGTCACGCTGTCGTGCACGATGCGGTTGACCGCGGCTTGTTCAAACAGGAATTCCTCGTGACCGATGGCTTCCGGCGGCGCGACGTTGTAGTGCAGGTTGCCGTCGCCGAGGTGACCGAAGCACACCACTTGCACGCCTGGATAGGCGCGCGCCAGCAGCGCGTCGGTATGGCGCACGAAGTCGGCGATGCGCGAGATCGGCAGCGAGATGTCGTGCTTGATGTTCTTGCCGGCCGCGGCCTGGGCCAGCGGGATATGTTCGCGGATTGCCCACAGGCCGCGCGACTGGGCGATCGAGGTGGCGACCACGGCGTCGCGCGCGACACCGGCCTCCAGCGCCGCCTCGATCGCGTTTTCCAGCAGCGCCACGGCGTGCGCTTCGGATTCGTGGCTGGACAGCTCGAGCAGGGCGTATTGCGGATAGTGCTCGGGGAAGGGCTGGGGCAGGGCCGGGAAATGGCTGGCGACCAGGCGCAGGCAGATGTCGCTCATCAATTCGTAGCCGGTCAGGGTCGGTCCGCAGGCGTTTTCCGCCAGCTTGAGCAAATCGAGCGCGTCGCGCGCGCTGCCCAGCGCCACCAGCGCCGTGATCGCGGCCTTCGGTTGCGGGAACAGCTTGAGCACGGCGCCGGTGATCACGCCGAGGGTGCCCTCGGCGCCGATGTACAGGTCGCGCAGGTCGTAGCCGGTGTTGTCCTTGCGCAGGCCGCGCAGGCTGTCCCACACCTCGCCCGCGGCGGTGACGACTTCCAGGCCGAGGCACAGTTCACGCGTGTTCCCGTAGCGCAGCACGCCGGTGCCGCCGGCATTGGTCGACAGATTGCCGCCGATGCTGCAGCTGCCTTCGGCCGCCAGCGACAGCGGGAACAGCATGCCGTGGCGGGCGGCTTCCTGCTGGATGTCGTGCAGGATGCAGCCGGCGTCCACCGTCATGGTGCGGTTGAACGGGTCGATCGCGCGGATGCGGTTCAGGCGGCGCAGCGACAGCACCACCGCGTCCCCGCTGGCGTCGGGCACGCTGCCCAGCACCAGGCCGGTGCGGCCGCCCTGCGGCACCAGCGGCACCCGGAACTGCGCGCACAGGCGCACCAGCTGCGCGACGGCGTCGCCGTCGGCCGGGCGCAGCACGGCGCGGCAGCGGCCGGTGAAGCGGCCGCGCCAGTCGGTCAGGTACGATGCGGTGTCGGCCTGCGCCGTCGATACGTGCTCGGCGCCGATGGCCGCGCGGCAGGCCGCCAGGAAGGCATCACTCATCGGCGGCGCCTGGAGCTTCAGTCATGCGGGACCTTGACCTTGTCGAGCAGCTCCTTGGCGAGCTTTTGCGCCTGCTTCTTGTACGGGCGCAGGTAGAGCAGCGCAAACACGAAGTAGCAGCACACCAGCAGCGCCTCGCCGAGCGCCATGATGCGCGACAGCTCGCTGCGGTCGCTCCAGGCGCGCACGGCGCCTTCGACGAAGTAGACCAGGATGACCATCGACGACCATTGCAGCGTGTACAGGTCGCGCTTGATGACGCCGCGCAGCGGCAGCAGCAGCGGCAGCGCCTTGAGCGCCAGCAGCGAGCCGCCCGGATGCAGCGGCGCGACCGCGATTTCCCAGGCCAGCAGCCAGACGCACAGAAGGACCAGGCTGGTCACCGCGCCCGTGTGAAACACCCTTTGCACTTGCATCGCTATTCCATCCCATGCAACTTGCGGCTGGCCGTCGCGAGGCGCCGGCCGAGCGCGATCGCAAGCCGCTTCTCATCGTCGGTCACCGGGCGCTTGCCGTCGACGCCGGCCCAGTGGGTCGCGCCGTAGGGGCTGCCGCCGCTCTCGGTGGTCATCAGTTCCGGCTCGGTGTAGGGCAGGCCCATCACCAGCATGCCGTGGTGCAGCAGCGGGATCATCATCGACAGCAGGGTCGCTTCCTGGCCGCCGTGCAGGCTGCCGGTGGAGGTGAACACGACCGCCGGCTTGCCGGACAGCGTACCCGACAACCATTGCGCCGCGGTGCCGTCGAGGAAATACTTCATCGCCGCCGCCATGTTGCCGAAGCGGGTCGGCGAACCCAGTGCCAGGCCCGCGCATTCGGCCAGATCCTCGGGCTCCACGTAGGGCGCGCCCGAACCCGGAATCTCGGGTTCCGTCGCTTCGGCCACCGTCGACACCGCCGGCACCGTGCGCAGCCGGGCTTCCATGCCCGGCACGCTGTCGATGCCCTGGGCGACCAGCTCCGCCAGCCGGCGCGTCTTGCCGTGACGCGAGTAATACAAAACGAGGATAATCAGATTGGTTGGGTTCATCGCATGTATTATAGGACGGTTTGCAAAGTGATATGCCCCCGGCGAACGCCATTTGCGCTCCCGTTCCGAATCGATCCATGCTCCCGAAATCCGTCACCGAATTCTCCCGTTCCACCAGCGAGATGATTAACGTCAGCGTCGACATGATGCGCGGCCTGACCTGGGGCGAGACGCGCGACCTGGTGCGTTTCGCGCGGCGCCGCCTGCGCGAGGAAAAGCTGCCGCAGGTCGCCGGCAGCCTGACCTTCACCACCACGCTGGCGCTGGTGCCGCTGCTGACCATCGTGCTCGCCATTTTTACCACGTTCCCGATCTTCGGGCAGCTGCGCACGGCGCTGGACCACTACTTCGTGCAGATGGTGATGCCCAGAGCCATCGCCAACACGATCACATCCAACCTGACCCAGTTCGCCAGCAAGGCGACCAAGCTGTC
The DNA here is from genome assembly GCF_000745265.1 of Massilia sp. 9096. Taxonomy (NCBI): domain Bacteria; kingdom Pseudomonadati; phylum Pseudomonadota; class Betaproteobacteria; order Burkholderiales; family Oxalobacteraceae; genus Massilia; species Massilia sp. 9096. Next base: position 1,208,618 of record NZ_JQNN01000001.1, read on the forward strand.
GGCGCTGGGCGCGATCGCGCTGGTGTTCACCTCGGCGGCGATGATCGGCACCATCGAGCGCGCCTTCAACCAGATCTGGCGCGTGCGCCAGGCGCGTCCGCTGCTGCAGCGCGTGCTGGTCTACTGGGCGCTGGTCACGCTGGGGCCGCTGGCCTTCGGTATCTCGCTGACGCTCACCTCGCAGCTGTTCACCGCCACCAACGGCCTGACCGAGGCGGTGCCGTTCGTCGGCGCGCTGTTCTACACGGCGGTGTCGGTCGCCTTGACCACCGCCGCTTATGCGCTGCTGTACATGACGGTGCCGAACCGCTACGTCGACTGGCACGATGCGCTGTGGGGCGGGCTGGTGGCGGCGATCGCGTTTGAAATCGCCAAGCGCGTGTTCGCCGTCTTCATCCGCCAGTTTCCGACCTACGCGATCATCTACGGCGCGCTGGCCGCGCTGCCGCTGTTCCTGCTGTGGATGTACCTGTCGTGGCTGATCACGCTGGTCGGCGCGCTGCTGACGGCGGCGCTGCCGGTGGTGAAATACGAGCGCTGGTGGTACGAGCCGGTGCCGGGCGGCGCCTTCGTCGACGCGGTTGCCGTGCTCAAGGTGCTGCACGGCAGCGCCACGCTGACCGGGACGACGCTGGTCTCGAGCGCCCAGATCCGCGCCCACACGCGCATCGGCTACGACGAGATGACCGAGCTGCTGCAGCGCATGACGGCGGCCGGCTGGGTCGGACGGGTCCAGCACGACGCTGGAGCCCAGTCCTTGTTCCCCTGGGGCGCGCGCGAAGGCCTGGACTGCTGGGTGCTGCTGCTCGATCCGGGGCAGATCCGCCTGGCGGACGTCTACCGCCTGTTCGTGTTCGGCGGCTTCGCGCCCGACGCCGGCGGCATGGGCGCCGAACCGCTGGTCTCGCCGCTGGCGCTCGACACTGGAACGCTGGCGCGCCAGGTCGAGTGCGCGGTCGAGGACGGGTTGCAAGTGACGCTGGCCGAGCATTTCGCGCCGCAGGCGGTGGCCGGGCGGCCGCTGCCGGCTTGAGCCGGAACGTCGAGCGTCTGCCGCGCCGATGGCCGCGCTCGGCCCGGCTTGACACGGCCGTGTTGTTTTTTCGCGAGTAGAAATGGAACAGCGTAGTTAGTTGCGCACAGGATATTTCCAAGCGGAATTGCCGAGCCTATCCTGTTTCTTCATGGATACTTTAAATGCCGCTTTCACTCATTCCCGTCGCGCCGCCGCCTGCGCGCTCGTGTCCCTGCTCAGCGCCTGCGGTGGCGGAGGGGGCGGGTCCGCACCGGACGCCGTCGCCAGCAGCGTAACGCCGGTCGCGCTGCCGGCCGGTAGCGACGTCGCGGTCCTGGGCGCGCCGGGCAGCGCCGGCCCGCTCGTGGTCCCGTCGCCGCCCGACATGTCGATCGCGCCGCCGCCCGGCACGGTCGTCGCGCCGGCAGCGCCCGACCTGTCCGCCAACGCCGTCTCTGCCGGCGCCACGATGGCCGCCAGCGCCGCTGCGCCGGCGAGCGCCCTCACGCTCGGCGACCCGGTCGCCGTCGACCTGCCGGAGGGCGCCACGGCCTGCCAGCCGAGCACCTGCCCGGCGTTCGCCGTCAATGGCTCGGTGACCAATACCCAGGGCGCCGACGACCCGAGCGCGGCCCACGGCTACCTGCTGCCGCCGGACGGCCTGGCCAGCGGCGGCTACCCCGACTTCGGCAACCTGCCGACGATGATCCTGCCGTCGGTGGCGGTCACGGTCGGCGAAGCGCTCAATGCTCCCGACTGAGGCCGAGACCGAGGCGGCGCCGCTCAGCGCATGGCCGAATAAGCGGTCGGCGCCAGGAAGCTGTTCTCGATGCGTTCGACGATGATCTTCTCGGCTTCCGACGCCGCGCGCGCCGCCAGCCACTCGGGGTCGCTCGAGAACGCGCCCCATTTGCGCTCGCGCTCGGCCATGTCGGCCCAGCGCAGGATGTAGGTCAGCTTCTGGTTGCTGTCGCCGACGACGGTGGTCCAGAAACCGACCTGCTCGATGCCGTATTTCTCGAAGAATGCCAGCGTCACGTTGCTGAAGCGGTCGTTGAGTGCGCCGATGCGGCCCGGCGCGCAGTGGTAGATGCGCAGTTCGTAGAGCATGTCGATCCAAAAAAAGGTTGAGACGATCCAGCCGGCTTGCCGGCCTGGCTTACCAGCTCAGCTTCCCGGTCAGCATCTGCCAGTACATGATCCAGTCGGCGCGGAACGAGTACAGCGGATAGCCGAAGGTCGCCGGCTTGTTCTTTTCGAAGAAAAAATGGCCCACCCAGGCGCCGCCGTAGCCGCATGCCAGCGCGAACAGCAGCCACCACGCGTGCCGGCTGACCAGGGCCTGGGCGATCGCGCCGAGCGCCAGCGAGGTCCCGATGAAATGGGCGCGCCGGCACATGCGGTGGTCGTGTTGATCCAGGTAGTAGGGATAAAACGCGGCGAAGCTCTGGTAGCGCACGGCGTCCATGTCGGTCTCCTCGGTGTTTCCTGTTCATTCTACCGTGCCGGCGCCGCCGCCCGCGGCGAGGGCGAAGCCGAGCAGTGCGTCGCGCACGGCGCCGGCCTGTTCGGTCATCAAGGCATGGCCGCAGTCGAGCTGCAGCACCTGCGCCTGCGGCAGCGCGTCGGCCAGCGCACGGGCCGCACGGGGCGGCGTCATCGCGTCATGCCGGCCGAGGATGAACAGCGTCGGACAGGTCACGTTCGAGGCCGCCGCGACCCCACCGGCGTAGGCGTTGCAGGCCGCCAGATCGGTGTGCAGCAGCTGCGCCGGATTGCGCGCCGCCATGCGCTGCATCAGGCGCCGGTTTCCGGCCGGCGCGCAAACCCCAGGCGCCAGAGGCAGGCAGGCCAGCGGCGCCGCGTGCGACCACAGGTTGACCATGTCGATCGCGCGCGCCTCGTCCTCGCGTGCGCGGGTCAGAAGCGCCTCCGACACCTTCATCGGCCAGGCGCTGCCGAGCAGCGCCAGCCCGTGCACGCGTGCGCCCGCGCGCGCGGCCGCTTCCAGCGCCACCAGCGAGCCCATGCTGTGCCCGGCCAGCACGGCCGAGGCGACGCCGGCGCCATCGAGCAGCGCCAGCAGCCAGTCGGCCATCGCTTCGACGCTGGCCAGCGCCGGGCCGGGCGTGCGGCCGTGGCCGGGCAGGTCTGGCGCCAGCACGCGCCAGCCTTGCTCGAGGAAGGCGCGGGTTTGCAGCGCCCACACCGAGTGGTCGTGCTGGGCGCCGTGAATGAAGACGATGGCGGGCGCCGCCGCGCCGGCCGTGCCGCGGCCGCCAGGGCCGGTGTAGGCATACGCGCTCCGGCCGGGGAAGCGGCCGCCGAGGACGAATTCCATTCAGTCTCCTTTGTGCGCGAGCTTGAGCGCGCGCGCCAGGTCGTCGATCAGGTCGTCAGCGTCTTCCAGTCCGACCGAGAGCAGGATGGCGCCCGCGCCGGCGCCGTGCGCGCCCAGGCAGGCCGCGTGCGAGCGGGCGCCGCCGGCAGGCGCCGAGGGCGAAAACAGGCGCAACGCATCGAGCAGGCGCTTGCCGGCCGAGGCGCCGCCATGCGCACGCAGGACGATGGCGGCGCCGGCGCCGCGCGCCAGCAGCGTGCCGGCCAGGGCGCGGTCCGGATGGCCGTCCAGTTCCGGATAAGCGAGCGCTGCGACCGCGCCGTGGCCGGCCAGGAACGCGGCGATCCTGCGCGCGCCGGCGACGTGGCGCTCCATGCGCATTCCGAGCGTCTCCAGGCCGTGCAGGATCGCGCCGGACTCGCTCGGACCGATGGCGGCGCCGAAGTCGGGAAGAACCTCGCGGCGCGCGCGCAGGGCAAAGGCGCCGACCGTCGATTCCTCGGCGTACACGATGCCGTCGAAGCGCGGGTTCGGTTCGCACAGCGCCGCAAAGCGGCCGCTGTCTTCATGCGCGCGCTGCCAGTCGAAGGTGCCGCCGTCGACCAGCAGGCCACCGGCCGCAGCGCCGTGGCCGCTCAGCAGCCCCGCGGCCGCGTGCAGCACCAGGTCGGCGCCGTGTTCGAGCGGCTGCAGCAGCCAGGGCGTGGTGGCGCTGGCGTCGACCAGCAGGGGAAGGCCGTGCTCGTGGGCGAGCGCGCCGATGCGCGGCAGGTCGAGCACGGTCAGTCCCGCGCCGCCGATGGTCGGGCCGACCAGCAGCCGGGTGGCCCGGCGGATCGCGCCGCGCCATGCGTCCAGGTCGCGCGCCTCCACGAACGTGGTCTCGACGCCGAACCTGGGCAAGCCGTGCGCCAGCAGGTCGCGCATGGCGCGTGGCAGCGTGGTGGCGGCGACCACGTGGCTGCCGGCCTGGGCGATGGTCGCGATCGCCAGGTGCAGGGCGGCCTGGGCGCTGGCGCAGGCGATGCCGGCCACGCCGCCATCCAGCGCGGCGATGCGCGTCTCGAGCATGGCCGCCGCCGGCGCCGGGCCAGACGCGGCGGCGTGGCCGGCGTGGGTTGAGAGCGTGTCGAAACCGGGGAGCCTGGGACCCGTCATGGAAACCTCGTCGGCGCTGATGAACAGGATGGCATGCTAGCATCCCGCCGCTATCCGCACCACGGCGGGGCGCAGGTCTGGATTTTTCCGCTTGCATAGGCTAGAGTCGGACTTATGAATCGTACAAGCCAAAGCTCTCCAACCAGGGAGGTCAAAATGAAAGTCTCCGAGATTTTGCAGGTCAAGGGCGACATCCTGTTCACCGTCTCGCCGGACACGGCGCTCGCCGACGCTGCCGAGACCATGGCCGAGCATGACATCGGCTCGCTGGTCGTGATGGAATACGGCGACCTGGTCGGCATGCTGACCTTCCGCGAGGTCATCAAGGCGCTGCACGCCAACGGCGGATCGGTCGGCGCCGGCACGGTGCGGCGCCACATGGACGACAGCCCGATCACGGTCACCCCGGACACCGAGGTCAACGAAGTGCGCCGCATCATGCTGGAAAAGCACGCGCGCTACCTGCCGGTGATGAACGCGCGTACCCTGCTGGGCGTGATCTCGTTCTACGACGTGGCCAAGGCCGTGCTCGAGGCGCAGAGCTTCGAGAACCGCATGCTCAAGGCCTACATCCGCGACTGGCCGGCCGAGCAGGCGGCGGACGACTGAGCCGCCCGCGCGGCATCGATCTCAGGCGGCGGGGCTGAGCGCCTCGCCGTCGAGCCATTCGATCAGCTGGTCGGCCGGCAGCGGCCGTGCGAACAGGTAGCCCTGGGCCAGCGGGCAGCCCAGCGCGTGCAGGATCTGCGCCTGGCGCTCGTCTTCCACGCCTTCGGCCACGATCGACAAGCCGAGGTTGCGCCCCAGCTCGATCACCATCTCGGCGATGCTGCTGCCGCGCGCCGAACCGGTGATCTCCGAGACGAAGGCGCGGTCGATCTTCAGGCGGTCGACCTGCAGCCGCTGCAGGTAGGACAGCGACGAGAAGCCGGTGCCGAAGTCGTCGATCGCGATCGACACGCCCAGGCGCTTGAGCTGGGCCAGGCGCTCGATCAGCAGGCCCGGCTCTTCCATCGCCATCGACTCGGTGATCTCCAGCTCGATGCATTCGGGCGGGGCGCAGGTGTCCGCCAGGGCGCGCGCCACCATCTCCAGGAAGTTCGGGTGGCGGAACTGCACCTGCGACACGTTCACCGACATCGTGAAGTCGAGGTGGCCGGCTGCGCGTACCCGCATCAGTTCGAGGCAGGCCTGGCGCAGCACCCATTCGCCGATCTCGATGATCAGGCCCGAGTACTCTGCGATGGGGATGAAGCGGTCAGGGGGCACCAGGCGGCCGTCCTCGGGGCGCCAGCGCAGCAGCGCCTCGGCGCCGAAGGCGCGCCGGCGGCTCAGGTCGACCTGCGGCTGGAAATTCAGGAACAGCTCGCCGCGCGTGAAGCCGCTGCGCAGCGCGTGCATCATGCGTACGCGCTCGCGGATTTCGACGCCCATGCTGCGCGAGAACCAGAAATGGCCGCCGCGCTGCTGGGTCTTGGCGCGCTTGAGCGCGATATCGGCGTCCTTCAGGGCGTCGGCGCCGTTGCCTTCGTGCTCGCGCAGCCGCACCAGGCCGAGCGTGGCCGAGACACGCACGTCCTGGCCCTCGATCGAGAACGGACTGGCGAACAGGGCGCCGAGCGCGTGCGGATCGACTTCGGTGGCCGGTCCCAGCACGCAGAACACGTCGCTGCCGATGCGCGCCAGGCTCACGCCCGCGTCCGCGCGCGCGTCCAGGCGCGCGCGCAGGCGGTGCGCGACCGCGGCCAGCAGGGCGTCGCCGAACTGGTGGCCGAGGGCGTCGTTGGTCTCGGCGAAGTGGTCGATGTCGACCAGGCACAGCACCGGGTCGGCGCCCGCGCCGTCGCCGGCCGCCGGATCGACCGGCAGGCGCGCCTCGAGCAGCTCGACCAGGCGGGTGCGGTTGGGCAGGCCGGTGAGCGGGTCGTAGAAGGCGGCGCGCTGCAGGTCGGTCATCAGGGCCACGTTGTCCAGGCTGACGGCGATGCTGGAGGCGAACACTTCGAGCAGGCTGCGGCGCAGCGGCTGGATCGGCTCGTGCGGGCGCGCCAGCGGCAGCGCGGCGGCGAAGTCCACGCCCGACTTGCTGGGCAGGTACAGCGCCAGCACGCCGTCGCGGATGGTGTTGGCGCGCGTGGCGAAGCAGCGCGCGATCGCGGCCGCGGCCGGGCCGGCCCCGGCGTCCAGCAGGGCGGCCGGGGCCAGGGCGGCGCTGGCGCCGGCGCTGGCCAGCACCGCCCACGGACCGTCCGGGCCGTCGCGGCGGCAGGCGCACAGCAGGCCGTCCGGGTGCTGCCCGAGCAGCCTGGACGCCTCGGCCAGGATGCCGTGCGCGACGTCGTCGACCGAGTGCAGCGCCATCAGCCCGGCGTTGGCGCGCACCACCTGGGCCAGGGCCTCGCGGCTGTCTTCCAGCGCGCGGATCTGCTGGTAGGCGCGGATCGCCGCCGCCACGCTGGTGTACAGCTTGGTGCGGGTCAGTTCGGACTTGGTGCGGTAATCGTTGATGTCGTAGCCGCGGATCGCGTCCATCTCGGGCGCGTAGCCGGGCTGGCCGGTGCGCAGGATGATGCGCACGTCGTGCATGCCGAGCGTGTCGCGGATGTGGCGCACCAGGTGCAGGCCGGCGTCGGCCTGTTCCATCACCACGTCGAGCAGGATCACGGCAAGCTCGGGTTCGTGCGCCAGCAGGCGCTCGGCCTGGGCACGCGAGTGGGCGTGGACAAATTGCAACGAACGGCCATGGACTTCGAGGCCGGCCAGCGCGAAGGTGGTGGTCGAATGCACGTCCGCGTCGTCGTCGACGACCATCACGCGCCATGCGTCCGGCGCCGCGCGCGCGGACTTGTCTTGAGCCGCCCCGTCGGCCGGACCATGCGCTGGCGCGGGAGCCTCGTCGGCGAAGACCAGGTCCTCTTCCTGCGCGACGCCGTCAGGCGGGTTCGATGCGGGCATTGCAACGTCTCCATGAGCTCGGATAATGTGGTCCTAGTATATCTGTTATGGTATGCAGCGCGGGAAAAAATTCCTTAAAGCAACTTATACCGGTCCAGATCGTTGTTTCCAGGCGGCAAAATCCCGTGGACTGCGCCATACTGGTAAAATCTTCGGTTCCATTCGAACAATTCAAGCAACCATGTCCGGCAATACTTTTGGCAAGCTGTTTTCCGTTTCCACTTTCGGCGAGTCGCACGGCCCCGCGATCGGCTGCGTGATCGACGGCTGCCCGCCGGGCCTGGCCTTGTCGGAAGCCGACATCCAGCCTGAGCTCGACCGCAGGAAGCCGGGCACCTCGCGCCACGTCACCCAGCGCCAGGAAGCCGACAGTGTGCAGATCCTGTCGGGCGTGTACGAGGGCGTCACCACCGGCACCCCGATCGCGCTGCTGATCCCCAACACCGACCAGCGCAGCAAGGACTATGGCAACATCGCCGAGACTTTCCGCCCCGGCCACGCCGACTACGCCTACTGGCACAAGTACGGCGTGCGCGACCCGCGCGGCGGCGGGCGCTCGTCGGCGCGCCTGACGGCGCCGGTGGTGGGCGCCGGCGCGGTGGCGAAAAAATGGCTGCGCGAACAGTACGGCACCGAATTCATGGGCTGCATGCGCGCGCTGGGCGACATCGAGGTGCCGTTCCAGGGCTGGGAACACGTGCACGCCAATCCGTTCTTCGCCGCCACCGCCGACGCCGACCTGCTGGCGCGCATGGAAGCGGCGATGGACGAGCTGCGCCGCGCCGGCGACTCGATCGGGGCGCGCATCGACGTGATGGCGAGGAACGTGCCGGTCGGCCTGGGCCAGCCGCTGTACGACAAGCTGGACGCCGACATCGCCTACGCGATGATGGGCATCAACGCGGTCAAGGGCGTGGAGATCGGCGCCGGCTTCGCGTCGGTGGCGCAAAAAGGCTCGGAGCACGGCGACGAGCTGACGCCGGAAGGCTTCGCGTCGAACAACGCCGGCGGGGTGCTGGGCGGGATCTCGACCGGGCAGGACATCACCGTCTCGATCGCGATCAAGCCGACCTCGTCGATCCGTACGCCGCGCCGCTCGATCGACAAGGCCGGCAACCCGGTCACGGTCGAGACCTTCGGACGCCACGACCCCTGCGTCGGCATCCGCGCCACGCCGATCGCCGAGGCGATGCTGGCGCTGGTGCTGATCGACCATGCGCTGATGCACCGGGCGCAGAGCGGCGACGTGCGGGTGGATACGCCGCGTATTCCGGCGCGGATCGCCGGCTAGTCGTCAGTCGCAGGCGGTACGACGCGCGTGCAAGGCCTCATCAATTCCCGAATTTGTTTCGTTGGGAATTGATCGTGGCGTGAAGCGAGCCGTTTTTCTACACGGGCAAAGTGCGGATCGCGCAGGACCGACGGCGGCCTGCGCTCAGGCCCGGCCCGCCGCCAGCTCGACCTGCTGGCGCCGCTCGACCGTGCGCACCACCAGCGCGCGCAGGTCGTTGAGCAAGCCGAACTCGGTCTGGCTCAGGTAGACCGAGGGGAAGCGGTCGTCCCAGTCGCCGTAGATGAAGCCGACCGGCTCGCCGTTGGTGCACAGCGGGATGACCACGAAGCAGCGCGCATCCTGCAGCGCACCCTTCCACCAGTCGGGGAGCTTGCTGGCGAACTTCGGGTCTTGCGCGTTCTCGATGAAGATCACGCGGTCGCTGCCGAGCGCGGCGAAGAACACGTTCGCTTCGTAGGCGTCGTCGAACACCAGTTCGGGCAGCATGGCCTTGGCGCCGTCGCCCAGGCCGATGCGCGCGCCGTACCTGCCGTCGCGGCGATTGCGCAGGAAGCCGAAGGCGCGCGTGAACGACAGGCCGTGATACGCCGTCTCGATCGCCATCGACATCATCTGGCCCGGCGTCGCGCCGGCGACCGCTTCGCGCATCTCGGCCACGCCCTCGAGCAGCACGCGGTTGCCGGCCTCGCGCATGCGCGTGGCGGCGGCGGCGCGCGCGCGCTTTTCCGGCGGGTTGGCCAGCGGCGCGATCGACAGGTCGGCGATCGCTTCTTCCTTGGCCTTGTCGACCGCGCTGACGATACTGTCGGGCGTGATGCCGATCAGCGGCGCGAACCCGGCCGCGATCGCCTTGATCTGCTCCACGCCGGCCTCGTCGCCGTTCCACAGCGAGTCGGCGCATTGCGAGGACATGGTGCCCAGCGCGGCCAGCCAGTCGTCGTGGCCGAAGCCCTCGCAACGCTCGCCCGGCTGCACGCGGCGCATGCCGGCGACCAGGTTGCGCGGCAGGCCCCAGTGCTCGGCGGTGGCGCGCCCGATCTGCTCGAGCGTCAGGCCGAGTTCGGCGTGCACCGCGCTCTCGCCGGCTCCGGACTGGACGATGCGCTCCCAATGCTCGGGCAGGTAGAAGGTGACCATCATCCGTCCGAGCGAATGCAGGATCGAGCACACCACGGCTTCTTCAGGATCGCGGCTGGCGGCGCTGGCCGCGACCTGCTGCGCGACCATCCCGGCCAGCACCGCCTTTTCCATCTCGACCTGGGCCTGCAGCGAATCCGGGCTCGACTTGGCCAGCTCCTCGATCAGCTTCAGGCCGAGCGCGAGGTGGCCGATGGCTTCGGTGCCGAGCACCAGCACGGCCTTGGAGACCGTGGTGATGCGCTGCCCGAACGCCGAGTACATCGGGCTGTTGGCCAGGCGTAGCACCTTTTGCGTGAGGACCGGGTCGGTCAGCACCGTCTGGGTCATGGAAAAGTCGCGCTCGTCCTCGCCGCGCATCGAGGCCAGGATGGCGTTGATGGCGCGCGTGAAGCCGGGCATGTCGCCGCGCCGGCGGATGCGCTCCCACAGCAGCGACAGGGTGGGCTCGGCGCGCGCCGAGCGTTCGATGGTTGCAGTCTGGTTCATGGTTGGCCCGCGCGTAGTTCGTCCGGCAGCATCGCCTGGTGCAGGTTCTCGGTCAGCGCGGCGATGGCCACCTGGGCCGACATCGGCTTGCCGGTCAGGTAGCCCTGCACGTAGTCGCACCCGCGCGATTCCACATAGTTCAGTTGGTCTTCGGTCTCGACGCCTTCGGCCACCACCGACAGGTCGAGGTGCTTGGCCAGGTCGAGCACGGCGTTGCAGATCGCCGCGTCCTTGCTCGACGCCGGCAAGTCCTTGATGAAGGCGCGGTCGATCTTGAGCACCGAGATCGGGAAGCGTTTCAGGTAGGCCAGCGACGAGTAGCCGGTGCCGAAATCGTCGATCGCGATGCGTGCGCGGCGCTCGGCCATCTTGCCCAGGATGGCCTCGGCATGCAGCGGGTCGACCATCAGCGTGCCCTCGGTGATCTCGAGCACCAGCTTTTCGCCCGGCACCCCGGAAAACGCCAGCGCGTCGTCCAGCACGGTCAGGAAACGGTCGTTGCGGAACTGGCGCGGGCTGATGTTGACCGAGATGTAGAGCGCCCGCTTGGCCGCTTCCTCGAACTGGCGCAGCTGCACCAGAGCCGCCTTGAGCGCCCAGGCCCCGAGCAGGTTGATCAGGCCGTTGGTCTCGGCGATCGGGATGAAGCGCACCGGCGGCACCATGCCCAGGGTCGGGTGCTTCCAGCGCATCAGCGTCTCGAAGCCTTCGATCTGGCGCGTGCTGGCGCACACGATCGGCTGGTAATACAGCAGGAATTCGCCTTCGCGCACGGCCTGGAACATCGCCGCTTCGAGCGAGATGTCGTGCTGCGGCGGCCCGTTGTCGCGAGGGGAATAGACGACGCTGCGCCCGCCGCCCGATTCCTTGGCCCGGCCCATGGCGGCGTCGGCCAGCGCCAGCAGGCGCACCTCGTCTTCGGCGTGTTCCGGATAGGCCGACACGCCGATCGAGGCGCCCAGGTACACGGTGTGCTTGTCGACCTCGAAGGGTGACTGCAGCGCGGCCATCATGCGCCCGCTGACCAGCTTGACCTGCTCCGGGGTAGCGGTGGCGGGCAGGACCGCCACGAATTCGTCGCCGCCGACGCGCGCCAGGGTGTCGCTGTCGCGCAGCGTGCCGCGCAGGCGCGCCGCCGCAAGGCGCAGCACGGCGTCGCCGACCGGGTGGCCGAGGCCGTCGTTGACCTTCTTGAAGCCGTCCAGCCCGATGCTGGCGATCGAAAAGCCCTGGCCCGAGCGGCGCGCGCTGGCGATCACCATGCGGATCCGGTCCGACAGCAGCAGCCGGTTCGGCAGTTCGGTGAGGGCATCGTGGGTCGCCATGTGGCGCAGGCGCTGTTCGGTGGCGCGCTGGCCCGACATGTCGCGTCCGACCGCCAGCAGCTGGTGGCCGCCGGCGATCGGCGTCACGCGCAGCTCGAACCAGGTGCAGGCGTCGAGGTCGCCGCCGGAGTCGTCGGTGGAATGGGAAGCGCCGCCGCGCAGGCGCAGCTCGACCAGCACGCTTTCCTTGCGTGCGCAGGCATCGACGATGGCGGCGCGCAGCGCGGCCTGGTCGACCTCGGGTGCGAGCGCGACCAGGGCACTGCCGGCGCCCAGCGCGCGCTCGCCGGCGAAGCGGCGCGTGCGCTGGCTGGCATGGAGAATCAGCCCGCTCGGGTCGAGACGGAAGGCGACGTCGCCCACCGCATCCATGACCTCGTCCAGGCCGGCCGCCTGGAGCGCATGGCGCTGGTCCTCGTTCGCTGCTGCGGTTGAACTGGGGCGCATCGTGGTATCTCTGCTTTCTAAACTGGACAGGTCCGAAAACCCTTCTGGCCGCCCGGGCAATCCGGAACAGTTTTACTCTGTGGGCTTTCCCTGTAACACAGCGGGGAGTGTACCAAACACCAAGAAATGTATCACGGAAACATTCCTGGAGGCACCGAAAAAGACAATGCCTGAGCCAGGGCGCGTTGCGCTTGATGCGCCGCAGGCGATGCGCCTGGCGCTTGCGCTTGCCCGGGATGACGCTTTCCGCTAGCCTTGTTGCCTGGTCGATAACTCGGTCCCGCCGAGCCTTTGCATTGTCGCCGATGCAGGAGAAATAAGAAACCGATGCAGTGCAAATAGGAAAGGTTGATTTGCTGTTGCGATGCCGCCGTACGACACTTTGTTGTCAGCTGACACGGCCACCGATCCCGAGGAGACCCGCATGAACCGTTTCGAAACGCACGAGGTATTCAACCAGGCGCCGCCGTTTGGCGACCTCAATCTGTTCCGTTGCGATCCGGCGCTGGTCGAGGCCGTCGCGCGCGAGGGCGCCGACTGGGCCGCCGCCTGGCTCGACGGCCTGGGCGCGCGGCTCGGCAGGGCGGAGGTGCTCGACCTGGCACGGGTGGCCAACGAGTTCGCGCCGCGCCTGGTCAATTTCGACCGTAATGGCCACCGCATCGACGAGATCGAGTTCCATCCGGCCTGGCACGGCTTGATGACGATGCTGATCGAGAATGGCGCCCATTCGCTGCCGTGGGAAGCGCCGCGGACGGGGTCTCAGGTGGCGCGCGGCGCCGCCTACCTGTTGTTCGGGCAGGTCGAGAACGGCTCGCAGTGCCCGGTCACGATGACCTATGCCTCGGTGCCGGCGCTGCGCCAGAACCCGGCGGTCGCCGCCCGTTGGCTGCCGAAGATCCTGTCGCGCGAGTACGACCCGCGCTCGTTGCCGGTCGAACAAAAGCGCGGCGCCCTGATCGGCATGGGCATGACCGAAAAGCAGGGCGGCACCGATGTGCGCGCCAACACCACGCGCGCGGTCCGGCTCGATCCGGGCGCGGCGGCGCGCTTGGGCGAGGAGGGCGCGGATGCCTGGCGCATCGTCGGCCACAAGTGGTTTTTCTCGGCGCCGCAGTGTGACGCCCACCTGGTGCTGGCCCAGACCGACGAGGGCTCGAGCGCGGGGTTGAGCTGTTTCTTTGTCCCGCGCTTCCTGCCGGACGGCAGCCGCAATGCGATCCGCGTGCAGCGCCTGAAGAACAAGCTGGGCAACCGTTCGAACGCCTCGTCCGAAGTCGAGTTCCAGGATGCGCTCGGCTGGATGATCGGACGCGCAGGGCGCGGCATCCCGACCATCCTCGAGATGGGCAGCCACACCCGCCTCGACTGCGTGCTGGGCACGGCCGGCATCATGCGCGCCGCGCTGTGCCATGCGCTGCACCACGCGCGCGCGCGCAGCGCGTTCGGGCGCGCGCTGGCCGGGCAGCCGCTGATGCAGAACGTGCTGGCCGACCTCGCGCTCGAATCGGAAGCCGCGACCGCCTTCGCGCTGCGTCTGGCGCGCTGTTATGACCAGATGCGCGACGAGGGGGCCGACCCGCAGCAGGCGCTGCTGGCGCGCATCCTGACCCCGGCCGGCAAGTACTGGCTGTGCAAGCGCGGCCCGGCCTTCGGCGCCGAGGCGATGGAGGTGCTGGGCGGCAACGGCTACGTCGAGGACGGTCCGCTGGCGCGCCTGTACCGCGAGTTCCCGGTCAACTCGATCTGGGAGGGTTCGGGCAACGTCATGTGCCTGGACGTGCTGCGCGCCTTCGCCAAGGGTCCGGAGACCATCGACGCGCTGGGCGCCGAGCTGGCGCTGGCCGGTGGAATCGACGCGCGTTACGACGCCTGGTGCGAGCGCCTGCTGTCCGGCCTGGCTGGCGCTGACGCCGACGAGTTCGGCGCACGCCGCCTGGCCGAGCTGCTGGTGGTGGCGGTCCAGGCCGGCCTGCTGCTGCGCCACGCGCCGGACTACGTCGCGGACGCGTTCGTGGCGTCGCGCATCGCGCGGGATGCCGGCGGCGCATTCGGGCGCTTGCCTAGCGGCATCGATGCCGCGGCGATCCTGGCGCGCGCACTGGTCGAGTAGACAAAAAACGCGACAAACCGGCGCTTGGCTGGGATAATGCCGGCTTATCAAGTTAACAGCACCGACTTCGAACCTGACAATGAAACAAGATTCGCGTTTTCCTAACCTGTTCATCCTGGACCATCCCCTGATTCAGCACAAGCTGTCGCACATGCGCGACCGCTGCACCTCGACGCGCACGTTCCGCGAGCTGCTCAGGGAGATCACGCTGCTGATGGGTTATGAAATCACGCGCGACCTGCCGCTGACCACGCGCGAAATCGAGACGCCGCTGATGACGGTCGATGCCCCGGTCATCGCCGGCAAGAAGCTGGCGATCGTGCCGATCCTGCGCGCCGGCGTCGGCATGAGCGACGGCCTGCTGGAACTGGTGCCGTCGGCGCGTGTCGGTCATATCGGCGTGTTCCGCGACCCGGCCACGCACCATCCGGTCGAGTACCTGGTGCGCCTGCCGGACACCGACGCCCGCACGTTCATCCTGTGCGATCCGATGGTCGCGACCGGCAACTCGGCCGTGTACGCGGTCGACGTGCTGAAAAAGCGCGGCGTGGCCGACGACCAGATCATCTTCCTGGCGCTGGTCGCGGCGCCGGAAGGGGTTGAGGTGTTCCACAAGGCGCACCCGGACGTCAAGCTGTACGTGGCTTCGCTCGACAGCCACCTGAACGAACACGCCTACATCATTCCCGGCCTGGGCGACGCCGGCGACCGCATCTTCGGCACTAAGTAAGCGATGTCGTTCATGCGCGCCGAGGCCGATGCCGACTTCTTCGCCCGCCTGTCGGTATTGAACGACAAGTTCGCCGCCAGCCTGCCGGACACGCTGGGACGGCTGGCAGACGCACGCGCGCGCCTGGATCCGGCAGCGCCGAGCGCGACGCTGGTCGGCGAGATGCACGCGCTGCTGCACACGCTGGCCGGCTCGGCCGCGACCTTCGGCTTCCGCATGCTCGGCCAGCAGGCGCGCGTGCTGGAGCAGCGCATGCGCGTGTTCACGACTTTCGACGCGGTCGCGCCGCAGGACTGGGAGGATTGGCTGGCGCAGCTGGACGTGTTCGTCAGCTGGGGTCGGGCCGATCCCAAATCGGCGTATCCCAGCGATGAGTCTGCTGTTTAGATTCCGCACAAGAAGATTGTCCAAAAGTCGTTTGATCTAAGACAAACTTCTGCCGTGTCGATGACCTATATTCTGCGTACTGCCGACGCAAATCGACGGGGATGAAAGTTGACGGAGATAAATCAACAGGACATGCCGTCTTTATTTTGCGAAAACCGTGTATATTCGGTTTTATTCGGTATAATACGGGATCGTTGGATTCGAGGTAGCAGTGCAGTTAGTCTGTCATTTGTTTCTTGCTTCTTCAAACGATCGTAAACGGGTGAAAACCCACTTCAACTGAAATAGGAAATTGTAATGGCAACTGGCATCGTAAAATGGTTCAATGACTCCAAAGGCTTCGGCTTCATCACCCCGGACGAAGGCGGCGAAGATCTGTTCGCTCACTTCTCGGCTATCCAGAGCCAGGGCTTCAAGTCGCTGCAGGAAAACCAGCGCGTCTCGTTCGACGTGACCTCGGGTCCGAAAGGCAAGCAAGCATCCAACATCCAGCCGCTGTAATACGCTGAATTGTTAGGCAAAAAATCCTCGGAGTTTCCGGGGATTTTTTTTGCCTGTTAGAATCATCTGGAATACCGTTTGCTCAGCCTTTGCAAGCGGACTCATCAAAACGATTCGCGCCAGTAATCCGGCCGTGAATACGCATGGCGCAAAAAATCGACGAACACGCGTATCCTCAGCGGCAAATGGCGGCGCTGCGCAAACACGGCATGGATATCGTTGCCGGGCGCCGCGAAATCGTCCAGCACCGGCACCAGGCGCCCGGCCTCGATATCGGCGCTGACTTCCCACAGCGAACGCCAGGCCAGGCCGCGGCCGGCCAGCGCCCATGCGTGCAGCACTGCGCCATCGTTGCATTCCATATTGCCCGATACCTTGAGCGTGACGACCTTGCCGTCCTCGCTGAAGCTCCAGCCGCGCTGGCTGCCGGCGCGGCCGATCGCCAGGCAGTTGTGGCGCGCCAGCTCATCCAGGCTGCGCGGCGTGCCGTGGCGCTTCAGGTAGGCCGGCGCAGCCACCACCACGCGCCGGTTGTCGGCCAGCTTGACGCCGACCAGGTTCGAATCTTCCAGCGTGGCGATGCGGATCGCCACGTCGACGCCTTCGCCGATCACGTCGACCACGCGGTCGTTCAGGTTCAGGTCGAGCGTGACTTCGCGGTGTTCGAGCAGGAAAGAGGGCACCAGCGGGGCCACGTGCAGGCGCCCGAAGCCGGCCGGCGCGGACACCAGCAAATGCCCGCTGGCATGCGCGCTGCGCTCGGACACGGCGGCTTCGGCTTCCGCCAGTTCGGCCAGGATGCGCTGGCAATCCTCGAGGAAGGCGGCGCCTTCGTCGGTCAGGGCGAGCTTGCGTGTCGTGCGCTGCAGCAGCTTGACCCCGAGACGCGCTTCGAGCGCATCCAAACGCCGTCCGATCATGGCGGGCGCGATGCCTTCCGCGCGCGCGGCCGCGGACAGGCTCCCGCGCGCGATGACTTCGACGAAGGTGGAAATCTGGCGAAATTGTCCCATGCGAACTCTCCATGTGCGGCCCCCGCATCACTTCATCTGTGACGAAAACGCACAGATGAATGTATTTTTTGTCTCGTTTAGGTGAGCGGAAGTGAATATACTTGACCGTATGGCAAACGCCAAGCGGTTCGACCATTCATTATTCAAACCAGAACAGGAGCACACGATGACCATTGCCACCCCAGCAGGAATGGAAATCCGCGGCGCGATGCAGCCCGGCTACGAAAATATCCTCACCCCGGAGGCGCTCGCTCTGGTCGCCAAGCTGAGCCGTGAATTCGAGCCGCGCCGCCAGCAGTTGCTGGCCGCCCGCGTCGAGCGCACCCAGCGCCTGGACGCCGGCGAGCGCCCCGACTTCCTGCCCGAGACCGAGCACATCCGCAACGGCGACTGGAAGATCGCCCCGATCCCGCAGGCGCTGGAATGCCGCCGCGTCGAAATCACCGGTCCGGTCGAGCGCAAGATGGTCATCAACGCCCTCAATTCCGGCGCGGACAGCTACATGACCGACTTCGAGGATTCGAACACGCCCAACTGGGACAATCAGATCACGGGCCAGCTTAATATGGTCGACGCCGTGCGCCGTACGATTGCGCTGGAACAGAACGGCAAGCAGTACAAGCTGAACGACAAGGTGGCGACCTTGGTCGTGCGTCCGCGCGGCTGGCACCTCGACGAAAAGCACGTGCTGGTGGACGGCAAGCGCGTCTCCGGCGGCATCTTCGACTTCGCGCTGTACATGTTCCACAACGCCAAGGAGCTGCTGGGCCGCGGCGCCGGTCCGTATTTCTACCTGCCGAAGATGGAATCGCACCTGGAAGCGCGCCTGTGGAATGACATCTTCGTGATGACGCAGGACGAGCTCGGCCTGCCGCAGGGCACGATCAAGGCGACCGTGCTGATCGAAACGATCCTGGCCGCCTTCGAGATGGACGAGATCCTGTACGAACTGCGCGAGCACAGCGCTGGCCTGAACGCCGGCCGCTGGGACTACATCTTCTCATGCATCAAGAAATTCAAGCTGGACAAGAACTTCTGCCTGGCCGACCGTCCGAAAGTGACGATGACCGCGCCGTTCATGCGCGCGTATGCGCTGCTCTTGCTCAAGACCTGCCACAAGCGCGGCGCGCCGGCAATCGGCGGCATGTCTGCGCTGATTCCAATCAAGAACGATCCGGAAAAGAATGCGACTGCGATGGCTGGCGTCATCGGCGACAAGTCGCGCGACGCTACCGACGGCTACGACGGCGGCTGGGTGGCCCACCCGGGACTGGTCGAGGCGTCCATGGCCGAGTTCAAGAAAATACTCGGCGATAAGCCGAACCAGATCGAGAAGCAGCGCCCGGACGTCGAAGTCACGGCGGCGCAGTTGCTCGACTTCAAGCCGGAAGCGCCGATCACCGAGGCCGGCCTGCGCTACAACATCAACGTCGGCATCCATTACCTGGGCGCCTGGCTGGCCGGCAATGGCTGCGTGCCGATCCACAACCTGATGGAAGACGCGGCCACCGCCGAGATCAGCCGGGCCCAGGTCTGGCAGTGGATCCGCACGCCGAAGGGTGTGCTCGACGATGGCCGCAAGGTCACGGCCGAGATGGTGCGCGCGATGATCCCGGAAGAACTGGCCAAGGTGAAAGAGGCGGCGCCGAACGGCGACAACCCGAGCTACGCACGCGCGGCCCAGATCTTCGAGCAGATGTCGCTGTCGGATGATTTCGCCGAGTTCCTGACGCTGCCGCTGTACGAAGAAATCTGATCGAAGAAATCGGATGCGCGGCGGGACGGCTGGGCCGATGTTGGCATGCGCGGTCAACAGGCCGGCGAACAGCACCGGCACCAGCACCAGCACCAGCTCGGCGCCGGCCGCCTCGATGCGGCCGCTGTCCTGCAGCGCCAGCCAGACGTAAGGGCTGACCGGATCGACGTAGCATTCAACTTCGTGCATGGCGATCGGTCTGATGCGTTAGGCCTCAGAAGACGTTCTTCCACTCACGCAGCGCGGCAAAGGCGTTGACCGGATCGGCGTTCGTGGACAGCTTGCCGGCCGCCACCAGGCTGTCGAGCACGCCCGGCGCGCGCACGCGCAGGAAGGGATTGGTCGACTTTTCGATCGCGATCGTCGACGGGATGGTCGGCAGATGGGTGCCGCGCTTTTCGCTGTCGGCCACCAGGCGCAGCTGCACGGCCTGGTTGCCCGGTTCGACCGCCTCGGCAAAGCGCAGATTCGACAGCGTGTACTCGTGGGCGCAATACACCAGCGTGTCGTCGGGCAGGGCGGCCAGCTTGGCCAGCGACGCCATCATCTGCGCCGGCGTGCCTTCGAACAGGCGGCCGCAGCCGGCGCCGAACAGCGTATCGCCGCAGAACAGCCAATGCGTGTCCTCGCCATCTTCGCCATCGCTGCGCACGTAGGCGATGTGGCCGCGGGTGTGGCCCGGCACCTCCAGCACCGACAATTCCAGCGCGAGGCCGGGCACGGCGATGCGGTCGCCTTCGTCGAGCGGATGCGTTACCGCGGCAATGCCGTCGTTTCTCGGACCAAACACCGGCACCGGGCTGTGCGCGAGCAAAGCCGGGACGCCGCCCGTGTGGTCAGCATGATGATGGGTGAGTAGAATGGCGGTGAGGGTCAGTCCATTGACACGCAGGGCCTCGAGGATGGGGCCGGCATCGCCGGGGTCGACGACCGCCGCATGCGCGCCGTCATGGATGAGCCAGAGATAGTTGTCCTTGAATGCAGGAACGGTCAATACCGAAAGATTGCGGGGCGATGAAGGCATGGGTGGGATCGTAAAAGGGAAGGCATGGACAGCGCAGCATCCGAAAAATCCATTATAGCGCTCGACCGCTGGCTGCAATCGCCGGCGGGGGCGTACGTGCGCGCGTGGGAGCAGGCCTGCCTGGACGAGCTGACCGCCGACATCTTCGGCTTCAACGCCGTCCAGATCGGCGTGCCGCAGATCGACGCGCTGGCGGCCAACCGCATGCCCAACAAATGGCAGGCGGCGACGCGCACCTCGACGGCGGACGAGCTGGCCTATGCCCGCAACAACAAGCAGATCGCGGTGGCGCTCGACTTCGCCGACCTGCCGTTCGCGTCGCAAAGCCTGGACCTGGTGGTGCTGCCGCATGTGCTGGAATTTGCCGCCGAACCGCACCAGGTGCTGCGCGAGGTCGAGCGCGTCCTGATCCCGGAAGGGCAATTGATCATCTGCGGCTTCAATCCGGCCAGCATGTGGGGCGTGCGCCAGGGCATGGGGCGCATCACCAGCAGCAATTACCTGCCGACAGCGGGCGAGTTCATCTCTATGCTGCGCCTGAAAGACTGGTTAAAATTGCTCAACCTTGGGGTGACGCGCAGCCATTTCGGGTGTTATGCGCCGCCATTTCGCAGCAGCCAGTGGCTGGAGCGCTTCCACTTCGTCGAAGGCGCCGGGCAGCGCTGGTGGCCGTATTTCGGCGCGGTCTACATCATCCACGCCATCAAGCGCGTCAAGGGCATGCACCTGATCGGCCCGGCCTGGAACAAGAAGTCGAGCCGGGCGCCGCAGGCGGTGCCGGCCACCAACCGTAACGAACGCAACAAATCATCATAAGAACATGACAACCAAAGTAGAGATTTTTACCGACGGCGCCTGCAAGGGAAACCCAGGCACCGGCGGCTGGGGCGCGCTCCTCGTGGCCGATGGCGGCCATGAAAAGGAAATCTTCGGCGGCGAGCCGAACACCACCAACAACCGCATGGAATTGCGCGCCGTGATCGAGGCGCTGGGCGTGCTCAACCGCCCGTGCCACGTGGTGCTGCACACCGACAGCCAGTACGTGCAGAAGGGCATCTCGGAATGGATCCACGGCTGGAAGGCGCGCGGCTGGAAGACCTCGGCCAAGGAGCCGGTCAAGAACGACGACCTGTGGAAGGCGCTCGACTCGGCCCAGCAGCAGCACGCGGTCGAATGGCGCTGGGTGCGCGGCCACAACGGCCATCCGGGCAACGAGCGGGCCGACGCACTGGCCAACATGGGCGCCGCCTCGGTGCGCCGCTGAGCGCCCGGGCCTGCGCCGCCGCGCCGTGTTTGGTACAATAACTCTTTGATTTTCTTTGCGAATTCGTATTCTCTAAGCGCATGCGCCAAATCGTCCTCGATACCGAAACCACCGGTTTCAACCCGCGCACCGGCGACCGCATCGTCGAAGTCGGCTGCGTCGAAATCTTCAACCGCAAGCTGACCGGTAATAATTTCCACCGCTACGTCAACCCCGAACGCGAGTCCGACGAGGGCGCGCTGGCGGTGCACGGCCTGACCACGGAATTCCTGAGCGATAAGCCGAAGTTCCATGAGATCGCCGAAGAGCTGCGCGCCTTTTGCGCCGACGCCGAAATCATCATTCACAACGCGCCGTTCGACCTGGCCTTCCTGAACTACCAGTTCGAACTGGCCGGCCTGCCGCCGTTCGTCAAGCATTGCCGCAGCGTGATCGATACCCTGGTGCACGCGAAGGAACTGCACCCGGGCAAGCGGAACTCGCTGGATGCGCTGTGCGACCGTTACGGCATCTCGAACGCCCACCGCAAGCTGCACGGCGCGCTGCTCGACTCCGAACTGCTGGCCGACGTCTACCTGGCGATGACCCGTGGCCAGAATACGCTGTCGATGGACGTGGAAGTCGAAGCGGCCGGCGGCGATACACCCGTCGAAGCTGGCCCGCTGGGCGAGATCCTGGTGCTGTCGGCCAGCGTGGACGAACTCGCGTCGCACGACGAGTTGCTGGCCGCGCTCGACAAAGGCGTCAAAGGCGAATGTGTTTGGAGAAAATATTCTCTGCAGGGGTGACAAAACGCAAAAGTCCCCCTATAATGCTCGTCATTGCAGCGACACAATCGCAGCAAAGCAGTAAAAAGTAGGGCGGTTAGCTCAGGGGTAGAGCACAGCATTCACACTGCTGGGGTCGCAAGTTCGAAACTTGCACCGCCCACCAGAATTCAGCGAAAAGGCCGGCAGAGATGCTGGCCTTTTTGTTTTTCCATTTCCGTGTTGCCTCGGCCGCCACCGACCCATCGCCGTCTCAGGGAATCCGGACGATCGGTTTCAGCGTGCTGCCTTTTTCGCTGTCTTCGGCTGCCTGGTTGATCTGGTCGAACGCATAGAACTTCACCAGTTTGTCGAACGGGAAGCGGCCTTGCATGAACAGATCCACCAGCTGCGGAATGAAGATGTCGGGTACGCTGTCGCCTTCGACGATGCCGAAGATGTGCTTGCAGTTCTGCATCAGGTCATTCACGTCGAGCGCGAGGTCGGTGCCCGGCTTCGAGGCCCCGGCGATCCCGCATTTGCCGCGCGGCCTGAGGGCCAGGACCGCCGAGCGGATGACGGGAGCGATACCGGTCGAATCCAGCGCGAAATCGACGCCGCTGCCGGTGACCTGGCGGATCACCTCGACCGGATTCTGCTCGCGGCTGTTGATGACGTGGGTTGCGCCGAGCTCCCTGGCCAGCTCCAGCCGTGAGGGCACGACATCGATGGCGAAGATAATTGTCGCACCGGACGCGCGTGCCGCGAGCACGGCGCTCAAGCCCACCGCACCGCCGCCGAAGGCCGCGAAACTGCTGCCCGGGCCGACTTTGAGGGCATTGATCACGGCGCCCGCACCGGTCTGGATGCCGCAGCCCAGCGGCCCCAGCAGCTCCAGTGGAGCATCCTGGCGGACCTTGATCACGTTGCGCTCGTTGGCGATGGCGTACTGGCCGAAGGACGACTGGCCGAAGAAGCGATCGTTCAGTACCTCTTGCTCGTGATCGTGCAGGGCGTGCGAGCCGTCGTGGCGCTGACCGGAAAAATTCAGGTCGTTGAAGCGCTCGCAACTGGCTGGGGCGCCTTCTTCGCAAGGCCGGCAATAGCCGCACGAGAGGAAGGTCAGCACGACATGGTCGCCGGGCGCCACCTTCCTGACCGAGGGACCGACGGCATCGACTACGCCAGCGCCCTCGTGCCCGAGTACGATCGGCTGCGGGACCGGGTACATCTGGTCGCGGGCGACCATGTCGGTATGGCACATGCCGGTGGCGACGACGCGCACGCGCACCTCGTCGTCGCGCAGATCCAGCAGGCCGACGTTTTCCAGAACGAACGGACCGCCTTGCTGCCGTACGACCGCGGCCTGAAAGCTGTCGCGGGAAATATCATTCATCGTGTTTGCTCCTGAAGTCGGCAATTACGAGGCGGCCCGGTTGGCCGGTAGCGCCAGTCACTGCAATCGTCATGTTGTACTCCTCGAAGGGTTCGATGCGGACGCCGCCTGATTATATGAACACAACTTCCGGTATGGAGGCGCGCACGAATATGGGTTACCGCATCCAGGACCTTTTCCGAGCGCCTCATGTCGAGTACGCGAGTCGCTCGCGAGGAATTGCCATTTGCCAATCACGTCACCCATGCGTACACTTGCCCCACCGTTGCGCGAGCGACGGCAAAAGCTAGGGGTCCTGTGTCGTCCAGTCCGACGCGCGGGTGAGAGAGTCCCTTCGAACCTGATCTGGGTAATGCCAGCGAAGGGAAGCTCGAGAAGCCTGTGCGGACTGCCCGCTGACCATTCTTCTGCGCCCCTGCTGGATCGCCAGTCCTTTGCGATTTGAGGAGTGAACTTGAACGTCATCGTGTTGGGAGC
Source organism: Massilia sp. 9096 (assembly GCF_000745265.1). Classification (NCBI taxonomy): domain Bacteria; kingdom Pseudomonadati; phylum Pseudomonadota; class Betaproteobacteria; order Burkholderiales; family Oxalobacteraceae; genus Massilia; species Massilia sp. 9096. The sequence continues at coordinate 1,232,186 of NZ_JQNN01000001.1, forward strand.
GGGCGTGGTCGGCACGGCCTCGGCGTGGTACTTGCGCCAGGCGGGTCACGACGTGACCGTGCTCGAACGCCAGGGCGGTCCGGCGCTGGAAACGAGTTTCGCGAACGGCTGCCAGATCTCGGTCTCGCATGCCGAGCCGTGGTCCAATCCCGCCAGCCTGCTCAAGGTGCTGCGCTCGCTCGGGCGCGAGGACGCGCCGCTGCTGTTTCGCCTGCGCGCCGATCCGCTGCAATGGCGCTGGTGCCTACGGTTCCTGCGCGAATGCCGGCCGGCGCGGGTCGCCGCCAACCTGCGCCAGATCGTCGCACTGGCCGACTACAGCCGCCGCAGCCTGCAGGCGTTGCGGGCGGAAACGGGGATCGAATACGACAACCTGGCGCGCGGCATCCTGCACTTTTATACCGACCAACAGGAATTCGACAAGGCCTGCCGCGCCGCGGCGGCGATGCGCGCACTGGGCTGCCCGCGCATGACGATCGATGCCGACGAGGCGGTGCGGCTCGAACCGGCATTGGGCGCGGCGCGCCCCAGGCTGGTCGGCGCCGATTTCACGGCGACCGACGAATCCGGCGACGTCTACAAGTTCACCGCGCAGCTGGCGGCCCGGAGCGAGACCATGGGTGTTCGTTTTCGCTACAACACGACCGTGACGCGCCTGCTGGTCGACGCCGGCCGGGTGGAGGGCGTCGAGGTCATCGACGGCGAAGGCCGGCACCGGGTGCTGCATGCCGACGCCGTGGTCGTCGCCCTCGGCAGTTTTTCGCCGGTGCTGCTCGCGCCGCTGGGGCTCAAGCTGATGATCTATCCCGGCAAGGGCTATTCGGCGACCTATCCGGTCATCGATCCGGCCGCGGCGCCGACGGTGTCGCTGACCGACGACGGCCACAAGCTCGTCATGTCGCGGCTGGGATCGCGCCTGCGCGTGGCCGGCACCTGCGAGTTGAGCGGCTATTCGCGTGAACTGAACACGGTGCGCTGCGAAGCGATCACGAACCGGGTGCGCGCACTGTTCCCCGATGCCTGCGACTACACGCAGGCCAGCTACTGGGCCGGCCTGCGGCCGCTGAGGCCGTCGAACGTGCCCTATGTCGGCAGGACGCGCTATGCCAACCTGTACCTCAATACCGGTCACGGCACGCTTGGCTGGACGATGAGTTGCGGCTCGGGGCGGGCGCTGGCCGATATCGTGTCGGGACGCCGGCCGGACCTCGAGTTCGGATTTTCGCTAGACTTACGGAACCGTCTTCCCTAGCCAGGCCATGCTTGTCAATGCTGCTTATTAATGCCGATTTCTCCTTGCCCGCGATCGTCACGCCGGACGACTATCGCTGGGTCGAGTCGCCCCAGGGCGGCGTCAGCCGGGTCATGCTCGACCGCGTGGGTGCAGAGCAGGGCCGTGCGACCAGCATCGTCCGCTATGCGCCCGATTCCTTCTTTCCCCGCCATCAGCACACCGGCGGCGAGGAGATTCTCGTCCTGTCCGGCACGTTCTCGGACGACCAGGGACAGTATCCGGCCGGCTGGTACCTGCGCAATCCTCCCGGCTCGAGCCGCCAGCCGTTCAGCGTCGACGGCCCCCTCATTTTCGTCAAGCTGCGCCAGATGGCCGCGTGCGAGCACCGCCCCATGCGTATCGATACCGGCGACGCATCGAACTGGCGGCGCCTGAAGCACCTGCGTCCAGAATATTTGCAACTAACCGACACCCACCGATAACACCAGCTGGGCCGGCAAGAACGGCGGCGGCGCTCGATCGGGCGTCCACCCGCGTGACGTCTGATATAGTCCTTGCCTCCTTCTTGAATCGAATTGGCCGTACCTGAAAACGAGAACGCATGGAAGAAGCGTGGACCTATCATCCCCAGCTCGACGAGCATGGCCGCAAGCACCGCATTCATGCGCCGTCCTGCGAAGCCAATCTGGCAAACCTGGCGGACGCGCAAGCCGGCCTGACCTTCATCCCCGGCAGCACCTGCGCGCGCATGCTCAACGGGGTGGAACTGACCCGTTGCACGCAATCCGAGATCGACCACGCACTCAAGCAGGCGAGCACGGGGCCGAGCGTGGCCGCGCCGCCTCATCTGGCGCCGGCCGGGATGCGTGCGGCTGCCGGCGCGGTCGTGCTGGAACCGGACGGCAGGATCTGGCTGGTCGCGCCGTCGAACGGCTTTGGCGGCTACCAGGCCACGTTCCCGAAAGGCCGCGTCGAGCCTGGCGCGTCGCTGCAGGCGACCGCGATCAAGGAAATCTGGGAAGAGTCGGGTCTGCTGGTGGCGCTGACTGCATACCTTGGCGACTTCAGCCGCACGCAAACGTTCACCCGGTTTTATCTGGCGCGCCGGGTCGGCGGGCACCCGGCCGACATGGGGTGGGAATCGCAGGCGGTCCACCTGGTCACGCCGGCGCGCGCGCGCCAGCTGTTGAACCGGGAAACCGACCATGCCGTGCTGGACGCCGTGGCCGTGTTCATGGCCCGATGAATGCGGCGCCATAAAAAAAGGCCGTTGACGATGCGCAATCCATCATCAACGGCCTTGTCGTTGGCGGCCAAGGCGCAGCGCCCCGGCCAGGCACGCGGCGCTGCCGAGCGTCCTCAGCCTTCCATCTGCTCCAGTTCCTTGCCGCGCGTTTCTTGCACGCTGCGCACCACGAAATAGATCGACACCACGGCGGCCAGGGTGTACAGGCCGTAGGCGCCGGCCAGGCCGATGCTGGTGAGCAGGATCGGGAAGGTCACGGTGATCAGGAAATTGGCCGTCCACTGGGCCGCGCCGGCGACCGCCAGGCCCGAACCGCGGATCTGGTTGGGGAACATTTCGCCGAGCATCACCCACACCACCGGGCCCCAGGACACGTTGAAGAAGATCACGTAGACGTTTGCCGCGACCAGGGCCAGCACACCCATCGTGCCGGACATCGCCAGTTTGCCGCCGGCGTCGATCGAGGCGCTGGCAAAAGCGAGCGTGACCAGGCCGAGCGTCACCGCCATGCCGATCGAGCCGACCCACAGCAGCGGCTTGCGGCCGATGCGGTCGATCAGGAACACGGTGACGATGCAGGCGCCGATGCTCAGGCTGCCCGACAGCACGTTGATCAGCAAGGCGTCGTTTTCAGAAAAGCCGACCGCCTGCCACAGCACGGCGCCGTAGTAGAACACCACGTTGATGCCGACCAGCTGCTGGAAGGTCGCCAGGCCGATGCCGACCCAGACGATCGGGCGCAGCTTGCCGGTCGCCTTGCTGACCAGGTCCGACAAGCGCGGACGGTGATGGTCCTCCGACAGCGACACGTCGATCGCGGCGAATTTTTCGCGTGCCGAGGCGGCGCCGTACAGGCGCTCCAGCACGGCCAGCGCCTCGTCCTTGCGCTTCTTGACGACCAGGAAGCGCGGGCTTTCCGGGATCGTCAGCAGCAGCAGCAGGAACAGCGCGGAGGGCACCGCCATCATCCAGAACATCCAGCGCCAAGCTTCCTGGCCCAGCCACAGCACGCCGACCGAGCTGCCGGCCGCCTTGGCCAGCACGTAATTGCTCAGGAACGCGCAGGTCAGGCCGCTGATGATGGCGATCTGCTGGATCGTCGCCAGACGGCCGCGGTAGCGGGCCGAGGCCACTTCGGCGATGTAGGCCGGCGACATCACGCTGGCCGCGCCGACGGCGAAGCCGCCCAGCACACGCGCGCACACGAAGACGACCGAACTGGTCGCAAAGCCCGCGCCCAGCGCCGACACCAGGAACATCAGCGACGAGATCAGCAGCACGGTACGGCGTCCCCAGCGGTCGCCCAGGCGACCGGCGGAGAAGGCGCCGACGGCGCAGCCCAGCAGCATCGAAGCGACTTCGAATCCGAGCTCGGCGGAGGTGGAATGGAAGGCCTGCTTCAGGCCGTCGACGGTACCGTTGATGACGCCGCTGTCGAATCCGAACAGGAAACCGCCGATGGTGGCGACGCAGCTGATCAGAATGATGAGGCGGGTGTTTTCCGCCTCCGGAAGGGTACGGGTGCTCTCCAGAGCAACGCTGTTCATAAATGTCTCCTGGGTTTGTTATTGCGTTGGCGATGCATGTTTAACATTCCCTACCATTAAACACATAGCGCTAACATATCCGTTGAGTCTCGCCGGTTTTGATGCTCGTGTCAAATGTTTAAGACGCAATACAGCCCGGGGTATGATGGTCGAGGCAGCAGGCCGATTGCCGCGTAGCAATTTACGCGCTGGTCGGCCGGCTTCACGCTTTTCCGTGAAAGGCAATAACCGGACGCGCCAGCGGATGTTCGAATGGGGGGATGCCCGACAAGCTCTTCAGTGCGCCAGCAGCAGCGGCGCCGGCGCACGCTCGAGCAGCTCGCGCGTGGCGCCGCCCAGCACCCACTCGCGCAAGCGGCTGTGGCCGTAGGCGCCGCTGACCATCAGGCCGGCGCCGCAGTTGCGCGCGATGCCGGCCAAGGCGTCGCCGACCGTCGCCCGGGTGCGCTCGACCACCACCTCGACCTTCACACCGTGGCGCGCCAGGTACAGCGCCATGTCGGCGCCCGGTTCTTCGCCGTGCAGCTCGGACAGCTCGTTCGGATTGACCAGCGCCAGCTTGACGCCGTCCGCCGCCTGCAGCAGCGGCAGGGCCGCTTGCATCGCGCGCAGCGCGCACATGCCGCCATCCCAGCCGACCACCGCCGTCCCGGGCAGCACCGCGCCCTGCCAGGCGCCGGGCACCAGCAGGACCGGACGCACGCCGTGAAGGGCCACGCGCTCGGGCAGGCCGCGCACGCGCGCACCCAGGCCGGCGCGTGGGCTGGCGTCGTCGTCCTGGCTGAGCACGATCAGGTCGGCGTAGCGCGACTGCATCAGCAGCGCGTAGTCGGCGATGTCCTCGACCGGGCGCGCCTCGTACGATGCCACCCCGAGCGCGGCGGCCTGGACGGTGAACGCGCGCAGGCGCTCGGCGGCGGACTCGCGCAGGGCGGTGAAATCGTCGGCAGGAATGGGCGCGCCGGCCGAACCGGTCAGCAGCGCGAAATCCATCCAGGAGATGCCGGTGGCGGCGCTGCCGACCAGGTGCGCGCCGTGCGCATCGGCGAGCATGGCTGCGGCGCGCAGCCGGCTGGACTGATGCGGGCCGCCGTCGATGTAAACCAGGATCGTCTTGTACATGACGGGCTCCAGTCGTGGGTCGTTTTCGTTATACCAGCGGGAACGGGATCGAATCTTTGATGCAGATCAAAGCTGCGCGGGCAGGTTCGGCATTGAGCGCGACCTGTCCGCGAGTGTCGATGCGCGGGATGTCGGTCGGCCAGCCGGCGCCGGGAACCCGTGCGCGCATGAGAACGAATCTGCTAATATCGTCTTCCAATCAATCCGTTCGTCACGTGTTTTGATCAGTCCGGAGGGCTCGCGACATCATGAGCGCCACCACTGCGCAGCAGATCCAGCGCCGCTTCGACGATCTGCTCGACCATTTGCCGGCCGGCGTCGTCGTGCACGGCCCGGATGGCCGCCTGCGCTCGGCCAACGGCCTGGCGCGCCAGCTGCTGGGACGCAGCGACGCGCAGCTGCGCGGCAGCAGCGCGGACGCGGCGACCTGGGGCTTCATCCTGCCCGACAAGACGCCGATGGCGCCGCACGACTACCCGGTCAACGTCGTGCTGCGCACACGCGAGAAGGTCATGGACCTGATCGTCGGCGTGCCGGCCGATGCCCCTGAACCGCTGCGCTGGCTGATCTGCAACGCTTATCCCGGATTCGACGCGGACGGCAGGCTGACCGAAGTGGTCGTATGCTTCACCGATTGCACCGCGCTCAAGCGCGCCAAGCAACACCTGGAAAAGTCCGAGGAGCGGCTGCGCCTGGTCTTGCGCGGCTCGACCGATGCACCCTGGGATTGGGACATCGCCGGCGGCGAGACCTATTATTCGGAGCGCTGGTGGAGCATGCTCGGCTACGCGTCCGGCGAACTGGCGGCGGACGCCGGGCTATGGGCAAGACTGGCGCATCCCGACGACAAGCCGGCGGTGGCGGACCTCATGGCCAAGCTGTATGCCGACCGCGGCGATGCCTATGGCGTCGAATTGCGCCTGCGCCACCGCGACGGGCATTACGTGCCGGTGCTGGCGCGCGGCTACGTGCTGCGCGATGCGAGCGGCCGTCCGCTGCGCGTGTCGGGCACCAACACCGACCTCTCCGAACGCAAGGCGGCCGAGCGGCGTATCTACCGGCTGACGAATTTCGACCCGCTGACCGGATTGCCGAACCGCCTCCATCTGGCCGAGGAACTGGACAAGGTCCTCGCGCACGGCGAGCGCGCCGGCCGCTTCGGCGCCGTCCTGGTGCTCGATCTCGACAATTTCAAGCTGATCAACGACACGATGGGGCGCGACGCCGGCGACGCGCTGTTGCGCCAGGTGGCGCAACGCCTGCGGCATGTGCTACGGCACGGCGACCAGCTGGCGCGACTGGGCGGCGACGAGTTCGCGATCGTGCTGGACGAGCTCGGCCGGACGGCGACGCAGGCGGTGGCGGAGGCCAACCTGGCGGTCGGCAAGATCCTGGCCGCGCTGGGCAAGGCGTACCGCACTGCGGGCCGGCGCCTCGTGACCTCGGTCAGCATCGGCGTGGTCATCGTCGACGGCACCACGGCGAGTGCCGAGACAGTCCTGACTCAGGCCAGCCTCGCCATGCAGCGCGCCAAGGCCGACGGGCGCAACCTGGCGCGCTTCTTCGACCCGGGCATGCAGCATGCGGCCGAGCGCCAGGCGGCGCTCGAGCGCGCGCTGCACGACGAGGTCTCGCTGCGCCAGTTCGTGCTGTTCTGCCAGCCGCAGTTCAGCGACAAGGGCCGCCTGATCGGCGCCGAAGTCCTGGTGCGCTGGCGCCGCGAAGACGGCGAACTGGTCGGGCCGGACGACTTCATCGGCCTGGCGGAGTCGTCCGGCCTGATCGTGACGCTGGGCCGCCATGTGCTCGAGCAAAGCTGCCGCGCGCTGTCCCGCTGGCGCGCCGACCCGGCGCTGGCTGGGCTCAAGCTCGGCGTCAACGTCAGCGTGCAGCAGCTACGCGAGCCGGCCTTTGCCGAAACCGTGGCGGCGATCCTGGCCAGTACCGGCGCGCCGTCGGAAAAGCTGTGCCTGGAGCTGACCGAGAGCGTGTTCGCCGACGACATGGCGCTCATGAACGAGACCATGCATCGCATCCGCGCCCAAGGCGTGCATTTTTCGCTCGACGACTTCGGCACCGGGTATTCGTCGCTGGCCTACCTGAAACGCTTTCCGCTGGGCGGCCTGAAGATCGACCGCTCCTTCGTGCACGACGTGCACGTCGACCCGAACGCGGTCCCGATCGTGAAGGCGATCATCGCGCTGGCGCGCACCCTCAAGCTCGACATCGTGGCCGAAGGCGTGGAGCACGAAGCCCAGCGCAAATTCCTCGTCGAACGCGGCTGTTCGACGCTGCAGGGATTCCTGCTGGGCTTGCCGGTGCCGATCGAAGACTTCGAGCGCGCGCACGGCGTCCCGCCGGCATGAGCGCGCCGAGCAGAATGATGCCTATAATCTACAGTGCACGGGTGTTCGCCATCTGCCTTTATCCTTGGGCCTCCACCGCTCGCCGCGCGGCCGGCGGTGTTCACTCACCGGAAAAAGGAAACCCATGAAAGCACTCGTCTACAACGGACCCTGCGACGTCCAGGTCAAGGACATGCCCGACGCAAAGATCGAAAAGCCCACCGACGTGCTGGTGCGCATCACCACCACCAACATCTGCGGCTCCGACCTGCACATGTACGAAGGCCGCACCAGCATGGAAGCCGGGCGCATCCTCGGTCACGAGAACATGGGCGAAGTGATCGAAGTCGGCAACGCCGTCGACCGCGTCAAGGTCGGCGACATGGTCTGCCTGCCGTTCAACATCGGCTGCGGCTTTTGCGAGAACTGCGAGCGCGGCCTGTCCGGCTTCTGCCTGACCGCCAACCCGGGCACGGCCGGCGCGGCCTACGGCTTTGCCGGCATGGGCCCGTACAGCGGCGGCCAGGCCGAACTGCTGCGCGTGCCGTACGGCGACTACAACTGCCTGGTGCTGCCGGAAGACGCCAAGGAAAAGGAAAACGACTACGTGATGCTGTCCGATATCCTGCCGACCGGCTACCATGCGACCGAACTGGCCGGCGTCAAGCCGGGCGAATCGGTGGTGATCTACGGCGCCGGCCCGGTCGGCCTGATGGCCACGATGTCGGCCTTCATCAAGGGCGCCAGCGAGGTGTTCGTGGTCGACACCCACAAGGACCGCCTGGCGCTGGCCGAGAAGCTGGGCGCGGTCGCGATCGACGACACCGAAGGCGGCGGCGTGCAGAAGATCATGGACCTGACCGACGGCAAGGGCGCCGACTGCGGCTGCGAGTGCGTCGGCTACCAGTGCTGCGACAAGCACGGCAAGGAAGTGCCGAACCTGACCATGAACAACCTGGTGCAGACCGTGAAGGCCACCGGCGGCATCGGCGTGGTCGGCGTGTTCCTGCCGCAGGACCCGGGCGCCAAGGACGCGCTGGCCAAGGAAGGCAAGCTGGCCTTCGACTTCGGCAATTTCTGGTTCAAGGGCCAGCGCATCGGCACCGGCCAGGCCAACGTCAAGCATTACAACCGCTACCTGGCCAAGCTGATCCATGCCGGCAAGGCCAAGCCTTCGACCATCATCTCGCACGAACTGGCCCTGGCCGAAGCGGTCAAGGGTTACGAGCAGTTCGACAAGCGCGCCGAAGGCTGGACCAAGGTCGTCCTGAAGCCCGGCAAGTGAGGGGAGGGCGCCGTCGCCCGCGCGGCGGTGCTCAGTGCGCAGCCGGCAGGCGTTCGGCCAGCGCATGCGTCAGCGCATCGCCCAGCGCATCGCCCAGCGCATCGACCAGCTGGGTCACGCGCGCCACCGTCTGCTTGGCCTTGGGCCAGACGACATGGATCGGCAGGCCCGGCGTCGCATGCGCTGGCAGGATCTGCAGCAGGCGGCCGGCGCCCAGGTCGCCATCGACCAGCCAGGTCGGCAGCTGCGCGATCCCCAGGCCGGCCAGCGCCAGTTCCAGCTGGGCCTCGGCGTTGCCGGCCACCACCTGGGCGTCGTGGATCCTGCGTTCGATGACGGCGTTGCCGCGCTGGAGCAGCCACGGACTGACCGCGCCGTCGCCCCTGGCGTAGGCGATCGCCGCGTGGGCGTCGAGCGCTTCGACCGAGTCCGGCACGCCGCGCGCGGCCAGGTAGGCCGGCGCGGCGCAAAAAATCTTGCGCTCCTGGCCGAGGAAGCGCTGTCCCAGCGACGCCGGCCAGGCCTGCGGCGTGCCGATGCGCACCGCGACGTCGATGCCTTCGTCGTCGATGTCGACGAAGCGGTCGGTGAACGACAGCACCGGCTGCACGCGCGGGTAGCGCTGGAAAAACGGCAGCAGCAGCGGCAACACGATCCTCCTCCCGAAAGTGGCCGGCAAGTCGATGCGCAGGCGCCCGGACGGCAGGTCGGCGTCAAAACGCAAGGCCTGTTCGGCGGCTTCCAGGTCGCCCAGCACCTGGCTGCAGGCCGCCAGGTAGCGCGTGCCGGCATCGGTGAGCGCGAGGGTGCGCGTGGTGCGTTCGAACAGGCGCACCTGCAAGCGTGATTCGAGCCGCGCGATCGCCTTGCCGACCGCCGAGCCGGTCAAGTTCAGGCGCTCGGCCGCGCGCGTAAAACTGCCGGCTTTCGCCACCGCGACGAAGACGTCGACACCCTTGAGGCGCTCGCTGCTCTGCATGATCGATTCCGGAATTTAGTTCCGCTAATTATAGAGAAAATACCCGAGATAGGAATTCTGGTTACAAATAGGATGGCAGGCCAACCCACTTGACAATAAAAACACAGCCATGCCACCAGAATCCCTAGCGCCAGGCTTCAGCGCGACCCCGGGCCGTCCGGGCAGCGCGATCTCGATCCTGATCCTCGCCATCGCCGCCTTCGTCATCGTCACCACCGAGTACCTGATCGTCGGCCTGCTGCCGGCGCTGTCGCGCGACCTCGGCATCTCGATTTCGCTGGCCGGCCAGCTCGTGACGCTGTTCGCGTTCACGGTGATGCTGTTCGGGCCGCCGCTGACGGCCCGGCTGTCGCACCTGGACCGCAAGCGCCTGTTCGTCGCGATCCTGCTGGTGTTCGCCGCGTCCAACGCGCTGGCGGCGCTGGCCTCGAACATCTGGGTGCTGGCGCTGGCGCGCTTCATCCCGGCGCTGGCGCTGCCGGTGTTCTGGGGCACGGCGAGCGAGACCGCCGGCCAGCTCGCAGGTCCCGAGCAGGCCGGGCAGGCGGTGTCGAAGGTATACCTGGGCATCTCCGGGGCGCTGCTGTTCGGCATTCCGCTCGGCACCGTCGCCGCCAACAGCATCGGCTGGCGCAGCGCGTTCTGGCTGCTGGCCGTGCTGTCGCTGCTGATCGCCGCCGCGCTGTGGGCGCTGATGCCGGCCGTGGCGCGCAGCGAGCGGCTCGACTTCAAGCAGCAGGCGCGCCTGTTCCGCGAGCCGTACTTCCTGGCCAACGTGGTTCTGTCGGTGCTGGTGTTTACCGCCATGTTCACGGCCTACACCTACCTGGCCGACCTGCTCGAGCGCGTCGCCGGGGTGGCGCCGGCCCGGGTCGGCTGGTGGCTGATGGGTTTCGGTGCGATCGGCCTGCTCGGCAACTGGGCCGGGGGCAAGGCGGTCGACCGCGCGCCGCTCAAGGCCACCGCGCTGTTTTGCGCCTTGCTCGCGCTCGGGATGGCGCTGAGCGTGCCGCTGGCGCATGCCGGCCTGGCTTTCTGCGCCGTGTTGGCGCTGTGGGGCATCGCCTACACGGCGCTGTTCCCGATCTGCCAGGTGCGCGTGATGAAGTCGGCGACCCATTCGCAGGCGCTGGCGGGGACCACCAACGTGTCGGCGGCCAACGCCGGCATCGGCATCGGCGCGATCATCGGCGGTGTCGCGATTCCGCTGTGGGGGCTGGACAAGATCGTCTACATCGCCGCGGCTGTCGCCGTGCTGGCCGCCGCGGCCGCCCCGGCGGTGGCGCGCCTGCGCCGCTGAAGCCTGATGCACCGTAGTCAACCTTTCAATCTCAACCGCTGGAGGAACACCATGAGCACCGAGTTCGATCGTAGCGATAACCTGCATCGTCCCCCGCTGGGACAAACGCGCGAAGGTGGCACGGCGCCGCTGATCGTGACCCCGACCTTCGTCAGCCGGGTCGACGATACGGCGCGGGGCGAGCGTCCGCAGGATGCGGGCGCGTCGAAGAGCCGCCACGGGCACGAAGTGCACCTGCCCAACTGGCGTCCCCATGCGCTGGCGCTGGAAGGCGATCCCAACCTGGCGTTCGAGCACTGGGACGAATACTGGCGCAAGGTGCACGGTCCGAAGTTCGCCTGGGACGAGCCGGGCAGCTCGTCGGCGCTGGTGCTGCGCTATGACCAGGTGCACCGGATCGCCTCGGGACCGTCCTCGATCTTCCCGCCGCCGTACCGCGCGATGGTCGACGAGGCCGGCCGCCTGCCGTCGGACCCGCACAAGCGCGTCCCGCCGCTGCGCCGTCCGCGCTGGGACGGCTTCGCCTACATCGCCTACGCCGACCAGGACGATATTCAGCGTACGCTCGGCCAGGACAAGTTCGCCGAGCGCATCGTCGCCGACGAGCAGACCGCCTTTCGCATGGTCACGCGCGAGATCACGCGCGAACTCATCCTGATCCCGAGCGAGCGTCACCGCGATCCGGTCAGCCTGGTCAAGATTCACATGCGCGCGCCCGCGCTGTCGCGCGAGGAGTTCCAGCGCCGCCTGCTGCGCGAGCACGCGCCGCTCGTCATGGCCAATGCCGCCACGCGCGAATTCGTGCGACGCTACGCCCAGCTGCACAACATCGGGTCGACCCAGCACGATCCCGAGGGGGGCAAGATCGACGCGGTCTCGGTGCTGTCGTTCGCATCCCTCAACGACGTCGAGGACTACCTGGTCAGCGCCGACCACGCCGCGATCGAGGCGTCCGAGAACGCGCTGCAGGGCGAAGGCTCGGAATGGTGGACGGCGCTGAACTACAGCGTGATCAACCGCATCCTGCCCGAGCGCGCGACCGACTTGTCCTGATCGCTCAAGTCCCTGGACCGCGCGCCAGGCCACGCGCCAGCGCCGGGCGGTCCAGGCTGCGCTCGAACGCCGCCAGCACCAGGCACGCGAGCGCATGTCCGGTCAGGTTGGTCAGCAAGCGGCACTTCATGGTGCGGTCGATCGCGACCAGCATCGCCACGGTCTCGGGCGGCACCACCTGCAGCAGCGCCGCCGTGGCCGCCACGGTCGCCAGCGCCGAGCCGGTGACGCCGGCGGCGCCGCGGCTGCTGACCAGGCCGACGCCCAGCATCACGCCCAGTTCGCGCCAGCCCAGCTGGACGTGCGAGGCCTCGGCCAGGAACACCAGGGCGATGCCGATGTACAGGTAGGTGCCGGCCAGGTTCAGCGAATACGAGAAAGGCAGCACGACGTCGCTCAGGCGGCGCGGGCAGCCCAGGCGCTCGAGCTTGTCGCCCAGCGGGGCCAAGGCCGCCAGCGTCGCCCCGGTGACGGCGACCAGCAGCAGCTCCTCGCGCAGGAACACCAGCAGGCGCGCAAGCGAAACGCGCGCCAGGCGCGCCACCGCGCCGTAGACCACCACGACGAACACGATGCTGACCAGGTTGATGGCGGCGATGAAGCGCAGCAGCGGCAGCAGCGCGCCCAGGCCGCCATGCCCGGCCGCCGACGCCATCGCGCCGAACGCCGCGAACGGCGAAAACCACAGCAGCACGCGCACCGCCGCCAGCAGCGTCGTGCGGCCGCGCTCGACCCAGGCCAGCAGCGGCGTGCGCGGCCACAGGCTGGCGGCCATCCCGACCGGCACGGCCAGCGCCAGCGCCACCAGGTTGGTGGCCGGCAGCGCCTGGAAACGATTGATCCATTCAGGCAGCGCGCGCTGCGCCAGCGCCGCGTGATGCGCCAGCACGGCGCCGCCGTCGGCCACCGCCGCCGTGTCGATACCCGGTTCGAGCAGCCAGCCCGCGACCAGGCCGGCCAGCATCGACAGCAGCGACATCGCGCCGAAGTACGCCAGCATCGCCAGGCCCAGGCGGCCGAGTGCGCGGTTGCGGCCCAGGGCCGTCGTGCCGTCGGCCAGCATGCAAAAGATCAGCGGACACATCAGCCACCCGAGCAGCTGGATGAAGCCGTCGCTGAGCACGTGCGCGCGCGTGGCCGCCGCCGGCGCGATCAAGCCGAACGCGAGTCCGGCGCCGATGGCCAGCACCAGCGCCAGGACCGAAGCGCGGGAGGAAATGCGCAAAGCCGGTCGCAGCCGGGCTACAGCCGGCCGATGCGCATGTGGATCGGCCAGCGCACCGTGCGCTCGACCGCCGGGTCACCCCAGGCCGTCGCCAGCTCGCCAGCGAAGTCGGCCAGCAGCGCCTCGCGGCCGGCTTCCCTGGCGTTGCGCAGCGCCGACCAGGTGCTCAGGTAGCCGAGGAACTGCGGCAGCGACCAGGCGCAGCGCAGTTCCAGCGGCGCCGCGGCCAGTTCGGGGAAGGGAAAGTCGATGGTCGCGTAGCCGCTGTCGACGAGTTGCCGTTCGGGCGGCCAGTAGGGGCCGATCTCGTCGCGGTAGAAACGCCCGAAGCGCTCGGCCAGCGGGTTCTCCAGTTCGAGCACGCCGTAGCTGACCAGCGCCAGCACGGCGCCGGGCATGGCGATGCGGCGCGCTTCGCGATAAAAGGCCGGCAGATCGAACCAGTGCGCGGCCTGCGCCGCCGTGACCAGGCTGGCGCCGGCGTCGGCCAGCGAGATATGCTCGGCGGACGCCTGGCGGTAGTCGATCCGGTCGTCGATGCGCTGGTCGACGAAGGCGTTGGCGATCTGGTCGGCGCTGGGGTCGATGCCGACCACGTGCTCGAAGCAGGGCGCCAGCAGGCGCGTCAGCTGGCCGTTGCCGCAGCCGACGTCGACGGCCAGGCGCCGGTCCGGCGCCAGCTCGGCAAGGCGGGCCGCCAGCGCGGGCGGGTATTCGGGCCGGAAGCGGGCGTAGGCGCTGCCGCCCTGGTCGAACCAGTTGCGCGCGGCTGGGGCGGAAGTCGGCATGGGCTCTGTCCTCGAAACGTGTCGGCCCCCATGATACCCGCAGCGGCCGGCCGCATGCTCATGCCCGCGCTCAGGCGGCCTTGTGCTCCCTGACGATGCCGCGGTAGATCAGGAAGGTGGCGAGCAGGCTGACCACGCCGGCGCCGGCCATCCAGTAACCGGGCGCCGCCTTGTCGCCGGTGGTTTCGATCAGCCAGGTCGACAGCAGCGGCGTCATGCCGCCGAACAGCGCCGTGGCCAAGCTGTAGGCCAGCGAAAAGCCGGTGGTGCGGATCTGGACCGGGATGATCTCGGTGAGGGCGACGATGGTGGCGCCGTTGTAGCTGCCGTACAGGAAGGACAGCCACAGTTCGATCATGACCATGTGGCCGAAGCTCGGGTTGGCGATCAGCCAGGACAATGCCGGGTAGGCGGTGATGGCGGTCAGCGCGGCGCACACCGCCATCACCGGCCAGCGCCCGATGCGGTCCGACACCGCGCCCATGACCGGCAGCCAGATGAAGTTCGACAGGCCGACGCACAGCGTGACCAGCAGGCTTTCCTCGGTCGTCAGTTTCAGCACGCTCTTGCCGAAGGTCGGCGTGTATACGGTGATCAGGTAGAACGCGACCGTGGTCAGCACCACCAGCATGGTGCCGGCCGTGACCAGCGCCCAGTTGGCGCCGATCGTGCGCATCATCTGGCCGAAGGTCGGGCGGGTCTTTTGCGCCAGGTAGGCTTCGGTTTCCTGCAGCGACTTGCGGATGTAGAACACCACCGGGATGATCGAGCAGCCGATGAAGAACGGAATCCTCCAGCCCCAGTCGGCGATGACGTCCTTCGCCATGGTCTGGTTCAGCGCATAGCCCAGGGCGGCCGAGCAGATCACCGCGAGCTGCTGGCTGGCCGACTGCCAGCTGACGTAAAAGCCCTTGTTGCCGGGCGTGGCCATCTCGGACAGGTAGACCGACACGCCGCCCAGTTCGACGCCGGCCGAAAAGCCCTGCAGCAGGCGCCCCAGCAGCACCAGCAGCGGCGCCATCAGGCCGATGGTCGCGTAACCCGGCACGAAGGCGATCAGCGCGGTGCCCGAGGCCATGATCGCCAGCGTCAGCACCAGCCCCTTGCGGCGGCCGATGCGGTCGATGTAGCTGCCCAGGAAGATCGCGCCCAGCGGCCGCATGAAGAAGCCGGCGCCGAAGGTCGCGAAGGTCATCATCAATCCGGCGTATTCGCTCGTGGCCGGGAAGAACGCGGCGGCGATGTGCGTCGCGTAGAACCCGAACAGGAAGAAGTCGTACATCTCGATGAAGTTCCCGCTCGTCACGCGGATGACGGTCGACAGCTTCGAGTGGCGGCGCGCCGGCTGCGGGTTCGCGTCCGATACGCCCGGCGCCGCGCGCTCGGCGGGTTTCAATTTCGCTGCGGATTGAATCGACATGGTGAGCTCCTGTGACGTGGATCAGCGTGCGGGCGCGGCCGGTTCCAGGCCGGACGCGGCGACGACGGGTGCATTGGCCGGCGCGCTCAGGAAGCGCAGCAGCGCGCGTCCGGCGTCCGGATGCGGCGCGCCGCGCACGATCGCGCCGGAAAACTCGGTCTTCATCTGCACCTCGTCCGGCAGCAGGCCGACGATGTCGATGCCCTTGACCGGCGCCAGTTCGCTGCGCTGCTGGCAGCCGAAATCGGCGTCGCCGTGGGCGACGATTTCGCCGACCGGCGTGGCCGGGATCTGCGCGGCCTTGCCTTCCATCTGCTGGCGGATGCCGAGCTTGTCTATCAGCTGGCGCTTGATGTATTCCCCGCTGGCGCTGTCCGAGTAGGCGACGTGCGAGGCGTGCAGGAAGGCCGCACGCAGACCGGCGACGCTGCTGATGTCGGGGTGGGGGGCGCCGTGGCGTACCGCGCAGGCGATCGGCGAGTTGGCCAGGACGACCTTGCTGCCGGCTTCCAGCTTGCCCTCGGCCATCAGCTTGTCGAGCGCGTCGCCGACCATGATCACGACGTCGATCGGCTCGCCGCGCGCCAGGCGTGCGGGAATCGCATTCTTGGTCGCGCCCATCGACGGGCCCCATTCGGACACCAGGTGGTCGCCGCTGGCGCGCTCGAACGGGCCGGCCAGGTCCTTGTAGGCCTGGGCGAAGCCGCCCGAGCTGACCACGTGCAGGTCGGCGGCCTGGGCGGCGCTGCCGCCGGCCAGGGCCAGCGCGGCCAGTGCCGCGAAGGTGAAGTGCTTGAGGTGATGTGCTCGCATGATCGATCTTGTCTCCGTCAGAATTTTTGTTTCAGGCCGAGCGTCAGGCCGCTGCCGTGGCGGTCGTTGGGCTGGCCCGCGGTTTGCCCGGCGGCGTCGGCCAGCCAGGTGGTGGTGTCGGCTTCGAGGTAGGCGGTGGTGCGCGGCCCGAGCGTCTTTTCGACGTACAGGAAGGCGCGGTTGAAGCCGTCGTCGCGCCAGCCGGTCGCTGCGCGCCGCACGCCGTACCAGGCCGCCGTGACCAGCAGGCCGTGGCCGATCGCACGGCTCACGCCGACCGATGACACGCGCTGGCTGACCGTCTTGGCGATGCCGGTGTCGGCATGGTTGCGCGCGAAGTTGGTCTTGAACTGCCAGCTGGCCAGCTTGAGCGCCGCGCCCAGGCTCCAGGCGTCCAGGGCCAGGTCCTCGCGGCTGCGCAGCTGCATGGTCGCCCCCGAGACCGCCCATGCGTCCTGCTGGTAGGCCAGCGCCACGCCGTGGCTCGACATGGCCGACGCATTGCCCGCGACCTCGCCGGCCGAGTAGGCGGCGCGCGCCTGCCAGGGGCCGACGTCGGCGCTATACTTGATCGTGTTGTCGAGGCGGTAGAAATTGTCGGCGTAGCCGCTCGGTCCGTACTGGGTGCCGAACGAATGCGCGCCGAACTTCGTGTTGCTCAGGCCCGCGATGTTGATGTCCGGGTTGAAGCTGGCGAAGCGCTTGCCGAGCGGATCGACGAGCATCAGCTGGTCGGAGATCAGGTTGGGCTGGCGCCCGAGCGCCACCGTGCCGTAGGGCGACCCGAGGGCGATCCAGGCGTGGCGGTCGAACAGGCGGTCGCTCTTGGCCGAGGTGCCGGTGTCGCCGTTGACGCCGCCCTCCAGCCGGACCAGCGCTTTCCAGCCGCCGCCGAGCGACTCCTGCGCCTTGATGCCCCAGACGCTGGTCTGGTCGACGCCACTGGCGAGCGAGGTCGAGTAACTCGATGGCACGGGTGCATTGTTGGCGCTCATGCCCCACAGCGGGCGCACCCCGATGTCGAGGATGCCGTAAGGGGTGACGCTGGTCTGGGCGATACAGGATCCGTTCGCGACGAGCAAACCCATTACCATACATGGGTGACGCATATTGTCTCCGGTTTTTTGTCGGTCGACGGCCCTCTTTGCGGGACCGGTCTGTTATGGACGCATGATCCGCCAGTTCGAGTGATTTGATAATTGCAATTTTCTGGCGTATTCTTGTGTCATGCGCATCAATTACGACATCCTCGATCTGCAGGCTTTCGTCGCGGTGGCGGAACGGGCCAGCTTCCGCCAGGCGGCGGCCGACCTGTTCCTGTCGCAGTCGGCACTCAGCCGGCGCATCGACAAGCTCGAGGAAAGCCTGGGCGTCAAGCTGTTCGAGCGCACCACGCGGCGCGTGCAGCTGACCAACGTCGGCGAGACCTTCCTGGTCAACGTGCGCACCGCGCTCGGCGGGCTGGAAGACGCGGTGCTGGGCATCGCCGACCTGGCCGCGCACCGCACCGGCACCGTCACCTGCGCATGCGTGCCGTCGGCGGTGTGGCATTTCCTGCCGGAGGTGCTCAAGCGCTTCAGCGAGCGCTACCCGCGCATCCGCGTGCGCGTGCACGACGAAAGCGCCCAGGACGTGCTGAACCTGGTCCTGAGCGGTGAGGCGGACTTCGGCATCAACTTCGCCGGGGCGGAAAATCCGGAGATCGTGTTCGCGCCGATCCACGTCGAAAACTACGTGCTGGCGATGCGGCGCGACCATCCGCTGGCCGGGCGCGCCGTGTTGAACTGGAAGGACACCGTCGACGAGCGCTACATCTCGGTCGCCAAATCGAGCGGCAACCGCAGCGTGATCGACGCCGCGCTCGCGGGCGTGGAAAAGCACCCGGTGATCCTGTGCGAGGTGAACCACGTCGCCGGCGTTTTGGCGCTGGTCGAAGCCGGCCTCGGCGTGGCGGCCGTGCCCGGCCTGTCCGTACTGCCGGGGCGTCCGGACGGCATCGTCGGCGTGCCGCTGGCCAACCCCGAGATCAAGCGCACGCTCGGCTTGATCAGCAAGCGCGACCACAGCATGGCGCCGGCTGCGCGCACGCTGTTCGACATGCTGACCGAGGCGCTGCTGCCCGCGGCGACTGACGCGAGCGCTATTGGGGTCGCAGCGCCATGAAACGCCGATCCAGCCGTACGCCGGCGTCGACCTCCCAGCTCGATCTGCCGTTCGCCCAGGCCGGGGCGGCGCAGGCGCTGACGCACGACCTGGCCTACTACGTCGGCCTGTGCACGCTGTTCGCGGCGCACCACAAGCGCTGGCCGACGCCCGCGTCGACGCGCGAAGAATTCCGCAGCGCGCGTGTGCCGGAATACGACGGCACGCGCATCGAGCGCGAGCTGCGTTTCCCCAGCCCGGCGCTCGAGGCCGACCCGGCCTACGCGGCGCTGCTCGAGCGCTGCCGCGCCGACGGCGACGAGGTCGGTATCCATGCCCTCGATCCGCGCTATCGCGACACGCTGGAGCCCGAGGAGGTGGCGGCGCTGCTCGACGGCTTACGCCTGCCCGAAGATGCGGGTCCCGGCACGGTGCGCTACGCGACCGGCCTGCCGGCGCACGCCGAGGACGAGTTGACGCTGCGGCCAGGCGACGCCTTGCGCGCGCAGGCGCTCGCGCGCGCCGGCCTGGATGCCGCCAATGCACGCGTGCGCGCGAAGGCGTTCGCGCTGCGCGTGCGCGCGACCCCGGCGTTACGCAACTTCATGGAGAGGATCGGCATGGCGCCGCCGCCGGCGCCGGAATGGCTGGCCGACCACTACCTGCTGGCGGCCGACGACGAGGGACGGCTGTTCATCCGCTACCAGCTGCTGGCCGGTGGCCGCTATGCCGGGCGCTTCGAGCCGACGGCCTTGGTCGACACGCTGGCCGGCGTGTATGCGGCGAGCGCGGGGCTGGGCCGTCCGGGCAGCTAGATGAGCAAAACAGCGAGCCACAATACGGCTGACGGATCGCGCCACGTTCGGGAAAGGGTTGGCGCAGTCGAGCGATCAATCAGCGCTATACTTGTCAGATAACAACGACCGGAGGAGCGCGCATCGCCATGGCTGTCACACCCGTCCGAACTCTCTGCGCCGCCTTGATCGTGGCCGCCCTCACCACCAACCCCGCAGGCGCAACGGCGCCCGCCATCAAGTCAGGAAGCGCCATGAGCAAGAAGGAAAATTACCCCGCCATCGACGTCATCAAGCGCCAGGAACAGGCGCTGCAGTTCACGTCGTTCGACAACGACACCGCGCTTGCGATCGGCAACCACATCATCGAGCAGGCGAAGGCGGACAAGGTCGCGGTCACGGTGGACGTCACCGTCAACCGCAACCCCTGGTTCTTCCACGCGATGACCGGCACCAGCCCGAACAACGGCGACTGGATCCGCCGCAAGAGCAACCTGGTCAACCGTACCGGCCACGCATCGTTCTTCACACACGTCCAGGCCATCGACAACGGCCAGGACTTCAACAACCTGCCGACCTTCGACACGAAGGACTTTGCCGCCCACGGCGGCTCGTTCCCGATCATCCTGAAGGGCACGGGGCAGATCGGCACCATCACGGTGTCGGGCCTGGAAGGCGTGGACGATCATGCGATGGTCGTTCGTGCACTGAAGTGGTACCTGAAGCAGGACGCCATCCCGCTGATCTGATCCGTCGCTCGCAGGCGCCGTCTTCGACATGCCCTGCGTCCTGAGCGCCATGGCGCCGCAGCGGCGCGGTCTACACGACGTTTTGCGACGATGCGAAGACCCTGCCGACTAATCGGAGTCGCGCAGCCACGACTTGCCCTTGTCGCTTGCGGCGCTGCGGGTGGGGGCGATCGCCGGCTTGGGCGGTTTGAATTCGCGATCCGGCGAGTTGCTGCGCTTCGGAGCAGGGGATTTCGGCGTCAGAAGCGATTTCACCCCCATCATGCATCGGTAAACAGCCGCTGCGGTGGCGACGATGGCCGCGCTGATCGTGATCGCCAGCCCATCAGGCCGGGTCGCTACGATCAGGATGCCCGCCACCACGATGAGGTCGACGAGCACCATGTAGTTGAAGCTTGTGTTTGGATTGTCGGCGGAGCTTTGCTTAGGCATTACGGATCTGGAGCACGCGTGAGGTCGGGGTCGACCGCACGGCGGCATTGTACTGCATCCGCTAAAAACGTGCAGTACGGCAACATTACCACTGGCGATCAAAACGGTGACGCCGGAACCCATGGAGACACGGCCGGCAGCACAACGCGTCACCCGACGTCGTCCTGCCAGAGCGTCCGTCCAACCCGTGTGCCGAACCTCGAATGCGGCAACAGCGTCCGGAACCGGTCCGCCCGGCGGAATCGGTCGCCCTACCTGCGCCCCGCACGCACACGGCGCGCAGCCGGCGCGGCGTCGGCGCCGCCGAACAGGTCGGGCTGCACCGGCGCCGCCGTGGGCAGCGGGGTGGATGGCGGTTCGGCGCTTGTCGCCTCGACGGCAAGCGGCTCAGGCGGTTCGACCGGCGCCACCGACCCGAACGGATCGATCTCGGCGGCCAGGCGGTTGGTGTGCGCCAGCACGTCGTCGAGGATGCGGAATTTGGCCGGATCGACCGGCTCGGTGGCGGCGGCCAGCTTGCGCCGGCACCCGGCGATGGTGGCGCGCACGCTTGCCACCGTGCGGCTGCCGGGGATGCCGGTGATGAGCTTGTCGAAGCGGTGTTCTTCCCACTTGTCCTGCTCGCGCGCGGACAGCGTGCGCGGGAAGTGGCGCGCCTTGTAGCGCAGGAACAGGTCGTCCAGTCATGGGTCGGTAAAGCCCGGCTTGACCGCGGCCAGGCCATCCGCATCGAGCGTACGCAGCTGGTCGAGCAGGCGCCGGTCGGCGCCGACGAAGCCGGCGTACAGCGCCTCCTCCGGGTCGCGCTCGACGGGCTCGCGCGCAAACGCGACCTGCAGCAGCAAGGGCAGCTCGACCGCTTCGAGCACTTCGCGCAGGTCGGCCAGGTTGGCCAGCGCCGCGCCGACGTCGACGCCCAGTTCGGCGGCGCGCCCGCGCGAGAGCAGGCCCAGGTCCTTGAACACGGCCGGCGAGCGGTTCGCGGCGACGCAGTGCAGCGGCATCGGCCGGAACCTCTCGGGGCGCGCCTCCTGCTCGGTGAACAGGCGCCGGCGCAGCGTTTCGGCATCGATGTCGAGCAGCTGGCGCGGGTCCTCGCTCAGGTCCCAGGCGATCACCTCGTTGCGGTTGGTCGGGTGCATGGCCACCGCCAGCATGATGCGCACGCCCGCCGTCGCCGGCGCGCCGCGGCCGACGTGGATGAAGGGCGCCGGCTGCGCCGGGTCCGCCGGCAGCATTTCCTGCAGCGCCAGCGCCTTGTCGTGCATGGCGAAGCAATGCGCGAACAGTTGCGGCTGGCGTTCGCGGATCAGGCGCGCCAGCGCGATCGTGGCAAGCACGTCGGACAGCGCGTCGTGCGCCGATTCGTGCAGCAGGCCGTTGGCGCTGCTGATGCGCTCGAGCTTGAACGAGACTTTGCCCGCCTCGTCGCGCGGCCACTCCAGCGTCTCGGGGCGCAGCGCGTGCACGGCGCGCACCAGGGAGATGAGGTCCCAGCGCCCGCAGCCATCCTTCCATTCGCGCGCATAGGGATCGATCAGGTTACGCCACAACATGAAGCGGGTGATCTCGTCGTCGAAGGCGATCGAGTTGTAGCCGAAGGCGATCGTGCCGGGAAGGCTGAGCTGGCGGTGTACGTCCTCGACGAACTGCAGCTCGGGCAAGCCGACTTCCTCGCACAGCTGGGGCGTGATGCCGGTGACGATGCAGGCGTCCGGGTCCGGCAGGTGGTCGGGCGCCGGCTGGCAGTACAGCGTGGTGGGCGCGCCGATCACGTTCAGGTCGAGGTCGGTGCGCAGGCAGGCGAACTGCATCGGACGGTCGCGGCTCGTGTCCAGGCCCGTCGTCTCGTAGTCGAACACCAGCAAACTGTTCATGGAAGCCTCGCGTGATCGAATTGGCATCATTATAGGCGGGCGGGGCGCAGGGGCCGCGCACCGACGCGCCGCGCACTCAGTCGAAGCTGAAACGCTGCCCGGCGACCGTTACCGTGGGCGGCCCTCGCGTACGCTCGACGCGCGCGCGCGGACGCTTGCAGCCGATGTCGAGCAGCACCATGAATTCGGCCGGGGCGGCGCCGTCGTTGTTCAGGTAAAAGGCGCCATGGTCCTCGGTCACCCCCTTTTTGGGTGGCGGCCCGCTCCACCTGGCGAACGGCGCATTGCCGTTCAGGTCGCGCAGGCACACGGCCTGGCCGCCGGCGGCGATCTTCACGCTGGATCCGCTTTCGAGCTTCATCACGCTCGGTGCGTGCACGTTGAATTCGTAGGTGTGCGGCGCCTTCGCCGCCAGCGTGTCGCGCACCACGATCGCGCCGGCATGGTGCAGATAGACCACCTGGCGCCGCGCCCGCGTCAGCTGGCCGCCGTAGGCCGGCGTGGCGTCGCCTTCGGCGTAATCGTAGCCGGGGCGGGCGGCGAAGGCGGTGATGCGGCCGTTGCGCTGGAGCTGCTCGCGGTAGCCGTCGATCCGCTGCCCCTTGCCGCCATCGAAGGTGATCGCGTTCTGCGCGCGGGTCTGGCGGTACCAGTCGCTCCACAGCGGCGAGCCGTACCAGTCGTACCAGCCGGCCTTGACCAGCAGCGGCCGGCCGGCGACGTTCAGGAGCAGGCCGTTCTGGTCGCCGTGGCTGTGGTTGAACGAGCCGTAGGGGCTGGACTTGAAGTAGAACGCGGTATCCTGGCTGGCGCCGATGTCGCTGTGGACCGCCACCCAGCCGATGCTCGGGAACCAGGCCGAGTTCGACGGCGCGATCCCGCGCCGGGTTGCCGTCACCGGCATCGGGTAGGGCGCTTCCAGCACCGCCAGCGCATCCTCGGTCGCGTCCAGCCGGCTCGCGTACCAGGCGGCCTGCGGCGACGCCATGCGCCTGGCGAACGCGCGCAGCACGCGCAGGTCGGGCCGGGTCTCGGACCCGTCGCCGAAGGCGTGCACCGGCGCGCCCGGCGGCACGAACTCGATGAGGAAGTCGAGAAAGCCGGCGGTCCACGGCTTGAGGTACATGTTCACGCCGGTCGCCTGCAGGATCGGGTCCCACAATGCGATGAAGTAGCCGGCCGTGTACTCGGCGTAGGCGGTGCCGTTGGCATAGCCGCCTTCCGGCCCCGACCACGGCTCCGGCTTGCCGGCATGGGCGCGCAAGCTGAAGTCGAACCATTTTTGCGCCTCGGGCAGGTCGCCCAGCGCCAGCGTCGAGACCAGCGCCAGGTAGCCCTGCAGCGTGGCGCCGTGCGAATCGAAGGGGTGCTGGTCGAGGCGGCCACCATCTTGCGTCAGGTTGGCGAACATCTCGCCGGCGCGCACGCGCACGACATTCAGCCACTGCACCTTGCGCTGCCTGCCCAGGTCGGCGGCCAGCAGGTCGGTGGCCTTGACCAGCGCCAGCGCGATCTGGCGCGTCGCCTGGTCCTGGTGGGCATAGCTGGTCGGCCCCTGCGGATCCAGGGCCGCCAGCTGGTCGCCGCGCTTGAACGCTTCCTGCAGGGCCGCCGTATCCTTCTTGAGGCGCCACAGGATGGCCGCCGCTTCCAGCTGGCGCGACGCCTCGTCGATGCGGTGCGCGATCTCGCTCTGCTGGGCCGCCATCGCGGCGGTCAGCGGCGAGGTGATCGGCAGCGGCCAGCGTGCGTCGGCCAGGTCGGGCAGCGTCCCGGTCTGCAGCCTGACTTCGTTGGCCAGGCGGCTCAGGTAGGGTTCCAGGTCCTGCTTCCTGGCCGGGCTCCAGCTGGCGTACGGCGTGAACGACGGCGCCAGCGCGCGCGGGCGCGGGCGCGCGAGGATGCGCGCGCGCAGCGTGGCATTGTCCGGCACCTCGAAGGTGGTCGAGCCGGCGTCGATCGAGAACGCACGCGGGTCCGACCAGTCGTTCGTGCCGGCCGCGCGCACGCGCCAGGTGTAATTGCCCGGCGCCAGCGCGCGGGTCGGCAGGTACCAGTTGCGATCGGCCGTCGCGCCGGACGCCGGCCCGTCGCGCGGCTGGATGCGGATGTCGTAGCGCGCGGCGCCGCCGGGATACCGCGCCCAGGTGAAAGTGGGCGGGTTCTGCCGCTGCGCCACGCCGTCGGCCGGGGTGGCGCGCACGACCAGCGGATCGGGCGACTGCGCCCAGTCGGCATGGGCGGGCGCGGGCCATGGCAGCGCTGCCAGCAGCGCAGCCAGCAGCGTCTCCGCCAGCGAGTGATGGCCGGCGGTGGCGGCGATCCTGCGTCGATGCGATCTCCTGCCCATGCCCTGTGCGTATCGTTCAACCAAGCGGGAAAACAGCGTATGTGGACAATGGTTGAGTCGATTTGGCCTGGATAAGTTCCCGCGCGTACAATGCAGTTTGAATTTCATTAAGGGAATCGCCGCGTGAATGCAGTCGAAAAAGCCAGCGCCTTCGTGGGCAAGACGTTTTCTTTCTGGGTGCTGCTGTTCGCCTGCTTCGGCTTTTTCGCGCCCCAGCTGTTCGTCGGCTACAAGACCTGGATCACGCCGCTGCTCGGCATCGTCATGTTCGGCATGGGCCTGACGCTGTCGACCGCCGACTTTCGCGAAGTGCTGCGCCGCCCGCGCGACGTGCTGGTCGGCGTGGTCGGGCATTACCTGATCATGCCCGGCATCGCGTATCTGCTGGCGCTGGCGCTACGCCTGCCGCCGGACATCGCGGTCGGCGTGATCCTGGTCGGCTGCTGCCCGAGCGGCACCGCGTCGAACGTGATGACCTTCCTGGCGCGCGGGGACGTCGCGCTCGGGGTGTCGATCGCGCTGGTCTCGACCCTGATCGCGCCGCTGGCCACGCCGGCGCTGGTGTCGCTGCTGGCCGGGACCTGGATGGACATCAATACCGGATCGCTGTTTCGCGACATCGTGCAGGTGGTGATCGTGCCGATCGCGCTCGGCGTCGTCGTCAAGACCCTGTTTGCGCGCCAGGCGGCGGCCAGCGTCAAGGCGCTGCCGCTGGTGTCGACGATCACGATCGTGTTCATCATCGCCATCATCGTCGGCCTGAACCAGGCCAAGATCCTGTCCAACGGCTTGCTGATCCTGGGCGCGGTGGTGCTGCACAACCTGCTCGGCCTGGCGCTCGGTTATGGCTTCGCGCGCCTGTTCGGCATGAACCTGGCCAAGCGCAAGGCGGTGATGCTCGAGACCGCATGCAGAATTCGGGACTGGGTGCGGCGCTCGCGGCCGCCCACTTCAATCCGCTGGCGGCGGTGCCGAGCGCGCTGTTCAGCGTGTGGCACAACCTGTCCGGATCGGCGCTGGCCACCTGGTTCGCGCGCCGCCCGGACTGATCAACGCGGTGCCGGCTCAGTGCCAGCGCACCGGCATCATCATCTTGGAGCGGAACCAGCGCGCCAGCACGTTGGCGGCCATGCGCACCGGACCGAGGTGGCCCATCACGTGGCGCTGGTAGGTCAGGCCGTACATCGCCAGCGCGAACGTGCCCTTGACGCGCACGTTGTGCTTGCCGATCGCGCGGCGCAGGATGCCGACGGCGTCGCCGCGGCCGAGCGACACCAGCGTGCCGTAGTCGCGGTACTTGAAGCCCGGCAGCGCGTCCGGCTGCGCGTGCGTCAGCAGGTTGGCCAGGTAGATCGCCTGCTGGCGTGCGGCCTGGGCGCTGGGCGGCGCGATCGCGCTCTTGTCCGGGTTCTGCAGCGTGCAGCAGTCGCCCAGCGCGTGGATCTCGGGGTCGCTCACGCTGCGCAGATGCTCATCGACCAGCAGCTGGTTGCTGCGGTTGAGCAGCACGTTCAGGTGCGTGCTGAAGTCCGGCCCCTTGACGCCGGCCGCCCACACCGTGATCGCGGCCGGGAACACGCGTCCGTCGACGGTCGCGACCGCGTCCTCGCGCACCTCGGCAACCGCGGTGTCGGTGCAGATCACGATGCCCATCGCTTCCAGCTTGCGCCGCGCCAGGTTCGAGGCCTCGGCGTCCAGCGACGGCAGCACCTGCGAGCCGCGCTCGACGATGCGGATGCGCACCTGCTGCGGCGCCGCCAGGCCGGACAGGCCGTAGTGGGCCAGCGTGTCGACGGTCTGGCGCAGGTCGGCGGCCAGCTCGATGCCGGTCGGGCCGGCGCCGACGATGACGATGTCCAGCGCCGAGTTGGCCTCGGGCTGCGCCTGGCGCCGGCGTCCGGCCGCATCGCACAGCTGCAGGAAGCGCTTGCGGAAGGCTTCGGCGCCGGCGACGCTGTCGAGCGCCATGCAGTGCTGCTCGGCGCCCGGGATGCCGAAGAAGTTGGTCACCGAGCCGTAGGCCAGCACCAGGCGGCCGTAGTCGAGGACGGTGTGGCTGTCGGCCATGTCGTCGAAGCGGCTGCGCACGGTCAGCGTGCGTTGGACGCGGTCGACCTGCACGACTTCGCCGCACACGAAGGTGAAGTGGTTGTCGATCGCCTGGCGTGCGTAGTCGATGGTGTGGCTGGCCGGATCGATGGTGCCGGCGGCGACTTCGTGCAGCAGCGGCTTCCAGAAGTGCGTCGGCGCGGTGTCGATCAGGACCACGCGGTCCTTGTGGCGTGGGCCGAGGGTGCGCCCGAGCCGGGTCGCGAGTTCGAGGCCGGCGACGCCGCCCCCGACGATGACGATGGATTGCATGGGTGTACTCCTGGTAGTCGAATTCGGTGTGACGTGGCTCGGTGGCGCGGCTCAGTGGCGTGCGTCGGCGGCGCGGCTCGATGGCGCGGCGCGGCGGATCGTCGGGCGGCTGCCCTGCACGCCGATGCGCGCCGTGCGGGCGGCGGCGATCGCATGCGCCGAGCCGGTCACGGCCAGCGCCTCGTCGGGCGGCACGCCGAGCTGGTTCAGCACCACGGCGTAGGGCGCCTTGTGCCCGCGCGTCTTGAAATCGGCGCCGGTCAGCACGACCGAGAAGATGTGGTGGGCGGTGTCGCCGAAGCGCCGGCGCAGCTGCGGCTCGGCCTGGGCGTACGGCAGTTCGGAGATCAGCGCGCAGGGCAGGCCGCGTTCGACCGCCTGGCTCAACAAACGCTCCGCGTCCACGCCGGCGTCGCTGGCGCTTTGCATGCCCGGGAATGCGGATAAGTCGAAGATGAGCGCTTGTGCCGTCATGATGATGTCCTTTAGTGAAACCTTGTCGTCAATGTTTCCACTATACGGCTGAGCGAGCTAAAATAAAAATAAAGAATATTCGGAAATCGATCAGGTAAAGCTTATGTATCCAGCCAGTTTCAAGCAACTCCAGGCGCTCGTGCTCGTCGCGCGCCACCAGAGCGTGTCGCGCGCGGCCGAGGCGATGCACGTGACCCAGCCCGCCGTCTCGCTGCACCTCAAGCTGCTGGAAGAAGTCGCCGGCGTGCCGCTCACCCGCCGCCAGGGCCGCACGATCCAGCTGACCTCGGCCGGCGAGCTGCTGGTGGGCTACGCCGAGCGCATCCTCGGCCTGTGGGAAGAAGCCGGCGACGAAATCGCCGCGCTCAAGGGCGTGACCAGCGGTACGCTGCGCATCGGCGCGGTGATGACGGCCGACTACCTGCTGCCGCCGATGCTGGTGCGCTTCACCACCGGGCGGCCGCACGTGCGCATCCGGCTGCAGGTCGGTTCGCGTCCCGAGGTGATCGGCATGCTCAGCCGCGACGAGATCGACCTGGCCATCATGGGCACGCCGCCGCGTGAATTTCCGACCGTCGCCAGCCGCTTCGCACGCCATCCGATGGCTTTTTTCGTGGCGCCCGGCCACCCGCTGCTGGCCTTGCCGGCGCCGACGCTGGCCGACATCGCCGACGCCAACCTGCTGGTGCGCGAGCGCGGTTCGGGCACGCGCGCGGCGATCGAGCGCGTTTACCAGGAGAAGGGCGTGGCGCTGGCGATCGGGTCCGAGCTGTCGAGCAACGAGGCGATCAAGCAGATGACGGCGGCCGGCCTGGGCGTGGCCTTTTTATCGGTGCACGCCTGCACGCTCGAGCTCAGGAACCGGATGCTGTCGGTGCTGGCGGTGCCGGGAGTCGAGGTGGAAAGCCACTGGCACGTGATGCACAAGGAGGCGCGCGCGATACCCAAGGTGGCGGCGTCGTTTCAGGAATTCATGGTCGAGCACGCGCAGCAGGTCATTTCGGACGAGCTTGAGAGCATGGCCTGGCGCACCGGCGGCGCTAATCCTGCTGATGCCGGTCCTGCTGCGCCTGCGGCGCCAGCGGCAGCGTGACCACGATGCGGGTGCCGCCGCCCGGCCGGCTGTCGACCTCGAAGGCCCCGCCGAGCAGGCCGACGCGCTCGCGCATGCCGCTCAGGCCGGCGCGCCCGGCATGCGCCAGTTCCGCCTGGCGCGAGGGGTCGAAGCCGGCGCCGTCGTCACGCACGATCAATTCGAGTTCGGTGCAGGCGGCCCCGCCGTTGACCTCGACGACGGCATGGCGCGCGTGCGCGTGGCGCTGGATGTTGGTGACGCTTTCCTGGACGATGCGAAACACCGTGATCTCGATTTCGGGTGCGAGCCGGCGCGGCAGGCCGGCGTACTCGAATACCCAGGCCGGCCCCTGGCTGAATTGGCGCGTCAGCAGTTCGCGCAGCGTCGGCTCGAGGCCGAAATAATCCAGGCCGGGCGGGCGCAGCGACACCGACATGTCGCGCACAAGTTCGACCATCGCCCCGATCTCCCGCTCGGCCTGGCGCCACCACGCGTGCGCCTCGCCGGCGTGGAAGTAGGGCAGGGAACGGTGCAGCAGCATGTTCAGGGCCGTCAGGCGTTGTCCGAGCTCGTCGTGCAGCTCGCGCGCCACCGCCTTGCGTTCGGCTTCCTGGGCATTGATCAGGTCGAGCGACAGGCGCGCCAGCTTGTCGCGCTTGCAGTCGAGCCGCTCGATCAGCTGCGCGTGCTCGGCCGCCACCTGTTCCAGCGTGGCCACCAGCGAGCGCTCCCGCGTCACGTCATGCTGGGCGCCGATGTAATGCGTGATCGTGCCGTCGGCGTCGGGAAACGGAAAAAGGTGCAGCTTGTTCCAGAACATCTCGCCATTCTTGCGATAATTGCGCATCAGCACCTGGATCGCGCCGCCGTCTGCGAGCGTGCGGGAGACGGCGGCGCGCTCCGGCTGGTCGCAGTCGTCGTTCTGCAGGAAGCGGCAATTGCGGCCCAGCGCTTCCTCGGGCGTGTAGCCGGTCACCCTTTTGAAAGTCGGGTTGACGAAGACGATCGGGTAGTCGGGCGCACGCGCGTCGGCGATCACCACCGACGAGTTGCTGGCATTCAGAAAGGAAAGCAGGAACTGCCACTTCTCGTCCTGCATGTCATGCTGCATGTCATCGGGTGTCATGGCTCGGCTCTTTCACACTTTTTTAACAATCCTAAGCGAGCTGGATCATACGCGTCGCGCGACCGGCAGCCTGGCAGGCTGGGGTCGTTACCAGCACGTCCCTGGGCAAGAGGATTGTGCCTACCAGTGGCGCGTCGTTGTTTTAGAGAATCCAGGAAATTTCCTGAGACTTAACAAGGTAGAGCCGGCGATCAGTCCGGCTTCTTGATCAGGCCGTGCTTGACCGCGAACAGCACCAGGCCCACCACGTCCCTCACGCCGGTACGCTCCATGATCTGGGCGCGGTGGGCGGCGATGGTCTTTTCACTTAAGTCGAGCTCATAGGCAATTTCTTTAGTCGACTTGCGGCTGGCGATCATCGTGAGGATCTGTTGCTGGCGCGCCGTCAGGATGTCGAGTGGCTTCTCGGCGACAGCCGGCTTGCGCACGAAGCGGTCGATCATCTTCTTGGACACCGCCGGACTGAGGTAACTGTCGCCGCGCACCACGGCATTGAGCGCGATCTCGAGTTCGCCCGGCGCCGATTCCTTCAGCAGGTAGGCCGACGCGCCCAGGCGCAGCGCCTCGGCCACCAGCTCTTCGGAAGCGTGCATGCTGAGGATGATGACGTGGGTGGCCGGGCTGGCGGCGCGCACCGCGCCGAGCAGGTCGAGTCCGCTTTCATCGCCGAGCGTGATGTCCGCCACCACCACTTCGGGGCGGAACTGGCGCACCAGTTCCATGGCGTCGCGCAGATTGCTGGCTTCGCCGACGACGTTGAAGTGATCGATCTGGTTGATCAGGTTGCAGATGCCGGCGCGCACCAGCGCGTGGTCATCGACCAGTATGACTTGCATGGCGGGTCTCCAGGGAATGCAGGGGCAGGGTGGCGCCGCGTCGGGTCGAAGCCGACGCCGTCGTCGCGTACGATCGGTTCCAGTTACAGTTCCGCGCCGGCGCCCCACCGTTGATGTCGACGACCACCTGGCGCATGCGCGCATGGCGCACGATGTCGTTCAGGCTGTTCTGGACCAGGAAGAACACGCTGATCGCGGTGGCCGGGTCGACGCGCTGCGGCAGCTCCGCATCGAGCACCGAACCGTCCAGCAGCAGGCGGATCGGACCGGCGTCCAGCGCCCCGTCGTCGTGGCTGCGGTCGCCGGCGCAGGCATTCGCGGCCGGACGCGTCGTGGCGTGCATGGGTTCCTCTCGCGCGCCGTGGCGACGTACAGACGGCGCTGTTTGTGACATCTTATACAAGCGTATGACACGATGTCGCACAGCTCGTCTCGACAAAGGTTCAGGCGCCCCAGCCCAGCGCCCGCTCGACGCTGTTGCGCAAGACCGCGAACGGCGCCGGTTTGGGCAGCACCGGTATATCTTCGGGCAACGCCATCGCCGCAATGGTCGACCGGTCCAGGCCGCTTATCACGATCACCGGCATACCGGCATAGGCGGGGTTGGCGCGCAGCGTGCGGATCATGCGGAATCCGTCCATGCCCGGCATGGTCAGGTCGCTGATCAACAGGTCCGGACGCGCTTCGCCGATCCGGATCAGCGCTTCGTAGCCGTTGCCGGCCGTGATCGTCTCGACGTGCAGGCCCCAGCCCCCGATTTCCAGCTCGTGCAGGCGCAACAGGGCCGGGTCGTCGTCGACCAGCAGGATCCTCCTGGGTGGCGTAGGCGGCGCGGGCGTGACGACAGCCAGCGCCTCGGCGCGCCCGGACATCACCGCGTGCACCGATGCTGTCGCGATGCGCCGGTGTCCACCGGACGTGCGCCACGCGTGCAAGGTGCCGTTCTCGACCCAGAGCTGGATTGTGCGATGCGATACGCCGAGCAGGGCGGCGGCCTCGGCGGTGGTGCAAACGTCGATGGCGCCGCTGTCCGGGTCAGCGGCGCTGTGCGGATGCGCGTCTTTCATGTTGGTGTGGATACTCGGTTGGTGGTACGGGAGCGTTGCCGGGAGGCAGGGACGGGCGCTGTATTGACAAGCGCATTGGCAGTGTAGACGGGCCGGACGGACGTTGGAATCGGGATTGTCCCTAGGGAGCACAGGAGTTTCCTTAGGGCATGCGAGTATTTTCCCTAGGAAGCTCCGATGCGTGCCTTGCGCAATCGGACACTGAAAGCAGTCGGCATGCGTGCGGCACCGGCGGCAGGCCCGTGAAGCGCGCGCAGTTCCGTCAGCGCGATTAAGCCGCGTCAAACCAATGTCGGGCCGAATGCCTACCCTGAACGGATAAGCCGAACAGGGAGAAAGGGATGCTGTGCGCGATGCGATGCGCGAAACTGCGCGAGCGAATGTGCGTGAACGAAAAAGGCGGGCCGTGAACGCGCCACGTCCGTTCGCCATGATGCGTCGGCCTGCGCTGCGCTGCGCCGGGGTCATCCTATCGGCCATCGCTGCGGCGATCGCGGCTTCCGTCATATCCCCCGTCGCGCGCCGGGCGGGGGCCCGCGTTGGCCTGCTGGCCGGCCTCGCGCCTGCGCTGCTGCTGGGCGCATGCCGGCGCAACGATCCGCCTTCCGTAGGGGCTGGCGCGCACGAGCCGCCGACGCCCACCGTCACCGTGGCGCCGGCGCGGCCCGCGCGCTTGCCCGTCACGGTCGAACTGCAGGGCCGCGTCAATCCCGTGCGCGTGGCGCAGGTGCGCGCGCGCGTGGACGCGATCGTGCTCAAGCGCGAGTTCCGCGAAGGCGCCGACGTGCGCGAGGGGCAGCGTCTGTTCAAGATCGATCCCGCCCCCTGCCAGGCCAACCTCGAGAGCGCCCAGGCGTCGCTGCTGCGCGCCGAAGCCAATGTGCGCGCCCAGGAACTGCAGGCCGGGCGGTACCAAGAGCTGGTCGCGAGCAATGCGGTCAGCCGCCAGGACTACGACAACGCCATCGCCTCGCAGGGCCAGGCCTCGGCCGACGTCGCATCCGGGCGCGCTTCGGTGCGCCCGGCGCGCATCAATCTCGGCTACACCGACGTGGCCGCGCCGATCACCGGCCGGGTCGGCATCGCCGCGGTCACCGAGGGCGCCTGCGCCAGGACCTGTCCGCCGGCCGCGTGCAGACCGCCGGCCCCAACCGCGCCCGCGTCAACCTGATCCTGGAAGACGGCAGCCGCTACCCGATCCCCGGGACGCTGCAGTTTTCGGACGTCACCGTCGACCGCGGCACCGGCACGGTCCGGGTGCGCACGATCGTGCCCTATCCTCCTTCGCCAGCGGCCGCTGGACCTACGGTTCGCCCAAGCTGGAGCGCTAAAACGGCGTCTCCTCGTTCGAGATCCAGGGGCAGGGCGCGCCCGGCCACAGCACCGGCGAGGCGATCGAGGCGATGGAAAACCTGGCCAGAAAGCTGCCGCCCGGCATCGGATTCAGCTGGACCGGCATTTCGCTGCAACAGGTCGAGGCCGGCGCCCAGGCCCCCATCCTGTATGGCCTGTCGGTGCTGGTCGTGTTCCTGAGCCTGGCCGCGCTGTACGAAAGCTGGTCGATTCCGGTGTCCGTGATCATGGTGGTGCCGATCGGCATGCTCGGCGCGCTGTCGGCCGCGTTCGCGTTCGGCATGGCCAACGACGTCTATTTCCAGGTTGGCTTGCTCACCACGGTGGGGCTGTCCTCCAGGAACGCCATCCTGATCGTCGAGTTCGCGCGCGAACTGGCGGCGCAGGGCCGCAGCGCGGTCGACGCCGCACTCGAAGCCGCCGACATCCGGCTGCGCCCGATCCTGACGACCTCGCTCGCCTTCGGCCTGGGCGTGCTGCTGGCCGCGACCTTCATCGCCACCTTCCTGATCCCGATGTTCTACGTGGTCGTCGCCGACAAGCTGCGCACGCGGCGCACGCCGTCGCCGCCTACGCCGGCCGGTTCCGACGCCCCGCCCGCGGGTCCTGTGCGCGACGGCAACACTTGAACGGCGTAAATCCGCAACGCTCGCCCCCGGCCGACCCGTTGTTGCACTACAATACGGGCACAACCGCACGACGCGCATTCCGCACGCGCGCCGGCGCGCTCGCATCGGAAAAGTCATCGGAATGCTTCACCCGCAGAACACAATGCGCCGCCGCGCGTTCGCAATCGCCTGCCTGGCCATGGCGCTGGCCCAGCCTCCCATCCAGCCGGCCGCCGCCGCGCCGGCACAGAATGGCGCGAGCGCCTACCTGGAAGACCTCACTTCGCCGGAGCTGGGCGCGCGCATCGCGGCCGGCGCGGCGACGGTGCTGGTGCCGATCGGCGGGACCGAGCAAAGCGGGCCGCACATCGCGCTCGGCAAGCACAACGTGCGCGCGCACGTGCTGGCGGGACGCATCGCCGCGCAGCTGGGCAACGCCGTGGTGGCGCCGACCGTGGCCTACGTGCCGGAAGGATCGATCACCCCGCCGGTCGGCCACATGCGTTTTCCCGGCACGATCTCGATTCCCGACGGGGCTTTCGAGGGCCTGCTGGAAGGCGGCGCGCGCAGCTTTTGCCAGCATGGCCTGCGCGAGATATTCTTTTTGCAAGACCACGGCGGCTACCGCAAGAACGTCGACCGCGTCGTCGCGCACCTGAACGGCGATCGCGCCTGGGCGGCGCGCGGCTGCCGCGCCCATGCCTTGCACGACTATTACGACGCGACCCAGGCCGGCTACGTGGCCGACCTGCAGCGGCGCGGCTACAAGGATGCCGAGATCGGCCTGCATGCCGGCCTGGCCGACACCTCGCTCATGCTGGCGGTCGACCCGGCCCTGGTGCGCGGCAACCAGCTGGCCGCCGGCGCCAAGGCGGGCCCGGGCGGCGGCGTGCGCGGCGATCCGACCCGCGCCTCCGCCGAACTCGGCCAGATCGGCGTGCAGCGCCAGGTCGACGAATCGGTCAAGGCGATCCGCGCCGCACTCAGCCAACATCCCCAGAATCCAACCCAGCCAAAGTAGAAGGTCCAACGTGTCATTCAAAGCATCCACCGGCATCTGCCTGGCCTTAGGCGCCGCCACCGTCGCCGTCGTCGCCACCCGCGTCGTCGACGCCCAGAATTCGCAAGGGCCGGCGCATGCGCCCGCCGCAGCCGCGGCAGGCAATGCCGCGCCGGGCGCCATCGTCACCGTGCCCGGCATGCCGCGCGTGGTCGACGCACGCAACCTGTACAGCGAGATCGGCCCGACCCACATGAGCCCGGCCGTGCACGGCGACCTGGAGCGCATCTACGTGCCCAACCTGCGCACCGACGACGTCTACGTGATCGACCCGAATGCGATGAAGGTGGTCGACCGCTTCAAGGTCGGCGAGAGCCCGCAGCACGTGATCCCGTCCTGGGACCTGCGCACGCTATGGGTGGCCAACAACGCCGAGCGCCGCAAGACCGGCAGCCTGACGCCGATCGATCCGACCACCGGCAAGCCGGGCCAGAGCGTGCCGGTCGACGACCCCTACAACATGTACTTCTCGCCGGACGGCAAGTCGGCGATCGTGGTGGCCGAAGCGCGCCACCGCCTCGACTTCCGCGATCCGCACACGATGGCGATGCAGTATTCGATCGAGGTGCCGCAGTGCGGCGGCATCAACCACGCCGAATTCTCGATGGACGGCAAGTACGCGCTGTTCACCTGCGAATTCGACGGCGCGATGGCCAAGATCGACATGGTCGACCACAAGGTGCTGGGCTACCTGAAACTGACCATGCCGTCCACCCGCATCCGCGAAGGGTTCGACCCGAGCGCGCCGGGCGCCAGCGAGATCTGCTCGAGCAAGAAGGGCATGCCGCAGGACGTGCGCGTCTCGCCGGACGGCAAGCTGTATTACGTGGCCGATATGGAAGCCGACGGCGTGCACGTGGTCGACGGCGACAGCTTCAAGCAGGTCGGCTTCATCCCGGTCGGCATCGGCACGCACGGCCTGTACCCGAGCCGCGACGGCAAGTTCCTGTACATCGCCAGCCGCGGCACCCACCGCATCCACGGCAAGCGCCACGGCCCGGGCGGCGTCGGCGTGCTCGATTTCGCCACCGGCAAGATCGTCAAGTACTGGAAGATCCCGGGCGGCGGCAGCCCCGACATGGGCAACGTCAGCGCCGACGGCAAGTCGCTGTGGCTGTCCGGCCGCTTCGACGACGTGGTCTACCGCATCGACACCACGACCGGCGACGTGCGCCAGGTGAAAGTCGGCGGCGAGCCGCACGGCCTGACCGTGTGGCCCCAGCCGGGCCGCTATTCGCTGGGCCACACCGGCAACCTGCGCTGAATGGAAAATGGTCCGCCGGCGCGGACCTCGCCGATGAAAAAGGCCAGCATCGCGCTGGCCTTTTTTACGTCACCGATGCGCGGGCCGCTTCAGGCAGCGCCTTCCTTGGCAGGGGTGCGCTCCGGGGCGGCAAAGGCCAGCGCTTCCTCGAACGAGCGCAGCACGATGTCGACATGCTTCTCGACGATCGACATCGACACCGTCGAGCGGGCGTCGGTCACGCGCAGCGCCGCCAGCAGCGCGTCCGGCAGGCGCACGTGCAGCTCGTCGACGATGGCCAGCCACAGCTCGAGCGACTCGTCGACCGGGTAGGGCAGGATCACGCTCGAGATCAGGTCGGCGCGGTCCGGACCCGGGCTGGGGTCGCGCGGGTCGATGGTGGTGCTGCGTGCGTCGATGTCGGCTTCGCGCAGCGCCCGCACCAGCAGTTCGCTGAGCGCCTCGTCGCGTTCGGCCGGCAGGCCGGCGCACAGCACGATCGAGCGCGACGGCACGTCCAGCGACCCTTGCCAGCGGCCGTGGCGTTCCTCGCGCATCTGGCGCAGGTGCGCGCCCAGGCTGGTGTCGAGCAGGGCCACGTCGCGGCGCCGGCGCGCGCGCGTGGGCGCGCCCGACTCCGGCGTCAGCGTGCTGGCCACGGTGGCGATGATGATGCGGATCGCCGACACCTGGGTGCCGTCGATCTTGCCGGCGCGGTTGTCCGCCACCGCCATCGCCAGGCCCGGCAGCAGCACCTGGTCGCAGTAGCGCGCGAAGCTGGAACGGCGCAGGTAGGCGTAGGCGTCGGACAGGATGGTATTGGTGTCGCCGGCCAGCATGCGTTGATAGAAGCGCTGGGCCCCGCTGACGCTGGGCGCGTCGCCGAGCAGGATGGTGACCGGCTCCAGCCCGCGCAGGTGGCGTCCGGCCACCACCAGGCACAGCGTCAGGGGCGTCGACAGCAGCAGCCCGACCGGGCCCCACATCGCGCCCCAGAACACCGCCGAGACGATCACCGCCAGCGGCGACAGGCCCGAGCTGTGGCCGTAGATCTTCGGCTCGACCACGTTGGCCACCAGCAGCTCGAGGCCGGCGAACACCAGCATGCACGACACCGCCAGCGTCCAGCCCGGGTCGATCGCGGCCACGAACACCGAGATCACCACGCCGGCCGCCATGATGCCCAGGTAGGGCACGAAACGCAGGATGCCGGACAGCGCGCCCCACAGCGCCGGATGCGGCACCCCGGCCAGCCACAGCAGGAAGGCGACCAGGGTGCCGAAGGTGAGGTTGACCAGCAGCTGCGACAGGAAGAAGCGCGATACGCCCTGGGCGGCGTCGCCCAGCGTCTTGATGGTGCGGCTGACGTCGTCCTGGCCGGCCAGGCGCACCAGGCGGTCGCGCAGCGATTCGTGCTCGAGCGAGATGAACACCAGCAGCACCAGCACCAGGCCGGTCTCGCCGAGCGGTCCCCAGGCCATCGAGAAGGTGCGCGCCAGGGCGTCCTGGGTGGTCAGGCGCGGCGCGCGGATCTCGACCGGCAGCGGCTGGTCGGGGCGGACCACGATGGTGGTCATGTTGCGCCGTCCGCTCAGCGCCGCCGGCGCTTGCGGCGCCACGGCGTTCATCTCGGCTTCCAGGCGCGCGAACGGCCGCTCGGTCAGCTCGCGCACGGCCGCGACCTTGGTGCGGATCGCGGCCCGGTATTTCGGCAGGTCCTCGGTCACGCCGCGCAGCTGGAAGAACAGGACGATGCCGATGCCGACCACGCAGGTGCCCAGCGCCAGCACCGACAGCAGCGTGGCCGGGAATTGCGGCAGGCCGATGCGGCGCAGCGTACGGATCAGCGGCGCCAGCGCGAGGCTGAGGATGGTGGCCAGGGCCAGCGGTTCGAGGACGTCGCGGCCGACGTAAATAAGGCCGAGGACGCAGGTCGCCGTGACGATCGAGCCCGAGGTGATGTGCTTGAACAGGGAAGAAGAATCGCGCATTCGCGGGGCGGTGGATGGGCGGCGGCGCAGCCCGGGGCATCGAAAGCCTCAAATGTAACGAAAAACTGGCTGCGGAGCAAACTGAGTCGGCAGTTTTCCCTCCCGGCGATAGGCTTGCGCGGCGGTTCCGTAACCGGCGGTAACGTGCGGGGTGTCCAAAATCACGCTGATATGATGATTCTCATTCCCTGACACGAGCCCGAGAGGACCATGATGAAAGCAGTCGTATTCCACGCCATCGGCGACATTCGCCTCGACGACGTCCCCGAACCGCAGATCCGGGATCCGCAGGACGCGATCGTGCGCATCACCACCAGCGCCATCTGCGGCACCGACCTGCACTTCGTGCGCGGCACCTTCAGCGGCATGAAGCAGGGCACCATCCTCGGCCACGAGGCGGTCGGCGTGGTCGAGAGCATCGGCCCCAACGTGCGCAACCTGTCGATCGGCGACCGCGTCGTGATCCCCTCGACCATCGCCTGCGGCTACTGTTCGTATTGCCGTTCCGGCTATTACGCCCAGTGCGACAACGCCAACCCGGGCGGGAAGACGGCCGGCACCGCCTTTTACGGCGGCCCGGAAGCGGCCGGCGGCTTCGACGGTCTGCAAGCCGAAAAGGCGCGCGTGCCGTTTGCCAACGTCAACCTGGTGCGCCTGCCCGACGAAGTCACCGACGATCAGGCGATCCTGCTGTCCGACATCGTCCCGACCGGCTGGTTCGGCGCCGACATGGCCAACATCAAGCACGGTCACACGGTCGCGGTGTTCGGCTGCGGCCCGGTCGGCCAGTTCGCGATCGCCTCGGCGATGCTGATGGGCGCCGGGCGCGTGCTGGCGATCGACCACCTGCACGACCGCCTCGACATGGCGCGCCGCCAGGGCGCCGAGATCATCAACTACGACGAGGAAGATCCAGTCCAGACCATCCTCGACCTGACCGGCGGCGTCGGCGTCGATTGCGTGATCGATGCGGTCGGCGTGGACGCCGAATGCCCGCACCACGGCCCGGCGGCGAAAAAGGCCGAGGAAAAGAAAGCCGACTTCCAGGAAGAAGTGCAGAAGATCGCTCCCGAGCAGCACCCCGACGGCAAGAACTGGGTGCCGGGCCAGGCGCCGTCGCAGGCCCAGGAATGGGCGGTGCAGGCGCTGGCCAAGGCCGGCACGCTGTCGATCATCGGCGTGTACCCGCCGGCCGACAATTTCTTCCCGATCGGCGCGGCGATGAACAAGAACCTGACGATCCGGATGGGTAATTGCAACCACCGTAAGTACATCCCGGACCTGGTCGAGCTGGTGCGCACCGGCGCGTTCGACCCGACCGCGATCATCACCCAGCGCCAGGAGATGCATTCGGCCATCGACGCCTACAAGGAATTCGACCTGCGCCAGCCGGGCTGGCTGAAGGTCGAACTGATCCCGTCGCGCGAAGGGGCGCCGGCGCCCGTCGGCAAGCCGACCTGATCAAGCCTAGCTGATCGTTACGCGGCCAGGCCGAGGTCGAGCGCCGCCAGCATCCGGGACGGCACGTCGGCCGATGGCGACCTGCCGTCCCGGATGCTGCGGCGGCAGGCGGTCGCCGCGCCCGCGCGCCTGGTGGCGCAGCGTGGCGCCCTCGTAGTCCTTGCGGTAGCGTCCGCGCCGCTGCAGCTCCGGCACCACCAGCTCGACCACGTCGCGCATCGATTCGTGGGCCACGGCGAAGGCCAGGTTGAAGCCGTCGGCGCCGGTGTTGTCCTGCGCTGCGCCAGGCGCGGCGCGTTCAGGCGGCCGTGCAGCCGCAGCGGAAAGGCGACGTTGTCGAACACGCTCAGGTTGCGCAGCAGGTTGAACTGCTGGAAGATCATGCCGATGTCCTGGCGCGCCGCGCGCAGCGCGGGTTTCGACAGCGCGGTCAACTCGCGCCCGGCCACTTCGGCCCGGCCGGCGTCGGGGCGCTCGAGCAGGTTGATCATGCGCAGCAGCGTCGACTTGCCGGCGCCGCTGCGCCCGGCGATGCCGAAGATCGCGCCGCGCCGCACGCTCAGGTCGATGCCGCGCAGCGCGTTCACGGTCCCGCCGGGGAGCGCGAAGGACTTGGCGAGGTTCGACAGGCGGATGATCGGATCGGCGGCCATGGTTGCTCGGTGGTTCACGGGTGGCTCACGAATACGGCGTCGGTTCGGGCAGGCTGCCGTCCAGCGCATAGCGGCCCAGGTCGCGCAGCTTGTAGTCGACCGGGTCATGCAGCGTGTGCACGCGGGCATTGCGCCAGAAGCGGTCGAAGCCGTACTGCGCCCCGGTCGAGCGCGCCCCGGTCAATTCGAACAATTGGCTGCCGATGTCGAGCGCGGCGCGGTGCGCCAGCACCTTGGCTTCGGCCACCGCCACCGCGACTTCGCCGCGTCCGGCCGCATCCAGGCCGGCGCCGCGGCGCCAGGCGGCGTCCAGCTTGCGCCCGGCCTCGTCGGCCAGTACCTGGGCCGGGCGCACTAGCAAGTGGAACTGGCCGAAGCGGTGCTGGATGAAGGGGGCGTCGACCGCCGCCGCGACGCCGGAGGCGATCCAGGGCCGCGCCCCCTCGCGCAGGTAGCCGCGCGCGGCGTTCAAGGCGCCTTCGGCCAGGCCGAGATACAGGTTGACCAGCACCAGCTGCGCCACCTGCGAGCGCAGCGTTGCCTGCGCGCTGGCCGGCTTGCCCGGCGCCCGCAGCACGTCTTCCTCGGGCAGCAGCACGTCCTTGAAGTGGACGTTGCCGCTGTCGGTCTGGCGCTGGCCGAACGCGTCCCAGTCGGCCTGTACCTCGATGCCGGCCTGGCGCGCCGGCAGCACGCCGATCAGCGGCGCGCCAGCCAGCGGGTCCCAGGCCGAGACGGTCAGCCGGTCCGCGCCGACCGAACCCGAGGCGAAGCTTTTCACGCCGTTCAGTACCCAGCCGCCGGCGCTGGGCGTGGCGATCAGGCGCTTGTCGAGCGGGTTGAGCGCATTGCCCCAGAAGTGGCGTGCGGCGATGGTCTCGGCGTACAGGCGGCGCTGCTGGCGCGCGTTGCCGTACAGCGTCAGGCCGGCCAGCTGCAGGTGGTGAAAGCCGAGCAGGTGGGCCAGCGCGCTGTCCGCGCGGGCGACGATGCGCACCGCCTGGTAGACCGTGCTCCAGTCGGCGCCGATGCCGCCGTACTCGCGCGGCACCGACAGCGCCAGCAGGCCGGAGTCGCGGATCCACTCGCGCTCGTGCGCCGCGTGGCCTCCCGCGCGGTCGCGCTCGACGGCGCTGGCGGCGAGACGCCCGGCCAGCGCCTCGGCGGCGGCGGGGGCATCGAAATCTTCAATCGGTTCCTCGAACGGAGCCGGTGGCGAAACCTTGGAAATGGCCAGGGGCATGGTGAATATCCTGTTCAGTGACCGCGCCAGTATTGCAAACGACGATGGCTGCGTGAACGAAGATATTCAGGATTGCATATTTGCTAAACGCTAAAACGAAAAGCGGATAGGCAAGCGCGCCGGTGCCGGTGCCGGTGCGGGCGCACTGCGGGCCGGCCGCGGCGGCGTCCCGGCGTCAGGCGCCGAGGCGGTCGGCCAGCTCGCCCAGGTCGGCCACGTCCAGGGTCGGACGGTCGGCCAGCGGGAACGGGCGTTCGCCGTCGCGCGCGACGAAAGCGGTCTGCAGGCCGGCCCAGCCGGCGCCGGCCGTGTCCCAGCCGTGCGCGGCGACCAGCATGGCCTGGCCAGGCGTCACGCGCATGCGCCGCACCGCCTCCAGGTAGACGCGCGCATGCGGCTTGTAGACGCCCACTTCGTCGACGCTGAAGGCGGCGTCGAAGTAGCGGGCGATGCCGGCATAATCGAGCTGGGCGCGCAGGCCGGCCGTGGTCGAATTGGACAGCGCCGCCATGCGCACGCCCGCTGCGCGCAGGCGCGCGAGCGCGGGCGCCACGTCCGGGTGCGCGGGCAGGCGCGTGATCGGGCGGAGCGCGGCCGCGGCCTGCGCGGGGGCCAGCTCGATGCCCTTGCCGGCGGCCAGCATGCACAGCACGGCGGTGCCGATCTCGGGCAGCGGCGCGTGGCGCCCGGCCAGGCTCATCGCCATCGCGTGCTGCAGCATCGTGGTGAACCACAGCTTGGGACTGTCGGCGCCGGGCAGGATGGCGCGGATGCTGGCTTGCAGCGGCGCCAGGTCGAGCAAGGTCTGGTTGATGTCGAACAGCAGCAGGGCGGGGCGGTTCGGATTGGCGGCATCACGCATACGTTAGCGGCTGGGAAGTGGCGATGGCCTATTGTGGCCCCCGGCCGGCCCAACCGGGCGCACGCTTCACGCGCCGTGCGCCGTCGTGGTCTCCGTTGCCCCAGCAGCCGGCGCATGCCGCGCCAGCACGTCCATGACCTCCAGCACGCCGATGCGGTCGACCCAGTCCTGCGCGCGCTGCACCGTGATGACGGTGCTGTTGGCCTTGTCGATCGGCGCCCAGTGCGGGGTTTTCTGGCGCATCAGCGCGATCACGGGGACGTGCACGGCATTGGCCAGGTGCATGACCGCGGTCTCGACCGAGACGATCAGGCTGCACAGGCTCAGCACGGCCGGGAGCTGGAAAAAGTTGTCCTCGGCGCTGAACAGGTGGGTGCGATCGAGCCCGGCGGCGGCAAACAGCGCGCGCGCCCGCGCCAAATCTTCCGGGACCACGTTGACCACGAAACCCGCCCCGCGCCAGGCTTGCTGGGCCTGCATTGCGCGGATCAGTTCGATGATGCGGTCGAGCGGCCAGCTGCGCTCGACCGATTTGGAATAGGCGTTCAGGAACAGCACGGGCGGCGCGCCCGGGCCGGTGGCGAAACCCCAGGCGGCGAACTGCGCGCGCGCGTAGCGGCGCCAGCGCTCGCCGACGGCCAGCACCGGGAAGCGCGCCGCCGGGGCGATGTGCAGGCCGAACAGGCGCGCGAACCAGCCGGCATAGATGTCGCTGATGTGCTGGCCGCCGTATGCGGACGAGGGCAGCGCCAGAATGAAGGCGTCCAGCCTGCGGTAGATGGTCTTCTTGAAGAAGTCGAAGCGGCGCACCGGCTTTTTTTGTCCGACCACGAAACCCTGCGGACTGATCTTGCGGGCCAGGATCGCGTACTTGTGGCGCTCGAGTTCGGCCAGCGAGACGACGACGGGATAGCCTTCGCGCCGGGCCTCGGCCAGCGAGCGGCGGTACAAGGCCGGGCTGTAGGTCTCCTTGTAGACCTTGTCGAAACACGGGCACTCGTCGAGCCAGTCGTACAGCGCGTATTTTTTCAGGTGCGGCCAGGCGGCAGGCTTGCGCGTGCGGCGGCGCTCGTCGACCCACAGGTGGATTTTCAGCTGCGGGTGGGCCTGCGCAAAGGCCTGGAAGCAGCTTTGCAGGTAAGTGAAGTCGCCCAGCGCCAGGTGCGCGATGAACAGGATCTTGTCGGCGCCGGCCAGCAGGGTCGGATCGATTAGCGGCGGCTCGCCTGCGGGGACGGACGCTGCGGCCTGGCTGACGACGTGGCTGGCCGCATCGATCGCCGCAGGGATCGCGGCCCGCTGGCCCGGCGGGTGCGCCGCGTCGATGCCGGAAGCGGTCGCATGGGGCGCCGGACGAGCGGCGGCGGCAAGGGCTTGGCGGCGTTCGATCACGTGCGCTCTCCGTGGTGATATTGCAATGTCGGTTATTATATTTTGGAATCGTGACACCGGGTCGTCGACGCCCGTAAAAGTGTGTAAAGCCCGGTTGCGACCTTAGCATGTGCCGGCAGCGGTGTCGTATGCGTGCGCTATCGTGTTGCGTTCGATGGGCAACGGCGAGCGCGGAAACGACAGTGTCGCGCGTAGGCGCGTCAGCGCGCGACGATCAGGCGCACGCCGAGTCCGATGAAGATCGCCCCGGCGATGCGGTCGAGCCACATGCCGGCACGCGGCCTGCGGCCCAGCCAGGCGCCGACGGCGCCGGAAAAGAAGCCGAGCAGTCCGAACAGGATGGCCGCCTGGACCGTGAACACGATGCCGAGCAGGCCGGTCTGCACGTTGGCGTCACCGCGCCCGGCGGCCACGAACTGGGGCAGGAACGACAGGAAGAACAGCGCGACTTTCGGATTGATGGCGTTGGCGAACACCCCGCGCAGGAACAGCGTGCGCGCGGATTCCACCACGCCCTCGGCGCGCCCGACCGCCGCGCCGCCCCGGCTGCGGATCGCCTTGAATCCCATCCATGCCAGGTACAGGCCGCCGCACACCTTGAGCGCCGCGAACGCCAGCGGCGAGGCCGCGATCAGGGCGCTCACCCCGATCACGGCCAGCAGCGTATGGCTCAGGCACCCGAGCGCGCAGCCCAGGCCGAAGGCCATCCCGCGTGCGCGTCCCTTGGCCATGCCGATCCCCAGCACCATCATGTTGTCCGGCCCCGGGGACAAGGTCAGCAGGATGGCGGCGGCGAGGAAAGCGAAGAACTGGTCGGGCGTCAGCATGGCCGGTCGGGGGAGGATAACGGGACCCGCATCTTACCCGGCCTTGCGTGCCGGCACTACCATTCATGGCACGGTGATTGCAAAAGCGCGCCTGGCGCCCCGGGTCCAGTGTAAAGTTACGGTTTTGCAAGATAATCGTATGCCAAAAGCGAAACGTAACCGCTTCGTCC
The DNA here is from genome assembly GCF_000745265.1 of Massilia sp. 9096. Classification (NCBI taxonomy): domain Bacteria; kingdom Pseudomonadati; phylum Pseudomonadota; class Betaproteobacteria; order Burkholderiales; family Oxalobacteraceae; genus Massilia; species Massilia sp. 9096. Next base: position 1,276,689 of record NZ_JQNN01000001.1, read on the forward strand.
AGGGCGCCACCGAGCGCCTGCTGGGCGCGGTCCTCGCGGGCGGGGTCGCCGCGCGCCTGAGCTACCGGCTCGGCGGGCTGGGCCGCGTCGGCGTTACCCGCCACGAGGTCGCGCTGCCGCCCGGGCTGCGCCTGGCGCGCCCGCTGCGCGTCGGTTTCGCGTCCGATTTCCACGCCGGCCCGACCACCGCCCCGGCCCTGTTCGACGACCTGCTGGCGGCGATCCGGCGCGAAGCGCCCGACGTGCTGCTGCTGGGCGGCGACTACGTCTCGTTCGCCGCGCACCATATCGATGCGTTGCAAGCCTTCCTGCGCGCTGCGCATGCGCCTTTCGGCACCTTTGCGGTGCTCGGCAACCACGACGTGTGGAACGGGCGCGCGTGCGTCGAGGCCGGTTTGCGCGATGCCGGCATCGAGGTGCTGGTCAACCGCAGCCTGCCGCTGCCGGAACCGTTCGGGTCGGTCAGCATCTGCGGCATCGACGATCCCTGGCTGGGCGCGCCCGCGGCCGGCCCCACGTTCGCGCAGGCCGGCCCGGTGCGCATCTACCTGATGCATTCGCCCGACGGGTTGCACTGGCTGGACGGCCAGCAGTTCGCGCTCGGCCTGGCCGGCCACACGCACGGCGGCCAGATCGCCCTGCGCGACGGCACGCCGCTGTTCCACGCCGGCGGCCCATGGTCGCGCGAGCACACCTACGGCCGCTTCGAGCTGCCGGGCAACGGTACCCTGGTCGTAAGCCGCGGCGTCGGCTGCTCGGCGATTCCGCTGCGCATGAACGCCGATCCGGAGCTGCTGATCTGTACGCTCGCCTGAGCGTCGCCGCCCCGGCAATGAGATGTCAGCGTCCATCATCGGGTCTGTTTTGGGACTGTCATGCTCCCAGGGTTGAATTTTTGAGTATTTCCTTTGATTCTCGATAACTTAATGGCGATAATGTGACGCCACAGATGCTTCCGCCCGGCATTGTTCTTGCATGCTGTACGGGTGCAGGCCCGCGACCGAGAGGAGACGGTGTACATAACAACCAGGTCCCGGGATCTATCTACTATCGTATTGGAGAACGCAGTGAGTCTTTTCAGAACCAAGAATCTCGACAACATGGTGGCCAGCACGCAGGCGCCCGGCGGCCTGAAGAAAGTGCTGGGGCCGATGGACCTGATCCTGATGGGGATCGGGGCGATCGTCGGCACCGGCATCTTCGTGCTGACCGGCACCGGTGCGCTGACCGCCGGTCCGGCGCTGACGATTTCCTTCATCGTCGCCGCGATCGCCTGCGGCTTCGCCGCCATGTGCTATGCCGAGTTCGCGTCGACGGTGCCCGTGGCCGGTTCGATCTATACCTATAGTTATGCCGTGCTGGGCGAAGTGGTGGCCTGGATGATCGGCTGGGACTTGCTGCTCGAATATGGCTTGGCGACCTCGACCGTGGCGGTCGGCTGGTCGGGCTACTTCCAGTCGCTGCTGCACGGCTACGGACTGGACCTGCCGACGGCCCTCAGCGCCGCTCCGGGCGCGCGCGTGGGCGTGCACACGGTGATGAACCTGCCGGCGCTGTGCATCATGCTGTTCCTGACCTGGATGCTGTCGCTGGGCGTGCGCGAATCGGCGCGCGTCAACAACGTCATGGTGGCGATCAAGATGACCATCGTGCTGCTGTTCATCATCTTCGGCTTCGGCCACGTCAACACCGCCAACTGGCAGCCGTACGCGCCGTTCGGCGCCTCGGGCATCATGAGCGCCGCCGCGCTGGTGTTCTTCGCCTTCATCGGCTTCGACGCGGTGACCTCGGCCGCCGAGGAAGTCAAGCGTCCGGCGCGCGACCTGCCGATCGGCATCATCGGTTCGCTCGGCATCTGCACGCTGCTCTACGTCGTGGTGGCCGCCATCATGACCGGCATCGTGCCGTTCCAGAAGTTTGCCGGCGTCGACCACCCGGTCTCGCTGGCGCTCGAATACGCCGGCGTGAACTGGCTGGCGCAGTGGACCAACGTCGGCGCGATCCTCGGCATGACCACCGTGATGCTGGTGATGGCCTACGGCCAGACCCGCATCCTGTTCGCGATGTCGCGCGACGGCCTGCTGCCGGCCAAGCTCTCCACCGTGCACCCGAAATACGGCACCCCGTACTTCGCGACCTGGCTGGTCGGCATCGTGTTCGGCGTGATCGCCGCCTTCGTGCCGCTCAACGTCCTGGCCGAGCTGGTCAACATCGGCACTTTGGCCGCTTTCTGCCTGGTGTCGGTGTCGGTGATCGTGCTGCGCAAGAAGCGCCCGGACCTGAAGCGCGCGTTCCGCTGCCCGGGCGTGCCGGTGGTGCCGGCCATCGCCGTGGTGTTCTGCCTGGCGCTGATGTCCTTCCTGTCGGCCCTGACCTGGATCGCCTTCCTGGTCTGGCTGGTGCTGGGTCTGGTCGTGTACTTCGGTTATGCACGTAGCCGTTCGGCATTGAACGGTGTGACCCAGTAATAGACCATGCGTGGCGGCATGCCGCCACCTGTCCGAAGCCGGGTTCATGCCCGGCTTTTTTCATTTTCGCGGGGCGTTTCCGGGTCAACTCAGCAGCTGGTGAATCAATGCAATTTTTGTAAGTTCTGTCTGACATGGACAGAAGGTTCCTACCGATTACGCCAGGATTGCCGGGTGCGCATAATCGGATTAGAACATTTACTAGAAGATTCATCATGAACCAGACTTTTGTGGCGGAGACCCGCACGGCACAAGCCAATACCTCGGCCCGCCTGATCCAACCCCCGCGCTCGAAAGCGCTGTACTTCTCGCTGCTCGACACGCCGGATGGCGCCGCCGTCGCCGCCGCGCGCGACTACCTGCGCGCCCAGATCGAAGTGGCGCGCGCCGAGCCGGCCGACCTGCCCGACACGGTCGCCGAGCTGCCGGGCTGGATCCACGGCCGCGCCGAGAGCGTCGGCCTGGCCTACCGCGAATACCTGGCCGGCCGCAAGCAGGGCGCCCCGCGCCGCTACTTCGGCAGCATGTCGCACGCGCTGTACTTCCTGAAAGGCGCGGCGCCGACCAAGCTGGTCGACGGCGCCTGGCTGTACGGCACGCTGTCGCACTGGGAAAACCCCGATTTCCACGCGCTGATCAAGACCTACCTGGAAGAGCTGGGCGACGGCGTGCCCGACAAGAACCACGTCACGCTGTACCGCCGCCTGCTGGCCGCGCATGGCTGCGAACACTGGGAGTCGCTGTCCGACGAACATTTCGTGCAGGGCGCGATCCAGCTGGCGCTGGCCTACAACGCCGACGCCATGCTGCCCGAGATCGTCGGCTACAACCTCGGCTACGAACAGCTGCCGCTGCACCTCCTGATCACTTCGTACGAGCTGAACGAGCTGGGCATCGACCCGTATTACTTCACGCTGCACGTCACCGTCGACAACGCCGGCAGCGGCCATGCGCACAAGGCCGTGGTGGCGCTGCGTAACCTGATGGCGCAGTCGAGCGACCCTGCGGCGTTCTACCGCCGCGTGCTGGACGGCTACCGCCTGAACGAGCTGGGCGCCGGCACCAGCGCCATCATCGGCTCGTTCGACCTGGAAGCGGAACTGGTCGAGATCTTCCGCGCCAAGGCCGTGATCGGCCAGAACATGCACTCGGACTACTGCCGCGTGGGCGGACGCTCGGTCAACGACTGGCTGTCCGATCCCGAGCAGACTCCTGGTTTCCTGCGCGCCCTGGAAGACGCGGGCTGGATCCAGCGCGGCCAGGAAGTCGAGCAGAGCCGCTTCTGGCGCCTGATCCAGGGCGAGCGCGCCGAGATGTTCGGCGTGTTCTCGAGCTACGAGCAGCAGGTCCTGCGCGACTGGATCGTCACCCCGGTCGAGGCCGATTGCGCGGTGCGCACCGGCCGCGTGCTGAGCCACCGCGCGCGCCAGCGCACGCTCGACAAGCTGAACCAGGCGAACGCGCGCAGCGGCTATCCGGAGCGCGGCCTGATCCGCCGCCGCAACGCCGGCGCCGAGGTCGCCGGCGACAACGAACTGCGCCAGCTCGAGGAGCGCGTCGCCGCCGCCACCGGCAAGCCGGAGGCGATGTCCATGCTGGCGCGCCTGATGTCGCCTTCAGTGCATCATACGGCCATCGGGCTCATGGCTAGCCGCATGTATTCGCGCCTGCTGGACGCCTGAATAGCGACAACTGAAGACATAAGCGACACGCGAGGACGCGGCCGGGAGGCACGCGTCCCGTTTCCATGACAAGGATTTTCTGTGCAGATACTCGAACAACGTTTCCTGCGTGGCCCCAACATCCACGCGGACACTCCATGCCTGCTGTCCGTGCTCGACCTTGAAGACCTGTACGGCGTCTCGACCCGCGAACTTCCTCAATTTACCGAAGCCCTGCTGAACCTGCTGCCCTCGCTGGCGGACTACCTGGTCCCGACCGGCCAGCCGGGCGGTTTCGCCCAGCGCCTGCGCGAAGGCACCTACCTGGCGCGCGTGATCGAACACGTCACGCTCGGCCTGCAATGCCTGGCCGGCGCCCCGGTCGCCTTCGGGCGCACGCGCCCGGTCACCGGCGAGCCCGGCCTGTACCGCATCGTCTGCGCGTACCAGATCGAAAAGCTGGCCCAGCCGGCCTTCGCGCTGGCGGTCGAGATCGTCGACGCGCTGGCCCACGATGAACCCTTCGAACTCGAAGCGCCCCTGCAGGAGCTGCGCGAGCTGGCCGAACACTATGCGATCGGCACCAGCACGGCGGCGGTGCTGGCCGCGGCGCGCGAGCGCAACATCCCGGTCCAGCGCATCACCGAGGACGCCAACCTGTTCCAGCTCGGCTGGGGCGTCAAGCAAAAGCGCATCCAGGCCACCATCACCGGGGACACCAGCAACATCGCGGTGCGCATCGCCAGCGACAAGCAGCTGACCAAGCAGCTGCTGGCCGAAGCGGGCGTGCCGGTGCCCAAGGGCGAGACGGTCGGCTCGATCGAGGAAGCCTTGAGCGTCGCGCGCCGCCTGGACGCGCCGGTGACCGTCAAACCACTCGACGCCAACCAGGGCAAGGGCGTGACCGTGAACTGCCGCAGCGCGGCCGAGATCGAGCAGGCCTACGCGTTCGCGCGCAAGCATGGCCGTCGGATCATCGTCGAGCGCTTCATCGAGGGCGAGGACTACCGCGTGCTGGTCGCCGGCGGCAAGGTCGCCGCGGCCTCGCGCCGGCACCCTGCGCACGTGGTGGGCGATGGCCAAACCAGCATCCAGGACCTGGTCGCGCGCGAGAACGAGAACCCCGCGCGCGGCGAGGGCCACACCAACATCCTGACCCAGATCCGCATCGACGCCCATGCCGAAGACCTGCTGCGCAAGCAGGGCTACGCGCCGGACGCGGTCCCGCCCGAGGGCGCCACGGTCTGGCTGCGCGGGAACGCCAACCTGTCCACCGGCGGCACCGCCGAGGACGTGACCGACCTGCTGCCCGAATCCACGCAGCGCCTGTGCGTGCGCGCGGCTTCCAAGATCGGCCTGGACGTGGCCGGCATCGACATCGTCTGCCGCGACATCTCCCAGCCGCTGGCCGAGCAGGGCGGCGCCGTGATCGAAGTGAACGCCGCGCCCGGCATCCGCATGCACCAGTACCCGGGTAGCGGCACGCCGCGCGACGCCGGCGACGCGATCGTCGACGGCCTGATGGGCAATTCGGACGGGCGCATCCCGATCATCGCCTGCACCGGCACCAACGGCAAGACCACCACCACGCTGCTGATGGCGCACACCGCGCGCCTGACCGGGCGCGTCACCGGCGCGACCACCACCCATGGCGTGTACGTCGACGGCAAGCAGATCGTCAAGGGCGACTGCACCGGCTACTGGTCGGCGCGCACCGTGCTGGCTTCGCCGGATGTCGAGATCGCCGTGCTGGAAACGGCGCGCGGCGGCATCCTCAAGCGCGGCCTGGCGTTCGACAAGTGCGACGTCGGCATGGTGCTGAACGTCTCTCCGGACCACCTCGGCCTGGACGGCGTCGACACCGTGGAAGACCTGGCGCAAGTGAAAGCCGTGGTGCCGCTGTCGGCCACGCGCGCGGTCGTGCTCAACGCCGAAGACGCGCTGTGCGTGGCAATGGCGCGGCGCGTGCACCCGGACGTCGAGATCATCTATTTTTCGATGGAAGCCGACAATCCGGTGCTGCTGCGCCACCTGGAAGAGGGCGGCCGCGCCACCTACTTGCAGGACAATGCGATCGTGATCGCCGACGCCACCTACCACCAGCAGCTGGTGCGGGTGGAGTCGATGCCGATCGCGATGGGAGGCCGCGCGCGCTACAACATCGCCAACAGCCTGGCCGCCGCGGCCGGCCTGCTGGCGGCCGGGTTCTCGAACCTGCAGATCGCGACCGGCCTGTCGACGTTCGTCAGCGACGGCAAGAACAACCCGCTGCGCACCAACGTGTTCGACGTGCGCGGCGTGACCGTGATCATCGACTACGCCCACAACCCGGCCGCCTACCGCGCGATGGCCGAGCTGGGGCGCTCGCTGCTGCCGGGCCAGCTGGTCGGCGTGATCTCGGCGCCGGGCGACCGCCGCGACGACGACCTGCGCGAAGTCGGCCGCGTGTGCGCCGCCAGCTACGACGAGATCGTGGTCTACGAATCGGCCTCGCGCGGGCGCGCGCACGGCGAGACGCTCGACCTCATCATGCAAGGGGCGGAGGAAGCGGTGGGCAAGAGCGATACGCTGCACCGCGTGCCCGACGTGGCCGAGGCGGCGCGGCGCGGCCTGGCCCTGTGCCAGCGCGGCGACGTGCTGCTGTTTTCGTGCGCGACCACGGTCAAGGATTTCGCCGATGCGATCCGCACGGTGGACCCGGAAAGCGCCGAGAAGATCGAGGCGCAGATCGGGTGAGGGAGTTCGCCTCCGCGCGCCTTTCGCCGGCACGCGGACGCAGGCAGTACGGCGGGCCATCCGGCCCGTTTTTTTTATAATTACAACAAGGAGACGGAGAGTTGGCTCAGTTGGAAACCCAGTTGCAAAAAAAGGAACGCAGGACCAAGCCGTATTTGATTTTGTCGGTCGCCGTGGTGATGAGCGCGCTGCTGCTGTCGGCGCTCTGGCACGTGCCCTACATCGATACCCTGACGGCGTTCGCCGGCCTGGCCTTCGTCGGCCACCTGATCACGGTCGACGAGGACATGCCGGGCGGATGGAACAACCCGGACGGCAAGTCGCCCTTGCGCTGGCGCGGGCTGGTCGTCAAGGGCGCGCTGCTGGTGCTGCTGGCGGCATGCGAGATCGGGGTGCCGGCGCTGAGGGAGTTCGGCGCCTGAGGTAAGGGTTGACGCACGACTGCGCGGCGTATGGAGTGAAACGCCCCATCCGGCTTCGGATGGGGCGTTTGGTTTTGCGGCGCCGGGCAGGCTTACACGACCTGCGCCTCGATCCTGCTGGCGGTGGCCGGCGACGTCGGCCGGATGGCGTCGGTCAGTTCGCTGATCGACGAGCCGCAGCCGAACACCAGCACGTCGCCCGGTACGCAGCGCGCCAGGCCGGCGCGGATCGCGGCGTGCACGTCGAGTTCGACCTGCAAGTGGTCCAGCTCGAACCTGCCCTGGCGCGCACCCTGCAGCAGCAGCTGCGATACCGTACCGGCGGCGCGGCCGCGGTTCTCGGTTTCGTAGATCACCAGCTCGTCGAAGCCGGCCGCGCAGGTCTCGCCGATCTCGACCAGGTCGGCGTCGCGGCGATCGCCCGGCGCCGCCACCACGCCGACCACGCGGCCCGGCGTCATCTCGCGCGCGGTCGCGGCCAGGGCGGCGTAGGCGGCGCTGTTGTGGGCGTAGTCGAAGATGACGGTCACGCCGTCGACGTCGAACACGTTCGAGCGCAGCGGGTTGTGCTTCCAGTCGGAGACGAAGGTGCGCAGGCCGTCGATGATCTCGAGGTTGCCAAAGCCGGTCGCGGCCAGCGCGCCAACGGCCGCCAGGCTGTTGGCGATGTTGTAGCGCGCCGCGCCCTTGAGCGTGACCGGCATGCTGCGCACGTCGAGCAGCGCCTCGTGGCGCGCGCCGTTGGCCAGCACGATGGCTTCATCCTGCAGGTAGACCGCGCGCCCGCCCTGTTCGAGGTGGCGCAGCAGTACCGGGTTCTCGGCGTCGAGCGAGAAGTAGAGCACCTCGACCTCGTCGGCGAGGCGGCGCGCCATGGCGACGCAGCGGTCGTCCTCGGCGTTGAGCACCACCGCGCGGCTGGCGCGCTGCGCCACCGTGAACTTCACGTTGGCGAGTTCTTCCACGGTGTCGATGCCGTCCAGCCCGAGGTGGTCGCTGGTCACGTTCAGGACCACGGCGACGTCGCACTTGTCGTAGGCCAGGCCGCGCTTGAGGATGCCGCCGCGCGCCGTCTCCAGCACGGCCAGCTCGACGTCCGGCGAACTGAGCACGGTGCGCGCCGAGCGGAATCCGGTGCAGTCGCCGGCGCTGATGCGCTGGCCGTCGATGAACACGCCTTCGGTGGTGGTCACGCCGGTGCGCAGGCCGGCCATCCGCGTCGCGTGGGCGATCATCAGCGTGGTGGTGGTCTTGCCGTTGGTGCCGGTCACGGCGACCACCGGAATGCGGCCGTCGTCGGCGCCGAACAGCGCCTCGACGATGGCGTCGCCGGCGTCGCGCGCGGTGCCGCGGCTGGGGTACTGGTGCATGCGGATGCCGGGCGCGGCGTTGACTTCGATGATGCCGCCGCGCTGCTCGCGCAGGCTCCGGCCGATGTCTTCGCAGACGATGTCGATGCCGGCCACGTCCAGGCCGATGGTGCGCGCGGCGCGGATGCAGATGTCGCGCGTCTCTTCCGGCAGCGCATCGGTCACGTCCTCGGCGGTGCCGCCGGTGGACAGGTTGGCGTTGCCGCGCAGTTCGACCGTGGCGCCCGGTTCGGGCACGGACTCGAACGTCAGGCCTTGCTTGGCCAGCACGTCTTCGGCCAGCGCATCCATCGGGATCCTGGTCAGGATGTTGGTGTGGCCGTCGCCGCGCGCCGGGTTGCGGTTTTCGATCTCGACCAGTGCGCGCACGCTGTGGCGCCCGTCGCCGGTGACGTGCGGCGGACGGCGCCACGAGGCGGCGGCGATCTTCTTGCCGGTCACGAGCACGCGGTAGTCGCGCCCGCGCAAGTGTTCTTCGACGATCACGTGGCGGCCGTATTTCTGGGCGAATTCGAAGGCGCGCTCGACGTCTTCCGGCGTCGTGCAGGCCACGGTCACGCCCTTGCCCTGGTTGGCGTCGAGCGGCTTGACGGTGACGGCGCCGTGGTTGGCGATGATGCGGCGCGCCACGCGCTGGGCCTGCTGCAGCGTGGTGACGGTGTCGCCAACCGGGACCGGGCAGCCGGCCTGGTCCAGCAGGGCCTTGGTCAGCTGCTTGTCGCTGGCGATGCCGACCGCGATATTGCTGGTGGCGCCGGTGATGGTCGCTTGCAGGCGTTTCTGGCGGCTGCCCCAGCCGAGCTGGAACAGGTTAGCGTTGTCGGTCAGGCGCAGGCTCGGGATGCCGCGCTTGTGGGCGGCAGCCAGCACGGCGGCGGTCGAGGTGCCGATCGCGTGGCGGCGCGCGCTCTCGCGCAGTGCTTCCAGGGCCGGCTCGAGCTCGAGGCGTTCGCCTTGCGCGATCGCGCGGATCATGCGGCGGCCCAGGGCCAAGGCCTCGGTCGCGACCTGTTCGATCGCGTAGCCGCACACCACCCGTGCCGCTTTTTGCGAATGGGCGGGGTTCGCAGGGTTGACGATGGTGCGGCTGAACTCGGCGGGGGCGCCGGCCAGGCGCTGCAGTTGCATCACGATCGGCTCGAGCGCGTCGAGCGGCGACTGGCAGTCGGACAAGCGCGCCGACGGTTCCGGCGCCATGCCGGGCAGCAGCTCGAGCAGGCGCGCGCCCAGGCCGGGAATGCAGTCCGGCAGCGCATTGGCCGCATGCCCGGCCTGGTCGTCGAGGTCGATCACGGCCAGCAGGCAGGGGGTGGCGGCATACAGGTTGGGACCGCGCAGGACGCGTTGTTCAGTGATTCTCATGAAAGCGGATTCCGTTTCGTTACATTTTCAATAAATTCGAGCAGGGACGCCGGGATGCGCGTGCGGTCCTCGCCTTCACGCGGCAGGGTGTACTTGCTGCCCGACGGCAGCAGATGCAGGCGCACGTCGATCAGTTCCGGCGTCTCGCGGTTCGAGATGTCGGCGATGTTGGTGCTCATCTGGCGGCCGTCGACGATGGTCACGGCGCCCTGGCCGAGCACCTCGATGCCGACGCCGCGCTCGACCACCAGCGCGGTGTCCTCGTCGATGCCGATCCCCTGCAGATACGGGTTCTGCGCCACCACCGACAGCAGGCGCGACAGGCGCTGGCGTTCCGAGAAGTGCTGGTCGACCACGACCTTGTGCAGGAAGCCCAGGCCCGCGCCGAGGCTGACCGAGCCTTTTTCCGGGTGCAGTTCGGCGCGGCCCTGGGCCAGCATGTGGCCCGACATGGCCGACGCGCCGGCGCTGGTGCCGCCGATGCAGGCGCCGCGCAGCTTGAGCGCGGCGTGCATTTCTGCGTCGAGCGCGGTGCCGCCGATGATGGCGAGCAGACGCTTCTGGTCGCCGCCGGTCATGAAGATGCCGGTCGCATCGACGATGTCCTTGATGTAGTCTTCGTTGTTGGCGTCGTGGCGGCTCTGCAGGTGCAGGTGCCTGCGGTTTTCCACACCCAGTTCGCCGAAGGTGCGGTCGTAGGTGTCCCACATGTCTTCGGCCACCGTGCTGGCGGCCGTGATGACGACGATCCTGGCCTCGGCGCCGCCGGACAGCTCGACGAAGCGCTTGAGGATGTCCATGTCGTTCTGCTTGTCCTCGTGGCCGCCGATGATGACCAGGTGGCCATGGCTGTGGGCGATCTGTTCGGCTTGCGTGGCCTGGCGGCTCGCCTGGTCGGGTACGTTCTCGTTGGTCATGGCGGTTGTCAAGGTTGGATGATCGTTGCTTGCGGCATGTCGCGGTTGGCGTGGACGGCAGCCTCGGTGCGCGAGACGGCGATCAGGCCGACGGCGATGGCCGGGTCGAACAGGTCGACGCCGCGCTTCAGGGCTTGCTCGAGCGGCATGCCGTCCTCGATCCAGCCGTACACGGTGCGCGCCAGCAGGTGGCGCACGATCTGTTCGCCGATGCCGGTGGCGGCCACGGCGCCCAGCTTGCCGGCATAAAAGCCGCTGCCGATGATCGGCGAGTCGCCCACGCGTCCCAGCAGCGAGGGCGCCGAGCCGCCGGTCGAGACGGCGACGGCGAAATGCCCGTCCGGTGCGCGCACCACGGCGCCGACCGTGTCGCAGGCCATGTGTTCGGGCAGGTTCAGCGGGCTTTGGTAGTTCCAGAAGCGCAGGAAGGCCTGGTTGCTCACGCCCGGCATGGCCGGCACCGTCCCGGCCAGTTCCTTCAATACCTTCTGGTGCGCTTCGCGCTGGTGCTCGGAGATCTGGTCCCAGGTCGGGTGGCGGATCGCGTCGGCGAAGCGCCTGGCGCCTTCGCCGGCCAGCAGCCAGTGCGGGCTGTCGGCCACCGCGCGCGCCAGCAGCACCGGGTTTTTCACGCCCTGCACGCAGGCGACCGCACCCAGGCGGCCGCGCGTGTCCATGACCGACGCATCCATCTCGACGGTGGCGCCGTCCAGGCACAGCACCGAACCGGAGCCGGCGTTGAAGCGGCCGTCGTCTTCCATGGTGGTGACGGCGGCCATCGCCGCCTCGAGCGCATCGCTGCTGAGCGCCAGTTCGTCGGCCGCGGCCCGGGCTGCGCGTTCGCAGCCGTCGTCGTAGTCGCGCGGGCTGCCGGCGCCGCCGTGCACGACGATCGCGTAGCCTTCCATCTCCTTGTTCATTCTTGTTCTCTCTGCCAATGTCATACCGCATTATGCAATTGATGCAGAATTTGTAACATCGGTACCCTCGCCGTGTGGTTGTAAGAGCCCGCTTACACCGATCAGCCAAGTCGACGGGAGATCAGAGTGAAACGCGCAGGGGTTTTTGTAGGACTGGGGGGCGAGCGGGCGCGCCAGGCAAAGGCCCGCGGTGTTTCGCAGGCGAAAGTTTGTGTCTTGACGGGTTATCGAGAGCTCAGGCCAATCACTGCATCGCCGACCTGCCGCGCAGCGCCTGGCGCAGCTCGCGTTCGACCTGGCACCGGCGCGCCTCGCTGACGAAGCGGCCGATCTCGACCTGGTCGCCGCGCGATTCGAGCCGGATCAGCGGCCGGCGCCGCTCGTCGGGCGCCAGCACCCGGGTCCAGAGCGGATCCAGGCGCGCCTGCCGGCAGCGGTCGGCCTGGACGCATTCGACCAGCAGGCAGGTGTCGGCAAGCAGGATGTGCTCGCGGTCGAGCGCATGGCGCGCGTAGACGATCAGCGCCAGCCCGACCAGCGCCAGCTCGAGCAGGCTGAATGCCAGCACCACCCAGATCCCGTGCAGCACCAGCAGGGCCAGGCCGACCGTCAGCGAAAACGCGCATAGCATGGCGTACGCCAGCGCCACCTGGCGCGGGGCCAGGGAACAATTTCGCTGCAGGGTCCATTCACGCGTCATCGCCGCTGCTCCGGGCTCGTTTCGCTCCATAGTCGGGGCCTCCGCCAATAGTGCTCATGCATTGCTGCGGCGCCAAGGCCTGCGCGGCGTCCTTACACTGTACGGGCCCGGGCCGGCCCGCACGATTGAAAATGTCGTGGCGGTGAGACAGCTTGGAGGAGATTCCGGTTCCCACTGGTTTCTGGTAACATCTCGCCCCTTTCCCCTCCAAAGGCTTCCATGGCGATCGCTTGCGGCGTCGATTTCGGCACATCCAATTCCACCGTCGGCTGGGTTCGTCCCGGCCAGCCCAGCCTGCTCCCGCTGGAAGACGGCAAGACCACCTTGCCCTCGGTCGTGTTCTTCAACGCCGACGAGGACGCGGTGCGCTATGGCCGCGCCGCGCTGCTCGACTACCTGGAGGGCTACGACGGGCGCCTGATGCGCTCCCTGAAAAGCCTGCTCGGCACGCCGCTGATGGAAGGCCAGACCGAGGTCGGCGGGCGCGCCTTGCCGTTCCGCCAACTGCTGGGCCAGTTCATCGGCGAACTCAAGGGACGCGCCGAGACGGCTGCCGGCCGCGAGTTTTCCAGCGTGGTGCTGGGCCGCCCGGTGTATTTCGTCGACGAGGATCCGGATGCCGACCGCCTGGCCGAGGACACGCTGGCCGGCATCGCGCGCGCCGCGGGTTTCAGCGACATCGCCTTCCAGTACGAGCCGATCGCGGCCGCCTTCGACTACGAATCGCGCATCGAGCGCGAGGAGCTGGTGCTGATCGCCGACATCGGCGGCGGCACCTCGGACTTTTCGCTGCTGCGCCTGGGCCCCGGCCGGCGCGAGCGCCTGGACCGGCGCGACGACATCCTGGCCACCGGCGGCGTGCACCTGGGCGGCACCGACTTCGACAAGTACCTCAGCCTGGCCGCGGTGATGCCGCTGCTCGGCTACGGCAGCAGCCTGGCTTCGGGCGCGGCGATCCCGTCGAGCTATTATTTCAACCTGGCGACCTGGCACACGATCAACCTGGCCTACACGCGCAAGAGCGTGGTGCAGCTCGACGACCTGGTGCGCGACGCGGCCGAGCCGGCCAAGTTGCGCCGCCTGCGCGCACTGGTCGAGGACCGCGCCGGCCACTGGCTGGCGATGCAGGTCGAGGGCGCCAAGATCGGCTTGTCGGGCGCCGAGCAAGTCGAGCTGGAGCTGGACCGCCTGTCGCCGCCCGAACGCCTGCGGGTCGAACGCGCGACCTTCGTCGACGCGGTCGAGGGGCTGGTCGACGGCATCGGCGCGGCGGTGCGGCGCCTGCTGGTCGAGGCCGGCGTAACGCCGGGGCAGGTCGACACCGTGTTCTTTACCGGCGGCTCGAGCGGCGTGGGCGCGCTGCGCGAACGCATCGCCGCCATCGTCCCGGACGCTCGGCGCGTCGAGGGCGACCTGTTCGGCAGCATCGGCGCCGGCCTGGCGATCGACGCCGTCCGCAAGTTCGGTTAATTGAAAGGATCGCAAACCGTGTTCGAACGCCCCATCGTCATGCTCGACTTCGAGACCACCGGCCTGTCGCCGGAAGCCGGCGACCGCATCACCGAGGTGGCGGCGCTGCGCATCGAGGCGGGGCGCGTGGTCGAGCGCTTCGTCTCGCTGGTGAACTGCGGGGTGCGCATTCCGCCCTTCATCGTCGAGTACACCGGCATCACCCAGCAGATGGTGGACGGCGCGCCGCCGGTCGAGGAAGTGGTGCCGCAGCTGATCGACTTCATCGGCGCCGATACGCTGGCCGCCCACAACGCCAGCTTCGACGACAAGTTCCTGCGCGCCGAAGCGGCGCGCCTGGGCGGCGCCTGCGCACACACCGGCCTGGTGTGCTCGCTGAAACTGTCGCGCCGGGTGTTTCCGGGCGTGGGTTCGTACAAGCTGGGCCAGCTGTCGCGCGCGCTCGGCATCGCCTTCAAGAGCCGCGCCCACCGCGCCGAGGCCGACGCCGAAGTGACCGCCGAGCTGCTGCTGCACATCGGGCGCCACCTGGGCAAGCAATATGGCCTGGACAGCCTCGATCCGGGCTTGCTGGAATCGATCAACCGCCTGGCTGCGGCCAAGGTGCCGCGCTATCTGGGCGACTACGCGGCCGATCTGCGCGCGCGCGCCTGAACCAGGGCTGTCGATACCGATGCCGGGGCGCGCGCGGCGGACGGCCGGGTGGCGCGGTCCCCTTCTTTCAAAATAAATCGTTATCGCAGCATTGCCTGGGTCGCACGACGCGGCCTGGCCAGTGCCGTCCTGTGCGACTTTCGCGACGGCGGCAGCACATGCGCATGCACGGGTGCTGCCGATCAAGCACGCGGTCAAGCACGTCTGCCGGGCCGGTTTTTCGACGCGGGACGGCGCATGCGATTGAGCGACCTCACAAACGGCTCCGTCCTCGACATTAGACTTTTGTCAATTATTCGGTGCGCATCGCGCGCCGTGGCCCTTATCCAAGCCTGACAGGAGAACCCGATGCAAGTCCCGCAGCCCAAGCCGATCGATTCCGACCGCGACTGGTTCGCCCGTGCCGCCGAGCACGGCAATCCGTATGCGCAGTTCAACCTCGGGATGCTGTACCGGAACGGCGAGGGCGTCGAACAGGACGATGCCGAGGCGGTGCGCTGGCTGATGTGCGCCGCCTGCCAGCGCCTGGCGTTCGCCCAGAACCAGCTGGGCAGCATGTATTACCTGGGGCGCGGCGTCGGGCAGTCGGACATGCTGGCTGTGTACTGGTTCCGCCTGGCGGCCGAGCAGGGCGATCCCTCTGCCCAGCAGAACCTCGGCGACATGTTCCGGCTCGGGCGCGGCGTGCCGCGCGACCCGTCCGAAGCCGTGGCCTGGTATTTCAAGGCCGCGGAGCAGGACACGGCGAGCGCCCAGCGCATGCTCGGCGCCTGCTACCTGAACGGCGACGGCGTCGCGCCCGACCACGCGCTGGCGCTGGCCTGGCTGCGCAAGGCGGCCCGCCTGGGCGACGCCGACGCCGAGGTCAGCCTCGGCCTGATGCACCGCCGCGGCCAGGGCGTGGCGCCGAGCGAAGCCCAGGCCGTGCACTGGTTCCGGCGCGCGGCCGGCAAGGGCAACGCGGCCGGGCAGCGCCTGCTCGGCCTGGCCTGCCTGGAGGCCGGCGACGTCAAGGGCGCCTGCCTGTGGCTGAAGCGCGCCGCCGGCCAGGGCGAGGCCGAGGCCCAGTTCCGCCTGGCGCTGCTGCTGGCCGGCGGCCCCGGCGCCCCGACCTCTGATGCGCTCGACGAAGCCGGCGCGCTGAACTGGTACACGCGCGCCGCCGAGCAGGGCCACGTGCTGGCGCAGTACAACCTGGGCGTGCTGTACGCGCGCCGCCACGGCGCCGGGCAGGCGCCGGATTTCAGGCGCGCCGCCTACTGGTATCGCCACGCGGCCGAGCAGGGCATGGCCAAGGCGCAGTTCGCGCTGGCGGTCGCGCACGCCAAGGGGCAGGGCGTGCCGCGTGACGAGGTCCAGGCCGCGCGCTGGTACCGCCGCGCCGCCGAGCAGGGCGACGCCAGCGCGCAGAACAACCTGGGCGTGATGTACGCCAACGGCCAGGGCCTGCGCCAGAACGACGCCGAGGCGGTGCGCTGGTACCGCAAGGCGGCCGAGCAGGGTCACACGCTGGCCCAGTACAACCTGGGCGGCATGTACAACAGCGGCCGCGGCGTCGAGCGCGACAGCGTGCGTTCCTACATGTGGATGCTGCTGGCGGCCGATGCCGGCGACCCGGCCGCCAGCGCCAACAAGGCGGTGCTGGCCGATTGCCTGTCGCCGGGCCAGCTCGACAGCGCCCGCGACATGAGCCGGCGCTGGCGCGACGCGCGCGGCGCCGTCACGGGCGAGCGGCGCGCGGCTTGAGACGGTGAGCGGCCGGCCACTGCAACGGCGCCGCCGCCATGGCAAGCGTGTCCGAGTGCGACCGGCCTGGCCGGCTTGTGGTTGGATCAGCCCGGCGGCGGCCCCAGCCGGGCGATTTCCAGCGAGCCGCCCATGTCGTAGATGGGACAGGCGTCGGCCAGGCGCACCGCCGCGTTGAAGTCTTCAGCGGCAATGACGCAATAGCCCGACAGGGAGCTGGTCGACTCCTTCGGCCCCAGCAGGCGGCTCGGGATCTCGACGGCGGCCGCGTCAAGGGCGCCGCGGTCGAGGGCGTTCGCGCCGAGCGCGTCGAACCAGCCGGTCCAGCGCTGTGGGTCGTGTGAAGCCTCCGGCGTCGCGCCGGGGGCGCCGCGATAAACGATCAGGAATCGTTCCATGCTGGCTCCTGTGCTGGGTTGGCTCCGTGCACATTAGCAGAAACGCCGGCCGCCGGGCGCACCGTGTCCAGGTGCGCGAGCACGCGCTCGAGCGGCATCGGGCGGTGGAACAGGAAGCCCTGCAGGTGCGGGCGCCCGTGCGTGCCGAGGAAGTCGGCCTGCTCGGCCGTCTCGATGCCTTCGGCGACCACGCGCAGGCCGAGGTGGGTGGCCATTGCCAGGATCGACTGCACGATCGCGGTGCCGTTGACGTCGCGCGGCGTATCGCGCATGAAGCCCTTGTCGATCTTCAGTTCGTACAGCGGCATCTTCTTCAGGTAGGCCAGGTTCGAATAGCCGGTGCCGAAGTCGTCGATCGAGAAGCGGACGCCGATCTCGGTCAGGGCCTGCATGCGCGCGATGGTCTGGTCGATGTCGTCGATCAGCAGGCCTTCGGTCACTTCGAAGATGAAGCGGTCGGGCGGCGCGCCGGTCTCGCGGAAGATCGCGCGCACCTGCTCCACGAAGTCGGGCTGGCGGAACTGGTAGGGGCTGACGTTGATCGACAGCGTCAGCGGGTGGCCTGCGCGCGCCAGCACCTGCCAGGCGCGGCAGGCTTCGCGCAGCACCCAGTGGCCGAGCGGCACGATCAGGCCGCTCGATTCGGCGGCCGGGATGAACACGTCCGGCGGCACCATGCGGCCGTCCGCGCGCTGCCAGCGCATCAAGAGCTCGGCGCCGTCCGGGGCGCCGCTGTGGTCGACCTGCAGTTGCAGGTGCATCGACAGCTCGCCGTTCTCGAGCGCGTGCGCCAGGTCGCGTTCGAGCGTCAGGCGGCGCTCGGCCTCGGCCAGCATCCCCGTCTCGAACAGGGCGACGCCGTTGCGCCCGCTGGACTTGGCGTGGTACATGGCGGTGTCGGCTTCGCGCATCAGGTCGTGCGCGCCGCTGGCGCCGTGCAGCGGCAGCGCCACGCCGACGCTGGCCGAGGTCTGGTAGGGCTGGCCCTCGATCTGCACCGCCTGTGCCAGGCGCGCGCGGATGCGTTCGGCCACCGCCAGCGCGGCCTGCGTGGCGACGGCCGGGTCCGGGTCGAGGCCGCCCAGCAGCACCACGAATTCGTCGCCGCCGATGCGCGCCACGGTGTCCCGCTTCGACACCGCCTGGCCCAGGCGCGAGGCGACGTGCCTGAGCAGTGCGTCGCCGGTGGCGTGGCCACGCGCATCGTTGACGTTCTTGAAGTTGTCGAGGTCGAGGTAGAGCAGCGCGCCCAGCGCGCGTCCGGTCCGGGCCTGCAGGACCATTGCTTCCAGTCGCTCGGTCAGCAGGCGCCGGTTCGGCAGGCCGGTCAGGCCATCGTAGAAAGCCAGGCGGTGGATGGCGTCGGCCGCGTTGCGGCGCTCGGTGACGTCGCGTCCGACCACCACCCAGTGGCTGACGTCCGCGCCGCCGCTGGAGAACGGCATCATGTCGAGTTCGACCCAGAACGCGTCGCCATCGCGCGTACAGCTTTTCAGCTCGGCCGTGCAGGGCTGGTTGGCGGCGATCGCCACCAGCAGGCGCGCGATCTCGGCCTGGTCCGTGTCCGGACCCTGCAGCGCGCGCAGGCTGCGCCCGAGGATCTGCTCGCGCGCGAAGCCGGTGCGGCGCAAAAAGGCGTCGTTGACGAAGATGACCGGCTGGGCGACGTCAGGACCGGTCTCGGCGCTGGCGATGATCACCATGTCGTTCAGGCGCGCCACCGCCGCCGAGGTCAGCATCAGTTCCTTGTTCAGCTCGCGCAGTTCGGCCTGGTTGCTTTCGAGCGAGGTCGAAAAGCTGCGCAGGTCCCTCAGGGTGCTGGCCAGTCCCTGCAGGAGCTTGCTGCAGGTCAGGGTCAGCATGCCGCCGACGCTGACGTAGTTGGAGGCCGCGACCAGCGCGGATTTCACCGGATCGTGTTCCCAGCCCGGCACGCCCAGCGGCAGGTGGCCGCTGGCGCCGAAAGCGACGATGGTGACGGCGCCGAGCGCCAGCGCGAGCAGGGCGGGGCGCATGCTCAGCAGCAGGCCGGCGACGATCGGCGGACCCAGCAGGTAGCTCAGGCTGGCCGCGCCGACCTGCAGCATCAGCACCACCGACAGCAGGTACACCACCGCCAGGAAGTGCATCACGCGCGCGTTGTACGACATGCGCTGGAGGCGCCAGATGGCGAAGATCCAGGCCAGCGCCACCGTGTCGACCAGGGCAACGGGCCACATGTTCAGGTGGATCAGGGCGGGCAGGATCGCGACCGTCGCGAGCGCGCCGATGGACAAGATGATCGGCAGCATCGACAAAAAGATCCGGGTTCGCCAGGCGGCGATGTCGTTGACGCTGTCCATGTTCCCCTCGGCCGGGTCACGCGTCCCCGGCAGTCCATTCTATTTGCAATGCAACATTATGAATTGCCCATAGTCAACTGTCACGCGATTTCGTCAAATGCGCGCGCGTATTTACTTGGAAAGTCAACGATGCACAACAACCAGCAAGGCTTTGGCTTCAAATTTGCCGAGATTGCGGATCACGTGGGCCTGGTCCGCCGGATAGCGCGCGGTGGCGCCGTGCTTGACGCGGCGTTTTTCCGCCCCGACTTCGAGCTCGACCGTGCCGGACAGCACGGTCAGGTGTTCGCCGGTGCCGGGGTCGTGCGCCTGCGACGCCAGCTCGCCGCCGGGCGCCAGGGTCAGCTCGTACCACTCGTACTTGCCGGCCAGGTCCATCGGGCCGAGGATGCGCAGCGCGTAGCCGGCGTGGTTGCCGGGCAGGGTCGGGATCTCGTGGGCGTCGACCACGCGGATCAGCTCGACCGGGCGCACTTCGGACGACAGCAGCTCGCCGATCTGCACGCCCAGCGCGTTGGCCAGGCGCCAGGTGATGGCGATGGTCGGATTGGCCTTTTCGCGCTCGATCTGCGACAGCATCGATTTGCTGACGCCGGCGATGCGCGACAGGTCTTCCAGCGTCAGGCCGCGCGCCAGGCGCAGGCGCTGCAGCGTGGCGCCGACTTCGGGTGGGGCGCTGGTGGGTGCTGCGAGATTCGGTAATACGGTTGCCACGTTAGTCATCCAGGGTCGCTTGCCAAGTTCAATGGCCGGGAGTAAGATTCATTATATTGAATTTTTGTTTGATCTTGTTCGACATACAGAACCCGGTTCAATACATCGAACAAACGGATCAACGGTACAACATCCGCCAACCCGCGGTCAAGACAAGGAAGAGGACACCCATGAGCGACCAGGCCTTCTACAGCGACCTCCAGCAGAAACTCGACACGCTCCGCAGCGACGGCCTGTTCAAGCCCGAGCGCGTGCTCGCATCGCGCCAGGGCGCCGAAGTGATCGCCGAAGACGGCCGCACGCTCATCAATATGTGCGCCAACAACTATCTTGGCCTGTCGGGCGATCCGGAGACGCAGAAGGCGGCCGAAGCGGCGCTGCAAAAATACGGCTACGGCCTGTCGTCGGTGCGCTTCATCTGCGGCACCCAGACCGTGCACAAGGAACTCGAGCAGAAGCTGTCGAACTTCCTGGGCACCGAAGACACCATCCTGTACGCCGCGGCGTTCGACGCCAACGGCGGCGTGTTCGAGCCGCTGTTCGACGAGAACGACGCGATCATCTCGGACGCCCTGAACCACGCCTCGATCATCGACGGCGTCCGCCTGTGCAAGGCGGCGCGCTACCGCTACGCCAACAACGACATGGCGGACCTCGAAAAGCAGCTGATCGCCGCCACGGAAGCGGGCAAGCGCCACAAGATCATCGTCACCGACGGCGCCTTCTCGATGGACGGCACCATCGCGCAGCTCGACAAGATCGTCGCGCTGGCCGAACAGTACGGCGCGCTGACCATGATCGACGAGTCGCACGCCTCGGGCTTCATGGGCAAGACCGGGCGCGGCACCCACGAGCATTTCAACGTGATGGGCAAGATCGACATCATCACCGGCACGCTGGGCAAGGCGCTGGGCGGCGCGATGGGCGGCTTCACGTCCGGGCGCAAGGAAGTCATCGAGATGCTGCGCCAGAAATCGCGTCCCTACCTGTTCTCCAACACGCTGGCGCCGATGATCGCCGGCGCCTCGATCGCGGTGCTCGACCGTATCGGCAAGAGCACCGAACTGCGCGACCGCCTGATGGAAAACACCGCCTACTTCCGCCGCGAGATCGAGCGCATCGGCTTCACCATCAAGCCCGGCACGCACCCGGTGGTGCCGGTGATGCTGTTCGACGCCCCGGTAGCGCAGAAATTCGCGGCGCGCATGTTCGAACTCGGCGTGCTGCTGTCGGGCTTCTTCTACCCGGTGGTGCCGATGGGCCAGGCGCGCGTGCGCGTGCAGCTGTCGGCCGCGCACACCCGCGCGCAGCTCGACACGGTCTTGAAAGCCTTCGAGCAGGCCGGCCGCGAGCTGAAGATCATCAGCTGAGCGTCAAGGCTTAAATCCTTATTAGCGGCCGATCCGGCCAACCACGCATCGACCGGCCGCCGCAGCCCAACCGGCGCGGCGGGCCGCATCGATGCCGATCTTCGCAACTCATCCGGTTGCACGCACACAGAAAGACAGGTAACACGCATGGAACGTATCCTCATCATCGGCGCCAACGGCCAGATCGGCAGTGAACTCGTGAGCGCGCTGGCGCAGCAGCATGGCGCCGCCAACGTGATCGCCTCGGACATCGGCGCGGACAACCTGTACGGCGCCGCGCGCTATGCGCGTCTCGACGTGCTGGACAAGGATGCGCTGGCGCGCCTGGTCGAGCAGGAGGGCGTCACCCAGGTCTACCAGCTGGCCGCGCTGCTGTCGGCTACCGGCGAGAAAGCGCCGCTCAAAGCCTGGACGCTGAACATGGACGGCCTGCTCAACATCCTGGAAATCGCGCGCGAGCGCGTCGAGGCAGGCAAACCGCTGAAGGTGTTCTGGCCGTCCTCGATCGCCGCCTTCGGCCCGAACACGCCGGGCGACGCGCCGCAGTACGCGGTCATGGACCCGACCTCGATCTACGGCATCAGCAAGCTGGCCGGCGAGCGCCTGTGCGAGTACTACCACGCCAAGTACGGCGTCGACGTGCGCAGCATCCGCTACCCGGGTATCATCAGCTTCAAGTCGCCGCCGGGTGGCGGCACCACCGACTACGCCATCGCGATCTTCCACGCGGCCCTCAAGGGCGAGACCTACGAATGCTTCCTCGGCCCGGACACCACGCTGCCGATGATCTACATGCCGGACGCGATCCGTGCGACCATCCAGCTGATGGACGCGCCGGGCGAGCAGGTGAAAATCCGTTCCTCGTACAACGTCGCCGGCGTGTCGTTCAACCCGCGCGAGCTGGCCGGCGCCATCAAGGCCAAGTTGCCGGCGTTCGAGATCGCCTACAAGCCCGACAGCCGCCAGCAGATCGCCGATTCCTGGCCGAAGAGCCTGGACGACGAGCGCGCCCGCCAGGACTGGGGCTGGCAGTCGCGCGTCGGCGTCGACGAGATGGTGGCCGACATGCTGGCGAACGTGCAGGTGAGCGTGGACGCCGCCGTCCAGGCTTGACCGCTAACGGCGGGCGCCTGACTGGCCGTCATCGATCTTGCAAGGCGGCATCCCGACCGCATCTAATAAGAAGGCGTTCACGCGCCATCAATGGAGACAGCTCATGGACATGAGCGTATTTGACCTTTTCAAGATCGGCATCGGCCCGTCGAGTTCGCACACCGTCGGCCCGATGGTGGCCGGACGCCGCTTTCTGCTGGAGTGCGGTCCGCTCGAGGACGCGGTTGGCGTCGAGGTCCACCTGTACGGCTCGCTGGCACTGACCGGCGTCGGCCACGCCACCGACAAGGCCGTGATCCTCGGCCTGATGGGCGAGACGCCGCAGGACGTCGATCCGGACAGCGTCGAAGATAAACTCGCCGAAGCCGAGCTGGACGGCGTGATCCGGCTGCTAGGCGCGAAGGAAGTGCCGTTCAGCGCGGCCACGTCCCTGGTCTGGCACAAGCAATCGACGCTGCCCGAGCACCCGAACGGCATGCGCTTCGTGCTCAAGCTGCGTGATGGCAGCATCATCGAACGCATCTATTACTCGATCGGCGGCGGCTTCATCACCGCGGCCGGCGAAGCGCAGAACGGCCAGGCCGCGCTCAAGGATGTCGTCGGCTCGGTCGACGACGTGGTGCAAGGCGCGGTGCCGTTCCCGTTCGACACCATGCGCCAGCTGCTCGAGCAGGGCCGCCGCCATGGCTTGTCGATCCCGGCCATGCTGCGCGCCAACGAATGCGTGCGCATGACCGAGGCTGAGCTGGACGCCGGCCTGGACCGCATCTGGAACGTGATGCGCGACTGTATCGCGCACGGCCTGGTCACCGAAGGCCAGCTGCCCGGCGGCCTGAACGTCAAGCGCCGTGCGGCCAAGCTGTGGCGCCAGGAGCAGGCCACGCGCTGCACCGCCAACCACTTGCCGCACGACGCCGTCAACCAGGTCAGCCTGTACGCGATGGCCGTCAACGAAGAGAACGCGGCCGGCGGCCGGGTGGTGACCGCGCCGACCAACGGCGCGGCCGGCATCATCCCGGCGGTGGGGCGCTACTACTTCGAGGATTGCCGCCCGACCGACCCTCGACGCGGCATCCGCGAGTTCCTGTTGACCTCGAGCGCGATCGGCATGCTGTGCAAGAAGAACGCCTCGATTTCAGGCGCCGAGATCGGTTGCCAGGGCGAAGTCGGCGTGGCCTGCGCGATGGCGGCGGCGGGCCTGGTGGCGGCGCTCGGTGGCACCAACGAGCAGATCGAGAACGCGGCCGAGATCGGCATCGAGCACCACCTGGGCATGACCTGCGACCCGATCGGCGGGCTGGTGCAGATCCCGTGCATCGAGCGCAACGGCATGGGCGCGATCAAGGCGATCACGGCGGCGTCGCTGGCGCTCAAGGGCGACGGTACCCACTTCGTCAGCCTCGACGACGTGATCGAGACCATGCGCCAGACCGGCTACGACATGCAGGCCAAGTACAAGGAAACCTCGCTGGGCGGGCTGGCGATCCACGTGGTGACGGTCAACCACGCCGCGTGCTGAGCGGGCTGCGCCTACGCTTTCTGAACAATATTCGGTAAAACGGCAACATCCGGCTGGCCGGACTATAATAAAAGACCAACGCCAGCCAACCGGATCTTTTACCGTTCATACCGTATGCACTATGTGTCCACCCGCGCCAGCAGCGCGTCCGCAGCACGCAATCCCGAAACCTTTTCCACCATCCTGCTGGGCGGCCTGGCGCCGGACGGCGGGCTGTACCTGCCGGCCGACTACCCGCAGGTGAGTGGCGCCGAGCTCGACGCCTGGCGCGGCTTGTCGTATGCCGAGCTGGCGTTCGAGGTGCTGCGCAAGTTCGCCACCGACATCCCGGAAGCCGACCTGAAGGCGCTCACCAGCAAGACCTACACGCCCGAGGTGTACCGCAACGCGCGCGCCGACGAATCGGCGCAGGAAATCACGCCGCTGCGCGTGCTCGAGCAAGCGCCCGAGGGCACACTGATCCTGCAGGGCTTGTCGAACGGCCCGACGCTGGCGTTCAAGGACATGGCGATGCAGTTGCTGGGCAACCTGTTCGAGTACGCGCTGGCCAGGAACGACGATGAGCTGAACATTTTTGGCGCGACCTCGGGCGACACCGGCAGCGCCGCCGAGTACGCGATGCGCGGCAAGCGCGGCATCCGCGTGTTCATGCTGTCGCCGCACAAGAAGATGAGCGCCTTCCAGACCGCGCAGATGTTCAGCCTGCAGGACCCGAACATCTTCAACATCGCCGTCGAAGGCGTGTTCGACGATTGCCAGGACCTGGTGAAAGCGGTGTCGAACGACCTGTCGTTCAAGGCGCGCCACAAGATCGGCACCGTCAATTCGATCAACTGGGCGCGCGTCGTGGCCCAGGTCGTGTACTACTTCCGCGGCTACCTGAAGGCGACCACGTCGAACGACCAGAAAGTGTCGTTCACGGTGCCGTCGGGGAACTTCGGCAATATCTGCGCCGGCCACATCGCGCGCATGATGGGCCTGCCGATCCATAAACTGGTGGTGGCGACCAACGAGAACAACGTGCTCGACGAATTCTTCCGCACCGGCGTCTACCGTGTGCGCAAGTCGAGCGAGACGTATCACACCAGCAGCCCGTCGATGGACATCTCGAAAGCCTCGAACTTCGAGCGCTTCGTCTACGACCTGGTCGGGCGCGACGCGCAGCGCACGCATGCGCTGTTCCGCAAGGTCGAGAGCCATGGCGGCTTCGATCTGTCCGGTGCGCCGGGCAGCGATGGCGACGAGTTCAAGCGCGTGGCCGAGTATGGCTTCGTGTCCGGCAGCTCGACGCACGAGGACCGGCTGGCCACCATCCGCGAGGTGTTCGACGACTACGGCATCACCATCGACACCCACACCGCGGATGGCGTCAAGGTCGCGCGCGAGCATCTCGAGCCCGGGATCCCGATGATCGTTCTGGAAACCGCGCTGGCGGCGAAGTTCAACGAAACCATCCTGGAAGCGCTCGGCACCGACGCCGCCCGGCCAGGCGGTTTCGAGGACATCGAGAGCCTGCCGCAGCGCTTCACGGTGATGCATCCGGACGTGACGCAGATGAAGGCCTTCATCGCCGCCCATACCGGCCTGGAACACGTTGCGGAGGCGGTGCAATGAACGCCCCCGCCCGCAAGCCGATGGTGAGCGTGCAGCAGGCGCTCGACTTCCTGCTCGACGCCGTGCGCCCGGTGCAGGACGTCGAGAGCGTGCCGACCCTGGACGCGAACGGCCGCGTGCTGGCCGCGGACCAGGTCTCGCTGCTCGACGTCCCATCCTTCGATAATACCCAGATGGACGGTTACGCCGTACGCGCCGAGGACTGCGCCGGCGGCGCGGCGACCTTGCGCGTGGCCCAGCGTATCCCGGCCGGCCACGTCGGCCAGCCTCTGGAGCCGGGCACCGCCGCGCGCATCTTCACTGGCGCGCTGATCCCCGAGGGCGCCGACGCGGTGGTGATGCAGGAACAGTGCGAAGCGGATGGCGACGAAGTCACGGTGCGCCATGCGCCCGAGGCCGGCGAATGGATCCGCCGGCGCGGCGAGGACGTGCGCGACGGCTCGGTGATCCTGCCGGCCGGCACCCGCCTGCGCAGCCAGGAGCTGGGCCTGGCCGCCTCCGTCGGCCTGGCGGCGCTGCCGGTGCGCCGGCGCGTGCGCGTCGCCGTGTTCTTTACCGGCGACGAGCTGGCGATGCCGGGCGAGCCGCTGGCGCCGGGCGCGATCTACAACTCGAACCGCTTCACCCTGCGCGCGCTGCTGGAGAACTTCGGCTGCGAGTTCACCGACTTCGGCATCGTGCCGGACACGCTCGAGGCCACGCGCGCGACCCTGCGCGCGGCCGCGCGCGCGCACGACCTGATCATCACCTCGGGCGGCGTCTCGGTCGGCGAGGAAGACCACATTAAGCCGGCGGTGGAGGCAGAGGGCACGCTGAACATGTGGCAGATCGCGGTCAAGCCGGGCAAGCCGCTGGCCTTCGGCGTGGTGCGGCGCGAGGCGGCGGACGGATCGGCGTACTTCCTCGGCCTGCCGGGCAACCCGGTATCGAGCTTCGTCACCTTCCTGCTGTTCGTGCGGCCGTTCCTGCTGCGCCTGCAGGGCGTGAGCGGGCCGGTGGCGCCGCTGGCGATGCCGGTGCGCGCCGACTTCGACTGGCCGAAACCCGACCGCCGCAACGAGTTCCTGCGCGCGCGCATGAACGCGGACGGTGGCCTGGAACTGTTCCCGAACCAGGGCTCGGGCGTGCTGACCTCGACCGTGTGGGCCGATGGGCTGGTCGACAACCCGGCCGGACAGGCCATCGCGCGTGGCGACGTCGTGCGCTTCATTCCGTTCGCGGCTTTACAACACTGAGCAACCCTGAGCAACACCAATGCATATCAACCTGCGATTTTTTGCCAGCGTACGCGAAGCCGTCGGCAGCGGCTCGGAAACCATCGATTTGCCGGACGGCGTGGCGACGGTCGGCGCGGTGCGCGACTTGCTGATCGCGCGCGGTGGCGCCTGGGCCGAGGCGCTCGGTCGCCAGCGTGCGCTGCGCATGGCCTTCAACCAGCAGATGTGCGCTCCCGATACCAGGATCGCGGCGGGCGGCGAAGTGGCGTTCTTCCCGCCGGTGACCGGCGGCTGAACCGGCCGGGTGGCCGGTGGCGCCGCCGTCCGGCTCACGCCACCGTCTTTTCCGCCAGCGACATCAAGCGCGCGCAGTTGGCATTGCGCCCCGCATAATCCTGCCAGGCGGTGTTGCGCGCGATGTCCTGCCATTTGCGCAGCGCGGTAGCGTTCAGGTCGACGGTGCGACCGCCGGCGCCCTGGAACAGCGCCGCCACCGCGGCATCGTCCATCTGCGCGGAGCGCTGCGCGAAGCTTTCCAGGTCGGCGCCGATCGCCATCAAGGTCGCTTGCTGGTCGCGCGGCAGCTTTTCGAAAGCGGCGCGCGACATCAGGAGCGGCTCCAGCATGAACCAGTAGGCGCCGCCGCGCGCCGTGGTCACGTACTTCGAGACCTCGTCCAGGCGGAACGAGATCAGCGAGGACGACGAGGTCATGGCCGCGTCGAGCTGGCCTTGCTGCATGGCCTTGCGGATCTCGTTGGACGGCATGTCGGCCACGCTGGCGCCGGCTTTTTCGAGGATCATGTTCATCTCGCGCGAGCCGCCGCGCACTTTCAAGCCCGCGGCGTCCGCCGGGTCGACGATCGCCTTGCCGCGCGAGGCCACGCCGCCGGCCTGCCAGATCCAGCTCAGGATCACGATGCCGCGGTCCATCAGCACGCGCTGGAATTCCTTGCCGATGTCTTCGTTCTTCCAGGCGTAGCCTTGCCGGTACGAAGTCACCAGGCCTGGCATCAGGCCGATGCTCACTTCCGGGATCTCGGCGCCTGCATATGACAGCGGCACCAGCGACATGTCGAGCGCGCCGTGGGACAGGGCCGGGATCTGGGCCTCGCTCTTCATCAGCGACGAGCCGGGGTAGATCGAGAATTTCAGCTTGCCCTTGGTGCGGCGTTCGGCCTCGGCCGCGAACATGCGGCACAGGCGGTCGCGGAAGTCTCCCTCGGCGACGCTGCCGCCCGGGAACTGATGCGAAATCTTGAGGTTGGTGGCTTGGGCCCAGGCAGTGTGAAGCCAGAGCGGGCTGGTCGCGATTGCGCCCAGCAGTGTCCTGCGAGTCATGACCGACGACATAAACATCCTCCAAGATGGCGCTACGGACTACTTGTCGAATCGCGGACCCCTCGGGACGACGCCGAGGCGTGCATCGTTCGTTTTTGAACGTATAAGCATAGGCTCAGCCATGCAGTTGTCAAGAAATTATTTACTGGAATATCACCTATTCACAACAGTTATGTGTTGCGGATGGCAATAGTTCGGTAAGAGTATGTCGAACGCATGAGCTTGCTCTTTGCGCTGGCTCAAACGATTCGCTGGCGGCCAGTGAAACGCCGCGGCGATGACGGCCGCGGCGTTGGAGGAGGGAAGCTCGAATCAGGGAGGGAAGCTCGAATCAGCGTCCCGGCAGCGGGTAGGTCGCCGGGCTGACGTTGCCGTCCTTGTCCACGGCCTGGACGCCGAAGATCAGGTTGTCGTGCGACAGCTCGAGACGGGCGCTGGTCACGTTGCCGACGAACTTCGCGCCTTGCCACAGCGGCGCGGTGGTCTCGCGCCACACCACCCGGTAGCCGGCCAGGTCGGGTTCGCTGTTCGCCTTCCACGCCAGGTCGGTGCCGTTGTCGAGGTTCTTGGTCAGCACCTTCACGCCTTCCGGCGCGGCCGGCGCCAGCGCCAGCGAGGCCAGCGAGGCCGCGTTCACGCGCGTGACCTGGGCGATGTAGTCCGGGTCGACGAATTCAGCCAGGTCGCCGATCTTCTTGCCGTTCTCGCTGCGCAGGTCCTGGTGCTGGTGGTCGAAGTCTTCGTGCGGCTCGGTGAAGCGCACCGCGGCGTAGCCGGCGTCCAGGAAGGGGCTGTGGTCGCCGCCGCGCAGGTAGCGGTCGCGGCGGTAGATCAGGTCGACGTGGAAGTTCGGCACATAGGCTTCGCCGGTTTCCTTCACGTAGCGGCCCAGCTGGCGCGTGATCGAATCGTTCTCGCCGCCGGTGGCGATCAGGGTGCGCAGCTCCGGCGTGATCAGATTGGGCGGCGGCACGCCTTCGGCGAACAGGCGCACGCGCGAGCCGTCCTTGTTGCCTTTTTCGTCGTGCGAGCTGCCGATGATGTCGTTGTCGAACATGCCGGCGATGTTCAGGTGGCGCGCCTTGGCCAGGGCGGCCCAGTTGGCGGCGCCGTACAGGCCCTGTTCCTCGGCGGCGACCGTCATGAACACCAGTGTCGCGTCGAATTTGTGCTTGGCCATCACGCAGGCCATCTCCATCACCGCCGCGGTACCGGAGGCGTCGTCATTGGCGCCCGGGGCGTCGGCCGTGTAGTTCATGACGTCGGTGACGCGCGAGTCGTAGTGGCCGCTGACCACGTAGTAGCGGTCCTTCGAGGCCGCCTGGGTGCCGGGCAGGGTCGCGACCACGTTGACGATCTCGGTCGGGCGCGAGATGCGGCTGTCGACCATGTGCATGTGGCTGTCGAACTGCACGTCCAGCTTGCCCGCGCCGCAGCGCTCCAGCTCGGCCTTGATCCAGCGCCGCGCCGCGCCGATGCCGCGCGTGTTCGACGTGGTGTCGGACATGGTGTGGCGGGTGCCGAAGCCGACCAGTTTGTCGTCATAGGCCTTGATGCGCGCCGGCGAGATCTCGCGCACGATGGCGTCGATTTCGGCCTGGTGCGCGGGCAGGACGGGATCGGCGGCCTGGGCGGAAGCGAGCGAACCGGCGCTGGCCAGCAGCAGGGGCAGGGTGTTCTTGACGATGCGATGCATGTGACTCCTTACACGAACATGAAAGCGCCGGTCGTGGCCGGCGCCGGGAAAAGCGTGAAAGCGCCGGCTCGTGGCCGGCGCCGGGAACGGCAATGCTTGTTTCGATACTTACTTGAAGCTGTAGGTCAGGTTCACGTAGGCGAAGCGCCCGCGCGGATCGGCGTAGCTGACATCGTATCCGCCGAGGAAGTTCGAGGTCAGGTTGGTGTACGGCGGATCGCGGTCGAACAGGTTCTTGATGCCGACCGCCAGGTGCGTGTTGCGAAAGCCATTGTAGGCCAGTTGCAGGTCGAAGGTGTCATAGGCGTCGACCTTGGTCGGCGCCGAACCGGCCGGCGCGCGGCTGGCCAGCGCGTCGGTGTAGCCCTTCTGGTAGTTCTGCTCCAGCGTCGCTTCGTACGGACCCATCTGCCATGTCGCGCTGGCGTTGTGCTTCCAGCGCAGGACCACGCCGCCGGAGGCGTTCAGCGCCTGGTCGAGCGCACTGGTGTAGCTGCCGTCCGGGCCCTGGGTGTCGTACTTGCCGAGCCAGGTGCCCGACAGGCGCAGCAGCAGGCGGTTGGCGTTCGGCAGGCGCAGCGCCCAGCGGCCGTCGATGTCGGCGCCGGCCACGTTGGTGCGGAACAGGTTGGCGTTGGTCTGCAGGATGCTGACGATCGGGCCGGCGCCACTGGCGTTGCCGTCCGGCGCGCCGCGCTGGATGTACTGGGCGTACTGCAGCGCGCGGTCGGTGCTGGCCAGGAAGTAGGTCGAGGACAGGCCGCCGACCACGATCGCATCCTTCAGGTTGACCTTGAAGCCGTCGACGCTGAACGAGATGTCGCGGGTCGGCTCGAACATGATGCCGGCCGTGACCGACACCGACTTCTCGGGTTTCAGGTTCGGGTTGCCGCCGGTGACGGTGGTGAACTGGAAGTTGCAGTCGTTCGGCGCGCCGGTGGCGATGTTCGGGCAGCGCACCGGGTCGCGCGTGCCGTTGGCGGTGATGCTGGTGGCCTGGGGCGTGTACAGGTCGGTCAGCGAAGGCGCACGGTAGCCGGTGCCGACCGAGCCGCGCACCAGCCAGGCGCTGGTCGGCTGCCAGCGCAGCGAGGCCTTCGGGTTGGTGGTGCTGCCCACGCCCTGGTAATGGTCGTAGCGCACCGCGACGTCGCCGTCGAGCGTCTTGACGATCGGGACGCTGGCTTCGACGTAGACGCCCTCGACGTTGCGCTGGCCGGTCACCGGGAAGGCGTTGCCGCCCAGGCCCGCGATGTCGCCGGTCTGGATCGCCACCGACGGGTTGTACGAGAACTTCTCGCGCCGCACCTCGCCGCCGACCGCGATTGCCAGCGCACCGGCCGGCAGCTGGAACAGCTCGCGCGTGCCCTTGAAGTCGAGCGAGGTGGTCGAGGTCAGGCTGCCGTACGACGTGCCGCGGAATTCGGCGTTGCGCACGCTTTGCAGCGCCGTCGCGTCGGTGGTGTCGCCGAACGGGTTGATCACGCCGGAGTTCAGGATCGGCAGCACTTTCGAGTACTGGGCATAGCCGGCCAGCAGGTCTTCGTACACCTTGCTCTGGCTCCACATCAGGCCGGCGTCGACGTCCCAGCCGGCCAGCGTGCCGCGCACGCCGCCGAGCGCGCGCGTGGCCTGCGCGGTGTCGCGGGTCTGGCGCACGCCGTTGGCGACGTCGCGGTACTGCAGCGGCAGCGGCAGGCCGAGCATGGCGGGGTCGTTGGCCGTCAGCCAGGCGGTCGGGTAATAGGGGCTGCCTGGCACCAGCACGAAACCGCCGATGCCGTAGTTGTACTTGGCGGCGCCCGGGTACCGGCCGATCAGCGCCTTGTAGGCGGGCACGTAGGGATTGGTCGCGGTGGTGATGGCGTTGTAGGCCATCGGCACGGCCTGGGTGGTCGACAGGATGCGGTTTTCGGTGTAGCCCGTTTCGAAATAGGCTTCCAGGTCGCCGGTGAGCTTGCGGCGGCCGTTGAGCAGCAGGCTGAGCCTTTCGGTGCTCGGCTGCAGCGACACCGAGGGGCTGTTGTCGAAGCTGCAGCGGGTGCTGGTGTACGGCGACACTTCGGACACCGGGCCGCAATTCGGCAGCATCGGGTTGCCCAGCGCGTTCTTCTTGTCGAGCATGGTGACGTTGGCCGGGAAGCTGATCGACGAGGTGTAGTCGTTCATGTGGCCGACGTCGAGGCGGCGCGCGTAGGCGCGCTCGTAGCCGTAGATCGCGCTGGTCTTCTGGGTCGACAGGCCGGCGGTCAGGTTGTAGCCGTCGTTTTCGAAGTCGCCCTTGCCGGCGAAGATGCTCAGCTTCTGGTCCTGGCCATGGCCGCCGCGGGTCGGCTGGCCGTCGCTGGCGGAGATTTCGACACCCCTGTAGTCCTTGCGCAGGATGAAGTTGACCACCCCGGCCACGGCGTCGCTGCCGTACACCGCCGAGGCGCCGTCCTTGAGCACCTCCACCCGGTCGATCGCGCTCAAGGGGATGCTGTTGATGTCGACCGAGGAGCCGGCGCTGCCGGCCGAGCCGCCGCCGTACACCGACATGCGGCGGCCGTTGACCAGCACCAGCGTGCGCGCGCTGCCCAGGCCGCGCAGCGACACGGTGGCGATGCTGCCGCCGCCGTAGCCGGACGAGGTGGCCGCCGTGGTCGAGGTGCCGGCGCTGGACAGCGAGCTGAGCTGCTTGACCAGTTCCTCGGTCGAGGTGGCGCCGCTGCGTTCGATGTCGGCGCGTTTCAGCACCTGCACCGGGAGCGCGGTCTCGCCTTCGATGCGCTTGATCGACGAGCCGGTGACGACCACCTGTTTCATCAGGCTGTCGTCGGCCTCGCTCTGCGCCAGCGCGCCCTGGCTGGCAAAAGCGGCGAGGGCGGCGCCGACGATCAAGGCGGTCGGTTTGAGTCTCAATACTGCAAGGGTCATGCGGTAACTCCTGTAGTCGACGAAAGGGAAACCTGGGCGCACATCGCTGCAAACGGGGCCGGCCTGTTGCGTAAACGTTGCTGATGAAAAAATTATATGATTTACGCATAGGAAAGTTTTGCTATAGTGAGCTCTCGCTGCACTGCAACACGCAACGTTTATTTCAATTTCGTGACATCGACGCAATGACTACATCGCGACTGGACCGGGTGGATCTCCAGATCCTCGAACAACTGCAGGACAATGCGCGGCTGTCGAGCGCCGACCTGGCCGAGCGCGTGTCGCTGTCGACCTCGCCGTGCTGGCGGCGCGTCAAGCGGCTCGAAGAAGATGGCGTGATCCGCGCCTACCAGGCACGGCTGGACCCGGCCCGGCTGGGCTACCAGGTGACGGCATTCGTGCACATCTCGCTCGACAAGAAGGACACGCGCCACCTGCAGGCCTTCGAGCGCGCGGTGCAGGGCATCCCGCAGGTGCTGTCCTGCCACCGCATCTCGGGGCGCTACGATTACCAGCTGATGGCGCTGGCCAAGGACCTGGAAGCGTATGGCGTGTTTTCGGAAAGCTGCATCAATGCGCTGCCGAGCGTGAAGGAGGTCTACACCTCGTTCGTGATGCGCGAGGTGAAGGCGGGCGGGACCGTGCCGCTGCCGGGTGAATGCCGGGCCGGCCCCGCCCCGGGCCGATCAAAGCGTTTTCAGGAAGCTGGCGATGGCATCGTTGATTTTCTGCGGCTCGTCGAACATCGCGAAGTGGCGCGCCGGCGCCACCGGCAGCACCTGCAGCTTCGGCGTGCCTTCCATCAGCCTGGCGTAATAGCCGGCCTTGTCCTTTTCGCCGATGCCCTGCGAGGCGCCGTCCTGGTCGTAGAACGGCGCGATCACCAGCACCGGCGCCGTGATCGTCTTCAAGCCCGGCCTGAGGTCGAGCGCCACCACGTCGGCGGCGTAGCGCGCGCTGGACACCGGGTCGCTGCGCGCGGTCAGCTTGGCCAGCTCGCCGGCCATGTCCATGTCGAGCACGCCGATGGTACGCATGTAGCTCTGCTGCTGGCCGGCGAACGCGTCGCCCCTGGCGCTCGCCATGCTGGCGCGGATGCGCTCGGCCGCGGCCGGACGCGCGCCTGGCGGCAGGTCTTCGGTCCCGGGGAACACCGCCAGCCCGTCGATCGAGACCAGACCGCCGATGACGTCCGGGCGGTCCTCGGCCACGGCAATACCGAGCGTGCCGCCGATGCTGTGGCCGACGATGACCGGCTTGGCCAGCTTGCGGCTGGCGATCAGTTCCTCGACCGCGGCGCGCGCATTGGCGAAGGCGTCCGCACCGGCCGCGGGACGGCCGTCGAAGCCGGGCAGCGTCAGCACGTAGATCGCGTGGTCCTTGCTGAAGGCGCGGATCGTGTCTTGCCAGACCCAGCTGCCGCTCATCAGGCCGGGGATCAGGATCAGCGGGCGGCCGCCGCTGCCGTGGCGCTCGACCAGCACGCCGCGCACTTCGAAGCGCTCGGCCGGGGCGATGGTGGCGGCGAAGCGGTTGGCCGCCGGCGCGGACGATGCAGCAGCCGAGGGCGCCGCCGGGGTGGGAGCGGACACGGTCTGGGCGTCCGATTGGCGCGCCGAAGCGAGGGCGCTGAGGATGGCGGTGATGAAGATGGCGCGGGCGACGGCGGGTTTCATGCTGGCTCCTGGTCTGGATAAAAGATCGTTTCGATCGCTTGGTCGAACAGCTTGGATATCGCGAAGGCAAGCGGCAGGCTCGGGTCGTAGCGCCCGGTCTCGATCGCGATCACGGTCTGGCGCGACACCGACAGCTGCTCGGCCAGGTGGGCCTGGCTCCAGCCGCGCGCGGCGCGCAATTCTCGGATCTGGTTCTTCATGGTCGATGGCTTTTGTTCATTCTCGCTCACGCCACGCGCGCGTGGCGCAGACCAGCGCGAAGCTGCCGGCCAGCGCGATCCACACGGCGAACATCGACAGCCTGGGGTAGCCGGCGGTCTCCAGGAAGCCGTAGCTGAAGCTCAGCGCCGCGGTGATGGCGGCGGCCAGCGCGACGTTTTCCAGCAGGCGCACGCGCTGGTACTCGTCGATGCGCGCGGCGTGGCGCACCAGCGCGCGGATCATCAGGGCGAAGCCGATCATCGGCGCCAGCAGGACCAGGGAGCGGGGCAGGCCCTCGTCCATCGGCCGGCCGAAGCGGATCGATGCGAGCAGCAGCAGCGCGTACACCGCCAGCGACACGAGCAGCTCGAGGTTGTAGGCACGCGAGACGCGTTTCTCGTACATGGCTTCCTCCTGATGTAAAGTATGCTTTACATCGTAGGCGCGCCTGGGGAGGATGTCAAGCTCCCTTTACATCGTTTGTTCGCGCCTTTTTCCGGCTCGTGCACTACAATGCCCGGTTTCCGGTTTTCCCATCCGTCCCGCCATGAACGTCACTCCTACCGCAACGCGCCGCGCCATCGTCGTCGGCGCCGGTCCCGCCGGCCTGATGGCGGCCGAAGTCCTGGCCGCGGGCGGCGTGCAAGTCGACGTGTACGACGCGATGGCGTCGTGCGGCCGCAAGTTCCTGCTGGCGGGCAAGGGCGGCATGAACATCACGCACTCGGAGGACATCGACGCTTTCAAGGGCCGCTACGGCGTACGCCGCGGCGAGGTGGCGCGCTGGTTAGAGGGCTTCACGCCGCAGCAGGTGCGCGCATGGATCCACGGCCTGGGCATCGACACCTTCGTCGGCAGCTCGGGGCGCGTGTTCCCGACCGACATGAAGGCGGCGCCGCTGCTGCGCGCCTGGCTGCACCGTCTGCGCGAAGCCGGCGTGCGCTTGCACATGCGCCATCGCTGGACCGGCTGGCGCGACGGCCGGCTGGTGTTCGCCACGCCCGAGGGCGAGCGGCTGGGAAGCGCCGCCGCGACCGTGCTGGCGCTGGGCGGCGCCAGCTGGTCGCGCCTCGGTTCGGACGGCGCCTGGGTGCCGCTGCTGCGCGAACGCGCGGTCGAGGTGGCCGACCTGGTGCCGATGAATTGCGGTTTCGAGGCCGACTGGAGCGAACACTTCCGCGAGCGCCATGCCGGCGCGCCGCTCACCACCGTGGCGCTCGGACTGGACGGCGAGGATGGCCGCATCGCCTGGCGCAAGGGCCAGTTCGTGGTCACCGCGACCGGCATCGAGGGCAGCCTGGTGTACGCGCTGTCCGGCGCGATCCGCGACCGCATCGCGCACGCCGGCCAGGCCACGGTCCGGCTCGACCTGCTGCCCGACCACGGCCTCGAGCGCGTGCTGGAGGAAGTGACACGTCCGCGCGGCTCGCGTTCGCTGTCGAGCCATCTGCAAAGCCGGCTCGGCATCGCCGGCGTGAAGGCCGGCCTGCTGCGCGAATGCCTGGGCAAGGCGGAATTCGCCGATCCGGTGCGGCTGGCGCACGCGCTCAAGGCCCTGCCGCTGACCCTGCTGCGCGCGCGCCCGATCGACGAGGCGATCAGCAGCGGCGGCGGCGTGCGCTTCGAAGCGCTGGAGGGTGCGGGCGGCATGCTGCGCGCGCTGCCCGGCGTGTTCGTGGCCGGCGAGATGGTCGACTGGGAAGCGCCGACCGGCGGCTACCTGCTCACCGCCTGCTTCGGCAGCGGACGGGCGGCCGGACAGGGCGCGCTCGACTGGCTGCGCGGCGCGCAGGCCTGACCGCAGACTCGCCCGGGCCGACGCGCGCAGGCACACGCGCGTGCACACGTATACGCGTGCGCGCGGCGCCACGCTTCGAAATGCGGCCGGCGCGCTTCCGCTATAATTGTCATATGCACAAACTCGTCAAACAAAAGGTCGCCTGGATCTGGATCGCCGCACTGGCCATCCTGTTCAGCGCCCTGGCGCCGACGATTTCGCACGCGATGGCGGCGGCCGCCCCGGCGGACGAGGAAGTGCAGGTGTGCACGATGGAAGGCATGAAGACCATCGTCATCGCCAATGGCCCGGCCCGCAAGTTCGATCCGCACCGCTTCGAGCACTTCCTCGAGCATTGCCCCTACTGCGCCGTGCACGCCGGCCCGGCGCTGCTGCCTTCGCCGCTCCAGAGCGTCTTCGCGGCGCCGCTGGCCCGCCCGGCCCATCCACCGCTGTTCTACCAGTCGATCGCGCCGCTGTTCGCCTGGACCCCTTCGAGTCCGCGCGGGCCGCCTGCCTCCGTCTGAATCCATCCCTGTTTGCCGCCGTGACGCTTTATCGCATCCGCAAGGACGCGCTTTGCGTGCGCGCCAATGCATGCCGCATCGTGCGTGGCAGTCTTTGCCGGCCCGCGACGCCATGCTGACGCGCGCCGTGCGGCGTCGATGAATCCAGTTCGAGGAACCCCAATGTCCCAACCCATCCGCCTGTCCAACGCTTCCGGTAACACCCGCGCCACGCCGATCGCCGTGGCCCTGTCGTTTGCTTTCCCTTTTGCCCTCGCTTCCCATATGGTGCCGGCGCGCGCCGGCGACGAGACCGCCCCCCAGGCGCTGCCGACCGTGACCGTGCACGGCGCCGCCGAGGGCTACCAGGCCGCGAGCGCGGCCAGCACCACCCGCAGCGACGCCCCGCTCAAGGACCTGGCGGCCTC
Source organism: Massilia sp. 9096 (assembly GCF_000745265.1). Lineage (NCBI taxonomy): Bacteria > Pseudomonadati > Pseudomonadota > Betaproteobacteria > Burkholderiales > Oxalobacteraceae > Massilia > Massilia sp. 9096. The sequence goes on from NZ_JQNN01000001.1 coordinate 1,313,942, forward strand.
GATCCAGGTGGTGCCGCACGAAGTCCTGAGCGACCGTGGCGTCACCCGCACCGACCAGCTGCTGGAAAACGTCAGCGGCGTGCTGGCCGAGTCGACCTACGGCGGCAATGGCGCGACCTTCTTCAACATCCGCGGCTTTTCCGAAAACAACGGTTTGCGCGACGGCTTCCGCGACTATGGCTACCTGGCCTTCCGCGATGTCCAGAACATCGAGCGCGTCGAAGTCTTCAAGGGTCCGGCCGGCGCCTTGTACGGCGGCGTCGGCGCCGTCGGCGGGTACGTCAACACGGTCTCCAAGCGTCCGCAAGCGGAGGATTTCGGTCAAGTCGCCCTGACCGCCGGCAGCTACGGCCTGTACCGCGGCATGCTCGACGTCAACCGCGCGCTGGACAGCGGCCTGTCGATACGCCTGAACGGCGCGGTCGAAAAGAACCACGGCTACCGCGACGATGCCGGGTACGACTCCTGGTCGCTGGCCCCGGCGATCAGCTGGACCGACAAGCGCGGCACCTCGATCGTGTTCCTGGCCGAGTTCAACCATCTGAGCCGGGACGGCTTCGACTTTGGCGTGCCGAACATCGCCGACTACCGTGCGCTGCCGCCGACCCGCTACTACGGCCTGCGCGACGGCATGGCGCCGGGCGCCGCCGGCGACTATGGCAGGAACGGCACCCAGGCCGCGTCGCTGCTGTTCGAGCACGCGCTGAATGACGATTGGAAGCTGCGCATGGCCGCGCATTACGCCTATGCGCACCAGCGCTCGCAGCAGAGCTTTCCGAACCTGGACGGCTACACCGGCGGCAATCTGCTCGACTATTCGGTGTACAGCGCCGCCAACGAAGCCTCGCGCCAGTACGACGTGCAGGCCGAGCTGGCCGGGCGCGTGCTCGCGGCCGGGCTCAAGCATAACCTGCTGGCCGGCATCGACTACGGCTACCTCGAGCAGGGCGGCGCCGGCTCGCCGGTGGCGACGCTGACGCTCGACCTGTCCAACCCCGCCGCGCTGTTCCCGCTGGCGCCGACGTCACCGGCCGGGCCCTACCACCAGGCCCAGGGCAAGGACTTGGGCGTGTACCTGCAGGACCTGGTCGACCTCGCACCGCAATGGAAGCTGCACCTGGGCCTGCGCGCCGACCGCTTCGAGAACCGCGAGCTGCTGGGCGGCGCCGAAGTCGCGCGCAGCTCGCAGAACGCCGTCTCGCCGCGCATCGGCGTGGTCTGGCAGCCGGACGAGCGCACCTCGCTGTTCGCCGACTGGAGCCGCAGCCACGCGCCGAACGTCGCCCACGGTGTCAGCACCAGCACCTACGACGCCGAGATCGGCCAGCAGACCGAGGCCGGCGTCAAATACGAATTCGTCAAGGACCGCCTGAATTCGACGCTGGCGATCTTCAACCTCGAGCGCGAGAACATCCTGACGGCCGATCCGACGGACCCGATGCGCGAAGTCCTGACCGGCAGGCAGCGCAGCCGCGGGCTCGAATTCGACGTCGCCGGCACGCTGGCGCCGAACTGGAAGCTGATCGCCAGCTACACCTGCCTCGACGCCACGGTCGTGAGCGACAACGTGCTGCCGGTCGGCGACGCGCTGTCGAACGTGCCGCGCCACCACGCCAGCGCCTGGAGCACCTACGAATTCCAGGCGCCCGCCTTGCACGGCTTGGGCGTCGGTGCCGGCCTGTACTACGTCGGCGCGCGCGAAGCCAACCTGCCCAACACCTGGCGGTTGCCGGGCTACGTGCGCGCCGACGCGGCCGTGTACTACCAGGCCGGCCGCTGGCGCACCCAGTTGAACTTTACCAACCTGTTCGACCGCCGCTATTACACGGGCGGTTCGGCGAGCGTCTTCAACTACACGCTGGCACCGAGCCAGCCGTTCTCTGGCCAGCTGACCGTGGCCTACCGCTTCTGAGATGAGCAGCCCATCTTCGATCGAGGCGGCGCGCCGACCCTGGCTCGACTACGTCAGCGTGTGGCGCTGGCATTTCTACGCCGGCCTGTTCTGCATGCCGTTCTTTTGCTGGCTGGCGATCACCGGTTCGGTCTACCTGTTCCGCCCGGATATCGAGGCGATCCTGGACCGGCCCTACGAGGCGCTGGTGCTGGACGGGCCGCGCGCGGCGCCCTCCAGCGAAGTGCGCGCCGCGCTCGCCACGCTGCCGGGCGCCGCGTTCGACCATTACGAGCCGCCGGCGACCCCCACCGGCGCGGCGCAGGTCGTGCTGCGCCGCGATGGCCAGCCCGTGCGGGTCTACGTCCACCCGCGCACGCTGCAGCCTCTGAAGACGATCCGCGACGACGACCGCATCATGGACGTGGTCTCGCACCTGCACGGCGAACTGCTGCTCGGGCCGCGCGGCTCGATGCTGGTCGAACTGGCCGGTTCCTGGGGCGTGATCATGATTCTCAGCGGCCTGTATCTCTGGCTGCCGCGCGACCGATGGCGCCTGGCCGGGATGGTCTATCCGCGTCTCGAACAGCGCGGGCGCGCGTTCTGGCGCGACCTGCACGCGGTGGCCGGCCTGTGGATCTCGCTGGTGACCTTGTTCCTGCTGCTCAGCGGCCTGCCGTGGTCGGCCAACTGGGGCAACTACCTGACCTGGGCGCGCAATCACTGGGCCGCCACGCGCGGCGCGCCCGACTGGACCATCGGCGGCGAGGCGCCCGGTCCGCAGCGTTCGACCGCCACCGCGTCGGGCGAGCCGGCCGAGGATGCGATGGCCAGCATGCCCGGCATGAGCGCCGCCGAGATGGCGGCCATGACCCCGCGGTCCGGCGGCCACGACATGGCGCACCCAGACCAGAGGCAGGATCTGCGCCCGCTCGACCGCCTGGTCCCGCTCGCCGCGCGCCTGCAGCTGGCGCGCCCGGTGTGGATCGCGGCCCCGGCCGCGGGCGTGCGCGACTGGTCGATCTCGTCGCACGCCCAGAACCGGCCGCAGCGCATCACCTACAGCGTGGCGCCGGCCAGCGCCGCCGTCACCGCGGTGCAGGGCTTCGCCGACCAGAACATCGTCGACCGCGTCGTCAACGTCTCGGTGGCGGCGCACGAGGGCCAGCTGTTCGGACGCGCCAACCAGGCGATCCTGCTGCTCAATGCGATCGGGATCGTCCTGATCACGGTGAGCGGCGTGGTGATGTGGTGGCGCCGCCGCCCGGCGCGTTCGCTGGGCGCGCCGCCGCAGTCGAAGCGGACCACGGGGCGGGCGCGGCCGCCGGCTTCGCTGATCGCGGCGGTGCTCCTGCTGGCGCTGCTGCTGCCGCTGTTCGGCGCTTCGCTGCTGCTGGTGCTGCTGATCGAGTGCACGCTGCTGCGCGGCCTGCCGTCGGCGCGCCGCTGGCTGGGGCTGCGCCAAAGCTGAGGCGCGGCATGCCACGCCACGCCGTGCTTCAGTCGTGGAAGGTGACGCTGCCGCTGCCGCTGCGTGTGACGGTCCTGCGGTCGGGATTGCCGTACACGGCGATGTCGCCGCTGCCGGTGAGCGTCACCTCGGCCTGGCGGCGCGCGTAGATGCTGCTGCTGCCGGAGCCCTGGTGGGTCAGCGTCGCGACCTCGGCGCGCAGGTGGCGCGCGTCGAGCTGGCCCGAGCCTTGCACCCCGGCGTTCAGCGATTGGGCGGCGCCGACCAGGGTCAGGCTGCCCGAACCGGTCAGTTCGGCGTTCATCGCTTCGCAGTTGCCGCCGGTGAGTTCGAGGTCGCCGCTGCCGTGCACGCCGACGTGGACGATGCGGTAGCGGCCGTTGAAGCGCATGCTGCCGGTGCCGTCCATCGACAGCGCCAGGCGCTCGCCGGAAAAGCCGCTGACCGTGTGCTCGCCGCTGCCGTTGATGCGCAGCGTGCTCAGTGCCGGCAGCGTGACGCGCACCTCGATCGGCTGGCGGTGGCGCAGCAGGATGCCGCGCGGGGCGATGCGCAGCGTGTCGCCGTCGATCGTGGTGTCGACGTTGGCCAGCACGCGCTGCTCGCCGCGCACTTCCAGCGCCGGCGCCGGGCCCTGGCGCAGCACCAGGTTGAATGGACCGCTGAGTTCGACCGTGCCGGGGCTGCGGTCGAGCGGGCGGCTTTCGCTGGCCGCCAGGCGGTTGCCTGCAGCAAGCGCGCCGCTGGCGACCTGGGCGCGCAGCATGCTGTACGAGATCCCGATCAGCAGGAAGGCGAGCAGCAGCAGCGTGAAGCCGGTCTTGAGCAGGGCACGCATGTCAGCCTCCGTGGCCGCGCAAGAGCGACCAGTTCATGTGCAGGTAGCGCTTGAAGCCGATCCAGGTGTAGCGCGTGACGGTCAGGGCCAGCAGGCACAATCCGATCCCGCCCAGCACCATCGCGAAGCCGAACGCGGTCTGGGCGCTGCGCGAGCCGGCGTCCATGCCGGTGCTGATGCGCACGGTGCTGTCGGCCATCGCCTCGGCGCCGCGCAGCACGCGCGAGCGGGCGCGGCGTTCGCGCGCACGCGCGCTGCCGGTGTCGTCGTCGCCGGCCTCGTCGTCGTTACCTGCGCTGTTGTCGCCGGCGCGGTCGTCGGCGCGGTCGTCGGCCAGGGCCGGCGCGCGTTCGGGATGCACGTTGATGCCGCGCTCGCCGATGTCGATGCGCAGCTGGCGCGGGCGGCCGTCGTCGGCGCTGATGTCGGCGAAACGGGTCGGCCAGTCGAGCACCAGCTCGTTGGTGCCGGCCAGGCCGCTGGCGGTGGTGGCGATGCCGGCCAGGTAGAACGTCAGTGCGCACACGTACACCGCGGCCAGCAGCGCCGACACCACCAGCGCCGGCACCAGCATGAACAGGTTGAACACGGCCAGGCCCGCGCCCGACACCAGCATGCGCAGCATGCGCGCCGGGTTGCGCATCCCGGTTCCGCCCTTGACCGCGAACGATGCGTTCGGCGCTGCAGGCGCTGCCGGCGCGGCTGCCGCAGCTCCTGCCGCTCCAGCCGCTCCAGCTGCTCCTGCCGCCGCGCCGGCGCCGAGCGACTGCAGATGCGCGCTGGTGCGCAGCGCGAGCGCGACCTGGTTCGGGTCGTCGAGTTCGCGCCCGACGTCGAGCTCGTCGCGCCCGGCCGCTTCGCCATCGACGAAGCGCTGCTCGTAAGCGGCCAGGGTGCGCGCCTGCATCTCGGGCGGCAGGCCCAGCATGGAGCGCTTGAGGGCATTCAGGTAGTCGAGTTTTCCCATCGTGGCGTTCATCGATCCTTCATCGGCATTCGCGGCGCCGGCTCAGCTGCCCGCCAGCACCAGCAGCGTCTCGAGGGCCGGGTGGCCACCGGCCAGCGCCGGATGCACCAGGACCACGGTGGCCGCGGTCACGACGGCCAGGAGCAGCAGGGTGCGCACGCCAAGAGTCAGGTTCATTGCCTATCCGTTCACAGGGGTTTCGATGCTGCCACTGTAAGCAAGGCGCCCGGACGCGGCCACTGCCGTGCGACAAACTGCGTTTTTCGCGGGGCAGGCGGTTGCCCGCGCCGACGAGGGGCACGCGGCGTCATCGCTCATTGGCCGCCCTTTGCCGGCGCGGCTGCCAGCGCCGCCGCCAGGCCGCTGCGCACCGCCGACTCCAGCGTGGCCGGATAGTCGCTGGCGGTATAGTCGCCGGCCAGCAGCAGGCCACGCGGGCCGCTGTCGACGCCGGGGCGGTCCAGGTCCGGCGTGCAGGCGAAGGTGGCGCGCTTTTCGGCGATCACCTGGGTCCACGCCGGCAAGCCGAGCGCCGCGTTCCCGAAGGCCTCGGCCAGCTGGCGCGCCACCGCCTCGGCGAGCAGCGCCTGCTCGAGCGCGATGGCGCGGCCGGCGCTGCTGACCACCACCGCCAGCAAGCCGTCCTGGCTGGCGTCGAGCTGGCCGCGGTCGAAGGCGAACTGGCCCCAGGCGCCGGCGTCCGGATCGTCGAGCAGGGCGCAGAAGGGCAGCGGCAGCCGCGTTCCGGGCGCATATTGCAGGTAGACCGTGCAGATCGGCTCGTAGGCGAGGGCCTCCAGGCGGCCGACCAGGCTTGCCGTGCCGGCCAGCGGGCGCAGCAGCGACGCGCTCTGCCAGGGCGCGGTGGCCAGCACCACGGCGTCGTACCGTGCGTCGACTCCGCCGGCGCGCACGCTCCAGCCTCCGTCTTCCAGCGGTGCGATCGACTCGACCCGGCTGCCCAGCAGCACGCGCGCGCCGGCCGCCTCCAGGTGGCGCCGCGCCGCCTGCGGGAACAGTTCGTCGAGCAGCACGCGCGGCAGCAGCATGTCCGACGCCGCGCGTTTCGCGCCCAGGCTGTCGCGCAGCACCGCCAGGAACACGCGCGCCGATGCCTGCGCCGGGTCGGTGTTGAGCGCCGCGATGCACAGCGGGCGCCACAGCAGCCGGTACAGGCGCGGGGTCTGGTCGAAGCGCTCCAGCAGTTCGATGACGCTGCAGTCGTTTTTCAGATGCCAGTCCATCCAGCGCGCGCTGGTGGTGAAACGCGCCAGCGCCAGCTTGTCGGCGCGCTCCAGCCCCTGCGCGCGCAGCAGCGCCACCAGCACGTGCAGCGGCGCCGGCAGGCGCGGCGCGGCGAAATCCAGCAGGGCAGGGGCGTCGTGACCGGCGGCGGGCGGATAGCGCATCTGCAGCGGCAGGCGCAGCATCGTCTGATTCGGGTCGAGGCCGACGCGCCGCATCAGCCCCAGGCTGTCGCGGTAGGCGCCGAGCAGGATGTGCTGGCCATTGTCCAGCACGCGTCCGCGCGCCTGCACCGCGCGTGCGCGTCCGCCCAGCGCGCGCGCCGCCTCGTGCAGCGTGACCTCGCAGCCGCGCGCGCTCAGCTCGAGCGCCGCCGCGCAGCCGGCCCAGCCGCCGCCGATCACGGCGACGCTGCGCCGGGCGGTGCCGGTCTTAGTTGCGGACATAGGTCTTCCACGCCAGCCACAGCTTGCGCAGCGGCGTCAGGGAAATCTTCTGGTTCAGTACATGAAAGCCGTCGCGCTCGATCTCGTCGAGCAGCGTGCGGTAGATCGCCGCCATCATCAGCCCCGGGCGCTGCGCGCGCCGGTCCTGCTTCGGCAGCAGCGCCAGGGCTTCGTCGTAGAAGCCCTGGGCGCGTTCGGCCTGGAACTTCATCAGCGCGACGAACTTGTCGGTGTGGCGGAAGCTCATGATGTCGGCCGCGGTCACGCCGAACTGCTGCAGTTCGTTGACGGGAAGGTAGATGCGGCCCTTGCGCGCATCCTCGCCGACGTCGCGGATGATGTTGGTCATCTGGAACGCCAGGCCGAGCTTTTCGGCATACTCCAAGGTCCGGGGATCGGTCACGCCGAAGATGCTGGCCGACAGGATGCCGACCACGCCGGCCACGTGCCAGCAGTACTTGCGCAGGCCCGGCCAGTCCAGGTAGCGCGACTGGTCCAGGTCCATCTCCATGCCGTCGACGATGGCAAGCAAGTGTTCCTGCTTCAGATCGAAGGCTTGCAGGTGGGGTTTCAGGGCCTGGCTGACCGGATGGGTCGGCGCGCCGGCGTACAGCTGGGCGATCTCGCCGCGCCACCAGGCCAGCTTGATGCGCGCCACCGAGGGGTCGGTGGTTTCGTCGACGATGTCGTCGACTTCCCGGCAAAAGGCATACAGCGCCGTGATCGCGCGGCGCCGCTCGGGCGGCAGGAACAGGAAGCTGTAATAGAAGCTGGAGCCGCTTTGGACGGTCTTTTGTTGGCAGTATTCGTCGGGGGACATATCGTAGTGTTGGTGTTGGCCCGCTATATTAGCCGATGGCAGATGGGCGATGGCGGATCGGGTGGTCGCAGCCGCGTTTACATCCGGGCCGCGCGCCACAGCAGCATCACCCAGTCGACTTTGCCGAGCTGCGGGCGGTGGCGGAACACGTCGTAGCGCGCCGCTTCGATGGCTTCCAGGATGCGCAGGCCGCCCTGCACGACCAGGCGCAGCTCCCAGCCGATGCGGCCCGGCAGGCGCGTGGCCAGCGGCGCACCCTCGAGCATCAGCGCGCGCGCCCGCTCGACCTCGAAGCGCATCAGCGCCTCCCAGGCCGGCCCGGTGCGCGCCTGGCGGATGTCGTCCTCGCCCACGTTGAAACGCGCCAGATCCTCGAGCGGCAGGTAGATCCGGCCCTTGTCGATGTCGATCGCCACGTCCTGCCAGAAGTTGATCAGCTGTAGGGCGCTGCAGACCGCATCGGACTGGCGCAGGCTCAGGGCGTCGACTTCGCCGTACAGCGCCAGCATCAGGCGCCCGACCGGATTGGCCGAGCGTCGGCAATAGTCGAGCAGCAATGCATAGTCGGCATAGCGTTTGGTGACCACGTCCTGCTTGAACGCGCTGAGCAGGTCGCGCAGCGGCTGCAACGGCAGGCGGTATTGTTCGATGGCCGCGGCCAGGCGCGTCCACATCTGGGCGGCCGGCGGCGCGCCGGCGTCGATCATGTCAAGCGCCTCCTCATACCCCTGCAGCGCGGCCAGGCGCTCGTGGGGCAGGGCGTCGCCCTCGTCGGCGATGTCGTCGGCGCTGCGCGCGAAAGCGTAGATGGCCTCGACCGCCGGCACCAGGCGGCGCGGCAGCAGGATCGAGGCGACGGGGAAGTTTTCGTAATGGTCGACGGCCATGAGCAGGAATCTGGATTGAGCGGCCATTATAATTGCTGGGTTGTCGATCCGGACAGATTGGCGAACCGGCAAGCGCGTCGGTGTGGCACGCTGATTCTTCGGCGAAAAATTGCCAGTCGCGCACGGTATTAAAAAACTGGCCAATCGTGTCAGAAAATCCAGTAAAATATCGGGTTGAAGTTGTAGCCCCTAAGCAAAAAGGGTGTCGAACACCGTCATTGGCGGCATTCAATGCGACGCGCGTGCGGTTATCGGGATACCCGTGAGGCGTGCAGGGCGGCCGGTATTCAGTCGGGCGCCCTTTGTTTTTGTGGCAAGAAGCAATCCTGAGCGAGGATGGCGAAATTGGTAGACGCACCAGGTTTAGGTCCTGACGCCAGCAATGGTGTGGGGGTTCGAGTCCCCCTCCTCGCACCACGAATAATTATTTTTTTGGACGATTTTTACAATGGCAACTGCAGTCGAAAACCTGGGTAAACTCGAGCGTCGCTTGACGATTACTTTTCCGCTGAGCGACGTTCGTACGGAAGTTGAAAAGCGCCTCAAGAAGCAGGCCAAGACCGCGCGCGCTCCGGGCTTCCGTCCGGGCAAGGTGCCGCTCAAGATGGTCGCTGCCCAGTACGGCTTCCAGATCGAGTCCGACGTGCTGAACGACAAAGTCGGCCAGGCCTTCGGCCAGGCTGCCGACGAAGCCCAGCTGCGCGTCGCCGGCATGCCGAAAATCGAGCCGAAACAGGACGCGCCGGAAGGCATGCTGGCCTTCGACGCGACTTTCGAAGTCTATCCGGAAGTGTCGCTGCCGGACCTGGCGAGCGTCGAAGTCGAGACCGTCAAGGCCGACGTGTCGGACGCCGAAATCGACAAGACCATCGACATCCTGCGCAAGCAGCGCGTGCACTACCACACCAAGGGTGAATCGGGCGAGCACGGCGACGGCGGCGAAGCCGTGGCCGCTGATGGCGACCGCGTGACCGTGGACTTCACCGGCACCATCGACGGCGTCGAGTTCGATGGCGGCAAGGCGGAAGACTACGCCTTCGTGCTGGGCGAAGGCCGCATGCTGCCGGAATTCGAAGCCGCCACCATCGGCCTGAAAGTCGGCGAGAGCAAGACCTTCCCGCTGGCCTTCCCTGAGGATTACCACGGCAAGGACGTGGCCGGCAAGACCGCCGAGTTTACCATCACCCTGAAGAAGCTGGAGTGGGCGCACATGCCGGCAGTCGACGAGGAATTCGCCCGCTCGCTGGGCATCGAAGACGGCAGCGTCGAGAAGATGCGCGAAGACATCAAGGTCAACCTGGAGCGCGAAGTCAACGCCCGCATCAAGGCGCGCAACAAGGAAACCGTGATGGACGCCCTGGTCAAGCACACCGAAATGGACGTGCCGCAAGTCATGGTCGCCCAGGATTCGGAGCGCCTGGCCGAGCAGACCCGCCAGGACATGGCCCAGCGCGGCATGGACGTCAAGAGCCTGCCGTTCCCGGCCGACCTGTTCGCCACCAAGGCCGAGCGCCGCGTGCGCCTGGGCCTGATCCTGTCGCAGCTGGTCCAGGAAAACAGCCTGCAAGCCAGCCAGGACCAGGTCAAGGCCCAGATCGAAGACTTCGCACAAAGCTACGAAGATCCGAAGGAAGTGCTGAAGTACTACTACAGCGACCGCCGCCGCCTGGGCGAGATCGAAGCTCTTGTATTGGAAGAAAACGTCGTTAACTATGTGCTGGGCAAGGCAAAGGTGACGACCAAGGACATCGGCTTCGACGAGCTGATGGGCAGCGCCGCCCAGGCTTGAGACTGAAACGGTCTCAGGCTTCCTTGCCGGGAGCCCTTTGACGCCGCCGCGCACCGTTTGCGACCGTACGCAGGATCCCGCGCCTGCCGCTGTACAATAACAGCGGTAGGCAGTTCAGGAGCCGCGTGCGGCCAGCGACCGGATCGCGGGCCGTCGGGGGCTCCCTTAACTTTTCTGAAAGGACATTGGCAGGTATGAATCATAATCCGGCATTGGATACCCAAGCCCTCGGCCTCGTGCCGATGGTGATCGAGCAGAGCGGCCGCGGCGAGCGCGCCTATGACATCTACTCGCGCCTGCTGAAGGAGCGAGTCATTTTCCTGGTCGGCCCTGTCAACGACCAGATGGCCAACCTCATCGTGGCCCAGCTGCTGTTCCTGGAGAGCGAGAATCCGGACAAGGACATCTCGCTGTACATCAACTCCCCGGGCGGTTCGGTCTCGGCCGGCCTGGCGATCTTCGATACGATGAACTTCATCAAGCCGGACGTCTCGACCCTGTGCACCGGCCTGGCTGCGTCGATGGGCGCCTTCCTGCTGGCCGCCGGCGCCAAGGGCAAGCGCTTCTCGCTGCCGAACTCGCGCGTGATGATCCACCAGCCGTCCGGCGGTTCGCAGGGCATGGCGTCGGACATCGAGATCCAGGCCAAGGAAATCCTGTACCTGCGCGAGCGCCTGGCGCGCATCATGGCCGACAATACCGGCCAGACGATCGAACAGATCCACAAGGACACGGACCGCGACCGCTTCATGTCGTCGGACGAAGCCGTGGAATACGGGCTGATCGACAAGGTGCTGACGAACCGCGCCTGACACGCTTTTTTGAGCCATCCTTAGCTGTTGCTCAAATACGCCCGGACGCGACAGCGCTTCGGGCGTTTATTTTTCATTTGCGGTAGCATGGAGACGTGCGCTCTTGTTGCGCCCCCGTATTAGCGTTATATTCGAAGCAATTCAACAGAAACCTGCCCCATGTCTGACAAAAAATCTTCCAGCGGCGAAAAACTCCTGTACTGCTCGTTCTGCGGCAAGAGCCAGCACGAGGTCAAGAAGCTGATCGCCGGACCTTCGGTCTTCATCTGCGACGAGTGCATCGACTTGTGCAACGACATCATCCGCGATGAGACCTCGAACGTGGAATCGGTGGCGGGTGCCAAGTCCGACCTGCCGACGCCACACGAGATCGCCGAACTGCTCGACCAGTACGTGATCGGCCAGCAGACGGCCAAGCGCATCCTGTCGGTGGCGGTGTACAACCATTACAAGCGCCTCAAGCACCTGGGCAAGAAGGACGATATCGAGCTGTCCAAGAGCAATATCCTGCTCGTCGGCCCGACCGGTTCCGGCAAGACCCTGCTGGCCCAGACGCTGGCGCGCATGCTCAACGTGCCGTTCGTGATCGCCGACGCCACCACGCTGACCGAAGCCGGCTACGTGGGCGAGGACGTCGAGAACATCATCCAGAAGCTGCTGCAGAGCTGCAATTACGAAGTCGAGAAGGCGCAGCGCGGCATCGTCTACATCGACGAAATCGACAAGATCTCGCGCAAGTCCGACAACCCGTCGATCACGCGCGACGTCTCGGGCGAGGGCGTGCAGCAGGCGCTGCTGAAACTGATCGAGGGCACCATGGCTTCGGTACCGCCGCAAGGCGGTCGCAAGCACCCGAACCAGGATTTCGTCCAGATCGACACGACCAACATCCTGTTCATTTGCGGCGGCGCGTTCGACGGCCTCGACAAGGTGATCCAGAGCCGCTCGGAAAAATCGGGCATCGGTTTCGGCGCCAGCGTCAAGAGCCAGACCCAGCGGTCGGTCAGCGACGTGCTGATGGAAGCGGAACCGGAAGACCTGATCAAGTTCGGCCTGATTCCCGAGCTGGTCGGCCGCCTGCCGGTCGTCGCGACCCTGGCCGAACTGACCGAGGATGCGCTGATCCAGATCCTGGTCGAGCCGAAAAACGCCCTGATCAAGCAGTATTCGAAGCTGCTCGACATGGAAGGCGCTGAACTCGAAATCCGTCCGGCCGGCCTGCATGCGATCGCCAAGAAAGCGCTGGCACGCAAGACCGGTGCACGCGGCCTGCGTTCGATCCTGGAACACGCGCTGCTGGACGTGATGTACGAATTGCCGAGCCAGCAAAACGTCGTGAAAGTCGTGATCGATGAAAACACGATCACGAACGGCGCAAAGCCTTTGCTGATTTACAGCGAAAGCCCAAAAGCCGCCGGAGAAAATTAAAAAATTTCCCGACGCAAACACAACAAAGGTATTGAATCGCCCCGTTGAGACGGTACAATAAATCTCGACAAAAGGCGGTTTCCCACGAAAAGCCACTCGTGACCGCGGTCTCGACGTGGCTTTTTTATTCGAAAAACGTGTTTTTGTTGAAACGGCTATACTCCAGGCCTAGTTATAGAACTTTTATCTGGAGAAATATTTATAGGGCCGGTCTTGTGTTTTGGGGGTGTGCTCCCACATCGAAAACACGCTTTCTATAAGGTATGCCATGACAACTTCTAAATTGACCGAGCAAACGACACTGCCGCTGCTGCCGCTGCGCGATGTGGTGGTGTTTCCGCATATGGTGATACCGCTTTTCGTCGGCCGTCCCAAATCCATCAAGGCGCTCGAAGCCGCGATGGAACAGGGTAAGAGCATCATGCTCGCTGCTCAAAAGGCAGCTGCCAAAGACGAACCCTCGGCCGCAGACATCTACGACATCGGCTGCGTGGCCAATATTCTGCAAATGCTGAAGCTGCCCGACGGCACCGTGAAGGTGCTGGTCGAAGGCGCGCAGCGCGCCCGTATCAATCACATCACCGATGGCGCCAGCCACTTCATCTCCGACCTGACGCCGATCAATTCGGAAGTCGGCGACGATTCCGAAGTCGAGGCCATGCGCCGCGCCATCGTCCAGCAGTTCGACCAGTATGTCAAACTGAACAAGAAAATCCCGCCCGAGATCCTGGCTTCGCTGGCCGGCATCGACGACGCGGGCCGCCTGGCCGACACCGTCGCGGCCCACCTGCCGCTGAAACTCGAACAAAAGCAGGTGATCCTCGAGATCTTCAACGTCGCCAAGCGCCTCGAGCACCTGCTCGGCCAGCTGGAAGGCGAGCTCGACATCCTGCAAGTCGAGAAGCGCATCCGCGGCCGCGTCAAGCGCCAGATGGAAAAATCGCAGCGCGAGTACTACCTGAACGAACAGGTCAAGGCGATCCAGAAAGAGCTGGGTGAAGGCGAAGATGGCGCCGACATCGAAGAGCTCGAGAAGAAAGTGATCGCTGCCAAGATGCCGAAAGAGGCGATGGAAAAGGCGCAGGGCGAGATCAAGAAGCTCAAGATGATGTCGCCGATGTCGGCCGAAGCCACCGTCGTGCGCAACTACATCGACACCCTGGTCGGCCTGCCGTGGCGTAAGAAATCGAAGGTCACGATCGACCTCGAGAAAGCCCAGGAAGTGCTCGAGTCCGACCATTACGGCCTGGACAAGATCAAGGAACGCATCCTCGAGTACCTCGCGGTGCAGCAGCGCGTCGACAAGCTGAAAGCCCCGATCCTGTGCTTCGTCGGTCCTCCGGGTGTCGGCAAGACCTCGCTGGGCGAGTCGATCGCCCGTGCGACCGGCCGCAAGTACGTGCGCATGGCGCTGGGCGGCGTGCGCGACGAGGCCGAGATCCGCGGCCACCGCCGTACCTACATCGGCTCGATGCCGGGCAAGGTGCTGCAATCGCTGTCGAAAGTCGGCGTGCGCAACCCGCTGTTCCTGCTCGACGAGATCGACAAGATGGGCGCGGACTTCCGCGGCGATCCATCCTCGGCCCTGCTCGAAGTGCTCGACCCGGCGCAGAACCACACGTTCTCCGACCACTACGTCGAAGTCGACTTCGACCTGTCGGACGTGATGTTCGTGGCGACCTCGAACTCGTTCAACATCCCGCCGGCACTGCTGGACCGGATGGAAGTGATCCGCCTGTCGGGTTACACCGAGGACGAGAAGACCTCGATCGCGCAGCGCTACCTGCTGCCGAAGCAGATCAAGGCCAATGGCTTGAAGGACGAGGAGATCAAGGTCGAAGAGGCCGCGATCCGCGACATCATCCGTTACTACACCCGTGAAGCGGGCGTGCGTTCGCTCGAGCGCGAAGTGTCGAAGATCTGCCGCAAGGTGGTCAAGATGCTGCTGCTCAAGAAGGACGGCAAGCGCGTCGTCGTCGGCGCCAAGAACCTCGACAAGTTCCTCGGCGTGCGCCGCTACGATTTCGGTGCGGCGGGCAAGGAAAACCAGATCGGCCAGGTGGTCGGCCTGGCCTGGACCGAGGTGGGAGGCGACCTGCTGACCATCGAAGCCGTGGGAGTGCCTGGCAAGGGCGCGGTGATCCGTACCGGTACGCTGGGCGACGTCATGAAGGAATCGATCGAAGCCGCGCGCACCGTGGTCCGTTCGCGTGCACCGCGCCTGGGCATCAAGAGCGAGGTGTTCGAGAAGACCGACATCCACATCCACGTGCCGGAAGGCGCGACGCCGAAGGACGGTCCGTCCGCCGGTATCGCGATGACCACCGCGCTGGTGTCGGTGTTCACCGGCATCCCGGTCCGCGCCGACGTCGCCATGACCGGCGAGATCACGCTGCGCGGCGAAGTCCTGCCGATCGGCGGCCTGAAGGAAAAACTGCTGGCGGCGCAGCGCGGCGGCATCAAGACCGTGCTGATCCCCGAGCAGAACGTGAAGGACCTGGCCGACATTCCGGACAACGTCAAGAACAAGCTCGAGATCGTGCCGGTGCGCTGGATCGAGAAGGTGCTCGAAGTTGCCCTGGAACGCCAGCCGGAGCCGATCGTCGACGTGCCGGCGGTGCCGGTCGCGCCGGCCGCCCCGGCCGCCACGGCCGAAGGTCCGGGCGGCGTGGTCAAGCACTGATCGTCGTCATCCGACGGGCGCCCACGCGGCGCCCTATGCAAGGCGCCCATGCGGCGCCTTTTTTTATGCCCAGGACCCGGAACATGCGCCTCGCCAGACTCGAACCCGAGACAAACCCGGCCGCGGACAAGCTCGGCGCCGGGGTCTGCAAGATCGTCGCGGTGGTGATCGTCGGCCCGCTGCTGGCGCAGCTGGACGCGACCATCGTCAACGTCTCGCTGTCGAACCTGGCGCAGGAACTGCACACGACGCTGTCGACGATCCAGTGGTCACCAGCGCCTATCTGCCGGCCCCGACCCTGGTGCTGCCCGCGAGCGGCTGCCTGGTCGATCGCGCCGGGGCGCGCGCCGTCTATCTATAGTGCTTCGCGCTGTTCACCGCCAGCCCGGCGCTGTGCGCGCTGGCCTGGTCGGCGCCCTCGCTGATCGGGTTCCGCATCCTGCAGGGCGTGGGCGGCGGCCTGCTGGCGCTGTTCTGGCGCGTGCAGAGGCGCAAGGGCAAGCATGCCTTGATCGACCTCGGCCAGTTCGCAACCGCGTGTTCAACGTGGCCGCGGCCGCACAGTTCCTCACCAACGGCGTGTCGTTTGCGGGACAGATGCTGATCCCGCTGTTTCTGATCGAGGCGTGCGGACAATCGCCGGCCGCGATGGTGTGGCTGCCGGCGCCGCTCGGGCTGGCGATGATGGTCAGCTATCCGTCGCCCGGCGCACCGGTCGCGCATTTCGGGCCGCGCGCGGTTGCGCTGGCCGGCGCGGCGCTGGCGCTGGCGCGGGCCGGGACGCGGGCGCTGGCCTGCAGGCCGGGCGCCCGCTGATCTTGCCGCTGTTGCCGCCGGCGTTGTTCATGCGCGGGATCAGCCAGGGCGCGCGCACCGGCGCGTGATCGAGTGGCTTGCAAGCAACTGAACGCGGTCTATGCGGTGCGGATGCGGCTCCGAGGCATACCCGGCTTGACACAAGGCATTTCCGAAATGTCTAATACGCCCTTACGGTTTGCCAGCGGTCAATTTCTGACGTAAAAAAACAAGCCGTGTCCAGAACGTGAACGAGGGAAGAGAGTGAACAAAACTGAACTGATCGAAGAAATCGCGAAGTCCGCGGACCTGACCAAAGCCTCTGCGGCGCGCGCCCTCGATGCGATGATCGACGCCGTGACCCAGACCCTGAAGAACAACGACAGCGTGACCCTGGTGGGTTTCGGCACCTTCACCGTGGGCGAGCGCGCCGCGCGCACCGGCCGCGATCCGCGTACCAAGGAAGCCATCACGATCAAGGCCGCCAAGGTCCCGAAATTTAAGGCTGGCAAAGCCCTGAAAGATGCAGTAAACTAATGCCTCCGCTGCGCTGACACGCAGCAGGAAGCATCCTGGACCGTTGTGGGTTCCCGGCCGGTCCGGATGACGCAGTACCCAGTATTTCGTGGAGCGGTAGTTCAGTTGGTTAGAATACCGGCCTGTCACGCCGGGGGTCGCGGGTTCGAGTCCCGTCCGCTCCGCCACGAATTTAGTCGCCGTAGCGACGTCCCTGCGGACGTCGCGGTCGGGGCTCGAAGGGATTCGCTTGCAAGCGAATCCGCGGCCGGCCGCAGGTCGGCGAGTCTCCCGATTCTTCGGCGCTAAGCAGTAAAGTGGCTAAGAAATGCAAAGATTTTGGAGCGGTAGTTCAGTTGGTTAGAATACCGGCCTGTCACGCCGGGGGTCGCGGGTTCGAGCCCCGTCCGCTCCGCCAGACTGTCGAGAAAGGGCGAACCCACGGTTCGCCTTTTTTTTTGCGGTTTTTTTGAAACGCATCTTCAACCTTGATTGGCTGACCATGTTTGAATTTATCCGTAATCACCAGCGCCTGATGCAGTTCCTGCTGTTGCTGCTGATCCTGCCGTCTTTCGTGCTGGTGGGCGTGAGCCGTTACAACGACCGTGGCAGCGACAGTGGCGTGGCCACCGTGGACGGGCGCGAGATCACCCGCCAGGAATGGGACAACGCGCAGCGCCGCGAGATCGACCAGGCGCGCCAGCAGATGGGCGCCCGCTTCGACCAGAAGCTGTTCGATTCGCCGGAAGCCAAGCAGGCCATTCTCGACAACCTGGTGGCCGAGCGCGCCGTCAACGCCGAGGTGACCCGCGAGCACCTGACCGTCAGCGACGCCGCGCTGCAAAAGGCCATCCTGGACATCCAGGCCTTCCGCAAACCCGACGGCAGCTTCGACATGGACCAGTACAAGGCCGCGCTGGCCGCCCAGGGCATGACCCCGGAGATGTTCGACGCGCGCATGCGCCACGACATGGCGGTGCAGCAGCTTGCCGCCGGCGTCCAGGCGACCGCGTTCGCCCCGCGCAGCGTCGCCGCGCGTCTGTCGGACCTGAACGACCAGCAGCGCCAGGTTCAGGAACTGCTGTTCCCGGCCGCGAACTACGCGGCCCAGGTCAAGGTCACCGACGATATGGTCAAGGCCTACTACGACAAGCATCCGGAGCAGTTCCAGGTGCCGGCCACGGTCAAGGCTGAATACCTGGTGTTCGACCAGGCCGCCGTCGAGAAGGCGGTGACGGTGTCCGACGCCGAGATCCTCGATGCCTACAACAAGGGCAAGGCGCGCTTCTCGACCCCGGAGACGCGCAACGCCAGCCACATCCTGATCACGGTCGCCAAGGACGCGCCGGCGGCGGCCGATGCCGCGGCCAAGGCCAAGGCCGAAGCGATCCTCGCCGAGGTGAAGAAGAACCCGAACGATTTCGCCAGGATCGCCAAGGCGCAGTCGCAAGACCCGGGTTCGGCCGAACTGGGCGGCGACCTCGGCAACATCGGAAAGGGTGTGTTCGCCAAGCCGGTCGAAGACGCGATCTATAGCCTGAAGGAAGGTGAGATCGGCAACCTGGTCAAGTCGGAGTTCGGCTACCACATCGTCAAGGTCACCAAGGTCGTGCCGGCCGCGCAGCAGACGCTGGAACAAGCCAAGCCGCAGATCGTCGCCGAGCTGAAAAAGCAGAAGATGTCGGCCAAGTACACCGAACTGGCCGACAGCTTCGCCAACACCATCGAAGACCAGTCCGACAGCCTGAAGCCGGCCGCGGACAAGCTCGACCTGAGCATCCAGACCGCCGACGGCCTGACCGCCACGCCGAACCCGGCACTGGGCGCTTCGCCGGTCAACAACGAGAAGTTCCTCAAGGCGATCTTCTCGAACGACGCCCTGACCAACAAGCGCAACACCCAGGCGATCGAAGTCGCGCCGAGCACCCTGGTGGCTGGCCGCGTGGTCGAGTTCAAGCCGGCTTCCAAGCGCTCGCTGGCCGAAGTCGCAGGTAGCATCCGCCAGCGCGTGACCCAGGAGGAAGCGGCACGTCTGGCGCGCCAGGCCGGCGAAGCCAAGCTCGCGGCGGCCAAGGGCGGCGACGCCGCCGGTTTCGGCGAGGCCAAGACCCTCTCGCGCACCCAGCAGCCGCCGATCAACCCGGCCGCCGCGCTCGCGGTGCTCAAGGCCGACGTCAGCAAGCTGCCGGCCGTGGTGGGCGTCGACATCCCGAACGTGGGCTACGGCGTGTACCGTATTACCCAGGTCACCCAGCCGGCCCAGCCGGACGTGACGCGCCGCCAGCAGGAGGCGCAGGAAATCGGCCGGGCCGTCGGCAGCGCCGAGATGTATGGCTACGTCGAAGCCCTGAAGCACAAGGCCAAGGCCAAGGTCAACGTCAAGGCCGCCGATCTCGGCGCCACCAAGAACGACGACTGACCGGGCCCGTCCCGCCAATGTCGAAAAGCCCGGCCGCGCGAGCGGACCGGGCTTTTTTCATGGGGCCGGGGCCTTAAGCCGTATAGTGCGCGCTGTCGCCCGCCGTGACGTCATAGGTCGAACCGGAGATGCGGGCCGCCTCGTCCGAGGCCAGGAACACCGCCACCGGCGCGATGTCGGCCGCGTCCAGCCAGGGCAGGTGCATCGGGCTCTGCTTGGCCAGGCCGGCCGCGACCTCGTCGATCGACGGCGGCTGCGCCGGCGGTTCCGAGTGCTGGATCTCGGCGATCGCGCCCTTCAGGCGGGTCGGGTTGCGCGTCAGCAGGGTGTCCACCAGGCCCGGTTCGATGCAGTTGACGGTGATGCCCTTGTCGGCCAGTTCGAGCGACACCGACTTCATCAGCCCGATGATGCCCCATTTCGAGGCCGAGTAGCTCGAGCCGTTCTTCCAGCCCTGGCGGCCCTGGCGCGACGCGATCATCAGGATGCGGCCGTTCTTGCGCGCCACCATCGACGGCGCGAAGGCGCGCACCGTGTTGGCATAGCCGTTCAGGTTGACGTCGATGACGTCGCGCCACTCGTGGTCGTCCATCTCGATCAGCGGCTTCATGGTCTGGATGGCGGCGTTGGCGATCACGATGTCGATCTTGCCGAATTCGTGATTCGCGCGGTCGGCAGCCTTGCGCAGCGCGGCGACGTCGCGCACGTCGGCCACCACCGGCACGAACTTGCGGCCGTAGCCCTGCACCAGGCGCGCTGTCTCGTCGAGGTCGGCGCGCGAGGACGGCGTCGCCTCGGAAATCGCGCTGACCGGGCCGGCGATGTCGATGCCCATCACGTCGGCACCCTCGGCGGCAAAGGCCACCGCCAGCGCGCGCCCGATACCGCGCGCGGCGCCGGTGATCACCACCGACTTGCCTTGCAGGCGGCCTTTCTTTTGCACCTTGATGTCGCCCGGCGGCGCCATCGGCACGGCGCCGGCAGCGTTGCCGGTTGCGCCGGCGGCTGCGGCCGCGCCGGCGGCTGCGCTCATCAGGAAAGCGCGGCGTCCAATTTGTTGATTCGAGTCCTGCTGGGGCAGGGAATCCGGAGTTTCCATTGTATTTACCTCCCTATTGATTCGGTTTAGAAGTAATTTCGTCAATTTACTTCAGCGAGTATAGGGAAGGGCGGACAGGGCGGGCGCTCGCTAGCGCAGCGCCGCCATCAGGCGATGCTGCCGTGCTCCAGCGGCTATTCGGTGGGTCGGCGATGCCGGTGAAGCATGCCATGACGCAGCTCCGGGTGTCTTGCCGGCGCAGGATAGCGCGGCCACGCGCACGCGCGCACGGCCGGGCGCGTGCAGGCCTGCACCCGGGGCGCGTGGATCAGGCCGCGTGCAGCGTACGCGCGGCGGCCAGGAAATCGTCCTGGCCGATGCCGGGCAGGACCAGCGCTTGCGCCTGAGGATACTGGACGAAGTTGCGGTCGATCGAGCGCAGGTAGGCCGGGTCGTAGTGCTGCACCAGCAGCTGGTCGACCAGTTCCGGCATGCCGCCGCCGTGCGCCAGCTCGCGCCAGGCGTCGATCCTGGCGCGCCCGTGCAGTTGCACCAGGTGCTCGAGCTGGACCAGCAGGGCGTCCGGGTCGCGCGCGAAGTGCTGGTAATCCTCCATCAGCAGGTCGACCCGCTTGGGACGATCGAGCTGCAGCGCGATGCAGGGCGCGGCGCGCATGCGTTCCATGACGGCCTCGGGCACGCGCAAATTGCCCACCTTCTTGCTCTCGGACTCGACGAACACCGGACGCGCCGCATCGAAACGGCGCAGCTTGTCCCAGATCTCGGTCTCGAAGCGCTTCTGGCTCGGCTGCGGTTCGCCCGGGAGCTGGCCCAGCACCGAGCCGCGGTGGGCGGCCAGGCGTTCCAGGTCGAGCACCTGGGCGCCGATCGACTCCAGCGTCTCGAGCAGGCGGCTCTTGCCGCTGCCGGTGGTGCCGCAGATCACCCGGAAGTCGAGTTCCGGCGGGGTGTCCAGCGCGCCGTTGACGTAGTTGCGGAAGGCTTTGTAGCCGCCGTCGAGCTGCACCACCGGCCAGCCGACCTTGGCCAGGATGTACGCCATCGAGCCGCTGCGGTTGCCGCCGCGCCAGCAGTAGACCAGCGGCTTCCAGTCTTTCGGTTTGTCGGCGAACAGCGTGTCGATCGCGTGCGCGATATTGCGCGCGACCAGCGGCGCGCCGATCTTTTTCGCCTCGAATGCGCCGACCTGCTTGTAGGTGGTGCCGACCAGGATGCGCTCCTCGTCGTTCAGCACCGGGCAGTTGATGGCGCCGGGGATGCGGTCGAGCGCGAACTCGGACTCGCTGCGCGCGTCGATGATGGTATCGAAGGCGTCGAGTTGGGGCAGGATGTCGGCAAAGCTCAGGACGGCGGGGTATTTCATTGTCGTTGTTGTATCGCGTTGGATGGGCGCGCTGTTATCGTTTGAGGAGCGGCGCCAGTTGGGGCCAGATATTGTTGAGGATGGTCGGATGGGCGGTCGCCAGCGGATGCAGGCGATCGGCCTGGAAATTGGCCGGCACCAGCGCCACGCCGTCCAGCATGAACGGCACCAGCGGCACCTTTTCCTGCGTCGACAGGTCCGTGTACATGCCGGCGAAGCGGTCGGTGTAGGCGCGGCCGTAGTTGGGCGGCATGCGCATGCCGACCAGCAGCACCTTGGCGTGCGCCTGTTCGGCCATGTCGACCATCGCGCGCAGGTTGTCCTCGGCCGATTTCACCGGCAGGCCGCGCAGGCCGTCGTTGGCGCCCAGTTCCAGCACCACCACGTTCGGATGGTGCTGGGCCAGCAGGGCCGGCAGGCGCGAGCGGCCGCCGCTGGTGGTGTCGCCGCTGATGCTGGCGTTGACGATGGTGGCGTCGATCTTTTCGGCGCGCAGGCGCTGGTCCAGCAGCGCGACCCAGCCGGTGCCGCGCACCAGCCCGTACTCGGCCGACAGGCTGTCGCCGACCACCAGAATGGTTTTTGGTGCAGAATACGCGTTCCCGGCGGCGGCCAGCGCGAAGGCCGCGCCCAGGCCGACGATCCATTTCTTCATATGAGCAAGCATGCGTGATATTCCCGAGGCTTCAAAAAACGAGGTGCCAAATCCGGCTGCGAGCGTGGCAGCGAGCGTGACGGCAGGCGGCGATACCGGCCGCGACGGCCGCAACGGCGCGCATCCGGCGATCGAGGTGATCGGCCTGTCCAAGCGCGTCGCCGACGCCAGCGGCGAACTCACCATCCTGCACGAAGTGGATTTTACCGTGCAACCGGCCGAAACGCTCGCCCTGGTCGGCGCATCGGGGTCGGGCAAGTCGACGCTGCTGGGCCTGCTGGCCGGCCTGGACACGCCCTCGACCGGCAAGGTGCTGCTCGACGGGACCGACATCTTCGCCCTCGACGAGGACGGCCGCGCCGCCTTCCGCAAGGCCAAGTTGGGGTTCGTGTTCCAATCTTTCCAGTTGCTGGCGCACCTGAATGCGGTGGAAAACGTGATGTTGCCGCTGGAATTGCGCGGCGACGGCAACGCGCGCGCAAAAGCCGAGGCGATGCTGGGCCGGGTCGGCCTGTCGAGCCGCTTACGCCACTACCCGAAATACCTGTCCGGCGGCGAGCAGCAGCGCGTGGCGCTGGCGCGCGCTTTCGTCACCGAGCCGCCGCTGCTGTTCGCGGACGAGCCGACCGGCAGCCTGGACGCCGCCACCGGCGAAGCGGTGGTGCAGCTGATGTTCGAACTGAACCGCGAGCGCGGCTCGACGCTGGTGCTGGTCACGCACGACCCGTCGATGGCGGCGCGCTGCGGACGGACGCTGACGATCGCCGCCGGAAAGTTGGTCGCCTGAGTTGGTGGCCCGAACCGGCCGCCTAGCGCGCCTGGTGGTCGACCACCAGTGCATTGAGCGCCGCGCGGATCGCCGCCGGCAGCTCGCCGGCCGTGATCCCGATCGGCCCCACGCCATCCGCCACCAGCCGGTCCGCCGCCGCCCCATGCAGCCACACCGCGCCCAGCGCCGCTTCCCACGCCGGCCAATGCTGGGCCAGCAAGGCCGCGCATAACCCTGCCAGCACGTCGCCGGTGCCGCCGGTGGCCAGGCCCGGGTTGCCGGTCGGGTTGATCGCCACCGCGCCGTCGGGCCGCGCGATCACGCTGCCGGCGCCTTTGAGCACCACCACCGCGTTCAGGCGCATCGCCAGCTCGCGCGCGTTTTCCAGCCGGTCGGCCTGGATGACCGCCGCGGTCACCCCGAGCAGGCGCGCCGCCTCGAGCGGATGCGGGGTCAGGATCGCCGGCTCGTGCCGGGCCGCCACGCGTGCCTGCAGGTCCGGACTGGCGGCGATCAGGTTGAGCGCGTCGGCGTCCAGCACCAGGGCCTTGCTTGCCTCCAGCGCCTTGGCCAGCACGCGCGTGGCGACCGCCGAGTCGCCCATGCCGGGGCCGGCGGCGGCGGTGCGGTCTTCAAAAGCGAAGCCGGCCGCGTCGCGGAACATGATCTCCGGATGGGTTGGATCCACCCCGAGCCCCGGATCGATGGCGGCGGCGAACACCTTGCCGGCGCCCGCGTACAGCGCGGCGCGCGCGGCCAGCAGCAGCGCGCCGGCCATGCCGTGGGCGCCGCCCAGCACGGCCACGTCGCCGTAGCTGCCCTTGTGCGAGTTCTGGCGGCGCGGCCGCAGCTGCGTCCTGAACAGCGCCGGTGCGTTCATGCCGGCCCGGGGCGGGGCCGTCTGCGCCGGGTCGACGCCGAGCCGCTCGACCCGTACCCGGCCGGCGTGGTCGCAGCCGTCGGCGGTGTGCAGGCCGGGTTTGTCGCCCAGGAAGGTGAGGGTGTGGGTGGCGCGCACGGCGACGCCGTCGTGGCCAACGATAGCGCCGGTATCCGCGTCCAGGCCGCTGGGCACGTCGAGCGCCAGCACCGGACAGGCGAGCGTGTCGAGCTGTTGCACCAGTGCGCGCGCGCGTCCCGCCAGCGCGCGCGCGAGGCCGATGCCGAACAGGCCGTCGAGCGCGAGCCGGTAGCCGCGTCCAGCGTCGATCTGGTGGACCCAGCGGACCGTGGCGGCGCGTGCGCGCGCCATGGCCTGCGCCGCCTCGGGCGAGGGCGCCGGCGCGTCCGGGACCAGCAGCACCAGGTCGAGCTCGACCCCGGCGTCGGCGAGGTTGGCGGCGCATTCGAGCGCGTCGCCGCCGTTGTTGCCGGGGCCGGCCAGCACCAGCACCGGCCCCTTGGCGCCGGCCAGCAGCTCGAGCGCCATGCTCGAGGCGGCCTCGCCGGCGCGCCGCATCAGCGTGCCCGGCGCCAGCCTGGCCTGGGATTCGGTTTCGATCGCGCGGATCTCGGCGACGCTGTACAGCGCGCCCGCGCTCGACTGGTCACTACGCGGCTGGTCCATGCAGACTCCATCGTGGTCGGGATGTCATTGTCGCACCGCACGGGCGATTGCGCCTGCACGACGCGCCTGCACTACAATGTGGCCTCGTTTCGACAGCATGGAGTACGCATGGACTGGCAGTTCTGGATCGACCGCGGCGGCACTTTCACCGACATCGTGGCGCGCCGCCCCGACGGCACCCTGACGACGCATAAACTGCTGTCGGAGAATCCCGAGCAGTACCGCGACGCGGCCGTGGCCGGCATCCGCCACCTGCTCGGCCTGAAGGCCGGCGAGGCCTTGCCGTCCGGCGCCGCCCGGTCGATCAGCGCGGTAAAGATGGGCACCACGGTGGCCACCAACGCCCTGCTCGAGCGCAAGGGCGAGCCGACGCTGCTGGTCATCACGCGCGGCTTTCGCGACGCGTTGCGCATCGCCTACCAGAACCGGCCGCGCCTGTTCGACCGCCACATCGTGCTGCCCGAGCTGCTGTACGCGCGCGTGGCCGAGATCGACGAACGCATGGGCGCCCACGGCGACGTGGTCCAGCCCCTCGACGAGGGCCAGGCGCGGCGCGCGCTGCAGGCGGCGTTCGACGCCGGCCTGCGCTCGCTCGCCATCGTCTTCATGCACGGCTACCGCTACAGCGCGCACGAGGAAGCGGTGGCGCGCATCGCGCGCGAGATCGGCTTCACGCAAATCTCCACCTCGCACGCGGTCAGTCCGATGATGAAGCTGGTCGCGCGCGGCGACACCACGGTCGTCGACGCCTATCTGTCGCCGATCCTGCGCCGCTACGTCGACCAGGTCGCGAGCGAGCTGCCCGGCGTGAACCTGCAGTTCATGCAATCGAGCGGGGGCCTGACCGATGCGCGCGCCTTCCAGGGCAAGGACAGCATCCTGTCCGGCCCGGCCGGCGGCATCGTCGGCATGGTGCGCGCCAGCGAACTGGCCGGCTTTTCCAAGGTGATCGGCTTCGACATGGGCGGCACCTCGACCGACGTGTCGCACTATGCGGGCGAATTCGAACGCGTGTTCGAGACCCAGGTCGCCGGGGT
Source organism: Massilia sp. 9096 (assembly GCF_000745265.1). Taxonomy (NCBI): domain Bacteria; kingdom Pseudomonadati; phylum Pseudomonadota; class Betaproteobacteria; order Burkholderiales; family Oxalobacteraceae; genus Massilia; species Massilia sp. 9096. Next base: position 1,339,400 of record NZ_JQNN01000001.1, read on the forward strand.
GCGCATGCGCGCGCCGATGATGAGCATCCACACGGTGGCCGCTGGCGGCGGCTCGATCCTGCACTTCGACGGCAGCCGCTACCGCGTCGGTCCGGACAGCGCCAGCGCCAATCCGGGCCCGGCCAGCTACCGGCGCGGCGGGCCGCTGACGGTTACCGACTGCAACGTCATGCTCGGCAAGATCCGGCCCGAGAATTTCCCGCGCCTGTTCGGGCCGAATGCCGACCAGCCGCTCGACGTCGACGCCGTGCGCGCCGGTTTCGAGGCGATGGCGGTGCGGATCGGCGCGGCGACCGGGGAGAAGCCAGCGCCGGAGGCCGTGGCCGAAGGCTTCATCCGCATCGCCGTCGGTAACATGGCCAACGCGATCAAGCAGATCTCGGTGCAGCGCGGCCACGACGTCACGGAGTACGCGTTGACCAGCTTCGGCGGCGCCGGTGGCCAGCACGCCTGCCTGGTGGCCGACGCGCTCGGCATGAAGACCGTCTTCATCCACTCGCTGGCCGGCGTGCTGTCGGCCTACGGCATGGGCCTGGCCGACCAGAGCGCGATGCGCGAGCGCGCGATCGAACGGCGCCTGCTCGATCTCGAGCCCGACGCGTTGGGAGCGCAGCTCGATGCGCTGGCCGCCTCGGCGCGCGCGGCCTTGCTGGCGCAGGGCGTGCTTGGAGAGCGGATCGACGTGATCCGGCGCGTGCACCTGCGTTACGAAGGCACCGATTCGGCGATCGTGGTCGGCTTCGACGCTGTCGGTGCGATGCAGGCCGCGTTCGAGACGGCTTACCGCCGCCGCTTTTCCTTCCTCATGCCGGGCAAGGCGCTGGTCGTCGAAGCGCTGTCGGTCGAGGCGCTGGGGCGCTCGGACGCGCCGCCCGAGCAGCCGGTGGCGATCGACGCGCCGGCCGCGCGCACGCCTGCGCGCGCGCGCGAGGCCGTGCCGATGTTCGGCGACGGCCAGTGGCGCGACACCGCCGTCTACCAGCGCGCCGACATCCGGCCCGGTGACGTGATCCGCGGCCCGGCCATCGTCGCCGAGGCGAATGCGACCACCGTGGTGGAGCAGGGCTGGCAGGCCGAGGTGACGGCCTACGACCACCTGGTGCTGCGCCGCGTCGAAGCGCTGCCCGAGCGCCACGCGATCGGCACCACGGTCGATCCGGTGATGCTCGAGATCTTCAACAACCTGTTCATGTCGATCGCCGAGCAGATGGGCCTGCGCCTGCAGAACACGGCGTATTCCGTCAACATCAAGGAGCGCCTGGACTTCTCGTGCGCGATCTTCGATGCGGACGGCAACCTGGTCGCCAACGCGCCGCACATGCCGGTGCACCTCGGTTCGATGGGCGAGAGCATCAAGACGGTGATGCGCCAGAATGCCGGCCGGATGAAGGCCGGCGACGTCTACGTGCTGAACGACCCGTACAATGGCGGCACCCACCTGCCGGACGTCACCGTCATCTCGCCGGTGTTCGACGAGGCCGGCCAGGAGATCCTCTTTTACGTCGGCTCGCGCGGGCACCACGCCGACATCGGCGGCACCACGCCCGGTTCGATGCCGCCGGACTCGACGCACATCGAGCAGGAGGGCGTCCTGATCAACAATTTCAAGCTGGTCGACGGTCTTGATGGCGTGCTGCGCGAGCCTGAAACGCGCGCCATGCTCGGCGCCGCGCCCTATCCGGCGCGCAATCCCGACCAGAACATGGCCGATCTGCGCGCCCAGGTCGCGGCCAACCAGAAGGGCGTCGACGAATTGCGCAAGATGGTCGCCTACTACGGCTTGCCGACGGTGCGCGCCTACATGGGCCACGTCCAGGACAACGCCGAGGAAGCGGTGCGGCGCGTGGTCAAAGTCTTGAAGGACGGCGCCTTCACGGTCGACCTGGACAACGGCGCGCGCATCCAGGTGGCGATCCGCGTCGACCAGGCCGCGCGCAGCGCCGAAGTCGACTTTACCGGCACCTCGGCCCAGCTGCCGAACAACTTCAACGCGCCCTCGAGCGTCTGCATGGCGGCGGTGCTGTACGTGTTCCGCACGCTGGTCGAGGACCAGATCCCGCTCAACGGCGGCTGCCTGAAACCGCTGAAGGTCATCATCCCGCCGGGCTCGATGCTCAACCCGCATTATCCGGCGTCGGTTGTGTCGGGCAACGTCGAGACCTCGACCTGCATCACCAACGCGCTGTACGGCGCGCTCGGCGTGATGGCGGCCTCGCAGGGCACGATGAACAACTTCACCTTCGGGAATGCGCGCTACCAGTACTACGAGACCATTTCGGGCGGCTCGGGCGCCGGCGACGGCTTCGACGGCACCTCGGTGGTGCAAACCAACATGACCAACTCGCGCCTGACCGATCCGGAGATCCTGGAATTCCGCTTCCCGGTGCGCCTCGACAGTTATGCGATTCGTGAAGGTTCGGGCGGGGCGGGGCGCTGGCATGGGGGCAATGGCGGCACGCGCCGCATCCGGTTCCTGGAGCCGATGACGGCGGCGATCCTGTCCAACAACCGGATCCATGCGCCGTTCGGGATGGCCGGCGGCGCGCCCGGGGAGAAAGGACGCAACCTGGTCGAGCGGGCGGATGGGCGCGTCAAGCAGCTGGGACACATCGGCAAGACCGAGATGGGGCCGGGGGATGTGTTCGTGGTCGAGACGCCCGGCGGCGGTGGCTACGGCGTTTGATCTGCGCTGCCGGCGATGGCGGCAGCCTCACGACGGCGCGATACCGACCTGTCGCAGTTCACCTGACGTAGCTCGGATGGCGTTCCCGAATCTCCTCGATATTCGATAGCGTGCCCGAAAGATGGCGGCGCAGCACCGTCTGCGCCAGCGCCGCGTCACGCTGTTCGATGGCGCCCACCAATTCGGCATGGTCCGCGAGCACACGTTCGCGCTTGCCCGGCGAGGGCAGATCGAGACGTCGCAGGCGGTCGATGTGGCCGCTCTGGCTGCGCACGATATGCCACAGGTTCGGCACGCCTGCTGCCACGTACATCATCTGGTGAAAGGCCTGGTCGGCCTGGCTGAATTCATGCACGTCGTCTTCTTCGGCAAGGGCGCGCTGGCGTGCGAGGTTGGACTTCAGTCTCGCGATCAGGGTGGCGTCCTGTCGCTCGGCCAGCGTGTGCACGACCTCCAGTTCGATTGCGCTGCGTAGAAAATGGGCTTCGCGCGCCAGCGCGACCTCGATCGGCCGCACGACGGTCGCATGCTGCGGAAAGATGTCGACCAGGCCTTCCTCGCCCAGGCGCTGCAGCGCGTCGCGGATCGGCGTCTGACTGAGTCCGAAGCGCGCCGCGAGTTCCGTGCGCGACAGAACCGTCCCGGGCGTCAGGGACATGTCGATGATCATGTCGCGCAGCCGCTCGAACACCTGGGGCGCCGCATGGCGCGAACGGTCGAGCGTGAATTCCGGCGATTGAAGAAGTGCATTCATGGCGGAAAGTTCGAAAATCATTATAAGAATGTACCGGCATCATAGCCGATTTGGTCCGATACAAAGTTTTTGACACACTAATATATTAGTGCTTTAATGCTTTAACTACTCCGCTTAACTGGATTACCGAGGCACGATGATCACTAAAAAAACGCCCGAAACGCTGCGCAGCGCGCGCTGGTTCGCTCCCGATGACCTGCGTTCTTCCGGCCACCGCTCCCGTATCATGCAGATGGGCTATTCACCAGATGAGTTCATGGGAAAGCCCGTCATCGGCATCATCAACACCTGGTCCGACATCAATCCTTGCCACCAGCACTTCAAGCAGCGCGTCGATGACGTCAAGCGCGGGATCCTGCAAGCTGGCGGCTTCCCTGTCGAGTTGCCGGCGATTTCGCTGTCGGAGAGCGCCGTCAAGCCGACCACGATGATGTACCGTAACCTGCTGGCCATCGAGGCGGAAGAGTTGATCCGCATGCACCCGATCGACGGCGCGGTGCTGATGGGCGGCTGCGACAAGACCACGCCCGGCCTGCTGCTGGGCGCGACCAGCGCCGCCGTGCCGGCGATCTACGTACCGGCCGGTCCCATGTTGCGCGGTAACTACAAGGGCCAGGTATTGGGTTCCGGCTCGGACGCCTGGAAATTCTGGGACGAGCGCCGCGCCGGCAACATCACCGACGAGCAATGGACCGGCATCGAATACGGCATCGCGCGCAGCGCCGGTACCTGCATGACGATGGGAACGGCCAGCACGATGATGGCGATCGCGGAGTCGATCGGCATGACGCTGCCGGGGGCGTCGTCGATCCCGGCCGCCGATGCCAACCACATCCGCATGTGCGCCAACGCCGGCCGGCGCATCGTCGACATGGTCTGGGAAGACCTGACCCCGAAGCGCATCCAGACCCACGCCGCGTTCGAGAACGCGATCACGGTGGCCATGGCGATGGGCTGCTCGACCAACGCGGTGATCCACCTGATCGCGATGGCGCGCCGTGCCGGTCATGCGATCGGCCTGCAGGACTTCGACCGCATCAGCCGTACCGTGCCGGTGATCGCCAACATCCGCCCGAGCGGCGAGAAGTACTTGATGGAGGACTTCTTCTACGCCGGCGGCCTGCCGGCCCTGATGGGACGGATCCGCGACAAGCTGCACCTGGACTGCCTGACCGCGAACGGCAAGACGCTCGCCGAGAACATCGAGGGCGCCGAGGTCTACAACGACGACGTGATCCGCACGCCGGAGAACGCGCTGTATCAGGAAGGCGCACTGGCCGTTTTACGCGGGAACATCGCCCCGGACGGATGCGTGATGAAGCCGAGCGCCTGCGAGAAGCGCTTCTACAAGCATACCGGTCCGGCGCTGGTGTTCGACGACTATCCGAGCATGAAGGAAGCGGTCGAGCGCGACGACCTCGACGTCACCGCCGACCACGTCCTCATCCTGCGCAACGCCGGTCCGATGGGAGGCCCAGGCATGCCCGAATGGGGGATGCTGCCCATCCCCAAGAAGCTGGTCAAGCAGGGCGTGCGCGACATGCTGCGCATGTCCGACGCGCGCATGAGCGGCACCAGCTACGGCGCATGCATCCTGCACGTCGCGCCCGAAGCCTACCTGGGCGGACCGTTCGCGCTGATCCATACCGGCGACATGATCTCGGTCGACATCGAGGCGCGCTCGATCCACCTGGACGTATCGGACGACGAGCTGGCACGCCGCAAGGCCGCGTGGACGCCGCAGCCGCCACGCTTCGAGCGCGGCTACGGCTGGATGTTCTCGCAGCATATCCGGCAGGCGAACGAAGGCTGCGACTTCGATTTCCTGCAGACCGATTTCGGTGCGCCGGTCGGAGAACCGGACATCTTCTAAGCAGCATCGCAGACAAAAACCATAACGGAGACAGGTATGAACAAGGCAACATTCGCAACGGCGGTCGCGCTGGCTGCGCTCGCGCTGACGCAACAGGCGGCGCGGGCGCAAACCGGCGTGACGATCTACGGCGTGGTCGACGGCGGCGTCGCCTATGAGTCGGGCAACAAGGCCGGATCAATCACCAAGGTTACCGGCGGCAACGAGTCCGGCTCGCGCCTGGGCTTCAAGGGCACTGAGGACCTCGGCGGCGGCAACACGGCGCTGTTCCTGCTCGAAAGCGGCATCCAGGCCGACACCGGCTTGTCGGGGCAGGGCGGCATCCTGTTCGGGCGCCAGGCCTACGTCGGATTGTCGAACCGCGACTTCGGCACCGTCACGCTGGGCCGCCAGTATGCGCCGCACTACCTGGCGGCGGTGTTCGTCGACCCCTTCGTGAGCGGCACCTCGGGCGACGAGAAAAACCTGATCAACGCGGTGTCCGACGGCGGGCGTCTGAACAACAGCATCAAGTACGCCAGCCCGATCTGGGGCGGCGCCAGCGCGGAACTCGTGTACGCGGCCGGCGAAGTGGCCGGCAGCGCCACTGCCGGGCGTTCGATGGGCCTGGGCCTGGCCTACAACAACGGGCCGCTGGCGCTGCGCTTCGCCTTCCACGACAAGAGCAACGAGACCGTCGCCAGCACCCTGCCGAGCGCGCGCAACACGCTGATCGGCGGCACTTACGACTTCAAGGTCGCCAAGCTCTACCTAGCCTACAACGTCAACAAGGGTCCGCTCAGCTCGACGCTGCGCAACAGCACCAATCCTTATGGCTATGCGGTGGCCCCGACCTCGACCTCGGTCACCTGGGACAGCACCGACACCCTGGTCGGCGTATCGATCCCGCGCGGTCCGCATACGCTGCTGGCATCCTGGATCCACAAGGACGACAAGACCGCAGCCAGGAGCGACGCGGATCAGTTTGCCGCAGGCTACCGCTACAACTTCTCGCGCACGACCGACGTGTACCTGGTTTACGCACGCATGCTCAACAAGAACGGCGCCAGCTACACGCTCGGCAACGCCGCCGACGGCGGCACCGGCGACCGCGCGATCGACATCGGCATCCGCCATCTTTTCTGAACCGAATCCTCCAAGGAGAACACCATGGAACGTATGAAAGACTCGACCCGCCAGAAACTCAAGGGCGTCAGCGTGGCGACCCTGTGCACCGCCCTGTTCAAGCGCGGCCTGCGCAACCAGTACATCCAGGACGTGCGTCCGCTTAACCCGGCCGGCGGCACCATGGTCGGCGAAGCGTACACGTTGCGCTACATCCCGGCGCGCGAAGATCTGAACCCGATCACGGTGTTTCAGGACCGCGGGCATCCGCAGCGCAAGGCGGTCGAGGAATGTCCGCCGGGCGCCGTGCTCGTGATCGACAGCCGCAAGGACGCGCGTGCCGCCTCGGCGGGCTCGATCCTGGTGTCGCGCCTGATGGTGCGCGGGGTGGCCGGCATCGTCACCGACGGCGGCTTCCGGGATTCGCCCGAGATCGCCGCGCTGGCAATCCCGAGCTACCACAGCCGCCCATCGTCGCCGACCAACCTGACCCTGCACCAGGCGCTCGACATCAACGTGCCGATCGGCTGCGGCGACGCGGCCGTGTTCCCGGGCGATGTCGTGGTGGGCGATGCCGAGGGCGTGATCGTGATCCCGGCCGGCATCGCCGACGAGATTGCCGACGAGGCGGTCGAGATGACCGCGTTCGAAGACTTCGTCACCGAGCAGGTGCTGGGCGGCCGCACGATCCTCGGCCTGTACCCGCCGACCGACCCGGATGTGAAGGACACGTTCGCGACCTGGCGCCAGGCCAAGGGGCGCTGAGATGCGCGGCTTGTGCCGACGCCGCTAGCCGAGCACGATTGAAGTAAGCTCGGCGCAGGCCACGCCTCTGGGCCGGTCGAGAACAATCAAGGAGACATTCGTGAAACCAACCAATACCAGCGCAGCGCAGACTGCGACGACGCCGGCCGCCCACGGCGCCGGTCCTGACCTGGCACGGGCGATCAGCAAGGTGAATTGGCGCGTGCTGCCGCTGTTCGTCATCATGTTCATCGCCAACTACATCGATCGTGTCAACATCGGTTTCGTGCGGCCGCACCTGAAAGCCGACCTTGGCATCGGCGCGGCGGCGTTCGGCCTGGGCGCCGGCCTGTTTTTCATCGGCTATGCGATTTTCGAGGTGCCCTCGAACATGTTGTTGCAGCGCTTCGGCGCGAAAGCGTGGCTGACCCGCATCATGGTGACCTGGGGCCTGGCGGCCACCGCCATGGCCTTCGTGCAGGGCGAGATGTCGTTCTATGCCTTGCGCTTCCTGCTGGGCGTGGCGGAAGCCGGCTTCTTTCCGGGCGTGGTGTTTTATTTCACGCGCTGGCTGCCGCGCGCAGACCGCGGCAAGGCGATGGCGGTCTTCCTCAGTGGTTCCGCCGCGGCCTCGGTCCTGTCCGGGCCGGTCTCCGGCGGCCTGCTCCAGGTCGAGGGCATGGGACTGCACGGCTGGCAGTGGATGTTCATCATCGAAGGCCTCTTCTCCGTCGTGCTCGGCGTCGCGGTGTGGTTCCTGCTCGATTCGGAGCCGCGCGACGCCAAGTGGCTGAGCGACGCCGAACGCGAGGCGCTGACGCACGAGATCGCGGCCGAACAGAAGGAGCGCGAGGCCGACCGCCCGGTCGGCGTCAGCGGCTGGGCCCTGCTGCGCGACGCCCAGATCCTGTTGTTCTGTGCGATCTACTTCCTGATTTCGTTGACGATCTACGGCGCCACCTTCTGGCTACCGACGATCATCAAGAAGATGGGTCACTACAGCGAGTTCCAGGTCGGCCTGTTCAACTCGATCCCGTGGCTCATCTCGATCGTGGCCATGTACGCGTTTGCCGCGCTGTCGAGGCGCTACCGTCATCAGCAGGGCTGGACTGCGGCGGCGTTCGCGGTCGCGGGCGTCGGCATGTTCGCGTCGGCCGCCACATCGGATCCAGTGTATGGTTTCGTCGCGATCTGCTTCGCCGCGATCGGCTTCAAGGCCGCGTCCTCGCTGTTCTGGCCGATCCCGCAGTCTTACCTGGACGTGCGTGTCGCCGCCGGCGTCATCGCCTTGATCAATTCGCTCGGCAACCTGGGCGGGTTCGTGGCCCCGGCGGCCTTCGGCATCCTCGAGCAGCGCACCGGGTCGATCCAGGGCGGTCTGTATGGACTGGCCTTTTCCTCGCTGCTCGGCGCGGTCGCGGTGATGTTCGCGCGATCGCGGCCCACGACCGGTACGCCAGGTACGATCCCGGCCGTCAGCAGCATGAAGTAGGGGAGTCGCTTCGTTCGGGTCCGAGCCCGAACGAGCGGCTGGCTGCCTGTGGATGGCAAGCCTGAGTGCCGATCAGCCCGAAATGCCGTACTTGCGCTTGCAGGCCGCCAGCTCGCCATCCAGCGCCGCCAGGCGCGGATGTGCAGGATCGAGCGTGCGGATATTCTCCAGCTGCTCCTGCGCCAGCCCCGCCAGCGGATGATCCCACCCCATCTCGGCGATCTGCCTGAGCACGCCGCCGACGGTGGCGATCATCACCTGCAGGTTGCCCGGCGCCATGTGCAGCGCTTCGAGCAGCGTTTGCACGGCGCCGCGCACGTCGCCCATGTTGCGCTTCTCGTCGGCCACGCCGAGCAGGATCTGGGCCTGGGCGCGCAGCTGCCGGCCCATGCCGTCGGCCAGTTCGGGACGGCCGGCCTGGATGAACACGTCGACCGCCTGCTGCGGCGTGACCGGACCGGCATCCGGGCCGGCGCCGGTGTCGGCGTTGCTCATCGCGCCGATCATCACCTCGGCCGCTTCCTGGTCGAGCCGGTGCGCCAGGCAGGAGCGCGCCACGCCGACGCGCAAGACGTTCGACAGCGCGGCGCCGCTGCGCAGCGCCCCGACGGTCTGCTTGAGTTCCGCCACCGCCGCGCCGGCGTTGCCGGTGGCGTCCAGCAGCAGGGCGCTCGACAGCGACTTGCAGGCTTGCGCTTCGAGTGTGCCACGCAGCGAGCGTTCGAGGTCGCGGATCACGTTGCCGGCGCCCACGGGGTCGCCCTTGCCGACCAGCGCACGCACCAGGTTGACGTGGTCTTCGGGATTGCGGAATTCCGAGTGGCGCGAGCGCGTCACGACCTGCCTGAGCGACTTCTCGGCGGTCTCCATGTCGCCGCTGTCCAGCGCCACTTCGCCCAGCTTGCGCAGGCGCCGCAGCACGTGGGGCGAGATCGCCACCGCGCCGGCCAGCGTCTTTTGCGCCGCGGCCGTCTCGCCGCGCGCCTCGTGGCAGCGCGCCAGCAGGTCGTAGGCGGCCATCAGGCGCGGGTTGTCGGCGATGAGTTGTTCCAGATGCTCGGCCGCTTCCGGCGCGCGGCCCTGGGCGAACAACGCGCGCGCCAATCCCAGCCTGGCCCAGCCCAGGGCATGGCTGGCGACCACCTGGCGGTACAGGCTTTCCGCCTCCGCGTGTTCGCGCAGCGCCGTGTGCAGCTCGGCGCGCAGGCGCGCGAAGTCGAGCGCGTAGCGCGGCTGTTCCTTGGCGGCTTGCGCGCACACGGCGATCGCCGCGCGCAGGTCGCCCTGGGCCGCCGCCGTGTAGGCCGGCAGCAGGGCGGCGCGGCGCGCCAGCGCGCGTGCGATGCGCCCGTTGAGCGTCTCGGCGGTGAACGGTTTCAGGACGTAGTCGGTCGGCTGCAGCTCGGCGGCGCCGAGCACGCGCTCGTAGCTGCCCTCGGAGGTCAGCATGATGAAGATCGCCCACGGCGGGATCAGCTTGTGGTGGCGCAGGTCTTCCAGCAGCTGCTGGCCGTCCTGGCCTTCGCCGCTGCCGCCCGTCGCGCCGCGCGCGCCGCCGAGGTCGTACTCGCACAGGATGACGTCCGGCTGGCGCCGCTGCAGCTGCTTGACGGCGGTGGCGGCATTGACCGCGTATTCGATGCGCGTGATGCCCAGCGCGTTCAGCATGTTCTGCAGGTTGGCGCGGATGCCCGGATTCGGGTCGATCACGAGCACCGTGAGCTGGGTGTTCGGCTGGACGATCGATGGCGCGTTCGGCGCGCTGGGAGCTTGGCTGGGTTCTGGCATGGATGGGCGCGTCGGGCGTGTTGATCCGCACTACGATACCGCTTCCTCCGGCGCAGGGCAACCGCTGGCCGCCGCCTCGGTCAGGGGCGGGACGGCGGGTTGTCCGACACTGTATAATAACGGGCTATCTTCCACCCGCAGCCACGCTGCATCAACCGACTTCCAAGCCATGTTGATTCTGCCGGGTTCCAACGCCCTCTCTGCATTCCGTAGCCAACGCCTCCTCACGCAACTGCAAACCGTCGCTCCGACGGTCGCCGCCGTGCAGGCGCGCTACGTCCATTTCATCGACGCCAGCGCCCCGTTATCGAACGAGGACACGCAGCGTCTCACCAGCATGCTCACCTACGGCGAGCCGGTGCCGGAAACGCAGTACGAGGGCGTGACCGAAAGCTTCTTCGTGGTCCCGCGCCTGGGCACGATCTCGCCGTGGGCCTCGAAAGCCACCGACATCGTGCACAACTGCGGCATGGCCCAGGTGCACCGCGTCGAGCGCGGCGTGGCCTTCACGGTGGTGCTCAAGAGCGGCCTGTTCGGCACCGGCCTGGGCGCGCCCAAGCAGCTCTCGAACGAGGAAGTCCAGGCCGTGGCGGCGCTGCTGCACGACCGCATGACCGAGACCGTGTTGCGCTCCACCGAGCAGGCCGAGTCGCTGTTTTCCGAACTCGAAGGCCGTCCGCTCGAGCAGATCGACGTGCTGGGCAAAGGCCGCCAGGCGCTGGTGGACGCCAACGTCGACATGGGCCTGGCCCTGGCCGAAGACGAGATCGACTACCTGTTCGACGCCTTCACCCGGTCCGAGCGCAACCCGACCGACGTCGAACTGATGATGTTCGCCCAGGCCAACAGCGAACACTGCCGCCACAAGATCTTCAACGCCGACTGGACCATCGACGGCGTCAAGCAGGAGAAGTCGCTGTTTCAGATGATCAAGAACACGCACCAGCTGCAGCCCAAGGGCACGATCGTGGCCTACAGCGACAACTCGGCGATCATGGAAGGCGCCGAGGCCGTGCGCTTCTTCCCGCGCGAGGGCAACGAATACGCCCCGGCGACGGATCTCACGCACACGCTGATGAAGGTCGAGACCCACAACCACCCGACCGCCATCTCGCCGTTCCCGGGGGCCTCGACCGGCGCCGGCGGCGAAATCCGCGACGAAGGCGCGACCGGCCGCGGCGCCAAACCCAAGGCCGGCCTGGCCGGCTTCACGGTGTCGAACCTGAACATCCCGGGCGCTGAGCAAGCTTGGGAAGACCCGGCCTACGGCAAGCCCGAGCGCATCGCCTCGCCGCTGCAGATCATGGTCGACGGGCCGCTGGGCGGCGCCGCCTTCAACAACGAGTTCGGGCGTCCCAACCTGGGCGGCTACTTCCGCACCTACGAGCAGAACGTCGGCGCCACCGCGCTCAGTGGCAATACCGGCAGCACCGTGTTCGGCTACCACAAGCCGATCATGATCGCCGGCGGCATCGGCAACATCTCGGACGCGCACACCCACAAGAACGACATCCCGGTCGGCAGCCTGCTGATCCAGCTGGGCGGTCCGGGCATGCGCATCGGGATGGCCGGCGCCGCCGCCTCGTCGATGGCGACCGGCACCAACACCGCCGACCTGGACTTCGACTCGGTCCAGCGCGGCAACCCGGAGATGGAGCGCCGCGCCCAGGAAGTCATCAACAGCTGCTGGCAGCTGGGCGGCGCCAACCCGATCATCTCGATCCACGACGTCGGCGCCGGCGGCATCTCGAACGCCTTCCCGGAAATCACCAACGACGCCAAGCGCGGCGCGACCTTCGATCTGCGCAAGGTGCCGCTGGAAGAATCGGGCATGTCGCCGCGTGAAATCTGGAGCAACGAGTCGCAGGAGCGCTACGTCCTGGCGATCGCGCCCGACGACCTGCCGGCCTTCGCCGCCATCTGCGCGCGCGAGCGCTGCCCGTTCGCGGCCGTCGGTGTCGCGACCGAAGAGCGCCAGCTCAAGCTGATCGACCCGGAGACGAATACGACGCCGGTCGACATGCCGATGGAGGTCCTGCTCGGCAAGCCGCCCAAGATGTCGCGCAACGTCCGGCACGTCAACAATGACTTCCAGCCGGTCGACTTGACCGGCCTGGACCTGGAAGAGGTCGCGCGCCGCGTGCTGCTGAACCCGACGGTGGCCGATAAATCCTTCCTGATCACGATCGGCGACCGCAGCGTCGGCGGCATGACCGTGCGCGACCAGATGGTCGGCCCGTGGCAGGTGCCAGTGGCGGACGTCGCCGTCACCACCATGAGCTTCGAGGGCTATCGCGGCGAAGCGATGGCGATGGGCGAGCGTACCCCGGTCGCCGTGATCGACGCCGCCGCCTCGGGCCGCATGGCGGTCGGCGAGGCGATCACCAACATCGCCGCCGCGCCGATTGCATCGATCGAAGACATCAAGCTGTCCGCCAACTGGATGGCCGCCTGCGGCCAGCCGGGCCAGGACGCCGCGCTGTTCGACACCGTCAAGGCGGTCGGCATGGAACTGTGCCCGGCACTGGGCCTGTCGATCCCGGTCGGCAAGGATTCGCTGTCGATGCGCACCACCTGGAATGACGATGGCGAATCGAAAGCTGTCATTTCTCCGGTGTCGCTGATCGTCTCGAGCTTCGCCCCGGTACCGGATGTGCGCAAGACCTTGACCCCGCAGCTGCGCATGGACCAGGGCGACACGGCGCTGATCCTGGTCGACCTGGGCCGCGGCAAGAACCGCCTCGGCGCCTCGATCCTGGCGCAGGTGACCCAGCAGGTCGGCAACGACACGCCGGACCTCGACGACCCGGCCGACCTGAAGGCCTTCTTCGCCGCGATCCAGCAATTGAACGCAGACGACAAGCTGCTGGCCTACCACGACCGTTCCGACGGCGGCCTGTACGCGGCGCTGGTCGAGATGGCCTTCGCCGGCCGCGCCGGTGTCTCGGTCAACCTCGACATCCTGACCATGGAAGGCGAGCATGCGTCGGACCACGGCGACGCCAAGAACTGGGCCGCGCAAGTGGCCGAGCGCCGCAACGAGATGACCCTGCGCGCCTTGTTCAGCGAAGAACTCGGCGCAGTGCTGCAGGTGCGCCACGGTGAGCGCAGCGAGGTGATGAACGTGCTGCGCAGCTTCAACCTGGGCGCCTGCAGCCACATCATCGGCAAGGTCAACGACCGCGGCGTGATCGAATTCACGCGCGACACCAAGGTCATCTACCACCAGCGCCGCAGCGAATTGCACCGCCTGTGGAGCGAGACCAGCTGGCGCATCGCGCGCCTGCGCGACAACCCGGCATGCGTCGACCAGGAATACGAGCGCCTGCTGGACGAATCGGATCCTGGTTTCACGCCCAAACTGGTGCACGACACCGACGTCGACATCGCCGCGCCTTTCATCAATACCGGCGCGCGCCCGAGCGTGGCGATCCTGCGCGAGCAGGGCGTCAACTCGCACATCGAGACCGCGTGGGCGGTGCACCAGGCCGGCTTCAAGGCGATCGACGTGCACATGAGCGACCTGATCGCCGGGCGCGTGACGCTCGAGCAGTTCAAGGGCCTGATCGCGGTCGGCGGCTTCTCCTACGGCGACGTGCTGGGCGCGGGCGAGGGCTGGGCCAAGACCATCCTGTTCAACGACAAGCTCAAGGACGCGTTCGCGGCGTACTTCGCCAAGCCCGACACCTTCAGCCTGGGCGTGTGCAACGGCTGCCAGATGATGAGCAACCTGAAATCCATCATCCCGGGCGCCGAGGCGTGGCCGAAGTTCACCCGCAACAAGTCCGAGCAGTTCGAAGCCCGCTTCGGCATGGTCGAGGTGCTCGACTCGCCGTCGATCTTCTTCAAGGACCTGGCCGGCACCCACGCCCCGCTGGCGATCGCGCACGGCGAAGGCTTCGCCGACTTTTCCGTGACGGGCGACCAGTCGTCGGTCATCGGGGCGCTGCGCTACATCGACAACCGCGGCCAGGCGACCGAGCAGTATCCGTTCAACCCGAACGGTTCGCCCGGCGGCCTGACGGCGGTGACCACGCCCGACGGCCGCTTCACGGTGATGATGCCGCACGCCGAACGCGTGGCGCGCACCGTGACGATGTCGTGGCATCCGGAGAACTGGGGCGAGAACTCGCCTTGGGCACGCATGTTCCAGAATGCGCGCAAGTGGGTCGGCTGATGCGGGTTTGATGCGCACTTGATGTGATGCGTCACGAAAAAGCGCTCCTCACGGGGCGCTTTTTAATTCCCCGCCCGCTTGATTGCAAGCCTGCCGCGGCCGGTAAACGCCATCCCATTGAGCCGTCACAACACGGCACAGAGGCGCCAAAGCGCATGCGAACCGGCCGCCCACGCACCTGTCCAACCTTGCGACAAGAACGAGCAAGAGAGGGATGCGCATGGGACTCCGACTGGCTAGCTTGATAGAACGTTTCGGTGGCCGACTGCACGGCACGGCCGACCTGGAAGTCACCGCCATCGCACCGCTCGACCGGGCCGGCCCGGCCGACATCAGCTTTCTCGCCAACGCAAAACTGCGCGCCCGGGCTGGGTGCAGCGGGGCGGCGGCGCTGATCCTCGCGCCGGGCGATGATGCCGCCGTGGCCGCGAACTACCGCGGCGCGCGCATCGTCACGGCCAATCCTCACGCCTATTTCGCGCGTGTTGCGCAGTTGCTGGTGCCCGCCAGGGCCGATGCGCCGCCGCCCGGCGTCCACGTCTGCGCCGTCGTGCACGAGACCGCCCGCATCGACCCCACCGCGCGCATCGGCCCGCTGGTGACGGTCGAAGCCGGCGCGGTCGTCAAAGCCCGGGCGGTCATCGACGCCGGCTGCTTCATCGGTCGCGAAGCCGTGATCGGCGAGGAGACGCACCTGTTCGCCAACGTCAGCTTCCACGCCCGCTGCATCATCGGCAAGCGCGGCACGATCCACTCGGGCGCGGTGATCGGCGGCGACGGCTTCGGCTTCGCTGTCGAGGATGGCGTCTACGTCAAGATCCCGCAGATCGGGCGGGTGGTGATCGGCGACGACGTCGACATCGGCTGCAACACCACGGTCGACCGCGGCGCGCTGGACGACACCGTCATCGAAGATGGCGTCAAGCTCGACAACCAGATCCAGATCGGCCACAACACCCGCATCGGCGCCCACACGGCAATGGCCGGCTGCGTCGGCGTGGCCGGCAGCGCGCGCATCGGCCGCCACTGCACCTTCGGCGGCGCGGCCATGGTCAACGGCCATATCGAGATCGCCGACCACGTCGACATTACTGCCGGCACGCTGGTGGCGAATTCGATCAGCGAGCCGGGCCGCTACACCGGCTTTTATCCGATCACGCCGAACGCCGACTGGGAACGCAACGCGGCGCTGCTGCGTAAGCTGCCGGCGCTGCGCGAGCGCATCCGTATGTTGGAAAGGCAGCTGAAGGCGTTGGGCGCCGAGGCGGGGGCGAGCCTCGGCCGGCACCCGGGCAGCGGGCGCAGCAGCAGTGCCGGACCTCCGTCAACCGAGCCCTGAGTGCCGGCGCGTGCTGCGCGCAGGCGTGCACGGTCACGGCGCCGGCTCTGTAGATGCCGCGCTCGCCAGCGCGCGCTGGAGGTCGTCCACGCTGGCCGGCTTGGTGAGGTGCAGGTCGAAGCCGGCCGCGCGGGCGCGCTGGACGTCCTCTTTCTGGCCGTAGCCGGTGAGGGCGACCAGCCGCAGCCCGCGCGCCTGCGCAGCCGCGTCCGCGTCCACGCCCACGCCCATACGCGTGCGCGCGCGCAAGGCCGCCGCCAGCGCATAGCCGTCCATGTCCGGCAGGCCGATGTCGAGGATGGCGACATCGGGCGCCAGGTCGCCGGCGAGTGCCAGCGCCGCGGCGCCATCGTGGGCGATGCGCACGCTGTGGCCCAGGCTTGCGAGCAGGCTGGCCGTGGTCTCGGCCGCGTCGCGGTTGTCGTCGACCAGCAGGATGCGCCGTGCGCGCGTGTCGTGCGGCGCGGCCGTGGGGGCGGGCGCGTGCGCGGGCTGGACGAGCGGCAGCACGACCTCGAAACGGCTTCCTTGGCCCGGGCCGGCGCTGCTGGCGCTGATGCGTCCGCCGTGCAGTTCGACGATGCGGCGCACGATCGCGAGGCCCAGGCCGAGGCCGCCGGTGGCGCGCGCCAGCGCTTGCGGCGCCTGGAAGAACGGCTCGAAGATGTGCGGCAGGTGCTCGAGTGCGATGCCGGCGCCGTTGTCGATCACGGCCAGGCGTGCTTCGCCCTCCACGACCTCGAGCACGACGCGCGTTCGGGTGCTGCCGAAGCGCGCGGCGTTCGACAGCAGGTTGCCCAGCACCTGCGTCAGGCGGCTGTCGTCGCCCGTCACCCAGGCGGCGTCCGGCGCCTCGAGCGTGACGGCCTGGCTGTTCAGCGCCGCCACGGCGTGGCGCACCGTGTCGGCCAGGTTGAGTGGACGCGGTTCGATCGTGAGCTTGCCGGAGGCGATGCGCGAGACGTCCAGCAAATCGTCGACCAGGCGCTTGAGGTGGGTCACCTGGCGCCGCATGATGCCGCGTTCGCGCCGGGCCGAGGGTTCGTCGCGCATGTCCATCAGGTCCAGGGCGGTGACGATCGGGCTGAGCGGATTGCGCAGTTCGTGGCCGAGTACCGCCAGGAACTCGTCCTTGGCGCGGCCGGCGCGGCGCGCCTGCTCGAGCGCGTCGTCCTGGCTGCGCAGCGCCTGTTCGAGCGATTCCAGCAGGCGCGTACGCTCCTGCTCGTGGCGGTCGCGGCGGCGGGCGGCGGCTACGAGCGCCTGGCCCATGGCGTCGATTTCACGGATGCCCGACGGCGCGGGCAGAACCGGTGCGCCGGCGCCGAGCGCGGCCGCGCCCTGCGCCAGCTGGTCGATGCGGCGTGCGATGCGCCCGGCCAGCCAGGTGGCCAGCGCCACGCAAGCGACCAGCGTCGCGCCCAGGCCGCTGCCGTACAGCGCCAGGCCGGCGGGCGCGCTGCTCGGCGCCGCCCCGACCGCGACCACCCAGCCGTAGCGCGACAGGGTGGTGTAGGCGGTGCTCACCCGCCGTCCTTCCATGGTGACCGTCTCCCCGGTGTTTTCGAGGCCGCCCTGGCGCATCAGGGCCAGCAGCGATGCGCTCGGCGCCCGGGTGACGGTGCCGTCCTGGTCGATCGAGCGCGCCACCATCGAGCGCGACCCGTCCAGCACGCCGATGACCGAGCCGCTCGGCGCGCGCTGGCGTTCGACCACGCGCAGGATGCGGGTCGGGCGGATCACCGCCGTCAACACGTACAGCCGGCCGGCGCTGTCCGTCACCGGGACCCGGACCGGCACCGCGGGCCGTCCACCGCCGCCGCGCGCGATGCGGCCCGCGACCGGGTGGCGCAGCGCCAGCGCCTGCTGCAGGCTGGCCGGATCGGCGATGGGCGCCGGCGGCGCACCGTAGGGCGCCATGGTGCGAAACAGCATCTTGCCGTCGGCATCGGCCAGCATCACGCCCAGCCACTCCGGGTGGACCTGCGACTGCTGGGCCGCAATCGCGTAGAAGGCGGGGATGTCGCCGCGCAGCAGCGCCGGGGAGCGCGCCATCCCGCTTAGGGTGGCGACAGTGCCGTCGAGTTCGGCGTCGACCGCGCTCGCGAGCGCGCGCGCAAGGTCGAGCAGACCGCGTTCCTGCTCGCGCAGCCGGTGCTGGCCGGCGGCGTCGATGCTCCACACGCCGAGCAGCGCCAGCGGCAGCAGGCCGATCGCCGCCAGCAGGATCAGCAGGTGGCGCAGCGACAGGGTGGTACCGGCGGCAGTGCGCATGAGTTCCCCTGGCTCCTGTCAGCGCACCAGGGCGTCCAGCGCCGGCGCCATCGCGTCGGCCCAGATCCGGTAGCCGCGCTCGTTCGGATGCAGCAGGTCCGGCATGATGTCCTTCGACAGCGTGCCGTCCGGCGCCAGGAAGGCCGCGCCGATGTCCAGGAAGACGACCTGGCGACCGTCGGCCAGGCCCGCCAGCTGCGCGTTGACCTGCGCGTTCAGCCGGCGCCCCGGGTCGTCCGGGCCCGCGCCGCGCGGGAAGATCGCCAGCAGCAGGATGCGCGTGCGCGGCAGGCGCCGGCGCAGTTCTTCGATATCGGCGCGCACGCCCGCGACGGTGGCCTCGGGCGCATCCTGGCGCGCGCCGCCGTTGTTGGTGCCGATCATCAGCACCGCGGCCTTTGGGTCGATGCCGTCGACTTCGCCATGGCGCAGGCGCCACAGCAGGTTCTCGGTGCGGTCGCCGGCAAAGCCGAGGTTGAGCGGGTGCAGCGCGGCGTAGCGTTCGGCCCACACCGTCTTGCCCTGGTTTTCCCAGTTATTCGTGATCGAATCGCCGATGAAAACGACGCCGGTCGACTCGGCGGCCTGGCGCCGCCGTGCGATCTCGGCCAGCACGGCGGCGTGGCGCGGCATCCACCACGCCAGCGACCAGGATTCCTCGAGCGGCGCCGGCGTGACCGAGGCGGTGCGGTAGTCCGGGCAGGCCGTGTTCGAACGGCCGTGCGCCTCGATGCGCACGTTGGCCACCTCGACGTCGCCGGCTCCGGTGCCGTCCAGCGCGAACGGGTGGGTGACGGCGCCGTAGTCGTCGCCGTCGCGCCAGAAGCAGCGCAGCGCATAGCTCAGGCGGCGCCAGCCCTGGCCCTGGGCCGCGCGTGCGGCGACCACGTCGACCACCTTGCGCTCGCAGCCTTCGCCGCAATCGACGCGGTAGGCCAGGCCGCCCTGCGCCAGTTCGTTGACCTTCAGGTCGAACGACAGCGTGCCGTCGGCGAGGTAGGGGCGCAGGTCGAGCGGCGCGCTGTCGATGCGCAGCGTGGCGATCCAGCTGTCCTTCCAGCGCAGGCCGAGCGCGGCGCCCGACCCTGGCGCAGCGCCCGCGGGCGGCGCCACGCGGCGCGCTTCGATCACGGCGCCGGGCTGCTTGGGGTCGACATCCATGCGCGCGGCCGCGCTGGTGGCGGCGTCGAGCGTCTGCTGGACGTCGGCGTCACCGAACACGATGTGCGCGCCGGCGACCGGCTTGCCGTCGTACAGGGACAGGGCCGGCGCGGTCTGGGCATGAACGGCGCCGCCGCTGCAGGCCAGCACGCCCAGCAGCATGGCGGAGACGACCGGGGCAGCGGCCGCTGCGCGACTGCGTGTACGAGGAAAAAGGAACATGCGCCCTCCATGGCGATGATTGGTGAACTGGCCCGCGGCGCGAACGGCAAAGCGCCGGGCCAAAAAAAAGCGCCCCCGCGGGAGCGCTTTTGCTGGCCGATCCGGATTATTGGATCTTGGCTTTCTTCATCAGGTCGTCGCGGAAGGCGGCGACGCGGCGCTGCTGCAGCGATTCCGCGATCTGCTGCTTGACGTCGGCCAGGGCCGGGACCTTGGCCGGACGCACGTCTTCCAGCTTGATGACGTGGTAGCCGTACTGGGTCTTGACCGGAGTCTGGGTGACTTCGCCTTTTTTCAGCGAGGTCATCGCTTGCGAGAACTCAGGCACGAAGTTGGCCGGGCTTGCCCAGTCCAGGTCGCCGCCATTGGCTGCCGAACCCGGGTCCTTCGACTGCTTGGCCAGGTCTTCGAACTTGGCGCCGCCTTTCAGCTTGGCGATGATCTGCTTGGCTTCGTCTTCGGTCGCGACCAGGATGTGGCGCGCGTGGTATTCCTTGTCGCCGACCTGGGACTTGTACTTGTCGTACTCGGCCTGGATCTCGGCGTCGGTGACCGGGTGCTTCTTGACGTAGTCGGCCAGCATCGCGTTGATGATGATGCTCTGGCGAGCGTTGTCGATGGCGTTCTTGACGTCCGGACGGGCGCCGACGCCTTCCTTGTCGGCTTGCTGGATCAGGACTTCACGGCTGATCAGGTCCTTCTTGATCGCATCGCGCAGCTGCGGGGAGTCGGTGGCCTTGCCTTGCGCGACGACCTGCTTGACCACCTGGTCAACCTTGGACGCCGGGATGGGCTTGCCATTGACGGTCGCAACGTTTTGCGCGAACGACGGCAGAGCTACCATCGCGATCATGGCGAACAACAGGCGGGCGGGCTTCACAATCATGTATCGATCCTATTCATTCCAAACGAAACAGTCGCCGCGGCGACGAAAACCGGCGGTCGAAACCGCCGGGAGACAGCATCTTACTGCACCTTGGCGTTCTTGACCATTTGCTCCTGGTAAGCAGCCAGTTTCTGCTGCGCCAGGGCATCGGAGATCTGGGGCTTGACTTCATCCAGCGACGGCAGCTTGGCGGCGCGCACGTCGTCCAGCTTGATCACGTGCCAGCCGACCTGGGTGTGCACCGGGTTCTCGGTCACCTGGCCTTTTTGCAGGCCGGTGAAGCCGGCGGCGAACTCGGGCGGGAACGAGGACGGGCTCGCCCAGTCCAGGTCGCCGCCGTTGTTGGCGGTGCCGGTGTCCTTCGACTGCTTGGCCAGGTCTTCGAACTTGGCGCCGCCCTTGATCTTGGCGATGATCGCCTTGGCGTCGGCTTCGTTCTCGACCAGGATGTGGCGCACGTGGTATTCCTTGTCGCCGGTCTGCTTGGTGAAGCGGTCGTACTCGGCCTTGATTTCGGCATCGCTGACCGGGTGCTTCTGGATGTAGTCGCGGGCCAGGGCGTTGACGACGATGGTCTGGCGGGCGTTCTCCAGCGCCTGCTTCACCTCGGGATTCTTGTCGTAACCTTCCTTGACGGCTTCCTGCATCATCACTTCGCGTGCGATCAGGTCTTTCTTGACCGCGTCGCGCAGCTGCGGGCCGTCGGTCGCCTGGCCCTGCGCTACGACTTGCTTGACGATGGCGTCGGCGCGCGAGGACGGAATCGGCTTGCCGTTCACGACGGCAAGGTTCTGCGCGAAAGCAGGCGTAACGGCGATGGCGATCAGGGCTAACAGCAGCCGTGCTGGCTTAAAAGTCATTTTCATTCCTGTGAGGGGGTTGCTTGGACGAGGTTGGATTAATTCTTATAGTCAGTGCGTATTGTCGAACAGAATTCTTAAGACTCCCTGAAACCCGCGATCAAGACAGTTCCGAAGGCGCAAGGGCGGTGATCGCCAGCGCGTGAATGTCGGTATGCATCATACCTTGCACGGCATCATACACCAGCCGATGACGCATGACGAGCCTCTGCCCTTCGAACCGTTCGGAAACGACCCGAACGCTATAGTGGCCGCCGCCCGAGGCTGCGCCGGCATGGCCGGCGTGCAGGTGGGAGTCGTCACCGACCGAAAGTTCGACCGGCGCCAGCGCCGCCTGCAGCGCGGCACGGATGCGCTCGACCCGTCCGTCGGCGCGCGTATTCATACTAGTGTCGGCGGCGCTCATGCGTCCTCCTGGATGTATTTGGACAGCATGAAGGTCTGCGCCACCACGAAGGCGAACAGCAGGCCGGTGGCGCCGAACAGCTTGAAGCTGACCCAGGCGTCGGTGTTGCCGCGGAAGACGACGAAGGCCATGAACAGGTTCAACAGGCCCATCGCGGCGAAGAACGCCATCCAGGCATAGCCGACGCGGTTCCAGACCGCATCGGGCAGCTTGATCTGGCTTTCCATCGCCGCACGCATCAGGTTGTTGCGGAAGCCCACCTGGCCGACCAGCAGCACCAGCGCGAACGCCCAATACAGGATGGTCGGTTTCCACTTGATGAATTCTTCATCGTGGAAATAGATTGTCAGGCCGCCCATCACGACGATCACCGCCAGCGACACCCACAGCATGCCGTCGACCTTGCGGCCGCGCACCAGCAGGTAGCCGATCTGCAGCACCGTACCGACGATGCCGACCACGGTGGCCAGCAGGATCGGCGCCTGGTCGGCGGTGATGATGCCGCCGGAAACGAAGCCGCCCAGGGTGTGCTGGGTCAGCGCCTGCGCCGCGTCGGGCTGCAGCTTCGCCACCTTGTAGGCGAGGAAGAACAGGATGACCGGAAACAGGTCGAACAAAAACTTCTTCATGCGCAGTATCCGATCAGAGCGGCTCGAAGCTCAGCGCGGCCGAGTTGATGCAGTAGCGCAGGCCGGTCGGCGGCGGGCCGTCCGGAAACACGTGGCCCAGGTGGGCGTCGCACACCGCGCAGACGATCTCGGTGCGCACCATGCCGTGGGTGCGGTCTTGCTTCTCGATGACGTTGTCCGGATCGAGTGCCTTGAAGTAGCTGGGCCAGCCGCAGCCGGACTCGAACTTGGCGTCCGATTCGAACAGCGCGGTGCCGCAGCAGACGCAGCGGTAGATGCCGTGTTCGTGGTGGTCCCAGAATTTGCCGGTGAAGGCGCGTTCGGTGGCCGCGTGGCGCGTCACCTGGTATTCCATCGGGTCCAGCTGGGCGCGCCATTCGGCGTCGGTCTTGGTCACTTTGTCGCTCATGATGTGCTCGTCGTGTTTATATAGGGATGATGCGGGGCCGGCTCAGGAAGAGCAGCTGACCTCGAGCTGCGCGGCCCAGTCCGGCGGCAGCTCGGCGTAGGTCTCGTGCTCGGGCTGCTCGTCGAAAGGACGCGACAGGATGTCCAGCAGTTTCGAGACCTCGCTGAAGTCGCCGTTCTGCGCACGTTCGATCGCAGTCTGCGCCAGGTAGTTGCGCAACACATATTTCGGGTTGACTTTGCGCATTGCAAGCTGGCGTTCGGTATCAACGCTGCCTTCGGCGCGCAGGCGTGCGCGGTAGCGCAGGGCCCAGACGTCGAAGGCCGGGCGGTCGATGAACAGGTCGCGCAGCGGGGCGTCCGCGTCCGGGACCTCGGCCTCGGGCACGTCGACACGCAGGTCGGCCAGCTTGCGAAAGAACTGGGTGAAGTCGACGTGGCCGGCCTGCATGGCCTGGAACATGGCGTCGAACAGGGCCTTGTCGTCTTCCAGCGCCGTGGTCAAGCCGAGCTTGGCGTGCATCAGCCGGTCGAACTGCTCGCCGTAGGCGTCGATATAGGTGTCGAGCGCGGCTTCGGCGCCTTCCTTGTCGCCGATCAGCGGCATCAGGGCATTGGCCAGCGCGTAGCAGTTCCAGTGGCCGACCGGTACCTGGTTCGAATACGAGTAGCGTCCGCCCTGGTCGGTGTGGTTGCAGATGTGGTCGACGTCGAAGGCTTCCATGAAGCCGAACGGGCCGTAGTCCAGGGTCAGGCCCAGGATCGACATATTGTCAGTGTTCATCACGCCATGCATGAAGCCGACCGCCTGCCAATGCGCGATCATACGGCCGGTGCGCTGCGTCACTTCTTCGAGCAGCGCCAGGTAAGGGTTGGCGGCGCCGCGCAGCTCGGGATAAAAGCCATCGATCACGTAGTCGGCCAGGATGCGCAATTCCTCGTGCCTGTTGTTATACGAGAAGTGCTCAAAAGAACCGAAACGCACGAAGCTGGGCGCCATGCGGGTCACCACGGCGGCGCTCTCGACGGTTTCGCGCACCACGCGCTGGTTCGATCCGGTGACCATCAGCGCGCGCGTGGTCGGGATGCCCAGGGCCGCCATCGCTTCCGAGCACAGGAATTCGCGGATCGACGAGCGCAGCACCGCGCGGCCGTCGCCCATGCGCGAGTAAGGCGTCATGCCGGCGCCCTTGAGCTGCAGTTCCAGCTTGCCGCCAGGCCCCGACAATTCGCCCAGCAGGATGGCGCGGCCATCGCCGAGTTGGCCTGCCCAGTGCCCGAACTGGTGTCCGGAATACACGGCGGACAACGGCTTGGCGCGCGGCGGCACCTGGTTACCGGTGAATACGGTGACGAAGTCCTCATGCGACAGTTCGGCCGGGTCGAGCCCGACCAGCGCAGCCGCCGACGCGCTGCCCGCCACAAAATAGGGCGCTGGCAACGGCGTCGGCATCAGTCGCGTGTAGAACGCGGGCGGCAATTCGGCAAACGAATTGTCCAGTTGCAGGTCATCGGCGCGGATAGGAGTTCCTTCAGGGTTGGCGCAATCAATGGCGGGATTCTACCGCAGCTGCGCAAATTGCATGGCGACGCTTGCGCACGGCACACGCGCCTTGCATCTGCTAACGCATCGTTAATGAATAGAAAGACAATGCCTGCGGTGGCGGTGCGCCGCAGCATCGAAATCCATTGACGCTGCTTTATGACGCGCGCAACACTCGTCCTTGCCACGAGCGCTCGGCGGTTGGCCACGATGCGCGCGGGCACCAAGCACGGAGGAGATGATGGACACCGCACCCAGAGCGCTTCCAGGCCAGATGATGATCGAGCCGCTTATGATCTCGAGCATCATCCGCTTTGCGGCACGTCACTACGGCGCCAGCGAGATCGTGTCGCGCCGCACCGAGCCGGCACTGCAGGGCGAGCTGCACCGCAGTACTTACCGTGCATGCGAACGGCGCGCGCGCCGCCTGGCGCAGGCAATCGAAGATTGCGGCGTCAGCATGGGCGAGCGCGTCGGCACGCTGGCCTGGAACGGCCATCGCCACCTCGAGCTGTATTACGCCGTGTCCGGTTCGGGCGCCGTGCTGCACACGATTAATCCACGCCTGCATCCCGAGCAGATCGCCTGGATCGTCAACCACGCGCAAGACCAGATGCTGTTCTTCGACCTGGGTTTTCTGCCGCTGGTGGAAAGCATCGCCGCGCTGTGCCCGACGGTGCGCCATTTCGTGGCGATGACCGAACGCGCCCACATGCCGGCCGCCTCCAGCATCCCGGACCTGCTGTGCTACGAAGACCTGCTCGACGCCTCCGCATCGGCCGGCGACGCGTATGCGTGGCCGCAGTTCGACGAGAACGCGGCCGCCTCGCTGTGCTACACCTCGGGCACCACCGGCAACCCGAAGGGGGCGCTGTACTCGCACCGTTCGACCGTACTGCATGCCTACGCGTCGAGCATGCCGAACGTGCTCAACGTCAGCGCGGCCGACACTGTGCTGCCGGTGGTGCCGATGTTCCACGTCAACGCCTGGGGCTTGCCGTATTCGGCGTTATTGAGCGGCGCCAAGCTGGTGCTGCCAGCCGCGGCGCTGGACGGCAAGTCGCTGTACGACCTGTTCGAGGGCGAGGGCGTGACCTTTTCGGCCGGCGTGCCGACCGTCTGGCTCGGCCTGGTCAACTACGCGCTGCAGAACGATTTGCGCTTCTCGACCTTCCGGCGCACGGTGATCGGCGGTTCGGCCTGCCCGCCGGCGCTGATGGACACGCTGGTCGACCGCTTCGACGTGCAGGTCGTGCACGGTTGGGGCATGACCGAAATGTCGCCGCTCGGGACCACCGGCGGCCTGCTGGCCAGGCATCGCAGCCTGCCGAAGGAAGCGCAGCGGCGGATCCTGCAAAAGCAGGGCCATGCGATCTTCGGGGTCGACATGAAGATCGTCGACCAACACGGCGCCGAGCTGCCCTGGGACGGCGTGAGCGCCGGCGACCTGCTGGTGCGCGGGCCGTGGATCGTCGCCAGCTACTTTCGCGGCGAGACCGACCCGCTCCAGGACGGCTGGTTCCCGACCGGCGACGTGGCCACCATCGACCCGGACGGCTTCATGCAGATCACCGACCGCAGCAAGGACGTGATCAAGTCCGGCGGCGAGTGGATCGGCTCGATCGACCTGGAAAACATCGCGATGTCGCACCCCGGCGTGCTGCAGGCGGCCTGCATCGGCGTGCGCCATCCGAAGTGGGACGAGCGCCCGCTGCTGCTGGTGGTGCGCCGGCCGGGCGTCGAAGTCACGCGCGAGGACATCCTGGGCGCGTTCGAAGGGAAGATCGCCAGGTTCTGGATGCCGGACGACGTCGTGTTCGTCGATGCGCTGCCGATCGGCGGGACCGGCAAGGTGCAGAAGAACCGGCTGCGCGAGGCCTATGCCCGCCATCTGGAGGAATAACACGACCGTTCTTTTTGGCGGTATAGTGTGGCGCAGTGTTGTCACTCTAATAGAAGATCAAGGAGACCCATGAGCGCCGATTACCAGGTCCTGAACAATGTGGCCGTCATCACCCTGAACAACCCGCCGGTGAACGGCCTCGGTCTGGAGACGCGCACCGCGGCGGTCGCGGCGATCGAACGCGCCGGGCTCGACGACGCGGTCAAGGCGATCGTCATCACGGGTGCCGGCAAGGCCTTTTCGGGCGGCGCCGACATCCGCGAGTTCAACTCCCCGAGAGCGCTGACCGAGCCGACGCTGCACACGCTGATCCGCACCGCCGAGAGCGCCGCCAAGCCGACCGTGGCCGCGATCCACAGCGTGTGCATGGGCGGCGGCCTGGAGCTGGCGCTGGGCTGCCATTACCGCGTCGCCGTGCCGGGCGCACAGATCGCGCTGCCGGAAGTCAAGCTCGGCCTGCTGCCGGGCGCCGGCGGCACCCAGCGTTTGCCGCGCGTGCTCGGCCTGGAAGCCGCGCTCGACATGATCGTCAGCGGCGCGCCGGTCGCCTCGGAAAAGCTGCCGGCGCTGTTCGACGCGGTGTTCGCCGCCGGGGCCGACCTGGTGGCCGCCGCGGTCGACTTCGCGAACGGGGTCGCCGACGTGCGCCCGCTGCCCAAGGTACGTGACCGTCAGGTAGCGCACCCGGATGCGCAGGCCTTCCTCGCGCTCGCGCGTGCGCGCGTGGCGAAGGAAGCCGGCCCGTTCCCGGCGCCGCGCGAGTGCGTCGAATGCATCGCCGGGGCCGTCGACATGCCGATCGAGGATGGCCTGGCGTTCGAGCGCGCGCGCTTCATCGCGCTGACGCAGACCCCGGAGTCGAAGGCGCTGCGCCATGCCTTCTTCGCCGAGCGCGCCGCCAGCAAGGTGCCCGACGTTCCGCCGGATACCCCGATCCGCGCGATCAAGTCGGCCGCCGTGATCGGCGCCGGCACCATGGGCGGCGGCATTGCGATGAACTTCGCCAACGCCGGCATCCCGGTGACGATCCTCGAGATGAAACGGGAAGCGCTCGACAAGGGCCTGGCGACCATCCGCAAGAATTACGAAAACACCGTCAGGAAGGGCAAGCTGAGCGCGGAACAATGCGAGCAGCGCCTGAGCCTGGTGAAAGGCACGCTGTCGTACGAAGACATCGCCCAGGCCGACATCGTGATCGAAGCCGTGTTCGAAGACCTGGGCGTCAAGGAGGTCGTGTTCCGCGAGCTCGACGCCATCATGAAGCCAGGCGCGATCCTGGCCTCGAACACCTCGACGCTGGACCTGGACAAGATCGCCGGCTTCACGGCGCGCCCGCAGGACGTGATCGGCCTGCACTTCTTCAGCCCGGCCAACGTGATGAAGCTGCTCGAGATCGTGCGCGGCCGCGAGACCGGCAAGGACGTGCTGGCCACCGCGCTGGCGCTGTCCAAGAAGCTCAGGAAGACCGGCGTGGTGTCGGGCGTGTGCGACGGCTTCATCGGCAACCGCATGGTCGAGCAGTACGTGCGCCAGGCCGGCTTCCTGCTCGACGAGGGCGCGCTGCCCGAACAGGTCGACCGCGCCATCGAAGAATTCGGCTTCGCGATGGGGCCGTTTCGCATGGGGGACCTGGCCGGGAACGACATCGGCTGGGCGATCCGCAAGCGCCGTTACCTGGACATGCCGGACGTGAAGTACTCGAAGACCGCCGACCTGCTGTGCGAGGCGGGCCGCTTCGGCCAGAAGACCGGCGCCGGCTGGTACGACTACCGGCCGGGCGAGCGCACGCCGCATCCGTCGCGGCGCGTGAACGACATGATCGTCCAGCATTCGAAGGACCTCGGCATCGAGCGGCGCCGGATCGGCGACGAGGAGATCGTCGAGCGCCTGGTCTATGCGCTGGTCAACGAGGGCGCCAGGATCCTGCTGGAAGGGATCGCGCTGCGGGCTTCCGACATCGACATGGTCTACCTGACCGGCTATGGTTTCCCGCTGTTTCGCGGCGGGCCGATGTTCTACGCCGATACCGTCGGCTTGCCGAAGGCGCTGGAGGCGATGCACAAGTATGCGCGCGGCTACCACGGCGAGGCGTGGCAGCCGGCGCCGCTGCTGGTGCAGCTGGCGCGCGAGGGCAAGGGGTTCAACGCCTGACTCAAGGCGTGACTCTGGGACTGACTCAGGGCCTGGCTGCCTGCCACAGGGTCCACGCGGCCGCCAGGTTCCAGAGCGGCTGCAGGGCGGTCAGCATGATGAGGCTATGTGGCGTGATCGACATCCCCGCCACCACGGCCGGGCACGGCAGCACGGCGGCGGCTGCCCGCCGGCGCATGCGTCATCAGCCACCCGGCCATGGGCGGGGTGGTAAAGCCGTCCAGCAGCATGGCCCTGAGGCGCGGGATGGCGGCGGCGTGCTAGGCTGTCAGGTCTGCCACCGTCATCACGCCAGTCCAGTGAAAAATGTCTTACTGATCGCCTCCGCCTGCCTGCTCGGCATCCTGTCCACCGTCGGCGCCTCGTTGCCGTACCCGATCCTGCCGCCGCTGTTCGCCAACGCGGCGGCGGGCGACAGCCTGACCCATTTCCTCGGCCTGCCTCCCAAGCTGCTGTTCGCGATCGCGCTGATGGTCAACCCGGTCGGCCTGCTGATCGGCACCGCCACGCTCGGTTCGCTGTCGGACCGCTACGGCCGCCGTCCGTTGCTGCTGACGACCGCGCTGGGCGCCGCGCTCGGGCACATGCTCACGGCCTGGGCGCTGGCGATCCGCTCGTATCCGCTGTTCCTGCTGGCGCGCTTCTGCACCGGCCTGCTCGAAGGGAACGGCTCGATCGTGCGCGCGATGCTGGCCGAGCGCCTGCAGGGCATGCTGCGCAACCAGGCGCTGTCGTGGCTGAACGGCTCGTTTTATCTCGGCTGGCTGGTCGGGCCGCTGCTGGCCGGCTTGACCATCGGCTGGGGCTTGACGGTGCCGTTCTACGTCGCCGCCGGTTTCCTGCTGCTCGGTGCGCTGCTGGTGACGCTGGCGCTGGAGCGCGAGGTCAAGCCCGCCGGGGCAGCCTGGTGGCAGGTCGCGCGCGAACGCCATGCCTTCAACCTGCTGCGCCACCCGGGCCTGCGCACGCTGTTCGGCGTGCAGCTGGCCTACACCTGCGGCGTCACCGCGTTCTACGAGTTCTATCCGCTCTGGCTGGTCGAGGTCGGCCACTACGGCACGCGCGCGATCTCGCTGGCCAACGTCGGCATGTGCGGCGTGATGACGGCGTCGTCCCTGGTCGCCGGGCGCCAGAACCGCGACGACCCGCTGCGTCGCGCGGCCTGGCTGGCGGCCGTGGTGGCGCTGGCGATCGCCACGCTCGGCACCGGCAAGCTGTGGATCGGCCTGGTCGGGATCGTCGCGTTCGGCTTGCCGCACGCGTTCTACAACGCCATCGTGCAGGTGTGGGCCGCCGACCGCTTTTCCGACCATGGCCAAGGCGCGGTGATGGGGCTGTTGTCCACGACCTTCTGCCTGGCCAACATCGTCATGGCGGCGGTCGGCGCGGTGCTGACGCTGGTCGACACGCGCCTGGTGCTGGTACTGGGCGCCCTGATGACGGCGTGGTCGGCCACGCGCATGCGCGCGTGGGCGCGCGTGCCGGCGTCCGATCCGGCAACGGATCCGGGGCGCGACGGCGGCGCCGCTCAATAATCCTGCGCGTAGATATTGTTGTCCTTGGTCTCCCTGACGAACAGGGCGCCGATCACGAAGGTGATCAGGGCCACCACGATCGGGTACCACAGCCCGAAATAGATGTCGCCGCGCGCCGCCACCATCGCGAACGCGAAGGTCGGCAGCAGGCCGCCGAACCAGCCGTTGCCGATGTGGTAGGGCAGGGACATCGAGGTGTAGCGGATGCGGGTCGGGAACATCTCGACCAGCATCGCCGCGATCGGGCCGTAGACCATGGTCACGTACAGCACCAGCACGAACAGCAGCAGCACCACCATCGGCCGGTTGATCTGGGTGGCGTCGGCCTTGGCCGGGTAGCCGGCGGCCTTGAGCGCGGCGCCCAGGTCTTTCTTGAGGGCGGCGTCGCGCGCCTTGCTGGCGGCGTCGAAGTCGCGTCCGGCGGCCGTCATCGTGGCGTTGAACGAGGGATAGACGCGGTCGCCGACCTTGATGCTGGCGATGGTGCCGGCCGGCGCGTCCTGGCGCGTGTAGCTGACCGAGGCCGCGGTGAGCTGGGCGGTGGCGATGTCGCACGAGGACGGGAACTTCTCGGTGCCGGTCAGCTTGAACTGGAAGTGGCAGGATTGCGGGTCGGCGACCACCACCACCGGCGAGCTGGCCAGCGCGCTGGCCAGGGCCGGATTGCCGTAGTTGGTCAGGCCCTTGAAGATCGGGAAGTAGGTCAGCGCGGCGATCAGGCAGCCGGCCAGGATGATGCGCTTGCGCCCGATCCGGTCCGACAGCGAGCCGAAGAACACGAAGAACGGCGTGGCGATCGCCAGGGCGATGGCGAGCAGGATGTTGGCCAGCGCGGCGTCGATCTTGAGCGTTTGGGTGAGGAAGAACAGCGCGTAGAACTGGCCGGTGTACCACACGACGGCCTGGCCCATCGTCAGCCCGAGCAGGGCCAGCAGGGCAATGCGGCCGTTCTTCCAGGTCAGGAAGGCTTCCGACACCGGCGCCTTCGAGGTCTTGCCCTCCGCCTTCATCCGGGCAAAAGCGGGCGACTCCGACATCGACAGCCGGATCCACACCGAGATCCCGAGCAGCAGCACCGAGACCAGGAAGGGTATCCGCCAGCCCCAGGCGTCGAAGGCCTGGGTGTCCATCGCCGCGCGTACCCCGGTGATCACCAGCAGCGACAGGAACAGGCCGAGCGTGGCCGTGGTCTGGATCCAGGAGGTGAAGAAGCCGCGCCGGCCCTCGGGCGCGTGCTCGGCCACGTAGGTGGCGGCGCCGCCGTACTCGCCGCCCAGGGCCAGGCCCTGCAGGATGCGCAGGGAGACCAGGATGATCGGCGCGGCGATGCCCCACGAGGCATAGCCCGGCAGCAGGCCGACGATGAAGGTCGAGGCGCCCATGATCAGGATGGTGATCAGGAAGGTGTACTTGCGCCCGACCATGTCGCCCAGGCGCCCGAACACGAGGGCTCCGAACGGACGCACGATGAAGCCGGCGGCGAAGGCCAGCAGCGCGAAGATGAAGCTGGTGGTGGGGTCGCCGGCAAAGAACTGCTTGGCGATGATCGCGGCCAGCGAGCCGTAGAGGTAGAAGTCGTACCACTCGAAGACGGTGCCGAGGGACGAAGCGAAGATGACCTTGCGCTCTTCCTTCGTGAGTCCGCCGCTGGACGGCAGCGACTTGCCGCCCGCAGCCATGCCAGGTGTGAATGCCATCATGGTCTCCGTATGTTTGTTATCGCATCCGACTGTGCGCCGACAAGCTTACGCGATGCTGTCACCAGCCCCCAGGGCGCGGGCTTGATCGGCCTCAAGCATCAACCTGCCGCGTCGCCGTCACCGGGTTCGCCGCCGGGTGTGCTGTGTCGTTCGACATCGGAATCGTCGTCCGGTTCAGCGCCGGGCTCATCTTCGGGATTGGTGCGCGCGTATTTGTAGGCCGCGGCCGAGCGTTCCAGCGCCAGGCCGAGCACGCCGGTCAGTTCGCCCTGCGAGGTGCCCTGGCGCAGCTGCTGGTTGGCGAAGGTGTTGCGCAGCGTGCGCCCGCCCGCGCGCGCGATGGCGATGCCGGCGCGCTCGAAGCTGGCGCGCACCTGGCGATAGACGGTGGCCTTGTGCAGCGGGTCGCCATCCAGGTTGGCCGGGAAGGCCAGCTCGCCCGGGATCTTCAGGGCGGCGCGTTCGGCCAGCCAGGCGCGCAGCTCGGCCACGCCTTCGCGCGGCAGCGTGGTGGTGTGCTCATGGCTGGTCGGGTGCTTGCTTTCCGGCGTGATGTTCAGTGCGACGCCGCCTTCGAGGTCCGGTTGGCGGCCCACCTCGCCGACCAGCAGGCCGATCGCTTCCGCCACGCGCAAGCCGGCCAGCGCCATCGTCACCTGCATCGCGCGGTCGCGCCGGCGCTTCCAGGCGCCGGCGCCCTCGTTCCTGTCGCCGGGGCCGGCGGGCAGGGCGGCCAGGAAGCGCTGCAGCTCCTCGGCGGTCAGCGCGGTCATCGGCGCATCCTTGGCGATCTGGGCGCGGTCGGTCAGCGCGATCGCCTGGCGCGCCGGGTTGGGCGAGCGTTCCAGGTAATCGAAGCAGCGTTCCAGCAGGCGCAGGTAGCGGTAGGCGATCTTGCTGTTCAAGTCGCGCTTGCCGTCGCTGGCGAGGGCGATGAAGCGCTGCAGGTCGGCCGCGTTCACGGTCGTCATCTTCAGCTTCTCGCTCACCATCCAGCCGGCGAACTTGCCGAACATGAAGGTATAGACCGCCGCCGACTCGGCCGAGACCGGGCGCGGCACCTCGGGCTGGCGGCTGGAGGTCATAACGAAGTCGGGCGACGCCACGAAGGCGGCGAAGGCGACGTTGGGACTGCGGTCCCAGGCGGCGATGGAATGCGGGTCGATCGATGGCGTGGTCATGGGGCACCTTGGATGAGTTTTGCTGTTGACGCTATTTTGCAACTAACCGACCAATAAAACAAGCCAAACCAAAAAACCGCCACCAGCACCGACGGCGCCGGCAAGAGGGATGCCAGCAACGCCGGCCCGCCGGCCCTGGACCCAGGCTGGCAGCCGGGCCCGTACCCGGGCTCGCCATCGCGCCCGCGAACCGCTATGCTGGCCGTATCCATGATCAACCAGAATCGAAACGGAACACCATGCTCAAGCACATCGTCATGTGGAAGTTGAAGGACCACGCCGAAGGCGCCGACCGCGCCGCGAACGCCCTGGAAATGAAGCGGCGGCTGGACGCCTGCGCCGGCATCGTCCCCGGCATGGGCGCCTTCGAAGTGACGCTCGCCCAGCCGGGCCTGGAAGCGACCTATGACGTGGTGCTGTATTCCGAGTTCGACGACCAGGCCGCGCTGGAGGCCTACGCCAGCCATCCGACCCACAAGGCGCTGGTGCCGTTCATCGGCGCGATCCGCGAAGCGCGCCAGTGCATGGACTACATCGTGTGAGGCCGAGGTAGCGAGCGCCCAGGTCGCAAACGCCGGACGCGCGCCGTGATTGCAGTCTCAGTACGGTCCGCGGATGTATTCGCGCACGTGTTCGCGGTACAGCTGCGCGAGCGCCTCGTGGGTTTGCGGGTCGAGCGGGGGCAGGGCGGCGGCGCTGACGTTGGCCTGGACCTGCTGCGGCGAACTGGCGCCCGGGATCACCACCGACACCGCCGGCTGGTCGAGGATCCAGCGCAGCGCCGTCTGGGCCATCGTGACGCCGGGTGGGATCAGCGCGCCGACACGCTCGCTGGCTTCCACGCCGCGCGCCTGGCCAAGGCCGGCGAAGGTTTCGCCGACGTTGAAGGCGGCGCCGTCCTGGTTGAAGTTGCGGTGGTCGTCCGGGCGGAAGGTGGTGGCGCGCGTGATCTTCCCCGCTAGCAGGCCACTGGCCAGCGGCAGGCGCACGATGATGCCGACGCTGCGGGCGGCAGCCTGCGGCAGCAGTTCCTCGAGCGGCTTCTGGCGGAAGATATTCAGGATCACCTGCAGCGAGGTCAGGCCGTCCTGCTGCAGGCAGATCAGGCCTTCCTCGACCGACTCGACGCTCGCGCCCCAGCGCTTGATCAAGCCCTCCTGCTGCAGTTCGCGCAGCCAGTCGAACACGTGGCCCTGCCGCAGCACCTCGGTCGGCACGCAATGCAGCTGCGTCAGGTCGAGGCTGTCCACGCCCAGGCGTTCGAGCGAGCGCTGGGTCGCTTCGCGCAGCGATTCGCGCGTGTAGCCGTCGGGGTAGATGCCGGCGCGGCCCAACTTGGTGGCGACGAACAGGCCGGCGTCGACGCGGCTGCGCAAAAAGCGGCCGATCGAGCGTTCGCTGGCGCCATCGCCATAGACATCGGCGGTATCGATGAAGCGCACGCCGGCCCCATACGCGGTTTCCAGCGTCTGCTGGGCGACGTCGTCGTTCCAGTCGTCGCGCCAGCCGCCGCCGAGCTGCCAGCAGCCCAGGCCGATTTCCGGAACTTCCACGCCGTCGCGGCCGAATCTTCGTGATTGCATGCTATCTCCTTGTATGTCTTGTGGCGGCGTCGTGCCGAACGCTCCGAAGTGTACGCGGGGTTTGTTGCGTGCAGCGCAGGCAAGAAAAAAGAAGGCATGCCGATGAAATCGATTACACGAGAAAAGTCCGGAAAATGTTAACGGAATCATTGGCGATTCAGATTCCTTGGAGCAATATATCGCCTGTATTTACGTGAGAAAGCGCGTAATTGTGTTGCGTATTGCACCATATTTCCGATATACATTGACCAAACTTTAATTTGTGCCTACTCTTTGCAAATACGTGATGAAATCCATTTCATAAGGATTCGCACGCAGCGGTGTACGCCCAGGAAGGTGCGGCACCGCTTCAACTGATGCAGTCCCTATAACAAGAACAAAAGGGGCAAGGTGAGATTTTGCAAGACCACCGCCGGTGCCGGCCCTAAGAGCGCGGCATCACTATTCAGAGAGAGAGAGGAGACGACGTGCCGTACCATACCAAGGGGACAACCCATCAACTCAACACGCGCCATCGGCTGATCAGCCTGGCCGTGGCCGGCGCCTGCGCGGCTTTCATCGCGCCGGCGTTCGCCCAGCAGACCGAAACCGGCGCATCGGCTGGCGTCGCCACGCCGACCGATCCGGCTGCAGTCACGCCAAATTCGAGCGCGGGCCAGTCGGGCAACACCATCGAGGCGGCCAACACCGTCCATGTGACCGGTATCCGCGCCGCCATGCAGTCGACGCTGAACCTCAAGCGTAACTCGGACGGCATCGTCGACGGCATCGTCGCCGACGACATCGGCAAGTTCCCGGATACCAACCTGGCCGAGTCGCTGCAGCGCATCTCGGGCGTGTCGATCGACCGTAACCGCGGCGAAGGCTCGCAAGTGACGGTGCGCGGCGTCGGTCCGGACCTGAACATGGTCCTGCTGAACGGCCGCCAGATGCCGACCGCTAACCTGGGCGACCAGGCCGGCCGCGCCTTCGACTTCTCGAACCTGGCGTCGGAAGCGATCTCGCAGATCCAGGTCTACAAGAGCGCGCGCGCCGACACCCCACCGGGCGGCATCGGCGCCACCATCAACGTGATGACCGGCCGTCCGCTCGACCTGGGCAACCAGGCCAGCGTCGGCATCAAGGGCGTGTACGACAAGTCGAACAACAACTTGCCGGACAACGTCAAGATGGGCAAATCGCTGACGCCGGAAGTCTCGGGCCTGTACAGCAAGGTCTGGCACGACGGCGTGTTCGGCATCTCGGTTACCGGCAGCTATCAAAAGCGCGACCTGGGCGTGAACCAGGCTGCGATCACCAACGGCTGGCTCGGTCCGTTCCAGGGCAACACCGTGTCGGACACCCCGGGCCCGATTCCGGTCAGCGGCGTCGGCGTGACCAACGCGCCGAAGCCGACCGACATCTACTCGACGCCGCAGAACATGTCGTACTTCGTGCGCGGTTCGCAACGCGAGCGCACCAACGGCCAGGTGACCTTCCAGTTCCGTCCGGTCAAGGAACTGACCACCACGCTGGACTACACCTACGCGCAGAACAAGATCCACACCAAGTACAACGAGCTGTCGATCTGGTTCAACCATCCGATCAACGCGCAGACCAGCACCTGGACCAACGGCCCGAACGCCTCGCCGCTGTACTACCAGGAGAATGTCCCGAAC
The DNA here is from genome assembly GCF_000745265.1 of Massilia sp. 9096. Lineage (NCBI taxonomy): Bacteria > Pseudomonadati > Pseudomonadota > Betaproteobacteria > Burkholderiales > Oxalobacteraceae > Massilia > Massilia sp. 9096. The sequence continues at coordinate 1,375,454 of NZ_JQNN01000001.1, forward strand.
CAGGACATCGACATGAACGGCGGCGACTTCGCCACCAAGTCGACTCTCGAGTCCTTCGGCTTCAACACCCAGTGGAAAGCCACGCCGGACCTGCGTTTCTCGTTCGACGCGCACCACTCGGTCGCCAAGGCCGGCGCGGATAGCCCGTTCGGCTCGAACAACGACCTGGGCACCGCCAGCTTCAGCCGCAATGTGTCGGCGGTCGACTTCACGCAGGAGATGCCGATCATGATCATCGGCGGCGCCGACTACAATCGCGCGCCGAGCCAGGTCATCGGTTCGTGGTTCCAGGACGGCGAGAACGAGATGCGGATCAATCAGGTGCAGGCCGGCGGCAGCTGGAAGCTGCTCGAGTCGTCGAACCTGAACTTCGGCGGGTCGTACACCAAGGTCAACAACCGCTCGGTCTTCCAGCAGGTCCAGCGCGACACCTGGAGCGGCACCTCGTCCAATCCGGGCGTGGACTACAACCAGGCGCTGTGGACGCCGGCGGCGATCGCCCCGTACTTCAGCAAGGTCGGCGGTTCGGGCGACCCGCGCATGTACAACCAGTTCATGCTGTTCAACTTCGCCGACGTGCGCGCCAACGCGATCAAGGTCACCGGCGACCAGGCCGGCTATACCCCGAGCCTGGCCAACCCGAGCTTCGACCGCACCACCGTCGAGAAGACCAAGGCCTTGTACATGCAGTTCAACACCGAGTGGGATCTGGCGATGCCGATGCACACCGGCGTGGGCTTCCGCTACGAGAAAACCGACGTCGCCTCGACCGGCCTGTCGAAGACCCCGACCCGCGTCGACTGGATCTCGCAGAACGAGTTGCCGCTGGTGTTCGGCAGCCAGATCCACCAGACCCAATACGGCAGCTACAACAACTTCCTGCCGACCGTCGACTGGGACATGGACGTGCGCTCCGACCTGAAGGTACGCGCCAGCTACGGCGTGTCGATCGGCCGTCCGCGCTACGACCAGATCCAGGGCGGTACCACCTACAACACCACCGCGACCGTGAACGGCACCACCGCCAGCAGCGGCAACCCGGCGCTGACGCCGGTGAAGTCGAAGAACCTGGACCTGTCGGCCGAGTGGTACTACAGCAAGCAGAGCATGGTTTCGCTGGGTCTGTTCCACAAGAACCTGGATGGCTATGCCGGCCAGACCGTGATCAACGACCCGTCGACCAGCGCCACGACCCCGGTCGGCGGCAAGTACTGGAACGCGGCGATCGCATCGGGCTGCGTGGCGACCGATACCAACTGCATGCGCGACTACATCCTGGGGAACTTCAACGGCCAGCCGGGCGTGACGCGCACCGGTGTCAGCCCGACGACGGGCCACCTGACCGGCACGATCAGCGGCATCGCCGGCGATCCGGCGCTGATCTACCAGACCACCACCTACATCAACGAGGACAAGGCGACGCTCAAGGGCGCCGAGGTGAACTGGCAGCACATGTTCTCCAACGGTCTCGGCTTCCAGGCCAACTACACGTACGTGAAGTCGGACCTCACCTACGACAACATGGGGCTGGGTAACCAGTTCGCGCTGATCGGCCAGGCCAACTCGGCCAACCTGGTCGGTATCTACGAAGACCAGCACTGGTCGACGCGCCTGGCCTACAACTGGCGCGGCGAGTTCCTGGCCAACGTGGCCGACAACGGCCGTCCGAACCCGGCCTACGTCGAGCCGTACGGCCAGGTCGACCTGAGCGTCGGCTACAACGTCAACAAGAACCTGAGCCTGACGCTCGAGGCGATCAACCTCACCGACAAGCACCAGCGCACGCATGGCCGCACCGACCAGCAGGTGCTGACCGTCACCACCGGCGGCCCGCGCTACATGGTGGGCGCACGCTACAAGTTCTGATGATCGTTTAGCCGTGACAGCGGGCCGCCGGCAGCATCGGCGGCCCGTTTTTTTTCTTTTCGCACGGACGCAACCGTGCGACACTGACACCCCATGAGACCTCGCGAGATCAACCACATCGTCATCGTCGGCGGCGGATCGGCCGGCTGGCTGACCGCCTGCGTGATCGCCGCCGCCCATCCACGCGCCGCCGGCTCCGGGCTGCAGGTGACGCTGCTCGAGTCGCCGGAAGTGGCGCCGATCGGCGTCGGCGAGGGCACCTGGCCGAGCATGCGCGAGACGCTGCAGCGCATCGGCGTGCTCGAATCGGACTTCGTGCGCGCCTGCGACGCCGCGTTCAAGCAGGGCTCGCGCTTCGACAGCTGGATCGACGGCGTCGACGCGCACCGTTACTATCATCCCTTCGCCGCGCCGCACGGCTACGGCGAAGCCAACCTGGCGGCGCGCTGGCGCGCGGCCTATCCGCAAGCCGCGTTCGCCGAGCTGGTGAGCTACCAGCCGGTCCTGTGCATGGAAGGGCGCGCCCCCAAGCAGCCGGGCACGCCGGAATATGCGGGCGTGGCCAATTACGGCTACCACCTGGACGCCGGCAAGTTCGGCGAGTTCCTGCGCGCGCACGCGTGTACGCGCCTGGGCGTGCGCCACGTGCGCGACCACGTGGTGGCGATCGACGCCGTGCCCGATGGCGCCGCGCAGGGCGACATACGGGCCTTGCAGACACGCGAACACGGCGCCATCGAAGGCGATCTGTTCGTCGATTGCACCGGCTCGCGCGCGCTGCTGATCAAAGGGCATTTCGGCGTGCCGCTGCGTTCGCAGAAACACCTGCTGTTCAACGATAGCGCGCTCGCGGTGCAGGTGCCGTACGCCGGCGCGGATTCCCCGATCGCCTCGCCGACGGTGTCGACCGCGCGCGCGGCCGGCTGGATCTGGGACATCGGCCTGCCGAGCCGGCGCGGGGTCGGCTACGTGTATTCGAGCGCGCACATGGACGACGCCGCCGCCCAGCGCGTGCTGCAGGATTACCTGACGCTGACGGGCAGCCCGGCGGCCCTGGCGGCGCCGCGCAAGCTGAGCTTCGAGCCCGGTTACCGCGAACGCTTCTGGGCAGGCAACTGCGTGGCCGTGGGCCAGGCCGCCGGCTTCATCGAGCCGCTGGAAGCCTCGGCGCTGGCGATGGTCGAGCTGTCGGCCGCGATGATCGCCGATACGCTGCCGGCTACCGTCGACACCATGCCGCTGGCGGCGCGCCGCTTCAACGACACCTTCGGCTATCGATGGGAACGCGTGATCGAGTTCCTCAAGCTGCACTACGTGCTGTCCAAACGCCGGGATTCGGACTACTGGCTGGATAACCTGGCGGCCGCCTCGATCCCGGAACGGCTGCAGGAGTCGCTGCTGCTATGGAAGCACCGGCCGCCGTCGCGCCACGATTTTCCGCGCATCGAAGAGATCTTCCCGGCCGCCAGCTACCAGTACGTCCTGTACGGCATGGGGTTCGAGACCGCCTACGGCGACGTCGTGCGCGACACCGACCAGCCGCAGCTGGCGGACCGTTATTTCCGCGAGACCGCCGCGCTCACGCGCCGGATGCTGGGCGGCTTGCCGGCCAACCGCGAGCTGCTCGAGCACCTGCGCCGGCACGGCATGCCGCGCGCCTGATTCAGGCCGCGGCCGCGCTGCCCGTCTGCGCCGTCGGCTGCGCACCCGGTTGCAGCACGCGCTCGCGCAGCTCCGGCGGCGCGTCGCGGTACAGTCGCACCACGGTCGAGGTGCGGGTGCCGTAGCCCTCGATCTCGATGCACACCGCCGAGAGCTGGCGTTCGACCTCGATCGGCACGCCGGTGTCGGGCAGGCGCAGGTCCGGTGCGCGCGTGGTGTCGGCCAGCATCTCGAAATACGCTTCTTCCGGCGCGCCCTGCAGCAGCAGGCTGGCGAAGCTGGCCTTGGTGCGCAGCACTTTCGGCCAGGGCGCATCGAGCAGTCCGTTCGAAACGCCGTAGATGCCGGGCTCGAGCGCCTTGCCATTGCGCGGATCGTCGCCGGCGCGGTTCGAGAACCAGTAGATGCCGTCGCGGTCGCCCAGGATCAGGTTGAAGCCGTTGTAGACGCCGGCGGTGGGCGCGATCGCCGCCAGGTAGTCGAGCGCGTCCATGTCACCCTTGAGGAAATCGGCGACCAGCGCGCCGCGCGTGGGCGCATCGGGCTTGACCTCGTGCGGTGCGCGGATGTTGGTCAGCGCCGCGAACTTCGGGCCGTGCGCGCCTTCCTTGGTCACCCCCATCCAGCTGCCGCCACCCTGCAAATCGCGGCCGGCGACGACGTTGGGGTTGTCCGGCCATGGTGCGGCCGGGGTGGCGGGGCGGTCGTAGAATTCGTCGCGGTTGGCGCAGGCGATCAGGGGCATGCCGGGGATCACCCGCCATGCGAAAACAATCAGGCACATGGTAAATGTCCTAAGGGATCAGATCTACAAAGATTTCCGAATGGCGCGGCCCGGCAAGCAGGGCGTTGAAGCCCGCCCGGCCCACGGCATCCTCCAGCTGCGCGCCGAACTGCGCGTCGACCGCCGGATAGACTTCCATCCAGGTCTGTACGCCGTCGCGCGCTTCCGGGCGGCGTTTCAGCTGGCCCTGCACGCCATGCCGGGCTTCGAGCTCGGCCTGCAGCGCGCGCACGCGCGGCGCGAGCGTATCGGCGTCGCCGGCGCGCACCTTGTAGTAGACGTACAAGTCGATCATGGCGCGTTATGCCTCGGGCGCGTCGACCGGGTAGGGCAAGGGTTGGAAGCGCAGCAGCGTGCCGCCCGGCGCGCCGTGGCGCACCTCGTGCTCGAGCGCGGCCAGCTTGATCTCGACCAGCGCGTCGGCGCCGCCCAGTCCGTTGGGCGCGGCATTGACGATCATGCCGGACGGCTGCGACGGGTCGTCGCTCGCATAGACTTCGTCGCCGGCGCGCGCCGCGGCGTCCTCGAGCGTGGCCAGGGCCATGCGGCGTTTCAGCTTGCCCAGGTACTGGCTGCGCGCGACGATCTCCTGGCCGGGGTAGCAGCCTTTCTTGAAGTTGACGCCGCCGATCAGTTCGAAATTGATCATCTGCGGGACGAACTGTTCCTGCGTCGCCAGCGCCACCTGCGGCACCCCGGCGTGGATCTGCGACAGCTGCCAGGCCGCGTTGCCGCCCAGGGCCAGCGCCGGTTGCAGCGCGCCCAGCGCGGCGATCGCGGTCTCGGGCGCGCTCACCCACAGCAGGCGCGGCGCGCCGAAGGCGTCGGCCAGGCGGATCACGGTGCCGAACTCGCCCGCGACGGTGCGGTAGGGTGCATCCGGCAGGGCCACGCCGAGCCGGGCCGCCAGCGCCTCGAAGGCCTTGGCGCCGCCCAGGCCGAGCACGGCGCCGGTCGCGGCTTCGTCGGTGGCGTCGCGCAGCTTGGCCTTGGCGCGCAGTACGAACATGCTCAGGCGTTTTTGCAGCGGGGCCTGGATGGCGCGCGGCAGCTGCAGATAGACGTTGTCCGCGTCGCGCCACATCAGGAAGGTCGCCTGCAGGCGGCCCTTGGGCGTGCAGTAGCCGGCCAGGCGCGCTTCGCCCGTGCCGAGGTGTTCGACGTCGTTGGTGAGCTGGTTGTGCAGGAAGGCGGCGGCATCGTCGCCGGCGACCGCGATCAGCCCGAGGTCGGTGAGCGGGGCGACGAAGCCCGCGGCAAGGTCGGACGGCGTCAATACGCGCCCGAAGTCTTCGATCTGGCTGGCTTCATCGGCATGAAAGCGCGCGCCCAGCGTTGACAGGTGTTCGATCCAGTGGTTCATACGGATTTATTTCCGGTTTGGCAGTAACGGCTATATGATTACGGCCTCATTATAGGGTTATCGATCAATCCTCGCCGGGATCGGAAAAAACAACACAGAATGGCACTATTCAAAAAACTCATCTTGACGGGCGTGATCGTGTCAGTCGCGGCCGTGGCGGGCTTCCAGTGGTGGGCCAGGCAGCCGATCGCCGGCGCCGGCGCCGGCCAGGTCATTCCCTTCGCCATTGCGCAAGGCAGCGGCGTGGCCGCTGCCGCGCAGCAGATGGCGACCGCCGGCGTGCCGGTCAATCCCTTCCTGTTCGGGGTGCTGGCGCGCGTGACCGGCAAGGCCGGCCAGATCAAGGCCGGCAGCTACGAGCTCAAGCCCGGCACCACGCCGCGGCGCCTGTTGAGCCAACTGGTGCGCGGTGAGTTCGCCCAGGAGTCGCTGACCATCATCGAGGGCTGGACCTTCCGCCAGATGCGCCAGACGGTCGACGCCGCACCCAACATCAAGCACGAGACCGCGGCCCTGTCGGACCGGGAGCTGCTGGCCAAGGTGCTCGGGCCGGACGAAAAATACCCGGCCGCGGAAGGCCTGTTCTTTCCCGACACCTACCTGTTCGCCAAGAACGCCAGCGACCTGTCGATCTACCGCCGCGCGCACGACATGATGATGAAGCGCCTCAAGAGCGCCTGGGACAAGCGCGACCCTGACCTGCCGTACGGCGACCCCTACCAGGCCCTGATCATGGCCTCGCTGGTGGAAAAGGAAACGGGCTTGAAGAGCGACCGGCCGATGGTCGCCGGCGTGTTCGTCAACCGCCTGAAAACCGGCATGCTGCTGCAGACCGATCCGACCGTGATCTACGGCCTGGGCGACAAGTACGACGGCAAGATCCATAAAAAAGACCTGGAAACCGACACGCCGTACAATACCTATACCCGCCCGGGACTGCCGCCCACGCCGATCGCGCTGCCGGGCGCGCCCTCGCTGCTGGCCGCGACCGCGCCGGCCAAGACCGACGCCCTGTATTTCGTCTCGCGCGGCGACGGCACCAGCCACTTTTCGGCCAACCTGACCGAACATAACAAAGCGGTCAACCAGTATCAGATTCGTAATGACGCACGCAAGTAACACCCTGGCCGACAGTGCCGGCTCCTCCCCGGCGCGCGGGCGCTTCATCACTTTCGAAGGCATCGACGGCGCCGGCAAGTCGACCCACATCGGCTTCGTCACGGGCTGGCTCAAATCTGCGGGGCGGCGCGTGGTCTCCTCGCGCGAGCCGGGCGGCACCGCGGTCGGGGAAAAGCTGCGCGATTTGCTGCTGCACGAGAAGATGGACCTGGAAACCGAAGCGCTGCTGATGTTCGCCAGCCGGCGCGAGCACATCGCCCAGGTCATCGAACCGGCGCTGGCCCAGGGCAGCTGGGTGCTGTCCGACCGCTTCACCGACGCCAGCTTCGCCTACCAGGGCGGCGGGCGCGGCCTGCCGCTGGCGAAATTGGACGCGCTCGAAGCCTGGGTCCATCCGCACCTGCAGCCCGACCTGACGCTGCTGTTCGACGTGCCGCTCGGCGTTGCGCGCGCGCGCCTGGACGCCACCCGCACGCTCGACAAGTTCGAGCAGGAAGAAGCCGATTTCTTCGCGCGCTGCCGCGCCGAATACCTGCGCCGCGCCGCCGAACATCCCGGGCGCATCGTCGTCATCGACTCGACCGCCTCGATCGAGGACGTGCGCCTCGCGCTGGTGGCTGCGCTGGAGAAGCTGTCGTGAGTATCTATCCCTGGCAACAAGATGCGTGGACGCGCCTGCAGCAGATGCGCGCGCGCCTGCCGCACGCGATCCTGTTCCACGGCCCGGCCGGCATCGGCAAGGCCGATTTTCTGGAGGCGTTCGCCCAGGCGCTGCTGTGCGAGAACGTGCGTCCCGACGGGCACGCGTGCGGGCAATGCGCGTCGTGTAATTGGTTTATCCAGGGCAACCACCCGGACTACCGCCGCGTCCGGCCCGAAGCGCTCGAGGACGAAGCCCCCGCCGCCGAAGGGGAAGACGGCGCCGCCGGCGACGGCGAAAAGAAATCCAAGTCCAAGACCGCCTCGAAAGACATCAAGATCGAGCAGGTGCGCGCGCTGGCCGACTTCATGAACATCTCGACCCACCGCCAGGGGCTGCGCGTGGTCGTGCTGTACCCGGCCGAGGCGCTCAACATGCCGGCCTCGAATGCGCTGCTGAAGACCTTGGAAGAGCCGCCGCCGGGCACCGTGTTCCTGCTGGCCTCGAATGGCCTGGACCGGCTGCTGCCGACGATCCTGTCGCGCTGCCGCAAGTTCGCGCTGCCGATGCCGGACCATGCACAGGCGCTGGCCTGGCTGCAGGCGCAGGGCGTGAACGATGCCGACGGCTGGCTGCGCGAGCAGGGCGGGGCGCCGCTGGCGGCGCTGGCCCAGGCCGAGGGCGGCAGCCGCGACGAGCTCGACACGCTGCTGCAGATACTGGCCCAGCCGAGCGTCGAGGGCGCGTTGCGCGCTGCCGACAAACTGAGCAAGGCTCCGCTCGGATCGCTCGTGGCTTGGCAGCAGCGCTGGCTTTATGACGTATTTTCGTACAAGCTCTCGGGCGTGATCCGCTATTATCCGCGCTACCAGCGCGAGCTGGCGGCGCTGGCCGGCCGCGTGCACACGGCCAAGCTGATGCGGGCGATCAAATCGGCCAACGAACGGCGCGCGGTGGCGGACCACCCGCTGTCGCCGAAATTGTTTGTCGAAGACATGTTGCTTGATTACACTGCCTGCTGCACCTAGATAAACACCCGAGCAAAGGACCCCGATGACTGGCACGACCGTAGACCCCAACGCCCCGCAAGCGCCGCGGCCGTCGGTGCTGTCGCTTGCCATCAAGGAAAAAGCCGCGCTGTATGCGGCCTACATGCCTTTCCTCAAGAACGGCGGCATGTTCGTACCGACCGCCAAGCCGTATAAAATTGGCGACGAGATCTACCTGATCCTGTCGCTGATGGACGATCCGAACAAATACCCGATCGCCGGCAAGGTCGCCTGGATCACGCCGCCCGGCGCCAACAACAACAAGGCGCAGGGCATCGGCGTGCATTTCCCGGCCGACGAAACCGGCCAGCGCGCCAAGCTGCGCATCGAAGAGATCCTGGGCGCCGCACTGCGTTCCTCGCGCGCGACCCACACGCTTTAATTGTCCGTTCCATCACCTCCAGCAATCCCAAGCAATCCATGCCGTCCGATTCGAACTCCAGCGTGCAAGCCACGCAGCCAGTCAACTACGTCCACCGCCTCGCCACGATCGAAGACCTGCCGGCCATCGTCGCGATCTACAATTCGACCATCGCGTCGCGCGAAGTCACCGCCGACACCGAACCGATCACGGTCCAGTCGCGCGAAGGCTGGTTCGCCGACCACACCCCGGAACGCCGCCCGCTGTGGGTGATCCACGCCGCGGACGACAAGTCCGGCCAGCCGGAAGTGGTCGGCTGGCTGTCGTATTCGAACTTTTACGGCCGCCCGGCGTATTCCGGTACGGCCGAGCTGTCGATCTACATCGCCGAGGCCTGGCGCGGCAAGGGCATCGGCCGCTACTGCCTGGAACAGGCGATGGCGTATGCGCCGAACGTCAAGGTGCACACGCTGCTGGGCTTCATCTTCGGCCATAACGAACCGAGCCTGGCGCTGTTCCGCAAATACGGCTTCGATACCTGGGCGCATTTCCCGCGCGTGGCCAACCTGGACGGCATCGAGCGCGATCTGATCATCCTGGGCAAGCGCGTCGCCTGAGGCGCGCGATCGGCTTCGCGGATGGGCCGTTCGCGCGGCCCATCGTGTTTCAGCCGCGCCAGCGCGCCCGCATCCCCAGCACCCCGAGGCCGGCCAGCAGCAGCGCGAACGTTTCCGGTTCCGGCACTGGCGGCGTCGGCGTGCCGGCGGTGGTCAGGTCGATCATCGCCATCGAGTTCGCGCCGATGTTCAGGCCGGCTTCGTTGACGAACACCTGGTTGCCGCTGAAGGTCACCGCCGGTGCATACGTGCTGGCCGGGTCCAGCGTGGCGCCGGTAATGGCCGGGGCGTTGGCGAAGCTGAACACGAATCCGTTGAAGCCGCCCGCCGTGGCGGCGCCGCCGGCCGAATAATTGAGTTCGATATAGGCGGTGCCGACATCGATCGCGACCGGCAAGGGCGCCAGGCCGCTCGTCAGCGAGGTGAAGCTTCCGGTGGGAAACTCGGTGCCGGGGCCGACGGTCTGGGTCAGCGCATTCGTCACCTGCGTGGCGGCGCCCGGGGGCGAGGTGCAGCAATAGCCGGCGACGGTCACCTGGGCGCCGGCCAGGTCTTGCGCCTGTGCCGCGTGCGCCAGCGATAATGCGGCGACGGTGGCGGTGGCGGCGCTCAAGGTCTTGATGTGGAAAGCTCGGGTTGCCATGGGGTCCTCCTTGATCTGAATCGTTCAGTAGGAGCTTTTCAATATCAAGGTTTGCTTGAGTTATCGTTTGATACTCGTCAATTAGATGTCAGCCGTTTTACGGTAGCGCACTCGGCCTTCACCTGGGCCGCGCCGCCGCGCCGCCCGCGCGTCTGACGTACAATGGCGCGATGTACATCGATTCCCATTGCCACATCAATTTCCCCGAGCTGGCCGCCCGGATGCCCGAGGTCCTCGCCAGGATGGCCGAGAACAAGGTGACGCATGCGCTGTGCGTCTCGGTCGACCTGCCGGCGTTTCCGAGCGTGCTCGCGCTGGCCGAGCAATACCCGCACATCTACGCCTCGGTCGGCGTGCATCCCGATTACGAGGACACTCCCGAGCCGAGCGTCGAGCAGCTGGTCGACATGGCGCAGCACCCGAAGATCGTCGCGATCGGCGAGACCGGCCTGGATTACTACCGCCTCGAGGGCGACCTCGAATGGCAGCGCGAACGCTTCCGCACCCACATCCGCGCGTCGCGCGCGACGCGCAAACCCTTGATCATCCACACCCGTTCGGCCAGCGCCGACACCATCCGCATCCTGCGCGAAGAGGGCGCCGGCGTCGAGGCGGGCGGGGTGGCCGGCGTGATGCACTGCTTTACCGAGTCGCTGGAAGTGGCGCAGGCGGCGATCGAGATGGGTTTTTACATCTCGTTCTCCGGGATCGTCACCTTCAAGAGCGCGAAAGACCTGCAAGCGGTGGCCAAAGCACTTCCGCTGGACCGCATATTGATCGAAACCGATTCGCCGTATCTCGCGCCGGTCCCGTATCGTGGGAAAATGAACGAACCGGGATACGTGCCGCACGTCGCGGAGTATCTCGCCACGCTCAAGGACGTGCCGCTGCGCGAAGTCGCGGACCGCACGACCGAAAACTTCTTCGATCTGTTCAACGTGCCAAGGGACTGAACGATGACCACGCGCCGCCGCTTCCTGACCCTGTCTTCGCTATCCGTGCTGTGGCTCGCCGCCGCCGGACTCGGTCCCGGGTTCGGCATGCCGGCGACGGCGGCGCCATCATCGAATGCGTCGCCGGAGCAGGTGCGCGACTTCTTCCGCGCCGTGCAGATGGACGACACGCGTACCGTGCAGAGCCTGTTGCGCGTGGTCGACCCGAACGGCCTGAACCCGGTCGGCGGCGAGCCGGCGCTGGTCGTGGCCGTGCGCGAAGGCTCGATGAACGTCCTCAAGCTGCTGCTGGCGCATCCGGGCACGCAGGTCGACGCCAGCGCCATGAACGGCAACACCGCGCTGATGATGGCGGCCTACAAGCGCAACATGGCGGCGGTCGAAGCGCTGCTGGCCAAGGGCGCCGCCGTCAACCGCCCGGGCTGGACCGCGCTGCATTACGCGGCCGCGGGCGGCGACAACGACATCGCGGCCTTGCTGCTCAAGCGCGGCGCGCGCGTCGATGCGGTGTCGCCGGCCGCCAGCGGCGCCTACACCCCGCTGATGATGGCGGCGCGCGAAGGCCACGAGTACAGCGCGCTGTTCCTGCTCGAGCGGGGCGCCAATCCCATGCTCAAGAATGGCGAAGGCTTGACCGCCGCCCAGATCGCCGAGCGCGCCGATCACAAGGCCATCGCCGGCGCGATCCGGGCGCGGCTGCGCGTCGCCCCCTGATCGTGCGCACGCGTCACCGGCCGCGGCCGCATGTTCGCGCGCGAGCTGATGTTTCGCTACGGCATCAATCCGGCGAACTGGCGTCGGATTCCCCCTCAGCTTGGCTCATCGCCGCATGGCCCCGGATCGCATAATGTCGGCATACCACCACTTGGGACGACCATGCTGAACGAACGCGAAATCGAAAGCTGCTACCTCGGACAATTCATTCCGGTCCACTATCACCACAACATGCTGATGGACCAGAACCGCATGCACAGCTTCAAATCGGCGATCTTCCACGCCGTCAAGCCGGGCATGAAGGTGCTCGAACTGGGCGGCGGCACCGGCGTGCTGTCTTTCTTCGCCGCGCAGCAGGCGGACAAGGTCTACTGCGTCGAGTTCAACCCCGACATGGTGCGCGAAGCGCGCCGCTTCCTGGCGATCAACGAGAACGGCCACAAGGTCGAGGTGATCCACGCCGACGCCTTCGAATACTTGCCGCCCGAGCCGGTCGACATCGTGATCTGCGAGATGATCCACGTCGGCATGCTGCGCGAAAAGCAGGTCGAGGTGATCGAATCGTTCAAGCGCCGCTATGCCGCGCGCTTCGGCGGCCCGCTGCCGATCTTCATGCCCGAGGCGGTCATCATGGCGGCCCAGCCGCTGCAGCAGGAATACGATTTCGAAGGTTTCCACGCGCCGATCGTGCAATTCCAGCAGACCAATGTGGTGTCGCCGGGCACCGTCGAGCTGGCCCAGCCGGCCGTGTACGGCATCATCGACTTTGCCCAACCGGTCGACGGCCAGTTCGCCTGGACCGGCCAGTTCCTGGTCGAGAAGGCGGGGCGCCTGAACGCACTGCGCTTCATCACCAAGAACGTGTTGTCGATCATCGAATCGCGCGGCACCACCATCGACTGGCTGAACCACTACATGATGCTGCCGCTGGCGCAGCCTGTCGACGTGCAGGCCGGCGACGTGGTGCAGGTGAGCTTCGCCTACCGTGCCGGCGGTTCGATCCCGTCGCTGGAAGCCTCGATGCAGGCCGCCGTGGTGGGACGTGTGACGCAGGAGCAGGGGGCTGACGCGGGCCTGGCCGTGTTCGCCTGAGCGGCGCGGCGCGCGGCCCTTGCGCCGCGCGTTGCATCAGCATCAGCATCAGAATCAGGGGCATCGCCGGCAGCCGTCCCGCTCATCCCCGCTTTCCCACCGCTTATCCTTCCTCCTCGCCATCCATCGCATCCGGATTGCGGCCGCCGCGTGCCATCCTTACAGTACACTCCGTAACGTTTCCATTCGGTTTCCATACGGAGTCTGCGATGCTGGGTTTCCTCTTCTGGTTGCTGCTGCTGTTCCTGTGCTGGCCGCTGGCCCTGCTGGCGCTGGTCCTGTATCCACTGTTCTGGCTGGTCCTGCTGCCGTTCCGGCTGGTGGGCATCGGTGTCGAGGCCGTATTCTCGCTGCTGCGCGCCATCGTGCTGCTGCCGGCGCGCGTGCTGGGCGGCGGTCCGGTGCGCTGAGCGGGGACGTTTCTCCCTTGATGCCCAGCCAGTGTGCGTCGATTAACAGACGCTGGATTGTCGTTCGCCTATCGTGAAGCTACTGATGGCTTTCGCCTCAATAACTTATAAAACCATTCATAGGAAACGACTATGCGCCTGGATATCTACCGCAGAGCCGAGCAGGACGGCAAATTCTCCTACCTGGCCGTGCCCGAGACCAAAAACATCCCCGAGGAAGCCACCAACACCGACTGGGAAGTCGAAGCCCGCGCACTCGAAGTCGACGATGGCGCCCAGCAACTGGACGACTACGACATCCAGAACCTGTCCGGCCAGCTGGACGAAAAAGGCTACGCAGTCACCTCGAACGAGCACCTGCAGCACTGATCCTGCCGGCAATCGGCGGGTTGTCGCGCTCGCACGACAACTCGCCGCCGTGCCGCCCGGATCATGCCGAAGCGGGCGACACACCCTCCAGTCGAGGGAGTGTCGCCCTACGGCCGTTGAACGCCTATGGTATCCTTGCGACCTTGATTCGAAGTGTCTGGAGGCGCAATGAAGTGGGCAGTTATCGGTTTTCTCATCCTTTCCGTTCTGCACATCCATTTCCGCGGTAAGGTGCGCCTGCCGTTCGGCCGCCAGTTGTTCGACCATTCGTCGTTCATGGCGCCGATCAATATCTTCATGCACTTGTTCTCGCGCGTGCCGAGCACCCCGTACATCCCGGTGCGCGAGTTCCCCGAGCTGTCCGTGCTGCAGGAAAACTGGCCTGTCATCCGCGAGGAGGGCCTGAAGCTGATCGAAATGAAGAAGATCAAGGCCTCCGAACAGAACAACGACGCCGGCTTCAATTCCTTCTTCAAGACCGGCTGGAAGCGCTTCTACCTGAAGTGGTACGACGCCAGCCACCCGTCGGCCGAGCGCCTGTGCCCGCGCACCCACGCGCTGCTGGCCGGCATCCCTTCGGTCAAGGCCGCGATGTTCGCCGAGCTGCCGCCGGGCGCCAAGCTCAACCCGCACCGCGACCCGTTCGCCGGTTCGATGCGTTATCACCTGGGCCTGGCCACGCCCAACGACGACCGCTGCTTCATCGAAGTCGACGGACAGCGCTACAGCTGGCGCGACGGCCAGGGCGTGATCTTCGACGAAACCTATATCCACTGGGCCGAGAACACCAGCGGCCAGGACCGCCTGATCCTGTTCTGCGACGTCGAGCGCCCGATGCGATTCCGCTGGGCGCAGGCGGTCAACCGCTGGCTGGGCCGGACGATGATGACCGCCGCCGCTTCGCCCAACGAGACCGGCGACCAGACCGGCCTGGTCAGCAAGCTGTTCAAGATCTCGTATGTGATGGGCCAGTACCGCCGCCGCTACAAGGCCTGGAACAAGACCGCGTACAAGGCGACCAAGGTCGCGCTGGTGGTGGCGCTGGCCGCGCTGGTTTACTACATCTGATCCTGGCTCGAGCCAAAACGAAAGGGACCACGCGTGGTCCCTTTTTTTATCGGTGTGGCACGCGTCACGCGAATTCACGTGACGCGTCACGTCATCACAGGTTGAACGGCACCCGCACCATCAGCGTCACGTCCGGGGTGTCGCGCGTCATGCCGGCGCCGACCGAGACGCTCAGCGAGCGCTTGTCGTTCAGCTTGTACGAGTAGCCCAGCAGCAGCGTGCCGAGCTGGACGCGCACCGAACCCGGCACCACCACGCCGCCCTGGTAGGTGCGGCCGACCGAGTTGTGGTCGTAGCCGATGCTGAACGACGCCTTTTCGTTGAGCGCCAGGCCCATGCCGAAGTTAAAGCCGAACACGTCGCCCGGGCGCACTTCACCCAGGTATTCCTGTTCGCCGCTCAGCACGGTGCGGTAGACGTTGTCGCGCTTGAAGTTCTTGGTGTAGCTGAAGGTGCCGAAGAAGATCGCCGGGTCGGACGGCATCAGCCAGGTCAGGCTCGGCTGCAGCGAGTAGAAGCCGGAGCCGGTCGGCAGGTCGAGCGGGAGGCCGGTGCCGGTCACGTTCTGGCCGATGCAGCGGGTCTGGCAGTCGGTCACGACCTGGAACGGATCGCGTCCGGTGCGGGTCTTGAAGCGCAGGCCGCCGATGAAGTAGGGCTTGTCGACGCCGCCGTCGTTGAGCTGGTAGCGCCCCGCCAGTTCGATGTCGCCGACCGCCTTGCCGCTGGTCTCGAACACATTGTCCTGCGAGGTGCCGGTGAAGATCTCGCGGCTGATGGTCGAGTCGCTGCGGTAGATGTAAGGCACCTTGGCCTCGACTTCGACGCGGTTGGTCAGGCCGTAGCGGAAGGTGGCGGTGGCGCTGGTGGTGTTGTTCTTGACCTCGCGCACGTCCAGCAGGCCGATCAGCAGCGCGGGGATCACGGTATAGCCGACCAGTGCCACGCGGTTGCTCGACGAATAGCTGTACGACACCGACGGCTCGAACACGGCGTGGCCCTTGGGCGTGAGCACGCCCGGCGTTTCGAACAGCGTCGAGGCGGCGACCGCCTGGGTCTGCTGTTGCTGTTGCTGTTGCTGGCTCTGGGCCGGCGCCGCGCCGACCGGTGCGATCCCGGTCTGGTCGGCCGCGGCCACCGCGCCTGCGCCGCGCAGCGGCGCCAGGTTCGACGGCGGCACGTAGCCAGGCGCGTACGGCACCGGGCCGGCCGCGGCCGGGATGGCGGTCGGGACCACCACGCCCTGGGCCGGGTAAGCGCCGGCGACGGCGGCCGGGACCGGTGCCGGTACCGGTGCAAGCGCGGGTGCAGGGGCCGGCGATGTCGCAACCACGGGCGCAGCTTGCGCCTGCGGATCCTGCACCGGGCCGTTGCCGGTGCCGCGCAGTCCCGACAGTTGGGACGCGCTCGCCGCGGGGGCGGGCGCCGCGCCGCCGGCGCGCAGCTGGCGCTCGAGGTCGTCGACGCGCGCACGCTGCTCTTCCAGCTGCTGCCGCATGATCTTGATCTGCTCCAGCAGTTCCGGGCCGGTCTGGGCTGCCGCTGGGAGGGTTGCCAGGGCCAGGCTGGCGCCGATCACGCTGGTCAGCGCTGGAAGTTTTTGCATATTCTTTTCTCCGTGTTGGGATTGCTACCTGCCGTTGGCGGCCGTGTTCAATGCGTTGGCGAGGGTGGAGCCGAAATTCATGCTCTGCAACATGCCTCGCGCGTTCACGCTGGCGTTAATGATAGTCTGATTATTGATGAGCTGGTCGTTCAGTGTGTTCTGGATCACGGTGCCGCCCAGCGCGTTCTGCCCGAGATTGACCGCAAGGTTGTTGCCGACCCCGTTCTGGACCAGGCGCAGCTGGCCGATGGCCTCCTGCGACAGCGTGGCCTGGCCGCTGGTCAGCTTGCCCAGGTCGCCGAAATTGATCTGCGTCTGGTCGACGGTGATGCCGTTGATGCTGACGATGCGCTCGAGGCCGAGCGTCACCGACATGCCGTTGTCGGTGGTGAAGCCGCCACGGTAATCGTCGAGCGAGCTCGCATCGACCGCGTTGGCGGCGCTGAACAGGTCTGCTTGCCCTTCCTGCGCGCGCGCGCTGCTCTGCAGTACGAGCGCGGCGCAGGCCAGGACGAGTCCGATCGGGACGTTCAGGCGCATGGTGTCTCCTGTTAAAAGTCGCCGGGACCGAACTTCGGCAAGGCGAAGGTGGTGTCGAGCGCGGATTGGCTGACGCCTTCGCCCAGCGGCGCATGCGGTGCGGCGCGCCAGTCCATGGCGGTGTTGAACTGTGGCTTGGTGGGCGCGTCGTGGATCACGAACAGCAGCCGGGTCGGCCAGATGGATTCGAAGTGCGCGCGCGTGATCGCGCGCGTGCCGCTCGAAGGATCGCCGAGCAGGACGCGGCCGTCCTCGGCGCCCTTGATCACGACGAAGTGGTTGTAGCCGTGCTCGGTGATCAGCACGATCGCCGGCAGCTTGCTGTCGATGAGTTTTTGCAGCGGCACGGTAAAGCCGTCCGCCTTGAAGCCGATCTCGGCCAGGTAGCGCTGCATGTCGAGCAGCGAGAACCCTTCGCGGCGGATCTTGGCCTGGTCGCCGCGTTCCCACATGGCCTGGAAGGCGGTGGTCTCGGAAACCGGATAGCCGTAGTGATAGGTCAGCAGCGTGGCCAGCGCGGCCGAGCCGCAGCTGAAGTCGTACTGCTGGCGCGTAATCGAGCGGAAGCGCAAGGCCTTCATGCTGTGCACCGGGACGTCGTAGCTGGAACTGCCGGCAATCGACAGGTCGGCGGCCAGGGTGTTGGCGGCGCCCAGGGCGCCCAGCGCGGTGCAGATGAGGGTCAGGAACAGGCGTTTCATTTGAACTGCAGGTTCACGGTGGTGGAGCTCTGGATCAGTACGTTGGCGCCGGTGTTCTGGATCACCACCGGAATGCCCGCCATGTTGGCGAAGGAGCCGGCGTCGATGGTGTTGCTGCCGGTAACCACGTTAATGGCGTTGTTGTCGGTCACCGCACCGCTGATGCGTGTGTTGTTGGTGACGTTGCTGGTGTCGGTACCGCCGCGCGACTGTTCCAGCTGGCCGAGGTCGGCTGCCTGGCCGAAGTCCATGCCGTCGAGCTTCGCACTGGACGGCGCTGCCGCCAGCGTCACTGGCTGAGCCAGGGCTTGCGCGGCCTCGAGCGGCATCGCCACAGGCGCGGCGCCGAGCGCGCGGGCCGCCAGGGCATTCTCGACACCTTCCGGCGCGGCCCAGGCTGCAGACGCGAACGCCGCGAGCACAGCGACGCTGCACACGCGGCCGCAAATTGTCTTGAACTCAGGTTGCTGCATTATTGTCCCCCGTCGCTTGAAAAAACTGCCGTGCCCGGGGGCACGGCAGTCCGACTGCTTATCGCATTACTTGCCGACGCCCAGGTTGCTTTGGACGTTGACGTTTTGCTGGATCAGGGACGAGAAGCCGTTGTTCTGGCTCACCACCATGATGCCGGCGGCCGACTGGCCGACGCCGCTCATGTTGTTCGACATGTCGAACGAACCGGCGTTGACGCTGTTCGAGCCGCCTGCACCGCCGGTGCCGGCGCCGCCCAGGCCACCCACGCCGTAGCCGGCGCTGATCGAGGCCAGCGAACCGCCGTTGCCGCCGGTCGACGAGCCGCCCGAGCCGCCCATGCCGCCGTTGCCGCCGGTCGAAGCGCCCGAGGTCTGGGAGCCGGTAGTGGCCGAACCGCTGGTGGCCGCGCCGCTGGTCGACGAACCGCCGGCTGCGCCGTTGCCTGCCGTGTTCTGGGCCAGGCCGCTCGAGGCGCCCGCGCCGCCGGCTGCACCGGCACCGCCAACGCCTGCGGTGGCGGTGCCCGAAGCACCTGCACCGCCTGCGCCGCCCGCGCCGCCGGTGCCGGCTGCGCCGGAACCCGCGGTGCTGCTCAGCGCTGCGCCGTTACCAGCCGAGCCGCCGGTGGCTGCGCCGCCTGCTGCGCCGCTGCCTGCCGTGTTCGAAGCCATCGCGCCCGCACCGCCTGCGCCGCCGGTGCCGCCCGCTGCACCCATGCCGCCGGCGCCGCCTGCTGCACCCGCGCCGCCTGCCGCGCCTGCACCGCCCATGCCGCCGGCGCCGCCGGTCGAGGTGCCGGCCGTAGCGGTTGCGGTGCCCGAAGTGGTCGCGCCGCCGGTGCCGGTCGGTGCGCCCGAGGTAGCGCCGCTACCCGACGGGGTGCCCGTGCCGGTACCGGTGCCCGAGCCGGTGCCCGGGGTGGTGGTGGCGTAGGAGCCGCCGGCGCCGTTGGTCGAGCCGGTTGCGCCGGTGCCCGAGGTCGCATCGGTACGGCCAGCCAGGCCGCCGGCTGCGCCAGCGCCGCCCATGCCGCCTGCCGCACCGGCGCCGCCGATGCCGCCTGCTGCGCCACGGCCGCCCATGCCGCCTGCCGCGCCCGAACCGCCCATGCCGCCCGTTGCCGAGCCGGTGGTGCCGCCTGCGCCGCCGGCGCCGGCGGTGATCATGCCGTTCGAGCCGCCGTTGCCGCCCGACAGCGAGCCGGAGCCGCCGCCGTTGCCGCCCGAAGCCAGGCCGCCGGCTGCGCCAGCACCGCCCAGGCCGCCGGTTGCGCCGGCCGAGCCGCCGGTTGCGCCGGAACCGCCGGTGCCGCCGTTACCGCCCATGCCGCTGGTGGCCGAGCCGGTGGTGCCGCCTGCGCCGCCCAGTGCGCCGCTCGACGAACCGGTCGTTGCCAGGCCGGCCGTTGCCGAGCCGCCGCTTGCCGAGCCGCTCGACGCCGAGCCGCCGGCTGCGCCAGCTGCGCCGTTCGATGCGCCGGCCGAAGCGCCGTTGCCGGTCATGGCCGACACCGAGCCGCCGGTGCCGGTCGCGCCGTTGCCCGCGTTGCCCTGGGCGCCGTTGGCGTTACCGAGGTTGGTGGCGACGTTGCCGATGTTGGTGATGTTGTTGCCGTTGACCGAGCCGGTCAGGGTGGCGTTGGCGTTGGCGTTCGAGGTGTTGAACGAGTTCGAGAAGCTCGAGGTGGCCGTGCCGCCGTTGTTGGCGGCGATCGCGCCTGCAGCCGAAGCGGCGGAGCCGCCGCTGCTGTTGTTCTGGCCGGTGTGGCTGTCGGTATTGGTGTTGGTGTTCGTGCGGGTGCTCGAATCGCTGTTGTTGCTGTTGGTGTTGGTCGACGCGGTGCGCTGGCTGTTGTCGCTGTTGTCGGTCGTGGTGGTGTGGCTGTCGGTGTTGGTGTTCGCGGTGTTATGCGAATCGGTGCTGGTGTTGTTGGTCGTCGACGCCTGCGTGTTGTTCGCGGTGTTGGTGCTGGTCGAGGCCTGGTTGTGCGAATCGGTGCTGGTGTTGTTCGAGGTGTTGTAGCCCGAAGCGCGGTTGCTGCTGTCGGTCTGGGCGCTCGTGTTGTTGGCCGTGTTGTAGCCGGAAGCGTTGTTGCTGTTGTTGGTGCGGGTCGTGGTGTTGTAACCCGAAGCGCTGTTGCTGTTGTCGGTCTGGGTGTTCGAACGGTTGCTGCTGTCGGTCGACGTCTGCGTGTTGGTGTTCGTGTTGGTGTTGTAACCCGTCGCGTTGTTGCTGCTGTTGGTGTTGGTGTTGTAACCCGAAGCGTTGTTGCTGTTGTCGGTCGGGGTGCTGGTGTTCGTCGTGGTGCTGGTGTGGGTGCTGCTGTCCGTTGCAGTGTTGTAGCCAGACGCTGCGTTCGTCGTCTGGGTCGCCGTGCTACCGCCACGCGCGTCGAGCGAGTCTTGTGCCTGGGCGCTCACGGAGAAAGCGAGCGAGATGGCGGTCACGAGCAAAGTCTTGTTCATTCTGAATTCCCCTCTGGGTATTGGTTGGTAATGGATCGGCCCTATTTCGCCGATACCTTGTTCTTTGCACAATCAATGCCAGCACACTCGTAACAAGTTGTAAGTGCTTGTTTTTGCTGGCTTTGTGCGATTTGTCTTACGCCGGTGTCAGAGAAGAACTTGGGCAAATTGTTGAAATTGTCGAGAATGTGTACCGTTCCCGGTACAGTTGTGTCACATTGGGTGAGGGACGTACACCTTTCCTGTACACGTGTAGCGCTAACCCTGCTACACGTGTACAGGTCGCGGCTCAGGAGCGCATGCCGTGCTTGCTCAGCAGGCGGTACATGGTGGTGCGCGACACGCCCAGGTCGCGCGCGGCCCGGCTGACGTTCTGACCGCTGCGGTCGAGGCATTCGCGCAGGGCGCTGCGCTCGGTGCGCATGCGCGCATCGTCCAGGGCGGGGGCATTGACGTGGATGGCGCGCGCCAGGCCCAGGTCTTCCGGCATGATCAGGCGGCCGTCCGCCATGACCATCGCACGTCGGACGCGGTTGATGAGTTCGCGCACGTTGCCGGGCCAGTCGTGGTCGAGGATGGCCTCGATCGCGCGCGTCGAAAAACCTTTCAGGCGTGGCGATTTTTCGCTGGCGTACACCTGGAAAAAGTGTTCCGCCAGCGTGACCAGGTCGTCGGTGCGCTCGCGCAGCGGCGGTACGGTCACCGGCAGCACGGCCAGGCGGTAGTACAAGTCTTCGCGGAAGTCGCCCTTGGCGACGGCTTGCTGCAGCTGCACGTGCGAGGCCGCGATGACGCGCACGTCGACCCGCAACTGGCGCGTGCTGCCCAGGCGCGTGATGGTCTTCTCCTGCAGGAAGCGCAGCAGGTTGGCCTGCTGGTCCTTGGGCAGGTCGCCGATCTCGTCGAGGAACAGCGTGCCGCCGTCGGCCGATTCGATCAGGCCGGCCTTGGCGCGCTGCGCACCGGTGAAGGCGCCGCGCTCGTAGCCGAACAGCTCGGAATGGATCAGGCTGGGCGAGATGGCGCCGCAATTGATCGGGATAAAAGGCCCGCTGGCGCGCTCGGAGCTGGCGTGGATCGCCTGCGCCGTCAGTTCCTTGCCGCTGCCGCTTTCGCCCCAGATCAGCACCGGCGCCGCCACCTTCGCCACCCGCTCGACCTGGGTGCGCAGGTGCACGATGGCGTCGCAGCTGCCGATCAAGGGCGAATCGTCGTCGCGCGGGGCGGCCTGCATGCCGGTGCTGCGCCTGAGCATGGCCCAGCCGTGCGCGTGGCCGAGCGTATGCGCCAGGCGTACCGGATCGACCGGGGCGGTATGATAGTCGCACAAGTGTTCCACGACCAGGTCGCGGCAGGACGCGGTTTCCAGGTCACGCGGCTGGAATACGCCGACCCACTGGATGTCGCTGTGGCGGCGCAGGAAGGTATCGACTTCGGCGGGGCGGTTCAGTTCGCGGTGGTGCATCAGCAGGCCGACCAGGTAGCGGTTGTTGCGCA
The DNA here is from genome assembly GCF_000745265.1 of Massilia sp. 9096. Lineage (NCBI taxonomy): Bacteria > Pseudomonadati > Pseudomonadota > Betaproteobacteria > Burkholderiales > Oxalobacteraceae > Massilia > Massilia sp. 9096. The sequence goes on from NZ_JQNN01000001.1 coordinate 1,397,447, forward strand.
GTTCACGTCCGGCCTCGGCCAGGCTGCCGACGCAACGTATGTCCCAGTCGAGCATCACGTCGCGCAACAGCATGTCGGCGCGATTGGCGTCAATGGCAATGCAAAGCAGGCGCTTTTGGGTCATCCATCCTCCTTGTCATTCTCGGTTTTTGCCGTAGCGGAGGGCCGGTCTGCACAAACTGCTGTGATGGCAGATGAGCAACGCGTCATGCGTCGCTTTACGGCTCTTCTTCCAGCCGCGCGCTGACGGAAAACCAGTCAATATTATTTTCGAGTGTAACCAGATGTAAGACTTGACGGTTTACAGTAGCCGCCAGGCAACTTCTCTTGGCTTATTAAGATTTCGTTAAGATTATGGCCTGATGAGCAAAACCATGTCGGACGATATGGAAGCGTTGCGTCAGAGGGCAAACCGGACGCGGTGGGGATGTGTGCAAGTATATTTATCATCATGCAGTTGGTGCGCAGAATGTTTCACAATTGCACCTACCGTCCGCAGAGGTGTGCCGAGATGGTTACGGTTTTGTGACTTACGGTAACTGTGGGGCATGGTGGCGAGTGCCATGCGCAGGCGCAGCCGAAGCACTCCGGTTTTTTCGGTTCCAGCCAGCGCAAGGGGCAAAGCCGCGCGCGGCAGGCCGCGTACACAGGACGGCCGGGCAGGCGAATGCGGCGCGGCCAGCGGCTGGCCGCGCAAATGAGCGCAATAGAAGAGGGTGAGCCTGGAAAGCCTGACGTGGAGCGCGCCGCCAGGCGCGCGAGGGTGGGAAGCGTGCCGTCAGGGCCGCGCGAGCGGCGGTTCAGCGCACATCAGCGCACGCGGCGCACCTTGGGCGAGTTGTTAGTGCCGGGGATCTCGAGGAACATGGTGCCGAACAGGTTGCGCACGATGCGCACCTTGGGGTCCTGCACCGGCGCCAGTACGGCTTCGCTGCCGTCGACGACGCGCCAGACCTGGCCGTTGGCGAGCTTGAACCGGGTGTTGGGGCCCCAGCCCTGGAAGACACCGGAAATGGCAGTTTCGATAAATTTCGGCTCTTCCGGCTCGGCGCGCTTGACCGTGGCCATGCCGAAGCTTTGCTCGGGCGTCGGCGTCGGCACGGCGGCAGGAGCGGGCGCCGCAACGGCAGCCGGATACACAACGCGGCCGGGCGCGAGCTCGATCGCATCGTAACAGGCCAGGCGCTCGCCCGTATCGTTGAGGGCGCGGCAGCGCAGGAGGGCGGCGTCGTCGGCCAGGGCGGCGCCGGCGGCGAGCAGCAGGGGGAGGGCGTACAGGGATTTCATCGTGGCGGGATTATACGGACTCAAGCGCGTGGGCGCTGCTTGTGGAACACCAGCGGGCTGTATGGAATGTTGGAGGGCGGCGGCGAATTCAGGATGCCCGGCTTCATCGCGCCGACGATGTGCATCTCGCACGGCTTGCAGTCGAAGCGCAAGGTGTATTTTTCCTCGCCCGACACCAGCGTCATCGGCTCGGCCCGCACCTGGCCCTGCACGCCCTGCACGCCCTTGGCCTGCTTCGGGCACAGGTTGAACGAGAAGCGCAGGCAGTGCTTGGTGATCATCAGCGAGACTTCGCCCGGTTCCTCGTGCGCCTCGTAAGCCGCGTCGATCAGTTGCACGCCATGCTTGTGATAGAACGCGCGCGCCTTTTCGTTGTAGACGTTGGCCAGGTAGCTCAGCTGGGTGTCCGGGTAGGTCGGCAGCGGATCGAGCGGCTTGGCGCGCTCCGGACGCTGCCAGCCCGCCAGGCGCGCCGCCTCGTGCGCAGCTACCGCATCGCGACGCAATCCGTTGATGACGCTGGACGGCACGAACGGCGCCGGCGCCAGGTCGAGCGTCACTTCGCCGGCCTCGAACATCGTGTTGCCCAGCTTGGCCAGGCTGGCGCGCAGGCCGGCCAGCGCCTTGTCCTGCTGGTCGGCGCTCTGCAGCGCTGCGCTCGCGACGGTGCTGCTGGCGATGCCGTCCTCGTCGACGAGGTCCAGGCGCAGGCCGTCAGGCGTGCCGGACAGCCGCAGGTCGATGCGCACGCGCCGCTCGGACGACTTCTTGGTCAGCGCCGCTTCCCACTGGTGGTCGCGGTTGCGGTGGATGGCGGCGCCGACCTTCAGGCCGGGCAGGCCGGAGATCGGCTCGTTCGGGAACACGCGCCAGCGCTGGCCATCCGCGTCCTCGCCGAGCTTTTGCACGACGTTGGCCTGGATGCCGACCGTCTCGCGCTTGTGCATGTAGTTCAAGCCGTCGCCATTGGCCATCGCGTCGTTGGCGAGAACGTCGAAGTTGTCGCCGCCGATGCGGGTCACGCTGCCCAGTTCGATGCCGACGTACTTCGGCGAATCGAAGGCGCCGATGGTCTCCTGGCGGCCGTTGGCGAAGTAGTCGGTATGACCGCGGTGGAAGTTCTTGTCGACGTCCGGGGTGAACAGGATCTCGGTCCGGCCGCTCGAGGCGCGCACCAGTTCCGGACGGCGTTCCAGGATCTCGTCGAGCAGCAGGCGGTAGTTGGCGGTGATGTTCTTGACATAGCCCATGTCCTTGTAGCGGCCCTCGATCTTGAAAGAGCGGATGCCGGCGTCGATCAGCGCTTCCAGGTTGGCGCTCTGGTCGTTGTCCTTCATCGACAGCAGGTGCTTTTCGAAGGCGACCACGCGACCCTGGCCGTCGGACAGCGTGTAGGGCAGGCGGCAAGCCTGCGAGCAGTCGCCGCGGTTGGCGCTGCGCCCGTTGTCGGCGTGCGAGATATAGCACTGGCCCGAGAACGCCACGCACAGCGCGCCGTGGATGAAATACTCCAGCGGCGTGTCGACCGCGGCGTGGATCTTCCTGATCTGTTCGATCGTGAGTTCACGCGCCAGGACCAGCTGCGAAAAGCCGGCCTGGCCGAGGAATTTCGCCTTTTCAAGCGTGCGGATGTCGCATTGGGTCGAGGCGTGCAGCTGGATCGGCGGCAGGTCCATCTCCAGCAAGCCCATGTCCTGCACGATCAGCGCGTCGACGCCGGCCTCGTACAGCTGCCAGATCTGCTTGCGCGCCGCGTCGAGTTCGGCGTCGTGCAGGATCGTGTTCAGGGTCACGAAGATGCGCGCGCGGTAGCGGTGGGCGAATTGCACCAGCGCCGAGATGTCTTCGATGCTGTTGCTGGCGTTGTGGCGCGCGCCGAAGGCCGGGCCGCCGATGTACACCGCGTCGGCGCCATGCAGGATGGCTTCGCGGCCGATCTCGGCAGTCTTGGCGGGTGACAGGAGTTCGATCTGATGGGAGAGCAGCGACATGGAGAATCCTCGGAGGCGAAGGCCGAAATTATAGCCAGATCAAGCAGTTATGTCACCGCATCGGGACCCGTGTTGGCGCAATCGCGTCGCTCGCGCCGGCGTGACGCGTCACGAAAAAGCCTCGCCGGTCCGCAGGGTATGTTCGCCAACTGACATGGGGCTGTGTCGTAAACGCTGCAAACGTCAAATACGTGCTGCGCGGCAATTAAAGATCGTGTTACTCTGCGGAAAAATAAGACACGAATCCACTTCACATGCCGTTTCGCACGTCCACCTTTCCCAAGCCGCGGGGACTCGCCGGCTACATGGCCCTGGCCTTCACCCTGCTGTCGGTGCTGCTCACCTTCATCATCGTCGCCGTGGTCGAACGGAAGACCACCGAGCACGTCGAGCAGACGATCGGGCGTGGCCTGGCCGAGCTCGCCGTCCAGACTGTCGACAAGCTCGACCGCGGCATGTACGAGCGCTATCGCGAGATCGCGCTGCTTGCGCGCCGCCGCGAGCTGGGCGACGAGACCCGGTCGATCGAGGCGCGGCGCGAACTGCTGGACGATGTCCTGACCAGTTACCGCTACTACGGGTGGATCGGCCTGGCTGGCCTGGACGGCAAGGTCGAAGTCGCCGGCAACGGCTTACTCGAAGGCGCCGACGTGTCGCAGCGGCCATGGTTCGGCAATGCCCTGCGCGGGCTGCACGTCGGCGACGTGCACGAGGCCAAGCTGCTGTATCGCCTGCTGGCCCCGCAGGCCAAGGAGCCGATGCGTTTCGTCGACGTGGCCTTTCCCTATCTCGGACGCGACGGCAAGCCGCGCGGCGTGGTCGGCGCCCACCTGTCCTGGGCCTGGGCCAAGGACGTCCAGCAATCGATCATCGCGCCGCTCGAAGCCAGCCGCAAGGTCGATGCGATGATCGTCGACGCGCGCGGCAAGGTGCTGCTCGGCCCGCCTGGCCTGCAGGGCACGCGCCTGCCGGCCAGCGCGATGGGCCAGCTGGCCAACCGCGACCGCGGCTTCGAACAGCAAATGTGGCCGGACGGCCAGCATTACCTGGTCGGCATGGCCGGCTCGCAGGGCTACGCCGATTATCCGGGCCTGGGCTGGAAGGTGCTGGTGCGCGAGAACCTCGACACCGCGCTGGCGCCGGTGCAGCTCCTGCGCCGCTATGCGCTGGCCAGCGGCGTCGGCCTGGCGCTGCTGTTTTCCGTGGCCGGCGCTTTCGTCGCGCGCTGGATCACCCGTCCGCTGAACCGCCTGGCCGGCGCGGCGCGCAACCTGCGCGAAGACGACGACCAGCTGATCGACGGCGGCGCCAGCAGCTATGAAGAGGTGCGCGAGCTGGCCGCGTCCTTGAACCGCCTGGTGCGCGACCTGGTCCTGCGCCGCGCCGACGTCGAGAAGCTGAATGCGACGCTGGAGCGGCGCGTGGCCGACCGGACGCTCGAACTCGCCGCGGCGCTGGACGAGGTCAAGGCCGGCGCCGACCGCGTGCGCGACATCATCGAGATCGCCCAGGACGGTTATGTCGCTGTCGACCTGGACGGCGCCATCGTCGACTGGAATTCGCAGGCGGCCACGATGTTCGGTTGGCGCCGCGAGGAGGCGCTTGGCCAGCCGGTCGCGCGGCTGGTGCCGGAACGCTTCCGCGACAGCGTGCGCAGGAGCCTGAGCCAGTTCGTGGCGACCGGTACGCTCGGGGTGCTGGGGCGGCGCGTCGAGCGCATCGTATGCGACCGCGACGGCGCCGAATTCACGGTCGAACTGACGATCAACCTGGTCGGCAGCGGGCCGCGCCCGTTCTTCAGCATCTTCCTGCACGATATTTCCTTGCGCAAGAAGGTCGAGCGCATGAAGAACGAATTCATCGGTACCGTCTCGCACGAGCTGCGCACGCCGCTGACCTCGATGCGGGTGTCGCTGTCGCTGTTGGCCCAGGGCAACGTGGGCCAGCTCGATCCCGAAGCCCAGGAACTGGCCGACATCGCCCATCGCCACTGCGAGCGGCTGGTGCGCCTGGTCGACGACATGCTCGACATCCAGAAGATCGAGGCCGGCGTGCTGGGCCTGCGCACCAGCCAGCACCTGCTGTTGCCGATGGTCCAGGAAGCGGCCGGGGCGATGCGCGGGCTGGGCCGCGACCGCAGCATCGTGGTCTCTTGCGCCAGCGCCGGCGGCTGCGCCGAGTTGGCCGCCGAGATCGATTACGACCGCATGCTGCAGGTACTGACCAACCTGCTGTCGAACGCGATCAAGTTCTCGCCGCCGGGTTCGAAGGTGGACATCACCGTGGCCGCGAATGCGGGCGGGGCGCGCATCTCGGTGGCCGACCACGGACGCGGCATCCCGGCGCCGTTCCGCGAGCGCGTCTTTAGCCGCTTCGCCCACCATGGCAGCGGCGGCGGCAGCGGCCTCGGGCTGTCGATCTGCAAGGGCATCGTCGAGGAGCACGGCGGACGCATCGGTTTCGTGTCCGAAGAAGGCAAGGGCACGACCTTCCACATCGATTTGCCGGCCAGCGCGGTCAAGGCCGTGCCTGCAGCGGCGCCGGGCGTGCCGCACGTCGCGGCGTGAGCGCGGCCTGAGCCGGCGCCCGCCGGCGGCCGCCCGGTCCTCTACTCAGTCCCCACCGAGCCGCCGCGTGCCGCGCGGCGCCAGGCCAGCGGCGCCATGCCGCTGCGCTCGCGGAAGGCGGTCGAAAAATTCCGTGCGTTCCTGAATCCCACCAGCACGGCAATCTCTCCCACACCCAGATCGGTCTCGCGCAGCAGCTGCAGCGCGCGCGCATGGCGCCGTTCGCGCACGTGCTCGAACACGCTCATGCCCAGGCGCTCGTTGAACAGCGCGTTCAGGCGCTCGCGGTAGGTGCCGGCGGCGCGTGCGATCTCGGGCAGGGCCGGCAGGCTGGCCAGGTTGGCGTCGATCACCCGGCAAGCCGTGGCCAGCACCAGCATGTCGAGCTCGAGCGGTCGCGCCGCCTCGCCCGTGTCGTTCAGCGCCGTCGCGGGCGCGCCCTCGCGCGCGCGCGCGGCCAGGCCCAGGTGTACGCGGATGCGCGCCAGCAGCTCGTCCATGTCGTAAGGCTTGCTCAGGAAGTCGACGGCGCCGAGCAGCAGGCCGGCCGTGCGCTCGCGCGGGCCGGCGTCCGCCCCCACCAGGATCAGCGGAATCGCCGCGCAGGCGGGATCGGCTTTCAGCAAGCGGCAACAGGCGTAGCCGTCGACCTCGGGCAAGGCCAGGTCGGCCACGATCAGCTCGGGCCGGTCGAGCGCGGCCAGGCGGCAGCCCGGCAGGGCCGCCCCGGCCAGGCTGACCGGATGGCCCGCGCGGCCGAGCGTCGCACCGAGCAGGCTGCGCTCCGGGCTGTCGGGAAAAATCAGCAAAATGCGTTGGCGTGATTGCGGCATAGGTCAAAAACGTTGTAAATCGAGTCAACGAGTTGCGATTTTATCGTCATTTCGCATCCAGCAGATGGTTTATCTCATCCAGAAGACTTACTGGATTTGCTGAATTAACTGGAATTTGCGATAGTTGTCACACGGAAACACAACACCGCAACTTTCATCGAATCAGGCGTAAAGGAGAATCCCATGTCGACGTCCAAGTCCAAGCTGCTGGCGGCAACCCTCATCGGCGCACTGGCGCTGCCCCTGGCGGCCCAGGCTGCCACTTACAGCAACGGCAGCAAGAGCTCGACCATGGACGTCAGCATGAAGATCGTGGCCGACTGCACGATCGCCGCCAACGGCATGGATTTCGGCCAGAACCAGGGCGTGCTGAGCGCCGCGCTGACCGCCAGCTCGTCCATCAACGTGACCTGCACCAACACCACCCCGTACAACGTCGGCCTGAACGCCGGCACCGGCACCGGTTCGAGCGGCACCACCCGCTACATGAGCGGCACCGGCGCCAACGCCGGCACGGTGCGCTTCAACCTGTACCAGGCGCCGGGCGCCACGGCCTGGGGCAACACCCAGGGCACCGACACCCTGGCCGGCACCGGTACCGGCGCCCAGCAGACCCTGACCGTCTACGGCGAAGTCCCGGCCCAGCAGACCCCGGCGCCGGACGCGTACAAGTCGACCGTCACCGCCACCGTGTACTTCTGATTGCGCGGCTAACCGAGATTACGGATCAATGATGCCACGTCACGCTTTCCTCCCGGCGCTGGCCTGCCGCTTTCTTCAGGCCCTGCATTATGGCCTGTTCGCCTGCGCCGTGGCCTGCGTCTGCCTGGCATCGGGCGGCGCCACGGCGGCCAACCTGCAGATCTCGCCGGTCTCGATCGCTTTCGCCCCGGACCAGGGTGCGGCCGGCATCAACCTGCAGAATTTCGGCGACACGCCGCTGTACGGCCAGGTACGCGTCTACACCTGGGCGCAGAAGGACGGCGTCGACGTGCTCACCCCGACCGGCGACGTGGTGGCCAGCCCGCCGATCATCGAAGTCGCGGCCAAGTCGACCCAGACCATCCGCCTGGTGCGGCGCAGGGCGGGCCAGGACGGCGTCGAGCGCAGCTACCGCATCCTGATCGACGAGATCCCGCGCAACGAGGTGGGCAGCGGCGTGGCGATCCGGCTGCAGTATTCGGTGCCGGTGTTCGTCGCGCCCGCGACGGCCGGCGCGGCGCCCGATGTGCGCTTCAGTCTCGGACACCGCGACGGCGCCCTGGTCCTGCGTGCCCGCAACGACGGCGCGCTGCATGCGCAGCTGGGCGCCACGCGCGTGCGCGCGCAGGGCGGCGCCGAGGTCGAGGTCAGCAAGGGCCTGCTCGGCTATGCGCTGGCCGGCCAGGCGCGCGAATGGCCGCTGCCCAAGGACAAGGCGGCGCAACTGTCGGCCACGTCCAGCGTGACCGCGACCGTCAACGGGCGCGAGCAAACCTTTCCCGTGGCCGCCGGCGCCGACTGAGTCGTGGCGGGCAAGGCAAGCGCGGCCTGGCGGCCGCTGTCGGTATTCGCGCTGGGGCTGATGGGCCTGGCGCCGTGCGGCGCGCGCGCGCAGCTGGCCGCGCCCGCGCGCGCGAGCACGCCCGCCCCCGCGCGCGAGGGCGAAGCGGCGCCCGCGGCGAACGACGCCGAGCTGTACCTGGAAGTGAGCATCGACGGCCAGGACAGCGGCCAGGTCGCCCCGTTCACCCAAGGTCCGCGCGGCTTGCGCACCCAGGTGCAGGCGCTGCGCGACCTGGGCCTCGATCCGCTGCGCTTCGGCGTCGACGGCCAGGACAGCTTCGAGCTGGACGCCGTGCCGTCGCTCACCTACACCTACGATCGCGCCGGCCAGAGCATCGACCTGCACCTGGGCGGCGCCCTGCGCGCTCCCCTGGCGCTGCTGGCGCGCCCCACGGTCGAGGCGGGCGCGGGGGCGGTGAGCCCGGGCGCGCTGCTCAACTACGATTTGTACGGCCAGCTCGGCGGCAGCGGCGGTGCCGCGCTGCTGCACGAAGCGCGCTGGTTCGATGCGCACGGGGTGCTCAGCAGCACCGGCAACCTGGTGTTGCGCGGGCCGCAAGCCGGCTACGTGCGCTACGACACGGCCTGGAGCCATTCCGATCCGGCCAGCCTGGCCACCTTCCTGGTCGGCGACACCGTCACGCCCTCGCTGTCCTGGACCCGCTCGCTGCGCCTGGGCGGGGTCGAATGGCGCAAGAACTTCGCGTTGCGCCCGGACCTGCTGACTTATCCGCTGGCGGCGCTGAGCGGCTCGGCGGTGGTGCCGAGCAACGTCAGCCTGTACGTGAACGGCATCCAGCAGTACAACGCGGCGGTGCCGAGTGGCCCCTTCGTGCTGAACGGGGTTGCCGGCCTGAACGGCGCCGGCCAGGCCACGATCGTCACCCGCGACGCACTCGGGCGCGCGGTCTCGGCCAGCGTCCCGCTGTACGTCGACACGCGCATGCTGGCGCCGGGCCTGGTCGACTATGCGTTCGACCTGGGCGCGCTGCGGCGCGGCTACGGCGTGCGCTCGTTGGCCTACGATCCGGCCCCGGTCGCCACAGGTTCGCTGCGCTACGGCCTGAACGAGCGCCTGACGCTCGAGGCGCATGCGGAAACCGGGCATGGCCTGGTCAACGGCGGCGCCGGCCTGCTGTGGCGCCTGGGCCAGCTGGGCGTGTTGTCTGGTTCGCTGGCGGCGAGCCAGCACGGTGCGCAGGCGGCACTGGGCTACCAGTACGTGTCGCCGCGCTTTTCGATCGATACCGAACGCCGGCGCGCCAGCCGCGCCTATGCCGACCTGGGCACGGCGGCGGGAACGCCGGTCGACCGCGTGAGCGACCGCCTGAACCTGAACCTCGCGCTGCCGCGCGCGCAGAGCCTGGGGCTGTCGTATGTCGCGACCCGGCAAGGCTTGCAGGATGGGCGCGTGCGCATCGCCTCGCTGGTGTGGTCGGCCAGCGTCGCCCGTGTGCTGTACCTGAGCCTGTCCGCTTACCGCGACTTCAAGGACCGCGGCGTGCGTGGCCTGGCCTTCAGCCTGAGCATGTCGCTCGGCGGGCACGTCGGCGCCAGCGCCAACGTCGGCCGCCAGGGCAATGACACCACGCGCAGCGTGCAGCTGTCGCGCGCGCCCGACTACGGCGGCGGCTTCGGCTGGGCGCTGCAAAAGGGCAGCAGCGCGCGCTACGGCTTCGACGCGGCCCAGGGCCGCTATCTCGGCAACGCGGGCGAAGTCATGCTGTTCACCCAGTCCAGCGGCGGCGCACGCAGCACCTCGGTCGACGCCAGCGGCGCGATCGTGGCGATGGACGGCAGCGTCACCGCGGCGCGCCAGGTCGGCAGCGGCTTCGCGCTGGTCTCGACCGGAGTGGCCGGGGTGCCGGTGATCCATGAGAACCGCGAGATCGGCCGCACCGACGCCTCCGGCCACCTGCTGGTGCCGAACCTGGTGCCGTACATGCCGAATCGGATCGCGATCGATACCAGCAACTTGCCGATCGACAGCCATATCGGCGCGGCCAGCGCCAGCGTCGTGCCGCAGCGCCAGGCCGGTGTGCTGGCGTCGTTCAAGATCGAGCGCTACGCCGCCGCCACCGTGACCGTACAGGGCGCGGACGGCAAGCCGATGCCGGATGGCACCCCGGTGCTGAATGCCGACAGCGGCGCCGCCACCGTGGTCGGCTACGACGGCGTGCTGTTCGTCGACGGCCTGAAGGAACACAACCGCCTGCTGCTCGGCAGCGGCGCCGCGCGCTGCGAAGTGCGCTTCGATTACCGCCCGGGACCGGCCGGCGAGCTGCCGGCCATCGGCCCGCTCGCCTGCAAGCCTGCGGGCGGCATCCAACCAGAGAACGATCCACGAGGAGCCCAACAATGATCCGACGTATCCTGATGCTGGCCGGCCTGTGCTGGCTGCTGTTCGGCTGCCAGCCGGCGCGCGCCGACGATTGCAGCGCCGCCGCCACCGATGTCGTGTTCGGCGCGGTCAGCCCGATCGCCGGCAGCGATTACTACGCCAGCGGCACGATCACCGTGACCTGCTACTGGAATTTCTCCGGCGGCACGCTGCTGGGCACCTCGGCGGTCCTGCTGCCGAACGCCACGGTGTGCATCAACCTCGGCCTGGGCAGCCCGACCAGCGGCGGCGCGCGCGCGATGGGCTATGGCGGCGCCGTGCTGTCGTACGAGCTGTACCGGGATTCCACCTACGCCGCCGGGTCTGTCTGGGGCGGCGGGGCCGGCATGCCGACCAGCGCCAAGCCGGTGACCACTACCTTTACGGCTTTGCTGGCCTTGAGCGTGCAGACGGCCACGTTTCCGGTCTACGCGCGCATCCCGGCCGCGGCGCTGACCGGCCTGAAACCGTCGGGCGCGGGCACACCGTACACGGCCAGTTTTGCCGGGTCCGGCAGCATCAGCTACAACTTCTCGACGCTGGTGGGCGCCGGCTGCAGCGGCGGCAAGACGGCGTCGTTCAGCTTCCAGGTCACGGCCAACGTCATCAATGACTGCCAGATCACGGCCGGCAGCCTGGTGTTCGGCAGCAAGGGCATCCTCAGCGGCGCCGCGCGCGCCAGCAGCACACTGTCGGCCAAGTGCAGCGCCGGCACCACATACCAGGTCGCGCTGAGCGGCGGTACGGTTGGCAGCCTGGCGCTCGGGCGCAAAATGAAGAACGCGGCCACTGGCGAGACGATCGCCTATTCGCTGTCGCGCACGCTCGATGGCCCGGTCTGGGGCGATGGCGTCAGCGCCAGCGCGAGCGACGTCCTGTCCGGCATCGGCACTGGCGTGGTACAAAGCATGACGGTGTATGGACTCGTGCCCAAGCAGAACACGCCCTCGCCGGGCGACTACCAGGACCGGGTGACGGCGACGATCGTGTTCTAGGACTCAGGCGGCGCGCGAGCTGCGCGCCATATAGGCAGGGACGGGAACGGGGCGCTGCGGCGCCTTTTTCTTTATGCGCAGGGGGATCAGAAGGCCACGGTGATGACCGGGGCGGCAGCCGTGGCGCCGGACGGAGCCGCCTGGATCGAGTAGGGGCTGCCCTCTTTGCACTCGACGCTGGCGCCGGTGCTCGGGCTGGTCTGGATCGCGCAGGCATCGACGATGCGCAGGCCGACTTCCATGCTGGCGCTGCTGCTGTGGGTTGCGACGGTACCGGCTGCCTGGGACATGGTGGTCCATGCCAGCAGTACCAGGGTCAGCGCCTTCAACCGTTTCAGCTTCATTCTATCCTCGCGTTGCGATATCAATACAGTGATTGCATTATCGCGAAGGCTGGCAAAGCACGCAAGTTGCGTATTTACATCGCAAAAACGGGCGGCAGGAAAGGGAGTTTCGGTTTAGCGGCTTTCGAGAACGTTTCTTAAGATTGCATTAAAGAAATAAGAGATTCTCATAAGAAACTTCATTTGCTGTTGCTGCTTTTATCGATTCGAAGCGCGAAAAATATATTAGAGGTTTTCCTCTAAAGCGCAGCTCAGTCTGCGAGGAGGCTGGACGCCGCCTGAACCAGACTTTCGGGGCTGAACGGCTTGACGACATAGCGGTCGGCACCGGCAGCGAGCCCGGCCTCGACGTCGCTCTGCTGGCCGCAGGCCGACAGCATCAGCACCTTCGGAATATGCCCGGCAGCGCCGGCTTTCAGTTCGCGGCAGACCTCCAGCCCGTTCAAGCCGGCGCCGAGCCACACGTCGAGCACCAGCAGCGCAGGCTGCTCAGTGCGCACCAGCTCGATAACCGCGCGCGCGTCCGCATGGGCGCTGACGCGGCCGAGTTGTTTCAGGGTGAGGCGAATCAGCAGGCGCAGGTCGTCCTGGTCCTCGATGACGAGTATCGTTTTTTCCATGGTCAGGTCGGGACGCCTGCGGGCAGCACCATCGTGATACTGGTGCCGCTGCCCGGCGTCGAGGTGAGTTCGACCGTGCCGCCGTGCAGGTCGATGATTTCTTTGAAGATCGTCATGCCCAGGCCGCTGCCTGTGGCGCCGGACGCGTTGTCCGCGCGGTAAAAGGCGTCGAACACCTGCGCGACCTGCTCGGGCGTCATGCCGATGCCCTGGTCGCGCACCCGGATCGCCACCGCCGGCGTGGCCTCGAGGAGGGCAGGGGCAGCGTCCAGCAGGATCGGGCTGCCCGGCGCCGAGTATTTGACGCTGTTGCTGACGATGTTGGTCAGCGCCTGCTGCAGCTTGTCGGCATCGCCCAGCAGCGGCGGCAGGCTATCCTCCAGCGTGACCTGGATGCGTGCGGTGTCGCCCAGGCCGACCAGGCCGGCCAGCGTCTGTTCGATCAGCTCGGGCGCCGCCAGCGCGCGGATGTCGAGCGACTCCTTGCCGCCGGCCTCGATGCGCGCCAGGTCGAGCAACTGGTTGATCAGGGCCACCAGGCGGCTGGCCTGGCGGTGGATGATCTCGATCAGTTCGCGTCCGGTGGCGGGGTCGAAGTCGCGTTTCAGCAGCAACTCGGAAAAGCCGAGCACGCTGGCCATCGGCGTGCGCAGCTCGTGGGTGGCGGTAGCGAAGTACTTGCGGCGGCGCTCGTCGGTGGCGCGGTTGCTGTCGTCGACCTGGCGCCGTATCGAAATGTCGCGCACGATCGCGGTGATGCGGCGCTCGCCGGCCAGCAGCATGCGGTTGATGGTGAACTCGAGCGGGAACTGGCTGCCGTCGGCGCGCCGGCCCACGGTCTCGACCGCCTGCAGGTTCGGCAGGCTGCCGGGCGCCGCCCAGGCGCGGACGTCCGGCTCGGCCAGCAGGCCCAAGGCCGAGCGGCCGACCAGGTCGCCCGTCGTGCGCTGGAAGATGCGCTCGGCGGCGGGGTTGACGAACAGGATGTTGCCGGCGGCGTCCAGCAGCAGTACGCCTTCGGGCATGTATTCGATCAGCGCGTGCATGCCGGCTTCGCTCTCGCGCTGGACCTGGATCGCGCGGTTCAGCTCGACGGCCGCAAGTTCGTTGGCCACGATCGCCGCCAGGTCGCGCAGCGTGGCCGCTTGTTCCGCGCTGAACGCGCGCGGCGCGCGATCGATCAGGCACAGCGTACCGACTCGGCTGCCGTCGGGCGCGACCAGCGGCGAGCCGGCGTAGAAGCGGATGTTGGGGTCGCCGCTGACCAGCGGGTTGGCGACGAAGCGGGGATCTTGCAGTGCATCCTCGACCACCATGACCTGCTCTTGCTTGATCGCATGGCTGCAGAAGGACATCGAGCGGTCGGTTTGCGCCACAGCAAGACCTTGGCGCGACTTGAACCACTGGCGGTTGGCATCGACCAGGCTGACCAGGGCGATAGGGACGTTGAACAGACGCGAAGCGAGGCGGGTGATGCGGTCGAACCGCTCCTCGGCAGGGGTGTCGAGGATGTTCAGGTTGAGCAGAACTTGGAGGCGGTGCGCTTCGTCGTCGTTGTTCGGTGTTTCAGCCATGGTCGGTCAATAAGCGCGTCTAACAGATGATGTCAATCTTCCAAGAAGAAATTGCAAGCTGTCAAGTCGCGACCCGGAGTTGACACCGATCAAGCCGCTTTTGTGAGCACCTGGTCGACGGCCTTGCGTAATTCGACGAAGGGAACCGGCTTGGAAAACACCGGAATATCTTCCGGCAAGCCCATCGACTTGATGGTCGCACGATCCAGGCCGCTGATGACGATGATCGCCATGCCGCTATACGCCGGATCGGCGCGCAGCGTGCGGATCATGCGGAACCCGTCCATCCCGGGCATGCTGAGGTCGCTGATCAGGAGGTCGGGCTTGGCTTCGCCGATCTTGATCAGGGCCTCAAACCCGTTGCCGGCCTTGATCACGTCGAGCGGGAGGTCCCAGCCGCCGATTTCCAGCTCGTACAGGCGCAGCATGGTCGAGTCGTCGTCGACCAGCAGCACCTTGCGTTCGAGCGAGACGCCGTCGTGGGCGGGCGGCGGCTGGATCGCGTGGCTGCGCTGGTCGACCAGCCGGTTCACCGACGCGAGCGCGATGCGGCGATGCCCGCCGGCGGTTTTCCACGCCTGCAGCACGCCGCTCTCCACCCACAGCTGCACCGTGCGATGGGACACGCCCAACATCGTCGCTGCCTCTTTGGTGGAGCAGAAGTCGGCTGCGTCGTAGCTGTGCTCCCGCACACTCTGACTGCTATGCAATTTCATATTTATCGATTTTACGTTGTTTGCTGGTACTGTCAAGCAGGATTAGCAGAAATACATCGAATGATTCCTTAAGGAACGCAACAGGGTAGCATCTTATCAAGCGAAAAGTGTATTTACAGCTGTATCCGTGTGCTCAAGCTCATGCTTATTGATTACAGCTGCAATTGTTCTAACTGGCATTTTAACCGCGTATCACGCCTTGTTGTCCACTAATGTGTGAAGTCCTTGCGTTTTTTATTAAGTTTCGATTCTATCGAATTATCACCTGCAGTGACAGCGAAAACTGCATTTCGTCAATTTATTGCATAACCCATCTCGCCACATTTGTGACAATGTTTGTTGTATCTAAACAATATTAGACCGCTACTGTATCGTCACCGTGACCGTCACCTGCCCGGTGGCGCCCGGCGCCAAGGTACCGCTGAAGCGCCACTCGACCGCGCCGCTGGCCCCCGGCGCCGGGCTGCTGGCCACGTTGCAGCCGGTCAGGCCCGAGCCTGGTGGCAATGGACCGCAGGTACTGGCCGCATAGGTCGTGAACGGTGGCGTCGTGTCCGTGATCTTCAGGCCGCTGAGCGTCGCGGTGCCAGTGTTGGTGTACGCGATCGTGTAGGTAATGGTCGAGCCCGGGGCAGCGCCGGTCTTGTCGACGGCCTTGGTCAGCTTGAAGTCGTCGCAGGCCTGGCAGATTCCGTCCACCGTCACGACCATCTGGCCCAGGCCAATGCCGAGCAGCTGCAGCAGCGGGTCGGCGATTCCAGTGAGGATCTGGGCCAAGACCGGATTGAGCGCACCGACCACCAGCGTTTTCAGCACCGGCAGCACGGCCGCGTCCAGCAAGCCCAGCGAAGGGGCGATCGTCAGGTCGAGGTTGTTCATCAGGCTGCCGGCCAGGTTGGTGGCGAAGGCCGTGCTGGTGCTGACAGTGCGGGTCTGGGGGAAGGCCCCGCTCATGGTGACGCTGGTGGCGAACGGCGCCTGGCCGCGCGCCGCGCTCTTGACGCGGATGTCGACCTTGGCGCCGTTCAGGATCAGCTGGCCGATGACGCCGTAGCCGACGTCCGAGGCCGACAGCGTGCGCGTGCGGTTGAAGAATACTTCGTCGGCGATGCTGCCGATGTAGGCGTCGGCCACGCCGGGGGTCACCTGCAGCGTCACCGATTTGGCGGCGGCATCGACTGCCGACAGCGCGCCGTCACCGCGCGCGCTTTCTATATAGACGTCGAGCTTGCTGATGGCGATCGAGGCCGCATACACGCCGGGAATCGCAGTCAGCGCGGTGGTCGCGGGGCTCAGCGTCACCAGGTCGAGTTTGAGCTTGACGCGCACCGCCGCCGAGTGGAAGCTCGAGCCCGCCGGTCCGCAGATGTAGACCGGCGACTCGATCACCTGTGCGGACAGCAGCAGGCTGTTGACCACGCCCGCCATGCCCAGCGCGCCGCCCGAGACGCCGACCGGGGTCGGGGTGCTCAGCACGTTGCGCCGGTTGTACAGCTGGACCAGGCCGCTGAGCATGTCGAGCGAATTGATGGCGGTGTTGGCCAGCGCGGCGGGCTCGGCGCTCACCTGCAGCAGGTCGGCCAGGCGCACGGTGGCGCCGGCGACGGCCAACTGGCCCTGCAGCCTCGACAAGGCGCCCGACAGGCTGGTGTTGGCCTGGGCTTGCGCCTGGGCCTGCAGCGCGGCGGCGACTTGGGCCAGCGTCACGTTGGCGGCCAGCGCCTGGGACGGGCTGGACACGTTGGCGCCGGCGTGAAGGGCGTTGAGCACGCCGAGCAGATTGACGTCGCCCTGGGCCAGCGCATTCCAGTCGGCCGCGGTCAAGCTGATATTGGTGCCGGTCAGGCTCGAGAGCAGCGGGCCGAGCAGGGCGCTCTGGGCGGTGCTGACGCTGGCCAGGCGCGGACCGGCCGAGACGCAGGCGCCGATCGAGCAAGCCGCTCGGGCCGGCTGGATCGACAGCAGCAGCGCGATCAGGGGCAGGATCAAGGCCGAGGCCAGGCTGCCCGCCAGCCAGCGCAGCACGGCGCAGATGCGGTTCAGGGTCGGATTCGAGTACGGGTTCGGGTGCGGGATCATCACGGTGTCCGGATCTGTTTTTGGTATGCGGGCGCTCATTTCATTGCATCGGCCGCCAGCAGCCCGTCGAGCGAGCGCTCGTCGAACTTGATGCGCAGGCGCGCGTAGATGCCTTTGGCGGTGGCGTCCTGGCCGGCCAGGTCGCGCTCGTGGAAGCCGAGCAGGTTGTAGCCGACCGAGACCCAGGTGTTGCGGCGCAGCTGATATCCGGCTTCAAGGCCGGCGCCGAACTGGCGGCTGCCGGCGGAGACCAGCACCTGGGCCACCGCGCCGACGTCCCAGTCCTTGCCGAGCTGGCGCGTGAGGTGGCCGCTGACCAGCTGGGCGACGCTGCGGCTGGCGATGCCGCCCGAGCGGTCCGCGGCGGCCTTGGCGGCCCAGCGCGCCGACAGCACGGTGGCGCTGTCCGGCTGCCAGTTGGCGTTGGCGGCGACCAGGTGCACCGTGCGCGCGAAGTCGGCCGGCCCATTGTCCTGCTCGCGCTTGAGTTCGTATTTGGCCAGGCCGTTCCAGCCGATCGTCTCCAGGCCGCGGTAGGCCACGCCGGTCTGCAGCCATTCGGTGCCGCGCACGCTGTGGCCGTTGACACCGCCTTCGGCGCTGCGGTTGGCCGACAGCGTGTTCTTGCCCAGCAGCGCCCAGCTGTCCGACAGCTTGTACGCCAGCGCCAGGGTGTTCAGCACGCTGTCGGCGTCGGCGCCGTGGCGCAGCTCGAGGCGGGCGTTGGCCTTCCAGCGCGGGTCGCGACTGTATTCGATGGCGCCGGCCACGGCGATCGCCTGGTCGGCGTTCGAACCGGCGATGACCTGCACGCGCTCGAAGCTGGTGCTGCCGCGCACGCCGTCGGCGATGTTCCACAGGTTGCGCAGGCCGATCGCGGCCTCGGCCTGGCGCGCGCCGCTGGCGCCGCTGGCGCCGATGCCGGTCATGCCGTCCTGGGCGCCGCGCGCGCGATATTCCGAAAAGACGCGGCCATCCTTCATGTAGTCGGCGTCGATGCCGAACACCGTGGCGTTGCGCTGCTGGCCTTCGTTGAGCGCGTAGTTCGAGCCAAGGCTGCTGATCAGTTCATGGCGGCCGTACAGGCGGGCGCCGTTGTTCATGCGGTACTCGCCGCCCAGCGCGGCCATGCGGCGGCCGCTGTCGCGCACGTCCTGTTCGGCTTCCACGTACACGCCGGCCTGGGGCAGGCCCGGGATCTGGCTCGAGACCTTGGCGCGCAGGCTGGTCAGGTCCGGGCTGGCCAGCACGGTGTTGGCACCAGCGACTTCATGGGCGCGGCGCACGCCGCCCTCGACCTTCACGCCGTTGCCGAAGGCATAGCTGCCGGAGACCTGCACGCCGTCGCGCGCGGCGCCAGTGGTCAGGTCTTCGGTATGCAGCAGTTCGCCCTGCACGCCGACGCGCTCGAGCGCCTGCCAGCGCACGCGCGCCCCCGCATCCACGCGCCCGCGCGGGAGGCTCGAGCTCGGGTTGTCGAAGCCGAGATCGGCGCGGCCGGCGTACACGCGGGTGTCCAGGCTGCCGTCGCTGTGGACGGCGTCGATGCGCGCCGCGCGGCCCGCCGCGCCGGCCTTGTCCATCTGGGCGGCTTCGATCGTCACACTGGTTTTCTCGCCGGCGCGGACGGTGGCGTTCACGCTCGACAGGGTGGTCGGCAGGGCCGGGTTGCGGTCGTCGACGTGGCTGGCGCCGAGCTCGACGTGCTCGCCGATCTTGTATTGGATGGCGGCGCCGCCGACCCAGAATGCCGGCTCGCCCTGGTCGACTTCGTAGCTGATGCGCACGGTCACCGGGTTCAGGTCGGCGTCCAGGCTGGGAACCGGGGCGCGGAACAGGATGCGGCCGGTGAGCGGCTCGATGTCGTAGTCGACGTAGCGCACCTGCGCCTTGCGCGACAGGATCATGCCGCTCTGGTTGCGGTCCCGCACCAGGATCTCGATGCGCTCGCTGTTGACGACCATCGTGCCGCTGCCGGTGTGGTACGGGCCCGAGGTGCCGTTGGCGGCCGTTTCCTCGACCATCTGGCGGGTGCTGTCGTGGCTGGCGAAGGCGTCGACAGCCAGGCTACCGAACTCGGTGTGGGTGCGCAGGCCGTTCAGGTTGCGGGTGTAGGCGCCCAGGTTGCGCTGCGGCGTCGCGCCCGGCGGGGTCATGTCGCCGAACAGCAGCCACGACTTGTCGCGGTCGGCGCGCAGGTACAGGCGCACGCTCGACTGGGCGTCGAAGCCGCGCTTGCTGTCGTCGCCGTAGGTGGTGTAGTAGGCGTTCGGGTCGAGGTCGCGGAACAGTTTGCCGTCGCTGGCCTTGTCCGAATCGTAAGCGGCGGTGAGCAGCGTATTCTCGCCGACCTTGCCCTTCATGAACATCGCGGCGCGGGCCCCGACCTGGGTCTGGTCGCCGACGTGGCGCAGCTGGTCTTCGAAAGCGTCGAACTCGCGCACCGGGTCCGAGGTGTTGCCCTTGCTGCGGTTCAAGCTGACCGCGCCGTCGAACACGCCGGCCGCGACCAGCGGGCGCAGCTCGGGCACGAACGACAGGCCGGTTTCGGCGCTGACGTTGCTGGAAGCGGCGCGGATGCGGGTCTCGCCCGGTTCGACCGGGGCGCGCAACGCAAAGTCGGCGCTGCCGCCTTCGACGAACACCTGCAGCCCCGGGGTACGCGGGTCGAGGTCGGTCTGCTGCCACAGGCCCAGTTTGCTGTCGATCGTGAGCGGGGTGCGCTCGGTCACCGCCAGGCCGTTGACGTCTTCCAGGCGCACGCGCAGCATCGCCGTCGCCTTGCCGTCGGCCGGCACGGTGGTCTTGTCGAGGTCGATGCGGATGCGTTTCAGGGCGCCGGGCGCCTTGACGTCGATGCGACGGCTGCCGCGCGGATTGCCGAACTGGTCGATCTGGCGTACTTCGAGCACGTTGCTGCCCGGACGCAGTGCGACGCCGACGAATTCCCAGCTCTCGAGCTGGCGCGCATCGACCTTGCTGCGCCGGCCGATGCGGGTCTCGGCCACGGCTTCGCCGTTGACGATCAATGCGAAGGTCGAGCCGACCGTGCCCTTGACGCGGATGGTGGCCTGGGCGCGCGGCAGGATGGCGCCGTCTTCGAGGTCGACGAAGCCGAGGGTGTTGTCGAGCGCGGCCAGGTCGGCGCCGGCGTTGTTCGCGTCGGCGGGCTTGTTCCGGGCGGCGGCGGGCTTCGCGCTCTGCTCGGCGGCACGCAGCTGGGCGCGGCGCGCATCGATGTCGGCGCGCAACCGGGGCGAACAGCCGGCCAGGGCGAAATCGGCCTTGGCCAGTTCGCCGTCCTTGAGGTCGACGAAGCGGCTGCCGGCGTCGCCCGCGTTGCGCCCGGAGGTGATGGCCAGCATCGCTCCGGCCGGCAGGGTGAAGCCGTCCAGCTTGGCCACGTGGGTGCGCGGACGCACTTCGGCGAAGCTGTAGCGGCCTTCGGCGTCCGTGATCGACCAGCTGCCGTCTTCCAGGTAGATGCGCACGCCCGGCACGCCCGGTTCCTGCGCGGCCTTGACGCCGTCGCCGTCGCCGTCGCAATCGGCGAACACGCGGCCGACGATGAAGCCTTTTTCGCTGAACACGCCGGCCTCGACCTTGACCTTGGCGGCGGCCACGCTGCTGGCCAGCACCAGCGGGGCGGCGCTGGTGGCGCGCGCGCGGTTGATGCCGTCGCCCTGCAGCGCACCGGCGCCGATGCGTACGCGGTAGCGCAGGGTGCGCACGCCGCCGGCGGCCAGCTGGCCGACCTCGACATGCAGTTTCGAATCGTTGGCCCCGGGCGCATCGGCCTGCGCCGCGTCGTCCAGGCGCAGCGTGCCGGCCTGGTAGTGGAAGCCGGCCGGGAGGTCGTCGTCGACGATCACGCCCTGCAGGTTCTGCTCGGCGGCGTTGTGCACGCGGATCGTGTAGTCGACGAAGTCGCCCAGCTCGGCGTTGGCGCGCGAGGCGCTCTTTTCCAGGTAGAGCGCGCCCGGGACCGGGTCGAGCGGGACATCGAGGGTGACCGCGCCGGTGGCTTCGTTGACCGGGAAATTCGCGCCGTACGAGCCGTACAGGTGGATGGTGCGGCCGGCCGCGAGCTGCGATGCCGGGACTTTCGACGGGTAGGTGTAATTGGTCGGGGCGGTCACTTGCAGGCGGTACAGGCTGGGGCCGACCAGCGGGAACACGTAGCCGCCGTTGGCGCCGGTGACCAGGGTGCTCGGGGCCGGCGTGACGCCGTCGACGTCGAACACGCGCGCCGGGCCCCCCGCATGGCCGCCGTTGCCGGCGCCGGTGACGTCGATCAGGGTGACGGTGGCACCGGCCAGCGGCTGGTTGGTATGGCTGTCGAACACCACGCCGGACGGGTCGACCAGGATCGAAGTCGTGCTGACGCCCGTGCCGCAGCCTTCGATGGATGCGGTCAAGGTGTCGTTCTTGGCCGCGGCGAGTGCGCCGTCGCCCGAGGTCACCTTGGTGCTGTCCTCGTCGCTGCTGACGGAGCGCGACGTGGCGGCCGTATTCGAGGCGGACGTCACCACCGGCATGGCGTTGCGCGGCACGCGGAACACCCCGCTGTCCGGCGAGGTTTCGATGGCGGTGAAGGTCTCGATGTCGCCGCTGTTGCTGGAGCGGACGTCGATCTTGATCGTGTCGAGCTCATTCGGGTTGGCGTTGCAGGCGGGGGCGACGGCTTGCATGTACAGAAGCTGGCCGGCGGCGGTGATCGCCGCGCGCTTCGTATAGTCGAATCCGGTGAAATACGTGATGGTGTTGCGTTGGGTCCCCAGCGCGCTGACGATGTTCGACCGCTGCGCAGGGCTGGCTGCGGCGGGGCTGGCGAAGCTGACGCTGGCCTGGTTGACGACCTGGGCGCCGCAGACGGAGGTCAGCAGGGCCAGGCAGGTGCAGAGAAAAAATCGGAACAGGGCTTGCATGATGGGGGCCGTAGCTGCAAACGTTTCAGGTTCGGGCAGTGCCCGCGCCGGTCGGCGGCGCGGGATCGCTATGGGGTCGGCATTACGGGTTGATGCGCACGCCGAAGTTCATGGTGGCGGACTGGCCGGGGCTCAGCACGCCGACGTTCGCCGACACCACGCCGGTCGTGCCGGCCACTGGCGCCACCACCGCGCCCAGCGTGCTGTTGGCGGCCACGCTGGCGTGATAAGTGGTGTTGGCCGGCACGTTGTCGTTGATGACGACGGTGTTGACCGGCGTCGCCCCGCTGTTGGTGGCGGTGATCTGGTAGCGGATGCAGGCGCCCGGGATCGCGCCGGTGGTGATCGGGCTGCTGCTGAACGCGGTGTCGGCCACGCCGTCGCAGTTGGCGTCGATCGCCTGCACCTTGGTCAGCGTGACCTGGATCGCGTTGGCGGCGATGGTGACGGCGTCGTGGATGCGGTCGGACACGCCCGAAGTGGGCGACAGCGCGCGGAAGTACAGGTCGGTCGTGCCGACGGTCGCGCCGGCGGCCGGGGTCACGTCGGCGTACACGACGTTGCTTGCGCCCGGGTTGACGGTACTGGAAGTGATGACGGCGCCGCTGGCGTCCTTGAACACCACGGTCCAGCCGCTCGGGAGCGAGATGCTGCCGAAGCTGCCGTCGGTGCTGGCGGCCAGGTTGAAGGTGTCGGCGCTGCCGCCCATGTTGTTCAAGTACAGCGTGAAACGGGTGGTGCTGCCGGCGGTCGTGATGTTGGTCACCACGGGGCTGGATTCCACGCCCGGGCCCGCGCCGGGCGCGCTGCTGCCGGCCGAGTTGGCGGTGATGTCGATGGTCGAGGCGGCGGTGACGGTGGTGGTGTCGGTGGCGGCGGCCGAGATCGCGCCGTTGAAGACGCTGGTCGCGGTCACGACCATCGCGTTCGTGCTGCCGACGCTGGCCGAACCCGGCAGCGTGGCGACGGCGACGTAGCGGAAGGTCGTGCCGGCGGACAGCGGACCGGTGCTGGTGATGGGGGTCGCGTTGTCGGCCACGCCGTCGCCGTTGGCGTCGGCGAAGAACTGCACGTTGGCCATGGCGTAGGCGCCGCTGTTGGCCGCGGTCAGGTTGAAGCTGTCGCTGCCGTTGCCGGTGTTGGTCACGCTCTGGGCGTACACGACCTGGGTGCCGGCGGCCGCGTTCTTGGCTTCGTTAGGGCCGACGCTCAGGCTGGCGACCTGCTGGACCGTGGTGATCACCGTGTTCGAGGTCGCGGTGTGCGCGCCCAGGGCGGCGTCCAGGTAGGTCGCACTGGCGGTGTTGGTGATCTGGGTGCCGGCCGCGGTCGCGGCTTGGGCGCCATGGGCGGCCGCGAACATCACGGCGGCGGCGACGACGGTAAGACGGGGGTTCATGGTGTGCGCTCCTTGTGTGCTTGGGGGTTATGGATCAGGACTGCTTGTCGTTGGTGGAGGGCAGGCGCATGCGCGCGCTGACCGTGACCTGCTGGCCGGCGGCGAGGTCGCCCAGGTTCCAGCGCAGGAATTTGTATTCGGATGGGGGTACGGTTTCGCTCACGCGCTTGCCCTCGCGCGTCACTTCGCGCTTGAGCGGCGCCGGAGCGAAATGCACGCCGTCGAGGCTGGCCTGCAGCAGCCCCGGACTGGCGCTGCCGTCCAGGTAGGCCATCCCGCCGGCCGGCACCGGCAGCGTGGCGGCGACCTGCCTGGCGGCCGCCTTGGCCGGGTTGCGGCAGGTGACCTGGTATTCGATGACGTCACCGGGACGGGCCTCCAGCGTCGGCACCAGCTTGCCGCCCAGGGCGGCATTGACCTGGAAAGCACGCAGCGTGACTTCGACCGGGGTCGAATCGGCGGCGAGGGCAAGGCCGGTCCACAGCATCAGTGCGCATGCCGCTACCAGCGAGACTATTCGATTCATCATCTTGTGTTCCTCATGTCGGAAAAGGCGTCGCCGTTGCGACGCCGAGGTTTCGAATTTGCCGATTACGCGGCATTCAGAACAGTATCACTTTTGCCGAGTTTCTCAAGAAAAACTTTCTAAATTACATTTATGTTGTACTTACGAAACAACAATGCGGGTCGAATCAGACGGATTTGCACGGAAAAGCGCAGGGAAGAGCGAGCAATCCAATGCCGCGCAATGAAAGGCACGGTCCACATGCTTGGGAAAATCAAGTGCGCACAGACGTGCGCTGCGTAAGGCGTTGCCACTCTACAACGCAAATACGCAAGTTCCGTTTTTATCGGCTTTGCGTGATTTACGTTTGGAAAGATTTGCGAGATGATGTCGTTAAGCAATAACGCGGCTGACCCAGAGGGCCAAACGGGCCTGCCGGCCACCCCACTTTCTTTCGATACGACGACATGGACCAACATCAACCGGAATCCCAAGGGGCCTTGCAGGAACTGCGCGCCGCCTACGCCGCACTGGACAGTGCGCAAGCGATCATCGAGTTCTCCGCCGACGGCATCATCCAGCGCGCCAACGGCAACTTCCTGCGCCTGACCGGCTACGGCGCCGACGAGATCGTCGGCCGTCACCACGCGATGTTCTGCGAGCGCGACTTTGCCGCTTCGGCCGAATACAAGCGCTTCTGGGAAGAGCTGAGCATCGGCATCGCCGATCGCGCTGAATACAAGCGCGTGGGCAAGGACGGCAAGGAGTTCTGGATCAACGCGTCGTACAACCCGGTGGTCGACGCCGAAGGCCGCGTGTCCAAGGTGATCAAGTTTGCGACCGACATCACCGAACAGAAACTGCGCAACGCCGAGCACTGCGGCCTGGTCACCGCGATCGGCAAGGCCCAGGCAGTGGTCGAATTCGACATGGAAGGCCAGCTGCTGAGCGCCAACCGGAATTTCCTCGAGCTGCTCGACTACGAACTGGCCGACGTGCAGGGCGAACACCACCGCGTGTTCTGCGAAGACGAGTACGCGGCGAGCGCCGCCTACCGCAAGTTCTGGCAAAAGCTCAACCGCGGCGAATTCGACAGCGGCCGCTACAAGCGCATCGGCAACAACGGCAAGCAGGTCTGGATCCAGGCCACCTACAACCCGATCTTCGACCTCAACGGCAAGCCGTTCAAAGTGGTCAAGTTCGCCACCGACATCACCGAGCAGGTGCGCCTGGAGGAGGAAACCGCCGCGCGCACCGAAGCCGAGCACCGCAAGGTCGGCTGCCTGCTGGCCGTGGTGGCGCGCGCCGCCCAGGGCGACCTGACCGGCGCCTGCGACGTCGAGGGCGACGAGCCGCTCGACCAGCTGGCGCGCGGCGTGATGCAGATGATCGGCGACCTGCGCACCGTGATCGGCGACGTGGTCAGAGCCGCCGACCAGCTGTCCGATTCCTCGCGCGCCATCGCCGAGCGTTCCAACACCGTCGCGGCCAGCGCCCAGGCCCTGGGCGCCACGGTCGAGCAGATGAACGCCTCGGTCGACGGCCTGACCGCCTCGATCGAGACCATCGCGCGCAGCACCCAAGACGCCAACACCCTGGCCCAGGCCACCCACAACGAGGCGGAGCTGGGCGCCAAGGCCATCGCCCGCTCGATCGAGGCGATGGGCGCGATCAACCAGTCCTCGGAAGACATCGGCGAGATCGTCAAGGTGATCGGCGAGATCGCCAGCCAGACCAATATGCTCGCGTTCAACGCCGCGATCGAGGCGGCGCGCGCCGGCGAACACGGCCTCGGTTTCTCGGTCGTGGCCGACGAGGTGCGCAAGCTGGCCGAGCGTTCCTCGCAGGCGACCAAGGAAATCTCCAAGCTGATCAACGAATCGGTGCGCCGCGTGGCCCAGGGCAGCGACATCTCGCGCCAGGCCAGCGAAGCATTCGACCGCATCAGCACCGGCGTGCAAAAGACCTCGCTGGCGATCGCCGATATCTCCGCCAGCGCCGGCGAGCAGTCGCTGACGGCCAAGGAAGTGGGCGTGGCGATCTCGTACATCGCCCAGGAAACCGAGCGCTCGGCCGGTTCGTGCGACAGCATCGCGCGCTCCACCGAGGGCTTGAACAACAACGCCGAACGCCTGTCGAGCGCGGTCGGCCGCTTTTCGGTCTGATTGCAGTTCGAACGGGAGACGACGATGAACATGGGAGCCAGCATGGAACTGGGTGACGAGGACCTCGACGCGGTGATCAAACTGGTGCGCAGCCACACCGGGATCGCCATGAACGGCACCAAGCGCGTGCTGCTGCAGGGCCGCCTGCTGCCGCGCATGCGTGCGGTGGGCAGCGCCAGTTACCGCGACTACATCGAGACGGTGCGCCGCGGCGGCGCCGAGGTGACCCGCTTCGTCGACGCGGTCACGACCAACGACAGCGCGTTCTTCCGCACCCCGGCAGTGTGGTGGTACCTGAGCGACGAGTTCCTGCCGACCTGGCAGGCGCGCATGACGGCCAGGATGAATGCGCGCCCGCTGCGGATCTGGTCGGCGGCGGCGGCCACCGGCGAGGAAGCCTATTCGCTGGCCATGATCTGCCTCGAATTCCAGCGCCGCCATCCGTCGTTCCGCTTCGCGATCGAGGGCACCGACATCTCGTCCCAGGCATTGGAAGCCGCGCGCGCCGGCGTCTACCGCGGCCGCACCGTGGAGCGTTTCGAAGCCACCCGCCCGGAGCTGTTCCAGCGCTACCTGGAAGGTGGCCCGGAGCGCTATACCGTGGCGCCCGCGCTGCGCGACCACGTCGGCTTCGCGCCGCACAACCTGCTGGAAGCGCCGCCCAGCGTGGCGCGCTACGACCTGGTAATGCTGCGCAACGTGCTGATCTACTTCGACGAACCGCACCAGCAGCGCGTCCTGGCCCAGGTGCGCAAGGCCATGTGCCCGGGCGCCAAGCTGATCCTGGGCGAGCAGGAATCGATCACCCGCCTGAACACCGCGTTCGCGTTCGAGCAGGCGCACGTGTATCACATCGACGAGGAGGCAGCATGAACCGCATGACTGGCGCGACCCTGGCGCGCACCCAGCCGATGATGCCCGGCCTGGTTCCCAGGTATGTGCCGGACGGATGTGCGCGCGATGCCCGCCGCCACGTCTGGACCGGCCAGATCGAAGTCGGCCGCGGCGGCGACGTCCTGACCGCGCTGCTCGGTTCCTGTGTGGGCATCGGCATGATCTGGCGCGCGCGCGGCGTGTGCGCGCTGGCGCATTGCCTGCTGCCCGAAGGCGTGCTGGACAATGGCATGCACAGCGCGCGCTACGTCAGCACGGCGGTGCCGGCGCTGCTGGCCGCCTTGGGTGTGCGGCGCGAGCAGTACGACGAGGTCGAGATCGTGATCGCCGGTGGCGCACGCATGCTGCGCCTGCCGGGCGGCGATGCGGCGGTCGGCTGCCGCAACATCCTGGCCGCGCACGCGCAACTGGGCTCGCGCGGCCTGCAGGTGGCGTTCGAAGACGTCGGCGGGCACCAGGGCCGCCGCTTGTCGATCGACTGTGCCGCCATGAGCTACAAGATCGAGCGGGTGGCGCAGACCGATCCGGCGCCTGCGCGCCGCGCCGTCGGGTTGGGCGCAGGGGCGGCCGTATGACCGCGCACATCATGCTTCAAGCGCACAGCCTGGCGCCCGCCGCGGCGCAGGCCGACGCGGTCAAGGCCGCCCTGGCTGCCGAGCAGGCGGCGCGCGCCGCCGCCGGCGCCGTGCTGGCCCAGGCCGCCGGCTGGGCATTGTTCGGCAGCTTC
Source organism: Massilia sp. 9096 (assembly GCF_000745265.1). Lineage (NCBI taxonomy): Bacteria > Pseudomonadati > Pseudomonadota > Betaproteobacteria > Burkholderiales > Oxalobacteraceae > Massilia > Massilia sp. 9096. Next base: position 1,424,996 of record NZ_JQNN01000001.1, read on the forward strand.
TACCTGGACGGCCAGGAATTCGCGCTCGACGCCGCCTGCATCCGCGAGGTGGTGGGCATGCCCGGGCGCATGACCCGGCTGCCGCTGTCGCCGGACTGCCTGGAGGGGATCTTCATGCTGCGCGGCAGCGCCATTCCCGTGCTGAACCTGGCGCGCATCTTCGATCCGTGCGCGCCCGCCGCCGGCGCGGAACAGCGGGTGGCGATCATCGAACACGAGGAAGTGCTGGTCGGCCTGGTGTTCGACAGCACTGGCGAAGTGCTGCGCGTGCGTCCCGAGCAGCGCCATCACCTGAGCCAGCCGGCCGCCTGCGGCCGGGATAGCGTGATCGCCGGCGCCCTGGCGCTGGACGACGGTGCGCGCCTGGTGCAGGTGCTCGATCCGGCCGCGCTGGTGCGCATCGACAACGTGCCCCAGGTGCGCGCCCAGAGCGCCGCGCGCGATGCCGAGCGCCTGCGCTTCCTGCGCCGCGCCCAGGGCCGCAAGGCGCTGGCCTTCCGCGCCGGCGGCCTGGCGTTCGCACTGGCGATCGACGCCGTGCAGGAAATCATACGGGTGCCGGAACTGCGCTCCTCGGTCATGCTGGGCAAGCTGTGCAAGGGCTGGCTCGACCTGCGCGGCCAGGCGGTCGGCGTGGTCGACCTGGGCGCGCTGCTGCAGTGCGCGGTCCCGGAGGCGGACCCGGAGCACCGGCGCATCATGATCGTGCGCGTGCAGGACGGCCTGCTCGGCCTGCTGGTCGATGCGGTCGACGACATCCGTCCGTATTTCGATGCCGACGTGCTGCCGATCCCGATGCTGGGGACGCGCCGCGCGGCGATGTTCCGCGGCTGCCTGCCGAACACCGAACGTGGCGACCTGCTGTTCCTGGCCCACGAGCAGATCTTTTCGGAAGGCGAGGTGGCCGAGATCTGTGCCGGCCACCGGCGCCTCTACCAGCACGAGCTGGACGGCAGCCAGTGCGCCGCGGCGCGCACCCGGCGCCAGGTGTATCTGGCGTTCTCGCTCGATACCGGCTGGGCCACCGACATCGGCCAGGTGCGCGAGATCGTGGCGCTGCAGGACGGCCTGACGCGTCCGCCCGGCCTGCCCGATTGCGTGCAGGGCATGATGCAGCTGCGCCAGCAGATGATCTGCGTGGTCGATCTGCGCCGCCTGTACGGCATGGCGCCGGGGCCGGAATCGGAAGCCGAGCTGGCCGAGCGCCGCGTGCTGGTGCTCGAGCACGAGGGCGAGCGCTACGGCGTGGTCGTCGACCGCGTCGACAGCATCCTCAACCTGGCCGACAGCCAGCGCCGTCCGTCGCCCAAGCTGCTGCGCCAGAACGGCCCGCAGGACATGCGCCAGGACGCCGGCGAGGTGCTCGAAGTGCCGGGCGAGGGCGGGGAAGAGGTGCGCACGCTGTTCGACAAGGCGCGCTTCATGGCGACGCTGCGCGCCGCGCTGGACGCCTGAAGTACGGTGAGGGGTCCCCCGGCGCGGGCCGGGGCCCGGTTACCCCCCATCCTGCGGCAGTTGCAGGATATTCGCCCCGATCTCCTCGTTCTTGACCCGCTCCAGCCGGCGCTCGTGCAGCACGATCGTCACTTCGAGCGATCCACGCCCCACCGTCAGGCCGAGCAGATGCCCCCCGACCGTGGTGTAGTGGGCCCCGCCGCCCACGCCATGCGCATGGATCGACGGCTTGCCGTCCTGCCAGGCCAGCGTGCCGCTGATCCCGGTCATCTCCCGCTGGTGAAAACGCGCCGGCCGGTATGCCTTCTTCTCGAAGTCGAAAAAGCCGATGGTCACTTCCCCGGCGAAGCCGAAGGCGGTGAGGCTGGCCGACGGCACCTGCTCGGCGATCATCAGCATCGTCAGGTGGGCGAAGAAATCGTCGCCCTCCGTCAACACCATCAGGTAGCCGGTCGGCGTGCGCATCCATTTTGCCGCGTGCGTCATGAAAGCCTCAATGCAGGTGGCGTTTGCTGCCGCCGCCAGTGGGCGTGACGCGGATATCGATCGACTTGGCGGCCGGCACCTTGCTGTCCTTGGCGTAGTGCCACAGCGGGATCAGGGGATTGCACTCGGGGTAGTAGCCGGCCACGCAGCCTTCCGGGATCGGGAACTCGACCACGCGCAACTTGTCGACGCTGCGCTTGACCGTTTCCTCGACGGCGGCGCTGGCGCTGACCCAGTCCCCTTCCTTGAGGCCGAGGCGCTCCATGTCGGCGCGCGCCATGAACAGCACCATGCGGTCCAGCACGCCGCGGAAGCGGTCTTCCAGGCTGTAGATCGTGGTGTTGAACTGGCCGTCGCTACGCACCGTGAACAGGCGCAGCGCATCGGGCGCGCGCGGCATGTCGGGGTCGGCGTTCAGGCCTCCCGGGACCGTGAAGTTGGCCTTGCCGGTCTCGGTCTTCCATTCGCGCTTGGCGGCCGCGACCGGCTTGCGAAAGCCGCCGGGCGTCCACATGCGCGCGTTAAATTCATGGAAGATCTCGGGGTAGGTCTCGGCGATGGCGTCGCGGATCTTGCTGTAGTCGGCGACCCAGGCGTCCCAGTCCAGCTTCGGGTTCGGCGCCAGCGTCGCCTTGGCGATGCCGGCCACGATCGCCGGCTCCGACAGCAGCGTATCGGCCACCGGCTCGACCTGGCCGCGCGAGCCGTGCATGCAGGCGGTCGAGTCTTCCATCGACACCGCCTGCTCGCCGCTGGCCTGGCGGTCCTTCTCGATGCGGCCCAGGCACGGCAGGATCCAGCTGTCCTGGCCGTGCACCAGATGGCTGCGATTCAGCTTGGTCGAGATCTGCACGTTCAGCGGCAGATTGCGGAACGCCGGCTCCATCACGTCGCGGTCGGGCACCGCGCGCACCAGGTTGCCGCCCAGGCTGATCAGGGCCTGCACCTTGCCGGCGACCATGGCCTCGCAGGCGTCGATGGTGTTCATGCCTTTCTCGCGCGGCGGCTCGAAGCCGTACTGTTGCGCGAGCTTGTCGAGCGGGACCAGCTCGGGCTTTTCGCTGATGCCGACGGTGCGCTGGCCCTGCACGTTGGAGTGGCCGCGCACCGGGCAGATGCCGGCGCCCAGCTTGCCGATGTTACCACGCAGCAGCAGCAGGTTGACCAGCATGTTGATGTTCTCGACGCCGTTGCGGTGCTGGGTCAGGCCCATGCCGAAGATACCGATGACCTTCTTCGCGCGCATGTACTGCTCGGCGGCTTCGCGCAGCGCCAGCCGGGTCAGGCCCGATTCGCGCTCGATCTCGTCCCAGTCGGCGGCGCGCGCGCTGGCTGCGAATTCCTCGAAGCCGTGCGCGTGCTCGGCCAGGAAGTCGACGTCGAGCACGCGCGCGGCCCCGCGCATGCGCGCGTCGTCGTCGCCCTCGATCACGATCTTGCAGATGCCCATCAGCGCGGCCAGGTCGCCGCCGGCCTTGAGCTGGTGGTACTGGGTGCTGATGCAGGTCTCGGCGCCGCTGAGCATTTCGATGGGGGATTGCGGGTTGACGAAGCTGACCAGGCCGCGCTCGCGCAGCGGGTTGAAGGTCACGATCGGCACGCCGCGTTTGCGCGCGTCCTGCAGCTGGTGCAGCATGCGCGGGCTGTTCACCCCGACGTTCTGGCCGAAGAAGAAGATACAGTCGGTGTTGTCGAAGTCGTCCAGCACCACGGTGCCGACCGGCACGCCGATGCTCTTGGGCAGGGCCACCGAGGTGCTCTCGTGGCACATGTTCGAGCTGTCCGGCAGGTTGTTGTTGCCGTACATGCGCGCCAGCAGGCTGTACATATAGGAGGTTTCGAGCGAAGCGCGACCGGAGCTGTAGAACACGACCTGTTTCGGGTCCATCGCGCGCAGGCGTGCGCCGATGTCGGCGAAGGCCGCGTCCCACGACGCCTCGACGTACTTGTCGGTGGCGGCGTCGTAGCGCAGCGGCACGGTCAGGCGGCCCAGGTCTTCGAGTTCGTGGTCGTGCATCGCTTCCAGCTCGCGCACCGTGTGCTTCCGGAAGAAATCGGCGCCGATCTTCTTGCTGGTGATCTCCCAAGCCGTGGCCTTGGCGCCGCTTTCGCAGAATTCGGCTGGGTGCGGGTGCGCCGGCTTGGCCCAGGCGCAGCTGACGCACATGAAGCCGTCCGGCTTGTTTTGCTTGAGCATCACCGCCGCGCCCTTCAGCGGAATGTGCTCCTGCAAGAGGATGTTGGTGACTTCCTTGACCGAGCCCCAACCGCCGGATGGGAGGGTCGGTTCGTTGCCGCTGCTTTCCTTGCTCATGTTCAGGCCCCAGTTGTGAGTGACGTGCGGCGCCCACCCTGCGCCTCGCGCGCGCTTCCGTCTGTTCGGAAACGCACATCACCAGTTCCGGTAAATTCAGCTAGGTAGATTTGATGCGAATTTGATTATTTTGTGCGGCGTTGCACAGACCAACGGGCTGGAGCCCGCGATGATATGAGTTCTATCATTTTATTGGCCAAACAACATGACCGCTCCCGCCGACATCCGCCCGGTTCCGTACGAGCCTGCCTTCGAGGTGCCCGAAGACGCCGAGACCCAGACCAGCTTCGACCTGCAGACCACGATGCGCGACATCTCGACCCGCACCTACGAAGACTCCGGCCGGGCCACGCGCAGCGTGCATGCCAAGTCGCACGGCTTGCTGCTCGGCGAGCTGACGGTACTGGACGGCCTGCCGGAAATCTACGCGCAGGGCCTGTTCGCCAAGGCCGGCACCTACCAGGCGGTGTTTCGCCTGTCGACCGTGCCTGGGGACGTGCTGGACGATAACGTCTCGACCCCGCGCGGCCTGGCGCTGAAACTGGTCGGTGTGCCGGGTGTCCGCGTCGAGGGCAGCGAGAACGACACGACCCAGGACTTCGTGATGGTCAACGGTCCAGCCTTCAACGCCCCGAACGCCAAGAAATTCCTCGGCAACGTCAAGCTGCTGGCGGCCACCACCGACAAGGCGCCGAACCTGAAGAAAGCCTTCTCGGCGGTGCTGCGCGGCGCCGAGAAAGTGGTCGAGGCGGTGGGCGGCGAGAGCGTCACGCTCAAGACCCTGGGCGGACATCCGGAAACCAATCCGCTGGGCGAGACCTATTATTCGCAGACGCCGATGCTGTACGGCCGCTACATGGCCAAGTTCTCGCTGGCGCCCAGCTCGGACAACCTGCGTGTGCTGACCGACGCGCCGGTCGACCTGAAGAACAAGCCCGACGGCCTGCGCGAAGCGACCGTCGAGCACTTCGCGCGCGAAGGCGGCGAGTGGGAATTGCGCGTGCAGCTCAACACCGACGTCGAGAAGATGCCGATCGAGGACGCCTCGGTCGAGTGGTCCCAGTCCGAGAGCCCGTACGTGACCGTCGCGCGCCTGCGTGCGGGTCCGCAGGCGGGCTGGAACGACGCGCTGGCCCACGCCGTCGACGAAGGCATGCAGTTCAACCCGTGGCATGCGGTGGCGGCGCACCGTCCGCTTGGCTCGGTCAACCGCGTGCGCAAGGCGGTGTATGCCATGTCCAAGCGCTTCCGCGCCGAGCGCAATGGCGTCGATATTGCCGAGCCGCGCGACCTTGAGGCGCTGAAAAGCGCCCTCAAGTAATATTCATGACAACGACAGCAGGAGAAACACGATGACACATTCACGCAAAATGACGGCCGCCGCACTGCTGGCGAGCGGCCTGTTCGCCGCCGGCCTGGCGCAGGCCCAGAGCCACTCGGTGGTCAACTACTCGAACCCGCCGAACGTGCAGGCCGACAGCAAGGCCGCGACCGACGCGACCCCGGGCTTGAGCGCCACCGCGGACCAGCAGGATTCGAACCACCCGAACAAGGGTGTCAAGGATGCGGCCGCCAACAAGGCCGCCAACAAGTCCGGCGCCAGGACGCAGCGCCACGCCAGCAAGGGCCCGCAGGTTCGTCCCGGCAACGCCTCCGCGTCGAAGGATGGTTCGCAAAGCGCGACCGCTTCGGTGGCGCTGGACGGCGCCAGCAAGGGCGGCGCCGAAGCGACGATGCAGGCCGATCCTTCTGCAAGCGAACCCAACAAGTCGGCCGCGCACGCCTTCGACACGACGCCGAGCAAGAAGTAACGCAGGAATGGGTTGGGGAGGGCGGAAGGCAGAAAGAGTCGAACTTACAGGAGAGCGGCTAACGCCCCCCACCGGGTTTGAAGCCCGGCCCCATCACCGGATGAGAATGCCTTCCTCGGGTTCGGCAGCGGCATCAGGCGATGCCCAGCTGGCCTGCGGACGCAACATATGGCTGTTGCGGACGCGGCGAGTATAGCCGACGCGGTCGAAAAACTCCAGAAGCTGGATCGCCCGCTTGCGGCCCAGGCCGGTCGCGTCGCGAAAGCTCGCGGCCTGGGCGTCCGGCAGTCCGGCGACGATGCGCGCCATTTCCGCCAGCGGCGCCGGGTGGTAGAACAGGTCCGGCACCACCTGGCTCAACTGGCCGGCGCGCGCCAGTTTGCGCAACAGCGCGCGCACCCCGTCCTCGGGCAGGTTGAAGCGTTTCGCCAGGTCGCGCACCCAGGGCGGATCGTAGCGGCCGGCCAGCAGCGCCGGCAGCAGCCGTGCGGCCAGCGCCTGTTCGTTTTCGCTCAAGGAGACGCTGTGTTCCGGCAAATGCAGGCTGCGCCCGGTGCGCGCGATGCGCTTGCTCTCCAGCAGGCGCGCCACCACGCCGCTCCACAGCGCATCGGCCAGCTCGGGCGCGGCGATGCGTTTCAGGCGCCAGGTCTCGGGACCGGCGTCGTCGGCGTGGCGCGTGTGGAAGGCGCCCAGGGCGTCGAGCAAGCGCTGTTCCAGCGGCGCCAGCATCGCGGGGGCCAGCAGCAGTTCGTCGCCACCGCTCAGGGAAAGGCGCAGCGTGTCGGCCGGCAGCGCCAGCGCATCGGCCGGGCGCTGGGTCAGGCGCGTCAGTTCCGAGGCGGCGATGCCGCCGGGGCTGGCCGCCAGCAGGGCGCCGGCATCGCCATCCTCGTTGAAGCGCGCCAGCGCATCGAGCCAGGCCAGGCGCGCCGGACTGCGGCGCCTGCGCGCGGCGCCGAACGGATCGAGCACGACGCCGCCGCCGATGGTGTGCGTGGCCTGGGCGTTGCGCAGCACGAAGCGGTCGCCCGGCACCGCGTGCAGCGGCTGCTCGAACACCAGCTGCACGCGCGCGTTCGTGTTCGGCTGCACGAGATCGTCGAGCAGCGGCACCAGGTGCGCGACCCGGTGCGCTGCGCCGAGCAGTACATGCACTAGCGTCCAGGCTTTCAAGGGCGCTGCGTCCGGCAGCAGCGTCAGGTCGGCATCGATCCGTTCCGAGCTGGCCGCCATGCCCGGGGCCACCACCCAGTCGCCGCGCTCGATCTCGTCTTTCGAGACGCCGGCCAGGTTCAGCGCCAGGCGCTGGCCGGCATGGCCGCTCTCGGCCGCGCGGTTCTGGGCGTGGATCGCGCGCACGCGCGCGGTGCGATTGCCCGGGGCGACGACGACGCTGTCGCCGACCGCGACGCGTCCGGCCAGCGCCGTCCCGGTCACCACCGTGCCCTGGCCGGACAGCGTGAACACGCGGTCCACCCCGAGCCGGAACAGGCGCTGGTCGGCGCGCGCGGGCAGCTCCGACTCGAGTTCACTCATATAAGAGAGCAGTGCCGCCACGCCGGGATCGCCCGGTTCGGTGGCGCGGGTGTGGAACACCGGCGCGTCCTGCAGCGGCGTCCCGGCCAGCAGGGCCTGCACCTGCGCTTGCACCTCGCCGATGCGGGCCGCGTCGACGCGGTCGCACTTGGTCAGCGCCACCGCGCCGCGCCGTACACCCAGCAGCTCGAGGATGGCCAGGTGCTCGCGCGTCTGCGGCATCACGCCGTCGTCGGCGGCGACCACCAGCAAGGCCAGGTCGATGCCGCTCACGCCCGAGGCCATGGTGCGGATGAATTTTTCGTGGCCCGGCACGTCGATGATGCCGAGCGTGCCGCCGCCGGCGAGCGGCAGGTAGGCATAACCCAGCTCGATCGAGATGCCGCGCGCTTTTTCTTCCTTCAGGCGGTCGGTGTCGACCCCGGTCAGGGCGCGCGTCAGCGTGGTCTTGCCGTGGTCGATGTGGCCTGCGGTGCCGACGATCATGCGTTCATGGACTTGAGTTGCTGGATGAAGCTGTCGCGCTGCGGCTCTTCCAGGCAGCGCAGGTCGAGCCACAGCGTGTCGTCGCCAATGCGGCCGATCACCGGGCGCGGCAGGGCGCGCAGGCGGCGCTCCAGCACGCCGAGCGGATTGCCGCGCATCGGCTTGCCGTCCGGGCCGGCCACGGCGCGGATCGCCAGGCCATAGCTGGGCAGGCGGTCCACCGGCAGGGCGCCGCTGCCGATCTGGCTCTGCATCGGCTCGGCCTTGACCTTGTAATCGGGGCCGAGCGCCGCCTGCATCGGGACCAGCAGGGTCTCCGCCAGCGCCTGCATCGCTTGGGCCGGGCGCGTCAACAGGCGCAACGTGGTCAGGCGCTGCGGCAGCAGGTCCGGTGCGCGGTACAAATTCAGCACCGGCTCGAGCGCGGCCAGTGTCAGCTTCGACACGCGCAGCGCGCGCTTGAGCGGGTTCTTCTTGATCGCGGCGATCAGGTCCTTGCGCCCGGCGATCACGCCGCACTGCGGCCCGCCCAGCAGCTTGTCGCCGCTGAAAGTGACCAGATCCGCGCCGGCGGCAATGGTTTCCTTGACCGTGGTCTCGTGCGGCAGGCCGTAGCGTTCGAGGTCGACCAGCGTGCCGCTGCCCAGGTCGACGGCGATCGGGATGCCGCGTTCGCGCGCCAGCGGCACGAGTTCGGCCACGCTGACTTCCTTGGTGAAGCCGGTGATCGCGTAATTGCTGGCGTGGACCTTGAGCATCAGCGCCGTGTTCGGGCCAGCATGCTCGGCGAAGTCCTTCAGGTGGGTGCGGTTGGTGGTGCCGACCTCGCGCAGGATCGCGCCCGCGCGGGTCATGATGTCCGGGATACGGAAGGCGCCGCCGATCTCGACCAGCTCGCCGCGCGAGACGATCACTTCGCGGCCCTGGGCCAGCGAATTGAGCATCAAGAGCACCGCGGCGGCGTTGTTGTTGACGATGGTGACGGCTTCGGCGCCGGTCAGGGCGCGCAGCTGTTCTTCGACCAGGTTGTCGCGGTCGCCGCGGGTGCCGGTGTCGATGTCCCATTCCAGGTTCATCGGCCAGCGCAGCGCTTCGACCACCGCCTGCACCGCCTCGTCGGGCAGCAGCGCGCGTCCGAGGTTGGTGTGCAGGACGGTGCCGGTCAGGTTGAACACGGCGCGCAGTTTCGAGGTGTTGGCAGCGCGCAGGCGCTCGCCCAGCGCTGCCAGGATGGCCGCGGGCGCGCACTCGGCTTCGGGGTCGAATCCGCCCTCGGCGCCCGCCCGTGCGCGCGTGCGCAGGCCGGCCAGCAGGGCGCGCAGGGCGTCGACGGTCTGCTCGCGGCCGTACTGGGCGATGAGCGGCGCGCAGGCCGGATCGTCGACCAGCAGGTGCACCGCCGGCAGGCGCGGCATCATCGACTGGGACTGCGCCGAAGCCGACTGTGTCGAAGCGGACTGCGCGCCGCCGCTCATGCCGGGTCCTTCAGCCACAGCAGCGGGTTGCCGCTGGCGCGCGCATAACCCGCTTCCGAGACCAGCACGTCGAGCAGCATGCTGGCCAGGTCGTCGGCCATCGGCTCGACGTGGAAGTCGTGCTCCTGGTTGAAGATCTTGCGGTAGGTGTGGCAATCGTCGCAGGTCTCGGCGCGCGCCACCTTGGTCGGGTCGTTCGCCTTGGACAGCGTCTTGCCATCCTTGGCCGCGGCCTTGTTCTCTTCGACCGGATCGGCGTCCCGGCCGACCAGGCCCTGGTAGGCGATCTTGCCGTTGCCTTCGCAGCAGCTGCATTTCACGCGCACCATATGCCATTCGGACTCGCAGGTGGCGCAGTGCAGGTAGCGATAGCCCTGCGACTGGCCGCCGATGCGCACGACGCTGGCCACCGGGTGCGAGCCGCACACCGGGCACAGGGTGCCGGTTACCAGCGGCTGGGCCCAGGCTTTGTCCAGTTGCGACGCCATCAGGCTCCAGGTCACTTGCAGCGCGGCGGCCACGAAGGGGGCGCGCAGCGGGTCGGCGCCGTCCGCGAAGTCGCCCAGGATGGCGTCGGCGATGCCTTCCAGTTCGGCCGCCGGGGTCGTGCGCAGGCTGTGCAGCGCCATCGACAGTTGCGGCGGCGCGTCCTTGGCATTGCCCAGAGCATCCAGCAGGCTGGCGAACACGCCCAGCCATACGGCGGGACGCGCGCCGGTCGCCGGCAGCGGCGGCATGTTGTGGTCGTGCGCGGTCTTCAGGGCCTCGTGCGGCGGCAGCGGCACGCCGGTTCCGCCCAGCTTGGCGACGATGGCGTGCTGGGCATCGGCCACGCAGGCCATCAGGGTCAGGTAACCGCGCAGCGCGTCTTCCACCGGGATGCCGGGCACGTCGCCCGCGGCGAGCTGGCGCAGGCGTGCGGCCCTGGCCTGGAACAGGGTGGTCGGGGCGGGCAGCAGCAGGCGCGGGATGGCGGTGTGATCGAGTGCTTCGATCTCGCCGGGTTGGAGCAGTCGTTGTACCAAAATATCACCAGAATAACAAAGGCCGGGTCGCGCATCGGCGAGCCCGGCCTATTTTAGATCAAAGCGTCAAACCGTGTCAGTGGCGGCTGCCGCGTTCACTTTTGCGCATGACTTCTTCGAACCAGCGCGGATGGTGCTTGCGCGCCCAGCCGTAGCTGACGAAACCGCGCGTCATCGCGCCGATCGAGCCCTTGATCCAGTAGCCGGCATAGATGTGCACGATGACGGATACGATGATCACGAACGCGAAGAACGCGTGCAGCAGCGCCGAGAAGCGGATCAGGCCGATCGGGAAGTAGGCCGAGAAGAACTGGCGCCAGATCACGATGCCCGACAGCAGCAGGACAACCATGCACACGACCAGCGTGAAGAACAGCAGCTTCTGGCCGGCGTTGTACTTGCCGACTTTCGGGAGCTTGTCTTCGCGGTTGGCCAGCACGTCGTCGATCTGCTTGAGCCACTGGGTGTCGCCCGGCTCGAAGCGGTTGTGCGCACGCATGCGCAGCGCCAGGATCAGGAACGACACGAACATCACCACACCGATGAACGGGTGCAGGATGCGCGTCCACTGGCCGCCGCCGAGCAGCGCGTACAGCCACGACATGGCCGGGTGGAACAGGGCCAGGCCGGACAGCGCCAGCAGGACGAAGGCGATCGCCGTGATCCAGTGGTTGGTGCGCTCGTTCGACGTGTAGCGCTGGATGGTCGGGTTGCCATCCTTGTCGCGACGCAGGCGAATCGGGTTACCGTCTTGATCACGCTTCATGCTTTTCCCCTTTCAGCTCGCGGGCCTGTTCCAGCGCCTCGTGCTCTTCTTCCTTGCTGACCTCGTTCGGACCGACACGGGTGTAGTGGAAGAAGCCGGCCACCGCCGCCGCCGCGATGCCCAGCAGGGCCAGCGGCTTGGTGACGCCTTTCCACAGGCCGACCATCGGGCTGATGCTCGGGTTCTTGGGCAGGCCGTGGTACAGCGCGGGCTGGTCGGCGTGGTGCAGCACGTACATCACGTGCGTGCCGCCGACACCGGCCGGGTCGTACAGGCCGGCGTTCTCGAAGCCGCGTTCCTTCAGGTCTTCGATCCGCTCGGAAGCGTGCGCCTTCATGTCTTCCTTGGTGCCGAACATGATGGCGCCGGTCGGGCAGGTCTTGACGCAAGCCGGTTCCTGGCCCACGGCGACGCGGTCCGAACACAGCGTGCACTTGTAGGCACGGTTGTCCTTCTTGCTGATGCGCGGCACGTTGAACGGGCAGCCGGTCACGCAATAGCCGCAACCGATGCAGTTCTCTTCATGGAAGTCGACGATGCCGTTGTTGTACTGCACGATCGCGCCGGGCGACGGGCACGCCTTGAGGCAGCCCGGCTCTTCGCAGTGCATGCAGCCATCCTTGCGGATCAGCCACTCGAGGTTGCCGTCGCCGGTTTCCACTTCCGAGAAGCGCATCACGGTCCACGACTGCGACGTCAGGTCGGTCGGGTTGTCGTAGATGCCCGAGTTGACGCCGACTTCGTCGCGCAGATCGTTCCACTCCATGCAGGCGGTCTGGCAAGCCTTGCAGCCGATGCACTTCGAGACGTCGATCAGCTTGGCGACCGAACCGGTCACCGGATTGCGTGCGGTCGGCGGCGGCGTGGTCGTCGCCGAGACGCGCTTGATGTCCAAAGATTGTAATGACATAAACTTTTCTCCGGATCCTTAGGCTTTCTCGACTTTCACCAGGAAAGACTTGAATTCCGGCGTCTGCGAGTTGCCGTCGCCCACGGAAGGCGTCAGCGTGTTGGTGAGGTAACCCGGTTTGGTCAGACCCTTGAAGCCGAAGTGCAGCGGGATGCCGATGGTATGGGTGTCCTTGCCGTCGATCTTGAGCGTACGGATACGCTTGGTCACGATCACTTTCGACACGATGTGGCCGCGCTTGGAGCTCACGCGCACGGTTTCGCCGCTCGAGACGCCGATCTGCTTGGCCAGGCCTTCGCCGATTTCCACGAACTGTTCCGGCTGGATGATCGCGTTCAGGCGGGCATGCTTGGTCCAGAAGTGGAAGTGCTCGGTCAGGCGGTAGGTCGTCGCCACCACCGGGAACTCGTCATGCGTGCCGAACTGCGCACGGTCGCCCGGGAACACGCGCGCGCCAGGGTTGCTGGTCGCTTTCGGGTTGTTCGGGTGCATCAGGTTCTTGCCGACCGGGTTTTCGAACGGCTCGTAGTGCTCGGGGAACGGACCTTCGTTCATCTGGCCGCGGGCGAAGAAACGCGCCACGCCTTCGGCGTTCATGATGAAGGGGTTCATGCCGTTGGCCGGATCTTCGTCGATCTTGAAGTCCGGGACGTCGGCGCCGCTCCAGGTCGTGCCGTTCCAGCTGACCAGCTTGCGGGTCGGGTCGAACGGTTTGCCCTTAGTGTCGGCCGAAGCACGGTTGTACAGCACGCGGCGGTTCGCCGGCCAGGCCCAGGCCCAGTTCAGCGTGTTGCCGATGCCGGTCGGGTCGCTGTTGTCGCGGCGGCCCATCTGGTTACCGGCCTGGGTCCAGGAACCCGCGAAGATCCAGCAGCCCGAGGTGGTGCTGCCGTCGTCGCGCAGCATGGCGAAGCTCGGCAATTGCTCGCCTTTTTTCACCAGCACCTTGGTCGGATCCTTCGGGTCCGTCACGTCGGCCAGTGCCTTGCCGTTGTACTCCATCGCCAGTTCTTCCGGCTGCGGGCTGAACGGCTTGGCGTACGGCCAGGTCAGGTTCAGGATCGGATCCGGGAACTTGCCGCCGTCCTTCTGGTACATCGCCTTGATGCGCAGGAACAGGCCCGACATGATTTCCAGGTCGGAGCGCGCCTGGCCCGGCGGCTCGGCGCCTTGCCAGTGCCACTGCAGCACGCGCGAGGACGACACGAGCGAGCCGCGCTCTTCGGCGAACACGGTGGTCGGCAGGCGGAACACTTCGGTCTGGATCTTGCTCGAGTCGACGTCGTTGAACTCGCCGAACGATTTCCAGAATTCGCCGGTCTCGATCTGCAGCGGGTCCATGATGACCAGGAACTTCAGCTTCGACAGGCCGGCCAGCACCTTGGCCTTGTTCGGGGCCGATGCCAGCACGTTGAAGCCCTGGCAGATGTAACCGTTCATTTTGCCCTGGTTCATCAGCTCGATCGCCTGCAGCAGGTCGTACGGCTTGTCCAGCTTCGGCAGGTAGTCGAAGGCGAAGTTGTTTTCCTTGGTGGCGGCGTCGCCCCACCAGGTCTTCATGAAGGAGACGTGGAACTTCTTGTAGTTCTGCCAGTAGCTGAGCTGGTTCGGACGCAGCGGTTTGCTGGCGCGCGCCTCGATGAACTTGTCGAAGTCCTGTTCGGCTTCGAACGGCAGCGTCATGTAGCCCGGCAGCAGGTTCGACATCAGGCCGAGGTCGGTCAGGCCCTGGATGTTCGAGTGGCCGCGCAGCGCGTTCATGCCGCCGCCGGCGATACCGATGTTACCCAGCAGCAGCTGCACCATCGCACCGAGGCGGATGGTCTGGGCGCCGGTCGAGTGGTGGGTCCAGCCGAGCGCGTACAGGATGGTGGCGGCGCGGCCCGGCACGGCGGTCGAGGCCAGGGTCTCGGCAACCTTGTGGAACTTGTCGGCCGGCACGCCGCAGATACGCTCCACCATTTCCGGGGTGTAGCGGCTGTAGTGCGCCTTCATCAGCTGGTAGACGCAACGCGGGTGCTGCAGCGTCGGGTCGACCTTGGCGAAACCGTCGTCGCCGATCTCGTAGTTCCAGCTGGTCTTGTCGGTGTACTTGCCGGCTTTCTCGTCGTAGCCGGAGAAGATACCGTCGTTGAAGGCGAAATCCTCGCGCACGATGAAGGACATGTCCGTGTAGTTCTGGACATACTCGTGCTGAATCTTGTCGTTCGTCATCAGGTAGTTGACGATCGCGCCCAGGAATACGATGTCCGTGCCGGTACGCGTCGGGACGTAATAGTCGGCGACGGACGCGGTACGGGTAAAGCGCGGATCGACGACCACCAGCTTGGCCTTGCGATGGGCCTTGGCTTCGGTCACCCATTTGAATCCGCACGGGTGTGCTTCGGCGGCATTACCGCCCATTACTAAAACTACATCGGCATTACGGATGTCGACCCAATGGTTCGTCATCGCGCCACGGCCAAACGTCGGGGCAAGACCTGCCACCGTCGGGCCGTGTCAGACACGAGCTTGGTTGTCGAATGCGAGCATGCCCAGCGGGCGGATCACCTTGTGGGTCAGGTAGCCGACTTCGTTGCTGCCGGCCGACGCGGCCAGCATGCCGGTGGTCAGCCAGCGGTTGACGGTCTTGCCGTCAGCGCTTTTCTCGATGAAGTTGGCGTCGCGGTCCTGCTTCATCAGGGTGGCGATGCGATCCAGCGCCTTGTCCCAGCTGATCGGGGTCCACTCCGACGCGCCCGGGGCGCGGTATTGCGGTTCCAGCAGGCGGTTCGGGCTGTGGATGAAGTCGACCAGCGAAGCGCCTTTCGGGCACAGCGTGCCGCGGTTGACCGGATGGTCCGGGTCGCCTTCGATGTGGATGATCGAGGCGGCCGCGTTCTTGGCGCCGTCACCCAGGCCATACATCAGGATGCCGCAGCCGACCGAGCAGTACGGGCAGGTGTTGCGCGTCTCGGTCGTACGGGCCAGCTTGTACTGCCGGACTTCGGCCATTGCCGTCGCCGGAGCAAAGCCGAGCACCGCAAGGCTCGAGCCCGCGATGGTTGCGCCAGTTACCCTCAGGAACTGACGCCTTGACATTTGGTTCATGTAAATAATCCTTCTCAGGGGAAATTATTGCCCTCGGAGTGTACCATTCGGCGGCGAAATAATTGAGTGCTAAAATGGGCTCTGACCCGGGATCTTTGTCGAAATTACGTAGAATCCACAGACAATTTCCTTATAACATGCTCTTTGCAGCATATTCCCACCCCTGAGCATTCGAAATTGATGAACTCATCGACGTTTCCACGCAACAATCTTGATTCCCAAGAAGAATCTTCGCTGCCTGCGCCAGCGCGATTGCGTCATGTCTTGCGCATGCGCCAGGGAAATTTGTCCGAAATCGACGATATGGTCGTCGACGAAGCGGCGGTTGCGCTGGTCTATAACGGGATCTCGCACGCGGTGATGATGGCGACCCCGGCCGACCTGGAAGACTTCGCGCTCGGCTTTTCGCTCAGCGAAGGCCTGATCGCAAGTCCGGCCGAGTGCTACGGCATCGAGGTCGAGAACGGGCCCGGGGGAATTTCGGTGCAGCTGGAGATCGCCAGCGGCGCTTTCATGGCGCTCAAGGAACGGCGGCGCACGCTGGCCGGACGGACCGGCTGCGGCCTCTGCGGCGTCGACAGCCTGCAGCAGGTGTGCCAGCCGCTGTCCAGGCTGGCGCCGGCGCAGGGCTTTCATGCCGCCGGGGTGCGCGCTGCCCTGGGCGCCATCGGCGCGGAGCAGAAACTGACCCGCCTGACCGGGGCCGCCCATGCCGCGGCCTGGTGCGACATGGATGGCAGGCTGCTGATCGTGCGCGAGGACGTCGGCCGTCACAATGCGCTCGACAAGGTGATCGGGGCGATGCGCCGGCTTGATGCCGATCCGAAGACCGGCTTTTTCCTGATCACCAGCCGGGTCAGCTTCGAGATGGCGCAAAAGGCGGCGGTGGCCGGCGCCTCGGCGCTGGTCGGCATGTCGGCGCCGACGCTGGCGGCGGTCGAGCTGGCCGATGCCGCCGGGATGACGCTGCTGGCGTTTGCGCGCGGGGCCGATTTCGTCTGCTACACGCACCCGGCGCAGCTGTCACTGGATTAATCGCTGCTCAGCGTCTGGCGGTGTCGCGAGCGGCTCGGCTGAGCGTCACGCGGTCACCAGCGCCAGCAGCGCGCTGCGGTCGTCCGGGCGCTGGCACTGGGCCGTCACGCGGTCCCAGAGTAAGAACATTCCATAGGCCCATTGCGCCACCAACTCAGCTTCCGCTTGAGGCCGGGCTGCGACGTTGCCGGTCAGGCGCTCGATCTCGGCGCGGGTCACGCCAGTGACCTGTTCGTAATTCCACTCGTCCTTCGGCATCATCTTCTGGCGCGCCCGGTAGCGGCGCGCCCGTTCCGCGTCGCTCATCGCATCATCCTTCGGTGGACGGCCGCGACGGCGTTTCTCGGCGTCTGGCTGGAGCGGGAGTTCGATCGTGCGCTGGTCTTCCGGGTGTTTCATCGGCGGGTTCGTGAAGGTCATGGATGGGTCATTATTCGTGACGCATCACGATATGGCAAGCGTTCATACTTCGGCCAGTCTTTCTGCCAGCAATCTCCGCCCAGGCGCGGACCGGACACTTGGCAGAAAAATACCCCTTGTTCTATTTTCGAGTTAACATATATCAAAACATGTAAATACAAAACGGTAGTCAGATGCCTTTTCTGAGTTTCGAGACCTACTTCGCGGTACGTGCGCTTGACCGGATCAAGTCGATGATCGCGTACTGGGACCGCGACCTTCGTTGCCGCTACGCGAACCGTGCAAGTCTGGCGTGGTTCGGCAAGGAAGCGGAGCAAGTGATCGGCAGTACACTCGAGGCGCTCCTGGGTCCTGAACTCTTCGCATTGGATGAGTCACACGCCCGGGCTGCACTGGCTGGAAACCCCCAGGTGTTCGAACGGCGTCTGTCCGGGTTCGACGACCCACGCGAACGCGTTTGCCTCTTGCGCTTCGACCCCGACATCGTGGATGGCGAGGTACACGGATTCGTTGTCGAAGTCACGGGTGTCGATGACACCCGATCTCTCGAAGCAGCGTTGCAGGCGGAAATTGCGCTGAAGCAGCGCAGGCTTCTCGAGCTGGACAGGAAAGAGGCGGCACTCGAGGTCGCGCAAGCACTCGGCCGGATGGGCAGCTGGGAGTGGGAAATCGCTGCCGACATCACGACTTGGTCGGCGGGCCTGTATCGGCTGTTCGGATTGAACCCGGCCTTGCTTCCGCCAAGTTTTTCCGAGCACGCCAGGTTGTACACCTCTGAGAGCTGGGCTCGGCTGCAAGCCGTTGTCGATGCCGCCGTCACGCGCGGCGAACCGTACGCAATAGAGCTCCAGTACCTGCGTGGCGATGGAACGTCGGGATGGATGGAGGCGCGTGGTGACGTCGAGCGCGATAGCAAAGGAACAGTTGTCGGTCTGCACGGTACGGCCCAGGACTGTACGGAAAGGCATCACCTGCTCGCTGCGCTCCAGGCGCAGGCACAGCAGTATGAATCCGCACTCGACCTGGCCCGAATTGGCCTCTGGGAATGGAACACGGACTCGGATGGATTCGAGCTTCAGAACCAGCGCGCCCGCGCGATCTTTGGAATCGATCCTGATGCATCCGGCACGCTGCAGGCCCACGATTTTCTGAGGCAGCGCATGCATGTGGAGGACGTCGAAGGCTTCATGAAGGCGTGCTCGAACGTCATCGAGAACCCGACGGAGATCTTCGCGTTTACGGGGCGACTGGTGCGCGACCCGCCTGAACGATATGCATGGATCCACTGTACCGGTCGCGTAACCGGTCCGAAACAGGATGGGCGAACACTACGCGGTACCGTCATCGACATGTCGGAGCAGATCGGCGACGACAAGGCGCTGCTGCTGAGCGTTCCCGAATGGCGTGCCGCAGACGAACGAAAATCGGCCTTTCTATATGCACTCGCGCATGAATTGCGTAATTGCATCAGCCCAGTCGCAGGGGGATTGCAACTCTTGCAAAAACCACTGGCCAGCACGTCATATCAAAAGATCGGTGACATCATGGGGCGGCAAATTGCCCATATGACTCGTCTGGTCGACGACGTCTATGACATGCGTCGAATCGAATCCGGGGAATTCGAACTCAGGTTGGGAAAGTTGTCCCTCAACGATGTCGTATTCGGCGCCATCGATATGTGCACTTCAAAGATTGCGCATGGAAAACATCGCCTCGACACCGTATTGCCGCCTCATGATGTCATCATGAGCGGCGACGGCACAAGGCTCACGCAGTGTCTCGTCAACCTCATATCGAACGCATGCAAGTTTACCCCGCCGGGCGGCGACATCCGTGTGGCGCTCGAGGTCACGGCTAACGGAAGTGCATGCATGAGCGTGAGCGACAGCGGCGTCGGACTTGCTCCTGATGACCTCGATTCAATCTTCGACCTGTATGTTCAAGCCGGCGTCGGGGAAACGCGTTCCGGCGCAGGACTGGGGATCGGCCTGCACCTGGTCAAGCAAATGGTCAGCTTACACGGCGGTACGGTGCATGCCGCGAGCGAAGGCATCGGCAAGGGAGCGACCGTCACCATTCGCTTGCCACTGCAATAATCGTTTGATGTAAGCCTGCAGTATACGGCGCGAGGCCGGCGCAGTCCCAACGCACCCGTATCGGCGCGCCGCTTGCAAAGCCGGGCCGCCGGGCGCAGGATGAGCTCCCCGAAGTCAACCGCAACGAGAGGCAAACGATGATCAAAGTGAGCGTGATGTACCCGAACGGCCCCGAATCCCGTTTCGACGACGCGTATTACTGCGAGCGGCACATGCCGCTGGTGAAAGAACGCATGGGCGATGCGCTGCTCTACTATACGGTGGACCGTGCGCTCGCCGCCGGCAAGTCCGACCCGAACGCCCCGTACATCGCCATGGGCCACCTGTTTTGCGAGTCGCAAGAGACGTTCCAGGCCGGTTTCGGTCCGCATACCAAGGAAATCATGGACGACATCCAGCATTTCACCAACCAGAAGCCGGTCATGCAGTTCAGCGAGGTATTGGTCGGGCACGAGGGCTGATCGACCGCGGTGCGCCCGGGAGGAACGGGCAGCTCGTAAATGGCGTATGCGGCCGCGCCGGTAGAGGAGCGGCCGCATGACGATGGCTTACAGCGAGTTCAGGAACGCCAGCAGCGCCGCCCGGTCCGTCGCCGCCAGCTTGGCGAAGCGGTCGCGCGCCGCCGTGCCTTCGCCGCCGTGCCACAGGATCGCTTCCACCAGGTTGCGTGCGCGGCCGTCGTGCAGATAGCCGACGCTGGCGCCGTTGCCCATCACCTTGGCCGTGTAGCCGAGGCCCCACAGCGGCGACGTGCGCCACATATTGCCCTTGGCCTGGCCTTCGGCGAACTTGTCGGCCAGGCCGTCACCCATGTCGTGCAACAGCAGGTCGCTGTACGGATGGATGGTCTGGTTGCGCAGTTCGGCGAACAGGTGGCCGGAGCCTGTCTTCATCTCGGCTGTGTGGCATGCCGTGCAGCGCATGCCCGCAAACAGCTTGGCGCCGGCCGCGACCTGGTTCGGATCGACCCGGTGCTCATCCAGCGGCGACACGCCTTTCGGAAAGCCCGAGGCCAGGCTGCGCTGGGCCGGGACCGCGACCAGGGCCAGGTAGTTCGAGATCTTCTGCAGGTCGGCTTCGCTGATGCCGGCCTGGGAGCCGTTGGAGGCGCAGGCGCCGGGACCGTAGATGCAGGCGCGGTTCGGGTACACCGGCGAGGTCACGCCCATGTCGATCATCAGCGCTTCGGCCGCCTGGTGGCGCAGCGTGGCCTTCGACGCCTTCCAGCCGAAGCGGCCCAGGCGCACCGCACCGCTTTCCGGATCGTAGACGTAGTTGGCGACGCCGCGCACGCCGTCGGCGTCCGGCGCGGCGCGCACGCCTGCCAGGATGTCGGTCTCGGCAATCGCCTCGAGCAGGCCGGCGCCGATCATCGGCTGGGCCGAACGCAGCGAGGCCACCGCCGGGACCGGGCCTTCGAACGCGAGCACCGGCTTGCGCAGCTCCACCGTGCTGCCGTCGGCCAGCTGCACGTTCGTACTCTGGAAGCTGCCCACGCGCACCGCGGTGCCCCAGTTGGCGCTCGACTTGGCGCCGGCCATGCCGTTCATCTGCACTGCGGTGCCGTATTGCGGATGCGGCACCTGCGTGCCGGACGCGTCGATTGCGGCCACACGCACCGCCATCGCATCGAGCTTCTGGTTGAGCGCGTTCGGCGCCGGGCTGCGTCCGTTGTTGACGTGGCAACCGATACAGGCCGATTGGTTGAAGCGGGCGCCCTGCAGCCCGGCCACCGCCAGATAGGGATCGTTGCCCGGCTCGTTGTGCGCGCCGGTGGTGAAGTTGGCGTGGATCAGGCGGCGGCCCTCGACGAAGCGCTGGACGTTCTGCATGCCGGCGTTGTTCTGCGGCTGCTGGAACATGAACAGCGCATTGTCGGAGTAGTTGTACGAGACCGAACCGAGGCCGCCGGACAGCGTTTCCGGCGGCAATGGCACGGAATTGAGGCGCGGCTGCACGCCGTACCAGGGCCGCAGGCCGGTGCCGACCACGTAGATCCATTCGGGGCCGTAGTAGCGGATGTTGCCGTTGTCGCCCTTGGCCTGCATGGCCTCAAGCGTGGAAAACATCGAGGGCGCGACTTCGATCGCGTCGCCGACGACCAGTGCCCGGCTCGCCACGTCCTTGCCGTTCGGGAAGCCGTCGGCGTCGAGGTCGGCGCGGCCCGGGTACGCCCGGACCGTGAGCGTACAGCCGCTGTTGATGCCGCTGGCCACGGCGAGGCGGCCGGCGGCCGGGTAGGCGCTCGGTTTGCAGATCGTGGTACTACGGTCGGCCAGTTCGCCCGGGTTCATCCAGCCGTAGCCGGTGACGCCGGGGCGGTCGAAGCCGCGGAAGAACGCCACCTGGCCGGGCAGGAAGTCGACCTGGGTGTACTGGTTGTAGACCAGGGTCGGCTCGGTCACGCCCTTGACGTGGCTGTTGTCGATGATCTCGATGCCCCAGGTGCGGTTCTGGAAGTACTGTGGCACGAAGGTCAGGTAGTTGCCCGGACCCTTGTCGAGCGGCAGGCCGGTGGCCGGATCGACCGTGTCGTTGGGGCCGTAGCCGATTTCGTTCCAGTCTTCGCCGCGCTCGCGCCCGTGACGCGCCATCGCGCGCGCGCCGAAGCGCGTCACCAGGGTGCCGTCGGCGAGCGTGAACTGCAGCGTCTCGATCGGCTCGGCGGCGGCCGGCAGCGGGGCCCAGCCGTTGGCGCCGGCCGGGTACTTGAGCGCACTGGTGGCGCTGACGGGCAGGGTATTGTCGCTGCCCGGCGTCTTGAATTGCACCTCGTACAGCGAGTAGCCGTACTGGGTCGCACGGGCGATGCCCTGCAGGCGGATATAGCGCGCATTGGCGCCAAGGTTGAAGAATTCCTCCACGCCCCCCTTGCCGTCGCTGACGTAACGCAGCCGGGTCCAGGTCTTGCCGTCGTCCGAGCTCTGCAGTTCGTATTCCTTGCCGTAGGCATTTTCCCAGTTCAGCTTGAGGTAGCCGACCTGGGTCTTGGCGCCGAAGTCGAACTGGATCCAGGCGCCATCTTCGGGCTTGCTCGACCAGCGGCTGCCGAGGTCGCCATCGACCGCCTTGGCCGCGCCCGTGCCGTCGCTTTCGATGCTCGAGGCCGCCGCAGTCGCAGTGAGCTGCACGCCAGGCTTGCTGGGGTCGACCGGGATCGGCGTCGGCTGCTGCGGTTCGCTGCCGGCCGGCGTGCCGGAAAAGGCCTGGATCTCGTAGATCGAATAGCCGTATTGCGTCGCGCGCTTGACGCCCTGCAGGCGCAGGTAGCGGCCCTGGCCGTTCAAACCGGTGAGGTCCTCGGTACCCCCTGGGCTGCCGTCGACGCTCTTGATCGTGTTCCAGTGAGTGCCGTCGTCGGACACTTGCAGCAGGTACTGGTCGGCGTGTGCGTTTTCCCAGACGATGTGGACGTGGTTGATGGTCACGGACTGGCCGTAGTCCAGCGTCAGCCACTGGTCATCCGTGAAGCCGCTGCCCCAGCGCGTGTTGGCATCGTGGTCGATCGCCGCTTGCGCCGACAGGTCGCCGCGTTCCTGGCCGCTGGCGTTCGCGCCGACCGGTGTCAGCGCGACTTCGGGCGCGCTTTCGGCCAGGCTGTGAGCCACGCGCGCCTGGCGCGTGGCCGGGTCGTCGCTGCCGGAGCCGCAGGCTGCGAGCATGGCGACGAGCAACACGGGGAGGGCGCGCGCGTATCGTGCGCACGCCGCTGAGGTTGGTAGTCGATGCCGTTGTGGCATGGTTTCTCCCTTCTGGTTGAGGTGGTCTGAAAACACTGGTTTTTTCCGGTCCGCTTTCCGGTCGACTACGCTCTTCGGCGCTTTTTTGCTTATTTAGAATGCAACAGTTGTAGTGTCTATGATAACCATCATATAATTAATGCAAAGAATGTCCGCATTGACTGGCCTTTCCTGCGTGGATGCGGCAGCGTCTTGACGACGTCACCGCGCGGATTTTCTAACATACCGCTGAGTTCGTGGCGCACGCCACCGTGCGCACGACACAATTTCCATGAGGAAACTATGACGCTACGATAGCGATAACATAACGGTGTGTCAAGACACGTCTGTACGATGGGTTGGCGTGACGCATCACGGAAAACCGCCACGCCACGCGGCTGGCGGCGAGCGCATGCAGATACGACAGACGCGACTGTGGCAGCGGGCTGCCGGCCCAGGCGTTTTCCGTGCCTGGACGTCTACACTGTAAAGCCCGAACCGGCTGGCGCCGGCCGGGGCGATGGTTGAGGGTGGTAGCAAGCGTCGGTGCCGGCCCGATTCGAGCGGCCTCATGACACCTCCCCGATGGCATTCTTGCGATGACCCGCCCGCAGGAACGGCGTCGCCGCCAGCATGAGCGTACTCACCGCCACCAGCAGCCATAGGGCGGACCGGAAGCCCCCACTGGCGTCGCGCAACTGACCGACCGCCAGCGGTCCGACAGCGGCCACGCTGTAGCTGACCAGCAGCACGAAGCCATTCCAGGCGCTGGTCTCTTCGGGATGCCGCGTATTGTCGAGGGGTAGCGTCATCGACAGCGCGAATGAGCCACCGGTGCCAAACGCCAGTAGCGCCACCGCCAGGTAGGGCGATACCCTGTGCGCCAGCACGATCGCCAGGATGCCTGCCAGGGACGTCGTCGCGCCGAGGGCGAGCGGCAGGCGGCGGTCTTCGTCGCGGCTGAGGAAGCCGAATACGGGATTGGCCGCCATGAAGGCCAGCGTGAACGTGGCCAGCAGCAGGCCGGCATGGGACGCGGTCCAGCCGGCTTCGACATACATCGGCGCCAGCCACGATATGCAGGCGTAGAACACGAAGTTATTGCAGGCGAAGAAGAGGGCGATCAGCCATGCAGTCCGGTCGCGAAACGGCATGCCGTAACGTTGCGCATCCGAAGCGGCGGCGACTGGCGCCGGGCTGCGCCGCCCGCCGGTACGGCCGGCCGTTGCGCGGCGTCGCGGTTGGCCACCTTGCCGACCACCGGGAACATTCCCGGGGCCATCAACAGGCGCGCACGGACGGGAGGATGGGATTGGACGGACATGGCGCTTCTCCTGCTCTTATTTGTGAATGAGGATGGTTTTCGGATTGGTGAACAGCTGGCGGCCTTCGTCACCATGCCCGGTGCCCAGGCGCGCCTGTTCGGCGGGGTGCGCCTCGAGTGCGTTCCCCATGGCCGGGTTGATCACCGCAAGGCTGACTTCGGTGGCGACGAGCTTTTCGCCAATGCTCAGGTAGGACGGTCCGTCGGATACGCAGTTCGCCTGCTGTGCGTTTGAGGTAGACATCATGTTCCTTAGTTTTAGTACTTGCGTAGACCGGTCGTCTCAGAAGCAGCCGAAAAAAAAGACACTTCGTCGGAAGTGTCCGAACCGGACCGGTCAATGAGCCAGGTGCAGCATTTGACGCGTCACCGCCATCGCCGAATCGAACGGTTCGGTGCCGCGTACGATCTTGACCATGACGCTGGCGCCGAGCCAGAGCTGGTACAGGCTTTCGGCGACCTGGCGCGGCGTGTCGTCGACGGTCAGCGAGCCTTCTTCGACGCCGCTTTCGATGGCGCTGGTCAGCCTGGCAATGATAGCCCCCGTGCCCGCGTTCAGGACCGCGCGCATCGCTTCGGACAGATCGGCCACTTCGGCCGCCAGCTTCACCGCGAGGCACTTGCCCTGGCAATCCAGGAAGGACTGGTTGGCGCGCCACATGTCGAAGTAATTCAGCAGTCGCTGCGCCATGGTCAAGCCTGGCTGTCCCATGACGGCATCGAGGTCGGCCAGGTAGTCTTCGAAGTAGCTCGACAGGAGTGCCTCGCCGAACGCGTCCTTGGAATCGAAGTAGTGGTAGAAGGAGCCTTTCGGCACCTTCGCTTCCGTCAGGATTTCGTTCAACCCGACCGCCGAGAACCCCTTGCCGGACATGATGCGCTGCCCTACCGCGAGGATGTTGTCGCGGACGTCGGATGAATCTTGGGTGTGTGATTTAGCCATGGATGTACTCTACACATGATTAGACCAGTCGGCTATATCGATGCCAAATTTTTCGTCGATCCTGCTCACAGGCTGCCGGCTGCGCTTGCGGCCTGTTCGATTACCTTCGCAACCTGGTCGGGATGCGCGATGAAGGCCACGTGGCTGCCGGCGACCTCGACCGTCTTGCTGCCGGCGCGTTTGGCCATGAAGCGCTCCAGGTCGGGATTGACGGTGCGGTCGTCCTTGGACACGATCGCCCAGCTCGGTTTGCGCTTCCAGGCCGGCTGCGACACGGGCGCGGTCGCTGCCTGGACCGCCGGCGTCACCTGGGAGACGGCCATGAAACGGGCGTCCGCCACGGAAAGGTCGGCGGCGAAATCGGCATGGAACAGCGCCGGGTCGAAGAACAGGTGTCCGTCGGCGGCCTTGATGCCTTTGGTGGCCGGCGCCATCCTGTCCGCGAGGTCCTTCAGGCTTTCACCGGCGTCCGGCTCGAACGCCGCGACGTACACCAGCCCCGCGACGCCGGGATGGTTGCCCGCTTCGGTGATCACCATGCCGCCATAGCTGTGGCCGACGAGGATGCTGCGTCCCGGCAGAGCGTCCACTGCGCGGGTCGTCGCCTTGACATCGTCCTCGAGCGAGGTTTCCGGCTGCTGCACGACGCTGACGTTGTAGCCATCGCGGGTCAGGATGTCGGCCACGCCCTTCCAGCCGGAACCATCTGCGAAGAAGCCGTGGACCAGGACCACGTTCTTCACGGGCGCCGGTGCGGCGGCGTGCGCGCCGATGGCGGCGAAGGAGAGGGCCAGTGCCGAAGCGATGCGGCTGAATTTGTTCATGATGATGCTCCATTAATAGGTAAAAGAGGTAAAGGGCAGAGTCTGCCTTCAGAACACCTGTGCCGTGGGACGCAGCACGATTTCGTTGATGTCGACGTCGGCCGGCTGCTCGATCGCGAACGCGATGGCGCGCGCCACCGATGCCGCTGGAATCGCCTGCTTGTAGAATTCCAGTACGGTCTCCCTCGCGGTGCCGGAGGTGCTGTGCTTGAGGTCGCTCTCCACCGCACCCGGTTCGATCGACGTCACGCGGATCTTGTCGCCGACTTCCTGCCTGAGCCCTTCCGAAATCGCCGAGACGGCGAACTTGGTGCCCGAATACACGGTGCCTCCGGGTGCGAAGACCTTGACGCCGGCGACCGAGCTCAGGTTGATGATGTGACCGCTTTCCTGCGCGATGAAGCGTGGCAGTGCGGCGGCGATGCCGTACAGCGTGCCTTTCAGGTTGACGTCGATCATGGCGTCCCATTCGTCGGTGTTGACCTCGGCCATGGGGCGGATCGGCATCAGACCGGCGTTGTTGATCAACACGTCGAGCTTGCCGAAGTCGGCCACGGTCGCGGCCACGACCGCTTCCACCTGTTTCTTGTCGGTGACATCAAGGGCGTAAGCCTTGGCCGTGCCGCCAGCCGCCTCGATGCCGGCGACCACCTCGTCCAGCTTGTCCTTGCGGCGCGCGGCGATCGCCACGTGCGCGCCCTCGCTGGCCAGCAAGCGGGCCACCTCCGCGCCGATGCCGGTGCTGCCGCCGCTGATCAGGATGACCTTGTTTTTGATGCCTTCTTTCATGACGATTCCTTTGTCGCTAGGTTGTGGGTGGCGCGGCGCCTCCGCTCGGGAGGGCGTCTCGCCGCATTCGGGCATCAGGCAAATTGCTGCATCAGCAGCGCGGCGGCTTCCGACGACGATGCCGGGTTCTGACCGGTGATCAACAGGCCATCGCGCACCACGTACGAGCCCCAGTCCGGACCGCTGGAATACACGCCGCCCTTGGTTTTCAATTCGTCTTCGACCAGGAAGGGCACCACGTTGGTCAGGCCGACGCCTTCCTCCTCGGTATTGGTGAAGCCGGTGACTTTCTTGCCCTCGACCAGCGGACGGCCGGCCGGCGTTTTCACATGGCGCAGCACGCCCGGCGCATGGCAGACCAGGGCAACCGGCTTGTTCGCGGCCAGGAAGGCTTCGATCAGGGCGATCGAAGTCCGGTCTTCGGCCAGGTCCCACAGCGGGCCGTGGCCGCCGGGGTAGAACATGGTGTCGAAGTCGGCCTGGTCGACGCTGTCCAGGCGCACGGTATTGGCCAGCTGGGCGTTGGCGGCGGCGTCACGCTCGAAGCGGCGCGTCAGGTCGGTCTGGAACGACGGCTCGTTGCTCTTCGGGTCCAACGGCGGCTGGCCGCCCAGCGGCGAGGCCAGCACGACGTCGACGCCGGCATCCTTGAAGGCGTAGTAGGGGGCGGCCAGCTCTTCGAGCCAGAAGCCGGTCTTGCGGCCGGTGTTGCCCAGCTGATCGTGGGAGGTCAGGACGATGAGGACGTTTTTCATGATGTGCTCCAATAAAAGCAAAAGTTTAAGTAGACCGGTCGTCTCGTCCAAGGGTGCAGAGATCGACCATCGTTGCGGTGCGCTGGTTGTATGCTGCACCGATGGGAACCAAGATAACATCGATTAGACCGGTCGTCTACGAAATTTTAGAAAAAGTTTTGCACACACCCGCAAGCGCCGATCCTCACCATGCCAGGAGCGGCTCCAATCCTGTCACCTTCACCGTGAGTGCGGTCGACGATCCGTCCGATGCCGTCCCCGAAAACGCGGTCTACATCATGCCCAGATGTCAGTTCCATCTAAAAGCGCGACTGAACAACCAAGAGCGCGACTAGCAACGCCAGCACATCCAAACTTGCTTGCTGGACAAGACGGGCCGTACACTGTGCCTTTGGCAGCGTCCGCAATCGGCCTATTCCGTTGGAAAAACTCCCCTTGATACGAGCTTCGCCACCGTCTACCGTTATGTAAGCAAGTGGAGAGGCGGAGGCCGAGATGATGGGACGTCAGGCAACCAAGCGGGAGCTGTTCGTTATGATCCGTCTAGACGAATACGTTCCTGAAAACCATCTGCTTAGGGCGGTGGATCGATATCTCGACCTGAGCGAATTTGCGAAAACCTGGCGGAGTCGTACAGTCATACCGGTCGGCCGTCAGTCGATCCCGAGCTCATGGCGCGAATGCTGATTATCGGCTATTGCTACGGCATCCTCAAGCGGCAATTGCGCTTGCGTGGGCCCAGTGGCGCACATGATGAGTTTCTGCTGGCGGCAACGGTAGAAAACCTCCGTCGAATGGCAAAAACCTGCTGCCGGCACGGCAAAACAAGGGTTTAGTGATGAGTTAGCCGAACCAGAATGTACTCAGGCTTCCCATCTCCTGTACAGTTAATTCGTCAGAACTCCTTTTGCCTTGGAGTTTTTCAACACATAGGTCGAAAGCGGACGGTCGTGTATCAGCGTGCCGCTGCTCGCCAATCTGGCATGCCTTGGCTCTCAGTCGCCCAGTTTGCTGTATGAACAGGGCTAGCCGCTAAATTTCGTGTAGCCAGTCGCTCAATTTGATGTAATCGATGTCGCGGACGCGCCCAACCAGGCGCGTTATTGCATGGAATTGACCCAGATAAGGAGAACCCACGCATACGACTTCGCCGTTGTATACCCACCGCTGGCCCTGGCTGCTGATGCTGGGGCCGGCCACTGTCCTGGTCGGCGAGCACTTTGCACCTGGCGATGCACGCACGCTACCTGCCGGCACGAGGTCGGCTGGAGGGCCGGATCGACAGCTTCGGCTATCCATCGGTCGCGCCGTTCACGATCAGGCTGGCGCACCCGACCCTGCCCGAAAGGGACATCCTGCTGCACGTGCAAGCGGATGCCGACGGCAATTTTTCGGTGGCGTTGCCCGCTCTCGAGAAAACGCACTGGCAGGTGGCCGTGGAAGGCAGTCAACACGACTGGCGACTGCGCAGGCGCTGGGACTGGGGGCGCCAACCCGAACTCGTGATCAAGGCCGACGCCAATTTAACCGGGAGCGGGCGGTTCGATTCTGTCCTTACTGGATCGGCTTGCACGCCTGCTCGCCGGAGGCAAGCGCCTTCAGGCGCGCCGGGTCGAGCAGCGTCACTTCGCGCTTGTCGACCTGGATCCAGCCCTGCTTCTTGAAGCGGGACAGCAGGCGGCTGATGCTTTCGATCGTCAGTCCGAGGTAGTTGCCGATGTCTTCGCGCGACATGCGCAAGTGAAAACTGTTCGGCGAATAGCCGCGCACCGCATAGCGTGCGGACAGGTTCGCCAGGAAGATCGCAAATCGCTGCTCGGCGCGCATGTTGCCAAGCAGGAGCATGACATTCTGCTCGCGCGTGATTTCCTGGCTCATGATGCGATGGAAATGCCGCAGCAGCGCAGGGACATGCGCGAACAGATCTTCCAGGCGTGCAAAAGGGATTTCGCACACCTCGCTGTCCTCGAGGGCGATGGCGTCGCAATGATGGATGCCGCCGCTGATCGCATCCATGCCCAGGAGTTCGCCTGCCATCTGGAAGCCGGTGATCTGGATACTGCCCACTGCATTGATCTGGCTGGTCTTGAAATGCCCGTAGCGTACCGCGTACAGGTTACGAAACGGTTCGCCCGCGCGGTACAACTTGTCGTTGCCGCTGACGCGCCGGCGGCCGCCGATGATCTGGTCCAGGCGGTTGATGTCGCCCTCGTCCAGGCCCATCGGCAGGCACAACTGGTGCATGGAGCATGCTGAACAGCTCTTCTTCAGCGCGCTGATGTTGAGCGTAGGGTTCGAGGCCATGGGGGACGAAGCATTCATCTGGAGGGGGCTGGCGTCATGTATTGAGCTGAAGTAATTATAGTGGCAAGCCGGTCTGGCCGAGCACCTTGCTGTCTCAATCGGTCGATATGGGGCTGCAGTGATGTTTTTGCAACACGCTATCGCCTCGGATCCCGTGATCCATGGCGCGGCTCCCGCACAGCCGCGTGAAAGTCGACCGCTTGCTGCCGGGTGGGCGATTTTGATGCAAGTCATGGATTTGGCGGACTGAAGCCAATAGACTCGTTTTTCAGGTTCTCGCACGCCAAGCCGACAGCCAGCGAGCGTTTCACCGAAGCAGCCGGCCATGGCGCCGGGCGTCGGCCACCAAGGAGACAGCATGAACGGCGCACCCGTCAATCTGAATGGCAAGCGAGGACTGATTCTCGGCATCGCAAACGAGGAAAGCATCGCGTATGGCTGCGCGCGCGTCATGCGTGCCTGCGGCGCCGAGCTGGCGATCACCTATCAGAACGACAAGGCCGAACCCCATGTGCGCCCGCTGGCCGAGTCGCTCGGAAGTTCGCTCGTGCTGCCATGCGACGTGCGCGAGGCGGGCCAGCTCGAAGCCGCTTTCGACGCCGTGCGCACCGCCTGGGACAAGCTCGACTTCGTCATTCATTCGATCGCCTACGCGCCCCATGCCGACCTGCAGGGCAGGGTGGTCGACTGCTCGGCCGATGGATTCGCCATCGCGATGGACGTATCCTGCCATTCCTTCATCCGCTGTGCGCGACTGGCCGAGCCACTGATGGCGAACGGCGGGTCCCTGCTGACGGTCTCGTTCCACGGCAGCCAGAAAGTGGTGCCGAACTACAACCTGATGGGACCGGTCAAGGCCGCGCTGGAAGCGTCGGTGCGCTACATGGCGGCGGAACTCGGCGACCGGCGCATTCGTGTGCATGCGCTTTCGCCAGGGCGGATCGGCACCCGCGCCGCCTCGGGGCTCGCGCACTTCGACCAACTGCTCGGCGACGTTTGGGCGCGCGCGCCGCAGCACATGCTGGCGCGCCTCGACGACATCGGCAACGTCGCCGCGTTCCTGGCCAGCGATGGTGCACGCATGTTGACCGGAAACGTCGAGTACGTCGACGGCGGTTTTCACGTGATGGGCTGACCGGTGCCGGCCCGGACCCGGCATGCAAGGCGACGCGTGTGTCTTGCGATCACGATTTCCTCGTTGGTCGGAATGACCCATGCGGACACCTCGCTGTCCGGCCGGGTGATGCATGCATTGCCGGCTTCGTTGGCGACATCGTCGAGCCGCACACTGAGCCATGCGGCACCCTCGCATATCCGCTTGCGCATCTGGGTCGCATGCTCGCCGATGCCGGCGGTGAACACGATGGCATCCAGGCCCTGCAGCGCGAAGGCCAGCGAGCCCAGTTCGCGCCCGACGCGATAGACCATGAGGTCGAGTGCTTGCGCCGCGCGCGGCTCGGCACTGTGCAGCAGCGTGCGGACGTCGTGGCTGATGCCGGATACGCCAAGCAGGCCCGACTCATGGTACAGCAGGTGCGACACCGCCTCGGGACTCAAACCTTTTTCCTGCACCAAGTAGAGCACCACGGCAGGATCGATGCTGCCGCTGCGGGTACCCATCGGCAGGCCATCGAGCGCCGAAAAGCCCATGCTGCTGGCGATGCTCCTGCCCTTGGACAGCGCGCACATGCTGGCGCCGTTGCCCAGGTGGGCGACGACGACCCTGTCCGCGCCGTCCGGCAGGTAGCGCGGCAGTTCTCCCGCGATGTACTCATAGGACAGGCCGTGAAAGCCGTAACGCATCACGCCCTCGCCCTGCAGGGCGCGTGGCAAGGCGTACATCCTCGACACCGGCGGATTCCCGAGGTGGAAGGCCGTGTCGAAACAGGCGACCTGCGGCAGCGCCGGGTGCAATGCGGCGATCGCGCGGATCGCGGCCAGGTTGTGCGGTTGGTGCAAGGGCGCCAGCGGCGCCAGACGCGCCAGTCGTTCGACGACGCCGTCATCGACGCAGACGGGCCCGGCGAACAGGTTGCCGCCATGGACCACGCGGTGTCCGACCGCCGCCAGCCGGTCCGGGCCGAGGTGGGCGTCGATCCAGCCGAGCAGCATGCCCAGCACCGCCGCGTGATCGGCTCCGGCCGCGAACGCCTGCTGGTGCAGTACGCCGCCGCCGGCATCGCACGCGAGAAAGCGCGGCGCCTCGCCCAGGTCCTCGATCGCGCCATGGCTGCGCAGCAGCAGCGCGTCGCCGTCTGCGACGTAAATCGAGAACTTGATGCTCGACGAGCCGGCGTTCAGGGCGACGTAGGCCGGCTTCAACCCTGTTCTCCTTTCAGCGACGGCGATCCGGCATCGCCCAATTGACCGCCCGCTAGCATCACCGCCAGCGCACACGACGCCATGCGCGCCAGGCTGCCGTCGGCGCGGCTGGTCAGGATGACCGGCACGCGCGCCCCGAGCACGATGCCCGCCACCTCCGCATCGGCCAGGTATTCGAGCTGCTTGGCCAGCATGTTCCCTGCCTCGAGGTCCGGCACCACCAGGATGTCGGCCTTGCCGGCCACCGGCGACACCAGGCCCTTGGTCCTGGCTGCATCCGCCGAGACCGCCAAGTCGAACGCCATCGGCCCGTCCAGGATCGCCCCGGTGATCTGCCCGCGGTCCGCCATCTTGCACAGCGCGGCCGCTTCGATCGTCGAGCGGATCTTCGGGTAGATGGTCTCGAGCGCCGACAGGATCGCCACATGGGGCGTCCCGATCCCGAGCGCGTGCGCCAGGTCGATCGCGTTCTGGATGATGTCGCGCTTGTCCTCGAGCGTCGGGTAGATGTTGACCGCCGCATCGGTGACGAACAGCGGCCGCGGATAGGACGGCACGTCGATCGCGTACACATGGCTGATGCGCCGGCCGGCCTGCAGGCCGCATGCCTTGTCGACCACGGCATGCATCAGCTCGTCGGTATGCAGGGCGCCCTTCATCAGCGCGCGCACCTTGCCCGCGCGCGCCAGCGCGACCGCCTCGGCGGCCGCGGCCTGGCTGTGCGCCGCAGGCACGACCTGGTAGGGCGCCAGGTCGATCCCGGCGCTGTCGGCGGCCTTGCGGATCCGCGCTTCCGGACCGACGAAAACCGGCGCGATCAGCCCGGCGCGCGCGGCTTCGACGGCGCCGGCGAGCGACACCGCGTCGACGGCATGCACCACGGCCGTGGACAGCGGCGGCTGGCTGGACGCGGCGCCGATCAGCGCGCGATAGCGCCGTCCACGCTCGCGCAACACCACCTTCGGCAGCTCGGTGCGCGGCCGCGACACTTTTTCGGTCGGCGCGACGATCTCGGCGACGCCCTTCACCACGGGCATACGGTCCTGGTTGACCACCTCGCAGTCGAGCTTGACATGATGGTTGGCCGGATCGAGTTCCGTGATGGTGACCTTGACCGTCACCGTGTCGCCGAGCGCCACCGGGCGCAGGAAGCGCAGCGACTGGCCGAGGTAGATCGTTCCCGGCCCGGGCAGCATGGTGCCGAGCACGGTGGACACCAGCGCGCCGCTCCACATCCCGTGCGCGATCACCTTGTGGAACATGTCGCCTTTCGCGTATTCCTCGTCGAGGTGGGCCGGATTCACGTCGCCCGACATGACGGCGAACAGTTCGATGTCCTTCTGGGCCAGGGTCCTTGTCAGGCTGGCGCTGTCGCCGATGCGCAGTTCGTCGAAGGTACGGTTTTCGATGGTGTCCACGGCGGGGCTTTCCGGTTCGATGTTGTTCGGCAGGGTTTGCTGGCGCGGCTGGCTTCATCACCGGCGCGACGATCAACGCGAATGGCGGCCAGTATCCTCGCCGATCAACCCTTCCGGTATTTTGCAGGCCGCCCGGGCCAGTACGACGTGGTCGCGGCCGCCGGTCTTGGCGCATGCCTGCCCGGCTCAGTGCAAGCAGCGCAGCCGGCGCGGCCACGTCATCTGCGCGGGACGCGCCGCGTTCGCGCGCCCGCGCGCGCGCGCCTGGACGGGTAGCGGGAGCAGTGCGGGTCCGGTCATCAGCCGATGCGACGACATCACGTCGTCAAGCGCGGCCGTCAACTGCCTGCCCAGCCTCGCGTCGCCCAGTTCGACCAGCGGTGCGGCGCGATGCAGCGCGCACAGGACCGTCGCGTTGTCCTGGCGGCGCTCGCGCAGGCAGGGATCGGCGCAGCGCTCCAGGATCGTTTCTTCGTGGCGTAGGCCGGCCTCGATCTGCGCGACCAGGTGCGGGAAGCGCTGGACGAAACCGGTATCGTCCTCGGCCAGTATCTGCTTGATGTGTCCGCACAAGGTCTTGCGTAGATGCCGCAAGGCGGCGTGCGTGGCGGGAGGGTTGGCTTTGCCTGTCAGGAACCTCATGATCGTCCTCATGTCCAGTGTGATGCGCCAGTGTCGATGGCGAAATGTCGTGCTTGTTTGACCGTGCTGTTCGGGAGCGGCGGCGTCGCGGTCGAGGTGGCGCGCGACCAGGCCGACACGCTGCGCTACGCTTGCAAGACGTACTGCCCGGGCGCGTCGGGACAGCCGGCCAGCGGTGGCGGCGCCACGACCTGGGGGCCGGCCCGGCGCGCCAGCCAGGTTTCCCAGGCCGGCCACCAGCTGCCCCCATGCTGTACGGCGTCGGCCTGCCAGCTGTCCGGGTCGACGTAGGGCGCGTCATGCGCGTGTGTCGCGGCCTGGTAGGCGCGATGCGGCGTGCCCGGCGGCGACACCACGCCGGCGTTGTGGCCGCCGGAAGTGAGCAGGAACGTCACCTCGGTATCGGTCAAGGGCATGATCTTGTAGACCGAGCGCCAGGGCGCCACGTGGTCGGTCAGGGTGCCGACTGCGAAGATCGGAATCCGGATGTCGGTCAGGGACACCGGGTGGCCGTCGACGATGTAGCGCGCGTTGGCGAGACGGTTCTTCAGGAACAGCCTGCGCAGGTATTCCGAATGCATGCGGCAGGGCATGCGCGTGGCGTCGGCATTCCACGACGCCAGGTCGTTGTCCTTGTCGGGCAGGTCGAGCAGGTAGTGGCGCAGGCGGCGCGACCAGATCAGGTCGTTGGAGCGCAGCAGCTGGAACGCCCCGGCCATCTGGCGCGTGTCGAGGTAGCCCTGCTGCCACATCGCCGCTTCCAGGTACGCGACTTCGCTGTCGTCGATGAACAGCGACAGCTCGCCCGGCTCTGTGAAATCGACCTGGGCCGCCAGCAGCGTCATGCTGGCCAGCCTTTCGTCGCCGTCGCGCGCCATCGCGGCCGCCGCGATCGACAGCAGGGTGCCGCCCAGGCAGTAGCCGCAGGCGTTGATCTTCGCTGCGCCGGTCTGGTTGCCTATCGCGTCCAGGGCCGCCATCACGCCCAGTTCGCGGTAGTCTTCCATCGACAGGTCGCGGTCGCCGGCATCCGGGTTCTTCCATGAGATGATGTACACGGTATGGCCATGTTCGACCAGGTAGCGCACCAGCGAATTCCCGGGCGACAGGTCGAGGATGTAGTACTTCATGATCCAGGCCGGGACGATCAGAAGCGGCACCGCATGCACCTTCGGCGTCTGCGCATCGTAGCGGATCAGCTCGATGAGCCGGTTCCTCATCACCACCTTGCCGGGCGTGACGGCGACGTCTCGACCCGGCCGGAATGGCAACGGCGCCGGCTTGCGCTCGAGCGCGCGCGCGACGTCGGCGGCCATGCGTTGCGCGCCCCGGACCAGGTTGCGCCCGCCGCTGGCGATCGTCGCCTGCTGCACCACCGGGTTGGTGGCCACGAAATTCGAAGGCGCGACACCGTCGAGCAGCTGGCGTGCGACGAAGCTGACCACGTCGGTATGATGCGGCGAGACGCCGCGCACCTCGGTGGTGGCGCGTTGCCACCATTGCTCGGTCAGCAGGAAGGCCTGGCTGACGGCGTTCCAGGGCCAGGCCTGCCACGCCGGGTCGGCAAAGCGCTTGTCCTGGGCCAGCGGCTGGAGCGACGTAGCCGGGCACTGGCGCGTGGCGTCGGCGCAGAACTGGAGCCAGCGCAGCGCGGCGGACTGGCCCTGCAGCACCAGCTCGAGCTGCTTGCTGGGTGAGAGCAGCAGGTGGCTGGCCCAGTCCTGCCAGGCGCCTGCGAGGGCGGCCGGCGACAGATAGCCGGTCAGGCGGCCAAGCCAGCCGTTCAGGAGCAGGTCGGCGGCCACGTGCCCGGCGCCGGCGCCCGCGTCGCCGGACCCCGCGCTTCCCTGCCAGGTACTGGCCTCGCGCCGCCGTTCGCTGGGTGGAACGAAAAAGGGCTGGGTCGTCATGTCAGTGCGCCAGCAGCAGGGGCAAGGGCGACCATTCGAGCAGGTCGCGCGTCACGCCGCCGAGCGCCCACTCGCGGTAGCGGCTGTGGCCATACGCGCCCGCCACGATCAGGCCGGCTTCGGCGTCGCGCGCCAGGCTGATCAGCGCCTCTCCCTCGCTGCCGGCCGTGCGCTCGACCACCACCTCGACGTTCACGCCGTGGCGCGACAGGTACAGGGCCATGTCGGCGCCGGGCTCCTCGCCGTGCACCGTGGATATCTCGTCCGGGTTGACCAGCGCCAGCCTGACGGATGCGGCGCGGCGCAGCAGCGGCAGGGCGGCCCCGATGGCGCGGATCGCCTGCACGCTGCCGTCCCAGCCGACCACCATGCTGCGCGTGAGCGGCCTGCCTCGGTAGTTCTCTGGCACGACCAGCACGGGCCGTGCGCCATGCAGCGCCAGGTGTTCAGGCAAGCCGCGCAGGCGCGCCGGCAGGTCCGGGTCGCCGTCCTGGCTGACGACGACCAGGTCGGCATAGCGCGACTGCAGCATGAGCGCGAAGTAGGCATCGTCCTCGATCAGCCGGCTTTCGAACGACACCACGCCCAGGGCGCGCGCTGTTTCCTCGAACGCCTCCAGGCGCGCAGCCGCGCTGTCCCGCATGGCCTGGAAATCGGCATCGATCATGCCGGCGCCCATCGGACCGGCGAGCAGCGCATAGCTCGGCCAGGTGGTTCCGGTGACGGCGCTGCCGATCAGGTGCGCCTCGTGCTCGTTGGCCAGCAAGGCGGCGGCCTGCAGACGGCTTTCCTGCTGGGCGCCGCCGTCGATATGCACTACGATGGTCTTGACCATGTCATCTCCTTCAGGGACGGTTACTGTATGGATTCGAGGGCTTGCTTGTTCAAGACTTTCATCATTGACTCCCTCGTTAAAAATGTGATGAATCAATGGTAGGCCTGCAAGCCGTGTCTTATATATGACCTAAGTCAAAAACTCGAGCCTAAGCCGCCTGTACGCTCAGTGCGCCAGCAGCAATGGGATGTCGGCCTCCGCCAGCACGGTGCGGCTGGGGCTGCCCAGGCAGAATTCGCGGAACCGGCTGTGTCCATAACAGCCCATCACGAGCAGGCCGCAGCCAAAGTCTTTCGCCAGGCCCAGCAGGGCGTGCCCGGTATCGTTTTGCGCGCGGTGCACCAGTACGCGCGGTGTCACCTGGTGCGTCGCCAGGAAAGCCTGCAGTTCGGACTGTTCGGCGCGGCAGTCCTCGACGGTTCGCTGCCGCCCGGTCAGCATCACGACCGTGACGTCGCTGGCGTGGCGCAGCAACGGCATCGCCGCGCTCATGGCGGCGCAGGCTTCCTTGCTGCCGTCCCAGGCGACCAGTATGTGCGGATCGCGGTAGGGGGCAGGATCGGTGCGCGGGACGACCAGGACCGGACGCGCACATTCGAGGATGAGCGAGTCGGGCAGACGGATCGCCATGTCCGGCATCGATTCGGCAGGGTCGTCCTGGCTGACGACGACCAGGTCGGCAAAGCGTGCTTGCAGCATGAGTGCATGGTCGGTCTGGTCGCACAGGAACCGGGCTTCATGCGGCACTTGTATCTTGTCGCCGATCGCTTCGAAATGCGCTAGCGCCCGGCGCCCGTTCTCGGCGAGCGGCTCGAAATAGCCGGCTTCCAGCGTGCCGGGCGCGGCACGATACCCATGCGGGAAGATGTCGCACGAGACGCCCAGCATGGCTGCGCCGATCAGCCGCGCGCCGTGCGCGCGCGCAAGGCAGGCGGCGTAACGCATGCGCGGCGGCGCATGACAGGACAGATCGACATGCACGAGGATGGTCTTGTAGCCCATGAGCTTCTCCCAGGGTCAATGCGCCATCAGGACCGGCACCGGCATGTCGCGCAGGACCGTGCGGCTGACGCCGCCGAGCAGGATTTCGCGAAAGCGCTTGTGCCCGTAGCAACCCATGACCAGCAGGTCGGCCCGACCGTGGGCCACGCGCGTCAGGAGATCGCCGGCCGGGTCGGCGCCGGCACGCTCCTGGCACAGCGTGGCGGCGATCCCGTGCCGCGCCAGCATCAGCGTGACCTCGGGCCCGCCCATGGCGGCCGCGTCGGACCTGGCATCGTAAAATACCGCCACCTCGACCTCCTTTGCCCCCTTCAGTAGCGGCAGCGCTTGCCGCACCGCGCGCGCCGACTCCGGGCTGGCGTTCCAACCGACCACGACACGCTCGAACGCCGGCCCGAAGCTTCGCGCGTAGGGAAGCACGAGTACGGGGCAGGGCGCGTGCAGCGCGACGTACTCCGGAATCCCGGCGTGCGCGGCGGCGGGGTCCTCCGGGTCGGACTGCCCGACGATGACCAGGTCCGCATACATCGCCTGGGTTGCCAGCGCATAACCGGCGTCCTCGTCGCCAATCCGGTGCTCGAACGAGACGGCGCCGGCCTGGCGGGCAACGCTGTCGAAGTGCGCGGCACGCTGTTCGGCGCTGGCGCGCATGTCGTCGAGCAGCGGCGCCATGTCGCCAAGGTAACCGTCGGGCGGGATGCCACAGACGAAGCGAAGGATTCCGGTTTGCACGACGCCGACCAGATGGGCGTCATGCTCGAGAGCGAGTGCGGCGGCGAACGTGAGCCGGGCCTCGAGGCCGCGCGAACCGTCGGCGTGCACGAGAATTGTTTTGTAGTTCATGATGACTCCTCGATGGGGTGAATCTCGGTGTCATCGTGCGCGCGCAAGGTGGCCTTTGTATTTGATTTAAGTCAAGACGGCCAAAATGGATCGGGTTTGATGGGTAGCATCGCTCAAGGATGAGCACGGGGCGCCGGTTCGTCGCGCTGCCCCTCGAGGGCCTCGGCGCAGCCATTGGGCTATGTCAACGTCGGCAATGAGAACCTCGAAGCCATCTATATACCGTCGTGAGCTACGCTCGTCTCATGCACCGGTACGTGTTAATGAACTCCTGCCGAATCTCAACCAACCTAAACCAGCCAGGGCAGCCGACAGCGATGCTGCCAAAATCGCCATCTTCGATGCATTCACGATATCGGCTTCGCCACTGTAGGCCAGGTTTGTAATGAATATTGACATGGTGAAGCCGATGCCGCCTAACAGGCCTGCACCAATCACATGGCGCCAAGCCAGGCCGGTCGGCAGCCGAGACAGACCGAGCATGACAGCTGCAAGCGTCGCCAAGACGATTCCGATCGGCTTGCCAAGCACAAGGCCGAGGATGATGCCGAGGCTGTTGGAAGACAACAAGCTGTTGGCCCAGTCGGCGCCAATCACGATCCCTGTATTGCACAGGGCAAAAATCGGCAGGATCAGGAAGGCCACTGGCTTGTGAAGAGTGTGCTCGAGGCGGTGCGACGGCGATTTTTCGTCGTCGCGTGTGGCGGAGTAGGGGATTGCAAACGCCAGCAGCACCCCGGCGATAGTGGCATGCACGCCCGACTTCAGCATCAGGAACCACATCAGGGCGCCGCCAAGCAGATATGGCGTCAGGGCCATGACGCGCCCGAACCTGTTTAGTACGACCAGCAGTACAAACACGGCGAGCGCGCCAGCGAGATAGCCGATTGATAGCTGCGCCGTATAAAACAGCGCGATCACGATGATCGCGCCGAGGTCATCCATGACCGCCAACGCGGTCAGGAAGATCTTCAGCGAAGCCGGTACCGAGCTGCCCAGCAGCGCCAGAACGCCTAACGCGAATGCGATGTCCGTCGCCATGGGAATGCCGATTCCGGCCTGTGTCGACGTACCATGGTTGAGGCTGAAATGGATGAGCGCCGGAACGATGATGCCGCCTGCCGCAGCCAGCATGGGCAGCAAGGCATTCTTCGGGTCGGATAGTTCGCCGTTGTACAGTTCGCGCTCCAGTTCGAGCCCGATCAGCAGGAAGAACACGGCCATCAACGCATCGTTGATCCAGAGTTCGATGCTCAAACCCGCCAGCGGCATGTGCCAGAAGTGCAGATAGGAATGGCCCAGCGGCGAATTTGCAAGCACAAGCGAGACAAGTGTGCAAAGGATCAGGATCGTACCGCCGGCTTTGCCGGAAGCCGCGAAGTCCTGGAAGGTTCGAGAGAGCGGGAACGACAGGTCGAAAGTCATGCTGACTCCGTTGATGTGTTGGACGGGGCTGCCGAAACCGGCGGGTCAATCTGGGAGCTCACGCAGATGATTGCAGAAGTCGTCAGCGCAATGAACGAACGTGTGTGCGTGCGCGAGCACGGAAGGGACGAGATATGGGCGTCAACAGAGGGCAGGGGCATATGGTCGCAAAGAAGCCGCGTGGCGGCCCGACCATCGCACGTCCTGCCATACCGGAGCGGTATGGACACCCTTGGTCGTTATTATAACTGCACTTTTTGCCAGGTAGCCACGCTCCCTTCGCAGGGAACGGCGCGACATGCGCATCTCCAAAATTTTCGAGAACACACGCTCGACAAGCCGTCGCGGGTGGAATAGTATACCCCCCTATACTATCCATCACGCGAGGCAAGCCTTGTCCCACCTCAACCGCAACAAGACGAAACTACTCAACCGCGTTCGACGCATCCAGGGTCAGCTCGAGGCCGTCGAGCGTTCGCTTGGAGAGGGAGCGACCTGTTCCGAGATCCTACAAGTGCTTGCTGGCGCCCGAGGCGCTATGAATGGCCTGATGGCCGAAGTGATCGAGGACCACATCCGCCACCACGTGGCCGGCGCCGAGATCGCCAGCCAGGGCGAGCGCGATCAAGGTGCCGACGAGCTGGTCGACGTGATCCGCAGCTATCTGAAGTAGGTTCGGAATGGCAGTCCAATCTCCCTGCGTCTCCTTGTGCCACTTCGACGGGCGTACCGGCTTTTGTACCGGCTGCCTGCGCACGCTGGAGGAGGCACGCGCTTGGAAGAAGATCGGCGACCCCGCGCGCCACCGCATCATCAACGACCGGACGCGCCGCGAGGGCAAGCTTTCCGCCCGAGCGAAAACCAAAAACCAGGATGTGAAATGAAGATGGACAAACAGGTGTATTGCCAGCTGGCGGGCCAGCTGCAACAGCGTGATCCCGGCAAGGACAGCGCCGCCGAGCGCAGTACGCGCCGTGTGGTGTGGATCACGATCGCGATGATGGTCGTCGAGCTCGCGGTTGGCTGGTGGTCGAACTCGATGGCGCTGCTGGCGGACGGCTGGCACATGAGTTCGCACGTGGTCGCCATCGGCTTGAGTGCGCTCGCTTACCGCGCGTCGCGTAAATTTGCCGCCGATCCGCGCTTTGCGTTCGGCACGTGGAAGATCGAAATCCTCGCCGGCTACACCAGTGCGGTGTTCCTGCTCGTGATCGCCGCACTCATGGCGGTCGGGGCCATCGAGCGGCTGCTGGCGCCGCAGCCCGTGCAGTATGGCGAAGCGATGATCATCGCCGCCGTCGGCCTGGTGGTGAATATCGTCTGCGCGCTGATCCTCGGCGACGCGCACGACCATGGGCCTGGCGGCCACCATCATCATCACGATCACCACGACCATCATCACGGCGATGACGACCACGGTCCAGGCCACGGTGGTCACCACCACGATCTCAACCTGCGCTCGGCCTATGTCCACGTGATCGCCGACGCCGCGACCTCGGCGCTGGCGGTTGCTGCGCTGGGCGGAGGCTGGCGGTACGGATGGACCTGGCTCGATCCGGTGACGGGCTTGGTGGGTGCCCTGGTCGTCGCTGCATGGGCGAAGAATCTGCTCGGTGCGACCGGGAAGATCCTGCTGGACCGCGAAATGGATGCGCCGGTCGTCGAGGAGATCCGTGAGGCTGCGCAAGCCGGGCCGCATGGCCAGTCCGCCGCGCTGCAGGACTTGCATGTCTGGCGCGTCGGACCTGAAGCCTATGCATGCGCACTCGCCGTCACGACATCCGACCGCGCCCTGACGGCGGCGCATATCCGTAATCGCCTCGCCGTCCACGAAGAAATCGTCCACTCGACGATCGAGATCCACTACGCGGACAGCGTCGGCTGATCTCCCTTGCCTGCGTGAAGGACGCAGGCAATCTTTTTACTTGCAAGTCTGTTGCGTTTACTGTGTGTCATGCTTACAATGCATGCCACATCAGCAGCAATGTGTCCGGCGCTCGACTGATGCAACTGAATTGCATATGGAGACTGTATGGCGGACGCAAACCTTGCGGCGCCGGGTCTATGGCTGATGTTCGCGCTCGGTGTGCGGCACGGCTTCGACCCGGACCACATCGCGATGATCGACGGCATGGCGTATCACTCGCTCGCCGAGCGGCCGCGCCTGGCGTTGTGGACCGGAACGCTGTTCGCGCTGGGTCACGGCTTGACGGTGACGGCTGTCGCGGTGGCGCTCGGCGCCCTCGCCGGCAGCCTGCGCTTGCCGGCGACGCTGCGCCTCGTGCTCGACTGGATGCCGACCGTGCTCCTGATTCTGGTGGGCACGCTCAATTTGCGTGACCTGCTCACCCGGCGCACTTTCCGGATGCGCGGGTGGAAAACCGGCTTCATGCCGCGCCGCCTGGCCACCAGCACGCATCCGCTGGCCATCCTCGCGATCGGAATATTGTTCGCGCTCGTCTTCGACACCGCCACCCAGGCCGCGGCCTGGGGCTATGCCGCCAACCACTCGGGCAGCGGCACGGCGCTGGCCGCCGGCCTGGTGTTCACCGCCGGCATGGTCGTCACCGGCACGCTCGACGGCCGGGTCATGGCGCATCTGCTGCGGCGTGCGTCGGACGGCGCGCAAGCCTACCGGCGCTGGCTCGGCGCCATCGTCGTGCTGATGTCCTTTGCGATGGCGGCCTGCCAGATCGGCGATCAGCTGCACCTCGGCGCGGGGCTCGACGACTTCGCGATGAGCGCGATCGGGGGCGCCCTGGTGCTGGCGGCCGTCATCGCCTGCTGCCTGATCCGGCGCCAAGCGCGCATCGATCCACAACTCACCCAGGAGCACACATGAGCGTTTCAAGCCAAGTCCCCGTTACCTTGCTGACCGGCTTTCTCGGCGCCGGCAAGACCACGCTGTTGAACCGCATCCTCAGCGAGGAGCACGGCGAGCGCATCGCCGTGATCGAAAACGAGTTCGGTGAAACCGGCATCGACAGCGACCTGCTGGTCAACAGCGAAGAACAGATCGTCGAGATGAACAACGGCTGCATCTGCTGCACCGTGCGCGGCGACCTGGTGCGCATCCTCGGCCAGCTGGCGCAGCGCCGGACCGCTGGCGAGATCGACTTCGAGCGCGTCATCATCGAGACCACGGGTCTCGCCGATCCGGCGCCGGTGGCGCAGACGTTTTTCGTCGACGAAGGCGTCGGCAACTACTATCGCCTGGACGCCATCGTCACCGTGGTCGACGCGCTGCACGCGCCGCAGCAGCTCGACGCGCATCACGAGGCGCAGGAGCAGGTGGGCTTCGCCGACCGCATCCTCGTGTCCAAGGCCGACCTGGTGACGCCGCAGGCCGCCGATGCGCTGCTCGAGCGCCTGAAAGGCATGAACGCGCGCGCGCCGGTCAGCTTCGTCAACTTCGGCCATACCGACCTGGCCCAGATCCTGGACGTGCAGGGCTTCAACCTGGATGCCATCCTCGAGATCGAGCCGGATTTTCTCGAGGACGTCGCGCACGAGCACGACGACGAGATCTCGTCCTTCGTATTCCGTGCCTCCCGTCCGTTCCGCATTGGGAAACTGGAAGAGTTCCTGTCCGCGATGCTGACCGAATACGGCAACGACATGCTGCGCTACAAGGGCGTGCTCGACGTCGCGGGGCTGCCGGCGCGCGTCGTGTTCCAGGGCGTGCACATGATGATGGGATCGGACATGGGCCAGAAGTGGCAAGAGGGCGAGGCGCGCGAGAGCGTCATGGTGTTCATCGGACGAAATCTGCCCAGTGAGCGTTTCGTGAACGGTCTCGAGTCCTGCCTGTCCAGGCATGGCGCGAAGGCTTGAGACCTGTGGGACGACAAGATTGCAACAGCTTGAACAAGGAAGATTCATGAAGTGGAAACACATCCGGCTGAAGCGACTGGCCTGGTCCTCGTTGGCCGCCGCGTCGGTCGCGTTGCCGGCGCATGGCGCCCAGGCGGCGCCGGAAGCACCCGCAGACACGGACGGCACGCCGGTCGCGCGCGTGGTCGTCAGCGCCGCGGCGCCGTTGGAAGCGCTCGACCGCGGCGCGCCCACCGCCAGCCGGCTTGACCTGAGCGTGCGCGAGACGCCGGCCACGGTCGACGTCATCACGGCCGAGACGATGGAAATACGCGGTTACCAGAGCGTGGAACAGGCCGTCGACAGCCTCCCCGGCGTCAGTTCCGGCGGCGCTCCGGGCAGCCCATCGCAGTTCTCGATGCGCGGCTTCACCGGCGACCAGGTCACGGTGCTGCGCGACGGCATCTACCTCGGGCCGGCCGACATGACCTACCGGCCGCAAAATACCTTCAACCTGGCCAGCGTCGAGGTGCTGAAAGGGCCGGGATCGGTGCTGTACGGGCAGGGCGCCATCGCCGGCACGGTCAACGTGATCTCCAAGAAAGCGTCGCTCGGCGCCAACTCGCTCGATGGCGTGGCGTCGTA
This sequence comes from Massilia sp. 9096, assembly GCF_000745265.1. Lineage (NCBI taxonomy): Bacteria > Pseudomonadati > Pseudomonadota > Betaproteobacteria > Burkholderiales > Oxalobacteraceae > Massilia > Massilia sp. 9096. Next base: position 1,469,417 of record NZ_JQNN01000001.1, read on the forward strand.
TGGCCGCTTCAACAGCAGCCAGATGGGCGTCGGCGCCAACAAGGTGCTCGCGCCGGGACTGGCGTTGCGCGCTGACGTCAGCCGCACCGCATCCAGCGGTTTCGTCGACCGCGCACACGCCGATTCCACCAACGCCACGCTGTCGCTGCTGTGGAAGCCGAACGCGCGCTTCGACCTTGCGCTCGGGCTGGACTACCTGACCGACCATCCGTCGAGCTACTACGGCACGCCGCTGGTGAGCGCCGCATTCGCCGGGCCGTATGCCAGCGGCGTGGTGGCCACGCCCGACGGCAGCACGATCGACCGCCGCCTGCGCGACGTGAACTACAACGTCGGCGACTACCGGATCGAGTCGACGCAGTACCTGCCGCGTATCGGCCTGCACTGGCGCCCGTCCGACGGGATCACGATCAGCAACGACGCCTATTACCTGTACGCCGACCGCAAGTGGAAGAACGCCGAGACCTACGCCTTCGATCCGGGGACGAACCGGGTCGACCGCGACCGCTTCTTCGTTTTCCATGAGCAGCACCTGGCCGGCGACCAGCTGAGCGCCACTTTCGCGCAGCCGCTGGCCGGGTTGGCGAACCGCTTCGTGATCGGGCTGGACTACAGCAAGCTCGATTTCGTGCGCACGCGCGGCTTCCCGGACGGAGACAGCGTCGCCCCGTTCCAGCCGGCGGCGGGCGTTTTCGGCCCACTGGTCGGGCGGCGCAGTCCGACGCGCTGGCACGACAGGGCGGTGTTCCTGGAGGATGCGCTGGACCTCACCGACCGCCTGAAACTGGTGGGCGGAGCGCGCGCCGAGCGCTTCGACCTCGTGCGCGAGAACTATGGTCCCGACGGCAGCTACCAGGCCGCCACCAGCTTCGAACGCACCTTCCGTCCCAAGAACTGGCGCCTCGGCCTGGTCTACCAGGACGTGCACGGCTGGGCGCCCTATATCCAGTACAGCACCGGCCAGGACCCGGTCGGCTCGAATATCCTGCTGGTCAACGCCGGCCAGAACTTCGACCTGAGCCGCTCACGCCAGGTCGAAGCCGGCGTCAAGACCGACCTCGATGGCCGCCGCGGTGAGCTGACGCTGGCGGTCTACGACATCGAGCGCAGGAATTTGCTGACGCAGACCTCGGCCGACGTGGTCGACACCGCCGGTATGCAGAAGTCGCGCGGGTTGGAGCTGACGCTCGGCTACAAGCCGCTGCCGGCCTGGAAGGTCGATGCCAACCTGGCCTACACCGACGCCAGCTACCGCAACTTCATCGATACCAGCAACGGCGTCGACGCCAGCGGCAACCGGCCGGCGAACGTTCCGCGTTGGAGCGCCAATCTGTGGAACCGCTACAGCGGCTTCGGCGGCATTCCGCTGGAAGTCGGTGCGGGCCTGCGTTACGTCGGCGAGCGCTACGGCAATACGGCCAACACAATGGTCTTGAAAAGCTATACGCTGATCGATCTGTACGCGAACTACCGGCTGGGCAGCAAGCTCAGCTTGATCGCACGCGTCAACAACGCGGCCAACAGGTTCTACGCGCAGTGGGCCGACGTCAACTATCCAACCCAGATCCAGTTGGGCGCGCCCATCGGCTATGAACTCGGTCTCGTCGCGCACTTCTAAGCGGCCCTTGCTGCAACGGCCGGCGCGGCAAGTGTCGCGCCTGCATCGCTGGCTGGGGACGGGATTCTGCCTGGCGTTCGCGCTGTGGTTCTGCACCGGGTTCGTAATGATCTACGTGCCGTTCCCGGCGCTGCCGGACGTGGCGCGCGTCGCGGCGGCGGCGCCGGTCGGACTGGAGAACGTGGTGGTGAACCCAAGCACGGCCGCATACGGATTGCCGGTCCGGCGCCTGCGGCTGGTCGACGTCCTGGGGCGGCCGCGCTATATCGCGACGCTGGAGGACGGCAGCATGCGCAGCATGGCGGCGGACACGGGCGGCACGCCGCTGCCGCTGACAAGCGCCGAAGCGTCGCGGCTGGCCGCACGCTTCACGGGCCAGCCAGTGCGCGCCGTGGGCGGGCCGGTCGACTACGACCAGTGGATCGTGCACCAGCGCTTCGACGCGGCGAGGCCTTTCTACCGCGTCGCCATCGACGATGCGGCAGGCACCGAGGTCTACGTGTCGATCCGCCTGGGCGAGGTGCTGCAGCGGACCACGCGCTTCGAGCGTGGCTGGAACTGGGTCGGCGCGGTCGTGCACTGGATTTATCCGACGGTCCTGCGCAAGCGCCTGTGGGCCTGGGACCAGGTCGTCTGGTGGCTGGCGCTTGCGGGCACCGTCGTGGCGGCCAGCGGCTACGCGCTCGGACTGGTGCGCATGGTGAACCTGCGCCGCAGCGGCAGGGCCGGCGTGTCGCCGTTTCGCGGCTGGCTGCGCTGGCATCATCTCCTCGGCCTGGTAGGCGGGGCGTTTGCGCTGACCTGGGTGTTCAGCGGCTGGCTGTCGATGGACCATGGGCGACTGTTTTCCACCGACCAGCCGGAGGCGGCGCGCGTCGCACGCTTTCGCGGCACGGACCTGGCTGGCGCCATGGCCGCGCTTACGCCGGAAAGGCTGCGCAGGCTGCCTGCTGCGCGCGAAATCGAGTTCACGGCAGTCGGCGGCAAGGGCTTCGTGATCGAGCGCGGTCTGCGCGATGGGTCCGATCGCATTGTGCCGCTCGTGGACGGCGTTCCGCAGCCGCCGATCGCGGCCATGCGGGAAGCGCTGGTCGCACGCGCCGCGGCCGTTGCATGGGCGCCGGCGCCGGTGCTGGACGTCGCGCCGGTCCGTGCCGATGATGCGTATGCGCATACCCGATCCGAACCTCTGCCGGATGGCGCGCTGCGAGTGCGCATCGGCGATCGCGCGTGCACGTGGGTGCACGTGGATGTGCACTCGGGACTGATCCTGAACCGGATGGACGACAGCCGGCGCGCCTACCGCTGGCTGTACATGGGTCTGCACACCTTCGACTTTCCGTTCCTGAACCGGGTGGGGTCGCTATGGCGGATACTGATGCTGGCGGCCCTGTGCGCGGGACTCGGGCTGAGCGTCAGCGCGCTGGTGCTTGGCAAGCGGCGCCTGGCGCGGGCGATCAAGCCGCGCGGATAGAGTTTTGCGTTGAAGCGATGCGGCTGGCCGCAGCGCGAGGCCGTCGCATCCCAAGACTTCATGTACTATCATAAGTTACATGAAACGCGACAGCAAACTCTCATCCATCCTGCACCTGCTGCTGCACATGGCGCACAGCAAGCGCCCCTCACGTCCGAGGAGCTGGCGGGCTTCCTGCAGACCAATCCGGTGCTGGTGCGGCGCACGCTGGCCGGCTTGCGCGAGCGCGGTTACGTCGGCTCCGAAAAAGGCCATGGCGGCGGCTGGGTCGTGACGGCGGACCTGCGCCGGGTCACGCTGCACGACATCTACCTGAGCGTAGGATCGCCGACGGTCTTCGCGATGGGAAATCGCCTGGAGCAACCCGAGTGCCTGGTCGAGAAAGTCGTCAATCAGTCGCTCACCAGCGCCTTCGACGAAGCCGAGGCCTTGCTGGTCAGCCGCTTCGCCGACGTCACGCTGGCCGACCTGTCCGAGCGCTTCGATGCGCAGTACACTCAACATGGAGAACAACAACATGTCCACCTCCCGAAACCAGGCTGAGTTCGACGTCATCGTCCTCGGCGGCAGCTACGCCGGCCTTTCCGCCGCCATGCAGCTGGCGCGCGCACGCCGCAGCGTGCTGGTGATCGACGCCGGCCGGCGCCGCAATCGCTTCGCGCGGCTTTCGCACGGCTTTCTGACGCAGGACGGCAGCGAAGCCGCGGCGATCGCGGCCCAGGGGCGTGCGCAATTGCAGGCTTATCCGAACGTCGCCTGGGCCAGCGACACGGCAACCGCGGCCACCGGCGGCGGCGAGCATTTCGACGTGACGCTGAGCGACGGCGGCAGTATCAGCGGGCGCCGCCTGGTCCTGGCGATGGGCGTGACCGATACGCTACCGCGAGTCGACGGCCTGGCCGAGCGCTGGGGACGCAGCGTGTTTCACTGCCCTTATTGCCACGGCTACGAGCTCGACGAAGGCGACATCGGCGTGCTCGCCACGGGTGAGGTGTCGATGCACCATGCCCTGATGCTGCCGGACTGGGGCCGCGTCACGTTCTTGCTGAACGAGTCGTTCGACCCGGACGACTCCCAGCGCGAGGCCCTGGCCCGGCGCGGCGTGACGGTAGAGGCGACGCCGGTCGCGCGCATCGACGGTGAGGCCGACGTGGTGCTGCGCGACGGACGACGCATGAGCATGACGGGTCTGTTCGTCGCGCCGCGCACGTCGGTCAGTGGCGCGATCGCACGGCAGCTCGGCTGCGCCACGGAAGCCGGCCCGATGGGCGAGTTCGTGGCGACCGACGCCATGAAGGCGACCAGTGTGCCAGGCGTGTTCAGTTGCGGCGACATGGCGAGGGCTGCCGGCAACGTGGCCCTGGCGGTGGCGGACGGAGCGATGGCGGGCGTCGCGGCGCATCGCTCTTTGATTGCCGAGTTGAATCACGCCGTTTAGCCGTCGGGATCGGCACGGCCAGGCCACCCGTTTTTCGGACAATGCGACAAGTCCACTTTTTTTGCAACTCGTATAGCTGCCACGATGTCCCTGACGAGAATACAGCGAATGTCGACGCCGCACGAGTGAAGCGCCATGCTGATTCGTAAGTTATTCGAATTTGAGAATGGGCACGTTGTGCGCGGCGGCCTCACAAGGCGTCGCTCCGAATGCAAACGCAATATGAGTGCATATGCAGTGGTTTACCTCCTCACTCGCCTGCGTCGTTTCGAGCGGCGTTTCGTCGGTGAACGAATGCCCTGCAGCCTTTTTGCCCGTAGCGCCTTGTCGCCGTAGTGAGACCAGATGCCCCAGCCGAGAAAGAAGATCACAACGACGACGCCGGTGAAATACAGGAAGCGTATTTCCAGGTCGCTGCGCCAGACCATCTGGGTGCCTTCCGCGTGCGCGCGCAGCAGTTCGCGTAGCCGGCGGTCGGATTCCCGCAGCGGCGCGTCGCCGTCAGGCGTCAGGATGCGAATCAAAGTAAAAAGGTGGCGCAAGCGCGTCGTGAACATGGTCAGATGTCGTCCGCGATGTGGCACCACTGCTCGCCGAACACGGCATGGCAGTGGTAACCCTGGCGGTAAAGCGCCTGCAGTTCCATCGGCGTGGGGTCGATGATGGTGTCGGGCGGGGGTGTCGGGCGTTGCGCGTCCAGCGCGATGCGGCGCTCGAGGTGGTCGGCCCGGCCGCCGGCGCGCGCATCGCCGAGCTTCTCGGCGCGCCTGTACCAGTACACGGCGTCCTGCGGTTGCGTAGGACTGGCGGCCTGAAGAAAGTCGGCGAGCGCCATCTGCGCTTCCACCAGGTCGGCGCTGGCGGCACGGCGCAGCGAGGCGACACCCTCGTCGCCTTTTTCCGGGCCGCCGAGGCCGTACGCCAGGCACAGGCCCAGCCGGTAGTAATCGTCCGGCCCCTCGGGCGCGTCCGCCCGCCGCAAGCGTTTGCAGGCCGGCGCAGCCTCGGCCTTGCGCGCCTCGATGTTGAGTCCCACGTCCATGTCCACGGCGTCGGCGCGGCAAGGCAGCAGCAAGGCCAGCGCATACGCGGCGGCCCTGACTCGCCTCCGGTCAATGCCCAGGCTCATGGAACGACCGGGGTCGCGTCGGTCAAACGGTAGTACAGCCCGGCCGGATCCGATTTCAGCACATGCATCTGGCCCGTGAGAATCATCGCCGTGTAGGTGAACTTGACCGGCGCATTGGCTTTGATCTCGACGATGCCTTCGGGTCCGGCGGGCAGGCAGTATGGACAGCTGGGCGTGGTAACGGTCAGCAGGAAGTGGGATTGCTTGATGCCAGGCTCGAGTGGCATCATGAAGCCTTGCAGCTGCACCTTCTGGTTGTCGAGTGCCAGCACCTTGTCGGGGTACTTCGGCAGCAGGCGCCCGTCCTTGGCCTTGTACGAATCGACGTTCTCGAGCTGGGACCATGGCAGGACGCCTGGAATGTCCTTGAGGACCGGGACGGCGGCGTTTTGTGGATGCTGCTGCGCGTGGGCGAGATTGAAGGCCAGTGCGGCCATCGCGATGGCGGCGCTGCGGATCAGGAAGGGTTTCATCGGTGTCCTCCGGGATTAACGTGCCAGGGTCGTGGCGATATCGATGCGATATGCACGCCAGGCGGGGATGGCGGCCGCGATGCAGCCGATGAGCAGGGCAACTATGGGCAGCAGGATTTCCTGCGGCAGCAAGGTCCAGGCACTGAGCGCAAAGTCCTGGTCCTCGGCCATCCAGCCGGCGACCAGAGCAACCGCGGCATGTCCGGCCAGCCACCCGAGCAGCGCGCCGGCGAGCGCCAGTACGCAGCCTTGCACCAGCAGCAGGCGCAGCACCTTCCCGGGCGAGGCGCCCAGTGCACGCAGGATCGCCAGGTCGGCCTGGCGCTCTTCGAGGGCGTTGTAGAGGGCGACGAACATCGACAGCGCGGCGATCACCAGCACCGCCGTGGCGATGGCGCGCAGAACATCGGCGCCGGCGCCGACCAGCTTGAACAGGCGCGCCGCTTCCAGCGCGGGCTGGGCCGCTTGCAGCTGCGGCTGGCTGTTGACCCAGCGCGGCAGGCTGACCGCGGCGAGCGGCGAGCGGTATTTGATCAGCAGGGCGGTAAGTTCGTGGTGCTGTTCGGCGCCCGGCGCGTGCGGCTCGTCCGGATCGGTCTCGTGCACGCGCCATACCGACGCGACCGGCGTCAGCACCAACCGGTCGAGCACCGTGCCGGTCGGCTTGAGGATGCCGACGATCCGATAAGGCGCATGGTCGTGCAGTTCTCCGCCCATGGTCAGGCCGTGCGAGCCGGCGAACGTCTCGCCGACCTTGGCCACGGTCTCGCGCGCCGCCTGCGCACCGAACACGGCTTGCATGGGGGCGGTGAACACGGCACCCTGCGCGAGCGAAGCGTTGAAGTGTTCGATGTAGCTGGTGTCGGTGCCGACGATCCGGAAGCCCTGGTAGCTGTCGCCCAGCGCCAGCGGGATTACCTGCGCCACCAGCGCGTTGGCGCGCAGCGTGCCCGCTTCTTCGAGCGGGATGTTCCCGGTCGGGATGTCGATGTGGAACACCGAAGACATGATGAGCTGGAAGGGCGATCCTTTCGCGCCGACGACCAGGTCGATCCCGGCCGCGTCCTGGCCGGTGCGCCGTTCGAGCTGTGTCGACACCGAAAAGATGAACGTCATCATGCCGATCCCCATGGTCATGAGAATCAGGTTGAGCGTCGTCGACAGTGGTTTGTTTGCAAGGGCGGCCAGCGACAGTGACCCGGCGTTCAGGCGCTTCATGCCGGGCCTCCGCTTCCGATCGCGCTTGCCGCCGCGGTTGCGGTCGTAGCGGCAGGCAGGCGCAAGAGCTGGGTCTCGGGCAGCGATTCCATCACGCGTACGTCGTGGCTGGCGACGATAAGCGAGGCGCGCGTGGCAGCGGCTTGCGCGAGCAGCAGCTCGACGACTCTGGCGCAGTTGGCGTCGTCCAGGTTGGCAGTCGGCTCATCCGCCAGGATCAGGCGCGGACGGGTGTACACAGCCCGGGCCATCGCGACGCGTTGGCGTTGTCCCTGGCTCAGCTGGCGCGGCTTGGCGCTGGCGTAATCGCCCAGGTCGAGCGCGGCGAGCAGTTCACGTACACGCGCCACGTCCGGGTCTTTGCCGACCGCGTAGGCCGGCAACGCGATGTTGTCGGCGACGGACAGGCTGGGGATCAGGGCCAGCTGCTGTGGCAACAGCCCGACGTGCGACGCGCGCCAGCTGTCCGCTTCGCGCGGCGACAAGTCTGCAAGGTCGGTGTCGTCCAGGACGATACTGCCCGACTGCAGTGTCAGGATGCCGGCGATGAGGTTCAGCAAAGTGGATTTGCCCGAGCCTGATGGGCCCAGGAGCAAGGCGTGGCGGCCCTGAATCAGCGAGAAGAACTCCACCGACAGCACGGAACGCCCGGCGTAGGCATGGCCTAACCGAGTAATTTTTAGCATGTAATGACTTCATGTACGTGGATGCGTCGGCCGGCGCGGCCGCGCGAGGACGCGGGCACGTGACCGTCATGAGTCCGGGCCGAAAAGGCGCGGAGGGAAACGCTTGTTACATGAAGACGGCCGGGGGCGCGTGCGCGTGCGGGATGAGGAAGCTGGCCGACCGCGGTGGCGCGATCGGGTTCGACCGTGCGAGCACGTAATGAAAGCTGGCCTCGCTGACCGGAGGCTGCGGAATGACCGGCGGGCTGGGCGGAGAGGGTGGCTGGCCGGCGAGTACGCAAGCTGCGCAGTCGGACGCCGTGTGGGTAATGTCGTGGCGGTGCTGCGTCGCGCCCAGCAGCTGCAGAACGAGGACCAGGCTGGCGAACCATACCACCAGCCTGGTCATGCGACCGAAGCGCTGGGTGAGGTAGGGTGCGGGCCGGCTCATCGAACGCTCTATTTACTGCAGCGCGGGCAGGTGCCCTTGATCAGGAAGTCGACTTCCTGGCTGGTAAAGCCGTTCGGCATCTTGACGCCGCGCGGCAAGGGCATGTCGTTGAAGCAGGTAACCGTGTCGCAGCTCGTGCACTGGAAGTGGGCGTGTTCGTGGTCTTCCTTGCCGGCGCTTGCGCCGAAGCGCCATACCTGGTCAGCCCCCGCGATACGATGCACCAATCCATTTTCCGTCAACCATTCGAGGACGCGGTAGAGCGTGACACTGTCCAGCGGATCGCCCGGCAGGTGCTCGTGGATTTCGTGGTGCGTAAGAGGGCGCGGCTGCTTGAGCAAAAACACCAGCACGCGCGTGCGCGGACGCGTAAGGCGTGCGCCCGTATCGCGGATCATTGATTCCGCTTGCTGTTCGGTTGTAATTTGCATGGTGATCAATCCTTCTGGCGAACATTCTATCAGGGCTTTTTGTGATTGCAACCCTGTTGCGATAACATGGGCGTCCACGACGCGCTTGTTGTAAGCCACTTGCATTAGCAGAATGCGTTCGTTATGATGTTTCCAATTGCGCATACTGCGATGCTTGTCTGTAAGCATGTGTAGGGCGCGAGTAAACGTTTCGCAGGGCCGTCTTCCAAAGATTCTTGCGTGATTCGGGCCACACAGGGAATAACGCTTCATCTCGCGCATATGCAGGCAGTTCGATACTTCAGCGGTTCGACCCGCACCATGACCTGGCTCGACCGGGTCCTGGTGCTGTCGATCGCGCTTTTGCTGTCGCTGCAGGTAATGGTGTCGGGCCACCACAAGGACGACCCGAAAGGCTACGGCGACAATTGCCCGAGCTGCGTATTCGCCCACCATTTGCCGTCCGGCCTGCCCGAGGTCAACCCGGTTCCCGTACCGGTGACGATGGCGCAACGCTATCGTGTCGAACAGGTCGCCGTCCACCAGGCGCCGTCCTACGCCAGCTTCCTCATTCCCAAGTCGCAGGCGCCGCCACACGGCTGATCGAGTCGTTTCATTCCGTTTGGCGCATTGCACCCATCGGGCTGCTGCGTCGTAACGATCGCTCCGCCCCACGTCCAGTTCGGCATGGCCGGTTGTAGTCTGACATCCCCTGACCTGGGATCGCCAATTTGATTTCCGTATTCCCTGCGCACGCCTCTATGAGGCATGGCGCACGAACGCGCGCGCTCGTTTTCTGGCTGAGCCTGACGCTGGCCTCGTTCGCCATCGCCGCGGCCGGGCACCACCACGACCGTGCAGTCGACGCGCACATCTGCGCCATCTGCGCCGTTCTGGTGGACGAGCTGCCCAACGTCGATCACCTGCCGCCCGTCGTGACAAGCGTCGCAACGCAATCGTATGTCTTGCTGTGCGTCATTGCCTATGTGTGCTGGCATTGCTTTGAGCTGCCGCTGCCGCCGAGTTGTGGACCGCCGCACGTGCGCCCGCGACCCGAGGTCGCTGTCTTTTGATGAGTTTTCCGCCGCCGCTTGACGGCACAACAAAATTTACAAAGAGGTTCACATGCAACGCACTCCCAAACTCCGTCCGCTGCCGCTGCTGCTGGCAGGCTTGTTCATGTCCGGCGCCGCCGTCGCGGCCGAGGCACCCGATGCGCCGGCTCCGCAAGCCGTCGACGCCAACGGCCAGCCGATCCAGACCGTGGAAGTCACCGCCGCCCACCTGAAGAGCGAGCGCATCGAGCTGTCGCCGCGGATCGGCACGACGGTCTACACGATCGACCAGCACATCATCGAAGGCTTGCCGCAGGGCGCCAATACGCCGTTCAATGAAGTCCTGCTGCGCCTGCCGGGCGTCGACCAGGATTCGAAAGCGTCCGGCTCGCTGCACGTGCGCGACGACCACGCCAACGTCCAGTACCGCATCAACGGCGTGCTGCTGCCCGAAAACATCAGCGGCTTCGGCACCGCGATCGATACCCGCCTGGTCGACCAGATCGACTTCATGACCGGCGCCTTGCCGGCCCAATTCGGTCTTCGCACGGCGGCCGTGATCGACATCCAGACCAAGGAAGGCGTGCGCAACGGCGGCCGTATCGGCGTGCTGGTCGGCAGCCACAACGACGTCGAGCCGAGCGCGGAATTCTTCGGTACGCAAGGCAATCTGAGCTACTACCTGTCGGGCAGCTACGTGCGCAACAACCTCGGCATCGAGAACCCGCAGCCGACCCGCAACGCGCTGCACGACCACACGCAGCAGACCAAGTCCTTCGGCAACCTGTCGTACTTCATCGACGACCAGACCCGCGTCGGCCTGATGTTCGGCACTTATAACGGCCACTTCCAGATCCCGAACAATCCAGACCAGGCGCCTGGCTTCTCGCTGACCGGCCAGAGCGATGCCGACGTCGGCACCAGCAACGTGACGTCGTCGCAGCTGAACGAGACCCAGAAGGAAGTTAACCGCTTCGTCGTGGCGTCGCTGCAGAAGAGCCTGGGCGACCTGAACTATCAGGTCTCGGCCTTCCACCAGTATTCGGACCTGCACTTCTTCCCGGATGCGCTCGGCGACCTGATTTACAACGGCGTTGCGTCGGATACGCTGCGCTCGAACTCGGCCTCCGGCCTGCAACTGGACGGCAGCTATAAACTGAACGCCAGCCATACGGTGCGCACCGGCCTGCAGTACACGCGCCAGGTCACGCACAGCAACAACACGGTCCGGGCATTCCCGACCGACGATGACGGCCTGCAAACCTCGACCGATCCGCTGACGATCTTCGATAACTCAAGCAAGACCGGCAAGCTGTACAGTCTGTACCTGCAGGACGAGTGGCATATCACTGCGCCGTTGACCCTGAACTACGGTCTGCGCTACGACAAGGTGGACGCCTTCACGCAAGAGCACCAGTGGAGCCCGCGCGTCAACCTCGCTTACCAGATCATGCAAGGCACCGCGCTGCACGCGGGCTTCTCGCGCTACTTCACGCCGCCGCCGCAAGAACTCGCCGCGCAGTCGAGCATCAACCTGTACACCAGCACAACGAACGCCCCCGCGATTCCCGTGTCGGACAATGTGAAGGCTGAGCGCACCAGCTACTACGACATCGGTATCAGCCACCAGGTCAACAGCAAGCTGACGCTGACCGCGGACGCCTACTACAAGCACATCCGTAACCTGCTGGACGAAGGCCAGTTCGGCCAGGCGCTGATCCTGTCGCCGTTCAACTATGCGAAAGGCTATGCCAAGGGCCTCGAACTGTCGGCCATCTATAGCGACGCGCAATGGGGCGGCTACCTCAACTTCGCAACGCAAAAGGCGATGGGCCAAAACATTGTATCCGGCCAGTCGCTGTTCGACCCGGACGAGCTGGCGTACATTTCGAACCACTACATCTATCTCGACCACGACCAGAAGTTCACCGTCTCCGGCGGCGCGCATTACCACTTTGGCGACAACCAGGTCAGCACCGATGTCCTGTACGGCAGCGGCTTGCGCCTGACCCCGGACGGCGGCGCGCCCAACTCGGGCCACCTGCCGTCGTACACGACCGTGAACTTCGCATATACCCATAACTGGAAGAACACCGGCTTCGGCAACGTCGAGGGCCGACTGGCGCTGGTCAATGCGTTCGACCGCAGCTACCTGATTCGCGACGGTAGCGGTGTCGGCGTCGGCGCGCCGCAGTTCGGCACGCGCCGCTCGGTGTACGCGGGCCTGTCGGTCGGATTCTGATCGTAGAGCATCCGCGCCAAGCTATTGGCGCGGATGCCGGGTCGGCAGCTCAGATCATCGTGAAGCATGCGCGGCAGCAGGCGCGGTTGCGCAAATGCGCCACGGTGAGCAGCACGGCGCCCGCGACGGTGAGGCAGGTCTCGGCCGCTTCACCGTGGCGCGGGCCGACCACGAATGCCGCGCTTGCGAGACGTGCCAGCCCGGCGGCACCCGTTGCGACGACCCGTACGCGACGATGCGTAAGGTAGCCCGGCGCCAGTACAATCAGGGCGGCGCACAGCGCCAGACCGACCATGGCACGGTGGAAGATTTCGCTGTCCGCGCGTGGGCTAACAGTGCGGCGAAGCAGCAGGCGGGACGGGCCTGACGCGCTGAGCGCGCGTCAGAGAACGCCATTCTTCACGATCCGCGCGCCGGCGGGTCTCGTGCGTTGGCCATCAGGGACAGGCCGGGAAGTGGCGCGATGCACGAGAGCAAGTTAATGAACAGTTGGTAATCATGCGCTGGAGCAGATTTGATAAGATCTATTGTCGTAATCAACGGTCAGCTGCAGCCGGATGTTCAGTCTATAGCCCTTGGGCGTCCGCAGCATCCACGATGGGTCATCATCCGACACAAGAGGAGAGCATCATGGCAAAGTACGACGAGCGCAGGGTAGTTCCCGGCAGCGCCCCGATCCATATCCATAACGCGGTGCCAGTCGGACGCGCGCCTGAGGAAGAACGGTTTGATGTCACTGTGCGTGTACGCCGTCGCGCGCCACTCAACCTGACCGCGCTGGCAAGCCGCGTGCTCACGCGCGAGGAATATGAAGCGCAGCATGGTGCCGCTCCGGAAGATATGGAGAAAGTCGCTGATTTCGCACGACACTTCGGTCTCGTTGTCACCGCGATGGAAAGCGGTCGGCGGAGCGTTTTCCTGAGTGGAACCGTGGCCCAGTTCGAAAAGGCCTTTGGCACTCTCATCGAGCACGTCGAACATGAGGCAGGTGTCACGCGTCAGCGCCAGGGCGAACTGACCGTGCCGGAAGAGATCGCGGACTTGGTCGAGGGCGTGTTCGGCATCCAGGATACGCCGATTGCGCGTCCCCATTTCCAGATCTACCGCGTAGGCGCTGCGGAGGTCTTGCAGCCGAGCCAGCAGGTGTCGAACACGTCGTTCACTCCCGTCGAGCTCGCGCGGCTCTACAATTTTCCGCAGGATGTCGACGGCAGCGGCCAATGCATCGCCATCATCGAGCTCGGCGGCGGTTATCGAACGCGCGACCTTGTTGCGTACTTCAAACGCCTGAACCTGCCGTCGCCAAAGGTGACGACCGTAAGAGTCGACGGTGGGAAAAATCAACCTGGCACGCCGGACGGTGCGGACGGCGAAGTAATGCTCGACATCGAAGTTGCTGCGGCCGTCGCGCCCAGGGCTTCTATTGTCGTGTACTTTGCGCCAAACACCGACAAAGGCTTCCTCGATGCAGTCACCGCCGCGCTGCACGACAAGACGAATCGCCCTAGCGTTATCTCGATCAGTTGGGGTGGGCCCGAGAAAAATTGGACCGGACAGGCAATGGCGTCTTTTGACGAGGCTTTCCAGGCCGGCGCTGCGCTCGGCGTCACGATCTGCTGCGCTTCGGGTGACGCTGGTTCAGGAGACGAGAATCCGGACAATGCTCAGCCCGACGGCCTGGAACACGTCGACTTCCCGTCTTCGAGCCCGCATGTCTTGGCCTGCGGCGGAACGCGCCTGGTCGCCAGCGGCGGCGGCATTGCATCCGAGACGGTGTGGAACGATGACCCTAGGAGTAGCGCAGGTGGTGGTGGCGTCAGTGACGTGTTCGACGTGCCGGACTACCAGCGTAGCGCCAACATTCCCCCCTCGGCCAATCCTGGCGGCCGGCGCGGACGCGGCGTACCAGACGTCGCTGGCAACGCGGATCCGCAGACGGGTTATCAAGTCCGTGTCGATGGCGAGGATATGGTGATCGGTGGAACCAGCGCCGTCGCGCCGTTGTGGGCCGGTTTGATAGCGCTGTTTAATCAAAAGCTCGGCCGTCCGGTTGGCTTCCTGCAGCCCGTGCTGTACAGCGGAAATATGAGCGGTGGTCTGCGCGACGTCACCAGCGGAAACAACGGTGCTTATCGAGCTGGACCAGGCTGGGATTGCTGTACAGGTTGGGGCTCGCCGGATGGGCTAGCGCTGCTTGCGAGCCTCGCTAAAGGCTGAGCGTTGCCTCAAAACCGTCGGCCATAACGTTTTCCCGCAGGAGCAGGGGAGCAGGACGCGCATCGGATTCGACCGGTCGCGAAATCCGTAGCCGGTCGCGCTTGCTTAGATCTCACGCTCGGCTGGATCGCGCCACGACCAGTCCAAGATGCTGAATAAGCCTATTGAGTCCGGTAATCGACGCATCGTCGGCGAATCGTTCGATTCCTTGGCCGATATTGTAGAACTACCGGCGCTACAGTAGCCGGAGCGTGTTCGCGAAACCGATGTGTTTCCCGATATTGCATAGGTAGCACAGTGCTTGAACTCCCACCAGCTTCATTATCCGTGACATTCGAGCTAATCGCGAATCCGACATTGCGCACAACGCCGTTGGAACGAGTCGATAGTCATCTTGCGTAAGAGCCGCCAGACATCGACAGAGAGTACAGCGCGGAGGCATTTATGGCGAATTGCGTGAGGAACGGGTTCAAACACGAGACTATGCGTAGCCAGGACAGCCGGCAGATGATCGCACGTTATTGAGCTCTTGACGGCCCGGCGCCGACGAAGAATGGTTGTTGATGAGGACGACGCCAGCGCTCCCGGCGAAAAATCCTATGTAACTATGATGACGAGACGGTAAGCGCGTTTCCCGCCGCGTCATGGAGTTTAGAGCAAACATGTCATCGGTTTTGCATAAGCGCGCTGTGGCAAGGCAGCCCTCAGAAGCAAGTTTGTTAGATGTGTACGCACCCAGCTCATAGGAGAGGGGGCCGCCAATCGCGCTTGGTCTAACAGTTTTGCTTCCGAAATTTGGAAGTAAAACTGCCAGGTGGGAGTCACTGGAAGTGAATTCGTCACTTCGGTGACGATTCTCAGTGGTGCGACGAGAGCAGACAAAGTCGATGCAGCATGGCATGTTTTCGACAAGAAACGTAGAATGTGGGAATGGCATCCCGAGCAGCCGGGACTGTCGGGTTCCCTCATTTAATTAGACGGCTCTAGTTCATGTACTTGCTTGAATATCTTGAAAAACGCCTGACCGGTGACGCGTGGACGATAGGTCGGCAATTGATGTATATGCCTTGGCACTGCGATCTTGACCTCCTGAAACCGCATGTTCCGCGTGATGTTTTCGCCCGTTTTGCGAAAGTGCAGCGTTACTGCCGGTCACGTATGCAACCCGGCACCAAAGCGCGATTCCTGGGGCTACGATTTCACTATGTCGCGCTTAACGCGTTCGTTGTGACCAGCCCCAATCAAATGGAGCATGCTCAATCACGGCTGCTGGAAATGCACGACAGTTTCGTCGGCCAAGCCGTCGAAGACCTTTTAAAGGAAGAGCTGTCGTTCCGGTCTTTCTCACCTCAGGATCAGGCAGCGTTCATCTCACTCTACGCGCTATCGTGTTTTTGTCTATGGGTGCTCGCGGGCATCGTCGTTCCTCGCAAAGGCATCATTCCTTACCAGCTTGCCGACGAGGAGCGAATCCTGGAGGCCATTCGTCTGTATTGGTTCGGGCATCATTGGAGCTTTCACAGCAATATTGCCGACATCATGCTACGGGCGACGGTGCACTCGGCCTTATGCGCGAATGGCGCATCGTTAGAGCAGGGCGTTCGCGCGCGTCACCCAGCGTTCGTCGATTTTGTCGAGAATACACTCGACAAAACCATTTCATTTCATGGCGATTTCGTGAATATGATTTACTCCGTCGACAAGGCCCTCTACACTCGGCTGGCGCGACGGACGGAACTGATCTGCTATCTGTATCTCATGAGTTATGCCGAATTCCAGAATCTAAAGGTTCCGGATGTCATCGCCGGCAACCACGCCGCCTTACCGCAGGAATATCCTGTCACATCCGTCTACGCGGCCGGCTTCCTGCACAGCGAACTGGACGAACTCTTCGACGAGTCCGAGAGGGCTCGCGAGGGCGAAGCGCTCATCGTTCGATCCGGCCCAGGCACACTTCGCATGGGCATGCTGGGCCTGAAGTATGGCTTGATTTCGTCCTTGAATCCCATGCTCGCCAAGATGACAAAACGCGGCGACTGGTTCGACAAAAAATACATACCAGCATACCTAAACAAGCGGGTGGGTACGGCGCGCTATCGGTATGGGCAGGAGGTCACAGCGAAATCGGAGAAGGAAGGAAAGTATGACATCGACTTAATCGTTACCGATGAAACCCTTGACCGGCTCTACTTTTGTCAGATCAAGCACCGGGTTGCAAGTTTACTGCCATACTTCCGTGATGAGCTCGACGAATATGCAAAAAACAAGCAGCTCAATAAGGCCGTAGATCAGCTACTCGGTAGCAGGGCGCAGTTCGGTGATCCAGTTTTCTTAGAAAAGATACGCGCATCCCTGAAAAAGTCTGGAGTTTCATCTACGTTCTTAGCAAAGGTCGACCAGCGGTTTCTTGAGGAAAACACAGGATTTATCGTTATTCATACGATTGAAAACCTCGATTTTGCGTTGAAAAATGGGGTGGCATTCTATGAATGGAATACCTTCCGCAATCTGTTGCGTGGCAAGCTCACCCGTTATTCGAAGGAGAAGATTGAAATCATGAATCTCGATCTTGACGGTCTGGCTCTTGATGATCCGAATCGGCTGTCAAGCGTACTGATGGAACTGGTCGGGAAACAGGACAATGATAATCCGATGCATCCGGGGCGCCAACTGCTATTTGCAATGAATAGCTATCTAACCGTGAAGGAGAAATGGAGCATGACCGTTGGTGAGCGCCGGATCTTCGACGTCAATGGAGCGGAGCTGACGTTTCCAATCCTGTAGGTGGAGATGAGGCTACCTAGCGCTCGGACGTGAAGGTTTGTGTTGATAGCGATCCACAAGTATTTGCGGCGATCGAGGCCGAGGAGGATGGTCAGAAAGCAAGCGTGAGCGACGCCGTCCTGGCCTTGGTAACCCAGCTTGCGGGTCAGCTTCGGCGTGAAGCCTCCACCGAGGTCGAGGTGGTGCCCGAGCGAATGGCTGGAAGGAGCAAAAGCTGCGCTCACCTCGGAGGAACGCTTGGGGAAGCTGAACAAGGCAATGTTCGGCGGCGAGAGACCTGGGAAACCAGACGCCAAAGTTGCCGAAGTGGATTAACCGGCAGCTGCGAAATAAAGATCATCGCGTGATTGCTCTCGGAAGTGAAGTTGTTAGTGACGTGTACCTCCATCTTATAGGAGAGGCGCCGATTTAGCGGGTTTCATAGAACAGATTTACTTCTGGAATCCGCAAGTAAAACTGTAACATGAACGTCAGTGGAACCAAATTTGTTGCTTCGACTCGCTGCACGTTCTAGATCACGTGGCTAAAGGCAAAAAGCAAACGTACGTCTGGTTCAAGTCGAGCAATAATGTACTTGGTAGTTTCCGCCAGAAGTTGACAATTTGGCGTAATATCCCATCATTAATTCCGCCGAGCTGGCGGCAACGAGCCATTGGGCGGGATATGAAGAAACCGAAACGCCTTAGGAACACTCGCAAGAAGAAAGTAGCTCCGGACGAGTTCTTCGAACACGGCCCCATTTCGATGGCACGGTTTGGTAACCTGACCGTGGGCCAGTCGCACTGGAAGCCGGACGAGTTCAAGGAGTACCACAAGCGCTTGGCAGAGGCTTATCCCAAGATAGTTAGCGAGATCGAAGAACTTATCGAGGAGGCAACGGTTCTCGTTTCTGCTACGAAACCCCTCTCGTTGCTGCACCGAGCGTGGTGGCAGCGTGCGGCGGCCTACGTTGAGATAAATAGCGAAGTCGAAGTGGAGGCCGAGCACGCACACACGCAGCGGATGATCGACTATGTGCAGAGCCTCATTGCCGCAACACCTCCTGCGGAGAATCAGGAGGATGCGGACGAAGAAACTTGGCAAAGACTGAGCAGGGTAGTATCGACAATATTCGAAAAGCTTAACCCGTGGT
Organism: Massilia sp. 9096; assembly: GCF_000745265.1. Lineage (NCBI taxonomy): Bacteria > Pseudomonadati > Pseudomonadota > Betaproteobacteria > Burkholderiales > Oxalobacteraceae > Massilia > Massilia sp. 9096. Next base: position 1,487,723 of record NZ_JQNN01000001.1, read on the forward strand.
TTTTCATTAGCGAAAGCGCTCACCGTAAGGCTACTCTCCCCGAAATCAACGAGGCGATTGAGGAATTCCGCTTTCGCGCACAGATCATCTGGTGCAATGTCTCCGGTGCCGAATACCAAGTTCATAGCATCCCGGCGCTCCGGGAGCTCCTTGTTCCCCAAGGCGAAAACATAAAGAAGGCGTACGGTTTAGACGGAAATCAATTGTGCGACGAGCTCGCGAAGATCTGGCACTCGCTCACGATGGGAATAGGTGAAGCGTTTGAAGCGATGGAGGAGTTCCGGCGCGAATCACTTAATGCCCTCGAGGCTGATATTCAGGCCGGTATCGACAGTGAGGGAGCGTTTACTGAGCGGCTGGGCAGGACCGTTGTTCGACATGGCCTCGCCGAGAAACGTGATGCCGCTTTTGGAAAATTCCTCGGCCTAGATCTCTTCGACCTGAAAAAAATAACCAATCTCCCCATCGAACTGCTCAATGACTTTGCTTGGTCGCCTGGACAGGAAACGGATTTCCTCAGCCCTGGAGACTTCAAGGGTTGGCCGCTGCGGATATGGCCCACGTTTAAGCGGCCTTTCCTGAAAGTCGCAAAAAGGTACTACTGCTTTGACCAGACCGTTCTGTTCGATCACTTCTTCCGGCAGCTCGAGAAACGCGTCTACAAAGTTGACGAAGCAACAAAGGCATGGATTGCGACGCGGAAGGACGTTACCGAACGTCTGCCCTTTGAACACTTGGCTAGGATTCTCCCAAAGGCAACGCAGTTCCAGGAGATCTACTACCCACTTCCAGAAGACGGCAAGAAGACCAAAACGTATGAAACCGATGGAATCATCATTTACGATGACCATCTCTTCGTCATCGAAGTCAAATCCGGAGCGTTCACCTATACGGACCCGACCACGGATTTCAAGGCGCACCTGAAGTCGCTCGAAGCACTACTAGCAGACCCCGCAAAACAGGGAAGCAGGTTTCTGAAGTATCTGCGCGGATCTGAAGAGGTGCCCATTTTTGACAAGCACGGGAAAGAAGTCGTTCGAATCCGCAACGAGGACTATCGCCAGGTTACGTTGTGCGCTATTACGCTCGATCAATTCACTGAAATTGCGGCTCAGACCCAGCGGGTTAGCGAAATCGGAGTAGCGCTCGGAACTGAACCGCTATGGGCACTGTCTCTCGGGGACTTACGTGTATATGCCGACATATTCTCCAACCCGTTGGAGTTCCTGCATTTTATCGAACAGCGAAAGGAAGCTTTTGCATCCTCAAAAGTGCAACTGGACGACGAGATCGATCACCTCGGGCTATACCTGAAGCACAACCACTACGTTACGCATCTCGAGGACGCCATGCGCGCCCCGAAAGCGCGCATCCACGCTCTTGGGTACCGGCAGAAGATCGACGAATTCTACAGCGAGCGGTTACGCGACCCGTCTGCCCTATCGCCCCTTCGGCAGGAAATGCCACCGCTCATGGCAAAGGTCTTGGACCTCTTGGCACTATCTGGAAAGCCAGGTAGGTCCGCGATCGCTGCCTATATCCTAGACCTTGGAGGATACTGGCGCACGGATATCTTTAATCACGTCCAGCGGGAAGTTGAGCGGGCGTCCGATTCCCGGCCGGGTCCGTGTTCCTCTCATGGGGACGTACGACTGACGGTAGCCCCTTGGAGTGATCGCTGGGGCGCTCCTCTGTCCAAGGAGATGCTGGAGCACGTGAAGGCAGTGATGCTCCTTCATGGCGAAATCGACAGGCACCTCTTGGAGTTGACGTTCGATGCGGAAGGGGAACTTTATGCCGTAGAGTGGAGGTTAGTGAGGCAGTCCGATATATCTCTACTTGAACGTCCAAGGCTCGCCCAAATGGCCGAATTGCTGCGTGAGAGGCGGCTCAGCCGGCGAACGGCATCCGGGGCACGTGTTGGAAGGAACGAGCAATGCCCTTGCGGAAGCGGGAAGAAATTTAAGAAGTGCTGTATCGAACGAGCAGCGTAATCAGCGATGACCATACCCGTCGTTCATGCATCAAATGTGCCGCTATTGAAAGCGCACCGAAACATATCTCCTGAGCTCCCATCTATGAAATTTGAACAAATTTATGCGAAAGTCGATGACCAATACTTCAACTCCGGAGATTTTAACGGACTTCCGGTCAGGGCGCTTGCGGAGCACTTCGACATAGACTCTCCCGAGTTCCGCGACCATGTGAGAGAGGCAATCGAATCGGACGTCATCACTGCCCGCGTTGGGGGAAATCCGCATATCCTAGCTTTCTCATCGATGCTGAAGGACGATGTGCTTAAAGCGTTCGATAACGTGACGAGTATCGCTGGAGTTTGTCTCTATCCACATGCGAATCGGCTAAAGTTCTCACCGAGGCTCACGTCGTACAGCGACCGCCCATATGATTTGGAATTGGCTCGCGGCAATGGGCAACTCGATTTTCGCACCTTCGACCTGGCAGTACTGGAACAGTACCGCAACGACCCACGCTACTCTTACGAGACCGACTTTATCCATGGTCAGATCTGCATCGAGGACGATTATTACGAGTCCTCCGGGGTTCCCGAACACGACCAGATCCTCCTGCAGACCTTCGGGTTCGCGTACGATGACGACCTGAACAGATACGTCGCAGTGTACCTGCGCTACCTTTCCGACTTGAGTCCGGAACATCAAAGGATCTGGGCCGCGAAAGAGGTAAAAGGCGACATAAGACTGCATCCTGACTATTTTGAAAGCACCATTAATGGGTCTTGGGGAACTCGTCTCTCTATCTTCGAAGCATTCGTAATGGAGCTCGAAGTCGTAAATGGGATGAGCAGGCTCATGGGAAAACCGGAACTATTCAGAAACACTTTCAGAGAAAGCCGTCCAGCAAAGTTCGGATTCCTGCTCCGGCCGACTGCCGCCGAGTTCAACGACTTCGTTCTGCTTCTAGATAAGATGATGTCGGAGAATTTGAACAAGGATTTTTTCAAGGGAGACCTTGATCTCGAGACAGAAACCCCACGCGACGACGGGAAAATTATCGTGCAGCCGAAGGGTACCGTGACATTACTCTCCGAATGGTTCGCGAAGAAATTCTGCGCAGCGGACAACACTCCCGTGCTAACGATGGTGGCGGCGTTTAAGGAAGTTCGTAAGCTGCGCCAGCGACCCGCCCATGTCCACAAAATGGATGGGTTTGACCAGGCGTACTTTAAGACACAACGGGAACTAATCATCAAGTCGTACGACGCAGTTCGGACTATCAGACAGGCGTTTGCTAACCATCCCGGCGTGAAAAGAAGTCCACCGAAATTCAGCGAGCAGCTATTCAACGGCGAAATCTGGGACATCTAGCCTCAAAAGCGTCCCTATAATCTCACGGACCTCCTAAGCTAAATACGCTCATGCTACCGACACTGACAATCCGTCCGATTAGTGAATTCGACATTGATGAAATAATCCAGACCGCTGGTGGAATCCGAGCACATGAGGACGCGCATCGGAGAGCAAGAAAAGGGGCTGACTACCGGCTTAAAGAAGCCGTCATCGAACTAAAGATACTTGAAGAGGACGGCCTTTCGAAGCCAGAGCGCCAGGCAAAACTAGCGGCTCTATTCCATACGGTTGCGCCTGATCGTCCAGTCATCGTCCTAGATAAAAACAAGCTTCCAGAATCACTCCATCGCGACTACAACCGTATCTTAGAAGGTCCAATAAAGACAGCGGTATCGAAAGCGCGCGTCCAGCTCGCCCAATCGAGGGAGGAGCTCGATGGAACGAATGCTTCCATATTGATGATCATCAACAACGGTTACACCGCACTTCGCCACGAAGAGCTAATGGCCATGGCCGCGAATAGGATTCGGAACGACACAGCCGAAATTGACGGGCTCGTAGTGGGAGGATGCTATTACTATAGCGACGGATTTGATTCGTTCTACATATGGCCTCTCGAATATGTACCAATTAACGTATCGAAACCTTTTGATTTCGAAGCGCTTCGCGCTGCGTGGTACTCGTTTTCAGAGCGGTTCATGACCCAACTAATGCAGTCGCCAGCCGGAAGAGCTGCGACTAGAGGGCCAGTGATCGACCAGCAGTTCGACGTCGGGGGCACCACCTTCGTCATGCCAACGCCACGAATGGGTGAGCAGTCGAGCCTTTATTACCGAGGACGTCCTCGGCAAAACTCGTCTGGAATCGAAACGTGCCCTGAAGTGGCAAGAGTTCAAGCCGAGATAGACCAGAACGATTGGTTGAAATTTCAGAATGTCCTAAATAACCTTGCCGGGCAGACGTACCAACAATGGCGGCTGAGCCTTGCAGACAAATCTAAGGTCGGGAGCAACCTGCAGCCCGTCATCACAATGCCGGTAAGGTTCGAAGATTGGAGGGTTTGGTTAGAAAGGAAGAAGGTCGCCGCTTCGACGCAATCAATCCATGTTTTCGCTACCGACCTTTTCGAGCAAGCAGTAAGGGATACGATGGAACGTTCGATCGAATGGCACGAAAAACGGATACTTCCTGCTCGCTACGTCCTCTTGATAACGGAGGAAATTGGTCAGGATAAGGCTAATGACGTATCGCGAATTGGGATTGCATGGTCGAGCGTAAATGATGAGCAGCCGCAGATTTTTCCACTGCTGGAGGACGCTCGCATTTTCTTTGAACATGCGCTTGCGCTCGCTTCAGCATACGCTATCCGCGAACGCATCGACTACGTGGTTTGGCACAAAAACTTGGAGTACGGCTGGTATTGACCTTGATGACCGAACGTATGAACGCGGCATGCGTTTCGGCACCCTGCTCAGCCGCTAATGTTCGGAAGTAGTCCATCGCGAAGTCTCAGCAGTCAGATGGCTTCTGTATTGTTGGCTGCGCTGCTGCGCTGCTTCGCTTTCGTAGCGCTCGTACGGTTATTGGACTGGCAGCTCATGGGGGTTACGTAGCGAAGCATAGAATGAAGAACAGCGGAAGCAAGAGTGAAAAACATGGCGAAGACCCTAGAGCAAAAAGTACTTTCTTGCGCAGTAGATCAATGGAACAAGTCCCACGCTGGTATCACTAGCATTAATATAGCGAGGCGAATCCGATCATCTAACGTCAAGGTTATGGCGGCCATGATTGCCTTGGAGGCTGCAGGAAAATGCAGTCTGAACAAGAATGTAGAGTTTTTTACTGTGAGCGTTGGAAAGCGTGGAATGAAGTTCGCCAAGAAGGCGACGATTGCCCACGTAATCTTTCCCAACAAGGAAATACTGACCGACTATTTCTACAGCTCTGGCTTGGCACGCCAAGGCTTATCGGTATATGTTGAACGACTTCACAAGGGCGCACATCAATATGCACTGGTGTACTTCTCTGAAGAAGTGCTTGCGAAGTACCTTGATCGGCCAGAGTTTTACGATGTTGAAGATTCCCTCTCAGGCGGATCGATCCGCTCCAACACTGATGATGATACCAAACAAATCTACGTAAGGCATGGACGGCGCCAGCTCGCAAATGGAAGAAGTGCGGTCGTGGCCCCATACAAGGACCTCGCTAACTTGGACGCCGCGCAACAGCGCTATTGGCATGGCTTTGAAATTGTTGAACCTGATATTGTCGCCCCTGACCAAAATTATTCCAACTACATACAGAGGACTTTTGACGGTGCTTTCGTAGACTACGAAAATCCGCTGGGGAACTTCATGGAAGCGGTGAAGTATGTCAATAGTCACCTGGGTGGCCTAGCCCTGTTTAGGAATACCAGCAACCCCCACTTAAGAATTCCCGTGGAGAACACTGAGAAGACGTTTTACGATGCATGTAGCGAGCTCTTCAAAATAATCGGTCCTGATAGCCTTATCGTCTCTACCATCAAGAAGATACTGGTCGACGACTTTGGAACTGCAGAAGCTGAGTTCATCCATAAAAAATCTGGTAGAGCCCTAAGCCCATTCCAGCAGCTACAACTACTTGAGACAAAAGCTGGGATAGAGCCAAAGGCGACAACGTCCATTGACGAAGTGAAGCACCTCCGCGTGAGAGCCGACCATGCGATTGTGGAACCAATGTCCTCGGATACCAATTTTGTCGAGGAGTTCTACGCCTTGTGCAATAACGTCGGCTATGCGCTGATGTTCTTAGCTATAAGACTGGAAGCGGCAAGAGCGAAGGTAAAATCCTGAGCAGTGTCATCATGCGTTTCGACGGCGGACCCGACAGTGCTATCTACAAAGCGGTACTTAACGATGTCTCGAATCACAACTACGTGTTTTTAAGATGGTTCTTTGATGGAGTCCTTAGCTCTGGAAACAGACGTCAAGCACCCGTTTAAGATTTGTTTGTGCTGTTGACACGGACGTCAAGCATGAGCGCGGATACAGAGCCTTGAGCGTTTTTAGGCGTGGGAATGGACCGCGATCGCGCGAACTCGAGAGTCGTTACATCCTGCACGTGTCTCGTGCACTCACACGTCCGCCACCTGCCGTTTTTTCGGAAGTAAAACTGGTACTCCGCTCCGGCATGGACTAATTTGATGTCTTTGGTGTCGAACTTGTCTCGTGGGAGAGGACCATGCCGAGAACCCCGACCTTGCCTTCGCGACAGCGCGCCCGCGTGCTCGATACGTATCGCAGTCGCGGTCACCGGAACAGCAATCTGTGGCTCGTGTACAGCGTCAAGCAGGATCAGGACATCCTCCTCCATTCGGACCGAAGTCTGGTGCACTGGCTTGCTTTCCTCGAGACCGATCCGTCGGTGCGTGGGTTCCGCCCCATTACCGATGAGCTGGTTGCCCAACTGGGGGCCGGTCCCACAGGGGCGACGATCCTGGAGCGACGAGACCGGCAGCTCGAAGTGCATCTTGTCGCAGGTAGGCGCCGCGAGGTGACGACTGTTGAGACTGGTGTTGGCCCTGCAAAGGTCCGCGTCATTACGGCTGACGAACTTCAGGCGCATTCGCGGGTCGCACTCCGTTGGCTAAAGGCCATCGGTTACGCCGGCCTATCACGCTTCAGTGATCTAACACCGGTACTTAACCAGCTCATCCCATCCTTGGAGCGGCGCCGGAGCGGCAAGGTCAACGACTTGTTCGAGGACCTGCAGGGCTTTGATCGAGCGGCAGTGTATGCGGCCTTGGTAAAAGCGGCCATTCACGGAAGCGTCGAACTCGACCTGACGTCGCATGGGTTATGCGGTGCCAGCGGCTGGAAAAGAAAAGTACTGCAGGCGCGGTGACAACATGGGTACGCGCCAGGAAGTCATCAAGGATTCTTTACCCATCGATCTATGGCCTTCCGTCCTGGATGCCGAGTTTGATGATGAGCGACGTGAGCAATTCAGAGCGCAGTCTGAAGCCATGCGCCTGTATTTCTCCTTTGTGCCCGTAGGCGAAATCGAACAACGTACCGGGGTAAGCCAGACCTCCCTGCCGAGGCTTGCCAAGCGATGCCTCAAGTTGGCAGACGACGGACGAATCCACGGATTTCGAGCGTGCATTCCGTACCTTCGAACGGGGCAGTATTCCCGAACAACCGAATTGCCCCATGCTCCGCCTGGTGAGCGCGCGGGCATGGCAGGCGCATTAGGCCTCGTTTTGAAGCGATTCCCGGATATCGAGCAGCTGCTCGGCAAATACACGAAAAATGAGGCAAAGCGCCTAGCCGTGCCAGAACACAAACTGCGGCCATGCGACCTACACCGGGTTTTCCTACGCTGCCTGGCGGACAAAGGTGTTGGTCCGACCGAATGGCCTTTCACGACGAAGTACCGAGGCCTGCGCTCCATTCAACAATTCATGAAAGAGACCCTCGACCGTAATTTCGCACGGACTACGATTGCACGGGAAGATAGTGTGGCCCGTGCCCACCTTAGTGTCGGAACCGGCATTTTTTCCCTGTTGAACTTCGAAGAGCCCTACGACGCCGTCGAAATCGACGCCTACAAAATGGAGGCGCACGTGACGGTGGCGTTTCGTACACCGGAAGGGCTCGAAACCGATTTGCGGCTGGACCGCCTAAATCTCATCGCCGTCGTCGACAGGTTCAGCAGTGCTGTGTTGGCCTATACCGTCGTGTACCGTCCCGAGGTCAACGCGGATGACATCCTGAAAGTGATCCGCGATGCGGCCAACGGAACCTGGGCGCCGATGGACCTGACCATACCGGACCTGCGCTACCCGAAGGGCGGCGGCTTGCCCAGCGGCGTGATCGAGGGGGCGCAGGGCGCGTTCTGGAGCGCGACTCTATTCGACGGGGCACTGGCGCATTTATCGTCCGCCGTACATGCGCGTGCGCGCGCCGCACTGGGTTTCGCCATCAATTGGGGGCCTGTGGCCCATTTTGAACGCAGACCGAACGTAGAGCGAACCTTCAATCAGATTGCCCGAACACTCTTCAAGCGCTTACCGTCGACGACCGGGGCAAGCCCCCAGAGCGGCCGGGCTGACGAAGCCGAGCGCAAAGCCGTCGAACACCGCGTCCGAGCGGCCGAGGTGGAGCAGCTGCTCGATGTCGCGTTTGCCCAGCATAATGCGACCCCGTCGGAAGGCCTGTCGCAACTGACGCCACTGGAAGCAATCAGGTATTTTGTCGATCGGCCCGAACGCTTCGAGTTTCGTAAGCGGCCTGCAGGTACCCCTGCGGAAGCGGGGTTCAAGCAATATGAATCGGCGGTGGTACGCGGTGACCGTAAGGCCGGGCGGCGGCCCTATATCCAGGTCGACCGTGTTCATTACACTAATCCCGTGCTGGCGACATCCGGGCATCTGATCGGTACGCGCCTGTTGCTGGAAGTCGATGAAGACGATATGCGGCAGGTGAGGGCGTATCTGGCGAACGGTGCCGAACTGGGTTTCCTCAAAGCGCACGGGAAATGGGGTGTGACCAAGCACAGCCGGCGCACGCGCAAGGCAATCAACAGCCTCATCACGAAGCGGCTAATCACGGTCACCACTTTCGACGATCCCATGCAGGTCTACATGCGCCATCTCGCGACGCAGAAGGGAAAGCGCAGCTCGTCCGGGCCGCGGCCGAAGCAGGCGACCGAAATTGTCCGGCTCAAGAAGGAAGTGGGTGTCAATGCGCAGTCCATTCAGGCACCGCCGCCTGTGCCCGAACCTGTTAGTCCGCCGCGTCGTGTCATCGATGAAATGCGTGGCCGTCTGCTATCGGAGGCGCCGTCCGAGTTCTTCACGAAAGTCAAGAACAGGAGATAGCCATGCCTAGCCGGACCGGCCCAGCAAGCAAACCGTTATTCAGCGCGGATATGCGCGAAAAAACGCTGGGAAGCCATCCCGTCAGGGGTGGCGACTACACATTGCCGACCCCCATGATGCAACGGACCTACGCCCTGGTGCGCGAACAGGTCTGGGCACGCAGGACCGGGACCGTTTTCTATGCATCGCCGCGTATGGGCAAGACACGTTGCGCGATCGCGATTCGCGACTTGCTACGCCAAGAGTTTCCAAATGTCTATGTGACCTTGCTCAGCACTCGCCCGAGCCCGCGCCCGTCGACTTCGCACATGCTCCGGCTCATTTTGGAAGCCGAGTCGCATGTGCTGTCGCGGCGCCCGGATGCGGACTTATTGTTCGGAAATGCAGTGGCCGATATCCGGGTCAAGGCGGCGCGCATCGGCGCCAAGCAGTATGTGCTGTTGATCGATGAAATGCATCTGCTCAACGATGTCGATCTCCAGCAACTGGTGTGCTTCCACAACCAGCTCGAGCTGCAGGATCTCCGGATGACAGCCATTTCCTTCGCCCAGCCGGAAATCCTGCACCGGCGCACCAGCCTTTTGGCCAATAATGCGCGCCAGATCATCGCGCGCTTCCTTAGCGACACCCTCCAGTTTGACGGCTGTGCCAGCGAGGGCGACTTCGGTAGCTTGTTGCGATCGTACGACCTTGCCTCGGAATACCCGGAGGGATCGGGTATCACGTACACGCAATTCTTCTTTCCGATCGCGTACTTGGCCGGTTTTCGTCTAGAGAACTATCGGGCATCCATGTGGGAAGCGCTGCATCGCGCGGCAGGGAGCATCGCCGCGCAGGGCGTACCGATGGAACATATCTGCCTGACGATCGAGGAGCTGCTGCTCTCGCTGAGGCGCCAGGACAGCCCGGACTTCGTCCTGAGTAATGAAGAAATCGATGCAGCCGTCGCGGCATCGAAGTTGAGATCGTTCAGCGACGTGCTGAGTTGAGTTCGACACGAGGATCGTATGGCCAGACGACCGGGCGCTCAGCGGCTGACATGGAATCCCGATCTGCAGTTTCCCTTCGAGTCAGGCTGGTCGCTGTTCCAGAAAGTCAAGGTGCTCAACAACCTACGGGACCACGAGCTGGTCGAACTCATTGCGCGCGAGCCGGTGCCGTTAAGGAAAGGTCGCCTTCGTGACTGCGCGGACAGCAGCTGGATCGATTTCAACCGCTTCAGCGAATTGCTTGAGGTACCGGCGTTGGAGCTTAAGAACGGCTTCTGGGACCAACTCGGCATTGCAGTCGCACGGCCGCGAGAATACGAGCTGCGGCACTGCAAAATGTGCTGGGAGATGCATCGCTATCACTGTGTATTATTCGACCTAGCCTGGCTGAAGCGCTGTCCCTGGCACGACTTCACTATCGGTGGTCCTGGCGGGATGTCTCCCGCGACCTCGGGCACCCGGGCAGCACGAGGGGAGCAGCTTGCTGTACCCTTTAATGAGCTACTATCGACCGCACCAATGGCGATGCTAAATCGAAACCGGCTAATCGGGTATGTGCTGGAGTACCTGGAATGGTGGTGGGCGGTGCAGGCAGCCGTGCCAGAGGCGGACGCACTGCTGTCAAGCCTTGTCAGCACAGTGCTCATTTCGGAACGATGGCCTGAGACTTTACGGTGGCAGGCTGGGTTCGCAAATGCGCTCGCACCAACCCGCTACAACTCGTGGATACTAAAAGATGTTGTCCCGGCTTGGTGCCGCTACGCGCGGGTAACGGACGCGGGCCGCAGGAACGGAGCGCTCAACGACAAATACAACATTCGCGATGGAACCGGCTGCTGTTACCGCGCGATCCGCAGGCATATCTTTCGACGCTATATGCGCCAGCATCGGGTTTGCCTCAAAAGACTCGCCAAGCTCAGCCGTGAGGATTGTCTTTCGCTTTCCGCGGATGGTATCTGCGCAACTTGCCTTGCCTATACCGTCTGGCGGATGTCGATTGAGCAGGTTATTGCGGTCGAGGGTGTATTCCTCCCTCGGCGAACAAACTACGAAATCCGGCTAACCGAACCGTGGGCCTCTAACCCGTCCGACGACCGCGCCAGGCTGAGCTTCACCTACATGCAGTTCTTTGGCATTTGGTCCGCCATCGCCGACCGGACTCCTGGCGACTCTTTCACTGTCGGGTTGCAGGAGACCATCTCGTCTCCGCAGATCCTGTTCACCCGGGACGCAAATCAGCCGGCTAACGCGCCACTGCGCAAGATTCACTGCATTTATCCGGCGGGTGAAGCGATGGCGGTAAAAGCCGGGCGGCCATGCAAGGCACCGTGGACCCTGCGCCCGACAGAGCACGCGTGCCTCTTGCGAAGCCAGGCATGGCTTAGTTCCGTCAAACCGCTACCAAAAACAATGTTCGAACTGTATGCGGAAAGCGGCCCGGAGGCCGTCGAAACCATCAGACGCCTGTGGCTATAGCCGGGGTTTGCGCGGCACGCATTTGCGCGAACGGATCGGCGACGTCCAGATATCGCATGGCAGAGTGGGCATCTTGCCAGCCGACGTATTCCATCAGCGTTTTCAAGTCCCAGCCACTCGACGTCGCCCAGTTCGCAAAGCCTCGACGTAACGAATGCCCGCTGTACTGGTGCGCGAACGCGATGCCTGCACTATGAAACAGGGTTCTCAGAACCGGAACCAAACTGTTGATATGCAACCCCGCTTCGCTGACGTTTCCCCATCGATCTACCGCACGGAAGACTGGGCCATCGGTAATCCCTGCCAGTGCAATCCAGGCTAAATAGGCCTCGACCGGGCAAAGGGTGCGCAGCGCGGGGGCCTTGAACGTCTTGCCGCGGGATTCCCGATCGCTTTTTGATTGGGAAAGGAAGCAGGTCATCCCTTGCCCAGAGACTGCGTTGACATGCTCAACCCGCAGGCGTGCGAGCTCGTCACCGCGAAAACCACGCCAGAAACCGAGCAGCAGGAGGGCGCGGTCGCGCGTATAGCGCAGCCGTTCCGGTTTGCGGCCAACAAGCGCGGCGGCCGCAATCGCTTCGTCGAGCCAATGCGCGATCTGGGCGATTTGTTCCAGTTGGATTGGCCGTGCTTGCTTCTGCTGTGCAGGATGCAAAGCGCGGATCCCCTTCAAAACCTTGCGGACTATCTGAGCTTTAGTAGGATCTGAAAACCCGTGAGCATGATGCCAGTCAGCGAGCGCCGACAGCCGTTGCTGCAGCGTGCTGACCGACAGCGTTTCGGCGTGCTCGGCGAGATAGCGTGCAACGGTATCCGGGCTCGCTGGCAATAGGCCGCCCCATTCGGTCTCGAAGTGCTGCAAGGCAGATCGGTAGCTGCGCCGTGTGTTTTCACGTATAGCGGCGCGGGCGTAGGTATCGACAGTGCCCATGAACCAAAGTCCTCAAGATTTGCCGGCAGGAGGAAAGTGTACCGGTCACCTGCCATTTTAGGCCTGAAAGACATGCTCACACGAGATAATTCTTAATTATCCCATGTCGTCTTTTGGGCCTAAATGAGCACAAAGGCAACCGAGGTTAGTATGTACTACGTTAGTATGTAATTTAGTATGTTATTTCGGAGGTACGTGATGGCTCGCTCAGGTGTGTATTTTTCAGATGTCAAACGCGCACGTGACGAGGTGATCGCTCAGGGCCGACACCCATCAATCGACGCGGTCCGGGCTGCGTTGGGCAATACAGGGTCCAAGACGACGATCCACAAATACCTGCGCGAAATCGAGGTCGAGGAGGGCGGCGCGACACAGGCTGTCAGTGATGCCATCATCGCCCTGGCGACGCAGCTGGCAGAACAGCTGAAACGGGAGGCTACGGCTGAGCTCGACGAGGTGCGGGCGCGGATGGACGATCAGCGCGCCGCTGACGAACGTGCCCGGGCTGAACTGGAAGCACAGCTCGGCGAGGCGCGACGGGCTGTCAACGATGTCTCGCGGCGCCTTGAAGCGCGCGAGCAGGACCTTGCGACCGTCCAAAACCAGCTCGGCGCCGAGAAGATCGCGCGGCATACCGCGGAGCAGCGCGTGCTTGATCTGAATGGTAGGCTGGCCGACGCCGAACGGCACCAAGCGTCGCTGGAAGAAAAGCACAAACATGCGCGGGACGCCTTGGAACATTATCGTACGGCGGCCAAGGAACAACGCGAACAGGAGCAACGCCGGCATGAGCACCAAGTCCATGGGCTACAAACGGAACTGAAGCAGGCGCAGCTTGCGTTTTCGCTCAAGCAGGAAGAGTTGACGCGATTGAACAAGGAGGCGGCCGCGCTCGCGACCGAACTCGGTTCGGTCAAGCAGGCTCTGCATCTTGAACGTGAAGCCAGCCGCAACCAAGCGAAGAAGGTCGAGCAGCTGCAGGCCGTCGAGGCGCGGGCTGCCGTGCTCGAGGCACAACTGGTCGACAGCAGGACGCGGTTGGCTGAGGCTGGGGAAACGGCCGCGCGCGCGGACATCGCGTTCGACGAATTGCGGCGGCAAATCTCCGCGCTCGAAGTGGAACTGTCTGCGGCGAAAAGTGCAATCGCGTTGGAAGAACGCTTGGCGAAGCTGGACAAAGCAGTGTTTGGTGGTGAGCCGACCAGCAGGCTGAACGCGCAGTCGGGAAGCGAGTGACGATGGCAGTGCGGTTGGCGATCGGCGCGCCGTCCAGGTTCGGATTGCTGGACGGGGCTGACGGCCGCTGGCGCAGTTGAAGATCGACACCAGATCATCTAAGCTGAACGACGCGTCGCCCGACGCATTTCCCGGAAGCGGTTAGAAGCAAATTTGTGAGACAGATGCGGACAGCGGCATCTAACAGTTTTACTTCCAAAGATCTAACAGCTTTGCTTCCGAGAGCTAAGGCAGAAAAAATGCACGCACGCGGCCGGAACACCCTCGCGCTCACACTTCGCATAATCTATATTATGTCAAATGCGATATTCGTAACGCACCCTCGCAGGGGCGTAAGCGTTCAAAGAACCGTCAAAGAATGCTCTTCCCGTTCGCCGACCGGATGATCTCGTCGTGCCGCTCGTTGTCGGTTTTATGCAGGTACGCCGCCGTGGTCGCGATGTTCGCGTGCCCTGCGGTGTCCTGCAAAGTTTTCAGCTGCACCCCGTTGTTCGCATGGTTGGTCAACATGCTGTGGCGCAGCCAGTGGGCCGACGCGTGACGCAGGCTGGCGGCGGTATCCTGGTCGCCTCTGGCGTCGGCGACGCGCGCGGCGTCGGCGAACACCGCCTTGATCGCTTCCGATGCCGCTTCGTCGGTGATGCGCGCCAGTTCGTGCGAACGGCTCGACAGCACCAGCGGCGTGCGGTCGGTGCGGCTGGTCTGCGGCAGCAGCTCGAAAGCCTGACGGTAGGCCTGGTATGCGGCGAGCATGTCGGGCGGGACCGGGAGGCGGCGCGGCTTGTTGCCTTTGCCGAGCACGTCCAGCCACCAGCGTCCATTGCCTTCGGTGTAGATCGAACCCATCGATGCGCTGACGATCTCGTTCAGGCGCGCGCCGGTATGGGCGAAAGCGACCAGCAGGAAGCGGTCGCGCGCGCGGCGCCGCAACGCCGCCGGCGTGTCGGCCGGGCGCGCACTGACGGTGTCCAGCGCGAGCGCGATCGCGCCTTGCGTCAGGTAGCGCGTGATGCGGCTGCTCGAGGCTGCCCGCACGTTGCGCACCAGCGCGCCAGGGTTGCGGCGCAAGTAGCCGGTCTGTTCGGCGAAGCCCATCAGCCCCTTGACGGCGATCATCGCCTGGCGCCGACTGGCGTCCGACAACGGCCCGGTGAATGGCCGGTAGCGCGCGTCGCTGCGCGGCCATTTGGTCGTCGAGACCCACTCAGGCGGTGGATTCTTGAGGAATTCCTTGTAGGCGTTGAGGTCCGCGACGTTCAGCTGCGCCAGCGTCTTCCTGGCTTCTTCGCGGCACCAGGTCAGGAAGCGGTACAGCTCCTTTTGCGAATTCTGGATCGATTTCGCGCTCAGCTCCCCGTGGGCGATGAATTCGCGCGCCAGGTCGATATCGGTGGTGGCTTCGGTGATCGCATCGTCGGCGACGCGGTACATCTTGACGTGCAGGCGGCTGCTCTCGCCGCGCGGGTGACCGGCGAACTCTTCTGCCGATGACGGACCGAGGTCGAGTGGAATAAACTGTGGCATGGACGGGTGAAAGGGCTGTATCTATGTACAGTATAGCATTTCACGCGTTCGGTTACTGTACTCGACAATATATTTGGTAATGTCGAGTTAAAGTTTTGGTGGCGGTCGTGTGGGTGCGGCTTCGAGCACATTGCATTCGTCTTTCAGCTGTCGTCTCTTTCCACCGGATTTCCGCGATCCGGCCATCGCCGCAATCTTCTCCAGCACGGCGCCACGCCAAAGGGCCGCGTCGCCCTTGGACGATAATTCCGGGGCAACGCCGCTGTTCTCGCCTCCCGGCAGCAAGACCACGCGCCGCCCCACATCCCTGTCGGTTGCCGATGCCGCCCTTACAGCCAGCCGTCCGGATTCCTTGGACAATGCGCGCCGCGTCGCCGCAACGTCCTCAGCTGCCTTGCCCCTGCTGCGCGAACCGACCGATAGCTGCGCCGGCAACCCTCCGTCACGGGCTGCGCCTTGCCGCAGACGAGCGCCCTGCCCGCGCGCACGCTTGAACCGTGTTTGCACCCTTCGCTGACGTACGGGACAATGAACCCGACGGCATCGAACGAGAGGAGCATCCATGAACATGACGGTGAACAACACGACGTCCGACACGACCCGCGTGATGCTGGTCGGCGAAATGCAGGACGGTACTTTCAAGGCCAAGGTGATGGCCGAGACCGACGTCCCCTACACGCCTTACTGGGAGCATCTGGTTGAGCAGCGCATGATCTACCTGCAGCCCGATCCCGACCAGCTCCAGGCGATCGTGAAGGCGCTCAACGAGCGTCGCTTGACGCTCGACCAGCTGCAGGACTTCGGCGGCGCGGGCGGCGGCCAGTCCGAACTGCCGGTCTGAGCGCGCCCTAGGGCGCTGCGTGAATGGGGCGGGAGCGGCGGCCGGCTGGGCCGCCCTCCTACACTGGCGTGCTGCGTGCGCCGATTGCCGCGCGCCCGCACCACGCGCATCATCGGGTCTCAAGCACGCTATCTATGCAAATCGGAGAACAGCACATGAGCACACAACAAGGCAGCCAGGACCAGGCCTCGACCACGCTCGGCGTCGGCGGCGCCACCAGCGGCGAAGCCGGGTCCACTTTGACCCACGAGACGATGGCGGAAACCGGCGGCAGCGGCGGCGCACAGCAGACCTTGCCCAAGGACCTCGAGGTGGCGCCGCGCGCGCCGGCCCCGGCCCCGTCGGCGGGCGATGCGATTGCCGGCAGCACGGCCGCCGCGCCCGAGGGCGCGGGTCTCGACGCCACCGCGATCGGGCGCGGCTACCAGGACACGCGCAGCGCGCAGGCCGGCCCGCAGCCGACCGGCCTGGGCACCCCTGAAACCGGCGCGAACCAGGACGAAAGCGACCTGGCGCCGCCGCGACCTTAAGCGTCGCTCAAGGGCTGCACACGGCGGCTGCACACGGCGGCTGCGCTCTGCAGGCGCCGAGTTTTCACGCGTGCGCGTGACGTGTCCGCCCACGCCGCTCGCGTGGCGCCGCTCAGGCAGCCTGCGCCATCTGACGGCACGCCTCGGCGCAGCGCCGGCAGGCTTGCGCGCATTCCTGGCAATGGTCCATCTGGTGCTGGCCGCACTCCGCGGCGCAGGCATCGCAGACGGTTGCGCACAGGCGGCAGAGTTCGGCGGCGAAATCGCTGCCGCGCGCCATGAAGGCGGCGGCGTCACGGCAGATCGCCGCGCAATCCATGTCGAGCGCAATACAGCGCACCATCATGTTGACGTCGTCTTCCTGCAGGCAGGCAGTCGAGCAGTTGTCGCAGGCGGTTGCGCAGGCCTGGCAGGCCTCGATACATGCTTCGTAGTCGTCGCGGGGCATCCTGTCCTCCATCGTGATTTGTTCAAGATGAAGCAGGTTAGCACACAAGCATTTGTGCAAATGGACGATACGGCCAGGCAAGCAGGCCTGGCCTCGTCCAAGTCGGCGCTCAGCGGGCGGCCGGCTGCCCCTTGATCACCGCCCCACCCTTCATCACGAACTTCACGTGGGTCAGTTCGCCCGGATCGGCGAGCGGGTCGCCGTTCACGGCGATGATGTCGGCATATTTGCCCGGCTGGAGCGAACCGACGCGGTCCTGCCAGCCGAGCAGGTCGGCGCCGCCGACGGTGGCGGCCTGGATCGCCTGCATCGGCGTCATGCCGAACTTGACCATATAATAGAACTGCTTCGCGTTATCGCCGTGCGGGTAGACGCCGGCGTCGGTGCCGAAGGCCATCTTCACCCCGGCGCGCCAGGCTTTCTGGAAGTTTTCGCGCTGGACGCGGCCGATATGGCGCTCCTTCTCGAGCGACTCGGGCAGCATGCCGGCCTTGGCGCCTTCCTGCAGGATGAAGTCGTCGTTGTAGATGTCCATCACCAGGTAGGTGCCGTGCTGCTTGGCCAGCTTGATGCCTTCGTCGTCGATCAGGCTGGCGTGCTCGACCGAGTCGACCCCGGCGATGATGGCGTCGCGGATGCTGGTCGCGCCGTGCGCGTGCGCGGCCACGCGGCGGCCCAGCTTGTGCGCTTCGTCGACGATCGCCTTCATTTCTTCCAGCGTCAGCTGCTCGGCGCCCGGCTCGTCGCCTTTCGAGAGCACGCCGCCGGAGGCGCAGATCTTGATCACGTCGGCGCCGAACTTGACCATCTCGCGCGCCTTGGTGCGGCCCTGCCACGGGCCGTCGGCGACGCCGCCTTCTTGATAGTGAAAGTCGTGCGGCAGCAGGTTGTTGTCGCAGTGGCCGCCCTGGATCCCGATCGGGTAGCCGGACACGCGCATGCGCGGGCCTTCGACTTCGCCGTCGTTGATCGCGTCCCGTAGCGCCACGTCGCCGAAGCCGCTGGCGCCGACATTGCGCACGGTGGTAAAGCCCGCTTCCAGCGTGCGCCGCGCCGACTGCACGCCGAACATGGCGGCGCGGATGTCGGACACGCCGAGCGAACGGTAGCCGCTCATGTACGGGTCGTCGGTCAGGTGGGTATGGGCGTCGATCAGGCCGGGCAGCACGGTCGAGCGCGACAGGTCGATCGTCTCGGCCCCGGCCGGCACGTTGACGGCGCCGCTCGCGCCGACAGCGACGATGCGTTCGCCCTCGATCAGGATGGTCTGGTCGGTCAGCACCTTGCCGGCCACGACATCGACCAGGCGGCCGGCGTGGACGGCGACGACGTGCCTGGGCGTCGGCTCGGGCGTGGTCTGGGCGCCGGCGTGGGCCGCGATGGACAGGGCGGCAACCAGGGCCGCGATCGGTTTCTTGTTCATGCGTGAGAGCTTTCGGTGTGCTTGGGGGAAGACGGTGATGCGAGGTTCAGTGCCGCGAGGCGGCGCCAGTTGCGCCAGGCATGGATAGCGTTGATCCAGAAGCCGGCGTACAGCAGCGAAGTCAGGTGCAGGCCGCGGCTGTAATACAGCGGCACGCAGATGGTGTTCACCAGCAGCCAGAACGCCCAGTTCTCGACGCGGCGCTGCATCATCAGGATCTGGCCGATGATACTGAACACGAGCACGGTCGAATCGAAGAACGGCGCGTAGGCCTGGGTATGAAAATGCAGCATCGCCCCGTAGGCCGCGGTGGCGACGATACCGGCCGGGACGGTCCAGGCCAGCTGGGCGGGGGTGACGTGGCGGATCGGCAGCGGTTTGCCATGGTCGCCGCGCAGCCACTTCCACCAGCCGTAGACGCCGCTGGCGACGAAAAACAGCTGCAGCACGACGTCGGCGTACAGGTGGCTGCCGGCGAACACGACCGCGAACAGGGCGGTGCCGACGATGCCGGTCCACCAGGTGTGGATGTTGTTGCGGCCGGCCAGCACGATGTTAATCGCGGTGAAGGCGTTGGCCGCGAGTTCCAGCGGCGACGTATGGACCAGCTCGGACAGGACCGCGGCCGCCCACGCCTGCAGGCCGCTCATCGCGCCCGGCCCTGCCCTTCGACACCCATCGCCGCTCCTCTTGAAAGAAGCGTGTACTCTACCGAGCCGATGCGGTTATTGCAAGAGAGAAAAGTCCCCTGCGATCGGCTGCGGTCCGCTGCGGCCGGGTTGCCGCCTTACAGCTTGAGCGTGCCGTGCTCGTTGTTCACGTCGGGCGTGGTGCCGGTCATCGCGGCCTTGGCCATCGCGAACATGCGCACCATCTTGTTGTCGTTCGAATCCCAGTACTCGGCCGAGTGCGGATCGACGCGGATCAGCACGGCATGCTCGTCTTCCGGGCCGGCGGGGAACCAGGCCTGGGCGCCGGTATTCCACATCTTGCGGATCAGTTCGCGGTCGACGACGCGCTCGGCCGTGCCGGCCACCGAGACGTAATGCTGGTCTTCCGGCTTGGCGAAGGCCAGGTTGACCTGCGGGCGGTGTGCGATGCAATCCCACAGCGAGGTCTGGGTCGAGGTGAAGAACCAGATGCCGCCATCGTCGTCGATGTGCTCCTGGGTCATCGGTTGGCTCAGCAGGTGGCCGTGGGCATCCTGCCAGGTAAACATCGGGAAGCGGGTTCCCTTGATCTTTGCGCTCAGTTCGGCGATATCGTTCGGATTACGGTTTGGCATGGCGTGTCCTCATTCGATTGGAGTCGCAATCGTAGCGCCGCGCGCGCCGTCCGGTCGGTGCGGCGGCGAACGCACGGGCGGCCTCGGGTGCGTGGACATGGATATTGGACAGCTGGTTCGTCGCAGCAGGATGCGTCCAAAGGTTTTTTGAGACCCATCAACGGTCCAGCAAGCGCGAAAAAGCCGTCGATGCGTGCGACCTATAATCGTGCTCGTGCGCCAGATTGGGGCGCTGGAGTATCGACGCCGGCGCCAACTTCGGCGCCAACCAGCATGGAGCAGCCTGCATGGAGCAGCCCGTCATGATCCGCCTCGAAACCCGTGCCCTGCACCTTCGTGCGTGCTGCCCTGCGTCCCGCTTTGCGCATCGTCGCGCCTCCTGTCCGCGGTGTTGCGCGGATGCCTGGACATGAGCGCACCCTCACCCGCCGGCGCCCCGGTGCAGGATGGCGAGCGCCCCCTGCTCGTCGTCCACCTCGTCGAAAAACTGGCCTCGGCCGAGACCGAAAACGGCTTGCTCAGCCTGATCCGTCACCTGCCTGCCGAGCGCTACCGCCATGCTATCGTCTGCCTGCACGACGCCGGCGACTACCAGGCCGGGCTGCGCGAGCATGGCGTCGAGGTCATCAACATCCACAAGCGTCCGGACTCCTGCGATCCACTGCACCACGTCCGCCTGTACCGCGTGCTGCGGCGCTTGCAGCCGGACCTGATCCACACCCGTAACCGCTCCGGCCTGCTGGCCCAGGTGGTGGCGACGCTCGCCGGCGTGCACCGGCGCGTGCATGCCGAACACGGCCGTGAACTGTCGGGCCATGGCGCGCGCGGCCTGCGCGGGCGCCTCCTGTGCCGCCTGCTGTGTCCCCTGATCGACCACTTCATCGCCGTCAGCAGCGACCTCGAGCATTGGCTGGTCGAATCGATCGGCGCCGAGCCGGCGCGCGTATCGCAAATCGCGAACGGCGTCGACAGCGTGCAGTTCCACCCGCGCCTTGGTCCTGCCGCCGCGATCGGGCCGCCCGGCTTCATGCAGGACAATGTCTTCGTGCTGGGCAGCGTCGGCCACATGGACGGTGACGGCAGCCAGATCACGCTGGTCGAAGCCTTCCTGCGCCTGATCGCCTCGCCGCACCCCGCCCATGCGCGCCTGCGCTTGCTGATCGTCGGCGACGGTCCCGAGCGCGCCGAATGCCTGGCGATGCTGCAGCGTGGCGGCGCCGCGGAGCGGGCGTGGCTGCCGGGCGCGCGCGCCGACGTGCCGCAGCTGATGCGGGCGATGGACTTGTTCGTCCAGCCCGCGCGCGTCGACAACCGCTCCAACGCGATCCTGGAGGCGATGGCGAGCGGCTTGCCGGTGGTGGCCACCGCCGTCGGCGGCCACACCGAGCTGGTGCATCCGGGCTTTACCGGCATCCTGGTGCCGCCGGACTCGGCCGACCTGCTGGCCGCGGCCATCGCCGACTATTGCCGCATTCCCGCCATCGCCGCGCGCCATGGCGCCCGCGCGCGCGGCCAGGTGATCGCGCGCCACAGCATGCCGGCGATGGCGCGCGACTATCTCGCCGTGTATGACGCGGTGACGCGCAGCGAGGACGCCGACGCCGTGCTTGGCGGGCACGGGCACTCGACCGGGTAGCGGCCGGCGTCGCCGCCTCGCTCATCGCCCTATGCGCGTTCTCCACCTGTTCGACCATGCGGCACGGCGCCGCAACGATTACCGCCGGCGCTCGCTCGCCCTGCTCGGCCAATTGCGTACCCAGGGCGTGCAGACCGTGCAGCTGACGGCGGCGCCGGCCGACAGGCAGGCCGAGGTCGAGCCGGGCGTGGCGCATTGGCCGCAGGAGCATGACGGCCACGTCTGGCACTTCTACCGGACCGGGCCGCCGTTGCACACTTGTCGCCGGATCGGTGCGCTGGCGAATTCGCTGATTCCAGCCCTGAGTCCGGCGTTGGCGCTGGGCACGCTGGCCTGGCGCCTGCGTCAGGTGACGCGGCTGACGCGCCCCGACCTGATCCACGTGCATACGCCGACACGCCATGCGCTGGCCGCCCTGCCGGCCGCGCGCCTCCTACGCTTGCCGCTGGTGGTCGACGCCCAGCGCCATGCGCCCGATGCCGGCGCGGTCGAACGCTGGGCGCTATGCCGCGCCGACGCCCTCGCCGCCGGCAGCGCCGGGCAGCGCGCGTCGCTGCGCGCCCAGGGCTTGTGCGCCGGGCGCATCGCCGTGATCCCGCCGGCGCCGGACCTGGCGCCGGCGTGCGCGCAGGTGCGCGCACCCGCAGGGCTCGAAGGCGCGCCGCTGATCGTCTACGCCGGCCGTCTGCGGCGCGAGGATGGGTTCGACTTGCTGCTGGCGGTGCTGCCGGCGCTGCGGCGGCGCTTTCCCGCGCTGCGCCTGCTGGTGGCCGGCGGCGGGCGGGCGGACGAAGCGCGCGAGGACGACCTGTTCGAGCGCCTGCACGCGCCCGGCCTGCGCGGGCACGTCGCCGTCACCGGCGCGCTGGCGTGCCGGCGCGCCGCCGATCTGCTGCCGCGCGCCGACATCGCCGTGTTCCCGGCGCTGCCGGGGCCGCATGCGCTGCTGCCTTCGCGCCACCTGCTCAACGCCATGGCCCAGGGCTGTGCCATCGTCGCCTCCGACATCGCATGCCATCGCGACCTGCTGGTGCATGGCCACAATGGCATTCTGTTCAGCGCCGGCAGCGGCGTCTGCCTGCTCGACGCGCTGGTGCGCCTGCTCGGCGAACCGTGGCGCCGGCCGCCGCTCGGCCAGGCGGCCGTCGATTTCGTGGCCAGTCAGCGCAGCTGGGAAGCCACGGCGGCGCGCTACCGCCGCCTGTACGAGGCCGTGTTGGCGGCTGCAGGCCGGCGCCGCTGAAGCACGGCGGTGCGCAAGGAGCCGCCCCAGCCTGACGCGCGCTGTCAAATGGTCTATAGTGATGCCTCTTTGAAAAACACGGTTAAACCCAACTGCGATGAAATTCGACGTAGCTATCGTGGGCAGCGGCCTGGCAGGCCTCTCGGTCGCCCTGCACCTGGCGCAAACGCGCAAGGTCGCCATCATTTCGAAACGTGAACTGCTGGATGGCGCCAGCAACTGGGCCCAGGGCGGCATCGCCGCCGTGCTCGATTCCGGCGACACCCACGACCAGCACGTCGCCGACACCCTGGTCGCCGGCGCGGGACTGTGCGACGAGGCGGCCACGCGCACCATCGTCGAGCACGGCCGCGAAGCGATCGAATGGCTGATCGAGCAAGGCGTGCCTTTCACACGCGACGACAGCGCGGAACTGGGTTTCCACCTGACCCGTGAAGGCGGCCACAGCCAGCGCCGCATCATCCACGCGGCCGACGCCACCGGCCACGCGGTCCAGGTCACGCTCGAACAGAAGGTGCGCGCCCATCCGAACATCACGCTGTTCGAGCACCATTGCGCAATCGACGTGATCACCTCCGACAAGCTGACGCCCACCGGCGTTCACGGCGGCGCGCCCAGCCTGGTCGGACAACCGCGCTGCCACGGCATCTACGTGCAGGATGAGCAGAGCGGCAAGGTGCTCACTTTCGAAGCCGAGCACACCGTGCTGGCTACCGGCGGCGCCGGCAAGGTGTATTTATATACGACCAATCCCGACACCTCGACCGGCGACGGCATCGCGATGGCCTGGCGCGCCGGTTGCCGCGTGTCGAACATGGAATTCATCCAGTTCCACCCGACCTGCCTGTATCACCCGTATGCGAAATCGTTCCTGATCTCGGAAGCGGTGCGCGGCGAAGGCGGCCTGCTCAAGCTTCCGCCGGAAGCCGGTACGGCCGGCGGCACCCGCTTCATGCCGGCCCACGACGAACGCGGCGAACTGGCCCCGCGCGACGTCGTGGCGCGCGCCATCGACTTCGAGATGAAAAAGCGCGGCCTCGACTACGTGCACCTGGATATCTCGCACCAGAGCCCGGCATTCATCAAGGAGCACTTCCCGACCATCTACGCGCGCTGCCTCGAGTTCGGCATCGACATCACCCGGGAGCCGATCCCGGTCGTGCCGGCCGTGCACTTTACCTGCGGCGGCGTGGTCACCGACCTGGCCGGGCGCACCGACATCCCCGGCCTGTACGCGGTCGGCGAGACGGCCTATACCGGCCTGCACGGCGCCAACCGCCTGGCCAGCAACTCGCTGCTCGAGTGCCTGGTGGTCGGGCGCGCCTGCGCCCAGCAGATCGCGGCCTCGCCGCGGGTCGATTCGCCGCGCCTGCCGGCCTGGGACGAGAGCCGCGTCACCAACGCCGACGAGGAAGTCGTCATCGCCCACAACTGGGACGAGCTGCGCCGCTTCATGTGGAATTACGTCGGCATCGTGCGCACCACCAAGCGCCTCGAGCGCGCCAAGCACCGCATCAAGCTGCTTAAAGAAGAGATCGACGAGTATTACCGCAACTTCCGCGTCACCAACGACTTGCTGGAGCTGCGCAACCTGGTCGAAGTGGCCGAGCTGATCGTGCGCAGCGCGCTGTCGCGCCGCGAAAGCCGCGGCCTGCATTATTCGCGCGACTACCCGGACACCTTGCCCAAGGCGCTGCCGAGCGTGCTGACCCCGCGCCGGCGTAACTGAGCCGGGCTCGCCGGGTCCGCATCGATGACGCAAAAGCTCACGCCATCCACGATCGTCCTGCTCACCGTTCCGCCGCTGCTGTGGGCCGGCAACGCCGTGGTCGGCCGCCTGGTGCGCGAGGCGGTGCCGCCGATGACGCTCAACCTGCTGCGCTGGGCGATCGCCCTGGGGGTGTTGCTGCCGCTCGCCTGGAGCACGTTCCGGGCCCCGGGCGCGCTCGCGGGCGTACGCGCGCGCTGGCCGCGCTATCTGCTGCTCGGCCTGCTCGGCATCGGCATGTACAACTCGCTGCAATACCTGGCGCTGCGCACCTCGACCCCGATCAACGTGACCCTGGTCGCTTCCGGCGTGCCGGTGTGGATGATGCTGGTCGGGCGCATCGTGTACGGCGTCGCGGTGCGGCCCTGGCAGGTGGCCGGCGCGGTGCTGTCGATCGCCGGCGTGCTGGTGGTGCTGTGCCGCGGCGACGCTGCCGGCCTGCTGGCGCTGCGCCTGGTGGCCGGCGACCTGTTCATGATCCTGGCGACGATTGCCTGGTCCTTCTACAGCTGGATGCTGCTGCAGCCGAAGGACGAGCCGGCGCTGCGCGCCAACTGGGCAGCCTTCCTGGCCGTGCAGGTGGCCTTTGGCATCCTGTGGTCGGGGGCGTTCAGCGGGGTCGAGTGGACGCTGTGCGCGCATCCGATCGCGTGGAGCGGCATGCTGCTGGCGGCGCTGTGTTTCGTGGGCCTCGGCCCGGCGGTGCTGGCCTACGCGATGTGGGGCGCCGGCATCCGCCGCGGCGGTCCCGGCCTAGGCGCCTTCTTCATGAACTTGACACCGCTGTTCGCGGCCTTGCTCTCGTCCGCCTTCCTGGGGGAGCCGCCGCATGCCTACCACGCGCTTGCCTTCGGCCTGATCGTGGCCGGGATCGTGGTCTCGAGCCGGCGCTGAACCCTGGTACCGGTCCGGACGGGCCTGGAAACGCGCCTTTCGCCCCAGCGGTAAAATGGTAGCATTTCACGGAAAACCAAAAGGCGGAGAACGGCGATGGCCGAAGCATTCACGATCCACGACCCCATCCACGGCGTCATCCACGACCATGCGGCGCGGCTGGCCGAGTTCCTCGACAACTATCCGCGTGCGCTGGTACTGACCGGGGCCGGGCTGTCGACCGCGTCCGGCATCCCCGATTACCGCGACCGCGACGGCACGCGGCGCGGCAAGCCGCCGATCCACGGCCCCGACTTTCGCAAACACGAATACGTGCGCCGGCGCTACTGGGCGCGCAGCATGATCGGCTGGCCGGTGCTGTCGCGCGCGCGCCCGAACCCGGGCCACCTGGCCATCGCCGCGCTCGAGCGGCTCGGGAACATTGGCTCGGTGCTGACCCAAAACGTCGACGGCCTGCATGGCCAGGCCGGCAGCCACAGCGTGCTCGAGCTGCACGGCAATATCCATACGGTCGTGTGCCTCGAATGCTCGGCGCTGTTCCCGCGCGCCTTCATCCAGGGCCAGCTCGGGGACATGAACCCGCACATGCTGCACACGGAAGCGACCCCGCTGCCGGACGGCGACGCCTCGGTCGAGCCGGCCGAGCTGGCCGACTTCCGCCTGCCCTGGTGCACCTGTTGCGGCGGCACGCTGATGCCGAACGTGGTCTTTTTCGGCGACAACGTCCCACCCGCGCGCACCGCGATCGCCCTCGACCAGATGGAGCGCGCCGACGCCTTGCTGGTGGTCGGCTCCTCGCTGATGGTGTACTCGGGCTTTCGCTTCGCGCGCATGGCCCAGGCGAGCGGCAAGAAGATCGCTGCGATCAACCTGGGGCGGACGCGCGCCGACGACCTGCTCGACATCAAGATCGAAGAATCGAGCGAACAATTGCTCCCACTCGTGGCCGCGCTCCTCGAACAGCGCCGTCCTGATACAGTCAGACCATCCATTCAACTCGACGGGGGAACACTGTGAGCAATTCGAAGATCAAGGGCTGGCAAGCCGGCGCGCTGGCGGCCGGGCTCGGCCTGGCGGCCTCATTCCTGTACGTGCGCGCGAAAACCAAGGAGGCGGAAGCCGATAACCCGCCGCCTGGCCGCTTCGTGACCGTCGACGGCGTGCGCCTGCACTACGTCGAGCGTGGCCAGGGCCCGGTGCTGGTGCTGATCCACGGTAATGGCGTGTACGGCAGCGACTTCGAAGCCAGCGGCCTGCTCGAGCGCGCGGCCGAGCATTACCGCGTGATCGTGTTCGACCGCCCCGGCTTCGGCTACAGCGAGCGCCCACGTGCGCGCCTGTGGACGCCGCAAGCCCAGGCGCGCCTGCTGCACCATGCGCTGCAGCAGATCGGCGTCGACAGCGCGATCGTGCTCGGCCATTCGATCGGCACGCTGGTGGCGCTGTCGATGGCGCTCGACGTGCCCGGTTTCGTGCGCGGCCTCGTGCTGCTGTCCGGCTATTACTATCCGAGCTTGCGGCCGGACGTGCCGCTGTTCGCGCTGCCCGCGCTGCCGCTGATCGGCGACCTGATGCGGTACACGGTATCGCCGATCAGCGCGCGCATGCTGTGGCGTCCGCTCACCAAGGCGATGTTCGCGCCGCTGCCGGTGCCGGAACGCTTCCGCGAGCTGCCGGTGTGGATGATGCTGCGGCCCAAGCAGGTGCGCGCGGCGTCGGCCGACAACACGCTGATGATTCCGGCCGCGCTGGCGCTGTCCAAGCGCTACGGTGAGCTGAAGGTGCCGGTCGTGATTGTCAGCGGGACGCAGGACCGGGTGGTCGACCCAGGCCACAACAGCGAGCGGCTGAACGAAAGGCTGCAAAACGGTGCGAGCGGCAGCGAACTGCGCCTGCAGCCGGGCGTGGGGCACATGACGCATTACGCCCATCCTGAACAGGTGCTGGAGGCGATCGAAGACATCGCCGGGCGCGCGGGGGCGCCGGTGAGTTTGCGCGATCCACAAGCGGAGGCGCGGGCAAGGGCGAGCGAGAGCGGCACCTGAAGATTTGGGTGACGCGTCACGGAAAATTGGCGTGACGTCTTGCGAAAACAGAGGCGTCGCCGAAAATAAAAACGCCGCGCGGCCCCTACGGGCGGCGCGGCGCTTTCGGAATACCCGGGTTCAGCCCACGATCCGCAACGAGTAATCCGTCGCCTTGACGTCCTTGGTCAGGCTGCCGATCGAGATCCGGTCCACGCCGGTCTCGGCGATCGCGCGCACGGTCTGCATGTTGATGCCGCCCGAGGCTTCCAGCAGCGCGCGGCCGGCGTTGGTGCGTACCGCGTCACGCATCATCTGCAGGTCGAAGTTGTCCAGCAGGATCGACACCGCGCCGGCTTGCAAGGCTTCTTCCAGCTCGGCGATCGACTCGACCTCGACCTGGATCGACACGCCGGCCTCGAGCGCCATCGCGGCTTTGACGGCCGGCGTGATGCCGCCCGCCGCCGCGATGTGGTTTTCCTTGATCAGGATGCCGTCGTACAGCGCCATGCGCTGGTTGGCGCCGCCGCCCACGCGCACCGCATACTTTTGCGCCTGGCGCAGGCCCGGCAGCGTCTTGCGCGTGTCGAGAATCTTCGCATTGGTGCCTTTCACCACGTCGACGTAGACGCGGGTGGCGCTCGCCACGCCCGACAGCAGCTGCAGGAAATTCAGCGCGCCGCGCTCGGCGGTGAGCAGCGAACGCGGCGAACCGCTGATCGTGCAGACGACGGAATCGGCCGCCATCAGGTCGCCCTCGGCGTACTTCCAGTCGATCTCGATGTCCTGGTCGACAGCCAGCATCACGCCCTCGAACCACGGCGCGCCGCACAGCACGGCCTGCTCGCGCACGATCACGCGCGCCTGCGCGCGCGGCGCGACCGGGACCAGCTTGCCGGTCAGGTCGCCGCTGCCGACGTCTTCCAGCAGCGCGGCCAGGATGTTTTGTTCGAAAGCCCTCTGCAGCGTCTCGTCGACCGCGCCCTCGGCGGCGAATGGGTTGTGCAAACTGCTCATGCCGGCCCCACGCCCGAGAACAGCCTGGCTTCCTGCTCCAGTGCGCCGCTCGGCAGCGCCCTGGCTTTTTTCGCGGCCGCGAAATTGAGCATGCGGTCGATCGCGCGCTTGGCCTGCCTGCCGACTTCCGGGTCGACGTGGATCTGGTTGGCGCCCGTTTCGAGCACCTCGGCCAGGTTCTGCAAGCCGTTCATCGCCATCCACGGGCAGTGCGCGCAGCTCTTGCAGGTGGCGCTGTTGCCGGCGGTCGGCGCTTCGATGAAGTGCTTGCCCGGCGCGGCCATGCGCATCTTGTGCAGAATGCCGTTGTCGGTGGCGACGATGAAGTGTGTCGCCGAACTGTTGCGCGCGGCGTCGATCAGCTGGGTGGTCGAGCCGACCACGTCGGCCTGGGCCACGACCGCAGCCGGGGATTCAGGGTGCACCAGGACTTTGGCATCCGGGTACTCGGCGCGCAGCAGGTCCAGTTCGATGCCCTTGAACTCGTCGTGCACCAGGCAGGAACCCTGCCACAGCAGCATGTCGGCGCCGGTCTGCTTTTGAATGTAGGCGCCCAGGTGGCGGTCCGGCGCCCACAGGATCTTTTTACCCTGCTCGTGCAGGTGCTTGACGATGTCCAGGCCGATCGACGAGGTCACCATCCAGTCGGCGCGCGCCTTGACCGCCGCCGAGGTATTGGCGTACACGACCACGGTGCGGTCCGGGTGCTGATCGCAGAAAGCGGCGAACTCGTCGGCCGGGCAGCCCAGGTCGAGCGAACAGGTCGCGTCCAGGTCCGGCATCAGGATCGTCTTTTCCGGGCTCAGGATCTTGGCGGTCTCGCCCATGAAGCGCACGCCGGCCACGACCAGCGTCGTCGATGCACAGTCGCGTCCGAAACGCGCCATTTCCAGCGAGTCGGAGACGCAGCCGCCGGTTTCCTCGGCCAGGTCCTGCAGGTCGGCGTCGACGTAGTAATGCGCCACCAGCGTCGCGTTCTTTTCCTTCAGCAGGCGCTTGATGCGCTCTTTCAGCGCGGTCTTCTCTGCGACCTCGAGCGGCGACGGCGTGCGTGCCCAGGCTTCGGCGGTCGAGCAGACGCCGCCCACCGGGCGGTCGTATTCGAAAGTCTTGATCGGTACGATGTCGTTCATGGATGAACCTTATTTATCGTTTTCGTCACAATAAATCAGATGTAAGGGAGGCACGCCGTGCCTGCCTTTTACGTTCGCGTCACGAATATTAATTCAGACCCTGGCTCTTCAGGTAATCCTCGTAATTGCCCCGGAAGTCGACCACGCCGTCTTCCTTGACTTCGAGGATGCGCGTGGCCAGCGAGGACACGAATTCGCGGTCGTGCGAGACGAAGATCAAGGTGCCGGCATATTTATCCAGCGCCACGTTGAGCGATTCGATCGATTCCATGTCCATGTGGTTGGTCGGCTCGTCCATCAGCAGCACGTTGTGGCGGCCCAGCATCAGCTTGCCGTACATCATGCGGCCCTTTTCGCCGCCGGACAGCACGCGCACCGACTTCTTGACTTCGTCGCCGCCGAACAGCAGGCGGCCCAGGATCGAACGCACGGCCTGGTCGTCGTCGCCTTCCTTGGTCCACTGGCCCATCCAGTCGGTCAGGTTGGCGTCGGTGGCGAATTCCTCGGTCGGATCCTGCGGCATGTAGCCCGGGTTGGCGTTCTCGGCCCACTTGACGCGGCCGGTGTCGGCGTCCATGCCGCTGATCGGCTGGCTGCCGATGCAGCGCAGCAGCGTGGTTTTACCGGCACCGTTGGCGCCGATGATGGCGATGCGCTCGCCGGCTTCGACCATGATCGAGAAGTTCTTGAACAGGGTCCGGTCGTACGATTTGCTCAGGCCCTCGGTCTCGACGGCAAGGCGGTGCAGCTTCTTCTCGCCCTCGAAGCGCACGAACGGATAGGCGCGCGAGGACGGCTTGAATTCCTCGATCTTGATCTTGTCGATCTGCTTGGCGCGCGAGGTCGCCTGGCGTGCCTTGGACTTGTTGGCCGAGAAGCGGCGCACGAATTCCTGCAGTTCGGCGACCTTTTCCTTGGCCTTGGCATTGTTGGCCAGCTGCTGGTTGCGCGCCTGGGTCGACGCTTCCATGTAGTCGTCGTAGTTGCCCGGATAGACCTTCAGCGTGC
Source organism: Massilia sp. 9096 (assembly GCF_000745265.1). Classification (NCBI taxonomy): domain Bacteria; kingdom Pseudomonadati; phylum Pseudomonadota; class Betaproteobacteria; order Burkholderiales; family Oxalobacteraceae; genus Massilia; species Massilia sp. 9096. The sequence continues at coordinate 1,518,318 of NZ_JQNN01000001.1, forward strand.
CATAGTCCATGTCGGCGACGTGGGAGCAGACCGAGTTCAGGAAGTGGCGGTCGTGCGAGATGATGATCATCGTCGAGTTGCGCTGGTTCAGCATGTCGCCCAGCCAGGAGATCGTGTGGATGTCCAGGTTGTTGGTCGGCTCGTCCAGCAGCAGGATGTCCGGATCCGAGAACAGCGCCTGCGCCAGCAGCACGCGCAGCTTCCAGCCCGGCGCCACGGCGCTCATCAGGCCCTGGTGCAGATCGGTGCCGATGCCCAGGCCGAGCAGCAGCTCGCCGGCGCGCGCTTCTGCCGAGTAGCCGTCGTACTCGGCGACCTTGCCTTCGAGCTCGGCCGCTTTCATGTAGTCTTCGTCGGTCGCTTCCGGGTTGGCGTAGATCGCATCGCGCTCGCGGATCGCGTCCCACAGCTCGGTGTGGCCCATCATGACCACGTCCAGCACGCGCACGTCTTCGTAGGCGAACTGGTCCTGGCGCAGCTTGCCGAGACGCTCGCCCGGATCGAGCGAGACGTTGCCGCCGGACGGCTCGAGGTCGCCGCCCAGGATCTTCATGAACGTCGACTTGCCGCAGCCGTTGGCGCCGATCAGGCCGTAACGGTTGCCGTCGCCGAATTTGACGGAAATGTTTTCGAACAGCGGCTTCGCGCCGAACTGCATCGTGATGTTGGCTGTACTAAGCACAGGATGACCCTCGGATGATATTGCGATTAACCGTCTATTTTACCATCCGATCGGGCCGGCTACAGCGGCGCCTCGTTCCGCTTTCGCGATGACGCTTCTTGCGCCCCGACCGCGATCAGGCGATGCGTACGGTCGGGTAGTCCGACAGCGTCATGCGCCAGGCATCGCCGTCCGACACCAGGCGCGCCTGCGCACCGAACGGGATCGTCACGTGGCGCGCGATGTGGCCGAACTCCAGGCCGGTCAGCACCGGGCACGGCAGCGTCGCGCGCAGGTAGGCCAGCATCTCGTCGAAGTTGTAGCCGTTGTCGTTCGGCCCCAGCCGGTAGCCGGAAAAATCGCCCAGCACGACGGCGCGCTGGCGCTGCAGCACGCCGCCCTGCATCAGCTGCAGCATCATGCGCTCGACCCGGAACGGGTGTTCGGCGATGTCTTCCAGGTACAGAATGCCGCCGTCGATGCGCGGAAAATAGTCGGTGCCCATCAGCGACACGACCATCGCCAGGTTGCCGCCCCAGGCGGTGCCGGATACGTCGAGCGCCGGGTTGCCCGTGCCCCGCCCTTCGAGCGTGTGGGTAGGGCCGGCCAGGCAGTGCAGGAAATCCTCGAGCGTGAAATCGACCGGATCGCGCACGCCGATGTCGCTGACGAACATCGGGCCGGCATAGCTCAGGGCGCCGGCCTTCGCGTACAGGGCCATGTGCAAGGCCGTCACATCCGAAAAACCCACGAAGATCTTGCCGCTGGCCGCCATTTTCTCGTAATCGAGGTGCGGCAGCAGGCGCGTCATGCCGTAGGCGCCGCGGATCGCCATCACCACCTGCACGTCGGGGTCGTCCGTGGCTGCGTTCAGCCGGGCCAGGCGGACTTCGTCGGTGGCGCCAAAGCGCTGGTGGCGGGCGTCATGGTCGTAGTAGTTGCGGACCAGGATGCCGCGGGGTTCGAGGCGGGCGATGCCGCGCGGGATGGCTTCGGGTTCGGGCGCGTAACTGCCGGGCGCGACCAGGGCGATACCAAGGCGCTTGACGATGTGTTGGGGAATCACTGTTTGACGAAAAGCCGCGGTGTGGAGTCGGGCGTCATCTTACCGTGGGCATGGGTGTCGATCAAGGCGAGCAGGCGCTCGTTCAGCTGGGTCGGCAAATCGTGGCCCATGCCTTCGATTACCTCCAGGCGCGCGTTGGGAATGGCGTTGGCGGTGTCGATGCCGCAGGCCAGCGGCAGCATCGGGTCGGCCGCGCCGTGGATCACCAGCGTCGGCGCGACGATGGTGCGCAGCTGGCCGGCGCGGTCGCCGCAGGCGGTGATCGCCAGCAGCTGGCGTGCGGCGCCGCTGGGGTTCCTGTTACGCCGCAGCGCGCGCGCGACCCGCCGCCGCAGCTGCTTTTCCGGCGTCGGATAGGCCGGGCTGGCGATGGTCTGCAGCAGCCGCACCGCATGCTCGACGACGGCGTCGAGGTCTCCGGCCGACTTGGGGCGGCGCAGCATGGCGTGCCGCACCGCCGGCGTCGGGCCCGGCAGGCCGCGCCGGCCGCTGCTCGACATGATCGACGTCAGGCTCAGCACCCGCGACGGGTATTTGGCCGCGAGCAGCTGTGCGATCATGCCGCCCATCGACACGCCGACCACGTGCGCGCGCGCGACGCCGAGCGCGGACAGCACGCCGACGGCGTCGTCGGCCATGTCCTGCAGGCTGTAGGGCGGGCGCAGCGGCAGGTGCAGCTTCGATTTGAGCCAGGCCAGCGGCAGGCTGGGGGTGCCGGCATGTTCGAACTTGGTGGACAAGCCGCAGTCGCGGTTGTCGAAGCGGATCACGTAGAAGCCGAGCTCGACCAGGCCTTCGACGAACTCGTCGGGCCAGGCGGTCAATTGCTGGCCGACGCCGGCAATCAGCAGCAGTGGCGCGGCTTTCGGATCGCCCGCGGTATCGAAGGCGATCCGGATGCCGTTGGCATTCAGACTCGGCATGGCGCGTGCCCGTTGTGTGATCGATATGGCATGAAAACAGAATACCATTTTCGACCGAATATGGGGGCTACGGCAGGTCTGGCGTGCGCACCGGGTTGCGGGCGGCCGCGCGGCGTTCCGCGAAGAAGGCCTTGAGCATCGCCGAGGCGTCGCCGGCCAGCACGCCGCCGACCACTTCGGTGTGGTGGTTCAGTTGCTCGAGCGCGAACAGGTCGAGCACCGAGCCGCACACGCCGGTCTTGGGGTCGAGCGCGGCGTACACCACACGCGCCAGGCGGGCGTGCATCATCGCGCCGGAACACATGGCGCATGGCTCCAGCGTCACGTACAGTTCGCAGCCCGGCAGGCGGTAATTGCCGAGCTTGTCGGCGGCGGCGCGCAGCGCGACGATTTCGGCGTGCGCCGTCGGATCATGCCGTCCGATCGGCTGGTTGAAACCGGTGGCGATGACTTCGCCGTCCTTGACCACCACCGCGCCGACCGGCACCTCGCCGGCCGCCCAGGCCTTGCGCGCTTCCTGCAGGGCCAGGCCCATGTAGGTCGCATCGGCCGCGGACGGCTGCGCATCGAAGCCGGCCGGGAGGTCGGTCGGCGTGGGCAGGTCGGGCAGCCGAGGCAGCTCTGGCGACTCAGGCATCGGTGATTTCGGCCCAGCAGTTCGGGGTCTCGTGCAAGACCAGCTTTTGCAGGCGCAGGCCGGTGCCGAAGCGATCGGTGTAGGCGGCCTTGAGGATGTTCCAGGCAACCTGGGCCAGGTTCTCGACCGTCGGGATGCGGTCGATCACGACGGTCTTGTGGCCCGGCAGGCTGGACAGAAAGTCCTTGACCGCGGCGTCCTGCTCGTACACCAGGAAGGCGTGGTCCCAGACGTCGACCAGGTGCTCTTTGGCCAGCGCCTTGATGTCGGAAAAGTCCATGATCATGCCGTTGTCGGAGTTGCCCTCGACGTCGATCACGGCCCCGGTCAGCGTGATTTCCAGCGTGTAACGGTGGCCGTGCAGGTTGCGGCACTGGCTCTTGTGGTCGGGAATGCGGTGGCCGGCGTCGAATTCGAGTTTGCGGGTAATGGTCAGCATAGGTTCAGGGAATTTGCAGGAGTTTGTGGGTCTGGAGGCTCAGCTTCCACTTCGGGTTGCTGCGGCAGGTGTCGATCGCCAGTTTCGTGTTGAAGTCGGCCAGCGGACCGTCCATCGGCTGTACGAAGAAATTCTCGAAGTCGAGGTGCTCGTAAGCGCCCAGGTCCTGTCCCACCTGCGGAATCACGACCTTGATTTCATTGCCCTTTTCAACCACCAGCGTCGAGCCCATCTTGGGGCTGACGCAGATCCAGTCGACGCCGCTCGGGACCGGCAGCGTGCCGTTGGTTTCGATCGCGATGGTGAAGCCGCGCGCGTGCATGGCGTCGATCAGGGCCGCGTCCAGCTGCAACAGCGGTTCACCGCCGGTGAACACGACGTATTTGCTGGCGGTATAGCGGCTCGGCCACAGGCCGTCGATTTCCGCCGCCAGGGCGGCGGCGTCCTTGAACTTCCCGCCGCGCTCGCCATCGGTGCCGACGAAGTCGGTGTCGCAGAACTGGCACACGGCGCTGGCACGGTCGCTCTCGCGTCCGGTCCACAGGTTGCAGCCCGAAAAGCGGCAAAACACGGCCGGCCGGCCTGCATGCGCGCCTTCGCCCTGCAAGGTATAGAAGATTTCTTTAATGCTGTAAGTCACGATAAAAGTCGGTTAAGCCTGTCGTCAACCTTCCATTATAGCGTGGCCCGCTCCAGATGATGTGGAACCGCCGCTAACTCACTATTGTCAGGCCTAAACGGGGACGACTGCCCTAACTTTGCGTCGGTTGAGGTTGAGCAAAATAATTCCGCTCAGAAAGCCGTAACGTTGTGCAGGATTCTTCCTAATCATCGTCGGAAGGTGTGCAATGAAAAGCGCGATCTCGAGAACTTTGCTGTTGCTGTGCGCTACCCTGCTGCTGGCCGGCGGCTGGCGCCTGGCCTGCGGCGACGCCTGGGATGGCTGGCCGCGCCGCCTGACCAGCGCCGCCATGCTGGCGGGCGGTCTCGCGGCGGCATGTGCCTTCTCGTTCCGGCGCGTGCGCAGCGAAGACCGCCTCGCGCGGCTCGAAGCCCAGCTGTGCTGCGAGCAAGGCGCGCGCAGCCGTGCCGACGAATCACTGGCCGAGGCCGACCTGCTGCTGGAGCGGCTGACCATTCGCCGCCCCGACAATCTCGACGGGGACAAGGTCGCGCCCGAAGCCAGGCTCGACGTGCAGCTGGCCCAGGTGCAGGCCGAGCTGGCGCAACTGCAACAACTGGCCGCACTCGATGGCGCTTGCAGCGCACGCCTCGACCGCGCGCGCGCCCGCCTCGAGCAGGTCACCCGCATCGTCCGCAGCGCAGCGCGCAGCGTCGAGCCAGGCTAAGTGCGGTTGTGGCAGGCACGTCGGCCGGGAGACGAGCGGCTGTTCCGGCTTGCTCAAAATCAATAGCTCTGCATTGTCGCTGGAGCACAATCGGTTCTTGTCAGCAATCAAACGCTTATTGACAGACCGAAGGACGGCACATGACAGGCACTACGACACTTCAGCGGCTGATGGACGCCACCGGCGCCCATCCCGATCGCGTGTTCGCGCACCAGCTGATGGAAACGCTGGCCATCCCCGTGTTCGTGCTCGATATCAGCTCGCATGTGATCATCTGGAATCGCGCCTGCGAACGCCTGACCGGCGTCACTGCCGAGGAGATGATCGGCACGCAGAGCCACTGGCGCTGCTTTTTCGACGAGCAGCGCCCTACCCTGGCCGACCTGCTGCTCCAGGGCCGCGACGCCGAGGTCCTGCAGCTGCACCCGCGCCAGGGCGGCGCCAACCATTTGTCGGCCGAGGGCTGGTGCGACATGCCGCGCGTCGGCCGCCGGCGCTACCTGGCGGCCGACGCCAGCCCGATCTACGACGAGCGCGGGCGCCTGGCCGCGGTCGTCCAGACGCTGCGCGACATGACCGACGAAAAGCTGGCGCAGGCCGCGCTCGAACAACTCGCCACGCGCGACGGCCTGACTGGCCTGGCCAACCGCCGCTGCTTCGACGATACCCTGCACGCCGAATGGGCGCGCGCTTTGCGCCAGCACCAGCCGCTGTCGCTGCTGATGGTCGATGTCGACAACTTCAAGGCCTACAACGACGCCCACGGCCACATCGGCGGCGACGAGTGCCTCAAGCGCATCGCCACCGCCGTGTCGAGCGAGATGCGCGCCAACGACCTGGTTGCGCGCTATGGCGGCGAAGAGTTCGCGGTGATCCTGCCGAACCAGTCGCTCAAGGGCGCCGCCAGCGTCGCCGAGCGCATCCGCACCCGCGTCGAGCAGCTGCAGGTGCCGACCCGGCTCGCGCCGGGCCAGCATGTCACGGTCTCGATCGGTGCAGCCACCGCGATCGCGGCACCCGACAATAGCGCGAGCGAGCTGGTCGCGATCGCCGATGCGGCGCTGTATCGGGCCAAGCACATGGGGCGCAATCGCATCAGCCTGCCGCTGGGCGACCCGGGCTGAGTGCCCCAGTCGCGCGAAAAAAAGGCTGTGTTCGCGTTAAGTCGACGTTTGCACCTGCCTCGACTGAGCTTGACGTACCGCAGCACACAGCCATTGCGCTGGTGTCTCCAATTCGTGTGCATCGAGTAACCGCTGCCAGCCGGAATAGTTCGCCAGGTAACGGCTGGCGACACCCTTGAAGCGCATCAGCCAGCTTTTGAAACGGCTGTGCCAGCCATTGACGTTCTGGAGATGGATCGCGCCGCGTGCACGCCGGCCCGCGCGCAGGTTGACGGGCGCGTGCGTGATCCCGGTCTCGGCGGCGAAGCGGGCATACGCCGCTGCACTGTCGCTGATCAAGAGCACGTCTGGAGAAAGCACGGGTGTCAGGCGCGAGCGCAATTGTGCTGCCGTCACGGGACCGCGGCCGGTATGAAAGTCCAGCGTAAGCCCACTGCGATCGCGCACCACCAGCAGGCAGTCGTGCTCGCGGTTGATGCCGCGCCGGCTGGCCGCGCCGCCGCGTCGCCGGGGCGGACGCGTCAACTGGCGCGCGCCCTTTTGCGATTCGAGGCGATAGGTCTCGTCGGCTTCGACGATCGCCGACAACGTCGACGGCCGATGGCGCCCGGCGCCCGGTCCGAACCGGTGGCGCCAGCGAAAACTCGTGGTTCGGTGCACGCCGGTGTCGCGCGCGGCCTGGCGTACGGTACGCGACTCGAGCATGCACTGAAGATAGGGCAGCCAGCGTTCGCGCTTGCGCAGCCGCGCCAGCGGTGTGCCGGTCAGGGCATTGAAAGAGCGGGCACAGCCGAGGCAGCGAAACCGTTGCAAGCCGCTGGCGCGGCCGCAGCGGTGCAGCCGCATACCGCTGCAATGCGGACAGGGCCGGCCTGCCGCGGCCGCTTCGACCAGCGCCAGGCACTCGGACGGGTCGCGGATGCCGGCGATCCAGGCGCGCAATTGCGCCAGCTCGCTGCTGGACAATGTTGCGCCAGAAAGCAGGGTGAACAATTCGCTGAAGGTGGGCCTTTGCATCGTCACTCCCGATGGGCTAACTCGACAATGCGTAAGACTTCGGCAACGCCGTTTGGTTCACTTAACTAACGCGAACACAGCCAAAAAAAACGCCGGCGCTGGGCCGGCGTTTTTCATTGCGGCGAAGCCGCTTCAGCTGCAATCAGCTCAGGACGTGACGCGATCCCAGCCGTGGCGCACGGCGGACTTCATCTTGTCCCAGGTCGAGGCGCCGGCACTGCCCGGATAACGGGTGTCCCAGTCGCTGCGCAGGTCGGACTCGACGTCGTCCCAGTTGCGGCCCTGGTACTTGCTGCGCGCTTCGTTGCCGTACTTGTAGGCCGGCTCGTAGTCGTTGTACGTGTCGCCGCTGGCGCCATAGGTGCTGTTCCAGTGGTTGCGGTAGGCGCTGTCGCTGTCGTCCATGTCAGGGGTGATCTTGTCCCAGCCATGGCGCACGGCGGCCTTGAATTTCTCCCAGGTCGAGGCGCCGCTGCTGCCGTAGCGGGTGTCCCAATCGCTGCGCAGGTCGGACTCGACGTCGTCCCAGTTGCGGCCCTGGTATTTGCTGCGCGCTTCGTTGCCGTAGCGGTAAGCCGGCGCGTAGTCGTCGTAGTTGCCGCCCTGGCTGGCGTAGTTCGATTGCCAGTCGCTGCGGAAGGCGCTGTCGTCGCCGGCCAGGTTCTCGATCTGCACGTCGGTGCGGCGCACGGTGTCGTGGATCTGCTGCTCGCGGTTGCTGACTTCCTTGCCGACGATGACCTCCTCGACCACGCGGGCCGATTTCTGCACCACGGCTTCCTCGGCGGTCTCGCGCAGCTCGATCGACTGTTCCTTGAAGGCAGTGGCGTCGGTCGTGCTGATCGGCTGGTTGACCGGGCGGCGTTCGACGTTCACGTGCTCTTCGCGCAGGTTCACGCTTTCGTTGACCGGGGTCTCGATCACGCGCGAGAACACGCGCACGCCGCCGCGCTGGACTTCACGCTTGCCGACTTTCAGTTCTTCCTGCACGACCGGGATCGCGGTGGTGTCGCGCTGCTGGTTGCCCAGCTGCGTGCCCGATTGCGCGCTCGATTGCAGATTCTGGCTCGACTGGATGGTGCCGCCCAGCGAGGCGTCGTTCGAGCCCGGCAGCGAGGCCGTGCCCTGCAGCATCGAGTCGCTCTGGCTCAGCGAGCCGCCCTGCGAGGTCTGGCGCGAATCGGACAGGCCCGAGTTCAGCGACGAGCTCTGGGTGCCGCTCAGCACGTTGCCGCCGATGGCGCTGTCGAGCGAGCCGCCGGCTTGCATGTTGCCGCCCATCGGCTCCTGGTAGGTCTGGCCTTCCGGCACCGGATCGTTCAGGTTCTGGGTGGCGAAGAAGTTGCGGTCGCCGTCGGCGCCGCCTTGCAGCGCGCCCGGCTGGGTGTTCTGCATCGAGCCGGCGCTGGAGCCCAGCGAACCCGACTGCATCGATTGCGCACCGCCCAGGCTGCTGCCCGCGGTCGCGCCGGCGGCCAGCATGCCGGCGTCGAGCGAGGCTGCGGAACCGGTGAGGTCGTGGCGCTCGTCGATGTCGACCGGGCCGAAGCGTTCGATGACGTCGGCGGCGCGCTCGACTTCCGGCTCGGACTGGGCGGTGACGGTCAGCACGTGGTGGCCGCGCGAGACGACGTCCGAGTAGCGCGAAGCGTGCTCGTCATTGTCGGAGCCGAACAGGCCGGTGAAGAAATGCTTGATGGACGCGCCGATGCCTTCGTCCTGCGTGCCGTCGGCCTGCGTGGTCGAGCCGGTCAGGCTGCTGGTCTGGCCGGTCGGGTCGGCGCTGGAGACGTTGACGTCGCTGCGCGAGAAGCCGGAGCCGAGCAGCTCGTCCATGGCGTTCTGGGCGTCGCTTCGGTTGTCGAAAACCGCTACTAGGGTATGTTGCATGATCAATCCTCCAATGATGTTGATGGGGCGTCGCCGGCCTCGTCGAAGCGCTCCACGCTGACCTGCTCCGTTTTGAGCAGAATCGTGTCGGCGTGGTGCTCCTCGCGCCGGATTCTGGTGATGCGGACTTCCTCCTTGATGCGCAGGCGGCGTTCGACCACCAGCACTTCCTCAAGGACCGGTACCACCAGGGTGTCACCTTCGTAGCGCGTGGCGGGCGCCTGGTCCAGGGCGACGATACGGTCGACGGGGACGTGGCTGACCTGCAGCTCGTCATGCGTCAAGGTTTCGTCGATCTGGTAGGGGTGCTCGGCGACAATCTTGTGGATGCGGACGCCGCGGCCTGTGTCGACGATCCGTTTATCGACCTGCGCTTCCTCCTGGTACACGGGCACCCGGATCGGTTCCTGTGCGGTTGGTTGCGTTGGGTCAATTGACACGGTTCATCTCCTTGAAGTCACGGCGCTAGAGCAACCGAGATTACTCCAAAGTGCTTGCAATGCGCGCACTATTGACGTTTTGAAATAGTTGAGTAAACACGAGCGCGTGCATGCCTTCCCCGAATCCGAAAATCAGGCGAAAGTCACGTAAAAACAGGGATTTGCGTGAAGCGGCGCACCGACCGTGTAACGGAACAGCGGCACCGCGGGGCCGGTCGGGCGACCGGCCTGGAGAGGTTCAGGCGAAGGGATTGTTGACGGTCTCGACGCTGGGCGGGGGCAGCTGCGCGGGCAGGTCCGGACGCGCTTCCAGGCTGGCCACCACCCGGCCGAGCAAGTCATGCAGCAGGCGCGCCGCCGCCAGGCCCTGGTGGTCGGCGGTCAGGTCGACGTCGCCGGAGATGGTAATGCGGTCGAGCCGGTTTTCCAGCATCAGGCGGCCGACCTGGAGCACGTCGGATTCGTTGGCGAACGGCGCGAAACCGGACTGCGCAGGCTTTTCATTGGACATGGTCCCTCCTCTTTATCGGTTGTTGGCGCGCACCTGGGGCAAGTCGAGCACGCGTTCCTTGTCCTGCTCGGATAATGCCGGCAGCAAATTGATGCCGATGATACGTTCGAGTTCCGGGATCGGCACCACGTTGGCCTTGGCGTCGGCCGTGTTCTCGACGAACCAGGCGGCGCCGGCCTGCCGGCGCGGATCCCACACCAGCTTGTAAAGATGGGTCGGCACCAGCACCTTGCCGACCCGCTTGACCTCGCTGCCGAGGAAGGCCGGACCGGTCACGACGTACAGCTCGCCGTCGCGCTTGGCGAGCTTGCGCACCGCGCCTTCGATCGCCGCCCACAGGTGCCGGTTGTTCTCGCCGTCCTGGGGCACCATGTTGGCCAGGCTGAAGCTGTCGTACTGGCTGTCGCGGTCCGGCATGTCGCCGTTGGGCGCCATGTGACCGCGGTCGAAGCCGCTGCGCGCGTAATCGGCCAGCTCGGCGCGCTCGCCGGCCGGCAGGCGCGTCTCCGGATGGAACGAATTCTCGCGCGAGAGCTGCTGGGCGGCCGCGACGTTGGCCGCCTCGAGGTGCTCGGCCGACCACAGCGGCGTGTGCGTGATCCCGGAATGCATCACGGTGAATACGTTGAAGCACAGTTCGCGCGTGTCCGCGGCCAGCTTCTGGTTGGTAAATTGCGGCGCGTCGCCGCCGACGAAATGGTCGCCGCATGACTGTTTTTCGGGCGCCCCCTGGGGTGCCGCCTGGCTCGATGCGGCGACCGCGGGCGCGTGCGCGCGCACGTGGCGCCCGGGCGCGGCGTCGCGATGACAGCCGCCGAGCGCGACCAGCGCCGCCAGCAGCAATGGGGTGAACAGCGGGCGGACTTGGGATTTCAGGAACATCATTTCAGGGTGAACAATTCGATCAAATCAAACTACGCGTCATTGTAGTCGACGCAAGCTTGATCATACGCATGAGCTATGTCTGTAGAGTGTGCGCACGATACCGCTGATCATTTCTGCTCAGAATGCTATAAAATGCACGTCTCAAAAAGACAAGTGCATTCGAGCAAATACATCTGGCGATGGCAAACACCCCCATCCCCGAGGACCTGAGACGCTTCATACTCACGAGTATTCCGTCGGTCCCCTTTCTGGAAGCGCTGCTGCTGATGCGCGCCGACCTGAACCAGGCCTGGCGCGGCGATACGCTGGCGGCGCGCCTGTACGTGCGCGAAAAGACCGCCGAGTCGCTGCTGCACGAGCTGTGCACGGCCGGCATGGCCGAGCGCTACGACGCTCCCGGCGCGCCGGCCTACCGCTACCGCCCCGAGAGCGCGCTGCTGCGCGCGCGCGTCGACGGCCTGGCCGGCCTGTATGCAAGCCACCTCGTTGAAGTTACACTCGTCATCCATTCCACCCTCGACCGCAAGGCCCAGCAGTTCGCTGACGCCTTCAAATGGCGAAAGGACGCCTAGTGGCCTTCACGATCTATAGTCTCTGCACCCTGACCTCGCTGGCCTGCACCTGGCTGCTGTTCGCCAGCTACCGGCGCACCCGCGTCAAGCTGCTGTTCTGGAGCGCCCTGTCGTTCGCGGCCATGACGGTCAACAATCTGTTCCTGGTCCTCGACAAGATCGTGTTCCCCGGTCCGGAAATCGACCTGCTGCCGGTGCGCCTGTGGGCGGCGCTGGTGTCGACGCTGCTGCTGCTGTTCGGCCTGATCTACGCGAAGGAGTGACGGTGAACGACATGCTGACCGGCGCGATCGCCATGGCCTCCGCGGTGATCGCCGTGTTCTTCCTGCGCTTCTGGCGCAATACCGGCGACCGCTTCTTCCTCTGGTTTGCGCTCTCGTTCGGCATCGAAGGCGCGCACCGCGTGGTTTCGGCGCTGGCCTACCAGGACAACGAGGCGACGCCGCTGCACTACCTGATCCGCCTGCTCGCCTATGGCCTGATCCTGTGGGCAATCCTGGAAAAGAACCTGCCGCGCGGGCGCTGAACCGCGCCCTGTTTCGCGCCCGGTTGCCGGTAGCGTGCGCCCGCTGCGCTCCCGCCTGCGCCATAATCGATCCGAACCTACGACGCATTCAAAGGAGATCGACATGGCCAGCAACCAGCAACCAGACCAGAACCAGCAATCCACGCGCCAGGGCGACGATAGCCTGTCCGGCACCATCCAGACCGGCAGCCAGGGCGGCGCGCAGGGGGGCACCCAGGGCGGCTCCGAGCAGCGTTCCGAAGGCCTGCTCCCGGCCGACGGCGAAAGCGACGGCCGCTTCGACGTGGCCGAGGAAGTCAGCCTCGACCAGCAATCGGACAAGATGCGCCACGTCGGGCAGGCCCCGAACGTGAGCGCGGACGAGGCCGGCGCGGTGGACGACGACCCCGACGCCGCTGCCGACGACGTGCTGCCCGACCCCGGCAAGCAGTCGGACGGCTGAGCGGACGGCCGAACCCTTACATCGTGATGCCCATGCGCAGGCCCTCGATCGTGTGGGCCTGCTCGATGTCTTCGAGCGCCGGCACGATGCGGCAGCTCAGGTGCTTGCGCACCTCTTCCGGCAAGCCATCCCAGTAGGCTTGCGTCACCTGCAGGTCGTGCTTGTCGGCGTTGCGCCCGTCCGGGGCATCGACGCCGAGCACGAACACCGGGCGCGACTGGGTCGAGCGGTTGGCGGTGCCGCGGTGGATCGTCAGCGCCGAACGCGCCGAGATGTCGCCGACCTTGGGCAGCTTGCGCTGGGCGCGCGCCTCGTAGCGCGGATACAGCGACTTGTCCGGGAACATCAGGTCGCCGCCGGCCAGGTCGTCCCACTGGGTCCCCGGTGCGATCTCGAACGGGCCGATTTCCTCGGTCACGTCGACGGTGGTGATGTTGAAGGCCAGGGAATTCAGGCGCCGCCCGACCAGCGTTTCCGGCGGCGAGGGGAAATCGCGGTGCCAGGGCTGGTGCAACGCGCCCGGGAACGGGATGTCGAAGCCCGCCTCCACCACCTTGTAATCCGGTCCGAGCACGCTGCGGCACACCGCCGTCACCCACGGATGCGTGACGATGTCGACGAAGCCGCGCAGGCGTTCCGGGTGGACCTCGACGTAATAACGGTTCGGCCCGCGCTCGAGCGCGCCCGCCGGACGCGCGCGCGCTTCGGCGAACAGCTTCTCGATGTCGTCCTTGAGTTGCCCCACCCACTCGGGGCTGAAGGCGCCCTTGCAGGCGATGATGCCGTCTCCGTACAGGCCGCCCATGATGGGGGCGACGTCGTGGTCGGCGCCGGCTTGGGCGCTGGCTGGTGATGGTTGGCTGGCGTTCATGGCGGTCTCCTCCGGCTTGCGCTGCAGGTTTTGCAGCGACGATGTCGGGCTATCCTAACGGCAAAGCGGCGCGCGCGGCGCGCGCACGGTTGGCCGATTTGGCGCTTGGCGCCTGGCTACCAATCCAGGCCGAGCAGGCGCTCGGCCATGCGCGGCCAGCACAAGCGCGCGAGCTCCGCGCGCGTTGCCCAGCGAAAGCCATCCATTTCGGGCGTCGGCTTGCCGGTGACGTGATGCGGGAAGTAACTGGTGCAGACCAGGTGGCCGAGGTCCGGCAGCGTGTCGCCGACGTCGACCTTGTACAGGTGCAGCGCCTTGTCGCGCCGATAGTCGAAGCGGCCGAGCTCCTCGAAGCGGTCGGCGCCGAAAGCCAGTCCGCTTTCCTCGCGCAGCTCGCGCACCGCGGCCTGCAGTTCGGACTCGCCGGGGTCCTGCATGCCTTTCGGGATGTCCCATTTGGCCGTGCCGGTGACGTGGCACAGCAGCAGTCGGTGGTCCTTGTCCACCACCAGGGTGCCGCACGAGACGGCCATTTTGCTCATCGTTGCAAGGTCCTTTTATCAAGGCAGCGCGCGCGCCGCCGCGCCCAGCGCCTGCTCGAGCGCCTCCAGGCTGACCGGCTTGGTCAGGTGCTGGTCGAAGCCTGCTTCCTGCGACTGCTCCAGGTCGCTCTGTCCACCCCAGCCGGTCAGCGCGATCAGCACGGTGCGCGGCAAGGCGTCGCCGGCGCGGATCGCACGCGCCACGTCGTAGCCGCTCATGCCCGGCAGGCCGATATCGAGCAGCACCAGGTCGGGTTTCAATTCCTGCGCCATGCGCAAGCCCTGCGGGCCGTCGTGCGCCACGCGCGCGCTGTGGCCGAGGATTTCCAGCAGCGCGACCAGGCTGTCGGCGGCGTCCAGGTTGTCGTCCACGACCAGCACGCGCAGGCGCGCCGTCGCGCCCGCCGGTTGCGTTGCCGCGCCCTCGCGCATGCGCGCGTGCGGCGTGCCCGGGCGCAGCGGCAGGCGCAGCGTGAACGTGCTGCCGTGCCCGGGTCCGCCGCTGAAGGCGCTCACGCGCCCGCCGTGCAGCTCGACCAGGCGGCGCACCAGCGACAGGCCGATGCCAAGGCCGCCCTGCGCGCGGTCCAGGCTGCCGCGCACCTGGGTGAACATCTCGAACACCGAGCCGATCGCGTCCTGGGGGATGCCGATGCCGTTGTCGGCGACCGAGATCACGGCATGGCCGTCCTCGCGCCAGCTCGACACCGTGATGCGCCCGCCGCGCGGCGTGTACTTGGCGGCGTTGTTGAGCAGGTTCGACAGCACCTGCACCATGCGCGTGGTGTCCGCTTCGAGTTCCATCGGCTCCGGATCGAGTTCGACGTCGAGCCGGTGCCCGTGGCTTTCGATCAGCGCCGCGCTGGTCTCGAGCGCCGTGTTGACGATCGCCGCGACCGACACCGTCTCCTTCTTCAATTCGATCTTGCCGCGTGTGATGCGGGCGATGTCGAGCAGATCGTCGACCAGGTGGATCAGGTGGCCGAGCTGGCGGTCCATCATCGCGTGCACGCGCGCCTGGGCGGCCGCGTTCGCGCTTTTGCCCTCGGCGCCGGCGCCCGACGTCATGCGCAGCAGGTCCAGGCCGGTGCGGATCGGCGCCAACGGGTTGCGCAGCTCGTGCGCCAGCGTGGCCAGGAATTCGCTCTTGCGGTGGTCGGCCTCGGACAGGTCGGCGGCGACCCGGCGCAGCTCGTCCTCGGCGCGCTTCTGGAAGGTGATGTCGCGCGTGATGGTGGCCAAGCCGATCGTGTGGCCGTCCGCGCCGCGCACCGCGAAACCCTTGAAATACACCGGGATCGGCCCGTCGCCCTCGCGCTCGCCGGTGCGCGCCAGGCGCAGCTCGCCCTCCCACGCAGCCGCCGGGCCGGCCAGCGCGGCCAGCACCTGGTCGCGCACGTAGGGCCGGTCTTCGCGCGGGAAGAAGTCGATCATGCGCCAGGCCGAGATGTCGGCCTCGGCCTCCACCCCCGCCATGCGCCGTCCGGCCGGATTGAGGTACATGCCGCCGGCGTCCGGCGTGAAGATGCCGATGAAGTCGGACGACTGCTCGGCCACCGCGGCCAGGCGGCGGATGCGCTCCTCGTCGCGGCGGCGCTTGGTCTCGTCGCGGAAGTACAGCGCCATGCCGGCGCCATCGGCGCCGTCGAAGCCCGTGGATTCGGTCGGGAAGGCGTTCAGTTCGAACCAGCGCCCCTGGCTGTTGTCGTAGGCCTCGATCCGGCTGGCGGCGCGGTGCGCGGCGGCATCGCGCAGTCGCTGTTCGTGCGGGCCGCCACGCAGCTCCGGGAACAGGTCCCAGAAGGCGCCCCCGACCAGGTCCTCGCGCCGCCGCCGCGTGACGCTTTCGGCGGCGCCGTTGGCATAGGTGATGCGCCAGTCGCGGTCGAGCGCCAGGAAGCCTTCGCTCATGCCTTCCAGGATCGCGCGCGAGCGGTGCTCGGCGGCCTGGCGCTCGGCCGCCTCGTGGCGCTGGCCGATCACCAGCGATGCGGTATTGGCCAGCAGCGCCATCGCCGCCTGTTCGCGCGCGCCCGGCAGGCGCGCTTCGCGGTAGTACAGCGTGAAGGCGCCGAGCACCTGGCCCGACGGCGCCAGGATCGGCAGCGCACGCGCGGCATCCAGCCCATGCGCGCGCATCGGCTCGCGCATGGCGCCCCACTGCGTCTCGTCGCCGAGTCCGACGCTGCTGACCGGCGCCGCGCTCCAGGCGGCGCAGCCGGCCGGACCGGCGTCCGCGCCGATCGGCGGCGCGTCGGCGGCGGCCACGAACGACGCCGGCAGCGAGGGCGCGGCGGCGTGGCGCAGGTGTCCGTCCTGGACCAGCTGGACCGAAGCGAGCGCGCCGGCGCCGCCGGTGTCCTCGGCGGTGTGGGCCAGCACGTCGAGTACGTCGCCCAGCGGCGCATCGGTCACCGCCAGCTCGAGCGCGCTGCGCTGGCCGACCGCGAGCAGGTTGGCGCGCGTGCGTTCGGTGACGTCGATGCCGTGCACCAGCACGCCCGAAACCGCGCCGTCGGGCTCGCGCACGGCCAGGCAGACCAGGTCGAGGAAGTGTTCTTCCAGCGGCGCGCCATCGGCCGAACGCAGCAGCATGCGCAGGTTGCGGCCCTCGAATGCCTCGCCGCTGGCGGCCACCTTGTCCAGCATGTCGACGAAGCCCTGGCCTTCCAGCTCGGGCATGGCGTCGCGCAGCTTGCGCCCGGCCAGCGCGCGCCCGCCGGCCAGCTCCTGGTAGCGCTGGTTGGCCAGCTCGATCGCATGCTCGGGACCGCGCATCACGCACATGAAGGCCGGCGTCCGGTGGAAGATGTCGCGCATGCGCCCGTTGGCGGCCTGCAGCTGGCCGACCAGCCGTTCGCGCTCGGCCGCGGCCTGGCGCCACGCGGTGGTGTCGGTGAAGGTCAGCACGGCGCCGGCGGTTTCCCCCGCGATCACCATCGGGTACACCGAATACGCCACCGGCAGCATGCTGCCGTCGCGCCGCACGAACAAATCGTCGTCGGCGCGCAGCGCCTGGCCGTCGCGTACCGCGCGCAGGATCGGGCACTCGTCGTCGCCGTCGTGTTCGCCGTCGTGTTCGTCGCCATGCTCGTCGCCGCGCTCGCCGGCGGGTGGATGGCGGTGGATCACGTCGTGCAAGGTGCGCCCTTCGAGTTCGTCGGCGCGGTAGCCGAGCAAGGCGGCTCCGGCGGGATTGAGGAAAGTGCAGCGGCCTTCCCGGTCGAGCCCGAAGATGCCTTCGCCGGACGAGGCCAGCAGCAGCGAAAAGCGGTCGTGGCTCTCGCCCAGGCGGCGTTCGCTGCGCGCCAGCTCCTCGCGCGCCAGCTTTTCGGCGGTGGCGTCGCGCAGGATCTTGGCGAAGCCGCGCAGCGTGCCGCCTTCGTCGCGCAGCGGCACCGTCACGCCTTCGGCGAAAAAGCGCTTGCCGTCCCTGCGGATGTGCCAGCGCAGATCTTCGGCGCGGCCTTCCTCGAGCGCGCGCCGGGCTTCGAGCTCGGGCTGGCCGTCGGCGCGGTCTTCGGGCGTGAACAGGATGTCCACGCTCTGTCCGCGCGCCTGCGCGGCGCTCCAGCCGGTGATCGCTGCGGCGCCGCCTTCCCATTCGGTGATGCGGCGCGTGACGTCGGTGCCGATGAAGGCGTAGTCGCGGATGTTATCCAGGATCAGGCGCAGGCGTTCGTCGCGCGAGCGCAGCGCCGCCCGGTGGCGCTCGGCCTGGATCCGCGCCAGCTCGGCGCGCTGGCGGTACAGCTCGATGAAGACCGACACCTTGGCGCGCAGCACGGTCGGATTGAACGGCTTGATCATGTAGTCGACCGCGCCGAGCGCGTACGCTTCCTCGACCGGAAAGTCGTCGCCGTCGCCCGCGGTCAGGAAAATGATCGGCACGCCCTGGGTGCGCGGGTGTTCGCGGATCAGGCGCGCCAGCTCGAAGCCGTTCATGGTCGGCATGCGCACGTCCAGCAGCACCACCGCGAAGTCGTGCGCCAGCACCTCGCGCAGCGCCGCTTCGCCCGAGCTCACCGAGACCGGCGCCACGTCCAGGTTGGCCAGGATGGCTTCGAGCACCGCCAGATTCGCGGGCTGATCGTCGACGAGGAGGATCTGGGTGGTCGGGTCGGAAGCCATCAGGCGGTGCGACGCCGCGAAATGCGGCAAGAGTCGATGTAAATAATGCAATGTATGCTTGACACTGATGAAAGTCAATTGTGCGCGCCCTGGCGCTGCCCACCCCCCACACTACGGGTTGGTTCATGCACAGTAGCTGGAGTTATCGATGACGTTTCCCTTCCTGGCCCGGCTCCCCGAGCTACCCGAGTTGCCCGACCATTTGCGCCAGCTGTCCATTCTCCACACCCGCCCGGAAGACCTGGCGCTGGCGGTGATGGTGACGATCCTCGCGACGGTGCTGATGTATTCGGCGCGCGCGTATGTCGTGCGCCGCGTCGAGCGCCTCGACAAACGCCGCCCCAGCCGCATCGACCACCTGGCGACGACCATGCTGTCGCGCACCTACGTGGTCTTCATCGTCGCCTTTGCGCTGTACTTCGGCAGCACCTTTCTCGAGCTCACGCGGCGCCAGGAGCTGTTCGTCAACCGCATCGGCCTGGCGGCCCTGCTGCTGCAGCTGGCGATCTGGGGCGATACCGGCCTGCGCGCCTGGCGCGACCAGTACCGTTTCGGCGGGGATGGCGGGCGCCTGGCCTCGAGCAGCGTGCTGTGCTTCATCTCGCGCCTGGCGCTGTGGGTGATCGTCACGCTGATGCTGCTGGATAACTTCGGCATCAACATCACGACACTGGTGGCCAGCCTGGGCGTGGGCGGCGTGGCGGTGGCGCTGGCGACCCAGAACATCCTCGGCGACCTGTTTGCCTCGCTTTCGATCATGCTCGACAAGCCGTTCGAGGTCGGCGACTTCATCATCGTCGGCGAAGTGCTGGGGGCGGTCGAGCACATCGGCCTGAAAACCACCCGCGTGCGCGGGCTGGGCGGTGAACAGGTGGTGTTTTCCAACGGCGACCTGTTGAAAAGCCGCATCCACAACCACAAGCGCATGCAGACCCGGCGTGTCGCCTTCATCCTGCGCATCGCCTACGGCACGCCCGAGGAACAGCTGTGCCGCATTCCGCGCCTGATCCGCGAGATCATCACGGCCAAGCCCAACGTCGACTTCGAGCGCGCGCACTTCATGACGTGGGGCGAGTGGTCGCTCGACTTCGAGGTCGTGTATCACTTCCGCAGCCCGGATTACATCCTGCACATGGATGCCCAGCAGGACATCTTCCTGGAGATCTATCGCCGCTTCGAGCAGGAAGGCCTTCAGTTCGCCCATCCGATGTCGATCGTGCGCCTGGCCGAGCAGGACCGCGCGACGCTGGGCCAGGGCGGACGCGGCGCGCGCCCGGCGGCGCCGCCCTTGCATTGAGATTGCAATCAAAAGTCACCCGAAAAGATTGACGGACTCTTCCTACAGGACCAGCCTGAGCTGTCCTATTTCATGCACGCTGCATAAGGCCTACCATGGCTTCACCTCTTCCCGATCGGTCGTCGACGACACCCATCCGGCAGGGGAACACCGACTTCAACCCGGTTTGACCTTCAAGGAGAATGATCATGGCATCGAACAATCAGCAAGGCGGAAACAAGGGTAACAACCAGAGCGGCGATACCAGCAACCGCGGTTTCGCATCGATGGACCCGGACAAGCAGCGCGAAATCGCCGCCGCCGGCGGCCGTGCAGCCCACGCTTCGGGCAATGCGCATGAATTCAATTCGGAAGAAGCGCGCCGCGCCGGCGCCGAAGGCGGCCGCGCCGCCCACGCTTCGGGCAACGCCCACGAGTTCGACTCGGAAGAAGCACGCCGTGCCGGCTCGATGAGCCACAAGAACGATGGCAACAACCAGTCGCAGGGCGGCGGCAATCAGCAAAGCGGCGACAGCACCCGCGGCGGCTCGCCGGAGCAGCACGCCAAGGCCGGCTCGCAGAGCCACAAGAACGACGGCAACAACCAGTCCGAAGCCGGCGGCAACCAGCAGAGCGGTAACAGCACCCGCGGCGGCTCGCCGGAGCAGCACGCCAAGGCCGGCTCGCAGAGCCACAAGAACGACAACAAGCGTTGATCGGCGCCTGATACGTGGCGCCCGGTGCGTGATCCGGGCGCCGACGATCCGCAGTGTTCCGGATCAAAACCGCTGGCTTCGGCCGGCGGTTTTGTTTTTGTGACGCGTCACACGGACAGTGATTTCTGCGCTGTTCGCCGACTGTGCCACTTTCGTGACAGTTGGTGAACAAGCCGGCTTGACCCCCGCGCGTCAATTGTGCGGTGCCGGAAGGGTGTTCAATGATATATTTTTGGCACGATTTGAATCGTCACGCCCCGCGCCATGACACAGTGCCATGCGCGGTGCATGTTTGGTGGCCAGTACCCAGTTCACATCCGGCTGTATGTCCAGCCGCGGGTAGCGCCGGTTCACGACAGGTGCTGCACTGCAGCACCTGGCCGGCAACGCGGTGACAGTTCCGTACCAAACACGTTCTACGGGCGCAGAAGAACAGATAACTCAACAGTTAGGATAAGCAGATGAAAAAAAATATCGCCATTGTTGGCGCTGGATTTTCGGGAGCCGTCATTGCTAACCAGCTTGCCAAGGCAGGCTACACCGTCGAGGTGTTCGAATCGCGCGAGCACGTGGCCGGCAACTGCCATTCCGAGCGCGATCCCGAGACCGGAGTCATGCTCCACGTCTATGGTCCCCATATCTTCCATACGGACAATGAGCGAGCCTGGGAATTCGTCAACCGCTACATGGAATTCATGCCGTACGTGAACCGCGTCAAGGCGATCACCAACAATCGCGTGTACACCCTGCCGATCAACCTGCTGACCATCAACAACTTCTTCGGCAAGACCTTCCGCCCGGCCGAGGCGCAAGCCTTCATGGCCGAGCTGGGCGACAAGTCGATCGAAAACCCGACCACCTTCGAAGAGCAGGCGCTGCGCTTCGTCGGCCGCGAACTGTACGAAGCCTTCTTCAAGACCTACACGATCAAGCAGTGGGGCCTGCAGCCGAGCGAACTGCCGGCGTCGATCCTGAAGCGCCTGCCGGTGCGTTTCAACTACGACGACAACTACTTCAACCACAAGTACCAGGGCATGCCGAAGGATGGCTACACCGTGCTGGTCGAGCGCATCCTGGACGTGCCGGGCGTCACCGTGCACCTGAACACCCGCTTCGATCCGGCCACCAAGGGCGACTACGAGCACGTGTTCTACAGCGGCCCGATCGACGCCTGGTTCGGCCACCAGCAGGGTCGCCTGCCCTACCGCACGCTGGACTTCGAAGTCTTCCGCGACAAGGGCGACTACCAGGGCAACGCCGTGGTCAACTACTGCGACAACGCCGAGCCCTTCACCCGCATCACCGAGCACAAGCACTTCTCGCCGTGGGAACAGCACGAAGGCACGATCATGTACAAGGAGTACAGCCGCCAGTGCGAAGAGAAGGACCTGCCGTACTACCCGATCCGCCAGGCGCGCGAAAAGGCCCAGCTCGAGCAGTACGTGAAGCTGGCGCAGGAAGAGCCGAACGTCACCTTCGTCGGACGCCTGGGCACCTACCGCTACCTGGACATGGACGTCACCATCAACGAAGCGCTGATCACGTCCGACAAGTTCCTGGCCGGCGCCAAGGAAGGCACGCGCATGGGTGCGTTTGCGATCGATCCGCTGGCTTGATGCGCCTTGGCCGGCCACCGCGCCGGCCAATTCCCGCCTTCTTCTTCCCCTTCTCTACCATGGCATCGCGCCGCCCGGCTCCACGAAGCGGCCCGACACCACTCGCTCCTCCCCCAACAGCGCGTACGCGACCGGCAGGCGGGCGCCTTCCTCCGGCGTCATGAAGCCATTGTGGCCGGTCAGATCGGTCTTCACATACCCGGGGCTGACTGAATTCACGGCGATCCGCGTGCCGCGCAGTTCCTGTGCGAGCTGCACGGTGAGCATGTTCAGCGCCGCCTTCGAGGCGTTGTAACCGATCAGGCGCGCGTCGTAGTACGCCGAGTCGGGATCGCCGTTCACCGTAAGCGAACCCAGCGAGCTGGACAGGTTGACGATGCGCGCCGCCGGTGCGCGCCGCAACAAGGGCAGCATGGCCTGGGTGACGGCGAGCGTACCGAGGAAGTTCGTGTCCATGATCCGGCGCACGGCCTCGAGCGCAGCCATGCCGGGCGGGCCGTCGGCCGCATCGACGATGCCGGCGTTGTTGACCAGGATGTCGAGGCGGCCGTGACGTGTCCCGACGTGTGCCGCCGCGCGGGCGACGCCGGCGTGGTCGTCGAGGTCGATCTGGACCGGTTCGGCCGTGAGATCCCGCGCCGCCAGCGCCTCGACCGTCGAGACCGCTTTCGCGCGATCGCGTGCGCCGACGATCACATGCGCGCCGGCTTGCGCCAACTGGCGCGCGATCTCGAAGCCGATACCCTTGTTGGCGCCTGTGGCGAGCGCGATGCGTTGTTGGTCATGCATGAAGGTTCCTTTCGCCGTGGATGGGGTGGCCCGCTCGCGGGTCACGATCGACGCGATTTTCGAGGCCACTATTCAGGTTTTGCTGGCCGAAGGGCTGCCGCGCCTGACCACCACGCGGGTGGCCGAGCGCGCCGGCGTGTCGGTCGGCACCATGTATCAGTATTTTCCGCACAAGCAGGCACTGGTCTATGCGCTGAACGAGCGCTATCTGCTGGCGCTGGCGGAGCGCGTGGAAGCCGCCTGTCGCGCGCAACACGGGGCGCCGGTGCAGCGCATGGTCGAGGCACTCGTAACGACCTACTGGGAGGCCAAGAGCGAGCGTCCGGAGGTGACCCGTGTCCTCTACCAGGCAGTCGCGGAACTGGACAACCGGGCCTTGATCGAGGCATTCGGCCGGCGGGTCGACGCGGCAAGTGCAGCGATGCTGTCGAGCGCGGCGGACGCGGCGTTCGACGACCTGGAGAGCGTCAGCCTGACGCTGCTGTCCACGGTCTTCGGAACCGTCCGCAACGTGTTCGAGCGCGAATTGCCGCCGGTACAGGCTAACCGGGTCATGGGCCAGCTGGTCCTGATGTGCCTTGCCTATCTCGATGCCCTCAAGCTCAGGCCGGCCGCTGCCGGATGAATCGGGACGTATTCGTGCTCGGCCGGCAAAAAAAATCCGCCGCGCATCGCTGCGGGCGGATTTTCGTTCGCGTCACGCTAATGCGGACGCTGCTTGATGGCTGGGTTCCGGCTTATTCGGCCGCTTGCGCCTTGACTGGCTCGTCGTCCAGCTCGGCTGCCTGGGTGCGGGCCTGGGCGGCCTTTTGCGCGGTCGGCAGCGTCGCGACGTTGTCGGCGCTCGCGCCTTCGACCGGCTCTTCCATCGCGGCCAGCAGCTTCTCGAACTTGTAGCCCGGCGCCGTGGTCTGGATCAGGTGGTGCATCTGGGCCGCGGTCTTGTCCCACGACGTCTGGGCGACGACGGCGCGCATGCGCTCGGCCAGGTCGGCCTTCTGCGCATCGGTCAGGGTCAGCATGCGGTCGCAGGCGGCGATGAACGCCTGCGGGCCTTCGGCGATCTCGACGACGTCGCTGTACGGCACCTTGACGTCGGTGATCGGGGTGCTGACCGACGGCAGCTCGGCTGCCATGTACTCCAGCACCTTGGTCGGGCTGATGAACTTGGTCGACTCGTTCAGCGCGAACGGCAGCAGGCAGACGTCCCAACCAGCCAGGAACTTCGGCAGGTCGTTATAGCCGCGCTGGCCCATGTAGTGGATGTTGGCGCCTTGCGGCAGGTGGGCCGGGTCGATCTTGACCACCGGGCCGACCAGCACGATCTGCCAGTCCGGACGGGCGGCCGCCATTTCGCGGATCATTTCGGTGTCGAAGCGCTCGTCGATCACGCCGTAGAAGCCCAGGCGCGGATGCGGGATGTGTTCCTGGTCCGGGTGGCTGTTCGAGTGGTCGCGCGCTTGCTGGAAGTGCTTGGCGTCGACGCTGCTCGAGAAGCAGTGGGCGTTCGCGTGGCGTTCCTTCTTGCTGTTGTACAGGCTCGGGCCGCCGGTGAAGCACAGGTCGGCGATGTTCAGCAGTGCGCTCTCGCGCTGCACCAGCTGTTTCGGCGGGTTCTTGAATGCGGCCAGCTCGTCCATGCAGTCGTAGATCACCAGCGACGGCTGGAAGCTTTGCAGCAGCGGCAGCGCCATCGGGGTGTAGAACCAGACGACCGGCTTCTCGCCTTGCGGCACCAGGTCGGTCAGCAGGGTCTGCAGGGTCGGCAGCTGGTCGTCGTGGAAGCCGTGGGCGTGGATCGCCGTGTGCGGCTGGCAGATCGTGATGTTCGGTGCGACTTCCGTTTTCTTCAGATACGCCTGCCCTTCACTGTACACCGGTTCCTCGATGATGAGGATGTTGTAGTGTTCCGCCAGGCGCGTCATCAGGTGCTGGGGGCGCTGAAATACGAAATCCCAGCGCAGGTGGCAAAACACGATAAGGGTTGGCATATTCTTTCCTTTCGCCTTCGAGGCGTTCTCGTTGATCTGGATTGCAGCCGGCTCGGTCGATCGCTGCCGCCTCAAACGGGGCGTCTAAAAGCCTGCCGGACCAGACAATCCTAACATGCAAATTTCCCAATATTTTTGTTGACAAATTAAAATATTTATAACGAGAAACGATTTACATGAGGAACAAACTGCTCTTCCCAGGGAACGCCTCGGCCTACCCATCCGGCGTAGGTTGGGTCCTACATATAATCAGGAAAAAACACTACGAAAACTCATCATGCGCGCCCACGCGGACATGGGTGCGCGAGCCCCTGAGTCAGTCGTTCAGGTAAGGCTCGGCGCCTTCCGGCTCGCCGTGCGCGTCGAACCCGCTCGCCACCAGCACGCCGTCCAGGCCGGCGGTGCCGAGCGCATCGCACAGGTCATCCAGCTCGGTTTCCAGGTCGGCCGCCAGGTCGAACGGCTTGTCCACCGTGGCCAGCGGCGCGCCGCCGTCGAGCGGATAGAAGTTGATACGCAGCACTGCATGGCCGCCGACATCGAGCGGCGCGACGACCGCTTTCAGGCGATCCGGTTCGCGGTCGAGCTCATCGATGCGGCCGTTGACTTCGGACAGCGTGGCCAGCATCGCCAGCTCCGACAGCGCCTGGTCCTTGGCCCCGTAGAACAGGTCTTGATACAGGAAATTGATCTCGAGATTGGCCGGATGCGACGACAGGCAGCGCGACAGCAGCGGTGCGATGCTGCCGGCCCACATGCGGTAGCGCGCCATGCGGCCTTCGAAATAGGCGTCGGCCGCAGCTTCGTCCTTCGGGACGCGGTAGAAGGGATCGTCGGTATGCTTGAGAGAAAAGCCGACCAGGAAACGCAGCTCCATCGCCTGGTCTTCGGGTTCGTAGTCGCCGTCCTGCCACGGCCGCATGCTCGCTTCGATGGCAGGCGCCGCCGTCAGCTTTTTCGAGCGCATCGAGGCGGCGGCTTCGCGCAGCATCTCCTGCAAGCCGCTGTAGTGGATGCGGTCGATCGAATCGAGGTCGTACAGGTGGCGCACCAGGTTGACGCGGGTGTCGGCGCTGGCCAGGCCGGCCTGGCGCAGGCTTTCGCCGAGCTCTTCGAAGGCGGCATCGTCGGCGAACACTTCGTCGGGCTTGAGGCCGCCGGTGCTGTGCACGAACAGCGGGATCATGAAGCAGTCGATCTCGGCGTCGGCTTCGCCCTCGATGCGCACCTGCAGCGTCGCCGCTTCTTCCTCGATCTTGTCGCGCAGGTAGCGGCAGGCGTCGGGGTCGGTGAAGCGCGCGATGTCGATCGCGCCGTACAGCGCCTCGTCGTGCTTGCGGCGCAGCGCGCGCCGCACCAGGGTCAGCACGTCCTGTTCGCGTGCGGCCAGCGTGGGCGGGTCGAGGTCTTCGCGTTCGGTGATCTCGAGCGCGAGATCGACCAGGTTCTGGGCCAGGCCCTCGTGGTCGGCCTCCGCCGCCTGTTGTGCGGATTTGCGGGGGGCGGGGCGCTTGTTTTTCGGCATGGCGGACTTCGTAAGGAATGAACAAGCCGCAATGTTAGCAAATCGACGGCGACAGCTCGATTGTCCCAGAACCCTGGCTGGTGCAGCGTTCGTTTACCCGGTGCACGTCCGGACGGGGCGGCCGCCTGCGCCGCCCCGGAGGGCTCAAGCCGCCAGCTGCAGCTGCGGCTCGCGCGCCGCGCCCGCGCGCGCCGGCGTGTGCGCGTTGCGCGCGACGCCGTCCAGCTGGAATTGCGCCACCAGCTGGGCCAGTTCGGCCGCCAACTCGCGCAGCGACTGGGCGCTGGCCGCCGCCTCCTCGACCAGCGCGGCGTTCTGCTGGGTCACGTCGTCCATGCCGATGATCGCTTGGTTGACCTGGTCGATGCCCTGGGTCTGCTCGCCGCCGGCGCTCGAGATCTCGCCGATGATCACGCTGACCTCGCGGATCTCGTTGACGATCCCCGCCATCGCCGCGCCGGCCTGGTCGACCAGGCGGCTGCCGTTGCCGACTTCGGTCACCGAGGCGCCGATCAGGGCCTTGATCTCGCTTGCGGCGCTGGCCGAGCGCTGGGCCAGCGTGCGCACCTCGCCGGCCACGACCGCGAAGCCCCTGCCCTGCTCGCCGGCGCGCGCCGCTTCCACCGCGGCGTTCAAGGCCAGGATGTTGGTCTGGAAGGCGATGCCGTCGATCACGCCGATGATGTCGGCGATGCGCTTGGACGAGACTTCGATCGCCCCCATCGAACGCACCACGTCGGCCATCACGGCGCCGCCGCCCTCGGCGGTGCTCGACGCGCGTCGCGCCAGCGCGTCGGCGCGCTGGGCATGTTCGGCGTTCTGGCGCACGGTGCCGGTCAGTTCTTCCATCGCAGCGGCGGTTTGTTCGAGCGCGCTGGCCTGCGATTCGGTGCGGCCCGACAGGTCGAGGTTGCCGGCGGCGATCTGGTCCGACGCCTCGGCGATGGTCGCGGCGTGGTTACGGATGCGGCGCACGGTGCCGGCCAGTTCGTCCTGCATGCGCGCGATCGCGCCCAGCAGGCTGTCCTTATGCACGCCGTCCAGCGGGACCGGCTGCGACAGGTCCTTGCCGGCGATGCGGCGCGTGATCTCGGCCGCTTCCGCCGGGTCGGCGCCGAGCGCGCGGCCGATGCTGCGCACCAGTGCCCAGCCAAGACCGGCGATGGTGACCAGCGCGAGCGCGAACACCAGCATGAAGCGGGTGGCCGAGGCGTAGAACACGTCGTCGATGTCGTCGTTGAAGAAGCCCGTGCCGATCCACCAGCCCCAGGGCTGGAACGCGATCACGCCGTTCAGCTTGGGCACCAGGGCGCCGGTCTTCGGATGCTTGGCCTTGGTGGCCAGCAGCGCGACGCGCGACTTGGCCAGGGCTTCCTCGAAGGCGAGGCCGTCCGGGCGGCCGTCCATCGTCTCGCCCTGGGCCACCTTGCCGACGTTCTCGGCCTTCGGGTGCACCAGGTTCAGGCCGTTCGGCAGGCGTACCCAGAAATAGCTCTTGCCATCGTTGTTGAGCTGGGTAAGCGCCTCCTTGGCGGCGGCTTGCGCCTGCGCTTCGCTCAAGCGCCCTTGCTTCTGCTCGTCGTTGTAGTGGGCAACCAGGTGTTCGGCCTGGATCAGCATGTTGGTGATCTGCGCTTCGCGGTCGTCGAGCATGGCGCGATGCAGGGTGCTCAGGCCGAGCGTGCCCAGCGAAGCCAGTGCAACGACGGCGGCGCCGACGAGAAGGAGGAGACGGGTCGAAACTTTCATGAATGATGACGGCTCAGGTAGTGAATCGTTGGTCATCGTACGGCGGACGGATCAGCGGTCAGCCGGCGGACGGCCGTGCATGAGGCGCGTCCGGACGCACGGGAGAATATATATTGACGTGAAGCAATTCTACCGTACGCTTCAATCATCGAGGTGGGAAATGAAGAAATCCGGGCGCAACTTGCGTGTTATTTCCAACACGGGCATCACGTGATCGAGGTGTTCGCGCATTGCGCCGGCCGCGCGGGCCGGATCCCGGGCCTCGATCGCCGCCACCACCGCCCGGTGTTCTTCGAGCACGCCGGCCATGCGGCCGGCCAAAGGCAGGGTCAGCTGGCGGTAGCGGTCCATCTGCGTCTTGGCCTGCTGGATGATCGGCCACACGCCGGGGCAGCCGGACATCGAGGCCAGGGCCGCGTGGAACTGCTCGTCGGTGCGGTGGAACGCGTGGAAGTCGCTGGCGGCGATCGCCACCGCCTGCTCCTGCAGGATCGCGTGCAGGCGCACGGCGTCCTCGGGCGTGGCGCGCGTCGCGGCCTTCTCGATGATCGCCAGCTCGAGCGCGTGGCGCACCAGGTTGGCTTCTTCGAGCGCGTCGAGCGGGATGCGGGCGACGAACGTGCCCGAGCGCGGAATCACCTCGATCAGGCCTTCGTCGGCCAGGCGCTGCACGGCTTCGTGCACCGGCGTGCGGCTGGTGCCGAATTCCTCGGCGATGTCACGCTCGACCACGCGCGTGCCGGGCAGCATGTCCATGCCGACGATGCGCTGGCGCAGCGCCAGGTAGACGCGGCGCGCGGCGCTCAGGCTGTTTTCGGTGACGGATTGAGGGGGTGTCGGCGTATTCATGGACGAAAGTGTAACGAAACTTGGCGCTTTCGTGTCAAGGCCTCGATGCCGCGGGCAACAACTGCGCCGGCATGAACTCGCGCCCGATGATCGCGCCGCGGCGGCGGATCACGGCGCCGGCCAGCAGGTGGCCATCGCGCGCGGCCGCGGCCGGATCCTTGCCCGCCAGGCGCGCCGCCATGTAGGCCGCGCCGAACGAGTCGCCGGCGGCGGTGGTGTCGACCACGTCGTCGACCCTTGCCGGCGCGATCTCGTGCAGCGCGCCTTCGGCCCACACGACCGCCGGCTCGGCGCCGCATTTGACCACCACTTCCCTCACCCCTTGCGCGCGCGTGCGCTCGACCGCGGCCTGCGCCGTGTGCTCGCCATAGAGCGCCTGCTCGTCGTCCAGCGTCAGCAGGGCGATGTCGGTGTGGGCCAGCACGCGGCCGTAGACCGCGCGCGCCAGGTCGGCGCTTTCCCACAGGCGCGGCCGGTAGTTGTTGTCGAACACCACGCTGCCGCCGCCGGCGCGGCACTCGGCCAGCGCGGCGATCAGCCGCTCCCGGTCGGACGGCGCCAGGATCGCCAGGCTGATGCCGGACAGGTAGACCATGCGCGCGCGCGCCAGTTGCAGCAGCACCTGGCCGGCCGCGGGCGCGTCGAGCCAGTGCCTGGCGGCTGAATCGCGGCGCCAGTAATGGAAGCGCCGCTCGCCCGACGGTTCGGTCTCGATCATGTAGATGCCCGGCAGGCGGTCGGGCAGGCGCTGCACGCAGGCCGTATCGATGCCTTCGCGTTCCCAGCTGGCCAGCATCTCGGCCGACATGCCGTCCGCGCCGAGGCCGGTGACGTAGGCCACGCGCGCGCGCGCCGGGTCGAGCAGGCGCGCCATGTAGACCGCGGCGTTGAGCGTGTCGCCGCCGAAGCGGTAATCCATGGCGCCATCGAGGCCGGGGCTGCGCTGCAGCTCGATCATGCATTCGCCGATCGCGTAGACCGTCTGTGGTTGGGATTGCATCGATTTTCCTTTGTGTTTCGCGAATTTTATCCGTAAAAAAGCCCCGCCGCCGGTGGGCAGACGGGGCTTTCGATTGCGGCTCGGGGATCAGTGATTCGAATCCCAGGTCGAACCGAAGTAGTTGGAAGCGCCGATGGCCGGGAAGTCGACATAGGCCTTCGAGCAGTCCACCACCTTGGACGGGTCGACCGCCTTGGTCGGGGTGCCGGTGATCACGTTGCGGTTGTTCGCGTCGGCGATCAGCGGCAGGTTCACGCCCTTGATCGTCAGGTTGGCGTCCGAGGTGAACAGGTTGATGCTGTCCGGCGAATCCGCCACCACGTTATTCATGGTCATCACCAGCGGGTACTGCGGGTTGCCGAAGCCGCCGCTATTGGCCTGGAAGCCCTGCAGTTTGACGCCCGACGAGCCCTGGATGCGCACGTTGTTCAGCGTGATGTCGTGGAAGTTCGGGAACAGCGGACCCGCAGCCGGAAGGGCCTTGGTGCTGTAGTACGGCGTGAACAGCAGTGCGTTGGAGGCGTTCTCGATGCAGATGTTGTTGTAGAAAACATTGCTGACTTCGCCGCCGCGCGCATAGTCCGACTTGATGCGCAGGCCTTCTTCCGAGTCGCGGAACGAGTTGTCGTACACCTGGACGTTCGTCACGCCGGCATTGGTCTCCGAACCGACCGAGATGCCGTGGCCCCAGTAGATGTGGTTGTGGGCGATCACGATGCCGTACTTGCGGTCGGCGCGGACGTCGCGGTTGCCGTCGATGCCAGGCAGGCCGGAACCGGCCGGGCTCGGGTTGCTGCTGCCCTTGAGCGCGATGTCGTCGTCGCCGGTCGACACGTAGTTATAGGCGAACACGAAGTTCTTCAGGTAGCCGTCGAAGGCGATCTTCTGTGCCGACGTGGTGGTCGAGCCGGTGGCGAGCGCCACCGAGGTCGGCTTGGAAGCCGAACCCGGGTCGAAGGCGTCGGTGTTCTTGACGTTGTCTTCGTTGTACACGGCGCCGGTGTACAGCGGGTTACCGTTGCCGGCCGGGTTGGCGAACGCCGCCAGCGACGGGGTCTGCACCTTCACGCCCCACACGGTCAGGCCATCGACGCCGCTCGGCACCACGTGGAAATTGGTGCTGTTGTTGAGCGTGATGCGGTACAGAGTCAGGTTCTTCGCGTAGTTGAACACCATCATGCGGAAGTTCGACTGCGAACCGTAGCCGGTGGTGCCGTTCTGGACCATGTTGCCCAGGTAGGCCAGGTCCCACCACGTCATGTTGCGCGACGAGGACTTCGAGTCGACCACGGTGCCGCCGTTGTCGCAGGCGGTGCCGTCGGCGGCCTGGGTGCCCTTGGCGTAGTTGACGTAGGTGTTCGAGCAGGTCATGTCGACCTTCATCAGCGGGTACAGCTTGTTGCTGGTGACGATCTCGGCATAGCCGCGGCTGTCGATGCGGCCGTCGCCCATCACGGCCGAATTGACCATGTTGTTACCGTTGATCAGCGCCGAGCAGTTCGACGACGAACCCGCCTTGGTGGCCGACACCGCGGTATTGCCGCAGTAAGGGCCGGCCGGGTTCGGCGAGAACGCGGTCACGTCGCGTGTCGCGTACATGGTCACGCCCTTGTCGATCCACAGGGTCACGCCCGACGGCAGCGTCAGCGGGCCGGTGATGAAGCCATTGCCCGGGCCTTGCGAGTTGACCACCAGGCGCACCGCGAACTTCGATGCCTTGTACTGCGGCTTGGCCAGTTCCTCGCCCGACACGCCGGCGATGTTGACGTTCGGCTTGGCGGCAGCGGTCTGGCTCGCCACCGCGCTGGCATCGGCGGCGGCGATCTTGGCGCCGACTTCGGCATCGACCGACGCGCCGCAGGCGTCCAGCGCGGCCTGGATGCGGGCCTGGTCAGGGTTGATCATGGTCTTGTCGACCGCGACGCCGACGCCCGACTTGGACGGATCGGCTTCCGGCGGCAGCGAGCCGTCCGGGCGGCTGACCAGGTTGTTCGACGCTTGCAGGGTCGCGCACACCTGGGTGTCGTTCGGCAGGGTCGGTTCCGGCGGCAGGTCCGGGTCGTACGAGGTGGTGCCGACCTGGTAGACCGAGCCGGCAGTGTAGGCGACCGCGGCTTGCGGCGAACCGCCGCCGCCGCCACCGCAGGCTGCCAGCGCGGCGGCGATCGCCGCCATCGGCAGGACCAGGCGGACGTCTTTCGCGACGCCGGCCAGTTTCTGAATCTGTTTACTCATGGATTGCTTCTCCGGGTGTCTCTTCTGGTTGTATTAGAAGCGTGCGATCAAGCCGATACCGAAGGCGCGCGGGCTGTCGCCCGGCGCCAGGTAGGCGTCGCTCTTGCCGATGTCGTTGCTGTAAATCGGCGCCTGGCCCAGGTTCACGCTCTGCTGGGCGCGGTTGCGGATCTTGGTGTAGTAGACGTACGGGCTGAGGTAGCGGTTCAGGTTGAAGATCGCACCGATCGAGTACTGGGTCGCACCGAAGTCGCCGTTGTTGGCGAAGGTGGTGTTCTTCAGGTCGTACAGCTTGCCGTAGGACGCCATCACGGTCGCGCGGCCGAAGTCTTGCGCGATCGAGGCCATGGCCGCGTTCTGCTTCATGGTGCCGTAGGTCGAGCCGGCATAGAAGCTGCCGGCGCTCGGCACGGCCACGTCTTCGTAGCCGTAGCGGCCCTGCTCGAAGCCCAGGCCGATGGTGGTGTGGGTCGGCAGCTTGTAGACGCCCACGACCTTCGCGAAGTCGGTCTTGGCGCCGGCGACTTCGCCGGTGCGGAAGCCGAAGCCCTGGGTCAGCATGTCGGTGTTGACGCCGGTGCTGTTCTGGCGGTCGTAGCCGACGCCCAGCGACAGCGGGCCCCAGGTGTACTTGGCGGCCACCGACCAGCGTGCGCGGTTGGTGTTGCTGTCCTGGGTCTCGTCGAAGCCGTAGGAAGCGCCGACCTGCAGGCCGTAATACACCGGCGACAGGTAGTGCGCCGAATTCTTGTAGCGTGCTTCGCCGCGCGAGAACACGCTGTCGGCATTGCCCGACATCTGGGCCGAGGTGTTGTTCCACACGTCCAGGCCGCGCACGGTCAGGCCGAGGTTGCCGCCCAGCTCACCGCCCGAGCCGATCAGGCTGCGGTACACCGAGTCGTTGTTACCGATGACAAAGGTACCGAACTTGGCGCTTTCGATACCGACGTAGCTGTTGCGCGAGCTCAGCGTCTGCGACTGGCCGCGGGTGTTCACGCCGCCTTCGTCGAAGTTGTTGAGTGCGCCCTCGAGCTGCCACACGCCCTTGATGTCATCGGTGACGCCGATGTTGCCGCGAAAGCCGATACGCGAGTTGCCGTCGGAGACACGGCCGCGGGTGCTGTACGGCGTGGCGCCGCCGGTCGCCTGCACCGACTCGATCTGGCCATTCAGGAAGCCGTAGATCTGGGTGTCCACCTTCATGTTGGCGAGCTCGCCGAGGGTGGTCGAATTGGTCGTCTCCGCCTGTGCGGCGCTCGTCAGGAAAGCCAGCGCAGCCGCTGCCAGGATGGTCTTCCTGCTAGTGATGGAATACGTCATTGGAAGGTCTCTTTTTTTAACAAATAAAGCAGAAAATGCCTGCTCAGGACTGCGCCGCCGCTGCGGACGGAGCAACGTTCAAGGGTGGACGGGGTCCGCTATCGCGCACCAATATCCACACCACGACTGCCGCCAGCACGTCGAACACGGCCAGCACGACGAACATCGGGCTATAGCCCACGTGCGTGACCAGGACGCCGAACAGCAGAGTGAACAGCGTCGCGCCCAGGTAGCCGGACATGCCGGCAAGACCGGTCGCGGTCGCCACTTCGTTCTTGCCGAACACGTCGGACGTGATGGCGTACAGCGCCCCGGAGAGAGTCTGGTGCGCAAAGCCGCCGATGCACAGGAGGAAGATCGCGGTGTAGGGGCTGGCCACCAGGCCAATGCACCCTGGGGCGATCATACACAGCGAACCGAACGTCATGACATACTTTCTGGAACTAAATAGTGTTACGCGGAAATGCTTGTGGACAAAAGGCGACAGATAGCCGCCCAGCACGCAGCCGATGTCCGCCGCCAGGAACGGCAGCCATGCAAAAGCAGCAATTTCTTTCAGGTCCATGTGGCGCTCGGTCGCCATGTACAGCGGGATCCAGGCGTTGAAGGTCTGCCAGGCCGGCTCGGACAGGAAGCGCGGCACCGCGATCGACCAGAAATTCTGGCTGCGCACGATCTCGCGCCAGGGCGCCTTGGCGGCGCCGTCCTGGTGCTTGGCTTCCTGGCCGGCCAGGATGTAGCTGCGCTCGGCCTCGCTCAGGCGCTTCTGGTCGCGCGGGTGCTTGTAGAACAACGTCCAGCACAGCGTCCAGACGATGCCGATCGCGCCCACGACCACGAACGACCACTGCCAGCCGGCGTGCAGGATGCACCACACCACCAGCGGCGGCGCGCACAGGGCGCCGATCGAGGACCCGATGTTGAACCAGCCGATCGCCACCGAGCGTTCGCGCGCCGGGAACCATTCGGTCGTGGCCTTGATGCCGGCCGGGATACCGGCCGCCTCGGTCAGGCCCAGCATGCCGCGGAAGAACGCCATGCTCTGCCAGCCCTTCGCGAAGGCGGCGCAGGCGCAGGCCAGCGACCAGGCCAGCGCAAACACGGCGGAGCCCATCTTGGTGCCGATCGCATCCAGCACGAAGCCGGCCACCGGCTGCATCAGGGCGTAGCAGACCTGCCACGCCACCACCACGTACGAGTACTCCTTGGTGGACATGTTCAGGTCGGCCATCATGGTCGGCGCGGCGACCGACAGGGTGTTGCGCGCCAGGTAGTTGACGATCAGGCCGAGCGTCACCAGCCCGACCATCCACCAGCGCATGCCTTTCATTTTGCCGTTCATAATTCAGCCTCCAAGGTTGCTTGCGCGGACACGCCTGCGCGCGCCCGTCCGGGCCGTTGGGCGCGGATGCGCCGCCGGCCTCTATCGATGTTGCGTTGCGTATCTAGCCGAGCGCCGCGCGCATCCCCTGCGTGCGGATCCGCTCCAGGTCGGCGCCGACGGCATCGGCCAGGCCGGCGACCGCGTTCAGGTCCCTGCCCCACAGCGCCGTGTGGCCGAGCCAGCCGGACACCAGCTCGGCCAGGGTCCAGGCGCCGGCGTCGACCCTGGCCCAGCCCTGCCGGAACCAGGCCAGCGTGGCCGGATCGTCGGCCAGCGGGATGACGTCGCCGCGGTACAGGGCCATGGTCGCGGCCAGGGCCAGGACCAGGCGCCGCGGCAGCTCGCCGCCGTGGCGTTCGGTGTAGCGCAACAGTTGCGGCAGCACGCGCGCGGCGAACTTGCTCCAGCTGTTGAGCGCGATCGAGGCCAGCTTGTGGTGGATCGCCGGGTTGCGAAAGCGCCGCAGCACGTCGGCCGCGAAGGCTTCCAGCTCGCCGCGGTCCATGTCGAGCGCGGGGATGATCTCGTCGTCGATCGCGCTGCGCAGGAAACCGCCCACCTGCACATCCTCGACCGACTCGCGCACCGCTTCCAGGCCGGCCAGCAGTGCGACCGGCACCAGCGTGGTGTGGCCGCCGTTGAGGATGCCGACCTTGCGCTTCTTGTACGGGGTGATGTCGTCGACCAGCTCGACGTTCAGGCCGCTGCCCGCCAGTTTCAGTTCGTCGCCGACCCAGGCCGGGCCCTGGATCACGAACAGATGGTAGTACTCGGCCGCGACCAGGAAGGGGTCGAGGTAGCCCAGGTCGGCCCGGATCTCGGCTTCGTCGCCGGCCGGATAGCCGGTGACGATGCGGTCGACCAGCGTCGAGCAGAAGGTATTGGCCTCGTCGATCCAGCGCGCGAAGCCGGCGTCGAGCCGCCACAGCGAGGCGAAGTGCAGCACCGCGCCCTTGAGCGCCGGGCCGTTCTGGTCGATCAGCTCGCACGGCAGCAGCACCAGCCCCTTGTCGCGCGCGCCCTCGAAGGCGCGATAGCGC
Organism: Massilia sp. 9096; assembly: GCF_000745265.1. NCBI lineage: Bacteria > Pseudomonadati > Pseudomonadota > Betaproteobacteria > Burkholderiales > Oxalobacteraceae > Massilia > Massilia sp. 9096. Next base: position 1,553,834 of record NZ_JQNN01000001.1, read on the forward strand.
TGGAACAGGAACCGGGTCAGCTTGGCCGGGAAGCTGCTCGGCGGCGCATCCTCGAAGCGGTCGGTGTCATTCGTCGCGATGCCGGCTTCCGTGGTGTTCGAGACCACGAAACGCAGGTCCGGAGCCACCGCCAGCGCGAGGTAGTCGGCATACATCGTGTTCGGATCGAGCTCGCGCTGTACGCATTCGACGGTGCGGTAGTCCTTGACCGCATGCCCGGCTTGGTCCAGGCCGCGCACCAGCACGGTGAACAGGCCGTCCTGCTCGTCCAGCAGCGCGGCCTTGCCGCCGCCGCGCGGGCGCACGATGACCACGCCGGCATCCAGGCCGGTGCGCTCGTTGAGCAGGTCGACCTGCCAGTCGAAGAAGCCGCGCATGAAGTTGCCCTGGCCGAACTGGAGGATCTTGATCGGCAGCGCGAACGGGCTGCTTCGTTTCAGTGCATGCATGTCGGTCACGGTGCTCATCACAGCGAAATGTCGCGCTTCCAGAAAATGAAGTCGTACTGCTGCAGGCGGTCGGCCTTGCATTTGTACTTGCCGCCGGCGGTGGCGACGACCATGTCGAGCAGGCCGCGCGCGACTTCCGGCAGCGGCTTGCCTTCGACGATCGGGCCGCAGTCGTAGTCGATCATGTCGGCCAGCTTGGCCGCGACGCGGCTGTTCGACGAGATCTTCAGCACCGGCACGATCGGGTTGCCGGTCGGCGTGCCCAGGCCGGTCGAGAACAGCACCACGTTCGCGCCCGAGGCGACGATGCCGGTGACCGACTCGACGTCGCCGCCCGGGGTGCACAGCAGTGCCAGGCCGGGCTTGTCGGTCTGCTCGCCGTAGTCCAGCACTGAGACGATCGGCGAGGTGCCGCCCTTCTTGGCGGCACCGGCCGACTTCATCGCGTCCGTGATCAGGCCGTCGCGGATGTTGCCCGGGCTCGGGTTGTCGGCGAAGTGGGTGCCGACCGCCAGCGCGCGCTGCTCGAAGTCGCGCATCATGCCCAGGAAGCGGCGCTTGTCGTCGTCCTCGACGCAGCGCTCGATCAGGTTGGCCTCGACGCCGCACAGTTCCGGGAACTCGGCCAGGATCGACGAGCCGCCCAGGGCCACGACCATGTCCGAGACGTAGCCCATGGCCGGGTTGGCCGAGATGCCCGAGAATCCGTCCGAACCGCCGCACTTCACCCCGATCTTCAGGTGCGACAGCGGCACCGGCCGGCGTTGCACCTTGTTGGCGTCCTTCAGGTGCGCCAGCGTGTCCTGCAGGACCGCCTTCATCATCTTGTCTTCGCTGTCCCACTGCTGCTGTTCATAGATCAGCACGGGTTTGTCGAAGTTCGGGTTCTGCTTGGCCAGCGCGTCCTTGAACATGCCGATCTGGGCGTTCTGGCAGCCCAGCGAGAACACGGTGATGCCTGCCACGTTCGGGTGGTCGGCATAGGCCGACAGCACCTTGCACAGCGAGCGCGCATCGGCGCGGGTGCCGCCGCAGCCGCCGTTGTGGGTGATCACGCGGACGCCGTCCAGGTTCGGGAACGGACGCACCACCGGTTTGGGCGCCTCCATGTCCTCGCCCAGCAGCTGGAAGGTCAGCGACGCCAGGTCGTCGCTGGCGTAGCCGAGCGGACGCTCGAGCGCGTTGCGCAGATGCTCGACGTTGCGGTTCTCGCAGAACACCAGCGGGAAAATCAGCCAGTAGTTGGCGGTGCCGACGCGGCCGTCGGCGCGCACCACGCCCTCGAAAGTGGCGCCCTGCAGGTCTGCCACCGCCGGCGGGGTCCAGGTGTACGGTGCCGATTCGCCGATCTCGACCTCGGCCGCATGGTGCGCCAGGTTCTCGGTGGTGACCGCTTCGCCCTTCCGGATCGGGCGCGTGGCCTTGCCGACCGGGACGCCGTACATGCTCATCACTTCGCCCTCGGCGAAGGCGCGGCGGGCCAGCTTGTGCTTGGTCTTGACAGGTGTGGAGACCAGGATGTTCTCGTCGTTCCAGGTGACGACGTCGCCCGGGTTCAGGTCGGCCAGGGCGACCAGCATGCTGTCGTCCGGATGGATGCAGATTACGCGTTGCATGATCAGAGCTTGAAGTAGTTCTTGGCGTTGTCGTAGCAGATGCCGCGCACGACCGTGGCCAGGGCCTCGAAGTCGTTCGGGTACTCGCCGCCCTCGACCCATTCGCCGAGCTGGCGGCACACCAGGCGGCGGAAGTAGTCGTGGCGCGGGTAGGACGCGAAGCTGCGCGAATCGGTCACCATGCCGACGAACACGCCCAGCACCGAATGGTTGGCGAAGGCCAGGATCTGGCTCAGGTTGCCGAGCTTGTGGTCGTTGAACCACCAGGCCGGACCGAACTGCACCTTGCCGGCGACGCTGCCGTCCTGGAAGTTGCCGATCATGGTCGACAGCACTTCGTTCATGGCCGGGTTCAGGTTGAACAGCATCGTCTTGGGCAGCTGGTCGTCGGCATCCAGCGCCGACAGCAGGGCCACCAGGCCGTTCGAGGTCGTCATGTCGGAGATCGAATCGTAGCCGGTGTCCGGGCCCAGGGTCTCGAGCATGCGCTGGTTGTTGTTGCGCATCGCGCCGATGTGGAAGCACATGGTCCAGTCGTAACGGGCATACACCTTGCCGACCGATTCCAGCAGGCCGCGCAGGTACTGGGCCTGCTCGAGATCGGAGAGCAGCTCGCCGGCCATGCGCTTGGCGAAGAAGGCTTCCAGCTGCTCGGCGCTCGCCGCCACGGTCGGCAGCGTGATGTCGATCGCGTGGTCGGAGATGCGGCCGCCGCGCTCGTGGAAGTAGCCGACGCGGTTGGCCAGGGCGCTCATGAGCGCAGCGAACGAGTCGATCTTCACGCCCGAGACGTCGGCCAGGCGCGCCACGTACTCGACGAAGCCCGGGTTATTGATGCGCATCGCCTTGTCCGGGCGGTAGGCCGGCAGCACGCGCGTCTTCAGTTCCGACTTGGCGATCTCCGCGTGCTGCAGCAGGTCGTCGGCCGGGTCGTCGGTGGTGCAGGCGATTTCGACCTTCGCCTGCTCCAGGAAGGTCCAGGTGTCCATCGCGGCCAGCTTGGCGTTGGCCTGCTCCCAGATCGCGTCGGCGTTCTTTTCGTTGATGATCAGGTCGATGCCGAACAGGCGGCGCAGCTCCAGGTGGCTCCAGTGGTAGATCGGATTGCCGATCGCCAGCGGCAGCACGCGGCAGAACGCGTCGAACTTCTCGCGGTCCGAGCGCTCGCCGGTGCAGAACTCTTCCGGCACGCCGGCGGTGCGCATCAGGCGCCATTTGTAGTGGTCGCCGCCCAGCCACAGCTCGGCGATGTTGCGGAACTTCTTGCGCCCGGCGATTTCGCCCTGCTGCAGGTGCGAGTGGTAATCGATCACGGGCAGCTCGGCCGCCACCTCGTGGTACAGCTTCTTGGCGACGTCGGTGGTGAGAAGGAAATCCTGGTCCATGAAGGCGGTCATGCTCGTTTTGCTCCTTGTGTGTGGCCGGCCAAGCCCAGCGGTTAGCCTGATATATCAGGATGGTATGCCTAATATATTAGTTCTGCAAGGAGTTTTTCCGCTTGTCACGCTGGGCTGTTGCTAGATATCACGCAAACGCAACTCGGCCATAAGCGCGCGCATCCTGGCCAAAAGAAAAGCGAAGCGGGCCACGCCAAACGGGACCGTGTCCGTGCCTGGAAGACCGGTAGGACCGCCGCCGGCACTGGCGCCCTTCCTATGGGCGCGGTCCCGGCGCCGGATGCCGCATGGGGCGCGCGGTGTTATTCTTCAGGCATCGACCATGACGTTCACGGAGTCCCGATGTTTGACGAGCTGTTTCAATTACGCGAAAGCGGGACCGACGTCCGCACCGAAATGCTGGCCGGGCTGACGACCTTCCTGACCATGGCTTACATCATCTTCGTGAATCCGCAGATCCTGGGCGACGCCGGCATGCCGAAGGAAGCCGTGTTCGTCGCCACCTGCCTGGTGGCCGCGCTGGGCAGCGCGGTCATGGGGCTGTACGCCAACTATCCGATCGCGATGGCGCCGGGCATGGGGCTGAACGCTTACTTCGCCTACGCCGTCGTGCTGGGGATGAAGCTGCCGTGGCAGGCGGCGCTGGGGGCGGTGTTCGTGTCGGGCTGCCTGTTCATCCTGGCCTCGCTGTTCGGCCTGCGCGCGATGATCGTCGACGGCATCCCGCGCTCGCTGCGGGTGGCCATCACGGTCGGCCTGGGGATGTTCCTGGCCCTGATCGCGCTGAAGAACGCCGGCATCGTGGTCGCCAGCGAGCCGACCCTGGTCAAGGCCGGGGACCTGCACCAGCCGGGCGCGATCCTGGCCATCGTCGGCTTCCTGCTGATCGTGACGCTCGACCGCCTGCGCGTGCGCGGCGCGATCCTGATCGGCATCGTGGCCGTCACGGTGCTCGGCTTCTTCTTCGGCGGGAACCAGTTCCACGGCCTGGTCTCGAGCCCGCCCTCGCTGGCCCCGACCTTCATGCAGCTGGACGTCAAGAGCGCGCTGGCGGTCGGGATCCTCAACGTGGTGCTGGTGTTCTTCCTGGTCGAGCTGTTCGACGCCACCGGGACGCTGATGGGCGTGGCCGGGCGCGCCGGCCTGCTGGTCGAAGGGAAAATGGACCGCTTGAACCGCGCCTTGCTGGCCGACAGCGGCGCGATCGTCGCCGGCAGCCTGCTCGGCACCTCGAGCACCACCGCCTACGTCGAGAGCGCAGCCGGGGTGCAGGCCGGCGGGCGCACCGGTTTGACCGCACTGACGGTGGCCGTGCTGTTCCTGGCCTGCCTGTTCATCGCGCCGCTGGCCGGCGTGGTGCCGCCCTACGCCACCGCGCCGGCGCTGCTGTTCGTCGCCTGCCTGATGCTGCGCGACCTCGGCGAGATCGAATGGGACGACACCACCGAGGCGGTTCCGGCCGCGATCACCGCGCTGGTGATCCCGTTCACCTACTCGATCGCCGAGGGCATCGCCTTCGGTTTCATCACCTACGCGGCGCTCAAGCTCACCACCGGGCGCGCGCGCGAGGTCAAGCCGGTGATCTGGGTGATCGCGGCGCTGTTCACGTTCAAGTTCATCTACGTCGGCAGCTGAGCGGCGGCCGGCTTCAAGAGGCCGTCCTCGGGCCGCGCTGGCCCAAAGGCCCGTCCACCAGCAGCCGCGCGAACGCCTCGGCCGGCACGGGTGGACTGAACAGATAGCCCTGCACCAGGTCGCAGCCCAGGCTGGCGAGCAGTTCGAGCTGCCCGGCGCATTCGACGCCTTCGGCCACCACCGTCAGGCGCAGCCCGTGCGCCATCGCCACCACCGCGCGCGAGATCGCCAGGTCGTCGCCGTCGTTGAGGATGTCGCGCACGAACGACTGGTCGAGCTTGAGCTTGTCGACCGGGAAGCGCTTCAGGTAGTTCAGGTTCGAATAGCCGGTTCCGAAGTCGTCGATCGCCAGGTGCACGCCCATCGCCTTCAGTTGCGCCAGCAGCTCGCAGCTACGGCCGGCGTCGGCCATCGACGCGGTCTCGGTCAGCTCCAGCTCGATCAGGCCCGGGTCGATCCCGCACTCGTCCAGGATACGCCGCAGCGCCCCCACGATCTGCTCCGAGAACTGGAGCGCCGACAGGTTCACCGAGATCGGCACCAGCGGCAAGCCGGCTTCCTGCCAGTCGCGCAGCTGGGCGCAGGCGCGCGCCAGCACCCATTCGCCGAGCGGCATGATCAGGCCGGATTCCTCGGCCAGCGCGATGAAGGTCCCCGGCGCGATCAGGCCGCGCTCCGGGTGTTGCCAGCGCACCAGCGCTTCGGCGCCGACGATGCGTCCGCTGTTCAGGTCGACCTGCGGCTGGTAATACAGGACCAGTTCGCCGCGTTCGATCGCGCGCCGCAGCGCCGTCTCCAGGCGGAAGCGATCGTTTGCGTCGCGGTTCAGTTCGGGCCGGTAAAAGGCGTAGCGCTGGTCGACGCTCTCGAACGTCAGGCGCAGGGCTGCCTCGGCGCCGCGCACCAGGCTTTCGAAGTCGGGGCCGTCGTTGGGGTAGATCGCGATGCCGATGCTGGGATCGAGGTGCAGCTCCTCGCCGTCGTACAGGTAAGGCGCGCCCAGGGCGGCCAGCATGCGCCGCGCCAGCTGGCCGAGCTCGTCGCCGTCGCGGCGCAGCGCCGCCAGCGCGAACGCGTCTTCGGAAAAGCGCCCGACCGCATCGCTGCCGCCCTGCTCGCGCAGGCGCTGGGCGGCCTGCTGCAGCACCGACTGCTCGGCCAGCGGTCCGAGCGCCTCGCGGATCAGGGGCATGCGGCCGAAGCGCAGCAGCATGAAGCCGAGCACCACGCCATCCGGCCGCGCCGGCGCCTCGATCCGGGCCTGAACCTGGCTTTCCATCTGGCGCACGCGGTCGCGCAGCAGCAGGCGGTTCGGCAGGCCGGTGAGCGCGTCGAACTGGCTCATGTAGCGCACCCGCTCCTCGGCGCCGCGCAATTCGGTGACGTCGATGCCGGTGCCCAGCAGGTATTCGACGCTGCCGTCGGCGTGCGTCAGGGCCGTGTTGGTCCACATGATCGTGCGCAAGCGGCCATCGCGCGTGCGCCATTGGCCATGCAGCTGGGGCGGCACGCGGCCGGCGCGCAGGGCGTCGAACACGGCGCGCACGGCATGGCCTTCGTCGCCCTCCTCGTCAGCTTCGGCAGCGCCGCCCAGCAGCACCTCCCAGGCTGGCCGGCCGATCGCCTCGCAGGCAGGCCAGCCGAGCGACTCTTCGCAGGCCCTGTTGAACATCACGATGCGGCCGTCCGGATCGGCCAGCAGTACCAGCGCCCCGGCGGTGTCGACCACGGCCGACAGCCGGTTTTTCTCCGAGCGCAGCGCCTCGGTGCGCTCGACGACCAAGGCTTCGAGGCGCGCCGTCATGCCCACGCGCGCGAGCGCGGCCGCGACCTGGGCCGCGATGCCGTCGAGCAGGCGGCTATGCTCGGGCGCCAGCGCCGCCGTGCCGGCCGGCGCCACGTGCAGCATGCCGACCCGCCGTCCGCCGGCCTGCAGCGGCAGACACAGGTTGCCGTTCGCGCCGCAGTGGGTGCAATCCGGGCAGCCTGGCCCGGGCGCCAGGCCCTGGCCCGCCACCAGCCGCAGCGCACCGTCGGGCCGGGCGCCGGACAGGGCGGCGCCGCGCAGCGCCGGCAGTTCCAGCAGGTGGGCGACCACGGCTTGCGCCACCGCGGCTTCGCTGGCGGCCACGTTCAGCGCGCCGGCCACCCGGCCCAGCAGATCGAGCGTACCGACCATGCGCCGCAGGCCGTCCTGCTGAGCAGCCAGCTCGGCATTCGCGCGCACCACCGCGTCATGGGTCGAGACCAGCAGGTCGAGAACCTGGCGCCGCTGGGCCGGCATGAATTCGAGCGCGCCTGCCGGCACCCCGCGCGCACGTTCGTCGAGCATGCGCCGTACGCGCTCGCGCAATTGCTGCGGATCGTAGGGCTTGGACAGGAAGCCGTCGGCGCCCGCCTCGAGCGCGCGCACGATGTCTTCCAGCGTGCTCAAGGTGGTGAGCAGCATCACCGGCAAGGCGGCGGCGCCGGGTTCCGCCTTCAGCGTGCGGCACAGTGTGTAGCCGTCCATGCCCGGCATCGCCACGTCGCTGATCACCAGGTCGGGACGGCGCACGCGCACCGCGTCCAGCGCACGCAAGCCGTCCGGGGCGACGCGGGTGCGCCAGAGCGGCTCGCCCGCGAGCAGCCGCACCAAGTGCTGGGCCTGGGTGGGACTGTCCTCGACCACGAGAATGTCAAGCATGCCCGGCACAACTGTTCTGTCACGATTCGTTGTCATTGTCATGAGGCGTCGGTGCGGCCGGCAAGGCCGCGCCCTCGCGCTGGCTCCATGGATGCGTTACGGCCGTTGCAGCGCGCTCGCCGGCCGATTTCATGCTTCCATCATAGCCAGGATGAGCACTTTGACAGCATTGCGCCGATACCGGATTGTGGCGCATTTGTATGTACGCACGCTACTGCCGCGCCCGCCGACTTAACGAAATCATGACCCGGAACGGGGCACGCCCATACAGATTTGACGAATGTATCGAGCAACCATGCGGTTTTCACTGCCCCGATATTGACCCGGTCTCACAAAAACGTCATAGATTTAATGACGCTAAGAAATTTACATTGTTGGCAAAAGTCAACATCGTGGCATGTCAGCGCGCCAACCCGTGCTGAACCGCGTAACGGATCAGCGCCGCGTTCGAAGCAAGCCCCATCTTGCGGAAGATGCGGCTGCGGTAAGTGTTGACCGAGCTGACGCTGATCCCGAGCTCGGCCGCAACCTGCTTGATCTGCAAGCCGGCGCCGATCAGCGCGACGATTTCCTGTTCGCGCGGTGTCAGGCTGTGATGGGCCAGGTGGCGCACGTTGCCGGCCGCGCCGTGGGCGAGGATGGCGCTGGTGCGCGGACTGAGCCAGGTTTCGCCGCGCGCCGCGGTGCGTATCGCGTCGACCAGTTCGGATGCGGCCACGCCTTTGGGCACGTAGCCAAAGGCGCCGGCGCGCAGCGACGCCGCCGCGTAGCGCTGCTCCGGGTGCATGCTGAGCATGACGACGCGCAGCGCCGGGAAATGGTAGCGCAATGCGGCCAGGCCATCGAGGCCATCGGCGTCCGGCAGGCTGATGTCGAGCACCGCCACATCCGGGCGCACTTGCGCGATCAAGGCCAGGGCCTGGTTGAGGTCTGCTGCTTCGCCGACGATTTTTAGGTCGGCGTTGGGCCTGACGATTTTCTTGATGCCTTCACGGATCAATTCGTGATCGTCGGCGATGACTAACCGGATCAAACTAATCCTCTCATACATTCATGCCGGTATGTCCGGCAAAGGGCGCATTCTAGTCATGCCTCCCCCACCATTGCAAACGTAATGAATTGGGAATTAACAATTACATTATCTAGACAACTTGCCCCGAATTCGTAAATTTACGTGAGGGAAGGCTGCGCCAACGGAGTTTGGGCTACAATGGCGCCTCCGCCGGATCGGATCGCCAGTCGGGTCGTCGATGGCAGGCGGATCATCCATGAACGACAGGCTGTCCCTCGCCATCATGCGACAGACGGCAGCCGTACAGATGCCTATGAAATCTCTGATGTTTTGCGCGGCGCTCGCCGCTGCCGGCGTCGCCCGCGCGGCCCATGCGGGCGACGCCGAGGACGTCCTCGACAACGCGCCGCAATCCTCTTACTTCACGCAAGCCCCGAAGGTCGCCGTGCCCGAAGGCAGCAGCTGGTACACCTCGGCCGAATTGGGCGCGATCTCGACCACCGGCAACACCACCGGCACCTCGGTAACGGGCAAGATCGACGCGCGCCAGGAACTGCTCGACTGGAGCAACGAGTACATCTTCAGCGGCTATTTCAAGCAGGACGACGTCATCAACGCCGACGGCAGCCATACCAATACCCGTTCGGCGGAGCGCTACTCGGTGTCGGCCAAGGCGGCCTACAAGCTGCTCGAGGATGGCAAGCGCGCTTTCCTGCTCGGCTCGCACGTGGCCGACAAGTTCGGCGCCTACACGCGCTACTCGACGCTGGCGATCGGCTACGGCACCCAGCTGCTCAAGCGCGAGGACAAGACGCTCGACGTCGAAGTCGGTCCTGGTTACTTCCACGGCGAGAACGCGGCCGGCGGCGAGGAATCGGGCATGACGGTGCACGGTGCGGCCCAGCTGCGCTGGCGTGTCAGCCCTTCGGCCCAGTTCGCCCAGACCGTCAACGTCGAACGCGGCACGTCGAACATGCACACGGTCGCCGAGACCTCGCTGAGCACCAAGATCAACGGGACGATGCAGATGAAGGCGGCCTTCAGCGCGCGCAACGACACCAATGTCCCGGTCGACAAGAAAAACACCGACACCCAGACCTCGCTGACCCTGGTCTATTCCTTCTGAGCGCCGGTGCGGCAGCCGCAGCGGATCGCCTGCGGCGCCTGCTACTTCGGGTGATTTTTACTTCAGCAGCACGCGGCCGCTCAGCTTGATCGTGCCCTGGCCGGTGCCCATGTCCTCGCCGCCGGTCAGGTCGCCGCCGCCGCTCGCCTTGGCGTAACGGCCGGTGCCGCCGGTGACCTGGAAAGTGGCGTTGCTGAACACGAAATTGGCGCCGACGCCGGTCGGGACGAACTGGCCGCTGTAGTCCGCGAACACCAGCTCGCCGGTCAGCGTGGTGATGATGAAGTGGCCCTGGCTGAAGGTATAGCCGCTGCCGTTCGGGGTGATGCAGTCGCTCGACAGGAAGCCCACTTTACCGAACAAATTGCTGTCGCCGAAGCCTGCGATGGTGCCGCCGAAGTTGGACGGGCAGCGCGCCATCGGTCCCGGGATCTCCTGTAGCACGCCCGACAGGGTGAAGTCCTGGTAGGACGACCCGTTCTTGCTGACGCCGGCGGAAGCGCACAGGGCGACAGACATCAACAGGGAACCGGCAGCGAGGCGCAGCAAAGATTGTGACATGGACCACTCCGAAACGTTTAGGGGTGCCCATGATAACGATTTGAAACTTGCGACCGCGCACGACTGCGCGAGTGTGGTTTTTAGTTGACGCGCGCACCCGGATAGGCCGGCCAGTCGTCCGCCAGATGCAGCCAGCGCAGGCGCGACGCGGCCTGGGTATGGTCGAGCGGCGCGGCCTGCTCCGGGTCGTCCAGGCTGCAGGTGGTGATGTCGACTTCGCCGGGAAAACCGGCGTGGCGATACACCAGTTGCGTGCCGCAGTCGCGGCAGAACGCGCGCTCGACAGGCAGGCTGGAGCGGCGCCAGCGCGGCCGCCCGCGCACCCAGCGCAGCGCGTCCGCATGGACGCTGAACCAGGCCACCGCGGGCGCCCCGGTGGCGCGCCTGCAGTCCTTGCAATGGCACAGCGTACGGTGAAACGGCTCGCCGTGCGCCTCGTAGCGCACGGCGCCGCAGGCGCAGCCGCCGGTCAGTGCCCCACCCTCTTGCACAGCTTGCGAATCACCCTGCGCCATATGCCGCCCTCCTAGCGAAGCGCGGCGCGCGGCGCAGGCGCCGGCACGCGCGTGAACAACAGCGCCACCAGGCTGACGAGCGCAGCTGCACCCAGATAGTAGCCGACGTACTGCAGCCCGTGGTGGGTCGCCAGCCAGGTCGCCGCGTACGGCGCCAACGACGCGCCGAGGATGCCGGCCAGGTTGAAGGTCAGCGAAGCGCCGGTGTAGCGCACCTCGGCCGGGAACATCTCGGACAGCAGCGTGCCCAGCGGTCCGTACGTCATGCCGATCAGGCATTGGCCCAGGACCAGGAACAGCGTCACCATGGCGAGGCTGCCCGAGCCGAACATCGGTCCGAACAGGAAGCCGAACACGATCATCGCCGCCGATACCGCGATCATCGCGAAACGCGCGCCGCGCCGGTCGCCCAGGATCGCCGCCAGAGGGATCGTCAGGCCAAAGAACACGATCGCCAGCAGCTGCAGCAGCAGGAAGGTCTGGCGCGAGTAATGCAGCGCGGTCGTGCCCCAGGACAGCGCGAACACCGTCATCAGGTAGAAGATCACGAAGGTCGCGGTCGCGCCCAGCGTGCCGAGCACCAGTGCGCGCGGATGGGAGCGCAGGACCGCGGCCACCGGCAGCTTGACCCGCTCGTTGCGGTCCAGCACCGCCTGGAACGCCGGCGTCTCGGTGATTTTCAGACGCACGTACAGGCCGACCGCGACCAGCAGCGCGCTGGCCAGGAAAGGAATGCGCCAGCCGTAGCGGAAGAAGTCGGCGTCGCTCATCGCCTGCGACAGCACCAGGAAGGTCGAGCCGGACAGGAAGAAGCCGAGCGGCGCGCCCAGCTGCGGGAACATCCCGTACCAGGCCCGCTTGCCCGGCGGCGCGTTTTCGGTGGCGAGCAGCACCGCCCCGCCCCACTCGCCGCCCAGGCCCAGGCCCTGGCCGAAGCGGCACAGCGCCAGCAGCAGCGGCGCCGCGGTGCCGATCGAGGCGTAGGTCGGCAGCATGCCGATCACCACCGTCGACACGCCCATGGTGAGCAAGGCGGCCACCAGCGTGGCCTTGCGTCCGACACGGTCGCCGAAGTGGCCGAACACGGCCGAACCGACCGGCCGCGCGAAGAACGCGATGGCGAAGGTCGCCAGCGACTGCAGCGTGCTGGCTGCCGGGTCCCCGGCCGGGAAGAACAGCTTGGGGAACACCAGCACCGCGGCGGTGGCGTAGATATAGAAGTCGAAGAATTCGATGGTGGTGCCGATCAGGCTCGCGAACAGCACCGTGGACGGGCGGTTCAGCGCTTGCGGGATCTGGGTGTCGAGCGAACTCATGCGGCGCCAGCCCCCTGCAGCGCCTGGTCCAGCTCGGACGTGTCGCCCGGGCGCACCACGCGGGCGATCTCCTGCCCGTCCTTGAGCACCACCACGGTCGGCCACAGCTTGACGCGGAACGAGCGTCCGAGAGGACGGCCCGGACCATCCTCGACCTTGACATGGCGTACGTTCGGGTACGGCGCGAGTGCGCTCTCGATGATGCCCTGGGCGGCGTTGCAGTAGCCGCACCAGTTGGTGCCGAAGTCGAGGGCGACCACTCCCGGCAGCGCGTCGACGGCGGTGCGCTCGGGTTGGGCGGTGTCGTAGGGTTGGGTCATGGTGTGCGCTCCTTGTCTTATTGTTGGTGATGCTAGCGTACCCGAAAAGGCGGCGGGCGGCATCCCCAGCCTTGTACGCCGGTCCGGCGCCGGCCCTTGGGCTGGTGGCGGGTTTTGTGTTGTGGTTGTTTTCATATCGGTTAGTTGCAAAAGATGTATAGAGCTGATAGTACTCCGAAGACTATCGACGCAAGCGAAGATCGGCCCATTCCATGGGAAGCACTGCGGTATCAAAGCGATGTATACGTTCGTGAACGAACAGAACGGCATTTGACCCGGTGCGAGACTGGCCTCGAAACATTGAAAAGGAGATCACCATGTCAGACGATCTGCACAACCGCGGCCCTCAGGACCGCTCGCGCATCAGCCTCAGCGAAAAGTGGGAAGTCCAGTATTGGACGAAGGAACTCGGCGTCACCAAGGAAGAGCTGGAGCAGGCCGTGCACGCGGCCGGCAACAGCGCCAACGCGGTACGCCAGCACCTGGGCGTGACGAAGCACTGATCGCCGTTCCCCGCCCGCCCTGTTCCTGACCGCGCGTCCGGTGACAGGGCGGCACGCTGCCGCTGCCACGCTGCGGTACAGCGCCGCAACGACCTGCGCCTCGCCCGAGGCCCTCCTGCCTGGCACGCGCAGGCAGTCCCGCCCCATCCGTTCCCGCCGACGCGCCCCAGGCCCGGCCCAAGCTTACCCGAAAGGAGCCCAATGACTATCCGCGGCTATTTCTCGAACCTCGACATCACCTGGATCAATGCGGCTGTCGCCCTCGGCGCGGCGGTCATCGCCTTCCTCGCCTTGCATGGCGCCGTGGCCCTGTTCCGGCGCCGCCTGAACAAACTCGACGACGCGCGCGCCCACAAACCGATCGTCGAGGTGCTGCGCCACACGCTGGCGCGCACCAGCAACCTGGCGATACTCGCCACCTCCATCCTGATCGGCGTCTCGCTGCTCGACCTGCCGGCGCCGTGGCACGATCGCATCGGCCACCTCTGGTTCATCACGCTCGGCGTGCAGATCGCCATCTACCTGCACCGCGCGATCGCGGTCACGGCGCGGCGCTACTTCCAGGTCCATGGCAAAGGCCTGGAAGACAACCAGGTCACGGTGGCGCACACGCTGGTGATCTGGGCGCTGCAATGGAGCGTCTGGACCATCTTCCTGCTGTCGATGCTGTCCAACCTGGGCATCAACGTCTCGACTTTCGTGGCCAGCCTGGGCATCGGCGGCGTGGCGGTGGCCCTGGCCGTGCAGAACATCCTGGGCGACTTGTTTGCCTCGCTCTCGATCGCGACCGACAAGCCGTTCGAGGTCGGCGATGCGATCTCGGTACCGGAATTTTCCGGCACCATCGAGCACGTCGGCCTGAAGACCACGCGCGTGCGCGCGCTCTCGGGCGAACAGATCGTGATCGCCAACGCCGAACTGCTCAAGAAGGTCGTGCACAACTTCAAGCGCCAGAGCACGCGCAGGGTCCAGTACACGCTTCGCGTCAACCCGACCACCGCGCCCGAGCTGGCCACGCAGATTCCCGAGCGCGTGGCGGCCATCATCACGGCCAAGGACAAGGTCAAGCTGGACCACGTCAACCTGACCACCATGGACCAGAGCTACCTCGAGTACGACATCGTCTACAACCTGACCGATCCGAACTACAGCCTGTTCCTGTCGACCCAGCAGGCGGTGCTGCTGGAAACCATGGCGCTGCTGCGCGAACTGGGTGTCTCGAGCTCGCCGCGGGCGCAGGAATTCCTGGTGCGCGATCCGGGCGCCGCGGGGTCGGGCGCGGGCCCGAACGCGGTCAACGACCCGCGCCACGGCGATCGCGACAACAGCGGAGAAGCCCAGCCGCAGACCCGCCCCGTGCGCTGACAATGATGCGGGGCGGCACGCGCGCGCCGCCGCGCCCAAGGCCCGCCTAGAATCGGACCACGCAACAGACTACGAACCGAACCACAACGCCGCGCCCTGCGCGGACTTCAATGGAGGTGAACATGCTCGACAAAGACGCGCAACTGAACCAGCAACAGCAACAGCAACCGATCGCGCCGCCGGGCCTCGAATCGGAAATGACGCCGAAACCCGACCACGGCGAAACCAGCTACGTCGGCCACGGCCGCCTGAACGGCAAGGCCACGATCATCACCGGCGCCGACAGCGGCATCGGGCGCGCGGTCGCGATCGCGTTCGCGCGCGAAGGCGCCGATGTCCTGATCGCCTACCTGAACGAACACGACGACGCCAAGGAAACCGCGCGCCTGGTCGAGGAAGCCGGCCGCAAGGCGGTGCTGGTCCCGGGCGACATCGCCGAGCCGGCCCAGTGCCGCGCCATCGTCGACCAGGCCATGCAGGCCTTCGGCAAGATCGACGTGCTGGTCAATAACGCGGCGTTCCAGATGACCCACGAATCGATCGAGGACATCCCGGACGAGGAATGGGACCACACCTTCGACGTCAACATCGGCGCCATGTTCCGCATCTGCAAGGCGGCGATCCCGCACATGAAGGCCGGCGGCTCGATCATCAACACCACCTCGATCAACTCGGACAACCCCAAGCCGACGCTGCTGGCGTATGCCGCCACCAAGGGTGCGATCGCCAACTTCACGGCCGGCCTGGCCCAGCTGCTGGGCGAGAAAGGCATCCGCGTGAACTCGGTGGCGCCGGGCCCGATCTGGACTCCGCTGATCCCGTCGACCATGCCGCCCGAGCAGTTCAGGGAATTCGGCAAGCAGACCCCGCTGGGCCGCCCTGGCCAGCCGGTCGAACTGGCCCCGGCCTACGTGCTGCTGGCCTCGGACGAAGCCAGCTACATCTCCGGCGCCCGGCTGCCGGTCACCGGCGGCACGCCGATCCTGTAAGCGCTGCAACCTCGCAAGGCGGCGCCGCTGCGGTGGCCGCCATCGGCGCGCAGCCCTTGCGCAATCCCCTTCCGCATTTCCTTCGCTAGGCGTCGTTCGGCAGCTGCTGCGCGTTGCCCGCCGGCGGCCCCGGCGGCGGCTGGTCCGGCGCCGGCGCCGCGTCCGGATCGTGCCCCTGGCCGGGCGGCGGCCCCTGCGGGCTGTCGGCCGGCGCACCGCCCTCTTCCTGCATGTCACCGCCCTCTTCGATGTCCTCCTCGGGCGCCGGCGGCGGCGCGGCCACCGGCTTGTGGTAGCCCGGGAACGCCGCATCCTTGTCGATCTTGCCGCTGCCCAGCACGTCCTTGAAGAAGTCGCCGACCAGCAGGATCGCGCTGTGGCCGCCCTGGCCCCAGTAGTTCGAACGCATCGTCACGCGATTGTCGTTGAAGCCCACCCAGGAGCCGGCCACCAGGTTCGGGTGCATCATGATGAACCAGGCGTCGGCGTTGTTCTGGGTGGTGCCGGTCTTGCCGGCCACGTCCCCCTGGATCCCGAAGCGGTAGCGGATCGCGGTGCCGGTGCCGCGGTTGATCACACCGCGCATCATGTCCAGCAGCGTCTCGGCGGTCTCCTGCGGCAGCGCGCGTTCCGGCTTTTGCGAGCCGAAATCGGCGATCACCTTGCCTTCGCGGTCGCTGATGCGGCGCACGAACACCGGGCGGCGGTATTCGCCGCCGGAAGCGATGGTGGTGTAGGCGCTGACCATTTCCAGCAGGGTGACCGGGCTCGAACCCAGGCCGATCGACGGCACCGCCTGCAGGCGGCTCTGGCGTACGCCCATGTCGCGCGCCAGCTTGACGATCGGCGCCACGCCGACGTCGCGGATCACCTGGGCGGTGATGGTGTTCTTCGAATAGATCAAGCCGTTGCGCATCGGGATCATGCCGCCGCTGGTGCCGCTCATGTCGGTCGGCCGCCACACGGTGCCGTCGGGGAAGCGCAGCGTGCGCGCGGCGTCGAGGTAGGGGTGGTCCGGCGCGATGCCGGCCTGCAGCGCGGCGGCGTAGACGATCGGCTTGAAGGTCGATCCCGGCTGGCGCGTGGCCTGGGCCACGTGGTCGAACTGCTCGCGCTGGAAGTTGCGGCTGCCGACCCAGGCGCGGATCTCGCCGTTGGTCGGGTCCATCGCGACGAAGCCCGCCTCCAGGTGCGACTTTGCCGCCTTCAGCTGGCGCATGAAGTCGCGGTCGCGCATCAGCGCCTTGAGCGCCGCCGCGGGCTTCTCGCCGCCGTCGATTGCCCGCTTGTACTCGCCCGACTCGCGCACGAACTGCTCCAGCAGGTCCTGGTGCGAGGCCCAGAAGTACTCGAACGGCGTGACGCCGGCGCGCATCGCCATGTAGGTGTCGGTCTGGCTGGCGTTGATCGGCCACGGGTGCGCCCAGTCGACGTCGGCGATCGCCTGCAGCGCGTTGGCCTGCCGCTCCACCGAGGCCAGCGCCGACTGCTGCAGGTCGTAGTCGAGCGTGGTCTGCACCACCAGGCCGTCCTGGGCCAGGTCGACGTCGTTCTTGGCGGCCCAATCGACCAGCCACTTGCGCACGTAGGCGGTGAAGTGGTCGTCCTTGCCGGTGCGTTCCTGCTGGCGCGTGAAATGCACGCCCAGGCGCCGCCCAGCCAGCTGGCGGTAGCGCGCTTCGCTGAACACGCCGGCCTTGAGCATCTGGCCGAGCACCACGTTGCGCCGCGCCAGCGAACGCGCGGGGTTGGTGACCGGGTTGTAGTAGGCGGTGCCCTTGAGCATGCCGACCAGGGTCGCCGCTTCGGTCTCGGACAGCTGGCTGGCCGACTTGTCGAAGTAGGTGCGCGCGGCCATCTCGATGCCGTAGGTGTTGTACAGGAAGGGCACCGTGTTCAGGTAGGCTTCGAGGATTTCCGGCTTGCTGTAGGTGTTCTCGATCTTGAAGGCGGTGATCAGTTCCTTGAGCTTGCGGTTGACGTTGCGCGCGCTGCCGATCTCGGAGGGGAACATGTTGCGCGCCAGCTGCTGGGTGATGGTCGAGCCGCCCTGGGCGTCGCCGTGCAAGTTGGCCAGCACCGCCCCGCCGATGCGCGTGAAGTCGACCCCGTGGTGCTCGTAGAAGCGCCGGTCCTCGGTCGCGATCAGGGCATTGATGACGTTGGGCGACACCTGTGACAGCGACACCTTTTCCTGCAGCCCCTGCTCGAAGCTGGCCAGCTCGCGCCCGTCGCTCGACAGGACCACGGTCGGACGCGCCACGCGCGCCTGCTTGACGTCCGAGATCTTCGGCGTCAGCGGAAACAGGATCGCGACATAGATGGAGAACAGCGCGATGAGCAGCAGGAGCAGCCCGGCGGACACCAGCAGCACGCGCTGCAGCGGGGAGCGGCGCAACAGCTCGCCCCTTGCGCGCGCATACTCGGCGCGCGCACGCGCACCCGCGCGGTCGAGCAAGCGCCGCTCGCGTCCATCCCACTCGTTGCGATCCTGATGGTCATCCACAATCGGTTCCCGTTCTATGACACTCGATGTTAACAATGGCGCAAGTATAGCCGAGCGCGCGCGCCGGCACGGTACGCTAGCGCGCCGCCTCCATGTGCGGGCGCACCGGCTGGCCGCTGCGCAGCATCGCCTCGATTTCGCGCTGCGGCGCGGCGCGCGCGTACACGTGCCCCTGCACTTCGTCGCAGCCGCGCCGCTTGAGGTAGTCGAGCTGCTCCTCGGTCTCGACGCCCTCGGCGATCACGCGCATGCGCAGCCCGCGCGCCAGTTCGATGATCGCCGCGACCAGCGCCGCCCCGTCCTCGCTGGCGGGCAGGTCGCGCACGAAGGAACGGTCGATCTTGAGCACGTCGACCGGGAAGCGGCGCAGGTAGGCCAGGCTCGAGTAGCCGGTGCCGAAATCGTCGATCGAGAGCTGCACGCCCATGTCCTTGAGCTCGATCATCGTCCGGATCGCCCCCTCGATGTCGGACATCACCAGGCTTTCGGTGATCTCGATCTCGAGCGAGCCGGCCGCCAGCCCGGTGTCTTCCAGCACGCGTGCGATCTCGCGCACCAGGTTCGGTTCGGCGAACTGGCGCGCCGACAGGTTCACGGCGATCCGCAGCGGACCGTAGCCGGCATGCTGCCAGGCGCGGTTCTGGCGGCATGCCGTGCGCAGCACCCAGGCGCCGATCGGGACGATCAGGCCGGTTTCCTCGGCCAGCTGGATGAAGCGGTCCGGGTAGATCAGGCCCAGGCTCGGATGGCGCCAGCGGATCAGCGCTTCCAGCCCGACCACCAGGCCGGTCCCCAGTTCGACCTGCGGCTGGTAGTACAGTTCGAACTCGTCCTGCAGCAGCGCGCTGCGCAAGGCCCCTTCCAGCGCCAGCCGGTCGCGCGCGCGCTCGTTCATGGTCGGCGTATAGAACTGCACCGTGTTGCGGCCCAGCTCCTTGGCGCGGTACATCGCCACTTCCGCGTGCTGGATCAGGGTGGCGGCGTCGGCGCCGTCGTTCGGGTAGGCGGCCAGGCCGGCGCTGCCGGTCAGCACCAGCGACTGCCCGGCCAGCTCGAGCGGATGCGCCAGCGCCTCCAGCACGGCGCGCACGGTGTCGGCCGCCTCGCCCTCGCCGGCGCGCCCGGGCAGTACCAGCACGAACTCGTCGCCGCCGGTGCGCGCGACGGTGTCGCTGCGCCCGACCGCCGCGCTGATGCGCAGCGCCGCGGCTTTCAGCAGCGCGTCGCCGGCGCCGTGGCCGAGCGTGTCGTTGACGAACTTGAAGTGGTCCAGGTCGATAGCCGCCACCCACACCTGGCCGCGCCCGCCGGCGAAATTGATGGCGCTGTCGATCCGGTCGTGCAGCAGCGCGCGGTTGGCCAGCCCGGTCAGCGTGTCGAAGCGGGCCTTGGCCTCGAGCTCGAGTTCGTAGCGCTTGGCCAGGGTGACGTCGTACTGGGTCATCACGAAGTGGGTGGTGTGGCCCTCGGGGTCCTTGACCGGGGCGATGTAGACCTCGGCGAACAGGTCGCGCCGGTCGCGGTGGCGCAGGCGCATGCTGGCATGGCCCTCGCGCCGCTCGCGGATCGCGGCGCGCAGCTCGGCCACCGCGACCTGGTCCGGCTCCTTCTCGCCCAGCTCGATCAGGCGCTTGCCGACCGCCTCGGCCGCCGTGAAACCGCGCATGCGCTCGAAGGCCGGGTTGACGTGCACGATCGGGTAGCCGGGCCGGCGCGCGTCGACCAGGATCACGGCGTTGGCGCTGGCGTCGATCGCGCGCCGGTACAGGCGCAGCTCGAGCAGCGCCGCCTTCAGGTCGGCGGTGCGGCGCCCGACCAGCGCTTCCACCCGCTGGCCGCGCACCACGCGGGCGCGTATCCACAGCGCCAGCACCAGGCTCAGCAGGCTGCCCAGCGCCAGCGTCATCAGCGGCGCGGCGCCACCGCCGGCCAGATCGGTCGAGCGCCCCGCCATGCGCAGCTCCCAGGTCTGGCCGGCAAAGGCCAGGCGTCGCGTAGCCCTGAACACCGGGTCGCCCAGCCAGCCGTGCCAGGCCGGGGTGCTACGCTCGTCCAGGCGGTCGATGCGGTACACGCGGCGCGGGCCCTGCTCCGTCGGCCCGAGCAGCTCGACCGCCATGCCGGGCCGCCCGACCAGGTTGGCGCCGGCCAGGTTGCGCTCGGCCAGGTTGGCGGCATCGAGCACCACCGAGACGTCCCCGGCCGGCAGGCCGCGCCGCAGCACCGGCATGGTCAGCACCACGCCCAGGCGCCCCGGGTCCTGCAGCAGCGGCAGCAGCACGGTCGAGGCCGGGCGGCCGCTCGCGAGCGAGCGCAGGAAAGTGCGCGCCTGGACCGGGTAGGACAAGGCGTCGTAGCCGAGCACGTCGGCGTTGGCGAGCAGCGGTTCGATGTAGTCGACCACCAGGTAGCGCGCGCGGCGCGCGGCGCGAACGAGATGGGCGCCCTGGCGCTCGCGGATCGTGTAGCCGGGCGCCAAGCGCGCACGCGCGCGCTCTAAGGCGGCGCGATCCCGGTCCTCGACCAGGCGGTGGAACACCACGGCTTGCAGGTAGGGGTAATTCTGCAGCAAGGGCCGCGCGAAGCGGGCGAAGTCGTCGCGGCCGACTTCCTGGCCATTGAACGCCAGGAACAGCGCGTGGTTGGCGGCCAGCGCGTCGAGCGCCTCGGTGAAGCCGCGCTGGATCGCCGCGACCCGCGTCTCGCCGCGTTGCAGGAACTCGGAACGGGCGCGCTCCTGCTCGGCGTTGCGCACCCCGAACGCGAGCGCAACGCTGAGCCCCACCCCGCCCAGCAGCGCCAGGGCTGCAGCGATTTCGGGTGGCCGCGGACGCAGGCGGCCGAGGCGCGCGATCCATGGTTGCATGCCACATGGTAGCAGACCTGCGCGCCCATAAATACAGGCGCGCGGACAGCGGCGCCGCTTCAGTCGTGCGGCGGCGGCTCGGGCTCGGCCTTGGATTGCGGGATGCGCGCCAGCTGCAGGCGCGCCAGGGTCGGGTACAGCGGCGGGCTGATCGCGCGCGACACACCGAACGAGACCAGTGCGCACGCCATCAGGCTGAGCACCATCGCATGCCCGTCGACCATTTCCATCACGATGATGAAGGCGGTCAGCGGGGCCTGGGTCGCGGCGGCCAGGAAGCCGACCATGCCGAGCGCGATCAGCGCCGGCACCTGGGCGTGGTACAGCGCCAGCGCGACGTCGTTGCCGATCGCCGCGCCAATCGCCAGCGACGGTGCGAAGATGCCGGCCGGGACGCCCGACCAGGTCGTGATCCAGGTGGCGATGAATTTGAACAGCGCGTAGGCGGCCGGCATCGTCGCCGTGCCCTCGACCATGTTGCGCGTCGACGCATAGCCGGAGCCGAAGGTGGCGCCGCCGGTTACCAGCCCGATCGCCGCCACCGCCAGGCCGCAGCCGGCCGCGAACAGCACCGGACGGCGCGCGCGCAAACGGTTCAAACGCTCCGGTCCGCCCGAGAGCGACGCGATCAGCAGGCGCGAGAACAATCCGCCCGCGCCGCCGGCCAGCACCGCGAGCAGCAGGCCGGGCAGCAGCAGCTGCAGGCCGATGTCGGCCGCGTGGATCACGCCGAAGTAAGCGCCGTTGCCGTGCGCCGACACCGCCACCAGGCCGCCCAGCACGATGGCCGCGATGATCAGGCCGCTCGAGCGCTGCTCCGGCGCGCGCGCCAGTTCCTCGATCGCGAACATGACCCCGCCCAGCGGGGTGTTGAAGGCCGCCGCGATGCCGGCCGCGCCGCCCGCCACCAGCAGGCCATGCACGCCGACCGCCGGACCGGTCTTGCCGCCGCCCGGCATCAGGCGGCGTGCCTGCAGCATCACGCCGGCGGCGATCTGCACCGACGGCCCTTCGCGTCCGAGCGACAGCCCGCCGAGCAGGCCGCCGGCGGTCAGCACGATCTTGGCCAGCGACAGCTTGAGCGACACGAACAGCCCGCGCTCGCCCTCGCCCACACGGCGCTCGAGGGTCGCCATCACCTGCGGGATGCCGGAGCCGGCCGCGCCCGGGGCCCAGCGGCGCGTGCACCACACCACCAGCGCGGTGCACAGCGGCGTCCACAGCAGCGGCGCCCAGCTCGCCGCCTGGCGCAACTGGTTGAAATATCCGTCGGCCTGCTCGGCCAGCCAGGTGAAGCCGACCACGATCCAGCCGGCGCCAACCGCCAGCGCCACCACGGCGATGCGTCCGGCCCACAGGCGCCAATCGGCCAGCAGATTGTTTCGGGTCGGTTCCGGGTCGAGATGCATAATGGCCTTCTAGAGGTGCAGTTTCATTTTATTCTGAGGGCGCCGCCGTGCCCTGAGCGGCTGTTTTCCGATATCATCCCGGCATGTCATCATCTTCATCAAATTACAAGTCCGACGACGCAGGCGAAGCGCTTGCGCCACCCGCCAACCGCGTCCTGCGCCAGTTCCGCGTGGTCTTCAATTCGGTCAAGACCCACTTCCGCCAGGTCGAGCGTGAAGCCGGCGTCGGCGGCGCCCAGCTGTGGGCGCTGTCGGTGATCGAGCGGCGCCCCGGCATCGGCGTCACCGAACTGGCGCGCGAACTCGACATCCACCAGTCGACCGCCAGCAACCTGCTCAAGAGCCTGGTCGAACGCGGCCTGGTGGCGACCAGCCGCGAAGGCATGGACCGCCGCAGCGTCGCCCTGCGCATCCAGCCGGCCGGCGCCGACGTGCTGCGCAGCGCGCCGATGCCGTTCACCGGCGTGCTGCCGGACGCCCTGTCCAGCCTGGACCCGGCCACCCTCGACCGGCTCGAAAAGGACCTGGCCAAGCTGATCGCCCTGCTGGCCGCAGACGAGGAAAGCGCCAAGCTGCCGCTGTCGCAGATCTGAACGCGGCGCCCCCGTTTTGACCCGCATTTTCGCGTCCTGAAAAAAATACTCCCGGACATACCGGGAGTAAAGTGAAACAAATCCTCATCGCTGATCGCGGGGGCTGGCAGCAGCCCCGCTCACGCAATCATTGTGCCACTGCCCTGCTTTTTAAGCAAGAGCATTTGCTCAAATATATCAATGGCCGACCTGGGCCACGGCGCAGTGCGAACGGCGACCTTCGAGCGTGCAGGTGTTCATGGTCGCGCCCTTGCGGTCATGAATGATCACTGTCCAGCTGTCCGCTCCGGTGCGCTCCATCGTCATGAAGCCGAAGCCGTCGATCCATGAACTCATCGACGCGACCTCGGCGCCCGGGGCCGGCTGCGTGCCGGGCGGGACCGAAGCCGGCAAGGGCACGATGTCCTCGGCGGTGCCGGCGAAACCGGCCACGAACTGGCTCGGGAAGTCCTGCACGAAGCTGAGCTGCTCCTGCAGGTGCACGTGGCCCGACAGCAGCACCTCGACGTTGGACGGCAGCAGGCGCGGGGTCTTCGCGCCGAACACCTGCAGCAGGCCGGCGTCGCCGCCGAACAGGCGGATCTGCCCAGTCTTTGCGTTGCGCTCGGCGCCGAAGGCATACAGCGGATGGTGGTCGACCGCGATGTTGTGCTCGCTGCGGCGCGCCAGCTCGGCGATGCGCTCCCAGGTCTGCGTGTAGCGGCGAATGCGCACGTCGCCCGGCTTGAAGCCGTGGTAATCGGTGTTGGCGCTGTCGAACACGATCAGTTGCACCCCGCCGCCCAGCGGCACCGCGTACGGGTCGGTGTAGTCGGCCGTGTCGTCGTTTTCCGGCAGGTCGCAGCTGCGTTCCTCGGTATACGGCGTCGGGTCGAGGAAGCGCTGCCAGCCCTGGCCGCCGCGCGTGCAGGTTTCGTGGTTGCCGCGCGCGAACACCCAGGGCGCCGCCGCCAGCAGCGTGCGCGCCGGGGCGAAGAAGTCGGCGTTCCAGGCATCCCAGCCATAGCCGAACGGGCTGCCGGCGCAGCCGGGGTGGTCGGCCGGGCACGGGTCTTCGCGGTAGTGGTAGTCGCCGACGTGGATCACCAGGTCGGGCTTCCAGGCGGCGGCGCTGGCCGCCACGGTCGAGAACGGAAACGCCTGCGGGTCGTTGCAGGCCTGGAAGTCCTTGCCTTTCAGACGGCAACCGGTGTCGCCGACCACGACGATGCGCTTGTAATCGGCCTTCGGCAGCGGCAGCACCCGCCCGGCGATGCTGGCGCGGCGGGTCGCGGCGGGAATCGGCAGCTCGCACGACAGCACGGGATTCGACGCCGGCGTCGCACGCGGCTTGCCGTCGGGACCCGGCGCCAGCGGACGCAGCGGAATCGGCGCGAACGGCGCGCGCACCTGCATCGGCACGCTGCCCCCGTCCAGCTCGATCGACGGGCAGACCGGGGCGACCGTCAGCGCGCGCGCTACCGGGGCGCCGTCCGGGCCGATCATCACGAAGGCCGATGCCAGCGGCGAGTCGGGCGACGATGCCGGCGCACCCGTCAGCCCGGCGCAGCCGGCCAGCAGCGCAGCAAATGCACCCGCGGCGGCACGGCCCAGACGCCGCCGCCAGACGGTCTCGACCTTGCATAAAGGTATGGTATTCGAGGACATGCAGGCTCCGAGGTAAAGTGCGGACTTTACCACATGGTCGATATTGCAACGCGGCATTTATCCTCCATGGGTATAAGCATAGGCGTATTTGTTATTGGCTTGAAAATTTTCAGTCTGTTAAGCTTGCGCCCCCGTCCGGCCGCTCCACGCCGCCGAACCCGAGATTGAACCAACACAGAAAGAACAATATGAGCTTCAAA
Source organism: Massilia sp. 9096 (assembly GCF_000745265.1). NCBI lineage: Bacteria > Pseudomonadati > Pseudomonadota > Betaproteobacteria > Burkholderiales > Oxalobacteraceae > Massilia > Massilia sp. 9096. Next base: position 1,578,545 of record NZ_JQNN01000001.1, read on the forward strand.
CATCATCGCTCCAACCCGGCGCGCGCCATGCTGGTGTTGTCCCTCATCGGCGCCGCCGTTGCGGCCGCGATGCCAAGCGCCTACGCCCAGCAAGGCATGCAGGGCCAGCCGGCGCCGCAAGCCGCGGCCGACGAACCGCAGACCGTGGTCGTCACCGGCACCCGCTCCCTGAACCGCCGCAGCCTCGATTCCGAGTCGCCCGTGGACGTGATCAGCGGCCGCGAGCTGCAGAGCACCGGCTCGAACGAGCTCTCCACCGTGCTGGGGCGCCTGCTGCCCTCGCTGAACTTCCCGCGCCCGACCGGCGCCGACGCCAGCTCGGCGGTCCGCCCGGCCCAGCTGCGCGGCCTCTCGCCCGACCAGGTGCTGGTGCTGGTCAACGGCAAGCGCCGCCACACCTCGGCCGTGGTCAACGTCAACGGCACCTCGGGGCGCGGCTCGGCCCCGGTCGACCTGAACGCGATCCCGCTGGCGGCGATCGACCACATCGAGGTGCTGCGCGATGGCGCCGCCGCCCAGTACGGCTCGGACGCGATCGCCGGCGTGATCAACATCATCCTCAAGAAGGGGCCGGACGGCGGCGACGTCGAAGCGACCTACGGCAGCTACGACAAGGGCGACGGCCAGCAAAAGACCGTGCGCGGTTCGGCCGGTGTGCGCCTCGGCGACGCCGGCTGGATGCGTGTCGCGGTCGACGCCTCGAACCAGGACTTCACCAACCGCGCCGGCATCGACACCCGCGTGGGCCGCATCACCCAGCGCTACGGCGACCCGGACAGCAAACCACGCAGCCTGTTCCTGAACGGCCAGTACGACATCAACGACAACGTCCAGTGGTACGCCTTCGGCAACTACGGCAAGCGCACGACGTCGGACGCCGCGACCTTCCGCGCCGCCAACGCGCGCGCGCCGCAATACCCGCAGGGTTTCCTGCCGCTGGAAGACAGCTCGTCGAAAGACACGGCGCTGGTGACCGGCCTGCGCGGCGAATGGAACCAATGGCGCTGGGACGCCAGCCTGAACTACGGCCGCAACCGCTTCGAGCTGAACGTCGACGACAGCGCCAACTATGACCTGGGCGCGGCCAGCCAGTCCGGCTTCTACGCCGGCCAGCTGACCTCGACCCAGGAGCTGGCCAACCTCGACATCGCGCGCGACATCCCGGTGTCGTGGATGAGCGGTCCGCTGACCGTGGCCTTCGGCGCCGAGGCGCGCTATGAATCGTACGAGATCGGCGCGGGCGAACCGAATTCCTACTTCGGCGGCGGCGCCCAGGGCTATTCGGGCTTCCGTCCCGAGAACGCCGGCAAGAACAGCCGCCACAACCAGTCGCTGTACGTGAACCTGGAAGGCGACATCACCAAGCAGCTGTCCGGCTCGCTGGCCGCGCGCCAGGAGCACTACAGCGACTTCGGCAACACCACCTCGGGCAAGGCCTCGCTGCGCTACGCGTTCACGCCTGAATTCGCGCTGCGCGGCACCTACTCGAACGGCTTCCGCGCGCCGTCGCTGGCGCAGGAGTTCTACACCATCACCACCACCAACCAGTTGCTGGTGAACGGCACGCAGCAGCTGGTGCAGACCGGCACTTTCCCGGTCAACAGCCCGGCCGCGCGCCTGCTCGGCGCCCAGCCGCTGAAACCCGAGAAAGCGCGCAACCTGTCGCTCGGCGCCCAGTGGCAGCCGACGCGCAACTGGACCACCTCGGTCGACGTGTACCGCATCGACATCGACGACCGCGTGGTGTTCTCGTCCAACCTGCAGCTGAACAACAAGCCGGCCCTGGTCAGCGCCCTGGCCGCGCAGAACGTGCTGGTCGGCGCCGCGCGCTACTTCACCAACGCCGTCGACACCCGCACCAAGGGCGTGGACGTGGTCAGCACCTACCGCCTGAACCTGCCGCAAGGCGCGCGCAGCGACCTGACCCTGGCCTACAACCACAACGACAACGAAGTGCGCCACGTGGCCGACAACCCGGCGCTGCTGGCCGCCCAGGGCCTGACCCTGGTCGACCGCCAGACCGTCAACCGCCTGACGGTCGGTTCGCCGCGCGACAAGCTGAGCCTGTCGGCCGACACCACCTGGGGCAAGTGGAACGGCCGCGTGACCGCGACCCGCTACGGCAGCTTCACGGTGCCGCAGAACGACCCGACCCTGGACCAGACCTACGATCCGGCCTGGACGCTCGACCTGGCGGCGAACGTACGCGTGACCCAGGCCTGGCGCGTGACGCTGGGCATCGACAACGCCACCAACCGCTATCCGGCCCAGGTGCGCTCGCCGGGCACCACCAACTTCAACGTCTACGGCACCGAGCCGTACAGCGTCTGGACGCCGTATGGTTTCAACGGCCGCTTCTACTACGCCAAGGTGGGCTACTCCTGGTAATCCGCAAGCGCGGGTTGCATTCGAACGGCAGTGTGCGCCAACGGCCCGCTGCCGTTTTTTTACACGCGCGGCGGATTGGTCTCGCGCGCATGCACCTTGTGCCGCGCCAGCGCCGCCTTGAAGGTCGCCAGCGCCGCCGCAGCGATGTTGTTGCCCACCAGGTCCCAGTTGCCTTCGTCCGTACAGAACTTGACGGCAAAGCCGCGCACGTCGCGCGCCGTGTCGGCCGAGCCGCGCGCGTGCACGACGCGCCCGGGGATGCGCTCGTGGTCAAAGTGCATGATCTTTTCGCGCAGGATGAAGTCTTCCAGCGCGGTCGGTCCGTTGAGGCGCTACAAAGGAAGCGAACGCCGCGCTCGCGGCCGCCCGGCCGGGACGGGATCAGGAGTGGTCATGGAAATAGAAGTGAGTGACGCGCTGTTCGTCGGCATCGTACCAGCCGTCGAAGAAGCAGGCGGGGCCGTCGGCGACCACCACAGGCTGCTCGACCAGGTCCCGCTCGGTCATGAACATGGTCCGGCAGTACCCCGAGACCAGCACGATGCGATGGCGGTACTGGACCACGCCCCGATATCCGATCCGGTAATTGTCCAGCGGGCGCCGGGCCTTCTGTCCGATCAGCGCGCGCATCCGCTCGACGACGTCGGGCGTGACTTCCCATGCGCTGGAACGCACCGCATACCAGCCGGGCGCCGCCTCGTTCGGGCGCAAGGGGCCGTCGTACGGCGGCGGTTCGGGGATCGGTTGCGGATGAACGAAGCCGGGTGGGAATGCCTGGGCGAGCACCACATGGGGAAGCGGCGCGCACGACAGCGCCGACAGGAGCGCGAACAGAATATGGGCGCGTGGACGCATGCGTGGCAAGGATGGGTTGGCGAATGCGCCGTCAAGCATCGCAGCCCTATTTGACCCGCTGTTTCTCAAGCTTGCGCGCCAGCGTGCGCCGGTGCATGCCCAGCCGCCGCGCCGCTTCGGAGATATTGAAATCGGTCTCGGCCAGCACCGCGTGGATGTGCTCCCACTCGAGCGTCTTGACCGAGGTGGTGCGGTTGGTCAATTCGAGGTCGGTATTGCCGGCCACGTGGCCGAAGGCGGCTTCGATGTCGTCGGTGTTGGACGGCTTGGCCAGGTACTGGCAGGCGCCCAGCTTGATCGCCTCGACCGCCGTGCCGATGCTGGCAAAGCCGGTCAGGACCACGATCTGCATCTCCGGGTCGTGCTGGTGCAGCAGCTGGACGCAGGCCAGGCCCGAACTGTTGCCCTTGAGTTTCAAGTCGACCACGGCGTAGCCGGGGCTGTGCGCCTTGAGCAGCTCGACAGCCTCGTCCAGGCCGGGCGCCTGCAGCACCGTGTAGCCGCGCCGTTCGAACGAGCGGCCGAGCGTGCGCGCGAAGGCGTCGTCGTCCTCGACGATCAGCAGCAGGCGTTCTTCGTCGTGGTCGTCGTGGTCGCCGTGGGAAAGATCTTCGTTATCGGACATCTCTGACTCTGCATTTCCTATCCTGACATTATCGCCGATTGCGCGAAGCCGTTGGCCGCCACTTGTCAGGCGCAGAGCAATTTGTCTTTGCGACAATGTTTCTATACACTCATCCTTGACCGCCACCAGCACAAGGATGCACCGATGAATCCCATCAAGCTGTTGTTGTCTCTCACGCTGCTCTGCGCCTCCGCCCTCGCCAGCGCCGGCCCACAGAGCGTCGATCCGCTGCTCGCCGAGATCGACGCCCACGAGGCGCAGCGCTTCGCGCGCCTGATGGAGAACGGCGCCGTGCCGGACGCGGCGGCGCTGCAACGCGGCTACCTGGACGGCGCCGGCGCCGGCATCAGGATCTTCACCCCGATGCGCATCGTCGACGCCAAGAAACTGGCGAAAGCGGTGGCCGCCGCGCCCGAGACCTACCGCTATGCGATCCGGAACTGCCTGCCGCGCCTGCCTGCGCTGCGCAGCGACCTGCGCGCGATCTACCTCGGCTTCGCCGGCCTGCTGCCCGAGCGGCCGCTCCCGTTGATCGAAGTCGTGTTCGGGGCTGGGAATTCGGGCGGCACCGCCGACGTCGGCGAACAGGTGATCGGCCTGGAAGTCGTGTGCCCGCCCGGTACGACGGTCGAGCAGTTCCGCACCAGCATGCGCGGCTTTTTCGCCCACGAGACCGTGCACACCTGGCAGGACGACGAAACCCCGGAAGCGCTGGCCGACCCGCTGCTCGGCGCAGCCTTGCGTGAAGGCGTCGCCGACTACCTCGCCGCTCTGGTCACCGGCGAGATCCCGCGCTTGGACCGCGACGCGTGGGCGCGCGGACGCGAGGCCTGGCTGTGGCAGGAATTCGAGCGCGACCGCCAGGCCATGCTGGCCGAGCCGGACAGCGTCAGGCATCCGATGGACAGCAAGCGCTTCCGGCGCTGGTTCGCCAATTGCCACGGCAACTCGGGCGACTGGCCGTGCGAGGCCGGTTATTGGGTAGGGATGCGCATCGCCGAAGCCCACGTGGCGAATGCAAAGGACAAGCATGCGGCGATCCGCGAACTGATCCTGCTGCGCGATCCACGCGCGATCCTGAAGGCGAGCGGCTACAAAGGCTGAGCAGCGGGGCCGACAAATGAGGCCTGAGAAGCGAGGCCTGAGAAGCGAGGCCCGAAAAGCGAGGCGGAGCAGCGCTCAGCCGCGCGCCAGCGCGATCGCCGACAGCGGCAGGCGCAGGCGCACCTCGGCGCCGCCCTCGGGCCGGTTGCTGGCCGCCACCGCGCCGCCCAGCGTGCGCGCCACGTTCACCACCAGGAACAGCCCGAGGCCGCCGCCCGCCCTGCCCTTGCTCGACTGGTAAGGCTTGCCGAAGCTGGCCAGCATGGCCGGGGCGAAGCCGGGGCCGCGGTCGCGCACGCACAAGAGCAGCGTATCGTCCTCGACCACGGCTTCGAGGCCGACCCAGGCGGGCGAGGCTTCGAGCGCGTTGTCCAGCACGTTGTCGATCATCTGGCGCAGCGCCTCGTCGAACGCCACCGGCAAGTCCTGCTCGATGCGGTTGAGGTATTCGAAGGCCTGCACCGGCCGGGTATCCTGCCAATCCTCGACCAGGTCGTCGAGAAAGCCGCGGATGGTGGTCGGCGCCGCCGATTCGCCACGCGCTTCGCCGGCCGACAGCAGGATGCCGCTGACGATCGACTTGCAGCGCTTGAGCTGGGTCTGCATCTCTTCCAGCTCTTCCAGCAATTCCGGGTCGCCGCGGAAGGCCGGCATGCGCTTCCAGTCGCCGAGGATCACCGAGACGGTGGCCAGCGGCGTGCCCAGCTCGTGCGCGGCGCCCGAGGCCAGCAGGCCCATGCGCACGATGTGCTCTTCCTCGGCCGCGCGCTGGCGCAGGTCGGCCAGCTGGGCCGCCTTGCCGCGCAGCGTAGTGCTGATGCGCGAGATGAACACCACCAGCAGCGCCGCATTCAGGATGAAGCAGATCAGCATGCCCTGCACGTACAGGCTGCCGATGCCGCGCGCGTGGTCGAACGGCAGCGCCAGCGGCTTGGCGAACGCCGCCAGGCCGGCCAGGCAGGCCAGCGTGATGGCGACGATGGTCCAGGTCGACCAGGCTTCCAGCAGCACCGCCGACAGGATCACCTGCAGCAGGTAGAGGAAGGCGAAGGGATTGGTCATGCCGCCCGACAGGTAGAGCTGCATGGTCAGGCTGGCGACGTCGACCAGCAGCGCCAGGAACAGTTCGTTGTTGGTGACCGGGCGGTGTTCGTGCCAGCGCAGGTGGCTGGCGACGTTGAAGGCGATCAGGCAGGCCAGTACCTCGAGCATCTGCACCAGCGGCAGGCGCACGTCGAACACCAGGATGGCTCCGGCGATGGTGGTGATCTGGCCGATCACGGCGATCCAGCGCAGCTCGATCAGCTGCAGCATGTTCTTGTGGCCGGCGACGTATTCGACGTCGGCCTCGAGCGCGGTGGTGCGCGGGGTCGCGGCCGCGCCGGGCGCGGCCTCGCTATTGTTCAGTTCGATCGTATCGCTCATCGTTTCCCTTGCCCGGGCGGCCACGCACGATCCACCAGAACGCGCCGGCCACCATCAAGGCCAGAGCATACCAAGTGATCGCATACACGAGGTGGCTGTTGTGGAAGGAAACGACGGTCAGGCCGCCTTGCGGCTGGTCGGGCGAACCTGGTGGGTTCTGCCCGGCGCCGGCGTCGACGAAAAACGGCGCCGCCTGAGGGATGTTGCGGGCCGCCTTGATGGCGGCGACGTCGCGCGAGTACCAGCGGTTTTCTTGCGGGACGTTGGTGCGCATGAGCGGGCCATGCTCGCTGGTGCGCAGCAGGCCGCTTACGCTCGCGCCCGCCTGCCCACGCGCACGCGCGCATGGGTCCGCGTCCGCGCGCATGGGCGCATAACGCGTCGGCGCGCCCAGCTCGGCCGGGATGAAGCCGCGGTTGACGAGGACGATATTGCCATCGAGCAGACACATCGGCGTAAGCAGCCAATAGCCGCTGCCGGCTTCGGTGAGCGCCTGGACGGGGGTGGTGAGATCGTAGAGATAGACGCCGGACAGCAGGATGCGCCGGTATTCGTCGGATTCGGAGGTGATTGCACGCCAGTGCGACGCCGCGGGGGGCGCCGCCGGAGCGGCTTTCAGTCGCGCGTCGACACGCGCGATGAGGTCCAGTTTCCATTGCAGGCGATATACCTGCCATGTCCCCAGACCCGCGAACAACACGATCAGCAGCAGCGCCAGGGCTGCCAGGAACGGGCTGACGCCCTTGCGCCGGGATGCGTCCGGCGCTGCCGCTCGATCGTCTACTGCCATTTACTGCCGCACTTATTGCATGTCGTGCATGCCGTGCACGGACCCGCCATCGTTGCTCATGTTCGGCATCATGTTGGCATTCATGTGGTACATGACCCAGATCGAGCCGGTCAGCACGATGAACAGCAGGATGATGGTCAACAGCATGGCCATCATGTTCCAGCCGCCTTCCGACTTCGAGTTCATGTGCAGGAAGTAGATCATGTGCACGACGAACTGCACGGCGGCGAAGCCGATGATGACGAACTTGGTCGTGCCCGGCGCGAGCTGGTGGGTCATCACCAGCCAGAACGGGATCGCGGTCAGGATCACCGACAGCACGAAGCCGATCATGTAATCCTTCATGCTGCCGTGGGCTTCCAGGTGGTCGTCGTGGTCGATGTGGCCGTGACCGTGATCGTGGCCGTGTGCGTGGTGTTGGGCGCTCATGGCAGGACTCCCATCAGGTAGACAAAGGTGAACACGCCGATCCAGATCACGTCCAGGAAGTGCCAGAACATCGACAGGCAGGCCAGGCGGCGGTAGTTGGCGCCGGTGACGCCGTGCTTGCCGACCTGGACCATCAGGGTGACCAGCCACACGATACCGAAGGTCACGTGCAGGCCGTGGGTGCCGACCAGCGAGAAGAACGCGGTCAGGAAGCCCGAACGCCACGGACCGTTGCCCTCGAGGATCAGGTTGTGGAATTCCTGCAGCTCCAGGAACAGGAAGCACAGGCCGAAGATGCCGGTGACAGCCAGCCACAGCTGCGTGCCGCCGACGCTCTTCTTCTGCGCGGCCAGCATCGCGAAGCCGTAGGTGATCGACGAAAACAGCAGGAACGCGGTGTTCAGCGCGACGGTCGGCAGTTCGAACACTTCCGCGCCCGACGGACCGCCTGCGTAGTTGCGGCCCAGGACGGCATAGGTCGCGAACAGGCAGGCGAAGATGAGGCAGTCGCTCATCAGGTAGATCCAGAAACCGAGCAGCGTGCCGTTTTCCGGGTGGTGTTCAACCGCGTAGTAACGCTGGCTGATGTCAGCGCTCGCGGCGCTGACGGGGATGGTGGTGGCTTTAATCTCAGACATGGGCTTCGAGCATCCGGGTGCGAGCTTCTTCCGTGCGGGCGACTTCTTCCGCCGGGATGTAGTAATCGCGTTTGTAATCAAAGGTGTGGTAGATGGCGACGGCGATCATCGCGACGAACGACACGCCGACCAGCGCCCACATGTGCCAGATGATGCCGAACGCCATAATGGCGGAGATCGCAGGGATCACCGGACCGGCCCAGGTGTTCTTCGGCATGTGAATCGGCACGTAGCCTTGCAGCGGACGCTGGTAGCCGGCCTTCTTCATGTCGGCGTAGGCGTCGTTGTCATGCACGACCGGGGTGAACGCGAAGTTGTAGTCCGGCGGCGGCGACGAGGTGGCCCACTCCAGGGTACGGCCGCCCCACGGGTCGCCGGTCACGTCGGCCAGTTCCTTGCGCTTCCAGATCGAGTAGCCGATCTGGATGACCTGGCAGGCGATACCGGCGGCGATCATCAGGGTGCCGAACAGCGAGACGCGGAACAGCCAGTGGATCGACGGGTCGTCGAAGTGGCTCATGCGGCGGGTCACGCCCATGAAGCCCAGGATATACGGCGGGATGAAGGCGAACCAGAAGCCGATCGCCCACAGCCAGAACGAGCGCACGCCCCAGGTACGGTCCAGCTTGAAGCCGAACATCTTCGGCCACCAGTAGTTCAGGCCGGCAAACAGGCCGAACAGCACGCCGCCGATGATGACGTTGTGGAAGTGGGCGATCAGGAACAGCGAGTTGTGCAGCACGAAGTCGGCTGGCGGGACCGCCAGCATCACGCCGGTCATGCCGCCGATGATGAAGGTGATCATGAAGGCGACGGTCCACATCATCGGCAGTTCGTAGCGGATGCGGCCCTTGTACATCGTGAACAGCCAGTTGAAGATCTTGGCGCCGGTCGGGATCGAGATGATCATCGTGGTGATGCCGAAGAACGAGTTCACGCTCGCGCCCGAACCCATCGTGAAGAAGTGGTGCAGCCACACGAGGTAGGACAGGACCATGATCACGACGGTCGCGTAGACCATCGAGGTGTAGCCGAACAGGCGCTTCGAGCAAAACACGCCGACGACTTCCGAGTAGATGCCGAACGCCGGCAGGATCAGGATGTACACCTCCGGGTGGCCCCAGATCCAGATAAGGTTGACGTACATCATCGAGTTGCCGCCCAGCTCATTGGTGAAGAAGTGGGTGTCGAACAGACGGTCCAGGCCCAGCATGGCCAGGGTGGCGGTCAGGATCGGGAAAGCCATCACGATCAGGATGTTGGTGCACAGCGCGGTCCAGGTGAACACCGGCATCTTCATCAGGTCCATGCCCGGGGCGCGCATCTTGATGATGGTCACGACCAGGTTCACGCCCGACAGCAAGGTGCCGACACCCGCCACCTGCAGCGACCATATGTAATAGTCGACGCCGACGTCCGGACTGGCCAGGATGCCCGACAGCGGCGGGTACGCCAGCCAGCCGGTGCGTGCGAATTCACCGACGAACAGCGACGCCATCACCAGCAGCGCGCCGAAGGTGGTCATCCAGAACGAGAAGTTGTTCAGGAACGGGAACGCGACGTCGCGCGCACCGATCTGCAGCGGCACCACGTAGTTCATGAAGCCCGTCACCAGCGGCATCGCCACGAAGAAGATCATGATCACGCCGTGGGCGGTGAAGACCTGGTCGTAGTGGTGCGGCGGCAGGAAGCCGTGCGAATCGCCGAACGAGAACGCTTGCTGCGTACGCATCATGAGCGCGTCGGCGAAGCCGCGCAGGAACATGATACCGCCCAGCACCATGTACATGATGCCGATTTTCTTGTGGTCGATGCTGGTGAACCACTCTTTCCAGAGATAGCCCCACAGACGGTATTTGGTGAGCAGGCCGAGGACAACGAGTCCCCCCACCGCCACCATCGCAAAGGTTGCGAGCAGGATCGGCTCATGGAGGGGAATCGCTTCCCAGCTGAGCCGGCCGAAGATCAACTTCGTCAGGTCTAATTGGTCGTGCATGGTTACTTCTTCACAGGTTTGTTAGGCTGGGCGCAGACTTCGCCGCCCGCTTGCGCCAGACGCGTCGCCGCCGCTTGCTGAGGCTTGGACATCATCGCCATTTCGCTCGCGCGCTTGGCGTCGTCGTTCATCATCTTGTCCTGGCACACCACGCCGTCCGCGACGCAGCGGTTCAGGATGCGGTGATACAGGTCGCCGTCGACGGCCGCATAGCGGTGCACCGGCTCCTTGATGCTCGGCTTCTCGAGGGTCAGGTAATTGGCGCGGTCGAGATTGCCGCCGGCCGACTTGATCGACTGGACCCAGCCGTCGAAGTCACCCTGGTTCACGCCGCGGTACGAGAAGCGCATGTCCGAATAACCCGCGCCGCTGTAGTTCGACGAGAAACCGACCGACTGCACCGGCTGGTTCTGCACGGCGTTGAGCGTCGTGTCCATGCCCGGCATCGCGTACACCATGCCCGCCAGTTCCGGCACGTAGAAGGCGTTCATCACCGAGGTGGCGCTGATCTTGAAGCGCACCGGGACGCCGGTCGGCACCACCAGTTCGTTCACGGTCGCGATGCCCTGCTCCGGATAGATGAACAGCCACTTCCAGTCCATCGCCACGGCCTGCACCACCAGCGGCTTGGTCGAGGCGGCGATCGGGTGGTTCTCGTCGATGCGGTCGAGCGGACGGTAGGGGTCGAGCTTGTGGGTGTAGATCCAGGTGACCAGGCCGAGCACGATCACGATCAGGAGCGGCGCGCCCCAGATGACCAGTTCGAGCTTGGTGGAGTGATCCCAGTCGGGTTCGTACGCAGCCTCGGTGTTGCTGGCGCGGTATTTGAAAGCGAACCAGACGATCAGGAGAAACACTGGAACGATGATCAACAACATCAGGATCACCGAGACGATGACCAGATGCGCTTCTTGTCGAGCGATGTCGCCGGACGCGTTGAATACCACGGTGTTGCAGCCGGCAAGCAGCGACAACAGCGGGGCAAAAGCGAGTCCTCGGCTTAGGGTTTTAGGAATCATGCTTGTGTTGTACGTTACATGGGAAAGATAACATGCTACTGTAACGCCAACGGTGCACGGTTGGCGATTGGACGTTTTGTCTCACCCTGACCCAAAAAATGGTTTGCGGCGAGACAGTCCAGAGGGGCGTGCCAGCGGGCGGCCGATTGACCTTAGGAGACCTACTATGCAGAGCACGACCACGACGTACGGCGACGCAGGCGCCGCTCCCATTACCGCCCCGCACTCCGGGGCGCGCAACATCAACGCCCGCGACGGCAATATCGCCCCCAGCGAAATCGCGGTCGGCGTGGTCATCGGCCGCACCTCCGAGTACTTCGACTTCTTCGTCTACGCCATTGCCTCGTGCGTGGTGTTTCCCGCGGTGTTCTTCCCGTTCGCCGACCGTCTCGACGGCACGCTGTATTCCTTCGCGATCTTTTCCCTCGCCTACATCTCGCGCCCAATCGCCACACTGGTGTTCATGGCGATCCAGCGCCACTACAGCCGCGAAGTCAAGCTGACCATCGCCCTGTTCCTGATGGGCGCATCCACCGTCGCCATCTCGATGCTGCCGACCTATGCGCGCTGGGGCGACTGGGCCATCATCGCGCTGGCCATCCTGCGCCTCGGCCAGGGCGCGGCGCTGGGCGGCTCGTGGGACGGCCTGCCCTCGCTGCTGGCCCTGAACGCACCGGAACACAAGCGCGGCTGGTATGCGATGCTCGGCCAGCTCGGCGCCCCGACCGGCTTCATCATCGCCGCCGGCATCTTCTATTACCTGCTGTCCGAACTGTCGCAGGACGACTTCCTGGTCTGGGGCTGGCGCTATCCGTTCTACGTCGCCTTCGCGATCAACGTGGTGGCGCTGTTCGCGCGCCTGCGCCTGGTGTCGACGCCCGACTACACCCACCTGCTCGACGAGCACGAACTGGAGCCGGCCCCCGCGCTCGAAGTCACGCGCAACCAGGGCGTCACCATCGTCATCGGCGCGCTGGCCGCGCTGGCCAGCTATGCCCTGTTCCACCTGGTGACGGTGTTCCCGCTGTCCTGGATCCAGCTGTACGACACCCGTTCGGTAGCCGGCTTCCTGGGTGTACAGATGATGGGCGCGGGCCTGGCGGTGGTCGGCGTGATCGCGTCCGGCCTCATCGCCGACCGCTTTGGCCGCCGCAACACGCTCGGCACCGTGGCGATCCTGATCGCGCTGTTCGCCGGCTTCATACCGACCCTGATGGACGGCGGCCAGGCCGGCCAGAACACCTTCATCCTGGTCGGCTTCCTGCTGCTCGGCCTGTCGTACGGCCAGGCGGCCGGCGCGGTCACCTCGAACTTCCAGCCGATGTACCGCTACACCGGCGCCGCCCTGACCTCGGACCTGGCCTGGCTGGTCGGCGCCGCGTTCGCGCCGCTGGTCGCGCTCGGCCTGGCCGCCAACTTCGGCCTCGGCTACGTCAGCCTGTACCTGCTCTCCGGCGCGCTGGGCACGCTGGCGGCACTGAGCATCAACCGCGCGCTCGACATACGCAACTGAGTCGCACCGGAGGCGCAACCGGGCCGCACCGCGGCCCAACCCGGCCTGCCATGGAATCACAGAGCTTACGCCCCGGTCACCGCCGGGGCGTTTTTTTTGCCCGGGTCAGGCGCGTGCGCGGGCCCCGATCAATTCCATCAGCGAGTGCAGGTCGACCGGCTTGGTGAGATGGAAATCGAAGCCGGCGGCGCTCGACTTGACGCGGTCTTCGTCGGTGCCCCAGCCGGTGACGGCCACCAGCACCGCCTCGCGCCCGGCCGGCAGCGCGCGCAGGCGGCGCGCCACCTCGTAGCCGTTCAGGCCCGGCATGCCGATGTCGAGGAAGGCGATGTCGGGCGCGAACCAGGCCGCCGCCTCCAGCGCCATCAGGCCGTTGACGGCCGCTTGCACCGTGTGGCCCTCCATCTCCAGCACCTCGCGCAGCAGCTCGAGCGCGTCCTGGTTGTCGTCGGCCAGCAGGATGCGCAGTCTGCGCGCGCCCGCGCCGCCCGGCCCGGGCACGGCGCCGTCCTCGCCTGCACGCCCGTGCGCGGCCACCGGCAGCTCGACCACGAAACGGCTGCCCTGCCCCGGGCCGGCGCTGTCGGCGCTGACCGAGCCGCCGTGACGCTCGGTCATCTGGCGCACCAGGTGCAGGCCGATGCCGAGACCGCCCGCTTCCTGCTCCGGGTGGCGCCCGACCTGGGTGAACATGTCGAAGATGCGCGGCAGCGATTCGGCCGGGATCCCGATGCCCGAATCGATCACGCCGATGCGCACTCGCTCGCCGCGCACCGGGTCGGCCACCTTGCGCACCTCGAGCCGGATGCGGCCGCCCTCCATCGTGTACTTGGCGGCGTTGGTCAGCAGGTTGCCGACCACCTGGGCCAGCCGGGTCGGGTCGGCGAACAGATGGGTGTTCTCGTCGTGCAGCTCGAGCTGGAAGTCGTGGCGCTTGGCTTCGATCGCCGGCAGCGTCATCTCGACCGCGCGCAGGATGACGTCCTTGAGCACCACGTCGGCTTTTTTCAGTTCCACCTTGCCGCTGTTGATGCGCGCCAGGTCGAGCAAGTCGTCGACCAGGTTGACCAGGTGGCTCACCTGGCGCTCCATCATCGGGCGCACCTTGGCCAGCACGCTCGGTTTGTCGGCGCCGATGCGCAACAGGTCCAGGCCGGTGCGCACCGGCGCCAGGGGGTTGCGCAGCTCGTGCGCCAGCGTCGCCAGGAATTCCGACTGGCGCCGGTTGGCGTCGGCCAGGTCGTCGGCCAGGCGCTGCAGCGTGTCGCTGCGCTGGCGCTCCTCGGTGACGTCGCGCAGGAACACGGCGACGTTGAAGTGGGCCGGGTCGCCGATGCGCGCCGCGTACACGTCCAGCCAGCGACCCAGGTTGGCGCTGTGCTGCACCACGCGCACCGGCAGGCCGATGCGCGCGACGCGGCCATAGATGCGCGACCAGCGGATGTCGTGCTCGCCCACCAGTTCGCGGATGCGCTTGCCTGCCGCGTTGTGCAGGCCGGTGTGCTGGGCAAACGCCGGGTTGGTCTCGAGGATGCGGTGGTCAATGGGTTCGCCGCGCTCGTCGAAGATCATCTGGATGACGCAAAAGCCGACGTCGACCGCGTTCAGCACGGTACGGTAGCGCTGCTCGCCCTGCAGCCGCGCCGATTCGCTCGAGCGCAGCTGGCGCTCGGTCTCGGCCTGGCGCGTCACGTCGAGCACCACGCCGGAGACGCGCACCGGCGCGCCGTCGTCGCCGCACTCCAGGCGGCCGCGCACGTTCACGGTCACCTCGCTGCCGTCCGGACGGCGGACCCGGTGTACCACTTGCAGCGCTTCACCGCGGGTCACGGTCGCATCCAGGCTGGCGCGTACGTGCGCCGCATCGTCCGGATGCACCGGATCGATATAGGCCGCGACCGGTGCGCCGGCGCGCGCCAGCTCTTCCGGGATGCCGTACAGGCGCGCGACGTTGTCGTCGGCCAGCACGCGGCCCGAGTCCAGCTCCCAGCTCCAGGTGCCGACGTCGCCGGCCTCGAGGATCGCTTCCAGGCGCCGCCGCCAGTCGCGCGCGGCGACATCGGCCGTGCGCCGGCCCTGCAGCTGCAGGTCGGACGCACGCTCCTGCAGCTGGGCCTGGGCGCCGGCCAGTGCGTCGCGCAGGGCGGCCGCCTCGCGCTCGGACGCCAGCAATTCGAGGCGCGCCGCGCCCTGGCCGGCCAATGTGCGCAAGGCGAAGCGCCAGGCCGCGTCCACGTTCCGGGCCGGCGCCGGGGCGTCCACCCCGATCTCGCCGGCGTCATCGAACACTGCCAGCACGCCGCGCACGGGCCCGCCCGCGTGCGCCAGCGGCGCGCAGACGCACCAGGGTTCGCCGGCTTGGGCCGTGACAACGCCCTCGGACACGCCCTCGCCCGTACGCGCGAGCGCGAGCAGGCGGTCCAACGACTGAGCTTCGACGGCGGCTGCCGCTGCATCGCCGACGCCATGCGGCGCCGGCCACCAGCGCCGACCGAGCCGGCCGAGGTCGACCATGGCGCGCGGCACGGCCAGCACCTGTACGGCCAGGCGCAGCAGCTCGTCCAGGGCGTTTTCAGTATGAATGTCAAGGCAAGCGCGGGCCGGACCGTTGCCGGTGTCGCCTGCGCCGGCCCCTGCCGGGAATAGCGCGTCAATCCGCATCGTAGTCGTGCAATGGATTTTTCATCGATTCAAGACTGTAACATAGTGCTTTTTCTATGCCGATGGAATTTGTCACGGTTATCGCGACACCCCGGGGGCATGCACTTGCCGGAATGGTTTTGTTACAACTGGCCGCTTGAAATCTGTTGTCTGGACGTCATCACGGTTTCAGGAGGACACAATATGAAATGCGCACTGCTAGTGGACCATGACCCGTTCAACCGCTACAACACATCCGGATTGCTCAAGACCTTCGGCTATGTCGTTGCGGCCACCGACAATGCCCAGACCGCGCTGCACACTGCGCAGACGGTACGCGTCGACGTCGTCCTGACTGACACCGCCTTCAATACGCACGACCGGCGTTCCTTCATCGGGGAGCTCGGGCGCCTGGCGCCGTCGGCGGCGGTCGTCCTGATGACCGAAGTCAGGGCCGGGATTCCGATCTACCACGACGGCTGCAGCGCGGTGCTGACCAAACCGGTCGGCGCGCGCGCATTGCGGCGCGTGCTTGAATTCGGCATCGACGGACTGGGTGCGCTGCCGGCCCACCCGGTCTGGGACCACGAGCGCCGGCGCCTGGCCGACCGCCGCCACCGTGCGCGCTGAGCGCAGTCCGATTCCATCGTCCGCGGTGGGACGGGTTGCGCCAGCGCCCTGCCGCGCGCGACCGCCAAACGAAAGGCTGTGTTCGCGTTAAGTCGACGTTTTAGCCTACCTTGACTGAGCTTGACGTACCGCAGCACACAGCCATTGCGCAGGTGTCTCCAACTCATGTGCATCGAGTAACCGCTGCCACCCAGAATAGTTCGCCAGGTAGCGACTGGCGACACCTTTGAAGCGCATCAGCCAGCTTTTGAAACGGCTGTGCCAGCCATTGACGTTCTTCAGATGAATCGCGCCGCGTGCACGCCGGCCCGCGCGCAGGCTGACGGGCGCGTGGGTGATCCCGGTCTCTGCGGCGAAGCGGGCATACGAAAACTCGTGGTTCGGTGCACACCGGTGTCGCGCGCGGCCTGGCGTACCGTACGCGACTCGAGCATGCACTGAAGATAGGGCAGCCAGCGGTCGCGCTTGCGCAGCCGCGCCAGCGGCGTGCCGCATCGTCACTTCCGATGGGCTAACTCGACAATGCGTAAGACTTCGGCAACGCCGTTTGGTTCACTGAACTAACGCGAACACAGCCAAACGAAAAACGCCGCATGACCTTGGGCCACGCGGCGCTGCATCGGCGCCCGCGGCTTGCGCCACGAGCCTCAATTCAATACATCAGTGCTTGGTCGCACCGATCGTCGACGGGGACGGGATCGCGCCCGGTGGCACGGTGGCGCCATCGTCGGTGGTCTGGTTGCCCATGCCCAGCTCTGCGCCGGTGGTCGGGTCGCTGTTCGGGTCGGACATGGTGCGCTGGGCCATGGCCTTGAGCAGGTCGATGTCCTTGGCCGGCAGGGCGACTTCGGCTTCACCGCTGCCGCCATCGACCGCCATTTGCTTGTCGCGGTCGCTGACGAATTCCCACTGCTCGCCCTGGTTCCACGGACCGCGCATCTCGCCCGGGCCCTGCGACATGTTCATGTACACGTTCGAGAAACGCGGGTCGCCTGGCATTTTGCCCGGAGGGAAGTTCGGCGAAATCGAATACAGCGCCTTTTCGAAGGACTTCTGGTGCGCCACTTCGCGCGTCATCAGGAAGCCCAGCGCTTCTTTCACGCCCGGGTCGTCGGTCAGCGCGATCAGGCGCTCGTAGACGATCTTGGCGCGCGCCTCGGCGGCGATGTTCGAGCGCAGGTCGGCGGTCGGCTCGCCGATGGTGTCGATGTAGGCGGCAGTCCAGGGCACGCCGGCCGAGTTCACCAGCGGCGAACCGGCGCCGTACAGCACCTGGGTCACGTGGCTGTCATTGCCCGCGCCGCTGATCTTGCGATACATCTCGGCTTCGCTGTCGACCGCTTCCGACAGCTCGCCCTTGGCGCCCTTGTTGAGCATGGCGACGATGTGGCCGATCACTTCGAGGTGGCTGAGCTCCTCGGTCGCGATGTCCATCAGCATGTCCTTGCGGCCCGGATCGTCTTCGCTCACGGCCTGGGTGAAGTAGCGCATGGCGGCAGCGAGTTCGCCTTGCGGACCACCGAATTGTTCCAGCATCAGGTTGGCCAGACCCGGGTTCGGCTCGCTGACGCGCACCGTATATTGCAGACGCTTGTTGTGTGCAAACATTACGTTTCCTCCGATTTGGGTTTGGCGCACCGGGACGCGTCCTGCGTCGCCGATACACACATGAACCGCTGTTGCTGCGGCTGTTCGACTTCATGATGGCAGGACGGCAGCGACGAGTAATCAGAAGCTTCGCCGTGTCCTTGTAGGACATTGGACGACAACCTGTTGAGCAAACGCAGTAACTAAGATTTACCAGCGACTACAAGTGCCCGAGGTCATGAACTTTGCCACCGCCTCGGTCAGGCAGCACGATCCGCACCGAGTTCACCATCGGCTCCGAACGCCATGAGGTCGACGGCCTTATCGCTCGGCCGTCTGGGGGATCGACTGACAAGCGCCCGGGACGCCCTCCTACGTTCCACCCCTGGCGCTGGAACTAGCATCGATATCTAACCAACAACGAAGGAGAAGAAGATGTTTTCTCTCAAAAAGCTCAGCCCGTCGATCACCGACATGATCCGCTTCGACCACTCGCACGTCATGGTGACGTTCCACCAGTACACCCGCGACAAGCGCCCGAGCGTCAAGAAAGCCCTGGCCGAGACGATCTGCGACGCGCTGGAAATCCACGCCACGCTGGAAGAAGAGATTTTCTATCCGGTGATGCGCCCGAAAGCGCACGACCAGAAAGTGATGGAAAAGAGCGAGCCAGAGCACGACGACATGCGCCGCGTGATCAGCGAGATCCGCCGCAGCGACCCGAAATCGTCGCACTACGACGACCTGGTGTTCGAGCTGATGCGCGACGTCCAGCACCACGTGGCCGACGAGGAAACCGTGCTGTTGCCGGAAGCCGAGCAGATGCTGAGCAAGGACCGCCTGTCGGAACTGGGCGCGCAGATGACCAAGCGCCGCATGGAACTGATCACGCCGAAGGCCGGCAAGCTGGCCGCCAACCATGCGATCGGTTTCTCGGGCAGCACCGCGGCGATCGTGGTCGGCGTGGCAAGCGCCCTGTTCGCGGCCAAGGCCTTGGGCAGCAAGAAGACTGCTTGATGATCGCAGCCTGGGTCAGCGCCCCATCCAGCCCAGGATCAGCGGCACCAGCCACGGCGCGATCAGCGCCGTGAGCACGCCGTTCAAACCCATGCCCAGGCCGGCGTAGGCGCCCATCTCGGCGCTGACCTGGAATGCGCGCGCGGTGCCGACGCCGTGCGCGGCCACGCCCAGGGCGAGGCCGCGCGCCGCATGCGATTCGACGCGCAAAGCGTTGAGCAGGAATTTCGCCGTGATCGACCCGAAGATGCCGGTGACGATCACCAGCACCGCGGTCAGCGCGGGCACCCCGCCCAGGTGTTCCGAGATCGCCATCGCGATCGGCGTGGTGGCCGACTTGGGCGCCACGGTGCGCGCCAGCTGCGGCGAGGCGCCCAGCAGCAGCGCAACCCCGACCGCCGACACGATCGCCATCACGCAGCCGCTCACCAAGGCGCACAGCAGCGGGAACAGGTGTCGGCGCAGGCGCGGCACCTGGCGCGCGAGCGGCACGGCCAGCGCCACCGTCGCCGGGCCGAGCAGGAAGTGCACGAACTGGGCCCCCGAGAAATAGCGCTGGTAGGACATCCCGCTGGCCAGCAGCACCACGCTTACGATGGCGATCGCGATCAGCACCGGGTTGGCCAGTGGCGACATCCTGGCCTTGGCGTACACCCATTGCGCGAACACGTAGGCGCACAGCGTCAGCGTCAGGCCCAACAGCGGCGACGCCGCCAGGTAGACCCAGAAATGGCCCAGTCCGGAAAGCCCCAGTGCGGAAAAGTTAGGCATCGCCCTGCTCCCGCGCCGGCTTGTCCGACTTCGACAGCGCCTGCATCACGACACCGGTGACCGCCATCGTGGCCAGCGTGCTGACTACCACCGCGGCCACGATCGCCAGCCACTGGCCGTGGCCGGAACTGGCCGCCGCGATCACGCCCACGCCGGCCGGCACGTACAGCAGCGACAGATGGCGCAGCAATTCGTTGGCGCCGGCTTCGATCACCTCGTGCAGGCGCGGGAACGCGACCAGCGCCGCCAGCAGCACCAGCATGCCGGCCACCGGGCCCGGCACCGGCAGCCCGGACAGGAACACGATGCCTTCGCCAAGGCATTGGAACAGCAACAAGAGCGCAAACGCGAGCAGCAAAATCCTTCTCCTTCCCGAAAAACCCTCGGCAGGATAACAGGATCGCGCCGTTCCGGCAGACTCGGGCGCGGCTTAAAAAGTGCGCGCGGCGCTCAGCACCAGCGCGCGGCGGCCGGCGCTGAGGAAGGCCGGCCGGGCATCCTGGCCGGCGCCGGGCGGCGCGATGCGGTCGGAGGAACCGGCTGCGCCATAGGCACGGGTGTAATTCAGCGCGACCTGCCAGCCGCCCTCGAGCTTGCGGTTCAGGCCGGCCTTCAGATCGCGCCAGTCGAACATGCCGCTGCCGCTGCCGGCCACGCGCCCGTCGCCGGCGTGCAGCGCCAGACTCATCGCGTGACCGAGGTCGCGCCGCATGCCGAGGTCGAGGTAGCTGCTGCCGCGCGCGCCGGGCACGCCGAAAAAGTCGTGCGACAGCGTGGTGTTGTAGCGCGCGCTGAGCGGCCCGTAGCGCAAGCCGGTCGACAGTTCGGCGTAGTCGTAGCCGGCCCCGGTCGGCGCACGGCGCTCGCCCGGATAGCTGACATAGCTGAAGGTGGCGTCGAGGTCGACGTCGCCGAACGCGCGGCGGTAGCCGGCGTGGGTGCGCACCGCCACCAGGCCGTTGTCGACCAGGCCGCGGTTGGCGCGCGCGCTGCTCACGCCGACCGTCAAGCCGCCGGCGCGGATGAAGTCGAGCGCGGCCAGCACGGCCGGGCCGTCCTGGCGCACGCCGTGCGCGACGGTTTGCGCGGCGAAGCTGCCGGCGCCGGTCTGCTCGAACGGCGTGACGGTCGAGGTGAACGTGTCGGCGCTGAAGCTGTCCGCGGTAAAGCTTTCGTGAGCGGCGCCGTCGGCGGCATGCGCCAGCGTGCAGCCGGTGATGAGCAGCAAGGCCACGAATGGCCGGATTGCGGGGGTCATGGGAGTGAGCGTAGAGACTGAATAGATTCCGTACGGAAATTCTACGGTCTTTACCTCACCAATCGCGCACTTTCGGTCACAAAATGCTGGCCGCATCGCGTATATGCGGCGTGCATGCGACATCTGCGCGCCGTCACGATAGCAAGCTGTCCAGCTTCCTTGTCTGGCTGACACGCCGGCACGAGCGCCTTGAAAACAAACGGATTTCCAACTTGCCAAAACCGAGCGGCGGGCGCCGCGCCAGGCTGCGGCGCCACGCCCGCCGGCGTAACCGGCGGTTTCGATCAGGCCGCCGTCTTGAGCGCCCCGCGCCGCAGCTGGTCGCGTTCCATCGATTCGAACAGCGCTTTGAAATTGCCCTCGCCGAAGCCCTCGTCGCCCTTGCGCTGGATGAACTCGAAGAACACCGGGCCCAGCTGGTTTTCCGAAAAGATCTGCAGCAGCAGGCGTTTCGAATCGCCTTCGACCTTGCCGTCCACCAGCAGCCCGCGCGCCTGCAGTTGGCCGATGTCCTCGCCATGGCCGGGCAGGCGGCCTTCCAGCATCTCGTAATAGGTCACCGGGGGCGCGCTCATCAACGGGATGCCGGCGGCGCGCAGGCCGTCGACGGTCGCGAAGATGTCATCGGTCAGCAGTGCGATGTGCTGGATGCCTTCGCCGTTGAATTTCAACAGGAATTCCTCGATCTGGCCGCCGCCGCTTTGCGATTCCTCATTGAGCGGAATGCGGATCTTGCCGTCCGGCGCGGTCATCGCCTTCGAGGTCAGGCCGGTGTATTCGCCCTGGATGTCGAAATAGCGGATCTCGCGGAAGTTGAACAGTTTTTCGTAGAAGCCGGCCCAGTAGCTCATGCGGCCGCGGTAGACGTTGTGGGTCAGGTGGTCGATGATGCTCAAGCCGTGGCCCTTGGGCTTGCGCTCGACGCCGTCGACCCACTCGAAGTCGATGTCATAGATCGACTTGCCGACGTTCTCGCCCTCGTCGAAGCGGTCGATCAAGTACAGCGGCGCGCCGCCGATGCCCTTGATGGCCGGCAGGCGCAACTCCATCGGACCGGTCGGGATGTCCAGCGGGATCGCGCCCAGCTCGAGCGCGCGCGCGTAGGCCTTGTGGGCATCGCGCACGCGGAAGGCCATGCCGCAGGCCGAGGCGCCGTGCTCCTGGGCGAAGTAGGCCGCGGCGCTTTTCGGCTCGTTGTTGACGATGAAGTTGATCTCGCCCTGGCGGTACAGCGCCACGTCCTTCGAGCGGTGCACGGCGACCCGGGTAAAGCCCAGATTCTCGAAGATCGGCTCGAGCACGCCCGGGGTCGGCGAAGCGAATTCGACGAACTCGAAGCCCATCAGGCCCATCGGATTCTCAAACAGGTCAGCCATTGTCTTGTTTCCTCTATGTCTATGATTATTCTTCTTCGCCAGCCTAGCTCGTGACTACTCGGCGAAGACCTCCGCAATCAGCCCGCGCAGCCACTGGATGCCGGGATCGTGGTTGAAGCGCCGGTGCCAGAAGGCGTTGGTCTGCAGGGTCGGCAGCTGCAAGGGCGGCTCGATCCACTCCAGCCCGAACGGCCCGGCCGCGCTCTCGGCCAGCTTTTGCGGTACCGTCACCACCAGTTCGGAAGTGGCGACGATGTAGGGCACCGCGGTGAAATGCGGCACCCGATACCTGCCCTGCGCCTGCGCCCCCACCCCGGCCTTGGCCAACAGGGTGTTGATGCGGTCGTACGGGCTCTGCGCCGCGTCGACGATCAGGTGCGTCGCCGCGGCGAAGCGCGCCAGGTCGACCGTCCCGCGCCCGAGCGGATGGCCCTTGCGGAACATCGTCACGAAGCGCTGGCGGAACAGCTGGCGCTGGTACAACGCTTCCGACACGTCCTCGAACGCCCCGATGGCCATGTCGACCCGGCCGGTTTCCATGTCGTCCTTCAGCGTCGCGCCGTTCACACGGCTGGACGCGAGCTCCACGTTCGGCGCCAGCGCGCGGCAGCGCTCGATCAGCGTCGGCATGAAGTACACCTCGCCGACGTCGGTCATGGCCAGCGTGAAGCGGCGCGTGCTGGTGCCCGCCTCGAAACGGCTGCGCTGGCTCAGCGCCAGCGCGACCTGGGCCAGCGCCGCGCCGATCGGCTCGGCCATCTGCTGCGCCAGCGGCGTGGGTTGCATGCCGTGCGAGGTGCGCACGAAAAGCTCGTCGCCGAAAGTCTTGCGCAGGCGCGCCAGCGCATTGCTCACCGCCGATTGCGTCAGTCCCAGGCGGCGTGCCGCGTTGGATATCTGGCGCTCCCGGTACACTTCCTGAAACACGGACAGCAGATTGAGGTCGATGCTAGAGGGTTCCATCGTGCCTTCGATAGTGTTATTGATGTGCCAAATAGTCTACATTTTTCTATTCAGCTCGTAAAACTGCGCACGCTCCTCTACAGTGACAAAAAGCACGCAGGAGACTCTCTTGAACGCCATTGACACAAAGACCGATTACATGAGCGGCTTCGGCAACGAATTCGCCACCGAAGCACTGCCCGGCGCCCTGCCCGCGCACCGCAATTCGCCGCAGCGCGTCGCCTACGGCCTGTATGCCGAGCAACTGTCCGGCACCGCCTTCAGCGCCCCGCGCGGCCAGAACCGCCGCTCCTGGCTGTACCGGATCCGCCCGGCGGCCCAGCACGGCGCCTTTACCCGCATCGACAACGGCCGCTTGGCCAGCGACTTCGAGCACGGCGCGCCCTCGCCCAACCAGATGCGCTGGAGCCCGCTGCCGCTGCCCGATGCCCCCACTGACTTCGTCGACGGCCTGGTCACGATGGCCGGCAATGGCGCGAGCGCGGCCATGAGCGGCTGCGCGATCCACCTGTACGCGGCCAACCAGTCGATGCATGGACGCTATTTTTATTCGGGCGATGGCGAACTCCTGATCGTGCCGCAACAAGGGCGCCTGGCGCTCGCCACCGAGTTCGGCCTGCTCGAGGTCGAACCGCAGGAAATCGCGGTGATCCCGCGCGGCGTGCGCTTCGCGGTGACGCTGCCGGACGGCGAGGCGCGCGGCTACGTCTGCGAGAACTTCGGCGCGCTGCTGCGCCTGCCGGACCTGGGCCCGATCGGCAGCAACGGCCTGGCCAACCCGCGCGACTTCCTCACGCCCGTGGCGCGCTACGAAGACCTGGACGGCGACTTCGAGCTGGTGGCCAAGTTCGGCGGCAACCTGTGGCGCGCCGACATTGGCCACTCGCCGCTCGACGTGGTGGCCTGGCACGGCAACTACGCGCCCTACAAATACGACCTGCGCCACTTCAACACGATCGGCTCGGTCAGCTACGACCATCCCGACCCGTCGATCTTCCTGGTGCTGCACGCCCCGTCCGATACGCCGGGCGTGGACACGCTCGACTTCGTCATCTTCCCGCCGCGCTGGCTGGCCGGCGAGGACACCTTCCGTCCGCCCTGGTTCCACCGCAACGTCGCCAGCGAGTTCATGGGCCTGATCCACGGCGCCTACGACGCCAAGGCCGAGGGCTTCGTGCCCGGCGGGGCCAGCCTGCACAACTGCATGAGCGGCCACGGCCCGGACGCCGCGACGTTCGACAAGGCCAGCAGCGCCGACACCAGCCGCCCGCACAGGGTCACGGACACGATGGCCTTCATGTTCGAAACGCGCAATCCGATCGTCGCCACCGGGCAAGCCTCGAACTCGCCGCAGCTGCAAGCCAATTACCAGGATTGCTGGGCCGGCATCCAGCACCGCTTCGATCCCGCGAAACGATGAGCCCAGCCGTGCGCGCGTAAGGACGGTGGTCATGCGATGATCAGGCCGACAACCTTGGAACCCGCCCCGATCGCATGGCCGACATCATCATCATCTTCGCCCTCATCCTGCTCAACGGGGTGTTTTCGCTGTCCGAGCTGGCCGTCGTCTCTGCCAAGCACCTGCGTCTCGAACGCATGGCCCAGCAGGGCCGGCGCGGCGCGCGCACCGCCATCGGACTGGCGGACGATCCCAGCCGTTTCCTCTCCACGGTGCAGGTCGGGATCACGCTGATCGGCATCTTCAACGGCGCCTTCGGCGAAGCCTCGCTGGTGGCGAAACTCACGCCGCAGCTGGCCGGCATGGGCGTGCCGGATGCGTACGCGCGCCCGGTCGCCCTGGCGATCGTCGTGGTGGCCATCACCTTCGTCTCGATCGTGGTGGGCGAGCTTGTTCCCAAGCGTATCGCCATCCTGTATCCCGAACAGCTGGCGGCGATGGTCTCGCGCCCGATGAAGACGCTGTCCCGCCTGATGCATCCGTTCGTGTGGCTGCTGTCCAAGACCACCGACTTCATCATGCGCGTGCTCGGCATGCGCCATCGGAAGGAGGAAGTCGCGACCGAGGACGAAGTCACCGGCATGATCAAGGAAAGCACCGAGGCCGGCGTGTTCGAAAAGGGCGAGTACGACATCGCCGCGCGCGCGCTGCGCCTGGACGACTGGCATTTGCGCGCGCTGATGACCCCGCGCATCGACCTCGAATTCGTCGACCTCGACCAGCCGCTGGCGGCCAACCTGGAGCGCATCGCCGCGTCGCCCTACAGCCGCTTCCCGGTCTACCGCGGCGACCGCGCACAGGTCCTGGGCGTGGTGCGCGCGCGCAACCTGTTCGGCCAGGCGATCCGCTGCAAGTCGCTCGAGAAGATCGACATCGAGCAAGCCATCGAGCCGATCCTTTACGTGCCGGAATCGGTCAGCGCCATCGACCTGCTCGAGCAGCTCAAGCAGCACCGCGCCGAGCTGGCGATGATCGTCGACGAATACGGCGACATCCAGGGCATGGTCACGCTGACCGACGTCATGGGCGCGCTGGTCGGAGAAGTCTCGGACGGCGACGACGGCGAGCACGAGGACGCGGTCAAGCGCGACGACGGCAGCTGGTTCGTCGACGGTGGCATGGTGCTCGAGCGCTTCCGCGAGCTGACCGAGACCCACACCGCCTTCCCCGACGAGGACAGCGCGGCCTATCATACGCTGGCCGGCTTCGTGCTGTACCAGCTCGGCTACATCCCGAAAGCCGGCGAAACGCTCGACTGGGACGGCTGGCGCTTCGAGGTGGCCGACATGGACGGCAACCGCATCGACCGCCTGCTGGCCACGCCGCTGCCACGCGCACCGGACGCCGAGCTGGACCCGGACCAGGACTGACACGATTCAAGGAGAACCCCATGCGCACCAGCATCGCCCTCGCCATCGGCGCGGTTTTCGGCGCCACCTGCGTGGCCGCGGCCTTGGCCTTTGCCCAGCAAGGCAAGCCGCAGGTCACCCCGCCCGGCCAGGACAAGACCGCCGTCACGCGCGCGCTCGAAGCGGGCGCCATGGTCATGCAGGGCAACGCGCCGCTGCACGGCTTCGACATCTACCTGGACGGCTTCCACTCGATGAAGGAACATCCCGACCAGCAGATGGAAGCGCACCACTTCTGCCGCCAGGTCAACGAAGACATGGCCCAGTGCGCGCTATTCGACGGCAACACCGCCAACGCCAACCTCGACGGCATCGAATACATCATCTCGGAAAAGCTGTTCGCCACGCTGCCGGCGAACGAGCGCCAGTACTGGCACCCGCACAACGGCGAGATCCTGAGCGGCCAGCTGATCGCCCCGGGCATCCCGCAGGCGGCCGAGCACGAGCTGATGAAAAAGAAGATGAACAGCTACGGCAAGACCTGGCACGTGTGGAACACCAACATGAATGGCAAGCGCGGCGACGCCCTGCCGCTCGGCCCGGCGATGCTGGCCTGGTCGTTCAGCCGCGATGGCGAGCTGATGCCGCAACTGCAGGACGCGCGCGACACGCGCACCAAGATCAGTACGGCCGAGCGGCGCAAGGATCGCGCCGACCTGCGCCAGCTGGCCAGGCCGCAGGCGGGCGTGGATGATTTGAAAGGCAAGTACGGCAGGCCGACCACCGACATTCCGGGCGTCGTCGACGTGAAAGCGGCCGGGGCTGCCGGCCGCTGAGGTCGAGGCGTCGTCACGGCGCAGGCCGGGACGACGCCGTCATGGGCCGGGATTACATGCCCGGTCCGCCACCGCCGCCGCCGCCGCCACCCCAACCGCCGCCGCCGGGACCGAAGCCGCCGGCGCCATCGCCGCCCGGCCCGCCCGGCCCGCCGGGGCCGCCGCGGAACATGCCGCGCCCCGCGCCGTTGCGCAGCCGGTCGTCGCCGGTGACGCCGCCCCAGGTGTAGCGCAGGCCGATCGACACCAGGCGCGGCTGGCTGACCGTCAGGTTGTGCAGGTTCAGCACCTCGTTGTCCACGAAGGTCTCGGAATTGCCGGTGTGGAAGACATTGCTCACGTTCAGGTTCAGCGACAGGCGCGGCGTCACCCGGTGCAGCCAGGTGAAATTGGTCATCGTGGTCGCGCCGGTCGTGCCCTGGCCGGTCAGGCCGGCGCCGGTGTGATTCACGTTCAGCTGGAACGAATCCATGCCGAGCTGGTAGGCCAGGCGCAGCTTGGCGTTTTCCTTGTGGTTCTTCTGCTCCTGACCCGACATGTCGTTCGCCAGGCTCGACAGGCGCAAGCGCTTCTCGTTGAGGATGGTCGCGCCCAGGTTGGCCGAGAGGCCCGGGATGAACAGCTTGCGCACGTTGAAGTTCAGGTCGACCCCGACCTGGTCGTTGGCGCCATAGTTCAACGGTGAGGTCACGATCACGTTCGGGTCGGTCGCGAGCGCATAGTTCAGGTTGCTGACCACCGGCGACTCGCGCCGCTTGAACAGGGTAAAACTGCTGTCGACGCCGAAGAAGCGGTCGCGATACGCCAGCTCGACCAGGTCGTTGCTCACCGGCTGCAGCTGCGGATTGCCCTGGCGCGCCGAAAAATCGCTCAGGTAGACCAGGTTGGGGTTCAGGTCGCGCTCGTTGGGACGCTGCACGCGGCGGCTGGCGCGCAGCTGCAGCATGCCGCCGTCTTTCAGGTCGCGCGTCGCGTAAAAACTCGGCAGCCAGTTGGTGTAATAGTACTTGTCGGTCTCGTTCAACAGCGGCTGGTGGACGTTCAGCTCGGTGTACTCGCCGCGCAGGCCGCCCTGGATGCTCAGGTTGTCGAACAGCTTGGCGCTGAGGATGCCGTAGATCGCCGCGTTCTTGTCGTCCGAGTCGAAATTGCTGATGCGGCTGGGCAGCGGCAGGTATTCGCCGGTGAGCGGGTCTTCGGCCAGGTAATTGGTCGGGTTGTCGTTCCGGCTGTCGGCGTACTTGGCGCCGGCCTTCATGTGCCAGCTGCTCCACAGGTTGCGCTCGTAGTCCAGCGAGATGTCGAGGATGCGGTTGCGCGAATCGGTCGAGCGGACACTGTTGGCGGTGTACGGCGTCGGCTGCAGGCGGTAATCGTACAGCACGGTCTGGTCCGAGCTGCTGTCCTGCCCGGTGTAGCGCAGGTCGAACTTCAAGTCTTCGCCCGGGACGCCGCTCTTGTGGTCGTACGAGGCGCCCACGCCGAAACTGTCGGCCGGCCGGGTCGAATGGGAATAGCTGGTGTAGTCGGCGATCGGGTCCATCGCGCCGCCAAAGCGCTGGGTCGAGCGGACGCTGTCGACGTCGTTGTGGCTCTTCGAATAGCTGACCGAGGCGCCGACCTGGTCGCGCTCGCCGAGGTTGTAGGTGAACGTCGACGCGGCATTCAAGCCCTGCTGCTTCGTATGCGAGTTGCCGCTCGAGTCCTGGGCGGAGGTGGGGGCGCCGGTGGCCGGATCGAGGTCCTGGCGCTGCTGCTCGTTGTAGCTGTCGCGCACGCTGTTGCGCACGCCGATGTTGCCGCTGATTGAGTACGGCCCTTCCGCGTGTTCGCCGTTCAGGAAGCCGGTGTAGCGCCCTTCGGTTCCCTTGTTGACGCTCATGTTCGCGCGCGAACCGGGCTTGCGGTTGCGCTTGAGGACCAGGTTGATGATCGGCCCGCTGCCGCCTTCGTTGCCGAACTCGGCGCCCGGGACGTTGATCACCTCGATCGATTCGATCGCCTCGGCCGGGAAGGAGTTGAGCGCGTCGCCGCGGTTCTGGCCCTGGAACTGGGCGTCGCGCTTGCCGTTGACCATGATCTGCACATTCGAATTGCCACGCAGCTGGACGTTGCCGTCCTGGTCGACCGAGACCGAGGGCACGTTGTTCAGGATGTCGGACGCGGAGGCGTTGCTGACGCTGATGTCGTTCTTGGTCTCGTAGACGTCGCGGTCGACCTTGTTGGTCGGGCGCGTGGCGACGACTTCGACGGTGGCGACGTCGTCCGCCCCCTTGCTGGTGGCGCCGCTGCCGGCGGGCGCCCGGGCGGCGGTGGTCGCGCCGGCCTGTGCGGCCGCGCCCGAGGCCGGCGCCGTGGTCTGGGCCAGCAGCGGCTGGGTGACGAAACAGCCCAGCAGCAGCGCGGGCAGCAGTTTGAGCGCCAGCCTGTCGCCGGCCTTGGCGCGGGCCTCAGGGGTGGCGGTGGGAATGGTCGAGCTTGTTACGTGACGTCCTTGCAAGCGCATTGTAAATATTGTTTTGTTAGTGAACAGACACTGGTCGTGGCGAAATCGTTTCAAATGGTACAGCCAGTCGCATGTTTCTTGGGTAACAAGGGTGTAAATAAAAGTAAAGTCAGCCATTTGCGCCCGCCGCACGTCGTATCGATTAAAATCGATAACATTTTCCCACTGAAACACATCCATATGGACATGGCGCACGACCAGCAACGCCTGCACCGCGGCCTCAAGAGCCGCCACATCCAGCTGATCGCCCTGGGCGGCGCGATCGGCACCGGCCTGTTCCTCGGCGTGGCCGAGACCGTGCACATCGCCGGGCCCTCGGTCATCCTCGGCTATGCGATCGCGGGCTTGATCGCCTTCCTGATCATGCGCCAGCTGAGCGAGATGATGGTCGACGAACCGGTGGCCGGCTCGTTCGGCCATTTCGCCGATAAATATTGCGGCCGCTTCGCCGGCTTCGTCGCCGGCTGGAACTACTGGGTGCTGTACGTGCTGGTCAGCATGGCCGAGCTGTCTGCGGTCGGCATCTACGTCCAGTACTGGTGGCCGGCGATCCCGACCTGGGTCTCGGCGCTGGGCTGCTTCCTGCTCGCCAACGGCATCAGCCTGATCAACGTGCGCGCGTTCGGCGAGTCCGAGTTCTGGTTCGCGGTGATCAAGGTGGCGGCGATCGTGGCGATGATCGTGTTCGGCGTGTTCCTGCTGGCCACCGGCGGCGCCGGTCCGCAGGCGGGCGTGGCCAACCTGTGGTCGCACGGCGGCTTCTTCGCGCACGGCATCAAGGGCCTGGTGATGTCGATGGCGGTGATCATGTTCTCGTTCGGCGGCCTGGAAGTGATCGGCATCACCGCGGCCGAGGCGGCCGACCCGGCCAAATCGATCCCGCGCGCGACCAACCAGGCGCTGTGGCGCATCCTGGTATTCTACGTCGGCTCGCTGGCAGTGCTGCTGTCGCTGTACCCGTGGGACCAGATCGTGCCCGGCGCCAGCCCGTTCGTGCTGATTTTCAAGGCGCTGGACGCCAACGTGGTCGCGCACGTGCTGAACCTGGTCGTTCTTACCGCCGCGGTGTCGGTCTACAACAGCTGCGTGTACTCGAACAGCCGCATGCTGTACGGCCTGGCCGTGCAGGGCCATGCGCCGCGCGCGCTGCTGAAGGTGAACGAGCGCGGCGTGCCCTTGACCTCGCTGGGCGTGTCGGCGGTCGCCACCGCGCTGTGCGTCGGCGTCAATTACGCGCTGCCGGGCAAGGCATTGGGCCTCTTGATGGGCCTGGCCGTGGCCGGCATGCTGATCAACTGGGCGATGATCAGCTGGAGCCACCTGCGCTTTCGCGCCGCCAAGCGCAGCGCCGGCGAAACGACTGCGTTTCCGAGCCCGTTCCATCCGCTCACCAACTGGCTGTGCCTGGCGTATTTGGCCGGCATCGTTGCGATCATGTATGCCAATCCGGACCTGCGCGTGTCGGTGTGGATGATTCCGGCGTGGCTGGCGCTGCTGGCGGTCGGCTATCGGGTGTTGGGCAAGCCGGATCTGTGAGCGGCCTGGACGTGGCGCCGTCAGCGCACGCCTTCGATCTCGAACGCCTCGCCGGTCTCGAAGAAATGGCCGCCGGCGACGTAGTGGATGCTGCGCTGGCCGCCCTGTTCCGGCTTCCAGTGGCCATCCTCGAACGCGCCCGGATCGGCCCAGGCGGCGACCACCTCGCCCAGGAACAGGTCATACGCTTGCTGGATCTGCGGCTCGGGGATCAGGCGGCACTCGAGCCAGGCGACGCAGCCTTCGATCAGCGGCGCCTTGACGACGCTGCCGGGCACGTGCCCCACACCGAAGGCCGCGAACTTGTCGACCTCGCGCCCGGACGCCCCGCCGACGTCCAGCGTCATGCGCGCCAGCGCGCGCGTGGGCACATTCAGCACGAACTCGCCGGACGCTTCCACCAGCTCGCGCGTGAACGTGCTCTTGTCGATCACGACGGCGACTTTCGGCGGCGCGAAGTCGAGCGGCATCGACCAGGCCGCGGACATCACGTTGATGCGCCCGCCGGCGGCGCTGCTGACCATCACGGTCGGGCCATGATTGAGCAGGCGATAGGATTTGGCCAGGTCGACAGGGACGCGTTGGGACATCGTGTTTCCTTTCTTGCAAAAGCGGGTGCGGGTGCGGGTGCGGACAGAAGATGCCGATTATCCATGCTGCGCGGCGATCGCGTCGGACGGGTGCTACACTTGGGCGCATCGATCACATGGACAGACACCCGCATACAGCATGGAACGCCAAGCATTCGTCGATCAACTGAAGGCCGACGGCTACGCCGACCCGGTCCTGATCGAGCGCGAGCCCAACGGCCGCCTCGACGACCATTCGCATCCCTTCGAAGCCAGGGCCCTGATCCTGGAAGGCGAGATCCGCATCCACGCCGGCGGCGAGATCAAGATCTACCGCCCCGGCGACGTGTTCCACCTGCGCCGCGACGAGCCGCACCGCGAGACCTACGGTCCGGACGGCGTGCTCTACCTGTCCGGACGGCGCTGAAGCGGCGCGCGCGCCGGTCTTATACAATGTACACGTGAGCCGGGCGGCATCGGCCGCCGGGGCACCGCAACAACGCAAACCATTGGAGAAACGACATGTCGGGTTACAGCATCAACCTCGAACAAAAAACGCTCGCCGGTAACAATTTCCGTGAAGTGCTCTACACGACGCCGCGCAGCCAACTGGTCATCATGACCCTGCAGCCGGGCGAAGAGATCGGCACCGAGCACCACACCGGCCACGACCAGTTCATCCGCGTGGAAGCCGGCCAGGGTGTGGCCATCCTCGACGGCGAGAAGCATGCACTGGAAGACGGCGTCGCGGTCATCATCCCGGCCGGCACCGAGCACAACGTGATCAACACCTCGGACAGCGAGCCGATGCGCCTGTACACGCTGTACACGCCGCCGGAGCACCCGGAAGGTACCGTGCACGCCACCAAGGCCGAGGCCGACGAGTACGAGAAGCACCACCACGAGGAGTGATCCTCTGCCGGGGCGCGCCATCGACCCTGGCCGCGTCCGCGACGGCTTGCCTGGACCGCTTGCCTCAACCGCGGCAGGCCAGGCCGAAGCGCGTCATCACGCAGTCGCGCCGCAGGCATTGCCGTTCGTCATAGCCGAGGGCGCGGCATTGCATCAGCGTTTCTTCCCTGCGGCGCCTCGAGCCGGCTTCGGCGCCGGTGCCGGCGCGGCTCGCAGGTGCGGCCGGGCTGGACGTCGCCGCCGGGCGTCGCCTGACGGCGCGCTCGACCGGGCCGATCGCTTCCGATGCGGCCGCGCTCGCTGACGGCGCCACGTCCGCCTCGGCTGGCGCGGGGGTCGTCGAGTCGACCTCTGCCGCACCGGCAGCGACGCGAGCCGCTCCGGACGACGGCGTAGCCTGGCGCGTCGGCGCTGCGTCCGGCACGCTGGCGGCAGCCGGCCTGGCGTTGTCCACCGGCGCAACTGCGTCCACTTCCCCAGCCGCCCCCGCCTGCGAGCGCGCGCCCGCTTGCTCACCCGCACCTGGCTGCGCATGCCCGGCTGCCTGCGCAGCTGCACCTGTCTGCGCACCTGCACCGGCCTGCGCCCCTGCACCTGCCTGCGCACCGCCACCTGCGTTCGCGCGCGCGAGCGGCGCATTACGTGCCGGCGCGCTGGTGCCGGCCACTACCGTCAGCGCCCCATCCACACGGCGATCCTGAACCACCCACCAGGCGGCGCCAGCGAGCAGCGCCAGCAATGCCACTGCCGCAGCGCCGCCCAGGGCGCGGCGTATCCAGCGCCGACGCCGCTCGCCGCGGGCGTCGCGTTCCTCGTCGGCGCGCAGGCGCTCACTGAGCCAGGCCGGCAGCTCGTCCGGGGCGACTGCCGCTTCGGACGCGGCCGGGGCGCCGGGCCGCGCCGCATCGGCTTGCGCAGCAGCACTGAAAAGCGCCGCATCGGCACGGGCGGCAGGCGGCTGCGCCGGCGCCGTCGCGGCGGGAATCGGGCTCTGCTGTGGCGTCGACGGCACCGTTCGGTCGGCCTGCATCGGCGCTGCGTCGCGCGGCGGCTGGCCTGGCGCTGCCGGCGCGTCGGGCGTGGGCTCACCGCGCGGCTCGGAAGGCGCCGCGCCGGCGGCGGCGGGCCGCTGCGCTTGCGCCGGCGACGACGGCTGTGGCTGTGGCTGAGGCTGCGCTCGAGCTTGCACCCGGGGCGGGGGCACAGGCTGTAGTTGCGCTTGCTTAGTCGGCGCAGGCGCGGGCTGTGCTTGCGCCCGCTGCTGTGCTTGCGCGGGCGGCTGGACCCCGCCCGCGCTCCCCGCCGCCGCGCGCTGGTGCGAGCGGGCGGCATCGAACTGCGCCGTATCGGTGGCGCGCTGCAGCAGCAAGTCCGCGACTGCGCGCCGGCGCGGCGCGTCCGTCTGTGCCGACCGGGCGATAGCCGCCGGCCGTGCAGCAGCAGCCGCGGCCGCGGCCAGGTCCGGCGCCGAGCCGCTTTCCGCGAAATCCTGGAGCAATTGGGTTTTCATCCTGCTGCGCAGTCTACCGGATCGCACGGCGCGCCGCAGCGCGTTCCGTGCGTAAGCGCAACGCTCAGCCGTAAGCGATGCCCGGCCGGCGCCCGATCGCCGCGGCATTGGCGCGCGTGTGGCAACCGAACCATTCTGCCGTCACAATAGCGGCAAAGACAACATTCTCAAGAGATCGGAGCCCCCATGCGCATCGCCACCTTCAACATCAACGGCATCGGCGCCCGCCTGCCCGCCCTGCTCGAATGGCTAGCCGAAACCAGGCCCGACGTCGCCTGCCTGCAGGAGCTCAAGGCGCCCCAGGAAAAATTTCCTGAGATGGAGATCCGCGCCGCCGGCTACACACCCCTCTGGCACGGGCAGAAAAGCTGGAACGGCGTGGCGATCCTCACGCGCACCGACAGCGTCGGCGAGCCGCAGGAGCTGCAGCGCGGCCTGCCCGGCGACCCCGAGGACGAGCAGAGCCGCTATCTCGAAGCCGCCGTCAACGGCGTGCTGGTCGCCTGCCTGTATCTCCCCAACGGCAACCCGGCGCCGGGTCCCAAGTTCGACTACAAGCTGAAATGGTTCGCGCGCCTGCACGCGCGCGCACAGGAACTGATCGATTCGGGCGCGCCGGTGGTGATGTGCGGCGACTACAACGTGATCCCGACCGATCTCGACGTCTACAAGCCCGAGCGCTGGGTCGACGACGCCCTGTTCCGCCCCGAGTCGCGCGCGGCCTTCCACAAACTGATCGAACAGGGCTGGCTCGATGCCTTGCGCGCCACGCACCCGGACGAGGTGATCTACACGTTCTGGGATTACTTCCGCAACGCCTACGGCCGCAATGCCGGCATCCGCATCGACCACCTCCTGCTCAGCCCGGCGCTGGCGCCGCATTTGCAGTCGTCCGGCGTCGACCGCGAGGTGCGCGGGCGCGAAAAGCCGAGCGACCACGCACCGACCTGGATCGAACTGGACTGGCCGGCCCAGTGAGGGCCTCGCGCCGCCCCGGCGCCGCCGCTCAGCGCTTGCGGCGGCGCACGACGGCCGCGGCGCCCAGCCCCAGCCCCAGCAGCGCGACGCTGGCCGGCTCGGGCACGGCGCCGACCTGCGCGCTGATAACCCGGTCGATGTCCGATACGCCGGCGTAATAGGTCTGCAATTGCGGAGAAAGATTGATGACCAGCGAATCGGCGGGGTAATCCCAGCTCACGCCAAGATAGTAGCGGTAGCCGGTGTCGAACGAACCGTCCAGCAGCCAGTCGTTACGCACGCCGGCGATGTTGGTCGTGTTCCCGCCCGGGACTTGCACAGTCGCTTTCCAGACCCAGCCGAGGTGGTCATTGCCGTAGGCGTCACCGGAAAGCATGCCGTTCACGCCCAGCAACTCGGCGTAGCCATCGGCGAAGGTCAGGTCGCCGTCGAAGGTCGCGCCGGACTGCATGGTCTCGTGCAGGTGCGCGATCACGCTCGCGGACGCGCTCGTGCAGGCGAGCGCCGCGGCGCTCAGGGTCAACAGGGGCAGGATGCGGGACAGTTTCATGGGACGCCTCATCGAAAAGTGATGCGTTCCATAAAGCAATTAGCATGCCTAAAGGAAAGTATTGATTGGAATCAATATCTTGAGGCGAAGCGCACGACGCTCGCCTGCGCCACTGTAAGGAATCTCGACGGGCCGCAGCGCATCAACGCGGCACCAGCAGCACGCCGCCCAAGCGCATGGCCGCTTCGGTGACGACGTCGATGGCGGGGGTGTAGTCGTCCTCGATCCAGCGCAAAGCGATGTGCATGACGCCGCCGACCAGTCCAGCCAGCAGCAGCGGATCGGTCTTCGCGCCCTCGGCCCCGAGGATCTGGCCGACCTGGTCGCCGATCGAGCGCAGCGACGCGTCGAAGGCCTTGTCGACCGCGCGGCTGACCCCGCGGATCTCGACCAGGAACACGCGCGCGGAACGCGGATCGCGCTGCAGCGCCGCGAAATAAGTCGTCAGCATGGCGCGGCCGCGCGCGTCGTGGTTGGCGCCGGCGGCTTCCGCCGCGGCCACCATCTCGCCGTGCACGGCGGACGTCACCGCGTTGTAGGAGGCGAGCAGCAACTCCTCGCTGTTGGCGAAGGATTCGTAGAAATAGCGTTCGGTCAGGCCGGCGGCTTCGCACACGGCCTTGACGGTGGCCTGACGGTAGCCGCGTTCGCCATACACGGCGATCGCTGCGGCGATCAATTGGTTGCGCCGTTGCGCGCGCCGTTCGTCCTGCGGCACGCCGCGATAGGGACGCGGCTGGACGGGAGGGGTATCTGGAGGCATCCCTCTGTTTTCGCACAAATTGTTGCCCGAAGATTTGTGACAATGTACAGTGTCAACCACAAGAACACTACGAGACACCATGCAAGACCTTTCCCGGCCCGAGATACTGGATGTGCTGATCGTCGGCGCCGGCCTGTCCGGCATCGGCGCCGCCTGGCATCTGCAGCGGCGCTGCCCCGGCAAGACCTACGCCATCCTGGAAGCGCGCGCCGCCATCGGCGGCACCTGGGACCTGTTCCGCTATCCCGGCGTGCGTTCGGACTCCGACATGTACACGCTCGGCTACGGCTTCCAGCCCTGGACGGCCGGCAAGGCGATCGCCGACGGCCCTTCGATCCGCGACTACATCGCCGAGACCGCGCGCAGGAGCGGCATCGACCGCCACATCCGCTTCGGGCACAAGGTCACGGGCGCGCACTGGTCGAGCCAGGACGCCTGCTGGACGATCGAGGTGGACCACGCCGGTACGCTCGAGGTCATCCGCGCGCGCTTTCTCAGCATGTGCAGCGGCTACTACAGCTACGACGAAGCCCACCGCCCGCAATTCGACGGCGAAGACGCGTTCCGCGGACGCATCGTGCAACCGCAGTTCTGGCCGCAGGACCTCGACTACGCCGGCAAGCGCGTGGTGGTGGTCGGCAGCGGCGCCACCGCGGTCACGCTGGTGCCGGCGATGGCCCGGCAGGCGGCGCACGTCACGATGCTGCAGCGCTCGCCGACCTACGTGGTCAGCCGGCCGTCCGAGTATCGCTTCGCGCGCCGCCTGCGCCGCTGGTTCCCGCCGCGCGTCGCGTACGCGCTGACGCGCTGGCGCGTGATCGTCGAGAGCATGCTGCTGTACCGGGTGGCGCGCAGCAAGCCGGCGCTGGCGAAGGAAAAGATCGTCGCCATGGCGCGCCGCCAGCTGGGCCGCGACTACGACGTCGCCACCCACTTCACGCCGGACTACGACCCGTGGGACCAGCGCGTGTGCGTGGTCCCGGACGGCGACCTGTTCAAGGCCATCCGCAAGGGCCAGGCCTCGGTCGTCACCGACCACGTCGAGCGCTTCACCGAGACCGGCATCCGCCTGCGCTCGGGCCAGGAACTGGCGGCCGACGTGGTGGTGCTGGCCACCGGCCTGAAGATCAGGGTGCTGGGCGGGGTCGCGATCACGGTCGACGGCAAGCCCTTCCACGCCAACGATTCGATGTCGTACAAGGGCATGATGCTCAGCGGCTTGCCGAACTGCGTGATGACCTTCGGCTACACCAACGCCTCGTGGACGCTCAAGGCCGACCTCACCGCCGGCTACGTGTGCCGGCTGCTGCGCTACATGGACCGCAAGGGCCTGGCGATCGCCGTGCCGCGGCGCGAGACCGATGTCACGCCGGAACCGTTCCTGAGCTTCAGCTCGGGCTACGTGCAGCGCGCCAGGAACGTGTTGCCGCAGCAGGGTTCGCGCCGGCCATGGCAGGTCTACCAGAACTATTTCCAGGACATGTTCACGATCCGCTACGGCCGCATCGCCGACGGCGTCATGCACTTCGGCAGAAAAGGAGTCTTGCCTTGAATTTGAAGAATCGGGTCGCCGTGATCACCGGCGCCGGCAGCGGCATCGGCCGCGCCACCGCCTATGCGCTGGCCAAGCGCGGCTGCCACCTGGCGCTGGCCGACATCGACGACGCCTCGGCCAAGGCCAGCGCCGTGGGCGCGCGCGAGTTCGGCGTGCGCGCCAGCAGCCACCGCCTCGACGTCGCCGACCGCGCCGCGGCGGCCGCGCTGCCGCAGGCGGTGCTGCAAGCGCATGGCCGGGTCGACCTGCTGATCAACAACGCCGGCGTGGCGCTGGGCGGCACCTTCGAGCAGGTCGGCGAACAGGATTTCGACTGGCTCATGGAAATCAATTTCGGCGGCGTGGTGCGCATGACGCGCGCCTTCCTGCCGCACCTGCACGACAGCGACGACGCCCGCATCGTCAACGTCTCGAGCATCTACGGCATCATCACGCCGCCCGGCCAGGCCGCCTACTCGGCCAGCAAGTTCGCGGTGCGCGGCTTTTCCAACGTGCTGCGCCACGAGCTCGAAGGCAGCAGGGTCGCGGTCTCGGTGGTGCATCCGGGCGGGGTCGCCACGTCGATCGCCAGGAACGCGCGCGTGCCCGCCGGCGCCCCGGTCGAGGAGGTCGAGCGCGGCCGCAAGGTGATGCAAACGCTGCTGCGCATGCCGCCCGAGCAGGCCGGCGAGATCATCGTGCGCGGCATCGAGAAGCGCCGCGCGCGCATTCTGGTTGGCAGCGACGCCAAGGCCGCGGCCTTGCTCGAGCGCCTGGCCCCGGTCGGCTACTGGAACCTGCTGAAGAAGGTGATCAAGCGATGAGTCCATTTGCGATCACCCTGCTGTCGATCGCCGGCGTGGTGCTGGCCGTCGCGCTGATGCTTGCGCTGTTCACCGCCTGGACCGCGCGCAAGATCGAAGCGGCGCTGCCGCCCAAGGGCCGCTGGATCGAAGCCGGGATCTCGCGCCTGCACGTGCGCGAGGCGGGCCCCGAGGGCGCCCCGCCGATCGTCATGATCCACGGCCTGGCCGGACAATCCTCGCACTTCACCTACGGCGTGGTCCCGCGCCTGAAGGAACGGTTTCGCACGGTGGCGCTTGACCGGCCCGGCGCCGGCTACTCGCCGCGCGACCCCAAGGCGCCGGCCGACCTGCGCGTGCAGGCCGACGCCATCGCCGCGCTGATCGGCCAGCTCGGACTGGGGCGGCCGCTGGTGGTCGGCCACTCGCTGGGCGGCGCGATCGCGCTGGCGCTCGCGCTGGACCACCCGGACAAGGTCGCCGGCCTGGCCCTGCTCGCGCCGCTGACCCACACGCAGGACGCGCCCCCGGACGTGTTCAAGGGCTTGTCGATCCGGTCGCCGCTGCTGCGCCGCCTGGTCGCGTGGACGCTGATGGTGCCCTCGTCGATCAGGAACAGCAAGGCGACGCTGGCCCAGGTGTTCGGCCCGGACCCGGTGCCGAACGATTTCGCCACGCGCGGCGGCGGCCTGCTCGGCTTGCGCCCCAAGGCCTTCATCGGCGCCTCGCGCGACCTGCAGGCGCTGCCGGACTATCTGCCGCAGCAGCAGGCCCGCTACGCAAGCTTGAGCGTCCCGCTGCGCGTGCTGTACGGCCGCGGCGACCGCATTCTCGATTGGCGCAACAACGGCCAGGCCCTGGTCGACAAGCTACCCGGCGCCACCTTGACGCTGATCGAAGGCGGCCACATGCTGCCGGTGACGCATCCGCAGCAGTGCGCCGATTTCATCGAGGAAGCCGCGCGCGCCTGCGCCGGCGCGATGCAAGGCGTGCCGCGCGCGGCGGCGCGCTGAGCTACACTGCGGGCATGAACGATGTCCCCGAACTGAGCACGAACCTCGGCGCCCTGGTCCGCTTCCTGATCGGCGCCGGCGCCGTCTCGGCCTTGATCGGCGTGGCGCTAGGTGCGTTCGGGGCGCACGGCTTGAAAAAGCGCCTGACGCCGGACATGCTGGCCGTGTTCGAGATCGGCGTGCGCTACCAGCTCTACCACGCCCTCGCCCTGGTGGCGCTCGGGGCCGCCCTGCCGCATCTGGCGCCGGCGCCGATGCGCTGGGCCGGCATCCTGTTGGTGGCCGGCACCGTGGTGTTTTCCGGGTCCCTGTACGTGCTGGCGCTGTCCGGCCGGCGCTGGCTGGGCGCGGTCACGCCGTTCGGCGGGCTGGCCTTGCTGGCCGGCTGGGCCTGCGTCATCCGGGCCGCCGCCGGCGCGTGACAGCTGGTGTAGGCTTGGCCAAGAACCCCTTCGACGACAGCACCTGCAAGTGCGACCGGCGCCGCGAGTAGCGCTTCAGACGGCCGAAAGCGGCGCCGCCAGCACGTTCATCAGCGAGGCCAGGTTGTAGGGCTTGCGCAGCACCACCGCATCCGGCCAGTTGTTGACTTCCCCTTTGCCGGTCGCGAACACGATGCGGATGCCCGGCGCCAGCGTGCGCGCCTGGGCGGCCAGCAGGTCGCCGGACATGCCGGGCAGCTGGACATCGGTGATCAGGATGTCGGACGCCTTCGAGATCAGCTCGAGCGCGCTTTCGGCGTCTTGCGCTTCCTGCACCTGGTGCCCGAGGTGGCGCAGCAGCGCAGCGGTGCTGTCGCGGATCTCGTCCTCGTCCTCGACCAGCACGATGCGCAAGCCGCCCGATGCGGGCGCGTCGTGACGCGGCGCAGCCGGCCCGTTCGCACCGAGCGCGCCGCCCGAGGCCGCACTGGCCGCCAGCGCGGCGCGGTTGCGTCCGTTGGCGATCACCTGGCGGATGCGCCGCGCCAGGCTCTCGCGCGTGTACGGCTTGCCCAGCAATTCCACGCCCGGGTCGAGCCGGCCGCCGTGCACGATCGCGTTTTCGGTGTAGCCCGAGGTGAACAACACGGCCAGGTTGGGCAGGCGCTCGCGCGCCATGCGCGCCAGGTCGGGGCTCCTGAGCGTGCCCGGCATGACCACATCCGTGAACAGCACGTCGATCGGCACGCCCGATTCGACCACGGCCAGCGCGCTGGCGGCGTCGGCGGCCTTGAGCACGCGGTAGCCCAGGTCGGTCAGCATCTCGACCACGGTGATGCGCACCGCTTCGTCGTCCTCGGCCACCAGGATGGTCTCGCTGCCGCCGACCGCCGCCTGCTGCTCGACCGGCCCCAGCACCTCCTCGAGCGCCGTGGTGCGCGGCAGGTAGAGCTTGACCGTGGTGCCCTGGCCCGGCTCGCTGTAGATCTTGACGTGGCCGCCCGACTGCTTGACGAAACCGTACACCATCGACAGGCCCAGGCCGGTGCCCTTGCCTTCCTCCTTGGTCGAGAAGAACGGCTCGAAGGCCTGGCGCAGCACTTCGGGCGCCATGCCGGCGCCGGTGTCGGTCACGGCCAGCATCACGTACTGGCCCGCGGCGACGTCGGCGTGGCTGCGGCAGTACATGTCGTCCAGCACCGCGTTGTTGGCTTCGATCGTCAGGCGGCCGGCGCGGTCCTCGTTCGCGCCCATCGCGTCGCGCGCGTTGATGGCCAGGTTCAGCACCGCGTTCTCCAGCTGGGCGACGTCGATCGCGGTGTTCCACAGCCCGCCGGAAATCACCAGCTCGATCTCGATCTCTTCGCCCAGGGCGCGCCGCAGCATGTCTTCCATGTGCTGGACAACGCGGCTGATCTTGACCACCTTCGGCTCGAGCGGCTGGCGGCGGCCGAAGGCGAGCAGGTAGCTGGCCAGCTTGGCGCCCTTTTCGACCGCCGAGCGCGCGTTGGCGATCCAGCGCGGCGTCTCGGCGCCGGCGTCGTTCATCTCCATCAGCTGCAGGTTGCCGGAGATGACCTGCAGCAGGTTGTTGAAGTCGTGCGCCACGCCGCCGGTCAGCTTGCCGATGGTCTCCATCTTCTGCGACTGTTGCAGCGCCAGTTCGGTGCGGCGGATCTGCTCGGCCTGTTCGCGGTCGGCGGTGATGTCGCGCCCGATCGCGTAGATGCAGTCGGCGTCCGGCGCGGCCGACCACGACAGCAGGCACCAGCTGCCGTCCTTGCGGCGGTAGCGGTTCTCGAACTTGTAGACGTAATGGCCTTCGCCCAGCGAGGCCATGTTGGCCAGTGTGGCGGCCTGGTCGTCGGGGTGCACCAGCTGCAGGAAGTTCTTGCCGACGATGTCGTGCTCGGACCAGCCCAGCAGCGCGCCGAAGGCCGGGCTGACCGCTTCCACCGTGCCGTCGAAGCCGCCGACCAGCATGATGTCCTTGGACAGGCGCCACATGCGGTCGCGCTCGGCCGTGCGCTTGGCGACCTGGTGCTCCAGGCCGGCGTTCAAGGCTTCCAGGCGGCGCGTCGTGGTCTTCTGGTCTTCGATGTCGGTGTTGGTGCCGACCCAGCGCGCCGGCTCGCCATCGTCGCCGCGCAGCGCCAGCGCGCGCGCGATGTGCCAGCGGTAGGCGCCGTCGGCCGCGCGCAGGCGGAACTCGGCGTCGAAGGCATTGCCGGACGCGACCGCAATGGCCCAGCGCGTGGTGGTCGCGGCCAGGTCGTCCGGGTGCAGCGCCGCGGTCCAGGCGGTACCGGCCAGGCGCGCGTGATCCAGGCCGGTGTAGGCGTAGACGTGCTCGTTGAACCAGTCGAGCTTGCCGTCCGGGGCGGCGGTCCAGACCTGGTGCGGCATCGCCTGGGCGAAGGTGCGGAACTTCGCTTCGCTCTCGCGCAGGCCGGCCTCCGCATGCACGCGCCCGGTGACGTCGCTGCCCTGCATGAAGATGCCGAGCACGCCGCCGTCGGCGCCACGCAGCGGCTGGCAGACCACGTCGAGATAGTGCAGCTGGCGCATGCCGTCCGGCTGCGCCAGCCAGACCGGGCGCGCGCTGGCTGCATACGCCTTGCCGGTCAGGTAGACCTCGTCGAGGATCGCGACCAGGCCCTGCGGCACGGTCTCGGGCATCGCCTCGCGCACCGGCAGGCCGATCAGCGCGCGCCCGGCGGCCAGCCGGACCCAGGCCGGATTGGCCGTCTGGAACAGGTGGTCCGGGCCGGACAGCATCGCCATGAAGCCGGGCGCCTGTTCGAACATCGCCTGCATGCGGCCATATTCGCCATTCAGGCGCTGCTCGGCGCGCACCTTGGCGCTGGTCTCGATCACGATCGAGATCACGCCGACCACCGCGCCGTCGGCGTCGACGATCGGCGAGTAGTCGAGGTTCATCCACACCTGTTCGGGCTTGCCGCTGCGATGCAGGGTCAATTCGTGGTCGCGGTAGGACAAGGTCCCGCCGGCCAGGCCGACGTTCATCACGTTGGCGTTGAACGCGGCGATCTCGGGCCAGCCTTCGCACACGCGCGAGCCCAGCAGCGCCGGATGGCGCGCGCCGGCGAAGCGGGAATACGCGTCGTTGTAGATCATGACGCCGTGCGCGCCCCACAGCGTGACGATCGGCACCGGCGAACGCAGGATCAGCTCGACCGTCGTGCGCAGCACCGCCGGCCAGGCCGCGATCGGCCCGAGCGCCGTGGCCGACCAGTCATGGCGATCGATGATCCCGCCGAGTAACCCGCCGCCCGTACCGAACGTCCTGACCGCCGCTTGCATCGTCATCTTGTGGCCTTTCTTCCTTACTCAACACTTACCAAACACGTACAAAGTCGGCGATTGTACCCATTAACAAGTTTCTGGGGAACACGATTGCTGATCGAGAAGATAACGGCGTCACGCCTGAGCCGGCCGATACGTCCGCCACCCGCCGATTCCCGCACGCACCGGCATTTTCGTACCGCACAGGCGGGGTTTCGCCCGCGCGAGGGGTGCGCACGCTTGCCCAAATCGGTGCGCGCACGCTGCGCCGCATGCTACCGTCGCAGGCAGTGGCAGTGGGCGTGTCCGCTATCCGCGGGCCGTTTTCATGCTGCTGCGCAGCACCGAAATAGTTCCAGAAGCGCCCCGCGCGCGCTTCTCCGGGAATTATGATGTGCTCTGCCGCACACACCTTACAAAGGGGAAAGCGTTTTATGAGCCAGAGTCAACCTCTCTCGCTGCACGTCCCGGAGCCTACCGGCCGCCCGGGTTGCAAGACGGATTTTTCGTACCTCCAGATGAGCCCGGCCGGAGCGGTGCGCCGGCCGCCGGTCGACGTCAGCTACCAGGAAACCGCCGATCTCGCCTCGAGCCTGATCCGCGTCCTCGACGACGACGGCAATGCCGTCGGCGAATGGAACCCCCAGCTCGACCGCGAGACCTTGCGCTTCGGCCTGCGCACCATGATGAAGACGCGCATCTTCGACGCGCGCATGGTGCTGGCGCAGCGCCAGCGCAAGATGTCCTTCTACATGACCTCACTCGGCGAGGAAGCCATCGGCACCGCGCACGCACTGGCCTTGCAAGCCGGCGACATGTGCTTCCCGACCTACCGCCAGCAAAGCCTGCTGATGGCGCGCGAGTATCCGATGGTCGACATGGTCTGCCAGCTGCTGTCCAACGAGCGCGACCCGATGCGCGGGCGCCAGCTGCCGGTGATGTACTCGGTCAAGGACTACGGCTTCTTCTCGATCTCGGGCAACCTCGCCACCCAGATCCCGCAGGCGGTCGGCTGGGCCATGGCCTCGGCGATCAAGGGCGACACCAGGATCGCTTCCGGCTGGATCGGCGACGGCGCCACCGCCGAGTCCGACTTCCACACCGGCCTGACCTTCGCCCACGTCTACCGCGCCCCGGTGATCTTCAACGTGGTCAACAACCAGTGGGCCATCTCGACCTTCCAGGCCATCGCCGGCGGCGAGAGCGTCACCTTCGCCGCGCGCGGGGTGGGCGCCGGCATCGCGTCGCTGCGGGTCGACGGCAACGATTTCCTGGCCGTGTACGCGGCGTCGTGCTGGGCCGCCGAGCGCGCGCGCAGCAACCTCGGCCCGACGCTGATCGAGTGGGTGACCTACCGCGCCGGCCCGCACTCGACCTCGGACGATCCCTCGCGCTACCGCCCGGCCGACGAATGGACCTATTTCCCGCTGGGCGACCCGATCGGCCGCCTGCGCCGCCACCTCACCCAGCTGGGCTGGTGGTCCGACGCCGAGCACGAGGCCGTGCAGGCCGAACTCGAAGCCGAGGTGCTGGCCGCGCAGAAAGAAGCCGAACAATACGGTTCGCTGCTGGACGGCCGGGTGCCGAGCGCGGCGTCGATGTTCGAGGACGTCTACAAAGAGATGCCAGAACACCTACGCCGCCAACGCCAACAACTGGGGGTTTGAAGTGATGCGAGACATAGACAAGGCAGCCGCAGTCCAGGAGACGCCGGCTGAACAAGAAACGGCAGCCAAAAGCAGCCCGATGACCATGATCCAGGCGCTGCGTTCGGCCATGGACGTGATGATGGACCGCGACGACAATGTCGTGGTGTATGGC
The DNA here is from genome assembly GCF_000745265.1 of Massilia sp. 9096. Lineage (NCBI taxonomy): Bacteria > Pseudomonadati > Pseudomonadota > Betaproteobacteria > Burkholderiales > Oxalobacteraceae > Massilia > Massilia sp. 9096. Next base: position 1,623,436 of record NZ_JQNN01000001.1, read on the forward strand.
CAGGACGTCGGCTATTTCGGCGGCGTGTTCCGCGTCACCGACGGCCTGCAGGCCAAGTACGGCAAGCAGCGCGCGTTCGACGCGCCGATCTCCGAAGGCGGCATCGTCGGCACCGCGGTCGGCATGGCCGCCTACGGGCTGCGTCCGGTGGTCGAGATCCAGTTCGCCGATTATTTCTACCCGGCGACCGACCAGATCGTCTCGGAAGCGGCGCGCCTGCGCTACCGCTCGGCCGGCGACTTCACCGCGCCGCTGACGATCCGCATGCCTTGCGGCGGCGGCATCTACGGCGGCCAGACCCACAGCCAGAGTCCGGAAGCCTTCTTCACCCACGTGTGCGGCGTGCGCACCGTGATGCCGTCCAACCCCTACGACGCCAAGGGCTTGCTGATCGCCTCGATCGAGAACGACGACCCGGTCGTGTTCCTGGAACCGAAGCGCCTGTACAACGGCCCGTTCGACGGCCACCACGACCGCCCGGTCGTGGCCTGGTCCAAGCACGAACTCGGCAACGTGCCCGAGGGTTACTACACCGTCCCGCTGGACAAGGCCGCCGTGTTCCGCCCGGGCTCGGACCTGACCGTGCTCGCCTACGGCACCATGGTCTGGGTGTCGCAGGCGGCGGCCGAGGAAACCGGTATCGACGCCGAGATCATCGACCTGCGCACGCTCTGGCCGCTCGACCTCGACACCATCGTCGAATCGGTCAAGAAGACCGGCCGCTGCGTGGTCGTGCACGAGGCGACGCGCACCAGCGGCTTCGGCGCCGAACTGGCGGCGCTGGTGCAGGAACACTGCTTCTATCACCTCGAAGCCCCGATCGAACGTGTCACCGGCTGGGACACGCCCTACCCGCATGCGCAGGAATGGGCGTACTTCCCCGGACCGGACCGCGTCGGCGCGGCATTCAAACGAGCGATGGAGGCATAAACGATGGGAATTCACGTCATCAAGATGCCGGACCTGGGCGAAGGCATCGCGGAAGTCGAAGTGGTCGCCTGGCGCGTCAAGCCGGGCGATGCGATCAAGGAAGACCAGGTGCTGGCCGACGTCATGACCGACAAGGCCACCGTCGAGATTCCGTCGCCGGTGCACGGCACCGTGCTGGCGCTGGGCGGCGACGTCGGGCAGTCGCTGGCCGTGGGCGCCGAGCTGATCCGCCTGGAAGTGGAAGGCGCCGGCAATGCCGCGGGCGCCAGCGTGGCCGCTCCGGCGGGCGCCAAGGCCGAAGCGAAGGGGGAAATCCGGGTCAGCACGGCCGACTACGAGCCGGCCGACCTCCCGCACGGGCCGGTCGAAGCGCCGCGCCACATCGTCGCGCCTGAGCGTGCGGCGCAGGCGGGACCTGCATCCCCGCCAGCACCGGCACCGGCGCGCGAACCAGCCAGGCCGCCCGCGCGCCCCTACGTGCAAGGCGGCGCGGCTGCGGCAGGTTCGCCCGCACGCGCCCTCGCGCGCGCGCAGGGCGAGGCCCCGCTGGCCGCCCCGGCCGTGCGCAAGCGCGCCTGGGACATGGGCATCGAGCTGCAATTCGTGGCCGCCAGCGGCCCGGCCGGCCGCGTCACGCATGCCGACCTCGACGCGTTTGTCGCCGGGCAGCGCCACGGCCACGCGGCCGCCGGCGCCGACGAGCGCTACGCCGCGCTGGAAGGCGAACAGGCCGTGCCCCTGATCGGCCTACGCCGCAAGATCGCCGAGAAGATGCAGATGGCCAAGCGCCAGATTCCGCACTTCACCTACGTCGAGGAAGTCGACGTCACCGAACTGGAAGCGCTGCGCACGCAACTGAACGCGCGCTACGGCGACGAACGCCCGCGCCTGACCCTGCTGCCGCTGCTGATGCGGGCGCTGGTGCTGGCCGTGCGCAAGTTCCCCGAGGTGAACGCGCGCTACGACGACCAGGCCAACATCGTGACGCGCTACAACCCGGTCCACATCGGCATCGCGACCCAGACCGACGCCGGCCTGATGGTGCCGGTGGTGCGCAACGCCGAGGCGCGCGATCCCTGGGCCAGCGCCCAGGAAATCGTGCGCCTGGCCGACGCCGCCCGCACCGGCAAGGCCGTGCGCGACGAGCTGTCCGGCTCGACGATCACGATCACCAGCCTGGGGCCGTTGGGCGGCATCGTCACCACGCCGGTGATTAACCATCCGGAAGTGGCGATCGTCGGCGTGAACCGCATCCTAGAGCGTCCGGTCGTCAAGAACGGCGGCCTGGTGCCGCGCAAGCTGATGAACCTGTCGTCCTCGTTCGACCACCGCGTGATCGACGGCATGGTCGCGGCCGAGTTCATCCAGACCATCCGCGGCTACCTGGAAACCCCGGCCACGCTGTTCATCGAATAAGGGTGTTGGAATGACTGTGCAAAACGAGACAACGACCCTGCTGGTGATCGGCGGCGGGCCGGGCGGCTACGTCGCCGCGATCCGCGCCGGCCAGCTAGGCATCCCGACCATCCTGGTCGATGCCGGCCAGCTGGGCGGCACTTGCCTGAACATCGGCTGTATCCCGTCCAAGGCGCTGATCCATGCGGCCGAGGAATTCCACAAAGCCGGCGCCCACGCGGACGGCAGCTCGCCGCTGGGCATCCGCGCCGGCAAGCCGGAAATCGACCTGGCTAAGACCGTCGGCTGGAAGGATGGCGTGGTCAAGCGCCTGACCGGCGGCGTCGGCGCGCTGCTCAAGAAAAACGGCGTCAAGTCCGTCAACGGCTGGGCGCGCATCCTGGATGGCAAGACCGTGGAAGTCAGCGGCGCCGACGGCGATACGACCCGCATCCGCTGCGAACACCTGCTGCTGGCGAGCGGCTCGGAAGCGGTCGAGCTGCCTTTCTTGCCGTTCGGCGGCGAGGTGGTGTCGAGCACCGAGGCGCTGTCGCCCGCCACCCTGCCCGAGCACCTGGTGGTGGTCGGCGCGGGCTACATCGGCCTGGAGCTGGGCACCGCCTACCGCAAGCTGGGTGCGCGCGTCACCGTGGTCGAAATGGCGGGCCGCGTGCTGCCGGCCTACGACGACGAGCTGGCGCGCCCGGTCGCGGCCAGCCTCAAGCGCCTTGGCATCGACGTGCACCTCGAATCGAGCGTGCTCGGCATGAGAGAAGACGGCAAGTCGGTGCGCGTCAAGAATGGCGGCGGCGAAGAGCTCGCCATCGCCGCGGACCGGGTGCTGGTCGCGGTCGGACGGCGTCCGCGCACGTCCGGCTTCGGCCTGGACAGCCTGCTGCTCGACATGAACGGGCGCGCCGTCCGCATCGACAACCAGTGCCGCACCTCGATGCGCAACGTGTGGGCCATCGGCGACCTGACCGGCGAGCCGATGCTGGCCCACCGTGCGATGGCGCAGGGTGAGATGGTGGCCGAGATCATCGCCGGCAAACGGCGCCACTTCACGCCGGCGGCGATTCCCGCCGTGTGCTTCACCGATCCGGAAGTCGTGGTGGTGGGGCTGACGCCGGCGGAAGCGGCGCGCCAGGGCCTGGACTGCATCAGCGCCAGCTTCCCGTTCGCCGCCAACGGCCGGGCGATGACGATCGAGGGCACGGATGGCTTCGTGCGCGTGGTCGCGCGCAAGGACAACCACCTGATCGTCGGCTGGCAGGCGGTCGGGGCGGCGGTATCGGAACTGTCCACCGCGTTCGTGCAATCGATCGAGATGGGGGCACAGCTGGAGGACGTGGGCGGCACCATCCATGCCCACCCGACCCTGGGCGAGGCGGTGCAGGAAGCGGCGCTGCGCGCAATGGGGCACGCGCTGCATATCTGAGCGCGTCGATCCATGCGCGTGAATCCATGCGTGTGAATCGGGCCGCGCCGGTATTAAGGCCGCGTCCGACGCGGCATCGGCCGGCGCCGCTATAGCGGTAGCTGTAGCTCGAGCTGCCGCAGCGATGTCATCGTCAACGCTTCGCGCCGCCGTCGTCCTGGCCGCGTTGCAGGTGGCCCATCTCCTCGCCCGGCATCACGCCCTGGCGCGGGGTCTGGCCGGCGCCGGACTGAGCCGATTGGGCGTTGGCAGCCTCGGCCGACTGCGCGTTGCCTTCGGTAGCGACCGCGCTGTGGCCCCAGTCGTTGTGCTGGCTGCCCGCCACGCCGCCGATATTGCCGCCTGCCACGCCCGGCTGGGCCGATTGCTGCTGGCTCTGCTGGCCGGACTGCAGCTCCGGCTGCAGGTCCGACTGCGCGCTCGCGCCGCCGACGGCGCTGCTGCGGCCCCAGTCGTTGTGCTGGCTGCCGGGATTGCCGCCGATATTGCCGGCATAGTTGTCCGTCCCCGCCGCACCCGGATCTTCCTGGTTGACGTGGTTGAGTGTCTGCTTCTGCTTGCCGTCGTTCTGATCTGCCATGCTGACCTCCTGAATTCAAACGCCGTGCCGGCGCGCGCGTACACCCGTGCGTACGCGCCCACCGAGCGCGGCCCGGCGCCGTCAACGGGCGCTGGACACGAATGATTATTTCTGCATGCGCTGGCCGCCGGACTCCGGCGCGCTCGCGCCGCCGTCGCCGGCGCTGGAACCCATCGCATCCTGGCTGCCGCCCGGCTGGGTTTCGCCTTCCGACTGGCGGTTGCCTGCATTACCGGTGGCCAGGCTGCCGATTCCGCCCAGACCGGTCTGCAGTTCGCCGGCTTCCTCGCTCGGGGCGAAACCCTCCTGGCCGACCTCGTCGCCCGGCGCAGGGCTCAACAGGTCGTCGGTGCGGGTCGCGCGCTGCACGTTGCCGCCATCGCTGGCGCCCATGCTGCCGACGTCGCCGGTACTGCCCGTGCCGTAGGTGCCGGCGCTGGTGCTGCCGTCCTTGGTCACCTGGTCGTAGTTGCGGCCTTTCGCATCCTTGCCTTCGCTTTGCATCGACATGCTGGTCTCCTCGATTTTGCAATGATTCTCATCATAGCAACGGGGCTGCGCGCGGCAATCGGCGCGTGCCCGTCAGTCTTGTAGGACATATCGGGCGCGGCATTGCCAAGCCAACACAAAAAGCGGACCGTGCCGGCCGTGCCGTCGGGGCGCGCGCCGATGTGCTATAACGACATTGCGAGATAGTCAACATAAGAACCGCCAACCGATGCCAACCGACGACACCCCGCACGTGATCGTGCTCTACGCCCATCCCGCGCCGCAGCGCTCCCCCCTGATGCGCGCCCTGGCCAGCGCCGCCGCCGAGCTGCCCGGGGTGCTGGTGCGCGACCTGTACGAGCTCTACCCCGACTTCGACGTCGACGGCCCGGCCGAACGCGCACTGCTCGAGGGGGCACGCCTGGCCGTGTTCCTGCATCCGATCCGCTGGTACGGCATGCCCTCGCTGATGAAGGAATGGATGGAGGTGGTGCTGCTGCCCGGCTGGGCCTACGGACGACACGGCGAGCACGGCGGCAACGGCGACGGCCCCGGTCCGGACGCCGGCGGGGAGCCGGACAGCGCGCCTGCCGCGGCCCTGCAGGGCAAGGGCTACTGGCTGGTCACGACCACCGGCAGCGGCCCGCAGGCCTACCGCCCGGGCGGCCTGCACGGACGCGCCTTCGCCGACTTCCTGCCGCCGTTCGAACAGGCCGCCGCGCTGTGCGGCATGGACTGGATCGAGCCGCTCGTGATCCACGGCGCGGCCGGCGTCGATCAGGCGGCGATCGACACCCACGTGGCCGAATTGCGGCGCCGCCTGCTGGCCCATGCCGCCGCACCTGTCGAGGGAAACGCGCATGGAAGATAAGCTGCTGCTCAACGCCCTGGTCTACCTCGGCGCCGCGGTGCTGGTGGTGCCGTTCGCCAAGCGGCTCGGCATGGGCACCGTGCTCGGCTACCTAGTGGCCGGCATCCTGATCGGCCCCTACGGCTTCAAGCTGATCGGTGGAGTCGAGGATACCTACAACTTCGCCGAATTCGGCGTGGTGCTGCTGCTGTTCCTGATCGGCCTGGAGCTCGACCCCGATCGCCTGTGGGCGCTGCGCCGCCCGATCTTCGGCTGGGGCGGGGCCCAGGTGGTCGGCGTGGCGGCGGTGCTGTGGGCGGCCGCGCTGGCGGTCGGCATCGACTGGAAGGTCGGCCTGATCGCCGGGCTCGGGCTGTCGATGTCCTCGACCGCGATCGCGCTCGCCTCGCTGCAGGAGCGCAACCTGATGCCGACCCCGGCCGGCCAGGCCGGCTTCGCGATCCTGCTGTTCCAGGACATGGCGGCGATCCCGATGATCGCCATCGTGCCGCTGCTGGGGGTGGCCGACCATGCCAGTGCGGGCAACCCGTGGCTGGCCGGCGCCAAGATCGTCGCCGTACTGGCCGGGCTGGTGCTGGCCGGACGCTTCGTGCTCAACCCGCTGCTGCGCGTCATCGCCCGGACCGACACGCGCGAGATCTTCACCGCGTTCGCGCTGCTGCTGGTGATCGCGATCGCCCTCCTGATGCAGTGGATCGGCCTGTCCATGGCGCTCGGCGCCTTCATCGCCGGCGTGCTGCTGGCCGATTCCGAATACCGCCACGCGCTCGAGACCGACCTCGAGCCGTTCAAGGGCCTGTTGCTCGGGCTGTTCTTCATCGCGGTCGGCATGTCGGTCGATTTTTCCGTATTCCTGGCCAATCCGCTGCTGATCCTGGGCCTGGTCGCCGGCTTCCAGGTGCTCAAGATCGGCGTGCTGTACGCCTTGTCGCGCGGCCTGAACATGGCGCGCGGTCAGCACCTGCAGTTCGCGCTGCTGCTGTCGCAGGGCGGCGAATTCGCCTTCGTGGTGTTCGGCGCCGCCGCCACCGCGCGCGTGTTCTCGCCGCAGGTGGCGGCGATCCTGGTGGTCGTGGTCGCGCTGTCGATGGTGGTCACGCCACTGGTGATGATGGCCTACGACCGCATCGCGGCCAGGCGCGAACGAGACGGCAGCCAACCCGAACCGGACGCGATCGAGCCGAACGAAGACCACGTGATCATCGCCGGCTTCGGGCGCTTCGGCCAGATCGTCGGCCGTTACCTGAATTCGAACGGCGTGCGTCTGACCGTGCTCGACCACGATCCCGACCAGGTCGAGGTGCTGCGCCGCTTCGGCTTCAAGGTGTTCTACGGCGACGCCACCCGCGCCGACCTGCTGCGCGCCGCCGGCGCCGACAAGGCGCGCGCCTTCGTGCTGGCGATCGACAACATCGAGGACAGCCTGAAGCTGGCGGATTTCTTGCGCCAGGACTTCCCCAAGCTGCCGATTTTCGCGCGCGCGCGCAACGTCACCCACTATTACCAGCTGCTCGACCGGGGCGTGCAGGTGATCGAGCGCGAGACCTTCGAGTCGGCGCTGCGGCTGGGGCGCGGCGTGATGAGCGCCGGCCTGGGCCACAGCGCCTTCCGCGCGCGCCAGTCGGCCCAGCGCTTCCGCCGCGCCAACCTCGGGCTGATCATGCAGCTCTACCCCTACTACAAGGACCGGGACACCTTCGTCTCGATGTCGCGGCGCGGTCGCGAGCAGCTGCAGGAACAGATCGCGCGCGAGCGCGAGGCCGGCGACGGCGAGGAAGCGCGAGATTGGGACTGAGCCGCGCCGCCGGCTGGACGGGTCGGCGCAGGTGTACGGGCCGGCCGCATAAAACGACTTGAATGCGTGATCGATGATCGTTGGCGCTCGGCACGGCCCGCGCCCGGTCGCCTGGTCTTTACTGTTGTCGGGTTATCACGTACCCTTCGGCAATTCGACCGCCACTCACGACCGACATGAAAAGAGCCCTCCTCGCCACCGCCTTCACCTTGACCCTCGGCGCCGCCCATGCCGACGTCGGCTACCAGCTGCGCATCACGGACGCCGCCCATCACCTGGCCGAGGTCAGCGCGACCTTCCCCGCCGCCGCCGGCACGACGCTGGACGTGCAGATGCCGAACTGGCGCACCGGGCGCTACCAGATGCTCAACCTGGCCAATGGCGTACGCCAGTTCAAGGCGGTCAACCAGGACGGCCAGGCGCTGCCGGTGACGAAGCTCGACAAGGGCACCTGGCGCGTCCAGACCCATGCGGGCGACCGGGTCACGGTCAGCTACGAGCTGTACGCAAACGTGCTGGGCGAGCGCACCCGCCACATCGACGACACCCACGCCTACCTCGACGCGTCCGGCGTGTTCGTCTACACCGATGCCGCGCGCGCCCAGCCGGTCACGGTCAAGCTGGACGTGCCGGCCGGCTGGCAGTCGCGCTCCGGCATGGACAGCGGCAACTGCGCGCACTGCTTCGTCGCGCCGAACTACGACGTGTTGATCGACTCGCCGATCGAGACCGGCATCCACGAATTCCACACCAGCCAGGTCGACGGCAAGCAGATCGACGTGGCGATCTGGGGCCGCGGCAACTACGACAGCAAGCAGATGGTGCAGGACCTCGGCAAGATCGTCGCCCAGGCCGGCAAGCTGTTCGGCGGCAAGTACCCGTTCCAGCAGCGCTACCTGTTCATCGTGCACGCGACCGACGGCGCCGGCGGCGCAACCGAACACATCAACTCCACCGTGATCCAGGTCCCGCGCTGGCGCTTCCACGAGCACAAGGATTACCTGCGCTTCCTGAACACCGCCGCGCACGAGTTCTTCCACACCTGGAACGTCAAGGCCTATCGCCCCAAGGAGATGGTGCCCTACCGCTTCCAGGTCGAGAACTACAACCCGCTGCTGTGGATGGCCGAGGGCAATACCTCCTACTTTGCCGAACTGATCACGCTGCGCGCCGGCCTGGAAAAGCGCGATGAATTCCTCGAGAACACCGCCAAGGCGCTCGACGACTACCGCCACACGCCGGGGCGCTTCCAGCAAAGCGCGAGCGAATCGAGCTTCGACGAGTGGATCGCCGGCGGCGATCCCGACCGCGCGCGCAACGCCTCGGTCAACATCTACGGCAAAGGGCAGATGCTCGGCCTGGCGATGGACTTGACGCTGCGCCAGCAGACCCACGGCGCCAAGGGCCTGGAAGACGTGCACCGCATCCTGTACGCCCAGCATTCGGTGGCGCAAGGCGGCTACGACCCGGCCGATATCCGCGCCGCGCTGAAACAGGTCAGCGGCCAGGACTGGAGCGGCTGGTGGGCGCAGTACGTCGACGGCACCGCCGAGATTCCGTTCGACGCCCTGCTCGCGGACGCAGGACTGCAGGCGCTGGTCGACGTGCCGAAGGACGCCGACGACAAGCAGGAATGGTGGGCCGGCTGGCGTGTGCGCGAGGGCAGCGACCCGGCGCTCGTGACCGAGGTCGAACGCGACAGCCCGGCGTGGAAGGCCGGCATCGTCCCGGGCGACACGCTGCTGGCAGTGAACGGCATCCGCGTCTCGGCCAAGGATTTGTCCGATCGCATGTCCTTCATCGGCAATGCGCCGTTCAAAGTGCACCTGTTTCGCCGCGACGAACTGATGGAGCTGCCGGTCACGCCGATCCAGCAGCCGAAAGGCAAGTTCAAGCTGAAAGCGTCGGACAAGCCCGGCGCGGCGCAAAAGACGGTGAATGCCGCCTGGCTGGGGCTGCCGTGGCCGAAGGACGAACCGGCCAAGAAGTGATCACCCATGGGCGCGCACCGCGCCCATGATCCGATTCAGCCCGCAGTGGGCGCCGCGGAGGGTGCCGCTTCCTCGCTCCAGGTCGGCCCCACCGTCACCGGCCGCGCGCCGATCCAGTCCATCTTGTCGATGCACATGCGGCGCGTGGTGTGCTCGGGGTCCCAGGCGTGGTACACGATCCAGGTCTCCTTGCCGTCCGGCGAGACCGTGAACGAGTTGTGCCCCGGGCCGACCAATTGGCCCGAGCTTGGGGTGCGCATCAGCAGCGCCTCGTGGCCGCCCTCCGGCCTGCGGTACGGCCCCATCGGATGGGTGGCGACGACGTAGCTGACGCCGTAATTCTCGCGCTCCCAGGCCCCGCCGCTGTAGAAGCAGTAGTACTTGCCGTCGTGGATCTGCACCGCCGCGCCCTCGACCGTGTGCCAGTCGTAGACCTTGCCGTACATCGGCCGGCCCTTGCGGAACACGTGCCAGTCGTGGTGCGGCCGCACCACCGTGAGCGGCTGGCCGGCCAGCGTGGTCATATCGACCAGCTTGTCGACCACGATGCCGGTGCCGATGCGGTGGTCGTCCGACAGCTCGAGGAAATCGACGCAGTAGAACAGGTACCACTGGCCGTCGGCGTCGCGGAAGGGATGGGCGTCGATCGAGAACGGCTGGTCCGGCACCAGGATCTTGCCGGCGTCGACGAACGGGCCTTCCGGGCGTTCGGCGACCGCCACGCGCAGCTTCTGATCGACGCCTTCGGGCGCCGAGCCGGACGAAAAATACATGTAGAAGCGGCCCTCGTGGAACGCCACCTCCGGCGCCCAGTAGTATTCGTGGCCGTTGTCGTCGAGCGCATGGCCGGCCGGTTCCCAGCTGACCAGATCGGTCGAGCGCAGCACCGGGATCTGGCGCCCGTCCGCCCCGCCCGGCGCCGTGCCGTAGGCGTAGTAGACGCCCTCGTGTTTCAGCACGAACGGGTCGGCCATGGTGTCCGGATAGACCGGGTTCTGATACGTCTTGTTCATCGATGTCCTTGTGAAAAACCTCGCACGCGCGCGTGATGTGGAGGCATGATGCGCGCGCAGGTGCGAGGCGATACTAGATCATTACACCCTTACAGGGAGAAGCGCAGTCCCAGGCCATAAGTCGTGGGGTTGTAGCGCACGTCGCGCGGTTCGTACGGGCCCAGTTCGCTCTCGAACTTCTGGTGCGTCAGGTTGATCGCATCGAGCTGCAGCGAGATCTTCGGCGTGATCGCATACGAGACGCTGAGGTCGACGAAGGTGGTCGCCTTGACCGTGCGGTCCTGGCCGAAGCGCGGCTCGGCGATCTGCTCGACGTAGTCGCCGCGGTGGGTCGCGGTCAGGCGCCCGGTGATGCCGTTGCCCTCGTACAGCAGCGCGAAGTTGTAGTTCTGCTTGGCGACGTTGGTCAGCGCCGTCGTCATGTAGGTGTTGCTGGTCGGGCTGGTGAGGGTCTGGTTCTCGCCATCGATCCAGGTGTAGTTGAACTGCGCGCCGAAATTGCTCCACGGTCCCGGCAGGAAGTCGAAGAACTTCTGGATGCCGAGCTCGGCGCCTTTGAGCCTGCCCGAGCCCGAGTTCTGCGGGCGCGTCACGCGGTAGCTCTGGCCGTCGATGGTTTCGGTCGTCTCCATGTTTTGCAGGTAGCCGTCGATGTTGCGGTTGAACAGCGCGATCTGGGCGTAGCCGTTCTTGGGGAAGTAGTACTCGAGCGTGGCGTCGATGTTCTTCGAGCTGGTCGGGCGCAGGTCGGCATTGCCGGCCGAGCCGGTGCCGGGCGCGTTGACCGTCGCCGGCGACAGCGACAGCGCCGGGTTCAGCGACGCGAAGTCCGGGCGGGTGATGGTCTTGCCGGCCGAGAGGTGCGACTGCAGGCGCTCGGTCCAGCCGAAGATCAGCGAGGCGCTCGGCAGCACGTTGTTTTCCGACGACGAGGTGTCGATCGGGCTGATCACGTCGCCGATGCGGCTGTTGCCGCGCAGCGTGCGGTTGACGTGCACGTAGCGCACGCCGGCGGTGCCGGACACGTCGACGCTGCTGACCTGGGTCTTGAAGCGCGCCGCCAGGTACAGCGTGTTGGTCTGCTCGGACTCTTCGAAGGCGCGGGTCGGGTCTTCCGGCAGGCGGCCCAGTGGCGCGCCGTACAGGGCGCGCACGGTGTCGGCCTGGTCGATCAGGTAGTCGCGCGACGGCGTGACCCACGGGCCGCCGAGGCGGTCCAGGCCCGGCACCAGGGTATCGAACGACGAGCCGAACGCCGCCGTCGGGCTCGGTCGCGTGCCGGCGAAATCGTTGTTGCCCTGGGCGCTGTGGGCGCTGGCGCGGTGCTGCGAGAAGCGCAGGCCGGCATCGATGCCCTCGAAGAAGCCGTCGCCGAGGCGGTACGACGTGTCGCCGCGCCACTGCACCTGCTCGCCCTTGGTGACGGTCCAGTTCTGCGACAGGCCGCGCAGCACGAACTGGTTCGGGTCGCGCAGCGGCGCGGCGCTGGTCGGCGTGGTGACGCTGTTGTAGCCGCCATGGCCGTCGGCGCCATAGGTGTAGATGTCGGCGCTGGCGCCCGGCACCTGCTGGTCGACGATCACGGTGTCGTTCACGAACGTCGACTTGACCCAGGCCAGGTTCGAGCTGGCCTTCCAGCGGCCTTCACGGTAGTTCAGGCCCTGGCTCAGGAAGTGGGTGACCGTGTGCTCCTTTTGCGCCTGGGTGCTGGTCGCGACGTAGGGATCCCAGTCGTAGGGCCCGCCGAACTGCGCGGCCGGATGGTTGGCCGACAGGATCGGGCAGATCACCCCTTCCGGCGTATTGCAGTAGCTGCCGGTCGGCGCCAGCTTGACGTTGTTGATGGTCGGCGTCCAGGTCGAGTTGGCGATCATGTAGTCGACCGCGTTGCGCCCGCGGTAGCCGGTGCCGAGGTACTGGACGTCGGCCACCAGGGTCGGATTGACCTTCCACTGGAAGGCGCCGTGCAGGCTGCCGCGGTCGCGGTCGCCGGCGTTGTAGATGCCGCCGACGTTGGGGAATTCGCCCAGCACGTCGCCCGGGTTGAGCGGCCCCACCGGCGTGTTCAGGTTGCGCAGGCCGACGCCGGTGTTCGGGTTGACCGAATACACGTTGGTGGGACGGTCGTCCCACTGCACCGGATAGCCCCAGTGCTCGCGGTTGAAGGCGACGTCGACCAGCGCGCCGATCTCGCCGTAGCTGGTGTTCCAGCGGTTGCTGAGCGAGAAGCCGCCGCCCGGGTTGTTCTTGTCGTCGGTGGCGGACGAGCCGTTGACGGTCTGGCGCCGGTCTTCGACGAAGCCCGAGGCGTTGAAGCCTTTCAGGTCGAACGGCATGCGCAGGCGCACGTCGACGCCGCCGGCGATGCCGCCTTCGAGCTGGTTCGGGGTGGCGGTCTTGTACACGTCCAGGCCGCCGATCGACTGGACCGGCAAGTCCTGGTAGGACAGGCGCCGGCCGTTGCCGGTGAAGTACTCCATGCCGTTGAGCGTGGTGACCACGTCCGGCAGGCCGCGGATGATGACCGAACTGGTCTCGCCGCGGTCGCGCTGGACCTGCACGCCGGCGATGCGCTGCAGCGCGTCGCCAGCGGCGCGGTCGGGGAACTTGCCGATGTCTTCGGCGTTGATCGAATCGACCACCTGCATCGAGTTGCGCTTGATCGCCTCGGCGCTGCGGATGCTGCTGCGCAGGCCGGTGACGGTGATTTGTTGAATCTGGCCGGGCTGGGTCGGGGCCGCCGGGCTGACGGCGGCGTTCGCGGCCTCGGCGTCGGCGTTGGCGCGTGCGTTCTGGCTTTCGTTGGCGCCGGCCCCGGCGCCGCGATCGGATGCCTGGGCCGCGCCGCCGTTGGCGTCCTGGGCGAACGCCGGCGCTTGCGCGCACAGGATCACGATCGCGGCGCATACCGGACGCAGGTGGATGGTTCTCATGCTGGTCTCCTGATGTGGTTGCCGGCTGCCCGGCAATATTAGTAATAATTTTTATCAGGATGCTAAAGGGAACCCGGCCGGGACGGCGCGCACTTGAGCCTGTTTGTATCGGAAAGACAACAGACCCGTTTTACAATCGTATGCGCGGCGGCGCGACGGAGTCCCGTGTGACCAGCGGGCAGTCCATTTCGAGATGAACGATGTCGGGCTGGCGCCCGTGCGCGTCGGCATGGCTGCCGCGCGCGCGGCCGATCAGCGTCTCCGCGGCCCAGCGGCCCATGTCGTAGTTCGGCAGCAGCACGGTGCTCAAAGGAGGATGCGTGTAGCGCGCGACGTCCTGGTCGTCGTAGCCGACGATCGACAGGTCGCGCGGCACGCTCAGCTTGCGCTCGCGCGCCGCGTCGAGCGCCCCGATCGCCATCAGGTCGTTGGCGCAGAACAGCGCGGTGGGCGCATCGGGCAGCGCCAGCAGGTCGAGCGCCAGGCGGTAGCCGTCGCTGACCTGCCAGTCGCCTTCGCGCACCAGCGCCGCGTCGAAGGCGATGCCGGCGCTCGCGAGCGCTTCGCGGTAGCCCTTCAGGCGCAGGCCGGCCGCTTCCAGCCAGCCTTCGCCGTTGATGAAGCCGATGCGCCGGTGGCCGGTCGCGATCAGGTGCAGCGTCGCCGCGTAGCCGCCGGCCAGTTCGTCGGGCACCACCGAAGGATGGCGGCCGCCATGGCCTGCGCCATGCGCTGGGCCATGCGCTGCGCCGTGGGCACGCTCGTGGCCGCGTTCGTGACAATTCAGCAGCACGGTCGGCAGCGCCGCCCGCGTCAGGACCGGCGGCAGGCGCGCCGCGCGCGTGAAGATGGTCGCGTAGATCACGCCCAGCAGCGCCGGGTGGTCGAGCATGCGCGCCAGCGTCGCCGCCTCCAGCTCGGGATCGCTGCGGGTGGCAAATACCGCGACAAGGCAATCCTGGTCCCAGGCCGCGTCCTTGGCGCCGTCGATGGTCTGCATCGCGTGCGGGCTGGTGGTCAGTTCGTCGGTCAGGTACAGGATCAGGTTGCGGCTCTCGCGCGCCGCGTGCGCGTGGCGCTCGAGCGGGTAGCCGAGCTCGCGCGCGATGCGCAGCACCGCCTCGCGCGTCGCCCTGGACACCTTGGCCCCGCTCATGTGATTGATCACCAGCGACACCGTCGACTGCGACACGCCGGCCAGCTTGGCGATGTCGGTCATGGTGGCGCGGCGCGGGCGGGTCGGCTTGCTCGTCTGCTCACTCATGCGCTCAACATTATCAGATTTTGGCGCACGGCGGCCGTGCTATGATCGACGCCTGCACCGCCCGCTCCATATCCACTTTCTCATCCATGAAACACCGCCTGTTCCTGTTCGACCTCGACGACACCCTGCTCGACTTCAAGGCGTCCGAAGCCCTTTCCTTCGCGCGCACGCTGGCCGCGCTCGGGGTGCGCGACGGCGTCGACGATCTGTTCGCACGCTACCAGCCGATCAACCTGGCGCTGTGGCGCGCGCTCGAAGCCGGGACGGTGAGCAAGGACGCGCTCAAGGTCGAGCGCTTCCGCCGCACCTTCGAGGAAGCCGGCCTGGACCTCGACCCGGTGCGCGCCAGCAGCCTGTACCTGGATGCGCTGGCCGACAGCGTGGTGCTGGTCGACGGCGCGCCGGCGCTGGTCGAGACGCTGGCCGGCATCGGCGAGGTCGGCATCATCACCAACGGCATCGAGGCGATCCAGCACCGGCGCATCGCCAGCGCCGGCCTGGACGCGCACGTGAGTTTCGTGGCGACCTCGGAAGCCTGCGGCCACGCCAAGCCGGACCGCCGCTTCTTCGACTACACGGTGGCGATGGCGCGCGCGTTCAGCCACCAGGAAACCGTCATTGTCGGCGACCGCCTGGACGCCGACATCCTCGGCGCCAACCGCTTCGGCATCGACAGCGTCTGGTTCAATCCGGGCCAGCTGGCCAACGACTCGCAGGCGCTGCCCGACCATGAAGTCGACCACCTCGACCAGGTCGTGCCGACGCTGCGCGCCGCGGCAAAGAGCTGATCAGGCGGCCGGCACTGCCGCGGGCGCGTGCGCCCCGGGCAGCGCCTTGCCCGCTTCGTCGAACAGATAGGCCTGGCGCGGGTCGAACGTCAGGCGCACTTCGCTGCCCAGCGCCGGCAAGCCGAAGCCGCCATGGCTGCCGTGGATCTTGACCGACACCATCTCGTCCACGCCCGCCACCTGCACGTAGGCCAGCGCCACGTCGCCCAGGTATTCGACCAGGTTCAGCGTGCCGGGGATGCCTTCGCGCCGCCCTTCCTTGCGCCGCTCGCGTCCGGGGCTCGAGCCCGGCTCGGCGCTGAGTTCCAGGCGCGGATCGATTGTGCCCACGTGCGCCAGGCGCAGGTGCTCGGGGCGCACGCCCAGCGTCACGCCGGCTCCCACCTGCATGCGCCCGGCGTCGGCCGCCACCTCGACCGTGGCGCCGGAGGGCAGGCGCACGCTGGCCAGGTGCTCGCGCTCGCCGACCAGGCCGGCTTTCAGGAAATTCATGCGCGGCGAACCCAGGAAGCTGGCCACGAACAGGTTGGCCGGGCGCTCGTACAGCTCGAGCGGCGTGCCGGTCTGTTCGATGTGGCCGCCGTTGAACACGACGATCTTCTGCCCCAGCGTCATCGCCTCGACCTGGTCGTGCGTCACGTAGATCATGGTCGCGCCCAGTTCCCGGTGCAGGCGCGCCAGCTCGACCCGGGTCTGGGCGCGCAGCGCGGCGTCCAGGTTCGACAGCGGCTCGTCGAACAGGAACACCTCGGGTTTGCGCACGATCGCGCGGCCGATCGCCACGCGCTGGCGCTGGCCGCCGGACAGCGCCTTGGGCTTGCGCTCGAGCAGGTGGCCGATCTGCAGGATCTCGGCGGCGCGCGCCACGCGTTCCTGGATCTCGGCTTTGGGCACCTTGGCCAGCTTGAGCGCGAAGCCCATGTTTTCCGCCACCGTCATGTGCGGGTACAGCGCATAGCTCTGGAACACCATCGCGATGCCGCGCTGGGCCGGCTCGATGCCGTTGCTGACCACGCCGCCCAGTTCGAGCGTGCCGTCGCTGATGTCTTCCAGACCCGCGATCATGCGCAGCAGCGTCGACTTGCCGCAGCCCGAAGGGCCGACGAAGACCACGAACTGGCCGTCCTCGATGTCCAGGTCGACGCCCTTGATGACCGGGTTGTCGCCGTATTGTTTGCGGATGCCGCGCAGCCGTACCGATGCCATTCTCTCTCCTATTCTTGTTCGCTTAACCCTTCAGACCGCTCGCGGCGAGGAAGCCTTGGGTGACTTTTCTCTGGAACAGCGCGTATGCCAGGGCGACCGGGAACGCGCCCAGCAGCGCCGCCGCCATCAGCTGGGCGTAGCGCACGCCGAAGGCGTCGTAGGTCTGGGTCAGGCCGAGCGGGATCGTCATCATCTCGTTGGACGTGACGATGATGAACGGCCACAGGAAGTTGTTCCAGGCCGCGATGAAGGTCACGATCGCCATCGCCCAGACGATGTTGCCGGAAATCGGCAGGTAGACGCTCCACAGCACGCGCAGCGGGCCGGCGCCGTCCATCACCGCGGCTTCGCGAAAGTCGGCCGGGATCTCGTCGAAGAACCCCTTGAACACGTAGATGACGACCGGCGAGACCACCTGCGGCAGCACGATGCCGGCATAGGTGTTGATCAGGCCGAGCTGGTTCATGGTGCGAAACAGCGGCACCAGCAGCGCCTCGAACGGCAGCAGGAAGGCCAGCATGGCGACGCCGAACAGCAGGTTGCGGCCGCGGAAACGCAGCTGCGAAAACGCGTAGGCCGCGCCCAAGCTGATCGCCATCGTCACGACCGTCACCCCGAGCGCCACGACGAAGCTGTTCAACAGCCAGCGCAGCACATTGCCGGCGCCGAGCGTCTTGGCGTAGGCGTCCAGGGTCCAGGTCTGGGGCAGCCAGTGGAATTCGTTCGAGACGGTCTCCAGTTCCGGTCGCAGCGAGGTCGACAGCGCCCACAGCAACGGAAAGGCCCACAGCAGCGCCAGCGCCACGGCGGCCACCGTACCGACCACGCTCCAGCCGATATGGCGTCGCGCATTTATCTTCGAGCTCATGCGTCCCTCCGCGCCATCCATTTGACGACAAGCGCCTGCAGCAGCGACAGCAGCAGCACGATCGCGACGAAGGCCATCGCGATCGCGGCCGCGTAGCCGGCGTCGCTCTGGGTAAACGCGGTCTCGTACATGTAGTGCAGCGTGACGCGCGTGGTGTTGAACGGCCCGCCGCTGGTCAGGATGTAGGTCTGGCCGAACACCTTCAGCGACGCGATCAGCTGCAGGATGAAGGCGGTGGTCGCGACGGGACGCAGCGCCGGCCAGGTGATCGCCCGGAACAGCGTGAAGCCGCGCGCCCCGTCCAGCGCGGCCGCCTCGTACAGGTCTTGCGGAATGTTGCGCAGGCCCGCCAGGAACAGCAGCAGGTTGAAGCCGACCGTCCACCAGACCGTGCCGATCGCCACCGCCGGCAGCGCCCAGGTCGGGTCGGCCAGCCAGGGCCGCTGCCCGCCGACCAGGTGGTTGACCACGCCGGACGAAGGCTGCAGCATCCAGTCGGCGATCAACGTCATCACCGAGATCGGCAGCACGAAGGGCAGGAAGAACACGCCCTGCAGCCAGGCCTGGGCGCGGACGAAGTGGTTGACCAGCATGGCCATGATGAGGCCGAGCGCGGTCAGCGGGATCACCGTCATCAGCGCGAACATGAAGGTGTTGGCCACCGAATCCCAGAACGACGGGTCGTTCAGCAGCAGGTGGTAGTTGTCCAGGCCGACGAAGGCGTTGGTGCGGGTCAGGCTGCTGTCGGTCAGGCTCAGGTACAGCGTCTCGAAGGCCGGCACCGCGAAGAACAGCACGAAGGCGATCAGGAATGGCGCCAGCAGCATCAGCGCCGGCAAGCCCTCGCGCGTGCTCGAGGGCGCCGCCGTGCGCGCGGGCGCGGGCGCGGGTGGATTCATGGTCAGGTCATTGGGCATCCAGGTCTCCGGTGGCTAGTAGCGCGGCGGCGGCTTGCGGATCAGGCGCCGGCTTTCGCTCTCGAAGCGCGCCACCGCCTGGGCCGGGGTCATGTAGCCGTACAGCGCGGCCGGCA
This sequence comes from Massilia sp. 9096, assembly GCF_000745265.1. Taxonomy (NCBI): domain Bacteria; kingdom Pseudomonadati; phylum Pseudomonadota; class Betaproteobacteria; order Burkholderiales; family Oxalobacteraceae; genus Massilia; species Massilia sp. 9096. The sequence goes on from NZ_JQNN01000001.1 coordinate 1,642,030, forward strand.
GGAATTTCGAGGCGATCGCTTCGAGCGGACCGGCCGCACCCATGTACCAGCCGTCCGGGTCGTAGACGACGTTGTTGGCGACGGCGGCGTACTGGGCATTGGGCTGCAGCGCCAGGAATTGCGGCGATTCGGCCACCGGACGGTAGGCCGGGATGTGGCCACCCTCGGCCCAGCCGAGCGAATGGCGGCTGACGTACGCCACGAAGCGCAGGATCGCCCTCACCTTCTCGGGCGGCATCGGGTGCTCGTTGTTGGCGGGAATGGCGAAGCTGTGCGAATCGGCCCAGGTGCTGGCGTTGGCATACATCTGCGGCAGCGGCACGATGCCGTATTCGAAGCCGAGCGTGCCGGCTTTCGAGGCGCGCACCAGTTCCGGCACTTCCCACACGCCGTTGAGCATGAAGACGGCATTGCCGCCCATGAACTGGCTGGTCGAGGCCGGGTAGTCGAGGCCGACCTGGGCATAGCCCCGGCGGAACCAGTCGCCGATGCGCTCGAGCGTGGCGACGCCGGCCGGGCCGTAGGTGAACCGGCCGTTGCGGATGATGGTCAGGTTCTGCTGGGCCAGCATGGCCAGCCACAGGCGCCAGATCGCGTACGAGCTCTGGCTGCTCTCCATGGTCAGGCCGTGCTGGCCGGTGCGTTCGGTGGCGGCGCGGAAGGCGTCGGTCAGCGCCGCCACGCCCTCGATCGGCTTGAGCTTGCCGTCCGGGCCGAGCAGGCCGGCGCGTCCCGCCAGCGTCTTGTTGTAGTACAGGACCAGCGGGTGCACGTCGAGCGGCACGGCGTAGTTCACGCCCCCGTAGCGCGACTTGGCCCACTGGCGCGGCAGGTAATCCTCGCCGCGTAGCCCGACCTGCGCCAGCTCGGCCGGTTGAATGGGCCGCAGCACGCCGCCGCCGGCCAGGTTCGGCAGGCGCGACAAGTGGACGGTGGCCAGGTCCGGCCCGGCGCCGACCACGGAGGCCGTGATCAGCTTGGTGTAAAACGGCTCGCCCCACTTGAGCGTCGTGCTCACCACCCGCACCTCGCGCTGGCTGGCGTTGAAGTCGTCGACCAGCGCGCGCATGCGCGCACCGTCGCCGCCCGAAAGCAGCGTCCACATCCTGACTTCGACCTGCGCCCCGGCCGGCGCCGCCCAGGTGGTCCCGAGCGCCGCCAGCAGCGCGACGGCGGCGGCGAGGAATCCTCGTCGCGCCATCCTGTCTCCTGACTTTATGTCTTTATAGTTTGTCGGCGCCGCCCCGCACGGCTAGGCCGTCGCCGCGGCCGGATCGTCCGGTTCGGGATCCTGGCCCGGCTGCGGCGGGTGGCGCTCGTTCGGATAGGGTAACACTTCCGCCGTTTCGCCGACGCGCGTCCATTCTATCGGGAAATCCGGGCCGCGCCGCGCGCGCCAGCGGGCCTCGTGCCCGAGCGGGTCGAGGTTCCAGTCCCAGCGCAAGGCGTCGGGTCCGCGCGTGGCGATCGCGATCGCCTCGACCGGCGCCTTGGGCACGCGGTTCTCGTCGAGCAGGCCGTTCTTTTCCAGGAAGGTGTCGGTCAGCTGCGTGTAGCAAAAGCCCGACAGCGGCCGGCAGCGGTGCACCGCGGACATCAGCACCTGGTAGCGCGCCAGCAGCTCGCGCCCGTCCTTGGCGACCGAATAGCCCCAGCCGGCCGGCGGCTTCTCGAATCCGTTGGCGTCCGCCCCTGCGCTGGGAATGCAGGCGATGCCGCCGAACTCGGACAGGAACAGCGGTTTGCCGCGCCCGTCGAAGCCGTCGATCACGATGCGGCGCCGGTCCGGCTGCACGTGCTCGAGCGTGTACGCCATCGCCTCGCGGCTGCCGTAGCGCTCGATCAGCACGGCCGGGTCGGCCGCGTAGTCGTGCACGCTCACCACGTCGCCGCACGGCATCTCCCAGCCGTCGTTGCCGATCACCGGCCGGGTGCCGTCCAGCGCGCGCGTCAGGTGGTACAAGGCTTTCACGAAGTCGACCTGGCGCCGGTCGTTGCCCAGTTCCGGCACGCCCCACGATTCGTTGGTCGGCACCCAGGCCACGACGCAGGGATGCGAGATGTCGCGCTCGACCAGTTCCTTCCACTCTTCCATCACGCCGTGCACGGTGGCGCTGGAAAAGCCGTAGGCCGAGGGCATCTCGCCCCACACGCACAGGCCCAGCACGTCGCACCAGTAGAGCCAGCGCGGGTCTTCGGACTTCTGGTGCTTGCGCGCGCCGTTGAAGCCGAGCCTCTTGATCAGCAGCACGTCCTGGCGCAACTGGTCGCTGGACGCCACCATCAGGCTGTCCGGCCAGTAGCCCTGGTCGAGCACCATGCGCAGGTAATATGGACGGCTGTTGAGCGTGAAGCGGTCGCCGTCGATGCCGACGGTGCGCAGCGCGGTGTAGCTCTGCACCGCGTCGAGCAGGTTGCCCTCGGCATCGCGGATTTCGACTTCGCACTCGATCAGCTGCGGGCTCTCGGGGCTCCACAGCCACTGGCTGCGCGCATCGTCGATGCCGGGATCGGGCAGCTGGAAGATGCGCTGCAGGCGCGTTCCGGTCAGCAGGCAGCGGTCGGCCACCAGCAGGCGTGCGCCCATGCGCAGCGTGACGTTGGCGATGCCGCCCTCGGGCACGTGGGCGATGTCGGCGTCCAGGCCGATCTGCCAGGCGGCGACGTCGGCGCGCCAGCGCAGCTGCCGCACGTGGCTGCGCGCGACCTTCTCGATCCAGACGGTGCGCCAGATGCCGCTGGTGCGCGGGTACCAGATCTTGTGCGGCTCGGGCTCCCAGTCCATCTTCCCGCGCGGCTTGTGCATGTCGAGCGGATCATCCTCGGCCTGGACCACGATCACCAGGCTCGAACCGTCCAGGTAGCGCGTGACGTCGATGCTGAAGGGGCTGTGGCCGCCGCGGTGCTCGAAGGCGTAGTGGCCGTTGATCCAGACCCGCGCGCGGTAGTTGACGGCGCCGAAGTGCAGCATCAGGCGCTCGTCGCGCCCCGGGTTCATCGCCGGGTCGAGCTGCACCAGGCGGCGGTACCAGACGCGCCGGCGGTAGCCGGTGTCGTGCAGGCCGCTGGCGCGCGCCTCGGGCGGGTACGGCACGATGATGGTGCGATCGAACGTCACCTCGAACGGGTCGACGTGCTGCGCCGCGTCGTCCAGCATCGCTTGCCAGGGGCCGTCCAGGCTGCGCCAGGCGGCGCGCCGTAATTGAGGGCGGGGATATTCCACGTTCACGCTCCTAGGTTCCATAAGGTCTCCGTCAGCGCGACAGGCTCTGCACGCTGACCCGCACGAAGGTGGCGCGGTGTCCCGCGCCGCCCATCGCGACCAGGCCGAGACGCGCTTGCCGGCCGAGGCGGTGCGTCCAGGTGCCGCCGCCGACCCAGGTGCGTCCATCCTGGCTCGAATAAGCGGTATAACGCTCATCCCCCCCGGTCCGGTGCACATCCAGGCGCAACCATGTGGTTTTTCCGGGCGTGCCGACCACGGTATTGCCGTAGCGCGGGTAGCCGGGGTCGACCGGGGCCAATTCTTTCGCGAACTCGACCTGGCGCAGGCCGTTCTTGGCCACCTCGATCAATTTGACATAGTTATCGTCGTCGCGCATCACCACGAACCCCGCTTGAACCGGTTTGTTGCAGCAGCCGAGCGGCGCGTCCAGCTCCACTTCCGCCTCGATGCGTACATCGCCGGCCGGCAGCGCGGTCTGGAGCACGCTGGCGTCGTTGCGGTCGACGTACAGGTCGCCGTCTTCGGTCGGCAGCGACAAGCCGGCGCCGCCCAGTTCGAAGCCGCCCTTGGCGCGCGGGCGCAGCCAGCTCCAGCGCGGGTCCAGGGCCGGGCCGTGGAAATCGTCGCTCCATGCCGGGGCCGGGCGCCAGGCCAGCACCTCGAGCGCGCGCGGGTGCGCCGCGTGGGCGCCGGCCTGGGTCAACGGCGCGTCCAGGTCGGTGTCGCTGGGGGCGCCGGCGGCGACCGGCCAGCCGTCGACCCAGTCGATCCGGTCGAGCATCGCCAGGCGCCGCGTCAGCTTGTCGGGCGCGCTGAAGAAAGGCTCATTGGTGTCGACCGCGTGGAAGATCGTCCACCACTGGCCGGCGCCGTCCTGGAACACCGTGTTGTGGCCGGCGCCGACCCAGCGGTTGCCGTTTTGCAGCAGCACCGGGGTGCCGCCGGCGCGGCCGTTGCCCATGTCGTTGCCTTCGCGGTCCAGGAAAGGCCCCAGCGGCGAGCGCGAACGGCCGACGTAGACCGCGTAACCGGTCAGCGGCCCGTTGCAGCAGTCGGTGGCGGAGGCGAACAGGTACCACCAATCGTCGTGCTTGATCACCTCGGCGCCTTCGTAGCGGCCGTTGGCGCCGACCCGGCGCGCCCCGCTCCCGGCCTTGAAGCCGTCGCCGCTCAGGGGCTGCACCCAGATGCCGCCGCCGTAACTGCCGTAGTACAGATACTTCTGGCTGCCGTCGACGATCACCTTGGGGTCGAAGGTCCAGTGGAAATCGCAGCCCGGGCCGGCCTGGCGCGGACCGAGCACCGGCTGCGCCTGGGCGGTCCAGGGGCCGGCCGGGTTGTCGGCGGTGGCCACGCCGATCGCGCTGTCGTGCTCGCAGCCCTTGACCGGGCTGTGTTCGTCGGCCACGTCAACCACAGTGAAGTAGAGGTAATAGCGCCCGTTCAGGTATTCCGGCTCGGGCGCCCACAGGCCCGAAGTCGGCGCCGCCAGCCCGGCCGGACGGTCGGTGAAGGCATCGGCGACGAAGTTCCAGTGCACCAGGTCGGTCGAGCGGTAGATCGGGATCATGCGGAAGTGCCAGCCGCCGTCCTTGCCGTGTTCGCGTTTGCTGACCGGGTCGCTGGTGCAGTACAGGTACCAGGTCGGCACCTTGGCGCGCGGGTCGCGCAGCACCGCCGGGTCGGCGCAGTTCTGGGCCAGTTCGCCGTCGGCCAGGCGCAGCGGCAACGGGTTGTGGTAGGTGGCGCCGGCAGCGGGCGCCGGCGCGCTCGCGGGCGGATGCGCGGCGGGCGCGCCCGCTTGCGCGCGCGCGAGGCTGGCGAGCGCGCAGGCGCCGAAGGCCAGCGCCAGCAACGCCGCGGCCGGGGCGGATCGGAACGACGACATCGAAGGTCTCCTTTGGTGTTATAAGGCGAGCTTACCGCAAGCGAGCCCGGCTTGCCTGCACGAATCGCTCGCCGCCTCGCCCAACCCCGGTGGCTTCGAAGGATCGGCCTGCGCCGAAGCCGGCGCTCTGATATCATGGCGATCGTTTTCAAACGCGCCCGCCAGATCCCTTCATGCCTACCTGCTCTCGCCGCCTTCGGATGACGCACCGCGCTCCAGTTGCCGCCGGCCTGATCGCGGCCGCGCTGGCGGGCGCCGCGCCTGCGCGCGCCGCCGAGCCGGCGCTGCGCCCGTGGCCGGCGGCCCAGGCCACGCCGCCGCTGGCGCTGGCCGGCCTGGATGGCCAGGACTGGGACCTGGCGCGCCTGCGCGGCAAGGTCGTGGTGGTCAACTTCTGGGCCAGCTGGTGCGAACCGTGCGTGCACGAACTGCCGGTGCTGGGCGCGCTGGCTGGCGAGCCGCAATTCAAGGACCGCGTGGCGGTGGTCGGCGTGAACTACAAGGAGCCGCTCGACAGCATCGAACGCTTCACCGCCGCCCATCCGATCCCCTACCCTGTGCTGCGCGACCGGACCGGCGACACGTTCAAGCGCTGGACGCTGGGCGTGATGCCGACCACCATCCTGGTCGACCGCCAGGGCCGCGCACGCTGGCGCAGCGCCGGCGAGATCGGCGCCGACGACACGCGCATCAAGCGCGCGATCGCGGCCCTGCTGGCCGAGTAAACGGAGCGTCTCTTGCGCTGCCGCCGCCGTACCCCCATATACAACATAGCCAACCAATAACAAAGGACGACCACGATGCACGATTCCAAAGCTCTCCAGCGCCGCACGCTTCTGAAATGCGCCGGCGCCCTGGCCCTGGCCGGCGCCCTGCCGCGCCTCGCCTTCGCCCAGGCCGCGCAGTCTTCGGACCAGCCGGCCGAGAAGCATTTCGCCCCGCAGCCGGGCGAGTGGAAGAGCTTTGAAGTCACCACCCGCGTCGACCTGCAGCACGCCAGCGGCCCATCGACGATCTGGGTGCCGCTTCCCGTGATCGACACCGACTGGCAGCGCACGCTGTCGAACAACTGGTCGGGCAACGCCGCCAAGATGAGCGTCGGCAGCGATCCGCACTACGGCGCGCAGTTCCTGGTCGCCGAATTCGACGGCAGCGCTGCGCCGCACCTGGAAGTGGTCTCGCGCGTGCAGACGCGCAACCGCAAGGCCGACTGGAAGAAACCGGTGGGCGGCGCCGAAACACCCGAGGACCTGCGCGTGTTCCTGCAGCCGACCGACCTGCTGCCGCTCGACGGCCTGGTCAGGAAGACCGCGCTGCAGATCACCTCGGGCGCCAAGACCGACGAAGCAAAAGTCCAGCGCATCTACGACTGGATCGTGCTGAACACCTTCCGCGAGCCGAAAGTGCGCGGCTGCGGCACCGGCGACATCAAGACCATGCTGGAAACCGGTAACTTCGGCGGCAAGTGCGCCGACCTGAACGGCCTGTTCGTCGGCCTGTGCCGCGCCTCCGGCGTGCCGGCGCGCGACGTCTACGGCATCCGCATCGCCCCGGACGAATTCGGCTACAAGGCGCTGAGCGGCAAGCCGGCCGCCCTGCAGGGCGCGCAGCATTGCCGCTCCGAGGTCTACCTGAAGCGCCACGGCTGGGTCGCGATGGACCCGGCCGACGTCGCCAAGGTGATGCGCGAAGAAACCGCCAACTGGATCAAGGATCCGGACGCGCCGCTGGTCGCCCCGGTGAAGCAGGCGCTGTTCGGCGGCTGGGAAGGCAACTGGATGGGCTACAACTTCGCCCACGACGTGCGCCTGCCGGGCTTCACCCAGGGCAAGGTCGGCTTCCTGATGTACCCGCAGGCCCAGAACAAGAGCGAGGTCTACGACTCGCTCGACCCGGCCAACTTCAAGTACACGATCACCTCGCGTGCCATCTGAGGCGGCGCCAAGCATGTCTTCCTGCGCCGGCACCAAACCCTCCGACCCCGCCCTCCGGCGCGCACGCAACCCGGGCGCGCCCGGCGAGCGCAAGCTCGGCGGCCTGATCGCCCTGGCCGTGCTGTCCTCCCTGCTGGCCTCGACCTGCTGCGTGCTGCCGCTGGTGCTGGTGCTGGTCGGGGTGACCGGCGCCTGGATGGCCCACCTCCAGGCCGTCAAGCCGTTTGCGCCGTACGCGATCGCCCTGACCGTCGCCCTGCTGGGCTGGGCCGGCTACCTGGTGCTGCGTCCCGCGCGCGCCTGTGACCGCGCGGACGGCGCCTGCGCCACCACCCGGCCGATCATGCGCCGCGTGTGGCTGGGCAGCGCGCTGTTCATCGCACTGCTGCTCGGTTTTCCGCTGATCGCGCCGCTATTCTACTGATATCATCTGCAGTACGTCATACCACGAGGCCATCGCCATGAAAAACATTCTCACCGCCCTTGCCTTCACCGCCCTGCTGGGCGCCGCGCCGTTCGCCGCCGCCAAGCAGCAGACCGTGTCCCTCAACGTGCCGACCATGGATTGCGCCACCTGCCCGATCACCATCAAGGCGGCGTTATCGAAGGTACCCGGCGTGTCGAAGGTGAAGGTCAGCTACGAGAAGCGCGAAGCCGTGATCGTCTACGACGACGCGCACGCCACTGTGGCCGACCTGAAAAAGGCGACCGAGGACGTCGGTTATCCGGCGATGCTCAAGAGCCCGCAATAAGCTTCGGGCTTAGCCTCACACCGAGCCTCACCACTCGTACACCCACGACCACGGCATGTCGAGCTGGCCCAGCGCCAGCCGGGTCAGCTCCGGGTAGATGCGCTCGGCGCGCACGTCGTTCGACATGAACACCACGCAGCGCTGGTCCTTGTCCAGGCACAGCACCAGGTTGCCGGAAAAGTCGTCGTGGCCGGCGCGGAACCAGGCCGGTCCGCCGCGCTCCTCGAAGCTCACCACACCCAGCCCTGCCGCGAGCTTTTGCGGCCATGTCGCTTGAGCGCCATCGAGCGCGGGGAACTCACGCTTTGACACGATCGGCAGCCAGCCCTTGACCATCTGCGCGCGCATCGACGGGCTGAGCCCATCGCCGCGCACGATGCCGGCCCACAGGCGCGCCTGGTCGCCGACCGTGGTGTCCATCGAATTGGCGGCGCGCACCCGGAAGCGCCGCTCGTGCGCCTGCACGCTGCCGTCAAAACCGTAGCCGTCGGCCAGGTTGGCGGCGAAATCGGCGCGCCAGCGCATGCCGCTGTGGGTCATCTTGAAACGCTCGAACACCCGGTGCTGCATCTCCAGGCCGACGTCCAGCCCGAGCCCGCGCTCGACCACCAGCTGCAGCAGGTTGACGCCCTCGCTCGAATAGGCGTAGCGCGCGCCTGGCTCGAAATGAATGCGCAGCGCCCCGCCCGACTCGTAGGCGCGGTGGTCGGCGAAACCGGCGGCGTGCTCGAGCAGCATGCGCGGCGTGATGCGGCGCCAGCGCGGATCGTCGGCCAGGTCGGCGTAGTCGAACGGACGCTCGCGGTAGGCCGGCAGGGGCTGCGGCAGGATCTTGTCGATCGGCGCGTCGAGGTCGAGCCGGCCCTCGTCGGCCAGCTGCAGCACCATGTAGGCAAACGCGGCGCTGCTCAAGGCGGCGGCGTGCACCACCGAGTCTTCCTGCAGCGGCAACCCCAGCTCGCTGCTGCGGGTGCCGAAGGCGCGAATGCGGCCGACCTTGCCATGCTCGATCACGGCCATGCTGAAACCCTGCACGCCTTCGCGCCGCATCACACGCTGGACTTCGTCGTCGTTCAGCGTGCGCGCCGGCCGCTGCGGCGCTGCGCAGCCGGCCAGCACCAGCGCCGCAGCCGACAGCGCCGTCAGCGCCGCGCGCCTCGGGGTGTGCTTCAAAACCGGGTTCAGCGCACCGCGCGCCGCTTGCATCATGGGGCCTCCAGCGAACCCGGCCGCGCCGGGGTCCGCCATGATGCCATCGGTGCGCGCCGGCGGCAATCGGCGCACGCCCGCGCACTGCCGCGCCGGTGCGCCCGCCTTACCTGGCCTGCTTGTACACCCGCACGTAATCGACCAGCATCTGCTGCGGATAGACAGTGGCCGCGTCCGGGTTGCCCGGCCAGCCGCCGCCCACGGCCAGGTTCAGGATCACGAAGAACGGATGCTCGAACACCCAGTCGCCCTTGACCAGGTCGGGCCGCGCCGTGTGGTACAGGATGCCGTCACGGTACCAGCGCACCTCGCCCGGTTCCCATTCGACCGCATAGACGTGGAAATCGTCGGCGTAGATGCCGTGCTCGAGCTTCTGCGGCGCGCCGAAGCCGTTTTCGCCCGAATACCCGGGGCCATGCATGGTGCCGTGGATCAGGTCCGGCTCGCGGCCGATGTTTTCCATGATGTCGATCTCGCCGCAGCGCGGCCATCCGGCCTCCTTGACGTTGGCGCCGAGCAGCCAGAACGCCGGCCACACGCCCTGCCCGCGCGGGAATTTGATGCGCGCCTCGTAACGGCCGTGGGTGCGCTCCATCTTGCCCTGGGTCTTGATGCGCGCCGAGGTGTAATGGCGCCCGCCGTAGTCTTCCTTGCGCGCCTCGATCACCAGCATGCCACCGTCGACGCGCACGTTTTCCGGACGTCCCGTGTAGAACTCGAGCTCCTGGTTGCCCCAGCCGTTGCCACCGGTCTCCTCGACCCATTTGCCGTGGTCGAGCGCGTGGCCGTCGAATTCGTCGCTCCAGTCCAGCACCCAGCCGGGCGGCGCGGTCACCGGGCCTGGCACGTTCGTCTGCGACGTCGCCTGGGCTTGGGCGCCGGCCAGGGTGCAGGCGGCCAGCAAGGCCGCAACGGTGTGCTTCAATTTCATGTCGTCTCCTGTTGTCATCGTGTTCGCGGCATCCGCTCGAGCCGCCGGAACGCCTCGCGTTTGGAAACGTTCCCCATTCCTGCGCCAGTGTCCGCTGATGAGCGGGTCGTGTCAAACGGGCATCATTGTGTCAGCCACACGAGCGCGCGGGCGCACGCGTGCGTGCCGCTTGCCAGGCACGCGGACGGCGCAGCGCTGGCGCGTGTTGCTTTCCCCGACAAAATGCGGCGCATCCGTCTGCGCACGACAACATATTCCGTTGACAATCTTTTTTTCTGAACATAAGATTCGCTGAGTTCCATGGAAACGTTTCCATGCGATCAGCAGCACGACCCGGAACAGCGACACGCGGTGCGGCAGCGCGACAGAGAGAACAACAGAGGAGACCCCATGCATTACCCCAAGGCAAACAAAAAGCTGATCACCCTGGCGGTGGCGAGCGCCTTCTCGGCGTTCGTACCGGCCTGGGCGCAAGACCAGAACCCGAACACCAACCCGATCAACGCCAACGGCCCGGACAGCGCGCCGGTCCAGCAGGTCGTGGTGAGCGGCATCCGCCAGTCGCTGGCCTCGTCGCTGAACCTGAAGCGCAATTCGGACGGTATCGTCGACGGCATCGTCGCCGAAGACATCGGCAAGTTCCCGGACACCAACCTGGCCGAGTCGCTGCAACGCATCTCGGGCGTGTCGATCGACCGCACCAACGGCGAAGGCCAGCGCGTGACGGTGCGCGGCATCGGTCCCGACTTCAACATGGTGCTGCTCAACGGCCGCCAGATGCCGACCTCGAACCTGGGCGACCTGAACGGCCGCGCCTTCGACTTCTCGAACCTGGCCTCGGAAGCGATCTCGCAGCTGCAGGTGTATAAAACCAGCCGGGCCGAGACCCCGACCGGCGGCATCGGCGCGACCATCAACGTGATGACCGCGCGCCCGTTCGACCACATGGGCACCTGGTCGAGCATCGGCATCAAGGCGATGGACGACACCTCGCACAACAACCTGCCGAAGGACGACAAGGCCGGCAGCTCGTGGACGCCGGAATTCTCGGGCATCTACTCGACCACGTCGAAAGACGGCATGTGGGGCATCGGCGCCAGCTTCAGCTACCAGAAGCGCAACTCGGGCTTCGCCCAGGCCGCCGTCTCGAACGGCTGGAAAGGTCCGTACAAGGCCGGCGACACCAGCACCTACGGCACCCTCAACGGCCCGGGTCCGGTCGTGAACGGCCCGACCGGCAACACGATCTACGAAGTGCCGCAGAACCTGAACTACGGCTTCACCGGCATCCAGCGCCAGCGCGCCAACGGCCAGCTGGTGCTGCAGTTCGCGCCGACCAAGGACATCACCAGCACCCTCGACTACACCTACGCCGAGAACAAGCTGCAGACCCGGCACAACGACGTCTCGGCCTGGTTCAACTTCGGCCCGTCGAGCTCGACCTGGACCAACGGCCCGGTCGCGGCGCCGCTGGTCTACACCGAGCAGCTCCCGGCCGGCAACTCGGACATCGCGATGGGCGCGGCCGACTACGCCACCAAGACCAAGCTCAAGTCGATCGGCTTCAACACCACCTGGCGCGTGAACGGCGACCTGAAACTGACGTTCGACGGCCACCACTCGACCTCGGAATCGATGGCCGACAGCCCGTTCGGCTCGAGCAACGACATCGGCACCGCCAGCTTCAGCCGCGGCACGACCACCGCCGACTTCAACCAGGCCTTCCCGGTGCTGTCGATCCAGGGCGCCAACTTCGTCGGCGCGCCGCAGCAGGTCACCGGCTCGACCTTCCAGGAAGGCTACATGAAGGGCCAGGTCGACCAGGCCCAGCTCAGCGGCCGCCTGCGCATGCTGGAGTCGTCCAACCTGATCTTCGGCGGCGGCATCGTCAACGACAAGAACCGCTCGGCCTTCTCGAACAACCAGCGCGACTCGTGGGGCGGCGCCTCGAAGCCGTCCGACTACCCGAGCAGCCTGTGGCACCCGGCAACCGTGCGCGGCTACTTCGACCAGATCGCCGGCAACAACAACCCGAACCTGTTCAACAATTTCTACACCTTCAACTTCGGCCAGGTGCGCGACGTCGTGGCCCAGGCCACCGGCTTGCCGCAGCTGTACATGCCGAAGGCGCCGGGGGTGTGGGACACCGACCAGCGCACCACCGAGAAGACCAAGGACCTCTACCTCCAGCTCAACACCGACTGGGAGAACTTCCGCTTCCCGATGCACACCTCGATCGGCGTGCGCTACGAGAAGACCGACGTCACCTCGAGCGCGCAGGTGGCCTCGGCGACCGGCATCACGATGGTCTCGGCCAACGAGTTCAGCGTGACCCAGGGCCCGGCGACCTTCACCACCCTGAACGGCAGCTACAACAACGTGCTGCCCTCGCTCGACTGGGACATGGACGTGCGCCCGGACATGAAGGTACGCGCCAGCTACGGCGAAACCATCGGCCGTCCGCGCTACGACCAGATCGCCGGCGGCCAGGTGCTCAACACCCTGTACCGCGTCGACGGCGGCACCGGCAACCAGGGCAACCCGGCCCTGAAGCCGGTCAAGTCGAAGAACTTCGACCTGTCCTGGGAGTGGTACTACGCCAAGCAGAGCTTCTTCTCGGTCAACGCGTTCTACAAGGACCTGGACAACTACGCCGGCCAGTCGCAGTTCGACGCCACCCCGTTCGGCCTGCACACCCCGGTCGGCGGCGCGCTGTGGACCGAGGCGGCCAATTCGGGCTGCGGCAGCGACACCGCCTGCATCCGCCAGTACATCTTCACCCAGCACCCGACCGCGCCGGGCGTGACGGTAACGGGAGTCGCCAACGGCAACGTCGTGCAGGGCAATATCGTCGGCCAGCCGAGCGATCCGATCGCGCACTTCCGCATCACCTCGTACGCCAACCAGAAGAAGGCCAGCCTGAACGGCCTGGAACTGAACCTGCAGCACATGTTCGCCGACACCGGCTTCGGCATCTCGGCCAACTACACCTACGTGCACTCGGGCCTGCGCTACGATAACGCCAGCACGACCGAACAGTTCGCCCTGATCGGCCTGTCGAACTCGTACAACGTGGTCGGCATCTACGAGAACGACAAGCTGAACGTGCGTGCCGCCTACAACTGGCGCGGCGAGTTCCTGTCCTCGACCTTCGACGGCTCGGGCCCGAACCCCAACTACGTCGAGCCCTATGGCCAGCTCGACCTGTCGGTTGGCTACAACCTGACGCCGAAGCTGAGCCTGCAACTGGAGGCGATCAACCTGACCAACGAGACCACCCGCGTCCACGGCCGCAACTACTCGCAGGTGCTGTACGCCACCCAGACCGGTCCGCGCTACATGCTGGGCGCGCACTACAAGTTCTAAGCCGCCCGTAGCCACAACCGGCACGACGACGCCGTCTGATGTTCGCCACAAGGTCCCCGGGACCGTGTGGCGGGCGCCAGGCGGCGTATTTTTTTCGCAAAAAAACTTGCTTCGAATACAGCATTTTGCGGTAGACTGATTCAGGCTATAGACACAAGATTCGTGATGACATCCCCCATCGAACACATCGCCGTGGCCGGCGGCCGCGCCGGCTGGACGTCCCCCTGACGCACCGCATCCATCATCCATAACGACAACCAAGCACGGAGACACCATGCCCAACCACGCCATCCTCAACAACGTCCAGCACAAGCACCTGCGCGTGATCACCGAACGCGGCCCGCAATGGGGCGACGCCTTGATGTCGGCGCTGACCTTTCCGGCTGAATTTCGCGACCTGCAGGCCTGCTACCCGATCGTCTTCGCCCAGAACGACGCCGGCGGCTACGACGCGCTGGCGCTGTTCGGCTTCGAGCAAGGCGAGAACCTGTTCCTCGGCCCCCACGGCTGGGACGCGCCGGTGATTCCCCTCACGGTCCAGCGCCAGCCCTTCATGATCGGGCGCGGCGACGGCGAGGAACTGAGCGTGCACATCGACATGGACAGCCCGCGCATCCGCGACGGCGCGCAACATGGCGAGCTCGAGGGCGAAGCGCTGTTCCTGTCGTATGGCGGCACCAGCGAATACCTGGAGCATGCGGTCTCTATGCTGCGCACGATCCACGACGGCGTCCAGGCCGCGCGCAGCTTCACCACCGCGCTGCAGGAACTCGAGCTGTTGGAGCCCTTCGTGTTCGACGTCCAGCTCGACACCGGCGCGCACCACCGCCTGGCGGGCTTTCATGCGATCAACGAGGACCGCCTGGCGGCGTTGAGCGCGGACCAGCTGGCCGGCCTGCACCGCGCCGGCTGGCTGCAGCCGGTGTACATGTCGGTGGCGTCGCTGTCGCAGTTCCGCGAGCTGGTGGCGCGCAAGAACCGCAGCCAGGCGGCCGATCCGTTCGCGATCCTCGAAGGCGCCGCCGGAGCATGAACGTGAGCAGCGAGGGGACGACAAGCCTCACGCGCGTGCGCGAGATCGCGGTCGAGAGAGGCGCGATTCCCGAGGAGATGCTGCGCGCCACCCGGCCCTTCGTGGTGCGCGGCCTGGCCGCCGACTGGCCGCTGGTGCGCGCCGGGCGCGAATCGCTTGAGGCGGCCGAGGCCTACCTGCGCCGCTTTTACCGCGGCGCCCCGGTGCGCGCGATGCTCGGCCCGCCCGAGATCGAAGGCCGCTTCTTCTACAACGCCGACCTGAGCGGCTTCAACTACCACAACATCCAGGCGCGCCTGACCGAGGTGCTGGACCAGCTGGCGATCCAGCGCACGCGTACGCGCCAGGGCGCGATCTACGTCGGCTCGACCTCGATCGACGGCGCGCTGCCCGGCCTGCGCGCGGAGAATCCGATCGACCTGGGCGCGCGCGACCCGCTGGCCAGCATCTGGATCGGCAACCGCACGCGCATCGCCGCCCATTACGACCTGCCCGACAACGTCGCGGTGGCCGCGGTCGGCGCGCGCCGCTTCACCTTGTTCCCGCCCGAGCAGCTGCACAACCTGTACGTCGGGCCGCTCGACTTCAATCCGGCCGGCCAGGCGATCAGCCTGGTCGACCACGCCAACCCGGACCTGGAACGCTTCCCGCGCTACGTCGAAGCCTTGCGCCACGCCGAAGTGGCCGAGCTCGAGGCCGGCGACGCCATCTTCATCCCGTCGATGTGGTGGCACGCGGTGGAGGCGCTGGCCCCGTTCAACGTGCTGGTGAATTACTGGTGGCGCCAGTCGCCGGCGTGGATGGACTCGCCGACCAATGCGCTGATGCTGGCCCTGCTGACGATGCGCGAGCTGCCCGAAGCCCAGCGCGCCGCCTGGCAGGAGATCTTCCGCCACTACATCTTCGAGCCCGACGAAGCCAGCCTGGCGCACCTGCCGCAGAACGCGCGCTACGCGCTGGCGCCCTTGAACGCGCAGGGCGCGCACGTGCTGCGCGGCCAGCTGCTCAAGCGGCTCGATAAATAAGAGGAGACCACATGGACCCGACCCAACAAGTACGCCGCATCGTGATCGCCGGCGGCGGCACCGCCGGTTGGATGGCGGCCGCCGCGCTGGCGCGCTCGCTCGGCAAGACGCACGACATCAAGCTGGTCGAATCCGACGAGATCGGCACCGTCGGCGTGGGCGAAGCGACCATTCCCAGCCTGGTCAACTTCCACCGCCTGCTCGGCATCGACGAGCGCGAATTCATGGCCGCGACCTCGGCCACGTTCAAGCTGGGCATCAGCTTCGAGAGCTGGCGCGAGCGCGGCATGGACTACATCCACTCGTTCGGCATGACCGGCACCGACCACTGGACCGCCGGCTTCCAGCACTTCTGGATGAAGGGCCGCGAGCGCGGCCTGGCCAGCGACTACGGCGACTACTGCCTCGAGCACCTGGCCGCGCGCGAAAACCGCTTCGGCCACCTGAAGGACGACAGCCTGGGCTACGCCTACCACCTGGACGCGAGCGCCTACGCGCGCTACCTGCGCCGCTTTGCCGAGCACTTCGGCGCCCAGCGCATCGAAGCGAAGATCGCCACCGTCGACAAGCACGCCGACGGCTCCGGCGTGGCGGCGCTGGTGCTGGACTCCGGCACGCGCATCGAGGGCGACCTGTTCATCGACTGCACCGGTTTCCGTTCGCTGCTGCTGGGCGGGGCGATGGGCATCGAGTACGAGGACTGGTCGGAATGGCTGTTCAACGACGGCGCGTTTGCCGTGCAGACCAACAGCGTCGGCCCGGCCGTGCCCTACACCCGCTCGATCGCGCACGACTGGGGCTGGCAATGGGGCATCCCGCTGCAGCACCGGGTCGGCAACGGCGTCGTGTTCGCCAGCCGCTACGTCGACCCGGACGCCGCGCGCGCGGCGCTGCTGGCCAACATCGAGGGCGAGGCGCTCACCGAACCGCGCCTGATCCGCTTCACGCCGGGCCAGCGCAAGCGGCTCTGGGCCGGCAACGTGGTCGGGCTCGGCCTGGCCAGCGGCTTCCTGGAGCCGATCGAGTCGACCAGCATCCACCTGATCCAGCGCGGCATCGTGCGCCTGCTGCAGACCTTCCCCTCGGCCGGCATCGCCCAGTCCGACGTCGACGAGTACAACGCCCAGGCGGCCGAGGACATCGCCACCATCCGCGACTTCATCATCCTGCACTACAAGGTCACCGACCGGCGCGACACGCCATACTGGCAGGACGCGGCGACGATGGAGGTGCCGGCCTCGCTGCGCCACCGCATCGAGCTGTTCCGCGAGACCGGGCGCGTGTTCCGCCAGCAGAACGAGCTGTTCGCCGAGAACTCGTGGATCCAGGTGATGCTCGGCCAGGGCATCCTGCCGCAGCGCCACCACCCGAGCGCCGACCTGATGGGCGACGCCGAGCTGCGCGGCTTCCTGGACGGCATCCGCGAGCGCGTGCGGCGCACCGCCGCGCTGATGCCGGCGCATGGCGAATACGTGCGGCGCTGGGCGCCGGCCAAGGCCTAGGGCTCGACCCGGCTCAGCCGATCACCGTCACCACCACCCGGCGCCGCTGCGGCGCCGCCCGGTGCTCCCACAGGAAGATGCCCTGCCAGGTGCCCAGCAGCAGCCGTCCGGCGCCGACCGGCACCGCGAGGCCGGTATCGGTCAGCACGCTGCGCACGTGGGCCGACATGTCGTCCGGTCCCTCCATGTCGTGGCGGTAGGCCGGGTCGCCGTCCGGCGCCAGGCGCGCCATGACGGTCTCGAGGTCGCGCCGCACGTCGGCGTCGGCGTTCTCGGTGATGGTCAGCGAGCAGCTGGTGTGCTGGACAAAAACGTGGGCCAGCCCGCACCCCACGCCGGATGCGGCCACCACGCGCGCGACGTCGGCGCCGATGTCGCGCGTGCCGCGCCCGGCGGTGCGCAATTCGAGGATCTCTTGATAGGCCATGTGATCAGTTCGCACTCAGGTGTTCGTACAGGATCATACAGCCGATCGCGATCAGCACCAGTCCGCCCAGCAGCTCCGCGCGCCGCCCCGCGATCGCACCCAGGCCGCGCCCGACCATCACGCCCAGCGTCACCATCATGAAGGTCGTCAAGCCGATCGCGCCCGCGGTGAGGCCGATGTCGGCGTCCACGAAGGCCAGCCCGACGCCGATCGCCAGCGCATCCAGGCTGGTCGCCACCCCGGTGGCGACCAGCAGCCAGAAGCCGTGGCGCGCCGGCTTGTGCTCGGGTTCCGCGTCGTTCGACAGGCCGGCGCGCACCATGCGCAGCCCGAGCAGCCCGAGCAGCACGAACACGATCCAGTGGTCCCAGGCGGCGACATGGCGCGCCGCGACGTGGCCGAGCGTCCAGCCGACCAGCGGCGTGAAGCCTTCGATGACGCCGAAGATGACGCCGGTGCGCAGCGCCTCGCGCAGCTGCGGTCGGCGCAGCGCGGCGCCCTTGCCGACCGCGACGGCAAACGCATCGGTGGACATGGCGAGCGCCAGCGCGGCGGTAGCGAACAGGTTCATGGGATTCCGCAGTCGGGCGATGACGGAAGGCATGCCGGCGCGGCCCGATCGAACGCGCGGACATACCCAAGGTCTTGCCAACCATGGCGGCTGCCCGCACCACGCCGGCGGCGCCGGCGAGCATGTTGACGCGGGCGCTGCCCAGGGACGGACGCGTTCCCGGACAGCAGGCTACTCCCCACTGGGAGCCCCATGTTAGCGCAGTGCGAATAAAAAGCCCAGCGGCGCACGATCCACCGCTGGGAAGAGGGAGACAATCAGGGCCGGCTCAGCGCAGGTCCTCGCAGCGCAACGCGTCCGCTTCGTGCGCGGCGCCACCGACCACGTCGACGTTGCCGAAGGCGGCGGCAAAGGCGCCGCTGCTGGCGATGCTGAACGGCGTATCGACGCGCGCCAGGTCGACCCCGTGCGCCGTGAAGCAGGCCAGCGGCACGCTCACCACCTGGCGGCCCTTGCCGGCGAGGCGCTTGAACACGGCGGTAAGGTCGAGCGGCCGGCCGCAGGCGGCGGTGTTTGCAGGAGCGGCGCCGCACAGCATGGCCAGCGTCACCTTGCCGGCCGGCGCCGTCTCGACGCGGGTCTCGAAGCGCAGCGCGCCCGCGTCGGCGGCTTGCCGCGGCAGATTCAAGGGGGCGGCGCCGTGGGCCTCGAAGCTGCCCGGACCGGTCCAGGTCACCAGCTTGGCATCCTGCTGGGTCGTGATCTGCGCGGTGGCGACCTTAATGCCGGGGAGTTCAGTGGCGACGTTCAGGTCGGCGCCCAGGAGCTGGCTGCGCCCCTTGCTGCGCAGTTGCAACGGGAAGCTGGTGCGGTCCGCCTGGCCATACAGCGGGAACACGTTCGAGGCCACGCAGCCGCCCGCCGGGTAGCTGGCGTCCAGCTGGCCCAGGTGCGAGCGCGTCCCCTTGTTCAAGCCGTAGCCGTAGGCGAACAGCGGCGCGTAGCCGGCGTCGCCCAGGTTCAGCGGCGTCTGGCACACCGACTTCGGCCAGGAATACGGCAGCTTGCCGCCGAAGTCGTAGTTCGGGCCCTGGCCCGCGACCAGCAGGTCCGATACGCCCTTGCCTTCGCTGCCCGGCAGCCAGGCCGCGATGAAGGTGTCCGACAGGTTGAGCAGGTCGTTGACCCACAGCGGACGGCCCGACAGCAGCACGGTCACCACCGGCCTGCCCTTGCCGGCCACCCTCTTCAGGACGGCCAGGTCTTCCGGATAGCGGCTGCTGTGGCGCAGCGTCCCGGCCGGGCCGATGTCGCCATCGCCTTCCGCGTACGGCGCTTCGCCGAGCACGGCGACCACGACGTCGAACCGGCCCGGGTCGACCCCGCGCGCATCCGCGGCATACGTGACGTTGGCGCCGCCGGCGGCCTGGCGCAAGCCGCTCAGGATGGTGTCGGCGTTGAGATAGTCGGCATTGGTGTTGGCGGTGCCTTGCCAGGTCAGCGACCAGCCGCCGGCCTGGCTGGCCATGCTGTCGGCCGCCTTGCCGACCACCAGGATCTTCTTGCCGGCGCCGATCGGCAGCGCGGGGCCTTCGTTCTTGAGCAGCACCAGCGACTCGCGTACCGCGCGCCGCGCCAGCGCGCGCGCTTGCAGCGCCTCGTCCTTGCCGGCGTAGCGGTTGGCGGACGGCCCTTTCTCGAACAAGCCGGCGCGCAGCTTCACGCGCAGGATGCGCGACACGGCGTCGTCGATGCGCGCCATCGGAATCCGGTTCGCCTGAACGTCGGCGATGGTGTTGGCGATGAAGGCCTTCCAGTCTTCCGGCGCCATGATCATGTCCATGCCGGCGTTGATCGAAGCCGCGCAGCTGTCGTTGCGGCAGCCCGGCACTTCGCCGATACCGTTCCAGTCGCTGACCACGAAGCCGTCGAACGCCATTTTTTCCTTGAGCACCTCGGTCAGCATGGTGCGGCTGCCGTGCATCTTGCCGTAGTCATGGCCGCCGGCGACGTCGTTCCAGCTGTTGAACGAGGCCATCACGGTCTGGGCGCCGGCGTCCAATGCGCCGATGTAGCCCTGGGCGTGGATCGCGATCATCTGCGCCCGGGTCGCTTCGCTGACGCCGGTGTTCTTGCCGCCCGCAGTGCCGCCGTCGGCCATGAAGTGCTTGGCGGTGGCGATCACGTTGGCGTCGTCCTTGAACTTTCCCTGCAAGCCTGCTACGAACGGCCCGGCATAGCTGCGCACCAGGGCCGGGTCTTCCGAGAAGCCCTCGTAGGTGCGGCCCCAGCGGTCGTCGCGCACCACGGCCAGCGTCGGCGCGAAGGCCCAGGCGATGCCGGTGGCGCGCATGGCGCGGGCGGTGGCGGCGCCGATCTCCTCGACGAGTCGCGGGTCGCGCGCCGCGCCGAGGCCGATGTTGTGCGGGAACAGCGTGGCGCCGTAGGCATTATTGTGGCCGTGGACCGCGTCGGTGCCCCACATCACCGGCACCTTG
The DNA here is from genome assembly GCF_000745265.1 of Massilia sp. 9096. NCBI lineage: Bacteria > Pseudomonadati > Pseudomonadota > Betaproteobacteria > Burkholderiales > Oxalobacteraceae > Massilia > Massilia sp. 9096. The sequence goes on from NZ_JQNN01000001.1 coordinate 1,662,332, forward strand.
ACCGCCATGTCCGTGGCCATCGAGGCGTCGTAGAAGCGCTGCGACAGCGCCAGCCAGTCGGCGGCGCGCGCGTGCTTGTCGTTGTTCGGCCAGCTGCCGCCGCCGTTCAGGATCGAGCCGATGTAATAACGGCGCACGTCGTCGGGCGTGACCGACTTGATCTCGGCCTGGGTCATCTGGCCGACCTTCTGGGCCAGCGTCATCCCCTTGAGGATCGCCGCCACGCGCGCCTCGAGCGCGGGGTCGCGTGCGATCGCGCTGTGGGTTTGCGGCCAGTCGGCCGCCTGGGATTGTGCCTGGGATTGCCGCTCGGATTGCGCAGCGGCGGCGGCGCAAGCCAGGCTAAAGGCGCCGGCCACGGCCAGCGCGGCCAATCGCTTGGAAGGGGTCATGCAAGTCTCCACATCTTGTCGTCGTCGGCTCGTGGCCTAGATCGCGCTGTCCGGCATCCTCATTGGAAACGATTCCAACGCGTCGGTACATAGTGAAGGCAAATGTGCCGACTGTCAACAGCCGTGTTTAACCTTTGCCGTACGCGCGCCGCTTGGGCGCGTGCTGGGGCCGCCCGGGTCACTCCTCGCCGTGGAGGAAGGCGCGATACCAGCGCGCGCTGTCCTTGAGCCGGCGCTGCTGGGTCGCATAATCGACGTGGACCAGGCCGAAGCGGCGCAGGTAGCCCTCGGCCCACTCGAAGTTGTCGAGCAGGCTCCAGGCGAAGTAGCCCTTGACCGGCACCCCGGCGCGCACCGTGTCGCGCAGCGCGCCCAGGTGGCGCTGCAGGTAGGCGCGGCGCTCGCCGTCGTGGATGGCGCCGTCGGGCTCGAGCGCGTCGTCGTAGCAGGAGCCGTTCTCGGTCAGGTAGATCGGGCCGGGGCGGTACTCGTCCTCGATGCGCCGCAGCAGTTCGGTCAAGCCTTCGGGCGCCACTTCCCAGCCCATCGCCGTGGTCTGCACATCCGCGCCTGGAGGCAGCACGCGCGCGCCGAGCGGGCCGTGGCCGGGCGCGTGCGCGACGGTCTCGGGAAAGTAGTAATTCACGCCGAGGAAATCGGTCGGCGCGGCGATGGCATCGAGGTCGCCCTCGAGAATGACGGGTGCGGCCGGCCCGACCGCGCTCACGGTCTGCGCCGGATAGCCGCGCCCGTACAGGGGGTCCATGAACCAGCGAAAGCGCAGGCCGTCGTGGCGCAGCAGCGCGGCGCGGTCCTCGGGCGAATCGCTCGCCGCGCGCACCGGATGCAGGCTGAGCGCGATGCCGACTTTCGCATCGGGCACGTTGGCGCGGATCACCGGCACCGCCTTGCCGTGCGAGAGCAGCACGTGGTGGCACACCTGCAGCGCGGTCTTGAAATCGCTCAGGCCCGGCGCATGCCAGCCCTCGTGGTGGCCGATCATGGCGGTGCACCACGGTTCGTTCTGCGTGATCCAGTGCTTGACGCGGTCGCCCAGGCGCCGCGTGACGGCGTCGGCCAGTTCGACGAAGGCGTCCACCGTGGCGCGCTCGTTCCAGCCGCCGCGCTCCTGCAGCCATTGCGGCAAGTCCCAGTGGTACAGCGTGGCCCAGGGCTGCAAGCCGCGCTCGAGCATGCCGTCGACCAGGCGGTCGTAGAACCCCAGCCCCTTGTCGTTCGGCGCCGCGTCCACGCCATCGAAGATGCGCGGCCAGGCGATCGAGAAGCGGTAGGCGTTCAGACCGAGGCTGCGCGCGATGTCCAGGTCTTGCGGCCAGCGGTGGTAATGGTCGCACGCCACCGCCCCGCTCGAGCCGTCGCGGATCTTGCCGGGCGTGGCGGCGAAGCGGTCCCAGATCGACTCGACCCGGCCATCCTCGTGCGCCGCGCCTTCGATCTGGTAGGACGAGGTGGCGCAGCCCCACAGGAAATCGTCGGCGAAGTCGGATCGGCGCGGCGCGGCGTCATCGGCCGGTGCAGCGGCGCCGGCGGGGGCGGCGCTGCCGGGGTTTAAGCTGAGGGGGCTGGCGGATTGGGTCATGATGGTCGTCAGTCTCGTGGGTTCGTGGTCGATCGTAACTTTGGTTGGAAAGCTTTCCATAGCGGCTTCAAAAAAAAGCCGCGGCGCGGCATGACCGGCATGCACGCGTGTTCATGCCGCCTTGCGCCGCTTGCCGGACGCGCGCGCGAGCGAGGCGCGCATCGTCAGGCTGACCGGGAAGTCGCGCATCACCGGGCGACGCAGGTCGTAGCACAGGTTGAGCAGCGCGTTGATCGCGTTCTGCGTCATCTCGCGCCAGGGCATGTGTACCGAGGTCAGGCGCGGTGCCGAGAACGCGGCGCTCGGGGTGTCGTCGTAGCCCAGCACCGACAAGTCGTGCGGCACGCGCACGCCGGCTTCCTGGAAGTAGGACAGCGCGCCCACCGCCATCTCGTCGTTGGCGCAGAACAGCGCCGTGCAATCGAAACCGGAGTCGAGCAGCTGCTTGGCGCAGGCCCAGCCGCCGCCCGGCGAGAAGTCGCTCTCGACGCGCCACACCTGCCCGGGTCCGATGCCTTGTTCCTCGAGCTCGCTCATGAAGCCGGCGATGCGCTCGAGGTTGTCGGCCAGCTGGTGCGGGCCTTCGATCACGGCGATCCGGCGGTGCTCGTGGCCGAGCAGCGCGCGCGCCGCCAGCCGCCCGCCCAGCTCGTGGTCGAGCTTGAAGCACTGGTCGGGGATCGAGTCGAGCATGTGGTTCAGCGCGACCAGCTGGCCGCCCTTGGCGCCCAGCGCCGCCACGTCCTCGTCGCGCAGCGCCCCGCTCATCACCAGCAAGCCGTCGCAGCCGCGTTCGATCAGGAATTCGACGCCCTCGATCGCCTGGCGCCGCTCGTCGCCCAGGCCGGCGCCGAACGCGACCACCATGTGCAGGCCGGCGGTGCGCAGTTCGGCATCCATGATCGACAGGATCGGCGTATAGAACGTGCCGGCAAGGACCGGGATGTAGATGCCGATCATGCGGCTAGAGCCCGAGAGCAGCGTGCGCGCCGCGTGCGACGGCTTGAAGCCCAGCTCGTCGATGGCCTGCTTCACGCGCGCCAGCGTCGCCGGCGACACCGAGCCGCGGCCGCTGACCACGCGCGATGCCGTTCCCAGGCCGACGCCGGCCAGCTTCGCTACGTCCTTGATAGTCGCCACAGGCAGATCCTCAACTCTTCCAGATTCACTCGACACCCGACGCCGGGCATTCGAAACGCGAAGCATACCGCAAGCGCGCCGCCCGTTGTCGATTCCCTACATCGTTTTACATCGGCGCCAGGTCCAGGCGCGTGCCACGCGCGAACGTCACAGGCGCACCCCGCCGGCCGGGTCGAACAGCGAGACCCTGGCCGGGTCGATCGCGAAGCGGACCTGCTGGCCGCGCGCGAACACGCGGCCGTCGTGCTCGAGCGCGCCCAGGGTCTGGGCGCCGCAGCGCAGCCAGACGACCTGGTGGTTGCCCATCGGCTCGACCAGGCTGACCTCGCCCTTCAAAGGCCACTGCGGCCCGGTCCCGATCGTCACGTGCTCGGGCCGCACGCCCAGGACCGCGCGGCGCGTGTGCTGGTCGGGCGCGCAGCAGCCCGGGGCCGGCAGCAGCGAAAGGCCGTCGGCCACGAAGCGTCCCCACCCATCCAGTTCGCCCTCGACGAATCCCATCGGCGGTGCACCGAGGAAGCCGGCCACGAAGCGGTTCGCCGGGCGCGCATACACCTCGGCCGGCGTGCCGACCTGCTGGATGCGGCCCTTTTCCATCACCACGATGCGGCTGGCCAGCGTCATCGCCTCGACCTGGTCGTGGGTCACATAGATCATGGTCGAACCGAGCGTCTGGTGCAACAGCTTGAGTTCGCGCCGCAGCTCGGCGCGCAGCTTGGCGTCCAGGTTCGAGAGCGGCTCGTCGAACAGCAGCACGCGCGCCTGGCGCACCAGCGCGCGCCCGATCGCCACGCGCTGGCGCTGGCCGCCCGAGAGCTGCGCCGGCTTGCGCGCCAGCAGGCTGTCCAGCTGCAGCAGCGCCGCCGCCTCGCGCACGCGCCGCTGCACCTCCTGCCTGGGTGTGCCGGCGATCTTCAAGCCGAACGACATGTTGGCCTCGACGGTCATGGTCGGGTACAGCGCGTACGACTGGAACACCATGCCGATGCCGCGCTCGCTCGGCTCGGCCCAGGTCATGTCGCGCCCGCCGATCTCGATCGCGCCCGAGCGCGCCTCGACCAGGCCGGCGATGCTGTGCAGCAGGGTCGACTTGCCGCAGCCCGAAGGGCCGAGCAGCACCAGGAACTCGCCCGGCTCGACCTGCAGGTCGAGGTCGCGGATGATGCTGCGCCCGCCCAGCTCGATGTTCAGTTTGCTCAGGTTCAGGCTGGGCAGGTTCGCCGCCTGCGGATGCGGGTGGGCCATCGTTCCTCCTTCAGCCTTTGACCGCGCCGGCCGCGATGCCGCGCACGAACCAGCGGCCGGACACGAAATACAGGGTCAGCGGCACCAGCGCGGTGAGGATGGTGGCCGCCATGTCGACGTTGTAGGCGCGCGTGCCGGTGGTGGTGGTGACCACGTTGTTCAACTGCGCCGTCATCGGCAGGTGCTCGCGCCCGGCAAAGGTCAGGCCGAGGATGTAGTCGTTCCACACGCCGGTGACCTGCATGATGGCGGCCACCACCACGATCGGCAGCGACATCGGCAGCATCACGTAGAAGAAGATGCGCCAGAAACCGCCGCCGTCGATGCGCGCCGCCTGGAACAGCTCCTGCGGCACGTTGCAGTAGTAATTGCGGAACAGCAGCGTCATCACCGGCATGCCGAATACAAGGTGCACCACCACGATGGCCGGCAGCGAGCCGAAGATGCCGGCCAGCGCCAGCACCCGCACCAGCGGATAGATCATGACCTGCACCGGGACGAAGGCGCCGGCCATCAGCACCCCGAACAGGACGTTGGCGTAGCGCGGCCGCCAGAACGACAGCGCATAGCCGTTGACCGCCCCCAGCAGGATGGTCAGCACGGTGCTGGGCACGGCGATCGCCACCGAGTTCCAGAAACCCGTGCGCAGGCCGTCGCAGGCGGCGCCGGTGCAGACGCCGCTCCAGGCCTGGCGCCACGGCTCGAACGTGACGGCGTGCGGCAGCGCGAAGACGCCGCCGGCGCGGATCTCCTCCATCGGCTTGAACGAGGCGGCGATCATCACGTACAGCGGCAGCAGGAAGAACAGCGCCGCGCCGATCAGGAAGGCGTACACGCCGATGCGCGCGGGCGTGAGGCGCTTGCGGCGCGCACGCGCGCGCGCAGGAGCAGCGGCCGGGGTGGCCGGGGCGGCGGCTGGCGTGGCGACGGCGGCGGTGGCTGCGACGCTATCGACGGCAGGCGCCGGCGCGGCGACGGGACGCGCGCCCGTGAAGTGATTCATGCAGCCTCCCGGTGACGCTGCGCGTAGGCGCGCGCATACGCATACGGCGCCAGCAGCGCCAGCACCGGCAACAGCAGCACCACCGCGCCGGCCGAGGCCAGCCCGACGTTCGAGCGCAGGAACAGGTGGTCCATGATGAACTTGGCCGGCACCTCGCTGGCGATGCCCGGTCCGCCCTGGGTCATGGCGACCACGGCGTCGAACAGCTTGGCCACGGCGGTGGCCAGCAGCAGCAGCACGGTGGCGATCGTCGGCCACAGCATCGGCAGCACGATCTGCAGGTAGACGCGCCAGGCCGGGATGCCGTCCAGGCGCGCCGCCTTCCAGATCTCGGGGTCGATGCCGCGCAGCCCGGCCAGCACCAGCGCCATCACCAGGCCCGCGGCTTGCCAGACGGTGGCGATGACGACGCAATGGATCGCCATGTCCTGCGAGACGATCCAGTCGAAATGGACGTTCCAGCCGAGCGCGCGCAACGCCGCCTCGATGCCGTCGCCGGGGGTGAGCAGCCATTGCCAGACCACGCCGGTGGCGATGAAGGACATCGCGTACGGGTACAGGAAGATCGTGCGCAGCAGGCCTTCGCCCATCACCTGCTGGTCGATGAAGACCGCCAGCAGGCAGCCGAGCACCAGGCTGGCGGCGACGAACAGCAGCCCGTACACGGCCAGGTTGTGCAGCGACAGCAGCCAGCGCTCGTTGTCGAACAGGCGCTGGTACTGGGCCAGGCCGATGAAGTGCCCGGACGGGAAGGTGCGCGAGCTGGTCAGCGAGATGCGCAGCGTCCACAGCGCTGCGCCGAGGTAGCCGACGATGGCCACCAGCGCCATCGGCAGCAGGGCCAGCTGCGGCGACACGCGCGGCGGGATGCGTGGAAAAATCCGCCGGCTCGGCAAGCGTGGAAGAGAGAACACGGCGCCTCCTTCAATAACGCAGCGCCGAGGCGATGCTCTTTTGCGCGCGCTCGACCGGCATGTTGGTGTTCCAGTAGGCGGTCAGGACGTCCTGCAGCGCGCCATTCTGGTCCGGAGTCAGGTAGACCTCGCTCACGCCGAGCGGCCGGTTCGGGTCGCGCAGGATCGCCATGCCCTTTTGCGCGCACGGGTCCAGGCTCGAGACGTCGGCGTCGAGGCGCACCGGGATCGAACCCTTGAGGCGGCTGAAGGCCAGCTGGACGCCGGGCCGCGCCACCGTCTCGGCCAGCAGGCGCTGGGCGCGCAGCGTCGAGGCGTCGTCGGTCTTCGGGAACACGAACACGTCGCCCTGGATCAGGTAGGGGCTGGCGTCGTTCAGGCCGGCCATGCAGCCGTAGTCGCGCCCCGGTTTCAAGCCGGCCGCGGTGAACTCGCCCTTGGCCCAGTCGCCCATGATCTGCACGCCGGCACGGCCCTGGATCACCAAGGCGGTGGCGTCGTTCCAGTTGCGCCCCGGCGAGGCCGGATCGACGTAGGCCTGCAGGCGCTTGAAGGCCAGCAGCACGCGCCGGAACGCAGGCGAGGCGATCGCGGCCTGGTCGCGGTCGCGGATCACGCGCAGGTACAGCTCGCGACCGCCGAGGTTGGCCAGCACCATCGAAAAGGTCAGGCTGTCCTGCCAGGCCTGGCCGCCGTAGGCCAGCGGGACCAGGCCGGCTGCCTTGAGCTTGTCGAGGTCGGCGAACAATTCGTCCATCGACCGCGGCTCGCGCGCGATGCCGGCGCGGGCGAACGCCGGCTTCGAATACCACAGCCAGGTCTGCATGTGGATGTTGATCGGCGCGGCGTACCAGTGGCCGCGCATCTTGATCACGCCGACGATCGGTTTCGGCAGCAGCCGGTCCCACCCATCGCGCCGCGCGACCTCGTCGACGGTGCCGAGCAGGTCTTCGTCGATGATGTCGACGAACTGCTTGGAAGTGTTGAACTGGGCCGCGGTGGGCGGATTGCCGCCGATGATGCGGTTGACCGTGACCGCGCGCGACTGGTCGCCGCCGGCGATCGCGGTGTCGACCCAGACCCCGCCGGCGCCGCGGTAGGCTTGCGCGACCTCGCGCACGGCGGCCGATTCGCCGCCCGACGTCCACCAATGGATCACCTCGGCCGTCGGCTGCGCCTGGGCGCTGGCGTGGCCGCCGATGGCGAACGCGCACAGACCCGCGCCGAACAGCCGCCTGACTGCTGCGTGCATCCCGTCTCCCTTCGAAAGCCTGTTTGCGGCTTCCTTTTATAATCCGCCGCGTTTCGTTGGAAACGTTACCGGCAGTTGCGACCGACTATAGTCCGCCTGCAATTTAGTGTCAAACAGAAAATTTACCACCATTTTACGATTGAAAATGGGCAAAATGGCGCCGCGGAATACCAAGTCGTCGCCATAACAACACACGAGACCACGATGGGCACCACCGAAATCTTCCTGCTTGCCATGCTGATCATCCTGACCCTGCCGTGGCTGGTCTGGCGCCTCGGCGGCATCGATTACTACGCGCCGCTGGTGGTCGTGCAGATCATCGCCGGGGTGCTGCTCGGCCCCGGCATCCTCGGACGCGCCTATCCGGAGTACTACCGTTTCGTGTTCAATCCGCAGGTGACCGGGGCGCTGAACGGCATCGCCTGGTGGTCGATCATGATCTTCGTGATGATCGCCGGGGTCGAGCTGGACCTGAAGCAGGCCTGGGCGCACCGGCGCGAGAGCCTGGTCACGGCCTCGCTGGCGCTGGGCACCCCGCTGGCCTGCGGCTGCGCCGCCGCGCTGGCGATGCTCGGCGTGATCGAGGGGGCCTGGAAAGGCGGCCATGCCGCCGACTGGCAGTTCGTGCTGGGCGTCGGCATGTCGTGCGCCGTGACCGCGCTGCCGATCCTGATCCTGCTGATGGAAAAGCTCGAGATCCTGCGCGCCCCGATCGGCCAGCGCATCCTGCGCTACGCCAGCCTCGACGACGTGGCGATCTGGGGCGTGCTGGCGCTGATCCTGCTCGACTGGACCCGGGTCGGGCGCCAGCTCGGCTTCCTGCTCGGCTTCGCCGTGGCGGCCTGGCTGGCCCGGAAGATGATGGCGCGCCTCGATGAACGCGACCGCTGGCCGGCGGCGCTGATCTGGCTGGCCGCCTGCGCGTTCGGGGCCGACTGGTCCGGCCTGCACTTCATGGTCGGCGCCTTCCTGGCCGGGGTGGTGATGGATGCGCACTGGTTCGACCGGGCCAGGATGGACGGCCTGCGCCACAACCTGCTGCTCACGCTGATGCCGGTGTATTTCCTCAGCACCGGCCTGCGCACCGGCTGGGAGGGCGGCGGCGCCGCCGTGTTCCTGGCCGCCGGCCTGCTGCTGGCGGCGTCGGTCGCCGGCAAGCTGGGCGGGGTGCACCTGGCCGGGCGCATCCTCGGCTGGGGACCGGGCGAAGCCTCGGTGATCGGCTGGCTGCTGCAGACCAAGGCGCTGATCATGATCATCTTCTCCAACATCCTGCTCGACAAGGGCATCATCACCAGCGCCACCTTCACCGCGCTGCTCCTGATGGCGATCGCCAGCACGATGCTGACCACGCCGGTGGTGGCGCCCAAGTTGCGCCGGGTGCTGCAGCTGGTGGGCAAAGCCGGCTAGGCCTGCAGGCGGTAACCGACCGCGGTCTCGGTGAGCAGATGGCGCGGCTGCGCCGGATCGTCTTCCAGCTTCTGGCGCAGGTGCCCCATGTAGATGCGCACGTAGTGGCCGTTGTCGCCGTTGGACGGCCCCCACACCTCGCGCAGCAGTTGCGGCGCGGTCACGACCCGCCCCATGTTCGCCAGCAGCACGCTCAAGAGCTTGTACTCGGTCGGCGTCAGGTGCACCGGCTGGCCTTCGCGCAGCACCTGGCGCTTGTGCAGGTCGACCTCGACCTTCCCGAACGCCACTTTCGAGGACGCCTCGCCGATCCCCTTGTGCTGGCGCCGCAGCGCCGCGCGCACGCGCGCCAGCAGTTCGCCGATGCCGAACGGCTTGGTCAGGTAGTCGTCGGCGCCGGCGTCCAGGGCGGCGATCTTGTCGCCCTCGTCGATGCGCGCCGACAGCACGATGATCGGCACCGGGCTCCAGCTGCGCACGTCGCGGATCAGCGTGATGCCGTCGCCGTCGGGCAGGCCGAGGTCGAGGATGATCAGGTCGGGCGTGCGCGTGCCGGCGTCGATCAGGCCGCGCCTGAGCGTCTCGGACTGGTGCACTTGCCAGCCCTCGCCTTCCAGCGCCATGCGCACGAAACGGCGGATCTGCGGTTCGTCCTCGACGATCAATGCTACCGGAGAGGTGTCGTTGTTCATTGTTCCTGTGTCTGTGATACGGGATGATTGGCCTGCGCCTCGCCGTCGAGGACGGCCTCCTCGGCGCCCGGCAGCGCCGGCGGCTCGCCCAGCGGCAGGCCGAGCTCGAAGCAGGCGCCGCCCTGCGGCCGGTTGAAGGCGCGCATGCGCCCGCCGTGCGCCTCGACGATGGCGCGGCAGATCGCCAGGCCCAGGCCGACGCCGGCGATGGGCGACTCCTGCTGGCCGCGCACGAATTTTTCGAACAGCGCGTCCTCGCGCCCCGGCGGCAGACCGGGACCGTCGTCGCACACGCGCAAGAGCAGCATGCCGCCGGCCGGTTCCAGCCCGGCCTCGACCTCGATGCAGGCGCCGGCCTGCGTGTACTTGGCGGCGTTCTCGAGCAGGTTGCACAGCACCCGTTCGAGCAGCGCCGCGTCGAAGCGCACCAGCGGCAGGCCGGGCGCGATGCGCGTGCGCACCGTGCGCGCGCCCAGCTGCCAGCGGCACACGCGCACCGCGGCGCCGACCGCTTCCTCGACCAACTGCCATTGCAGGTTCAGCTTGACGCCGCCGCTCTGGATGCGCGCCATGTCGAGCAGGTTGGCGACCAGGGTGACCATGCGGCGCGCCTCGTCGCGCACGGCGGTGGCCAGCTCCATCTGCGCTTCGGCCAGGGGCGGCCTGGACAGTGTGAGCGATTCGGACAGCCCGACCAGGCCGGTCAGCGGCGTACGCAAGTCGTGCGACAGCGCCGCCAGCAGCGAATTGCGCAAGCGCTCGCCTTCCATGCTCACGAGCGCATCCTGGGCCACGTCGACGTAATGCACGCGCTCGAGCGCGATCGCGGCCAGCGCGGCGAAGGCGTCGAGCAGCTCGCGCTGTTCCGGCACCAGCAGCGTGCGCGGCTCGGCGACGCGGATCGCCAGCACGCCGCGGGTGCGCATCGGCGCACGCAGCGGCAGATACACGAAGCCGTTGTTGGGCAGCGTCGCCGTGCCCGCCCCGGCCGCTTCCAGGTGCTCGAACGCCCACTGGGCGGCCGCCATGTCCATCACGGTCAGCGGCACGCCCTCGGGCCAGGCCAGGCGGTTGTCGATCCCGGGCAGCAGGATCAGCGCGCGTCCACCGAAGCTGCGCTCGACGAATTTGCGCGTGATCTCGAACACCTGCTCGAGCTGCAGCGCCACCGACAGCGCACGCGCGAACTCGTACAGCGCGCGCGTGCGCGCCTCGCGTGCGATCGCGGCCTCGGCCTGCTCGCGCAGGCTGGTGGTCAGGCGCGCCGTGATCCAGCCGACCGCCAGCATCACCGCCAGCGCCACCGCATATTTGAATTCGCTCAGGTCGTAGGCGCGGCGCGGCACCGCCAGCACCAGCGCGCCGAAGCCCGCCAGGGTCGCGGCGATCGCGGGTCCGCGCCCGAGCCGGATCGCGACCAGCACCACGCACAGCAGGAACAGCATGGCGACGTTGGCGGCGTCCAGTACCGGCAGCAGCGGCAACGCGACCAGGGCCGTGCCCAGGCTGGCGGCCAGCGCCGCCAGGTAGCGCCGCGGCTGCGCCGGGGCGGCGTCCGCGTTCACGCGCGCGTGCGCGCGTGCGTGGCCGTCCGCACTATCCATCGTGCGCCCATGGTCCGCCGGGGCCGCGACCTCGACGATATCGAGTTGCGGCGCCAGCCGCGCCAGGCGCCGCGCCATCGGCTCCCGCCATGGCGACGGCAGGCGTACGCCGCGCGCGAGCACCACGGTGGCGCAGGCGTGGCGGCGCGCGTAGCTGGCAATGACGGCCGCCGGCTCGTCGCCGTCCAGCACCGAGGTGACCGCGCCGAGCGCCTGCGCCTGGCGCAGCTGTTCGAGCGCCGCCAGGCGCGCCGCTTCGCCGAGCGCGCGCGAACGTGGGCTCTCGACCAGCACCGCGTGCCAGGGCGCGCCGGCCAGGGTCGCCAGCCGCGCCGCGGCGGCCACGACGCGCTGCGCGCCCGCGCCATGGCCGACGCAGGCGAGCAGCGCGGCGCCATCGCGGATGACGGTGTCGGGCTGGGTCGGAGTGCGCTCATGCATGCCGCGATGGTAAGCCATCGGGCGTAAAGGCGGTATAAAAAGATGGCGGCGGCGCGCATCGATGCAGGGCTGCCGCGGCGCGAATTTACACGGCGTTTACACGGCCCTGTCCAGGATTTACGACAATTTTCAGCGCCCTCTTCCATCATGGCCGCCTGTTCCACTACGCCTCGCACCCATGATCACGCAGATTCGCACCGCCCTGCTCGGCCGGCCACTCGACCCGCTCGAACACGAAACCCGCCACAGCCTGACCCTGGTCGCCTTCCTGGCCTGGGTCGGCCTCGGCGCCGATGGTCTGTCTTCCTCGGCCTACGGCCCCGAGGAAGCCTTCAAGGCCCTCGGCGGCCACGCCCACTTCGGCCTGTACCTGGCGCTGGCGACCGCCGCCACCGTCTTCATCATCGCGTTCGCCTACAACCAGGTGATCGAGCTGTTCCCGACCGGCGGCGGCGGCTACCGTATCGCCAGCGTGCTGATCGGGCCGCACGCCGGCCTGGTGTCGGGCGCGGCGCTGATCGTCGACTACGTGCTGACGGTGTCGATCTCGATCGCCGGCGGCGTCGACGCGCTGTTCTCGATGCTGCCGCTCGGCGCGCAGCACTTCAAGCTGGCCACCGAGATGGCGCTGGTCGTGCTGCTGCTGTGGCTGAACCTGCGCGGGGCCAAGGAATCGATCCGCGTGCTGCTGCCGGTGTTCCTCGGCTTCGTGGCCACCCATGCGCTGCTGATCGTCTACGGCATCGCCGCCCACGCCCATGCCCTGCCGGCGCTGTTCCCGGCCACGATGAGCGAAACCACCGCCCTGGCCCACGACAGCGGCTGGGTATTCACGCTGGCCCTGCTGCTGAAAGCCTATTCGATGGGCGGCGGCACCTATACCGGCATCGAGGCGGTGTCGAACAACGTCAATGCGCTGGCCGAGCCGCGCGTGCGCACCGGGCGCGTGACCATGCTGTACATGGCGGTCAGCCTGGCCTTCACGGCCGGCGGCATCATCTTCCTGTACCTGCTGTGGAACGCGGCTCCCGTGGCGGGCCAGACCCTGAACGCGGTGGCGTTCCGGGCGATCCTGGCGCACGCCGGACTGTCCGGCACCGCCCTGGCGGTCGCGCTGGGCGCCACGCTGCTGTTCGAAGCCGGCCTGCTGCTGGTGGCCGCCAACACCGGTTTCCTGGGCGGCCCGGCGGTGCTGGCCAACATGGCCCAGGATTCATGGGTGCCGCACCAGTTCCGCTACCTGTCGAACCGCCTGGTGACCCAGAACGGCGTGCTCTTGATGGGCGTCGCGGCCGGCGCCATGCTGCTGGCCTGCGGCGGCCAGGTCGACCTGCTGGTGGTCCTGTACAGCATCAACGTGTTCCTGACCTTCAGCCTGTCGCTGCTCGGCCTGTGCCGCTACTGGCTGGGCCACCGCGAGCAGCAGGGCTGGCTGCGCCGCCTGCTCCTCTCGAGCCTCGGCCTGCTGGTTACCGCAAGCATCCTGTGCGTGACCGTCGTCGAGAAGTTCCTGCAAGGCGGCTGGGTCACGCTGCTGCTAACCGGCGTGGTGGTGGCCCTGTGCCTGCTGGTGCGCGCGCATTATGCGCACACGCGCGCGCGCATCGCCGAGGTCGACGCGGTGTTCGCGCAGCAGCCGCCGGGCGATTGCACCGACACGCCGGCGCTCGATCCGAGCCGGCCGACCGCCGTGTTCATCGTCGGCAGCTCGCGCGGCGGCGGCCTGCACGCGCTGTTGTGGGTGCAGCGCATGTTCCCCGGCCACTTCCGCAACGTGGTGTTCATCAGCGCGCGCACGGTCGACGCCCAGGCCTATGGCGGCGATGGCGAGATCGAGCGCCTGCGCGCCAGCGCCACGGCGACGCTGGACGGCTTCGTCGCCTTCTGCCGCAGCCATGGCATCCCGGCGGCCTCGCGCCTGGCCTTCGGCACCGATGCGATCGAAACGCTCACCGGGATGTGCCGCGATTTGAGCAACGAGTATCCGAACGCCGTGTTCTTCACCAGCCGCCTGGTGTTCAGCCGCGACAACCTGCTCACGCGCCTGCTGCACAACCAGGCCGCGCTGGCGATCCAGCGGCGGCTGCACTTCGACGGGCTGCAGATGGTGATCTTGCCGATGAAAGTCTGACGCGGGCCCGGGCGCCGGCGACGGTGGCGGCCGCGCAGGGTGTCGAAGCGGCGATGCACGTTGCCCAGCGGGAACCACTACAAGTACAATGGACGCCTCCCGGCCTTTGCGCCGCCGCCCTCACCGTCCGCCATGCCCGCACCAGCGCCATCCCGATGAAAGCCCGCACCACCCTGATCCTGATGGCGGTGGCGATCCTGGTGCCGGCGGCGCTGATCATGGCGGCCGGCCTGCACATGCTGCTGCAGTGGGAACGCGAGTCGCGCCTGCGCGGCGTCGAGGAAGCCGCGCGCGCCACCGCGCTGCTGGTCGACCGCGAGATCGCCGTGGCCGACGCCTCGCTGCGCGGCATCGTCAATTCCGAAGCGCTGGCGCACGGCGACTTCGCCCGGCTGCACCGCGAGGCGCGCACCATGAACCAGGGTTCGCTGAGCTGGACGCTGCTCTCCAACGAAGCGGGCGAGCCGCTGTTCAATACACTGGCGCCGTTCGGCAGCGCGCTGCCGCACCGCCGCTCGACCTGGGCGCTTCAGACCTTCGCCTCGGGGCGCACCCACGTCTCGGGCTACTTCATCGGCAACCTGACGCGGCGCGGCCAGATCTCGGTCGACGTCCCGGTGACGCTGCCCGATGCGCGCCGCTACGTGGTCAGCCAGCTGTTCGACGCGCGCTACTTCCAGCGTACCTTCGACACGGGTTCGATCGGCCCGGACTGGATCGTCACGATCTTCGACGCCAACGGGGTCTCTCTGGCGCGCAACCTGAGCGCCGCCGATTACGTCGGCAAGCCGGTGCGCGGACCGCTGTATGCGGCCGCGCGCGCGCACGAAGCCGGCCGCCTGCGCCTGGCCACGCGCGACGGCGTCGACGTCTACAGCGTGTACCGGCGCGCGCCCCTGAGCGGCTGGACGGTTGCGATCGGGGTGCCGGTCGACGAGATCGAAGCGCCGGCGCGCACCGCCACGCTGTTCGCGGCGCTGTCGATGCTGGCCCTGATGGGCCTGGCCATCGGCATCGCCGTGTTCCTGGCCAAGCGCCTGTCGTTCGGGCTGGGCCAGGCCCAGGACGCGGCGCGCCTGCTGGGCGCCGGCGCACCCGCGGACCCGATGCCGCCGGCGCGCCCGAGCGGCGTGCGCGAGATCGACGGCCTGCTGGCCGACCTGGCCCGCAGCAGCGAGGCGCTCTCGCGCGAGCGCGACGCGCGCGAACGCCTCGAGCGCGAACGCGCAGGCCTTCTGCAGGCCGAACAGGCCGCGCGCCGCCTGGCCGAAGCCCAGAGCCAGGCCAAGGACCAGTTCCTGGCGATGCTGGGGCACGAGCTGCGCAATCCGCTGGCGGCGATCGCCGGGGCGCTGGCGGTGACCGACATGGCGGCGGCCAGGCCCGAGCTGCTCGCGCACGCACGCGAAATCAGCCGGCGCCAGCTGCGCCACCTGACCCGCATCGTCGACGACCTGCTGGACATGCGCCGCATCGTGTCCGGCAAGGTGGTGCTGGACAAGCGTCGGCTGGACGCCGGCGCCCTGCTGCGCCAGTGCGTGGCGGCCAGGACCGTGGTCGACGCCGGCGCCCACGCCTGGCAGGTCGACGTTCCCGAGCTGGCGCCGCTGCACGTGCAGGCCGACGAGACGCGCCTGGGCCAGATCTTCGACAACCTGCTGCACAACGCGATCAAGTACACGCCGCAAGGCGGCGCGATCAAGGTGCGCGCCTGGCGCGAGGTCGAGGCGGTGGTGATCGAGATCGCCGACACCGGTGTCGGCATCGCCGCCGAGACGCTGCCGCAGATTTTCGAACCGCTGGTGCAGGGGCCGACCGGGATCGACCGCGCCCAGGGCGGCCTCGGCCTCGGCCTGGCGCTGGTACGCGAACTGAGCGCCCTGCACGGCGGCAGCGTGGCGGCCCACAGCGACGGTCCGGGGCAAGGCTGCGTGTTCACGCTGCGCCTGCCGCCGGCGGCGGCCTGACATCGCGCTACCCGGTTCAGGTACTTTCGCGCGCGCGCAGCGTGAAGCCGAGATCGATGCGGCGCTGCGCCGGCGCGCGCCCCTCGATCGCCTGCAGCAGCAGCGAGGCGGACTCGAAGCCGATGCGGTAGCGCGGGGTCTCGACCGTCGTCAGCGACGGCACCATCCAGGCCGAGGCCGACAGGTCGTTGAAGCCGGCCACCGCCAGCTGGCGCGGAATCGCGATGCCCTGGCGCTGGCAGTGGAACACCGCGCCGTAGGCCAGGTCGTCGTTACAGCAGAACACGGCGTCGCAGTCGGGGATGCGTTCGAGCACCTGGCGCGTCAGCTCGGCGCCGAGCGCGATGGTCGAGCGCTCCGGCACCATCAGCTCGAGGCGCGCGTCGAACAGGCCGGCGGCGCGCATCGCCTCGCGATAACCGTCGGCGCGGCGCAGCGTGCGCTCGTCGAGCTGGGCGGCGATGAAGGCGATGCGCCGGTAGCCGCGCCCGAGCAGGTGCTCGGTCATCGCCATGCCGGCGGCATCCTGCGAAAAGCCGACCGACATGCGCGCCGTGTCGTCGGCCAGGTCCATCATCGACACGATCGGCACGCGCGAGCCGGCCAGCGTGCGCTCCACCGCCTCGCTGTGGTTCAGGTTCGAGAGCAGGATGCCGTCCGGGTTCGACTGCATGTAGATGCCCAGCAGCTTTTCCTCCTCGGCTTCGGAATACAGCGTATTGCCGATCAGGAGCTGGTACTGGCTGGCTTCGATCGCGTCGTGGATGCCGTCGAGTAACTCGCTGAACACGGCGTTCGACAGCGACGGCACCAGCACCGCGATCACCCGCGACTGGGACGACGCCAGCGCCCGCGCCGCCCGGTTCGGCACGTAGCCGAGCTGCACGACCGCCTGTTCGACCCGGGTGCGGGTGCCCTCCGACACCAGTTGCGGCTGGCTCAGCGCACGCGACGCCGTCATCGTGGATACCCCGGCGAGCACCGCCACTTCCTCGAGGGTGGTGCGTCCGGTCCCCCTTGCTTTTCCTGCGCTGGAACGAGTCATTGTTTTTGTCTTTTTCGTTGCTGGCTTGAAATCGAGCCGAACCGGGATTGCGCCATGGATCGGACGGATTGTCAATATATTAGCGTTTCTTCCATCCGGCAATTCCGTACGCGCGGTCCTACAGCACCCTGCAGGATCGTCCGATTGCCGATCGCGGCCAAGGGCCTACCATGTGAATTTCTGAATGAGCCAAGGAGACGATGATGCCAAGCAATCAGGAATACAAGGGCAAGGGCATGAAGGGCCGCAACTATGACGAGCTGAGCGGCGTCGGCACCAGCAGCGCCGGGGTCGACGGCACTACCGGCAACCTCGACGATGGCGGCCGCGACGGTGGCGTCGGCACGCCCGACATGGCCGACTCCGGCAACCTGCAGCAACAGGTCGGCCAGCCGGGCGGCACCCCGGCGCAGGGCGACTCGGTGCGCAGCCAAGGCCACCGCCAGGGCGACGGCCAGCAGCAGCAGCAGCCGCAGCCGGGCGGGGAAGGCGGCTCGCAGCAGGGCCAGCAGGACGGCCAGAGCGAGCAGGCCGACGCGCTGCGCGGCGGCCAGGGCGACCGCCAGCTGGGCGAGCGCCAGTCCAGCCAGGACGAAGTCGGCACTGCCCGTCCGCGCAACGATCCGACGCCGAACGGCTGAATCCGGCCGAGGCGGTTCTGACGATGTTGTAGGTCCGCATCATTGGCCTAGGCGTTGCCCGTCGGAACGATATAATGCATCGTGCATAAAGCGTCCCGCCTCCCTGCGGGGCGCGCTTCGTTCCGACCGGACCCCATGAGCAACAGCCCGTCGCCCCGCATCGCCGCCGATATCGGCGAACCCCACCACGCCTGCACCCTGCTGCGCCAGTCGCGCGCGCGTCTCGACGCCATGCTCGAGACGATCGGGGACGCGTTTTTCGCGCTCGACCACGATTGGCGCATCACCTACGCCAACCGCAAGGCCGCCGCTTTCGTCGGCCTGGACCTCGAGGCGAGCCTGGGCCGTGGGCTGCTCGAGGAGTTCGGCCGGCCGATCCGGGTGTCGGTGAACGTTTCGGCGCGCCAGCTGTGCCAGGGCGGCCTCGTCGGCGAGGTGCGCGCCGCGCTCGAGGCGACCGGCCTGGCGCCGGCTTGCCTCGAGCTGGAGCTGACCGAAAGCGCGCTGATCGAAAACGTCGAGCGCGCCGCCGCCATGCTGGGCGAATTAACCGCGCTCGGCATCAAGCTTGCGCTGGACGACTTCGGCACCGGCTACTCGGGCCTGGCCTACCTGCGCCGCCTACCGATCGACGTGCTCAAGCTCGACCGCTCCTTCGTGCTGGGCGACGACGGCCGCATCGGCGCCTTCGATTTCATCAAGGCCTTCGTCGACATGGCGCATGCACTGCGCATGGCCGTGGTGGCCGAGGGGGTCGAGACCCGGGCCGTGCTCGAGTTTCTGCGCGCCGCCAATTGCGACGAAGTGCAGGGTTACCTGCTGGCGCGTCCGATGCCGCCCGATAAGCTGCGCGCCTTACTTGCCCAGAGTGTTAGTCTGTCGTCAATTTCGTGACGCGCGAGCGCGGAAGGGCACGGTTATACTCGCCGCATAACATTGTGCGCAAGGTAAAGGTTTGACCTGCCTGGCCACGCGCCTCAGCGCCCGCACGGCGCGATGACAACGACAAGCAAGGCCATGAGAATCAGCAAGGAAAAGGCTGCAGAAAACCGTAGCGCCCTGATCAGGGCTGCCAGCAAGCTGTTTCGCGAGCGCGGCATCGACGGTGTCGGTGTCGCCGAGATCAGCAAGGAAGCCGGGCTGACCCACGGCGCCCTCTACGCCCACTTCAAATCCAAGGAAGAGCTGGCGCTCGAAGCGCTGTCGTACGGCTTCGAGCAGACGCAGGCGCGCATGTTCGCCAGCACCGTCGACGGCATGCCGGACCTGGCCGCCTATCTCGACTACTACCTGTCCATCGAGGACCGCAACGACTACGCCGCACGCTGCCCGATGTCGGCCGCGGCCAGCGAGATCGGCCGCCAGGACCGCGCCCTCAGCGTGCGCTTCACCGAGGGCTATATGGTGATGGTGCGCGCGTTCGAGCGCCAGATCGCGGCCAACCAGCCCGGCACCGATGCGCTGACGCGCGCGATGGTGGTGGTGGCGACCATGATCGGCAGCGTTTCGGTGGCGCGCGGCGTGGCCAAGGCGAATCCGGCGCTGTCCGAGCAGATGCTCAAGGCGGCGCGCCAGATGCTCGACGAGATCATGTTCGCCGGCGACCAGGCCGCGCCGTGCGGCGAGATCGCGTCCGACGCGAGCTGAGCCCGGGCTCGGCCGGGGATGAAAAGCGGTCGATAAACACGTGGTCGAAAAAAAGGCCGGCATCCACGGATGCCGGCCTTTTTTTCGCATGGGCCGCCGCAGGGCGGGCGACGGCGCGGGTTTACTTGGTCACCGCGATCGGCGTGCGGTGGCCGCCCTTGAACGTGTACAGCGTGATCACGCCATCGCGGATGTCGCCGTGGGCGTCGAAGGCGATGCTGCCGGTCACGCCCTTGTACTGGGTTTTGGCCAGCAGCGGCAGGTACTTGGCCGGATTGCTCGAGCCGGCCTTGTTCATCGCCTCGGCGATCACCATCACCGCGTCGTACGAATACGGCGCGATGATCTGCACGTCGATCCCGAAGCGCTTGCGGTAGGCCGCGCGGAAGTTGTCCAGCGCCGCCTTGCCGGCATCCTCGACGCCGCCGGCCTCGGCGCAGACGACCTGGCCGTCGGTCATGGTGCCGCCCGACAGCTTGAAGATCTCGTCCGAGCAGATGCCGTCGCCGCCCATCATGCGCACCTTGATGCCGAGCTGCTTCATCTGGCGCAGCATCGGACCGGCCACCGCATTCATGCCGCCGAAAAACACCAGGTCGGGGTTGGCCGCGCGCACGCGCGTCAGGATCGCCGAGAAGTCGGTCGCGCGGTAGTCGGTGAATTCCTTGGCCACCACGCTCGCGCCCTGCTGGCGCAGGCCGTTGGCGAACTCGGTGGCCAGGCCCTGGCCATAGGCGGTGCGGTCGTCGATGACGGCGACGCGCTTGACGTTCAGGCTCTTGACCGCGTAGCGGCCCAGCGCGCGGCCGAGCTGGATGTCGTTGGCGACCACGCGGAAGGCGGTGGCGAAACCCTGGCGCGTGTATTGCGGGCTGGTCGCCGACGGCGAGATCTGCGGGATGCCGGCGTCGCTGTAGATCTTCGAGGCGGGAATGGTGGTGCCCGAGCCTTCATGGCCGATCACGCCGTTGACCCGGGCGTCGACCAACTTTTGCGCCACCGCGGTGGCCTGCTTGGGGTCGCTGGCGTCGTCTTCGCCGATCAGCTGCCAGGTGACCTTCTTGCCGCCGATCGTCGCGCCGCGCGCGTTGAGCGCTTCGATCGCCATGCGCGCGCCATTCTCGCTGTCCTTGCCAAAGTAGGCGACCGGGCCGCTCATGTCGGCGGCATGGCCGATCCTGACCACTTCCTGAGCCGTGGCCGGCGCACTCGCAACGCCGGCGAACGCCAGGCCAATCCACAGCAAACCGTGCTTCTTCATTCCATCCTCATCTAATTCGGTGATTCTTTATGCCAAAAACGTTAGATTACCGTGGTTCGATGTAACTAACAAGTATTGCCGGGCGACCGCCGGTTTCGGGCGCGATGCGATGTTGCCCAGCCGCCGCCCGCATGACCGCTCGGCTTGGCGACGCGCTCGCGCGCGTGGATGCGTTTGATATATCTCAATCGATAGGCTCTGCATTTCCGCGATCATGTCATGCGTGGAGCATGGCAAACAGCCGGAGGCAGCATGTACAAACGCATCTTATTGCCGACCGACGGGTCCGCGGCATCGCAGCGCGCGATCCTGGCCGGCGTCGCCTTCGCCCGCGAGATCGGCGCCGACGTCGTCGGCCTGCACGTCACGCCCGCCTTCCATGTGCTCACCGCGAACAGCGCGATGCTGCAGGACACGCCCGAGCAATACGCCGCCGTCAGCGCCGCGCACGCGCGCAAGGTGCTCGCCGATGTCGAACGCGCCGCGGTCGATGCCGGCGTAGCTTGCCGGCTCGAGCATGCCGTCTCGGACGATGTCTACGACGCCATCATCGAGACCGCAAGCCGGCTCGATTGCGACCTGATCGCCATGGCCTCGCACGGGCGGCGCGGCCTGCGCGGACTGCTGCTGGGCAGCGAGACACAGAAGGTGCTGGTGCACAGCGCGATTCCGGTGCTGGTACAGCGCTGAGCCAGGTCGCGGCGGCACGGGCAGACGATGTACCGGCGCATCCTGGTGCCGACCGACGGGACCGAGCTGTGCAGCCTGGCGCTCGATACCGCGCTCGAGCTCGCCCGAATCGGCGGCGGCGCAATCGTCGGGTTGCATGCCTGTCCGCTGGACGACCCGGCCACACCGCCGGCTGGCACGGTCGACCCGGCGCTGGCGGCCTGGTGTCACGAGCGCGAGCAGCAGGCCCGCGACGCACTCGCTTACGTGCGCCGCCGCGCCGACGACGCCGGGGTCCCGTGCGAAACGGTGCTGGCGGCCGAAGCCGCGCCGTTCGAGGCGATCGAACGGATCGCCCGCGAACACGGCTGCGACCTCGTGGTCATGGCCGCACACGCGCGCCGCGGCCTGCGCGCGCGGCTGCTCGGCGGCGAGACCGAAAAACTGCTCGCGCACGGCACCGTGCCGCTTTTGATCGTGCGCTGACGACGTGCTGAAGATGGGCCGGCGATGCCCTCAACCGCTCAGCGCTTGGGCGTGCTCAGCATATCCAGCAACTGCATGTCGACCGGATCGGCCAACAGGGCCGGCGCGGCCTCGGCGAATTCGCGCATGTAGGGCATCTGCAGATGCTGGTCGAGCGCGCTGCGGCCGGTCCAGTATTCGACCATCACGAAGGTGGCCGGGTCGGACTGTCGCTGGTTGAGATCGTAGCTGATGCAACCGGTCTCGGTGCGGGTGTAGCCGACCAGGGTCGTGAGATAGTTCTTGAGTTCGGCTTCCTTGCCGGGCTTGGCGCGCAGGGTGGCGATAACGGTCAAAATGGCCATGCTGATCCTTGAAAGGTCAAAAGCGCGAGTGTAGTCGATTTTGCAATCGGCGTCAGACGGCGCGCCGGCCGAGTGCCTGCAGGCGGCGGCGCCAGCGCGTCACCTGCTCGGCGCTCATGCTGGTCGCGCTGCCGACCACGGTCGAGCGTACCCGCGTGGCGCCGGCTATGCCGAGTATGTGGCGGCGCATCGGCTTCAGGCTGTAGGCGCCGCTCAGCCAGCGGTAGGCCAGCGGTAGGCCAGGCCCGGCATGCCGGTGCTGATCACCAGGCGCGCGCTGCGTCCTTGCAGCAGCCGGGTCGGGACCGGCTTGCCGTCCACCATCGTGACGAACATGCGGGGCCGCGCCACCTGTTCCAGGAAGCCTTCGAGCATGGCCGGCATGTCGCCCAGCCAGAGCGGATAGACGAACACCAGGTGGTCGGCGCGCCGGATCGACTCCTGGGCCGCGCACAGCTGCGGCGGCAGCGTGCCGTGTTCCCACTCGGCGCGGCTGGACAGCAGTGGAAAGCGCAGGTGCGCCGGTTCGATCAGCTCGACGTCGTGCCCCGCCGCGCGCGCGCCCTCGGCATACGCCTGGACCAGCGCGTGGCACAGATGATAGCGCTGGCGATCGGGATGGCCCTGGACGACCAGGACCATCGGTACCCCTAAACGTTGAAGTGACGCTGAGCGTAGCTGGGATCGCAAATCGGTTATCGATTGGAATCAATACTTTCCTGCAGACGAATGCTACAGAGACCCGCACAATGTCCGAACTCTTTGGACCCAGGCCGGTCAATCATCGGCGCAGTCCACCGCGCCCGCAACCGGAGCCCCCGCTTGAAAGCCGAACACGTCCACAGCCGCACCCCACGCACCGTCTGCGCCGCGCTGTGCCATGCCGGGCGCAGCCTGTGCAACCGGCTCTAGCGCATGGCCGCTTTGCCGGACGACGCGTTCTGCCAGGATTTCGCCAACGTCGTCGCGGCGGTCTAGGCCGGGTTCCGCCACGAGGAACTCGTCATGGAAATGCTGGGCTACGATCACTTGCGCGAGCAGCGCGCGGAAAACGCCGTGATCCTGCGCGCCCTGCACCGGGCCATGCCCGCGGTCGACGGCGGCGACTGCGCGCTGGGCCGGCAACTGGTGGCGGCATTGCGCGACGTGCTCGACCTGCACCGCCTGAGCGCCGACCTGGCGCTCGCGTTCGGCGCAACCGCAGCCGGCGCGCGCGCCGTCACGCGCGTACGCGGGCGCGCCGCGCGCGCAACCCAGCACGTGGCCGCGCGGCCCCGGCCGCTGCATTAGCGCGCGCCACGCCAGCCGCACGGGACGCCGGCACGGGCCGTCCTCGCCATGCGGCAGGCTCGGCGCTACACTAGCGCCATGAGAATAGCCGTTGCGCCCCGCCATCGCCGCCTCGTCGCGCTGTGCGGATTATCCGCCGCCATCCACCTGCTGCTGCTCGACCTTGCCGCGAGGCCTCGCGCCGACGGCCGCTCGGCCGGTGTCGGGCCGAGCGCGCCCCTGGTCGTACGGCTGGCCGCCCCGCCCTCCCCGGCGCCGGCCGCGTCCGCGCCGTCCGCACCGGCGCCACCGGTCCCCGCGCCGGCCGTACAGGCCACGGCCAGAGCGGCGCCTGCGCCCTCGCCCGTACCGGCGCCCGCCGCCTCCGCGCTCGCTGCGCCAGCGTCGGCACCCGCCCTTCCGCGCCCGCTGCGCCCCCGACCGTGCCCGCCGCTGCGCCCGGCGGCGAACCGGGCGCCCAGCCGCTGCCGTTCGATACGCTGTCACTGCGGCCCCACTACCAGATCGCGCCGCCCGGCTCGCTGCGACTGGTGTACCAGGTCAGCGCCGGCGCAACGCCGGGCTCTTCCGGGCAGGCCGCCTACCTCGACTGGCGCTCCGACGGCAGCAGCTACACGCTGGACATGGATGGAGTGCTGGGGCGCCACTCGAGCAGCGGCATCATCGGCGACGATGGCATCGTCCCGCAACGGGCGCGCGAACAGCAGGGCGATCGCACGCTGGACACGACCTTCGACCCGCTCAGGCGGCGGGTCACGCTGGCCGACGGCGCCGAGGCCGTGGCGCAGCCCGGCACGCTCGACGACGCCATGGTGTGGGTCTGGCTGGCGAGCGTCGCCGCCGCCGCCGCGAATCAGCTGGGCAGCGGCATCGGCGTGACCGTCGCCGACGCCCGCGGCGTGCATCCGCTGCGCCTGGACGTGGTCGGCGAGGAAGACGTGGAAACCGGCCTGGGCCGTATCAAGAGCTGGCACCTGGCCCAGGTTGCGCCGCCCGGCGAGACGCGCCTGGACGCCTGGCTGGCGCCGGCGCAAGACTGGCTGCCGGTCCAGCTGCGGATCACGCGTCCGGACGGCAGCGTGGCGACCCAGGTCCTGCAGCGGCGCGATGCCGCAGGTGCACGCTGACGCGCCGCGCGCTTCGCCCGAGGTGCGACCTCGGCCGCTACCTCAGCCGCTACCTCAGCCGCTACTCATTCGCCGACCTGGCGCCAGCCGGCGCGGTGCGGTGCGCTCAACGATGCGGGTGTCACGCCGGTGGTGATGGTGCTGCCGTCGGCGGTCGTGGTGATCATCTTCAGCGCGCCGGACGGCAGGCGCACGATGATGTAGCCCACCGCCGCCGACGTGTTCGACAGCGTGTAGCCGGCGCCGCTGCCCGCGCTGCCGCTGTTCACCGCGACCGGCGCGGCGGTGCAGACGTTCAGCTGGTAGACGTTGCTGGTGCCGCCCACCGCGCAATTGGACGACGACGACGGCACGTTCGTCACCACGTTCAGCGTGCCCGCGACCACCTTCGGGTCCAGGTTGACGCGTTCGCCGCTGTTCTGGTCGAGGTCGAAGAACCAGCCGAGCTGGGTGCCCAGGTTCACCGTCGCGCCGCCGATCGTGTAGCTGTCGGTGCCGGCGCTGGTGACCTTGGTCAGCTGGCGGTCCGCCATCTTGCCCACGGCGCGCCAGTCGCTGGCCGAAATGCCGGCGCCGGTGTCCTTGAGCACGTACACGGCCTGCTTCGACGTGTCGGACAAGTCGGGCAAGTCGAGCATGCGTCCGGTGCCGAACACCACGAATTTCTGTGCGCTCACGCTGCTGACCTGCTGGGCGTCGGTGGTCGTGACCGCGCACATGGTGACCTCGGGCCGGCTGGTGATCGGCTGGGTCGAACCCGCCGCGCCCATCAGGACCGGCGCGGGCGCCGCGCCCGGCTTGCTGAAGTCGAAGCGCCACATGTTGCCCAGGTTGTCGCCACCGTATACATACGTCACTTGCGGATCGCTGCTCGGGTTGGCCGTGATGGCGGTGATCTTCGCCAAGCCGCTCGGCGTGCCGGTATCGCCGACGGCGGTGCCGGTGCCGGTGGTCGCCAGCACCTGGCCGCTGGCGACATCGACCACGTACAGGTAGCCATGGCCGTCGCCGCTGTTGACGTTGTCGCCGCCGGGCACGTTGTTGTAGCCGGAGCTGAGGAACACCACCCAGTGCGAGGTGCCGGCGCCGTCTTTCCAGGTGCCGAACTGGGGATTCCCGAACGACAGGCCCAGATTCGGCAGCAGGCTGGCGCCGCTGCACACGTCGGGGTCGGCGCAGATTTCCCACAGCCCGGCGGGATTCTCGGGATCGGTCACGTCGACCGCGTAATAACCGCGTCCGCCGCCGTTCAGGCCGGCCACCAGGACCGAGCGCCACACGCCGTTGATCTTGACGTCGCCGATCTCGGGCGAACCGTCAGCGGTGAACTGGTGGTTGGTGGCATACGTCGTGCCGGCCTGCAGGTACAGTTTCTTCATCGTGATGCGCGGCGCGTAAGCCCAGGCCTCGCTGCCGTCGCCGGCGTCGAAGGCGTGCAGCATGCCGTCGTTGGCCGCGACGAACACGTAGGGCTTGCGGTCGGCGTTGTTGGCCCGGAAGGTCGCATAGTCGGGGTCGGCGTAGGCCTTGCGCGGTTCGCGCTGGTAGGCCGGCTTGGCGGAGGCGACGTCGCCGAGCACGATCGGCAGGGCCGCGGCGTTGCCGGTCGGCGTGTTCATCGTGTAGGCGCGCAGGCGCACGCCGTCCGCGTACTGCTGCTGGCCGCGCAGCCAGTTGACGATGTTGGCGCCGCTGTCGACGATCGCGCGGTCGCCCGCCGACAGGCTGGCGCACTGGGCCAGGGCGCTGCACTTGCTGCTGAACCAGGCTTTCTCTGTGTCCGACATCTCGGCATACAGGAAATTCTTGAATTTCCGTGGAGTGGAGGTGTCCAGCATGTAGATCGTGCGCCCGTCGGCGCCGCTGGCGTCGGTGGCGACCAGCGCGCCCAGCGTGGTCGACGAACTCCAGCTGATCGCATTGCCGACGATGCCGGTCGTGGGATCGATCTTGCGGTCGGTGATCTCGCCGTACCAGCGCACCGTCGTGAAGGTGGCCGAGAAGATGTCGTTGTCTTCGAGGGAGATGTTCGGCGTCGAAGTCGCGGCGGCGGCGGCGGCGCCCAGGCGCACCTGGATGTTCGACAGCGCGGTGTTCAGTCCGCTGACCACGGCCGCCGGATCGGATGCCGAGAAGTATTTGCCATGACCGTTGATGGCCGAATGCCACAGGTCGTCCACGCGCGCCTGCACCGACGCGCCGCCCTGGGAATTGCCGGTGGCGGGGTCCGGCCAGACATACGGTCCGTCGTTGTTCCACGGGCAGCCGCTGGTCGCGCCGGTCACCAGGCGATAGAAGTCGCCCCCGGTCTGCGGTGCGGTGTCGTAGTTCGGCTCGTAGTTCATCAGGCCGTCCACGCCCAGGCCGAGCGCATAGGTGTTCATGTGCAGGTGGGTGTTCTCCCCGCTCTGCGCCGGCACCAGTCCCTGACTAGCGAGGCTGTCGATGCCGACACGCAGCGATGACACGCCGGTGCCCGAGCCGCCGTTGTACCAGTACAGCGCGACGTCGGCCAGCGAGGACGGGTTTTCGGGGCGCGGATCGACGCAGCCCGAGGCCTTGCTGCAGAAGCGGGCGAGGTTTTCGCTGTTGTCGTTGTCCGGCACCGTCGAGACGGCGTTGCCGTTCCAGTAGCCGTCGGTGGTGATCAGCGTGAAATTCTGCTGGCAGGGATACTGCACCACCTCCGAGCCGGCGGCCTGCTGGTACTTGCCCTGGTTGGCGTACATCTGGCCGACCGCGTTCAAGGCGACGCGCATCGGCGTCGAGCCTGTGGTCGACATGCGGTACAGCGTGTTGTACCAATTGGTGCGTACGCTGCCGGTGAACTGGGCCGGCACCGTCATCAGGTTCTGCGTTCCGGTGTCGGCCGCGTTCGAGAGCGACACGATGCCGACGTTGTAATTCGAGGTCAGCGGCTGGAACGCCTGGCCCACGGCCGTCTTCATCATCTGGTTGCGCGTGCGGTAGTAGGCGTACCAGTTGGCGAAGTTGGTCATCTCCTCGTCGTAGGTGCAGGCCGCCACCGCCGCGCAATCGGTGCGGGTGGGTGCTTTCGGATAGCTCGTCACGCCGGGCACGATGTCGACGCGGGTGAAGATCGCTGCGCCGCCGCCCAGCGCCACCGTCTGGACCGGGATCGAATCGCTCTTGGCGAGCGCGCCGGCAACGCTGCTGGTGCCTTTCAGGACGATCGAGCCGCTGGTCGCGTTCGCCAGCTTGCCGATCAATACGGACTGGCCGGCGCTGACGTTGGCGTAGTTGAGCAGGCACACGGTGGTCGTGGGCGAGGTCACGTTCTTGCAGGCGTTGGTCACGCTGCTGCCGCCGATATAGGCTTTGATGTCGCCGCCCGTGCCGATCGCGTTGACGATCGCCTGCGCGACCTGGGCGCTGCTGTTCGACTTCGCGAAGGTGACGGTGGACGGCAATGTCTCGACGCTACCGAGCTTCAGGCTGCTCAGCGACATCAGCGTATTCGTGTTGTAGGTCGAACCGGTTACTCCGACCAGCGCCGTCGCGGGCTGCACCGGGCTGATGACGATGCCCGGCGTATCGGCCGACAGGGCCCAGCCGCTCTGCGACCCGTCCTGCAGCATCTTGCATTGGGTTTTCGCGGTCGTGCCGGCGGCGCAGGCAAGCGGAATCACCGCGACCACGTTGTTGGCGCTCAGCGTGAAGCCATACGTCGCCAGGCAAGCGGGCACGTAGCTGGCATTGCTGCCGCTGGGGGCGTTCACGCAGGCCGTGTACTGGTTCGTCAACCCCGACTTGGCGATGATCCGGTACGCCAGATCGGTGGCTTCGGTCTGCTGCAGGGCCGCGCTGGTCGTGCCCGACGACGCCACCGCCGCCGCGCTGGTGATGACGGTCGCGTTGCCGGACGAATCGCTCACGCTGACGCTCGCCACCGACAGCGAGTTGCTGCTGCTGGAGGCCCCGACCGTGAGGGTGCCGTAGGCTTGCAGCGCCGACTGGCCGGCATTCGAAAAGCGCGGGTAGATGTACTGGCCGTCGACATACTTGGCCTGGCACTTGCCGTCGAGCTTGGCCGTATCGCACCAGCGCACCTTGGCCGGCTCCGGGTAGCCGGCCGGGGCCGGGGCGTTGACGGCCGTGGTCTTGCAGCTGGTCAGGCTCTTGTCGACGCAGTACTCGCCGACGTTGATGCGGAAGTAGTAGGGGTTGGACCCGATCGCCACCGGCGACTTCAGGGTCGCCGGATTGGTCGACGTATCGTAGTAGATCTTGAAGGTGGCGTCCGGATAGGCGTAGGTGGCCTTGTTGCGCGCCGTGCAATTGGTCCCCTTGTTGTCCGAGCACCACAACCAGTCGGGGAAGCCGCTCACCAGGTTGATGGTGGAACCGTTGGCCTGGTTGCCGAGCATGTCGGTCATATTGATCCCGAAGCCGTCGACGGCGACCTTGCTCCAGGTGGTGGTATTGGCGCGGTTCTGCGAAGGATACGAGGTGCCGTCGGCGTACACCGGCGGCGTGTAGCGGATCGCCGGATTGTAGTACTGCTTGTTGAAGTCGGGGCTGTTGAACGGCGGTTCGCCCGCATAGCAGACACGCTGCCCGTCGGCCAGCGACGCGCCCGAGCGACAGGTGGTCTGTCCGCCGCCCACATAGTCCGGCGTGTACGACCAGGCCATCGAGCCGGAATTATCGTACAGCAGCATCATGTTGGGCCGCACGTTGCCGGTGCCGGTAATGTTCAGCAGCGGCACCTGGGCGATGCCGGTCACGCCGGCCGAGGCCGTGCAGGCCAGCATCAGCAGGACGAGAAAGCCAAGAATCTTTTTCATAGTCGGGCGGGGATCACACCCCGATCAGCACAATCATTTGGTTGACGACATTGCCGCCGCGCGCGCCGTGGATGCGCGCGGTGATCACGTAGTGCACTTGCGGCGAATCGGCGAATTGCGGCGCGTCCGCGGCCAGGCTGGCGCCGAGCGGGACCGAGTTGCCAAGCTGCGCGGTGTTGGCCGAGGTCATCATGCAGCTGTTGCCCTTGTCGTCGTAGCGCAGTTCCTGGGCGCACATGCGGTGGATGACGAAATCGACCTGGTTCTTGTCCGGGTCGGCGGGATCGGTCACGGTGATCGCGTTGTTCCAGAAGGCCGCGTCGCGCACGCCGCGCGTGGTGTCCAGCTTGGCTTCGTAGCCATGCGGCGCGTCGCTGCTGTTGAGCGCGCCCTTGTTGCCGGCGGCCGTGGTGCTGAGGTACTGGAAGCCCACATGCAAGCCATAATCGACCGCGCGCGCCATGGTGGCGTTGTAGGCCAGGTTACCGGTACTCAGCTCGCTCGAGTGCGTGGCGCGCAGCATGTAGATACCGGTGATCATCATCACCAGCAGGATGATGAGCATCACCGGCAGCGCCATGCCGGCCTGGCGCAGGGTCGTGGTCGAACGCGCCATCACGGCCTCCATCCAAAGTTGCGCAGCGGGACGATGGTCTCGAACACGCGGTAGCGGTAGCAGCGCCAGTCGACGCTGTTGCCGGCGACAGCGACGTTGACAGTCACCGGGATCGCGGCCGCGTTGCCGCTGGCGGAAGCGAACACGACCGGCAAGGCGGTGGTCGCGGTGCAGACGCCGCCGCTGCCGGCTATTTCCGGCGCCTTGCTGCGCGCGACCACGGCGATGCGCACCGCGGCGATGCGCGCATAATCGCCGGCGGTGCCGACCACGCTGTCGCCGTCCGCGCTGATCATGCTGGACGACCATTGGGTGACGCTCATCCCGCTGGCCGGCGTGAACGCCGCTCCGGCACGCGTGTCGAAGCCGTACTGGGCCTTGATCGAGACGATGTTGTCGGCCACCGAAGCCGGCGTTTGCCCGCTGCCGGGTACGTCGGTGGCGCTGAGCTTGAGCACGCCGGTGTCGACCGACCATGTGTGAAAGCCCAACGAGCTGGACGGGCCGAGATCGAACACCCGGGTCGCGCCGGCAGGGGCAGCGATGCCCAGCTGGCCGCTGTTGAACGGATAGTCTGCGCCCGTGTCGAACTGCACGGACTTGGTCGGCAGCAGGTTCGGGTCCACCGAAAGCTGCGCCAGCGCGCACTGCCCACCCGACTGCTCCGGGGCGACCACGATCACGTCGCCCTTGCCGAAGCCGAACGGTACCCGGTCGATGGAAAGGCTGGTGGCGCCCGCATAGGTGTCGACGGTGCGCACGCTGCCGGTGCCGCCCATCGAGCTGCCGGCATAGAACGAGATCCGGTCCGGGTCCTGGCCGTTCGATTCGATGATCACCGGCGCCAGCGGATGCACGGTGGCGCTCCCGCGCAATGCCGTCGCCAGCGTATAGCCGGCGCCGGCGCTCAGGACGGTGTCGCAGCCGGTCAGGATCGGGTCATTCAGGCCAAACCCGGCCTGGCCGGCGTCGCGGCTCATCGAGAACAGCGCCACCATGCCGTTCTGCATGGCGTCGGAACCGCCGACCTCGGCGCGCTGCGCCTGCTCTGAACCGGACATCAGGCGCACCGCGAACAGCAGCGCGATCAGGCCGATCACGATGCTGACCAGGAGTTCGACCAGCGAGAATCCGCGCCGGCGCAAGGCGGAACGTGTCTTCATGTCGATTGTGCGATGTAGGCCGAGACGCGGTGGCTGGCCGGCGCAGTGCCCGCCTTGCGCGTCCAGCCGATGGTGATCACGACCTGCATGCCGTTGGTGTTCGCGGCAGGGGCGACCGTCACGGCGATCTTCGCGTTGGGGATATGCGAGCGGGTCTCGTTATACCAGGGCAGCAGGCGCGCGCCCGGCGTCGCGCCGGCCGCCAGCGCGTAGGAGGTCAAATTGGCCTGGTCGGTCGTCATCAAACCGACCAGCTTTTCGGCCGCCATGGTCGCTTCGGCGCGCAGGCCGGCGTCGGCCAGCGCCGTGTACGAGCGCGCCTGCATGCCGATCGTGCCGAGCAGGCCGAGCGCGAGGATGACGATCGCCACCATGGCCTCGACCAGCGCGATGCCGTGCTGCGGACGGGGCGCGCGCATCATGGACACCTGCGCGGGTTGGCGCCGCTCGCGGCCGGATCGCAGCGGCTGGCCACGCCGGCCAGCGTCATGCCGACCGCCGTCGGGGCGAACGCCGCGCTGTGCGCCGCCGGCGCCAGCGTGATGCGGTTGATCTGGGGCGAGACCGTGGTGTCGATCCAGCCGAGCGGCGTGAAGTACGCGCTGGTCTCGCCGGCCGGGTCGATGCTCACTTTGACGGCGCCGGCGGCGGGCAGCGCTGCGCCGCCGCGCGCCACCGACGTGACCGGACGCCCGAACGGATCCTTGACCGCCGTGGTGGCCGTGGACCAGGCGCCATTGCTGTCGTCGCAGCGCGTCTGCGAGGTCGAGAAGCACACATCCACCTGCCACTCCATCTGGCCGCTGGTCGCGTTCTTGCTCAGCACGAAACGGCTGGCGCTGTTGTGCTCGATGGCCATGGTGCGCGCCAGCGCCAGCCCGTCCATGTAATAACCAGCCGCCGCCTGGGCGCGGCGCGCCAGCAGCCAGGTCGTCATGCTGGGGTAGCCGACTGCTGCCAGGATGCCGATGATCGCCATCACCACCGCCGCTTCGATCAGCGTAAAACCGGCCGCGCGCGCGCGCATGTGGCTCACTGGACGCACTGCCCGCCCTTCCGGTCGACCCAACAGCTGGCCGGGATCGCGCCATAGCCGGCCGGCGCGGCGGTGGTCGCACGCGTGCCGCCCTGGTCGATGGTGTAGGTAAACCCTGCAGTCGCGCCCCGGCCGGTGGCGACGATGGTGTAGGCCGAGTCGGTCGCGCCGGCGGCCAGCGTGAAGGTGAAATTGGCGCTGTCGGGCGGCAGGCGGCGCGGATGCGTGGCGTCGACCGTGTCCAGGCCGACGTAGGTATGGTTGTTATTCCAGTACTCCTCGGCCGTGGTCTGGGCCGCCCCCAAGGCCGAGAACGCCTCGACCAGGCGCGAGCGCGTCACATAGCCGCCGTAGGCCGGGACGGCCACCGCCGTCAGGATACCGATGATGGCTACCACGGCCAGCAGTTCGATCAGCGAGAAGCCGGCAACTTGCTGTTTCATTATGATCTGTCCTTCCACACATTCGGGCAAAAAAGATTTCCGCACGTCAATATTATCGCAAATCTTCAACTTTGGGTCATGAAAAAGCACCCGTGATCTTGCGCTGATCCAGGTTATGGCCTCAGCTGTTGCGTTAACGCGGCGCATTTTTCACAAGATTTCACGTTTGCCCATACGAAGTTGCCCATCCATTACTAAACAATGACGTGCGTTTGTGCTTCTATTGCCTAGAACAAAAGTTTCACGCTATGTTTCATGAAATGAATGAAAACCGGCGCGGCCGGTCCCCAGGAGATCCATGCGACATCCACTCAAGTTCAGCGCCGGCGCCCTGCTGGCCGCCCTCGTCTGCAGCAGCGCAGCCCATGCCCAGAGCGGCGCCGCCAAGGGCGCGCACACCGATAACGTCAACGTATTCGTCGGCACCGGCGGCGACGGCCATACCTTTCCCGGCGCCACGGTCCCGTTCGGCATGGTCCAGCTTAGCCCCGACACCCAGCAGCGCCACTTCAAGCAGGGCTATCCCTGGGCCGCCGGCTACCGCTACGAGGACGATTCGATCCTCGGCTTCACCCACACCCACTTTTCCGGCGCCGGCCACTCGGACCTGGGCGACATCCTCCTGATGCCGACCAGCGGCGAGCTCAAGCTCGAACCGGGCTACCCGGAGCGGTCGTTCTCCGGCTACCGCTCGCGCTTCTCGCACAAGGACGAGCATGCCGAGCCGGGCTACTACGCCGTGAAGCTGCTCGACAACGACGTCGACGTCGAACTGACCACGAGCGAGCGGGTCGGCCTGCACCGCTACCGCTTCAAGGCCGGCGCGACGCCGAAGGTGGTGCTCGACCTGCGCTCCTCGATCTACGACTGGAGCGGCAAGAACCTGTGGGCGCGCATGCGCCTGCGTGGGTCGGACACCATCACCGGCATGCGCGAGACGCGCGGTTGGGCCCCGGGCCGCCAGCTGTTCTTCGCGATCCGGTTCTCGCGCCCGATCAAGCGCCACCAGCTGCTCAACCGCGAGGAAGGCGTCGAATACAAGGGCTTCGCCGCCCCCGGCAAGACCGCCTTCGACAAGGCGCAGGTGGAAGGCAAGATGCTCGAGGCCGGCCTCGAATTCGACGGCGCCGACAACGCGCCGCTGCTGGTCAAGGTCGCGATCTCCGGCGTCAGCGAGGCGGGCGCACTGGCCAACCTGGCCGAGATGCCGGGCTGGGACTTCGACGCCGCGCGCGCGCACGCGCACGAGGCCTGGGAAAAGGCGCTGGGCGCGGTCGACGTCGACGCCCCGGCGCCGATGAAGCGCGAGGTCTACACCGCGCTGTACCACTCGATGATCTCGCCCAGCCTGTTCATGGACCTCGACGGCCAGTACCGCGGCCCCGACCACGAGGTGCACCTGGCCAAGGGCTTCCGCTTCCACTCGAGCTACTCGCTGTGGGACACCTACCGCGCGCTGCAGCCCTTGATGACCATCATCCAGCCCGAGCAGCGCAACGCCGACATCGTGCGCTCGCTGATCGAATCGCAGAAGGAAAGCCCGTGGGGCATTCTGCCGGTATGGCAGTTCGCCGGCATCGAGACCTGGTGCATGATCGGCTACCACGCGGTGCCTATCATCGCCGACGCCTATATGAAAGGCATCAAGGGCTTCGACGCCGACGAGGCGCTGCGCGCGATGACCGCCAGCGCGGAATACGGTCCCTACGGCGGGCTCGACTACTATATGAAGTTGGGTTACGTGCCGAGCGACCTCGAGCCCGAAGCCGCGTCCAAGACCGTCGAATACGCGTTCGATGACTGGACCATCGCGCGCATGGCCGAGAAGATGGGCCGCAAGGACGTGGCCGAGCGCTACTACAAGCGTTCGCTCAACTACCGCAACGTGTTCGACACCAAGACCGGCTTCGTGCGCGCGAAGAAGTCCGACGGTCAGTTCCGCGAACCGTTCGATCCGCTCGCGGCCAACTACGGCAGCGACTACACCGAAGGCAGCGCCTGGCAGTATTCGTGGTACTCGCCGCAGGACAACGCGGGCCTGATCAAGATGCTGGGCGGGGACGCCGGCCTGATCTCGAAGATCGACCAGGAGTTCGACGCCAAGGTGGATCCGGAAGTGTACGCCCACGTCGAGGACATCTCCGGCCTGATCGGCAACTACGCGCACGGCAACGAGCCCTCGCACCACGTGGCCTACCTGTACAACTTCGCCGGCGCGCCGTACAAGACCCAGGGCCGCCTGAACCAGATCGTCGCCAGCCAGTATGCCGACAAGCCGGACGGCCTGTCGGGCAACGACGACCTGGGCCAGATGTCGGCCTGGCTGGTGTTCACCTCGCTCGGCTTCTATCCGGTCGCCCCGGCCAGCAACGAGTACGTGATCGGCCGTCCCTTCGTCGAACGCGCCACGCTGAACCTGCCCAACGGCCACCATTTCACGGTGCGCGCCAGGAACTTCAGCCCCGACAACGGCTACGTCGGCAGCGTGACGCTCAACGGCAAGCCCTTGAGCCGCAGTTTCATCCGCCATCAGGAGATCATGGCCGGCGGCGAGCTGGTGTTCACCATGCAAGCCACGCCGAACACCAACTGGGGCAAGGCGCCGGCCGATCGTCCCTACACGCAGACGGCTTACTGATGCGCGCCGCCCTTCTCCTGTCGGCCGCCCTCGCGTGCGCGTGCGCGCATGCGCAGGCGCCGCTCGACCTGGTGAACCCGCTGATGGGCACGGATAGCAAGCCCGAGCTCTCGAACGGCAACACCTACCCGACCATCGCCGTCCCCTGGGGCATGAACTACTGGACGCCGCAGACCGGCAAGATCGGCAACGGCTGGGCCTACCAGTACTCGGCCGACAAGCTGCGCGGCTTCAAGCAGACGCACCAGCCGTCGCCGTGGATGAACGACTACGGCCAGTTTTCGATTATGCCGGTCACCGGCAAGAAGCGCTTCACGGAGGACGCACGCGCCAGCTGGTACTCGCACAAGGCCGAGGTCGCGCGCCCCGACTACTACAAGGTCTACCTGGCCGACAGTGACGTCACCACCGAACTCACGGCCAGCGAGCGCGCGGCCCAGTTCCGCTTCACCTTCCCCAAAAGCGACCAATCCTGGGTCGTGATCGACGCCTATGACCGCGGCTCCTACGTCAAGGTGCTGCCGGGACGCCGGCGCGTGGTCGGCTATTCGACCCGCTACGCGCGCGGACCGCTGCCGAAGAACTTCAAGAACTGGTTCGTGGTGGAGTTCGACAAGCCACTGGCCAGCGCCGAGCTGTTCGACGGCGACAGCATCGTCGAGGGCAACGCGGTCGGCCAAGGCATCGATGCCGGCCACGAACTGCTGGCCGGGCACATGGGCGCCATCGTCGGCTTCGCCACCGCGGCGGGCGAGCAGGTGCACATGCGCGTGGCCTCATCCTTCATCAGTCTCGAGCAGGCCGAGCGCAACCTCGATCGCGAGATCGGCAAGGACGATTTCGAGGCCACCCGCGCCAAGGCGGCCAAGCGCTGGAACGATACCCTGGGCCGCGTCGAAGTTGCCGGCGGCAAGATGGATGCCATGCTGGACCAGCGGCGCACCTTCTATTCGAGCCTGTACCGCATGGTGCTGTTCCCGAACAAGCTGTACGAGCTCGACGCCGACGGCAAGCCGGTCCACTGGAGTCCATACAACGGCCAGACGCTGCCCGGCACGATGTTCGCGGGGACCGGTTTCTGGGACACCTTCCGCGCGCTGTACCCGTTCCTGAACCTGATGTACCCGTCGATCAACCGCGAGATGCAGGAAGGCCTGGTCAACGACTTCAAGGAAGGCGGCTGGCTGCCCGAGTGGTCCAGCCCCGGCTATGCCAACGTCATGATCGGGAATAACTCAGCCTCGGTCGTCGCCGAAGCCTACCTGAAAGGCTTGCGCGGCTACGACGTCGACACGCTGTGGCAGGCGCTGGTGCACGGGGCGAATCACGCCGGGCCGATGGAAGCGGTCGGGCGCGCCGGGGTCGACTATTACAATACGCTGGGCTACGTGCCGTATGACGCCGGCATCAACGAGAGCGCTGCGCGCACGCTGGAATACGCGTACGACGACTTCGCGATCTACCAGCTCGGCAAGGCGCTGAACCGGCCGGCGGCGGAGATCGAACCGTATGCGCGCCGCGCGCTGAATTACCAGAACCTGTTCGATCCGTCGACGGGTCTGATGCGCGGCAAGAACAAGGATGGCAGTTTCCAGAAGCCGTTCAACCCGTTCAAGTGGGGCGACGCCTTCACCGAAGGGAACAGCTGGCACTACACCTGGGCCGTGTTCCACGACGTCGCCGGCCTGATGCGGCTGATGGGCGGGCGCAAGGCCTTCGAGGACAAGCTCGACACCGTGTTCACGCTGCCGCCGACGTTCGACGAGAGCTATTACGGCGAGGTGATCCACGAGATCCGCGAGATGCAGATCGCCGGCATGGGCCAGTACGCGCACGGCAACCAGCCGATCCAGCACATGATCTACCTGTACGACTGGGCCGGCGCGCCGTGGAAGGCGCAGTACTGGACGCGCGAAGTGATGAACCGCCTGTACCGAGCGACCCCGGACGGCTATTGCGGCGACGAAGACAATGGCCAGACCTCGGCCTGGTACGTGTTCTCGGCGCTGGGCTTTTATCCGGTCACGCCCGCCGTCGGCCAGTACGCGCTGGGCGCCCCGTTGTTCCCGCTGGCGCGCCTGCACCTCGAAAACGGCCGCACGGTCGACATCCGTGCGCCCGGCGTGAGCGACGCGCGCCGCTACGTCGACCGCCTGCGGGTCGATGGCGCGGCGCTGGATCGCAACTGGATCGGCCACGATGCATTGCTGCGCGGCGCCAAGCTGGAGTTCGACATGGCAGACAAGCCAAACACGAAACGCGGCACCCTCGAGTCGAGTACGCCGTATTCGTTCTCGCTCGATCCGCAGGCGCCGGGCTTCGTGCGCGCGACCGCCAGCCACTGAGTCGGCCTGCCGGGAACGCCCCCGGCAGGCGGCGCGCGCCCTGAGGGCAACTCAGGAGGCCTGGCGCGTGCGCGCGTGGCCCTTGCCGGGCCGCACCCGCATCGGCGCACGCGCCGCCTGGTTGCGCACCTGGGTCAGCTCGCCGTCGAACGGCCGCATGTCCGGATCGATTTCGAGCGGCGCCGGCGCGCCCTGGCCGCCGTCGAGGAAGCGGGCGACGGCGAGCTTGACGATGGAGCGGTTGCTCAGCTCGGCCTGCAGCCTGAGCTTGCGGTTGAAATAAAGGTAGGTGCTCGTCATGCCCTCGGGCGTGCTGATCTCGACCTTTTTCGGCAACGAAAAGCCGTAGCGGCCGGTGGCCCACAGCGTCACGAGACAGAGCCCGATGCCGGGCGCCATGAAAGTGAAGTTCATGGTCTGCATCCTATCCCCCAGCCGCACTGTGTACGCGTCGAATTTGTTTCATGGCGTTACGGCTGGAATATTCGTTTCCCTACCTCAAAGACAACCCTTATCATGTCGCCATCTTTGATTTGGGAGATTTGATTTGACACAAGCTTTCCGCTTGAGCGCGCGCCAACTCGCCTCGAGTTTTGCCGGGCCTTTCGACTTCGACGTCGAAGCCGGCGCCTGCATCGTGATCCAGGGCTCGTCCGGCGCCGGAAAAAGCGTGCTGCTGCGCATGCTCGCCGACCTCGACCCGCACAGCGGCCAGGCCCTGCTCGACGGCCAGCCGGCCCAGGCGATGACCGCCCCGGCCTGGCGCGCGCGCGTGCTCTACCAGGCCGCCGAGCCGGCCTGGTGGGAAGCCAGCCCGGGCGCCCACTTCGACGGCGCCCAGCTGGAATGGGCGTCGAACCAGCTGGCGGCGCTCGGCCTGCGCCCCGACATCCTCGACGACGAGCTCCAGCACCTGTCGACCGGCGAACGCCAGCGCCTGGCCCTGCTGCGCTCGCTGGCGCGCAAACCGCAGGTGCTGCTGCTGGACGAGCCGACCGCCGCGCTCGATCCCGATGGCGTGGCGCGGGTCGAAGCGATGCTGGCCGCCTGCCGCGCCGAGGGTCTGACGATCATCATGGTGAGCCACTCGCCCGAACAGGCGCGGCGCATCGCCACCCGCGTCTGGCGCGTGGAAGGCGGCAAGCTGGCCGACGTCACCGGACACGGGGAGGGGGCATGAACGGCACCGTGCATCTGGGCGCGTTCGACCTCGCGACCGCCGCCTTCCTCATCCTGCTCGACGCCGGCATCTCGTTCGCATTGCGCCTGGGCGTGCATCGCCAGGTGCTGGTCGCGGCACTGCGCATGGTGGTGCAGCTGCTGATCGTCGGCGTGGTACTGCGCCTGGTGTTCGCGGGCGGCTCGCCGCTGGCGACGCTGGCCGTGGTGGTCTTCATGATCGGCGCGGCCGCCAATGAAGTCGCGCTGCGGCCCAAGCAGCGCCTGGCCGGCTTCGGCAACCACCGCATCGCCGCCGCGGTGGTGAGCGCGGCCGGCATCGCGACCGTGATCCTGGCCCTGTTGACGGCGATCCGTCCCGATCCATGGTATGCGCCGCGCTACGCAATCCCGCTGATGGGCATCGTGCTGGGCGCGGTGCTCAACGGCGCCAGCATCGCGCTCGACGGGGTGCTCGACGGCGTGGTGCGCGAACGCACCCGCATCGAGGCGCGCCTGGCGCTGGGCGCGCCGCTGCGCGAAGCGCTCGGCCCGGTGCTGCGCGAGGCCGTGCGGCGCGGGATGATCCCGATCGTCAACCAGATGTCGGCGGCCGGCATCATCACCCTGCCCGGCATCATGACCGGCCAGCTGCTGGCCGGGATGGACCCGATGCAGGCGGTGAAGTACCAGATCCTGCTGATGTTCCTGCTGGCTGGCGCCAGCGGGATGGCTGCGGTGGGCGCCGCGCTGTTCGCGGCGCGCTCGGTCAGCGACCCGCGCCAGCGCCTTCGCGTGGACCGGCTGCGGCCGGCCAAGCCGCGCAAGAAGTAATGATTCAAGGGCGAGCAGCCGGGCCCCGCCTCATCGGCGCGGCCCGGCGCACGCGTCACACGAAGCCGGCCACCGCGTGCGGCACGTACGGCGCTTCCAGGCGTGCGATTTCCTCGCCCGTCAGCTTGACCGACAGCGCCGCCACCGCGTCTTCCAGGTGCGACACCTTGGAAGCGCCGACGATCGGCCCGGTCACGCCGGCCTTCTGGACCACCCAGGCCAGCGCCACCTGCGCGCGCGGGATGCCGCGCGCCTCGGCCACCGCCTTGACCGCTTCGGCCACGCGGCGGTCGGCGTCCTCGGTGGCGGCGTACAGTTTGCGCTGGTAGTCGTCGGTCTCGGTGCGCGGGGTCTCGGCGTCCCAGTCGCGCGTCAGCCGCCCGCGCGCGAGCGGGCTCCACGGAATCACGGCGATACCCTGGTCGCGGCACAGCGGCAGCATCTCGCGCTCTTCCTCGCGGTACAGCAGGTTCAGGTGGTTCTGCATGCTCGCAAAGCGCGTCCAGCCGTGCAGGTCGGCCAGGTAGAGCGCCTGCGCGAACTGCCAGGCATGCATCGACGAGGCACCGATGTAGCGCACCTTGCCGGCCTTGACCACGTCGTGCAGCGCTTCGAGCGTCTCTTCGATCGGGGTCTCGTAATCGAAGCGGTGGATCTGGTACAGGTCGATGTAGTCGGTGCCCAGGCGGCGCAGGCTGGCGTCGACTTCGGTCATGATCGCCTTGCGCGACAGGCCGACGCGGTTCGGGCCGCTGCCCATGCGGTTGTAGACCTTGGTGGCGATCACGATCTCTTCGCGCTTCGCATATTCCTTGAGGGCGCGGCCGACGATCTCCTCGCTGGTGCCGTCGGAATACATGTTGGCCGTGTCGAAGAAGTTAATCCCGAGTTCGACCGCGCGCCGGATGATCGGGCGGCTCGCCTCTTCGTCCAAGGTCCAGGGGTGGGTGCCGCGCTCGGGCACGCCGAAGGTCATGCAGCCCAGCACCAGCGGCGACACCTGCAGGCCCGTATTGCCGAAACGTTTGTATTGCATCGTCCTTACTCCCATCGATTGGCATCGACACGCTCTCCAGTGGTGTCGAAACGGCCACCTTAGCAGATATCTTCCGGAGATGCCGGACGGCGCGCTTGTCTGCAAGCGTATGGAAGAGCGGGCGTCGGGCGCTGCGCGCCGGAGTCTGGCGGCGTGCGCGCCGGGATGGGCTGCGCGCACCGGGGTGTATGTTCGCCCGCTGGAGAGCGAGCGCAGCATGGTGCTGTCGCCGGGTTTCGTGCTGATCGGGTTGTTCATCGGGAAGGCTAGGAACCTGGGCCCGTTCCGGGGTCTGTCGCCTTATCCGAACCGGCTGGGCGCGCGGTCGGCGGTACACGTCGGCAAGCGGAGCACCTGGTCCCTACCCATCGCGCTGAGGTTCCGGAGCGTCGCCCACCTGAAACACGTCAAAGCGGGGATCCACCTGTCGCCGTGACGGTGGCCTTGGCCAGGGCCAGCGCGACCGGCAAGGCGCACAGCACGATCATCACACCGATGCGCACGCGGCGCGCATTCTTCTTGTGATGCGCCAGACGGGAAAGACGGAATCCTGCTTCGTTATTCATGGCAACCCTTTCATGCGATATGAATGAATCAAATGATAATACGGAAGCCCGCCATGGCCGCGCCACGTAGGCGCGCGAGGCAAGTTTGTGCAATCCGGAAACTTCAGGTTACACCGGGAACAATCCGAACGCCATGCGCGCACACGATGAAATCGTATTTATATTGAAACCGTCTGATTTTGGCCACGCGTTGTGCATGAACACGTGCGCTCGTCAGCCGCTCTCAGCGACTGCCTCAGCTGCTGCCTCAGCTACGGTCGACGATCCTGGCGATGCGGCCGTCCGCAAAGCCGAACGCCGAGCACCGGTTCATCTCGAGCAAGAGGCCCGCCGCCGGGCCGCCGGGAATGTCGTGCGCCGGCCGGCCACGCCAGGCGATCGCCACGATCAGTCTGCCGTCGACGCGCTCGACGCCGGTGATGCGCTGCTCGCGTTCGGCGAACATCGCCTTGCCCTGCTCGGCCAGGGTGCGAAAGGCGTCGATGCCGTCGCTCGCCACCGTCAGCCGGCCGCCGGCATGGTTCTCGAAACGCACGTCGGGATGCAGCGTGGCCAGCATGGCGTCGACATCGAAGGCGTTGTAGGCGGCGATGTAGCGCTGCACCAGTTCAAGCTCGCCGGCCTCGGCGAGCGTCACGACGATCGCGGTGGCGTCGTCCATGCCCTTGACCGAGGTCTGCGCGGTATCGCGACCGGCCTCGAAGCGGCGCAGCTCGGCCAGCAAGGCGTCCGGGCCGGCCGTTGCGCAGGCACGCACCAGGCCGGCGTCGTCGTACAGCGCGTACGGATCGACCAGGCGATAGTAGCCGTCGCTCATCGCCAGCAGCCGGGCGCCGATCGCGGCCTGCGCATCCAGGCGCAGGACGGTGCGGCGCGCGGCGAACGGCCCGTGCGGCGCCAGGCACAGGACCGCGGGCGCGGCCGAGCCCATCTGCTCCTCGCGGCGCGCGCGCAGCATCGGCGTGAGCGCCGCAAAGCGCTGGGCGGCATCCAGCACGCCCTCGGCGACCATGCCGGCGACCGCTTGCTGCAGCTGGTGTTCGTAGGCGTTATCAAAGACGTCGAGGTCGTGCACTGCGCCGTCGCGCGCGCCGAGCAGCAGCTTGCAGTCGCCCAGGCACCAGCTCTCGAACGTCGCGCCGCCGTCGGCCTCCGGCCGGATGCGCACCCAGCTCAACGCGGCGATCGGCCAGGCGTACAAGGGCACGTCCTGGCCCTGCGTCGCCCTGTCCCAGGCTTCGCGCACGCGCGCGAGCGCGCGCTCGACGCAGGCGGCCTGCACCTCGCCCTCGAGGGGCGCGGACGCGATCACGTCACCGAACGCATCGGCGAAACGCTGCACCAACCAGGCCGGGTCGCCGTCGACCGGATCGACGTGGTCGCGCTCGGCCAGCGAGGTCGCGCCATCCAGCAGCAGCACGTCGATCACGCCGCATGGCTCTTCGCCGGGTGCGCCGCCGGGGCGCGGGCCGTGCTCGAACACGCGCGCGAGGTCGTCGTTGCGGCGGCCGTTGCCGCTGGAAGTCACCGTGTGCCAGGCCATGCCCATCCCCTTTTGTTGTACGTTCGGCATCACTATACGCGATGTCGCGCCCGAAGAGCAGGCTGTCAGGCCGGGATATCGCTGGGCTGCTCGGTTGTTCGGTTGCTTGTAGCAGGCCGGTCTGACCGGCG
Organism: Massilia sp. 9096; assembly: GCF_000745265.1. Lineage (NCBI taxonomy): Bacteria > Pseudomonadati > Pseudomonadota > Betaproteobacteria > Burkholderiales > Oxalobacteraceae > Massilia > Massilia sp. 9096. The sequence goes on from NZ_JQNN01000001.1 coordinate 1,704,950, forward strand.
CCGACGATCAATACCTCGGCCGTGTCCATACCGCCTCCCCGCCTGTCGATTCCGGTGTAAGCCACGCTCGCGCCAGGCCGAACGCCCGCGCGCACGCCAGCGAAACAATACGTTACGCGGGGACCGGTAGAATGCAACGGACGTGGTCGGCGTCACTTTCGTCAATACTCACCGGAGAACACTTTGAAAATCGCATGCATCGCCTGGGGTTCGCTGATCTGGAACCCCGGCCCCTTGAAGCTGGCCTCGGCATGGCGCCCGGACGGCCCGCCCATGCCGCTCGAGTTCGTGCGCGACAGCGACGACAGCGACGAACTGGCGCTGGTCATGCACCCGCCGGCGCCGCTGGTGCCGAGCTACTGGGCGCTGCTGGACACGGACGACATCGACGAAGCGCGCGAGATGCTGCGCCAGCGCGAAAAGATCCGCCCCGAATACCCGCAGTGGGTCGGCAGCCTGCCCAACCCGCACGGCCTGGAGCAGGAGCGCGTGGCGGCCTGGATGCGCACCAAGGAACTCGACGGCGCCGTCTGGACGTCGATCACGGCCAAGTTCGCCGGCGTCGGCGAGCGCTCGCCGAGCCCGCACGAGGCGGTCGCCTTCCTGGACAGCCTGTCCGGCCAGCAGCGCGAAAACGCCGAAAAATACATCCGCCAGATCCCACCCGAGATCCGCACGCTGTACCGCACGCTGTTCGAGGAAAAACTGGGTTGGACGCCGACCCCGGCGCCGTCCCAGGGCTGACGACACCTGCCGGCCTGACTCAGCTGCCGGCCTCCGCTCCCGCAAGCGCTTCCTCGGCATCGGCCGCGGCCTGCGCGTGCGCGAGCGCGGGGCCGTGCTGTCTGGCCCACTCGATCAGCGCGACGAACGGCTCCTGCAGCGTGCGCCCGAGCGGCGTGATCGAGTACTCCACCGCCACCGGCTTCAGGCTGACCACGTGGCGATTCACCAGTCCATTGCGCTCGAGGCGGCGCAGCGCCTCGGCCAAGGCCTTGTGGGTGATCGGATCGAGACTGCGCTTGATGGCGTTGAAACGCGACGGCCGCGAGCACAACACCGCCAGGATCAGGACCGACCATTTGTTGGCGATCTGTTCCAGCACGGGGCGCGTGCCGTTGATTTGCGCGAGTACGGATTCGAGTTCGGCGCTCATGCCGGTTTCCTTCCCTATATCTAGGCTATACCAGGTGCGTAATTGACACCAAATATACGAGATATATCATGTGGCGTCCATTCACCGCAGCATCCACTGAAGGAGTCAGCATGAAACTCGAAGGAAAAACCGCACTGGTCACCGGCGGGAACAGCGGCATCGGCCTGGCGATCGCACGCCGCTTCGCGCAGGCAGGCGCACGCGTCTTCATCGCCGGGCGCGACCAGGCCCGGCTCGATGCGGCCGTCGCCTCGATCGGCGAACGGGCCGAGGCGATCCGCGCCGACGTCACCGACAGCGCCGAGCTCGACGCACTGTTCGAACAGCTGCGGGCGCGCTGCGCCACGCTCGACATCCTGGTCACCTCGTCCGGCGTGTCCGAGCCGGCGACCCTGGAACAGACCACCGAGGCGCATTTTGACAAGATCTTCGACCTGAACGTGCGCGCGATGGTCTTCACGGTCCAGCGCGCGGTGCGCCAGATGGGCTCCGGCGGGGCGATCGTGCTGGTCGGCTCGGTCGCCAGCTCGATGGGCAATCCGGGCTATGCCGCCTATTCGGCGACCAAGGCCGCGGTACGTTCGTACACGCGCAGCTGGACCGGCGAGCTGGCCGGCCGTGGCATCCGCGTCAACACGCTCAGCCCCGGTCCGACCAATACGCCGATGTTCGACCAGGTCAGCGACGCATACCGCCAGGCGATCGAGGCGCGCATTCCGTTCAAGCGGATGGCGCAGGCCGACGAGATCGCCGATGCGGCACTGTTCCTGGCCAGCCCGGACAGCCGCTATGTCGGCGGCGCCGACCTGGTGGTGGACGGCGGCCTGCTGGCCTGAGCGCCAGGGCGCCGTTCAGCCGCGCCCGCCCGCGTGCGCGCGCAAGCCCTCGGCGAGCGCATCGAACACCACGCGGCAAGCGCGGCTGGCGCGCAGGTCTTCGTGCATCGCGATCCAGGTCTCGAAGCCGGGCGCGAACGCGTCCGGCAGCACCGGCACCAGGCCGTCGCGCTGTGCCAGCGCCAGCTGACAGGCGCGGATGCCGGCACCTGCCAGCTGGCGCTGGCCGCGCATGCTTGTCGCCACGCGACGAGGATGCCTTGTTACGGTTTGGCACAAATTCGTAACGTGCGTACGTACGACACGGTATAGCATGAGCTCGTGCTAAATAATCAACAACAGGAGTTCAACATGCAAACCTTCAAGACCACCAAGACCACCGTCAGCCTGTCCGCCCTGATGCTGTCCGTCGCCATGCTGGCCGCCGGCTGCCACAAGACCGACGAGAACGCCACTGCCGGCATGGGCCCGGCCCAGAGCGCCGGCAAGGCGCTCGACGATGCCGGCGCGAATGCGGCCCAGGCCACCCGCGAAGGCGCGGCCAAGACCGAAGCCGCGGCTGAACACGCCGGCGACAAGGCCCAGGACGCCGCTCAGCGCGCAGGCGACAACATGCAAGCCGCTGCCGAGCAGTCCAAGGAAGCCGCCAAGGATGCCGGCGCCAACGTCAAGGCCGAGGCGCATGAAGCTGGCCAGAACATCAAGGAAGGCGCCGCCAACGCGACCGACGCCGCCGGCCGCGGTCTGGAAAAGGCTGGCCAGAAGATGCAGGACGCGTCGAAGTAAGACGCGTCAGGCAGCCGGCCGGTCCGCCGGCTGCAGCAGGGAACGCAAGCCCTCGCACGCACGGGTCACGCCCGTGCGCGCGAGGGCTTTTGTCATCCGCGCTCCGATGCGTGCGCTCGTGCCAGCCGCGCCCGGGTGATGCGGCGCATGGTGGCTCCAACGGCCGTAAAAACCGCCAGCTTGGCGGCATTGCACGCCCGGCAAACTATCGAGAATTCACGCTGCGCCCTGCGCCACCTGGTGCAACAGCTCGAGCATGTCGGCCGCCTGCACCGGCTTGACGAAGTGGCGCGCGAAGCCAGCCGCCTCGGCGCGTTCGCGGTCCTGTGGCTGACCATAGCCGCTGAGCGCCACCATCGGCACGCGCGCCAGGCCCGGCAGTACGCGCAGGCGCCGCGCCAGCTCGTAGCCGTCGCACTCGGGCAGGCCGATGTCGAGCACGCACAGGTCGGGCCGGCGTATCTGCACCGCCGCCAGTGCGGCGCTCGGGGTGTGCGACAAGGACACGCGGTGCCCGAGGGCCTCGAGGTACAGCGCCAGCAGCTGGGCGGCGTCGACGTTGTCGTCCACGATCAGCACCTCCAGCACCTTCAGCGGCGTTGCCGGGGTCTCGGCCACACCGGCGCCGGGCGCCGGCGCAGGCGCTGAATCAAGAACCGGCAGCGTCACCGTGAAGCGGCTGCCCTGCCCGCTCCCGGCGCTCTCGGCGCGCACGCTGCCCTCGTGCAGCTCGACCAGGCTCTTGACCAGCGCCAGGCCGATGCCCAGGCCGCCCTGCGAGCGGTCGCTGCTGCGCTCGCCCTGCGCGAACAGCTCGAACGCGCTGGCCAACAGTTCCGGCGACATGCCGATGCCGTCGTCGCCGACGCTCACGGCGACCCGCCCGCCGGGCAGCTGCGCCGCGTGCACGCTGATGCTGCCGCCCTGCGGGGTGTACTTGGCGGCGTTGCCGATCAGGTTGGCGAAGATCTGTACCAGGCGCTTGCGGTCACCGCTCACCAGCAGCCCGGCGTCCGCCAGCGCCAGCTCGAAGCGGTGGCGCTTGGCTTCGACCAGCGGGCGCACCTGCTCGACCGCTTCGGCGACCGCGCCGCCAAGCAGCACCGGTTCGCGTTCGAGCGCGACCAGCCCGCGCGTGACGCGCGAGACGTCGAGCAGGTCGTCGATCAGGCCGGTCATGTGGCGCGCCTGGCGCCCGATGACCGCGGTCACCTGGCGCACGCGGTTCTCGTCCGGCCGCCCGAGGCCGAGGAAGTCGGCGGCTGCCGTGATCGGCGCGAGCGGGTTGCGCAGCTCGTGCGCCAGCATCGCCAGGAACTCGTCCTTGCGGCGGTCGGCTTCGCGCAGCGCGTTCTCGGCTTCGCGCTGGTCGGTGACGTCGGTGTTGGTGCCGAACCAGCGCACGATCGCGCCGGCTTCGTCGCGGATCGGCACCGCGCGCGTCAGGAACCAGCGGTAAGCGCCGTCGCGCCCGCGCAGCGGGAAAGTGTCTTCCCACACCACGCCGCGGCGCACGTGGTCGAGGTAGCCGGCGGCGGCGCGTTCCAGGTGCTGCGGATGGTGCGCCTCGCGCCAGTCCCAGTCCCTGGCCGCCGCCGGCCCGGCCGGCATGCCGATGTACTCGATCCAGCGGTTGTTGTACCAGGTGCGCGTGCCGTCCGGATCGGCCATCCAGGCCAGCTGCGGGATGTTGTCGGCCAGTGCACGGAAACGCGTCTCGCTTTCCTGCAGCGCCTTCTGGGCGTCGCGGATCGGCGAAATGTCGATCACGACCGCCAGCCCTTCGCCGCCGGCCGCATCGACCGTCACGGAACCCATCTGCACGCTGGCGCGGCTGCCGTCGCGGCGCCAGTACTCCTTGATGAAATTGTCCATGCGGCCGAAGCGCCGCAACTGCTCCATCGCCCGCGCGGTGGCGTCGCGCCATTCCGGCGGGGTCAGGTTGCGCGAATGGAGCAGGCCGGCGTCCAGGTCGGCGCGGGTGTAGCCGATGATGTCGAGGAACGCCTGGTTGGCGTCGACGATCGCGCCGTCGGTCCGGTAGCGCATCATGCCGACCACGTTCGAGGCTTCCAGGCGCCGGAAGCGCGCCTCGGCCTCGACCAGGGCTTCCTCGGCGGCCTTCTGGCGGCTGACGTCGAGCACCACGCCCGGCAGCCAGGCCGGCGCGCCGGCCGCGTCGAAAGTCACCTTGCCGCGCGCCAGCACGTGGCGCCAGGGACCGTAGGCGGCGGCGTCCACGCCCTGGCGGCGCAGGCGGTAGCTGCATTCGTAGCCGTCGCCGCGTGCCACCGCGCGGTCGATGCAGGCGCGGGTCGCGGCCAGGTCGACGGGGTGGATCGCCGCCAGGTAGGCCGCGAGCGAGCCGCCGGCCGCGTCGCGCTCCGACACCGCGAACATCGCCGCCAGGTTCGGATCGGCGTACACGCGGTCGCGCTGCAGGTCGTAGGTCCAGGCGCCGATGTCGGCGGCCACCAGCGCCGCCTCCTGGCGCAGGCGCGCCTGCAGCAAGTCTTCCTCGGCCATCTTCTGCGCATGGATGTCGGTGCAGGTGCCCACCCAGCGCACGATGCGCCCGGCCGCGTCACGCACCGGCAGCGCGCGTCCCAGCACCCAGCGGTATTCGCCGCTGCGATGGCGCAGCCGGTATTCGATCTCGTACGGTTCGCCGCTCGAGAGCGAATGGCGCCAGCGCGCCCAGGCCGCGTCGCGGTCGTCCGGGTGGAACATGCCGTTCCAACGCTCGCCGTCGGTCTCGCCTTCAATCATGCCGGTGAAGTCGTACCAGCCTTGGTTGTAGTAGTCGTGGTAGCCGTCGGGCAGTGTCGACCACACCATCTGCGGCATGCTGTCGGCCACCGCGCGCAAGGCCGCGGCGCCGTCGACCGACACCTGCAAGGTCCCGCTGACGCCGCAGAGACGGCCGTCCAGCGCGCGCACGCCCTGGCCGGTCAGCGTCACGCCATCCGCCAGCAAGGCCTCGCGCACGGGCGCGCCCGCGAACGCGCGGCGCGCGCATGCGCCCAGGCCCGCCAGCACAGGCGCAGGTTCGTCCGGCGCGAGCGCCGCCCCCAGCGCGCGCGGATGGGCGTCGCCCAGCAGCGCGGCGCAGGCGTCGTTGTAGAACAGGACGAGGTCGGGACCCCAGGCCAGGAAGGCGGGTGCGGCGGCGTCGAAGGTCGCGCGCAGCGCATGGTGCAGCGCGTCGGGCCAGCCGGCGGCGGCGCCGAGTACACTGCCGGTCCAGTCGCGTGCATGCACGCGGGATTCGGTATCGCCGGCCACGAAGAGCGCCGGCCCGTCGGGTTGATCGCTCATGTCGGGGGTGGGCAAGCGCGGCCGCAGCCGCGCGATCCCGACATTGTAGTACTTTACGGAAAAACACGCCGGCGCAGGCACCGGCGCACACATGGGCGCGCCGGTCGCACTGCGTCAGACGCCTGCATCAGGCGTACTGCGGCATGCCCGGCAGCAGCTTGTCGAGCGTGACCGGATAGTCGCGCACGCGCACGCCGGTGGCGTTGTAGATCGCGTTCGCCACCGCCGCCGCCACGCCGCAGATGCCCAGCTCGCCGACGCCCTTGGCCTTCATCGGCGAGGACATCGGGTCGTCGCCGTCGAGGAAGATAACGTCCTGGTGCGGGATGTCGAGGTGCACCGGCACTTCGTACAGCGCCAGGTCGTGGTTGGCGAAGTAGCCGATGCGCTTGTCGACCACCAGCTCTTCCATCAGCGCCGCGCCCACGCCCATCGTCATCGCGCCGATCACCTGGCTGCGCGCCGACTTCGGGTTCAGGATCCGGCCCGACGAGCATACCGCCAGCATGCGCCGCACGCGCACTTCGGCGGTGGCGGCGTCGACCGCCACCTCGACGAAGTGGGCGCCGAAGGTCGACTGCTGGAACTTCTTGTCGAGGTCGCCGTACTCCATCGTGTCCTCGCCGACCACGACGTCGTCACGCGCGGCCTGGGCCAGCGGCACCGACTTGCCGCCCGCGCGCACGCTGCCGTCGACGAACTGGGCGTTGGTCGCATCCAGCCCCAGCTTGCCGGCGATGTTCTCGCGCAGCTTGACGCAGGCCGCGTACACGCCGGCGGTCGAGCTGTTGCCGCCCCACTGGCCACCCGATCCGGCCGACACCGGGAAATCCGAGTCGCCCAGGCGCACGTTGACCTTGGCCAGCGGCACGCCCAGCATCTCGGCCGCGGTCTGGGCGATGATGGTGTAGCTGCCGGTGCCGATATCGGTCATGTCGGTTTCGACCGTGACGGTGCCGTCGCGCTCGAGGCGCACGCGCGCCGCCGACTTCATGTTCATGTTGTTGCGGAAGGCGCCCGCCACGCCGTAGCCGATCAGCCAGCGGCCCTCGCGCACCTGGCCCGGCTTCGGATTGCGCTTGTTCCAGCCGAACTTGTCGGCGCCGATCTTGAGCGTGTCGACGAAGCGGCGCTGCGAGAACTTGCGGCCCGGTTTTTCCGGATCGGTCGAGGTGTCGTTCACGATGCGCAGCGTGACCGGGTCCATCTTGAGCTTTTCGGCCAGCTCGTCCATCGCGATCTCGAGCGCCATCAGGCCCGGGGCCTCGCCCGGGGCGCGCATCGCGTTGCCCTCGGGGAGGTCGAGCACGGCCAGGCGCATCTGGGTGAAGCGGTTGGCGCCGGCGTAGAACAGGCGGGTCTGGTTGACCGCGGTCTCGGGCTGGCCGTCCGGCAGGTCGCCCGACCAGCTTTCGTGGGCGATCGCCTGGATGCGGCCCTCGCGCGTGGCGCCGATGCGGACGCGCTGGATCGTGGCCGGGCGGTGCGTCGTGTTGTTCATCATCAGCGCGCGCTGCAGCGTCACCTTGACCGGACGGCCGGCCGCGCGCGCGCCCAGCGCCGCCATCACCGCTTCCGAGCGCAGGAACAGCTTGCCGCCGAAGCCGCCGCCGATGTAGGGCGAGATCATGCGCACGTTGTCCTCGGGGATGCCGAGCGTCTTGGCCAGGTCCTTCTTGCCCCAGTTGATCATCTGGTTCGAGGTGTACAGCGTCAGCTTGTCGCCTTCCCAGATCGCCAGCGAGGCATGCGGCTCCATCATCGCGTGGGTCTGGTCGGGCGTCTTGTAGGTCGCGTCCAGCTTGACCGGGGCGCTGGCGAAAGCGCCTTCGAAGTCGCCGATCGCGGTCTTGGGCTTGTCCTTTTCCTTGCCGGCGGGGCCGGCCGCGTTCATCGCCGCGTCCAGGTCGTACACGCCGTTGCGCTTGTCGTAGTCGACCTTGACCAGCGCGGCCGCGGCGCGCGCCTGCTCGAAGGTTTCGGCCACGACCACGGCCACGGCCTGGTGGTAGTGCTCGACCTTGGGTCCGGCCAGCAGCCGCGCCGTGTTCTTGTCGCCCTTGCCGATCTTGCCGGCGTTCTCGTACGTGACGATGGCCAGCACACCCGGCGCTTTTTTGGCGGCGGCGGTGTCGATGCGCTTGATGGTGCCGGACGCGATGCTGGCGCCGACGATGTAGCCGACCGCCGCGTTGGGGGCGGCCTTGTGCTGCTCGTAGGCGTAGGTGGCGGTGCCGGTGGTTTTATAGGGACCGTCGATGCGGTCGGTGGGATGGCCGACGACCTTCAGCTGGTCGATCGGATTGGTGCCGGCAGGCGTATCGAATTTCATCTGTTATCTCCTCAAGCCCGCTTGGATGGGTTGCCTTGCTTGGCTTGCTTTGCTTCACTCAGCACGGCGTCGATGGTCCGCTGCACCAGCGGGACCTTGAAACCGTTGTCGTTGGTGGTGCGGGCGTCGGCCAGCAGAACCGCCGTGACGGCCTTGCCGCCGTTGGGCAGCTGGGCGTCGGCGGCCGCGATGCGCCATGGCCGGTGCGCCACGCCGCCCAGGGCCACGCGGCCGGTGCCGTCCGGCTGCACCACCGCCGCGACCGAGATCAGGGCGAACGCGTACGACGAGCGGTCGCGTACCTTGTGATAGAAGTGCTTGCCGCCCAGGGGCTTCGGCAACGTGACCGCGGTGATCAGTTCACCGGGCTGCAGGTTGTTCTCGATGTGCGGGGTGTTGCCCGGCAGGCGATAGAAATCGGCGATCGGGATCACGCGCGCCGCGCCGTTGGGCGACACCGTCTCCACTTGCGCATCCAGCAGCATCATGGCCACCGCCATGTCGCTCGGATGGGTGGCGATGCACTTCTCGCTGATGCCGACGATGCCGAGCGGGCGCGTGTAGCCGCCGATCGCCGAGCAGCCGCTGCCCGGCAGGCGCTTGTTGCAGGCCTGGTTGGTGTCGTAGAAGTACGGGCAGCGCGTGCGCTGCAGCAGGTTGCCGGCGGTGGTCGCCTTGTTGCGCAGCTGGCCCGAGGCGCCGCCCAGCAGCGCGCGCGACAGCACGCCGTAGTCGCGCCGCACGCGCGGGTCGGCCGCCAGGTCCGTGTTGCGCACCAGGGCGCCGACGCGCAGGCCGCCGTCCTGCGTCGGCTCGATCTTGTCCAGGCCCAGACCGTTCACGTCGACCAGGTGCGGCGGCGTCTCGATCTCCAGCTTCATCAGGTCGAGCAGGTTGGTGCCGCCGGCGATGAAGCGGCTGCCCGGGTGCTGCGCGGCAGCCTGCGCCGCTTCGGCCGGGGTCTTGGCGCGTTGATAAGTGAAGGCCTTCATGCCTTGGCTCCTTTCACATGGCCACCGGCGACTTCGTTGATCGCCTCCATGATGTTCGAATAGGCGCCGCAGCGGCAGATGTTGCCGCTCATGCGCTCGCGCAGCTCGTCGATCGACAGCAGCGGCTTGGCCGTCAGGTCGCCGGTCACGTAGCTCGGGATGCCCTTGGCGATCTCGTCCAGCACCGCAACCGACGAGCAGATCTGGCCCGGGGTGCAGTAGCCGCACTGGTAGCCGTCGTGCTTGACGAAGGCCGCCTGCATCGGGTGCAGGTGGCCCGGCTGGCCCAGGCCTTCGATCGTGGTCACCTCGGCGCCGTCGTGCATGACCGCCAGCGACAGGCAGGAATTGATGCGGCGGCCGTCGACGATCACGGTGCAGGCGCCGCACTGGCCCTGGTCGCAGCCTTTCTTGGTGCCGGTCAGCTGCAGGTGCTCGCGCAGCGCGTCGAGCAGCGTGGTGCGGGTATCCAGGTTCATCTCGTGCGCCTGGCCGTTGACTTTCAGGGTCACTTTCGACGTTACCGGCGCCGGCGTGCTGGCGCTGTCGGCGCCCGCCACCATCGGCTGGTTGTTGACCTGCGCACCGGCACCGACCGGCAAGGCCGCCGTGCCGGCTGCCAGGGCGCCGGTGATCAGCACGTCGCGCCGGGTCTGGTTGATTGGGCTGGGGTTATCCATGAGTTCTCGTCCTTGGCAAATAGATCATCATCATATTCATCATATTAAGCGCTAACCGCCGGGGAGCCGAGCACGGTTGAAAACGCACCAGTATCGTGCGGCGCGCCCCGTGGTAGCGGGGCGCGCGACGTCATTACAAATCCCTGGAAATGGCGGCGGTGACGGTTCAATATCGTTCGCGTTCGATCGACAACCTTGACGGAGCCATGACCATGCCTACCACCCTGTTCCAACCACGCGCGCAAGCATTGAACGCCTGCGCCGGCGTATTTACGATCCTGCTGATGGTGGCGGCGCCGGCCCGCGCCGCCGATGCATCGACGCCATCGACCATGTCGGTCGACGCCTCCGCCATGGTGGTGACCGGCTCGCTGCTGTCGGTGGCCGCCGCCGGCAGCGCCGTGGTGGCCAGCGTGGAAGTGGTCGGCGACGGGATCGATCTGGTGCTCGACGCCGCCGGCCAGGCCAGCGTGGCCACGGTCAAGCTCTCGGCCGGCGCCGCGCGCGGCATCTCGCTCGCCGCCGGTACGACGCTGCAGGTGGCGGCGCTGTCGACCGGCACGGCGCTGGTCGCGAGCGGCCGGGTGATCGCTTTCATTCCCAACGCGGCAGGCAAGGCGCTGCTGCACCACGCGCGCGTGGACTGAGCCATGCACCCCATCTGCTCCGATCGTCGCGATCATTGGCTGGATAGGCTGAATGTCTTGCGCGCCCTGCTCCTGTGCGTCCTGCTCGCCGCCGCGCCGGCCCGCGCCGGCCAGGGCTGCGGCGATGACGCGCTGAGCGTCGACGCGGTGCGCCAGTCGATGGCGCTGGCCCAGCGCAGCGCCGCCGCGCTCGAGGACAGCGGTGCGCGCGTGGCCCTGATCGCGCGCGCCGGCCAGGACCTGAGCAAATACCAGGTCGAGTATTCGCACATGGCAATCGCGGTGCGCGACCACCCGGCCGGGCGCTGGCGCGTCGTACATGAACTCAACGAATGCGGCAGCGACCGCTCGGCGCTGTTCGTCGAAGGCCTGGGCAATTTTTTCCTGACCGACCTGTACCGCTACCGCGCCCAGATCGTGATCCCCGGTCCGGCGCTGCAGGAGCGCCTGCTGCAGCGCATGACCCCCTCGGCCGAGCGCCGCCTGCACGAGCCGCACTACAACATGCTGTCTTATGTTTACTCGACCCGCTACCAGAACTCGAACCAGTGGCTGCTCGAGATGCTGGCCGCCGCCAGCGCGGCGCCCGGCCAGGTCGAGACACGGCGCGAAGCCCAGGCCTGGCTGCAGGGCATCGGCTACCGCCCGCGCACGGTCGAGGTCGGTGCGCTGGAGCGCCTGGGCGCGCGCATGTTCCGCGCCAACGTCGCCTTCGACGACCACCCGTTCGCGCGGCGCATGGCCGGCCACATCGACACGGTGACGGTCGACGCCGTGCTGCGGCTGGTCCAGCGGCTCGACCCGCAGGCCAGGGTGCTGGTGCTCGACTAGCAGCACGCGCAAGGCCCACGGCCGAGCACATCTGAGGCACGCTCATCAGGTCGTCCGTGCGGCTGCGCACGCACGATTGAAAAAATCAGCGCTGCGGCGAGATGTGTACGATTGTTTTCATTTTAAACAGTCGTTTAAGTAAATGGCCGCTGGGAATCATTCGCCGACCGCGTCAGCGCTCGACCTGGAGCATCCGTCCCATCCGCGCAAGCTGCGCGCGCATGGCGTGCAGGCGCGCGAGCGTATCCTGCTCGGGGCGCTGCGCCTGTTCGTGGCGCGCGGCTACGCCAGCACGCCGGTGCGCGACATCGCCCACGATGCCGGCGTCAATATCGCGGCCATCGCCTACTACTTCGGCGACAAGGCCGGGCTGTACCGCGCCGCCCTGTACGAGCCGATGCAGGGTGAAGATGCCGCCCCTGCCTTCGACGCGCCCGGCCCGGACCTGCGCGCGGCCCTGGCGCGCTACCTGCGCCATTGCCTGCAGCCCCTCAGCCAGGGCGAAGCCAGCCTGCTGAGCGTGCGCCTGCGCTTTCGCGAAGCAGTCGAGCCGACCGGCATGCTGGACCACGAACGCGCCAGCAAGGCCGAGCTGCACCGGCGCCTGGTCGCGCTGCTGGCGCGTCACGCCGGGGTCCAGCCCGACCCCGAGCTCGAAGCGCTCGCCTTCTCGATTTTCGCACTGGTCGCCTACCCCTACTTCGGGCGCGACCGCGTCAAAGCCGCCTGCCCCGCCCTGTTCGACGCGCCCGACGCGCTCGAGTCCTGGGTCGGCCGGCTGGCCGATTATGCCCATGCCATGGCGGCCGCCGATGCGCGCCGCCGCACCCCTTCCACCATCCAACGACACGACCAGGAAAGCTAGCGATGAGCGACCCGTCAAGCGAACAACAAGACCAGGACCAGGACAAGAAGCCTGCCGCCAAAGACAAGGACAAGGACAAGGACAAGGACGCCGACCAGAAGGGCCAGGACGGCAAGAAGGACGACGACAAGAAGGACGACGACAAGAAGGACGATGGTCCCTCGCCCGAGAAGAAGCGCAAGGTGCGCATCATCCTGATCGCGGTCGCCGCCGTGCTGGCGCTGATCGGCCTGGCCTTCTTCATCTGGCATGAGTTGGTGGGCAAGTACCACGAATCGACCGACGACGCCTATATCCAGGCCGATGCCGTCACGATCGCACCCAAGGTCGGCGGTTACGTCGAGGAAGTGCTGGTCAGCGAGAACCAGGACGTGCAGCAGGGCCAGCCGCTGGTGCGCATCGATCCGCGCGACTACCGCGCCCAGACCGAGCAGTTCGAGGCCCAGATCGCGATCGCCAAGGCCAACGCCGACACGGTGCGCGCCCAGATCGCCGAGCAGGAGTCGGCGGTGGCCGAGGCGCGCGCCCAGCTGGCCGCGGCCCAGGCCAACGCCAGCTACGCCGCCGGCGAGGCGCAGCGCTACGCGCCGCTGGTGGCGATCGGCGCCGAAACCGCCGAGCAGCTGGCGACCCGGCGCAACCAGGCCAAGCAGAGCGCGGATCAGGTCAAGACCGCGCGCGCCGCGCTGGCCAGCGCCGAGAAACGCATCAACACCTTGCACGCCCAGGTGCGCCAGGCCGAAGCCCAGGGCGGCACCGCCGCCGCGCAGCTGAAGGCGGCCGAAGTCAACCTGCAGTCGACCACGCTCACCGCCAGCATCGCCGGACGCATCGGCGACTCCACCGTGCGCGTCGGCCAGTTCGTGCAGCCGGGCGCGCGGCTGATGACGCTGGTGCCGGTCGGCCGCCTGTACATCGAAGCCAACTTCAAGGAAACCCAGATCGGCCTGATGCGGGTCGGCCAGCCGGCCCAGATCAAGGTCGACGCCCTGCCCGGCGCGAAGCTGCGCGGCCACGTCCAGAGCGTGGCGCCCGGCACCGGCGCCCAGTTCTCGCTGCTGCCGCCGCAGAACGCGACCGGCAACTTCACCAAGATCGTCCAGCGCGTGCCGGTGCGCATCGCCCTGGAAGCCGATCCGGACGTGCGCGCGATCCTGGTGCCGGGCCTGTCGGTCAAGGTCGAGGTCGAGACCAAGGCCGCCAAGGACGCCGTCGACGACCTGAAGGACCGCCAGAAGGACGAGTCCAAGCAGATCAAGAAGGGCGGCGAGCAGCAGCAGAAGGACCAGGAAAACCGCCAGCCGGATGCCCAGCAGCGCCAGCAGATCGAGCAGCAGCGCGCCCGCCGGCAAGCCCAGGGAGGCCAGTGATGGCCGGCGCGGCATCCCAGGCAAAAGGGGGCGGCGGCGAGCGCGCCGACATGACCGCCTGGCTGGCGGTCGCCGCCGGCACGCTGGGCGCGCTGATGGCCACGCTCGACATCTCGATCGTCAACTCTTCGCTGCCCACCATCCAGGGCGAGATCGGCGCTTCCGGCACGGAAGGCACCTGGATCTCGACCGGCTACCTGGTCGCCGAGATCATCATGATCCCGCTGTCCGGCTGGCTCGAGCGCGTGTTCGGGCTGCGCACCTTCCTGCTGGCCGTGGCTGCGCTGTTCACCGCGTTCTCGGTGCTGTGCGGCCTGTCGACCACGCTCGCCATCATGATCGTCGGCCGCCTCGGCCAGGGCATCACCGGCGGCGCGCTGATCCCGACCGCGCAGACCATCATCGCCACGCGCCTGCCGCGCAGCCAGCAGCCGATCGGCACCGCGATGTTCGGCGCCACCGCGATCCTGGGGCCGGTGATCGGCCCGCTGATCGGCGGCTGGCTCACCGAGCATTTAAGCTGGCACTATGCCTTCTTCATCAACGTGCCGATCTGCGCCGGCCTGATCACGCTGATCCTGATCGGCCTGAAGCACGAGGAATCGCACATCGACCAGCTGGCGGAAGCCGACTGGTTCGGCATCGTCGGCCTGGCGGCCTTCCTGGGCGGTTTGACCGTGGTGCTGGAAGAAGGCCAGCGCGACCAGTGGTTCGCCTCGCCGATGATCACGACGCTGAGCGTGGTCTCGCTGATCGGTTTCTTCCTGATGATGACCGGCCAGCTCACCGCCAAGCGGCCGGTGATCCGGCTGCGATTGCTGATCGACCGCCAGTTCGGCAGCGTGGTGGTGATGGGCATGGTGGTGGGCATGGTCATCTACGGCACCTCGTACACGATCCCGCAATACCTGGTCGCGATCGACGACTACAACGCGCTGCAATCCGGCATCATCGTCTCGCTCTCGGGCATCCCGGCGCTGATGATCATGGCGCTGGTGCCGATCCTGATCCGGGTGGTCGACATCCGCCTGGCGGTCGGCTTCGGCCTGGCGATGCTGGCCGTCTCGGCGTGGATGGAAAGTTCCATGAGCTCGCAGTCGTCCGGCGGCGACTTCGTGGTCTCGCAATTGATGCGCGGGGTCGGCACGGTGTTCGCGATGATCTTCCTGAACCAGGCCGCGATCCAGTCGGTCGGCCCGGACCATGCAAGCGACGCCGCCGGCCTGTTCAACGCGGCACGCAATCTGGGCGGCTCGCTGGCGCTGGCCGCGATCTCGGTGGTGCAGGACCAGCGCCTGTGGTTCCACAGCCGCCGCCTGGAAGAAACGCTGCACGCCAACAGCGAAGGCGTACAGGCCTACCTGGGCGGCCAGGCACAGGCGCTGGGCGGCATGGCGCAGGCGCTGCGAGCGCTGTCCGGCACCCTGCAGAAGGAAGCGCTGACCATGACCTACAACGACCTGTTCTGGCTGCTCGCGGTCAGCATCGGCTGCGCGCTCCCGCTGGTGCTGTTCCTGCGCCCGCTGGACACGAACACCAAGCCGGCCGCCGGCGGCTGAGGAAACCAACATGACACGACCCAACACCCGACCCCTCCTGCTGTGCGCGCTCGTGGCCGCCGCCCTTGCCGGCTGCACCACGGTCGGCAAGAACTACGCCGGCGCGCCCGCCGCGCCGCAGTCGCAGGGCGGCGCTTTTGCCCGCGCCGGCGACGCCGCCCTGCCCGGCCAGACCGTCTCCCAGACTCCGTCCAACTGGTGGAGCGCGCTGAACGACCCCGAGCTGGACAGCCTGGAACAGCGCGCGCTGCACGCCAACCCGAGCCTGGACCGCGCGCGCGCGCGCCTGCGCCAGGCGCGCGCGGCGCTGCGCGAGGAAAGCGCCAACAACCTGCCCAACGGCAGCGCCAACGCGACCGCGGCGCATGTCCGCTTCCCCAAGAACAGTCCCTTGTCGGGCGGATCGTCGTCGCAAGCGTCCGGCGCCCAGTCCGGTGAAGCCGGCGCCGCAGCCGGGGGCGCCGGCGGCGCGGGCGGCGGCTTGCAGTTGCCGTCTTCGCTGAACCTGTACAACGTCGGCTTCGACGCCACCTGGGAGATCGACCTGTTCGGCGGCACCCGGCGCGCGGTGGAAGCGGCGCGCGCCTCGGCGCAAGCGGCCGAAGCCGGCATCGCCGACGCCCAGGTCAGCCTGGCCGCCGAGGTGGCGCTGGCCTACACCAACCTGCGAAGCGCGCAGCAGCGCCTGGCGCTGTCGGAGGGTGCGGTTATTCGCCAGCAGCGCATGGTCGACCTGACCGCGGCGCGGGCCGAGCGCGGCACCGCGTCGCAGCTCGACCTGACCCGCATCCAGGCGCAGCTCGAATCGACGCGCGCCGACCGCGAGCCGCTGCTGGCGCAAGTCGACATCTACCGCGACGAGCTGGCCACGCTGATCGGCCTGGCGCCGGGCGCGCTCGACGCCGAACTCGATCGGAAGCCGCAGGCCGGATCGAGCGACGCCGGCGCCGTCCCGCTGCCGCCCAACCAGGTCGCCACCGGCGACCCGGCAGCGTTGCTGCGCCGCCGCCCCGACATCCGCGCCGCCGAGCGTCAGCTGGCCGCCAGCAACGCGCGCATCGGCCAGGCCGAGGCGGCCAAGTTCCCGCGCTTGACGCTGCTGGGCGTGATCGGTATCGGCGGCACCCGGCCGTCCGACCTGACCCACCTGGACAACTTCTCGGCGATCGGCGCGCCGCAGCTGAGCTGGAACGTGCTCGACTTCGGCCGCAACGCCGCGCGCGTCGAGCAAGCCGAAGGCGCGCGCGACGAAGCCGACGCCCAGTACCGCCAAGCCGTGCTGCAGGCGCTGCGCGACGCCGAGGATTCACTGGCGCGCTTCCGCCAGGGACGCGTCACGGTCGCCACCGCCGCGCGCGCCAAGGCGCTGGCCGACAAGGCGACCTACCTGATGCAGGCACGCCAGCAGGCCGGCACCGCCACGCTGATCGACGTGCTCGACACCGAGCGCCAGCAGATCGCGGCCGAGCAGAACCTGGCGCAGGCGCAGGCGGCGCTGACCAGCGGCTTCATCGGGCTGCAAAAGGCGCTGGGGCTGGGGTGGGAAGACGCAGGCGCCGGGGCGGCGCCGGGCGCGCCCTGAGCCATGCCCGGCGAGCGCGCGAGCGGGTCAGCTGCCCGACGCGCCAGGCTCGGGGCGGCCGCCCGACGCGGGTGCGATCGGCGCGGTCGAAGAGCAGTCCCATCCATCAGGCGGCAGTGACTTTTCACGGTTGGCCGCCGTGATTTCGCTCGACGGCCGAACCGCCAGGCGCGGGTAAGCCCCCTTGTCGAGCTTCATGCCGGATTCTCGCGGCAGCGACAGCCGGCTCGACCCGACCCGGCTCGCTTTTTGCGTCATCATCCAGACC
The DNA here is from genome assembly GCF_000745265.1 of Massilia sp. 9096. Lineage (NCBI taxonomy): Bacteria > Pseudomonadati > Pseudomonadota > Betaproteobacteria > Burkholderiales > Oxalobacteraceae > Massilia > Massilia sp. 9096. Next base: position 1,722,172 of record NZ_JQNN01000001.1, read on the forward strand.
GAAAAGCGTACGGCGTCTGCGTAATCCACGAAGGCAAGCGCGCGGTTGCCAAATTCGCTGTCCAGATCGACGGCGAAGCCCGGCTGGTTGTTCTCGATCGCAAAGATGCCCCAGCGCGGCACGGCCAGGTCGCGCGCCGCGACGACGACCGCGTTTTGCCTCCTGCACACCCCGTGTTCGTAGGCGACAGTCTGGTTATACTCGGCGTATTCATTGGATTTGGTGAGCACGCGCCGGATCACATACTCGAAGCTCAAGTTCGCCTTCAAATCTTTCGGCTTCAAATACGACAGGTTGTCGATCGTGAGGGACGCAGCTTCGGGCGCCAGCGTGTTCCCGCCCTTGCTGATCTCGACGCTGGTGGCGACCATGTCCGTATCGAGATCATTGGCGGCATTTTCGGCCCGCGCGGTAACGCCAATATTGATCAAGGTATTGCCGGACAAATCGATCCCTCTCTCCGCTTCGCGGTAAATATCGAGGGTGGCGTCGTCAAGATTGGTCGTGACGTTCTCGAAGCGCGACGTTACGAGACCGCTCTCCGCCAATGTCGTCTGGCGACCGGCACTCGCCTTGCCGGTCGTGCTTGCGCTGCCCCCGCCGTCGATGTCGAGTCCGACCGTATTTACCTTGGTCAGGGAAAAATTCTCGATATCGATAGCGCTATATTCCGTTTCCGTGCCCGTGTAACCCGAGAACTCGAAGTTCAAGGGCTCGACCCGCAGCCGGAAGTTGACGAAGCGGTCGGCGGGCCGATAATCGCCCGGTGCGACCGTCAGGACGATCGTGCGCTTTGCCACCGTCCTGTCGCTGGCGAACTTGTCGGGCTCGGCGCCGAGCGCTTTCTTCAATGCCCTGATCGCGTCTTCCCCTGGATTCTGGAGTTCGAGGCGCAGCCCGGCCCTGGCAAGCGCACCGTCCAGCGCGGAGGACGCGGCGCCACCGGTCTTCGAACCCTGTGCTGTCGAACTGACGTGCACGATCGGAGTTCGGTACGGGCCAGCGAATGCCGGCTCGTTGGCCGAACGGCGTCCGTATTCGACGGTCGGCGAACAGCCGGCGCTCGACAACACGCCAATCAACACCACGATGGGCAACACGCCGGCTTTCATGATCGCTCCGCAAGCGCGTCGATCCGGCACACGTGGGCCGGCACCGGTTGGCCATTGATGGTCGAGACCAGCAGGATCGGATCGAGCTGGGTGATATCGAAACTCGACTTGTAGAGCTTGGAATATGCGCCGTAGGGGTCGTAGCTCTGCGTTCCTTCCACGGAACCGGCATCCGGCCCGCTGCTGACCAGTCGAATCGCACGCGCAAATTCCAGATCGTCATCGATGACGACCGCGTAAATGGTCATGTGCTCTCCACCTTGTCCAAGCTCGCCGATACGGCTCCGGATTCAGGTGAATATTGCACCTGAATCGATTCAGCGTAAAGACCATTTTGAACGACTATCAAGGATGGTATCGACAGCCAGGTCAACCGCGGGTAATGTGCCTGCAATGCACTGGCCGGCATCACGATAGCCGACGCGGCGCGATCGTAAACTGATCGGAAACTGCTCACTTGCACGGGGATGCGCCATGCGAAGCCTGTTCACATTGTTTCTCGTTTTGACCGTACTGACCGCGACCGCCGCGCCGGCACAATCCGCGCCGGGCTCGAACACGGCAACGACGCTGAACGGCACCCTGGTCGGCGCCCAAAGCGGTCGATCCTTCACGGTGCGCCCCTTCGGATCGGACGCCGATACGCTACTCAGGCCGGCCGACGGCGCGGTCCTCGCCATGCTGGGCAAGGCGGCGCCGGGCGACGCGTTGACGCTGAAGGTCGACGATACCGCCTCACCGGGCCTCGTCACCGCCGTGATCGCGGTCCAGAGCCAGCGCGGCTACGTCGCCGCCGGGCTGTATCTCGTTACGGCGGCCGTCATCCTGCTGGCGTTCGGCCTGCTCGCCACCAAGGGCCGTGTGCAAGCCCTGGTCATCGGCGCCGACAAGCGCTACAGCATGTCGAAATTCCAGATGGCGGCCTGGTTCTTCGTGCTGTTCATGGTGTATATCGCCAGCATCCTCGTGCTCTTGTCCTGCGGATGGGTGGACCATATCGGCAGGATCGAAATTCCCCAGAACCTGGTGATCCTGTCCGGCCTGAGCGCATTGACCTTCGGCGCGGCCAAAGCCATCACGGTGAGCAAGGTCGAAGATGCGAAAGCGAATGCGGTGGCGCCACGCGACACCGCCACGGCGCCCACCCTGGCGGCCGCGCGCAAGGTCGTCGGCCTGAAAGTCGATAACGACAGCCGGCCGCGTTTTCGCGACATGGTCCAGGATGACGAAGGCTGTGTCGATCTCGGCAACAGCCAGGCCCTGTTCATCACCTTGCTTGCCATCGTGCTTTACGTGGTGGCGGCCTTTCCCTTCCTGGCGCAGTTCACGGTGTCGGACCGGATGACGCTGCCCGACGTCGACACCACCCTGCTGTCCTTGTTCGGGCTGGGGCAAGGCGCCTATCTGCTCAAGAAAGTCGCCGCCACGGCCGGGAAAGGCTAGCGACCGTCCCGGATGCGCGCCCGATCCAGCGGCAGGTCACGCAAGCGCAAGCCGCAGGCATCGTAAACCGCATTGGCGATCGCCGCCGCCGTCGGTCCCTGCGAGGCTTCGCCGGTGCCGAGGAAGGGCTGGCCCGGGCGGTCGATCAGGTGCACCTCGAGCGTGCGCGGCACCTGGTTGAAGCGCAGGATCGGGTAGCCGGCCCAGTCGCGGCTGAGGATCTGCTTGTCGTCGAAGCGCACCTTTTCCAGCAGCGTCCAGCTGGACGACTGGATCACGCCGCCCTCGATCTGGTTGCGCACGCCGTCCGGGTTGACGATCTCGCCGCAATCGACCGCGACGGTCGCGCGCACGATGCGCACCAGGCCCGTTTCCCGCGTCAGCTCCACCTCGACCGCCATCGCGCAATACGCCGCCAGGTTCTTGTAGCGGGCAAAGGCGAAGCCGCGTCCGCGCGGCAAACCGGGGCCGGTGGGACGCTGCCACTGGTCCCAGCCGAAGCGGTCCCTGGCCTCGCGCACCACGTCGAGCGCGCGCGCATCCTGCAGGTGCGCCAGGCGGAACGCGACCGGATCGAGGCCGCCCGAGTGCGCCAGCTCGTCCATGAAGCTCTCGATCGAGAACACGTTGCCGTAGGCTCCGAGCGAGCGCAGCGCCGAGGTGCGCAGCGGCGCGTCGGGCTGGAAGTGGCTGACGATGTGGCCGCTCTTGATCGGCCCTTGCAGGATGTAGTACGGGATGCCGTTGCGGTCGCCCGCGCCTTCCGGTTGCGGCGCCGGTTTCGCCGGCGGCGGCATGAAGGGCTTGGCCAGGTGGTTGGCGGCGAGCAGGTTGCCGGCCTTGCCGGGGCGCGTGTTGTGCGGCGGACTCCAGACGTGGTACTGCCAGTCGACGATCTTGCCGCCGGCGTCCAGGCTGGCCTGCACGCTGGTCACCATCGGCGAGCCGAACGGTTCCCAGCCATGTTCGTCCTCGCGCATCCACTGCACGCGCACCGGGCGGCCCGGGTAGGCGCGCGCCAGCAGCGCGGCGTCGGCGGCGACGTCGTCGGCGGCGTTGTGGCCGTAGCAGCCGGAACCCTCGGTGTGGATACAGTGGATCGTGTCCTTGCCGGCGCCCAGCAGTTCGGCCAGCGCGTCACGCAACGGGTACACGCCCTGGCTGTGGGTCCAGACCGTGTACTGGCCGTCCATCAGCTGCGCCACCGCGCACGAGGGGCCGATCGAGCCGTGCAGCTGGAGCGGGCGGCTGTACGACGCGCGCAGCGTCTTGGCGATGGCGGCGTTGGCGCCGGCGCCGTCGTAGATGGTCGAGTCCTGCGACGGCAGCGTACGCACCAGCGCCGCCGCGTCGCCATCCGCGCGCAGGGTCGAAGGCGTGTTCCAGCGCGCCGCGCGCGCCAGCACCGTCGCCGCCTTGATCGCGCGGTATTCGCCGTCGGCGATCACGGCCAGGAAGCGGCCGTCGACCACCACCTTGAGCACGCCCGGCAGCGCCTGCACCGCCGCCGTATCGACGCCCTGCAGCTGGGCGCCCGGCGTGGGCGGACGCACCACGCGGCCGTGCACCATGGTCGGCAGGCGCAGGTCCTGCACATAGGCCGGGCCGCCGCTGACCTTGGCGGGAATGTCGACGCGCGCCAGGTTCTTGCCGGCGATCGTGTGGGTGGCCGGGTCGCGCGGCAGCGCCTTGCCGTCGGCGCGCAGGTGCAGGTCGTGGCCGACCAGCAGCTCGCCGTAGCTGGCCCGGCGGCCGTCCGGCGTGATGACGACGCCCTGGTCGAGCTTCAGGTTGCCCTGGTCGACCGTGAAACGCTGCGCGGCCAGGCCGAGCAGCACCGTGCGCACCTGGGCCGCGGCGTAGCGCAGCGCGGTGCCGCTGTCCTGCATCGAGTGGCTGCCGGCGGTGTAGCCCTCGTCCGGCGTGCGCGCGGTGTCCGCCGTCACCAGCGTGAGCCGGCCCGGCGTCACCTGCAGCTCTTCGGCCGCGACCTGCAGCAGCGCGGTCTTGATGCCCTGCCCCAGCTCGGCCTTGCCGGTGAAGATCGTGATCCGGTTGTCGGCGTCGATGCGGATCCAGGCGTCCAGCCAGGGTTCCTTGTCCAGGCTGCCGGGCAGCTTGCCGCTCTTGTCGCCGCCCGCGGCCGCACCGTCGATGCCGCTCTCGCTGCCATTGCCCTGGCTCGATTGCCCGCCCTGCTGCGGCCACACCGGACCGAGCGCGAACAGCACCGTCAGCGAGCCGGCTGCGCCCAGCAGGCGCCGGCGTTTCGGATTGCTAGGCTGGCCCGTCATGCTTTCGCTCCCGGCCCGGCATGCATCGCGTCGGCCGCGCGCCGCACCGCGCGCAGGATGCGCATATGGGTGCCGCAGCGGCACAGGTTGGGCATCATGTGCTCGCGGATCTGGTCGTCGGTGGGCGCGGCGGTGTGCTCGACCAGCTCGGTGGCGCGCATGATCATGCCGGCGATGCAGTAGCCGCATTGCGCCGCCTGTTCTTCGATGAAGGCGCGCTGCAGCACACCCGGCGCATCCGCCGTGCCGAGGCCTTCGACGGTGCGCACGGCGCGCGTACCGACCAGCGACACCGGCACCAGGCAGGACATCACTGCGGCATCGTCGAGCATCACGGTGCAGGCGCCGCATTGGCCCAGCCCGCAGCCGAACTTGGCGCCGTTCATCTGCAGGTCGTTACGCAGCACGTACAGCAACGGGGTGTCGGGATCGGTGTCGACCGCGTGCGGCTTGCCGTTCACGCGCAAATTGAATGTGGTCATGGCTGCTTGGCTTTCCGGACACTGTCCTCGATATGGTCCCACGGGTCCTTGCCGGCGCCGTAGCGGCGCAGGTAGGCGGCCAGCGCGGCGGTCTGCTGGTCGGTCAGGATCGCGCCGAATGCCGGCATCCAGCGCGCCGGTTCGCCGTTCGGCGGCTGGATGCCGTCGTGGACGATGTGGATCAGGCTGCGCGGGTCGGGGTCGTACAGCGCCACCGCCTTTTGCAGCGGCAGCGCGGCGCCCGAGCTTTCCGAGCGGCCCAGCGCATGGCAGCGCGCGCAGGCGTTTTCATACACCGCATGGCCCTCGCGCATGCGCGCGTCGGCTTCGATCGCGTCCGGGGCCGGCAGGTTGCCGGCGGTGCGGGCGCGCGGCGCATCGTGCGGCGCCTTTTCCATGTATGAGTGGACCCAGGTCGCCAGCGCCGTCACGTCGCGCTGGTCGGCAAAGCGCAGGTTCTCGACCACCGACTGCATCGGGCCACCGGCCGCGGCGTGATCAAGCGCGATGCCGGTGCGCAGATAGCTTGCCAGCTGCTCGGCCGTCCACGGCAGCGGCGACGGCGAATGCTGGTTCAGCGCCGGCACATACCAGCCCTCGGCCTCGCCGCCATCCAGGTAGCGCTTGGTGTCGGTGCCGCCCAGCTTGGTGCGCGGGGTGTGGCAGGCGCCGCAGTGGGCCACCGCGTCGGCCAGGTAGGCGCCGCGGTTCCATTCGGCGCTCTGGTGCACGTCGGGCGCCCAGGCGTCGTCCTTCTTCAGGTACAGCACGTTCCAGAACGCCACCAGCGGCCGGAAGCCGAACGGGAAGTTCAGGCTGTTGCCGTGCGCCGGCGCATCGAGTGCGGGCCGGGTCATCAGGTAGGCGTACAGCGCGTGCACGTCTTCCTGCTTCATGTGGGTGTAGTAATCGTAGGGGAAGGCCGGATACAGCAGGTGGCCGTCGCGCGAGACGCCCTCGCGCAGCGCGCGCGCGAAGGCCTGTTCGCTCCAGGCGCCGATGCCGGTGCGCGCGTCCGGCGTGATGTTGGTGCTGTAGACGGTGCCGAACGGCGTCGCCAGCGCCAGGCCGCCGGCGTAAGGACGCGAGGGATCGACCGTGTGGCAGGCGGCGCAGCTGCCCAGCGCCGCGAGCTGGCGGCCATGCTCGACGGTGGCGGCGTCGAAGGCCTGCGCCGCGGCCCGGCCCTGGGGCGCCGGCTGGGGTTCGAGGGCGGGACGCCACATGATCGCGCAGCCGGCCAGCGCCAGCAGGATCAGCGCGCCCAGCACCACCCAGCGCAGGCGATGCGCGCCATGACGGCGGGGATGGTGCGGCGGTCGAGGGTCGTGGTCCATGAGGGCTCCGTGTTGATCTGTCAATGGTGGCGGCCACGAGCAACCGGGTCTGTTCGCCAGGACACAGAGCGCTCGACGCGCGCCAAGCCTTCCATTTTGTAATGAACAAATGGCAAATCCTTTCCTGTCGGATTTATACTGGCAGTTTTGCCGCTTCGAAGGATTGTCCCGATGATTCGTCCCGCCCTGTCCCTGATGGCCGCGCTCGTCGCCCTGGCCTGTGCCCAACCGGCCGCGTTCGCCGCCGACGCCAACGGCGCCGCCGCAAGCGCCGCTTCAAACGCCGAGCCGCATGCCGACGCCAAGCCGGACCTGCGCGCGCGCTACACCAAGTACGAGTACCGCATCCCGATGCGCGACGGCACCCGCCTGTTCACCGTGGTGTACGTACCGAAGGACGCTTCGAAGACCTATCCCTTCCTGGTCAACCGCACGCCCTACAGCGCCGGCGTGCAGGCCGAGGGCGAGCTGCACTACGGCGAGGACTGGTTCCCGGCGCAGATCGGGCCGTCGAAGGAATTCGAGGACGCCGGCTACATCTTCGTGAAGCAGGACGTGCGCGGGCGCTACATGTCCGAGGGCAAATGGGTCGAGATGACGCCGCACGTGAACCCGCAGCGCGGCGCCGGCGAAGGCCAGGAAAGCGCCGACATGTACGACACCATGGAGTGGCTGCTCAAGCACGTCCCCAACAACAACGGCAAGGCCGGCATCTACGGCATCAGCTACCCGGGCTTCTACACCTCGGCCAGCATCATCGACTCGCACCCGTCGATCAAGGCGGCCTCGCCCCAGGCGCCGGTGACCGATCTATATATGGGCGACGACTCCTACCATGGCGGCGCCTTCATGCTGGCGGCGAACTTCGGCTTCTACGCCTCGTTCACCGAGCAGCAGAACCCGACGCCGCTGCCCAAGACCTGGGGCGAGTTCGACTACGGCGCCGCCAACGCCTACGACTTCTTCCTCGAGAAGCTGACCATGTCGAACATCCTGGCCACGCTCACGCCGCAGCAGCGCGCGCTGCTGGCGCCGACCATCGAGCACGACACCTACGACGAATTCTGGAAGATCCGCGCGATCGCCCCGCACCTGAAAGGCGTCAAGGCGGCGGTGCTGAGCGTCGGCGGCTGGTTCGATGCGGAAGACCCGCAAGGTCCGTTCACGACCTACGATGCGGTCAAGCGCTACAACAAGGGCAACTACAACGGCCTGGTGATCGGTCCATGGGTGCACGGCGGCTGGGCGCGCTACGACGGCAGGAAGCTGGGCGACGTCTCGTTCGACAGCGCCACCGGCGCCTACTTCCGCAGCCACATCCAGTTCCCCTTCTTCGAGGAGCACCTGAAGGGCGTCAAGCCCGCCGACAAATTGGCCGAGGTGACGGTGTTCGAGACCGGCTCCAACGTCTGGCGCCAGTACGGCACCTGGCCGCCGGTGCAGGCCAAGCCGCGCACGCTGTACTTCGGCGCGCACGGGACGCTGGGCTGGCAGCAGCCGGCGGCGAACGCGAGCGGCGCCGGCTACGACGAATACGTCGCCGACCCGCACAAGCCGGTGCCCTACGTCGCCTACCCGACCACCGACGTGCCGCAGGAGTACATGGTCTCGGACCAGCGCTTCGCCGCCACGCGCCCGGACGTGCTGGTCTACCAGACCCCGGTGCTGGAAGAGGACGTGACCCTCGCGGGCCCGGTCAATCCGAAGCTGTTCGTCTCCACCAGCGGCACCGACGCCGACTGGGTGGTCAAGCTGATCGACGTGTATCCGCCAGCCTACCCGGGCGGCGAGCGGCCCGCGCGCGGCAGCGACGTCGCCACGCCCGCGTCGACCATGGCCGGCTACCAGATGCTGGTGCGCGGCAATCCGATGCGCGGCAAGTTCCGCCACGGCTTCGAGCAGCCCGAGGCCTTCACCCCCGGCAAGGTCGAGCAGGTCGACTACTACCTCGGCCAGGTCAACCACACCTTCCGCCGCGGCCACCGCATCATGGTCCAGGTGCAGAGTTCGTGGTTCCCGCTGGTCGACCTGAACCCGCAGACCTTCACCCACATCCCGACCGCCAAGCCGGAAGATTTCAAGGCCGCGACCCAGCGCGTGTATCACGCCGCGGCGACGCCGTCCGGGCTGCAGGTGCTGGCGCTGCCGTCGCATTGATACCGCCAACGACACAGGAGAACCCATGCGCACACGCTTCCTCTTTTCGCTCGGCCTGTGCCTCGCCGCCGGCCTGGCCCACGCCGCGCCGGCCACGACCCCGCGCGCCGTGATCGCCGACCCGGCGCCGGACCCGGCCCACCCGGCCGCCAACCGCGAGGTGCTGGTGATGAGCCACGGCGACGGCATGAACGCGCTGTTCATGCTGGCCGCCGGCGCCGGCCCGAAGCCAACCATGCTGCTGCTGCACGGCCTGCCCGGCAACGAGCAGAACCTCGACCTGGCCCAGGCCGCGCGCCGCGCCGGCTGGAACGTGCTGACCCTGCACTACCGCGGCAGCTGGGGCTCGCCCGGGCGCTTCAGCCTGGCCAATGCCGGCCAGGACGTCGATGCCGCGATGGCTTACCTAGGGCAGCCGGAGGTCCAGCGCACCTACCTGATCGACCCGGCGCGCATCGTCATCGCCGGCCACAGCATGGGCGGCTTCTTCGCGGCGCGCTACGCGGCCCGCCACGACGACGTTCTCGGCGCGATCCTGCTCGATCCGTGGAACGTCGGCGCCTCGGCCAAGAACCTGGTGGCCCATCCGGAACAGCGCCAGGACGCCATCGCCGCGATGGGCGAGGACTTCGGCAATGCGCTGGCCGGCACCGACGCCGCCGCGCTCACGGGCGAGGCCGAACGCCACGCGCGCGACTGGGACCTGGTCGACGACGCCCCGGCCCTGGCCGCCAAGCCGCTGCTGCTGGTCGGCGCCGAGCGCGGCAACGCGCGCCAGGTGGCGCCGCTGGCGGACGCGGTGCGCGCGCGCGGCGGCAAGCTGCTGCGCGCCCAGACCCTGGCCAGCGACCACGCGTTTTCCGACCGGCGCATCGCCTTGTCCAGCCTGGTGGTCGGGTGGCTGGATGGGCTGCGCGGACGCGCCGCCGCAGCCCGCTGAGTTCGTGCAAGCGCGTAACCTTTGTTGCAATCGTTGCGCGCTTCCGACAAATTTTGTTCAAAATCTTGTTGACAAGATCGTAGGGGCCGGCGAGCTCATCAATTTCATCATCTTCAATTGATTTCATAATATCGTTGAGGGAGAATGCGCGGTCTTCTTCCCGCCCAGTCTGCCTCCCGATGACCGAACGTATTGACCGTCACCTGAAGTGGCTCGGCGCCCTGATCCTGGCCATCGTCGCGGTCCTTGCCGCGCTGCCCTACCTGAGCAGCCGCGAGGCCGATGCGACGATGGCGGCGCTGTCCCAGGTGGCGGCGCGCGAGCGCACCTACGAGGAGCTGCTCGGCGCCCTGATCGACGCGGAAACCGGGCAGCGCGGCTTCATCGTCACCGGCGACCCGGCCTTCCTGGCCGACTACGACGCCGGCCTGGCCACGGTGGCGGCCAAGCTTCGCACCCTGCGCGCCGGCCCGACCGGCGGCGACGAAGGTGCGGCGCTGGAGCGCATCGCCGCCCTGACCGCGCGCAAGATGGCCGAGATGGCCGACACCATCGCACTGCGCCGCGCGCACGGATTCGAGGCCGCCGGACGCGCCGTCGCCGACCTGCGCGGCAAGCACGACATGGACAGCCTGCGCGCGCTGATCGGGCAGCGGGTCGCCGCGCTGGCCGCGCGCCGCGCGGCGCTGCGCCAGCGTACCCACGCGACACTGGCCGACAACAGCGTGCTGGGCATCATCGCCAGCCTGGTCAGCGGCGCGGTGGTGTTCCTGGCGCTGTTCGTGGCCGCGCGCCACCTGCGCGAGCGCGCCGAGGCGGCCGCGCAGGCGCGCGTGCGCAACCAGCGCCTCGAAGTGACGGCGCAGATGCTGCAGGCGCTCGACAGCCTGACCGCCAACGCCGAGCTGCCGGCGATCCTGCCGGTGTTCCTGGCGCGCCTGCTACCCGGCAGCGCCGGCGCCGTCTACCTGTACCGCAGTTCGCGCGACTTCCTGCAGCTGGCCGCGCTGTGGGGCGAGGCCGCGGACGCCGGCGCGGCCCACGACGAGCTGATCAACCCCGGCGAATGCTGGGGCCTGCGGTTCGGCGGCCCGCACCTCGCGCGCGGCGCGGACAGCCTGCGCTGTCCCCATGGGAGACATGCGGGGCCCGCCGCGGCAGGCGACGCCGGCCTCGAGCAGTTGTGCGTGCCGATGGTCTCGCAGGGCGAGGTGATCGGCCTGCTGGTCGTGCGGCGCCCGCGCGGCGCGGCGGAGATCGAGCAGACGGTCGCGGTGACGGTCGCCGAGCAGCTCGCGCTGGGGATCAGCAACATCAACCTGCGCGAGATGCTGCGGCGCCAATCGAGCGTCGACGAGTTGACCGGCCTGTACAACCGGCGCTACTTCGACGAAGCGGTCAAGCGCGAAGTGTTTCGCGCCGAGCGCAAGGGCGCGCCGTTCGCGCTGGTGATGGTCGACCTCGACCACTTCAAGCGCATGAACGACATGCACGGGCACGATGCCGGCGACCTGGCGCTGCAAGCGGCCGCGCGCTGCCTGCAGGACGGCATCCGGCGCAGCGACCTGGCCTGCCGCTACGGCGGCGAAGAAATGGCGCTGCTGCTGGTCGATTGCGACGCCCTGGCTGCGACCCGCTGCGCCGAAGCGATCCGTGCGGCCATCGCGGCGCTGTCGCTGGAACAGCGCAGCGCGCGCCTGCCCGGCTTGACCGCCTCGTTCGGCGTCGCGGCCTGGCCGGACCATGGCGCCACCCCCGAAGACTTGCTCAAGGCGGCCGACCGCGCGCTGTACGCGTCCAAGCATGCCGGACGCGACCGGGTGACGCTGGCCTGAGCCCGGGCTGGCGCCGTCAATACGGCTGTGCTAGCCTTGCCGGATCGTCCACCCGCCCACCAGGAACCCCCGTGCCGCCCCGAATCACTTCCTCGCTCGCTTTGGCGCTGGCCGCCTCGTTCGCGCTGCTGGCGCCCGCTTGCGCCCCGGCCGCCGCGCAGTCGCCCTCCGCCCCGGCCGCAAGCCCTGGCGTGCCGCTCAAGGGCGCGGTGTCGACCCGCGTCGACGCGATGTACCCATGGCTCGAGCCCATCTACAAGGACCTGCACGCGCATCCCGAGATCGCCTTCCAGGAAACGCGCAGCGCCGCGCGGCTGGCGGCCGAGATGCGCAAGCTCGGCTTCGAGGTGACCGAAAAAGTCGGGCGCACCGGCCTGGTCGCGCTGCTGCGCAACGGCGCCGGCCCGACCGTGCTGGTGCGCACCGAGCTGGACGGCCTGCCGATGGAGGAAAAGACCGGGCTGCCCTACGCCAGCCGCGCCCGCGCGCAGGGCGAAGCGGGCGACACCTTCGTGACCCACAGCTGCGGCCACGACGTGCACATGACGGCCTGGCTGGCCGCCGCGCGCACGCTGGCCGAGATGAAATCGCAGTGGCACGGCACGCTGATGTTCATCGCCCAGCCGGCCGAGGAAGTCGGCGGCGGCGCGCGCGCCATGCTCGAGGACGGCCTGTTCACGCGCTTTCCGAAGCCGGACTACGCCTTCGCCCTGCACTCCTGGCCGCTGGCCTACGGCACGATCGGCTTCAACAGCGGCGCGGTGTCGTCGAATTCGGACGGGCTGGAGATCGTGTTCAAGGGCCGCGGCGGCCACGGTTCGGCGCCCGACAAGGCGCTCGACCCGATCGCGATCGCGGCGCGCTTCATCGTCGACGTGCAGACCGTGGTCAGCCGCGAGAAGGACCCGAAGGAATTCGGGGTGGTGACGATCGGGGCGATCCAGGGCGGCACGGTCGGCAACATCATCCCGGACAGCGTACGCCTGCGCGGGACGATCCGCTCGTACAGCCCGGAGGTGCGCGCCAAGCTGCTGGACGGCGTACGGCGCGTGGCCAACGCCTCGGCGGCGATGGCCGGCGCGCCCGCGCCCGAGATCGCGCTCAAGGCCAACGGCGACGCCATCGTCAACGACGACGCGCTGGTGCGCCGCACCGAAGCGGTGTTCAAGGACGCGTTCGGCGCCGCCAACGCCCAGCGCATGCCGGCCATGACCGCCAGCGAGGATTTCTCGCTGTACGCCGAACAGGGGATACCGTCGATGTTCTTCTTCACCGGCGTGTACGACCCGCAGGCGGTGGCGGCCAGCGTGCGTCCGGGCGGCGCGCAGCTGCCGTTCAACCACTCGCCGTTCTACGCGCCGGTGCCGGAGCCGTCGATCAAGACGGCGGCCGAGGCGATGAGCCTGGCGGTGCTGAACGTGCTCGGACGCTAGCCCAGCGGGCGCGGGACTGTTGGGCGGCGGGCGCTAGCGCCTGGCGAGCGCCAGGCCCTGGATCACGGCGGCCAGGGCCGTGCGCGCCTCCAGCCAGCGGCTGCCGGCCAGCGCCTGCGCGCACTCGGCGCAGGGTTCGAACGGATTGCAGGCGTGCTCCAGCTCGACGTAGTGGGCGCCGACCACCAGCTTGGCGGCCGCGCTGTCGCTGCGCCCGGCGGATCCCCCCTTGGCCGGGCCGGCCTTGGCGCCGCTATCCTTGTCCAGCCATTTCTCGAAGGGCTCGAGCGGGGTGCCGGCCGGCACATACCACTTCTTGCGGCCCGGGTTCCAGCGGGCGCCGAGGGCGCGCGCTTCGTCTTTTTCTGCGTAGGGTACGTTCAGGAAGTTCATGCGCGCATTGTAGCAACCTGCTGCAGCAGGGCGCGCAAATCCTCCAGGCGGTATGGCTTGGGCACCACCCGGAAGCCACCCTGCAGCGCGTCGGCCGGGGGTGCGCCGTAACCCGAGGCGAACACCACGTCCACCTGCGGGTGCAGCGCGCGCGCGCGGCGCGCGAGGTCGACGCCGGACTGGCCGGCCAGGTCGATGTCGGTAAACAGCACATCGACCGGCTGCGCCGCCAGCACCGCCAGCGCATCCTCGACGCTGGCCGCGCCGTGCGCGTCCTGGCCGAGCGCCTCGAACAGGCGGCAGGCCATCTCGAGCAGGTCCTGGTTGTCTTCGGCGACCAGGATGCGCACCTTGTTCGCCTCGGGCTCGGCGTCCGGGGCCGGCGCCGCCGGCACGCTGCGGTTGGCCAGCAGGTGGCGAATCTTGCGCGCCAGCTGCTCGCGCCCGTAGGGCTTGGACAGCAGCTCGACGCCAGGATCGAGGCGCCCGCCGTGCACGATCGCATTCTGCGTATAGCCCGAGGTGAACAGCACCGCCAGCTTGGGCTGCAAGGCCTTGGCCTGGCGCGCCAGCTCGGGGCTGCGCAGCGTGCCCGGCATCACCACGTCGGTAAACAACAGGTCGATCGGCAGCCCGCTCTTGACGATGCCGAGCGCATCGGCGGCGTTGTCGGCCTTGAGCACCCGGTAGCCCAGGCTGCCCAGCAGCTCGACCACGGTGGCCTGCACCGCCGGATCGTCCTCGACCACCAGCACGGTCTCGCTGCCGCCCTCGATCTTGCCGCCCGCCAGGCGCGTCACGGTCGCCTCGCTCTCGAAGCTGCGCGGGAAGTACAGCTTGATCGTGGTCCCGTGCCCGACTTCGCTGTAGATCTTGAAGTGGCCGCCGGTCTGCTTGACGAAGCCGTAGGCCATCGACAGGCCCAGGCCGGTGCCGACGCCTTCCGGCTTGGTCGTGAAGAACGGTTCGCAGGCGCGCTCCATCACTTCGCGCGTCATGCCGCTGCCGGTGTCGGACACGGCGATCATCACATACTGGCCCGGCTTGATGTCGGGTTCGAACGAGACGTAGGCATCGTCCAGCATGGCGTTGCCGATCTCGATGGTCAGCTTGCCCTCGCCCGCCATCGCGTCGCGCGCGTTGATGGCCAGGTTCAGGATCACGTTTTCGAGCTGGTTGGGGTCGACCACGGTGTTCCACAGGCCGCCGCTCTTGACGGTCTCGATCGCGATCGTCTCGCCCAGCGCGCGGCGCAGCAGGTCGTCCATCTCGCCGACCACGCGCGCCGGATTGACCACCACCGGCTGCAGCGGCTGGCGCCGCGCGAACGCCAGCAACTGCGAGGACAGCTTGGCGCCGCGCGTGACCGCGTCCTGCGCCACCTGGAGCAAGGCCTGGGCGTCGCCGTCCGGCATGCGGCGCTGCAGCAGCTCGAGGTTGCCGCCCACCACCTGCAGGATATTGTTGAAGTCGTGCGCCACGCCGCCGGTCAGCTTGCCGATCGATTCCAGCTTTTGCGAGCGCTGCAGCGCGTCCTGGGCCGCGACCAGTTCCTGAGTACGCTCCTGCACCAGCGATTCGAGCTCGGTCTGGTGGCGCGCCAGTTCGTCCTGGGTCTGCTTCTGTTCGGTGACGTCGCTGCCCTGCACGAAGATGCCGATCACTTCCGAGGTCGGGTCGAGCACCGGCTGGTAGATGAAGTCGAGGTAGCGGCGCTGGAGCGGGCCGTCGCCGTCGACCTGCAGGTCGAGCGGCACGGCGCGGCCGATGAAGGGCTTGGCGGTGCGGTAGACGTCGTCCAGCAGTTCGAAGAAACCCTGGCCCTCTAGCTCGGGCAGCACCGCGCGCACCACCTTGCCGATCAGGTCGCGCCCGCCGATCAGGCGGCGGTAGGCGGCGTTGGCCAGCTCGTAGCTGTGCTCGGGTCCGCGCAGCACGCAGATGAAGCCGGGAGCCTGCTCGAACAGGCGCTGCAGGTGGGTCTTGTCGCCCTGCAGTTCGCCGGCAAGCTTGAGCGCCGCGTGCGCCTCGGCCAGCGCCTCGGTGCGCGCCGCCACCATGCGTTCGAGTTCCTCCTGCTTGCGCCGCAGCGCTTCCTCGGCGATCACGCGCTCGGTGACGTCGTTCCCCTGCGAGAACACGCCGACCACGGCGCCGCTCTCGTCGACGATCGGCTGGTAGACAAAGTCGATGTAGCGCAGCGCCGCCGGACCACCGCCCGCCGGCGTGATTTCCAGCGGCAGCGCGGTGCCGACGTAGGCCACGCCAGTCTGGAACACCCCGTCGAGCAATTCGAAGAAGCGCTGACCCGCCAGTTCCGGCAGCGCTTCGCGCACCGGCTTGCCGATGATGTCGCGATAGCCCGCCAGGCGATGGTGGGCGCCGTTCTGCAGCTCGTACACGTGCTGCGAGCCACGGAAGAAGGTGACGAAGCCGGGCGCCTGCTCGAACAGGCGCAGCAGCTCGCGGTAAGTGCGGCTGGCGCGGACCGGATCTTTGGTCGCGTCGGCGTAGACCGACAGGTCGGGATTGGCGGCCGGGGGGCTCGCGTTTTGTGGGTTCATCCGTGCAGGTTTTCGGTTATGGAAAGCCGCTGCAACAGAAGATGAGCGACCGGCAAGGTTAAATGTTACCGCGAACGCGTGTTACATTGCCAGTAGAGTATTGTATCAGCGCTGCATGCCCCCGCGCCCGACCGTGGCCCCTTCGATCGAGCGGAACACCAGGTGCTCGAACAGCGGGCCGATCACGATCACCGCCCCCAGGCCGGCGAACTCGTGGTCGTTGTCGCCGGAGATACGGCGGCCATGGCGGCCATGGCGGGTCAAGAACAGGGAGGACAGTCGCATGGGGCTTTCCGCGTCGGGTCGGGTCAGAACGGCGCGTCGCCTTCGATCGTGGTGCGGTACAGCTTGCGGCGCTGGTCGTCCGGCGTGCCGGCCGCAAGGTGCATCAGCGAGCGGTTGTCCCAGAACACCATGTCGTGGTCGCGCCAGGCGTGGCGGTAGACGTGGACCGGGCGGGTACTGTGCTCGAACAGCTCGGCCAGCAAGGCGCGGCTCTCGTCCTCCGGCAAGCCGACGATACGGGTGGTGAAATGCTCGCTCACGAACAGGGCCTTGCGGCCGGTTTCGGGGTGGGTGCGCACCACCGGGTGCACCACGGGTACGACCTCGTCGATCTGGGCCTGGGTCAGCTTGGGCCGCCACGGATTACGCGCGCGCAGTTCCTCGTAGCGCGCCAGGTAGTGGTGCTCGGCCTTCGCGCCCTCGATCGCGCGGCGCAGGTGGCCCGGGAGCGCATCGAGCGCGCTGTGCTGGTTGGCGAACAGCGTGTCGCCGCCGATGGCAGGCAGTTCCTGCGCGTGCAGCATCGAGCCCAGGCTCGGTGTTTCCTTGTACGAGAGGTCGGAGTGCCAGAAGTGGCCGGCGTCGCCCAGGCCGATCGGCTGGCCGTTCTCGCGGATGTTCGACACGATCAGCACCTCCGGTTCCTCGGGCAGCTGGAACTGCCGCAGCACGTGGATCTGCAGCGGCCCGAACCGGCGGCTGAAGGCCACCTGCTGCGACGGCGTGATGCGCTGGTCGCGGAACACCAGCAGGTGATGCTCGAGATGGGCGCGGTGCAGGCGTGCGAAGTCGTCGCTTGACACCGGCTTGCCCAGGTCGAGGCCGATCACCTCGGCGCCGAGCGGCGCGTCGAACCGGCGGATCTCGAAATGCTGGGCGGCACTCGGGCCGGCGTGATGGGTAGACAGCGAGAGGTCGTGCAGGACGGCGGACATGGGCGCGGACGAGTGAGTCAGGATGGACCCAGCTTATCCGCGCATGGTTGGAGCGACAACGAAGGTTTTCGCGCATCGTCATGCGCTTTTCGCGCTAGCCCGCTCCCGTACGTACGCGCGGGCTGGCGCGAGGACGATGACTCAACGGCACATGGCGTCGAGTTGGCCCACCTGCGGCACTTGCGGCAGGCCGCTCGTGTCGACGTGCTTTTCCGTCGCCGCGCGTTCCGGCAGCGTGCCGTTGGCCGCCTGCGGGCCGCCTTCGCGGTAGGCGGCATCGAGCTGCGCCTGGGCCAGCGTCACGTAATGCGCGCCGGCCGCGTCCAGCCTGGCCATCACCTCGGGCAGCGTGGCCGCGCTCCAGGCGCCCATGTGAGTCAGCAGCACTTCCGGGATCTGGCGTCCGTACACCGCCTGCGACAGCGCCTTCATGCGCGCGATCGCCGCGTCCACGCGGGTGAAATAGTCGCGCTTCATGGCGTCGATCGCGGCCGTGTCGTTTTTCGCCAGGCAGCGTGCGTAGGTCTCGGTGTAGGCCCAGTCGTCGAAGCTGACGCTGACGTCGGCGATGCGGTAGCCGCGCCCCTTCAGCCAGGCCTGGGCGGCGTCGTGGCGGCCGGGGTCGCCCGCGGCGCCGTTGCCGGCATCGAGGAAGGGATAGCGCAGCACACGCCAATCCGCGCCGGCCATGCGCGCCTGGATCGGCGGCTCGCCCTGCTTGACGTTGTCTTCCCAGGCTTGCAGCGAAGGCGCTTGCGACAGGCCGAGGTGGCTGTAGGTGTGGTTGCCGAGCGGGTAGCCGGCCTGGCGCCAGATGTCGAGCACCGGCTCGCTGCCCGGCGCATCCTTCAGGCGCAGCGCGTTGACGAAACCGTAGGCCTCGGGCACGCGGTGCGCCTTCAAGGTGGCGAGGTAGCTCTTGGCGATGGCGGGCCAGTTCATCCCCGGCGGCAGGCTGCCGTGGGCGCTCAGGTCGTCCACGGTGATGGCGATGTCGAAGCCGCGCCCGGCCGGGGCGGCGGATGCAATGGTCGAGCCGGGGCCGGGTTGCGCGGCGGCTTGGGCAGCCGCGGCGTTGGCCGACGCATTGGCCTCAGCATTAGCCGCAGCGGCGCCGGCGAGCAGCACAGCGCCCATGCAAATGCGTAGTTTCACGAAGTCTCCTCCTGATATTGTGGATGGTGCACCCTCGCAGCGCAACACGACAGGTCGATGTTTGCGCAAACATCGGGCTCAGGCATATTACTCCGTGATGCCTGGAAGTCAAGCTGCCGCGCGCACGCGCGGGAGCGCCAAACTGTTGACTACGATACACGCCCCGCGTAGCATGAAATCGATTACAACCGGCGACCTCGGGTGTGCCGGACCATAAATACAGACAGGAGACAGCATGAATTTCACTGCCCGCATCGACCGATCCGGCCGCGCCGCGCGCCACGCATCCGCACAGCCGACGCCCGACACTGGCCCCCGCGCCGCAAGCCGCCGCCCGCGTGGGCGCCGCGCGAGTCCGGTCCTCCTCGCCTGCCTGGCCCTGCTGGCGGGCGCGTCCGGCGCCGCCGGCGCGGCCGTCAAGCTGAACCAGCTCGGCTTCCTGCCGGCTTCGCAAAAGCTGGCGGTCGTGACCGATGCCGGCGCAGGCCAGGACAGCTTCGCGCTGGTCGACGCCGCCAGCGGCAAGACCGTGTTCGAAGGCCGCCTGGGCGCGCCGGGCACCTGGGACGCCTCGGGCGAGACCGTGCGCGTCGCCGACTTTTCCGCCCTGCGTACGCCCGGCAGCTACAAACTGCGCGTGAACGGCCAGCCTGAGTCGAAACCATTCCCGGTGGCCGCGGACGCCTACCGCGCGCTGGACGCCGCCGCCATCAAGGCTTACTACTACCAGCGCGCCAGCATCGCGATCGAGCCGCGCTACGCCGGCACCTGGGCGCGTCCGCTCGGGCACCCCGACAACCACGTGCTGGTGCACGAGTCGGCGGCATCGAAAGAGCGTCCGGCCGGCACCGTCATCTCCAGCCCGAAAGGCTGGTACGACGCCGGCGACTACAACAAGTACATCGTCAACTCCGGCATCAGCACCTACACGCTGCTGGCCGCCTACGAGCACTTCCCGCAGTTCTTCGACGCCCTGGCGCTGAACATCCCGGAATCGGGCAACGGCCTGCCCGACCTGCTCAACGAGGCGCTGTGGAACCTCGAATGGATGGCGACCATGCAGGACCCGAACGACGGCGGCGTCTACCACAAGCTGACCAACAAGCAGTTCGACGCCTTCATCATGCCGGACAAGGCGACCGGGCCGCGCTACGTGGTGCAAAAGAGCACCGCCGCCACGCTCGACTTCGCGGCCGTGATGGCGGTCGCCAGCCGCGTGCTGGCGCCGTTCGACAAGCAGGACCCGGGCCGCTCGAAACGCTACCTGGCGCAGGCCGAGAAAGCCTGGGCCTGGGCCGTGGCCCATCCGGACGCGGTCTACAAGCAGCCGGCAGACATCGGCACCGGCGACTACGGCGACAACAAGCTGGACGACGAGTTCTCCTGGGCCGCCACCGAGCTCCTGATCGCCACCGGCAAGGACGCCTACCGCGCGCGCGCGCTGGCCGCCGGCACGACGCGCGGCCTGGCGCCTGGCTGGGCCGACGTGCGCCAGCTCGGCTGGATCTCGCTGGTGCAGCAGCGCGAGCACCTTCCGAAGGGCGTCGACGCGGCCGATGCCAGGCGCCAGATCCTGGCCGCCGCCGACACGCTGCTGGCGCGCGCGCAAGCCTCGCCCTACCGCATCAGCATGGCCACCAGCGAATTCAACTGGGGCAGCAATTCGGGCATCCTGAACGAAGCGATGATGCTGGTGCAGGCCTACCGCCTGACCGGCCGCGCCGACTACCTGCAGGCGGCGCAGTCGGCGCTCGACTACGTCATGGGCCGCAACGGGCCGGGCCGCTCGTTCGTGACCGGCTTCGGCGCGCCGTCGCCGATGCACCCGCACCACCGGCCGTCGGAAGCGGACGGCATCGCCGCGCCGGTGCCGGGCTGGATGGTGGGCGGACCGAATCCGGGCCAGCAGGACCTGGCGGGCTGCAAGCTGCCCTACCCGTCCAAGCTGCCGGCGCTGTCCTACCTGGACGACGTGTGCAGCTACGCCAGCGGCGAGGTCGCGATCAACTGGAACGCGCCGCTAGTGTACGTGACCGCGGCCGTCCAGGCCCTGGTGCGCTGAGGTGGTCGACCCGAGCGCGTCCGCCGCAAGCCCCGGTTGACGCGCCCGGCACCGCTCAGTACCATCGACCACCCAATAAGACAATCAGGAGACACTGCATGACACGCACGTTCGCCCGCGGCCTGAGCATCGCCGCCGCCCTTTCGCTCGCCCTGCCCGCCGCGTTCGCGGCCGCCGCCGGCGCCGCCTCCAGCCCCGTGGTCGCCGTCGACGGCGGCAAGGTCCAGGGCGCGGTCGAGGATGGGGTGGCCAGCTGGAAGGGCATTCCGTTCGCCGCTGCGCCGGTCGGCCCGCTGCGCTGGCGCGCCCCGCAGCCGGCCGCCGCCTGGGACGGCGTGCGTGCAGCCACCGCCTATGCCAACGACTGCATGCAGCTGCCCTTCCCGAGCGACGCCGCGCCGCTCGGCACCCCGCCGTCCGAGGACTGCCTGTACCTGAACGTCTGGAAGCCCACCCACGCCAAGGCCAGGCTGCCGGTGCTGGCCTGGATCTACGGCGGCGGCTTCATCAACGGCGGCAGCTCGCCGCCGACCTATTCCGGCGCCAACCTGGCCAAGCAGGGCGTGCTGGTGGTCAGCTTCAACTACCGCCTCGGGCGCTTCGGCTTCTTCGCGCATCCGCAGCTGACCACGGCGGATGCCGACCACGGCCAGCTCGGCAACTATGGCCTGATGGACCAGATCGCGGCGCTGCAGTGGGTGCGCAAGAACATCGCGAAATTCGGCGGCGACCCGGCCAACGTCACCATCATCGGCGAGTCGGCCGGCGGCATGTCGGTGCACGCCCTGATGACGTCGCCGATGGCCGACGGCCTGTTCGCCAAGGCGGTGATCATGTCCGGCGGCGACGGCCGCACCAACAGCGCCACCCTGGCCGCGGTCGAGCAGGCCGGCGTCGCCTTCGGCGTCAAGAAAGGCATCGCGGCCGACGACCGCGAAGCGCTCGAGAAGCTGCGCGCGCTGCCGGCCGACGCCGTGGTCGACGGCATGAACCTGGCGTCGCGCCAGGGCGACAACCCGCCGACCTATGTCGGCCCGTTCGCCGACGGCCGCGTCGCGGTGCAGCCGCTGGACGTCTACCAGGCCGGCCGCATGAAAAAGATCCCGGTGATGGTCGGCGCCACCAGCGCCGACATCGGCGGCAAGACCGGCTTCATGGTGGGCGGCGCGCGCTCGGTCGCGGCCGTGCTGGCCGACCATGGCCTGCCGGTCTACGAATACCGCTTTTCCTACGTGGCCGACTCGCTGCGCCGGCCCAACGCCCAGGGCCAGACGCCGCAGGGCGCCGGGCACGCCAGCGACATCCCCTACTTCTTCGACACCACGGCGATCAAGTACGGCGACGCGGCAACCGCGCGCGACGTCGGGATGGGCCATGCCATCAGCGCCTACATCGCCAACTTCGCCAAGCGCGGCGACCCGAACGGCGCCAGGCTGCCGGCCTGGCCGCGCTACACGCGCGCGCAGGACGGCCTGATGGACTTTGCGATGGACGGCAAACCGCTGGCTGCCAAGGATCCGTGGGCGGCCGACATCGACGCGGCGCAGGCCGCGCAGGCGGCCAAGCCCTGAGCGGCTGCGAAGGCGCCTGAAGCGGCGCCTGAACCGGCACATGAGCGCGCGGCGCCTCGGCAACGCCTCGAGGCGCCGTTGTTAAGCGCAAACATTTTCGTTGCCGCGTCCGTCATTTGTGCCTACACTCCCGTAAAGACTTGACCGGCGCCGCACGAGCGCCCGACTTACGGGAGACAAGAATGACTGACACCGCGATCCGCCGCATCGTGATCGTCGGCGGCGGCACCGCGGGCTGGATGGCCGCCGCGCCGCTGGCCCAGCGCCTCGGCCGCCGCTGCCAGGTGAGCCTGATCGAATCGCCGGAGATCGGCACCATCGGCGTCGGCGAAGCCACGCTGCCGACGATCCGCTTCTACAACGATGCGCTCGGCCTCGACCCGGCCGACTTCGTGCGCAAGACCCAGGCCAGCTTCAAGCTCGGCATCGAGTTCAAGGACTGGGGCCACGTCGGCAACCGCTTCTTCCATGGCTTCGGCGACTTCGGCGTGCGCTTCGCCGGCCAGGCGCCGCACATGGCCTGGCTGCGACTGGCGCGCGAATTCGACCGCATGCCGGCGCTTGACGACTGGTCGATGGCGGCCGTCATGGCGCGCCAGAACCGCTTCCTGCCGCCGCATGGCGCCCAGCCCGGCGTCACCGACGCCTATTCCTACGGCTACCATTTCGACGCCGGCCTGTACGCCAACTACCTGCGCGACTACGCGATGGCGCGCGGGGCCAGCCGCATCGAGGGCACCATCACCGGCGTCGAGCAGCATCCCGAAACCGGCTTCGTCACCGCGGTCGTGCTGAACGACGGCCGCCGCGTCGAGGGCGAGCTGTTCGTCGACTGCTCGGGCTTTCGCGGCCTGCTGATCGAAGGAACGCTGCGGGCGGGCTACGAGGACTGGAGCGGCTGGCTGCCGTGCAACAGCGCGCTTGCGGTCCCGAGCGCGCGGGTGGAGCCGGTCACGCCCTACACGCGCTCGACCGCGCAAGGCGCCGGCTGGACCTGGCGCATCCCGCTGCAGCACCGCACCGGCAACGGCCACGTCTACAGCGACGCCTTCACCAGCGACCGCCAGGCGCGCGACGACCTGCTGGCCGGCCTGGACGGCGCGGCACTGGACGAACCGCGCCAGCTGCGCTTCGTCACCGGACGACGGCGCAAATCCTGGGTCAAGAACGTGGTCGCGCTGGGCCTGTCGGCCGGCTTCGTCGAACCGCTCGAGTCGACCAGCATCCACCTGATCGAGACCGGCGTGGGCAAGCTGATCGAATTGTTCCCGGACCGCGACTTCCGTCCCGAGCTGGCCGACGAATACAACCGCGTGATGGGCGGGCGCTACGAGTCCGTGCGCGACTTCATCGTCATGCACTACAAGCTCACGCAGCGCGACGACACCCCGTTCTGGCGCCATTGCGCGGCGATGCCGATTCCCGACTCGCTGGCGCACCAGATCGAACTGTTCCGCGAAACCGGACGCGTCACCATCCTCGACCCGGACGGCTTCGCCGAACCGTCGTTCGTGGCCATGCTGCTCGGCCTGGGCGTGGTCCCGAAGCGCTATTGCCCCTTCGTCGATGCACTCGACCTGCGCCAGCTGCACGGTCACTTCGCCGGCCTGCGCGAGATGATCGCGCGCGCGGCGGCGCAGGCGCCGGACCACGGCGCCTATCTCGCCGGCGCGGCCAAGGGTGTCAAGCCGCAGCGCGTGACGGCCTGAGTCCGCGCGCCGCGCCGGCGGCTCAGGCGGCCTCGGCCGCCATGGCGCGCGCCAGCCCGCTCGGGCCGGCCGGCTTGTGCGGCGCCCAGTACCAGATCAGGCCGCGCGCATAGGCCTCGCACTTGACCGTGGTGTGGTCCAGGCCCGGCATCACGCGCGTCTCCAGCGCCAGGCCCTCGTAGCGGCGCGCCGCCAGCTGGCGCTCGAACGCGGCGATCGGTTCACGGAAGGCCGGGTACTCCTCGGCGCCGTAGGCGATGAACATGCGCGTGGCCAGGCCCTTGTGGGTGCGCGCGTAAGCCTCGTCCAGGCGCGCCAGCAGCCCGCCGTCCCAGCCCGCGGCCGGGCTGAGCGCGATGTGGCCGGCGAAGAATCCCGGCGCCTGGTAAGCGGCCGTCACGGTGAACAAGCCGCCCAGCGAGCTGCCGCCCAGGATGCGGCCGCCGCTGGCGCCGCCGTAGTTGCGTTCGACCAGAGGCGCGGCTTCCTTGGTGATGAAGTCGAGGAAGGCGGCGCCCTTGCCGGAATCCGTGTCGGCGCCTTTGCCTTTTCCTCCGTTCGCGGCCGTGAACGTGTAGTCGCGCCGGCGCTCGAGGTCGTAGTTGCTGCCGTTCGGGTAGGACAGGCCGACCATGATGAACTCGGGCGCGAAGTTGTCGTACATGAGGTTGCCGTAGGTCGACGCGAGCAGCGGCGTGTCCCAGTAGCCGTCCAGGAAGTACAGCACCGGATAGGTCTTGCCGGGGGTCTTGCCATGACTGGACGGCAGCACCACGATCAGCTCGTGGCGCCGGCCGGTGTATTTCGAATCGATCGGCACGATCTGCGTATTCTCGATCACGAACTTGCGCGCACCCGCCTGCGCACCCGCCTGCGCACCTGCCTGCCCCTGCCCCTGCCCCTGCGCCTGCGCGCGCGCGGCCAGGCCGCCGGACAGGCCGAGCAGCGCCAGCCCCTGCATGAATCGACGTCTCATCTCCATCTCCTTGTCGTTGTGGTTGCTACGGTCGTGCTCAAAGCTTCATTTCGAGGTTCAGGCCGGTGCGCATCCAGCCGCGCTGCCAGCTCCACTGGCGCGAGGTGCCGGACGCATCGGCGTAGCTGCGCTCGGAATCGTTGTCCATGCCGAGGATGTTGGCCAGCGACAGGCGCAGCTGGAAGTGATCGTCCAGCTTCCACAGCGCATAGGCGTCGAGGTCCTTGCGGGTCTGCTGGCGCGTGCTCTGGGCGTCCGAGATGCGCACCCAGCCTCCCTGCTGGTAGGCCAGGCTCGCGCC
Organism: Massilia sp. 9096; assembly: GCF_000745265.1. Classification (NCBI taxonomy): domain Bacteria; kingdom Pseudomonadati; phylum Pseudomonadota; class Betaproteobacteria; order Burkholderiales; family Oxalobacteraceae; genus Massilia; species Massilia sp. 9096. Next base: position 1,747,156 of record NZ_JQNN01000001.1, read on the forward strand.
CAGGCTAAGACGGTCCTTGCGGTAGTCGATGCCGAAGGTGGCCGATTCCGGGGTCTGGGCGTCGAGCCGGTTGTCCGGCCCCGGCACCGTCGACACCTCGGACCAGTTGCGCGTGACGCTGGCGCGCAGGTCGACGCCGTTCCCGGCATCGAACAGCAGCTTGAGCGGCAGCTTGAGTTCGGCCTGGAGCGAGCGCACGGTGGCGTCGCCGTCGTTGAACGGCTGGTAGAGCCAACGCCCGTCGGCATCCTGGTCGAGCCGGGTGCGGATGTAACTGCTGATGTCGCGGTGCGAGGCGCTCAAGGCCAGCAGCGCGCCCGGCGCCCAGAAGCTCTCGTAGGCCAGGTCGAGGCCGTTGGCCAGCTCGGGCTTGAGCGCCGGATTGCCGCCGGAATCCGGGGTGAAGCGCGTGTTCTCGATGGCGACGTAGCGGCGCGCGCTCAGCTGGTCGGTGCTGGGCGCCTTGAAGGTGCGCGTCAGGGCCAGACGCAGCTGCTGCTTGCCGCCCGGGAGCTTGTACAGGGTCTGGAGCACCGGGCTGAGCACGTGGTTGCGCGAAACCGTGTCGGCTTCCCCTGCGGTTTGACCCGAGGCGGCGCTGTCGGTCTGGATGCCTTCCCAACGTCCGCCCAGGTACATCGACCAGGCCGGCAGGATATTCCACTCGTCCTGCACATAGCCGGCCAGGCGCGTCACGTGCGGGTCGAACGCCTCCAGGATATCGCTGTCGGGCAGGCCGGTCTGGCGCTCGTGGCGCAGGCGCGTCTCGTCGTTGTCCTGGCGGCTGGCCTCGAAGCCGGTCCCGAGCGAGTGGCCCTCAAACAATGAGCGGCTGTATTTCGCGCGCGCGAACAGGCGGCTGTTGTGCTGCACGTCGTCCCAGTCGCGCGTGTATTCCTGGGTCGCGTCGATGTTGGTCTGATCATTGAACTGGTCGCTGCGGCTGCGGCTGCGCTCCCCGGATACGGTCACGTCCAGCTTGCCGCCGCCGATCTTGGCGACCCAGTTCGCTTCGCCGCGGACCATCCAGTGATTGTTGCTCGAGTGGTTGGCGCTGTCGATCCAGTCCGGGTCGCCGAAGCTGCCGAGCGTGACGTCGTTGTGCGAGGCGCCACGCCACGACGAGCTGTCGGCCTGCAGCCCCACCGACAAATTCAGCTCGTTGCTGTCGTCGACCTTCCACGACAGGCGCGGGAACAGCACCAGGCCGCGGTACGGACCTTCGCCGGCGTAGCGCGCGTCGCGCGCCTGGGTCAGCACCCCGTTCGGGTCCGTCATGCGGTCGGCGCTGGTCTGGGTGAATTCGCTGCTGCCGGCCCAGGCCGAGCCATTGAGGAAATACGACAGGCCGCCGACCCGCTCGCCGTAGGTGCCGCCCAGGTTGACGCCGCGGTTCTGCGGCGTGCGGTTGTAGGCGATGCGCGCGTCGCGCTGTGGCTTGACCACGAGTTTGCGCAGCACGATGTTGATGGTGCCGGCGATTGCCTGCATCGAGTACTCGGCGCTGGCCGCCTTGTCGATCTCGATGCGTTCGATCTGGTCGGGGGTCAGCGTGTCGAGCGAAAAGCCGGGCGGCGGCCGGTCGCCGTTGACCAGGATCTGGGTGTAGCCGGCGCCCAGGCCACGCATGCGCAGCGTGTTGCCGGTGACGGTCACGCCGGGGGCACGCTTGAGCACGTCGTAGATGTTGGTGTCGCCGTACTTGCGCACTTCTTCGGCGTCGATCACGGTCTTGCTGGCGGTGTCGTCGCGCCGTGCGTCGTAGCTGGCGGCGCCGCGCACCTGCACGGTCTGGATCGGCGCGGCCTCGACCGGCTTGGCGGCAACGGCCTTGGCGTCAGCCGGCTTGGCGTCAGCGGGCCTGACCGCCGGCGCCGTGTCGGCCGTCACCGTGGTCCCCGGCGCCGCGCTCTGCGCCAGGGCCAGCGCCGGCGCCAGCCAGGCCGCCAGCGCCAGCGGCATCGAACGCGGGGTCATCGCCTTACCACCCCATGCGTTCGCGGATGAAGGGCGTCAGCAGCGCGGCGTTGGCTTGCTGGTGCTTCACGCGCGGATGCTGGCCGTAGCCGGTGTAGGGAAAGAAGATGGTGTCGATGCGGGTGTCGCCGCCTTCGCGCAACTGCGCGACCGCGCTGCGGATGTAGCCCGGCCACGGCGAGCCCGGACGGGTGGCGTCCATGCTGCCCAGCGCGCACACGATGTAGGCCTTCGGGTAGAGCTGGCGGATGCGCGCGACGAAGGTGCGGTAAGCCTGGATGCGCGCGGCGTCGTCGGGCTCGGGCTGCATCTTGTGGTCGCGGCCGATCAGCCAGCTGTCGTTCTGGAACAGGTTGATCACGACGACGTCCGGGGTCCATTTGGAAAAGTCCCAGTGCGTGTCGTTGTCGCCGACCGCGCTGAGCTGGTCGTAAAAGTCCGGCATGGTGAACGGGAACCAGCTCATCATCACGCCGATGCCGCTCTGCGAGGTCATGTGCAGCTCGGCGTCGAGCGCGCGCGCGGTGATCGCGGCGTACGACATGTGGCTGTTCTTGTCGCGGGCGCGGTCGTCGGGGCCGGTGTCGGGCGACTCGTCGCCCATGCCGCTGGTGATCGAGTCACCGAACACTTCGATGCGGTGCTTCGGGCGCGGCAACGGTTCAAACAGCTTGCCGCCGTCGGCCAGTTCCAGGCCTTCGAACAGGGTCGAGCCTTCCGCGCCTTCGGTGCGCTTGGTGACCAGGAAGCGGTGCTTGCCCGGCGCCAGGTGCGCGGCTACCGGATAGGTCTTCAGGCCGCGCTCGAGCTGCAGCACGGTCGGATGCGCGTCGTCGCCGTCGATGAAGACGTTGAAGAAGTTCTTGCCCTCGTGGTCGTCGAACTTGAGCGCCAGCGAGGCACCGCTGAAGGTACCCGCGATGGCGCTCTCGGGCCAGCTGATCATCGGCGCGGCCGGCTGGGCGAAGTCGATGCGGCCGGTGTACTGCAGTTTCGGGTCGTCGGCTTTTACGCTGACGCTGGCCAGGGCCGGCGCAGCCAGGCAAGCGAGGGTGCAGGCCAGCGCCAGCGCATGCATCGATCGGGTCAGGGAAAATTTCATTCGTGGGCTTTCAGGAAAGCGGGCAGTTGGTCGAGGGTGATCACGTCCGGGTGCTTGAACACGGCGCGCTTGTGCTCGCTCGTATTGTAATACTCGCCGGACCAGAAATTGTCGGGTGCGGATACGCCGGCGCGGGCACGGCCGTCGTTCCAGGTCATGAACCAGAGCCAGCGCGCGTTTTCGCGCGCCATCTTGTCCGGGTCGGGAATGAAGCTGTTCTCGCTCATCGCCACGGGTTTCGGCGTGCCCGGTATCGCCCGCGCCTTGCGGAAGATGGCGGCTTGCGCGCCGTAGGTCTTGCGGTCGTTCTCGTCGTAGACGTCCCAGCCGACCACGTCGACCACGTCGTCACCCGGGTACCAGGCCGCGTCCTGGCCATTCCACACCCAGATCAGGTTGTGCAGGCCGTGCACGCGCACCAGGCGGTCGAACATGTGGCGGTACAGCTGCACGTAGGCCTTGCTGCCCGCCTCGCCGTCGCTGCGCTTCCTGCCCCACCAGAACCAGCCGTCGCCGCCGTTGCCGGCAGCTTCGTGCAGCGGGCGCCACAGCACGGTGACGCCGGCGTCCTGCAGGCGTCTCAGTTCGCCGGCGACCAGGTCGATACCGGCGTCGATCTGGGCGTAGGCCGGGTTTGCAGTGTCCAGGCGCCCATCCTTCATCGGGATCGTGAAGGCGGTGTTCTTGCCAGGGTCCTTCTCGCGCGCGTAGAAGTTGGCGCGGTTCGCATCCGGCGTGCCCAGCAGTGCCGGGTCGCGCCAGTGCCAGCAAAACGCGACCAGGCCGCCGCGCCGGGCCCAGGCGATGGCTTCGTCGACCTGGTGCAGGCCGCTGGCGCCATCCGAACCGGCGCCCTGCATGCCCGTGTTCATGAAGTCGAAGCCCATCAGGGCCGGCCAGCGGGAGGTAGCGTCGAACACGCGCTGGGCCATGTCGACCCGGTCATCCCAGGTCAGGTCCTGCTGGCCGGCGATGGTCTTCTTGCCCCAGGTGGCGAGCAGCCAGGCGTATTCGGCCCTGGTCCGGGCCGTGGCCTGGCCATCGGCCAGCCCCCGCGCCGGGGCCGCGCCCGCCCACCCGGGCGCGCACGCGAGGGCCGCCGCCAGCAGCGATGACGACAACGACGGCCACCGCGGCGCCGGGCGTGCGATGCGCATGCTCGGCCCCGGTTAGAACGAGTAGCGCAGCGAGGCCGTGTAGCGGCGGCCCGACACGATCACCTGGCGGGTCATCAGGCCGATCGACTGCTGCATCAGCTGGCGGTACTTGGCATTGGTCATGTTTTGCGCCTCCAGGCCGAGCGACATGTTCTGCGTGATGTTGTAGAACACCGAGCCGTCCAGCTGGCCATAGCTGTCGGCATAGGTCGGCAAGGCCCAGGCGATGGTCTGGTAAGAGGCCGCGCCCGGGGCGACGTAGCGGCCGTCGGTGCCGTTGGTGCCGTTGACGTTCACGTTCTGCAGCGACTTGGAGCGCCAGGCCCAGGCCATGCGTGCCGAGAACTTGCCCTGATCGTACAGCAGCGCCAGGTTGTAGGCGTTCTTCGACAGGCCTTGCAGCGGCAGGTTGCCGAAGGTGGCGCCGTTGGTGTCGCAGCCGTTCTGGTTCAGGTTCAGGTTGTCCGCGCCACCCGAGGTGCTGTTGCAGGAGGCCGAATTGACCGGGTGGTACAGCGACTGCGCACTGTCGACGTAGGTGTAGTTGGCCTGCACGCCGAAGCCCTTGGCCCAGTCGGGCAGCCACTTGTCGAAGTACTGCTGGTAAGCGATCTCCATGCCGCGCGCGTGGCCGCGTGCGCCGTTGACCGGACCGGTCACGGTGAAGTTGTACGGCGTGCCGTTGGTGCCGGCGATGTCGTAGCCGTAGGACTGGTTGATGATGATGTCCTTGAGCTGCTTGTTGAACACCGCCATCGTCAGCGAACCGGCCGGCGCGAAGTACCACTCGGCCGAGAGGTCGACCTGGCGCGACTGGATCGGGCGCAGGTTCGGGTTGCCGCTGCCGGTGCCGGTCAGGCCGACGTTGTTGACCACGACCGTGTGCGCATTCGCGTTGGTGGTCTGGTCGACGTTCTCGGACAGCGTCGCATAGCTCTGCAGCTGCGAGTAGTCAGGCTTGGAAATACCCATCGCGGCGGCGAAGCGGAACTGCAGCTTGTCGCTGTACTTCATGCGCAGGTTCAGGCTCGGCAACACGTTGTGGTAGTGGTTGTCCGAATCCTGGGGGGCCGAGAAGGCGGCGATGCTCGGGATCGCCGGGCCGGTCACGGTGTAGCCGGCGGCCGGCGGCGTGAAGGTCGGATTGAACACCGTGTAGCCGTGCGCGGTCAGCAGCGTCTGCACGTAGCGCACGCCGATATTGCCGTCGATCGGGTACTTCAGGTCGTCGAAGCCGAAGCGCAGCTGGGTGTAGAAGGCGGCGGTGCGCTCGGACAGGTCGTTGGTGCCCGCCGGGTCGGTGCCGAAGGTGGCCGGGGCCCAGGCCGGGCAGCTGGCATTCGGGCCGCCCGCCTGCTGGCACAGGATGTCATGGTACGAGTGCAGCGTCGCATAGCTGGACGGGTAGCCGGTGGCCAGCGAGGTGTTCGGGAACACCACGGCCGGCACCGGCGTGTTGTTGTTGAAGAAGTTGCTGAAGGTGTGGAGCTGGGTCTGGTTCGAGAAGCGCGGATCGCCCAGGTAGGCCAGCTGGCCGCCGGTGTCGGTCTGCCAAGTCTGGCTGATGGCCGCCCAGTTGTAGCTCGGGTTCGAGTTCATCGTGCTCGAATCGGCCTTGGTCAGGCGCACGCCGAAACGCAGGTCGCGCAGGACCGGATTGTCGAAGCTGAACTTGGCGTCGGTCTTCCACGCCCATTCGCCGGCGTGGCTGTCGTCGAAGTGTTCCTGGGTGAACGACCAGTAGTAATTGTTGGGATTGGCGAGGTAGCCTGTCTGGTACTGGTCGAAGGTCAGCTTGGGCACTGAACCGGTCAGGTCGACGTTCTCGTACGGCATCTGGACCGCGGTGGCGACCGTCGAGTCGAAGCTGTTGCTGCTCGCGCGCACGCGCTGCAGGTCGGTGTCGAACTGCCAGGCGCTGCTCGGGCGCCAGGTCAGGTGCCAGGAAATGTCGGTGGTGTCGGACTTGCGGTTGGCCGCGCGGGTGTCGGCGCCGAAGCCGATGCCCTTGTCGGCGGCGTCGGTCAGGGTGCCGGTCAGGAGCTGGCCGTTGGCGCCGTAGGTGCCGTTGGTGACGCCAAGGTTGTACGGGCTGGCGGCCGAGAAGATCGCCTGCTCGTCCCAGTTCATCTTGTACTTCGACTTGAAGTAGGTCAGCGAGGAGCTCAGGGTGGCGTCCTTCTTCCACTGCAGCGCGCCGTAGATGCCTTCGCGGGTGCGGTCGAAGTCGGTGGTGCGGTAGGCCGAGCCCTTCGGCACCCACACGGTGCTGCCCGGGGCGATGTCGGTGCGCGCATAGTAGGGTTCGACCTGGAAGGTGTCGGCGCGGTTTCTGCTTTGCGAGTAGGCGAAGTCGACCAGGGCGCCGATCTCGCCGTAGCCGGTCTTCCAGCGGTCCGAATACATGATCGAGCCGGAGGGCTGGCGCTTGCCCTTGATCAGCTCGCCGTACGTGTCCGAAATCGAGGCCGCGACCTTGCGCTCCTTGAAGTCGAACGGCATCGCCGTGCGCAGGTTGACCAGGCCGCCGATCGCGCCCTCGATCTGCTCGGCCGACGGGTTCTTGTAGATGTCGACGCCGGCCATCAGCTCAGGCGGGACGTCCTCGAAGTTGAGCGAACGGCCGCCGTTGGCCGAGAACGAGTCGCGGCCATTGAGTTCCGAGCGGGTGTAGGACAGGCCGCGGATGGTCACGCCCGAGCCTTCCACCGAGTAGTGCTCGGGGTCGCCCTTGGACATGGTGCGGTCGATGCTGACGCCGACCACGCGCTGCAGCACTTCGGTCACCGAACGGTCCGGCAGCTTGCCGATGTCGTCGGCGACGATCGAATCGACGATCTCGTCCGAATCGCGCTTGATCGATTGCGCCGAGTTCAGCGCGGCGCGCTGGCCGCTGACCACGACCACGTTGGTGGCCGCAGCCGGCACGGGTGCCTTGCCGGCGCCCTGGGTGCCGGCGCCGGCCGCGCCGCCGTCGGCCTGGGCCAGGGCGGCGCCGCTGGCCAGCAGCGCGATTTGTGCGGCGGCGATCGCGATCGCCGTTTTCTTCAGTTGTGACATCTTGTCTCCGTAGTAAATTGCACGCCCGCTGCGTCCATGCGGCGGGCTTCGTTCAGTGATTGGTAATCGAACTCGTTGTGGTGGAACCGGTACTCGTGAAACCGGTTCCGAAGCGGCGCAGATCCAGGCTCACGTCCTGCCCCGGCTTCATGTCCAGCACCTGCACCCCGGCGCCGTAGCGTACCCGTACCGGCCCCGCCGCGCTGACGCTGCGCAGCGTGGCGCTGGCCAGGCGCCCGTCCTTCCAGGCCATGTCGACTTCGACGCCGCCGCGCGCGCGCAAGCCTTTCACCGCGCCGTCCGGCCAGGCCGCCGGCAGCGCCGGCAGCAGGTGGATCTCGCCGGCCTGCGACTGCAGCAGCATCTCGGCGATGGCGGCGGTAGCGCCGAAATTGCCGTCGATCTGGAACGGCGGATGGGCGTCGAGCAGGTTCGGATAGATGCCGCCGGCATTGTTGGCTTCGGAGCCGGGACCGGCCTGCTCGGCCGCGCGTGCGCCCGGCGTGGCCAGCAGGCCGCGCAGCATGCGGTAGGCGTGCTCGCCGTCGAGCAGGCGCGCCCAGTACGCCATCTTCCAGGCCATGCCCCAGCCGGTGCCGGCATCGCCGCGCGCGGCCAGGGTGCGCTTGGCGGCGGCGGCCAGCGCAGGCGTGCGCACCGGCCCGATCTGGCGTCCCGGGAACAGGCCGAACAAATGCGAGACGTGGCGGTGCGTGTCCTGCGGCGTGTCGAGGACCGGATCGTGCTTTTCGTCGAGCCATTCGAGCAGCTGGCCCCAGCTGCCCACGCGCGGCGCGGCCAGGTGGTCGCGCATGGCGGCCAGCCGGCCGCGCAGGCCTGGATCGACGCCGAGAATGGCGGCCGCTTCCACCGTATTGTTGAACAGGTCCCAGACGATTTCCTGGTCGTAGGTGACGCCATCCTCGACCGGTCCATGCTCGGGCGACCAGCCCTGCGGCGCCACCAGGCGTCCGTCGGGCAGGCGCTTGAGGGTGTCCTGCCAGAAGGCGCAGGCCTCCTTCATCATCGGGTAGGCGACCTTGGCCAGGAAGGCGCGGTCGCGGGTGAAGGCGTAATGCTCCCAGAAGTGCAGCGCGTACCAGGCGTTGGCGGTCTTGTTCCACAGGTAGCCGCTGGCGCCGAAGGGGTTCGATTCGGTGCGCACGGTCCAGCCGCGTACCGCCGCGCCATCCGCCCGCTTGAATTCGCGCGCGGTGGCGCCGCGGTACACCGGCGCCATCCCGTCCACGAAATCGAACAGCGGCAGGGCCAGCTCGGACAGGTTGGTCACCTCGGCCGGCCAGTAATTCATCTGGATGTTGATGTTGGTGTGGTAGTCCGAGTTCCACGGCGGCGTGAGGCTGTTGTTCCACAGGCCCTGCAGGTTGGCCGGCAGCGGGCCGCGCGAGCTCGAGACCAGCAGGTAGCGCCCGTACTGGAACAGCAGCGCTTCCAGTTCCGGATCGCCCCCGCTTTGCGCGCGGTTCGCGGTATAGGCGGCGATGCGGGCGTCCGTGCTCATGGCGCGCCGCTCGGACGGCGCGGGGCCGAGGTCGAGTCCCACGCGGTCCATCAGCGCCGCCACGTCGCGCTCGTGCTCGCCCAGCAGCGCCGCGCCCGCATCCGCCTGCGCGCGCGCCGCGGCCGCGTCCACCTGCGCCTGCACGCGCGCGAGCGGGTTGGCGCCGTTGAAGCGGCGCGCCGCGTCGAGCACGTAACTGGTGCCCGCGCCGAGCACGATGGTCAGCGCATCGCAATTCGTAAAGCGCAGGCTGTCGCCGTCGACCTCGACCTTGCCGCCTTCGTTGACGACCTGGACTTCGCTGGCGTAGTCCGTCACGTTGCTGGTCGGCTGGCCGCCCGGCAGCGTGTAGCCGGCCAGCGTGCCGGCCGCCAGCAGGCGCTCGCCGCCGGCCGACAGATGCGCGCCGTGGCGGTCGGTCAGCCGAACCACGCCGCTGTACCGGCCCGGCCGGTCGGCGCGCAGGCGCAGCACGATGACGCCGGCCGGGTGGCTGGCCCAGCTCTCGCGCGTGAAGGTCACGCCGTCCTTGACGTAGCTGACCGTGTGCACGCCGTGTTCGATGTCGAGACTGCGGCGGTAAGCGCTGGCGCCCTGCGCATGGCCCGGCAGATCGACGAACAGGTCGCCGAACGGCTGGTAGGCGCCCATGTGGGTCTCGTCGCCGGTCCACAGCGTGATGTCGTTGAACTGCAGGTGCTCGCGTCCCGGCTGGCCGAACACCATCGCGCCGATGCGGCCGTTGCCGATCGGGAGCGCCTCGCGTTCCCAGCCGCCATCGTCGTCGCTGGCCGGACGGTCGTAATGCAGGGTCAGGTCGGGCGCCGCCGCGGCGTGGGCGCCGGCCGCCAGCAGCGCCGCCAGAGCGGCCGCCAGCAGCGGGCGAATCGGAGATGACGTACGCGGCATCATTGCGCCGGCCTCCCGTAGACGATGCCGCGCCCCGCCGTGCTCATGTAGACGACGCCGAAGCGGTTCATGTCGCCGACGATGAACTGGCCGTCGCCCGGTCCGCCGTACTGGTGGGCGTCGTCGTTGATGCGCTGCCAGGACGCCCCGGCGTCGATCGAGCGATAGACGCCGTGCAGGCCGGACGTGCCCGCCAGCGCGCCCCAGACGTACAGGGCCGGCGCGGCATGGCCCGGCGCCGCCTTGCCGAAGCCGACCGCGCCGCACCAGGAAAGGCCGTCCAGCCGGGCGAAGTGGGCGCCGCCGTCGGTCGAGCGCACCAGGCCGCCCTCCTTCAAGGCGACCCAGATGTCTCCGGCGCGCCCCGGCGCCAGGCGGATCAGGTTCGATCCTCCTGCCGGCAGCGCCGCGCGCGGCGCGAAGCTGGCGCCGCCGTCGCTGCTGGCCATCAGGTGCGCACCGTCGTAGGCGTAAAAGGCCTTGGGGTCGACCGGATCGGCCACCGGGCGCAGGCGCGCACCCGGCAGGCCGGCGACGCGGCTCCAGTGCGCACCGGCGTCGACCGAGCGCCACACGCCCTCCATGCCTTCGGGGCTGTGCAGGATCGTCGCGCCGTCGCTGGAGATCGCGACCTGGCCCTTCTTGCCGGCCGGGGCGGCCGTCGCCCGCCAGGTCGCGCCGCCATCGTCGGACAGCTGCATCCGATCGCCCACGCGCACCAGCCGGTTCGGCTGGGCGCCGGCGACGGCAAGGCCGGTCGTGGTGCCGATCTCGGGACGGTGGATCGGGCCGTAGCGCGCCGGGTCGAGATGGCGAAAGCCGTCGTAGTCGCCGATCGCCGACACCAGCGCCCCCCCCGGCAGGCTGGCCGCACCCAGCGGCACGGTCTCTTCCAGGCCGGCCACCGTGAAGCGCCAGACCGTGGGCGTGGCCTCGATGTCGGCCGCGCGGAACACGCCGTTGCCCGAGGTGACCCAGACCGCGCGCGCATCGCTCGGGTCGAACGCGACCGTGCTGGCCCAGTGGATCGCGTGACCCTGCAGCCAGTCGACCCCGCCATTGTCGCGCACGAAACCGCGCGCCACGACGTCAACCCAGCTGGCCCCGCCGTCGTGCGACACGAAGATGCGGTCACCCTTGGCGTCGCCCTGCGCCAGGTAGGTGCTGATGGTCGAGAGCACGAGGCGGCGCGGGTCCGACGGGTCGACCGCGATGCCGGAGAACGCGTGGGCGCCCCAGCCAGCCGGCGTGACCTCGGTCCAGGCGCCGTCGGCCAAGCGGTACTTCCAGACCTGGCCGCGATCCATCGGCTCGCTGCCGTCGCGGTTCGGATGGGGACCGGCGCCGTTGGCGTAGGTGATGAACAGGTTGCCGGCGCCGTCGAAGGCGGCGCGCTGGGGCATCAGCGCCGGCGCGCCCTTGACCGGCGCAAAGCTTCGCCCGCCGTCGTCGCTGCGGTACAGGTTCGAGCCGACGCTGCCGAAGCGCGAGACGCCTATCAGCAAGCGCCGCGCGCGCCCATCGGTGACGCTGGAGGGATCGGGCAGCACCAGGTCGATGCCGACGTCGTTCGGCGTGGTCGTGACGGCCAGGCCGGCGACGCGGCGCCAGGTGCGGGCGGCATCGTCGCTGACGAACAGGCCGTCGCGCCGGGTGCCGGCATAGACCCGCCGACCGTCGCCGGGATCGACCGCCAGGCGCTCCCCGTTCTGGCGGCCCATGCCGTTGCCGTGTGCCTTGAACTGCGCGCTGACGTCGACGCTGCTGAAAGTCTTGCCTGCATCGGTCGAGTGCAGGATCGCCGTGCGCCCGCCGTTCAGGTAGGCGATTCCGGCCATCAGGTAGATGTTCGCCGAGTCGTGCGGGTCGATCGCCAGGCTGTCGACGCCGAGCAGGCCGGTCTGCGCGTCGGACACCCAGTCGAGCAGTGGCACCCAGCGCCGCTGCTCGGCATCCAAGCGGTAGGCGCCGCCCACGTCGGTGCGCGCGTACGTGAGCGGGTGAGCGCCGCCGGACGGCAGCAGCGCGGCGACGAAGCCGCCGCCGCCGATCGCAACACTGTCCCAGACCATCGCGGGCACAGGCGCGGCGCCACAACATGGCGCTGCGCCCGCAGTGGCGGATGCGGCGGCAAATGTGGCGGCAGCGAATGCGGCAGCGGCGAAGGCGGCGGCAGCGACGGCGCGGCGCGCGAGGTGGATGGTCATGCGTCTCCCGATGATGGCGTGTGATCTGGGGTCACTTTTGCCGCCATCCTAGGCGATGCCCAGCCATGCACGCAAGCAAACATGTTCGCGCTAACACGAGTTGCGCGCAAGTTCAATAAACAAGCTCATGTTTAAGAAACACGGGCGCACCTTTGTTGTCCGGGTGCACCGCTGCGGGGTGTAGGGAAATCTGTCGGCTGGCTGATCGATAGGGGTAGATGCTAGCGTTGACCCATGGGGATGACGGTTGAGTTCGCTAACAGCGCAACACGACTCGGCAGCGCATCATGAAATCGTTTTCACAACAGCGCTCATATGCAATAATACTAAACGCTGCTTGTTCCACCACCACATAGGCTGGCGTGACGCGGACCGGGCAGCCCTATGTTTGATCGCCTAGGCCAGAAGTTGTCCAGACATCTGTTGTGCATAAACAAAACTTTCAGACTTGTAAGGAATTGTAGAAAGTTTTATGGTAGCGTACAACAACCAGTGTTAAGACGATCACTTTCACTGGGGTATCAGCAGTTCATAGAGTTAGCAGTTTATAAAAACACACATACCTTGATAATCGGGGGAGACGTATGAAGTTCCAAAGAACCGCAATCGCGGCCGCGGTTGCGCAAATCGCTGTCCTTTCCAGCAACGCAGCCTGGGCCCAGCAAACCGTCGATGCGGCGCAAACCGCCGGCGCTCCGCAAGCAAACGTCGTGGTCGTCAGCGGCCAGCGCGCCGCCCTGCAATCGGCACAGAAAATCAAGATGAACTCGGACGAGGTCGTCGACTCGATCGTCGCCGAAGACATCGGCAAACTGCCTGACCGTTCCATCACCGAAGTGCTCAGCCGCGTCGTCGGCGTGACCATGGACCGCAGCGCCCAGGGCGACCCGCAGCACCTGGCGGTCGAAGGTTCGGGCATCTCGATCCGCGGCCTGTCGTACGTTGCGTCGCAGCTGAACGGCCGCGAGTCGTTCTCCGCAGGCGGCGGACACAGCCTGAGTTTCTCCGACGTGCCGCCCGAGCTGATGGCCGGCGTCGACGTCTACAAGAACCCGTCCGCCGAAAACATCGAAGGCGGCATCTCGGGCCTGGTCAACCTGCGCACCGCGCTGCCGTTCGACTTCAAGGGCTTCAAGGGTTCGCTGACCGGTTCGGAAAGCTACTCGACCCTGCGCAAGGGCGCACCGGCGCCGAGCGGCTCGCTGCTGCTGTCGAACCGCTGGAACACCCAGTACGGCGAATTCGGCGCCCTGATCGACGTCGCCAAGTCCAAGACCAAGGTGCGCAACGACGAGATGTTCGTCGACCCGTACTATCCGCACGTCGGCGCCGGCCCGAACGGCACGGACCTGTATATCCCGAAGGGCGCCGAGTGGCGTTCGCAGGCGTATGACCGCGACCGCCGCGGCGACTACGCCGCCTTCCAGTGGCGTCCGACCAAGGACGTCACCGCCGCCCTGACCTACTTCCGCTCGCGCTACACCGAAGACTGGTCGGAAGAGGCGCTGCTGGGCCAGGAAACCAGCTGGTACGACATGCAGGTGGCCAACGGCGTGTTCAGCCCGACCGGCGCCTTCCTGGCCGGCACGATCAGCGATCCGAACAACGGCGGCATCAACTACAACACCGACCACCGCGTGTCGGACCGCCAGTCGAGCACCCAGGACTTCTCGCTGAACGTGCAATGGCGCGTGAACTCGGCCTGGACCGTCACCAACGACTTCCAGCGCGTGATGTCGCAGACCCATGCGCTCGATTCCGACGTCGCCACCGGCATCAAGCTGCCGAGCCAGACGCTCGACCTGCGCGGCGACCAGCCGACCTACACCTTCAGCCCGAGCGACATCGCGTACCTGGCCAATCCGCAGAATTACTACTGGGCCTACACGATGGAGCACCTGGACCGCCAGGAAGCCGACAGCAAGGCCTGGAAGACCGACGTCAAGTACTCGTTCGACAATCCGGTCCTGCGCGACATCCGTTTCGGCGTGCGCCTGCAGAACCTGAACGGCCTGAACCGCATGACCAACCCGAGCTACAACTGGCAGGGCATCACCCAGCCATGGAACGTCGGCAGCGGCAACGGCAACATCACGAGGCAGGCTTTCCTGGGCGACCCGCGCTTTTCGGGCGGCACCGAACTGGGCACCTTCCCGAACTTTTTCAACGGCGACGTGAAAGTGCCGGCAGCCGTGTTCCCGACCGATGCCGTGGCGCGTAACTACCCGAACAGCTACTCGACGCTGCACGGCTACTACCAGGCGCTGTGCGCCGTGCCGGGCACCTGCGCGGCATGGGTGCCGGCCGGCTTCGCCAACGACCCGGCCGCCGTCAACAAGCAGGACGAGAAGACGCGCGCCTTCTACACCCAGCTGCGCTTCGGCTTCGACGACTTGAAGTACCCGATCGACGGCAACATCGGCCTGCGCTACGTGAAGACCACGACCAATTCGTCGGGCTACACGGTGTTCACGCCGCCGTCGAACCTGCCGAGCGGCCCGAACGTCACCGGCGCGAATCTGGTTCCGATTTTCGGTGCGCTCGCTACGCCGATGGCCTACGAGACCAACTACCACAACTTCCTGCCCAGCCTGAACCTGCGCTTGAAGTACAACGACCAGCTGCAGTTCCGCTTCGCGGTGGCCAAGTCGATGTCGCGTCCTGACTTCAACCAGCTGCAGGCCTACACGACGCTGGCCGAAAGCGTGCGCAGCACCAGCACCGGCACCGGCACCAACACACAGACCAACGTCACCGGCGCCAACCTGACCGGCACCGGTACCGGCAACCCGCTGCTCAAGCCGACCACCGGTATCTCGGAAGACCTGACCGCGGAATGGTACTTCGCCAAGGCAGGCTCGCTGACCTTCGCCGTGTTCAACAAGAACCTGCACGACATCGTCGTCAACACGCTGTACAACTACAGCCTGAACGACACCGCCGGCCAGGCCCACAACTTCACGGTGACCGGCCCGGCCAACGGCGCGCACGGTTATGCGAACGGTATCGAGATCGCGTACCAGCAGTACTACGACTTCGTGCCCGACTGGCTGCGCGGCATCGGCACCCAGGCCAGCTTCACCCTGGTCAACAGCAAGCGCCAGCTGAACAACCCGGTCAGGAGCGCCTGGTGCACCGGCGGCGCCGCTGCCGACAACCTGAACCTGGCGATCAACGGTTGCGACACCAACATGCAATCGTTCGGCGACCTGCCGCTGCAGGGCCTGTCGCGCAAGACGGTCAACTTCGCGGTCATGTACGAGCGCGGTCCGATCCAGACCCGCCTGGCGTACAACTGGCGTTCGCGCTTCCTGCTGGGCGTGAACAACTTCGGCACCAACGGCACCGACGCCATCGACCTGAACCCGAACAGCCCGACCTTCCGCAACATTACTGCCAACAACGACCAGGCCTACGGCCTGCCTTTGTACCAGGAAGCCTACGGCCAGCTGGACGGTTCGATCTTCTACCAGTTCACGCCGAAGTTCCGCATCGGCCTGGAAGCCCAGAACCTGACCAACACGACGGTCAAGCAGACCATGGTGCAGCACGTCGGCAACCTGGGCCACGCCTGGTTCACGACCGGCCCGCGCTACACGGTTCAGGCATCCTACGACTTCTGATGTAGCCTCTCCGGCCGCGGACGGTTTTGCCGTCCGCGGCTTTTTCATTTGTGGCAAACTAAGCGCTTTCGCACCCTACGGATAAGGAAACCAACATGCAAATCAACGGCGAAATGATCATCGGCCGGCGCATCGTGCGCGGCAGCGCGGGCAACGTGCGCGCCTACGACCCGGCCAAGCACGCGACGCTCGAACCGGAGTTCGGCATAGCCACGGCCGACGACCTGGCCGCCGCCTGCGCGCTGGCCGGCGACGCCTTCGACGCCTACCGTAACCTGCCGCTCGAGCAGCGCGCACGCTTCCTCGAGACCATCGCCGATCGCATCATGGACATCGGCCCGCTGCTGCTGGAACGCGCCGGCCAGGAATCCGGCCTGCCGCCGGCGCGCCTGGAGGGCGAGCGTGGCCGCACCTGCAACCAGCTGCGCCTGTTCGCCAAGGTCGTGCGCGACGGCCACTTCCTGGAAGCGACCCTGGACTCCGCCCTGCCCCAGCGCACGCCCCCGCGCCCGGACCTGCGCATGCGCAAGATCGGCCTGGGCCCGGTCGCCGTGTTCGGCGCCTCCAACTTCCCGCTGGCCTTTTCCGTCGCCGGCGGCGATACCGCCTCGGCGCTGGCCGCCGGCTGCCCGGTCGTGGTGAAAGCCCACAACGCCCACCTGGGCACCTCGGAGCTGGTCGCCAAGGCGATCCGCCAGGCCGCCGAAGAATGCGGCATGCCGGAAGGCGTGTTCTCGATGGTGATCGGCGAAGGCTACCAGATCGGTCTGGACCTCGTGACCCACCCGGCCATCAAGGCGGTCGGCTTCACCGGCTCGCGCCAGGGCGGTCTCGCGCTCGTGAAAGCGGCCGCGGCGCGCAAGGAACCGATCCCGGTCTACGCCGAGATGAGCAGCATTAACCCGTTCTACCTGCTGCCGAACGCGCTCGCCGCCGGCGGCCAGAAGCTCGCCCAAGGCTTCGTCGATTCGCTGACGATGGGCGTGGGCCAGTTCTGCACCAACCCGGGCCTGGTCATCGCCCTGGCCGGCGAGCAGTTCGACGCGTTCCGCAGCGCCGCCGCGCAAGCGCTGGGCGTGAAACCGGCCGGCACCATGCTGACCGCCGGCATCCACCAGGCTTACTCGAGCGCGGTCTCGAAGCGTTCCGGCATCGCCGGCGTGCAGCTGGTCGGCCAGGGCAGTGCCGAAGGCCAGGGCTGCGCCGCCCAGGCCGCGCTGTACCAGACCGATGCCGCCACCTTCCTGGCCAACCCTGACCTGGAAGAAGAGATCTTCGGACCGGCCTCGCTGATGATCGCCTGCCGCGACGAAGCCGAGCTGCTGGCCGTGACCGAGCACGTCGAAGGCCAGCTGACCGCGACCCTCCACGCCACGCCTGAGGACCGCGCGGTCGCCGCCAAGCTGCTGCCGATCCTCGAGCGCAAGGCCGGCCGCATCCTGTTCAACGGCTTCCCGACCGGCGTCGAAGTGTCGTACGCGATGGTCCACGGCGGCCCGTTCCCGGCCACCTCGGACTCGCGCACCACCAGCGTCGGCGCGACCGCGATCGAGCGCTTCCTGCGCCCGGTGTGCTACCAGGACGTGCCGGCCGAGCTGCTGCCGGTCGAGCTGGGCGATGCCAACGAGCTGGGCCTGACCCGCCTGGTGGACGGCCAGCTGAAGACCGCTCAGTAAGCATCCCTGCCGCGCCGCGCGGCGCGGCAATAAAAAAGCCAGGCGATTCGCATCGCCTGGCTTTTTTTCATCGAAGCGCCCGCAAGCGCCCCGGACGCGCCGTCAGTGGTTATGCCGCGGCATGTCCTGGCCGACGTTGTGGTACTTGAGCGCCATCTCCATCACGGCGCCGGTGTGCAGCTGGCCGACGGTCGAGCGGTAGATCTCCTGCCATGGGGTCTGGTTCGGCGGGATCGGCGGCGGCGCATCCTTGCGGCGCTGGTCCAGCTCTTCATCCGACAGCAGCACGTTGCAGGCACCGGTATTCAGGTCGACGCGCACCACGTCGCCGGTGCGCAGCAGCGCCAGGTTGCCGCCGGCCGCGCTTTCCGGCGAAGCGTTCAGGATCGACGGGCTGTCCGAGGTGCCGGACTGGCGGCCGTCGCCCAGCGTCGGCAGCGCCGTGATGCCCTGCTTGATCAGCGCGTCGGGCGGTTGCATGTTCACGACCTCGGCCGAACCCGGCCAGCCGATCGGGCCCGAGCCGCGGATCACGAGCATGGTGCGCTCGTCGATGCCCAGCGCCGGATCGTTGATGCGGTGGTGGTAGTCGTCCGAGCCGTCGAACACGACGACCTTGCATTCGAAGGCGTTCTCGTTGCCCGGCTCCGACAGGTAGCGCTGGCGGAAGGCTTCCGAGATCACGCTGGTCTTCATGATCGCGAAGTCGAACAGGTTGCCCTTCAAGACCATGAAGCCGGCCTTTTCCTTGAGCGGCTGGTCGAATGGGCGGATCATCTCGCGGTCCCAGCTCTCCCTGCCGACCAGGTTCTCGGCCATGGTCGTGCCGGTGACGGTGGTGCGCCTGGAGCGCAGCAGGCCCTTTTGCTCGAGCTCCCACATGATGGCGGGGGTGCCGCCGGCGCGGTGGAAGCGCTCGCCCAGGTATTTGCCGGCCGGCTGCATGTTCAGCAGCAGCGGCACGTCGTAGCCGACCTCCATCCAGTCCTGCGGCGTGATCTCGACGCCGGCGTGGCGCGCCATCGCGACGATGTGCGGCTGGGCGTTGCTCGAGCCGCCGATCGCGGCGTTGACCACGATCGCGTCCAGGAAGGCGTCGCGGGTCAGGATCTGCGACGGACGCAGGTCCTCGAAGGCCATGCCGACGATGCGCTTGCCGGTTTCATAAGCCATCTGGCCGCGCTCGCGGTACGGGGCCGGAATCGCCGAGCAGCCGGTCAGCGACATGCCGAGCGCCTCGGCAACCGCGTTCATGGTCGACGCCGTGCCCATCGTGTTGCAGTGGCCGGAAGACGGCGCCGAGGCGGTGGCGATGTCGATGAACTTCTGTTCGTCGATCTCGCCGGCGGCCAGGCGGCGGCGGCCCTTCCAGATCGCCGCGCCCGAACCGACCAGCTCGCCCTCGAACCAGCCGTCCAGCATCGGACCGCCGGACAGCACGATGGCCGGGAGGTCGACCATGGCCGCGGCCATCAGCTGGGCCGGGGTGGTCTTGTCACAGCCGGTGGTCAGCACCACGGCGTCGATCGGGTAGCCGTGCAGGATCTCGACCAGGCCGAGAAAGGCCAGGTTGCGGTCCAGCGCGGCGGTCGGGCGGCGGCAGTTCTCGAAAATCGGGTGCAGCGGGAATTCCATCGGGATGCCGCCGGCGTCGCGGATGCCTTCGCGCACGCGCTTGGCCAGCTCAAGGTGGATGCGGTTGCACGGCGTCAGGTCGCTGCCGCTCTGGGCGATGCCGATGATCGGCTTGCCAGAGCGCAGCTCGTCCGGGGTGATCCCGTAGTTCATGAAGCGCTCGAGGTAGAGCGCGGTCATGTCGATGCGCTCCTGGTTGTCGAACCAGTCCTGGGACCGGAAGCGCCGTTTGGCTTTTTGATCAGTCATGCTCGTCTCTTAATCCTCTAACTTCAAGTGTCGCTGCGGCTGGCCTGCGACCTCCGCGCGGAAGGTGAACAGCGCGCCGGCCAGGGGTTGCGCCGCCAGTTCCTCGTTCGAGAGGCCCTTGCGCGCGCTGGTCGCATACACGGTGCGCAGGTCGGCGCCGCCGAAGGCCAGCTTGGTGATGTTCGCACAAGGGAAGCGCAGCTCGCCCACCTTGCGTCCCTGGGCGTCGAAGCGGTCGATGCGCCAGCCGCCAAAGGTCGCGACCCAAACGAAACCGTCGGCGTCGACCGCCATCCCGTCCGGATAGCCGCCGTCCTCGATGGTCGTGAACTGGCGCTTGTTCGATACATTGCCGTCGGCGTCCACGTCAAACGCGTAGACGCGCTTGTCCAGCGTATCGGTGTGGTACAGCGTCCGGCCATCCGGGCTGGTTGCCGGCCCGTTGGTGATGATATACCCATCGTCGGCGGTCGCGACGCGCGCGCCGTCGAACCGGTACAGTTTGCCGGTCGGGTGCTCTTCCGCGTCGTGCATCGAACCGAACCACAGGCGCCCGTCCGCGTCGACGAAACCGTCGTTGAAGCGGTTGCCGGTTTCGTCGGCCTCGACCTTGGCCAGGGGGACGAAGCTGCCGTCGGCTTCGATGAAGCGATACAGGCCATCCTCGAGCGAGCAGACCATGCCGCCGTCCTCCGTGGGCACGATGAAGCTGACCTGGCCCGGCGCGTCCCAGCTCTGGCGCTGGCCGCCGTCAGGGGCGCAGCGATGCACGCGGCGGCCTTTGATGTCGACGAACCAGACGCACTGGCGCGCCGCATCGAACAGCACGCCCTCGCCCAGCGTGGCGCCGACTTCCCACAGCGCCTGCGGGGCGCTGCCGATGGTCGGGGTGCTCATGCCGTCCCCGCTCATGCGCCGTACCAGCCGGCGTCGACGAAGTACTCGCGGCCGCTGCAGTGGCGCGCGTTGTTCGACGCCAGGAACAGCGCCAGCGCGGCCACGTCGTTCATCTGCACGCGCTCGGGGATGCACTGGCCGGCCAGGATGCGGGCTTCCTCTTCCGGGTTGTGCCACAGCTTCTTCTGGCGCGGGGTGACGACGGCGCCCGGGATCACGGTGTTGACGCGGATGCCGTCCTTGCCCAGTTCGCGCGCCATCGCGCGGGTCATGCCCTCGATCGCCGCCTTGGCCATCATGTACAGCGACAGCTGGGTGTGCGGCAGGTGCCAGGAGATCGAGCCGAAGTTCAGGATCGCGCCGTGGCCGCGCGCCTTCATCCCGGCGATGACGGCCTGCGAGCAGAAGTACATGTGGCGCAGGTTGACGTTCATGCGGCTTTCCCAGTATGCCGGGGTGACGTCGGCGATCTCGTGGCGGTCGTCGTTGGCCGCGTTGTTGAGCAGGATGTCGACGCCGCCGGACTCCTGTTCGATCTGGGCGAAGACGGCTTTGAGCTCGTCCAGGTTGGTCAGGTCGCACTTGATGAACTTCGGCGCCACTTTCGATCCGGCCAGTTCAGTCTCCAGCTCGCGCGAGGCTTGCTCGGCGATGTCGAGGAAGTAGACGCGCGCGCCCTGGCCTGCAAAGGCCGTGGTCAGTTCGCCGCCGATGCCGCTGCCGCCGCCGGTGATGACGACGGTCTTGCCGGCCAGGTCCGGAAAGGTCGCGTAGACGAACGCTTCTTGTTGGGTTTGTTCAGCCATGTCTCTCTCGTGTTTTGGTTATTTGGCGCCCAGCAGTCCGCGCTGGGCCAGGTTTGCGTACAGGGCGCGCACGCCGAAGGTCCAGGGCTCGATCTGGTCGCTGCGCTGGACGGTGTTGACCAGGGTGCCGATCGCCGGGGTCGAAATGCTGACGCGATCGCCGGCATGGTGGGTGAAGCCGCCGCCTTGCGCGTCGCGGTCCTTGATCGGCGAGAACATCGTGCCCAGGAAGAGCATGAAGCCGTCCGGGTACTGGTGGTGCTTGCCGCAGGTCTGGCGCACCAGGTCGAGCGGGTCGCGGCTGATCTCGCGCATGAAGCTGGCGCCGGCCAGCTCGAACTTGTCATCCACGCCTTCGATCAGCATGCGCACTTCGCACTCGCGCACGGTGTCGATGGTGAAGTCGCCGTCGAACAGGCGGATGAACGGGCCGATCGAGCACGAACCGTTGTTGTCCTTGGCCTTGCCCAGCAGGAGTGCGCTGCGGCCTTCGATGTCGCGCAGGTTGACGTCGTTGCCGAGCGTGGCGCCGACAGCTTCGGCGCGGCTGTTCACGGCCAGCACGATCTCCGGCTCCGGGTTGTTCCAGTGCGAGGCCGGGTGCAGGCCGACCGCGGCGCCGTGGCCGACCGAGGACATCGGCTGCGACTTGGTGAACACTTCGGCGTCCGGGCCGATGCCCACTTCCATGTACTGCGACCACAGGCCGCGCTTCGACAAGTCAGCTTTCAGGCGCATCGCCGCTTCGCCGCCCGGCTCGAGCTCGGACAGGTTGGTGCCGATGGTGGCCTGCAGGTCGGCACGCAGCGCCGACGCGCGCGCCGGGTCGCCCTTGGCCTGCTCTTCGATCACGCGTTCCAGCAGGCTGACCGCGAAGGTCACGCCGGCGGCCTTGATCGCCTGCAGGTCGCACGGGGCAAGCAGCTTGAGGCCATCCTGGCCGCCCTGGCCTTGTTGCGCGGCCGCGACCAGCGCAGCCGCATCGCCCAGGTCTTCGCCCTCGGCGCCGCGCACGATGTCCAGCAGGTCGCTGCGCTCGAGCAGGTCCGAGACGGTGGCGGCGTGGCGCGTGATGTCGACCAGGCGGCCTTTACGCACGGCCACCACGGCCGGGCCTTCGCTGCGCAAGACGCGCCCGACCAGCAGGGCGCGCTCCAGGTCCTGGGGCAACGCCGGAGTTTGATTCGTCGTCATGGGTTTCCTCGTGATTGAACTTATGCCACCGTCAGCGTAGCCTGTTTCAGGTCGACGCTGTTCGGACCGGCGAAAATGGTGAACGTCCCCGGCTCGACCACGCGCTGCATGTCGGCGTTGTAGAACCACAGGTCGGTCGGCTTGATGTCGAAGGTGACGGTGCGCTGCTCGCCCGGCTCGAGCGTCACGCGCTGGAAGCCCTTCAGCTCGAGCACGGCGCGGGTCACCGAGCTGACGTCGTCGCGGATGTACATCTGCACGACCTCGTCGCCGCGGCGGGCACCTAGGTTGCGCACGTCGACCTGCACGCGCGTCGTGCCGTTGGTCGCGATACTGGACTTTTCCAGGCGCGGCGCCGAGATCTCGAATCTGGTGTACGACAGGCCGTAACCGAACGGGAACAGCGGCGTGGTGACGTCATCGATGTAGCCGCGGCGGCTGCTTGGCTTGCGGTTGTAGAACATCGGCAGCTGGCCGACGTTGCGCGCGATCGTGACCGGCAGCTTGCCGCCCGGGTTGGCGCGGCCGAACAGCAGGTCGGCGATCGCGTGGCCGGTCTCCTGGCCCATGTACCAGCACTCCATCAGTGCATGGGCATTCTGGTTGAGGTAGTTGACGGACAGCGGACGGCCGTTCAGCAGCAGTACCACGGTCGGCTTGTTCAGCGCGAAAATCGCGCGCGCCAGGTCGTTCTGCTGGCCGATCAGGTCGAGCGAGCTGCGGTCGCCCAGGTGGTTGTCGGCCCAGGCTTCGCGCGCGGTCTGCTCGTTGTCGCCCAGGACCATGACGATGGTGTCGGCCCCCTTGGCCGCTTCCACGGCTTCGGCGATCAGGCGCTGGTTGACTTCCGGCTTGGTGAATTCGATCTTGTCCTGGCCCCAGACGTGGCCTTCGGTCAGGCGCACGCCTTCGGCATACGACAACTGGAAGCCCTGCGACCTGGCCTCTTCCTGCAAGCCTTCGAGCACCGAGACCACGTGGCGCGGCACGTCCGAATAGCCGCCGATCGGGGTGTCTTTCGCATGGGTGCCGACCAGCAGCATCTTGCCGACCTTGCGGCCGTCCAGCGGCAGCAGGTTCTGGTCGTTCTTGAGCAGCACGGCGGTGCGGCGCGCCGCTTCGCGCGCCAGCGCGATCGCTTCCGGCGTGGCGGTGCGGGCGTCGGCCTGGGCGGCGTCGGCGTACGGGTCTTCGAACAGGCCGGCTTCGAACTTCAGGCGCAGGATGCGGCGCACCACGGTGTCGATCTCTTTTTGCGAGATCTTGCCCTCGCGGACGAGCTCGGCCAGGAAGGCGAAACCGAGCGGGTCCGGGGTCTCGATGTCGACGCCGGCCTTGAGCGCGCGGTAGCCGGCTTCCTTGGGCGAGGCGACCAGGTGGTGGCGGGTCTGCATCTCGGCCACGGCCATGTAGTCAGACACGGTCACGCCCTTGAAACCCCACTCCTCGCGCAGGACCTTGGTCAGCAGCCAGCGGTTGGCGTGCGACGGGATGCCGTCGATCTCGTTATACGAGGGCATGACGGCCGCGATCTTGGTTTCCTTGATGATCTTCTCGAACGGCGGGAAGAAGTCTTCGCGCAGCGTGCGCTCGCCGACGTTGGCCGGGCCGATGTTGGTGCCCGACTCCGGCTGGCCGTGGCCGGTCATGTGCTTGAGGGTCGCGTAAACCTTGTCCTTGGCCAGCGGCAGGGTGTCGCCGGAGAAGCCCAGCACGGCCGCCTTGCCCATCACGCCGCACAGATGCGGGTCTTCGCCGTAGGTCTCTTCGATACGGCCCCAGCGCGGCTCGCGCGCCACGTCGACCACCGGCGCCAGCGCCAGGTTGGCCCCGCGCGCGCGCATCTCGCGCGCTGCGCTGGCGAACACCTTCTGCACCAGCTCAGGGTCGAAGGTCGAAGCCAGGCCGATCGCCTGCGGGAAGCTGGTGGACTCGCGCGCGACGTAGCCGTGCAGCGACTCCTCGTGCATGAACAGCGGGATGCCCAGGCGCGTGTTCTCCAGCGCCCACTTCTGCACCGCGTTGACGTATTCTGCGGTTTCGCGCGGGCCGCGGTGCTTGACTTCACCGCTGTCGCCGGCGGCGCTGGCCTTGCCCAGCTGGCGGTCCGATGGACGCGCGAACATGCCCATCCCGTTCGGGTAGGCCGCGCTGGCCTTGGCCGGCGAGAAGCTGGTGTCGTCGTTCTGGATGTCGCCCTTCTTGATCCACAGGCACTCCATCTGGGCGATCTTCTCGTCCAGCGTCATGCGGCGCAGCAGGTCCTCGACGCGCGCCTCGACCGGTGCGTTCGCGCGCTTGTAGACCGCGTTCTTCAAGTCGCCCGTGCTTTGTCCTGCAGCCTTGGCCGCGGCGGCCCCGGCCATGCCCGGCACCGCCGCCAGACCGGCGATGCTGCCCACCGATGCCAGAAATTCCCTGCGTTTGATAGCCATACTCTCGTCTCCACTGCTTGTTGTTTTGGATGTCGCCGGCGCCAGGCGCGCTGGCGGAGGTGTTGCCGATGCGGCCCGCCGTGCTAGTACGCCGGGCCGACGTGTTCGAGGATCGTGCCGGCCACGCGCGCGGCGCGGGCGCGGTCTGACCTGGAGGAAAGCGATGCGCAGCCACACGCAGGGCCGGTCCGTACGGACGGACTGCCGTTTCGATGCATGGCTTGTCTCCTATTTGTATTTTTGTGTCTGCTTTTGCAAGCGTTTGCGAACATCAGACTAACACGAATGTTACCGCAACCATTGAAGTCTAATAGGCAAGTTTTGGGGTGTCAATCAATTTCCAGCAGCGTGGAAAAGGAATGCAAATGTGCACACGGCATGCCCCCGCGAGGGGGACGGGCCGTGAAAAAAAGCACAGAAAGCGAAAGGGAAATTGACGCGGAATGTAACGGCAACACGGTCACGCTGCCGGCGCCGTTCAGCGCCCGGCGGTGGCCAGCAGCGGCAGCCGCGCCGAGGGCCGCATGCGCGGAGCGGCGTCCGACTGGCGGCGCACCAGCTCGAAGGCCATGCGCACCTGCTCGGGGTCGCCGGCGTCGCCATCGCGCTGGGCGCGCACGCGCCGCACCAGCGATTGCACGGCTTCGCGCGCCATCTCGGCGATCGGCTGGCGCACCGTGGTCAGCTCGGGCCAGATGGTGGTGGCCAGTGCAGTGTCGTCGAAGCCCGTGACGGTCAGGTCGCCCGGCACGTCCAGGCCGAGGCGGTGCGCGACGGCCACCGCGGCGGCGGCCATGTCGTCGTTGCTGCAGAAAATGGCGGTCGGGCGCTCGGGCAAGCCCAGCAGGTGCTCGGCGGCATCCAGGCCGGAGCGGTAGGTGAACATGCCCTGCACCACCAGTTCGGCCGCATCGTCGGCCTTTTTCTCGGCGATCGCGGCGCGGTAGCCGGCCAGGCGGCGCGCGCTGGCGGACTGGTTCGGATGGCCGACCACGAAGCCGATGCGCTGGTGGCCCAGCGCGATCAGGTGACGCGTCATCGCGTAGGCGGCGTCGAAGTCGTCGATGCTGACCGCGCCGACGCCGGGATCCGGCTGGCCGCAGGCGACCACCACGGCCGGGATGCCGGCCTCGCGCACGCACGCGAGCACGGCCTGGCTGTCGCACAGGGGGGGCGGCAGGATCACGCCGTCCAGGCCGTTGCCGATCAGGCGCCGCGCATGGTCCTGCTCATGCTCGCCGGCTTCGCATTTCTCGACGAACAGCTGGACATTGTTCAGGCCCGACTGGTTCAGCAGGCCGACCAGGAACTCGCTCAGGTAGGCGGCGCTGGGGTTGCTGTACAAGAATCCGACGCGGATCGGCTTGGAGCCGGCCAGGTTGCGCGCTTCCTGATTGGGCGTGTAGTTGAGCGCGGCGACCGCTTCGGCGACCTTGCGGCGCGTGCTCTCGCGCACCAGGCCCTTGCCGTTCATGACGCGCGACACGGTCATCGCCGACACGCCGGCCAGCTTGGCGACATCGGCCATCGTCGGCTGGCCGCGCCGTTCCACCTCGTCGTGGAGCGTTTCGACTTTGGCTGTTGACATGGCTGGCAAACCCCCGTGAACCTGTTGTTTGCGCAATCTTAGCACAGTTACATGATTGCAAGTGATCTAAGTCAAACTTCATACGCCACTGTGATAACAGAAGAAATCGGTTTCAGTGCGCAAGAGTTTGCGCTAACATTCTTTGGCCGGCTCGTAACGACAAGCACGCCGGCGTATCGACGACAACGATAACGACAACAAGACTTGGAGACCGATTTGCAGCGATCGTTCACGCGCCTGCATGCGCGCGCCTGCCTGGGGCGCGCCGCCGCGCGCCGCCGCGCCGGCTTTTTGCTCTGCCTTCTGTGCATGGTCCTGACCGGCATGTTCGCCGCCGCGCCTTCGCAGGCGGCGGACGAGGATGGCTACGACCTGTGGCTGCGCTACCGGCCGCTGCCGGCCGCGCAGCGCGGTCCCGTCGAGGTCTCCAGCCTAGTGACGCTGGCGCCCGACAGCCCGACCGTGCGCGCCGCCGTCGCCGAACTCCAGCGCGGCCTGCAGGGCATGCTCGGCCATGCGCCGGCCACCGCCTCCGGTGACGCCAACCTCCGTGCGGGCGGCCTGGTGCTGGCCCACGCCGGGGCGCTGCCGCCCGCGCTCGCCGCCGCCCTGCCCCCCGATGCGCGCGCGCGCCTGGCCACGCTGGGCCGCGACGGCTACCTGCTCGCACGCGTGCGCGCGGGCACGGGCGCCGGTGCGGGCCAGCTCACCCTGATCGCCGGCGGCGCCGGCACCGGCCTGCTGTACGGCAGCTTCGCCTTCCTGCGCGCGCTGCAGACCGGCCTTGCCGCCACGCTGGAGCGCGCCCCCGTCATCGAGACGCCGCGCCTGCCGCTGCGCATGCTGAACCACTGGGACAACCTGGACCGCACCGTCGAGCGCGGCTACGCCGGCGAATCGATCTGGAACTGGTGGGAGCTGCCCGCCATCGTCGACCCGCGCTACGTCGACTATGCGCGCGCCAACGCCTCGCTCGGCATCAACGGCACGGTGCTCGACAACGTCAACGCCAAGGCCGAGATCCTCAGCCCGGCCTACCTGGCCAAGGCGGCCGCCGTGGCCAAGGTGCTGCGCCCGTACGGCATGCGCGTGTATCTGGCGGTGCGCTGGTCGACGCCGCTCGAGCTGCACGAAACCCGCAGCGCCGATCCGCTCGACCCGGAAGTGGCCGCCTGGTGGCGCCGCAAGGCCGACGCGATCTACGCCGCCATCCCCGACTTCGGCGGCTTCCTGGTCAAGGCCAATTCCGAAGGCCAGCCGGGTCCGCAGGATTACGGGCGCGACCACGCCGACGGCGCCAACATGCTGGCGCGCGCGCTGGCGCCGCACGGCGGCGTGGTGATCTGGCGCGCCTTCGTCTATGCGCCGCCGGGCCAGGCCAAGGCGGCCGACGATCCCAAGGCGCACGACCGCGCCGCCCAGGCCTACGAGCAGTTCAAGCCGCTCGACGACCGGTTCGACGCCAACGTGATCGTACAGGTCAAGAACGGCCCGATCGACTTCCAGCCGCGCGAGCCGTTCTCGCCGCTGTTCGGCGCGATGCCGGCCACGCCGCTGATGATGGAGTTCCAGGTCACCAAGGAGTACCTGGGCTACGCCACCCACCTGGTGTATCTCGGCACCCTGTTCCAGGAGACGCTGCGGGCCGACACCCGCGCCGGCGGTCGGGCGATGCCGGTGGCGCGCACGCTGGAAGGGGCGCAGCAAGGCCGGGTCGGCGGCATCGCCGGCGTCGCCAACATCGGCGCCAGCCGCAACTGGACCGGCTCGACCTTCGACCAGGCCAACTGGTATGCCCTGGGCCGGCTGGCCTGGGACCCGATGCTGGACGCCGGCGCCATCGCGCGCGAGTGGGCCGCGCAGACCTTCGCGCCGGACGCGCGCATCGTCGAGCCGGTGGTGGCGATGATGATGGGCTCGCGCGAAGCCGCGGTCGACTACATGACGCCGCTCGGCCTGCACCACATGATGGGCACCGGCCACCATTACGGACCCGCGCCCTGGGTCGGCGACCTGGCCCGGGCCGACTGGAACCCGACCTATTATCACCGCGCCGCGCGCGACGGCATCGGCTTCGACCGCACTGCGAGCGGCAGCAACGCCGTGGCCCAATACGCGCCCGAGCTGGCGCGGCGCCTGCAGGATCCGGCGACCACGCCACCCGAGCTGCTGCTGTGGTTCCACCACCTGCCCTGGGACTACGCGATGCCATCCGGGCGCACGCTGTGGGCCGAGCTGGTCGCACACTACGACCACGGCGTCGCCCAGGTCGCGCACATGCAGGCGCAGTGGGATGCGTTGAAGCCCCTGATCGACGCGCGCCGCTGGGAAGATACGGCCCAGCGCCTGGCCCAGCAGCGCGAGGAAGCGCTGTGGTGGCGCGACGCCTGCATCGCCTATTTCAAGAGCGTGAACGGCCTGGCGCTGCCGCCCGGCACGCGCGCGCCGGCCCATCCGCTCGAGTATTACCAGGCGCTGCGTTTCCCGTACGCGCCCGGCCACGGGTGACCCTGCCCCCGGCGCATCCTTGAGCGCATCACCACCACGATAACAACGCTTCAACCACGGAGAACGAGAATGACCACACGACGCACCATGCTCGGCGCCCTCGTCGGCGCCGCCCTGCTGCCTACCGCCTTGCGCCCACTGCCGGCGTTTGCCGCCGGCGCGCCGGAACCGCTCAAGGACATCGCACGTCGCAAGGGCATGCGCTTCGGCACCGCGATCGGCTCCGGTCCTACCGAGTTCGGCAATCCGGCCTACCGCGCCCTGGTCGAACGCGAGTGCGGCCTGATCGTGGCCACGAACGAGATGAAATGGCAAGCCATCGAGCCGTCCAAAGGGCAGCTGCAGTTCAAGGCCGCCGACACGCTGCTCGCCTGGGCCAACGAACACGGTATCGCGATGCGCGGCCATAACCTGTTCTGGCAGCCAGAGAAGTGGCTGCCGCACTGGGTGGTGCAGGAGAAATTCGGCGCCAATGTGCGTCAGGGCGTGGAGCGCCTGATGCGCGAGCACGTACGCGCCGAGTGCGAGCACTTCGGCAAGGCGATCGCCAGCTGGGACGTCATGAACGAAGCGGTCGACCCGGCCGACGGCAAGCTGCGCCAGAACCCGTTGACGCGCCCGTTCGGCACCCCGGTCGAACAGATCGACCTCGCCTTCCGCCTGGCCAAGGAATATGCCCCGCACGCCCAGCTGGTCTACAACGACTACATGCGCGGCGACGAAGGCAGCGCCAAGCACCGCGCCGGCGTGCTGCAGCTGCTGGCCGACCTGAAAAAGCGCGGCACCCCGGTCGACGCACTCGGCCTGCAGAGCCACATCGGTTCCTGGGACGAGAGCCAGGACCGCGGCAAGGCCGACCTGCTCGAATGGCGCAAGTTCCTCGACGAAGTGAGCGGCATGGGTTACGACCTCCTGATCACGGAGCTCGACGTCAACGACCGCCGCCTGCCGGCCGACATCGCCAAGCGCGACGCCGGCGTGGCCGCCGCCTGCCGCGACTACCTCGACGTCTGCCTGTCCTTCCCGCGCCTGCGCGACGTCCTGGTGTGGGGCATGTCGGACGACATCAGCTGGCTGCAGACCTGGGACGAAGCGCCGCGCAAGGACGGCTTGCCGATGCGCCCCTGCCCGTACGACGCCAAGCTGCAAGCCAAGCCGATGCGCCAAGCGATCGCCGACGCCATCAACGCCGCGCCGGCGCGCGCTTGAGCCGGTCACCCGCGTCTGCCGTGCGGCGGGGCGGCCTCGTCCAGCCGGGCGCCTGAGCCGCGCGCCCTCGACGCGTCACGGCAGGCGCGGACTCTCCGGCGGCCCCAGGTAGCTCGGCTGCAGGCCGCCGGCGTCGATCACCAGGCGCTCCAGCACCAGGGCCGGGTCGAGCGCCCAGAACTTCAGGGTGTGGCGGCCCGCTCTCGCCACCGCATGCTCGCTGGTAAAGCGCGCCACGCCATCCGAGACGATCTTTTCCCAGTGCCCGTTCGAACCGTCCGCGTGCACGTCGACCACGACCGGGGCCGCATCGTCGATCGAGACCGCGTACCGGAAGCCCGGGCCGGGACGGAACTTGAGCGTCGGCGCCAGCGTCGCCTCGACCTTCAATTTGCCTGGCTCCGCCAGCCAGACCTCGTACTCGAGCCGCATCGCATCGGCCAACGTCGCCGGCGGCGCGGTCGAGGGCAGCGTCGTCATGCCCGACAGCGTGGCGCCGAAGCCGGGCACGCGCAGCCACGCGCGTCCCGCCGGCGCGAGCGCGCGCGCGTAGTGCTCGGCTTCGATGGCGACCACGCCGCCGGTCTCGACGAAGCCGTGTACATCATCGGTGCGCAGGCCCGCATGGCGCAGCGGCACCTCGACCACGGCGCTGGCGCCGTCGGCGCCGCTGACGGTCACGTGCGCCGATAGCGCGCCCGCCGGCACGCGCGCCCAATCGACGTCGACCGCGATGCGCTGCTCCAGCGCGACCGTCCCGCCGGCGGCGCCGAGCTTGACCCACGGCTGGTCGGCGCGCGCCGTGAAGCGCAGCGGCGCACGGCCACGGTTGAACACCTCGATGAAGCGCGGTCCCTTGGCCAGCGCTTCGAAAGCCGGCAAGGCCAGCGCCGGCGCTGCCGGGAAAACCGCTGTACCGCCCTCGACCGCCACCCCGAGTCCGGCCTGCGCCGGCAGATCGATCTCGCTCACCTGCGGCATCAGGTTGGTCGCGGGGTCCTTCCAGCTGGTATAGCCGATGTGGGTCTGGGCCATCATGTGCTTCCACTTGCCGCCCGCCGCCGCCTCGTACCGGCGCGCCAGCGCGGCGTCCTGCGCGAACAGCGCGCGCGCCTGCGCCGCCAGCGCGTTGGTGCCGGCCCGTCCCTGGGCCGCGTGCAGGCGGTTGCGCTGCACCGTCAGGTACAGCTGGTTGACCGTGTTGGCCGCGTCGACCGGATATTGCACCAGCTCGAAGAAGGCGTCGCGCTGCGCCGGCGGCAAGCGGGGCGCCAAGGCGCGCGCGCGCTCGGCCAGCGCCTGCCACTCGAGCCCGACGCGCTCGGCCTCGCGGTAGTGCTCGATGCTGAAGGTGCCCGGCTCGAGCTGCTCGGGCTTGCGCCGCCCGTTCAAGCGCGTGTAACCCTCGACCAGCGCCGCGATCTCGCCGGCGTGCGCCGCGCCGAAGTCGCGCGTCGCCCAGAGTCTCAGGTAGTCGGGCAGGCGCTCGGCCGGCCAGGCCTGCGGGTTCCAGGCATACGACAGGAAGAACTCGATCGGCACTTCCATCGGCTTGAGGTCGCCGACGTTGACGATCCACAGCCGGTCGGCGCCATAGCTCGCGGCCAGGTGCATCTGCTCCCAGACCTTGGGCAGCGGCGTCACGTTGATCCATTTATAGGAGCGCGGCCCGCCGACGTAATCGAAGTGGTAATAGATGCCGGCTCCGCCGGAGCGCTTGCGCTCTTCAGGCGTGGGCAGGCGGCGGATATTGCCCCAGTTGTCGTCGCACCAGAGCAGCAGCACGTCGTCGGGCACGCGCATGCCCTTCTCGTAGTAATCCTGGACTTCCTTGTACAGCGCCCACATCTGCGGCGCGCCGCCGGCCGGGCGCGAGGCCGGATTGGCCGTGGGCCTGGCGGTGTCGAGAGCGATCAGGGTGCGCTGGTCGGCCACGATCCGCTGCAGCAGGGCCACGTTGGATTCTTCGGACATCGGCTCGTCGCCGTCGCCGCGCATGCCGATCGTGATCACCTTTTCGAAGTCGTGGCTGCGCGCCAGGCCCTGCTGCCAGAACTCGCGCAGCACGGCCGCGTTCTTGCCGTAGTCCCACGGGCCCTTGCCGTACCTGGCCCATTCGGCATGCGCGCGCATCAGCGGCTCGTGGTGCGAGGTGCCGATGACGACACCCATCTCCTGGGCCAGGCGGCCGTTTTCCGCGTCATCATCATAAAAGGCGTTGCCCCACATCGCCGGCCACAGGTAATTGCCGCGCAGGCGCAGGATCAGCTCGAACACCTTTTCGTAGAAGCGGTGGTTGAAGCCCCCGAACGTGTCCTTGGCAAAGCCGGACAGCGCCGGCGCCTCGTCGTTCAGGAAGATGCCGCGGTACTGCACGACCGGCGCATCCTGCACGCGCGCATCGTTCGCAAGCGCCAGCACCTCGTGGTGCGCGGGCGGGACGTCGGCCCACCAGTGCCAGGGCGAGACGCCGATCTGCTCCGACAGCGTGTACATGCCATACACCGTGCCGCGCCGGTCGCTGCCGACAATCACCAGCGCCTGCGCCACCCCGGGCAACGGATTGCGCACCACCTGGATCAGGTAGCCTTCCCATTTGCCGCGCAGCGTCGACACGTCGATGCGGCCCTCGCGCGCGAGGCGGTCGATGAGCGGGCTGCTGCCCAGCGTGCCGACCAGCACCAGGTCGCCCTGGCCGGCCGCAGGCGTCGCGGCGGTCCCCGGCAGTTCCGACAGCAGCGCGGGCCGCGCGCCCGAGACCCGCTCGATATCGTCGCGCAGGCTGGCGGCGGCGTGCTTGACCGCCGGGTCCTCGGCGGCATCGACGAGCAGGCGCGCGGCGGCGCCGTTGCGCGCCAGCGTCACCGCGCCGGGGGCGAGGTCGAAGCGCACCACCGGGCGTTCGCCGAGGGCCAGGGCCGGTACGGCGGCCAGCGTGGAGCAGACGGCCAGCGCGGCGCATGCCAGCGCACGCCGCAACGGGACCTGGCGGCGCGCTCGCCGCAGCGGAAGGTGGCTCACTGTTGTCCTTCGCGGTCAGCGCGCGTACTTGCAGCGCATGAGCAGTTCGAGCGGCACCGCCTGCGCCATCGCCGCGTAGCCGGCCTTGTTCGGGTGCAGGCCGTCGTTGTCGTATTCCTTTTTCAGGTAGCTCGGCCGGGCCGGGTCGCGCAGCGCGGCGTCGAAGTCGGCCACGCCGTCGAACACGCCGGACTCGCGCACGAAGCGGTTGTAGGCCAGGCGGTCGGCTTCGTTCTCGGGGCCGGGCGCGTAATAGGCGCTGCCCGAATACGGCGTGATGGTGCCGCCGATCACGCACACGCCGCGCGCGTGCGCCTGGGCGACCAGCTGGCGCTGCGCCTGTTCCATGTCGGGCACCAGCTGCGCGCGATACGCGGGGGTGTCTTCCTTGTTCCGATGCGGGATGCCGAAGTCGTTCACGCCGATCATCACGATCGCATGGCTCACGCCGGCGCGATCGAGCACGTCGCGCTCGAACCGCGACACCATGTTCGGCCCCAGGCCGTCGCGCAGCAGGCGTCCGCCGCCGATGCCGGCATTGACCACGCCGACCTCGCCCATGCCCTGCGTGCGCAGGCGCGTGGCGAGGCCGTCGGTCCAGCGCGTGTTGGTGTCGGTCGCGACGCCGTAGCCGTCGGTGATCGAGTCGCCGATCGCCACCACCGCGCGCGCCGGTGGCGCGGCCTGCACGTCGACTTCGGCGATCTGGTACCAGCGCGAGAACGTCGCCGCGCCCGGCAGGTCGGCGTCCATCACGTGCCGGCCCGCGGCCACGTAGCTGGTCGCGCGCGAACCGGGATGGCTGGTCTGGCGCGAGGGCTCGCTCGGGAAGTGCAGCGACAGCGCCAGGTCGGCGCCGGCCGGCACCGCCAGGTCGACCGGATCGCTCAGGTACTCGGCGCCGCCCGGGATGGTGACGCTGGCGCTGCCCCCGAAACGCAAGGGCCGCAAGCTGCCCGGGTCGAGCGCGGCGCTGCCCGGGCCTTTCGAGACGGCGATGCTGGCCGCATCGATCACCAGCGGCGTCACGCCCATCGCATTGCTCAGCTTGACCCGCACCCGGCCGCCCGCGGTCGACACCCGCACCACCTGGCGCAGCGTGGCGTCGCGCCACTGGGCCGGGGCCAGCTCCTCCTGGGCGCCGGGCACCATCTGCGCGGCGCCCCAGGTGGCCACCCAGTGTTCGCCGGCGCCGCCGCCGCCCGAAGGGGAAGCAGCCGTGCTGGCGCAACCGGACAGGGAAAGGGCCGCCAGTGCGGTCGCCAGGGCGGCCGCCAGCGCGCTCGCTGGTATCGAGGTACGCGTCATCTTGTCTCCGTTATGGTGGTGTGCGGAACGATTTGACGACAGCGCCCGCTTCCCGCACACTCGTTATGTTTGCGCAATCATTCTAATTTATAAAAATATTAAGGGCAATCGCGCGATCGCCGCGTAGCCCGATGGAGATAAACGATGCATACGATACAAGCCGGCGCCAGCCCCACCGTCACCCAGATGCAGGTGATTCCGGTGGCTGGCCGCGACAGCATGCTGCTCAACCTGTGCGGCGCGCACGCGCCCTACTTCACCCGCATCCTGGTGCTGCTCACGGACAGCGCCGGCCACGTGGGCATGGGCGAGGTGCCCGGCTCGAACGGCATCCTGCTGGCGCTGCAAAAGCTGGTCCCGCTGGTCGAAGGCAGCGAGGTGGCGCGCTACAACCGCACCCTGAACGCCCTGCGCGGCGCCATCGCCGGCGCCAGCCACCAGGTGACCTCCAGCGCCGAAGCGGCGGTGATGAAGCAGCCGCACGAGATCAACCTGCGCCTGGAAAACGTGATCACGGCGGTGGAGGCCGCCCTGCTCGACCTGCTCGGCCAGCATCTCGGCGTGCCGGTGTGCGAACTGCTGGGCAGCGGCCAGCAGCGCGGCCACGTGCCCATGCTGGCCTACCTGTTCTACGTCGGCGACCGGCGCCGCACCGAGCTGCCCTATCCGACCGGCGACAAGGGCGACGGCTGGTACCGCGTGCGCAACGAGGAGGCGCTGACCCCGGAGCAGATCGCCGACCTGGCCGCCGCCAGCGTCGACCGGTACGGCTTCAAGGACTTCAAGCTCAAGGGCGGCGTGATGCGCGCCGAAGACGAGATCGAAGCGGTGGCCGCGATCAAGCGCCGCTTCCCGCAGGCGCGCGCGACGATCGACCCGAACGGCGCCTGGTCGCTGGCGCAGGCGATCGCGGCCTGCCGCGGCAAGGGCGACATCCTGGCCTATGCGGAAGATCCGTGCGGTCCGGAGGACGGCTATTCGGGCCGCGAGATCATGGCCGAGTTCAAGCGCGCCACCGGCATCCGCACCGCCACCAACATGGTCGCCACCGACTGGCGCCAGATGGCCCACTCGCACATGCTGGGCGCGGTCGACATCCCGCTGGCCGACCCGCACTTCTGGACCATGCAGGGCTCGGTGCGCCTGGCCCAGCTGTGCCACGACTGGGGCCTGACCTGGGGTTCGCACTCGAACAACCACTTCGACGTCTCGCTGGCGATGTTCACCCACGCGGCCGCGGCGGCGCCGGGCGAGATCACGGCGATCGACACGCACTGGATCTGGCAGGAAGGCCAGGAACGGCTGACGCGCGAGCCGCTGCAGATCGTGGGTGGCCAGGTGGCGGTGCCGGACCGTCCGGGCCTGGGCATCGAGCCCGACATGGAGAGAATCATGCGCGCCCACGCGCTGTACCGGCAGGTGGGCGCCAACGCGCGCGACGATGCGATGGCGATGCGCTGCCTGTTCCCGAACTGGAAGTACGATCCGAAGAAGCCGAGCTACGCGCGTTGAAGACAGGATGTCGCTCCGCCCTGCGCCGCAGCGACAGGGCCGGAGCGCTGAAACGGATTACTGCTTGAGGATGCCGCGCAGGGTGCGCGACAGATCCTCGGCCGAGAACTTGGCCACGTACGCGTCGGCGCGCACGTTCTTGACGTGTTCCTCGTTGGTCGTGCCCGACAGCGAGGAGTGGATCACCACCGGCAGCTGGCCGAAGCGGCTGCTCGACTTGATGTTGCGGGTCAGCGTGAAGCCGTCCATCTCGGGCATCTCGAGGTCGGTCAGCACCAGGGCGACCTTGTCGTAGACCGACTTGCCTTCGGCTTCGGCGCCGGCCGCGATCGCGTTCAGGTGGTCCCAGGCTTCCTTGCCGCTCTTGGTCATCACGAACGGCAGGCCCATCGCCTCCAGGCCGCGCTCGATCAGGGATCGTGCGACCACCGAGTCGTCGGCGGCCAGGATCGTCGTGCCTTCCTTCAGCCTGATCTTGCTGCCGACCGCCTGGGCGATGTTGGCGTCCTCGGCCTCCGGGTTCAGGTCGCGCAGGATGGTCTCGACGTCCAGCACCTGGGCCAGGCGCGACGGCTGGTCGCCCTCGGCCGGCAGGCGCGCGATGCTGGTCACCATGCCGCTGCCGGCGCTGTGCTCGGCCGACATCACCTGGCTCCAGTCCAGGCGCACGATTTCCTCGACGCTCTCGACCGCGAAGGCCTGGGTGGTGCGCGCGAATTCCGTCACCAGCATGATGTTCAGGCCGGTCGCGGGCGTGACCCCGGCGATCGACGGCAGGTCCAGCACCTGGATGATCTGGCCGCGCAGGTTGACCACGCCGAGCACGTGTTCGGGCGCACCGGCCACCTTGGTGATGGCCGGCATGGCGACGATCTCGCGGATCTTGAATACGTTGATGCCAAACAGCTCGCTCTGGGCCCCTGCCGCGTCGCCGCCGAGGCGGAACAGCAGCAGCTCGAATTTATTGGTGCCGGTCAGGTTGCTGCGTTCTTCGACTTCCTGTTGTACGGATTTCATGGCTATTCCATTGGTTTAATTCCTGTGGGAAATTTTAGACGGGAAGTTTGCGAATGTGTACGTACTTGTGTCGGGCGAATGAAGTTTTTCTGCAAATCAATCAAAAAAACGACAAAACTGAAACCTGCATTGGGAGGGAACGCTATCAAACCGCCGAAATCGACGTCAAATTGCGTGCCGGCGACATTGCCATTCAAGTAAGATTGGCGGCGATGCGCGCACCCGCGCGCGTAACCACGCAGGAGCCCTTCATGCTGGACACGAAGACGATCGCGGCGCGCCTGCGCAAACTGGCGCCGGCCCCGGCTTCCCTGCTGACGCCGCTGTTGGCGACACTGGTGGCGCTGATGCTGATGCTGAGCAGCATGGCCCAGGCCGCGCCGGCGCAAGCCGCCGAGCCGCCGCGCGGCGCGCTGGTGATCGCCGGCGGCGCCCTGCGCGCCGACAACGTCCAGGTCTGGCAAAAGATCGTCGAGCTGGCCGGCGGCGCCGGTGCGCGCATCGCCGTGTTCCCGACCGCGGCCGGCGATCCGCAGCGCTCCGGCCAGTTCGCCGCCGACACCCTGACGCGCTACGGCGCGCAAGCCTTCGTGGTGCCGCTGGCGCCGCGCCTGGCCGGCTCCGACGTCCGGCGCGCCGCAGACGATCCGGCGCTCGCCGCCCAGGTGGCGGCCAGCGGCGGCGCGTTTTTCGTCGGCGGCGACCAGGGCCGCATCACGGCGGCGCTGCGCCGGCCGGACGGCAGCGACAGCGCGGTCTTGCGCGCCTTGTGGAGCATGTACCGGCGCGGCGGCGTGATCGCCGGGACCAGCGCCGGCGCCGCGATCATGAGCTCGACGATGTTTTTCGAGGGCCGCGCACCGCTGCCGACGCTGTTCGACGGCGTGCGCGAGGGCCATGAAATCGCCCCCGGCCTGGGCTTCATCGGCGAGCGGGTGTTCGTCGACCAGCACCTGCTGGTGCGCGGGCGCTTTGCGCGCATGCTGCCGGCGATGCTGGCCAAGGGCTACCGGATCGGCCTGGGCATCGACGAGAACACCGCGGCGGTGGTCAAGGGACAGCGCGCGGTCGAGATCATCGGCTACAAGGGCGCGATCCTGCTCGAACTGGCCCGGGCGGCCACGGATGGCGCCGGGCCCGGCTTCAAGCTGCGCGACGCGCGCATCAGTTACCTCGACAGCGGCGACAAGGTC
Organism: Massilia sp. 9096; assembly: GCF_000745265.1. NCBI lineage: Bacteria > Pseudomonadati > Pseudomonadota > Betaproteobacteria > Burkholderiales > Oxalobacteraceae > Massilia > Massilia sp. 9096. The sequence goes on from NZ_JQNN01000001.1 coordinate 1,784,961, forward strand.
GACCTGGGCGACTTGGGCGATCCTGCGGAACTGCGCCTGACTCCCGGCCCCGATAAAGAAAAGGTCGACCCCGCCGGGCCGGAATACCGCGGCCCGCTGTTTTCCAGCGACGTGTTCGGCAACACCAGCGTGGTGGACCTGCTGTGGAAGCTGTGCGACAGCGACCAACCCAGCGCGACCGGCATTGCCTTCGGCGCGCCCGGCACGGCGCTGGCCGGGCGCGGCTTCGAGTTCGAGTTCACGCGCGCGCCCGACAGTGCCGGCTACGCCTCCAATCGTTCCGAGAGCTACTCGGTGCACCGCATGCGCATGGACGTGCGCCCGATCCGCGTCGGCCAGCCGGGCCAGCCGCTGTACCGCGTCGAGGGCGCGCAGACCCAGGGCCAGGCCGCGGCGCCGGCCGCAGCCTCCGACAAGCTCAGCGCGCGATCGACAGCGCCAGCGTCTCCTTGACCTCTTCCATCACCACGTAGCTCTTGGACTGGCCGGCGTCGGCCACGTGCAGGATCTCGCCCAGCAGGCGCCGGTATTCGGACATTTCCGTGATGCGCGCCTTGATCAGGTAATCGAAGTCGCCCGACACCAGGTGGCATTCCAGCACCTCGGGAATGCCGAGCATGGCGCGGCGGAAGCGCTCGAAATCCTTTTCGGACTTCTGCTTGAGCGTGATCTCGACGAACACCAGCACCTGCAGGCCGAGCGACTGCGGGTTCACGCGCGCGTGGTAACCTGCGATCACGCCGTCGCGCTCCATGCGCTTGACGCGCTCGATGCAGGGCGTCAGCGACAGGCCGACCTGCTCGGCCAGGTCCTTCATGACGATGCGGCCGTCCTGCTGCAGGATGGACAGGATGTGCAGGTCGATGCGGTCCAGCACCCGGGTCGATTCTTTTTGTACGCGCATGCGCGTGTCTCCGGAAATGTTTCTGAAAATCGATGCAATAACCGGAACCATTATTGCCCGCCCCACTATATCATGGCAATCTTTCCTGAACCTTCATCCATCTTCGAAAACAACATGCGTGTCATCGTGCTCGGAAGCGGCGTGGTCGGCGTGACCACCGCGTATTATTTGGCCAAGGCCGGCCATGAGGTTACCGTGATCGACCGGCAGAGCGGCCCGGCCCTCGAGACGAGCTTCGCCAACGCGGGCCAGATCTCGCCGGGCTATGCCTCGCCCTGGGCCGCCCCGGGCATCCCGTTCAAGGCCTTCAAGTGGCTGTTCCAGCGCCACGCGCCGCTGGCGATCCAGCCGGACGGTACGCTGTTCCAGCTTCAGTGGATGTGGGAGATGTACCGCAACTGCGACGCGTCGCGCTACGCCGTCAACAAGGAGCGCATGGTACGGCTGGCCGAGTACAGCCGCGATTGCATGCGCGCGCTGCGCCAGGCCAGCGGCATCGAGTACGAAGGCCGCCAGAGCGGCACGCTGCAGCTGTTCCGCACCCAGGCCCAGTTCGACGGCGCCGCCAAGGACATCGAGGTGCTGAAACAGGCTGGCGTGGCGTTCGAAGTCCTGAGCCGCGACGAGCTGGCCAAGGCCGAGCCGGCGCTGGCCAACGTGCGCGACAAGCTGGTCGGCGGCCTGCGCCTGCCGAACGACGAGACCGGCGACTGCAACCTGTTCACCACGCGCCTGGCGCAAATGGCGCAGGAGATGGGCGTGCGCTTCGTGTTCGACACCAGCATCGAATCGCTCGACATCCAGGACGGCGAAGTGGTCGCCGTGCGCACCAGCCGCGGCAACTTCGCCGGCGAGCGCTACGTGCTGGCGCTGGGCAGCTACTCGCGCTTCCTGTTGAAGGACCAGTTCCGCGTGCCGGTGTATCCGCTCAAGGGCTACTCGCTGACCGTGCCGATCGTCGATGGTGCGAAAGCGCCGGTGTCGACCATCCTCGACGAGACCTACAAGATCGCCGTGACCCGCTTCGAGGACCGCATCCGCGTCGGCGGCATGGCCGAGATCGCAGGCTACAGCACCGAATTGAAAGCCGCGCGGCGCGAGACGCTCGAGCTGGTCGTGAACGACCTGTTCCCCGGCGGAGGGGACCTCGAACGCGCCAGCTTCTGGACCGGCCTGCGCCCGATGACCCCGGACAGCACGCCGATCGTCGGCGCCACACCGCTGGCCAACCTGTACCTGAACACCGGCCACGGCACGCTGGGCTGGACCATGGCCGCCGGTTCGGCCAGCGTGATCGCCGACCTGGTCAGCGGCAAAACGCCGGCGATTCCCGCCGACGACCTGGCCGTGTTCCGCTACGCCGGCACGCCGCAGCCGGCGCACCGGCCGGCGCTGGCGCAGGCATGAGCCACATGGACGCGGATCTGCAAGCCGCCAGCCGCGCCGGGGCGATCCTGACGGTCGACCTGGACGCGGTCGGCGCCAACTACCGCCTGCTGTCGGCGCGCGCCGGCGGCGCCGTGTGCGCCGGCGTGATGAAAGCCGACGCCTACGGCCTGGGAATGGCCCAGGTCGCGCCCGCGCTCGCGCGCGCGGGCTGCCACGTGTTTTTCGTCGCCCACCTCGACGAGGGCATCCGCCTGCGTACGCTGGTGCCGCAAGACAGCACGATCTACGTCCTGCACGGCGCCATGCCGGGCGCCGCGTGGGATTGCGTGGCGCACGGCTTGACGCCGGTGCTGAACGACCCGGGCCAGGTGGCCGAATGGCAGGCCTGTGCGCGCCGCGCGGGCCGTACGCTGGCGGCCGCGCTGCAGGTCGATACCGGGATGTCGCGCATGGGCATGGCGCCGGCGGACTTCGACCGGCTGTGCGCCGAGCCGTCGCGGCTGGACGGCATCCGCCTGGTGCTCCTGATGAGCCACCTGGCCTGCGCCGACGAGCCCGAGCATCCGCTCAACGAGCTGCAGCGCGAACGCTTCGCCGCGGCGCGCGCGCGCTTCCCGAACGTGCCGGGCAGCCTGGCCAATTCCTCGGCCATCTTCCTCGGCCCCGGCTACCACCACGGCCTGGTGCGCCCGGGCGCGGCGCTGTACGGCATCAACCCGCATCCGGGCCGGCCCAATCCTCTGGCGCAGCCGGTATCGCTGCAGGCGCGCATCGTGCAGGTGCGCGAAGTGCAGGCCGGCGACGCCGTCGGCTATGGCGCGCGCTTCATCGCCGCCGAGCCGACCCGCATCGCCACACTCTCGATCGGCTACGCCGACGGCTGGCTGCGCGCGCTCACCAACCGCGGCCACGCCTGGATCGACGGCGTGCGCGTGCCCTTCGCCGGCACCGTGTCGATGGACAGCATCACGCTCGACGTCGGCGCGATCGACCCCGCGCGCCTGGCGCCGGGCACGCCGGTCGAGCTGCTCGGGCCCAACCAGCAGGTCGACGACGTCGCGCGGGATGCCGGCACCATCGGCTACGAAGTGCTGACGCGCCTGGGCGGACGCTTCGAGCGGCGCTATCTGGCGCGCGACTGAGTCACCCCATGCAAAGGGCCTGATTCGCAGGCCCTTTTTTATGCCCGGCGTCCAGCGCCTGGTGTCAGAGGCTGCGACGGCACCGTCGCCGGCCTGGACGCGCACGCATGCCATCAGCGCGACTCATTGCCGAATTTGAGCGAGCGCCTGCACAAATGTTGTTCCAACCCCGATCATTCGTTACTTTTCAGCATTATTTTCAAAATTCAGGCATGATTACGTACTTATAGGAAATATTTAATTTGAGCATCTTATTTCTCCGAAGATCCTCGCTCGAATCTCCAGCAGTACTCATGTCACGAACAACCCAGACCATCTCCCTCGCCAAGCGCTTCTACGTCCCACGCACCATCGGGCTGAGCCTGGGCTTCCCGGCGGTGTTCGTCTCCCTGCCGGGTCCCCATGCGCCGCCGTCGATGCTCGCGCTACTGGTCCTGTATTGCTTCGCGTGGCCGCACCTGGCCTACCAGCTGGCGCGCAGGAATTCGCGCCCGGTCAGTGTCGAGCGCCGTAACATGCTGGTCGACACCTTTGCGGCGGGATTTTTCGCCGGCGCCATCGGCTTCAACCCCATCCCGTCGGCCGCGATCGTCACGATGCCCTGCATGAACAACATGGCGATGGGCGGGCCGCGCTTCATGATGGCCGGGGTGCTGGCCAGCGCATCGGGCGGCGCGCTGGCTTACGCGCTGTTTCGCACGCCCTTCGACATCGCCATGGGCACGCTCCAGGTCGCCGCGTGCACGCCTTTGCTGGTCTTGTACCCACTGTCGCTCGGCTACGTGTGCTATCTGGGCGCGGTCAAGCTCCAGCGCCAGAAGCAGCAGCTGAGCGAAATGAGCCGCACCGACTACCTCACCGGCCTGGCCAACCGCGCGGCGCTCAACGACATCCTCGACACCTCGTTCAGCGCGCCCAACGCGAGCCTCGAGAACAGCGTGATCGCCCTGATCGACGCCGACGGCTTCAAGCGGATCAACGACCGCTACGGCCACATCGCCGGCGACCGCGCCCTGCAGAAGATCTCTGACATCATGCGCGCCTGCGTGCGCAAGCAGGACACGGTCGGACGCTACGGCGGCGACGAGTTCTGCGTCATCCTGCGCGACGTGACGACGGCCGAAGCCGCCGCCGTCCTCGAACGCATGCGCGCGCTCGCACAGCAGAGCATCGACGAGGACGGCGGCGAACAGCGCTCGACCCTGAGCATCGGCGCCGCGATGTACAGCGCCGCCGCCCTCAACGGCGCCATGTGGATCCAGCGCGCCGACGAGGCCATGTATGATGCCAAGCGCGCCGGGCGCAACAAGGTGGTATTCGCCGCTTGGTCGGCCGCTGGCCGGCCATCCGAGCGGCCGCTTCGACATCCTGGATACACGACATGAAACCAAGTTCCAACAGCGGACTCGTCTATTCCACCGACGGCGGCCGCATGTGCCCCGACTGCCGGCTCGCGCTGGCAAGCTGCGCCTGCAACGCCAGGACCGCGGTGCTGGGCGACGGCAAGGTGCGCGTCTCGCTGCAGACCAAGGGCCGCGGCGGCAAGGCCGTCACGCTGGTGAAAGGCGTGGCGCTCGACGCTGCCGCCCTGGGCGTGCTGGGCAAGCAGCTGCGCAGCGCCTGCGGTTCGGGCGGCACCGTCAAGGATGGCGTGATCGAGGTGCAGGGCGACCATTGCGAACTTATCCTGGCGACACTGGCCAGATACGGCATCGACGCCAGGCGCACCGGCGGCTGAACGCGCGTCCTCCCTTTGCAAACGAAAATGCCTGGCCGAAGCCAGGCATTTTTTTATCTTCCGCAGGCCTACGCGCGCAGGCGCACGAACCTGCGCGCGCGCGCGCGGGCGCGTCAGCCGGCCTTTTTCGCCGCCGCAGCGGCCGGCGCGGCCTGCGCCACGCGCACCGCATCGCCGTCGGCCAGGCCGTCCGGCGGGCTGTCGATGATGCGGTCGCTGCGCGTCACGCCGGCCAGCTGCACCACGCTGCCGAGGTCGCGCGCGATGGTCACGCTGCGCAGGCGGGCATGGTTGTCGGCGTCGAGCGTCGCGACCTGCACGCCGTTCTTGCCGACGATCAGGGCGCCCGGCGGCACCGTCACCGCGCCGACGTCGACCGGCAGGTCGAAGCGCACGTTGGCGAACGCGCCCGGCAGCAGGTCACCGTTCGGGTTCTCGACCACCAGCTGTACCTGCATCGCGCCGGAACCGGAGGCGATCGCCTGCGACTGCGCGGTCACCTTGGCCTTGTAGGTCTGGCCCGGGCGCTCCGGCACGCTCAAGGTGGCCACGCTGCCCGGCTTGATCAGGGCGACCTGGCGCTGCGGCACGTTCACGTACACGCGCAGCTGGTGCAGGTCGGACACCACGAACAGCTCGCTGCCGGTGGCGCCGCCGACGTTGACCAGCGCGCCGACGTCGGTGTTGCGCTCGGTGACCACGCCGTCGAACGGCGCCACCAGGCGCGTGTAGCGCTTCAGCGCCTGCTCACGGTCGACGTTGGCCTGCAGCGACTGCGCGGTGGCGCGCTTGGACAGATAGTCGCCCTGCTTCTCGTCGGCCTCCTGCTTGGAGACCGCCTGCTGGCCGATCAGCGATTGCCAGCGCTTGGCGGTACTCTCGGACAAGGTCAGGTTGCTCCTGGCGACCGCCAGGTTGGCCTGGGCCGCGGCCAGGTCCTGGTCCAGGTCCGGCGTGTCGATCACGGCCAGCACCTGCCCGGCCTTGACCTTGGCGCCGATGTCGACGTTCCACTTTTCCAGGTAGCCGCTGACGCGGGCGTAGATCGGCGCGCGCGACCAGGCTTCGATGCGCGCCGGCAGGTCGAGCGGCGCGCCCGGAATGTCGTGCACGTTGACCAGGTTGACGGTCGGGACCGAGCGCTCGGTCGCGCTCTGCTTGAGCTGTTCGGCTTGCGAATGGCGCGTCGCCAGGCCGCCGGCGACCACCGCGCAGGCGGCGACCAGGGCGGTGACGCCGATCACGAGCGGACGCTTGTTTGCTTTGTTGGCATTAGTGGGCATGGACGGGAACTCCGGGTTGGGGTTTGGGCAGGTCGGTCGCTTTGCGCTTGTCGCGCGCGTGGACCATGCTGAAGACGACGGGAACGAATACCAGGGTGGCGATGGTCGAGAAGATCAGGCCGCCGATCACGGCGCGGCCCAGCGGGGCGTTCTGCTCGCCGCCCTCGCCCAGGCCGAGCGCCATCGGCAGCATGCCGATGATCATGGCCAGCGCGGTCATCAGGACCGGACGGAAGCGCACGAAACCGGCTTCCAGCGCGGCGGCGTGGGCGTCGCCCAGCTCGGCCAGGCGCTCGCGCGCGAAGCTGATGACCAGCACCGAGTTCGCGGTCGCCACGCCCATGCACATGATGGCCCCGGTCAGGGCCGGCACCGACAGCGTGGTGTGGGTCGCGAACAGCATCCAGACGATGCCCGCCAGCGCGGCCGGCAGCGCCGACACGATCACCGCCGGGTCGAGCCACGATTGGAAGTTGACCACGATGAGCAGGTAGATCAGGCCGACCGCGCCGAGCAGGCCGAACATCAGGCCGCTGAACGCGCGTTCCATCGTGCTGACCTGGCCCAGCATCTGCACGGTGGCGCCCTTCGGCGCTTCCGCCTTGGTGTCGGCGATCGCCTTGCGGATGTCGGCGGCGACCGCGCCCAGGTCGCGGCCCTGGGTGGCGGCCTGGATCTGCACCATCGGCGCCACGTCGTACTGGCTGACGATCGCGGGCGAGTTGTCGCGCGTGATCCTGGCCACCGCGCCCAGCGTGGCCGAGGCGCCGCTGCCGTTGCCGACCGGGAGGTTGGACAACGCGGACAGCGAATCGAGGGTCGGCTGCGGGGTCTGCATCACGATCGGGTAGCTCACGCCGTTCTGCGGGTTGAGCCAGTAGGTCGGGGCAACCTGGCTGCTGCCGGCCAGGTTGACCACCAGGCTGTTGGTGACGTCCTTGGCGGTCAGACCGAGCAGGCCGGCCTGGGTGCGGTCGATGTCGACGTTGAACTGCGGCGCACGCCGGGACTGCTGGATGCGCACGTCGGCCACGCCCGGGATCGCACGGATGCGCTTCATCAGCTTGTTGGCGTAGGCGTAGTTGCCGTCGACGTCGCGGCCGCGCACTTGCACGTCGATCGGCGCCGGCGAACCGAAGTTCAGGATCTGGCTGACGATGTCGGCCGGCGGGAACGAGAAGGTCGTGTCCGGGAATTCGCGTGGCAACACCTCGCGCAGCCTGGCCACGTACTCGGCGGTCGGCTTGTGCTCTTCGCCCAGCGCGATCTGGAAGTCGCCGTCCTGCGAACCCATGGTGCCGGTGTTGTTGTAGGTGAGGTTGATCGAGGACGCCGGCAGGCCGATGTTGTCGACCATGGTCACGATGTTCTCGCTCGGGATCACGCGGCGGATGGCCTGGTCGATCCGGGCGAAGCGCTGCGCGGTTTCCTCGGCGCGGGTGCCGACCGGCACGCGCGCGTGGATCAGCACCTGGCCCGAATCGACCGCCGGAAAGAAGTTACTGCCCAGGAAAGGCACCAGCGCGAACGAGGCGAACACCACGACCAGGAAGCCCAGCACGAAGCCCTTGCGGTTGCCCAGCGCGCCCTGCAGGATGTTGCGGTAGCGCGCGCGGATGGCTTCGAAGCGCGCCTCGAAGCCGCGCTGGAAGCGCACCAGCGGGTTGCGCGACGGCGCGGGGTGGCCATGCTCGCCATGCGCCTCGTGCGCCTTGAGCAGGTAGTTGGCCATGGTCGGCACCAGGGTACGCGACAGGATGAACGAGCAGACCAGCGCGAAGATCACGGCCTTGGCCATCGGCACGAACAGGAAGCCGGCCACGCCCTGCAGGAAGAACATCGGGATGAACACGATGCAGATGCACAACAGCGACACCAGCGCCGGGGTCACGATCTGCTGGGCGCCGTCCAGGATCGCCGGTTCGACCGCCTTGCCCTGCTCCAGGTGCCAGTTGATGTTTTCGATGGTGACGGTGGCGTCGTCGACCAGGATGCCGACCGCCAGCGCGAGGCCGCCCAGCGTCATCAGGTTGAGCGTCTCTCCGAGTGCGGACAGCGCGATGATCGACCCGAGGATCGACAGCGGGATCGAGACCGCGATGATCACGGTCGAGCGCCAGCTGCCCAGGAACAGCAGGATCATGACGCTGGTGAGGCAGGCCGCGATCGCGCCCTCGGTCGCCACGCCCTTGACGGCGGCGCGCACGAACACCGACTGGTCGTTGATCGGCACGACCTTCAGGGCTTCCGGCAGGCCGGGCTTGAGGGAATCGAGCTTGGCGCGCACGCCGTCGACGATCGCCAGGGTCGAGGCCTGGCCGTTCTTCAGCACCGACATCAGCACCGAGCGGCCGCCGTCGACGTGGACGATGTTGGTCTGCGGCGCATTGCCGTCGTGGACGTCGGCGACGTCGCTCATATAAATGGTGGTGCCGTTCACCACCTTGATCGGCAGCCGGCCCAGGTCTTCGATGGCCGAGGGCGCGCTGTTCAGGTTGATCGTGTATTCGAGGCTGCCGATCTTCTGGGTGCCGACCGGGGTCAGCACGTTCTGCGCCGCCAGCGCGTTGGCGATGTCCTGCGCCGACAGGCCGCGCGCCTGCAGTGCGTCCGGCTTGACGTCGATCTGGACCTGGCGCTGCTTGCCGCCGTACGGCAGCGGGATCGCGGCGCCCGCGACCGTCACCAGCGGCGTGCGCACGGTGTTCAGGCCGAGGTCGTACAGCTGCTGCTCCGACAGGCCCTTGCCCGACAGCGCCAGCTGCAGGATCGGCACCGTGGCGGCATTGTAGTTCAGGATCAGCGGCGGGGTCACGCCGGCCGGCATCTGCTTGAGCAGCGCCTGCGACACCGCCGTCACCTGCGCGTTCGCGACCGCGATGTCCACGCCCGGCTGGAAGAAGATCTTCACGATCGAGATGCCGGGATAGGTGTTCGCTTCGATATGCTCGATGTCGTTGACCGTCGTGGTCAGGCTGCGCTGGTACAGCGTCGAGATGCGCCCGGCCATCTGGTCCGGCGGCAGGCCGGTGTACTGGAAGGCGACGGCGATCACCGGCATCTTAATGTCGGGGAAGATGTCGGTGGGCGTGCGCATCGCTGCGAGCGGCCCGATGATGAGGAGCGCGAGCGCCAGCACCACGAAGGTGTAAGGCCGCCGCAGCGCGGTGTGGACAAGTCCTAGCAACATTGTGAAACTCCGGACGATGGGTGAATGCAGTCTGCAGAGGCTTTACGAGCAATTGCGGCCAACTTCGCGTAATTACGCCCGAATTGCACTCAAGCCCTCATGCAAACCCGGTAATATGGGGCAAAATCGAATTCCTGACTAGGGGCTCGGGACGCCAAAACCCCGACATTTTGCACGCTGCCGTGAATTTCTGCTGGCGGTGCGCCGGTTTTGGCACGGAGGTAATGACGATGGTGACATCGGCTCGGCGCGATGCCACACAACGTACACAGTTCGTTACGAAAGCGTCGTCAAAACAATGACTTAGCACTGACTAGAAGAGCGCGCCCTGGGGGCTGGTGAGACGTGCGAAATCGTCGCCGAGGAAGGTCAAGATGGCGTCGGCCACCGGTTCGAGCTGGCGCGTCAGGTAGTGCTCGTAGTCGATCCCGGCGCGCGCCGAATGCGGCATTGATTCGATCGCGTCCAGCGGTTCCGGTCCGGACAGCAGCATCACGTAACGGATCCAGCCGCCGTTGCGGTACTGGGCCGGGCGGCCCTGGCGCAGGTGGAATTCGTCGGCGATGCGCGCCGCGCGCACGTGCGGCGGCACGTTGCGGTCGTATTCGGCCAGCGGCCGGCGCACGCGCTTGCGGTAGACCAGCTGGTCGTCGAGTTCGCCGGCCAGCAGGCGCGCCACGGTGTCGCGCACGTAATCCTCGTAGGGCTGGTTGCGGAAGATCCGTTCATACAGGCCTTGCTGGAAGCGCTGCGCCAGCGGGGTCCAGTCGGTGCGCACCGACTCCAGGCCCTTGTAGACCATCTCCTCGCTCAGCTTGCCGTCCTTGTCTTCATGGCGCACCAGGCCGGCGTAGCGCTTCTTGCTGCCCTCCTCCGAACCGCGCACGGTCGGCATCAGGAAGCGTGCAAAGTGCACGTCGTATTCCAGCTCCAGCGCCGAATCGAGTCCGAGTTCTTCCTTCAGGTGCGTGCGCCACCAGCCGTTGACCCGGTCGACCAGGTCCTGGCCGATGCGGCGCGCGTCCAGTTCGCCATGGGCGCGCCCGAGCCACACGAAGATCGAGTCGGTATCGCCGTAGATCACGCCGTAGCCCTGCTCCTCGATCATCGCGCGCGTGCGCTGCAGGATGTCGTGGCCGCGCATCGTGATCGACGAGGCCAGGCGCGGGTCGAAGAAGCGGCAGGCCGGGGTGCCGAGCACGCCGTAGAACGCGTTCATGATGATCTTGAGCGCCTGGGACAGCGGCGCATTCTTCTCGACCTTGGCCGCCTCGCGCCCGGCCCAGACGCGCGTGACGATGCCGGGCAGGCAGTTTTTGCTGCGCGAGAAGCGCGCGCCGCGGTAGCCGGGCACGGTATCCTGCGCGCGCCCCTGCTGCGCCTCGCGCAGGCCCTCGACCAGGCCGACCGGGTCGATCAGGAAGGTGCGGATGATCGACGGGTACAGGCTTTTATAGTCCAGCACCAGCACCGAGTCGTACAGGCCGGAGCGCGAATCCATCACGAAGCCGCCCGGGCTGTCGCCGCCCGCGACGTCGCCGATGTTGGGCGCCACCAGGCCCTGGCGATGCATCAGCGGCATGTACAGGTGTTCGAACGCCGCCACCGAACCGCCGCTGCGGTCGGCCGCCAGGCCGGTCACGCTGGCGCGCTCGAGCAGGAAGGGAAACAGGCCGGCCTTGTCGAAGATGCGCGTGACCAGCTCGCAGTCCTTGAGGTTGTAGCGCGCCAGCTGCGGCTTGTCCTCCTCGAACATGCGGTCGATCTCGGCCATGCGGTCGTAGGGGTTGCCGATCTCCTTGCCTTCGCCGAGCAGCGTCTGCGCGACATTCTCCAGGCTGAAGGACGGAAAATTCCAGGTGGCCGTCTGCAGCGCCTCGATGCCGTCGATGACCAGGCGCCCGGCGATGCCCCACAGGTAGCGCGCGCCGCCCGAGTTTTGTCCCCCTCGCTCGCGCCACTCGATCGCCGAGCCGTCGCGCCCCAGCCGCAAGGGCCGGTTGTGGCGGTCGGCATGCTCCTGCAACACGCGCAGGTCGAAGTTAACGACGCTCCAGCCGATGATCACGTCCGGGTCGTGGCGCCGGAACCAGTCCTCCATCGCCTCCAGCAGCTCGAGGCGGGTGGCGCGGTACTCGAGCGCGAAGTCGACCTTCGCGCGGCTCTCGGGCGAACCGTTTTCCGGCCCCAGCATGTACACCACGCGCTGGCCGCAGCCTTCCAGCCCGATCGAGCGCAGCTCGCCCTGCATCGTCGTTTCGATGTCGAGCGAGACCGTGGAGAGCCTGGGCCGGTAGCCGTGGTCCGGCTTGAGCTGGCCGTTGACGAACAGCTGCGGGTCGCCCGGCGCCGGGGTGCCGGTGAACAGCACCGGGGCGGTGATGAAGCGCTCCATCAGGTAGCGGTCGGTCGGTCGGACGTCGGCCTCGAACACGTCGACGCCATGCTCGCGCAGGCGCTTTTCCAGCCGCATCAGGTGGCGATAACTCTTGCAGTACAGGCCCAGCACGGGCCGATGCTGGAAGTCGGCCAGCGCCAGTTCGCGCAGCTCGACGCCACGCTCGCGCGCGAGCAGGGTGTCCAGCGCGGCGCGCTGCTCGGCTGGCACGAAGGCGACGGCGCTGGTTGGCGCCAGGCGCACGCGGCATGGACCGTCCTCGGTGGCCAGCCAGAACTCGGCCTCGACGCCATCGTCGACGTCGCGCCAGTGGCGCGTCAGCAGGAAGCCTGTGCGCGGCCCGGGTGCGCGCTGCGGATCGTGGTCGTCCATGTCGGGATGATACGCTCAGGGAGACAGTGCGTCGGCGCGGTAGCGCGCCAGCTCGGCATCCAGGAACCCGGCCTGGCGCCGCGCTTCGACGTTGAACGGGCCCTTGAGCACCGGCGCCTTGTACTGCAGCGTGAGCGCATCGTAGGTCGACACCGGCTCCAGGCCGCGCAGCGCGCACAGGTGGAAATACCAGCGGTTGCCGATCTCCACGTGGCCCACCTCGTCGCGCAGCAGCACGTCGAGGATGGCGGCGGCGGCCGCGTCGCCGGCCTGGGCCAGCTTGGCGCGCAACGGCGGGATCGCGTCCAGGCCGCGCGCTTCCATCGTGCGCGGCACCAGGGCCATGCGCGCCAGCACGTCGCCGGCGGTCTTGGCGACCATCTCCCACAGGCTGTCGTGGCCGGGAAAATCGCCATAGGCGTGGCCCAGCGTGCCGAGGTGCCGATCGAGCAGATTGAAATGCAGCGCTTCCTCGCTGGCCACGCGCAGCCAGTCGGCGTAGTAGGCCTCCGGCATGGCGGGAAAGCGCCAGATCGCGTCCAGCGCCAGGTTGACGGCGTTGAACTCGATGTGGGCCAGCGCGTGGATCAGCATGGCGCGCCCTTCCACGGTGGCCATCGAGCGGCGCCCGAGCCGCTTGGGCGAGACCAGCTCCGGCCTGGCCGGGCGGCCGGGGATGGCGCCGGCCGGCGTCAGCAGCGCGGTCGGGTCGATGCGCGCGCGCGCCTGCGCCTGTGCGCGCGCGAGGGCGGCCACGCCGGCGCTCTTGGCGGCGGGGTCGGATTCGGTCAGGAGCTGCAGCGCCTCGGCGCGCAGATCCGGAAGTTGTGGCGGGTGCGCCATCGGCAAACCTGTGCTGCGTGAAAAACGCACAGTGTAGCAAAGCGCCCCGACGGCCGTGCGCCGGAGTTCGATGCCGCCGTCGCAAGCCTGCACGCGCGCGCGAGGAATGCTATCGTGCGCCCTGCACACAGGAGCCTTCATGAACGACACCGTCCATTTTTACGAACCCGGCCAGGGACACGGCCTGCCGCACGACCCGTTCAACGCCATCGTCGGCCCGCGCCCGATCGGCTGGATCGCCTCGAAAAGCGGGGCCGGGGTATTGAACCTCGCGCCCTACAGCTTCTTCAACGCCTTCAACTACATCCCGCCGATCATCGGCTTTTCCAGCATCGGCTGGAAGGACTCGGTGCGCAACATCGAGGAGACCGGGCAATTCGTGTGGAACCTGGCCACGCGCGACCTGGCCGAGCGCATGAACCAGACCTGCGCGGCGGTGCCGCCCGAGGTCGACGAGTTCCAGCTGGCCGGCCTGACGCCGGCCGCATCGCGCGTGGTGGACGTGCCGCGCGTGCTCGAGTCGCCGGTGGCGATGGAATGCCGCCTGACTCAGCTGATCCAGCTGCAGCGCGCCGGCGGCGCACAGGTGCCGAGCTGGCTGGTGCTGGGCGAGGTCGTCGGCGTGCACATCGACCGGCGCCTGCTCAAGGACGGCGTGTACGACACCGCCGCCGCCGGTCCGATCCTGCGCGGCGGCGGCCCGGCCGATTATTTCAGCATCGGACCGGAGCAGCTGTTCCGCATGTTCCGTCCGCAGTAAGGTCGCGCCGACGAGGACATGAAAAAACCCCGCCGCGGCGGGGTTGTGTCATGCCGGCGCACGGCGCACGCCCGTGGCAGCGATCAGCGCTGCACCGGCGGCGCGCTGCCGGCACCCTGCTGGCCCTGGCCCTGCGTGTCCGATTGGGTGGCGCCGGTGCCGGCGCCCATCGAGCGCGAGGTGGCGGTGCCGCTCATGCCCGACTGGCTGCCGTTGGTGTTGTTCGAGCCGGACTGGGTCGGACCCGAGATCGGCGCTCCGCTCTGGCCGGCGCGCGTGGCGCCCATGCCCGAGCTGCCGCTGGCGCCGGTCGACGAGGGCTGGCCGCTCAAGCCGCTGTTGACGCCGCCGTTCATGGCGCCGGTCGACGACTGGCTGCCGTTGCTGCTCGTCGCGCCCGATTGCTGAGCGCCCGACAGGGTCTGCGGCTGCTGGCCCATGCTACCGGTGGCGCCCATGCTGCCGCTGTTGCCCATCGATTGCGAGTTCATGCCCATCCCGCCCGACTGGCCGATGCTGGAGCTGGACTGGCCGATGCTGGTGGAGCCCGACTGCTGGGCGCCGGAAAGCGTTTGCGGAGCCGCATCCGAGCCGGAACCGGTGGCGCCGGACGCGCCCGAGCCGCCGTAGGCACCGCTGCCTGCGCTGCCGCTCGAGCCGATGCCCGAGGCGGTCTGTCCGCCCGCGCCGTCGACCGTGGTGGTCGAGACGATGCGCTCGCTCACTTCGGCCTGCGGGGCGTTGGCCACCAGCTGGCGGATGTTGCCGCTGTCACGCTTGTAATTGGCTTGCGCCTGCTTCAGGCAAGCCGCCTTGCCCGACTTCTGCTTGTTGCAGGCCGCGGTCTGGTCGGCATAGGCGGCGCTGAGTTCCTTCTTGAGGACGGCGGTGCGCTGGGCCTGGCTCGCATCGGCCTTGTACCAGCGGGCCGGATCGCCTTTATGCTGGGTCTGCGCGGCCGTCGCTGCGGTGCTGCCGGCGCACATGATGCAGGCCACTGCGACCATGCGCGATAGGGATAGCTGTTTCATGTCAACCTCCTGATATCGATGGGTAGGTGCGCCCGGGAGCGCTCTGGAGGGCGTTTGCGCGGCATGCGTACACACGACGTCTCCAGTGTTAGTGAAAGTCAGTATAGGCGCGCACGAATCGACCGGATGTGGTCTGACTAACAATATCGAGCAATTTCCGGCAGACTCTTCCTGGAATAATTTCGTAGCAAAAACAGAATACGAAATGGAAACAATCTGATATTTCAGATACTCTAGCGCCAACGGCTGTGTGCGCTAACACGGCCATGGGCGGTCCGGGGCTGGCAAGCCGCGCAGACCGGCATACAACAGCAGCCGCACCAGCGGCTTGCAATACGAGACAACGCTGCACGACCATGAACCTCTTTTCGTCCCTGGATTCCTTCGTCTTCCTGGTGTATTTCCTGGTGGTGGCCGGCTACGGCCTGTGGGTGTACCGCCGCAAGAACGTCGGGAGAAACCCGGCCGCCGCCGGCGCTTCGGCATCGCATGATTATTTTCTGGCGGAAGGCTCGCTGAGCTGGTGGGCCATCGGCGCATCGCTGATCGCATCCAATATTTCTGCCGAGCAGTTTATTGGCATGAGTGGGTCCGGCTACAAGATCGGCATGGCGATCGCCGTGTACGAGCTGATGTCGGCGGCCACGCTGGTGATCGTGGCCATCTTCTTCATGCCGGTCTACCTGAAGAACAAGATCTACACGATGCCGCAGTTCCTCGAGCAGCGCTACGGCAAGGCGGTGGCGACCACGATGGCGATCTTCTGGCTCGGCCTGTACGTGGTGGTCAACCTGACCTCGATCCTGTACCTGGGCGCGCTGGCGATCGGCAGCATCGCCGGCCTGGGCGTGCTGCCCTGCATGCTGTTCCTGGCGCTGTTCGCCGCGGTCATTACGCTGGGCGGCATGAAGGTGATCGGCTACACCGACGTGATCCAGGTCACCTGCCTGGTGATCGGCGGGCTGGTGACGACCTTCATCGCGCTCGAACTGGTGGCCAGGCTGGGCGGCGGCGGTGGCGCCCTGCATGGCGCGACGACGCTGTTCCACAGCGCGCGCGATCACTTCCAGATGGTGCTCCCGCGCGACAATCCGAACTACATGGACCTGCCCGGCCTGTCGACGCTGATCGGCGGCATGTGGATCGTCAACCTGAACTATTGGGGCTGCAACCAGTACATCACCCAGCGCGCCCTCGGCGCCGACCTGCCGACCGCGCGCAAGGGCCTGCTGTTCGCAGCCTTCCTGAAACTCCTGATGCCCGTGATCGTGGTCCTGCCCGGCATCGCCGCCTATGCGCTGGACAAGTCGGGCATGCTCGGCGACGCGATGCGCGCCGGCGGCGAGCTCAATCCCGACCGCGCCTACCCGACCCTGCTGGCGCTGCTGCCGTCCGGCCTGAAAGGCGTGGCGTTCGCGGCGCTCACCGCGGCGGTGGTCGCTTCGCTGGCCGGCAAAGCCAACAGCATCGCCACCATCTTCACGCTCGACATCTACAAGAAGCACTTCAAGCGCGACGCGAGCGAAGCGAGGATGGTCTGGATCGGCCGCCTGACCGTGGTCGTGGCGCTGGTGCTGGCGGTCGGGATCGCCCCGCTGATGGGCATCGACAAGAAAGGCGGTTTCCAGTACATCCAGGAATACACCGGCTTCGTTTCCCCGGGCATCCTGGCGATGTTCCTGCTCGGCTTCTTCTGGAAAAAGGCGACCGGCGCCGCCGCCATGTTCGCCACCGTCGGCGGGCTGGTGTTCTCGATCGTCCTGAAGTTCTTGCCGCAACTGATCGACCTGGGCTTCCTGGCGCCGATCGGCTTCGCGGTCAAAACGGGCGGCACGGGCGCCGGCGGCGTCTACGAGATTCCCTTCCTGGACCGCATGTTCATCGTGTTCTGGGTCGTCGTGGCCGGCATGGTCCTGATCAGCACCCTGGGCGCGCGCGCATCGGCGACAGCCGGGACAACCCGGGCGCTGCAGGTGGACCGCAAGCTGTTTCACGTCGACGGCGCGTTCGCCCTGGGCTCGGCGCTGGTATGCGTGCTGGTGGCGGCGATCTACGGCATGTGGTGGTAAGCACTTTCCTTGTCTCGCGACCCGCACTAAACACGCTAAAAAGTGTCGTAACGTCATGTTAGCGCTCAACATTGCTGTTAGAATATTTCTCAATGCTGAGCCAGGCCACGCGGCCGGCTTGCGCGACAACGACGACATGCCCGGCCCCGACCGGGACAGCGCATTTACGGAGACTGCATGACCGCCATCCAAGGCCGGGTACGCCCGGCATCGCCTTTTTATTCCTCTACCCGCGCCCCCCTGCGCATCGCCGTCGCTTCGGCACTGGCCGTCATGGCCGCCGGCACGGCGATGAGCGCGGCCGCCGCCCCGATCGCCACCCTGGACCGCAACGGCGCCTGGGTCTCGGTCGAGGCCTGGGGCCCGAACGTGATCCACGTGACCATCGCCGCCGACAAGGCCGAGGCACTGAAGGACGCCGGCTACGGCATCCTGGCAAAAGGCCAGGACAACGGCGGGTTCCGCCACACCGCCGGCCAGGACGGCGACACCTTCACCTCGAACGGCATGACCCTGCACGTGAACGCGGCGCCGCCGCCGCACGTGCCGAGCCAGGGCGAAAAATACTTCGCGCCGAGCCTGGCCCCGGTCGGGCTGCAGGTGAAGAACGCGCAAGGCCAGCAAGTGCTGAACATGACCGGCTGGGAGATGGCGCCGCACACGGTCGCGGGCGAGAAGACCTACCAGGTCGGCGCCAGCTTCACCGCCCCGGCGGACGAGCATTACTATGGCATGGGCCAGAACCAGGAGTCGCTCGGCGCGCTCGACCTGCGCAACCGCGTGATCGACTGCAGCCACTGGTACGAAGCCCCGGGCGGCGAAACCGTGTGCGTGCCGTTCATGGTCTCCTCGAAAGGCTACGGCATCGTCTGGGACAACCCGTCGAGCACGCGCTTTCGCGCCGCCGTCAACGGCAAGACCGCGTTCCAGTCGAGCGTCGGCGAACGGGTCAGCTTCTTCGTCATCACCGGCAAGAGCAGCGACGAGCTGTACGCCGGCTACGCGCGCCTGACCGGCAAGACGCCGCTCCCGCCCAAGGCCGCCTTCGGCCTGATCCAGTCGAAAGCGCGCTACGACAGCCAGGACGAAGTGCTGCGCGTGGCGAACACCTACCGCCAGAAGGGGTATCCGCTGGACGTGATGGTGGTGGACTGGTTCTACTGGACCCGCATGGGCCAGATGGACATCAACCCGGCCGAATTCCCCGATCCGGACGGCATGAACAAGAAGCTGCACGACATGGGCATGCGCTCGATCATCTCGATCTGGCCGCGCTTCGAAACGAGCGGGCGCTACTTCAACGAACTCGATACCAAGGGCTACCTGCTCAAGGACAAGGACGGCCGCACCGTCGATGGCCTGCCGTTCCGCGCCGACCGCACCGGCGGCCTGATCGACGCCACCAATCCTAAGGCACGCCAGTGGTACTGGGAAAAGGCGCGCGACAACATCCTGGCGCACGGCTTCGACTACCCATGGCTGGACGAGACCGAACCGGACCTGGTCCCGGATGGCTACTATTATTCGATCGGCTCGGGCGACCGCTACCACAACCTGTTCCCGCTGGTGCACGTCGAAGGCGTCGCGGACAACCTGCGCAGCTGGCGCAAGAACGAGCGCGTGCTGGTGCTGTCGCGCGCGGCCTACCTGGGTTCGCAGCGCACCGGCGCGCTGTTCTGGTCGTCGGACATCGACCCGACCTGGGAAGCGCTGACGCGCCAGATCCCGGCCGGCCTGAACATGACGGCGTCCGGCATCGCCCTGTGGGGCAACGACATCGGCGGCTGGCAGGGCCTGCCCCAGACCACGAACGCCACCAAGCCCCCGCTGCTCGATCCGTCCGGCGCGCGCGACGTGGTCGGCCAGAACAACGACTACCCCGAGCTGATGACGCGCTGGTTCGAGTACGGCACCTTCCTGCCGACGCTGCGCATCCACGGCGACCGCAAGCACACCGAGATCTGGGCCTTCGGCAAGCCGGCCGAGGACGTGATGGCGCGCTACGACCGCCTGCGCTACCAGCTGATCCCCTACATCTACAGCCAGGCCAAGTTCACCCACGACACCGGCGCCCCGTTCATGCGCGCGCTGTGGATGGACTTCCCGAACGATCCGAACGTGGCCGACATCGGCACCGAGTACATGTTCGGCCCGGCCTTCCTGGTCGCGCCGGTCACGCAGCAGGGCCAGACCTCGAAAGACGTCTACCTGCCGGCGGGCAGCGACTGGTACAACTTCTGGACCAACGAAAAGCTGGCCGGTGGCCAGTGGGTGAAGGTGGCCGCGCCGATCGAGCAGATCCCGGTGTTCGTCAAGGCCGGCTCGATCGTGCCGATGGGCGCCGACGTGCAGTCGACCGTCGGCAAGCAGGCGATCGCCCAGGTACTGGTCTATCCGGGCAAGGACGCCTCGTTCGACCTGTATGACGACGATGGCCACAGCTACGACTACGAGAAGGACAAGGGCACGAGCTCCACGCGCCTGCAGTGGAACGAAGCCTCCGGCAAGCTGAACGCCAGCGGCGGCGACAAGGCGCTGGGCGCGAACGCGGCCAAGCTGCTCAAAGTGGTCGGCCGCTGATGCTGCGCCCCGGTCTCTTCACGCGCGCGCTCGCGCTGGCGGCCGCGTGCGCCAGCGTGTGCGCGCAGGCGAGCGACATGCCGCGCATCGCCGAACAGAACGGCCATTACGCCCTGATGGTCGACGGCTCGCCCTACCTGATGCTGGCCGGCCAGGCCCAGAACTCGAGCAACTACCCGGCAGCGCTGCCCAAGGTCTGGGCCGCGCTGCGTGATGCCCACGCCAACACGCTCGAGATCCCGGTCGCCTGGGAACAGATCGAGCCGAAGGAAGGCAAGTTCGACTTCGGCTGGGTCGACACATTGGTCAAGCAGGCGCGCGAGAACAAGGTGCGTCTGGTGCTGCTGTGGTTCGGCACCTGGAAGAACACCGGTCCCGCCTACGCGCCGGAATGGGTCAAGCTTGACAACGCCCGCTTCCCGCGCATGGTCAACAAGGACGGCAAGCCGGACTGCTGCCTGTCGCCGTTCGGCGTGCAGACGCGCGAGGCCGACAAGCGTGCTTTTGTCGCCCTGATGACGCACCTGAAGCAGATCGACGGCGAGCGCCACACGGCGATCATGGTGCAGGTCGAGAACGAGGTCGGCAGCTACAAGCTGGCGCGCGACTACGCCCCCGCGGCCGAAGCGGCCTACCGCCAGCCGGTGCCGGCCGCCGTGCTGGCGCGCCAGCAGCCGCCCGCCGGCCGTCCGCGGCAGGGGTCCTGGCGGGAAGTCTACGGCGACTTCGCCGAGCAGTACTTCCACGCCTGGGCCATCGCCAGCTACATCGAAGACATCGCCAAGGCCGGCCGCGCCGTCTGCGACCTGCCGATGTACGTCAACAATGCCTTGCGCGACCCCGGCACGCCGGGACAGCCGGCCGCGCCGTTCAAGGACGACTTCGCCAGCGGCGGCCCGACCTTCGACGTGCTCGGCATCTACAAGGCGGCCGCGCCGCACATCGACTTCGTCGGCCCGGACATCTACATGCCCGAGTCGAACAAGGTCGCGGCCAACCTGGAGCGCTTCCAGCAGCCGGGCAACGCCCTGCTGGTGCCGGAGATGGGCAACGCGCCCGGCTATGCACGCTACGTCTGGCAGATCCTGGGGCGCGGCGCGATGGGTGTGGCGCCTTTCGGCATCGACTACGCGGATTACAGCAACTACCCGCTCGGCTCGCCCTACACCGACAAGCGCATGGTCGAACCGTTCGCCCAGGTGTACGCGGCGTTCGCGCCGATGCAGCGCCAGTGGGCGCGCTGGGCTTTCGAAGGACGCACCCACGGCGTGGCCGAGGGCGACGACCGCGCGCCGCAGACGCTGGCGCTGCAGGGATGGAAGGCCACCGTGAGCTTTCGCGAATTCCAGTTCGGCGAGCGCGAATGGCTGCACGACAAGAGCGACTATCCGCTCGGCACCGACAAGCCGAACGGCGGCCTGGCCCTGGCCCAGCTGGGGCCGGACGAATTCCTGGTGGTCGGCCAGCGCGCGCGCCTGAAGGTGAGCGGCGCCGGCGCCAACGCCGGCAAACCGAGCATGTGGGCGCGCGTCGAGGAAGGCCATTTCGAGCCCGACGGCCGCTGGGTCATGGAGCGCGTCTGGAACGGCGACCAGACCGACTACGGCCTGAACCTGCCGGCCACGCCGACCGTATTGAAGGTCCGCATGGGCACGTATTAGCACTTATTAAAACAGCCTGACAAAACAATCATGGAGAGAAGACGATGAAGACCCGATTCAAACCGACCCGCTGGGCGCTGGTGCTGGCCGCCGCGTTCGCAGCCCAGTTTTCCGCGCAGGCGGCGGACAATGCCGCCGCCTCGGCCAGCGCCGAAGCGCGCGCCGCCCAGCTGGTCAGCCAGATGACGCTGGACGAAAAGATCAACCTGGTGTTCGGCCACTTCGGCTCCGAGCAGAATGGCAAGCCGCCTGTCGCAGGCGTACGGCCGCAATCGGCCGGCTACCTGAAAGGCATCGACCGCCTGAAGATCACGCCGCAGTGGCAGACCGACGCCGGCATCGGCGTGGCCTCGCAGCCGGGCAAGAAGCCGCGCGAGCGCACCAGCCTGCCCTCGGGCATCGCCACCACCGCGACCTGGAACCCGGAACTGGGCTTCCAGGGCGGCGCCATGATCGGCAACGAAGCGCGCCTGTCGGGCTTCAACGTCATGCTGGCCGGCGGCACCAACCTGACGCGCGAGCCGCGCAACGGCCGCAACTTCGAATACGGCGGCGAAGACCCGCTGCTGGCCGGCGTGATGGTCGGCGAGCAGATGCGCGGCATCCAGTCGCAGCACGTGGTCTCGACCATGAAGCACTACGCCTTCAACGACCAGGAGACCGGCCGCAACATCCTCGACGCCCACATCGGCGAACAGGCCGGCCGCATGTCCGACCTGCTGGCCTTCGAGATCGCGATCGAGCGCGGCAAGCCGGGCTCCGTGATGTGCTCGTACAACCGCGTCAACGGCGACTTCTCGTGCGAGAACGACTGGGTGCTGAACAAGGTCCTGAAGGGCGAGTTCGGCTTCAAGGGCTACGTGATGTCGGACTGGGGCGGCACCCACTCGACCGTCAAGGCGGCCATGAACGGCCTGGACCAGCAGTCCGGCTACCCGTTCGACAAGTCCAACTACTTCGAAGGCGCGCTCAAGGAAGCCGTGCTGGACGGCCAGGTGCCGGTGGCGCGCCTGGACGACATGGCCAAGCGCGTGCTGTGGGGGCTCGCCTCCGTCGGCGCGCTGGACAATCCGGTCAACGACGAGCCGGGCAAGATCGACTACGCGGCGCACGCGCGCACCTCGCAGGCGGACGCCGAGGAAGGCATCGTGCTGCTGAAGAACCAGGGCGGCGTGCTGCCGCTGGCCCCGAACCTCAAGCGCATCGCCATCATCGGCGGCCACGCCGACAAGGGGGTGCTGTCGGGCGGCGGCTCGGCCCAGGTGTACCCGGTCGGCGGCCTGGCGGTGCCGAACGAAGGTCCGAAGGAGTGGCCGGGCCCGATGGTGTTCCTGCCGAACTCCCCGATGAAGGCGCTGGCCGCGCGCACCAAGGCCAGGATCACCTATGACGAGGGGCGCGACCCCGCCGCCGCCGCGCTCGCCGCGCAAGGCGCCGACGTGGTGCTGGTGTTCGCAACCCAGTGGACGTCGGAAGGCAAGGACGTGCCGAACCTGTCGCTGCCGAACAACCAGGACGCGCTGATCGCCGCCGTGGCCAAGGCCAACCCGCGCACCGTGGTCGTGCTCGAGACCGGCGGCCCGGTCACCATGCCGTGGGCCGACAGCGTCGCCGGCGTGGTCGAAGCGTGGTTCCCCGGCACCAACGGCGGCGAGGCGATCGCGCGCGTGCTCAGCGGCGAGATCGACGCCTCGGGCCGCCTGCCGGTGACCTTCCCGATGTCCGAAAGCCAGCTGCCGCGTCCCAAGCTGGACGGCGTCGGCCTGGCGCCGGAGACCCGCTTCGACGTCGATTACACGATCGAAGGCGCGGCCATCGGCTACAAGTGGTACGACCTGAAGAACATCAAGCCGCTGTTCGCTTTCGGCTCGGGCCTGTCGTACACCAGCTTCCAGTTCAACGGCCTCAAGGCCGAAGCGGCGGACGGCGCGCTGCGCGTCACCTTCAACGTCGCCAACAGCGGCCAGCGCCCCGGCAAGGCGGTGCCGCAGGTGTATGTGTCGAAGGTCGGCGGCGGCTGGGAAGCGCCCAAGCGCCTGGGCGGCTGGGACAAGCTGGCCCTGAAGGCCGGCGAGAGCCGCAGCAGCACGGTCACCATCGACCCGCGCACGCTGGCCGTGTACGACACCGCCTCGCACACCTGGAAGATCGCCGCCGGCGACTACCAGGTCACGCTCGCGACCGCGGCCGACGCGCCGGTCGCCAACGTCACGGTGCACCTGGCGGCGCGCGAGTTCAAGCCGGGTCCGCGCTGATCGCAGTGCGCTGACCGGGCCATACCGGGCATCTTCGTCCCATGGGGGGACTTTGTAAGGCGTCAACCGCGAGGTTGGCGCTTTTTTTTGACCGGGCGAGCCCCGTCAGCGCCCCGTCAGCGCGCCGGCGGCAGCGCGTCGAGGCGCGCGCGCAGAGCGTCAGGCACCGGCGCGTCGGGATGAAGCTCGCGAAAGGCCCGCCATGCGTCGCGCGCTTCGGCGTCGCGGTGCTGGTCGAGCAAGGCGCTGATGCGGGCCATGGCGCCGGCCGGGTCGCGTTCGTCGTAGGCAGGGACCGGTTTGCCGCCTTGATCGCCCGCCCCGGCTGAAGGCAGGCCGGCCGGCACGACGCCCAGCTGGAGCGCCAGCGTGACGCCGATCACCAGTACCGCCGCCACCGCCATCGGCACGCGCAGATGACCGAACGGGTTGGATGGGCGCGGCGCCTCCTCGTCGTCGGCGGCGCCGTCCGCATCGGCGGGTGGCGCACTTATCACGGAGTCGTGCACCACCCGGGCCGGATGGTCGAGCGCCGCGCGCGCCTGCGCGTGGATGCGCGCATCCAGGTCCGCCGGCGGCACGTGCTGCGGCAGGCCGCGCAGGATGGCGCCGGAACCGTTTCCCTGGTCGCCGCGGCCGTCGTCTCGTGTGCCGTCGCCACGCACGCTCATGTCCGGATCCGCCCCGATGGCATCGATGACTGACTGGGCGCGCAATTTGCCCAGCGCGTCGCGCAGCCGGGTCTCGACGCTGTCCAGCGGCGCGGCGCACAACAGCGCGAGCTCGTCGGGTCCCAGCCCGCTGAAGTGGCGCAGCATGAGGATGTCGCGCTCCTCGTCGGGCAGCGCGCGGATGGCCTGGCCCAGCCATACCGCACGCGGACACGGCTCGGCGGCGGACGCCACGTCGCGCGCCGCGCCGGCCATCGTTGCGAGCGGCGGCGCGGGGAGGTCGTGGCGCATCGCGTCGGCCAGGCGACTGCGCGCCACCTGATAGAGGAAGGTGCGGAACGAGGCGCTGGCGAGGTAGCGCCCGCGCGCCTGGTGCAGTGTGGCCCAGCAGTCCAGCACCACCTCGTCGATCCGGTCGCGGTGCGGTGAGCACCAGTCGATGAAACCGTACACGCCGCGGCTGTGGCGCCGGTACAGTTCCTCGAACGCGGCCAGGTCGCCCTCGCGGTAGCGCAGCGCCAGGTCTTCGTCGGAGAATGCGGTCAACATGCTTCCATCATAACACCGCGGTCGTTACAGTGCCCTCACAGCGGCTTGATGAACAGCCCGACCGTGAGCGCCACGCCGATGCACACGATCGCCACGCGCAGCGCCTTCTCGTTCACGCGCCGCAGCGCCAGCGTGCCGAGCAGGCCGCCAATCACGGCGCCGGCGGCCAGCACCAGCGCCTGGCGCCAGTGCAGTTCGGGCGACGTCACGAACAGGACCACGGCCGACGCGTTCATCACGCCGGCCAGCACGTTCTTGGTGCCGCCCGCATTGCGCGCCGACTGGCCGGCCAGCGTCAGCGCGGCCATCATCAGGATCCCGATGCCGCCGCCGAAATAGCCGCCATATACGCCGATCAGGAATTGCGCGAAGGCGGTCGCGCCCGGCCCGATGTGCAGCGCCCCTTCGGCACCGGGCTTGCGAAAGAACGAGCCCCAGGTGAACACCGCGGTCGCGAACAGCACCAGCCACGGCACCAGGCGCGCAAAGACGTCGGGCGAGGTATGCAGCAGCAGCAGGCCGCCGAGCGCCCCTCCGATCAGGCTGAGCACGAACAGCGCCCAGAACGGCACGCGTCCGGCGCCGGTGGCCAGCTTGCGCCCCGCGTAGCCGGCCGTGATCTGGCCGGGGAACAGCGCCACCGTCGAGGTGATGTTGGCCGCCAGCGGTGTCATGCCGGAGACGATCAATGCCGGCAGCGTCACGAACGAGCCGCCGCCGGCCAGCGTGTTCTGCACACCGGCCCAGAGGCCGGCCAGGAAGACCACCAGCAGCATCGTCATGACAGGGCTCCGTCGCTGAGGCGGAGGGCGGAACGGCGAGCGGCGTGCGGGGTCATGGCGCTGCGGCGCCTGGCCGCGCCGGTGTGTGAAAAGATGACCATCTTACACCGGCGCAGCGTCTGTTCGCGCGCACGCGCAGGGCGTGCCTGCACGTCGCGCCACGCAGGCGCGCGCGAGGCGCGATGACGTATCAGTGGCCGTGCTCATGGCCGTGCTCTCCGCCGCCGCCGCCCTGGTGCTGGGGTGGCGCGTCGTGGTGCTGTTGCTGGGGTGGCGCGTCGTGGTGCTGTTGCTGGGGTGGCGCGTCGTGGTGCTGCGGCGGCGGCGGTGCGTCGTGACGCTGCGGCTGCGGCGGCGGTGGCGGTGGCGCATCGTGATGCTGCTGCGGTGGTGCGTCGTGATGCTGCTGCGGTAGCGCGTCGCGGTGCTGCTGCTGCGCCGGCGTGTCGTGATGCTGCCGCTGCGGCGGCGCGTCGCGGTGCTGCGACGCCTCATGGCGCGGCTGGAACCCGGGCGCGGCGTCCCGATGCGGCTGCGGCGTGTCCCGGTGTGGCTGGAACGCCGGCGCCGGGTCATGGTGCGGCTGCGCCTGCGGGCGCTGCTGCGCCATCTCGCGCTGCGGCTGCGCATGCATCTCGGCGCGCGGTGCGGCGTGGGCTGCCTCGGCATCGTGCGGGCGCTCGGCCGGCATCGGCCGCAGCTGCGGCGCCCCGTGTGCTTCGCGCTGTGGCGTGCGTACCGCCTCGGCCTGCGCAGGCGCGCGCAGATGCATCGGCTGTTCGCGCTCGGGCGCGCCGTGCGGCATGGCGCCCTGCCCGGCCATGCGCTGGGCGTCGGCATGCGGCGCCCCGGGCGCCGCGCCTGCACCGGCCCAATGCTCGCGGCCGGCGCCGGGGCCGCGGCCCGGATACGGCGCGCCGGCCGGCGCCAGGGCTGGCGCCGCGCCGTCCGGTCCGTGTGCCGGCATGGCCGCCAGGCCGTGCTGAATCGGGCCCGTCCGGCCCGCGAATTGTCGAGCGCCGCTCCGTTGGCCGCCGAATGGCTGGCCGGCCGCACCATGCGCCGGTGGCACGCCCGGCCTGACGGCGCCCGCCGGCCGCAGCATGCGCACCGGCATCGTGACGCCCGGGCCGAAATCCGGCCGCCCGCCCGGCCCTGCGCCGCCGTGCGCCAAGCCTGGTCCGCCGGCGCGCGCAAAGGCCGGCGGCAGGCTGCGCGCCACCGCGAGGCGGCGCTGCGCCAGCTCGGGCGGTCGCTGGCGCGACAGCGCCGTGCCGATCCGGCTCTGCGGCAGCGGGCGCGCGCCCGGCGCCAGCGTCAGCGGCGCGTTCATCGCCACACGCGCGTCGAGCGCCCGGCCGAAGCGCGCCGCCGGACCGGCGCCGGCGAACTGCGCCGCCGGCATCGCCATCAGCGCGCCCGGCACGCCGCGGTTGGCGTAGCGGATGCGGTCCGGATGGTTCATAAAGCCGTCCAGGCCGCCGCGCCCGAATCCGGTATTGCTGATGTTGATGCGGGTGACGTAGGCCGGGCTGGCATGGTACGGCGGGCGGTAGGGCTCGTGCGGACCGAGCGGGAACCAGCCGACCCCGGGGCCGTCGCCGCGTCCGCCCAGCGCCACGGCCGCGCCGACGAAGGCCACCAGCGCCGGCGCGAACACGGGGCGCTCGCGCGCCGGCGCCGGCACCCAGGCCCAGCGGTTCTCCAGGTTGACCCAGCGGCCATAGTGCGAGACGGCATAGCCCCACGGCTGGTCGTCCACCCAGGTCCAGCCCCACGGATCGATCCAGGCCCAGTGGCCGCTCTGGTAAGGCGCCCAGTTCGACGCCACCCGGGTCGGCACCCACACGGTGCCGTAGTCCGGCACCACGCGCCAGGCGCCGTTGTCGTCCAGGTCTTCGTAGCCGACCACGTCGGCCGGCACGAAGCGCGCCGACTGGGCGCGGTCGAGGCGTGCGTCGCGCTCGAACGCCCAGCGGTCGAAATCGTCGTAGGGCTGGACCGGCGCGTTGCCGAGGTTCTGCAGGTCCTGTCCCGCGAAGCGGTAGCCCTGGTTCGGGCCGATGCTGTAGGCGTTGCCGTCGCCGTAGACGTCGCCGCCGCCGCGCAGCACGGCGACGTCGGTGCTGGCGCCGTCCGGACTGACCACGATGCGGTAGTCGCCCGGCGCGCGCGCGACGAAGGCCAGGTTGGGCGTGTCGATTTCGACCACGCTGTTCGGATCGACGCGGCGCACGTGCAGGTCGATACGACCCTGCGCCACCTGCAGCTGGGTCGCGCCTTCGTCGGCGGCCAGCACGCTGAGCAAGGTGCCGGCGTCCATGCGCGCGATGACCGGCCCGAACTGCGCTTCGTCACGCGCGCCGGCGTCGGTCCAGAGGCGGTCGCCGGCGACCAGCGGGCGGTTCAGCGGGGCCTGGGCCCAGGTGTCGGTGCCGCTCGGGGACATGCTGACCGGTCCGGCCAGCCAGGCGATGCGCCCGGCGCGCGCCGGCGGGTCTTGCGACGAGCCCTGGGCCAGTGCCGGCAAGGCGGTGGCGCCGAGGGCCAGCGCGACGCCGATGGCGAGCCGGCGCGGCCGCAGGGAAGTAAGGCGTGCTGTCATGATCGTGAACTCGAATATGGATGAGTTCACAATAACGCGCGATACGCTCGAGCTCGGTTCGGCAGCGCACCTTGTTGCACTAATTAAACTGCCGGGAAAGCGGCTCAGTCGTCGTCATCCCTGGCGAGGAACTCGCTGACCCACTCCTGCCAGCCGCAGCGAGGACAGCGGCTGCACAGGATGACGCCGAAAAAAGTCGCGCATCCGCAGGCGAGCACGGCCGCTTGCAACGCGATATTCGATTCGAGACCGTAGAAAAGGTTCAGCATGGCGTCTCCTTGATATCGTCGGGTTTGTATGTACTGTATTACAAGCGGCCCGAGGAAGCCAGCGGCGTACACTTGAGGGGCGTCGTCTACGCTACAATCTGGTTTCCAGGCAAGATCTCGGTGCACGCCGCTGCCACGATGCCCGGAATCGGTTAGTCTGTGCCGCTATCCCACGCGACTTTACAACCACTTTTAGCCAACAAGATGAGCAAGATGAGCGAAACGACCACTTCGACAGAGTTAGACAACGGCCTCCCCCTCGACATGATCATCTTTGGCGGGATGGGCGACCTGGCGATGCGCAAGCTGCTTCCGGCGCTGTATTCGGCGTTCCAGCACGGCACCCTGCCCGGCTCGACCCGTATCCTGTCCACCGGCCGCCAGGATTACACGCGCGACACCTACCTGGCCCACATCGAAGAGCACGTGCGCGGCTTCATCTCCAAGGACAACTTCGACGCCAGGTCATGGGACGGTTTCCTGCAGCTGCTGGTGTACGTCAAGCTGGACGTCCAGGCCGCCCCCGATTTCTCGGCGCTGGCCAAGGCCGCGCGCGCCGATGCCCAGCGCGTGTTCTACCTGTCGACCGCGCCGTCGCTGTTCACGACCATCTGCGACAAGCTGGCCGCCACCGGCCTGGTCGACGAGCACGCGCGCGTGGTGCTGGAAAAGCCGCTCGGCACCGACCTCGAGTCGGCGATCGCCATCAACGAGGACGTCGGCCGCCATTTCGCCGAATCGCAGATCTACCGCATCGACCATTACCTGGGCAAGGAAACCGTG
The DNA here is from genome assembly GCF_000745265.1 of Massilia sp. 9096. Classification (NCBI taxonomy): domain Bacteria; kingdom Pseudomonadati; phylum Pseudomonadota; class Betaproteobacteria; order Burkholderiales; family Oxalobacteraceae; genus Massilia; species Massilia sp. 9096. Next base: position 1,814,235 of record NZ_JQNN01000001.1, read on the forward strand.
CAGAACCTGATGGTGCTGCGCTTCGGTAACTCGATCCTGGAACCGCTGTGGCGCGCCCCGAACATTTCCAGCGTGCAGATCTCGGTGGCCGAGGAAGTCGGCGTCGGCAGCCGCGCCGGCTTCTACGACGGCGCCGGCGCGATGCGCGACATGGTCCAGAACCATCTGCTGCAGCTGCTGTGCATCGTGGCGATGGAGCCGCCGACCTCGCTCAACGCCGACGCGGTGCGCGACGAAAAACTCAAGGTGCTGCGCTCGCTGCGCCGCTTCAAGCTGGCCGACATCGCGCGCGACACCGTGCGCGGGCAGTACGTCCGCGGCGTCAGCGGCAACCAGGCCGTGCCCGGCTATCTCGAAGAAAAGAACGTCCCGCAGGACAGCAGCACCGAGACCTTCGTCGCCCTGCGCGCTTTCGTCGACACCTGGCGCTGGTCGAAGGTGCCGTTCTACCTGCGCACCGGCAAGCGCATGCAGCGCCGCTCGTCGAGGATCGTGATCGAGTTCGCCAACCCGCCGTTCCCGCTGTTCCACCAGCAAGGCGGCGCGGTCGCCAACCGCCTGGTCATCGAACTGCAGCCGGAAGAAGCGATCAAGCTGCAGCTGATGGCCAAGCAACCGGGCAGCGGCATGGAGATGCAACAGGTTGCGCTCAACCTCGACCTGCAATCGGCGTTCCAGCAGCGCCGCGCGGAAGCGTACGAACGGCTGCTGATCGACGTGGTGCGTGGCCGCCTGACCCACTTCATGCGTCGCGACGAGCTGGAAGCGGCCTGGGAATGGGCCGACCCGATCATCGACGGCTGGCAGCAGCTGGGCGAGAAGCCCCATCCGTACGCGGCCGGCACCTGGGGTCCGTCCGAGGCGTTCGCGCTGCTGGCGCGCGATGGCTTCAGCTGGTTCGAGTAAGCACGCTCACAGCCGCACCGGCAGTGACCGCTCGCGACAGCGCGCCCGCAATGCGGGTCGCTGCCGCACCCACGAGCGGCGCCCGGTGTGCGCAGTCCCGGGTGATAGCGCCGCCAGCCGGCGAAAGGGTCGCGGTGCGATTCGATTCGTCCACCCGCCGGCAGCTCGGCGAAGGTCGCGATCCTGATCGCCGGAATCGCCTGCAGCAGCGCGACCGTCTTCGGGCACAGCTGCATCAAGGTGTTGAGCGGGGCCAGCGCGGTCGAATGGTCAAACAACTGGCGCCAAGGGCGCAGCCGCACGGCGCCGCGCAGGTGCACGTACAGCGCCGAGGCGCCAAATACGATCAGCAGGCGCCACTTCATGGTGGCGTCCTTTACGGCGCGCGCGCATGCACGCACGCGCGCACGCTCAAGCCTGCCCCTGCCATAGTCCCTGGGCTCTGGCGAAGGCCTGGGCGCCGACCCGGCGTCCCATGCCCTGGCCGGCAAGGTTGGCGTTGTCGAAATGGATGCCGCCGTAGACGCGCGACACCCCCGATTGCGCCGACGCGGCGCTGAAAGTCGGCCACGACAGCGTCACGCCTCCGGCCGGCACGCCCGGCTCGACATGCATCGAACCCGGCGGCGCGGTGAAGCTGGCGCCGAACACATCGCTGCCGGTGAAGCGCGCGAGCACCTCGGCGGCGGCCGCGCTGAAGAGGCTGTGACCCGAGACGTGCTCCGGGAACGGCGGCGTCGGGAAGGTGGCCGGCTGGTAAGGCGTCCACTCCTGGCCCAGGATGGCGCGCAGGCCGCCGGCCGGTCCCAGCGTGCCGTAGCCGGTGATCGATTGGCCGTGCAAGGCATGGCGCACCGCCGTGATCGGGCGCGCGGAATCGTAGGCGCGCTTGGCGTCCCAGCCGGCGATGGCGGCGTCCGCCAGCGCGGCGCCCAGCGCGAAAAACAGTTTGACGTCGTCGTCGAGCGTATGGCGGTCGCGTTGCGAGATGGTCAGCGCAAAGCGCAGCCAGTGGCCGGGCGGCATGTCGGTGCCGGGCCCGTCGGCCCAGTATTCCGCACTGACTTTCTGCTCGTCGGAAAGCATCGCCTGCACCTCGACGATGTGGCGCGCCTGGGCCAGGTACTCGGACGTTCCGGGCGCGGCCGGCGGGCCGGGACGGAACTGCGCGGCCGAGCTCAGGGCGAACGGCCGCACCCAATCCCAGGCCGCGCCGACGAAGGCCTGTGTGCGCACCACGCCGGTGGCGTCGGTATAACTGAGCGGTTGCCAGTGCCCGGGCGCTGGAATCTGCGACAGCGGCGTCGGCGCGCCGACGATCAGCGGGGGATTGCCGGGCGCGTAGCCGGTGTAGTCGGCATAGGGCACGCCGCTGGGCGTCAGGTCGCCCAGCTGGTTGGCGCCGTCGTCGTGGCAGACGGCGATCTCGGCGCGCGCCGCGGCGCTGCCGATGGCGGCCGGCTGGCCGTCGCCGCCGCCTGCCGCCGGGTCGAGGCCGAGCGTGCGCATGTAGGCCTCGAACGCGGCTTTCTGGCCGGGGAACTGGTCGACCAGGGCCGTGTAGGCGGCGTAGCTGAGCGCAATGGCCTTGTTGGCCTCGGTGCGCTCGGCGTCCGGACGGCGGCCGGCCCCGCTGGCGGTGAGCGGCAACGCGACGGCGTCGTAGGCGCACCAGGCGTCATACATGCAGGTGGACAGGATCGCCAGCGAGCGCGCGGCCATCGGCGGACCGGGCCTGGCCGTACGGACCGCCTCCAATGCGGTCCCGATCCAGCCGGTCACGACCTTGCCTTCCCAGGGCCGGGCGACCGGGCCGGCGCCGGGCGTGGCGCCGCCACCGGGACCGGCGCCGCTCGGACTTCCGCCGGGGTCGGCGCCTGGCCCGCGGGCGCGGACGTCATCGCCGCTGCCTCCGCACGCGGCCAGGGCGCCGCCCAGGGCGCCCCCGGTTCCGATCTTCAAGAAGGTACGTCGTTTCATCGTGCTCCCCGCGGTCGTTGTGATGCGACCAGTATCCACGGAGAGCGCCACCGTTCCGACTGCGTGGTCGCATGGGGCCCGGCGCTTATTCAGGGCCTTGTCGGCAACGCGACAATTCGTCGTTCACGCGCGCATTTGCCGTGGAACGTTGGATTGGCGCCATATGCCAGCGCCACACCGACGGGCTCAGCGGGCCGGAGAGATGCGCCGCTCGCCCAGCACGCGCCGTTCCTGCACCGGCGCCGTCGCCTGCGCGCCCGTCTGCGCGCGTGCACCCGCGTGCGCGCGCGAGCGCACGCGCGCGGCCTGCATCAGCAGCAGCGCCCCGGTCACGCAGGCGTACAGGCTGACCATCCAGATCAGCGTCAGCACGCCGGCGAAGGGGTACAGGAACACGATCGCGCCGAACGCGATCGAGGCCGGGCCGGCCAGCACCAGCATCCATTCGCCTTCGATCGCGCGGCGCAACCGGATCGCGGCGACGAAGTCGAGCACGCCGATCACCAGCGCGTTGGCCGCCATGACCAGCACCAGCACCAGCGCGGTCAGGGCCGGCCGCATCACGGCCACCGCGCCGCGCCGGTGCTGACCAGCCCGAGCAGCATGACCAGCCACCGGTCGTCCCCGCTGCGCCGGTGGCGGACGGCGCCGACGACCGCGGCCGCGCCGCCGAGCAGCGCATAGGCCGCGAACAGGGCGATCAGCGTCAGCAGCGACAGGCCCGGCCAGGCCAGCGTCGGTACCCCGAACAGGATGCCGGCCGCGCCGCGCAGGGCCAGCACCCACCATGAGCGTATAAAGAAATTATCCTTGATCGACCCCGCTCTCCCATGAGGGCATACCGGCTTAGATGGGAAGGCGCGGCGGCGGTTCCGGCCGGGCGCGCGGTGTCGACCGCCCGCGCCACAGCCGGGCGTACAGGCCGGCGTTGAGCAGCAGCACGGCCACGCCCAGCGCCACCTGGACCGGCCGCGTCAGGCCGGCCGGATAGATGGCGGCGGCCACATAATGCTCGATGAAGCCGCCGCCATAGCCGGACTGGCCGGCCAGCGCGCGCAGCCGGTTTTCGAGCCAGGTCAGCGGGCAGACCGCCCCGACCGCCTCGATGCCGACGCCCCAGGCGGCCGCGGCCAGGTGCCACGGCAACAGGCGCGGACGGCGCGCAACCAGCAGCGCGCCGGCGATGACGAACAGGATGAAGCCGAGGTGCAGCAGGAGCACGGCGTCGGCGAGGCAGCGATAGCGCATCGTGTGTGCGGGAGAGAGGGATCGCGGCGGCGCGACGGATCGAGCCCAAGGGCGCAGCGCGCCGCCCACCCGATCCCGATCCGCCGGTCATCAGGAAGGAGACGGCATGATACCGCGATATGGAACCCGGAAGGATGGCGCCTGCAAGGTCGAGCCTGCGCCGGCGGCCTTGCCTGACTGCGGCTGGCCGGCGATGCGCGGCGCAGCCGGAAATGGCGCGAAGAAATAGCTTCACACCAAAGGCGGCGGCTCGGCCTGTCACGGGTTTAACGCCCCGCAAACCCAGGCCCGGTTCGATTGAAAGACGATTGGTGGCGGCGTCCGCTTGGCGTAGAGTGCAGTCTCCTAATGAGACGAGGATGCCATGTACGCAAGCGAATGGAACACCATGCAGTCGCTCGGGGTGGAGGCCCTGAAGAACATGGACCGCAGCCGCCAGGCGCGCGGCAAGATGCTCGACCGCGCCGGCTACGCGCCGCAGACCACGCCCTCGGCCGTGATCCACGCCGAGCCCGGCCTGAACGTGCTGCGCTTCGACGGCGCCGCCACCCATCCGGCCGGAAATGGCGCCGATGCCCCCGCCGTGCTGCTGGTGCCGGCGCCGATCAAGCGCGCCTACATCTGGGACCTCAGAGCGGAGGTCAGCGTGGTGCGCCGCTGGCTCGAGCGCGGCTACCGGGTCTACCAGGCCGAGTGGGCGCCGCTGGCCGACGCATCGATCGACCTGGGCCTGGCCGACTACGCCGACCGCCTGCTGCGCGCCGCGCGCGAGGCGGCCATGGCCGACAGCGGACAAGCGCGCACGGCCGTCGCCGGCCACTCGCTGGGCGGCATCCTGGCCGCGATCCACGGCTGCTTGTACCCGGACCAGGTGCGCGCCACGGTGCTGCTCGAGGCCCCGCTGCACTTCGAGCACCACGCCAACTGTTTTGCGCCGCTGGTACGGGCCGCGCCGGACGCACGCCGGATCGCAGCCAGCTTCGGCCAGGTGCCGGGCGTGTTCCTGAACATGATGAGCTCGATGGCCGAGCCGCACGCTTTCCAATACGAGCGCATCATGGACCGCTGGCTGTCGCTGGGCGACGCGCGCGCGCTCGCCACCCACATGCGGGTCGAGCGCTGGACCCACGACGAGTTCGCGCTGCCGGGCCGGCTGTTCACCGACATCGTCGAATCGCTGTACCGCAACGACGAGCTGATGCGGGGCACGCTCGTCGTCGATGGGCGCACGGTCGGGCCGCGCGCGCTGCGCACGCCGCTGGCCAGCGTGTACGACCCGCGCAGCAAGGTGATTCCGCCGCAAGCGTTGCTGCCGTTCCACGAAGCTGCGGCCAGCCCGGCCAAGCTGCTGCTCGAGTATGAAGGCGACGTCGGCGTCAACCTGCAGCACGTCGGCGTGCTGGTCGGACGCAGCGCCCATGCGCGCATCTGGCCCAGGATCTTCGACTGGCTGGATGCGCTCGACGATTCGCAGGGTGAGCAGGCCCGACCGGCGCACCTGGCCGCTCTGGAGCACCCGGCCTGAGCGCGGGTACGTCATCGTTCGATGGCCGCAAGTGCGCCGCCATCGGTTTTTCCGCGATGCTAGAATCCCCGCCAGCCCCACGATCGCCGACGCCCATGTCCAATGCCGCCCTGCCGCACCGCCCCGACTTCATCGACCTCGACTGGCGCGGCCGGCTGCTCCGCCTCGAGCTGGCCTGGGTCGGCGCGGCGGCGTCCAAGCATCCGATGGTGGTGTTCCTGCACGAGGGCCTGGGTTCGGTCGCGCTGTGGAAGGATTTTCCGGAACGGTTCTGCCGCACCCACGGCTTCACCGGCCTCGTGTTTTCGCGCTACGGCTACGGCCGCTCGAGCCCACGTCCGCTGGATGAGCCGCTGCCGCCCGACTTCATGGAACAGCAGGCCTGGGAAGTACTGCCGCTGCTGTTCAGCAAACTCGGCCTGGAGCGCCCATGGCTGCTCGGCCACAGCGACGGCGCCTCGATCGCCCTGCTGCACGCCACGCGCTTCAGCGAGCGCATCAGCGGCGCGGTCGTGATGGCGCCGCACGTGATGGTCGAGCCGATCTCGGTCGAGTCGATCGCAGCCGCGCGCGCTGCCTACGTCGAGGGCGCGCTACGCGAGCGGCTGGCGCGCTACCACGCTGACGTCGACTCGGCTTTCTGGGGCTGGAACACGATCTGGCTCGACCCGGCCTTTCGCGACTGGGACATGTGCGCGCTGCTGCCTTCGATCCGCGCGCCGGTGCTGGCGATCCAGGGCGAAGGCGACGAATACGGCACCTTGGACCAGGTCCATGCCATCGGCCGCCTGGTCCCGCACGCCGAGGTGCTGGTGCTGCCCGATTGCGGCCATTCGCCCTACCGCGACCAGCCCGGGCGCGTGATCGAAGCCGCGGGCGCCTTCATCCTCGCGCATTGAACGCGGCGGCACGAGCCGCCCGCACAGGAATGGGCAGGCCCGCAGCCTATCAAAGCTGCTGATATTACACATCAGAAGACATTATTAGGTCAGATAGGTGTTCCGCGTTACGCTTGGTAAAGGCCGGCCGAAGATCGCACGCTCCAGCAACAGACGATCCGGTTGGCGCCGACAACATCCACATGGAGACAACGATGGCTGTCACAAGCAACCCAACCGTGCTCGCCGCGCGCGAACACAATCGTCACGTGCTCAAAGCCGTGACCGCGTCCTGCGTCGGCTGGTCGCTCGACCTGTACGACCTGTTCATCCTGCTGTTCGTCGCCCCGGTGATCGGCAAGCTGTTTTTTCCCTCGACCCACCCGATGCTGTCGCTGGCGGCGGTCTACGCCTCGTTCGGCGTGACCTTGCTGATGCGTCCACTCGGCTCGGCCCTGTTCGGCGCCTTCGCAGACACCCATGGCCGCAAGCGCGCGATGATCATGGCGATGGTCGGCGTCGGCCTGTCCACCGCCGCCTTCGGCGCGCTGCCGACCGTCGACACCATCGGCCTTGCCGCGCCGGTCGTCTTCATCGTGCTCAAGCTGGTGCAGGGCGTGTTCGTCGGGGGCGTGGTCGCGGCCACCCATACCATCGGCACCGAGTCGGTGGCGGCGCGCTACCGCGGCGCCGTGTCGGGCCTGATCGGCGGCGGCGGCGCCGGCCTGGGGGCACTGATCGCCTCGCTGGCCTACTGGGCGATGTCCACGCTGTTCCCCGGGGACGCCTTCGAGGACTGGGGCTGGCGCTGCATGTTCTTCACCGGCATCATCAGCGCGGTGCTCGGCATTACCATCTTCAGCAACCTGGAAGAATCGCCGATGTTCAAGGAACTGCAGGAGAAAAAGGCGCGACTCAAAGCTGCCAACCCGGCTTCCAACTGCGTGCCGGCCGGCGCCGAGCCGGAAAATCCGGTACGCAGGCTGTTCTCGCGCGAATGGCGCGGCGTTCTGCTGGTGAATTTGCTGCTCTCGATCGGCGGCGGCAGCGGCTACTACCTGACCTCGGGCTTCCTGCCGACCTACCTCAAGGTCGTCAACCACACGCCGGCCCAGACCGCCGGCATCATCCTCATGTTGTCGAGCATTGGCGTGATCGCGGCGTCGGTCGGCAGCGGACACCTGAGCACCTTCATCGGGCGCAAGAAGACCTTCCTGATCATGGGCGTGCTGCGCCTGGTCGCCTTCCCGCTGCTGGTGCTGGCGATGCCGCACGCAGGCAGTATGTTCCAGCTGGCGCTGTACGTGATCCTGCTGGGCGCCCTGGGCAGCGCCGGCTATGCGCCGCTGCTGATCTTCCTGAACGAGCGCTTTCCGACCACGATCCGCGCCACCGGCACCGGCCTGTCGTGGAATATCGGCTTCGCCATCGGCGGCATGCTGCCGACCTTCGTCTCGCTGGCGTCGCCGCAGCCGACCGACCTGCCGCTGACGCTGGCGATCTTCCTGGCTGCGATCAGCGTGATTTTCCTGATCGGCGCACTGGTCGTGCCGGAGACGTTGGGCAAGCTCGACGCGCCGGCGAACGAAGCCTGAAGCGCTCGGGCTGCGCACATCGCCCCTCGCGACAATCCTGGTGACCGGGCGGTCCTCCCTGCCCGGCCATCGGCATTTTTTCAGCAAGCCCAGAAGTATCTCAGGATCTGATAGTACAGATCAGCAAACCCTATTGGCGCTGATGGTTTGCACTCCCTATACTGGATTCAAGAGGACGCAGCCAGCGTCCCCGCCCAACGAGGCCAGACAAGCATGGAAATGAAGATTCCTCAAACGCACGCCGATGGCGCCCGGGCCGGGGCGGGTCCGGAGACACCGTTTCTCGGCCGGCCGATGCAGCGCATCGAAGACGTGTCGCTCCTGACCGGCCGCGGCCAGTACGGCGACGACGTCGGCGTCAAGCCCGGCACCCTGCATGCCGCCATCGTGCGCTCGCCGCATGCCCACGCCCGCATTCGCGCCGTCGACAGCGGACGCGCCGAGGCAGCATCGGGCGTACGCGCCGTGCTGACGGGCGCCGACCTCGCGGCCTGGTCGAAACCCTTCGTGGTCGGCGTCAAGGCGCAGATGGAGATGTGGGCGCTGGCGCTGGACAAGGTGCGCTATGTGGGCGAACCGGTGGCGGTGGTGGTCGCCGACAGCCGCTACCTGGCCGAGGACGGGGCCGATCTCGTCACCGTCGACTACGAGCAGCTCGAGCCGGTCGCCGGCATCGACGACGCTGTCCGCGACGGCGCACCGGTGCTGCACGAAGCGGTCGGCAGCAACGTCGTGAGCGACCGCAGCTTCCGCTACGGCGACCCCGAGAGCGCCTTTGCCCAAGCCGACCGGACCGTCGGACTCACCGTGCGCTACCCGCGCAACTCGTGCACGCCGATCGAATGCGCGGTGGTGATCGCCGACTGGCTCGGCGAAGAGGAAGGCTACGACGTCGCCTCGAACTTCATGGGCCCGTTTTCGCTGCATACCGTGATGGCGCTGGCGCTGCGGGTACCCGGCCACAAGCTGCGCCACCGCTATTTTCGCGACTCGGGCGGCAGCTTCGGGGTCAAGCACGCTGTATTCCAGTATGCGGTGCTGATGTGCCTGGCCTCGCGCAAGGCCGGCGCGCCGGTCAAGTGGGCCGAAGACCGCCTCGAGCACCTGGCCGGCCTTACCTCCGCGACCAACCGATTGTCGACGATCCGCGCCGCCGTGCAGAACGACGGCCGCATCACCGCGCTCTCGTACGACCAGTTCGACGATTGCGGCGGCTACCTGCGCGCGCCCGAACCGGCCACCTTCTACCGCATGCATGGCGTGCTGACCGGCGCCTACGCGATCCCGAACCTGGCGGTGCGCAACCGCGTGGTCCTGACCAACAAGACCCCGGCCGGCCTGGTGCGCGGTTTCGGCGGCCCGCAGGTCTACATCGCGCTGGAACGCCTGATGCAGCGCATCGCGGTCGAACTGAACATCGAGCCGCTCGAAGTCTACCGCCGCAATTTCATCCCGGCCGACGCCTTCCCCTACCGCGCCGCCGCCGGCGCATTGATCGACTCGGGCAACTACCAGCGCGCGCTCGAGCTGCTGCACAGCGAAGGCGGCGCCGCAGAGCTCTACCGCCGGCGCGCGGCCGCGCGTGCGCAGGGGCGCCTGTACGGCATCGGTTTCGCCGCCATCGTCGAGCCCTCGATCTCGAACATGGGCTACATCACGACGGTGCTGCCGAAAGAAGCGCGCGCCAAGGCCGGCCCGAAGAACGGCGCCATCGCCTCGGCCACGGTCGGCATCGACCCGCTGGGCGGCATCAACGTGGTGATCGCCTCGGCGCCGGCCGGCCAGGGCCACCGCACCGTGTGCTCGCAAGTCGTGGCCGACGTGTTCGGCGTGCAGCCCGACCAGATCGCAGTGAATGTCGAATTCGACACCCAAAAGGATGCCTGGTCGGTGGCGGCCGGCAATTACTCGAGCCGCTTCGCCGGCGCGGTGGCCGGCACCCTGCATCTCGCCGCCGTGCAGCTGCGCGACAAGCTGGCCCGGATCGCCGCGCCGCAGCTGGATTGCGCGCCGGACGAGGTCGTGTTCAAGGGCGGCAAGGTGTTCGCCCCGAGCGATCCCGGGAAAAGCCTGCCGTTCCTGCGCATGGCCGCCAGCCCGCACTGGGCGCCGGCGCTGCTGCCCGAAGGCATGACGCCGGGCCTGCGCGAGACCGCGTTCTGGACCGCCGAGTCGCTGGGCGCGCCGGACGAGCAGGACCGCGTCAACACCTCGGCCGCCTATGGCTTCGCCTTCGACATGTGCGGCGTCGAGATCGACCGCGCCACCGGCCGCGTCACCATCGACAAGTACGTCACGACGCACGACGCCGGCAAGATCCTCAACCCGGCGCTGGCCGACGGCCAGATCCGCGGCGCCTTTGCCCAGGGCCTGGGCGCGGCGCTGATGGAAGAATTCCGCTACGGCGACGACGGCAGCTTCCAGTCCGGCACTTTTGCCGACTACCTGGTGCCGACCACCTGCGAGGTGCCCGAGCCGCACATCATCCACCTCGAGACGCCGAGTCCCTTTACGCCACTGGGCGCCAAGGGCCTGGGCGAAGGCAACAACATGAGCACCCCGCCCTGCATCGCCAACGCGGTGGCGGATGCGCTGGGCGTCAAGGATTTCACCTTGCCGCTGACGCCTTCCAAGGTGATGGACCTGATCGGTGCCGACGAGCCGCCCCCGTCCAGGTCGGCTGCGCTCGCGCCCGAGCCTGCGGCTGCCGCCGCAGTTTCCGGCACCGCGGCGCCGGCCGAGGTCGCGCCGTCCAAGGGCGGCAAGGCCCTGGCCGCGCGCGGCGCCGTCGTGCTCGACGCGCCGCCGCAAGCCGTGTTCGCCGTGCTGCTCGACCCGGACGCGCTGGTCGAGGTCATCCCGGGCTGCAATGCGCTCGAACCCAACGGCGAGAACCGCTACAAGGCCGATGTCACCGTCGGCGTGGGCCTGATCAAGGCGCGCTACCAGGCCGAGGTCGCGCTGTCCGAGCTCGATCCGCCGCGCAGCCTGCGCCTGGCCGGCGCCGGCCTGTCCGCGGTCGGCAGCGCGCGCGGCAGCGGCCTGGTGACGCTCGAGGCGCAAGGGCCGGGCACCCTGCTGCGCTACGACTACAGCGCCGAAGTTTCCGGCAAGGTCGCCGCGGTCGGCAGCCGCATGCTCGAAGGCGCGGCCAAGATCGTGCTGAACCAGCTGTTCGAACAGCTCGGCAAGACGGCCGCGGCGCGCAGCCACCCCGGCGGCGGCGACAAGATACGCGCCGGCGTCGAGATCGGCAACCTGGCCGACGGCGCCTCGGCGACGCACCCCGCACATGCAGCGCAGGCAGCGGTGCCCAAGCCCGGCCTGTGGCGCCGCCTGTTGGCGCTGATTGGAGTGAAATCATGAAACCGCAAGCCTTCGATTACGCACGCCCCGACAGCGCCGACGAAGCAGTCGGGCTGCTGGCCGACGGCGGCGACGACGCGCGCATCCTGGCCGGCGGCCAGTCGCTGATGGCGGTGCTGAACCTGCGCCTGGCCCAGCCCAGCGTGCTGATCGACATCTCGCGCGTGCCCGACCTGAACTATGTGAAGAACGACGGCAAGACGCTGGCGATCGGCGCCGCCGCGACCCAGGGCATGGTCGAATGGCGTGGCGAGCTGGCGCGCGAAGTGCCGCTGCTGGCCCAGGCCTTCCCGCACATCTCGCATTTCCAGATCCGCAACCGCGGCACCGTGTGCGGCTCGATCGCCCACGCCGACCCCAGCGCCGAGCTGCCGCTGGCGCTGCTGGCCCTGGGCGGCCAGGTGGTGCTGCGCAGCCGGCGCGGACGCCGCGTGGTCGAAGCCGACGACTTCTTCCAGGGCATGCTGATGACGGCGCGCGCCGCGGACGAGCTGGTCGAAGAGGTTCGCTACCCGCTGGCTCGATCCGGCGAACGGTACGCGTTCGAGGAGTTCTCGGGGCGTCACGGCGACTTCGCGGTCTGCGCCGTCGCGGCCGTGGTCAACCAGGACGGGATCCGGCTGGCGGTCGGCGGCGTGTCCGACCGGCCGCGCCTCAAGCGCTTCGGTGCGCTGGCGGCCGCCGACCTGGACGGCGCCATCAACGATTTCGCCTGGGAGCTGGACGCCAAGGATGACCATCATGCGTCCGCCAAATTCCGCCGCCAGCTGGTGCGCCACCTGGGCCGCACGGCAATCGAGCGCGCACGCGCGCAGGAGAGCAAATGAAGAACTATCGTAAAGGCCAGCCGATCCGCATCGCCCTGACCCTCAACGGCCAGCAGCGCAGCGGCGTGTGCGAATCGCGCACCCTGCTGTCCGACTTCCTGCGTCATGACCTGGGCGCGACCGGCACTCATGTCGGCTGCGAGCACGGCGTGTGCGGCGCCTGCACGGTGCGGATCGACGGCGTCGCCCAGCGCGCCTGCATGACGCTGGCGGTGCAGGTCGAGGACCGGCGCATCGACACGGTCGAGGGCCTGAACCGCGGTCAGGACCGCCTGTCGGACCTGCAGGAAGCGTTCCGCCGCAACCACGCGCTGCAATGCGGCTTTTGCACGGCCGGCATCCTGATGTCATGCGCCGACTACCTCGAGCGCAAGCCGGACCCGAGCGAGCTCGAAGTGCGCGAGATGCTGTCCGGCCATCTGTGCCGCTGCACCGGCTACACCAACATCGTCATGGCGGTGCTCGAGACCGCGGCCGCGCGCAACGGCCGGCCGGTGGGCGCTACGCCAGCCGCCGACAAGCCGGGTCAGGCCGGCGTCGGCATGCCTGAACAAGCAAAATTGGTAAACGCATAAATCATCAACTAACAGGGGCCTCCGAAAACCGTAGCGAGCGGCGGCAGTTTCGCTTGAGAAGCGCAGCCGTACTTACGGTACGGCCGGTCCGCCGCAGCGGAGCATCGCAAAGCGAAAATGCAACGCGCAGCAGGTTTTCGGACGCCCCGAAGAGGAGACCGTATCGTGCAGGACTTAGGACGCACCTTTTTACAGAGTGTCGAACGCAGCCCGAACGCGCTGGCCGTGGTCGATGGCGGCCAGCGCCTCACTTATGCCGAGTGGTACGAGCGCATCCAGCGCGTCGCCCACGGCCTTTCCACGCTCGGCTTAAGGCGCGGCGACCACCTTCTGGTCGTGCTGCAGAACCGCATCGAGATGGCGACGCTGCACTGGGCCTGCCAGTTCCTCGGGGTGATCGTCACGCCGCTGAACTGGCGCGCCAAGCCGGACGAAGTCGATTACTGCGCCGGCGACTCGGCGGCGAAAGCCGTCGTCTGCGAACCGGTCAGTGCGGCGGCGGTCGCCGAGAGCCACGTCGCCTCGCGCCTGACCCGGATCGGCGTGGGCGGCGCCGACGGCACCGTGCAGTACGCGCAGCTGCTGGAACAGGCGCCGCCGCAGCCGATCCTGCAGGCCGACAGCGAAGCGGTCTCGCTGATGCTGTACACCTCCGGCACCACCGGCAAGCCCAAGGGCGTGCCACGCCGCCACCGCGCCGAACGCGCCGCGGCCCTCGGCCACGTCGCCCAGAACCTGTACCGCCGCGGCGAACGCACGCTCGGCGTGATGCCGCTGTATCACACGATGGGCGTACGCTCACTGCTGGCGATGGTGCTGGTCGACGGCGTGTTCGTGTGCGTACCGAAGTTCGACTGCGCGGCGGCCTTCCGCCTGATCGAACAGGAGCGCCTGACCTGCCTGTACCTGGTACCGACGCTGTACCACGACATGCTGACCTGGCGCGCGAATAACCCCCTGACCAGGATCGCCAGCGTGACCAAGCTGGGGTTTGCCGGCGCGCCGATGCAGGACGGCCTGCTCAAGCGTCTGCAGGAGACCTTCCAGCCCGAGCTGTTCGTCAACCACTACGGCTCGTCCGAGGTGTTCACCTTCGCCTACGACCAGGACGCGACGCGCAAGGCCGGCAGCGCCGGCCGGGCCGGCATCAACACCCGCATCCGCGTGGTCGGCCTCGAAGCCGGCTCGCCCGACCAGGTCGTGGCCGCCGGAGAGGAAGGCCAGATCATCTGCGAGCTCGAAGGCGAGGAAGCCTTCGAATCCTACTGGAACCGCCCCGACGCCAACGCCAAATCGATCCGCGCGGGCTGGTACTTCACCGGCGACACCGGCTACGTCGACCTGGAGGGCGACCTGTTCGTCACCGGCCGCGTGGACGACATGATCATCAGCGGCGGCGAGAACATCTCGCCGGTCGACATCGAGTCGGTGCTGTCGCTGCATCCACTGGTCGACGAAGTCGCCGTGGCCGGCCTGAAGGACGAGCGCTGGGGCCAGAAGGTGGTCGCCTTCGTCAAGACGCGCGCCGAGGTCACCCCGGACCAGCTCAACGAACATATCAGACAATCCGGCCTGCTCGACTTCAAGCGCCCGCGCGAGTACGTGTTCGTGCGCGAGATCCCGAAGTCCCCGGTGGGGAAAATCCTGCGCCGCAAGCTGGTGGCCGGCGAATTCGAGGAAGCAAAATGAAAAGCGAGGACACCAACGTGAGCAAAGCCCGGGATCTGCGCCAATGGCTGGCCCATCTGGAGGCGACCGGCCGCCTTGCCGTGGCGCGCGAAGGCGTGGCGCTCGAGCACACGCTGGCAGCGATCGCCAAGCGCCTGGACGGGAGGCAGGCCGCCTTTTTCCCCAAGCCGGGCGGCCATGACGTCCCGGTGGTCTCGGGCTTCGTGTCGCGCCGCGCCTGGATCGCCGAGGCGATCGGCGTCGAGGAAGCCGGCCTGCTGGCGGCCTTTCGCGACGCCGCCGAGCATCCGCTGCCGTGGCGTGAGGTCGACGCCGCCGAGGCGCCGTGCCAGCAGGTCGTGATCGATGCAGGCATCGACCTGCACGCGCTGCTGCCGATCCCGACCCACAGCGAGCATGACAACGGCCCCTACATCACGGCCGGCCTGGTCATCGCGCGCAACCCGGCTACCGGCATACAGAACGTCTCGATCAACCGCATCCAGGCGCACGCCAAGGACCGCATGGCGATCCTGATGCTGCCGCGCCACCTGCTGGCGTTCTACAAGGCTGCGGAAAGCAAGGGCGAGGCGCTCGAAGTGGCGGTCGTCATCGGCGCCGACCCGCTGACGCTACTGGCCTCGCAGGCGATCACGCCGATCGACCACGACGAGCTGGAAATCGCCGGCGCCCTGCACGGCGCTCCGCTGCCGGTGGTGAAATGCCGCAGCAACGGCGTGCGCGTGCCCGCCAACGCCGAGATCGTGATCGAGGGCCGCATCCTGCCGACGGTGCGCGAACCCGAAGGGCCGTTCGGCGAGTTCCCGAAGTATTACAGCGCACAGGAGAACCGCGAGGTGATCCAGGTCGACGCCGTCACCACCCGCGCCAACCCGATTTACCACACCATCGTGCCGGCCGAGATGGAGCACCTGCTGCTCGGCTCGATCCCGCGCGAGGCGACCATGCTGGCCCACCTGCAGCGCAGCTTCCCCGGCGTGCTGGACGTGCACTTGTCGGTCGGCGGCGTCGGGCGTTATCACCTGTTCGTCAAGTTCAAGAAACTGCGCGAGGGCGAGCCGAAGAATGTGATCCTGGGCGCGTTCGGCGCGCACTACGACATCAAGCAGGTGATCGTGGTCGACGACGACGTCGACGTGCACGACCCGCAGCAGGTGGAGTGGGCGGTGGCGACCCGCTTCCAGGCCGACCGCGACCTGGTCGTCATCCAGGGCGCGCAAGGCTCGGTGCTGGACCCGTCGACCACGGTCGCGAACGGGACGTACGCCAGCGACGAGCCGGCGCCGCCGCACCTGCAGGGCATCGGCGCCAAGATGGGCCTGGACGCGACCCGGCCGGTGGTCTACCGCGGCCACGTGTTCACCAAGGTGCGCATCCCGGGCGAACGCGAATTCGACCCGGGCCGCGACCTGCAGGGCGGCGCGGCGGTCGACTGGGCCGCGGGCCGACTGAAGGCCAGGGCATGAGCGGCAGCGGTGACAGTGGCAAGCGGCGCCTGGTCGTGGCCATCACCGGCGCCAGCGGCGCGGTCTACGGCGTGCGCCTGCTGGAAGCGCTGCGTGCCTCCGGCGCGGTCGAGTCGCACCTGGTGATGTCGAGTTCCGGCGTGATGACCGCGCAGCAGGAACTCGACCTGCGCAGGAGCGACATCGAGGCGCTGGCCGACGTGGTCCACAACGTCCGCGATATCGGGGCGAGCATCGCCAGCGGCTCGTTCACGTCCGCCGGCATGGTGATCGCACCCTGCTCGATGAAGACGCTGGCGGGCGTCGCCAACGGCCTGGCCGACAACCTGGTTTCGCGCGCCGCCGACGTCGTGCTCAAGGAGCGCCGCCGCCTGGTGCTGCTGGCGCGCGAGACGCCGCTGAACCTGGCGCACCTGCGCAACATGACCGCTGTCACCGAGATGGGCGGGATCGTGTTCCCGCCGGTGCCCGCCTTTTATACGCGTCCGCAAAGCCTGGACGACATCGTCGATCACACGGTCGGGCGCCTGCTCGATCTGTTCGAACTGCCGGCCGACGGTCTGGTCAAGCGCTGGGAAGGCATGCCCTCGCGCGGCGGCCCGGCGCGCCCGGTCCCTCCGGTCGACGATGCGGAATGATTTCAAAGACACCTACGACAACCCATGGAGCACGACATGACTGAACTGAAACACCCGGCACAAGACCTGCCGCAATCGCTGACCAACTTCCGCGTCGAGGTCGACGCCGAGCGCGAGCGCGCCGACATCGTGCTGTCCAACGGCCAGTTCAACATCATCACGATGCCGCAGCGCGAGCAGCTGCGCCTGGTGTTCGAAGCGCTCGACGCCGACGAGCGCGTGCGCGTGATCGTGCTGCGCGCCGAAGGCGAACACTTCTCCAGCGGCGGCGACATCAAGGGCTTCCTCGAAGCCTCTCCGGAACACGTCTCCAAGCTGGCCTGGAACATCGCCGCCCCGGCGCGCTGCAGCAAGCCGGTGATCGCCGCCAACCGCGGCTTCTGCTTCGGCGTCGGCTTCGAGGTCTCGCTGGCCTGCGACTTCCGCATCGTCACCGAGACCACCCGTTACGCGCTGCCGGAACAGAAGCTGGGCCAGATCCCCGGTTCGGGCGGTTCGGCGCGCCTGCAGAAGATGGTCGGCATCACGCGCACCAAAGACATCGTGATGCGCTCGCGCCGCATTCCGGGCCAGCAGGCTTACGACTGGGGCGTGGCCACCGAATGCGTGCCGGACGCCGAACTGGAAGCGGCGACCGACCGCCTGGTCGACGAGCTGCGCGCGTTCTCGCCGCTGGCCCAGCGCACCGCCAAGAAGCTGTTGAACGACACCGAGGATTCGCCGCTGTCGATCGCGATCGAGCTCGAAGGCCACTGCTACAGCCGCCTGCGTTCGTCGAACGACTTCCGGGAAGGCGTCGAAGCCTTCCACGGCAAGCGCGCACCGAAGTTCGACGGCAGCTGATCCGCGTTCAGGCGCCCGCCGCGCCCTCGTCCGCACGCGTGGGCGCGGGTGGACCCCCGTCCCCCTGCGCAGCGGCGGGCGAGCGCAGCTGCATGTGCGTCGCCAGCATCGAAATGAACAGCCGCGCCGCCGGGCTCAAGGGCCGGCGCGGATGCGACACGCTGACCACTCGCCGCACCAGGCGCGGCGCGGTAATCGTGTGCGCGCGCAGCGTGCCGCTGCTGAGCTGGCGGTGCACCGCGACGCGCGGCACGATGGTCGCGACCTGCGCCTGCTCGACCAGCTTGACGGTCGCCACCAGCGAATCGATCTCGAACTTGGGCGACAGCTCGATGTTCTCGCTTTCGGCGAAGCTGTCGATGTTCGAGCGCAGGCCGTGCCCGCGCGTCGGCAGCACCAGGACCAGTCCAAGCGTCGACAGCTGGCGCAGGCTCAAGCCTTCCGGCACCGCGCCGCTCAGTGCCGGCCCGGTGATCAGGACCATCTCCTCGTCGATGATGTGCTCGACGTCCAGCGTCAGCGGGCGGCGCGGCTTGTTGACGATGGCGGCGTCGAGCTGACCGGCGGCGACGCGCTCGACCAGGGTGCTGGTGTAGCCGTCGGCGACGCTGACCTCGACTTCCGGGTATTTGTTCGAGAACTCGCTCAGGGTGTCGACCAGCACGCCTTCGGTGATCGAGGCGATCAGGCCGATGTTGACGTGGCCGCGGATCGCGCCCTCGCTGCTGCGCATCTGCGCGTAGGCGTTGGAAAAGTCGCGCATGATCGGCATGAACAGGCGGTACATCTGGCGTCCGGCCGCGGTCGGGACCATGCCCTGCTTGGTGCGTTCGAACAGGCGCTGGCCGACGTCGTCTTCGAGCTTACCGATCTGCATGCTCAGCGCCGGCTGCACGATGTTCAGGCGGTGCGCGGCGCGGGTGACCGTGCCTTCCTCGACTAGCGAGATGAAGTAGTGAATCTGGCGGAAATCCATCCGCCTATCTTAACCGAAAGCTGCGGCGGCGCGGGCGCGCTCAGGGCGCCAGGACCGGATACGTAAAGGCGAGGAAATGCGCCGCGTTGAGCGCGAAGTGGGTCAGGATCGCGCCTTCGATGCGGCGCGACACGAGGTAGGCCGCCGCGTAATGCAGCCCGGCCACGCCGGCCAGCACGACCAGCGCGGCGCCGCCGGCGGCATGCGCCAGGGCGAACAGCAGCGTCGAGGCCAGCAGCGCCGCCAGGCGTCCATGGCGCCAGCGCGACCAGCCCCGGGCCATGCGCTCGAGCAGGAAACCACGGAAGAACGCTTCCTCGGTCACGCAGGTAGACAGCAGGTTGACCGCCAGGAAGGCGGCGGAGACCGGGGTCCACTTCAGCTCCGGGCGCACGTAGCCCAGACCCCAGCCGATGCCCAGGACCACGACCAGCGTCGACAGCGTGACCGGCCACATGCGGCGCAGCATCGTAAGCCAGTGCCGGCCGCTGCCGATGCGGCGGCAGAACACGCCCATCAGCACGATGCCGGCCGCCGTCGTGTCGAAATTGGCGTGCAGCGTGAACGGCGGCGCACCGCGCGCGACCTGGACGCTGCTGGCCAGCACGGCGTTATGAAAGCCCGGGATGCGGTGCAGCGCGAACAAGAAGGCAGCGGCGCCCGTCAACACCAGCAGCAGCGGGCGCAGCCAGGCGCCGGTGGCGCCGCGCGCCGCCCGCGCCAGCACCACGTAGACGCCGATGGCCGCGAGCGCGCGCCAGTCCAGATAGCCGCAGGCCAGTCCGGCCAGACACGCCAGCGCCAGTCCCAGGCACCATGCCGGTACGCACCTGGCGCCGCTGCGGCCGAGCGCCGGCAACGGCAGCGCCGGCGCCCACAGCGACAGCACCGCCGCGGCCAGCGGGCCGTAGCTCAGCAGGAAACCGGCATTCGCTGCAGTCGGGTCCATGCGCCCTCTCCTTGGCCGGGGCGCGGCGTCAGAAGGCTTGCCACTCGGCGCTCGGCGCGGCGGGCGCCGCCGCCAGAGCAGCCGCAGCAGCCGCAGCCGCGGGTGCACGCACGCGCGCAGGCGCGGACGCATGCGCGGCGGCGCCCGCCTGCGCGCGCACGCGGAACGCGCCCACCGCGCGCCCGAGGCTGTCGGCTTCGTCGCGCAACGCCTGGGCCGCGCTCGCGGCTTCCTCGACCAGCGCGGCATTCTGCTGGGTCGCCTGGTCCATCTGGGCGATGGCCTGGTTGACCTGCTCGATGCCGGCGGTCTGTTCCTGGCTGGCGGCCATGATCTCGGCCATGATGCCGGTGACGCTGTTGACGCTCTGGACGATCTCGCCCATCGTCGCGCCGGCCTGGTCGACCAGCGCCGAGCCGTGCTGCACCTTCTGCACCGAGTCTTCGATCAGGCCCTTGATCTCCTTGGCGGCGGCGGCCGAGCGCTGCGCCAGGTTGCGCACCTCGCCCGCCACCACCGCGAAGCCGCGGCCCTGCTCGCCCGCGCGCGCCGCTTCCACGGCCGCGTTCAGCGCCAGGATGTTGGTCTGGAAGGCGATGCCGTCGATCACGCCGATGATGTCGGCGATGCGCGTCGCCGACGCGTTGATCGCGCCCATCGTGGCCACCACCTCGTTCACCACGGCGCCGCCCTTGCCCGCCACGTTCGAGGCCGACTGCGCCAGTGTGTTCGCCTGGCGTGCGTTGTCGGCGTTCTGCTTGACGGTCGAGGTCAGCTCGTCCATCGAGGACGCGGTCTGCTCCAGCGCCGCCGCCTGCTGCTCGGTACGCGACGCCAGGTCGAGGTTGCCGGCCGCGATCTCGCCGGAAGCGGTGGCGATCGTCTCGGTACCGGCGCGCACGCGCCCGACGATGCCGGCCAGGCCATCGTTCATGTGGGTCAGCGCGCGCATCAGGCGCCCGGTCTCGTCGTTGGCGGCGACCACGATGTCCTGGGTCAGGTCGCCGTCGGCCACGGCGTCGGCCACGCGCACCGCTTCCTCGAGCGGATTGACGATGCCGCGCACCAGCATCGCACCCACCACCAGCGCCAGCACCAGGCCCAGCCCCATGCCGGACAGGCACACCAGGCGCACGGTCTCGTAGGTCGACTGCGAGCGCGCGTCGGCGTCGGCCGCGTCGTCCAGCTGTTTCTGGATCAGTCCATTGATGGCGGCGCGCACCGGCTCGAACAATGCGTTCATCGGACCGTGCACGAGCGCGGTCGCACGCGCGGTGTCGCCCTGGCGCAGCGCGTCCACGGCCGGCTGCAGCGCCTGGTCGAGGAAGGCCGTGCGCGCCTGCTCGAAGCGCTGCGCCATGGCGCGCTCGGCGTCGTCCATATCGCTGCGGCTATAGGCTTGCCACTGAGCGCGGATCACGGCGGCGTTCTGCTCGATCTCGGCCAGCAATTTGGTGCGGCGCTCGGGCTCGGCGGTCAGGGCCTGGGCCACGGCCAGCTGGTTCAGGTTCAGCTTGCGCACGACCTGGTCGAGCTGGCCCATGGGCACCATGCCGTCGGCGTAGGTGGCGTGCATCTCGCGGTTGGCGTGGCCCAGGCTGAGCAGGCCGATCGCCGCACCGACGACCAGCTCGATGCCGAGCAGTGCGATCACGAAGATCAGGCGGGTGCGAATGGTGATGTTCTTGAACATGACGGTAACAGAAACAAGAGAAATGATTGAGCTGTAGAAACATCATATACCCATGCCAATAGTAGGGGAACATGTTTACAATGTTTGCGCAAACATGTCGCTGAGCAACAACGCATGGCGGGTACCGCCGTTCATGATCGCTTTGACACGCCTTCGCCCGGAGTCTGGTACAGTGACCGACCTGTCGACCGCAAACAAGCGGCGCGCCGTTGCGTCAACCCAGCGTCAAGACGCGCTGGCCGGCGGTGCGGTGCAGCAAAGAATTCAATAAATCGCAAGGAAAACACATGAGTACCGAAAGCAATCTCAACGAGGCCAAAGATACCCAGCTGCGCGCGGACGCGCTGGAATACCACCGCAGCCCGGTGCGCGGCAAGATCGAGGTCGTCGCGACCAAGCCGCTGTCGAACCAGCGCGACCTGTCGCTGGCGTATTCGCCCGGCGTGGCCTATGCGTGCGAAGAAATCGCGGCCGACCCGGCCATGGCGGCCGAATACACTTCGCGCGGCAACCTGGTCGCGGTGATCTCGAACGGCACCGCGGTGCTGGGCCTGGGCGACATCGGCCCGCTGGCGTCCAAGCCGGTCATGGAAGGCAAAGGCTGCCTGTTCAAGAAATTTGCCGGTGTCGACGTGTTCGACCTGGAGCTGGACGAGAAGGACCCGGACAAGCTGGTCGACGCCATCGCCATGCTCGAGCCGACCGTGGGCGGCATCAACCTCGAGGACATCAAGGCGCCGGAGTGCTTCTACATCGAGAAGAAGCTGCGCGAACGCATGAACATCCCGGTCTTCCACGACGACCAGCACGGCACCGCGATCATCTCCAGCGCCGCCCTGATCAATGCGCTGAAGGTGGTCGGCAAGGCCATCGGCGAGGTCAAGCTGGTCTGCTCGGGCGCCGGCGCCGCGGCGATCGCCTGCCTGGACATGATGGTCAGCCTGGGCGTGCAGCAAAAGAACATCTACGTGACCGACTCCAAGGGCGTGATCTGGCAGGGCCGCGAAGCCAACATGGAAGCCAACAAGGCGCGCTACGCGCAGGCGACCGATGCGCGCACGCTTGCCGACATCGTCAAGGATGCCGACGTGTTCCTGGGCTGCTCGACCGCCGGCGTGCTGAGCGGCGAGATGGTCAAGACCATGGCGCGCCAGCCGATCATCCTGGCGCTGGCCAATCCGGAACCGGAAATCCGTCCGGAAGTGGCCAAGGCCGCGCGCCCGGACGTGATCATCGCCACCGGCCGTTCGGATTACCCCAACCAGGTCAACAACGTCCTCTGTTTCCCGTACATCTTCCGCGGCGCGCTCGACTGCGGCGCGACCCGCATCACCGACGAGATGAAGCTGGCCTGCGTCAGCGCGATCGCCGAACTCGCCGAAGCCGAAGCCAACGACGCCGTGGCCGCCGCCTACGCCGGCCAGGACCTGACCTTCGGTCCCGACTACATCATCCCGAAACCGTTCGATCCGCGCCTGATCGCCGCGATCGCCCCGGCGGTGGCCGCCGCCGCCGAAGCCTCGGGCGTGGCCACCCGTCCGATCGCCGACATGGACGCCTACCGCGACAAGCTGGGCGAGATGATCTATCACACCAGCTTCTTCATGCGCCCGGTGTTCGCCAAGGCCAAGGCCAATCCCAAGCGCGTGGCCTACGCCGAAGGCAGCGACGGCCGTGTGCTGCGCGCGGTGCAGACCGTGGTCGACGAGGGCCTGGGCCATCCGCTCCTGATCGGCAAGGCTCAGGAAGTCGAACAGGCGATCCGCCAGAACGGCCTGCGCCTGAAGGCCGGCAGCGACTACACCCTGGTCGACGCCGAGAGCGATACCACGCTGCAGGGCGCGCGCATGCTCAAGTCGGGCGAAGTCGACGCCCTGATCTGCGGCATGAAGGGCAGCTACGACAGCCACCTGGTGCACGTCAAGAACGAGATCGGCACCGCCTCCGGCGAAGTACTGGCGGCGATGAACGCGCTGGTGCTCGACAAGATGACCCTGTTCATCACCGACACCTACGTCAACGACGCGCCCTCGGCCCAGGAACTGGCGACGATCACCAAGCTGGCCGCGAAAGAGATGCGCCACTTCGGCCTGGAGCCCAAGGCGGCGCTGCTGTCGCACTCGATCTTCGGCTCGTCCGAGCGTCCCTCGGCCCAGCGCATGCGCGACGCGCGCGCGCTGCTGGAAAAGGAAGCGCCGGACTTTCCGGTGATCGGCGAAATCCACGGCGACGCCGCGCTGTCCGAAGACATCCGCCGCGTCTACCAGGGCAAGCATGCGTTCGAGTCGTTCTCGGGCAATGCCAACCTGCTGGTGATGCCGTCGCTGGACGCCGCCAACATCACCTTCAACATCCTGAAGGTCTCGTCCGGCAAGGGCGTGACGGTCGGCCCGATCCTGCTGGGCGCGGCCAAGTCGGTGCACATCCTGAGCCCGAGCGCGACCGTGCGCCGCATCGTCAACATGACGGCGCTGGCAGTGGCAGAAGTGCGATAGGCACTTCTGCCAAAAGTGCGATAGGCACTTCTGCCAGAAGCGCGCCAGGTACTGCGGCAAAGGCTGCGGCAAGCGCCGCAAAAGCAAAAGGCACGCCCTCGGGCGTGCCTTTTTTTCGACTGCGCGAGCGTGCGGCTCGGCTTCACATGCCGAGCAGGCGGATCAATCCCAGGCTGATCGCACCCAGACAAACGAGCGAGGTCACCACCACGGCGGTCACCTTGGCGCCGGCGTGCAGGACGGCGCGAGCATCGACGCCCAGGCCCAGGGCCGCCATCGAGGTCACGGTCAGGATATCGGCCGCGCCGTGGGCCGGGACCAGCAGCACGTGTGGAATCCAGTCCAGCGTGCGCAGCCACAGTAGCAGCAGGAAGCCGACGATGAACCAGGGCACCAGATGTTTCAACGACAGCCGGTGCTGCGCGCCGTCCATGCCGCCGCGCTTGAAGATCGACAGTACCAGCACCACCGGTCCGAGCATCAGCACGCGCACCAGCTTGACCAGCGTGCCGATCTGGGCGCTGGTGGCGGACACCGCGCCGGTCGCGGCCAGCACCTGCGGCACCGCATACACGGTCAGGCCGGCGAACACGCCATACTCCACCTGGCTCAGCGACAGCACGCCCGCCAGCAGTGGCAAGCCCAGCACCACGCCGACACCGAGCACGGCGGTAAAAGCGATCGAGGCCGCCACGTCCTGGCCGTCTGCGTCGATCACCGGCGCCACCGCCGCGATCGCCGAGTTCCCGCAGATCGAATTGCCGCAGGCGATCAAGAGCGCCATCTTGTCGGTCAAACCGAAGCTGCGCCCGATCGCATAGCTCAGCACGATGGCGAGCGCGACCACCACGGCGATCCCGCCGATCAGGCCGGCGCCGTTTTGCAGCAGCGCGCCGGCGCTGACCGAGGCGCCCAGCAGCACCACCGCGATCTCCAGCAGCAGCTTGGCGCCGACCTGGATCCCGGCATCGAAGCGCGCCGCCAGCTCGTGGAAGGTGCGGATCGCGCTGCCCAGCAGGATCGCCAGCACCAGGCTCTCGAGCCAGGCGCGCCCGAAGAGGAGCATCTCCAGCCGCTCGAGCCCGTGCGCGGCCAGCGTCACGGCCGCGCATAGGACCAGCCCCGGCAGACTGGCAGCGGCGCTGTTGAAAAGCTTGTTCATGTTCCGTCCGTCCTTCTTCGTGTTTTGACGGAACGATTCTGTGCCGCACCCATCGTTCGGTCCATCTTATAATTTCGGATGGTTCGTTCGATTAACATGAACAAGGAGTGAGCGATGACGCTGGAACAGCTGAGGATTTTCGTGGCAGTGGCCGAGCGCCAGCACTTGACGCGAGCCGCGGCGGCGCTGTTCCTGACGCCGTCAGCGGTCAGCGCCGCGATCCGCAATCTCGAGGAGCGCTACGACCTGGCCCTGTTCAACCGGGTCGGGCGGCGCATCGAGCTGTCGGATGCGGGCCGCATTTTCCTGCTCGAAGCCAGGCGCACGCTGGCCAGCGTCCGCACGCTTGAAAACACGCTGGCCGAACTGGGCGGCCTGGGGCGCGGTTCGCTCGCGCTGCACGCCAGCCAGACCGTGTCGAGCTACTGGCTACCGCCGCTGCTGGTGCGCTTTCGCCAGGCCCACCCGGCGATCGAGCTGCGTATGGAAGTCGGGAACACCGAGCAGGTGTCGCACGCGGTGTTGAGCGGCGCCGCGGATCTCGGCTTCGTCGAGGGGGCGATCGGGGCCAGTGCGCTGGCGGTGGAGGCGGTGCAGGAAGACCGGATGGTGGTGGTGGTGGCGCCGGAGCATGCGTGGGCGGATGGGCGCGTCCTGGCGCCGGCCGACCTGCTCGGGACGCGCTGGATCCTGCGCGAAGCCGGATCGGGCACGCGCTCGGCGTTCGCGGCGGCGTTGACTGGCTTGGGGGTCGAGCCGGACGCGCTCGACGTCTCGCTCGAGCTGCCCTCGAACGAAGCGGTGCGCAGCGCGGTGATGGCCGGCCCGTTCGCGACCGCGATGTCGGCTCTGGTGGTGGCCGCGCCGCTGCGCGCCGGCATGCTGGCGCTGGCGAATGTCGCGCTGCCTTCGCGCGAGTTCAGCATGCTGCGCCACCCGGCGCGCCACCGCAGCCGCGCCGCGGCGGCGTTCGAAGCCCTCGCGCGCGCGGGTGCGCCTGCGGGTGCGGGTGCGTGACGCGCGTGGGCGCCAGGACTGCGCGCTTGATTCAGTGCCTGAGTGAGCGCCTGAGTCAGCGCCTGACTCAGCGCTTGAGCTGCGACAGGTCGCGCACCGCGCCGCGGTCGGCCGAGGTGGTCAGCGCGGCGTAGGCCTGCAGCGCCTGCGACACCACGCGCTGGCGCTTGGCCGGCTTCCACGCGGCCTCGCCCTTGGCTTCCATCGCCGCGCGCCGCTCGGCCATCGCGCCCGGCGCCACGCGCAGGTCGATGGTGCGGGCCGGGATGTCGATGTCGATCGTATCGCCCTCTTCCACCAGGCCGATCGCGCCGCCCTCGGCCGCTTCCGGCGAAGCGTGGCCGATCACCAGGCCCGAGGAGCCGCCCGAGAAGCGCCCATCGGTAAACAGCGCGCAGGCTTTGCCCAGGCCCTTGGACTTGATGTACGAGGTCGGGTACAGCATTTCCTGCATGCCGGGGCCGCCTTTCGGGCCCTCGTAGCGGATGATGACGACGTCGCCGGCCGCCACCTGGTCGCCCAGGATGGCCTCGACCGCCGCGTCCTGGCTCTCGAACACGCGCGCGCGTCCCGAGAATTTCAGGATGCTCTCGTCGACGCCGGCGGTCTTGACGATGCATCCCTTCTCGGCGATGTTCCCGTACAGGACCGCCAGGCCGCCGTCCTTCGAATAGGCATGCGCCAGGTCGCGGATGCAGCCCTCGGCACGGTCGAGGTCATTGTCGTCGAACCGCTCGGCCTGAGAAAACGCCACCTGGGTCGGCACGCCGCCCGGCGCCGCGCGAAACAGCTGGGCTACCTGCGCGTCGTTGCTCACCGCGATATCGTACTTGGCGATGGCATCGCCGAGCGTCTTGCTGTGCACGGTCGGGACCGAGGTGTCGAGCAGGCCGGCGCGCGCCAGTTCGCCCAGGATCGCCATGATGCCGCCGGCGCGGTGCACGTCTTCGATGTGGTATTTGTTGGTCATCGGCGCGACCTTGCACAGGCACGGCACGTGGCGCGAGATGCGGTCGATGTCCGCCATCGTGAATTCCACCTCGGCTTCGTGCGCGGCGGCCAGCAGGTGCAGCACGGTGTTGGTCGAACCGCCCATCGCCACGTCCAGCGTCATCGCGTTCTCGAACGCGGTGCGGGTCGCGATCGCGCGCGGCAGCAGCGAATGATCCTCGCCTTCGTAATGGCGCTTGGCCAGGTCGACGATGAGGCGGCCGGCGCGCAGGAACAGTTCCTTGCGGTCGGCGTGGGTGGCGACGATGGTGCCGTTACCCGGCAGCGACAGGCCGAGCGCCTCGGTCAGGCAATTCATCGAGTTGGCGGTGAACATGCCCGAGCACGACCCGCAGGTCGGACAGGCCGAGCGCTCGATCTCGGCCACGTCGGCGTCCGAGACGGTGTCGTCGCCGGCCTTGATCATGGCGTCCACCAGGTCGAGCTTGATGATCTTCTTGTCGGTGCTATTGCCCACGTTGACGGTCTTGACGACCTTGCCCGCTTCCATCGGTCCGCCCGAGACGAACACGACCGGGATGTTCAGGCGCATCGCGGCCATCAGCATGCCCGGGGTGATCTTGTCGCAATTGGAGATGCAGACCATGGCGTCGGCGCAGTGGGCGTTGACCATGTACTCGACCGAGTCGGCGATCAGGTCGCGCGACGGCAGCGAGTACAGCATGCCGCCGTGGCCCATGGCGATGCCGTCGTCGACCGCGATGGTGTTGAATTCCTTGGCGACGCCGCCGGCCGCCTCGATCTCGCGCGCGACCATCTGGCCCAGGTCCTTCAGGTGCACGTGGCCCGGCACGAACTGGGTGAAGGAATTGACCACGGCGACGATCGGCTTGTCGAAGTCGCCATCCTTCATGCCGGTGGCGCGCCATAGCGCGCGTGCGCCCGCCATGTTGCGGCCTTGGGTCGTGGTGCGGGAACGGTAGGTGGGCATGCAAGTCTCCTCTGAAGTCAACGACACGATGCCTGATGCAAGATTTACTGTCCAATCGTTTTTTCGGCTCCTGTGATTCGTTTTGGATATCAAAACCTGTGCTTTCCACCTGGACGTAAAAGGCGCCCGCGACAGGCGCCTGTACAATCGCGATTTTCGACCGGACCGACCATGACCCCGCACGCGCCGCCCCCTGACGCCGACCTGTCCTCCACCGCCATGTCCCTGGCCGCCCCGCCCTCGCGCGACCTGGTGCTCGGCCTCGAGGACCGCCCCGGCGCCGTGGTCGCGATGCTGGCCGCGCTGCAGCACCTGCTGGCGATCATCGTCCCGATCGTCACCCCCGGCCTGCTGATCTGCCAGGCGCTGGGCGTCCCGGCGCGCGACACCAACCTGATCGTCTCGATGTCGCTGGTGATCTCGGGCGTGGCCACCTTCGTGCAATGCCGCCGCTTCGGCCCGTTCGGCGCCGGCCTGCTGATCGTGCAAGGAACCAGCTTCAATTTCGTCGGACCGCTGATCGCCGGCGGCACCCTGATGCTCAAACAGGGCGTGCCGGTGCACGACGTGATGGCCGCGATCTTCGGCGTGGTGGTGGCCGGCGCCTTCGTCGAGATGGCGCTGTCGCGCATCCTGCCCTTCGTGCGGCGCCTGATCACGCCGCTGGTGACCGGCATCGTCGTACTGATGATCGGCCTCACGCTCATCAAGGTGGGCCTGGTCAGCATGGGCGGCGGCTACCCGGCGATGGCCAACGGCAGCTTCGCCAACGGCCAGAACCTGCTGTTGTCGGTCGTGGTGCTGGGCCTGATCGTCGTCATCAACCGCATGCCCTTCGCCTGGCTGCGCAGCAGCGCCATCGTGATCGCGCTGGCCGCCGGCTACGCGCTGGCCGCTTACCTGGGCCGGCTCGACTTTTCAGGCATGCACGCGGCGCCCTGGGTGCAGGCGCCGGTGCCGCTGCGCTTCGGCCTGGGCTTTTCCTGGCCGCTGTTCATTCCGCTGATCGTGATCTACCTGGTGACCTCGCTCGAAGCGATCGGCGACGTCACCGCCACCAGCAAGGTCTCGCGCGAACCGGTCGACGGGCCGGTGTGGATGGCGCGCATCAAGGGCGGCGTGCTGGTCAACGGCGCCAATTCACTGCTGGCCGGCCTGTTCAACACCTTCCCGAGTTCGATCTTCGCCCAGAACAACGGCGTGATCCAGCTGACCGGCATCGCCAGCCGCCGCGTCGGCATGTGGATCGCGCTGTTCCTGGTGCTGCTCGGCCTGTTCCCGAGCGTGGCCGGGGTGATCCAGGCGGTGCCCGACCCGGTGCTGGGCGGCGCGGCGATGGTGATGTTCGGCGCGGTCGCGGCGGCCGGCATCAACATCCTGGCGGGCGTGACGCTGGACCGGCGCGCCATGCTCATCATCGCGGTCTCGCTCGGGCTGGGGCTGGGGGTGGCGCAGGTGCCGGAATTCCTGGCGCACCTGCCGGCCGGACTGCGCACCGTGTTCGAGTCGGGCGTGGCGACCGGCGGGATCAGCGCGCTGGCGCTGAACTGGTTCTTGCCGGCCGCGCGGCATACGCAGGCCGACTGAGCACCGGCCGCGGGCGGCTGCGCTATCTGCCCGGCGCCGACGGCGCCGCGGCCATCGCCGAGCTCGGCAGCGCGCGGCGCGGTGCGAAGGTCATGCTGCCGCGGCCGTTCGACGGCCGGTCGCCGCCGACTGGATCGTTGCGCCCGACCAGCACCTCGCTGCGCTGGTCGTACGAGATGAAGGCGTCGTCCATCCGCTGCGTGACGTCCTGCCCCTCGAGCTGGCGGAGCGTCGCTTTCGAGAACAGCTTGACGACGTCGGTGCGCTCGTCGTACTCGATCCGTTCGGCCTGGCCGTCTGACCAGAGGTCGGGCCCGCCATCGCGTTTCACACGGAAGCTGGCGAACCCGCCCGGCGCCGCCGTCAGGATGAAGGTGCGGTAACCGTCCGCGGCCTCGTCGACCTCGGCCCGCTCGGCATCCAGGACCATGGTGCCGCGGGTGATGACGACGTGACCGGTCGCGATCGTCTTTTGCGCCGCCTTGTCGTAGCGGACGACGCCGAAGTCGGCATGGACCTGCTTGAGCGCGTCGGCGCGTTCCGCGTGCACGGCGAGCGGCAGCGACAGCAAGAAGGCGAAGGAAGTCAAGGCGAAAGGTTTCATCGGCGCTCGCTCGTGATGGAAAGGGATACCGCCATGTCGATCACTGCCCAGTCTACGCACAGAATGTCTTGAAGGCAAGTAACTGCCTGCTTGGCCGACCCGCTCTTGTTCCGCTGAAATATGCGTTTCAGGAAATCATATTTGTGCAAATGATTCATTTGGGCTATAGTTAAACCCGGGTGCTCGCACCGGCTTGCCCCCTCCCATCCAGTCCAGCCGCCGCCTTACCAGCGGCGCCGGTGCGGTACCCGCCTCCCGCCAAGGCCATCGTGCGCGCCGCTGCCGACTCGATGACCACACGCCCGCGCCAGCGGGTTCCGATCCATCTGCGTGCGGCCTTCCCTTTGCGGCGCCGCGCGCCCGGCGCTGGAGATCCCATGATTTCAACACAGTCCGTTCCCGTGACACGTCCGCACGCCGCCGCACTGCTGGCCGTGCTGTGCGGCGCGCTGCTGGCGGCGGCGTTCGACGCCCAGGCGGCGCCGCCCAGGCACCGCGCCGCCGCCAGGCCGGCCTTGCCGGCGCTGGCCGATTTCAATGCCCTGAGCGGCGCGCAAGCGCAAGCCTGCGGCGCGCCGTTCGATGCGCGCCTGGCGGCGCTGGGCCAGCCCGGCCTGCGTCAATGCGCCTGGAGCGGCCACGTCGAGATGGTCTATTGGCCGGCCTTGACACTGCCAGCGCGCGCCTGCCTGCCGCCCGGCGCGATCGCCTGGGAGCGCCTGGCCGCGACCACGCGCTCGCGCGTGCCGGCCTGGAACGCCGCCTGGAGCTCGCAGGCGCTGTTCAGCGAGGACGCCGGGTTCCAGCAGGCCTTTGCCCTATGGCGCACGGCGGACGGCGCCTGGTCCGCCGCGCTGTGGCGCTGGCAGCCGTCGGACAAGGCGGCGACGCGCGCCTGGCAAGAAAAGCATTGGAACGCCGTGCTTGCCACAGCCGGCGTGCATACCGCCGCCACGCCGGCGCCGTCGGTGCTGCAGCAGGCTTGGCTCGGCGCCACCGAGGGCAAGCCGCGCGTGATCGACGGCGAGACCTGGCGCTGGGTCGCGCAGGACGCCTGCCTGAGCCTGCAGACCACGGGTCTGGGCCAGGCGGCGCTGCACCTGCCCTGGTCGCGCGACGATGCGCGCCTGGAACAGCGCTCGGCGATGCAGGTGCAGCTGGCGCGCCGCATCCCGGACGCCGACTGGCTGGTGCCGTTCACACTGATCGATCCGGCCACGCCGGGCACGCGCAGCAGCGCCAAGTTCATCGCCGTCTGGCGCCAGGGCGCGGCCGTCGACGGCCAGCTGTGGATGCCGCAGCGCGAGGGCGGCGGCATGGTGCGCGCGCGCGTGACGAGCGCGCTGGCGGGCGGCGCAGGCGCGGATACGCGCAGTGATGCCCGCACTGAAAGCCGCAGTGACAACGTCAGGCGCCGCGCCGACCTGCTCGAGCGCGAGCTGACCACGCTCGCCCACGCCTGGGAGGCGCGCCATGACTGAAGACCTGACCACCCCCTTGTTCCTGCTGTCGCCGCTGGCGGTGCTCGGCGCCGGCCTGATGGTCGCGCTGGTGATCGGCTTGACGCTGCAACGCTTCCAGATCCCGAAACTGTACGGCGCGGTGATCGCCGGGCTGCTGCTCGGCGCGTCGGGTGCGGGCCTGATCGACCGCGCGCTGCTTGGCCAGTTCCAGGAGCTGATGAACGGCGCGGCCGCGCTGGTGCTGTTCGACGTCGGGCGCAAGATGGACCTGGGCTGGCTGCTGCGCAGCGGGCGCCAGGGCCGCAGCCTGCTGCTGGCGACGCTGGCGCGCGGGGCGGCCGCGGCCATCGTCCTGGGTGCATTCGGGCTGCCGTGGGGCGCGGCGGTGTTCATCGGCTCGATCCTGATCGCGGTGAACCCGGTGATCCTGAGCTCGATGATCGCCGACGAAAACGCCAGCGGCACCAGCACCTTCGCCAGCGCGAACATGGTCGGCGTGAGCAACCTGGTGGCGCTGCTGGCGCTGGGCATCACGCTGGCCTGGACGCGCAGCCACGGGGCCGACGCCGATGTCGGCAACGGCAGCGGTTTTGCCGCCGAACTGGTGCGCCAGGGCGGCAAGCTGGCGCTCGGCGCCGCCATCGCCGGCCTGTGCTACGCGCTGTATGCACTGGCCACCCGCCTGTGCAAGGTGCCGGCGACGATGCGCCCGGGGATGCTGCTGGCGGCGCTGTTGATCGACCTCGGCCTGTGCTCGGTCACCGCCTCGAGCGCCCTGCTGTCGCTGCTGCTGATGGGGGTCCTGCTGCGCAACGCCGAAAAGCGCGACAACGTGTTCCAGGCCCAGCTCGCGACCGCCCAGGACATCGGCTACGTGCTGCTGTTCCTGATGTCGGCGGCGCTGGTCGACCTGCCCCAGCTGCTGCTGGAGATGCGCCAGCCGCGCGTGCTGCTGGCGGCGCTCGCGGTGTTCCTGCTGCGCGTGGCCGCCACCCGCCTGGCGCTGTGGCCGGCCAGCGCCTGGGACGCGCGCAAGAAGCATGCGATGGCGCTGTCGATGTGTTCGCTGGTCAGCTATGGCGGCCTGGTGGTCGACAGCACGCTGAACGCCTACACCGGGCTGGACCCGACCTCCACCGCAGTGATGGGCGCGCTGCTCACCCTGAACGTCCTGCTGGCGCCCGGCCTGACCTGGCTCGGCCTGCGCCTGGCCGGAGAAACCTATCGAGGAGGATCGCAATGAGCGACCTGACCATTCCCGCGGCCGTGCAGAACGGGCAGAACGATGCGCAAGCCGCGGCCAATTCGGGCCAGGGGCCGGCCTACCTGCCCGACTTCAAGACGTCCACCCCCGGCACCATGGGCATCGAGCTCGAACTGATGGTGCTGGACCGCCTGACCTACGACCTGTTCCCGGCCGCGCCCGACATCCTGCGCCTGCTCGACAAGGAAGACAAGCCGTGGGTGCACACGCCCGAGATCACCACCTCGATGCTGGAAGTGGCGACCTCGATCCTGACCTCGTTCGACGCCGCGGCCGAGCAGCTCGAACACATCCGCCAGACCGTGCAGCGCGCCGCCTTCGAGGTCGGTGCCGCGATCTCGGGCGGCGGCGCGCACCCGTTCCAGAAGTGGCACGAGCAGCGCATCTACCCGAAGGAGCGCTACTTCGCCTCCGAGCGCAAGTACGGCTACCTGGCCAAGCTGTTCACGGTGTTCGGCATGCACGTGCACATCGGCGCAGGCAATGCCGACGAGGCCATGCGCCTGACCGCCTGGCTGACCCAGCGCGCCCCGCTGTTCATCGCCTTATCCAGCAACTCGCCGTGCTGGCAGGGCGAAGTCTCCGGCTTTTGCAGCTCGCGCAGCAACGTGGTCGGGGCTTTTCCGATGAGCGGCATCCTGCCGTTCGAGATCCGCACCTGGCAGGATTTCCGCGACCACTTCGACGCCCTTGCCGGGCACGGCATCGTCAACAGCATCAAGGACTTTTACTGGGACGTGCGCCCGAAACCCGAGTACGGCACCATCGAGCTGCGCGTGCTCGACACGCCGCTCAAGCCGGTGCACGCCGCCGCGCTGGCCTGCTACGCGCGCGAACTGGTGCTGGAATGGGTCGAACAGCCGGGCCGCTGGCCGGCCAACGGCAGCCGCGAGCTGTACGTCTGGAACCGCTTCAACGCCGCGCGCGACGGCGTCGAAGGCA
The DNA here is from genome assembly GCF_000745265.1 of Massilia sp. 9096. Taxonomy (NCBI): domain Bacteria; kingdom Pseudomonadati; phylum Pseudomonadota; class Betaproteobacteria; order Burkholderiales; family Oxalobacteraceae; genus Massilia; species Massilia sp. 9096. The sequence goes on from NZ_JQNN01000001.1 coordinate 1,847,865, forward strand.
GCTGGATCGACCCCGAGAGCGGCGCCACGATCGGCATCGTCGAGGCGGTGCGCGCCGACCTCGCGCGCCTGCGCGCGCGCACGCGCGACCCCGGTTTCGTGACCGCCTGCGGCGTGATCGAGACGCTGATGCGCGACGGCGGCCAGGCCGGCTGGCTGCGCGCGCATCTCGAGACCGGCGGCGGGATGAACGACCTGGCGCGCATGGCCGCCGAAATGTTCGAGCACGGCGCGCCCTGAGGCGGCGCGTATCCGGCAAGGCGGGCGCGGTGGTATCATGCCGCCCCCGCCCTTTCGACTCACCTATACAAGATGTTCCCCGCGCACCACTTCGGCCTCGACATCAACCTCAATCTGAGCGCCGCCCTCAAGACCCTGCTCCTGAGTCTCGACCTGGTCGGCACCTTCGTGTTCGCGCTGAGCGGCGCCGCCGCCGGGGCGCGCCGCCGGCTCGACATCTTCGGCGTGCTGGTGCTGTCGTTCGTGGCCGCCAACTCGGGCGGCATCCTGCGCGACGTCCTGATCGGCGCCACGCCCCCGAACGCGATCGGCGACTGGCGCTACCTGGCGGTGTCGCTGCTGGCCGGCGTGGCCGTGTTCTTCTGGAACCCGGTCATCGAACGGCTGCGCAACCCGGTGCAGATGTTCGACGCCGCCGGCCTGGCGCTGTTTTGCGTCGCCGGCGCGCAAAAGGCGCTCGTGTTCGGCCTGCAGCCGCTGTCGGCGGCGCTGCTGGGCATGTTGACCGGGATCGGCGGCGGCGTGGCGCGCGACGTGCTGCTGTCCGAGGTGCCGTCGGTGTTCCGCTCGGATATCTACGCGGTGGCGGCGCTGGCCGGCGCCACCGTGGTGGTGGCCGGCGACGCGCTCGGCCTGGCCTCGACACCGACCGCGCTCGCCGGCGCGGCGCTGTGCTTCGGCCTGCGGATGGCGGCGATCCGGCTCGGCTGGCACCTGCCGGTGGCGCGCACGCCGGGACAGAGCGGACCCGGGTCACGCCCGACCGGCAGCGGCGAGCATCGGGACGACCGCTGACGCCGGGACGGTTGCAGCGCCGACCAGGAAGCATGCCGCCGTCGGCAGGGATCGCGTGCCCCTGCCGCTTGTTGGCGGGGTTTGGGTTGGAAGCTTGTTCGATAGTCGGTTAGTTGCAGAATTCCGCTGAGCTATCGATCGTCGCCGTGCTCGTCGTTATCGGCGGTATCATCGACGGCAGAGCGCATCCCATGCGCCGCCCGCCATCATGACGACAGGAGACCCATGAACCGCTCGTACCCGCCCGCCATCCGCACGCTGTTCTTGCTCGCCCCTGCGCTCGCCCTGGCCACAGGCCCGGCCCACGCCCTGCAATTGCACCAGGGAGAAATCGACGGCCAGCGCAAGGGCGGCGTCACGCGCTACCTCGGGATACCCTACGCCGGCGCCCCGGTCGGCGAACACCGCTGGCGCGCGTCCCTGCCCGCGCCGTCCTGGTCCGGCACGCTGCACGCCGACCATTTCGCGGCCAACTGCCAGCAGGCGCCGGCGCCAAAAGCCTTTCGCGCCTGGACCAGCGAGTACCTGATCGAAGGCCCGATCAGCGAGGATTGCCTGTACCTGAACGTCTGGTCTCCGGCCGGCGGCGACGTCTCGGGCGCCAAGGTGGCCACCGCCCTGCCGGTGCTGGTCTGGATCCACGGCGGCGGCTTCACCAGTGGCGGCGCCACGGTCCCGGTCTACGACGGCCAGGCGCTGGCGGCCAAGGGCGTGGTCGCGGTCAGCATCAATTACCGGCTGGGCGTGTATGGTTTCCTGTCGCACGCGGCGCTGCGCGGCGAAAACCCGGAGCACGCGAGCGGCAACTACGGCCTGCTCGACCAGATCGCGGCGCTGCGCTGGGTGCGCGAGAACATCGCGGCCTTCGGCGGCGATCCGCAGCGCGTGACGCTCGCGGGCCAGTCGGCGGGGGCGGCCTCGGTGCACGACCTGATCGCCTCGCCACTGGCGCACGGGCTGTTCCAGCGCGCGATCGCCGAGAGCGGATCGGGCATGGGCGGCGCCCTGCAGGACGGCGACGCGTCGGATGCGGTCGGCGCGCGCTTGCTGGCCAAGGCCGGCGTCGCCGACGTCGCGGCGCTGCGCAAGCTGCCGGCCGCACAGCTCGATGCGGCGGCGGCGGGGCTGTCGTTCCGCCCCAACATCGACGGCCGCGTGTTGCCGGACCCCAGCTTCGAAGGACGCAACACCAACGACGTGCCGATGCTGACCGGCCTCACCGCTGACGAAGGCAGCTCGATGTCGCCGACCTACGGCCAGGCCACGCCGGCCTCGTTCGCGGCCGCTCTGGCGCAGCGCTACGGCGCCCTCGCGCCCGCGTTCGCGCGCGCCTACCCGGCCGCGTCCACCGAGCAGGCCGGCGCCAGCGCGAAGCAGCTGGTGCGCGACCGCGGCCTGGCGTCGACCTGGCAATGGGCGAAAACGCGCATGGCCACGAGCCCGCAGCCGATCTACCTGTATTACTTCACCCACGTCGAACCCGGCCCGGAGGCGCAGCGCTACGGCGCCTTCCACTCGTCCGAGATACCCTATGTGTTCGCCACGCTGGACCGGGCCGAGCGGCCGTTCAGCGCGCAGGACCGCGCGCTGTCGCGCACGATCGGGCAGTACTGGGTCAACTGGATCAGCAGCGGCGATCCGAACGGACCGGGCCTGCCGGCCTGGCCCCGCCTGCGCCCGGACGCAGCACGGATGCTGGAGATCGGCACGCACAGCCAGGCGCGTCCGATTTTGCCGCAGGAAAAGTTATCGCTGTTCGAGCGCACCATCGTCCAGGGTGGCCGGCTCGGCTTGTTCTCGCAGGATTGACGCGTTCCTTCCACTCGAAGCAAGCCCGCGGCAAGCGTAGGTGAGTTCCAGTTCAGATATTGTTCCAGATCGCAGCGCGACAACCCGCAGTGGCTAGAGTACGCGCACTCCCGCGCTGTCGCACCGTGCGGGAATGCCACCCGGGATCATCCGGGACGACTTCAGACCACGATCTTTTGGAGAAAACATGCTGCACGAACTGGCTGTACGAGCAAGCGAGCTGGCGGGGGGCGACCTCTGGGCCGAGATCTTCAAGTTCCTGGCCGCGCTGGCCAAGATCTTCCACTGGTAAGCGCCCGCCGCGAGGCCGCGAAAAAAGGCCCGGCGCCATTGCGGCGGCCGGGCCTTTTTCATGAAGCGAGATTCAACGCGCCATCAAGCCAGCATCATGCAGCCGTCAAGCCGCCAGCGACGCGTTGTCGATCACGAAGCGGTACTTGACGTCGCCCTTGAGCATGCGCTCGTAGGCTTCGTTGATTTCGTCGGCGCGGATCATCTCGATGTCGGCGACGATGTTGTGCTCGGCGCAGAAGTCCAGCATCTCCTGGGTTTCCGGGATCCCGCCGATCATCGAGCCGGCGATCGAACGGCGCTTGGTGATCAGGTTGAACACCTGCGGCGACGGGTGGGGCGTGGCCGGCGCGCCGACCAGCACCAGGGTACCGTCGCGCTTGAGCAGGTTCAGGAAAGCGTCCAGGTCGTGCGGCGCGGCGACGGTGTCGACGATCAGGTCCAGCGTCTTGGTCTTGGCGGCCATCGCGGCCGGGTCTTTCGAGACCACGACTTCGTGCGCGCCCAGCTCGATCGCATCCTGGCGCTTCGATTCCGAAGTGGTGAACGCGACCACGTGTGCGCCCATCGCGCGCGCCAGCTTGATGCCCATGTGACCCAGGCCGCCGATGCCGACCACGCCGACGGTCTTGCCCGGACCCGCGCCCCAGTGGCGCAGCGGCGAATAGGTGGTGATGCCGGCGCACAGCAGCGGCGCCACCGCGGCCAGGTGCTGTTCCTGGTGACCGACGCGCAGCACGAAGCGCTCGTGCACGACGATCTGCTGCGAGTAGCCGCCCAGCGTGTGGCCCGGCGCGTCCGGGGTCGGACCGTTGTAGGTGCCGACCATGTTGTCGCAGTAGTTTTCCAGGCCATCACCGCAATCGGCGCAATGCTGGCAGCTGTCGACCATGCAGCCGACGCCGACCAGGTCGCCGACCTTGTGGGTCTTGACGTGGTCGCCGACCACGCTCACGCGGCCGACGATCTCATGGCCGGGTACGCACGGGAACTGGGTGCCGGCCCATTCGGCGCGCACGGTGTGCAGGTCCGAGTGGCACACGCCGCAGAAGGCAATGTCGATCTGGACGTCGTGCGCACCGGGCGCACGGCGCGTGATATCGAGCGATTCGAGGGGCTTGTCGGCAGCGTAGGCGCCGTAGGCTTTGACGGTCATCGGTAAATTCCTTTCGTGTCGTTACATTGGCGTGGCTGGGCTGAGGTTCGCCAGCCGGACCGGCATGGTAACGGGATTTCACAATTCGCGCTGGGACGCGCTCAGTCATGCGCGCCCAGCGCGGACAGGTAGTCGGCGTCGGTCACTTTGTCGAGCCAGACTACGTTGACACCGTCCAGCGCTTCCTGCACCGCGATGTGGGTCATAGCGGTGGTCGAGGTGGCGCCGTGCCAGTGCTTGTGGCCCGGCGGGCACCAGACCACGTCGCCGGCGCGGATCTCGACCTTGGCCTCGCCCTCGCACTGGGTCCAGCCACAGCCGGCGCTGACGATCAGCGTCTGGCCGAGCGGATGCGTGTGCCAGGCCGAGCGCGCCCCCGGTTCGAAGGTCACGCTCGCGCACGACACGCGCGCGGGCGCGGGCGGCGCATTCAGCATGTCGATGCGCACGCTGCCGGTGAAGTATTGTTCGGGGCCTGGCATGGATGGCTGGCAGCCGACGCGTTTGAGAATCATGGCTTTTCCTTTCGGTTCGAAGACGGCGACTATACCGCCCGCCGGACGCGGCGAATAGCCGGCCCGCGCTCACTACCGACATGAGCCGGTTTCATGAACGTGGCTGACGCTCAGCCTTGCAGCTCAGCCTTGCCGCAGCGCCGCCAGCACCAGCGCGAACGCCGGCGAAGCCTGGCGCCGGCTCGGGTAGTACTGGTGGGCCGATGTCGATCATGCCGTACTCGATGTTGATCTCGACCTTCACCTCCGGATAGGCGGCCAGCGCCTTCGACAGGCGCGGCCACAGCACGGTGCCGGCGGCATGGTCGTGGGCGGTGATGCGGATGGTGCCGGCCGGCCTACCGCGCGCCGCGTCCAGCGCCGCCAGGCCGGCCTCGATGCCCTCGTAATGCGGCGCCAGCTCGGCGTACAGGCGCTCGCCGGCCTCGGTCGGCGCCACCCCGCGCGTCGTGCGCGCCAGCAGGCGCACCTCCAGCCTGGCTTCGAGCGCACGCATCGCATGGCTGAGCGCCGACTGCGACACCCCGAGCTGCGCCGCCGCGCGTGTAAAGCTGCGCTCGCGCGCGACCAGGATGAAGGCCTGCAGGCTGTTGAAGTCGGTGCGCGGCATGGCGGCCCTGTCAAAAAAGCGAGGCCGGTATTAAAGCATGGATGCGCTTGTAAACACGGCACCGCTTTCCACGCGCCAGTCTCTGATGCCTGGGAAACAGGGTTCCGGGAACGCCAAGACGCTGTCGCATCAAAACCGCGTAGCCGTACGACGCGAGGAAACAGACGCGTGTATCATCATTTCATTCGATGGCACTGCGCCAGGAGTCTGGATGGGCGAACACTTCAATGATGGTTTCGAGATCGAGCAACTGGTGCCCGGCTTCCGGCCGCCGCAGCAGGGCGCGGTGGTGGATCACGGCAGGTTCGACGATGCCGCCGTGGCGGCCGCCGACAAAGAGATGCGCCACTGGGTGAGCCAGGCCGCGGGTCCGCTCGCACCCGGCTCCGAGCAGCATCGCGCCGAGACTTGCCGCATGTTTCGTGAAACCTTCAACCCCTACCGGCCGGCCGTGCTCGACTGGCCGCAGCTCGAGCCGGCGGCGCTGGCGCGCATCGTCGCGCTGCCGATCTGGGACATCGCCGTGCAGACCGAAGGCAAGGCGCGGCTGCGCATGGCGGCGTATGCCGGCACGGTCGCCGTCCCCGACATGCGCGGCGCGCTGGCCCTGAACGCCTGGGAAGAGAACCGCCACAAGGAAGTGCTGTCGCGCATGGTCGCGGCCTACGGCATCCCGCTCGCGCCGGAAGCGCCCTATGCCTGGCCCAAGGACGCCGAATGGGCCTACCTGGTCACCGGCTACAGCGAATGCATCGACAGCTTCTTCGCCTTCGGCCTGTTCGAAGTCGCACGCCGCTCGGGCCTGTTCCCGCGCGAACTGGTCGACACCTTCGAGCCCGTCATGCAGGAAGAGTGCCGCCACATCCTGCTGTTCGCGAACTGGCTGGCCTGGCACCGCGCCAAGTTGTCCTGGTGGCGCCGCGTGCGCTTCGAAGCCAAGGTCGCGCGCGTGTGGGCCTTCCTGATCTGGGAACGCATCGGCCTGGCGCGCTCGATCGACGGCGACGGCGCGCCCAGCCAGCAGGACAACAACTTCACGCTCAACGGCGCCCAAGCGGTCACGCTCGAAGCGCCGACGATCCGCGAGCTCCTGAGCCTGTGCGTGGAAGAAAACGACCGCCGTTTTTCAGGCTACGACGCACGCCTGCAGCGCCCGACCACCGTGCCGGCGCTGGCGCGGCTGGCCTTGCGCCTGATGCCCGGCCGGGCCGCGCGCACGCCGGGCGACCAGGCGCAGCGCCCGAACTGAGCGAGCCGAGCATGCCTGTCCAACACTTACTTCAGGTAGCCGGCCTGGGCGAACCAGTCCAGTGCGCTGCGCAGCGCTTCGCGGTAGCCGCGCGGCCGGTAGCCCAGTTCGCGTTCGGCCTTGGCCGAGGTGAAGAACATGCGGTTGCGCGACATGCGCAGGCCGTCGACGGTCATGAAGGGTTCGCGCCCGTTGAAATGCGCCAGGGCTTGCGCCACGTGCGCCAGCGGAATCAGGGGCGCGACCGGCAGGCGCACGCGCGGCGCGCGGCGGCCGGCCAGCTGGGCAATCTCGCCGAGCAGCTCGCGCAGCATCAGGTTTTCGCCGCCCAGGATGTAGCGCTGCCCCACCCGTCCGCGGGCCAAAGCCAGCAGGTGGCCCCGGGCGACGTCGTCGACGTCGACCACGTTCAGGCCGGTCTCGACGAAGGCCGGCATGCGCCCGCACGCCGCCTCGACGATGATGCGTCCGGTCGGGGTCGGGCGCACGTCGTGGGCGCCGATCGGGGTGGACGGATTGACGATCACGGCCGGCAAGCCATCCTGCCCGATCATGCGCTCGACCAGGCGTTCGGCCACGATCTTGCTGCGCTTGTAGGCGCCGATCGCCTCCTCGGCCCGGGCCGGCTGGTCCTCGCTGGCGTTGACGGTGTCGGGGCCGACCTTGAGCGTGGCCACGCTGCTGGTGTAGACCACGCGCCGGGTACCGGCCGCGAGCGCCGCGCGCATCACCGCGCCCGCGCCTTCCAGGTTGTTGCGCACGATGTCCTCGGGGTCGCGCGCCCACAGGCGGTAGTCGGCCGCCACGTGCAGCAGCGACGCGCAGCCGGCCAGCGCGCGTTCGACCGCGGCTTCGTCGCGCATGTCGGCCTCGACGATCTCGGCGCCTTGCGCGCGCAGGGCGTCGACGTTGGCGCGCGGGCTGCTCGCGCGCACCAGCAGGCGCACGTCGTGGCCCTGCGCCAGCGCCGCACGCGCCACCGCGGAACCGATGAAGCCGGCCGCGCCGGTAATCAGGATCTTTTCTTGCAATGCCATGGGCACCTCCGTGGCGCGATTGTAAACGCAGCGGCTGAGATACGCCCCCACGGTACGTGCGCATCGAACCCGGCTGCGGTCCCATCATTGACCACCATCCACCACGGAGAACGACCATGAGAGTCGTCCTTGCCCAGCCGCGCGGCTTTTGCGCCGGCGTCGTCCGCGCCATCGAGATCGTCGAGCGCTCGCTCGAACGCCACGGCGCCCCGGTGTACGTACGCCACGAGATCGTCCACAACAAGCACGTGGTGCAGGGCCTGCGCGACCAGGGCGCGGTGTTCGTCGAGGAACTGGACCAGGTGCCGAACGACGCCGTGACGATCTTTTCCGCGCACGGCGTGTCGCGCACGGTCGAAGGCGACGCGCGCGCGCGCGGCCTGCACGTGCTGGACGCCACCTGCCCGCTGGTGGCCAAGGTCCACGTGCAGGGCCGCCAGTACGCCGCCAGCGGACGCACCGTGATCCTGATCGGCCACGCCGGCCACCCCGAGGTCGAAGGCACGATGGGCCAGATCGACGGCCGCGTGCTGCTGGTGCAGGACGAAGCCGGCGTCGCCGCGCTCGACCTGCCCGTGGATGCGCCGGTCGCCTACGTCACCCAGACCACGCTCAGCGTCGACGACACGCGCGGCATCATCGCCGCCCTGGAACGGCGCTTTTCCGACATCGTCGGCCCGGACGTGCGCGACATCTGCTACGCCACGCAAAACCGCCAGCGCGCGGTGCGCGAGCTGTGCAAGCAGGTCGACGTGCTGCTGATCGTCGGCGCGGCCAACAGCTCGAACTCGAACCGCCTGCGCGAGATCGGCGCCGAATGCGGCGTGCCGAGCTACCTGCTCGCCAGCGGCAACGAGTTTGATGCGTCCTGGGTGCTCGGCGCCGCCACGGTCGGCATCACGGCCGGCGCCTCGGCGCCCGAAGCGATGGTCGAGCACGTGATCAATGCATTGCGCCGCCTCGGCCCCGTCGACATCACGACGATGGACGGCCTGGTCGAGCGCGTCGAATTCCGCCTGCCGGCCGAGCTGGCCGGCATCCCCGCCTGACCCATTTCAAAAATCCTGGAGAACCCATGGCCATTCCCCTGCTCCAAAAGACCCTGGTCGGCGCCTACGTGATGCGCAAGCACCTGGCCGGCGAGAAGCGCTACCCGCTGGCGCTGATGCTCGAGCCGCTGTTCCGCTGCAACCTGGCGTGCTCGGGCTGCGGCAAGATCGACTACCCGACCGAGATCCTCGACCAGCGCCTGTCGATCGAAGAGTGCCTCGGCGCCGTCGACGAATGCGGCGCGCCGGTGGTCTCGATCGCCGGCGGCGAGCCGCTGCTGCACAAGGACATGCCGGCCATCGTCGAAGGCATCATCGAACGCAAGAAGTTCGTCTACCTGTGCACCAACGCCCTCCTGATGGAAAAGAAGCTCGACCAGTACAAGCCGAGCCCCTTCTTCGTCTGGTCGGTGCACCTGGATGGCGACGAAGAGACCCATGACCGCGCGGTCAGCCAGGCCGGCGTCTACAAGCGCGCCGTGGCCGCGATCCGCAAGGCCAAGGAAGCGGGCTTTCGCGTCAACATCAACTGCACGCTGTTCAACGACGCCAACGCCGAGCGCGTCGCCGGCTTCTTCGACACGGTCAAGGAGATGGGCGTGGACGGTATCACGGTGTCGCCGGGTTACGCCTACGAGCGCGCGCCGGAACAGGAACACTTCCTGAACCGCACCGCCACCAAGCAGCTGTTCCGCGACATCCTCAAGCGCGGCGAAGGCGGCAAGCGCTGGGCCTTCAGCCAGTCCAGCCTGTTCCTCGATTTCCTGGCCGGGAACCAGACCTACCACTGCACGCCCTGGGGCAACCCGGCGCGCACCGTGTTCGGCTGGCAGCGTCCGTGCTACCTGCTGGGCGAGGGCTATGCCCCGACCTTCAAGGCGCTGATGGAAGAAACCGACTGGGACGCCTACGGCACCGGCAAGTACGAGAAATGCGCCAACTGCATGGTCCACAGCGGCTACGAGGCCAGCGCCGTGATCGACACCATCTCCAGCCCGCTCAAGGCCGCCAAGGTCGCCCTGAAAGGCGTCGCGACCTCGGGTCCGATGGCGCCGGACATCGCGCTCGAAGGCCAGCGTCCGGCCCAGTACGTGCACTCGCGCCACGTGGCGATCAAGCTGGAAGAGATCCGCGGCCGGCGCGCCACCACGCCGGCGAGCGCGACGGCCAGCGCGGCCAAGCCGGGCTGACGCTTCCCCAACCAGCCAGGACACCAGAGGATGCCGCTCGCCTTCACCGTCGCCGGAACGCTGCTGACGACGCTCGCCACGCTGTACGGGCTGGCGGCGCTGCTGTGCCGTCCGCGCACGTGGACGCGCGCGGGCGCAGGCGCAAGTGCGGGCGCGCGCCCGGACCTTGCGCGGCAGCCGGTAACGGTCCTGAAGCCGCTGTGCGGATTCGAAGCGCGTCTCGAAGCCAACCTCGACACCCTGTGCCGCCAGACCCACCCGCACTACCAGATCGTGTTCGGCGTGCGCGCGGCGGACGATCCGGCCATCGCCGTGGTGCGGCGCCTGCAGGCGCGCTACCCGGCGGTGGACATGGAACTGGTGGTCGATCCGCGCGTCCATGGCGGCAACCTCAAGGTCAGCAACCTGATCAACATGATGGCGGCGGCGCGCCACCCCTGGCTGGTGCTGGCCGACAGCGACATCGCCGTCGATGCCGACTACCTGGAACGCGTCAGCGCGCCGCTCGCGGATCCTCAGGCCGGCATCGTCACCTGCCTGTACCGCGGCATTCCTGAAGGCGGCTTGTGGAGCCGCGTCGGCGCGCTGTTCATCGACACCTGGTTCGCGCCGTCGGTGGCGGTGGCCAGCCGCGGCGGCAGCAGCGAGTTCGGCTTCGGCGCGACGATCGCGCTGCGGCTGGACGCCTTGCGCGCCATCGGCGGCTTCGAGGTGCTGAAGGACCGGCTGGCCGACGATTTCTGGCTGGGCGAGCTCACCCGCCGGCAGGGCTTGCGCACCGTCCTGTCCGACGTCGTGGTCGGCACCGACGTCACCGAACAAAGTCTCCAAGCGCTGTGGCGGCGCGAGCGGCGCTGGATGCAGACGATCCGCTCGCTCAACGGCCCCGGCTATGCGTTCTGTTTCGTCACCTTCACACTGCCGATGCTCGTCCTCGGCCTGCTGCTGGCGCCCGCGTGGTGGAACGCGCTCGTCGGCGCGCTCGGCCTGGCGGCGCGCGTGCTGCTGCAACGGCGTGCGGCGCCCGGCATCGGCCTGTTGCTGGCGCCCCTGCGCGACGGCCTGCTGCTGCTCGAATGGCTCAGCGGCTTTGCCGGCGCCACCACGCGCTGGCGCGAGCATCGCCTGGCGGTCGACCGGCGCAGCGAATCGCACTCGACACCAAAACCCATACCCCAACCCGATCGTATCACTCAAAAAACCTGAACCAAGGCGGAGTCCAACATGAAGAAGACCCTGTTTCTGCAAGCGCCGTCATTCGACGGCTTCGACGGCGGCGCCGGTTCGCGCTACCAGGCCAAGCGCGAGATCAAATCGTTCTGGTACCCGACCTGGCTGGCCCAGCCGGCCGCGCTGGTGCCGGGCAGCCGCGTGCTCGACGCGCCGGCCGATGGCTTGACGATCGCGCAGACGCTCGACATCGCCAAGGACTACGAGCTGGTGATCATCCACACCAGCACGCCCTCGTTCCCGAGCGACGCCCGCTTCGCCGAGCTGGTCAAGGAGCGCAATCCCGCCGTCATGATCGGCATGGTCGGCGCCAAGGTGATGGTCGACCCGGGCCCGTCGCTGCAGGCCAGCGCCGCCATCGACTTCGTCGCGCGTGAAGAGTTCGACTACACCTGCCGCGACGTCGCCGAAGGCCAGAGCCTGTCCGACATCGCCGGCATCAGCTGGAAGGACGCGGACGGCAAGGTCAAGCACAACGCACCGCGCCCGATGATCGAGAACATGGACGAGCTGCCGTTCGTCTCGCCCGTGTACAAGCGCGACCTGAACATCAAGAACTACTTCATCGGCTACCTGAATTACCCGTACGTGTCGCTGTACACCGGGCGCGGCTGCCGTTCGCGCTGCAGCTTCTGCCTGTGGCCGCAGACCGTGGGCGGACACCGCTACCGCATCCGCTCGGCCGAGAGCGTGATCGAAGAAGTCAAGTGGATCAAGGAGAACATGCCGGAAGTGAAGGAGATCATGTTCGACGACGATACCTTCACCGACTTCCGCCCGCGCGCCGAGGAAATCGCGCGCGGCCTGGGCAAGCTCGGCGTGACCTGGTCGTGCAACGCCAAGGCCAACGTGCCGTATTCGACGCTGAAGATCATGAAGGACAACGGCCTGCGCCTGCTGCTGGTCGGTTACGAATCCGGCGACGACCAGATCCTCCTGAACATCAAGAAGGGCCTGCGCACCGACATCGCACGGCGCTTCGCGGAAGACTGCCGCAAGCTGGGTATCATGATCCACGGCACCTTCATCCTCGGCCTGCCGGGCGAAACGCAGGAGACCATCGCCAAGTCGATCGAGTTCGCCAAGGAGATCAATCCGCACACGATCCAGGTCTCGCTGGCTGCGCCCTACCCCGGCACCCGGCTGTACGACCAGGCGATCGAGAACGAGTGGATCCCGCCCAACAAGACGATCAACCTGGTCAGCGAGAGCGGCGTGCAGCTGGCCGCGCTGAACTACCCGCACCTGTCGAGCGAGGAGATGTTCCACGGCGTCGAGCGCTTCTACCGCAGCTTCTACTTCCGTCCTTCCAAGATCTGGGAGATCGTGCGCGAGATGATGAAGAGCTGGGACATGACCAAGCGCCGCCTGCGCGAAGGCGTCGAGTTCTTCCGCTTCCTGCGCGCGCACGGCGCCGAGCAGGCGTGACGGGTCCGGGACTGATCGTCACCGCCGACGACTTCGGCCTGCACGAAAGCGTCAACGCGGCGGTCGAGCGCGCCCACCGCGAAGGCATCCTGTCGGCCACCAGCCTGATGGTCGGCAGTCCCGCCGCGCAGGACGCCGCCGCCCGCGCGCGCGCCTGCCCCAGCCTGCGCGTCGGGCTGCACCTGGTGCTGGCCGACGGGGCGCCGACCCTGCCGCCGGAGCGGATTGCGGCCCTGGTCGACGCTTCCGGACGCTTCGGCTCCAACATGGCGCGCGACGGCGTGCGCTTCTTCTTCCTGCCGCACGTGCGGCGCCAGCTGGCCATGGAGATCCGCGCCCAGTTCGAGGCCTTCGCCGCCACCGGCCTGCCGCTGGACCACGTCAACGCCCACAAGCATTTCCATCTGCACCCGACCGTGCTGTCGCTGTTGCTGTCGATCGGGCGCGAATTCGGCCTGCGCGCGGTGCGCCTGCCGATGGAATCGACCGTCCCCGCCTGGCTGCGCCCGTGGATGCTGCTGCTGCGCGCGCGCCTGCGCGCCGCCGGCGTGGCCCACAACGATTACATCGTCGGCCTGCAGCTGTCCGGCCGCTTCGACGAGGACGCGCTGCTCGCTGCGCTGCAGGGCCTGCCTCCGCATGGCGTCGGCGAACTGTACCTGCACCCGGCGCTCGAATCGGGCGCCGCGATCGCGCCGTCGATGATGGGTTACCGCCATCGTGATGAATTCGCGGCCCTGGTCTCGCCTCGCGTCGCGCACGCGTGCGAGCGCCTGCGCGCGCAGGGCTACCGCTTCGGCGGCTTTTCCGACCTGCTGGCCGCATGAACACACGAGAATGAAAGCACGACGATGAAAGCGTCACGATGAAACGCCTGACGATCCTGGGCGTGATCGCCGGCCTGGCGCTGCTGGTCGCACTGGTCCTCTGGCAGGGCTGGCGCGACGTGCTGCGCGTGTTCGAGCACGCCGGCTGGCCGCTGCTGCTGCTGGTCCCGGCGCGCATCGTCACGCTGGCGATGGACACCTGGGCCTGGCGCATTTTGCTGGAACCGCTGCTGCAACCCCGGCCTGCGTCGACGCCGTCGACACCCGCGCGCGCCGGCCTCGGTTTCCTGCTGTGGGTGGCGCTGGTGCGCGAAGCCGTCAATCGCCTGCTGCCCGCGGCCGGCATCGGCGGCGAAGTGGCCGGCGTGCGCCTGGCGCGCACGCGCATTCCCGACACCGCCGGCGTCACCGCCAGCGTGATCGTCGAGGTGCTGTTGACGATCGGCGTGCTCTACCTGTTCTGCGGGCTGGGCGTGGTGCTGATGGCGCGCATCGCCGGCGGCGCCGACCAGGTCTGGGTGATCGCCGCCAGCCTGCTGTTGTCGCTGCCGCTGCCGGCCCTGGCGTGGTGGCTGCTGCGCGGCGGCCAGGCGTTCCAGCGCCTCGAGCGCTTCGCGCTGCGCGCGTTCGGCGAGAAGACGCTGGCGGCGCTGTCGATCGACGGATCGATGCAGGGCGCGGCGCTCGACAGCGCCATCGGCACCCTCATGAAGCAGCGCGCGCGCCTGCTGCGTGCGCTGGCCTGGCAACTGCTGTCCTACTTACTCGGCAGCTTCGAGACCTGGTACGCGCTGCGCCTGCTCGGCCATCCGGTCGATGCCGGGACGGCGGTGGCCATCGAAGCGCTCAGCCAGGCGGTGCGCCACGCCGGCTTCATGGTGCCGGCCGGCCTGGGCGTGCAGGAAGCGGCGGTGCTGCTGTTCGGGATGCTGGCCGGCGTGGGCGGCGAAGTCGCGCTGTCGCTGGCCCTGGTCAAGCGCATGCGCGAGATCGTGCTCGGCATCCCGGCCCTGCTGTCGTGGCAATGGTTCGAGGCGCGCGCGTGGCGCCGCGAACGGGCCGCCAGCGCGCAGCGCGTCTAGCGCAGCAGGCTGCCGCGCACGGCGTCACGGCGCCGCGTTGTGCGCCGCCAGGTACTTGATCAAGCCGTCGACGCCGCCGGAGGCCAGCTGGGCCGCGAACTGGCGGCGGTACACCTGGATCATCCAGGCGCCCATCATGTTGATGTCGTAGATGCGCCAGCCGGCCGCGCTCTTGCGCAGGCGGTAGTCGATCGGCATCGTGTCGCCGTCGGTCACCACGCTGGTGCGCACCACGGTGTCGGTGGCGTTTGCGGCAGGCGCGGCCGCGCCCGGGTATTTGAAGCTGGTGTTCTGCGCTTGCAGCTGGGTCAGCTGCAGCGCGTAGGTGCGCGCCAGCAGCGTCTGGAACTGCTTGAACAGGGCGTCGCGCTGGGCGGGCGTGGCCGAGGCCCAGGCGCTGCCGACCGCGTACTGCGTGGTCAGCCGGAAGTCGGTGGCAGGCAGGAAGTGCTGCTGCACCAGCTGGTAGGTGCGCTCGGGGTCGCCCGCGCGCGCACCGGCATCGCCCTTGATCGCGGCCATCACGCGATCGATCGTGGACTTGACCAGCTGCTCCGGCGCGCGGCTGTCGGCCGTCGCGCCCTGGGCCTGCTGTGCCTGCTGAGCCTGAGCTGCGGGTGCGAGACCCGCGCCCATCGGCCCGAGCAAGCCCAGCGACAACAAGATCGGCAATTTCATCGTAGACTCTCCGGATTGGCAGCCCGACAAGGCGCGGGTGCCCACAGTGTAGCCGAAAGCACGGCGACGGCGGCGTTTGCGCCTGCGCTCGCCCGCACCCGTGTCGGCACGCGCCGTGGAACCGGCCTATCGTGCGGTGCCGCATGGCGTTCTCGGTTCTAATGTCTTATCTCTTTGTTATTAACCGATTTGCGCTTCATCGCATGCTGACCAAGCTGATCGCCCGCATCGTCGACCTTTCCGCACGCCACGCTTGGACGGTCGTGGCCGCCTTCGTCCTTCTGGTGGCGGCCGCCTGCGTCTACGTCGCCAACCATTTCGCCATCACCACCGACGTCGGGCGCCTGATGGACCCCGGCGCGGCCTGGGCCAAGCGCGATGCGGCGATCGCCAAAGCCTTTCCGGAACGCGGCGACACCACGCTGGCCGTGGTGCGCGCCCCCGCGCCCGAGCTGGCGGCTGCGGCGGCGCGCGAACTGGCCGCGGCGCTGGAGCGCCAGCCGGCCCGCTTCCGTTCGGTCAGCCTGGGCGAAGGCGCCGAGTTCTTTCGCCGCAACGGTCTGCTCTACCTGGAACCAAAGCAATTGGCCGACATGACGGATGGCCTGCGCGACGCCCGGCCGCTGCTCAACGCCCTGGCCCACGATCCGTCGCTGCGCGGTCTGGCGAACCTGCTGTCGGTCTCGCTCGGCACGCCGCTGCAGACCGGCCAGCTCACGCTCGGCGGCATGGCCCCGCTGCTCGGGCGCAGCGCCGACGCGGTCGAAGGCGTGCTGGCCAACCGCCCCGCCGCGCTGTCCTGGCAGACCGTGATGGACGCCAGCCCCCCGGCGCAGTCGTTCGCCCTGGTCGAAGTCCGGCCGGTGCTCGACTTCAACGACCTGATGCCGGGCGCCGCCGCGGCCGATACGATCCGCGCCAGCGCGCGCGATCTGCGCCTGGCCGAGCGCTACGGCGCCAGCGTCGCGCTGACCGGGCCGATTCCCCTGTCCGACGACGAATTCGCCTCGCTGCAGGAAGGCTCGGCGTTCTCCGGCATCCTGGCGCTGGCGCTGGTGACGGCGCTGCTGTGGTACGCGCTACGCTCGGGCAAAATGATCGTCGCCGTGGCCTTGACGATGGCCGGCGGGCTGGCGCTGACCGCGGCGCTGGGTGTCTTGATGGTCGGCGCACTGAACCTGATCTCGATCGCGTTCGCGATCCTGTTCGTCGGCATCGGCATCGACTTCGGCATCCAGTTCGGCGTGCGCTTTCGCGAGCTGCACCACGCACAGACGACGCCGGCCGAGGCGCTGCACGCGGCCGGCCGCGCGATCGCCCTGCCGCTGACGCTGGCGGCAGTGGCCACCACCTTCGGCTTCTTCGCTTTCCTGCCGACCGCCTACCGCGGCGTCGCCGAGCTCGGGCTGATCGCCGGGGTCGGCATCCTGGTCGTGGCGCTGCCGTCCTGCCTGACCGTGCTGCCGGCGCTGATCCGCCTGTTCAACCCGCCGCCGAGCAAAGTCGCTCCCGGCTTTCCGCGCCTGGCCCCGCTCGACCGCGTGCTGCAGTCGCACCGCAAGCCGCTGCTGTTGGGCACGCTGGTGCTGGTCGCGGCCGGCCTGCCTTTGCTGCGCCACCTGAACTTCGACTTCAACCCGCTGCACCTGAAGGACCCGCGCAGCGAGTCGATGGTGGCCTTGACCGCGCTGTCGCGCAGCACCGACATCGGCCTGGACAACATCCAGGTGCTGGCGCCGACGCTGGCCCAGGCCCAGGCCACAGCCGCGCGCATCGAGCGTCTGCCCGAGGTGGCGCGCGTGGTGACGCTGGCCAGCATGGTGCCGGTTGGGCAGCCGGAAAAACTGCAGCGCATCGGCGCGCTGGCGACGGTGCTGGCCCCGGTGCTGGCGCAACAGCCGCTGGCGCCGGCGACCGATGCCGCGCGCGTCGCGTCGCTGCGCGCGGCGGCGATCGCGCTGCGCAACGCCGCGCTCGATCATCCCGGCGCGGGCGCCGGCCAGGCCACGCGCCTGAGCCAGGCCCTGGGCAAGCTCGCGCGCGCGGACGCGCCCACGCGCGAGCGCGCCGAACGCGCGATCGCCCAACCGCTGCGCCTGGCCCTCGGCACGCTGGCCCTGGCGCTGCAGGCCGCGCCGGTGACGCTGGACAGCCTGCCGCCGGAGATCAAGCGCAACTGGATCGCCGCCGATGGCCGGGCCCTGGTCGACGTCACCCCGCGCCGCGCCGATGCCGCTGCCAAGGCGCACGGCAGCGCCAGCGGCGAGCGCATCGGCGAAGACACGCGCCTGCGCCAGTTCGCCCGCGCGGTGCAGTCGGTGGCGCCGCAAGCGGCCGGCGGCCCGATCTCGGTGATGGGCGCGGCCGACCTGATCGTCGACGCCTTCATCCAGGCCGCGCTGCTGGCCGTGGCCACGATCACGCTGCTGTTGTGGATCACCTTCCGCCGCTTCGGCGACGTGCTGCTGACGATGGTGCCGCTGCTGGTGTCGGGCCTGGTCACGCTGGAAGCCAGCGTGCTGCTCGGGATCTCGCTGAACTTCGCCAACATCATCGCGCTGCCGCTGCTGCTCGGCGTCGGCGTCGCCTTCAAGATCTATTACGTGATGGCCTGGCGCAGCGGCGAAGCGGCCTTGCTCCAGCACGGGCTCACCGAAGCCATCGTCGTCAGCGCCGCCACCACCGGCACGGCCTTCGGCAGCCTGTGGCTGTCGCACCACCCGGGCACGGCCAGCATGGGCGAACTGCTGGTGCTGTCGCTGGTCTGCACGCTGATCGGCGCCGTGTTCTTCCAACCCATCCTGCTGGGCCGCCCACGCACGGCGCCGCCCGCCTCCCATTGAAACCACAACCATGACTGGACACCGCATGCAAGCCACACCACGCACCCTGCCGCCGGCCGGCCGCCTGCTCGCGGCCGCCGCCATCGCCGCCGCCGTCGCCCCGCTGAGCGGCTGCGCCACCGGACCGGAGCGCAACCCGGCCGACCCGCTCGAGCCGCTCAACCGCGCCACCTGGCGCTTCAACGACGCACTCGACCGCACCGTCGCCAAGCCGGTCGCACGCGGCTACAACAAGGTCGTGCCCTCGCCGATCCGCACCGGCGTCTCGAACTTCTTCTCTAACCTGGGCGACGTGACGGTCGCGTTCAACGATTTCGCCCAGGGGCGCTTCAAGGACGGCATGTCGGACGTGACCCGTTTCGCGGTCAACAGCACCTTCGGCGTGCTGGGCCTGTTCGACGTCGCGGGCAAGAGCGGCATCCAGAAACACGACCAGGACTTCGGCCTGACGCTGGGCCACTACGGCGTGCCGACCGGCCCCTACCTGGTGCTGCCGCTGTTCGGGCCGAGCACCTTCCGCGACGCCGCCGGCACCGGCGTCGACCAGTACATCGCACCGGCCAACCAGATGGACCCGGCCTGGCGCAACAGCCTTTGGGGCGTGAACTTCGTCAGCGCGCGCGCCCGCTACCTCGACGCCACCAACCTGCTCGAGCAGGCGGCGCTGGACAAATACCTGTTCGTGCGCGACGCCTGGCTGGCGCAGCGCCAGTCGAAACTCGACGAAGGCAAACAGCAGGATCTGCCGGATTACGATGCGGACCAGGGCGGCGGCTCGGGTGGCGCCTCCGGCGGCGGCGGCGGTGCGGGATCGGGTGCGAACGCCGGCGCGGGTCAGAGCGCACCGAACGCGCAAGGGAAATAAGCCGGCGCCGATCGCCGTGGCTGCGCCGCGCCGCGCCGCGCGCCACGGCGGGGTCGATCAACGCATCACCGGTCAGGCGGCGCCAGTGCCCCTTCGGCCAGCGCCCGCACGCGGCGCAGCGCCCGGCGCGCGTGCCAGGCATCGAGGGCCAGCGCGATCAGGGGAACGATCTCGCCCGGCGAGCGCGCCAGCGCGCGCAGCAGCGCCGCCAGGTCGGTGCCGCCGTCCTCGCGCATCGCGGCCACGGCGGCATCCGGCAGGCTGCGCCAGGCTGGATCGAGCACGACCCGCAGCGCCGCGAACGGCAAGCGGTGACGCTGCGCGGCCCGGGCCGCCGCATGCGACTCCATGTCGACCGCGAGCGCGCCGCCGTCGCGCCACAGGCGCGCCTTGGCGTCGTGCTGGGCCAGCGGCGCGTCCAGGCCGGCCAGCCATCCCTGGCGCGCCGAGGGCAGACAGGCGGCGAGCGCCTGGGTCCACGCGGCGTCGGCGCCGACACGACCGGACGCGCCGATCACGCCAGAGCCGACGACGCAGTCGCCCGGCCGCAAGCCGGGATCGAGTCCGCCCGCACAGCCAAAACTGAGGATGCCGGAAAACGCGCGCGCGCCTTGCGGCTGCGCCGCCACCAGCGCGTCGAGCCCGGCCAGCACGCGCCGCGGCCCCGGCCCGAGCACGGTGGCCACGCCCGGTCCGGCGGCGATCGCCGCTTCGAAATCCAGGCCGCACACGACGATCACGCGCGGCTCGTCGACACGCGCCCGGTCGGCGCCGCGCGTGCTCACATGCCGAAGCCGACCTTGCTGGTGCCGGCCGCGCGCAGGTTGCGGTAGCGCGCCAGCGCCCACAGGGGGAAGTAGCGCGCATAGCCGTGGTAGCGCAGGTAGAACACGCGCTCGAAGCCGGTCGCGGTGTGGTGCTCCTCGGTCCACAGGCCGTCGGCGCGCTGGTGCTCGAGCAGCCAGTTGACGCCGCGTTCGACCGCCGGATGATCGACCGCGCCGGCCGCCATCAGCGCCAGCAGCGCCCAGGCGGTCTGCGACGGCAGCGAGCGGAACGGCCGGTGGCCGTCGTAGTCGAGGCGGTAGCTGTCGGCGTCCTCGCCCCAGCCGCCGTCGTCGTTCTGGTGCGTGACCAGCCAGGCGACGGCGCGCGCCACCGCTTCGTGCCCGGTGTCCAAGCCGGTCGCGCCGAGCCCGCACAGCACGCTCCAGATGCCGTAGACATAATTCATGCCCCAGCGGCCGTACCAGGCGCCGCTCTTTTCCTGCTCGTCGAGCAGCCAGTGCAAGGCACGCGCCGCCGGCGACTTCGCCTGGGCGCAGGCGTCCGGGTCGAGCTGGACCAGCATCGACAGGCAGCGCGCCGAGACGTCGGCGGTGGGCGGATCGAGCAGCGCGCCGTGGTCGGCGAACGGGATGTTGTTCAGGTAGTGGTGGGTATTCTCGGGGTCGAACGCGCCCCAGCCGGCTTCGCGGCCCTTGCACTGCATGCCGATCACCCATTCCTTGGCGCGCGCGATCGCATCGGTATAGCGCGGCTCGGGCAGCAGCGCGTCGGCGCGGTGCATCGCCATCGCCACCACCGCGGTGTCGTCGACGTCCGGGTAGTGCGCGTTGGCGTACTGGAAAGCCCAGCCGCCGGGACGCAATCCAGGACGGCGGTGGGTCCAGTCGCCGTCCAGGTCGAGGATCTGCAGCGGGCGCAGCCACTCCAGGCCGCGCGTGGCGGCGTCGATCGCCTCGGGCGTGCCGACTTCGAGCAGCGCGTGGCTCATCAAGGCCGTATCCCATACCGGCGACAGGCACGGCTGGACGTAGGCTTCGTCGCCGCGGTCGACGATCAGCTTGTCGACCGAGCGGCGCGCGATCGTTGCGCCGGCGTCGTCGCGCGGCACGTTCATGGCGTCGAACATCGCCACCGCATTGACCATCGCCGGGAAGATGGCGCCGAGGCCGTCCTCGCCGTTCAGGCGCTCGCGCACGAAGGCTTCCGCGCGCGCGATCGCGCGCTGGCGCAGGCGCGCGGGAATGCGCGGCTCGAGCCTGCGCACCTGGCGCTCCATCGCGTTGAAGAACGAGAACCACAGGCGGCTCTGGTGTGGCGCGCGCGGCGTCGGGCCAAGCTGGCCGGGCGCACTCCGGAACAGTTCATCGATGCCGACCTGACGCGGATTGCGCGCACGCGGCTTGAGCGCCCCCAGCACCAGCAGCGGCGTGAGCACGGTGCGGGTCCAGTACGACACCTTCGACAGGTGGAACGGGAACCAGCCGGGCAGCAGCGTCATCTCGACCGGCATCACCGGCACGGCGGTCCAGGGCACGATGCCGTACAGCGCCAGCATGATGCGGGTGAAGACGTTGCTGCACTCGGCGCCGCCATTGGCCAGGATCGCCTCGCGCGCACGCACCATGTGCGGCGCGTCGGGCGCGTCGCCGATCATCTTCAGCGCGAAGTAGGCCTTGACGCTGGCGCTCGGATCGTAGGGGCCTTCGTGGTGCAGCGGCCAGCCGCCGTGCGTGCCCTGGGTGCGGCGCAGGTAGCGTCCGATCTTGGCTTCCAGCGCAGGGTCGGCGGGTTCGCCCAGGAAGTGCACCATCAGTACGTACTCGGCCGGAATGGTGGCGTCGGCTTCCAGCTCGTAGACCCAGTGCCCGTCGGGCTTCTGCTCGCGCAGCATCGTCTGCAGCGCCCGGTCGACGGCGCGCTGCAGCTTGCCCTGGCGCGTATCGGCCTGGGCCGCACCTGCACACGAAGTCCCTACTCCCATTGCACGGAACGCTGAATATCGCATCGCTGTCCTCGCTCTCCTCGACGTTATGTTGATGTGTTAGACGACGGCATGGCGCAGCAGGATGCCGACGCGCTCCAGCTTGCCGACCTTGACCGCGCGCCGCGGCGCCGCCCACCCGCGCGCGCGCAGGCGCGCCAGCAAGGCCTGGTACACCGCGCCCATGATGCGCGGCGTGCGTACGCTGGCGCGCGGCTGGCGCCGCATGACTCCGGCGGCCGCCTCGAAGTGGATTTGCGCCTGGTCGGCCAGCTGCACGCACACGCGCGGCAAGGCCGGATGCGCCGCGATCGCCGCCGCGCCGCGCGCCATCTCGGCGGCGCCGATGCCGGCGTCCTGCAGCAGCTCGCGAGGCAGGTAGGCGCGGCCGATGGCGGCGTCTTCGTCGATGTCGCGCAGGATGTTGGTCAATTGCAGCGCGCGCCCCAGATGGTGGGCCAGCAGCACGCCGTCGTCGAAGGGCATGCCGAACACCTTGACCGCCAGCCGGCCGACCGCGCTGGCCACGCGGTCGCAATACAGGTCGAGCGTCGCGTTCGAGGGCGCGCACACCGGATCGGCGTGCGCATCCATCAGCATGCCGTCGATGACGGCGTCGAAATCGTCGCGCGCCAGGCCGAAGCTGGCGATGTGGCGGCTCAGCGCCGCCAGGTGCGCGGGACCGCGCCCGGCGCAGCAGGCGTGCACGTCCTGGCGCCAGCGTTCCAGCGCCGCCCGCTTTTCGAGGGGCGATGCGCAGGACGGTCCATGCTGCGTGTCGCCGTCGGCGATGTCGTCGACGGCGCGGCAGAACGCGTAGATCTCGTACATGGCGCCGCGCTGGGCGGCCGGCAGGATACGCAGCGCCAGCTGGAAGGAGCTGCGCGGCGCCGGCGCGTCCGGCACCGCGGCGACGGGCAGGCCCGCGGCCATGGCCGTGTTGACCGCGTGGCCAGCCTGGTGTTCAGCGCGTACGGGCATCGCGGATTCCTGGCCAGGCACCTGACGCGATCATCGCTTGCAACGGGGTCATGCGTACTCCTGCATATCGGTAAGCTACGATCCGGGGTAAGCTGCGGTCCGGCAAGCGATGCTCGGCGGATGCGGCACATCGAAGTATTCTAGAACATCCTCGTCAATCGAGTCGGACGGATGTTATCGAACGTGTATCGAGGCTAGCGCAGGCCGGGTGTCATTACGCGTAGCGACAGGCATGCGGGCGGCCCCGGCTTCGGGTACGAGGCCTTGCTGTATCATGCGGCTCTCGAAAACAAGACCCGCATATGCTCATCATCACCATCAAACAAGGCAAGGAAAAAGGCCTGCTGTCCGGCGATCCGTGGATCTATCCTTCGGCCATCGACAACGTCCAGGGCCGGCCCCAGGAACGCAGCAAGCCCGGCACCACGGCGCTCGTGCAATCGTCGTCGCGCCAATTCCTGGCGCGCGCGGCCTACAACGCCAAGTCGCAGATCGCGGCGCGCGTCTGGACCTTCCGCGCGGACGAGGCGGTCGACCATGCCATGATCAAGCGCCGCGTGCATGCCGCGGTCGCGCGCTCCGCGCATGCGGTGCGCAGCGCCGACCCACAGGCCATGGTCGCGGTGATCGAAGGCGAAAAAGATGGCTTGCCGGGCCTGCTGGTGCACAGCTATGGCGGCGTCGCCGGTTACCTGATCTCCCAGTTCAACGCCGCCGGCGTCGACATGTGGCGCGTGACCATCGTCCAAGCGCTGCTGGCGGCGACCGGCTGCCCCAACGTGTTCGAACGCAGCGACGAGCTGGTGCGCAAGGGCGAAGGCTTGCCAGTCATCTGGCGCGCGCTGGCCGGCGAGGAACCGCCGCAGCGCCTGATGGTGCGCTCGGCGAACCGGCTGGCGCCGACCGATATCCGCACCGGATTCGTCTATCCGCGCTGAGCGGTCCGCCGGTGAAACATCACCGGGTGGGAGCGCATCGTCTCAGAACGTCACCACGCTCCAGGGCTTGACGCACTTGTGGTCGGCCTCGAACGTGCTTAATGCCTTGACCCCGCCGCCCGACGCCACGTCCAGTCCCAGCACCTGGTCCGGCCGCGTGAACGCCGGCCAGCTGGCGGCCACGTCGCCGCCCTTGTTCGGGTCGCCGGTGCGCGCGAAATTGGTCCAGTAGCGCGACATCGCCGCCTGCAGCCCGCGCCGCTCGTCGTTGCCGAGGTCGTGCAGGTTGTACAGGTACTGCAGGTCGTAGGAGTGCGCCGCGCCCTGCGGGAAACTGAGGTAGTACTTGCCGTTGGCGACGCCGACCGAGGGGATCGCGGTCCGGTCGCGGAATTCGTACATGTAGATGGGGGTGCCCTGCGACGCCACGCGCTGGACCGTGCGCAGCGCCGGGCACGAGAAGCCGAGGTCGGTCGCCAGCGCGCTCTCGGCAAGGCTCGGCTGGATCGCGGCGTTGGCGCCATAGCCGGCCAACGGATACCAGGTGGTGACCAGGTCGCTGGCGGCCACGCCGCTGCCCGCCGTCAGGCCGGCAATGACCGTCGGATATTGAGAGGCTGGCAGCGCGAAGCTGGTGTTGGCCGGGTCGAGGTTCGGCGGCGTTGCACGCTGGCGCGCAGCATCCTCGGCGATCGCGACATACAGCGCGTACTCGTCCCGGTTGCTGCCATCGATCATCGGCACCTTGATGTTCTCGCCGGCGGCGAAGGTCGCCTTGACCGATTTCGGCAGCACCTTGCCGTCCACCGACGGCACCGGGTTCGGCAGGGCCGCGTAGATCGCGGCGGCCAGCTGGTTGCGCACCACCGCGTCGGGCAAGTTGCGCAAGCAGGCCGCGCTCACGGCGCCGGCGTCGCAGGCGATGCCCGCGATGTTGGCCGCCTTCGCCGCCTTGATCGCATTGTCGACCACGTTCGTGCTGATCGTGGCCATCTGCGCGCCGCTGGGCTGGCGGTCGTTGCCGTAATTGCCGCTCTGGACGATCGCCTTCACGAACAGGCCTTTCGAGCCGGGCGAGGCCAGGTGGGTCATCACACTGAAGCCGCCCGCCGATTCGCCGAAGATGGTCACGTTGGTGCTGTCGCCGGCGAACCGGGCAATGTTGTCCTGCACCCAGTGCAGCGCCAGCTGCTGGTCCATGATGCCGTAGTTGCCGGCCGCCCCGTCCTGCGCCAGCGCCGGATGGGCCAGGAAGCCCATCGCGCCGAGGCGGTAGCCGACGTTGACGACGATGACGCCCTGGCTCACCAGCGGCGACGGATCGGCGTACTGCCCGGTGCCGCCGGTGACGAAGTTCCCGCCGTGGAAATTGACCATGACCGGGAACGGCCCCTGCCCGGCCGGCGCGTGCACGTCCAGGTAGAGGCAATCCTCGCTGTCGTTCGGCAAGCGGAACGGGCTGTTGCTGGTCTGCAGGCACGGCGAGGCCGATGCCGTCTTTTCCAGCCGCGCGCTCCAGGCCTGGGCCGGCACGGGCGCGGTCCAGCGCCGCGCGCCGGTCGGCGGCAGCGCGTACGGAATCGCGAAATAGCTGCGCATGCCGAGACGGTCGACGCCCTTGACGTCGCCGTTGGCGGTCTGGGCGACGTCGGGGGCGCGGGTCGGGTTGCCTTGCGAGTCGGCGCCACCGCAGGCGGCGAGCAGCGCCGTGCACGCGAATGCCAGGGACGCCGTCAAGCGGGCGGCGCAATGCGAGGACTGGGTGTTCACGGACCGACTCCTTCTGGATTGTCGAGAGCCGGACGCCGCGGCGTGACAAGCGCCCGATGCGCCCGGCGCAATGATTCGGAGTCAACACATTACCATTGCGAAACGATGACGTTCCAAAAATATCGTTCGCAACGATGCGCGCGGCGCGGCCCCGCCGCCGGTGTCGCTCGTTTGCCACGCGCGGCGCCCCGCCAACCCCGGCGCGCCGCGAAAAGGGTCATCGCCGCATGAGTTGCACGACTGCGCCGATGACTTGCAGCACCAGGACGGTCAGCCTGAGTCCGGTGCCAGCAGTGGCGCGGCGTCGGCGTCGGCCGCGTGTGCCGGCCCCTTGCGCTCGTCCTTCAGGTGCCGCGGCTTGCGGTGGAAGATGTTCGGCGTCTTCATGGTACCTTCCTTGAAAAAAGTGCAGCTATGCTGTTTGATCCCCGGACCTTGTCCGACGCCGGGAACTGCCCGGCGAGCTGCTTATCAGTATCGGGCGCACGCCAGGATGCCGACCTCTGCTGGCGCAGTGGCCACTGCATGAACCGTTGAAAGAAAGCCAAGTAGCGCGATCCGGTACCGCGCGCGCCACGGGTTACACCTTCCGCGACCCTCACCGGGGCCTCCGGCGGCCGGGCCATAACAATGGATAGTGTCCGACATCGGCGCGGATGGCTACGATGGCGGTGCCGGTACTGCAGGACGCCGGCGACAACCGTCGCCATGCCACCGGCATGGCGGCACCGTCACACACCAAAGGAGCAGCGCGCATGACTACCAATACCGTCAAGACCAAGGATGGCGTCGAGATTTTCTACAAGGACTGGGGCAGCGGCACGCCGATCGTGTTCTCGCACGGCTGGCCCCTGAGCTCGGACGACTGGGACGCCCAGATGATGTTCTTCCTCCAGCACGGCTTTCGCGTGATCGCCCACGACCGCCGCGGCCATGGCCGTTCGAGCCAGGTCGACGGCGGCCACGACATGGATCACTACGCCGACGACCTGGCCGCGGTGGTCCAGCACCTCGACCTGGAGGGCGCGATCCACGTCGGCCACTCGACCGGCGGCGGCGAGGTCGTGCGCTACCTGGCGCGCCACGGCGAAGCGCGCGCCTCCAAGGCCGTGCTGATCGCGGCGGTGCCGCCGCTGATGGTCAAGTCGGACTCGAACCCGGGCGGCTTGCCGAAGGACGTGTTCGACGGCATCCAGCAGCAGGTGGCGACCAACCGCGCCCAGTTCTACCGCGACCTGCCGGCCACCGCCTTCTACGGCTTCAACCGTCCGGGCGCAAAGGCGCAAGAAGGCCTGATCCAGAAATGGTGGCTGCAGGGCATGATGGGCAGCGTCAAGGCCCACTACGACGGCGTGGTCGCGTTCTCCCAGACCGACTTCACCGACGACCTCAAGAAGATCAACCTGCCGGTGCTGGTCCAGCACGGCGACGACGACCAGGTCGTGCCCTACGCCGACGCGGGCCCGCTATCGGCCAAGCTGCTCAAGCACGGCACGCTCAAGACCTACCACGGCTTCCCGCACGGGATGCCGACCACCCAGCACGAGGTCATCAACGCCGACATCCTCGCTTTCATCAAGGGTTGACGCTGCGCGGGCCGCCCCAGCTGCGCAGGCGGTGGCCCCAGCCGGCGTACCAGAAGATCGTCGCGTAGCACGGCAGCAGCAGCCAGTAGGCGCCCTGCGGATCGAGGGCGTCGGACAGGCGCCCGTACAGCAGCGGCATGACGGCGCCGCCGGAGATCGCCATGATCAGCAGCGCCGACCCCTGCGCGGTGTAGCGCCCCAGGCCGTGCAGCGCCAGCGGCCAGATCGCCGGCCACACCATCGCATTGGCCAGGCCGAGCAGCGCCAGGCACATCACGCTGTCCGGCACCGGCGGCGCCCCGCTCCACCCGACCAGCACGCGCGACAGCACTACGCCGTGCTGAGCCCCGAGCGTCACGCCGAGCGTGAGCAAGAGCCCGAGCAGCGCCGACAGCAGCAATGCCTGGTTCTGCGACAGCCAGCGCGGGATCGCGACCACGCCGACCAGGTAGCCGATCACCATGCACACCATCGTGTACGAGGTCAGCACGCCGAAATTGGCGACCTTCAGTTCCTGGCCGTACAGGCCGATGGTGTCGCCGGCGATGACTTCCACGCCGACGTAGGCGAACAGCGCCAGCGCCCCCAGCACCAGCTGCGGAAAGCGCAGCACGCCCGCGCGCGCGAGGCGGCCGCTGTCGGCATCGGCCGCTTCGGCTTCCGGCGCGATGTCGCGCAGCTTGGAAAAATGGATGAGCACCATGATCGCGAACAGCCCCGCCGCCATGCACAGGTACGGGAACACCAGGCGCTGCGCCAGCACGCTGCGCGCCGCAGCGCGCGCCGCTGGCGTCATCGCGCCCAGCCCGCCTTCGGAAAAGCGCTCGATCCCGGCCAGCATCAGCGAAGTGAACACCAGCGGCACGACGACCCCGGCGCCCTTGTTGAACAGGCCCATGATGCTGATGCGGGTGGCGGCGCTCTCGCGCGCGCCGAGGCGCACGATGTAGGGGTTGATCGCGGTCTGCATCAGCGTCATGCCGCTGGCCAGCGTGAACAGCGCGGCCAGGAACAGCGCGTACTGGCGGGTCTGCGCGGCCGGCACGAACAGCAAGGCGCCGGCGCCCATGATGGCGAGACCGAGCGTCATGCCATTCTTGTAGCCGATCCGGTTCAGCACCGCGGCCGACGGCAGCGCCATCAGCGTATAGGCGATGTAGAAGCTGGACGTCACCCACAGCGCCTCGAAGTTGTTCAGGTCGCAGACGATCTTCAGGAAGGG
Source organism: Massilia sp. 9096 (assembly GCF_000745265.1). Taxonomy (NCBI): domain Bacteria; kingdom Pseudomonadati; phylum Pseudomonadota; class Betaproteobacteria; order Burkholderiales; family Oxalobacteraceae; genus Massilia; species Massilia sp. 9096. The sequence continues at coordinate 1,876,025 of NZ_JQNN01000001.1, forward strand.
CACCAGCGAGCCGTTCAGCCAGGTCGCGAAGCCGAGGATGAAGAACATCAGCCCAAGGAACAGCATCCCGGCCACCACCGAGCCGGCCGGCGCGCCTGCGCTGTCGTCCGGGATCGGCGTGGGCGCTGCGGCCTGGCGGTTGCGGGACAGCGGTTGCATGGCGGCTCCTGGCGTCGTTCGACACGTTATCGAGCTGTCATGCTAGCAGTAAAGTTTCCGCAAGGCGACCATTCAATGACGACATTCTTTTGCACGACATTCGGTTGGAAATACCTTAGAGGGTGTAGACAAAATCAATAACGTAGCTGTGGCATGCTATCCCGATGTGGAAGGAGCATGCCATGGCAACGAAACATCCACTCGACGGTACTGAGCCCTCAAGCAACGTTGGCGGCAGGCCGCCGGCGTTGAAGCCTGAGCATATCGCGATTTTGCACGACATCGTGACGGAGCGCGCCCAAGCCAGTTTGCATGAAATCGCCGACGAGCTGCATCGCCGCTGTGGGTTACGCGTTTGCGATGCAACGATTCGACGCGTGCTGCGTGCGCAAGGCATCGTACGGCTCAAGCCAGCGCGCCGCGCGCATACGGAGCGAGCTGAGGGCGCCAAACGGTATGGCTACACGGCAGTGCACCGACGCAAGGATATTTCCCCATACAGCACCAATCTGACAGATGCCGAGTGGGAGCTGGTCGCTGATTTGTTCGAGCGATTACCAGGAAAACGAGGCACGCCTGTGCATTACAGCCGCCGCGATCTGGTAAATGCGTGCTCGTATGTACTGCGCACGGGTTGCGCCTGGCGGCTGTTACCCGAGACGTTTCCACCTTGGCAGGCGGTCTACAAGGCATTTTCGCGCTGGGTCGAAGCCGGCGTATTCGAGCAGATGCAGGACCGGCTGCGCGAACAATGGCGTGCACGAATGGGACGCGCGAGTACGCCGGCCGCAGCAGTGATCGATGCACAGTCCACTCGCGCGTCGCCACAAGGTGGCGAAAGCGGATTCGATGCAGGCAAGAAGGTCAAAGGACGAAAGCGCAATCTCGTCGTCGATACAATGGGGCTGCTCATCGCAGTCACGGTGACCGCCGCGAGCGTGCAGGACCGAGATGCTGCCGCAGCCGTGGTTGCGCAAGCGTGCGCCAAGAGCCCTCGGCTCGAAAAGCTTTACACCGACGGCGCGTACGGTGGGAAGTGCGCCCATGATATCGAGCAGGCGCATCATATTCGTGTCGAAGTCGTTCGTCGTCCAGGTAACAGCACGATCGGAACGCTGCACGATCCCAAGACGACATCTGAGCCAACTGCTGTTATCAACTCAGGATTCACGATCCTGCCCAAACGCTGGGTCGTTGAACGAACCCACGCTTGGACCGAACGCTGGCGCCGCACAGTGATGCATCACGACCGCAAACTCGCGGTATCAGCGGCTTGGGTTTGGCTGGCCGAGGCACGTATGCTACTCAGCAGGCTCGCTTATCAAGGTTGATTTCGTCCACACCCTGTTAAAGCGTCTAACAAAACCCGCAGGGCAAGGCGCATCGTCGAAGACAGTACGCTAGTACGGCGAGACGATGCAACGCAGCCATGGGTGCTTTTGTTAGGCGGTTTTAAGCGGCCAGGTCCTTGCCGCGCGCACCGCACATCCTGCACTCGGCGGCCAGCGCCAGCAAATTCGGGTCGCGCTCGCGCGAGCGCGAAATCAACAGCGTAATGGTCTGGCGCGAGGCCATCGGGGCGGGCGCCGTGACCTATATCGTCGGCCCGGTGACCGGGGCGGCGATCGGCGCCAGCTCGGAGCTGATGGCGTTGTCGATCGCCACCGGCCTGGTCAAGGCCATCATTGTCATGGTCGGCACGCCGATCGCGGCGCGCTTCCTGCTCCGGCCCTCGATGCTGTATTTCGCGACGCGCTCGCTGGTGGGCTGATGGACGGCGCTTTCCGCTTGCCGCGTCCGCACGACCTGCTGTTCCTGCGCCGGCACGACGCCTTCACGCCCTGGGCCGAAGGCGGCCTGCCGGACTGGCTGGACGCTGCATGGATGATGCAGGCGCCGCTGGTCGCGCGGCGGGCGCTCGCCGGTTCCGGCCGGGCGCCCGCCGGCGCGCGTGGGCTGGCGCGCAAGCAGCGCTGCGCCGGCGAGGTGGCGCTGGACGCGGTGGCGCGCCGGGTCACGCCGGAACAGCTGGCGGCTTCGCTCACGGCAGGCGCCGGCGCCGGCAGGATGGCGGAGGGGGCGAGCACCCTGCCCTGCATCGCCGTCCTGCTGGCGCTGGTCCCGCGCCTGTCCGGCCTCGGCCTGGACTGGGGCCCGGCCGGCGGCGTCGGCTTCTGGCTGGCCAGCGGCCTGCCGGTGCTGCGGCCGGGCAGCGATCTCGACCTGCTCGTGCGCGTCCCGCGCCCGCCCGCGCACGCAACGCTGATTGCCCTGGGGGCGCTGCAGGACGAGAGCGCCTGTCGCATCGACATCCAGCTCGACACCGGCGCCGGCGGCTTCGCGCTGAACGAGTACCAGCGTGAAAGCGCACGCGGCGGCAAGGTGCTGCTCAAGACCGCAACCGGACCGCTGCTGCTGGCCGATCCCTGGGACGCGCCGGCGACGCGCGCCGCCGCATGAGCGTCCTGTTCACCTTTCCCGGCCAGGGCGCGCAAAAGCCCGCCATGCTGCACGCGCTGCCCGATCATCCCGAGACGGCACGCGCGCTGGAGCAAGCATCGCAGGCGCTTGGGCGCGACGTCCTTGCGCTCGACACCGCGCAGGCGCTGCGCTCGACCGTCGCGGTGCAACTGTGCCTGCTGGTCGCCGGCGTGGCGATGGCGCGCGTGCTGGCGGCGCACGGGGCGAGTCCGCAGATGGTGGCCGGGCTGTCGATCGGCGCCTGGCCGGCGGCGGTCGTGGCCGGCGTGCTCGATTTCACCGACGCCGTGCGCCTGGTCGAGCTGCGCGGCCGCCTGATGGAAGAGGCCTACCCGTCCGGCTACGGCATGACGGCCATCGGCGGACTGACGCGCCGGCAGCTCGAAGCGCTGGTCGCGCGGGTGCATGCGCCAGCCAGCCCGGTCTACATCGCCAACCTGAATGCGCAGCGCCAGATCGTGGTCGCCGGTTCGGAAGCGGCGATGCAGGCCGTGGCCGCGCTCGCGCTTGAACACGGAGCGCAGCGCGCCGAGCGGCTGGCGGTCTCGGTGCCGTCGCACTGCGAACTGCTGGACGCGCAGGCGCGCACGCTGGCGGACGCGCTCGCGCAGGTCGCCCTCGCGCGCCCGCGCATCGGCTTCATCAGCAGCAGCCAGGCGCGCGCGCTGTTCGACGCGCGCCGCATCGGGGAAGACCTCGCGGCCAACATGGCGCGGCCGGTGCCGTGGGCCGGGACGGTGCGCCACGCCTGGGAACGCGGCGCCCGCCTGGCGATCGAGACGCCCACCGGCGCGGTGCTGACCAATCTGACCGCGCAGGAATGGCCGGAGGGGGTCGCGCTCAGCTGCGAGAGCGCGCGCCTCGATACCCTCGTGCTGGCGGTGCGGCGCGCGTGCGACGGCGCGGTTTGAGATAATGCGCTCTGCACATCTGCCTTGCGTATCCACATGAACGACACCCTGCTGCCGGCCACGCGCCGCACCCAGTTCGCCGGCCCGGCCGGCATCATCGACGCCTTCGTCGACGCTCCCCATGAGAATGTGCATGGGCCCACGCGCGGCATCGCCATCGTCGCCCACCCGCACCCGCTCGAAGGCGGCAACGCCCAGCACAAGATCCCGCTGGCGCTGGCGCGCCTGTTCCAGCGCCACGGCTGGCTGGCGGTGCGCCCGAACTTCCGCGGCGCCGGCGCCAGCGAAGGCGCGCACGACACCGGCATCGGCGAAACCGATGACCTTTTGGCCGTGATCGAGGCGCTGCGGCGCGACCATCCGGACGCCGCCCTGGCGCTGGCCGGCTTCTCGTTCGGCGCGTTCGTGCAGTCGCGCGTGGCGCGGCGCCTGCTCGATGCAGGCCAGACGCCGGCCTGCACGGTGCTGGTCGGCCTGCCCTCGGGCGCCGCGACCACCGGCCGCGTCTACGACACGCCGGCCGTGGCGCCCGATGCGCTGGTGATCCACGGCGAGGAAGATCCGATCGCGCCGCTGGCCAACGTGATGGCATGGGCGCGCCCGCAGCACCTGCCGGTCGTGGTCCTGCCGGGCGCGAACCACTTCCTGACCGGCTACCTGAATCCGTTCACGGCGATCGTCGAGCGCCACCTGGCCGGGCTGGCGCCGCTCTGACGGCGCCTCAGCGCGCGGCGGTGGCGGTCGTCCCGCGCGGCGGCGCGTTCTTGACGTACTTGTCGAACCAGCGCAGCATCTCGTACACCAGCTGCTCGTTCGACTCGCGCGCCGCGTACCAGTGCGGCTCGTGCGGCAACATCACCAGGCGCGTGGTGCCGCCGTTGCCGCGGATCGCTTCGAACAGCTTCTGCGATTGCAGCGGCGTCGTGCCCGGGTTGGCATCGTCGCCGCCGTGCACCAGCAGCAGCGGCGTCTTGAGCTTGTCGGCGTAGAAGAAGGTGGATGCCTTGGTGTAGACGTCCGGGGCTTCCCACACCGAGCGGCGTTCGCTCTGGAAGCCGAACGGCGTGAGCGACTTGTTGTACGAGCCGCTGGTGGCCGCGCCGGCGCGGAACAGGTCCGAGTGCGCCAGCAGGTTGGCGGTCATCAGCGCGCCGTGGCTGTGGCCGGTCACCCCGATGCGGTCGGGATCGGCCACGCCCAGGCGCACCGCTTCGTCGACCGCGGCCTTGGCGTTGGCGACCAGCTGCTCGGTGTAGGTGTCGTAGGCCTTGCGCGGGTCGCCGACGATCGGGAACGCCGCGCTGTCGATGATCGCGTAGCCCGCCAGCAGCAGGAGGCGGTACTGGCGCAGGCGCGTGAACGTCGCTTGCGAGCCGGTGGTCTGGCCGGCCTTGGAGGCATCGGCGTAATCGAGCGGATAGGCATTCAGGATGGCCGGCACGCGCGTGCCCTCCTTGTAGCCGGGCGGCGTGTACAGCGTGAACGAGAGCTCGATGCCGTCGGCGCGTTTATACTTCACCAGGCGCTTCTGGATCGCGCGCACCTGCGGGGTCGGGTCGGTCAGGTGGGTCAGCGCGACGCTGTTCGAGGCGTAAGCCGCTTCGCCGGCGGCGGCGCCAGGGGCCGCCGCGCCGATGCTGCGCACCAGCGCGTTCGGCGTCTCGCTGACCGACTGGTACCAGGTCAGCAGGCGCTTGCTGTCGTCGTTGGCGAAGCCGAGGAATTGCTCGTACGAGGCGCCGCTGCTGCGGAACAGGCGCTCCGACTTCTGCGTTGCGAGGTCGAGGCGGTCGAGGAAAGGCCGGTCGCCATCCGGGGAGGAACCGACGCCGGACATGAAGATCGTGTCGCCGTCCTGGCGGATCACCCAACCGCCGTCGGGCAGGATGCGGTGCACCGGACGGCCCGGGTTGGCGTAATGCTCGTCGCTCGACATGTCCCACAGCAGGCGGCGTGGGCTGCCGGCGGCGTCGACGTCGACCTGCCAGGTGCGCATCCAGTGGCGGTTGACGTCATAGTCGCTCAGCAGCGCCGTGCCGGGGCGCTCGCTCCAATCGAGGCCGGCGAAACGCTGCTCTGTGCGCGTGAGCTCGACCGGGGCGCCGCTGAAGGGCGCCTTCAGCAGCATCAGCTTGTCGCGCTGCGCCGCCTTGGCGTTCGGATCGCCGCCGTCGAGCGCTTCGGCCCAGACCAGCGTCGCCGGATCGGTCGGACGCCACATGAAGTCGCGCGGGCCGGTCGGCACGCCGTGTACCGGCACGCGGTCGGCGAGCGGGAGCGCCGCCAGCGCGCGCACGACCGGGTTGGCGCCGGCTTTTCCATCACCACGCGCATGCCGGCCCAGGTCCCACACGTCGACCTGCTTGGGGAAACGGTCGAAGGTCGTCACGTACGAGTACGGGGCGCGGATCTCGGTCACGAGCGCGTGGCGCCCGTCCGGCGCGACGCCGAGCGACTCGTACATGCCCGGCCGGCCGACCGGCGTGACCTTACCGCTGGCGGCGTCGACCAGCGCCAGTTGCGAGGTGCCGTAGAAGTCGAACAGCGCTTCGTCCTCGCGGTTGCGCAAGGTGTCGCGGTTCTCGTAGGTGCTGCTCTGCCCGGTCGCGCCGAGCGACTCCTGGATGCCGGGACCGTCGGCGCCCGGGGACGCCGCGGGCGGCGTCTTTTGCTCGGACACCAGCTTGACCAGCAGCGTCTTCTGGTCGGGCATCCACTGGAACTCGTCGCCGAACATCGGGTTCAGGCGCACGCCCGGCAGGCGGCGGATCGCGCCGCTGGCGGCGTCGCCGACCCACAGTTCGACCGCGCTGCTCGCCACGTTCTCGAATACGAAGCGGCGGCCGTCGGCGCTCCACACCGGGCGGCGCGGGCAGGCGCCCGGCGGCAGCTGGACCTTGGTCTGCCTGCCGTCGGCGACCTGCACCAGGTCGATCGCACCGACGCAGGGCGGGATGCCGTAGCCGCCCGAGGTGTCGTGCTGGCTGTGGTTGCCCGGCTCGATGCGCACGCCGGCCAGCCGCAGGAACGGCGTCGCCACCTTGGCGATCGACGGGTATTCGTCCATCGTGACCAGCATCAGCCGGTCGCGCGTCGGACTGAGCGACGGCGACGGCGGCGGCGGCGCGCGCATCACGTCCAGGATCGCCTTCGGCGGTTGGCTGTAGCCGCCGCCAGTGGCGGGGGCCGCGGCGGCATGGGCCGGGGTGGTACCGGCCGGCGCGGCGGCTCTCGATCCGGTGGCCGCGCCGAGGGCGAGCGCAGTGCTCACCAGGCCGGACAGCAAACGTTTTCCCTGCATGGACATTCTCCGTTCTGTCGACATCGTGGATGCACGGCGCGTGCCGATCCGCACATGAATACGAGGACATTGCCATAAAAATATTTCCATCGCAATACGAAAATGCCATGAAGCCGGACCGGCGACTTGCGTGGGCGCCCGATGAAGAAAAGCCCGGCAACGCGGGGCTTCATCGACGGTGATCGTGCTGGTGGCTGCGGTCACGGCCACCGGCGCCGGACGCGGCTCAGTCGGAGGTGAAACGCACCGTCTGGCGCGCGCGCTCGTCGACCGCCAGCGAGAACACGTCCGGCCGCGCATAGTGGCCGACCACGTCGAAGTCGTAGCGCGCACGCACCAGTTCGTCGGTGTCGATTTCGGCGACGACCAGACCGGTTTCGCCCACCAGCGGCCCGGCCAGCACCTCGCCAAGCGGCCCGACGATCAGGCTGCCGCCATTGATCAGCGGGCGCTGCGGGTCCCAGCCCGGCACGTCGACGCCGAGCGCGCTCGGCGATGGCTGCACCTGGCAGGCGCTGATCACGAAGCAGCGTCCCTCGTGCGCGATGTGGCGCATCGAGCATTGCCAGACGTCGCGCTCGTCGACGGTCGGTGCGCACCAGATCTCCACGCCCTTGGCATACATCGCGGTGCGCAGCAGCGGCATGTGGTTTTCCCAGCAGATCGCGGCGCCGGCCTTGCCCGCAGCGGTCGCGACCACCGGCAACGTCGAACCGTCGCCCTGCCCCCAGATCAGGCGCTCGGTCCCGGTCGGCATCAGCTTGCGGTGCTTGGCCACCAGGCCGGCCTGCGGATCGAAGAACAGCGCCGTGCAATACAGCGTGCTGCCGGCGCGCTCGATCACGCCGATCACGATCGACGCAGCGCAGCGTGCCGCCAGCCCGGCCAGCGCGTCGGTCTCCGGCCCCGGCACATCGATGGCGTTGGCGTGGTAGTCGGCAAAGGCCTGGCGTCCTCCGGGCAGGCGGTAGCCGAGCCGGGTGCCGAAGATCTCGCCCTTGGGATAGCCCCCCAGCAGGGCTTCGGGCATCACGACCAGGCTGGCGCCCGATGCGCGAATGCGTGCTTCGAAGCCGAGGATATGTTGCAGGGTGTCGGCTTTGCCGAGCGGGGATGCGCCGATTTGCAGGGCGGCGACGGTGGATTTGGGCAAGAGGACTCCGATCAGCTACGTTGAACTAAAGAGGTCGAGATCTTCGACACCGAAGATCGACAGCGCCTCATTGTCCTATGAAACCGGTCGGCATGTGCCTTCTCGTCTGGTCGATCGGACTCAGGACTATTCAAAAATTCCGACCGCCACAGGTTTGACTGTAGCAAGAACGCACGGTCCTAACTTAAATGGCAAGAGGCTTGCTGTGTCTCAATTTCAGACAGCGTCGGGATGTGAAAATGCACGCTTGTTCCCCTAGGAAACAGGAGGAGCCGTGCCGCTTGACAAAGAACTCAGCGATTTCATCCAGATTGAAAAGCGCCTGAATACCAGGAACCGCCCTATCCGGCTGCGACTCTTCCACCAAACTGAGCAGACCGACGATATCATCCTTCCTCAGGTTGTCAGCGGCATCGAATCCGTCTGTGGCGGGTTCGAATACAAAGTCAACTGCGTTGCGACCACCTATAGTTTGCCGTTGAAGTCGTTCATCGGCTTGCCTGCTTCACTCGAGTTCGTTAACGACCGGGGTCAAATCAGGACAGTCAACGGCCTGATAAAGCAAGCCAGTTGCGGCGAATCCGATGGCGCGATCTCGAGCTACCAGCTCGTCATCTGTGACGCGATGGCGGTCATGGAGCAACGCGTCAACACGCGCGTTTTTCGCAGGATGAGCTGGCCGCAAATCGTGGCCGTGCTACTGAAAGAATGGCCACAGATTAACGCAGCGCTTGCAGGCGTATTCGACTGTGAATTTGCGCCGGGCTTTCGGCTCGACAAATACCCGGAACGAGAACAAACAATCCAGTTTAATGAATCGGATGCCGCATTCATACGGCGCCTGTTGGCGCGTTCCGGGATCGCCTGGTTCTTCCGTCCTGGCCGAAACCGCGCCTGGGAAAACGAGAACAAATCCAGCGGGTCGACCGCCGCGCACACGCTCGTTTTGTTTGACGACGAAAGTAGTCTGAACAAGAACGCGGCGGGGATCGTTCGCTACCATCGCGACGACGCCACCGAACAGCGCGATTCAGTAACACGCTGGGGTTCCACCCGTACGTTGCGGGTTGGGAGCGCCAGCGTCTTTAGCTGGGACTACAAGCGTCCAGGCAGCGCGCCATGGATGTCCGTGGAAGTGCCGTCCAGGGCTGATCAAGGCCAGATCGGCAATCAGCTGGCCGGCGGGATACAGGAATTCATTGTCGAATCCCCTCATATCGCCAGCGACAACGAAGAACTGTATCGCTTTGGCCTGTTACGTATGCAAGGTAAGGAGCTCGATACCAAGCATTTCTTCGGTGAAGGAAGCGTGCGTGACTTCTGCGCAGGGGAGTACTTCACGATTGCAGAACATCCAGAGATCGACAGACACTCTCCGGCCGAACGCGATTTCGTCATCACGTCGATCCAACTCAAGGCGCGAAACAACCTTCCAAGGAGTCTTGAGGAACGTGGGCAACGGCTGTTCTCTTCCAACGAATGGCATGGCGCCTCCGGTCCGATCAACGACGACGCCAAGGGTAGCGCAACGGTGCCTTTTCAGATGCGGTTCGAGGCCGTACGTCGCACCGTTCCGATCGTTCCTCCACTGGATGCGCATACCAGCATGCGCGATCCAGGTTTGCAGATTGCGCTGGTAGTCGGGGGCGAAGACGATGTCGTCCATTGCGACGAGTATGGACGCGTCAAGATCCGTTTTCCTGCCACCCGGCCCACGGACCATCAGCACGCACGAGGTGCCGGCGCATCGGATACGGACATCGATTCTGCATGGGTCCGAGTCGCAACTGGCTGGGCTGGTAACGGCACGTCGCAATGTGGAACTCTGACTCTGCCCAGGGTCGGGACAGAAGTCCTGGTGGCCTTCCTGAATGGCGATCCGGACAAGCCAGTCATCATCAGCCAGCTCTTTAACGGGCGGGCGTTGCCACCCCCTCTGAGCAAACGCGCCAATCTGCCATCGACGCGCTTTCTGTCCGGCATGCGCAGTCAGGAAATTGGCGGATCAGGTGTAAACCAGCTTCGATTCGACGACACCCCGCATCAGATTAGCGCGCAACTTGCCAGCGACGACGGGTCCACGCAACTCAATCTTGGCTGGCTTACGCATCCGCGAGGCAACGACAGCCAACCCCGTGGTGAAGGAGCGGAACTTCGAAGCGACAAGTCTGTCGCGATTCGGGGCGGCAGAGGCGTGTTGATCACTGCCAGAGGCAGCGATCAGGCCAGCGGCAATCAGCTCGATCGAGCGGAACTGGTCAGCCTCGTTGACGGGCTGCGGGATATTGCTGACCAGCTTGCGAAGTTAGCTGAAACACATGCTAAAGACATCGCCAACGGGGCTCTAATGGCCCAGTTAGCCGAAAAGCTCAGGCATCTCGACGCCGGCACGAATGCCGCCAAAGGCAGCGGCAGTACCGGAGGCGCACCGATCGTTGCCATCAGTGGGCCCGCAGGCATCGTCATAGCGAGCGGGGAAAACCTCGTGCTCGGCGCCGAAAAGAGCGTAGACCTCATCACCGCTGTAGACACGAACTCGAGCGCTGGAGGCAGAACCTCCGTTCACGCGGCGCAGGGTATCAGCCATTTCGCCAATGACGGCGGCATCAAGCAAATTGCCGCCTGCGGCGACCTACGTTCTGAAGCGCAGGACGGCAACCTCGAGCTGCTGGCAAAGAAAGTAATGGAACTAATAAGCACGACGGACTGGATCAATATCAGGGCAAGACAAGGCGTGCGTATTTATGGCGGGGGCAGCGAACTGACGATCAGCGCGGACGGGATCATTGGAAAAACCGCCGGGAAAAGCCACGTCTATGCGGCTGACCACCAGACATTCGCCAAGCAAGCCCCGCAAACGCAATTCCCTGATGAATTAGCACACCACGATATCTGCATACCGTGCATGTTGGCCGCGGCACGCGCACACAGCCCGCTGGTGGAGGGAGAATGAACACTAATAATCCGGCTACGGCCGTCTATCTGTTGATCGACAACGGCCTGCTGGCTGAGGTATCGGCGAGTTACACCGAGTCTGACCCGCGCAGTCGCCCGACATGGCTGGTGCCAATCTATCCGGAACGCGCCCTGTCGGTCAGCCCGCTCCTGATCGATGTCGAAGCCGCGTACAAAGCCGGCGATCTCGACCAGGTCATGGGCTACGTGAACGCGCTCAAGCCGGCGCTGCACGTGTCGATCATCGAGACTGAGCTCACCCTTGAACAGATCGCGGCGCATCTGCTGCGATTCATTTTTATCCTGGATCCGGAGGGAAAGCAGTTCACGTTCAGGTATGCCGACTGCACGATCCTGGCTCTGCTCCCTTCGGTTCTCACGCCCGCGCAGTGGGGTTACATGGCGGGGCCAATGACGAGATGGCAGATTCACGACCGGACAGGAGAAGTTTTTCTACTGCCGTCGGCTGATTTAATTGCAAGTGAAGCGATACCGTTCCGTTTGGACAGCGAGCAGCTCGCCGCGCTTGACGAGGCGAGTGAACCTGATCACTACATCGCCAAAGTAAAAATGATGGGAAACCAAGGGCGTTTGCCGGGAAGTACGGCAGAGCAACACGCTTGGGCGCAAACGGCCCGCCAGCTCTGGCGTGCGGCCGGAAACAAAAACTCATTAGTTTTGATGGTTTTCACTGAGTTCGCACTAAGAACGCGCGGCAAGATTCTCTTGCAAGAAGCAACCGGAAACCTCCTATCAATAAACGAGTTGAATACGTTTAGTGCTGAATTGAATCAGCTATCCAAACAAATCATGGACTAGACCACGTCAAATACATAATTGACCAGGACGTCGAAGCAGCCGGACACCGCCGCGACTTTACTCTTCAAAAAAAAATCGCGAAAACCCGTAATCCATACGATATGACATGCGCATCCTAATCATTCTATTTCTGGCAGTCACGACCTTTGGAGTCTACTTGTTCTTCAATGAGTATATCAAAAAGGACAACGGCATCCCGGTTTCCGTAATCGGAGTTCACCACCTGGGCTCTGATTATTACATCGACAGCTTCTACGTCGACAAGTACTACGAAGGGAACATTGGCGAAGGCGGAGGCGGCAACGGAATGGTCTGTTGTCGAATGCTTCCTAGAAAATGGCATCCCGGCTTAATTGCAGATGTACGATGGGAAGTTCGTCATATCATAAGAAGCCCTATACCCGAAGTACCGGAAACAGCCGAGGTTGTCGGTGATTATCGGGCACAAGTGGCGGTGGAAGCGTACTTAGAGTCCGGCGATTTGTATGTTCATTTCTTTCCAGGAGGCCGGGCCCGGATTGTCGTGAGTGACTTTAGCGCTAGTGGGAAAGAACACCCGATTAAATGGGAGGATAAACAAGCAGGGCAAAAAGCTACCATCGGAATGAGTGTTAGCAGTCTATTTACCACAGAAGAACTCGCCGAGTTCAATCGTGAATTTGACCGTGACCGGGCTAAATATGGAGACTGGCGATGAGCCTTGCGAATATGCTTGTGACACCAACGCGTGTATCGCCTACTGCAGCCATCAAGCGGGTGATACCTTAGTACGAGTGCGATTTCAAAAAATGCCAGACCAATGTCAGTATTGGTTTATTCTTTGATGGCACAAATAACAACATGGACAGAGACTCCCGGAGTCTCGCGCACACCAATATTGCACGACTATATACCAACTACAATATGGACGCGAGTATCGGAATTTATAAACTTTACGTTCCAGGGGTTGGAACTAAATTCCCAGAGATCGGCGAGGATAGCGAAAGTCTGCTCGGCTCTGGATGCGCATTTGGCTGCGAAGGGCGCGTTATTTTCGGTTTGCTGGGCGTGTTTAACGCTATACATCATCGCTGCCACAACAAGTATCTACTTGAAAAGAATAGTATCCTCGCGTTATGCCGAAACAGTATGAGCGTAACCGATAGCAATGACCTTCAAGCCCTTAGCGAACTAGGCGCCACCAGTGGTCTGCTACAAGTAAAACTTGGAAGCAATAGCAGTCGACGAGAGTTCCTGACGCGGCAGGCCAGTTTTCTCGAAGCCAAGCTGGCAAGTGGAAAGCCTCATATAGTCGAGTGCTTCGTTGACGTTTTCGGTTTCTCGCGAGGTGCAGCACAAGCGCGGGTTTTCTGCAGTTGGCTGAATGAACTACTCGTCGGAGGCCGTCTAGCCGGCGTACCGATACGATTTCGCTTTCTGGGAATTTTCGACACTGTTGCATCTGCCGGGTTCTGGTCGGGAGGATCAGCCTTGATCAGGAACTCAACAGGTGGCCATGGCGCGTGGGCCAGTGCGGAGTCATTGCGCGTACCGGCTTCGGTTCTAAATTGCGTCCACATGGTCGCAATGCACGAGCTCAGACGGAACTTCCCCCTGGACGAAATCGGCGTCGGTGGAAAACTGCAACCGGGATGGGTCCAGCATGTGTATCCCGGTGCACACAGTGATGTTGGCGGTGGCTATCGGCCGGGCGAACTCGGCATCTCAATAGGTTCCGATTCCCTGAAACTTTCTCAAATTCCTCTGAATCACATGCTGGACTGCGCCGTAGCAGCCGGTGTGCCGGTGAGCCGCACTCGTTCGACGCCCGATCGTTATGATCCGTTCGCGATCCACTCGGACTTGGCCAAAGCGTACGACGCATTCATTTCAGACTCCACGTTGACTCCGCGTCCAGTATATGAATGGCTCCAGCCCTACCTGAACTGGCGTTGGGAGGTGCGCGACCGATTTCACGCGACGAATCAGGTCAAGAGAGCAAGCCAGCAGGAGAGAGAGATCTTGATCACGTTTAATAATAGCCTGGTGAGTGGCGCCGCCGCCATGCTGCGATCCTCTGGAATGGGCTTCTTACGGCGAGGATTCGCAGTCGCAACCGACTACCTTAATGTCGGGGCAAGAAACGACTTGCTTAAAACCTCGGTGTTGGAACCGGAAGCGCGCGACGTGCTTGCGCTGGCTCAGCGCGCCAAACCGGCGCCACCGTCGTTCGTCACGCTGTTTGACAATTATGTCCACGATTCACTCGCCGGATTCAATAAATCGAGTGTGGAATTGACAGGCTACTGGCGGTATCGACGAGTCTTTCTTGGTAACGATGAACACGTCCTGGCCGCGAACGAGAATGTGGACACGGAACGTAATCTTGCGTAATGAATTTGGAGAGCTGTCATGAAAGACCAACAAGGGCGCGGCATTATCCGCCTCGGCGACAAGACGACGCACGGTGGAAAAGTCATCTCGGCGGCCGACGATTATGTTGTGCTCGGCAAACCCGTCGCCGTCGAAGGTGACGCGACCTACTGTCCCAAATGTAAGGGCAGCTTCCCGATCCAGCCGAGTGGAAGCACCCGCAAACACCGCAATAAACAGGTCGCTTACGATCAGGACGCAACGGCCTGCGGCGCCAAACTCATTTCGTCGCTGTAATGGAGGCCGGACCATGCCGACGGATGCCGCTTCCTGTATCGCCCCATGGACTGCGAGACGATGGGTTGCATGCTCTGACCGCCCATGAAGACCGCTTCGACGGTCTATGGTAAGTCGGCTGGCGCGCACCCGCTGAGCCGCATCTCTAAGGCGCCGACGCAGCATCCGCGCTAGCCGACGCCAGCCCCGGATGCGCCCGCCTCCCCTCCTCCAGCGCCGCCAGCAATGCCTCCATCTGCACTGGTTTGGCCATGTGCACGTCGAAGCCGGCGCGCCGGGTCAGCTCGCGTGCCTCGGTGTCGTCCCAGGCGGTCAGGGCGATGAAATAAGCGTGCTCGAGCTTGCGCACCTGGCGCAGCGTAGGCGCGACCTGGTCGCCGGAAAAGCGCGGCATGCCCAGGTCGAGGATCACGATGTGGGGTTCGAAGGACAGCGCGGCGTCGAGCGCCATGTAGCCGTCGTAGGCGGTGCTGGTGACGTAGCCGTAGGTGGACAGCAGGTCGCTGAGCATGTCGGCTGCGTCGCGATGGTCGTCCACGACGAGGACGCGGGTAGGATGATCGGTTGCCATAGTAAATCGATAACTGAAGAGCGCGCGGTCGCGCCCGTTGGACGTATCGGCATGCTCTGGGCCGATGCGCGGCGGTCTCGAACGCTACCGCTGCCGATGCGGGACGAAAGCCGTCCCGTCGATTACGTACGATTGTAACACCATTTACGGCAAGCAATTTAACGTTGTTTGGCCGCAACAGCTGCAGGCCGCGCCGCCGACGATGTCCGGCCACACGCGCCTAGGGACCGGCTCAGCTCCCGGCTTGATCTGCAGGTTGTTCTCGACTTTCTGGACGCCGGTTGACTGCTCATTGAACGTCTCCACGAAGAGCCATCGCCTAGAGAACGCACGATGCGCTTCTTTGACTGTCAGATTGTGACTCTCGGGAACAGCCAGCATTGACGCGCCAGGGGCTCTTCGATGGTGGCGCCCGTGCAGTGCCCGTCGGTGCTACGGCCGCAAGCTGAACCTGCACCGGCCGCCCACCGTCTACGATGAGCGCCAATGAGTTCAGAGAGAGAGAACCGCAGCCGGGCCGCAGGCGCCTTCAGAAGGTCTGGCGGATACCCAGGTTATAGCCGGTGTTGCCGGTGCCTGCATCGGTGTTGTTGTCCACCGTGTAGCCCGCACCGTTCTTGTTGTTGATATGCGCGTAGGCCGCGTACAGGCCAGTGCGCTTCGACAACGCGTACAGGTAGCCGATGCCCCACTCGTTGGCGTCCTGGTTGAAGCTGGTACGGTCATCCTTGCGCTGTACCGAAAACATGAGGATGCCCGGGCCGACAGGTGCCTTGAAGCCGAGAATGTAGTCGCGGCCGTCGGTCGACGCGGTCGGCTTCACGCCGCCGTATGGGTTGTTCGCGTTATACAAAGGCGCGCTGTTGAAGCCCTTGTCGACCTCAAAGCCGGCATACACCTGGATGATCTTGAAGTCGTAGTTGCCGCCGATCAGGACGTTGCGGCCGATGTCGTGGTTCACACCGGTCGCCACCACGTCGGAATTTTTGGCGTTGTAGATCAGGCGCAGTGACAGCGGGCCCTGTGCGTAGCTCACGCCCGCACCGACCTGGCGCCCTGCGGAGATCTCGCTCTGTTCGCCCGCGCTGTAGAACAGATCGATGTTCACCCCTTGAACGGTTGGCGTCGTATAGGTCACGCTGTTGCTGGCGCGAACGTTGGCGCCGTTGTCAGGCAGCAGGTTCTTGGAGGTACCCGCATAGCCAGTGCCGAACGGATCGATCGCCTGGAGCAGCGCCATGTGGTAAGGCGTGTACTGACGTCCAAGCGCGAGCGATCCGGCCTTCGTCTTCAGACCGACGAAAGCCTGGCGATTGAAGAGGGTGTTGTTGGCGTCGAGTTCGCCGGTGTCGATCTTGGCGCCGTTTTCCAGCGTGAAGAAAGCTTGCATGCCGTCGCCCAGATCTTCGGTCCCACGAAAGCCGATACGCGAGGCCGAGGCTGCGCCGCTGCTCACCTTCGTAACATGGCCACCGCTGCCGCCGTTTTCTCCGACCAGCGCTGCATCGGCGATACCGTAAATGGTAACGGCAGATTGTGCCATCGCGGCATGGGTTGCGAGCGTGAGGACGGCGTAAGCCAGCAGATGTTTTTTCATTTGTTTCCTTATCAACTTATTAACTGCACAACGCAACGCATGCGTTCAACTCCACCCCGTGGAGTCAGTTCCTGCGTCGAAAACGGATTCTAGACGATATTTCCAAGCGGCAACAGATATTGACGATCGTCGAGGCCAACTGTGTTGTGTGACGTGAACAGTTTGCGCACGCCATCGTTAGCATCGTTCAATTGGTGGATTTTGACCACGCCTTTTCGATGGCGAGTGTGCCGAAGCGACGATCAGATGTACGTGTTCGAGGGGGAGTGAAGCGTCCTGTTGCGCCGTACGACCGATGCACGCGTCGATTTCAATGGCTTTTACGGCGCCATAAAAGCAAAAAGCCCGCCCAGTATCAACTGGACGGGCTTCTGCGAATAATTAGCCTGACGATAACCTACTTTCACACTGGTTGCAGCACTATCATCGGCGCAAAGTCGTTTCACGGTCCTGTTCGGGATGGGAAGGGGTGGTACCGACTTGCTATGGTCATCAGGCATGACTTGTACGGGCGTCGCGTTTGCGCTGGCTTGGCGCCGCCCTGAATCTGGAAGAAGTTGTTTTGTCTGTTGTATCGAACTGCTGAACTCGTTGGCATGACTGCCAAGGTTATAGGGACAAGCCGTACGGGCAATTAGTATCGGTTAGCTTAATGCATTACTGCACTTCCACACCCGACCTATCAACGTCCTGGTCTCGAACGACCCTTCAAGGAGCTCAAGGCTCCGGGAAATCTCATCTCAAGGCGAGTTTCCCGCTTAGATGCTTTCAGCGGTTATCTCTTCCGAACTTAGCTACCCGGCAATGCCACTGGCGTGACAACCGGTACACCAGAGGTTCGTCCACTCCGGTCCTCTCGTACTAGGAGCAGCCCCCTTCAAATTTCCAACGCCCACGGCAGATAGGGACCAAACTGTCTCACGACGTTTTAAACCCAGCTCACGTACCACTTTAAATGGCGAACAGCCATACCCTTGGGACCGGCTACAGCCCCAGGATGTGATGAGCCGACATCGAGGTGCCAAACTCCCCCGTCGATATGAACTCTTGGGAGGAATCAGCCTGTTATCCCCAGAGTACCTTTTATCCGTTGAGCGATGGCCCTTCCATACAGAACCACCGGATCACTATGTCCTACTTTCGTACCTGCTCGACTTGTCGGTCTCGCAGTTAAGCACGCTTATGCCATTGCACTATTAGCACGATGTCCGACCGTACCTAGCGTACCTTCGAACTCCTCCGTTACACTTTAGGAGGAGACCGCCCCAGTCAAACTGCCTACCATGCACTGTCCCCGATCCGGATTACGGACCAAGGTTAGAACCTCAAACGAACCAGGGTGGTATTTCAAGGTTGGCTCCACGAGAACTGGCGTCCCCGCTTCAAAGCCTCCCACCTATCCTACACAGATTGGTTCAAAGTCCAATGCAAAGCTACAGTAAAGGTTCATGGGGTCTTTCCGTCTAGCCGCGGGTAGATTGCATCATCACAAACATTTCAACTTCGCTGAGTCTCGGGAGGAGACAGTGTGGCCATCGTTACGCCATTCGTGCAGGTCGGAACTTACCCGACAAGGAATTTCGCTACCTTAGGACCGTTATAGTTACGGCCGCCGTTTACTGGGACTTCAATCAAGAGCTTGCACCCCATCATTTAATCTTCCAGCACCGGGCAGGCGTCACACCCTATACGTCCACTTTCGTGTTTGCAGAGTGCTGTGTTTTTATTAAACAGTCGCAGCCACCAGTTTATTGCAACCCTTTCGCCCTCACACAGTAAAGTGATCAAGCTACCGGGGCGTACCTTTTCCCGAAGTTACGGTACCAATTTGCCGAGTTCCTTCTCCCGAGTTCTCTCAAGCGCCTTAGAATACTCATCTCGCCCACCTGTGTCGGTTTGCGGTACGGTCTCGTATGACTGAAGCTTAGAGGCTTTTCTTGGAACCACTTCCGATTGCTTCGCAGCTTAAAGCCGCTCGTCTCGACCCCTTGAATCACGTGCCCGGATTTGCCTAAGCACCTTCTATGAGTCAAAAACCAACTATTCCAACAGTTGGACAACCTTCCGCGATCCGTCCCCCCATCGCATCATACGACGGTGCAGGAATATTAACCTGCTTCCCATCAGCTACGCATCTCTGCCTCGCCTTAGGGGCCGACTCACCCTGCTCCGATGAACGTTGAACAGGAAACCTTGGGCTTTCGGCGAGAGGGCTTTTCACCCTCTTTATCGCTACTCATGTCAGCATTCGCACTTCTGATACCTCCAGCATCCTTTACAAGACACCTTCGCAGGCTTACAGAACGCTCTCCTACCATATGCTTGCGCATATCCGCAGCTTCGGTGACTAGCTTAGCCCCGTTACATCTTCCGCGCAGGACGACTCGATCAGTGAGCTATTACGCTTTCTTTAAATGATGGCTGCTTCTAAGCCAACATCCTGACTGTTTTAGCCTTCCCACTTCGTTTTCCACTTAGCCAATCTTTGGGACCTTAGCTGGCGGTCTGGGTTGTTTCCCTCTTGACGCCGGACGTTAGCACCCGACGTCTGTCTCCCAAGCTCGCACTCATCGGTATTCGGAGTTTGCAATGGTTTGGTAAGTCGCAATGACCCCCTAGCCATAACAGTGCTCTACCCCCGATGGTGATACTTGAGGCACTACCTAAATAGTTTTCGGAGAGAACCAGCTATTTCCAGGTTTGTTTAGCCTTTCACCCCTACCCACAGCTCATCCCCTAATTTTTCAACATTAGTGGGTTCGGACCTCCAGGGCGTGTTACCGCACCTTCATCCTGGCCATGGGTAGATCACCTGGTTTCGGGTCTACACCCAGCGACTGTCGCCCTGTTCGGACTCGATTTCTCTACGGCTCCCCTACTTGGTTAACCTCGCCACTGAATGTAAGTCGCTGACCCATTATACAAAAGGTACGCCGTCACCCCACGAAGAGGCTCCGACTGTTTGTATGCACACGGTTTCAGGATCTATTTCACTCCCCTCCCGGGGTTCTTTTCGCCTTTCCCTCACGGTACTGGTTCACTATCGGTCGATTACGAGTATTTAGCCTTGGAGGATGGTCCCCCCATCTTCAGACAGGATTTCACGTGTCCCGCCCTACTTATCGTACGCTTAGTACCACCGTTTGAATTTCGTGTACGGGGCTATCACCCGCTATGGCCAGTGTTTCCAAACTGTTCCACTATTCAATCGACTATCACGTACAGGCTCATCCCATTTCGCTCGCCACTACTTTGGGAATCTCGGTTGATTTCTTTTCCTGCAGCTACTTAGATGTTTCAGTTCGCCGCGTTCGCTTCGCATGCCTATGTATTCAGCATGCGATGACCTAAAAGGCCGGGTTTCCCCATTCAGACATCTACGGATCAAAGCTCGTTTGCCAGCTCCCCGTAGCTTATCGCAGGCTACAACGTCTTTCATCGCCTGTAATCGCCAAGGCATCCACCATGTGCACTTATTCACTTGTCCCTATAACGTTGGCCTCTACATGAGTAATAGAGAACGTCATAGTTATCAAGTTCAGCTGTGTTGTTTGATACATACAGATTTTCTACCCTAAGTGTTCGTTACATCTTTCAATGTATTGAACGCTTAAAGAAAACTTTACTTCTTCCAGATTGTTAAAGAACGAGAACTACACTTATCTAAGCCACATCGGCTTACATAAGCACAGTTACAGTCAACAGCCGATAAGCGTAGGCGCTTGATGATTGAGCGTTAGCTCAGGTGCCACTCTAGAAAGGAGGTGATCCAGCCGCACCTTCCGATACGGCTACCTTGTTACGACTTCACCCCAGTCACGAATCCTACCGTGGTAAGCGCCCTCCTTGCGGTTAAGCTACCTACTTCTGGTAAAACCCGCTCCCATGGTGTGACGGGCGGTGTGTACAAGACCCGGGAACGTATTCACCGCGACATGCTGATCCGCGATTACTAGCGATTCCAACTTCACGCAGTCGAGTTGCAGACTGCGATCCGGACTACGATACACTTTCTGGGATTAGCTCCCCCTCGCGGGTTGGCGGCCCTCTGTATGTACCATTGTATGACGTGTGAAGCCCTACCCATAAGGGCCATGAGGACTTGACGTCATCCCCACCTTCCTCCGGTTTGTCACCGGCAGTCTCATTAGAGTGCCCTTTCGTAGCAACTAATGACAAGGGTTGCGCTCGTTGCGGGACTTAACCCAACATCTCACGACACGAGCTGACGACAGCCATGCAGCACCTGTGTTCAGGTTCCCTTTCGGGCACACCCGGATCTCTCCAGACTTCCTGACATGTCAAGGGTAGGTAAGGTTTTTCGCGTTGCATCGAATTAATCCACATCATCCACCGCTTGTGCGGGTCCCCGTCAATTCCTTTGAGTTTTAATCTTGCGACCGTACTCCCCAGGCGGTCTACTTCACGCGTTAGCTGCGTTACCAAGTCAATTAAGACCCGACAACTAGTAGACATCGTTTAGGGCGTGGACTACCAGGGTATCTAATCCTGTTTGCTCCCCACGCTTTCGTGCATGAGCGTCAGTCTTGACCCAGGGGGCTGCCTTCGCCATCGGTGTTCCTCCACATCTCTACGCATTTCACTGCTACACGTGGAATTCTACCCCCCTCTGCCAGACTCCAGCCTTGCAGTCTCCAACGCAATTCCCAGGTTAAGCCCGGGGATTTCACGTCAGACTTACAAAACCGCCTGCGCACGCTTTACGCCCAGTAATTCCGATTAACGCTTGCACCCTACGTATTACCGCGGCTGCTGGCACGTAGTTAGCCGGTGCTTATTCTTCAGGTACCGTCATTAGCCCAAGGTATTAACCCAGGCCGTTTCTTCCCTGACAAAAGAGCTTTACAACCCGAAGGCCTTCTTCACTCACGCGGCATTGCTGGATCAGGCTTGCGCCCATTGTCCAAAATTCCCCACTGCTGCCTCCCGTAGGAGTCTGGGCCGTGTCTCAGTCCCAGTGTGGCTGGTCGTCCTCTCAGACCAGCTACTGATCGTCGCCTTGGTGAGCCTTTACCTCACCAACTAGCTAATCAGATATCGGCCGCTCCAAAAGCATGAGGCCCGAAGGTCCCCCACTTTCATCCGTAGATCGTATGCGGTATTAGCGTAACTTTCGCTACGTTATCCCCCACTTCTGGGTACGTTCCGATATATTACTCACCCGTTCGCCACTCGCCGCCAGGTTGCCCCGCGCTGCCGTTCGACTTGCATGTGTAAAGCATGCCGCCAGCGTTCAATCTGAGCCAGGATCAAACTCTTCAGTTCAATCTCTGTTTGCGACACTTTCGTGTCATTCGCTATTGCTAGCGAAGTCGCTCACTCAAAATACTGACCGTCGCCTCATTGCTGAGACAACGTATTTCTTTTGCGTGAACATTTGATAATTTAAGTATTCAGCAGCCACTTACGCGGCTGCCGGCACCTCATCAAACGCCCACACTTATCGACTGTTTATTTTTAAAGAACCGTGTTCTGTACTGCCTTGCTGCGTTGTGCGAATCGTTTTGTTCGTCAGCAGCAGAGGAATGAGATTATGCAGTGTTTCGCGTTACTCGTCAACCCCTTCGTTTTCTGCAGTGCACTCGATCTTTTCGATCAGGCAAGTTTAACTCCTTGTTTCCGTTAAACTTTTCGTGCGCTGCAGAAGCAGGAGACGAACTATAGCAAATCATCACGCAACCATGCAAGGGGGCGAATCGAACGGCGACAAAAACGCCACGCTTTCTAAAGCAATCGTTCTCAGCAATTTCCAGCGACAACGAAATTCCCCCAACTCACTCAGAAATCTTTCAATTCAGGAAAGACAAAAGCAAAGCCTTGCGCGAACAGGCTTTGCTTACCCCTTCGTTTCCGCTCGATCAGACGCGCTCGATCGCCATCGCGATACCCTGCCCCACCCCGATGCACATCGTGCACAGCGCGTAACGCCCGCCGGTGCGCTCGAGCTGATAGGTCGCGGCTGTGACCAGGCGCGCACCGCTCATGCCGAGCGGGTGGCCGAGCGCAATGCCGCCGCCGTTCGGATTCACGCGCGGGTCGTCGTCCGCAATGCCGAGCATGCGCAGCACGGCCAGGGCCTGGGAAGCAAACGCTTCGTTCAGCTCGATGAGGTCGAACTGGTCGAGCGTCATGCCGGTCTGGCGCAACAGCTTTTGCACGGCCGGCGCCGGGCCGATGCCCATCACCCGTGGCGCGACGCCGGCGGTCGCCATGCCGATGATGCGGGCGCGCTTGGTCAAGCCATATTGAAACGCCGCTTCCTCGTTCGCCAGCAGCAGCGCGCAGGCGCCGTCGTTCACGCCGGAGGCATTGCCGGCCGTGACCGTGCCTTCCGCGTGCACCACCGGTTTGAGCTTGGCCAGGGCTTCCAGGCTGGTTTCACGCGGGTGCTCGTCCTGGCTGAACAGGATGTGGTCGCCTTTCTTCTGCGGAATCTCGACCGCCACGATCTCGTCGGCGAAGGTGCCGTCACGCTGGGCGCGCGCAGTTTTTTGCTGGCTGGCCAGCGCGAAACGGTCCTGGTCTTCGCGCGACACCTTGTAGTCGACCGCGACATTTTCGGCCGTCTCCGGCATCGAATCGGTGCCGTACAGGTGCTTCATCTGTTTGCTCGGGAAGCGCCAGCCGATCGTGGTGTCGTAGATGGTGGCGTTGCGCGAGAACGCCGATTCCGCCTTGCCCATCACGAACGGCGCGCGCGTCATCGACTCGACGCCGCCGGCGATCATCAGACGGGCTTCGCCGGCCTTGATGGCGCGCCCTGCGATGCCAATCGCGTCCATGCCCGAACCGCACAGGCGGTTGACCGTGGTGCCGGGCACGTCAAGCGGCAGGCCGGCCAGCAGCGACGCCATGTGCGCCACGTTGCGGTTGTCTTCGCCGGCCTGGTTGGCGCAGCCGTAGATCACGTCGTCGACGGCGCTCCAATCGACTTCCGGATTGCGGCGCATGAGTTCTCGGATCGGCAGCGCGCCGAGGTCGTCCGCGCGCACGTCCTTCAGGGCGCCGCCGTAGCGGCCGATCGGGGTCCGGATGGCGTCGACGATGAATGCGTCAGTCATGGTCATTCTCCTTACGATTGTTCTTGCGGCAGCAGGTCCGCCGCGGTGGCGGCCTGCAGCTCATCAAAAGTCAAGCCGGGGGCGATCTCGCGCACGCGCAGGCCCGCGGGCGTGACGTCGAGCACGGCCATGTCAGTATAGATGCGGCTCACGCACTTGACCCCGGTCAGCGGATAGGTGCACTGCTCGACGATCTTGCTCTCGCCAGTCTTGGTCTGGTGTTCCATCATCACGAACACCTGCTTGGCGCCGATCGCCAGGTCCATCGCGCCGCCCACGGCGGGAATCGCGTCCGGGGCGCCGGTATGCCAGTTGGCCAGGTCGCCGCTGCCGGACACCTGGAATGCGCCCAGTACGCAGATGTCCAGGTGGCCGCCGCGCATCATCGCGAACGAGTCGGCATGGTGGAAGTAGGCCCCGCCTTCGAGCAGCGTCACCGGCTGCTTGCCGGCGTTGATCAGGTCCGGGTCTTCCTCGCCGGGCGCGGGCGCCGGACCCATGCCGAGCACCCCGTTTTCGCTGTGCAGAAAAACTTCTTTGTCCGCCGGCAGGTAGTTGGCGACCTTGGTCGGCAGGCCGATGCCGAGGTTGACGTAGGCGCCCTCGGGAATGTCCTGGGCGACGCGCTCGGCCATCTGTTCGCGGGTGTAACGGTTAGCGCTGGTCATGCGGCTGTCTCCTTGACGACGCGTTGGACGAAGATGCCCGGGGTGACGATCGCCTCCGGGTCGAGTGCGCCGAGCGGCACGATCTCGGCCACCTGGGCGATCGTGGTCTTGGCGGCCGTCGCCATGATCGGGCCGAAGTTGCGCGCGGTCTTGCGGTATACCAGGTTACCCCAGCGGTCGCCGCGCAGCGCCTTGATCAGCGCGAAGTCGGCATGGATCGGGGTTTCGAACACATAATGCTTGCCGTCGATGACGCGCGTCTCCTTGCCTTCGGCCAGCAGGGTGCCGTAGCCGGTCGGGGAAAAGAAGCCGCCGATGCCGGCGCCGGCGGCGCGGATGCGCTCGGCGAGGTTGCCCTGCGGGATCAGCTCGAGTTCGATCTCGCCGGCCCGGTACAGCTTGTCGAAGTGCCAGGAATCGGCCTGGCGCGGGAACGAGCAGATGATCTTGCGCACGCGCCTGGCGGCGATCAGCGCGGCCAGGCCCGTGTCGCCATTGCCGGCATTGTTGTTGACGATGGTAAGTTCCTGTGCGCCCTGCGCCAGCAGCGCATCGATCAGCGCGGCGGGCATGCCGGCGTTGCCGAAGCCACCGATCAT
This sequence comes from Massilia sp. 9096, assembly GCF_000745265.1. Taxonomy (NCBI): domain Bacteria; kingdom Pseudomonadati; phylum Pseudomonadota; class Betaproteobacteria; order Burkholderiales; family Oxalobacteraceae; genus Massilia; species Massilia sp. 9096. Next base: position 1,900,970 of record NZ_JQNN01000001.1, read on the forward strand.
GATGGTGGCGCCGTCGGGAATGCCGGCCACCGCTGCCTCGAGCGATGCAAATGTCTTGTCGATCATGGTTTGACCTTTATCGTTATGCGGCAGAGGTTGTGCGATAATCGAACACCTAACCGTCTACCGCACAAAAAGTCTACGCCTGTGGCCCGCACGGGTCAAGCGGCACTAGAATATCCCCTTATGTCATCGACCAACGCCCCCGCTACCTCACGCAGCGTCGCCGAAGAAATCGACGCCCTCACCGATCCCGATTTCATGACCTCGTTCGCGCGCGGGCTGGCGGTGATCCGCGCCTTCGCCGATTCGCGCAAGCCGCAGACCATCGCCCAGATCAGCCAGCAGACCGGCATCCCGCGCGCGGCCGTGCGGCGCTGCCTGCACACGCTGCGCCAGCTCGGCTACGTCGACGCGGAATTGAACAACTTCAGCCTGCGTCCGAAGATCCTGACGCTGGGTTACTCGTATCTCTCGTCGACGCCGCTGACGATCGCCGCCCAGCCCTGCCTGAACGGCATCAGCAAGACGCTGGGCGAATCGAGCTCGCTGGCGGTGCTGGAAGAAGACCAGGTGCTGTACGTGGCGCGCGCCGCGACCTCGCGCGTGATGTCGGTGTCGCTGTCCGCCGGCAGCCGCCTGCCGGCCTACTGCACCTCGCTGGGCCGGGTGCTGCTGGCGCACCAGCCGGACGACGAACTGGAAGCTTATCTGGCGCGCACCGAGTTGCTGCCCAGGACGGAGCACACCATCACCGACAAGGCCAAGCTGCGCGCGGTGCTGGCGGGCGTACGGCGCGACGGCTACGCCGCCAACAACGAAGAGCTGGAACTGGGGCTGCGTTCGATCGCAGTGCCGGTGCGCGGTGCGTCCGGGCGGGTGCTGGCCGCGCTCAATGTCGGCGCCCAGGCGGTGCGGGTGCCGGCCGAACGCATGGTGGAGGAATTCCTGCCGGTGCTGCGCCAGGGCGCGCAGGAACTGGCGGTGCTGCTGCCGTGAGCGGCGCCGGCGGAACGCCGCCGCCATGGGGTCGGGGCTTGAATCGTCGTGCGGCAGGCGGGCTCAGAAGCCCTGGTAGACGCTCTCGAAATGGGTGACCACGGGCGCGCCGTCGAAGCAGTCGCCGACCAGCCGGCGCCATTCCTGGAAGTCGTCGCTGCCGCGGAAATGCACGTTGTGGTCTTCCAGCGTTTCCCACTGCACCAGCAGGCGATAGGCGCGCGGGTTCTCGACGCCGCGCTGGATCTGCATGCCCTTGCAGCCGCGTGCACGCTGGAACAGCGGCGTGGCCGCGCGCACGCCAGCCTCGAAGGTATCCTCCATGCCGGCCTTGACCAGGATTTCTGCGCTTTCAAGCACCATCTTGTTCCTCGCTATGTGATGTGGGAGCGCCGATTATGCCAGCGCCCGGATTTGCGCGTGTGGCCGTGTCCCTTGGCCTGCGCTGCACTTCGCTGGAACGGTGAAGCTCCGGCGAAACCGTGCGTCATGCCGGTCGAAGGACGAAGTAAACTGCGTTTCCGAATTTTCGATGATGCGACGCACCATCCCGACTCGACGATGTCCACCGAAAAAGAACCCACTGACGGGACCTCGATGCTCGATCTTTACGAGCACCCCGGCCATCTCTTGCGCCGGGCCCAGCAGATCTCGACCGCGCTGTTCTACGACGAAATCGGCAGCGACCTGACTCCGGTCCAGTACGCCATGCTCAATACGCTGGCGGCGCATCCGGGCATCGACCAGGTGTCGCTGTCGGGCCTGGTCGCGATCGACACTTCGACCGGCGCCACGGTCTGTGCGCGGCTCGAGGAAAAGCAGCTCATCGAACGCAAGGTGCTGCCGCACAACCGGCGCCAGCGCGCGCTGACGGTGACCGCGGCCGGCCAGCACCTGCTCGACGCACTCGGTCCCAACACGCAGCGCCTGCGCCAACGCCTGCTGGCGCCGCTCAGCGAAGAAGAACAGCTGCAATTCATGACGCTGCTGGGAAAACTGGTCCGCGAAAACAACGACCAGAGCCGGGTGCCGCAGACCGCCGTGGCGTCGGCGCAGCGCCGTTAGCGCCGCTCGGCCTTACGCCGCCAGCAGGTGCGGCCCGATCTCCGCGATCGTGCGCACCCCGGTCAACACCATATTGGTCCGGATATCCTTTTCCATGATGGCAAGCAGGCGCTCGACCCCGGCCTCGCCGCCGGTGGCCAGCGCGTAGACGAAGGCGCGCCCGATCAGCACGCCGTCGGCGCCCAGCGCCAGCATGCGGAACACGTCGGTGCCGGTGCGCACGCCGCCGTCGGCGAAGATGGTCAGCTTGCCCTTGACCGCCGCCGCGATCGCCGGCAGCGCGCGCGCGCTCGACAGCGCCCCGTCCAGCTGGCGCCCGCCGTGGTTCGAGACCACGATGCCGTCGGCGCCGAAGGCCACCGCATCGCGCGCATCGTCGGCGTCGATGATGCCCTTCAGGATCAGCTGACCCTGCCACTCGTCGCGGATCCACTGCAGGTCCTGCCAGCTGATGCCGGGATCGAAGTTCGAACCCAGCCAGCCGATATAGTCTTCCAGCCCGGTCGCGTGCCCCCGGTAGGCGGAGATGTTGCCCAGGTCGTGCGGCCGCCCGAACAGGCCGACCTCCCAGACCCAGCGCGGGTGCGTCAGCGCCTGCAGCATGCGCCGCAGCGGACCGTTCTTGCCGCTCATGCCGCTGTGGGCGTCGCGGTAGCGCGCGCCCGGCACCGGCATGTCGACCGTGAACGCGAGCGTGGTCGCGCCCAGCTCGCGCGCGCGGCGCATGACGTCGCGCATGAAGGCGCGGTCCTTGAGCACGTACAACTGGAACCAGATCGGGCGGCTGGCCTGGGCCGCCACCTCCGACAGCGGGCACACCGACACCGTCGACTGGATGAACGGGATGTTGCGCTTGCAGGCCGCGCGCGCCGCCTGCACTTCGCCGCGGCGCGCATACATACCGGCCAGGCCGATCGGCGCCAGCGCGATCGGCAGCGCATGCTGCTGGCCGAACCAGTGCGTCGACAGGTCGAGCTGTTCGGAACCGCGCAGCACGCGCTGGCGCAGCTTGATTGCCTGCAAATCGTCGACGTTGGCACGCAGTGTCTGCTCGGCGCCGGCGCCGCCGTCCAGGTAATGGAACAGGAACGGCGGCAGCTTGCGCCGCGCGGCCTCGCGAAAGTCGGTCGCGGACGAGATGATCATGCCAGCACCCGGTCGAGCAGTTCGATCCAGTGCTCCACCGGTGTAGCGGTGCCCGACTGCAGGTGGGTGATGCAGCCGACGTTGGCCGAGACGATGCGCTGCGCTCCGGTCGCCTCCAGCCTGGCCAGCTTGTCGTCGCGCAGGCGCGTCGCCATGGGTGCGTGCAGCACGGAATAGGTGCCGGCCGAGCCGCAGCACAGGTGGCTGTCGGCGCACAGCTCGACGTCGACGCCGGCGGCGCGCAGCAGCGCCTCGACCTTGCCGCGGATTTGCTGGCCGTGCTGGAGCGTACATGGCGGATGGTAGGCCACGCGCTCGCCGCTCTCGCGTCCGGCCAGTTTCTCGAGCAGGCGCGCCTCGAACTGCGGCAGCACTTCGCTGACATCCTTGGCCGCCTTCGATACCTGCGCGGCCTTGGCCGCATACGCCGGGTCGTCCTCCAGCAGGTGGCCGTACTCCTTGATCATGGCGCCACAGCCGGACGCATTGATCAGGATGGTGTCGACACCCTGCTCCAGGTAGGGCCACCAGGCGTCGATGTTGCGCCGCATGTCGTCGCGCCCGCCGTCGGCATCGTTCAGGTGCCAGCGGATCGCGCCGCAGCAGCCGGCGCGCCTGGCCGTCACGATCTGCACGCCGGCGGCGTCGAACACACGCGCCGTCGCCGCGTTGATGTTGGGCGACATCGAGGGCTGCACGCAGCCTTCCAGCATCAGCATCTTGCGCACGTGCCGGCGCCGAGGCCAGTCGCCGGCCGGGCGCGGCGCCGGCACCTTGTCCTTCAAGGCCTGCGGCAGCAGCGGGCGCAGCATCTGCCCGGTCTTCATCGCCGGCCCGAACAGCCACTTGCGCGGCAGGGTTTCCTTGAGCACGGTGCGCAGCAGGCGCTGGGCCGGCGGCCGCGGCACTTGCTGCTCGACCACGCGCCGGCCGATGTCGGCCAGGCGGGCGTACTGCACGCCCGACGGGCAAGTCGATTCGCAGTTGCGGCAAGTCAGGCAGCGGTCCAGGTGGACCTGGGTGGCGCGCGTGGCCGGCCTCCCCTCGAGCACCTGCTTGATCAGGTAGATGCGCCCGCGCGGGCCATCGAGCTCGTCGCCCAGCACCTGGTAGGTCGGGCAGGTAGCGGTACAGAAGCCGCAATGCACGCATTTGCGCAGGATGGCGTCGGCCTCGATGCCGTCGGGCGTGGTGCGGATGAAATCGGCGAGATTGGTTTGCACGGCTAGAACTCCTTGTACATGCGGCCGCGGTTGAACACCCCGGCCGGGTCGAACGCATCCTTGAGCTGCTTGTGAATCGTCTGCACCGCCGGCGCCAGCGGATGGAACACGCCGACGTCGCGCTGGCCGCCGCGGAACAGCGTCGCGTGGCCGCCAAGCGCCGCGGCCGCCGCACGGATCGCGTCCGGTTCGACATCGGTCACCAGCCAGCGCTGCGCGCCGCCCCACTCGACCAGCTGGCGGCCGGACAAGGCCAGCGGTGGCGCGCTCGACGGTAGCGACAGGCGCCACAAGCCGTTCGGGTGGCGCGCCGCCTCGGCAAAGAAGCCGTGTTCGTGCTCGCGCAGGTCGCACCACCAGGCCTCGGCCTCCTCGAACGCGTCGCCGCCGATGCGCATGCGCGCCGCGGCCACCGCCGAGCGCGCGCCCGACAGCCGCACGCTCAACACGCCATCGAGCCAGGCCGACGCCGAAATTGGCAGCGGCTGGCCGCCCCACTCGTTCAGGCGGCGCAGCGCGTCTTCCTGTGTCATGGCCTGGCGCAGGCTGAGTTCCGCGACCGGCTTGGGCAGCACCTTGAGCGAGGCCTCGGCGATCAGGCCGAACATGCCGAGCGACCCGGTGAGCAGGCGCGAGACGTCGTAGCCGGCGACGTTCTTCATCACCTTGCCGCCGAAGTGCAGCAGCTCGCCGTGGCCGTCGACCAGCACCGCGCCGAGCACGAAGTCGCGCACGCTGCCGGCGGCCTGGCGGCGCGGTCCGGACAGGCCGGCCGCCACCATCCCGCCCAGCGTCGCGCCGGGACCGAAGTGCGGCGGCTCGCAGGCCAGCATCTGGCCGTGGCGCTCCAGCTGCGCCTCGATCTCGGCCAGCGGCGTGCCGCAGCGCGCGCTGACCACCAGCTCGGTCGGCTCGTAGTCGGTGATGCCGGCGTACGCCCTGGTGTCGAGCAGCTCGCCCTCCAGGCGCTGGCCGTACCAGTCCTTGCTGCCGCCGCCGCGGATGCGCAGCGGCGCGCGCGCGGCCGAGGCTGCGGCGATCTGCGCGGAAAAGCGTTGTAGTGTCGTGTCCATATTAAAAACGCGGCAGGTTGGGAAATTTCATCTGGCCCTGGCGCACGTGCATGCGGCCGTACTCGGCGCAGCGGCGCAGCGTCGGGATCGCCTTGTCCGGGTTGAGGATGCCGGCCGGGTCGAACGCGCGCTTGACGGCGAAGAACATGTCCAGTTCCTCGCGCGAGAACTGCACGCACATCGAGTTGATCTTCTCGATGCCGACCCCGTGCTCGCCGGTGATCGTCCCGCCGACTTCGACGCACAGTTCGAGGACGTCGGCGCCGAACTGCTCGGCGCGGTGGAATTCGCCCGGGGCGTTGGCGTCGAACATGATCAAGGGATGCAGGTTGCCGTCGCCGGCATGGAACACGTTGGCGCAGCGCAGCGCGTACTTCTTTTCCATCTCCTCGATGCGCTGCAGGACGTGGGCCAGGTGCTTGCGCGGGATGGTGCCGTCCATGCAGTAGTAGTCCGGCGAGATGCGGCCCACCGCCGGGAACGCGTTCTTGCGGCCGGACCAGAAGCGCAGGCGCTCGGCCTCGTCGCCCGACACCGCGATGGCGGTCGCGCCGCAGGCACGCAGCACCTCGTCCATGCGCGCGATCTCTTCCTCGACTTCTTCGAGGATGCCGTCGGACTCGCACAGCAGCACCGCGGCGGCGCTGGTGTCGTAGCCGGCATGGACGAATTCCTCGGCCACCTGGGTCGACAGCCGGTCCATCATCTCCAGGCCGGCCGGGATGATGCCGGCCGCGATCACGCGCGCGACCGCGTCGCCGGCCTTCACGACGTCGTCGAACGAGGCCATCACGACGCGCGCCACGCGCGGCTTGGGCACCAGCTTGACCGTGACTTCGGTGACCACGCCGAGCATCCCTTCCGAGCCGATCACCACGGCCAGCAGGTCGAGCCCGGGCGCGTCCAGCGCCTCGCCGCCGAGTTCGACGATCTCGCCGCCGGTCGTCACCATGCGCACGCGCAGCACGTTGTGCACGGTCAGGCCGTATTTCAGGCAGTGCACGCCGCCCGAGTTCTCGGCGACGTTGCCGCCGATGGTGCAGGCGATCTGCGAGGACGGATCCGGCGCGTAGTACAGGCCGTGCGGTGCGGCCGCTTCCGAGATGGCCAGGTTGCGCACGCCCGGCTGGACCACGGCGATGCGGGCATGGGCATCGAGCCTGACGATCCGGTTCAGGCGCGCGGTCGACAGCACCACGCCGTCGGCGATCGGCATGGCGCCGCCGGACAGGCCGGTGCCGGCGCCGCGCGGCACGATCGGCAGGTTCAGCTCGCGGCAGACCCGGACCGCCGCGACGATCTGCGCTTCGTTCTCGGGCAAGAGGACGATCAGCGGCAGCTGGCGATAGGCGGCCAGGCCGTCGCATTCGTAGGCGCGGGTTTCCTCTTCGTTGGCGAGGATGGCGCGCTCGGGCAGCGCGGCGCGCAGGGCCGCCAGCGCTGCGGGCCGGCGCGCGCTGCGCAGCTCGGTCGCGCTGGAGGCGGAGGCGGGAGCGTTCATTTGCATTCTCCTTGAGTTTCCTTCAGTGAATCACCATCGATGTGAAAGGCCACACGTAGGCTTGCAGCGTCACCAGGATGCCGACCAGCGCGGCCAGGGCGAGCGAATGGAAGAACACGAAGCGCAGGATATCGCCTTCGTGGTTGACCCAGCGCGTGGCGGTGGAGGCGACGACGATCGACTGGGCGTCGATCATCTTGCCCATCACGCCGCCCGAGCTGTTGGCGGCGCCCATCAGGTTGATCGGCAGGCCGAGCTGCTGCGCGGCGACCCGCTGCATGCCGCCAAACAGCACGTTGGAAGCGGTGTCGGAACCGGTCATCGCCACGCCGAGCCAGCCCATGAGCGTGCCGAAGAAGGGATACAGCGCGCCGCTGTTGGCGAACGCCAGGCCGAGCGTGGTGTCGGAACCCGAGTAACGGGTGAGCGTACCCAGCGCCAGCATCAGCACGATCGTCAGCAGCGAAAACCGCACCAGCCACAGCGTACGGAAAAACGCTCGTACGATCTCGAGCGGACGGAACTTCATGAACAGCGCGCCGACGATGGCCGACAGCAGGATGGCGGTGCCGGTCGCCGACAGCAGGGTCAGGCTGTACACCGCGGCTTCCGGCGTGGCCTTGGACACCACCGGAGGCACCCGCAGGATCATGTTGTGCAAGTCGTCGAACGGGAACTTGGGCGCGAACAGGTGGTTCAGGAAGTCCTTCACCGGCGGCAGGCCCCAGATGAACACGAACACGGTCAGGATCACCCAGGGCGTCCAGGCGCGCAGCAGTTCGGCGCGCGAATAGCGTTGCAGCGGCTCGGGCGCGGCCTCGGCCCCGGCGCCGCTGTCATGGCCGCGCAGCGTGGTCGAGGTCCAGATCGTCTTCGGCTGCCACACGCGCAGGAACAGGATCAGGCAGGCCATCGAGACCAGGGCGGCCACGATGTCGACCAGTTCCGGACCGACGTAGTTCGACATCAGGTATTGCGGGACGGCGAACGACACCCCGGTCACCAGGATCGCCGGCCAGACTTCCCACATGCCCTTGCGTCCGGCGAAGGCCCAGACCAGCCAGAACGGCACCAGGATGCAGAACACGGTCAGCTGGCGGCCGATCACCGCGGTCAGCGGCAGCAGGTCGTAGCCGTGCACCTTGGCCAGCGTCAGCACCGGCGTGCCGAGCGCACCGAAGGCCACGGGCGCGGTGTTGGCGATCAGCGACAGGCCGGAGGCCGCCAGCGGCGAGAAGCCCAGGCCGATCAGCACGCCCGCGGTGACCGCCACCGGCGTGCCGAAACCCGCCGCGCCTTCGAAGAACGCACCGAAGCAGAACGCGATCAGCAGCAGCTGCAAGCGGCGGTCGCCGGTGATGCCGGACAGCGAAGCCTGCAGCACCTTGAAACTGCCGTTCTGTACGCACAGCTGCTGCAGGAAAATGATGTTCAGCACAATCCAGCCGATCGGCAACAGACCCGTGAAGCCGCCCAGCAGCGCCGCCTTGCCCGCCATCGCGGCCGGCATGCTGTACGCGAACACGGCCACGAACAGCGCCGCCACCAGGCCGAGGCCGGCGGCCACGTGGGCTTTGATGTGCAGGAAACCCAGCGCGACCAGCATCACCACCACCGGTACCGCGGCGAGCAGGCTCGATGTCAGCATGCTGCCGAATGGATCGTAAATCTGTTGCCATACCATGTGCGTCTCCTCTTTTTTATGGAACAAGTCTGTCGGCAGGCTTTGGAGGACGCGACCACTCGCCGGCGCACGGTGGGCCCGAAAAAGATGGCACGGGCGCGATGCGATGGCGGTCTCCGGTTTTATTTTTTATTTAAGTTTCCAGATATTTACGCTATTCTCGTGCGATGACAAACTGGTTGGGCCAGAGCACATGGAGATGCGAATGCCGAACAGCCAACAGCGCGGCCGGGTGGCGCAACTGATCCGCACACTGGAAGAGACACTGCTCGACGGCAGCGTGCCGGCCAACGGCCAGTTGGCGTCGGAGCGCGAACTGGCGCAGCGGTACGGGGTATCGCGCAACACGGTGCGCGAAGCGATCCAGCAGATGGAAGCGCGCGGCCTGATCCACATCAGGCCGCGCAGCGGCATCTTCGTGTCCGATCGCCTGCGCACCGGCGGCGCCACGCCCTCCCCCTGGGCGCAGCTGATGTCGAGCAGCCCGGCGCGGCGCGAGGACATGCTGGAGTTTCGCCGCGTGCTCGAGGGCGCCACCGCCTATTTCGCGGCACTGCGCCGCAGCGACGGCGACCGCGTGCGTATCCTGGATGCGATGGAAAGACTGGAGCATGCACGCCGGATCGGCGATGTCGCCAGCGAGTCGCGCATCGACGTCGAACTGCACGAAGCGATCGCGGTCGCCTCGGGCAACAGCATGTTCCTGCACTTGCACAACAGCATCACCAAGATGCTGCGCGAGCACATCATTCTGAACGTCGACGCCTTGCGCGAGATCGACCGCTCGCTGTCCGACCTGCTGCTGCTGCAACACCGCACGATCTGCGAAGCGATTTGCGAAGGCCGTCCGGAAGAGGCGCGCACGGCGATGCAAGCCCATATCGACTATCTGCGCAGCAAGCTTTCACGCGATGGCGAACCGGGCTGAACGCTGCGTCTGGTTCGGCCACATGGCCCACTTGCGACGGATTCACCATGCCCAGCGGCCGATGTGCAGGTTAGCGGCGCACGGCACAAGATAAGAGTCATGTGTTTGCTGAATCGCAGGCATCACGAACAACCATTGGACCGATCCGGCGCGCCACAGCATACTCAACCCGTCTCCTCTATTCTCCTCAAAAGGATAGATTCAACCCGCTCCCTGAGCGGGTTTTTTTTTGCCCACCCATATTCCATCTCATGTCGTCCAGCGGATCAGGCGCTCGATTGCACCGGACCGCCATCGATCTTTCCGCGATGCCGCCCGCATGCGTCAAGCCGGCTATAGCGTGCTATGTTTGGGCGAATGGCTCGCTGAGCCGGGCATGCGAAGCGCCGCACAGGCCATCTACTTTTGGTATGCAGGCTTTTGCGAGGATTGCACGCGTTATTACAATTGTTTGCGAATGTAACGTTTCTAACCTTTCGCGTGCGCATCTCAGCAAGTAATCTAAATGGCTAGGCACCAGCCATTGCTTGGTTCGGCAACGTCACGGCGAGCCGATCGCTATTTCTTCACACGGAGTCTTCCTTGTCCGAATCTAAAGTTCCCCAACCGGAGACGGTCATCAAAATCATCGGCGTGGGCGGCGCCGGCGGCAATGCCGTCAGCCATATGGCCTCCGCCGGACTGTCGTCCTTCGAATTCATGTGCGCCAATACCGACGCGCAGGCGCTGTCGAACACCGCGACCGAAAAACGCATCCAGCTCGGCGCCAGCGGTCTTGGCGCGGGCAGCGACCCGGTGGTCGGGCGCGAAGCCGCCATCTCCGAACGGACCGCGATCGCCGATGCGCTCAAGGGCGCCGACATGGTGTTCCTCACCGCCGGCATGGGCGGCGGCACCGGCACCGGCGCCGCGCCGGTGGTGGCCGAAGTCGCGCGCGAACTCGGCATCCTGACCGTCGGCGTGGTCTCCAAGCCATTCGCCTTCGAAGGCCCGCGCCGCATGCGCGTGGCGGAAGAAGGCATCGCCACGCTGGCGCGCTGCGTCGACTCGCTGGTCATCGTCCTGAACAGCCGCCTGGAAGAAGTCCTGGGCGAGGACGTCACGCAAAAGCAGGCCTTCGCCGCCGCCGACGAGGTGCTCTGCAAGGCGGTCACCGGCATCGCGGAAATCATCACCGTGCCCGGGATGGTCAACGTCGACTTCGAAGACGTGCGCACGGTGATGCGCCAGACCGGCATGGCGATGATGGGTTCGGCCCAGCACACCGGCGACGACCGCGCCGTCAAGGCGGCCGAAGAGGCCATCGCCTGTCCGCTGCTGGACGGCTCGAACCTGCGCGCCGCGCGCGGGGTGCTGGTCAACATCGCCGCCTCCGAAGACACGCTCAAACTGCGCGAAACCAAGGACGTGATGAACACGATCTGCACGCAGACCAGCGACGACGCCATCATCAAGTTCGGCGCGGTCTTCGACGAGTCGCTCGGCGACGCCATGCGCGTGACCGTGGTCGCCACCGGCTTGAACCGGCCCAGCGACTTCGCCGTCGGCCGACGCTCGCCGATGACGCGCCCGCTCACCCAGCCGCACTCGGTGCTGCGCCAGGGCGCGTCGCCGATGACGGTGCGGCCGGCGTCGCGCCAATCCGGTTCCTAGCGCGGCGCGCCAGCGCAAACAAAAGGCCGCCGATCGCGCGTGGCGATCGGCGGCCTCCAACCCTCTCCCGGTCTTACTTGGCCGAGCGCTTCGCGCGCGCCTTGTGCAGTTTGCGATAGCTGTCGAGCAGGCGCTCGTGGCGCTCCAGGCCTTCCAGCTTCACGCTGGTCGGCGTCAGACCGTAAAAGCGCACGCTGCCATCGACCGAACCGAGCACCGCATCCATGCGCGGATTGCCGAACATGCGGCGGAAATTGACGACGTAATCATCCAGCTCCAGCTCGTCGTCGAGCACCGCTTCCAGCACCGCATCCAAGGCCTGGTAGAACAGGCCGCGCTCGACGCTGTTGTCGTTGTATTGCAGGAAGGCGCCGACCAGTTCCTGCGCCTCTTCGAATTTCTGCAACGCCAAATTGATCAGCAGGCGCAACTCCAGCACCGTCAGCTGGCCCCATTCCGTGTTCTCGTCGAATTCGATGCCGATCAGCGTGGCGATGTCGGAGTATTCGTCCAGCTCATTGTTTTCCAGGCGCTCGAGCAAGCCTTCCAGCTGCGAGTCGTCCAGGCGGTGCAGGTTCAGGATATCTTCGCGGAACAGCAATGCCTTGTTGGTGTTGTCCCATACCAGGTCTTCGACCGGATAGATTTCCGAGTACCCCGGCACCAGCATGCGGCATGCGGTCGCGCCCAATTCATCGTGCACCGCGACGTACACTTCCTTGCCCAGTTCCGCCAGGATGCCGAGCAGCGTCGCGGCTTCCTGCGCATTCGAATCCTCGCCTTCGCCGGAGAAATCCCATTCGACGAAATCGTAATCCGATTTGGCGCTGAAGAATCGCCACGAGACGATGCCGCTCGAATCGATGAAATGCTCGACGAAGTTGTACGGCTCGGTCACCGCATTGCTTTCGAACGTAGGCCGCGGCAGGTCGTTCAAGCCCTCGAAACTGCGCCCCTGCAGCAATTCGGTCAGGCTGCGTTCCAGCGCCACCTCGAAACTCGGATGGGCGCCGAACGAGGCGAACACGCCGCCGGTGCGCGGATTCATCAGCGTCACGCACATCACCGGATACTCCCCGCCCAGCGAGGCATCCTTGACCAGCACCGGAAAGCCCTGCTCTTCCAGGCCCTGGATGCCGGCCACGATGCCCGGGTATTTGGCCAGCACTTCCTGCGGCACGTCGGGCAAGGCAAGCTCCCCTTCGAGGATTTCGCGCTTGACCGCGCGCTCGAAAATCTCGGACAGGCATTGCACCTGCGCTTCGGCCAGCGTGTTCCCGGCGCTCATGCCATTGCTGGCGTAGAGGTTTTCGATCAGGTTGGACGGGAAATACACGGTCTCGCCATCGGACTGGCGCGTATAGGGGAGCGACACGATGCCCCGCGTCGTATTGCCGGAGTTGGTGTCGAACAGGTGCGAGCCGCGCAGTTCGCCGTCCGGATCGTAGATGTCGAGGCAATACGCGTCGAGGATTTCCGGCGGAAGCGTATCGTCAGGGCCCGGCTGGAACCAGCGCTCGTTCGGATAATGGACGAAATCGGCGTTGGCGATCTCTTCGCCCCAATACGCGCCGGCATAGAAGTGGTTGTTGCTGATGCGTTCGATGTATTCGCCCAGGCTGGATGCCAGCGCACTTTCCTTGGTCGCACCCTTGCCGTTGGTGAAGCACATCGGCGAATGGGCATCGCGGATGTGCAGCGACCACACGTTCGGCACGATATTGCGCCACGACGCGATTTCGATCTTGATGCCCAGCTCGGCCAGCAGGCTCGACATGTTGGCGATGGTCTGCTCGAGCGGCAAGTCCTTGCCCGGAATATAAGTCGCGGCCGCGCCGGCCGGCTGCACGGTCAGCAGCGCTTGCGCATCGGCGTCGAGGTTCTCGACTTCTTCGATGACGAATTCGGGACCCTGCTGCACCACTTTTTTGACGGTGCAGCGCTCGATCGAGCGCAGGATGCCCTGGCGGTCCTTGTCCGAGATATCGGCCGGCAGCTCGACCTGGATCTTGAAGATCTGCTTGTAGCGGTTTTCCGGGTCGACGATATTATTTTGCGACAGCCTGATATTCTCGGTCGGGATATTGCGCGTATTACAATACAACTTCACGAAATAGGCCGCGCACAGCGCCGACGAGGCCAGGAAGTAGTCGAACGGGCCCGGCGCCGAGCCATCGCCCTTGTAGCGGATCGGCTGGTCGGCGATCACCGTGAAGTCGTCGAATTTCGCCTCGAGACGCAGCTTGTCGAGGAAGTTGACCTTGATTTCCATGGAGTGTTCTGAATGAATGCCTTATGTGTTGGGCGTCATTATCCGTGGTTTCAGGCGTGGGGGATAGAAGACATTGCGGCGCCGATCCGACGGTTCGATTCGTCGTGCACAACAATCGGGGAAACTGTGGCACGATTTCTCCGACCCACACTTCTTGCGCAGCCGGAGCGAATCTCGCCATGAGCCAGATCACCCATCTTGTCGGCCCCCGCACCTACACCTTCGCCGGCCTGCGCGAGCTGCTGGCCAAGGCCTCGCCCGCGCGCTCGGGCGACGACCTGGCCGGCGTGGCGGCAGGCAGTAGCGAGGAGCGTGTGGCGGCGCAGATGGCCCTGGCCGACCTGCCGCTCACGACCTTCCTGAACGAGGTCGTGGTGCCCTACGACTCGGACGAGGTGACGCGCCTGATCGTCGACGGCCACGATGCGGCGGCATTCGCGCCGATCCGCCACCTGACCGTCGGTGGTTTGCGCGACTGGCTGCTGGGCGACGAGGCGGACGACGTGGCCCTCGCGCGCGTTGCCCCGGGCCTCACGCCAGAGATGGCGGCCGCGGTATCGAAGATCATGCGCATCCAGGACCTGGTGCTGGTCGCGCGCAAGTGCCGCGTGGTCACGCGCTTTCGCAATACGATCGGCTTGCCCGGCACCCTGTCGACGCGGCTGCAGCCGAATCACCCGCTCGACGACCCCTCCGGCATCGCCGCCAGCCTGTTCGACGGCCTGATGTATGGCAGCGGCGACGCCGTCATCGGCATCAACCCGGCCACCGACAACGTGCCGCGGGTGGTGGAGCTGGTGCGCATGCTCGACGACGTCATCCGGCGCTACGCCATTCCAACCCAGTCCTGCGTGCTCACCCACGTCACCAACACCTTGGCCGCGATCGAACGGGGCGCGCCGGTCGACCTCGTGTTCCAGTCGATCGCCGGGACCCAGGCGGCCAACGCCAGCTTCGGCATCGACCTGGCGCTGCTGCTCGAGGCCCACGACGCCGCCCTCTCGCTGCGCCGCGGCACGCTGGGCGGGAACGTCATGTATTTCGAGACCGGCCAGGGCAGCGCGCTGTCGAGCAACGCCAACCATGGCCTCGACCAGCAGACCTGCGAAGCGCGTGCCTACGCGGTGGCGCGCGCCTTCAAGCCCTTGCTGGTCAATTCCGTTGTCGGCTTCATCGGCCCGGAATACCTGTACGACGGCAAGCAGATCATCCGCGCCGGCCTGGAAGACCACTTCTGCGCCAAGCTGCTCGGCCTGCCGATGGGCGTCGACGTGTGCTACACCAACCACGCCGAAGCGGACCAGGACGACATGGACGTGCTCTTGACGATGCTGGGCGCCGCCGGCTGCACCTTCGTCATGGGCGTGCCCGGCGCGGACGACATCATGCTCAACTACCAGACCACGTCCTTCCACGATGCCCTTTACGCCCGCCGCGCGCTCGGCTTGCGCCCGGCGCCGGAGTTCCACGCCTGGCTGCGCGACATGGGCATCTTCAGCGGCGACGAAGCGGCCACCCTGGGCCGCGCGCTGCCGGCCCCGTTCCAGCGTGCGCTGTCGCAGCTGCCCTGAAAAAGAGCCCATGCAGGAGAGCCGATGAAAGACATCAGCCCCGAAGCGCAGCCGGACCCCTGGCAGGGCTTGCGCCGCTTCACCAGCGCGCGCATCGGCCTCGGACACACCGGCATCAGCCAGCGCACGCACGACCAGCTCGCCTTCCAGCTGGCCCATGCGCGCGCGCGCGACGCCGTGCACGAGCCGCTCGACGCCGCGGCGCTGGCCGCGTCGCTGCAGCAGGCATGGCCGGGACTACCGGGCTTGCCGGCGCCGCTCGTGCTGCACAGCGCCGCGCCCGAGCGCAACGTTTATCTGCAGCGCCCGGATCTCGGGCGCCGGCTGGATGCGCCGTCGCGCGAGCGTCTCCGCGCCCTGCGCGGCGAACCCCTGTCCGTACGGCCTTGCGACCTGGCTGTCGTGCTCGTCGATGGCCTGTCCGGCCGCGCGGTCGCGCAACACGCCGCGCCCTTGCTGCAGGCCCTGCGGCCACGGCTGGATCCGGCGTGGACGCTGGCGCCCCTGTGCATCGTCGAGCAAGGCCGCGTCGCGGTCGGCGACGAGGTCGGCGAACTGCTGGGCGCCAGACTGGCGGTGGTCCTGATCGGCGAGCGGCCCGGCCTGAGTTCGCCCGACAGCATGGGGCTGTACATCACCTGGGCGCCGAGCGTGGGCCTGACCGACGAACGGCGCAACTGCATATCGAACGTCAGGCCGGCCGGGCTGGGCATCGAGGATGCGGCGCGCAAGCTGCATGTGCTGCTGGGCGAGGCGCACAGGCGCCAATTGACCGGCGTCCAGCTCAAGGACGAGGCCGACGGCGAGGAGGCGCTGGCGGGCGGAGGGCCGCGGTTTTTGCTGTGATGATCGCTGCGCAGCTGGGCGCATGAGGCGTTGTCTGACACGAGCGTAGCGCGCGTCGATTTACTGTTAGATTGTCATCACAACTTAACTCATTCTCGGTCTACCATGAAAACGTTTCACTGCGACAAGTGTTCACAGCAAATATTTTTCGAAAACACCCTCTGCTTCAATTGCCAGAGCACGCTGGGCTATCAGCCTGCGACGCGCAGCATCAACGCCTTCGAGGAAACCGACACCGGCCAATGGCGCAGCCTGCACCGCAACGACGCGGGCAAACTGTACAAAAAGTGCGGCAATTACGTCGAACATAACGTCTGCAACTGGATGCTGCCGGCGGACGACCCGCACGACCTGTGCGAGTCGTGCCAGCTGACGGTCGTGATTCCGGCGCTGACATCGGAAAAAAACCGGGTGCTCTGGGCGCGCCTGGAAGCGGCCAAGCGCCGTCTGCTGTTTTCGCTGGCGACGCTGAACCTGACCCCGGTATCGAAAGAGAAGGAACCCGAGACCGGGCTGGCGTTCCAGTTCCTCGAAGACGGCGGGCCGGACCAGCACGTCATGACCGGCCACGACAATGGCCTGATCACGCTGAACATCGCGGAAGCCGACCCGGCCGAGCGCGAACGCACGCGCGAACAGATGCATGAACGCTACCGCACGCTGCTGGGGCACTTCCGCCACGAGAGCGGCCACTACTATTTTGACCGGCTGGTCGCCGACAGCGAGTGGATCGACGGCTACCGCGCCCTGTTCGGCGACGAGCGCCAGGATTATGGCGAGTGCCTGAAGCGCCACTACAACGAAGGACCGCCGGCCGACTGGGATGCGCACTTCGTGAGCACCTACGCCAGTTCTCACCCGTGGGAAGACTGGGCCGAAACCTGGGCCCACTACCTGCACATGCTCGACACGCTCGAAACCGCGAACGCGTGCGGCTTGTCGCTGCATCCGGCCAAGGCGGACGAACCGGAGCTGGACCGTGTCATCCTGCCCACCAGGACAGATGCGTTCGACAGCATCACGCGGGAATGGTTCACCCTGACCTACGTGCTCAACAGCCTGAACCGCAGCATCGGCATGCCGGACTCCTACCCGTTCACGCTCAGCACCCCGGTACTGGAAAAGCTCGGATTCGTGCACAAGGTGGTGCGCGCCCAGATGAAGGCGCCTGCGGCAGCGTAAATGACTGCGCCGCACCCGGCCGGCGTGCCCGGCGGCAGTCGCGGCCGGGCGTGCTCACAGCGGCGCGGCCACGGCGCTGCGCACGCCCGCCTCCCGACCTCCGGTCGCTCAACCCGTCCGGGTCTGCGTCTGCGTCTGCGTCTGGCTCTGGGTTTGCGTCTGGGTTTGCGTCGGCGTCGGCGCCTCTTCCTCCTCGACTTCCGGCGCCACCGGCAGCAGGAAATCGTGCCCGATGCCGTTGCCCAGCTCCGCGATCGACGCCAGGAAGGTCGTCATGAACTCATGCAGGCCTTCGTCCAGGATGTCGCCGATCTGCGCCGACTGCAGTTTGCCGTACAGTTCCTCGGCCAGGCGTTGGGTGTTTTGCGACAGGTCGTTGCGCACTTCCTGCAGGTTGGCGACGACCGCGCACATGCAGGCCACCAGCGAACGCGGCATCTTCGGCTGCAGGATCAGCAGCTCGGCCACGCGCGTCGGGGTGATCGCGTCGCGGTAGACCTTGCGGTAGGTCTCGAACGCGGACACCGAACGCAACAGGGCGGCCAGGTAATAGAATTCGACCTGCTCATCGGCCTGGATCACGTCGGAGTCGAGGAACTTGAACTTCACGTGCAGGATGCGCGCCGTGTTGTCGGCCCGTTCGAGGAAGGTGCCGAGGCGGATGAAGTTGAAGGCCTCGTCCTGGAACATGGTGCCCAGCGTGACGCCGCGCGACATGTGCGAGCGGTACTTGACCCATTCGAGGAACTTGCCCGGGTGGTGTTCGAACATGCGGCTCTTGAGGTGTTGCTGCAGCGTCAGCCAGGTCGTGTTCTTGGTCTCCCAGACTTCGGTGGTCAGGTCGCCGCGCACGGCGCGCGCATTCTCGCGTGCGGCGCGCAGGCAGCTGGCGATCGACGAGGGATTGTCCGGGTCGCGCACCATGAAGTCGATCACTTCCTTCTGGGTCAGCGCGCCGTATTTGGCATCGAACTGCGACTGGAGCTCGGACACGCCCAGCATCGCGCGCCAGCCTTGCTGTTCGGCGAGCGTCGATTGCGGCATCAGCGAATACTGGACGCGCACGTCGAGCATGCGGGCCGTGTTCTCCGCCCGTTCGGTATAACGGGCCATCCAGTACAAATGATCTGCGGTACGGCTCAACATACTAACTCTCCAATATCCAGGTATCTTTGGTGCCGCCGCCCTGCGACGAGTTGACCACCAGCGAGCCTTCCTTCAGGGCCACGCGGGTCAGGCCGCCCGGGACCATCGACACGGTCTTGCCCGACAGGACGAACGGACGCAGGTCGATATGGCGCGGCGCGATGCCCGACTCGACGAAGGTGGGACAGGCCGACAGGGCCAGCGTGGGCTGGGCGATGTAGCCGTCCGGCTTGGCCAGCAGGCGCTCGCGGAAAGACGCGATCTCGGCCTGGGTCGACGCCGGCCCGATCAGCATGCCGTAGCCGCCGGCGCCGTGCACTTCCTTGACCACCAGCTCGGACAGGTTCGCCAGGGTGTAGTCGAGATCGTCTTTTTTCCGGCACTGGTAAGTCGGGACGTTGTTGAGGATCGGCTTTTCGCCGAGGTAGAACTCGATCATGTCGGGCACGAACGGATAGATCGATTTGTCGTCGGCCACGCCGGTGCCGATCGCATTGGCCACGCCGACCCTCCCCGCGCGCACGGCGTCGAGCAGGCCGGGCACGCCCAGCGTCGATTCGGGACGGAAGGCGCGCGGGTCGAGGTAATCGTCGTCGACGCGGCGATAGATGACATCCACGCGCTGCGGTCCGCGCGTACTGCGCATGTAGACGGTGTCGTCGCGTACGTACAGGTCCTGCCCCTGCACCAGGGTCACGCCCATCTGCTGCGCCAGGAAGGCATGCTCGAAGTAGGCCGAGTTGTACATTCCGGGCGTGAGCACGACCACGGTGGGGTCGTCGACGCCTTGCGGGGCCACGCTGCGCAAATTGTCGAGCAACAGGTCCGGGTAGTGGTCGACCGGCGCCACGCGGTTGCGCGCGAACAGGTCGGGGAACAGGCGCATCATCATCTTGCGGTTTTCCAGCATGTACGAGACACCGGACGGCACGCGCAGATTATCTTCGAGTACGTAGAACTCGCCTTCGCCGGCGCGCACGATATCGACCCCGGCGATGTGAGCGTAAATATCCGACGGAACCCTCACGCCCTGCATGGCGGGCCGGTATTGCGCATTGTTCAGCACCTGTTCGCGCGGGATGACACCGGCACGCAGGATTTCCTGGTCATGGTAGACGTCATGCAGGAAGCGGTTCAGCGCAGTGACGCGCTGGACCAGGCCGGCCTGCAGCCGGGTCCATTCGGCGGCATCGATCACGCGCGGAATGATGTCGAACGGGATCAGGCGCTCCTTGCCGGCGTTGTCGCCATACACGGCGAACGTGATCCCGACGCGCTGGAAGTTCAGCTCGGCTTCCGCCCTCTTCTGCTCGGTCACTTGCGGCGTCTGTTGCGCCAGCCACTCGGCAAACGCCTGGTAATGAGGCCGCACGGTCGCCGTGTTGGAATACATCTCGTCGTAAAAATTCGGCATCGTCTCCTCCTATGCCGGGATAGTAACAAGAAATGTGTCAAGATATGGTCCGAATGGCAACGCAATCGTGTCGCGGGTAATCGTGCCGAGATAACCGACATTCCACTCATATAATTTGGTGCATCGAACCAGGCCTGTCCCGTTTGCCCCACCTGATCGCGCCCACACCGAAAGGCACTCCCCGCATGGCTATCCGTATCGCACTCCATCACAAGACCAGTTACCGTTACGACCGCCAGGTCGCCCTGTCGCCGCATGAAGTCCGGCTGCGCCCGGCGCCCCACGCGCGTACGCCGATCCTGTCGTACTCGCTGACGGTGCAGCCGGAACAGCATTTCATCAACTGGCAGCAAGACCCTTACGGCAATTACATCGGGCGTTTCGTGTTTCCGGAAAAGTCGGACAAGCTCGAGTTCACGGTCGACCTGGTGGCGGACATGACCGTCATCAACCCTTTCGATTTCTTCATCGAGAGCTATGCCGACACCTTCCCGTTCGCCTATCCGGACGAACTGAGGACCGAACTGAGTCCCTACCTGCAGACCGACACGCCGGGCCCTTTGCTGGCCGAATGGGTGGCGGCGGTACGGCGCGAGCTGCTGGCGCATCCGATGTCGACGATCGACTTTCTGGTCGCGATCAACCAGCGTCTCCAGGGCAAGATCGGCTACCTGGTGCGGATGGAGCCGGGCGTGCAGACGCCGGAAGACACGCTGCTGAAATGTTCCGGCTCGTGCCGCGACAGCGGCTGGCTGTTGGTGCACGCGCTGCGCGAGCTGGGGCTGGCGGCGCGCTTCGTGTCCGGCTACCTGATCCAGCTGCGCGCCGACCAGCAGGCGCTCGACGGTCCCGCCGGCCCGGCCGAGGACTTCACCGACCTGCACGCGTGGACCGAGGTATTCATTCCCGGCGCCGGCTGGATCGGGCTGGACCCGACCTCGGGCATGCTGGCCGGCGAAGGCCACATTCCGCTCGCCTGCACGGCGATGCCCTCGTCGGCGGCGCCGGTGACGGGATTTACCGACAAGGCCGAGGTCGAATTCGTCCACGAGATGACGGTCACGCGCATCCACGAAGACCCGCGCGTGACCAAGCCGTACTCGGAAGCCGACTGGCAGGGCATCGAGCGCCTGGGCCGCCAGGTCGATGCCGACCTGCAGCGCCAGGACGTGCGCCTGACCCAGGGCGGCGAACCGACCTTCGTGTCGATCGACGACATGGACGGGGCGGAATGGAACACCGAGGCGCACGGCGAGAACAAGCGCGCGCTGGCGGGCAAGCTGATGCTCCGCCTGAAAGACCACTTTGCGCCGGGCGGACTGGTGCACTACGGCCAGGGCAAATGGTATCCGGGCGAGCCGCTGCCGCGTTGGGCGCTGAATATCTTCTGGCGCGCCGACGGCCAGCCGATGTGGGCCGATCCGACCCGGTTCTCCGATGAACACGTCGACGACGGCTATGGCGCCGACGAGGCGGCCCGCTTCGCCGCCGAACTGACCGCGACACTCGGCTTGGGCGCGCACAGCGCGATCCCCGCCTACGAGGACGTGCCGGTGCAGGCCAGGCACGAACAGGCGCTGCCGCCCAACCTGGACCCGTTGCGGGCCGACCTGAAGGCGCCCGAAGAGCGGCGCCGGCTGGCGCGCCTGCTCGAGCGCGGCCTGGGCCAGGTGGCCGGCTGGGTGCTGCCGCTGCAGCCGGTGCAGGACGGCCCGGCCGGCACCGGCTCGCAGAATTCGGGCTGGCAGACCTCGGCCTGGCCGCTGCGGCGCGAACACCTGTACCTGATCGAGGGCGACTCGCCGATCGGCTTGCGCCTGCCGCTCGGTTCGCTGCCGTGGGTGCAGCCGGAACAGCGCGATGGGGCGTTCGACGTCGACCCGTTCGCGCCGCGCGGCCCGTTGCCGGCCGCGGACCGGAGCCAGCGGCCGATCCCGGGCCTGGCGCCGGCCAAGCATGCGCAGCCGCCGGCCCTGCCGAGCGAACCGGGCGCGCGCGACGTCATCCATACCGCGCTGTGCGTCGAAGTGCGCGCCGGCCGCCTGTACGTCTTCATGCCGCCCTTGAAGCGCATCGAGGATTACCTGGCCCTGCTCGGCGCGGTCGAAGCGACCGCGGCCAAGCTGGACATGAAGCTGCGCATCGAAGGCTATGTGCCGCCGCGCGACGCGCGCGTCAAGCTGCTCAGCGTCACGCCCGACCCTGGCGTGATCGAAGTCAATATTCATCCGGCTGCAAGCTGGGACGAGCTGGTCGCCAACGTGACGACCCTGTACCAGGAGGCGCGCCTGACCCGCCTGGGCACCGAGAAATTCATGTTCGATGGCCGCCATACGGGCACCGGCGGCGGCAACCACGCCACCCTCGGCGGCGCCAGCGCCGAAGACAGCCCGATGCTGCGCCGGCCGGACCTGCTCAAGAGCCTGATCACTTACTGGCAGATCCATCCGGCCTTGTCCTACCTGTTTTCCGGCACCTTCGTCGGGCCGACCAGCCAGGCGCCACGGGTCGACGAAGCGCGCGACGACAACCTGTACGAACTGGCGATCGCGTTCCAGCAGATGGACCAGGTGCTGCCGACCCTGGCGCCGGGCGACAAGCCCTGGATGGTCGACCGCCTGCTGCGCAACCTGCTGGTCGACCTGACCGGCAATACGCACCGCGCCGAGTTTTCGATCGACAAGCTGTATTCGCCGGACGGGCCGACCGGGCGCCTGGGCCTGGTGGAATTCCGCGCCTTCGAAATGCCGCCGCATGAACGCATGAGCCTGTTGCAAATGCTGCTGTTGCGCGCCCTGGTCGCGCGCTTCTGGAACCGGCCTTGCCGGACCACTCTGGTGCACTGGGGCACCGCGCTGCATGATCGCTGGATGCTGCCGCACTTCGTCGCCCAGGATATCCGCGACGTCGCCAGGGACTTGCGCGCGGCCGGCTACGCGTTCGAAGATCACTGGTTCGAGCCGTTCATCGAATTCCGTTTCCCGCGCTTCGGCACCGTGGTCTACGAAGGCGTCGAAATGGAGCTGCGCCAGGCGATCGAGCCGTGGAACGTGCTCGGCGAGGAAGTCGGCGCCGGAGGCACCGCACGTTATGTCGATTCCTCGGTCGAACGGATGCAGCTGCGCGTGCGCGGGCTGACCGACGGCCGCCACGTCGTCGCCTGCAACGGGCGCATGCTGCCGCTGCACCCGACCGGCGTGCCGGGCGAATACGTGGCGGGCGTGCGCTTCCGCGCCTGGAGCCCCTGGTCGGCCCTGCACCCGACCATCAAGGTGCAGGCGCCGCTGGTGTTCGACCTGGTCGACACCTGGAACGGCCGCTCGATCGGTGGCTGCACTTACCATGTGGCGCATCCCGGCGGACGCAACGAAACGGGATCGCCGGTCAATGCGAATGCTGCCGAGGCACGCCGCGTGGCGCGTTTCTGGCCGCATGGCCACACGCCCGGCCCGATGACGGTGAACAAGGAAGAGCCCAATCCGCGTTTCCCGATGACGCTCGACTTGCGCTGGCAACCGGATTGACTTGGGCAGCCGTTTACGCCGTAAAATAGTTGCCATGCAGAATCCATACCTTGCCCAGTCATTGCTGGCTCAATACCACGCCGCACCGGACGGTTTCGACGAACTGCTCGATGCGGCGCGGTTGCCGCGCGCCCACTGGCGCGCGGTGCTCGACAGCCTGGAGCACGAAATGCCCGACCTCATGCGCCAGCGCATGGAGATGGTGCGGCACCAGGTGCTCGAAAACGGCGTGGCCTACAACGTGCTGGCGCAGGCCGAAGGCAGGCAACGTTCGTGGGAACTGAACGTGCTGCCGCTGATCCTGCCGCACGAGGAATGGAGCGGCATCGAGGCGGCCGTCATCCAGCGCGCTACCTTGCTCAACAAAATCCTCGCCGACGTCTACGGCGAGCAGGACCTGCTGCGCGACGGCCTGTTGCCGCCGGCGCTCATCCATGGCAACGCCGGCTTCCTGCGCCCGTGCCACGGCATGCGGCATTACGACGACGTCGCTCTGCATTTTTATGCGGTCGACCTGGCGCGCGCACCCGACGGCCGCTGGTGGGTCGTCGCCGACCGCACCCAGGGCCCGTCCGGCGCCGGCTATGCGCTGGAAAACCGCGCCATCATGACGCCCATCTTCCCCGACCTGCTGCGCGAACTGAAAGTGCAGTCGCCCGCCGGGTTCTTCCGCACCGTGCACGACAGCCTGGTGCGCTGGGGACGGCTGTGCGCGGCCGGGGGCGACGCCCCGAGCCCGCTGCGCGAAGGGGAAATGCCGCTGATCGTGATGTTGACCCCGGGCGCAGGCGCCGAGACCTACCACGAGCAGGCCTACCTGGCGCGTTATCTCGGCTTGCCGCTGGTCGAAGGCGACGACCTCACCGTGCGCAACGGCGTGGTCTACCTGAAGACACTGGACGGCCTGTTGCGCGTCCATGTGGTCCTGCGCCTGCTGGACGACGACGCATGCGATCCGCTGGAATTGCAAAACCGGCTCGATGGCGCCGTGCAGGGCGTGGCCGGACTGACCCACGCCGCCATGCGCGGCAACGTGGTGGTGGCCAACAGCCTCGGCTCGAACCTGATCGAATCGGGCGCCCTGCTCGGCTTCCTGCCGGCGCTGTCCAAGCGCCTGCTGGGCGAACCCCTGAAAATGCCTTCGGTCGCCACCTGGTGGTGCGGCGAGCCGTCGGCGCTGGAAGCGGTGATCGGCAACCTGGATCACTTGGTCATCAAGCCCAGCTTTGCCCATCTGCCGCAGTTTGCCGTGTTCGGCCAGGACCTGACCGTGGATGCGCGCGCGGCCCTGATCGCGGACCTGCGCGCCAACCCGAACAATTACATCGCCCAGGAGCGGGTGCGGCTGTCGCAGGCGCCGGTCTGGACCGACGGGACGACAACGGGGGCAGCGCCGGGCCTGAAGGCGCGCGCGGTCGGGCTGCGGGTGTTCGCCTGCGCCACCCCGAACGGCTACGTGGTCATGCCGGGCGGGCTGACCCGGGTCGCCACCGGGCCGGATGCGCGCGTGCTGACGATACAAAAGGGCGGCGCCAGCAAGGACACCTGGGTCCAGGCGCGCGCCGGGTCGCAGCAGCACCGCCTGCAAAAGCGCAGCATCCTGGGCCAGGACCTGGTGCGCGAAGACACCAGCCTGCCGAGCCGGGTGGCGGAAGACCTGCTGTGGTTCGGACGCTATACCGAGCGCTGCGACAATATCTGCCGCCTGCTGCGGGTCGCACTGAACATCCTGTTCAACGTGCGCTTCCACCAGCGCGGCGCGGAATGGCCGACGGTCGAGTCGCTGTGCATCTGGTTCGAGCTGCTTGCCGAAAAACCGCCGGCGGCCCTGGCCGCGGGCCAGGCCGCCAACGACGCCGGTGCGCCGCCGGCCGCCATTTTCACGGATGCCGAGATCGAGTCGGCCCTGCTGCTGGCGGTGGTGTCGCCCGCCGTTCCCGGCCTGGCCCGGCAGCAGCAGCAACTGCACCGGCTTGCCGGCCAGGTGCACGAACGCTTTTCGATCGACAATTGGCACGCATTGAGCCGCCTGGCCCAGCCCGCCACCCAGCTGGCGACGCCGCCGTCCCAGTCGGAAGTGATGACGATCCTCGACGACGCCGCCACCGCGCTGATGACACTGGCCGGATTCGCCCACGACGGGATGACGCGCGACCTCGGCTGGCGTTTCATGTTCATCGGGCGCCGCCTGGAGCGGCTGCAATTCCAGAGCGTCGCGCTGCAGCGCGCGCTCGCCATGGACGTGAACGGCAACCTCGACTGGCTGCTCGAACTGTCCGACAGTATCATCACCTACCGCGTGCGTTACCGCAGCCAGCCCGAGTGGCTGCCGGTGCTCGACCTGCTGCTGTGCGACGAGACCAATCCACGCTCGATCCTGTTCCAGCTCGACAGCATCCTGCGCACCCTGGCCAAGATCGCCAAGACCCACGGCCCCTGCGGCGAACATCTGCTGGCGCCATTGAGGGAAGAAGTGCTGGCGCTGCAGCCGGACATCGACCTGAACCACGGCAATGCCCGGCTGAGCGACCTGCTGCACCGGATCCAGCTCGCCAGCGCGGCCCTGTCGGAGCAGCTCGGCATGCAGTTTTTCAGCTATACCGACATCGGCCAGCAAAGGAACCGCACGTCATGAGCGATTTTGCGGGGAGCACGGACGTCTGCGCGCGCTATCGCGTCGTGCACGAAACGCGCTATCAATACCAGAGCACGGTCAGCCTGTCGCAGCAATACCTGCATCTGACGCCGCGCTCGTTCGCACATCAAGCCACCGAATCGCATCTGATCTGGCTCGATCCCGCCCTCCACGACAGCAAGGACGGCGTCGATTACTTCGGCAATCACACCCGCCATGTGTCGATCGCCCAGCCGCACGACAGCTTGCTGGTGCATGCGGAATCAACGGTCGCCCTGCGCCCGCGCCCGGACCTGGCGCAGATCGCCGGGACCCTGCCATGGGAAAGCGTGCGCGACATGATGGGCAAGGAAAAGAGCGCGGCCACGCTGGACGCCTGCCGCTACCTGTACGCCTCGCCCCATGTGACCCTGTTCCCCGAGCTCGAAGCGTACGCACGGCGCAGCTATACGCCGGCGCGGCCCCAGCTCGATGCCGCGTTTGATCTGACACAAAGGATCTTCGACGAGTTCGAATTCGACGCCAGGGCAACGGAGATTTCGACGCCGCTCGAGCAGGTGCTGCGCGGACGGCGCGGCGTCTGCCAGGATTTCGCACAGCTCATGATCGGCTGCCTGCGCAGCATCGGCCTGCCGGCGCGCTACGTGAGCGGGTACATCCTGACCCACCCGCCGCCGGGCAAGCCGCGCCTGGTCGGCGCCGATGCCTCGCATGCCTGGGTCTCGGTATATTGCCCGGCACTGGGCTGGGTCGACTTCGACCCGACCAATCGCTGCCTGGTGCACCATGAACACATCACGCTGGGCTGGGGCCGCGATTTCAGCGACGTCACCCCGATGCGCGGCATCGTGCTCGGCGGCGGCGCGCAGACGCTGTCGGTGCAGGTCACGGTGACGCCGCTGCCGTTGCCCGGCGCGCTGCCTGACCAGGCCTGAGCCCTACAGGCGCGCCAGCAACTCGGCCTTCTTGGCGTCAAACTCCGCTTCGGTCAGGATGTCGCGGCTGCGCAGTTCGGCGAGCTTGTCGATCGCGGCAAAGATGTCCATGCCGGCGGCGCTGGCCGTGCCGGCGTGTTGCGGCATCGCGGCCGACGGTGCCGGTCTCGATGGCGCCGTTGGCGCAACGCCGTCGACCGACACGACCGGCAAGCGTGCGACATCGATCAGGCCGCGCTGGCTGGTAAAGCTGAGCGAGCCGCCATGCGACTGCTGCTGTGAAAATCCGCCGATCTGGTGGTCCAGCGTATCGTAGATTGTGACCCGGCCGTTCACGTCGATGGCCAGGCGGCGCTCGCGCGCGAAATAGGCGTAGCGAACGCCGTTCTGCGCGCCCGCGCTGTTAGGCGAAGGCAAATCGGCGCCCCACCAGTTGCCGGTGCCGGCGTGCGCAGGCGCGATGAACAGACTTGCGCCGCCGGCGGGCGCCGCGTTCCCGCCGTAGTTTGCTCCGCCCGCATGGCTGTGCTGTTGCTGGCCGCCCTGGCTTTGCGACTGGAAGCTGCCGCTCCTGAGCAGGTCCGGCTGCCGCGCGACCAGTTGCGCGAGTTCAGTGCACAGCTTGCTGACGCTGGCTTTGAGACTGTTGTTGAACATGTCCGATACCATCGTCATGCCGCCACTCATCCATTGCCCCGAGCCGGCGAATTCCGGATGGTTGAACTGCGCCATCCTGCCGTTGCCGTCGATGACCGACTGCAGCATGCTCAGGACCGCATCCGTGCTGTAGCCGTAGCGCTTGGCGATATCCTCGATGATCTGCTGTCCGGCGGGAGAGAGCTGCTGCATGGTCGTTTTCCTGTCGTTAGATTCTTGCTTGCCGTCTCAGGCCGGTTTTTTCCACAAGGTGCGGCCGAAGAACGTCAGCGTACGATCCCACGCGGTCTGCGCCCAGGCCGGATCGTACTGGGTGCCGGCGATCCGGCCCGGGCCGACAGCCTGCTCGTTGGCGAAGGCGTGATGCGCCAGGTAGCGGTGCGGCTCGTAATCGACATGCGCGGCGGCCAGCTTCTTGTCGAGTTCGTCGATCGTCGCGATCGGGAAGAAAGCGTCCTGGGTGCCCCAGTGCGCCTGCAGCGGCGCGCTGATCTTGTTGGCGTCGATATAGTCGAGCGGCGGGCAGCCGTACCAGACCACGGCGGCCGACAGATCGGACAATTGCGACGCCGCCAGCAGCGTCAGCGCGCCGCCCATGCAAAAACCGGTCACGGCGACGGCCGGCGCACGCTCCTTCAGGTAGTCCACGGCGCCGCGAATGTCCTGGCTGACCGCATCGCCGAAGTTCAGGCTGTCCATCAGGTGATGGGCTTCCTCCTCTTCCACCGTCATCTTGCCGCGATACAGGTCGGGCACCAGGGCCAGGTAGCCGGCCTGGGCGAGACGGTCGGCGACGCCGCGGATCTGGTCGTTCAGTCCCCACCATTCCTGGATGACGACCACCGCAGGGGCGCCCTCGAGCTTGTCCGGTTGCGCCAGATAGCCTTGCACCTCCTGGCCATCCGGACGCTTGAAGGTGACCATCGATGATTGAGTCTGTTTCATGAGTTTGTCTGTCGAGTCGAAAGGGTTTTACCATTCTACTCGTCAGCGAAGCCGGGCGCGCCGGCGGCACCGTATCGCGTGCCGTGGTCAGCGCGCGGCGGCGCAGCCCTCCTCTCCTAGACCTACTTCGAGCACGCGCTCGAGCTCGAGCCCGGCACGATGCTCTGGTCGGTGTCGCCGCGCCGACGTCGCCCTGTCGATGACCGTGGACGTCTGGAACGGCGCTATTGCCAGCGCCGGCATCGGATCGGGCGCGTGGGTTCCTGGCAGGCTCACGCATCTGCTGATACCTGCACCAACTGAACAGCAGCCTTGATATGGCAACTGGAGACGCGCCAGTTATGTTCGATAAGCAGAATAATGCGTGAGCACTTTACGCACCGCTGAATCCGCGCGCCACGATGCCTTGAATCCAGGACGACAAGAGCTCCAGTGACTCCCGCGCCGTTGACAATTCCATATGACCATACCCGAACAAGAATCCGGTTGGATTCGACCCCGGCCCGGCCAGATCGGTCATTGGCTGGAAACGAACGCCATTCGCCTTCAATGCCTCTTGCAATGCGCAATCGATTCGGGCGGTCTGACCGCGCAGGACGACAAGCATGCCTGCGCCATTGCCCTGGAACGCAATATACCGGCTGCACGGCGCCAGCTGCTTCTGGATGAGCCGACGAATCGACAGGTAGTGACGCCGCGACCGCCGGATGTGACGGTCGAGTTCACCCGACCTCAACAGCGCTTCCATGATTTTCTGTGCCGGCCAGGAAGCGCGTTGATGGGCTTGACCTATCCGGAAAGCGATATTTCGCGCTATTTGCGGCGGCGCGACCGCAAAGCCGATGCGCAATGCCGGCGATGCCGCATTGGCAAATGTCCCGAGGAGCATCGTATTGTCTGGCGCCATGCTGTACAAGGTCGGGTAATCGCTGCCTTCGTAAGTGAATTCGCAACCGTAGTCATTCTCGAGAATCAGCGTGCCATGATGTTGCGCATGACTGATCAGCTGCTGGCGTCGTAATGCGGAAAGCCGTCCGCCTGCCGGATACCGATGGTTGGGCGTAACGTGTACCAACACCGGTTTTTTCTCGGCGCCGAATGCGCGGCCGACCATCAAACCCTCGCCGTCGACCGGCACATGGTCGAGATCCGCCCCGACCTTGAGGAGCGCTCGCCTCACCAAAACACCGAAGTCAGCACAGCCAAGCGCATCAGCAGATCTGCAGGTAATCCGGACCAGATACAAAAATCCGCATGCACACGACTAGAATGCGTCATTTCGCATGGGTCTGCTTTTTGTTCAACCGAGACTGTTTCGTCATACCGCCATCAATGGCCTTGTAGTCGCCCGCCTGCTTCCTAGACTGTCATTACCGTTTTGGCTTGGCCAACTTCGTGTCGAGCAAGACGCTAATTCCTGAAAGAAGGAGCGATCATGCGTACTCTCTACCTGGCAATTCCTGTCTGTTTAGTTCTGGCTGCGCCAAACGCCGGCGCCCAGTCGAAAGACTACCCTGCAACCGACAGTACTTCGCTGTTGACGGTCCAGGTTACAGCACCGCCTCAAGCGATTCACGTATCCGAGGACGAAACCATGCCGATCAGTGGCACGTACGCGATGTCCAACGGCTGGCGCATGCATGTGCAACCGGCACGCGATGGGATCGTGGCAAAGATCGACAAAGAGCGCCCGATGCGGCTTTTGGCTGTCTCTGCAGACAAGTACATGACGCGCGACGGCAACGTGGTGATGGAATTTAACCGCGGCAGAGACAGGGACGACATGATGATGAGCTACGTTCCGACCTCCAACCTGGCGGCAGTCGTCGTGATGACCGCAAACGTCGCTTCACGCTGAAGCAGCATAAGGACCGACCTGGTGTACGTCCGCAACCGAACCGCTGCGGACGTACCGGAAATTCAGATAGTCGTTCAAAACTCACGTCCCACGTGAAGAGGACGGCAGCATCGTCCCGGATCATGGACGTTCCGTTCTGGCAAAAGCGCCAACTCATCGCCACATTCTCCTGCCAGCCAAGCGCAATGACGTTCTCGAAGAGAGCGCCATTCCCGATGAACAAGCATTCCGCGCCTTCGGTGACCGTCTGCGCTTGCGCCTGGCGCACAGCTCACACACTTCAGGCAATCTTGCAGGGCACCTTGATCAGCTCATCTTCGGCAAACAGGGCGCACATGCGGTGAAAGCCGTCGGCGATGATCAAGCCTGAGCCATCGTTCTGGCGCACGAGCAAGATAGGGCCAAGCGCTTCGCCGTCGCGGATTTGCTGCTGCTGACGGTCCCAATCGAAGGCAGAGACTTCGGACATTGGCGTACGGGAGGCGCGCAAGATATCTTTGGCCTGGTATTCCGACATCGGCGCAGCGCGTAATTTACGCAATAGTTTGCGACACTTGTGGGGTTTGAACAGTAAGCTCAAATATCTTTCCGCCGAAACATAGTCGCTGTCGACGGGGCTGCTCAGCCAGTTGATTTTCGTTTCTTTCATGGTCCAGGCTCGGGAATCAGGCAATTTCGCAAAGGGGGTAGCGACATAATCAATTTACCCGAATGGCGCCCATGTGAGCGTTCTATGCCTGACGTGCGCCCATCTTCATCAGTCACCTACCAAGCATTGCCGGATGGTACACTGTATGGCGAGCTCAGCCCTGAGGCCCTGATCGACCGGATGTGCACATGGGTGAAGGTCGACCGCGTCTCTGGACCAGGCTCCTGCGATCCCTGCAAGCGTCGACCCACCCTCTACAGACCGCCTGTCCCAACCAAGCTTGAAAACCGATGAATTCAATGGAAACCAAGCCAGCAGTCGTCATTGAAAATCTCAACAAGACGTATCAGCTCGATAACTTCAAGGTAACTGGTCTGGTTGACGTGTCGATCCAGATTGCGGCGAACGCTTTTACAGTGCTCAGCGGCCCGTCGGGAAGCGGCAAGACCACGCTGCTCAACATGATCGGCTGTATCGATCGGCCGGACAGCGGCAGGCTCATGATTGCCGGACAGGACGTGAGCAAATTGTCCGACAATGCCCTGTCGGACTTCCGCGCAAGGCATATCGGGTTCATTTTCCAGACCTTCAATCTGTTGCCCGTGTTGTCCGCCTACGAGAACGTCGAATACCCGCTCATCATGGCGGGGATGCCGGCCGAACACCGGCGCGCGCGTGTCGACAAGTTGCTCGGTGCAGTCGGCTTGCTGGAGAAAGCGAGCCACCGGCCCAGCCAGCTGTCCGGTGGACAAAGGCAGCGGGTTGCGATAGCGCGAGCCCTGGCCCTGTCGCCCGCTCTCGTCCTGGCCGACGAGCCTACCGCCAATCTGGACAGCCAAACCGGCAACATGATCATCCACCTGATGCGCCGCATCCAGCGCAAGTACAAGGTGTCGTTCATCTTTTCGTCGCACGACCCGAAGGTCATCGATGCCGCCGACGGGGTGTTCAATATCTGCGACGGCCGCATTACCGGCTTCGAACGCGTGAAGAGACCGATCTCGGAATGAAACAGCTCCTGCCCCTCGCACTGCGCAACCTGATGCGCAACCACCAGCGCACGCTGACCACCTTGACCCTTGCATTGCGCAACCTGATGCGCAACCGCCAACGCTCGATGACGACCTTGCTGGCCATGGTGGTAGGCGTCGGCGCGATCCTGATCTTCGGCGGCTACAGTCGCGACATCACCAACGAGATGCAGACCGATTTCGTGCAGCGCAGCGGCCATCTGCAGATCCAGCGCAGCGGTTATTTCCTCTACGGCAGCGGGAATTCGGCTGCGTATGGCATCCCGGGTTACGAGAAACTGATCGCCGCATTGAAAAGCGATCCAGTCCTGAAGCAGATGGTGGTCGTCATCACGCCGACGCTGCAGCTCGGCGGCATTGCCGGGAATTTCAATGCCGGCGTGTCGCGCACGGTGCTGGTGCAGGGGATGGTTGCCCAGGACGAGGCGCAGCTGCGCAAATGGAACGATTATGGGCTGCCGCTGATCGCGCGCCCGCTGCCACTGAACGGCTCTGGCCCGGACTCGATCGTGATCGGCGAAGGTGTTGCGCGGGTACTACAGTTGTGTAAGGAACTGAAGGTGTCGAAGTGTGACGCGCAGCATCAAGCAGCCGACACGGCCGCCAATGGCGCGCCGCCCGCCGACGCGCCGCCCGATCTCGCGGCGTTGTCGGCGCTGGAAGCTCCGCCGGCGCGCATCAATAAAGGGACACAGATCGAGGTGCTGGCGACCAATGTGCATGGCGCGCCGAACGTCGGCAGTTTTACCGTCATCAAAGCCGAGCAACTGGGCGTCAAGGAGCTGGACGACGTGCATGTGGCGATGCATTTGCCGAGTGCCCAACGGCTCGTGTATGGGCGCGACGCGCCGCAGGTCACGGCCGTGCTCATTCAACTGCGGCATACGGACCAGATCCCGGCGGCGCGCGCGCGGATCCAGGAATTGCTGTCGAAGGATTTCAAAGGCGCCGACCTCGACATCCTGGATTTCGACACCCTCAATCCCTACTACGGCCAGACCAACCGCATGTTTTCCGCCCTCTTCGGCTTCGTGTTCGTCCTGATCGGTGCGATTGTCGTGTTCGTGGTCAGCAATACCATGAGCATGACGATTTACGAGCGTACGGTCGAAATCGGCACCTTGCGCGCGATAGGACAACGCCGCAGCGGTATCGAATCGCTCTTCATTACCGAAGGTGCATTACTGGGCATTATCGGGTCGGCGCTGGGGGTGTTGATCGCGCTGCTGATTTCCGGCGCTATCAATTTCAGCGGCCTGACCTGGATACCGCCGTCGCGCATCGATCCGGTTCCGCTGACGGTCCGGGTGTGGGGCGAGTGGCCGATGATTGCGCTTGCATTCTTCGGACTGACGGTGGTCGCCGCGTTGTCGGCCTGGGTGCCTGCAAGAAGCGCCGCGAAACAAGATATTGTCGACGCGTTGAGACACGTGTAGTCCCAAGTCGTATGTAAATTTCCGTAAGGTATTGTCGGTGCATTGAGACACGTGTAGTCTTCGGAAGTATGTAAATTTCCGTAAGGCATGGTTTCAATGTTCCGACAATTTATCATGACGGCATGCGCTCTGGCGCTGGCGGCAACGGCGCATGCCGCCGCCGATCCCAAGGCGCTGCTCGCTGCGAGCGACGCCATCCGCAATCCGACCAAATCGTTCGTTCTGACGACAACGCTGATCGAATACCGTGCCGGCAAGCAGACCGACAGCAACACCCTGGCCATCTATTCGAAGCCGGATCCCAACGGCGGCCAGTACCGCACGCTGGTGCGTTTCCTGGCGCCCGCGCGCGAGACCGGAAAACTGATGCTCAAGAACGGCAACGATCTGTGGTTTTATGATCCATCGAACCAGGCCAGCATTCGCATCTCGCCGGAACAGCGCCTGCTGGGGCAAGCCTCGAACGGCGACGTGGCGACGATCAACCTGGCGCGCGACTACAGTGCGAAGCTCACGGCTGAGGAAGACGTGACCGACGGCGACCGCCAGACCCGCCACACGAACCGGCTGGCGCTGGTCGCCACGGTGCCGGAGGGTGTCAATTATCACCACATCGACCTGTGGCTCGACGCCAAGGATGCACGACCCGTCAAGGCCAAGTTTTATTCGGACAGCGACCGCCTGCTGAAGACGGCCTACTACCGCCGTTACCGGAACGAGCTGGGCGTGGAACGTCCGACCGAAACCGTGATCATCGACGGCCTCGATCCGCAGTGGGTGACGGTGATGCGCTTCGACGCGTATGCCTGGCGCGACATTCCCGAAACCTGGCTGCAACGCGATTACCTGTCGCGTTTTCATCCAGAATGAGCGCGCGCCGGTTCCCGCGGCTGTCCATCGCCGCCGCTCTGATCTCCGGCATGATGTCCGGCTACGCCACCGCCCAGGACGACCTTGCGCTCTCTCTGGCGGATGCGACGCCCACCGCGCCGGTGGCAACCGCGCGTCCATGGAAGCTGAACGTCGAAGGCGGCAGCGAAACCTTGGAACGCTGGGACGGGACATCCGCCACGCGCTACCGCTATGCGCTGGATGGCGTGCTCAATTACGGTCTGATGCCGGACGTGCGCGCCGTCGTGGCTGCCCGTATCGAACGGAACGCCGAAACGCCATCGTCCGTTTACCGCACCACCTCGTACCTGAAGGAAGCCTACCTGAGCTGGCAGCCGAGCGCATCCCAGGTGTTCGATGCCGGCCGCATCAACCAGCGCTTCGGCGTCGCGACCGGATACAACCCGACCGACTTCTTCAAGTCGGGCTCGGTCGTCACCTCGAGCCCCGATCCAGTGAGCCGCCGCACCAACCGGCTGGGCAGCGTCATGGTGCAGGGACAACAGCTGTGGGATTCCGGCTCGGTGTCCCTGTTGCTGTCGCCCCGGCTGGCCACCCGCCGGGAGCCGGGCGATCCGGAAGCGGACGATGCGCTGAGCAAGACCAACAGCATCAACCGGTGGCTGCTGACGGGCAGCCAGCAGATCGGCGCGACGCTGCGCCCTCAGTGGCTGATCTACCGCGAAGAAGGCCACTCGCCGCAGTTCGGTTTCAACCTGAGCACCCTGCTGGGCAAGTCCGCCGTCGTGTATGGCGAATGGGCTGGCGGACGCGCGCCGTCCCTGTACTCGCTGGCCAATCACGAGGAACAGGATGTACGTTTCCGCTCGCGCAGCGCGGTCGGTGTCACCTATACCTGGCCGCTCGACATCACGACGACGTTCGAATGGCAGACGAACGGCGCCGGCGTGGCGAAAGGCGAAGACCAGGCCATGGCCGTGAGAAATCCGCTTGCCTGGGGAGATACCCTCAGGTGGTCCTACAACCTGCAGGATTCCGTCACGCGCCAGGCGTTCTTCACCTATCTCAGCGCGCACAATGTCGTGGTCCAAGGACTCGATCTGTCCGGATTCGTGCAAGCCGACATGGGCAACCAGGGCAGGCAAGGCTGGCTGGAACTCAGGAAGCGCTACGACAGCTTCAGCCTTTCCCTGCAGTGGCAACGGCAGCGTGGCGAAGCGTGGACACGCTTTGGCGCTTTGCCGGAGCGTAACAACGTGAAGCTGCTGGCCGATCTTTACTATTAAGCGGACGAATCGGGCGGCACATTCCCGCCCGATCGACCCATGCGATACTGCGGCGCCGCATTGTCCACGACGATGCGGCACAGCCAGTGCGGCGCGTGGTGCTTTCCTCCTTCAGTGAGGCGATTACGCCTCTGCAGCCTATTCCATTAACCGGCCGCATCCGCTTCGGATTCGACGCCATCCGTAGCGGCGAAATGCAGAAAGCCGGTACTCGTACGTCAGCAGCCGACCAGACCGGCCAACGGACAGGTTTCAACATCGACGTCGTGCCATGAATGCCTACCCGGAGAATCTGAGACAGGGACAGGGGTGATCTGTCCATACGGCTTTGCAGGCCGTTTTAGTCACTGTAGCACCACATCAGCTTGCCTGACCGCCGCGAATCGGTGGACCATGAGTCTGGTGTACGTAGTTTGAGCGATGCCGCACAGACGCGAAGCGCTATGGCGTTCACCGTTGCCTGGACGAGTCCGCGATACCCTTTCGTGCGATCGGGTCGTCATCAGGAAAAGAAGATGCCCAATCATTTCAACGACCTGCTTCCAACTCGGCGACTGCGTGCAGCCGCCCCGCCCCAGCCCATGGAAGGGTTCGGCAGCGTCCAGATCGACGACGCGCGGCTGGCCGAAGTGGTGTCGCCGACTGCTCGGCTCACAGCCCTTTACCAGGGAACGGTGCATGCGGAGGGGCCGGCCTGGCAAGGATCGCGTGGCCGCCTTGTTTGGTCGGACGTGCCCAACCGCCGCTTGCTGGGCTGGTATCCGGACGGGCATGTCGAAGTGTTGATCGATGGCACCTGGTTCATGAATGGCAACGCCGTGCAGGCTGACGGTACCCTCGTTCACTGCGAACACGGTCGGCGCTGTATCAGCCGCGGCGGCGACTATGACAATCCGCCCGAGCCGATGGTCACCCATTACCACGGCAAACGGCTCAACTCGCCGAACGACCTGGCGGTAGCGCCCGACGGCGCGATCTGGTTTACCGACCCCATGTTCGGCATCCTCATGCCGAACCAGGGGGCGCTGGCCGAACCGGAACTCGACCATTGCAGCGTCTACCGCTTCGCTCCGCAGAGCGGCGACCTGCGACGCATGGCTGACTTCGAGCAACCGAACGGCATCGCGTTTTCCGACGATGGCGCAACCCTCTATGTTTCCGACACGTCGCTTTCGCTGGGCGATGTGCCGGGTCAGCGCGCCGGCGCCAAGCACGAGATTGTCGCCTTCGATGTCGCGCAGGACGGCGCGCTCTCCAACCGACGCTTCTTCTGTCACACCGACCACGGCGCGCCCGACGGTTTTGCGGTCGACAGGCGGGGCTGGGTCTGGACCAGCGCCAGTGACGGCATCCACATCTGGTCGTCCGATCGCGTCAAACTGGGCTATATTCCGACCCCGACGGCAGTGGCGAACTGCACGTTCGGTGGAGAGGACGGACGCCGCTTGTTCATTACCGCGAAAGAGTTTCTGTTTGCAATCGATCTGCTCGGCTGAACTGGTGAAAGTGGCCGTCCGGGTCGCGCATCAGCGCGTCATGCGCCGAGCGCCAGACGATGCGGGTGGCGGCAATGTCATTGACCGCCAATTGCCCGGTATCGCTGACGCGGTCGCGATATCCCAGCAGTTCGATATGCGGTGGCGCTGTCGCCGGCTGCATCGGCACGATGTCGACCACGACACCGTCGATGCCATCGAGCGCTACCTGGGCTGGGCCCTGGTTGAGCATCGGCTCGCCTTCGACCATGCCGTGATGCGCATAGAAACGACGGCTGGCGGCAAGGTCGCCCACCGCGATGGCGCTATGGTCGATTCCCAGGATGCCGCTCCCTCGCCAGTCCGGATTGGCGCCAGGCGGAAATTGCGTGAACTCGAGCGGATGACCTTCAGGGTCGCGCAGCTTGACCGCGGTAACACCTCCAGAAGACTGCGGAAGCGCGACCGGCTGCTCGCGGCTGATCGGCATGGCGCCGGCGTCGCGGGCCCGATTCCACGCCATGTGCGCGTCGTCGGTGACGAGTGCGAAATGCTGGAAGATCCGGTCTGACGCGCTCCGCTCAGTCGGGTACGGACGTCCGGACAGGGCGTAGCAATCCAGGTCGACGCGGCTGGTGCCGAGCGACATTTCAATGCGCATGCCGGTGCCGGCGATGCCCAGCAGCGCCATTTCGGCCGTTGAGATCGGCAAGGGTTCGCCGACGTCGAAACCGATCGCGCGGTAAAACGCAGCGAGGCGAATCAGGTCCGCGGTGACTAGCCGAAAACCGGCGATGGCGCCAAACTTCAGATCAGATGACATGGCACACGCTCGGGAAGCACATGACACTGCACCGTCATCAAGCAACATGGTTCGTCGCCGACAGTGCCGGAGCGGTGGCCTTTCTTGCCACCGGTGTCGACGCAACCCTGGTCCTCGCCGAACGAAAACTCGCCAGGCCCCTGTTCGACACGCGTGCCGTCCATACTCTCGACCCACCAGCGACCGGACAGCACGACGATCCACTGCGGCGCCGGATTTTCGTGCCACTCGCCGATCCATCCGGCTGGCTGCACGGTAAAGACGACAGTGGCCTCGCCACGCGCCAACGCATTGATCCACTGAGGTGCAGAGTCACCGATGCCCTTCAGGCTGTAGTTGGTCAGCGCACAGCGCGTTTGGTGGCTTACGCCCCGTTCATCGACATACAGGTGCGAATAAGTGACCGAAGGCTTGGGCCCGGGATTGGAAGTTTGATTGCTCATGGATGTGACCGGTAAGGTTGGCTGGAAGCCAGCGGCGAATCGAGAAACGGCGCCAGTCCGCTGCCATCGGTGCCGACCACGATCAGCAAGAAGGCACCGGCAAGCGACAGATTCTTCATGAAGTCCCAAAACAAGGTACGGCCATGGCCGTCGGGATCGGCCCAGAAATCGCCCTGCGCCCAGAAGCGCTTGTAGAGAATGGCGGTCAACATGCAAAAGCCGGCGATGACGAATGCACAGGCACGGTCGGCCACGCCGGTCAGGACGCCAAGCGAGCAGCCCAGTTCGACGACCAGTCCAGCGAGGATAGCGCCGACACCCACTATCCGAGGCTTGAAGACTTCCTGCGCCTGCCGCACCGCATGGTCAAAGCCGAAGGTCTTGTCGATGACACTGGACGGCATAAATAGCGCCACCAACATCAGGCGGGCGACGAGTACGACCCCAGCCGCCGCCGTCACAAGCGCTCCCGGATGATGTCGGCGACCCGCAGCGCGTTGGCAATGATCGTCAGTGTCGGGTTCACGGCGCCAATCGAGGGGAAAAAGCTGGCGTCGGTCACATACAGGTTGTCGACCTCGTGGGCGCGGCATTCGAGGTTCAGGACCGACGTCGCCGGGTCGCTGCCAAAGCGGCACGTCCCGGCCTGGTGTGCCGTGCCGGACAGCGGGATATCCTTGCTCAGGTACAGCGTGCGCTCCAGCAAGACGGCCGGCTGGCCGATCGCCGACAGGGTTTCCTCGAGCTTGCGTTTCAGTCGCTCGAGCGCCTCGGGATTGGTTTTTACGTAGTCAAGATGGACCTTGCCGTCCTGGTAGTAGACGCGGTTCGCGGGGCGCGGCAGGTCTTCGGCTTGCAGCCAGAAATTCATGGAATGGCGCGCGATCTCGCCAAACGGCATGTCGGGCAGCCACTCCAGCCACTCCGGCAGCGCTTCGGCCTTGACCTGGTCGGCGTCGATACCCGCATTCATCTGGATCATGCCGAGCGGGTACTCCCAGTCGTCACTGCCAAAATAGAAGTCGCTCAGCGCCATGGTCTTCTGGAACACGGTGTCGTTGGGGTGGCGCGACACGGCCATCACGGCGCTCATTTCATGGCGCAGGTAATTGCGGCCGACCTGGTCGGAGCCGTTGGCGAGTCCATTCGGATGCTGCGGACTGGCCGAACGCAGGAGCAGCAGCGCGGAAGACAGCGCACCGCAGGCAACGACGACCACGTCGGCACTATACAGTTCCTGTCGTCCCTTGCGTTCCACATGAACGGCGTCGATACGTCGTCCGCTCGCATCGGTTCCCAGCTTTGTCACATAGGCGTTCGTCAGCAGCGTGACGTTTCTGTAGTCGGCCAGCATCGGATCGATGCACACGACCTGAGCATCGGCTTTGCCATTCAAAAGACATGGAAAGCCATCGAATTTGGAACACCGTATGCAGGTACTGGTGGGTGTCGCGAAACCATCTTCTTTTTGATCTAGCAGGATTCCCAGCGGCAGATGAAACGGCTTTAATCCTATGCCGGTCAGCTTGTCGCAAAACTCGGCCACGTGCGGTTCATGCTTGACCGCTGCATAGGGATAGGGCACAGCACTTGGCGGATCGAGCGGATCCTCGCCGCGCTGGCCATGAACGTGAAACAGTGCCTCGGCCGCATCGTAATACGGCGCGAAATCGGCATACTTCAGCGGCCAGGCAGGCGAGACGCCGCCGGCATGGATGACTTCCTCGAAATCGCGTTCGCGCAGCCTCAACAACGCCGAACCGTACACCTTGGAATTGCCGCCGACGCAATAATGCAGTTGCGGACTGAAGGTCTTGCCTTCCACGTTTGTCCAGGTCTCGTTCACCTGATATTTGCGTTCGACGAAGACGGCCTGGGAACTCCAGTTCGCCTCTTCGCGCGGCAGGTAGTCGCCGCGTTCGAGGATCAGGATGCGTTTGCCGGTGGGCGCCAGCGCGTGAGCGAGCGAAGCGCCGCCAGGCCCGCTACCAATAACAATCAGATCATAATGCTCAGTCAATCTCGTCCCCTCAACGGAAAATGTCCTTGTCTCTGCACTCTGCGTCATTCCTGGCCGGCCTGCGTATGAAACCTCGAGGGGATGGCCAAACGGTATCACAGTCCCCTGCAAACCGATCAGTGACGCGCCCCTTTCTGCCCGACCGCCCTGGCTGCGCTGAAAGCCCGCCGCCGGGAATTCAGACGCGCCAACCTGCCACCATCAACCAGCAGCGAAGTGCCCTGAACGACACGTGACGGCTCCGATACCGGGAACGGACCTGCGTCCGCAATATCTCGGGCCCGCCGACGTCACCCCGGTCGATCACCTCGATCCGGGCCCTCAGCGACGTCGCAGCGGCTGGTCGCAACACCGTCCGGGGCCCCCTCCTCCGCAGTTTCAGGCTTGCCGCCGCCGGACAATGGAAATGCCGATACCGCCCGCAGCGCCGGTGACGATTGCCACTTTGTTTTCCAAGGTCATGGGACTTACTCCGTATTCTGGGGGGCGGCAGCAGCAGCGGCTTCGCTGCCACCATCGGTTGCGGTCGGTGCCACCATGGGCACGGTGCATGGGTAGTCGTCCGGCAGCGCGACTGGCACTTGAAGGCATGCGCTCTGGGTCGGCAGCACCTTGCCCCAGGCCCGGATCAAGTCGCGGTAAGCCAGGCCGACGGGACGGATATTACGGTCCAGGTCGACCAAGCCGAGGGGGTTGACCCTGCCATTGTTTTCGCGCAGGGCCGTGTCCCAATCGACTTGATCCGTCAGCGAATACCATGTGAAACCAATCACCGGTACGCCACTGTTACGGATACTGAGTACGTTCGCCCATTCCTTGCGTAGCCAGCGCACCGCTTCGTCACCCGTTGGTCCCTGAGCGAGGTTGGTTTCCGTATGCATTACAGGCAGCCGATAGCGGTCAAAGTACTGCTGGGTGATGGTAGCGTAGCCGAATATTTCTCCAGAGGCCGATGTGCCACCGTCCACGCTCACATGATGTTCATTGGTTTGGTAGTAATCATTGCCCATGATGCAATGATGTTTGAGATTATTGTCGAGGAAAAAATGGTATTCCTCGCGCGTCATCCCGTTGTCCATCAGATACTCGTACATCTGGGAATCGACCCGACGCCCATAGTTGAGGTCGAGCGAAAGAAAACGCGTGGCGTTCTTGGTTTCGGCCATACCGATCGCTTCAGGGCTCTCGGCGTGAAAATACTCGCTCGATTCGCTTTGCACGAACAGGGCGTCAGGACGAACCGCCAGGATCTCACGCATCGCCACAATGTTTGCCTTGACGATGTACTTAAGCGCTGTCACGAACGTCCGATCAGTGGTCATCTGCTCGTTCCACCAGCCGTACAAGGCCGAAAAGATCGCACAAATCGACATTTCGTTGACCGGCGTGTAGAGCTGGACCCAGGGAAAACGCTTGGCAAACGCCCTTGCATAGCCTGCAAACAGCGCCGGAAAATCGGGGTTCTGAAAGTTGCCGATCCAGTCGGGTACGCCGAAATGGCATAGATCGACGATGACGACCATGTTTCGCCGACGCAGATCGCCGAGGGTCTCGTCGGCGAACGTCCAGTCGTATTGATTCGGTCCACGCCAAGTCAGGTGCAGAGGTGGTCCATAGCGCAATACCCGGATGCCAAGCTCTTGCACGAGATCGAAATCTTTCCGCCAATGTTTGTAGTGACCGCATTTCTCCATCTCATCGACGCGGATTTTCCCGTCACCGATGGTTGGAATGCTGTTCTCGATGCCAGTCGCAAACATGAATCCGGTGTACAAACCGCTCTCCTGCCGTTAATCGCAGGAACAGCATACCGGAGCACGGATGACCTCAACATTGCAAAAAGTCCATCTAGCACGGCAAGTGCAGCTGCGCTTGCGCTTGCGGGGCAGTAGAATGGATCCCTTGGCGCGCCGTCGCCTAAAGCCGGGTGTACAGCTGGCCTGTGAAGATCACTCGCCTTTCCGCTCACCGTAGCCCGCCGCGCTGGATGTCGTTGGAGATCGAGACCGATACGAGCTGCTGGGCGGCCTGGTGCGCGGCCCTATGAAGACCTACAGCTGGGTTGGAGGTGACGCCCGCACGACGTGATCGACGGTATCGCCGCGCCGCGCGAGTTTGGATTCGACACTCCACGATGAACGGTACCGAGGGCCTGGGTCCGATCGACAGCACAGGCAAAACCGGCGCGACAGTCAAGCGCGAAGCAGGTATTCGCGACATCTTTGGCCGCGCCATTGAATTCGGCCAGGACTGCAACCGCCGCGACCGCTGTTGGTCGAGGATCCGGTACGACCGCTCGCTGTCGGCGAGCACATGTACTCTCGCTTCGAATTTCGCCGTCGGCAAGAATACATGCCCAGGCCTGTCCATCCATGCCTGGATTCAAATGCGCAACGAAGCCTCGAATCAAGCTCGCTCGCGCATTGGTTGAATTAGAAACTGCAATCCCCTATCAAAGCGCCACGGCAACGGCAAAACCCGCAGTGGAATCGCTGCCAGGCTGCCGCGCACAAGGCGCTCTTCGATCGGCGCCAAACAGGCTTCCCGCCATCTGGCGAGCGAAATGCCAAGACAGGATCGTCGAACACGGTTCAGTCAGCTCAACTGCGCCTGAGCGATCAGATTCTCGAAGCGCGCGGGCTTGACCAAATGCGCGTCGAAGCCGCAAGCCGCCGTCCGCTCGCGTGAGGATTGATCGCCCCAAGCCGTCAGCGCGACGATTCGCGTCGCCGGGAACCACTCTGCCGGGCGCAACGCCGAGGCGACTTGATATCCGTCCATGCCCGGATACCCAAGTCGAGAAAAATAAGCTGGTGTTCAAAGGTTTGGGCCGTCTTGACGACCTCCTCGCCGCCATGGGCCACGGCGACCTCATAGCCTTGAAACGCCATCAACTCGGCGACCAAGTCCGCCGCGTCGACGTTGTCGTCGACGATCAGCACGCGACAGGCGGCGCAAAGTCGTTCCATTGTGAGAGTCTCCTAAAATGACGCTGGCAGACGCGCACGAGTTATGGCTGTAGCATACACCCAAACGCAAAAACTTTCATTTCCTCACGGAAAGCACATACGTGATGTTACGGATATGCCTTGTCTGAATTGAAAATCTGAGCAGATAACGCTCCTTACGCCGTGGCTGCGGTTGGCGCGCATACCGACTTTTTGATCAGATCAGAGAGGGAAACGCCTGGCTCTCGCCCCTACGCGGGGCCTCAGTTTCGGGTTTTGTTCACGCAGCGAGCCGCCAAAATTTAATGAATGTGAGGCTGATATCCACTTATCATAATCAGCTTTACGATCGACATGCTGGAGCACGGCATCCCGATATCAAATGGATGAATAATTGCAACCATTCATTTCAGACCCTACGCTAATGCTCATCAGCAAGTAGACTAGGCATAATGATGAGATCAAACCACATGATGCTGGCCACTGACCAAAATCCCGAAGAGCATGGGATCACTCCGCGAGCTCGGCAATTCCTTGCGCTCAGAGAACCCGTGATGGAGCGGTGGGAGCGGGAAGTCCGCGCGCGCGTCCAAGGCGCCGCTACTTTGCTTCGTCCGATACTGACCAACACCCTTCCCGCGTTCTTCGACAACATTGGCGAAGCGCTCAGCCCCGGGCATCCCCGAAGAAACGCCACCAGCTCCAATAACGCCGCGGCCGTCCATGGCGGCGAGCGGGCGCGGATGACCTCTTACGGCCCGGACCAAGTGGTTCATGAATACCAGATTCTGCGCGAGGCGATCACTGCCGAAGCGTCGGAGCGGTTGGATTTGAGCGCGAAGGAATGGGCGATCATCGAGCACTCTATCGACGCCGCGGTGCGCGAGGCGATCCGCGAATTCGCCTCCATCCAGGACGACTTGCGCCGCAAACTGGCCGGCGCGCTTTCGCATGACATGCGCACGCCCTTGGCCGTAATATTGAGCGGGGCCCAGTTGATCGGGCTGTCCAACGATCTACCGGCCAACAAGCAGTTTGCTGAAAAGGTCGAAGCCAACGCGCGCAGGCTCGAGGACATGATGTCCGAACTCTTGGACGCGTTGACTTCCAAAGCAAGCGACCAGTTGCCTTTGCAGCTTTCCGAGTTCGACATCGCCGAGTTGCTTACGGATGTGTCTAAAGCTTACGCCCGGCCCCACGAGGTCGAATTTTCGGTGATGGCGGATTCGACGCGCGGGTGGTGGTGCCGAAACACCCTTCGGCGCGCGCTGGAAAATCTGATCAACAACGCGCTGACGCATGGGGCGGGCCGCAAGATCGGGTTGGCGACGAGCCAGGTGCGAGGGCGCATGATGCTGTCGGTCCACAACGATGGGCAGGCGATTCCCAAGGAAAGGCAAA
Organism: Massilia sp. 9096; assembly: GCF_000745265.1. Taxonomy (NCBI): domain Bacteria; kingdom Pseudomonadati; phylum Pseudomonadota; class Betaproteobacteria; order Burkholderiales; family Oxalobacteraceae; genus Massilia; species Massilia sp. 9096. The sequence goes on from NZ_JQNN01000001.1 coordinate 1,945,591, forward strand.
ACGAGATCTTTGAATACGGGTCGCGCGGCGCGTGCGCGACCGCGCCGGGCTGGGGCCTGGGCCTTCCCTTCGTAAAGCGCGCCACGGAAAGCCATGGGGGAAGCATCGCGGTCGACAGCTCGGAACAGACCGGCACCACGTTCCTGATCGACATCCCGATCGATTGCCGCCCCTTCGTCAAAAACCCGGCCTGATCGTCAAAGCGCGCACGCTTGTCTGCCTCGCCGTTCCGCTGGTCCGCTAGCCCCGCGTCCCAACCCAATCGGCGTGATTGGTCGCCACGCTGATGGGCTTGCCGCATGCGCAATACGCTTACCCTTTAACCGCAGCCAGAATAATGTCGAGGGGCGAAGGCTTCGTGAAGAAAACATCGTAAAGGACCGCCCTTGCGCGGTCGCGCCAGCGATCCTCCGACGCGGTCCACACGATATGCAGTTGACGTACAGCCGGAAATGATTAGGGTGCGCGACAGCCAGATGGCTAAGCACGGCGTGCGCACTGAATCACCATGAGTTTGCTAGTCCCTTGGAAGCCGCAATGGACTTCCCCTATCCTCATAGGCTGCGGAACTCAGTTACGAACACCAGTGCGGAACCCCGATCTCTGAATACTTGAGGTGAGCGTGCGAGTTGATGCCATCCCGCAACTACAGGCCACCGCAAAGCCCGTTACCGCCATGCCAGAGTTTGCGCAGGCAAGCTGGCCTGGAACGTGAGCTTCAATAGCGACTGACCAGCATCGATCGGATCGAATGCCAAGCTTGAGCGGCCTTGAGGCTACCCTCGTTGGATCGCTTAGTTTTAGAAGGCTCGCCGAAGCGAGCCTTTTCCAATTACAGGACATGAATCTCCAAAAGGAAATCCTACTCCCACTCAATCGTCGCCGGCGGTTTCCCCGAAATATCATAAACAACGCGATTCAACCCGCGCACTTCGTTGATGATCCGGTTCGACACGCGTCCGAGCAGATCGTGCGGCAGGTGCGCCCAGTGCGCCGTCATGAAGTCCAGCGTCTGCACAGCGCGCAGCGCGACCACGTATTCGTAGGTGCGGCCGTCGCCCATCACGCCCACCGATTTCACCGGCAGGAACACGGCGAAGGCCTGCGAGGTCGCCTCATACCAGTTGGTCGGGGCCTTGCCCGCATCGATACCCGGCACCATCGGCGCGACGAACGGCGTACTACGCAGTTCTTCGATGAAGATCGCATCCGCCTCGCGCAGCAGGTCGGCGTATTCGCGCTTGACTTCGCCAAGGATGCGCACGCCCAGGCCCGGACCCGGGAACGGGTGACGGTACACCATGTCGTGCGGCAGGCCGAGGGCCACGCCGAGCTTGCGCACCTCGTCCTTGAACAGTTCGCGCAGCGGCTCCAGCAGCTTCAGGTTCAGGGTTTCCGGCAGACCGCCCACGTTGTGGTGGCTCTTGATGGTCTGGCCCTTCTTGCCCTTGCCGGCCGATTCGATCACGTCCGGATAGATCGTGCCCTGGGCCAGCCACTTCGCGCTGGTGAGCTTTTGGGACTCGGCCTGGAACACTTCAACGAACTCGCGGCCGATGATCTTGCGCTTCTGCTCCGGGTCGATCACCCCGGCCAGGTGGCCCATGAACTGGTCGGACGCGTCGATGCGCAGCACCTTCACGCCGAGGTTCTTGGAGAACATGTCCATCACCATCTTGCCTTCGTCCTTGCGCAGCAAGCCGTGGTCGACGAACACGCAGGTCAGCTGGTCGCCGATGGCGCGGTGGATCAGCGCGGCAGCCACGCTCGAGTCGACGCCGCCGGACAGGCCGAGGATGACCTCGTCGGTGCCGACCTGGGCGCGGATCTTCTCGACCGCCTCGGAGATGTAATCCGGCATGTTCCAGTCGCTCTTGCAGCCGCAGATCTCGTGCACGAAGCGGCCGATGATGGCTTCCCCCTGAGTCGTGTGCGTGACTTCCGGGTGGAACTGCAGCGCGTAGAAGCGGCGCTCCTCGTCGGCCATCGCGGCGATCGGGCAGGACGGGGTCGAACCCATCAGCTTGAAGCCTTCCGGCATTTCCAGCACCTTGTCGCCGTGGCTCATCCAGACTTTCAGCATGCCGTGGCCTTCGTCGGTGACGAAGTCGTTGACGCCGTTGAGCAGTCTGGTGTGGCCGCGCGCGCGCACCTCGGCGTAGCCGAATTCGCGTACTTTACCGTTCTCGACCTTGCCGCCCAGCTGGGCCGCCATGGTCTGCATGCCGTAGCAGATGCCGAGCACCGGCACGCCGAGCTCGAACACGGCTTGCGGCGCGCGCGGCGAGTCGCCTTCCAGCGTCGAATTGTGGCTGCCGGACAGGATCACGCCGGACGCGCCGTAGTTGCGCACGAACTCGTCGCCGATGTCGTAGGGGAAGACTTCAGAGAACACGCCGGCGTCGCGCACGCGGCGGGCGATCAGTTGGGTGACCTGGGAACCGAAGTCGAGGATGAGGATCTTGGAGTGCATGTAGTCTTCTGATGGCAAATACGAAAACGCGGCCGTCGTTTCCAGTCGGGCCGCGTTTGGGATTTTTACTCGGTGCGGTAGTTCGGCGCTTCTTTGGTGATCTGCACGTCGTGCACGTGCGATTCGCGCATGCCGGCCGACGTGATCTCGACGAATTCGGCTTTCTCACGCAGTTCTTCGATGCTCGCGCAGCCGCAGTAGCCCATCGACTGGCGCACGCCGCCGACCAGCTGATAGATGATCGCCAGCACGCTGCCCTTGTAGGCGACGCGGCCTTCGATACCTTCAGGCACGAACTTCTCGGCCTTCGACTGCGATTCCTGGAAGTAGCGGTCGGCCGAACCTTCGGCCATCGCGCCCAGCGAACCCATGCCGCGGTAGGATTTGTACGAACGGCCCTGGTACAGGATGACTTCGCCCGGCGCTTCTTCGGTGCCGGCGAACATCGAGCCCATCATGACGGTGTGGGCGCCGGCAGCCAGCGCCTTGGAGATGTCGCCCGAGAAGCGGATGCCGCCGTCGGCGATGCACGGCACGCCGGTGCCGGCCAGCGCCTCGGCCACGTTCGAGATCGCGGTGACTTGCGGCACGCCCACGCCGGCCACGATGCGGGTGGTGCAGATCGAACCCGGGCCGATGCCGACCTTGACCGCGTCGGCGCCGGCTTCGACCAGCGCGCGCGCGGCGGCCGCGGTGGCGATGTTGCCGCCGATGACGTCAACTTGCGGATAGGTGTCCTTGATCCATTTCACGCGGTCCAGGATGCCTTGCGAGTGGCCGTGGGCGGTGTCGACCACCAGCACGTCCACGCCGGCCTTGACCAGCAGCTCCACGCGTTCCTTGTCCTTGTCGCCCACGCCGACGGCGGCGCCGACCAGCAGCTTGCCCTGCGCATCCTTGGACGCGTTCGGGTGCTCGTGCGACTTCAAGATGTCCTTGACCGTGATCAGGCCGCGCAGCTCGAACTCGTCGTTGACGACCAGCACACGCTCCAGGCGGTGCTTGTTCATCAGGCGCTTGGCTTCCTCGGTGCCGGCGTCTTCGCTCACGGTCACCAGCTTTTCGCGCGGGGTCATCTTGGCGCGCGCTTCCGCCTCCAGGTCTTCCTCGAAACGCAGGTCGCGGTTGGTGATGATGCCGACCACCTGCTTGCCTTCGACCACCGGGAAGCCGCTGATGCCGTGCTGCTGCGCCAGCGCCAGGACTTCGCGGATCTTCACGTCCGGCCCGATCGTGATCGGGTCCCTCAGCACGCCGGCTTCATAGCGCTTGACGCGCGCCACTTCGCGAGCCTGGTCGGCAGGACGCAGGTTCTTGTGGATGATGCCGATGCCGCCTTCCTGGGCCATCGCGATCGCGAGCTGGGCTTCGGTCACGGTGTCCATCGCGGCCGAGATCACCGGGATGTTCAGCGAGATGTTGCGGGTCAGCTTGGTGCGCAGCGAGGTATTGGCCGGGAGGATGTTGGAATAGGCCGGGACGAGCAGCACGTCATCGAACGTGAGTGCTTTCTGGAGGAGACGCATAGTTTATTTCCTATAGGCGCAAAAGCGAATTATACAGAAAGTCTTGGCAATCGTCCTATCGACCGCCAAAAATGGCCCGGGCATCGCCGGCCCTCGATTGACAGCCGAACCGAATCGTGGCGAAATCAGGACATTATTCTGTGGAAACAATTAAGGAAATCGTGATCACCGCATCCCCCATGAACCGGCGCGCGCTGCGCCTGGCCTGCGCCGGCGCGCTGATGCTGCTGGCGCAGTTCGCGCCGCAGTTCGCCCACGCGCAGTATTCCTGGATCGACGACAAGGGCAGCCGGGTGTTTTCCGACCGCCCGCCGCCTCCGGGCACGCCGGCCAATCGCATCCTGAAGACGCCGCGCCGCCCTGGCGCCGACGACAATGCGCTGGCGCTTGCCGTCGCGTCCCCTGCCCCGCTTGATGCACCCAAGCAACCGGGCCTGGCCGACCGCGAAGCCGACTATCGCAAGCGCCAGAGCCAGCGCCAGGAAGACGAGAAAAAGGCGCAGGCCGAGGCCGCGCACAAGGCCGACCTGCAACAGATGTGCGCCGATACACGCCAGGCGGAAGCACAGCTGGCCTCGGGCGTGCGCATCAGCCAGATGAGCGCCGACGGCGAGCGCAGCTATATGTCGGACGAGGAACGGGCGCGCCGGCTTGCGCGCACGCGCGAGTCGCTGGCGCAGTGCCGATGATGCCGCGGCGCCATCGATGCGGGGCCGGGGCGGCGTCCGCGAGCGGCGCTGCCGGACTTGCTGCGACGCAGCTTGCGTCGACTGGCCGGCCGGACGTCAAGTACGCCCGAGCTTAGCCGCGCGCTTGCGCCGCGAATCCTTCGGATCGGCCACGAGCGGCCGGTAGATTTCGATGCGGTCGCGCTCGCGTAACACCGTATCGAGCGTCTTCTTCTTGCCGTAGATGCCGACCGGCTGCGTCACCAGGTTGATCTCGGGGAAGCTTTGCAGCACGCCGCTGCGCTCGATCGCCTGGCCGATGGTCGTGCCCGGCTCGACGCGCATCGGATGCAGGAATTCGCGTTGCGGCGTCGCGTACAGCACGTAGACCTGCACTTCAGCGCCGAAGTCAGCCACTGAGTCAGCCACTGGCTCAACCATACACCGCCTCGGCGCGCTTGCAAAAGGAATCGACCATCGTGTTGGCGATCATGCCGAACACCGGTCCGACGATCTGCTCGAGAATGATGTTCGAGAATTCGTATTGCATGTCGAAGTCGATCTTGCAGGCGTCGGCGCGCAGCGCCTTGAAACTCCAGACCGCCTCGAGCATCTTGAAAGGACCGTCGACCAGGTGCATCTTCATCTGGGTCGGACGCTGGTTGTGATTCGACGTGGTGAAGCTCTGCTTGACCCCATGAAAGTTGATCTGCAACGCCGCGACGAGTTTGTCGTCGCTCCTTTCGACCAGTTTCACGCCGCTGCACCAGGGCAGGAATTTTGGATAGTCTTCGACTTTTGCGACGAGGTCGAACATTTGCTCGGCGCTGTAGCCCAAGAAAACTGATTTGTGCACTACTGCCATGTGTCAGCCGTTTGTTATGATGTCGGATACCCTATAGTTTAACCGACGCGCGTATTTTCGCTATTTCATGAGCATTATTGATAATAAGAAAGCCTTTTTCGACTATTTCATCGAGGACCGCTATGAGGCCGGCCTGGTGCTGGAGGGCTGGGAAGTCAAGGCAATCCGGGATGGACGGGTCCAGATCAAGGAGGCCTATGTCGTCGTCCGCAATGGCGAACTGTATCTGTTCGGCGCGCACATCAGCCCATTGAGCACGGTCTCGGGATGGAGTCATCCGGAAGCCCTGCGTACCCGCAAGCTGCTGCTGCACAAGGCGGAAATCGACAAGCTGGTCGGCAAGGTCGAGCGCTCCGGCTACACGCTGGTGCCGCTCAACCTGCACTTCAAGGGCGGCCGCGTGAAATGCGAAGTCGGCCTGGCCAAGGGCAAGAAGCAGCACGACAAGCGCGACACTGAACGCGACCGCGACGCCAAGCGCGAGGTCGAGAAGGCGATGAAGCAGATTCGCCGCTGATACGCCCGCGCGCTAGCGCCCGGCGCGCGTCGCCAGCCAGCACAGGACCGATCCTGCGCACACCATCGCCGCGCCCTGCCAGAACGCGCGCGGCAGGCCCGCGTGCAAGACCTGCGACGCCAGCGCCGACGACAGTACCGGGATGAAGTACGACGCCCCGGCCAGCAGCGTGACGTTCCCGCGCAGGATGCCGACGTTCCAGGCCGCGTAGCCGAAACCCATGGCGCCTGCGGCCAGCACCAGGCAGAGCAGCGCATGCAGGTCCACGTGCAGCGTGCTGCCGCCCTGGGCAAGGTACTTGATCCAGAGCGCTGCGGCGGTGAGCATGAAGAACAGCGTGACGCCGTTCTTGCCGCCGGCGATGCGTGGGGTGATGGTGCAATAGCCGGCCCAGATCAGGGCCCCGGCCAGCGCCAGGCCGTAACTGTGAGGGTTGTCGCGCACGTTCGCCGCCATCGCCGCGCCATCGAACCCGTGCTCCCCGCCCAGGACCCGGCACACGCCTGCCAGCGCCAGCGCGACGCCCGGCGCGATCAGCCAACTGGCCTTCTGGCCGTTGAACAGGATCGCGAACAGCATCGTCAGCGCGGGCCACAAATAGTTCACCATGCCGACTTCGATCGCCTGGCGGTTCGTGTGCGCATGGCCGATCGACAGCGACAGGCAGATTTCGTAGCTCACGAACAGCACGCTGCCCCACACCAGATAGGCGCGCGGGAAATCGCGCACCTTGCCCAGGCCGACCGTGGCCAGGAGCAGGAGCGCGGCCAGCGTGTACATCGCCGCTGCGCCCCCGGTCGGTCCGAGCGCCTGGCTCACGCTGCGCAGCAGGCCGACGACCGAACTCCACAGCAGCACGGCCGACAGGCCGGTCAGCGTGGCGCGGGCGCGCAGGCTCACGCCACCGCCCTGCCCCGCGCCAGCGCGTAGCCCAGCCGGCATGCCGCGAAGCTTGCCGCCAGGCCGATCGCCACGCCGCAGGCGATCTTGAAGGCGCTGCCGAACAGCAGCGGCGCGACCAGGCCCGAGACCAGCGCGAACGACATCATCTGGATGAAGGACAGCATCGACGAGGCCAGGCCGCGGTTCTCCGGGAACAGGCCGAGCGCGCCGACCTGGATCGCCGGCATCGCCACCGCCAGGCCGAAGGTGTAGACCATCAGCGGCAGCACCGCCCACGGCACCGTGACGTCGCTGCCCGCCCAGGCGGTATAGCCGACGTTCAGCACGCAGGCCAGCAGCATGGTGCCGAAGCCGATCGCGCGCAAGGTCGCCGCCGGCATCTTCGTGGCGCGCTTGCCGCCCCAGGCCGAGCCGATCACCATGCCCGAGATCAGCGGAATGAACATCCAGGCGAACGCGGTCTCGGGCAGGTGCAGGATGTCCATGATGAAGTTGGCCGCCGAGCCGATGTACAGCGAAAGCCCGCCGAAGGCCAGGCCGACCGACAGCGACAGCAGCAGGAACTGCGGATGGCCGAGCACCTTGACGTAGTTGCGCGCGATCGAGCCGGGGTGGAAGGCGTGGCGCTTGTCTACAGGCAGGCTCTCCGGCAGCAGGCGCAGGCAGGTGACCAGCATCAGCGCGCCGAAGATCGCCAGGAACACGAAGGTCGCGCGCCAGCCGAAGCTGACGAACAGCCAGCCGCCCAGGATCGGCGCCACCGCCGGCGCCAGGCCGAAGACCATCATCACGTGCGACATGATGCGCTGGGCGTCGGCCCCGGTGAAGCGGTCCTGCACAATGGCCTGGCCGATCACCGAGCCGGCGCCGGCCGACATGCCCTGCAGCGCGCGGCACAGCAGCAGCCAGCCGAAGGTCGGCGCGCAGGCCGCGCCGGCGGACGCCGCGGTGTAGACCACGAGCGCGACCAGGATCACCGGGCGGCGCCCGAACGAGTCCGACAGGGTCCCGTAGAACAGCATCATGAACGCGAACATGAACAGGAACACGCTCAAGGTCTGCTGGACCGCGACCGGGCCGACCGCGAACGCGCGCCCGATCGCCGGCATCGAGGGAAGATAAGTGTCGATCGCCAGCGCCCCGACCATACCGAGACAGGCCAGGATCACCGTCAGCAGTCGCTGCATGGAGGTCGCCTTTCAGAATCCGAAAGGCGCGATTGTACGGGATTGTCGGCTTGACAGCGCAGCGGCGCTGCGATCACCCCAGGGGTCCGCCTGCCCGCGCGCGCGTGCCTGACGTGCGCGCGGGTGCGGCGAACGGTCGATGATCGGTCGGGCGCTCAGTCGGCCCGGTAAAGCGACATGCCGAAGCGCTCGGTGCGCGGCATCCAGTTGCCCTGGTAGTCGGCGGAGACCAGCACGCGTTCGGCGCGGCCGATCAGGTTCTTGCGCGGCACCAGGCCGATGTAGCGCGAGTCGGCGCTGTTGTCGCGGTTATCGCCCAGCATCAGGTACTGGCCGGACGGCACCGTGACCGGGCCGAAGTTGCGCGCCGCGTTCACCTCCGGCAGCAGCTGGATGTGGCGCGGGCGGCCGTTGATCGACTCGTCGAGCTGCACCGCGCGCAGCGCCGAGCCGCCGACCGAATCGAGCGACTCCTCGACCACGCGGTAATTGGCGCCGCGGCCGTTGATGTAGAGGCGCTCGTTGCGCATCTCGACGGTGTCGCCGGGCAGCGCGACCAGGCGCTTGATCAGCAGCATGCCGTCCTTCGGCGAGTGGAAGGTGACGATGTCGCCGCGCGCCGGCTCGCCCATGTGGGCCACGACGACGTCGGTCAGCGGCACCTTCAGGTCGAACGCCATGCGGTTGACCAGCACCACGTCGCCCTCGAGCAGGTTGGGATGCATCGAGGCCGAGGGGATCGGGTTCCAGTCCGCGACCGCGGTGCGGAACACGCCGAACATCACGAGGAAGGCCAGGAAGCCTTTGTTGTTGCGCACCCAGTTTTTCACCGCACGACTCCCCGCTTGTTGTTGTGTCAAGCAGAGTTATACGCCGTATTGCAGGTGCAATGCTTAACCGAGAATTAAGTGCCTCCGGCGCATGATGCCGGCGCATGGTGCAGGGCTAGCGGTGCGGCGACGCGGGCGGCTTGAGCACGTGGCGGCAAGCCACCGCCAGCGGCGTCGCCAGCGCCAGGGCGGCGACCCAGTCCCACACGCCATCCCCGAGCAGGCCCGCGCCGAGCCCGAACACACTCAGCACGCCGAGCAGGACCGGCATGCCCCACAGCCTGCGCGAGGCGCTCATCGGCTGCCCTCGGCGCTGCCCTCGCGCACGGGCGCCTGCGCGCGCGCCGGTGCAGGCGCCCTGGCCTGCGCCGCACGCCCGCGCCGGATCCACAGGTACAAGCCGCTGCCCAGCACCACGATGGTGGCGACGTCGAGCAGCGCCCACACCAGCTTGAGCGGCGCGCCGCCGTAGTCGCCGAAGTGCAGCGGCTGCGACAGCAGCAGCACGGTCAGGTACCAGGGCAGCGAGCGCTGGTCGGCCACCTGGCTGGTTCGCGCATCGACCAGCACCGGCTTGACCAGGCGTGCGGTCAGCGCGCGGTCGCCGCGCATGTAGACGCCGTAATGGTGCGGGCTGGCGAAACCGGTGCCCGGGAAGGCGATGAAGGCGACCTGCATCCCCGGCTGGGCCGCGCGCGCATTGGCCACGCTGGCCTCCATCGACGCCATCGGCGCCTTCGGGTCGAGCGGCGGCAAGCCGGCATGCGACTTGACCATCGCCGCCACCTCGGTCGACTGCCAGACCTGCAGCAGCACGTCGGCCAGCGTGTTCATCACGCCGGTGGCGCCGACCACCAGCGCCCACGCCAGCGTGACGATGCCGAGCAGGTTGTGCAGGTCGAGCCACTTCAGGCGCGCGGTGCGGCCATGGCGCACGGTGCCGAAGTCGAGCTTGCGCATGAAGGGCGCGTAGAGCACCACGCCGGAGACGATGGCGGTTAACAGCAGCAGCCCCATCGCGCCCAGGAACAGCTTGCCCCACTGCCCGGCGAACAGGTCGACGTGCAGGTGATACAGGAACTGCAGCACGCCGCCGCCTTCGATCGGCGGCTCGCCGACGAACTTCGCGGTGCGCGCGTCGATGCCGATCGAGACGAAATGCGGGTCGTCGATACGGTCGCCCATGGTCAGGAACCACATGTCGGGGTCTTCGGGCTCCTGCGACATGAACATCATGACCTTGCCCGGATAGCGCGCCTTGCCGGCGGCGATGACCTGGTCGAGGCTGGCATGCGGCGGCTTGCCGGACAGTGCAACGGGCAAGGCCGGCGCTTCGATCTCGGCGCCGCTCAGTTCGGCCAGCTCCTCGTGATAGATCAGCGGCAGGCCGGTCAGGCACAGCAGCAGCATGAAGGCGGTGCAAACCAGGCTGCTCCACTTGTGGATCCAGGACCAGCGGCGAAGATTGGCGGGAGACATCGTCAGAGAATGAGGGGACTGCGTGGGGCCGCGTGGCGGTCGAGGTCAGATGTTAATAGTTCTCATTTACGAATGCAAGCGGGGTCGCTATAATGAGAATTATTCTCATCAATACGAAGAAGAAATCCATGAAGAACATTGTCCATCCCCGCACCGCGCTGACCCCGATCGCCGTCGCCGCCCTGCTGCTGGCGGCCGGCGCGGCCCATGCGCAGACCGGCGCGCAAAGCGCCGCGCAGACCGGCGATGATGCAGGCGCGCAGGCGCCGGTGCCGACCGTCGTGGTCAGCGCGTCGGCCGACGCCTCGGCCCAGGGGCTGCCCTCGGCCTACGCCGGCGGCCAGGTCGCGCGCGGCGGCCGCCTGGGGCTGCTGGGCAACGTCGACATCATGGATTCGCCCTTCAACAGCACCAACTACACGATGTCGCTGATCCAGGCGCAGCAGGCCAAGGGCGTGGCCGACGTGCTGGCCAACGACCCCTCGGTGCGCGTCGCGCGCGGCTTCGGCAACTTCCAGGAACTGTACGTCATCCGCGGCTTCCCGGTGAACTCGGACGACATCGCCTACAACGGCCTGTACGGCCTGCTGCCGCGCCAGTTCGTCGCCTCCGAGCTGCTCGAGCGCGTCGAAGTGCTGCGCGGCGCGAACAGCTTCGTGAACGGCGCCGCGCCGGGCGGCGGCAACATCGGCGGCTCGGTCAACCTGGTCCCGAAGCGCGCGCCCAACGCGCCGCTCAACGAGATCACGGTTGGCGTCGACTCGGGCGGCCAGGGTTACGTGGCCGCCGACGTCGCGCGCCGCCTGGGCGAAGGCGAGCGCCTGGGCGTGCGCATCAACGCCGTGCGGCGCGACGGCGACACCGCGGTCGACCGCGAGAAGCGCCAGCTGACCGTGTTCTCGGTCGGCATGGACTACCGCGGCGACAATTACCGCCTGTCGGCCGACGTCGGCCACCAGGACCACCAGCTGACCGACCCGCGTCCGAGCGTGAGCGCGGGCGCAAACCTGCCGATCCCGGCCGCCCCGGACGCCGACAAGAACTTCGGCCAGCCCTGGACGCGCTCGCAGGAACGCGACACCTTCGGCACCGTGCGCGGCGAAATCGACCTGGCCCCGAACGTGGTCGGCTGGGCCGCGTTCGGCATGCGCAGCGGTCACGAATTCAATTCGCTGGCCTCGCCCACGACGACCGACACGGCCGGCGGCACCGCCGCCTACCGCTTCGACAACGTGCGCGACGACATCGACCGCACCGGCGAGATCGGCGTGCGCGGCGAGCTGCGCACCGGCGCCGTCAAGCACACCATCAGCGCCACCGCGTCGACCTTCGAGGGCCGCTCGAAGAACGCCTACGCGCTGTCGGACTTCAGCGGCTTCGCGTCGAACCTGTACCGCCCGCTGGACGCCGCCGCGCCGCCGGCCACCTTCTACACCGGCGGTGCGATGGACAACCCGCTGCTGACCAACAAGGTAATCCTGGGCAGCTATGCGCTGGCCGACACCCTGGCGATGCTGGACGACTCGGTGCGCCTGACCGTCGGCCTGCGCCACCAGATGCTCAAGAATGTCAGCTACGACTACAACAGCGGTGCTGCACAGACCCGCTACGACCGCAGCGCCAACACGCCGGTGGTCGGGATCGTCTACCGTCCGCTCAAGAGCGTCTCGGTGTACGCCAACTACGCCGAAGCGTTGCAGCAGGGCCCGACGGCGGCCGGCACCGAGATCGTCAACCAGGGCCAGATCTTCGAGCCCTACGTCTCGCGCCAGAAGGAAGTCGGTGTCAAGTACGACGGCGGCAAGCTGGGCGGCAGCGTCGCCTTCTTCACCACATCGCAGCCGCTGGGCAACGTACAGGACCGCGTGTTCGGCGTATTCGGCTCGCAAAAGAACCAGGGTATCGAGCTGTCGGTATTCGGCATGCCGATGCATGGACTGCGCGTGCTGGGCGGCCTGACCCTGCTCGAGACCGAACAGCGCGACACCGGCGTCGCGGCCACCGAAGGCAAGGATGCGATCGGCGTGCCGCGCACGCAGCTGAACCTGGGCGTCGACTGGGACGTCCCGGGCATGCCGGGCATGGCGCTGGACGCGCGTACCCTGTACACCTCGCACCAGTACGCCGACGCCGGCAACACCCAGCAGCTGCCGTCCTGGACACGCCTGGACCTGGGCGCCAGCTACACGACCCGCCTGATGGACCGCGACGTCACGCTGCGCGCGCGCGTCGACAACGTCACCGACCGTGCCTACTGGGCCTCGGCCGGCGGCTATCCGGGCTATGGCTACCTGGTGCTGGGCGCGCCGCGCACCTTCGGGCTGACGGCGACGGTCGGCTTCTGAGGCGCGACGGCGTCTTCGGACCGGTCCGGGGCGCAGCGCTTCACGCGCGCGCACCGAGCCGGCGCCCGGCGCTCATCTCTGCGCTTATTTCTGCGCTTATTTCTGTGCCTTGACGATCTGCAGCGCACTCGCGATCAAGCCGCTCATGTCGCCCAGGTCGGCCGGCACGATGATCGAATTGTTGGTCTTGGCCAGCTTGCCGAAGGCGCCGACGTATTCCTCGGCCACGCGCAGATTGACCGCATCCATCCCGCCCGGCGAGGCGATCGCCGCGCCGACCTGGCGCAGGGCCGTCGCGCTGGCGTCGGCCAGGGCCACGATCGCGGCGGCCTCGCCCTGGGCGCGGTTGATCGCCGCCTGCTTCTCGCCTTCCGAGCGCGCGATCGCCGCTTCGCGCTCGCCGCTGGCGATGTTGATCGCTTCCTGGCGCCGGCCCTCCGAGGCGGCGATCAGCGCGCGCTTTTCGCGCTCGGCGGTGATCTGGCGCTGCATCGAATGCAGGATCTCGGCCGGCGGGGTCAGGTCCTTGATCTCGTAGCGCAGCACCTTCACGCCCCAGTTGGCGGCCGACTCGTCGATCGCGTTGACGATCGTCGTGTTGATGTGGTCGCGCTCCTCGAAGGTCTTGTCCAGCTCCATGCGGCCGATCACGCTGCGCAGCGTGGTCTGCGCCAGCTGGGTGATCGCCTGGATGTAGTTGGAAGCGCCGTAGGACGCGCGCATCGCGTCGGTGACCTGGAAGTACAGGATGCCGTCGACCTGCAGCTGGGTATTGTCCTTGGTGATGCAGACCTGCGGCGGCACGTCGAGCGGGATCTCCTTCAGGCTGTGCTTGTAGGCGATGCGGTCGACGAACGGCACCACGATGTTCAGGCCCGGCGCCAGAGTGGCGTGGTACTTCCCTAGCCGCTCGACCACCCAGGCATGCTGCTGCGGCACCACGTTGATGGTCTTGATGACGAACACGATGGCGACGACGAGGATCACCAGCGCGACGGTTCCGAACGAGAATTCCATGACGTCTCCTTGTTGTTACGGCATGCCGAACATCGGCGTGCCGGCGATGGCGCCGCAGCGGCGGACAGCATATAAAGTACCTGCCCGCGCGCGGTCCTCATGAATTGGCCACCACCAGGCGGCTGCCCTGCACTTCGACGATGCGGAAGTCGCCCGGATGCGCGGTCGCACCCTGCCCCAGCTCGACGTCCCACAGCGCGCCGCGGTACATCACGCGCGCGCGGCCGCCGTCCCAGGCCGGCACGGTCACGCGCTGGCCGATGTCGAGGTTGACGTTGCGGTCACGCGCGGCGTCGTGGCGCGCCGGACGGCCCAGGCGCGACCGGTGCAGCAGCCACACGGTGGACGCGCCCACGGCGGCGCCCGCGATGGCCTGCAGCGCCAGGCCGGCGCCGAGCAAGGCGACGATGCCGCCGACGCCCAGGCCGATCGCGATCATCAGCAAATAGAAGGTGCCGCTGAACAGTTCCAGCACCACCAGTACGCCGGCCGCCACCAGCCAGCCCATCCAGTCAGCCATGGTCTCCTCCTTGCGGTATGCCGACAAAAAACCCCCGGCGCCCGGCCGGGCGACGAGGGTGCTGTCGGATGCATGCGGTGAATCATCGTCCCCGGTCGGATGTCTTGTTCTTAGTGTAACGTGTCTGTGCCGCGAGTCAACGCCAGAGCGCCGCCCTGACAGCTTATTTGACCGACTTGCTCGGCATGTTTGCCAAATAGACATATTACTCTAGGGATTTGGATACTTTTTTGATACTATGGGCAATGATTAATTTGTAACTCGTGCTGTCGCACCGCCGCGTTATCTTCCTGGCTTGCCTTTGATGCTGAGTGCCCTGAGCCTTCTTTTCGTCATGATGTCCTTGTCCATCATGATGCTGTTCGTGCTGCATTCACTGTCGCACAGCGATGCCCGCGGTATCCGCGAGTGGACGATCGCCAATGGACTGGCGGCGCTGGCGCTGCCGCTGGTCGCCGCGCGCGGCATCATCCCCGACTGGCTGTCGATCGAAGTCTCCAATCTCCTGCTGATGGGTACCTCGGCCCTGATGCTGGCCGGCTTTCGCCGCCATGCGGGCCTGGGCACGCCGTGGCCGGCGCTAGGCGCAGGCACGGCGGCCGGCTTCGCGCTGGTCGCCGGCTTTCACCTGGTGGTCGACTCGATGGCGATCCGCGTGGTCGTCACCTCCACCTACCATGCGGTGCTTGCGCTGGCGATGGGCGTGACGCTGCGGCGCACGATGGCGAGCGCGCCGCGCCGCTACCCGGTGCGCTTCACGACCTGGTCGGCATTCGCCGTGGCCGCCGGCATGCTGGCGCGCGCCGTGGTCTATGGATTGCGCGCGAGCGGCGTGCTGCGCCTCGACGATTCGCCTTTGACGATCTTCTTCTTCTCGATCGGCACGCTGGCCCTGCCGATGCTGACCCTGGGCGCGGTGATGATGACCAACGCCGGCATCATCGCGCGCGCCACCTATGCCGCCGACCACGACCACCTCACCGGCGCCTGCTCGCGCCGCGCCTTCTTCGCACTGGCCGAACGCGAACGCGCGCGCGCGCAGCGCAGGCGCGGCGCGCTGTCGCTGCTGCTGTTCGACGTCGACCACTTCAAGCGCATCAACGACAGCTACGGCCACGCGACCGGCGACCGCGTGCTGGCCGAGATCGTCCTGCATACGCGCAGCGTGGTGCGCGCGATCGACGTCTGCGGCCGGCTCGGCGGCGAGGAGTTCGCCGTGCTGCTGCCGGATACCGGCGAAGGCATGGCCATGCAGGCGGCCGAACGCCTGCGCGCGGCGCTGGAGCGTGCTTCGCGTGCGGCACCGGGCAGCGCCGGCGTGCCCTACACGGTCAGCATCGGCGTGGCCACGCTGGCGCCGGGCGAGACCGTCGCCGCCATGCTCTCGCGCGCCGACCAGGCGCTGTACGCGGCCAAGGCGGGCGGACGCAATACGGTGGTGGCGGCGCCCTCGGGCGCGGAAAGGCTGCGCGAGGCGTCGGCGGGCTAGGCGCCACGGCCGCCCGCGGCTCAGTGCCGGCTCGGTGGCCGCTGCATGCTCGATCAGTGCCCGCCGAGTGCGTTCGCGGGCGCAGGCGTGCGCGTGGGCGCTGCCGCGCGTGCGGCGCAGCTTTGCGTGCAGCGCTGGTAAGTGCTGTCGCAGCTGCCCAGGCGCTGCTGCTTGCGGTTCTGGTCACCGACGGCGTCGAGCGCGCGCTGCTCGGGACGCGCCACCTCCTCCTGCGCAGTGCGCGCGAACGGATTACGGTGCGGCGTGTCGTTCAAGGTAAAGAGTTCTTCCTTCGTCTGCAAGCGGGCCTGGGCCCGGCATGCGTTCTGCTCGGAAGCGCACATCGATGTGCAGAAGGCGGGGTCGTCGGCCGGCGGCGCGGCGCGGCAGACGTCGAAGGCGGTGACGGCGAGGCAGGCGAACAGTACGGCGAATCGATTCATCGTGACTTCCTGAAGATGGAACACCTGTGCCGCACGCGGGCGGCGAAGTTCTCAAAATCATAAGCTTTCGTGGGCGATCTGGCTATCGCAACGTCCAAAGCGCCGCCGCCGGCGAAACGCTCGACTTCGCCATAAGGAAACAGCCCCCGCTGCCGCTCGGGCAACGGGGGCTGTTCTCACGACCGGCTGGCTTACATCGACGCCAGCTTCTGCCATGTATCGATCACCGAATCCGGATTGAGCGACATCGACTCGATGCCCTGCTCCATCAGCCAGACCGCGAAGTCCGGGTTGTCGGACGGTCCCTGGCCGCAGATGCCGATGTACTTGCCCTGGGCGCGGCAAGCCTTGATCGCCATCGACAGCATGGCTTTGACGGCCGGGTCGCGCTCGTCGAAGTCCTTGGCCAGCAGCTCCATGCCGGAATCGCGGTCCAGGCCGAGCGTGAGCTGGGTCAGGTCGTTCGAACCGATCGAGAAGCCGTCGAAGTATTCCAGGAACTGCTCGGCCAGGATGGCGTTGGACGGCACCTCGCACATCATGATGACGCGCAGGCCGCCTTCGCCGCGCTTCAGGCCATACTTGGCCAGCAGGGCGATGACCTTCTCGGCCTGGCCCAGCGTGCGCACGAACGGGATCATCAGCTCGACGTTGGTCAGGCCCATCTCTTCGCGCACGCGTTTCATCGCCATGCATTCCATCTCGAACGACTCGGCGAAGTCTTCGGCGAGGTAGCGCGCGGCGCCGCGGAAGCCCAGCATCGGATTCTCTTCGTCCGGCTCGTAGCGCGAACCGCCGATCAGCTTCTTGTACTCGTTCGACTTGAAGTCGGACAGGCGCACGATGACGGGCTTGGGCCAGAAGGCGGCGGCGATGGTCGCCACGCCTTCGGCCAGTTTATCGACGTAGAACGCGCGCGGCGAGGCGTGCCCGCGCGCCACCGATTCCACCGCCTTCTTCAGGTCGGCGTCGATGTTCGGGTACTCGAGGATCGCCTTCGGGTGCACGCCGATGTTGTTGTTGATGATGAATTCCAGGCGCGCCAGGCCGACGCCGCCGTTCGGGATCGACTGGAAGTCGAAGGCCAGCTGCGGGTTACCGACGTTCATCATGATCTTGGTCGGGATCTTCGGCAGCTCGCCGCGCGCCACTTCCGACACTTCGGTTTCCAGGATGCCGTCGTAGATCCGGCCCTCGTCGCCTTCGGCGCACGAGACGGTAACAAACGTGCCGTCCTTGAGCGTCTCGGTGGCGTCGCCGCAGCCGACCACGGCCGGCACGCCCAGCTCGCGCGCGATGATCGCCGCGTGGCAGGTGCGCCCGCCGCGGTTGGTCACGATGGCCGAGGCACGCTTCATCACCGGCTCCCAGTTCGGGTCGGTCATGTCGGCGACCAGGACGTCGCCCGGCTGCACGCGTTCCATCTCGCTCGGGTCGTGGATCACGCGCACCGGACCGGCGCCGATCTTCTGGCCGATCGCGCGGCCCGAAGCCAGCACCGTGCCGCTGCCCTTGAGCTTGAAGCGCTGCTGGGCGTCGGTCGGCTTCTGCTGCGATTTGACCGTCTCCGGACGCGCCTGCAGGATGTACAGCTTGCCGTCGCGGCCGTCCTTGCCCCACTCGATATCCATCGGGCGGCCGTAGTGCTTCTCGATGATGACCGCGTACTTGGCCAGCTCGACGACTTCGTCATCGTTCAGCGAGTAGCGGTTGCGCTGCTCGACCGGCACGTCGACGGTGCGCACCGAGCGCCCCGCTTTCGCTTCGGCCGTGAATTCCATCTTGATGAGTTTGGAGCCGATGTTGCGGCGGATGACCGGCTTCTTGCCCAGCTCGAGCATCGGCTTGTGGACGTAGAACTCGTCCGGGTTGACCGCGCCCTGCACCACCGTCTCGCCCAGGCCGTAGCTGGAGGTGATGAAGACCACGTCCTTGAAGCCCGACTCGGTGTCAATGGTGAACATCACGCCGGCCGCGCCGGTGTCGGAACGCACCATGCGCTGCACACCGGCCGACAGCGCGACCTCGGCGTGGGTGAAGCCCTTGTGCACGCGGTACGAGATCGCGCGGTCGTTGTACAGCGAGGCGAACACGTGCTTCATGGCCTCCAGCACGTTGTCGATGCCGACCACGTTCAGGAAGGTTTCCTGCTGGCCGGCGAACGACGCGTCCGGCAAGTCTTCGGCGGTGGCCGAGGAACGCACCGCGAACGACATCTCGGTGGTCGAGTCGGCGACCAGGCGCTCGTAGAACGCGCGGATTTCCGATTCCAGGCGCGGCGGAAACGGGGTGTGGATGATCCACTGGCGGATTTCGGCGCCGGCGGCGGCCAGCGCGCGCACGTCGTCGATGTCCAGGCTTTCCAGGCGCTGGGCGATGCGTTCGGACAGCGCCGGTCCGCCGTCGGGGCTGTGACGCAGGAAGTCGCGGAAGGCCTCGGCCGTGGTGGCAAAGCCGCCCGGCACGCGCACGCCGGCTTCGGCCAGCTGGCTGATCATCTCGCCCAGCGAGGCGTTCTTGCCGCCGACCGACTCGACGTCGGTCATGCGCAGGTCCTCGAACGAGGCGACGTAGACGCCGGCGGCGACCCCGTTTGGATCGGGTTCCTTCAATGCTGCGTTAGACAGGTTAGTCATGGTAAAACACCTTTTGATGATGGAAATCTTTCGTGGTTGGCGGGACCGCCGGTGGTCTTGTTCTTGTTATTCGTCCAGCGGTGCAGCACAATCCAAACAACTGTTGCCTAATATTCTAACCTGCGCTGCTGCAGCGCACACTGCGTTGCCTGCAACTTTGTCATCAAATTATCAAATTAACATTATGACCCTCGCCGATTCCAGCTCGAGCACGCCCCGCACCGTCTTCTTCGTTTCGGACGGCACCGGCATCACTGCGGAAACCTTCGGCCACGCCGTGCTCAGCCAGTTCGAGATGCGTTTCCGCCAGATCCGCCTGCCCTTCATCGATACCATCGAGAAAGCCTACGAAGCGGCGCGCCGCATCAACGAGGTGGCGTTGAGCGACAACCAGCGCCCGATCGTGTTCTCGACGCTGGTCAAGCACGACCTGTCGAACGTGATCCGCGCCGCGCATGGCATGCACATGGACCTGTTCCAGACCTTCGTCGCGCCGCTCGAGCAGGAATTGCAGGTCAAGTCGACGCACACCATCGGCCGCATCCACAACGTGGTCGACAGCGAAGAGTACAAAAACCGGATTGAAGCGATCAATTACTCGCTGGCGCACGACGACGGCCAGTCGCACAAGAACCTGGCCGAGGCCGACGTGATCCTGGTCGGCGTGTCGCGCTCGGGCAAGACGCCGACCAGCCTGTATCTTGCGATGCAATACGGGATCAAGGCCGCCAACTACCCGCTGATCCCGGACGATTTCGAGCGCGGCAAGCTGCCCTCCGCCCTGCCGCCGTTCAAGCACAAGCTGTTCGGCCTGACGATCACGCCCGAGCGCCTGTCCGAGATCCGCAACGAGCGGCGCGCCGGCAGCAAGTACGCGGCGCTGGAGAATTGCCGCTATGAAGTCAACGAGGCGGAACGGATGATGCGGCGCGAAGGCATCCGCTGGCTGTCCTCGACCACCAAGTCGATCGAGGAGATCTCGACCACGATCCTGCAGGAGATCAAGCCGGACCGGCGCGAGTATTGAATACGAACGCGCTCAGAAGAACAGGCGCCAGTCTTCCAGCCAGCCGGGGAAGGCGTCGGCCGCCATCGGATTGGCGATGTGGTAGCCCTGGGCATAGGTGCAGCCCAGCGACTGCAGGAAGTCCCAGTCCTGGCGCGTCTCGACGCCGACCGCGACCGACATGCGGTCCAGGCTGTGCGCCAGGCCCAGGCAGGATTTCAGCACGGTGCCCAGCGGCCGCTTTTTCGACGCGCCGTCCACGAAACTGCGGTCGATCTTCAGCTCCGAGAACGGGATGCGCGCCAGCAGCTGCAGGTTCGAGCGGCCGGTGCCGTAGTCGTCGATGGCCAGCCCGAAGCCCATCATGCGCAGGCGCACCAGGCGCTCGATGAAGTCGACGTCGAAGTCGAGGATCGAGGATTCCGTCATCTCGAAAGTCAGGTAGTCCGGCAGCACGCCGTGGCGCTTCATCGTCGATTGCACTTGCCGGATGAAGTTCGGGTGCGCCAGCGTGGCCGGGGCCAGGTTCAGCGAGATCGAGATCGGCATCCCGGCGTCGTGCAGGCGCCGGCAGCGCTCGACCGACATCTCGAGCATGGTCCAGTCGAGGAAGTCGACCCGCTTGTGCTGGGCCAGCGCGTCGATGAAGGCGCCGGGACCGAGCACGCCGTGCTCCGGGTGGCGCCAGCGCGCGAACACTTCCAGGCCCTTGACCTGGCCGGTGGCCAGCTCGATCTTGGGCTGGAAGAAGGGTTCGAACTGGCGCTTCTGCAGGCCGACGCCGACGTCGGCGAAGCTGAAGCTCGGACCGGGTTCCGGCGCACGCGCGGGCGCGGGCGGCTGGTAGTTGTCGAGCAGGGTCTTGAGCTTGCCGGCGTTGACCGGCTTGGCGACGGTGCCGAGCAGGTCGACGTCGTGCGCCTGGATCAGCGTCTCGACCGAGAACAGTACGCCGGCCGGCTGGTCGCCGGTGACGATCAGGCGCACCGCCGAATGCAAGCCGGACACGGCGCGCAGGAATTCCATCGCATCCATGCCGCCCAGCGCCAGGTCGAGCACCGCGACGTCGACCTTCGGGCTGAAACCGGCCTGCAGCGTGCGCAGCGCCATCGGGGCGTCCGGCACCTCGGTCACGCGGGTCGCGCCGAGCTGTGCCAGCGCCTCGACCAGCATGCGGCGCTGGCGTGGGTCGGCTTCCGCCACCAGAAAATGCAAATGCGCGATGTCCATCAATACTCCACTCGAATCGAATCGGAAGAGTAACCGAGGAAACCGGCTGCGTCTATGTTAAATGTTGCTGTGAGGCTACGTTAGCGACACAATCGTCGAGACATGGACGGCAAGCTTCACGCAGCCCGTTGCTGGCGCGCCTGTTCAAAAAAGCAGACCGCGGCGCAGGCCGCGACGTTCAGCGATTCGACCGCGCCGAGGTGTGGAATCGCGACCCGGTGCGTGGCCAGCTCGAGCAGCTCGGCCGAGACACCCTGCCCTTCGTGGCCGAGCACCCAGGCGCGCGCGCCGCGCAGGTCGACGCGCCACAGCGGCTCGGCCGCGTAGCCGCTGGTCGCGAGCACGGGCACGCGCGCGTCGCGCACCAGTTCGGGCAGGTCGGCGTTTTCGAAGATCTCGAGCACGAAGTGGGCGCCCATCGCCGCGCGCAGCACCTTGGGCGACCAGCAGAACGCCGTGCCCGGGCTGCAGAACACCTGCTTGATGCCGGCGGCGCCGGCACTGCGCAGGATCGAGCCGACATTGCCCGGGTCCTGCACGCCGTCCAGCAGCACCGCCGATTCGGCCAGCCTGGACGGCATGCGTGGCGCCGGGGTCTCGATCAGGAACAGAAGATTGACGCCGTGCTCGACCTGGCTGAGCGCCCCGAACAGCGCGTCCGGCAGCACGGTCACCTGGCCGCGGCCGGCTTGCACGCCGGCGACGATGGCGGCCACTTCCGGGTTGCCCAGCGCTTCGTCGGACACCAGGCAATGGACCGGCAAGCCCTTCAGCTCGAGCCAGGACTGGCACAGGTGCACGCCGTCCAGCAGCGAGCGCCCGGCCTTGCGCCGCGCCTGCGAGCTGGTGGCCAGCTGCTTCAGTTCCTTGTAAAACGCGTTGTCGCGCGAGCTGATCGTCTTCATGCGCCGGCCAGGTCGAGCAGGCCGGTCTGCAAAAGATCGGCTTGCAACAAGACTCGCACCGGCGCAAAACTGCGGCGGTGCACCGGGCACGGCCCGTGCAGGCGCAGGCGCTCCAGGTGCAGCGCGGTCGAGTAGCCCTTGTGCTGATCAAAACAGTACTGCGGATAGGCCTCGTGCAGCGCGACCAGCGCGGCATCGCGCGCGGTCTTGGCCAGGATCGACGCGGCCGAAATCGCGTGCACCTTGTCGTCGCCCTCGACCACGGCATGGGCGCGGATGTGCGCGGCCAGCGGCGGGCAGCGGTTGCCGTCGATCAGGGCGATGGTCGGCACGTGCGCCAGCTGCTCGACCGCGCGGCGCATCGCCAGCATGGTCGCCTGCAGGATGTTGAGCGTGTCGATCTCTTCGTGCGAACACTCGGCGATGGCCCAGGCCAGCGCCTGTTCCTTGATCAGCGGGGCCAGCTCGTCGCGCCGCGCTTCGGTCAGCTTTTTCGAATCGCGCAGTCCCTCGATCGGGCGCGCCGGGTCGAGGATCACGGCAGCGGCGTACACCGGGCCGGCCAGCGGGCCGCGCCCGGCCTCGTCGACGCCGCAGACGATGTCCTCGAGCGTGAACGGGCGGTCCTTGGGTTTGAGGCCCGGGTAGAAGTCGATTTTCTTCTTTCTCATTTGCTTAGCTTGTTGACTTGCCGATCACTTGCAGCACCGCGTCGGCGCTGAGCCGCGCGCTGTCGCGCAGCAGGCTGTGGTGGATCTCGGCAAAGCGCTGCGCCAGGCGCGCGCGGTTGTTCTCGTCCGTCAGCTGGAACCACGTGGCCTCGGCCAGCGCCTCGGGCGTGGCCGCGTGCTGCAGGAATTCCGGCACCACGAAGTCGCGCGACAGGATGTTCGGCAGCCCGATCCAGGGCAGGTAGCCCATGTGGCGGATCAGCATCCATTCCGCCGGCATGACCTTGTAGGCGATCACCATCGGCTTCTTGAACAGCGCCACCTCGAGCGTTGCCGTGCCCGACGCCGCCAGCACGGCATCGGCCGCGGCGATGCAGGCGTGCGACTGGCCGTCGACCAGCCGCAGCGTACCGCTCTCGAGCACCTCGGACAGCCCGGCTTTCGTCACCAGCTCCCTGAAATACGCCGTCTGGCGCGCGCCCGCCATCGGCGCGATGAACCGCACGGTCCGGTCGCGCGCGGCGATCCGCGCCACCGCGCCGGTGAACGGCACGGAGAGGTGCTTGATCTCCGCCATGCGGCTGCCCGGCATCACGGTCACGACTTTCGCATCGGGCGCAATGCCGAGCTGGCGCCTGGCCCCTGCCACGTCGGGCGTCGTCGGGATCTGCTCGGCCAGCGGATGGCCGATATAGGTCGCCGGCACGCGGGCCTCCCGGTAGAGCGCTTCCTCGAACGGGAAGATCAGAAGCATGTGCGACACCGCGCGCTGGATCTTCTTGATGCGCCCGCCGCGCCAGGCCCAGATTTGCGGCCCGACGAAGTGCAGGGTCGGGATGCCGGCGGCGCGCAGCTGCTCCTCCAGGCCCAGGTTGAAGCCGGGGTAGTCGGCGCCGATGAAGGCGGCCGGCCGCTCGGCCAGCAGGCGGTCGCGCAGGCGCGTCTGGTAGCCCTTGAGTTCGCGGTAACGCAACAGCACCGGCAGCAGGCCGCGCACCGCCAGCGTATCGAGCGGCACATCGGAAACCAGGCCCTGCTCGGCCATGCGCGGGCCGCCGATGCCGGAAAAGCGCACGTCGGCCAGGCGCGGCTTGATGCCGGCCATCAGGCGCGCGGCCAGCATGTCGCCGGAGACCTCGCCGGCGACGACGGCCAGGGTGGTGGCCGTCGCCGGGGCCGGCACGGCCTGGTCAGCGGACGATGCCACGGCTGGCCGTGTCGAGGAACGCGCGCATCGCGCGCACGTCGGCGGCTGCGTCGCCGGCCGCCGCTTCGTCTTCCTGCAGCCTGGCTTTCGCCTCTTCCAGCGTCAGGCCGGAGCGGTAGATGGTCTTGT
This sequence comes from Massilia sp. 9096, assembly GCF_000745265.1. Taxonomy (NCBI): domain Bacteria; kingdom Pseudomonadati; phylum Pseudomonadota; class Betaproteobacteria; order Burkholderiales; family Oxalobacteraceae; genus Massilia; species Massilia sp. 9096. Next base: position 1,969,637 of record NZ_JQNN01000001.1, read on the forward strand.
AGGCGGCGCGGATGGCGTTGATCTGCTCGCGCGTGAAGCCGCGCCGCTTGATGCCCTCGATGTTGACGCCGTGCGCCTCGGCCGGATTGCCCGAGACCAGCACGAACGGCGGCACGTCCTGGGTCAGGCTGGTGTACATGCCGATGAAGGCATGCGCGCCGATCTTGCAGAACTGGTGCACGCCGCAGTAGCCCGACAGGATCGCCCAGTCGCCCACGTGGACGTGGCCGGCCAGCTGGGCGTTGTTCGAAAAGATCGTATTGCTGCCCACCTGGCAGTCGTGCGCCAGGTGCACGTAGGCCGAGATCCAGTTGTCGTTGCCCAGGCGCGTCACGCCCTCGTCCTGCACGGTGCCGGTGTTGAAGGTGACGAACTCGCGGATGGTGTTGCGGTCGCCGACTTCCAGGCGGGTCGGCTCGCCGGCCCATTTCTTGTCCTGCGGCGCCGCGCCCAGCGAGGCGAACTGGAAAATCCGGTTGTCCTGGCCGATCGTCGTGTGGCCTTCGATGACCACGTGCGGGCCGACCACGGTGCCGGCGCCGATGCGCACGTGCGGACCGACGATCGAGTACGGGCCCACCTCGACCGAACTGTCCAGTTCGGCCTTCGGATCGACGATCGCGCTCGGATGAATCTTGCTCATTACTGCCCCGCTGCCGCTGCGGGTGCGGCGGCCGTCTCGTTGGCGCGGATCGTGCACATCAGTTCCGCTTCGACCGCGGTCTTGCCGTCGACGCTGGCGGTGGCCTTGTACTTCCAGATGCCGCGCGAGGTGCGCAGGATCTCGACGTCCATGCGCAGCTGGTCGCCCGGCTCGACCGGACGCTTGAAGCGCACGTTGTCGATACCGACGAAATACACGACCGAGCTCTCGTCCGGCTTGACGCCCATGGTCATGAACGACAGGATCGCGGCGGTCTGCGCCATCGCCTCGACCATCAGCACGCCCGGCATCACCGGCTTGTGCGGGAAGTGACCGTTGAAGAACTCTTCGTTGACGGTGACGTTCTTGATCGCGGTGATGGTCTTGCCCAATTCATAATCGACCACGCGGTCCACCAGGAGCAGCGGATAACGGTGCGGCAGGTATTCCTTGATCTGGTTGATGTTCAGGGTCTTGGCAGCGGTCGAGGTGTCGTTCTGGTCTTGGGTCGTCATTTTTGTTCTGCTTGTTCCGTCAGTGATTTGATCTGTTTTTCCAGCGTGCGGATCTTGTCCCGCATCGAGGACAGGTTGCGCACGATGGCGGCGCTCTTTTCCCATTCGGCGTTCTTGGCCAGCGGGTAGAAACCGGTGTACTGGCCCGGCTCGAGCACCGAGCGCGACACCATCGTGCCCGAGGAGATGTGGACGTTGTCCGCGATTTCCAGGTGGCCGAGCACCATCGCGGCGCCGCCGAAGGTGCAATTCTTGCCGATTTTCGCGCTGCCGGCCACCCCCACGCAACCGGCCATCGCGGTATTCGCGCCGATGCGGCAGTTGTGGCCGATCTGGATCTGGTTGTCGAGCTTGACGCCGTCCTCGATCACGGTGTCGTCGAGCGCGCCGCGGTCGATGGTCGTGTTGGCGCCGACGTCGACGTCGTCGCCCATCAGCACGCGCCCGGTCTGCGGGATCTTGAGGTAGACGCCGTTCTCGCGCGCGAAGCCGAAGCCGTCGGTGCCGATCACGGCGCCGGAGTGCAGGATGCCGCGCTTGCCGATGCTGCAACGCGCGTGGAAGGTCACGTTGGCGAACAGGTGGGTGTCTTCGCCGATCTCGGCGCCGTGGCCGACGAAGCAGCCGTGGTCGATCACCACGCCCGCCGCGATGACGGCGTCGGCCTCGATCGTCACGTGCGGTCCGACGTGCGCGCTGGGGTCGATGCGCGCGCTGGCGTGGACGGTCGCGCTCGGGTGCACGCCCGGACTCGGGGGCGTCTCGTCGAGCGCGGCGAAGTACTGCGCCACGCGTGCGAAGTAGGCGTAAGGGTTGGTGCTGACGATGCGCGCGCCTTCGTAGGTCGCGCCGACGATGGTGTCGTCCATCGGCGCGAGGATCAGCGCCGCGGCCCTGCTCTGCGCGGCCAGCGCGCGAAATTTGCTGTTGCTGAGAAAGCTGATGTGCGAATCGCCGGCGCTGTCCAGCGGTGCGATGGCCGAAACCTCGAGGTTCGGGTCACCCACCAGCTGCCCACCAAAGCGTTCGACCAAATCACCGAGTCGAGTGCTCATCGTGGTCGTTCCGTAGGTTGAGTCGATACTGTCGGCCGGATCGCGGCCGCCGGTATAAAAAAGAAAACCGAAGCGGCTGCGCGCGTGGCGCGGCCGCTTCGGCTCGACGGATATTACTTGTCCAGTTGCTTGAGGATCTTGTCCGTGATGTCGATGCGCGGGCTGGCCCACACCGCGCCCTCGAGCACGATGTCGAGATGATCCTGCTCGGCGATCTGCTCGATCAGCTTGTAAGCCTTTTGCGAGATCGCGGCGCGCTCTTCGTTCTTGCGCTGGAACAGGTCTTCGTTGTACTCGCGCTGCATCCGCTGCAAGTCCTTTTCCATGTCGAGCAGCTCGCGTGTGCGCCTGGTGCGCTCGAGGTCCGCCAGCTTGGGCGCATCCTCGTCGAACTTCTCGCGTGCGCTCTTGAAGCGCGCGACCGCATCGTCCAGCGACTTCTGGCGCTTGGAGAACTCGCCCTGGATGCGCGAGTCGGCCGCCTTGGCCAGTTTCGACTCGGTCATCAGCCGTTCGGTGAAGACGTAGCCGATGCGGCTCGGCGCGGCCTGCACCGCCGCGGCCTGCGCCTGGGCGTGCGCCGCGGGCAGCGCGCCCGCCCACAGCGCAGCCAGGACCAGGCAGCGCGGCAGCGAGGCGATCGTTTTGTTCAACATGGTTCCGACTATCCTTCTCGTGGCGTGGGCCGTCAGAAGCCGGTGCCCATCTGGAACTGGAAGCGTTCCAGGCGATCGCCCGGCTTGGCGTTCAAGGGCTTAGCATAACTCAACTTGAGCGGACCCACAGGAGAAATCCACGACAGGCCGATACCCGCCGAGTAGCGGAACTGGTCGGCGCGGATCTTCTCGTTCTCCTGGAACACCTGGCCGGTGTCGGCGAAAGTGAACCAGCGCAGCGAGCGATCCTGGCCGCTGCCCGGGAACGGGAACTGCAGCTCGGCGTTGCCGATGACGCGCTTGGAGCCGCCCAGGGCGTCGTAGGTGAACGGGTCGACGATACCCAGCGACGAGCTTTCGTAGCCGCGCACCGAGCCGATGCCGCCGCCGTAGAAGTTCTTGAAGACCGGGTAGGCGTGGCCGCCGATGCCGTGGCCGTAATCGAGCTCGCCCTTGAGCGCCAGCGTCATCCAGCTGGTCACCGGACGGTACCACTCGTGATCGTAGATCATGCGGTAGTACTTGGCGTCGCCGATGAAGTCGACTTCCAGGTTGGCGCGCTGGTAGCGGCCGCGCGTCGGCGTGGTCGCGCTGTCGCGGGTGTCGCGGCCCCAGGCGATCGTGAACGGCACCGCGTTGGTCTTGGCGTCGCCGATACCGCTGGCCGGGCCGCCGTTCTGCGCCACGAAGTTCTTGTACAGGGTCGGCGAGCTCTCGTCGGTCTCGAGCGCGGTGCGTTCCAGGCCGGCGCCGAAGTAGACCATGTCGCTGTCCGAGAACGGCACGCCGAAGGTCTCGTTGGCGCCGGTCTGGCGCACCGTGTACGAACCGATGTTCACCGCCGGCGGACGCGAGGTGCGCAGGTACAGCTGGAACGCGCGCGACACGCCGTCGTCGGTGAAGTACGGGTTGGTCTGGGAGAACGAGACCGTGCGGTTGTACTTGCTGGTGTTGAGCTCGATGCCGACCGTGTTGCCGCTGCCGGCGAAGTTGGCCTGCGTGATCGCCGCCGTGAAGGTGAACTTCTCGGCCTGCGAGAACGCGCCGCCGATCTGGAAGTTGCCGGTCGGGCGTTCGGTGACGGCGATGTTGACGTCGACCTGGTCGTTGGTGCCCTGCGATTCCGGCGTCTCGACGGTGACGTCCTTGAAGTAGCCGAGGCGGTCGACGCGGTCGCGCGAGATCTTCACGCGGTTCGGGTCGTACCACGAGCTTTCGAACTGGCGGAATTCACGCCGGATCACTTCGTCGCGCGTGACCGTGTTGCCGGAGATGGTCATGTGGCGCACGTAGGCGCGCTTACCCGGATCGATGAAGAAGGTGAAGGCCACCTCGTGCTTGTCGCGGTTGATTTCCGGGTTGGCGTTGACGTTGGCAAAAGCGTAGCCGAAGCTCGCCAGGCGGTCGGCGATGCGCTTGTTGGACGCTTCCTGCAGCTCGCCCGAATAGACCTGGCCCGGTTTCAGCAGGATCAGGTTCTTGAGTTCCTGTTCGCGCCCGAAGGTCTCGCCATCCACCTTCACGCCGGTGACGGTGTACTTCTCGCCCTCGGTGATGTTGATGGTCAGGTAGATGTCCTTCTTGTCCGGCGTGATCGCGACCTGGGTCGATTCGACGTTCACTTCCAGGTAGCCGTGGTTCAGGTACCAGGACTTGATGGTTTCCAGGTCGCCGGTCAGCTTCTGCTTCGAGTACTGGTCGGCCTTCGAATACCAGGTGAACCAGCCGGAGGTATTGAGCTGCAGGAGCTTGCGCAATTCCTTGTCCGAGAAGACCTTGTTGCCGACGATGTTGATCTGCTTGATCTTGGCGATGTCGCCCTCGTCCACGTTGAACATGACGTTCACGCGGTTGCGCTCGATCGGGGTGATGGTCGTGGTGATCTTCACGCCGTACAGGCCGTGCGACAGGTACTGGCGCTTGAGCTCCTGCTCGGCGCGGTCGACCGAGGCCTTGTCGAAGATCTTGGTCTCGCCGACGCCGATTTCACGCAGCGCCTTGACCAGCATGTCCTTTTCGAATTCCTTGGTGCCGGTGAAGTCCACCGAGGCGATCGCGGGGCGCTCCTCGACCAGCACCACCAGCACGCCGTTGTCTTCTTCCAGGCGCACGTCCTTGAAGAAGCCGGTGGCGTACAGGGCCTTGATCGCCGCGGTGCCCTTGTCGTCGTCGAAGGTCTCGCCCACGCGCACCGGCAGGTAGCTGAACACGGTGCCCGCCTCGGTACGCTGGATGCCTTCGACCCGGATGTCCTTGACGACGAAAGGCGCGACTGCGTAGGCATGGCCGGCGCACACGGCCAGCACCGCGCCGCCGATCAGGCTGCGGCGAAAGTGTGGCGAGGCGATACGCGACAGGGCAAAACGATCTTGATGTAATTTCATTGCTTGGATCAATCGGTCAGTCATTGGACAACATACGTATTCTTCGCCCGCGCTTGTGCCGCTCCGGGTCCTTGTCGGGACACCATCAGAGCAGCCGCACCAGGTCGTTGAAGACGGCAAGCGCCATCAGCATGAACAGCAGGCCGACCCCGGCGCGCTGCGCGATCTCGCCGATGCGCGCGGACACGGGTCGCCCGGTCAAAACTTCCAGCGAATAATACAGCAAATGGCCACCGTCCAGAACGGGAATTGGTAACAGATTCATTACACCCAGGCTGACGGAGACGAAGGCGATGAACTCGAGAAAGGTCTCCAATCCGGAGCGCGCGGTCTGGCGCGCGGCGTCGGCAATCGTCAGCGGACCGCTCACGTTCTTCAGCGAGACCTGGCCCACGACCATCTTGCCGATCATCTTGAGCGTCATGGTGCTGGTCTCCCAGGTGCGCTGCGCGCCCTTGGCCACGGCCTGGATCGGACCTTCCTGCACCCGCACCATCTCGGGCGTCTGCGCCACCAGCAGGCGCACCACCGCGCCACCGCTCCTGGGATCGCGCTCCGGCGTCACCGGCAGCACCAGCTCGCGCCCTTTGCGCAGCACGGTCAGCTGCAGCGTGCGGCCGGCGGCGGGCTGCACGGCGCCGGTGAAGTCTTCGAAATCGGCCACCGCCTTGCCGTCGATGGAGACGATCACGTCGCCCGCCTGCACGCCTGCGCGCGCGGCCGGGCCGCCCGGCAGCACCTCGTCGACGCGCGGACGCGGACGCCACATCTGCATGCCGAGCGCGCCCATGACGTCGCCGTCGACGTTCAGCCCGGCCACCTTCTGGGCCGGGATCACGGCGCGGTAGGTCGCGCCCTCGGCGCCGCGTACGTCGAGTTCGGCGGCGCGCCGGTCGATCGCGGCGCGCACGATTTCCCAGCGCATCTCGGCCCACGACTGGACCGCGCGGCCGTTCACGCCGACGATGCTGTCGCCGCCGCGCACGCCGGCCTGGTACACCGCGGTCGCGGGCGCCATCGCGCGCAGGCGCGTGCCCGGCTCCTGCTTGCCGTGCATGAACAGCAGCGCCATCACGACGATGGCGAGCACGAAGTTGGCTAGCGGGCCGGCGGCCACGATGGCGATGCGCTTCCACACGCTCTGGCGGGTGAATTCGCGCGCCTCGTCGGCCGCGGCGACCGGACCGGTGCTCGGATCGCGCGCGTCGAGCATCTTGACGTAGCCGCCGATCGGCAAGGCGGAGATCGCCCACTCGGTCTGGTCGGGACCGAAGCGGCGCGACCAGACGATGCGGCCCATGCCGATCGAGAAGCGCAGCACCTTCACGCCGCACAGGCGCGCGACCCAGTAGTGCCCGAGTTCGTGGAAGATGACCAGGGGGCCGATCGCCACCAGGAAGGCCAGTGCGGCCTGCAGGATAATCATCGCGCCACCCCGCCCGTCAACCCGCCACCTGCGCGGCGGCCCGCGTCGGCGCAGGTGCGCCCTGCAGTCCGGCCACCAGGCGCTGCGCCGCTTCGCGCGCGCGCGCGTCCTGCGCCATCACCGCCTCGATGCTGGCGGCGGCGCCGTGCGCGACGTCGTCCATCACGCCGCGCACCACGCGGTCGATGTCGCGGAAACCGATGCGGCGCTCGAGGAACGCCTGCACCGCCACTTCATTGGCGGCATTCAGCAGTGCCGGCGCGGTGCCGCCGGCGCGCAAGGCGTCGAAGGCCAGCGCCAGGCACGGGAAGCGGCCGAAATCGGGCCTGTGGAATTGCAGGCTCGCGGTCTGGGTCAGGTCGAGCTGGGCGACGCCGGATTCGATGCGCTCCGGGTAGGCCAGCGCATGCGCGATCGGGGTGCGCATGTCGGGGTTGCCGAGCTGGGCCAGCACCGAGCCGTCGACGTACGAGACCATCGAGTGGATCACGCTTTGCGGATGGATCACCACTTCGATCTGCTCGGCCGGAGCGCCGAACAGCCAGTGCGCCTCGATCACTTCCAGGCCCTTGTTCATCATCGTGGCCGAGTCGACCGAGATCTTGCGGCCCATCGACCAGTTCGGATGCTTGCAGGCCTCGTCCGGCGTCACGTTGGAGAGCGTCTCGACCGCGCGGTTCAGGAACGGGCCGCCGGATGCGGTCAGGAGGATCTTCGCCACGCCGGCGGCCTGCGGGCCACGCGCGTAGTGCGCGGGCAGCGACTGGAAGATCGCGTTGTGCTCGCTGTCGATCGGCAGCAGGGTCGCCTCGTGCTCGCGCACGGCGTCCATGAACAGCTGGCCGGACATGACCAGCGCTTCCTTGTTGGCCAGCAGAACTTTCTTGCCGGCGCGCGCGGCCGCGAGCGTGGGCGCGAGGCCGGCGGCGCCGACGATGGCGGCCATCACCGTGTCGGTGTCATCGCTCGAGGCGATCTCGCACAAGGCTCGCTCGCCGTAAGCGACGTCGATGCCCAGGCCGTCGACCAGCGCGGCCAGGCGTTGCGCCGCCTCGGCGCTGCCGACCACGGCGCGCTGCGGACGGAACACGCGGCACTGCTCGGCCAGCTCGTCGACACGGCCGTGGGCGCTGAGCGCGTGCACGCGGTATTTGTCGGGATGACGCGCCAGCACGTCGAGGGTCGAGACGCCGATCGAGCCGGTGGCGCCCAGGATGGTTATGCGTTGCATGATTGCTCCTCAGGTCCGTTCACGATGCGGGGACCCTGGCGGGTTTGACCGTCGGCGGGCTTGTTCCGGTTCCCGGGGAAGCCCGCCGATGTGAGCGCGACCAATATGTTCAAAGGCGGGCGCCGATCAGGGCCGCCAGCGGCAGTACCGGGATCAGGGCGTCGATCCGGTCGAGCACGCCGCCGTGGCCGGGCAGCAGGTTGCTGCTGTCCTTCATGCCGGCGCGGCGCTTGAGTTGCGATTCGAACAGGTCGCCGATGACGCTGAAGGCGGCGATGACGACCAGGACGGCCAGCATCGGCACCCAGCCCCAGGCGCGCTGGACGTGCGCGGCGAAGGTGTCGGCGAACATCGGGCCGCCGAAGGCGACCGAGAGCGAGGCCAGCACCAGCACGGCGACGCCGCCGCCGATCGCGCCTTCCCACGATTTGCCCGGCGAGATACTGGGCGCGAGCTTGCGCTTGCCGAAGGCCTTGCCGGCAAAATAGGCGCCGATGTCGGCCACCCAGACGATCGCCATCACCGACAGCAGGTACAGCGGCGAGTGCGAGAACAGGTCGACGATGGCGGCGAAGCAGCCGACGATGGCGCAGCCGTAGACCACGCTGAGCAGCGTATTCGCGGGCGTGCCCAGCGGCGGCAGGCCGGTCTTGAGCGAGGGCGCGAAGCGCGCGATCCACAACGCCATGCTCAGCGCCGCCCAGACCGCCGGCTCGATGCGGCCGTTCCATACCGACACCGCGAACACCGCGGCCCACAACAAGGCGATGATGTGCGCGTTCTGGGTGCCCGGGTTGAACAGTCGGAAGCATTCCCAGATGGCGGCGCCGAAGCACACCGTCGCCACCACGGCGAACGCCATGAAGTTGTTGAAATAAAGGATGGGCAGCAGGACTGCCAGCAGTACGACGGCGGTAATGACGCGGGTCTTGAGCATCAGCTTTTCTTGGCCTTGTTGGCGACTTGTTCGCCGGTCCGCCCGAAACGGCGTTCGCGGCTCTGGTAGGACGCGATCGCGGTGTCGAGCGAATCGGTGGAGAAGTCCGGCCAGAAACTGTCGGTGAAGTACAGCTCCGAATAGGCGAGCTGCCACAGCAGGAAATTCGAGATGCGCTCTTCCCCGCCGGTGCGGATGAACAGGTCGGGCTCGGGCGCGTAGGCCATCGCCAGGTGCGGGCTGAGCATCTCTTCGGTGTATTCGGTGACGCCCGGGTTGGCGGCCACCATCTTGGCTGTAGCCTGCATGATGTCCCAGCGGCCGCCGTAGTTGGCGCACACGCTGACGGTCAGGCGGCTGTTGTTGGCGGTGCGGCGTTCGGCGTTGGCGATCATGTCCTGCAGCTTGGCGTCGAAGCGGCTGAGGTCACCGACCACCTTGAGGCGGATATTATTGGCGTGCATCTTCGCCACTTCGCGCTCGAGCGCGCTGACGAACAGGCCCATCAGATAGGACACTTCGTCGGCCGGGCGGCGCCAGTTTTCCGACGAAAACGCGAACAGCGTCAGGTACTCGACGCCGCGCTCGACGCAGGCCTCGACGATCTTGCGCACCGCATCCACGCCCTTGACGTGACCGGCCACGCGCGGGAGCAGGCGCTTGGTGGCCCAGCGACCATTGCCATCCATGATGATGGCGATATGGCGCGGCACCGGCGGCGCGTCGGGAACTGCGGTGGTCGAACTTTTGAAAATCATAAATCGGGCCAGATGATCCGGCAAAACGGCATTGAACAAGGGGCAACGGACCGGCGGGGCTGCTAGCCCGGCCGGCCCAGGGGGTGTTACCCGAAGCGGGTGCACCCGCCCCCGGCTGACATCGGGCGGCGCGGGCCGCCAGGTGACAGCTTACACCGTCATGACTTCTTTTTCTTTCTCGGCAACCAATTTATCGATGTCGACCACCGCCTTGTCGGTCAGCTTCTGGATGTCGTCCGAAGCGCGGCGCTCGTCGTCTTCCGAGATCGACTTGTCCTTGACCAGCTTTTTCAGCTGTTCGTTGGCGTCGCGGCGCACGTTGCGCACGGCAATCTTGGCGTCCTCGGCTTCCGACTTGCACAGCTTGACCATTTCCTTGCGGCGCTCTTCGGTCAGGGCCGGGGTCGGCACGCGGATCATTTCGCCGAACGACGACGGGTTCAGGCCCAGGTCCGACTCGCGGATCGCCTTTTCCACCGTGTTCAGCATTTTCTTCTCGTACGGCTGCACGCCGAGGGTGCGGGCGTCGATCAGGGTCACGTTGGCGACCTGCGACAACTGGGTCGGGGCGCCATAGTACTCGACCATGACCGAGTCCAGCAGGCCGGGGTGGGCGCGGCCGGTACGGACCTTGGCCAGGTTGGCGCGCAGGGTCTCGATGGATTTCGCCATCTTGTCCTGGGCATTTTTCTTAACGTCAGCTACAGACATGCTGCTCTCCTGTATTTATTCTAAAACGGAACTCAAACGCTTATTTTTATTTCAAACGTGGACCAGTGTACCTTCGTCTTCACCCATGATGACACGCTTGAGCGCACCCGGCTTGACGATCGAGAACACCTTGATCGGCAGTTTCTGGTCGCGGCACAGGGCGAACGCGGTGGCGTCCATCACCTGCAGGTGCTTGGCGATCGCCTCGTCGAAGGAAATCGACTCGTAGCGGGTGGCGTTCGGGTCCTTCTTCGGATCGGCAGTATATACGCCATCGACCTTGGTTGCCTTCAGCACGATCTCGGCGGAGATCTCGGAACCGCGCAGCGCGGCCGCGGTGTCGGTGGTGAAGAACGGGTTGCCGGTACCGGCGGCGAACACCACCACCTTGCCCTCTTCCAGGTATTGCAGCGCCTTCGGACGCACGTAAGGCTCGACCACCTGCTCGATGCCGATCGCCGACATCACGCGCGCCGTGATGCCCTGCTGGCGCATCGCGTCGGCCAGCGCCAGCGCATTCATGACGGTGGCCAGCATGCCCATGTAGTCGGCGGTCGCGCGGTCCATGCCTTGCGCGCCCGGCGCCACGCCGCGGAAGATGTTGCCGCCACCGATCACCACCGCCAGCTCCACGCCCAGCTTCTGCACCTCTGCGACATCGGCCACCATGCGTTCGATGGTGGCGCGGTTGATGCCGAACTGGTCGTCGCCCATCAGCGCTTCGCCAGACAGTTTGAGGAGGACTCGTTGGTAGGCTGGTTTTGTCATGAATGGGGCTCCTAGATTAGATGATTCGAATTCGGTACGGCGCTGCAGGCGCGTACAGTGTACCCGCCTGCAAAAACGGGCCTTGCGGCCCGTTTCATTTTGTTACTGCTTGGCAGCAGCCATCTGGGCTGCCACTTCTGCTGCGAAGTCGTCGACTTTCTTCTCGATGCCTTCGCCGACCACGTACATCGTGAAGCTCTTCACGCTGGCGCCGGCGGCCTTCAGCATCTGCTCGATGCTCTGCTTGTCGTTCTTGACGAACGCCTGGTTCAGCAGCGAGACTTCCTTGAGGTACTTGGCAACGCCGCCTTCGATACGCTTGGCGACGATCTCGTCCGACTGCGGCTGCTTGCCTTCGGCGACGGCCTTGTCGGCGTCTTCCTTGGCTTTCAGCTGGGCGACCGAACGCTCTTTCTCGATCAGGTCGGCCGGCACTTGCTCCGACGACAGGGCGACCGGCTTCATCGCGGCGATGTGCATCGCGACGTCCTTGCCGACTTGCTCGTCGGCGCCGCTGTACTCGACGATCACGCCGATGCGGGCGCCGTGCAGGTACGAAGCCAGCTTGTCGGTGGTCTCGAAGCGCTGGAAGCGGCGCACGGTCATGTTCTCGCCGATTTTACCGATCAGGGCGGTACGCACGTCGTCGAAGGTCTTGCCGTCGACCGGCAGGGCGGCCAGGGCGGCGACGTCGGCCGGGTTCTGCTCGGCGACCAGCTTGGCGGCCAGGTTGACCATGGCCAGGAAGTCGTCGTTCTTGGCGACGAAGTCGGTTTCGCTGTTGACTTCCACCAGCGCGCCGATGTTGCCGGCGACGTAAGCGGCCACCACGCCTTCGGCGGTCACGCGCGACGCGGCTTTCGAAGCCTTGCCGCCCAGCTTGACGCGCAGGATCTCTTCGGCACGGCCCATGTCGCCTTCGGCTTCGGTCAGTGCCTTCTTGCATTCCATCATCGGGGCATCGGTCTTGGCGCGCAGTTCGCCGACCATCGCTGCAGTAATCGCTGCCATGTTATTTCTCCTAATACTTGAGTTCTTCGATTTTGGGGTTTTGCTGAATTCTGCTTGCAAAAAAGGGGCGCTCGACCTCAGGCTCGGCGCCCCTTTCTGACTTGCGGCGGACGCGAGGTCCGCTTGCGAATTACGCCTGCTCAGGCACTTCGACGAAGTCGTCGGCCGACTTGACCATCTCGGCGACTTCGTTGGTCGCGTTGGCGCGGCCTTCCAGGATCGCATCGGCGACGCCGCGTGCGTACAGGGTAATCGCCTTCGACGAGTCGTCGTTACCCGGGATCACGTAGGTCACGCCTTCCGGCGAGTGGTTGGTGTCGACCACGCCGATGACCGGGATGCCCAGCTTTTCGGCTTCGGTGATGGCGCCCTTGTGGTAGCCGACGTCGACGATGAAGATCGCGTCCGGGACACCGCCCAGGTCCTTGATGCCGCCGATCGACTTCTGCAGCTTTTCCATTTCGCGCGAGAACATCAGCGCTTCTTTCTTGCTCATCTTCTCGACTTCGCCCGACTCGACGGCGGCTTCCATGTCCTTCAGGCGCTTGATCGAGGTCTTGATGGTCTTGAAGTTGGTCAGCATGCCGCCCAGCCAGCGCTGGTCGACGTACGGCACGCCCGCGCGCTGGGCTTCAGCGGCGATGATGTCGCGCGCCTGGCGCTTGGTGCCGACCATCAGGATGGTGCCGCGGTTCGAAGCGATCTGCTTGATGGCCTTCATCGCATCCTGGTACATCGCCATGGTCTTTTCCAGGTTGATGATGTGGATCTTGTTGCGATGACCGAAGATGAACGGTGCCATTTTCGGGTTCCAGAAACGGGTCTGGTGGCCAAAGTGAATGCCGGCTTCCAGCATGTCGCGCATAGTAACTGCCATGATAATTCTCCAGGGTTGGGTCTTGAATACCGGCCGGTACACCCGTTTGCGGGCACCCTTGTCGGCCGTATTCGCGATTTAAAAAGTCCGAGATAAAACTCGCTTGCAACGTTGCTCGTATCGCATCTCGCGATACAAATGCGAGCAACCCGAGATTCTAGCGGTATTCCGCCGGGATTTCAAGCTTGCACACATTCGGGACGCCGGATCACATATAATCGCGGGATCATAGAACGCATCCGCACACATCTTCCCATGTCCATCACCATCAATACCCTTGACGACATCGAGGGCATGCGCATCGCCGGCCGCCTCGGCTCCGAAGTGCTCGACTACATCACGCCGTTCGTCAAGCCCGGCGTCACTACCGGCGAACTCGACCGCCTTTGCCATGAATACATGGTCAACGTGCAAGGCACGGTCCCGGCTCCGCTCGACTATGCCCCGCCCGGCTACACCCCGTTCCCGAAATCGGTCTGCACCTCGGTCAACGACGTGATCTGCCACGGCATCCCGGGCGACAAGGTGCTCAAGAGCGGTGACGTGGTCAACATCGACGTCACCGTCATCACCAAGGATGGCTACCACGGCGACAACAGCCGCATGTTTTTTGTGGGCCAGCCGTCGATCCTGGCCAAGCGCCTGTCCGACATCACGTATGAATGCATGTGGCTGGGCATCGCCAAGGTCAAGCCGGGCGCGCGCCTGGGCGACATCGGCCACGCGATCCAGCAGCACGCGGAAAAAGCCGGCTTCTCGGTGGTGCGCGAATTCTGCGGCCACGGGATCGGCAAGGTGTTCCACTCGGAACCGCAAGTGCTGCACTACGGCCGTCCGGGCACCGGCGAGGAACTGGTCCCCGGCATGATCTTCACGATCGAGCCGATGATCAACGCCGGCCGGCGCGAAATCCGCGAGATGCCGGACGGCTGGACCATCAAGACCAAGGACCGCAGCCTGTCGGCCCAGTGGGAGCACATGATCCTGGTCACCGAAACCGGCTACGAAGTGCTGACCGTCTCCGAGGGCACCCCGGCCCCGGCCGCCATCGCAGTGGCCGACGCCGTGCCGGCCTGATCATTTTCTCCGCCATGTCCAGCACGACCATCGACCCGCCCCAGCAGCAACTGCGCCAGCGCCTGAAGGCCGAGCGCCAGATCGTCATCGCCGAGTTCCGCGAGAACGGCAAGCCGGAAAAGCTGCTGCGCGGACTGCGCCACAGCGTCGACGGCGTGCTGGCCGACGCCTGGCGCGCCGCCGGCCTGCCGGCGGACACGGCGCTGGTGGGTGTCGGCGGCTACGGCCGCGGCGAGCTGTTCCCGCATTCCGACGTCGACCTGCTGGTCCTGCTGGGCAAGCCGGCCGACGCCATCACCGCCGCGCGCCTGGAAAACTTCGTCCAGCTGCTGTGGGACCTCGGCCTGGAAATCGGCCACAGCATCCGCACCGTCGACGAGTGCATGACGGAGTCCGCGGCCGACATCACCGTGCAGACCAGCCTGCTCGAAGCGCGCCTGGTGGTCGGCAGCGAGCCGCTGTTCGCCCAACTGCAAAAGCGCTACGACGCGGCGATGGATGCGCAGGCGTTTTTCCACGCCAAGACCGCCGAGATGCGGCTGCGCCACGCCAAGTACGAGTTCACGCCGTTCTCGCTCGAACCGAACGTCAAGGAAAGCCCGGGTGCGCTGCGCGACCTGCAGGTGATCCTGTGGGTGGCCAAGGCGGCCGGCCTGGGCAACAACTGGGGCCAGCTGGCGATCCGCGGCCTGATCACGCGCGAGGAAGCGCGCCAGCTGATGGAAAAGGAGAGCGCGTTCAAGGACATCCGCATCCGCCTGCACCTGCAGACCAGGCGGCGCGAAGACCGCCTGGTATTCGACGTCCAGACCGCGATCGCGGAGACCTTCGGCCTGACCTCCACCGGCGAGGGCCTGGAAGCACGGCGCGCCAGCGAATACCTGATGCAGCGCTACTACTGGGCGGCCAAGGCGGTCACGCAACTGAACACCATCCTGCTGCAGAACATCGAGGCGCAGCTGTTCCCGACGCCGACCCAGCCGGTGCCGATCAACCCTCGCTTCAACGAAGTCGGCGGCTTCATCGACATCGCCGCGGACGATACCTTCGAAGCCGATCCGTCCGCGGTGCTCGAGATCTTCGTGCTGATGACCGAGCGGCCGGACATCAAGGGCATGACCGCGCGCACCATGCGCGCGCTGTGGCACGCGCGCACGCTGATCGACGAGGCATTCCGCGCCCGACCCGCGCACCGCGCGCTGTTCCTGCGCATCCTGCAAGCCCCGGTCGGCCTGGTGCACGCGCTGCGCCGCATGAACGACATGGGCATCCTGGGCCGCTACCTGCCGAACTTCCGCCGCATCGTCGGCCAGATGCAGCACGACCTGTTTCACGTCTACACCGTCGACCAGCACATCATGATGGTGGTGCGTAACATGCGCCGCTTCACGATGACCGAGCACGCGCACGAATACCCGTTCTGCAGCCAGCTGATCGCCAATTTCCGCGACCGCTGGCTGCTGTACGTGGCGGCGCTGTTCCACGACATCGCCAAGGGGCGCGGCGGCGATCACTCGGAGCTGGGCAAGCAGGACGTGCTCGACTTCTGCCGCGACCACGCGATCAACGAGGAAGACACCGAGCTGGTGGTGTTCCTGGTCGAGCAGCACCTGACCATGTCGCAGGTCGCGCAAAAGCAGGACATGTCGGACCCGGACGTGATCGCGGCGTTCGCCAGGCTGGTGCGCGACGAGCGCCACCTGACCGCGCTGTACCTGCTGACGGTGGCCGACATCCGCGGCACCAGCCCCAAGGTGTGGAACGCCTGGAAGGCCAAGCTGCTCGAAGACCTGTACAAGACCACGCTGCGCGTACTGGGCGGCGAGCCGCCCTCGGCCGACCGCGAACTGCGCGCGCGCCAGCAGGAAGCGCTGGCCACGCTGCGCCTGTTCGGCCTGGGTCCGCACGACCACGAGGCGCTGTGGAAGCAGCTCGACGTCGCCTACTTCCTGCGCCACGACGCCTCCGACATCGCCTGGCAGACGCGCTCGCTGTACGACAAGCTCGGACACGGCAAGCCGGTGGTGAAGTCGCGCCTGGCGCCGATCGGCGAAGGCTTGCAGGTGACCGTGTACGTGCAGGACCAGCCCGACCTGTTCGCGCGCATCTGCAGCTACTTCGACCGCAAGAACTTTTCCATCCTGGACGCCAAGATCCACACCACCAAGGATGGCTACGCGCTCGACACCTTCATGATCGCCGACGAACATTTCGCCGGCAGCTACCGCGACATCATCAACCTGATCGAGCACGAGCTGTGCGAGGTGCTGATGCGCCAGGAACCCTTGTCGCCGCCGCTGCGCGGGCGCCTGTCGCGCATGTCGCGCACCTTCCCGATCACGCCGACGGTCGATCTGCGCCCGGACGAGCGCGGCCAGTTCTGGCTGCTCTCGATCGCCGCCAACGACCGCAACGGCCTGCTGTTCGCGATCGCCAGCGTGCTGGCGCGCTACCGCATCAACCTGCACACCGCGAAGATCATGACGCTCGGCGAGCGCGTCGAGGACGTGTTCCTGATCGACGGACCGGCGTTGAACAACCAGCGCGTGCAGGTGCAGCTCGAGACCGAGCTGTTCGATGCGCTGAAAATCTGAACCCTCTTATTGTCCTTTTACCGTCTTTTGTAGAACCGCCCATGACTGAACCCGTACGTCTCTCCAAACGCATGTCCGAACTCGGCCTCTCCTCGCGGCGCGAAGCCGACGAGTGGATCGCCAAAGGCTGGGTGCGGGTCGACGGCAAGGTGGTCAGCGAATTGGGCAGCAAGGTGCTGCCGCACCAGAAGATCACGGTCGAACGCCAGGCCGCGGCCGAACAAAGCAAGCGCGTGACGGTCCTGATCAACAAGCCGGTCGGCTTCGTTTCCGGCCAGGCCGAGGACGGCTACAAGCCGGCGGTGGTGCTGGTCAAGCCGGAAAACCGCTGGAAGGACGACCCGTCGCCGGAGCAGTTCCACCCGACCCAGCTGCGTTCGCTGGTGCCGGCCGGGCGCCTGGACATCGACTCGGTCGGCTTGCTGGTGCTGACCCAGGACGGGCGCATCGCGCGCCACCTGATCGGCGAAGATACGTCGATCGAAAAGGAATACCTGGTGCGCGTGCAGTACACCAAACCGGGCACGCTGCCCGACGCCGATCTGCGCAAGCTGAACCACGGCCTCTGGATGGACGGCAAACCGCTGCTGCCCGCCAAGGTGCGCTGGCAGAACGAGGACCAGCTCAGTTTCACTTTGAAAGAAGGTCGCAAGCGCCAGATCCGCCGTATGTGCGACATGGTCGGCCTGAAGGTCATCGGCCTCAAGCGCGTGCGCATCGGCCGGGTCAAGCTGGGCGAGCTGCCTCAAGGGCAGTGGCGCTACCTGGCGCCGGACGAGACGTTCTGAAGGGACCGTGATGAACCTGCTGCGCGTTGCGTTTGCGGTCTGCGATGCTTTGCGGCCGCCCGCTGCGGTTTCTCACGGTCCGGAAGAATCACGGAAAACGCATCAGTGAATCACGGGCCGCGCCTGCATCTGCGTCCACGGGTCCAGCACGTGCAGCTCGTGCAGCACCTCGCGCGGGCCGGCGACGCTGCCGCCGCTGTCCTGGTCCCATTCCAGCCTGAGCTTGAAGCGGCCCTTGCGCAGCTCGACCCGCGCGTAATCGACCCAGGCGTCCTCCCTGTCGTATTCGAAGGTCTTGATCCAGCCGCTGCGCAGCAGCGCGTCGATCGCCTTGCGCAATGCGAACGGCGGCAAGCCTTCGATCGTCCCCGGTGTCAGCTGTGGATCGCCGAGCACCCCCATGTACCTCACCATCCTCGATAGCCACGTCATCATCGCCTCCCAACAGTCGTTGAGGTGATTTCAGTCTAACAGTGGCGTTTATGCGTTGACGTTAATTGACGCACAGAGAATGCGTCCTGCATGACAGCGAGGGGGTTATTTTGTATCAAAGTATTGCGTTGACCGGGACGATGGCGGGTCAGCCCTGCTGCGCGGATGCGATATCCGCGATCGCCTGTTCCAGCTCCTCCAGCCGCACCGGCTTCTTGAGGTGGCGCGCGAAGCCGGCCGCGAGCGCCTGGCGCACGTCGTCCAGCTGGCCGTAGCCGGTCACGGCGACTAGGCGGATGCCCGCCAGCCGCGGGTCGGTCAACAGCGCGCGCGCCACCTCGTGGCCGGAGATGTCGGGCAGGTCGATGTCGACGAAGCCGATCTCGGGCCGCGCCTGCGGCGCCAGCGCAAGCGCGCTCCTGCCGTCGGCCGCACCGAACACCGTGCAGCCGCGCGACTGCAGCATCGCGCACATCATCTCGCGCAGGTCGGCATTGTCCTCGACCACCAGCACGCGCCGTCCGGCCAGGCCCGGCGCCGGCGCCGCATTGGTCTCGGGCGCGGCCGCCGCGCCAGGTTCCATCAGCGGCAGGAGCACCGTGAAGGTGCTGCCGCGCTGCGGCCCCGGGCTGTCGACCGCGACCGTCCCGCCCTGCTGCTCGACCAGCGATTTCACCACCGCCAGGCCGATCCCCAGCCCGCCCTGGGCGCGGCTGAGCACCTTGCCCTGTACGAACACCTCCCAGATGCGCGGCAGCAGTTCGGCGTCGATGCCCTTGCCGTCGTCGATGACCGCCAGTTCGCCCATTCCCGGTGCCCCTTCCGGTGCACGCACCCGAATGCGGATGTGGCCGCCGGCCTGGGTGTACTTGGCGGCGTTTTCCACCAGATTGCCGATGATCTGCTGCAGGCGGTGCGGATCGGCGCCGACCCAGGTCGGCTCGGTGTCGGGCCCCAGATCGAGTTCGACCGCGTGCTGGCTGGTCACGCCCTGGGTCTGCAGCGTCAGCGCCACCTCGCGCGCCGCCGCGCCCAGGTCGACCGCCACCCCGGACAGCTGCACGCGGCCGCTCAGCACCCGGTTGGCATCGAGCAGCTCGTCGACCAGGTGCGCCAGATGCCTGGCCTGGCGGCCGATGATCTGCTGCGCGCGTTCGGCCGCCGGCGCAGGCGCGCCCATCTGGATCAGCGCGATCGCGGAACTGATCGCGCCGAGCGGATTGCGCAGCTCGTGCCCGAGCATGGCAAGGAATTCGTCCTTGGCGCGGTTTTGCGCCTCGGCCAGGCGGCGCGCCTCCTCGGCTTCGGCCAGGTGGTGCCGGCGCGCCTCGTCCAGGCGGATCAGGCGCGTCGATACCGCGTGCAGCACCTTCTGCAGCGCGTTCAGTTCCGTGATGCGCAGGTCGGCGGGCGGCGGCAGCCGGCCCTCGGCCATGCCTTCGGCGGCCGCACCCAGGTATTCGGTGGCGCGCAGCAGGCGGCGCGCGAACAGCAGCGCCCCCAGCACCGCCAGCGCGACCGCGCACAGCAGCGTCACCGCGGTCAGCGCCACGGCGCGCGCGGCGCTGGCCTCGAATTCGGCGCTCGGCACCGCCACCGAGGCGCTCCAGCCGGTCAGCGGCGAGCGCGCCAGCGCCACTTGCACGGCCACGCCGTCGCGCGTTTCGCCGACCGTACTGGCGCGGCCGCTGCGCAGCGCCTCCAGCAGCGCCCGGTTCGGCTGCTTGCCGACGAATTCCTGCCAGCGCTGGCCACGCGCGATCGTGCCGCCTTCGCGGTCGAACACCGACACCAGCCAGCTTGCCGGCGTGTCCCTGGGCAGCAGGCGGTTCATGTCGGCCGCGTAGATCCAGTGGTTGAGCAGCATGCGCCGGCCGTCGGCCAGCCACACTGGCTGCGAGACCGCCAGCACATAGGTCCGCGCCGCGCTGCCGACGAACAGGTTGGAAATGGTGGGTCGCTCGCGCATCATGGCGGCGCGCATGCGCGCGGCGACCGCTTCGGCCGGGAGCGGAATCGGTGCGCCGTATGGCAGCAAGGTGGTGAACACCTGGCGCGCGTCGGCCCGCAGCAGGGCGGTGTGACGCTTGCTGCCGGCGTCGGCCGCGCGCGCCTGCGCGTAGAACCCTTCGAAGTCGCCATGCGCCAGCAGGGCCGAAGTCGACAGCGCCTGGGCGCTGGCCAGGGCCGCGGTGATTTCCTGGTCCATCGTCAGTACCGTGGCGCGCGCCATTTCCTGCATGCTGCGCAGGACCGCCCGGCGCTCGGCATCGAGCAGCAGCTTGATGGCGAGCGCCGATCCCAGGATCACCGGTAGGAAGACGGCCGCAGCAAGCAAGCTCAGGTGGGTACGCACGCGCATGACAGGAATCCGGTTCGGGCTCGACCACGCATTCTATCTGCAAACTGCCAAGAAACCCTGTGTTTACAGGCGCTTTGGCGTGCCGGCGGCATTGCACGAAGCATTTTACTCAAGTAGCATCCAGGCCTTGCCGTGCTCACGAGGAAACGGCCAAGACCCCATGGGAACCTGATGAAAAACGAAATTCCACCCCTACCCTACACCCAAACCCGTTCCTTCCTGACCGTATCCCTGGTCGAACTGTGGGAACGCTTCGGCTACTACGGCATGCAGGCGCTGATCGTGTACTACATGGTCGAACGGCTCGGCTTCGAAGACAGCCGCGCCAACCTGGTCTGGAGCGCGGCCGCCGCGCTGATCTACGTCGCCCCCGCGATCGGCGGCTGGGTCGGCGACAAGGTGCTGGGCACCAAGCGCTCGATGGCGATCGGCGCGATGATCCTGACCATCGGCTACGCGCTGATGGCGGCGCCGACCGAGAACACCTGGTTCCTGTTCAGCGCCCTCGGCGTGGTGGTGGTCGGCAACGGCCTGTTCAAGCCGAATGCGGCGACCCTGGTCCGCAAGATCTACGAAGGCGATGACTCCAAGATCGACAGCGCCTTCACGCTGTACTACATGGCCGTCAACGTCGGCTCGACCGTGTCGATGCTGGCCACGCCCTGGATCAAGGACGCCGTCAACGCCTCGACCGGCAGCCAGCTCGGCTGGCATGCCGCCTTCGGCGTGTGCAGCGTCGGCCTGGTGGTCGGCCTGTTCAGCGTGCTGCTGATGCGCGCCACCATCGCCCACGTCGGCAGCCTGCCGGACGAGCGTCCGCTCGAGGTCGGCAAACTGGCCGCGGTGCTGGGCGGCGGCGCGCTGATGGTCGTTGCCTCGGCCTTCATCCTGGAATACCAGGCGCTGGCGCGCGCCTTCGTCTATGCGGCCGGCCTGGTCGTGCTGGGCATCTTCATCCACCTGATCCGCAAGAGCCAGCCGAGCGAGCGCGCCGGCCTGTCGGCGGCGCTGGTGCTGACGCTGCAGACGGTGTTCTTCTTCATCTTCTACCAGCAGATGTCGACATCCCTGTCGCTGTTCGCGCTGCGTAACGTCGACCTCGACTTCAGCGTCTTCGGCGCCCACCTGTGGACCTGGTCGCCGGCCCAGTTCCAGGCGCTCAACGCGATCTGGATCATGGTGCTCTCGCCGGTGCTGGCCTGGGTCTACACCGCCGCCGGCCGCTCGGGCCGCGACCTGTCGATCGCCGCCAAGTTCGCACTCGGCTTCTTCTCGGTGGCGCTCGGTTTCTTCGCCTACGGCGTGGCCGGCCGCTTCGCCGTCAACGGCCTGACCTCGTCCTGGATCATGATCATCGGCTACGGCCTGTATTCGCTGGGCGAGCTGCTGGTCTCGGGCCTGGGCCTGGCGATGGTGGCGCGCTACGTGCCCTCGCGCATGAGCGGCTTCATGGTCGGCGCCTACTACGTCGCGGTCGGCATCTCGCAGTACCTGGGCGGCCTGGTGGCCAACCTGGCCAGCGTGCCGAAGGACGTGGTCGACCCGGTCCAGACCCTGCCGATCTACGCCAGCCTGTTCAACAAGCTGGGCCTGGGCGCCGTGGCCTGCACCGCGATCGCGCTGGCCGTGCTGCCGCTGGTGCGGCGTCTGACCGCGACGCATAATGCACATCACTGACCTGTAGGCGGCGCCGGCCGGCGCCGGACAGGTCGTCATGCGGCGCGCCGGCGGTCCCCCGCCCGCGCGCCGCTTTCGTTGATCTTCGTTCGATCGGAGAGCCCATGACCATCCTGAGCAGCGCGCGCCTGCGCTTCGAGCCTTTCGCCGACCACCATTTCGACGGCCTGCAGGCCATGAACCGCGACCCCGCTCGGTGCGCCCAGCGTGCACGCGCTGCGCCATCCGGACAACCAAGCCTCGCAGCGTGTGATGGAACGCCTCGGCATGCGCGCGCTCGGGCAGCAGACCTGGAACGGCCACCTGGTCGAGGTGCACGAACTGACGCGCCCCGACTGGGACCGCGCGCGGCGCTGAACGCTCAGCCGGCCAGCGCTTCCCGCCCCGGCATCGGGACTGACACCGGGCCTGGCGCGCGGCGCGCCGCCAGCTGCGCCAGCAGCGCCGCCAGCGCCTGGGCCGCGGGCGGCTTGACCAGGTGCGCGGCAAAGCCCGCGGCCTCGGAGCGCGCGCGGTCTTCCGGCTGGCCATAGCCGCTCAGCGCGACGAACTCGGTGTGCGCGAACCCGGGGCGGCGGCGCAGCTCGGCCATCAGCTCGTAGCCGGACAAGCCCGGCAGGCCGATGTCGAGCAGCGCCACGTCCGGCGCGTAACGCTCGGGCAGCGCCAGCGCGGCTTGCGGATCGGGCAGCGCGGTCACCTCGTGGCCGGCGAGCGCCAGCAGGGTGCGCAGCGCGTCGAGCACGTCCGGGTTGTCGTCCACCAGCAGCACGCGGCACGGCGCAAGGCCGCTCTCGCCGGCGCCCGGCTCGACGCCGGTGCGCACCACCGCCTCGGTCGCGGCCAGCGGCAGGCGCACCTCGAACAGGCTGCCGTGGCCCTCCCCGCGGCTGCGCACCGCCACCGCGCCGCCGTGCAGCTGGACGATCTCGCGCACGATCGCCAGGCCCAGCCCGAGGCCGCCGCGCGAACGGTCCAGCGCCTGGCGCTCCTGCACGAACTTGTCGAACAGGCGCGGCAGCATTTCGGCCGAGATGCCGATGCCGTTGTCCTCGACTTCCAGCACCGCATGGCCGTCCTCGAGGCGCGCACGCACGTGCACGCGGCCGCCGTTGTTGGTGTACTTGGCGGCGTTGGTCAACAGGTTGCCGATCACCTGCACCAGGCGGATCGGGTCGACCATCACCGCCATGCCGCCGGACGGCACGTCGATGTGCAGCTGGTGGCTGCGCTCGTTCATCAGCGGCGCGGTCGATTCCACCGCCTGCGCCACCATGCGCGCCAGCTCGGTGCGCTCGGGCTTGAGTTCGATCTTGCCGCGCGCGATGCGGGCCACGTCGAGCAGGTCGTCGACCAGGCGCACCAGGTGCTGGGCCTGGCGCTCGATGATGGCCAGCTCGCGTTCGGCGCCCTTCGGCTGGCGCATGCGGATCAGCTCGAGCGCGATCAGGATCGGCGCCAGCGGATTGCGCAGCTCGTGGCCGAGCATCGCCAGGAATTCGTCCTTGGCGTCGTTGGCGACCTCGGCGTCGCGCCGCGCGCGCGCCAGTTCGGTGACTTCGAACACCACCACCGCGATGCTGTCGATGCCGCCGCCGGTTTCGACGATCGGCTGGCAGACGAAGTCGAACCAGCCTTCCTCGCTGGCGCCGCCGGCGCCGCGCGCAAGTTCGAAGCGATGCGAACGGCCGACATAGGCCTTGCCGCTGGCGCGCACGCCTTCCAGCAGCCCGATGATGCCCTGTTGCGCGAGGTCCGGCAGCGCGTCGGCCATCGCCAGGCCGACCAGGGCGCGCCCGCCGACCAGTTGCTGGTAATGGTCGTTGACCAGCTCGAACGAGAATTCCGGCCCGCGCACGATCGCGATCCCGGCCGGCACCTGGCGGAAGATCGAGGCCAGCCGTCCCGCGTGCGCGCGCTCGACCGCGCGGATGCGCGCGCGCATGAGCTGCGAGTCGATCCGGGTCAGCAGCTCGCGCGCCGCGAACGGTTTCACCAGGTAGTCGTCGGCGCCCTTTTCCATGCCCTCGATGCGCGCTTCCTCGCCGGCGCGCGCCGACAGCAGCAGCACCGGCAGCTCGGCCAGTTCCGGGTCGGCGCGCAGCGCCGCGATCAGGCCGAAGCCGTCCAGGCGCGGCATCATCACGTCCGACACCACCACATCCGGCCGCTCGCGCCGCGCCAGTTCGAGCGCCTGCACGCCATCGGCCGCCGGCAGCACCTGCCAGTGCTGGCCGAGCAGCCGCGCCAGGTACTCGCGCATGTCGGCATTGTCGTCGGCGACCAGGATGCGCGCCGCGGCCGGCAGCGGCAGCGGCATCTGCCCGCCCGGATCCACGGCGGCGCCGGCCTGGACCTCGGCCGGCGCCTGGCCCAGCCAGCGGCTCGCCTCGCCGGCGAAGGCCGCCACGGTGCGCGCATTCGGCGCCACCGCCGGCAGCGCGGCCGCTGCCTCGACGGCGCTGGACGCGCCCGCATCGGCCTGCGCCGCCAGCGGCAGCGTCACCGTGAACGTACTGCCGCGGCCCGGCGTGCTGGCCGCCTCGATCCGGCCGCCCTGCAGCTCGACCAGGTCGCGCACCAGCGCCAGGCCGATTCCCGAACCCTCGTACGAGCGCGAACGCGCGCCTTCGACGCGCTGGAAGCGCTCGAACACCTTGGCCAGATGCGCCGGTTCGATGCCGATGCCGCTGTCCTGCACCGTCAGCACGGCTTCCAACCCATGCTGCTCGAGCGTCACCACGATCCCGCCCTCGAAGGTGAACTTGAACGCGTTCGACAGCAGGTTGAGCACGATCTTTTCCCACATCGCGACGTCGACCCGGGCCGCCAGCGAGAACGGCGCGCAGCGCACTTCGAAGGCCAGGCCGGCGCTTTCGACCACCGAGCGAAAGCCGCTGGCCAGGTCGGCGGTGAGGGCCGGCAGGTCGGCCTGCACGAAGCTGGCCTGGGCGCGCCCGGCCTGCACGCGCGAAAAGTCGAGCAGGGTGTTGACCAGCTTTTCCAGGCGCAGCGCGTTACGCCGGATCAGGTCGACCCGTTCGCGCTGGACCGGCGCGAGCGGCTGCACGCCATCCATCAGCGCGTCCTCGATCGGCGCGAGCATCAGCGTCAGCGGGGTACGGAACTCGTGGCTGACGTTGCTGAAGAAATCGGTCTTGGCGCGGTCCAGTTCGGCCAGCATGTCGGCGCGGCGGCGCTGCTCTTCGCTGGCGCTCGCGTTCTGGATCGCGGCCGCGACCTGGCCGGCGACCAGGTCGAAGAAGGTGCGGTATTCGGGATCGAGCCGGCGCACCGGGCTCACCCCCAGCACCAGCACGCCGACCGGGCGCGCCTGCCCCGGCGTGGCCAGCGGCAGCGCCAGCGCCTGGGCCACCTTCTGGCCGGCCAGGCCATGCGGGATACCGGCCACGCCGTCCAGAGGCGCCAGCTCGGCGGCGGCAAGCGTCCACGCGCGCGCGACCGCCTGCTCGAGGGCGCCGGGCGCGGCGTCGGCGACTTCCTCGTCCGCCCGCTCGCCGGCCGCGATGGCTGCGTCCAGCGCCAGCACGGGCGGCGCCACACCCTCTGCCAGGCCGGCCGACTGCACCAGGCGCGCCGCGGCCCCGTCCCCGTCCGCCAGGTAGAGCAGCGCGAACGGCAGATCGGCCGGGTTGTCGGCCAGGATGCCGGCCGCGGTGGCGCAGGCGGCCTGCACGGTCTGCTCGCGCAGCGCGTCGGCCGACAGGCGCGACAGGGTCGCCAGGCGCCGTTCGTTGAGCAGGCTGGCGCTGATCTCGAGCGAGGGGCAGAACAGGCCGCCCACGCGCCCGCCCTCGTCCAGGATCGGGCTGTAGGAGAAGGAATACCAGGTCTCTTCCAGGAAGTCGCCGCGCCGCATGAACAGCTGGACACCGTCGACGAAGGTCGCCTCGGCGCGCTCGAACACCTTGTCGGCCATCGGGCCGCACACGTCCCAGATCTCGCTCCACACTTGCGCCGCCGGGCGGCCCAGCGCCCACGGGTGCTTGGCGGCGCCGAGCACGTCGACGTAGGCGTCGTTGTACAGGAAGGTGGCGTGCTCGCCCCAGCCGATCCACATCGGGTGGCGCGTGTTGAGGATCAGGCTGACCGAGGTGCGCAGGCTCTGCGGCCAGGACGCCAGCGGTCCGAGCGGGGTCGCGGACCAATCGAAGGTGCGGATCAAGCCGCCCAGTTCGCCCGGCGCCGCCAGGAAACCAAGCGCCGCGTCCGGCAAAGCCCTGTCTGGAATGTCCATCATGGTTCCCTAACGATGACGCCTCGCCATGGCGTTCGATTATCGACAGCGCCGAAGCGTAACATGGCTTGGAAGCACACAGTGAAATCCTGTGACATATCCGGGCGCGAGCGCGGTGTAGCCAAATCGTCACATTCGTCAAAAATAGGCTGAAAGACAGAGATGTTGCGGATAGGAAATATGCTATAGTCGGCCCATGTCCAGACTCCTCCAAGCCGGCCTTGCCAGCCTCGTGTTCGGCACGGCGCTCGCCGCTTCGCCGCCCGCCGAGGCCGCCGAGCCGCCGACCTACAACTTTTCGCCGGTCAACCAGTACAACCTGCAGGTGTCGGCCGGTTTCTGGAACCCGATCATCCGCTACGTCTCGAGCAAGAGCGGGGTGCGCCTGAACCTGAAGCTGGGCCGCACCTCGGCCGACACCACCAGCTACGTGCTGGCGCGCGAAGTCGACTTCGCGTTCAGCAACCACTTGTTCAGCCCCGAACGCCAGAAGATGGGCTGGACCGTGTTCGGCCGCCGCGCCGGCGCCCCGGTGCGCGGCCAGATCGTGGTACCGGCCGACTCCCCGGTCAGGACGCTGGAGCAGCTCGGCAACGCCCAGGTCGCCTTCCCGGGTCCGGAGGCGCTGATCGCCTACAAGGTCACCTATGCCGAGCTGATGCACAAGAACGTGCCGGTCAACGTGGTCTTCACGGGCAACCACGACGCCGCGTTCAGCCAGCTGTTTTCCGGCAAGGTCAAGGCCGTGGGCGCCAATTCGCAGCTGGTGCAGAATTACAGCGGGCGCGAAAACAAGGCCTTCCGCGTGCTGTGGAGCTCGGCGCCGTTCAACGACCTCGCGCTGATGGCCTCGCCGCGCGTGCCGACCGACCAGGTGCGCGCCGTGGCGCACGCCTTCCTGACCATGCACCAGGACCCGGAGGGACGCAGGATCCTGGCCGCCGCCGCCGAGCTGGTGCATGCGCCGGAGCCGGTCTCCTTCGTCGTCGCCGGCCAGGCCGACTACGCCAGCTACCGCGCCTTCTACGAAGACGCGCCGATCACCCTGCGCTGATCCACCCGTGCCCATGCGACGCCCGTTTTCCATGCTGCCGCCCTTGCCGCAATCGCTGCTGCCACGCTCGCTGGCCGGGCGCATCTACGCCGTCTTCAGCCTGGCCATGCTGATCTTCATGGGCACCGGCCTGGGCCTGTTCTACCAATACCAGTTCCTGCAGCACATCGAGGAGACCCAGGACACCGCCATGACCCTGGTCGAGGTGGCGACCCAGACCATCGAGGACAGCGTCGTGATCGGCGACTACGACACCGTCCAGCGCACGCTCAACAAGATGCTGTTCCAGTCGCCGTTCAAGCGCGCCGAATTCCTCGACGTGAGCGGCGGCGTGATCCGGGTGCAGGCGCCCGCGGTCACGCGCGCGCCCGCGCCCGACTGGCTGGTGGGGATGATCGCCGCGCAGCTGTATGACGTCAACCGGGTCGCCAACGTCGGCGGCAAGGACTACGGCGTGGTGCGCCTGTCGTTCGACGAGCGCAAGCTGGCCGCGCAGATCTGGACGCTGATCGTGGAAACCGCCAGCCTGGCGGCGGTCGTGTCCATCGTCGCGCTGGCCCTGATGCGCGTGCTGCTCAAGCGCTGGCTGGCCAACCTCGGCCGCCTGCGCTCGTTCGAAGACGACGTCGCCGCCGGCCGCATCCACGCCGAGGCCGACCTGCACCTGGACGCCCCCACCGAGATCCAGGAAGCGATCCGCGCGGTCAATCGCAGCGCCGCCAGCCTGCGCGTGCAGTACGGCCAGCGCATCGACTCGCTGATGAACTCCCTCGTGCAGCACAAGAGCGCGCTCGACCAGGCCGCGATCGTGTGCGAGCTCGACGCGGATGGACGCATCGTCGCCGTCAACGACCTGTTCGTCGACAACAGCGGCTTCGAGCGCGCCCAGCTGCTCGGCCTGGCCTTGAGCGAGATCTGCATGCCGGCCACCGGCATCGCACCCTGGGTCCCGGGCGCCGAGGTGTGGAACGGCGAGATCGCGATCGCCGGCCGGGGCGGGCTGCGCCAGTGGTACCGCACCATCGTGCCGATCTTCGACGCCGGCGGCGCCGTCGAGCGCTACATCTGCATCGACATCGACATCAGCGAACGCAAGGAATTCGAGCGCGCGATCGTCGAGAACGCCCGGCGCCAGACCCTGATCGCCGACCTCGGACGCAAGGCGCTGGCCGCCAACGATCTCGACGAACTGCTGCAGGACGCCGTGCATACCGCCGCGCGCGGGCTGGGCACGACGTGCGCGGCGTTGTTCGAAGTGCGCGGCCACCAGCTGCTGCTGCGGGCCGGCGCCGGCCGCCTGGCCCAGGCCCGGGGCCTGCAACTGGTCTGCCCGGCGCAACCGCTGGACGGCGACGGCGCCCCCTTGCGCGCATGGTTCCGGCCGCTGGGCGCGCTGCACGGCCTGGACGCCGGGCTGGACACCGGCATCGTCTGCGAAGATCGTGTGTTCGGCGTGATCGGCGTGTATGCCGACGGCGCGCGCGCGTTCGGCGAGGACGACGTCAACTTCCTGACCAGGATCGCGCACATCCTGGCCACCGCGGTCGAGCGCCAGGACGCCAGGGACCGCCTGACCTGGCTGGCCCAGTACGACTCGCTGACCAACCTGCCGAACCGGCGCAGGCTGTCCACCAGCCTGGAAGAGGCCATCGGGCGCGCGGCGCAAAGCGGCCAGCGCACGGCGGTGATGTTCGTCGACCTGGACCGCTTCAAGAACGTCAACGACATGCTCGGCCACGGCGTCGGCGACCAGCTGCTGGTGCAGGCCGCCAAGCGCCTCGAGGCCTGCGCCGGACCCGCCGACGTGGTGGCGCGCCTGGGCGGCGACGAGTTCGCGCTGGTGCTGCCGTCCGTGGTCGGGAACGCGGATGCGGCCAGCGTCGCCGAACGCGTGGTCGAGGCGCTGGCCCAGCCCTTCTACCTCGAAGGCCAGCCGCTGTTCGTCTCGGCCAGCGTCGGCATCGCCACCTATCCGGAAGACGGGGGCGACGCCGAAACCCTGCTCAAGAACGCCGACACCGCGATGTACGGCGCCAAGAACAACGGCCGCAACAACTACCAGTTCTACGCCGCGGCGATGCACGAGAGCACCGCCCAGCGCCTGCAGCTCGAATCGCAGCTGCGCCAGGCGCTCGAGCGCGGCGAATTCCTGCTGCACTACCAGCCCAAGCTCGACCTGGCCGCTGGCAGCATCAGCGGTTTCGAGGCGCTGCTGCGCTGGAACCACCCGCAGCGCGGGCTGGTGCCGCCGCTCGAGTTCATCCCGATCCTGGAAGAGACCGGCCTGATCATCCAGGTCGGCGAATGGGTGATCGAAGAGGTGTGCCGCCAGTTGCGCGAGTGGGAAGCGCAAGGCATGGCGCTGGCGCCGATGGCGATCAACCTGTCGGCGCGCCAGCTGCAGCAGGACGACCTGGTCGGCGCGGTCGAACGCATCGTGCGCGCCGCCGGCATCGACCCGACGCTGCTCGAGTTCGAGCTGACCGAGTCGATGCTGATGACGAACCCGGAAGCCGCGGTCGAGACGCTGTCGCGCATCAAGGCGCTCGGCATGCGCTTGTCGGTCGACGACTTCGGCACCGGCTACTCCAGCCTGGCCTACCTGAAGCGCTTCCCGCTGGACGCCTTGAAGATCGATCGCACCTTCGTGCGCGACCTGCCGGGCGACAGCGACGACGCGGCGATCACCAAGGCCGTGATCCTCCTGGCGCACAGCCTGAACCTGAAAGTGGTGGCCGAAGGCGTCGAGAACGTCGAGCAGATCCGCGAGCTGGAAAAATACGACTGCGACGAGATCCAGGGCTACTACATCGGCCGCCCGGTTCCCGGCGCCGACTGCGCCCGGCTGCTGGCGCGCGAGCAGGTGCAGCCGGCGTGAGCCGGGTCCGGTAAAATAAGCGTCTCCCTGCCCTTACCGTCACCGAACATGCAAGCCATCCACCCAAACCCGGCCCAGGCCGCGCGCGCCCTCCAGGCGGCGCAGCGCGTCGACGCCATCGAACCGTTCCGCGTCATGGAAATGGTGAAGGCCGCCGCCGCCATGCGCGCCGACGGCATCGACGTGATCAGCATGAGCGTCGGCGAACCCGACTTCACCGCCCCCGACATGGTCGCCCAGGCCGCGATGGACGCGATCAAGAGCGGCGCGACCCAGTACACCGAGTCGCTCGGCTTGAGCGCCCTGCGCGAGGCGATCGCGGGCCACTACCGCGCCTGCGGCCTGGACATCGATCCGCGCCGCATCATCGTCACCGCCGGTGCCTCGGCCGGGCTGCTGCTGGCCTGCGCCGCGCTGGTCTCGGAAGGCGACCAGGTCCTGATGCCGGATCCATGCTACCCGTGCAACCGCCATTTCGTGACGGCCTTCGGCGGCAAGCCGATCCTGCTGCCCTCGGGCGCCGACGAACGCTACCAGCTGACCGCAGCGATGGCGGACGCGGCCTGGGGCGAGCGCACGCGCGGCGTGCTGGTGGCGTCGCCGTCGAACCCGACCGGCACCTCGATGACGCCGCAGCAGACCCGGGATCTGCTCGCGGCCGTGCGCGCGCGCGGCGGTTTCGCCATCGTCGACGAGATCTACCAGGGCCTGTCGTATGACGAAAAACCGGTCAGCGCCTTGTCGTTCGGCGACGACGTCATCACCGTCAACAGTTTTTCCAAGTACTTCAACATGACCGGCTGGCGCCTGGGCTGGCTGGTGGTGCCGGACAGCCTGGTGCCGACCTTCGAGAAGCTGGCGCAGAACCTGTTCATCTGCGCGCCG
The DNA here is from genome assembly GCF_000745265.1 of Massilia sp. 9096. Taxonomy (NCBI): domain Bacteria; kingdom Pseudomonadati; phylum Pseudomonadota; class Betaproteobacteria; order Burkholderiales; family Oxalobacteraceae; genus Massilia; species Massilia sp. 9096. The sequence goes on from NZ_JQNN01000001.1 coordinate 2,000,614, forward strand.
ACCATCGCCCAATACGCGGCGCTGGCCTGCTTCAAGCCGGAAGCGATCGCGATCTTCGAGGCGCGCCGCCTGGAGTTCCAGCGCCGCCGCGACTTCCTGGTGCCGGCGCTGCGCGAACTGGGCTTTTCGATTCCGGTGACGCCGGACGGCGCCTTTTACGTGTACGCAGACATCGCCGGGCTGAACCACCCGCTGGCATCGGACAGCAGCGCCTTCGGCATGGCGGTCCTGAAGGACGCGCACGTGGCGATCGTGCCCGGCGACGACTTCGGCTTCGCCGCGCCGGAGCGCCATGTGCGCTTTTCCTACGCTACCCAGTACGAGCGCATCGAGCAGGCGGTCGAGCGCCTGGGCCGTATCCTCCGATAGGGACGCGCGCTCACACCCGCGCCGCGGCCCCGACCACGTTCAGCAGCGCCTCGGCGCTGACCGGCTTGACCAGGTAATGGTCGAAGCCGGCCTCGAGGCCGCGCGCGCGGTCCTCGGGCTGGCCATAGCCGCTGACGGCGATTGCCAGCGGGCTGCTGCCGTCGTTGGCGGCGCGCAGCGTGCGGATCAGGCCCAGGCCATCCAGGCCCGGCAGGCCGATGTCGCACACCAGCACCTCGCAGGGCCGCTCGAGCGCGGCGGCCAGGCCGCTGCGCCCGTCGGCCGCGGTCGTGACCTCGTGGCCGGCCGATTCGAGGCAGGCGGCGAGCATGGCGCGCGTGTCCGGATTGTCTTCCACCACCAGCACGCGGCGCGGACCGCCGCAGCGCATGGCCGCGTCCGGTGCCCGCCCGCCCGGCACGCCGGCGCTGCGCGGCAGGCGCACCGTGAAGCGGCTGCCGCGGCCCGGACCGGCGCTGGAGGCTTCGACGCTGCCGCCATGCATCGTGACCAGGTTGCGCACCACGTTCAGGCCCACGCCCAGCCCGCCCTCCGAGCGCGCCAGCGAGCGCGGCCCCTGCGTGAACAGGTCGAACAGATAGGGGATGATTTCCGGCGCGATGCCGTTGCCGTTGTCCTCGACCAGCACCACGGCGGCATCGCCGTCCGCATAGGCGCGCAGGCGCAGCTGGCCGCCGTCGCCGGTGTACTTGGAGGCGTTGCCGAGCAGGTTGCTGAACACCTGGGCCAGCCGCACCGGATCGCCGTCGACCACCAGCGCCTCGTCGGGAAGTTCGACCTGCACGGCCTGGCCACGACCCTGGATGCCCGGCTGGACCGTGTCGAGCGCGTGCTGCAGCACTTCGCCCAGCGCCAGCGGCTCGCGCGCCAGCTTGATCTTGCCGCTGCTGATGCGCGCGGCATCCAGCAGGTCGTCCAGCAGCTTGGCCATGTGCTCGACCTGGCGCCCGATCACCTTCGACAGGCGCGACAGCTGGGCCGGATTGGCGCCGCTGCGCTCGAGCAGCGAGGCCGCCATGCTGATCGGCGAGAGCGGGTTGCGCAGCTCGTGCGCCAGCATCGCCAGGAATTCGTTCTGGCGGCGGTTGGCGGCCTCGGCCTCTTCGCGCAGCTGCTCGGCGGTGACGGTGGCGAGCACCAGATGCTGGTTGGCTTCGCGCATCTGCTCGCAGGCCTCTTCGATGCGGCGCTTTTCCTGCTCGGCCCGCTCCAGCGCCTCGCTCTTTTGCCCTAGCCGGGCTTCGAGCGCGTGGATACGGTTGAGCAAAAAGTCCTGCGGCAGGCCGCGCTGCTGAGGAGCGCCCGGATCATCGTCGTATGGCTGTTCCATGGCTCCTCGTCTATGCTCAGCTGGCGCGCGGTCGCGGCCAGCCGGTCAGGATGCCCTCGTAGGGCGCGGCGTGCGGCTCGATGTCGATACCGCGGTCGGTGATATGGAATTCGCGCACGTCGTTGCTGTGGTCGCACCCACGCACCTTCACGACGGTCAGGAACTTGCGCAGCGACCCGCCGACCTCGGCGAAGCGCATCGCGACCACGGCGTCGGTCAGGAAGCACAGCTCGTCGGGACTCAGGCGCATCAGGCCGCGCATCTCGTCGATCCCGACCACGACCACGGTGCTGACGCCGCGCTTGGCCAGCGCGCTGAGCGTGCGGAACACGGCCAGGCGCAGGTCGGCGCGCGCCTCGGGCGCGAGGTACAGTTCGATCTCGGACAGCGAGTCGAGCACCACGCGGGTGGCGCCCAGCCGGTCGATGGCTTCCATCAGGTCGTCCAGCAGCTCTTCGATGCTGAGCGACAGCGAGCGCGTCTCGACCACGGCGACCTGGCCGGCCTGGACCATGTCGGCCAGCTCGGCGTTGCGCAAGCGCGAGGTGCCTTTTTCGAAGTACACGGCCACGCCCTTTTCACCCTGCGCGGCGCCGGCCATCAGGAAGCGCGTCGCCAGGATGGTCTTGCCGATGCCGGTCGGGCCGGAGGCCAGCAGCGTATGGCCCTGCGGCAGCCCGCCCAACAGCATCTCGTCCAGTTCCGGCACGCCGGTCGGAATCCGGCGCGGCTCACGGTCGATCGGGGTGCCGGAGCGGCGGTCTTCGGCCAGCGGCGGCAGCACGCGCGGGTAGACGCGGATGCCGTCGTCGGTGATGCGCATCGTGTGCGCGCCGGCCATGTGGGCCTGGCCGCGCATCTTGTTGACGCGAATCTTGCGCAGCGTGGAATTGTCGTCGTTCGACTGCGCCAGCGTGATCATGCCGTCGGCCACGGTGATGATCGGATGGGCTTCGACGTCGCCCTGGGCATACTCGCCGATCAGGAAGGTGGTGGCCTGCCAGGTCGCCATGCGCGAGCCGAGCTCCTGGATGAATTCCTGCAGATGGGTCACGCCGACGTTGTCGTCGCGCGCGCTCTGCACGACCGAGCGGAACGAGTCGACGAATACCAGGCCGGGCTGGAAGTCCTCGACCTCGCGCATGATACGCTCCAGCACGCCGCTGAAGTGGCCGGCGCGCAGGTCGTCGGCCAGGTTGACGTAGCGGACCGCGGAGCCGACCTTGTCCATGTCGAAGAAAGCGAACTGCTGCTGGTAGCGCAGCATCTTCAGCGGCGGCTCGCCCAGCACGGTGAAGAACAGGGCGCGCCGCTCCTGGCTGGCAAGCGAGAACATGATGTGGTGCGCGAGCGTGGTCTTGCCGCTGCCGGGCGCGCCTGCGATCAGCGTGAAGGCGAACTCGGTCAGGCCGCCGCCCAGCAGGACGTCGAGCCCCGGCACTCCAGTGCTCAAGCGCCCCAAGCGTACTTTATCGGTCATTTATTCTGCTCCTGTGCATCTTCCGGTCGCGATGGACTCTCCTTGGCCGTCGCCAGCAACCGTGCCGTCAACGCGTCTCCCACCAGGGCGGTCAGCTGCCTGGTGAAGGTCGCCAGCAATTCTGCGTTTGCAATCCGGGCTTCCGCCGGGTCGACCGCCGCTACGGCCGCTTCCAGCGCGGCTAGCAGCGCGGCGGCCGACTTGCCTGAGGCAACGGCGCCGATCCATTCATAGCGGGCGGCAAGCAAGCGGGTCGCGCGCCCGAACAGCGCGCAAAACCCCAGCTCTCCGATCAGCGGCACCAATTGCTCGCCGATCCGCCGCCAGGGCGCCATCCACTGGCGCACCTCGTCGGCGGGTCCCGAGCCAGGGCCGCGACCGCTCGTTTGCCGCGTGTTCTCGTCTCTTTCCATTCAGGCCAGTGAACTGGTAGTTATTGATGCGGCATTAAAAGTCTGCCCAAAACGGCAGGTGCACGAATTATAGCGAGATCGACAAATACCCGGGTCCCGTTAGACACATTTATTTCGTGACAAGCCCGGCGTCCGTTCACATTTGCCGCGACGCATTCCGGCTGCTACCATCGGGTTTGCCTTGATACAACCACAACCCACCCAATGCCCCCTCTCCGCCCTGCCCGCCTGCCCGTCCTGTCCGCCCTATTCGCCGCCGCACTGCTGACCTGCGCCGCCTACGCGGCCCCGCAAGCCGCCGCAGTCAAACCTGCAAGCGCACCACCCGTCCTGGAAGCGCCGCTGCGCGCCCACCTGGCCTTCCTGTCAGACGACCTGCTCGAGGGCCGCGGCACCGGCCAGCACGGCGGCGCGCTCGCGGTGCGCTATCTCGAGACCCAGGCCGCGGCGGTGGGCCTGCAGCCGCTGCCGGGCGGCGGCTACCGCCAGAAGGTCGAGATGGTCGGCGAGAAGACCCTGCCCGGCTCGAGCCTGCGCTTGATGGCCGGCGGCAAGACGATCGACGCGCGCTTCGGCGCCGACGTCGTGTTCGGCAACGCCAACGGCCAGGCGCAGACGACCGTGGACGCGCCGCTGGTGTTCGTCGGCTACGGCATCGACGCGCCGGACGAGCGCTGGAACGACTTCGCCGGCGTCGACCTGAAAGGCAAGCTGCTGGTGGCGATGGTCAACGACCCGCAGCCGACCAGCGCCGAGCCGAACCGCTTCGGCGGCGAGTCGCTGACCTATTACGGCCGCTGGACCTACAAGTTCGAGGAGGCGGTGCGCCAGGGCGCGGCCGGCATCCTGCTGATCCATACCACTGCCTCGGCCTCGTATCCGTGGACGGTGCCGGCCAACAGCTTCACGCACGAGCAGTTCCACCTGGCCGGCCAGGGCAACGCGCTGCAGGGCTGGATCAGCGAAGACATGGCGCGCACGCTGTTTGCCGCCGCCGGCCAGGACCTGGACGCCTTGCGCGCCCGGGCCGAGGTGCGCGGCTTCCGGCCGGTCGACCTGAAGGCGACGCTGCAGGCCTCGTTCAAGAGCGCGGTGCGCACCATGGTCGAATACAACGTGGCCGGCATCGTGCCCGGCGCCGACCCGGCGCTGCGCGAGCAGGCGGTGGTCTACTCGGCGCACTGGGACCACCTCGGCATCGACCCCGACAACGGCAAGCCGGACCACATCTGGAACGGCGCCATCGACAACGGCTCGGGCACCGCCGCCCTGCTGGCGATGGCGCAGGCCGCGGCCAGCCATCCGGCGCGCCGCACCCAGATCTTCCTGTGGCCCTGCGCCGAGGAACAGGGCCTGCTCGGCGCCGCCGGCTACGTGCGCAACCCGGTCTGGCCGCTGGCCAAGACCGCGGCCGACCTGAACCTGGACAGCCTGAATTTCGTGGGCCGCACGCGCGACATCGGCGTGCCCGGCGCCGAGCGCAGCTCGCTATACGCCACCTCGGAGGGAGTCGCCAGACAGATGGGCCTCACGCTGGCGGCGCCGACCCCGGACCTGGGCGGCTCCTACTTCCGCGCCGACCACTTCGAGTTCGCCAAGGCCGGCGTGCCGGCCTTTAACGTCGGCTCGGCCGTGTTCTCGGGCGACGGCAAGTTCACCTTCGAGCACGACCAGGCCGGCTCCGAGGCGAAGATGCGCGCCTTTACCAAGGATTATCACCAGGTCAGCGACGAGTACCATCCGGAATGGGACCTGTCGGGCATGGTCCAGCAGGCGCAATTCACGCTCAACCTCGGCTACGCGGTCGCCAACGCCCCGGCCATGCCGACCTGGAAAGCCGGCGACGCCTTCGGCAAGGTGAAGCGCTGATGAAGAACCTGCCCATCATGACGCGCGCCATGCTCGCCGCCGCGGTCTCGGCCGCCCTCGCCGTCGCCTTCACCGCGACTCTCCCCGCGGCGCTGGCCCAGCCGGCGCCGGCCGCGAGCCCGTCCACGAACCCCGCCGACGCCCGCTTCCAGGCCATCTACAAGCAGGAATGGAAGTGGCGCGCCGCACAAGGCCTGGCCGACGACGAAGACCTCGAGCCCGAGGCGCGCGCCAATGCCGCATCGACGCTGCCGCACGTGGACGCGCGCACGCAGGCGGCGCGCCTGGCCTACTGGCAGGGCGTGCTTCGCCAGCTCGACGCGCTCCAACCCGCCGAGCTGTCGCCGCCCGAGCAGATCAACTATGCCGTGTACCGCGCCCAGATCGCCGCGTTTGCCGCAGCCCAGCGCTTTCGCGAGTACGAGCAGCCGGTCAACGCCGACAGCGCCTTCTGGTCCGACATCACCTACATCGCGCGCCATCCATTCAAAACCGAGGCCGAGTACCGCCGCTACCTCGCCGAACTGGCCGACATGCCGCGCTACTTCAACGAGGCGCTGGCCAACATGCGCGCCGGCCTGGCGCGCGGCTTCACCTCGCCCAAGGTGACCCTGGCCGGGCGCGAAGCCCCGCTGGTCGCCGTCAGCCAGGCCAAGCCCGAAGACACGGTCTGGTTCAAGCCCTTCCAGGACATGCCGGCGACGATTCCCGCCGCCGAGCAGGCGCGCCTGCGCGAACAGGGCCTCAAGGCGATCCGCGAATCGGTGCAGCCGGCCTACACCGCCGCCCTGGCCTTCTGGCGCGACGATTACTACCCGCACGCGCGCACCGCGCTGGCGGCCGAGAGCCTGCCCGACGGCAAAGCCTACTACCAGTCGAAGATCGTCGAGTTCACCACGACGTCATTGACCCCGGCGCAGATCCACGAACTGGGCTTGTCGGAGATGGCGAAGATCCGCGCCGAGATGCAGCAGACCATGGCGCAAGCCGGCTTCAAGGGCGACCTGCCGGCCTTCCTGGCCTTCCTGCGCAGCGACCCGCAGTTCTACGCCAAGACGCCGGACGAACTCCTGATGCGCGCCGCCTGGATCGCCAAGAAGTTCGACGGCAAGGCCGACCAGTACTTCGGCTACCTGCCGCGCCGGCGCTTCGCGGTCGTGCCGGTGCCGGCGGACCAGGCGCCCTACTACACCTCGGCGCGCGGCGGTCCCGGCATCTACCTGGTCAACACCTACAACCTGCCGGCGCGCGCACTGTATTCGCTGCCGGCGCTGACGCTGCACGAATCGGCGCCGGGCCACGCCTTCCAGATGCCGGTGGCGATGGAGCAGCAAGGCGTGCCGCCGTTCCGCCGCGCCTACATCTCGGCCTATGGCGAAGGCTGGGCGCTGTACTGCGAGCGCCTGGGCAGCGAGATGGGCATGTACGAGACGCCGTACGAGACCTTCGGGATGCTGAGCTACCAGGCCTGGCGCGCCGCGCGCCTGGTGGTCGACACCGGCATCCATGCGATGGGCTGGACGCGCGAACAGGCGCAAGCCTACATGATGGAGAACACCGCCCTGTCCGAGCACGAGATCGAGACCGAGGTCGACCGCTACATCTCCTGGCCCGGCCAGGCGCTGTCCTACTACCTCGGCGAAAAGGCGATCCTCGACGCGCGCCACAAGGCGGAAAGCGCGCTCGGGCCGAAGTTCGACATCCGCAACTTCCACGATACCGTGCTGCAGATGGGCGCGGTGCCGCTGCCGGTGCTGTCAAGCCGGATCGACCGCTTCATCGCCGAGGGTGGGCACAGTCCTTATTCCATCAAGTAGGCGCTCACGCTTGTTCTTCGTGACTTTTAAATACGTGCCGTCTGAATGAAACAAACCCAGTTTAAAAAAAAGAGGTTTTACAAAGGCCGCTCCCAAGGAAGAGGGTCTACTTCCCGCTCTACAGGACATCACTGGGCTCATCCCCAAAAGTACGGCGTTTTTTGTTGGATTGACGGGTTTCGCTTACTACAGCGGATGGCGCGAGGCGGACGCCTACTACTCCACACTGGGTGCTCAGTGGGTTGTCTCAAGTTTGCCGCCTTTTGCATTTCTTGTGCTCAGCGCCGGCACGATCACGACTATCCTTATGTGCTCATTCATCGCGCTACAGTTAATATCGACAAAAAAAGTGTCCGGAAGGTTTGTAGCATTTGCCGGTCTTGCAATCGTTCTCTTGGCTTTAGTCTCTCAGTTTTCCTATAAGCTTCTTCCAGCACGATTCAATACGCCTGCCACTGCATGGGAATTTGAACAAGCGCACGCATCGCTTTTGGCGGTAGCAGCAGGCATATTTTTAGCCGAGGCGGTATCGAAGTTTCAACGAGCAAAACAAGAATGGTCGCACGCCGTCGTCTATACGATGTATCTAGCGCTCCTTTACGGGCTCGACCAAGGCCCTGCCGATCACGGCAGAGACCGGGCACGTTATTATCTGTCGACCTCGTGCGAAGATTTGCCTATCGCAGTTACCAATGAATCCGTCCAGATGAAATGGCGACTAATCGACTTAGTGGGGCAAAATGCCTTGTTAATACAAATACCAATCACGGGAAAGCACCCAATCTTTCGCATGATACAAACTAAAGACATTATCGAGTTACAAACATCACCATCCGAAAAGAACGGCAGCGTGCGGTAAGCGCACCCTGACTTGGTAATGTCTGGTTAGCCGCCATGTGAAAACTTACGCCCGATCGACGACCGATATGGACCAGCGTTCGATTTCTCGTATAGGTTCCTCACGTAGGCACAGTTAACCGACCGCTACCATTGGATACGTGCGCTTTTGGCCGGGTGCGCTCGGTCGTATGGCACAGTACAGGAAAATTTTGCCATTTTAGAAATAAACTTGTTTTGTCAGACACGTTAAAACTACAGCCACCCCGTCCGCTGGCGTTGTCTTCATACTAAAATGATAGCGCCAACAACAATGACGAGGAGATACGATGATCGACAAGAATCGACGCAGTCTGGTCCTGGCCGCCGGCGGCGCGCTGGCGGCGGGCACGATGGGAAGCGCGGGAGCCTGGGCGCAGGCGGCGGGAGGCGGCGCCGAGCGCAAGCTGGGTTACGCGGTGGTCGGCCTGGGCTCGTACGGCCTGGGCATGATCATCCCGCAATTCAAGAACTGCAAGAACAGCCGCCTGGTCGGCCTGGTCAGCGGCGACCCGGCCAAGGCCAAGCGCGTGGCCGCCGAATACGGCGTCCCGGAAAAGAACATCTACAACTACCAGAACTACGACAGCATCCGCGACAACCCGGACATCGACATCGTCTATGTCTGCCTGCCCGTGTCGATGCACGCCGAGTACACGATCCGTGCCGCCAAGGCCGGCAAGCACGTGATGTGCGAGAAGCCGATGGCGGTGTCGTCCGCCGAATGCGAGGCGATGATCGCCGCCTGCCGCCAGGCCGGCAAGAAGCTGATGATCGGCTACCGCTGCCACTTCGAGCCGACCAATCTGGAAGCGATCCGGCGCGCGCGCGCGGGCGAGATCGGCAAGCTGCGCTACTTCCGCTCCGAACACGGCTTCAACTTCGGCAACCCGGACGCCTGGCGCCTCAAGAAGGCGATGTCGGGCGGCGGCTCGCTGATGGACATGGGCATCTATGCCCTCAACGCCTCGCGCTACATGACCGGCGAGGAGCCGGTGGCGGTGTACGCGGTCGAGAGTACCGACAAGAAGGATCCGCGTTTCCGCGAGGTCGAGGACCGCATCGCCTTCGAGCTGGAATTCCCGTCGGGCGTCATCGGTTCGTGCATGTCGATGTACAGCGCGGCCCAGAACCACATCCTGCTGATGGGCGACAAGGGCCGCATCGAGCTCGAACCGGCCACCGCCTACCACGGCAACAAGCTGTGGGTCGGCAACGGCCACGGCGACGACAAGAACGAAGTCACGCCGCCGCCCGGCCCCGGCGCGACCCAGTGGGCCGGCCAGCTCGACCACCTGTCGCAATGCGTGCTGCAGAACCGCGAGCCGATCGTCGGCGGCGAGGAAGGCTTGCGCGACATCCGCATCATCGAGGCGATCTACCGCTCGGCGCGCGAAAAGCGCCGCATCGCGCTCGGGCCGGACGCGCGCATGGTCTGACGCCGAGCATCTAACAAACCCTCAGGGCAAGGCGCGTCGGCGAAGACAGTACGCTAGTACGGCGAGACGATGCAACGCAGCCATGGGGGATTTGTTAGGGCTCAGTAAGGCATGCCGCTGACGGGCAGGTGTATCTGCCACAGGGCGCCGGCGCCGGTGATGTACAGCGTCTGGTGATCGATCCCGCCGAAGGCCGCGTTGGTGACGTTGGCGTCGACGCGGATCGTCGCCAGCTCTTTTCCCTGCGGCGAGAACACGCGCACGCGGCGCGCCGGGTGTTCGGCGATGTAGATGTCGCCGTGGCAGTCGATCGTCATGCCGTCGGCGCTGTCCAGGCCCGCGATCAGTTCCTTGCCCGCCTGCGGCACGCCGTTCACGATCGAATGCGCCAGCAGCTTGCCGTCGCTGGCGTTCACGTACAGCACGTCCCCGGCGGGGGACAGCGCGATACCGTTCGGGTTCTTGCGGGCGCCGTCGACCAGCGTCACCTTGCCGTCGACGCCGACGCGGTAGGTGCCGGTCACCGGCTGCCCGCCGGGCGCCGCGGCCTGCTGGTAGTCGGGGTCGGTGAAGTAGATCGTGCCGTCCTGGGCGATCGCGATGTCGTTGGGCGAATCGAACACCTGGCCCTGGTATTGACCGGCGATGGTGCTGCGGGTGCCGCCCGGCAGCGCGTAGCGGCTCAGCGCCTTGTACTTGTGGGTCGCGGCGACGATGTTGCCCTGGGCGTCGACCGCCAGGCCGTTGCTGCCGCTGTCCTCCAGCGCCGTGCTGACCGTGCCGTCGAGGGCCAGCTTGCGGATGCGCGAGGGGAAGCCGGGACCGAAGCCGAAGTCGGAGAAGTACAGCGCATCCTTGATCCAGACCGGGCCTTCGTACAGGCCGGCCGCGGTGCGCGACGGCTTGACCGCGGCGACGCGTTCGGCCTTCAATTCGCCCGAGGGCGCGGGGCCGCAGGCCGGCGCGGCCTGGGCCGCCATGAACGGAACGTTGGCCAGCGCGGCCAGCAAGACTGCGTTACGAAGAGCGCTCAAAACAACCTCACTTTCAGTTGGACGGAGATGCCGCCATACAGGCGGCCCTTGTAGCTCGGGACGATGCCGACGTTGACGCCGACCCGTTGGTACTCGTAGGTCGCGGTCGGGATCGCGGCCGGGAACCAGCCGCCGCCACGCATGCGCGGGTAGCCGTTGAAGGCCGCGAGCGCCGCGCCCAGCCGGATCGGGCCGAACGCGTACGGCTGCCAGATCACGCCCGCGTAGTCGGACCAGGCGCGGTCGCTGTTGACGAAGCCGCCGGCGCTGAGCGCCGCCGTGGTCGAAACCCGGTATTCGAAGGCGACGCCGCGGTTGCCGCCGTTGAGGTTGCGGCGACGGTTGAAATGCTCGGTGGCGAAACCGCTGTCGAGCCAGAACCCGCTGGCCTGCACGGCGTCGATCTTGTGAAACCCGGCGCCGCCCTCCCCCTGCGCCGGGTCTTGCGCCCGCGCCTGCGCGCACGCACACGCAGCCAGCGCCAGCGCGCAAGTCATGAGCCTGGCGCTCAATCGTCGGCCTTCGGATCGAGGTCGGGGAACATCACTTCGGTGAATCCGAAGCGGGAAAAGTCGCGGATGCGCATCGGATACAGGATGCCCAGCAAATGATCGACCTCGTGCTGCACCACGCGCGCATGGAAGCCCTCGACCTCGCGCCGGATCGGCGCGCCGTACTGGTCGAAGCCTTCGTAGCGCAGGCGGGTATAGCGCGGCACGCTGCCGCGCAGGCCGGGCACCGACAAGCAGCCTTCGAAGCCCTCTTCCATCTCATCCGAGAGGGGCGTGAGGGTCGGATTGACCAGCACGGTCTCGGGCACGGCGGGCGCATCCGGATAGCGCTGGTTCTTGCCGAAGCCGAAGATCACCACCTGCACATCGACGCCGATCTGCGGCGCGGCCAGGCCGGCGCCGTCGACCGCATGCATGGTCTCGAACAGGTCGGCGACCAGCGCATGCAGCTCGGGCGTGTCGAATTGCCGGACGGGCTGGGCGACGCGCAGCAGGCGCCCATCGCCCATCTTGAGGATCTCGCGGATGGCCATGCCGTCCTCCGGTCTGGTTACGGTTTGGGGGAAACCTGCAGGTCGGCGCACAGCTGCGCCAGGAACTCGCGGTAGCCTTCGGCGGTCTCCGGATGCTTCATGCCGATCGCCGCGGTCGCCTTCAGGTAGCCGAGCTTCGAGCCGCAATCATAACGCTGTCCGGCGTAGCGGTAGGCCAGCACGCGCTCCCTGGCCATCAATGCGGCGATGCCGTCGGTCAGCTGGATCTCGCCGCCGGCGCCGGTGCCCAGGTTTTCCAGGTGCTCGAAGATCGCGCCCGACAGCACGTAGCGGCCGACCACGGCCAGCGTCGACGGCGCTTCCTCGGGTTTCGGTTTCTCGACGATGGCGCCGACCAGCTCGAGGTCCTGGCGGTAGGGGCTGGCGCCAACGACGCCGTACTGGCGCGTATGCGCGCGCGGCACGTCCTGCACGGCCAGCACACTGCATTTTTCGTAGGCGTACACGTCGGTCATCTGGGCCAGCACCGGCTTGTGGCCATCCGCCGTGTCCATGAAGTCGTCGGCCAGCAGCACGGCGAAGGGCTCGTCGCCGATCACCGGGCGCGCGCACAGCACCGCGTGGCCCAGGCCGAGCGGCGCCGACTGGCGGATGTAGATGCAGTTGACGTTCTTGGGAATCACCTCCCGCACCAGCTTGAGCAGCGCGTCCTTGCCGGCCGCTTCGAGCTCGGACTCGAGCTCGTAGGCCTTGTCGAAATGGTCCTCGATGGCGCGCTTGTTGCGGCCGGTGATGAACACCATCTCGGTGATGCCGGCCGCGACCGCCTCCTCCACCGCGTACTGGATCAGCGGCTTGTCGACGATCGGCAGCATCTCCTTGGGCTGCGCCTTGGTGGCGGGCAGGAAGCGGCTGCCCAGTCCGGCCACCGGGAACACGGCTTTTTTAATCAAGGTCATTCTCTCTCTTTCCTTATGGTGATTCAAGTCGGCTGACCGGCGCGTTCGAGCACCGCCAGCAGGCCCGCTTCGTCCAGCACCGTCACGCCCAGCGATTCGGCCTTGGCCAGCTTGCTGCCGGCTTCCGCGCCGGCGACGACGTACGAGGTCTTCTTCGACACCGAACCCGAGACCTTGCCGCCCAGCGCCTCGATCATGGCGCCGGCCTGGTCGCGCGACATGGTCGGCAGCGTCCCGGTCAGCACGAAGGTCTGGCCGGCCAGCGGGCCGTCGGAACCGGCAGCATCCTGCGGCAGCTGGTCCAGCAATTCCTTGCGCAGTGCGCCCAGGGCCTCGAGCGAGGCGCGGTGCCCGTCACGGCCCATCCAGTCTTCCAGCGACGCCACCAGCGCCTCGGGCAGGCCGAACACGCTGAACACGCGCAGGTGCGCCAGCTCGTCCAGGGTACGTCCGTCCAGCAGCTGGCGCGCGCGCGGCTCGGTCAGCTTCGGGATGCCGGCCGCCGCCAGCAGCGCGACCTCGTCCAGGCGTTCGCGCAGCGCCGCGCGGGGCGCGTGTTCGCCCTGCGGCGCGACCCCGGCCGCCAGCAGCGCGTCGAGCGCCTGCTGGTTCTTCGGCTCGGCGAAAAAGTCGGCGATGGCTTCGGCCACGGTGCCGCCGATGTCGGGCAGCACGCGCAGCAGCGGCTCGGGCGCGCGCCGCACCAGCGCCAGGGTGCCGAGCCAGTCGGCCAGCGTCTTGGCGGTCGACTCGCCGACGTGGCGGATGCCGAGCGCGAACAGCAGGCGCTCCAGCGGCGGGCGCTTGCTGGCCTCGATCGCGGCGAGCAGGTTCTCGGCCCACTTGGTGGCCACCTTGCCGTTCTTGACGGTTTCCGGCGTGGTGCCGTCGCGCTCGTCGGCGACGCGCTTCATGGCGAGCAGGTCGTCGAGGTTCAGGCGGTACAGGTCGGCCACGCTGTGCACCAGGCTGGCCTCGACGAGGCTGTCGATGTAGCGGTCGCCCAGGCCTTCGATGTCCATCATGCGGCGGCCGGCGAAGTGGCGCAGCGCTTCCTTGCGCTGGGCCGCGCAGCTCAAGCCGCCGGAGCAGCGCGCCACCGCCTCGCCCTCTTCGCGCACCACGTGCGAGCCGCACACCGGGCAGGTCGCGGGCAGCGTGTAGACCGGCGGCGCGGGCGTCGGGCGGCGTTCCAGCACCACCGACAGCACCTCGGGGATGACGTCGCCGGCGCGGCGCACCACGACCGTGTCGCCGACGCGCACGTCCTTGCGCCGCACTTCGTCCTCGTTGTGCAGCGTGGCGTTGGTGACCGTGACGCCGCCGACCGACACCGGCGCCAGGCGCGCAACCGGGGTGATGGCGCCGGTGCGGCCGACCTGCACGTCGATCGTCTGCACGGTCGTCAGCGCTTCCTCGGCCGGGAATTTATGGGCCAGCGCGAAGCGCGGCGCGCGCGACACGAAGCCCAGCTCCGCCTGGTCGGCGATGCGGTTGACCTTGTAGACCACGCCGTCGATCTCGTACGGCAGCGACGGGCGCTTCTGCCCGATCTGGCGGAAATAATCGAGCATGCCGGCGCTGCCCGTGACCACCGCGCGCTCTTTCGAGACCGGCAGGCCGAGCCCCTCGAACCATGCGAGCCTGCCGGAATGCGTCGCCGGCATGTCGGCGCCTTCCAGCACGCCGATGCCGTAGGCGAAGAAGCGCAGTTTGCGCTCTGCGGTGATGCGCGCGTCGAGCTGGCGCAGGCTGCCGGCGGCGGCGTTGCGCGGGTTGGCGAATTCCTTCTGTCCGGCGTCGCGCTGGCGCTGGTTCAGGCGCGCGAAGTCTTCCTTGAACATCAGCACTTCGCCGCGCACTTCGAGCACCGTGGGGATATTCTCGCCATGCAGGCGCAGCGGAATCACGCGCACGGTACGGATGTTGGCGCTGACGTCCTCGCCGGTGTAGCCGTCACCGCGCGTGGCGGCCTGCACGAACACGCCGTTCTCGAAGCGCAGGCTGATCGCCAGGCCGTCGAATTTCAGCTCGGCCGAGTAATCAACCTGGGCAGCCGACGTCACGTCCAGGCCTTCGCGTACGCGGCGGTCGAAATTGTCGATGTCCTCGTCGCTAAAGCCGTTGTTCAGCGAGAGCATCGGCAGCGCGTGCGTCACCTGCGAAAATTCCGGGATCGGCGCCGCGCCCACGCGCGAGGTCGGCGAGTCGATCGAGACCGCCTGCGGGTAGCGCTCTTCCAGCGCCTGCAACTCACGGAACAGCTTGTCGTATTCGGCGTCGGGAATCGTCGGCGCGTCCAGCACGTGGTAATTGTAGATGTGCCGGTTCAGCTCTTCGACCAGCCAGGCCATGCGGGCCAGGTCGTCGGGCGCGTCCTGGGGCGACGCCGCTTGGGACACATTGGTCGCTTCGTTCATCGCTCGGCCCCGCCCTTCAGCTGAACAGGCGCAGCGCGCGGGTCGAACCGGCGGCGATGTCGGCAGCGTCCATCTCCTGGTAGAACTCGCGCACCTGGCCTGCGATCTCTTCCAGTGTCGCGTCCAGCAGCGGCTGGTCGAAGTCGTCGACGATGGCGGCCTCCAGCTTCTGCTCGAGCGACTTGGCGCAGGCCACCATCCGGCCGAAGCCGTCCCTGGCCGGGGCGACGCAGGGCACGTCCAGCAGCAGCGTCAGGCGCGAGGTGGTGTCGGCGCCCAGGGTCACGTTGGTCGATAGCGTAAACAGCACGGCGCCGGCCTCGTCCAGCATCGCGAAGCGGCCGTCCGGGCGTACGTCGAAGCCCTGGTTTTCCAGAGCGGCGATCAGCGTCGCCATTGCCCACGGCGCCCCTTTCGACGCCAGGTTCACGCCCAGCTGGGCGTCGTGGCCGGCGACGAAGCGATGCAGGTTCTTGGCTTCGCTCATCACTTCGATCATGTCCGGCACCTCCGGCTCTGCCTGGATCTCGTCGGCGAGCGCGCGCAGGCGCGTGACCATTTCGGAGTATTCGAGTTCGTTCAGCGCGGTGGTGCGGGTGGCCAGCTGGACGCCGGCCTGCAGCTTGGTGTACACGCCGCCGTGCACGATCGGTTCCCAGTCACCGTTGACGGCCAGGCCGACGAAGTGCACCGGCTTGTTGCCGACGCGGCGCAGCTTGAGCAGGACCGGCAGGATGCGCTCGCCGCGCAGCGCGCCTTCGATGTTCAAGGGGATCAGGCAATCGATCAGCGGGTCGACCAGGTTTTCGGCCAGCTGGGCCGGCGGGGTGTCGCGCGTGGCGCCCGGCAGTGCGGCGACCGGATCGAGCGCCGCGGCGGCCGCGCCGGCTGCCGCTCCACCCGGGGAGACGGCTGCGGCTGCGCCACCGACGGCCACGCCGGCCGGCGCGATCGCGTCGTGCTGCGCCGGATCGTGCGCCACCGGCTCGTGCAGCACCGGCTCGGCCAATGCGTCGCTGCCGACGTCGAACACTGGCTCGTGGCGCATCGCGGTCAGGTCCAGCGAGGGCTCGACCGGCTCGGTGACGCCGGCGGGCGCGGCGCCGCTCTTCATCAGCACGTCGTCGTGATCGGACGAGAAGGCGCGCTCGACGCTCTTCCTGGCCTTGTACTCCTGCCACTTGTTGTAACTCAGGACGCCGACGACGAAGACGCCGCCGGCAGCGATCAGGCTCATTTGTAAATCAGTCATGCTGCTTGTGCCTCAGTAGCGAAATTCGCGGCGGACTCCATGTCCACCGCCACGATGCGCGATACGCCTTGTTCCTGCATCGTCACACCGATCAGTTGATTGGCCATCTCCATCGCGATCTTGTTGTGCGAGATGAAGAGGAATTGGGTATGGTCCGACATCCGCTTGACCATGCGGCAGAAGCGCTCGGTATTGGCGTCGTCCAGGGGCGCGTCGACCTCGTCGAGGAGGCAGAACGGCGCGGGGTTCAGGCGGAACATCGAAAACACCAGCGCGGTCGCGGTCAGCGCTTTTTCGCCGCCGGAGAGCAGGTGGATGGTCGCGTTCTTCTTGCCGGGCGGCTGGGCCATGACCTGCACCCCGGCATCGAGGATTTCGTCGCCGGTCATGACCAGCTTGGCGGTGCCGCCGCCGAACAGGATCGGAAACAGTTCCGAGAAGTGGCTGTTGACCCGGTCGAAGGTGTCCTGCAACAGGTCGCGCGATTCGCGGTCGATGCGCCCGATCGCGCCTTCCAGCGTGGCGATCGCTTCCTGCAGGTCGGCGTTCTGCGAATCGAGGAAGCGCTTGCGCTCGGTGGCCTGGGCCAGCTCCTCGACCGCCGCCAGGTTGACCGCACCCAGCGCGGCGATGGCATTGGTCAGGCGCGTGACCTCGCCCTGCAGGTATTGCGGCTTCATCTCCGGGTTCAGCTTGGCGGACAGCGCGGCGATCGCCGCGCTGTCGGCGCCGGTGGCCGTGAGCGCCTCGTCGAACTGCTCCTGGTTCAGGCGCGCGGCCTGCTCCTTGAGCTGCATCTCGGTGATGCGCTCGCGCTGCGGCTGCAGGCTGCGCTCGGCCGCCATGCGCGCTTCCTCGGCCGCGCGCAGCTGCTGCGTCAGCTGGTCGAGTTCATGGCGCGCGTCGGACAAGGCCTGCTCCTGCCCGGTGCGGCGCGCCAGCAGATCCTGCAAGCCCTCGGCGGCGGCGCCCGATTCGAGCGAGGCCAGCTCCGCCTTGGCCGCGTCGATGCTGCCGGTGACCTGGAAGGCCTGCTGGCTGGCGGTGGCGATCGTGCGGCGCAGCTCTTCGATGCGCGAGCGGCCGGTCTTCTCGGCGAACACGGCTTCCTGCGCCGCGCGCTCGAGCACGCGCAGGCGCTCGCGCGCGTCCGCGAGGCCGCGCTCCTGCTCCTGGAACGCCGTCTGGCCATCCTCGTGCGCGCCCTGCAGCTCGGCCAGCTCGAGGTCGAGCTCTTCGAACTGGGCCTCGGCCTCCGCCCTGGCCTGGCGCTGCTCGGCTTCCTGCGCGGCGATCTCGTCCAGCTCGAGCCCGATCTGGCCGCTCCTCTGGTTGAAGCGCGCCTCGACTTCGCCCTGCCTGACCACGTCGATCTGCAGGGCGTGGGTCTCGCGCTGCAGCGTGGCGACGCGCTGGCGCCCTTCCTGCAGGCGGCGCTGCAGTTCGGCCACGGTGGCGTCGGCGCGGGCCGAACGCGCGCGCGCCTCCTCCAGCAGCAAGGCTTGCGCGCGCAGCTGCTTGCCCAGGTTGTCGATCTCGTGCTGGCGCGCCAGCACGCCGTCCTGCTCGGCGTCGGCGGCGTAGAAGCGCACGCTCGAGGCGCTGACGATGTGGCCGTGCGGCGTGACGAAGCAGCCGCCTTGCGGCAGGCGGGAACGCTGGGCCAGCGCGGTGCCCGGATCGTCGACGGCGAACACGCCGTGCAGCCAATCCTCCAGCAGGCCGCGCAGGCCGGGATCGTTCAGCTTGAGCAGGCTGGCGAAGGGTTTCAGGCCATGGTTGTCCGGCGCCCCGCCGCTGCCCGAAGACGGCGTGTACAGTGCCATCCTGCTGGGTGGCGCATCGCCGAAAAAGCCGCGCGCCCAGTCGAGGTTCGAGATTTCCAATGCGCCGGTACGCTCGCGCAGGACGGATTCCAGCGCGGTCTCCCAGCCGGCTTCGATGTCGAGCTTTTGCCACAGGCGCGGCAGTTTATCCAGTTCGTGCTTGTGCAGCCAGGGCTGGACCTTGCCCTGGGTCTGCACGCGCTCCTGCAGCTGGCGCAGCGCCGCCAGGCGCGCTTCCAGCTTGGCGTTGGCGCTCGCTTCCTGCTGGACCGCGGCCTGCGCCTCGCGCCGCTCCTGTTCGCTCGAGGCCTGGCGGCTGGCGGCTTCTTCCAGCATCAGGTTGTGCTCTTCCAGCTGCAGCTGTTTTTCTTCCAGCTGCGTGCGCAGGTTGTCGAGGTGGCCCGGGTCGGGCAGGTTCAGGCTCGATCTTTCCTGTTGCAGGCGCTCGCGCCGGGTGGCGAGCGTGGCCAGGATACTGGCCGCGTTGCGCTGGTGCGCCGAGGACAGTTCGATGCGCTGGTGGATCTGGGCGATGCGCGCGCGCGATTGGGTCGACTGCTCCTGCGCCGCGCGCCAGGCCGCTTCCAGGTCGGGCAGGCGCTCGTTCTGGGCTTCCACCGCGATCTGCGCGCCTTCGACGCGTACGGCCAGTTCCTCGGCCTGCATCTCGGCTTCCTCGATGCTTTCCTGGGTCGCGCTGGCCTGGTTCAGCCATTGCTCGCGCTGGGCGGTGAGCGTGCCGATCTGGTTTTGCAGGCGCGTGCGAGATTCGACCACGAACTTGATCTGCGCTTCCAGGCTGCCGATCTCGGAATTGGTCTGGTACAGGGCGCCCTGGGCGGTGTGCAGGCGGTCCCCTAGCTCGAAATGCGCCTGGCGCATGCGTTCGAGTTCGAGTTCGAGGTGGCGCAGCTTGGCGGTCTGCTCTTCGAGTCCGGTCTGGGCCTGCTCCATCTCGAGGGACCAGCGCGCCTGGTCGGCCTTGGCCTCGTTCTTGCGCAGCAGCCAGAGCAGCTTCTGCTTTTCTTCCTGGTCGGACTGCAGCTCGCGGTAGCGGTTGGCAACCGCCGCCTGCGCTTCCAGCTTTTCCAGGTTGGCGTTCAGTTCGCGCAGGATGTCTTCGACCCGGGTCAGGTTCTCGCGCGTGTCGGAAAGGCGGTTTTCGGTCTCGCGCCGGCGCTCCTTGTACTTCGAGACGCCGGCCGCTTCCTCCAGGAACACGCGCAGCTCTTCCGGGCGCGATTCGATGATGCGCGCGATCATGCCCTGGCCGATGATGGCGTAGGCGCGCGGGCCCAGTCCGGTGCCGAGGAAAATGTCCTGGATGTCGCGCCGGCGCACCGGCTGCGAATTGATGAAGTAGCTCGAGGTGCCGTCGCGCGTGAGGGTGCGCTTGACGGCGATCTCGGCGTACTGGCCCCACTGCCCGGCAGCCTTGCCGGCATTGTTGTCGAACACCAGCTCGACCGAGGCGCGCCCGGCCGGCTTGCGGTGCGTGGAACCATTGAAGATCACGTCCTGCATCGACTCGCCGCGCAGCTCGGACGCTTTCGATTCGCCCAGCACCCAGCGTACGGCGTCGATGATGTTCGACTTGCCGCATCCGTTCGGGCCGACCACGCCAACCAGTTGCCCCGGCACCTGGAAATTGGTGGGATCGACGAAAGACTTAAATCCCGACAATTTGATGGAGGATAGACGCACGTTTGCTTACGGTTGCAGGAAGTGTTAAGAAAGGCTGAATGATACCATCTGTTGCTTGCTTTCCAACCAAGATTTGCCCCGTCACGTACAGAGGTAGTCGAAGCGCACCCGCGCGCTCGCGCAGGGCGGTACGTACGGCCCCTGGGCCGGACCCCATTGCTCGCGCAGGTAGACCCGGTCGCGCCCGGACAGCTTGAGCGCGGCGGCGGTCAGCCACTGGTGCGCATCGAGCGGATCGGCGACCGGCAGCAGGATGGTGGCAGCCAGCAGCCCGAGCAGCAGCGGCTGCGGCGAAAAAAAGTCGCGCGCGGCGCGCGTGCGCGCGACGAACAGGCCGGCGGCGCCCAGCCCCAGCAGGCAGCCGGCCACGGCTTCGCTGGGCGTATGCGCGCCAACTTTCACCCGCGCCAGCGCCACCGCCACCGCCAGCAGCGCCCCGGACAGCAGCGCAAGGTAGTGCCAGCGGTCACGCACGCCGTCGGCC
Source organism: Massilia sp. 9096 (assembly GCF_000745265.1). Lineage (NCBI taxonomy): Bacteria > Pseudomonadati > Pseudomonadota > Betaproteobacteria > Burkholderiales > Oxalobacteraceae > Massilia > Massilia sp. 9096. Next base: position 2,020,913 of record NZ_JQNN01000001.1, read on the forward strand.
CGGCGGGCCCCGCCCCGGTCCGCCAGCAGGTACAGCGCCACCGGGAACACCGCCGCGGCGCGCGCCGCATGGCCGGAAAAGCCGGTGAAGGCGAGCGATCGGATGCCGACACCCCAGCCGATGAAGGCCATCTGGCTGGCCGCCGACAGCGCCAGCGCGGCGCCGAACAGCAGGCACCAGGCCAGCGCCAGGCGCCATGAGCGCGCGCCGACCAGCCAGGCGCCGATCGCCAGCGCCAGCAATGCCGTGACGTTGAGTCCGCCCAGGGCGGAAAGATGGGACCACCAGACCATGGTTGAAGTCGAGCTTGAACGGCGAGCTCGGTAGTCGACGGGGCTTGTCGGCTCGACTATAGCAGCTGGCCGGCGCGCGGCTGCGCACGCATCGACGCGTCGTTCGATGCCGGATCTGCCGCGCCCTGGGCCATCGCTTCGAGCAGCACCTGGCCGACCACGCCGTCGATCGCCAGCACGCGCGCGCGCCCGGCATGCAGCGCCTCGACCAGCTTGTCGGCGGCCAGCGAGAACGCTTCGCGGCGCCCGGCGCCGGAAAAGATGAACAGCGTGCGCAGTGGACTGACCCAGGCCAGCTTGACCTTGCGCGGCCCGTCGGCATGGCGAAACTCCAGCCACACGCCGCGCTCGAGCCCATCCAGCGGCGACAAGGCCTCGCGCTGGGCCTGCTGCTCGGCCTCGGCGCGTTTGGCGGCGGCGTTTTCCAGCTCGACCTGGCGCAGCGCGTCCTGCTGGGCCGCCTCGACCGCCAGTTCGAGCTGGCGCTCGGGCGACAATTCGATCGGCGCGCGCACGATCGAGGCATGGCACTCGGCCAGGCGGGCGAAGAATTGCAGGCGCTCGGCGTCCTGCCACTTGATCGCGTCCAGCCATTTGTTGAGCGTACCCAGCAGGCGTGGCAGGCGCGCGATCAGGCTCTTGCGCTGCTCCTGCGTGGGCTTGGGCTTGACGCTCCAGATCAGGTCGTCCATGGCGCGCGTGGCGTTGCCGACCGCGCCCGGCTTTTGCGCTTCGATGCTGTAGGCGAAGGTCATCACCGTGGTCCAGCGCTGCTCCAGGAAGCCGCTGACCACGTCGAACATGCCGGCCGCAGCGGCGGCCTCGATGCGCAGCGCCACGGCGTCGCGCGCCGCGCGCGTGGCGACGGCGAGGTTTTCCTGCTTGAGCGCGCTGGCGACCGGCGCGGAGATGGCGCGTTCGAGTGCGCTGTCTTCGAATGCCAGGCTGGCTTCGAGCTCGGCGACCGCGGCGCTGAAGCCCGCCAGCCTGCCTTCGGCGCCGGCGCCGGGCTCATGGCGGCTGGCCTGTTCGACGCTGCGGCGCATGGCCTGGAAGGTCGGGTCGGCATCGGGATCGGCCGCATCCGGGTGCTGGTCCCAGCCCATGCGCGACAGCAGGTCGACCAGGCGCCGCGCCGGGTGCGCTTCCTCGAAGAAGAAATTCTTGTCCAGCAGCGCCGCCTTCAGCACCGGCACCTGCAGCAATTGCAGCAGCTCGCGCGTGCGTGCCGGGATGCCGTCGTCCAGCAGCACGGTCTCGAACACGCGCGAAAGCAGGTCGAGCGTACGCTCGTCGCCGCGCGAGAGCGTCCCTTGCGGCAGGCTTTGCTTGAAGCGCGGCAGGTAAAACACGTTGGCGGCGGGCGCGAAAGCGGCGCCGCCGCTGGTGGCGCTCATGGCGGCGGTGGCGCCGGCCGGGCCACCCGCATGGGCCGGGGCAGTCAGCGTGGCCGGGTCGATCTGCGCCAGCAGCTCGAGCAGCGGCGCGGCCACGCCGGGGCGCAGGCCGGCCAGCATCGTATTCAAGGCAGCTTGTGCGGGGTCGGGCGCGGGGACGGAAGCGTGCAGCGGAGACTGCGCCGTGGGGGCGGCCCCGGCAAGGCTGGATGCCGCGTGGACGGCGCCCGCCTGTTCCGGATTTACGCCATGCATGGGCTGCGCCGCACCCGGCGCGGCCGGCGCGAAGCCGGGACCGGGATGCGCGGCGCCGGGTGCGCCGGCCGCGAAGCCAAGGGCGGCCGGCGCCACGCCCGCTGCCGCCCGGGCTGCACCCTGCGTTGCGTACAGGACGCCGCCCTGCCCCGCCTGCGCGCTGCCGGCCTGACCTGCGCCGCTCGCGCCAACCGCCCCGGCCGGCGCACCGCTGCCGGCTGGCGGCTGGCCCGCCTGCGGCGCGAGCGCAACGCCCTGTGCCTGGGCAGGCGTGCCTGGGGCGACGCTCGCCGTGGACGGCTCGGCCGGCGCAGCAGCGGATTCGAATCCCGCCACCCCGCTCGGGCGCCATCCGCCGCTCCCGGTCGGCAGACCCGGCAGATCAGGGATCAGCGGCACGCCATCCTCGCCGCCGTCGTCGCCGAACAGCTTGCGCAGCTGCTCGGCCAGCGCAGCGCGGCCGGCGGCGCGCGCCGCCTTGGCCGCCGCACTGTCGTCGGTTTTCTGGATGCGGTAGCTCTCGAGCGAGCCCGGCTGCCCTTCCTTGCGCATCAGCGCGGCGATGACGGCCTCGTACAGCGGCGCGAGATCGAACAGCGTCTCGGGCGTCAGCAAGCCCTGCACCAGGCAATGGGCATCGGGGTCCGGCTCGAATTCGCGCCAGGCGGCGTCGAGCGCGCGCAGGAAGACTTCCGGGCGGAACGGCTGGCTGTCGGCGCGCAGCACGCCGCGCCCGAGCAGCATGCCAAGGCGCACCGCCAGCGTGGCCAGGGCCTCCGAATACGCGATGTCGAACGGACGCGCCAGGGCGGCAAACGCGAGCCGGGTGTCGATTTCCTCCAGAGGCACCAGGCTGAGCGCTTCAGGTGCAACGCGGCGCGCACCGTGGGTGGGCAGCAGGCGCGCAAGTTCCTCGTGCAACGCCGCCTCGAGCGTCTTCGACGCCAGGTGCACGAAGGCGTAGCCGTTTTCCTTGAGCAGCTTGCCGGACTTGACGCGCCGGTAGACTTCCCTGGCTTCCAGCCCGGGCGCGCTGACGTCGACCAGCAGCCCGGCGAAGCTGGCGACGAGCGCCGGCAACTTCGCTTCTGCCTGCTTGACGGCGACTGCGACGAGCGCATCCAGCGTCGCCTGCTGCGACGGTGCGGCCGAACGTGCGGCCGGACTCTGGACGGGACTAGCTGACATGGTGTGGACGGGACTGGAAGACGCTACCGCTATTGTGGCACAGAATTTCTACATAGCAATAGGATTTTGCCGTGGCCTGATGAAGGCCGGAAAGACGCGAGCACAACGCGAAACGTTGCTTTAAGCCAGATTCTCAGAAGAACGTTCATTCTATTGCAGAGCTATCTCGACAGTAAAATCGAGCATTTGCACCGTCAATGACCCGCCGAGCGGAATATTATCGTTAAATTTAGCCGCCAACTAAGTAAATATATTTTTTGATACTAAGGTTCAGTCCTACAACGCTCCGGCTTGTGGTCCGATACACGCAAAACTGCCGGGCTCGCATGATTGCATCACTGGAACGCAACTGATCACAATGATTCAGCGAGTTTCTAGCAAGCAGGACATTTCCAATTTCACTGAAAGGAATGATCATGACTTCGAGCAAAAAAACCCAAGGCGGCACCCCGGAACAACACGCAGCGGCTGGTCGTCAATCGTCCGGCAACAAGCAATCCGCATCGTCGGGCTCCGGCTCGCGTTCGGGCGGCGGCGTCCAGGGCGGCACCCACGAGCAGCACGTGAAAGCCGGCCAGCAAAGCCACAAGAACGACGGCAACAAGCAGTCGGGTTCGGGTTCGAGCTCGCGTTCGAGCGGCGGCACCCGCGGCGGCACGCCGGAACAGCACGCCGAAGCCGGCCGTCAAAGCCACAAGAACGACAAGAAGTAAGATTGGCGCGCACTGGCCGGTAGTGGCGTCGGCGTCAGACGGCGGCGCCAGTACCGGCGGCAGTGGCAGCCATTCGAACCGTCCTTGAGCGTTCCCCGACAGGGCCCATGCGTGATGCGCACGGGCCCTGTCGCTCATTGTTCGCTGATCGGTGACTGGATGGCAGGCGCGGGCGTATCGCCGCATTGCCCTGGGTGCGTACGCCGGCGCGAAACGGTGTCCCGCCGCGCCGGCGCAGCCCGTATCAGATATTGCGCAGATACGCGCCGCGCGGCGGCGCAAAGTCGGCCACGTCGTTGACCAGGCCGGCTACCTTGGCGTCGCGCGCGTTCAGGTGCAGGTCGCCGTACTGGTGCACGCCCCACTGCTCCGGAGTCAGCTCGACGTGCTTGCGCAGGATCGACTCGGTGCGCGAATCGTCGGCGCGCAAGCCCTCGACGATGATGTTGAGCGCATCCGGGCGCGAACCCGGCGACGCGGTCGCGTGCGATTTGTGGATCATGAAGCGCGCGGTCTCGCTGGCGTAGCGGCGGGTGCCGGCCAGGAACAGGATCACCGCGATCGAGGCGACGGCGCCGCCGTTGTACATCACGAATTCGACCGGGGAATTGGCCATGAAGTTGTACAGGCACAGGCCGTCGCTGACGTAGCCGCCGTTCGACTGCACCAGTACGTGGGCGGTTTCGATGCCGTCCTCGGTCATTGCCGCGACCGCTTCGAAAACACGGTGCACCATGTCGCTGTTCACGTCTCCGGACAGGGTGAAGTACCCCTCCTTCTGCTGTTTTGCTTGGTCTTCGCTCATAGTGGCTCTCTTAAGTCACAAAGGTCGTAAGACAAGTGTAACAAATCACGCCCTCCACGCCGCATGGCTGCACTGCAAGAGTGCGCGCCCCCGCCGGGCGGCCAGTCGATTGACTTCCTGTGGCCTCTGGCATATCCTTCGCAGTCTTGACCGGGAGAGCGCAGCGCAAGGCTGCCGCCGAAGGGGCATCACCCAAAAACTCTCAGGCAACCGGACCGGTCAAGGGCGCGGCATTGCGATCAAACGCAGGCTGCGCTCAACTCTGGAGAGCGGCCCCGGCGGGGCCCACCGAAGGGGCAGGCGGCGCGACCGCTATCTCTCAGGTACCGAGGACAGAGGGGTGCGAACGGCATGCGCCGCGTGATCAGCACGCGCGTGTGCGCGACCCTTTTTGCTGTGCCTACCGTGCCCGAGGATTCTCCATGACGCTCAAAGCGACCCCGCTCAATTCCGTACACCGCGCCCTGGGCGCCAAGATGGTCGATTTCGGCGGCTGGGACATGCCGGTCAACTACGGCTCGCAGATCGCCGAACACGAGGCCGTGCGCGGCGACGCCGGCATGTTCGACGTGTCGCACATGTGCGTGGTGGACCTGCAGGGCGCGAACGTGCGCGCTTTTCTTCGCGGCCTGCTGGCCAACAACGTCGACAAGCTGCAGGCCGCCGGCAAGGCGCTGTACTCCTGCATGCTCAACCCGCAAGGCGGCGTGATCGACGACCTGATCGTCTACTTCTTCCGCGAAGACTGGTTCCGCCTGGTGGTCAACGCCGGCACCGCCGAGAAGGACATCGCCTGGATCCGCCAGCAGAACGACGCGACCAATTCGGGCCTGACCATCACGCCGCGCCGCGCCGACCTCTCGGACGACGGCATCGCGCTGATCGCCGTGCAGGGCCCGAACGCGCGCGCCAAGGTGTGGCAGACCGTGGCGCAGACCCAGGCCCCGTCCGAGCCGCTGAAACCCTTCAACGCCGTCATCGTGCCCGACACGGCCTTCGGCGAACTGATGGTCGCGCGCACCGGCTACACCGGCGAAGACGGCTTCGAGATCGGCGTGCCGGCAACACAGGTCGAAGCGCTGTGGAATGCGCTGGTCGCCAATGGCGTGAAACCGGCCGGCCTGGGCGCGCGCGACACGCTGCGCCTGGAAGCCGGCATGAACCTGTACGGCCAGGACATGGACGACGCCGTCTCGCCGCTGGACGCTGGCCTGGCCTGGACCGTCGACCTGGTGTCCGAGCGCGACTTCATCGGCAAGGCCGCGTTGCAGGCCCAGGGCCAGCAGCAGAACTTCGTCGGGCTGATCCTGCGCGAAAAAGGCGGCATCCTGCGCGCCCACCAGAAAGTCGTCGCCGCCTCCGGCAACGTCGGCGAGATCACCAGCGGCACCTTCAGCCCGACCATGCAGCAGGCGATCGCGATCGCGCGCGTGCCGATGGACGTGGCGATCGGCGACACCGTGCACGTCGAGATCCGCGACAAGAAGCTGGCCGCCTCGGTGGTCAAGCTGCCGTTCGTGCGTCACGGCAAAATCATGGCCGCTTGAGGCCCGCTCCGATCGCTGCACCGCAATAAGAACAAACTATACTAACGCCTCATCCCTCACTCGACACCAGGAGTCACGCATGAATATCCCAGCCGACCTGAAGTACACCGAATCCCATGAATGGGTCCGCCAGGAGGCCGACGGCACCCTGACCGTGGGCATCACCGAATACGCGCAGGACGCGCTGGGCGACATCGTGTTCGTCGAGCTGCCGCAAGTCGGCAAGACCTTCGGCGCCGGCGACGACGCCGCCGTGGTCGAGTCGGTCAAGGCCGCCAGCGACATCTACGCCCCGGTCGCAGGCACCGTCACCGAAGTCAACCAGCCGACCGCCGACGCGCCGGATTCGATCAACGCCGACGCCTACAGCGCCTGGCTGTTCAAGCTGCAGCCGAGCGATCCGAACGCGATCAACGGCCTGCTCGACGCCACCGCCTACGGCCAGAAGACCGCGGACTGATCGCTGACCCGGGCGCGTCCCGCTTACCGAGCGCGGCGCGCCTTGTTTTTCCCGAGTTGCACCCTATTTCCCTGGCTTCTTCCATCGGTTCCGGCGATCCCGGCGCCGGCACCCTTCCCCAGCCTTTGTCCAAGCCCGCTACCATGACCCGCACCAGCCTGACCCAACTCGAAGCACGCGACGGCTTCATCCCCCGTCACATCGGCCCGTCCGCATCCGAACAAGCAGCCATGCTGTCCGTCCTCGGCTACGATTCGCGCGCCGCGCTGATCGACGCCGTCGTTCCCGCCAACATCCGCCGCAAGGACAAGCTGGACCTGGGCCAGTTCTTCGATCCGCTGCCCGAAAGCGCCGCGCTGGCCAAGCTCAAAGGCATCGCAGAGCAGAACAAGGTCATGAAGTCGGTGATCGGCCAGGGCTACTACGGCACCACCACGCCGCCGGTCATCCTGCGCAACATCTTCGAAAACCCGGCCTGGTACACGGCCTACACCCCGTACCAGCCGGAGATCTCGCAGGGCCGCCTGGAAGCGATCCTGAACTTCCAGCAGGCCATCACCGACCTGACCGGCATGGGCATCGCCAACGCCTCGATGCTGGACGAAGGCACCGCCGCCGCCGAAGCGATGACGCTGATCCAGCGCGTCGGCAAGTCGGCCTCGAAGGTGTTCTACGTCGCCGACGACGTGCTGCCGCAGACGCTGGAAGTGGTGCGCACGCGCGCCGAGCCGATCGGCGTCGAAGTGCGCACCGTCGCCGCCGCCGATATCGAGAACCTGGCCGACGGCGGTTTCGGCGTGCTGCTGCAGTACCCGGGCGTGAACGGCGACGTGCGCGACTACCGCGCAGCGGTCGAGAAGCTGCATGCGCAGGGCACGATGGTCATCGTCGCGGCCGACCTGCTGGCCCTGACCGTCCTGACCCCGCCGGGCGAATGGGGCGCCGACGTCGTGGTCGGCAACAGCCAGCGCTTCGGCGTGCCGCTCGGCTTCGGCGGCCCGCACGCGGGCTACCTGGCCACGCGCGACGAATTCAAGCGCTCGATGGCGGGCCGCCTGGCCGGCGTCACCATCGACGCGCAGGGCAACCCGGCCTTCCGCCTGGCGCTGCAGACGCGCGAACAGCACATCCGCCGCGAAAAGGCGACCTCGAACATCTGCACCGCGCAGGTGCTGCTGGCCGTGATGGCCTCGATGTACGCGGTCTACCACGGGCCGAAGGGCCTGGAAAACATCGCGCGCCGCGTGCACCGCTACACCGGCATCCTGGCCGCCGCCGTCAAGCAGGCCGGCCACCGGATCGCCAACGCCACCTACTTCGACACGCTGACCGTCAGCGTCGCCGATGCGGAAAGCATCCATGCGAAAGCCGTCGCCAACGGCGTCAACCTGCGCCGCATCGACGCGCGCAGCGTCGGCCTGTCGCTGGACGAGACCACCACCCGCGAAGACCTGGCGCTGCTGGCCGACATCTTCGGCGCCGCGCTGGACATCGACAGCCTGGATAAGGACGCCGTCGACGCCTTCCCGGCCGCCCTGGCGCGCACCAGCGCCTACCTGACCCACCCGACCTTCAACCGCTACCACGCCGAGCACGAGATGCTGCGCTACCTGCGCGCCCTGGCCGACAAGGACCTGGCGCTGGACCGCACCATGATCCCGCTCGGCTCGTGCACGATGAAGCTGAACTCGACGTCGGAAATGATCCCGGTGACCTGGCCCGAGTTCTCCAACATCCACCCGTTCGCCCCGGACGACCAGACCGTCGGCTACCGCGAGATGATCGGCCAGCTCGAAGCGATGCTGCGCGCCGTGACCGGCTATGCCGGCGTGTCGCTGCAGCCGAACGCCGGCTCGCAGGGCGAGTACGCCGGCCTGCTGGTGATCCAGAAGTACCACCAGTCGCGCGGCGAAGGCCACCGCAACATCTGCCTGATCCCGTCCTCGGCGCACGGCACCAACCCGGCATCGGCCAACATGGTCGGCATGAAGGTCGTGGTCACCGCCTGCGACGCCAACGGCAATGTCGACCTGGCCGACCTGCGCGCCAAGGCCGAGCAGCACAGCGCCAACCTGGCCTGCGTGATGGTCACCTACCCGTCGACCCACGGCGTGTTCGAGGAAGGCATCAAGGAACTGTGCGAGATCGTGCACGCGCACGGCGGCCAGGTCTACGTCGACGGCGCCAACATGAACGCACTGGTCGGCGTGGCCGGCCCCGGCCTGTTCGGCGGCGACGTCAGCCACCTGAACCTGCACAAGACCTTCTGCATCCCGCACGGCGGCGGCGGCCCGGGCGTCGGTCCGGTCGCGGTCGCGGCCCACCTGGTGCCGTTCCTGCCAAACCAGCGCTCGGTCGGCTACCAGCGCGGCGAGCAAGGCATCGGCGGCGTCAGCTCGGCCCCGTACGGTTCGGCCTCGATCCTGCCGATCTCGTGGATGTACATCGCGATGATGGGCGCCGACGGCCTGACCGCGGCGACCGAGACCGCGATCCTGAACGCCAACTACATCGCGCGCCGGCTGGCGCCGCACTACCCGGTGCTGTACACCGGCCACGACGGCCTGGTCGCGCACGAGTGCATCATCGACCTGCGCCCGCTGCAGGATGCCACCGGCATCAGCAACGAAGACGTGGCCAAGCGCCTGATGGACTTCGGCTTCCACGCGCCGACCATGTCGTTCCCGGTGCCGGGCACCCTGATGATCGAGCCGACCGAGTCGGAGTCCAAGGCGGAGCTGGACCGCTTCATCGAGGCGATGATCTGCATCCACGCCGAGATCGTGAAGGTCGAGCGCGGCGAATACGACCGCAACGACAATCCTCTGAAGGGCGCGCCGCACACCGCCGAGGTGGTCACCAGCGACGACTGGCAGCACGGCTATTCGCGCGAAGTGGCGGCCTTCCCGGTGCCGTCGCTTCGCAAGAAGAAGTACTGGCCGCCGGTCGGCCGCGCGGACAACGCCTACGGCGACCGCAACCTGTTCTGTGGTTGTGCCCCGATCGAGGCTTATGAGTAAAAACCCAAGGGCCCTCGAGAAACCGTAGCGAGCGGCCGCAGTGGTGGTCGAGAAGCGCAGCCGTACTCACGGTACGGCCGGTCCGCCGTAGCGGAGCATCGTAGACCGCCACTGCAACGCGCAGCAGGTTTATCGAAGGTCCGTTCGGCTGCTCGCCAAACGCAGGTAGGGATGTCTGGCCCCGCCGTCACGCAGATCATGCGTGCCGGGCGGGGCTTTTTCTTGGGCGGTGTCGGGCGCCGCCAGCACCGCTTCGTCGAGCCGGAACGCCGACACCGCGCGCGACAGCGTCAACGCCTGCTGCTGCAGCGTGCGCGCGGCCAGCGCGGCTTCCTCGACCATGCGCGTGCCCTGGCGCGTCATCTCGTCCATGCGCACGATCGCCTGGTCGATGCCGTCCAGCTCGTGCGCGCGCGCGGCGCTGGCGCAGCCGATGCGCTCGACGATGTCGTCGACGGCCTGCACCGAACCGGCCAGGTCGGCCATGCTGGCGCCGGCCTGGGCGGCCCAGGCGCTGCCATGCTCGATGGTGGCCACCGCGTGGCGCGCCAGCGCGCGCGCCTCCTGCGCCGCCACCCCGGCCTGGCGCGACAGGCTGCGCAGCTCGCAAGCCGCGGCGGCGAAGTCCGCGCCCTGCTCGCCGGCCTGGGCCGCACGTACCGCCGCCGCCAGCGCCACGCGGCCGGCACGCTCCAGCGTCAGGTCGATCGCGGCCCCGATCTCGTCCAGCCGCTGCGCCGAGCGGCGTACGTTCTCCATCGTCGTCACCAGGCGGTGCACGGTGTCGCCGCCCTGCTCGGCCGCCAGCGCCGCGCCGGTGGCCAGCCGATGCGCCGCCTCGGCGCCGTCGGCCGCCCCGCGCATCACGCCGGCCAGTTCCTGCATCGACGCGCTGGTGCGTTCGACCGCCTCGCGCACGCCGGCGCGCGCGGGCAGCCCGGCGCGGTGCAGCGCGATCTCGCGCGAACTGGTGCCGATCGAGCGCGCCGACTCGAGGATGGTGCGCAGGTTGCCGTTCAGGTTGCGGATGCCGGCGTCCAGCGCGCGTGAAGTCGCGGCCAGCTCGTCGTTGCCGTAGACGCGCGGGCGGATCGTCAGGTCGCCGCTGGCCAGGCCGCTGGCGGCGGCTTCGATCGCGCCGAGCTCGGCCAGCAGCGCGCGCCGCACCGCCATCGTGATCGCCAGCGCCGCGGCGATCGACAGCACGATCACCACCGGCATCAGCGTCGCGGCCAGTTTGAGGTCCCCGGCGGCGTCGCTCGAGGCCCGCTCGGACAGCGCCTGCTCGTACAGGGCCAGCTCGGCCAGGCGCTGCGCCACCACGCCGAACGCACGCTCGGCCTTGGACATGGCGCTGGCGCTGACCGAATGGTCATGGCGCGCCAGGTCCATCACATCCTCCACTGCCGGCACATACATGCGCCAGGCCTCGCGCGCGCCCTCGACGAAGCGCAGTTCCTTCGGATTGGCGGCGGTATCGCGCTGGAGTATGGCCAGCGCGCGCTCGACGGCCGCGTGCTGGATGCGCACCTCGCGCACCAGCGGCTCGACGCGACGCGATGGAAAGCTGCCGCTGACCCAGGCCAGCACCTGGTAGGCGCCGGTCTGGGAGCGCTGGCTCGAGGCGACCAGGTCGGCCGCCGCGCGCATGCGCGCGGCACGCTCCTGCACGATCAGGTCGAGCGATCCATTCTGGCGTACCATGACGCGGTAGGCGCCGCAGGACAGCAATACCAGCAGCACGAGCACGACGCCGGGCGCCAGCAAGAGTTTGGGGCCGATACGCAGGCGGGACAGCATGTCAGGCCCTACCGTTCAGGTTGCGCGGCGTGCGTATTGCGGCGACGATAGCGGCGCTGACGGCAGCTCGGGTCATGGTGTTCTCCTGGTGATTGGATATTCCGGACGCGCCTGCTATATTTCCGGCGTGCATTAAATCAATGTACGCCCTTGCCCATGCCGGTCATTGCGACGTATCAAGCATGAATGCGGCCTGGGACAGGCTCACTCACAAGGAAACATGGATGAAGCGTAAAGGTGTCGCGGCCGCGCTGTCGGGCCTGGTGTTCCCCGGCGTCGGCCAGTATTACCTGGGGCGCAAGCTGCGCGCCCTGCTGTTCGTGGCGGTCGCCGCGGTATGCGGCATGATTTATTTTAATTACCAGCTGGACACCGCCAGCGCGATGGCCGAGCAGATCATGAGCGGCAGCGTGGGGCTCGATCCGGCCGCGATCGAAGCCAAGCTCGCGGCCCAGCCCGCCCCGCTGCGCGTCACGCTGGCCGGCATCGTATTCCTGCTGTGCTGGGCCGGCAGCGTGCTCGAGGCCTGGCTCGTGCCCCAGCGCTGACGCGGCACTGCCGACCTCGCGCCCCACCCGGCGCCATCCCGTGACGCGCGTACGCTCCGGCTCCGCCCGCTACTCTCGCGTGCAGGCATGAACCACCCCGACGCCCGGTCCGATCCAGCGTCGCAGGAGCGCTCACCGGATCGAACTCAGTCGAGCTTGGCCGCGTGCTCGCGGGTGGCGTGGAACTGCAGCTTGGGCCAGCGCTCCTGGGTCAGGCGCAGGTTGACGCCCGAGGTGGCCAGGAAGGCCATGTTGCCGGCGGCGTCGTAGGACACCTGCGGCGCGAGCGCGGCTTCGAAGTCCGACAAGGCCTTCTTGTCGTCGCTCGAGACCCAGCGCGCGCTGCTGATGCTGGACGATTCGAACACGGCGTCGACGCTGTATTCGTTCATCAGGCGGCTCGCCACCACCTCGAATTGCAACACGCCGACCGCACCCAGGATCAGGTCGCTGCCGATGACCGGCTTGAACACCTGCACCGCGCCCTCCTCGCCCAGCTGCTGCAAGCCTTTGTGCAGCTGCTTCATCTTGAGCGGGTTACGGATGCGCACCGTACGGAACAGTTCCGGCGCGAAGTACGGGATGCCGGTGAACCGCAGCATCTCGCCTTCGGAGAAGCTGTCGCCGATCTGCATGTTGCCGTGGTTCGGCAAGCCGATGATGTCGCCGGCGTAGGCTTCTTCGACCTGCTCGCGCGTGGAGGCCATGAAGGTCACCACCGAAGCCAGCTTGACTTCGCGCCCCAGGCGCAAGTGCTTGACCTTCATGCCCTTTTCGAAGCGGCCCGAGCACACGCGCAGGAAGGCGATGCGGTCGCGGTGCGCCGGATCCATGTTGGCCTGGATCTTGAAGACGAACCCCGAGAACTTCTGTTCCTGCGGCTCGACTTCGCGCACGGTGGCGTCGCGCCCACGCGGGGCCGGCGACCAGTCGACCAGTGCCGACAGGATCTCGCGCACGCCGAAGTTGTTGATCGCCGAGCCGAAGAACACCGGGGTCTGCATGCCGGCCAGGAAGCGCTCCAGGTCGAACGGATGCGAGGCGCCGTGCACCAGCTCGACTTCCAGCTTGAGCTGTTCGATCTCCAGCGGGAACATCTCGGCCAGCTTGGGGTTGTCGATACCCTTGATGATCTCGTAGGCGCCGTCGGCCTTTTCCTCGCCGGCCTTGAACAGCATGATCTCGTCGTTGATCAGGTGGTACACGCCGCGGAAGTTCTTGCCCATGCCGATCGGCCAGGTCACCGGCGCGCACTCGATCTTGAGCACCGATTCGACCTCGTCGAGCAGCTCGAGCGGGTCGCGCGTCTCGCGGTCGAGCTTGTTCATGAAGGTGACGATCGGCGTATTGCGCATGCGGCAGACGTCGAGCAGCTTGATGGTCTGCTCCTCCACGCCCTTGGCCGCGTCGATCACCATCAAGGCCGAGTCGACCGCCGTCAGCACGCGGTAGGTGTCTTCCGAGAAGTCCTGGTGGCCCGGGGTGTCGAGCAGGTTGATGACATGATCGCGGAATTCGAACTGCATCACCGAGGACGCGACCGAAATGCCGCGCTGCTTCTCGATTTCCATCCAGTCCGAAGTGGCATGGCGGCCGCTCTTGCGGCCCTTGACGGTGCCGGCCAGCTGGATCGCGCCCGAGAACAGCAGCAGCTTCTCGGTCAACGTGGTTTTACCGGCGTCGGGGTGGGAAATGATGCCGAAGGTACGGCGGCGCTGCACTTCGCGCGCGACCAGGGCGGCCGGCTTGGATGCGTTGGCGCCGTCGGCGCCGCTGGCGTCCTGGGCGTCGTTGTAGTCTGAATTGATGTCTGCGGTTTCGTTGGACATGGTCTCGCCCTTGCGGCGCTTGCAAAACTCTCGATTTTACCGGCTCCGGGCCCGCTTGTGTGAACCGCCTGCATCGCTCGATTTGCGACGCTTTTCGCGCCAGGGAACCGAGGTTTCGGTCCCGTTTGCGGCTGGCTTATGTACGCTAACCTGTAGGACGGTTCTGTAAGAACGGCTCAGTTCGCTTATCAGGCGCGTCGGATTACGGCTGAGCGGATAAGGTTTTTGTCGGGAAATAGCGGACGATATCGCCGCGTTGCGCGCATATGTCCGTGTAGAGTGGAATCTTAATGAACAGTCACAGAAACCGTGATTTTTCGCGATTTTCTCTAGTAGGACTGGACTGACAAAACATCATGCATCGAACCTACATGGGGGCGACAGCTAGTCTTATGTTCGGCAAGACACTATGGCATTAATGTACACACATCGCGATGAGGAAACCCATCCAAGCAATCGCCCAGTGATGTAAGTCAGAGATAAAGAGGAAATAAAATGAACAACGCTCAACTCGGTGTGACCGCACAAAAGAAGATGCAATCGGTTAACCAGATCTCGGCAATGACCGAAGAGTCGAAAGCGGTGCGACCGGTTGTCAGCTACAGCGGCACCCAACAGAACGAGCTGCTGGCAGCCCTGCCGCGCCCGGATCTGGAAACCCTGGTTGAGCACCTTGAGCTGGTTCCGCTGCCTTTCGGCAAAGAACTGTTCGAATTCGGCAGCAAACTCGAATACGTGTACTTCCCGACCACCGCGATCGTGTCGCTGCTGTACGTGATGGAAGACGGCGCCACCACCGAAATCGCCGTCATCGGCCACGAAGGCGCAGCCGGCGTGTCGCTGTTCATGGGCGAGCGCGCCACCTGCAGCGCGGTCGTACAGAGTGCCGGCTATGGCTACCGCCTGAAAACCCAATACCTGCGCGACGCCTTCACCAAGGGCGGCGCCCTGCCGCAGCTGCTGATGCGCTACACCAACGCCCTGTTCGCCCAGATGGCGCAGAACGCCGTCGGCGGCCGTCACAGCTCGATCGAGCAGAAACTGTGCCGCTGGCTGCTGGACCGCCTGGACCGCTCTGCCAGCAACGAGCTGAAAGTGACCCAGGAACTGATTTCGATCATGCTGGGTGTGCGCCGCGAGAGCATCACCGCCGCCGCCGGCAAACTGCAGGACGAAGGCCTGATCCAGTACCGCCGCGGCAACATCACCGTGCTGAACCGCCAGGGCCTGGAAGACTACGCCGGCGAATGCTACAAGGTCGCTAAAAGCGAGTATGACCGTCTGCTGATGGACGTCGCACGTGCATGATCGGCGCAGCGCCGCCCTGGGCCGATTGCGGCGCCTGGGCGGCCGAAGCGCCGTTCGCAACACCCGCCTCATCCGTTTGACCCGTACCACCTGCCTGGCCCAGCGCCGGCAACGGCAAGACCAGGGCGCCGCCTGACGCGGCCCCTGCAGTCCCTGCAGCCCCGAGCGTTTCGCCGCCCGGCGCCGCCAGCGGCACGCAAGCATGCACGCTGGTGCCGATGCCGTTCACACCGCGCCCCACCTGCAAGCTCCCACCCAACAGCAAAGCGCGTTCACGCATCCCAAGCAAGCCGTGCGATTTCGGGCGCCGCATCGCGTCGGCCGCAATGCCCACGCCATCGTCGCTGACTTCCAGCGCGAGCGCCTCGCCTTCGCGCGCCAGGTGCACGATCGCATGCCTGGCCTTGGCGTACTTGGCGATGTTGTTCAAGGCTTCCTGGGTGATGCGGAACAGCGCGATCGCCTGCATCGGACCGGCATCGTCGACGTCGTCGTCGATCAGCGCTTCGCAGTCGATGCCGGTCACGCGCGCGAAATCCTCGCAATAGCTCTGCAGCGCCGCCGACAGGCCGAGGTTGTCGAGCAGGCTGGGGCGCAGGTCCTCGACGATACGGCGCTTCAGTTGCACGGTCTCGACCAGGGTCGTGCGCGCGCCCGCGAGGCTGGCGGCCAGTTCCGGACGGCTGGCCTTGAGCTGCTCGCCGACCGTCGCCAGGGCCATGCCGATCGCGGTGAGGTTGGCGCCCATCTCGTCGTGCAGTTCGCGCGCCAGGCGCGCTTTTTCATCTTCCGACACGCGGATCAGGTGGCGCGACAGCACCGACAGCTGCTCGGTGCGGGCCGCCACCAGGCTTTCCAGGTGGTCGTTGGTCTGCTGCAGGGCGCGTTCGGCCTCGAGACGCAGGCGGAAGCCGCGCCGGATCAGGTTATAGAACAGCACCAGCACGAAGATCGCCGCGACGTTGATGCCGATGCCGAGCAAGGCAGTGCGCCGCACGTGCTCGTAAAAAGCGGCGCCGCGCGCAGCCAGCAGCTCGTTCTGCTCGCCGGCCATGATCACGACCTGCATGCGGATCTCGTCCATGCGGGTACGGTCTTCGCCCGCCCGCGCGATCGCGACGATGTCGTCCAGGCCGCCCTCGCGATACACCTCGAGTCCTTGCTGCATCAGCCCCAGGCGGCGCCGCACCAGCTCGTACAGCTGGGCCAGGTTCTTCGATTGCCCGGGGTCGTCGGCGACCAGGCCCTTGAGCTCGGCGAACTGGCCGTCGATTTCCCGCTGAGCCGTGCGCAAGGGGCCGAGATAGGTGTCCGAACCGGACAGGTAATAGCCGCGCAGACCGCTTTCGGCATCGGTCACGAGCAGGTTAAGGTATTGAAGCTTGGCGGCGACCCGGTCGGCGCGCGCCTGGTGGCTGTTGGCGGCATTCAAGTCGCCGAGGTTGCGCAACAGGCTGATGCCGTTGACCACGAGGATCAGGACGCAGACGATACAAAGCAGCGTCTGGTACGGCGGAAGGCTGCGTACCGGCCTGGAGGTGGGGTCGGTGGAGAAATACATCCTCTTCCTTTCGCGCGGCAAGTCAATCAGGGCCGATTATATGCCCGTGACATTGCCATGGAGCCGCATTGGCGCCCGAATCGCGCGAAACCGGGATAAATGTGGCAGAGGGACTACGCGCGACACGATCATCGCAATTGGATGACGACGCGGCAAAGGAGCATACCCGTCAGGGCATGCCGCCGGACACGGCTGCTCTCAGTCGAGCAGGTTGTTTTTCATGGCGTAATAGGTCAGGTCGCTGTTGGACTGCAGCCCCATTTATTCCATGATGCGGGTACGGTAGGTCGACACGGTCTTGATCGACAGCGAAAGCGCGTTGCCGATGTCCGAGACGGTCGCCCCCTTGGCCAGGCGCAGGAACACCTGGAATTCACGGTCGGACAGCTCGGTATGCAAAGCCGTGTTGGGGTCGCGGTCGAAGCTCTGGGCCAGCAGTTCGCCGACCTGGGAGCTGACGTAACGGCGGCCCTGGAAGACGGTGCGCACTGCGGTCTTGAGCTCGTCGGCGTCGCATTCCTTGTTCAGGTAGCCGTTGGCGCCCATCTTGAACAGGTTCAGTGCGTACTGCTGGGCCGGATAGCCGGACAGGATCAGCACCGGCAGGTTGGGCTGGCCCTGGCGGATCGTGCGCAGGATGTCGATGCCGCTTTGGTCGGGCATCGCGATGTCCAACAGCAGCACGTCGCAAATCTCGCGACGCGCGATATCGAGGGCTTCACGCCCGGTAGCGCCTTCGGCGACGACTTCGAATTCGCCCGACGAAGAAAAAATCTGTTTGAATCCTGCTCGAACTATCTGGTGATCGTCACAAATGGCAACGCGTATCATTGTCTTCCCTTAAATTTTCCTGGTACAGGAAAGAGCTGAGGCTGACACCTCACACCCCCGTTAGGTCATGCGTTTGAGTCAGCGACATTCGCAAGTGACATTCTAGCACCTCCGAGGTGCAGAACAACAGGAGCACGAACGCCTGAGCTCGCCGAGACGCCCCGCAAACCTACGGTTTTCGAAGCGGCTCTTTAAGTTGATTCAGGCGGCCTGGGAGCCGTGCTTGAGCAGGTCGAGGATCGCATGCAGCTCTTCGCGCAGCTGTTCGGGCGCGATGGTCGGCGCCGGCGGCGTGGGGGGTGCGACTTCGGCTTCTTCCACCGAAGCGCCTCGGCCGTCGAGGCGGTTGCGCGCGCCGCTGATGGTAAAGCCCTGCTCGTACAACAACTCGCGGATCCGGCGGATCAGCAACACCTCGTGATGCTGGTAATAGCGTCGGTTCCCACGGCGTTTGACAGGCTTAAGCTGGGTAAATTCCTGTTCCCAGTAACGCAATACATGCGGCTTGACCCCGCACAATTCACTGACTTCCCCGATCGTAAAATATCGCTTGGCCGGAATCGGCGGCAGCACGGTCAGTTCGGTCTTGTTCGGTCGGTCGGTCATGGGTCGTTACGGGCTGGTCAGGCTGCACGCGCCAGGGAATGGCTATCGGGGCTGTCCGGCTTGGCCGGATTCGCCTCTTCGACCATGCTTTTCAGCTTCTGGCTGGCGTGGAAGGTCACGACGCGGCGCGCCGTGATGGGGATTTCTTCCCCGGTTTTCGGGTTGCGGCCGGGACGCTGCGGCTTGTCGCGCAACTGGAAGTTGCCGAAGCCGGACAGCTTGACCGCCTCACCGCGCTCGAGCGCGTTGCGGATTTCGTCGAAGAAGGTTTCGACCATGTCCTTGGCTTCGCGCTTGTTCAGGCCGACCTGCTCGAACAGCAGCTCGGCCAGCTCCGCCTTGGTCAGGGTCGGCAACTCCTTTTGCGCTTCCTGACGTACCCGGTGGGCGGCCAGCGCCTCCTCGAGCACGGCAGAATTCAAGTCGTTGTTATTAATTTTCATCCCTCTATCGGTGGGAGCTCGATAAACCTGCTGCGCGTTGCATTTCGGGTCTGCGATGCTCACCGTACCGTAAGTACGGTTGCGCTTCTCAACCCGAACTGCGGCCGCTCGCGACGGTTTCTCGATGCTCCGTTACGCACGTAGCCTTTCGGCCAGCGACGTTTTTAACCACGGAGTTTGGCACCGTGTTTTTGTTGCGCGGCAGCAGCGATCGCGGCCATGATTGCGTCCACGGATTCGTCCTGCAGCGTCGATTGAGTATCTTGCAAGCTAAAGCGGAAAGCAAGACTTTTTTCATCCTGCTCCAACCCTTTGCCGCGGTATTCGTCAAACAAAACAACGGCTTGCACGAGATTGCCGTTGGCGTTCGACGCCAGCTCATTGTTAAATGCATCGAGCAAGGCTTGGGCCGGAACGTCCTGCTTCACCACCAGCGCCAGGTCGCGCGTGGCGCCCGGGAACTTGGAAATCTCGGTGTAGCGCGGCAGCGCGCGCGCGCGCAAGGCATCGGCGTCGACTTCGAACAGCACCGGCGCTTGCGGCAGCTCGTACTTTTGCAGCCAGCGCGGGTGCAGCTCGCCGACGAAGCCGATCTGCTCGCCGTCCAGCACGACCGCGGCGCAGCGGCCGGGGTGCAGCGCCGGGTGCTCGGTCTTCTCGAAGCGCAGCTGGCGCGGTGCGAACAGCGCTTCCAGGTCGCCCTTGACGTCGAAGAAGTCGACGGCGCGGCTGGCCATGCCCCACTGCTCGTCGGACGCCGGACCATAGGCGATCGCGGCGACGCGCTTGGGCTGGTCGAAGCCGGCGACCGCGAGCGGGCCGTCCTGCGCCTGCGGATTGCGCAGGAACACGCCGCCGACTTCGAACACGCGCACGCGGCCGGCCTTTCGGTTCAGGTTGTAGCGCACGTTGGCGACCAGGCTGCCGACCAGCGTCGAGCGCATCACGCTCATCTGGCTGGCGATCGGGTTCTGCAGGCGGATCGGATCGACGTTGTTGGCGAAGTCCGCCTCCCAAGCCTGCTCGACGAAGCTCATGTTGACGACTTCCTGGTAGCCCAGGTCGGCGAGCTGATGACGGATCGCAAACAGCGAGCGGGTGTTTTCCGGCTCGATCAGCATCGCGCTCGGCGCGACCGGCGGCAAGGTCGGGATGTTCTCGAAACCGTAGACGCGCGCGACTTCCTCGATCAGGTCTTCCTCGATCTCGATGTCGAAGCGGTACGAGGGCGAGGTCACGAAAAACTTGCCCGGCTCCTGGGTGAACGGCAGGCGCAGGCGCGTGAAGATGTCGGCGATCTGGGCGTCGCTCAGCGCCACGCCGATGACCTTGGCGGCGCGCTCGGTGCGCAGCATCACGGGCTGACGCTGCGGCAGATTGGCGATCTGGTCGTCGATCGGGCCGACCAGGGTCTCCGGCGTGCCGCAGATCTCGTTGATTAGCGAGGTGATGCGCTCGATGTGATCGACCGTGGTTGCATAATCGACGCCGCGCTCGAAACGGTGCGCGGCATCGGTCGAGAAATTGTAGCGGCGCGCACGGCCCTGGATCGCGTTCGGCCACCAGAATGCGGCTTCCAGGTAGATGTCGGTCGTGTCGAGCGTGACGGCGGTCGAGTCGCCGCCCATGATGCCGGCGAGCGATTCGATCTCTTTCTCGTCAGCGATGACGCCGACCCATTCGTCGACCTCGACAGTGTTGCCGTTGAGCAGCTTGAGCGATTCGCCCTTGCGGCCCCAGCGCACGTCCAGGCTGCCGTGGATCTTGGCCAGATCAAACACGTGCGACGGACGGCCCACTTCCAGCATGACGTAGTTCGAGATGTCGACCAGGGCCGACACCGAACGCTGGCCGCTGCGCTCCAGGCGGCGCTTCATCCATTCCGGCGTCGCGGCGCGCGCGTTCAGGCCGCGGATCACGCGGCCGGTGAAGCGCCCGCACAGGTCCGGCGCCGAAATCTTGGCCGGCAGGATTTCGTCGGTGCTCACAGCCACCTGACGGAAAGACGGCAGGCTCATCGGCGTGCCGGTGAGCGCGCTGACTTCGCGCGCCACACCCAGCACCGACAGGCAGTCCGCCTTGTTCGGGGTCAGCTTGATCGTGAATTTCAGGTCGTTCAGGCCCAGGTAATCGCGGATGTTCTGGCCGACCGGCGCGTCTTCCGGCAGCTCCATCAGGCCGCTGCCCTCTTCCGAGATCTTCAGTTCCTTGGCCGAACACATCATGCCTTGCGACTCGACGCCGCGCAGCTTGCCCAGCTTGATCTCGAACGGCTTGCCGTCCGCGCCCGGGGGCAGGACGGCGCCGACCTTGGCGCAGATCGCCTTCATGCCGGCGCGCACGTTGGGGGCGCCGCAGACGATGTTGAGCAGCGTACCGGTGCCGGCGTCGACCTGGCAGACGTTCAGGCGATCGGCGTTCGGGTGCTTGACCACTTCCTTGACTTCGGCCACCACCACGTTCGAGAACGGCGGCGCCACGGCCTCGACTTCTTCGACCTCGAGGCCAGACATCGTCAACAGGTGGGCCAGTTCGTCCGAATTGATCTTCGGATCGACCATGGAACGGAGCCAGTTTTCGGAAAATTGCATATTCGTTTGCCTTGTTGGGTTCGCGTTGTTCTTATTAGTTGAACTGCTTCAGGAAGCGCAGGTCGCCCTCGTAGAAGAGACGAAGGTCGTTGATGCCGTAACGCAGCATGGTCAGGCGCTCCAGGCCGGAACCGAACGCGAAGCCGATGAATTTTTCCGGGTCCAGGCCGAAATTGCGCACGACGGTCGGATGCACCTGGCCGGCGCCCGAGACTTCCAGCCAACGGCCCTTGAGCGGACCGGAACCGAAGGCGATATCGATCTCGGCCGACGGCTCGGTGAATGGGAAGTACGACGGGCGGAAGCGCACTTGCAGGTCGTCGGTCTCGAAGAAGGCCTTGACGAAATTCAGGTAGACGCCCTTCAGGTCGGCGAAGCTGATGTCTTCGCCGATCCACAGGCCTTCGACCTGGTGGAACATCGGCGAGTGGGTGGCATCGCTGTCGACGCGGTAGGTGCGGCCCGGCGCGATCACCTTGATCGGCGGCGTATGCGTGCGCGCGTAGCGCACCTGCATCGGGCTGGTGTGGGTGCGCAGCAGCAGCGGCTTGCCGGTGCTGTCGTTGCCTTCGATATAGAAGGTGTCCTGCATCGAACGGGCCGGATGGTTTTCCGGGCTGTTCAGTGCGGTGAAATTGGTCCAGTCGGTCTCGATTTCCGGGCCGTCGGCCACGTCGAAACCGATCGAGCGGAAGATCTGCTCGACGCGCTCCCAGCTGCGCATGACAGGATGGATGCCGCCGATCGAGCGGCCACGGCCCGGCAGGGTGACGTCGATGCTTTCCGCATTCAGGCGCGCCAGCAGCTGGGCATTGGCCAGCGCCTCGCGGCGAGCCGTCAACGCCTGTTCGATTTTTTCTTTGGCGGCGTTGATCAAGGCGCCCTGCGCCTTGCGCTGTTCGGGGTCGAGCTTGCCGAGGCCCTTCATCAGGTCGGTCACCTGGCCGGTCTTGCCGAGGTATTTCGCTTTTGCGTTTTCCAGCGCGGCTGCGTCTTGTGCGGCGCCAAAGTCCGACTGTGCCGAAACGACGAGTTCTTCGAGCGCGGGTTGTGCTTGCGGATCCATGCTTGTTCTGTTCCTGTTTTGAGGGCGCGGCTCATCGAGCCAACTGGGCGATCGGCGCCACAATCAAAAACGGGGCATAAGGTGATTAACCCTCTGCCCCGTCCTTTTTGCGCCCGGCGATGGCCGGGCGCTGTACTGCTGTGCAGTTCGCTCGCTTGAATTAAGCGGCAGCGACTTGCGCCTTGACGGTGTTCACGATAGCGGCAAATGCCGGCTTGTCGTTCACAGCCATGTCGGCCAGGACTTTACGGTCCAGTTCAATCGCGGCTTTCTTCAGGCCGTTCATGAATACGCTGTAGGTCATGCCGTGCGAACGCGAAGCCGCGTTGATACGGGTGATCCACAGTGCGCGGAAAACGCGCTTCTTGTTGCGGCGGTCGCGGTATGCGTACTGGCCAGCGCGCATGACGGCTTGCTTGGCAATACGGAATACTTTGCTGCGGCGGCCACGATAGCCTTTGGCAAGCTCAAGAACCTTCTTGTGACGGGCACGTGCAGTAACCCCACGTTTTACTCGAGGCATATTCGCTCCTTAGTGTGAGATTAGACGGCCGACGGCATCATGCGGTAGACGCTGGTGACGTCCGACGCATTGATGTTACGGGTGCCACGCAGCTGGCGCTTGTTTTTGGTGGTCTTCTTGGTCAGGATGTGACGCTTGAACGCCATACCCGATTTGACGGTACCACCCGGACGCACGCGAAAACGCTTCTTCGCGGAGCTTTTGGTTTTCATTTTCGGCATAGTCATCTGCCCTTTTATGGACAGCCTCATATGTAACAGGATTGCAGGTGGCAGCAACGCTGCTCTTGGATGCCTGCTTTCACTTGTTTCTGCAGCAGAAGCGAGTCCACTACAGTCTTGCAGCCCGCATCATGAGACACGGGAACCGAGGATTCTAGCACAGTTTTCATAAAATGTGCCCCCTCGGAGACTGCCCGGCGACACCGGACGGTGCCGGACGTTAAGAATATTCAAGGCGAAAAGGGTCGAGCCCGGGCCGCAGGACGCACCTGGGACCCGGGCTCGACCCGGCTCGACTGTCACGACCGGCGCGCCGCCCGTTGGGCAAGCGCGCGCGAGGCGAAGCGAAGAATTACTTCTTCTTCTTGGGCGCGACCACCATGATCATCTGGCGGCCTTCCAGTTTCGGGAACTGCTCGACCTGGCCATACGGCTCGAGGTCGCCGCGCAGGCGTTCCAGCATGCGTGCGCCGATATCCTGGTGGGCCATCTCGCGGCCACGGAAACGCAGCGTGATCTTGGTCTTGTCGCCTTCTTCCAGGAACTTGATCAGGTTACGCAGCTTGATGCTGTAGTCACCTTCGTCGGTACCCGGACGGAATTTGATCTCCTTGACCTGGATGATCTTCTGCTTCAGCTTCGCTTCGTGCGCTTTCTTCTGTTCCGAATACTTGAACTTGCCGTAGTCCATCAAACGGCACACCGGCGGGACCGCGTTCGGCGCGATCTCCACCAGGTCGACGTTCGCTTCTTCAGCCAGACGAAACGCCTCGGCCAGGCTCACAATGCCCAGCGGCTCGTTGTCCACCCCGTTCAGACGCATTTCCGGGTGGGTGATTTCGCCATTGATGCGATTCTGCGACTTGTCAGTAGCTATGTTGTTTCCTTTGAAAGTTAGGTAAATAGGGCCGTCTCAAGGCGAACCATGCAGGTTCTACGCTTACTTCGCCTTGGTTGCCACCTCGCCTTGGAGGCGCTCCAGCAATGCATCGATCGACATCACGCCGAGGTCGACATTGCCACGTGCACGAACGGCCACAGTATTGGCATCCCGTTCCTTGTCGCCAACAACCAGTATGTACGGCAGTTTTTGGACGGAGTGCTCGCGAATTTTATAGGTAATCTTCTCATTCCGCAAATCAGCGTGAACACGCAGTCCGGCCGCCTTGAGCTTGGCTTCGATCTGTTTCACGTAGTCAGCTTGCGCATCGGAAATATTCAAGATTGCGACCTGGACCGGCGCCAGCCACAGCGGCAGCGCGCCCGCGTAGTTCTCGATCAGGATGCCGATGAAACGCTCCATCGAACCGACGATCGCACGGTGCAGCATCACCGGCACCTTGCGGGTGTTGTCTTCGGCGACGTACTCGGCGCCCAGGCGGCCCGGCATCGAGAAGTCGACCTGCATGGTACCGACCTGCCACGGACGGCCCAGGCTGTCCTTCAGGTGGTACTCGATCTTCGGGCCGTAAAAGGCGCCCTCGCCCGGCAGTTCGGTCCACTCGACGCCGCAGCCGCGCAGCGCGGAGCGCAGCGCCTCCTCGGCCTGGTCCCAGACTTCGTCCGAGCCGATGCGGTTTTCCGGGCGCAGCGCGATCTTGACGTCGATGTTTTCGAAGCCGAAGTCGGTGTACACCTGCATCGCCTGCGCGTGGAAAGCCACCACTTCCGGCGCAATCTGCTCTTCGGTGCAGAAGACGTGACCGTCGTCCTGGGTGAAGCCGCGCACACGCATCAGGCCGTGCAGCGCACCCGACGATTCATTGCGGTGGCACTGGCCGAACTCGCCGTAGCGCAGCGGCAGGTCGCGGTACGAGCGCAGGCCGGCGTTATAGATCTGCACGTGGCCCGGGCAATTCATCGGCTTGAGCGCGTAGGTGCGGTTTTCGGACTCGGTCGTGAACATGTTTTCACGATAATTGTCCCAGTGACCGGTCTTCTTCCACAGGCTGACGTCGATGATCTGCGGCGCCTTGACTTCGTTGTAGCCGGTGATCTGGTAGGTCTTGCGCATGTATTGCTCGACCTGCTGCCAGATGGTCCAGCCCTTCGGGTGCCAGAAGATCAGGCCCGGCGCTTCTTCCTGGAAGTGGAACAGATCGAGTTGCTTGCCGAGCTTGCGGTGGTCGCGCTTTTCGGCTTCCTCGAGCATGTGCAGGTACTGCTCCTGCTCTTCCTTCTTGGCCCAGGCGGTGCCGTAGATACGCTGCAGCATCTCGTTCTTGGCGTCGCCGCGCCAGTAGGCGCCGGCCAGCTTCATCAGCTTGAACACTTTCAGCTTGCCGGTCGACGGCACGTGCGGGCCGCGGCACAGGTCGGTAAAGCCGCCTTCCGAATACAGCGACACGTCCTCGCCCGCCGGGATCGAGGCGATGATCTCGGCCTTGTAGTCTTCGCCGATCGACTTGAAGTAGGCCACGGCCTCGTCGCGCGGCAGCACCTTGCGGGTGACCGGCTCGTCCTTCTTGGCCAGCTCGGCCATTTTCTTTTCGATCTTTTGCAGGTCTTCCGGCGTGAACGGGCGCTTGTACGAGAAGTCGTAATAGAAACCGTTGTCGATCGTCGGGCCGATCGTGACCTGGGCTTCCGGGAACAGTTCCTTGACGGCGTAGGCCAGCAGGTGGGCGGTCGAGTGGCGGATCACGTCCAGGCCTTCGGGATCCTTGTCGGTGACGATCGCCAGGTCGGCGTCGCTCTCGATCAGGAACGAGGTGTCGACCACCTTGCCGTCGACCTTGCCGGCCAGCGCCGCCTTGGCCAGGCTCGGGGCGATACTCTGCGCCACCTGGGCGACCGTGACCGGGCCTTCGAATTGACGGCTGGAGCCGTCGGGGAGCCGCACGTTCAGCATATTGATCTCCATGTCGGCGTGTTCTTCGCCAGTGAGTATTAAAAAAATTGAAATATAAAGAGTCGGGACGAAAAAAAACGCGCACCAGGCGCGTTTCTTTCAGTGTTGTCGATCGATTGTTTACGACAAAAGCACACCGTACCGCGTCTAGCGATTCCCCCACAACATCGTTGTAGTTCGCGGTGTCATAACCGTACTGTGCCTTTCTCGCTCTTACAAAAGTATTCTGGTGGGCGGTGCAGAATTCGAATCTGCGACCCCTTGGATGTCGACCAAGTATTCTAACCAGCTGAACTAACCGCCCGTGTCCGAACATTATAGTGAGTTGGCGCCGCTTATGCAAGGCACGTCCGTGTTCCGCCGTGGAATCAGGTGCATGTTCATAAAGTCAGCAAAATCAGACAATAGAATCGGAAAATTCAGCAATAAAATAATTTCCTCAGTATAATCAACAAAAACAATCCAGCCTACCCATGAAGATCGCGCGCCTCGTCATACTCGGACAGTTCGCCGTCCCCACCTTCCCGCTCGCCGCGGGCGCACTGCTGCTGGCCAGCGCGACGCTCATGCTGTCGCGCTGGCTGCTCGGACTGGACGTCAGCCCGCCCGCGCCCCTGCACGGCGCCCAGATGCAGATGAAGGCGAATGCCGCTTTCGGCTTCGCCTGCCTGGCCTTGGGGCTGGTGCTGCTGGCGCGCCGCACGGCGCCGGCGTTGCCCATCGTGTTCGCGCTCGCCGCCGTGGCCGGCTTGACCGGCGCCCTGACCGGGGCCGAATATCTGTTCGACCGGAATCTCGGCATCGATTGCCTGCTGGCCGCCGACCCCGGCGCGATGGGTCCGCCCGGCCGCATGGCGCCGCTGGCCGCGCTCACGCTGGTGCTCGCGGGCGCCGCCCTGGCCTGCGCCAACGGCGGCGTGCGCCGTTTCGTGATCGCGTCGCAAGCGCTGGCGATCGCCTTCGGCAGCGCCGGCATGGCCACCCTGCTCGGCTACCTGTACGGCGCGCCGCGCATGCTGTTCCACGCCTACGAGCCGATGGCGCTCAGCACC
This sequence comes from Massilia sp. 9096, assembly GCF_000745265.1. Classification (NCBI taxonomy): domain Bacteria; kingdom Pseudomonadati; phylum Pseudomonadota; class Betaproteobacteria; order Burkholderiales; family Oxalobacteraceae; genus Massilia; species Massilia sp. 9096. Next base: position 2,047,821 of record NZ_JQNN01000001.1, read on the forward strand.
GCCATCGTCACGCTGCTGCTGGCGCTGGCCATCCTCGGCCTGCATCCGCACGCCGGCGTGGCCGCGCCGATCTGCAGCGGCACCGTGGCGGCCAGGATGGGCCGGCGCATGCTGCTGTCGGTGTCGATCACGATGCCGCTGTTCGCCTGGATCCGCCTGCGCGGCGAAGCCATGCACCTGTACAGCACCGAATTCGGCGTCAGCCTGGTCGTCACCTGCTCGCTGCTGCTGATGATGGCGCTGATCGTGGCGCACACGGCGATCACCAACCGCGCCGAAACCCGCATCCATTACCTGAACCGCGTGTATTCGGTCCTCAGCGAAGTCAACGCGCTGGTGGCGCACGTCGATGACCGCGCCGCCCTCTTCGAGGAAGCCAGCCGGATCGCGGTCGAGCGCGGCGGCTTTCCGCGCGCCTGGTTCGGCGTGCTCGACGCCCGCGGCGAGGCGATCGAGCTGGTGGCCGGCATCAATGCGGCGCCGGACGCCGCGCTGCTCCAGCGCCTGTCGCTGTACCCGGCCAACGGCCGCCCCGGGCCGATCGCGCGCGCGTTCGGCTGCGCCCGTCCGATCGTGTCGAACGACGTCTCGCGCGAGCTGGACGACCCCTCCCACGCCGACATGCTGGCCCAGGGCATCCGCTCCTACGCGGTCTTCCCGCTGATCCTGGACGGCAAGGTCATCGGCATCTTCAAGCTGCATGCCGAGGTGCCGAACTTCTTCCACGCCGAAGAGCTGCGCCTGCTGAACGAACTGGTGGGCGACATCGTGTTCGCCATCCGCCACCTCGAGCAGCGCCGCCAGCTCGACTACCTGGCCTACTTCGACGCCCTGACCGGCCTGGCGCACCCGCGCCTGCTCGAGCAGCGCCTGAACCAGGCCATCGCCCAGTCGCGCCGCCGCGGCGAAGGATTGGCGCTGGCCGTTCTCGACCTGGCCGCGTTCAAGCAGATCAACGACGCCTTCGGGCGCGCGGTCGGCGACGACGCCCTGAAGCAGTTCGCGCGCCGCCTGTCCGAGGCCGCCGGCGAGGACCAGTGCGCGCGTCTCGGCTCGAACCTGTTCGCGCTGACGATGCCGGGGCTGGCGCTCGAGACCGAAGCCGCGGCCGCCTACGAACGCATCGCCGAACACTGCTTCGGGCGCGAGTTCGAGGCCATCGGCCAGCGGTTCGCCCTGTCGGCGTTCGGCGGCATCGCCATGCTGCACGATGACGACGCCAAGACCATGCTGGCCAACGCCGAGACGGCGCTCGAGCGCGCGCGCGCGCTGGGCCAGCGCTGCCGCTTCCACGACGACGACGGCGACGCGCGCGTGGCCGAGCGCATCAAGCTGCACTACCAGCTGGCGCAGGGCCTGGAGCGCGCCGAGTTCGCGCTGCACTACCAGGCCAAGATCGACGCACGCAGCGGCGAGATCAGCGGCGTCGAAGCGCTGCTGCGCTGGCACAATGCCGAGCTCGGCAGCGTCTCGCCGGCCCGGTTCATCCCGGTGCTCGAGGAAACCGGCTTGATCGACAAGGTCGGCGACTGGGTGCTGCGCCAGGCCGCCGCCGCCAGCCGCCACCTGCGCCAGAGCGACCCGGCGCTGCGCATCGCGGTCAACGTCAGCGCCGCCCAGCTGCTGCGCCCCGACTTCGTCGCGCGCGTGCGCGCCGCGCTCGGACCCGACCCGACCGAGGCAGGCATCGACCTCGAGCTGACCGAATCGCTGCTGATGACCGACATCGACGGCGCCATCGACAAGCTGCGCCAGCTGCGTGCGCTCGGCCTGCGCATCGCCCTCGACGACTTCGGCACCGGCTACTCGTCGATGGCTTACCTGGCGCGCCTGCCGCTGGACTACCTGAAGATCGACCGCGCCTTCGTCACCGGCTTGCCGGACGACCCCGAGAGCCGCACCATCATCTCGAGCATGATCAGCCTGGGCCACGCGCTCGGCCTGAAGATCATTGCCGAGGGCGTCGAGACCGGCGACCAGGCCGGCCTGCTGACCGCGCTCGGCTGCGACCAGCTGCAGGGCTTTTATTTCGCCCGGCCGGAGCCGCGCGCCGCCCTGGAAGAGCGCCTGCGCGCGCACGAGCACGCGCTGGTGTAAGGCGCCGCCGTCCACGACGAGGGCGGCGACGGCGGCGGCGAATTCAAGTACACTTCGGCGCTGCACGTTTTACGACCATCCGCCATGCCTGAACCGACCTCGCCTTCCGCCCACCTGCACGCCCACCTCGACGGTGACGCCCGCCACGCCCACACGATCGAAGGCCGCAGCCAGAAGGCGATGGGGATCGCGCTGGCGCTGGTGCTGGTGTTCGCGGCGATCGAGGCGGTCACCGGGGTGACCTCGAACTCGCTGGCGCTGATTTCCGACGCCGGCCACATGCTGACCGACGCCGCCGCCCTCGGCCTGGCCCTGATGGCCCAGCTGATCGCGCGCCGGCCGCCCTCGAGCCAGCATTCGTTCGGCTTCGTGCGCGCCGAGGCGCTGGCGGCCTTCGTCAACAGCCTGGCGATGCTGCTGCTGGTGTGCTGGATCGTGTACGAGGCCGCGCACCGCCTGCTGCATCCGCAGCCGGTGGCCGGCGCCACCGTGTTCATCGTGGCCGGCATCGGCCTGTGCATCAACCTGCTCACCGCCTGGGTGCTGTCGCGCGACGAGCAGAGCATCAACACCCGCGCCGCGCTGGTCAACGTGCTGGGCGACCTGCTCGGCTCGGTGGCGGCGATCGCGGCCGGCGCCATCATCTACTACACCGGCTGGCTGCGCATCGACCCGATCCTGTCGATCTTCGTGTCGCTGCTGATCCTGAAGTCGACCTTCGGCATCCTGCGCGAGTCCTACCACTTCCTGATGGAAGGCGTGCCGCACCACGTCGACTACCTGCAGGTCGGCGCGGACCTGGCCGCGATCGACGGCGTGCATTCGGTGCACGACCTGCACGTGTGGGACATGTCGCCGGGCGAGCCGGCGCTGATCGGCCACCTCGAGATCGAGGAGATGGGCGCCTGGCCGGAGGTGCTGCGCGCCGTGAAGGCGATGCTGCTGGCCAGGCACGGCATCGACCACGTGACGCTGCAGCCGGAACCCTACGGCGGCCAGCGCGACCTGCACTGCTGATCCTGCAGCTACGATTTACAGCTGAGTGTAAGCCTGCTCCCACCTGCCCGCGGCGCGCGCGCCGATAGGCCGTCCATACGGCGCTTGCCGATAATCGGATCATGCCTATCCAAGACCACGTGTACGACACCCTCATCATCGGCGGCGGCCCTGCCGGCCTGACCGCCGGCATCTACCTGCGCCGTTTTACCCGCAACGTCGCCCTGGTCGACAAGGGTCACAGCCGGCTGCGCCTGATCCCGGTCTCGCACAACTACCCCGGCTTTCCGGACGGCGTGCCCGGCCACACCTTGCTGGGCAACCTGACCGTGCAGCTGGAACGCTACGGCGGCCAGGTGCTCGCCGGCGAGATCGTCGCGCTGCGCATCGAGGACGGCCTGTTCGTCGCCGACTACCGGCCCAATCTCGAGCCCGAACTCGACGGCGGCGCGGAAGGTGCGGCGGGCGCCGCGCCGGTTGCCGAGCCGATGCGGATCCGCGCCCTCACCGTGCTGCTGGCCACCGGCGTGGCCGACATCGGCTTGCCGATCGAGAGCTGGCGCGAGGCGATCGCCTACGGCTCGGTGCGCCTGTGCCCGGTGTGCGACGGCTTCGACGTGATGGACAAACGCATCGCCGTGGCGACCTCGGACACCAATCCGGTCGGGCACGCGATGTTCATGCGCAGCTTCAGTTCGGACGTCACGCTGTTCGAGCGCAGCGCGCCGTCGGCCTTGAGCGACGAAGACCGGCGCCGCCTGGACGCCGCCGGCGTGCGCGTCATCGATTCGCCGCTGGTCTCGGTGACGCTGGACGCGTCGATGAAGCCGGTGCTGCACACCGCCGACGGCGAGGACCATTCGGCCGACACGTTTTATCCGATGCTGGGCGAAAAGGCGCGCTCGAACCTGGCGGTCGAGCTGGGCGCCAAGACCGCGCACTGCGACGAGATCGTGGTCGACGACCATTACGCCACCAGCGTGCCCGGCCTGTACGCGATCGGCGACGTCACGGTCGGCCTGAACCAGATCGCGGTGGCCACCGGCGGCGCCGCCAAGGCGGCGGTGCGCATCCACAACCAGCTGCCGCCGGCGCTGCGCCAGGTGCCGGTTCGCCCCGGCCAGGCCGCCTGGACCGCATCCTGACGCCGCAGTCCTGAAGCGCCCCGGCGCCGTCTCAGCCCTGCCGGGTCCTCCTCGGAAGCAATTCGCGCATGATCCGGGGCAGGAACAACCGGTCGATTTCGACCTGCCGGCCGCGCGACCGGCATTCAGGACGCGTCGATGCGTCGACGCGCCGCCGCCTTGCCGCGCCTGGCCAGCCGGGATCAGCTGTCGCCGCGCTCCATGCCGGCGCCTTCCGACGAATTCACGCCATAGCGGCCATCCTCGGCCGGGGTGCCGGGCACGCCGCCCTGGGCCGGCGCGTCCTGGCTGGCCTGCTGGTTGCGGCTGGCCTCGATCTGGCTGGCGACGCCGCCCGGGATCTCGTCACGCTCCTTGCCGGCGATGCTGCCGGCGCCGCTCTGCGGGGCGCCCGGCGCGTTCACCATGCTCTCGGGCGAGGCGTGGGCGAAATTGCTCTGGATGCCGCTGGTGGCTTGGCGGCTGCCCTGCTGGTTGCCGCTTTGGTCAGCACTTCGCTGGTTGCTGGCCTCATCCATGGTGAAGCCGACGCCGCCCTGGTCCGGCACGTTCTGTGCGCCATCTTTATTTCCACTCATCATTTTCTCCTTGTGATGGATAACAGTACTTCGATGGTAGCGTCCCAGCGCGCGCCACCAATAGGAGCACGGATGGCAGCCCTGTAGGACTACTCGCCCACCAGCGCGCGGCGGCGCCGGATCTGCTCGGCAGCAGCGACGTCGCCGGCGGCCTGGGCGCGCTGCTCCTGCACGCCGAGCCAGGCCAGCAGCGGACGGCGCCAGCCCTGCGCCGATGCGGTGTCGACCGCGGCCGCGATGTCGCCCGGTACGATGCGCCCGGCCTTGAGCAAGGCGCCGGCCGCGGCCAGGCGCGCCAGCGGATCGGCGACGCCGGCCAGGCTGCCGCTGGCCACCACGCTGCGGTGCTGCTCGGGCAGCAGGCTGGCGTCCAGCCCTTGCCAGCGCCCGTCCAGGTAGGCCGCGTAGGCGCGCTGGGCGGCGGTGGCGTCGCCGGCGAGCGCGGCATAGCCGGGGCAATCGTAGTCGAGCGCGGCGACCCGGGCCGCGCAGCGCACCAGCTCGGCCTGGGCGACCAGGTCGAAGCGGCCGGTGGCGGCGGTGGCGCGGCGCGCGCGCGCGAACTCGGCGTCAGCGGCGAGCGTGTCGCCGTGCAGCCAGGCATCCATGAAACCGTCCAGGCTGCTTCTGGCATCGGGCTGCCAGCTCGGGACCGGCGGCTTGCTGGCGCAGGCGCACAGCAGCGCTGCGGTGCAGGCGGCGGCCAGCCAGGCGCGGGCGGGCGCATGCGTACGCGCGGGTGCGCGCGTGGGCGAGAGTCGGGTCATGGCAGCTTGATCTCCGTGTCCTGCTTGAACGGCCACTTGCGGTTGATTTCGTCGACCAGGCGGTTCACCTTGCGCAGGCTGGCGTCGACCTCGCCGCGCAACCGGCCCAGGTCGGCGGTCGCGCCGCGCGCGTTGGCGCCCACCGCCTGGGCCTCGGCCAGCACGCCGTCGACCTTTTGCAGCGTGCCGCGCGCATCGCTCAGCAAGCCGTGCAATTCCCGGACCGAGGCCTGGGCGTCGTCCATCACGCCGTTGCGGCCGAACACGCGGCGGTCGGTCTTGGCCAGCAAGGCGTCGACGTGGTCCAGCGTCTGCAGCAGCTTGTGCGCCTGCTCGTCGCCGCCGAGCGCGGTGCCGAGCACGCCGTAGCGGCCGTTCAGCTTGCCCGTGAGGGTCTCGACGTTGGCCAGGCTGTTGCCGATGTGCGAGTCGGCGCGGGTCATGGTCTCGAGGTTTTCCAGCAGCGTGCGCGCCGTGGTCAACAGGCGCGGAATCTCGGCGCTGGCGTCGCCGCGCAGGACCGGACGGCGCACGCCGTCGGGCAGCGGCGGATCGGACAGCACGCCGCTGTAGGCGCGCAGGCGGGTTTCGCCGACCACGCTGCGCTCGAGCGTGTACACGCTGGTGGTGCGCAGCCAGCGGGCGTCGGCCTTCGGGATGTCGACCACGATGCCGACCTTGCCGTCGGCGGTCAGCTCGACCTGGCGCACGCGCCCGATCGGAAAGCCGGCGAAGGTCATGTCCATGCCCGGGATCACGCCTTCGGAATCCTCGGCGACCAGGGTCAGGCGCTGGGTCTGCTCGAACACGCCGCGCGCATACATCACGTACAGCACGAAGGCGACGATCAGCGCGCCGATCCCGATCAGGAGCAGCAGTGCCTTGGCTTCGACGTGGCGCGGCTCGTCGGGTCGCGGGTTCATTTCCTCGGGGCGCAGCGGGTCGGGCGGGGTATCGGGCATGCGGGATTCCTTCTCAAACTAGATGTAGCGGACGGCCAGGGAGCCGGCTTCGATCATCAACAGCACGAACAGCAGGCGCAGTGCGCCCGGCTGCACGTTCGAACGCATCTGCTTCGGGTGGCGCAGCAGCTCGAGCACCGCGCTGCTCGGGATCACGGCCACGGCCAGCCCGAACAGCACGGTCTTGAACACGAAGCCGATGGTGACGGTCGGATCGAACACCCGGCCCACGGTGCGCGTGTAGTCGGGCAGGCCCCAGTGCGACAGCCCGTAGACGTTCAGGTAAGCCAGCACCAGCACGATCACGCTGCTGACCATCGCCAGGCTGAGCACGGCGAAGGCGTTGGCGGCCACTTGCGGCACCAGGTCGCGCCGCAGCTTGTCCAGCGTTTCCGCGGTCGCGGCGCGGGCCGAGGTGATGCCAGGTGCGCCGCTGCGCGCCAGCCCCATCGCGTCGGCGTCGAAGGCCATGCCGGCGCGCAGCGCGGCGAACATCGCGGCCGACAGCGGCAGCAGTTCGAGCACCAGCACCCGCACCACCATCTCCAGCGCATAGCGCGACAGGCCGTAGCTCTGCGCCGTGACCAGCACGATGCGGATGATGACGAGGCTGAGCAGCGCGGTGAGCAGCGTGAACCAGGGCAGCACCTGCCAGGTGCTGGCGTAGATGTAGCGCGAGGTGGCCAGGCGATTGGCGCGGCTGTAGGTCGAGGGCGACATCGCCATCACCAGCGCGACCGCGCCCAGGTGCAGCATGCGCCACCAGCTGGCGGCGTAACGCACGGCGAGGCGGCCCCAGTGGCGCGGCTTGACATAGACGAGCGAAGTGAGCGGCATATTTACATGATACCGTGTCCGGCAGAGCTGGGGCGGTACGGTTGACCGCGTCGCGCCGGCGCAGGTCAGGTCCTGCGCGCTTCCATCACCCCGCCCACCTCGGCAATGGCCGCCAGCGCCCGCTGCAGCTGCCCGGTCGAACTGATCTCGGCCGTGAACACCATGCGCGCCTGGCCCTTGGCCGACTGGGTATTCACCCCGGTCACGTTGATCTTGGCGATCGTCAGCACTTCGGAAATGTCGCGCAGCAGGCCCTGGCGGTCGCTCGCCAGGATGAAGATGTCGACCGGGAACACGGTGTCCGTCCCGCTGCGGCCCCATTCGGTCTCGATCACGCGCTCCGGGTTCTTGGAGGCCATCTCGGCGAAGTTCTTGCAGCTGGTGCGGTGGATCGAGACGCCCTTGCCCTTGGTGACGAAGCCGACGATCGGGTCCGGCGGCGCCGGCTTGCAGCACTTGGCCAGCTGGGTCAACATGCCCTCGGACCCGACCACCAGCACGCCCGACTTGGCGCCCTGCTCGACGCTCGAGGCGCGGCTCTTGTTGACCACCGCCGTATCCTGCGGCGGCGCCGGCGGCGCGTCGGCCGGGTCGTGCAGCGCGGCCTCGACGTGGCGCAGGCTGAATTTTTCCTTGCCGACCGCGATGAACAAATCGTCGAGCTTGGCAAAACCGAGCTTGTGCGCCAGCGCTTCCAGGTTGACCGCGGTCTTGCCTTCGCGCTGCAGCGACTTCTCGACCAGCGCGCGCCCGTGCGCCAGGGTCTCGGCCAGTTCCTGCGCGTGGAACCAGGCGCGGATCTTGGTGCGCGTGCGGCTCGACACCGTGTAGCCGGGGCTGAGCCAGTCGCGCGACGGACCGGCACTGCCGGCCGGACCCTTGGCGGTGATGATCTCGCAGGTCTGGCCGTTGCGCAAAGGGGTGTTCAGCGGCACCATCACGCCGTCGATCTTGGCGCCGCGGCAGCGGTGGCCGACCTCGCTGTGCAGGTGGTAGGCGAAGTCGATCGGCGTGGCGCCGACCGGCAGCTCGAGCACGCGCGCCTGCGGCGTCAGCACGAAGATGCGGTCGTCCAGCGTGGTGGACTTGAGCTTTTCGACCCATTCGCGCTGCGCGTCCTCGTCGCCGCTGCCGGTGACGGCGTCGGCCACTTCGCTCTTCCAGGCCAGCAGCTGGCGCAGCCAGGCGATCTTCTCGTCGTACTTCTGGCTCTTGAAGTTCGAGCCGCCCTCTTCCTTGTAACGCCAGTGCGCCGCCACGCCGTACTCGGCGAAGCCATGCATTTCCTGGGTGCGGATCTGCACTTCGAGCGGACGCCCGTCCTCGGCCGTGACCACCGTGTGCAGCGACTGGTAGCCGTTGGCCTTGGGACGCGAGATGTAGTCGTCGAATTCCTTCGGGATCGGGGTCCAGATGTTGTGCACCAGGCCCAGCACGGTGTAGCAGGTCTTCACGTCGGCGACGATCACGCGGAACGCGCGCACGTCGTACAGGCCGCTGAAATCGAGCTCCTTGCCGCGCATCTTCTTCCAGATGCTGTAGATGTGCTTGGGCCGCCCGCTGACCTCGGCCTTGACGCCGGCGGCCGCCAGTTCCTGCTCCAGGCGCTCGATCGACGATTGCACGAAGCTCTCGCGCAGCATGCGCTTTTCTTCGAGCATCTTGGCGATGCGCTTGTAGGTCTCGGGCTCGATCATGCGGAAGGCCAGGTCTTCCAGTTCCCACTTGAGCTGGAAGATCCCGAGCCGGTTGGCCAGCGGCGCGTACAGGTCGAGCACCTCGCGCCCGTAGTCGTGCGTGACCGCATCGAACCGCTTCTGCTCGGCGAAGAAGCGCAGCGTGGTGACGCAGGACGCCAGGCGCACCAGCACCACGCGCATGTCGGTGGCCATCGCCAGCAGCATCTTGCGCAGCGTTTCGAGCTGGGCCAGCGCCTGCTGGGCGGCGTTCTTGCCGCGCCCGACCGGCGCCTGGCTTGCCGTCAGGTCGCGCAGGCGGATCAGCTGCTGCACGCCGCGCACCATGTCGCTCACTTCCTTGCCGAAGCGCTCCTCGATCCGGTCGATGGCGCCGGGCTCGAGCAGCCCCAGCTCGAACAGCAGGCCGGCGATGCGCGTCTCGGCGTCGGCGCGCAGCAGCGCCAGCGTGCCGCCCACGCCGAGCGAAAACTCGAGCGCATCCTGGCCGCGCCGGGTCTGGCGCTCGCCGTAGACCGCGGCGGCGAAGTCGAGCGCGTCGTGCACGCGGACGCAATCTTCGCGCCCGAGTCCGAAGATCAGCTGGGACGTGACGTCGCCGAGCGCGGCAATCGATACCATGGCGCCTCTACTATTGAAACGAAACGAAAACGGACATCAAGGCAGCGCCGCGACGACGACGATCTCGACCAGGCAGGCGGGATTGGCCAGCTTGGCCTCGACGGTGGCGCGCGGCGGGGTGTGGCCCGGGGTGACCCAGGTGTCCCAGACTTCGTTCATGCCGGGGAAGTTGGCCATGTCGGAAATGAAGATCTGGCAGCTCAGGATGCGCGTCTTGTCGCTGCCGGCCTCGCCCAGCAGGCGGTCGACGTAGCCCAGCACTTCGCGCGTCTGGCCGACGATGTCCTGGCTGGTGTTCTCGGCGATCTGGCCGGCGAGGTAGACGGTGCCGTTGTGGATGGCGATTTCGGACAGGCGCTTGCCTACGTGCAGTCGTTTGATTTCCATGGTGTTCCTGGTTGATGTGAAAAAGGTGTCGGGCCCGGGCCCGGTCGAGTACGCAGTCGAGACCTCAACCGAGCAGAAACGCGCGCGCCGCGGCGATCTGGTCGGGCTGCACGAAGGTCGGCGCATGGCCAACCCCGGCGAATTCGACCAGGCGGGGCTTCGGACCGCGCCGCGTCATCTCCTCGGCCGTGGCGCGCGACAGCAGGTCGGACTGGCCGCCGCGCACCAGCAGCGTCGGACAGCGGATCGCATCGAAGGCCTGCCACAGCATCTGCTGGTCCTGGGCCGCCTGCTGCGGCGTGATCGCGGCGAAGGGCTTGGCCAGGCCCAGGTCGTAGTGGCGCGTCCACTGGCCGTCGGGCTGCTGCACCAGCACGTCGCGCGCCAGCTTGTCCCATTGGGCGTCGCTGTGCGGGCCGAACGAGGCGGACACGTCGCGCACGTACCGCGCGCCGGCCTCGAAGCTGGGAAAGCGCACGTCCTGGCCGATGTACTCGCCGATGCGCGCCATCGCCGCCGGATCCAGCGTCGGGCCGATGTCGTTCAGCACGAGCCTGGTGATCGGGCTGTCCGGCAGCGAGGCCAGGATCAGGCCGATCAGGCCGCCCATCGAGGTGCCGAACCAGTGCACGCTGCTCTCGTCGCCCACCGCGGTGACGCGCGCGACCAGCGTGACCATGTCGGCGACGTATTGCGGCACCGTGTAGTGCGACGGGTCGCGCAGGCGCTCGGAACGTCCGCGTCCGGCCACGTCGGGGCATACCACGCGGTAATCGCCGCACAGCGCGCGCGCGAGCTCGTCGAAGTCGCCGGAGACGCGCGTGACGCCGTGCACGCACACCAGCACGCGCGGGTTGGCGGGATCGCCCCACTCTTTGTAGGCCATGCGGTGCAGGCCCGCGGGCGAGCTGCATTGCACGGTTTTCAGCCTCGGTTCGGTCACATGCGGCTCCATTCGACGCTACCACGGTTCGATTACTAAAGACGCTCGCGCGCTGCACGGCACGGGCGTGCGCCAACATTTTACCCGCCGGCGCGATTAGAATTCTACCAAGAGAACGCCTCCGCCACCCGGGCGGCCCACCATTCCAGAAAGGCAATCCATGCAATCGAAGATTTTGAGCGGCAAAACCGCCCTCGTCACCGGCTCGACCTCGGGCATCGGCCTGGGCATCGCGCGCGCGCTGGCCGAGGCAGGCGCCAACATCGTGTTCAACGGTTTCGGCGACGCCCAGCAGATCGACAAGCTGTACACCGACATCGGCCATGAATTCGGCGTGCAGACCGCCTACCACAACGCCGACATGTCCAGGCCCGAGCAGATCGAGGCGATGATGGCCTTCGCGGCGGACAAGTTCGGCGCAGTCGACATCCTGGTCAACAACGCCGGCATCCAGTACGTGGCCAACGTCGAGGACTTCCCGGTCGAGAAGTGGGACGCGATCATCGCCATCAACCTGTCGTCCGCCTTCCACACCACGCGACTGGCGCTGCCCGCCATGAAAAGCCGCAACTGGGGCCGGATCATCAACCTCGCCTCGGCGCACGGACTGGTCGCATCGAGCGGTAAATCGGCCTACGTCGCGGCCAAGCACGGCCTGGTTGGGCTGACCAAGTCGACCGCGCTCGAATGCGCCGCCACCGGCGTCACCGCCAACGCGATCTGCCCGGGCTGGGTGCTCACGCCCCTGGTGCAAAAGCAGGTCGACGACCGCGCGGCGCGCGCCGGCATCCCGAACGAACAGGCCAAGAAAGAGCTGCTGATGGAAAAACAGCCCTCGGGTGAATTCGTCACGCCGGAAGAACTCGGCGCGCTGGCGGTGTTCATGTGCAGCCCCGCCGCCAACCAGGTGCGCGGCGTGGCCTGGAACATGGACGGCGGCTGGGTGGCGCAGTGAGCTATCCGACCGACGACCCGATGGACGACCCGATGAACGACCCGATGAACGACCCGATGCGCGACGATGACGACGGCGAGCGCATCCACGCCCCCGGCCTGCACGAAGCCTGCGTCGAGCTGGCGCACGTGGTATTGGCCTCGGGCCAGCCCGACGTCTCGCGCGACATCCTGGAGACGCTGGCGGACCGCTTCGAGCGCGAGGCGCTGGATTTCGCGCTGCTGGTGGCCAATGCCGGACGCGACCCGGCCCTGCTCGGGCGCGCCGTGCACTACCTGACCGACGCGCATGCGCTGCCGCTGATGGGCACCGACATGGAATGGTTCCGCCAGGCGCTGGGCTGCCTGATCGAACTGGCGGTGCCGGGCATCGCGCTGTCGGCCAAGGGCGGCGCCTTCCTGCGCGACCTGCAGGTCGGGATCGAGCAGTCGCTGCAGGATATGGAGGAATAAATACGCAGGGAGGAATAATACGCAGCGCGGCACTTTGGTCGTCCGGCAAGTCCATGGGTTAAAATATGAGGCTCATTATTAATCCATGCCAGATGCCCGATCGTCCATCGATGCCCGCGCCGGCGAGCGTACGGGAAGCCGAGCTCCAGGCTGAAAACGAGGCCTTGCGCCGTGTATTGGCCGCCTACGAACGCACGCTCAACCCGGCGTCGAGTCCGGCCGCCAGCGATTCGCCGCTGTGGGCGGCGTCGCCCGATCTGCTCGGGGTCACCGACCTCGAAGGTATCTGGCTCGAGGTCAATCCAGCCTGGACCGATCTGCTCGGCTGGCCACCGGAACGCATCCTCGGCCGCACCTCGGACTGGCTGGTGCATCCCGACGACCTGGCCGCCAAGGCCATGCATCAGCAGCACCCTGCCCACGACGATCCGGATGCACGCGTCGAATACCGCTGCCGCACCGCCGGCGGCGAGTACCGCCTGATCAGCTGGGCGCGCGTGCAGGCCGGTGCGCGCTGGCATCACGCCGGCCGCGACGTCACGATCGAACGCGCGCGCGAGACGGCGCTGCGCGATTCGCTCGACTTCGCCCGGCTTGCCTTGTCCGCGGTCTCGGGCGTCGGGGTGTGGACCTACGACGCGGCCAGCGACCGCTTCTTTTGCGACGCCGGCATCGCCGAGCTGTACGGCATCGACCCGGAACAAGGCGCGGCCGGCATCCTGCGCACCGGCTTTCTGGCCAACGTGCACCCGGACGACCTGGCTGCGCTGCGCGCCACCATGGCCGGCGGCCTGGTGCGCAGCGGCGACCTCGAACTCGAATACCGCATCTGCCATCCGGACGGCTCGACCCGCTGGGTGCTGTCGCGCGGCCACACCTATTTCGACGACGCCGGCATACCGCTGCGCCGCACCGGCGTCGGTATCGACACGACGCGCCAGCGCCAGCTCGAACAGCAGCTGCGCCAGAGCCAGAAAATGCAAGCGGTCGGCCAGCTGACCGGCGGTATCGCCCACGACTTCAACAATATGCTGCAAGGCGTGATGGGGCCGCTCGACATGCTGCGCCTGCGCCTTGGCCAACTGTCCGATGACGCGATCCTGCGCTACGTCGACATGGCGCTGGCCGCGTCGCGCCGCGCCGCCACGCTGACGCACCGGCTGCTGGCGTTTTCGCGGCGCCAGCCGCTCGCCCCGCAGCAGGTCGACGTCAAGCTGCTGGTGCAGGGCCTGGCCGACCTGTTCCAGCGTACGATCGGCGAAAAGATCGAACTTGCGCTGGCCGTCGACGCCGCCGGCTGCCGCGCGCGCTGCGATGCCAACCAGCTCGAGAACGCCGTGCTGAACCTCGTCATCAACGCGCGCGACGCCATGCCCGACGGCGGCGTGCTGACCATTCGCACCCGCCTGGTCGAGATCGGACCCGAGCTGGCGCTGCAGCATGGCGCCCAGGCGGGCCCGTATGTCTGCCTGACGGTCGGCGACAACGGCGTCGGCATGACGCCCGCCGTGGTCCAGCAGGCCTGCGAGCCGTTCTTCACCACCAAGCCGACCGGCCAGGGCACCGGCCTGGGCCTGTCGATGGTGTATGGCTTTGCCGGCCAGTCCGGCGGCTTCGTCACGATCCACAGCAGCGTCGACAGCAGCGTCGGACGCGGCACCACGGTCGCCATCCACCTGCCCACCAGCGCCGACCTTGCCGAGACGATAGCGCCCGCCGCGCCGCCCTCCAGCGCGCGCAGCGGCGCCGGCGCCACGCTGCTGCTGGTCGAAGACGACCCATCGGTCATGGCGGCCTTGTGCGACCTGTTCGACGGCGCGCATTACCGCGTGCGCACCGCCACCAATGGTTTCGAAGCCCAGGCCGGCATCGAGGCCGATGCCGCCATCGATCTGCTGATCACCGATATCGGACTGCGTGGGATGAATGGCCGCCAGCTGGCGGAGGCGGCGCGCCGCGTGCTGCCGGATCTTCCGGTGCTGTTCATGACCGGCTACGCCGAGCTGGCCGCCGCCGCCAACGGCTTCATGGAACCCGGAATGGCGCTGATCGCCAAGCCCTTCGATCTCGAGGCGATGCTGGCGCGCGTGCGCACCATGCTCGACGGCGCGGGGCAATAGTTGGGCTGACAAGGCAAGCGCTTCAAGCTGCCAGATCAACCGATCGCGTTCTTTGCAACCAATCCGACGCGCCCTCGCGCGCGCAGGTACGTCCGCGCGCGAGGGCCTGCGCCGCGTGCGTACCTTACGCGCGTGCGCCCGCGCGGCGGCGGCGCAGCAAGGCGGCCGCGCCGCCGATGCCGAACAGCGCCAGGCTGGCCGGTTCCGGCACGGCGCTGGTAGCGCCGATCTGCACCGCCCCGTCGATGGCGGTGACGGCGATGTCGGCAGCGCTGCTGTCCAGGAACAGCAGATTGGTAAAGCCCAAAGCGGCGCTGCCGGCGGCCAGGGTATCGAACGTCAGCGTGGCCAGCACGCCGTCGCCACTGGCGCCCGATTGCACGCCGATGCGGCTGTCGAAGACGAAGTCCAGCGTACCGTCGGTCGGATCGGCATCGTAGAAACCGAACACGCTGGTGTCGCCGCCGGCGAGGAAGCTGCCGGTGACGACGTTATCGAACCGCAGCAGCGCCTTGTCGAAGTTGACGCCGAACTGATACGAGTAAAGGTCGCTGATGCCGCTGACACGCACGTCGACGGTCACAGGCGAACCGAGCGCAGCCGGGGCCGAAGCCGTCGAGAAGCTCAGGGTGGGCACGGCCCAGGCTTGGGCGCAGGCCAGGGTCAGCGCGGCGGCGCCGGCGAGTTTTTTCCATCCAATCATTGCATTGCTCCTGAAAACAAGGGTGTCCGGCCAGGCACCCTGCCCGGCCGGGAATTACTTATCAATTGCAGCTCATGCCCTTCGGCATGTGCTGGGTTTCGTAGGTCAGGTCGCGCACGTCGATCGCGCCATCCTTGTTGTAGTCGGCGCGGGCGTCGTAGCCGGCCTGGCCGCTGCGCTTGCCGAAGGCCGCCTTGACGATGCCGAGGTCGGCGCAGCCCACCTGGCCGTCGCCGTCGAGGTCGCCCACCAGGCGGATCGTGAAGTTGGCGTTCGAGACGTCGAAGAAGACGTTGCCGACCGCCGCCACCATGATGCGTGCGCTGCTGCTCGCGACCGCCGGCAGGACGACGCTGGCGCTGCCGTTGTTCGGCACGCTCTCGGCCAGCACGATCGGCCAGGTCTGACCGCCATCCGTCGACAGCGTGATCCTGACGTTGGCGGTGCTCACTGGCGCGACGTTGGTGTTGGCCACGCTCCAGGTCACCGTCTGGGCCGAGCCGGAGTCCAGCGTCACCGCGGTGTTGGGCGAGGTGACCAGGAACGGGCCGGCGCCGGGGGCCAGCACCAGCTGGGTGTTGGCGCTGCCGACGCCCCCGTGGCCGTCACGCGCGGTGAGGCGGAAGTTCAGCGAGGCCGGGCTGGCGTTCACGCCGGCGGCGCCGACATAGGCGGCGGTCGGCAGGTACTCCGAAAAGCAATCGATCTGGGCCGCGGTCGGCGTGCTCGATGCGGTCGGGCAGACCCCGGTCTCGGCGTTGGTGTTGTTGGCCAGGATCTGCGCCATGTCCGGGAAGGTGCGGCTGGAATCGGCGGTGGTGTGGTTTTCGCCGGGCGAGCCGTATTGCAGCGTCGCCGTGCTGCTGACCACGGCGCGGGTGCCGAACTGGCGGAACAGCGGGCCGTTGGTCTTGACGTTGCTGACCAGGCCGGTGCCGTTGCTGGTGCCAGTGGCGCCGCGGTCGTTCTGTTCCCACATGTAGGCCAGCGCCTCGCCGTCCGGGTCGAGCGCGCCGCCGGTCAGGACGAACGGGGTGCGCACCGGGATCGTGTAGCCGGCCGGGGTGGTGACGACCGGCGCGCTGTTGCCGGTGCCGGTGACGGTGCCATGGCGCGTGGTCGGGCCGCCGGCGGCGATCTCGCCGACGTAGCCGCTGCAGCTGGCGCAGTTGAGCAGTTGCAGCAGCGAGGTCTTGACGTTGGCCAGCGTGCCGCCATAGGTGACCGTGAACGCCGTGTCCGACACCGACGTGACGCTGACCGTGCCGCCGGCCGGCCAGCCCGGGATGGCCTGGATCGCTGCCGCGATGCCCGCCGCGGTGTAGTTCGAGCCGCGCACGATCGGCGCCGACAGGCTGCCGTTGTAGCTCAGCTGGAACGACTGGCCGTTGGTGGAAAACCCGGTCAGCACGCCCATCTGCACTTCGGCGATGCTGGTCTCGGCGCCCGAGGTGTAGGCGGTGATTTCATCGAAGCTACGCTGCGACCAGTAAGGATCGCTGTGGGTCTGCAGGTCGTCGGTGCCGCAGATGCCGGCATAGGCCATGACGGAGGAGCCGCTGCCCGGCTCGACCGAGGTGCCGGCGTTGCGGTTGCTGGTCGAGCAGTTCGCCTGCGTGCCGTTGAAGGTGTGGTTGCCGCCGAACTGGTGGCCCATCTCGTGCGCGACGTAGTCGACCGCGTAGAAGTCGCCGACCGGGGTCGGGATGCCGGTGCAGCCCTGCGCCTTGCTGTTGGCGCCGACCACGCCCAGGCTGGCGATGCCGCCGCCGTCCAGGCCCAGTGCGATGTGGCCGATGTCGAAGTTGCCGGCGCCGGCCAGCAGGCCCGCCACCACGCGGTTGCGGCTCAGGGTGCTGCTGCCGCAAGTGGCGGCCTGGGCCGCCGTGAAGCAGGCGCTGCCGCCGCACGGGCCGTTGGCGCCGGTCATCGCGGCGCTGGTGGCCAGGTTCAGCTTGTCGGTGGCGTCGATCAGCACCAGGCGGATCGAGGTCTCGCTCTCGTACACCTGGGTCACGCGGTTCATCAGCGTGACCTTGGCCGCCGTCACGTTGTTCGCGCCGAAGTAGCTGGCATACGACGGGTCGCTCACCAGCGCCACGCGGTAGGTGCGCAACTGGGTGCCGGTCGAGGTGTTGTTGGCCACCAGCGATGCGTCCAGCACCTGGAAGGCCGTGGTACTGCCCTTGGCGCCGTCGCTGGCGGTCACGTCATAGCTGCCCTCGCCGACACTGCCGGCGGCCAGGGTGACGGCGACGTTGCCGTCCTGGTCGGCGGTCGCGCCGACGGTCTGGACGGTTGCGCCATCGGACTCGGCGCGCACCTCGACGGTGATCGCGGCGCCCGGGGCGAAGCCGGAAGCGCGCACATCGATCGCATCGCCGGGGCCGTAGAAGCTGCGCGCCAGGCTCACTTGCGGATCGTCGACGGCGCCTTCGCGCAGCGCGCCATGGACGTTGACCAGGTCGGTGCGCGCATAGCTGGCGTAGGTGGTGGTGTCGTTGCGGTAGTACGGGTCGACGTAGTAGCCGCCGTTGGGCGAGCGCACCGAGGCGTGCAGGCCGAGCGGCGTGATGTCCATGCGCACGGTCGCGGCCGGGTCGTCGACGCCGACACCTTTATAGGTCTTGATCTCCGGGTGGGCGGCAGCCAGGCCGGGTTCCATGATCGGGCTTTCGACCAGCAGGAAACGCTGGAAGCCGCCATCCGGATGCGGCAGCGCGATGCTGAGCGTGCCCGGCTCGCGCGCGATGCTGGCGCCGATCCGCTCGCGCGGCGCGTCCGCGGTGAAGGCGCGCATGCCGGCCAGGTCGAGCGAGGCCGCGCGCAAGCGCTTGAGCTGCAGGGCGGGACTCTTGACGCCCGCCGCCAGCGACTGGGCCGCCAGCGTGCGCGTGGTCGTGCCGGCTGCGCTGGTGGCTGCCGCCGCGGCGGGTTCGGGCAGCGTCACGCTCTGCCAGAACGGCGCGGCCGCCTGGCTGGCCGCCGGCGCGGCCGCCGTCTGGGCCTGGGCGGCTGGGGTGGCGGCCGCCAGCGCCAGGCACAGACCGGCCAGGGTAAGGCTGGAAAGCTTGGTTCTCATGGGTTTCCTCGTTATTCACTGCGTATGAAGTGATCGTCGACGCCGCTTGCGCGGGCCATTCCTCGACGTGCCGAACACGACGGGAACCCATGGATACTATTAACAATATTTTATTAACACAAGACAAATATTTTAATACAACGAAATCTAATTCGGCGTTATGCGCTAGGCATCAACGATTTGTTTTGATGATGCACACAATGCACCGCAATAGTTCGGCTCACCAGGACGGTGCATGTCGAGTTGCCAAATGCACACCCATGGGCATGACTGTCCGCTATCATGTGAGTATCACGACGTCACCCTCTATATAAGAAGGAAGATTCATGCGGACCCGTTTCACGCGACTTGCCCTCACTCTTTCCCTGCTGCTCGGCGCCGTGCAAACGGCCGCGACGGCGACAGCCGCCGATGCCCCGGCCTCCGCGCGTCCCGTATTGATCACGCCCGAACGCGTCTGGACCGGCGACGGCGCGGCGCACACCGGCTGGAGCGTGCTGATCGAAGGGGGCCGGGTCCAGGCAGCCGGGCCGAGCGCCACGCTGGCGGTCCCGGCCGACGTCGAGCGCATCGCCCTGCCCGGCAAGACCCTGATTCCCGGCCTGATCGAACTGCACTCGCACCTGCTGCTGCACCCCTACAACGAGACCACCTGGGACGACCAAGTGCTCAAGGAAGCCCCGAGCTACCGCACCGCGCTGGCCGTGCGCCACGCCCAGGACACGCTGCTGGGCGGCTTCACCACCATCCGCGACCTCGGCACCGAAGGCGCGGACTATGCCGACGTCGGCGTCAAGCGCGCCATCGACGAAGGCCAGGTGCCGGGTCCGCGCATGTTCGTCGCCACGCGCGCGATCGTCGCCAGCTTCAGCTACGGTCCGGCCGAGCGCACTTACCGCCCCGACCTCGACATCCCGTACGGCGCGCAAGGCGTGACCGGGGTCGACGAGATGGTCAAGGCGGTGCGCGAGCAGTCGGCCCACGGCGCCGACTGGATCAAGCTGTACGCCGACTACCGCAGCGGCCCGGATGGCGCTACGCGCCCGACGCTCACGCTGGAAGAGATGAAGGCGGCGGTGACCGCGGCGCACGCCAGCGGACGCAAGGTCGCGGCCCACGCCAGCAGCGACGACGGCATCCGCAACGCGGTGCTGGCCGGCGTCGACACCATCGAGCACGGCTACGGCGCCAGCGACGCCACGTTCAAGCTGATGGCCGAACGCCATATCGCCTACGTGCCGACCCTCACTGCGCCGGAAGCGACCTCCGAATACTTCCAGCACTACGTGCGCGGCGGCGCGCCGACGCCGTCGTTGCAGCAGGCCGAACGCGCCTTCCGTCTGGCGCGCAAGCTCGGCGTCACGATCGGCAACGGCAGCGACGTCGGCGTGTTCGCGCACGGCACCAACGAGCGCGAACTCGAGTGGATGGTGCGCCTGGGGATGACGCCGGTCGAGGCCCTGCGCGCCGCCACAACGGTCGCGGCCGGCATCCTGGGACGACCTGAGCTCGGCCAGATCAAGCAGGGCGCGCTGGCCGACGTGGTCGCGGTCGACGGCGACCCGACCGCGGACATCGCGGCACTGCGCAAGGTGGGGTTCGTGATGAAGGGCGGGACCGTCTACAAGCATCCCTGAGCGGTTCGTCGCGGCGCCGCCTGTTACGTTTCGTTGCGGTTTTCCACAATAGATGGCCCAGATATTTTGCGCAATGATGACGGTATTACTGTTAGCGCATGAAGCCTCGTGATGAAAAAACCATTCTATAAAGTCCTTTATGTCCAGGTATTGTTCGCGATTATTATCGGTGTCCTGCTGGGCATCTTTGATCCGGGCATCGCCACCGCGATGAAGCCGCTGGGAGACGGCTTCGTCAAACTCATCAAGATGATCATCGCGCCGGTGATCTTCTGTACGGTGGTCGCCGGTATCGCCGGCATGCAGGACGTCAAGAAGATCGGCCGTGTCGGCGGCAAGGCCCTGCTCTACTTCGAGATCGTGTCGACCTTCGCGCTGGCCATCGGCCTGCTGGTCGCCAACATCATCAAACCGGGCGCCGGCTTCAACGTCAACCCGGCCACCATCGACACCCACTCGATCGCCGAGTACACCGCCAAGACCAAGGGCCTGTCGACCGTCGACTTTCTGATGAACATCATCCCGAACACCTTCGTGGATGCGTTCGCCAAGGGCGACATCCTGCAGGTGCTGCTGATCGCGATCCTGTTCGGCTTCGCGTTGTCGCTGCTCGGCGAGCGCGGCCGTCCGGTCACGCGTTTCATCGAGGACCTGTCGCACGCGATCTTCGGCGTGGTGAACATCATCATGAAGGCGGCCCCGATCGGCGCATTCGGCGCGATGGCCTTCACCATCGGCAAATACGGCATCAAGGCGCTGATCCCGCTGGCTTCGCTGGTCGGTTCGTTCTATCTCACGAGCGCGCTGTTCGTGGTGGTCGTGCTGGGCCTGATCGCCCGCTTCACCGGCTTCTCGATCTTCCGCTACCTGAACTACATCAAGGAAGAGCTGCTGATCGTGCTGGGCACCAGCTCGTCGGAGTCGGCGCTGCCGGCCCTGATGCGCAAGCTGGAAAAGCTGGGCTGCCCGAAATCGGTGGTGGGCCTGGTGGTCCCGACCGGCTACTCGTTCAACCTGGACGGCACCAACATCTACATGACGATGGCGGCCCTGTTCGTGGCCCAGGCGACCAACACCGACCTGACCCTGACCCAGGAACTGACCGTGCTGCTGGTGGCGATGCTGACCTCGAAAGGCGCTTCCGGCATCACCGGCGCCGGCTTCATCACGCTGGCCGCGACCCTGGCCGCGGTGCCGACCATCCCGGTGGCCGGCATGACGCTGATCCTCGGCATCGACAAGTTCATGAGCGAATGCCGCGCGCTGACCAACATCATCGGCAACGGCGTGGCCGCGATCGTGGTGTCGAAGTGGGAAGGCGAGCTGGACAAGGACCGCATGACGGCCGAACTGCGCAACCCGAGCCCGGACCTGGATGCCTCGCTGCGCACCGAAGCCGCTCACGAAATCGCCTGATTGACGACGGATTGATCCGATTCTCGTTCACGACGCCGGGTTCGCCCGGCGTTTTTTTTGGCAGAATGGGACTTTGGCGCTGCATCTATGCGATTCACGTATAGAATTGCCGCACGGTCATATCCCGGAACATCATGAAAAACTGGATCAAAGGCTTGATCGGCACCGACGGCGCCGCGGCCAAAGGCGCCCCTGCGCCGGCCCCGGCGGGCCCGGCGGCCGACGCGCCCGATTACCGCGCCGAGACCGAGGCCGCGTTCTACCGCTGGCTGACCGCATCGAACGGCTACGACGCCCCGAGCGAGGTCGAGCGGCGCATCCTCGACCTGGTGACGCGCCTGGCCGGTCAACCCGGCGAGGCGGCCAACCTGGTGCCGCGCGTGCCGGAAGCGATCCCGCGCATCCTGGCCAGCCTGGGCGACGAGGACGCCTCGGTCGGCGAGCTGTCGCGCCAGGTGGCCGAGGACGTGGTGCTGGTGGCGGAAGTCATCCGCGAAGCCAACAGCGCGTATTACCGCCCGATTTCGCCGGTCAAGAACGTCGAGGCGGCGATCATGATGCTGGGCCAGAACGGCCTGCGCATGCTGCTGGCCCGGATCGCGTTCCGGCCCCTGATCCGCCTGCAGGGCGAGGGCTTCGCGCGCCAGGCCGCGCCGCCGCTGTGGAATCAGTCGGTCGGCTGCGCGCTCGCCGCCAGCCTGATGGCGCCGGGTCTCTCGACCGGCGTGTTCGAATCCTACCTGGCCGGGCTGATGCAGAACGTCGGCCTGATGGTCGCGCTGCGCCTGTCGGACCGCGTCTGCGAAGCCCATCAGACGGGCGGCAAGGTGCCGGGCTCGCGCGAGTTCGGCGCCGCGCTGTTCGCCGCCAGCCGCGCTCTGTCGGGCGCGATCGCCGACTACTGGGCCTTCCCGCCCGAGGTCGGGCGCGCGATCGCCGCTGCCGCCGCGCCGGGCGACATTGCGGACAGCCAGCTGGCCCAGGCGCTGGCGCTGGGCGACCGCATTGCCAAGCTGCGCATCCTGATCGACGCGCGCGTGCTCCAGGAAGACGACGCGCTGGTGGCCGACGGCCTGGACGCCTTCCAGCGCCGCTGCCTGGGCAAGCTGGCAAATATCGACGCTTAGCCCTCGACGATATCGTATTCGTGCGTGTCGATGACCTTGCCGTCGACCGCGACGGTGACGCGGTAGTGGCCCGGCTCGAAATCGGCGCCCGGGATACGCCAGCTCAGCTGGGCCGGGCTCTTGTCGAATTTGAAGTTGCGCTTGCGCTGAGCGACCAGCTTGTCGCCGGTATACCAGGTCCACTCGACCGCGTGGCGGCCGCCGTCCGCATCCGCTGGCTCCCACTTCAGGTTGGTGACGACGACCACGGCATTGCGCCGCCTGACTTGTGTCACCGGCGTCGGATCGAAGGGGTAGCCGACGCGGGCGCTGGCGATCATGCCGTTGGTCACGACCATCTGGTCGGGGCCGATGGTCGTACATGCCTGCAATGCGCCGATGACCGTCACCGCCGACAACATCGCCAATACGCGTTTCGTGAACATGGTTGTGTCTCTATCCAGGGTTAGCCAAGCTTCACTCTAAGGTCGGCATTGCCTCAGAGACAAGTTAACATTTTGTTAGGAAGCGCGCCTGATGCCTAGCCGGCCGACGCGAACCGGCGCTGGCGCATCCACTTGGTGACGATCCACTTCTCGCCGCTGAGCGGGGTGGCGCCGGCATGCAGCGATTGCGGGTCGAGCTGGCCGGCCGCGTTGCAGTACTCGAACCAGAGCGCGCTGCCCTCGCGCGGGCTGGCCGCGAAACCGCTTTCCGGGAACACCGTTTCGCCGCCCTCTTCGACGTCGTTCAGGTACATCACCAGCGTCGCCACGCGCTGGCCGCTGCGGCTGACCGAAGCGCGGTTGGCGGCGTTGGACGGCATCAGGAAGTCGTAGTGCGGCTGGCTGGCCGCGCCGGGCGGGTAGCGCAGCACCTGCAGGCCTTCGCCGTTCTCGAGCGGCAGGCCCATCAAATCCGAGACGCGGCGGTCGATGCACGCCACCAGTTCATTTTCCTCGAGCCGGAAGAACATGCCCTCGCTGGTGCGCGCCGTGCTGACCGTGTCCTTGCCGCTGCCCGGGTCGACGATGGTCGATCGGGCCAGGCGCGGGCGCGCCAGCGCGATCAGCTGGGCGCACTCGTCGGGGTCGAGCACGCCGTCCAGCACCGCGCATGCGGGCGCGCCAGCATGCGGATCCAGGCGCGCGGCCACGCGCACGCGGCGCCCGCCGGCGTGCAGGGTCTGGCCCGGGCCGATACGCGGCGCGTCCGGCACGTAGCGCGCGGCGGCGACCTGCGCCGCCGTGAAGCCGCGCTCGGGAATCGCGGCGCCGGTCGCGCGCGCCATCCAGAAGGCGTGGATCAGGGCGTCGGCCAGGCGCGCGTCGAAGCCCTGCTCGACCATCGCGCGCGCCAGCGGCGCCGGCGGGATGCCGCGGTCGATGTTGTGCAGCGCCCAGTCGCGCAGCTGCGCGCTGAACGGGACGTCAGGCGGATTCGATGACGGGTTCGACGGCTGCGTCACAGGTCGCGCGCCTCCCAGCCGTTCGCGCCCAGCACCATGGTTTCCTTGAGCTGCAGGGTGCCGGCGCCGCGGATCAGCATGTCGACCATCGGGAACACCGCGCGCGCCGCCTGATCGGCAGTCCAGGGCGCCGGGTCGATCTTGTAGGTGTAGCTCACCACCGTCTGGTCTTTGACACCCTGCGCCGGCGCTTCCCAGCCGACCACCTTATCGAGCGACAGCCGGGCGGCGCAGAAGTCGTGGTCGGCATCGGCGAAGCGGTTGCCGGTCGGCCGTTTGTGCGGCGCGCGCGCCAGATAGTATTTCTGGCCTTCGGAGGTCAAGGCATAACGGCGTGCGTGCACCTTTTCCTTCTCGCCATCCTTGTTGTCCTGCTCGACCTTGGCGTCGCTGCCGGTGACGAGACCGAGGTGCTCCAGCACCGGCATCTGCAGGGCATTGCGCGAGCCGGCCTTCGACTCTTGCTCGGTGACGAACACCGGCCAGCTGTTCTTGGCCAGGCACAGGTCGCCGCGCTTGGCGAGATAGTCGTTCATCGCGCGCGTCATGTTGGCCCCGTTGAGATCGCGCTTGTGGTCGGAGCAGCCGGCAAGCATGGCCAGCGCGGCGAAGGGAATGGTGCAGAGGATCAGTCGTTTCATGGTTCGGTTCAGGTGCGGAAAGTCATGCTCAGGACGTCATTCGACGCAGGCGCCGGTCTTGGCCTGGGTCGAAGGCTGGTAGCCGTCGGTCAGCGTTTTGAGGAAACAGATCAGGTCCGCGATCTGGGCATCGGTCATCGGCGGCTTGCTGCCCGGCTTGCGCCCGTCGAGCGGCAGCTGGGTGTCGATGTTGCCGTGGAAGCGGGCCGGGAGGTCGTTGAACTTCTGGACCGTGCCGCCCACGTACTGGGTGGTGATCAGGCCATAGGTCGGGAAGTCCGGGTCCGGGGTCGCCTTGGGCGTGCCGCCGACGGTCGGATACCAGATCTCGGGGTTGGTGTCGCGCGTGTTGTAGAAGCGGATCACCTGCTCCAGCGAGTGCATCACGCCGTTGTGGAAAAAGCTCGTGCGGGTGGCGACGTTGCGCAGGCTGGGCGCCTTGAACATGCCGCAGAACGGGTTGCTGCCGTCCGCCGCGTCCGGATGGTCGGTGCGGTCCGGGCCGCACAGGCCCATGTCGAAGTAGTCCGGATTCTGGTTGGCGGCGATGCCCATGTTGCGCGGCACGCTGATCGCTTCGTACGAGAAGTCGGTGAACAATGCCGAGCTGCCGTTCAGGCCCGCGCCCTGGTAATGGCACGAGGCGCAGTTGGCGCCGTTGGCGTCCGAGAACAGCTTCAGGCCGCGCGTTTCGGCTGCGGTCAGCGTGCCGCCGATCTTGTTGCCGGCGTAAAGGTCGAACTTGCTGTCGTAGGGATGGAAGCTCACGTCTTCCAACTGGAAGGCTTGCAGGGCCTTGGCAGCGCTGGCGAAGGCCGTGCTCGGGTTGTCGAGCGAGTTGGCGCCGAAGGCCTGGCGGAACAGGTCGGCGTAGGCGCCGGCGCGGATCTTGGCGACCACGGCGTCGCCGCTGACGTTGGCCATCTCGTTCGGATCGAGCAGCGGCACGCTGGCCTGGTCGGCCAGGCTGGTCGCGCGGCCGTCCCAGGTCAGGCCGCCGCCGGGACCCGGGGCGCTGATGCCGTCCGGATTGTCGAGCAGGTCGGCGTAGGCCGGCGTGTATTCCTTGTAGCGCAGCGACGGGACGGCGCGCTGGCCCTGGGTCTTGAGATCGAGGCCGCCGAGCTGCACCGACAGGTCGTTGGGCGGACCGTAGGCATGGTCAGGGTCGTGGCAGCTGGCGCAGGACTGCTTGCCCGAGCCGGACAGGGTGATATCGAAGAACATCTTCTGGCCCACCTGGGCCGCCAGGCTGAGCTTCGACACCGGCGTCGCCGGGACCGCCGGGGCCGCCGGCGTGCTGCCCGTGCCGCTCGTGCCGGCGGAACCGGCGCTGGTGCCCGCCGGGGCGCCGGCCGCTGCCGAGGCGCCCTGGCCGGCTGCGCCGTCCGAAGAGCCGCCGCAGCCGGCCAATCCGAGCACCGCTGCCAGCATGGCGGCGCCGAGTCGTTTGAAGGATGTCGTCATGATGTCTCGAGGATGTGAAAAAGCGGCCCGCACCTCCCGGCGCGGGCCGCGTTGCGGCTCAAACGCTTACTTCTTCACCGCCCACAGGTTGGTCTGGGTGGCGTCCGGGCCGACTTGCGGGACCACGCCCGGCGCGATGTCCGACGACTGCTTCTGGACGTAGCCGGCCGGGATCACGTAGGCGTGATTCATCGGACGCACCGCGTCGAAGTGGGTGTCGGCGCTGCCCGCGTATTCCGGCAGGTTGGCGATGTTCTGCACGATGAAGCGCTCGGTGTACTTGGAGCGGTTCATGTACGAGGCGTCGACCTTCGGATCGGCCAGGCCGAACATGTCCTGCAGCGTACGCACGAAACTGAAGTGGCTGTAGGCGTCGCTGTCCGACTGGCCCTTGGGCGCGGCGGCCTGGTTGGTCAGCACGCCGTAGATCGACTCGCCGTGGCCGCGGTTGCCGCGGGTGTAGTTGACCACCGAAGTGTCCGGCGACCAGGTGCCGTCGGCGTTGCGCTTGAGCGGGTTGGCGATGGCCTTGCTGGCGGACGGGTTCCAGCCGCAGCACGAGTTCATGCCCGAGGTCGCGGTGCCTTCGTCGAACATGATGACGATCGCGACCTTCTTCTGCGGGTTCATCCAGTCCTTCGAGGCCTGGATCTTCTTGACCACGTAGTCGACGTAGTTGTCGCCGCGGGTGAGGATGGTATTGCCGCCGCAGTCGCTGGCCGCGACGCCGGTCTTGCCCGCGCCGTTGGTGCCGCTGACGGTGATGCTGTGCATGTCGTCGCACTGGTCCGGCACCACGAAGTTGATATTGCCCACCTTGCCCGAAGCCAGGTCGGTGCCGAACTGGTCGACGTCGTAGCCGGCCGGGACCGCGTACGCGCTGCTCTTGAGCAGCTGGGCATCCCACTGGCCGCCGCCCATGGTGCGGTTGCTGTACTTGAATTCCGGTGCGCTGCGCACGTTCTGGTAAGCCATGCCCGGGTGGTGCTTGGTCTTGTACAGGCCGGCCGGCATCGGCAGCTGCAGGGAGGCGTCGCCGATCGCGGCGCTGTTGCTGTTCAGGGTGCCCGGCGCATACACGTGGTCGGCGGCGACCACGGCGGCGTCGGCCACGCTGTCGGTGCGGAAGTCCTGGCCCGGGTTCATCGACTCGCTGTAAGTGCGCCAGGTCAGGCCCTTGGCGGTGAGCGCGTTGAACAGGTTCGGCGAATTCTTGATGTTGTGGTTGACGGCGGCGGTCTGGGTGCAGGTCGCGGCAAACGGCGATCTGGCCAGGCCCGGCTGGGTCTTGTCCGGCAGCGGCAGGTCTTCCGGTGCGTTGGC
This sequence comes from Massilia sp. 9096, assembly GCF_000745265.1. Classification (NCBI taxonomy): domain Bacteria; kingdom Pseudomonadati; phylum Pseudomonadota; class Betaproteobacteria; order Burkholderiales; family Oxalobacteraceae; genus Massilia; species Massilia sp. 9096. The sequence goes on from NZ_JQNN01000001.1 coordinate 2,075,221, forward strand.
GCCGGTGGCGTCGCAGTTCCACTGGCTGTCGTCGGTGATGCCGAAGTCGTCGGCGCCGCCCAGCGCGGTGTAGTTCGGCTCGGACGGGTTGCCGGTCGCGTAATAGCTGGTGAACTGGTTGCCGGCCTTCAGGTAGGCGTTGATCTTCGGTGCGTACGGCGAATTCAGGATCGTCTGCGTGCCTTTGTTTTCCAGCATGACGATGAAGATCTCGTCGTAGCGCGGGATGCCTTCGATCTCGAACGCGGCCTGCTGCGACTGCTGGAAGGTGATCGCCTTGCGGGTTTCCTTGCCGCCGTTGGTGGCGGCGGTCACGCCGTTCACGCCGACCAGCTCCGGGTCGCCGCCCGGGTTGGTCAGCGCGTCCGGGTACATGTCGCCGCGGTCCAGCTTGGTGATCGCGTATTCGAAGCGGTTGCCCAGCGCGTTGGTCTCGGTCAGCATCGCCGCCCTCAGGCCGGCGTCGGCCACGCCGTTGACGTCGCTCAGGATCTTGTCGGCGCCGGTCGACAGGCGCGCCGCCAGGTTGGCCTTCTCGGTGGCGTAGGTCGAGCCGTTGGCTTCCATCATGCGCGTCACTTCCGAGGACAGCGGGCTGATGACGATGGCTTTGCCCTGCTCGGTGACCTGGTCGCCCGAGGCGCGCAGCACCGTGCGGGTGGCGACCTTGGCGCCGGTGGCGGTGTTGGTGGCGCCGGTACCGATGTCGGCGATCAGCGCGCCCATGCTGGCGGCGGTCAGGGAGAACGCGCCCTTGGCGTCGGTGGTCGCCTGCGCTTCGCCGCTGTCGCACTTGCCGTTGTTGTTCGCATCGATGCACACCACGGCGTTCTGGTAGTAGCCGCCGCTCAGGGTCGGATCGGTGGCGCTGCCCGGGGTGTAGCCGCTGGCGACCACGACGCCGGCCATGGTGACCGTTTGCGCGGCCTGCGCGGCCGGAGCGGGCGACGGCGAATTGTTGTCGGAGCCGCCGCACGCCGCCAGCAGGGCGGCAGCTGCCGCCAGGCTGGTCAGGACGAGTGCGTCGGTACGGAGGGTGTGGCGAAAGCCGGTCATAGCGATCCTTGATGGGGGTAGGAAGGGCTGAAACTGGCGGGCAGTGTCGCTGTTCCGTATGACCGGTTTATGACATTCGAGGCAACAAAATATGTCGCAATGTATCGTTATGTATCCACCTGCCCGCTCGACGATGCGGCCGCGCTCCATCACGGCGATCGCGTCGGCGTCCAGGATGGCGCCGCGGCCATTGCTGGCGGCGCCGGGTCGGGCGGGCGTTGCGGGTCCATCCCCTTTGGACAGGGATGGCCGCGCCGGGCTCCGTGACACCGCGCGCGGATTACTTGCGTTTGGCCGGGACCGGGCCCTCGATGCGGAAGATCGCGTCGACCGGCTGGCGCAGCTTGATCGCCTGGACCATCAGCAGCGTGTCAGGATCGGCGGCGTCGGCGCTCCGCGCATTGCTGGTGTTGCGCTGGTAGCGGAACTCGCCGCGGTCCAGCCCCATCGCGGTGCTCAGGTTTTTCAGTTCCTGCGGCGTGGCCCCCGCCAGCGCCCCCACCTTGCGGCCGTCGGCGCCGGCGATCACGGCGGCGCGGCGGCGCGCGTCCTGCACGGCTTCGGTCACGAGCTGGTCGGTGACCTGGTCCATCGCGCTCAGGTCGAACGACGACGCGAAACCGTCCAGGTTCGGCTTGCCGAGCAGGCCGCCGGCCAGCGCGCGCCAATTCGATACGTTGCGCACCTCGATGTGGACGTCGGCGCGCAACTCGTAGACCGGGCCGCCGGTGGCCGGCTGCCTGTCCTTCGGCTGGCTCTGGCGCACCTCGCGCACGATCACGTCTTCCGGATCCATGCCGAGCTGCTGCATGAGCGCGCGCGCCTCGCCCACGCGCGCGTCGAGCACGGCGCGCGCCGCGGCCGGGTCGGCGTCCAGCGCGACCGCTTCGAAGTCGAGCGCGGCGATGTCCGGCATCACCTGCTGGAAGGCGCTGCCGGTGACGTGGATGAAGGGATAGGCGGGCAAGGACTCGGCCGCGGCCGGCACGCAGAAAGTCGACAGGGATGCGGCCACGAGCGCGGCGCACAGCAGGGTACGGGACAGCGGGTGTTGTGGCATGGTGACTCCAGTTCAGGTCAGGTGGGGTATTCGGACAGGCGCGATCAGTCGCGCAACACCAGCGCCGGCGGCAGGCGCATCGCGCTGATGGCCTGGCGCAGGCAGGCGGCCAGCGCCGTCGCGCCGACGCCGAGCACGGCCAGCACCAGCGGCCAGGCGCCCATCGGCGCGCGCTCGACGAAGGGCGCCAGGTAGCGTTCGCTCCAGAGCCAGGCCGGGCCGCATGCCAGCGCCGCGCCCAGCGCCAGCAGGACCAGCCATTCGCGCGCGACCAGCAGGCCGATCTGGCGCCTTGATGCGCCGTGCAATTTGCGCAGCACGAACTCGCGCGAACGGCGCCGGATCGTGTAGCTCGACAGAACGAAGATGCCGCAGCCGGCCAGCGCGGTCGCGACCAGGCTGGACAGCGCCAGCAGCTTCGCCTGGCGCAGATCGTCGCTGTAGTTGGCGGCGAACACCGAGGTCGCCGTCTCGATCGACGCCACCTCGTCCGGGAAGTGGCGCTGCCACAGTGCCTCGGCCCCCTCGCGCGCGGGCGCGAGCGGCCCGCGCACGCGCGCGACCACCACGTTGCGCTCGTTCTCCTGCATGTACACGATCGGCCCGGGCTTCTCGCGCAGCGACTGGTAGCGCAGGTCGGGGGCGATGCCGATGATGCGGTTCTCCCGGTCGAGCATCTGGCCGACGGCCGCCTCGGGCGTCGCGAAGCCAAGGGCCAGCGCGCCCTGGGCGTTCAGCACCACGCCCGGCTCGCGCACGCGCGCGAACAGGCGGCCGGCCAGCGGGTGCAGGCCGAAGACCTCGAAGAAATTGGCGTCGACCGCCTTTTGCTCGATCTTCACGTTCTCGCCGCCGGGACGCTTGAAATTGCGGATGATCTTCATGCCGTCGCGGCCGGCGGCTTCGGACATCGCGGTCACGCCGTCGACGCCGGGCAGGTGTGCCAGTTCGGTCTTGAAGGCGTGGATGGCAGCCGGCCTGGCCTTGTCCGGCATGGCCAGCACCAGTTGCCGGCTGGCGTCGAAGCCCGGGTCGATGTGGCTGGCATAATCCGCTTGCCACCACACGGCCAGGCTGGCGGCCACCAGGCCGATCGCGGCGGCGAACTGGGCCACGCTCAAGACGCGGCGCATACGGTAGCCTTCACGCGTCTCGCCGGCGCGTCCGCCGAGCGCGCTGCTGGCCGGCACGCGCGCCGCCAGCCAGGCCGGATAGGCGCCCGCCAGCAGGCCGGTCCCGAGCCCGATGGCGGCCATCGTCAGCCAGGCGCTCCAGCCATCATCCGGCGGTGTGGTGGATCTCGAACCGCATCCGGCTGGAGCGCGAACAGATCGCCGACGATTTCGCCGCGCGCCACCTGGGCGAACCGCGCCGGCTGGCGCTGGCGCTGTCGGAACTGGAGCGCGTGCAGTTCGGCGCCGCCCGCCTGGCCCAGGCGGCCAATGGCGGCGACCTGCTGTTGCGTGTGCGCCGCCTGCTGCGTCCAGGCCCGCAGGCGATCGCCTGGCAGGCTGCGATTCCCGTGCTGGGCCTGGCGATCGCCTGCGCCACCCATGCGCATGTGAACGCGCACGCGGGCGCCGCACCGGTGCTTTCCGCGCTGGCGCAGGCGTCGACGGCGCGGATCACGCAAAGCGCCGTTGTCGATTTCGACACCTGCCGCAAGCCCGAGTATCCGCAGGCCGACCTCGACGCCGAACATGTGGGAACCGCGACGCTCGCGTTCGTGCTGGATGAGCGCGGCACCGTGCGGCAGGCGACCGTCTACAAGTCGAGCGGCTACGCCGGCCTGGACGAGGCGGCGCGCGGCGCCATCGCTCGCTGCCGCTTCCACCCGGCGCTGGCGGGCTCGCAGCCGGTGCCGACGACGGCCAGGGTGCAGTACGTCTGGACGCTGCAATGACGCCGGTTTGATGTCGCAAGCGGTGCCCTAGCCCACTGCAACCCTGCGCCCTCCGCTGTTCTTATCCGTGCCCGGCGCCATGGGCAGGGACGTGTTCACCCTTGACTTTTCAATGGAGGAAAATCATGTCACGTATTACCGCACGCCATACTGTCCGCAATGCCGCCGGCAAACCCGCCCAGCGCGCCATCCCGGCCCGTTCCCTGCCGCGCTGGCTCGCCGCCCTGCCCCTGGCCGGGATACTGGTCGCCTGCTCCAGCTTCGCGCAAAGCAACAACAGCGCCGACGCCGACCGCAGCGCGGTGGTCGACTTCAACAGCTGCGCCAAGCCGATGTATCCGCATGACGAACTCGCAGCCCACCACGAGGGGACGGTGTCCATGAAATTCCTGGTCAACGTCGACGGCACGGTCGGCGCTTCGCGCGTCGAGCGCACCAGCGGGTTCCCGGCGCTGGACCAGGCCGCGCTGGAGGCGCTGAGCAAGTGCCGCTTCACGCCGGCACGCAAGGCCGGCCAGCCGGCCCAGACCTGGCAAGGCATCCAGTACGTCTGGACCACCGAATAGCGCTGGCGCATCCGGGCCGGCGTGTCCGGCCCGGACATGAAAAGCGGCGACGCGGCGCTCACCGCGCACGGGCCGCCGCTGTCGGTTCCGCGGCTGATTCGGCTGCCGATCAGATTTGGATCACAGCGCCGAAACGTCGAGTTCGGCCGTGCTGGCCGCCACCACCTCTTCCTTGGTGACGCCCGGCGCCAGCTCCACCAGCTTGAGGCCGGTGTCGGTGACGTCGACCACGCCCAGGTCGGTGATGATGCGGTCGACCACGCCGACGCCGGTCAGCGGCAGGTCGCATTTCTTGAGGATCTTATGGCTGACCGAACCGTCCTTGGCGACGGCGACGTGCTCCATCACCACCACCACACGCTTGACGCCGGCCACCAGGTCCATCGCGCCGCCCATGCCCTTGACCATCTTGCCTGGAATCATCCAGTTGGCCAGGTCGCCCTTTTCCGACACCTGCATCGCGCCCAGGATCGCCAGGTTGATCTTGCCGCCGCGGATCATGCCGAAGGAATCGGCCGAGCTGAAGTAGGCCGAGCCCGGCAGTGCGGTCACGGTCTGCTTGCCGGCGTTGATCAGGTCGGCGTCCACCTGGTCGTCGGTCGGGAACGGGCCGATGCCGAGCAAGCCGTTTTCCGACTGCAGGAACACTTCGATGTCGTTGGGAACGTAGTTCGCCACCAGGGTGGGCAGGCCGATGCCCAGGTTCACGTAAAAGCCGTCCTGCAGTTCCTTTGCCGCGCGCGCGGCCATTTCATCACGAGTCCATGCCATGTTCTGTCTCCGGTCGTGTCAGGCTTGACGCACGGTGCGCTGTTCGATGCGCTTTTCCGGCGTGGGGTTGTGGACGATGCGGTGCACGAAGATGCTCGGGGTGTGCACGTGGTCCGGATCGATCTCGCCGACCTCGACCAGCTTTTCGACTTCGACGATGCACACCTTGCCCGCGGTGGCGACGTTCGGATTGAAGTTGCGCGCGGTCTTGCGGAACACCAGGTTGCCGGCGCGGTCGGCCATGTAGGCCTTGACCAGCGACACGTCCGGGGTCAAGGCACGTTCCATCACGTACATCTCGCCGTCGAACTCGCGGGTTTCCTTGCCTTCGGCGACGATGGTGCCGTAGCCGGTCTTGGTGAAGAAGGCCGGGATGCCGGCGCCGCCGGCGCGCAGCTTTTCCGCCAGCGTGCCCTGCGGCGTGAATTCGAGTTCGAGTTCGCCGGCCAGGTACTGGCGCGCGAATTCCTTGTTCTCGCCGACATAGGACGCGATCATCTTCTTGATCTGGCGCGTGGTGAGCAGCTGGCCGAGGCCGAAATCGTCGACGCCGGCGTTGTTCGAGATGGCCGTCAGGTTGGTGACGCCGGAGTCGCGCAGCGCCAGGATCAGCGCTTCCGGAATCCCGCACAGGCCGAAGCCCCCCACGGCGATGGTCTGGCCGTCCTGGACCACGCCTTCGAGTGCGGAGCGCGCATCTGGATAAACTTTATTCATACCCGTCCCTTTGATAGTTAAGCCGCGTCCGCAACCGGACGCCCTTTCTGTACAGCAGAGTAGAATTCGAGAATAAAATACCCCCTATAAAGCACAATACCGTAGAACTACCGGTGGGCGAGCCTTCGTGGAGACACTCGATTTGCATCAGAAGAACGCATCATACGCGATTGATTACGAGACGATTTTCCAGTATGCGCCGGTGGGCATGTGCATCTCGGTCGACCGTGTGATCCAGGCGTGCAATCACGCGCTGGCCTCGATGTTCGGCTACGACTGCGCCGCGCTGAACGGTCAATCGTTCGCGGTGCTGTATCCGACCCGAGACGAGTTCGTGCGCACCGGCGACCGCATCATCCCGATCATGAACGCCAAGGGGCGCTACTCGGACGAGCGCATCATGCGCCGCTTTGACGGCGAGCTGTTCTGGTGCCACGTGAGCGGGCGCGCGCTCGACCCGCAAGAGCCGCTCGGCGCCGGCGTCTGGACCTTCGAGGACGTCAGCGAAAAGCGCCCTGTGACGGCCGCGCTCACCCCGCGCGAGCGCGAGATCGCCGCTTTATTGGTGGAAGGGAAAACCAGCAAGATGATCGCGCGCGAGACCGACCTCTCGCCGCGCACGGTGGAGATGCACCGGGCCAAGCTGATGAAGAAGTTCTCGGCGTCGACCTCGTCGGAGCTGGTGCACAAGCTGGTGGGGGTCGTGCGCTGACGGCACCGAGGGACCACCTGTATAAAAACGATGCGCCGGGCTCGGGGCGCGGCGCATCGTCATGGCTACGACAGGGTCAGTTCGCGCGCGCGTAGGGACCGACCGGGATCGAGGTCGGCTCCATCGTCAGCACCTGCAGGTTGGCGCTCTGGGCCAGCGGCATGTAGTTCGGCTTGGCGCGCTCGAGCGCGGCCGAGACCGCGGCGGCGACCAGGTTGCCGATCACGCTGCCGGTATTCTGCTGCTGCGGCGTATACTGCATCTTCTTGTTCGCCTTCCACAGTTCGGTACCGTCCTTGGACACCAGGCGGTAGTCGAAATCGACGGTGACCGTGGTCGACACCACCGCGTACTGCGCGTCCCAGCGGTTGATCGTCACGAACAGTACGGCGTCCGCGCCGAACAGGCGGGCCAGCGCTTCGGGCGGCTGTTTCTGCACCTGGTCGCCGTCGTAGAACCCTTCCTGCTCGAGCACCGTCTTGGCGGTATGCACCGGGAACACGTAGTAGCCACGCTCGGCCAGTGGTACGGTCAGGGTGGTCAGCAGGTAGTTGGGCGCGTCCACGTCGAGCGACTTGTTGGCGGCCGGCACCACCAGGATCGAACGCGGCTTGGCGGCGTTGAAGGCGCTCAGGTCGCGCTTGGCCGCCGGCTGGGTGGCGCAACCGGTCAGCAGGACGGCCGCAGCCATGACAGCCAGCGCGGCCGCCTTCGAGACGAGTGCTCTCATGATTTCGCTTCCTTCGCTTTCGGCATCGCGCCGTTGTTGATCAGCGCGTCCATCAGGCTGGCGCTTTCCGGCCACAGCTCACGCTCCTTGCGGAAGTTGGCTTGCGCCTTTTCCTTGTCGCCGGCCTGCAGTTCCAGCGTGCCGAGATCGGCGTACAGCCCCGGCGGCACCTTTTGCTTGCCCAGCTCGAGCGCGCGGATATGCGCTTCGAGCTTTTGCATGTTGGCGGCGACCGTGGTCGGATCCTTGTACGAACCGTACAGCATGGCGTCATAGCCGCCCCAATCGTACAAACCCTTGTTCTGGGTGGCGCAGCCGCTCAGGACCAGCGCACACGCCGCCAGGCAAATCAATCGCATGGCATTCTCCTAGTTAGCGGTGATGTTGAAGGGACGGACGACGCCGTCGCCCAGGTAGGCGCGTTCCATCAGCAGCACATTGCCGCCAGCCTGCACCTTGACCACGTGGGTGCCCGGCAGGACACGCAGGCTGGCCTGGCCTTCCAGGTAATCCTGCACGGCGCCGACGTCGAGTTCGTCGACCAGCACGCGTGCGCCGGCCACGCGCTGGGCCTGGCCGTTGACGTGGAAGGTGATTTGCGGACGCTGGTCGACCACCGTCTGTTTTTCGGTCGGCATCTGGACGCAGCCGGCCAGCGCGGCCAGCATCGCGGCGCACAGCGCGCCGCTGGCCTTGTTCTTGAACGTGATCACATCGCCTCCTTTTCACGGACCGTCAATCCGTCGATCTTCAGTCCCTGCAAGGAACCGCTGACCACGCTGGTCGCCGCGCCTTCGCTCATCTCGGTGTCGCCGAACAGCGCGTCGACGCGGATCTGCGCGACTTCCTTGCCCGGCAGCGTGATTTCGAAACCGGTCTGGGGCGATTTGACTTTCTGGCCGACGGTCTGCACCGAGAACACCATGCCCGGCTTCAGGCCTTGCGCCTTGCCGCCGGAAATGAAGTAGCGGCCCTGCTCCATGCCGACGATCGAGGTCTGCCACGGCCGGCGGCTGAACTCGTTGGTGAGGCGGTTGACGACTTCCGAAATCGCCTGGCGGATCGAAGAATCGTTGAGGGTGCCGTCGTAGCTGGCCTGCGATCCGAAGCCGAAGGTGGACGCGGTCTGGGTCGACGATTCGCCCGCGCCCGCGGTGGCGAACAGGCTCTGGCCGCTGGCCACGTCGACCACGCGCAGGTCGATCTTGGCGAACGCCACCTGCTTCTTGCTCGACGAGACGAAGCCGGTCTCGCCGACCGTCTTGCGGCCGAACTCGGTCAGGGAACCGAGCACCAGCGCGTCCACGCCAACCAGGTCCTGCTTGACGCCGGTCAGCCGGTTTTCATCCTGGAGTTTGGACACATCGGTGCGCTCGAGCACGACGAAGGCGCCGGATTCGGTCAACGCCTTGCTCAGCATGTCGGCGATCTGTTTGCCGACCGGATCGCCGGCATTGTCGCGCAACAGCGACTTGCCGTAGGCGGTCTCGTTGGTGACGCGTCCAAGCGCGATCTTGCGCTTGAGGACAGGTTTGGTCGTGGCGGCGAGCGCCACGTCTTGTTGCATCTGCTTCTGGACTTGAGCCGATTGCGGCGCTTCCTTGACCACGAGCGGGGCCTGCTGTGTCGCGCATCCGGCCAGAGCCAGCGTCGATACCGCAGCCACCCACGCGGCCGTCGAGCGTACGGTTGATCCCATAGTTTCTCTCTCTTATATTGCCATTTTTAAATGGACATTTCCTAAGCTCAACGTTCGAGCCTGGACGCCACTGTATAGCTTTTGAGAAAGACTAAACTATCGAATTGTCACAATCACTAATTTGCCCGACGTAAACTTATAAGCGAGAATATTGCTGTCGCGCAACGGCAACAGCAACCGGGTCGGCGATCTCTCAGGCGTCCAGCGCCAATGCCTTCAGCGGCTCGGGCAAGGGCACCGACTTCTCGGCCGCGTAGTTGACCCAGACCACTTTCGCACCGCCTTCGGCATGGACCACCTCGGCCGCGCCGGCCTCGTCCACCAGGCGGATCTCGTGGGTGATTTCGACGCTCGAGCGGCCCGGCGCGCCCATGAAGGTGCGCACCTCGATCTGGCCCGGGTACTTCAGCTGCTTGGCGAAGGTGCAGTAGGCGGTGACGATCACCGGGCCTTCGGCGCCGACGTCGGTCGGGCCGGCGGCCTGTTCCAGGAAGGCGATGCGGGCGGTTTCCATGTAGCGGAAATAGACCGTGTTGTTGACGTGCCCGAAGGCATCCATGTCGCCCCAGCGGATGTCCTGGCGCATCGTGTGGACCAGCTTGCGCGGCTGCGCTCCGGTTTGCTTCTGTTCGCTCATACGCTTCGCTTCTCTGCCAAAAAGCCGCGATTCTAGCAAACCTCGCCGTCGACGATTTTTTCCAGCAGCGCGCAGAACGCGGCCGGGTCTTCCAGAATCATCAGGTGCCCGGCTTTCGGCTGCACCATGCTGGCGCGCGCCAGCGCCAGCACCCACTCCGGGATGTCCCAGCCACTGGCCGACAATTCGCCCCCGAGCAGGAACAAGGGTGTGCCGCGCGCCAGCACGCGCCGCACGCATTCCAGGTAGCCGGGCGCGCCGGTCACGTCCAGCACCGACTGCGCCATCGACGCGATCGTCGTGTAGGGCTGGTTCTGCAGGATTTCGCGTGCAAAAGCGATGCGTTCGTCGCCGGCCTCGATGCCGCTACGCTCCAGCCAGGCGGCCGGGTCGTCTTCCATCGCGCCGTATTCCGCCGCCCACTCCGCTTCCGGCAGCGCGGCGATGCGCCCGCACCAGAACGCGTCCTTGAGGGTGAAATTGCCCTCCACGCTGACCAGGCCGGCGACCAGCTCGGGCGCGCGGTCGGCCGCCAGCATCATCACGGCGCCGCCGACGCTGTGGCCGACCAGCCAGGCCGGCCGCCCGATGTCCTCGCGCAGCACGCGCACGATCTCGTCGGCTTGCGCGTGCAGGTCGATGCCGGCGTCGATCGAGCGCTTGGCGCCGTAGCCGAGCAGGTCGGGCGTGCGCACCTCGAACCGCGGCAGGTAGCGCTGCGGTTCGTAAAAGCCGCTCGAGCCGAGCAGGCCGTGGATCAGCGCCAGCGGCGTGCGCGCATCCGAAGCGCCACTCGTTGCGCCACCGAGTGCGCCACCGATTGCGCCACTCACTGCGCCGCTCATTGCGCGGTCATGCCGTCGTCGGCGGTGATGATGGCGCCGTTGATGAAGTGCGCTTCCTCGGCCGCCAGCAGCAACAGCAGCCCGTCCAGGTCTTCCGGCTTGCCGGTGCGGCGGCGCGGCAGCATCTCGATCAGCTTGCGGCCCTGCTCGGTCTCGAAATAATCCTCGTTCATCTCGGTGGCGATGTAGCCGGGACAGATCGCGTTGACGTTGATGCCGTAGCGGCCCCACTCGACCGCCATCGCCTTGGTCATCTGCACCACGCCGGCCTTGCTCATGCAGTAGACGCCGATCTGCGGCAGCACGCGCAGGCCGGCAACGGAAGCGATGTTGACGATGCGGTGCTGCTTTTTCGGGTCACCCTTGGCGCGCTGGATCATGCGCCTGGCGGTCTGCTGGGCCATGAAGAAGGCGCCGCGCAGGTTCGTGTCCATCACGTAGGCATAGTCGTCCTCGCCCACGTCGAGCAGGCGCTGGGTGGTCGACACGCCGGAATTGTTGACCAGGATGTCGATCGGGCCGGCTTCGGTCTCGGCGTGGGCGATCGCGGCCTTGATGCTGGAGAGGTCGGTCACGTCGAGCTCGACCACGTGGGCCGCGCCGCCGTCGGCCTCGATCTCCGCGCGCAGCTCCTTGAGACGCTCGATCCGGCGCGAGGCCAGCACCACTTGCGCGCCCGCACCCGCGAGCGCCTTGGCGAACCGTGCGCCCAAGCCGCTGGACGCACCCGTGACCATTGCGATCTTGCCTTCGAAATTGACTTCAATACCCACCTTGCGCTCCCAAGCCGTTTGTGGACCGGATACTATTCTGTTGCGACGACATAATGATTACACATTTCAGCTAATTCACGAGTTTAGATCGTGGGGTCTAATTGTTGCCCTACAATGGCGCATGACATTGCCAAGCGTCGCAAAAAAGTGCACACTCGTGCTTAAATTTTTTTACCATCATAAAACATGACCGAGACCAATAACCTCCTCGAAGAATACGGCCCGCGCGAGGCAATGGAATACGACGTGGTGATCGTCGGCGGCGGCCCGGCCGGCCTGTCGGCGGCGATCCGACTCAAGCAGCTCGCGGGTGAGCAAGGCAAGGAAGTGTCGGTCTGCGTCCTGGAAAAAGGCGGCGAGCTGGGCGCGCATATCCTGTCCGGCGCGGTGATGGACCCGCGCGCGCTGAACGAACTGTTCCCGAACTGGAAGGAACTCGGTGCACCGCTGAACACGCCGGTCAGCGAGGACCGCGTGCTGTTCCTGACCGAGACCAAGTCGTACGCCACGCCGCACGCGATGGTGCCGAGCGCCCTGAACAACACCGGCAATTTCGTGGTCTCGCTTGGCAATGTGGTGCGCTGGCTGGGCCAGCAGGCCGAGGCGCTGGGCGTCGAGATCTTCCCGGGCTTCCCGGCCGCCGAGGTGCTGTACAACGAGGATGGTTCGGTCAAGGGCGTCGCCACCGGCAACATGGGCGTGAACCGCCACGGCCAGCCGACCGAGAACTTCCAGCTCGGCATGGAGCTGCACGCCAAGTACACGCTGTTCGCTGAGGGTTCGCGCGGCCACCTGGGCAAGCAACTGATCGCCAACTACGCGCTGGACAAGGGCAAGGATCCGCAAACCTACGGCATCGGCATCAAGGAATTGTGGGAAATCAACCCGGCCAAGCACCAGCCGGGCCTGGTGATCCACACCGCCGGCTGGCCGCTCGACGCGGACACCTACGGCGGCTCCTTCCTTTACCATCTGGAGAACAACCAGGTCGCGGTCGGCTTCGTGGTCGGACTGGCTTACCAGAACCCCTACCTGTCGCCGTACGAGGAATTCCAGCGCTACAAGACCCACCCGGCGATCCGCGGCTTTTTCGAGGGCGGCAAGCGCATTTCCTACGGCGCGCGCGCGATCACCGCGGGCGGCCTGCAATCGCTGCCCAAGACCGTGTTCCCGGGCGGCGCGCTGATCGGCTGCGACGCCGGCTTCCTCAACGTGTCGCGCATCAAGGGCAGCCACGGTGCGGTCAAAACCGGCATGCTGGCCGCCGACGCGGCGTTTGCCGCGTTGCAGGAAGGCCGCCAGTACGACGAGCTGTCCAGCTATCCGGCCGCGTTCGAGCAATCCTGGCTGCGCGAAGAGTTGTATGTGGCGCGCAACTTCAAGCCGTGGATGGGCAAGGGCCTGAAACTGGGCACGGTCATGACCGGCATCGACCAGATCGTGTTCAAGGGCCGCGCACCGTGGACCCTGCACCACCAGCACGCCGACCACGAATGCCTGCGCCCGGCCGCCGACTACAAGCCGATCGTGTATCCGAAACCGGACGGCAAGCTGACGTTCGACCGCCTGTCGTCGGTATTCATCTCGAACACCAACCACGCCGAAGACCAGCCGGTGCACCTGCTGCTCAAGAACCCTGCCGTGCCGGTCGAGATCAACCTGCCCAAGTTTGCCGGTCCCGAGCAGCGCTACTGCCCGGCCGGGGTGTACGAATACGTCAAGACCGACGAGGGTAACGACCGCCTGCAGATCAACGCCCAGAACTGCGTGCACTGCAAGACCTGCGACATCAAGGATCCGACCCAGAACATCGTCTGGGTCACGCCGGAGGGCGGTGGCGGTCCGAACTATCCAAACATGTGATGCCTCCTCCGCGCGCGCGCATCATGCGCGCGCGCGGATCGGCGTGCTTGCCGGCGCCGTTGTCATTGCATCCTCTCGTCTGCGCGCAAGGTCAGCACGCGCACGCCGTGCCGGGTCACGGCCACCGTGTGCTCGAACTGCGCCGACAGCTGGCCGTCGCGCGTCACCACGGTCCAGCCGTCATCCTCGGTGCATACCGCTTCGCGGCCCTGGTTGAGCATTGGCTCGATCGTAAACACCATCCCCTCGCGCAGCGTCAGGCCGGTTTGCGGGCGGCCCCAGTGCAGCACCTGGGGCGGTTCGTGCATCTCGCGCCCGATGCCGTGGCCGCAATACTCGCGCACCACCGAGTAGCCGTGGCGGCGTGCGTGGCGCTCGATCGCGTGGCCGACGTCGCCCAGCCGGGCCCCCGGACGCACCGCGCGGATGCCCTTCCACATCGCCTCGTAAGTCACCTGCACCAGCCGCCTGGCGGCCGGGGCGACGTCGCCCACCATATAGGTCTTGCTGGAGTCGGCGATGTAGCCGTTCTTTTCCAGCGTGATGTCGAAGTTGACGATGTCGCCGCTTTCCAGGACGTCGGCGGGCGACGGCACGCCGTGGCAGACCACCTGGTTGCGCGAGGCGTTCAGCGCGTATGCATAGCCGTACTGGCCCTTGCTGGCCGGGCGCGCGCCCAGCGTTTCGACGATGAAGCGGTCGACCAGGTCGTTGACCTGCATGGTCGACATGCCGACTAACGCCAGACCGTCGAGCCGGGCGAAGACGTCGGCCAGCAGTTTGCCGGCCGTGGCCATCAGGGCGATCTCCTCCGGACGCTTGGTCATGCGCCCACCGCCTTCAGGCCTGCCGCCAGGTTTGGGCCGGAGCCCGGGGCGGCGACCCCGGCGGCGCGCAGTTCTTCCGCGAGGATTTCGCTGAAGCCGCGGGTCGGATTGAGTTCGCACAGCATGCCGATCTTGATCCAGAAGGCGGCCTGCGCATTGATCGAACGGCAGGACACGCCGCTCGCCTTGCGGATCTGGTCGTGCAGTTCGTCATCGATGTTGACAATACCCATTGATATGCTCCATATACGATTCGTACATGTAGTATATACCCAAGCCGGAAGCCAAGGCAAGACGAGGCAGATATGCGTTCGCAAAATATCTGATCCCGTTCCAAAACGTTGATCGGCTCGACAAGATATCGGTAAATTTTATGACGGTGATTGGAAATCAAAATTTGATCTATATCTCTTGGCGGCGTAAAGTGTCTTCATCGACGAACGAAAACACATTTGAGGATAAAGACCATGAACACCGCAACCATCGCCAACACCACCGTCACCACCGACAGCGCTTTCCGCCGCGCCCTGCGCGCTTTCCTGAGCGGCCTGCGCACCTCGCTCGAATTCACCGGCCGCGCTTACATGAACGGTCATCGTCCGCTGTAATCGGGCGCCAGTCGCACAGCGCGGCGGCTTAGCATCAGCCGCGCACCAATCGAAGGGTCAGCTCAGGCTGGCCCTTTTGTTTTCTGGGCCCACTGTTGTCGATGCGCGCTCGAAACGGCGCTCGAGGCGCCGCTGAGCGCCTTCGAACAACAGGCTCAGCCCCCAGTAGATGGCGGCGGCGTCCAGATACAAGGGCAGCGGCCGGAAGGTGGTCGAGATCAGTTCCTTGGTCACCAGCATCAGCTCGGTCACGGTGATCTGCGAGACCAACGAGGTGTCCTTGGCCATCGAGGGAACGGCAAACAGCACCGTGGGGCCGGCGCCGCGCAGCAGCTTCGACGCGGCGTCCTGGAACAGGACCAGCAAATCGACCAGTTGCGCCCGCAGTGGCTCCAGCTCAATGCCGGCTCAGGGCGCCCGGCTGGCGTCGACGCCGAACCACTTCATCGAAATCTGCTTCAGGCTGCCGTCGGCGCGTGCGCCGTCGAGCGCCCCGTCGAGCGCGGCGTGGAATTTCGGATTGCCTTTCTGGAAGGCGATGCCCGTGCGCGCCACAGCGCCCACGCGCGCGCCCGCGCGGATCGGCAACTGCGAATTCTTCAGCAGATAGGCGACCATCAGGCTGTCGTTCAAGGCCGCATCGATGCGCCCGAACGCCAGGTCCTGCAGGTTTTCCGGCGCCGCCGGGTAGCTGCGCACGTCGATGCCGGGCACCGCACGCACCTGCTGCTCGAACACGCTGCCCTGCCCCACGCCGACCTTCTTGCCCTTGAGGTCGTTCAAGCTCGTGTACTCGGCGGTCTCGTTGCGGCGCACGATCAGTTGCGGCGCTGAATAAGTGTAGGGGTGGGAAAAATCGAAGGCTTGCTGGCGCTTGGGCGTGATGCCGACCTGGCTGACGATGACGTCGTACTTGCCCGCGCCCAGGCCGGCCAGGATCGCCGACCATTCGGTGATGACGAAAGCGGGCTTCAGGCCGAGCCTGGCGGCGATCAGTCTGGCGACGTCGACGTCGTACCCGTCCAGCTCGCCCGTACGGGCATCGCGGAAATTGAACGGAGGGTAAGTGCCTTCGAGGGCGATGCGCAGCGTGCCACGCGCCCTGGCGGCATCGAGCAGGTCCGCCGCCTGGACCGGCAGCGTGCCCAGCGTGCAGGCGGCGACCACGAGCCAGGCACAGATGCTACGGCGATTGGAGTTCGGACCAGGTGTCGGACGGCGAATTCGCGCAGGATTCATGGCGTTCCAAATCAAACGGCAGAGTCTGATTTATAACCCAAACGCCGGCCGGCGCAAAGAACATTGCTATTAAAAAATACGCCGACCGTATTTGCCAAAGTGATGACCGGTGACGATCAGGCTCGAATCGATCAGCGTCGACAGGCCCAGCATCAATTGCACCAGCTTGTTGTCGGGCAGTATCCAGTAATTGCCCTCCGGCTGCTCGGCGCCGGTCGCGGCCATGACCAGCGGGGCGATCCAGGCGGCATCCGGCTCGACCTCGAGGATCACGGCATCGTCGGTGGTCTGCAGGTAGACGTCGCCGCCGGCCACCAGCGTGAAGCGCACGCCGACGCCGGTTTCCTGCGGCTTGATCATTTCCTGCATCGTGGCGTTGTGCTCGGCGATCCAGAGCTCCACGTCTTGCGGGGTTTCCAGCGGGGTCCAGGGAACCGGGCGGAAGCGCGGGCGTTCTTCTTTGTTATCTAGCGTCATGGCATGCAAATGGAATGGATTCTGGCGCGTATGCTAAGACATTTCCTATGTCGAGGCCAGCACTCATGCCAGCGTCACCAGGCGCGCACGTACCTGGCCCGCCTCGATCAGCAGCTCGCCGACGGCGATCGGCAAGCTGAAGCGGCGCCGGCCCGCGCTGCCCGGGTTGACGTACAACACGCCGCCGCGTTCGCTGCAAGCCGGTTTGTGCGAGTGGCCCGACACCACCACGCGCACGCCGAGCGCAGCCGGATCGGGCCCGAGGTGCGGGCGCAGCGCCTTGAGGTCGTGGATCGCGAACAGCGCGATGCCGCCGATCTCCAGGCGGACGGTTTCGGGAATCGACTGCGCCCAGACCGCGGTGTCGTTGTTGCCGCGCACGACGCTCACCGGGGCGATCGCACCCAGCCGTTCGAGGATGTCGGGGCCGCCGATGTCGCCGCCATGGACGATATGGTCGACCCCTTGCAGGAAGTCGAGCGCTTCCGGACGCAGCAGCCCATGCGTGTCGGATATCAAGCCGATGCGCAGCGGCGCCGCCATCCCGGCCTTAATGGTGATTGCGGCCCATCTTGGCCGCGGTGTAGATCGAATACAGCGCCGACAGGCCGACCAGCACGTAAATGATGCGGCTGACCGGGCTGCCCGGGCCGAACACGCTGGCGACGACGTCGACGTCGAACAGGCCGACCATCGCCCAGTTCAACCCGCCGATGATCAGCAAAGCCATGGCGATGTAGTCGACCGCCGACATCGCCGATTGCCCCTCTCGCACGGCGGCCCGCCGTTCGGGCAGGTGCCTGCGTTCCATGCTGGGTGGGTTCATGGTTGCCATCATGTCCTCCTTGGAAAGGTTGCTACGATCCGGCGCATGCGGTCGGATTTAAGATAGCAAATTCCCTTGGAGAGGTGCGCCGCCTATCCGTTCGGGAACGCGTTCAGCCTTTCCAGGTCCGGTTCAGGCCGGTGTCGGTGTGGATCCAGCCGCCTTTCGGACCGGAGCGGTAATAGAAACCGACGCCGCCCTTGCGGAAGCTCTGCACCAGGCCGCCGAGCACGTCCTCGGTCAGGCCGGCGATGCGCACGTCGGCCGCCTTGCCCGACATGTGCAGCGACTGGCGCGCCGCCGGCACGCCCTGCTCGCGCAGGTGCTGGTTCGAGGCCGGGGTGCGATAGCCGGACAGGATCTCGAGCGGATGGTCGAGGCCGTAGCGCGCGACGAAGGCCTGCGAGGCCCACAGCGTCTCGAGCAGCTTCGGATCGATCGGGATCGACGCCTTGCCATTGACGTCGCGCAAAATGTGACACAGTTCCTGGTAAGCGGAATCGATCACGTCGCCGTCTTTCCAGTACAGGACGCTGGTGCGCTCGCCGCTTTGCGGACGGATCAGGTTAAGGGTGCGCGGTTTGACCCAGAAGTCCATGTCGACCACCTGGGCGTCGAACAGGTCGGGCGGCGGCTTCAGGTTGGCGCCGTCGTTGTCCTGGGTGGAAATGTGGGCGTCGGCGTGCGCCGCGGCATCGGCCAGCGGCACCGCGACCAGGCCGAGCGCCGTCAGGCGCAAACCGTGGTGTAAGAAATCTCTGCGGGAAGCCATATCGAACTCATCGTTGCAAGCGGCATACTATATCGCAAGGATGGCCCGCACAAAAGAAGCGTTCATGTTACGTAATGTTTCACGCAACAAACGCACTGTAATCGCCTTATTGACTGCAGTTGCAGAAGCGCCTGCGCGCCGGCGGTGCGGTGGCGTCGACGGGTTTCCACAGGAAATCGCATTCCAGGCCGAAACAGGCGCGGTCCTTGCCCGAGTTGACGTAGCCGAGACGCTCGAAGAACGGGCTGGCCGAGGCTGGACTGTGCATGTGCAGCTTGCTGATGTTCCAGGCGCGCGCCTGGGTTTCGATCGCGTCCAGCAGCGCGCTGCCCACGCCATGGCGCAGCCAGGCCGGGTCGACGTAGCACAAGGCCAGGCGGCCGGCCTGGTTGACCAGCGCCAGGCCGATCAGCTCGATCACGCCATGGACCTGGGCTTGCGCGACGACCGCGTGATTGGTGGGCGAACCGAACCAGCTCGCCACGTTCTGCGGCGTCTTGTTGCCGAGCCAGGTTTGCAGGATTTCCGGACGCTCGGCGTGGTCGGCCGCGCACCCGTGTTCGATCGAACGGCGCAGCAGGGAGCAAGCCGCTGGCGCGTCGTCCGGTGTTGCCTGGCGAATTTCAAATCCCATGTATTTCAACTATATGACGGTGATGCAGCAGGCCGGACTATAACCCAAAGCGAACAGTTCTGCTTCATGTGGTGACGCAAACATCGGTTCCTTGGCGCAATCGCCTAGACGCCATGTTCGGAGCGCTGGCGCGACGCTTGCCGGAAGCCCGGGAAGCATCTAAACATATGATTAAAATGTACTTTTATTCTGGCATCGGTTCACTGATGATGCCATGGATTTCGCCCGGCTGCTTGGCCACTCAACTATTTACAGGAACAAAAACATGAACAATTCCCTGCCCTCCTTCGTGCGCCGCGGCCTGTTGGCGCTGGCGCTCGGCGGCGCGGTGTTACCCGTGCTGCCCGCGTTTGCCGCTCCGGCCGAACTGCTCAACGTTTCCTACGACGTCGCGCGCGAGTTGTACAAAGACATCAATCCAGCCTTCATCGCCGACTGGAAGAAGACCACCGGCGAAGACGTCGTCATCAAGCAATCGCACGGCGGCTCCAGCAAGCAGGCGCGCGCCGTCGCCGACGGCCTGGACGCCTCGGTCGTGACGATGAACCAGGCCAACGACATCGACATGCTGGCCGACCGCGGCCTGGTCGCCAAGGACTGGGCTAAAAAGTTCCCGAGCAATGCGGCACCGTATTACTCGACCATGGTGTTTCTCGTACGCAAGGGCAACCCGAAAGCCATCCACGACTGGGCCGACCTCGCCAAACCGGGCGTGCAAGTCGTGATCCCGAACCCCAAAACCGCCGGCAACGGCCGCTATACCTACCTGGCCGCCTGGGGTTCGGTCATCAAGACCGGCGGCAACGAAGCACAGGCGCGCAACCTGGTCGCCCGCATCTTCAAGAACGTGCCGGTGCTCGACACCGGCGGGCGCGCCGCCACCACCACCTTCACCACGCGCCAGATCGGCGATTGCCTGGTGACCTTCGAGAACGAGGTCAACCTGGTGCGCGCCGAATTCGGCGACAACTTCGAAGTCGTCTATCCGAAGATCTCGGTACTGGCCGAGAACCCGGTGGCGGTGGTCGACAAGGTGGTCGACCGCAAGGGCGTGCGTAAGCAAGCCACGGCTTACCTGAACTTCCTGTATTCGCCAGTCGGCCAGACGATCGGTGCGAAACACTTTTTGCGCGTGCGTAATGAGCAAGTCATGAAACAATTTTCCAGCAATTACAAGCCGATTCAGCTGTTCAGTGTCGACGACGTCTTCGGCGGATGGCGTGCCGCCCAGAAACGCCATTTCGACGATGGCGGCGAATTCGACAAGATTTACCAATCAAAATAAGCGGCGCATAAATGCTGTATAGGCATACAGGTGAATACTCAGCAGTATTGAAGTTGAGTGACTTTTTTGAGATTTCACCTTAAGTTTTTCTAAATTTCCGTTCATAAATAAGGCCTTGCGTCAACGCGTGGCCTTTTTTTCTTGTAGAATCTTGCCGTTGGTTTCGATTTTTCTCGAAAGACATTGATATATGTCAATCAGGATGCGCGGCCAATGGAAAAGTGGCCATATCGCCTGACGCGATCGTCCCCCACGTTTTGATGCTCCGCCGCCATTCGGCGCCCGACCATTAACCGTACCCATATAAAACCCATGATCAAGAAATTTCTTGCAGCCGTGCTGATGACTGTTTCCAGCGCGGCCGCCCTGGCTGTTCCTTTTGGTTCGCAATCGGTGCTGGTCGTCGAAGACCAGACCGGCAAGGTCTTGTTCGAAAAGAACTCCGCTCAATTGATGCCGATCGCTTCCCTGACCAAGCTGATGACGGCGATGGTCGTGCTGGACGCGCACCAGGACATGAACGAGCCGATCGAAATCGAAAAGCAGGACGTCGACATGCTCAAGCACAGCAGCTCGCGCGTGCCGGTGGGCGCCAACATTCCGCGCCGCGACGTGCTGCAGCTGGCCCTGATGTCCTCGGACAACCGCGCCGCCGCCGCGCTGGCGCGCACCTACCCGGGCGGCATCGAAGCCTTCAAGGGCGCGGTCAAGCGCAAGATCGTGGCGCTGGGCATGAACCAGACCGTGATCGAGGAGCCGACCGGCCTGAACCCGCAGAACCGTTCGACCGCCGCCGACCTGGTCAAGATGGCAACCGCCGCGTCGCAGTATCCGGAAATCACGCGCATCACGACCTCGCGCAAGGACTTGATCAACATCAAGGGCCACGAAGTCGAGTACCACAATACCAACCGCCTGGTCGGCGCCAAGGGCTGGGAGATCGGCCTGTCCAAGACCGGCTACACCCAGGAAGCCGGGCGCTGCCTGATCATGCGCGTGAAAGCGGCCGGCAAGAACGCGACCATGGTGCTGCTCAACGCCGGCGCCTCGTCGGTGCGCGTGCTGGATGCGCTCAACATCCGCCGCCACGTGCTGGGCGACGCGACCCCGATGTCGACCAGCGCCGCGGTCGCCCCGCGCGTGCGTGCCTCGGCCGCGGCGGCCCCGCGCATCCGCGCATCCGTCGGCGAGCGCGCCCACGCCTCGAACGGCCACGTGCGCACCCATGCGCGCCACGTGGTGCTGACGCGCCATCACCGCCATCACTGATCCGATCGCTTCAAGCGGATAGTCAAAAGGCCGGCACGGGTTTCCCCGTCCGGCCTTTTTTCATGCCCGCGGAACGGGGCGAGCTGCTGCGCTTCAGGCGCGCGCGTGCGCCTGCGCGCCCGCGACGCGCGCGAGCAGGTCCTGCAGCGCGCCCAGATCGGCCGGCTTGGTCAGGTGGTGGTCGAAGCCGGCGCCGGCAGAACGCATCCGGTCGTGCTCGGCGCCCCAGCCGGTCAGCGCCACCAGGCAGGGCTGGCGCACGGCGGGCAGTTTGCGGATCGCCTCGGCGGTCTGGTAACCGTCCATGCCGGGCATGCCGATGTCGAGGAACACCACGTCCGGCTGCAGCTCGCGCACCAGGCCGAGCGCTTCGCCGCCGCTGTGCGCCACGCGCGCCCCGTGGCCATCCATCTCGAGGATCATGGCCAGCGTGACCGCGGCGTCGACGTTGTCGTCGACGACCAGGATGCACAGGCCACCGGGCGCCGGCGCCGGGACGACAGCCGGAGTGCCCGCTGAACCTGACAGCGGCGCGCCGGGTGCGCTCGCGCCGGCCAGCGGCAGCCGCACCGTGAAGCGGCTGCCCTGCCTCGCGCCGGCGCTGGCCGCCGCCACGCTGCCGCCGTGCATCTGTACCAGCTGGCGCACCAGCGACAGCCCGATGCCCAGGCCGCCCTGCGAGCGGTCGATCTCGCTGCCGACCTGGCTGAACATGTCGAACAGGCCGCCCAGCGCGGCGGCCGGGATGCCGATGCCGGTGTCGAGGACCTCGATCAGCGCCAGGCTGTCGACGCGCCGCAGCGACAGCGCGATGCGCCCGCCGGCCGGCGTGTACTTGGCGGCGTTGTTGAGCAGGTTGGCCACGACCTGGGCGATGCGGGTCGGGTCGGCATCGACGAACAATTCCTCGGACGGCACGTCGATGTCCAGCGCGTGACGTCCGGCCTCGATCAGCGGCAGGCTGGTCTCGACCGCGTTGCGCAGCACGTCCGACAGCGCCACCCGGGTCTTGCGCAGGTTCAGCTTGCCGCCGCTGATGCGCGCGACGTCGAGCAGGTCGTCGATCAGGTGCACCATGTGCGTCACCTGGCGCTCCATCATCTCACGCACGCGCGCCATGGCCGGCGACTCGTCGCGGTTCAGGCGCATCACGCCCAGGCCGCTGCGGATCGGCGCCAGGGGATTGCGCAGCTCGTGCGCCAGCGTCGCCAAGAAGTCGGTCTTGCGGCGGTCGGCCTGGGCCAGGTCGTCGGCGAAGCTGCGCAGCTTGTCCTCGGCGGTGCGGCGCTCGGTAATGTCGCGAAACAGCGCCGCCACCTTGCGGCTGCCGGGACCGCCGACCCGCGTCAGGTACATGTCGTACCAGCGTCCCAGCGCCTGCGACACGTGCTCGACGCGGTGGTCGCCCCCGTCGCGCACCACAGCGCCCATGACTTCGAGCCACGAGCGGTCGCCGTCCGGCAGCATGTCCGAGCGGCGCCGGCCTACCGCATCCGGCAAGCCGGTATGCTCGGCAAACGCCGAGTTGGTCTGCAGGTACACCCAATCGCACGCCCGGCCTTCCGCATCGAACTCCAGCTCGATCAGGCAGAACGCCTGGTCCATCGAATCGAACAGCGTGCGGTAGCGTTCCTCGCTGGCGCGCAGCGCCTCGGCGTCGCGCTTGCTGGCGGTGGTGTCGAGCACGATCGCGACCAGGCCATGGCACTCGCCGGCGGCATTGCGCAGCGCGTTGACGCTCGAGGTGGCGGACATCAGCGTGCCATCGCGGCGCCGGTAATGCTTGTCGATGACCTGGCCTTCGCCAAGGGCGATCGTCCTGCGCACCGTCGCCAGGGTCTTCTCGACCGAATCGGGCGCGGTCACGTCCAGGATGCTGTTGCCGACCAGCTCGGCCTCGTCGTAGCCCAGCATCTGGCAGAAACGCTTGTTGACCAGCGTGACGCGGCCGTCGATGTCCATCTCGACCACGCCGGTGGCGGCCTGGCTGACGATCTTCTGGAAGCGCTCGCGGCTCTCGTGCAGCTCGATGCGCGCGAGCACGCGCTCGGTAATGTCGATATGCACGCCGACCCACTCGGCGACACTGCCGTCGTCCTCGAAGATCGGCACCGCGCGCACGCACATGTGACGGTATCGCCCGTCGGCGCGGCGCAGCCGGTGCTCGTGCTGTACGGTCTGGCAGCTGGCCAGCACCTGGCGCCAGCCCGTGACGGTGGCGGCGCGGTCGTCGGGATGGACCGCATCGAGCCAGCCAAAGCCGCGATACGCCTCGAACCGCTGGCCGGTGAAGGCTTCCCATCCGGGCTGTTCGGTTTCGAACTCGCCCGCCGCCGAGCAGTGCCAGACCATCGCGCTGGCGGCCGTGACCAGCGAGCGGAAACGCGCTTCGCTGCGCTCGATCTTGCGGCGCGCGTGATGGGCCTCGGTGACGTCGTGCGATACGGCGACCAGGCGCTCGAGCGCGCCGTCCGGCCCGCGTAGCCCGCTGAGCACGATACGCCACCACTTCGGCACGCCGCCGAGCGTCGGGCACATGGCGCTGAAGCGCACGGTCTCGCCGCGCCGGGCCGCATCGAGCGCCGCATCGACGGCGGGACCATACTCGTTCGGAAACAGCGCGCGCCAGGCCTGGCCTTGCAAGGCGTCCGGATCCTCGATCTCCATGCTGAAGCGCCCGCTGGGATTGATTGCGACGATGCAGCCGTGCGCGTCGAGCAGTTTCATGCAGTCGGGGCTGTTCTCGAACAGCTGCCTGCCAAGCATTGCCGCGTTTTCCGCGGACAGGAGTTCATCGATGTCCATCATGAGCGAGTGCGCTGCGCGCGCCAATATATAAACAGAATCGCAGGAAGTCCAGACCAGCCCTCCCCGTCAGATTCGTCATTTTACGCTCACTCTGGTTGATTTCAAGCAATTTTGTGAATTGTGTTGCTCAAATTGCCCAATTCATTGGTGCTAGCGCTCGATCATCCCGCGCAAGCCGCTGGCCCGGTGCGTGCGGCTCAGGATCGCCTCGCCGAGCACGGCCGGGGCCGGCGTCGTGAGGGTGAAGCGCCGGCTGGCGCGCGTGATGCCGGTGTAGACCAGCTCGCGCGCCAGCACCGCGCCGCCTTCTTTCGGCAGCGCCAGCACCGTGTGCGCGAATTCCGAACCCTGCGATTTGTGCACCGTCATCGCGTAGGCGGTCTCGACATGGCGCAGGCGCGTGGCCAGGACACTGCGGACCTTGTCGCCCTCCAGGAACCAGACGCGCAGCGAGCCCGGGCGCGCCGGGTCGGGCAGCGTCAAGCCGATGTCGCCGTTGTAGACGCCGGTGGCGTAGTCGTTGCGCGTGACCATGACCGGGCGGCCGACGTACCATTCGCCGCTTCCCAGCACCAGGCCGGCGTTTTCCAGCCGCCCTTCGATCGCGCCGTTCAAGCCTTGAACGCCCCACTCGCCCTCGCGCAGGGCGCACAGGATGCGGAAGGCCTCGAACTCGCGCAGCACCCGGCACACCCAGTCCTCGTGCGCCTGCCCAAGCGCTCCGGCGCGCAGCAGTTCCAGGTAGGGGCGGTAGCCTTCGACGGCCAGCGCCAGCAGCTGGGCGGGCTGGGCATGCTCGATCCAGCGCACGGCGGCATTGTCTGGCGCATTGTCGCGATGCGATGCGCCCTCGCGCAGAACCGCCACCGCCGCGTCGACGTCGCCGGCGTTCACCGCCAGCGCCAGACGCCCGATCGGGCCGCCGAAGCGCCGGCTGTGGCGCAGCATCACGGTCTGCTGGGCCAGCGGGCCGCCCTCGCCCAGGTACTCGGGCGGGACGATCTCGCCGCTGGCGGCGCGGATGTAGTCGAGCGTCTCGGCATCGTAGTTGCCGGCCTGGGCGCTGTGGCACAGGTCGCCCAGCACGGCGCCGGCTTCGACCGAGGCCAGCTGGTCCTTGTCGCCGAGCAGGATCAGCGTCGCAGTGGGCGGCAAGGCGTCCAGCAGCGAAGCCATCATCTCCAGGTGGACCATCGAGGCTTCGTCGACGATCAGCACGTCGACCTCGAGCGGATTGCCGCGGTGGTAGGCGAAGCTGCGCGTGTCGGGGCGCGCGCCCAGCAGACTGTGCAGCGTGCGCGCCGCGCCCATGCGGCCGGTCAGTTCGCGCAGCGGCAAGGCATCGCCGACGCGCTCGGCCAGCTCGCTCAAGGCCTTGTCGATCGACTGCTTCAGGCGCGCCGCGGCCTTGCCGGTCGGCGCGGCCAGGGCCACGCGCTGGCGCGCCGGGTCTTGCGCGGTGGCGAACAGCAGCGCCAGCAGGCGCGCCACCGTGTAGGTCTTGCCGGTGCCGGGGCCGCCGGTGATGATCGCCAGCGCCCCGCGCAGCGCCACCGCGCAGGCCAGCTTCTGCCAGTCGGGCTGCGCCGCGGCGCCGGCCAGGTCCGATTGCGCCGGGGATGAGAACAGCAGGTCGAGCCAGCGGCGCACGGCGGGCGTGTCCACGTCGCGCCGCTCGAGCGCGCGCGCGCGCACCGAGCCGGCGATCAGGGTCTCGTCGCGCCAGTAGCGGCGCAGGTAGAGGCGGTCGCCGTCCAGCACCAGCGGCTGGTCGTAGTCGAGCTGGCCGACCTGCCAGACCTGCTCGCAGGCGCCCAGTTTCTCGAGCCAGCCCTTGAGGCTGCGCGGCAGGGGCTTGGCGCTCCTGGCCAGGGCCTTCCAGTCATCATCCATCCAGTTCAGCAGCGCGTTGGCGTCGCCGGCCAGGTCGGACAGCAGCAGGCAGCTGTGGCCCCGCCCTTCGAGTTCGGACAGCACCAGCGCAGCCAGCAGCAAGGGCATGCCAACGCTGCCCGCCGCCGGGCCGAGCGTGGCGATGAAGCGCGCGAAGGCGCCGGACAGGCGGCGCAGCTCGCCGGCCTCGGTCAGGCGTTCGACCTCCATCCAGAACGCGGCCTGGCTCTCGTCCGGGTGGTACATCGATGGCGCGTTCATCGCGATTCTCCGTCGCCGAGCAGGCGGTCCATGCCCGCCAGCAGGGCCGGTTCCGGTTCGATCAGGTAGCAGCCGCGCGTGGCCGGATTGGCGATCCCGCGCAGGAACAGGAATACCGCGCCGCCCAGCTGTTCTTCCGGTCGATAACGTTCGCCCAGGCGCGCGCGCAGCAGGCGATGCAGCGCCAGCAGGTAGATCGCACCCTGGATGTCGTAGCGGTGCGCGGCCATGCCGTGCGCCATCGCGGTCCTGGTGTAGGCGGCGTCGCCGGGACCGAGCGCATTCGATTTGTAGTCGAGCACCCAGTAGCGTCCGTGGCACTCGAACACCAGGTCGGTAAAGCCTTTCAGCATGCCGTGCAGCTGGCGCTCCGGCAAAATCGGACGCGCCGTCTTGCCCAGCAAATGCTGGCGGCACAGCCGGTCGAGGGCGCCGACGTCGAGCCGGCGGCTGGGGAACCAGAATTCCATCTCGGGCAGCAGCGCCCCGCCCTGCGCGACCTCGGCCAGCGAGCAGCCGACCGGCGGCAACTCCGTCGTGACCAGCATGCGCAGCCAGGCCAGCGCGTCGTCCAGGCGGTTGCCCCAGCCGGCGCGCCCGATGCGCTGGGCCAGGCGCGCCTGCCAAAGCTCGTCGTCGATGTTGTCGAAACCTTCCTGCGCCATCCACTCGAGCTGCTCGTGCATGAAGTTGCCGGGCGTGGAGCCGCGCGGGAAGCGGTGCCAGGGCGCGTCCTCGGCCCGCTTGTCCTCGACCGTGCCGGGTTCCTCCTCCTCGAGCAGGTTCTCGTCCTGGGCGCGCGTGGGCGGCGCCATCGTGTGCCGGGTCAGCGAGGTGAACGAGCCGACCGCCCAGTTGCGCTCGAACTGGCCGTCGAACTGCGGCGCCTCGACCAGCTCGGGACGCACGTCTTCGCGCCGCAGCATCGTCCTGCCCTCGGGTTCCTCGAGCGTGTGCAGCTCGATCGCGTCCAGGCTGCCGCGCAGCTGTTCCCAGCGCTCCTGCATGAAGGCCGCCGGCAGCGGCTGGCCGCCGGTGAGCAGGTAGCCCAGCGCCGACTCGTGCAGCATGTTCTCGCCCTTCTTGCGCGCAGCCACCGCGGCCACGCCCAGCCACAGGAAGTGGCGCGCGCGCGTCAGCGCCACGTACAGCAGGCGCAGGTCTTCCTCGATACGCGCGCGGTCGACCGCGGCCTGCGCGTCTTCGGTCAACGCCAGGTCGATGTGGCGCGAGCCATCGTCGCCGACGTACTCGAAGAAGGCCCGGTTGCGCTTGTCGGTCTTGCGCGCGGTGACGGCGAACGGCAGGAACACCAGCGGGTACTCCAGGCCTTTCGACTTGTGCACGGTGACGACTTTCACCAGCTCGGCGTCCGATTCCAGGCGCAGCACGCGCTCGCTGTTGTCATCCCCTCGGCCTTCGCCCATGCCCTCGACCTGCTCGGCGAACCAGCGGATCAGCGCCTGCTCGCCGTCCAGTTCGCGGCTGGCCTCCTGCAGCAGCTCGGCCAGGTGCAGCAGGTTGGTGAGCCGGCGCTCGCCGCCGGCGGCGGCCAGCAGCTTGGACGGCAGCTGCAATTCGTGGATGAAGCGGCGCAGCATCGCCAGCACGCCCTGGCGCTGCCACACCGCGTGCAGCGCCTTGAGCTGCTCGACGCGGCGCTCCCATTCCAGCTCGTCGCCCGCCAAGCGCGCCAGCTCCGCGAGCGGCAGCGCGCAGGTCGCGGTCGCGAAGGCGGCGCGCGCCAGGCCGCCGTCGAGCGGATTGGCGACCGCCTGCAGCCAGCGCAGGACATCCTGGGCCTCAAGGCTCTCGACCACCGAGTCCTGGTCGGACAGGTAGACGCTGGCGACCTTTCTTTGCACCAGCGCGCGCCGGATCGCCCACGCTTCCTTGCGGTCGCGTACCAGGATCGCGATATCGGCCGGTTTCAAGCGCGTGAAGCCGCCATCCGGATGGCGAAAGCCGACCTGCGGGTCGTTCAGCAGGCGCACGATGTGCTCGGCGCAGTGGTGCGCGAAGAACTCGCGGTAGTCCTCGAGGCGCATGTCCTCGCGCGGGGTCGAGCACACGGCCAGCGCCTGGAACGGCCCCTCGACGCCGATGAGCTGCTCCTTGCGCCCGGCCGCATCGACCGCGTCGAACGGCAGCGGATTCTCCTCGCCGCGGCGGAAGCGGAAGGCGCCGGCCGCGTAGCCGGGATGGGCGCCATCGCCCTCGGCGTAGCTGAACAGGCGGTTCACGGCTTCGACCACCGCATGCGTCGAGCGGTAATTGGTGCCGAGCTGGTAGTGTCTGCCCGCGGTCGCGCGACGGGCCGACAGATAGCTGTGGATGTCGGCGCCGCGAAAGCCGTAGATCGATTGCTTGGGGTCGCCGATCAGGAACAGGCCATGCCCGGCATCGTTGTCGGCCACCCGGTACAGCAGGTCGAAGATCCGGTACTGGTCGGGCGAGGTATCCTGGAATTCGTCGACCATCGCGACCGGATACTGATCGAGGATGCGCTGGCGCAGCGCCGGCCCGTTGTCGCCTTCGAGCGCGTTCTTCAGGCGCACCAGCATGTCGGCGAAACCGAACTGGCGGTTGCGGCGCTTGAGCTCGGCCATGCGCCGCGCGATATGGCTGGCGGCGTGGCGCAGCAGCGCGTGCGCCAGCGGTTCGATCGCGTCCAGGCCCGCCTTCAGGGCGCGCGTGTGCTCGAAGGCGTCGGGCACCTGCGCGCTGAAGTCCTTGCTGAACGCATCCTCGATGCCCTCGGGCGTCAGGCGCTTCCAGGCGGTGTCGTTCAGGTCCGGCAGGTGCAGCGACGGTTCGTTGGCCCAGGCGCGCAAGGCGTCGAACCATCTGGCCAGCGACTCCGGCTTCATCTTGACACCGTTGAACGGCTTGGCGTGGCGCTCGCGCTGGGCCGCGATCCAGGCTTCCATCGCGTCCGCGCGCGCATGCCAGCCGTCTTTCAATGCCGCCAGCTGCGCCTGCTGCGCACGCTCGACCCTGGCGATCAGCGCGGCCAGGGGCCCATCGCCGTCGGCGCCGAGGCGCTCGGCGCGTTGCACCAGCTCGCGCACGGCGCGCTTCAGGGCGTCGACGTCGGCGAAGCTGTTCAGCAGGATCTTGAGTGCATGGCCATTGAGTGGATAGACCTGCTGGCGCCAGTAATCGTGGGCGGCATCCTCGAACAGCGCGCGCTCGTCGCTGACCAGTTCCTCGTCGAACAGGCTGCCGGAATCGAAGGCGTGCTCGCGCAGCATGCGCTGGCACCAGGCGTCGATGGTGAAGATGGCCGCTTCGTCCATCGTCTCGGCGGCCAGCACCAGGCGGTAGGCGGCGACCAGGCGCGCTTCCTCGGTGTCGTAGCTCTCGGCCAGCGACTCGAGATACGGATCCGCCTCGTACGTTTCGCCGCGGAAGTAGGCGGCCGCTTCGACCAGGCGCTCGCGCACGCGGTTGGACAGCTCGCGCGTGGCCGCGCGCGTGAAGGTCATCACCAGGATTTCCGGCGGCAGCAGCGGGCGTACGAAACCGGACGGCGCGCCGTCCCCGGTCGCGCCGCCATGCCCCAGCACCAGGCGCAGGTAGAGCGCGGCGATGGTCCAGGTCTTGCCGGTGCCGGCGCTGGCCTCGATCAGGCGCGAGCCGTGCAGCGGAAAGTGCAGCGCGTCGAGCAGCTGGCTCATGCCGCCGCCCCCAGGTCCGGGCCGAATCCGGCTTTGGAGGGGTCGCCGTGCTGGGTGACCGTCACGCCTTCCTTCAGCCAGGCAGCCAGCGGGCCGTACAACTGCTCGGCCACCGCCGGCCAGCCGCCCGATGCGCGCAGCGCCGAGAACTCGGGCCACAAGCGCGCCAGGCAGGCGTCGCTCTCGACTTCGCCGCGCAACTCGAAGCCGCCGTCGTAGATCTCGCGCGCGTCGTTGCCGGCCAGGTGCGCCAGCGCGGTCTTGCAGGCCACCGGCAGCGGTTGGTCGAGGTTGGCCTTCCACAGCTTGACCAGCTGGCGCAGCCCGTACAGCGCGGCTTCCTGCGGCAACGGCGCCATCTCGACCGTGGCGTCGCGCGCCACCAGGTAGCCGGTCACCGGCACGCCCATCGCGGCCGCCGCCAGCTGGCGCAGCCAGGGCGCGATCAGCTTGTCGCCGCGCGGCGCGCCCTTGCGGTCCAGCACGCGCGAGGAGATCTGCACCAGCCACACGGTTTCGACGGCGTTGCTGCGCAGGCGGTCGATCCAGTCTTCCAGCGCGACGCCGGCCAGATCGAGGCTGACCGCCAGCTTGGGCGCACTGTCCGGAAAGCGCGCGCCCAGCTCCAGCCAGCTCGAACGCACCGGCACCAGGTCGTCGACCAGCTGCTCCTGCCACTGCTTGCCGATCAGGCCGATCGGCAGCACGCCTTCGCGCGTCAGGCGCTCGGCGCGCGCGTTGAGCACGCGCCGCACTTCATGGCGCGGCTCGGGCGCGCCGCTGTCGTCGAGCAGCGTGTCTTCCAGCAGGTAGCGCTCGAGCGCGTCGAGCGCGAACGGCTCTTCGTCTTCGCCGACCACTTCGAGGTCGTTGAACTGCACCGCCAGGCGGCGCCGGAAGAAGTAGCGCGCCGGCTGGCGCAGGAACGAGGCCAGCTCGCCCAGCTTGAGGGTGGCGTCCAGCTCGAGTTCGAACGGCGGCAGGTCGTCGGTCACCTCGACTGCGGCCGCGTCCAGCGCGGTTTCCGGATCGCCTTCGACGCCTTCGCCGCCTTCGCCGCCTTCGTCACGATAGGCCGAGCGCCATTCGCCGGCATAGGTCAGCAAACCGCCCTCCTCGAAATAGCGGCGCGAGAACGGCTGCAGCGCGTGTACCGTGGTGCGCTCCTGCAGGTCGAGGTCCCAGCCCGCCGCCAGGTAGTCGCGCAGCTGCGAGACCAGCACCGAGGCCGGTTGCTCGGTGTTGTCGCGCACGTTGCGCCCGACCCAGCTGACGTACAGCTTGTCACGCGCGGCCAGCAGCGCTTCGAGCATCAGGTAGCGGTCGTCGTCGCGGCGCGAACGATCGCCGGGACGGCCCATGCCCGGCATCATCAGGAGGTCGAAGTCGGACGGCTGGCTGCGGCGCGGGAAGTCGCCGTCGTTCATGCCGAGCAGGCACACCACGCGGAACGGCACGGCGCGCATCGGCATCAGCGTGCAGAAGGTCACGCCGCCCGAGACGAACTGCTGGGTCAGCGCCGGCTGGTCGAGCTCGCCCAGCCAGGCTTCGCGCATCACCGCGAGCGGCACCGGTTCCTCGAACAAGGCGTTCTCGCAGATCTCGAGCCAGCATTGCAAGGCCTCTTCCAGCTGGTTGAGCATCATGCGGTCTTCGTCGTCGGACGCGCGGAAGAAGCGGCTCACCAGCGCACGCGCGCGTTCGCCCCACTCCACCGGGGTGAGCGTCGCGTCGAGCAGTTCGCGCCAGGCCAGCAGCGCCTCGACCAGCTCGGCCAGCGAACCGGCCAGCGCCGCATCCAGCCCGCCGACTTCGGCATACGGCTCGATGCCCGCGAAGCTGTTGCCGGCGCCGCTGGCATAGCCCAGCAACATGCGCCGGATGCCGAACAGCCAGGAGTTCTGTTCGCCGGCCGAGCCCAGGCCCAGGCCTTCGCGGTGCTTCGCGTCCAGGCCCCAGCGCACGCTGGCGCCTTCGATCCAGTGGCCGAGGATGGCCAGGTCGTTTTCCTCGACGCCGAAGCGGTGCGCCAGCGCAGGCACGTCGAGCAGGTCGCGCACCTCGCTCTGGCGGCAGCGCTGCTGCGGCAGGCGCAGCAGCCATTCGAACGCCACCAGCAGCGGGTTGACGCTGCGGTCCTTGACGTCGCCGATCTCGAACGGGATGTAGCGCGCATCGTTGCGCCGGTGCTGGTCGAACACCGCGTGCACGGCGGCCGAGAAGGTGTCGATGTCGGGCACCATCACGACCACGTCGCGAGGACGAAGCGGGTTTTCAGTGTCTTCTGCGAACCAGGACAGCAGCTGGTCGTGCAGCACCTCGACCTCGCGCTGGGCGCTGTGGGCGATGTGGAATTCGATCGAGCGGTCCTCTTGCGGCGGCGCGAAATGCGGATGCTCGGACAGCGGCTGCAAGTCGCGGATCGCCGCCTGCACCTGGCCGAGCAGCGTTTCGCCGGGATCCTCGTCGAACAGGTCGACGCGCATGTTGGCGTACTGCGCGCCTTCGCCGTTGTCGAATTCGTCGAGCATGCGCACGAAGTCGCGCCCCTGGCGGCCCCAGCTCGCCAGCAGCGGATGGCTGTGCGCGTGCAGCTGCTCGACCGGCACGTCGGCCAGTTCCTTGCCCTCGCGCGGCTTGTGACGCTTGGACGCCGCCTTGAGCAGCTCGCGTCCTTCGATGATGTCGCCCCAGTAGAACTGGCACGGGTTCGGCACCGCCAGCAGCACCTGCGTATGGCGCGACAGGCCGGCCAGCGCCTGGATGGTCTGGTAGGGCAGCGTCGACATGCCAAACAGGATCACGCGGCGCGGCAGGCGCAGCACCGGCTTGCGGTCTTCCTCGACCGCGGCCATGAACTGCTGGTGGATCGTGGCGCGGCCCGACCAGCGCCGCTCCGGCGGCAGGCTGGCGTGGATCTCGCGCCACAGGCAGGCCTGCCAGCACTGGTCGTGCGTGAGCGCGACCGGGTCGCCGCTGGGCCGGCGCAGCTGGTCGCGGCCTTCGGCCCAGTCGGTCAGCCAGTCGGCGCGGTAGACCTGGTACTGGTCGTACAGGTCGGCCAGGCGCTCGGCCAGCTGCAGGCGCCGCTCGGGGTCGGGGTCGCGCAGGAAATGGCGCAGCGGCTCGAATTTTTCCTTCTGCAGCAGTTCGGGCAGCAGGCGCATCAGGCGCCAGGTCAACGCGTCCTTGTCGAACGGCGAACGCTTGGGCACCCGTTCCGGCCCCAGCATGCCGCGGTAGGCCTCCCACTGGAAGCGCGCCGGCAGCGCCACGCGCGTGGCCGCGCACACGCCGAGGTCTTCGGCCAGTGCGATCTTGAGCCACTCGGCCACGCCGTTGGACTGCACCAGCACGATTTCCTCTTCGAGCGGCCCGAGCGGATGCTGGCGCAGCCAGTCGAACACGGCGGCGCGCAGCAGCTCCATCTGGTTGCCGTGCAGGATGAGGAGACCGGGGGTGATGGTGGTAGGCATGACAGGAGATGACGCATCCGGGGAGACTCGCGCAGGATACACCGGGCGGCAGCGAAAAGGTAGGCACATGGCTGAGTAATCGGCATGAATTCGCGGCTGCTCCACGCGCGCGGGTGCATGCGGGCGCGGGCGCGCGCGGGATCGTTGCTAAGATGACGCATTCATCACGCATTCATCACATCGTAGCGGCACATATTCACGAGGAAGCAGCATGCAAGAACAACAGGATCCGAACCTCTGGCTGGAAGACATCGACTCGACCCGCGCGCTCGGCTGGGTCGGCGACCGCAACCGCGAGGCCGAGGCCGAACTCACGGCCGATGCGCACTACGCGCCGCTCAAGACCGAACTGAAGACGATCCTCGATTCCAAGGAGCGCATCCCCTACATCGCCATGCACGGCGACTGGTATTACAACTTCTGGAAAGATGCCGAGCACCCGCGCGGCCTGTGGCGCCGCACGACGCTGGACGAGTTCCGCCGGAGCGAGCCGCGCTGGGAGACCGTGCTCGACCTCGACGCGCTGGCGGCAAGCGAAGACGAGAACTGGGTCTGGGCCGGCAGCCAGAAACTGCCGCCGCGCGGCGACCGGGCCCTGGTCTCGCTGTCGCGCGGCGGCGGCGACGCCCACGTGGTGCGCGAGTTCGACCTCACCACCTGCGCCTTCGTGCCGGCCGAGGAAGGCGGCTTCGCGCTGCCGGAAGCCAAGTCGAGCGTCGGCTGGATCGACCACGACAGCATCTTCGTGGCCACCGATTTCGGCGAAGGCGCGATGACCACGTCGGGCTATCCGCGCATCGTCAAGCAGTGGCGGCGCGGCGCGCCGCTGGCTGCCGCCGTCACCGTGTACGAGGTGGAACCGGACGATTTGTCGGCCTCGGCCTGGCAGGATGCGACGCCCGGCTTCGAGCGCCAGTTCGTGCAGCGCCAGATCGACTTCTACAGCAGCGAGATGTTCCTGCGCACCGCCGCGGGCGAGCTGGTCAAGATCGACAAGCCCGAGGATGCCAACGCTTTCACGGTGCGCGACCAATTGATCGTCGAGCTGCGCTCGGACTGGCAGGTCGATGCCGCTGCCGGCGGGCATACCTACCCGCAGGGTGCGCTGCTGGCGATGGATTTCGAGCGCTTCATGGCGGGCGAGCGCGCGTTCGAACTCCTGTTCGTGCCCTCGCCGACCACGTCGCTGGACGGCGTCGCCGCCACGCGCAGCATGCTCCTGCTGACCATCCTCGACAAGGTCAAGAACCGCATCGTCGAGCTGCAGCATGTAAACGGCGCCTGGCAACGGCGCGAGGTCGAGGCGCCCGGCATCGGTTCGCTCGACGTTTCCGCTGTCGACGAGTTCGAGTCCGACCACTACTTCCTGAACGTCACCGATTTCCTCACGCCGAGCAGTTTCTACCTCGCGCACGCGGGCAGCGACCGGCGCGAGCTGCTCAAATCGATGCCGGGCTTTTTCGACGCCGGTCCCTACGCGGTGCACCAGCACGAAGCGGCGTCCGCCGACGGCACCAAAGTCCCCTATTTCGTGGTGATGCGCAGGGATGCGCAGCCCAACGGCACGAATCCGACGCTGCTGTACGGCTACGGCGGCTTCGAAGTTTCGCTGACGCCGTTCTACAGCGGCGTGACCGGCAAGGCCTGGCTGGACCAGGGCGGCGTCTACGTGCTGGCCAACATCCGCGGCGGCGGCGAATTCGGCCCGCGCTGGCACCAGGCGGCGCTCAAGGAAAACCGCCAGAAGGCGTTCGACGACTTCATCGCCGTGGCCGAAGACCTGGTGCGCCGGCGCATCACCAGCGCTCGCCACCTCGGCATCATGGGTGGCAGCAATGGCGGCCTGCTGGTCGGCGCGGTCCTGGTACAGCGGCCGGAATTGTTCAACGCGGTCGTGTGCCAGGTGCCGCTGCTGGACATGCAGCGCTACCACCTGCTGCTGGCCGGCGCATCGTGGATGGGCGAGTACGGCGACCCCGACGACCCGGCGGAGTGGGAAGCGATCGAGCGCTACTCGCCCTACCAGAACGTGTCGAGCCAAGGCCGCTACCCACGCGTGCTGTTTACCACCTCGACCCGCGACGACCGTGTCCACCCCGGTCACGCACGCAAGATGGCGCAGCGCATGCGTGACCAGGGCCACGACGTGCTGTATTGGGAAAACACAGAAGGGGGTCATGCCGGTGCGGCAAATAACGAACAAACTGCGAAAATGTGGGCCCTGACATACACCTTTCTATTGAGGCAGCTCAAATAAACATAGCCTATGCACGGCGGTTCCCTAACCGGCGTGCAATCATTCCTCCGGGAACTAGCAGTATTGCTAGGCGTCTAAATGAATGATGCATGGAATACTTGTTTTCCACACATCTTTTTACGGAGGAGCGGCGATGGCTAATGATTTCGTTACCGAAGCAACCCTGCAAGAACCCGCACTGAACGCGGTCAAGCTGCAGGTGTCGTCACTGGCGCTCTCCGTCAGCGACCTGAAGAAATACCGGATCAGCAAGCGCGAAAGCCAGGAAAAGTTCTGGGGACGCTTTGGCGTCACCCAGTCGAGCGGCAGCCGCTTCGAGACCGGCCTGGCGATCCCGGCGCCGGTTGCGCTGCTGTTGAAGCTTTACGTCAACGGCAAGCTTAACGATGGTGATCTTCTGGAGTGATCAGGCCGAGGGAAATCGCCCTCACCACCGCCTGTTGCCGAGTGTTGACGTTGAACTTCTGCCGGATATTTCCCATATGGAAGTTCACCGTCGCCTCGGAACAGCCGGTAATTTTTGAAATTTCCCACGACGACTTGCCTACCATGACCCAATTGAGCACTTCCAGCTCGCGCGGGGTCAGGCGTGGGGCCGGCTCGGTCGATGCCGTCGGGCAGAATCGCACGCCCGAAGCGAAGGCATAGTCACGGATCAAGGCCAGTGTCGGCAGGATCGCGGCGACCGTGCGCAAGAACTGCGCATCGGGCTCCTGGTCGACCGCAAAGTTCAGCAAGCCAAACTCCCCGTTCGGCCCGTGCATCGGGAAGGTCACGCCGGCGCGCACGCCATGGCTGCAGGCTTCATCATATAGCGCACGCTGCGGAACACTGCGGAACAATTCCGGCTGCCAGATCAGCGGCAGCGTGCTCGTCATGCAATGGCTGACGACCGGGTCGACGTGGGCGAAGCGCTCGGTGTCGTAGCGCTCGCGCCATTTCGGGGGATAGTTGGTCTGGACAAAGGCATTGTCCAGGCGCGAATGACGCGTGCCCGACATGCCGAACAACACTTTGTCAAAACCGTGCTGGCGTCCCAGCGCGAACAAGGCTTCGCCCCAGCTGGACGCTGTCTCTTGTTGCAGCAACTCGCCCACTTCGACTGTCGTCGCCATGTATGCCTCGCGCTGTTGTTGTAATGACACCCACTATGCTAGTTGAGTTGTAACCGAATAGCACGAGAAATTATCAAAATATCCACCATGCTTACGCTGGACCATTTGAATAGTTGTCGCGCCGACACAACTCCTTTGCCGCCGAACGTCAATCGTGCGCGTCTCGCCGTCGATTTTCGTTATGCTCGCCCGGATTGTCCGTTCAAAATTGCAAATATGCAAGTTTATGCATGCAGCGGTAACACCCGTGTTGCATTACGCGCCTCGATGCTTGACTTGAACCGGCACAAGAGTATCTTTGCGGCTTTGCCGCATGCGCCTCAAAAAAATACCAAGCAATCAACAAAAAGCGTCCGTCCAGATCATCCCCCGCACGTGACTACCTTACCGTTCGCCAGCAATTCCTTCACGGCAGCCATGCGGCCGACGCAGCGCCCTCCTCATCTATTTAATTTCCAAGGACTCCAAGTCAATGAACAACATGACTGACATGGCTGAACAGCTGGATGTCAAGCTCCTGCTGTCCACCCTGATGGCCCTGAAAAAAGGCGACTTTTCCGTACGCATGCCATCCGAGTGGACTGGCGTGTCCGGCAAGATCGCCGACACCCTGAACGACATCATCGAGACCAAGCAGAAGATGGTCGAAGCGGTGACCGAGGTGTCGCGCGTGGTCGGCCGCGAAGGCCACCTGACCCAGCGCGCGGTCGTGCCGGGCACGGGCGGCGGCTGGAGCACCATCATCAGCTCGGTCAACACGCTGATCGACGACCTGGTGCGTCCGACCACCGAGATGGCGCGCGTGATCGGCGCGGTGGCGAAAGGCGACCTGTCGCAGACGATGGCGCTGGAAGTCGACGGCCACCCGCTCAAGGGCCAGTACCTGCGCGCGGCGATGACCGCGAACACCATGGTGGAGCAGCTGTCCTCGTTCTCGTCCGAGGTGACGCGCGTGGCGCGCGAGGTGGGTACCGAGGGTAAGCTGGGCGGCCAGGCCTACGTGCCGGGCGTCGCGGGTACCTGGAAGGACCTGACCGACTCGGTGAACTCGATGGCGGGTAACCTGACGTCGCAGGTGCGTAACATCGCGGAAGTGACCACCGCGGTGGCGAACGGCGACTTGTCCAAGAAAATCACGGTGGACGTGCGCGGCGAGATCCTGCAGCTGAAGGACACCATCAACGTGATGGTGGACCAGCTGCGTTCCTTCGCATCCGAAGTGACGCGCGTGGCGCGCGAGGTGGGTACCGAGGGTAAGCTCGGTGGCCAGGCTTACGTGCCGGGCGTCGGCGGTACCTGGAAGGACTTGACCGACAACGTGAACTTCATGGCCTCGAACCTGACCGGCCAGGTGCGTAACATCGCGGCGGTGACGACCGCGGTGGCGAACGGCGACCTGTCCAAGAAGATCACCGTGGACGTGAAGGGCGAGATTCTAGAACTGAAGAACACCATCAACGTGATGGTGGACCAGCTGTCCTCGTTCGCATCCGAGGTGACCCGCGTCGCCCGCGAAGTGGGTACCGAGGGCAAGCTGGGCGGCCAGGCGCAGGTGAAGGGCGTCGCGGGTACCTGGAAGGACTTGACCGACTCGGTGAACTCGATGGCGGGTAACCTGACCGGCCAGGTGCGTAACATCGCGGACGTGACCACCGCGGTGGCGAACGGCGACCTGTCGAAGAAGATCACCGTGGACGTGAAGGGCGAGATTCTCGAGCTGAAGAACACCATCAACGTGATGGTGGACCAGCTGAACTCGTTCGCATCCGAGGTGACCCGCGTGGCACGCGAAGTCGGTACCGAGGGCAAGCTGGGCGGCCAGGCGAACGTGCCGGGCGTCGCCGGTACCTGGAAAGACTTGACCGACGGCGTGAACTTCATGGCGTCGAACCTCACCGGCCAGGTGCGTAATATCGCCGAAGTGACCACCGCGGTGGCGAGCGGCGACCTGTCCAAGAAGATCACCGTGGACGTCAAGGGCGAGATTCTCGAGCTGAAGAACACCATCAACGTGATGGTGGACCAGCTCTCGTCCTTCGCGTCCGAAGTGACCCGTGTGGCGCGCGAGGTGGGTACCGAAGGCAAGCTGGGCGGCCAGGCCTACGTGCCGGGCGTCGGCGGCACCTGGAAGGACCTGACCGACAACGTGAACTTCATGGCCTCGAACCTGACCGGCCAGGTGCGTAACATCGCGGCGGTGACGACCGCGGTGGCGCGCGGCGACCTGTCGAAAAAGATCACCGTGGACGTCAAGGGCGAGATCCTCGAACTGAAAGACACCATCAACGTGATGGTGGACCAGCTCTCGTCCTTCGCATCCGAGGTGACCCGCGTGGCGCGCGAGGTGGGTACCGAAGGTAAACTCGGCGGCCAGGCGAACGTGTCCGGCGTGGCCGGCACCTGGAAGGACTTGACCGAGAACGTCAACCAGCTGGCGGCGAACCTGACCAACCAGATGCGCGCGATCGGCGAGGTGGCGACCGCGGTGACCCGCGGCGACTTGTCGCGTTCGATCCAGGTGGAAGCGCGCGGCGAGGTGTCCTACCTGAAGGACAACATCAACGAGATGATCCGTAACCTGCGTGAGACCACGCAGAAGAACGCGCAGCAGGACTGGCTGAAGACCAACCTGGCGCGCTTCACCCGACTGCTGCAGGGCCAGCGCGACCTCGAGGCCGTGACCAAGCTGATCCTGTCCGAGCTGGCCCCGCTGGTCTCGGTGCACCACGGCGTGTTCTACATGATGGATGCGGAAGGCGCCGATTCGCGCCTGCGCATGATCGCCTCCTACGGCTACCGCTCCTCGCGCAAGCTGCCGACCTCGTTCCTGCCGGGCGAAGGCCTGGTGGGCCAGTGCGCGCTGGAGAAGACCCGCGTCTGGCTGACCGACGTCCCGCGCGACTACATCGCGGTGTCCTCGGGCCTGGGCGCGGCGCCGCCGAACAACATCGTCGTGCTGCCGATCCTGTTCGAACAGCAGGTCAAGGCGGTCATCGAGATCGCGTCGCTCGACCGCTTCACCGAAACCCACCTGTCCTTCCTCGACCAGCTGATGGAATCGATCGGCGTGGTCTTGAACACGATCGAGGCGAACAGCCGTACCGAATCGCTGCTGACCCAGTCGCAGTCGCTGGCGCAGGAACTGCAGCAGACCAACCAGGAACTGGCCGAGAAGGCGCGCCTGCTGTCCGAACAGAACATCGAGGTGGAACGCAAGAACCGCGAGGTGGAGCAGGCCAAGCTGGCGCTGGAAGAAAAAGCGACCCAGCTGGCGCTGTCCTCCAAGTACAAGTCCGAGTTCCTGGCGAATATGTCGCACGAACTGCGTACACCCTTGAACTCGCTCCTGATCCTGGCGCAGCAGCTGTCGGACAACCCGGAAGGCAACCTGTCGAACAAGCAGGTGGAGTTCGCCAAGACCATCCACGGCTCCGGCTCCGACCTGCTGACCCTGATTAACGACATTCTCGACCTGTCCAAGATCGAGTCGGGCACCGTCACGCTGGACGTGTCGGAGTACCGCTTCTCGAACCTGCGCAACTACGTCGACCGCACCTTCCGTCACATGGCCGAAGCGAAGCACCTGGGCTTCGGCGTCGAGCTGGCCGACAACCTGCCGACCGCGCTGATGACCGACACCACGCGATTGCAGCAGGTCTTGAAGAACCTGCTGTCGAACGCGTTCAAGTTCACCAGCCACGGCCAGGTCTCGCTGACCATCAGCCTGGTGACCTCGGGCTGGACCGCCGACCACCCGCACCTGCTGCATGCGGACGCCGTGCTGGCGTTCTCGGTGCAGGACACCGGCGTGGGCATCCCGTCCGACAAGCTGCAGCTGATCTTCGAGGCGTTCCAGCAGGCCGACGGCTCGACCGCGCGCAAATACGGCGGCACCGGCCTGGGCCTGTCGATCTCGCGCGAACTGGCGCGTCTGCTGGGCGGCGAGATCCGCGTCGAATCGACCATCAACGTCGGCTCGACCTTCACGCTGTACCTGCCGTACAACCGCGCCGGCTTCATCAACTACGAGCAGACCCGCCAGCCGCAACCGGCGCGCCTGGCCGCGCCGCAGCCGGCGCCGAGCGCCCAGCCGGCGCCGACCGCGCTGCTCGAGTCCGAGCTCGAGGCCGACACCGTGGTCACCACCACCGCGATCGCGGTGCCGGACCCGGCGACCGGCGTGGTCGAATACGCCAGCATGCTGGACGACCGCGGCCTGATCGTGCCGGGCGACCCGTCGGTGCTGATCGTCGAGGACGACGAGCGTTTCGCCAAGACCCTGCTCGACTTCGCGCGCGAAAAGAACTTCAAGGGCGTGGTCACGCATCGCGGCGACTCGGCCCTGTCGCTGGCGCGCGACTACCTGCCGTCGGCGATCCTGCTCGACATCGACCTGCCGGACATCGACGGCCTGACCGTGCTGGACCGCCTGAAACGCGACCCGAGCACGCGCCACATCCCGGTGCACGTGATGTCGGCCCTGCGCGAGCGCGAGCGCGCGCTGCGCCAGGGTGCGATCTCGTACATCAACAAGCCGGTCAGCCGCGACATGCTGCAGGAAGAATTCAAGCGCATCCAGAAGTTCCTGATGGGCGGCAAGCGCTCGCTGCTGGTGGTCGAGGACGACATGGCCCAGCGCGAATCGATCGTGTCGCTGATCGGCGACTCGGACGTGCGCATCGTCACGGTCGAAACCGGCGCCGCCGCGCTCGACGCGCTGGCCGGCCAGCACTTCGACTGCATGGTGCTGGACCTGACCCTGCCCGACGTCTCCGGCTTCGACCTGCTCGACCAGATCGGCAAGCTGCCGGCGGTGCGCGACCTGCCGATCGTGATCTACACCGCGGCCGAATTGAGCCGCAAGGAAGTCACGAAACTGAAGCGCTACGCCAAGACCATCGTGGTGAAGGACGCACGCTCGCCCGAGCGCCTGCTCGACGAGACGGCGCTGTTCCTGCACCGCTCGCAGGCCAGCCTGCCGGAAGTGCAGCGCAAGATGCTGGAAGAGATCCACGCCCTCGACGGCGGCCTGGCCGGACGCAAGGTGCTGATCGTCGACGACGATTTGCGCAACATCTTTGCCCTGTCCTCGCTGCTCGAGCGCCAGCAGATGCAAGTGCTGTTCGCCGAGAACGGCCGCGACGGCATCGAGGTGCTGGAAAAGGATCCGGGCATCGAGATCGTCCTGATGGACATCATGATGCCGGAGATGGACGGCTACGACACGATGCGCGCGATCCGCCGCATCCCGAAGTTCAAGTCGCTGCCGATCATCACCCTGACCGCGAAAGCGATGAAGGGCGACCGCGACAAGTGCATCGCCGCCGGCGCGTCGGACTACATCACCAAGCCGGTCGACGTGGCGCAGCTGCTGTCGATGATGCGCGTCTGGCTGCATTGATGGCTGCATCGATGCGCACGTCAAAGGTGAATGCATGAACGCCTGGACCGGCCTGGCGGCCGGGCTGGCGATCGAGGATCTGGAAACCGAGCTGCTGCTCGAAGCGCTGTTCCAGCGTTTCGGCCACGATTTCCGGGCCTACGACCGCCCCGCCCTGCGCAGCAAGTTCGCGGGCGTGATGCGGGCGCGCGGGGCCGCGACCCTGTCCGGCCTGCAGGAAAAGGTGCTGCACGACGCCGAGGCGGCGGCCGGTGTGTTGCGCGCGCTGTCGGTGGCGCCTTCGGCGCTGTTCGACAACGTCGAATTCGCGGCGCGCCTGCGCGGCGTGCTGGCGCCGGCGCTGCGCGGCTGGCCGCTGCCGCGGGTCTGGATCGCCGAATGCGCCGGCGTGGGCGATGCCTGGACGCTGGCCATCGTGCTGGCCGAGGAAGGCGTGCTGGGCAAGCTCGACATCCACGCCACGCTCGCCAACGAAGAGCTGGTGGCGCAGAACCAGGACGCCTGGCTGCCGCTGGCCGAGCTGGAAGCGGCCGAGGCGCGCTACCGCGAAAGCGGCGGCGCCGGCACGCTGCTGTCCTACTTCGAGGTGCGCGACGGCATGGCGCGCCTGCAGGCGCAGCTGCGGCGGCGCATCACCTGGTCGCAGTACAGCCTGGTGACCGACGCCTCGTTCAACGAGTTCCAGGCCATCCTGTGCTGCCACGCGCTGTCCGACTTCGGTCCGGTGCTGCGCCAGCGCGTGCTGCGCCTGTTCCACGACAGCCTGGCGCGCTTCGGCGTGCTGTGCCTGGACCGGCCGCTGTCGGTGTCGGACGCGCACGCCGGGTCGTACCAGGGGGTCGAAGGGGATCGGCCTTGGTACAAGCGGGTGGGCTGAGCCCAGTTCACTTCACATCGCCTGCGCGCTCGGCCTTTCCGCGATCCGGTCGCGCCAGGCCTGCAGGTGTTCCATCCCTTCCCGCCCCGGCTGGAATTTCATCAAGCCGCGCGCGAACTCGAGCGCGCAGAACGCCGTGATGTCGGCGATCGTGAAGCGTGCGCCGGCCACGTAAGGCTGACTGGCCAGCACGCCGTCCAGCCAGCGCGCAGGTTCCCTCATCTTTTCTCCCTGCGACGCGCCGAAGTCGGCGAACTGCGGCTGCTCCAGCGCCGCCAGGCCAGGGTGGGTGTGGCGAACGGCGTTGGCGATGCGCAAGGTCAGCTGCAGCTCGCAGCGGCGGTCCATCATCTCGATGAAGGCGCGCTCCTCGAACCCCTCGCCCATCAGGTTCGGCTGCGGCTGCAAGCCTTCCAGGTAGGTGCAGATCGCCCGCGATTCGGCCAGCTGGCGGCCATCGTCGAGTTCGAGCAGCGGCACCTGGGCCATCGGATTGAGGCCCACGAAGCCCGGCGCACGGTGCTCGCCCCTGGACAGGTCGACCTCCACCATCTCGATGCCTGCGATGCCTTTCTCGGCGATGAACATGAGCACGCGGCGCGGATTGGGCGCGCGCTGCCGGGTGTAGAGCTTCATGGTGTCTCCTCGTGCTTGCGGTGTGTGGACAGGACGCGCTCGATGATAGCCGATCGCGGCCGATCGAAGCGGCGGCCTCGGCCACATTGCCGCATTGACATGGATCCCGTTTTGCCCGTAGATTCTCAGGCTGGCCTTGCGCGACCCGCCGCAAGTTCCGCGTACCGACCCACGTACATACAAGACAAGGCAACCCATGCAACGTAGTCTGCTTTCCGCCGCCGTCGCGCTCGCGCTCGCGGCGCTCCCCGCCCTCCACGTCCAGGCCGCACCGGCCGCATCGGCCAGCGCCGCCGACGCCAGGACCCAGGAAGCCACGACCCAGCTGCCGCGCGGCGTGATCCCGAGCCATTACGACATCTCGCTGACGCCCGACGCGACCGCCGGCAGCTTCGCGGCCAAGGCCGCGATCACGATCAACGTGACCAAGGCCACCAGCAGCATCACGCTGAACGCGGCCGACCTGCAGTTCGCCAACGCCACGTTGACGCCGGCGGGCGGCAGTTCGGCAGGCGCGCAAGCGGCCAAGGTCACGGTCGACGCGGCCAACCAGACCGCGACCTTCGCGTTCGCGCAGCCGGTCAAGCCCGGCATGTACCGCCTGGCGATGGATTACACCGGCAAGATCGGCACCCAGGCCGTCGGCCTGTTCTCGCTCGACTACCCGGACAAGGACGGCAAGCAGAAGCGCGCGCTGTTCACCCAGTTCGAGAACTCGGACGCGCGCCGCATGATCCCGTCGTGGGACGAGCCGGCCTACAAAGCCACCTTCACGCTCGACGTCACCGCCCCGGCCGGCCAGCTGGCCGTGTCGAACATGCCCGCCGCAAAGACGGAAACACTGCCGGACGGCCGCCAGCACGTCAGCTTCGCCGCCACGCCCAAGATGTCGACCTACCTGCTGTTCTTCGGCATGGGCGACTTCGAGCGCGCCACCGTCAAGTCGGAAGGCACCGAGATCGGCGTGATCGCGCGCCGCGGCG
The DNA here is from genome assembly GCF_000745265.1 of Massilia sp. 9096. NCBI lineage: Bacteria > Pseudomonadati > Pseudomonadota > Betaproteobacteria > Burkholderiales > Oxalobacteraceae > Massilia > Massilia sp. 9096. The sequence goes on from NZ_JQNN01000001.1 coordinate 2,119,877, forward strand.
CCGTCAACCAGGCCGACTTCGCGCTGAAATCCGGCGCCGACATCCTGCGCGACTACAACGACTACTTCGGCGTGAAGTTCCCGCTCCCCAAGCTGGACAACATCGCCGGTCCGGGCCAGAGCCAGTTCTTCGGCGCGATGGAAAACTGGGGCGCGATCTTCACCTTCGAATACTTCCTGCTGCTCGACCCGGCGATCTCGACCCAGCGCGACCGCCAGGGCATCTTCTCGACCGCCGCGCACGAGATGGCGCACCAGTGGTTCGGCGACCTGGTCACGATGCGCTGGTGGGACGACCTGTGGCTCAACGAAGGCTTCGCCTCGTGGATGGAAAGCCGCACCACCGCGCGCCTGCACCCGGAATGGAACACCAAGCTGTACGCGGTCGGCGTGCGCGAAGGCGCCATGCGGCGCGACTCGGTGGCGGCGACCCACCCGGTGGTGCAGCACATCGAGACCGTCGAGCAGGCCAACCAGGCCTTCGACGAGATCACCTATTCGAAAGGCGAGTCGGTCATCCGCATGCTGGAGGCGTACGTCGGCGAGAACGCCTGGCGCAACGGCGTGCGCGCGTACATGAAGGCCCACGCCTATGGCAACACGGTCTCGGACGATTTGTGGAAGCAGGTCGAGAAGGCGGCCGGCAAGCCGGTCACGGCGATCGCGCACGACTTCACGCTGCAGCCGGGCATCCCGCTCATCAAGGTCGGCGAGCCGGTGTGCAAGGGCGGCAACACCACCGTCACGCTGACCCAGGAAGAGTTCTCGCGCGACCGGCCGGACAAGAAGCCGCTGGCCTGGCGCGTGCCGGTGATCGCCCAGATCGGCAACGGTAAAACCGCGAATGCCCTGGTCTCCGGCGGCAAGGGATCGATCGCGATCCCCGGCTGCGGCGCGGTGGTCGTCAACGCCGGCCAGACCGGCTACTTCCGCACGCTGTACGCGCCGGCGCAGTTCGCCCAGCTGGCGCAGAACTACGCCAGCCTGGCCCCGATCGACCAGATCGGCCTGCTGGCCGACGTCAGCTCGCTCGGCTGGGCGGGCCTGCAGCCGGCGACCGACCAGCTCGACTTGGCCAAGGCCGCCCCGCTGAGCGCCGATCCGGTGCTGTGGTCGAGCATCGCCGGCCAGCTGGCCGGTATCCACGAGCGCTACAAGGGCGACGCGGCACGCCAGCGCCGCTTCGACGCCTTCGCGATCTCCCGCCTGGCGCCGGTGATGGCGCAGATCGGCTGGAGCGCGCGCGACGGCGAGAACTCGAGCGTGGCCAACCTGCGCGAGCAGCTGATCGATGTGCTGGGCGACCTGGGCGACACCGGCGTCATCGCCGAAGCGCGCCGCCGCTACGCCGCCATGAACAGCGACCCGAGCGCCGTGCCGACCGCGCTGCGCAAGGCGGTGCTGGCGGTGGTCGCGAGCCACGCCGACGCCGCCACCTGGGACCAGCTGCACGCCAGCGCAAAGGCCGAGAAAAATCCGCTGGTGCGTGACCGGATGTACGGCCTGCTGGCCGCGCCGCAGGACAAGGCGCTGGCGCAGCGCGCCCTGCAGCTGGCGCTGACGGACGAGCCGGGCCTGACCAACAGCGCCGCGATGATCTCGCAGGTCGCCAGGGAGCATCCCGACATGGCGTTCGACTTCGCGCTGGCCAACCTGTCCAAGATCAACGAGCGCGTCGACGCCAGCTCGCGCAGCCGCTACATCGCGCGTCTTGCCAACGGCTCGTCGGATCCGGCCATGGTCGACAAGTTGAATGCCTACGCCGGCGCCAACCTGGCCGCGACCTCGCGCGGCGACGTCGAACTGGCCATCGCCGCGATCAAGGACCGCGTCAAGGTCAATGGCGCACGCCTGCCGGAAATCGACGCCTGGCTGGCCAAGAACGGCGGTTGATTCTCGGCCTTCCCGGCCGGTCGGCAGGGCTTGCTGCATGCCCATGTCGGCCGGCTGGGTTCAGGTGGCGGCCGAAGCCGCCGGCGCTGGTGCGCATGCGGTCGGCGTGCTGGCCCCAGCCGGTCAGCGCGATGGTGCGGATGCCGTCGTAGCGCTACGGGCGCGGCTCGGGCAGCGCACTGCCCTCTTCGATCGGCCCTGGTGTTGAACCAGGACCCGCGAAGCCGTCCGGAGACGCCGGCGCCTCGGTGGAGCGCTGCAACGGCGCCCACGCTTGCTCTTGTTTGTCCACGCAAACCGGTACCTCGGAGACTCGTCCGGCTGCTGCAATAACGACAATCGTGTGATGGAACGGTCCAGAACAACGTGTCGTTTTGTCGTTACGGCGCAAAAATTCCGGCAAATTCGAAACGCATCCGTTTCAAAAATCGGGAGGTCCTTCTCAACCGCGCGCCGCGCTTGTACCATTGGCTTCATGCAGTTCGACTGCAGCTCGACCCTTCAAAGGCTTCCATGACCGTCTCCCTTTTCCCGCGCGCCGCCTGCCTGGCGCTGCTGGCCGGCGCCTGCGCCCTGGCTTCGATTCCACCGGCCCATGCCGACAGCGCCGTCTCGTCGGCGTCCAGCGCCGGCTCGGCATCCTCGGGCAGTATTTCCGATTCGATCGGCGCATCCAGCAACAGTTCCAACAACGACCGCCGCGTCGCCGCCGGCCCCTACCGCGTGATCCAGGTGGCCCAGGCGCCGAACAAGCCGGGCGCGACCCGCATGGTGCTGCGCGCAGCGCTCGAACCCGGCCGCGAATTCACGCTCGACGTGCCCGACCGCGCCCTGGCCGCGCGGCGCGTGCTGGCCGGCGACACCGTCCAGGTCAGCGAGCGCGTGTATGGCTACGAGTTCGCCTACGCCGACACCGCCCAGCCTTTCTTCCTGGCGCTGCAGGACGACTGGTATCGCGAGCTGACCTCGCGCAAGGTCGCGATCTGAACCCCATCCACCGGTTTTTTCGGCGCTCGCTGGCGGGCGCGCTCGGCCTGGCCGCCGTCTTCGCCTGCGTCGACGCGCACGCCGGCCTGCCGGTGCTGTGCGAGCGCGGCAAGGAGATCAGCGCCGCCGAGCAGGACCGCGTGCTGCGCTTCGCCGGCGCCGTCAAGGCCGAGCTCGACCGTTCAGGCGCTTCGGTCGCACTGGTGGCGCGCTCGGGCCTGGACCTGAGCCGCTTCAAGCTGCTGTATTCGCACGCCGGCATCGCGCTGGCAGGCAACCCGGGCGGCCGCTGGGCCGTGCGCCAGCTGTATTACGCCTGCGACGAGTCGCGCCCGCGCCTGTTCGACCAGGGCATGGCCGGCTTCGTGCTGGGCGCCGATTCGCCCGCGCGCGGCCACATGGCGCTGCTGTTCCTGCCCGAGGCCGATGCGGCGCCGCTGCAGCGCGCCGCGCTCGACGACCGGCTGGCGCTGTCGCTGCTGGCCGCGCGCTACAGCGCCAACGCGTATGCCTTCGGCACGCGCTACCAGAACTGCAACCAGTGGGTGGCCGAGCTGCTGGCTGGCGCCTGGGGCGGTATCGATCCTGTTCCCGATGGTGGCCCCGGCGCCGGCGGCGCGGGGGCCCTGCGCGCCCGTGCGCATACGGACGCGCGCGCGCAGGCGCAGGCGTGGCTGCGTGCCCGGGGCTATGACGCCGCTCCGGTCGAGGTACCTTCGCACTGGATGATGTTCGCCGGCCAGTTCGTGCCGCTGGTCCACCTGGACGACCACCCGCTCGATGATATCTACGCGCTGGCCCTGCATACCAGCGTGCCGGCCACGCTCGAAGCCTTCGTGCGCGCCCGTGCGCCCGCCGCGCGCCGGGTCGAACTGTGCCACGACGCCAGGCGCATCGTGGTGCACCGCGGCTGGGAGCCGCTCGGCGTGGAATGTGAGCCGCTGCCGGGTGACGAGCTCATCGACCTGACGCGCTGAGCGATCAGGATGCCGCCACGCTGCCGCGCCGTTGCCCGGCCCGGCGCGCGGCCAGCCAGGCATCGAGCCGCAATGCGGCGCCCGGCGCCAGGTGCAGGCCCAGCTTGCTGCGCCGCCACAGGATGTCCTCGGCTTCGAGCGCCCATTCCTGGCGCACCAGGTAATCCGCTTCGACCTCGAACAAGCCCGGCACGATCTCTTCGCCCAGATCGGCCGGCGCGCGGCAATGCGCCAGCATGGCGCCGAGCCGGGTGCCGTAGGCGTGCGCCCAGCGCGCCAGCAAGCCAGGGGGCAGCCAGGCGTACTGGTGCTGGCGCGTCTTGAGCCAGGCGTCGAACTCGAGCACGGCGCGCGCGCTCGGCGCCTTGCCGTAGACGTCGCCGCCGGGCAGGCAGGCTTGCGCGGTCCAGCCCGCGACCGGCCGGCCCAGCTTCGAGGCGATCCAGTCGACCGCGTCCTCAGCCAGCTTGCGGAAGGTCGTCACCTTGCCGCCGAACACCGACAGCAGCGGCGCGCCGACGCTGTCGGTGGCGAGCCGGTAGTCGCGGCTGGCGCCGGATGCGCTGGACGCATCCGCGGCGCCGTCGTCGCCGATCAGCGGACGCACGCCGGCATAGCTCCACACCACGTCGTCCGGTCCGACGCGGCGCGCGAAGCAGCGATTGACGGCATCGATCAGGTAGGCGGTCTCGGCAGGGTCGATCGCCAGGCGATTGCGGCCGAGCTCGCCGACGAACTCGACGTCGGTGGTGCCGACCAGCGTGAATGCGCCCTCGAACGGCAGCGCGAACACGATGCGCCCGTCGGGCTGCTGCAGGATGTAGGCCCGGGCGTGCTCGAACAGGCGCGGCAGCACGATATGGCTGCCTTTCACCAGGCGCAGTCCCCCGTGCCGGCGCTCGGGCGGCAGCGCGCTGCTCTCGCCCAGGAAGCGCGCGGCCCAGGGCCCGGCGGCGTTGACCAGGCAGCGCGCATGCACCAGGCGCTCGCCGCCCGGGCCGGCCAGGCGGGCCGACCAGCGCCCGTCCTCGCGCCGGGCCCCCGCGCAGCGCGTGCGCGTGAGGACGGTGGCTCCGCGTTCGCGCGCGTCGAGCGCGGCCAGCACCACCAGGCGCGCATCGTCGACCCACGCGTCGGAATAGGCAAAGGCGCGCGTGAAATGCGGCTGCAGCGCTGCCCCGGCCGGGTCCGCTCCCAGGTCGAGCGCGCTCGAGCCCGGCAGGAAATCACGCCGCGCCAGGTGGTCGTACAGGAACAGGCCGGCGCGCAGCATCCAGGCCGGGCGCTGGCCGCGCGTGCGTTCGGCCGGCGCATACGGCATCACGAAGCGCAGCGGGCGCGTGATGTGGGGCGCGCTGCGCAGCAGGATCTCGCGCTCGGCCAGCGCCTTGCGCACCAGGCCGAACTGGTACTGCTCGAGGTAGCGCAAGCCGCCATGGATCAGCTTGCTGGATGCGGACGAGGTATGGCTGGCCAGGTCGTCCTGTTCGCACAACAGCACGCGCAGGCCGCGTCCGCTGGCGTCGCGCGCGATGCCAGCGCCGTTGATGCCGCCGCCGACCACGAGTACGTCACAGTCGAACCGTTTCGGAATGTCGCTCATTGCAGCTCCTCATTGCAGCTCCTCATTGCAGCGCCTCATTGCAGCGCCTCATTGCAACTCTGCCTCGATCCGCATCCAGTCTAGCGGTGCACGCGCGGCCGATGTTCGGCCATGTCAATTCGGCGGAGCCCGGCGCGACCAGGCGTGCGGCTGGACGGCGGCCGCGTGTAGAATCGCTGCATGACGATTTCCAGCGCATACCGTTAAATGGCGCCCGAGTTGCGCGCCTGGGTCCGCATGCCCTCCGGCAAGCGACTCGACCTGCTCGATCCGACTCCGTTCGACTGGGACGACGCCGACCTCGCGCTCGGCCTGGCCCGCACCTACCGCTGGGGCGGACACTCGGCCTGGCCGCTGCCGCTGTCGGTGGCCCAGCATTCGATCGCGGTGATGCTGCTGCGCCGCGCGGCGGCGCCGGCGCCGCTCGATCCGATCGTCGAGCTGCGCGAACTGCTGCACGACGCCGAGGAAGGCTTGCTCGGCTTCGACGCGGTGTCGCCGATCAAGCCCTTCCTCGGCAAGGGTTTCGCAGCCCTCACCCGCCGCCTCGAGCAGGTCGTGTTCCTGCGCTACGGCTTGCCGGCCTGGACCCCGGCCGAACACGCGGCGCACAAGCGTGCTGACCGCCTGGCCGCCGCGAGCGAGGCGGTGCACGTGGTCGGCTGGAAAGTCGACGAAGTGCGCAGCACGCTCAAGATCCGCTCGGCCGTGCTCGAGCGCGACCCGCTGGCCGCGCTCTACGATTGCACCCCATGGGAACCGTGGCCGCCGCTGCTGGCGGCCGAGCGTTTCCTGGCGATGCTGGAAGCGACCAAGCGGCGCATCGACGGCGGCGCGGCGGCATGACGATGGATCGCGGCCCGGACGCCGCCCTGGCCCATGCCGCCGCCGTGCTGCGCGACGCCGATGCCCTCTTCATCGGCGCCGGCGCCGGCATCGGCGTCGATTCCGGCCTGCCGGACTTTCGCGGCGGGCATGGCTTCTGGAAGGCCTATCCGCCACTGGCCCGGCTCGGTATCCGCTTCGTCGAGATCGCCAACCCGCGCAGCTTTGCCTCCCACCCGGGCCTGGCCTGGGGCTTTTACGGGCACCGCCTGGCGCTGTACCGCGCCACGGTGCCTCATGAGGGCTTTTCCATCCTGCGCGAGATCGGCGCGCGCATGGCGCATGGCGCGTTCGTCTTCACAAGCAACGTCGACGGCCAGTTCCAGCGCGCCGGTTTCGACGACGCCGGCATCGTCGAGTGCCACGGTTCGCTGCACCACCTGCAATGCACGCGCCCGTGCAGCGACGCGATCTGGCCGGCCGACGCGCTCGTTCCCGACGTCGATCCCGCCACCTGCCTGATGCGCCCGCCACTGCCCACCTGTCCCCGCTGCGGCGCCCTGGCGCGGCCGAACGTGTTGATGTTCAATGACGGCGCCTGGATCGATACCCGCACCGAAGCACAGTATGCCCGATTGGCAAGGTGGCGTGCACGGCCCCGGCGCCTGGCTGCGATCGAGCTCGGCGCCGGCGTCGACGTGCCGTCGGTGCGCTGGATGTGCGAACGCCAGGATGCTCCCCTGATTCGCATCAATCCGCGTGCACCGGAAGTGCCATCCGACCGGGATGTCGGCATCGCGTCCGGCGCGCTCGACGGCTTGCGCCGCTTGCGCGCTCTGCTGGCTTGAAACATGCGCCATGCATGGCGTACTGATCCAGCAAGAAACTGATTGCTGGGCCAACGCAAACCTTGGCTGCATGAAAAATCTAGAGCCGAGATCAAGTTGATGACCTAAGGCATTGATTCCACGACGTTTATTTTAATATCCACAAGAAATGTGGATAACTGTGTGGACAAGTGCCTCTTGACAAGCCGGAAGCGCAGTACTGATGCGGGTTCCAACAAAATGCCCATTCAACAGGCAGATTTCCAACCCTTTATGAATCAAGGACTTGCATGCATACGGCATCAGTGTGAAATTTGGCCACGCGGCAAAATCCTACAAAACAGCTTGGACGGGGATAACTCGTCACGGCGGAGGTTGCATATATGTCATTCCGCCGCTTTTGTGCCGCGATTCCGGCCCGCCTGGCGGGTCGCCGCATGCGCGGCTCAGTGCTTCGTGCTCAACCATATCGGCTGGCGGCCAGGCCGACTGGAGTACGGAGGCGGGGCCGCAGTCTTCATTTCCAGGCATTGCGCGCCCGCTCGCGCACCAGCATCCGTACGCTGTCCGGCATCGGCTTGCGGCTGTGCGGCGTTTCGGCGTCGATCCACACGCACTCCTCGTAGTGCTTGAGCATCGCCGGGGTAACGAAGCGGCTGCGCTGGGCGTACACGTGGCGGTCGCCCATCTGCGCCTGCTGCTTGATGAAGAAGCGGTTCGGCACGATCAGGTGCAGGTGCTCCTTGGCGCGCGTCATGGCCACGTACAACAGCCGACGCTCTTCCTCGATCTCTTCGCCGCTGCCGGTCGACATGTCCGACGGAATGCAGCCGTCGACCACGTTCAGCACGTGCACCGCCTTCCATTCCTGCCCCTTGGCCGAATGGATCGTCGACAGGATCAGGTAATCCTCGTCGAGCAAGGGCGGGCCGGCGCGGTCGCTGGTCGCCTCGGGCGGGTCGAGCGTGAGTTCGGTCAGGAAGGACTCACGCGAACCGTAGCCGCCGGCCAGCGCCACCAGCTGCTCGAGATCGGCGGCACGCACCGGCGCATCGTCATGCAGCCGCTCCAGGTGCGGCAGATACCAGTCCTTGACCAGTTCGACGTCCAACGGCCAGCGCAAGCCCGGTGTGCGCAAGGTGCGGAACAGGCCGACGAATGGATCCCAGTCGCCACGCGCGCGCGCGGGCACGTCGAAGGCCTCGAGCGCCGCCACCGGCTCGGCGCTGGCCGCCACCGCGTCGAGCAGGCGTGCCGCCGTGGCCGGGCCGATGCCGGGGATCAGTTGTGTCACACGAAAGCCCGCCAGGCGCCCGCTCGGGTTCTGGGCAAAGCGCAGCATCGCCAGCAGATCCTTGATGTGCGCCGCCTCCAGGAACTTCAGGCCGCCGAACTTCACGAACGGGATGTTGCGCCGTACCAGTTCGAGCTCCAGCGCCGCGCTGTGGCTGGCGGCCCGGAACAGCACGGCCTGCTGGGTCAGCTTGATACCGGATTCGCGCTGCTCGAGCACGCGGTTGCAGACCCAGCGCGCCTGCTCGGCTTCGTCCGGGATCAGCACCAGTTGCGGCTTGGCGCTCGACACCTTGTCGGTCCACAGGTTCTTGGCGTGGCGTTCCAGCGCCCCTTCGATCACCGCGTTCGACGCGTCCAGGATCGGCTGCGTCGAGCGATAGTTGCGGTCCAGCGTGACGATGCGCGCCGGCTGCGAGAACTGCTGCGGGAAGTCGAGGATGTTGCGCACGGTCGCGCCGCGGAAGGAATAGATCGACTGGGCGTCGTCGCCGACCACCATCACGCCGCGCCCGTCCGGCTTCATGCCCTGGATGATCGCAGCCTGCAGGCGGTTGGTGTCCTGGTACTCGTCGACCAGCACGTGGTCGAACAAATCGCCGAGCGCCGGACCGAGCTCTGGATCGGCCGCCATTTCAGCCCAGAACAGCAGCAAATCGTCGTAATCGAGCACGTTCTGTTCCTGCTTGGCGTCGACATAGGCGCCGAACAGTCGTTTCAGCTCGCCTTCCCACTCGCTGCACCAAGGGAAATTTGACTGCAGCACCTGCTCGAGCGGCGCGCGGCTGTTGACCACGCGCGAATAGATCGCCAGGCAAGTGCCCTTCAGCGGAAAGCGCTTCTGGCCCGCGCTCGTCTGCGCGCCCGCGCCCAGGCCGATATCCTGGCGCACCATGCCCATCAGGTCTTCGGAATCGGCGCGGTCGTGGATCGTGAACGAGGCTTCCAGGCCGATCCGTCCGGCATGCTCGCGCAGCAGGCGCGCCCCGATGCTGTGGAAGGTGCCTGCCCACGGCAGGCTGGCGACGGCCTGGCGCGACACGCCGAAGATGCGTTGCAGGACGCCGGCGGCGCGATGTCCCATTTCGCCCGCGGCGCGGCGCGAAAAGGTCAGCAGCAGCAGGCGCTGCGGATCGGCGCCGGACTGGATCAGGCGCGCCACCCGGTGCGCCAAGGTGTTGGTCTTGCCCGATCCCGCCCCGGCGACCACCAGCAGCGGACGCGGCGCCGCCACGCCGATATCGTGTTCGACCGCCGCGCGCTGCTCGGGATTGAGGCTGTCGAAAGGATCGACGCCGGTGGGGGCCGGGTGGTCGGGGATCGGGTCGCGGGTGGTGGCGGCGGCGGACATGGATGAGTTAAGGACAATGTGGCTCAACTGTACATTTGTCCAGTATCCCGGCGCAAGGGGTAACCGGCCCGCGTTTGCGCGCTGTCGCGAAACGACATCAAGCCATCCGTCGCCCACGTTATGTGGGCTTGGTTTGATAAAAATCAGCGCGTATCAAAGCGTTATGAGATATCCACAAAACTTGTGCATAAGCTTGTGGAAAAGCACCCCCTTGACATGCCGGAACCCGGCTGGAATGCGGCTTTCAACACATTGCCCATCGGGTGAGCAAGGCCGGAATTATGCAAAATCAATGGCTTACGGCGCTTACCCAGCACGATTGGGATCCGGCCCGCCCGCTTACCCGGCCCAGGAACGCCTGCGGCCGGGCTCAGTCAAAACGCGTTCGATGACATCGTGGCCGACGTCTTGCGAACGCAGGTATTCGACGGCTGACATGGTATTGCTGCGCTGCTGCAGGGCAATACCGAGGTCGACGACGTCGCGCCGGTGTGTATCGCGCCGTTGGTAGGAAATAAGGAGTTCACCGTCGGCTTGGTCGAGAGTATCTTGATTCATCGCAGTCCTGACTTTGATGGAAGATAAGGGGATACCGCTACAGGAGTATTTGCCAGCACGAGCTAAAGTCAAGCAAATTTCTCATGAATGCATGAAATGCCGATGACAAACATGGCAGGTCCAGGCGGGAGCCTCGCGTCCGGACGTGCGCCACGGCCACGCGGCTCGGCCTAGAATGGCTGCGTGATCCTATCGAACGAGGCAGCCATGAGCGCATATCCCGATCCAGACCTGAAGCCCGGCGATGAAGCCGAACCGGGGACCCCAGGCGCAGGCGAAGACCTGTGCGAAACCTGCGGCGGCAGCGGCAAGCTGGCCGGCGGCAAAACCTGTCCGGAGTGCGAAGGCTCGGGCCGCGTGATGCGCGGTATCGGCGGCGGCTGACACCTGTCCATGGACAGTGGACCGGCCACGGCGCGATAATCGCCGGATGACGCCTGCTTCGCATTCCGCTTCCGATACCGTCCCGCCATCCGAACATCCGCGTCCGGCTTCGTTGACCGACTTGTTTGTCTCGTTCACGCTGCTGGCCCTGCAGGGCTTTGGCGGCGTGATGGCGGTCGTCCAGCGCGAGCTGGTCGACCGCAAGCGCTGGCTGACCCAGGAAGAGTTCATCGAAGACTGGGCCGTCGCGCAGATCATGCCGGGGCCGAACGTGGTCAATTTGTCGCTGATGATCGGCGGACGCTACTTCGGCCTGCCCGGTGCCCTCACGGCCCTGGCCGGCCTGCTGGCCGCGCCGCTGGTCGTGGTGCTGACGCTGGCCGTGCTGCGCGACCGCTTTGCCGACAACACGGCGGTGGCCGGGGCGCTGCGCGGCATGGCGGCCGTGTGCGCCGGCCTGATCGGCGCGGCCGGGCTGAAGCTCTCGAACACATTATGGAAAAGTCCGCTGCCGCTGGCCTGGTGCATCGCCATCGCCGCGCTCGGCTTCATACTGGTGGCGCTGTTGAAATGCCCCCTGCCCTACGTGCTCTTCGGCCTCGGCGGATTGGGCTGCGTGCTGACTTATCGAAAGTTGAAAGCATGAGCGCTCCGGCACAGATGATCCCGCCAGCGGCGCTGCACCTTGCACCGCATCTCGTCTTGAGCTGGCAGGACTGGCTCAACCTGTTCGGCCATTACCTGCTCCTGTCCGCGATGTCGCTCGGCGGCGCGATTTCGACCTCGTCCGAAATGCACCGCTTCCTGGTCGAGCAGCATCACTGGCTGACCCAGGACCAGTTCAACCAGTCGATCACGCTGGCCCAGGCCGCCCCCGGCCCCAACGTGCTGTTCGTGGCGCTGATGGGCTGGCACGTGGGCATGAACGCCGGCAGCACGGGCGCGGCGCTGTTCGGGGTGCTGGTGACGATGGTCGGCATCATGACGCCGTCGACGGCGATCACCTACACCGCCGCGCGCTGGGGTCACCGCAACCGAGACCTGCGCACCGTGCGCGCCTTCAAGCAAGGCATGGCGCCGGTGGTGATCGCACTGCTGCTGTCGACCGCGTGGATCCTCGGCACCAGCAGCAGCGGCGGCGGCGGCGGCAATGGCGGCAGCCTTGCCGAATGGCGCCTGTGGCTGCTGTCGGTGGCGGCCTGCCTGCTGATCTGGCGCACCCGGGTGCACCTGCTGTGGCTGCTTGCCGTGGGCGCAGTGCTGGGCGCGTTCGGACTGGTATGACGCCAGATCGGGCATGCGCTGGCGGCGAACCTGCCGAACGGGCATACTTGTGTCCTGGTTAACAATACGGATTCCGCCATGTCTGAACTCCTCAGCGAGCACGCCTGTTTCGGCGGCGTGCAGCGTTTCTATCGATTCGACTCGGCCGCGATCGGCCTGCCGATGCGCTTTTCGGTCTACCTCCCGTCCGGCGCCGAAGGAAAGCGCCTGCCGGTGCTGTTCTATCTCGCCGGCCTGACCTGCACCGAGGAGACGTTCATGATCAAGGCCGGCGCCCAGCGCGTCGCCGCCGAGCTGGGCGTGATCCTGGTCGCGCCCGACACCAGCCCGCGCGGCGCCGACGTGCCGGGCGAAGCCGACAGCTGGGACTTCGGCGTGGGCGCCGGGTTCTACGTGGACGCGACCCAGGAACCATGGTCGCGCCATTACCGCATGTACAGCCACATCCTCGAGCTGCGCGAGCTGGTGCTGGCCGAGCTGCCCGCCGACGGCGCCCGCGTCGGCATCTTCGGCCACTCGATGGGCGGCCACGGCGCCCTGATGCTGGCGCTGCGCAACCCCGAGCTGTTCCGCTCGGTCTCGGCCTTCGCGCCGATCGCCGCGCCGATGCGCTGCCCATGGGGCCGGAAAGCGTTTGGCGGCTACCTAGGTACGGACGAATCGGCCTGGCGCGCCTATGACGCCACCGAACTGGTTGCACGCGCCGGCCAGGCCGTCTTCCCCAAGGGTATCCTGATCGACCAGGGCCTGGCCGACAAGTTCCTGTCCGAACAGCTGTACCCGGAAGCCTTCGAGGAAGCCTGCAGCGCCGCCGGCCAGCCGCTCGAACTGCGCCGCCACCCGGGTTACGACCACGGCTATTACTTCATCTCGACGTTTGTCGAAGACCACCTGCGCTTCCACGCCGAACGCCTGGCCTGACGCGCGCTCCACAAATGCTGCTCACCGGATCAGACGCCGGTGCGCAGCGTAAATTCCCCTGATCGAAACGCGAACTGGCCTGGATCAAACATCGGTTCGCCAACGCGCACCAGAAGCGGGACGCCGCTTGAAATCGGTTCGGCGCTGCCGTCCTGGCGCGGTGGAGGATCAGTTCGGCCGCATGGTCGAGAACATATTCCAGGACTTCTTCAGCCCGGTGGCGCAGGGCAGCCTTTGGCGCGACGACGGGCTGGGCATGCCGCGCCTGGACGTGCGCGAGACCGAGAAAACCTTCGAAATACAAGCCGATCTGCCGGGCGTGCGCAAGGAGGACATCAAGGTCTCGATCGACGGTCCGCGCGTCACGATCGAAGGGGAATGCCAGCAGGCAAACGAACAGCGCGAGGGCGAACACGTGGTGTATTCTGAACGCTCGACACGCCGCTACCAGCGCAGCTTCAGCCTGCCGTCCGAAGTGGACGATGCGTCGGCCGAGGCCAGGCTCGAGGACGGGGTGCTGAAACTGACCCTGCCCAAGAAAACCGGTGGTTCGGCGCGCCGGCTGACGATCCAGTAGGACGTGAACGGACGGTTCAAGGACCGCGCCCAAGCCGGCGAGCTGCTGGCCGGCCAGCTGGGCCGCTACGCGCGGCAGGCCGACGCGATCGTGCTGGCCCTGCCGCGTGGTGGGGTCCCGGTCGCCATGCCATCGCGCGCCGGCTCGGCATCGCACTCGGCGTCCTGGTGGTGCGCAAGCTCGGCACGCCCGGGCAGGCGGAATTCGCGACGGGGGCGGTCGGCAGCGGCGGCGTGCGCGTGCTGCAGCCGGGCGTGCCCGGCCTGATGGGCGTGACCGCGCGCGACGTCGATGCCGTCGCCGCGCGCGAGCTGGCGGAACTGGCGCGGCGCGAACAGGCTTACCGCGGCGTGCGTGCGCCGCTGGCGATCCCGGTGACGCCGCCCGAGGCCGTGCGCGCTGGCGGCGCACGCTGGTCTGCCTGCTGGCGCCGCCGCGCTTGCGCTCGGTCGGCCAATGGTACGACAGCTTCGACCAGACCGACGACGCGCAGGTACAGCACCTTTTGGCCGATGCCTGGCGCAGCCGGCAGGCCATGAAGACTCAACCTGGAGGACCCGATCATGAAACAGACGACCGAAGCAGGCTTTGAAACAGGGGTTGACGCAGGCCTCGAACTGGCCATGTGGCTGGGCGCCGCCGCCGCTGGCGCGCTGCTGATGTACATGCTCGACCCCGACCGTGGCGGCGCGCGCCGCGCGCAATCGGCGGCTGCGGTGCGCGGAGCCGGTTCACGCACGTCGAGCGCGCTCGGCAACGTCTGGCGCGGCGCCGGCGCACGTGTGGGCGGGCTGGCCTCCGCCAAGCCCGACGGCGCGGCCGGCAAGCTCGGCTCGGCGCTTTCACGCGTCGGCCAGGCCGCCGGCAGCATGCTGGACGACACCGTGTCCAAAGCCAGGAGCGCGATCGGACGCGCCGGCGAAGCCGCCGAGGACAGCCGCTCGCAGGCGAAAAGCGCGATCGCGCGCGCCAGCGACAGCGCAGCCGAGGCCTACGAGCAGGCCAGCCGCGGCGCAGGCCGCATCGGGGGCAAGGTCTCCGAGGCCTGGCGCGACGGCGCGAGCGGTCCGGACGCCTGGACACCGGCGCTGCGCAATTCGGCCCTGATCGGCGGCGGCCTGCTGGCCCTGACCGGCCTGATGCGCCGTTCCCCGATCGGCCTGGCGCTCGGCCTGGCCGGCGCGGCGCTGCTGGCCCGTGGCGCGAGCAACCGGCCGCTGGGCAAGCTTGCCGGCGGCCTCGCAGGCGGCCTGACCGGCGGGCGCAGCTTCAACCTGGGCACCGGGCTGGGCCTGAACCAGACCATCGACCTGGAAAAATCGATCCACATCGATGCCTCGCCGGAAGAGGTGTACGACCTGTTTGCCAACCACGAGAACTTCCCGCGCTTCATGTCGCACGTGGTCGAAGTGCGCGACCTGGGCCGGCGCCGCTCGCATTGGACCGTGCGCGGCCCGGGCGGCAGCGCGTTCGAATGGAACTCAACCATCACGGAACAGAGCCGTCCGCACCGCCTGGCCTGGCGCAGCGAACCCGGCGCCGAGATCCCCCAGACCGGTTCGATCCAGCTCGAGCCGCACCACGGCGGCACCGACGTCACCGTGCGCATGTCCTATACCCCGCCGGCCGGCGCCCTCGGCCATGGGCTGGCGACGCTGCTCGGCGCGGATCCGAAGTCCCGGCTGGACGAAGACCTGGCGCACATGAAGGCGTATATCGAGCGCGGGTCCGATTCGGACGAGACGGGTCGCGGCGTGGCGCGCGGCGGCGCCCAGCCGCGCAGTGGCAGCCGCTTCCTGCACTGACTTATCGCATCGAGGATTGCATCGACCATGGCAGACAAGGATCCGATCAGCGCCATCCGCGCAGGCGCGCGCCCGCTCACGGGCGGTGCGCGCGACTACGACGACCTGCTCGAGCTGGTCGGCGACGCCCGCTTCGTGCTGCTCGGCGAAGCCACCCACGGCACCCACGAGTTCTACCAGGAGCGGGCGCGCATCACGCAGCGCCTGATCGAGGAAAAAGGCTTCCATGCAGTCGCCGTCGAGGCCGACTGGCCGGATGCGTATCGCGTCAACCGCTACGTGCGCGGCCAGGGCGCGGCGGGCGATGCGGCTTCGGACGCGGACGCCGATGCCGGCGCGGCCCTGTCCGGCTTCACCCGCTTCCCCAACTGGTTGTGGCGCAACACCGACGTGGCCGCCTTCGTCGAATGGCTGCGCGGCCATAACGGGCGCACTGCCCAGGGCGGACGCCAGGTCGGCTTCTACGGCCTGGACCTGTACAGCCTGTTCACCTCGATGCAGGAAGTGCTCGGCTATCTCGACAAGGTCGACCCGCAGGCGGCCAGCCTGGCGCGCGAGCGCTACGCCTGCTTCGACCACTACCAGGAGGACAGCCAGCACTACGGCTATTCGGCCAACCTGAACTTGTCGGCGTCGTGCGAGGAAGGCGTGATCGAGCAGCTGCACCAGCTGCACCGGCGCCACTACGATTACGTGCAGAAGGATGGCGGCGAGGACGCCTTCTTTTACGCGCAGCAGAACGCGCGCCTGGTCAAGAACGCCGAAGAGTATTACCGCACCATGTTCCGCGGCCGGGTCTCGTCGTGGAACCTGCGTGACAGCCACATGGCCGAGACGCTCGACGCGCTGGCCAAGCACCTGTCGAAAGACGGCGAGCCGGCCAAGATCGTGGTGTGGGAGCACAACTCGCACATCGGCGACGCCCGCGCCACCGAGGTCGGCGAGCTGGGCGAGTGGAACGTGGGCGAACTCGCACGCAAGGCCTACGACGGCCAGACCCGGCTGATCGGCTTTTCGACCTACGAAGGCTTCGTGACCGCTGCCTCGGAATGGGATGGGCCGGCCGAACACAAGCGGGTGCGTCCCGGCATGCCGGGCAGTTACGAGGAATTGCTGCACAACACCGGCATCGAGCGCTTCCTGCTGCCGCTGCGCGGCGACAACCCGGCGCGCGAGGCGCTCATGACCCGCAGGCTCGAACGTGCGATCGGCGTGATCTATCTGCCGCGCACCGAGCGCCAGAGCCATTATTTCTCGGCGCAGATGGCGGTCCAGTTCGACGCCGTGATCCACATCGACCGTACCACCGCCGTGACGCCGCTCGATCCGGGCGGCGGCTGGCATGGCGACGAGCCGCCGGAGACTTATCCGGGCGGGCTCTGAACTTGACGTCGGCGTGCGGCCAGCCCAACGGCCCGCGCCGCCGCAGCAACCGGACGTCCTTCATCGCCGCCGGGCGGCCAGCCCCCGCCTCGTACCTCACGCGCTCGCACACGCGCGCTGCGCACCTGCGCGCCCGAGCACTCGATCACCTGCACAACTGAGCACCTGAGCACCCGCGCACCCGCGCCACAAGAACGCCTGCACGCAGGCGTCAGCGCATCGCCCGGGGCGCCTGGGGGACGCGTACGTGGTTTCCCAAGCCCGACGATGCATACAAAACACACAATCGGGCGCACCAAATTCACAAAATGCTTGGTCTTGACGACCCGCTTTGGTTTACGATGTGCATCGTTGAGTTTTTGCAAGAAATTCCTAACCTAATCCGGCCACCGCGTCGGCGCGACTGCATCAACGATGAGTAAATACAATCTGAACATCAACGGCAAAGCCCATGCCGTCGACGTCGAAGCGGACACGCCGCTGCTGTGGGCGCTGCGCGATTCCATGGGCCTGGTCGGCACCAAGTATGGCTGCGGCATCGGCGCCTGCGGCGCCTGCACCGTGCACCTCGACGGCCAGCCGGCGCGCGCCTGCCAGTTGCCGGTCTCGAGCGTCGGCAAACGCAAGATCACGACCATCGAAGGTCTCGACGCCCACGCCATGCACCCGCTGCAGCAAGCCTGGCAGGAACTCGACGTGCCGCAATGCGGCTATTGCCAGGCCGGCCAGATCATGAGCGCCTGTTCTCTGCTCAAGCAGCATCCGCGTCCGACCGACGCCCAGATCGACGAGGCGATGGCCGGCAACCTGTGCCGCTGCGCGACCTACACCCGCATCCGCGCGGGCATCCATCGCGCCGCCGAAATTTCCGCCACGGGCGCCGCCAACGGAAAGGCCAGGAAATGAAGCGCGACGATCCGACCATCGCCACGACCATGGACGCAATCCCGGCGCGCCGCCGCTTCCTCAAGCAATCGGCCGGCGTGGCCCTGGTGCTGGGCGTGCAGGCCAGCGGCCTGGTCGCCGCGGCGCCCGACGCCGCCTCGGCCGGCGGCACAGGCAATGCCGAATTCGCGCCGAACGCCTTCATCCGCATCGGCCAGGACGGGCGCGTGACGCTGGTATCGAAGCAGCCGGAGATCGGCCAGGGCATCAAGACCTCGCTGCCGATGGTGATCGCCGAGGAACTCGAGGTCGACTGGAAAGACGTGCGCATCGTCCAGGGCGACCTGAACCCGATCTACGGCTCGCAAGGCGCCGGCGGCTCGACCTCGACCCCGACCAATTACGAACCGTTCCACAAACTGGGCGCGACCGCGCGCGCGATGCTGGTCGAAGCGGCGGCCCGGACCTGGCAAGTGCCGGCCGCCGAATGCCGCGCCGAGCATGGCCAGGTCGTGCACGACGCCAGCGGCCGCAAGCTCGGCTATGGTGCGCTGGTCAAGGTCGCGGCGACCCTGCCGGTGCCCGATGCCGCGACGGTGCAGCTGAAGGATCCGTCGACGTATCGCCTGCTCGGCACCCGCGTCGGCGGCGTCGACAACGGCCTGGTAGTGGCCGGCAAGCCGCTGTTCGGCATCGACACCCAGCTGCCGGGCATGCTGTACGCGACCTACGTCAAGTGCCCGACGCTGGGCGGCCGCCCGGTCGGCGCCAACCTGGACACGATCAAGGCGATGCCGGGCGTGAAGGACGCCTTCGTGATCGAAGGCACCGACAACCTGAACGGCTTGCGCCCGGGCGTGGCGATCGTCGCCAACTCGACCTGGAACGCGTTCCGCGCGCGCAAGCAGCTGCAAGTGCAGTGGGACGAAGGCGACGGCGCGCAGCACAGCTGGGCCGGCTTCATGGCGCAGGCCCAGGCGGCCAGCAAACAGCCGGGCGCGGCGATCTTGCGCAAGGATGGCGACGTCGAGTCCGCCCTGGCCGGCGCCGCCCGCACCGTCGAGGCGGCCTACACCTACCCGTTCATCTCGCATGCGAGCATGGAGCCGCAGAACTGCACGGCCTGGTTCAAGCCGGCCGATAACTCGGTCGAGCTGTGGGCGCCGACCCAGAACCCGGGCGCCGGCCAGGCGCTGGTCGCCTCGACCTTCAATATCCCGAAAGAGAAGATCCTGCTGCACATCACGCGCAGCGGCGGCGGCTTCGGGCGCCGGCTGTCGTCCGACTTCATCGTCGAGGCGGTGGCGATCGCGCAAAAGGTCAAGGCCCCGGTCAAGCTGACCTGGATGCGCGAAGACGACCTGCAGCAGGACCATTTCCGCGCCGGCGGTTTCCACTTCCTGCGCGGCGGCGTCGACGCCCAAGGCAAGCTGCTCGCCTGGCACGACCATTTCGTCACTTTCGCCAATCGTGTCGAGCGCAAGGCCCAGGATGGCTCGAGCGAAGGCAGCGTGCTGCAGCCCGGCAGCGGCGCGTCGCTGTCCGGCGACGAGTTCCCGGGGCGCTGGCTGCAGAACTGCCTGCTCGAGCAGACCCCGATCGAGTGCCGCATCCCGATGGGACCGTGGCGCGCACCGGGCAGCAACGTGTTCGCCTGGGTATTCCACAGCTTCATCGACGAGCTCGCGCATGCGGGCGGGCGCGACCCGGTCGAGTTCCGCCTCGAGATGTTGGGCGACAAGGACAGCGTGCCCGGCACCGGCGAGCGTGGCGTTCCCTACAACGTGGCGCGCATGCGCGGCGTCTTGAAAGCCGTGGCCGAGAAGTCCGGCTGGGGCCAGAAGAAGTTCACGCGCGGGCAAGGCGCCGGCGTGGCCTTCCACTTCAGCCACCGCGGCTACGTCGCCGAGGTGGCCGAGGTCACCGTGACCAGGGACGGCCGCCTGAGCGTCGACCGCGTGGTGGTCGTCAGCGACATCGGCGCCCAGATCGTCAACCTGTCCGGCGCCGAAAACCAGGTGCAGGGCGCGGTGATCGACGGCCTGTCCACCTTGATGTACCCGGTCCTGGACGTCGAACACGGCCGCATCGTGCAGACCAACTTCCACGAGTACCCGCTGCTGCGCATGCCGGACACGCCGCCCAGGATCGAAGCCCACTTCCTCAAGACCGACTATCCGGTCACCGGCCTGGGCGAGCCGGTGTTCCCGCCGCTCGCGCCGGCCGTGTGCAACGCGATCTTCGCCGCCACCGGCAAGCGCGTGCGCGAGCTGCCGCTGTCCAAGGCCGACCTCAGCTGGAGTTGATGGCCGACGTCGATGACGAACGTTGATGACTAAGGCGAACGCCCTGCTCCAGCAAGCCGTGCACCTGCACCAGCAGGGCCGGCTTGAACCCGCCCAGGACCTGTACCGCCAGGTGCTCCTCCTCGAGCCGCGCCAGTTCGACGCCCTGCACCTGCTGGGCGTGATCGAACGCCAGCGCGGGCGCGCGCGCGAGGCCGTGGCGCTGATCGAGGCGGCGCTGCAGGTCGATGGCAAGCAGGCGCGCGCCCACTGCAACCTGGGCGCGGCGCTGCAAGACCTCGGCCAGCCCGAACGGGCGCTGGCCAGCTACGACAGCGCGCTGCGCCTCGATCCGCACTACGCGCTGGCCTGGAACAACCGCGGCAACACGCTGCGCCGCCTGGGCCGCCCGCAGGAAGCACTCGACGCCTACGAGCGTGCGCTGACGCTGCGCGCCAACGACCCCGATGCCTGGTGCCACCGCGCCATCGTGCTGCTGGAACTGGGCCGCCCGGCCGACGCCGCCGCCAGCGCCGAGCGCGCCCTGGCCGCGCGTCCCGACTGGCCGGAAGCCTTGCTGGCGCTGGGCAATGCGCTGCAGGCGCTGGACCGCCTCGGCGATGCGGTCAAGGCCTACGACCGCGCTCTGGCCCAGGACAAACAGGACGAGCGCGCCGACCTGTGGTGCGCGCGTGGCGCGGCGCTGAAGAAATCCGGCCGCCTCGACGATGCGCTGGCCAGCTACGACCGGGCGCTGGCGGCGCGCCCCGACTATGCGCTGGCCACGCACTACCGCGCCAACGTCCTGCGCGCGCTGGGACGCCGGCAGGAGGCGGTCGACAGCTACCGGCGCGCGCTCGAGCTGGGCGCCGATGGCGACGAGATCCGCTTCGCGCTGGCCGCCCTGGGCGAAGCGGATGCGCCGGCCGGCGCGCCGCAGGCATATGTGAAGGAATTGTTCGACCAGTACGCCGGCCACTTCGACCGCCACCTGGTCGAGGTGCTGGGCTACCGCACGCCGGCCCTGCTGGGCGCGCTGCTGGCGCGCCACGGCCTGGCCGCCGGCGAGCTTGATGTCAGCGGCACGCTCGACGTGCTCGACCTGGGCTGCGGCACCGGCCTGTGCGCGACGATGCTGCGCCCGCTGGCGCGCCGCCTGGGCGGGGTCGACTTGTCCGGCAAGATGCTGGACAAGGCGCGCGAACTGCAGCTTTACGATCAACTCGACTGCGCCGAGATCGGCGCCTATCTCGACGGCCAGCAGGCCGCCTGGGACCTGATGGTGGCGGCCGACGTGCTGGTCTACTTCGGCGACCTGGCGCCGCTATTCGAGCAAATCAGAAAAGCGCTGCGTCCGGGCGGCCGTTTCGCCTTCTCGTGCGAGACGCCCGAGGCCGCCTCGAGTGCGGGCGACGGCACGGCTGGCAAGACCAGCCCGGCCGGCGCCCCGCGCGGCTACGCCATCACGGCCTCGAACCGCTACGCCCACGCGCGCGCCTACGTGGAAGCTACCGCGCACGCCGCCGGCTTCGATCTCATCGAGGCCGAGGCCGCGGCGCTGCGCCGCGAACACGGCGTCGAGGTCGCCGGACAGCTGTTCCTGCTGCGCGCGCGGTCCGCTTCGTAGCCGTCCCGCTCAGGCCACCGACAGCGCCGTCATCCCCAGCTCGCCCAGCCGCACCGGCACCGCGCCGCGCGCCACCATGCGGTCCTGGGCGCGCGTACCGTCACCCGGCTCGACGTCGACCGCGCGCATCGCTTCCGGCACGATGATCGTGTCGAAGCCTTCTTCCAGCGCGTCGGTGACGGTGTTGAGCACGCAGTAGTCGGTCGCCAGGCCGCACACGGTCACGCGCATGACCTCGCTCGCGCGCAGCTGGTTCGACAAATCGGTGCCGGCGAAGGCCGAATAGGCGTCGACCGCCGCCGTGTCGGCCTTGGAGATGATCACGGCGTCGTCCGGCAGCGCCAGCTCGGCCGAGAATTCGGCGCCCGGCGTGCCGGCCACGCAGTGCGGCGGCCATGGCCCGCCCTGCGCGCCGAACGAGCAGTGGTCTTGCGGGTGCCAGTCGCGCGAGGCGAACACCGGCAAGCCCTGCTCCCTGAACAGTTCGATCAGGTGATTGATCGGCGCGATGACTTCATGCCCGTTGGTGACGCCGAGCGCGCCGCCCGGCAGGAAATCGACCTGCATGTCGATCACGAGCAGCGCGTCGCCCTGCTCGAGGTGAATTGCACTCATTTGCTGTCTCCACAAATCCGAAAATAGCCGCGGCGCCGCTGACCGCTCGCCGGCCGCGATCGCCTATTGTCGCGCAATTCGCTTCTTTTCGGCAGCAATCAGTGCGGCAACTGCGAACCGCTGCGCGCGGCGGCGGCGGCGGCCGGGTCGGGATTGAAGCCGCCGTGGCGTTCCAGCACGGCGGCGATGCGCTCGGCCTGGGCGTCGTCGGACGCGTTGACCGTCAGCTGGCAATCGCGCACGTCGTCCTGCGCCACCGGGGCGTAGGTATGGGTGTAGGCGGTCTTGCCTTCGACCTCGGGGCTGTCGCCGACCGTGAAATTACCCTGCACCGGGCCGGTTTCGTCGATGCGCACGTTGATGTCGACCGCGTCGGCCGGCACGCCTGCGGCGAGCAGCTCCGCGCGCGCCTGTTCCGCGCTGGTCACGTGTTTGAAGGTGCGAATGATGGGGGTTTGCATGACTGCCTCCTGCTAAAAATGGGTCAGGTCCACCGTAACAGAAACCGCGCCGGGGCGGCGCTCAGGTGTCCAGCCCGGCGGTGGCGCGCACGATTGTGACGCGGAATGCATGTTTCTGTGAAATTAGTACAATTAGGAAACATTGCGTCTTATCAAGCGTAGCCCCCCTGTTTCGGTCATTCAGCCATCACGAAAGAAAACAGCAATGAAAATATCAGCCCGGATCGCCAAGTCGCGCCCGCTCGCCACCACTGCCATGCATGGCCGCGTCGAAGCCCTGCGCAACGAAGGACGCGAGGTGATCGACTTTTCGATCGCCATCTCGCACTTCTCCGCCCCCTACACGGTGCTGGATGCGGTCGCCGCCGCGGTCGAGCGCCAGCGCACCATGCCTTATACCAGCGTGGTCGGGGCGCTCGACGTGCGGCGCCGCCTGGCCGCCAAGCTGCGCCGCGAAAACGGGATCGAGGCCGCGCCCGACGAGATCATCGTCACCAACGGCGCCAAGCAGGCCTTGTACGAGACGCTGTACGCGCTCAGCGATCCGGGCGACAGCGTACTGGTGTTCAAGCCGCACTGGCCGGCCTACGTGGCGACCTCGCAATTGCTGGGCCTGCACCCGATCCTGGCCGACCTGCCCGGCGAGATAACGCGCGCATGGCTGGATGGCCTGGGGCGGCCGAAGCTCGTCATCATCAATAACCCGCACAATCCGACCGGCAAGGTGTACACTCGCCGGGAGTTGGAAACCTTGTGTGCATGGGTGCAAGACATCGAGGCCCGGGTGATCGTCGACGAGAGTTACGAACATCTGGTGTTCGAGGGCGAGCACACCAGCCTGGCCGCCCTGTGCGACTGGCGCAGGATCGGCGCGGTCACGATCTTCTCGGCCTCGCAGAGCTACGCGATGATGGGCTGGCGCATCGGTTTCGCGCTGGCGCCGGCCCAGGTGGTCAATGCGATGCAGACGCTGCAGGGGCCGATCACGGCCGCGGCGCCGCACTTGTCGCAGGTGGCGGCGATGGCGGCGTTCTCAGGGGAAGGCAGCGAGTACGCGGCGCACATGATGCGCGAATACCGTACCCGGCGCGACCTGGCCGTGCGCGCGTGCGCCGAGGCGCCGTGGATGGTCATGCAGGCGCCGGATTCGGGACCGTACCTGTGGGGGGACGTGCGTGCCTTGACGCTGGACACGGTCGGCTTCGCCGAGGCGCTGCTGGAAGAACAGAAGGTGGCGGTGATGCCGGGCGATGCGCTGGGGGTGCCCGGGTTCATCCGCCTGGGCTATATTTGCGACGACGTGGCGACGCTGCGCGAAGGCATCCGCAGGATCGTCGAGTTCGGAAAAAATAAAAAGTTATAGACAAGTCGACAATGAAATCCGGTTTAGCCCGCGGGTCGGGCCGCCTCAAGCTCAACAGCCTGCGCAGCCGGCTGATGCTGCTGGTGGCATTGGCCATCACTCCGCTCGCGGTGATGACGATCCTTTCCGGGATCCGCGAGCGCGAGCACGCGATCCACCAATCCGAAGACAACCTGCGCCGCCTGACCGGCATGGCGGCGGCCAACGAGGCCCAGTCGATCGAGGGCGCGCGCCAGATCCTGGTCGACCTGGCCAGCGTGCCCGACCTGATGGGCGACACCGCCAAGTGCACCTCGGTGCTGTCCGACGTGCTCGACCGCAACGACGGCTTCGTCAACTTCGGCCTGATCCAGCTGAACGGCGACGTCACCTGCTCGGCCGTGCCGCTGCTGCACCCGGTCAACCTGGGCGACCGCAGCCACTTCCAGCGCGCGATCTCGGAGCGCCGCTTCATCGCCGGCGACTACGTGTTCGGGCGCGTGATCAAGAAGCACACGATCAACCTCACCTACCCGGTGATCGACCGCACCGGCAAAGTACTGGCGGTGGTGTTCGCGGCCATGGACCTGGAAGGCCTGGACACCTTCATCAACGACATCAGCCTGCCGCCCGGCTCGGTGCTCGCCACCGCCGACGCGCGCGGCACCATCATCTCGCGCCGGCCCGATCCCGAGCGCTACTTCGGCACCCGGCTGTCGAACGCCACGCTCGAGGCGCAGGCCAGCGCCGGCCAGCGCGCGGTGACGATCCGCGACGAGGACGGGGTCGAACGCCTGCACACCTTCGCGCGCGTGGGCGGGCCCGGGCTGTCCGAGTACACGGTCACGATCGGCATCCCGCTCGAGGACATCCTGCGCGCGGCGCGCCACGACCAGATCATGTCGCTGCTCGGGCTTGGCGCGACCACGCTGCTGGCCCTGCTGGCGGCCTGGCTGGTCGGCGACGTGCTGATCGTGCAGCGCGTGCGCAAGCTGATGGGCACCGCCGAGCGCATCGCCGCCGGCGACCTGGAAGCACGCACCGGGATCGACTACGGCAGCGAAGAGATGGGCAACCTGGCCCAGGCGCTGGACCGGATGGCGGCCGCGCTGCAGAAAAAGGAAACCGCGCGCTCGCTGGCCGAACGCGAGCTGCGCGCCGCCGACCAGCGCAAGGACGAGTTCCTGGCCATGCTGGCGCACGAGCTGAGAAATCCCCTGGCGCCGATCAGCACCGGCGCTCACCTGCTCAAGCTGCTCCACTCGGACAATGCCCAGATCACCCAGACCTGCTCGATCATCGTGCGCCAGGTCGACCACATGACCAGCCTGGTCGACGACCTGCTCGACGTCTCGCGCGTCACGCGCGGGCTGGTGTCGCTGTCGACCCAGGTGCTGGACATCAAGCGCGTGATCGACGACGCCACCGAGCAGGTGCGCCCGCTGGTCACTGCGCGGCGCCACCGCGTGGTGCTCGAGCTGCCGCCCGGCGCGGCCTGTGTCAAGGGCGACCACAAGCGGCTGGTGCAGGTGGTCGCCAACCTGCTCGGCAACGCCACCAAGTACACGCCTGAAGGCGGCAACATCCAGCTGCATCTGGAAGCCGACGGGCTTGACTACGTCCTGAGCGTATCGGACGACGGCATCGGCATGGAAAGCGGCCTGGTCGACCGTGTGTTCGACCTGTTCACCCAGGCCGAGCGCACGCCGGACCGCTCGCAGGGCGGCCTGGGGCTGGGCCTGGCGCTGGTGAAAAGCCTGGTCGAGCTGCACGGCGGCCGCGTGAGCGCCTACAGCGCGGGTCTGGGACGCGGCTCGACCTTCACGGTGCGCCTGCCGCGCTTCACCCAGGACGTGGCGCCGGCCAGGGAGCCGCAGGTCGCGTACGCGCGCGCGGACGGCGCGCCGCTGCGCATCCTGCTGGTCGACGACAACGTCGACGCGGTGCACACGCTGCAGCTGTTCCTGCGCT
Source organism: Massilia sp. 9096 (assembly GCF_000745265.1). Lineage (NCBI taxonomy): Bacteria > Pseudomonadati > Pseudomonadota > Betaproteobacteria > Burkholderiales > Oxalobacteraceae > Massilia > Massilia sp. 9096. Next base: position 2,145,730 of record NZ_JQNN01000001.1, read on the forward strand.
CGGGCGGGCACCAGGCCGAAGTCGCCTACTCGGCCGGCGACGGCATCGAGCTGGCCAAGGTGCTGGTGCCGGAAGTGTGCCTGCTCGACATCGGCCTGCCCGACTTCGACGGCAACGAGCTGGCGCGCCGCCTGCGCCAGCTGCCCCAGACCGCCGGCGCCACGCTGGTCGCGATGACCGGCTACGGACGCCAGCAGGACCGCGACGCGGCGACCGCCGCCGGGTTCGACCATTACATGGTCAAGCCGGTCAGCACCGCCCAGCTGGCCGACATCCTGGCGGCGGTGGCCGACGCCGGGGTCAAGCGCTGAGCCGAGCCGCGGCCGCCGGCAAGGCGGCCGCGGCATCTTCCGCCATCTCGTCTATACATCGTATAAAACGCGCTCTTCTTTACATTCCCTATATCATCGGGTTTTGATTGCGGGGGGTATGGATGGAGACAGTGGAACTGGTGCTGGCGATGTTGCTGGCCGTGATCGTCAGCGGCTACGCGGGCCGGATACTGCCGATCGCCATCCCCCTGCCGCTGATCCAGATCGTGCTGGGCGCCGTGCTGGCGGGCGTGTTCGGCCACGGCGTGCAGCTCGAACCGGACATCTTCTTCCTGCTGTTCCTGCCGCCGCTGCTGTTCGTCGACGGCTGGCGGATTCCCAAGATCGGCCTGTTCCGCGACAAGCTCACCATCCTCGAGCTGGCCCTGGGCCTGGTGATCTTCACCGTGGTCGGCGCCGGCTTCCTGCTGCACTGGATGATCCCGGGCATGCCGCTGGCGGTGGCCTTCGCGCTGGCCGCGATCGTGGCGCCGACCGATCCGGTGGCGGTGTCGTCGATCACCGAACGGGTGCCGATGCCGCCGCGCCTGATGCACATCCTCGAGGGCGAGTCGCTGCTCAACGACGCCAGCGGCCTGGTGTGCTTCCGCTTCGCGGTGGCGGCCGCGCTCACCGGCCAGTTCTCGCTGGGCAAAGCCAGCCTGACCTTCGTCTGGCTGTTTGCCTCCGGTATTGCCATCGGGGTGCTGGTCACCTTCGCCATCACGCGCATCCACGGCATCCTGCAGCGCCGCTTCGGCGAAGCCGACGGCGTGCCGATCCTGATCAACGTGCTCACGCCCTTCGCCGCCTACCTGGGCGCCGAGCACGTCGGCGGCTCGGGCATCCTGGCGGCGGTCGCGGCCGGCGTCACCATGAGCTACCTGGAGCTGAGCGGTTCGGCCTCGCCATCCACCCGCATCCGCCGCAACGTCATCTGGGACACGCTGCAGACCACGCTCAACGGCATCATGTTCGTGCTGCTGGGCGAGCAGCTTCCCGAGATCGCGCACGGCGCGCTGCACACCGACGCCAACGGTCCGGCCTTCGATCCGTGGTGGCTGGCCAAGGTCGCGCTGGCGTTCGCCTTCGGCCTGGTGCTGCTGCGCTTCGTGTGGGTATACATCTCGCTCCAGCTGACGCTCCTGAACCGCAAACGCCTGGGCAAGCAGGTGTTCAAGCCGCGCATGCGCCTGATTTTGGCAGCCTCGGTGGCCGGCGTGCGCGGCACGCTGACGATGGCCGGCATCTTCACGCTGCCGCTGGCGATGCCGAACGGCGGCCCGTTCCCGGCGCGCCAGCTGGCCATTTTCCTGGCCAGCAGCGTGATCATGGTTTCGCTGATCCTGACCAGCGTCGCCCTGCCCGCCCTGCTGCGCAACCTGGAAACGCCGGAGGAAGACGAGCCGGAGGGACGCTACACACCCGACCAGGCGCGCCACCAGGCGATGCTGTCGGCGATCGCGGCGCTGGAAAAGGCAAAGCGCGAACTCGACGACCACCCGCCTGCGGATGCGCACGAGCGCGATATCCGCGACCAGGCCATCGCCCACGTGCTCAAGCTGTACCAGCACCGCTTGCCGATCGCCGGCGAGGGCGCCGACCAGCCCGCCAGGCGCGGCGCGCGCAAGGCCGAGCGCGACGTGCGCCTGCTGGCCCTGGGCGCCGAGCGCGACACGCTGCTGCGCATGGCGCGCCGCATGCGCATCTCGGACGAGGCCGCGCGCCGTCTGCTGCGCAACGTCGACCTGCTGGAAGCGCGCTACCGCCAGGATTGACGGGGCCATGCCCGCACGATGCCGCGCACAACGTGCGGTCCCGTACGGTGCGCCTGCCGCATGCGCGTACACTGGCTCGACGACATGCCAAGCCCGCCCATGACCACGGTGACACCATGAAGAACGACCTTCCAGCCGCACCCACCGCGATACCGAACGCCGACCCGCCCGCCGCCGCCCGCGCGGCCGGCCTGCGCTACGTGCACGACGACCGCCCCGGCATCCGGCGCGAACCGGCCGAGGGCGTCGACGGGGGCTTCCGCTACGTCGACGCGCACGACCAGCCGGTCGAGGACGAGGCCACGCTCAAGCGCATCCGCGCGCTGGCGATTCCGCCCGCCTACACCGACGTCTGGGTCTGCCCGCAGGCCAATGGCCACCTGCAGGCGACCGGGCGCGACGCGCGCGGGCGCAAGCAGTACCGCTACCACGCCAAGTGGCGCGAGGTGCGCGACGAGGTGAAATACGAACGCATGATCAAGTTCGGCAAGGCGCTCCCGCAAATCCGCAAGGAAGTCGACCGTGCGCTGTCGCTGCCCGGGCTGCCGCGCGAAAAGGTGCTGGCCACCATCGTCTACCTACTGGAAGCGACCATGATGCGCATCGGGAACGACGAATACGCGCGCGAGAACAAGTCGTACGGCCTGACCACGCTGCGCAACCGCCACGTCAAGATCCAGGGCAGCGACGTCGAGTTCCGCTTCCGCGGAAAAAGCGGCGTGCACCACGACGTCAAGGTGCACGACCGGCGCGTGGCGCGCATCATCCAGCGTTCGCGCGACCTGCCCGGCCAGCACCTGTTCGAATACGTCGACGAGCACGGCCAGCCGCACACGGTCGACTCGGGCGACGTCAACGACTACCTGCGCGAGATCACCGGCGAGGAATACACCGCCAAGGATTTCCGCACATGGTCCGGCACCGTGCTGGCCGCGATCGCGCTGCACGAATTCGAGAAGTTCGATTCCGAAGCCCAGGCCAGGAAGAACGTCGTGCGCGCGATCGAGTCGGTCTCCGAAAAGCTGGGCAACACGCCCTCGGTGTGCCGCAAGTGCTACGTGCACCCGGCCGTGCTCGAGGCTTACCTGGACGGCGCCATGATCGAAGGCTTGCTGGCCAGCGCCGAGCAAGAGCTGGCCGAAGACCTGCACGAGCTCGAGCCCGAGGAAGCGGCCGTGCTGGCCATGCTGCAGCAGCGGCTCGAACACGAAAGCGCCGCCGCGCGCAACGAGCTGAAGGTCAAGCGCAAGGCGGCCTGATCCAACAGGTCCCACAACGACAAGGAACGACGATGACAGCCTCACCCACTTCCCTTGCCCGGGCCACCCGGCCGGGCGCCTGCACCATCGAACTGGTGGCCGAATTCGGCCATCAGGTGACTGGCAACTCGGTGTCCGAGACCGGCCGCATCTTCGTCAACTTCCCGCGCTGGACCGAGGACAGCGCGGTCTCGGTGGCCGAACTGGTCGACGGCGAGGTCAAGCCTTACCCGGACGAGGAATGGAACGCCTGGCGCAACGCCAAAAAGGACGATGTCACGCCGAACGACCACTGGGTCTGCGTACAGAGCGTCGTGTGCGATGGCCGCGGCAGCCTGTGGGTGCTCGATCCGGCCGCGCCGGCCCAGGCCCACCTCGTGGCCGGCGGCGCCAAACTGGTGCGCATCGACCTGGCCACCGATAAAGTGACGCAGACGATCGCCTTCGACGAGGACGCCGCGCCGCAGGGCTCGTACCTGAACGACGTGCGGTTCTCGCCGGACGGCAAATACGCCTACATCACCGATTCCGGCGTGGTCGGCGCGCTGCTGGTGGTCGACATCGCCGCCGGCAAGAGCGCGCGCGTGCTCGACGGCGACCCGTCCACGCAGATGAAGAAAGGCTTGAACGTGACCGCCGACGGCAAGGTGCTGCGCCGCCCGGACGGCCGCGGCGTCGAGTTTTCCGCCGACGGCATCGAACTGTCCGGCGACGGCCAGTTCCTGTACTGGCAGGCGATCAAGGGCGAGGACCTGTACCGCATCCCCACGGACGCGCTGACCTCCGCCCTCGGCGAAGCCGGCAAGGACCTGTCCGGCCAGGTCGAACCGTTCGGCAAGAACGGCCCGGCGGACGGTCTGCTGATCGGCCGCGGGACCGAGCTGATGTACCTGACCTCGCCGCAGGACGATGCGGTCAAGGTGCGCGACCTGGCCGCCGGTCCGGACGCCCAGCCGCAGATCGTCGTGCAGGATGCGCGCCTGCGCTGGCCCGACACCTTCAGCCAGGGGCCGGACGGCACGATCTACGTGAGCACCTCGCACATCCAGGATTCCGCCTTCTTCAAGCCGGAGGCGCCGGCGGCGCTGCCGACGCAACTGTGGAAGCTGAAATTCGAGAACTGATGCGCTCGCGCGGCTATACTGAGGCGATCGCCATCACCGGAGACCGCCCATGCTAGAGGACCGCAGCGCCGACTCGCACGCCCACGAACGCCAGGTCATCGGCCTGATCGGCGGCATGAGCTGGAAAAGCTCGGCCGAGTACTACCGGCTGATCAACGAAGGCGTGCGCGGCCAGCTGGGCGGCCTGCATTCGGCGCGCTGCCTGATGTGGTCGTTCGACTTCGCCGACATCGAAGCCTTGCAGCGCACCGACCGCTGGGTCGAGGCGGCGCAACTGATGGTCGACGCCGCACGGCGGCTCGAGCGCGGCGGCGCCGACTTCCTGGTCATCGCCACCAATACGATGCACATCGCCGCGCCGCAGGTCGAGGCGGCGGTGCAGCTGCCGCTGCTGCACATCGCCGATCCGACGGCCGAACGCATCCGCGCGGCCGGCCTGCGGCGCGTGGCGCTGCTCGGCACCGCGTTCACGATGGAAGGCGATTTCTACAAGGGCCGCCTGATCGAGCGGCACGGCCTGGATGTGCTGGTGCCGGACGCCGACGACCGCGCGGTCGTGCACCGCATCATCTACGAGGAGCTGGTGCAGGGCCGCATCGTCCAGGCCTCGCGCGAGGCTTACCGGGCGGTGGTCGCGCGCCTGGTCGCGCGTGGCGCCGAAGCGATTATCCTGGGCTGCACCGAGATCATGCTGCTGCTCAGGCCGGAAGACAGCCAGGTGCCGCTGTTCGACACCACGGCCCTGCACGCCGAAGCAGCGGTCGCGCGCGCCTTGGGCGCACGCGCATGAGGGCGTTGGCGCCCTCATCCACGATGAGAGGCTGACGCCTTACGCGGCGTAGAACGTCAAGCGCCCTTCGATCGAATCGTCCAGCGTCTTGCCGATCATCGCGCCGACCGCGACCTTGGCGCCGGCTACCAGGTTGCCGTGCTTGTTGTCCCAGTAATAACCGGCCTGCGGCGTGAAGCGGATTGCGGTGATGCGCGGGTCATCCTCGCCTTCGGTGAACCAGGTTTTCAGCATCGGATTCCACAGTTCGTGGATGCGCACCTTGTCGCGCGAGACTTCGGCGCGGCCTTCGAGCTCGAGGAAGCCGGCATGGTGGCCGACCTGGAAGTACAGCTTGACGTCCGGGTTGGTCGCCAGCTCGTGGTTCTTGTGGCTGTCGTCGGCGCTGAGGAACCAGACGTTGCCGGCGTCGTCGGTCTGGCGCACGCTCATCGGGCGCACCCCGTTGGTTTCGCCGGTCTTGGCGGCGGTCACGAAAAAGCAGGACTCGGCGGCGTCGGCCATGTCCTTGACGCGCTTGACGGCGTCCGCGCCGCTCAAGTCCTTGCGGTTGTTTTCGGGTTGGTTCTTGTTGATGGAATCCATGGTCATCTCCGATGGAAGGCCAGCTGGCCGATGCTTGCCACTTTAACCAGCCGCGTGCGCGCCGACTGTGCGTCGACGCACCCCGCGCAAGCGATTCCCGTTCGAACCCGGGTCAACCGGAGCATGGCCGTATCACGCATCCGACCGGATGTTGTGGTTCAGGCGGAACATGTTATGCGGTTCGTAGCGCCGCTTGGCCTGCACCAGGCGCGCGCAGTTGGGACCGTAGGTTTCCTGGTTGCGCGCGTCGTCGGCCGTGTCGTTCCAGCGGCCATGCACATTCATCGCGAACTGGACGTCGCGCTGCGGGTAGGCGGTGGCGTCCGGCAACGGCAGGTTGGCGCGCCCGCCGAGCAGGCCCAGGAAGATCTCGCACTGCGGCGTCGGCAGCGACGCGGCATAGCGCAGCACGACGTCGGTCGCCTCGTCGGATAGCGCCGTGAAATTGTGCGATTTCCAGTAGTTGCGTGCGCCCGGCGCCAGCAGCGGATCGAAGATCTTTTGCCAGGCCGCGTACGGCATTGCATCGACGTGCTCGCCGAGCACGGTGCCGAAGCCGCGCAACAGACTCAAGATTGGCATCGCACGGTCCGGCGGCATGGGCGAGAACACCGCCAGCGCGACGATGTCCTGGCCGTGCACGTCGGCCGGGAGGAACGGCAGTGGCGGCGCGCGGCGCAATACCGCCCACACCGCCAGCTCGTCCGGCAAGCGGGCCGCGAGATCGCGGTACTGGCGCATCACGGCGCGCGCCTGCGCCGCCGGGAACACGACCAGCCCGGCCGTGACCATCGGCCCGACCGGATGCAGCGCGAACTCGAACTGCGTCACTACGCGAAATTGCCGCCGCCACGGATTGCCCAGAACAGTTCGGGCTCGCGCGTGGGGCCGATGCGGCGGCATTGACCGTCGGCGGTGACGATCTCGGCGCCCACCAGGTTGTCAACGCTCAAGCCATGCATGCGGCTGAGCCAGCCGAAGCCGCCGCCCAGCGTCAGCCCGGCCACGCCGGTGGTCGAGCTGATCCCGAGCGGGACCGCCAGGCCGAACGCCTGCGTCTCGTGGTCGACGTCGGGCAGGATCGCGCCGCCGTCGACCCACGCCCGGCGCGTCGCCGGATCGATGTGCACGCCGCGCATGGCGGACAGGTCAATCACCAGCCCATCGTCGCAGATCGCGCTGCCGGCGCAGCGCGCAAGCAAGGCCGGACGGCGTTCGATCATCGCGTTCCAGATCCGGCGCGCTTCGTCGTAGCCGAGGTCGGCCGGCTGCAGCACCGGTCCGCGCAAGGCCGACCGCAAGCCGGCGACCACTTCGCTCCTCATGTCCGTCATCGTGCACCTCCACAGGCTGGCCCGTTCAATGCAGCATAGGCGGCGGCGCGCGATGTGCAAGCTAGCTCGGCCTTGCGCGCGCGTCACGCGGGCGCACGCGCGAGGCTCACGGCCGGGTCATCCGGCGCTCACTGCACGAAATAGCCCGAGACGCGCCAGCTGCCGTCCGGCGTGCGCATCGGAATCACGGTCTCCAGCGCGCTGCCGTTGGCGAACTCGGTGTCGTACTGCAGCACGACGTAGTCGCCATCCGGCGCGCCCGGCATCTTGTGGGTGAAGGTGACCGAATGCGGGTGGCGCGCCGTCATCTTGCCCAGTTCGTTACGCACGGTGTGCAGCGAGTCGGCGAACGCGTCCCTGGCGATCTGGCCTTTCACGGCCGGCGCCAGCGCTTCCCAGCAGGCGTCCCAGTTGTCGGCATCGTCCAGCGCCAGCCAGGCCTGGGCCGCCTGGCCGGCGGCGTCGGTGGCGGCCTTGACCGCCGGGTCGGACGCATTGGTGACGTTGCCCGCGCGCGGCGCGCGCTGCGCCTGGCCCGGCGCTGACGAGGGCGACGGCGACTGGTTCCGGGCCTGGGCGGCGAACGAGGCCGCGGCAGCGGCGGCCAGCATGAGGACAGCGATCGGTTTCACATGGACTCCTTTGCGGGTGACGAACTTGGATGCGGAGTCTACACCCCCAAGCACGGCCGTGTCGGCCACTTGGCGGCGCGGACGCGGGGCCGCTTACAGCCGGGCGAGCCGGCCGCCGTCGACGCGCAGCTCGGCCCCGCACACGAAGCGCGCGTCGTCGCTGACCAGGAAGGCGACCGCGGCGGCGACGTCTTCCGGCTTGCCGACGTCGGCCTTGTCGATCTTTTCGGCGCCCGACTTGACGTTCGGGTTATCCCACAGCATCGGCGTGTCGATCGCGCCGGGCAGGATGACGTTGGTGCGGATGCCTTTCGGACGGCCTTCGATCGCCGACGAGCGCGTCAGCGACAGCAGCGCGGTCTTGGCTGCCGCGTAGGGCGCGACCAATGGCTCGGTCTCGACCGCATGCACGCTCGAGATGTTGACGACCGCCCCGCCCGGCTTCATCTGCAGGAATGCCTGCTTGATGAAGTAAAAGGCGCCCATCAGGTCGACGTTGAGCACGCTGAGCCAGTCGTCTCCGCTTTGCTGCTCGAGCGGCTTGAAGTCCATCAGGCCGGCATTGTTGACCATGATGTCCCAGCCGTCGAAGCGCTTTTGCGTGGCCTGAACGGCGGCAATTACCTGGTCTTCCTTGGAGACGTCGCACTCGACCGTGGCGATGCGCTGCGCGTCGAATTCCTTGACGAGCTCCGCGCTGACGGCGTCGAGCTTGTCCTGGTGGTGCCCGGCCAGCATCACGCTGGCGCCGTCCTGCAGCAGGCGGCGCGCGGTGGCCTTGCCGATGCCGCCGGAGGCGCCGGTGACGATGGCGATACGTTGATTCAGCTTCATGTGCGTTCTCGCTACGTTAATGATGAAGTCAGCATACCGCTTTCCGGAAACGAAGCTCGCCCGCCTCGAACGTATCGGCGCCCCGCACAACCGCAGCGAGCGGAAGGCATGGTGTTCGCGAAGCGCAGCCGGTTGGGCGGGGTTCCCTCAGATATGCTGATCGAACACCTGGCGCAAATACGCAATAAAGGTCTCGTCGGTCGAGAACCCCTTGCCCGGCGAATCGGACAGCTTGGCCACCGCCTGGCCGTTGCAGCGGGTCAGCTTCATGACGATGTTGAGCGCCTCGTTGCCGGTGTCGTTGGTGAGCTGGGTGCCGATGCCGAAGCCGGTCATCACGCGGTCGGCGAAGTGGCGGTACAGGCTCAGGGCCTTGGGCACCGTCAGTGCGTCCGAGAACACCAGGCGCTTGGTGCGCGCGTCGATGCGCAGCTTGGCGTAGTGCACGATCGCCTTCTCGCCCCACTCGACCGGGTCGCCCGAATCGTGGCGCAGGCCGTCGAACAGCTTGGCGAAATACAGGTCGAAGTCGCGCAGGAAGGCATCCATGCCGACCACGTCGGTCAGCGCGGTGCCGAGGTCGCCGCGGTATTCCTGCACCCAGTCCTCGAGCGCCTTTTTCTGGAAGTCGCGCAGGCGCACGTCGAAGGACTGGAAGGCCTGCATGTACTCGTGCGCCATGGTGCCGATCGGGACCATCCTGAGTTTCTTGGCCAGGTAGACGTTCGAGGTGCCGCGGAAGAACTGCGGCAGCTCGCGCCCCAGCGTGGCGACGACTTCCTCGTGCCACTCGCCGGAAAAGCGGCGGCGCACGCCGAAGTCGAAGAATTCGAAGGGGTTCAGGCGCGTGGGTTCCTGCTCGAAGGCGCGCAGCTCGTCGATCTTGCGCTGCAGGCGCACGCGCGCCTCGGCAATCGCGGCCTGCTGGTCGAAGCGGCGGAAGTGCAGCTCGTTGACGATGTACAGCACGAAGATCTCGAAGCCCATCACGTGCACGATCGGGCCGGTGGCGCGGATGCGCAGGTGCGGGCCGTCGGTGTCGACGTGGATGAACTTGCGCTGGAAGCGGAACAGGGTCAGGAAGTCCGCGAAGTCGCTCTTGATGAAGCGCAGGCTGCGCAAGTAGTCCACCTCGTCCTCGGTAAACATCATCTCGCACAGGTGGTCCAGCTCGCGCTCGACCTCGTCCTTCAGCTCGGCCAGCGGATAGGCCGGCGTATTGCGGCACTTGAATTCGTACTCGCCGATGGCGTTCGGGTGCATGTGCAGGAAAGCCTGCCACATGGTGAATTTATAGAGATCGGTCTCGAGCAGGCTGCGGACGACGGGTTTCATGGGCGCGTACATGTTGTTGTTGGACATCGACATCTTACCGGGCGCCGCGGTTTCGTGCTTACACCGGATGCCGGGCCGCGGCGCGCTTGCGGCGCTTCGGGGCCAGCATGGTGCCGCTGCAGGACGGCGCGCCGCAGCGGCAGGCGAACAGGCGCTTCAGGGCCGGCGTGTGGCGCTCGTCGTAGATCAGCGCGTAGTCGTAGTTGAGTTCCTCGCCGGCGTCGATGTCGCGCAGCGCGTGGATGTAGACGCGGCCTTCGTCCTCGTAGGCTTCGCAGTTCGGCTCGCAGGCATGGTTAATCCAGCGCGCGTCGTTGCCGCGCTTGCCCCCGTCGATCACCTGGCCGTCGGCCAGGCTGAAATAAAACGTGTGGTTGACCGGACCGCCGCGCTCCTCGGCGCGCCGGGTGGCGTCCGGCCAGCTGATGCGCTCGCCGCGATATTCGATGATGCGTTCTCCCGCCGCGATGGGGCGCAGGGCGAACACGCCCTTGCCGTGGACCGGGGATTGCCTGACTTCGTACGGTGCTGCCGTTTTTGCGGATGGGCTCATTAGGCTCGGGACTGGGTGGGGTCGATGGAAGGTTGCTGATCCAACCTATTATTGCCCGAATTGCAGCATGGCCGCCGCACCGGACCCTGGCCACTGCCGAAGCGTGGGAGCGAGCCGTGCGACCGCGGCGGCGCCAGCCGGGCATCATGGCATGACAACCATCAGCGAAAGGGCTCTGCCATGAAACGAACCAACTTGCGCGTCGTGATCACCGGCGCATCGAGCGGCATCGGCGCCGCCACCGCGATCGCGTTCGCGCGCGAAGGCGCCAGCCTGGTGCTCGGCGCACGCGGCCAGGAGGGACTGGAAGACGTGGCCCGGCGTTGCCGCAAACTGGGCGCCGATGCCGAAGTGCGCGTGGTCGACGTGACCGACGCCGACGCGGTCGCCGCCTTCGCGCGTGAAGCCAACGCGCTGCTGGGCGCGATCGACCTGTGGTTCAGCGACGTCGGCATCGGCGTGGTCGGCAAATACGCCGACGTGCCACTGGAAGACCACCGCCGCGTGATCGAAACCAACTTGATCGGCCACATGAACGACGCCCATGCGGTGCTGCCGATCTTCCTCGAACAGGGCCGCGGCACCTGGGTCAACATGATATCGCTCGGCGGCTACGTCACCACGCCGTTTTCGGCCGCCTATGCCGCCAGCAAGTTCGGCCTGCGCGGCTTTGCCGCGGCCTTGCGTGGCGAGCTGTCGCGGCATCCGGACATCCACATCTGCGACGTCTACCCGACCTTCGTAGACACGCCCGGCTTCGCCCATGCGGCCAACTACACCGGCGCCAGGCTGTCCTACCCGCCCGGGGTGCTGGCGCCGGAAAAGGTGGCCGACGCCGTCGTCAAGCTGGCCTACCAGCCGCGCGCGACCACGGTGATCGGCATGCCCTCGCCGCTGCTCAAGCTGATGGCGCTGGCGAACCCGGTCAACGCCTCCCTGATGAACCGCTTCCTCGAAGCCTGGTCGAAACGCGCACAGCGCGTGCCCGATACCGAAGGCGCGCTGTATGCGCCCGCGCCGGGCGCGAGCGGCGTGCACAGCCACGGCGACACCAACGGCGGCGCGCGGCCCGCTCGCCAGGCGCATCCGGCGCTGCTGCTGGGCGTGGCGGTGGCGGCCGCGGCGGTCGGCCTGCAGCTGTTCCGCAAGCGCTAGCCGGGCAGGTCTTCCTCGCGGTATTCGATGCCGGCGCGCGCGCCGGCCGCCTCCAGCCGGCGCAGCTCGACGCGGCGGATCTTGCCCGAGATCGTCTTGGGCAGTTCGGCGAACTCCAGCCGGCGGATGCGCTGGTACGGCGCCAGTCGGGCGCGCGCGAAGGCCAGGATCGCCCGCGCCAGCGCGGGGGTCGGCTCTACGCCCTGGCGCAGCGCGACGAAGGCCTTGGGCACGGCCAGCTTGACCGGATCGGGACTGGGCACGATGGCCGCCTCGACCACGTCCGGATGTTCGATCAGCACGCTCTCCAGCTCGAACGGGCTGATACGGTAGTCGGACGACTTGAACACGTCGTCGTTGCGGCCGACGTAGAAGTAGTAGCCGTCGGCGTCGACCAGCGCGCTGTCGCCGGTGTGGTAATGCCCGGCGCGCATCGCCTCCGCGGTCTTGGCGGCGTCGTTCTCGTAGCCGAGCATCAGGCCCAGCGGCGCCTGGCCGTCCAGCGCCAGCGCGATCTCGCCCTCTTGCGCCGGACCGTCGTCGAGGTCCAGCAGCGCCACCCGGTAGCCCGGCAAAGGACGGCCCATCGAGCCCGGCTTGATGAGTTGGCCAGGCGAATTGCCGATCTGGCAGGTGGTTTCGGACTGGCCGAAGCCGTCGCGGATGCGGATGCCCCAGGCGCGCTCGACCTGTTCGATGACTTCCGGGTTGAGCGGCTCGCCCGCGCCGACCAGTTCGCGCAGCGGCAGGCGCCAGCCGGACAGGTCTTCCTTGATCATCATGCGCCACACGGTCGGCGGCGTGCACAGCGAAGTCACGCCGCAGCGCGCGATCGTCTCCAGGCAGGCGCGTGCCGAAAAGCGCGCATAGTTGAAGATGAACACGGTGGCGCCGGCGTTCCAGGGCGCGAAGAAACAGCTCCAGGCATGCTTGGCCCAGCCGGGCGAACTGATGTTCCAGTGGACGTCCCCTGGACGCAGCCCGATCCAGTACATCGTCGAGAGGTGGCCGACCGGATAGCTCTGGTGGCTGTGCAGCACCAGCTTCGGCTTGGCCGTGGTGCCGGACGTGAAGTACAGCAGCAGCGGGTCGGTCGCGCGCGTGGGCGCGTCGGGCACGTATGCCTGCGCGGCCGCGTGGCTGGCGGCGAAGTCCTGCCAACCTGCGGGGATGGCGGCGCCCTTGTCATCCGCGCCGACCGCGATGCGGGTGTAGTCGCCGGGCAGCTGAGCAAACTTGTGCGCCTCGCCCGCCTGGGCGATCACGTGCTTGACCTGGCCGCGCTGCAGGCGGTCTTGCAGGTCGCTGCTGGAAACCAGCATGGTGGTCGGCACCAGCACCGCGCCCAGCTTGATCCCGGCCAGCATCGCCTCCCACAGCTCGACGCGGTTGGGCAGCATCAGGAGTACCCGGTCGCCGCGCCGCACGCCCAGCCCGCGCAGCCAGTTGGCCACCTGCGACGAGCGCGCGGCCATGTCGGCGTAGCTGATCTTGCGCTCGCTACCGTCTTCTTCCACCACCCACAGCGCGGGCGTGACGTTGCTTTCGGCCTGGACGTCGAAATAGTCGAGCGCCCAGTTGAATTCGTCGAGCTCGGGCGCGCGGTAGTCGCGGTAGGCGGTGTCGTAGTCGCTGCGGTGCCGCTGGAGGAAGTCGCGCGCCTGGACGAAGCGCTGGTAAGGCGACGGCTGCGGCGATGCATGAGCGGATGCGGTCATCGGTGTCTCCTGAACGTGGTCGGCGGAACTCTGCGGTTCCTGGGATGCGGAGACATTCTGCCACGGGGCGCGCCAGCGCGCCCCCTCGGCACGTGCGCCAGCTCAGGGTTTCAGCATGGCGGCGAGCACCTCGCCCGTCGACATCGAACGGCGCCCCCCGAACGCGACATGGGCTCGTCCACCAGCGCGCGCGGCCGTCATCGCGGCGCGGGCCGGAACGGGCGGCCAGGCGGAGCCGTCCGGACCGGCGCCGAAGATCAGAAGCGTTTCAGCTCGTGCACGCCGCCGCCCGCCGGGGCCGCGCTCACCCGGTCCTCGTCCTGCAGCATCATGTCGACCACGCGGCAGTCGCCGCACATGCGCATGCGGTCCAGGTGGCCGGCAAACGCCGGGTGACCGGCCAGGCGGCCCAGCATCGATTCGACCATCTTGAGCGTGCCGAACGGCTTGTCGCAGCGGATGCAGTGGAAGGGCTGGGTCTCGCTGACCACTACGGGCTGCTTGCGCGACTCCAGGAAGGACAGGCGCGGGATCAGGGTGATCGCGTTTTCCGGACAGGTGTCGGCGCACAGGCCGCACTGCACGCAGTTCTTCTCGATGAAGCGCAACTGCGGCGCGTTCTGGCCGTCGTTCAACGCCGCCGCCGGGCAGGCGCCGACGCAGGCCATGCACAGGCTGCAGTTGGCGTTGACGTCGACCGCGCCGAACGGGCTGCCGGCCGGCAGCGCAATCTCGTCGACCGGCGTCGGGGCATGGCGCGACAGATGGTCGAGCGCATAGTCGAGCGTGTTGCGCTTTTCGGTCGAGACGTTGAACAGCGCGCGCTTGCTTGGGGCCTCACCGCGCGGCGCGAGCTGCAAGGCCAGCGCCAGCTCGTCCGGCGTGGTCGCGCGCAGCAGCTGGAAATGCGGCCCGGCGTAACCGAGCCCGCTCATCACCGCCTGCGCGATGCCCATCTGCGCGTCGAGCGCGGCCGCGTATTGCGGCGCCTCGGCCTCGGTCATCAACACGGTGACGCCGCCGGCGCCGTAGGCCAGCGCCGCCAACCACAGGTCGATGCCGGTCGAGGCGGTGTGCTGCAGGCCGAGCGGCAGCAGGCGCGACGGGACGCTCCCGCCCAATGACTCGAGCAGCGCCGCGCCTTCCGCACCGTGCAGCAGCAGCACCGGGTCCTGGCCGCCGCCTTCGAAGTAGGCTTGCAGCGCGGCCTTGACGCGCGCGCCGTTGTGGGTGACGGCCGGGTAGACGTAGCGCATCGCGCCGGTCGGGCATACGGTCGAGCAGGCGCCGCAGCCGGCGCACAGGTAGGGGTTGACCTTGACCAGGTCGCCGTTGCCTTCGATCGCGCCGGCCGAGCAGATGTCGATGCAGGCGTTGCAGCCGGTGCGGCGGTTGCGGCTGTGGGCGCAGATGTTTTCCTTGTAGGCGAAGTACTTGGGCTTTTCGAACTCGCCGGTCATCTCGCACAGCGCTTCGAGCGCTTCGGCGCGTGCGGCTTCAGTCACGCCCGGCGCGTAGTAGCCGTGCGGCTTCTGGTGGTGCACGATCTGCGGGCTGGCGCCCAGGTCCAGCACCAGGTCGAAGTTACCATGCTCCGGCGCGCGGCCAGGGGCTTGCCAGGTGGCCTTGAAGGCGCCCAGCCAGCCGCTCACGACCACGGCGCGCGCGTGCATGACCGGATACAGGCGCAGCGCCGGTGCGGCGCCGGATTCGCCGGCCTCGTCGGCTACGGCGTCGTCATACAGCAGCGCGGTGACCGGCAGCACGGCCGCCAGGCGGTCGGCCCAGGGAAGTACGTCGGCCGGGCTGCCGATGACCAGCGTGTGGCCGGCCGAGCGGTAGCCGACCGTGTCGAGCGCTTCGTGCGGTTCAAAGGCGGCCAGCGCGGCCAGCGCGCCGGACTTGGCCAGCAGGTTGCGCGCTTCCTGGTCGGGATCGGCGCCCTGCCCTTCGATAAAACGGATATTCATCGTGTCTCGGTTTCAGGTGGATATTGTTGGTATGTGTCCGCGGCAGGCGGGTGCGGCGGCATATGGGGCACCGGCTGCGGCGCCGCCTGCTGCAGCGTCTGCGGCTGGCGATCGCTCTCCGGCGCGGACAGATCTTGAATGGGGTGCGCTTCGAGCGGCGGCGCTTGGGTTTCCAGGACGGCCGTGTCGTGCGCAACAGCGGCAGCGGTATCGGCAGCGGCGGCGTCGACCGCGGCCTCATCGTCCTGGTCCAGGTGGCGAAACACGCTCTTGGCATGGCGCAGCGAGGCCAGCATGGCGTCCGACATCGGGCTCGGCTTGTTGTAGTCGTCGATATAGATGTCGAGCCGGTCCATGGTGTTGAAGTGCGGATCGGTGAACAGTTTTTTCAGCGCCGTGCGGCGCACGTCGGCGTCGACGCCCTGGCGCACGAAGGCCGAGAAGTCGGACTCGGGCGTGAGCAGGGCGACGTCGGCCATGGTCGGCGGCGGGCCGGCTCGGCTCCGTGCGCGGGCGCCTGCGCGTCCGCCGGCACGCGCGTGGGCGCGTACCCATCCACACCCGCGCGGGCGTAGACCGGCGCCGGCGCAGGCTCGGCGGCAGGCGCCGGCTCAGGGACGACCTCTGCGACCGGCTCCGGCGCCGGCTCGTGCCCGTGGTCGGCCTCGATCTTGCGCCGCGACCAGCGCTTGAAGAATCCTTCCTCGGCCATCGTCATCCGTGCTGCCGGCCGCGGCGCGGCTTGGGCTGGTAGTGCTGGCGCAGGTAGTCGGCCAGCCAGGTGTAGATCTCGGCCGGCATCATCACGCCGTCGGCATCCTCGCCCGAGTCGAACATGCGCGTGCCTTCGACGTAGCTGACCGAGGCGCGCACGGGCATCGCGCGGCCGTCCTGCATGCGCCAATGGACGAACACCTTCGATTCCGGCGACATCGCGTTCTCGTAATAGCCCTCGTTCTCGTCGCGGTGCAGTTCGAGTTCGAGGCCGGACACCATGTAGTAGTCGCGTTCCGGCGACGTGCTCAGGACCTGCAGCGGCGGCAAATTGCCGCGGTCGGGGATGACGCCGACCGCCGACCAGGCTTCGTCGGCCCAGCGGTGCTGGACGGTGCGGCGCTGCATCAGCACCGCGATCGGCATGCTGGCCAGTTTCATTTGTTCTTCACCTTCGGCGTACCCTTTTGCACGGTCGGCGGCGTGCCGGCCGGGAGCGTCGGCGTCGGGCCGGCCTTGACGTCGGCGCTGGCCGGCGCCGTGCCGAATTTTTCGCTGGTCTTGGGCGCGTTGGCGCCGGCTTCGGTCAGCTTGCCGTTCGGCTGGCCGGCCGGTCCTTCGTTGTTGGCGGCGCTGGTGATGCCGCCGGCGCCTGCCGCCGGTTTGGCCGGCGCGGCGGCGATCGCCACCGCCGGGTGGGTGGTCCAGCCCTGGGCCTTGGCGCGCACGCGGTAACGCGCGGCGATCGCGTCCATGCTGTCCGACAGCGACTGCTTGTCCTTGGCGGCCTGGGCGTCGTCCTTGACCTTTTTCTCGGCCGCGGCCTGCTGCTGGGCCGGGGTCTTGGGCGGCAAGGCGGCGTGCGCCGCCCCTGCGGCGAAGCCCGCCAGGCCGACAGCCAGCGCGAGCGCGCGGCAAATGCGTGGATGGTTCATCGTTCCTCCTGTCAGCGTCCGGGCGCCGCGCTGTGGCTCGGGTCGCGGTGCGCGGCCTCTCTCTCGGCGCCCTGGGCGGTCGGCGAGCCCGGCGGCGGCGGCTTGTTGTCGCCCGACTGGCTCTGGTTGGCGCCCTGGGCCGCGGCGGCGGCGCCGCTCGGCGCGCTGACGCCCTGGGTCGGGCCCTGGCCTGATTCCTGGGTGCTGCCGCCGATGCCGGCGCCAGAACTGTTGCCGCCGGCGCCGCCGGCGATGCCCGGGGTGCCGCCGGCATACGTGCCGTCGGTCTTGCCGCCGCCATTGGCCGCCATCACTTCGCCGCTGGTATGGCCGCCGGCCGTCACCATGCCCGGGAAATGGGTCTTTTGCTGCTGGGCGTCGCCATGCGGCTTGCAGCCGGCAAGGGCGAGCACCAGGGCCACGGCGGCCGCCTGGATCGATACGGTATGTGCTTTCATCTCATGAGCCTCTTGATCGGTCCGTTCAGCGCGCCGGATCCGGCTGCGCACCCGGCGGCCTGCGGCCCGGCGCCGATCCACCCGGCGGATCGCGCGGCGGCAGGTGGCTGGGCGGCGGGCGGTCCTCGAAGGTGCCCGGCTTCACGCCGGCCTTGGCTTCCTCGTACCACAGCGCGTGGTGCGCCTTGGCCCAGGCTTCGTCGACTTCGCCGTCGCGCATCGCCGCATACGCGCCCGGGGTGCCCCAGGTGCCGATGTAGATGTGGCCCATGGCGGCGGCGATGTAGGCGGTGGCGCCCAGCAGGTGCAGGATGTTGGCGACCTGCAGGACGTAGCGGGTCTGGCCGAAGGTGATGAAGTCCAGCACCAGGCCGCTGATCGACATGATCAGGCCCAGGATGGTCACGCCGAACCAGAACCAGCTCTTCTCGCCGGCGTTGAAAAAGCCGGCCGGCACGTGCTTGTGCGATACCAGGCCACCGCCCTGCTTGATCCACTGCCAGTCGATCCTGCGGAAGAAGTTACGGTGCAGGAAGGTGAAGAACATCGCCACCGAGCACAGGATGAACAGCGGTCCGACGAAGTTGTGCAGGTATTTGAAGATGTAGGCGACGAAGGCGAATACGTCGTGGCCGAGCAAAGGCAGCAGGAGGTCCTTGCCGAACAGGATCACCAGGCCGGTGATGGCCAGCACGATGAAAGTGACCGCGGTCGCCCAGTGGATGAAGCGCTCCCAGCCTGTGAAGCGGCGCAGCTTTTTCCCGGTGTCCGGCTGCTCGGTCGAGGCCGGGCCGACGATCTTATAGAAGGCGAAGATCGCCAGCAGCACGATCACCAGCACGGTGCCCGACAGCGTCGCGATCGGGCCGTTGCGCCACACGCGCCACAGGTTGCCGCCGCGCTGGACGATGACCGTGCCTTCCTTCTGGCCGTACTGGCCGAGGTAGTGGCGGTCGATGTGCACCCGGCCGGAATTGGCGTTGGCCAGGCCGGGTTCGGGAACGCGCGCATCCTGCTCGGCCTGGAGCATGGTCTGCTCCTGGGCGTAGGCAGGCTCGGCGCGGTTGTTCGGCACGCCGGCGTGGGCGCCCTGCAAGCTGGCGAAGGCCAGCGCGAACGTCAGCAACAGCGCGCGCAGGAAGGTCTGGAAATGGCATCGCGACATGTCGTGTCTCCTACGGGTTCGCCCGGTTGTACTCGTTCTGGTACTGGTTGCGGTTGCTGTTCGCACCCCACCAGGCCAGCTTGTCGTTGTGGAACATGACCTTGTACTGGCGGTCGTCGGGCTTGCCGGCGTATTTGCCGTTGATCCAGACCGGGTGCTGGTCGACCTCGAGGCAGCCGGCCAGCAGGGCCAGCGGCAACACCGCCGCCAGGTATTTGAAGAGCGTCTTCATGTCGGCAGCCTCCCCGCGTCGTTTTGCGAATCCTTCAGGTTCTGGTTCTCGCGCGGCGCGTTGCCGGTGGCCTTGATCTCGCCGCCGCGCTTCGGTTTGCCGTAAGCGATCTTCCAGCCCCACAGTTCCGGGCCGTAGCCGCGCGTCTCGACGCGCTGGCGGTAGATGTCGGCGATGGTCTCGGCGTCGCCGCCGATCAGCGCCTTGGTGCCGCACATCTCGGCGCAGGCCGGCAGCTTGCCTTCGGCGATGCGGTTGCGGCCGTATTTCTTGAACTCGGCTTCCGAGGTGTCGGGTTCCGGGCCGCCGGCGCAGAAGGTGCACTTGTCCATCTTGCCGCGGTGGTTGAACAGGCCGCTCTCCGGGAACTGCGGCGCGCCGAACGGGCAGGCGTAATAGCAGTAGCCGCAGCCGATGCACTGGTCCTTGTCGTGCAGGACGATGTCGTCTTCGGTGTGGTAGATGCAGTTGACCGGGCACACCGCCAGGCACGGCGCGTCGGTGCAGTGCATGCAGGCCATCGAGATCGAGCGCTCGCCCGGATGGCCGTCGTTGATCGTCACCACGCGGCGGCGATTGACGCCCCATGGCGTTTCGTTCTCGTTCTTGCAGGCGGTGACGCAGCCGTTGCAGTCGATGCAGCGCTCCGTATCGCAAATAAACTTCATCCTTGCCATATCAATCTCCGATCACGCTTTTACCAGGCGGCACAGCGATACTTTGGTTTCCTGCATCATCGTCACGGCGTCGTAGCCATAGGTCCAGCCGGTGTTGACGGCTTCGCCGCGCACGGTCGGCGCGCCGCCCTCGGGATAGTGCTTTTCCAGATCCTCGCCCATCCACCAGCCGCCGAAGTGGAACGGCATCCACACCAGGCCTTCCGGCACCCGTTCCGTCACCATCGCCATGATCTTCAGGCGCGCGCCGGTCGGGGTCTCGACCCACATGAAGTCGCCGATCTTGACGCCGACCCGCGCCGCGTCGGTCGGGTGCACCTCGCAGAACATGTTCTGCTGCAGCTCGGCCAGCCACGGGTTGGAACGGGTCTCGTCGCCGCCGCCCTCGTACTCGACGATGCGGCCCGAGGTCATGATCAGCGGGAAGTCCTTGGCGAAGTCGATCTGCTGGACCGACTTGTACAGCGTCGGCAGGCGCCAGAACGCGGCCTTATCGTCGTAGGTCGGGTACTTCGCCACCAAGTCGCGCCGCGGCGAGACCAGCGGCTCGCGGTGCACCGGGATCGGATCGGGGAAATTCCAGACGTTGGCGCGCGCGCGCGCGTTGCCGATCGGCGAGCAGCCGTGCGCGATGACGACGCGCTGGATGCCGCCCGACAGGTCGGTCTTCCAGTTCTTGCCTTCGGCCTGGACCTTTTCCTCGGGCGTGAGGTCTTCCCACCAGCCAAGCTTTTTCAGGAAGACGTGGTCGAACTCGGGGTAGCCGGTGTCCAGTTCCGAGTCCTTCGTGAACGAGCCGTCGGCCGCCAGCAGCGACACGCCGTTGTGCTCGACGCCCCAGTTGGCGCGGAAGGCCATGCCGCCTTCCGACACCGGCACGTCGAGCCGGTACAGGATCGGCGTGCCCGGGTGCTTCATCTCCGGCGTGCCCCAGCATGGCCACGGCAAGCCGTAGTAGTCGCCCTTGCACGGGCCGGATTCGGCGCGCAGCGTGGTCGGGTTGAAGGTGCGCTTGTGCTCCATGTGGAGCTTGAGGCGCTCCGGCGAGCAGCCGGTGTAGCCGATGGTCCAGCACGAACGGTTGATCTCGCGCAGGATGTCTTCGATCACCGGCTCGTTGTGCACCACCTTGATGTTCTTGACCAGCTGTTCGCCGAAGCCGAGCTTCTTGGCGAACAGGTACATGATCTCGTGGTCGGTCTTGCATTCGAACAACGGCTGGATCACGCGTTCGCGCCACTGGATCGAGCGGTTCGAGGCGGTGACGGAACCGGTGGATTCGAACTGCGACGCCGCCGGCAGCAGGTAGACGCCGTCCTGGCGGCCGTGCATCGCCGCGGTCATGCTCGGATACGGGTCGACCACGACCAGCATGTCGAGCTTTTGCATCGCCGCGCGCATGTCGGGCAGGCGCGTCTGGCTGTTCGGCGCGTGGCCCCAGTAGATCACGGCTTTCAGGTTGCTCGGCTGGTCGACGTACTGGTTTTCCTCGAGCACCGCGTCGAACCAGCGCGACACCGTGATGCCGGGCTTTTCCATCAGCTCCTTGGAGCCGAAGCGCGATTTCAGCCAGTCGTAGTCGACGCCCCAGACGGTGGCGAAGTGCTTCCACGCGCCCTCGGCCAGGCCGAAGTAGCCGGGCAGCGAATCGCCGTTCGGGCCGACGTCGGTCGCGCCCTGCACGTTGTCGTGGCCGCGGTAGATGTTGG
Organism: Massilia sp. 9096; assembly: GCF_000745265.1. Lineage (NCBI taxonomy): Bacteria > Pseudomonadati > Pseudomonadota > Betaproteobacteria > Burkholderiales > Oxalobacteraceae > Massilia > Massilia sp. 9096. Next base: position 2,166,998 of record NZ_JQNN01000001.1, read on the forward strand.
CGCCGCCGCCCGGCACGCCGATGTTGCCCAGCGCCAGCTGCAGGATCGACAGCGCGCGCACGTTGGCGGTGCCGACGTGGTGCTGGGTGATGCCCATGCACCAGACCACCGACGACGGCTTGTTGGTGGCCAGCATCTCGGCGGCCATGCGCACCGAGGCTTCCGGCACGCCGGTAACCTCGGTCACCTTGTCCGGGCTCCACTTGGCGACTTCCTTGCGCACGTCGTCCATGCCGTAGGTGCGCGCGGCGATGTAGGCCTTGTCTTCCCAGCCGTTTTCAAAGATGTGCCACAGCATGCCCCACACGAAGGCGATGTCGGTGCCCGGACGGATGCGCACGTAATGGTGGGCGAAGCGCGCGGTGCGGGTAAACCGCGGGTCGACCACGATCATCTTCGCGCCCAGCTCCTTCGAGTGCAGGAAGTGGAGCATCGAGATCGGGTGGGCTTCGGCCGGATTGGAGCCGATGAACATCACCGCCTTGCTGTAGTGCAAGTCGTTGAACGAGTTGGTCATCGCGCCGTAGCCGTAGGTCTGGGCCACGCCCGCGACCGTGGTCGAGTGGCAGATGCGCGCCTGGTGGTCGCAATTGTTCGAGCCCCACATCGAGACCCATTTGCGCAACAGGTAGGATTGCTCGTTGCTGTGCTTGGAGGAGCCGATCAGCATGACGGAATCGGGGCCCGACTGCTGGCGCAGCTGCAGCATCTTGTCGCCGATCTCGTTGATCGCCTGGTCCCAGGAGATGCGCTCGTACTTGCCGTTCACCAGCTTCATCGGGTAGCGCAGGCGGTGCTCGCCGAAGCCGTGCTCGCGCACCGAGGCGCCTTTGGCGCAGTGCGCGCCCATGTTGATCGGCGAATCAAAGGCCGCTTCCTGGCGCACCCAGACCCCGTTGCTGACCACCGCCTCGACCGAGCAGCCGACCGAGCAGTGGCTGCAGACGGTGTGCTTGATTTCGGTCTTGACGGTGGCGCCCGGGGCCGGGTCGGCCGCCGTCGCGGGCTGGATCACGTTCAGCGGCAGGTGACGCGCGAGCGCGCCCGCGCCCGCGGTGACGCCGGCTCCCACCAGGAACTTGCGTCGTTTCAGGCCGCTGTCACGCGACTGTTTTACCAGGGTCATACGATGCTCCTCGTTCGCGTCACCGTCACCAGTAGGCGGCGGTGCGGTAGTAAGTACGGATGTGCTCGGTTTCGTGATAGCCGCTCGGCTTGGCTTCCGGCTCTGGCGCCGCCGGAGCCGCAACCGGCGCGGCTTCGGCGCGGCCGGTCGCAGCGGCGGCCACGGCGATCGCGCCCAGCGGCGCGGCCCTCAAGAGGCGGCGGCGCGCCAGGTCGGGCTGTTGCTGCGCGGGCTGTTGCTCGTCGGGCTTGTGTTGTTTGTCCATGATGGTCCTCATGCTGCGATCGGATCGAGCGCGTCCAGCACCGCAAAGGCCTGGGCTTCGATCGACAGGAAGGCGTCGACCACACGGGCCACGACGCGATAGAAATTGGCCGGCTCGGCCGCGGCGAGATCCGCCAGGCAGGCCGCATACCAGGGGCGGATGTGCGCTTCGAAAAACTGCTTCTGGGCCGCCAGCGGACGGCGTGAGATGCCGGGCGCGCCCGCGACCAGCACGCGCATCGTCTCGCACACGGCGCCGAGATGGTCTTCGAAGTCGCCGACGCCGGGGGCGCGCGCCAGGCCGAGACGCATCAGGTCCTGGCGCAGTTTTGCCAGCGGCACGTCGTTCAGGTGGCCGGTCAGGTACCAGGAACCGTTCAGGTTGAGCAGCGGGTTGCCGATGCCTTCGAACAGGGCCGAGAACTCCTGGCGCACGGCGTCTTCGTCGACCACCGAGGCGGCCTGGGTCAGCGCCAGCCAGGCGTCTTCGAGCGCGAACTCGCCCACGGCCGAGATCGGCTCGGCCTGCCCGAGGGCGCCGAGCAGCGCGGCATCGGGCGGCGCCAGCAGCAGACGTGCGAACAGCGCGTAAAAGTCGGCGCGCGCCTGGTCCTCGTCGGCCAGGGGCAGGCTGACGGTCGCCAGCACCGGCTCGGATGCCGGCTGCCGAGCCGAATCGCTCTGCTGATTGTTGTCCTCGGAAAACTGCTGGACTGACATGACTCTCCCATTAGCAAATTCTTATGGAAAGTGTAGTGCCTGGCGGCCCAAAGGGCGCGCACGCTTGGCGGTAATGACGCCCGAGCTACCGGCAGGTACGCAGCCCGGCCCCCCTCGTCGCAGCCGCCGCAAGGCCGGCGCGACCAGGCCAACCACAGTCCGGACATCGCTTCCTGCCGAGTGCTTGTGTGTCGAATCCTACAGCACGACGAGCCGCGCACGCTTGCCGCGAGCGGGTCGGGCCATGCACACTGGTCGGCTCAGGTTGCAGAACGGGAAGCGCCCCAACGCTACCTGAACAGTGTTCGTACAGCCCCCACCTTCAGGAGAATCAGATGGATTTTGCACTCAAGGACGTCATGCAGGCGGTCGGTCCCAACGCCTCGCTCGTGTTCGCCTCATGGATCTTCATGAGCTTTCTTCAGACCCGCTACAGCAATGCCTATCAGCTCTACCGCAAGATGATCGACGACCTGCGCGAAGGCAAGGTCGACGGCCAGCGCAGGACCACCATCCACGACGAGATCGTGCTGTACCGCGAACGCCTGAACCGCATGCGCCTGGCCACCAACCTCGGCCTGTATGCGGCGATCCTGCTGCTGTCGACGCTGATCCTGAGCGGCCTGGATGTCGTGTTCGGCAACCCCGGCTTCCTCAAATACATCTGCGCCGTGTGCGTGGTGCTGGGCCTCGGCCTGATCATCTGGTCGGCCTCCCTGGTCATCATCGAGAACAAGATGCTCAAGATGGCGCTGGACCGCGACGGCGACGACCTGGCCGAACTGCGCGACGCGGCCAAGGCTGCGCAGTCGCGCCAGAAGCAGGTCGCTTAGGTCCCCTGCCTCGGCGGACCGGCCAGGGCGGCGCCGCTCAGCGCCGGATCTCGGCGCACAGCTTGTCCCAGGTGCCGCTGGCGATCGCCGCCTGCCGGGCCGGGTCCAGCCCGGACTCGGCCAGGAAGCGCCGCGCGGCGCCATCCTTGAAGGTCTGGTACGGATAGTCGGTGGCCATCATGATGCGCTCGGCGCCGATCGTCTCCGCGCTCCAGCGCAGGTAGCGCTGGCTCAGGATGCCGCCGGGCGTGATCCAGAAATGCTTGCGGAAGTACGCGGACACCGGCTGCGGCAGTTCGGCGCCGGCCATCGCGGCGTCGATGCGCTCGAGGTAGAACAGCACCACCTCGCCCCAGTGGCCGAGCACGATGCGCAGGTCGGGCAGGCGCTCGAACACGCCGGACAGGATCAGGCGCAGCGCCTGGATGCCGGTCTCGAAGTGCCAGCCGATGCCGGCGGTGGCGAACATCGCCTCGACGCCCTCGCCCAGGCCCGCGTAGTAGGCCCGGCGCACGCCCGCCTGCGGCGTCTGCGGGTGAATGTACAGCGGCGCGTGCAGCCGGGCCGCGGTTTGCAGCAGCGGGAAAAAGGCCGGATGGTCGAGGTTGCGCTCGCCGGTGCGCCCGCACAGCATGGCGCCGTGCAGGCCGAGTTCGCGGATCGCCCGCTCCAGCTCTTGCGCGGCGGCCTCCGGCGCGGGCGTGGGCAGCGTCGCAAAACCCTGGAACCGGTCGGGCCGCGCACGCACGCATTCGGCGACGCGGTCGTTGGCCTCGCGCGCGAGCGTGAGCGCGGCCGCGGGCGCGAGCACCTGGGTGCCGGGCGTGGTCTGCGACAGCACCGCGACGTCGATGCCGGCCGCGTCCATCGCCGCGATGCGCGCGGCGCCGAAGTCGCGCAGCTTGTCCTCGAGCTGCGTGCCGCTCGACCTCGCCTCGGCCAGGTCGCGCTCTTCGAGCGGCAAGCCGTGCCAGGCCTGGACGATGCCGGGCGTGGCGAAATGCTCTTCGAGTGCGACGATCTTCATGGGGTCTCCCGCTCGGTTCGATGAGGGGGACCGTATCACGATGGCCGCGCCCGACAGCGCACGGCTGGAGGCGCGTCCGGCCGTGCCCAGGCGTGTTTACGCTGCCGTTCGAACGGCGACCCAGCGCTCGATCACCTGCCCCAGCACGTCCAGCGGCACCGAACCGTTCTTCAGCACCACGTCGTGGAAGGCCGGCAGCGAGAACCGGCTGCCGAGCGCGGCCTGGGCCTTGTCGCGCAGCTCGACGATGCGCAGCATGCCGATCATGTAGGCGCAGGCCTGGCCCGGCCAGGCGACGTAGCGCTCGACCTCGGTCGCCGGGATGCCGTAGTCGATGCCCTGCTGGCGCGTCCAGCCCAGCGTGTGGATGCCGGTGTCGACCACCAGCCGGCGCGCGCGGAACAGCTGGGCGTCCAGCGCGCCGAGCAGGCTTTGCAGGTCGGCAGTGGTATCGCCGCCCTTGTACCAGCCCTGCTCGATCGCCAGGCGCTCGGCGTACAGGCCCCAGCCCTCGCTGTGGGCGCTGCCGCCTCCGAAAATGCGCTGGGCGCGGTACTTCGGCAGGCCGGTCTGCTCCTGCTGGATTGCCAGCTGGAAGTGGTGGCCCGGCACCGCCTCGTGGTAGGCCAGCGTGCGCATGCCGGCGATCTCGAACTCCGGCCCGCGCAGCGGCACCCAGAAGATGCCCGGGCGGCTGCCGTCCGGCGCCGGCAGCGTGTAGTGGGCCGCCGCCGAAGCCTCTGTCAGCGGCGGCTCGCGCCGCACTTCGACCGGGGCCGATGGCTTGAGGTTGAACAGCGGCTCGCTGCGTTTCAAGGCGTCGGCGACGATCTCGGCATAGCGCTGCAGCAGCGCCGGGCGCGGATCGGGTTCTTTCGGCGGCTGCAATCTGGCGTCGAGCGCCTTCATGCGCGTTTCGATGCCGCCCTGGTCGTAGCCGAGCGTGCGCAGGTGGCGGTCCATCTCGCCTTCGATGCGCGCCACTTCGCGCAAGCCGATGGCGTGGATCTCGGCCGCGCTCAAGGTCGTGCTGGTATAGGTGCGCAGCGCCTGCTGGTAGGCCTGGGCGCCGTTCGGCAGGCGCGAGATGCCGGCCGCATCGCCGGTCTTCGGATACAGCCCGGCCATGAAGCTTCGTACGCGGACGTAAGCCGGGCGGATCCTGGCGTCGACGATGCGCGCGGCCTCCTGCGCCGCCCGGGCGCGGCGCTCGGCCGGAAGGTCCGCCAGCTTGGCGGTGCGCGCCTCCAGCGAGGTCACCAGCACGTTGTGCGCTGCGTCCGGCTCGAGGAAGGCGTCGACCTGGGACTGGGCGCGCTCGAGGATGAAGCGCGGCGGGATGAGGCCCTTCGCGCTCGCCGCACGCGCACGCGCGAGGGCTTCGTCGATGCGGGTCGACACCTGGTCCAGGCGCGCCAGGTAGCTGTCGACGTCCGTGGAGCGGCGCAGCGGATGGGTGTTGGTCATGAAGTTGACCAGGCCGACCTGCACGCCGCTGAACTGGTTGAAGATGAAGCTGTAATCGTCGTACGGCGCGCTGGCGATGGCGTTGGCCAGCGACCAGCGCATCACGAGGGCCGAGGTGCGCTGGTCCTCGCTCAGTTGATCATGACCTGCGGGGCCAGCGAGGAACTTGTCGAGCCGGGCGACGCCGGTCCTGGCCAGGGCGACCGTCTTCTGGCGCTGGGCCGTGGTCAGCGGGGTCAGCTGGCGGTCGAGCGCGTCCTGTTCGGCGCCCGCGAAATACTGGGTCGAGGTGGCCGACTGCGGGCTCAGGCGCACCCAGTCTTCGGCGAAGCGCCCGGCCCAGGCGTCGAAGGCCGGACTGGCCGTGGCGGCCGCCGCTGCGGCGGCTGGCCTGGCTTGCCCGGATTGCTCGGCCGCGGCCAGGGCAAGCTGCGGCAAGCCGGCGCTGGCGGCCAGCGGCAGGCCGAGGGTGGCCAGGACGGCGCGGAGGGTGGCGCGGCGGCGGGTGCTGACGGCGCCGGTGGCATCGGGGGTCGTATGGGTGCTGGCGCCGAGGTCGGCGCGGAGGTCGTGAGTGAGGGTGGCGCGGCTGGCTGCGCGGGGGCGATTCGACGGCATCGTTCTCTTTCGTTGAGGGTGGCGCCAGCCCGGCGGAACGCTCGGCTTGGCGCTAGGAAATTTACCACGGAAAAGAGCATTCCGAATGTCTGACCCGGCAGCAAGGTAGCGCAGGTTCCTGCCGCAATCGACTATGCTGTGGCCACGATGCCGTGACCCGTCATGAACCCGAACGATAGGATCCCCCATGCCCATTTCAGCCCAGCTGCACGAAGAAATCGGCAAGCGCCTGCGCCAGAGCCGCGAAGCCGCACTGGCCAGGCCGACGGTCCAGACCTGCGTGCAATGCCAGGAACGCATCGAGCAGGAACAGGGCGGTGGGCGCGGGCCGACGATGTGAGCCGTTTCGCGTCCGGATGCGCCGATAGCGCTCGAACAAGCCAGTCACGTCGTGGATCAGCCGCCGGACCTTGCCGGTAACGCCGATCTATTGTCGACCGATACCGACCGATACCGACCGTCATCGACCGAAGCGCCGCGCCTCGACTGGGCCGGAACGAGCACGCCGATGCCGAAGCTGCGCCGGTCACGCTCTGCCCGCCGAGGCCGGACGCCGGGCGCGCACGCCTGCGCACCATTGTATTCAGCCAGCTCAGCACCCATCTTTGCACCATGCCAATAGCCCGTGTGACCCATATTCCGCTCTGTAACGACACGGAATACGCCTCTAGGAAACACAAAAATGATGTACTCTGCGCGCATGTGCCTGCCTAACATTTTTTGCTGCCGTCGATGAACGATATTTCCACCCCGACACGGCACGCCGACGTCCTGTATGGACCGCACCAGCCCGAGCTGCTGCGCGACGAAATCCTGGCCGATCTGCTGGAGGCCAGCGCGCGCCGTGCGCCCGACCAGCTGGCCCTGATCGCCGGCGATCGCCGGCTGACCTACCGCGAGCTCGACCAGCAGGCCGACCTGGCGGCCTCGCGCCTGATCGAAGCCGGCATCCGCCCTGGCCACATCGTCGGCCTGTGGATGCCGCGCGGCATCGACCTGCTGGTGATGCAGGCCGCCATCGCCAAGGCCGGCGCGGCCTGGCTGCCGGTCGACGAAGACACGCCGTTCGAACGCCTGCTGGTCTGCATGGAAGACGCCGGCTCCCCTGCCCTGGTCAGCAGCGAACGCATGCGCGAACGCATGGGAGACGTCGGCAGGCCGATCCACATGGCCGAGGGCCTGCTCGCGCCCGCTCGCGCGGGCGAGACCCGGCTTCGCCGCGGCGCGGTGCCCGGCGATGCCCCGGCCTACGTCATCTACACCTCGGGCTCGACCGGCAAGCCGAAAGGTATCCTGATCGACCAGCGCAGCATCTGCCATTTCCTGCGCAGCGAAAACGAAGTGCTGGGCGTGCGCGCGGACGACCGCGTGTACCAGGGCTTTTCGGTCGCGTTCGACATGTCGTTCGAGGAAATCTGGATTTCCTACCTGGTCGGCGCCACGCTCTGGCTCGGCCCGAAGGAAACCGCGGGCGACCCGGAAGCGCTGCCGCGTCTGCTGCTGGAGAACGGCGTCACCGTGCTGCACGCGGTGCCGACGCTGCTGGCGCTGTTTGCCGAGGATGTCCCGAGCCTGCGCATCATCAACCTGGGCGGCGAAATGTGCCCGGAAACCGTGGTAGAGCGCTTCTCCAAGCCCGGCCGCCAGATGTTCAATACCTACGGCCCGACCGAGGCCACGGTCTCGGCGAGCCTGGCGCGCCTGGAACCCGGCAAGCTGATCACGATCGGCACTCCACTGCCGAACTACGGCTTGCTGGTCATCGCGCTGGAAACCGATCCTAACAACTTGCAAATCTTGCCGCGCGGCGATACCGGCGAGCTGTGCATCACCGGCCCCGGCTTGTCCGCCGGCTACCTCGGCCGTCCGGACCTGACCGCCGAGAAATTCCTGCCGAACCCCTGGGCCTCCGGCCCGGACGACGCGCGCCTGTATCGCACCGGCGACCTGGCGCGCATCGAGCCGGACGGCCAGGTGGTCTGCCTCGGCCGCACCGACGACCAGGTCAAGATCCGCGGCTTCCGCGTCGAACTCGGCGAGATCGAAGCCGTGCTGGCCCAGCAGGACGGCATCGGCACCACGGCCGTGCTGCTTCGCAAGGACGACGGCATCGACCGCCTGGTCGCCTACCTGGTGCCGGCGCTTGGGGCCAGCGAAGAACAATTGTCGGCCGCGACATTGCGCCGCGCGCTGTCCGGCCGCCTGCCGCCGTATATGGTGCCGAGCCGCTTCGAGCGCCTGGACGTGATGCCGCGCCTGACCTCGGGAAAGATCGACCGCAAGGCGCTCAAGGCCATGGCCCTGTCCGCCCCGCTGCCGAGCGATCCGGCCGAGTCCGACCACCCGGAGACGCCCGGCGAGGAAGCCCTGTTCGCGGCGCTGTCCGGCCTGTTCCCCGGACAGGTGTTGCGACGCGAGCTCGATTTCTTTTCCGACCTGGGCGGCCACTCGTTCTTTGCCGCGCGCCTGGCCACGGCGCTGCGCCAGGATGCGCGCTTCGCCCACGTGACGGTGCGCGACATCTACCAGCAACGCCAGATCGGCGCGATTGCCTCCGGCCTCGACCAGGCCGCCGGCAACACCGTGCTGGAACAGGATTGGACACCGCCCAGCCGCGCCAAGCGCTGGGCCTGCGGCATGGCCCAGCTGGCGACGCTGCCGGTGCTGGTCACGCTGCGCATGGCGCAATGGCTGGCCCCGTTCTTCACTTATCACTTCCTGACCGGCGACCCGGGCGACTCGGTGACCCGGGCGATCGCTGCCTCGATCGGCGTGTTCCTGATCGCCACGATCCTCGAGTTCGTGTTCGCCTGGGCCGGCAAATGGCTGGTCGCCGGCCGCCTGCAGCCGGGCGTGTATCCGCTCTGGGGCCGCACGTATTTCCGCTGGTGGCTGGCCGACCGCCTGGTCGAGGCCGCACCGACCTATCTGCTGGCCGGCTCCTCGCTGTACACCTGGTGGCTGCGCATGCTCGGCGCCAAGGTCGGCCACGACGTCGTGATCGGCTCGATGACGCTGCGCACGCCGGACCTGCTGCACATCGGCGACAACGTCAGCATCGGCAATGCCGTCAACTTCGAGAACGCACGGGTCGAGCGCGGCCGCCTGCTGCTGGGCCGCATCACGCTCGAGGACGACGCCTTCGTCTCCTCGTACGCCATCCTGGAAGGCAATACCCGGGTCGAGCGGCGCGGCCACCTCGAAGGCCAATCGGCGCTGCAGGACGGCATGATCGTGCCCGAAAACCGAATTTGGAGCGGTTCGCCCGCGCGTGACGCCGGCGCCTTCGACCCGTCGACGCTGCCGCCGCGCCCGGTCGCAAGCGGCGCCCGCCTGACCGGCGAGGCGCTGTTCTTCATGTTCGGCATGCTGCTGGTGGCGACGCTGTTCTTCATGCCGGTGTTCCCGAGCTTCGTGCTGATCGACTGGTTCGACGAGCGCGGCGCGCTGTCGGTGCTGCAAGCGAACACCATCAGCGGCCAGCTGGTGCGCTACTTCGTGCTGGCGCTGCCGGCCAGTGCGGTGCTGATCGCGCTGACGATGCTGGTCTCGGCCGGCATCCGCTGGGGTTTCCTGCCGCGCCTGGAGCCGGGCCGCTCGGCCGTGCACAGCAACACTTACTGCAAGAAATGGCTTGTCAGTCATATCCAGGAATCGAGCCTGCAGGTGCTGCATGGCATCTACGCAACCGTGTTCGCCCCGTTCTGGTACCGCCTGCTCGGCGCCAAGGTCGGCCGCGACGCCGAGATTTCGACCGCGATGGGCGTGGTGCCCGACATGCTGACGCTGGGCGACGAGACCTTCATCGCCGACGCCGTGATGCTGGGCGACGAGCAGATCGACGGCGGCTGGATGACGATGGAGCCGACCGTGGTCTCGAACCGCAGTTTCGTGGGCAACGGCAGCTACATCCCGGATGGCACCACCCTGCCGGAAGGCGTGCTGGTCGGCGTGCACACGCACGCGCCGAACAACGAACGCATGACCAGCGGCGACACCTGGCTCGGCTCGCCGCCGATCCACCTGCCGGCGCGCGAACAGGTCAGCGGCTACCCGGAGCACCTGACCTACCATCCGTCGCCGATGCGCCGCCTGGGACGCACGCTGGTCGAGGCCTTCCGCATCGTCTCGCCGCACGCGGTGGTGATCGCGGTCGGCTACACCGTGGTGCTGGACCTGATGCCATATGCCGGCGCCGGGCGCTGGGGCCTGGTGGTCTGGTACATGGCCCTCACCGGCCTGGCCTATGGCGTCGGCAACTACCTGTTCGTGCTGGTGCTGAAGTGGCTGCTGCTGGGCCGCTACAAGAAACGCGCCGACCCGATGTGGACGCCGTTCGTGTGGCTGTCCGAAGGCGTGACCAATATGTACGAGGGCATCGCGGTGCCCAACTTCATGCGCTACCTGCGCGGCACGCCGTGGTTGCCGATCGCGTTCCGCCTGCTCGGCTGCAAGATCGGGCGCGGGGTTTACATGGACACCACCGACATCACCGAATTCGATTGCGTGACCATTGGCGACCACAGCGAGATGAATGCGCTGTCGTGCCCGCAGACCCACCTGTTCGAGGACCGCGTGATGAAAATCGACCAGGTCGAGATCGGCAGCAAGGTCTACATCGGCCCGCGCAGCGCCGTGTTGTACAGCGCGCGCGTCGGTCACAACGCGCACATCGGTCCCTTGACCCTGGTGATGAAGGGCGAGCACATCCCCAACGCCACCAGCTGGAGCGGCTTGCCGGCCGCGCCGCAGCGCCCCTGAGCACCACCATGCCGTCCACGCCGCCCATGCCGCCAGCAGCCCCATCAGCACCACCCGGGCTGGCGCTGGCATGGTGGCGCGCAGACGGCGCTTTCGCGCCTGGCCTGGCGCCGGTGTCGTCACAGGGCCTCCCCCAGGTCTGGCTGGTCGGCATGGCCGGACAGAGCGAGCGCGACGCCGCGCGCCGCGAGATCCGCAATGCGCTGCGCGCCGCACTGGCGGCAATACTCGGGGTCGACCCGGCGGCGATCGACATGCCGGCCGCACCCGGCGACGCGCCGTACGCCCTGATCCGCGCGCCGGCGGGCTCGCAGGCCGCCGCGCCGCGCCGGATCGCCCTTGCGATCAGCCATGACGAGGCGCTGTCGGTGGCAGCGATCGCGCTGCAGGGCGCGGTCGGCATCGACGTGATGCGCATCGCCGACATTCCCGACTGGGAAGCGCTGGCGCGCGATTACCTCGGCCCGGAGGCCGCCGCCAGGCTGGCGGCACTCGATGCGGCGCAGCGCCCCGCTGCCCTGGCCCGCGCCTGGAGCGAGCGCGAAGCGCGCCTGAAATGCGCCGGCCTCGGGCTGGGCGAATGGCGCACCGACGAGGCGCAGGCGCTGTCCTACTCCAGCTGCCTGGCGCTGGCCGTGCCGGACGGCTACGTCGGCACCCTCGCGGTAGCGTCCGCCGCTACCGGCTGATACGGAAACCGCGACTGCAGCGCTCGCCGGACGCCAGGCCGTTTGCTTTCCGGTTAAGATTGCTGGATGGACAATCTTACTCACTCCGTCGTCGGTCTCGGCATCGGCGCCCTGGTCGACCGCAGCCTGCCGGACGAACCCGACACCGAACATCAACGCGTGCGCACGCGCATGCTGCTCGTCATCGGCGCGCTGGCCAGCAACTTCCCCGACCTCGACCTGATCACGACCAGACTGCTCGAGCCGCCGCTTGGCTACCTGCTGCTGCACCGCGGGCACACGCATACGCTGGTCGGTGCGTTGCTGGAGCTGATCGTGCTGCTGGCCGGGACCTGGCTGCTGTGGCCGCGCGCGCGCGCCGTGCTGCGCGTGAGCGCGCGGGCGCGCGGCGCGGCGCTGGTCACCGCCTGCATCGGCCTGCTGCTGCATATCGGCATGGACGGGATGAACGTGTATGGCGTACACCCGTTCTGGCCGTTCGATCCGAGCTGGTATTACGGCGACCTGATCTTCATCGTCGAGCCGGTGTTCTGGATCGGCTTCGGCGTGCCGCTGGCGGCGATGGTGCGGCGCCGTGGCTTGCGCTTGGGCTTGTTCGCGCTGATGGCGCTCGTGCTGCTGGGCGTCACCTTCGCCGGCTTCCTGCAATGGGGTTCGCTGGCCGGCCTGCTGGCGCTGGGCGTGACGCTGGCCACGATCGAGCGTCGCGCACGCCACCGCCCGCGCGGGGCGCGCTCGCGCCTGGCCCTGGCGGCCGGCCTGGCGCTGTCGATCGCTTACGTCGGCGTGCAGGCCGCCGCCCTGCAGCAGGCGCGCACCGCCGTCGCCAGCGAGCTGCGCCGAATCGCGCCGGGCGAGCGCCTGCTCGATACGGCCCTGTCCGCCTACCCGGCCAATCCGCTGTGCTGGTCGTTCGTGACCGTTGCAAGCGGCGCGGACGACGCCAGCGTGCATCTGCGTCGCGGTCTGCTCAGCATCGCGCCCGGCGTCGACGCGGTCAAGGCTTGCCCGGCCGCGCTGGCCGGTGCGGCCGGGCCGGATGCGACGCCACGGATCGCCTGGCAATCGGCGCAGAGCGAAGCGCTGGCGACGCTGCGTACGCTGCGCCAAACCAATTGCCACGTCGACGCATGGCTGCGCTTCGCGCGCGCGCCCGCGCTGACGCCCGCGGACGGCACCGCGACCGATGCGCGCTGGGGTCCGCCCGGCAGCTACAACTTCTCCACGCTGTCGTACGCCGATCTTGCATCGCTGCCCTGCCCGCATGCGGTGCCGGGCTGGGGCTACCCGCGCGCCGACCTGCTGGGCTTGCACTGAACCGGGCGGATCAGCAGGCTTCACATCAGCAGGCTTCACATCAGCAGGCTGCACGGCGCGCCCCTCCCGAGCGTGAGATGACCTCGCGGAAAAACGCCAGCAGCGCCGGCGCATGCGTATCGAAGCAGAACTGCATGCGCCGGCGCCAGCCCTGCTCGCGCAGCTGCGCCATCCGCGCCGGTTCGCGCAATTGCGTCCCGAGCTCGTCGATCCCGCGGTGGAACAGGCCGATATCGAAGGTACGCGCCAACGACTGCGCCGCGACGATGGCGCCGCCGTTGTCGCGCTGAATCATCGGCACGCCGGCCTTCGCCAGGGTCGCGATGCGCGCCGGCAAGGTCAGGTCGTCCCAGTCGGCGCGCCGGATCTCGCCGCCGTTGTAGCTCGTGAAACAGTGCAGCCAGCCGGCGTCGTAGCGCGAAAACTCTCCCACCCAGCGGTCCTGGGCGACGTTGGCGTGCAGGTGCAGGTGGTGCGGCGCCAGTCCTTGCGCCTTGACGATCCACTCACGCCACTGGCCCTGGGTAAAGTCGCCGTAGAAGTGCAGGTGAATGCCCTGCGCGGCCAGCGCGGCCACCGTGTGCGGTGCAGTCCGATCGGCCGTCCCGGCGCCACGGTATGCGGCTCGCCGTCGCGCGCGGACAGCAAGGGCGCGCGCGACGCCCCTAACCACTCGCGCTTGGGCAGGTCGCCGTCGAGGACCAGCGCCGGCGGGCGCGGCGGCGGCGTCCAGCGCCCGGTTCAACGCCCGCCCGAAACCCTCGTTGTGCGGCAGGCGCTGGTAGCGGATGCGCTCATCATCCAGCCAGGGCTCGAGCACCTGGGCCGTATCGTCCTCGGCACCGTCGTCGACGATGATCAGTTCCCAGCGCGTCTGCGCCTGCAGGCTGGCCAGCGCGCGGCCGATGAACGCGGCCTGCTCGAAGGTCGGCATCAACACGCTGACCAGGGGCGCCGGCCCTGCTCCGGCCGCACTGCCGTTTCCTCCCTGGACGCCATGGCCCATCGCTCACGCTCCCGCCGCTGTCAGATGCACCCAGCATAGTCAGCCGCACGGCCCGGCATTTGCGCAGCGTCAGTCGCACGCGCGGAGGGCGAAAATTAAAAATGCGTAAATTCACTTGTGATGAAGATGATTTGTGGTAACAAAACACTATTTCTCTATGGAATGACCTGCTAGACTGCTCGCTTCATCCGCCTGACATCAAACGTCATCAACATTCAGCCAGGCGACGACGGCAGCCGCGCCCAGATGCGGCGCCGTCACATGAGCAGCAAGCAACAACAAGAACTAGGGAAATCACATGAAGAACCAACGGGGCCGCCTGCGCCCTCGTCTGCTCGCGCTCGCCGTTTCCGGCGTCGCTGCGGGAACCGCATACGCACAAGCCTTGCCGCCGTCGGACGGTATCCAGGAAGTAATCGTCACCGCGCAGCGCATCGCCGCGCCGCAATCCAGCACGCCTGTCGCGATGAGCGTGGTCAGCGCCGAGGAACTCGACAAGCTCGGCCTGGACACCCCGGGCGCCCTGTCGGCGCGCCTGCCCAACACCTACCTCGAGAATTCCTACGACGGCCTGCGCATCACCATCCGCGGCGTCTCCAGCAACGACCCGACCGAGAAAGGCGACCCCTCGGCCGCCTTCATGATCGACGGCGTCACCATCGCGCGGCCGCAGAGCCAGAATGCGGCCCTGTTCGACGTCGACCGCATCGAAGTGCTGCGCGGTCCGCAGGGCACGCTGTACGGCCGCAACACGACGGCCGGCGTGGTCAACGTCATCACGCGCGCCCCAGTCGACCGTTTCGAAGGCGCGGCCGCCGTCACGCTGGGCGATTACGCGACGCGCAAGGTCGAAGCCATGGTCAACGTACCGGTGAACGATGCGCTGGCGCTGCGTGCCGCGCTCAGCGCCAACCGGCACGACCCTTATCTGCGCAACGGCCAGGGCAGCGGCTTTCGGCCGGGACTGGACCGCGACGACCGCGCCGCGCGCCTGTCGGCCAAGCTGAACGTCAACCGCGACGCGTCGCTGCTGGTGCGCCTGGACGCCAGCCACGACGACACCAACAACGACAGCGCGGTCCCCGACACCAACTTCTATCGCGGCATCGACGCCGGCCAGCCGGCCTGGTACGGCGACAGCACCAGGAACCGCCTGACCAACCGCTACATCGCGCCCAACATCGCGCCGCAGCAGGGCTTTTCGCACAAGACCACGGCAGGCCTGTCGGCGGAGCTGAACTGGGACCTGGGTCCAGCCACGCTGACCTGGGTCGGCTCGCACCGGCGCTTCGAGCACGACTACCTGTACAACTATTACTACCGGGTCGTCCCCGGCCTGGCGCTGGGCGTGGTCCAGCCATTCCACGGCGACTATGTCCAGAACTCGCACGAGCTGCGCCTGGCCAGCCACGGCGGCGGTCCATTCAGCGTGCAGGGCGGCCTGTACTGGTTCCACGAGCGCACCCGCGACAATTACGACTTCCAGGGCCTGGCCCCGATCGGCCTGCCGCCGCACTACGTGTTCGACGTCGACCCGGTCGTGTCCAGCAGCCGCGCCGTGTTCGGCCAGGCCACCTATGAACTGGTCCCGGGCCTGCGCGCCAGCGCGGGCGCGCGCGCGACCCATGACGAAAAATCGCACGACACCCTGATCGGCTACCAGCAGGCGATCGAGTTCAACCCGGCCACCGACCTGCGCCAGCCGGACGTGGGCACGCTCTCGACCAACAAGACCACCTGGCGCCTCGGCCTGGACTACGACCTGGCCCCGGCCACGCTGCTGTACGGCTCGGTCGCGACCGGCTACAAGGCGGGCGGCTTCAACGACGGTTGCGCGGTCGGCACTACCTCGCGCGGCGCCGCCTGCCTGCCCTCACTGGCGTTGCCGGCCTCGAGCCTGTTCTACCAGCCGGAGACCGTGCGCGCCTACGAGGCCGGCCTCAAGACCCGCTTCTGGCATCGCCGCGCCAGCCTGAACCTGGCGGCTTTCTACTACGACTATCGCAATCTCCAGCTGTCGTCCGAGATCGTGCAGGCCAACGGCAGCCCGGCCTACGAGACCACCAATGCCGGCCAGGCGGCGGTGCGCGGGCTGGAAGCCGACGGCCAGGCGCTGCTCGGCGCCGCCGACCGCATCACCTACGCGCTGACCCTGCTCGACGCCCACTACAGCAGCTACACGCCGGACGGCGTGCATTCCTGGGCCGGCGTCAAGCTCGACCGCGCACCCAGCCGCACCCTGTCGCTCGGCTACGAACACCACTGGATGCTGGCCGGCGGCCGCTTGACGGGCGGCGTTGACACGCGCCTGAGCGGCAGCCACGTGCTGACCATCCCGAGCCAGCTGCTGGTCTACCGCATCCCCGGCCACAGCGCGTCCGACCTGCGCCTGGCGTGGGAACCGGCCGGTACGCGCTGGGGGGTGCAGGCGCGTGTGCGCAACCTGGAAAACGAGGTGCGCCCGCTGACCATCGGCGGCACCGGCTTGACCGTGCCGAGCGACCCGCGCACGGCCGACGTGCGGCTCGATTACCGCTTCTGATCACCCGGGCCCGCGCCGGCGGCGCGCGCGGGCCATCAGGAACAGCGCCGTCAACCGCTTCCGCTATCGACCCATGGAGACCGCATGAACAAGCTGTCGTCCCACCTGCCTCGCCTGTCCGCCGGCCTGCTGGCCGCCTTCCTGCTCGTCCTCGCCGCGCGCGGCTACGGCGAGACCACCATGCTGTTCGTGCTCGGATCGCTGTTCATGTTCGGCCTGTGCTGGACCAGCGCGGCGCACCTGCTGGGCGGGCGCGCCGCCGCGCGCTTCGTGCTGGCGGCGCTTGGCATCGGCTGGCTCGCCGAACAACTGGGCGCGACCCGCGGCTGGTTTTTCGGCAGCTACGACTATACCGAGGTGCTCGGACCGCGCATCGGCGCGGTGCCGGCGATCATTCCGCTGATGTGGTTCGCGCTGTCCTACGCCGGCTACGTGATCGCCAACCTGATCGTGTGGCAAGCCCCGCGCGACGTGCGCGCCGGAGCGGCCCGCGACGGCCTGATGGCCCTGGTCGGCGCGACCGTCGTCACCTGCTACGACCTGGGCGCCGATCCCTACATGGTGTACAAGGCCAAGGCCTGGATCATGCGCGACAAGGACGGCTGGTGGTTTGGCGAAACGGTGCAGGGATTCGCCGGCTGGATGCTGGTCGCGTTCGCGATCCTGTTCGTGTTCCGCATGGCCACGCGCGCGCCCGCGCACGCGCCGACAGTGGACGCGTTGCCGTTCCTGCCGCGCCACGTCGCGACGCCGCTGGCGATGTACGCCGGCCTGATGCTGTTCCAGGTGTTCCTCGGCTATCCGGTCGAGACGCGCTCGATCGCCCTGTTCGCGATGGGCTTTCCGCTGCTGACGGCGCTCTGCGGCCTGCTGCGCTGGCGCCAGGCGCACCGTGCAGGCGCGGACGAGGCCGGATCGGCCGCCGTCACGTACGCCGAGGCCGCACCGACGCTGCAGGAAGCGGCATGAAACGCGACGACCTGCCCGGCGCATTCCCATCCCCGTCCCTGGCCAGCCTGCGCGCCGATCCGCTGGCCGACGCCGTCATCGCCCGCATCCTCGGTGCGCCCGGTCCGCAGGCCGGCCCCGACCTGGCAACGATCGACCGCATCAATGCCGAGATCGCGTCCTGGCAGCTGAACGGCGACCTCGACGCCTGGCGCGCCAGCCCCGCTGCCCCCGCGCAGATGGCGCAGGCGCTGGAAGAGTACGTGCAGGCGGCGCGCGCCCTGCCCGACTGGGCCGATCCGGTCCGGATCGCGCGCGCCGAACGGGTCTTCATGGACATCGGCATGCTGTCCTGCACCCTGCTGTTCTGCGCCAGCCTGCCGCAATGCTATTTGATCCCGGACCTGGCCGCGGTGCTGCACGTGGCTGGCCAGCTGGAACAGCACACCGACTACCGGGTGCGCGCCACCGCCGCCATGATCTTCCCGGTGATGATGCGCGGCGGCTTGAGCCATGCCGGCGGCGGCGGCGTGGCGCAGGCGCTCAAGGTGCGCCTGATCCACGCCACCATCCGCTGGCTGATCCTGCGCGGCGCCGTGCCGGACGCCGTGCCCGACGGCGCGCCCGAGGCAAGGTCCGATGGCGCGTCCGCACCCGCGCTGGCGCCGCAAACGCCGGCCGGCCCGTCGCTGCACGACCGGCTGTATGCGCACGGCTGGGACAGCGCACGCCAGGGCATGCCGTGCAACCAGGAAGAGCTGGCATACACGCTGCTGACCTTCGGCTACGTGTTCCTGGACGCGCTGCGCCGGCTCGGCGTCGGACTCGCGCGCGCGGACGAGGAAGCCTTTTTGCACACCTGGAACGTGCTCGGCCACCTGCTCGGCATCGAGCGCGCGCTGATGCCGGACACGATGGACGCGGCGCGCCTGTTGTTCGAGGACATCCAGGCGCGCGGCCGCCTGCGGCCCCGGCACCCCGACGTGCGCCCGGCACTGGCCGCGGCCCTGGTCGGCAATCTGCAGCGCTACATCCCGCTGCGCCTGCTCAAGCCCTTCCCGGCGCTGCTCATGCGCACGCTGTGCGGTCCGGCGTCGTCGCGCGACCTCGGGCTGGACACGCGCGTCGCCTGGCCGGCGCGCGCTGCGTTCGCGCTGTCCCTGGGCGCCACGCGCGCGCTCGATGCCACGGTGCGCCGCGTGGTTCCCGGCTTCTCGCTGGCGCGCCTGGCCGGACGCCTGCTCGGCTACCGCCTGACGGTGACGATGCTGATGGACCAGACCCGCCCGCTGAAGCTGCCCGCCGCCCTGCTCGGCCAGATCGACGAGGCGGTCAGCGGCTGGCACGACGATCCCGCGGCGCCGCGCTGGATCAACGCGCTCGAACGGCGTGTCAACCGGCGCTCCATGACCATCCCGACCACCCCGACCACCCCACCAGGATAAGCCCATGCAGCGACATCGATTCCCAACGCCTGTTTTCCTGCAGTGGGTCTGCATGCTGTGGCTGGCGCTGGCGGCCATGCCCGCGCTGGCCTCGCCCGCCCCGCTGGTGCTGGACGACGCCAAGCCCCAGGTCGAAGGATGGCCGGCCGCGACCATCCTGCACGACCCGGCCGGCACCCTGCTGGCCGAGGCGCTGGTGCCGGTGCCGGAACGCTTCGCCATCCCGCAAGGCGCGTATGCCACCGCCGGCATGCACCCGGGCGCCTCCTGGCTGCGCGTGCCGGCGCTGGTGGCGGCGGGCGGCGGTGACGGCAACTGGATCTTGCGCATCAATTTCGGCGTGCTCAAGCGCGTCGACTTCTTCCTGATCGCCGACGGCCGCATCGTCCAGCGCGGCGTGTTCGACCGCGTGCAGGGCAGCCAGGGCGCACTCGGCGGGCCGCGCCCGGCTTTTGCCATGCACCTGGTCCCCGGGGTGCGCTACGAAGTGCTGCTGCGGGTGGAAACGCTCAACGCGATCATCCTGCCGATCAGCTTCGAAAAACCGGAGCCGTTCTACGCCGAGACGATGGACGAACAGCTGGTGCAGGGCCTGTTCGCCGGCCTGACCCTGGTGCTGCTGCTGTACAGCCTGGCCCAGTGGATCAGCCTGCGCGACAGCCTGTTTGCGAAATACGCGCTGCTGGTCGGCGGCCTGGCGGTGTACAACCTCACCTGGTTCGGCTACGACTACCGCTACCTGTGGCACTACAACGCCTGGGCCGTCATGCACATGCCGGGCGTGATGACGCTGCTGACCGCGGTCGGCGGCTACCTGTTCGTCGAACACGTGCTGGCCCGCCCCGGCCGCGACCGCATCTTCTCGCGCCTGATGAAGAGCGGCGCCACGGCCTGCCTCATCAGCGCGCTGGCCTGGAGCTTCGACCTGATCGAGATGCACACCGTGGTCAACATCATCATCACGCTGGGCGTGCTGCCGATGCTGCTCGGCCTGCCGGGCGCGTTCCGCCGGGCGCGCCAGGGCGATGCGGTCGGCATCTACTTCCTGGTCGGCTGGACGGTCAGCTTCACGGGGTCGGCGGTGGCCGGCCAGATGTGCACCGGGGTGCTGCCGTTTAACTATTGGACCAACCACCTGGTCGAATTCAGTTCGACGTTCGACATGCTGGTGTTCATGCGCATCCTCGGCCTGCGCACCAAGGACATCCAGGACGCCATGGTGCGCGCCGAAGCGGCGACCCGCCTGAAGTCCGAGTTCCTGGCCAACATGAGCCACGAGATCCGCACGCCGATGAACGCCATCATCGGCATGAGCCGCCTGGCGCTGATGGGCAATCCCGAGCCGAAGCTGCGCAACTACCTGAGCAAGATCCTCGGCGCGGGCGAGCACCTGCTGGGCATCATCAACGACATCCTCGACTTTTCCAAGATCGAAGCCGGCCGCCTGGCGCTCGAGAAGACGCCGTTCGACCTCGGCGAGCTGCTCGAGCACCTGTCCAGCGTCACCGCCCTCAAGACCGACGCCAGGCGCGTCGAGCTGGTGTTCAGCGTGCCGCGCGGGGTTCCCACGCAGCTGGTGGGCGACCCGTTGCGCCTGGGCCAGGTGCTGATCAACCTGACCAACAACGCGGTCAAGTTCACCGACGAGGGCGAGATCGTGGTTGCCGTCGACCTGGCCGAGCGCGACGCCGCGACGGGCGAGGTCGTGCTCGAGTTCTCGGTCAGCGACACCGGCATCGGCATGGACGCCGGCCAGCTCGGCCACCTGTTCGAATCGTTCACCCAGGCCGACAGCTCGATCTCGCGCAAGTACGGCGGCACCGGCCTGGGCCTGTCGATCTCGAAGCAGCTGGTCGAGCTGATGGGCGGGCGCATCGAGGTGGCCAGTACGCCGGGCGTGGGCAGCCGCTTCAGCTTCCGGGTGCGCCTGGGCGTGCAGGATGCGCACGCCGACGCCGCCGCAACGCCGGCCGCCGCGCTGGCGCGGATGCGCGTGCTGGTGGTCGACGACAGCGCCAGCGCGCGCCAGGCGCTGCTCGAGATGCTGTCGGCGTTCGGCGTCAGGGCCGAGGCCGTGGGGTCCGGCGACGCCGCGCTGGCGCGCCTGGCGCAAGCCACGGCGGGCGGCCAGCCCTACCACGTGGTGCTGATGGACTACCTGATGCCCGGCATGGACGGGGTCGAGGCGATCCGCCGCATCCGCGCCGATGCCCGCCTGCACGCGCCGCCGGCGATCCTGATGGTCAGCGCCTGCACGCGCGACAGCGTGCTGCAGCGCGAAAGCGAGCTGCAGCACCAGCTGCCGCTGTCGGGCTTTCTCACCAAGCCGGTCGGACCGGCGCTGCTCTACGACAGCCTGCTGCAGGTGCTGCGTCCCGACCTGGCGCACGCAAACGCCCCGGCCAGGAGCGCGCCGCAGGACCTGGCGCGCCTGGACGGGGCGCGCATCCTGCTGGTCGACGACAACGCCAACAACCGCGAGGTGGCGCTCGACTTCCTGGCGGCCGCGCGCATGCAGGTCGACAGCGCGAGCGGCGGCCAGGAAGCGGTGCAGATGGCCGCGCAAGGCGACTACGACCTGGTGCTGATGGACATCCAGATGCAGGAGGTGGACGGCTTCGCCGCGACGCGCCTGATGCGCGCGCTGCCGCATTGCGCGCAACTGCCGATCGTGGCGATGACGGCGCACGCCATGGCCGGCGACCGCGAGAAGAGCCTGGCCGCCGGCATGAACGACCACGTGGCCAAGCCGATCGATCCGGAGCTGATGTTCCGCGCGCTGCTCAAGTGGATCGATCCGCAGCGCCTGGTCGGCCGTGCGCTGCCCGCGCGCGCAGCGGCCGAGGAGCGCACCGGTGCCGCCCCCGATGGCGTGCAAGGCGCACTGCCGGCGCCGCTGCGCGGGGTCGACTGGGAACGCGCGCTGGTCAACGCCGGCAGCCGTCCCGAGCGTCTCGAGCGCCGCATCGACAGCTTCGTGCGCGAGTACGCCAGTGCGCCGCAGCGCATGCGCGAAGCGCTGGCCGACGGTAACGACGCACTGCTGCACAGCCTCGCGCACAACCTGAAGTCGGGCGCCTCCTACCTCGGCGCCGAGCCGCTGGCGGGCGCCGCCGGGACGCTCGAACTGGCGCTGCGCGCCGGCCGCCGCGAGCACCTGGCGCTGCTGGTGCCGGACCTGATCGTGGCGCTGGAAGCGATCCTGGCCGGACTCGCGCGCGGGGCCGTCCCGGCCGGCGCCGCAGCCACGGCCCCCGCAACGGCGGCCCGACCCGCGCCGCTGCTCGCCCCGCTGCTGGCGCGCCTGGATGCTTACCTGGTCGCCGACGATGCGCGCGCCGAGGACGCGCTGGACGAGCTCGAAGCGGCGCTGCCGGACGCGGTGCGGACCGCGCACGGGGCGCGCATCGGTGCGCTGCGGCGCGCGGTGCGCGAGATCGAATACGAGGCGGCGCGCGCCCACCTGGGGCAACTGGTGCGCCAGCTCGAGGACACAATGGAAACGCAGGCATGAACCACGAACCGCAAAAAGTCCTGGTGGCCGACGACGACGCCATGAACCGCCAGGTGCTGGCCGAGCTGCTCAAGCCGGAATACACGGTGCTGCTGGCAAAGAACGGCGAGCAGGCGCTCGAACGCGCCCAGCGCCATGCCCCCGACCTGGTGCTGCTCGACGTGATGATGCCGGACATGGACGGCTACGAAGTGCTGCGGCGCCTGCGCGCGGATCCGCACACCGCCGCCAGTGCCGTGATCTTTGTGTCCGGGATGGACCGTCCCGAGGACGAGGCCAACGGCCTCATGATGGGCGCCGCGGACTACATCGCCAAGCCGTTCAACGCGACCGTGGTGATGGCGCGCGTGGCGCTGCACCTGCAGCTGGTGCGCCAACGCCGCATGCTCGAGCGCCTGGCCAACATCGACGGCCTGACCGAGCTGGCCAACCGGCGCCGCTTCGACGAGGTCTACGCGACCGAGTGGCAGCGCGCGCGCACGACCGGCGCGCCGCTGTCGCTGGCGCTGCTCGACGTCGACGCCTTCAAGCAGTACAACGACCGCTACGGCCACCCCGCCGGGGACCGCGTGCTGCGCGCCCTCGCGCGTGCGGTGACGGCCTGCCTGCGCCGTCCCGCCGACCTGGCCGCGCGCTACGGCGGCGAGGAAGTGGTGCTGCTGCTGCCCGACACCGATGCCGTTCAAGCACGCGCGCTGATGGACCAGGTCGGCAGCGCAGTGGCGGCGCTGCAGATCCCGCACGCGGCCTCGCACGTGGCTTCGACACTGACCGTCAGCATCGGCGGCGCGACGCTGGGGGCGTCGGCGTTCGAAACGGCCGAGGACCTGTTCGCGGCCGCCGACCGCCATCTCTACCAGGCCAAGCAGGACGGACGCAACCGGGTCGTGTGGCGCGCGCCGGCTTGAGCCGGCTCTGCCTATAATGAAAGCGACCCACCAACACACGAGAGGATCGCCATGAACACCAAGATCACAGCCGCATTCCTGGCCTTGAGCCTTACCACCGGCGCCACCATGGCCGCGCCGGGCTGCCTGAAAGGCGCCGCGGTCGGCGGCGTCGGCGGCCACCTGGCCGGCCACCACGGCGTCATCGGCGCAGCCGTCGGCTGCGCGGTCGGCCACCACATGGCCAAGAAGCAGGCGCGCCAGCAGGCTGCCCAGCAGGCCGCGCAACAGCAGCAGCTGCAGCAACAGCAGGCCGCCAACCGCGCGGCCCAGGCGCCCGCACGCGGCAGCCGGTAACCGGCGTGCGCCGCCCTCGCCAGGGCGGCGCACCGCGTTTCGATCGCCCCCACCGATCGCAGGCATAATAGCGGCATGCGACTCCAGCTCTTCTCCGACCTGCACCTCGAACGCGATCCCAGCTTCGTTCCGTACATCGCCCCCGACACCGACGTCGTGATCCTGGCCGGCGACATCGGCTCGTATCAATCGCATTCGCGCCTGCCCGGCGAGGATTTCGGCCTGGCGCGCTTTTCGCCGCTGCGTGCCGATGCATCGCGCGCACGCGTGCTGTTCATCCCCGGCAACCACGAGTTCGACGGTCTGGATTACGACCAGGCTTACGCGCGCCTGCGCGCGACCTGCGCGCAACTGGGCATCGAGTGGCTCGACCGCGAAGTCGTGACGATCGGCCACGTGCGCTTCGTCGGCACCACGCTGTGGGCCGACTTCGATGCGCTGGCGATGCAGCAAACGGACTTGACGCGCCAGCTGGCGGCGCGCAACAAGGCCTTTCGGGCCGCCAACTATTACCTCAGCAAGAACACCACGCTCAGGGATGGCGAGCCGGTGCTGGCCGAGCAGCAGCGCGAGATGTCGCTCGATTGCCAGGCCTGGCTGCGCGCGGCGCTGGACGCGCCGTTCGACGGCGCCACCGCCGTGGTCACGCATTTCGCGCCGAGTCTGCGCAGCGCCGACCCGCGCTACGGCTTGACGCCGGGGACGGCCGGCTTCTGCAATGCGATGGACGATTTCTTCCCGGGCGCCGACCTGTGGATGCACGGCCACCTGCACTGCGCCAACGATTACCTGGCCGAGGGCGTGTTTGATACGGGCCGCGCCTGGTCGTGCCGCGTGGTCGCCAATCCGCTGGGGTATGCGAACAAGGGCGAGCAGGCGGCTTTCCGGCCCGATCTGGTGATCGAGCTGTGAAAAGCGGTCGGTAAAAGGAACGGCGGGCCTGTAACCGACCCCGCCGGTGGATTGACCGTGAGGGCGTCCTTCGAATCGGGATCCGGCGAGGTCAGTTTGCGTCCGCATATCCTTGATCTGAAAGGAATTATCCGCTCTTGATAGTCCGGTAGAGTCCGCGTTAATGCAGTACGGGCGGCTATGTTTACGCGGGCAGGAATTGGCAGGGACCGTCGAAAAGCCGAGTGCGCTGGCGTGCGGTGGACGGCTGAGCCCCTATTACAGCGACGGCGGCGGTTTATGCCTGCAGGTGTCCAAAGCGGGAACGAAGAGTTGGATCTTCCAATACACGCTGAGCAAGAAGCCGCGCGAGATGGGCCACGGCCCACCGCACACCAGGACCGCAGCCAAACTGGCTGTGACGCTCGAACGAGCGAAGACGGTCACGTTCGACCACTGCGCATGAGAATATATCTCGACGCACCGCAACAACTGGAAGCGGGAAAAGCACGCGGCGCAACGGGAGGCATCGCTCCAAAGTCACGTAAGCCCGGGCATCGGCGAACTGCACCTTAGCTCCCTAAACCACCGTATGCACATACGGTGTGACAAGGATGGTTTTGACACTTAATCAAGACCAGAAAAGTGCCTATAATCAATATTTATTGACTCTCAGTATTTCCCAGTGAAATCCTGTCGGTATTCTTTACACGATCGCGAGCGCGTTGCCGGTAAATTGATCGAATCTTTATATTCATCAACGACTTACGATCAGTGGCACAACACTTGCTTATTACTGGGCTCAACTGTAGTTTTCGAAATCAACTGAGAGATTAATATGCACGCTGTTGTCAAAGCACTGGTAGGTACCGCAATCACCGTGGCAGCCATTTCGGCCCATGCAGATTCACAGCTGTTTAACTGGAACCTGAATCTGTCCACGCTCGGCGGGCAAACCATCACTGGCATCAACCAGCTCGGCTTCAACGGCGACAGCTACGTCAAGAACAACTTCAGCAACGGCGCCGACGCGTTTACCTTCACGGACAATGGCATCTTCAACATCACCACGAAGAATGCTGGCACCTCGCTGTTTGGCACCGTTGGCCAGCTGACGGGCAACTACTACGGCGGCACCGGCACCGGTAGCCTGTCGGGTGGCCATATCAGCTTCAACAGCACCGGCACGCTGGACATCTACTACAGCGCGAGCCAGGCTTACGACAGCACCGCCAACGGCGCCACCGCCATCAACCGTGACGGCGCGGCCACCGGCACCCTGATCGCCAGCTTCCGCCAGGTGGCGGGCGGGGGCGGCGCAATCAACGCGGACGGCACCCCTAACAATAACGGTACGCTGACCCTGAACTTCGTGTCGACCTACTTCCAGCCGGGCGTGTTCACCGATGCGATGGGCAACTCCCTGTCGGCTGGCTACACCTTTGGCGTCGTGACCTCGAACGCTTCGCAAGACCTGGGCAATGCCTCGAACGCGACGGCACGAGAAGCTTTGAGTGGCTCGCCTGACACCATCAACAACCCGCCGGCCTATTTCTATGTCAACAACGGCGGCCAGATCAAGCTGCAAACCAACGCCGTCCCGGAACCGGCATCGCTGGCTATCTTCGGCGCCGGCCTGCTGGGCCTGGCAGCTCTGCGTCGCCGCAAGTCGTAATACATCGACAGCGTTCTAGAGAAAGCACTAGCCCGGCTCTTACGCCGGGCTTTTTTACGACTGATGACCTTGAATTCCTCGCTGATCGTCAGCTTTTAATCGTGGGTGCCGGCTTAACGTGGGACAATGGTCGGTCGACCGTCGACCACGCGCATCACCAGCTCAGGCGCGCTGCCGGGATGAGGACGTGCGGGCCTACCAAGCCACTGCGGCCGGGTCTGGTTTCCAGTGTGCCCCCCCCCCCCCGCCAATCCCTACGCGTGCGTACATCAGCACCGCCTTCCAACGTGGCACGCCGGCAGGCAGGCCTCGACAGCGCGCCGCTGGTCGCGATGGCCTGCCACGAGACCTACGACGCGCACTGCGTCGGCTGGCTGATGAACCAGCTCGGCGCTGGCAACAACATTGCCCTGCGCCCGAGCGTGCGCAGCTGCACCAACATCCGGAAAGTTCGCTTGGTCGGCGCGCAGCACAAACCTTCGAGGAGACCCTGCCGTGACCAGCACCCATAGCGCCACAGGGGCGCGACAAACAGGAGCCGGTTACAGCGCTACTAATGGGCTGGATGAGCGTCGATCCAGCTGCGCGCCCTCTTTCCCGCAGTCTGGCGCGCCAACTCGGCCGTTTCGCAAGTAACTGCCGAGCTGATGCCCTCTTGGTAGGCGATAGGTGACTGAACACCCAATCCTCGCGACGCGTGTCTACGAATGATAAAAGCGCTGTAGTAGCGATTACAAGGCGCAGCCAAGACATTCACCGCAACTGCATAGCCCATGTAGTCGATGGAGGGCATTGTTTGCATGGCGACTCCAGTAATTACCGAAAAGGCATCGTAGCATGATCGAACGCAAAGTCATCTGCCACAGGTGCGGCCCGCTCGACTCGCCGGTGGCCGGTCAGTGCCGGCATGCGTACTAGCGCCGCGGTACGGTGCCCGGGAAGCGCCACCAACGCGCGAGCAGCAGCTGTACTGAGATCGGCGGCTGCAGCTGGGCGCAGGATTAGCGTAAGCAGAAACCCAATGGATACGCCTCGAGGCTTTTTGCGCCTACCGGACGTCATGAACATGGTCGGCATCAAGCGCACTGTCATTTATGAACGAATCAAGGCCAGGACGTCCCCGGCTCCGTCGGATCGGCGCGCGCAGTCGGGAGGGACGAGGCCGAGCTGGCGAAATGGCAGACAAACCTGCCCCGGGGCGTCAAAACTGAGCCGATTTAGGGACGTGGGTAGAAGTGTGGGTAGACGCTGATATCAGCGCCACCCACATAGTGGAGTCATCAGGCGAGGACAGGAGTCGAACCTGTCTGGGCGGCGTTGCAAGCCGCCGCATAACCGCTTTGCTACCTCGCCGAGAATGATAATGCGCTTTTTGACGGGTTCGTTCTCTGCGCCGGCTCAACACCAGCCCCCTTGACGGGGCCGGCATCGTCGAGCATCACACCTTGGCCGTCACGCCAGGCTGTTCCGCGCGCGCCAGGAAGGCTTGCGTCACCTGCGGCAGGTGTTCGAGCAGCCAGGCGGCCATCGCCTTTTCCTGCACGATGATCTGCTCGCAGGCGGCCTGGGTCGCGCTGTCGCCGACCGCCTGGGCGCCGGCGATCAGCGTGGTGTAGGTCGCGATCTCGATGTTCTCGAACACGTAGCCGGCCATCGCGCCCTTGACCACTTCGTCGCTGACCGTCATGCCGCCGACCGCCTGGCCCATTGCCATCAGCTTGCCACCCATGTCCTTGATGACCGAGTTGCTGATGCCGCGCCGCGCCAGGCATTCGTCGAGCACGCTCTGCTGCCAGCGCGTTTCGTCGATGTGCTGGACGATGCGCGCGCGCAGGTCCGGGTAGTGTTCGAGGCGCTCGGCTTGTGCACTGAGCATTTTTTCGGCCTGCTGTTCCATCGCGTGGGCGTCGCGCAGCCAGTCGTTCAGGTTTTCGTCTGCCGTGGTGGTCATGGTTTCTCCGCTAAAGTTGTATTCACGAAATGTATTTACGATTGCAGTCCGCGCCAAGCGCAGCTTGCATTAAGCATGCTTCACTTTGGCAGACCCGGTCGACACTGTTTGTTAGGTCCGGCACATATGCGGACGATCTACTCAGCCACGAATTGTTGCTCAAGGACAGCGCACGGCTGAAAAGAATTTGCCTAACTGCAACTTACGACCTATAGTGGCAATCTCGCATCTAGAACCGGTTCGGCCGAGGATTGTCACAAGAATGAAACTCAATCGCATCGGCATCGCCCTGATCGCGAGCGCTCTGCTCGTGATCGCGCTGGTCGTGAGCCTGCTCGTGATGCGTCAGCAGGACAGCCGCCTGGCCGAAGTGCGCGTGAAAGGCGCGGCCGTCGCGCGCTCGCTGAGCAGCCTGCCGATCGCCGCGCTCAAGGGTGGCGCCGGCAACGGCTTGCTGGGCACCCTGTTCGCCTACCATGACAATGGCGATTTCGCCTATGCCGCCGTGACCGATGCCGGCGGACGCACGCTGACCGACGTCGCCGGCCGCGGCACGCTGGTGCCGGGCGCGCCGCTGCCCGTCGACGCCGCCGGCTTCAACGAGCGCCTGCTCCCGGCAGCGGGCGGCATGCGTGCCATCCACGAATTCTACGGACCGCTGCTCGACCGCAGCCAGGGCGCGGCGTTCGTGCGCGTCGGCTTCTACCAGCCGGCCTATGCGCTGCTGCCGCGCGACGTCTCCTTCCTGGCGCTGCTGGCGCTGATGATGTTCATGCTGGTGCCTCTGATCTATATGGTCGTCAAGCGCGAAATGGCGCCGCTCGATGCGCTCGGGCGGCAGCTGCGCCAGCTCGCCGTGGAACAAAACAGGCAAAACGCACAGAACGCGCGGGCGCCCGGCCTGGAAGCCGCATGCGACGTGCGCGAGCTGGCGCACAGCCTGCAGTCCTGGCTGCAAACGACCGGCGCGCGCATCGCCGAACTCGAACACGCCAGCCTGAACGCCACCGCCGACAACCGCGTCCTGCAGTACGGCAGCAAGAAGCTGACCGCGGCCCTGCAGTCGCTGCCCGACGGCCTGCTGATGCTGGCGCCCGGCGGCGTGGTCAGCTTCGCCTCGGACAAGATCGAGCCACTGCTCGGCGTGCCGTTGAAGGACATCCTCGAGCAGCCGTTCGAGTTCTGGTGCCGCGACCCGGCGCTGCGCGCGCTGCTGGCGCGCTACGACGGCGAAGGCATCGAGGCCAGCCACGCGCTGCGTCCGGCCAGCGTCGATTTCACCTCGGCCAACGTCGAAGGCAAATACCTGTCGGCGACCGCCCAGCCGCTTACCGCCGCGCATGGCCAGATGGCGTTCGGCACCCTGGTGGTGGTGCGCGACGTCACCCGCGAGCAGCTCGCGCGCCAGGCCGGCAACGACTTCGTTGCCCACGTCTCGCACGAGCTGAAGTCGCCGCTGAACGTGATCGGCATGTACGCCGAGACGCTGGCCGACGCCGACGACGAGTCGCTGCGGGTCGAATCGCTGAACGTGATCCAGGACGAGATCGAGCGGATGAACGCCCTGGTCGGCAACCTGCTCAACGTCAGCAAGCTCGAAACCGGCAGCATGAGCCCGGAGCGCAACCGCGTGCGCCTGGACGACCTGCTGCGCGACGCCTACGACAACGCCCTGCCGCGCGCCACCGGCAAGCAGCTGCGCATGGCGCTGGACCTGCCGCGCGAACTGGAAGCGGTGGCGATCGACAAGGACCTGTTCCGCATCGCCCTGAACAACCTGCTGACCAACGCCATCAAATACAACCGCCCGGGCGGCAGCGTCACGCTGAGCGCGCACAACGAAGAGCACGAGATCGTCATCAAGGTCACCGACACCGGCATCGGCATCGGCCCGCAGGACCGCGAGCACGTGTTCGACAAGTTCTACCGCGCCGCTGAAACCGATGCCAGGACCGCGCGCGGCGGCCATGGCCTGGGCCTGTACCTGACCGCGCAGATCGTCGAGCTGCACCACGGCCGCGTGAGCGTGGACAGCGAGCTGGGAACCGGCAGCACCTTCTCCATCCACCTGAAGATCGCGCCGGCCGCCGCTGGTGTCGCGACACTATGACGCACCATATCCTGCTGGTCGATGATGAGCCCCACGTCACGCGCGTGCTGCGCCTGACGCTGGAAAAACAAGGGTATTCGGTGACCGTCGCGCACGACGGCAACGCGGCCCTCGAGCGCATGAAGGAGCGCCTGCCCGACGTCCTGATCAGCGACATCCAGATGGACGGCATGGACGGCCGCACGCTGTGCCCGATCGCGCGCAAGACCTACCCGGACCACGATTTCCTGATCCTGGTGATGACCTCGATGACCGCGCTCGAGGAACGCAGCTGGGCGCGCGAATTGCCGAACACCGAGTTCCTCGAAAAACCCCTGAGTCCGCGCCAGCTGGTCGCGCGCCTGTCACGCCACTTCGGAGAATCATGAGCTTCCCATCCAATCTCGAGTTCGCGCGCTACGCGCGCTGGCTGGGCCGCAGCGTCGGCCGCACCGACGGCATGGATGCGCTTGCGCTCATCGTCTGCGACGCCGCCGGACAAGCCGGCTGGAGCGCGCCCGAACACGCCGATCTGCCGACCTGGCTGGCGCAGTTGACGGCCGCCGGCTTTGCCTGGCCCTGCAACGGCGACGGCATGCAGCGCCACGATGCGGCGGACGCCACGCTGCTGTACGCGCCGGTGCACGCCAAGGGTCAGCGGATCGGCTACGCCGGCGTGCGCGTCGCGCGCGCGGACGCGGACGCGGAAGCGCCGTTCGCCTGGGATGCGCTGGCCGAAGGCCTGGAAGACGTGGCCGCGGCGATCGGCGACGAAGCGCGCATGCAGGGCGAACTCGACGCGATGGCCGGCGAGCTGTCCGACCGCTACGAAGAGCTGCACCTGGTGTATGCGATCGACCGCCAGATCCAGGAAATGCCGACCGGTGAAGACCTGTTCGGCAACCTGCTCGAGAGCTGGGCCGACCACATGAACGCCGACGTCGCCGCCTTCATCAAGCCGGGCGAGAACCTGTGCGTGTCGGCCACCAACCTGTCCAAGCCGATCCACAACCTCGACCTGGTGCTGGTCGAGATGCGCGGCGACTTGTACCGCTTCGCGCACTCCTCGCGCCAGCCGATCGTGCTGAACGAAGCCGACGATCCGCGCCGCGCCTACATCTTCACCGACATGCCCTTCAAGATCCTGTGCTGCCCGGTGTTCCAGGACAAATCGGTGGTGGCGATCCTGGTGCTGCTGAACCACGCCGACAAGGAAGACTTCAGCAACAGCGACCGCAAGCTGGGCCAGGTGCTGGCCAATCACCTGTCCAGCCTGTCGCGCATGCACGGCATGCTGGCCGAGACCAGCAAGTTCAACCAGCAGATGGCGGCCGCGCTGATCGAGGCGGTCGAAGCCAAGGACCCGTACACGCGCGGCCACTCCGAGCGCGTGCACCACATCGCGATGGAGCTCGGGCGCGCGCTGCGCCTGCCCACTCGCGAGCTCGACAACCTGTTCTGGGGTTCGCTGCTGCACGACGTCGGCAAGATCGGCATCCCGGACGCGGTGCTGTGCAAACCGGGCCGCCTGACGCGCGACGAATTCACCTTCATCATGGTGCACCCGGAGCGCAGCTACGAGATCCTGCGCCACATCGACCGCCTCAAGGGCGCGGTGCCGGGCGCGCGCCACCACCAGGAAAAGTTCGACGGCAGCGGCTACCCGCACGGCCTGGCCGGCGAGGACATCCCGTACGCGGCGCGCATCATCGCCGTGGCCGACACCTACGACTCGATCACCAGCTCGCGCGCCTACCGCGCCGGGCGCAGCCACGAAGTGGCGATGGCCGAGATCGTGCGCTGCGCCGGCACCCAGCTCGACCCGGACGTGGTCGCCGTGTTCGAGGCGATGTGCGCCAGGGAGCCGGACTGGATCGAACGCTTCGGCATCCAGCGTACCCCGGCGGCGGCCGAAGCCGCATGAGAGACAGCGCGGCAAGCGGCGGCGGCGCCGACATCACGCGCAGCCGCATCGGCGCGATGACCTACCTGGCGCCGGCGGCGGCCCTGGTGGCCGACGACGCCGTCACCGGCCTGCGCGAGGCGCTGGGCGAATGCATCGCGCGCCACCAGGTCGCGATCGTGATCGACCTGGCCAAGGTCACGCTGCTGTCCGGGCGCGCGCTGGAGATGCTGGTCGATTGCGCCGAGCGCCTGGCTGGCCTGGGCGGCTGGTTGAAACTCGCCTATCCGAGCCCGCTGCTGCAGGAAGTCCTGGCGGCCACCGGCCTGCAGGACCAGCTGCCGCTGTTCGAAGCGAGGGCAAGCGCGCCGAAGCGCGCGCACGCGCCCGGGGCCAAGCTGGGCGACCTGCTGGTCGAGCGCGGCGCCGCCACCGCCGAGCAGGTGGCCGAAGCCTTCCGCCTGCAGGACCAGACCGGCAAGCGCATGGGCCTGATCATGGTCGAGAAGAAGTGGATCAGCGAAGCCGTGCTGTACGGCGCGCTGGCCGACCAGCTCGCCCTGCCCTACGCCAGCCTGCGCGCCGGCCTGTATGATCCGGCCGCGCTGGCGCTGCTCGAGCGCGACGTGGCGCGCCGCCTGAACGTGCTGCCGCTGTTCCTGGTGCGCGGCACGCTGACCGTCGCCACCGCCGAGCCGCAGGCGATCCATGCCTTCGACGAGCTGCGCACCCGCACCGGCCTGAAGATCCGGGTCGCGGTGGCGCCGCCGACCGACATCCGGCGCCTGTCCGACGATGCCTATGGCGGCACGCTGCCCGAATTCATCTCGAGCGAAGCCAGCGACCTCGAGCTGATCGCCTCGACCATCCCCGACGACTATACCCAGATCGACGAGATGGCCGGCGCCAGCCCGGTCATCAACATGGTCAACGCGGTGATCCAGCGCGCCATCCGCGACAGCGCCAGCGACGTCCACATCGAGATCTCGCGCAACCGCGCGCGCATCCGCCTGCGCATCGACGGCATCCTGTACGAGGTGATGTCGCCGAAAGTCGACCAGCACCCGGCGATCGTCTCGCGCCTGAAGGTGATGGCCAACCTCGACATCGCCGAACGGCGCCTGCCGCAGGACGGGCGCATCCAGGTCGCCACGCAGGGCCGCACGGTCGACCTGCGCTTCTCTTCCCTGCCCGGCATCTACGGCGAAAAGGTGGTGTTGCGCGTGCTCGACAAGAACCAGTCGATCCTCGACGTCGACAAGCTCGGCATGAACGACGGCGCCGTCACCGGCTTCAAGCGCCTGCTGGGCCGCAGCCACGGGCTGATCCTGGTCACCGGTCCGACCGGCAGCGGCAAGACCACCAGCCTGTACGCGGCGATCAGCCATCTCAAGAGCATCGAGAAGAACATCGTCACGATCGAGGACCCGGTCGAATACCAGCTCGACATCATCAACCAGAACCAGGTCAACGACGCCATCGGCCTGAGCTTCCCGAAGATCCTCAAGCACGTGCTGCGCCAGGACCCCGACATCATCATGATCGGCGAGGTGCGCGACCGCCAGACCGCCGAGATCGCGGTGCAGGCGGCGCTGACCGGCCACCTGGTGCTCACCACCCTGCACACCAACGACACCCTGGGCGCGGTTTCGCGCCTGGTCGAGATGGGCGTCGAGCCCTACCTGCTGTCGTCGGCCCTGATCGGCGTGGTGGCGCAGCGCCTGGTGCGGCGCGTGTGCCAGGGCTGCCGCACCAGCTACCTGGCCACGCCGGAGCAGGCGCAGGCCTACCGCTGGCGCGGCGCGGGCGACCTGCGCCTGGTGCGCGGACGCGGCTGCCCGGCCTGCTACGACTCAGGCTACAAGGGCCGCATGGGCATCTACGAGATGCTCGAGGTCGGCCCCGAGCTGCAGCGCATGATCGTCGCCAACGCCAGCAAGGACCAGATGAGCGCCCATGTGACGGCCTGCGGCCACCACGACCTGTACGCCGACGGCATGGCGCGCGCTTTCGACGGCCACACCACGCCCGAAGAAATCGCGCGCGTGGTCCATTCGCTGTAAGCCCACCGAGGAGCGCGCACCATGCCGATCGAACTCGACGTATCCAGCGACGCCGCCACGGGCGCGCGCGCGGGTGGGCCCGTACGCGCGGGTGCGCGCCTGACGCTGGGCGAACGGGCGCCGGGCGTGCGCGAGCGCATGCTGTTCACGGAGCGCCTGGCGCTGCTGCTCGACACCGGCGTGCCGCTGCACACCGGCCTGCAATCGCTGCTCGAGCAAATGAAGCCGAACGAACAGCCGCGCCTGCGCGCGATGATCGCGGCCATGGCCGACGACATCCTGGCCGGCGAGCGCTTCTCGCATGCGCTGGGGCGGCATCCGCTGTTCCCGCCCACCTACGTCAACCTGGTCGCGGCCGGCGAGGCCGGCGGCTTCCTGCCCGACGTGCTGACCCAGCTGGTCGACATGGACGAAAAGGAGGATCGCCTGCGCCGCACCGTGGTCTCGGCGCTGTCCTATCCGCTTTTCCTGCTGGCCTTCTCGGTGATCGTCGTGCTGTTCATCCTGATCTGGGTATTCCCCAAGTTTGCCGTGATGTTCGAGCAGATCCGCGACCAGCTGCCGATCACCACGCGCATCCTGCTGTCGATCAGTACCTCCCTCACCCAGCACGGCACGCTGGTCGGCGCGGGCGCCGCCGCCCTGGTCGTCCTGGGCTGGGTGCTGGCACGCCGGCCGGACGTGCGCGCCGCGCTGGACCGCGCCACGCTGCGCGTACCGGTACTGCGCGACATCTTCGCGCAAATCTACCTGACCCGGCTGCTGCGCGTGATGGGCATGTCGCTGGAGCGCGGCGTCACCATCCTGGCCACGCTGGAGGCCTGCCGCGGCATCGTCAGGAACGCCGACGTGCAGCGCTTCATCCTCGAGCTGGAAACCGACGTCACCGAGGGCAAGGGCATCGCCGCCGGTTTCCAGAAAAGCCCGTTCGTACCACCCTCGGTGCGCCAGATGGTCGCGACCGGCGAAGCCACCGGCACCCTCGGCCGCGTGATGGGCCGGGTGGCCGATTCGTTCGACCGCGATTTGACCAAGAAGCTCAACCAGCTGTCGAAACTGGCCGAACCGGTCATGCTGATGGTGATGGGCGCGATGGTCGGCACGCTCGTGAGCTCGCTGATTTTGCCGATTTTTAAGCTGTCGCGCGCCGTCCACTAAGTTTTCTGTGAGAAATCAGCCACAGTTGGCACAGCGCTTGAGAATTCAGCAATTTTGACACAGGCTTTGTGTTACCCTGCGGAATTAATAAATTCCTTTAACAAAGTCCTCCCCGGCTTTGTCACCCACGAGAGAACAAACCAGCCATGACCACCCTGTCCATGCGCCGCAGCCGCGGCTTTACCCTGATCGAATTGCTGATCGTCGTCATCATCATCGCGATCCTGGCGGCGATTGCGATTCCGCAGTTTTCGTCGAGTACGTCGGATGCGCAGTCCGCGGCGCTGGATGCCAATCTGGCGACGCTGCGCACCGCGATCGAACAGTACAAGGTCCAGCACAACAATACTTACCCGGGCGCGACCACTTCGACCGGTACATGCCCCGGAACGTCCAAAAACTATAAAGGCGACCTCGACTCCGGCGACGCATTCAGCGCCCAGCTGCAGTACTATACGAATGCCGCTGGCGTAGCCTGTGACGTCGCCAACGCCGATTTCAAATACGGTCCTTACCTGCGCCAAGGTGTACCGGCCGAGCCGGTCAAGAGCCAGGTAGCCGTCAGTGTCAAAAACACGGGCGCAGTCCTCACCGCCGACAACAGCACCGGCTGGATGTTCGACGACAAGTCCGGTCAGTTCATCATGAACAACAGCGCGATGGACACCAACAGCCCACAGCGCGCCTGGTCGGCTCACTGATCGACCGACGTCCTCGTATGCCTTGCCGCCGCGACGGGTTCACCCTGGCCGAAATGCTGGTCACCTGCGCCGTGCTGGCCGTTGCCGCGGCGGTCGCGCTGCCCACCAGCCAGCCGGCCGTGGAGGTCCGCGCCGGCGCGGCCGCCAGCGAAGTCGCGCGCGCGCTACGCTTCGCGCGCGAGGACGCGATGCGCACCGGCGTAACGCGCATGGTCAAATGCGACATGGCGAACAACACGCTCACGGTCTACGTGCCCGACACCAGCGGCAACGTCGCCACCGCGCTGAACGATCCCTTGACCAAGATGAACTACGCGCTCGCGCTCGGCCAGCCGCGCGCCGGCGTGAGCGCGACGCTGCGCACTTGCAGCTTCCAGTTCAGCGACAACACCCAGGCCGCCGCGGTCGCCTTCGACCCCAGCGGCAATCCGGTGCGCGGCATCGCTACCACCTCGGCGCCTGCCCCGGCCCGACCCCGCCCGCGCCGCCCCCCGCGCCTGGCGCGACCAACGTCGCGACGCTCAACAGCGGTTCCATCCAGCTGATCCTGGGCAGGCTGACGCGTACGATAACCATCGACGCCATCGGCCGGGTGACCGCGTCCTGACCATGGTAAATCTGGCATGGCGTGGGCCTGCGCGGCGCTCGCAATCGGGCTTCACGCTGTTCGAGGCGCTGCTCGCAATACTCCTGCTGGGCACCTGTTTGATCCCGGCCTCGTATGCGCTGCGCGACGCGCTGCACGGCCCGGCCGACAACGCCGCCGCGGCGCGCAATCTCGATTGCGTCACCAACCTGATGGAAACCGTGCTGGCCTCGCCCTATAGCATGCTGTACGGCCTGGCCACGTCCGATGGGGCCTCGGCCTACCCGATCCCGAACGAGACCGGCTGCCCGGCGCGCCAGGTCAAGATCCAGCTCTACGGCAACGCCGTGACCAAGGTGATCGGCCCCGGTGGCACCAGCCCTTACCTGCTGTACGTCAGCGTGTCGCTGGCCGATCCCGCCGACGGCAACCCGTACACGCTGAGCACGCTGGTAGCGCGATGAAGCCCACCGTGCGCCGCTGCGACCACGGCTTGAGTCTGGTCGAACTCTTGATGGCGCTGGCGATCAGCGCGGTGCTGCTGCTGCCGCTGGCCGCGCTGCTGCAGGACGCGATGGAGAGCGGCGCCGTCGGGCGCAGCGCGCTCGATCTCAACGGCGACCTGCGCTTCGCGCTCGACCGCGTCGCCGCCCGCGTGACGACCGCGGCGCGGCCGGCGCAGTTGCAGCCACAGGCACCGCCGCCGCAATTTCCACCCTATGGGGACACGCCGGCCGTCGCCGCCTGGATCGCGCCGTTCGCCTACAGCGTGTCGGGAACCAGCCTGGTAGAAACCGACCCGGGCGTGACGCCCACGCGCACCAGCGTCATCGCCGCCAATGTCGCCTCCTTCAAGCTGTCGGCCGTCGATACCACCTACGGCCAGGGGCTGGTCAGGATCGAGCTGACGCTGGCTGCCAACGGCGCGAGCGCCAGCGGCGCGCGCACGGTGCGCCTGTGGGGTCCGCAATGATGCGTACACCCGTACGCCACCCCATGCGCCACCGCGCGCCTCGCCTGGCGCGCCGCCAGTCCGGCGCTCTGCTGCTGAGCGTGGTCCTGGTGCTGGCGATCCTGGCCGCGCTGGCCTTCACTCTCAGCCGCGGCGCCGGCGCCGGCGCGCACACGGTCGCGTCGGATTACGAGCGGCGCCGCATCGCCTACCTGCTGCAAGCCGGCACCGAAGCGTTCAAGTGGAGCAACGAGGTCAAGTGCGACACCAAAGCCGTCAGCTTCGCCCTGGACGGCGTCACGGTCACCACCGGAACCGGCACCAAGGGCAAACCGGCCAATTACGTCACCGTGACGGCGAATGCCTTTATCGGCGACGGCCTCAAGGGCGTGAACACGAGCACGCCCACCAGCCCGGGCGGCAGCCTGACGCGCACGGTCGCCCTGTATGACCTGAGCAGCAGCAACTTCGAAAACAAAGATGCGGTCAACGCATCCGACACGACGCTCTCGTATGGCAACATGGTACCGGTGGGCGGCGCTTTCACGCTGGGTTTGTCGTCAGGTACGCTGGGAACACAAAATGCGCTGCTCTCGTGGACACTTGCCGAAATCCCTCAGAACTTGCAGATCATGTCGGCGCTGCTGACCCTGACGGCCAGCGGCACCGCCGCGCCGACGGTCAACGTCCACCGCATGCTGACTCAATGGACCGAAGCGAGCGCCACCTGGACCGTGGCGCGCGGCGCATTGCTGACCGGGTACACCGGCTGGAACAGCCCGGGCGGCGACTACGCCGCCACCCCGGCCGCCAGCGCCACCCCGGTCGTCGCCGGCGGCAACTCGACCGTCCAGTTCGACGTCACCGCCCTGGTCGACGGCTGGATCAGTGGCCTGTACTACAACGACGGTCTGGTACTGCGCCTGCCCATTGCCGACCAGAGCATGACCTTCAACAGTTACGAAGCGCTCAATACCAAGACGCGCCCGACCCTGCACGTGAGTTTTGCCAAAGCATGCGGATGATGAACACACACCTGCAGCGCACATGCACATGCGCGCGACACTCGGGAGACGCCGCATGAGCCTGCGCAACCTGAGCGTCCGGCTGCGCGCCGGCTTTCCGGCACGGCGGCCCGGCCGCGCCATGCCGCCGATCGGCGCCGACTTCGCCGCCCAGTCGCTGAACCTGGTGCAGGCCACGCCCGTCGAGGGCGGCTGGCGCCTGCAGGCGGCCGCCTTGGCGCCCTACCCGATCCCACGCGCCGAGCTGCTGGCGGCGCCGAACGAGCTGGCGCGCTTCGTCGCGGGCGTGCTGGCGTCCGCACCGTTCCAGGGGCGGCGCGTGGTGTCGGCCCTGCCGCCGGGCGAAGTGCGGATCCTGCCCTTGAGCGTGCAGCTGGCGCAGGGCCAGTCGGAAGCCCAGGCGGTGGCCAAGGCGGCCGTCGAACAGCTCGGCGTCGCCCCGAGCGGCACGGTGCTCGACTACTACCAGGTGCGCGGCGCCGACGGCGAAGGCGCGAGCCGCCAGGTGCTGGTCGCGGCCGCCCAGGAGGCGCGCGTGCTGGACTACCTGGCGATGCTGGAAGCCGCGCGCCTCACCCCGGTCGCGCTCGACATCGGCCCGGCCGCGATCGCGCGCCTGCTGGCCACGCTGCACGGGGCCGACATCGGCCAGTCGACGATGCTGCTGAACTTCGGCTCGGCCAAGAGCTACGTCACGGTGATCTGGGGGCGGCGCCTGATGCTGGATCGCGAGATCGACTTCGGCGAGGAGCAGCTGGCCGACGCGGTCGCGCGCGCGCTCGAACTGCCGCGCGCCACCGCGACCAGCCTGCTGCGCGAGCACGGCATCGGCGCCCGCGCGGCCGAGGGCGCGCATGCGGAGCTGCGCCGCGCGATCCACGAAGTGCTGCACCCGGCGTGCCTGGCGCTGGCCGACGAGCTGGCCCACACCCAGGTGTACGTCGCCTCGCGCACGCGCGGCAGCACGGTCAGCCGGGTGTACCTGAACGGCAGCCTGGCGCGCTATCCCGGCATCCAGGCGCGCATCGGCGAACTGATCGACGTGCCGGTGCACCTGCTCGATCCGTTCGCCGCCTTCGGGGGTGCGGGTGCGGACAAGGACGGCATCGGCCGCGCGCTCGCGCTGGCGGCCGGCCTGGCATTGCGGAGCGACGCGAATGGCTGACATCGACATGATCCCGCGCAGCTACCGCGAGGCGGTGCGCGTGCGCCGCACCGTGCGCCGCGCCGGCGCCGCGCTGGCCTGCGTGGCCGTGCTCGGCATCGGTGCGGTCGGCGGCGTGCGTTGGCGTGGCGCTGCGCTCGAGCGCCAGGCGGCGGCGCTGGAAGCCGCGGCCAGCCGAGCCCAGGCGGACCGTACGCGTGACGCCACGCTGCAGGCGGCCGGCATGCGCCTGCAGCGTGGCGTCACCGCCTTGCACGCGCTGCGCCGCGAGGGCGAACTCGAGGCCTTCAGCCGCGCGCTCGACGCGGCGCTGACCGACCAGGTCTGGCTGACCAACTTGACGCTGCAGCGCGATGCCCAGGGTACGCCCGCCAAGGACGCGCCGGCCGATCCGGCGGTCGAGCAGGTGGCGCCCGCCGATGCCGCCGACGGCGCGCCGACCTGGCGCCTGGCCAGCACGATCGAGATCAGCGGCGAGGCGACCGACTACGGTGCCGTCACCGCCTTCCTGGCCACCCTCGCCCGCCAGAACGGCGTCAGCGGTTTGCGCCTGGTCGGCAGCAGCGCCGGCGCCGACGGCGGGGCAATCCAGTTCCAGGCCACGGGTTTCCTCGCGCGCCCCAAAGACACCATGAGCATGCCATGAGCCTATCGAACTTCCAGCGCAGCCTGGCCGCGATGCCGGCGCGCCAATTGAACCTGGTGGCCGTCGGCGCGGTCGCGATCGTCGCCGCGCTGGCCTTGAGCGCCCTGCGCGCGCCGCTGTCCAACCTGCGCGCGCAGGGGGCGCGCCTGGCCGCATTGAAAGCCGCGCCGCAGTTCGCGTCGAGTACGCCGCCGGCGCCGGCCGCACCGCCGAGACCGGTCGTGATGCCGACGCCACTGGCCCTGATCGCTGCAGTGAGCGCGAGCGCGCGCGCGGCCGGCGTCACCGTCGCCAGCGCGGTACCGGGCGCGCAAAACACGGTCGCCGGGCTGCGCCGGCAGACGCTGGACGTCGAGGCCAGCGGCGGCTACGGCGCTATCCTGGACTGGATCGCCGCCATTGAAGCGAAGCAGCCGGCGGTCGGCGTGGTGCGCCTGGAGCTCAAGCCTGCGCCGGACCAACCACGGCGCCAGGTGCACCTGCAGCTGGCCGCGTATTCGACCGGGAGCCAGCCATGATCCGCGCCTTGAGCACGGCCGCGCTGCTGTGCGCCTGCGCTGCGCCAGCAGCCGGCGCCAATACCGCCAATGCGGCCGATGCGGCCGGCGCGCACGCCACGGCGCGGCGCGATCCATTCGCGCGGCCGGCGGCCTCGATCCCAGCGGCGCCCGCGCCGGCCGCCGCCGAAGACGCCGCGCCGCCGCCGCCGCCGGCCCCGTTGCACCTGCGCGCGTTGATCCTGAACGGGGCGCGCTCGCTGGCCAGCATCGATGGCGACGTCGTCGCCGCCGGCGAGCGCGCACGCGACTACCAGGTGCTGCGCATCGACGCACGTGGCGTGCTGGTCGCGCGCGCAGGCAAGCAGGAACTGCTGTCAATGAACGAAAAGGAAAAGCAATGAAGGTTTGGCGAACACTCCTGGCCGGCTGCCTGCTGGCGCCGGCCGCTCATGGGGCGGGCGCAGACGCGGTCCAGAGCGTGGCCCAGGCCGCCGCGGCGCCTGCGGTCGCGGTGGCAGTAGCGACCGCACCTGCAGCGGCCACCGCAGCCGCGGCGGACACGATGTCGTACACCTTCCGCGACACGCCGATCGCCGAGCTGTTCAACATGCTTTCGCGTACCGGTCACGTCAACATCGTGCTGGCGCGCGGCGTCGCCGGCAACGTCTCGATCAACCTGTACGACCTGACCGTGCGCCAGGCGATCGAGGCGGTCGCCGAGGCTGGCGGCTACGTCGTCACCGAGCGCGCCGGCGGCTTCTTCATCGCCGACCCGAAGGCGATCCAGAAGGACAGCGCGGCCCCGGGACAGCAGGTGCGCTCGCTGAAGGTGCGCTACATCGACCTGAAGAAAGCCGGCGAGATCCTGGCGCGCCAGCTCGGTCCCGGCGGCACCGTCACCACGCTCGACCAGAGCCGCACGCTGGTGGTGGAAGCCAACGAGGCTGGCCTGGCGCGCGCGGCGGGCGTGCTGCGCGAAATCGACCGGCCGCCGCAACAGATCCTGATCGAAGCGAAGATCCTGGAGATCACGCTCAACCAGGACGAGAACTTCGGCGTCGACTGGAACCGGATCGTCCATTCGGACGGACCGGTCACGGTCGGCGCGACCGGCCTGGCGGCCAGCACCGGCCCGCGCTTTTTCGCAAACGTCATCACCAACAGCCTGGAAGCGCACCTGACGGCGCTGTCCAACAAGGGCCGCGTGCACACGCTGGCCACGCCGCGCCTGCTGGCGCTGGAAGACCAGGAAGCGACCACCAACGTCGGCGACGAGATCGGCTACAAGCTCACCACCACGATCAACAACGTTACCACCGAGTCGATCCAGTTCCTGCAGACCGGCGTGATCCTGCGCGTGACGCCGTCGATCGACGTCGACGGCCGCATCCTGATGCGCGTGCACCCGGAAGTCAGCTCGGGCTCGATCGCCTCGGGCATCCCATCCAAGAACACGACCGAGGTCAGCACCCAGCTGGTCGCGGCCGACGGCCAGGCGGTGCTGATCGGCGGCCTGCTCAAGGCCAGCAGCAACTACCAGCGCCAGGGCGTGCCGCTGTTGTCCGACATCCCGCTGGTCGGCCGCGTGTTCTCGAACACCGCCGACACCGGCGCCTCGACCGAGACCATCGTCGTGATCACGCCGCACATCGTGCCGGCCGGGAGCGCCCTGATCGACGCCGCCAGCGCGCAAAAGGTCGAACAGAGCGAGCGCGTGCTCGGCCTGCGTAACGACGTCCTCGACCGCAAGATCGAGCTGATCGCGCCGCCGCGCACCGAGTCCGTGCGATAAGGCGCCTGGAGCGGCGCCGCGCCGCGCCGATGGCGCACACCCGCGCGCATCTGTGCGGCGCAGTACGGAACGCGGCGGCCGCAGCGTTATAATGACCTCATCATTTCCGGCCGCGCGCGCCACCCAGGCTTGCGGGCAATCCAGACCATGCACTACGCCCTCGCGCCGCGCACCTTCCTGTTCAGTCACTATTTTTATACCGGCCTGCGGATCGCGTTCGGCATCGTCGGCCTGGCTTACTTCACGTACGCGGTCGCCAGCCTGCCGGCCGCGATGGCGGTCGCGATCGGCGCGCTGTGCACCAGCCTGATGGACATGCCCAGTCCGCTGCGCCATAAGTTCAACGAGATGCTCTCGGGCGTAGTCATGTGCTCGCTGACGGCGCTGCTGGTCAGCCTGTGTTCGCCCGTGCCATGGCTGCTGCGCACGGCGATCGTGCTGGTCTCGTTTTTGGCCAGCATGATGGTCGTGTACGGCAAGAAGGCGATGCCGCTGCAGTTCGTGGCGCTGTTCGTGATGATGCTCTCGAGCGAGGACGCAGCCACGCCGCTGGAAGCGCTGCGCGAAGGCGGCCTGTTCTTCCTGGGCGGCGCCGGCTACATGGCCTACGCGATGGTGGTGGTGTGGTTCCTGCGCCGGCGCCTGAAACAGCAGGTGCTGGCCGAGGCGCTGTACGAGCTGGCCTCGTACACCAGCACCAAGGCCGGCTGCTACGACCTCGAGCTGGCGCTGCCGGCGCAGATGGAAAAGCTGGTGCGCCAGCAAAGCGTGCTGGCCGAACGCCAGCAGGCTTCCCGTGACCTGATCCTGCGCGGCCGGCCGCGCGCGGACGAGGCGATCCTGGTGCAGGTGCACTATGCCATGTTCGACCTGTACGAGCTGGTGCTCTCGACCCACACCGACTACGTGCTGCTGCGCCAGCATTTCGCGCAGGGCGCCGGCGGCCACCCGGTGCTGCCGCTGCTGGCCGACCTGACCGGCAAGGCCGCGCTCGACATCGAGTCGGTGGCCTACGCGATGACGCGCGACCGCGCTTCCTACGCCGCCATGGATTACCACGCCGAGCTGAGTGCACTCGACGCCGTCCTGGCCGCGCTGCCCCTGCAGGAAGGCGAAGCCGCCGAAGCCCAGGCGCTGCTGCACGCCACTTCCAACAAGATCCGCGACGCGATCGCGATGATCCGCCGCCTGCACGCGGCCACCCAGGCGCAGCAAGGCCCGCTGCCGATCGCCCCCGGCGCCGACATGACGCCCTTCCTCACCCAGCAGCGCTACAACATCGGCATCCTGCTGGACAACCTGCGCTGGACCTCGCCCACCTTCCGCTATTCGCTGCGCGTGGCGATGGCGATCTCGCTCGGATTGGTGTCGGCCGCCTGGCTGCCCTGGAAGACGCACGGCTACTGGACCGCGCTGACCATCGCCGTGGTGCTCAAACCCAGCTTCAGCATGACGCGCCAGCGCCGCGCCGACCGCCTGGTCGGCACCCTCGTCGGCTGCCTCTTGACCGCCGTGATCCTGCATTTCGTGCACGCGCCGGCGCTGCTGTTCGGCTTCCTGTTCGTGGCGACCGCGGCCGGCCCGACCTTCCTGTACGTGAAATACCGCTACACGGCGATCGCCGCCAGCATGCAGGCGCTGCTGCTGATCGGCCTGACCGTGCCGCACGGCGCCAGCGCGATCGGCGAGCGCCTGCTCGACACGCTGGTCGGCACCTTCATCGCCACCTTCTTCAGCTACGTGCTGCCGAGCTGGGAGTACCAGAACCTGCCGCAGCTGGTCGACAACGTGCTCGACGCAAACCGCAAATACATCGACGCCGCCATCGACCTGCTGCTCAAGCGCCCCGACGATTTCCACTACCGGATCGCGCGCAAGGGCTTCATGGACAGCCTGGGCACCCTCAGCGGCGCGCTCGGACGCATGCTCGACGAGCCGGCCGCCAAGCGCCGCGCGCCCGAGGAGCTGAACCGCTTCACGGTGCAGAACTACCTGCTGGTGGCGCACATGGCGGCGCTGCGCCTGCTGCTGCAGCGCTATGCCGACAAGCTGCCGCGCGCCGAGGTCGACGCCGCGCTCGAGGCCATGTTCGCCGAGCTGCGCGCGACCCTCGGCCTGGCCGCACAGCCTGCGGCGCCGGCGGCGGGCGCGCAGACCGTGTGGATCGCCGAATGGCCGGGCTGGGCGCCGCTGCAGCGCCGCCTGCGCCTGCTGCAGCAGGACGCCGCCCAGGTCGCGCTCAGCCGCGAGGCGATCGACCGGGCGTTTGGACGCACGCCCCAGCCCGCCGCAGGG
This sequence comes from Massilia sp. 9096, assembly GCF_000745265.1. Classification (NCBI taxonomy): domain Bacteria; kingdom Pseudomonadati; phylum Pseudomonadota; class Betaproteobacteria; order Burkholderiales; family Oxalobacteraceae; genus Massilia; species Massilia sp. 9096. Next base: position 2,211,911 of record NZ_JQNN01000001.1, read on the forward strand.
CACGCGATGGCGCCGGGCGTCCTGCGCTGACGGCAGCCCCGGGTCCAGCCCGGGAAGCCATCATCGACGCCGGGTGCAAGGTCAGTACGGGCTCAGTCCGGCGCCACCGTCCATTGCCAGCGCACGCCGTCGCTGCCGTCCGGCCGCGGGCCGGGACTGTCGACGCGCAGGGCGCCGCTGGCCGGGTCGACGCGCAGGAAGCGGTGGGTGGCCAGCGACATCAGCGCCAGCTCGCCGGTCGGCGTCTCGATCCACTGGAAGTCCCGGGCCGCGCCGTCGTCCTCGCCAGCGTTCCCCTCACGCAGGATGATGCCGCCATCGGCGTCCACGCTCAGCCAGCGCGCGCCCGCGCGCAGCGCGACGCGCCCGAGACCGCGGTCGACCACCAGGAACGGCGAGGCCATCGCATCGGCGCGCGCGCCGGGCCGGTTCGCCTGGCTCAGGCGGATGCGCTGGCCGTAGGGGATGGCGCGCGTCCGCCCGCGCGGGTAAGGCTGGTAGACGTCGATGCTGTCGAAGTCGGCGTAGCCGCCGTCGTGGCCGTCGCGGTTGTAGTTGAACAGGGCGTAGCGCACGCCCTGGAAGGTGGTCAGCTGGAACACCATGGTGAAGGGCGCGCCGATCGGGGCGAAGGCCACGCCGTCGCTCGACCAGGAAAAGCGCGCCTGCTCGGCGAGGAAATCGCAGTCGGCGCGCAGCCAGACGCGCGTGGCGCCGGCCGGCAAGGCGGCGCGCAGCGTGCGCCCGCTCGACTGGTCGAACAGCGCCAGCGCCAGGCCGTCGGCGCTGCGTTCCACCGCAAGCGTCGCGTACGGAAAGTTCAGCAGACCGAGGCCGGCCACGTCGCCTTGCTTCAGACCGGCCAGGTCGAGCGCCACCGTCGGCGTCGACATCGGCCCGACGGCGCGCTGGGTCAGGCTGTTGCGCGCCTCCCAGAAAGAGGCCGCCGGCAGCGCGTGCAGGCGCAGGAAACCGGGCCGCTCGGACAGCGACCATCTGGCGTCGACCGGCGCATGGTTCCACTGCCAGACCGGCGCCAGGACGGTGCTGGAAAAATCGTCGCTGCGCGCGAATGGCGCATGGGACTGCTGCGGCTCGGCAGTCTTCGGCTTGACCCAGGTCCGTGGATTGCGTCCCAGGTTGCCGGGCAAGCCGAACCAGGGCCAGCCATCCTTCCAGGTGACCGGCGCCAGCCCGAGCAGGCGTCCGACCGCGTTATAGTCCATCATCGAGAAGCCCCACCACTCCCCGGCCGGCGTCAGTACGATGCCGCCCTGGTGCAGCGAATCGGCGTTCGCGGCCGAGCGGTCGGGCGGCAGGATCGTCGATGGGTCCTTGGCGTCGCGCAGGCGGTGGCCGGCGGCCATGCCGAAGTTTTCATCCTTGCTGACGGCCGGGTTGACCTCGTACGGTCCGTCGACCCGGTCGGCGCGCGCCGCCGACATGCGAAAGCCGCCGGCGTAGTTGGCGCTCAGGATGTAGTAGCGGCCACCGATCTTGTAGAAATGCGCGCCCTCGCCCATGCCGGCGTCCTTCGTGAACAAGACCTTGTCGGTGCCGGGCACGATATCGCTCAGCTCGGCGTTCAACTGCGCCAGGTGCATGTCCTGGTAACCCCACACCACCCAGGTCTTGCCGTCGTCGTCGAACAGCACCGACAGGTCGTGCAGGCCGCGCTTCATCTCGCGGTGGGTCCACGGGCCGCGCGGGTCGGTGGCGGTATAGATCTGCGTGGCGCGCCCGTTGACGTTGCTGAAGATGTAAAAAGTACCGTCGCGCCAGCGCAGGCTCGGCGCCCAGATGCCGCGGCCGTAGATGTTCTTGCCGTCTTCCAGCCTGTAAGCCGGCACGGCGTCGAGCCGGTCCATGGCGTAGCCGAGGAATTCCCAGTTCACCAGGTCTTTCGAGCGCAGCAGCGGCAGGCCGGGCATCGCGTGCATCGTCGTGCCGGTCAGGTAGAACCAGTCGCCCACGCGGATCAGGTCGGGGTCCGAGAACTCGTCGTAGAACACCGGGTTGGTGAAAGTGCCGTCGCCATTGTCGGCGGTCCAGGTCCGGGTCGACAGGCCGTGCGCGGGGCGCGGTTCGGGCTGGGCGCCGGCCGAAACGTGGACGACAGCCGCCATCAGCAAGGCCAGCCGCAAGACAGGACGGCGCAGGACGGGACGGCGCAGGATGGACAAAACCATGGCAAACCTCGGAATGGGAGGCGCGTGCGCGCCCAATGACTGCAATGTAATTGCCTGTGGACACAGAAAACAAATGGTTTTTGGCAGCGCTGCGATACCGAAACCGGTATCCCACGCTGTCCCGGCGGCCGCGCGCCAGGGCGGCTTCGGTGCAGCACCGCACCGAGATCATCCACACCTGCGCGTATCGTCGATCTCGCAGATCAACCGTCTATTCAATATTCCAGGGGAAACACATGCAAAAGTACAAGGCAGCCATCGTCGGTGGCGTCATCGCCGGGATCGTGACCACGGCCGTCATGCAGCTGGGCCGCAGGACCGGCCTGCTGACCAAGACGCTCGACCGCGACGCCGTCGACTGGATCGACCGCTTGACGGACTCGCGCGAGGTCATCGGCGACGCCGGCACCAGCGCGGTCGAATTCGTCAACCACCTGGGCGCCTCGGCAGCCTTCGGCGCGGCGGTGCCGAAGCTGCGCGAACTCGCGCCCGAGCTATCGCCGGTGGCGCTGGGTGCGCTGTACGGCACGGCGCTGTACGCGGTGAACATCGCCGGCATCGCGCCGGTGCTCGGGATCACCGAAGGCGAGGTCCAGGCGGGACCGCGTAAGGCCGCCGAGCGCTGGGGCATCCACGTGCTGCAGGCGGTCGTGACCGCGGTGCTGGCCGAGCGCTTGACCTCGCCCTCGGAGGACTGAGCGGCGCGCGTCGACGAATGACCGATTGTGGCGTACGCTTGATTCGCGATTTCACAAACTCCCGCAATTAGGACGATTGCATAGTATTATTGTGCAAACAATAACGAGTCCGATGCCCTTGCAGGTATCGATCATGATCATCCGTCCAGCCCGCCTCCCCCGTCCCACGGCGCCACGATCCACAGAGCATGGACGGGGCGCCGCCGCGCCTGCGCATCGCCATAAAAACGAACTCCGAGACAACCATGACAATTGACCAGGCAAGCGTCGAGACGCTGATGCAGGGCGACCACCACGATCCCTTTTCGGTGCTCGGCATGCACCGCGTTGAAGCCGCGCTGGTCGTGCGCGCACTGTTGCCGGGCGCCCTCAAGGTCGACCTGATCGAGGCTAAGACCGGGCGCAAGCTGTGCAAGCTGCAGCGTTCGTACGGCAGCGAACTGTTCAGCGCGACCATCGCGCGGCGCAAGAATCCCTTCGCCTACCGCCTGCGCGTCGATTGGGGCAGCCACCAGCAGGACATCGACGACCCGTACCGCTTCGGCCAGGTGCTGGGCGAGATGGATGTCTGGCTGCTGGCCGAGGGCACGCATGCGCGGCCCTACGAAAAGCTCGGCGCCCATCCGGCCGAGGTCGAGGGGGTGGCCGGGGTCGCTTTTGCGGTGTGGGCGCCGAATGCGCGCCGGGTGTCGGTGGTCGGCAGCTTCAACAACTGGGACGGGCGGCGCCACATGATGCGCGTGCGCGGCGCCTCGGGCGTGTGGGAGATCTTCATCCCGCAGCTGGTTGAAGGCGACCTGTACAAATTCGAGATCAAGGCGCAAAGCGGCGAAGTCCTGCTCAAGGCCGACCCGTTCGCCTTGCGTGCCGAACTGCGCCCCAACACCGCGTCGATGGTCGGCCGCCTGCCGCCGCCCTTCCCTGCTTCGGCAGCGCGCCGCAGCGCCAACGGCCTGGGCGCGCCGGTCAGCATCTACGAGGTGCATCCCGGCTCCTGGCGCCGCGTGCCGGAAGACGGCGGCCGCTGGCTCAGCTACCGCGAACTGGCGGACCAGCTGATCCCCTATGTGAAGGAACTCGGCTTCACCCACATCGAGTTCATGCCGATCAGCGAGCACCCGTTCGACGGCTCCTGGGGCTACCAGCCGATCGGGCTGTACGCGCCGACCTCGCGTTTCGGCACGCCGGAAGACTTCCGCCATTTCGTCGAGACCGCGCACGCCAACGGCATCGGCGTGCTGCTGGACTGGGTGCCGGGCCACTTCCCGTCCGACATCCACGGCCTGGCGCGCTTCGACGGCAGCCACCTGTACGAGCACGCCGATCCGCGCGAAGGCTTCCACCAGGACTGGAACACGCTGATCTACAACTACGGCCGCAAGGAAGTGCTGAACTACCTGGCCGGCAATGCGCTGTACTGGGTCGAGCGCTTCGGCATCGACGGCCTGCGCGTCGACGCGGTGGCCTCGATGCTGTACCGCGACTACAGCCGCAAGGAAGGCGAATGGGTCCCTAACGAGCATGGCGGGCGCGAGAACCTGGAGGCGATCGCCTTCCTGCGCCGCGCCAACCAGCTGGTGTGCGCCGAGCGCCCGGACGCGGTGATGGTCGCGGAAGAATCGACCAGCTTCCCGAACGTCTCGCGGCCGCTGGAATTGAACGGCCTGGGCTTTCACTACAAGTGGAACATGGGCTGGATGAACGACACGCTGCGCTACATGCAGGAAGATCCGGTCAACCGCAAGTACCACCACGACAAGATGACCTTCGGGCTGGTCTACGCGTTCACCGAAAACTTCGTGCTGCCGCTGTCGCACGACGAGGTGGTGCACGGCAAGGGTTCGATCCTGGCGCGCATGCCCGGCGACGACTGGCAGCGCTTCGCCAACCTGCGCGCCTACTACGGCTTCATGTGGGGCCATCCCGGCAAGAAGCTGCTGTTCATGGGCAGCGAGTTTGCCCAGAGCGCCGAATGGAACCACGATCGCAGCCTCGACTGGCACCTGCTCGAGCACGCGCCGCACCAGGGCGTGCAGCGCCTGGTGCGCGACCTGAACGCGGTCTACCGCCACTACCCGGCCCTGCACGAGCTCGACGTCGACGCGCGCGGCTTCGAATGGATCACCCACGAAGACCGCGACAACTCGGTGTTCTCGTTCATCCGCAAGGCCGGCAACGGCGATTCCGTGATCGTGCTGGCCAACTTCACGCCGGTGCCGCGCCACGGCTACCGCATCGGCGTCGACCGCCCGGGACGCTACGTCGAGATCCTCAACAGCGACGCCGCGGTCTACGGCGGCAGCGGCCTGCACAACGGCGCGCTGCAGACCGAGCCGGTCGCCCTGCATGGCCGTGACCTGTCGCTGGTGGTGACCGTGCCGCCGCTGGCGACGATCATGCTGAGACTGGAAACTGAATCGGAGAGTGCGCAATGACGGCGCCGCAACGCTTGCGCGCAGGCGCCGCCTACCCGCTCGGTGCGCATTGGGATGGCCATGGCGTGAATTTCGCCCTGGTCGCGCCGCATGCGCAGGCGGTCGAGCTGTGCCTGTTCGATGCCGTGGGCAAGCAGGAACAGGCGCGCCTGGCCCTGCCGGCCTGCACGGATGGCGTCTGGCACGGCTATCTGGAAAGCGCCGAACCGGGCCTGGTGTATGGCTACCGCGTCAGCGGACCGTATGCGCCGCAGCGCGGCCAGCGCTTCAACCCGAACAAGGTGCTGCTCGACCCGTACGCGCGCGCGATCGTCGGCGACTACCTCGGCCAACCCGGGTTCGCGGGCCAGGCCGGCGATGCGCCGGAGCAGCCCGACCCGTTCGATACCGCCGCCATCGCACTCAAGGCGCAGGTGGTGCACGAAGACTACGACTGGGGCGGGGATGCGCCACCGCGCGTGGCGCCGCTGGACACCGTCATCTACGAAGTGCACGTCAAGGGCTTCACCCGGCTGCATCCCGAGGTGCCGCAGGCCTTGCGCGGCACCTACGCTGGCCTGGCCCAGCCGGCCGTGCTGGACGCCTTGCAGAAGCTCGGCGTGACCACGCTCAGTTTGCTGCCGGTGCACGCACGCGCGGACGAGATGCGCCTGCAGCACATGGGCCTGTCGAATTACTGGGGGTATTCGAGCATCGGCTTTTTCGCGCCCGAGAAGCGCTACTGCTCGAACCAGGCCGGCAGCACGCCGATCTCTGAATTTCGCGACATGGTCAAGGCCCTGCACGCGCGCGGCATCGAAGTCGTGCTCGACGTGGTCTACAACCACAGCGCCGAAACCGACCAACACGGCCCGACGCTGAGCTTGCGCGGCATCGACAACGCCCTGTACTACCACCTGCAGCCTGACAATCCGGCGTTGTACGAGAACTGGACCGGCTGCGGCAATTGCCTGAACCTGGCCGAGCCACGCGTGCTGCAGCTGGTGATGGATTCGCTGCGCTACTGGGTGCAGGAGATGCACGTCGACGGCTTCCGCTTCGACCTCGCGCCCGAGCTGGCGCGCGACGCCCGCGGCTTTTCCAGCGCCTCTGCCTTCCTCGCGGCCGTGCGCCAGGATCCGGTGCTCTCGACCGTGAAACTGATCGCCGAGCCCTGGGACATCGGCCCGGGCGGCTACCAGCTCGGCCAGTTCCCGGCCGGCTGGCTGGAATGGAACGACAAGTACCGCGACGCCATGCGCGCGTTCTGGCTCAGGCCTGGCAGTGGTAACGGCGGCGGCAGCGGCGCGCTGGGCGACTTCGCGCGCCGCTTCGCCGGCTCGAGCGACGTGTTCCGGCACGATGGCCGCAGCCCCACCGCCAGCGTCAACTTCATCGCCGCCCACGACGGCTTCACGCTGCGCGACCTGGTCAGCTACGGCCACAAGCACAACGAAGCCAACGGCGAGGACAACCGTGACGGCACGGGCGACAACCACAGCTGGAACTGCGGCGTCGAAGGCCCGAGCGACGACGCGGCGATACTGCAGCTGCGCGCGCGCCTGCAGCGCGCGCTGATGGCGACCCTGCTGCTCTCGCAAGGCACGCCGATGCTGCTGGCCGGCGACGACATCGGCCACTCGCAGCAGGGCAACAACAACGCCTATTGCCAGGACAACGCCTTGAGCTGGCTCGACTGGCCGCACGCCGACGGCGCCCTGGCCGATTTCACCGCGCGCCTGATCGAAGCGCGCAAACGCCATCGCGCGCTGCGCCACGCCAGCTGGTACGACGGCGCCGTGCAAAGCGATGGCCATCCCGACATCGCCTGGCTGGGAACGGACGGCACGCCGCTCGACGACGCGGCCTGGAGCGGCGGCCAGCGCTGCATCGGCATCCGGCTGGGCGCCCCGGCGCTGGCTGAACAGGATGGCGCGCAGGCCGGCGACGCCGCCTGCCTGCTGCTGGTCAACGCGCAGGCGCAGGCGCGCGACTTCGTGCTCCCGCAAGGCGCCTGGCGGGTGCTGATCGACAGCGCCGACCCGTCCGTGCAGCCGCACGAGGTCAAGGACGGCATCGCGGTGCCGGCGCATGCCGTCGTGCTCCTCGTCGATGCATCCACAGAGGAATCCGCAGAGCGGCCGGCGCCCCGGAGCGAACATCGAACCGCGTGACATTCAACATAAGAAACAGGAGGCATCATGATCGATCATCTCATCACCCGGGGTCCTGAAAGAAGAAAAGGCTATCCCTCGCACCGCCTGCCCGAACGCGCCATCGCCCTGGTCCTGGCCGGCGGGCGCGGTTCGCGCCTGCAGCAGCTGACCGACCGGCGCGCCAAGCCGGCCGTGTACTTCGGCGGCAAGTTCCGCATCATCGATTTCGTGCTGTCGAACTGCATCAACTCGGGTTTCCGCCGCATCGGCGTGGTGACCCAGTACAAATCGCACTCGCTGTTGCGCCACCTGCAGCGCGGCTGGAGCTTCCTGCGCGGCGACCAGAACGAATTCATCGACCTGCTGCCGGCCCAGCAGCGCATCGACGAAGAGCACTGGTACCGCGGCACCGCCGATGCGGTGTTCCAGAACATCGACATCCTCGACTCGCACGATCCGGACTACGTGGTGGTGCTGGCCGGCGACCATATCTACAAGATGGATTATTCGCTGATGCTGCAGGACCACGTCGCCACCGGCGCCGAATGCACGATCGGCTGCATCGAAGTGCCCAAGGCCGAGGCCTCGGCGTTCGGCGTGATGGCGATCAACGAGCGCCGCAAGATCACCGAGTTCGTCGAAAAGCCGGCCAATCCGCCCACCATGCCCGGCAAGCCGGACATGGCGCTGGCCAGCATGGGCATCTACATCTTCAACGCCGACTACCTGTACCGCCTGCTCAACGAGGAAGTGGCCAACTCGGCCACCACCCACGACTTCGGCAAGGACATCATCCCGCGCGTGGTGGCGGAAGGCGGCGCGGTGGCGCATCCGTTCAGCATGTCGTGCATCCCGAGCGGCGACGGCGTGCCGGCCTACTGGCGCGACGTCGGCACGGTGGACGCGTTCTGGTCGGCCAACCTCGACCTGGCCTCGATCTCGCCGGAACTGAACATCTACGACGCCGACTGGCCGATCTGGACCCACCAGGAACAGCTGCCGCCGGCCAAGTTCGTCCACGACCGCAACGGCGAACACGGCATGGCGGTGAACGTGCTGGTCTCGGGTGGCTGCATCGTGTCGGGCTCGCACGTCGCGCTGTCGGTGCTGTTCTCGGACGTGCGCGTGCATTCGTTCTGCCACATCGACCAGGCCGTGATCCTGCCGCATACCGAGATCGGCGAAAGCTGCCGGCTGACCAAGGTCGTGATCGACCGCGGCTGCAGGATCCCGGCCGGCACCGTCATCGGCGAGGATGCGGTGCTCGATGCGCAGCGCTTCTACCGCACCGACAGCGGCGTCGTGCTGGTGACGCAGGACATGCTGGACAAACTCTGAGCCGACTGGAATCCCCATGCGCGTACTGCACATCTGTTCTGAAATCTATCCGCTGCTGAAAACCGGCGGCCTGGCCGACGTCGCCGGCGCCCTGCCGATCGCGCAGGGCCGCCTGGGATGCGAGGCGCGCGTGCTGGTGCCGGGCTTCCCGCGCCTGCGCGAGGGCATCCTCGAGCAGACGCTGGTGGCCGAATTCGGCCCGCGCTTCGGCGCGCAAGCGGTGCGCCTGTACCGCGGCGTGCTGCCCGGAAGCGACATCGTCGCCTACGTGATCGACGCGCCCGACCTGTACGACCGCCCCGGCAATCCCTACGCCGACGCCAGCAACCACGCCTACCCGGACAACCACCAGCGCTTCGCCCTGCTCGGCTGGATGGGCGTGCGCCTGGCCGAAGGGCTCGACCATGCGTGGCGGCCGCAGGTGCTGCACAGCCACGACTGGCATGCCGCGCTGGCGCCGGCCTACCTGAAGGCGCTGGAGCAATCGACCGGGCGGCGCGTGGCCGGCAGCGTGCAGACCATCCACAACCTGGCTTACCAGGGCAACTTCCCGAGCCATGTGTTCGGCTACCTCGATCTGCCGGCGAACTTCTTCGACATCAACGGGATCGAATTCCATGGCCAGTGCTCGTTCCTGAAGGCCGGGCTGTACTTCGCCGACAAGATCACCACCGTCAGCCCGACCTACGCGCACGAGATCCAGCAGCCGGAACAGGGCTGCGGCCTGGACGGCCTGTTGCGCGCCCGTGTGCGCGACCTTTCGGGCATACTGAATGGCGTGGACGACACGGTATGGAATCCGGCGACGGACACCCTGCTCGCCGCCGGCTACGAGGCGCGCGACCTGGCCGGCAAGCTGGCCTGCCGGACGGCGCTGCAGCGCGAGGCCGGCCTGGCGGTACAGCAGGACGGCCCGCTGTTCTGCATCGTCAGCCGCCTGACCGAGCAGAAAGGCCTGCACCTGGTGCTGGCCGCCCTGCCCGAGATCGTGCGGCGCGGCGGCCAGATGATGGTGCTCGGCAGCGGCGACGCGCCGCTCGAAGCCGCGTTCGCGGCCGCCGCCGGCGCGCATCCGCAATCGATCGCGGTGCGCATCGGCTACGACGAGCAGCTGTCGCATCGCCTGATCGCCGGCGCCGACGTGATCCTGGTGCCGTCGCGCTTCGAGCCATGCGGCCTGACCCAGTTGTACGGGCTCAAATACGGCACCCTGCCGCTGGTGCGCAAGGTCGGCGGGCTGGCCGATACGGTGGTCGACGCCTCGCTCGAGAACATCGGTGACGGCGTGGCCACCGGCTTCGTCTTCGAGAGCTTCGACGACACCGGCATCGACGCCGCGGTGCGGCGCGCGTTTGCCCTGTACCAGCGCCCGGGCGACTGGAAGGCGGTGCAGGCGCGCGGCATGGGTCAGCGCTTCGACTGGGATGCGGCGGCCGCGCAATACCTCACGTTGTACCAGCAAATCGGAACATAACGCACTAAAAACACAGTAACCATTATCGAGAACGCAGAGAAGCAATGAACCTCAACGACCTACACCAAGACGATTCGGCCAACCAGGTGGCCAACCTCAAGCGTTCCATCGCAAGCAAACTGGTCTACGCCCTCGGCAAGGACCCGGCCGCGGCCGCCCCGCGCGACTGGCTGCAGGCCGCCGCCCTGGCGGTGCGCGAGCGCCTGGTCGAGCGCCAGATGAAGCTGGACGGCGTGCAAGCCGGCCAGGACGGCAAGCGCGTCTACTACATGTCGATCGAATTCCTGATTGGCCGCACCTTCACCAACGCCCTGCTGGCGCTGGGTCTGCACGAAGACGTGCGCCAGGCGCTCGACGAGCTGGGCGTCGACCTCGAACAGCTGCCCGAACTCGAACCGGACGCCGCGCTCGGCAACGGCGGCCTGGGCCGCCTGGCCGCCTGCTTCCTCGATTCGATGGCGACGCTGAACCTGGCCGGCATGGGCTATGGCATCCGCTACGACTACGGCATGTTCAAGCAGGAGATCGTCGACGGCCGCCAGGTCGAAGCGCCGGATTACTGGCTGACCGGCGGCAACCCGTGGGAAGTCGCGCGCCCGAACGTGCAGTTCAAGGTGCGCTTCGGCGGCCGCATCGAAACGCAGGGCGAGGCCGCGGATGGCACCGCGAACATGACCGTCAAGTGGGTCGACACCCAGGACGTCATCGCCATGGCCTACGACACCATCATCCCCGGCTACGCCACCGACGCCACCAACACCCTGCGCCTTTGGTCGGCCAAGGCCGTCGACGAATTCCACCTGCAGACCTTCAACGGCGGCAATTACGTCGGCGCGGTCGAGGAAAAGAACGCGGCCGAGAACATCTCGCGCGTGCTCTACCCCGACGATTCGACCCAGGCCGGACGCGAGCTGCGCCTGCGCCAGGAATACTTCTTCTGCGCCGCCAGCCTGCAGGACATCATCGCGCGCTACCTGGCCAAGCACGACGACTTCGACGCGCTGCCCGACCACGTCGCCATCCACCTGAACGACACCCACCCGGTGCTGGCGATTCCGGAACTGATGCGCATCCTGATCGACGACCACGGCCTGGAGTTCGCGCGCGCCTGGACCATCACGCAAAAGGTGTTCTCGTACACCAACCACACGCTGATGCAGGAAGCGCTCGAGACCTGGCCGGTGGACATGATGGGCCACTTCCTGCCGCGCCACCTGCACATCATCTTCGACATCAACAAGGCCTTCATCGACGCCACCAACGAGCAGTTCGGCATCGACGTCGAACGCATGCGCCGCGTGTCGCTGATCGACGAGGCGGGCGAGCGCCGCGTGCGCATGGCCCACCTGGCGGTCGTGGCCAGCCACAAGGTCAACGGCGTCTCGGCGCTGCACTCGGACCTGATGACGCGCTCGATCTTCGCCGACTTCGCCAAGCTGTTCCCCGAGCGCTTCAACAACAAGACCAACGGCATCACGCCGCGCCGCTGGCTGTCGCTGGCCAACCCGTCGTTGTCGAAGCTGATCGACGCGCGCATCGGCCCGGACTGGCGGCGCGACCTCGAGCAGCTGGGCCGGCTGCGCGACCTGGCGGGCGAGCAGGAGTTCGCCCAGCAGTTCCGCGCCGCCAAGCTGGTCAACAAGGAGCGCCTGGCCAGCTACATCCAGGAGCACCTCGGGATCACGGTCGATCCGACCTCGCTGTTCGACGTGCAGGTCAAGCGCATCCACGAGTACAAGCGCCAGCTGCTCAACGTGCTGCACGTGATCACGCGCTACAACCGCATCCTGGCCAATCCGGACGCCAACTGGGTGCCCCGCACCGTCATCTTCGCGGGCAAGGCGGCGTCGGCCTACCACATGGCCAAGCAGACCATCAAGCTGATCAACGACGTCGCCGAGGTGGTCAACAACGACGCGCGCGTGGGCGACAAGCTCAAGGTCGTGTTCATCCCGAACTACAGCGTCAGCCTGGCCGAGATCATCATCCCGGCCGCCGACCTGTCGGAACAGATCTCGACCGCCGGCACCGAAGCCTCGGGCACCGGCAACATGAAGCTGGGCCTGAACGGCGCGCTGACCATCGGCACGCTGGACGGCGCCAACGTCGAGATGCGCGAGAACGTCGGCGCGGACAACATCTTCATCTTCGGGAACACCACCGAGGAAGTCGAGGCGCTGCGCGCCCAGGGCTACAACCCGCGCGAGATCATCGAGCAGAACGAGGAACTGCGCCAGGTGCTCGAGCAGCTCCGCGACGGCCTGTTCTCGCCGGACGAGCCGGCGCGCTTCCACGACGTCTACAAGGTGTTTGCCGAATGGGGCGACCACTACCTGCTGCTGGCCGACTACGCCAGCTACGTGCAGACCCAGGACGCGGTCGACGAGCTGTTCCGCCAGGGCGACGAGTGGAACCGCAAGGCCATCCTGAACGTGGCCGGCATGGGCGTATTCTCGTCGGACCGCACGATCGCCGAGTACGCCGAGCAGATCTGGAACGCGCAGCCGGTCAAGCTGTGACGCCCGTGCGGCGCGCTGCTCCAAGCGCGCCGCACCTGTGCGGTCTTATTTGACTGCCGAGGCAGGCGCCCAGCCTGCCTTCACGCTGCCGTACCAGGCGCCGTAGGGCGGCAGCGTGATGCGCCCCTTTCCTTCGTGGCTGCCGCTCAAGCCGTGACCGCCCAGGTCCGACGCCTCGAGCGCCTGCGGCCATTCGAACGCCACTTCCCCGTCCGACAAATTGAAAGCCGCCAGCACGGCCGGCATCCCGTCCAGGCTGCGCGTGAACGCCAGCACCGGTTCCGGCGCGTCGAAAAAGGCGATGGCGCCGCGCGTGAGCTGCGGCTGCGTGCGGCGCCAGGCGATGAAGCGGCGCGCGAAGTTGAGCGGCGAGTCGGCCTCGCCTTCCTGCTTCGCCACGGCGCGAGCCAAGTGCGGCGCCGCCACCGGCAGCCACGGCGCGCCATCGGTGAAGCCGGCGTTCGGCGCCTCAGGCGTCCAAGGCATCGGCGTGCGGCAGCCGTCGCGGCCCTTGAACTCGGGCCAGAAGGCGATGCCGTACGGGTCCTGCAGCAGTTCGAACGGCACCTCGGCTTCGCTGAGAGCCAGCTCGTCGCCCTGGTACAGGCAAGGCGTGCCGCGCAGCGAACACTGCATCGCCAGCACCAGCCTGGCCAGCGCCGGCGAAGGCTGCTCTCCGCCCCAGCGCGTCATCACGCGCACGCTGTCGTGGTTCCCGACCGACCACGATGCCCAGCCGCCCTGCACGCGCGCTTCGAAATCCTCGACCTGCTGGCGGATGTGCGCGGCCGAGAAGTCGGGCGTCAGCAGGCTGAAGCTGTAGGCCATGTGCAGCTTGTCGCCGCCCGAGGTGTACTCGGCCATGACCGCCAGCGCATCGTCCGCCCCGACCTCGCCGATCGCGATCGCGCCGTACTCGTCCAGCAGCGTGCGCACCCGGCGCAGGAAGGCGATGTTGTCCGGCTGGGTCTTGTCGTACAGGTGCGACTGCATGCCGTAGGGGTTCACGGCCGTGGTCAGGCCCGTGTCGTGCGCCGCCGCCGGCGGGTTGCTGCGCAGCTGGCGGTCGTGGAAGTAATAGTCGCAGGCGTCCATGCGCGCGCCGTCGACCCCGCGTTCGAGCCAGAAGCGCAGCACGTCGAGCTGGGCCTGCTGCACCTCCGGGTTGTGGAAGTTCAGCTGCGGCTGGCTGACCAGGAAGTTGTGCATGTAGTACTGGCGCCGCCTCGTATCCCACTGCCAGGACGAGCCGCCGAACACCGACAGCCAGTTGTTGGGCGGGTTGCCGTCGGGGAGCGGGTCGGCCCAGACGTACCAGTCGGCCTTCGGGTTGTCGCGGCTCGCACGGCTTTCGGCGAACCACGGGTGCGCCTCGGCCGTGTGCGACATCACCTGGTCGATCATGATCTTCAAGCCCAGCGCGTGCGCGCGCGCGACCAGCGCGTCGAAGTCGGCCAGCGTGCCGAACAGCGGGTCGACGTCGCAGTAGTCGGAAATGTCGTAGCCGAAGTCCTTCATCGGCGACTTGAAGAAGGGCGACAGCCAGACGATGTCCACGCCGAGGCTGGCGATGTAGTCGAGCCTGGCGGTGATGCCCGGCAGGTCGCCGACGCCGTCGCCGTCCGTGTCGAGGTAGCTGCGCGGATAGACCTGGTAGATGATGGCGTCGCGCCACCAGTCGGTGGCCGCCGTGGCCGGCGCAGACGGGGCGGCCTGGGTTGCCGAAATAGCTGGGGTGTTGATCATTGCGTTCGATGTCCGGGAAAGCCATAGGATCGCACGTCCCCTGCCGGGTCGGCGCGCGAACCGGCGCCTGGCTATAATCGTCCGCTCGACGCCACGAAGGACAGCCGATGCTGAACACGATCCAGGACCTGATGCGCCCGCCGGCCGGCATGGACTTCGATTTCAGCCAGCCGCCGGGCGAGCCCGCCCTGACTCCGGCCGATGGCGTGTCGTGGCGCGTATTCGCCAATCCCGTGGCCCTGTTCATCGGCGGCGTCGCGGCGGTGCTGCTGGAACTGGCCGAGCCGTCGGTGCGTTCCGGCGTATGGGACCACACCGGCTTTCGCGTCGACCCGGTCACGCGCCTGCGCCGCACCGGCTTCGCGGCGATGATGACCGTCTATGGGCCGCGCACGGCCGCCGAGGCGTTGATCGCGCGCGTGACGCGCATGCATGCGCGCGTGCAGGGGGTCACGCCGGACGGCCTGCCCTACCGCGCCGACGATCCACGCCTGCTCGACTGGGTCCATGCGACTGCCACATTCGGTTTTACATCGAGCTACCATCGCTACGTGCAGCCGCTGTCGGCACACGAACGCGATCGGGTTTTCGCCGAGGGCCGGGCCTCGGCCCGGCTGTACGGGGCCACCCATGCGCCGCGTTCATGGGCCGAGTGGGAGGCGCTGCTGGCGCGCACCGCGCCTACGCTGGAGGCGTCGAACATCCTCGCCGATTTCTTGCGCATCATGGCCAATGCGCCGATCGTGCCCGCGCCCTTGCGATTGCTGCAGCGCCTGCTGGTGCGCGCCGCCGTGCAGATCGTACCCGAGCCGGTGCGCTCCCTGCCGCAACTGCGCGGGCAGGGCTTGCGCGCCGGCGAAGCGGCCGTCGTGCGCGCGCTCGCGCGAGGCGGCGCGCTGCTGCCGCTGGGCGACACGCCGCCGCGGCAGGCCGTGCGCAGGATGGTCACGGCCAGGTAGCGTTTCAATGGCCTGCGCCGGGGCGCTCGACCCCGGCGCCGCCGGATGAATCACTCCGCCGACTTCGGCGCGGCGTTGTCCCCCAGTTCCGAATGGCGCTGCAGGTGCTGCACGATGAACCAGCTTTGCAGCTCGTTGGTGCGCACGATCTCGCTGACGATCAGGTCGTTGGTGCCGTCGTCGCCGGCATCGTCGGCCTCGCGCGCGAGCGGGCGCGCGTCGAGCAGGATGGTTTCGTGGGCGTCGGCCAGGCGGTCGAGCTGGGCGCGTGCCGACTCGCGGCCGCGCGGGGCGCGTGCGATCGACGATTCGCTGGCGATGTCGCCCGGCAGCGCGATGGTGACGCCGCCCAGGTTCTGGATGCGCTCGGCGATCGAGTCCATCAGCGTGACCTGTTCTTCGTAGTGCTTGTCGAACAGCAGGTGCAGTTCGTAGAAGGTCGCGCCGGCGGTCTGCCAGTGGGCCTTCTTGTAGGCGTCGCGCAGGGCCATCGTGTGGGCCAGCAGGTGGTTCAGGGCGCGCACGCTTTTCGAGCGCACGTCGGCGGCCAGGCCGATGCGCACCGGCGCCAGGGCGCCGAATTCCTGGATAACATCATCTTTCTTGTCGGTCATATCAGTCTCGCGAAAAGGGTTAATGGATGGGAGTGCCGCTCGCTGCAAGCCGTGCAGGCGTGCACGAGCAAACACGAACAACTTACACTGCGGCGCGATTTGATGGCGCTCGTATTGATTGACGATGATGCAAGGCAAGCGCGCGCCGTCCTGCTCGACAATTGTCTAAAGTGCATGCTTATTGAGTCGCGATCCCTCGGTTGCAGGGCCTTTCGTCACGGAGCGATGGTATGCACATGCCCAAACGCCAGCGCGGTTTTACGCTGCTGGAACTCACCACGGTGGTCGCGATCGCCGGGACCCTGTCGGCCGTCGCCCTGCCGCGCTACGCCGATACGATCCGCAGCGCGCGCGTCGCCAAGATGGATGTCGCGCGCCATGCCGTGAACGAAGCGGCGCAGGTGTACCACCTCAAGTGGATGCTGGCCGGCTCGCCGGCGGCCGGCAGCGTGCTCGACGAGGTGCAGATGAACGCCAACGGCTATCCGACCAGCGCCGGCATCGTGGTCGCGGCCGGGCTGGCAGAGGGCTACGACACCCGCGTGGCCGGCGTCATCGCGGCCGATGCCCAGCATCCCGAGTGCAGCCTGGCGTACCTGCCCGACACAGGGACCAGCGTGAATCGTTACGGCGACGGCGCTGGCTGCTAGGCGGTGCCGGCTGCCAGGCGGCGCCGGCGTGTCATCGCGCTGACATGTTGGCGCGCTACGATGTTCCGGTCTTCTTCTATCTCTTCACAGGGTAGTTCGATCCGTCGGCCTCACGGTCGTCGGATCTTTTTTTGCCTGTAGGACTTCGCTTAAGTCGGAACAGGAATGCGTCCATTCCCAGCCCCATGTCATACGATTACATTCACAAGCAAAGCCTGAGTACGACATCGGCTCCACTCGACCAAGGACGTCCCATGGAAACGCAACAAGTTGACCGCCGCTCGCAGGCGTCGCCGGCAAGCCCGGCGCTGGATCATGACATCGACAAGGCCGGCATCGTACGGCAAGGCATGCTGATCCAGGCATGCCTCGGCACCATCGGCGCCGTGGAATTCCTCAAGGCGCACGACGTGGGCGCTGCGGTGATCCACAGGGTGCTGACCAGCCAGCAGGTGCGCGCCGACGACCTGTGATCATTTCAATCCGGCGCGATGCCGGTGGATGATCCGCCCTGACACCATGAAGGTGCCGTCGCCTTTGTAGTGCAGGGTTTCCGGGTGCGCCGGCGCAGGCCGGGCACGCGCGGCGACGACTTCCCAGACGAAGAAATTGTAGCGCTCGACCAGGCTGTCGTCGTGCAGCCTGCACTCGAACTGCGCGTGGCATTCGGCGATCGCGGGCGCGCCGACCTGTTCGCAGGCCTCGGGCGTGAGGCCGAAGGCGTCGAACTTGTCGAGGTCGGCGCCGCTGGTCGAGCCGATCCCGAGCACCGCGTCCAGCAGCGTCGTCGTCGGCAGGTTGATGACGCACTCGCCGCTGGCGCGGATCAGCTCGAAACTGTGGTTGCCGGCGGCGATCACGCAGCCGACCAGCGACGGCGTGAATTCCATCACCGTGTGCCAGCCCATCACCATGATGTCGCGCTCGTCGCCGTGACGCGACGACACCAGCACCACCGGTCCGGGTTCCAGGTAGCGCCGCACCCGGTCCAATTCGATTGCGGCCATGCGCGCCATCGCCTGCTCCTTGTCGTGGGTCGTGTTCGGCATTGTCGCCGGACGCGGCCGGCAGCGGCGGACGACTGGCGGCGTTATCACGGCGACGGTCGCGGCCATGCTGTGGCCTCATACCGGTAGCAATCTGGCCTCTTTGCCCTGTTGAGATTTTCTCCTTCCTAAACAATCGCTTACAGCACCGCGTCGGCCAGGCGCAACGGTGACGATGCGGCAGCCGGAGATACCAGTTAAAGACCTGTTGACATTGGGATATTGCCAACCTATAGTGTGTTGAAAGTTGACAGCTCATCAATCACCAGGCGGTTCAATGATCGACTCTCTCATCGGCGGCGACCCCATCGGAACCCACGCAGGGCTGGCATCATGAACGCCCTCGACCAGCTCGCCGGCTTCCGGCCCGATGCCCACAGCGGCACGCCGCTTTACATCCAGGTCGCGAACAAGCTCTCCAGCGGCATCATCAGCGGCGACTGGCGCGCCAACGAGGCGCTGCCGTCCGAGCGCACGCTGTCCGAGATGCTCGACATCTCGCGCGTGACCGCGCGCAAGGCGATCGACATGCTGTGCGAACGCGGCATGTTGACGCGCCGGCGCGGCTCCGGCACCTACATCACGCCCAAGCTCGAGCAGCCGCTCTCGCGCCTGACCAGCTTTTCCGAAGAGCTCAAGCAGCGCGGCTTCACCGCCGGCTCGCGCTGGCTGCAGCGCGAGATCGGCGTGGCGACCCCGCTCGAACTGCTGTCGCTGGGCCTGTCGCCGAGCATGCCGGTGGCGCGCCTGAAACGCCTGCGCACGGCCGACAACGTCGTCATGGCGATCGAAACCAGCACCATCCCGACCGTCTACATGCCCGATCCGCATGGCGTGGCCAATTCGCTGTACGGCTACCTGGAAGAGCGCGGCGCCGTGCCCTCTCGCGCGCTGCAGCACATCCGCGCGGTCAACGCCAGCGCCGAGCAGGCGCGCCTGGCCGGCATCGAACCGGGCGCGGCGATGTTGCACATTACCCGCGTCAGCTACCTGGAGAGCGGCGCCGCGGTCGAGCTGACCCACTCGTACTGCCGCAGCGATTATTACGAGTACGTGGCGGAGGTACGCCGATGAGTGCGCCGATGAGTGAGGCGATGAGCACCGAGCTGAAGCAACTCGCCGGCCGGATGATCATGATCCGCTTCCCTGGCACGACGCTCGACGAGGAAACCGCCACCTTCCTGCGCGCCTACCGGATCGGCGGGGTCTGCCTGTTCCGCCAGAACATGGTCGATGCCGGGCAGCTGGCGCAACTCACCGCCGACCTGCGCGCCGCGATGGGGACGCACGCTCTGATCGGCATCGACCAGGAAGGCGGCGCCGTGGTGCGCGCGACCTGGCTGCCGCAGCCGCCGGCCGCGATGGGGCTGGGCGCAGCCGACGACCCCGGGCTGGCGCGCGAAGTCGGCGTTGCGGTCGCGCGCGGGGTGCGTGCGCTCGGCTTCAACTGGAACTTCGCGCCGGTACTGGACCTGAACAACAATCCGGACAACCCGGTCATCGCCGAGCGCTCGTTCGGCGCCGACCCCGCGCGCGCGGCCGAGCTGGCGCTGGCCTGGATGGCGGGCAGCCTGGCGGAGGGCGTGGCCTGCTGCGTCAAGCACTTCCCCGGCCACGGCGACACCCACGTCGACTCGCACCGCGACCTGCCGCGCGTCGACAAACCGCTGGCGCAGCTGGAAGCGTTCGAGTTCAAGCCCTTCCGCACGGCCGCGCCGCATGCGCCGGCCCTGATGACGGCGCACATCGTCTACCCGGCGCTCGACGCCGACATGCCGGCCACGATGTCGCGCCGCATCCTGCACGGCCTGCTGCGCGAGGAATGGGATTACCAGGGCGTGATCATCACCGACGGCATGGACATGCATGCGATCGCCGGCCGCTACGGCGCCGGACAAGCCGCCGTGCGTGCGCTGCAGGCTGGCGCCGACATGGTAATGGCGCTCGGTACCAGGGCCACGCAGATGGAAACCATCGACGCGATCGCCGCGGCTCTCGCCGACGGCACCCTGCCGCTCGCGGGCGCGCACGCGCGCGTGGCGCGCCTGCACGCGCTGGCGCGGCGCTTTCCGTCCAAGGGCTCGCCCTACCCGCAGGAGGAAGCCGACCGCGCGCTGATGGCGCTGGCCTGGCGGCGCGGCTTGACCGCGTACCGGGACCCGCAGCGCCCGCCGATCGGCAGCCGGGTGCGCCTGGTGGCGCGCGCGGACGTGGTCAGCGACGGCGTCTCGGAAGCCGGCGTGCCGGCGGCGAGCGTGGCCGACCTGCTGCGCCGCCACTTCGACGTCGACCTGGTCACCTTCGACGACGAAGACCGCTTCGACTGGGCGGCCCTGCCCCCGGACGGCCGCCTGACGATCCTGGCATCGACCAGCCGCATGCGCTACGGCGCGCACGCGCGTTCGAACTGGACGCCCGACCTGCACCTGGCGCTGTGGAACCCCTACCAGGCGCTCGATTTCAACACGCCCGCCCTGCTCACCTACGGCTTCGCGCCGCCCGCGCTGGACGCCGTCGGCGCCTGGCTGGCCGGCGAGATCGAGGCCGCAGGCCGCATCCCCGTGCCCGGGTTCGACTGAGGAGTTCATCATCGACATGCACACGCCGACGCTTGCACCCGCGGCCACGCGGCCCGCCACCCGGCGCAGCCCGCTGGCCTGGGTGCCCAGCCTGTATTTCGCCCAGGGCCTGCCGTTCTATGCGGTCGCGATCGTCGCCGGCCAGATGTTCAAGAGCATGGGCGTGGCCAACGACGACATCGCCCACTGGACCGCGGCCATCATGTCGGCCTGGATCTTCAAGCCGCTATGGAGCCCCTTCCTCGAACTGGCTTCGAGCAAGAAGCTGGTGGTGGTGAGCTTCCAGCTGATCGGCGGCGCCTGCCTGGGCCTGGTCGCGGCGGCGCTGCACCTGCCGTTCTGGTTCGGCGCCTGCGTGGCGATGCTGACCCTGGTCGCGATCTGCTCGGCCACGCACGACGTGGCCTGCGACGGCCTGTACATCGCCAGCCTGGACGAAACCGGGCAGGCGCGTTACGCCGGCTGGACCGGCACCTTCTTCAACGCCGGCCGCTTCATCTCGGCCGGCGGCCTGCTGCTGCTGGCCGGCTACCTGGAAAAGACGGTGGGCGCGGTGTCGGCCTGGACCATCGTGTTTTGCATCGTCGCCGCGATGCTGGTCGGCCTGGGCCTGTACAACAGCTGGGCGCTGCCGCTGGCGCCGAACACGCTGGCGCTCGGCCATGATGCCGGCGCCATCGCACGCACGCTGTGGCAAGTCATCGTCGATTATTTCCGGAAGCCCGGCATCTGGGTCTCGATCGTCTTCATCATCCTGTTCCGTGCCTGCGAGGCCCAGGTGCAGACCATCGGCCCGCTGTTCCTGCGCGAGGCGCGCAACCTGGGCGGCCTGGGCCTGTCGACTTCGGAAGTGGGCGCGGTATACGGCACCGTCGGCACGGTCGCCTTCATCGTCGGCAGCATCGCGGGCGGCTACTTCACCGCCAGGCTGGGCCTGAAACGCGCGATGCTGGCGCTGATCCTGGCGGTCAACCTGCCGAATGCCGTGTTCTGGTATCTGTCGATGACCCAGCCGACCGACCTGACGGTCATCGGCGCCGGCCTGTGCATGGAGATGTTCGGCTACGGCTTCGGCTTCGTGGGCCTGATTTTATACATGATGCAGGTGGTCGCGCCGGGCAAGTACCAGACCGCGCACTACGCCTTCTCGACCGGCATCATGCAGCTGGGCTTCTCGCTGTTCAAGTACGTCAGCGGCGACATCCAGCTGGCGCTGGGCTACCGCCACTTCTTCCTGTGGGTGATGCTGGCGGCGATCCCGGTGGCGGTGCTGTCACAGGTCATTCCGATGCAGGCGCGCCGCGCGCTCGACGACGGCGCGGACGCCCCGCGCGCGGACGCGTAAAAAACCGCTAGCGCTCCTGCGACAGGATGGCCTCGAACGCGCCGGCGGCGGCATCGACGCCGCTGCACGAATCGCTGGCGGCGCTCACTGGTTTGCCGCAGGGTTTGTCGCGCCCCAGCGACCAGTAATGCACCCCGGCCAGCTTCAAGGTACGGGCGCCTTCGATCATGGTGCGCGCATCCGCGACCGAAAACACGTTCGAGACCACGTCGTTCATGCCGATCATCGCCGTCAGCGCGATGCGCTCGTACGGGATGCCGTATTTGGCGTGCACGTTGCGCGCCGCCTGCAGGCTCGACGCCCCCATGTCGCACACGCCATCCGTCACCACGCAGGCTTTCGGCGAAGCCGGCCCGTAGTCCATCACCATCAGGTTGAACACGGCATCCCGCACGCCGTGGCGCTCGATGGCGGCGAGGATGCTTTCGCCCAGCGGGTTCAGGCTGTCCCGGCTGCCGTCGCTGGCAGCGTGGGTCGCGACCGTGAAGCTGTAGCGCAGCTTGGGATGGCGTTTCTGCGCGTCCTTGATGGCGGCCATCAGCGCATCGACCTGGGCCGGGGTCTGCTTGTCCTCGATGTCGAAATCGACGCCGACCAGCTGGGGCGAATCGTAGCGCTGCAGGAAGCGCTCCATGCCGGCGCTGCTGGCGCAGATGAACATGTGTTCGGCGCCGCCGGTCGAGACGATGTAGGGCCGCCCGGCTTTCGCGAACGCCGCCACGTTCCTGGCCACCTCCTCGGCGCTGCGGTCGAACCAGACCTCGTCGCCGCATTCACCCGAGGCGAAGGCCCAGGTCAGGGTGCCGTGCGCGAGGATCCGGGCGGCGCCCTGGGTCAGCGGCAGATACTGGTAGGGACCGGCGACGAAGGCCGGGGCGGCGTGGGCCTGCACGGCGGCGCCGAACAATCCGGCATGCAGCAATGCGGCAAGGAAGGTTTTTTTCATTGCGGTCTGACCTTGGTGAGCACACCGTGGCGGTGCGCGGGAAGATGGGCGGCCGGATCGACGCCGGCATCGAACACGTAATGGCCGAACATGGCGGCCCAGGCCTGGCGCTGCGCCGGGGGCATGGCGCGCAGCGCATCCATGGCGATGGCCAGCGCCTGCATCGGCGTGCGCTCGCCGTCCACGGCCTGCACCGCCTTCCACCAGTAGTTGACCAGGATGTTCAGCGGTCCGGTGGACTGCACGTGGTGCCACCACAGCGAGGGGATGTAGATCGCGTCGCCCGGTCCGAGCTCGGCCACCAGCGCGCCTTCCATCGCCCGGGCGAAGCGCGGGAAGCGCGCCAGGTCGGGCGCGTTGAAATCGACCATGCTGATCGGCGTGGGCGTGGGCGCGTAGTCGAGCGGGCCGATGTACAGGTTGCCGACCTGCTCCGGCGCGAACAGCGTGAAACGGCGCCGGCCGGCGACCACGCAGGCGATGTTTTCCGATTCGTCGAAGTGGGCCGGCGTGACGATCGCATTGCCGATCCAGATGCGCGCCGGCGCGTCGACGATGTCGATCGCCGCGAGCCTGTTCTCGCGCCCGAAGCGCGGCAGGCACGCGCCGACGGGCGCGCTCTGCACCGCCACCGACGGCGGGTCGGCGAACTGCGAATAGCGCGCCAGCTGCTCGATCACGTGCGAGACCGGCAGCCGGCGCCGTGCGAAATTGAAGCCGTTCATGTCGGGCGCGTAGAACAGGCGCCCCCTCTCTTGCGGCGGCAGCAGCAGCGCGTCGACCGCCTGGCCGCTGTCGCAGTCCAGCAGGTAGCGGCAGATGGCCTCGGGCGACGCGCGCGCGTGCGCGACCGCCGGCCAGCCGGACACGAAGCCGCGCAGCAGCGCCGGCGCGCCGCAGCTCAGGATCTCGTCGTGCAGCAGCGCGGCGTCGACGTGGTTGTATTCGCGGATGGGTTGGCTCATGGGCGCAAGGACAAGCACAAGGAACGACGCGCCGCCTCCGCCGGCTTGGCGGGGGCGGCGCAACAACGTATCAGGCGGCGCGCGTCAGTACTTGATGCGCACGCCCAGATAATACTGCGCGCCGTTGACGTAGAAGCTCCTCGGCTGGTCCTTGTTGTAGACGTAGTTCTTCAGCACCGGGTTGTTGAGGTTCTGGCCGCTGAAGGTCAGGGTCACGTACTTGGTGATGTTCCAGTTGGCCGAGGCCGACAGCTGGCCGACGGCGTCCTGGTACATCGGCGTGCCGCGGTCCTGCGCCGCCAGGTAGGACGAACGCCAGGCGTAGCCGATGCGCGCGTTGAACACGTCGTTCTCATAAAAGGCGCTGGCATTGGCGGTGACCTTGGACGCGCCCAGCATGTCGCACGGGTCCGAGCTGGTGACGGTGGTGAGCGCCGGGCAGCTGCCGAAATTCTGCTTCGAGTCGGCCAGGGTCAGGTTGGTGTCCGCGCCGAAGCCCATGCCGATCGGCAGCTGCAGGTTGAACTCGGCGCCCTTGACGCTGGCGTCGACGTTGATCGGCGCGGTGATCGCATAGGTCGCGAACACGCCACGTCCGGTCTGCTGCGAAGCGCGGCTGTCGATAAACACGCCGCTGGTCGTGCCGTAGCCGACGTAGTTGCGCAGGTCCATGTAGAACAGGCCGGCCGACGCCAGCGCGCGCGGGGCGAAGTACCACTGCACGGTCGCGTCGATGTTGTTCGAGATGACCGGCTTGAGCCTGGCGTTGCCGCCGTTGCCGGTGTGGTTCTCGTCGGTCAGCGTGACGGTGCCGCCCAGCGCGCCGAAGTCCGGACGGGTCATGGTGCGCGACACGCCCAGGCGCGCCACCACGTCCTTGTTGACGTCGAACTTCAGGTTGGCGCTCGGCAGCGCATACGTGCTGTTGTTCTCGACCGCGGTCTGCTGCACGAAACCGCCCCACGGGAAGGCCGGCAGGTTGCCGCCCGGCGGCTGGTTCGGCAGGATCTGGTAGCCGTTCGAGGTGCCCTCGGTGCGCACGATGCGCACGCCGGCGTTGCCGCTCCACATATCGCCCTCGAAGTCGCCCGACAGGTACAGCGCCTTGGTCTTTTCCGTCAGGTTGAACATGTCCGGATAGTAGGTGCGGCTGACGTCGCGGTTCGAGTGCAGGTCGCCCCAGGCGCTCAGGATGTTGGGGTCGAGCTGCCAGACGTTCTTCGGAAAATCGCCGCCCAGGTCGCTGGCGAAGTCGCCCGGATAGGTGCTGCCGTTCCAGGCCGGGTTGGTGCTGCTCGAGCCCGGATTGGTGTTGGCCCAGTTCGGGCCCTGCGACACTTCCAGGTTGCTGCGATGGTGGTCGGTGCCGCGGAAACCGAACTTGATCTGGCGTAGCGGGCCGGCTTCGAGGCGGTAGGCGGCGTCGATCTGCGCGTACTTCTCTTCGTCGAAGGTCGATGCCGGCGACGCGCCGAACACCCAGTCCAGCGGCGTGCCGGTGAAGTTGGCCGTGTTAATGCTCGGGAAGTGGACCGTGGCCGGGTTGCCCAGGCCGTTGAGCTGGTAGTTCACGCCCGAATTGTTGATGTCGCCCTCGTACACGCCCTGCGCCGGGGTGGCGCCGGTGCCGCGCGTGATGCCGGCCTTGGCGCTGAGATCCAGGTCGTTCGTCACGCGCCAGCGCCCGTCCAGGTCGAGGAACTGGGTCTTGGCGTAGGCGCCCGGGCGATTGATGTTGTCGACGATCCCGTAGCGCAGCGGCGCCGCCGCCGTGCCCGCGTTGGCCCAGGACGCCGCGGTGAGCGTGCCGTTGCGCACCGCGTACGAGTCCGGCGCGACGTCGCCGCCGATCACGCCCGAACCGAGCATGTCGGTCATGTAGTTGCGGTTGTAGTTCGAGGCTTTCAGCAGCGAGCTGAAATAGGTCGCATCGAATGACAAGTCGCGGCTCGGCTTGAACTGCAGGTCGAGCAGGCCGCCCTTGCGCTGGCGTTCCTGCTCGAACAGCGAGGAGCCGATCAGGCGCGGGTACCAGACATTGGCCAGGTCCGGATGGGCGGTGGCGATCTTGCTGGTCGGGGCGATCTGGGCCCACTGGAGCAGCTCCTGGCCGTCGCGGCGCAGGCTGCGCTTTTCCGAAAAGCCCTGGACCATCACGCCGAAGGTGTTGGTCGGATCCTTCCAGTTGGCCAGCACGCTGTATTGCGGATCGTTCTTCTTGGCCAGCGTCGAGCGCACGGCCTGCGCCGAGGCTTCGAACGACAGCGGCTGGCGGAAGTCGAGCGGCTTGCGGGTGATGATGTCGACGGTGCCCGACACACCGCCTTCGATCAGGTCGGCGGTCGGGGTCTTGTGGACCACGACCTGGCCGACGATCTCGGACGGCAGCAGCGAATAGCTGGCGCTGCGGCCGACCGCGCCGCCGACCTGGTCGAGCACGAACCAGTCGCCCGAGGACAGCGCGTGGCCGTTGATGGTGGTCTGGGTCAGGCTGGGCGCGGTGCCGCGAAGGCTGACGCGGTCGTTCTCGTCGAAGCCGCCGGAACCGGCCGCCGACGAGCTGATGTTCACGCCCGGCAGGCGCTGCAGCGAGTCGGCCACGTTCTTGTCCGGCATCTTGCCGACGTCTTCGGCGGTGATCACTTCGACGTTGCTGTCGGCGTTGCGCTTGACCGCCAGCGATTGCTGCAGGGAGGCACGGATACCCGAGACGATGACGGTATTGGTCCGCGTGTCGGCGCTGGCGCTGTCGGGCACCGGGTTCTGGGTCGCATTCTGCGCCGACGCGGCGTTGGCGACGCCCAGGACCAGCAGCGCGACGGCATGGGCCGCCGGCGTCAGCCTGGTATCGGAAAGTGGTTGCTGACGCTTGCCCGCTGCTGCCTTCGGATCTTTCATGTGCTTCCCCTTGGTTGGCTTGTAATGACGTCTTGTGTGTGAGGTGGTGTCTGCCGCGCCGGTCACTCGTCGATAGAACCAGTACTTGTCAATATACAAGGGCTCGATACCAGATTACTACCAATTTCTTGCTTATTTTGTACGCAATCCACCTTGCATAGACCCGCGTGGAACCGTTTCCAGTAGTGGTATGCTCGAATAAGCTCATGTTATGGGCGCATAAGGGGCTGCCACTTCCCGCGGTCCAGTATTGGTATCTAGGCCATGCAGGATGGATAGTTCCAGCGGCTGTGGTAAAAGCGCAAATGGGTGGTATTGATGTTGCGTTTTGAATACGCCGCGCGCGCGCTTCAAAAGCGAAGGGCCGGCCCCGGCAGCGCAGGAACCGGCCCTCCCCCGCCGCGGCGTTTTACAAGCCGAGATCGGTGATGAAGCGGTTGGCGAAGCCCCAGTTGCCGGCCTGGCCATAGCTGTTGCAGGTCGGCAATGCGTAACCCGGGGCGCAGTCGGTGTCGCGGTCGAGCGACCAGTAATGGATGCCGGCCAGGCCGTTGGTCTTGGCCCAGCTGGTGATCTTGTCGGCGTCCGCCAGCGAGAAGATTTCATCGGTCGCGTCGTTCCCGCCGATCATCGGCGTCAGCTCGATGCGGTTGTACGGCACGCCCCAGTAATTGTGCAGGCTGATCGCGGCCTGGATCGCCGATTGACCCATGTCGCATTTGCCGCTGCTGCCCAGCGTGCACACCGAACTGCCGGCGCTGCCGTAATCCATCACCATCAGGTTGATGTAGTAGTTGGTCAGCCCTGCCGCCTTGATCGCGTTCATGGTGTTCACGCCGATCGTGCCCAGGCTCTGCGCCGAATTGCCGCCCAGGGTCGCCAGCGTGAAGGAAAAGCGCAGGCCGGGATGCTTGGGTTGTGCTACTTTCACGCGCTGGATCAGGTTGTTGATCACGTCCTGCGATTGCCCGGCTTCGATGTCGAAGTCGACGCCGCGCAGGTTGGCGCTGTTGTAGCGGCCGATGAAGGTTTCGAAACCGGCGTCCGAGCCGCACGAGAATGAGCCGGCGGCGCCGCCGGTCGACAGGATGTAGGTCTTGCCGGCGTTGACGAAATTCTGCACGTTGGCGCCGGCCAGCGCCGCGCCCTGCACCCCGCCCCAGTTTTCGCTGCCGCACTCGCCGGTCGCGAACGCCCAGGTAACGGTGTTGAGCTTGGACGGCATCACGCTGAGCAAGGGCTGCAGGCTGCCGGTCACCTTGGTCGACAGCACATTGGTATTCCAGTTCAGGTTGACCGTGACGTCCTTGTAGGGACCGAACGAGAAGCCGGTCGGGGCCGGGGTCGGGGTCGGGGTGGGCGTCGGGGTCGGGGTCGGCGTGGGGGTAGTGCCGGTGCCGGTCAGTGCCCAGGGTCCCCATTGGTCGGCGGTGCCGGGCACGTTGCCCTGGCTCCAGTAATTGGCGGTATAGGTGTTGCCGCCGTAGGTGACGCACATGCCGGCGGTATACACCGCGCTCGAGCTCCAGCCCGGACACGAGGCGCTCGACGTGGCGAGCTGGTGCGCCGAACGCGCGCTCACGGGGTCCGGATCGTTGCCGGCGCCGCAGCCGGCCAGGGTACTGGCGATCAAGGCAGTGATAAGACCGCCCATGTTGGGATTTCTCATTATCATCTCTCCTATTTCCGTTGAGTGTTTTCCGCAACTGGCCCCAGGACTAACGCTCATTGATCTTTATCAAAAAGTTTCGTCAAATCAAGGATTTGCGATCGCTCAGCGCGCAGCGATAGCCAGCCGGTACTTACATTCTCATTGGAAAAATAGGCGGTCAAGTGGTTTCAAGAATTGGTTTTCTTTGTAATACCAATGACCGCGGGGATGACATGCATACCTGGACGCGGCGCAAAACAAGAGCCGACGTTGCAATACCAATCCGTCGTTCAGCACGCACTGGTATGGTGGCGCGAGCGACGGGTCCAGCATCGCGTTCAAACGCTTCAATCGACGGTGGTCACGTCGACACGATCCGGATAGAACGCCAGGTGGTTGGCGATCGGGGCCACCGCGTCGTGGGGATGCTCGTAGGTCCACACCGCGTTTTCGCCGCGCGCGCCGGCCGAGGGGATGCTGAAGTAATTACAGTCGCCCTTGTACGGGCAATAGGTGGTGTGCTGGCTGCGGATCAGCAGGTCCATCTGCACGTCCGCGCGCGGGATGTACAGCACGGCCGGGTAAGCAGCTTCCTTGAGCGACAGCGCGTGGCGGGTGTCGGCGACGACGGTCTCGCCGAGGGTCACCATGACGCGCTTGGCGGACGGCATGACGGCGATCGGGTGATCCGGACCCGGCACTTTGACGATTTTGTCCATGCGTGGACTCCTTTCGATGATGAGCGTATCGCGATTGTGCCGCAGCGCCGCAAAACCTGCCGGACGCGCGCGCGTCCGGCGCCGGCTCACACCGGGCGCGCAATGTCCGGCAGCGGCCAGTCCAGCAAGGCCGCGACGCGCCGCACGACCCAGCGCAGCAAGGGCGGCTCGCCCCAGCCGAGCGCCTCGACCAGGCGATAGGATTTGAGCAGGATGTCGACCGGGCGCACCGAGCGGTCGCTTTCCGCCTGCACGCGCGCGCATTCGCCCGCCAGGTGCAGCGCCAGCTCCTCGCAGACATTCCAGTCCAGGCAGCGGTTCGAAGGCGTGCCGCCGGCTTCCTGCGGAAAATCGAGCGGAACGGTGGTGTAGTCCGCCGCTGTCGTATTTTGTGTGCTCATGCCCCACTTCTCGTCGATAACCGGATAGTGGACATAATACTGTATAGATGTACAGTATAGGGGTTCGACATGAATGCGGCGGCCCCGCCCCGGCGTTGTGGGATTTCCACATAGCCGTTTCTGTTCCAAAGATATTGATGCGGCTCAAGTAAAATCATGTCCGCCCGAGTTTGTGACTGTCGGGTCCCGACTCGATGCCGCCCGCTTTGTCACCGCCCTCCCCTTACCGTTCTCCTCATTTACCCATGCGCGACACCCGGCCGTCCAGCCCCCGTCAAGACCTGCAGGACATCGTCGATGCCTGCGCGGCGATCATCTGGATGGCCGACCCCGCCGGCGTGTGCACCTACCTCAATCCCGACGCCGCGCAGCGCCTCTCGAGCGGCAGCGGCGCGGTCACGGTCGACGACTGGTCCGCGTTCGTGCACGAGGACGACTGGGGTGCCATCCGCGATCTGCTGAGGCAAGAACGGCGCGGCCAGCGCGAGTACAAGGTCGAGTACCGCCTCAGGAAGTCCTGCGGCGCGGTGCGCTGGGTGCTCGAGAGCGCGGCGCCACGCTTCAACCAGGCCGGCGCCTTCGAAGGGCACGTGGGCAGCATCGTCGACATCAGCGCGCACAAGAGCGCGATCGACTCGCTGGCCAGGAGCGAGGCGCAATACCGCCTGCTGGCCGAAAACAGCAGCGACCTGATCGCCCACCTCGACGCGGACGGCCGCTACGTCTACATCTCGCCTTCGTACGCGGTCATCCTCGGCTACACGCTCGAGGAGCTGCGGCACCGG
Organism: Massilia sp. 9096; assembly: GCF_000745265.1. Classification (NCBI taxonomy): domain Bacteria; kingdom Pseudomonadati; phylum Pseudomonadota; class Betaproteobacteria; order Burkholderiales; family Oxalobacteraceae; genus Massilia; species Massilia sp. 9096. Next base: position 2,242,003 of record NZ_JQNN01000001.1, read on the forward strand.
CACGCCTACGACGTGGTGTACCCGCATGACGTCGACCTGATCCGCGCCGACGTGGACTGCCAACTGCGCGACGGCGCCGCGGCCCAGGCGCTCGAGATCCGCAAGCGCACCAAGGGCGGCGCGTACCAATGGTTTTCGGTGAAGGTCAAGGTCATGCTCGAGCCCGGCACCCGGCGCAAACTGGGCTCGATCATCGTCTGCACCAGCATCGAAGCGCAGAAGGCGGCCCAGGATGCGCTGCAGGCGCACATGCTGCGGCTGGAAAGCTGGGCGCTGGTCTCGACCGACCTGATCTGGGAAGTCGACCTGCGCACCGGCACCGTCTGGCGCAGCGTCCAGGCCAGGGCCCTGTACGACCTCAAGTCGGACACGACGCGGCTGTCCGATCGCAGCTGGGAAGAGCGCGTCCATCCCGACGACAGCGCCTGGGTCATCCCCGGCTTCCTGCGGCTGCTGGACGGCAGCGTCGAGCGCTGGCAGGCCGAATACCGGCTGCGCCTGCCCGACGGCTACTACACGCACGTGTTCGACAAGGGGGCCGGGATCCGCGACCGCGACGGCCGGCTGGTCTCGGTGGTCGGCAGCTTCATCGACCTGGCCGAGCACAAGAAGACCGAGATCGAGCTGTCGCGCCTGAACCGCGCGCTGAACCTGCGCAGCGCCTGCAGCCAGCTGCTGGTGCGCGTCAAGGACCGCCACGAACTGCTCGACGGCATCTGCCGGCTGGCGCGCAACGTGGGCGGCTACATCAATGCCTGGGCCGGCTTCGCCGACGACGACGCCGGCAAGCACGTGCGCGTAGCCGCCAGCTCGGCCAACGCGGCCGACGCTTCGCTGTTGCGCGACATGGAGATCAGCTGGGACGCCGACGCACCCGGCGGCACTGGCCTCGGTCCGGCCGGCGTGGCGATCCGGACCGGCACCGTGCAGGTGATCGAGAATATCGACCGCTCGCCCGCATTCGACCGCTGGCGCGCCGTCGCCGAGCGGTTCGGCGGCAGGGCGGTGATCTGCCTGCCGCTCAAGGACGAAGGCCGCACCACCGGCGTCATGTCGCTGTACGCCAGCGAGCCGCGCCGGCCGTCGGAGGACGAGTTCCAGCTGCTGCAGGCGCTGGCCGACGAGCTCAGTTTCGGCATCGCCCACCTGCGCGTCCAGGCCGAGAAGGGACGCATGCGCGCGGCCGTCGCGACGCTGGCGGCGGGCGTCTCGTCGCATACCGATCACCGGTTTTTCGAACAGGTCGCGGTCCACATGGCGGAAGCGGTCAACGCCGATGCCGCCTTCATCTCGCTGTTCTCGCCGGCCTCGCAGCAGGGCGAGATCGTCACCGCCGTGGTGCACGGCCAGGTCATCGGCGGCTTCGCCTATGCGCTCGCGGGCACGCCCTGCGCGGCGATGTTCGCCAGCCCGGTCTGCGTGGTGAACGACGGCCTGGTCGAGCGATTTCCGAACACCCGCTCGTTCGGCGCGGCCTCGTTCCAGGCCTGCGTCGGCGCGCGCCTGGAAAACAGCGCCGGCGAGTTGATCGGTTCGGTCTTCGCGCTCTACGAGAGCAAGATCTCGGACACCGACCTGATCGAATCGAGCATGCGCATCTTCAGCGCGCGCGTGGCTTCCGAGCTGGCCAACATGCAGCACATCGCCAGGATCCGCTCGCTGGCGTATCACGACCAGCTGACCGGCCTGCCCAACCGCCAGGCGCTGCTCGAACGCCTCGAACACGACATCGGCGGCGCCACGCCCGCGCGCGCGCAGGGCGCCCTGCTGTTCATCGACCTGGACAATTTCAAGGCCCTCAACGACACGCGCGGGCACGATATCGGCGACCAGCTGCTGCAGCAGGTGGCGCAGCGCCTGCGCGCCAGCGTCCAGGGCGGCGACCTGGTCGCGCGGCTCGGCGGCGACGAATTCGTGGTCCTGCAGAGCAGCGCCGGCGAGTCCGCCGACGCCACGCGCCAGGTGGCGTGCGCGCTGGCCGAAGGCATCCGCGCGCGCTTGAGCGAGCCCTACCAGATCGGTTCCTACCAGCACCACACCACGCCCAGCATCGGCATCGTCCTGTTTTCCGACGAAGACATGACCGTCAGCGAAACGCTGAAACGCGCCGACGTGGCGATGTACCGCGCCAAGGGCATGGGCAAGAACCGCATCTGCCTGTTCGATCCGGTCATGCAAAGCGAGATGCTGGAACGCGCGCAGCTCGAATCGGACTTCCGCGACGCGCTGGCCGGCGGCCAGTTCACGCTCGAGTACCAGCCGCAGATGCACGCGCAGCGCGGCGTGTTCGGGCTTGAGGCGCTGGTGCGCTGGCGCCATCCGCACAAGGGCCTGGTCGCGCCTGGCAAATTCATTCCGTTTGCCGAAGAGTCGGGGCTGATCGTGCCGCTCGGCCTGTGGATCCTGGAGGCGGCGTGCCGCCAGATCGGCGCGTGGCAGGGCGACCCGCTGCTGGGCCGGGTCGTGGTGGCGGTGAACATCTCGGCGCGCCAGCTGCGCGATGCCGGCTTCGTCGAGGACGTCCTCGCCATCCTCGCGCGCAACGGGGCGCCGCCGGCGCGGCTCAAGCTGGAGCTCACCGAGAGCATGCTGGTCGAGAACATCGAGGACACGATCGTCAAGATGCGCGCGCTGTGCGCGGCCGGCATCTCGTTCGCGCTGGACGATTTCGGGACGGGATTTTCGTCGCTGTCCTACCTGAAGCAGCTGCCGATCGACACGCTCAAGATCGACCGCTCGTTCGTGCGCGACATCCTCACCGACAGCAACGACACCGCGATCGCGCGCACCATCGTCGCCCTGGCCCGGAGCCTGAACCTGGACGTGATCGCCGAAGGGGTCGAGACCGAAGGCGCGCGCGACATGCTGGTCAGCTTCGGCTGCGACTGCCACCAGGGCTATTTGTACAGCAAGCCGGCGCCCCCGGAGATGATCGAGGACTGGCTGCGCGCGCAGGCGCTGCAGTCAGCCTGAGCGGGCGACCCGAGCGGACGACCTGAGCGGGCGGCCGCTCAGGTTTTCGCGCGCGCCGGCTTGCCATGGCCGAGCCTGGCCGGGTCCGGCTCGTCCTTCCAGCCGCCGCCGAGCGCCTTGTACAGCGACACCGTGGCTTGCAGGCGCCTGAGCTTGAGGATGCCCATGTCGTTCTGCACGTCGGACAAGGCACGCTGGGTGTCCAGGACCGTCATGAAATCCTCTGCGCCCGACTTGTAGCGGATCTCGGACAATTCGTAGGCCTGGCGCGCCTGCTCCAGTTCGAGCGTCTTGAGGCGCTGCTGCTCGTCCAGGCTATGGATCTGGCCGAGCGCCGTGTCCACTTCCGACAAGGCCGAAATCACGGTCGCGCGGTACACCTGCACCAGTTCCTGCTTGCGCGCGATGGCGATGTCGCGTTCGCGCTTGAGGCGGCCGCCGTCGAAGATCGGCGCCATCAGCGAGGTGCTGACGTTGGCGACCAGGTTCGGGGCGTTCAGGATCGACATCAGGGCGCTGCTTTGCGCGCCCATCGATCCGGTGAGATTAATGCTGGGGAACAGGTTGGCGCGCGCGACGGCGATGTTGGCATCGGCGGCGGCCAGGTCGGCCTCGGCGCGGCGGATGTCGGGCCGGCGCCCCAGCAGTTCGGACGGCAAGCCCGGAGACACCTCGGGCAAGCTGATCGTGTCCAGGCCTTTCGGGCCGATCGAAAAAGTCTGCGGCGTCTTGCCGAGCAGGATCGCCAGCGCCGCCTGCGCTTCGCGCTCCTGCTGCATCAGGTCGGGGATCTCGGCTTTCTGCTGCGCCACGGTGGAGCGCTGGCGCGCCAGGTCGAGCGGCGAGGCCGAACCCACGCCCGCCTGCACCTCGACCAGCTTCAGGACGTGCTCGGCATTGGCGACGTGCTCGCGCGCCACGGCCAGGCGGTCGTGCAGCGACAGCACCTGCAGATAGGTCGAGACGATGCCGCTGGTAACCGTCAGCGCCACGGTCTGGCGGTCGAACCGGTTGGCTTGCAGCGAGGCCTCGGCGGAGGCCACGCTGGCCTTGTTCTTGCCCCAGAAGTCGACCTCGTACGACACCTGCACCCCGCTGTCGGCCGAGGTGCTGGAACTGCCGCGGCGGATCGGCATGGCGCGGCTGGCGTCGGTATAGACGCTGGCGGTAGGCAGCAGCGACACCCCGGCGATGCGCGCCTCGGCCTCGGCCTGCTTCACGCGCGCGAGCGCGCCCGCGAGCTCGAGGTTGCTGGACTGGCCTTCATCGACCAGCCGGGTCAGCTCCGGGCTGCCGAAGCGCTGCCACCAGTGCTTGTCGGGCCACTCCTGGTGCTCCGGCGCGGCGGCGCCGGCCCAGCCGGCCGGCAGGTCGACCTTGGGTGGCGGCTCGACGACCGGGGCATGGCTGGCGCAGCCGGCCAGCATGGCGCAGGCCAGGCCGGCCAGCAGCGCCGCTGCGCTCTGGGAATGGGGAAACTTCCGCTTCGGGGTGCGATGCGTCATGCGGGCGCCTCAGGGAGCCGGGGCCACGGCGGACGCCACCGGCGGCCTGGCGACGGAACCCGGAACCGCGGCCGGAACCGCCGGCGCCGCCAAGCCCTTGGGCACAGGACCGATCAATACCTTGTCGCCCGCGGCCAGGCCGGACAGGACCTGGGCCTGCTGGGCGTCGTGCAAGCCGATCTTGACCTTGCGCGCGGCGACCTGGGGGCCGGCCTCGACCACGTTGACCTCATACTCGCCGTCCTCGTCCGGCGCGCCCAGCGCCCTGGCCGGCAGCAGCAGCGCGTCGCGCGCCTGCGCGACCACGAACTGCACTTGCGCCGTCATGCCGCTCATCAGTTCGCGGTCCGGATTCTTGACTTCGAACAGGACCGTATAAAACGCTTCCTTGCCCTGCTCGCCGGTGCCGTCGGCCGGGATTGGAATCACCTGGCGCAGCTTGCCCGACCAGCGCTTGCCGGGATAGCCCGGGGTCGTAAAGCTCGCCGCCATGCCCGGCCGCAAGCGCGTCACGTCGCTTTCGGCCACGCGCGCCGCCACCGTCATGTCCGACAGGTCGGCGATGCGCAGCAGCGGCGCCGCCGGCTGCGAGGCGGCCACCACCTGACCCGGACGGACCGCCAGCGACACCACGGTGCCGCCGATCGGCGCCTTGACGTGGGTCTGCGCGCGCGCATCCTCGTCGATCTTCATGGTCGCTTCCAGCTCGCGGATCTGGGCCGTGATGGCGTCGACGCGCGCGCTCGCCGACGCCGCACTCATGCGCGCCGATTCGAACGCTTCCTGGCGCGTGGCGTTCTGCTCCTTGAGCTGGGTCTGGCGCTGGAACTGCAGCTGGGCAAAGTCGAGCTGGGCGCGCTGGTCGGCCAGGTCGGCCTGCAGCCGCGCCATCTGGGCGCGCGTGCTCTCGAGCTTGGCAGGCTGCTGGTTCGGGACGATTTCGAGCAGGACCTGGTCGGCCTTGACCGTGTCGCCGACGGCAACCATCACGTCCTTGACCTGGCCGCCGATCTGGGCGTAGGTATCGGCCCATTTGTGCAGCTGCAGCTTGCCGGCGGCGGCGACGGTATGTTCGATGTCTCCGCGGCGCACGGTGACGGTGTCGAGCTTGGGCGGCGCGGGCGGGGCCGTCGGTGCGAGCGGCTTGGGCGCAGGAACCGGCGGCGCGACCGGGCCGGCCAGCGCCGGCACCAGAACGGCGGCCAGCGACAGCAGTACCGCGGCGACGTCGCGCGAGGTGCGGCGCAGGTGCTCCGTCAAGGGAGAAATTCTGTATTGTTGATCAGCAGCCATGGGACTACAGCAGAAATGTGCTGAGTATACACGTTAATGGCATGCCGTTCATGGCATTGCGGAACTGTAAGAAAGCCGGCGACGCCGGCTTGCCAAAGTCGTAAGCGCTTGCGTGCTTTGCCGACAGCGTCCGGCGCCGCAAACCGCACGGCGCCGGACGCGTCGGAGTCCGCCTGACTCAGTAGGTCGCGACCAGGGTCACGCCGCTGGGCGCGGCGTAACCGTAGACCATGATGTAGTAGGTGCCGGCCGCGGGCGCCGAAATCGTGATCGTTTCCGCGGTCGTGCTGCCGGTCGAGGCCTTCAGGTACGACGAGGTGGTCGGGGCCGAACCGAGCTTGACGTACAGGTCGGCGTCGCCGCTGCCGCCCGAGGTCTTGATGGTGAGGCTGGAGCGGCCGGACGGCACCGTGATCGTGTACACCGCGGAGGCGTTCGTCGCCAGCGAGATGCCGCTGACCGGCACGCCGCTGGTCAAGGCGTTGCTCGGCGCTGTCGAGCCTCCGCCGCTGCCGATCACCGAGGCGAAGTTGGCCACGTTCAGGCTGCCGTAGCCGCTGGCGTAGTCCCAGCCCGTCTTGGCGCTGTAGCCGCCGTTGCTGCCCGAGGTAACGTCGTGGAACATCGAGGGATTGGCCGCCGCCTTCTGGTAGATCGCGCTGGCCGGGAAGCCCAGGGCGTTGCCGTTGGCCGACTGGACGCGCGCCCAGAAGCCGGTAAACAGCGGCGCCGCCAGGCTGGTGCCGCCGATCTGTTCGGAAGCGCCGCGCACCAGCACCAGCGCGCCGCTGTTGGGCGACGCGTCGAAGGCGATGTCGGGCGTGCCGCGCTTGGTCGACGAGCCGAGCACGCCGGCCGAGGTCTGCCAGCTCGGCGCGTTTTCCGTCAGCGACGGTCCGCCGCCGGCGCCGCCGCTGGCGCTCTGCTGGCAGGTGCTGGCCGAGGTGCAGGACCATACGGTCTCAGAAGTCCAGGTCGTGCCGGAGGTGTTGAGCGTCGTGCCGCCGACCGAGATCACGTACGGCGAGACCGATGGATAGCTCTGCGAGGTGGTGCTGCCGCCGCATTCATAGGCGCCGGAGTCGCCCGAGGACACCGAAAAGGTCTGGCCCTGGGCCACGGCGGTCTGGAAGATCTGGTCGTTACTGGCCAGGACGCCCGAATTCTTCGCGTCGGTCTCGCATTCGCCCAGCGACACGTTGATCACCTTGGCGACGTTGTCGGTCACGGCGCGGTTGTAGGTGCTGGTCAGGTTGGCGTCGCTCAGCGTGGTGGCGGTGTACAGGATCATCTGCTTGATGGTGCCGCCGGCGGCCGCCAGCGAATCCTGCGTGTCCATGTTCCACTCGTCGATGCCCGAGGTGTCGGAGCTGGCCGAGCCGACCGTCACGGTGGTGACGTTCGGGGTCGGATAGCCGGCCTTGCTGGCAAAGCTCTTCAGGTCGGTGATGGTGCCGGTCATCGAGCCCTGGGTGATGATGCCGATGGTGGCATTGGTCGCGCTGGGCAGGCTGGCGGCGTTGTAGATCAGCGGGAAGTCGGTCGGGTTGTGGCCGGTGGTGGCCAGCGGGTGCGCCAGCGGCTTGGCCATCGTGTGGTACATGTGGATGGTCTGCAGGCCGTGCACGGCCAGGACGATGTCGCCCAGCGACGCCGGGACGCTGACGTCGCTGGCATTGGCGAACGCGGTGCGGCCGTCGACGTCATAGCTGTGCAGCTCGGTGTTGAACGCCGTCTTGACCGCGCCCGCGCTGCCGTCGGCGGTGACGAACAACTTGTTGTCCGACACGGTGATGTTGATGAAGCCCTGCTTGCTCAGGTAGTCGGTGACGGCCTTGACCTGGGCATCGGTCGGCGAATAGTTCTGCTTGAACGCCGCCGGCGTCAGTGGCTGCGCCCTGCCCGCCATCACCTGCGCGGTGACGTTGTCCAGGTCGGCCTTGTTGCGCAGTTTCAGCGCGACGACCACCTGCACCTGCGTGCCCGCCTGCAGTGCGGCGATATGGACCGCGTTGACGACAGCGGCCTGTGTCGTGGCCACCTTGTCCGTGCTCACCAGGCGCGGCGCCTTGGTCGCGGTGGCGACCCATTGCTGTGCCTGTGCTGCAGTGCCGACGGTGGCGAGAACTGCGGCGGTCAAGGTCAATACAGTGATTTTCCGAGTGCTGATCATTATTATCCTCAATCTTTTTTAATAAAACTGATGGAGTTACGTGAGTTACAGCGTTTTGCCTCGGCAGGACGATCGGTCCTCCGGTGCTTTCCGGCCAAGTCGTCGATTGCCCTCCGGGCCGGATCGGAGAATGACGTGCATATATCGCAAACGGCCGACGAGCCACTCTACGCTTATCGATTTAACGATTACAACTTTAAAATTGTAAAGATGAGTGGATGTAATTTTTCCGCAACATAAAGAATCGGCACTTATCCAGGCCAGATTAATTAATGCGTTAAAGAAACTAAATTTTTTAACGAGCCAATTTGGCCAGAGCTGCAGATATGCTTTGCATTGCGCCGATAGTATCCACCTGGCGCAGCAAGGCGTTCGCAGCTGCTTCCCCCCCACGACTTCTGATGCTGCTGTTGAATGCAAACGCGGCGAAACATGCGATGCAGGGGCTGGATCTGCCCCAAACATTTACCCTCACGATTTGTCGGATGTGCCGCACCACTTATCAAAACCGGACGGTGTCGAAGTCAGGATCGCTAAAATACGGGAACAGCCCAACCACGAACCGGTGGCTCTGAATGGCAAAGAAAATTCTGGCGAAGTAAATACAACTCAAACCATCGTCAATACATTCAGCTCATATTGGGACCGAATTGGTTTTACTGGACGGAGATGTTCAGATAATAGATGACGGCTTTCCGCCACCTGAAATTTCTAACAAAATACCAATACTGCATTGCCTGGATCGATTTTGTTCCGGGCGACGCCTCTTTCGATTCCAAAGGAAAAACCACATCGACGGCGGGCACCGGCATATCGCATCTGGCGCTTGCCCGTCCCGATCGGCCCGCGCTTCGGACAAGCGAGGCGTCGGCAGTCTGCTAACATAGCGCTAACCCTGTATCCGGAGTTCATCGCTTGTCCCCTACCGCACGAGAAACAGCAAACTTGCTCGACCTGATCCGCACTGAATCGCGCACCTGTTCGAGGTAGGCAGCCATGGCCGTCAAATCGCCCTGTGTCGAGCTGTGCCAGTTCGACGGCAAGACCGGGCTGTGTACCGGATGCATGCGCACGCGTCTCGAAGCGCGCGAATGGAAGAAGATGACCGACCACCGCCGGCACCAGATCATCAACGAACGCGCGCGGCGCGAGAAAAAGCTGGCCGAGCGATAGCGCGGCCGGTGGAGGCAACCCATGCAAGATCCGACACGCCCTTCCCCTCCTGTGCAGCGCCGTTTCGCACAGGCGCTGACGGTCGCGCTCGGCCCGGTGGCGGTATCGTGACCTGGATCGTCACCAAATACCTGATCACGGCCGCTGTCGTGGTGCTGGTCTCCGAGTTTGCCAAACGCAGCGACAAACTGGGCGCGCTGGTCGCCGCGCTGCCGATGGTCACGGTGCTGACGCTCATCTGGCTGCATGTCGAGCGCCAGCCGGTGTCCAGGGTTGCGAACCACGCCTGGTACACATTCTGGTACGTGATGCCGACGCTGCCCATGTTCCTGGTCTTTCCGGCGCTGCTGGAACGCTTCGGCTTTTGGCCTGCCCTGGCTGCGTGCGTGGTCCTGACCGTCGTGTGCTTCGCGCTGTTTGCCGCGCTGGTCAAAAAGTTCGGCATCGACCTGATGTAGCTTGGCGCACTAGCGCGACGCCCGGACCACGCGGCCCTTGGCCAACAGCTGCGCCTTGAACCATTGACGCACGCGCGGCGTGTTCGCTTCGAATGGGAGACTGAACCAGTAAGCGCCCGCTACGAGCACCAGGTAACTGGCGCAATACACCAGGAAATCGGACAGCCGGTACGGCGAGAGCTGGCCGATGCCGAACAGCGACCACAGCAGATGCCCTATCACCAGCATCATCGGCACGTGGGCCACGTACAGGGTGAACGAGAAGTTCGCAAAGAAGCGGCCGATCCGGTCCAGCCGGTCCAGCATCGGCGTCGCGCGGCGCTTGAACTGCATGCTCGACAGGAACAGCACGAAAACCAGGCTGAACAGCAGGTACTGGAGATAGCTGTCCGGCGCGATGTCGCCCTTGCCTTTCATACGGATCGCCAGCGCACTGCAGGCCAGCAGCAGCGTCAGCCCCCAGCGCCAGACCGGTCCGGCCTCGATCCGGATGCGCGAAAACAGCACGCCCAGCAGCCAGAGCGAGAAGTACAGCAGGATGGCCGCGGGCACCAGCCGGGCGATGACGGCGATCGCCAGCAGCGCGGCGATGCGCGTTGCGCCCGGCCGCCCGGGAAACGCCAGCACCAGCAGCGGGAACAGCACGTAGTACCAGGTCTCGTTGGCCAGGCTCCACAAAGGGAAGTTGCCGCCGAACGGCGGCACGACGATGGTCTGCAGCCCGAGCAGGTTGCCGGCGAAGACGCTCGCCGAGTACGGCTCGCCTGCGTCCAACGACAGCTGCGAACGGTCGAGCAGGCCGAGCACGGCGCCCGCCAGCAGCACCACCGCGAAGGTCGGCGCCAGCACCACCCACAGCCGCGAGACCCGGTCGACCGCATAATGCTGGAACGCATGCTCCGCGCCCAGCTTGTTGAGGAAGCTGCCGCCCACCAGCCAGCCGCTGAGCACGAAGAAGACGATCACGGCCAGGTAGGCGAACCCGGTGCCGAACACCAGGCCCTGGAACAGCAAGGGTGGGCTCGTCACGGTGCCGAAACCGGGATACATCTGCGCGCGCAGGTGCGCCGCCGCGACCTGCAGCGCCGCCAGGCCGCGCAGCAAGGAAATCAGCATGGAATGCCAGGCGTCCTCCTGCAGGTTGCTCTTCCCGAGAACAGTGATCTTCGGCATACATCCCCCGTCGTGAACGATTCCGATTGACGATATAAGCCAAATGCGCTTGGCATGCTGACCCGCCCCAAGCCAAGTGGCCTGCCGCTTGCCGGGCGCTTGCGCTACGTCGCGCCGCCACGGCCGGGACGCCGAGAGCAACGGCCTGCCGATTTCCACCGGCGCGAGGGGGACGATCGGTTCCTGACGGCGGACCTGGCATCGAGCATGGCCGCGTCATGCCATCGTCATAAAGCCGCACTAGCATACGTCTGTCCGCTGCACCGGAACGGTGTCGCGACAGCCCCAGTCCGGTCGGCTCGAGCACCGGCACCATTTTCAAGGGTTTGCGCACGCAAGCCCGGGACGCCTGCGAAGGAAGCCGGTTTTGGCTTACGACGACGACACGCTCGGCGACATCCTGCGGCGCATGGCGGACCACAAGCCAGTGAACAGCCGATGCGGAAATGCTCGGCATGGCGCATCGCCGGCCGTCGACGGAGGAAGAAGATCGCAGTGAAAACCAACTATGACATGCGCGCCGTACGCCTGCTCGCGGAAGACGCCCGCTTGCGGCCGCTCACGCGGCACGTGCTCGTGACGCTGGTCTGGGCCACGCCGGTCGCGTTGCGCGGGCACGCCACCATGATTCCGCTGTCCGAACTGCTGCGCCGACTCAACACGGAAGCCGACGACCCCTGGCGCGGCACGGCCGAGCCCGAGGTGCTGAGCGCCATCGACGAACTCGACGAGGCGCACTGGAGCATGCCTTCGCTGGAAGGCGCCGCGATCGGCAGTTTTCTGAACGGCCATACCTTGTCCGAAGCCTCGGGCTTGCTTCACTTCCAGATCGACAACAACCTGATTGCGGCGCTCGATCAGATCAGCCAGCAACTGCAGGCGGATTCGGATGGTCCGCCGGAAACACGGCACTGAGCCAGGCGCCGGGCTGCGGCAATAAAAAAGCCCGCAGGGGCCGTGTGCGCCTGCGGGCCTTGGCCTGGATAAGCGGATCAGAAATTGACTTTGAATTGCAGGCCGTAGGTGCGCGGCTCGTTCAGCATGCCGGTCAGGTTGTCGAAATCGATCGCGCCGGTGACCTGGATGCGGTTCGTGATGTTGCGCGAGTACGCCGCCAGCTCGTACTTGCCATTATCCCATTTGTAGCCGACCCGCAGGCCGCCTTGGGCCAGCGGCTTGGCCTTGTATTCCCTGGCTTCGTACAGGAACATATTGTAGGTGCTGCGGTAGTCCCAGTCGGTCATGGCGTACAGGTCGCCATCCTTGTACGGCACGCTGTAGGTCAGCGTAAAGTTGCCCTGCCACGTCGGCGCGCGCGGCAACGGATTGCCGTTGATGTAGACCGTGCCCGGGAAAGGTCCGGCGGGATTGGTCACGGTACAGCCGGCCACGCCGTTGGTATTGGCGTAGTTGCCGCAGTACTGCACGAACAGCTTGCCGTCCTTGATCTCGGTCTGGTTGTAGCTGCCGCCGAGCGTCATGCGCAGGTTGTCGGTCAGGATCGCCTGCGCATCCAGTTCGACGCCCTGCCCGGTCACCTTGTCGGCGTTGATCAGCTGGTTCATGTTGACCGTGCCGCTGCCTGCGGTCAGCTGCTTGTCCTTGACGCGGTACTGGAACACGCTGGCCGACAGGCGCGCGCGGCGGTCGAACAGGTCTTCCTTGATGCCGGCCTCGTACGACAGCGCCTTTTCCGCGCCGGCGAAGGACGGTCGGTCGCTCAGGCCGCTCAGGCGCCCCTGCATGCTGGGTGCGCGGTAGCCGGTGGCGACGCGTGCGAACAGGTTGGTGTCCTTGTCCAGCGCGTACATGGCGCTGGCGTCCCAGCTGACGTTGTGGCTGGTGTTGTCGATGACGAAGGGCCCGGCCGTGGTCGCCTCGACGCGCTTGGCCGAGAAATCCTTGCTGTCGGTCGTGTAGCGCAAGCCGCCGCGCAGCTTGAGCTTGTCGCTGACCGCGTAGTTCAGGGTGCCGAAGGCGGCCCAGGAACGGGTGTCCTGGGTCTGGGTCGAGTAGAACGGATTTTGCGGATTGCCGGCGCTGAGCGAATCGAAGGCGATGCTGTCGATCTGGATGTGCTCGCGGAACAGGAACACGCCGCCGATCCATTGCAGCGGGCCGGCGTAGTTCGATTCGGCGCGGAACTCCTGCGTGAACTGGTGGTGGTTCGGCAGCACGTCGGCGGTTTCGACGGCGAACGGGATGTAGCCAGGGCCCATCGGCGGGGCGTACACCGCGCCGTAGCCGCCGTCGACGTCGGCGCGGCTGTAGAAATGCGCCGATTCGTAGCCCGTGATCGAATGCAGCGTGACCTCGCCCAGGTTCCAGTTCAGGCGCATGTTGGCGCCCTTGGTGCGCAGGGTCTGCTTGTTGATGCCGTCGGTCGGGTAATTGCCGTAGTCGAAGCCGTCGACCAGCTCGTTCGTGCCCTGCTTGATGATGTTGGCGCGGAACAGGGTCGCATTGTTGCCGAGGTCGCGCGCGTGCACGTTGAACAGCGCGCTGAAATCCTTGTTCGGCTGCACCAGCACCTGCAGGCGCAAGGCGTTGTCGTGGTAGCCCTCGAGGTCGCGGGTGCCGGTCGGACGCGGGTTGTGCACGCGGTCGTCGCGGTTCTGCGTCTGCACCGACAGGCGCGCCGCCACCGTGTCGCTCATCGGCAGGTTGTAGACGCCTTCGGCATTCTTCGCGCCGTAGTTGCCGATCCCGAGGTTCAGGTAGCCTTCGGTCTTGAACTGCGGCTTGACCGAATCGAACTTGATCACGCCGGCCGGCGAGTTACGCCCGAACAGCGTACCCTGCGGTCCGCGCAGCACCTCGATCTGGTCGACGTCGAACACCGGGAAGCCCTTGAGCATCGGGCTTTCCTGGACGATGTCGTCGACCACCAGGCCGACCGGCTGCGACGCGTTCAGGTCGAAGTCGGTATTGCCCTGGCCGCGGATATAGAAACGCGGGAACGAGCGGCCGTAATCGGATTCGACGCTGAGGCTGGGCGTGCGTCCCGACAGGAAGCGGATGTCGTCGCCGCCGGCGATCAAGGCGTCCAGGTGGTCGCCCTTCAGGGTGCTGACCGACAGCGGCACTTCGCGGATGTTCTCGGAGCGGCGCTGGGCCGTCACGATCACCGATTCCAGGCGCTGCGGCGCCAACGCGGCCTCGGGCGTGGTGTCGGCGCTGTCCTGGGCCAGCACGCAGGTGGGAAACGCGCCCGCGACGGCGAGCGCCAGGATCGACAGCGCCGGGTACAGCGAGATGGTAGGTGTCTTGGTCATCATTGTTATCAAGTCAAAAGGAAAGACTGCCGGGACGGCCCGGGGTCACCCGGGCTTGTCGATACAAATTACCTTAAGGAAATGATATCAAACGACAATTTGGTGACAAAGGGATATTTACGATATCGGGGCAAGGGTGTCCGATTCGGCGTGTTTACACGACGAGGCGATCGGCGATTCGCGGATGGCGCCAGTCACGCATGCGAGCGCCGTCCGATATGCAGGTGAAATCCCAGGTGCGCGATCCGGTCCCAGTTTCCGAAATGGGACGCAATCCGCCCCTCGGGAAGCGCGAGCCAGACCAGCGCCAGGCCGAACAGCACGCTCGCCACGTCGGCCCTGCCCTGATGCCCCGGCAGCAGCCATGGAACGGCGATCAGCCAGGCCCCGAAGGCGATGTTGGCCAAGCGCAGCGGCCGCGCCACTTCGCCCCAGGCCATGATCGAGAACGTCACCACCAGCGAGCCGACGACGTGGTCGCTGGCGGCGGCGGGTCCGCCGGTGTCGAACAGCAGGCGCGAGCACATCAGTACGACGCCGATGGCGGTGCTGACCAGGAGCGTCCAGGGCAGCGTCACGCCAGAGGTCAGCATTTCGCGCAGCACCGCGCGCGCCGGCTTTTCGAAGTCGTCCGAGTCGTCGGCGCTGCCGCCGTCCATGGTGTCGCCATGCAGCAGCAGGTACAGGAGCGGCCTGCCCTGCGCCCGCCGCGCGCGCAGGAACTGCAGCGTGGCGACGATCTCGTCGAACGAATACGGTATCTGCAACAGCATCGCGAGGGCGCCGGCCAGGCACAGCGTGCACCAGGTACCGATCACGATCGGCTGGATGATGATGAAGAACACGCTCACCGCGCCCAGCGGAACGATCAGGATGCCGAATAGCAGCACCAGCCACGGCATCGTACGCCAGCGGCGCTTGTCGCCGATCACGCCGGTCACGATTTCCAGCACGTAGACCGAGGCGCCGAGCCCGGCGTCGGCGACCGGCCAGGCTTCCGAAACCGATGATGTGACGATCCGTTCGCTGCCGCTGCCGAAGAACGGGTCCCAGGCCGCGTCGATGTGGCCGAGCTGGTAAGCCGCCAGGTAGCGCGAGATGAACAGGCCGACGAAGGCCAGCGCGATGATCGGGATGCGGTTGGTCCAGCCCGACGGACTGTAGTCCCATCCCGGCGGCGCATCCGGTCCCGTCATGCGCGCCGCCGGGCCGATACCCGGCGTCGGCGCGACCGCGACGGCCAGCGTGATCACGAGCGCGCCCACCAGGGTGTCGTTGGCGTAGGCGGCAGCGTTCGGCGTCCAGAACAAGAGCGGCGCGAACAGCAGCCACAGTCCGAGCCCGGCCACCGTCCAGCGCGCGAAGCCCGCGTCGCGCGCGAGCGACCACAGCGCGAACGCGACGATCAGGCCGCCGGTGACCACGTCGTTCGCCGCCATCCAGGTGTCCGAGAATGGCAGTCCGCGCCCGGTCGGCGTGGCCGGCTCGATGCGCTGCATCCAGTTCCGGGTCAGCCCGAACACGAACGGACTGCTCATCAGCCAGGCCCCCAGCGCGGCATTGGCGAAGTGGCACCACAGCGTGCGCTGGTGTTCGGTGCGTTCGAGCGCCCGGCAGTCCGCCAGCAGCGCCGCGCCTGCCGGCCCGCCCTGCCCGGCATCCTCCATCCAGAGCGGCAACGCGATCCGGTTGCGCCGGTACCAGGCGGCCGGATCCTGGCGCAGCCTGCCGACGATGGCGGGCAGGCTGCGCCGCAGCGCATGCAGCGGGCGCCACCCGAGCAGCTGTTCGGCCCGTGTAATGTCCAGCTCATAATGGTCGTCCGCCAGCTCGACCATGAAGGGGCGCACGAACGGCTTCTGTCCACCATCGAGGGCATCCGGCACGATGTCCTCCAGCTTGTCCTGAAGCCAGGCGCCGCCGGTGGCGACCGGTTTCGGGATGCGCCGGGTGTCCCAGGGTTCGCCATGGATCAGGTGGCCGAGCAGGTTCTGCAAGGCCGCGTAGCTTTCGGTGACGGGCTCGCCGACCAGGATCGCGGTTTCCTGCGGCAAGGCGGCGCGCCGGTCGACCGCTGCCCGGAACGCGCGCGCGACGTCCTCGATGTGCACCAGGGCCTGGCCGTGCGTGGGGTCGCCGGGAAACACGCGACTTTGCATCTGGCGCTCGTGGATGCGCTGGATCTGCCAGGCCAGCGACGGCAGCTCGCAGTCGTCCGTGTACACCCCGGCGATGCGCACGACCAGCGCCGGGATCGCGCCGCGCGCCCCCGCAACCACCTGTTCGGCCGCCAGCTTCGAGCGCGGATACGGCCATGCCGGCGCCAGTGGCGCGTCTTCGCGGATCGACCGTCCGGGCGCCGTCGGCGCGTGCACCAGCATCGTGCTGGCATACACGAACTGCTCGACCTCGAACGATTGCAGCGCACGCAGCAGGCGCCGGGTGCCTTCGACGTTGATCGCGTCGTAGGCGGGGTTCTCCTCGCCCGAGAAATCGTAGAAGGCCGCCAGGTGGATCACCGACGCGATCCGGTTCCCGTAACGTTCCTGCAAGAGGGCGCAAGCCCTGTCCAGCGCCGCATCGGAACCGATGTCGGCGTCGATGCAGTGTTCGCCCTGGCAGCGGCGCTCCAGGCCGACGACGGTGTAGGTGTCCGCCAGCGCGGCGCCGATCGCACTGCCGAGCCTGCCTTCCGAACCCGTGATGAGCACTACCGGCTTCGACGATTCCATGTCGTTCTCCCTTGCTGGTCCTCGCTTGCGCGAGCGCGCAACCCTTGTGGACTCAGACCACGCGTGCGGCGGAAAGATCGAGCTTGATTGCGTTTCGGTGTAGCCCAATTCGTCGCATTGACACACGTCTATGTTACGGTCAAGATGCAGAGCGCGCTGGAAAGCTTTCCATATCCATCCGCATAGCCGAGCCAGACATTACAAAGAGATGGAGACACAGATGACGATCCCGTTCCACCGCACCGCGATCGCCCTCGCGCTCGGCCTGCCCCTCGGCTTGGCCGCAGCGACGGCATGGGCCGAGCCACAGGCTGACGCGCCTGCAGGGGCAGCGCTGACCGAGTGGCCGCGCATCAAGAGCGCTATTCGAACGGACGCGGCCCTCGAGGCGCGCGTCGCCGAGATCCTCAAGCAGATGACGCTGGCCCAGAAGCTCGGCCAGATGACGCAGGCCGAGATCAAGAGCGTCACCCCCGACGACGTACGCAAGTACTACCTCGGCTCGATCCAGAACGGCGGCGGCAGCTGGCCGGGCAACGACAAGCACGCCTCCACGGCCGAGTGGGTCAAGCTGGCCGACGCCTTCTACGACGCCTCGATGGCGACCGACATGGCGATCAAGGTGCCGGTCATCTGGGGTACGGATGCGGTGCACGGGCATAACAACGTCTACGGTGCGACGCTGTTCCCCCACAATATCGGCCTGGGCGCCATGCGCGATCCGGCGCTGGTGCACGACATCGCGGCCGCGACCGCGCGCCAGGTGCGCGCCACCGGCATTCCCTGGGCGTATGCGCCGACCATCGCCGTGGTGCGCGACGACCGCTGGGGGCGGACCTACGAAAGCTTCTCGGAAGACCCGCTGCTGGTCAAGGGTTACGCCGCCGCTTACGTGGACGGCATGCAGGGCAGCCTCAAGGGCGACGGCAACGTGCTGGTCACGGCCAAGCACTTCATGGGCGACGGCGGCACCGAGAACGGCAAGAACACGGGCGTGACCAAGGCGTCCGAGCGCGACATGATGAACATCCATGCCCAGGGCTACTATGGCGCGCTGGGTGCGGGCGCGCAGGTCGTGATGGCCTCGTTCAACAGCTGGAACGACACCACGGCCGGCCAGGACCATGGCAAGGTGCACGGCAGCCGCTACATGCTGACCACGATCCTCAAGGAGAAGATGGGCTTCGACGGCTTCGTCGTCAGCGACTGGAACGGGCAAGGCGAAGTGCCCGGCTGCCGCGTCGACAGCTGCGCGCAAGCGATCAACGCCGGCATCGACCTGATGATGGCGCCGGAACAATGGAAAGCATTTATCGCCAACACGACGGCGGACGTCGAGGCCGGACGCATTCCGATGTCGCGCATCGACGATGCCGTGACCCGCATCCTGCGCGTCAAGCTGCGCGCCGGCTTGTTCGGCAAGCGGCCGTCGAGCAACCCGTACGCCGGCAAGGACAAGGCGCTCGACGCGCGCGACCTGGCGCGCCGCGCCGTGCGCGAGTCCTTGGTGCTGCTCAAGAACGAAGGCCCTGCCCTGCCGCTGCGCAGCGGCAAGCGCATCCTCGTGGTCGGCAAGGCCGCCGACAGCATGTCCAGCCAGACCGGCGGCTGGACGCTCACCTGGCAAGGCACCGGCAATACCAACGCCGACTTCCCGAACGGCGTAACGATCCTGGCCGCGCTGCGCGCCGCCGCCGGCAGCGCGAACGTGACTTACAGCGCGGACGCGAAGGACGTCGACCCGTCCGCATTCGACGCCGTGGTCGCCGTCGTCGGCGAAGCGCCGTATGCGGAAGGCGACGGCGACATCGGCCTGTCGTCGACGTTGCGCCACAGCGCCCGCTATCCGGACGACCTGGCCGTGCTGCAGGCCGTGCACGGCAAGGGAAAGCCGGTGGTGACCGTGTTCCTGTCCGGCCGCCCGCTGTGGGTGAACGACCTGTTGAACCTGTCCGATACCTTCATCGCGGCGTGGCTGCCGGGCACCGAAGGGCGCGGCGTGGCGGACATGCTGGTGAGCGCCAAAGGGGCGCCCTCCCCCGACTTCCGCGGCACCTTGTCGTTCTCGTGGCCCAAGAGCGTGTGCCAGACGCCGCTGAACGTCGGCGACGCCGGGTATGCGCCCCTGTTCGCGTATGGCTACGGCCTGCGCAAGGGGTCGCGTTCGCATCTGGGCATGCTGGACGCGACCTACCCGGCAGGCGGCTGCGGCAACTCGACGACCTATCCCGTCTTCGGCCAGGCCGACCGCGCCAGCTTCCCGTTACGGCTGCGTGCCGGCTCGGCGGTGCTGCCGCTGGGCGCCGACCTGAACGCGACGTTCGCGCTGCCGGGCGTGAAGGCCAGCACCGCGCAGGTGACGCAGCAGCAGGATGCCAAGCTGGTCATCTGGACCGGACCAGCCGTGTTCGAAGCCCACGGCGAGCGTCCGCTGGCCTTGTCGCAGGCGGCGCTGAAGGATGGCGCGCTGCAGTTCGAGACGCGCGTCGAAACGGCGCCGTCCGGCCGCGTGTTGCTCGGGATGACGTGCGCGGCACAGGCGTGCGGGTCGCCCCTGGATGCGACCCGGCTGTTCACCGGACTCGTCGGCAAGGGCCGCCAGGTGGTGAAGGTGCCGCTGGCATGCTTCACCGGGCGCGGCGTCGATCTGGCACGTGTCGACACCCCGTTCGCGGTCGAGAGCACGGGGACGTTCTCGGCGGCGTTCGCGGCGGTCGACGTGGTGGGTGGCGCGGCGCGGGATGGCGATGCGGTGCGCTGCGAAGACCTGCGTTAGCATATTGCATGAGGCGCACAACGCGAAGCGACGCGGCGGCTGCGCCGCCGTCCTTCGCTCGTGCGGCCTGTTCTTGAATGTGTTGCCGATCTTTTCGATAGACTCGAGCCGAACTCGCGGTCAGCGTCGGAAGTATTCGCGGGCAAGCCGCATCAGTCGCGCTTGTAGCGCAGCCATACTCCGCCGCCGTCCTGGATTTCCGCAGACGCGAGCTTGAGATAAGCGGGCGTCGTCCAGGCATCCTTGGCGATTTCGAACGATGCCGGGTGCTCGCCACGGCCATCGATGAGCGGCAATATCAATACGCTCACTTCGTCAATCAGGCCTGCGTTGACGAACGATCCGCTGACGTGAGGACCGCCTTCCACGATCAGGCGTTTTGTGCCGAACTCGTCGGCCAGAGTCTGGAGGACATGCGCCAGATCGATCTCGGTCTTGCCGCCGAAGATATACGACACCTGGATCGATTGCAGATAGGCCAGGTAATCGTCGGCGACCGCCTCGGTGACGACGGCGACCACGTGCGAGCCCAATGCCTCGTTGCTCTTCCAGGCCACCTTGCCGTGCCCGTCGATCGAAATGGCGTAGGACTGCGCGTCGCGCTTTGCGATATACGGCGAACGTGGAATAGGCTCACGCGCCAGCCCTTTCGGATAATCGTCACCATGGGCGATTTCCTGCATGGTGGTTCGGCCACAGATCCAGCCATCGAACGCGAAGGTCTGCGCCAGTTTTTCATACAGATCGCCAGCGGCTTTCTTGAACGGCCGGTCCCACCCGTCGGTCAGGGCATGCCCATCGATCGACGACATCATGTGGCAAATTACGTAAGGTTTCATCCAACTCTCCAAAAGCGAACGGTAAGTCATGCATCAACGCCGGCGACACCTGATTGCACGAGGGCCTGACGTTGCGCTGCACGCCGATCGTAAAGCGACCCATTCATGCGACCCAGTTTGCCTGATTGACGACAATCATGGCACGCGCCACGAACCCGACCTTCGCCGTCCATGGCTTGATGAACCGGCGGTCGGGCTTGGCCCCTACCCAACTGGCCTTGCTATCGGCGCCTCGATGATGAGCACGCTGACCGAGTCGCGAATCGTCGATCCAGCTGGGCGTATCGAAAGCGGATGCCGCCGATATCGCGGCATATTTGATGGATCCGGACAGCGCGAATCAACGCGGCGGCTCGGCCGGCATCCTTCGCTTGTGCATCGTGCGGGTATAGGCCGTGACGATCTTGTCGAACGCGTCCTGGCCGATTTCCTTCCCTTCGAGAAAATCGTCGATTTCATCGTAGCTGCAGCCGAACGCTTCCTCGTCCGGCTTCTGCGGGGCCAGGTCTTCGAGGTCGGCAGTGGCCTGTTTTTGCGCCGTGCTGTCCGGCGCGCCAAGTTCGCTGGCCAGCGCGCGCACCTGGCGCTTGTTCAGATGGGCCAGGGGCGCGATATCGTAGCCGCTGTCGCCGTACTTCGTGAAAAAGCCCATCACGGCTTCGCCCCCGTGATCGGTGCCGACCACCACCCCGCCGGTGGCGCCGGCCAGGGCGTACTGGGCCACCATGCGCTGGCGCGATTTGATGTTCCCGAAAATAAAATCGCGCTCGCCGGGGTCGTCCGTGCCCAGGTGGTTGCCGAGCGCCGCCAGCATGGCTTCCGACGCCGGTGCGATGTCGACCGTGACCACGCGGTCGGGCCGGATGAACGCCAGCGCGCGCTGAGCATCGTCCTCGTCGGCCTGCGCCCCATGCGGCAGACGCATGGCGATGAAACTGGCCTCGCCGCCCTGCGCGCGGATGCGCTCGACGGCCAGTTGCGCCAAGCGGCCGGCGGTCGCCGAATCGACGCCGCCGCTGATGCCCAGCACGTAAGTGCGCCCGTGGTGCTCGGTCAGATAGCGTGCCAAAAAGTCGACGCGCCGCTCCACTTCCGCCGCTGCATCGATGTGCGCTTGCACGCCAAGGTCGGCGATGATCTCTTTTTGCTTCTGTAGTTGCTCGTCGTGCATCGTATTCCCTCACAATTGCGATACCGGTCGTGGCAGATTCTTGCACACTCCAGCAGCCTGAGCACGCACGTCACCACTCTCCCGAGGCGACGGAGGGAAGCACTGATTGGTTCGGTGGGACGTGGTTCCATCGGTGCGCCGACCTGAGACAAGATCGACATTTCACACTACGTCGAAGACGTGCAAGGCGCTTTTCCGACCTCGAACATGCTGCCCGCGCGACGGGCCATTTCGACCTGTCGGAGACCTTCCTGATTGAATTTCACACAAGCGCGCTCACGGGCAAGGAATATCACCTGCCCTGTACCCCAATGATTCGGCGCTTGCGATGGTCAAGGCGATGGGCAGCTTCAGGCGCAGGCTGACGAGTGAAATCAATGGTTGGTAGGAAACAGCCGTACACGTGCCGGCACTCGCTCCTTCCTGACAGATGCGGGCCTGGACGGCACGGATACAGCTCGCGCTATTGGGGTCATTCATGCAGTTGACCCGATTTCTTGCCGGGCAGCTCGGCATGGACCCAGGTGAAATGCGCTGCAATGCCAATCCATTTGCAGGCAGGTACAGGTAGTCGATCCGGACGTTCCGGTAGGTGATTGGACTGCCGAATGGCAAATTCCCGCTTTCCTCATCAAGGACTGCGCGCTTACGCGCAAGGTTCAGCGCATCCGCGTCGTTGAACGAGATATTCGCTGCGGCGTGTGCCGCGCTCCGGGTCACCTCGGCCATGGTGTTATACATATACATTGCACGAGCAAATTCGATAATCCCGAACACGACCGTGAAGAATAACAAAGCGACAAACGCGAACTCGACGGAAGCTACCCCTTTCTGATTGAACCTTTGTCTGAACCTGGGCTTGATGGGATGCGCTTTAGTTGCCGACATAATAACTTCTCCCTGTCGCATCGATCTGAATTGCGATCGGGCCAGTATCCCCGGTGAACATCGATGTGAGCGGAGACAGGAAAGGGTCTTCAACGGTCATTTCCACGTAAACAGAAACCATTTTCGGCAGGACCGCTGTTTTACTTGTCAGACATGGACCTGAGTCGCAATACACAAATGCCACAGGAAAATTAGTCCCTGGATTGAGCTCCTCCAACTCCGAGACAGCGATGGCCCTCGCCGCCTCCACGACAAATGCATTACCGGTGGGTGATTGCGTTTTCAATTCTGTTGCACTTGCGGAAGCAAGAAACCTCGCGGCATCGTGCGCAGCCTTTTCGGCCACCGTGTAATGCCACATGAACCGGCAGACAAACAGTGAGCCCGCGAGCAATGGGAGAAGTATCCACAGCATGACCGTAGCAAATTCGACGGTGACCGAGCCCAGCTCTCTCCGCTCGATACGTGGAAGCCTTTTCATAAAATTAACTCCACAGGACCAGAGACCGTTTCTTGTGAGGTGGCGCCCGCAAACTCTCCGTAGACACCATTCGCGTCCGCGACAACCGTCATGAAAAACTTCCCGATTGCCACCACTGTCCCAGGGGAGCCAGCCACAGGACAGCTCAGTAAGGGGACGTTAAGCACCCGACGGTACTTGATGCCAGGTGGATGAACTGTAGGGGCCGTGGTCTGGGTAAAATACGGCGGCGACTGTGCTCCGGTCTTGGCGTCTGTCGGGTAAGAACTTACACCCGGGCCTGGACGGTACAACGATTGCCATACCATGGCGGCCGCCTGAAACGGAACGTAACCCGCTGGAGGTTCGGATTGCCCCGCCGTGTAAGAGGACCAGGGAACCGCCATGGCAAAGGTCCATAAAGGTCCATAACGCGTCGGCGTCTGATCGGCCGTCGGAGCCAGGTCGGCAATTGTCTGCAGCCTGTTTGCGGAGCTTGCGGGGTCGGCAACCTGGACCACCGGTTTAGTCATCCAGCCAATGCTTCCGAAGGGGTACTGCCTGATGTTCGAATCCGGCGGTGCCGAAATGGCATTGCACTGTCCATTGGACGCGTCAAAGCGGGAATTCAGCTGGTTGGCGAACTGGCTGATCGTGAAGCTGCTCAGCACCTTGACCGATTGGCCGATGACTTTTGGAAGCTCCACTGTCCCGGTACACATGTATGCCCCGACGACATCCACTGCGGAACCCGCACTATTGGACGATTGACTGACGGGGTCGATGACATAGCTCTGGCCCGTCGCTGTGTTCGGGCTCAGCTTCAGCAGGTTATATCCGACCCCGCGCCGAAAACCGTACTCTCTCAACTCCGAATACGCCGCCCCATTCAGGTTCTCCCTGCGGTCGATCGGATTGCTCGGATCCTGAGACATTGCGCATATGGCAAACGGCACGACATTGAGCCTGCGCCTGCCTGCTACTGCCGTGTGCGATATCTGCAATTCCTTCTTATTTCCCAGTAAACCTTTGAACCAAAGGTCCATGGTTCCGTATTGAGGGTTTAAATCGTCCGTGTCTATCTTCACGTATGCGATTCCCCCTGGCGACGCTTTTGCTGATTCGGCAGCCAGCCATTCTGTGCTACCGTCTGGCGATGTGGAAAATTTCAGCGCACTATCGGAAAAGACCATCGTGCTCTGATATTGATAGTGAGGTCGCGTCAACTCATACCCGCCTTCCACTACATCATGCGCGGCGATGACTGCGTTGCTGATGCCGTTCGCGGTACCATCGAGTTGTTTTGCCGCGGAGAGCGCAATGGCATCGGCAAGGGAATGCATCTCGGCCTTCCTGTTGTAGATTCGCGCTGACTCGATAGCGAGCGCCAGGAGGCCAATAATCACGGGTAGCAGCACGGCAGTCATGATGCCAACCGCTCCATGCTGCCGACGTGTGTGGCGGTACCGTACAACCCGATATGGTGTCGACACCGGCTCGTTCGCGTTGTCCAACGCGGTGTGTCTTGATCTTTGAGCTGTTTTCCTCATCGGCCCTCCGCACGTCCACAGACAGGCAAGCCTTGTAGCAACGCAATTGCCAACGAGAAAATATTAGTGTGCGCTGCTGCCAGGCCTTTGAGCGGCCACAAGCTAATGGCGCCGTATCTGAAGGGATAAAGCCTAACTGAAACAGCTATAGAGGGTAGTTAAGGAGTATCAAGGTTTCGCAGCCATTATGAATGCGAATTCTTCACGAGCCTTCGACTTCAGAACTCACCTGGAAGCCTTTACGCAAAACCTGCCCGCAACGTGTCAGCTATTCGTATGCCATCCCACGAGCGAGCTGCGGACACACCTAGGACCTTGCATGTCCCTTGAGCAAGCCCGAAATGATCGACAGCAGCCGGTCGCCCGCTCCAGGCGCCCGGCTTTATCGCCCCGCCGCGCCATGCTCTGCAGGTCGAGCGGGCGCGTAAGCCGGTGGCGCGCCAGCGCCGCGCCGCCTACCGCGACCACGTCCGCGCCGAAGCGCGACGTGCGGATTTCCGGCGCGGTCAGCATCGCGGCATCCGCGTACTCGCCCAGCACCCGCCGCGCCGGCGCGATCAGCGTGTCGCCCAGCCGCACCGCCGGTCCGCCGATGACGATCGCCATCGGGTCGAACGCAGCCCACAAATTGTTCAGCAAGATCCCAAGCTGCTCACCCGCCACGGTCACCGCCGCGCAGGTTTGCGGATGGCCCTGTGCCACCTTCTCGAACAGCTGATCGAGGGCGGTATGGCTCGGCTTCTCCGTCCCCAGCAGCGATCCCAGTCCGATCAGCGCATCCGCACAGCCACGCCGTCCGCACGAGCACAGCGGCCCGTTGGCCTGCAGGATCGCGTGCCCCACTTTGCCCGCGAAACCTTTCTGGCCGGTGAGCAGGTTGTCGCCGACGATCACGCCGGCGCCCACGCCGTAGCCTATCGACAGATAGACCAGCGGGTCCGTGCCGGCCTGCCCGGTGAATTCGAATTCGGCCAGCGCCGAGACGTTCGCCTCGTTCTGCAGGTGCAGCGGCAGCCCGGCCAAAGGCGTGCCGGCAAATTACGAACGGAGCTGACTGTCCACATGCACGTTGCGCCAGCCGAGGTGAGGCGCGTAGCGCAGCAGCCCCAGCGTTTCGTCGCCCCCGCCATGCAGGCCGACACCGACGCCCAGCAGCTGGCGCACGCCGGCGACGCCGTTCGCGCGTCCCAGCCGGTGTGACATACCGACCAGCCGGTCGGCCACCAGCTGGATGCACGACGCCGGAACGTCGGTGTCGTCATAGGTAACGATGCAAGTGTCAAGCACTTCGCCCAGCAGATTGGTGGCGACCACGCGCGCTTCATCGACGCCGATGTCCGCACCCAGCAAGGCCAGGCGGTCCGCGTCGAGGTGCAGCGGCGTTGCGCGTCGCCCCACTTCGCCAGTTGCGATCAGCTCGCTTTCGGTCAGCCGCCCCTCGTCCATCAGGTCGCGCACCAGCATGCTGACCGTTGATTTGGTCAGTCCCAGCACGTCCGCCAGGGATGCGCGCGACAGCCCGGGTTGCGTGCCGACCTGGCGTACGAGGGCCATGCGGTTGAGTTGTTTGAGCAGCTGAGAGTCACCTGTAACTGGCATAAATGAACCGGGATGAGTGTGATGATTGCGCAACACCAACATGTTCATCTTAAACAATTTTTTCATCTGAGTGGCCGGAGAAATACGGCACGCAGCCGTCACCTAGAGCAACCATGGCGATCAGCGCAAGTCCGAAGTCCTTGATATTTCGATGCAATCGATTTCAGGTGAGGTGTTAGCTCAATGCATGGCCCCCTTTCCAACACCTGTGAACAAGGCCGCCTTATGCACCTCGGGTTGTTCAGCGTCGTTTCATCGTACGTGCATCGATATTTTGTTTGTTCGACGAATTGACTAATCTGTATTTACGAATTAGCCTCGAGGAAATATATAGAGTCCGAATAGCAGATATTCATAAATCATACGGACGCCGTTCCACTACAAAAATCACGATGCGGTGCTTTTCGGCACGGCCACCAGAGGTACCTCCCCGTATGGGTGGTGCCATATTTGTAGAAGAGAGAGGAGACATAGTGTTGAACCAAAACAAGAAGGGAAATTCGCTTCATCTGGAGACCAGGCAAAGGCTGATCACCCTGGCCGTGGCGAGCGCCTGCGCCCTGCTCGGTCAAGCCCACGCACAGGAAGCGAACAACGGGGCTGATTCAACGATGGCGAACACGGTGGTCGTGACGGGTATCCGTGCCAGCATGCAGTCGACGCTGAACCTGAAGAAGAACTCCGACGGTATCGTCGACGGTATCGTCGCTGAAGACATCGGCAAATTCCCGGACACGAACCTGGCCGAGTCGCTGCAGCGCATCACCGGCGTGTCGATCGACCGTCAAAATGGCGAGGGCCAGAAGATCACGGTGCGCGGCATGGGCCCTGACTTCAACCTGGTGCTGTTGAACGGCCGTCAAATGCCGACGGCCGACCTGAACGACGCGAACGGCCGTTCGTTCTCATTCGATAACCTCGCGTCGGAAGCCATTTCGCAGCTCCAGGTCTACAAGACCAGCCGCGCCCAGGATCCGTCAGGCGGCATCGGCGCCACGGTCAACATCATGACGGCACGTCCTTTCGACCAAAAGGGCACCGTGGCGAGCGTTGGCGTCAAGGGCGTAGTGGACCAGTCGAGCCAGAACCTGCCGGACTTGCTCAAGGGTAAGCGAGTGACGCCTGAAGTTTCCGGTATCTTCAGCACCGTCAGTCAGGATGGCATGTGGGGTTTCGGGGGCAACGCCAGCTACTCGAAGCGTGACTCGGGCTTGAATCGCGCCCAGATCGCCAATGGCTGGATCGGACCCTACAAAGGCTCGGACGTCATCGACGGCTCGACCTTGCCCCAGCCTGGCGCCCCGGTCGGCAGCGTGACGAATCGTCCAGGTCCGAACGATCTGTATGAGCGCCCGCAAAACTTTGGTTACCAAGTGAACGGTCTCGAGCGCGAGCGTATCAATGGCCAGGCCGTGCTGCAATTCCGCCCGATCAAGGAACTGACCTCGACCCTCGACTACACCTACGCGCAGAACAAGCTGCACACCCGCCGCGCCGAGATGAGCGTCTGGTTTGCCCAAACCCCGACCTCGACCAGCACCTGGCCGGGCGGCAGTAACCAGGCGCCGTTGACTTACTCGGAAGTGTACAACGCGCCGCAGGATATCTCGGTCATCTCGGCCGACTATGCCACCAGGAACACCCTGAATTCGGTCGGCTTCAACACGGTCTGGAAACCGCAGTCCGGCCTGAAGTTCACGCTCGACGCGCACTCGTCGAGCGCCGAATCGAAAGCCGACAGCCCATGGGGCAGCAGCAATCAGCTGAGCAACGCCAGCTTCAGCCGCGGCAGAACCTCGATCGACTTCACCCACGAGCTGCCGATCCTGGGCATCGACGGCGCCAACGTGGCCGGCGAGCCTCTCCAGGCAACCGGTTCGCAGTTCTACAACACCTACGTCAAATCGACCGTCAAGCAGTTGCAGTTGAGCGGCGAGTGGAAGGTAGCCGAGGCGTCGAACCTGAACTTCGGTGTGGGCATGACCGACGTGAAAAACCGTTCGACCCAATCGCTCGTGGGGAACAATGGATGGTCGGGCTTGACCAACAAGAATGACTATCCCGCCAGCCTGTTCTCGAAGAGTGACACGGCCAGCTACTTCGACCAGTTCGGTGGCAACGGCGCGGCGGGCATGTTCAGGGACTTCTACACGGCCGATTTCGGCGCGCTGCGCACAGCAACCGCCAGCGCCGCGACCAAGCCCGGCTATGTCTCGAACGACGGCCCGAAGACGCAAGCCGACTTCCTGCCGAATTTCGCCACGACCGACAGCGATCAGCGCCTGGAGGAAAAAACCAAGACGGCCTACGTGGCCTTGAGCCAGGACTGGGAGTTTGCCATTCCGGTCCACACCTCGGTCGGCCTGCACTTTGAAAAAACCGATATCACTTCAGTGGCCCAGGTGCTCCCGGCGACGGGCGTGACCTGGACTGCGCAGAATGAGCTGCCGCTGACCTTTGCCGGTACCGCCTACTCGACCACGCATGGCTCCTACAGCAACGTGTTGCCAAACCTGAATCTCGACTTCGACGTGACCCCGGACTTCAAGGTGCGCGCCGGCGCCGGCACCACCATCAGCCGCGCCCGTTATAACGAGCTGCAGGGCGGCCTGACCATCGGCACCGGTTCCGACTACTATCTGGGCGGTACGGCTTCGACGGGCAATCCGAACCTGAAACCGGTGAAGTCGAAGAACCTGGACCTGTCCTTCGAGTGGTACTTCACCAAGCACAGCGTCGCCTCGCTGGGTCTATTCAACAAAAAATTGACTGACTACACTGCCCAGAACCAGATCCTCGAAAACCAGTACGGCATCCATACCCCGATCGGCGGCGGGTACTATAAAGCCGCCCTCGCGAATGGCGGTTGCACCGTTGCCGACACCAATTGCATCCGTAACTACATCCTCAACAACTACAACGGCCAGCCTGGCGTCACCAAGACCGGCGTGAACTCGGTCGGCAATGCCACGGGTACGATCACGGGCATCGCAAGCGACCCGCTGATGCAGTTCAGGACGTCCAGCTTCGTGAACTCGCAACCGGCCAGCTTGCATGGCGCCGAGTTGAACGTTCAGCATATGTTCGGCGAGTCGGGCTTTGGCGTTCAGGCGAACTACACCTACGTGACTTCGCCGCTGAAATACAAGAACGACCAGACCACCGATCAGTTCGCAATCCTGGGTCTGAGCAATTCGGCCAACCTGGTGGGTATCTATGAAAACTTCGGTTGGACGGTGCGACTCGCCTACAACTGGCGCGACGCGTTCCTGGCGTCCAAGACCGACGGCGGCGGCCACCTGGATCCGGTGTACACCGGTGCGTATGGTCAGACCGACCTGAGCGTGGGCTACGCCTTTACCAGGAACCTGAACCTGGTGTTCGAAGGGATCAACCTGACCAATGCGACGCAACATCAGTACGGCCGGACCAGGGGCCACTTCCTGAACGCAACCCAGACCGGCCCGCGTTACATGGTGGGCGCACGTTACACGTTCTGATTGCTGAAGCCGGCATTCGGACTGTGAGCAGGTCCTGAAGCAGGCCGTGGTGGCGATCACGGCCTGCTTTTTCCTTGCTACACTGAATCGCTATAAGGACTGACCATGATGGACCATTCGTGTGGCTCCGGTGGGCGTCGGCGCAATGCCAATCAGGTAGTCAATGAAATTCAAACGAAGAGACAAGCAATGACCCACCGCGTTTTGTTAAACAACGTCGAACACAAAGACCTGAAAATCATGCTTGGCCGCGGCATCCGGTTCGGTGACGGCGAGACGATCTGCCCGACCTTCCCGGCCGAGTTTCGCAACGTGCTGGCCCACTATCCGATTGTGTTGCGCGAGACCGGCAACGAACAGCGCTACGAACCGGTGGCACTGTTCGGCTTTGTCGAGGGCGAAAACCTGTTCGCCAGCGCCGATGCGTGGGATGCGCTCTACGTGCCGATAGCCGTGGCGCGCCAGCCCTTCTCGATGGGACTGTACGGCGACGATCTGCTGGTACATGTCGACCTCGATCATCCAAAAGTCAGCACGACCATTGGCCATTCGCTGTTTCTCGAATATGGCGGCCAGAGTGAGCTGCTGGAACAGGTCAACAGCCTGCTGCTGGCCTTGCACCAGGGGCTGCAGAGTAACGCCGGCTTTGTCGCCGCGCTGCTCGAACATGACCTGATCGAGCCGTTCACGCTCGATATCGAACTGAACAACGGCTCGCAAAACCAGCTGCTTGGTTTTGCGACGATCAACGAGGAAAAGCTCGCCGCGCTCGACGCTGCGGCGCTGGCGCGTCTGCATCGGCACGGCTACCTGATGGCGGCACACCTGATGGCCGCATCGCTCGTCCAGCTGCGCGAGCTCATCGAGCGCAAAAACCAGCGCCTTGCGATCGATGGCTAAGCCGATGCGCGAGATCAGCGGCGCGACGCCTGCCGCGCTGACTGACGCCATCCTCACCGCGACCGAGCCGCTGGTGCTGCGCGGCCTGGTCGCAAGCTGGCCGCTGGTCAAGGCTGGCCTGCGCTCGCAGCGCGAGGGCATCGCCTATCTGCGCCGCTTCTACCAGGGCGAGGTGGTCCGCGCACTGATCGGTCCACCCGGCATCGCGGGGCGCTATTTTTATAACGACGACATCAGCGGGTTCAACTTCGACGCCGTCAACGCCACGCTCGACGCGGTCCTCGATCGCGTGCTCGAACACCTCGATGATCCCTGCCCACCGACTTTTTATGTCGGCTCGACAACAGTGGACACCTGCCTGCCTGGATTCCGTGACGAAAACGATCTCGACCTGGGCGATCGCGATCCGCTCGTCAGCGTGTGGACCGGCAACCGTTCGCGCATTCCTGCACACCAGGACCTGCCCGATAACGTGGCCTGCGTGGCCGCCGGGCGTCGGCGATTCACCTTGTTTCCTCCTGAGCAGTTGAGCAATCTGTACATCGGGCCGCTCGAATTCACGCCGGCCAATCAGCCCATCAGCCTGGTCGACTTTCATCAGCCGGACCTGGTGAAATTTCCCAGGTTTGCCGAGGCCATGGAACAGGCGCAGGTGGCCGAATTGCTGCCGGGCGACGCCATCTTCATGCCCAGCATGTGGTGGCACCATGTCGAAGGGCTCGACAGTTTCAACGTCCTGATCAACTACTGGTGGCGTCAATCGCCAGGCTATATGGATGCCCCGATCAACACGCTGATGCACGCCATCCTGACGCTGCGCGAACTACCGCCGGCCCAGCGCCTGGCATGGCAGGAGGTTTTCCGTCACTACATATTTGAAGCGGACGGTAGAGAAGCGGCGCATGTTCCGGAACATGCGCGTGGGGTCCTCGGTGCGCTCGATCTCGACAAGGCGCGGTCCATGCGCGCAGCCATCATCCAGAAACTCAAACGCTAGCAGGAGACACCCGATGCAAAAAAGCAACCAGGAAACAATCGGCAGGCAGCCGGTGCGGCGCGTCGTCATCGCCGGCGGCGGCACGGCCGGCTGGATGGCCGCCGCGGTCATTTCCAAGATCCTGGGCAAGACGCTGGACATCACCCTGGTCGAATCCGACGAGATCGGTAGCGTCGGGGTGGGCGAAGCGACCATTCCCAGCTTGATCCGGTTTCACCAGCTACTGGAACTGAACGAAGCCGACTTCATGCGGGCGACCCAGGCGACCTTCAAGTTGGGCATCAGTTTCGAGAACTGGCGCGCGCCCGGCGAGGACTATATCCACTCGTTCGGCTTGACCGGCATCGACCACTGGACCGCCGGCTTCCAGCATTTCTGGCTCAAGGGCCGCGAGCGCGGCCTGGCCGGCGACTTCGGCGACTATTGCCTGGAATTGAGGTCGGCCCAGCTTGGCCGCTTCGCGCATCTGCCGAACGACGTCATGAATTACGCTTACCATCTCGACGCGACCTTGTATGCCAGGTTCCTGCGCAAGTTCAGCGAAGGCTTCGGCGTCACGCGGATCGAAGGCAAGATCGGCGAGGTGATGCTTGACGCCGCCAGCGGCCACGTGACCGGGCTCAAGCTCGATCACGGCGCCGTCGTCGAAGGCGATTTGTTCGTCGACTGCACCGGCTTTCGCTCGCTGTTGCTGGGGCAGACCATGGGTGTGGAATACGAGGACTGGTCGCAATGGCTGTTCAACGATACCGCCATTGCGGTGCAGACCGAATTGATGGGCGAACCCGTGCCCATGACGCGCGCGATTGCGCACGGCGCCGGCTGGCAGTGGCGGATCCCGCTGCAGCACCGGGTCGGTAATGGCCACGTGTTCTCCAGCAAGCACATGGACGGCGAGGAAGCCATGCAGATCTTGCTCGGCAATCTGCAAGGCGAGCCACTCACGCAGCCGCGCGTGATCAAGTTCAAGCCGGGCCAGCGCAAGCAATCATGGAAAGGCAACGTCGTCGCCATCGGCCTGTCGGGTGGCTTTCTGGAACCGATCGAGTCGACCAGCATCCACTTGATCCAGCGCAATCTGATCCGTTTGATGCAACTGTTCCCGTCCAACGGCATCCGCCGCTCCGACATCGACGAGTTCAACACCCAGGCGCGAAGCGAGATCGTCCACATCCGCGATTTTCTTATCCTGCACTACAAAGTGACCAGGCGCGCCGATACCCCCTACTGGGACGCTGCCAGGAACATGGAGGTGCCGGCATCGCTGCAACACCGTATCGACCTGTTCCGCGAAACCGGACGGGTGTTCCGCACCGAGGGTGAGTTGTTCACCGAATCGTCCTGGCTGCAAGTGATGCTGGGCCAGGGATTGACGCCCGAGCAGCATCACCAGTCGGCCGACCTGATGGGCGACGCCGAGCTGTCGCAGTTCCTCAACTCGATTCGCCAGAAAATCGAAAGGACGGTCCAGCAGTTGCCGCCGCACCAAGCTTACATCCAGCGGTTCTGCCGCGCGCCGCGGCCGACTTAACCTTCTTGTCCAAAACGCCTTATGTTCAATCCCAATCCCTCGATCAAGCGAGTCGCGCTGGGCGACGGTCGTTCTTATGTGGTCGTCGACAATATCCTGCGCGACCCCATGCAATTCGTCGCCCATGCCGTCGCGCGGCGCGCCGATTTTTCGCAGGAAGATTCTCACTACTATCCTGGGCCGGAATTGCGGCTGCCCCAAGCCGCGCACGGCGCCTTCGAAGCGTTCTTTTCACAATATATCCGGGGCCAGCTTGGCGCGCGGCGCACCCGCAGCACCTTGTGCAGGATGTCGATGGTGACGCGCAAGCCGGAAAATCTGGAACCATTCCAGAGAATTCCGCATGTCGATGGCGGCCCGTTCCAACCGGGCGAAGGCAATTTCGCCATGGTCCTGTATTTGTTCGAGGATGAACGGCTGGGTGGCACGAGTTTTTTTCGACCGCGGGTCGACCACGCGACATTATTTGCCATGATGGCGCGCGCGCAGCACATGGACCGTGACGCATTCTCCATCTTGATCGACAGCGCCCCCGCCTATCCGACCCGGACCAACGCGTATTTTGAAAAGCTGGCGACCGCCCCGGCGGCATTCAACCGCGCGGTGTTCTACGATGGCACGATCTACCACAGCGGCGACATCCGCCATCCGGAGCTGCTCAGCGCCGATCCGGAACAAGGGCGGCTGACCGTCAACGCCTTCTTCGGGGTGCGCCTGAACGCCCGTTGAAGCGCGGCGTCTAGAAACTAGCGTGCTTTCGCATGGTCGATGTTAAACGCGATGGCGATGCGATCCTCATCGGTCAGGTTGGGGCCGACGTGATGTTCGACCCAGCTTGGAAACATGACCAGCTTGCCCACTTCGGGCAGCACCGATACCGCCTCGGCCTGCACATTGCGGTAAAAGCTGCGGGTAAAGGTGCGCGCGAGGATCGGATCACGAAAGCCGAGCGAACCGGCACATTCTTTCGCGGCCGGCACTTGCGGGTAATACACGCCGCTGATCCAGCTCCCCGGATGATTGTGGGGGCCATTGGCGTGCCCTTTGCCATTGATAACACCCCACATGGCGCTGAATTGCGCTTCCGTGACCTCCGGCTCCGCAAACCATGCGCCTTTGACCATGCGTTCGTTGAGCACCCCCAGCACGAGTTGCTTGAGCTGTTCAAACCCCGGGAGCCGCAACAGATCATAGCTACGGAAGCCGCCATGGTTCGACAGGCCAGTCTTGTCGGCGATGCCGGCCGCGACTTCCTGGTCGCGAATCGCATGGATCTGGCGCGCCAGTTCCTTGTTGTCTACGCCTTGGGTCTGCAAAATGAAAACCGGCGTCGGAAATAACTCCAACACCTGCATGGACGCTTTCATGTTACTCATGGACCTGCCCAGGTTACGCCCTCGCTCGCGAATCCGAGGACGGGAGTTGTCGAGGTCTAAATTATGGCATAAGTGTCGAGCGTGGCTGCAGAGGGCCGGTTCAGAATTTCAACTGGAAGCGCTCGTTGGCGACTGTCCCTGCCAGCCTCCGGTCGCCAATGAGGTCCGAGCACCACGCAAATCCGGTCGTCGGTGATTCAGCGATTGATGGCGCTCTTTCTTCTTCCCAACCTGCGTTTGCTGGTGACCGCCGGGGCCAACGGCATCGGCGCCGCCATGGCGCGCGCCTTCCATGCCGCCGGCGCGCGCGTCCACGTGTGCGACGTCGACCGCAGCGCGCTGGACAAGCTGATGGCGGAAGCGCGCGGGATCACCGGCAGCATCGCCGATGCCTCGATTGAAGCCGAAGTGGACGCCGTGTTCGATGACGTGCGCAGCCACCTCGGCGGCCTGGACGTGTTGATCAACAACGCCGGCATCGCCGGCCCCACCGGCGCCATCGAGGATATCGACGGCACGAGCTGGGAACGCACGCTGGCGGTCAACATCAACAGTCAATATTACTTTGCGCGCCGCGCCGTGCCGCTGCTTAAGGCGTCCGCCGCCAACCCCTGCATCATTTCCATGAGTTCAGTGGCCGGGCGCCTCGGGTATGCGTTCCGCACCCCGTATGCGGCGAGCAAATGGGCGGTGGTCGGCCTGACCAAGTCGCTGGCCATCGAGCTCGGGCCCCAGGGCGTGCGCATCAATGCGATCCTGCCGGGCGCGGTCGAGGGTGAACGGATGAACAACGTGATCGCCGCGCGCGCCGCGACCACCGGCATCGGCGTCGATGCCATGCGCCAGCAGTACCTGGACAAGATTTCATTGCGGCGCATGGTCAGCGCGGACGACGTCGCGGCCATGGCGCTGTTTCTTTGTTCGCCTGCCGCGCGCAACCTGTCCGGCCAGGTCATCAGTGTCGATGGCAACCTCGAGTATCTGTGACGTCAAGTCCGATACTGCGACTAACTCAGCAGTATTTCGTGTACGCTTTACATTTTCATACCGACTCTAGGTTACACTTTGTAACACCATTCCCGTCCGTAATCTCGTAAGCTGCGAACTTTCCAGCAGGCATAACTGCTGGCAGGAAATCCAGCTAACGAGGACATCTCATGCAAAAGCTGCTCAACGCTGCAACGACCATCACTTCCCTTTCTATCTCGCCCCTGGCCGCCGCAATGTTGATTTCGTTCGCCGCCGTCGGTACCGCTTCCGCCGCCACCACCCGTTCGGTCGGCCCAGGCAAGACCTATTCCACCCCGTGCGCCGCCTTCAATGCCGCCCAGGACGGCGACACCGTCGAAATCGCCGGCGGCAACACCTACAGCGGCGACGTCTGCGGCATCTACCGCAACAACCTGACCATCCGCGGCGTCAACGGCCGTCCGGTCATCAACGCCAATGGCGCAGCTGCCATGGGCAAAGGCACCTGGGTGGTCGACGGCAACAACGTCACCGTCGAAAACGTCGAGATGCTGGGCGCGCGCGTGAGCGACCGCAACGGCGCCGCGCTGCGCCTGGAAGGCACCGGCTTCACGCTGCGTGGCTCGTACCTGCACGACAACGAGAACGGCATCCTGTCGAACCCGAACACCTCGAGCGACATCCTGATCGAGACCACCGAGTTCAGCCACAACGGCAACGGCGATGGCCAGTCGCACAACCTGTACATCGGCAACAACCGCAGCCTGACCTTCCGTTACAACTACTCGCACGACGCCAACGTCGGCCACAACCTGAAGTCGCGCGCGATCACCAACACGATCGTGTATAACCGCTTCTCCAGCAGCGGCCTGGGCCAGCCGAGCTACGAGATCGACCTGCCGAACGCCGGTACCTCGTACATCATCGGCAACGTGATCGAGCAGCCGTCGGCCAACCAGAATCCGAACATCGTCGCCTACGGCGAGGAAGGCGCGAGCAATCCGGCCCAGGATCTGTACGTGGTCAACAATACCTTCCTGAACGACTACGGTTCGGGCGGCACCTTCGTGATGATCGGTTCGGGCGTGAGCAAGGCGGCGCTGATCCAGAACAACATCTTCGCCGGTGTCGGCAGCATCACCAACCAGGGCACGGCGGTCCTCAAGACCAACTACGCCAACGCGGCCCCGGGCTTCGTGAGCCGTGCGAACTACGACCTGCACCCGACCGCGAACGCGCAAGTGATCGACGCCGGTTCGGCGCCGGGCAATTCGGCCAGCGGCTTTGCGCTGGCCCCGGCCGCGCAGTACGTGCACGTCGCGTCGAGCCAGACCCGTACGGTAACGGGCGCACTCGACATCGGCGCGTACGAAGCCGTGACGACGACCACGCCGACGCCGACGCCGACGCCTACCCCGACGCCTACCCCGACGCCAACGCCTACCCCGACCCCGACCCCGACGCCTACCCCGGCGCCGGCCCCGGTCACCTGGAGCGCATGCGCCATCCAGGGCGGCACCTGCAACTTCAGCGGCACGCGCCAGGTCCGTTTCGGCGTCAATGGTGTCTACGTGACCAAGACGGCAACCCGTTCGATCGCCTGCACCGTGGCCGCATTCGGCGCGGATCCGGCGCCGCGTTCGGTCAAGCTCTGCTACTACTCGAGCGCCGTCCAGTAAGCGGCCGCCCGTCGTCTGCCGACGACAAACAAAAAGCCCTCGCGCCGGTAGCGGTGCGAGGGCTTTTTTTCATGCCGGCGATATGCTTTACCGGTACGCTTCCTTGTTGGCGAATATAGCGCGCTTGTCGGTGCCGTGATCGGTCAGCGACAGCACACCTGGTCAATGCCGACGTTGATCAGGTCGAAGGCTGGGGTTCTGGCGTCTTGGGATCTCGTCGCTGCGCGTCTGAGCGATGCCGCACAGACGCAAACCGGCATGGGGGTCAACGTTGCTTCGATTAGTCTTCGGTAAATGTTCGCGGGATCGATCCCTCTAGGAAAACAAGATGCCAAATGATTTCAACGACTTGCTTCCAACGCGGCTACTCCGTGCTGCCGCCCCACCCCGGCCCATGGACGGTTTCGACAGCGTCCAGATCGATGACGTGCGGCTGGCTGATGTACTGTCGCCGAATGCCCAGCTCATCGTCCTTTATCAGGGAACGGTACATGCAGAGGGGCCGGCCTGGCAAGATTCGCAGCGGCGCCTGGTATGGTCGGACGTGCCCAACCGCCGCTTGCTGGGCTGGTATCCGGACGGGCATGTCGAAGTGTTGATCGATGGCACCTGGTTCATGAATGGCAACGCCGTGCAGGCTGACGGTACCCTCGTTCACTGCGAACACGGTCGGCGCTGCATCAGCCGCGGCGGCGACTACGACAATCTGCCCGAGCCGATCGTCACCCACTACCAGGGCAAACGGCTCAACTCTCCGAACGACGTTGCGGTAGCACCCGACGGCGCGATCTGGTTTACCGACCCCTGGTTCGGCATCCTCATGCCGAACCAGGGTGCTCTGGCCGAACCGGAACTGGACCACTGCAGCGTCTACCGCTTCGACCCGCAGAGCGGCGATCTGCGACGTATGGCTGATTTCGAGCAACCGAACGGCATCGCGGTGTCCAACGACGGCGCAACGCTGTATGTCTCCGATACGTCGCTCTCGCTGGGCGATGTGCCCGGTCAGCGCGCCGGCGCCAAGCACGAGATTGTCGCCTTCGATGTCGCGCAGGACGGCGCGCTCTCCAACCGACGCTTCTTCTGTCACACCGATCACGGTGCGCCCGACGGTTTTGCGGTCGACAGGCGGGGCTGGGTCTGGACCAGCGCCAGTGACGGCATCCACATCTGGTCGCCCGATCGCTGCAAACTGGGCTTCATTCCGACCCCGACCTCGGTCGCGAACTGCACGTTCGGTGGAACGGACGGGCGCCGCTTGTTCATCACCGCGAAAGAGTTTCTGTTCTCAATCGATCTGCTCGGCTGAACTGGTGAAAGTGGCCGTCCGGGTCGCGCATCAGCGCGTCATGCGCCGAGCGCCAGACGATGCGGGTGGCGGCAATGTCATTGACCGCCAATTGCCCGGTATCGCTGACGCGGTCGCGATATCCCAGCAGTTCGATATGCGGTGGCGCTGTCGCCGGCTGCATCGGCACGATGTCGACCACGATACCGTCGATGCCATCGAGCACTACCTGGGTTGGGCCCTGGTTGAGCATCGGTTCGCCTTCGACCATGCCATGATGGCTGTAGAAGCGACGGCTGGCGGCCAGGTCGCGCACCGCGATGGCACTATGGTCGATTCCCAGGATGCCGCTCCCTCGCCAGTCCGGATTGGCACCACGCGGAAATTGCGTGAACTCGAGCGGATGACCTTCAGGGTCGCGCAGCTTGACCGCGGTGACGCCTCCAGAGGACTGCGGAAGCGTGACCGGCCGCTCCCGGCTGATCGGCGTGGCGCCGGCGTCGCGGGCACGATTCCACGCCATGTGCGCGTCGTCGGTGACGAGTGCGAAATGCTGGAAGATCCGGTCTGACGCGCTCCGCTCAGTCGGGTACGGACGTCCGGACAGGGCGTAGCAATCCAGGTCGACGCGGCTGGTGCCGAGCGACATTTCAATGCGCATGCCGGTGCCGGAGATGCCCAGCAGCGCCATTTCGGCCGTAGATATCGGCATGGGGTCGCCGATGTCGAAACCGATTGCGCGGTAAAACGCAGCGAGGCGAGTCAGGTCCGCGGTGACCAGCCGAAAACCGGCGATGGCGCCAAACTTCAGGTCAGATGACATGGCACACGCTCGGGAGGCACATGACACTGCACCGTCATCAGGCAACACGGTTCGTCGCCGACGGTGCCGGAGCGGTGGCCTTTCTTGCCGCCAGTGTCGACGCAACCCTGGTCCTCGCCGAACGAGAATTCACCGGGTCCCTGTTCGACGCGAGTGCCGTCCATACTTTCGACCCACCAGCGACCGGACAGCACGACGATCCATTGCGGGGCCGGATTCTCATGCCACTCGCCGACCCAGCCGGCCGGTTGCACGGTAAAGACGACGGTCGCCTCGCCACGCGCCAATGCATTGATCCACTGCGGGGCCGAGGAACCGATGCCCTTCAGGCTGTAATTGGTCAGCGCACAACGCGTTTGATGGCTTACACCCTGTTCATCGACATACAGGTGCGAATAACTTACGGAAGGCTTGGGACCGGGATTGGAAGTTTGATTGCTCATGAATGTGACCGGTAAGGTTGGCTGGAAGCCAGCGGCGAATGGAGAAACGGCGCGAGTCCGCTGCCATCGGTGCCGACCACGATCAGCAGGAAGGCGCCGGCAAGCGACAGATTCTTCATGAAATCCCAAAACAAGGTACGGCCGTGGCCATCGGGATCGGCCCAGAAATCGCCCTGCGCCCAGAAGCGCTTGTAGAGAATGGCCGTCAACATGCAAAAGCCGGCGATGACGAACGCACAGGCACGGTCGGCCACGCCGGTCAGGACGCCAAGCGAACAGCCCAATTCGACGATAAGCCCGACCAGGATAGCGCCAACTCCCAGCACTCGCGGCTTGAAGACCTCCTGCGCCTGCCGCACTGCATGGTCAAAGCCAAACGTCTTGTCAATGACGCTGGATGGCATGAACAGCGCCACCAGCATCAAGCGCGCGACGAGTGCAACTCCAGCCGCCGCCGTCACATGCGCTCCCGGATGATGTCAGCGACCCGCAGTGCATTGGCAATGATCGTCAACGTCGGGTTCACTGCGCCAATCGAGGGGAAAAAGCTGGCGTCGGTCACATACAGGTTGTCGACCTCGTGGGCGCGGCATTCGAGGTTCAGGACCGAGGTCGCCGGGTCGCTGCCGAAGCGGCAAGTCCCGGCCTGGTGCGCCGTGCCGGATAGCGGGATGTCCTTGCTCAGGTACAGCGTGCGCTCCAGCAAGACGGCGGGCTGGCCGATCGCCGACAGGGTTTCCTCGAGCTTGCGTTTCAGTCGCTTGAGCGCCTCGGGATTGGTTTTCACGTAGTCCAGATGGACCTTGCCGTCCTTGTAGTAGACGCGGTTGTCGGGGCGCGGCAGGTCTTCGGCCTGCAGCCAGAAATTCATGGAATGGCGCGCGATCTCGGCAAATGGCATGTCGGGCAGCCACTCCAGCCACTCCGGTACGGCCTCGCCCTTGACCTGGTCGGCGTCGATGCCCGCGTTCATCTGGATCATGCCGAGCGGGTACTCCCAGTCGTCGCTCCCAAAATAAAAGTCGCTCAAGGCCATGGTCTTCTGGAATACGGTGTCGTTGGGGTGGCGCGTCACTGCCATCACGGCGCTCATTTCATGGCGCAGGTAATTGCGGCCGATCTGGTCGGAGCCGTTGGCGAGTCCATTCGGATGCTGCGGGCTGGCCGAACGCAGGAGCAGCAGCGCGGAAGACAGCGCGCCGCACGCGACCACGACCACATCGGCGCTATAAATTTCCTGCTGCCCCTTGCGCTCTACATGAACGGCGTCGACACGTCGCCCGCTCGCATCAGTGCCAAGTCTGGTGGCGTAGGCATTCGTCAGCAGCGTAACGTTTTTGTGACGCGCCAGCATTGGATCGATGCAGACGACCTGGGCGTCGGCCTTGCCATTCAAAAGACATGGAAAACCATCGAATTTGGAGCACCTTATGCAGGTACTGGTGGGGGTCGCAAAACCATCTTCTTTCTGGTCAAGCAGGATTCCCAGTGGCAGATGAAATGGCTTCAATCCGATGCCGGTCAGCTTGTCGCAAAACTCGGCCACGTGCGGTTCATGCTTGACCGCTGCATAGGGATAGGGCACAGCACTTGGCGGATCGAGCGGATCCTCGCCGCGCTGGCCATGAACGTGGAACAGTGCCTCGGCCGCATCGTAATACGGCGCGAAATCGGCATACTTCAGCGGCCAGGCAGGCGAGACGCCGCCGGCATGGATGACTTCCTCGAAATCGCGTTCGCGCAGCCTTAACAACGCAGCACCGTACACCTTGGAATTGCCGCCGACGCAATAATGCAGCTGCGGACTAAAGACCTTGCCCTCGACGTTTGTCCAGGTCTCGTTGACCTGATACTTGCGTTCG
Source organism: Massilia sp. 9096 (assembly GCF_000745265.1). Taxonomy (NCBI): domain Bacteria; kingdom Pseudomonadati; phylum Pseudomonadota; class Betaproteobacteria; order Burkholderiales; family Oxalobacteraceae; genus Massilia; species Massilia sp. 9096. The sequence continues at coordinate 2,283,409 of NZ_JQNN01000001.1, forward strand.
ACGAAGACGGCCTGGGAACTCCAGTTCGCCTCTTCGCGCGGCAGGTAATCGCCGCGTTCGAGGATCAAGATGCGCTTACCGGTCGGCGCTAGCGCATGTGCGAGCGAAGCGCCGCCCGGACCACTACCAATAACGATCAGATCATAATGCTCAGCCAATCTTTTTCTCCCAGCGGGAAATGTGGTTGTCCTCGGCACCCAGCGTCATTCTCGGTCGGCATCAATACAGATAGAAATGCTGCTTAGAAGGATACAGAGTCCAGACGGTATCACATCGTGATGGCGGACGATTCCGCAGTTGAACCCGGCACAGCAACTTGGTAACCTGCAAAAGTCGTGGATGTCTCGACAGGCAGCCTCCGACCGGCTCCAATATAAATTACGAACAGGGATGAACTGAATTGGCCAGCCGCATTGCCGACTCAGGCATCCGGAATATTTGAAAAGATTTCGGGGATGTTAAATGCGCGCCAGCCTGCCACCATCCACCAGCACTGAAGCACCCTGAACAAACCGCGACTGTTTCCACACCAGGAACGCAACCACGTCTGCAATATCGTCGGGCTCACCGACGTCACGTTTTTCGATAACCTCGATCCCGGCCTTCACGTTTGGGTTATCCCACAGCATTGGAGTGTCGATAGCGCCCTGCGGGATCGCATTTACCCGGATACCCTTGGGCTTGCCTTTTATTGCAGCCGAGCGCGTCAACCAGAGCAGCGCCGCTTTTGCAGCCGCATACGGCGCCACCATGGGTTCGGTTTCGATAGCATGCACGCTAGCGATGTTGACAATCACGCCGCCCTCCTTCATGCGCAAAAACGCCTGTTTGATGAAATAAGAGCTCGATGAGGTCGACGTTGAGTATGCGCATCCAGTCTTCACCACGCGCTGGTCCCGCCGCGAAGCAGCCGCCGAGCAATGGAGAGACCGATGCCGCCTGCAGCACCAGCGACGATAGCGACCTTATTTTCCGAATCATGGGCCTACTCCGTATTTTTGGGTGCGGCGGCGGAGGCAGCTTCGCTGCCTCCATCGGTTGCGGCCGGCGCCGCCATGGGCACCGTGTCCGGGTAGTCGTTCGGAAGCGCGATCGGCACTTGCAAGCACGCGCTCTGGGTTGGCAGCACCTTGCCCCAGGCGCGGATCAAGTCGCGATAGGCTACGCCAACAGGACGAATATTTCGGTCCAGGTCGAACAAGCCAAGGGGATTGACCCTGCCATTGTTTTCGCGCAGAGCGGTATCCCAGTCGACCTGATCCGTCAGTGAATACCATGTGAAACCAACCACTGGTACGCCGCTGTTGCGGATGCTGAGCACATTTGCCCATTCCTTGCGCAGCCAGCGCACGGCTTCATCGCCGGCCGGCCCCTGAGCCAAGTTGGTTTCCGTATGCATCACGGGAAGCCGGTAGCGGTCGAAGTACTGCTGGGTGATCGTGGCGTAGCCGAATATCTCGCCGGACGCAGATGTGCCACCGTCCGCGTTCACGTGATGTTCATTAGTTTGGTAGTAGTCATTGCCCATAATGCAATGATGCTTGAGATTGTTGTCGAGGAAAAAATGGTACTCCTCGCGCGTCATCCCGTTGTCCATCAGATACTCGTACATCTGGGAATCGACCCGGCGACCATAGTTGAGGTCGAGCGAAAGAAATCGCGTGGCGTTTTTGATTTCGGCCATGCCAATGGCCTCAGGGCTCTCGGCGTGAAAGTACTCGCTGGATTCGCTTTGCACGAACAGGGCATCCGGCCGAACTTCCAGGATTTCGCGCATTGCAACGATATTTGCCTTGACGATGTACTTGAGCGCCGTCACGAATGCGCGATCGGTAGTCATTTGTTCGTTCCACCAGCCATACAAGGCCGAGAAGATCGCGCAAATCGACATCTCGTTAACGGGTGTGTAGAGCTGTACCCAAGGAAAACGCTCGGCAAAGGCTCGAGCATAGTCCGCGAACAGCGCAGGAAAGTCCGGGTTCTGGAAGTTGCCGATCCAGTCGGGCACACCAAAATGGCATAAGTCGACGATAACAACCATGTTTCGACGGCGCAGATCGCCGAGGGTCTCGTCGGCGAAAGCCCAGTCGTAGCGATTCGGCCCACGCCATGTCAGGTGCAGCGGTGGCCCGTAACGCAGGACGCGGATGCCGAGTTCCTGCACGAGGTCGAAATCTTTACGCCAATACTTGTAATGACCGCATTTCGCCATCTCGTCGACACGGATTTTCCCATCGCCGATGGTGGGAATGCTGTTCTCAATACCGGTCGCGAACATAAATCCCGTGTACAAACTGCTCTCCTCAAGCTGATCACAAGGCCAGCATACCGGAGCACGGAGGAACTCAACATTGCAAGCTGTCCATCCAGGAGCGTCGAGCGCAACAGTATGATCGCGACCGCTTTCGCCAGTCAGGTTGGTGATTTGCGAACGCAGCATCTCATTGGTCGCCCTGTCGGATATTCAAAACACACATATCAGGTAGTCAGGTATAGACGACGCACGTTCTTTCCCCTGTGACAGAATCGCATTTACAAACTGTCTGAGCTCGGGGTAACCCGGCTATAGGACGGGTAAACAGGAGACATACGATGCTGAGCAGTACAACGGACGCCAAGGCGATCGAACGCACGACGGTGCGGCGCTGGTATAAACAGTTATGGATTCAAGTGCTGGTCGCGATGGCGCTCGGCATCCTCACCGGCCACTTCTTCCCCGACCTGGGCACCAAGCTGCAGCCACTCGGCGATGGCTTCATCAAGCTGATCCGGATGTTGATTGCGCCGATCATCTTCTCCACCGTCGTTCTGGGCATCGCCAAGATGGACGACATGGCGCGCGTCGGGCGCGTGGCCATCAAAGGCTTGCTTTACTTCGAGGTCATGACCACGATCGCCCTCGTCATCGGCCTGGTCGTCGTCAACATCTGGCAACCGGGCGCCGGCATGCACGTCAACGCCTCCAACCTGGACACGCATTCGATCAAAGGCTATGTGGCGCAAGGCCATGAAGCCGGCATCATCCCCTTCCTGATGAACATCATCCCGACCACCATGGTCGGCTCGCTCGCGGAAGGCCAGATCCTGCAAGTGCTGTTGGTCTCGGTACTGCTCGGGTTTGCGCTGGTGCGCTTCGGCGCCGCCGGCAAGCCGGTGATCGACCTGCTCGAAGCGCTGTCGCAAGTCTTTTTCGGCATGGTCGCCATCGTCATGTGGGCGGCGCCACTTGGCGCGTTCGGGGCGATCGCCTTCACGGTGGGAAAATACGGCGCCGGCGCCCTGCTCTCGCTGGGCAACCTGCTGCTGTGCTTCTACGTCACCTGCCTGATCTTCATCTTCGCGGTGCTCGGTCCGATTTCGCGCCTGTGCGGCTTCAGCCTGTTCAAGCTGATGCGCTACCTGCGCGAGGAAATCCTGGTCTGCCTGGCCACCACTTCGTCCGAAAGCGTACTGCCGCGCATGCTGATCAAGATGGAGCAGCTCGGCTGCAAGTCCAGCGTGGTCGGCCTCATCATCCCCACCGGGTATTCGTTCAACCTGGACGGGACCTGTCTCTACCTGGCCAGCGTGACCGTATTCCTCGCGCAAGCGACCAATACCCCGCTCGACATCACCCAGCAGATCATCCTGCTCGGCGTGCTGCTGTTGACCTCCAAGGGTGCGGCCGGCGTGGCCGGTGCCGCCTTCGTCGTACTGGCCGCCACGCTGTCGACGGTCGGCACCATCCCGGTGGCAAGCGTGGCCCTGATCCTCGGCGTGCACCGCCTGCTGTCCGAGGGCCTGACGCCGACCAACCTGATCGGCAACGCCGTCGCCACCATCGTGATCTCGAAGTGGGAGAACGCGCTGGACAGCGACCAGATGCACCGCGTTCTCAACCGCGAATAAATGCCAACGGGCAGGGCTAGGCGCCCTGCTCTCTTCTGGCTACGGAGCACCAAGAGTCCGGGCCTTCATAATAATCAGGAGACACCATGAGCAGCCCTGTCCCTACGGCCGCAGGCCGCGCCTTTGCCTGCGCGCTAGGCGGTACCATCCTTTGCTGTGCTGCAGCCTCGGCACAGGCACAGACCAACGTCCAGGTCTACGGCCTGGTCGGCAGCTACTTCGGCAGTATCAAGCGCAGCGACAACGTCGACCGTACGACCGTCGTCGGCTCCGGCGGCCTGACGACTTCCTGGTGGGGCATTCGTGGCAGCGAGGACCTGGGCGACGGCACCAAGGCCATTTTCCAGCTGGAGCAGTTCTTCCAGCCCGACACCGGTGGCGCCGGCCGCAGTCCCACTGACCCGACCGGCTTCTCGCGTAGCGGCTGGGTCGGCCTGTCGGGCAGCTATGGCCAACTGACCATCGGACGCCATACCTCGCCGTATTACGTATCGATGCAAATGGTGAATCCGTTCGGCTCGTCGGTGGTGTTCTCGCCGCTGGTGGTGCAAAGCTACGTGGCGTCGTTCAGCAACACCGTGATCGGCGATACTGTGTGGAACAACGTCATCCAATATGTCGCGCCGACGGTCGGCGGGCTGAGCACGACCATCGTCTACGCACCCGGAGAGGTGGCCGGCAACAGCAGCGTCAACAATGCGGGCGTCCATCTGCGCTACGTACACGACAAGTTGACCGCCGTACTGTCGGCACAACGCGTACGCACCGCCGCGGTCGCTCCATCGACCGGACAGGAAGCCTATCTGGCAGGCATGGCCTACGATGCCGGCTGGGCCAAGCTGTACGCCTCGGCGCAGGCCACCGACAATGCCGTCACCAACATCCGGTCGCGCACCTGGCAGCTGGGCACTTCGGTGCCGGTCACGGCAGGCGGCTCGATCCTGGTCTCATGGGCCCATACCACGCAAGACAATCCGAAGGCCGTGGTGGGCACGCACGACACCGCCGGTCTGGGTTACGACTACTTCATGTCGCGCCGCACCGACGTGTACCTTACTTACCTGTACGACCATATCGAAGGCAAGGTCAAGGGCAACAGCTACGCGCTTGGCATCCGCCACACTTTCTAAGCCAAGCCCGGTTCAGGCCAGGTAAGCGTCGGCGCTCTGCTGGCGCGCCGCGTATTGGGTAAGGATCACGCTCTCCAGCATGGCCGTTGCCTTCGTCCCCAACCGCGACATCGGATGCTGGTTACTGGTGGCGAGTGCCATGCGCGCGGACAAAGCGGGATCGGTGATGCGCGTGCAGTGAAAGCGCCGCCGGCGCGCATCGGCCAGGATTGCGTTCAGTGGCAGTAGCGCATGGCCGTAGCCTTCATCGACCAGGTCGAGGATCGGGGGTACGGCATCGATCTCGAGCACGATGTTGAGATGAATGCTGTGTTCGGACGCGACCATTTCGACCAGCGTGCGGATCGCGTGCAGCCGGCCTGGAATGATGAGTGGGTATTGCGGCAGCTCGCGCAATGCGATCGTGGACGGCACCTTCGCCTCGGGTTTGCTGATCAAGAACATCTCTTCGCCGAACAGTATCCGTTTGTCCACCAGCGGCGTCTCGCCGGTGTCATACAAAATTGCCGCGTCGATGCGCCCCATCGCCAGCCATTCTGCCAGATAGCTCGACAGCCCTTCCGAGACGCTGATGTTCGCCTGCGGGAACTGCCCCTGGAAGCCGCGTACGAGGGCCAGCGTGGCGACCCGAGCCACGCTTGGCGCCAGCCCGACCTTGAAATTGCCGTCGAGCGTACCCTGCAGATTTTTCAGCGCATTTCTTGCGCCGTCGACCTGATGCAGGATGCCCTTGCTGTGCTCGAGCAGTACCTTGCCGGCTTCGGTCAGCACGACGCCACGCCCGTTGCGGCGCAACAGGTTCTGGCGCAGGTCCACCTCGAGCTGGCGCACCAAGCGGCTCAGCGCCGGCTGCGTGCGGCCAAGGATAGCGGAGGCGCGCGTGAAGCTGCTCAGTTCGGCAACGTGAACGAAAGCGTCGAGCTGTTCGAGGTTCATATTCTGGTATGCAAAAATCGCATAGGAGCTAGTCGGATATGACCATTGTATAGGTGCACACCCCTCGGCACAATCGGCAGCATCCGTCAACCGAGAATCTCCATGAATCATCAACGCAATTCTGACCTGAGACCGATACCCTGCATGCTCATGCGCGGCGGCACCTCGCGAGGCCCGTTCTTTCTCGAGTCCGAGCTGCCGAGCGACCGTGCGCTGCGCGACCGCGTGCTACTGGCTGCGATGGGCTCACCGGATAAGCGCCAGATCGACGGCCTGGGAGGCGCCCACCCGCTTACCAGCAAGGTCGGCATCGTGCGCAGGAGCGCGACCCCGGGCGTTGACCTTGATTTCCTGTTCGCCCAGCTCCAGCCGGACAATGACACGGTCGATACCACGCCCAATTGCGGCAACATGCTGGCCGCAGTACTGCCCTTCGCGCTCGAGCGCGGCCTGCTGCCGATCGCATCCGGCACAACCACCGCGCGCGTACTCACGCTGAACACCGGCATGCAATGCGACGTGACGGTCCAGACCCCGAACGGGCGCCTTTCCTACCTGGGCGACGCGCGCATCGACGGCGTCCCCGGCACCGCCGCGCCGATCAGCATCAATTTCCTCGACACCGCCGGCTCGGTCTGCCCGTCGCTGCTGCCCAGCGGTCATGTGCTGGACCGCATCCAGGTCGAGCATGACGCACAGAAGTTCGAAGTCGACGCCACGCTGATCGACAACGGCATGCCGATGGTGCTGGTGAAAGCCGCCGATTTCGGCGTGACCGGCTACGAAAGCGTGGCCGAGCTGAACGCCAACGAAGGCCTGCGCGCCCGGCTCGAAGCGCTGCGCCTGAGCGTCGGGCCCCTGATGGGCCTGGGCGAGGTTGCCTGCAAGAGCTACCCGAAGATGTGCCTGATCGCGCCCCCGCGTGCGGGCGGAAGCATCGCTACGCGTTGTTTCATTCCGCACCTTTGCCACGAAGCGATCGGCGTGCTGGCGGCGGTAACCGTCGCCACCGCCTGCGTACTCGAGGGCTCGGTCGCCGACGGCAACGCCGAGGTACCACCGGGCACGAGCAAGACCATTTCGGTCGAGCACCCGACCGGAGAATTCAGCGTCGAACTGGGCCTCGATCCGGCCGGTCCGCAAAAGGTGGTGCGCGCCGCCCTGCTACGCACCGCGCGCCCGATCATGCGCGGCGAAGTGCTGGTTTCCGAAGAGCTCTGGACCGGCAACGTCTAATTTTCACAGGAGTCTGCGTGACCGAATCGACCGTAATGAAAACGCCGGGTTGGCTCGACTGGTATGCCAACCCGACCAAACCCGAGTTCGTGTTGCCTCCCGGCGCAGTCGACGCGCATTGCCATGTGTTCGGCCCCCACGACAAGTTCCCTTATGCGCCGGAACGCAAGTACACGCCGTGCGACGCCAGCAAGGAGCAGCTGTTCGCCCTGCGCGACTTCCTCGGCTTCTCCCGCAACGTGATCGTCCAGGCAACCTGCCATGGCGCCGATAACCGCGCCCTGGTCGACGCCTGCCGCGCTGCGGCCGGCCGCGCGCGCGGGGTCGCCACAGTGCGCCGCAGCGTCACCGACGACGAGCTTCACGCCCTGCACGTCGCCGGGGTGCGTGGCGTGCGCTTCAACTTCGTCAAGCGCCTGGTCGACTTCACGCCCAAGGAGGAACTGCTGGAGATCGCCGGGCGCATCGCGAAACTGGGCTGGCACGTAGTGATCTACTTCGAGGCGCAGGACCTGGCCGAGTTGTGGGACTTCTTCACTGCGCTACCTACCAAGGTCGTGGTCGACCACATGGGCCGGCCAAACGTCGACAAGGACATCGACGGTCCCGAGTTCGGCCTGTTCCTGAAGTTCATGGAACAACACGACAACGTGTGGAGCAAGGTCAGCTGTCCCGAGCGCCTGAGCGTGACGGGTCCGGCGGCCCTCGACGGCGAACGTGCGCCTTACCGCGACGTGATCCCGTTCGCCCGCCGCATCGTCGAGCGCTTCCCGGACCGCGTCCTGTGGGGCACCGACTGGCCGCATCCGAACCTGAAGGACCACATGCCCGACGACGGCCTGCTGGTCGACATCATCCCGCACATCGCGCCCACGCCCGAGCTGCAACGCAAGCTGCTGGTCGACAATCCGATGCGCCTGTACTGGCCGGAAGAGACAGCGCTCGGCACCCGCTAAAAAGAAAAGGAACACGTCATGAGACAACCATTGGTCATCGACTGCCACGGCCACTACACGACCGCCCCGAAAGCGCTGGAGAACTGGCGCAACGCCCAGGTCGCCAACCTGAACACGCCAGAACTGGGTCCGAAAGCCTCCGACCTGAAGATCAGCGACGACGAGCTGCGCGAATCGATCGAAGCCAACCAGCTGCGCCTGATGCGCGAGCGCGGCTCGGACTTGACCATCTTCTCGCCGCGCGCCAGTTTCATGGCTCACCACATCGGCAACTTCGAGACGAGCGCCACCTGGGCAGCGATTTGCAACGAACTCTGTTACCGCGTGTCCCAGCTGTTCCCGGACAACTTCATCGGTGCGGCCATGCTGCCGCAATCCCCTGGCGTCGACCCGGCCACCTGCATTCCGGAACTGGAACGCTGCGTCAAGGAGTTCGGCATGGTCGGCATCAACCTGAACCCGGACCCCTCGGGCGGCCACTGGACCTCGCCCCCGCTGTCCGATCGCCACTGGTACCCGATCTACGAGAAGATGGTCGAGTACGACATCCCGGCGATGATCCACGTCTCGACCAGCTGCAACCCATGCTTCCACACCACCGGTGCACACTACCTGAACGCCGACACCACTGCCTTCATGCAGTGCCTGACCAGCGACCTGTTCAAGGATTTCCCGACCCTGAAGTTCCTGATCCCCCACGGCGGCGGCGCCGTGCCCTACCACTGGGGTCGCTTCCGCGGCCTGGCGCAGGAGATGAAGAAGCCGCTGCTCGAGGAGCACCTGCTGAACAACATCTTCTTCGACACCTGCGTCTACCACCAGCCGGGCATCGACCTGCTCGCCAAGGTCATCCCGACCAAGAACGTGCTGTTCGCCTCGGAGATGATCGGCGCCGTGCGCGGCATCGACCCCGAGACCGGCCACTACTACGACGACACCAGGCGCTACATCCAGGCCGCAGCCTTGATCGACGAAGACCGCTTCCAGATTTTCGAAGGCAATGCACGCAAGGTCTATCCGCGCCTCGACGCCGCCCTGAACAAGAAAGGCCTCTGACCATGACCACTCCCCTGATGAACCAGCTCGGCATCGTCAAGCGCAACATCGAGCGCGCTGACCGCGCGGCCGTCGATCAGCTGGCCACTTTTGGCGCTGCGACCGTGCACGAGGCGATGGGCCGGGTCGGCCTGATGAAGCCTTACATGCGTCCGATCTACCCCGGCGCGATGGTCGGCGGCACTGCCGTGACAGTGCTGCTGCACCCGGGCGACAACTGGATGCTGCACGTGGCCGCCGAGCAGATCCAGCCGGGCGACGTGGTCGTGGCCGCGCTCACCGCCGAGTGCACCGACGGCTTTTTCGGCGACCTGCTGGCCACCAGTTTCGTCGCCCGCGGCGCCAGGGCGCTGATCATCGACGCCGGCGTGCGCGACGTGCGCGTGCTCAAGGAGATGGGTTTTCCGGTGTGGAGCCGCGCGATCAGCGCCAAGGGCACGATCAAGGCGACGCTCGGCTCGGTCAACATCCCGGTGGTCTGCGCCGGCGTCCTGGTCAACCCGGGCGATGCGGTGGTAGCCGATGACGACGGCGTGGTCGTGGTCCCGGCGCTCGAGGCCGCACGCGTCGCCGCGGCGGCGCACAAGCGCGAAGACCTGGAAGGCGAAAAGCGCGCCAAGCTGGCCGCCGGCGTCCTCGGCCTGGACATGTACGGCATGCGCGAGCCGCTGGCCAAGGCCGGCTTGAAGTACGTCGATTAATAGTCCGACCATACAGGCGTGGGTGTGGATGGCCTCTTCGAAACCCTGGCGCAGCAGGTACTCGCGGCTTTCCGGCGCCGTGATGGGGCGGTAGGTGCCCAGCACGATGTTGTTGGCCGCCAGCGAGTTCGAGGTCACGAAGAAGCCCAGGTTGCGCTTGACGATGACAACCATGGGTGTCTATCCTGCCGGTTAACGTCTGCTCCTGGAAGATTCCGGCCGGTCGATTCAGCATAACAGGCTGCCAATGCGAAAAGCTCGGCAACCGTCACGACAGACAGCGTCGGACGCAGTCAATCCGATCCGCGGCAACTCCTCAGTCAACGCAACATAAGCAAGAAATTCTGCTGTGGCCAACGCACGTCCGGCAGCCAACGCCGCTACACTGGTCATTTCCATTCACGGCATGCCTGCCGGCGCCATCGCAGGTAGCGACTTCTTACGGAAACCGATCATGCACCGCACCCGCTCGCGCAGTTGTCGCACCTCCCGCCGTACCCTATCCATCCTGCTGGCCTGCCTGTCGGCTCTTACGCTGCTGTCATCCGCTCATATCGATGCTGCGGCACAGGCGGCGGCCGCCGATACGCGCTATGAACGCGTCGTACCCAGCCCGGATGGCATCGGCAAGCGCTACATGGGCCGCGAGATCGCCGGCGTGATGGGTTGGGAGGGCGCGCAATGGCTCGAGCGCGAAAGCCGCGCACGCGAGGAGCGGCCGGAATTACTTCTGCGCGAACTGGCGCTGGCGCCCGGCATGACAGTGGCCGACATCGGCGCCGGGACCGGCTACTACACCTGGCAGCTGGCGAAACAGGTCGGACCTGACGGACGTGTGTATGCAGTTGACGTCCAACCGGAAATGATCAGCATGCTCGACAGCCAAATGGCAAAGCGCGGCGTGCGCAACGTGGTCTCGGTACTGGGCAGCGAAACCACCGTCAAACTGCCGCCAAACAGCGTCGACTTGGCAATCATGGTCGATGTCTATCACGAGCTCGCCTATCCCTCGGAGGTCCTCGACAGCATTGTCAACGCCTTGAAGCCGGGTGGGCGCGTGGTCTTCGTCGAATATCGGGCCGAAGATCCGGCAGTCGCGATCAAGCCGCTGCATAAGATGAGCGTGGCGCAGGTACGGCGTGAAGCCACGGCGCATGGCCTGAAGTGGGAACGCAGCATCGAATCGCTGCCGATCCAGCATGCGATCGTTTTCCGGAAACCCTGAGCGCAGATTTCGTGCGGTTGCTAACAATGAGTAACGGCCCGGGAGCTGAAGCGGCACATGCGCGGGAGCTCACCATTCGAAACGTGAGAAATCACAATGGCCCATGGCCAAGCGGGAGCAGTCCAATCGGTTCGCTAGACCGTAGCAGGCTGACAGGCTAACCAACGGCTTATCGATTCAGCGCATGGGCGACGCGAACGACGACAGATAGGTACCTGAGCAGGATCAGAACTTGGGTGTATGCGAGGAGATAGGATGGAGGCGAGGACGGGAGTCGAACCCGTCTAGACGGCTTTGCAGGCCGTTTCGTCCTCTATGAATCAATGAGTTAGCCCAGCACCACACTTTAGCACCACATCGGTTCGCTTGGATGAAGCAAACCAGTGGACTAAGTCCCTTCCCTAACGCTGTTGCCTGCAGAGCAACGAGCGAATTTTTTAGGCGTTCTCAGCCGGGTCTTTCATTAACCAGCGGCTTTTCGAGTGACCATGGATATAAGATATTCGAAACAATGTAACTACGGTAAAGTGCCGCTAACGTCGGTCTGCTCTAGGCAACGGCATGATCAAGGCTGCAGATCACCGCGCTCAAAGCGGTCGTGCAATATCCGGCGCCGGCCAGTTCAACAAGGATGCAACACGCCGCACCACCCTTCTCAGTAAGGGCGGGTCGCCCCAGCCCAGGGACTCGACCACGCGATACGATTTCAACAGGATGTCCACTGGCCGCACGGACCGGTCTGCCTCAACCAAGAGCCGGGCGCACTCGCCGGCAAGGTGCAAGGCCAATTCTTCGCATACATTCCAGTCCAGGCAGCGGTTCAGGAAAGTCGCGTCTGTTTGGTGAGGAAAGTCGACGGGAACGGCGGTATAGTCCGTACCCGTTTCGCGTTGTGTACCCGTGCCACTTCTCGTCAATAAGCCAATAGTGGACATGATACTGTATAAACGTACAGCCATAAGATACGTCAGCGATACTGAGAATCCCGGGCGCGCTGCGCCAAGCCGAACAGTGGCGGCCGGACCCATGCCTGCCCAGAAAGCCGCCGTCGACAAGGGCAATGTGAAGCCCTGCGGGCCGTTCAATCGCCTGTCACCTGCCCGCTGCAGAATCCGAAGCCGATCCCGACAAATCCATCGCGTTCGCAGCGCGCGGTGAAGGTGATCTCGTCCCCGTCCTCGAGCCAGCTGCGCCGCTCGCCGTTGGCGAGTTCGACCGGCTCGGCACCGCCACGTGTCAACTCGAGCAAACTGCTCAATTCTGCGCGCTCCGGTCCCGAGATCGTGCCGCTTCCGATCAGGTCGCCCGGCATCAGGTTGCATCCTCCGCTGGTATGGTGCGCCACCATCTGCGCCGGCGTCCAGTACAGGTGACGCGCGTTCGAGCGGATGATGCGCTGCGCCTCGGCGCCGGCCTCGCGCATGCGCGCCGTGCGCAGCCATACCGCCAGCTGGATGTCGATGCTGCCTGCGCGCTGGTCGGAGGCGTCGTGCAGGTAGGCCAGTGGCGCCGGGTCCCCGGTGGGCCGCTCCATGGCGGCGCAGCGAAACGGCGCCAGCGCTTCCGGCGTCACGATCCAGGGCGAAATCGTGGTGCTGAAATTCTTGCCGAGGAAGGGGCCGAGCGGCACCATTTCCCAGAACTGGAAATCGCGCGCCGACCAATCGTTGAGCAGGCAGTAGCCCGCGATTTGTTCGTGCGCCGCCTCGATCGGCACCGGCTCTCCCAGCGCGTTGCCGGGCCCGACGATCATGCCCAGTTCAAGTTCGAGGTCAAGGCGCTCGCACGGACCGAACACCGGCGCCGCACCGTCGCTGGCCGGACGGCGCTGTCCGCGCGGACGGCGCACCGCACCTCCGCTGATTCGCACCGACGATGCGCGGCCATGGTAGGCGATCGGCACCCACTTGTAGTTCGGCGGCAGCGGATTATCGGGCATCATGAGGGCGCCTGCGGCGCGCGCATGATGGATACCCGCATAGAAGTCGGTGTAATTGCGCACCTCGACCGGCAGTAGCAATTCGCATTGCGCGGCCGGGTACAGCAACTTGGCCGCGCTGGCGCTGGCGCGCCGGCCGAGGCTGCTGTCCGCGTCCAGCAAGTCGCTGGCCTGACGCCGCAGCGCACGGCGCGGACCGGCGCCGAGCGCCAACAGAATGTTCAGGCGCCCGCCGGCGGCCGCCGTCACGGCCAGCGCGGCCTCCCCGTCGAACAGGCCGGCGGCGTCGGCTGCCGCCAAGTCAAGGATCATGTCGCCGATCGCGATGCCCGCGCGCGGCGCCGCATCTGCGCCGGTCCGGAACACACCCAGCGGCAGGTTCTGGATCGGGAAGTCGGCGCCGGGCCGGTTGGCCGAAACGACCCAGCTGCGCTTGCGCGGGGAATGGGTGTCGTCAATCTCGTTCATGCATTCTCCTTCATTCGGCAAAGTCGGCCGGCAATGGCGGTCCCCACTGGTAGAGCGTGTCCAGGCTCTGCGCATAATGCTGGGTCGGCTGGTCGGCATCGAACACGTCGCCATCGGCGTAGTGCTCGACGTTATTGCCATACGGGTCGCGCCAGTAGTCGAATATCTGGCCACCCAGCAGGTGGCGCCCGACACCCCACAGCCGCTGGTAGCCGCGCATCTCCATCCACTTGCCGCCGGCACCCACCTCGTCCAGGCCCTGTACCTCGAACGAGATGTGATGCGGCTTGGTGTCACCGCCGCCAGCCAGTGCGATCACGTGGTGATCCGCATGTTGCGGGCCCAGATCGCAACGCAAAAAGGCCGTCACCGGCAATCCCGGGTCGCCTTCGTGGATCGAGTCGGACACGCGCAGCCCGAAGCGCTCGCGATACCAGGCGGCGGTCGCGGCGACGTCGCGCACCTTGAGGGCGACATGGCCGAGGCGCAGCACGACCGGGGGGCGCGGCGGCACCAGGCGCATGGCGTTCAGGCGGGTTTTATGGGTACCGTGGTTGAACACCGCCGGTTCTTCCGGCTGCGGACCCGGCGCTGCGGCGCGCGACGCCAGCAGGTCGAATTCGTAGCCTTCCGGCGCACGTACGGTGACCGCGCCGTCGCCGGCGAAGCGCGGCGCGTCGCCGCGGCGCACCGCTTCCGGCCAGGCCGCGGCCTCGGCAAGGACGTCGGGGTCGAACACGACGCCGATCGACAGCAGGCGCGAATCCGGCCCTTGCTGCGCGATGTATGCGCTCGGATAACCGAAGGCGCAGCGCATGTGCAGCAGCCCGTCGTCCTGCTCGACCTCGACCAGGCCGAAATCGGTCAGGAAGCGGCGCATCACGTCGAGATCGGGATGCTGGTAGCGCACATAGGCGATATCGAGCATCGGCCCGCTCATGGCGCTTCCCGCACGACCGCGTTGCGCACCAGGCCGACGCCCTCGACCTCGACTTCGACGGTATCGCCTTCCTTCATGAACAGCTGCGGGTTGCGCGCCGCCCCTACCCCGGCCGGCGTGCCGGTGACGATCACGTCGCCGGCTTTCAGCAGGAAGGCCTCGCTCAGGTAGGCGATGATGCGCGCGACGTCGAAGATCAACTGGCGCGTGTTCGACGATTGCACCACCTCGCCGTTCAGGCGGGTGGTGATCGCCAGGCCCGCGCCCAGCGGCGGCAGTTCGTCGGCCGTGACCAGCGCCGGTCCCATGGCGCCGCTGCGATTGAAGTTCTTGCCCATGGTCCACTGCGGACCGCGCTTGAGCTGGTAGTCCCGGATCGAACCCTCGTTGGCCACGCTGTAGCCGGCCACGCAGCCGGCGGCGTCGGCTACATCGATGTAGCGCCCACCGCGTCCCAGCACGGCCACCATCTCGCCCTCGTAATCGAAGGCCGACGAGCGCGCCGGCAACACCAGGGGCTGGCCGTTGCCGACGAAGCTGTCGTAGGTGCGCAGGAACACGACCGGGAACTCGGGCTTGGCCATCGCGCTTTCCTCGGCGTGGTCGGCGTAGTTCAGGCCCACGCAAAAGATGCGCGCATTCGGCGAGATCGGCGGCAACAGGCTCTGCCCGTCCAGGTCGAGCGCCGCCGCTGCGGCGCCCTGCACCTTGTCGGCGATCGCGGCGCGTTCGGCCGCACCGAAGCCGGCCACGTCGTCGGCGCCGCAGGCGAAGCCGAGATGCAGGTCGGCCAGGTCGAACCAGTCCTTGCCGCCCTGGACGGCGACGCCGATGGCGCCTGCCTTGTCGAAGTATGAAAATCGCATGCTGTGTCTCCTTGATGTTGGGTGTCAGGCGGCGCGCGCCAGGGGGTATTCGCGGGAAGCGCCGCGCAGGGTGTCGAGCAACGCACGCGGATCGCCGGGCAAGGCATCGCCGCGCCATGCGACGTGCTGGTCCGGCCGGATCAGGATCAGATTGGCGCCGTACAGTTCGCGCAAGCCGGCGTCCGGCAGCGCCAGCACGGTGAGCGGCATGTCGACGGCGCGCGCGGCCTCCGCCAGCGCATCGGCCTGGCCTGGCGCGCCGGCGGTGACCAGCAGCGTGTAGCCGGCGCCGAAGTGGTCGAACAGGGCGTCGTCCTCGCCCAGCCAGGCGTGCGGCGCACGGCAGCCGGGGTGGGCCGACGGCACGTAGTCGCTGTAATGCTCGGGCGGGGGTGCGCTGCCGTCGGGGACGACGATCGGCGAACCCGCGTAGCGGTAGCCGAGCACCACGCCGAGCGTGCGAAACTCGCGCTGCTTGGTATCGGCGATGCGTGGCCCGGCCTCGCGGCGCAGCGCGTCGCCTTCGGCGCCGGGCTGCTCGAGGCCGCTGCTGGCCATGCGTTCGGAAGCAGTCGCGTAATTGATCACCGCCTCCTGGATGAAGCGGTCATGGACCGGACGGCGCTCGGTCTCATAGCTGTCGAGCAGGGCCGGTCCGCCCCAGCCTTGCAGCGCGGCCGCCATTTTCCAGCCCAGGTCGACCGCGTCGCCGATCCCCAGGTTCATCCCATAGCCACCATACGGCGGATGCAGGTGGCAGGCGTCGCCGGCGAGGAACACGCGGCCGGCGCGGTAACGCTCGGCGACCAGTTCATGCGCGGTCCAGTCGCCGCCGGTCAGCACCTCGGGTTCGAGCGGCAAGCCCGTCGCTTTCCTCAGCATCTCGACCGGATCGTCGTCGTCGCGTTTGGGGGTGAAGCTGAAATACCAGCGGTCGTCGCGGTCCAGCGGCCCCAGCACGGCCGGCACCTCGGCATTGAGCAGCCAGTACATCACCGCCGGGCCAAAGTCGTGCATGTCGGCCAGGCCCGGCATGCGGAAGATCAGCATGCGGTGGCGCGCCAGCGCGCCGCGCCCGTGCATGTCGATACCCAGCGCGCCGCGCACCGCACTGTGGGCGCCGTCCGCGCCGACGACGTAGCGCGCGCGGATCGTGTGCTGGCCGTTGCCGTCGCTGACCACCGCGTCGACGCCATCCTCGTCCTGCGCCAGGCTCTCGAAGCGGGTGTTGAAGCGCAGGTCGACCTGCGCCAGGGTCGCGACATGCGCGCGCAGCGTCTCTTCCAGCAGATATTGCGGCACCCACTGCGCATGTTCGGCGTACAGCGGATGCGCTCCGGGCTTGCAAAAGAAGGCGTTCTCGATGCGCGCCAACGGATAGCCGTTCATGCGCGTCGCGAACTGGATCGTCGACGGATAGTCGACGCCGAGCGGTGCGCGCTCGCGCAGGGCGCCGGCGATGCCCCAGCGGCGCAGGTGCTCGCAGGTGCGCACATTGGTGGTCTTGGCGCGCGGCGCATGGCCGACGCGGTCGTTCTTTTCGATGACGATGCAGCGCACGCCGCGCTGCCCCAGTTCGATCGCAGCGGCCAGCCCGACCGGCCCGGCGCCGACGATCAATACGTCGCACTCGCGCGCTTGCGAGGTCTGTACGGTCTCCATGGTGCTCCTTTTTTTTGTTGACGCAAAAAAGCATAGCTCGCATACTCGGCCCCGAACAGATCATGGAGGTCATACGCGGTATGAGCGAATTTCATGCAGGTTTGGGCCAGATGGATTTCCTGCTGGTGATCGACGCCCTGTTCAAGCACCGCAACGTGAGCCGCGCCGCGCAGGAACTCGGGGTCAGCCAGTCGGCCTTGAGCCATTCCTTGAACAAGCTGCGCGCGCGCTTTCACGACCCGCTGTTCGTGCGCGCCGGCGCGCAGATGGTGCCGACCCCGCTGGCCGAGAAATTCGCCGATCCGATCGCGCGCTCGCTGGCGATCATCCGCAACGACATCTTCAACGCGATCGCGTTCGATCCGGCCACGACCACCCGCACTTTCACCGTCTGCGTCAGCGAGGTCGGTGCGATCGCGATGGTACCGCGCATCCTGGCGCGCCTGCGCCAGGCGGCGCCGCACGCGCGCCTGGCCCCGCGCTCGCTGCCGCCGGAGCAGATCTCGGACGCGCTCGAATCCGGCGCGGCCGACCTGGCGGTGGGTTATTACCCAATGCTCAAGGCCAGCACCTATCAGCAGGCGCTGTGCCAGCGCACCTATGTCGGCATCGTGCGCAACGACCATCCGGAAGTCGGCGCCACCTTGACGCTCGAGCAGCTGTACCACATTCCGATGATCCGCACGACCAGCGTCCACGCCATCAATACGCTGCTCGACGCCCACATGGCCGAGCAAGGCATTAAACCGGTCATCGCGCTCGAGACCTCGTACGTGATGGCGCTTGCCTTCCTGACCGCCGACTCCGACTGGCTATCCCTGATTCCCGAGGAGCTGGTCGCCACCATGCAGGCACTGGCGCCGGTACGCCCGGTGGCGATCCCGCTGGCGCTGCCGCCGATCGCGATCAAGCATTACTGGCACCAGCGCTACAAGGACGACGAGGCCAACCGCTTCCTGCGCCAGACCGTGTATGAGGCATTGGTTGAATAAGCCATGCAAATTTTTCATTCCGTCTATGAACAAGCCCTGGATTGACTCATACCTTGCAGCTCCCTAGCATGATTCCAGACGTGGCCGGATGAGCCGCGCACATAACGGAGACTGCAAGATGAATCGTCTGATCCTGGCCGCGGCGCTGTGCGCCCTCGGCAGCGCCCCCGCGTTCGCGCAAAATGGCGTCACCATCTACGGCGTGCTCGACGTCGGCGTGCAATACATGACCAACGCCGACGCTGCCGGCCACTCGCAGACGGCGGTGGCCTCGGGTTCCTACCAGCCATCCCGCCTCGGCTTCAAGGGCCAGGAAGACATCGGCGACGGCTACAAGGCCTTGTTCGTGCTGGAGAACGGGTTCAACGCCGACACCGGCGCGCAATCCAGCGCCAGCACCCTGTTCAACCGCTTTTCCTTCGTCGGCCTGCAGACCCCGGCCGGTACGTTCACGCTCGGCCGCCAGGGCAGCATCCAGTTCGACAAGACCGTCTTTTACGAACCGCTCTACTACAGCACCTACTCGATGCTGTCGCTGAACGGCGCGCCGATCCAGACCTTCAAGGTCAACAACATGGTGAAGTACCAGTCGCCGTCCTGGCAGGGCTGGAACGTCTCGGCAGGTTATTCGACCGGCCAGGAACTGGCGGGCAACGCACATGCGGGGCGCTACGTGGGCGGATCGCTCGAGTACGTCGACGGTCCGCTCTCGGCACGCGTGCTGCAGGAAACGACCTGGGGCAACGCCGGCCCCGGCGTCGTCGACCAGAGCCAGCTCTACGACCGGCGCACCAGCGCCGCCGCGGTCTACAAGCGCGGCCGCTGGACCCTGTTCGGCGACTGGATCCACGTGGCCGGCAAGCTGCAGATCTCACCGCGCGGCGACCTGGCGATGGCCGCGGTCGCCTACGACATCAACCCGTGGCGCTTCGTGCTGGAAGCCGGACGCTACCGCTTCTCGGACAACCCGGGCCGACCGCAACTGGTGACCGGGCTGGTGCAGTATTCGCTGTCGCGCCGCACCGCCCTGTTCGCGGCCTACGGCGACCTGATCAATGGTGGCGGCAGCAACTTCGGCATCGTCTACCCAAGCACCACCGCGCGCCCCGGCGAAAGCCAGGCCGCGGTCACGCTCGGCATCGACCACCGCTTCTGACCGCCAACGACCGTACGGAGACATCATGCAACCGACCCTCGACCTCACCCGGCTGATCGACGAGCGCCCGCTCGGCCGCTTTCAGCTGCTTACCATCGCGCTGTGCGCACTGATCGCCTTCCTCGATGGCATGGACACGCAATCGATCGGCATCGCGGCGCCCTTCATCGTCGCCGGCCTGCACCTGCCGCGCGCCATGCTCGGCACGGTGTTCTCGGCCGCGATCCTGGGCGCCATGATCGGCGCCTTCCTGATGGGATCCGCAGGCGACCGCTTCGGCCGCAAGCGCGTGCTGCTGGTCTGCATCCTGGTGTTCGGCCTGGGCACGATCGCGACCAGCATGGCCAACACCTATGCCAGCCTGCTCGCGATCCGTTTCGTGACCGGCATCGGACTGGGCGGCGCGGCGCCCTGCTTCCTCACCCTGGCCTCGGAGTACGCGCCACGCCAGCGCCGCGCCAGCGTCAGCAGCATCCTGTGGGCCGCGTTCCCGCTGGGCGGCATGGCGGGCGGTTTCCTCAATTCCTACCTGATCGCGCGCTACGGCTGGCACTCGATCTTCCTGTTCGGCGGCGTGCTGCCGATCGTGCTGGTCCTGGTGCTGGCCGCGCTGCTGCCCGAGTCGCCGACCTTTCTCGCCGGCGCAGGCCGCCAGCACGCGTTGGCGCAGGTCGCCGCACGCCTGCTCGGCAGCGCGGTCACGCCCGGCACGCAGTTCACGACCAGCGAGGAACGCGTGCCCGACGCCTCGTTCCGCGTGCTGTTCCAGGATGGGCGCGCCCGCACCACCCTGCTGCTGTCGATGCCGTTCGTGATGGCCTTCGGCGCACTTGCCGTGCTGGTCCTGTGGACCCCCTCG
This sequence comes from Massilia sp. 9096, assembly GCF_000745265.1. Classification (NCBI taxonomy): domain Bacteria; kingdom Pseudomonadati; phylum Pseudomonadota; class Betaproteobacteria; order Burkholderiales; family Oxalobacteraceae; genus Massilia; species Massilia sp. 9096. The sequence goes on from NZ_JQNN01000001.1 coordinate 2,303,419, forward strand.
CTGCTACGCGACAACGGCATCCCGCCGGCACAGACCGCGATCGTGATCGGCTTCCACGGCCTCGGCGCCTTGATCGGCATGGGCTCGGCCGGCCGCATGATCGAGCGCTTCGGCGCCGGCCGGGTGCTGGCGCCCGCGCTGCTGCTGGGCGCGGGATGCACGGCGCTGGTCGGCATCGGCGCGACCTCGGTCGCCTCCGCCTCGCTGGTGCTGGCGCTGGCCGGCGTGTTCGTCGGCTTCGGCGCCTCGGGCGGCATCGCGCTGGCCATCATGTCCTATCCGCCGGGCATTCGTGCGACCGGCATCGGCTGGCAGATGGGCATGGGACGCCTGGGCCAGGTGCTGGCCCCGGTGCTGACCGGCGCCCTGCTCGCGGCCGGCGTGAACAGCGCGCAGACGTTTTATGTGGTGGCGATCGCGCCGCTGATCGCGGCGCTGTTCGTCATCCTGGCCACGCGCGGTGTGGCGCGACCCCTGGCTTCGCCGCCCGTTGCGGCAACCGGGCGCGTCCACTGACCGCACGCCTATCACGTGCCGGCCGGTGAGCCACCGGTTTTCAGGGCTCACCAGGCTTGCAACCATTGGCGCGATAGGCTCGAGCATGTCGGTCAGGGACGCGGCATGCCATTCCGCGCCAAGCTAACTCGACGGGTATCGAGCGATGCGGTGAATGGCCTACTTTCGCCGGATGTTGGCCAATGACTTCGGACTAGACGGGAACACAGCATCAAGCTTGCCCGGCTCGAGCATCCACAGGTAAAGTATTTGTGGTCGGTTCGCAAGCACTGCGGCCGACTGTTGTAGAACTTCTTACGATAGGTGCCGAAATTCGAATCGAGCCTCCAGGTAGCCGAGGAAAACAAAGATGAATGCACAAAGTTGTTCGGCAGCGTTTGCGCGGCCCATGCAAGCGCGATGCCGGCGCGGCGCGAGACTTGCACGACAGCGTGGAGTCGAGTTGTCATGGAAAGCCCGGACATCGTCCGGTATGTCGCGTTTGGGGTAAAGAGGCAATCGTAGAAGGAATTCGACAATGTGGTTGCCGCTTGCCGATTTCATTCCAAACTCATCCGATTTCCTGACACTTTGGCGCGTCGGGCGGCGCTAGAATGTCCCCGGCCTGCCACAACAGCGATAACGCGAGGGGACACATGAGCAACGAGACCAGGGCCTATTCCCGCAGACGATTCCTCGGACAGGCAGGCGGCGCCCTGCTGGCGTCCACCCTGCCCTATGCCACGCTCGCGCAAAATCGCTCCGTGAACGACCGGATCCAGGTCGCCGCGATCGGCATGGGCATCATGGGTTTCAATAATTGCGGCACGACGGTCAAGGTGCCCGGCGTGAAACTGGTCGCGGCCTGCGACCTCTACACGGGGCACCTGAAACGCGCGAAGGAAGTCTACGGCAACGACCTGATGACGACCCCGCACTTCGAAGACATCCTCGACAACGAATCGATCGATGCGGTCACCATTTCGACGACCGACCATTGGCACGACAAGATCGCCATCGCAGCCATGAAAAAGGGCAAGGCCGTGTATTGCGAGAAACCGATGGTGCACCGGCTTGAAGAAGGCCTACCGATGGTCGCGGCCCAACAGCAGACGGGCGCCATCTGCCAGGTCAGCAGCCAGCGCGTCAGCTCGGCCACCTATTTGAAAGCGAAGGAATTGTACGAGGCGGGTGCCATCGGCCAGTTGGTCATGGCGGAAGCATTCTGGGACCGCCAATCGGCAAACGGCGCTTGGCAATACTCGATTCCGCGCGACGCGTCACCGCAGACGGTCGATTGGATCGCTTCCTCGGCGACGCGCCCCACCGCGCGTTCGACGCCGAGCGCTTTTTCCGCTGGCGGAACTACCAGGATTACGGCACCGGCATCGCCGGCGACCTCTTCGTGCACCTGTTCTCGGGCCTGCGCCTGATTACCAGCTCGCTCGGACCGACGCGCATCTACGCGTCCGGCGGCACGCGCTACTGGAAGGATGGACGCGACGTGCCGGACGTGATGGCCGGCGTCTACGACTATGCGGCGACCGATAGATCCGGCCCATTCAACCTGCAGGTGCGCGTGAATTTCATCGATGGCGGCGGCGGCGGCGAACAGATTGCGCTGGTCGGCACCGAGGGAAAGATGATCGTACGCGGCAATTCGGTGGAGGTCCTGCGCAGCAAGATGGCGCAGGCGCCGGGCTTCGGCGGCTAGGACACTTACAACACCTTCGACAAGCAGAACCAGCAAGACTTCAAGGCCTGGTACGAGCAACACTACGCTGGCGAGACATCGAAGAACGAGACCAGCCGTTCGGAAGGGAAGGCGACGGCTGGCTACAGCGACCATTTCGACCACCACGCCAATTTCTACAATGCGATCCGCACCGGCGGCAAGGTAAGGGAAGATGCGGCCTTCGGTTTCCGCGCGGCCCCCGCAGGGCTGGCGTCGAACAAGAGCCTGTTTGAGCAGAAGATCGTGTTATGGGATCCGGTGAACATGAAGCTGGCGGGTTGACGACACCACAGCGTCAGAACCGTGGTGTCCATTCCTACACGGGCACCACGCCCGGTGTCTAGTTGGCCGTTTCCAGCTCCCGCACCCACGCATTCCTGAAGCTGACCAGATGCCCGTGGTCCTGCAGCTTGACAGGCGTACGCCCGTGCTTCGTGTACGTCGGCTTGCCGATGTACACGGTCTCCCCGCGCAGCGCCACGTGATTCTGTACCAGCACGCCGTTGTGCAGCACCGTCACGTACGCGGGCGACGCCAGCGAACCGTCGTCGGCAAAGCGCGGCGCCGTCCAGATCACGTCATATGTCTGCCATTCCCCGGCGCAGGCGCACGCGTTCACCAGCGGGATCGACTGCTTGTAGATGCTGGCCGCCTGTCCGTTCACGTAAGTCTTGTTGTTCACGCAGTCCAGGATCTGGAGTTCGTAGCCGCGGTCGCCCGCTCCGGTGGAGGCAAGAAACAAACCGCTGTTGCCACGGTCCTGGCCCATGCCCTTGATGTCGGCCGGGATGCGCCATTCCAGATGCAACTGGTAATCGCCGAACTGGCGGCGGGTCTGGATGCTGCCGCTGCCAGGGCGAACGGTGAAGACGCCGTTGGCGACGGTCCAGGGGGCGGGTTTGTCGGGCACGGCGGTCGACACCCACTCGTTCAGGTTGGCGCCATCGAACAGCACTACCGCATCCGATGGCGCGTGTGTGGCCGTGGCCGGGGTTACACGCGCCGGTTCCGGACTCCAGACCTCGGTCTCCTCTGGTTTGGTTTGTGCTTGAGCACCGATGGAACACAGCAACATGGCCAACAGGCCGGCAGTGCGAGCTCGATAGGTGAAGATCATTCGCAAGTCTCCTTTTTTTGAAATTGATCGCAACATGATTTGAATCACGGATGCAGGCAAAGTCAATTTCCATATCTGGCCTGGATGTCATCATGGTACTAGCCACGCTGGTGCTGCACGGGACACCGATGGTACTGAATGAGATATTTTTCGGGCGCCCCGAGTTTCTGCAAGGAAACCTCTGGATTTAGCTGTCAGCTTGCACCAGCCTGCTGTACCCACTGCTGTTCTGCGGCGCAGGCACATCGAGCCTTTGTGACTCCCCTTCCAGAACGCCACGGGAAGCAAAAAGCCTCCTAGAGTGAAGCCATTTGAATCGCTATGAGTGTCGTTGACACCTTCGAGCCATGAGCAAGTGCAGCAACTCACCGTCCGGAACTTGAGACATCATGAATCGGGCTTTGCGTAGCAGAGCACAATCCCAACAGCATAAGAGCATTACGAAGCTTCGCAATGGGACTGCTGGTATCCGCAAAGTAAAAGGAGTATCCGCCTGACTTAGCTCAAGAGATAGCGCTTTAATGAAGATAGGATGGAGGCGAGGACGGGAGTCGAACCCGTCTAGACGGCTTTGCAGGCCGTTTTGATCTTTACGAATCAATGAGTTAGCTTAGAACCACACTTTGCACCACATGACTTCGCTGATTGACGGTCGTTTGCGAACCCGTAAGTTCCGGCGAATTCTACAAGTATCAAACCGCGTCAATCGCAATCGGTCACATGCAGCAACTAAGGTGTGTTGCCCACTCTAGTGAAGCCTGCGCAATAGTTTGCAGATGGATCGACTTATAATCGAATCCTAGGCAATTCAGTCTATAATTAATATACGAAATTAGCCTTTCGATTGGATCACGAATCAAATAAAGCAGAATCACCAAATCGCTTACATGCGACTTATGTAATTTTAACGGCATGCCCCCTACTGCTCACTTAGCACATTCTAAAGGGTTCAAGTCCGCTACTGAAGTTTTTTCAGCATCGCTAACGTCGGAAATAGATTGTATGCACTCGGCACCCTTGAATTCAAACAGCACTAAATATTGATGTCCAACCTTAGGAGTAAATTGCTGCGTGAAAGGTCCACACTTGCCCCATGTCCTTACGTTCCCAGATTTATCAGACCATACAGCCTTACCTGACACTTGCAGTGGGATATTCGACTTGACAGCTGTATTTACTTCGGGGTAGATACTCATTAGAGCACGTGTTTTCTCTTGTAGTCTAGCGATGAACGGCAAAAGCTTTTCACGCAGCAAGTTTGCGTCGTAGACCCCGGCCACTTTAGAAAACCCTTTGCATGGCTGTTCACTTGTGCTTGTTTCAAAGACGACATTCATAGCGTCGCCCTTGGACCTGAATACCACAGTCGCCACTTCTTCTAATGCTTGCTGCGCACTCGATAGAATCGGCAATGAAGCAATAAAAGCACATAAGATAAATTTTTTCAAAATCAATATCCCAAACACGTTTTTATTTTCTTTGAACTCACAATAACACCCATGAATAGCTCGCGGAATTCCGACTTAATAATTAGTATTCGCAGGCAACAACGCCAGCGAAACGAAAAATACTTTGTATTTTTCTACTTGCATCAAAAACGACAAATACTTGTACCAAATTTACCGACGATCAATGCAAATCATTCGCTTATCTTTCGAAGCAATCTATTTTTAGCGCCCTAAAGTCGCGCAAGAACTCACTTCGCTCATCATCTGGAAGGTTTGATAGTAGCGCATCAAGGTCATTCTTTTTTAAGATATTTATTATCTGATTTTTATGCCACGAAAAAGATTGACTACTTTCCCTTCCAGCCGTTGACGTAAGGAAAATTACTTCGACCATAAGTCGTTCAATGTCGAAATATTCTGCTGTAAAATTTGCTTCCTCATAAGCAGCCGCATATTCGCTTTTGGGCGGAAGCTTTTCAGCTTTATTCTCCCGATAAAGTTTTCCCATCTGACGAGAGTACGCATACACGTCGTTATAAAAACGAATGCGCAACGTCAAATAATCTCGTCGACCTTCCTCATCCCAACCACACTTCGCACAGAAATTCAACGTTTGTTCCCTTTAACATAATCCTGAAATTCTTGCATGTGATTGCAGACGGGACACCGCGTTCTGAAACCGTGCTACGTTCCGTTTTTTCGAACGGGATAGCGCGAAGGCTTAACCGGAATGACCTATCGCACTCTATTGAACCAGCCGCTCTCCATCAATTTCGCCCTATAAACTTCGTCCGCAGTAAACGAGGTTCCAATCTTCAGCGCATCTATAGCTTCGATGTATTCTGTCGGTGGCCGGTAATTGTGAACCTCGATATAGTGCAGAATCGCAATTGGCGCAGCGTAAATCGTCTCACCTGCGGGAATCCAAAGTTCTGCGCTTGGCAGCAACTTGCCTGTAGCATCAGCCAGGTTCAACGCCCCACATATTTGGCAGGTCGGCGATTCTCTAATGGGCTCTACAAGTGGCTGAAATCCGTCGAGCCCCCCAACAATGCTCCTCAACTTCTGAAGCGTCGCCGGGGGCACACCGCCTCTCGGGAATGCTGACTCGATGTCTAGCCAACCCACATTCTTTACCCCAGCCAACGTAAACGGAGCAATTTGATGGGAGTAGTTTGTTAAATCATCAAACTGGATTAATTCAGACATCGGCATTACCTCGTAGGAATGAATGGCAAAGCTTGGGTACAAGCTGCCCAGAAGACGCAGCCCATGTTCGGCTCCAAAAAGTTGGAAAGCTGCGTTGGCATATTCGTTGTCGTTGATTTGCTAAAAATATTCAGCGGCTTGTTCTGGAAGCTAGGATTAAGCAGCGTGTAGTTATAGCCAGTCTCCCCTGGAGCAACCACATTATAGCCCGCGAGGTCTATAAAGTTTCGCGGCGCGAGAATTTGACCATTTGGCCCAATCCCACTGCTTAAGATATTTTCCAGATGTTCTACCGACGTGACGTTTTCCAGAATGCGGCCTGTCGAATCGGCAATCGTTATGCCTGGTCGAGGGGTAACAACCCAAGTTCCCGATGGTGACACATATTGGCTAGTGCCGAGTGCTACACTAGTGCCGTCCATGGCACCGTGGCCAGCCAGTGCTTGTCCGCTCCCGCCCTCGGTTACTGTCGCGGCAAATTCATGTCCACTCGTGCTTCCAAGGCCACGTTCAACTACTGAGCTATTTGCCCCCGCCTTGGCGGCCGTAGCTTCTACTGCCACGGCACCAGCCAAGCTAAGCGCCGTGTCTCGCCAATACTCGGGAGACGTTACCACAGCTCGCGCAGCCTCGGTCGCCTTGTCCGTATTTCCTGCAATGCCGTAGATTACGACAGAACCCATGTCCAACGAATACTGAGGCGACTGCGACTTCATCAGCGCTTGCACACCTGCCGGAGCGTTGCGGAACACTTCAAATTCGGCCGGTTCCATGATCAAGGCCGGTTGATTGGTGGCCTTGTCGAGGATTGTGTAGCTAACCACCTGCCCGTTGGCGTCGGTATTGACCGCCACATTAGAGGTCGCGGTTGCCATGAAGTCGATCACCCGCGAAGTGACGCCTCCCATCTTGTTGATCGTGGCACAGCCCGCCCCCTGCGGATCCTTTTTGCAACTCGCCGTCTCATTGAGGTAGTTTTTCTAGTGAAACTGCCGATTGTTGGCATCGGTTGCAATTGCTGCAGCAGAGCCAGCCCCCCCACCTACGACACTCCCTATTCCGAGAGACGTTATCTCCCCGAACGCCTGAGCTGCCGCTTTTGCCGCTTGAGGGCTCAAACCTTGCTCTACCAGACTAGCTTCCGCATTCGTCTGCAAGAGGTCCAACTGTTTCGCTGAACCAGCAACTACGCCGGAACCTAATGCACCGCCCAAGCCGCCAAGTAGTCCCCCACTAACCGTATGCAGCGCTACCCGATACTCTCCACCTTCCTCCCACTTGGCGATTTCTTCTGGGCTTGCGTGCTGTTCAGTCAGCTCCTTGATCTTGTCATCTGCGAACTTGGCAATCGCCTTTGGCGCCTGCACGCTGAATGCTTGCGTGATGGCCACTTGTGCATCGACGTCTTTCTGAAGCTGCTGCGCGTCCCAATCTTTCGTCAGCGCACTTGCGGCATTTTTGGAAGAATCTGTGGTCACGCTGCGGTCGACACTGGCCAGCACGGCATCTGCATCCTTGCCCGTTGCCAGCTGCTTTGCCTGGTCGTTAATCACGACGGCCCCGCCGCTGATACCGCTCGCGGTAACGCTGCCTTGACTACCGCTGACTGATCCAAAACCGCCACTTGCACCAGGCTTACCGTCAGCCCGCGCAGCGTCCCGTTGTGCTTCCGTCAGCTTGTCCGGCAAAGTCGTCTGGCCGCCGAGCGTTGCGCTAACGGAGCCGGAAAGCGAGAGGCCACTGGCGCTGTGTTCATCCTTGTTTTGCAGATCCGACGAAGTCAGGCTGCCGGTATTCAGCAAATTCTTGTTCTGATCGATCGCTGCCTGAGTACTGCTCAGTACACCACCTATCAAATCGGTGTTGCCAGCAACGGCAACCTGGAAGCCCCCATCGCCAGTCTTGATACCACTCTGCTCTAGCACAGACAGGTAATTGCCGTTCACATTCGACTTGCTGAAACTGCCTCCGACAGTGCTGACGCCAAAGCACATTGGTGGGATACACAAGCTCGCATTCAAACCGGCGCTAGTCTGTTTGCTCTCGTAGGTACTGCGATCCTGCAGGCTTTCAATGTTCAGGTTGCCGCCGATATCGGCAGTGACGTTGTTACCCGAAATCACCCCGCCTCTCAGGGTCGTATCGCTGCCGCTCAGGAGGCTAACTTTGTTGCCGGCACTGACGTGGGTGTTCGTATAGCTTACGTCATCGCCATCCGCATTACCCCGACCTCTGCTGACCGCGAGATCGATCGTAAAACCGTTCGACGTGCCGCCGACACCAAAACCGACACCGATGCTATTGCCGCTCGACTTGTTCGTGCTGTGCTGGCTATCCGTGTTTTGCGCAGCGAGCAGATTGACCGCGTTGTCCGCGCTCAGGCTGACGTTGTTGCCGGCACTGATGTCGCTGCCGATGGCGGTCAGGTTGCTTTGCTGGCCAGCGCCTGTTGCGACGATGCTGACATTGCCACCCGCCTTGACCTGCGCCCCGACCGCTGTCGTGCTGCTCGTCACCGTATCGCTTTCGCTTTTCGAACTGCCGAGACTCAGGCTTACGCGTACGCCGGTCTGCTCGATCGCGTCGATCGACGTCGGCGCATCCTTGATTGTCCCGGCCGCATTTAGTGCCGCCAGCGCCTTCATACGGGTATCGCTGGTGTTCTTCGCTGCCTGAACCATGCCGGAGACGCTCTTGAGTGCGTCGACGACTGGAACGTCGACGGTGGCGCCGATGGCGGTCTTGCTGTAACTGGCGTGCTCGGTGCCGTGAGTCGTGTTGTCGGAGGTATTGATCAGCACATCCTTCGCAACGATACCGATGTCTCCGGCTTGCGCCAACACGTCGCTTGCGGTCTGCGTGTATTTGTTCCCTGCTGTCAGCGTCGCGTTCCCGCCGAGACTCGCCATCTGGCTGCCGACCTGGGTTACCCCGTCCTGCGTACCATCCTGCGTTGTCTTCGTGGTACCAATCGCAGGCTAGAAGAAACTGCCCATCATCCCGGACTGCTTGCTGCTGGACGCCGACGTGTCCTTGCTGCTGTTTTCGGCGCTCACGATCGACAGGTCGCGACCCGCGTCGATCGAGATGTCCCTGTCCGCGACCAGCGTGCTGCCCTGCACCAGCGTGTCCCGGCCACTCGTCGCAGTGACCGAACCCGCACTGACCGTGCTGGCAACCTGGGTGACCGTCGTACCGTTGCTGAGCTGACTCTGTTCCGCCTTGCTGTAACCGATGACGCCGGCACCAAACGCGAAGCCGCTTTTCTTCTCTTCGCTTGTGTGGTTCTCGACATCGGTGGACGCGACGCTCTTGATACTCAGATCGCGGCCGGCATTCAAGGTCAGCGCATCCGTAGCGGTCAGCGAACTGGCGGCGAGGGCAATATCGTTGTCCGCCTTGACCGTTACCTTGTCGCCGCTCACGCTGCTGCCGACCACCTGCGTACTGGCGCTGTAATCCGTGCCGCTCGAACTACTGCTCTTGAAGAGGCTACTCGACTCACGATGAATCGCCGTGTCCGACAAATGAGTTTCGGTCGCGTTGGCGATGTTCACGTCATTGGTCGCCGAGAGCTTGACGTTGCCAGCGCCTGCCAGCTCACTACCGGTCACGTTCAGGTCGGCCTTGGAAAGAAGGCCAGCCGCAACGGTCAGGTCGCCTGCTGCAGCCACCCCTGCCCCCACCACCGTCTGGTTGTCATGCACCTGCTTGTCATACTGCTTGCTGGACGGGTCGTTCATCACCGAGGACTTGACCTCGTCGGTCACGGCCGCGATGTTGATCGCGCCGCCGGCCAGCAGCTTGCCCGTGCCCGCGCCGTCGGTGCCGATCGCGACCTGGGTGCCGGTCAGGTTCAAATTGCCGGTGGCCGCGATCTTCAGGTCGCCGTCCGTGCTGATCTGGCTGAGCTGGTGCGTGACCGTGCTGTCGTTTTCGGTGTAGCCGCTGATCTGCGACTGGTAAGTGCTGCCGGTCTGCAGGGTATTGAAACTGATGTCGCGGCTGGCGCCCAGGGTAGCGCTGCCGGCGCTGATCTTGCCGGCCAGGTCGCTCAGGTCGCGGCCGGCCATCATGTCCAGCGTGCCGGTGGCGGCGATGGTCGCCACGTTCGACAGCGACGTGTTGCTGCCGCTGTTCTGGCCGAAGTCGTAGGTCTGCTTGACCGTCAGCGATTCGTTCTTGATGTCGTTGGCGGCGGTCAGGGAGACGGCGCCGCCCTTGATCGTGCCCCCCTGGTTGACGATGTCCTGGCCCGCGACCAGCAGCGTGCGGCCATTCCCGCCATCGATCAGTCCGCCCTTGTTGGTAATGCTGTCGGTGACGTCGATGCTGACACCGTCACCAGTCACCAGCGCCCCACTCGCCTTGACGGCATTGGGACCGACGTGCGCCAGGTAGACCTGCGGCACCAGCACGGTGTCGGTGCTGCCGTCGGGGAGCATGACGTTTTCGCTCACCATCCAGACGATGTCGCTGGTCAGCTGGCTGACCTGTTCCGGGCTGAGCGCCACACCCGGACGCAGGTCGAATGCCTTGGCGGCGCTGACGGCGTTCGTCAGCAACTGCTTGTACGCGCTGTCGTCGCTTGCGCCGGCGTCCAGTGTGTGGCCGGTCAGCTCGGACAGCTGCTCGCGCACCATGCGCTGTTCGTAGAAGCCGTCGCCCAGGCGCTTTTGCGTGACCGCCGGGTCGAGCGCCAGCTGGTTCAGCAGGTAGTCGCTGCTGGTCCACTGCTGCTGGTTGGCGAACTGCGGACGGGTCTCGAACACGTAGCTGCCATTCGGGTCCGGGTTACGCAGGAACAGGCCGCTGGGCGCGACCTTGACCACGCCTCCCACGGCCGTGCCCTGCACCGCCGCCGCCTGCTGTCCGGCGGCGGCGCCACTGGCACTTTGCAGGCCGTCCATATGCGTCTGGTTGCCCGTTGCGGCTACCGCTCTGGCCAAATGACCGGGACCGGAGGCGGCGCCGGCGTCTGTCATGCCCAGCGTCGCCAGGCCATTGGCCGCGCCACTGGCTGTACCCGCGTCGCCCGCCACGCTCCCGTTGCTGTAGCCGCTGCCGCTCACCGCGGCGCCGGCGTGCTGGCCATTGACGGCGCCGCTGGCGCTGGCGAACAAGTTGGCGAGCGGCCCGCTGCTCCCGCCGATTGCGTTCGCCATGCCGGCCAGGCCTGCGTGATTGCCGGATGCGCCAGCGGTGGCCGCCGTGTTCATGGCCCCGCCGCCGCTGGCGTTTGCCGTCGCATGCGCGCCCGCGCTCGCGGCCCCGCCGACACCACTGCCGATGACGTTGACCGCATCGCGGATATTCCCGACCGTGCCGGCGGTGACGTCGACGTTGCTGAAGCTGCGCCCCGTGATGCTCACGCCCTGCCCGCCATGGATCACGCCGACGAGCGAACCGATCACTTCGGAGATCGAGGGCTGCGTGTAAGCGACGACATTGCTTCGGTCGTCCGTGGTCCAGGTGCCATCGAAGTTGTGCGTGCGGTACAGCGTCGCGCCGACGTTGTTGATGGGAGCACTTCCGCCGATGTTCAGGACGCCCTGCGCCTTGATGTCGGCGTATTGGTTGTTGAGGGCACTGCCGACGGTCAGGTTCATGTTGCCACCGGCCAGGATCTGTGCGACCGCGCCCGCTCCCGCTGCCAGCTGGTCTTCGACGGCGGTGTGGTGGGCGTCGCGCGAGACCTCCAGTTTTTCCTTGACTGGTGCGAGTGCTCGGACTGTGTCACGGATGATCGTGGTACTCGGGTCGTCATAGCCAGGCTGCGTAACCAGCCGAATACAGTCACTGCCGCAGTTGCCGTACTGGTTTGAAAAACTGATGGTCGAGGTCCAGTGCGTGACCTGAGGTTCCATTGCACTGATACTGTTCGAGCCACCCTGGTCTGGGTTGGCCGCAGTACCGCCGCTTGTGTAATAGATGACGCGCGTGCCTTCGGATAACGTCAGACGCTGCTGCGCACCGTAAGCCCCATACAAGCCGGTCGCAGCCACAAAAAAGGCCGAGTCGTTCCCATGGGTCTGGATGACTGCGCGGTGGATAGTGTACCCGTCCGGCGTGACATAAACCTGGTCCTCCAGGATGTCGGACGGCTTCACGAAGTACACCTCGTGCGGAGAATAGTTGGCCGCACTGGTCTCGTAGGAGTTATGGTTGTCGCCGTGGTGATACCAGCTCGGCAAGGTCATGTGCACGGTCTCGTCGACCGTCTTGACCTGCACGATCTGTACGTTCTCGCGGATGTTGTTCAGCGTCGTCGCGTTCAGCGTCAGGTTGGCGCCGGCTTCGATGGTCGAGGACCGGTTGTTGACGGTGTCGGTTGCGCCGCCGTTGCGCCCGCCGATCGTCATGTCGCCGCTGCTGTACAAGGTCGCGCCGCCGGTGTTATTCAGGGTGCCGTCGACGCCGAGCGTCAGGCTGCCGGTGGCGCCCACCAGCGCCGCCGCGCCGCTGTTGTCGAGGTTGCCGGTCGCGACGTTGACGTTGCCGCCGACGATCCCGCCGCTGTTGCCGACGCTGACGGCGTTGATGTTCAGGGCGCCGTTGGCATCGATCTCGCCGGCATTGGCCAGGTTGCCGCCGGCGTTCAGCACCACGGCGTTACCTTCGAGCGTGGCGCCGGCCTGGTTGCTGATCTGCTGGCCCGACAGGGTCAGCGTGCCTGTCGCGCCAAAGGTCGCGGTGTTGGTGATGCTGCCGGTGACGCTCAGGCTCAGGTCCCGGTTCGCGTGCAGCAGCTGGCCGCCGCTGCCCTGGACGAAGTCGCCGTCCATGCTCAGCGAGAGGTCGCGCCCGCCGAACAGTTCGCCCATCGCCGTCAGCGAACGGGTCGTCATCGCCAGGTCGCGGCCGGTGGCGATGCGTCCGCCCTGGTTGCTCAGCTGGTCGCTGCTCAGCGCCAGGTCGGCGCTGGAATTGCCGCCGGTGCCGAGCTGGCCGCCGTCGTTGTTGACCACCCTGGCGTTGATGGCGACGTTCCCGCCGGCCAGGATCTTGCCGCTGTTGCTGAAGGTCGCACCAGCCTGGTTGAAGGTGAGTGCGCCGCCGCTGTCGATCTTGCCCTGGTTGGCCATTTGCTGGGTCACGGCCAGCGTCATGTCGCCGTCCGACGCGATGGTCGCGCCCGCGTTGTTCTGCAAGGTCTGCCCGGCGAGCACGAGATTGCCCGCCGCCTCGATGGTACCGCCGTTGAAGATGCCGGCCTGGCTGCTCAAGCGTGTATCGCCGCGACCCAGGTTCGCGATACGGCCATTGCCGTTGTCGATGCTGGCCCCGTCGACGCTCAGGGCGCTTGCGCCGCCGACGGCTTCGATCACGCCGCCGCCGTTGCTGACGGCGCCCGACGAACTCAAGGTCAGGTTGCGCCCGGCGTGCAGCGTACCCTGGGTGTTGTCGGCGCTGACTGCGAAGGACAGCGTGGCGTCGCCATCGGCCACGATCGTGCCGTTGTGGTTGCTCAACGCCGGTGCGGTCACGCGGATCGCCGCGCCCGAGCCGGCGACGGTGGCGATGTGGCCGCCATCATTGTTGAACGACGCTGCATTGAAGATCGCGTCGCCGGCGGCATTGATCGTGCCGCTGTTGCTGAACGATGCCCCGGCCTGCTCGAAGCGAAGCGTGCCACCGCTCGTGATGGTGCCGGCATTGCCCAGTTGCTGGTGCACGTCCAGCAGCATCGCACCGCCGGAAGCCACTTGTCCGCCACTCTGGTTTTGCAGCGTGGCCGCATGCACGTCGAGCGCACCGTTACCGGCAATCGACCCGCTGTTGACGATGCTGCCCTGGCTGCTCAAGGTCGTGGCGCCGCCACCGGCGTTGACGATGCGTCCGCTGCTGGCAATCGATTGCGCACTGACGTCCAATGCGCCGGCGGCCGTCTCGATCGTACCGCTGCCGTTGGCGAGTGCGCCACCAACGTGGACGCTGGTGCCTTGACCGCCGTGCAGGGTGCCTTCGTTGACCAGCATGCCGCTTACCGAGTCCTGCAGCAAGCCATCGGCCGCAACGGTACCGCCGACGTTGCTCATGGTGCCGGCTTGCAGCGCGATCGAGCCGCCCGAGCCAATGACCGTGTATAGCTGGCCGCCGTCGTTGGTGATCGACGCAGCGTGGATATCGACCGCGGCACCGGCGCCGATGTGGCCGCTGTTGGCGAAGCTGGCGGCGGCCTGGTCGAAATGCAGGGTGCCGCCGGCGCTGATCGTGCCGCCTGCGTTGTTCAGTTGCTGGCGCACCGCCAGGTCGAGTGCGCCCATCGCGCCAATCGTGCCGCCGGTCTGGTTGACAAGGCTCAGGCTGTTGATGTCGAGGGCGCCGTTCCCCGCCAGCGTGCCGCTGTTGACGATGCTGGACGCGCTGCCGACGCTGGTCAGGCCGTTGCCCGCGTTGACGATGCGGCCGGCCGTGTTGTCGATCGAGGCGGCTTGCACATCGAGCGTGCTGCCCGCCCCGACCGCCTCCAGCGTGCCGCCATTGTTGACCAGCGCGCCGCCGGCGCTCACCTGCAACCGGCCCTGGGCCTGGACCGTGCCCTGGCTGTTGTCGTAGCCGCCGGCCGCGTGCAGTGTCGCGTTTCCAGCTGCGGCGATACTGCCGCTGCTGCGGTTGCTCAAGGTCGACGCGCTGTCCAGCACCAGGTCGGCTCCGGCCTGGGTGGCGATGTGGCCGCCGTCATTGTCGATCGATGCACCGCGCAACACGATGGCACCACCGGCCGCGATGTCGCCGCCGTTAGCAATCCGTGCGCCCACCTGGTCCAACGTCAGGGCACCGGCTGCGCTGGCCGTGCCGCCATTTTCGAATGCCTGGCCAGCATGCAGGTCGAGCGCTGCGCCGGCCGAGAGCGTCCCGCCGGCCGCGTTGCGCAGCGTCGCTGCACTCACGTCAAGCGCGCCATTGCCCGTCAGCGTGCCGCTGTTGAAGATGTCGCCGGTAGCGACGATGTGGGTGACGCCGCTGCCGACGTTGTTCAGATGCCCGCTGCTGTTATCGATCGACGCCGCGTGCACGTCGAGCGTCGCGCCGTTACCGATGACTTCGATCACGCCGCCCTGGTTGCCGATCGCGCCGCCGGCATTCACGGCCAGCGCACCGTTGGCATGCAGGGTGCCGCCGCGATTGTCGAAGGCGCTGTCTGCGGTCACGCTGGCGCTGCCGTCGGCGACGATGGTGCCGCCGACGTTGGCCACGCTGCCGGCATGCAGGGCGATCGCGCCTGCGCTGCCTTGCGCGCTGGCGAGCTGACCGCCACCGTTGTCGAATGCCGCCGTGTCGATGGTCACGCTGGCGCCGGCGATCTGGCCGCTGTTGCGCACGGACTTGGCCGCGTCGAGCGCAAGCGCATCGTGGCTGGCGATCGAGCCGGCGTTGGCGACGCCGCCTGCGGCTGTCACGGCGAGCGCGGCGCCGGCCGTGATTTTGCCGCCCAGTTGGTTATCCAGGCCGGCTACGCGCAGCTCCAGAGCGCCATTACCCGCAACCGTGCCGGCGCTCGACAGGGTGCCGTCGGTCGTGATGCTGGTCGCGCCGGTGCCTACGTTGACGATGCGTCCGCTGCCGTTGTCGACCGTGCCGGCATGCAGCGTGAGCGTGGCATTTGTATCCAGCGCTTCGATCGCGCCGCCGTTGTTGCCAACCTGCCCTGTCGCGTCGAGGTGCAGCGAACCGCCTGCCTGCAGCGTGCCGCCGGCATTATCGACGCCGGCGGCACTGGTCAGCTGGGCATCGCGATCGGCCTGGAGGGTACCGCCACGATTGCTGATCGATGCTGCATCGACGCGCAGATCCGATCCGGAGCCTTTCGCCGTCGCCAGTTGACCGCCATCGTTGTTAAAGGCGCCTGCCTGCAGCGTCAGCGCACCTTGCGCCACCACCGTCCCGGCGTTGCCGACCGCCGCGCCGGCAGCCGCGACGTCCAGCGCCGCCCGGCTGTTGACGGTGCCGGCATTGTTCATGCGCGTGCCGATGTCCAGGGTCATGGCCGCGCCCGATGCGAGGGTCGCACCCGACTCGTTGTCGAGCGTGGCGGCGCGCAGGTCCAGACGACCGTTGCCGCCCACCAGGCCCCGGCTCTCCAGCCCAGTGGTGGCGACCAGCGTCGTGGTCCCGTTGCCGACGTTGGTGATATGGCCATCGCCGTTGTGGATGGCATTGGCCTGCAACGCCAGCGTGGCGCCGGCGCCGACCGCCTCGATGGTGCCGCCGTCGTTGGTGAGCGTGGCGCCGCTGCTCAGCTGCACCGCGTCCATCCCGTGCAGCGTGCCGCCGCTGTTGTCGATGGCGCCGTCGATGCCGAGGGCAAGTACGCGCTCGGCCACGATCTGGCCACCGTGGTTGCTCAGGCTGGCGCCTTGCACAACGAGGCTGGCGCCGGAACCGCTGGTGGTGGCCAGCGTCCCGCCGGTATTGTCGATCGCACCCGCGCGGATGGCGACCTCGCCGTTGGCGACGATGCTGCCGTGGTTCGTGAGCGCGGCGCCGGCCTCGTCCATATTCAACGTGGCGCGGCTGGCGATACTGCCGGCGTTGTCCAGGCTCGCGTGCGCGCGCAAGGCCAGCGCGCCGCCAGATGCGATGCTGGCGCCGGCGGCGTTCGTAACAGCTTGCGCTTCCACGCTCAAGGCCCCGTTGGCGGCGATCTGGCCGCTGTTGGTCAAGCCCGTGTCGGCGCGCACGGAGGTGTCGCCCGTGCCGACGTTGACGATATGACCGCCTGCGCTGACTATCGAGCCTGCATGCAGTTGCAGCGTGCTGTCGGCGGACAAGGTCTCGATGTCGCCGGCGCCCGTGTCGAGCTGGCCGCCGGCGTCGAGCCGCAGTTGCGCCCTGGCCTGCAGCAGGCCGCTCGCGTTATCGATGCCATCCTGGGCCGCAAGGTCGAGGTTGCGGTCGGCCATGATGGAACCGCCATGGTTGCCGATGCTCTGCGCGCGCAACAGGACATCCGCGTCCGAGCCCTGGGCGGTCGCTAGCTTGCCGCTATTGTCGAGCGATGCGAGGGTCAGCGCGAGCGTGTCGCCGGCCTCGATGGTGCCGCTGTTGCGCACGCTGGCGCCGAGCTGGTCGACGTGCAGCGCGGCGCCGGCGCTGATCGTGCCGGCGTTGTCCAAGGCCTTGCCGACAGCGAGTTCGATCCCGCCCATCGCACTGACCGTGCCGGCGTTGTGCATCGTGTCCGCAGCCAGGTCGAGCCGGCCATTGCCGGCGATCTGCCCCGTGGTCTCGATATGACCGCGCACGTTGACCGAGGTGTTGCCGTCGCCGGCGTTCACGATGCGGCCACCCGTGCTGTCGAGCGCCGCCGCGTCGAGCGCCAGCGCAGCGTGCGCGCCGAGCGCTTCGATCACGCCACCCTGGTTCCCGAATGCGCCGCCCGAATGCGCGTCGAGCGAACCCGCAGCCTGCAGCACGCCGCCGGCGTTGTCTGCATCGCCCGTCACGCTCAGGCTCAGGTTCGCCCCGGCGGTCATCTGGCCGCCCCGGTTGGCCAGCGTGTTCGCCGTGACCGTCAGGCCAGCGCCCGGCAGCGTGCCGATCGCGCCGCCGCTGTTGTCGATCCGGTCGAAGTTCAACCGGGTCTCGCCGGCTGCGGTGATCGCGCCGGCGTTGACGAGCGAAGCGCTGCCCTGGTCGGCGCTCAGCGTGCCGCCGCTGCTGATGGTGCCGCCCTGGTTGCTCAGCAGGTCGCGCAGCGCCAGGTCGAGGTTGCCGGTGGCGCTGACCGTGCCGGCGCCGTTGATCAGGGTGTTGGCCTTGAGCGTCAACGCACCGTTCGCGCCGATCATGCCCCCGTTGTCGATGGTCCGGTCGGCGTCGATCGACGACACGGCGTTGCCGGCGGCGCTGATGGTGCCGCCGCCGTTGCCGATCTCGCCGCCGTGCAGGCCGAGACGCCCGGCCGCTTCGATCGTGCCGTTGCCGTTGTCGATGCGTCTGCCCGCCGTGAGCATCAGATCACCGCCGGCTGCGATGCGGCCGGTCGCATTGTCGAGGGCGCCGCGCACGCCGATGTTGGCGCCGGCGTCGGCCTGGATCGTGCCGCCGCGGTTCGACAGGTCGGCGGCATTCAACGCGATCGTGCCGTTGCTGCCTGCGGCGGTGGCGATCGTGCCCTGGCCGTTGTCGAGCGCCGCGGCATCGATCTCGATCGCGCCTTGCGCGCGCATGGTCCCGTGGTTGTCCAGCCGCGCGCCCGGCTGCGCCATGCGCAAGGTGCCGCCCGCACCGATGTCGCCGGCATTCGACAGCGCGCCGTTGACCTGCAAGTCGATCGCGCCCACCGCGCTGATGCGCGCGCCCGCGCCATTGGCCAGCGTGGCCGCGCCAATCGTCATGTCGCCATTGCCGCCGAGTTGGCCACCGTTGGTCACGGTGACTGCGCTGATGATGGTGTTGCCGTCGCCCGCATTGACGATGCGGCCATCGCTGTCGATGGCGCTCCCGCCGACGTTCAGGCGACTGTGGCTGGACAGGGTTTCGATGGCGCCGGCGTGGTTGCCGATGGCGCCGGTCGCCGTCAGTTGCAGGTCGCCGGACACCTGGATGGTCCCGCCGGTGTTGTCGACGGCGCCGGCGGCCGTGATCGTGGCGTCCGTGCCCGCAGTGAGCGTGCCGCCGGCGTTCGCCAGCGCCCCCGCGCTCACCACGAGCGGCCCCGCCGAGGAGATCGTGCCGCCACCGTTGTCGAAGGCGCCGGTATGGAAGGTGGCCGCGCCCCCCGCCACCCATTTGCCCAGCACCGTGCTGGTCGTGCCGCTGTCGACCGCCAGGTTGCCGCCTACATTGACGCTGCTGCCGCTGCCGCCGATCGAACCGGCGGTCAAATGCAAACCGGCCGCTACGTCGAGCGTGCCCTGATCCATGCCGAGCTCGCCCCCGACCTTCAGCACCGCATCCGCGTCGCCGAGTTGGCGCAGCGTGCCGCCGCTGTTGTCCATGGCGCCCGTCACCTCGGCCGTGAGCTGACCCGCTTGCAGCAGGCCCTGGCGATTGCTGAACTGTCCGACGTTGGCATCGAAGCCGGCGCCGACCAGCAGCTTGCCCTGGTCGTTGACGAAACTGTCGGACCGCACCGTCAAGCCGCGCTGGATATCGAGCGTGCCGGCGCTGTTGTCGAAGGTGGGGCCGGTGACGGATAGGCTGTTCAGCGTGGCATGACCGGCGCGATTATCGAAGGCGCCGGTGTGCAAGGTGATGTCGCCGTTGGCCGTGATGACACCGTTAGTGTTGTCGGCCAATCCGGTCTTGAGCACGCCGTCGGCCAGTACCGACTGGGATACGGCGGTACCGTTACCGCTGCTGCCGGCGGCAGCGCCATCCGCCGCTACGGCGCCGGCGGCGGCGCCTGTGGACCGGGCGCCCGTGCCTGTGCCTGTGGCTGTGCTTGCGCCTGTGCCTGCAGTATCGCTCGGCTGGGTGGTCGCGGCGCCGGCACCGGCACCGGCATCGCCAGTGCCCTGCGCCGCCTGCCGGCCCAATGTGCCGCCGGCATTCACGACCTTGTCGGCCTCGATGTTCAAGGCCGAGGTCCCGGTCTGCGTAATCTTACCGCCGGCATTGTGCAGGCTTGCGCTGGTCAGCTCGAGTCGCGGCGCCTCGATCGCGCCGCCGCTGTTGTCGATGTCGCCCTGCACCGTCAGCAGCGTTTGAGCCGCGCTCTGGATCGATCCGGCGTTGCGCAGGCTGTCGGCCTGCAGCGCCAGCGTACCCGTGGACTGAATGGCGCCGCTGTTGTCGAGCGCTGCGGCTTGCGCCTTCAGGCTTTGCGAGGCCGACAGCGTGCCGCTATTCTCTAGCCGGCCGCTGGCCGTGACGACCAGGTCGCCGGCGGCAGCGCCGATGTTGCCGGCGTTGCGCACGCCGACGCCCGCTTCCGTGCCCACCAGATAAATCTGGTTGGCGTACATCCCGCCCAGTTTCGCGACGTCGATCGCATACAGTGGTGCGGCGTCCGACGCCTGGCGCGCCTGCACGGCCGGGCTGTCGGCGCTTACGGTGACGTCATTGACCCCCGCGACCACGTCCAGGCGCTGCGCCCAGATACCTGCGTTGACCTGGACCGCGCGTGCGATCAGCGCGGTGTAGTCGGTCTTGCTGGCGTCCAGGCCGGCGCCGTCGATCACGATCTGCCCGCGCTGGACCGCATACCCCGTCAGCTTGCCGTCCTCCAGACGCGGCGTGCCGGTGCTCAGCGTCGCGCGGCTGACGTTGATGAAACCGCCCCCGCTGACGACGATGCCGGCCGGGTTGGCGATGACGGTCTCGGCGCGGTCGCCGGCCACTTCGATATAGCCTTGCAGGCGGCTTGGATTGCTGGAGTTGACTTCATTCAGGATGACCTTCGCAGTGCCCTGCGTCATCCAGGGATTGGCTTCGACCCATCCCCCCAGCTGACTCTGCGTGTTGGTGCGCGAATTGTTCAGGACGACGCCGCCTTGCGGCACGTCAAACTGCGAGTAGGTGTTGTGCGACACCCCGGCGGCGCTCGGCGTCTGGATGTTCACCTGGATCACGCCGTTGGCGGTGCTCAAGACGGTCGGCCGCTGCTGGCCGGGTGCGGTGCGGTCGGCCAAGACCTGGGCGGCGCGACGCTGCCCAGACTTAAACTACCCAGTCCAACCCCGAGCAACACGACCAGGCGGCGCAACGCAGGCAAGCGCAGCGTAGCCGGCGCCATGCCATCGGCGGGACCACAGGCGCCTTGCGCCGCGCCTTTACCCTGGCTGCGGGCGGTCTCCGCCACGGCCATGCACATGCCGCGGGCCTTGTTGAAAACGATGCGGTAGCGGAGTTTGTTCATGGCGATCAGTACTCGTAGTTGAGGTTGAATCCCGTTGCCACACGGGCGGTCTGGAAGCCGTCTGGCTTATGCACCGGGACGCCGGCGAACAGGTCGAGCTGCAAGTGGCCCAGCTGGCCACGCCAGCCGAGGGCGACGCCGCCCAGGCTGGTGCCGAGCAGGCGCGGCGCGGTGGGACCGGAGACGTGGCCGTAATCGAAGGCGGCGTACAGCTGGCCGGCGCTACCGACGCTCCAGGCCAGGTCGTTGCGCACCAGCCAGCCGCGCTCGGCCGACAAGCTGGCTTCGCCGTCGAAGCCGCGTACGGTGTAGCGTCCGCCGATCGCGAAGCGGTCCTGCGGAATCAAGGGGCTACGGTTCCACTGCCCGCGCCATGCAGCCTGGTAGTTCAGCACGCGCGACAACGGCATCGAAAAGTTCAGGTCGAGATTGAACAGGCGTGGCCGCGACGTGCCTTCGCCATAGGCCTCCTCGGGCGCAGGCAGTGTGCCGAAGTCGGAGGTGCCGCGTTTCCAGGCCAGGTTGGCGTCCAGCGTGGCACTGCCGATGAATTCGCGGTGCGAGATCTCGAGCGCGAAGCCACCCATGCGGCGGCGCTGCACCTCGACCTCGGTATCGTCGATGTAGTTGCGGCTCAGGCGTTGGTAAGCGCGCACGGCCAGCGTGGTCTTGCGCAAGGCGTCGCGGTACACCAGGCGCGCCAGCTTGGCTTCGCTGTTGGTGCTGGTACCGCCGTAGACGTAGTCCTGGTTGGCGCCCGCGACCGTCTGGTGATAGCGGTAGTCGTTGACCTGGAGCGTGGTCATCCAGTAACCGTAGGGGACCGAGTAATGCAGCGCGTAGCCATGCGTGCCGTGCACGCTCTCGCGATGCTCGACCGGCAGGCTGTGGTTGAGCGTGGCGTAAAACATGTCCTGCAGCCCGGCCGGATTGTCGAGCGAGAGCGTGATGCCGCCCTGATAGGTTCCGGTCGCGCTGCTGCCGCTGTCGTCCGCCGACAGGCCGATGCGGTAGCCGCGGCCACCGCGCCATTTGATGACGAGGTCGCTTTCGCCGGGCTGTGCGCCGGGAACGATCTGGATGTCGGCGTCCGTCCCCGGGAGACGCTTGAAGTTTTCCATGCCTTGCTCGATGGCGCGCAGGTTGAGCACCTCGCCTTCGCGCGCCGGCAAGGCACTGGCATACCCGCCGCGCGGCCCGGCCCCGTCGAAACGGATCGCGCGGATCCGTCCCGGCACCAGTTTCAGGTGCAGTTCGCCGCTACGCAGGTCCTGGGGCGCGGCCAGCACCCGGCTGGTCACGTAGCCGCGTTCCACCAGGGCGTTCTGGACCGCTCCCACCAGCGTGTTGACGCCCTTGCTCCCCAGGCAGCGTCCGAGTCCCGGGCGCGCGGCGCCCAACGCCCACTGGAAGCGTTCGGCCTGATCGCCGTCGAGCTGCACGTTGCGAATCACGAAGCACGGTGTCTCGGCTGGGTAATTGCTGTCGAAAGCCGGCGGTGCTGCTTGCAGGCGGACATCGGGTACGGCCTCGTCCTGGCGACGCTGGGCTTGTTCGCGCTGCTGTTGTCGCTGCAGTTCGTTGGTGGCGATTCCGTTGATGTCTTGGGCAGCGACAGGGACTGCAAACAGGCAGCCGAGGATCGGAAGCCAATGAGATCGTGCTAACTGGGAGTACATTAATATTTCCATGTGGAAACGATTCGGCGCAAGTATAGCGACCGAAAGTCCCAGTGAAAATATGTTTTTAGCGCTTCGTCAGCAGCGACGATGCGCTGTACTTACGCAGCTTCGCGATCAGCTGCTTAGGCGAGAATGCGTGAGAATCGCGATTTGATGGTGAATTGCATATAAATGGGTATACACGCTGAGTTTCAGCTCACGTCAGCCCGCAACTACGCCATCAGTGCCGTTTCTACGAATAAAATTCCCCAACGTGAGAATCGACGTATATTGCAACTACGACAAGCACAAGTTATGACGGATGTATGTCAGGCAATGCATTGTCGTGTTTGGCCCACACTCGTGCTGAGTTGAACTGACAGCGGAATCACGTCGTAAACTAGTCTACTCCGTTACGTGATGGTAACCACCCACGACAGGGAGACCCGGAAACGTACCATCGCCAAATTGCGATGCCAGGTTGCGATATCACTGTGCTATAAGCCTGAAAGGTAAGCACTAGCCCATGGACAAGCAGAAGCAGTCCACCCGGTTCGCCAGACCGCAGCAGGCTGACAGGCTAACCAACGGCTTATCGATTCAGCGCATGGGCGACGCGAACGACGACAGATAGGTACCTGAGGAGAATCAGAACTTGGGTGTATGCGAGGAGATAGGATGGAGGCGAGGACGGGAGTCGAACCCGTCTAGACGGCTTTGCAGGCCGTTTCAGGCTTTACCAATCAAAGAGTTAAGCTAGCACCGCAGTTTTGCACCACATGAGTTCGCTAATTGCGGCGTTTCCGAGGGCACAAGCGGAGTCAGCATCCTGCCGGCGCAGTCACCACCCCGGCTTCATCGACGACTACGGGAGATAAAGGTAAGCCGTCATGTCGCGCGCCTCCGCCCGGGTAACGTCCAGCTCCGGCATGGCGCTCTTCGGATTGATCGCGCGCGGATGCATGATCCACTGCTCCAGGTTGGCCGCGCTGTTGGGCAGCATGCCGCCGACGAAGCTTCTTTCGCGGATGTCCTTCAGCGACGGACCCACCTGGCTGCGCTCGTGTGTGACACCCTTGATCACGTGGCAGGCGGCACAGCCGTAGCGGTCGAGCAGCTGCTGGCCAACCCGCGGGTTGCCGCCGCTGAGCGGTTCGAACGCGGGTGGTTTCGAGCAGCCGCCCAGCGCGGCGATGAAAACGATCGCGAGCAGCCGCTTCATCGTTGCGCTCCCAGCGCCGTCGCGCGGCGTTGCGGCGCCTGCCCCAGCCAGCGCGCGCACAGCACCAGGCCGGCCGCGACGTACGACAGGCCGCCCGGGATCCACATGATCAGGCCGCCGAGCTGCTGGTCTTCCAGCGCGGTGAGGCCGAATGCCTGGGCTTTGCTGCCGTAGTACGGATACCAGACCGCTTCCGACATCGTGAACAGCGCCCCGAGCGCGCCGGTGTGCATCATGGTCGTGAACAGGTAGACGATGGACGCGCCGCGCGAATTGTGCACGCCGTGCCTGCCCAACACCGCCCACCAGAACAGCAAGGCGGAAAACAGGAAGCAGAAGTGCTGCAGCGCGTGGATGCCGTTACTGGCCAGCGCGTACTGGAAGGTCGCCGGCACGTGCCACATCCACAGGGCCGCGAAGTGCAGCAGTCAGGCGCTGAGCGGCCGCGTGAGGCTGCCCCAGGCCGCCGTCACGGCGCCGTTGCGGGTCGCGCTGCCAATGCGCCGGCGCCAGGCGTGCGGGAAGGCTGCCGATGTTCGACGCCACCTGGGTCACCTGGTTGCTGTTGTCGTTGTGCTTTTCGTCGTGGTAGCCGGCGAAGCGCTCGGTGTCGGAAACGACCACCTTGGCCACCGCCTTGTCGTCGCTCTTGTTGGCGTTCTGTGCCGTGTCCTGCGCGCTGGTGATGGTCAGGTTGCGCGCCGCGCTGATCGACAGATCGTCTTCCGACACCACGTTGGCGCCCTTCAGGGTGATGTTGCCGGTCTGCGTTGCCAGGGTGGCGCTGCCGCCCACCGACAGCTTGGTGCCGGTCACGGTGTCGGTCGCGCCGCTGCCGTCGCCCTTGTTGTGCAAGGTGCCGACCATCATCGCAGAGCGGTTGTCGAAGCTGAAGCCGGACTCTTTCGAATCCCGCGACTTGCTTCCCGTGGTCAGGTCTTCCGCAGCGGCGAGGTCGGAAGCCACCACTTGCAGCGTTTCGCCGGGCTTCAGTTTCGCGCTGCTGTTCTATGCGGAGGGAGACGGTGGGGCTTTGTTGCGTCACCGCTTCTTCGCTTCTTTTCGCGGTGCTGCTCGATTTGCGCTAGCCGATACTAAGCATAGGCTCACCGTGAGGCAGCCGGTCAGCCAATATCGATTCTTCTACATCCCTAACTTGCCCCCCATCGCCAAATAACTATCTAGCGCCATTTCGCCCGAGGTTTCAAACTCAACCTCAAAGGTCTCGGGTGGCTGTGACGGGTCACCAAGGTCAGCGGTCAAGAATGCAGAATAGTTTTGCAGGGCCTCAGCAATCTGTGCTCGAGTTAGGAACACCTTCATGTTCTCATCAAATTCACATTCAATGTACACATGCTCACCAATTGCTCGCACATGGTGGGCGTTACCAGTGCCAAGGTATCCACCGTCCAATTCGCCCGTCGCCACAGCATTGAATTGTGCAAGCCAATCGTTAATTGAATCTTGTCCTCGCGTTAGATCGTCTGACATCCACGCCGCAATTTCCTTTGCCCCCTCGACGGTGCTTCCTATCCCATGTCGATTCAACATAGGATTCCAAATAACTGCAATTCTAGTTTTCATTTTTTCCTCGGATTGTATACTGACCAGGCAGTAGCTCCTGTGCCGGCGGGCTTACCATAATATCCCATGATCGGAACCCCGCTTGGCGATGTTCCCATCCATTGACTCGAATTAGCGGGATTGGGGACAGAATTCTTGAAAGCCCCCTCAATTTCCAAAGTCACCTGACGCTTACTCCAAGTCTCAGGGTAAAACGATGTTTCGGCCTTTTTCGGAACCCATTGACCAGTGTCAGGATCTCGCACTTCGATCCTTCCAACGCTAACTCCGTTTGCGTCCGCTTCGCCAATAACCTCAGTTACTCGCACCGACGATGAACGAAGATAGTGCCCGCCAGTTCCAACTTTCGAACCATCCTTAAGCGTATTTACTTCGCCGTCCAAAATATGATCAAAACGAACATCAGCGGTGACTGTAGGCTTTCCTGCCTGTTCCTGCACCAGTTCAAATGGCGTAGGAGACGGCTTAAATGACTCGAGGTATTGCCCAGGAACGTAATCATCTCCAAGCGGAGACAAGACGTTACCATTTGACACATTCTTAGTTGTCGCCGCCGGAATTTTGATCACTCCATTGGACAGAGCCGCTTCGGCAGCCCACGGAGTCATCCCGAGCACACCGTTGAGCATCTCGCCCATTCCTGGCGACACACCCATAATGTTCGACACCAGTTTGCCCCCAAGCGTTGCTGTCGAGCGCCCGGTCCATACAGTTGTGGTCCCGGCTGCCAGCTGGTCGGCACTCCAGCCTGCCCCCATCAAGCCAAGAGCAGCGGCACCACATCCCAAGCCAAATGTTTCAGGGCAAGCGGCTCCGCCTGCAGCAATCAAGCCGCTACTTGCTGTGCCAACCGCTAATCCGCCAAGCGCTTGTCCCCCACCGGCGAGGCGCGTGGTGATGCCATAGGTATTATTCCAGCGCTTGAGAGCATCAATACCAGCGTCACCGCCCAGATAGTTGGAGTCGTAGGTAAATAGGCGCATGCCCCGTGCTCCGACTTGCTTCGACAACAAATCTCGCTCCGCCTTGAACGCATCACTATTGCCAAGATCCTCAAGCGCCTTGGTTTCAATATATTCTTTGCTTCCGATAGCGAACTCAGCAGAACATTGGGTCAAGGCACAGGACGCAATCAGCAGACGGCCTTCCTTTTTAGTGTCGTTCTTCGCAAGCTCGTGAATGCGCGCTTTCTCGTTGTCATGCAACTGACGATTGAATGTGTCGACCGTGTTTGCAGCACCTCCACCTTGGGCCGCCGCCAATAGCCCATCTCCGCTTGCCGTTTGGCCAAGCGCGCTGGCAGCGGCGGCGCCTGCCAGCATGCCGCCAACAACCGCACCTGTGTTTTGGTACGCATTAACAAATGCTGCGCGCTTCTCGCCTGTCAACCCCAGCTTATCAGCTTCCGCATTGCCCAACTGCGCGGCCAACTGCTGGCCCAGATTGCCACCAACAACGCCGGCGGCACTGTCCACCGCACCGGCCTGGCCATTGGCCAAGCTGCCCAGCATGCCCTGTGTGGCTGCATGCAGACCGACTCGAAAGATGCCATTGTCTGCCCAATTGGTAACTGTTGCGGCTGCGTCCTTAGCCTTGGCCGTATATTCGGCCTCGGCGGCAGAGTCATTGTTTTTATGGGCATCCTCCGCCAGCTTGGTGTATTTCAGCACGTCATCCGACGCCTGGCCTGCCAATCGATTGGCGATGTCGTCGACGGTCTTCGCAACCGCTGGTCCGGCCGCGTTGGCCGCAATTGTGCCGCTGTTTTGTCCGGCCAAACTGCCGACCAGAATTTGAACACCGGCATTCAACGCAAGGTTATACGTGCCACCAGGAGCCCAGCCTTGCAGCGTCTTGTCAGCATCCGCTTTCGCTGTTGTTGCGGCGGCCTTTTGCTCGGCCGTGCTGTTTGGATTGTCCAGAACCTCTTGCGCAGCCACTTTATCGCTTGCGGCCGACTTGCTCGCGCTGTTCGCCCAGTCGCCAATCGCTTGCTTGCTGGTCGCGATCACGGTGCCGGCAGCGGCCGACATGGCTTGCTGCTCTTTCAGCATCTTCTGCAGGTCAGGCAGCTGGTCGAGGCCGGTGTTGGCCTTGCTTGCGTCGGTGTTGATGCCCAGGTCCTTGACCGAATTGGTCGTCACGCCGCCGATGGTGATCTTCCCCTCGGTGACGGTGGCGTAGGTGGTGGAGCTGTCGCTGCCATTCTGGATCAATGGCAGACCTGGGGTCACGTTGCCGCTGGTGCGGGTGCCGAACAGCTGCTGCTGGTCGTTAGGCTTGGTGTTGCCTTTGGAGTCTTTATCGCCTTCACCACTGCCGCCTCCGATACTGCCGGCCAGGCTGACGTTGCTGGCCGAGTAGTTCATCTTGTTTTCGATGTTGGACGTGGTCAGCTTGTTGGTCGTCAGTTCGGAGTCGACCTTATTGGTGCTTGCGATGGCGCCGCCCTTCAGGTCGACCGTGTCGGCCTTGACGTGGTAACCGCCGTCGCCGGCGAACAGGCCCGATTGCTGACCGACCACGGCGGAACTGCCGCTGCCCTTTTGCTGCGACACGTTACCCGAGGCGTCCCACGCCGTGCCGAACGAGACCTGCACGCGCGCGCCAGCCGAGGTCTGGCTGCTCTCCTCCTTCGTAGTGTCCTGCAGGCTTTCAATGGCCAGTTTGCCACCCACATCCGCATCGATGGTGTTGGCGGTCGCTGTGGCACCTTTCAGCGTGGTGTCGCCTTTGCTGTGGAGGTTGATCGTGTCAGCCTTGAGCTGGGTGGTGTTGTTGGTCGTGGCATCGCTGTTATTGTGGCCATTGGCGACGCTGACCGTGGCATACGCATACACACCGGTCCGTTCGCCGATTTCGTAGCCGCCCCCCACTTCCGCTCCGGCGCTGTGGTTCTTGCCGTCGCTGTGGGTGGTGCTCTGGCTGGCGTCCAGCAGGATGTTCTTCGCCGCGTCCAGGCTCAGGGTCTTGCCTGCACCCAGCGTAGCGCCGGTGGCGTGGATATCGCCTTCGGTGGCGGTCAAGTTGACGTTGCCGCCACCGCTGATCGAGCTGCCTGCAGCGGTGCTGCCATTGCTGTTGTTGGAGCTATTGCTGCTTGCGAAGCCGATGCCTGCTTCGCCCTTGATCAGCTCACCCTTCGCACCTTCGCCCGTCAACCCCATCGCAGCGGCGGCCTGGTAGCCGTTCGATGCCGCGGCCATGCCCTGCATCGCTTTCAGGCGATCGTCGGATTTGCGTGCTGCCTCCACGTTGTTGACCAGGTCGATCAGCGGCGAGCTGACTCGGGCGAAGACCCCGACCTTCAGGCTGCTGTCGGCGCTCTGGTTGCTGCCGGTATTCTGCAGCGCCGTGATGTCGATCGATTTGGCGGTGATGTTGACGTCATTTTTTGCCAGCACATTGCTGGCGGCCTGGGTGTATTTATCGCCCGCCGTCAGCGTCACGTCGCCGTTAAGGCTGGAGACGTTCGACGCCACCTGGGTGACCTGGTTGCTGTCATCGAGGTGCTTTTCGTTGTGGTAGCCGGCGAAGCGCTCGGTGTCGGACACGACCACCTTGCCCACCGCCTTGTCGTCGCTCTTGTTGGCGTTCTGTGCCGTGTCCTGCGCGCTGGTGATGGTCAGGTTACGCGCCGCGCTGATCGACAGATCGCCTTCCGACACCACGTTGGCGCCCTTCAGGGTGATGTCGCCGGTCTGCGTTGCCAGGGTGGCGCCGCCGCCCACCGACAGCTTGGTGCCGGTCACGGTTTCGGTCGCGCCGCTGCCGTCGCCCTTGTTGTGCAAGGTGCCGACCATCATCGCAGAGCGGTTGTCGAAGCTGAAGCCGGACTCTTTCGAATCCCGCGACTTGCTTCCCGTGGTCAGGTCTTCCGCAGCGGCGGGGTCGGAAGCCAACACTTGCAGCGTTTCGCCGGGCTTCAGTTTCGCGCTGCTGTTCTATGCGGAGACGCTGGGGCTTTGTTGCGTCACCGCTTCTTCGCTTCTTTTCGCGGTGCTGCTCGATTTGCGCTAGCCGATACTAAGCATAGGCTCACCGTGAGGCAGCCGGTCAGCCAATATCGATTCTTCTACATCCCTAACTTGCCCCCCATCGCCAAATAACTATCTAGCGCCATTTCGCCAGAGGTTTCAAACTCAACCTCAAAGGTCTCGGGTGGCTGTGACGGGTCACCAAGGTCAGCGGTCAAGAATGCAGAATAGTTTTGCAGGGCCTCAGCAATCTGTGCTCGAGTTAGGAATACCTTCATGTTCTCATCAAATTCACATTCAATGTACACATGCTCACCAATTGCTCGCACATGGTGGGCGTTACCAGTGCCAAGGTATCCACCGTCCAATTCGCCCGTCGCCACAGCATTGAATTGTGCAAGCCAATCGTTAATTGAATCTTGTCCTCGCGTTAGATCGTCTGACATCCACGCCGCAATTTCCTTTGCCCCCTCGACGGTGCTTCCTATCCCATGTCGATTCAACATAGGATTCCAAATAACTGCAATTCTAGTTTTCATTTTTTCCTCGGATTGTATACTGGCCAGGCAGTAGCTCCTGTGCCGGCGGGCTTACCATAATATCCCATGATCGGAACCCCGCTTGGCGATGTTCCCATCCATTGACTCGAATTAGCGGGATTGGGGACAGAATTCTTGAAAGCCCCCTCAATTTCCAAAGTCACCTGACGCTTACTCCAAGTCTCAGGGTAAAACGATGTTTCGGCCTTTTTCGGAACCCATTGACCAGTGTCAGGATCTCGCACTTCGATCCTTCCAACGCTAACTCCGTTTGCGTCCGCTTCGCCAATAACCTCAGTTACTCGCACCGACGATGAACGAAGATAGTGCCCGCCAGTTCCAACTTTCGAACCATCCTTAAGCGTATTTACTCCGCCGTCCAAAATATGATCATAACGGACATCAGCGGTGACTGTAGGCTTTCCTGCCTGTTCCTGCACCAGTTCAAATTGGCCTTCCCCCATCGTCACGGACACTTCCGTTAGGCGCATTTTAGATTTTCAAACTGTACCGGGCTGATGTAGCCGATAGTGGAATGACGCCGGCGTGGATTGTAGAACCTTTCGATATAGTCGAACACATCGGCACGTAAATCATCCCTGGTCCGGTAGTGCTTTTTGCTTAAGCGCTCAGTCTTGAGCGTCGAGAAGAAACTCTCCATTGCAGCGTTGTCCCAGCAATTACCGCGTCGACTCATGCTGCAAACGATGCCGTGAGACTCGAGCAAGCGCTGGAAATCCTCACTCGTGTATTGCGAGCCCTGGTCGGAGTGATGCACCACTGCACGAGGACGGCCGCGTCGGAAAATTGCCATTAGCAGAGCATCCATCACCAGTTGTGCCGTCATCGTCGGCTGCATCGACCAGCCCACCACACGCCGCGAATACAGGTCGAGGACAACAGCGACAAACAGCCAGCCTTCGCCAGTCCACACATAAGTAAAGTCGGCCGCCCATTTCTGGTTCGGCCCTGTCGCTTCAAACTGCCGGTCCAACAGATTCGGCGCGATGGCGTGGACTGGCGAATCGAGCTGTCCTGGCGCACGACGTCGCTTGTGGCGGGCCTTGATGCCGGCCGCTTTCATCAGTCGCGCTACGCGGTTCTCGCTGCAGGACAAACCGGCGTCGATAAGGTCTCGCACTACCCGCGGTGAACCATATGTGCCATCGCTGGCATCAAAGCTGTGCTTGATTGCCTTGAGAAGCTGGGCATTCTCGCGTTCATGCGCACTTGCAGGCCGTCCAAGCCAGTCGTAAAAACCGCTGCTCGATACGCCGAGTAGACGGCACATCATTCGCGTTGGCCAGATGGTTCGATATTTGGCGATGAAGCCGTACTTCACTTGAGGTCGGCTGCGAAGTAGCCGAGCGCCTTTTTTAATATGTCGCGCTCCGTCTTGACCTTCGCCAGCTCGCGTCGCATACGCTCGTATTCCTGGGCCGACACTTTCTCGCTCCGGAAGGCGACCTCTGCATCGACGTCGGCATCTCTGCACCACCGTCCCAGCAAATTGGCGCCAATGCCAAGGTCACGGGCTATCGCCGCCTTGCTCGCACCAGGCTGGCCTACCAGCTTGACTGCTTCGCGCTTAAACTCTTCTGAAAATACCCGTCTTTCACGTGCCATGTAATACCTCCGATAGGGACATCATACCTATCGAAAGTGTCCGTCGTGGTGGGGGAAGGCCACCCATGGCCAAGCAGGAACAGTCCACCCGGTTCGCCAGGCCGTAGCAGGCTGACAGGCTAACCAACGGCTTATCGATTCAGCGCATGGGCGACGCGAACGACGACAGATAGGTACCTGAGGAGAATCAGAACTTGGGTGTATGCGAGGAGATAGGATGGAGGCGAGGACGGGAGTCGAACCCGTCTAGACGGCTTTGCAGGCCGCTGCATAACCGCTTTGCTACCTCGCCCGAGGTGAACTTTGACGATGCTGACATGGCGGGTTATCGACCACATCAACATGAGAAGGCTGGGCTTCTCTGAATCTGGAGCGGGAGAAGAGTCTCGAACTCTCGACCTCAACCTTGGCAAGGTTGCGCTCTACCAACTGAGCTACTCCCGCTTAGGAGTACTACCAATCACTGCATGACGACCATTGGAGCGGGAGAAGAGTCTCGAACTCTCGACCTCAACCTTGGCAAGGTTGCGCTCTACCAACTGAGCTACTCCCGCTTAGGAGCGAATCGCCATTTCGTAAAACACTGGAGCGGGAGAAGAGTCTCGAACTCTCGACCTCAACCTTGGCAAGGTTGCGCTCTACCAACTGAGCTACTCCCGCATTGGAGTCTTACCTTTACTACGCCTTACTGCTTTGCGCCAGCATCGACCTGCATCGAGTGGAGCGGGAGAAGAGTCTCGAACTCTCGACCTCAACCTTGGCAAGGTTGCGCTCTACCAACTGAGCTACTCCCGCTTCGCTGGAACTTGAGATTATCTCAGAATTCTTATTATTTTCCAAGACAACCTTTTTGTCGTATCGACCACAGCCTGGCAAACGCTGGAGCGGGAGAAGAGTCTCGAACTCTCGACCTCAACCTTGGCAAGGTTGCGCTCTACCAACTGAGCTACTCCCGCTTCGTTTGCTTGCTGCGCTGTGTCTCGCAACAGGGGGGCATTATAGAGATGCTGAGCAGTGTGTCAAGGATGACTTAATTGAACTCAGCAATCGTTTTACATGGGCCCCGCCTTCTCCTTGATCAGCGGCCAGGCGCGGCGCAGGTAGTAGAACATCGACCAGACCGTCAGCACGCCGGCGATCCACAGCAGGATGGTGCCGGACAGCTGCATGTCGATCACACTGAACAGCCTGTCGTGGAACAGCAGCATCGGGATCGCGACCATCTGCGCGGCGGTCTTGATCTTGCCCAGCGAGCTGACCGCGACCGACTTGCGTGCGCCGATCTCGGCCATCCATTCGCGCAACGCCGAGATCGTGATCTCGCGGCCGATGATGATGAAGCTGATGATCGCATCCACCCTGCCCAGCTGCATCAGCACCAGCAGCGCGCCGGCCACCATCAGCTTGTCGGCGACCGGGTCGAGGAAGGCGCCGAAGGCCGAGGTCTCGTTCCAGCGCCGCGCCAGGTAGCCGTCGAACCAGTCGGTGACGGCGGCGACGATGAAGATGACGGTGGCCGCCAGGTTGCGGTCGGGCTCGGCAAGCACGTGGTCGGGCAAATAGAAAATGCCGACGACCAAGGGAATGAGCGCGACGCGCAGCCAGGTCAGGAGAATCGGGATGTTGAAAGGCATGGATGGGAACGTGAAGCGTGATCGGCGAAAGCCCATGTTGTTGAGTTGCTAGCGCCGCTAGTCTACATGGCTATTGCCGTTTAAACCAGTTGAGCCCAGCCGCGCGCGCCTGCGTAAACATACGGGCAGAAACGGAGATGGTTCTAACGAGCCCCCACGGGCTCGTTAGTCCCCGGACTCGTTAGCCCGCTGACTCGTTAGTGCAGCTGCCGGTAGATCTCTTCCGCCAGCGTGCTCGAGATGCCCTCCACCGACATCAGGTCCTCGACGCTGGCGTCGATCACGCCGCGCAGGCCGCCGAAGCGCGCCAGCAGCTTCTGGCGGCGCTTGGCGCCGATGCCCTCGATCTCTTCCAGCCGCGACGCCTGGCGCGCCTTGGCGCGTTTGGCGCGCATGCCGGTGATCGCGAAGCGGTGTGCTTCGTCACGGATCATCGCCACCAGCATCAGCGCCGCCGATTCCTTGCCGAGTTCCTGCGCCGGACGGCCATCGGCGAAGATCAGCGTCTCCAGGCCGACCCGGCGGCCCTCGCCCTTGGCCACGCCGACGATGTTCGACACGTCCAGGCCGAGCTCGGAAAACACCTGGCGCGCCATCTCGACCTGGCCCTTGCCGCCGTCGATCAGCGCGATGTCGGGCATCACGCCCTCGCCGCCCGCGACCTTTTCGTAGCGCCGCATCAAGACCTGGCGCATCGCCGCGTAATCGTCGCCGGGCGTGATGTCGTTGATGTTGTAGCGGCGGTATTCGCCGTTCTGCATCTGGTGATGGTGGAACACCACGCACGAGGCCTGGGTCGCTTCGCCGGCCGTGTGGCTGATGTCGAAGCACTCGATGCGGATCGCCTCGAGGTCTTCGCTGTCCAGGCCGAGCACCTCCGCCAGCGCGCGCGTGCGCGACTGCTGCGAACCCTGCTCCGACAGCAGTCGCGCCAGCGAGATCTCGGCGCCCTTCTGCGCCAGCTCGAGCCACTGGCGGCGCTGGCCCTGCGGCTGGAACACCAGGTTGATGCGGTGGCCACACTGCTCGGTCAGCGCCATGACCAGTTCGGGCATGTCGAAGTCGATGTTCAGGATCAGCGTGCCCGGGATGAACTTGTCGGCGTAGTGCTGGGCCAGGAAAGCCGACAGGACGTCGACTTCGATCGCGCTTTCCTTCAATTCCTCGCCCAGCGCCGTGGCCTGGCTGGCAGCCTCGCCGATGCCCTCGCCGACCTGGGTCGGGAAGTAGGCGCGGTCGCCCAGGTGGCGTCCGCCGCGCACCATCGCCAGATTGACGCAGGCGCGTCCGCCCTGCACCACCACGGCGATGACGTCGACGTCGGCGTCGCCGACCGTCTCCATGCTTTGCGCGTGCAGCACTTTCGACAATGCCTGGATCTGGTTACGCACCGCCGCGGCCTGTTCGAACTTCAGGTTCTCGGCGAACACCAGCATCTTCTTTTCCAGCTCGGCCATCACCTCGCTCTGACGCCCGCGCAGGAACTTGGCGGCGTTGTCGACGTCGCGCTGGTAGTCCTCGTTCGAGACCAGGTCGACGCACGGTCCGCTGCAGCGCCCGATCTGGTGCAGCAGGCAGGGCCGCGTACGGTTGTGGAATACGCTGTCCTCGCAGGTGCGCAGCTTGAACACCTTCTGCAGCAGCTGCATCGATTCCTTGACCGCCCAGGCGCTCGGGAACGGCCCGAAGTACTGGTTCTTCTTGTCGAGCGCACCGCGGTAATAGGCCATGCGCGGGAAGTCCCCGCCCGACAGTTTCAGGTAGGGGTACGACTTGTCATCACGGAACAGGATGTTGTAGCGCGGCTTGAGCGTCTTGATCAGGTTGTTTTCCAGGATCAGCGCTTCGGCCTCGCTGTGCGTCACCGAGGTTTCCAGGCGCGCGATCTGCGACACCATCATCGCGATGCGCGGGCTCGACAGGTTCTTCTGGAAGTAGCTCGAGACCCGGTTCTTGAGGTTGCGCGCCTTGCCGACGTACAGGACCCGGTCCTCGGCGTCGAAATACCGGTACACGCCCGGCAGGCCCGGCAACTTGGCGACCGTCGCCAGCACCTGTTCGCGCGCCCCCTCGCTGGGGCGCACTGGGGATTCCGCATCCTTCGTCATCGTCGCGATCAACTCCTCTCTGACGGCACGCCGGGCGTCCGGACGCAAGCGCGGCCGGATCTGCGGCGGCGGGGTCGGCGCCGGCTGGGCGCGCGGCGTGGACCTTGTCCGGGCGCGCGGCTTGCCGTTCTTGCTAACTGTTTTGCCAACTGCGTTGTCGTTCGTGGTGGTGGGCGTCTCGAATCCGGCTTCCTGGTGCAATCCTGCTTCGACTTCCTTGCTCACTTGCCTCGCTCACTCACCACATGCAACCGCAATCGACTACGTGGACCCATCCTCCGGCGCCTGGGTGACGATCACGAAGGCGACGCCGTAGTCGGCTTCGTCGCTGATCGTCACCTGGGCGGACAGGCGATGGGTCCGCATGAATTCTTCCAATGCCCCGCTGCACACGATCACCGGCTTGCCGCTCGGCGCGTTGAGCATCTGGGCCGAGCGCCAGGTCATGGGCATGCGCATGCCCAGCCCGATCGCTTTCGAGAACGCCTCCTTGGCGGAGAAGCGCGTGGCCAGGAAACGCAGGCCGCGCACTTCATTCTTGGCGCGGCGGGCGTGGTATTTCACCAGTTCTTCCGGACCG
The DNA here is from genome assembly GCF_000745265.1 of Massilia sp. 9096. Classification (NCBI taxonomy): domain Bacteria; kingdom Pseudomonadati; phylum Pseudomonadota; class Betaproteobacteria; order Burkholderiales; family Oxalobacteraceae; genus Massilia; species Massilia sp. 9096. Next base: position 2,339,163 of record NZ_JQNN01000001.1, read on the forward strand.
AGGATCTTTTCGGCGAAGCGCTCGCCATTGCGCGCCAGCGCCGCCTCGACGCGCGAGATCTGGACGATGTCGGTGCCGATCCCGTAGATCATCTCAGCCACCGTTCTTGGCGCCGTACTGGACGCCCAGGCGCGCCGCCACCATGATCGCCTTCATCTCGCGCACCGCGTTCTCGAAGCCGGCGAACAGCGCGTGCGCCACGATCGCGTGGCCGATGTTGAGCTCGTGGATCTCGGGGATCGCCGCCACCGGCTGCACGTTGGTGTAATGCAGGCCGTGGCCGGCGTTCACGCGCAGGCCGTGCCTGACGCCGGCGCGCACGCCGACCTTGATACGTTCCAGTTCGTGCGCCAGTTCGGCCTCGTGCTCGGCTTCGGCATAGCGGCCGGTGTGCAGCTCGATCACCGGCGCGCCGACCTGGGCCGCGGCCGCGATCTGCGTCTCGTCCGGATCGATGAACAGCGACACGCGGATGCCCTCGCCTTTCAACTGCTTGATGGCCGCTTCGATTTCCTTCTGGTAGCGGATCACGTCCAGGCCACCCTCGGTGGTGACTTCCTCGCGCCGCTCAGGCACCAGGCACACGTCCTGCGGCTTGACCTTGCAGGCAAAATCGACCATCTCCTGCGTCACGGCCGCTTCCAGGTTCATGCGCGTGGCCAGGGCCGGGCGGATCGCCAGCACGTCGGCGTCCTTGATGTGGCGGCGGTCCTCGCGCAGGTGCAGCGTGATCAGGTCGGCGCCGGCCTGCTCGGCCAGCAGCGCGGCGCGCAGCGGGTCCGGGTAGACGGTGCCGCGCGCGTTGCGCACGGTGGCGATGTGGTCGATGTTCACGCCCAGGTCGATGACGGAACCGATCGGTTGCAGGAAGCTCATGGCGGTATTCTTTTTAAAAGATTGTTTCAAAATGGTCAGGGCCAGGCGCAGCGACGAAGACAGTGCATTTCGCACGGCGAGGAGCTGCAACGCCGCCATGGCCATTTTGAAGCAATTTTAAAGTTGGGACAGGTCGATGAGGATCTGTCTCGTGTTCAAAGGCGCGCCGCCCAGGTGATAGGCCAGCAGGAAGCGCATCAGCTGCTTGCTCTGGGCCTGGGTCTGCGGGTCGCTGTAGTCCTCGCGCTCCATGTCGAGCAGGGTCTTGCCAGACACCACCGGCCAGTTCTCGCCCGGCCCGGCCGTGCGCGCGCCGCGCTCCGGATCGACCACGTACTGGCCGCCGCCTTCGACACGCGCACGGGTGGTGGTGCAGCGGGTCAGGTCGGCGGCGACCCCGGTTTCCTTAAGTAAGGCCCGTTCGAACTTTCGCAAGGTGATCGGTGCAGGTTCGCCGTGGGCCAGTTCGTTCAGCGTCGAGACGTAATGGTCGAACAGCTTCGGATGCGCGTCGTCGCGCGCCAGCAGCTTGACCAGCAGTTCGTTCAGGTAAAAGCCGCACAGCAGCGCCGTCTTCTCCAGCGGCAGCAAGCCGCCGACCCATTCGGCGTCGATCAGCGTGCGCAGCTCGGACTTGCCGGAAAACGACAGCGACAGCGGCTGGAAGGTCTGCAGCACGCCGCGCAGCTTGGACAGCGGCCGCTTGGCGCCCTTGGCCACGACACCGATACGCCCGAAGTCGCGCGTGAACACGTCGACGATCAGGCTGGTTTCCTTGTACGGATAGCTGTGCAGCACGAAGCCGGGCTGGCCAACGATCTTGCCGCCCTCGCGCACGGGCGCGCGCTTGCGTTCCGCGCGCGCAGGCGCGGGCGCGCTCGGCGCCGATGCCGGGGCGGACACGGCGACGGGCAGTGCAGGCGCCGCGGTGTCAGGCTGGTCTTGCGGGAGGTCGTCCGGGCCGGCCATGCGTTGGGTTGTACCTTGAATGGTTGGCTTACTCGTAGCCGTAGGCGCGCAGGCCGGCTTCGTTGTCGGCCCAGCCCGATTTGACCTTGACCCAGATCTCGAGATACACCGGGCCGCCGAACAGCTTTTCCATGTCCAGGCGCGATTGCGTCGAGATCTCTTTCAGGCGCGCGCCCTTGTTACCGATGATCATCGACTTGTGCGTGTCGCGCTCGACCAGGATGGCGGCGAAGATACGGCGCAGATTGCCTTCCTGGATGAACTGCTCGATCACCACGGTGCTGGTGTAGGGCAGCTCGTCGCCCAGCAGGCGGAACACTTTTTCGCGCACGATCTCGGCGGCCAGGAATTTCTCGCTGCGGTCGGTGATGTCGTCCGGGCCGAAGACCGGCGGATTTTCCGGCAGGTGCTTGCGGATTTCGCCCTCCAACGCGTCGACCTGGAAGCGGTGCTTGGCCGAGACCGGCACCACGGCCGTGAAGTCGCGCAGGCCCGCGACCTTGGCGGCGAACGGCATCAGCTCGGCCTTGTCCTTCATGCGGTCGGACTTGTTGATCACCAGGACCACCGGAACGTTCTTGGGCAGCATGTCGAGCACCTGCTGGTCGGCGGCGCCGAAGGTGCCGGCTTCGACCAGGAACAGGATCACGTCGGCCGCGGTCAAGGTGTTCGAGACGGTCTTGTTCAGCGTCTTGTTCAGCGCATTGGCGTGGCGGGTCTGGAAGCCCGGGGTGTCGACGTAGATGAACTGGGCGTCGTCGCGGGTCTGGATGCCCGTAATGCGGTGACGCGTGGTCTGGGCCTTGCGCGAGGTGATCGACACCTTGGCGCCGATCAGCACGTTCATCAGCGTCGACTTGCCGACGTTCGGCCGGCCGACGATGGCGATGTAGCCGCAACGGAAGCCGGCGGGGATGGCCTGCGCTTCGGTGCTCGCGTCGCCTGCGTCGTGGCCGGCCGTTTGCGGTGCTGCCTGGGATTCGTCGGCGCCTTCGGCCGGGGTGTTGGAGTGGCTCATGACTTGCTTTCTGCCTGGTTCTGTTCGGATTGCTGTGCGGATTGCTGCGATGCGCCTTGCGCCACGGCCTGGTCGGCGCTCTGGTCGGTGGCGATCCCGGCCAGCTTCAGCTGGGCCGAGCGCGGCTTCTGTTTGCGCGCGGCGGACGGACTCTTTTGCATGGCCTGCTCGGCCACGTCGAGTGCCAGGCGCGCCGCCGCCTGTTCGCCGGCGCGGCGGCTGCCGCCGCGGCCGTACACCTGGATGCCCAGCTTGGGCACCAGGCACTCGATCTCGAATTCCTGGCTGTGCGCGGCGCCATGGGTGGCCACGACGTTATAGGTCGGCAGCGAGATTTTTTTGCTCTGCAAGAATTCCTGCAGCAGCGTCTTGGCGTCCTTGCCCAGCGTGCGCGGATCGACCGAATCGAGCAACGGGATGTAGAAGGCGCGGATCGCCTCGCGCGCGTGCTCGAAGCCGCCGTCCAGGAAGATCGCGCCCAGCAGCGCTTCGAGCGTGTCGGCCAGGATCGAGGGACGGCGGAAACCGCCCGACTTCAGTTCGCCCTCGCCCAGGCGCAGGAATTGCGACAGCTCGAGCCGGGTGGCGATCTCGTACAGCGATTGCTGCTTGACCAAATTGGCGCGCAGGCGCGATAAATCGCCTTCGGTGAGCGCGCTGAAACGCTCGAACAGGATCGACGCGACCACGCAGTTCAGGATCGAGTCGCCCAGGAATTCGAGGCGCTCGTTATGCAGACTGCTGTGGCTACGGTGGGTCAGCGCCTGCTGTAGCAGGCCGGGGTCCCGGAAAGTGTAACCGAGGCGAGTTTGCAATAACTGAAGATTCATTGTCGTTTCAATCTGGTTGGTCGGCGCCCGCCGGGGTCCCTCCCGCGCTGCCGGTATCCGACCGTTCGACAAAACCCCCATGGCTGCGTTGCATCGTCTCGCCGTACTGGCGTACTGTCTTCGCCGATGCGCCTTGCCCTGAGGGTTTTGTCAAACGCTCTTACTTTGGTGCTGTGTCGGCCTTCTCGACGACACCGCTCGGGTCCGTGGTCCCGGCGAAATCGATCAGCAGGCTGACGTTGCCGGCCAGCGGGATCCGCTTCTCGTATTCGAAGGCGACCTGGGCCTGGCCGCCATCGCGCGTGATCATCAGGTCGGTGCCCTTGATGGCGTCGACGTTGTTGATTTCGGCGTTCTTGTCGAACGATTGCTGGATCTCGCGCACGGTGCCACCCTCGGCCTTGGCCTTGGCGATCGCGTTCTTGACCGCGTGGTACTCGATATAAGCCGGCACCACCTTGATCACGACCAGGGCAATCGCGCCGAGCACGATCAGCACCACGATCAGGCCGGACAGCGAGACACCGCCCTCCGCGTTGATCCGGTATTGCTTGTTACGTAAAAACTTCTTTCCTGAGACCATCGACGCCTCCAGTCATCCTCAATGGATACCGCCGATGCGCTTCGGATTGCCGAGGTTCATCCAAACAAACACAGCCTTGCCGACGATGTTCTCGTCCGGCACGAAGCCCCAGTAGCGGCTGTCTGCGCTGTTGTCGCGGTTATCGCCCATCATGAAATAATTACCCTCCGGCACGATACAGGTAAATTTATCGTAGGAATAGGTGCAGTTTTCGTGATGAGGGAAATCCTCCACGGCATTCAGGTTGATCGTGCGCTGCGACTCCATGTTGAGGATGCGGTGCGGCGCATTCGGCAGCTTTTCCAGGAACTGCTTGTTGTAGACCAGGCTCTCGTCGCTCAGGTAGTCGTCCATCGCTTCGTACTGGACCGGGACGCCGTTCACCGTCAAACGCTTGTTGTCGTAGGTGATTCTATCACCGGGCACGCCGATGACGCGCTTGATGTAGTCCTGGCTCGGATCCTTCGGATACTTGAACACCATCACGTCGCCGCGTTGCGGGTTGCCGACCTGGATGATCTTCTTGTTCACCACCGGCAGGCGGATGCCGTAGTCGAACTTGTTCACCAGGATCAGGTCGCCCACCAGCAGGGTCGGCACCATCGACGAGGACGGGATCTTGAACGGCTCGAACAGGAAGGAACGCAGCACGAACACCAGCGCGATCACCGGGAAGAAGCTGCCCGAGTATTCGACCCAGGTCGGCTGGCGCACCAGCGTGGCTTCCAGCATCGCGCGCTTGGCGGCGATGTCGCCGTCGGGGCGGATGCCGTCGCCGACCAGGCGCTTCTGGTTGGCGTCGAATTCGGCCAGGGCCGCGTTGGCGCGTGCGCGGCGCTGGCCGGCCAGCACGAACACGTCGAGGCACCAGATCACGCCCGTGATCACCATGGCCACGAACAGGATGAGAGCGAAATTACCCAGGATCAGTTGCAGATTCATCGCGTGCGGTTCTTTCCTTACTTGTCTTCGACTTGGAGGATGGCCAGGAAGGCTTCCTGCGGAATCTCCACCGAGCCCACCTGCTTCATGCGCTTCTTACCGGCTTTCTGCTTTTCCAGCAGCTTTTTCTTGCGGCTGATATCGCCGCCGTAGCACTTGGCCAGCACGTTCTTGCGCATCGCCTTGACGTTTTCGCGCGAGATGATGGTGGCGCCGATCGCGGCCTGGATCGCCACGTCGAACATCTGGCGCGGGATCAGTTCGCGCATCTTGGCCGCCACCTGGCGTCCGCGGTACGGCGCGTTGGCGCGGTGCACGATGATCGCCAGCGCGTCGACCTTCTCGCTGTTGATCAGCATGTCGACCTTGACCACGTCGGCGGCGCGGTTTTCCTTGAACTCGTAATCCATCGACGCATAGCCGCGCGAGGTCGACTTCAGGCGGTCGAAGAAGTCCAGCACGATCTCGGCCATCGGGATCTCGTACACCAGCTTGACCTGGCGCCCGTGGTAGCTCATGTCCATCTGCACGCCGCGCTTGCTGGTGCACAGCGTGATCACGGCGCCGACGTAATCCTGCGGCATGTACAGGTTGACGGTGACGATCGGCTCGCGGATCTCCTCGATCTTCGACACTTCCGGCATCTTGGAAGGATTGTCGACCCGGACCATGGAGCCGTCGCGCAGCAGCACTTCGTAGACCACGGTCGGCGCGGTGGTGATCAGGTCCTGGTCGAATTCGCGCTCCAGGCGCTCCTGCACCACGTCCATGTGCAGCAGGCCGAGGAAGCCGCAGCGGAAGCCGAAGCCCAGCGCCTGCGAGACTTCCGGCTCGAACTGCAGCGCGGCGTCGTTGAGCTTGAGCTTTTCGAGCGAGTCGCGCAGCGCGTCGTACTGGTTCGATTCGACCGGGAACAGGCCGGCGAACACCTGCGGCTGGACTTCCTTGAAGCCCGGCAGCGGTTCCGGCGCCGGCTTGGCGGCCAGGGTCACGGTGTCACCCACCTTGGCGGCGGTCAGTTCCTTGATGCCGGCGATGATGAAGCCCACCTGGCCGGCGGTGATCTGCGGCAGCTGCACCGAGCGCGGCGTGAACACGCCGACCTGCTCGACCAGCTGCTGCGAGCCGGTGGCCATCATCAGGATCTTGTCTTTCGGGCGCAGCGTGCCGTTTTTCACACGCACCAGCATCACGACGCCGACGTAGCTGTCGTACCACGAGTCGATGATCAGCGCCTGCAGCGGGGCGTCCGGATCGCCCTCGGGCGGCGGGACCTTGGCGATCAGGGTTTCGAGCACGTCTTCCACGCCCAGGCCGGTCTTGGCCGAGCAGGTGGTGGCATCCGACGCGTCCAGGCCGATCACGTCCTCGATCTCCTGCTTGGCGTTGTCCGGATCGGCGTGCGGCAGGTCGATCTTGTTCAGGATCGGCACCACTTCCACGCCCAGGTCGAGCGCGGTGTAGCAGTTCGCCACGGTCTGGGCTTCCACGCCTTGGCTCGCATCGACCACCAGCAGCGCGCCTTCGCAGGCCGACAGCGAGCGCGAGACTTCGTAGGAAAAGTCGACGTGGCCTGGGGTGTCGATCAGGTTCAGGTTGTAGGTCTGGCCATCGCGCGCCTTGTAGCTCAGCGCCGCGGTCTGGGCCTTGATGGTGATGCCGCGCTCGCGCTCCAGGTCCATCGAGTCGAGCACCTGCTCGTCCATTTCACGTTCGGTCAAGCCGCCGCACAGCTGGATGATGCGGTCGGCCAGCGTCGATTTACCGTGATCGATGTGGGCGATGATGGAAAAGTTACGTATGTTTTTCATTAACAAACTCAAAACCAATAAGAGCGGCATGCAGCCATGCCGGTGCGGCTCACATGGAGCCGCACCGGCGGAATACGGGAACAGCGCGGCGAGCGGCCGGCGCCGATGGTGCCTTCGCGATCGCATCCATATGGACGATCGCCGCACCAAGCCGCTCATTTTACCGGATTTCGGGTCAGAAAGCCCGGGTTAAGGCGACATGCATTCATGCCGCGACATTGTTAGCCCGGCAATCTCACAAAAAGACGACTTAGCTGTCGTCAAGTATTCGCCGGCTCAGCCGTTAAACAGGTATCGCCGCCCGTCATCGACACACCCATGATCGTCACCACCGTCCCGCAGCAATGGACTGCACTCCAGCAACGCCCGCTCCTCGAGCGCATCCTGCCCATGCCGGCCGAGGTGTGCGACTTCGTGCGCCAGGTGAACCAGGCCAGCGGCCTGGACGCCGAGCCGGCCGCGTTTGAGGCGGACGCGGCCCTGCACGCCGACCTGCAGGAGGCGCTGCGCGGCATGCCGGACTTCCTGCTCGGCGCCGTCGAGCCGCTGCTGCTGGGCGTCTGCCTGGGATGCGACATCGGCTCCTCGGGCGTGACCGACATCGTGGTCGACCAGAGCGACGGCCGCATCCTCGGCTGCGTGGTGCTGCTCGACGCCGACGCGTTTGCCGGCCACACCGCCAATTCCTGGGCCAGCTGGAAGGAAAACCTGCCGTTCGAGATGGAAGGCGGGATCGCGCTCGACGTCGTCATCGCCGAACCGCAACAGGATACGCGCGCGGGCGCGCTGCAGTTCTTGCTGCTGCACGAGTTCGCCCACGTGCTCACCGCCGATGCGGGCTTCCTGCCGCCGTGGTGGGCACAGGCGCCGGATGCGCCCTTCCCTTTCCTCGACCTGAGCTGGGAGACGACACCGCTGGGCCGTTTCGCGCCGCGCCCGGGCCGCGATTTTACGCTGCGCGCCGAGGTCGACTTCTACGGCAACAACAAACTGCCCAACGAGGCCATCCTGACCGCCTACTCGGGCCTGGAAGCCTCGGACTTCCCCAGCCTGTACGGCGCCACCAACCCCTACGACGACTTCGCCGAATGCCTGGCGACCTGGGTGCACGGCGAAATCCTGGGCAAGCCGTTCCGGCTGCAAGTCGCCTTCGACGGCGTGCCGCAGGCGACGCTGGAGCGCTTCTGGGCCAGCCCGAGAAGCAGCGCCAAGCGCGCGTTCATGCGCGCCCTGTTCGAACAGCCGGCGCCGGCCTGCGAAGCGCTGGCCGCCTGAGCGTCGATCGGTTCAGGTCTTGCCGGCGGCGCGCGCCAGCATCGCCGCGAACGCCGTGAACACCTTGTCCATCGCCGGGCGCTTGTACGGATACTTGCCCGGGTCGTCCATCGCGTGCACGACCATCGCGTTGTCGACTTCGAAGATCAGCAGCTCGCCATCCTTCGTCTCGGCGCAATCGATGCCGAGATAAGGCAGCCCGATGCGCCGGTCGATGTCGGCCAGCGCGGCCGCGTGGCGCACGGCGAAACCCGCGTCGAAGTCCAGCATCCCGCGCGCTTCCTCGGCGCGTTTTTCAACGCTCTCGTCCATGCCGGCGTTCAGGTAATGCACCATCCAGTGCGAGGAAATCGCCAGGTGGCAGAGGTAAGGCACGCCATCGATCAGCACGATGCGGTACTTGCGGAACTGGCCGTCCGGGCCGGAATAGTCGACGAAGGCGGACAGGTAGAAACCCGCGGCCGGCTGCTGCGCCAGGTAGGCGGCCAGCGCGGCGGCATCGTCCACCTTCAGCAGATCGTGGCCGGCGTGCGAATCGATCGGTCGCACGATCAGCGGGAAGGCGGCGCCGTCGAGCAGCTCATGCAGCAACTGAGCCGCCTCCAGCGTGCCCGCCGCCAGTTGCTCGGCCACGTCGCGCTCGACGCGGCGGGTGCGCGGCATCACGGTGCCGACGGCGCCCGTCAACGCGGCCCAGGCGCCGTCGCGCGACAGGTGCGCGATCTGCTCCGGCCGATTGATCACCGGGCGCGGCCAGCCTTCCAGCATCTGCATCACGTCGCGCAGCAGCGGCGCGTTGGCGTCGGACTGCGCCAGCGCCACGAACAGCACGTCGTGGTCGGGCACCTGCTCGGGCAGCGGCAGGTCGAGCGTCAGGTATTGCACGCTGGCGTCGATATTGGCCGTCTCGAGCAGGAACTGGATCGGCGTGTTGGCCATGAAGTCGCCCGGGCCCATCAGCACCAGCAGGCGCAGCGTCGGCTCGCTGCCTTGGCTGCGCCCGGGCGCCGGCAATTCATACAGCGATTTCAAAGCCAGCGCCTGGTGCTGGACCTCCAGGCCGGCCTCGCGCTGGCCGATCAGCTGCAGCACGAAGCTGGCGTCGAGCCAGGCGTTGGCGTCGTCCGCATTGGCCTGGGTGCGCGCCAGCAGCAGCTCGCCGATCGGGCGCAGGTTCTCGTTGCGGAAGGCGCAGCGCATCAGCGTGGCCGCGCCGATCAGCGGGGCGTACGGGGTGGCGGCGGCGTCGATCAGGCTGGCGTCGATCATGCGGATTCCTGGTGGTTGGGTGATGAAAGGCGCCGGCCTAGGCGCAGCACGGCCTCGGCCAGCGCGTCGACGTCGTCCTCGCGGGTGCGGTGGTTGACGATGGCGGCGCGGATCGCGTAACGGCCGGCCAGTTCGGTGCTCGAGGGTGCAACGCGGCCTTCGTCGTACAGCGCCAGCACGATCTCGCGGTTGATGCGATCAAGGTCCAGCGCTTCGGCGTCCGCGCCGGCGTAGCGGAAGCACACCACGTTCAGCGCGACCGGCGCGAGCAGCTCGAGTTCGGGCTCGGCCTGCACGCGCGCGCACAGGCGGCGCGCGAGCGCGCAGGTGTGCGAGATCGCCGCCCCGATCGCATCGGCGCCATAGGCCTGGAAGGTCAGCCAGGTCTTCAGGGCGCGAAAGCCGCGCGACAGGTCGGGGCCGAGGTCGCACGGCCAGGCGTCGCCGGCGGCCAGGCCGCGTTCGGCGCGGCGCAGGTAGGCGGCCGGGGCGGCGAAGGCGTCCAGCATGTGGGCGCGGTCGCGCGCCATGAAGTAACCGGCGTCGTAGGGCACCTGGCCCCATTTGTGGAAGTCGAAGGCGAGCGAGTCGGCGCGTTCGATGCCGGCCAGCAGCGGCGCCACGTCGGGCGCCAGCATGCCCAGCGCGGCATAGGCGCCGTCGACGTGCAGCCACAGGTCTTGCTCCCGGGCGAAGTCGGCCAGTTGCGGTAGCGGGTCGATCGCGCCGGTGTTGACGGTGCCGGCGGTCGCGACCAGCAGGAAAGGTTTGAAACCGGCGCGGCGGTCAGCCTCGACCTGGGCGCGCAAGTCGTCCACGCGCATGCGCCCGTCGCCATCGACGTCGATGCGGCGCAGCGCGTCGCTGCCCAGGCCCGCCATCTCCATCGCCTTGGCGATGCAGCCGTGCGCTTCGCTGGACGTGTAGGCGCGCAATTTGCCATGCCCGGGGTCGCCCGCCAGGCCGCGCGCGCGCACTTCGCGCCCGAGCAGCGCGGTGCGCGCCACGACCACGCCCATGAAGTTGGCGATCGAGGTGCCGGTGACGAAGATGCCGCGCGCCGCTTGCGGGAAACCGAACAGGCCGGCCATCCAGTGCGAGACCTGGTGTTCGAGCTCGACCGGCGCCTGGTTGCGCCCGCCGACGTTGGCGTTGAGCGCGCCGGCGATCAGCTCGGCCAGCATGCCGACCGGCGTGCCGGCGCCCTGCACCCAGCCCATGAAACCGGGATGCGGATTGCCTGCGGTGTAGGGAATCACGGCGTCCTGCAAGGTCTCGTAGGCTGCCTCCAGGCTGCCGGGGGCGCGCGGCAGCGGCTGGCGCAGCGCTTCACGCGCTTCCGGCGGCATCGGCTGCCACACCGGACGCGTGCGCAGGCCGGCCAGGTGGTCGACCATGTCGTCCAGCATCCGGTGCCCGAGCGCACGCACGGCGTCCCAATCGTCCGGGTCGAGCGTGGTCGCGGGGCGGTCAGCCATGGTGGTTCGAGGTGTACATGACCGCGATTATCGCAGGCCCGGCGCCCGGGCGGTCGAGGGAATACCGGCGCGAACCGGCCGCAATTCGCGATGACGATCCAGCTTAGCCGACCTCGGCAGTGTCGAACGGCCGTGCGCTGCTGCACGCCTGGCCATGCGCCGGCCCGTCTCCCAGACGGGCCGGCAACCATGCGTACAGGCGCGCTTCGTCCAGCACGTAATGGCACAGCTCCTGGCCGCCGGCAAACAGCACCGGCACCAGTTCGTCGAAGCGCGCCACCAGCGCCGCATCGGCATCGACGTCGACCACGTCGAGCGTGTACGGCAGGCCGGCGCGCGCCATGCAGGTGCGCAGCGCGGCCAGCATGTCCTCGCACAGGTGGCACCAGCTGCGCGAGTAGAGCGTCAGATGCGCAACGAAATGCGGCGCGCTGTGCTGCATTACTGCTTCGGCTTGATGACGATGTACTGCGACACGCTCTCGCGCTGCACCAGCAGGGCCACCGGCTTTTTCGGGTCGAGCTTGGCGACCAGGCCGTTGAACTGGGCGGCGCCGGTGATCTCGACGTTGTTCATCTGCAGCACCAGGTCGCCCTGGCGGATGCCGGCCGAGGCCGCGCGTCCATCGGCGAACTCGACCATGACGCCGGCGTTTACCTTCAAGTCGCGCTTCTGCTCGGCCTTCAGGTCCGACACCTGCAAGCCGAGCGCATTGGTGGTCTGGTCCGGCGCCGGCTTCCTGGGCGTTTGCTTGCCCTTCGGCGTGGCGTCGTCGTCCTTCAGCTCGACGACGTTGATCGGCAGCTCGATCTGGTTGCCGCGGCGCCACACGGTCACCGAGGCGCGGCTGCCGACGCTGGTCGCGCCGACCAGGCGCGGCAGGTCGGTGCTCTTGTCGATGTCCTGGCCGTTGAATTTCAGGATGATGTCGCCGACGCGCACGCCGCCCTTGTCGGCCGGGCCGCCCGGCTCGACCATCGCGACTTCGGCGCCGTGGGCACGGCCCAGGCCCAGTGATTCGGCGACGTCGCGCGTGACTTCGCTGATCTGCACGCCGATCTTGCCGCGCGTGACCCTGCCGGTCTTCTTGATCTGGTCGGAGACGCGCAGCACCTCGTCGATCGGCACGGCGAACGAGATGCCGTTGTAGGCGCCGGACAGCGTGGCGATCTGGGAGTTGATGCCGATCACTTCGCCGCGCATGTTGATCAGCGGACCGCCCGAGTTGCCCGGGTTGACCGCGACGTCGCTCTGGATCAGCGGCAGGTATTCTCCGGTGTCGCGCGACTTGGCCGAGATGATGCCGGCGGTGACCGTGTTTTCCAGGTTGAACGGCGAACCGATCGCGATCACCCACTCGCCGACGCGGATCTTGTTGGAGTCGCCCATGCGCAGGCTGGGCAGGTTGCGTGCGTCCACCTTCAGCAGGGCGACGTCGCTGCGGCGGTCGGCGCCCAGCACCTTGGCCTTGAACTCGCGGCGGTCGGTGAGCGTGACGATGACCTCGTCGGCGCCCTCGACCACGTGGGCGTTGGTGAGCACGTAGCCGTCGTCGGAGATGATGAAACCCGAACCCACGCCACGCTGCACTTCCTCTTCCGGCTGCTGCTGGGGCGCGCCGCGGCGTCCGCGCGGGGCGCCGGGCACGCCCTGGCCGCCACCGCCCGGGGCCGCGCCGCCGAAGAAGCGGCGCAGGAATTCCTGCATTTCCTCGTCCTGACCACCCTCGCCCGCGCGCACGTGCTCGGTGGTGCGGATGTTGACGACGGCCGGGCCGACCTTGTCGACCAGGTCGGCGAAGTCGGGCAACCCGGTGACGGCCGGGGCGGCGATGGGGGCGGCAACGGGAGCGGCGATGGACGCCGCTGGGGAGAACAGGGTGCCGGCGCCCGCAAACAGCAGGGCCGACAGGAGCGTGCTTCCGGTTTTGCTTGTCATATGTTCATTGGATGAGGGCTTTGTAATTGTTCTAATGGTAAGGCAAAAGGCAAAGCTTGTCGCGTCCTCGGCCATTGGCGTGCGACCTCGCGCGGGTGGCGCCGCCCATCGGGCGCGCGAAACTCAGCGCGGCCCGGCGGCGAGCGGGGTCGAATCGGCGCCTTCGCTGGCCGTGGCCGGGCGCTTGCCGGGCATCGGCTCGTCGGCCAGGCGCGCGGCGAGGCGCTCGGCAAAGCCGGGCGAAAGCTCGGGCGTGGGTTCGGCGCGCAGGATGTCACCGATGTGGTGGTAATTGGCCCACGCAGCGTGGCCGTCCGGGCTCTCGAGCGCGGCCATGGCGAGCTCGCGGTCGATGTCGGGGAGTTCGCCGTCGCTCAGCGCGGAGATGAATTCGCGATTTTTCTTATTGGCATGCATGATGTCGTCACGTCGGGGGTGTGCGTTCTCTTCCAGTATTGATCATCGCTACCTTACCGACGTTTGTCAGCCGGAATATCGAGCAAAGGCCTCAATTTCTCGGCGATGACTTCGCGTGCCCGGAAGATGCGGCTTCGTACCGTACCGATTGGACACGCCATCACTTCGGAGATTTCCTCGTAGCTTAAACCTTCGATTTCGCGCAGGACGATCGCGGTCCGCAGCTCCAGCGGCAGCGCTTCCATCGCGGCATTGACCGTAAAGGCGATCTGCTTGCTGGCCAACATCGATTCTGGTGTATTAATGTCGCGCAAGCTGTCCGCGTCGTCAAATCCTTCGGCGCGCTCGGCGTCGGTTTCGGTCGAGGTCGGCGCGCGCCGGCCTTGCGTGACCAGGAAATTCTTGGCCGTATTGATCCCGATGCGGTACAGCCACGTGTAGAACGCGGAATCGCCGCGGAAATGGCGCAATGCCCGAAAGGCCTTGATAAAGGTCTCCTGCACCACGTCCTCCGCTTCGGCCGGATCGTGCACGAGGCGCGAGACCAGCCGCATCAGGCGCCGCTGATACTTCGCCACCAGCAGGTCGAACGCCCGGCGATCGCCAGCCTGGACGCGCTCAACCAGCAGTTGATCAGATTCGCGTTCGGTCGTCACTGGACATGGTCCCGTTGGCTGCGGCGGCGTGCACGGCAGGCGCCTGCTGCAATGAGTTCATCGATTCCTGCACCGGTCGCGGCGCGTGCGGCCTGCCGATCACGCCGAGCGCCACCGACAACGCGCGCCACGTGGCGGCATCGACGCTGTCGCGCCAGACTGCCAGCACCCGCGCCGGCGCCGTCGGGTGCATGCTCGTCGTACCAAGCCGCAGGAACATGACGAGCGGCGACAACGTGGAGCCAGGCAGGAGCATGAGCGGCGCCGACGGTGACGAATTGCTGTCGTCGGCGGGCCGGTCCGCGCGGCACCGGGTTCGACGCGGCGTGCGCACACCCTGTTGTACCGTCACGCGTAGCTCGCCGGTTCCAGAAATATCAATCTGGTGCGTCTTTGGCGGACGCGCCGCCGTCCATGCCAGGACCATGCCCGCCGCGCCCAGCACGGCCGCAATCCACGGCCCGGCGCCGAAGCGCAGCGGCAGCGGCGCCGCAACGATGGCGCCGGCGGCGGTCAGGTGCGCCAGACATCCGAGCAGCAGCAGGCGGCGCGCCGTGCGCGATGGACGAACGAAGGCGGAAACCGCAATCGACATGGCGGCAATCGGATGGATTGATTGGAAGAAAGATTAGACAAAAAAACGCCCGCTCCTTTGACAGGAACGGGCGCCTTTTGGTTCAGATTCTTTTTGCAGGCCGGACCCGGCCCGCGGAATCAGACTTTCGCGAACACCAGGGTGCCGTTGGTGCCGCCGAAACCGAACGAGTTTTTCACCGCGTAGTCGATCTTCATCTCGCGCGCCTGGTTGGCGCAGAAGTCCAGGTCGCATTCCGGATCCTGGTTGATGATGTTGATCGTCGGCGGCGAGACCTGGTTGTGGATCGCCAGCACGGTGAACACCGACTCGAGGCCGCCGGCGCCGCCCAGCAGGTGGCCGGTCATCGACTTGGTCGAGTTGACCACGATCTTGCGCGCATGGTCGCCGAAGGTGCGCTTGATGCCCTTCACTTCAGCGACGTCGCCGACCGGGGTCGACGTGCCGTGCGCGTTGACGTAGCTCACCTGGTCCGGGTTGATGCCGGCGTACTGCATGGCCGAGACCATGCAGCGCGATGCGCCACTGCCGTCCTCGAGAGGCGCGGTGATGTGGTTGGCGTCCGCGCTCATGCCGAAGCCGACCACTTCCGCATAGATCTTGGCGCCGCGCGCTTTCGCGTGCTCGTACTCTTCCAGCACCATCACGCCGGCGCCCTCGCCCAGCACGAAGCCGTCGCGGTCGCGGTCCCAGGGACGCGATGCCGTGGACGGGTCGTCGTTGCGGCTCGACAGCGCGCGCGCCGCGGCGAAACCGCCCAGGCCCAGCGGCGACATGGTCGACTCGGCGCCGCCGGCGATCATCACGTCGGCGTCGCCGTACTCGATCAGACGAGCGGCCGCGCCGATGCAATGCAGGCCGGTGGTGCAGGCGGTGACGATCGCCAGGTTCGGGCCGCGCAGGCCGAACTTGATCGACAGGTCGCCGGAAATCATGTTGATGATCGACGCCGGGACGAAGAACGGCGAGATGCGGCGCGGGCCGCGGCTGTCGTACTCGGCCTTGGTGTCTTCGATCATCGGCAGGCCGCCGATGCCCGAGCCTACCATCGTGCCGATGCGGTCAGCATTTTCCTCGGTGATGACGATCCCGGAATCCTTCAACGCCTGGATGCCGGCGGCCATGCCGAAATGGATAAAGGTATCCATGTGACGGCCTTCCTTGCCCGGCAGGTACTCCTCGACGTTGAAGTTCTTCACTTCGCCCGCGAAACGGGTCGAGAACTGCGATGCGTCAAACTTGGTGATGTTGGCGATGCCCGACTTGCCCGCCAAGGCTGCGTCCCACGCCTCGGCAACCGTATTGCCGATCGGAGAGATGCAACCCAGGCCGGTAACGACGACACGACGGTTGCGTGAACTCAAGCGCTTCTCCTGAAATCCTGAAACGGCTTAGGCCTTGACGTGTGCCTGGGCGTACTCGATCGCCTGGCGAACGGTGGTGATCTTCTCAGCCTGCTCGTCCGGGATTTCCATTTCGAATTCGTCTTCCAGTGCCATCACCAGTTCCACGGTGTCCAGCGAGTCGGCGCCGAGGTCGTCAACGAACGAGGAATCAATTTTGATGTCTGCTTCGGCAACGCCCAGTTGCTCAGCGACGATTTTTTTAACGCGTTGTTCGATATCCGACATGTTATGGCTCCATTAGGTATGTGTTTCGGAAAGTGCGCGCATTTTATCAGGGTTTGCGCGTTGAAAAACTATTTTCAGCGTGTGACGTCAACTTGGCTGAAAGTACTGCTAAAAACTGAGAATTTCCTCGGGTTTCGCGGGTTTTACTCCGCGTTTAGCCCGTTAATTCATGTACATGCCGCCGTTCACGTGCAGTTCCGTGCCGGTGATGTAGGCCGCTTGCGGACCGGCCAGGAACGCCACCGCGTAAGCGATGTCTTCCGGCTGGCCCAGGCGGCCCAGCGGAATCTGGGTCAGCAGCGCTTCGTGCTGGCCTTCGCCCAGACCCTTGGTCATGTCGGTATCGATGAAGCCCGGCGCGACGCAGTTGACGGTGATGTTGCGGCTGCCGATCTCGCGCGCCAGTGCGCGCGTCATGCCGGCCACGCCTGCCTTGGCCGCCGCGTAGTTCATCTGGCCCGGATTGCCGCTGGCGCCGACCACCGAGGTGATATTAATGATACGCCCATGCTTGGCCTTCATCATCCCGCGCAGCACGGCGCGCGACAGGCGGCCGACCGCGGTCAGGTTGGTGGCGATCACGTTGTCCCATTCCTCGTCCTTCATGCGCATCGCCAGCTGGTCCTGGGTGATACCGGCATTGTTGACCAGGATCGCGACGGCGCCGACGTTCTTGGCGATGTCGTCGATCACGGCGGTGCACTGCTGGGCGTCGGTGACGTTCAGGACCATGCCCTTGCCGCCGAATTCGGCCAGGTATTCGCCGATCGCCTGCGCGCCGCTTTCCGTGGTGGCCGTGCCGACCACCTTGGCGCCCTGGCGCGCCAGTTCGAGCGCGATGGCCTTGCCGATGCCGCGCGATGCGCCGGTGACGAGGGCGACTTGGTTCTGCAGGTTCATGTTTGACCTCTATATTTATTGTTGAATCGCCGCCAGCACGCGCTCGAGCGCGGCCTGATCGACCAGGGCGTCGCCCACCAGCACCGGATCGATGCGCTTGGCCATGCCGATCAGCGTCTTGCTGGGCGCGCATTCGATGACTTGCGTCACGCCAATCGCCGCCATCTTCTGCATGGTCTCGACCCAGCGCACCGGGCCGGCGGCCTGGCGCACCAGCGCATCCTTGATCTGCGCGGGGTCGTTCAGGATAGCCACGTCGACGTTGTTGATCAAGTCGATCTGCGGCGCCTTGAATTCGATGTTGGCCATGTACTCGCGCAGGCGGTCCGAGGCCGGTTTCAGCAGCGACGAGTGGAACGGCGCCGACACCGCCAGCTTCATGGCGCGCTTGGCGCCCTTGACCTTGGCGATCTCGCAGGCGCGCTCGACCGCGGCGGTGTGGCCGGCGATCACGATCTGGGTCGGCTCGTTGAAGTTGACGGCTTCGACCACATCGCCTTGCGCGGCCTCGGTACAAACCGCTTTGACATCGTCAGCCTGCAGGCCGAGGATCACGGCCATGCCGCCCTGCCCCACCGGCACCGCGTCCTGCATCGATTGCGCGCGGAAACGCACCAGCGGCACCGCATCCTTGAAGTCGATCACGCCGGCGGCGACCAGCGCCGAGTATTCGCCGAGGCTGTGACCGGCGACAACGCTGGGCGCCGGACCGCCGGCGGCGATCCAGGCGCGGTACACGGCCACGGCCGCGGTCAGCATCACCGGCTGGGTGTTGGTGGTCAGGTCCAGCTCTTCCTTCGGACCGTCGGCGATCAGCTTGCCGATGTCCATGCGCAGCGCATCGGACGCTTCGAGCACGGTTTGCTCGACGACCGGGTTGCCGGCAAAGCCGTTCAGCATCCCGACGGCCTGGGCGCCCTGGCCCGTAAACAAAAATGCGAATTTGCTCATCTGGTATTCCCTTCTATTCTTATATGCCCAGAGAAATTACATGCGCGCTAAAACAGCGCCCCACGTAAAACCGCCCCCCACGCCTTCCATCATGACGTTGTGGCCGGGCTGGATGCGGCCGTCGCGCACCGCCTGGTCGAGCGCCAGCGGGATCGAGGCGGCCGAGGTGTTGCCGTGTTCGTTGACCGTGACCACCATCTTCTCGCCCGGCAGGCCGAGCTTCTTGGCGGTGCCGTTCATGATGCGCAGGTTGGCCTGGTGCGGGATCAGCCAGTCGATCTCGGAGGCCGCCATGCCGGCATGCGCGAGCGCTTCGTTGGCGACCTTTTCCAGCACCGTCACGGCCAGCTTGAACACCGCCTGGCCATCCATGTACAGGTGCTTCGGACCGGCCACCGCGGCGGCGGTCGGATTGGCCGGGCCGCACAGGATGTGGCCGTGGCTGCCGTCGGCGTGCAGCTTGACCGCCAGCACGCCCGGCTCCTCGGACGCCGAGAGCACGACGGCGCCGGCGCCGTCGCCGAACAGCACGCAGGTGGTGCGGTCGTTGAAGTCGAGGATGCGCGAAAACACTTCGGTGCCGATCACCAGCACGTTCCTGGCGTTGCCGGCCTTGATGAAGGCGTCGGCGGTCGAGAGCGCGTAGACGAAGCCGCTGCAGACGGCGGCGACGTCGAAGGCCGCGCTGCCGTTGCGCAGCTCCAGCTTGTTCTGGACGATGCAGGCGGTGCTGGGGAAATTGCCGTAGAAATCGGGCGTCGAGGTCGCCACGATGATCATGTCGATCTGCTCGGCGGCCAGGCCGGCCGCTTCGAGCGCCTTGCGGGCGGCCTTGACGGCCAGGTCGGAGGCGTTTTCGTCGCTGGCGGCGAAGTGGCGCGCCGAGATGCCGCTGCGGCTGACGATCCAGTCGTCCGAGGTCTCGATGCCCTTGGCCGCCAGCTGGGCCGCGAGTTCGTCGTTGCTAACGCGCTGGGCCGGCAGATAGCTGCCGGTACCGATAATTTTGCTGTACAAAGTCATTGCTTAACCCTGCTGAATGGTTGAGCCCGGCGCTTCGACGGGAGGCGCACTCGGCATCATCTCGGCGATCAGCGTCGAGAGTTGCTCTTGCACATTATATTTCGCCGCATCGAAAGCGCGGCGAATGGCCCACTCGTAAGCGAAAGCGTTGGCGCCGCCATGGCTCTTGAACACCAGGCCCTTGAGGCCCAGCAAACCCGCGCCATTGTAGCTTTCCGGATTCAACTTTTTCAGCGATTTCATCGCCAGCAAGGCGCCGATCTTGGACAGCGTGGTCTCCATCAGCGTCGCCTTGAAGAAGCGCGACACGCCTTCGATGGCTTTCAGCGTCACGTTGCCGACGAATCCGTCGCACACGATGACGTCCACCGTGCCTTTGAAGATGTCGTTGCCTTCGACATTGCCGTGGAAATCGAGCTTGCCGCGTTCGTGGTCGGCGCGCAGCAGGGGCGCGGTCGCCTTGACCACTTCGTTGCCCTTGATTTCCTCGGTGCCGACGTTGAGCAGGCCGATACTGGGACGGCGATGCTCCATCGCCTCGAACAGCACCGCGCCCATGATCGCGAACTGGTGCAGGTGATGCGGCTCGCAGTCGACGTTGGCGCCGAGGTCGAGCATGTAGGTCGGTCCGCCCTTCTGGTTAGGCAGGATCGAGCAGATGGCCGGACGGTCGACGTCGGCCATGGTCTTGAGCACGTAGCGCGAGATCGCCATCAAGGCGCCGGTGTTGCCGGCGGAGACGCAGGCCTTGGCCTTGCCTTCCTTGACCAGTTCGATCGCCACGCGCATCGACGAATCCTTCTTGCGGCGCAGCGCGACTTCGACCGGGTCGTCCATGGCGACGACTTCGGAAGCGTTGCGCACGCTCAGGCGCGGGTTGTCGAGCGCGTGATGTTTCTTGAGTTCGGCGCGGACCTGGTCTTCCAGGCCGACAAGAATCAATTCGACTTCGGGTTCGCGCTTGAGGAATGCGAGGGCTGCCGGGATGGTCACGGACGGCCCGTGGTCACCACCCATGCAGTCGATGGAAATTGTAATTGTCATTTGTCGGGATGAACCGCAGGCTCACAGGCGGCCGACGGCAGCGTGTCCTTGCGCGGCGCGGTGCCGGGCGGGGTCAGCGGGATTGAAAATGACGGTGTGCAAGCTTGGGTTGCAGCCGGCGATACGAAATAAAAAGCGGCGCCACGCATTGACATACGTTGCACCGCTTTCATGGAACAAAACAGCAAGACGTCGATTACTCGTCGTTCTTGGTCTTGATCACTTTACGACCACGGTAGAAACCGTTCGGGCTGATGTGGTGGCGCAGGTGGGTCTCGCCAGTGGTCGGCTCGACGGCCAGGTTCGGTGCAACCAGGAAATCGTGCGAACGGTGCATGCCGCGCTTGGACGGGGACTTCTTATTCTGCTGAACTGCCATGATGACTCCTAAACATAAGTTCTAAAATTCTAACACATTCGACTTGCAAAACAATGCAGATCGAGTATCCCAGCGGCAATTTCACGGGCGTGAAGCTGCCGACATGTTTAACGCTGCCTTACAACGATGACTCCATACTCGAGCTGCACGCGTTTGACACGTTTTTGATGTGATGCGGATGCTGCCACAAGGCGTTCCACATCGCAAATCTTTAAGGTCCCGCTCAACCTGCTGCGCGTTGCAACCTGGGTTTGCGATGCTCACTGTACTTGCGTACAGCTGCGCTTCTCAACCCAACCTGCTGCCGCTCGCTACGGTTTTTCGAAACCTTCCTATTCTGATTTGAGGCTCTTCAGTGCCGCGAACGGCGATACCTTCTCGGACTTCAGCGAGTCCAGCAGCTTGGTATCGGGGCACACCTCGTGTTTCGGTGCCTGCGGCAGGGCCAGCAGGGCTTCATCTTCCAGCAACTGCATGATGTCGCAGGTCTGGCTGCCGACGATCACGTCGATGCTCTCGTCGTCGAGGACTTCCTCGATCTCGTCCGCATCCGCGTCGTTCTTGCCCAGCACCAGCATGGTCGACGAATCGACGTGGTAGCCGAACGGCTGCAGGCAGCGCTGGCACACCAGGTTCACGTCGCCCTGGACCGACAGGGTCATCGACGGGTAACCCTGCGGGGTATGGCCGCCGTCGATTGCCCAGACGATCCGGCCGGATGGATCGGCGCACTCGGCCGCCAGGCGAGACATATCGGCCACCGGCGTGTCGCCTTCACGATGGCCGTTGTTCCGACAAAATTCGAAGGCGTCGATGACAAAAGCGCTCATTTGGAAAACATCCCCGGAAAACCTGCGATAATAACAGGCTTCTCCCCGCCCAGTCAAAGAATCCGTGCAGTTTTTTCGGGTCTTGTCGCACTGGGGCGCATTTACCCGCGCCCACTCCGCAGGGAGCAGCTAAATCTCTGTTTTATTTGCAAATATTCGACCGGGCGCCATGATAGCAAGGACCAATCCCAACAGCACGCCGCGCCTGATCCTGGCGTCCAGCTCGGCCTACCGGCGCGAGCTCCTGCAGCGCCTGCAGCTGCCGTTCGAGGCGATCGCGCCGCACATCGACGAAACGCCGCTGCCGGGTGAAACCCCGGACGCGGCCGCGCTGCGCCTGGCGCGCGAAAAAGCCGCCGCGATCGTTGCGCGCCATCCGGACGCGCTGGTGATCGGCTCGGACCAGGTCGCCACGCTGGACGGCGCGCAGATCGGCAAGCCCGGCGACCACGCGCGCGCGCTGGCCCAGCTGCAGACGATGCGCGGGCGCCAGGTCGTGTTTCATACCGCGCTATGCCTGTGGGACGGCCGCGAAGGCACCCATCAACTGGAAAACGTCCAGGCCTTCGTTACCTTCCGCGATCTGCCGGACGCCGAACTGGACGCCTACCTGCGTATCGAACAGCCCTACGATTGCGCCGGCAGCGCCAAGAACGAGGGCCTGGGCATCGCGATCCTGGAACGCATCGACAGTTCCGATCCGACCGCCCTCACCGGCCTGCCGCTGATCGCCTTGACCACGATGCTGCGCCGCGCCGGCGTCTCTTTTTTCAATCAACAATAACAATATGCCTGCAACTCCCGGAACCCTCTATCTGATCCCGAACACGCTCGGCGCCACCGAGCCCGCCCCGCACGCGCTGTCGCACATCCTGCCCGAGCAGGTGCAGGACATCGCCAGCAAGCTCGGCTACTTTGTCGCCGAGAACGCCAAGACGGCGCGCGCCTTCCTGAAACTGGTCGCGTTCGACCATCCGCTGGCGCGCCCGCTGCAGGACATCCAGATCGCCGAGCTGAACGTGAACACGCCCGCGCAGGCGCTTGCGGCGCTGCTGCAGCCGCTGCTGGACGGGCTTGACGCCGGCCTGGTCTCGGAAGCCGGCGTGCCGGCGGTGGCCGATCCGGGCGCCGACCTGGTCCGCCTGGCGCACCAGCACGGCGTGCCGGTGCGGCCACTGGTCGGGCCGTCGTCGCTGCTGCTGGCCGTGATGGCGAGTGGCCTGAACGGCCAGAGCTTCGCCTTCAACGGCTACCTGCCGACCGACGCGGCCCAGCGCGGCAAGCGCATCGCCGAGCTGGAAAAGCGCTCGCGCGCCGAGAAACAGACCCAGTTGCTGATCGAGACGCCTTACCGCAACGGCCAGATGCTCGACGCGCTCGTGGCCAGCTGCCAGCCGGGCACCCTGATCTGCGTCGCCACCGATCTCACGCTGCCGAGCGAATCGGTGCGCACCTTGACGGCGGCCAAGTGGAAAGCCCAACTGGCCGCTGGCCGCACGCCGGACTTCCACAAGAAGCCGACCGTGTTCCTGTTCCTGGGCCAGTGATCACGGCGATATTCGAAAAGCGCATACGCTAGTCCGAAATCCTACGTTCCCAAGTTGGCTGATTGTTCTTAGTCTATGCCTGACTACAACAACCCATTTGGGAAATCATGCTCAAAAAGACCCTCGCCGCCCTGTTCGCTAGCGTCGCGCTGATCCAGCCGGCCCTCGCCGCCGACCTCACGCTGACCAACGTCTCGTACGACCCGACGCGCGAGCTGTACCAGGACGTGAACGCCGCTTTCGCCAAGCAGTGGAAGGCCGGCGGCGGCGACACCGTCAAGATCAAGACCTCGCACGGCGGTTCGGCCAAGCAGGCGCGCTCGGTGCTCGACGGCCTGGAAGCCGACGTCGTCACCCTCGGCCTGGCCTATGACATCGACGAACTGAGCCGCCGCGGCCTGATCCAGAGCAACTGGCAGTCGCGCCTGCCGCACAACGCGTCGCCGTACACCTCGACCATCGTGCTGCTGGTTCGCAAGGGCAATCCGAAGGGCATCCACGACTGGGCCGACCTGGTCAAGCCGGGCGTGTCGGTGATCACCGCCAATCCGAAGACCTCGAGCGGCGCGCGCTGGAACTATCTGGCCGCCTATGGCTATGCGCTGCGCCAGCCGGGCGGCAACGACGCCAGCGCACGCGACTTCCTCAAAAAACTGTACAAGAACGTGCCGGTGCTCGATTCCGGCGCGCGCGGCTCGACCACGACCTTCGTCGAGCGCGGCATCGGCGACGTGCTGGTCGCCTGGGAAAACGAAGCCCTGCTGGCGGTCAAGGAACTGGGCCCGGACAAGTTCGACATCGTCACGCCGTCGGTCAGCATCCTGGCCGAGCCGCCGGTGGCCGTGGTCGACAAGAACGTCGACAAGCACCACACGCGCAAGGTGGCCGAAGCTTATCTGCAATACCTGTATTCGGATGAAGGCCAGGCGCTGATCGCCAAGAATCACTACCGCCCGTCGACGCCGAAGGCGGCCAAGCAGTACGCCGGCCAGTTCCCGCAGGTGAAGCTGTTCACCATCGCCGACGTCGGCGGCAACTGGGACAAGGTCCAGAAGACCCACTTCAACGATGGCGGTGTGTTCGACCAGCTGTATCAGCCGAAGTAAGCAGCCGAAACAGGCGCCCGGAGCCCGCCGCCGGCCGCAATGGCCGGTGGCTGGTTGTGCTTCAGCCAGCCTGGACGCGCTTCAGTGAACTTCCGTGCCGCTCAGCTCGCGCACCCAGCTGAAGGCAGCCAGCTCGATCTCGCGCACCTGCTTGACCGACAGGCCCAGCTCGGCGAGCGCAGCCGACAGCGTCAGGCGCGAATGCGGTCCGCCGGAATGGCGGCCTTCGAGGTCCTCGGCCACGCGCAGCATCGCGCCATACTCGCCGCTGCGCTCGAGCAGCGCCGCGCGCACTTCGTTCGAGACCTCGACGCGGTCGAGGATCTCGCGCATCGGCACCGAAAACAGCGCATCCATCAGCGACATGATGCCGACCGTGAAGGCGTTGTTGGCGCCGGCGCTGTCGCCGGGGCGCAGCGTCAGCGTCATCAGTTCGAGCAGGCGCCCGCGCGTCGTCGCCATCTGCAGCAGCGGCGACTTGAATTCGATGTGGCCGTCGGGCCCGCTGTACAGCAGGATCTGGATCCAGCGCTCGAGCTGGCTGCGACCCAGGCGGCTCAACGCTTCGGAGACCGATACGACGTGGCCGGCGCCGGTCCCGGTCAGGTGGCTGTTGACCAGGCGCAGCAGGTTCAGGCTCAGCAGCGGGTCGCGCTTGACCGCTTCCTCGATCGCATCGTTGCCGGCGTTGGCGTGGATCAGATCGATCACGCGCAGCAGCACCATCTCGGACGGCGTGATCTTCTTGCCCGACAAGATCGCCGGACGCGCGAAATAATAGCCCTGGAAATATTCGAAGCCGAGCTCGAGGCAGAGCTCGAACTCTTCGATCGTCTCGACTTTTTCAGCCAGCAGTTTCTGGCGCGGGTTGCGCAAGGTGCAGGCCAGCCGGACCAGTTCGTCGTGGCCGATGCCCTTCAAGTCGATCTTGATGACGTCCACCAGATCGATCAACTTGCGCACTTGCTCGGAATCGCCTATAACATCGTCGAGTGCGAACTTGAAGCCCAATTGCTTCAATTGCGCGATCCGCGCCAGCAAAGGCGGGGTTGGCTCGACGGTTTCCAGGATTTCGAGGATGACTTTGTCAGGAGGCAAGAACCGGACGAAATCGCTCATCAACACCACCTCGTCCACGTTGACGAAGGCCAGCTGCTCGCCCACGACCTGTTGCATGCCAAGCTGGGACGCGTGGGAAATCACCGCGGCGGTGGCCGTAGCGTAATCGGTCAGTTGCGCATCCTCGTGTTCAGGCGCAGCACGAAACAACAGCTCGAACGCAACCAAACGCTGATCGCGTCCGAGGATGGGTTGTCGCGCTAAAAAGAACTCTTCGGACTGCAAAGGGTCTGCCGCTACTACCGCATGCATGTAAACTCCTGGGAAACATACGACGCGCACAGCGCGCCGGCGCCCGGCTGACCCGGGATACTGTGTCGACTATACTACAGACTCATAGTCTTTACATTTCGACATCGTATCAAAACGTTTCAGACGGGGGCCGGCGCTACGCTGCCGTTGGATTGCGCCAGTCAGCCGCGGCCGGGGCCGTTGCGCTTGAGAGGCTTGCGCGGGCCGTCGCCCTGCCTCCCGCCAGCGCTGCTCGCGCCGGCCGGACCGCGCGAGCCGCCAGGTCCGCCTGCCGGACGCGCTGGACTCCTGGCGGGGCCGCTTGACGGCGCGGCGTCGCGGCTGCTACGCGCGCCGCTGCGGCTGTCGCCACGGGTATCGGGGCCACGTGCATTCCCGCCAGCATCGGCATTTCCCGCCGGGCCCGACTGCGTCCCGTAGAACTTGCGGCGCGCCTCGCGCTTGGCCGGGTCGGCTTGGCCGCCCGGCTTGTCTTCGCCTTGCGCGCGCGCGGGCGACTCGTAGGGCTGGCCCGGCAGTCGCAGGCTGCCCTTGCCGGACAGTGGGCTGGCACGGCGCGCATTGCCGACCGGCATGCGCGGTCCAGCGCCCTGCGCACCTGGGCGTGCCGCCGATGCGCCCGCGCCCTGCGGGACCGCCCGTCCAGCCGACCCACCCGCACCGTGCGTACCCGGGCGTGCGGCCGCGGCGCCCGTCCCCAGCAGGCCGGTGCGCCCTGTCAGTGCGCCGGTCTGCTGGGTGCCGGTCTCGATGCGGAACGAAGCGCCGCTGTCGACGCCGAGCACCTTGACCAGGTAAGGCAGGGTCTCGCGCAACGTCGCTTCGAGTGTGTACGGAGGATTCAGGATGAACATGCCGCTGCTGTGCATGCCGGTGCCGTCCGGGCCGGGCGTGGCCACGGTCAAGGTCACGTGCAGCCACTCCTTGGCCGGCAGGCGCTTGAGGCGATCGGCGAACTGGCGCGATTCCATCCGTTGCAGCACCGGATACCAGATCGCATACATGCCCGAAGGGAATCGGCCCAATGCCTCGTTGAAGGCGTCGTAGACGTGCTTGTAGTCGAGCTTGACTTCGTAGGGCGGGTCGCACAGCACCAGCGCGCGGCGCGACGGCGGCGGCAGCAACGCTTTCAGGCTCTGGAAGCCGTCGGCGCGATCGACGATGATGCGGCGCCCGCGCGCGCGTTCGCCCTGCTCGGCCTTGTGCGCTTCCAGCTTGCGCACGTTCTGGTCCAGCAGCTTGACGTCGGCCGGGTGCAGCTCGAACAGGCGCAAGCGGTCTTCGATGCGCATCGACTGGTCGGCGACCCAGGGCGAACCCGGGTAATAACGCAGCTTTCCGCTCGGGTTCAGTGAGCGCACCACGTCGACGTACTCGGCCAGCGCCGGCGGCAGATCGTCGCGCTCCCACAGGCGCGCGATGCCGCCTTCGTATTCGCCGCTCTTGAGCGCCTGGGCGCTGTCGAGCGCATACACGCCCGCCCCCGCGTGGGTATCGACATAGGTATAAGCCGTGTCCTTTTGATTCATGTACTTGTGCAACTGAACCTGGACAAAGTGCTTCAGGACGTCGGCGTGGTTACCCGCGTGGAAGGCGTGGCGGTAGCTAAACATAATGGATTCCGGTGACTGCTAAATAAGGCGCCATTATCGCCCAGATGGCGTTGGCTGCCCAAATCGCCGGGAATTAAAGACAATAAAAGCCGCAGCGGCTTCTGCACGCTGCGGCTTAATTCGTGGTCCAGGTTCAGGTTCAGGCGACCTTCTTCTCTTGCGAATCGAAGAATTGTTCGTCTTCGGTCGATCCATGCAATGCGGTGGTCGAGCTCTGCCCCTGCTGGATCGCCTGGGTCACGGCATCGAAGTAGCCGGTGCCGACTTCGCGCTGGTGCTTGACGGCGGTGAAGCCCTTGTCGGCGGCGGCGAATTCGGCTTCCTGCAGCTCGACGAAAGCCGACATGCCGCGCCGCGCATAGCCGTGCGCCAGGTTGAACATGCTGTAGTTCAGCGCGTGGAAGCCGGCCAGCGTGATGAACTGGAACTTGTACCCCATCGCGCCCAGCTCCTTCTGGAACTTGGCGATGGTGGCGTCGTCCAGGTTCTTCCTCCAGTTGAACGAGGGCGAGCAGTTATAGGCCAGCATCTTGCCCGGGAATTTCTCGTGGATGGCGTCGGCGAAGCGCTTGGCGAAGGCCAGGTCCGGCTTGCCGGTCTCGCACCAGACCAGGTCGGCGTACGGCGCATACGCCAGGCCGCGCGAAATCGCCTGCTCGACGCCCGGCTTGACGCGGAAAAACCCCTCGACGGTGCGCTCGCCGGTGCAGAACGGCTTGTCGTTGGCGTCGACGTCCGAGGTCAGCAAATCGGCCGCTTCGGCGTCGGTGCGCGCCACCACCAGGGTCGGGGTGCCCATCACGTCGGCGGCCAGACGCGCCGCGTTCAGCTTTTCGACCGCTTCGCGGCTCGGCACCAGCACCTTGCCGCCCATGTGGCCGCATTTCTTGACCGAGGCCAACTGGTCTTCGAAGTGCACGCCGGCGGCGCCTGCCTCGATCATCGACTTCATCAGCTCGAAGGCGTTGAGGACGCCGCCGAAGCCGGCTTCCGCATCGGCGACGATCGGGGCGAAGTAATCGAGGTCGCCCTTGCCCTCGGACCACTGGATCTGGTCGGCGCGCTGGAAGGCCTTGTTGATGCGCTTGACCACCATCGGCACCGAATTGGCCGGATACAGCGATTGGTCCGGATACATTTCACCGGCCAAATTGGCGTCGCCGGCGACCTGCCAGCCGGACAGGTAGATCGCTTTCAGGCCGGCCTTGACCTGCTGCATGGCCTGGTTCCCGGTCAGCGCGCCCAGCGCATTGACGTAGGGCTCGTCGTTGATCAGCGTCCACAGCTTCTCGGCCCCGCGGCGCGCCAGCGTGTGATCGATCTGCACCGAGCCGCGCAGCCGGATCACGTCCTCGGCGCTGTAATTGCGGACCACGCCCTGCCAGCGCGGGTTGCTCTCCCAGTCGTGTTGCAAGGCGGCGATTTGTTGTTCACGAGTTGCCATGATGTCCTCCTGATTGAAAAAGCTGAGTTGATGTGAAAGCCGTTAGAGAAATCATAGGCCTGTTCGCACATCGCACCACCACTCTTATATAAGACACAGGAGGATTTTTATTTCTTTACGAATCAATACCTTGTGTTTCTTTTTTCATGATGCGGGAGACTGTTTCTCAAAATGGGAGGGTCGGTACATGGTATCTTCGCGCACGTTTCATGCTGGCGAATTACATTTCGCGATATGGAAAATGGATGAGCGACCGCGGCCGGAAGCGCGGTCTTCATCGTCAGGTATCGCTGCGCACATCGATGCCATGGGCATGCGTTCGCAGCGCTGACTCGAGCACCGAGCGATGACGGTCGAGGGCGAAAAAAAAGGCTGTGTTCGCGTTAGTTAAGTGAACCAAACGGCGTTGCCGAAGTCTTACGCATTGTCGAGTTAGCCCATCGGGAGTGACGATGCAACGGCCCACCTTCAGCGAATTGTTCGCCCTGCTTTCTGGCGCAACATTGTCCAGCAGCGAGCTGGCGCAATTGCGCGCCTGGATCGCCGGCATCCGCGACCCGACCGAGTGCCTGGCGCTGGTCGAAGCAGCCGCGGCAGGCCGGGCCTGTCCGCATTGCAGCGCTGTGCGGCTGCACCGCTGCGGCCGCGCCAGCGGCTTGCAACGGTTTCGCTGCCTCGGCTGTGCCCGCTCTTTCAATGCCCTCACCGGCACGCCGCTGGCGCGGCTGCGCAAGCGCGAGCGCTGGCTGCCCTATCTTCAGTGCATGCTCGAGTCGCGTACCGTACGCCAGGCCGCGCGCGACACCGGCGTGCACCGAACCACGAGTTTTCGCTGGCGCCACCGGTTGGGACCGGGCGCCGCGCGCCATCGGCCGTCGACGTTGTCGGCGATCGTCGAAGCCGACGAAACCTATCGCCTCGAATCGCAAAAGGGCGCGCGCCAGTTGACGCGACCGCCCCGGCGACGCGGCGGCGCGGCCAGCCGGCGCGGCATCAACCGCGAGCACGACTGCCTGCTCGTGGTGCGCGATCGCAACGGCCTGACGCTGGATTTTCATACCGGCCGCGGTCCCGTGACGGCAGCACAATTGCGCTCGCGCCTGACACCCGTGCTTTCTCCCGACGTGCTCTTGATCAGCGACAGTGCAGCGGCGTATGCCCGCTTCGCCGCGGAGACCGGGATCACGCACGCGCCCGTCAACCTGCGCGCGGGCCGGCGTGCACGCGGCGCCATTCATCTCCAGAACGTCAATGGCTGGCACAGCCGTTTCAAAAGCTGGCTGATGCGCTTCAAGGGTGTCGCCAGCCGTTACCTGGCGAACTATTCCGGCTGGCAGCGGTTACTCGATGCACACGAATTGGAGACACCAGCGCAATGGCTGTGTGCTGCGGTACGTCAAGCTCAGTAGAGGCATCCGCAAACGTCGACTTAACGCGAACACAGCCAAAAAAAAGGCTGTGTTCGCGTTAGTTAAGTGAACCAAACGGCGTTGCCGAAGTCTTACGCATTGTCGAGTTAGCCCATCGGGAGTGACGATGCAACGGCCCACCTTCAGCGAATTGTTCGCCCTGCTTTCTGGCGCAACATTGTCCAGCAGCGAGCTGGCGCAATTGCGCGCCTGGATCGCCGGCATCCGCGACCCGACCGAGTGCCTGGCGCTGGTCGAAGCAGCCGCGGCAGGCCGGGCCTGTCCGCATTGCAGCGCTGTGCGGCTGCACCGCTGCGGCCGCGCCAGCGGCTTGCAACGGTTTCGCTGCCTCGGCTGTGCCCGCTCTTTCAATGCCCTCACCGGCACGCCGCTGGCGCGGCTGCGCAAGCGCGAGCGCTGGCTGCCCTATCTTCAGTGCATGCTCGAGTCGCGTACCGTACGCCAGGCCGCGCGCGACACCGGCGTGCACCGAACCACGAGTTTTCGCTGGCGCCACCGGTTGGGACCGGGCGCCGCGCGCCATCGGCCGTCGACGTTGTCGGCGATCGTCGAAGCCGACGAAACCTATCGCCTCGAATCGCAAAAGGGCGCGCGCCAGTTGACGCGACCGCCCCGGCGACGCGGCGGCGCGGCCAGCCGGCGCGGCATCAACCGCGAGCACGACTGCCTGCTCGTGGTGCGCGATCGCAACGGCCTGACGCTGGATTTTCATACCGGCCGCGGTCCCGTGACGGCAGCACAATTGCGCTCGCGCCTGACACCCGTGCTTTCTCCCGACGTGCTCTTGATCAGCGACAGTGCAGCGGCGTATGCCCGCTTCGCCGCGGAGACCGGGATCACGCACGCGCCCGTCAACCTGCGCGCGGGCCGGCGTGCACGCGGCGCCATTCATCTCCAGAACGTCAATGGCTGGCACAGCCGTTTCAAAAGCTGGCTGATGCGCTTCAAGGGTGTCGCCAGCCGTTACCTGGCGAACTATTCCGGCTGGCAGCGGTTACTCGATGCACACGAATTGGAGACACCAGCGCAATGGCTGTGTGCTGCGGTACGTCAAGCTCAGTAGAGGCATCCGCAAACGTCGACTTAACGCGAACACAGCCAAAAAAAACGCCCTGCCAGGATTGCCTGACAGGGCGCTTCTCGACACCTGCCCCCGGCCTATTGCCGGGGCGACAAGCGTCTGGCTGACGTATCTGGTAAGTTACTTGGCCAGTTCCACCGTCGCCTCTTCGCCGAAGGTCAATTGACCGCCATTCACGCCGACGCGGATCGTGTCCTTCGGACCGAAGCGGCCCGACAGGATCGCCTTCGACAGCGGATTCTCGATCTGCTGCTGGATCGCGCGCTTGAGCGGGCGGGCGCCATACACCGGATCGAAACCGGCTTCCGCGATCTTCTGCAACGCCTCCTCGCTCAGGTCGAGCTTCATCTCCATCTTCTCGAGACGGCCTTCCAGGTTGCGCAGCTGGATGCGGGCGATCGATCCGATGTTCTTCTCGTCTAAGGCATGGAACACCACGATCTCGTCGATACGGTTGATGAACTCGGGGCGGAAGTGGCCGCGCACCTCGGCCATCACGGCCAGCTTGACCACCGCCGGGTCCGATCCTTCCATCGTCTGGATCTTGCCCGAACCGAGGTTCGAGGTCATCACGATCACGGTGTTCTTGAAGTCCACCGTGCGGCCCTGGCCATCGGTCATGCGGCCGTCGTCGAGCGCCTGCAGCAGGACGTTGAACACGTCCGGATGCGCCTTCTCGATTTCGTCCAGCAGGATCACGCTGTAGGGCTTGCGGCGCACAGCCTCCGTCAGGTAACCGCCCTCTTCATAGCCGACGTAGCCCGGGGGGGCGCCGATCAAGCGCGCCACCGAATGCTTCTCCATGAATTCGCTCATGTCGATGCGGATCAAGGACTCTTCGGTATCGAACAGGAAGCTTGCCAGCGCCTTGCACAGCTCGGTCTTGCCGACGCCGGTCGGGCCCAGGAACATGAAGGAACCGTACGGGCGGTCCGGATCGGCCAGGCCCGCGCGCGAACGGCGGATCGCGTCGGACACGGCTTCGATCGCCTCGTCCTGGCCGACCACGCGCTTGTGCAGCTCGTCCTCGATGTGCAGCAGCTTGTCGCGCTCGCCCTGCATCATGCGCGCCACCGGAATGCCGGTCGCGCGCGACACCACCTCGGCGATCTCTTCGGCGCCGACCTGGGTGCGCAGCAGGCGCGGTTTTTCAGCCTCGACCTTGTCGCCGGACTCCTCGGCCTGCTTGAGCTGCTTTTCCAGCTCGGGCAGGCGGCCGTACTGCAGTTCCGAGACCTTTTGCCAGTTCGACTGGCGCTTGGCCTCTTCCATCTGCTGGCGGATGCGCTCGATCTCTTCCTTGATGTGGGTCGTGCCCTGCACGGTCGCCTTCTCGGCTTTCAGGATCTCCTCGAAGTCGTTGTATTCGCGCTCGAGCTTGGCGATTTCTTCCTCGATCAGCTCCATGCGGCGCTGCGACGCCTCGTCGGTTTCCTTGCGCACGGCTTCGCGCTCGATCTTGAGCTGGATCAGACGACGGTCGAGCTTGTCCATGACTTCCGGCTTGGAGTCGATCTCGATCTTGATCTTCGAGGCCGCCTCGTCGATCAGGTCGATCGCCTTGTCGGGCAGGAAGCGGTCGGTGATGTAGCGGTGCGACAGCTCGGCCGCGGCGATGATCGCCGGGTCGGTGATCTCGACCTTGTGGTGCAGCTCGTACTTTTCCTGCAGGCCACGCAGGATGGCGATGGTCGCCTCCACGCTCGGCTCGTCGACCAGGATCTTCTGGAAGCGGCGCTCGAGCGCAGCGTCCTTCTCGACGTACTTGCGGTACTCGTCCAGCGTGGTCGCGCCGATGCAGTGCAGCTCGCCGCGCGCCAGCGCCGGTTTCAGCATGTTGCCGGCGTCCATCGCACCCTCGGCCTTGCCGGCGCCGACCATGGTGTGGATCTCGTCGATGAAGACGATGGTCATGCCTTCGTCCTGGGCGAGTTCCTTGAGCACGGATTTCAGGCGTTCTTCGAATTCGCCGCGGAACTTGGCGCCGGCCAGCAGGGCCGCCATGTCGAGCGACAGCACGCGCTTGCCCTTGAGCGAATCGGGCACTTCGCCGTTGACGATACGCTGGGCCAGGCCTTCGACGATGGCGGTCTTGCCCACGCCCGGCTCGCCGATCAGCACCGGGTTGTTCTTGGTGCGGCGCTGCAGCACCTGGATCGCACGGCGGATCTCGTCGTCGCGGCCGATCACCGGGTCGAGCTTGCCCATGCGGGCGCGTTCGGTGAGGTCGAGCGTGTATTTTTTGAGGGCTTCGCGCTGGCCTTCGGCGTCCTGGGAATTCACCGATTCGCCGCCGCGCACGGCGGAAATCGCCGACTCGAGCGCCTTCTTGGTCAAGCCGTGTTCGCGCGCCAGGCGGCCGGCGTCGGATTTATCATCCACCAGCGCCAGCAGCACGATTTCGCTGGACAGGAACTGGTCGCCGCGCTTTTGCGCTTCGCGGTCGGCCAGGTTCAGCAGCTGCACGAGTTCGCGGCCGACTTGCACGTCGCCGCCGTTGCCCGAGACTTTCGCCAGGCGCTCGAGGGCGCCGCGCAATGCATTCTGCAAGCCGCCGACGTTGACGCCGGCGCGCTGCAGCAGCGAACGGGCGCCGCCGTCGTCCTGGTTCAACAGGCCCGACAGCAGGTGCACAGGTTCGATGTATTGGTTGTCGTTGCCGACCGCCAGGCTCTGGGCATCCGCCAGCGCTTCCTGGAGCTTGGTCGTCAATTTATCTTGTCGCATATTCTTTGCCCCTAGTTATTAGGTTGGATTTTCGATTGCAACCAACGTAGGGGTGAAGTACCACCTTTTCAAGATCGGAAACATGACCCCAGCTTAGGGCAGGCTTAGGTTTTGGATCATCAGTTGCCTGGGCTATAATATTCAAAGGAGATGGCAATCGCCGGCGCATCGCATGACCAGGGTTCCCATCCCGGTTTGTCATCAAAAGGACATGCATGAGCGCTTCGTCTCTCCCGTTGTCTATTCCGTTTTATGTCGCCAAGTGGCTGCTGCTTGCCCTGCTGGTCGGCGCGCTGGCCGGCAGCGCTTCCGGCCTGTTCCTGTGTGCCCTCGACTGGGCCACCGCGACGCGCATCGCCAACCGCTGGCTGATGCTGCTGTTGCCCCTGGCGGGTTTTGGCGTCGGTTGGCTCTACCTCAAGTTCGGCAGCAGCGTCGAAGCCGGCAACAACCTGCTGCTCGACGAAATCCACGATCCGAAAAAAACCATCCCGCTGCGCATGGCGCCGCTGGTGCTGGGCGGGACCGTGGTATCGCACCTGTTCGGCGCCTCGGTCGGGCGCGAAGGTACGGCGGTGCAGATGGGCGGCGCGCTGGCCGACCAGCTGACCCACCTGCTCAAGCTCAAGAACGAAGACCGGCGCATCATCCTGATGGCCGGCATCAGCGCCGGTTTCGCCTCGGTGTTCGGTACGCCGCTGGCCGGCGCGATCTTCGGCCTGGAAGTGCTGGCGATCGGACGCATGCGCTACGACGCGCTGCTGCCCTGCGTGGCCGCGGCGCTGCTGGGCGACCAGGTATGCCTGCTGTGGGAGCCGATCCTCAACGTTCATCACACGCATTACGCCATCGCCGCCGTCCCTGCCCTGGCGCCGTGGCCGCTGCTGGCGGTGCTGG
This sequence comes from Massilia sp. 9096, assembly GCF_000745265.1. Classification (NCBI taxonomy): domain Bacteria; kingdom Pseudomonadati; phylum Pseudomonadota; class Betaproteobacteria; order Burkholderiales; family Oxalobacteraceae; genus Massilia; species Massilia sp. 9096. Next base: position 2,373,794 of record NZ_JQNN01000001.1, read on the forward strand.
TGGCGGGGGCGCTGTTCGGCCTGGCCGGACGCTTGTTCGCGGAATGCACCCACGCGCTGGGCGCCTGGATGAAGCGGCATATCGTGTATGCGCCACTGCGGCCCTTCGTCGGCGGCATCGTCGTCGCGGGCCTGGCCCTGGGTTTGCACGCCGAGCGCTACATCGGCCTGGGCATCCCGACCATCCAGGCCGCTTTCCTGCAGCCGCTGGCGCCCTACGATTTCGCCGCCAAGATGGCCTTCACCATCGCTTCGCTCGGCAGCGGCTTCAAGGGCGGCGAGGTCACGCCGCTGTTCTACATCGGCGCGACGCTCGGCAATGCGCTGGCGCCGCTGCTGCATCTGCCGTTCCCGCTGCTGGCGGGCCTGGGCTTCGTGGCGGTGTTCGCAGGGGCGGCCAACACGCCGCTTGCATCGACGCTGATGGCGATCGAACTGTTCGGCGGCGAAATCGGCGTGTACGCGGCGCTGGCCTGCGTGGTCAGCTACCTGTGCTCGGGACATACCGGCATCTACCGCTCGCAGCGGATCGGGCGAGGCAAGCTGGGCTACCGGCATGCGGCGCCGGAACATCTCAGGCTAGGTGAGTGGGCGGCGCAGCAGCGCCAGCATCGGCAGGGCAAATGAGGCGGCGCGCCATCGCGGCGGATGGCGCGCCGGGTGCATGGCCGCGGCGGGCCACGCTTCTCAAGCTGGATCGGCGCTGCGCGCGAGCGGGGTGTCGATTGCGGCCAGGTCGCGCACGTTCTTCTGCACCGTCGTGATGGCGAACAAGCCGAGCACGAAGGACATCGCGTAAAAACCTTTTTCGCTGAGCGTCAGGCCGGCGTTGACCAGGCCGATCGCCAGCAGCAGCACCGAACCGATCAGCGAAACCCAGCACAATCCCATGTACATGCCGGTCACGTGATGGCCTTCGGCACGGTCGCGCAAGGTCTTTTGCAGGGAGACGGCAGCGAAACTGCCGTACAGCAGGATGGTCAGGTAATACCCTTTCTCGTTGAGCGCCATCGCGGCGTTCCACAAGCCGATCAGGTAGGCCCCCAAGCCGGTGACCAGGGCCGCCCAGGCCGCGCCGACGAAGGCGCCGCTCGGGCGTTGTACTGCGATAGTGCGCTGCTCGCTCATCTGACCCTCCTGTTAAAAGAAAGCCAGCGTGTCGCGCGAACGCCGGACTGCGGTTTTGATGCGAGGCAGCAATATTCAAGCGAAGAAAGCCCGGCTTGCGCCAGTTCGCTTCAGGCCGAACCTCGAACCGATGCCCATTTCGCCTTGGCGCTGTCGTCGCTGGTGCGCGCATCGACCCAGCGGGCGCCGCCGGGCGTTTGTTCCTTCTTCCAGAACGGCGCGTCGGTCTTGAGGTAATCCATGATGAATTCGCAGGCGGCAAAGGCTTCGCCACGGTGCGCGGCGCTGACCGCGACCAGCACGATCTGCTCCATCGGCTTCATCGGCCCGATGCGGTGGATCACGAGCGCGCCGTACAGCGGCCAGCGCGCACGCGCCTGCGCGACGATGTCTTCCAGCGAACGCTCGGTCATGCCCGGATAATGCTCCAGCTCGAGCTCGGCAACCGAGTCGCCGTCGTTCATGTCGCGCACCGTGCCGACAAACGAAACGACCGCGCCCACGCGCGCGTCACCCGCGCGCAGGCGTGCGAGCTCGGCGCCCAGGTCGAAGTCGGCGGCCTGGACCCGGACCTCGTTGAAGGCCGGCGTAAGCGCTTGCGTCACCGCTTGCATGACGGGTTGAACGGACGCTTCGGTCATTTGGCCTCCCTGCCCAGGCGCAGCACCAGTTGATCGATGCGCGACGCGGTGCGCGCGTCGACCAGCGCCGGCGTGGCGCACAGCGCGCGCAGCTGGGCCGCCGGGCCGCCCTGCTCGGCTTTGCCGCCGCTGCCCTTCTGGCCCGACTTCAAGGAAGACTGCAGCACCTCGACCTGCAGCTTGAGACGTTCGCGCGCGAACTCCGGACCGCTGTCGATACCGGCACCGATCTCCATGCGCAGCAGGTCGTGCAGCAGCGGCGCGCGGTTACGCTCCAACAGCTGGGCGTAGGCCTCGCGGCCTGCCTGCAAGGCGCCGAGCGCTGCATCGAAACGGGCGCGCAGGACGCGCTCGAGTTCGGCATCCGGGGCCGGCAAGGCGCGCCAGCGCGCTTCCCAGTCGGTATCCTGCGGCGAGTCGGGCGCGGCGACCGCCCCCTCGAGCTCCTGCACCAGGCGCAGCTTGTCGCGCACCAGACCGGCCTGGGCCATGCCGGCAGCGCGGCGCGCCTGGTCGAGCTGCTGCTGGACCGCCGCCACGGCGGCGTGGTAACGCTTCTCGACCCGGGCTTCGTGCGCGCGCGGGACCGGGCCGATCGCCTGCCACTCGGCGGCCGCATCGCGCAGCAGCTTGCCGGCGGTGGCGGCGGTGACGTCGGGCGCGGCCGCTTCCAGGCGCGCGCTGATCGCTTCCTTGGCGGCCTCGTGCGCGCGGCGCTCGATGTCGGCTTCATGCATGGTTTCCTTGCGGCGCTGGAACACCCCGTCGCAGACTGCGCGGAAGCGTTGCCACAGCGCCTGCTCGGCCTTGCGCTCGAGCGGCAGCGCACGGGCCTGCTCCTGCCAGCGTTGCTGCAGCGCGCGCATGGTGTCGATCGCGTGGCGGTCGTGCGGATCGATCGCCGCGGCCTGCTCGATGATCTCCTCGCGCTTGGCCATCTCGGTCTTGCGTTGTTGCTCGAGCGGCGCCTGCAGCACGTTCAGCGCATCGGTGAACAGGCCGTCCAGACGTTTCTTTTCCTTGCGATCGATGGCGCCCAGGTGGCTCCAGGCCAGGCGCAGCCGCTGCACGGTGCCGGCCACGTGCTTCCAGTCGGCTTCGCCCGATTGCAGGCGGGCGATTTCGTTGCGCGCTTCCTCGACCAGCTTCTCGCCGCGCGCGGCGTTGCCGTGGCGCTCATCGGCCAGGTGCTTGAAGTGGGCCGCCGCCGGCGCATACGCCGTGGTGCAGGCTGCGTCGAAGCGTTCCCACAGGCTCTTGGGCGCGGCGCCGGACAGGCTGTCGAGCGCCTTCCAGCGATCGCGCATGCTGCCGACCTTCTTGGCCAGCTCGCTCATCGCCAGGTTCTGGGTCGGCAAGGCTTCGACGTTCTTGATCAGTTCCTCGCGCGAGACGTTGCCGCCCCAGCGCGCCCAGTCCGACAGGCGCTTGAGTTCGGCGCGCAGATGGGCCAGGCGGTCGGCCTGCTGCGTCGTCAGGCGCACGCCGTGCCCATGATCCTTTTCGCGCGCTTCCTTCAAGGCCTTGTCGAGTTCCGCCGCCGTGCCCAGCGAACCCTGCTGCAGGGCCGCTTCCATCGCATCCATGTTGTCGATGAACTGCTGGTCGGCGCCGCGCTGGCGAGTCCCATCCTGGCGCGCGTCGTCCGGTCGCGATCCCTCCTGCGCCGGCCGCGCCGGCTTGGGTTCACGCGGCTCTTTCGGCTCTTTCGGCTTGCGCGGCTCGGGCTGGGGCAGGCTGGCGAGCAGCTCGTCGAAGCGGCGCTGCAGGGCGCTCGAAGCATCGCCGGCCGCGCCGGCCGCGCCGCCAGCCGGCAGCGCCGGCAAGCGGTTCCATTCCCGGCGCAGCGCGTCGGGCTGCAGCTCGGCCACCGGCTTGCCCTGCTGCTCGGCCAGGAAGGCTTCGCGCGCGGCCTGCGCCGCCTGGCCGGCCTCGATCGCATGCAGGCTGGCCAGCAGCTTCTGGTGCTCGAGTCCGAACTCGGCCACCAGCCCTTTCGGCAGCGACGCACGCTCGGGCGCGCGCAAGGCCTCGGCTTGTTCGCGGGCCAGCGCTTCCAGGCGCGCAGCCAGCTCGTTCGCCGGCAGCGACTCGAGCGGCAGCCGTCGCAGCGCGGCCAGACGGTCGATCATGGCGCGCTGCAAGCCCACCTGCGCTTCCAGGCGCTGGCCCAGCGCGGCGCGCGCCGCCTGGTACGTTCCGTCCAGCTCGGGCGCCGTGATCACCGACCACCTGCGGTCGAGGTCGGCGACGTGGTTCGGGGTCAGCAGTTCGTCCTGCACCATCGCCTGGGCCTGCTCGACCGCGGCCTGGGCACGCCGCAGCTCGGCTTCGTGATGGCGGTACGCATCGAGGCGCGATTGCATCAGTTTGGCGACGCGGCGATCGGTGTTGCGCATCGCCGTATGGACGCGTTCGAGCAGGTCGGGACGATGGATGAACTCGGCGGCGGTCAGCCGCAGTTCGGAGAACTCGCATTGCAGGATGAATTCCGCCGCGGCCCCCTCGTCGCCCTGGATATGGCTCAGCCGTTCGGCTTGCAGCGCGCGCTGCGAAGCGGATGCGGGCGCCGCCGGTTCGGCTTGCGCTCCCGCGCCGGCTCCATCCGCGGCCGGCTTGTCGCCGGGCTTGTCGCCCGGCCGCTTGAATAGGAACTCGAACATGATGAAATCGCACTTCCAAAATCGCCATCATAACAAAGAACCCTGATGGCCTCGCGCCGCCGGACGGGCGCGTGCGGGAGGCGATGTCCGCGTCACACATCCCTTGCCGATTGCTAATTTACGATCGACAAGTTTGGATGACGCCACCCGTCCGGATGCGGCGAATCGCGCTCGAAACGCGCGCCGCCGTCGGCCACGCCATGGCGTCCGCGTGCCTGCCTGGCCGGCACAGGCACGCCATGCGCGCCATGCCCGCCGCGGGCGCCGTGGCCGCGGCGTTCCTGTGCATGGGCGTCGTGCGCCAGCATCTGGTTGGCGATCGCGAACCAGGCATCCCCGCCGACCGTGCCGCGCGCCAGCGGGAACAGCTCATCCTCCTCGCGTTCGAGACGCAAACGCAAGGCCGCGATACAGGCCTCGACCGCGCCGCAAAAGCGTTCGCGCTCGACCGGACGATCGCCGGCGCCAACGCAGGCTTCGGCCTGCGCCATCGAGGCCGATGCCCCCGCGGACAAGCTCTCGAGATCCTGCAGCAGGCTTTCCGCGGCGCGGCTGCTGTTGCGCAACACGGGCACTAGGAACTTGTCGAGCTTGCGCCAGTGGCAATCGTCGACGGCGCGTCTCAGCGCGGCGCACAGCTGGGCCGCGCGGCCGGCCGCCACGGTAGCGTAGTCGCCCGGCAGCGCCCGCAATTCGTCAGCCAGTGCCTGCAGCGCCGCGCGCACGGCGGTCTGCTCGATCGAGAGGGCGACCAGGGTGTACGTCGATGTCAGCATTCCGTCTCCACACAATTGTTCCGCCAACAAAGCACGACCGTACGGCATGCACGGTGCAGGCACCTGAAGGGACATGTTTGAACAGGCCTGAGGGGCGCACCGCACCGTAAAGATACCGATGGGCACTCGGATTTTGCTTGTCGTCGGCCTGAAGGAAAAGCTAGTGTAAGGAGGGGTGCCGGGGCGGCGTTTGATCTAGCACAAACCGGGGGCCAAGGCGTCCAGGGCCACCTGCAGGGCCGGGCGCACGCCGTCGGGCGTGGTCCGGGTCAGCTCGACCTGTCCGCAGCCATGCCAGCGCGCGCAGCGCAGCACCGCGCCGGCCAGGTCGCGCAGCAGCCCTTCGCTCACGCGCACGCCGGGCTCCAGCGTCACCGAGATCAGTTCGAACACGCCGCGCTTGCGATGGGCCTTGGCGTCGACACGCCCGACCAGCGCGCCGCGGCGCAGGATCGGCAGCGTGAAGTAGCCGTAGCGGCGCTTTTCCGCTGGCGTGTAGCACTCCAGCCGGTAGTCGAAATCGAACAGCTCGAGCGCGCGCCTGCGGTCCCAGACGATCGGATCGAACGGCGACAGCAGGCTGGTCACGGTCGGCGTCAAGGCGCCAGCGGCGGCGCGTTCGAGCAGGCCGGCGTGTTCGGGATGCACGAACACCGGCGCGCTCCAGCCGTCCACGCGCGCGCGCAGCAGCGAGCCCTCATCCACCAGCTGCTGCGGATCGAAATGCGGCGGACGGGTACGGTGGTAGTCGGGGATCCAGGCCGCCTTGGCCAGGCTGAGCGCGCGCACCGCGCGCAGCACGAATTCGCGCCGCACTGTCTCGATCGGCGGCGTGCGGCTGTCGTCCCAGTCCGGCAGCACGCGCTCGGCCAGGTCGTACACGCGGTGGAAATTCTGGCGCCGCGCGATCATCAGCCGGCCGGACGTGAACAGCACTTCGAGCGAGCGCTTTTCGGGCTTCCATTCCCACCAGCCGCCCGCTTTTCCATCGACGCGCTCGAAATCGGCCGCGCGCACCGGGCCGTTGGCGCGAATGTGCTCCAGCACCTGCTCGACGTGCCCGGGCTGGGCGCGCGCCCAACTCGACCCCGCCTTCCAGCCGAGCGAACCCGCATCGACCATGCGGTGCCGGTACAGGCCATAATCCTCGATCGGGATGAAGCAGGCCTCGTGCGCCCAGTATTCGAACAATTTGCCCTCGGCCAGCAGCTGCTCGAGCCAGGCCGGGTCGTAGTCGCCGAGACGGCTCCACAGCACCAGATACGGACTGCGCGCGACCACGCTGATGGTGTCGATCTGCAAAACGCCCATGCGCCGGATCGCCGCCAGGACGTCGGATATGGTCGCGCGGGCGCGGCGCGTCTGCAACATCCCTTGCGCGGCCAGGTGCATGGCGCGCGCGGCATTGTGCGTAAGGATTGGTTCGCTCATTACGACATTCTAATGACGTTGCATCAACATTTGGATGCAAAGCCGAGAAAAACACTGGTTTTTTTTACAGTATCGCGGCCAGCTGCGCTATATTTGGCGCCCTGGCCCACCCACTTCGTTGCATTAACTTAATCAGATATGCGGCTGCTGCACACTTCCGACTGGCATCTCGGCCAGACCCTGCACAATTTCGAGCGGACCTACGAGCACGGACGCTTCCTCGACTGGCTGCTCGACACCATCGTGGCCGAGCGGGCCGACGCGCTCCTGATCGCCGGCGACGTGTTCGACAACAGCAACCCCTCGGCCGCCTCGCAGCGCCAGCTGTACCGCTTCCTGCGCGAAGCGCAAGCACGCTCGCCCGGGCTGGACATCGTGATCATCGCCGGCAACCACGATTCGCCCGGCCGCCTGGAGGCGCCGGGGCCGTTGCTCGAAGCGCACGGCACGCGGGTGGTCGGCCACGTGGTGCGCGACGCGGACGGCACGATCGACCTGGAGCGTTTCCTGGTGCCTTTGAGCGGCCGCGACGGCGCAGTGAAAGCCTGGTGCGTGGCGATTCCCTTCCTGCGTCCGGGCGACGTGCCGCGCGTGCCGCAGGCCCAGGGCGCGCAAGGGGCGCCGGGCGGCGACGTGTTCGACGCCTACCTGCATGGCATCGCCCTGCTCTACAGCCAGGCCTATGCCCTGGCGCGCAGCAAGGCGACCAACGGCGAAGCGATCCTGGCGATGGGGCATTGCCACATGGTCGGCGGCGATTCCTCGCCCGACTCCGAGCGCCGCATCGTGATCGGCGGCACCGAAGCGCTGCCGGCCTCGATGTTCGACCCGAGCATCGCCTATGCGGCGCTGGGCCACCTGCACCTGGCCCAGCGCGTCGGCAAGCAGGAACACCTGCGCTACTGCGGCAGTCCCCTGCCCTTGTCCTTTGCCGAAGTCAACTACCAGCACCAGGTGCTGCGCATCGACCTCGACGGCAGCCGGGCGAGCGCGATCACGCCGCTGCCGGTGCCGCGCGCGGTCGATCTGCTGCGCGTGCCCGCCAGCCCGGCGCCGCTCAAGCAGGCGATCGCCGAGCTGGTCGGGCTCGATCTGCCCGAACGGCCGCTGCACGAGCAGCCTTACCTCGAAGTGCGGGTGCTGCTGGATGGCCCCGAGCCCGGACTGCGCGCCCAGGTCGAGGCGGCGCTGGAAGGCAAACCGGTGCGCCTGGCCAAGATCGAGCCGACCCGGCGCGTGCAGACCGCGCCCGGCATCGAACCGGCGCTGAGCCTGGACCAGCTGGCCCAGCTGCAGCCCGACGACATCTTCCGCCGCCTGTGGCAGCAGCGCTTCGGCGAAGGCGCCCCGGACGACCAGATGGCGGCGTTTGCCGAGCTGCTGCTGCCATCGGACGGCAAGCGGGAGGCCGCATGAGGATCCTGCGCATCGGCGGCAAGAACCTGGCCTCGCTGGCGGGCGAGTTCGAGGTCGATTTCGAGTCCGAGCCGCTGGTTTCCTCCGGCCTGTTCGCGATCAGCGGGCCGACCGGCGCCGGCAAGAGTACCTTGCTCGACGCCCTGTGCCTGGCGCTGTACGACGCCACGCCGCGCCTGATCAAGGGGCCGCGCGTGGGCAACTACCTGCCCGACGTGGGCGACGAGACGCTGTCGGTGGGCGACCGCCGCACCCTGCTGCGCCGCGGCGCCGCCGACGCCTTCGCCGAAGTCGACTTCGTCGGCAACGACGAGCGCCGCTACCGCGCGCGCTGGAGCGTGCGCCGATCGCGCAACCGCGCCGCCGGCGCCCTGCAGCCTTCCACCATGAGCCTGCACCAGCTGCCGGAGCTGCAGCCGCTGGGCGGCACCAAGACCGAGGTGCTGGGCGAAGTCGAACGGCGCATCGGCCTCTCGTTCGAACAGTTCACGCGCTCGGTGCTGCTGGCCCAGAACGAGTTCTCGGCCTTCCTGCGCACCGACGAGAATGAACGCGGCGAGCTGCTCGAAACGCTGACCGGTAGCGCCGTCTACAGCGACATCTCGCGCCGCGCCTTCGAGCGCTGGCGCCAGGAACAGGAAGCGATGCGGCGCCTCACGTCCCGCCTGCAGGACGCCGCGCCGCTGGCGCCTGACGAACGCGCGCTGCTGGACGAGCAGCACGCGGCCGCGCAGGCCGAGCTGTCCAGGCTGGAGGCGCAGCGCGCCGAACTGGAGCGCGCCTTGCGCTGGCACCAGGACCTGGAACGCCTACGCGCAGCGGAAGGCCAGGCCGAGGGCGCGCTGGCCGGCGCCGTGGCTCGGCTTGACGCCGCCGGCGAGCGGCGCCGCCACCTGGCGACGCTGGACGCGGTGCAGCCGGCCAGGACCCTGTTCGCCGATCTGAACCGCCTGCAGGGCGAGCTGCGCCAGGTGCAGGCCCAGCTTGCAGCCGGCGAGCACGACCTCGCGCGCGCTCTCGAGGCCCAGCGGCAGGCCGCGCAGACGCTGATGGAGGCGGAGCGCAGGTTCGAGGCCGCCGAAGACGCGCAGCGCTCGGCGGCGCCCCAGCTCGACCAGGCCAAGGCGCTCGACGCCACCCTGGCGACGCTGGCCCCCGCCCACGCCAAAGCGGCGCAAGGCCTGGACCTCCTGCGCAAGGAAGCCTTGCAGGCGCGCACGGTATCGCAGGCCAAGAGTGCGGAGCTCGAGGCCAGCCGGCGCGCCCTGCACGAGGCCGGCGCCTGGCTCGATGCGCATCGCGCGCAGGAAGCGCTGGCGACGCAATGGTCGCGTTGGGAACAGCGCCTGGCGCAGGCGCACGATGCGGCGCGCCAGGACGCGGCCAGCGCCCAGGCCCTGCATGCGGCCCAGGCCGGGGCCGAACAGGCGGCCGGCTCGGCGCAGCGCACCGCGCACGCGCTGGCCGCCTCGATCGCTTTGCTGGAAACGCGCGAGGCCGCGCGCCGCGACGCAACGGACGCGCTGGCCCAGATCGACGCCGACGCCCTGCGCAGCGAGCGGCGCGCCCTCGACACACGGCGCGAACGGCTGGCTTCGCTCGACCACACCTGGCAGGCGCTGCGCACCAGCCGCGCCCGCATCGCCGAGCTGGATGCGCAAGCGGGACAAGCCACGCAGGCGCGCTCCAGCGCGGAAGCCGCCCTGGACGCGGCGCGCACGGCGGGCATGGCCCTTGATGCCACCGTGGCCCAGGCCGAGCGCTCGCTCAAGGTCGCCCAGCTGGCCTGCGCCGATGGTGTCGAGAAAATGCGGGCGACCCTGGTCGACGGCGAAGCCTGCCCGGTGTGCGGCGGGCTCGAGCATCCCTACCGCCACCAGGACGACCGCCTGCACGCGCTGCTCGAGGAACTGTCGGCCGACCTGGGGCAGCGCCGCCTCGATCAGCGCGCCAACCTGAACGCCCAGGCCGACGCGCGCGCCGCCTTCGAATCTGCCGGCGAGCGCCTCACGATGCTGGCGCGCGAGCGCGAAGGCACCGCCGGCGCCCTGGACCAGCTCGAAGCCGAGTGGGACGAGAACCCGCTTGCTGCGCAAGCGCCCGGCGACGACGATGGCGAGCGCGAGCGCGGCGCCTGGCTCGCCGCCCAGCAAACGGCGCTGCGCGGCGCATTCGAAGCGCTGGAGACGCGCGACGCGCAACTGCAGCGCGCGGTGCTGGCGCGCGACGCCGCCCAGCAGGCCTGGGACCAGGCCAACGCCGAGCACGCACGCCTGCTCGATGCTGCGCAAACAGCGCAGACCTTGCTCGCGCGCACCGAAGCCGACATCGCCGCCCTCGGCGCCCGGCGCGAGGCGGCGGCAGGCGCGCTGGCCGCCCTGCTGGCCGAGCTCGACGCGGTACTGTCGAACTGCTGCGGCGACGGCTGGCAGGCCCACTGGCAACGCGATCCTTCCGGCTGGCGCGACGCGCGCGCGGGCGAGGCGCGCGCCTGGACCGCGCAAGCCACGCGCCTGGCCCAGCTGCAGGGTGCGATCGGCACGCTCGAAGCCGAACACAGCGCCCTGCTCGCGCAGGTCGAGCAAGCCGGTGTGCGCCTGAGCGAGGCCGAGACCGAATTCGCGCGCCTGGACGCCGGCCTGGCCGAGCATCGCCAGGCGCGCGCCCAGCTGTTCGAGGGCCGTCCGGCGCGCGATGTCGAACAAGGCCTGCTCGCGGCTGTGGCCGTGGCGCGCGACGGTGTCCACGCTTGCCAGGCCGCCGGCTTGCAGGCGGCCCAGACCGAGGCACGGGTGCGCGCCGCCCAGGCCCAGGCCACCGGCCGCATCGGCGACCTGCAGGGCGAGCTCGCCACGGCCGGCGAGCGCCTGGCGCAGTGGATCCTCGACTTCGAGGCCGGTCCCGAGCTGGAAGCGGTCGACAACGAACAGCGCCTGGCTGCCTTGCTGCAGGTCGGCGCCGGCTGGATCGCGCAGGAACGGGCGGCGCTGCTCGAACTCGACGCCGCGGCGCGCCAGGCCGGGGCCGTGCTGGCCGAACGGCGCGCCCAGCGCGAGCGCCACGAAAGCCAGGATGCGCCGCCGCGCCGGGAGGGCGAGAGCGCCGGCGCCGCGTCCGGTGTTGAGGCTGCCGCGCTGGCCTTGCGCAGCGCCCAGGCCGAACGCGACGCCGCCAACGGCGCGGCGACTTCGCTGGCGCTGCGCATCCGCGAAGACGACGGCCGGCGCGAACGCGCACGCGCGATGATGGGCGAGATCGAGCGCCAGCGCGCGATCGAAGACCGCTGGGCCAAGCTGGCCGAGCTGATCGGTTCGGCCGATGGCAAGAAATTCCGCAACTACGCCCAGCAATTCACCCTCGACGTGCTGCTCGGCTATGCCAACACCCACCTGGCCCAGCTGGCGCGCCGCTATCGCCTGGAACGCGTGGCCAGCAGCGCCGGCCCGTCGCTGGCGCTGATGGTGCGCGACCAGGACATGGGCGGCGAGGTCCGCTCGGTCAATTCCTTGTCCGGCGGCGAATCCTTCCTGGTCTCGCTGGCCCTCGCCCTGGGCCTGGCGTCGCTGTCGTCGAACCGGGTCAAGGTCGAGTCGCTGTTCATCGACGAGGGCTTCGGCAGCCTCGACAGCGAAACGCTGGGTGTGGCGATGGACGCGCTGGACGCGCTGCAGTCGCTCGGCCGCAAGGTCGGCGTGATCTCGCACGTGCAGGAAATGACCGAGCGGATCGCGACCAAGGTGCTGGTGCGCCCGGCCGGCGGCGGCAGCAGCGCAATCACGGTGCAGTGCTAAAATGCGCGCCTTTCCCAAGCATTGACCATTCAATACGACCATGTCCAAACCCGCCCGCTTCCTGACCTTCAAGTGCGCCAAATGCGCCAAGCCGGTCAAGGTCACCCTGCAACAAGCCTCTGCCTGCTCGCACATCCTGCCTTACCAGGGCATCTGCGCGTGCGGCGAAATCAAGCGTTACGCAACCGGCAACCCGGACGCCGTGAAGGCCTTCGTCGAGTCGAACGAGCTGCACTCGCACCACCACCATTGATCGGCGTCCGATGACGAACGACGTGAGCGCCGGCGCGGCGCGCATCCACTGGATCGAGGACGGCGAGCAGCGCTCGGCGCGCTGGCGCTCCGAGAGCGGCTGGCCGGCGCCGAAAAAAGTGGTGGTCGCCGACGACACCATGACCGCCGATGCGGCCTACCGCCTGGCGCTGGACGGCACCGCCCTGCTCTGGCGCGGCGATTTCCACAATGCGCGCCAGTTGCTGCAGGCGCTGGTGCGCCGGATCGATCACAAGAGTCCCCGCGGCAAACGCAAGGCCGGCAAGCCGGCCGGCACGCTCACCGAGCAGTTCCACCGCCACCGTCTTGCTCAGCTGCAGCGCGCGCGCACGCTGGCGATGCTGCTGATTCCGTTCCAGGCCGACCACACGATTCCGCTGCGCCGGGCGCCCGACGTGCGCGAAGCCTGTCTCGAAGCCTACGGCGCCGCCGCACCCGGACACGACGATGCCCAGGACAATGCCCGGTCCGGTGCGCACGACGGCGCCGCCGGGAGCGCCCACGGCGAGGCCTACGTGGCGTCGCTGCGGGAACTGCTCGGCCTGGTTGGCGCGCACGAATGGCGCCGCAAGGGCGTGTTCATTCCAGCGCTCGACGAGCGTATCCATCCCTGGTACGGCGTGTTCTCGCCGGTGCGCGGCGAATACGTCGAGCTGGTCGCGCAGGCGCCCGTGCCCGCGCGCGCGACGCTGGCCTTCGACGTCGGCGCCGGCACCGGCGTGCTGTCGGCGGTGCTGGCGCGGCGCGGCCTGCAGCGCGTGGTCGCGACCGACATGGACGCGCGCGCGCTGGGCTGTGCGCGCGACAATATCCAACGGCTCGGGCTTGCCGCCCAGGTCGAGGTGGTGCGCGCCGATTTGTTTCCGGAGGGTCGCGCCGGCCTGGTGGTGTGCAATCCGCCGTGGCTGCCGGGCAAACCGAGCTCGAGCATCGAATACGCGATCTACGATCCGGATAGCCGCATGCTCAAGGGCTTCCTGGCCGGACTCAAGGACCACCTGCTGGACGGCGGCGAAGGCTGGCTGATCCTGTCCGACCTGGCCGAGCACCTCGGCCTGCGCTCGCGCGAACAACTGCTCGGCTGGATCGAAGCGGCCGGGCTGGCGGTGGCGGGACGTCACGACATCCGCCCGGCCCATCCCAAGGCGAGCGATCCGGACGATCCGCTCGCCGCGGCGCGCATGGTCGAGCTGACCTCGCTGTGGCGGCTGCGCGCGGCGGCGCCCGAAGCCGGCTGAGTTGCCGGCTGGGTTGCCGCCTGAGCTGCCCGCTGAGCGCTCATGCAACGCCGATTTGCGCTCCCAGCCGATTCGCGTTACAATACGTTCCTCAGACGCGGGGTGGAGCAGTCTGGCAGCTCGTCGGGCTCATAACCCGAAGGTCACAGGTTCAAATCCTGTCCCCGCAACCAGATACAGTACGATGAAAGCCCGACTCGAAGGAGCCGGGCTTTTGTTTATTGGGCCGACGCAGCACAGCGCATGAGAGACAAGAAAGACAACGCGACCATCGACCTCCTCGGCTTCGAGCCGGCCGAGCGCGTCGACAGCGACCCCGTCTCGCCCTCTCCTCAGCCAGCCGCGGAAACCAAACGCCGTCCACGCCGTGCGGCGCCCAAGCAGGAACAGCTGCAATTGCTCGACCTGGCCGACACCGACGTGACCGGCCTGCCGATGTGGAAGCACGATCCCAGCCTCGACCTGACAGGCCTGCCGATCTGGCAGCCTGCCAAATAAATAAGCTGCCCCGAACCGTGCATGGCGCCGTTGCAGCGCCTCGCGGTGCAAAAGGCACTGTCTTCGTCGCCGTGCCCAGCCATGCCCACTTTGGAGCAGCTTTACAATCATGATGCCCGATACCGCCTTTTCCTCGCTGCCGCTCGCGCCGCGTTTCCTCGACAACCTCGCCCAACTGGGCTACACGCAGATGACGCCGGTGCAAGCCGCGACCTTGCCGCCGGCGCTCCAAGGCCGCGACCTGATCGCACAGGCCAAGACCGGCAGCGGCAAGACGGCCGCGTTCGGCATCGGCATGCTGCAAAAACTCAACCCGACGCTGTTCGCGGTGCAGGGGATGGTGCTGTGCCCGACCCGTGAGCTGGCCGACCAGGTCGCCAATGAGCTGCGCCGCCTGGCGCGCGGCATCGGCAACGTCAAGGTGGTGGTGCTGACCGGCGGCGTGCCGATGCGTCCGCAGATCACCACGCTCGAGTTCGGCGCGCACATCGTGGTCGGCACGCCTGGCCGGGTGCGCGACCACCTGTCGAAGCGTACGCTCGACCTGTCGCGCCTGCGCACGCTGGTGCTGGACGAGGCCGATCGGATGACCGACATGGGTTTCTACGACGAGATCGCCGCCATCGTGCACGCGTGCCCGACATATCGCCAGACCTTGTTGTTTTCCGCCACCTACCCCGACGATATCCGCGCGGCCACCGCACGCTTCCTGAACGATCCGCTCGAGGTCGCGGTCGAGTCCGCCCAGGCGCACGCACAGGACCAGATCGAGCAGCGCTTCTACGAGATCGGTTTCGACGGCCGCTTCGATGCGGTCGCGCGTCTCCTGCGCACGTATCAGCCGGCCTCGGCGATTGCTTTCTGCAATACCAAGGCGCGCTGCCGCGAACTGGTCGAGCATCTGCGCGCTCAGGGCTTCGCGGCGCTGGCGCTGTACGGCGAGATGGAACAGCGCGAGCGCGACGAAACGCTGGTGCTGTTCGCCGGCCGCAGCGCGACCGTGCTGGTCGCGACCGACGTCGCGGCGCGCGGCATCGACATCGCTTCGCTGGCGGCCGTGATCAACGTCGACGTCCCGAAGACGCCCGACGTCTACGTGCACCGCATCGGCCGCACCGGCCGCGCCGGCGAACAGGGGCTGGCCCTGACCCTGTCGGCGCCGAACGAAAAGCGCTTCGTGCGCCTGATCGAAGACTTGCAGGATCAAAACGCCGACTGGCACGCCCTGCCCGAAGCCGTCGACGCGGCCTCGGTCGCGCCGGCCCCGATGCGCACCCTGTGCATCGCCGGCGGCAAGAAGGCCAAGCTGCGCCCGGGCGACATCCTGGGCGCGCTGACCGGCGACGCCGGCCTGGCCAAGGACCAGGTCGGCAAGATCCAGGTGTTCGAGTTCGCCAGCTACGTCGCGCTCGAGCGCAGCGTGGCCGACGCCGCGTTCGCGCGCCTGAACGCCGGCAACCGGCTCGGGCCGGACTTCGGCAACTTCAAGGGGCGCAGCTTCAAGATGCGCTTCGTCGACATCCAGGACGCCAACCCGGCGAGCCCGGGCGATGCCTTCGAAGACGACCACGACGACGGTTTCGCGGACGCCGCCCGTGAGTAAGCCGACCCGCGCGCCTGTAACAACTGTAACAGGCGCGCACGGTTGAGTTCACACCGGGCATCGCCCGTGTAAATCTGGCATGATTTTGGCAACAACGAGCCTACGAAGTCGTGCCAACATGACCAGCCTATCTACGATCGGAAACGAACCACAAAGCCTCGAGGGCCGCAGCGTGCGCGACATCGTCGAGTACAGCCCCGAGCTCGTCAACGAGGTCTGGTGCCGGAAGATATTCCGCCAGATCCTGCAGTCGCTCGAGCTGCAATACGCGATGCAGATGCCGCACCGCGCCATTACGCCCGACACCATCGTCTTCCACGACAATGGCGAGCCGCTGCTGGCGCCGGACCTGGCCGACGACGATGCCGTCAAGAGCGAGGCCGACGATCTCACCGCGCTGGCCAGCGTCGTCCACTACGCGATCACGAGCGAGCTGCTGCCGGGCGGCCCCTTGCGCGGGCGCGCGCTCGAGGGCTACAGCGATTCGCTGCTCACCGCGGTCGACCGCTGCATGGCGCCCGACCCGGCCGAGCGGCCGCAGAGCATCGCGCAGCTGCGCGAGATCCTCGGCATCGTCTCGCTGAGCGCCTCGGCGGGCGCCAAGCCGGCCGCACCATTCCTTGATGACGCGGCTTCGAGCGCGGTTCCAGGACCGGCGGCGCCAGCTGCGGCCACCCCCGGCACAGCCGGCACAGCGCCCGGAACTGCGGCATCATCCACAACTGCGGCGGCACCAGTAACGGCGGCGGCGCCCAGCGCTGCCGCCGAACCGTTCGCCAGGCGCAGCCCCGGCCTGGGCCGTCGGCAGCGCTGGGCAATCGCCGCCGGCGGCGCCGCCGTGCTGGTGGCGATCGCGCTGGTGATGTTCGCCGACATGCGCGACTCCGGCTCGTTCGACCACATCGTCCTGAACCAGCCGCAGTCGGACGCGCAGGCGCCGGGGCCGGCGAGCGCCGCGCCGGCCGCGCCGCAGGCCGCCGCCGGGGCTGCCGTGGGCGCCGCGCCAGGCGGGCCGGGCGCATCCGCCGCCTCGGCCCCAGCCACGTCGCCGGAGGCGAATGCTGGCGCCGGCACCACGGGAGCGGACGGAACCTCCGTCTCCGGTCCGGACGGCGCCGGCAGCGCCTTGCCCGTCGACCCGACCCGGCCGCCGGCGGATGGGGGCGTCGCCAACGCCGCCGCGGGTGCCGGCGCCACTTACCGCCTGCGCATCCAGCCCTGGGGCGCGGTCTACGTGGACGGTGTCGACCGCGGCATCAGTCCGCCGGTCAAGCGCCTGGTCCTCGCGCCCGGCAAGCACACGCTGCGCGTGACCAACCCGGCCTTCCCCGACCGTGTGCTCGAAGTCGACACCGCGCGCGGCGGCGGCCAGGTCATGGTCGACTTCAACGACGCACGCTGACCCCGTCGACGCACCCCATCGACAAGAACCAGAAGATTACGGAGAACGATGAAACCCCAGCGCCCGCCCCGTCCCGCCACCGCACGTTCTGTTGCCGGCCGGTCTGCCTCCGTGGCCGCGCTGCTGCTCGGCGCCGCCACCCTGATGGCCGGCTGCGCCGATGCGCCGATGTTCCAGCAGCGCCCCGCACGCACCGCCAGCCATCCGAAGGCCACGGCCGTGCTCGAACGCGAGGCCGCGCCTGCGCGCGAGTCGGCCAGCCGGCGCGAGCCGGACGCGCCGCCGCGCGAATCGTCGGGCCTGCGCGAAGGTATCCGCCTGTACAACGAGGGCGACTTCGATGGCGCGATCCGGCGCCTGTCCGCGCGCGACCTCAACAATGGACCGCTGGCGACACGCCTGACCGCCATCAAGTACACCGCGTTCAGCTACTGCGTGACCGGCCGCACTGCGCAATGCCGCCAGAGCTTCGACAAGGCGCTGCGCCTGGACCCGTCGTTCGACCTCGACGCCGGCGAACAGGGCCACCCCTTGTGGGGACCGGTGTTCGCCAAGGCCAAGCAGGCCGCTGCGACGCGGCAATAAGGTCCGCGGCGCTCGCCCGCGAGCGTACGCGGCCGAACAGACAGCCGCAGCGGGTACACGCATGCTCGCAGCCATGACATCGCCGCACCCACTTCCCCGGCGCGAGGCCCGCGCATGAGCAACTTGCCCAGCGACTGCGACCGCGCGCTCGCGGCAAGCGGTGCGCCTGCGCAGCGCGAGGCACAGCCCGAAGCGCGGCCGGCGGCACATCCGAACCTGGTGCTGTGCACCTCGATCCTGTCGAGCAGCCTGGCGTTCATCGACGGTTCGGTGGTGAACGTGGGACTGGCATCGATCGGGCGCGACCTGGCGGGCGGCGGCGCCGATCTGTCGTGGGTGGTGAACGGCTATCTGCTGCCGCTCAGTTCCCTCTTGCTGCTGGGCGGGGCGATGGGCGACCGCTACGGACGCAAGCGCATCCTTCTCACCGGCATCGCGGTGTTCGCACTGGCCTCGCTGCTGTGCGCCCTGGCGCCGCAGCTGTGGCTGCTGGTCGGCGGGCGCGTGCTGCAAGGCGTCGGCGCCGCGCTGCTGCTCCCGAACAGCCTGGCGATCCTGGGCGCCACCTTCGAGGGCAAGACGCGCGGCCGGGCGATCGGCATCTGGGCTGCGGCCGGGGCCGCCGCCGGCGCGATCGGGCCGCTGCTGGGCGGCTGGCTGATCGACACCGTCGGCTGGCGCGCGATCTTCTACATCAACCTGCCGATCGCGGCGCTGGCCATCTTCATGGGCTGGCGCTTCGTGCAGCTCAAACCGGGCGGCAAGCCGGCCGCGCTCGACCCGTTCGGGGCGCTGCTCGCCAGCCTCGGCCTGGGCTGCGTCACTTGGGGCCTGGCCGACGCGTCCGCGCAAAAGCACCTGACGCTTGCCGCCGGACTGGCGCTCGTGGCCGGCATCCTGATCTTGCTGGCTTTCCTGTGGACCGAGCGGCGCGCCGGCGAGCACGCCATGCTGCCCCTGAAACTGTTCGGTTCGAGCGGCTTTTCCGGCCTGAACCTGATGACCTTCCTGCTGTACGGCGCACTCGGCGCACTGATGCTGCTGGTGCCCTACGTGCTGATCCAGGCGCTCGGCTATTCGGCCAAGCAGGCCGGGGCGGCGCTGCTGCCCTTCCCGATCGTGCTGGCGATCGGCTCGCCGCTGATGGGACGCGTGGCCGGCAGCCACGGTTCGCGCCTGCCGCTGTCGATCGGCTCGCTGATCGTCGCCGCCGGCTTCCTGCTCGCGACCCGCATCGGTGACGGCGGCTATGCCGCGACCGTGCTGCCGGCGATGCTGACCATCGCACTCGGCATGGCTTGCGTGGCGGCGCCGCTGACCACCGCCGTGCTGTCCTCGGTGGATGGCAGCCATACCGGCATCGCGTCCGGCTTCAACAGCGCTGTGGCGCGGGGCGGCGGCCTGATCGCGACCGCGCTGCTGGGCGTCGTGCTCACCGCGCGCGGACGCGCGCTGCTGCCGCCCTTCCATGCGGCGCTGCTGGTGTGCGCCGTCAGCGCCGCGGCCGCGGCGGTGTGTGCCTTCATCTGGGTCAGTCCGACCAATGGCGGGCCGAAGGCGGATGGGCGCTGAGCTGGTGGCCGGGTGTGGGACTGTTGCACGACGCATGTCGGTTAGTTGCAAAAAGCTTGACGAGGTGGGGCCGCCGATGCGCGACGCCGCTCGCCCGTTATCCGCACACATCCAACCACACGTACGCAACTACAAGTGCGCGACTATAAGTGCCGGCTACATGCGCGTAGCTACAAGTGCGTAACAACGCTGACGCTCCCACGCGATCGCATCCGCGCCCACGCGTCACCCACCCACGCGCGCGTACGTGCAACTGCATGCGCGCGCGTACGCCCAGGTGCACGCGCGCCGGCGAATGCGATCTGCATGCGCGCACGCCCGCACATCACAGCCGCACTCGCCTGCGCGCCTTCTCACGCCTTGACGTTGACCGTCGCCGGAAACGTCGGCGCCTTGCGGCGCTGGCTGGCCTGCTCGTAGGCGTAGGCCATGCCGATCAGCGTCGCCTCGCTCCAGGCGCCGCCGACGAACGAGATGCCGACCGGCAGCCCGTGGACGTAGCCGGCCGGCACCGTCACGTGCGGGTAGCCGGCCACCGCAGCCGGCGAGGAGAAGCTGCCGCCGTAATGGTCGCCGTTGATGTAGTCGGTCAGCCAGGCGGTGCCGCCGGTCGGCGCGACCAGCGCGTCGAGCTTTTGTTCGCGCATGATCTTGTCGATGCCCTCCTCGCGCGCGAACTTGTGATTGGTGGCCAGCGCCTCGCGATAGGCCTGGTCGTCCAGGCCCGGCTTCTTATGCGCCGCGACCAGGTGCTCCTGGCCGAAGTGCTGCAGCTCGCGCCCCGGGTTCTTGTCGTTGAAGGCGATGACGTCCGCCATGGTCTTGACCGCGGCATGCGGGGCATAGCCGGCCAGGTAGGCTTCCAGGTCGGGCCTGAACTCGGACAGCAGCACCTCCAGCTCGGTGTCGCCGTATTTGTCGGCGTTGGGCAGTTCGACGTCGACCAGCACCGCGCCCTGCGCCTTCAGGACCGCCAGCTCCTGCTCGATGATGGTGTCGATCGCCGGGCTGCTGCCGAAGAAATTGCGCGTCACGCCGATGCGCTTGCCTTGCAGGCCGTCCTTGCGCAGCGCGGCCGCGTAATCGCCTGCCTTGCCCTGGCCGTCCCTGGTCGCCGCGTCGCTCGGATCGACGCCGGCGATCGCGCCCAGCAGCAGCGCCGCGTCGGCGACGCTCCTCGTCATCGGGCCGGCCGTGTCCTGCGAGTGCGCGATCGGGATGATGCCGCTGCGGCTGACCAGGCCCAGGGTCGGCTTGATGCCGACGATGCCGCAGGTCGAGGACGGCGAGACGATCGAGCCGTCGGTCTCGGTGCCGATCGCCACGGTCGCCAGGCTGGCGGCAATGGCGGCGCCCGAGCCGGAGCTGGAGCCGCTGGTGTTGCGGTCGAGCGCGTACGGGTTGCGGGTCTGGCCGCCGCGGCCGCTCCAGCCACTGATCGAATGGGTCGAGCGCATATTCGCCCATTCGGACAGGTTGGTCTTGCCGAGGATGACGGCGCCGGCTTCACGCAGCTTTTGCGCCACGAAGGAATCGCGGCTGGCGTGCACGCCGTCCAGCGCGAGCGAGCCAGCGCTGGTGCTCATCTTGTCCGCGGTGGCGATGTTGTCCTTGATCAGGACCGGGATACCGTGCAGCGGACCGCGCAGCTTGCCGGCCTTGCGTTCGCGGTCCATCTGGGCGGCGATGGCGGGCGCGTCGGGATTGAGTTCGATGATGGCGTTGATGCGTGGCCCGGCCTTGTCGAACGCGGCGATACGCGCCAGGTATTGCTGCACCAGCGCGCTTGACGTCAGCTTTCCGGCTTGCATCTCGGCTTGCTGGGCCTGCACACCGGCTTCCAGGATCGATGCGCCTGTACCCGAAGCTGAGGTCGGCGCCGCTTCGGCCAGCGTCGCCGCATCCATGCCCGCCGCAGCGCCGGCAGCCAATCCAAGTCGAACGAAATCCCTGCGTTTCATACAACCCTCCATGTCAAATGATGGATGAGTATAAAACGAACGGCTATCTCGAAGGATACTTATTGTGTACTATTTGGAAACTTTTTCGACTACCCGCGCAGTGCGGGCGAAAAAAACGCCACCCGCAGGTGGCGGCGTTCATGAGAGGGAGCTGCGCTTGCGGGCGCAAGGCTCAGGCAAATTGTGGCGTCTCGCGCCGGGCCTGCTGGGGAAACGCAGCCTCCGAAGCGGCAGGTGCAACGCTCGACGGTGCCTGGCCGGCACCCTCCCCTTGCGCCGGCGGTGCGCTTCTGGCCGCGCAGCAGGCGGCGATGCGCGCTTTACGGTAGCGGCAGAACATGCAGGTTTCGCTGTTTTGCATGGCTTTTCCTTTCGAAACACCAACGGATTGAACGAGCGGCCGCCCACTGGTCGAGCAAGATCTGCTACCATCACAAAGCGGAACGCGATTCCGAATTATATCCGGAATATCGTTCCGTTTAATAGAAGATTTATATGAGCACTGGAACAAATAAAGAATATGGCGGCAAAGATGCGACAACGACGCCGTCGCAAGGACGCCCCAAGCGCGTGGACGCCGCGCGCAACCTGCGCTCGCTGCTGCAGGCAGCCCTGGAAGTGTTCAACGAGTCGGGCTTCGAGGCGCCGGTACGCGAGATCGCCGAGCGCGCAGGCGTCGGCGTCGGCACTTTCTACCGCCATTTCCCGCAGCGCGCCGACCTGATCGTCGCCGTCTTGAAGTCGCAGATCGACGATTGCGCCGACGGCGCCGCCCGCATCATCGCCGACCATGCGCCGGGTGAGGCGCTGGAGCGCTGGGTCGAAGGCTACGTCAACTTCATCATGACCAAGCGCGGCCTGTCGAACGCACTGCAGGCAGACGCCGCCACGCAGACCTCGCTGCACGATTATTTCTACGGGCGCCTGCGCCCTCCCTTGAGCGCGATCCTCACGGCGGCGGTCGAACAGAAGGTGATCCGTCCCGGCTACGAGGCCGACGAGTTGCTGCGCGCGGTGGCGACCTTGTGCAAAGCCTATCCGGACGGGTCGCCGGAAGAAACGCGCAAGATGGTCGGTCTGCTGATCGACGGGCTGCGTTGCCGGATCTAGGTGCTTTGCGTCCGGGCGCGCGCGCCGACTTATTTGGCGCCGGTCCTGATCCATATTCTGATCTGCGGACCGTCATCAAACGAGTCGTCGACAGGCACATAGCGACCGTCAGCCAGGGTTCGCGCGATCAGCTTGTCGTGCAGGTAAAAATCGACCTGGCGCGATTTGCCATTCACACAATGGAACCATTGGCCAAAGTGCTTCATCATGGCCGCCCTGGCACCTGGTGCGATGCCGTCGAACAGCGGCGCCCAGCGGAAATCGGCACCCTGCTTGCCATCGCGCCAGGTGCCGAAGCCCTGCATGCTTGCCCGTTCCGATTTGACGACCTCGGGATCGCACGCTGCCTGCGCTCGGGCGATCCCGACACACAACAATGTGCCGGCTATCGCAACATGCCGTATGCGCATGGCGCCTCCGGGTGGGATAAGGAGGTTCAAGCATAGCAGGCTGGCATGTCCACATAATCTCGCTTTGTCACGCGAAGCCTCGTGGCACGGCCGATGACGCAAAAAAAAACGCTGCCCTCGGGCAGCGTTTTTCGTCGAGCTCGGTAAAAGCTCGCTACAAACTTAGTTGCGCACGACGCGCTTGTACTCGGCGGTACGGGTGTCGATCTCGATGGTGTCGTCCTGGTTGACGAACAGCGGCACCTGGATGGTGAACTGCTTGCTCTCGATCGCGTTTTCGATCTTCGCTTCCTTCAGGACGTTGCCCGAGGTGTTGCCCTTGACGGCCGGCTCGGTGTAGACGATCTGGCGCGCGATGGTGATCGGCAGTTCGACCGAGATTGCCTTGCCGTCGTAGAACACGGCTTCGCATTCCATGCCGTCTTTCAGGTAGTTCAGCGCATCGCCCAGGTTTTCTTCTTCGATTTCGTACTGGTTGTACTCTTCGTCCATGAAGACGTACAGCGGATCGGCGAAGTACGAGTAGGTAACCGGCTTCTTGTCCAGCACGACCACGTCGAACTTGTCATCGCCGCGGAACACGTTTTCCAGCGGTGCGTTGGTCAGAAGATTCTTCATCTTCCATTTGTAGGTGAAGCCCGTGCGGCTCGAGCCGTTGACGTCAGAGCGCAGCACGATGAAAGGCTTGGCATCGACCATGATGATGTTGCCGACACGAATTTCTTTTGCGGGTTTCATAGGAAATTTTGGATAAAAAATAAGTTGCAATAATCAAGCATCATACCACGTTCCAGACCCGTCGCCTACCGGAGCGCCCGGGCGAAATTCAGCAGATTGCTCACCAAGTCGCCGTTTGCCAACATGTGCGCTTGCCAGTCTTCGGCCTGCTGCGCGAGCGTCGGCAGAGCGGCTTGCAAGGCCGTCCACAGCGCCGGCCAGTCGGCGACCGGCGCATTCTCGGGCGCGGCGCCATTCCAGGCCAGGGAAAAATCGATCAGACTTTCCTGATTTTTAGCGTACTTTTGCAGGAAAGCGCGGAGTTTAACATGGTGCAAGTTTTCATCTTGCGGATAAATGTGCCAGATGAAGGGCCGGCCGGCCCACTGGGCGCGCACCCAGGAATCCTCGCCGCGCACGAAGTTCAGCTCGCACGCCCACAGCAGGCGGTCGTAGTCGTCCTGGCGCATGAACGGGATCGCGCGCACGCGCAGGCGCTCGCGCGTCAGGCATGCGCCCGCGCGCGCGCGGGCCGGGTCGACGCCCAGCCAGGCGGCCACCTGCTCGCGCGCCACGCCCTCGGGCACCAGACAGGTCACGTCGCGGTCGCCCCGCGCCCAGGCATCGAACAGTTCCGTCACCGGCGCATGCGGATAGCAGAACAGGCTGACCTTGAGCGTGTCCAGCTCGGCTTCCTCCACGCCGAGCCCGCGCAGGAACGCAGCCTGGGCGCCGCGGTCGGCCTGGAAGGCGGCGCGCGCTTGCACCAGGCCGCGCTCGCGCAGCAGCCCACCGGTCTTGTCGGTGAAGCCGGGAAAAAAGAAATGCTTGGTCAGCTTCAAGCGCGGATGCATCGACGGGAGCGCGTGGCAGCCTTCGACCCATTCCTCGGCGCTCAAGCCTTCGTAATTGATCCAGACCGGACGCGGCTCGCACTGCGCCATCGCGGCGACATAACCAGGGGGGAGTTCGACGCCGAAGAATTCGATCACGATGTCCGCCACGTCGCCGGGCGCGAACACGCCGTCCTGGCCGGCCCAGTGGCGCACCGTGACGCCTTCGACCTGCTGGCGGTCGGCACCCACGAGAACGGACGGCCAGATACGCTGGAAGCTTGCGAGGTCGTCGACCCACAGGGTGACGTCGAGACCGTGTTCGGCATGGAACTGGCGCGCCAGGCGCCAGCAAATGCCGATGTCGCCGAAGTTGTCGACCACCTTGCAGAAGATGGCGAGCGTGCGGGCGCGGTTGGAATCGGAGGAATCGATGGCCATGCTTGATAAGCCAAAATGTAAAACCGGGGCACCTCTGGCGCGCATGCGCGTTGGTCTACCCCGGTTTTTTGACTGGCGTCCCCACGGGGATTCGAACCCCGGTACTCACCGTGAAAGGGTGATGTCCTAGGCCTCTAGACGATGGGGACCTATGGAACCTTGGTGGAGGTAAGCGGGATCGAACCGCTGACCTCTTGCATGCCATGCAAGCGCTCTCCCAGCTGAGCTATACCCCCAAGTACTACACAACTATGGCAATAAAAAAGCCGCTCAAGGCGGCTCCTTGCACTGCCTACTACGACAACCTGGCGTCCCCACGGGGATTCGAACCCCGGTACTCACCGTGAAAGGGTGATGTCCTAGGCCTCTAGACGATGGGGACCTAAAACTTTACTGGTACTACTCTAGCCTATCCTGCGCCGGTATGCCACACACATGCGCCGCAAAGCCGAATTCTTGGCGTCCCCACGGGGATTCGAACCCCGGTACTCACCGTGAAAGGGTGATGTCCTAGGCCTCTAGACGATGGGGACCCTGGACTGCCATAACAACTATCTTCCGAACTTGGTGGAGGTAAGCGGGATCGAACCGCTGACCTCTTGCATGCCATGCAAGCGCTCTCCCAGCTGAGCTATACCCCCGTTCAGGGAAGACAATATCATAACATACTGCTTTTACTTCTCACAGCGCCGTTTTCACAACGCTCCACAACTTGGCGTCCCCACGGGGATTCGAACCCCGGTACTCACCGTGAAAGGGTGATGTCCTAGGCCTCTAGACGATGGGGACCCTGGACTACCTTATTACTACCTTGCCGCACACTTCAGAACGTGGTGGAGGTAAGCGGGATCGAACCGCTGACCTCTTGCATGCCATGCAAGCGCTCTCCCAGCTGAGCTATACCCCCGCAGTGCTGAAGTGCGAGCATTATAGCGGACGCACTTGCATTTCGCAAATACCCACAGAGAAGCTTTATAAGCCGTTCTGAATGCGCGCCAGCACGGTCTCGCGGCCGAACAGCTCCAGTACCGCGTCGATCGCCGGGGTCTGCAGCTGGCCGGTGACGAGCAGGCGCAGCGGCATCGCCAGTTGCGGCATCTTCAGGCCGTTGGCCGCCAGCACTTCCTTCATGGCGGCGGCCAGGGCCGGCTTGGTCCACTCCGCCGTCTGCAGTTTCTCGGCAAACTGGGCCAGGGCCGGACGCACGGCATCGGTCAGGTGCTGCGTCTTCAAGGCCTGGTATTGCGCATCCGCGGGATTGGGCGTGCGGAAGAACAGCATGGCCGCATCGGCCAGTTCGTTGATGGTCTGGACGCGTTCCTTCATCAGGCCGAGCACGGCGGGTAGCGCTGGCGCGCCGTCGAAATGGGCGCCTTCGCGCTCCAGGATCGGGCGAGCCAGCTCGGCCAGGCGCTCGTTGTCGGCCTGCTTGATGTAGTGGTTGTTCAGCCAGCCCAGCTTTTCCGGGTTGAACTGGGCCGCCGAGGCGGTCAGGTGCTCGAGGTTGAACCACTCGGTGAACTGCTGCATCGAGAAGATCTCGTCGTCGCCGTGGCTCCAGCCCAGGCGCGCCAGGTAATTCAGCATCGCTTCCGGCAGATAGCCCTGCTCCGGGTACTGCATCACGCTGACCGCGCCGTGGCGCTTGGACAGCTTCTGGCCGTCCGGCCCGAGGATCATCGGCAGGTGGCCGTACTCCGGCAGCTCGGCGCCGAGCGCGCGCAGGATGTTGATCTGGCGCGGGGTGTTGTTCACGTGGTCGTCGCCGCGCAGCACGTGGGTGATCTTCATGTCCCAATCGTCGACCGACACGCAGAAGTTATAGGTCGGGGTCCCGTCCGGACGGGCGATGATCAAGTCGTCGAGTTCCTTGTTGGCGATCGTGATCGGCCCTTTCACGACGTCGACCCAGGTGACTTCGCCGTCGAGCGGATTCTTGAAGCGCACCACCGGCTTGACGCCTTCCGGGACCGGCGGCAGGGTCTTGCCCGGCTCCGGGCGCCAGGTGCCGTCGTAGCGCGGCTTTTCGCCCGCGGCGCGCATGCGCTCGCGCATCGCCTCGACTTCCTCCGGGGAGCAATAGCAAAGGTAGGCGGTGCCGGCGTCCAGCATGCCCTTGACCACGTCGCGGTAGCGGTCCATGCGCTGCATCTGGTAGAACGGACCTTCGTCGTGGCTCAGGCCCAGCCATTGCATGCCGTCCAGGATCGCCTGCACCGCTTCCGGGGTCGAGCGCTCCAGGTCGGTGTCTTCGATGCGCAGGATGAACGTGCCGCCGAAGTGGCGGGCATAGGCCCAGGAATACAGCGCGGTGCGCGCGCCGCCGAGGTGGAGATAGCCGGTCGGGCTGGGAGCGAAGCGAGTACGGACAGGAGTACGGACGGTCATGGTCGGTAAATGGAACGGTCACACAATAATAAAGCGGCTATTCTACAGCCTCGCCACAGGCTGGGCGCAACGCCGGGCCTTGACATGCCGCCGTGTCACAAATTACTTTACAGAAAATAAAAGCTTGGTTACAGTCCTGGCTCGATTCCGCACAGTCAACACTCCCCCCTTCCATGTCGAACGATCCGAGCATCGTCCCCATTGCGCGCCTGCGCGGTGAATTCGCTTGCGCCAGCACCGAACTGCGCTTCCTCAACCAGCAGGGCGACGCGATCCTGCGCGACCTGCGGCGCGCGCTGGCGCTGTGCTCCTTGTTCTACGTCGGATTCGGCGTGGCCGACATCCTGGCGCTGGGCTGGCGCGGCGCCATCCCTTCGATCCTGGCGCGTCTGACCTGGCCGCTGCTGGCCTTCCTCGGCCTGCGCCACGCACAACGCGCGCCGATGCTGGCCAAGGGCGCGTTCCAGGCCGCCAGCGTCTGCACGGCGCTGGGCATGTGCAGTTACGCCGTGGTCGTCGTCAACCGTCCAGGCGACATCCTGCTGCACGGCATGTCGATTTCGCTGATGAGCGTGGTGACCCTGATCTTCATTCCGAACCGGCTGGTGAACGCGCTGGCGATCGCGCTCGGCTCCAGCGTCGGCATCCTGCTGCTCGGCTGGTACCAGCACATGGTCAGCACGCGCCACCTGATCTCGATGTCGCTGCTGATCCTGTTCGCCAACCTGTTCGGCGCGATCGCCGCCAACCGCCACGCGCGCCTGTGGCGCGAGCAGTACCTCACCCAGCAGGTGCTGACCAACCTGTCGATCCGCGATCCGCTGACGGGCTGCTTCAACCGCCGCCACCTGAACGCCGCGCTGCTCGACGGCGAACTGGCGCGCGCGCGCCGCTACCGCCTGCACCTGTCGCTGATCATGTGCGACCTGGACGGCTTCAAGAAGATCAACGACACCCACGGCCACCACGCCGGCGACGAGCTGCTGCGCGCTTTCGCCGAACTGTTGCGCTCCATGACGCGCGAACCGGTCGACACCGTGGTGCGCTACGGCGGCGAGGAATTCCTGATCATCCTGCCGGAGACCACGCTGGACGGCGCGGTCGAACTGGCCGAGCGCGTGCGCGTGGCCTTCGCGCAGCTCGCGGTCGAGTGCGGCGGCGCGACGCTGTCGACCACCGCCAGCTTCGGCGTGGTCGGCGCCGACTTCGCACGCCACCAGGCAGTCACGCCGCATGCGCTGATCGCCGAAGCCGACCAGCTGATGTACGACGCCAAGCACGGCGGGCGCAACCAGGTGCGTGGACGGCAGTTGGGACAAAACGGCGGCGAGTTCGCCCAGCGTGCGGCCTGAGTCGCCGCCGCGCGGCCACGGGCCGGCCTGTTCCGGTATTCGCCTGTCCTAGGCCGCCGCCAGCGGAATCACTTTTCCCGCGCGTGCGCGCAGCTGCCCGCACCCCCCATCGACATCCTGCCCGGCCGAATCGCGCAGCTTGGTCAGGATGCCGCGCTCGAACAGCCAGGCGGCGATGGCGCGCGCCTTGTCCCAGCTCGGCCTCTGGTAGGGCAAGCCTTCGTTGGCGTTGTAGGGGATCATGTTGAGCACGGCGTACTTGCCGCGCAAGAGTTCGGCCAGCGCCTCCAGCTCGTCCTGGCCGTCGTTGACCCCGTCCAGCAGGGTCCACTGGTACTGGATCGGATAACCGGTCAGGCGGGCGTAGCGCTCGCCCTCTTCCACCAGCGCGGCCGGGTCGATGCGCGGTGCGCGCGGCAGCAGCTGGACGCGCAGGTCCGGCCTGGTGGTGTGCAGCGACAGCGCCAGCGCGGGCTTGACGCGCCCGAGCGGCAGGCGCTCGAACACGCGTGGGTCGCCGACGGTCGAGAACACCAGGTTCTTGTGGGCGATGTCGCCCTCGACCCCCAGCAGCTCGATCGCTTCGAGCACGTTGTCGAGGTTGTGGGCCGGTTCGCCCATCCCCATGAACACGACCTTCTTGACCGGCCGCTGGCGCCGCGCCAGCACCACCTGGGCGACGATCTCGCCGCTGGTGACTTGCCGGATCAGGCCGGACTGCCCGGTCATGCAGAAGCGGCAGCCGACCGCGCAGCCGACCTGGCTCGACACGCACACGCCGTCGCGCGGCAGCAGCACCGATTCGACCGTCTGGCCATCCGCCAGGCCGACCAGCAGGCGCGCCGAGCCGTCCTCGCCCGGATGGGTGCTGAGGATGCGCGCCATGGCATCGAACTCCGCATCCAGTGCCGGCAGGCTTTCGCGTACCGGCTTGGGCAGGAAATCGTCGGGCCGGCGCCGGCCATGCTCGTGGCCGGTGTTGCGCACCCAGTCGCGCAGCACGCGGTCCTCGTGCAGCGGACGCGCGCCGAGCGCGCGCAGGCGGGTGCGGATGTCCTGGAGTCGCAACGCTGCGGCTTAGTCGTTACGCACCACGATGGTCGGGAACTTGGCGCTCATGTCGCGCGCCTTGTCCGCCACCTTGATCGCCACCTTGCGCGCGATCTCCTTGTAGGTCTTCGCGATCGCGCCGTCCGGATCGGCGACCACGGTCGGCATGCCCGAGTCGGTCTGCTCGCGGATCGACAGCTGCAGCGGCAGCTTGCCGAGGAAGTCGACGTTGAAGTCCTGGCACATCTTCTGGCCGCCGCCCGAGCCGAAGATGTCTTCGACGTGGCCGCAGTTCGAGCAGATGTGGGTGCTCATGTTTTCCACCACGCCCAGGATGGGGATGCCGACTTTCTCGAACATCTTGAGGCCCTTGCGCGCGTCCAGCAGCGCGATGTCCTGCGGCGTGGTGACGATCACCGCGCCGGTGACCGGCACTTTCTGGGACAGCGTCAGCTGGATGTCACCGGTGCCCGGCGGCATGTCGATCACCAGGTAGTCGAGGTCTTTCCAGTTGGTCTGCTCGAGCAGCTGCTGCAGCGCCTGGGTGACCATCGGGCCGCGCCAGACCATCGGCTCGTCCGGATCGATCAGGAAGCCGATCGAGGACACCTGGATGCCGTGGCCTTCGAGCGGCTCCATGCTCTTGTTGTCCACGCTGATCGGACGGCCCGACACGCCCAGCATCATCGGCTGCGACGGACCGTAGATGTCGGCGTCCAGCAGGCCGACGGTGGCGCCTTCGGCGGCCAGGGCCAGGGCCAGGTTGACCGCGGTGGTCGACTTGCCGACGCCGCCCTTGCCCGAGGCGACGGCGATGATGTTCTTCACGTTCGGCATGACCTTCAAGCCGCGCTGCACGGCGTGCGACAGGATCTTGCTGGTGACGTTGACGCTGACGTTGCCCAGGGTCGGATTAAATGCGGGCACCGCGCGCACCGCATTCACGACCAAGGCGCGGATAGAGGAGACCTGGCTCCTGGCCGGGTAGCCGAGTTCGATGTCGAGCGCGACGCTGTCGCCGTCGACCTGGATGTTCTTGACCGACTTGGTACTGACGAAGTCTTTATTGGTGTTCGGGTCGATGACTTGCGCCAGGGCGGCCTTGACGTCTTCTGCAGTGATGCTCATTGGGTTCTCCGGAGGTAATGCGCGCAAGTTTAACGCAAAATGCCTTTACCATCCCGGGCGGACCCTGCCGTTGACACGATGGCAGGCCCCTGGCAAAGCCGCAATGACCCCTGCGCATTTGGGGTCATCCACTGGTAAAATGCTTTTTTTCACCAATCCACCCCCAGTTCCGACCATGACACGCCAGCTGTTCGTCACCACTGCCCTGCCCTACGCCAACGGCGCTTTCCACATCGGCCACATCATGGAGTACATCCAGGCCGACATCTGGGTCCGCTTCCAGCGCATGCAACGCGAAGCGGGCAAGGGACGCGTGGTGCACTTCGTCGGCGCCGACGACACCCACGGCACGCCGATCATGATCGCCGCCGAGAAGGAAGGCGTGACGCCGCAGGAATTCGTGGCCCGGATCGCCGCCGGCCGCGCCCAGTACCTGGACGGCTTCCACATCGCCTTCGACAACTGGTACTCCACCGATTCGCCGGAAAACGTCGAGCTGTCGCAGGACATCTACCGCCGCCTGCGCGACGACGCCCGGCTGATCACCACCAAGACCGTCGACCGTTTCTACGATCCGACCAAGGGCATGTTCCTGGCCGACCGCAACATCAAGGGCGAGTGCCCGGTCTGCCACGCCAAGGACCAGTACGGCGACAACTGCGAAGTCTGCGGCGCCGCCTACCAGCCGACCGAACTGATCAATCCGTACTCGGTGTTCACCGGCTCGACCCCGGTACTCAAGCCCTCCGAACAGTATTTCTTCAAGCTGTCCGACCCGCGCTGCTTCCAGTTCCTCAAGGGGTGGCTGAACACCCCGGGCCGCCTGCAGCCGGAGATGGTCAACAAGGTCTCCGAGTGGCTGGGCGAGGACGGCGAAAAGCTGGCCGACTGGGACATCTCGCGCGACGCGCCCTACTTCGGCATTCCGATCCCGGATGCGCCGGGCAAGTTCTTCTACGTCTGGCTGGACGCGCCGGTCGGCTACCTGGCCTCGCTCAAGAATTACTTCGGCAAAATCGGCGTCGATTACGATGCCTTCCTGCGCGACCCGGACACCGAGCAGGTGCACTTCATCGGCAAGGACATCGTCTCCTTCCACCTGCTGTTCTGGCCGGCGATGCTGAACTTCTCGGGCCACCCGGTGATTGACAAGCTGAAGGTCAACGTGCATGGCCACCTGACCGTGAACAACGAAAAGATGTCGAAGTCGCGCGGCACCGGCATCTCGCCGCTGCGCTACCTCGAGCTGAAGATGAACCCGGAGTGGCTGCGCTACTACCTGGCGTTCAAGCTCAACAGCAAGGTCGAGGACCTCGACTTCTCCGGCGACGACTTCGTGGCGCGCGTGAATAGCGACCTGATCGGCAAGTACGTGAACATCGCCAGCCGCTGCGCCGGCTTCATCGCCAAGAAGTTCGACGGCAAACTGGCCGGCGAATTGTCGCCCAAGGCGCACGAGTGGATTACCCGCGCCCTCATTGGGGATAACGGCGAGCGCCAGGCCGCGATCGCGGCCAATTACGAAGCGCGCGAATTCGGCAAGGCGCTGCGCGAGATCATGGCGATCGCCGACGTCGCCAACCAGTACGTCGACGAGAACAAGCCGTGGATCCTGGCCAAGGACGAATCGAAGGTCGCCGAACTGCACGAGGTGTGCACGGTCGCGCTGATCCTGTTCCGCCAGCTGTCGATCATGATGTCGCCGGTGCTGCCCTTGGTGGGCGCGCGCGTGCGCGAGTTCCTGAACGACGCTGAGTGGAGCTGGGACGATACCCGGGGCGAGAACGTCTTCAACACCATGTTGGGACGCACGATCGGCGCCTACAGCCACCTGATGCAGCGCGTCGACGCCAAGATGGTCGAGGACTTGTTCGACAAACCGGCCGCCCCGGCTGCGCTTGCCGCGCCTGCCGCCGCTGCGCCGGCCGCCCCTAAGGCCGCCGCTTCGGCCGCCGATGCTCCGGCAGCCGGCGACATCGAAGAACTGGCGCCCGAAATCTCGATCGACGACTTTACCAAGATCGACCTGCGCGTGGCGAAGATCGTCAATTGTGAGCATGTCGAAGGCTCGAGCAAGCTGTTGCGCCTCACGCTGGACGTGGGCGAAGGCCGCTATCGTAATGTCTTCTCCGGCATCAAGTCGGCGTATGAGCCAGAGCAATTGATCGGCAAACTGACCGTGCTGGTCGCCAACCTGGCGCCGCGCAAGATGAAGTTCGGCGTGTCCGAAGGCATGGTGCTGTGCGCTTCTAGCAAGGACGAAAAGGCGAACCCGGGCTTGTACGTGCTGGAGCCAGTTGCAGGCGCACAACCTGGCATGCGCATTCGTTAATAATTCCGCTAAACAAGTGGGGTTATAATGCGCTGTTTTTTTAGCAGCGCAGTTTTTACAAGACAAGTACAAGGCGCCGGCCTCGACCGGGCGCCAGTCCAACCTCTTTTGAGTGGTAATAAAAATGACCGAATACAAAGCCCTGAGACACATCCCGACCGCGAACCTGTTCCGTCAAGGTGACGTCTTCGTCCTGTTCGGCGAACTGTTCGGCCGTGGCTATGTCAACGGCCTGATCGACGAGGCGCGTGCCGCCGGCATGACCATCCTCGGCATCACGGTGGGCCGCCGCAACGACGACGGCAGCCTGCGCGCCTTGAGCCCGGAAGAGCACGCCGAAGCCGAAGCCAAGCTGGGCGGGCGCATCGTCAACGTGCCGCTGATGGCCGGCTTCGACATGGATGCTCCGGCCGGCGAGCAGAACCCGACCGAGATGCTGTCCGGTGTCACCCTCAAGAGCTGGCAGGAAGACAAGCTGGACTGGGAAAAGGTCGAGCGCTGCCGCCAGGCCGGCGTGGCCCGCTTTACCGAGTCGGCGCGCAGCGTCATGGCGGAAATCGACAAGTCGATCCCGGACGGCGCCAACGTGCTCTTCGCCCACACGATGGCCGGCGGCATCCCCAGGATCAAGGCCTTCCTGGCCATCGCCAACCGCATCTACAAAGGCCGCGGCGACCGCTTCATGTCCTCGCGCGCGCTGCTCGAGAGCGACCTGGGCAAGCTGATCCTGATGAACTTCGACGAAGTCTCGGCCAACACGCTCAAGTACCTGATCGACGCCTCGAGCGCGATCCGCACGCGCGTCGAGTCGACCGGCGGCCAGGTGCGCTACACCGCCTACGGCTACCACGGCACCGAAGTCCTGATCGACGACGAATACACCTGGCAGACCTACACCAACTACACCCAGGGCTACGCCAAGATGCGCCTGGAATCGATCGCCGAAGCGGCCTGGAAATCGGGCGTCGCCGCGACCGTGTTCAACTGCCCGGAAATCCGCACCAATTCGTCGGACATCTTTGTCGGCGTCGAACTGTCGCTGTTCCCGCTCCTGACCGCGCTCAGGAAGGAAGGCGGCGCGCAGGGTCCAAATTCGTGGGCGCAGCAACAGTGGGACGCTTGCCAGGCGCTGCTGGGCGACGGCGTGTCGCTGCAGTCGATCCTCGACAAGCTGCAAACCTATCTGAAGACCGAGACCAGCGCCGGCTTCCGCAACTTCGAAGCCTGGCCGATGGACAACACCCCGGAACTGGCCGACCTGATGATCGGCACCTCGGACGAGATCACCGGTCTGCACATGGACAAGAAAGCGCTGATCACCGACCACCTGTCGGCTCTGGTAGTGGAAGGCACCGGTCCGCTGATGTTCCACGGCGCCGCCGAAAAGATTGCGCCGGTGCTGTGGCTGAACCACGACATCATCGCGCGCCAGCTGAACGCACTGCACAAGTAAACGCAAGACCAACGCGCAGTCGGCAGTATGATTGCGCGTTTGCACAAATATCTTACTTAGCCAAAGAAAGACCATGGGCCTGTTCAACAAACACTCGAACTACGAATCCGACCACACCAAGTTCATCAAGGAACTGAAGGAAAAAACCCCGGGCATGGATGAGCGCCAGCAAGAAGGCCGTTCCCTGCTGTGGGACAAAGCGCCGACCTCGCTCGACGAGCAGCGCCGCATCGCCGAATCGCGCGTCCGCCAGCAGGCTTACGTCTACCAAAACAAGGTCTGAACGACCCAAGGCCAGGCGTTAAAGACAAGGGCTGACGATGGCGCCCGAGCAGGCGGCGGGGCACGCCGATAACGGCGAGCCCGCGCCGCGCGACGGCGCCACGGCGCCGCCTGCCGGCACCGCGCAACCGGCCGAATCGGCTGGAGCGGCTGCGCAGGACGGCGGCGCGACTGCCGCTGCCGGCGATGACGCCGCGACGGACCCCGTCGTGGATGCGATCGCGCGCTTGTACGGCGAGCCGCTGCTGCACCTGCCCACCGACCTGTACATCCCGCCCGACGCGCTCGAAGTCTTCCTCGACGCCTTCGAAGGTCCGCTCGACCTGCTGCTCTACCTGATCCGCAAGCAGAACTTCAATATCCTCGACATCCCGATGGCGCAGGTGACCCTGCAATACCTGAAATACGTCGAGCAGATCCGCAAGAGCAACCTGGAATTGGCCGCCGAGTACCTGCTGATGGCGGCGATGCTGATCGAGATCAAGTCGCGCATGCTGCTGCCGAAGCGCCAGGACGATCTGGTCGAGGACGTCGGCGACCCGCGTGCGGAATTGGTGCGGCGCCTGCTCGAGTACGAGCAGATCAAGCTGGCGGCCCGGCAACTGGGCGCCCTGCCCCAGCTCGACCGCGACTTCGTCCGTCCTTCGCTGCCGGTCGAGCAAGGCGTCGCGCCGGTGTGGCCGCACGTCGATCCGCACGACTTGCAGCGCGCCTGGATGGACGTGCTGCGCCGCGCCAAGCTGACCCAGCATCATCGCATCGGCCGCGAAGAACTTTCCGTGCGCGAGCACATGTCGGCGATCCTGCGTACACTGCAATCCGCGCGCTTCGTCGAGTTCTCCGAGTTGTTCGCCGGCCAGGAAAGCAGGCCGGTGGTGGTGGTCCACTTCGTCGCGATGCTCGAGCTGGCCAAGGAAACGCTGATCGAAATTACCCAGGCCGAACCGTTCGCGCCGATCTATGTGCGGCTAGCCTATTCGCCGGCCTGAACCGCACCTTTTTTAGAACATCATGAAAATCATCTCCACCATTGAGGGACTGCGCGACCAGCTGAGCGGTCAACTGCGCACCGCCTTCGTCCCGACCATGGGCAACCTGCACGAAGGCCACCTGTCGCTGATGCGCCTGGCGCGCAGGCACGGTGACCCGGTCGTCGCCTCGATCTTCGTCAATCGCCTGCAGTTCGGCCCGAACGAAGACTTTGACAAATACCCGCGCACCTTCCAGGCCGACGTCGAAAAGCTGGAAAAAGCCGGCGTCTACGTGCTGTTCGCACCGACCGAGAAAGACCTGTACCCGGAACCGCAGGAATACCGCGTGCAGCCGCCCGACAATCTGGGCAATATCCTGGAAGGCGAATTCCGCCCGGGCTTCTTCAATGGCGTGTGCACGGTGGTGACCAAGCTGTTTTCCTGCGTGCAGCCGCGCGTGGCCGTGTTCGGCAAGAAGGATTACCAACAGCTGATGATCATCCGCAATATGGCGCGCCAGTTCGCGATGCCGACCGAGATCATCGGCGCCGAAACCTGGCGCGCCGAAGACGGCCTCGCGCTATCCTCGCGCAATGGCTACCTCTCGAGCGAAGAACGGGCCGAAGCGCCCTTCCTGTACCAGACGCTGCAATACGTCGCCGAGCAGGCGCGCAGCCTGACCACCGACCTGGCGGCGCTCGAACGCGACGCGATGGCCCGCCTGGCCGAGCGCGGATGGAAACCGGACTACGTCTCGATCCGCAAGCGCATGAACCTGCAGGCGCCTACCCGTGAGGAATACGCCGGCGCCGAACCGCTGGTGGTGCTGACTGCCGCCAAGCTCGGCAACACGCGCCTGATCGACAATCTCGAGATCTAAAACAACAGGACAAGCACAGACTTTCGTTTGTGCAAAATTGTTATAGAAATTAACAACTGTTCTTGCTAGACTCTCGGGTGTGAACACCTTGACCGACCTCGCATTCGCGCCCATGCGCAAGGGACCGCCCAAGCCTTCGGACGCGGTCGACCGCATCACGCTGACCAGCGCAGCCCATGAGATGCGCGACCCGTTCGACATCGGCGAAGCCCTGTCGATGCTGGCCCAGACCGGCGAGCCGGTCACCGTCTACCCCCACGGCCACGACCTGGTCGTGGCGCGCATCGACCGCGTCGACAGCGAGCGCAAGCGCTTCGGGCTCGACATGGTCGGCGACGCCGTGCTGGCCGAAGGCCGTGCGGTGTTCGTCGCTTCGCTCGGCGGCAACGCCAAGATGCAGTTCGAGCTCGACGCCGACTGGGCCATCCTGCCCGGCCAGCCGGACCTGGTCGAACTGCCCTTCCCGACCGGCTGCATGGTGCTCAACCGCCGCGCCGAGGCGCGCCTCGACATCCCGGTCGGCATGGACTACGGCGCCCGTTTCACGATGATGGGCAAGGTCTTCGAGATGCCGCTGTACGATTTTTCGCGCGGCGGCGTCGGACTGCGTGCCACGCCCGACCAGGCTTATGAACTGTACGTCGGCAAGAAGCTCGAAGGCGTCCAGCTCGACCTCGGTCCGACGCTGCGCATCACCGCCGACCTCGAAGTGCGCCTGATGCGCCCTTTCCGCACCTTCCTGCTGGGCCAGCAGGTGCAGGTCGGCTGCCGCATCTCGAACATCGCCATGCAGATGCGCCAGACGCTGGACCGGGCCGTCAGCAAGGTCGAGCGGCGCAAGTAAACCGCTGAACCAGCGCCTGACGATTCGCCATCAGGCCGGCGCGTCTGGCCGTGCGTCGGGCCGCGCATCCGGCCGGTACAGCATCGCCACATCGCACCGTTCGTACCGTGCACCGTAGCGGGCCATGATCCCGGCATCGTGCTGGAATCCCAGTTTTTCGTACAGGTGCACGGCCGCCGCGCAGCGCTTGTTGCTGAGCAGGTACAGCGGCTCGGCGCCGATCGCGCGCGCGCGTTCGAGCACCGCCGCCAGCAGGAATTCCCCCGCCTTCAGGCCGCGCGCCGATGCGCGCACCCCCATCTTGGTCAGCTCGAAACTGCGCTCGCCGGTCTTTTGCAGCGCACAGGTGCCGACGATGCCGAGCCCGCGCGCCTCGACGAACAGGATCACGCCGCCGCCATCGATGATCTTCGTGCGCGGCGATTGCAGGACTTCCCGGTCGGTGTCTTCCAGCTTGAACATCGCGCCGATCCACTCGGCATTGATGTCGTGAAAATGGTGCGCGAGCTCGTCGCTGAATTCGCGGATCGTGAGCAGCGGCAAGTTGGCGCGCCGCCAGCACCTCCAGCGGCGTGGCGTCCAGCGCATTTTCCAGCGCGGCGATCTGGTCGATGAAGCCTTGCGGCTGCCCACCGAACAGTTCCAGCACCGCCGCTTCGACCTGCGGCCAGACCTGCATCTTGGCCCGCGCCAGCGTGGCGGCGCCGGCCGGCGTCAGCGAAATCGTGCGCTGGCGCCCGTCCTCGCCTGGCTCGGATTGCACCAGGCCGAGTTCGAGCAGCTGGCCGATCGCGCGCGTGACGCCCGGCTGGCTGATGCCGACGGCGTCGGTCAACTGGCCGATCGTCATCGGCTTGCCCTCCAGGGCGCCGAGAAACGACATGTGCGCCGGCTGCACCGGCAGGCCAGCGTCCGCAGTGACTTTGGCGGCGCCGGCCTGCATGCGTTCGCCAAGGCGCTTGAGGCGGCTGCCCAGGAACAGCGGGCCATAGTCGCGCAAGATATCCGTCATCCCGACTTCCTCCATATCAAGTTATATAACATGATATGAATTAGTTTCGGAACGGTCAAGGAAGCGAACTGCAGCGGTAGGAAGCCTACCGCAAGCCCTGCAAGCTTACACCGCCACGTTCTGCGCCCATGCCAGCGCCGACAAATGCGCCTTGTTGACGTCCAGCGGACTGATGTCGAGCGCGGCCGCCATCGAGCCGACCAGGTTGGAATTGAGCTCGCAGGCTTCGGCCAGCGCCAGGTAAGGGCCGTACACGCCGTCGCGCTCGAGCAAGGCGCGCACCACCGGATCGGGCAGCTGGACCGTGTCGAGCACCTCCTGCATCGGCAGGCCGAGCAGGCGGTCGAGCAAGGAAAACATGCCGGCCACGAACAGGTATTCGCCGTCGCTTTTCGGCAGGGCCTTCTGGCCGAGCAGCTCGCACAGGCGCGCGCGCACGACCGCGGTTTCCATCAGCACCGGCGAATAGCCGCTGCTGCTCGCGGTCGCCAGCAGCAGCACCAGCCAGCGGTACAGCGGCGCATAGCCGAGCATGGAGATGGCCTGGCGCAGCGATTGCACTTCGCGGCCGGCGCCGAAGCCGGCCGAGTTGATGAAGCGCAGCAGCTTGTAGATCAGCGCCGGATCGCGCTTGAGCACGGCTTCGATCTTGGGCACGTCCTCGTTGGCCTGCACCATCTGCATCAGCTGCAGGATGATGGTCTGGGCCGGATTCATCCCCTTGACCGGGTTGCCCGGGCGCGGGGTCAGGTGCAGCTTGCCGACGATGGCGTCCAGGCCGAGCGCGGCGCAGGCGTCGAAGTCCTGCCAGGTCGAGACCGGACGGCCGACCAGGCGCAGCGTCGATTGCTTGGCCGCCGCGTAAGTCCGCGCCTGCGTGGCCACGTCGGCGCCGGCGAAACGCACTTCGGCGAAGTTGGCCAGCGAAAACAGGTTACGGCCCAGCAGGTCGGTATTGGCGCCGCGGATCGAGATGCCGACGCCGCCGGCACGCAAGCCCTGCACGGCGGCGCGGATGTCGGGGTTGGCCAGGTCGCGCGTGCGCACCGACAGCACCGTGCGCTCGGGCGGCAGCGCATGCAGGGCATCCAGCGACAGCATGGCCGGCACCGCATCGAGGAACAGCAGCTTGTCGCGCATCAGCCAGCCGAGCTGCTCGTCGACCAGGTGTTCGGCGACGAAGCCGACCAGCGCTTCGAGGTCGGCATCGGCCACCGTCGCCCCGTCCTGCTGCTGCCAGCAGAGCTCGTATCCGATCACGCGCTGCTTCGGGTCCAGCAAAGGTTCACGGACGATGAAGTTGGTCTGATGCATGGTATGTCCCGAAGCGCCGGGGGTGAGACTTCAAAAACTCTTCAAACCCGTCAAGAACGCGTCAGAAGCCGAGACTGTCGAGCAGGTCGTCGACCTGGCCCTGGTCGGCCACGACGTCGCTCTTGCCTTCCGGGTTGATCTGCGGGCCGTTCAGCAAGCCGTTGTCGAGCTCGCGCCGGATTTGCTCCGGAGCGAAGTCGACCAGCATCTGGACCAGCTGCTTTTCCAGGTTCTGCGCGATGCCGGTGATGCGCTTGATCACCTGGCCGGTCAGGTCCTGGAAATCCTGGGCCATCATGATGTCCATCAGCTGGCCCTTGGTCGCAACCGCGGCCTTGCCCGAATCCTCCAGGCCGGCGATCGTGCGTTCGGCCAGGGCGCGCCAGGCCTCCGGCAGCGGCTGACCGCCGCCATCGGCGAGCAGCGCCCGCCAGGCCTGCGACAGCTCGCCCGCCGACGCCTCGATGCCATCCTGCAGCGGGTTGGCGGCATCGGTCGCGTCGAGCACGCGCTTGGCGGCATCTTCGGACAGGCGCGCCACGTAATCGAGACGGTCGCGCGCGTCGGGGATGTCGCTGGCCGCTTTTTCGATCAGCTTGTCCAGGCCCAACCCGCGCAGGTTCTCGTGCAGCGCGCGGGTCATGTGACCGATCCGTCCCAGCACCTCGTCGTGCGAGCTCACGTCGGGAGTATGCTCCGCCATTTTCAGGCCTTTTCCATCTTCTCGAAGATCTTGTTCAGCTTCTCGTCCAGCGTGGCGGCCGTGAAAGGCTTGACCACGTAGCCGTTGGCGCCGGCCTGGGCCGCCGCGATGATGTTTTCCTTCTTGGCTTCGGCGGTGACCATCAGCACCGGCAGCTTGGACAGTGCGGGATCGGCACGGATGTTCTGCAGCATGGTCAGGCCGTCCATGTTCGGCATGTTCCAGTCGGACACGACGAAGTCGAACGACTCGCTGCGCAGCTTGGCCAGGCCCTGGACGCCGTCTTCGGCCTCGTCGACGTTGGAGTAACCCAGTTCCTTCAAGAGATTCTTGACGATGCGGCGCATCGTCGAGAAATCGTCAACCACTAAAAAACGCATTTTTGGATCAGCCATGAAAAAGCTCCGTAATATCTTTTCGATCTGGGGTGGGCGCCGACCTGCTGGATGCGATGTCGGCTGCCCTGGTGTTGGTCGGATTCGGCGCTGCGAAAACAGGCCTAAGCATAGCATTTTTGTTGCTCTACGGCGATAAAACCCGCCCTAAAGCCACGCATACGGATCAAACGCGCAACGCCCGGCCGCCATGCGTTGCAAGATGGCCAAGAACCAGGCCCGGCAGCGCCTGCAAAGGCGCCACTTCGTGGGTGGCGCCGATGGCGATCGCTTCGCGCGGCATGCCGAACACGACGCACGAGGCCTCGTCCTGGGCGAAGTTATGGGCGCCGGCCTGCTTCATTTCAAGCATGCCCTGGGCGCCGTCCTTGCCCATGCCGGTCAGGATCACCCCGACCGCGTTCTTGCCCGCCGCCTGGGCGGCCGAGCGGAACAGCACGTCCACCGACGGACGGTGCCGGTTGACCGGGTCGGTCTGCTCGATGCGCGTCATGTAATTGGCGCCCGAGCGCACCAGCAGCAGGTGCGAGTGGCCCGGCGCGATGTAGGCGTGGCCGGGCAGCACGCGTTCGTTGCCCTGGGCTTCGCTGACGCTGATCTTGCACAGCGAATCGAGGCGCTTGGCGAAGGAACTGGTAAACCCTTCCGGCATGTGCTGGGCGATCAGGATCCCCGGGCAGTCGGACGGCATCTGCATCAGGAATTCGCGGATCGCCTCGGTGCCGCCGGTCGAGGCGCCGATGATGATCAGCTTCTCGGACGAGGTCAGCGGGCTGCGCAGCTGGGGCAGCGGCGCCGTGGGCTGGCCGCCCGCAGCCGGGGCGTGCACGGTGCGCGGCTTGATGCGCGCGCGCGCGGCGGCGCGGATCTTGTCGGTGATGAGTTCGGTGTACTCGCGCATGCCGCTCTGGATTGAAATCTTGGGTTTGGTGACGAAGTCGACGGCGCCCAGTTCCAGCGCGCGCATGGTGATCTCGGAGCCGCGCTCGGTCAGCGAGGATACCATCAGCACCGGCATCGGGCGCAGGCGCATCAGCTTTTCGAGAAAATCGAGGCCATCCATCTTGGGCATCTCGACGTCGAGCGTCAGCACGTCGGGATTGACGCGTTTGATCAGCTCGCGCGCAACCAGCGGGTCGGGCGCGACGCCGACGACTTCCATGTCGGGCTGGGAATTGACGATCTCGCTCATCACGCTGCGAATCAGCGCAGAATCGTCGACGATCGCCACTTTGATCTTGTTGATAGCGGTCATAAGTAGGGTCCTCCGTCAGAACAGGTCGATGGCGCCGGCCACCGGCGCGACCTTGAGGCGGCTGGCATAGTCGAACTCGCGCTTGGCCAGCGTGTCGTTTTGGGTCTGCATCAGCTTCTTGACCAGCACCTTGCCGGTGCGCGGGAAGAAGTACACCTTGCGCGGGTAGATGTCGTTCAGGTCTTCGGCCAGGACCGGGATGCGCTCGGTCTTGAGGAAGTTGATGACGAAGGCGGCGTTGCGCTCGCCGACGTTCATCGCCGAAAAGCCGCGCAGCACGGCGCCGCCGCCGAACACCTTGGCTTCCAGGTGTTCGCGCCGGGCGCCGGCCTTGAGCAAATCGTTGATCAGGATTTCCATCGCGTGGGTGCCGTAGCGCATCGAGGCCGACACCGGGCTGCCCGGATCGCCGCCGTCGGGCAGCATGAAATGGTTCATCCCGCCCAGGCCGAGCGTGCGGTCGCGGATGCAGGCCGACACGCACGAGCCGAGCACGGTCACGATCAGCATGTCCTTGGCGGTGTAGTAGTACTCGCCGGGCAGGATCTTGGCGGCGTCGCAGTCGAAGGTGCGGTCGTAATAGACGTTGGTGGCGAAATGGCTATTGGTAGGCATGGTGCGCCGATGTTCCGGCCTTTAATTCAGCTGCGACCCAGTTCGTACACCGTCTTGCCGCGCAGGCGCAGGGCATCGGAGACGTACAGGAAGT
This sequence comes from Massilia sp. 9096, assembly GCF_000745265.1. NCBI lineage: Bacteria > Pseudomonadati > Pseudomonadota > Betaproteobacteria > Burkholderiales > Oxalobacteraceae > Massilia > Massilia sp. 9096. Next base: position 2,416,350 of record NZ_JQNN01000001.1, read on the forward strand.
TTTCGGAGTGGCCGGCGAACAGCAGCGCGTCCGGCTTCATCAGCGGCACGAAGCGCGACAGGATCTTGCGCTGAGTCGGCTTGTCGAAGTAGATCATCACGTTGCGGCAGAAGATCGCATCGAACGGGCCTTTCACGTCCCAGCCGTCGGCCAGCAGGTTGAGCTGGCGGAAGCTGATCAACTGGCGCAGTTCGGGGCGCACCCGCACCATGCCCTCCTGGGCGCCCTTCCCTTTCAGGAAAAAGCGGCGCAGGCGCTCGGGTTCGAGCTTGTCGACGCGCTCGAGCGGATAGACGCCGGCGGCGGCCGTGGCCAGCACGTTGGTGTCGATGTCGGTGGCAATGATCGACACCGGCGGCGTGAGCGTGTTGAAGGCTTCGCACAGCGTCATCGCGATCGAGTACGGCTCTTCGCCGGTCGAACTGGCCGAGCACCACACGGTCAGCTGCCCGCCGTGCGCGCGGCGCGCCTTGAGCGCGTGTTCGGCCAGCAGCGGGAAGTGATGCGACTCGCGGAAGAACGAGGTCAGGTTGGTGGTCAGCGCGTTGACGAAGGATTCCCATTCGGCCGGCATGCGCCCGGCTTCGAGATCGTCGAGGTAGCGCGCGAACGACTCCAGGCCGAGCGCGCGCAGGCGCCGCGCCAGGCGGCTGTAGACCATTTCCTGCTTGCTGTCGGCCAGCGAGATGCCGGCGCGCTGGTGGATCAGGCCACGCACGCGCTCGAAATCGGCGCGCGTGAAATCGAATTCCTTGCCGGCGTCCGACTTGGACGCGGGCCTGGCGGTGTCTCTGCTACTGAGCGGCAGGTTCATGATTCTATGGATTCCATCTGGTTGCGAACCGGCCAGCGGCCCGCTTGAATGACCGCGCCGCTGCGTGCCTGCCTTATGCCGCCATCCGATCGATCAGGCCCATCTCGCTGGAGGACATCAGGCGGTCGATGTCGATCAGGATCAGCATGCGCTCGTCGATCGTGCCCAGGCCCATCAGGTACTCGCCGTTGAAGGCCGAGCCCATTTCCGGCGCCGGCTTGATCTGCTCCGGGGTCAGGGTGGTGACGTCCGAGACGCTGTCCACCACCATGCCCATGATGCGGCCACCGATGTTCAGGATGATCACAACGGTGAACTGGTCGTACGTGGGGGTGCCCAGGTTGAACTTGATGCGCATGTCCACCACCGGGATGATGATGCCGCGCAGGTTGATCACGCCCTTGATGAATTCGGGAGCGTTGGCGATGCGGGTCACCGCTTCGTAGCCGCGGATTTCCTGCACCTTCAGGATGTCGATGCCGTATTCCTCGGAGCCGAGGGTGAAGGCCAGGTATTCGCTGCCGCTGGCGTCGGTCTTGTTGGTCGCTTGGGTTGACATATCGGTTCCCCGTGGTTGGTTGTTACGTTCAGTGTTGTGTTGATGGGTCGAGGACGACGCTGTCGTCGGCCAGCTGGCGCGACGAGCGCAGCAGCGCCGCGACGTCCAGGATCAGGGCCACGCCGCCGTCGCCGAGGATGGTGGCGCCGGAGATGCCGGCCACCTTGCGGTAGTTGGCCTCCAGGTTCTTCACCACCACCTGCTGCTGGCCGACCAGTTCGTCGACGAACAGCGCGGCCTTGCGCCCTTCGGTCTCGAGGATCACCAGGATGCCCTCGCACGGATCGACGATGCGCGGCTCGATGTTGAACATCTGGTGCAGCGGAATCAGCGGCAGGTATTCGCCGCGTACCTTGACCACGCGGCCCTGGCCCGAGATTTCCTTGACGTCGGCGCGCGCCGGCTGGAGCGATTCGACCACGAAGCCGAGCGGCAGGATGTAGATCTCCTCGCCGCAGCGGATCGACATGCCGTCCAGGATCGCCAGCGTCAGCGGCAGCGAGATCAGCATGGTGGTGCCGAAGCCCTTGGCCGAGCGGATGTCGATCGTGCCGCCCATCGCGGTGATGTTGCGCTTGACGACGTCCATGCCGACCCCGCGCCCGGACACGTCGGTGACCACTTCGGCGGTCGAGAAGCCCGGCGCGAAGATCAGCTGCCAGACTTCGGCATCGGTCATCGTGTCCGCTACCGGCAGGCCGCTCGAGAGCGCCTTGGCCAGGATCCGTTCGCGATTCAGGCCGCCGCCGTCGTCGGCGACTTCGATCACGATGTTGCCGCCCTGGTGGGCCGCGGACAGGAACAGGCGTCCCGCTTCCGACTTGCCGGCGGCGCTGCGCGCGGCCGGCAGTTCGATGCCGTGGTCGATCGCGTTGCGCACCAGGTGCGTCAGCGGATCGACGATGCGCTCGATCAGGCCCTTATCCAGTTCGGTGGCGGCGCCGTGGGTGATGAAGTCGACCTTCTTGCCCAGCTTGGACGCCAGGTCGCGCACCATGCGCGGGAAGCGCGAGAACACGAAGTCCATCGGCATCATGCGGATCGACATCACCGCTTCCTGCAGGTCGCGCGTGTTGCGGGTCAGCTGCGACACCGACTGCAGCAGGCGCTGGTGCAGCATCGGGTCGAGCCCGTCGCTGCGCTGTTCGATCATGGCTTGCGTGATCACCAGTTCGCCGACCAGGTTGATCAGCTGGTCGACCTTTTCGATCGAGACGCGGATCGATCCGGCCTCCGCGTGCGCCTGCGCGGGTGCGCCATCGGCCTTTTTCGCCGCCTTCTTGTCGGCGGCGCCATCGAAGCTCTCGGCCGGCTCGGCGCGCACGGGCGCCGCCGGCACGGGCGGCGTCTCGGCGACGATGCCGGCTTCGCGCCGGATTTCCTCGATCGGCTGGAAGAAACCGTAGCCGAGTTCGTCGTCGGACGGCTCGGATGCCGGTGCAGCGGCGCCGTCGTGCGTGTCGTTCAGGTCGAAGAAGCCGTAGCCCTGCTCGTCCTCGATGCGCGCACGCTCGGCCGCTTCCTTGGCGCGCTGCTCGGGCGTGAGCGGCGGCGCTTCAAAAATCCTCAGGTCGTCCGGGTCGAGCACGAACGAGCAGATCGCGACGATGTCGTCGATGCTCTCGACCGTCATGATGACCAGCGCGGTGCGCCCGGCCGGCAGCGGCGTCACCGAGACCCGGCCCAGCAGGCCGAGTTCGTCGACCAGCGCGTTGATGTCGCGCTGCGGGATGTCGGGCAGCTCGATCTTGTAGCGGTGTGCGCCCTCGCCCGCGTGCGCGTGCGCATGCGGCGCGGCCTCGGCGCGCAGAAAACTCGGCAGCGCCGGCTGCTGTGCCGCGACGACCACGCCTTCGGACAGTTCGTGCAGCATCATGCGCACGTTGGCGACCGCTTCCTGGTCGACCGGCGCCGCATGGCGATGGCCGTCCAGCTGCATCTTGAGGATGTCCTTGGCGGCGAGGAAGGCGTCGACGTGCTGCGCCGTGAGCGCCATTTCGCCCTTGCGGATGCGGTCGAGCAGCGACTCCAGCACGTGGGTCACTTCGCTCATGTCGTTCAGGCCGAAGGTCGAGGCGCCGCCCTTGATCGAGTGGGCGGTGCGGAAGATCGCGTTCAGGTCTTCCGGATCCGGCGATGCGATATCGACGGCCAGCAGCAACCGCTCCTTCTCGGCGAGCAGCTCCTCGGCCTCGTCGAAAAAGACCTTGTAAAACTGGCTGATATCGATGGTCATGGTGCGCTCGTCGGCCGGGAAATCAGCCGATCACCTTCTTGACCACCTCGATCAGCCGTTGCGGATCGAACGGCTTGACCAGCCAGCCGTTGGCGCCCGCCGCGCGGCCCTTCGACTTCATGTCGTCGGAGGATTCGGTGGTGAGCATCAGGATCGGCACCTTCTGGTACGCCGGCAGGTCGCGCAGCGCCTTGATCAGCGACAGGCCATCCATCTTCGGCATGTTCTGGTCGGTCAGCACCAGGTCGACGCTCTGCTGCCTGGCCTTGTCGAGGCCATCCTGGCCGTCGACGGCTTCGACCACCTGGTAGCCGGCGGCCTTCAGGCTGAACGCCACCATCTGGCGCAACGAGCTCGAATCGTCGACTGCGAGAATTGTTTTAGCCATCTTTTGCTCCTGCTTTTTTACGGGTGCCGGTTGCGCCGGCGTGTATGTTGAATGGATCGGGCGTCAGAACAGCTCGATGTCGCCGCTTTCCAGATGCTGCTGCTCGACCGACTTGCGCAGCATGCTGCGCAGTTCGAGCGACTGGATCGCCAGGGCCATGCTGACCTTGCCGAGGCGCTCGACGATTTCCTCGCTGTGGCTGTCCGGGGCGATGTCGGCGCCGTGTTCGGACAGCGTGGTCAGGAACTCGCGCAGGCCGGATACCCGGCGCAGCGTGCGGTCCAGCAGCTGGCTGGTCATGTCCTGGAACTGCATGCTGGTGATCGCGCTGTTGACGTGCTGGCCGATCTCGCCCGACATGCCGGACAGGCGTGCGCTGTCGACCTCGGTCGGCGCTTCGCCCGCCAGCAAGCGGTCGATCGCGTCCTGGCGCTCGCCCACCGCCTGGTGGATCGCCATAAAGCTGCCGGTCAGCTTCTCGATCGCTTCCTCGAGCAGTAGGTTGGTCTGCACCAGGTCGGTCTCGACCTCTTTCAGGTGACGGCGGCCGTGGTCCGACACGCCCGACAGCAGGCGCTTGACGTGAGACCCCAGAATCTTTTTTCTTGTCATTGATTGCTCCAGAACGTTCCGTCGTCCTATGGCTTTTCCGTAGACGCCTGCGGCGTCTGCCCGCTCCCAACCGGAGGCGCCACCCCGCCTCCGGTTGCCCCTGCGACCGCCTTGGCCGCCGCATCCGGATCGTCGCCCGACACGTCCAGGCCGCTGCCGTCGCGCTGTACCGATTGCTCGGTGCGCTTGTTCATCACCAGGATGCTGATGCGCCGGTTGATCGGGTTGAACGGGTCCTTGACGTCCAGGTTGGCGGCCGAGGCCAGCCCGACCACGCGCAGGATCTTGTCCTCGGACAGGCCGCCGTGGATCATCTCGCGGCGCGAGGCGTTGGCGCGGTCGGCCGACAGTTCCCAGTTGCTGTAGCCGGCCTGGGTCGAATACGGCGTCGAATCGGTGTGGCCGGACAGGCTGATCTTGTTAGGCACGTCGTTCAGCACCAGCCCGAGCACGTCGAGGATGTCGCGCGTGTACGGCTGCAGCTCGGCGCTGGCGCTGGAGAACATCGGCCGGCTCTTCTCGTCGACGATCTGGATGCGCAAGCCTTCGTTGGTGACGTCCAGCAGCAGCTGGCTCTTGTACTTTTTCAGCTGCGGATTGGCGTCGATGGTCGACTCGATCTTCTGCTTGAGCTTGGCCAGGCGCTCGGCTTCCTCGTGCTCGAGGGCGGCGCGCGCGGCCTTCAGGTCGTAGGTCTTCTTGTCGGCCGGGGTGTCGCCTTTCTTGACCTGGCCGTTGCGGCGCGTCAGGTCCTGGCCGCCGCCCTGCAGGATCGAAGCACTGTCGCCGCTGCCCGAGCCGCCCTGCATGGCGACCTTGAGCGGCGTCTTGAAGTAGCTGGCGATGCCTTCCATGTCACCCTTGGTGGTCGAGCCGAGCAGCCACATGAGCAGGAAGAAGGCCATCATCGCCGTCACGAAGTCGGCGTACGCGATCTTCCAGGCGCCGCCATGATGGCCATGGCCGCCCTTCTTGATGCGCTTGACGATAATGGGCTTCTGGCCGTCGTCCGCCATTTACTTGCTCTTCGCTTTCTTGATGTGGTCTTCGAGTTCGGCAAAGGTCGGACGCTCGGTCGAGTACAGCACCTTGCGGCCGAATTCCACCGACAGCGCCGGGGCATAGCCGTTCAGGCTGGCCAGCAGCGTCACTTTCACGGTCTGGAACATCTTGCTCGACTCTTCCAGCTTCTGCTCCAGCAGCGCGCCGAGCGGACCGACGAAGCCGTAGGCCAGCAGGATGCCCAGGAAGGTGCCGACCAGCGCGTGCGCGATCAGCATGCCCAGCTCGGCCGGCGGCGCGCCCACCGATTCCATCGTGTGCACCACGCCCATCACCGCGGCGACGATGCCGAACGCCGGCAAGCCGTCCGCCAGCTTGTTGATGCAGGACGCGGGGACGTGGCCTTCGACGTGGTGGGTCTCGATCTCGTTGTCCATCAGGTTCTCGATCTGGAAGGCGTCCATGTTCCCCGACACCATCAGGCGCAGGTAGTCGGCAATGAATTCGATGATGTGGTGGTCGGCCAGCACCAGCGGGTATTTCGAGAACACCGGGCTCTGCTCCGGGCTTTCGATGTCGCCTTCGATCGACATCAGGCCTTCCTTGCGCACCTTGGACAGCACGTCGAACAGCAGCGACATCAGTTCCATGTACATGTCGCGGGTGTATTTGGAACCCTTGAACAGCGTCGGCAGCGCGCCCATGGTGGCTTTCACCGCCTTCGGGGTGTTACCGACGAAGAAGGCGCCGATCGCGGCGCCGAAAATCATCACCAGTTCGAGCGGCTGCCACAGTGCGGCCAGGTGCCCGCCCGCCATGGCGAAACCACCGAATACCGATGCCATGACGACGATGTAACCAACTATAACAAACACGGAAACCCCGACTGATGAATCTTAAGAGAAATATTTACGTACGGAACTAGATTAACTGGAGAATAGCCTACGGGCAAGTAAATGTGACTGCTTGTGGCTCAAATGTGCCAGACGAAGAGCGTTTTGCCGGTATTCGTAGTTACAAAGCGACGGTCGGGGGCGCGTTCGGCGATGACGAATTCGTAACTGAGAAGCAGGCTGCCGGGTTTCATCTCGGCCTGGGCCTTGCGCCAGAGGGCGCTCATCGCGGCCGGCGACAGGTAGGCGAACACCACGTCGTAGTGACCGAGATTCAAACGCTCGTAGTCGCCGCGCAGGAAACGCGCGCGCGAACCGCCCAGCGCGGCGCGCACGCGCGCAGCGAGCCAGGGCAGCGGCGCCAGTTCGATCCCGGTGACGTCGCAGTCGGGGCGCAAGCGCGCCAGCTCGAGCACCAGCCCGCCCACGCCGCTGCCGATGTCGATCACCGCCAGCGGCCGCGGCGGCAACAGGCCGGCGACCAGGTCCCAGGCTTCGCGCCCGGACAGGAACAAAGGCACCTGGGTGCGGAAGGTTGACCAGAAGATCAGCAGGAGGACGACGAACACGCCCAGGAACACGGCGGGTGGCAAGGCGGCGGCGTCGGCCATGCCGCGCGCCAGCAGCAGCGCGGGCGGGAACAGGAACTGGATCGCGCGCCACCACGGCGCCAGCGCCATGCGCCAGGCCAGCAGCGCGGCCCAGCCACCCTGCAGCAGCGCGACTTCCAGGTAGCCCATGCCGGCGCCGGCGCGCGCCAGGCACCAGGTCGAGGCCAGGGTTAGCGGGAAGGCGGCGATCTGGCCGAGCAGCGCGCGCAGCGCCGGCGCTTGCAGGATCTGGCGCGCGAACGCATGCCACAAGCGGCGCGGGGCAGGCCCGGTCATGGCCTGCCCCGCTCGAAATCAGGGAGAGTCGTCACGCGAAGGGGTAGAGAATCAGGCGGCGGCCAGCGCGGCGGCGTCCTTGGCCTTGCGGGTCTTGCCGGCGCGCGAAGGCATGTTGCACAGGCCGCACTGGTAGCCGGCGTTCAGGTCGAGGGCGTTGACCACGTACTTGCCGTGGCACTTGGAGCAGCCGGCCAGCATCAGCATATTGCCCTGGAAGAAACGCACCAGGGTCCAGGCGCGCGTCAGCGACAGCAGCGGCTCTTCGCCCGCTTCCGGCGGCATTTGCTCGAGGTAGAGTTTATAGGCCTTCATCACGGCTTCGATGCCGTTGGCGCCGGCGTGCTCGACCAGGAACTTGTAGATGTTGATGTACAGCGAAGCGTGGATGTTCGGCTGCCAGGTCAGGAACCAGTCGGTCGAGAACGGCAGCATGCCCTTCGGCGGCGACATGCCCTTGAGTTCCTTGTACAGCTTGATCAGGCGTTCGCGCGACAGCGAGACTTCGCTCTCGAGCAGCTGGAGACGGGCGCCCAGCTGGATCAGCTCGATGGCCAGCTGGATTTCCTGGGCTTCCGACACGACGCTTTTCTTGCTCATCCTTGACTCCGCAACCTGTAGAGATCGATCTTATTGATGCAATCGTTTGACGAACCGGGCTTGTATTAAGCGATTTCTTCGGCCGGCTGGCCGGCCATCAGGATCGCGGCGTGCGACTGGGCCAGGGCGCGGTCCTTGCTGTGGCTGGTCAGCATCGACAGGATGGCGCTGTCGTCGAAGCGGAAGCGGGCCAGCATCATGTTGCCGCCGGCGAGTTTCAGGATCTGGGCATTGCTCATGCCTTCGATCAGGTCGGCGATGTCCGCCGAGATACCCAGGCGGAAGATCGCGGTAACTTTGTCGGCGCGAATCATCTGCTGGGCGAGCATCAGGTAGCTCAGGTTCGCATCACGAATTTCAGCCATCATGTCGTTCACAGTCATTTGTTCTCTCCGTTGATCTATCTAGCGTCGGCGCTGTCGTCAGTGCCGTTGTGTGTTGCTGTTGGGATAGATTCTGACTGTGAGGCAACTTTTCGTGTATTGGAGATCGTCTGTATTTTACGCCCGGTAAACACGAAAGGGAACGTAGGAGTTTGTCTGACAAACCCCTTGCGTTCCCTATGGAGACCCCGTCAAAACAGGGCGAAAAATGCGGTATCGATTCTGCGGATTTGCTGCCATCGGCGACGCCAACAATCTGCTGATGTGTTGGTTATCGTCAACCTTTTTGAGAACTTTAGGCCTGTTTGCACATTTTTTTCAGGTCCGAAGCGCTCGTTGCGGCGTCCTTGATGAGCTTATCGGCCGGTTTTTCCCCGACTTTAGGGTGATGGACAACTTTTTTTTCGACCCTTTCCGGCGCATCTGGTTCCGTTATCGGACGGGCTTTAGAGAACTTTAGGGTTTTCCCGAAAATTTTTTAAAATATTTTTGGGTTGGCTTATTTGCTACACTGCGCAGCATGACCGCTACCCGCCCTCCCGCCCTCTCCGCCACCTCCCTTGCCGTTGCCGCCACGCGCGACGACTGCCTGGCGCTCGACGCCCGCGATCCGCTCGCCTCGCTGCGCGAACGCTTCGACCTGCCCGACGGCGTGATCTACCTGGACGGCAATTCGCTGGGCGCCCGCCCGCGCGCCGCGCTCGCGCGCGCACAGGAGGTGGTGGCGCGCGAATGGGGCCGCGACCTGATCAAGAGCTGGAACACGGCCGGCTGGTTCGAGATGCCCAAGCGCCTGGGTGACCGCCTGGCCCCGCTCATCGGCGCGCGCCCGGGCGAAGTCGCGGTAACGGACACCACGTCGCTGAACCTGTTCAAGGCCCTGGCCGCCGCGCTGGCGATGCAAGCCGAGCGCAGCCCCGGGCGCAAGACCATCGTCACCGAGCGCGGCAACTTCCCGACCGATATCTATATGGCGGACGGCCTGGCGCGCTGGCTCGACCGCGGCTATCGCGTGCGCCTGGTCGAAGACCTCGACAAGCTGGAAGCGGCGGTCGACGCCGACTGCGCCGTGCTGATGCTGACCCACGTGAATTACCGCACCGGGCGCCAGCACGACATGGCCGCCCTGACGCGCCATGCCCACGCCAACGGTGCGCTCGCCGTATGGGACCTGGCTCACTCGGCCGGGGCGGTGCCGCTCGACCTGCATGCGGCAGGCGCGGACTTCGCGGTCGGCTGCACCTATAAATACCTGAACGGCGGCCCCGGCGCGCCGGCCTTCATCTGGGTGCCGCAGCATCACCAGGCCGCGTTCCGCCATCCTCTGACCGGCTGGTGGAGCCACGCGGCGCCGTTCGCGATGTCGCACGGCTTCGAAGCGGCCGACGGCATCGGGCGCGCGCTGTGCGGCACCCAGCCGGTCGTGTCGCTGGCGCTGGTCGAGTGCGGGCTGGAGGTGTTCGAGGCCACCGGCATGGAGGCGATCCGCGCCAAGTCGCTGCAGCTGACCGACCTGTTCATCGCCCTGGTCGAGGCGCGCTGCGCGGCCCATCCGCTCGGCCTGGTGACGCCGCGCGAGCACGAGCGGCGCGGCAGCCACGTCAGCTTCACGCATCCGCACGGCTATGCGGTGATGCAGGCGCTGATCGAGCGCGGCGTGATCGGCGACTACCGCGAGCCGGCCATCATGCGCTTCGGCTTCACGCCGCTGTACACGCGCTTCGTCGACGTCTGGGACGCGGTCGAGGTATTGCGCGACATCCTCGACAACGAGACCTACGACAAGAACGCCACACGCAGCGCAGTGACCTGAGCGCACGGAGGCCGGGGATGAACGACGAACCCAAAGACCCACGATGGCACGGCGCGCAGATGGACTTCAGCGCGTCCATGAGCTATGGCGACTATCTCGGCCTGGACCAGATCCTGTCGGCCCAGCATCCGCGCTCGCCCAACCACAACGAAATGCTGTTCATCGTCCAGCACCAGACGAGCGAGCTGTGGATCAAGCTGATGCTGCACGAATTGCAGGCGGTGCGCGCGCACGTGCGCGCCGACGACCTGGCGCCCGCCTTCAAGATGCTGGCGCGCGTGGCGCGCATCATGGACCAGCTGGTGCACGCCTGGGACGTGCTGGCGACCATGACCCCGCCCGAATATTCGGCGATCCGGCCCTACCTGGCCTCGTCCTCGGGCTTCCAGTCGTTCCAGTACCGCGAGCTCGAATTCATCCTCGGTAACAAGAACCCCAGCATGCTGGCGGTGCACCAGGCCACGCCGGCGCAGCACGCGCTCCTGGCCCGCGAGCTGCACGCACCCTCGATCTACGACGAGGCGGTGCGGCTGCTGGCGCGCTCGGGCTTCGCGATCGCGCAGGCGCGCCTGGACGCCGATCCGACCCGGCCGACCGTGCACGACGACTCGGTGCAGGCGGCCTGGCTGGCCGTCTACCGCGATCCCGAGCACCACTGGGCGCTGTACGAACTGGCCGAAAAGCTGGTCGACCTGGAAACAGCGTTCCGCTTCTGGCGCTTCCGCCACGTGTCGACGGTCGAGCGCATCATCGGCTTCAAGAGCGGCACCGGCGGCACCGCGGGCGTGAGCTACCTGCGCAAGATGCTGGATGTCGTGCTGTTTCCGGAGCTGTTCGCGCTGCGCACGGCGCTGTAGACGGCCGCCCCGCCCTATTTGTTATCATCGATTTATTTTGGCGGAGCAGTCATGAAGTGCGACATCCTCATCGTGTCCGGCCTGTGGAACTCGGGCCCGCAACACTGGCAGACCCTGTGGCAGCAAAAATACCCGGCCTGGACCAAGGCCCAGCACCGTGACTGGAACCAGCCGCAGCGCGACGAATGGGTGGCCGAGCTGGACGCCGCGATCGCCGCCTGCAACGGCCGGCCGATCCTGGTCGCGCACAGCCTGGGCTGCATGGCGGTCGTGCAGTGGGCACGGACGGCGTCGCACCTGAACGTGGCCGGCGCCTTCCTGGTCGCGCCGAGCGACGTCGAGGCCGCGTCCTACCCGGTCGATCCGAACGCGTTTGCCCCGGTGCCGATGGCGCCGCTGCCCTTCCCCTCCATCGTCGTGGCCAGCACGGACGACCAATACGCCACGCTGGAGCGCTCGCACGCCTTCGCGCGCGCGTGGGGCAGCCAGCTGGTCGAGATTGGCGACGCCGGCCACATCAACGGCGACAGCGGCTACGGCGCGTGGCCCGAAGGCGAAGCGATGCTGGAAGAATTCTGCCGCGAGTTGCAGCCCTAGGCTTGTGCGTCGGCCGCCAACCGGCGCCGCAGGTCGTCGAGGAGCCAGCGGCCGGCGCGCCCGAGCGGCCGCTGGCGCGGGTGCGCGGCGTGGATCGTCAAGCCTTCGCGCGGCGTCGGGTCGTCTTCGATCGTGAATGCGACCAGCTTGCCGGCATCGACCAGGCCGGCGACCAGGTGATCCGGCATGCGGCACCAGCCGAATCCGGCCAGCAGGAAGTCGAGGCGCCGCGCCAGATCGACGAAACGCCACAGACGCGCGCTCGCCAGGCCGTAGTTGCCGGCGCCGGGATCGACCGGGTCCGACAGCACCAGCTGCACATGGGGCGCAAGGTCGGCCTGCGTGGCCGGCCGTTCCAGCGCAGCCAGCTGATGGCCGGGCGCCACCACGGCGCGCATGCCGACGCGCAGCAATGGATACGCTTCGAGATCGTCCGGTACCGCAGGCAGCAGCAGGCAGATGCCGAGCGCCGCGTCGCCGCTGCGCAGGCGCCGCAGCGAGCCGCCCAGTCCTTCGGTCGAGAACCTGACCGGCAGGCTGGGAAACGTGGCGCTCAGGGCAGCCAGGCTGGCGATCAGGGGCTCGGTCGGCGCCAGCGGGTCGATCGCAATCACCAGCTCGGGCTCCAGGCCAGTGCGCGTGCCGGCGGCCACCGACTCGAAGCGCGCGGCACTGGCCAGCACAAGACGGGCCTGGTCAGCCAGAACGCGGCCGGTGTCGGTCAGGCGCGGGCGTCGACCGTCGCGCTCGAACAGCGTCACCCCCTGCACCTCCTCGAGCGTGGCGATGGCCTGGCTGATGGCCGATTGCACCCGCCCCAGTTTGCGGCCGGCCGCCGAAAAACTACCGCTGTCGACGATCGTCACCAGTACGCGCAGCTGGTCCAGGGTCAGGCTTCCGATCATGGCGCTCCTCTTGACGTTAACCCATCTGCAAAACCGATGGGTTTCATCATATTTTAATCGCTTCCGCCGAAGTGTCACACTGCGTATCGTTGCTACGGCCAGCCATCCCGGGCTGTGCTTTTTCCGTGCAAGGAGATTTGGATGACAACTCTTTTGGTCGTGGAGACCAGTCCACGCGGCGCGCAGTCGATCTCGCGCAACATGACTCGGCGTTTCGTCAAGGAGTGGCGCGCCGCCCATCCCGGCGGCAACGTCGTCGAACGCGACCTGGCAACGACGAGCCTGCGTTTCGTGGATGCGCCATGGCTGCAGGCCTACTTCACGCCGCCGGCCGACCACAGCAGCGCGATGAAGGACGAATTGCGGCTGTCGGACGTGCTGGTGGCCGAGCTGCTGGCCGCCGACCACGTCGCGATCGCCACCCCAGTCTACAACTACAATGTGCCGGCCGCGCTCAAAGCGTGGATCGACCACGTGGTGCGCAAGGGCCTGACGCTCGGCTTCGACGGCAAGGGCCTGTTGACGGGCAAGCGCGCAACCCTGCTGGTCGCCTCGGGCGGCGTGTACACCGAGGGCTCGCCGATCCGCGAGCGCGACATCGCCACCCGCTACCTGCAGCTGATCTTGAATGTGCTCGGCATCGGCGACGTGGACGTGGTGGCGGGCGGCGGCGCCAAGGCGGTCGACCTGGGCGAGCAGACCATGGACGGGTTCGTGGACCGTCTGGCGCCGGCGCTCGCACAGGCCGCGCGGGCGGATCAGGCGTAGGTGCTGAGCGTGTTGACGATGCCCTGGTCGAAGGCGTAGCCGACCGCCACGCCGGTCAGTTCCGGGCGCGTCTTGAGGATGCTGGCCCAGTTGGCGGTGACGTCGGTGCCGGTGGTGGGCGCGCTGGCCGACGGCGTGGAGGCCGTGCTGCCGCTCGATGCGGCGCTGCCGTCCGCGCTCGAACCGCCGGCCGTGCCGGTTGCCGACGTTGCCGACGTTGGAGATGATGTCGCCGACGAAGCCGCGGACGAAGAAGCCGACGCATAAGCCGCCGCGGCGGCGTCGCCCGCCGCCTGGATCTGGCGGATCTGGCTCAACAAGCCGCTTCCGTCATACACCTGCAGCGGGCTGCTGCCGCCACCCAGCGTGGCGACGATCGCCGCCTGCGACGCGTACGCCGCGCTGCCGGCCGCGCCGCCCGCCGAGGTGGCGCTGCTCGATGCCGCGCCGCCGGCGGCGCCGGTGGACGTGGCGGCGCCGCTCAATGCATAGATCGAGGACGCCGTGTTGGTCATGCTGGTGACTGTGATGGACATGGGGTGGCCCCTAAAATTGCCGCACGTCAATTGTACACTTTAAATCGAGACAGGCCCGGCATCGGAAATAATCCTGTTGCGAGGACAGCATCTTCCTATGTGCGCGCGCATGAAAAAACGGCCGGGCATCGCTGCACCGGCCGTTTTCATGGGCGCTTTGCGCTTACCTGGCAGTCGCCAGCAGCATCTCGTTCATGCGCTTGACGAAGGCCGCCGGGTCGGCCAGGCTGCCGCCCTCGGCCAGCATGGCCTGGTCGAACAGGATGTTGGCCCAGTCGGCGAAACGGCCGCTGTTGGCGTCTTCGTACTTCAGGCGCGTCACCAGCGGGTGGTTCGGGTTGATCTCGAGGATCGGCTTGCTGTCCGGCGCGCTCTGGCCGGCGGCCTTGAGCATGCGCACCAGGTTGGCCGACAGCTCGTTCTCGTCCGCCACCAGGCAGGCCGGCGAGTCGGTCAGGCGGAAGGTCACGCGCACGTCCTTGGCTTTATCCGCCAGCGCGCCCTTCATCTGCTCGACCAGGTCCTTGTACTGCGTTTCGGTCTCTTCGTGTTCCTTTTTCTCGGCTTCGTCTTCGAGCTTGCCCAGGTCGAGGCCGCCCTTGGCCACCGAGACCAGTTCCTTGCCGTCGAAGTCGTTCAGGAAGGACAGCATCCACTCGTCGACGCGGTCGGTCAGCAGCAGCACTTCGACGCCCTTCTTGCGGAAGATTTCCAGGTGCGGGCTGTTCTTGGCTGCGGTGTAGCTGTCGGCCGTGACGTAATAGATCTTGTCCTGGCCTTCCTTCATGCGCGCCACGTAGTCGGCGAACGAGACAGTCTGCTCGGCCGAATCGCCGTGGGTCGAGGCGAAACGCAGCAGCTTGGCGATGCGCTCCTTGTTGGTCGAATCCTCGCCGATGCCTTCCTTGAGCACCTGGCCGAATTCCTTCCAGAAGGTGACGTACTTGTCTTTTTCGGCCTGCTCGTCCGAGTTGGCCAATTCTTCCAGCATCGACAGCACGCGCTTGGTCGAGCCTTCGCGGATCACGCGCACGTCGCGCGATTCCTGCAGGATCTCGCGCGAGACGTTCAGCGGCAGGTCGCTCGAGTCGATCACGCCTTTCACGAAGCGCAGGTAGACCGGCATCAGCTGCTCGGCGTCGTCCATGATGAATACACGCTTGACATACAGCTTGATGCCGCCGCGCTTGTTGCGGTCCCACAGGTCGAACGGCGCGGCGCTCGGGATGTACAGCAGCTGGGTGTATTCGCTGCGGCCTTCGACGCGGTTGTGGGTATAGGTCAGCGGCGCCTGGAAGTCGTGCGAGATGTGCTTGTAGAACTCTTCGTACTGTTCCGGGGTGATGTCGGATTTGGAGCGGGCCCACAGCGCGCTGGCCTGGTTGACCGTCTCGAATTCGTCCTTCACGACGTTTTCGTTCTTCTCGGCGTCCCACTCTTCCTTCTGCATCACGATCGGCAGCGAGATATGGTCCGAGTACTTGCGGATGATGGACTTGAGCTTCCAGCTGGAGAGCAGCTCGTCCTCGCCTTCGCGCAGGTGCAGGATGATGTCGGTGCCGCGGGTCGGCTTGTCGATCGCCTCGACGGTGTAGTCGCCCTCGCCGCCCGACTCCCAGCGCACGCCTTCGCTGGCCGGCGCGCCGGCGCGGCGGGTCTCGACGGTGACGCGGTCGGCGACGATGAAGGCCGAGTAGAAGCCCACGCCGAACTGGCCGATCAGCGCGGCGTCGGCCTGCTGATCGCCCGACAGCTTGCCGAAGAATTCCTTGGTGCCCGACTTGGCGATCGTGCCCAGGTGCGAGATCACCTCGTCGCGGCTCATGCCGATGCCGTTGTCGGAGATGGTGACGGTGTTGGCCGCCTTGTCGAACGCGACCTTGATCTTGAGTTCGTGGTCGTCGCCGTACAGGGCGTCGTTGTTGATCGCTTCGAAGCGCAGCTTGTCGGCCGCGTCGGACGCGTTCGAGATCAGTTCGCGCAGGAAGATTTCCTTGTTCGAGTACAAGGAGTGAATCATCAGTTGCAGCAGCTGTTTTACTTCTGCTTGGAAGCCAAGGGTTTCTTTTTCGGCGACAGCCATCTTTTGTCCTCGTGGAATGAAGGTTGGTTGAACAGACCGGGCCGATATTGGGACTGGGTAAAAGATTTCAAGAGGTCTTTTTGATAAGCAATGCTTTGCTAGGATGCGTATTGACAAAATCTGCTCGACATTTGATACAGGTCGACATACGGTATCGTTGCGGCAGTCGCCGTTCATGCCTCGCTGTCCAACCCCACCACACCCAAGGAGACACAGCATGCAACAAGCATCCCGGTCCTCGGTGCATCCGATTCCCGAGGGCTATCACAGCGTCACCCCGCACCTGGTCTGCGCCGGCGCCGCCCAGGCCATCGCGTTTTATACGCAAGCGTTCGGGGCGGTCGAACTCGGCCGCATGGCCACGCCCGACGGCCGTATCGCGCATGCCGAAATCCGCATCGGCGATGCGCGCATCATGCTGGCCGACCATTTTCCCGAATACGGTTCGCGCGATCCGCTCGCGCTGCAGGGCACGCCGGTCTACCTGCACCTGTACGTGCCCGACGCCGACGCGGCCTGGGACCAGGCCATCGCCGCCGGCGCCGCGCCAACCATGCCGCTGGCCGACGCCTTCTGGGGCGACCGCTACGGCCAGGTGCAGGATCCGTTCGGGCACCGCTGGTCGATCGCCATGCGCCAGCGCGAAGTTTCCATCGACGAGATGCAGCAAGCCATGGCCGCCATGGCGGGAGGACAACCATGAAATTCATCGTCATATTAAAAGGCAATGCCGAGTACGAGGCCGGCGCCATGCCGGGCGAAGCGCTGATCGCCGCCATGACGCGCTTCAACGAAGAGATGGCCCAGGCCGGCATCCTGCGCGCGGCCGAGGGCCTGTTCCCGAGCGCCCGGGGCGCGCGCATCCGCATCGACGGCGACGGCGACGGCGACGAGCGCAGCATGGCGCGCGGCCCCTTCGACGATGCGGGCGCGCTGATGGCCGGGTTCTGGGTGATCGACGTCGCCACGCTCGACGAAGCGATCGACTGGATGCAGCGCTGCCCGCATCCGTTCGAAAAAGGCGCGGCCGAGATCGAAATCCGCCAACTGTTTTCGGGCGACGATTTCGGCGAGGCGTTCACGCCCGACCTGCGCGCGCGCGAGCAACAGTTGCGCAGCCAGGTCGATGCGCCCTGATCTCAACCATCTTGCATCAAGCTGAGCGCGCGCAGATGTTGCCTACTCATTCCGGGTAATCATCGGGACTCCCACCCACTCCGGAGGACCGATATGATTTCGCGTACGCGTATGACCGCCGTGGCTGCCGCCGCAGCGGCTTGCCTGCTGGCCGGCGCATCGAGCGCCCACGCCGATCCGCTTTACGCGCTCAGCTTCCTGCCGGCCGGCTTCGACGCCTCGGCCATCAACGATGCCGGCCAGGTGGTCGGCAGCGCGGGCGGCGCTGCGGCCATCTACGCCGGCGGCACGCTGTCCAGCCTGGCCGGCGCCCTGGGGCCGGGCACCGGCCTGGTCATCAACAACGCCGGCGACGTGGCCGGCAGCCTCGGCCCGCAATTCGGCGGCAGTGCCTATGCCTACCGCGGCGGCACGCTGACCAATATCGGCGCCCTGCTGCCGGTGGATTACCCGAATTCCTACGCACCGGCCATCAACAATGGCGGCGCGGTCGGCGGCACCGCCCTGCCGCCGGTCGGCGAAGGCTTGCGCGGCTTCGTCTACGCCGGCGGCGGCTTCCAGACCATCGGCACTTTCGGTGGCGACTACAGCGTGCTCACCGGCTTGAACAACCACGACGCCGCCACCGGCTATGCCTCGCTCAACGGTCCGGCGCTGAACCAGCCGACCCATGCTTTCTATTACCAGGGCGGCAGCCTGCAGGACCTGGGCACGCTGGGCGGCACCAGCAGCGAAGGCAGCGCCCTGAACGATGACGGCGACGTGGTCGGCTGGTCGCAGCTGACCGGCGACGCCGCCCGGCACGCTTTTCTGTACCGTGGCGGCAGCCTGCTCGACCTGGGCTCGCTCGGCGGGCTCCAGGCCGAGGCGCTCGGCATCAACAACCTGGGCGCCGTCGTCGGCAACTCTTACCTGGCCGACGGCAGCACGCTGCACGCCTTCCTGTACCAGGGCGGCGTGCTGGTCGACCTGAACGGCTTGATCAGCCTGGGCGGCGGCTGGCAGCTGACGGATGCCTACGACATCAACGAAGCCGGCCAGATCCTCGGCACCGCCTGCCTGGGCGGCAGCTGTTCGTCGGTGCTGCTGTCGCCGGTGCCGGAACCGCCCACCGGAGCGATGCTCGCCGCCGGGCTGGCCGTGGTGGCGGCCGGCCGGCGCCGTGCTGCGCGTACGCATACGCGCGCGCGGGTGGCTTGACGATGCGGGCATGGCCTTGCGGACTTGAATCGGACCGCGCCGGCGCCTCCAGGCCGGCGCAGTGGGCAGCGCGGCTGGCAAGTCGTACAATACCGGCTTTCCTTTCACGCATCCCTGGGGATTCCATGTCCGTCTACGACAAACTCAAAGAACTGAACATCACCCTGGCCGCGCCGGCAACCCCGGCGGCCGCCTACGTCATGTACGTGCAGACCGGCAACCTGGTCTTCATCTCCGGCCACATCGCCAAGAACGCCGACGGCTCGATCAACGGCGGCATCCTGGGCAAGGACAAGACCACGGCCGAGGGCCAGTCGGCTGCGCGCGACGTCGCCATCGACCTGATCGGCACGCTGCAGGAAGCGGTCGGCGGCGACCTGACCCGCGTCAAGCGCATCGTCAAGGTGATGAGCCTGGTCGCCTCGATCCCGGACTACAACGACCAGCACCTGGTCACCAACGGCTGCTCGGAACTGCTGGGCGAAGTGTTCGGCGACGCCGGCAAGCACGCGCGTTCGGCCTTCGGCGTGGCGGCGCTCCCGCGCGGCGCCTGCGTCGAGATCGAGATGATCGTCGAGGTCTGAAGGGGGCGCGCAAACCTGCTGCGCGTTGCATTTTCGCTCTGCGATGCTCGCCGTACCATAAGTACGGCTGCGCTTCTCGAGCGAAACTGCCGCCGCTCGCGACGGTTTTCGCATCCCCCGGTACTATATTAATAGTCAAGATATTCCGAAGGCGGGTCCACAAAGCGCGCCTTTTCGTCAAGCGGCTCATCCAGCTGCCTTATAATGGCCGACGCACCACGCCGTCCTTCCTGTGAGACTTGTAATGAAAATCGAAAATCCCAATCCCATCCAGTGGCAGTTTTCGGAACGCGCGCAGCAGCTGCAAAGCTCGGCGATCCGCGAAATCCTGAAAATCACCCAGCGCCCGGAGATCACCTCCTTTGCCGGCGGCCTGCCTTCCCCGGCCACCTTCCCGGTCGACGTCATGAAGGCCGCCTACGACAAGGTGCTGAGTGAGGCCGGTAAGCAGGCCCTGCAGTACGGTCCGACCGACGGCTACGCGCCGCTGCGCGAATGGATTGCGGATTCCCTGTCCACCCCGGATTGCAAGATCCTGCCCGAGCAGATCCTGATGGTGTCCGGCTCGCAGCAGGCGCTCGACCTGCTCGGCAAGGTCATGATCGACGAAGGCAGCCGCGTGCTGGTCGAGACCCCGAGCTACCTGGGCGCGCTCCAGGCGTTCTCGGTCTACCGTCCCGAATTCAAGTCGGTCGAGACCGACGACCACGGCCTGGTGCCGTCCTCGCTGGAGGCCGTGGCCAAGGGCGCGCGCCTGCTGTACGCGCTGCCGAACTTCCAGAACCCGACCGGCCGCTCACTGTCGCTCGAGCGCCGCCGCGAACTGGTCGAGACCTGCGCGCGCCTGGGCCTGCCGCTGATCGAGGACGATCCGTACGGCGCGCTGTCGTACAAGGGCGAGCCGATGCCGCGCATGCTGAACATGAACCCGGACGGCGTGATCTACATGGGTTCGTTCTCGAAAGTGCTGACCCCGGGCATCCGCCTGGGCTACGTGTGCGCCCCGCTGCCGCTGGTGCGCCGCCTCGAGCTGGCCAAGCAGGCCGCCGACCTGCACACCGCGCAGCTGACCCAGATGGTCGTGCATGAAGTCGTCAAGGACGGCTTCCTGCAGCGCCACATCCCGACCATCCGCACGCTGTACGCCAACCAGTGCCAGGCGATGCTGGACGCGCTGGACGAGCATTTCCCGGAAGGCGTGACCTGGACCCGTCCGGAAGGCGGCATGTTCATCTGGGTCAACCTGCCCAAGCACATGGATGCGCAAGCCCTGCTCGACCAGGCGATCGCCGCGCGCGTCGCCTTCGTGCCGGGCGCGCCGTTCTACGCCAACGAACCGGCCATCAACACGCTGCGCCTGTCGTTCGTGACCGTGCCGCCGGAACGCATCCGCGAAGGCATCGCGGTGCTCGGCAAGCTGATCAAGGACCAGCTGTAATTCCCGCGCGCGGGCCGACCGGTCCGCGCCGCCCGTCCCGTATCATCGCGTCCGGTCAGCGGCATCACCCTGGCCGGACCGCCCTCCCGCATCGCCTCGCCACCGCCCTTCCACAGCGTCTTCCTCCAGCGCCAACATTTGTCGAACGCAGTCGACAAATGCAAGTTGCATCCGCGTCACAACGTTTTCTGTTCACAAAGTAATTAATTGCGCGCCGGCACGGTTCTGAGGTGTATCATCTTGTTCGCTTACTCATTGTACGGCCCCGAGTTACCGAATGACCAACCTCCTGAACGCGCTGTCCGTCGCCTCGCGGCGACCTGCCATCCTGATCGTCGACGACGCACCGGACAATCTGGGCGTACTGCGTTCGATGATGGTCCGGCAAGGCTACCAGACCTTCGTTGCGACCTCCGGCGAACGCGCCGTCGACATCGCCCAGCGCGTCAAGCCCGACCTGATCCTGCTCGACGTCGTCATGCCCGGCATTGACGGCCTGGAAGCCTGCCGCCGCCTGAAGGCCCACCCCGCCACCGCGCGCATCCCGGTGATCTTCATGAGTGCGCGCGGCGAGACCGACGACATCGTGGCCGGCTTCGACATCGGCGCGGCCGACTACATTCCCAAGCCGCTGCGCATGGAAGAAGTCTGCGCGCGCGTGCGCGCCCAGCTGCGCCTGTCCAACGGCACCCGCACCCAGCGCGAACAGGCCGACCGCCTGCGCATGATCGTCAACAGCATGGACCAGGGCCTGCTGATCGTCGAGCGCAGCGGGCGCATCCAGTACGCCAACCCGGCCTGCGACCGCTACCTCGGCCATGCGCCGGAACAGCTGGTCGGGCGCCTGTTGTCCGACCTGCTGTCGCTCGAGGATGGCGCCGACGTCCCCATCGGCATCGAGGAGCTGGGCGGTCACGGTACGCGCGAAGTCCTGATCCGCCAGCGCGACGGCGGCCTGCGCGCGATGGACCTCACGATGACGCCGATGCACGCCGACGACGGCCTGTTCGTCGCCCTGCTGCACGACATCACCCATCACAAGCAGTCCGAGGACGCGCTGCAGCGCGCCGCCCTGCTCGACCCGCTGACCAAGATCGCCAACCGGCGCCACTTCGACGGCTTCCTCGAGCGCGAATGGCAGCGCGCGATGCGCAACGCCCAGCCGCTGTCGCTGGTGGTGCTGGACGTCGACCACTTCAAGCTGTACAACGACACCCTCGGCCACGCCGCCGGCGACGCCTGCCTGCAACAGGTGGCGCAGGCGCTGGCCGGCCACGCGGCGCGCCCGACCGACCTGGCGGCGCGCTACGGCGGCGAGGAGTTCGTGCTGCTGTTCGGCGAGACGCCGCTCGAGCATGCGGCGCGCCTGGCCGAGACGATCCGCGCCGCGATCGAGGCGCTCGAGGTGCCGAACCCGCGCTCGCCGACCTCGCCCTGGATCACGGTCTCGGTCGGCGTGGCGACCATCGTCCCGACCCAGCTCGACGAGATCGACAACCTGTTCGTGTGCGCCGACCGCGCCATGTACGCGGCCAAGGCGGCCGGACGCAACCGCGTCGAGACCGCGCGCGTCGGCACCGCCTGGGATGCGGTCAAGAACGCGGCGCTGCACTGATCGTCCCGTCCGACCCGCGGCCGGGCCGGATTGGCCAAGGCGGCAGCAACCGCCCGGCATGGCTATAATTGACGTTCTTCTGACGTTCTTTCGCATCTCGACCAGCCCGGACCCGCCGTGAATCCACATCTCGACAGACTGCACCCCTACCCGTTCGAAAAGCTGCGCCAGCTGTTTGCCGGCGTCACGCCCAATCCCGACCATACCCACATCAGCCTTGGCATCGGCGAGCCGAAGCACCCGACCCCGGCCTTCATCCAGAAGGCGCTGACGCATGCCGTGGCCGGCCTGGCGAACTATCCCAGCACCCATGGCGGCGATCCGCTGCGGGCGGCGATCGCCGGCTGGCTGGAGCGCCGCTACGGCGTGCCGCCGCTCGATGCGGCCACGATGGTGCTGCCGGTGAACGGCTCGCGCGAGGCGCTGTTCGCGATCGCCCATTGCGTGATCGATTCCAGCCGCCCGGGCGCGCTGGTGCTCAGCCCGAACCCGTTCTACCAGATCTACGAAGGCGCAGCCTACCTGGCCGGCGCCGAGCCGTACTTCGTGAACTCGCAGCCGTCGCGCAACTTCGCCTGCGATTATTCCTCGGTGCCGGCGGACGTGTGGGAACGCGTGCAGCTGCTGTATCTGTGCTCGCCGGGCAACCCGACCGGCGCCGTGCTCTCGCTCGAGGACTGGAAGGAACTGTTCGCGCTGTCCGACCGCTACGGTTTCGTGATCGCCGCCGACGAGTGCTATTCCGAGATCTACTTCGGCGCCGAAGCGCCGCTGGGCGCGCTGGAAGCAGCGCACCAGCTCGGCCGCAGCGCCGGTCCACGCCCCTACGCCAACCTGGTCGTGTTTTCCAGCCTGTCGAAGCGCTCGAACGTGCCGGGCATGCGCTCGGGCTTCGTCGCCGGCGACCCGGACGTGCTCAAGAAATTCCTGCTGTACCGCACCTACAGCGGCGGCGCCATGTCGCCGGTGATCCAGGCCGCCTCGATCGCCGCCTGGAACGACGAGGCCCACGTGCAGGAGAACCGCAACCTGTACAGGGAGAAGTTCAACCTGATCACCCCGCTGCTCAAGGGCGTGATGGACGTCGAGCTGCCCGACGCCGGCTTTTACCTGTGGGCCGACGTGCGCCGTACCGGCCTGTCGGACACCGAGTTCGCCAAGGGCCTGTACGCCGAATATAATGTCACGGTCCTCCCCGGCAGCTACCTCGCGCGCGACGCGCACGGCACCAACCCGGGCCGCGACCGCATCCGCATGGCGCTGGTCGCCGAGGTCGACGAAGGCCTGGAAGCGGCCAACCGCATCGTCGAATTCTGCACGGACCTGAAACGCAACTGAGAGCGTCCGCGCCAGAAGACGCCGCATCCGCATCCCATCGATCCAACCCTGAAACGTAGACATATCATGACTCAACAACTCCAGACCATCATCGACACCGCGTGGGAACAGCGTGCCGAGATCAGCCCGTCCAGCGCTTCCGCCGAAGTGCGCGACGCCGTCGCCCACGTCCTGGCCGGCCTCGACGACGGCAGCCTGCGCGTCGCCCAGAAGGACAGCGGCAGCTGGGTCGTCAACCAGTGGATCAAGAAAGCCGTCCTGCTGTCGTTCCGCCTGGAGAACAACGTGCCGATCGCTTCGGGCGACGTGCAGTTCTACGACAAGGTGCCGACCAAGTTCGCCAACTACACCCCGGAAGATTTCGCCAAGGGCGGCTTCCGCGTGGTGCCGCCGGCGGTCGCGCGGCGCGGCTCCTTCATCGCCAGGAACGTGGTCCTGATGCCGTCCTACGTGAACATCGGCGCCTACGTCGACGAAGGCACCATGGTCGACACCTGGGCCACCGTCGGCTCCTGCGCCCAGATCGGCAAGAACGTGCACCTGTCGGGCGGCGTCGGCATCGGCGGCGTGCTCGAGCCAATGCAGGCCAACCCGACCATCATCGAAGACAACTGCTTCATCGGCGCGCGCTCGGAGATCGTCGAAGGCGTGATCGTCGAAGAGAACTCGGTCATTTCCATGGGCGTGTACATCGGCCAGTCGACCAAGATCTACAACCGCGAAACCGGCGAAGTCACCTACGGCCGCGTGCCGTCGGGCTCGGTGGTCGTGTCGGGCTCGCTGCCCTCCGCCGACGGCAAGTACAGCCTGTACTGCGCCGTGATCGTCAAGCGCGTGGATGCGCAGACGCGCTCGAAGACCGGCATCAACGAGCTGCTGCGCGGCGTGTAAGCGATGTTGTTGGGCGGGTACGCCGGCCTCGGCGGCCCCGCCCGACAAGCAACACCGGCACCCGCTGGCATCGGCCGCAAGGTAGAATCCCCCGAACGCTAAAATTACCGCGCAGCAAGGGAGAGAAGCCATGGCCATGGAACGCCTGTTCCAATTGATGAAGGAAAAGAACGCGTCAGACATGTTCTTCGCGGTCAATTCCCCGGTGCATATCAAGATCAATGGGAACCTGATCCCGATCAACCAGCACAAGCTCGAGCCGGAAAACATCGAGTCGCTGCTGTCCGAGATCGCGACGCCCGGGCAGATGACCGAGCTCCAGCGCGAGAACGAACTCAACATGGGACTTTCGGTCCCGAATCTCGGCCGCTTCCGTTTGTCCGCGTTCCGCCAGCGCGGCACCATCTCGGCGGTGTTCCGCTTCGTGCCGGCGACGATCCCGCCGCTGGGCGAACTGGGCCTGCCCCCGGTGCTGTCCGAACTGATCATGGAAAAGCGCGGCCTGCTGCTGGTCGTCGGCGCCACCGGCTCGGGCAAGTCGACCACGATCGCCTCGATGCTGGACCACCGCAACGAACAGCGCCCCGGCCACATCCTGACGCTGGAAGACCCGATCGAATACCTGTTCAAGAACAAGAAGGCGATCGTCAACCAGCGCGAAATCGGCAGCGACGCCGCCAGCTTCGAGGTCGCGCTGAAAAATTCGATGCGCCAGGCGCCGGACTGCATCCTGATCGGCGAAATCCGCGACAAGGAGACCATGGCCGCGGCGCTGGCCTATGCCCAGTCCGGCCACCTGGTGCTGGCCACGCTGCACGCCAACAACAGCTACAACGCGCTGAACCGCATCATCAGCTTTTACCCGATCGAGAACCGTCCGGCGCTGCTGCAGGACCTCTCGTCCGCGGTCAAGGCGATCGTCTCGCAGCGCCTGGTGCGCGCCAAGGGCGGCGGACCGCGCCAGGCCGCGGTCGAGATCATGGTCAACACGCGCTACATCGCCGACCTGATCGAAAAGGGAGACATCGGCCAGATCAAGGACGCGATGGACAAGAGCCTCTCGCCGGGTTCGCAAAGTTTCGAAAAGGCGCTGCTCGAGCTGGTGCAGGCCGGGCTGGTCACGCAGGAGGAAGCGCTGGCCAACGCCGATTCGGCCACCAACCTGCTCTGGCTGATCAACAACGGGCCGGACAGCCTGGCCAGGCAGGAAGAGCCGCCACCGGCCATGGCGCAGGAGCCGGCCGGGCCGTCGTTCACCGAGTTCACGCTGGACAACTGAACGGCCGAACGTCAGTGTTTGTCTCAGGGCTTGTATTTCGGCCCGTTGTTGAGGAACACCCCACCCTGGAAGAAGGTCGTGATGTCGTCGGCCGGCGGGAAGCTCATCGCCGCCGGCAGCTTGTGCGCGAACTGGGCCGAGCTGTCCTTCGGCCGGTAGCACAGGAATGCCGCGTGGCGGTCGTCCCACCACTTGCCCGGGTTGTCCGAGATGCCGAAGGTGATCGTGTGGCCCACGCGCGGCGTGGTGAGCGAGCGGTGCAGCAGCTGCACCAGGTCGTCCAGGCTGAGCCAGGTGCACATCTGGCGGTAATTGGTCGCCTCGGGCCAGCAATAGCCGATGCGGATGCACACGGTCTCGACGCCGAAACGGTCCCAGTAGTAGCGCGACACCTGTTCGCCGAACACCTTCGACAATCCGTAGTAGCCGTCGGGCCGGGTCGGCATCGTCGCGTCGACCAGGTCGGTCGACTTGTACATGCCCATCGTGTGGTTGGTGCTGGCGAAGATCACGCGCCGGACACCGAGCTTGTGCACCGCCTCGTACAAATTGACGACGCCGAGGATGTTGGCCTGCATGATCGGCGCGAACTCTTCCTCGGTCGAGATGCCGCCGAAGTGCAGGATGGCGTCGACGCCGTCGCACATGCGCAGCACGGCGTCGCGCTCGGCCAGGTCGCACCGGACGAACTCCTCGTGCGCGGCCAGGGGGCCGATGTCCCCGATGTCGGACAGCCGCACCACGTCGGCGAATTCGTGCAGGCGCGCGCGCAGGCGGCGGCCCAGGTTGCCGGCGGCGCCAGTGAACAGGATGCGTTTGAACGGTTTGGTCATCGTCGTATCTCTCTACCGCGCCGGCTCAGCGCACCAGGCACGGCCGCTTGTTGTCGAAGGTCCAGCCCGGGATCAGGAACTGCATCGCGACCGCATCGTCGCGCGTGCCCAGGCCCATGTTCCGGTACGCCTGGTGCGCCTTCTCGAGCTCCGCCTCGTCCAGCTCGATGCCCAGGCCGGGTTTGTCGGGCACGCGGACCATGCCACCCTCGATCTTCAACGGTTCGCGCGTCAGGCGCTGGCCGTCCTGCCAGATCCAGTGGGTATCGATCGCGGTGACCTTGCCCGGCGCGGCGGCGCCGACGTGGGTGAACATGGCCAGCGAGATGTCGAAGTGGTTGTTCGAGTGCGAGCCCCAGGTCAGGCCGAACATCTGGCACAGCTGGGCCACCCGCACCGAACCCTGCATGGTCCAGAAGTGCGGGTCGGCCAGCGGGATGTCGACCGATTGCAGCTGGATCGAATGGGCCATCTGGCGCCAGTCGGTGGCGATCATGTTGGTCGCGGTCGGCAAGCCGGTGGCGCGGCGGAATTCAGCCATCACCTCGCGCCCCGAAAAACCGTTCTCGGCGCCGCACGGGTCTTCGGCATAGGCCAGGATGCCGTGCTTGTCGCGGCATACGCGCACGGCCTCCGCCAGCGACCAGGCGCCGTTCGGGTCGAGCGTCACGCGCGCGTGCGGGAAGCGCTCGTGCAGGGCCAGCACCGCGTCCATCTCCGCATCCGCGCTGAACACGCCGCCCTTGAGCTTGAAGTCGTTGAAGCCGTAGCGCGCGTGCGCCGCTTCGGCCAGGCGCACCACGGCCTCGGGCGTGAGCGCGGCCTGGTCGCGCAGGCGCAGCCATGCGTCCTCGGCGTCGGCGTCGCCTCGGTACGGCAGCGTGGTCCTGGCGCGCTCGCCGATGTAGAACAGGTAGCCCAGCATCTCGACCGCGTCGCGCTGCTGGCCTTCCCCCAACAGCGCCGCCACCGGCACGTCCATGAACTGGCCGAGCAGGTCGAGCAGCGCCGACTCCACCGCCGTCACCGCGTGGATCGTGGTGCGCAGGTCGAAGGTCTGCAGGCCGCGCCCGCCGGCGTCGCGGTCGGCGAAGCGGCTGCGCATCGCGTTCAGGATGGCGTTGTAATCGCCGATGGTCTTGCCGACCACGAGTTCACATGCGTCTTCGAGCGTCTTGCGGATCGCCTCGCCGCCCGGCACTTCGCCCAGGCCGGTGCGCCCGGCGCTGTCGGTAACGATGACGACGTTGCGCGTGAACCAGGGGCCGTGCGCGCCGCTCAGGTTCAGCAGCATGCTGTCCTGGCCGGCGACGGGCACGACGCGCATCGCGCGCACGACCGGGGCGCCGGCGGGGTTTGCTGCAGCTTGCTTGTCCAATGCTGTCTCCACGTTGGCGGGCAGGCCAACCTTAGTTGTACGATGTCTTACAAGACCCATTTAGTATAGGCCGGGCCACTCAAAATGACAACGGAGTGTACACGCCGTCGTTATAATGAGAGGCATGACCACTCCAGCCACCCTCCTGCCTCAGGTCCGCAAGAAACCCCGCAACCTCGCGCAAGGCGTGGTCGAAGCGCTCAGCGGCCGTATCCGCGCCGGCGAATACAAGCCGGGCGACAAGCTGCCGCCGGAAGCCGCGATCATGGAGGAGTACGGCGTCAGCCGCACCGTGGTGCGCGAAGCGATCTCGCAGCTGCAGGCCGGCGGCCTGGCCGAGACCCGCCACGGCATCGGCACCTTCGTGCTCACCCCGCCCCAGCCCAGCCTGGGCATCGGCGCCGACAGCGTGGTCACGGTGCGCGACGTGCTCGCCATCCTCGAGCTGCGCATCAGCATGGAGACCGAGGCGGCCTGGCTGGCGGCGTCGCGCCGCAGCGAGGAGCAGGCCACGCAACTGGGCGAGGCGCTGGGCGAGATGCAGCGCGCGCTGCGCACCGGGCGCAGCTTCGTCGATGCCGACGTGCGCTTCCACCGCCTGATCGCCGAATCGACCTGCAACCGCTATTTCGTCGACCTGCTGGGCCAGCTCGGCAACGCGATCATCCCGCGTGCGCGCCTGAACACGCCCGAGCTGGGCGCCGACAAGCCGGCCGACTACCTGGAACGCGTGAACCGCGAACACGAAGACATCTACCGCGCCATCCTGCGCCAGGACCCGGAAGCGGCGCGCGCGGCGATGCGCACCCATTTGTCCAACAGCCGCGAGCGCCTGCGCGACGCGCAACAACGCCTGCAGGACGGCGCGGACTGAGGGCCAGTTTTTTCTTGCGGTTTCATGAAAGCGGTCGTACGATGACTGACAACATCAGTCATACATTGCCGCATCCTCATCCCTGGAGCCCTCCAATGAATCCGCAAGAACTCAAGCAAACCCTGTCGCATGGCCTGCTGTCCTTCCCGATCACCGACTTCGACGCGAACGGCGACTTCCGCCCGGACACCTATGCCGAGCGCCTCGAATGGCTGGCCCCGTACGGCGCGACCGCGCTGTTCGCCGCCGGCGGCACCGGCGAGTTCTTCTCGCTGACGCATGACGAGTACTCGCAGGTGATCAAGACGGCGGTCGACACCTGCGCCGGCAAGGTGGCGATCCTGGCCGGCGCCGGCGGCCCGACCCGCAGCGCGATCGCCTTCGCCCGGGAAGCCCAGCGCCTCGGCGCCAAGGGCATCCTGCTGCTGCCGCACTACCTGACCGAGGCCGGCCAGGACGGCCTGATCGCGCACGTCGAAGCCGTCTGCAAGTCGGTCGAGATCGGCGTGGTCGTGTACAACCGCGCGCAGTGCCGCTTGACGCCTGCCTCGCTGGCGATCCTGGCCGACCGCTGCCCCAACCTGATCGGCTTCAAGGACGGCCTGGGCGACATCGAACTGATGATGCAGATCTGGCGCCGCATGGGCGACCGCTTCAGCTACCTGGGCGGCCTGCCGACCGCCGAAGTGTATGCCGCGGCCTACAAGGCGCTGGGCGTGCCGGTGTACTCGTCGGCCGTGTTCAACTTCCTGCCCAGGCTGGCGATGCAGTTCTACCAGGCCATCGCCGCCGACGACCACGCCGCCCAGAACCGCATGCTGGACGAATTCTTCTTGCCCTACCTGGAGATCCGCAACCGCAAGCCGGGCTACGCGGTCAGCATCGTCAAGGCCGGCGCGCGCCTGGTCGGCCACGACGGCGGTCCGGTGCGCGCGCCGCTGACCGACCTGACGCCGGAGGAATGCGACATGCTGCACAAGCTGATCGTCGCCCAGGGCGCGCAGTAAGCGGCTGCCTGTCCCGTGGATCAAACGGGCCGGCAACGGAGACGCCGGCCCGCATCGTCAGCACAACACAATCAAAGGCCTGACCATGAACCGCCACCGCATCGGCAACTACCGCTGGGCCATCTGCGCCTTGCTGTTCTTCGCCACCACCGTCAACTACCTGGACCGCCAGGTCCTGAGCCTGCTCGCGCCCTCACTGTCCAAGTCCTTCGGCTGGTCCAACAGCGACTACGCCGACATCGCCGCCGCCTTCCAGTTCGTGTATGCGATCGCGCTGCTGTTCGCCGGGCGCATCGTCGACCGGCTCGGCACCAAGCTGGCGTACGCGCTGGCGATCAGCGTGTGGTCGCTTGGCGCCGTGCTGCACGCGTATTCGCTCGAATTCGGCGACGCCCTGAAGGCGCTGCTGTCGCCGCTCGGACTGGGCACGGCCTCGGCCTCGGTGCTCGGCTTCATCGCCGCGCGTTCGATCCTGGCGATCGGCGAGGCCGGCAACTTCCCGGCCGCGATCCGCGCCA
Organism: Massilia sp. 9096; assembly: GCF_000745265.1. NCBI lineage: Bacteria > Pseudomonadati > Pseudomonadota > Betaproteobacteria > Burkholderiales > Oxalobacteraceae > Massilia > Massilia sp. 9096. The sequence continues at coordinate 2,446,375 of NZ_JQNN01000001.1, forward strand.
GCGCCGAGTACTTCCCCAGGCGCGAGCGTTCGCTGGCGGTCGGGATCTTCAATTCCGGCGCCAACATCGGCGCGATCCTGGCGCCCTTGAGCGTGCCGCCGATCGCCGCTCTGTGGGGCTGGCGCGCGGCGTTCGTCTGGATCGGCGCGATCGGCTTCCTGTGGATCGTGTTCTGGTTCCTGTACTTCGACGACCCGGCGCGCCAGCGCCGCCTGTCGCGCGCGGAGCTCGACTACATCCGCGCCGACGACGCGCCGTCATCCGCGCCGGGCCGCCAGGCTGCACGCGACTGCAACGACGCCCCCGCCGTGGCCACGCCGCCGCGCACCGGCTGGCTGGCGCTGCTGCGCCTGCGCCAGACCTGGGCCTTCGTGGCCGGCAAGTTCATGACCGACGGCGTGTGGTGGTTCTTCCTGTTCTGGCTGCCCAAGTACCTGACCGACAAGTACGCGATGGCCGCAACCGACATGGTGCTGCCGCTCGCGGTCCTGTACAGCATGACGATGGTCGGCAGCATCGGCGGCGGCTGGTGGCCGGCGGCGTTCATGAAGCGCGGCCACGGCGCGTTCGAGAGCCGCATGAAAGCCATGCTGCGCATCGCCTTCTTTCCGCTGCTGGTGCTGCTGGCGCAGCCGCTGGGCGAACACGGCTACTGGGCGCCGGTGCTCCTGATCGGCATCGGCGCGTCGGCGCACCAGGCCTGGTCGTGCAACCTGCTGACGATCAGCTCGGACCTGTTCCCGCGCCATTGCGTGGCTTCGGTGGTCGGCATCGGCGGGCTGGCCGGCGGTATCGGCGGCGTGCTGGTCACCAAGATCGGCGGCCTGCTGTTCGACCATTACGGCGCGCTCGGGGACATCCAGACCGGCTACATGATCATGTTCGCCTTTTGCGCCCTGGCCTACCTGGTCGCCTGGGCCATCATGAGAATCCTGGTGCCGGCCCGCCTGGGGGCGGCCCGCATGCCCGAGGAGCTGGTCAATGCCTGAGCCATGCATCGAATTGCTGGAGGTGCGCTGCGCGGTCGGCGAAAGTCCGGTGTGGCACGCGCAGGAAGCGGCCTGGTACTGGGTCGACATCCCGGCGCGGCGCATCTGGCGCCTGGACCATGCCAGTGGCGCGCTACGCCACTGGACGGCCGCCGAAATGGTCGCCTGCATCGCGCCGCGCGCGCGCGGTGGGCTGATCGCCGGCATGGAGACGGGCCTGTTCGCCCTCGACCTGGACGATGACGGCAGCGTCGCCGCCACGGGCCTGGCCACGCCGCCCGAGCTGGAACCCGGCATGCGCTTCAACGACGGCCGCACCGATCGCCAGGGCCGCTTCTGGGCCGGCACGATGTGGCTGGACATGGCGGCCGCGCGCCCGGCCGGCAAGCTGTACAGCTACTCGCGCGAGGCCGGGCTGTCGGCGCCGCTGGTGGACGGGCTGGTCACGCAGAACGGCCTGGCCTGGTCGCCGGACGGACGCACGATGTACCTGTCCGACTCGCATCCGAGCCGGCGCATGGTCTGGGCCTACGATTTCGACGTCGACGCCGGCATCCCGGGCAACCGCCGCGTGTTCGTCGACATGGCCGCTTACGTCGGCCGCCCCGACGGCGCCACGGTCGACGCCGACGGCTGCTACTGGGTCGCCGGCAACGACGGCGGCAGCCTGCTGCGCTTCACCCCGGCCGGCAAATTGGACCGCGAGCTGCCGCTCCCCTTCGCCAAGCCGTCGATGCCCTGCTTCGGCGGGCCGGACCTCGACACCCTGCTGGTCACCTCGATTCCGGCGCCGGGGCGGCAGGACGATCCGGACGCCGGCGCAGTGGTGTTGCTGCGCCCTGGCGTGCAGGGCCTGCTTGAAACCATGTTCGCCGGCTGAGGCGCGCCCTGCGCCGCGCGGGGCCGGGCGGCATGTCGATCGGTCAGGCGAAGCGGCGCGCGCCGCGCCTGCGCGCGAATCCTTCGGCGATCGGCAAGGGCAGCAGTTTGAGGAGGGTGTGCAGCGCCAGGGGAACCAGCACCAAGTCGTCGACCACGCCCAGGGCCGGGATCGCCAGGTTGAACGGCGCCAGCGCGTAGAGCAGCAGCGCGCCGGTGGCGGGCAGCAGCCAGCCGGGACGCTGGTCGTGCCGCAGCGCGAACCACAACAGGCGCAAATCCACTTTGCTCATACGCCAGACCAGCAAGAACAGTTTTTTCACCGCGATCTCCAGGCAATCGGCCATCAGGACACCGATGTGCGGGCGAAAGCGGTGGCTGCAAGAGCGAATGAAAGTCGCTCGGCTAGCGCTGGTAGAAGAACAGCGCAACCGTCCCATAAAACAGCAAGGGCGTCAGCGCCAGCAGACACAGGCCCAGAAACACGGACCTGTTCAATTTGCGCCGCCCGGATTTGTCGCGTTCAGCGCGATTCGTCATCGTAGAGTTCATGGCTGTCTCCTCGGATATTTTGTGTCATCGGCATATCGATGACGTCTCACAGCTGACTGAGCAATCGCCATGCCAACACGACACGTCCCTTTGTATTCAACGACTTATGCGCACAAGTCACAAACGAGCCCGCACGACTGTAAAGTTTCCCGCCACCCGCGCCGCGGCCCGGCTCGACGCGCGTATCATCCTCTGAACGGTTTTCCCGTACCACAACAAGATAACGAGACATGCCCATGACGACCCGCCTGCCATCCAGCGCCCGCTTGCCGGTGCTGCCCGCCGCCCTCTTCGTGGGCCTTGCCATGTTGTCCGCCTGCGGCACCACCGGCGCCGATACCAACGCCGCTACGAACGCCGCTACGAACGCCGCTTTCAGCGCCATGCCCGCGCCGGCAGCGACCGGCGCCGATGCCTTGGCGCCGGCCGCGGTGCTGGCGACGATGGAACGCGTGGCCGACTGGCAGCTCGCCCACCCGAGCAGCCACGCGAGCGACGACTGGACCCAGGGCGTCGGCGACGCCGGCTTCATGGCGCTGTCCAACCTGGCCGGCACGCGCAAGTATCGGGACGCGATGGTCGCCATGGGCCGGCGCAACGGCTTCAAACCCGGCCAGCGCCCCTACCACGCCGACGACCACGTGGTCGGCCAGACCTACCTCGACCTCTACCTGCAGCTGCGCGAGCCGGCCATGATCGCGCCGCTGCGCGCCCGCTTCGACGAGATCCTCGCGAACCCGAGGAGCGGCACGCTCGACTTCAAGGCGCCCGGCAACCAGGATCGCTGGTCGTGGTGCGACGCCCTGTTCATGGGACCGCCGGCCTGGACGCGCATGAGCGTGGCCACGGGCGATGCGCGCTACCTCGACTACGCAATCAAGGAATGGTGGCAGACCTCCGACTACCTGTACGACCGCCAGGAGCACCTGTACTACCGCGACTCGACTTACTTCGGCCAGAAGGAAGCCAATGGCGCCAAGGTGTTCTGGGCGCGCGGCAATGGCTGGGTGATGGGCGGCCTGGCGCGCACGCTGCAGTACCTGCCGGCCAAGCATCCGGCGCGCGCGCGCTTCGAGACCCAGTTCCGCGAGATGGCGGCCAAGGTCGCGACGCTGCAGCAGCCGGACGGCCTGTGGCGCGCCAGCCTGCTCGATCCGAACGCCTACCCGGCGCGCGAGACCAGCGGCACCGGCCTGTTCACCTATGCGCTGGCCTGGGGCGTGAACCAGGGCCTGCTCGACCGCGCCAGCTTCGAACCGGTGGTGCGCAAGGCCTGGACGGCGCTGGCGGCGAGCGTCCAGGCCGACGGCAAGCTGACCCACGTGCAGCCGATCGGCAAGGCGCCGGACGGCTTTCCCGAAGATTCGACCGAAGTGTATGGCGTCGGCGCCTTCCTGCTGGCCGGCAGCGAAGTGCTTCGCATGGGCGTGCAGGCGCGCGCGCCCGCGCGCGTGGTCGACGTCGCCAACCCGGGCGCTTTTTACCGCGCCGAGGAGACCATCGAGATGGAGGCGCCGCGCGCGCCGGTCGTCGTGATGGAAGCCGACACCTCGCGCATCGTGCCGACCCAGCGCCTGGACGACAAGCTGCTGTTCCAGGCCGACTTCAGCCCGAACCAAAGCCGGCGCTTCCTGCTGTTCCCGGCCGCCGCGCTGCCGCCGCTGGCCGCGCCCGACGTCAAGGTGCACGCGCGCCACGTGCCCGAGCGCTTCGACGACTTCGCCTGGGAGAGCGACCGCATCGCGCACCGCCTGTACGGCCCGGCGATCCTCAAGGCGCCGGGTGAACACGTCGGCAGCGGCATCGACGTCTGGGTCAAGCGCGTGCGCACTCCAATCGTCGACCTCTGGTACAAGCGCGGCGAGTACCACACGGATCACGGCGAAGGCCTGGACAATTACGACGTCGGCACCGGACGCGGCTGCGGCGGCGAAGAGATTCTCGCCGGCGGCAAGGCCTTCGCCGCGCCGGTCTACGCCAGCTGGACGCTGCTCGCCGACGGCCCGCTGCGCGCCGCCTTCGAGCTGCGCTACGACGGCTGGAACGCGGATGGCCGCCACGTCGCCGAGACCAAGCGCTTCTCGATCGACGCCGGTTCCAATTTCACGCGCGTCGAGAGCGTCTATGCGGCGAGCGGCGGCGCGCCGCTGGAGGTCGGCGTCGGCATCGCCCAGCGCAAGGACGCCAAAGGAGATGGCCGCCTGACCAGGAACGACGGCGCCGGCTGGATGAGCTACTGGCAGCCGGAAAAATCGCCCGACGGCCACACGGCCTGCGCGGTGCTGATTCCTGGCCAGCGCACCCGCAGCGCGATGCTCGGCGACGACGCCCTGCTGGTCGGCCACGCGACCCCGGGCCGGCCGTTGGTGCACTACCTGGGCGGCGGCTGGAGCAAGAGCGGCGACTTTCCGGATGCGCAGGCCTGGGAAGCCAAGGTGGCCAACGTGGCGGCGCGCGCGGCGCTGCCGTTGAAGGTGAGCGGCCCGCGCTGATCAGACCGGCGCATCGAGCGCGACCTCGTGGCTCGCACGCTCCCGCTCGAGCTGCCGATGCAACAGCTCGGCGATGCGCTCCGGCGGAACCGGTGCGCTGAACAGGTAGCCCTGCATCTCGTCGCACTCGTGCATGCGCAGGAAGTCACGCTGTTCATGCGTCTCGACGCCCTCGGCGATCACGCGCAAATCCATCCGGTGGCCGAGCGAAATCACGGCCAGCACGATTGCCTGGTCGTCGGAGCTGGTGGCCAGATCGCGCACGAACGACTTGTCGATCTTGAGTGTGCTGATCGGGAACGACTTCAGGGCGGACAGGCTCGAATAGCCGGTTCCGAAATCATCGATCGACAGCGAGACACCCATCGACTTGAGCTCGCCCATGCGCTCGATGGCCTGGTTCAGGTCGCGCATGATCAGGCTCTCGGTAACCTCCAGTTCGAGCGCTGACGCCGGCAAGCCCGTATCGTCCAACGCAGCGGCGATGCGCTCGACGAGGTGCCGCTCCTCGAACTGGCGCGCCGACACGTTCACCGATACGATCAGCGGATCCAGGCCGGCGTCGCGCCACGCCATCGACTGCGCGCAGGCGGTGCGCACGACCCATTCGCCGATCTCGACAATCATGCCCGAGTCCTCGGCCAGGCCGATGAAACGCGCTGGCGACACCAGGCCGTGCTCGGGATGATGCCAGCGGATCAGCGCCTCGACACCGAAAATGCGTCCGGTGCGCAGATCGACTTTCGGCTGGTACAGCAGGTGGAAGCGGCCGTGCGGCCAGTCGAACAGCGCGTCGCCGCCCTGCAGGCGCACATTGCTCAGCGTGGTTTCGAGCGCCTTGGGCAACCCCTCCAGCAGGATCAGCTTTTCCTCGACACTGGCGTTCATTTCTCCCTGGTAGAACTGGAAATTATTGCTGCCCAAGTCCTTGGCGCGGTACATCGCAGCGTCGGCGTTCATCATCAGCGTGGTCGGATCGGCGCCGTCGCGCGGATAGGTCACCACGCCCATGCTGCAACTGACGCGCACCGCATGGCCTCCGATCAGGACCGGCTCGTTGACGGCCCGCCGGATGGTTTCCAGCATCGCCGTCAGCGTCTCCTGGCTTTCGCTCACGTCAGGCACCAGGATCACGAATTCGTCGCCGCCCAGGCGCCCCAGCGTGTCGTCGGGGCCGAGGCACGACTGCATGCGGCCGCCCACTACCTGGAGCAACTCATCGCCGGCGCTATGGCCGAGGCCATCGTTGACGAGCTTGAAGTCGTCCAGGTCGACGAAGGCCAGCATCACCTGGCCGTCGTTTTGCCGGGCCGCGCCGATTGCATGGTCGAGCCTGTCGCGGATCAGGCTGCGGTTCGGCAGGCCGGTCAGCTCGTCGTGCAGGGCCATATGGCGAATACGCTGTTCCGCCTGCTTGCTCTTGGTGATGTCGCGCACCGTGGCCACCGCCCCGCCCTCGACCGGCACGATCTGCCGCTGCAGCCAGCATCCAGCGTGCGGCCCTTCGGTGGCTTCCCATTCGGTCTCCAGGGCGCAATGGTCGCTGACGACCTTCAGCAGTTCATCGTGGATCCCGTCGATGCGGTGAAACGCCAGCAATTCATTCAGGGTCCGGCCCAGCATCTGTTCACGCGCGACGCCAGTGAACTGGGCCGCGCGCGAGTTGGCTTCACGCACCACGAAGCCGTCGACAACGCCGTCTGCTCCGCGCACGGCGCGCAATACGAACAGGGCGTCCAGGCTGGCTTCGGTGGCGGCGGCATACGTTTCCTGGGCCTGGCGCTCGCGCCTGCGCACCCTGGCGAGCTGCCACGACCAGGCGCTGACGAGTCCGACCACGAGGATCAGCAGCGCGCTGCCGCCAAAGGCTGCGGTCATGTAGTTGGCCCGGTGCCGCTCGAAGCCGTCCATCTGCTCGTCGCGCGACAGGCCGACCACGGCCGACAAGGTAAAGCCGTGCAGCCTGCGCGTAGCGGTGTAACGCGGGATCCCGTCGATCCCTAGCGTATGCGGCTCCGTTACCTCGCCACCCGGAGCCTGCAGCTTGACGGTCTGCCCCCACGATACGGTATCGCCGATGCGAACCGCCCGTGCCACCCCGTCGTCGCCTGCCAGCGCCAGCAGACCCGCGTCGCCATCGCGGGCGCGGTCATACACACTGGTGAAATAAGCCGGGTCGACTTCGACCGCGACCACCCCTTCGAAGCGGCCCGCGGCATCGTCGACACGGCGCGAGAACACCAGGTGCGGGTCGGATCCGGCCATGTCGGCCATCGTCTGGCTGACATACGGAGCGCGGCCCGCGTCGTCCCGCGGCTTGGCGAAATAGGCCTGGCCGGCCACGTTGCGGGCCGGGAGCACAGGATTGCTGGCCACAACGTTGCCGTCGCGGTCTACCAGGCTGATCTGGAACACCAGTCCGGGCGGCAGCAGGCCCTGGTCGCGCAGCGCCGGCAGCGCGCGCTCGATGCCATTCATCTTGATCGCGTACCTGAGGACCTTGAGCGTCTGGTCGATCGCGTTCAGATTGCGCACCATTTGCGCTTCGTAGGTGTCGAGCTGTTCGCGTGTCTCTTCGCGCGCGGCCCCTTCGGCCGCATTGCGCTCCATATGGATGAAATGGAGGGTCGCGATCCAGATTGCCGCCAGCGGCAGCAAGGCAAACAGCGGCAACGAAATGTGGGTTTCGAGCACGCGCCCGAGCCATTTGATGCCGCGCCTGCCTTGCGCCGCGGCGGTGACCGGCCTCAAGGAAGTGTGCATCATGGCCTCACGAGAACTGAACGTACGCTGTCATCCAGGGCGCTGCGGTCGATGTAGCCGATCAGCTCCGGGTTGTCCGCTACCTGGCGCCGCACCGCCGCGTCGTCGATGGCTTCGCATGGTGGCTGACCACGGCCGGTGAACACCATCTTCGACCAATACGCCTTGAGCAGGGCCGCGGACTTGCCCGTGACCCTTGAATAGAACATGTCGCGCAGGGGCGAGCCCACGCGCTGGTCGATAGGTACCGCTTCGCTGCCGTCCGGGAAGCGCGCAGTCTGGCCGAGGAAGATCGCGGCCACCTGGTCCAAGCGCAGGACGGAGACGGGGCTTTTTGCCGAGACGATCACCACCATGTCGGCGGCGCCGGCGGTCGCGCAGAGTATTGTCAGGGCGATGAGGAGCGTTGCGCGGCCCAGGTGGCACATGTTGAAGGGAGTATGCATCTCAGTACACGAAATCCAGAGTGACGCTGGTGACGCCGATCGCATGATCGGAAACGAAGCCGGGCGTCGTGTGGATCAAGGTGCCGACCGAGCCGTGATGCGGCGTCACGCGATCGTATTGCAACTTGAGCGCGATGTTGTCGTGCACGTCCCAGCGCAGGCCCGTGCTGATCGTCGATTGTTGCGGAATCGATGCCGCGATCGTCGCGTCCAGGCCCGCATTGAGGGCGGCGGCCTGTTGCTGGTAGCCTGGCGGCAGGGCGCCGAGCGCGAGACCGTCCGCCTTGACCGGGCCGGTCGAACGCACCTGGGAGTAGGTCACATACGGCGTGAACGCACGGCTGCGCAAGCCCGCGGTGACATAACCGCTGCGGGTCTGACCGAGCAGCGATTGGGTATGCGTGCGGCTCAATTCGCCCATCACAAACCAGGCGCCCGGGTCGTAGCTGGCGCCGATATTGGCGATGCTCACGTATTTGTGGTCGATCGCATAGTCGGCGCTGATCGCTTCTCCTTGTGCGCCAAAGGCATCGAAGCCGGCGAACAGGGGTGCGCCGATGTCCAGTGTCAGTTCCGCCCCGACGACGGTGGCGTGGACCGTCAGCGCGCCCCAGTCGCTGGTGTTGCTGATGCCGACGATACGGGTGGCCTTGCCCTTGACCGGCGCGACCTGGGCCAGGCTGTCATGGCCGAACAGGAACTGCGAGGCGTTGTGAACCGGACCGGCATTCCAGCGCAGGGTCGCGTCGATGCCGTCGCTGCTGCTGATCGGCATGCCGCCATAGCTCTCGACCGGCGGCCGCACCCACGGATAGGCGTAGCCGACCTGGCGATAATCGGCGCACAGGAACACGGGCAAGGCGATGCGCCCGAGACGCAACGCGAGCTCCGGCGTCGCCTGGAATTTGAGATTCGCCCACTCGACACGCGGACGATAATTATTTTCCAGGTTCTGCTCGCTCACCACTTGCAGGACGGCCGACCAGCGTTTGTCGAAGGTTGCGTCGAGCTGCGCGCCAAGATGGCTGTCGACGTCGGGACTCCAGGCACTGGTCTTGCCGGCGCCGCCGTAGCGCAGTGCGCTCGACGTGTAGTCGGCGTTACGCTCGTTCGAGTGCGCAAGGCCGACCGTTCCGTATCCGGACAAGGCCCAGGTCGGCGTATCGTCGGCGCGGGCCAGGCCCGCGGCGCCCAATCCGACCGCGAGTAGCGTAGTCAACAATCGTGAGTTCAGACATCGTCGCTGCATTATTGTTCTCGATAAGTTCAAGCCGGCGCGGGACCGGACCGGCTACGAGGCGTACGCAATGGCATGAGGTCGAGATCTTTTGACGATATGTCGCCCCCCGCAGCATAGATACGACAGACCTCGTTATAAAATTATTAAATATATCAAAAATGATGAATTTGATTGATTATACATAATAGTTTCTTTTGGAAAATTTAGATTGTCAGCCGAACACAACACCTGCCAGGGCCGGATAGCCCGCTCGCCGGCCTGCCTGATGCTGCCGGCGGGTGCGTGGGGATGGGAAAGGTCGTGACGACGTCCGGCAGACGCAGGGCGAAGTGCTTGTCGCCTCAGGCGTCGAGTCCGTACTGACCGAGCTTGCGGTACAGGAGCTGGCGGTGGATGCCGAGCCGGCGGGCGGCCTCGGTGCGGTTCCCGTGCGCCTCGTCGAGTGCGCGCTGCAGCAACAAGCGCTCCAGGCGCTCCACCGCCTGCGGCAGCGGTCGGCCGAACCAGTCGTCCGGCAGCGCGTTGCTCGAGCCGCCCTGCTCCGGCGCGCTTGCCTGCGGCGCCAGCACGGCCTCGAGATCGGCGGCGGCAAGATGTCGAGCGGACGGTCGCGCAGGGCCGGCAAGTGAATCGACAGCACGTCGAGCCGGTATGGCAGGTCGGCGCGAAAGCGGCCGTCGCGCAGGGCAACCGGGATGGCCAGGCGCATTGTCCGGCAACCGGACGGATGCCGTCTCCGAAGCGGACGGGCAATTATCAAATAACGCAGAAAGCTCCAATTTTTCTCCACATTCGATCGGCATGCTGTTTGCACGATGTGACGAACATCATTCAAGGAGATTTACTATGACGATCAAGCAACTCATTCTCGCGGCCGGAATCGCCGCTACCTTCAATCTGGCCCATGCCCAGTCGACCATGACCCCACCGGCGCCGCATCCGGGCGACGCACCGCCGCCGGCGGGCGCCGAGGCGCCGCCACCTCCGCCACCTCCGCCGGCTGCCGCCGGCCCGGGCATGCAACCGGGTGCGCCCGGCATGCGTCCCGCCCCTGCGGCGCCGGGCCAGGCCAAGACGCGCGGTCCTGCGCCGCGTGCGGGCAAGCGTCCAATGGCGCCGCGCGCACCCGGCGACGCCATCCGCACGCCGGCCCCGCCGGCGCCTGACGGACGCCAACCGGCGCCCCCGGCCGGCGCCTGAAGCCCGTCCATGCAGCCGGGCCGGCGCCGGCGCCGGCTCCCCCTGACAGTTCCGTTACCTCCAGGTGTCCGACGACACCGGGAGTTTTCGATTTTTTTACGAGGCAATATGAAACACGAACCAAGCAACAAGAACGACAAAGGCCACCAGGACCACCGCGTGTGGTCGATCGAGGGCCGCTACGAGCATCCGATCTACAGCCCCGAAGGCGGCATCGAAGGCGTCATGATCGATGCCGACGGCGTGGCGGCGCAGTTCGTATTCGGCCACGGTCCCGATGATGCGACCCCGTTCGGCAAGGTGAAACCGGGCCAGCGCGTGACGCTCGAGGGCGTCGAAGCCAAGCCCTGGCCGGAAGGCGAGGACGCGCACGCGGTCTACCAGTTCAAGCGCCTGGCCGGTATCGACGGCAAGGATGTCCGCGAAGGCGGCAAGCCAGCCCACGCCAAGGGCAAGGCGATCCGCATGAATTACGCGCGCCACGGTGAAGCCAACGGCGTGCTGCTCGATTCGGGCGACTTCATCCACGTCCGCCCGGATCGCTTTTCCGGACTCGGCATTGCCATCGGCGACCAGATCGAGGCCTCGGGCCCGGGCCGCCCCCTGACCGACGGTAGCGGCCACGTCATCGACGCCGTCGAGCTGAACGGCAAGCGGGTGGAGAAGAAGCCGGACTGACGGCAACGATCCAGCTTTGTGCTGCCGATTTCGAATCCGGCCAACCTCGTCCTGTTCACTGCGCGCGCACGCCCCCGCGCAGGCGCGGCTGCTCCAGCCCGGTGATCGTGACGTCCCGGTCCGCGAGCGCTCGCTGGTCGAACTCGAAGCGCGGCGGGCCGTCCTGGCCGGGCCGTCCTGGCGTGTGGACATGGCGTCCCCCGCCTTCCCGCGCGTCAGACGGCGCGCGCCAGGAGTCTTGCCGGCCTTGCTAAACTACCCGCAAGCCGAAGCCGCTATGCTATCCTTCGCGCCTTCGTATTCAGCAACATTTTTCAGCAACATCTTCAGCACGGCCTGAAGCCCATTCGCCGGCCCGCGCGGCCGCATCGATTCGTCATGAAAACAACCCTCTACGGTATTCCGAACTGCGACACCGTCAAAAAAGCGCGCACCTGGCTGGCCGATCATCGCCGCGACGTCGAATTCCACGATTTTAAAAAGCAGGGTCTTACACGCGAGATCGTTGCGGCCTGGCTGCAGCAGCTCGACTGGGAGACGCTGGTCAACCGCAAGGGTACGACCTGGCGCAAGCTGTCCGACGAACGCCGCGCCCAGGTGGTCGACAAGGCCAGCGCGCTCGAACTGATGCTGGAGAACCCGTCGGTGATCAAGCGCCCGGTGCTGGCCGGCGCCGGGCCGCTGTCGGTCGGTTTCTCGGATGAGCAGTACGGCCGTATTTTCGCTGCCGATGCCGGCAAGGAGGCCGCATGATGGCCAAGGCATCGCGTACCCAGAACCTGACCGAAGCGCTGATCGCGCTCGACTCGGTCACGCCGCACGACAAGGGCTGCCAGCGCACCCTGATCGAACTGCTCGAGCCGCTCGGTTTCCGCTGCGAGACCATCGAATCGAACGGCGTGACCAACCTGTGGGCGCGCCGCGGCACCGAGTCGCCGGTGTTCGTGTTCGCCGGCCACACCGACGTCGTGCCCTCCGGGCCGGTCGACCAGTGGTCATCGCAGCCGTTCGCGCCCACCATCCGCGAGGGCAAGCTGTACGGCCGCGGCGCCTCCGACATGAAGGCCTCGATCGCGGCGATGGTGGTGGCGGTCGAGGAGTTCGTCGCCGCCCATCCGGGCCACGCCGGCTCGATCGCCTTCCTGATCACCAGCGACGAGGAAGGCCCGGCCACGGACGGCACCGTGATCGTCTGCGAGCAGCTGGAAGAACGCGGCGAGACGATCGACTACTGCCTGGTCGGCGAGCCGACCTCCAGCCACGTGCTGGGCGACATGATCAAGAACGGCCGCCGCGGCTCGCTGTCGGGCTGCCTGGTCGTCAAGGGCGTGCAGGGCCACATCGCCTACCCGCACCTGGCCAAGAACCCGATCCACCTGGCCGCGCCGGCGCTGGCCGAACTCGCCGCCGAAAAATGGGACGACGGCAACGAGTACTTCCCGCCGACCAGCTGGCAGGTGTCGAACATCGCCGCCGGCACCGGCGCCACCAACGTGATCCCGGGCCAACTCAAGGTCGACTTCAACTTCCGCTTCTCGACCGCGAGCACGGCCGACGGCCTGGAAGCGCGCGTGCACGCGATCCTCGACAAGCATGGCCTGGACTACGACCTGAAGTGGACCCTGTCCGGCCACCCCTTCCTGACGCCGAAGGGCACGCTGTCGGACGCCATCTGCGGCAGCATCCGCGACGAGCTGGGCGTGCAGACCGAACTGTCGACCACCGGCGGCACCTCGGACGGGCGCTTCATCGCCCGCATCTGCCCCCAGGTGATAGAATTCGGGCCACCCAACGCCAGCATCCACAAGATCGACGAGCACATCGAGGTGCGCTACATCGATCCGCTCAAGAACATCTACCGCCGCACGCTGGAACGCCTGCTGACCATCCCGTCTGCGGACTAAACTACTCTTGCGAGGCACGACCATGACCACCAATTTCTCGACCCCGCGCGACCTGCTGCGCTACGCCGTCACCCGCTTCAACGGGGCCAAGCTGTTCTTCGGCCACGGCAGCGCCGAAGCCTTCGACGAAGCCGCCTACCTGATCCTGCACACCCTCAAGCTCCCGCTCGACAAGCTCGACCCGTTCCTGGATGCGCGCCTGCTGCCCGAGGAAGTGCTGCAGGTGCTGGCCGTCGTCGAGCGCCGCGTGACCGAGCGCGTACCGGCCGCCTACATCACCAACGAAGCCTGGCTGGGCAGCTACAACTTCTACGTCGACGAGCGCGTGCTGGTGCCGCGCTCCTTCATCGCCGAGCTGATCCCGAGCCAGTTCAGCCCTTGGGTCAGCGATCCGGAAAGCGTCGAGAACGTGCTCGAGCTGTGCACCGGCTCGGGCTGCCTGGCGATCATGATGGCCGACGCGTTCCCGAACGCCGTGGTCGATGCGATCGACATCTCGCAGGATGCGCTGGCCGTGGCCGAGCGCAACATCCGCGACTACAAGCTCGAAGGCCGCGTGAACCCGATCGGGTCCGACCTGTACCAGAACGTGCCGTTCAAGAAGTACGACCTGATCGTCACCAACCCGCCGTACGTCAACGCCGATTCGATGGGCAAGCTGCCGCCGGAATACCTGCGCGAGCCGCAGATCGCGCTGGCCGGCGGCGAGGACGGCATGGACCTGGTGCGCAAGATCGTCGACGGCGCCGCCGAGCGCCTCACGCCCGAAGGCATCCTGGTGGTCGAGATCGGCAACGAGCGCGAATTCGCCGAAGCCGCGTTCGGCCATCTCGGCCTGACCTGGCTGAGCACCAGCCAGGGCGACGATGCGGTGTTCCTGCTCACCGCCGAGCAGCTGGCCAAGTAACCGACTAAGTGACCAGGTAAGAGATGATCCGATTTACCCACGTCAGCCTGATGCGCGGCACCAAGCCGCTGCTGGAAGACGCCGACCTGACCCTCAACCCCGGCGACAAGATCGGCCTGATCGGCGCGAACGGCGCCGGCAAATCGAGCCTGTTCGCCATGCTGCGCGGGGAACTGCATCCGGACGGCGGCGAGATCGATTTCCCGCAGCGCTGGCGCATGGCCTACGTGGCCCAGGAAACCCCGGCGCTGGACCGCGCCGCCATCGAGTACGCAATCGACGGCGACGTCAACCTGCGCAAACTCCAGGCCGAGCTGGAGCAGCTCGAAGCGATGCCCCACACGCTTGATAACGGCATCGCCATCGGCGAGGTGCACTCGCACCTGGCGGACGCCGACGCCTACACCGTGCAGTCGCGCGCCGAGCAGCTCCTGATCGGCCTGGGCTTCTCGCTCGAACAGATGCAGCAGCCGGTGGCGAGTTTCTCGGGTGGCTGGCGCATGCGCCTGAACCTGGCGCAGGCGCTGATGTGCCCGTCCGACCTGCTGCTGCTGGACGAGCCCACCAACCACCTCGACCTGGACGCCATCATCTGGCTCGAGGACTGGCTCAAGCGCTACCAGGGCACCCTGATCATCATCTCGCACGACCGCGACTTCCTCGACGAGATCGTCAACGTGATCGTGCACATCGACGAGCGCAAACTCAAGCGCTACTCGGGCAACTACAGCGGCTTCGAACGCCAGCGCGCCGCGCACATGGTGCTGGCCGCGGCCGCGTTCGAGAAGCAGCAGCGCACGCGCGCGCACCTGCAATCGTTCGTCGACCGCTTCAAGGCCCAGGCCACCAAGGCGCGCCAGGCGCAAAGCCGCATCAAGGCGCTGGCGCGGATGGAAGAGCTGGCGCCGCTGCGCGCGGCGGCCGAGTTCTCGTTCGAGTTCCGCGACCCCGTCTCGGCGCCGAATCCGCTGCTGGTGATGGAAGACGTCGACGCCGGCTATCCGATCCTCGACGCCCATGGCGACAAGGTCGACGGCAAGGTGATCGTCAAGCGCGTGAACTTCTCGCTGCAGACCGGGCAGCGTATCGGCCTGTTGGGCGTGAACGGCGCCGGCAAGTCCACGCTGATCAAGACCATCGCCAACGAGCTCGCGCCCCTGACCGGCAAGGCGACGCTGGGCAAGGGCCTGGTGATCGGCTACTTTGCCCAGCACCAGGTCGAGATGCTGCGCCACGACGAATCGCCCCTGTGGCATCTGCAAAAGATCGCGCCGACCGTGCGCGAGCAGGAGCTGCGCAACTTCCTGGGCGGCTTCAACTTCCCGGGCGACATGGTAAGCAGTCCGATCAAGCCCTTCTCGGGCGGCGAAAAGGCGCGCCTGGCGCTGGCCCTGATCGTGTGGCAGCGCCCGAACCTGCTGCTGCTGGACGAACCGACCAACCACCTGGACCTGGAAACGCGCGAAGCGCTGACGCTGGCGCTGGCCCAGTTCGAAGGCACGCTGGTCGTGGTCTCGCACGACCGCCACCTGCTGCGCGCCACCACCGACCAGTTCATCATCGTCGCCGACGGCCGCCTGCAGCCTTTCGACGGCGACCTGGACGACTACAAGAACTGGCTGTTCCAGACCAAGCTGGCCAAGGATGGCGCGGCAACGCCGCTGCCGTCCGGCGACGCGGCGGCGCCAAACAAGCCGGCCGGCGTGGCGGCAGCCCCGGTCCCGGCCGTGGACCGCAAGGAACAGAAGCGCCTGGAAGCCGAGGAACGCCAGCGCATGGCGGCGCTCAAGAAGCCGCTCGAGAACCGCATCAAGCGGCTGGAAGAGCAGATGGCCAAGCTGAACGCGAAGAAGGCGGACGTCGACGCACGCCTGGTCGAACCCGGCATCTACGAGGCCGACAAGAAGGACGAGCTGAAGAACCTCGTGGCCGACCAGGCTTTCCTGACGCGCGACCTCGGCAAGCTGGAAGAGGAGTGGCTCGAGCTGCAGGAACAGTTGGAGACGCTCTAGCCTACTGCGCGTTGCATCCCCAGAAAAAACACGTTAGGCCACCTGGCGCGGCTCGTCGGCCGGCCGCTTGACCGACATCAGCCGGTCGATGTCGAGCAGGATCAGGCGCCGGTTGCCGCTCTGGCCAAGGCCGATCAGGTAATCGACGCTGGCGCGCTCGGCGCCCTGCGCCCCCGGCACCGGCGCGATCTGCTCGGGCGTGAACGACACCACGCCGGTCACGCCATCCACCACCATCCCCATCAGGCAATTCGAGAGCTTGACGATGATCACGTCGGTCATCGGGTCGGGCGCGTCAGGACTGGCGCCGAAGGCCGCGCGCATGTCGACCAGCGGCATGATCACGCCGCGCGAGACGGCCACGCCGCCGATGATTTCGCCGCCGGCCCTCGGGCTTGCCGCGAAGCGCTCCAGCGCCTTGAGCACCCGCAGCTCCTGCACCTTGGCGAAGTCCAGGCCATATTCGAGGCCTCCGAGGGTAAAGCTCAGGAACTGCATCGTACGGGTCGGTCCGTGGCTGTCGGCATGCATGGCGAATCCTTTGTGTGAGACTGCCATGCTAAAGCTGTCACGCCCGAAAACCGTTGATTGCAGTCAACATTTTACAAAGGCCACGATTTTTGCAATCGATTGCAACAAACGTACAATCGGCTGTGTTTTACGCGAACGTAAGGATCGACGATGTACCGCCGGCTGCACCGCCTGCTCGCCGGCCGGCCTCCGCATGCGGCGCAGTGTGCGCTGCGGGAGGCTGGCCGCGAGCGGGCGCAGAGCGCGTCATTGCTTCAGCGCGCGCGCAAATACGCCAGCACGCGCTCTTCCTGGCCGGCGTCGACCAGCTGGGCCGGCGTCTTGCCGTCGAACTCGGCCAGCGCCGCGTTCATCCAGTCGTTGGCGGCATCGTCGCCGCCGGCGATGCGGCGCGCTTCGTGCATCACGTTGTAATAGCCCTGGGCGCGGCGCGACTGCGCCTGGAAACGCGCTTGCAGCGCGGCCATGGCGTCGGGATTGAGGGGGTCGATGGTGCTCATGGCCGCATCATACACTCAAGACTCGGCGCGGATCGTGTTGCGGATGATGCCGATGCCGGTGATCTCGGTTTCCATCACGTCGCCATTCTTCATGAATTCCGGCGGCTTGCGCGCGAAGCCCACGCCCGACGGGGTGCCGGTGGCGATGATGTCGCCCGGCTCGAGCGTCATGCCGCGCGAGAGTTCGGCGATGATGCGCGGGACCTTGAAGTACATCTGCTTGTAGCTGGCGTTCTGCTTTTCGACCCCGTTGACGCGGCAGATCACGCGCGCGTCGTCCAGGTTGACGCCGGCCGCGGTGACGATCCACGGTCCCATCGGGCCATGGCCATCGATGCTCTTGCCCTTGAACCACTGGCCGCCATGGCGCTTTTGCTGGATGTCGCGCTCGGTGGTGTCGTTGTAGACCGAGTAGCCGAACACGTAGTCGAGCGCGCGCTCTTCCGGGATGTTCTTGCCGCGCTGGCCGATGACGATCGCCAGTTCCGCTTCCCAGTCGGTCTGGGTCGAGTTGCTGGTGTCTTGCGGGATCGGGTCGAACGGGCCGTTCATGGTGTGCGTGCCCTTGGTGAAGAACACCGGGTGGTCGGGCAGCGTTTCGACGTGCTTGTCGGCGCGCGCGTTCTTGCCTTCCTCGAAGTGGTCGAGGTAGTTCCAGCCGACGCAGTAGATGTTGCGGTCCGGGCGCGGGATCGGCGACAGGAAGCGCGCCCCTTCCAGCGGCAGCAGGCCGGCCTTGTCGTGCGCGGCGCGCTGCGCCAGCGCGCGCAGCTTGTCGAAGCCGGCGTTGCCGCTCTTGATCAGCTCCAGCATCGAGCCCGGGTCGAAGCCCAGGCCCAGCTTCTGGCGCGCGGCCTCGGCGCGCAGGTCGACCAGCTTGCCGTCGTCCAGCACCAGTACCACGCCCGGCGTGCCGTTCGGGCCGAGCGCGCAGGTGGCCAGGCGCATGCCGACCTTGGCGGCCAGCGGCGGCACCGACTTGATCTGGGCGCCGTTGATCTGCGGTCCGGCGGCGCCGTCCTGCGCGCGCGCGTTGGCGCCGATGCCGGTCATCAGGCTGCCGACCGCGGCCGAAGCGCTGGCCTTGAGCAGGTTGCGACGATTGCTGTCCATCTTGTCTCCTTGCTGTGAATGAGGTGCGTGGGTCATGTTCCGTTACTGATTCTACCAGCGCATAGCCCTTCCCTACCTTAGCGATAGGAAATGTCGATGGGCTGTGATAAGATGCGCGCCTTCATTGGGGAGTAGCCTCCTTCCCGCCTCGGGAAGGGCTGACGTCAACATACTTGGCCACCATCGGCCATGGCGTCCGCGGTTCGATACTTGGCAAGACCTTTGATCATGACGCCTTCCTTGGCCGGACGGGCGCCCTGGTCATCGGTATGCGTCCGGCCTCGAATCGATGACATGCACCTGACTCTCACCATCTTCCTGCTCCTGCTGTCCGCCGCCGCCATCTACTGGTCCTGCGAATATTTCGTCAACGGCGTCGAATGGATCGGCCAGCGCTTCGGACTGACCCAGAACGCCACCGGCACCGTGCTGGCCGCCTTCGGCACCGCGCTGCCGGAAAGCGTGGTCACCTTAGTTGCGGTCGCCTTCGGCAAGAACCCGGCCTCCCAGGACATCGGCGTCGGCGCCGCGCTCGGCGGGCCGCTGGTGCTGGCGACCATCGCCTACGCCGTGGTCGGCCTGACCTACCTGAGCCTGGGCCCGGGCCAAAAGATGCGCTGGCCGGCGGTGATGCGCTCGACCGGCGACATGCTGGCGCGCGACCAGCGCTGGTTCATGTGCATCTTCGTGTTCAAGCTGGCGCTCGGCCTGGTCGCGTTCGCATTCAAGCCCTGGCTCGGCATCGCCTTCCTGCTGGCCTACGGCGCCTACGTGCGCAAGTCGATGTCGGCCGAAGGCGAATGCGCCGCGCCCGAAGACCTCGAGCCGCTCAAGCTGCGCCCGCACGCCGATCACCCGGGCGCCGGCTGGGCCATCCTGCAGACCGTGCTGGCGCTGGTCGTCATCTTCATCGCCTCGCAACTGTTCGTGCACCGCCTGGAAGACATCGGCCCGCTGCTCGGCCTCCCGGCGCAGATGGTCGCGCTGCTGCTCTCGCCGATCGCAACCGAGCTGCCCGAGACCCTGAACGCGGTGATCTGGGTACGCCAGCGCAAGCCAGACCTTGCCCTGGCCAACATCAGCGGCGCGATGATGATCCAGGCCACGATCCCGAGCGCGCTCGGCCTGTTTTTCACGCCGTGGCTGCTTGACGCCAGCCTGCTGTGGGCCGGCGCGGTGACGATGCTCTCGATCGCCGGCCTGTACTGGTTCATCCGCCGCGAGCGCCTCACGCCGCGCCGCTTCGCGATGTTCGGCCTGCTGTACGGCCTGTTCGGGATCGGGCTGCTCCTGACGGTGCGGCACTGAGGCGCATACGATGATGACGACCGACGTCGTGCCGCAGGCGCAGCTGGACCTGGTCCGGGCGTTCTACGCGGCCAGCGGCTATGGCGGGGGTGCGTCCATGGACGACCTGGTGCTGGCGGCGCGCGTGGACGGCACGCTGGCCGGCGCCGTGCGGCTGTGCTTCGAACACGGCGTCATCGTCCTGCGCGGGATGCAGGTGAACCCGCGCCACCAGCGCCAGGGCATCGGACGCGCCCTGCTGGCGCGCTGCGCGCCGTACCTCGATCGCGGCGAAGCGTGGTGCCTGCCCTACGATCATCTGGTGGGTTTCTATGGGCAGGCCGGCTTCGCGCGCGCCACGCCGGAAGCGCTGCCGCCGTTCCTGGCGCAGCGTCTGGCGGGCTACCTGGCCCAGGGACAGCGGGTGCTGGCGGTGCGGCGGTTCCGTGCGCCCGAAGCGGCTGCTGCGGCTTGAGTGCACCGGTCAAAACCCGGCGATCGGATTTTGAGAAGCTCGGAGGGTAGACCGAGCTTGGCGAACTGCCGAGTGCGGCCGGAAGCGGACATTTAAAAAGTGCCTGGTATCGCCCGCCGATTTTAGCGACGGCCGCTAGGGAAGCACCTCGGTGTGCTGAGAGAACCGCAAAGGATTCCTTGACCCATACCTTTCGCTTAACCTTGGGTTAATGCGCAGGAGAACAAATGTACACCTTTATCATCGGCGTACTCAAAGTCACATCGTCGTCCGCAACGATACAAGTCTTCTCACCAGGTGATTGGCTGGATAATGCCGACGCCAGCGTTTGGAAAAACGTCGAGGTCACACAAGATTTTATGGCCGGGTGTGATGCAGAGACAGCCAAAAGCCGCCGATTGAATGGGCCGGACTATCCAAGGTTGCTGGATGTCTCGATATCTAACGCGGTCGATTTAGCGAGGTATTCAGAAACCATTCATAGTGGCACAAAACGTTTTTTTAACGCAATGCGCGTGGCAGGTTATGAATGTGGCGAACTTGTGGAGTTGAGCCGGAGTGCACTTGGTTATGCGCCAGGAGGAATTAGCTATTTTTTACTGCCTCATGACTTACCTTGTGTAGATTTACGTTGTCTAAAACTGGACTGGGGCTCCGTGATTGTTCAGCTGGAGGACAACGAAATCACGCATAACTCACTGGCACAAGTGCAGTCTTAGCCAACTGTTTGCATCTTATGGTGACCGCAACACTCCAAGACCTTGGCGTGGCTTCGACAGCACGTTTCAGTTTCTTGCTGGGTGGAGTTTATGCGTTCGACCCAAAGTCCGGCCTCACGATCAAGTCGAGTGTCATCGGCCGGGTTTCATTCGGCATTAGCGATAGGCCGACCGTCCGCAACTGCTCGATTGCAGCCTGTTCCAACGCGAACCGATGCCACGGTCCATCTCGTCAATGCAGCCCGGCTCAGCGCCGCTGCGGATAGAAATCCTTGGCCTCGTTGATCTGGCGGCGCATTTCGGCGCGCTCGTCGGCGGTCATGCTGCGCCCGCCGCCGCGGCGCTGCGCGTCGGGAGAAGGCTGGGGAGCGCCCTGCTGCGGGTAGCCTTGCTGCTGATATTGCTGCATCCGGCGCGGGTCGTCGTAGCCGCGCGCCTGCGCTTCCTGCTGGCGCGGATCGCCCATTTGCGGCAAACGGAAGCGCTCGTTGTGGCGCTCTCCCTGCGGCTGGCCGTTGCCGTAAGCGCCGCCGTAGCCGGCGCCATCGTCGCGCTCGCCGTGTTGCTGGGCCAGCGCGGCCCCGCTGGCGCCGAGGACCAGGGCGCACGCCAGCGCGGCGCGAAGGGTGTGGCGGGGCAGCTGCCCCGCCCCCTTGCCTGCCTGCTTGTCGTTGAACGCGCTATTCATGTGTCCCTCTTCCGCGATGCCAAGTAAGTCGTTAAGCTGTGATGGATGATGCGTGATGCGTGATTCGATGAGTCCAGTGTATGTGGAATCCCTGATCGGTATAAGGCGGATTGGGTAAAGTTTGTAACACAATGTAATGGCACAGCGATAAGGACTATTCCCTCGGCGCAGTGACGTTACCATAGCGACATTAATCTGACAAATCCTGACAGACACATGAATGCAACGAGTACCAATGCCGGCAGCACCGGCGCGAACAATGGCCACGCCGCGAGGATCATGGTGGTGGACGACGACGTACGCCTGCGCGACCTGCTGCGGCGCTACCTGACCGAGCAGGGCTTCCAGGTCGTGACCGCGGAAAGCGCGCCGGCCATGAACAAGCTGTGGCTGCGCGAGCGCTACGACCTGCTGGTGCTGGACCTGATGCTGCCGGGCGAAGACGGCCTGTCGATCTGCCGCCGCCTGCGCGGCGCCGGCGACCAGACCCCGATCATCATGCTGACCGCGAAAGGCGAAGACGTCGACCGCATCGTCGGCCTCGAGATGGGCGCGGACGACTATCTGCCCAAGCCTTTCAATCCGCGCGAGCTGGTGGCGCGCATCAACGCCGTGCTGCGCCGCAAGGGCCCGGACGAGATTCCCGGCGCGCCGAGCGAGACCCCGCAAACCTTCGAGTTCGGCGACTTCGTGCTCGACCTCGGCACCCGCACTCTCAAGAAGAACGGCGAGACCGTGCCCTTGACCACCGGCGAATTCTCGGTGCTGAAGGTGTTCGCGCGCCACGCGCGCCAGCCACTGTCGCGCGAGAAGCTGATGGAGCTCGCCCGCGGCCGCGAATACGAGGTGTTCGACCGCTCGCTCGACGTGCAGATCTCGCGCCTGCGCAAGCTGATCGAGCCGGATCCATCCAGCCCGCTGTACATCCAGACGGTGTGGGGCCTGGGCTACGTGTTCATCCCTGAAGGCCAGCCACGCTAGTGTTCGCACCCGCTACCGAAAGGCGGCGCCGCTCGCGCCTGCTGGGCTGGTTCTGGAGCGGCCTGTTCTGGCGCACCTTCCTGCTGCTGTCGTTCCTGACGACGCTGTCGATGGCGTCGTGGATCGGCATGATCAACGTGTTCCAGCGCGGCCCGCAGGTCGAGCAGACCGCCGAGCTGCTGGTCTCGGTGGTCACCATCACCAAGGCCGCGCTGACGCACTCCGCGCCCGACCTGCGCCAGGAACTGCTGCTCGAACTGGTCTCCAACGAAGGCATCCGCATCCTCACGCTGGAGCCGACCGACAAGGTCGACCCGCCGCCCTCGACCCCGCTGATGCCGGACATCGCCGCGCGCGTGCGCGACAAGCTCGGCAAGGACACGCGCTTCTCGCGCCGCGTCAACGACATGCCCGGCTTCTGGGTCAGCTTCGACATCGACGGCGACAAGTACTGGCTGATGCTCGAGCGCGACCGCCTGGCCGGCCTGACGCGCGTGCAGTGGGTCGGCTGGGGCACGGTGGTCGGCGCGCTCTCGCTGCTGGGCGCGGCGCTGATCTCGAGCCTGGTCAACCTGCCGCTGGCGCGCCTGTCCGCGGCCGCGCGCGCGATCGCCCAGGGCAAACCGCCCGCCCCGCTGCCCGAAAAGGGGCCGAAGGAAATCATCGAGGCCAACCGCAGCTTCAACCAGATGGTCGGCGACCTGCAGCAGCTGGAAAAGGACCGCGCCATCATCCTGGCCGGCATCTCGCACGACTTGCGCACGCCGCTGGCGCGCATGCAGCTCGAAGTCGAGATGGCCAATTTGTCGACGGACGCGCGCGAAGGCATGCAGTCCGACATCGCGCAGATGGACGCGATCATCGGCCAGTTCCTCGACTTCGCGCGTCCGACCGAGAGCGCGACCTTCACCCCGATCGACCTGTCCGATCTGCTCGAGGGCTGCGCGCGCGAAGCCGACCGCCTGAGCGACGTGCGCACCACGGTCGACGTCGATCCCGACATCCACGTGCTGGGCAACCCGACCGACCTGCGGCGCGTGATCAATAACGTGATCGAGAACGCGCGACGATACGGCAAGACGCCGGGCCAGGACGTGGCCGAAATCGACATCGCCTGCCACGTGCGCATGACCGCGCACGGCAAGCGCGCGGTGGTCGAGATGAGCGACCACGGTGTCGGCGTCCCGGACGACCAGATCCAGCTGCTGCTGCGTCCCTTCACGCGCCTGGACAGCGCGCGCGGGCAGGCCAACGGCGCCGGCCTCGGGCTGGCGATCGTCGAACGCGTGATCGCGCGCCACAACGCCGAGCTGGCGGTCCGGAACCGCGAAGGCGGCGGTTTGCTGCTGCAGTTTGCCCTGCCTCTGGCCCAGTGATGCTGGCGCAGTGACGATGCCGTTCTCGCGGCCCGGGCTTCCCGCTATACTTCCTGCTTTCGTCTTATCGAGAGAGCCCACAGCATGACCGAGCACGCATCCGAACCGCAGCAGGAACTCACTTACGGCGATGTCGAACAAGCCGCCGCCCGCATCGCCGGCGCGGCCCACCGCACCCCGGTCCTGACCTCGCGCACCGCCGACGCGGCCACCGGCGCCAGCCTGTTCTTCAAGGCCGAGAACCTGCAGCGCATGGGCGCCTTCAAGTTCCGCGGCGCCTACAACGCGATCGCGAAGTTCGATGCGGCGCAGCGCGCGGCCGGCGTGCTGACCTACTCGTCGGGCAACCACGCACAGGCGATCGCGCTGTCGGCCAGGCTGGCCGGCATCCGCGCCGCCATCATCATGCCCAAGGATGCGCCCGAGCTGAAAGTGCGCGCCACCCAGGGTTATGGCGGCGAGGTGATCTTCTACGACCGCTACACGGAAAACCGCGAAGAGATCGGCCAGCGCCTGGCCAGGGAGCGCGGCATGACCCTGATTCCGCCCTACGACCACCCGGACGTGATCGCCGGCCAGGGCACGGCGGCCAAGGAACTGTTCGAGGAGACCGGCCCGCTCGACCTGCTGCTGGTGCCGCTCGGCGGCGGCGGCCTGCTGGCCGGCTGCGCGCTGGCGGCATCGAGCCTGTCGCCCGATTGCAAAGTGATCGGCGTCGAGCCGGAAGCCGGCAACGACGGCCAGCAGTCGCTGCGCAGCGGCCGGATCGTCGACATCGGCGTGCCGCAGACCATTGCCGACGGCGCCCAGACCAGCCACCTCGGCCAGCACAACTTCGCCGTGATCCGGCGCCTGGTGGACGACATCGTCACCGTCAGCGACGCGCATCTGGTCGAGGCGATGAAGTTCTTCGCCGAGCGCATGAAGACCGTGGTCGAGCCGACCGGCTGCCTGGCCGCGGCGGCGGCGTTGTCCGGTGTGGTGCCCGTGGCCGGCAAGCGCGTCGGCATCCTGATCAGCGGCGGCAACGTCGACCTGGCGCGCTTCGCCAGGCTGGTGGCCGGCTGACTGTACTCGGCGGCTGAGCTGTCAATATAAGCGGTCCAGCGCACAGTCAGGCTCAGGGCTCCTGCGATACAGTCATTCCACAGCATGACTCTCAGGAGACCACTATGAAAAAACTGCTTATCGCCGCACTGATCGCCGGTTCGTTCGCCGGCGTCGCCGCGCCTGCCGGCGCCCAGATCATCGTCGACCGCGCTCCGCCGCCGCCGCGCGCCGAACACATGCCGCCGCCGCGCCACGGTTACGTATGGGCCCCGGGCTACTGGAATTGGAACCACGGCCGTCACGTCTGGGTCGCGGGTCATTGGGAACGTGAGCGCCGCGGCTATAGCTACCGCGCCCCGAACTGGGTCCAGCGCGACGGCCACTGGGTGATGGAACGCGGCGGCTGGGGCCACGGCGACCGTGACGGCGACGGCATCCCGAACCGCGTCGACAACCATCCGAACAACCCGAACCGCGGTTGATCCTCGTGGGCGCGCGCGTACGCGGTGCGTGCGCCCGTGCGTGCCCGTGCGCGTGCATGCGTAACGCGCAGTCGTACGCATGCACGGACGCGCATGCCCGTTCCCCTATTCTCTCTCGGCGCGTTCCGCGTCCGTCTACTTGCTGACCGGCGTCGCGATCGGCTTGCCCTTGTCCACCACGTACACGCCGATCAGGTGCACCGGCTTGCCGGTCGGGTTGTGCCGCCCTGCGCATGTCCGTGCTGCGTCTACCCGCCCGTCAGCGCCCTGGCCTTGGCGCTCACGGCGGCCGCGGTGGCGCCGGCAGCCTTGAAGAACGTTCTTCGTGTCAGCTTCTCCATCATCCATCCTCGTCTGAACCGTTTATCAAATTGGTCTCGCGCCTGGCTCTCCGGATTGGACCAAATTTCGGACAAGGGTTCGCGACGTCGCGTTGATTGATAAGGGTGAAGCACCGAACGGAAAGCGGCGCTCGCGCCAGGCATTCTGGAAACCTAGCACAGGAGAATGCGATGAAGCGCCAAGTACGCCTGATGTGTATGTTTGCCGCCATGGTCGTGGCGGCGCCGGTCGTGATGGCCGGCAACGACATCGTGAAGTGCGTCGATGCCGACGGCCGCGTGACCCTCACCGACCAGCCCTGCGGCGCCCGCGCGGCGACCGTGCGCCTCGACCAGGACAAGAGCATGTCCCAGGCCGGCGCACCGTCGCAGATGCAGTTCCAGCCGCAGTCTCAACCCGATGTGCAGCGCCGCGTGCTGCCCGCGGCCGACCTGCGCCAGTGGCGCCGCCCCGACCTGACGCGCGCGGCCCCGCTCAAGCAGGACGTCGCCACCCTGAGGGCGGCGCACCGGATGCTGATGCTGCAGGACGCGCGGCCGACGCTGGCCGGCCTGCCCTGAGCCCCTGCCGCCGAGGCGACTGCAGCGGCTGCGGCTGCGGCTGCGGCTCAGTGTGAACCGCGCAGCGGCGTGATCGGGGACAGCCCCGGCTCGTTGGCCGGCGCACCAAGCGTGCGCACCAGCTGCAGTACCTCGTCGGACTTGATGAAGCTGGCCGAGGACCCGGCTGCCGGCAGCTTTTCCGGCGGCTGCGCGCGCGCGATGGCATGGCCCTGCACGTAGTCGACGCCGATTTCCACCAGGGTGCGCACGGTGGCGGCGTCCGCGGCCCGCTCGGCGATGGTCTTCATGCCCAGGTTCGCCGCCAGGCTGACGATCGCCTCGACGATCGCCACCTTGGCCGGATCGGCGCTGATGTCGACGATCAAGCTGCCGTCGATCTTGAGCACATCGGCCGGCACTTCCTTGAGGTACGAGAACGAGGTCCAGCCGGCGCCGAAGTCGGCCAGCGCGACCTTCACGCCGAATTTGCGCACCTGGCCGATGAAGCGGCGCGTGTTGTCCAGGTCGTGCAGCGCCACGCTTTCCGTCACTTCCATGCACAGGCGGTTCGTCACGTGCGCGTAGCGCGCCAGGATCTCGAGTGCGTCCCGCACGAAGCGCTCGTCGTTCAGCGATGCGCCCGACAGGTTCACGCACACGAAGCGGGTGGTGCGCAGCGAGGCCAGGTTGTCCTCGATCCAGGCCAGCGTGGCCGACAGCACCCAGCGGTCGATCACGCTCATGCGTCCGCTCTGTTCGGCGGCGGCGATCAGCCGGCCGGCCGGGACGGTGCGGCCGTCCGGTTCGCGCATGCGCAGCAGCACCTCGACGTCGAGCGACTCGTGCGGCGACACCAGCGACATGATCGGCTGCATTTCGAGGAACATGCCGTCGGTCGGGTTCGGGCCGTCCAGGCGCTCGACCAGGTCGAGCTCGGCCGCGCGTTCCCGGAAGGCGCTGGCGTCGCGTTCGTACACCACCAGGCCGTCGCCGTGGCCGCTCTTGGCTTCGCGGCAGGCGCGCTCGGCGGTCGAGAGCGCGTCCGCGAGCGCCATGCCCGGCCGCACTTCGATCAGGCCGACCGAGCCGCGCACCTGGAAGGCCTTGTCGCCGACCCGGTACGCGGCGCCGCCGATGCGCTCGACGGTGCCGCGGCAGATCAGCGTCGCCAGCGGGAGCGCGGTGTCGGGCATGACAATCACGAACTCGCCGCCGCCGACGCGGCCGATCCTCTGGTCGCCGGCCAGCGTCAGCGCCATCCGCTCGCACACCTGCTTGAGCACCTGGTCGCCGGCCGCGTGGCCAAACAGGTCGTTGATCAGCTCGAGGCGGTCGAGACCGATGTAGGCAAGGGCCAGCGGCTTGCCGGCGCCCAGCGCCTGCAGCGCGGTCCCGAACATCCTTTCGACGCCGCGCCGGTTGAACACCTTGGTCAGCGGATCGTTGTCGGCCATGAAGCGCAGCTGCTCGTTGGTCTGGTATTTTTCGGTGACGTCCTGCAGCATCGCCTCGATGCGCCCGCGCGCGAGGGTGGCACTGACCATGAAGCGCCGGCTGGCGTCGCGGTTGGCGATGTGCATCTCGGCTTCGCCCTGCATGTGCACCTTCTCGTGCAGTTCGAGCCAGACGCTGTCGGCGAAATAGTGCTTCCAGCTGCTCTGCCCCGGGGTGATGACGCTGGCGCCGAGCATCTCGCGCAAGGCCGGATTCGCGCTCAGGAAATGGCCGTACATGTCGAGCGTGAACAGGCCGACCGGCATCGCCTCGAACGCCTGCTGCAGCTTTTCCTGGGCTTGCCTGCGCTTTTCGGTCTCGATGCGCATCTGCTCGGCGACCGCGAGCGCGGCCAGCAGGCCCGATGCCAGCGCCGCCGTCACGCTGTTGATCACGTCGACGATCTCGCGCATGCCGAACGCGGCCGCGACCACCTCGGCCAGCGAGGACAGGAAGGTCACCGCGAACGAGGCGGCGAACCACATCGCCACCCGGTTGCGCGAACGCAGCATGCTGGCCGCCAGGCCGAGCGTCATCAGCGACAGGCCGAAGGCGGCCACGCTCCACATCAGCGGCAGGAACACACGGGACCGCAGCACCAGCGCGCAGGCCGGCAACGGCAGGCAGAGCCATTGCAAGACGCGCAGCGGCGGGCCGAAGCGGGTGTTCGAGAGTTCCGCGCCAAACAGGGTCTGGTACAGCGTCACCGAGGACATCGCATACAGGGCGATCGTCACCGCGCGCAGCGGCAGCAGCCAGTCGTGCGGCACGGCCTGGCCCAGCCATTGGGTGTCCCAGCCGGCCGACAGCGCGCCGACGCGCAGGTTGAGGATCAGCCAGCCGGCGAACTGCACGTACACCACCTGGCGGTTGATGAGCGCGGTCAGCAGGATGAACACGGTCAGCACGATCATGCCGCCGTCGAGCAGGCCGGACTTGCGGTGGAATTGCTGGACCGATTTTTCCAGCTGGCCGTCCGGCCATTGCAGCACGGTCAGGTGGGCCGGCCCGACGAAACCGGCGCGGCACAGCACGCTGTCGACGCCTGCGGGCAGGCGAAGCGCGAAGCCGGACTTGACGGCGACCATGGCCCCGTGCGCACCCGCGCGCGAAGCGTCGCCCAGCGGCGCCAGGGAACGGCCATCCCAGCACGCCATGTCGATGGCGTGGCGCGAGGGGAATTCGATGTCGCGGTATTGACCGCCGCGTTGCCCGGCTTCCTGCGCGAAGGCGTGCGCGGTGAAACCGAACCACACCGGCGCCTCGGACAGCTGGGTATCGTACGATTCGACCGGTGGATGCAGCGACAATTGCAGCGCGGCCTGGGCCGGGCTCAAGGGCACCTTGGCGGCCAGCACCTGCATGCCGAGTTCTTCGTCGCCGCCGGAAACATAATGCTGTTGCCATGTCACCAATGCAATCAGGGACATGAACGCGATCCCAAGCGGTATCACATAGATGGCAAAAAAACGCATTACGGCGTCCAGCACACGCTGGGCCAGAGAAAGTATCGTTTTTTTACGCGGTACGGTGAAAGGCTTGAGCATAGACGAGGATCAGCTGGCGGCGTGCGGCCGCCCTCCAGCGGCATCAATCCGCCAGCATACCGCTTGTGACAAGTGCAGTCATGCAATTTTTGCTTTACATCAAGGCAAAAGACGTATGTGCAACACAAGCAATATTTGGGCGTGGGTCACCCGCAGTTTCGCAGCGGCCAGCCGCGCACGCGCAGCGATAGCGCTGCCTGGCCCTGGTCCAGTGACTTACAACCGCCGCGCGGTACCCGAGACGCGGATCGAACTGCCCGGCGCGGCCGGGATGCCGGCATGCAGGTGCGAGCGCATGCCCATGTCCTCGCCCTGCACCACGTCGATCGCGCCGCCGTGCGGCCAGCCGAGGTCGCGCAGGTAGCCGGCCAGCGCCGCGGTGCCGGCGCCGGTGGCCGGATCTTCGTACACCCCGCCGACGGCGAACGGATTGCGGGTATGGAACAGCTGCGGCGTCTCGGCCCAGGCCAGCACGATGGTGCACAGGCCATGCGCCGCCATCAGCGCGCGCCCGGCGTCGAGTTCGTAGTGCATGGCCGCCAGCAAGGCGCGGCTGGCCAGGCCGATCACCAGGTGGTCGGCGCCGGCATGGGCGAATGCGGGCGGCAGGCGCGGGTCGAGGTCGGCTTCGCGGTAGCCGAACAGCGCCAGCGTGTCCACCACCAGCTTCGGGTCGGCCGGCCGGCTGTGGGTCGGCGGCGATTGCAGCGCCGCGCCGGTCAGCTCGCCCTTGGCGGCAGGCTCGCGCCGGCCCTCGACCGTGATCGCGGCGCGGTTCAGCGTGAGCGCATAGACCCCGTCGCCGTACTCGCGCGCCAGCGCCGCACCCAGCGCGATGGTGGCATGACCGCAGAACGGCACTTCGGTCTCGGGCGAGAAGTAACGCACGCGCCAGCCTTCCCCATTCGCGTGCGGCGCCGCGAAGACGGTCTCGGAAAAGCCGACCTCGCAGGCCAGCTGCTGCATCTCGGCCTCGGGCGGCAACTGGGCGCCGATCCAGACGCCGGCCGGATTGCCGCCGGTTTCGCCGTCGGAGAAAGCGGCGATACGCCGGATGGCCGCGCCGGTCGCGCTGCTCGATCTCGTTGTGTGGGTAGGGATCACGAATATCTCCTGGAAAGGGTTGGCACAGCGGCGGTGTGCGAGAACCCCACATCATAGTGCGCCGTCGCGGAACGTGCATGGGGCTCTGCCCGGCCTCGATCGTTCGATCGCCTGGCGTCTCCTTGAGCTTGACCCGCGACGCATACGTCTGATCCTGCTCAGTTCGCGTTCGGCCGGCTGCCGTAAGCTGGCCGTGTTCTCGACTTCGACTGTGCTTGGAGGAGATTCAATGCCGGCATCGCCCCGTCCTTCCGCATCGCCGCTCGCGCTCGCTTCGGCCTGCGCTCTGGCCCTCGCCTTGTCTCTGTCGCTGGCGACATGCGGGGCAGTGGCCGCGCCGCTGTACGCTACTGCTGCGTCCGGCAGCAGCGTCGGCGTGACCGGCGACGTATTCGGCGCCGATACGATCGTCGACGCCGGCGGCTATGCCATCGATGCTGTTGCCGCCATCGATGCTGTTGCCGCCCTCGGCCCCGACTTCACCGGCCCAAGTGCGCCGGCCGGCGGGGACAGTGTCTATGGCGCAGCTTTCGACAACGACGTCGGACCGCCGGCCACGGCGTGCCGCTTCGAAGGCGAGTGCGATGCGGTGCGGCTCGACCTGCCGCCGCCGCCGCCGCCGCCGGTGCCGGAGCCCGGCGCCACGGGGATGCTCGGGTTCGGCCTGGCCCTGCTCCTGCTGCGCGGCCAGCGCCCGGCCAACCTGCGCTTCCGGGCGCCGTGAGCGCATCGGCAGCCGCAACAGCATGCAGACACCCGGTGCCGCGAGCCTGTGCACCTGGCCGCCTCAGAACCCCGGCGGACGCTCGCGCATCGCGCCGGTCGCGCGCTCCAGCGCCAGGCCGACCTCGCCAATCGTGCCTTCGTCGAACAGCCGGCCGATCAGGGTCACGCCGTGCGGCACACGGCGCGGCGGGTTGAAGGTCGGGAGCGGCTGCGCCGGATTCGGCGCCCAGTCGCTGCGCGCCTGCGTGACGTCGACGAAACCGGTGCGCAGCGTCAGCGAGGGGTGGCCGGTAAAGTTCGAGATGGTCAGCATCTCGTCGCGCAGCGAAGGCACGATCAGCAAATCGACCTCGCCCATGATGCGCGCCATCTCGAGCGCCACCTTGCGGCGCAGGCGGTCGCCCTGCACGAAGTCGACCGCCGACAGGAAGCGCGCTTCGCGGAACAGGTTCGGCCAGGCATCCGGCACCTGCATTTTCAACTGGTCGGCGCGTCCGTCCAGCGTGATCTCCTCGAACGCGGCGGCCGCTTCCGCAAACAGCACCGTGTTGAGCGACTGGTAGGGCCAGTCGGGCAGCGTCACCGGCACCGCTTTCAGCCCCATCTTCTGCAGGCTCTCCAGCGCGGCGCGGTCGACGCTCGTCGCCGGCGCTTCCTTCATCCAGTCGGCAAAATAGCCGAACTTCAGGCCGGCCACTTTCGCGCCGGCGTCGAAGTCCAGTTTGGCCGCACGGCTGGCGACGTCGCCCGGATCGGTGCCCGAGATCGCCTGCAGCACCAGCATCGCATCCTCGACGCTGCGCGTCATCGGTCCCAGCTTGTCGAGCGACCAGCACAGCGTCATGGCGCCGGTGCGCGGCACCCGGCCATAGGTCGGGCGCAGGCCGGTCACGCCGCAACGCATCGACGGGCTGACGATGCTGCCGCCGGTCTCGCTGCCGATCGAGAACGCGACCAGCGCCGCCGCGGTCGCCGCACCCGGGCCGGCGCTCGAGCCCGAGGCGCCCTCCTCGAGCAGCCACGGATTCACGGTCTGGCCGCCGAACCAGACGTCGTTCAGCGCCAGCGCACCCAGGCTCAGCTTGGCCACCAGCACGGCGCCGGCCGCGTTCAGCCGGGCCACCACGGCCGAGTCCTGCTGCGGTACGCGGTCGCGGTTGAACTCGGCGCCCCAGGTGGTGCGGATGCCGGCGGTGTCGAGCAGGTCCTTCACGCCATACGGGATGCCGTGCAGCGGGCCGCGGTATTTGCCGGCGGCGATCTCGCGGTCGGCCTGGCGCGCCTGGGCCAGCGCGTGCTCGTCGGTAAGGGTGATCACGCTGCGCAGCTTCGGGTCGAGGCGGCGGATGCGCTCCATATAGATGCGCGTCAGGCGCTCCGAGCTGATGGCGCGCGACTCGATCCAGCGCGACAGCTGGGTCACCGGCGCGTAGGCGATGTCCTCGTCCTTGGCGGGCAACGGGCCCGCGCCCGCGCGCGTGCGCACGAAGCGCGCCTGCGCGGGGCCTTTCAAACCGGGCGCGATGCTGGCCGGATCCCACACGGTGGCCGGCGCCAGGCCGGGCTCCAGCGCCACCTTCTTCGGACCGGTGCGCCGCTCCATCGTCGAAGCCAGCGAGATGCGCCAGTTGTCGGCGGCCATGCGGCGCTGGGCCGGGCTGAGGCTCACCTGCATCAGCTTCTCGGCCTCGGCGAAGGTGGCGGGCGTGACTTCGGGGCCGACCGCCGGCGTGGCGCCGAAGGTGGGCGGCGCACCCGGGGTGGCGCCGTCCTGCGGCAGCGGATCGTTGGCGATGGCGGCCGCGGCGTCGGCGCTGCGGACGGCGCCGCTCACGGCCAGCAGGCCGAGCGGGGCGTTGATGAGGAACTGGCGGCGTTGGGTCATGGGGCTCCTGAGGTGGTTCGATGGCCCCTGTGATCCTACCCCACTCGGGTAGCCAAAACAATAACGAAATGCGCTGCCTCGACCCCGTGTGCACGCACGCGCCGGCCCTCGCCGTCAGGCCTGGCCGTCCAGCTCCGGATAGTGGCGGAAGATGCCTTCCTCGTTGAACGGCAGACGCCGCGCGGAGGCCAGGTAGGCCTTGATGCGCGGACGCGCCGCCACCCGCTCGCGCAATGCGCCCAGCAGCGGGTAGTTGGCGTCGATGCGCGCCAGCGTGCCGGGAAACGCGTAGCGCAGCCCCTCGAGGACCTGGAACAGCGACAGATCGGCATAGCTGACCTGGTCGCCCAGCAGGTAGTCCTTGGGCTCGGGCCGACCCAGGATGCCCTCGAAGTAATCCAGGAATTTCGGCAAGCGCGTCTCGAGGAAATCGGCGGCGCGGCGCTTGGCTTCCGGCCGCTGGTCCTCGTAGTACAGCGAGGACGCGATCGGGTGGTGGCTGTCGTGCGCCTCGGTCACCAGGTCGGCGATGGTCAGCTGCAGCTGGTTGACCCACAGCCGGCCCTGCTCGTCGCCCGGGGCTAGGCCGTGGCGCTGGCCGATGTACAGCAGGATGTTGGCGACCTGCCCCATCGCCAGAGCGTCGGCCTTCAGGAACGGCGGCGCGAACGAGGGATGGTCGGCGCCGTCCATCGCCGCCATCATGCGCGCCATGCCGCCCGGCTCGCGCGCCACGTCGACGTAGTCCACGCCGGCCTCTTCCAGGGCCAGGCGCACGAACTCGCCGCGCCCCTGGATGGTGGGCCAATAAAAAAGTTCATACGCCATCAGGCGCTCCTTATGTTGTTCGGTTTGACTCAATTATTCCTCATGATCCCGATGTTCGGCGCGGCAATCGTGCTAGTCTTCGGGTTGCCAAATTAGGGCTGCCAAAAGATCAATAACAAGAGACATGATCACAACAAAAACAAGACAGGGAATGGGTGACGGCATGGGTCGACCTTGACGCTCGGAATGATTTATTTCCGTTGAGCAATCTCACTTTGCCCAGGAGGCGAGTGCGACAAGATATAACCCGTCATCACATCCCTACGGAGCGCTTCATGATTTTCGCTCACCTGACCCGCCACTGGATCGCCCGCCGCAGCCAGTACAGTTTCTCTACCTGGATGCTGTGCGTCGCACGCAGCATGCGCGTCCTGGCCTACTACCGCGAGCACCGCGCGCTGTGCCGGCTCGGCGTCTACCGCAACCACGTCGCCCAGCCCGGCGACGACGATCCCTTCCACCACCTCAGCCACCGCGACTACCTCATCAAGGGCTTGCCGGTGCGCCAGCGCGTGCAAGCCGTGCTGAGCCACTACCGCTTTGAAGAAACCACCTTCAACGATGCCTACAAGGCCGGGGTCTACGGCGCGCGTGCGCTGCCGCTGTGGCAGCACGACGACGACGGCGCCAGCTTCGTCATCCAGCTCGAAATGGCGTCGCGCAGCAATGCCGAGGGCGACTTGACGCTGGCCCTGGTCGCGGACGGCAAATGCCTGCACCGACTCTCATTCAGCTGGCTCGAGGGAGCGATGTTCGGCCTCGACACGCCGGTCGTGCCCTTCATCGCGCGCAACCAGGGGCGCTGGGCCGATTCCGGCGCGGCCTTCGAAGCCTTCGAGCGGATTTTCCCGAACAATTCGCCGAGCTTCTTCTGCTTCGCCGCCATGCAGGGCATCGCCCAGGCGGTCGGCATCGACAAGGTAGCCGCGATCCGCGGCGAGGCCCACGTCGCCTACGATCCTGCGCCCGAAAAGCACTTTGCCAACGCCTACGACGGCTTCTGGAAGATCCTCGGCGGCGCCGAAATGAGCGGCGGCCCCGGCTACCTGATTGCGCTGCCGTTCTACGTCAAGCCGCTGGCGGACATGCCCTCCAAGCACCGCAAGCGCGCGGCCCAGCGGCGCGAGCACTGGCGCCTGATCGGCGAATCGGCGCGCACCGCGCTGCAGCGCCACCTGCTGCACGCGCGCGCGCAGATCGAGCACCCGGCGCCGGTGCTGGAGCCGGCCCAGATCTGAGGCGGGCGCAGCTGCAGCACGTGGCAAACATGTGGCAAGGCGTGTCGCCCACGGTTGACAGAAGCACCACCATGGGGCGCGCTCGTGTTACACTCGCGCCTTCGCTAGGGGTCCTGGGAGTGCGCTTCCGGGTGAGACATACCCTTCGTACCTGATCTGGATAATGCCAGCGAAGGAAAGCGCAGAGCAGCACCCCTCCTCGTTTTGCCCTTCCCCGTTGGCTCCGGCTTATAAAAAGCAGCGCAGCCCAACGGCGCGCCGAGAGAGCAAACCCATGAACAAACCCTTGCAGTACTCGATCCTGGCTTGCGCCATCGCGCAGGCGTTCGCCATCGATGCGTCAGCCCAGACCCAGCAGGCCCAAACCCAGCAGGCGGCGCAAGCCGGCCCGGTCGCCGAAGTGGTCGTCACCGGCGCCCGCACCGGTGGCGAGCGCGCCGGCGTCGGCGGCTTTTCCGATGCGCCTCTGGTCGACACGCCGGTCTCGATCGACGTGTTCACCCGCACGCAGATGCAGGACCTGTCGATCCGCTCGACCACCGATGCGATGCGCTACGACGCCTCGGTCAGCGATTCCTACAACGCGGTCGGCTACGCCGAGTCGTTCTCGATCCGCGGCTTCACCCTGGACAACGACTACAGCTACCGCAAGGACGGCTTCGCCATTCCCGGCGACACCCAGATCCCGCTCGAGAACAAGGAACGCATCGAGGTGCTCAAGGGCCTGGCCGGCCTCACCGCCGGCGTCGCCACCCCGGGCGGCATCCTGAACTATGTCACCAAGCGCCCGACCGCCACGCCGCTGCGCGAAGCGACGGTGCAGGTGAGCGAGCGCGGCACGCTGTACGGCGCGATCGACCTGGGCGGGCGCTTTGCCGACCCGCGCTTCGGCTACCGCATCAACGTGGCGGCCGAAGACATCCACCCGTACGTGGCAGGCGCCAACGGTGACCGCCAGTTCATCTCCGGCGCTTTCGATTGGCAGATCAGCCCGGACGCGCTGCTGCAGCTCGACATGGACTACCAGCGCAAGGCGCAGATCACGGCGCCCGGCTTCCAGCTGATCCAGAACCTCTACCTGCCGAGCGGCGTGTCGCCCAAGATGCTGCTCAACGACCAGCCCTGGACCAAGCCGGTCCAGACCTGGGACACCAACCTCGGCCTGCGTTTCGAGTACAAGCTGGCGCCGGACTGGCTGGCCACCGTGGCCGCCAACAAGCACTGGTTCCGCCGCAACGACTACACCGCCTTCCCTTACGGTTGCAGCAACGAGGGCGAGGGCTACTACCCTGGCTTCTGCTCGAACGGCGACTACGACGTCTACGACTACCAGAGCACCGGCGAGCGCAAGACCCCGTGGGGCGTGCAGGCGCAGGTGCACGGCAAGTTCGCCACCGGCCGGTTCCGTCACGAGCTGACCGTCGGCGCCTCGTACGACGAGCGCCACGACAGCCTCGGCGACGACGTCTACGACTACGTCGGCTACAGCAACATCTGGCATCCGCTGGTGTCGCCGCAGGCCGCCGCCGGCCGTACCACCGGCCCGGTGTTCGAACGCCGCACCGACCAGGAGACGGCCGTCTTCGCCCAGGACATCGTCAAGCTGACCGACGACCTGACCCTGCATGCCGGCCTGCGCCACGTGCAGCTCAAGCGCAACCAGTACGACGACACGCTGGACGTGCCCGGCTACGTCCACAGCGACAACAGCTTCACGCTGCCGAGCCTGGCCCTGGTCTATGCGGTGGCGCCGGGCTGGAACGTGTACGGCGCGCTCAGCCACGGCCTGCAGAACGGCGGCGCGGCCCCGTTCGGCACCGCCAACCAGCACCAGATCCTGGCGCCGGCGCGTGCGCACCAGGCCGAGATCGGCGCGAAGGCCGACCTGGGCAGCGCCTTGAGCCTGTCGGCTTCGCTGTTCGAGATCCGCCAGGGCCTCGAATACACCGACCCGAACCAGACCATCCCCGTACTCGTGGGCGGCGCGACGCAGTACCTGAATCCCTACGTGCGCAATGGCCAGGAAACCCATCGCGGCCTGGAAGTGACGGCGGGCGGCAAGGCGAGCGCGGACCTGAGCTGGAACCTGTCCCTGATGGCGCTGAACACGCGCCAGGAAGGCACGGGCGACCCGACCCTGGACGGCAAGCGCGTCACCGACGTCCCGGCCTTCAAGTCGACCGCCTGGGTGGAATACGCGGTGCCGAACGTGCCGGACCTGAAGGTCGACGCCAACTGGCGTTACTCGGGCAAGAAGGCGTTCGACGTCGAGAACAGCGTGTTCGTGCCGGGCTACCACGTGTTCGGCCTGGGCGCGTCCTACCGCCTGGCGCTGGCCGGTACCCGCGTCACCGTGCGCGGCCGCGTCGACAACCTGTTCGACAAGTTCTACTGGGGCGACGTCACGCCGCAGCTGGGCGGCTACCTGATCCCGGGCGCGCCGCGCACCTTCCGCCTGTCGGCGCAGGTGGATTTCTAAGCCAGCAGCGCCTCGACCTGCCGCACCCGCTGCGGCAGGTCGCCCTCCACCAATACGTGAGCGATGCCGCGCGCGTCCAGTACCTCGAGCAGGGTCGCGTGCACGCGTGCGCGCACATCCTCGGAATCGCGCATCAAGCCATCGGCCACCCATGGCAGATCCGGCGCCGCGACCAGCGTCAGCGCGTAGTCGTGTGCGGCCTCCAGGGCCAGCAGATCGGGCGGCACCCGCCCCCAGTAGAAGCGGCTGTACACGGCCGTCATCAAGGGCGCGGTGTCGCAGAACAGCAGCGCGCCGGGACGGCCGGCCAGCTCGCGCGCGCACGCGTCCTCGCGCGCGCGCTGGGTGCGCGCGATGCCCGATTGATCGTCTTCGTAGGGCACGCGCCCCGTGGTGTCGACGAACTCGCGCAGGTATTCCGGCACCCACAGCGTGCGGTGGCGGCGCGCCAGGGTTTCGGCCAGCGTCGACTTGCCGGTCGATTCGGCGCCGAGGATGGCGATGCGCGCCGGGTTCCCGGGTTCTGCCGCCTGCAGGTTCATGCCGCCACCGCCGGTTCGGTCGCGGCCGCACGCCAGGCGCGCAGGCCGACCAGCGCCATCACGACGAACACCGCGTACAGGAACGCCGTCAGGTGCAGCCCCTTGTAGACGTACAGGCCGACGTACAGCACGTCGACCACGATCCAGGTGTGCCAGTTCTCGATCTTCTTTTTCGCGGTGAGCGCGGTGCCGAGCAGGCTGCCGGCGGTGAGGAAGGCGTCGATGCGCGGCACGTCGGTATCGGTGTACACGCCGAGGAAGTTCGACAGCAGCGCGAAGCCGATCGCCCAGCCGGCCAGCGACCAGGCCCAGCCCCTGGCACTCAGGCGCGAAACCGCCGGCGCCCCGGCCTGCGCGCCGGCCGCGTTATCTTTGTCACTGCCGCGCAGCCACTCGCTCCAGCCCCAGATCGAGGCCAGGATGAACACGCCCTGCAGGCCGGCGTCGCCGTACAGGCGCGAGCGGAAGAACACGATGCCGTAGGCGGCCGAGGACACGATCGCGAACAGCCAGGCCCAGTGGTTCCTGCGGATGTTGAGCAGCACCGTCGCAACCGAGAGCACGAAGGAGAGCAGCTCCAGCAAGGTGGTGGGAAAGCCGAGGAAGGTGATCGGATCGTTCATGCGCGCGCTGGAAAGATGGAGACGCGGCGTGCCATGAAGGCAGGCCAACGGTCGATTATGGAAGCTGGCGTCCGAATGCGCAAGCCGTTCGCCACGGCGCGAGGTGTCCGGATCCGGACAGCGCTGCCCGC
This sequence comes from Massilia sp. 9096, assembly GCF_000745265.1. Lineage (NCBI taxonomy): Bacteria > Pseudomonadati > Pseudomonadota > Betaproteobacteria > Burkholderiales > Oxalobacteraceae > Massilia > Massilia sp. 9096. The sequence continues at coordinate 2,485,120 of NZ_JQNN01000001.1, forward strand.
ACGCGGGCACACGCGCGGGCGCGCAAGCGGGCCAAACCCGGCGCCGCCCCGGTAGAACGGCCCTGGCACGGCGCTTGCGAAGCGGGAAAGCATCCGAACTTTTCCGCTTTCGCTCATGGACCAGGCCCTCAGCATCGACATCCTGCGCCGCCGCGGCCGCCAACGCCTGGCCGCCGGCATGCTCGCCTTCGCCTTTCTCGCCTTTCTCGCCTGCGCGGCCTGGGGCCTGAACCGCGTGCTGCGCCCGAGCGTGGCCGGCGCCGACGTCGCCATCGCCGAGGTGCGGCGCGGCGCGGTCGACACCACCGTCGACGCTGCCGGCGTGGTGGTCGGGCGCTACCAGCCGGTTGGCGCCAGCACGTCGAGCCAGGCGGACGTGCGCGTGGTCTCGGCCACCAACCGCGAGCTGGCCGAGCTGGTGGCCGCCGGCGAGTTCCGCGAAGACCTGTTCTACCGCCTCAACCTGATCACGATCCGCTTGCCGCCGCTGCGCGAACGGCGCAGCGACATCGGGCTGCTGGCGCGCCACATCGCCGCGCGCGTCGCCTTCGACTACGGGCTGGGCCTGGAGCGCCATGGACTGGGCGCGGGCATCGCCATCGAGGATCGCTTGTCCGACGGCTTCGGCGCATGACGCTGCAAACGCGCCTGTTCGTCTACCTGCTGGCGCTGCATCTGCCGCTGTACGGCTGCGCCGCGCTGCTGCTGCCGCAGCAACCGTTGCTGTTCGTGGGCGCGGAGCTGGCCCTGCTCGCGACGCTGGCGCTGGGCTGGCGCCTGGTGCGCCAGGCGCTCGAGCCGCTCGGCTACACACGCCGCCTGCGCGACCTGCTGCAGGACCAGCAGTACGCGAGCCGGCTGGCGATGCTGGACAGCGCCGGCAGCCGCGAGCTGCACGAACTGGTCGACGCCTTCAACGCCATGCTGGCCGCGCTGCACCGCGAACGCCTGGCGGCCGGCGAGCAGCAGGGTTTCCTCGACCGCCTGCTCGCAGCCACGCCCGCCGCCGTGCTGGTGTTCGACTTCGACCACGCGATCAGCCTGATGAACCCCAGCGCCGGCGCACTGCTCGGGTTCGAACAGCCGCTCGGACGGCCCCTGTCGTATTGGATCGACAGCGATGCAGATGATGCCGAAAAGTTCGCGCCCGCGCTCGATGCGCGCGCCCGCACGCGCGCGCGCGAACTGGCCGCGCAACTGGCCGCGCAGCCGCCCGGCGAGAGCCGCTTGATGACGGACCTGGACGGGCGCCGCTACCGCGCCCAGCGCGGCCAGTTCTATGACCGCGGCTTCGCGCGCCACTTCCTGATGGTCGAGGAGCTGACCGCGGAACTCGAGGACTCGGAGCGCGCCACCTACGCGCGCCTGATCCGGGTGCTGGCGCACGAAGTCAACAACACGGTGGCGGCGACCGGCTCGGTGCTCGAATCGCTGCTGACCTACCGCAGCCAGCTGAACGAGTCGGACGCCGGCGACTTCGCCACCGCGATCGTCGCCGTCAAGCGGCGCAACGCCAGCCTGGGCCAGTTCATCGGCCGCTTCACCGAAGTGGTCAAGATGCCGGCGCCGGCGCTGCGCCCGGCCAGCCTGGGCGACGTCGTCGACGATATCCTGTGGCTGCACCGCGATGCGTGCAAGGCGCGCGCCATCGCGCTCGGCTGGGCGCGCCGCGACGCCGTGCCGCCCCTGATGCTGGACGTGCAGCTGATCGAAGGCGCGCTGCTGAATATCGTGAAGAATGCGATCGAGGCGGTCGACGAATCGCGCGATCGCGATCGCGACGGCCGCGGCGGCAGCGGCGGCGCCATCCGCATCAAGCTGGCCCGGGAGGCGCGGCACGTGCGCCTGTCGGTGATCGACTCCGGCGGCCTGCTGGAACAGACGCCGCTGCGCCAGCTGTTCACGCCCTTCTTCAGCACCAAGAAGGGCGGCCAGGGCATCAGCCTGGTGTTCGTGCGCGAGGTGCTCACGCGCCACGGCTGCCGCTACGCGCTGGCGCCGGGCGTGCCGGGCGAGACGCGCTTCGACGTCTGGTTTCCGGTCAGTTCCCAGGCTACCGGATCGTCATTTCCTTGAGCAGGTTGTCGGCATGGTCGACTTCCTTCATCACCCACAGCATGTAGCGGATGTCGACGTGGATCGCGCGCGTGATGGCCGGGTCGAAGTACCAGTCCTTGGTGATCGATTCGTAGGTCGAATCGAAGTTCAGGCCGACCAGCTCGCCGTGGCCGTTCATCACCGGCGAACCCGAGTTGCCGCCGGTGGTGTCGGCGTTCGACAGGAAGTCGACCGGCACCGTGCCCAGGCGCGCATCCTTGAACGCACCCCAGCGCTGCTCGCGGATCGCCTGCAGCAGATTGGCGGGCGCGTTGAACGGTTCCTTGCCGGTGTTCTTTTCCAGGATCCCCTGCACCGTCGAGAACGGCCCCTTGACGATGGCGTCGCGCGGGCTGTACGGCGCCACGGTGCCGTAGCTCACGCGCAGCGTCGAGTTGGCGTCCGGGTAGACCGGCTTGCCCTGCGCTTTCCTCCACGCGATCACGGCCGCCATGTATTGCGGGATCACGCGCTCCAGATTGCCGTCGACGTCCTTGCGGCGTTCTTCCAGCGCCTGCGCCACGTCCTGCAGGCGCACCGCCAGCGCGATGAAGGCGTCGTTCGATTTGCGCAAGGCATCCGGATCCCGGCCGATCCAGGCCAGGCGCTTGGCCGTGTCGGCCAGCTCGGTCGCTTTGTAGAACGACTGCAGCGCGTTCGGCGCCGGCAGCAGCGCGTCCAGGCCTGGCGGACGCAGCTTCGGATCGATCTTCGAGTAGCGCACCAGGCCGGCTTGCCAGCGCGCCGCGCCGACGCTCGGCGCGAACGACTGTTCGAGACGGCTCAGGCGCGCCTTGATGAACGCGAGGTCGCGCTCCTGGTAGCCGGGCTCGCGCTGGGCGTCCGGCTTCTGGCGTTCCAGCGCCAGGCGGTACAGGGTGCGCGCGCTTTTGAGCAGGTCGCTGTGCGTGGCTTCGATCCAGGCGCTTTCCTGCTGGCTGGCCGCCATGTCGGCCGCGATCGCGGCGTCGAGGTCGGCCAGCAGCGCCTTCGATGCGCCGGCCTGCTGGCCGAGCTGTTGGCCATGCTGCTTGTACCAGGCGCGGAATTCAAAGTCCTGCACGTCCTTGATCGCCGCGATGTCCTTGCGCGCGAAGCCGTCGAGCAGGCCCTGGGTCTTCTTGAGCACGTTGTTCAGGCTCTTGGACACGCTGGCGTAGCGCACGCCGTAGTCCGGGTTGCCCATGGTGGCGGCGGCGATCACCGACAGGTCGGCCGTGATCGATGCGACCTTGGCCGGGTAGCCGAGGTCGCGCGCGAAGCGGATCTCGGCCGGCAGCTTGTAGCGGCCGGTACGGCCCGGGTAGCCGGCCAGCAGGACGCCGTCGCCGGGTTTCAGGCCGGCGCTCGATACGGCCAGGAAGTCCCTGGAATGATAAGGCACGTTGTCCGGCGACGGGTCGGCCGGGCGCCCGTCCTTGCCGACGTAGGCGCGCAAGAAGGCGAAGTCGCCGGCCTGGCGCGGGAACTCGAAGTTGTCGATGTCGCCGCCGAAGTTGCCGACGCTGTCGGCCGGCGCGTACACCAGGCGCACGTCGCGGATCATCATCTGTCGGATGCGGTAGTACTCCAGGCCCCGGTGGAAGGCCGGCACCGAGCAGCGGTAGGATTTGTCGCCCTTGGCGCCGCCCTCGCACTCGGCCACCAGGGCCTTGATGCGCGCCTCGACCTGCTCGTGGCGCTCCTTGCCCGACAGGCCGGGCGCCAGCCCTTTGAGCACGCGCTCGGTCACGTTCTCGACCTTGTCGGTCACGAATACCAGCGTGTTCGGCCCGCCCGGCAATTCCTCCGCGCGGGTCCTGGCGAGAAAGCCGTTGACGATGTAATTGTGCTCCGGGCTGGCGTTGCGCTGCACGGCGCCGTAAGCGCAATGGTGGTTGGTGACCACCAGGCCATCCGGCGAGACGAAGGAAGCCGAGCAGCCCGGCAGCGCGACGATGGCGCTCATCGGGTGCTTCGACAGGTCGGCCAGGCGTTCGGCCGGAATGGCGATGCCGGCGCGCTTGAGTTCGGACTTCAGCTGCGGCAGCTGGTAGGGCTGCCACTGGCCTTCGTCGGCGTGCGCGAGGACAGTGGCGCCCATCGTCGCACCTGCAAGCGCGATGGGCCGGACGATCGATTTCAGCAAGGCGGATTCCAATGGCAAAGTAGAACGGAAGCGCTTCCGAGTATAGCCAGCGGCGCCGGGGCTGGACACGATTCGCTCCTGCATATGGCCGAGCTCGGGGCGGGGCGTTGCATTCCTGCGTAATGACGTGACAACAGCCCTGCAGCTTGGCGGAGCGTCCTTCGCCCGCATCTGCGCCTGCAGGCGCAAGCCGCTACAATGCCTGATCGTCCGCCGATTTCCCCTGTTCTCCCATCAGCCCTCATGCCAAGCTCGAATCCTTCCCGCCTCGACCAGCTGCGCCGCCTGGCGCCCGACCGTTTCACCATGTACCTGCTCGGCACCGTGCTGCTGGCCAGCCTGCTGCCCTGCCGCGGCGGCGTCGCGATCGCACTCGGGCACATCACCACCTTCGCCATCGGCCTGCTGTTCTTCCTGCACGGCGCCAAGCTGTCGCGCGAAGCGCTGGTCTCGGGCCTGACCCACTGGCGCTTGCACCTGCTGGTGCTGGCTTCGACCTTCGCCATGTTCCCGCTGCTCGGCCTCCTGCTCAAGCCCCTGGCCACGCCGCTGGTCGGACCGCAGCTGTACCTGGGCGTGCTGTTCCTGTGCACCCTGCCCTCGACGGTGCAATCGTCGATCGCCTTCACGTCGATGGCGCGCGGGAACGTGGCGGCGGCGGTGTGCAGCGCCTCGGCCTCGAACTTCTTCGGTATCTTCCTCACGCCGCTGCTGGTCAGCACGATCGTCGTGCACGGATCGGGCGCGGGTGGCGGTTCGTCGCTCGATGCGATCATGACCATCGTCGAGCAGTTGCTGCTGCCCTTCCTGGCCGGCCAGTTCCTGCGTCCGTGGATCGGCGCCTGGGTCGACAAGCACAAGCCGATGCTCAAGATCGTCGACCAGGGCTCGATCCTGCTGGTGGTCTACACGGCGTTTTCGGAATCGGTCAACGAGGGCTTGTGGCACCAGCTGGCGCCGTCGGCGCTGGTGGGACTGGTGGTGCTGAACTGCGTGCTGCTGGCGATTGCGCTGTGCGTGGCGACGTTCGTGAGCCGCCGCCTGGGCTTCTCGCGCGAAGACGAGATCACGATCGTGTTCTGCGGCTCGAAGAAGAGCCTGGCCAGCGGCGTGCCGATGGCGAAGGTGCTGTTCGCGCCGGGCGCGCTTGGGATGATCATCCTGCCCTTGATGCTGTTCCACCAGATTCAGCTGATGGTGTGCGCGGTGCTGGCCCAGCGCTGGTCGCGCCGCGCGGACCCGCAGGGCGAGCCGGTGGCGGACTGAGCCCGCCCGGCTCGGGTCAACTCAGGCCATGCCGGTCGAGCGTGGCCTTCAACTCTTCCTTGAAGACGCTGTAGTCGACCGGTTTCTGGATGTAGTCGATCGCGCCGACCTCGCGCGCGCGCGCGCGGTCGGCCGGCAGGCCCGAGCCCGACAGGATGATCGCCGGGACGCGCGCGCCACCGTCGGCGTTCAGGCGCTCGAGCAATTCGAAGCCGTCCACGCGCGGCATCTTGATGTCCACCAGCAGCAGGTCGAAGGCGTCGTCCTTGGCCTTGTCATAGGCTTCTTCGCCGTCACGGGCGACGACGATGCGGTAGCCGGCGCCATAACCTTCCAGCGCCATGCGCGTCAGCATCAGGTCGATGCCGAGATCGTCGACCAGCAGAATTTTTTTCATGGATCATCCTAACACGCTATTGATGGCGATGAAATTTTCAATAGTGCCGAGCAACATTTCACACTTGCGTGTTCCTGCACCTGCTTCCCCGGTGCACGCTTGCTCATCGCTTTGACGGCCAAAATTGCCGATGATATAGTAAAAATAGAAAATTGGTAACGTTTCCAATCCGGCGCGGCCCTCGCGCCGACGTCACCATTCACGACAAGAAAGGCAGAACATGGAGACAACGAGACGACAGGCGATGCGGCTGCTGGCTGCGGCCGGCATGGGCGTCACCGCGCTCGCGCGCAATGCGCAGGCGGCGCAGGCGCGCGCGGCGGGTGCGCCCGCGGATGCCGCCGCACAGGGCAAGGCCGCGGGCAAGCTCACCTGGCAAGTGTTCACCACGGCCGACGGCGCCGGCGAACGCTTCGCGCCGCGCCCCCTGCCCGCGCTGGCCGCGGCCAACCAGCCGGTCGAAACCGACATCTCGGTGTTCGTCGACACGCGCCACCAGTTCCAGACCGTGTTCGGCTTCGGCGGCGCGGTCACCGACGCCGTCGCCGAGGTCTACGCCAAGCTGACACCGGCGGCGCAGAAAGCCTTCCTGAGCGCCTACTACGATCCGCGCCAGGGTATCGGCTACAACGTCGCGCGCATCAGCATCCACAGCTCGGACTTCGGCAGCGGCAGCTTCACTTATGTGAAAGACGGCGACCGCTCGCTCGACTCGTTCAGCATCGAGCACGACATGACATATCGCGTGCCGCTGCTGCGCCAGATCCTCGCGCTGGGCGCGGCGCAGCACAACGCGGTGCGGGTGTTCGCCAGCCCGTGGAGCGCCCCGGCCTGGATGAAGACCAACAACAGCATGCTGCAAGGCGGCAGCCTGCTGCCCGAGTACCGCGACACCTGGGCCCAGTACGTGGTGCGCTTCGTGAAGGCCTACGAAAAGACCGGCATCCCGATCTGGGGCATGACGGTGCAGAACGAGCCGATGGCCAAGCAGCCCTGGGACTCGATGATCTACACGGCCGAGGAAGAGACACGCTACCTGGCCGACCACCTCGGCCCTGCCCTCGCCAAGGCCGGCCTGGGCGACAAGAAGATCATGGTCTGGGACCACAACCGCGACCTGCTGCCGCAGCGCGCCAACCACCTGCTGTCCGACCCGAAAGCGCGCAAGTACGTCTGGGGCGTCGGCTATCACTGGTACGAGACCTGGGCCGGCGGCGAGCCGATGCACCGCAACGTCGCCGCCGTGCACGAAGCCTGGCCCGACGTGAACCTCCTGATGACCGAAGGCTGCATCGAGAAATTCGACCCGGCCAAGCTCCAGCTCTGGGCCAACGGCGAGCGCTACGGCAGCCAGATGATCGCCGACCTGAACGCCGGCGCGGTCGGCTGGGTCGACTGGAACATCCTGCTCGACAGCCGCGGCGGGCCGAACCACAAGAACAACTTCTGCTTCGCACCCATCCACGCCAGCGACGACGGCCAGCTGGTGTTCACGCCGATTTATGCCTACGTCGGCCACTTCAGCCGCTACATCCGCCCGCAGGCGCGGCGCGTGAACGCCACCGCCAGCCGCAGCGTGCTCGAGACGACCGCCTTCCGCAACCTCGACGGCAGCCTGGCCGTGGTGGTGATGAACAAGACCAACCAGGCGCAGCGCTACCGCCTGTTCGTCGACGAGCGCGAAGTCGCGGTCGACATCCCGGCGCACGCGATCCAGACCGTGCTGGGTTCGCCGGCGGGCGCCGCATGAAGGGCCTGGTGAAGCGGATCTTGCCGCGGCCGGCGCTGGCGCAGCTGGCGCACGGCGCGGCCATGCTGTGCCTGGCGATGGCCGGCGCCGTTCATGGCGCAGCCGATGCTGCGAATGCCGCCGACGCGGCCCAGGTCTGGGTCACCACCGGCGACCAGAAGCAGCTGATGGCGCACGGGAGCGACGTCGCCTTCGACAAGTCGACCGCTTCGGCGCGGCCGGCCGGCGCGAACATCGACATCGTCGAAGCCAGGCGCTACCAGGCCATCGTCGGCTTCGGCGCGGCGCTGACCGATGCGTCGGCGATGCTCATCCAGGACAAGCTGTCGCCGGCGCAGCGCGCGGCCCTGCTGCGGGAGCTGTTCGGACGCCAGGGCGAAGGCCTCGGCCTGTCGTTCACGCGCTTGACCATCGGCGCGTCCGACTTTTCGACCGTCGACTACAGCTTCGACGACGTGCCGGCCGGCCAGAGCGACCCGCAGCTGGCGCACTTCTCGATCGCGCCGAACCGCGCCGACGTGCTGCCGGTCGTGAAGGCGGCGCGCGCCGTCAATCCGGCGCTGGCGGTAATGGCGTCGCCCTGGAGCGCGCCGGCCTGGATGAAGACCACCGGCAGCCTGGTCAAGGGCCACCTCAAGCCGGACGCCTACGGCCCGTTCGCGCAGTACCTGTTGCGCTACGTGCAGGCCTACAAGGCCGAAGGCGTGCCGATCTTCGCGCTGACGCTGCAGAACGAGCCGAACTTCGAGCCCGACAACTACCCCGGCATGCGCGTCGATCCGGACGAGCGCGCCGCCTTCATCGGCACTTACCTCGGCCCTGCGCTCGAAGGTAGCGGCGTCAAGATCTTCGACTGGGACCACAACTGGGACCACCCCGAGATGCCGCTGCAGACGCTGGCCGACCCGAAGGCCGCGCGCTATATCGACGCGGTGGCCTGGCACTGCTACGGCGGCAAGCCGGACGTCCAGTCGCGCGTGCACGACGCGGACCCGGGCAAGGACGTCTACCTGACCGAGTGCTCGGGCGGCGACTGGGCGCCCGGCTGGGCCAAGCAGCTGCAGTTCTTCACCGGCACCCTGCTGATCGACGGCACCCGCAACTGGGCGCGCGGCGTGCTGTTCTGGAACCTCGCGCTGGACGAGAACAAGGGTCCGCACCTGGGCGGCTGCGGCACCTGCCGCGGCGTGGTCACGATCGATTCGCGCAGCGGCCAGGTCACGCGCAATCCCGAGTGGTACGCGCTGGCGCACGTGAGCCGCTTCGTGCGCCCCGGCGCGCAGCGCATCGCGTCCAACGACGTCGACGGTGTGAAGAACGTCGTGTTCCGCAATGCGGACGACGGCTCGCGCGTGCTGGTGCTGGCCAACCCCGGCCCTGCGGCGCGCAACTTGCGCGTGCGCGACGGCGCCCGCAGCTTCCGGGCCAGCGTGCCGGCCGACGCCGTGGCCACCTACGTCTGGGCCGGCGCGCCCGGTTCACCCGGCGCACCCCATTCACCCTAGGCGGCCGCGCCTGCGGCGACCTGCGACAGCGCCGGGCCAAACCAGCGCTGTCGCCTCTCGAAACCTGTCGCGCACAGTTAACGCATGTCAATTGACATATAAAAACTATCAGTGCTAGACTCGTAATAGCTTCTTTGGAAACGTTTCCAATACCGATTTCCAAGCGAATGTGCGGCGCCAGCCGGTTTCCGATGGCCAAGCGACCGCACGAAAAACGATAACAAGTCAGGGAGACTCATGCATCACATCCACCACGCCCAGCGCCAGCCGCTGCGGCTGAAACCACTCGTCGCGGCTCTGTCCGGCCTGCTGTGCGTCATCAGCGCACACGCCCAGACCCAGGCCGGCGACACCACGCAGTCGACCACGCAGTCGACCAGCATGAACACCGTGACCGTGTCCGGCGTGCGCCACTCGATCGAGACCTCGACCGCGACCAAGCGCGATGCCGACGACATCCTCGAGGCCGTGTCTGCCGAGGACATCGGCAAGCTGCCCGACGTGTCGATCGCCGAATCGATCTCGCGCCTGCCTGGCGTGGCCGCGCAAAACGTCAACGGCCGCGCGCAGGTGATCTCGATCCGCGGCCTGTCGCCGGACTTCGCCGGCACCGTGCTCAACGGCCGCGAGCAGACCAGCACCGGCGTGAACCGCGGCGTCGAGTTCGACCAGTACCCGGCCGAGCTGATGTCGAGCGTGGTGGTCTACAAGACCCCGGACGCCACCCTGCTCGGCCAGGGCATCTCCGGCACCGTCGACCTGCGCACCGTGCGTCCCTTGACCGTCGACGGCCGCAAGATCGCGGTGAACGTACGCGGCGAGAAGAACTCGCTCGGTTCGCTCAACAACGGCTACGGCGACACGGGCGACCGCGGCGGCCGCGGCAGCATCGCCTACATCGACCAGTTCCTGGACAAGACGCTGGGCGTGGCGGTCGGCTACGCCCACCTGCAGAACCCGGGCCAGGAGCAGCACTACAAGGCCTGGTGGTGGGGCGCGCCAAGCGCGACCTGGTACAACGGCGCGACCGCCCAGGGCGGCGCCGAAGCCACCGTCCTGTCGCGCAAGGACAAGCGCGACGGCCTGCTGGCCACGGTCGAGTACAAGCCGAATTCGACCCTGCACAGCACGCTCGACGCCTACTACTCGAAGTTCACCGAGAGCGAAGTCATGCGCGGCATGATGTTCGACTCGAACCCGTACAGCGATGCCCTGCTGTCGGCGCCGGGCGCGACCCCGGTGCCGCATGCGCTGACCAACCCCGGCTACACCACGGTCAATGGCCAGAGCGTGATCACCAGCGGCACCCTGACCTTCCCGCTGGGCGGCACCCAGCCGGTCGGCCGCAACGACAAGAACGACCGCAACGACGTGCTGGCCTCGATCGGCTGGAACACCGAAGTCAAGCTGGGCGACTGGCGCGCCATCGCCGACCTGAGCTACTCGAGCGCCAAGCGCAACGAGCATACCTTCGAGACCTACGCCGGCCCGGCCGCGTCCAGCCTGGGCTTCAACATTCCGCTCAATCCGGGCTTCGCCACCTTCACGCCGGGCTTCGACACGACGGATCCGAATACCATGCAGCTGGGCGACCCGGGCGCCTGGAGCCACGACGGCCGCAGCGCCTTCACCGAGCAGTACGACAAGATCCGCGCGATCAACCTGCACGCCAAGCACAGCCTGGGCTGGATCTTCCGCCAGCTCGACGCCGGCGTGAATTTCTCGGCGCGCGACAAGACCCAGAACATGATCGTCTACTTCGCCGATCTGAAGAATGGCGCGACGCGCCAGGCGATCGATCCCGGCTACGCGATGAGCCCGACCTCGCTCGGCTTCGTCGGCATCCCGGGCGTGTTGAGCTACGACGTCGACCAGGTCGCCAACCAGTACTACACGATGACGCAGAACATGTCGGGCGGCCCGGGCGGCGACTACTCGCACGACTTCGGCGTCCACGAGCGCATCACCACCGGCTACGCCAAGGCCAACTTCGAGACCGAGGTCGCCAGCCTCCCGGTGCACGGCAACATGGGCTTCCAGTACATCCACACCAACCAGTACTCGAACGCCTACGCCTTCACGGCGAATGCGAACGCACCGACCGGCACCATCGAGCAAGGCGCCAGCTACAACAACTTCCTGCCGAGCCTGAACGTCATCACCGACCTGCCGAACGACACCTTCCTGCGTCTCGGCCTGGCCCGGACGCTGGCGCGTCCGCGCATCGACGACATGAACGCCACCTACTCGGCCGGCGTCTCGCCGACCACGCGCCTGTGGGGCGGCGGCGGCGGCAACCCGAAGCTGCGCCCGTGGCGCGCCAACGGCGCCGACCTGTCGCTGGAAAAGTACTGGGGCACGCGCAGCTACCTGGCCGGCGCCGTGTTCTACAAGAAGCTGCTGACCTACGTCTACCAGCAGACCATCGACTATGATTTCACGGGCTACGTCAACCCGACCCCGGCCACGGTCCCGCTCAGCAACATGGGCACCTACTCGACCCAGGCCAACGGCACCGGCGGCAACCTGCGCGGCATCGAAGTGTCGGGCGCGCTGGACGCCGGCCTGGTCCACCCGGTCCTGGACGGCTTCGGCACCCAGTTCTCGTACTCGTACACCGACACCTCGATCCAGGTGCAGGGCCCGGGTTCGGACAAGACCCCGATGTGGGCCACGCTGCCGGGCCTGTCGAAGAACGTGGCCAGCCTGACCTTCTATTACGAGAAGGCCGGCTTCTCGGCGCGCATCAACGACCGCTACCGCTCGAGCTTCCGCGGCGAATACGCCTCGCTGTTCGGCGCCACCTCGGTGCTGCGCAACCTGGGCATGAACACGATCGACCTGCAGCTCGGCTACGAACTGCAGGACGGTCCGGCCAAGGGCCTGGCGATCTCGTTCCAGGTGGTCAACCTGAAGAACGCGCCGGACCGCAACGTGCAGGACGGTACGGGCTTCGGCGGGGTGACCGCGCCGCAGCAGTACGACCGTTATGGGCGCCAGTTCCTGCTGGGGCTGAGCTACAAGCTGTGATGCCGCTTGCCGGGTGAATGAAAAACGGCCGCTGCATGCGGCCGTTTTTCATGACACCGCCGGGGCGGCAGGCCTTACTTGGTCGGCGCCGCGGCGCCGTTCGCCGGCGCCGGGGCTGCCGCGGCATTCGCGGCGGCCGCCTTCTTCTTGGCGCTGTGATGGCCGATCGCGCAGCCCACGGCGGCGCCGGCAACGGCATGCTTGCCGGCGACGTGGCCGGCGACGGCGCCCACCGCCGCGCCCTTGCCGCATCCGGCGTTGGCGACGCCGCCGATCGTCAACAGTGCCGCGGCGATCACGAATTGCAGTTTCTTGTTCATGGTGCTCCTCCTTGAGTCGGTGATGTGTTGTAAGAACGATCATGCCACCGGCTCAGGCGGGCCGCGCCGAACCTTACAAGATGGTAATGCTCAGCGAGCCCCAAACATGGCGTGCGCGGTCAACGCTTGCCGGTCCGGCACGTTAGCTGCACATGCACGTCCGTTTCGTGTTCACTAGAAGGAAACCACGAGGTAACCATGATGAAAAAAGCTTCCGTACTGATCGGCCTGATGATCCTCGCAGCGGCGCCGGTGTTTGCTCAGACCACCACCGTCCCGAACCCGCTCGCCCCGTCCGGCACGAGCAGCCCGGCCGCTGCCGCCAAGTCGTCCGCCTCGTCCGGCGCATCCGCCACATCCGGGGCATCCGCCAAGGCCAAGAGCGCACCGGTCGCCCAGGCTGCCGGCGGCGGCGACGGCAAGGTCTGGGTCAACACGTCCAGCAAGGTCTACCACTGCGAGGGCGACAAGTACTACGGCAAGACCAAGAAGGGCGAATACCTGAGCGAAGCCGATGCCAAGTCCAAGGGCTTCCATGGCGTGGGCGGCAAGTCCTGCGCTGCAAAATCGTGACCCTGGCGTGATCGTCGCTTGATCCTCGCGGGCGCATGGCGTCGGCGCCTTTGCCGCGCCATGCGCCCACGGTGATACGATAGCGGCCCGGCGCACCGCAGCGCATCACACCAGAGGAAGCAATGACCATATTCGCCATGCCCGTATTCGACGCCACTGTCATCTACGAGGGCAAGGAATTGTTCAAGGGGCGGGGCGGCGCCGGCGTGTGGGCCGAGAAGCTCGCCAAGGAAATCGAGACGCCGGTCACGGTCGAGAAGATCGGCACCGGCTGGGCCTTGTGCGCGCATCTCGATGGCGCCGATTGCCGCTGGGGCATCCTCGGGCAGCGCCTCAAGCGCCTCGACTAGGGGACCGCACGTGTCGTCCCTGACGGTATCGCGCATCCTGCACGCGGGCTACGTGTTCGACTGCGAAGGCGTGCGCATCGCCTTCGACACCATCTTCGAAAACCCGTTCAGCCGCAACTTGCACGCCTTCCCGAGCGTGCGTTTCGACGAGGCGGCGATCCGGCGCCAGCGCTTCGACGCGGTCTTCATCTCGCACTTCCACGACGACCACTGCTCGCTCGACAGCCTCGACCTGCTGGACCGCGCGACACCGCTCTACCTCTACTGCATCTTCGACGAATTGTTCGACATGCTGGGCCGGCTCGGCTTCACCGACGTGCAGCGCCTTCATTTGAACGCGCCGGTGCGGATCGGCCCGTTCGAAGTCACGCCGCGCGAAGCGATGGATGCCGAGGTCGACTCGATGTTCCAGGTCCGCGCCGCCGGCCTGAACGTGCTGAACGTGGTCGATTCCTGGATCGACGATGCGACGCTGGCCTGCCTGGTGGCGCAAAAGCCGTGGGACCTGGTGCTGTGGCCGTTCCAGACCATGCGCGAGCTCGAGGTGCTGGCGCCGACCCGCTCCGAGCCTGCGCCGCCGGCGCTGCCGCAGGAGTGGCTGGACCAGCTGCGCGCGCTGGCGCCGCGCTGCGTCGTGCCGAGTTCCTGCCAGTTCGCGCTCGAACCCTGGTCATGGTACAACCGCGCCTTCTTCCCGATCTCGTATGCGCATTTCACGCGCGAGGTGGCGGCGGCGCTGCCGGACGCGCGCGTGGTGCGCCTGGACCCGTCGGTGTCGGTGACGCTCGATGCCGCGCTGGGTGCCGAGATGCTGCGCCCGGCGCCGCCGCTGCCGTGGGTGATGCCGGTGGGTCCACAGAACGTCGACTACGTCTACGAGGGCAATGCGGATGCGCCGCCGACGTCGGAAATCGCGCGCCATTTTCCCGCGCTGACGGCGGCCCAGTGGGCGCGCGTGCTGGACTTTTGCCGCACCGGCCTGCCCGAGCGCTACGCCGACACCGAAGCGGCGAGCGATTATTTCGAGCGTCCGCGCATCTGGCAATTGTCGATCTACGACCACGCCGGCGCGTGCACCCGATGGCGCTACCGGCTCGAGGACGGCGCCGCGACGCCCGCCATGGAGGACGACGGCCCGCTCGGCTGGAGCACCGAGGTCCCCGCCGCCAAGCTGTACGCCGCCCTCGAACTGGGCGAATCCTTGACGTCGATGTACCTGCGCGTCAACGACGCCGAGTTCGATGCCGCGACGGAGCGCGAGCTGGTGCAGGCCGACGTGATCGACGACCCGCTGATCCGCGCCCTGTTCAGCGAAGGCTTCGGCGCTTACCAGCAAGCCCAGCTGCGGCGGCTGCTGGCGCGCTGAAGCGCCCCGCTGCGGTCAGATCACTCGTCGAAATCCTCGGCCAGGTTCTTCCAGCCGCGGCTCTTGGCGAAGGCCGCGAATTCCTCGGGCGCCTCGAGCACGATCAGCTTGGCTTCCTGCAGGCCCGGATCGCTGTGGCCGAAATCCGGCCCCTTGTAGCCGAGCGCGCGCAGGCGGTCGACGATCTGGCGCACCAGCACGCTGTCCTTGTAGGCGCCGGGGTCGAGCTGGCGCGCGAACTCGACATAGACGTCGATGATGCCGTAGCCCTCGTCGAAGATACGGATTGCCTTGACGTCGAGGGTAAGGCCGCTGCTGTCCTTGGCCTGGAAGGGGCCGGACAATTCAATATCGGAATCGGTAGTCATGGTTCGAGCATACCACCGTGGCGGCGGGCCTGCTTACGCGCGCGCCTACGCGTGCGCGTGCGCCTGCGCGTCCGCCAGCGCCTGCGCGCCCCACCACGCGTCCAGCCCATTGCCCAGCAAGGCCATCGCAATCACCAGTCCCCCGATGATCCACCTCCGCCTGCGCGACAGGCGCGGATCGCGCCAGGTGCGCCAGAGGCTCAGCGCGGCATGCGCCAGCACCAGCGCCACGCCAACCGCCAGCAGCACGGCCAGCGTCGTGCGCCCCGCAAGGCCGACGATGTCCAGGCCCCAGTAGGCCAGCCCCGGCAAGGCCAGCGCCAGCGCGCCGAGCAGGTCGATCCAGGCCAGCGCCGCCGCCGGACCGAGTCGCCGCAGCGGCGTACGCAGCGCATGGCGATGCCCCCACCCCGTCAGCGCCAGCGTGCCGGCCACGTACGGGATCACCCACCAGGGCATGCCCGCTCCCAATTTACTGCTCTGCGTGCCAGCCGCCTCCCAGCGACTGGATCAGCGCGACGGCCGTCGACTGGCGCGAGCCCTGGGTCTGCACCAGCGCACGGCGCGCGCTCAAGGCCGTGACCTGGGCCTGCACCACCTGCGAGTAGTCGACCTGGCCGGCCTTGTAGCGGTTGAGCACCTGCTCCTCGACCTTGTCGGCGGCTTCGGAAGCCTGGCGCTGCAGCTCCTGCTGCTGGACCAGGATGCGGGTCGCGGACAGCTGGTCCTCGACGTCGGCGAAGGCCGTGAGCACGGTCTGGCGGTAGCGCGCGGCGGCTTCGTCCTGGGCCGCGCGGGTCGACTCGACCGCGGCGCGCAGCGCGCCGAAGTTGATCGCGGTCTGGGCCGCGGACAGGCCGTAGGTCCAGGCCGCGTTCGAGGCGCGGAACAAATCGCTCACCACGCTGCCCGAGGTGCCGTAGCTGCCGCTCAGGTTGACGCTCGGGAAGTAGGCCGAGCGGGCGATGCCGATCTGCTCGTTGGCGGCGGCCACGCGGCGCTCGGCGCCGGCGATGTCGGGGCGGCGCTGCAGCAGCAGCGAGGGCACGCCGACCGGCACGTCCGGCACCGTCGGCGCCCACTTGGCCGGGGCGATGGTGACGTCGGCCGGGGCCTTGCCGATCAGGACCGCGATCGCGTGCTCGAGCTGGGCGCGCTGGTTGGCCAGCTGGACTTCGTCGGCCTGGGCGTTGGACAGCGTGGTCTGGGCCTGGTAGACGTCCGAGTGCGGCGCGATGCCGACGTCGTAGCGGTTCTGGGTGTACTTCAGCACGCGCTGGTAGCCTTCGATCGAGGCGCGCAGCAGGTCGCGCTGGGCGTCGATCGAGCGCAGCGAGACGTAGTCGGCGGCCAGCTCGCCCTGGGCCGACAGCGTGGCCGCGGCGAGGTCGGCGGCGCTGGCCTGGGCGTTGAACTGGGCCGCGTTGACGCCGGCGCGCAGGCGGCCCCAGACGTCCGGCTCCCAGCTGCCGCCCAGCTGCAGGCGGTAGTTGTTGGCGATGTTGCCGCGTCCGCCGCCGCCGATCACTGTGCCGTTGCTGGTCACGGTGGTGCTGCTGTTGCCGGCCTTGGTGCCGCTGCGGTCGCCCGACAGGCTCAGCGTCGCGCTCGGCCACAGCTCGGCGCGCTGCTCGGCCACCAGCGCGCGTGCCTGCGCGTAGGCGGCCACCGCGGCGGCCACGTTCTGGTTCGAGACCTGCACCTGGCCGGCCAGGTCGTTCAGGACCGGGTCGCCGAACAGGGTCCACCAGGGACCCCGTTCGAGGGCGTCGGCGGGCGCCGCCGGCACCCAGCCCTCGAGCTCCTTGAACTTGGGCGGCTCGGGCGTGTCGGGCCGGTGATAGGCCGGCGTGAACGAGCAGCCGGACAGGAAGGCGGCTGCGGCAAGGGCGATCGCAGTGAGACGGACGGTGACGCTATGCATGCTCTTTTTTTTCATGAATGGGATGGTACCGAAGACGGATGCTCGACCGGCTGGCGCGCCAGTTCGTGCTCGTCCGGCTTCTTGGTGCGCAGTTTGTCGAGGTAGACGTAGACCACCGGCGTGGTCAGCAGCGTGAGCAGCTGGCTGGCGATCAGGCCGCCGATGATGGCGATGCCGAGCGGCTGGCGCAGCTCCGAGCCTTCGCCGAAGCCGATCGCCAGCGGCAGCGCGCCCAGCGCCGCGGCCAGCGTCGTCATCAGGATCGGGCGGAAGCGCAGCAGGCAGGCTTCGCGCACGGCCTCGGTGGCGCTCAGGCCGCGCGCGCGCTCGGCGTCCAGCGCGAAGTCGATGATCAGGATCGCGTTCTTCTTGACGATGCCGATCAGCAGGAAGATGCCGATCAGCGCGATGATCGAGAACTCCATGTGGAACATCAGCAGCGCCAGCACGGCGCCGACGCCGGCCGAGGGCAGCGTCGACAGCACGGTCAACGGGTGCACCAGGCTTTCGTACAGGATGCCCAGCACGATGTAGATGACCACGATCGCGGCCAGGATCAGCAGCGGCTGCTGCTGGTTCGATTCCTGCGCCTGCTTGGCCTGGCCTTCGAAGCTGCCGCGCACGTTGGTCGGCATGCCGATCTGGGCTTCGGCCGCGCGCACCTGGTCCTGGGCCTGCGACAGCGACACGCCGGGCGCGAGGTTGAACGAGATGGTGGTGGCGACCACGCCGTCCTGGTGGTTGACCGAGCTGGGCGTGGAGCGCTCCGAAAAGCGCGCCATCGTGGTCAACGGCACCATGGTCTTGGCGCTGGTCGACAGCGCCGAGCCGGACGAGGGGTCGCGCGCCGCGGTCAGGTTGGTGGTGCTGCCCGGTGAACCGCCGCCGCCGGACGATGCGGCGCCCGCGCCCAGCGTGCCGAGCGCGCTGCCGTTGCCGGCCCCGGCGCCGCCCGCGTTCTGGGTGGCCGGGGCGGCGCTGCCGGCGCTGCCGCTGCTCACCGAGGTGCTGGCTGAAGTGCTCACCGAGGCGCTCACCGAGCTGGTCACCGAGCCGGCGCCGCTGGCCGTGCTCGTGCCGGTGCCGCCGGTGCCCTGGGTCGCGCTGCCGGTGCCGGAGGTGGTGCCGGTGGTGCCCGGGGCGCCGGCGCTGGACACCGGCACGTAGACGTCGTTGAGCGCATTCGGCGACTGCGCGTAGCGCTGCGCTACGCCCATGATCACGTGGTACTGGTTCAGCTCATCGTAGATGTTGGCGACCTGGCGCTGGCCGAAGGCGTCGTACATCGCGTTGTCGACGTCGCGCGCGCTGATCCCCAGGCGCGCGGCGGTGGCGGTATCGATGTCGACGTAGGTTTCGACGCCGTTGTCGGCCTGGTCGGTGTCGACGTCGGTCAAGCCCTTCTGCGCTTTCATGGCGTCGGCCAGGCGCGTCGCCCATTTCTTCAGGTCGGCGCTGCTGTCGCTCTTGAGCGTGTACTGGTAGGTCGAGTTGCTCTGGCGTCCGCCCATGCGCAGGTCCTGCACCGGGTTCAGGAACAGCTGCACCCCGGTGACGTGGGCCAGCTTGGGCCGCAAGCGCGCGATCACGGCCTGGCCGCTCTCGCCCTTGGCGCGCTCGCCCACCGGTTTCAGGTTGAGGAACATGAAGCCGCCGCCGGCGCGCGAACCGCCGGTGAAGCCGACCACGGTGTCGACCGCCGGGTCGCTGGTGATGATGTTGACCAGCTGGCGCAGCTTGCCCTGCATCGCCTGGAACGAGATGCTCTGGTCGGCGCGCATGCCGCCCGCCACCTGGCCGGTGTCCTGCTGCGGGAAGAAGCCCTTGGGCGCGGCCGCGAACAGGTAGACGTTCAGGCCGACCACGAACAGCAGGATCAGCATCACCAACGGTTTACTGTCCAGCGCCCAGTCGAGCGCATGCTCGTAGCTCTTCATGACCACGCTGAAGCCGCGCTCGAAAAAGCGTCCGATGCGGCTCTGCTCGCGCTTGAGCTGGTGCTTGTGGTCTTCCTTGTCGCCCTTGAGCAGCAAGGCGCACAGCATCGGCGTGGTGGTCAGCGAGATCACCAGCGAGATCATGACGGCCACCGACAGCGTCACCGCGAACTCGCGGAACAGGCGTCCGACCTGGCCGCCCATGAACAGCAGCGGGATGAACACTGCGATCAGCGACAGGCTGATCGACAGCACCGTGAAACCGACTTCCTGGGCGCCCAGCAGGGCCGCCTTGACCTTGTCCATGCCCTCTTCGACGTGGCGGCTGGTGTTTTCCAGCACGACGATGGCGTCGTCGACCACGAAGCCGGTAGCCACCGTCAGCGCCATCAGCGACAGGTTATTCAACGAGAACCCGAGCAGGTACATCACCCCGAAGGTGCCCAGCAGCGACACCACGGTCGCCACCGCCGGCACCACGGTCGCGCGCACGCTGCGCAGGAACACGCTGACCACCAGCACCACCAGCGCGATCGAGATCATCAGCGTGAATTCGATCTCGCGCAGCGAGGCGCGGATCGAGTTGGTGCGGTCCGAGGCCACGCGCATGGTGACGTCTTCCGGCAGCTGGGCCTGCAGCTGGGGCAGCAGCGCGCGTACGCCGTCGACGGTCTCGATGACGTTGGCGCCCGGCTGGCTGGTCACCAGCACGATGATCGCCGGGCGGCCGTTGAACAGGCCGAGCGTGTGGATGTCCTCGACCCCGTCGCTGACCTCGGCGATGTCCTGCAGGCGCACCGCGGCGCCGTTGCGCCAGGCGACCACCAGGCCCTTGTAATCGGCGGCGGTGCGGCCGCCCGTCGGGGTGTTGACCTGCGAGTAGATCTGCAGGCGCTGGCCCTGCCCTTCGAGCTCGCCTTTCGGGCGGTTCGGATTGGTGGCCTGGATCGCGGCGCGGATGTCTTCGGCCGAGACCCCGTAGTTGTTCATCTGGTAGGGGATCAGGTCGACGCGCACCGCCGGCAGCGAGCCGCCGCCGATCTCGACGTCGCCCACGCCCTTGACCTGGGCCAGCTTTTGCTGCACCAGGTTCGAGACCTCGTCGTAGATCTGGCCCGGGCTGCGCGTCTTGGACGTCAGCGCCAGGATGATCACCGGCGCATCCGACGGGTTGGCCTTGCGGTAGGTCGGGTTCTGGCGCAGCGTCGACGGCAGGTCGGCGCGCGAGGCGTTGATCGCGGCCTGCACTTCGCGCGCGGCGGCGTCGATCTGGCGGTTCAGGTCGAACTGCAGGTTGATGCGGGTCTGGCCGGTGCCGCTTTGCGAGGTGATCTCGTTGACGCCGGCGATCACCGCCAGGCGCCGCTCGAGCGGCGTGGCGACCGAGCTGGCCATCGTGTCCGGGCTGCCGCCCGGCAGGTTGGCGGTGACCGAGATCGCCGGGAAGTCGACCTGGGGCAGCGGCGAGACCGGCAGCACGAAAAAGGCGCCGATGCCGGCCAGCGCCAGCCCCAGGGTCAGGAGGACCGTGGCGATCGGCCGGTTGACGAAGGGCTTCGAGAGGTTCATGCGCCGGCCCCCTGCGGATCGTCGTGCGCGCGCGCATGCGCGGGCGCGTTGGCCGGCGCCGGCGACAGCAGCGCGGCCGGTTGCGGCGTGTGCTGCGGCCTGGCGCCACCGCCGGTGCCCGGACCGGCGCCGGGTCCTTTGTCGTCGCCCGGACCCGAGCCGGGACCGTCCGGCTTGGCCGGCGCTTCGCCGCCCCAGCGGCGCGCCAGGCGGTCGAACGCCAGGTAGATCACCGGCGTGGTGAACAGCGTGAGCAGCTGGCTGACGATCAGGCCGCCGAAGATGGCCAGGCCCAACGGCCGGCGCAGCTCGGCGCCCTCGCCCCAGCCGAACATCAGCGGGATGGCGGCGAACAGTGCGGCCAGCGTGGTCATGATGATCGGGCGGAAGCGCAGCATCGCGGCCTGGTGGATCGCGGTGCGCGGGTCCTTGCCTTCGTCGCGCTCGGCCTCGATGGCGAAGTCGATCATCATGATGGCGTTCTTCTTGACGATGCCGATCAGCAGGATGATGCCGATGATGCCGATCACGCCCAGGCCCTGGCCGGTGACCAGCAGCGCGAGCAGCGCGCCGACGCCGGCCGACGGCAGCGTCGACAGGATGGTCAGCGGGTGGATGTAGCTCTCGTACAGCACGCCGAGCACGATGTACACGCACACCACCGCCGCCAGGATCAGCCACAGCTGGCTGGTGAGCGACGCCTGGTAGGCGCCGGACGCGCCCAGGAAGGTCATCGTCACCGAGGCCGGCAGATGGATCTCCTGGGCCACGTCCTTGATCGCGGCGACCGCGGTGCCGAGCTTGACGCCCTTGGCGGTGTCGAAGCCGATCGTGGTGGCCGGGTACTGCGCCACGTGGGTGATCTGCAGCGGCGCGGCCTGCTCGGTGATCGAGGCGATCGCCGACAGCGGGGTCGAGGCGCCCGAACCGGTGCGCAGCTGCAGGTTGGTCAGGGCGTCGAGCGACATCTGCGGGTCCGACTGCGCTTCCAGGATCACGCGGTACTGGTTGGTCTCGGTGAAGATGGTCGAGACGATGCGCTGGCCGAACGCGCTGTACAGGGCGTCGTCGATGTTCGAGGCGGTGACCGACACGCGCGAGGCGCTGTCGCGGTCGATGTTGACGTAGGCCGCGGCGCCGGTCGCGCCGGCATCGGTGGTCACGTTGCGCAGTTCCTTGCGCCGGCCCATCGCCTGCGACAGCCTGGTGGCCCATTCGGTCACGGTCTTGGTGTCGGCGCCTTCGATCGACAGGCGGAACTGGGTCGGGCCGGTCTCGGCGTCGATGGTCAGGTCCTGGGTCGGCTGCAGGTACAGGATGGCGCCGGCGACGTTCTGGGCGACGCGGCGGCGCAGGCGGTCCATCAGCTCGTCCTGGTCGCCGTGCTTGTCCTTCAGGTTGATCAGCATCGAGCCGGTGTTGAGCATGGTGTTGTTGGCCGCGTCTACGCCGACGGTCGAGGCCAGCGACAGCACGTCCGGGTCGGCCAGGATCTCGCGCGCGACCGCTTGCTGCAGCTGGGCCATCGAGGCGTACGAGATCGACTGGCGCGCTTCGATGCGCGCCTGCAGCTGGCCGGTGTCCTGGGTCGGGAACAGGCTCTTCGGGATGAAGGTCCACAGCAGCGCGGTCAGCACCAGCGTGCCCAGCGCGACCAGCAAGGTCAATCCCTGGCGTTCCAGCACCCAGTTCAGGCCGCGGTCGTAATGCTTGATGACGTAGTCGAAGAAGCCCTGGAAGCGGCGCGCGAAACCGCTCTGGTGCGACGGGTCCTCGGCGCGCAGCCAGCGTCCCGACATCATCGGCACCAGCGTCAGCGAGACGATCGCCGAGATCAGGATCGTGATCGCCAGCGTCACCGCGAATTCGCGGAACAGGCGGCCCACCACGTCGCCCATGAACAGCAGCGGGATCAGCACCGCGATCAGCGACACCGTCAGCGAGATGATGGTGAAGCCGATCTGGGTCGCGCCTTTCAGGGCCGCGGCCATCGGCTTTTCGCCTTCCTCGATGTAGCGCGAGATGTTCTCGATCATGACGATGGCGTCGTCGACCACGAAGCCGGTCGCGATGGTCAGCGCCATCAGCGACAGGTTGTTCAGCGAGTAGCCGAGCAGGTACATCACTCCGAACGTGCCGACCAGCGAGATCGGCACGGCGAGCGAGGCGATGACGGTCGCACGCACGCTGTGCAGGAAGGCGAAGATCACCAGCACCACCAGCAGCACCGCCAGCACCAGCTCGATCTGCACGTGCTCGACCGAGGCGCGGATGCCTGTGGTGCGGTCCGACAGCACGGTCAGGCTGACGGATGCCGGCAGGCTGGCCTGCAGGTCGGGCAGGCGCTGCTTGATGGCGTCGACGGTGGCGATCACGTTGGCGCCCGGCTGGCGCTGCACGTTCAGGATGATCGCCGGCTTCATGTTGGCCCAGGCGCCCAGCTTGACGTTCTCGGCGCTGTCGACCACGCGCGCGACGTCGGACAGGCGCACCGGCGCGCCGTTGCGGTAGGCGACGATCAGGTTCTGGTAGTCCGGGACGCTCAGCAGCTGGTCGTTGGCGTTGATGGTGTAGGCGCGCGTCGGGCCGTCGAACTGGCCCTTGGCGCTGTTGGCGTTGGCGGCGGTGATGGCCGAACGCAGCGTGTCCAGGCCCAGGCCGTTGGCGGCCAGCGCTTCGGTATTGGCCTGGATGCGCACCGCCGGGCGCTGGCCGCCCTGCAGCGTGACCAGGCCGACGCCGGTCACCTGGCTGATCTTGAGCGCCAGGTTGGTGTTGACGATGTTCTGGACTTCGGTCAGCGGCATCGTGTCCGAGGTGATCGCCAGCGTCAGCACCGGCGCGTCGGCCGGGTTGACCTTGGCGTACACCGGCGGCGCCGGCAGGTCGGTCGGCAGCAGCGAAGTGGCGGCATTGATCGCGGCCTGCACTTCCTGCTCGGCCACGTCGAGCGACTGGCCGAGGCCGAACTGCAGCGTGACGACCGAGACGCCGGCGGCGCTGGTCGAGCTCATGCGCGCCAGGCCGGCCATCTGGCCGAACTGGCGCTCGAGCGGCGCGGTCACGGTGCGCGACATCACTTCCGGGCTGGCGCCGGGGTACAGCGTCTGCACCTGGATGGTCGGGAAGTCGACCTGGGGCAGCGCCGACAGCGGCAGGAACTTGTAGCCGACCAGGCCGGCCAGCACGATCGCCAGCATCAGCAGCGCGGTCGCGACCGGGCGCTTGATGAATGGTGCGGATGGACTCATGCGATACGACCCCGGCTAGAACGAAGGATGGATGCCGTCATTGCGCCCCGCCCTGTCGCTGCTGCTGGCCGCGCTGATGGCGCTGGCCGCCTTGCTGGCCTTCGTGGTTCTGCTGCTGCGGCCGGTCGCCCGGCAGCATCACCTTGGCGCCGTCCTTCAGGCGGTCGGCGCCTTCGGTGATCACGGTCTCGCCGCCCTGCAGGCCGGTCTTGACCTCGACGCGGTCGACGGTCGACTGGCCGCGCGTCACGTTGCGCAGTGCGACGGTCTTGTTCTGCGGATTGAGCACGTAGACGTAGTCGCCGTTGGCGCCGTGGCGCAGCGCCGTCACCGGCACCGTGATGGCGTTCTGGATGGTGTTGACCTGCAGGCGGATGTTCACGAACTGGCTCGGGAACAGCCTGGCGTTCTCGTTGTTGAAGCGGGCCTTGGCGCGCACGGTGCCGGTCTGGGTGTCGACCTGGTTGTCGAGCGCGAAGAAACGGCCCTGGGCCAGGGTGTCGGTGCGGGTGCGGTCCAGCGCGATCGCCGGCAGCTGGGCATTCTGGTTGACGCGCTGCTGGACTTCCGGCAGGTGGTCCTGCGGCACCGCGAACTCGACGTCGATCGGCGACTGCTGGGTGATCACGGCCACGCCGTTGGCGTCGCCGCTCGAGACCAGGTTGCCGATGTCGACCGTGCGCAGGCCGACGCGGCCCGAGATCGGCGCGCGCACCTGGGTGTAGCCGAGGTTGACGCGGGCGATGCCTTCGGCCGCCTTGTCGGTGGTGACCGCGCCTTCGAGCTGCTTGACCAGCGCGGCTTGCGTATCCACGTCCTGGCGCGCGATCGAGTCCTGCTGCAGCAGGGTCTGGTAGCGGCCGAGCGTGACGCGCGCGGTTTCCAGCTGGGCTTCGTCGCGCTGGCGCTGGCCGGTGGCCTGCAGCAGCGACAGCTGGGCCGGACGCGGGTCGATCGTGGCCAGCACCTGGCCTTCCTTGACCAGCTGGCCTTCGGTGAACTGGATCTTTTGCAGCACGCCGCCGATCTGCGGACGGACGGTGGCCACCGCGGCCGGGGTCACGGTGCCCAGCGCCTCGATGGTGACCGGAATGTCGGTGCGCTCGGCCTTGCCGACGCCGACCGTGGTGGGCGGCATGCCGCCGCGTCCGCCCGGACCGCCAGGACCGCCGCGGCCCGCGCCGGCGCCGCCCTGCCCGCGCCCGCCGGCGCCGGGACCGCCGGCCGGGGCCTGGTGAGTCAGGTGCCAGGCCAGTGCGCCCAGGCCGACCATGGCCAGGATGGCGACGATGGCGCCGATGATGCGCGACCTGCGCGTGCGTTGCGGGGTGGTGGTGGTTTTTTCTTTATCTGGGGAGACGGTCGAATCCATGCTTGTCCTTGGCGGCCGAGTGTTCAAAAGCACAATAAACGCAGCGTGGAACTTTAACATGGTCCGCCGGGTATTTTTGTTTCATAACGTACAGACGAGGATATTCATATTTCATAAAGGCCTTGCAGCCGCGTCTGTTGCAAATCCGCCTTTACCCGGTTTAACACCGTTAACATCAAGAAAGCGGACGTTCCAAGTGAGAACGGGCGCGAACTCGCGTCCGCACCCGTTTTCAAAGCATATGCATGTGCACTACATGCTGTTACAAACTGCTGACCGCGCTTAACGCCTGCGGTTCAACGCCAGTTCACCTCATGGCGCTTCGCACAGGCAGTGCGTCACCGCGGCGAACGGCGCGCGCCGCTGCGCCACCTGGCTCAGCCAGCCCAGGTCGCGCGCCACGCCGGTCATGCCGCCACCCAGCGCGCCACCGCTCAGGGCGTCGATCGGCAGCGTGGCGTCGACGCCCGGCAGCAGGCCCAGCTTGACCTGCACCGTCGTCGCCATCGCGTCCGACAGGCCGAGGCGCTCGAGCAGGCGGCCGGCGAAGCTGGTCGGGCGCTCGGAATAGGCAATGCGGAAGTCGCTGCCCAGGCCGGCGCGCCTGGCGGCCGAACGCAGCGCGTCGCCGTAGCTGCCCAGGTTGTCGACCAGGCCGCGTTCCTTGGCCTGCGCGCCGGTCCAGACGCGGCCCTGGCCGACCGCGTCGATCTTGGCCGGCGTGGTGTGGCGCGCGATCGCGGCCTTGGTGGTGAACTGGTTGTAGACGTTGTCGATGCTGGACTGGATCAGCTGGCCGAAGCGCGGGTCGAGCGGGCGCAGCGGATTGTAGGCATCGGCCAGCCAGGTGGTGGTGACGCCGGCGGTGTGGATGCCGAGCTTGTCGGCGACCTTGTCGGCGGTCGGCAGGATCGCGAACACGCCGATCGAGCCGGTGACCGTGGACGGGTCGGCGATGACTTCGTCGGAGGCCATCGAGATCCAGTAGCCGCCCGAGGCCGCGACGTCGCCCATCGACGCCACCACCGGCTTGCCGGCGGCGCGCGCCAGTTCCAGCTCGCGCCGGATCAGCTCGGCGCCGTAGGCGCTGCCGCCCGGCGAATTGATGCGCAGGACGATCGCCTTGACGGTCTTGTCCTCGCGCGCGGCGCGTACCTGCGCGGCGGTCGTCAAGCCGCCCACCACGCCGGGACCGCCGGTGCCGTCGGTGATGTCGCCGGCGGCCACGATCACCGCCACCGCGTCGCCCAGCAGCTTGGGCGGATTGCGTCCGACGTAGTCGGCCAGCGACACCTGGCGGAAGCTCTTGATGCCGTCGTCCCAGGCGCCGCGCTTGACCATCTCGGTGCGCACTTCGTCGCGCGTCTTGATGCCGTCGATCAGCTTCCAGTCCAGCGCCACCTTGGCGGCGTTGCCGTTGGCGGCGGCCATGCGCTGCGGCAGCTCGTCGATGCCCTTGGCGATGCTGCCGGCCGGGAGCTTGCGCGCCTTTTCGACGTCGCCGGTGTAGCCGTTCCAGAGTGCGCTGTACAGGAAGCTGTCGGCCTCCTGCGCGGCCTGCGACGGACCGTTGCCGATGTACGGCTCGGCAAAGCTCTTGTAGGTGCCGACCTTCATCAGGTTGACCGTCACGCCGATCCGGTCGAGCGCGTCGCGGTAGTAGTTGCGGTGGTGGCCGAAGCCTTCGATCATCACCATCCCCATCGGGTGCAGGTAGACCTCGCTGGCGTGGGATGCGACCAGGTAGCGCTTCTGGTCGTAGCTGCCGCCCCAGGCCACCACCGGCTTGCCGGCCGCCTTGACGCGATCGATCGCGGCGCCGATCTCGTGCAGCGAAGCCAGGCCGCCGCCGTCCATCTCGTCCAGCAGCAGCACCACGCTGCCGATGTTGGCATCCCTGGCGGCGGTGTCGAGGCCGTTGATCACGTCGCGCAGCTGGACTTTCTTGATCGCGTTGCCGGACAGGCCGGCCACCAGCGAATCGCGCACGCTGCCGGCGCTCTCCTCGACCAGCTCGCCCTTCAGGTCGAGCACCAGCGCGGTCTTGGGCTGCAGCGGCTTGATCCCGCCGCCGAAGATCGCCCACAGCAGCGCGATCACGACCAGCAGGAAGATCAGGTTGAGGGTGAAGCGGCGGGTGGCGTCGAGGCCGCGCCAGAGCGCGCCGATCCCACGGCGCAGGGTGGACTTGGGCTTGGTTGTCATCGGGACTCCGGCAGGTTGGAAAAGGTTGGGGTGAGCGAAATAGCGAACAGGCCGGCGAACACCAGCGCGCCATTCAGGATCAGCAGCTCCAGGCCGACGCGGTAGCTGCCCAGCAGCGCGCGCTGGTTGAAGTCGAGCAGCGCGCACAGCAGCGGCGCGCCGATGGCCACGTACGGCACCAGGCGGTCGTCGGGCACGCGCCGGGTCATCATGCCGAAGGCGAACAGGCCGAGCAGCGGTCCGTAGGTGTAGCCGGCCAGCTTGAGGATCACGCCGATCATGCTCGGATCGTCGATGGCCTTGAACATCAGCACCAGCAGCAGGAACAGGAAGGCGAAACCGAGGTGCACGTGGCGCCGCAGGCGCAGCTTGCGCGCCTCCGACAAATCGTCGCGGCGCTGGATGCCGAGGATGTCGATGCAGAAGGTGGAGGTCAGCGCCGTGATCGCCCCGTCCGCGCTCGGGAACAGCGCCGAGATCAGCGCGATCAGGAACACGATCTGCACCGCCCCCGGCAAGTGGCCCATGACCACGGCCGGGAACAGCTTGTCGCCGGTCGCGCCGATGCCGGCCGCCGGCGCGTACAGCGTCAGCAGGCCGCCCAGGAACAGGAAGGAGGACAGCACCACCACCAGCACGGCGGTCAGGCTCAGCAGATTCTTCTGCGAGTCCTTCAAGGTTTTCACCGAAATGGTCTTTTGCATCATCTCCTGGTCCATGCCGGTCATGGTCAGCACGATGAAGATGCCGGCCAGGACCTGCTTGCCCCAGAAGCCGGCGCTGTCGACGTCGTGGTCGAACACGCGCGCCAGGCCGTTCGCATGCATCTGCTGCAGCGCTTGCGGCACGGACAGCCCGAGCTGGTGCAACAGGAAGGCGACGCAGGCGAACAGGCCGGCCAGCATGCAGGTGGTCTGCAGCGTATCGGTCCAGACGATGGTCTTGACGCCGCCCTGGTAGGTGTACAGCAGGATCATGCCGAGCACGACGAAGGTGGTCAGCCAGAACGGCACCCCGAGGCTGTCGAGGATGATGGTCTGCAGCACCGCCACCACCAGGTACAGGCGCGCGGTGGCGCCGAACAGGCGCGACAGGATGAAGAAGCCGGCGCCGCAGCGGCAGGCGCGCGGGCCGAGGCGCACGTCGAGGTAGTGGTAGATCGAGGTCAGCCGGAGGCGGTAGTACAGCGGCAGCAGCAGGTAGACGGTGGCGATGTAGCCGATCACGTAGCCCACGATGATCTGCAGGTAGCCGAAGCCGTCGTGGCCGACCGCGCCCGGCACGCTGATGAACGTGGCGCCCGACAGCGTGGTGCCGACCATGCCGAAGGCGACCAGCACCCAGTTGCTGCTCTTGTTACCGATGAAGAAGGAATCGTTGTCGGCGTTGCGCGCCGTGAGCCAGGCGACACCGAGCAGCAGGGCGAAGTACGCGATGAGAATGCAGAAAAGCAGAAGCGGCGACATCAAGAATCCAAATATTGTCTGATCGCCCAGCAATATACACCGAAGGCCGTGCCGCAACCACGCGCCGGGGATGTCAATGCTTGCGCGTAAGCAATCAGATCCCTTCGGCCGGCTTGCGCTCGAACGGGCCGATGCAGGCCTGCATGCTCTCGTCGCGGCACATCACGAAACGCGCGCCCGACGGGTGGAAGCGGATGTAGTTGGTGGCGCGGGTGCCGGGCTTCATGACTTCGCCCGAGCAGTCCTGCTTGCCGTTGTCCTTGACGATGCGGTCCTCGAGTTTATAGAAGCCCTTGGCGCTGGGCTTTTCGGTGATGGTGAACTCGCTTTCGGACACCTCGCCGGCGCTCTTGACCAGCGTGGTGCCGTCGCCGCGGAAGTGGTAGGTCTCGGCGCAGCCGAGGGTCGGCAGGCTCAGCATCCAGATGCCGAGCAGCGGATGCGAGGCGGACGGCAGCGACGATGCGGCGGCGGCCTGCTGCAGCGGCAGCAGGGTCGCGCACAGCAGCAGCGGCGCGGTCAAGGTGCGTACGGCGGGCAGGCGCATGACGTGTCTCCGGGAATGAGGACGGCAATGACGGCAACGACGGTAAGCGGCGGGACGCGCTGGCGCCCCGGCGTTGTCATTATGGCATAGCGCCCGCGCGGTGTGTGCGCGGGTGGTGCGCCTGCACGCGCCCGCATGCGCAGGCGCGCGGGTCAGCCGCAGGACTCAGCCATTCTCCGGCGGCGTCTTCGGCTTGGCAGGACGGCGCGGACGCGGCGCGGCCTTGCGCGACGGCGCCTTGTGCGCAGGGCGCGTACCCTGCTTGCGCTCCGGCTTGGCGGCCTGGCCTGCATCCGCGGCGGCATCGGCGGCATCGGTGGCGACCGCCGCGTCGTCTTCACCGGCGTTGGCGGTGGCCGGAGCTTGCGGCGCCGGGGCCGGCGCTTCGGTTGGCGCTCCGGTTGGCGCAGCGGCCGGCGCTTCAGACGGGACGTCGGCTGCCGCCGCGCCCTCGCCCGCCGGCGCCGCCGCTGCCGCCGCATCCTTGCGGGCGGCGGTCTTGCGCGGCGCACGCGGAGTGCGGCGGCGTTCCTTCACCGGCGCCGGGGCAGGCTCGGCGTCGGCCGCAGGCGGCTCTTCTGCTGCCGCGGCTCCCAGCGCATCCGCGCCGGTATCGAGCACAGGCGCCGGCACCGGCAGCTCCTGCTCGGCCAGGTCCGGCGTCGGCGCCGGGCCGGCATCGACGCTCGCCAGCGGCGCCGCCTGCGCCCTGGACTGGGCGTTGCCTTGGGCGGCATCGGCGCCCTGCTCGCGGCCCTTGCGTCCGCGTCCGCCACGGCCGCGGCCGCGCGGCTCGCGTGCCGGCGCCGAGGTCGCAGCGCCAGCGTCGGCGGCGCCTATGCCAGCATCCAGGCCGGCCGCATCGGCGGCGTCGGGCGCCCCCTGCTCCGGCCCGGCCTGCAGCGGCTCGGCGTCCAGCGCAGCGGCCAGCGGCTCGGCCGCCGCCAGCTCGACTTGCAGGTTCGGATTGCGGTAGACGTAGGTGCCGGACTTTTCGTCGCGGCCGAACTCGAACAGGCCGCGCGTCTGCGCTTCTTCCAGCAGGTTGCCGAAGGTGCGGAAGCCGAAATAGGTCTCGTTGAAGTCCGGACGGCGGCGCTTCAAGGTGTCCTTCAGCAGCGAGGCCCAGATCTTGCCGGTGTCGCCGCGTTCCGAGACCAGCGCGTCGAAGGTCTCGACCACCATCTCGAGCGCCTGCAGCTTGCGCGTTTCCATCTCTTCGCGCTTGCGGTTCGATTCGTCCGATGGGCGGCGGTTGTTCTGCGACGATTGCGACGGCTGGGCCTTGCGCTCGTCGCGCTTGGCGGCGGCGCGGCGCTGTTCGCGCACCAGGTCGTCGTAGAAGATGAATTCGTCGCAGTTCGCGACCAGCAGGTCCGAGGTCGAATTCTTGACGCCGACGCCGATCACGCGCTTGGCGTTCTCGCGCAGCTTGGACACCAGTGGCGAAAAGTCGGAGTCGCCGGAGACGATCACGAAGGTATCGACGTGGCCCTTGGTGTAGCACAGGTCGAGCGCGTCCACCACCATGCGGATGTCGGCCGAGTTCTTGCCGGACAGGCGCACGTGCGGGATTTCGATCAGCTCGAAATTCGCTTCGTGCATCGTGCCCTTGAAGCTCTTGTAGCGGTCCCAGTCGCAATAGGCTTTCTTGACGACGATGCTGCCCTTGAGCAGAAGGCGTTCGAGGACCGGCTTGATGTCGAACTTTTCGTAGTTCGCATCGCGCACGCCGAGCGCGACGTTCTCGAAGTCGCAGAACACCGCCATGCTGATGTTTTCTGAAGATGAAGCCATGTTGTTGTGTAGGTTGGTGGACAGACTAGCCGGGGATTATACGCAACATGTCGATGCGCCTCGCCAACTTCGGACACGGCGCGCGAACTGACATACGATATTTCTTTTGTCACCGTATTTACGACGCCATGCGCACCTTCGAACACGACCTGCCGCCCATCTCGCCATCGCGCCCGCCTGGCCCGCCGGCGGGGCGAACCCGGCGCCTTGATCCGGGGCCACGACTGGTCGGCGACGCCGCTCGGTCCGATCGAAGCATGGCCGGCATCGCTGCGCACGCTGGTCGACCTGATCGTCCATTCGCCGCAGGCGATGACGGTGCTGTGGGGCCCCGATCTCATCCAGGTCTACAACGACCGCTATGCCGCGATCTGCGGCCCGCGCCATCCGCGCGCGCTGGGCCAGGCGAACCGCGACACCTGGCCCGAAGTGCAGGATTTCGTCGGCCCGGTCTACCAACGCGTCCTGCGCGGCGAAACCTGCAGTTTTTCGCGCCAGCCGGTCGTGGTCGAGCGCCACGGCGTTCCCGCGCAGGGCTGGTTCGACCTGATCTACAGCCCGGCCTACGGCGACGGGCGCATCCAGGGCGTCGTGGCCACCGTGGTCGAAGTCACCGAACGCACCCAGGCCGAGGAAAGCCTGCGCCGCTCCGACCAGCGGATCGCGCTGGCGCTCGACGCCGGTGCGGCCGCCGCCAGCGTCGAAGTCCTGCCCGAGTGGCGCGCCCGCGCCGACATCAGCAGCATCGCCGGGCTTCACCATTTCTCGACCTATGGCTCGTACCTGGACGACCTGCTGCGCGGCCACGTCGTGGCGATCGCCGACGTCGCCACCGACCCGCGCACGGCCGCTTCGGCCGCCGCCCTGCATGCGCTCGGCATCACCGCCCTGCTCAACGTGCCGCTGCTGCGCGACGACGGCCTGGCGGCCGTGTCCATCGCCGCGGTCAACCCGGCCTGGACCGCCACGCTGGGCTGGCCCGAGTCCGACCTGGCCGGACGCAACCTGTTCGACCTGATCCATCCGGACGACCTGGCGCCCTCGCTGGCGGGCGCAGCCAGCCTCGACACGACCGGGCGGCTGGCGCCGAATTTCGAGAACCGCTACCGCCACCGCGACGGCAGCTACCGCTGGTTTTCCTGGACCGCCAACAAGAGCGACAACATGATCGTGGCGGTCGGACGCGACATCACCGAGGAGCGCGCGCGCGCCAGCGCGCTGCTGGAAGCCGAGGAAAAGCTGCGCCACAGCCAGAAGATGGAAGCGGTCGGCCAGCTCACCGGCGGGCTGGCGCACGACTTCAACAACCTGCTGGGCAGCATCAGCGGCAGCCTGGAATTGCTGGCGCTGCGCGTCAGGAGCGGCGAACTGCGCGACCTCGACCGCTTCATCGGCATTGCCCAGGGCGCCGTGCGCCGCGCCGGCGCCCTGACCCACCGGCTGCTGGCGTTCTCGCGCCGCCAGCCGCTCAATGCCGGCGTGACCGACGTCGAGCGCCTGGTCGCCGACCTGCTCGACATGCTGCGCCGGACCATGGGCCCGGCCATCGCGCTGGAAGTCGCGCGCGCACAGGGCGCGTGGCCGATCCTGTTCGACCCCAACCAGCTGGAGAACGCCCTGCTCAACCTGTGCATCAACGCACGCGACGCCATGCCCGACGGCGGCTTGCTGCGCATCGGCATGGCCAACGTCGCATTCGGCGCCGAGCAGGCGGCCGTGCACGACCTGGCCGAAGGCGACTACGTGATGCTGAGCGTGACCGACAGCGGCAGTGGCATGTCGCCGGAAACCGCGGCCAAGGCCTTCGACCCCTTCTTCACGACCAAGCCGATCGGCCAGGGCACGGGCCTGGGCCTGTCGATGATCTACGGCCTCGCGCGCCAGTCCGGCGGCCACGTATGGCTCGACACGGCGCCGGGGCGCGGCACCACCATCCATCTGGTCTTGCCGCGCCATCATGGCGGCGCAGCGCCGCGCGAGGCGCCGGCCGCGCAGCCGGCCGCGCCGGTGCAGACCGGCATGCGCGTGCTGCTGGTCGACGACGAAGCCGCATTGCGTGGCCTGATGAGCGAAGCGCTGGCCCGGCGCATCGGCGCCATGAGCGCGAAGCGGACCGCAGGCGCCGTCGAGGCCTAGGCCAGGCGCGTGAGCGTGGCGCCGTCCGGCTCGCCGTCGAAGAAGCGGTCCAGGCAATCGTGGAACAGCGCCTCGTCGGGCGCGACGTCGGCGAACAGCGTCATCGACGAGTGGAACTTCATGTTGTCGGGCTCGCCGAAGATGGTGTCGACGTCCAGGTCCTGGTGCGCCAGCACCGCGGCCGCGCTCTCGCGCAGGCGCGCGCCCAGCACCGGATGCGCCAGGTAGGCCGCGGCCTCGTCGGCCGAGCGGATCGCGTAGCGCTGCGCCATCTCGCTGCGCCCCAGTCCGGCAATCTGTGGGAACACGAACCACATCCAGTGGCTGCGCTTGCGGCCGGCGCGCAGCTCGGCCAGCGCCGTCTCGTAGACGCCGCGCTGGGCCTCGACGAAGCGCTCGAGGTCGAAATGGGTGTTCATCGGATCTTTCCTTTACGATTCAAGCCAAAAATCGCATGCTACCGCGCGCATCGGGTTTGACGTGTTTTGATTCGCCGCCTTCATTACAATAGCGCCACGATGAAACCCGAACACCTTCAACTCCTGCTGGAGCGCGACATGCCCTTCGGTAAGTACAAGGGGCACAAGATCGCCGAGCTGCCCGGCCATTACCTGGCCTGGTTCGCGCGCGAAGGCTTTCCCAAGGGCGAGCTGGGCGAACTGCTCGAACTGATGTACGAACTCGACCACAATGCCCTGCGCGGTCTGCTCGACCCGCTCAGGCGCCCGCGCCGCTAGCAGGCCGGCCGGGGCTTCGATTTTTTCGATGCTTGCCCGGCAAATAACTCGTTTTTCCTGCCGGGCCGGGCGGCCTATACTGATCTTCATCGACAACAAGCGCACAACGAGGAGAGCATCATGATGGAAGTTCGCCGCAGCGAAGAACGGGGCGCCGCCCACCACGGCTGGCTGGAAAGCCGCCACACCTTTTCCTTCGCCGACTACTACGATCCGCGCCACACCGGCTTCGGTCCGCTGCTGGTGATCAACGAAGACCGCGTCGCGCCGGGCGCGGGTTTCGGCACCCACGGCCACCGCGACATGGAAATCATCTCGTACGTGCTGGAAGGCGCGCTCGAGCACAAAGACAGCATCGGCACCGGCTCGGTGCTGCACTACGGCGACGTCCAGCGCATGAGCGCCGGCAGCGGCGTGCGCCATAGCGAGTTCAACGGTTCGCAGGCGGAGCCGGTGCATTTCCTGCAGATCTGGATCCAGCCGGACACCCGCGCCATCGCGCCCAGCTACGAGGAAAAGCACTTCGACGAAGCCAGCAAGCGCGGCACGCTGCGCCTGATCGCCTCGCGCGACGGCCGCGACGGTTCGGTGACGATCCACCAGAACGCCTCGATCTACGCCAGCATCCTCGACGAAGGCGAGCGCGTCGAGCATGCGCTGGACCCGGCGCGCCGCGCCTACGTGCACGTGATCCGCGGCGACGCCAGCGTCAACGGGGTGCCGCTCAAGGATGGCGATGCGCTCAAGATCAGCGCCATCGACAAGATCGTGATCGACCAGGCCGAGGCGGCCGAGCTGCTGCTGTTCGACCTGCCGTGAGCCGCACGAAGCTGCGCTGAGCCGCCCTGAGCTGCCTGGCGCGCCGGTGCGCGTGAAGACCGTGACGCCAGAGCGTCGCCGCGAAGCGACAGCAACGCGGGAAACTGTGAACGCCAGGGTTATAATAAATCCTTGGAGCAACTTTTGACCGCATCTCACTTCACATCATGCGCGCACAACCCTCCGTCCTGGTCGTCGAGGACGACGTCCACATCGCCCACGTCCTGGTGTTCATTCTCGAACACCAGGGCTGGCGCGTCATCCACGCCGCCGACGGCCGCGCCGCGGTCCAGCAGGTGCTGGGCCGGAGCGCGCCCGACCTGGTGCTGCTGGACGTGATGCTGCCCTACGTCGACGGCTTCGATATCCTTGAGCTGATCCGCGCCCAGGCCGGCTGGGAAAGCACGCCGGTGCTGATGCTGACGGCCAAAAACACCGAGCGCGACACCGTGCGCGCGCTCGACGCCGGCGCCAGCGACTTCATCATCAAGCCCTTCCAGCCACAGGAACTGCTGGCCCGGCTGCGCCGCTACCTCGATCCGGCCGGCTGAAGCGCCGGGCACGACGGCACCGCGCAAAAAAAGCCGCCGGGGCTTGCGCGCCGGCGGCGAAATACTCAGCCGATCACTGAGATGGAGACACATTCACGCGACAGCATCGCTGTCGTAATTGCAGTTTGGGACACTCCAGGCCGTCACAAGGGGTCACAATGGGTATTTAACCGCCCGTCGCTGCGTCGGACTGGTCGTACGTCCACACCACGATCGTTTTTACCCTTGGGTCCCGGTCGACACCTCGGCGGCCGGGAGCTCGACGTAGAAGGTGGTGCCCTGTCCGTGCACGCTGTCGAAGCGGATGCGGCCGCCGTGCTCCTCGACGATGCTCTTGCAGATCGACAGGCCCAGTCCGGTGCCGCCCTGGCGGCGCGAATCGGCGCCGTCGGCCTGGGCGAAGCGGTGGAACACGCGCGCGCGGAAATGCTCGGGGATGCCGGCGCCCTGGTCGCTTACCGCGATGCGCACCCAGCCATCGTGCCCTTCCAGCGCCAGCGTGACGGTCCCGCCGCGGCGCGAAAACTTGACCGCGTTCGACACCAGGTTGGTCAGCACCTGGGTGATGCGGTCGCGGTCGATCGCGGCGCGCAAGCGCTCTGCGCCGGGCTCTGCATGGCAGACCAGCGTGACCGCGGCCTGGCCGGCGAAGCCCGCCATCGTCTCCAGCGCGCCTTGCGTTACCGGCAGCAAGGGCTGGACCTCGCGCCGCACGTCCATCTGCCCGGCTTCGATCTTCTGCAGGTCGAGCACGTCGCTGACCAGGCGCACCAGGCGCTTCGAGCTGGCATCGGCGACGTCGACGAGGCCGCGCGCGCCGGACGGCAGTTCGCCCGCCATGCCGTCGGCCAGCAAGGCCAACGAGGCGCTGATCGAGGTCAAGGGCGTGCGCAGCTCGTGCGAGACGGTGGCGATGAACTCTTCCTTCATGCGCTCGACCCGCTTGCGCGCCGAGATATCGTGCAGGAATACGCTGAAGAACAGGCCTTCGCCGGTGCCGGCCAGGCCGGTGCTGACCTCCACCGGCACCTCCGCGCCCGCGCGCGTGAGCAGCACCCGTTCGACGCGCCCGTCCAGCAGCGACATCGCGCCGGTGTCGATGAAACGCAGGCGCGCGCGCCGCTCTGAATCGCGAAAGCGCTCGGGGATCACCAGGCCGACCGGCCGGCCGACGATCTCGTCGCGGGTCCAGCCCAGCAGCTGCTGCGCGGCGCTGTTCCATTCGACCACCCTGCCCTCCATGTCGACGCCGACGTAGGCTTCCTGCGCGGTCTCGACGACGCTCCGGAGGCGCTGCTTGCCGGCGCGCACCGTCGCCAGCGCGCGCTCGAGCTCGTGGGTGCGCTCGGTCACGCGCCGCTCCAGCGTCGCGTTCAGCTCTTCCAGCTCGCGCCGGCGCTGTACCTGGTCGGCCAGCAGCGTTTCCAGGGTCGCCGAGAGCGCGTCGACTTCCTCGTAGCTGGCGCGCTGCGGCGCGATGGCGGCGGTCTCGCCGGCGCGGATGCGCTGGGCCGCCCCGGCCAGCGCGTGCAGCGGCCGGGTGATACGGCGCGCCACCACCACCCCGGCCAGCGAGAACAGCGCGGCCAGCAGCACGCCCGCGGCCAGGCCGTCGTTGCGCAGCCGGCGCGCCGGCGCATAGGCCTCGTCGATGTCCTGGCGCACCAGCACCGTCCAGCCCAGGCCCGGGTAGCCGGCGTGCCCGCGCCCGCGCGCGAAGCCGACCAGGTAGGTTGCGCCGTCCGGCCATCGTTCGACCAGATAGCCGCCATCCTGCTGCCTGCGCGCGGCGTCCAGGCTGGCCAGCGTCAGGCGCTTGCCGGCCACGTCCGCCGGACCGAGCAGCACGTCGCCGTGGCTGTCGACGATCAGCGCTTCGGCGCCGGCCCCGCCGCCCAGCCCGGCCATCACCGAGCGCTCGATGTCGCGCGCCCATTCCCAGGACATGTGCACACCCAGGACGCTGCCCGGGCGGCCGGCGCCGTCCAGCAGCGGAAAGGCGATGTCGACGAAGCGCCACGGCTCGGCCTGGCGCGGCAGCTTGCCGGCCAGGAGCATGGCGTCGTGCACGTCGCCGACGTGCTGGCCGCGCAGCGCCCGGCCGAACCATGGCCTGCCGGACACGTCCACGCCTTCCAGCAAACCGTGGGCCGCGACCTCGACCCTGCCGTCCAGGCCGGCCACGCCGATCCAGCTGTAGAAGCCGAAGCCGCTCTGGAGTTGCTCGAGGGTGGCGCGGCGCTGGCCCGGCGCCAGGTCCGTACGTGCGCTCAGGCGCTGGGCCAGCAGGCCGACTTCGCGGTAGCGCTCGAACATGCCGCGCTCGAGCTTGTCCGAGGTCTGCAGCGCCAGCTCGGCCAGGCCGTTGCCGATGCTCGACTTGACCTGCTCGGTGGCCTTGCGCTCGATGACGCCGACCAGCAGCAGGGTCAGCACGATGGACAGCAGGGTGAAGGCCAGCGCCAGCCAGGCGCCCAGGGCGCGCGGCCGCAACCGGCGCGGCAGCGCGGGAAGCGGCGGAAGCAAGGGCGTGGACAATCGGATCGGCATAAAATTCAGCAAAATCGAAACCTGGTGCGATGGGAGGAGCGTAGCACAGCAATAGTGCAGCGAGGAACTATTTCGAACAAAATGGTGCAGGCTGTGACCAGGTCGCCACGGGGCGGTTTCGCACGGCCATGTCCAATTTCCGGTAAACTCACGCTTTACATCACGCATCGTTTCGGGAAACAACGTCATGCAAGACAACGCCACCGCGCCATCCAACCTGGTCGATTACGTCACCTCGTGTTCGCTGCCGACGCCCTGGGCGCAGTTCACCCTGCACGCCTTCGTCGAGCATTCGACCGGTAAAGAGCACCTGGCCATGACCCTGGGCGACCTGTCCGAAGGCGAACCGCCGCTGGCGCGCATCCACTCCGAATGCCTGACCGGCGACGTGATGTTCTCGCAGCGCTGCGATTGCGGCGCCCAGCTAGAGACCGCCCTGCAGCGCATCGCCGCCGAGGGCCGCGGCGTGCTGCTCTACCTGCGCCAGGAAGGCCGCGGCATCGGCCTGGTCAACAAGATCCGCGCCTACCGCCTGCAGGAAGCCGGCGCCGACACGGTCGAGGCCAACCTGCAGCTGGGCTTTCACGCCGACGCCCGCAACTACGAACTGGTGCAGCCGATGCTGGCCCAGTTCGGCGTCAAGGCGGTGCGCCTGATGACCAACAACCCGCGCAAGATCGCGGCGCTGGAAAAGATCGGCATCGACGTGGCCGGCCGCGTGCCGCTGCTGGTCAACCGCAACGCCTACAACAACAGCTACCTGAACACCAAGCAGGCCAAGCTGGGCCACATGATGAGCCCGCAAACCGACGCCGAACCGGCGCTCGACGGCGAACTGTAAAACAGCCCTGGCCGTAATCTGGCAAGATAGGCGGGTTGCCCTCTTGCCGGGAATACAATGCGCGTCTTGCCGATTGGCGCGGCGATTGCCGCTGTACTGCTCGCAGGCGCCGCCGCTGTTGCGTTCGCCGCATCCGACACCGCCGCCACCCACGGGGGCGCGGTCGCCGCCGTTGCCAGGAACACGAGCGCACACATGACTGCTCGCGCGCAGGCGCCCATGCTTGCTGGTGCCGGTGCTGGTGCGCTCGCCCGCGCGAACGCGCCGCCGCAAACGCCGCCGGCGCCGCTGGTGACCCCGCCGGCCACCCCGCCCGCCACCACCCTGCCCGCGCCCGGACCCGGCGAGACCGACGAGACCGCGACCCTGCCCACGCCCTCGTCCGCCGCCCAGCAGCTGTACTCGGCCGCCAAGGGCGACCTGCTGCAGATCCGCATGATCCTCAAGAACGGCCGCAGCCAGTCGACGGTCGGTTCGGGCTTTTTGGTCGGCACCGGCAACCTGGTGCTGACCAACTACCACGTCGTCTCGCAGATGGCGCTCGACCCCGCCGTCTACGCCGCCGAATACATCGATACCGACGGCAAGACCGGTCCGGTCGAGCTGCTGGCGGTCGACGTGCTGCACGACCTGGCCGTGGTGCGCGTCGACCGCGCGGGCAGCGGCTTCTTCCAGGTGCCGGACACGCCGGTCAGGCTGACCCAGGGCCAGTACCTGTACTCGCTCGGCAACCCGCTCGACCTCGGCTTTGCGATCTCGGAAGGCGCGTACAACGGCGTCATCACGCGGAGCTTCTACGACCAGCTGATCTTCACCGGCCCGATCAACTCGGGCATGAGCGGCGGGCCGAGCGTCACCGCGGCCGGCATCGTCGCCGGCGTCAACGTCTCCAAGCGCCGCGACGGCGAACTGGTCAGCTTCCTGGTGCCGGTCAAGTACGCCCAGGAGCTGCTGCGCCGCGTCGCCGTTCAGGGCCACCCGCCGAAAAACTTCAATCCGCTGATCGGCCAGCAGCTGCTGGCGCACCAGCGCGAGATGATCGACCGCCTGCTCGCCGAGCCGCTCACGATCAAGAGCATGGGGCCGTACCGCGTGCCGGTGCGCGAATCGCAGCAGTTGCGCTGCTGGGGACGCTCGAACTTCCGTCTCGAGGCCGAGTACACGGCCGACTCGGTCAGCTGCGCGATGGAAGCGGCGATCTACGTCTCCGACACCCAGCAGACCGGCCACGTCTCGATGACGCACCAGTACCTGCGCTCCACCACCATGGCGCCGCTGCAGTTCGCCTTCCTGGCCAGCAGCCAGTTCCGCGTCGACCGGCTCGGCTCCGCGCGCGACACTCGCCTGACGCGCCCGAGCTGCACCGAGCAGTTCGTGCAGACCGCGACCTTGCCGCTGCGCGCCGTCACCTGCGTGCGCGCCTACCGCAAGTTCGCCGGCCTGTACAACTTTACGCTGCTCAGCGCGAGCACCGACGACGACCACGCCAGCCTGCAAAGCCGGCTCGACCTGGCCGGCGTCTCCTACGACAACGGCCTGCGCGCCACGCGCGCCTTTTTGTCCGCCCTGGGACGGGTGCAGGTGAAAGGCGCACGCGCCGGGGGACGCAAATGAACGGCCCCTGGTTCATCGAGATCCTGGCGCGCAGCGGCGACGTGCTGCAGCGCCATCGCGTCGACGCCCTGCCGATCCGCATCGGACGTGGCTACGACAACGACTTCATCCTCGACGACGACTACGCCGCCGCGCGCCATGCCGTGGTCGAGTGGGTGGGCGAGACCGGCGCCGCCGGCCAGCCGGTGCTGCGCGACCTCGGCAGCATGAACGGCATCGTCCACAAGGGCAAGCGCCAGGCCAGCGTGTCCCTGGCGGGCGACACCGTGGTGCGCATCGGGCACACCTCGATCCGGGTCCGCCCGGCCGCCTTCGCGGTCGCGCCGGAACTGGCGGACCGCACCTTGCACGGCTGGGAAGGCGTGCTGCCGGGCGCGGCCGGCGCGCTGCTGATCGGCCTGTTTTCGCTGTTCGCGCGCTGGATCGCCGACACCGGCTACTTCGAATACGTGCGCTACGTCGAGGCGGTGGCCTGGGGCATCGGCGCGGCCCTGCTGTGGAGCGGCGCCTGGGCCTTCGCCAACCGCCTGTTCGGGCGCCACGCGCGCCTTGGGCGGCATCTGTTCATCATCGGCTGCGGCGTGGTCGCACTGGGCGGCTACGCGCTGCTGGCGTCGACCCTGGGCTACGCGTTCTCGCTCGAAGCGTTCACGCATTACGCCTCGCACGTGGCGACCGTGCTGGTGGCGGCCACCATCTACTTCCACCTGTGCACCATCAAGCCGCCCAACCGGCGCCGCTACCGCTGGATCTGTACCGGCCTGGCGGTGCTCGGCTCGGTCCTGATCCTCACCGCCAACGTCCAGCGCACCGGGCGCTTTTCGGATGAGCTCTACATGGCCACGCTGATGCCGCCGCAACTGCGCGTCAGCCAGGACAAGGGCGTCGACCAGTTCATGCGCGAAGTCGAGGGGATGAAGGAGTCGCTCGACCGCTCGCGCGGGCGCAAGCCGGGCGAGGATGAGATCGAGGACTGAGGTCCCGGGCCCAGCCCGGTGGATGCGGGATTGCCGGCGTCTCGCACCGGACATGCCCGATTGCGCCCGCCCCGGCCCGCCACTACCATGGTTGCATGGATACGATGATCGTGGTTTTCTGCGCGGGCATGCTGGCCGGGGCGATGAATGCGCTGGCCGGCGGCGGCTCGTTCGTGACGC
Organism: Massilia sp. 9096; assembly: GCF_000745265.1. NCBI lineage: Bacteria > Pseudomonadati > Pseudomonadota > Betaproteobacteria > Burkholderiales > Oxalobacteraceae > Massilia > Massilia sp. 9096. The sequence goes on from NZ_JQNN01000001.1 coordinate 2,526,743, forward strand.
TGCCGGCGCTGATCGCCGCCGGGGTGCCGCCGGTTTTGGCGAACACGTCGAGCACCGTCGCGCTGTTCCCCGGCGGCCTGGCCAGCGCCTGGGCCTACCGCGACGGCCTGCAGCCGGTCGGCGCCGTGCCGCTGCGCGCGCTGCTGGCCGCGACGCTGTGCGGCGGCCTGGCCGGGGCGCTGCTGTTGCTGCGCACGTCGGCCTCGAGCTTCGCGATCGTGTTGCCCTGGCTGCTGCTGGTGGCGTCGATCGCGCTCGCCTTCGGACGGCGCATCGGCGCGGCCTTGCGCGCGCGCGTGCGCATCCACGCGCACGCGGTGCTGGCGCTCCAATTCCTGCTCGGGATCTACGGCGGCTATTTCGGCGGCGCGGTCGGGATCATGATGATGGCGCTGTGGGGGCTGTTCGAGCCGCGCGACATCAAGCACCTGAACGCCCCGCGCACGCTGATGGTCAGCGCCGCGAACGCGGTGGCGGTGCTGGCCTTCGTCGCGGCGGGCGCGGTGCGCTGGCCGCAGACGCTGGCGATGCTGGCCGGCGCCGTGCTGGGGGGCTTCGGCGGCGCCCATGTCGGACGGCGTACGCCGCCGGGCGTCATCCGCGCGCTCACGCTGCTGGCCACGGCCGCCATCACGCTGGCGTTTTTCGTCAAGGCCTATGCGCCCGCGCTGCTGCGCTGAGTGCACTGGAGGGCAAAGCGGCATCGATCACCCGAGACTCATGCCAAAACTCACGCCGTGCCGCACGGCAGCGTCAGCACGAAGCAGCTGCCCTGCCCGGGCCCGGCGCTGAACGCGGCGACGCTGCCGCCGTGCAGCTCGGCCAGGCGCTTGACCAGGGCCAGGCCGAGGCCCAGTCCGCCCTCGGCGCGGCCGGCGCTGCGGCTGCCCTGCATGAAGCTGTCGAACACGTGCGGCAGCAGGGCCGGGTCGATGCCGATCCCGTTATCCTCGACCCGCACCTGGGCTTCGCCGCGCTCCGCGTGCACGCGCAAGGCGAGGTGGATGCGTCCGCCCTCGGGCGTGTACTTGGCCGCGTTGCCCAGCAGGTTGGCGACCACCTGCACCAGGCGCTTGTGGTCGCCCGAGACCATCGGGTGCAGCGCCCCCAGTTCGGTTTCGAGCCGGTGCCGGCGGCGCTCGACCTGGGGCCTGGCCTGCTCCACCGCGTCGCACACGGCGGCATGCAGGTCGACCGGTTCGGCATCGAGCGCGAGCAGGCCGCGCGACACGCGCGACAGGTCCAGCAGGTCCTCGATCAGGTGCGTCATGTTGGCAACCTGGCGGCCGATGATCTCGCCGGCGCGGCGCACCCGGGCCGGGTCGGCGTCGCCTTGCATGCGCAGCAGGTCGGCCGCCGCGCCGATCGGCGCCAGCGGATTGCGCAGCTCGTGCGCGATCAGGGCAAGGAAATCGTCCTTGTTGGCGTCGGCCTGGCGCAGCGCGGCGAGCGCGCTTTCGCGTGCGCGCTCGGCCTCGCGGCGCGCCTCTTCCTCGCGGTACAGCAGCACGGCGGCTTGCCAGACCACGGCGGTGAACAGCGCGATCATGCCCCATGCCAGGCAAGCGATCGCCGTGGTGACGTCGATCCGCTCCAGGTCCAGCGCGATCCCGCAGGCCAGGCCGAGCAGCACCGGCAGGGCCAGCGCCGACAGCAGCAGGCGCCGCACGATGCGGGCGCCGGCGTCCGACCCGCCAACGGCCGCCATCATGCCCTCGTGCGGCCGCAGCCCCAGCAGCGCGATCGCCAGCAGCATGAACGAGAACGTGGTCAGCACCGAGGTGCCCCGCGCCGGCAACAACGCGTACAGCGCGGTGTCGCGGAAGGCGTAGCTGGCCAGCGTCAGCAGCGCCAGCATCAGCACCGCCAGCGCCAGCCACTGCCCCGCCTGCACGCGCCGCAACAGCCCGCCGCACAGCAGGCTGGCCCCGGTCATCAGGAACATCGATGCCGTCACCGGCGAGGTCAGCTTGTTCAGGTCGATCCACGCCAGGCCAGGCAGGTGACGGTGCGCGTGGATCAGCGAATGGCACAGCAGCAGCAGCGCCGCGATCGCGACCAGCAGCAGCGCTCCGCTGCGCGCCGTCCTGCCGCGCGTCTGGCGCAGGATGGCCGCGCCGGCCGCCACCATCAGCGCGGCCGTCATCGGCACCATGGCCGGCAGGCCCGGCTGCACCGACGTCAGCGTGTCGTCCCCGGTCACCCAGCCCAGCGCGCTGAGCGCGGCGATGACCACGCAGGTGGCGACGCAAAATACGGACAGGGTGATGCGTGACGGGGTCAAGGCGGTCGGTCGCGTGTTTGATATCAATAAGGCATTGTAATGGCCGGGTCCGCCAAGCGGCGCGCTCCGTTACAACTGTTTCATTTTGACAAGTCAAGCAGCTTGCGCCATCATCGGCGTATGAGCGCTCTCCGCCGCAATGCGGTCTTCATCTGTGCCTGGCTCCTGTTCTGGGCGCTGATGATCCTGGTCGAACTGCAGGACTTCATCCGCAACGAGCACAGCCACGCGCTGTGGAAGCCGCTGCTGTGGACCGGCTCGTCGGGACTGGTCGCCACCCTGTTCACGCTGGTGCAATTGCATGCCACGCGTGACAGCGACGCGCTGCTGGCCACGCCGTCGCGCTGGTTCGCGCGCCAGGCGCTGTGGCTGCCGCTGTACTGGATCGGCTTTACCCCGCTGGCTTTCGGCATGCGCCTGGCGGTGTATGCGCTGGCCGGCGAGACCTATGGCCACGACCCCTGGCCCAAGGTCTTCCTGTACGAGTCGATGAAGATCTCGATCTTCTTCGGCCTGTTCACCGCCGTGCGCTTCGGCGTGCAGTCGTATCGCGCCCTGCTCGACGAAAAGCTGCGCCTGGAGCAGGCCGCCGCCCTGCTGCGCCAGGCCCAGCTGCAGCGCCTGGCCCAGCAGATGCAGCCTCACTTCCTGTTCAATGCGCTCAACACGATTTCCTCGCTGATGCACAGCGACGTCGAGCTGGCCGACGCCACGCTGGTCCAGCTGGCCGAGGTGCTGCGCGCCACACTGGCCCTGGGCGATGCGCACGAAGCGTCGCTCGACTTCGAATTGCGCCTGGCGCGCGGCTACGCCGGCGTGATGGCGGCGCGCTTCGACGGCCGCGTGACGATCGGCTGGGAGGTCGACGAGGCCCTGCTCGGCCAGCGCCTGCCGGCGATGAGCCTGCAGCCGCTGATCGAGAACGTGTTCAAGCACACGGTCGAACAGCGCCGCGGTGCGGTGCGCGTCGGCGTCTCGGCCATACGCGAGGCCGGGCAGATGGTGCTGCGGGTCGAAGACGACGTGGGCACCTTAGCGCCCGCCGCGACGGGCGCGCCGGCGCCGTCATCCAGCGCCATCGATGCGCCCGGCGGCATCGGCCTGGCCAACCTGCGCGCGCGCCTCAGGGCGCTGCACGGCGAGCGCGCCAGCTTGTCGCTGGCGGCGCGCGACGGCGGCGGCGTGCGCGCCGAACTGAGGCTGCCGTGCGCATCCTGATCGTCGACGACGAGCGCCCTGCGCGCGACAAGCTGCGCCGGCTGCTGGCGGGCCAGAGCGGCATCGAGGCGGTCGACGAAGCGGTCGACGCCATCGACGCGCTGGCGCGCATCCCGCTGTTCCGGCCGGACGCCCTGTTCCTCGACATCGAGATGCCCGAGCTGTCCGGCCTCGAGCTGGCGGCGTCGCTGCCGGAACCGGCGCCGCTGCTGGTGTTCGTCACCGCCTGGAACCAGTACGCGATCCGCGCATTCGACCTCGACGCGATCGACTACCTGCTCAAGCCCTACGACGCCGAACGGCTGCAACGCGCGCTGCAGCGCCTGCGCGCGCGCGTGGATGCGCGCACGGACGCAGGCGCGCGCGGGCACGCGCCGGGCAGCGACGCTGCAACCGAAGCTGCGACCGGAGCAGCAAGCGAAGCAGCGGGTGATGCCGCGGCTTCGGCATCGGCGGCCACGCCGGAACCCGCGCCGCAGAAACTGCCCCGGCTCGGTCCGCTGCGCCAGCTGCTGGTGAGCGAACGCGGCGGCACGCGGGTGGTGCGCATCGACGAGATCCGCTGGATCGAAACGGCCGACAACTACGTGGTCCTGCATACCGCGAGCGGCAGTCCGCTGCTGCGCCAGACGCTGGCGGGACTGGTGGACCGGCTCGGCCCCGACTTCGTACGCTGCCACCGGCGCGCCGCGGTGCGCCTGGCCTGCATCGAGCGCCTGCTGCCGCTGGACAAGGGCGATTGCGAACTGCAGCTGCAGGGCGGCATGCGCGCCCCGTGCAGCCGCCAGTACCGGGCGGCGTTGCTGGAGCGCCTGGGGGCGCGGCGCAGCCGGCCGGAGCGGCTTGATGACGCCCGGCGCAGCCGGGCTGGTGGAAAGACAGGAAAGCGGGAGGCAGCCTTAGTGCGCGGTGGCGCTGCGCTGCTGGCCGCCCGGCTGCTGCTGGCTCGACTGGCTATGCTGCTGGCCAACGCCTTGTTCATCGATGCCCTGGCCGTCACCGTTGCTGCGCTGGATGCGCGAATCGCCTTCGCCCGAGCGCGAGAACGGATCGGCGTACTGGCGTGCGGTTTCCTGCTGGGCGCGCAGGCCGCGTTCGGTCTGCTCGCTGGCGTCGCGCGCCACTTCCTCGGCCAGGGCCTGGGCAGTGCGGCTGGTGTTCTGCAGGTGCTGCTCGGTGACGCGGGCCAGCTCGACCTGGGCGTCGGCCGCCAGGCGGGCGATGTGCTGCTGGTAGGCGCGCAGCTTGTCGCTGGCCGGTTGGGCGCGCGCTGTGGCGGCGCTCAGCAGTTCGGTCTGGCGGTCGGCGTTCAGCATCTGCTTGCCGGCCAGGGTGGTTTCTTCCAGCATGGTCTGGACCAGCTGGATGTTCAGGTCGAACACCTGCTGGAAGGACTTGAACATCGACTTGGACACGTCATTCAGGAACGCGGTCTGGGCATCGACGTGGGTGCGAACCGCCGGGTTGATCGCTCGTGGAAACGGATACATGCGTACCTCACTCATCATTGACTACGGTTGCAAGATGGCGGACGGTGCCGCCGTGGATGGCTGCGGACACGGCGCCGCCCCGGTCTCGGGCGGCGCACGTGCGGTCCGCGGCACGAAGCTAGAAGACTAAGCGTGGCGCATAGCCAACCTTTGATTTGAACTAAGCGTGGAGGCTTGTATTCCCTGAAAGGCGGTTCCTGGCGCGGTAATTGCTTAGACTCAATTGCTTGACGCCGCAAGGAGCCCCCATGTTTCTGCCAAACGATGTCATCCAATACACAGCGCCGGTGCGCACCCTGCGCATCCTGTGGATCGACCGCGAGCGCGCCCTCGCCGCTACCTTCGAACTCGGCCGGCGTAACGGCCAGCCGCACACGATGGCCTTGCAGGTGCTGGCCGACGACGTGCTGGGCCGGCGCGCGCGTTTGCTGCTGCACGACCCGTACGCGGCGCCGCCGGCCCCGCCCGACCTGCCGCCCAAGCACCTGGCCCTGCGCGACAAGGCCTGGGACATCGTCGCCTGCCTGCAGGCCGAGGGCCCGGCGCTGTACCAGGCGCGTGCGCGGGCCGCGCTGGTGGCGCGCTGCGCCGAAGCGCACGGCGTGTCGCGCCCGAGCGTGCTGCGCTACCTGCGCCGCTACTGGGAGCGCGGCCAGGTGATCGACGCGCTGCTGCCCGACTACGGCAATTCCGGCGCGCGCGGCAAGACGCGCGGCGCCAGCGCCGGCGTCAAGCGTGGCCGGCCGCGCAAGCCGGGCCAGCCTGCGGGCCTGAACATCGACGCCGCCACCCGCGCCGTGTTCAGCACGGCGGTCGCGCGCTACCGGGCCAGCCACGGCGACTTTTCGCGCCGCGCCGCCTACCGCCAGATGCTGGCCGAGTTCTACCCGGCCTGCGAAGCCGGCACCGCGCCCAGCTTCGGCCAGTTCAGTTACTGGCTCGAGCGCGACGGCTGCGTCGCCGCGAACGGCATCGGTGTCGCCGCGGTGCAGCACGGCTTGTCCGCCTGACCATTCCAGTGCGTACGCACCCATGATGGTGCAATGCCGCAAAACGGGCCGCGCGGCCCGTTTTTCATTTGCTTTATGCATATCGATATGCAGTAGGCATTCCATCAAACCATAGAAAAAATAAAGTGTGTCGCCTGCCGATCAAAGTGCGTACGGCGTCGCGGCCCGGTGCCGTCCCTCACGCACGTATGCACAGCAAGACAGGGGCGCAAGAACGAACTTTATTTGATTTTGCCGCCTTACGCCGGGCTGACATTCAGCCGAGCTAGGAAAGAACTTTATTTTCCACATAAACCTGTTTTATTTCGAGTATCTCGCTGGCACGCCTATTGCTGAAACTCAAGCAACACATACGTGTTTTTGATGACCAGTTGAGGTGCGGATGAATCCTGTAAGCCCGTCGCTGACCCGACGCGAATTCCTGTTCCGTGCCGCCGCAGTCGGCGGTACGGCCCTGTTACTCAACACCATGAATGCCTGGGGCATGGGCATCGCCTCCAGGGTCAACGCGCCGCCTGCGCTGAGCGGCAGCGGCAAAGGCAAGAAAGTGGCGATCCTGGGTGCGGGCCTGGCCGGCATGACCGCCGCCTACGAGCTGTCCAAGCTGGGTTACCAGGTCGAGGTGCTCGAAGCCCGGCCCTTCGCCGGCGGACGCTGCCAGACCGCGCGCAAAGGCTTCGGCCTGCAGGAACTGGGCGGCGAGATGCAGACCTGCCGCTTCGACGACGGCCTGTACATCAACCACGGCCCCTGGCGCATCCCGCTCGACCACCAGTCGACGCTGTACTACACGCGCGAATTCGGCGTGCCGCTCGAAGTCATGGTCAACGAGAACGACCATGCCTGGGTCTACATGGAAGACGCCGGTCCCTTCTCAAAGCAGCGCCTGCGCCAGGAACGCATCAAGGCCGACATGCGCGGCCACGTCACCGAACTGCTGGCCAAGACGGTGCAGGCGAAACAGCTCGACACCCAGCTCAGCGCCGACGACCAGGTGCTGCTGCTCGACTACCTGCAGCACCAGGGCGCGCTGTCCGGCAAGGACCTGGCGTACAAGGGCCGCAACGGCGCTGGCTACGCGGTCAACCCGGGCGCCGGCCTCAATCCCGGCACGCCCTACGATCCGCTCGGTTTTCACGACCTGCTGGCCTCCAAGGTCGGCAAGGTCTACAGCGCGGTGCAGGAATTCCCGATGCACGCGACGATGTTCCAGCCGGTCGGCGGCATGGACCAGATCGCGAAGGCCTTCGCCAAACGGGTCGGCCACAAGATCCGCTACGGCCAGGAAGTGCAGACCATCCGCCAGTCGCCCGACCACGTGACGATCACGGCCAAGGACGTCAAGAGCGGCAAGATGTCGACCGTGACGGCCGACTACGTGCTGTGCGCGATCCCGCTGTCGGTGCTGCGCACCATCGACACCGACTTCTCGGACAAATTCAAGGGCGCGATCAAGCAGGTGTCGTACGCCCCGGTCGGCAAGATCGGCCTGCAGATGAAGCGCCGCTTCTGGGAGGAAGACGACGCCATCTACGGCGGCCACGTGCTCACCGACATCAAGGGCATCAACACGATCTCGCTGCCCTCGACCGGCTGGCAATCGAAGAAGGGCGTGATCCTCGGCTACTACCACTACGCGCTCGACGCGATCGAAGTCAGCGCGCTGTCGCCGACCGAGCGCGCCGAGTTCGCGGTGAGCGCCGGCGAAAAGATCTTCCCGCCCTACCGCGAGTCGTTCGAATCGTCGTTCTCGGTGGCCTGGCACCGCGTCCAGTACAACCTGGGCGGCTGGGCCGAATGGGACCACGCGGGACGCCAGGGCGCCTACCCGATCCTGCTGGAAGGCGAAGGCCGCGTGATGCTGGCCGGCGAGCACCTGAGCTACCTGACCGGCTGGCAGGCCGGCGCCATCGAGTCAAGCTGGATGCAGATCGAACAACTCCACAAGAAAGCAAGCGCATGAAGCTACGACACCTGATCGCCGGCGCGGTCCTCAGCGCCGGCGCCACCCTCGCGCAGGCGCAAGCCCAGGGGCCGGCGATGGACGGCAAGGCCCTGTTCACCAAGAACTGCGCGGCCTGCCACCAGGCCAGCGGCAAGGGCATCCCCGGCGCATTTCCGGCGTTGGCCGGCAACGCCTTCGTGCAGGGCCCGGCCACCGATCCGGCCACGGTCCTGCTCAAGGGGCGCGGCGGCATGCCCGACTTTTCCAACAGCCTCGACGACGGCGAGATCGCCGCGGTGCTGAGCTACGTGCGCTCGAGCTGGGGCAACAGCGCGGCGCCGCTCAGCGCCGACGACGTCACGGCCCAGCGCACTGCGCTCGGCGTGGCGCCGGCCACGCACGGCAAGTTCGGCAACAAGCACTGAGCACACACCGACCATCGAAAGGAGACCCATGCAAACCACCAAACGCGCCCTGCGCCGCATCGCCCTGCCCCTGCTGCTGTGCGCCCTGCCCGCACTGCAGGCCCAGGCCCAGTCCATCGTGCGCCACAAGATCCCCAACTCGGACTTCCCGATCGCCCAGGCGGTGACGCTGCCGCCCGCGACCACGATCCATTTCGTCAGCGGCCAGGTGCCGCCCGCGATCGACAAGGCCGCCGATCCGAACACGCTGGCAGCGTATGGCGACACCAAGACCCAGACGACCGGGGTACTGACCAAGATCCAGGACGTCCTGAAGGGGATGGGCTTGACGATGGGCGACGTGGTCAAGATGCAGGTGTTCCTGGTCGGCGACCCGGCCAAGAACGGCAAGGCCGACGTGCCCGGCTTCCAGGCCGCCTACACCCAGTTCTTCGGCGGCGCCCAGCCGAACCTGCCGACGCGCGCCGTGGTGCAGGTGGCCGGCCTGTCCAATCCCGGCTGGCTGGTCGAGATCGAGGTGGTGGCGGCCAGGAAGTAATCACCGGAGCACCCAACAGCAGTACGCAGCAGCACGGCAGCACGCAGCACGCAGCACGGCATGTCCAGCGAGGCCGACGCCAGAGCGGCCCGCAAGCGGCATCTTGGAGATGAATAACGACTCACGCTCGAACCAGCAACGTCCGATCCATTCGTCCAAAAAGTCCAACAAAGGGGTATTCATGCACAAGGTCATCCTCCACACCGGCGTCGCCGCCGGCGTCCTGTCCTGCAGCCTGGGCCTGGCCCACGCCGCCGAGGACGACAAACCCGCCGCGCCCGCCGCCGTCACCCCGGCCGCCGAGGCCGGCCCGACCAGCGCCGGCGTCGTGATCGTGACCGGCACGCGCGTCACCGGTTTGAAAGCCGAGAACAGCGCGGCGCCGATCCAGGTGCTGGACGCGAGCTCGCTGGCGCGCACCGGCCAGCCCGACCTGATCCAGGCGCTGTCGCAGAACCTGCCGTCGCTGAACGCCCAGGCCTTCGGCGGCGACATGGCCAACATGACGCTGTCGGCGCGCCTGCGCGGCCTGTCGCCCAACAACACGCTGGTGCTGGTCAACGGCAAGCGCCGCCACGGCACCGCCAACCTGGCGGTGCTGGGCGGGCCGTACCAGGGCGGCGCGGCGGCCGACCTGAACTACATCCCGGTCTCGGCCATCGACCACATCGAAGTGCTGCAGGACGGCGCGGCCGCCCAGTACGGCACCGACGCCATCGCCGGCGTGGTCAACATCATCCTCAAGTCCAACTACAAGGGCGGCACCGCCAACGTCAACGGCGGCGGCTACGGCGACGGCGGCGGCCACACCGGCGACGGCGCGGCCAACATCGGCCTGTCGCCGTTCGGCGATTCGTTCCTGAGCCTGACGGTCGAAGACAAGTACCACGGCTTTTCGGACCGCGGCGGCATCGATCCGCGCGTGATCGACGCCGCCACGCTGGCGGCCAACCCGAGCCTGAAGAGTGCGCCCGGCTACCCCAACGTCAACCACATCCAGGGCGACGCCCAGTACCACCAGCAGATCGCCGCGGCCAACTTCGGCGTCGACCTGTCGGGCGACGTCAACCTGTACAGCTTCGCCACCTACGGCCACAAGAAGGCGGCCGCGTTCGAGAACTACCGCCTGCCGAGCCGCCTGCCGACCCTGTACCCGCTCGGCTTTTCGCCGCAGGAGAGCTTCAAGGAAGACGACTACGCCTGGACCGTCGGCCTCAAGGGCACGATCGCCGGCAACTGGCGCTGGGACCTGTCGAGCACCTACGGCCGCGACGAAGCCAAGGTCGGCGTCCAGCATTCCGGCAACGTCTCGCTGTTCACCGACACCGGCTCGACGCCGACGGACTTCAACGCCGGCAAATTCATCGCCAGCCAGTGGACCAACAACCTCGACCTGAACCACGAGTTCGACGTCGGCTGGGCCACGCCGCTGACCTTCGCGGTCGGCCTCGAGCAGCGCCACGACACCTACGAGATCCAGTCCGGCGATGCGCCCTCGCGCTACAAGGAAGGCTCGCAGGCCTTCCCGGGCTTCTCGCTGACCGACGCCGGCAGCCACAGCCGCAACAACGGCGCCGCCTACATCGACCTGGCGGCGCAGATCGTCAAGGGCTGGACCGTCGACCTGGCCGGCCGCTACGAGCACTTCAGCGACTTCGGCAACGCCAAGGTCGGCAAGCTGACCACGCGCTACGACGTGTCGCCGATGGTCGGCGTGCGCGCGACCTACTCGAACGGTTTCCGCGCGCCGACGCTGGCCGAGGAATACTATTCGGCCACCAACGTGTCGCCGCACAGCGCCTTCGTGCAGCTGCCGCCGAACTCGCCGGGCGCACGCCTGGTCGGCGTGAACGGCCTGCGTCCGGAAGCCTCGACCAACATCAGCGCCGGCATCGTGCTGAACCCGGCCGCCAACGTCTCGGTGACGCTGGACGCCTACCAGATCACGATCCGCGACCGCATCGTCGGCTCGGGCGCGCTGTACGGCTCGGGCGGCGCGGTCAACTCCCCGGCGGTGACGGCGGCGATCCTCGCCAACGGCAACGTGCTCGATCCGACCGTGGTCCAGACCGGCATCAACATCTTCTCGAACGCAGTCAACACGCGCTCGAAAGGCCTGGAGTTCGTCGCCACCCTGAACAGCAACTTCGGGACCTGGGGCCGGGTCGACTGGTCGCTCGCGGCCAACGCCAACAAGACCGACGTCATCAAGATCAACCAGGCCCCGAACCAGCTGCAGCCGCAGACGCTGCTGGACGCGGCCGCGATCTCGGACATCGAAACCGCCTCGCCCAAGATCCGCGTGAACCTGGGCGCGCTGTGGCACTACGGCGCCTGGACCGTGAACGCGCGCGAAGCGTTCTATGGCCGCGCGTCGGAGATGGGTTCGGAAAACGGCTCGACCTACTACGAGACCGTGATCAAGCCGACCGCGATCACCGACCTCGAAGTCAGCTACCAGGTCAACAAGGCCTGGACCGTGTCGGTCGGCGCCAACAACCTGTTCAACCAGTACCCGAACCACATCAACAACGGCCTGCTGGCCGAGCAGCGCGCCGCGCTGGACAACGCGGCGGTCACGATCCTGCCGTCGTTCTCGCCGTTCGGGATCAATGGCGGCTACTACTACGCGCGGGTCGGCTTCAAGTTCTGAGGCCGCATCGGCGGCGGGTTGGAGCTGACGGGCCCGGGGCTGCGAAGTCCCGGGCTTCTTCGTTAGTGGCGGCGATGGCGCGTGGCCGCGCGCAGCGCGTCGAGGCGCTCGCGCCGGTCCTGCTGGGCCGAGTCGAGGCATTCGCACTGGCGGTAGACGCGGTCGGCGGCCAGCGCGGCGGGCAGGCGGACCTTGCGGGTGGGACGGGTTGGCATGATCGGTTCGACGCCGGGACGGCATCGCTTGTGAAGACCGGTCCAGGATAGCCAGGCCCGGATAAAGGCCGGCTAAAGAATCGCGGCGGGGCCGTATAGCCGCCGTAAAAACCCGGTGGCCTCAAGGCGCCAGCTTGCTGCCGCAATCCTTGCAGTAGGCGGCGTCGGCGCCGTGGCCGCCGCTGGCGCAGGCGCCGCAGCTGCGGACCTCGCGCGCGGGCGCAGGGTCGGGCTCAGGGTCGGGCGCACTCGCGGGTGCGGACGCCTGCGCGTGCGAGGGCGCACGCCCGCCCGCGCGCGCGAGGGCCCGCGCGGTGGTGCGCAGCGTCCCGCGCCGGTCGTTGCGGTCGCGATGGCGCACCGTCATCTCCGCGGTGACGATCCCCGTGGGCACCGCCAGGATGCCCCAGCCGAGCAGCATCATGAACGACGCGATCGCCTTGCCGGCGCCGGTCTTGGGCGCGATGTCGCCGTAGCCGACCGTGGTCAGGGTGACGGTGGCCCAGTACATCGCGGTCGGGATGCTGGTGAAGCCGTTGGCCGGCCCTTCGATCACGTACATCACCGTGCCCATGATGACGATCACCATCAGCACCACCGACAGGAACACCAGGATCTTGCGCCGGCTTGCGGCCAGCGCCTCGCCCAGGCGCGTGTACTCCTCGATGTACAGGGTCAGCTTGAAGATGCGGAAGACGCGCAGCAGGCGCAGGATGCGGATGTCGAGCAGCATCGCGCTGCCCGGCACCAGCAGCGAAAAATAGGTCGGCAGCACCGACAGCAGGTCGATCACGCCGAAGAAGCCGGTGGCGTAGCGCCAGGGCCGGCGCACGCACAGCAGGCGCGCGGCGTATTCGACGGTGAACAGCAGCGTGAAGCCCCACTCCAGCCCGTTCAGCACCGGTCCCCAGGCGCGTTCCAGCTCGGGCACGCTGTCCAGCACCACCACCAGGATGGACAGCAGGATCGCGCCCACCAGCAGGATGTCGAAGCGGCGCCCGGCCGGGGTGTCGGCCTCGAAGATGACGTCGTACATGCGCCGCCGCAGTCCCGGAGGCGGCTTGCCGTAGGACGGCGGCGCCTGCGGGACGTAGGCGGGTGCGTTGTCCAGCCCGGCGTCATCCATCTCGGCGCTCAATCGGCGTGGCGCTCGACCCAGGTGGCGAAGCATTCCATGAACTGGGTCAGGAAGCCTTTGAGCGACTCGTCGTTCAGGTTGCCGGCCTCGTCGAACTTGCCGGCGATGCCGCCAATATAGGCCTCGGGCATCTGCATGCAGGGCATGTTGAGGAACACCAGGCACTGGCGCACGGCGTGGTTGGCGCCGAAGGCGCCCAGCGCGCCCGGCGAACAGCTGACCACCGCGCACGGCTTGCCGGTCCAGGCGGCGTGGCCGTAGGGGCGCGAGCCGACGTCGATGGCGTTCTTGAGCACCGCCGGCAGCGAGCGGTTGTACTCGGGCGTGGCGAACAGGACGCCGTCGACGGCGCCGATGCGCTCGCGGAACTCGGTCCAGCGCGCGGGCGGGTTGTCGGTTTCGATGTCCTGGTTGTACATCGGCAGCTCGCCGATGTTGACGATCTCCAGCTCGAGCGTGGGCGGCGCCACCAGCATCATGCTCTTGGCCAGCTTGCGGGTGAACGATTCCTTGCGCAGGCTGCCTACCAGTACTGCGATCTTGCGAGTTGCCATGATGCTCCCTTTGCGCGTCAGCGGTGTGGATGGGTCGGAATCCAGATGGTAACGAATTTCCGGCGGCAGGCGCGCGCTGGCGCAAACCTGCCTGGGCCATACTGAGCCCATGAAGATCCGATTCACCATCGTCGCGTCCGCCCTGGCCGGCCTGGCCGTGTGCGCCTGGGGCGCCGCGCCGTACGCCTCGCTGCTGCGCGCCCACCGCTTTGCCGAAGTCGAGCGGCTCGCCGACGCCGCCCTGGCGCGCGATCCTGCGGAGCCCGATGCCCTCGCCGCCAAGTCCGAGGCCATCATGGCGCTCGACCACGAGGGCCGTACCGAGGAGGCGCTCCGGCTCGCCGAACAGTGCATCGCGGCGAATGCGCAGCATTCGAACTGCTACCTCGCGCACGGCAACGCCCTCGGCGCCAAGGCCCAGCACGCCGGCCCGATCGCGGCGATGGGCCTGGCCACGCGCATCCGCGACGATTTCCTCAAGGCAGTCGAACTCGATCCGCACAACACCGACGCGCGCTTCGCGCTGCTGGACTACTACATCCAGGCCCCGGCCCTGGTCGGCGGCGGCCGCGCCCGCGCCCGCGCGCTGGCGGCGCAGACCGAAGCCGTCAGTCCCGCGGCGGGCAGGCTGATGCAGGCCCAGCTCGCCCTGGCGGACAAGGATTATGCGCAGGCGCAGGCGATCCTGCACGCAGTGCGCACCGGCGGCGACGAGATGGCGGCGGACCGCCAGCGCGAGCTGATGGCCGCGCTCGGCCAGCACTATCGGGCCGACGGCAAGCACGCCGACGGCGACAGCGTCATGCGCGATGTGCAGCAGCGCTTTCCGGAGGCCGGCGCGACGCCCTGATGGGCGACGCCATGATGCGTGCGCGCGCGGCCGGCGTCAGATCCGGCGCCGCCGATACTCGTCCAGGAAGGTCGCCGCGGCGCGCTTGTCGAGCACGCGCACCGGATCGCCGTGCCAGCTGTACAGGAACGGCGCGCCGCCGGCGCGGTCGGTCAGCTTGGCGCGAATCAGAAAGCGGGTGCCGGCCGGATAGCGTTCGGGATCGACCAGGGCACGCGCGCATTGCACGCGCATGCCGGTCGAATACGCCTGGCCGGCCATCGGCTTGATGCGCAGGCGGCCGGAACCCGGATCGACGATGGATTCGACGGCCACGTCGCGGTAGGCCCAGGGGTCGCGCGCCATCGGAGCTCGCTACTTACCGCGGACTCAGCCCGCGTTGCGGATCAGCAGCGCGGTCGCTTGCGCTGCCATGCCTTCCTCGCGGCCGAGGAAGCCCATCTTTTCGTTGGTCTTGGCCTTGATGTTGACCTGCTGCGGCGACACGCCGATGTCTTCGGCGATGCGCGAGACCATCTGCGGGATGTGCGGCGCCATCTTCGGCTGCTGGGCGATGATGGTGGCGTCGATGTTGCCGATCGTGTAGCCGGTGCCGAGCACGCGGTTGGCCGCTTCGCGCAGCAGCGTGCGCGAGTCGGCGCCGGCGAACATCGGGTCGGTGTCCGGGAAGTGCTTGCCGATGTCGCCCAGGCCGGCGGCGCCGAGCATGGCGTCGATCACGGCGTGCAGCAGGACGTCGGCATCCGAGTGGCCCAGCAGGCCGAGGCGGTGCGGAATGGTCACGCCGCCGACGATCAGCTTGCGGCCTTCGACCAGCGCGTGGCAGTCATAGCCGGTACCGATGCGGAACGGCGGAGTGGGGTTATACGATGCAAGAGCCATAGCGATTCACACGAGTTCGGGTTGGGACACGGCCAGGTACAGTTCCGCGATCCGGATGTCGTCCGGCAGCGTTACCTTCAGGTTGCGCGGATGGCCTTCGACTAATTTGGGGGTCAATCCGAGCGCTTCAACCGCACTGGCGTCGTCGGTAATCGCCCTGGGGTCAGGCGCGGCCGACAGGGCCTGGCGCAGCAGCTGGTAACGGAACATTTGCGGGGTCTGGGCCAGCCACAGGCCGTTGCGCGGCACCGTGCCGACCGCCTCGCCTTCGATGCAGCG
This sequence comes from Massilia sp. 9096, assembly GCF_000745265.1. Lineage (NCBI taxonomy): Bacteria > Pseudomonadati > Pseudomonadota > Betaproteobacteria > Burkholderiales > Oxalobacteraceae > Massilia > Massilia sp. 9096. The sequence goes on from NZ_JQNN01000001.1 coordinate 2,542,224, forward strand.
CTTGACGGTGTCGACCACCGGCAGGCCGAGCAGGCCGCCGACCGGGTGGTCGCCGGTTTCGAGAATCAGCTTTTCGATCAGCGCGGCGTCCAGGCCCGGGCGCGCGGCGTCGTGCACCAGCACCCAGTCGCCGTTCGACAGCGTGCTAGCCAGCGCGGCCAGGCCGTTGCGCACCGACTCCATGCGGGTGGCGCCGCCGCAGCGCAGCACGGTCACGCCGTGGTGCGGCGCGACCTGGTCGATATAGGGATCGTCCTGGCTGACCACGACGAAGGTATGCGCGATCAGGTCGCTCGACTGGAAGGCGTCGAGCGTGTGGCGCAGCATCGGCTTGCCGCCGATTTTCAGGTACTGCTTCGGGCTGCCCGCGCCCATGCGGGCGCCGACGCCGGCGGCGGGAATCAATGCGAAATAACGTGTTGCTTGAGTGTGAGGCATGGTGTCTGTCGGTTTATGATCGTGGGCGTCTTGTCGATCCAATAAGAGACTGTACCTCACCTTGGCAAACTTTGCTGAGACGCGCGTATTCCTGCGGACTGTCGATCGCGGCCTGGCGGCGTTCGATGCCCTGCATCTCGGCGCGGATGACCGGCAGCCAGGCGCCGTCGATCTCGCGCTGCAGCATCGCCCTGCCCCGCCCGGCGCGCGCGACCACTGCCCTGCCCTGGACGCGAGGCGCCAGTCTGGCGCGCACCGTTTCTTCCACGTTCGGCAGCGCCTCCAGGTACGACTTGAGATGACGCATTTCATGCGCGAGCAGCTCGCTGTAGGCGCAGGTGCCGGGCGCGAATTCGCGCCCGATGTAGACCACGATCGGCTCGTATGTCAGCGTCACGGCCACGCGCGGCAGCACGCACTCCAGGCCGGCTTGCGGATCCTGCAGCAGTTCGCCGTCGACCTGCACCGTGACGTGCGACTCGGTATGGGTCAGGCCCAGCACCAGGCCGCGCACGACGTGCGGACGCTTCATGCGCGTGAGCGTGCGGTAGGACAGGCTGTTGTCGATGCGCCAGCCATTGCCCTGGGTCGTGAAGCGCGCGCCGGCGCCGCCGGCGGCAGCCTTGCAGCGCGCCTCGAAGCCGGAAGCCGGGTCTGCGGCTGCGGCCGCCGACCCGGCCGGGATGGCCGCCGCCGCGCCAGACGGCGCGGCAGCCAGGGCGAGCGCGAGCGCGCACGCGCCTGCGAGGGCGCGCGCGCGCGCGGTCGCCGGCGCGGTCATTTACTCGGGCTGCCAGGCGCCCGACGTGAATTTCTCGAGCCAGAAGATGCCGATCACGGTCTTGACGTCGGTGATCTCGCCACGCTTGACCATCTGCAGCAGTTCGGGAACGGTGGCGGTGAAGGTATCGAGGAACTCGCCTTCGTCCAGCTGCGCTTCGCCCTCGTGCAGGCCGCGCGCCAGGAACAGGTCGAGGTGCTCGTCCGAATAGGCGATCGCGTTGTGGATGGTGGTGACGAAGTGCCACTCGCTGGCGGTGTAGCCGGTTTCTTCCAGCAGCTCGCGCTTGCCGCAGGCCAGCGATTCTTCGCCCGGATCGATCTTCCCGGCCGGGAACTCGATGAAGACCTTTTCGTTCGGATAGCGGAACTGGCGCTCGAGCAGCACACGGCCATCGTCGAGCAGCGGCAGGATCACCACGGCGCCCGGATGGCGGATGTATTCGCGGAAGGTCTCCTTGCCGTCGGGCAGGCGCACGCGGTCGCGTTCGAGTTTGAGGAATTTCCCTTCGTAGACGACGTCGCCGTCGATGCGGGTTTCTCTCAGGTGGGAATCCATGGTTGCTCCGGTCAAATACTTCGTTAATCGATTCACCGCACCGGAGTACGGAAAGCACGTTTCGGCCCCCGGCATTCGTTTGCCACCAACGAAACGGGGGCCGCGAAAACCGTAGCGAGCGGCCGCAGTGGTGGTCGAGAAGCGCAGCCGTACTTACGGTACGGCCGGTCCGCCGTAGCGGAGCATCGCAGACCGCCAATGCAACGCGCAGTAGGTTTGCGCGGCGCCCTACCGTCTCAGGTATCGCAGGACGAAACCCGGGAATGCGAATACGACGAATACGCAGGCCGTGATCGCATAGAACTCCCAGGTCTGGGGGAAAACGTTTCCGATCCGGGATTCCAGCAGATAGGCGAGTCCGCCGACGACGAAGTATAAGACAAACAACTCGAGAAGGCGCACGACGAAGTGCTTCGTGTGCGGCCTTTCCTGCGTGTCGCTGCCTGGCTTTGCACCAGGCAGCGGGACGAATCCAAACACGCTCTCGTTCAGGAACGGCAGGTTGGCGAGCGCCAGTGCGACGGCGATCACCAACCAGCTTGCCAGGGAGACATCCACCGGATTACGAACCCAGGGTGGCCTTCATGGCGTTCAGGCAACCGGCCAGCAGCGAGCCCGGCAGCACGCCCAGCAGGACGACCAGGATGCCGTTCAGCGACAGCACCACGCGCATGTCCATCGGCGCCGAGATCGGCGAGACGTCGGTGGCGTCGTCGAACCAGATCGTCTTGACGACGCGCAGGTAGTAGAACGCGCCGACCAGCGAAGCCATCACGGCGACGATCGCCAGCCATACCTGGCCGGTGTTCATCACGGCGTCCAGCACGGCCCACTTGGCCATGAAGCCCATCATCGGCGGCACGCCGGCCAGCGAGAACATCAGCACGGTCATGACGATCGCGTACCACGGGCTGCGGCGGGCCAGGCCCTTGAAGTCCGAGATTTCCTCGGCTTCGAAGCCGGAGCGCGCCAGCATCATGATCAGGCCGAAGCTGCCCAGCGTGGTCAGCACGTAGGTGATGACGTAGTACATCGAGGCGCTGTAGGCGACCGCGGCGTTGGCGGCATTGGCGGCGTCACGCGCGCCGACCACGCCGGCCATCATGCCGAGCAGGACGAAGCCGAGCTGGGCGATGGTCGAGTAGGCCAGCATGCGCTTCAGGTTGGTCTGGGCGATCGCGGTCAGGTTACCGATGACCAGCGACAGCACGGCCAGGGCCAGCAGCATCTGCTGCCAGTCGAACGCCATCGGCAGCAGGCCTTCGACCAGGATGCGCAGCATCATGGCGAACGACGCGAGCTTCGGCGCGGCGCCCAGCAGCAGCGTGACCGCGGTCGGCGCGCCCTGGTACACGTCCGGCACCCACATGTGGAACGGCACCGCGCCCAGCTTGAAGGCCATGCCGGCAACCACGAACACCAGGCCGAACACCAGGATGGTGTGGTTGGCGGCGTTGGCCGAGACCAGTTTGTAGATGGTGGTGATGTCGAGCGAGCCGGTGGCGCCGTAGATCATCGAGATACCGTACAGCATGAAGCCCGACGCCAGCGAACCCAGGATGAAGTACTTCATCGAGGCTTCGGTCGAGATCGCGTGGTCGCGGCGCATCGCCACCAGGGCATACAGCGACAGCGACATCAGTTCCAGGCCCAGGTAGATCGGCAGCATGTTGTTACCACTGATCATGATCATCTGGCCCAGCGTGGTGAACAGGGCGAGCACGTAGAACTCGCCGCCCATGTTACCGGACATCATGCCGCGCTCGCCGGCGTACTGGCGCGAGTAGACCAGCGTGATGCCGACCGCCAGGTAGGTGAACAGCTTGAGCAGGTTGGCCATCGGGTCCGACACGAACATGTTGTAGAACGTGTAGGTCGTGGTGCCGGCGGCGAAGTCGCCGTAGGTGATCACTGCGCAGCCGACCAGGGTCAGCAGCGACAGGATGTAGGTCAGGGTCCGCTGCCCTTCCTTCAAAAACATGTCGACCAGCAGGATGGCGCACGAGGCGACCACCAGGAAGATTTCAGCGGACACGGGCGCCATGTTCATGGCGGCCGTGGCAGTGGTGTTAAGCATTGGATTCATATCGTCTTGTAGGTCCGCTTCTTCTTAGTGGCCCAGGGTCGCTACCGCTTGCGCCGGCAGCTTGCTGACGGACACGTGCTGCAGCAGGTCGGCCACCGAGGTCTGCATGGTGTCGGTGAACGGCGCCGGATACAGGCCCATGTAGATGGTCAGGATGGCCAGCACGCCCAGCATGAAGAACTCGCGGCCGTTCAGGTCCAGCAGTTCGCGCACGTGGCTGTTGCCCATCTTGCCGAACACGACGCGCTTGACCATCCACAGCGAGTACGCCGCGCCCAGGATCAGGGCGGTCGCGGCCAGCAGGCCGATCCAGAAATGGTATTGCACCGCGCCCAGGATGACCATGAACTCGCCGACGAAACCGGAGGTGGCCGGCAGGCCGCAGTTGGCCATCGCGAACAGCACCGAGAACGCGGCGAACTTGGGCATGCGGTTGACCACACCACCGTAATCGGCGATCTGGCGCGAGTGCATGCGGTCATACAGCACGCCGATGCACAGGAACATCGCGCCCGACACGAAGCCGTGCGAGATCATCTGGACGATACCGCCCTGCACGCCGATCTCGTTGAAGATGAAGAAGCCCAGCGTCACGAAGCCCATGTGGGCGACCGACGAGTACGCCACCAGTTTCTTCATGTCGGCCTGCACCATCGCCACCAGGCCGATGTAGATCACGGCGATCAGCGAGAAGGTGATGATCATCGGCGCCAGGTAGTGCGAGGCGTCCGGGGCGATCGGCAGCGAGAAGCGCAGGAAGCCGTAGCCGCCCAGTTTCAGCATGATCGCAGCCAGCACGACCGAACCGCCGGTCGGCGCCTCGACGTGGGCGTCCGGCAGCCAGGTGTGCACCGGCCACATCGGCACTTTCACGCCGAAGGCCATCAGGAAGGCCAGGAAGATCAGGACCTGTTCGGTCATGTTCAACGGCAGCTTCTGCCAGGCCATGATGTCGAAGGTGCCACCCGACTTGTTGTACAGGTAGATGATCGCGACCAGGGTCAGCAGCGAGCCCAGGAAGGTGTACAGGAAGAACTTGAACGATGCGTACACGCGGTTCGGGCCGCCGAACACGCCGATGATGATGAACATCGGGATCAGCGTGGCTTCGAAGAAGAAGTAGAACAGCAGGCCGTCGAGCGACGCGAACACGCCGATCATCAGGCCCGACAGCAGCAGGAAGGAACCCATGTACTGGGCCACGCGTTCCTGGATCACTTCCCAGGCCGAGATCACGACGATGACCGTGATGAAGGCGGTCAGCGGCACGAACCACAGGCTAAGGCCGTCGATGCCGAGGAAGTACTCGATGTTGAAGCGGGCGATCCACGGTGCGCGCTCGACGAACTGGGCGCCGTGCGCGCTGTTGCTGAACTGCGTGAACAGCGGGATGGTCGGCAGGAAGCTGACCACGGAACCGACCAGGGCCAGCATGCGGGTGAAGCCCGCACGGCTGTCGCGACCGACCGCGAGGACCAGGACGCCGAACAGGATCGGCAACCAGATCGACAGGCTCAGGTACGGAGGAAATGTAGAAATAGACTGCATCTTGTTTTTCTCTCTTTTAAGCGCGCCAGAACGGGAAGAAGTACAGCAGCGTACCCGGCACGCCCAGGATCATCACGAACGCATAGTGGTAGATGTAACCAGTCTGGAACGTACGGGTGATGGTCGAGAACCAACCCACCAGCTTGGCCGAACCGTTCACGATGCCTTCGATCAGGCCGCGGTCGCCGACTTGCCACAGGCCCTTGCCCAGCATGCGGGCGCCGCCGGCGAACACGACTTCGTTGAACTTGTCCATGTAGTACTTGTTATCCAACAGCGTGTGGATCGGCTTGAGGGCCTTGTAGAAGGCCGCCGGCACGCGCGGATTGATCATGTAGCAGTAGAACGCGGCGACCACGCCGGCCAGCGCCAGGAGGAACGGCAGCGAGGTGAAGGCGTGGACGCCCATGCCGCCGGCGCCGCCGAATTCGTGCGCCAGTTCTTCCATTGCCGGGTGCTTTTCCAGGTCGATGAAGATCACGTTCTTGAAGAAGTCGCCGTACAGCATCGGCTTGATCGCGAAGAAACCGATGATCACCGACGGGATCGCCAGCAGCACCAGCGGCAGGGTCACCACCCACGGCGACTCGTGCGGCTTCTGGCCCGGGGCCAGGCCGTGGTGGCCGTGATCGTCTTCCTCTTCCTCATGGTGTGCATCGGCGTCGTGCAGCGCGTGCGCGTCGTGGTCATGCGCGGCAACCACCTGCTGGTGCGCGTCATGGGCGTGCGCCGCGGCGTCGTGCGGCGTCGCCGGGCGGGCGTCGTGCGCGTGAGCGTGCTCATGGGCGTGGTCGTGCGCCAGGCCGAAGCGCTCCTTGCCGTGGAACACCAGGAAGTACATGCGGAACGAGTAGAAGGCGGTCACGAACACGCCGGCGATGACGGCGAAGTAGGCGAAGCCCGAGCCCCACAGGTGCGATGCGTGCACCGCTTCGATGATCGAGTCCTTCGAGTAGAAGCCCGAGAAGAACGGGGTGCCGATCAGGGCCAGCGAACCGAGCAGCGAGGTGATCCAGGTGATCGGCATGTACTTGCGCAGGCCGCCCATGTTGCGCATGTCCTGGTCGTGGTGCATGCCGATGATGACCGAACCCGCGCCCAGGAACAGCAGCGCCTTGAAGAAGGCGTGGGTCATCAGGTGGAACACGGCGGCGTTGTAGGCCGAGGCGCCCAGTGCGACGGTCATGTAGCCCAGCTGCGACAGCGTCGAGTAAGCCACGACGCGCTTGATGTCGTTCTGGATGATGCCCAGGAAGCCCATGAACAGCGCGGTGATCGAGCCGATGACCAGGATGAACGACAGCGCGGTGTCCGACAGCTCGAACAGCGGCGACATGCGCGACACCATGAAGATGCCAGCGGTAACCATGGTCGCGGCGTGGATCAGCGCCGAGATCGGGGTCGGGCCTTCCATCGAGTCCGGCAGCCAGACGTGCAGCGGGAACTGCGCCGACTTGCCCATCGCGCCGATGAACAGGCAGATGCAGGCGGCGGTCAGCAGCGGCCAGCCGGTGGCCGGCACGGTCATGCCGACCAGCTGGGCCTTGTGCGCGAACACTTGTTGGTAGTCCATCGTGCCGGTCGCGGCCAGAAGCAGGCCGATGCCGAGGATGAAGCCGAAGTCGCCGACGCGGTTGACCAGGAAGGCCTTCATGTTGGCGAAGATCGCGGTCGGACGCGTGTACCAGAAGCCGATCAGCAGATACGAGACCAGGCCCACCGCTTCCCAGCCGAAGAACAGCTGCAGGAAGTTGTTGGACATGACCAGCATCAGCATCGAGAACGTGAACAGCGAGATGTACGAGAAGAAGCGGTCGTAGCCGTCGTCCTCGGCCATGTAGCCGATCGTGTAGATGTGCACCATCAGCGACACCGAGGTCACCACGCACATCATCATCGCGGAGAGGGCGTCGATCTGGAAGCCGACCGCCATTTTCAGCGTGCCGACCGTCATCCAGGTGTAGACGTCGCCGTTGTAGGTGGCGCCGTCGAGCACCTGGTTCAGCGTCATGATCGAGATGACCATGGCGATGAAGACGCCGGCGATGGTCGCCGCGGTCGAGACCTTGCGGCCGACCACGTCGCCGAAGAACTTGGTGCCCAGCAGACCGGCGATCGCCGAGCCCGCCAGCGGCGCCAGTGGCACCGCCAGCAAGAGGTTAGGGTTAATTTGCCCCGCCATATTGAACCTTATGCATTAATGTTGGAGTTGACAGAACAAACCGCTTAGCCCTTCAGGCTGTCGAGGTCTTCCACGTTGATCGTGTCCAGGTTACGGAACAGGACCACCAGGATCGCCAGGCCGATCGCCGATTCGGCGGCCGCGACAGTCAGGATGAAGAACACGAAGATCTGCCCTGCCGCGTCGCCCAGGTAATGGGAAAACGCCACAAAGTTCAGGTTCACTGCCAGCAGCATCAGTTCGATGGCCATCAGCAGGATGATGATGTTCTTCCGGTTCAGGAAAATACCGACCACGGAGATCGCGAACAGGATCGCGCCCAGGATCAGGTAGTGAGCGAGCGACAGAGTCACGGAGCCTCCTTGGTGGTGTTGGCGGCGGCAGCGGCGGCGGCAGCGATGGCTGCGTCGTCGATGGCCTTCTGGTTCACCGCATCCATCTTGACGATGCGCAGGCGGTCGTTACGCTTCACACGGACGGCGTCGCCCGGGTTGATCGCCTTGCTGTCCTTGCGCTTGCGCAGGGTCAGCGCCACGGCGGCGATGATCGCGACCAGCAGGATGATGCCGGCGATCTCGAAACCGTAGATGTACTGGGTGTAGATCAGCTTGCCCAGCTCCTTGGTGCCGCCGATGTGGCCGACGGCCGCTTCGGACGGCGCGTCGCCGTGGCCGAGGAAACCGCGCCACAGGACGGCGGCCATCTCCAGCACGATCAGCGCGCCGATGGCGGCCGAGATCGGCAGGTAGCCCCAGAAGCCTTCGCGCATGCGGTCGATGTTGATGTCAAGCATCATCACGACGAACAGGAACAGCACCATCACGGCGCCGACGTAGACCAGCACCAGCACGATGGCCAGGAACTCGGCCCGCAGCAGCATCCAGATGCCGGCGGCGTTGAAGAACGCGAGCACCAGGAACAACGCGGCGTGGACCGGGTTCTTGGCGGTAATGACGCGCAACCCGGACAGCACCATGATGGCCGAGAAGACGTAGAACAGAACAGTTGTGAATTCCATGACTAACGCAGGAGCCCCTCTTTTAATTTTGCTTTATTAGCGGTACTTGGCATCCGCTTCGCGTGCCGCGGCGATCTCGTTTTCGTAGCGATCGCCCACCGCCAGCAGCATTTCCTTGGTGTAGTACAGGTCGCCGCGTTTTTCGCCGTGGTATTCCAGCACCTGGGTCTCGACGATCGAATCGACCGGGCACGACTCTTCGCAGAAACCGCAGAAGATGCACTTGGTCAGGTCGATGTCGTAGCGCGTGGTGCGGCGGGTGCCGTCCTCGCGCTGCGCCGATTCGATCGTGATCGCCATCGCCGGGCACACGGCTTCGCACAGCTTGCAGGCGATGCAGCGCTCTTCCCCGTTGGGGTAGCGGCGCAGCGCGTGCAGGCCACGGAAGCGCGGCGAGATCGGGGTCTTTTCTTCCGGATACTGGACCGTGATCTTGCGCTTGAACGCGTATTTGCCGGTCAGGGCCAGGCCCTTGAACAGCTCGGTCAGCATCAAGCTGCCGAAGATCTCTTTTACTCGTGTCATTTTGATGTACGTCCTTACTTCCAGATGTTCCAAGGCGACTGCATCACGCCTGCAACCAGCACCAGCCAGATCAGGGTCACCGGGATGAAGACTTTCCAGCCCAGGCGCATGATCTGGTCATAGCGGTAACGCGGGAAGGTGCCACGGATCCAGATGAACAGCGACTGGATCAGGAAGACCTTGGCGAACAGCCAGAAGAAGCCGCCGAAACCGCCACCGAATTCCAGGAACTTGAACGGCGCTTCCCAGCCGCCCAGGAACATGATCGCGGCCAGCGTGCCGATCAGGATCATGTTGGCGTACTCGGCCAGCATGAACATGGCGTACGACATGCCCGAGTACTCGACCATGTGGCCGGCCACGATTTCCGATTCACCCTCCACCACGTCGAACGGGTGGCGGTTGCACTCGGCCAGGCCGGAGATGATGTAGATCACGAACAGCGGCAGCAGCGGCAGCCAGTTCCACGACAGGATGTTGACGCCGTGCTCGGCCATCATGCCGCGGGCTTGCGCGCCGACGATGTCCGAGAAGTTCAGCGAACCCGAGACCATCAGCACCACGACCATCACGAAGCCCATCGGGATCTCGTACGAGATCATCTGGGCCGACGCGCGCATCGCCCCCATGAACGAGTACTTCGAGTTGGCCGACCAGCCGGCGATGATGATGCCGTAGACTTCCATCGAGGTGATCGCCAGCAGCAGCAGCAGGCCGGCGTTGACGTTGGCCAGTGCGGCTTGCGGGCCGAACGGGATCACGGCCCAGGCGGCCAGCGCCGGCATGATCGTCATCAGCGGGCCGATGAAGAACAGGCTCGGGGTGGCTTTCGCCGGGGTCACGATTTCCTTGAGCAGCAGCTTCAGGGCGTCCGAGATCGGCTGCAGCAGGCCGGCCGGGCCAACGCGGTTCGGGCCGACGCGGATGTGGATCCAGCCGATCAGCTTGCGCTCCCACAGCACCAGATAGGCCACCAGGCCCATCAGCGGCAGCAGGACGACGACGATCTTGACCAGCGTCCAGACGAAGGTCCAGGCCGTCGAGCCCATCAAGCCGGCGCCGCCGGCTTCCAGATTGTCAATCATGTCAGGAATCGACATTACGCGGCCTCCGCTGCTTGGATGGTTGCTTTGCTTACGTTGATCGAGCCGAACATGTCGCCCAGGACCGAGGTCAGTTCATGACCGGCGGCCACGCGCACGACGTTCGCCGGCAGGCGGGTGTCGATCGCGGCGACCAGGTTGACGGCGCCCTGCCCTTGCGACACGGTGACCAGGTCGCCTTCCTTGACGCCCAGCTGCTCGGCCAGCGTTGCCGGCAGGGTCGCCAGCGGCGCTTGCGCGTCGGCGGTGCGCTGCAGCGGCTCCGAACGGCGCGCCAGCGCGTCGGTGAAGTAGATCGGCACGTCGGCCAGGCGCTCGACCTGGCTGCCATTGCCATAAGACGCTGCCGAAACGGTCAGGTTGGCGACGTTGTTCAGCTTGGCCGAATGGTCGGTCACGCCCTTGCCCAGCGCTTCGTCACGGATCGACTCGGCGGTCTCGTAGTCGAAACCTTGCAGGCCCAGCAGGTTGCCCAGCACGCGCAGCACTTTCCAGGCCGGACGGGTCTCGCCCAGCGGCTTGACGGTGCCGTTGAAGCTCTGTGCGCGGCCTTCGCAGTTCACGAACGTACCGGCGGTCTCCGAGAACGGCGAGATCGGCAGCAGCACGTCGGCGTAGTCCATGCCGTGCTTGAAGGCCGACATCGCGACGACCATCTCGGCGCCTTGCAGCGCGCGAATGGCTTGCGACGGGTTGGCGGCGTCCAGTTCCGGCTCGGCGTTGAGCAGCACGTAGGCTTTCTTCGGCTGCGCGAACAGGTTGGCGGCGTTGGCGGACGTCGCGCCCACCAGGTAGCCGCCGACCGTGTTGGCCGCTTCGACGAAATAGCCGAACTTCATGCCGGTCTGCTCGGCGATCCACTGCGCCACGGCGTGCAGCTTCGAGGCTTGCGGGTGGTTGGCGACGGCGTTGCCCAGCAGGACGGCGCCGAGCGACTCGGCGCCGTTCTCGACCGCTAGGGTCGCGGCGATCGACTTGGCGACGTCGCCCGCTTGGATGTTTTCGAAACCGGCCGGGGCGGCGATGCCTTTGGCGGCGGCGACGGCGACGGCGATTTCCGACAGCGCAGCCAGCCAGTCGCTCGGAGCGGCGATCAGGCGGTTGGCGGTCGGGATCAGGTTGTCGTCATGCGAACCGTGGACGATCGACAGCTTGGCGCCCGACTTGACGGCGGCGCGGATGCGCAGCGCGGCCAGCGGGTGGTCCTTGCGCAGGAACGAGCCGACCACCAGCACGCGCTTGAGGGTCGACAGGTCGGCGATCGGCAGGCCCAGGTGCGGTACGACCTGGCCGTCGAGGGCGAAGTCGGTCTGGCGCAGGCGGAAGTCGACGTTGTTGACGCCAAAGCCCTTCATCGCCTTTTGCAGCAGGTACAGCTCTTCCACGGTCGAGTGGGCGGTGCCGACGGCGGCGATGCTGTCCGCGCCGTGCTCGTGGCGGATGTTGCGCAGGCCGTGGGCGACGTACTCGAGGGCGGTCTGCCAATCGGTTTCCTGCCACTGGCCGCCCTGCTTGATCATCGGGTTGATCAGGCGCGACGCGTTGTCCAGCGACTCATACGAGAAGCGGTCCTTGTCCGACAGCCAGCACTCGTTGATGTGTTCGTTTTCCAGCGGCAGCACGCGCATGACCTTGCCGCCCTTGACTTGCACGATCAGGTTCGAGCCGAGCGAATCGTGCGGCGACACCGAGCGGCGGCGCTGCAGTTCCCACGGACGCGCCGAGAAGCGGAACGGTTTCGACGTTAACGCTCCCACCGGGCACAGGTCGATCATGTTGCCCGACACTTCCGAGTCGACGGTCTTGCCGACGAACGTCGTGATTTCCGAGTGCTCGCCGCGGCCGACCATGCCGAATTCCATCACGCCGGCCACTTCCTGGCCAAAGCGGACGCAACGGGTGCACTGGATGCAGCGCGCCATCTCTTCCATCGAGATCAGCGGACCGGCTTCCTTCGGCGTGACGACGCGCTTTTCTTCCTTGTAGCGCGATTCGCCCTTGCCGTAGCCGACCGCCAGATCCTGCAGCTGGCATTCGCCGCCCTGGTCGCAGATCGGGCAATCCAGCGGATGGTTAATCAGCAGGAATTCCATCACGGACTTCTGCGCCTGCACCGCCTTGTCGCTGTGCGAGCGCACGATCATGCCCGGCGAAACCGGCGTGGCGCAGGCCGGCAAAGGCTTCGGCGCCTTTTCGACTTCGACCAGGCACATGCGGCAGTTCGCAGCGATCGACAATTTCTTGTGATAGCAGAAGTGCGGGATGTAGGTTCCCAGTTTGTTTGCGGCGTCCATCACCATCGAACCTGGTGGGACTTCGACTTTCTTGCCGTCTAATTCGATTTCTACCATTTGTCGGGTACCTGCTTAGAGGTAAGTCGGCACCAAGCAGTGCTTGTGCTCGATGTGATATTCAAATTCTTCGCGGAAGTTCTTGATCATCGCGCGAACCGGCATCGCGGCGGCATCGCCCAGCGCGCAGATGGTGCGGCCCTGGATGTTGTCGGCGACCGAGTTCAGCATGTCCATGTCTTCCGGACGGCCGTGGCCGTTCTCGATACGGTGCACCATGCGGTACATCCAGCCGGTGCCTTCACGGCACGGCGTGCACTGGCCGCACGATTCCTCGTAGTAGAAGTAGGACAGGCGCAGCAGCGACTTGACCATGCAGCGAGTCTCGTCCATGACGATCACGGCGCCCGAACCGAGCATCGAACCGGCTTTCGCGATCGAGTCGTAGTCCAGGTCGGTGTTCATCATGACGTCGCCGCGGATCACCGGCGCGGACGAGCCGCCCGGGATCACCGCCTTGATCTTCTTGCCGCCGCGCATACCGCCGGCCAGCTCCATCAGGGTGGCGAACGGGGTGCCGAGCGGAACTTCGTAGTTGCCCGGACGCTCGACGTCGCCCGAGATCGAGAAGATCTTGGTGCCGCCGTTGTTCGGCTTGCCGAGGGCCATGTACTCGGCCGCGCCCAGGTTCAGGATGAACGGGACGGCGGCGAAGGTCTCGGTGTTGTTGATCGTGGTCGGCTTGCCGTACAGGCCGAACGAGGCCGGGAACGGCGGCTTGAAGCGCGGCTGGCCCTTCTTGCCTTCGAGCGACTCCAGCAGCGCGGTTTCTTCGCCGCAGATGTAGGCGCCGTAGCCGTGGTGCGCGTGCAGCTGGAACGAGAATGCCGTACCCAGGATGTTATCGCCCAGGAAGCCGGCGGCGCGCGCCTCTTCCAGCGCCTCTTCGAAGCGCAGGTAGTCCTGGAAGATCTCGCCGTGGATGTAGTTGTAGCCCACGGTGATGCCCATCGCGTAGGCGCCGATGGCCATGCCTTCGATCAGCGCGTGCGGGTTGTAGCGGATGATGTCGCGGTCCTTGAACGTGCCCGGCTCGCCTTCGTCGGTGTTGCAGACGAGGTATTTCTGGCCCGGGTACTGGCGCGGCATGAAGCTCCACTTCAGGCCGGTCGGAAAACCGGCGCCGCCGCGGCCGCGCAGGCCCGACGTTTTCAGGTCGGCGATGACGGCTTCCGGCGCGATGCCCTCTTCCAGGATCTTGCGCAGGGCCGAGTAGCCGCCGCGCTTGACGTAGTCGGCCAGGTGCCAGTTTTCGCCGTTCAGGTCCTTCAGGATCAGCGGCTTGATGTGACGGTCGTGCAGACTGGTCATTTGTTGAGTTCCTCCAGCAGGGCGTCGATCTTCTCGTCGCTCATGAACGAGCACATGCGGTGATTGTTCACCAGCATGACCGGCGCGTCGCCGCAAGCACCCATGCATTCGCCTTCGACCAGCGTGAACTGGCCGTCTTCGGTGGTGCCGCGGTAATCGATGCCCAATGCATCCTTGATGCGCTGGCCGGCGCGCTCGCCGCCCGACAGGGCGCACGGCAGGTTGGTGCACACGGTGATCTTGTGCTTGCCGACCGGCTTGATGTTGTACATGTTGTAGAAGGTGGCCACTTCCTGCACGGCGATCGCGGGCATGCCGATGTAGTCGGCGACTTCCTGCATCGTCTCAGGCGACAGCCATCCCTTTTCGACTTGCGCGTGGGCCAGCGCGGCCATCACGGCCGATTGGCGCTGGTCGGCCGGGTACTTGGCCAGTTCGCGGTCGATTTTTTTTAAGCACTGCTCAGATAACATAATCTCTTCTGCCTTTCAGACTTTTCAGGCTCAGCGGTCGATCGAGCCGAACACGATGTCCTGGGTACCAATGATCGTGACGGCGTCGGCGATCATGTGGCCGCGCGCCATCTCGTCCAGGCTCTGCAGGTGCACGTAGTCCGGGGTGCGCAGCTTCAGGCGGTACGGCTTGTTGGCGCCGTCCGACACGATGTACACGCCGAATTCGCCCTTCGGATGCTCGATGGCGGCATACGCCTCGCCCTTCGGCACCGGGAAGCCTTCGGTGAACAGCTTGAAGTGGTGGATCAGCGATTCCATGTTGGTCTTCATGTCCAGGCGCGACGGCGGAGCGACCTTGTGGTTGCTGGTCATGACCGGACCCGGATTCGCGCGCAGCCAGGTAATGCACTGCTTGATGATGCGGTTCGCTTCGCGCAGTTCCTGCACGCGCACCAGGTAGCGGTCGTAGGAGTCGCCGTTGGTACCGACCGGGATGTCGAACTCGACCTTGTCATAGGCCGCGTACGGCTGCTTCTTGCGCAGGTCCCAGGCGATGCCCGAGCCGCGCAGCATCGGGCCGGTGAAGCCCATGCCCAGCGCGTCTTCCGGCGACACCACGCCGATGCCGACGGTACGCTGCTTCCAGATGCGGTTGTCGGTCAGCAGGGTCTCGTATTCGTCGACGTAGCCGTCGAAGCGCTGGGTGAAGCCGTCGATGAAGTCGAGCACCGAACCCTGGCGGATTTCGTTGAGCTCGTCCACGGCGCGCTGGCTGCGCACCAGCGAGGGCTTGTGCTTCGGCATGACGTCCGGCAGATCGCGGTACACGCCGCCCGGGCGGTAGTAGGCCGCGTGCATGCGCGCGCCCGACACCGCTTCGTACACGTCGAACAGGTCTTCGCGGTCGCGGAAAGCGTACAGGAACGGGCCCATGGCGCCGATGTCCAGCGCGTGCGCACCCAGCCACATCAGGTGGTTCAGGATGCGCGTGATCTCGTCGAACATGGTGCGGATGTACTGCGCGCGGATCGGCACTTCGATCCCGAGCAGGCGCTCGATGGCCAGCACGTAACCGTGCTCGTTGCACATCATCGAGACGTAGTCGAGGCGGTCCATGTACGGCACCGACTGCAGGTAGGTGCGGGTTTCCGCCAGCTTTTCGGTACCGCGGTGCAGCAGGCCGATGTGCGGGTCGGCGCGCTGGATGACCTCGCCATCCAGCTCCAGCACCAGGCGCAGCACGCCGTGCGCTGCCGGGTGCTGCGGACCAAAGTTCAGGGTGTAATTCTTAAGCTCAGCCATTATTTCATCCCGTAGGTTTCTTCGCGGATCACGCGCGGAATGTTCTCGCGCGGTTCGATCGTCACCGGTTGGTAGATCACGCGCTTCTGCTCGGGGTCGTAGCGCATCTCGACATAGCCCGAAATCGGGAAGTCCTTGCGGAACGGATGGCCGATGAAGCCGTAGTCGGTGAGGATGCGGCGCAGGTCGCCGTGGCCTTCGAACAGGATGCCGAACAGGTCGAACGCCTCGCGCTCGAACCAGTTGGCGCTGCGCCAGATGCCTGTAATCGATTGCACCAATGGCATTTCGTCGTCCGGGCAGAACACGCGCACGCGCACGCGCCAGTTGTGCGTCACCGACAGCAGGTGCGTCACGACGGCGAAACGCAAGCCGTCCCATTCGCCTTCGCCATACGACGCGTAGTCCACGCCGCACAGGTCGATCATCTCTTCGAAACGCAGGCTGGGGTCGTCGCGCAGACTCTGCATGGAGGCCAGGTAATCGGCCGCCTTCACCACTACCGTGACTTCGCCCAGCGCCGAGGTAATGGCGGCGCCCTCGCCCAGCACGTTCTTCAGGGCGAGTTCAAGGGCTTCGATCTTAGTCGTCATTTTTTTGTAAGGCCTGGATTAACGCGCGATAGTGTAGGTGCGCTTGATCTTGTTCTGCAGCTGGATGATGCCGTAGAGCAGAGCCTCGGCGGTCGGCGGGCAGCCCGGGACGTAGACGTCGACCGGCACGATGCGGTCGCAGCCGCGCACGACCGAGTAGGAGTAGTGATAGTAGCCGCCGCCGTTGGCGCAGGAACCCATCGAGATCACCCAGCGCGGCTCGGCCATCTGGTCGTAGACCTTGCGCAGCGCCGGCGCCATCTTGTTGCACAGGGTGCCGGCCACGATCATCACGTCGGACTGGCGCGGCGACGGGCGGAACACCACGCCGAAGCGGTCGAGGTCGTAGCGTGCGGCGCCCGCGTGCATCATCTCGACGGCGCAGCAGGCCAGGCCGAACGTCATCGGCCACATCGAGCCGGTACGCGCCCAGTTGACCAGCTTGTCGGCTGTGGTGGTTACAAAACCTTCGTTTAAAACGCCTTCAATAGACATGGCTCATTCCCAATCAAGGGCACCTTTCTTCCAGATGTACCAGAAACCAACGATGAATTCGGCAATGAACACCATCATCGTCAGGAACGCACCAAAGCCCAGTTCGCGCATGGAGACGCCCCAGGGGAAGAAGAATGCCGTTTCCAGATCAAACAAAATAAACAGGATCGCGACCAGGTAATACCGGACGTCGAACTTCATGCGCGCATCTTCGAAGGCTTCGAAGCCGCATTCATACGGTGAGAGCTTGGCAGGGTCGGGGCGGTGCGGACCGACGACGCGGCCGAGGACCTGCGAAGAGACACCGACGATGGTGCCGATCAGCAGGAAAAGTAGGACGGGGAAGTAATTCTCGAGGTTCACGATGAAGCCTTTGTTGAACGATCGGTTGATAAAACACTGCAGGGGCCGCAGTACCGCATCGTGCAATCCTGGCTCGGTGCCAACACCAGGATCGTACGACTCGAAAGTCCGACAAACCTGTGACGGCTTACCAGACGTCCGAAAGATCCTCGTAAAAAAACCAGCTAGGCCTGCAAGCGAAAGCTCTTGCGCCCTAGCTGGCTTCAGTATCTTGGTGCCGACGGCGAGACTCGAACTCGCACAGCTTGCGCCACTACCCCCTCAAGATAGCGTGTCTACCAATTTCACCACGTCGGCTGGAGACCAGTATTTTACCCTGCCTTAGCAGCATTTTTCAATGCTCAAATTGACCTTGGCTAAGGAAAATATGCTTTTTTTCTCAACTTTAAAAAACTGTATTTACCACAAGGCGGGTTGAGATGCCGCCGGACGGGTGATGACAGCCAGCACCCATCATGTTACGCCTTCCTGCAGTCGCCTGCAGGAAGGTACTGCCCGTCAATAAATCACTTCGCAGGCGCGGCCGGAGCGGCCGGGGCTGCCGCCGGCGCGGCCGGCACGTCTTGCGGCACCGGTGCGACCGGCGCCGATTGCACCGGCGCGGTCGGCACCGCGCTGCCGGCGCCGCTCGACGGCAGCGCCGGACCCTTGGCCGCAGGAACAGTAACGCGATCCATCACGCCGCCGCCGACGCTGGCGTGCGGACGGCTGGTGCCGAAATAGGCCAGGCCCAGGGTCGAGGCAAAGAACACGGCGGCGGCGACCGCCGTCGACTTCGACAGGAAGTTCGAGGAGCCGCTGGCGCCGAACAGGCTGCCGGACGCGCCGGAACCGAAGGCGGCGCCCATGTCGGCACCCTTGCCGTGCTGCACCAGCACCAGGCCGATGATGGCCAGTGCGGACACCACCTGTACGACGACGATCAGATTGAACAGCATGTTCATTGTTATCTATTCCATTCCAAGGTTTAACTACGTTGCAAATCTATTCAAGCCGCTTTGATGATCCCGAGGAAGTCCCCGGCTTTCAATGCCGCCCCGCCGATCAGGCCGCCGTCGATGTCCGGCTGCGCCAGCAGCGCCCCGGCATTATCCGGTTTCATGCTGCCGCCGTACAGGATCGGCACGACTTGCGCCGCCTGGGCGTTGCGCACGCGGATCTGCGCGCGCAGGTGCGCGTGGACTTCCTGCGCCGTCTCCGGCGTCGCGTTCTTGCCGGTGCCGATCGCCCAGACGGGCTCGTAGGCCACGACCAGCTTTTCGAGCGCCGCCGGATCGAGCTTTTCCAGGACCGCGCCGAGCATCTCGCCGACCACCTGCATGGTCTCGCCCGCGTCGCGCTGGGCCAGCGTTTCGCCAACGCAGACGATCGGGGTCATGCCCTCGGCCAGTACCGCCAGCGCCTTCTTCGCCACCAGCTCGCTGGTTTCGCGGTGGTAGGCGCGGCGCTCGGAATGGCCGACGATCACGTAACGGCAGGCGAACTCGGCCAGCATGGCCGCGCATACCTCACCGGTGTAGGGACCGCATTCGTGCATCGAGACATCCTGTGCGCCCCACGCGACCGCGGTGCCGCTCAGCGCATCCTGGCATTGCTGCAGGTACGGCGCCGGCACGCACACCGCGCAAGCCGCCTCGGCGCCGTCGAGTCCGGCAACGATCCCATTCAACAATTCCGCATTGGCCGCTCGGCTGCCATTCATCTTCCAATTGCCTATGATGAGTTTGGCACGCATCAGAACCTCACGGTCAAATAACCCGCTATTGTAGCGGTCGTTGAAAAACCGGTCAAACAATGCTTGACCATCAGCATTTTTTCATAGTCGATCATCGTGTCTCCCCTGCCCTCATGCGTCGGCCACGGCAAGCACGATCTTGCCGACGTGCTCGCTGCTTTCCATCAGCGTGTGCGCAGCGGCCGCCTGATCCAGCGGGAACACCTTGTGGATCACCGGCTTGATCTTGCCGGCCTCGATCAGCGGCCACACCTGCTCGCGCAGCTCGCGTGCGATGCGCGCCTTGAACGCCACCGGGCGCGGGCGCAGCGTCGAACCGCTGATCGAAAGGCGCCGGCGCAGTACCTGGCCGAGGTCGATCTGGGCCTTGGCCCCGCCCAGCAGCGCGATGATGGCAATGCGGCCGTCGTCGGCCAGGCAGTCGATCTCGCGCGCCACGTAGTCGCCGCCGACCATGTCGAGCACTACATTGACACCGTTCCCGCCGGTGAGTTCCTTGACGACCGCAACGAAGTCCTCGCTCTTGTAATTGATCGCGCGCTCGGCGCCCAGGTCTTCGCAGGCGCGGCACTTGTCCGGCGTGCCGGCGGTGGCGAACACGCGATGGCCCAGGGCGTGGGCGATCTGGATCGCCGTCACGCCGATGCCCGAGCTGCCGCCCTGCACCAGCAGGCTTTCGCCTTCGCCTAGCGCCGCGCGCTGGAACACGTTGCCCCACACCGTGAAGAACGTTTCCGGCAGCGACGCCGCCTCGACCGCGCTCAGGCCTTTCGGCACCGGCAGGCATTGTTCGAGCGGCGCCGCGCAGTACTCGGCGTAGCCGCCGCCCTGCACCAGGGCGCAGACCAGGTCGCCTTTCTTGAAACCGCTGTCGCCGAGGTCGCCGTCGACGATTTCGCCGGCCACTTCCAGGCCGGGCAGGTCGGACGCGCCCGGCGGCACAGGGTACTGGCCGAGACGCTGGAACACGTCGGGCCGGTTGACCCCGGCCGCGAGGACGTGGATCAGGATTTCGCCGTCTTTCAGGACCGGCATGGGACGTTCGCAGGGTTGCAGCACCTCGGGTTTGCCGGGCTGCGTGATTTCGATAGCGCGCATGGTGTGGTTGGTGGGCTAGTTAAAATTGTGTCAATTGTACGCCATCACCAGAACGTCACCAAGCGAGCCCATGATTAGAAATTGCTGATAACGCTAACAAGGCGCAACTTAATGCTAGAAGGCAGCCGTAATGCATCACGAGTTAGCCTAGCTCAACCATTCGGTCCGAACCTGTCTTGTCCTTATGCTCCAGCCCACCTAGATTGGCACAGCGGCCTCATGCAAACCGCATCGCGCTTCCCGCGCCATGCCATGCGACCGCTTCACAAAAGGAGCGAGACATGAAGTTGAGCCTTCCTGCCCTGCTGGACGCCGGGCGCCGTTTCACTGCCGGACCGCGCAGGTCCACGACGCCGTCCCGTCCGGCCAGCCCGCGCCAGGCACGCCGCGGCTTCTTCCTGGCCGGCCTGACGCTGGCCACGGCGATGGCCTTGCACCCGCCGGTCGTTCGCGCACAAGCGGCGCAAGACTGGAGCACCGAGCGCTGGGTCGGCACCTGGGGTGCGGGTCCCGGCGGCCCGCCGCTGCCGGCCAACACCCATGTCTTCACCAACCAGACGGTGCGCCTGATCGTGCACACCAGCGTCGGCGGCAACCGCGTGCGCATCCGCCTGTCGAACGAGTTCGGTTCGACCGCGCTGACGATCGGTGGCGCCCACGTCGCGCTGCGCGCCACAGGGGTCGGCAACGGCGCCAACATCCAGGCCGGCACCGACCGTCCGCTGACTTTCAGCGGGCGCACCTCGATCACGGTGCCGCCCGGCGCGCCGGTGCTGTCCGATCCGGTCGACCTGGAGGTGGCGCCGCTGTCCGACCTGGCGATCAGCCTGTACCTGCCGGGCGCGGTCGGCGCGACCACCATCCACGGCACCGCCAGCCAGACCAACTACGTCTCGCTGGCCGGCGACTTCACCGGGGCGGCGACCTTCCCGCTTGACCGCACCATCCTGTCGTGGCCGTTCCTGACCGAAGTCGACGTCAGCGGCGGCCAGGCCGGCGGCAGCACGGCCATCGTCACGCTGGGCGACTCGATCACCGACGGCACCCGCAGCACGCCCGACACCAACAACCGCTGGCCCGACTGGCTGGCGCGGCGCCTGCAGATCACGCTCGATCCGGTCGGCGGCATCAACAGCCGCATCGGCGTGGTCAACCGCGGCATCAGCGGCAACCGCCTGCTGACCAATCCGCCGGAAGGCTCGCTGGCCGGACGCAGCGCGCTCGAGCGCTTCGATCGCGACGTGCTGGCCACCGCCGGGGTGCGATACATGACGGTACTGGTGGGCATCAACGACATCGGCAACAGCTCGGCCACCGCCCCGCTCACGCTGGATGACCTGATCGCCGGCTACCGCCAGCTGATCGCGCGCGCGCACGCGAAAGGCATCGCGGTCTACGGCGCCACGCTGACGCCGTTCGAGGGCGCCGGCTATTACTCGGCCGATAAAGAGGTGATCCGCCAGGGCGTCAACAACTGGATCCGTTCCGGCGACGAGTTCGACGGCGTGATCGACTTCGACCGCGTCACGCGCGATCCGAGCCATCCGACCCGCTTCCTGCCGGCCTACGACAGCGGCGACCACCTGCACCCCAACGACCTGGGCTACCAGGCCATGGGCAATGCGGTGCCGCTGGAGCTGTTCCGCTCGCTCGGTCCGGTGTACCTGAAGTCGACGGCCCAGGTGCGCGCCGAGGCGCAGACCGGCAAGTGATGCGCAAGCGACAGGCAAATAAAAAGCGCCAGCCGGGGAGGCTGGCGCTCGACAGCAGCGCTGTGGACCTGCATCGGCCTGCCGCGTCTTGCGGTGGGCACCGGTCCGTGGCGATCGACGGATCGATCAGCGCTTGTTGTCGTTCTTGTGGCTCTGCGAGCCGGCCTTGGCGTGCTGCTCCGGCGAGCCGCCGCGGGTGCTGTTACCGCTCTGCTGGTTGCCGCCGCCTTCGGACTGGTTGTTGCCGTCGTTCTTGTGGCTCATCGAGCCGGCACGACGTGCTTCTTCCGAGTTGAACTCGTGGGCGTTGCCCGAAGCGTGTGCGGCCTTGCCGCCTTCGGAAGCGATCTCGCGCTGCTTCTGCGGATCCATCGATGCGAAACCGCGGTTGCTGGTGTCGCCGCTCTGGTTGTTGCCTTTGTTACCGCCTTGGTTCGATGCCATGATAGCCTCCTAATTGTTGGGATGAAACAGCCGATTTGCATCAGCTGAGGACTTCATCGTAGTCATGAATCGACGGGCTGAACAGAATGATACGGCCATTGGTTTGTAGGACTATACCTTCGGCACCTGTCAGCAACTTCTGGTCAACAGAATGTAATTCTTTGTTCAATAACTCCCTGTCATGGTGCAATGGCGCCGCTGCGGGACTGGGTCGGCAGCGCCATGCCGGACTTCCAGTTACGCGACAAGGCCTGGGCTTCGTCGATCTGCTCTTCGGTCATCTGGCGCGCCAGCGCGGTGCGCTGCTGGACCGCATTTTTGTGTCCATTCGCGGCGGCCAGATTCCACAACATGTAGGCGATGACCACATCCTGCGGCACCCCAGCCACGTGATTGCGGTACATCAGGCCGAGTGCGTACTGCGCGTCCGGATGGCCCTGCTCGGCCGCCTTGCGGAACCACTGCACCGCCAGCTTCTCGTCCTGGGGCACCGAATTACCGGTGTAGTACATCGCGCCGACCACGTACTCGGCATCGGCCTTACCCTGCTGGGCGGCCTTGTAGTGCCAGGCAAACGCCTGCTTGTAGTCGCGCGGCACGCCGCGTCCCATGTAGTACATCAGGCCGAGCAGGTGCTCGGCGTCGGCGTTGCCGGCGCGCGCCAGCGGCGTGATTTCCTTCAGCGCGAGCGCATAGTTGCGCGCGTTGTAGGCGTTGGCGCCTTCGGTGAAGCCTGCCTGCGCGCTGCCGTGCACGGCCAGCGCAGCCAGGATCGCAATCGTCAATTTTTTCATCGTCGTCGTACGCTTGCGTCCCCGGTTACTGCCAGCTGACCTTGCCCAGCCCGTCGACCGCGACCTTGCGGTTGAGCGGCTTGCCATACACCGTCACCGAGCCCATGCCGGACAGGCTCAGGTTGGCGTTCTGGCGCGCCGTCACGTGCGCGTTGCCCAGGCCGGACAGGTCGATGTTGACGCTCTCGACCTGCAGCTGGCGTGCTTCCAGGCTGCCGAGTCCACCCAGGTCTGCCTTCAGCCAGTGCGCGCGCCCGCTCAGCGAGATCAGGCCGGCGCCCTGCAGGTTGAGCTTGATCCCTTCGGCGTCCATGCCCTGCAGCTGCATGCTGCCCACGCCGCCCAGGTTGACCGTCACCATGCGGTAGCTGCTGTCCACGCGCATCGAGCCGGCGCCGTCCAGGGTCAGCTCGAGCGCGTCGCCGGAAAAGCCAGCGATGTCGGTCGTGCCCAGGCTGTCGGAGATTACTTCGCGCAGCGCCGGCAGGGTCAGCTCGACGCGCAGCGCGCCCAGGCGTCCGTGGGCGCGCCCCTCGGGTTCGATGCTGAGCGTGTCGCCGCGCTGCTCGGTGACGGTGTTGCCGAAGAAGCGCGGATCGCCGGTCAGCAGCAGCGCGGCCGCCCTGCCCTGGCGGATGCGCAAGTCGACCGGTCCGTCCACGTGCACGCGCGTGACGCGCCCGTCGATCGGGCGCGCCTGGTCGTCCGCCGCGCCCGCCCGTGCGGCGCCGGACCCGCCGCACAGCATCACGCAGGCCAGGCCGATCGATAGGGTCTTGTTCATCCGCTTCTCCCGATGTGTTGTTTCTACTTTAGCCATGTCGACAGATTAAGACCCGAGACCGCGCCGGCCCAGCGGATTGCGACGAACTGCGAAAAACGCCAGCCCAGCGACACGATTGCGGGGCTGGCATGCAGGCGTATCGACTACCAAACCAAAAACGATACTGTTTTATATTGCAATAAGTTAATATTAACATTGCCACCAAGCCCTAACGACGGCAATCTTCGTCATCGCATCCTATAAAGGTTTTCCATGCGCCTGCTCCACCTGCCAGCCCTGCTGGCGGGCAGGTGCCGGGGTGGATCGAGGGCGTGACGTCCGCCGACATCCAGCGCACCGCCGCTACCTACCTGGTGCTAGCCAACCGCACCGTGATCGACCGCAAGCCGGCAGCCAAGCCGGCCGCCCCGGCTGCGCCTGCCACCGACAAGACATGAGGAGCGCACCGGTGAACAAACTGCTGCTGACGATGGCCTTCGCCGCGCTGTGCGCGCATGGCGCCCATGCCGCCGACACCCCGGCGCAAGCCAACCGGCCAGCATGCCCGACTACGCCAAGGACAAGCCGTTGCCGGTGCCGCAGATCGCCAAGAAAAAGCTGGCCAGCGGCCTCGAAGTCTGGGTCCCGCCGCGCACCGGCGTGCTGCGCGTGGACATGGTGCTGGCGGTGCGCGACGCCGGTCTGGGCGCCGATGATCACTCCCGCCCGGGTTCGCCAACCTGCTGGCCGAAGTCGCGCTCACCGCGGCCTTCCCGGCCAAGGACCGCGCCGACCGCGGAGTCGATTGGAGCGACCGGCGAGGAGCTGCTGCGCAGCGAGCACGCGCGCCGCTTCCGCCCGGAACGCGCGCTGCTGGTGATCACCGGCCGCATCGGCGAAGCCGAGGCGATGCGCCTGGCCCAGCAAGCCATCGGGGAATGGAAAGCCAGCGGCCCGGCCGCCGCCGGCGCGCCGAGAGTCGCGGCCGCCGCGAAACCGGTGCGCCGGCGGCTCGAGCGCGCCGGCAGCGTACAGTCGACCGTCCGCGTCGGCGGTCCCGGTATCCCCGCCGCTGCCGGCGAGCAGATTCCGCTGCGCCTGGCCAGCACCATCCTCGGCGGCGGCTTCTCGAGCCGCGTCAACCTCAAGCTGCGCGAGGAAAAGGACTACACCTACGGCGCATCGGCCGGGGCGACGCTGCTGCGCGAAGGCGGCAACGTGGCCGGCGGCGCCGATGTGCGCAACGAAGTGACCGGCGCGACGCTGGCCGACTACCTGGCCGAATACAAGCGCTACGTCGCTGGCAGCTACCTGCTGCGCAACCAGATGCTGGGCGAAGTGGCTGGCACGCTGGCGAGTAACTGGCTGGTCGGACTGCCGGCCGAATTCCTCGGCCAGTACGTGCCGCTGATCGAGAAAGTGACGCCCGAACAGGTGCGGGCGGTGGCGAAGAAATACCTCGCGCCGGAAAACCAGAGCATCGTCGCGGTCGGCGATGCGAAGGCGGTGGGTGAGCAGCTGAAGCCGTTCGGCGCGTTCACGGTCACCGAGCAGTAAATACGGCGCCGTTGCGGCGCGGCGTTTTAACCACGATTCCGGGCTCCCACCCCGGGATTCTTTTGTTGTTCGCAGCCTTGTATTTACATTTATTTATTTGGCAATACTGACGAATGACATCGCAGCTTTATCTAATCTGGTCACGCAATTTGCTGAAAATCCACATATTACAAAATCATCCTCAAATTTATATTTCCTTAATAAAACTTGTATTGATATGTTGAAAGTTTTAGTAAAGTAAATACTTTAAATTATCAAATGTTGCCTATTTGACTTTTACAAAAATGCAATGCTAGTATCGATGAGCTAGAGTAAAAACGCCTTGTCGGCCGGTACAAAACGATCGACGAACTTGCAGCCGACTTCTCATCACCAGGACATCACCTTGAAAATCGATATCGCTATTGCCGGCCGTATTTCAATGCTGCGTACGTTGTTGATCCTCACGGTCGTGTTCCTGCATACAGTCAACGAGCCGAATATCGCGAAAGTCGATTTGTCCGACTTCTGGACGGTCTTCACCTGCATTTTCCAGGACCGCTTGGGACGTTTCGCGGTCCCGACGCTGACCATGATCTCGGCCTTCCTGCTGTTCAGCTCCGGATTGGACCTGGCGCCAGTCAAGCTCTACAAAAAGAAAAGCATGACCCTCGTAGTGCCGTTCTTCTTCTTTAACATGCTGTACTTTGCTGCGCAATACGTGCTGGAATACGCTACAGGGTGGAGCATGTTCTACGAAGCGACCCACAAAAGCCATGCTGAATTCATCAACGCCCTGATTGCTTACGACAATGTCCCATTCAACGGCGCACTGCATTTCTTACGTGACCTGTTTGTGCTGGTGTTGTTGACGCCGGTGTTCGGCTTGTTCCTGCGCCGTGCGCCGATCGTTGGCTTTGCGCTGGTGTGCGCAGTCTTCCTGGGTGACCTCGACGGCCACCTGGTCAATCGCGACACAATGGCGGTCATGTTCTACCTGGGCGGCTGGGCTGCGGTCGGCAAGTGGGAGATCACCCGCTTTGATCGCTTTGCCACGCCAGCGATCGTGGTGCTGATCGGTGCCTGCACGGCCGCAGTGTTCTTGCGCGTCGACAACATGGTGATTTACCTGCTGTCGCCGGTGCTGGTGTGGGTCGCCTTCTCGCACCTGATCGGCAGCGCGCTCGGCAATTGGGCCGCAAGGAACAGCCGGTACAGCTTCTTCGTGTTCCTGGCCCACACGCCGGTATTGCACGTCCTGAAGATGCTGGCCGCGAAATCGCCGGTCCCAGTGCCGCCGCTGCTTTACTCGCTGCTGGCCACGGCGCTCGTCGCAGTCGTGCTGGTCGCGGCTTACCAGTCCGCCATGAAGACGATGCCGACGCTGTTCAACCTGATGATCGGCGCGCGCGCGAAAGGCACGGTCGTGGTCGAGCGCCGTCGCCGTCCGCGTCCTGCCCATGCACCGGTCTACAGCGACGCGCTGCGCCTGGCGCTGTCGGGAGGAATGGCGCAGGCCGAGGCGCATGGCCTGGCCGGCGCCGAAGGCGTTGTCCGCGGCTGAGCGGAACGGCCCACTTACCCCGGTTTACTTCCTGGCCGACTGCTTCGAGCCGCCGCCCGAGGACTGCTTGGCCTCGCCCTTCTCGGCGCGCTGCTTGTTGACGATGCGCGAGGCGACTTCTTCCTCGCGGCCGGGATAGCGGTGTTCTTTCTTGAATTCGGTTTCGAGCTTCTCGTACTCGGCTTCGCGCTTCGGGCTGGCTCCGCGGGGCATGATGACCTCCAATCGTGGTTGACGTTGGAACCAGATTAGCCCGGTACGGCTGCGCTGTTCGTGCGCTGCTGCACGCAGAACAGCGCACGATCCGCACACGATGCGCGACCGGGCGCGCTCAGCCGCGCAGCGCGTCTTCCAGATCGCCGAGTTCGGCCGGCTTGACCAGGTGGGCGTCGAAGCCCGCCTCGCGCGCCTTGCGCCGGTCTTCCGGCGAACCGTAGCCGGTGTGCGCGACCAGGCGGATCGCGTTCAGCTGCGGATGCTGCTTGAGCATGCGCGCCAGTTCGTAGCCGTCCACGCCCGGCAGGCCGATGTCGAGCACGATCACGTCCGGCCGGCGCTCGAGCGCCATGTCGATCAGGCGGCTGGCGTCGGCGGTGGTGTGGGCGTCGTAGCCCATCTCGGCCAGCAGGAAGGCCATCATCTCCATCGCGTCGACGTTGTCGTCCACCAGCAGCACGCGGCGCCCGCCGCTGCCGGAAGGCGGCGCGGCTTGCTCGACCGGCGCGTACGCCGCCTGCTGCGGCGCCGACGTGCGCAGCACCGGCAGTTCGACCGTGAAGGTGGAACCCAGGCCGATGCCGGGGCTTGTGGCGGCCAGGCGCCCCCCGTGCATCTCGAGCAGGCGCGAGACCAGCGACAGGCCGATGCCGAGGCCTTCCGGCGCACGGTCGGGCGGCACCGCGGCCTGGGCGAACATGCCGAAGATGCGCGACAGGTTGTCTTCGGTGATGCCGATGCCGTTGTCCTGCACCGCGATGCGCACCTGCTCGCCGTCGAGCTTCACTTCGACCCGGATGTGGCCGCCCTTGGGCGTGAACTTGGCGGCGTTGTGCAGCAGGTTGCCCATCGATTGCGCCAGGCGCACCGGGTCGCCCATCACCCAGATCTGCTGCTCGGGTTCGACCACTTCCAGCGTGTGCTCGCGCGCCGCGATCAGCGGCGCCGCGGTTTCCACCGCCTGGGCGATCACGCCCTTCATGTCGACTTCTTCATGGCGCAGCACGATCTTGCCTTCCGAGATGCGCGCCACGTCGAGCAGGTCGTCGACCAGGTGCGCCAGGTGGTCGACCTGGCGCGTGATCACGTCGCGCGCGCGCGCCTGGCGCTCGGCCGCGCCCTCCCCCGCGGCGCCCAGCAGCGCGGCCGCGTTGCGGATCGGCGAGAGCGGGTTGCGCAGCTCGTGCGCGAGCGTGGCCAGGAATTCGTTCTTGTTGACGTCGGCCGCGCGCAGCAGCGCCTCCATCTCCTTGCGGCGCGTGATGTCGCTGGTGACGCGCGCCACCCGGTACACCTCGTTGCGGCCGTCGCGCACCGGGAACAGGCGGTCGCGCACCCAGCGCTGGGTGCCGTCCGGCAGGTTGAGGCGGAATTCGGCCTCGTAATGCGGCTCGGTCTGGACCGCCTCCCACAGCCGCGCCACGTGGGCGCGGTCGTCCATGTGCACCGCGTCCAGCCAGCTGCCCGGTGCGCGCTCGAGCGACGCGGGCTCGCGGCCCCAGATGGTGGCATAGGCCGGGCTGACGTATTCGAGCGCGCGCGCCGGCACCGAGAACATCCAGAACACGTCCTCGATGTTGTCGGTCAGCTGACGAAAGCGCTCTTCGCTGTCGCGCAGCGCGCTCTGGGTCTGGCGCATGCGCAGCAGCGCGTTGACGTTGGCGATCAGCTCGTCGGCCTCGATCGGCGCCGCCAGGTAGTTGTCGGCGCCGCCTTCCAGGCCGCGGATCTTGTCGGCGCGGCCGGTCAGCGCGGCCGAGGTCTGCAGCACCAGCACCAGCGAACTGTCCGGATCGGACTTGATGCGCCGGCACACTTCGATGCCGTTGATGTCCGGGAGCTTCACGTCGAGCAGCACCAGCGCCACGCCGCCGCGCTTGACGGTGGCCAGCGCATCGGTGCCGTTGGTCGCCTCGATCACCTCGAAGCCCGCGCTCTTGAGGATGCGCGTCTTGGCGTAGCGGGCGCCGTCATTGTCGTCGACGTTCAGGATCAGGTGGGAAGTGGTCATGTGGGTTCCATCGTAAAACTGCGTGGCAGGACCAGCGAAAAGGTCGAGCCCGCGCCCAGCTCACTGCTCACTTCGATGCGCCCGCCGAGCAGCTCGGCCAGCTTGCGGCACAGCGGCAGGCCCAGGCCGGTGCCCTTGCTGCGGCGCTGCAGCGGATGTTCGATCTGGCTGAATTCCTCGAAGATCAGCTGCAGGTTGTCGGCGCTGATGCCGATCCCGGTGTCGGCCACCGAAAAGGTGATGGACACGGGGTCCTGGAAGGCCGAGACCGTGACCGCCCCCTGCTCGGTGAACTTGAGCGCGTTCGAGATGAAGTTGCGCAGCACCTGCGAAATCTTGCCTTCGTCCGACTCGAACGGCGCCTCGATGCCGCCGGTATCGAACACCAGCTCGACGCGGGCGTCGTCGACCAGCGGCCGCAGCATGCCCTTGAGCGCGCGAAACAGGTTCTCGACCAGCACCGGCGCGAGCAGCACCTCGACCTTGCCGGCCTCGATCTTGGCCAGGTCGAGCAGGTCGTTGACCAGCTCGGACAAATCGGTGGCGGCGGCGTCGATGAAGCGCACCTGGCGCTCCTGCTCCTGCGTCAGGTCGCCGTCCATGCGGTCCAGCAGCAGCTTGGCCAGCGCGCGGATCGACGACAAGGGCGTCCTCAGCTCGTGGCTGGTGTTGGACAGGAAGCGCGACTTCATTTCGTCGGCCTTGCGCAGGCGCTCGGCCTTGTCCTCGATCTCGGCGTACAGCGCGACGATGCCGCGGTTGGTGTCTTCGAGTTCGCGCGTCAGCGCCACCAGGTCGTCCTGGCGCTCGCGCAGCTCGGCCAGGGCCGAGGCCAGCTCGCGGTTCTGCTGGTGCACCTCGAGATAGGTGTTGGCCACCGGGCTGTCCTTGGCCAGCTGGCCTGACAACTCGGCCAGGCGCGCCGGCCCGACCCAGGATTGCGACGGCAGCCATTTGCGCATGGTCACCAGGGTCGCGCCCTGCCCGGCCTCGGCGCCCTGTTCGACCTCGCAGTCGTCCATCAGGCGGTAGGCGGTCACCAGCGCGTCGTCGGCCAGCGCGCCGCGCGCGTCCGGGCGCGCGCCGATCGCCACTTCGAGCAGCTGGCGTCCGCCGACCGTGCACACGCAGAAGGCGGCGCGCGCCCCGAAGCCGAGCTGGCACACCGCGCGCGCCACTTCCGAGACCGCGGTGGCGACGCGCACCTGGTCCTGCTGCGAGAACCCGAGCAGCTGCGCGATCTGGCGCGCGCGCTGGCGCACCAGCACCACGTCCTGCTCGTTGCCCAGGCTGACGTTCAGCAGACGCTGCGGGCTCATCGTGATTCTCCCTTCCTGCGCGCGACCAGCACCATGGCGTCGTCGCGGCGGCGGATGAAGTCGCGCATCAGGATGCCGGCGACGATGGCGGGTGTGCGCGCCAGCAGGCCCGGGTAGTCGCCCAGATCCCACTGCGTGTGCAGCCCGTCCGAATGCATGACGCACAGCGCTCCCGGCGGGAAATCCACCGCGAACTCCTGCACCTTGCGCATATTGTTGCCGACAATGCCGTTGTGCGATACCAGCGCACGGCGAACGCCGTGGTCGACCACCAGCCCGGCCACGTTGCCGATCCCGGCGAAGCGCAGTTGGTCGCCGGCATAGGTCACGCGCGCCAGCGACAGCGCCGCGCCGCGCGTGGTGCGCATGGCTTCGTGGGCGCGCTGCATCAGGTCGGACGGCTCGGCGTGCGGAAAGCGCTCGATCGAGGCGATCGCGGCGGCGGCGGCCTTGGCGGCGTCGGGGCCGTGGCCGAGGCCGTCGACGGCGAGCAGCGTCGCGCCGTCCAGGCCGCAGCTGACCGCCCAGCCGTCACCGCAGGCATTCTCGCCGGCCAGCGGCACGCACAGGGCGCCGACTTCGACGCCGCACGGCGCGGGCGGGGTCGGGCCTTTCCACAGGCGCATGAAGAAGGCGGCGCCGCGGCCGCGCAGCGACCAGACGTCGAATTCGTCCGACTGGCGGCGCAGTGCGCCCAGGCCGGTGCCGGCCGTGCCGGCGGTCGAGACGCCGTCCTGCAGGCTGGTGGCCAGGTCGGCGATGCCGGGACCGGCGTCGACCGCAAGCACGTCGATGCCGGGCACGCTCGCGCCCGACTGCGCGCCGGACTGGGCCTGCATCACGTACAGCGTGCCTTCGTCGGCGTGCTTGAGGATGTTGGTGCCGGCCTCGGTAATGACGATCGCCAGGCGGCCGGCCTGGACTTCGGTGAAGCCGAGTTCGTCGGCCAGCTTCTGGCCGGCGCGGCGCGCGGCCGCGACGTCGCTCGCATGCTTGATCGGGAAGGTGAGCTGCGGCGCCAGCGAGGTGATCAGCGTTTCCATTTGACGATCGAGACCGCGGTCCCCTCTCCAACCCGGGTTTCGATCATGAACTCGTCAGCCAGGCGCTTCGACCCGCTCAGGCCCAGGCCGAGGCCGCCGCCGGTGGTGTAGCCGTCGCGCAGCGCCATCTGGATGTCGGGGATGCCCGGACCGCTGTCGACGAAGACCAGGCCGACGCCCTTGCGCAGTCCGTCGTCGAGCGCGTCCAGGTAGACGTCGCCGCCGCCGCCGTACTTGATGGTGTTGCGCGCCAGTTCGCTCGCCGCCGTCACCAGCTTGGTCTGGTCGACCAGCGACAGCGCGATCCCGACCGCGCGCTCGCGCACGTGGCGGCGCACGGCGACCACGTCCTCGTCCGTGCGCACCGGCATCGTCTGGCGAGCGGTGCGCTGCTCCCGGTGCTGCTCGAGCAGCTCGGCATAGAACGGCTGTTCGGTGTTGAGAGCGGCGCTCATCAAAGCTCTGACTTTCCTAACAGGGCCATGCCCTTCTCGACGTTCAACGCGGTTTTCACGCCGTCCAGGGTCAGGCCCAGCTCGACGAGCGTGATGGCGACCGCCGGCTGCATGCCGACCACCACGGTCTGGGCGTCCAGCACGCGCGCCATCGCGGCGGTATTGCTGATCATGCGGCCGATGAAAGAATCGACCAGGTCCAGCGCCGAGATGTCGATCAGGACGCCACGCGCGTTATCGCGCACGATGCGCTCGGTAAGGTCGTCCTGCAGCGTCATCGCCAGGCGGTCGTGCATGTCGACCTGGATCGTCACCAGCAGCAGCTTGCCCATGCGCAGAATCGGGATGCGTTCCATGGTGCGCTCAGTCCTTGCGCATCACCGAGGTGCCGGTGCGCGCCAGCGCAACGACGAAGGCGTCGGCCAGCGTCGCCTTGGTGGTCACGTCTTCCAGGTTCACGCCCAGGTGCACGATGGTCTGCGCGATCTGCGGGCGGATGCCGCTGATGATGCAGTCGGCGCCCATCAGGCGCGCGGCGGCGATGGTCTTCATCAGGTGCTGGGCGACCAGGGTGTCGACGGTCGGCACGCCGGTGATGTCGATGATGGCGATCGAGGCGCCGGTGTCGACGATCTTTTGCAGCACGTTCTCCATCACCACCTGGGTGCGCGCGGAATCGAGCGTGCCGATCAGCGGCAGCGCCAGGATGCCGTCCCACAGCTTGACGACCGGGGTCGACAGCTCGAGCAGTTCCTGCTGCTGGCGCACGATCACCTGGTCGCGCGCGCGCTGGAACACTTCGATGGTGTACAGGCCGAGCTTGTCGAGCAGCGTGCTGACGGTCCAGGACGCGGCGGCCAGGCCTTCGGGATCGCCGGCAAATCCACGGCTGAGCTGCGCGAACAGCGGCTGCTTCAGCGAAAACACGAAGGTCGCGGTCTCGCTCGGGGTCGAGCCGGCCTTGGCGCGCGAGGTCGAGATGTCGTCCAGCAGGTCGCGCACTTCGTCCCACGAGCGGTGCTCGACGTTTTGCAGCTCGCCGCCGCGGGTCGCGCCGGCGAACGCGGTCAGGAACTTCTGGCAGTGGCGGCGCAGCTGCTCCTTCGTGACCACGTTGGTACGGACCGTCAACGCCTCCAGCTGGGCCATCCACTCCGCGCCGATCGTGGCTTCGTTATCCTGGATGAGCTGGCTGATGCGGGTCGAATAGTCCTGTGTGGTCATCTGTCGTAGTCCTTGATATTGGTGAGAGATTGTGCGCGCATTGTGAATACATGCAATCGTACAAATAACCAACTATATCATTCCTTGCCCGTGTTACACGACACGTTTGCATGCACCAGCGCATTAAACTCCATACAGGCTGGAGGAATGGATGAGCACCGTCAGGATTGATCAAATTTGGTCGTTCATCGTACGGCAAAATCCTGATGCACGTCACAATTTGCGCATTTTTACCACGAGTGGCAGCGGGACACTTGCGTGGCAATGTTGCATGGAGGAATCACTCATACACAAATAAAATAGTGTCGTAGCTTTACGTTCTGCAGTCTTCCTGAATACACACTCGACCGCCAAAACGTCCGCGGTCTTACAGACGTACGCCGGCTCTCGGCCAGCCCAAAATGTAGTCCAATTACACAATGTAGTTGAGTTACATCGGCACAGGTGCCAGAATGTTACTTTTAGCAACACCAAAGGAAAAGCGGCCATTGCGCCGCCCTGGAGACCCATGCCCCGCCCTACTCATTCGCCCCGCATTGCCGCGCTCGCGCTGGCCGTTGCGACGCTGTTCGCCCCCTGCGCCCACGCCCAGCAGGCCGCTTCTTCAACCCCGACCGCCACCGCTTCCGGCCTGGAAGTGCGCCAGGGCCCCGTCACCTTGCGCGTAGTCGCGCTCACCGACGACATCCTGCGCGTGACGCTCGCCCCCGGCGGCGCGTTCCCAGAGGACGCCAGCTGGGCCGTGCCGCATGGCGTACGCGCGCAGCGGGCGCAGGTGACGCCCACGGCGCACGGCTTCGCCACCCGCGCGCTGCGCGTCGAGCTGCAGGATGGCCGCCTGGTGGTCAGCGACATGGCCGGCAAGATCGTCTCGGCCGATGCGGCACCGGTCAGCCTCGACGGCCACGCGTTCACGCTGAAAAAAAGCATGCCGCAGTCGGAACACTACTTCGGCCTGGGCGACAAGACCGGCGGCATGGACCGGCGCGGCAAGACCTTCGTCGACTGGAACACCGACGCCTTCGGCTTCACCTCGAGCGACGACCCGATCTACAAATCGATCCCGTTCTTCATCGGCGTCGGCGGCGACGGCGGCAGCTACGGCATCTTCCTCGACAATACGCGCCGCAGCTGGTTCGACTTCGGCCACCGCATTGATGGCGTGCTGGCCTTCGGCGCCCCCGACGGCCCGATCGACTACTACCTGATCCATGGCCCCTCCACCGCCGAGGTGGTGCGCCGCTACACCGACCTGACCGGCAAGGCGCCGCTGGCCCCGCGCTGGGCGCTGGGCTACCAGCAGTCGCGCTACAGCTACATGACGGCCGACGAGACGCGCCAGGTGGCCGCGAAACTGCGCGCCGAGAAGATCCCGACCGACGTCATGTGGCTCGACATCGACTGGCAGGACCGCAACCGCCCATTCACGGCGAACCCCAAGACCTTCCCCGACATGCCGGGCCTGGTGCGCGATCTGGGCAAGCAAGGCATCAAGCTGGTCACGATCACCGACCTGCACGTGGCGGCCGCGCCGAACCAGGGCTATGCGCCTTACGACAGCGGCATCAAGGGCGACCAGTTCGTCAAGAACCCGGACGGCTCGACCTACGTGGCGCCGGTGTGGCCGGGCGACTCGGTGTTCCCGGACTTCACCCAGGCCAGCACGCGCGACTGGTACGGCACGCTGTTCGCCGACCAGGTCAAGATGGGCATCGCGGGCGTCTGGAACGACATGAACGAGCCGGCCATCTTCGGCACGCCGACCAAGACCATGCCGCTCACGACGCGGCACCGCATCGCCTCCGACGATTTCGCCAAGCGCACCGCCGACCACGCCGAGATCCACAACGTCTACGGCATGCAGAACACGCGCGCCACCTACGACGGCCTGCGCAAGCTGGCGCCGAACGAGCGTGCCTTCGTGATGACGCGCGCCAGCTACGCCGGCGGCCAGCGCTACTCGGTCACCTGGACCGGCGACAACAGCGCCACCTGGGATCACCTCAAGCTGTCGATCCAGCAGCTCATCAACCTGGGCCTGTCGGGCTTTTCGTATGGCGCGGCCGACGTCAGCGGCTTCAAGGGCGGCCCCAGCCCCGACCTGCTGACGCGCTGGTTCGAGATCGGCGCTTTCTACCCGGTGTTCCGCGACCACAGCGCCAAGGGCACGCCGCGCGTCGAACCCTGGGTCGACGGTCCGCAGCATACGGCGATCCGCCGCCGCTTCGTCGAAGAGCGCTACAAGCTGATGCCCTACCTGTACGCGCTGGCCGAGCAGAACGCGCGCACCGGCGACCCGATCCTGCGCCCGGTGTTCTACGACTATCCGGATGCGATCGCATCGAGCTGCGACGAATCGTGGACCTTCACGCTGGGCCGCGCGCTGCTGGTCTCGCCGCCGCCGAGCCCCGAGTCGCCGCAGCCGTACAAGACCTGCCTGCCGGCCGGCGGCTGGTACGACTACTGGACCGGCCTGCCCGCCGGCCGCGCGCAGCAGCAGACCGCGGGCGTGTTCCAGTCGGCCACCGACGCGACCGGCGAAAAGCACAGCCGCGAAGACGTGGTCGACGAGACCCCGCGCCTGGACCACCTGCCGGTGTACGTCCGCGCCGGCACCATCCTGCCGCGCCAGGCCGTGGTGCAATCGACCGCCGAAACCCCGCGCGGCCCGCTCCAGCTGGACGTCTACCCGGGCCCGGACTGCAGCGGCGACATCTACCTCGACGACGGCCATTCGATGGGCTACGAACGCGGGGAATTCCTGCGCCAGCCGGTGCGCTGCACGGTCACCGCGGACGGCGTGACGCTCGACTTCGGCAAGCGCGAAGGCAGCTTCAAGCCGTGGTGGAAGCAGGTGGCGGTGACGGTTCATGGCTGGCAGGGCAAGGGCACGGTCCGTAGCGGCGCCAGCGCGAGCGCGGTCGAGAGCCAGCTGAATGCGAAGGCGCGCACCCTGCGCTTCACGCTGGACGATGACGGCTCGGCGGCTTCGATCGCTGTCCGTCGCAACTAAGCTGTAAGGTCGTCCGGCGCAAGCGCGGCCCCAAGCCCACCAGCGCCCCGCAATAAAAAAACCGCCAGGCTCACGCACTGGCGGTTTTTTCATCCTCGCACGCACTCACACGCGCGAGGCTCAGTCAGCGATTATTGCGCAGCAGCTTCCTGGCCGAATACGGAACTAAAGCTACGTCTGCAACCGACCCATTGCAGACGTTAAAGCTGATGACTGCACGCAGAGATTATCGCCCCATTCCCGTAAGGCTCGAACAGATCGAGCGTCGTCGTTTCACACGAAGATCCTAAAGGCCTCGGAACCTACCGTGCTAAGCTGATACTTGACTTTCCAACATGAGGCATTGATGGGGATTTCTTCCGTATTCGCGGTCGCCAGCGGTGCGGCGTTGGGCGCGCTCTTGCGATGGTGGATCAGTGTCATCATGAATTCACTATTTCCGGCTATCCCGCCTGGCACCCTGTTGGTGAATCTGGCCGGCGCCTATGTTATCGGCATGGCCATCCCCTGGTTTACCAATACTTCTTCGCTTCCGCCCGAAATCAGGCTGTTCGTCGTCACTGGGTTCCTCGGCGGCCTAACGACCATGTCTAGTTTCGCTGGCGAAGTCGTTACCCTATTGCGTGCCGGACGCCTGACGATGGGTGCTGTTGCTGTGCTGCTGCACGTTGGAGGTTCGATCGCGATGTGTGCCTTGGGCATGGCCTGTACTGGCCTGCTCATGCGCCGCTAGTCAGGCGCTCCCGGCGCCGTTGCCGTCGCGCCCAGGAGCGGCAATTCGCAACGCACTAACACAACCTGTGTCCCGTTCAGCTCTGCGTGGTGTGTAGCGAGGAATGCGCGTAGTGCCGACTCCGTATCGATTAGTTCAACACACTGAGGATGGCGCGCTGCGGTCCCGTCGACGTGTAGATGGGATGGCTTATCACCCGGCAAGTAGCCGCCGTCCACTTGGAATAGCAAGGCCTGACGCATGCCCGCTCGGCGTGCCTGGTCCAGAAGATGATGCGCAAGCTGCGGTGCGCTGAAATGGTGCCATAGCCGCGTGGCACGCGCACGGGCCGACATCGGGATATACATACGCAAGACGGCAAATTCGGTCATCATGCCCACTTACTCCTTCGGTAGTACCGACGCGCGATGGGTACGGGAGCGTGCCCGATAGGCCGGCAATTCGGACAATCGTAGCCCATCGGGCAAATCCCGATGGTGCTTAGCGCGTCCGATACGCTGAGCACGGTAGATGCCGGTATGCCCCGAAAACAGGTAGCTGACCACGCAGGCCAAGGCCGCATAGGGTGCTATGTTCCCGCCGAACAGCTCGATCGCCATGACGGTAGACGCCAGCGGCACGTTGGCTGCGCCGGCAAAGACGGCCACGAAGCCCAGCCCAGCCAGCAGCGGGAATGGTAAGTGCAGCAACGGCGCCAACGCGTTGCCGAGCGTCGCGCCAATATAAAACAGCGGCGTTACCTCGCCGCCCTTGAACCCGGTGCCTAGGGATACGACGGTAAAAACCAGCTTGCCGATGGCATCGCCGAAGCCGAGCTGTTGCTGAAACGACTGGACGATAACTGGGATGCCTAAGCCAATGTAGCGCTGGGTTCCCAGTAGGTAGACAGCCAGCGCGACCACGCTGCCACCCAGCAGCGGCCGTAAAGGGCCGTAGGACACATGGCGCTTGGCCAGGTCGCCCATTCTATGGGTGAGCTTCGCAAACAGCATTCCTGCAAGGCCGAACGCAATGCCAGCAGCGATCACTCCAGCCAGACCGGCAGCGTCCACGGCAGGGATCGTGGAAAGTATGTAATGCGTATGCTGGATGCCCCACCATAGCCCGACCCGGTCGGCAACGATCGCCGCGACAATGCATGGCAGGATCGCGTCATAGCGCATGCGGCCGATCGCCAGCACCTCAAGGCCGAAGATTGCGCCGGCAACCGGCGTACCAAACACGGCCGCGAACCCGGCGCTCATGCCCGCCATGACCAGCACCCGACGCGATTCGCGGTCAAGCCGGAGGATGTAGGAGACTTGGTCGGACAAGGTCGCACCCATTTGCACCGCCGTGCCTTCGCGCCCGACCGAAGCGCCAAACAAATGCGAAATGATGGTTCCACCCAGCACCAGCGGCGCCATTCGCAACGGGATCGTTTGGCGCGGATCGTGGATCTCATCGATGATCAGGTTATTGCCCGCTTCGACGCTCTTGCCAAAGCGGTCATACACCCACCCAACGGCGAATCCAGCCAACGGCAGTAGCCAGATGATGCGCGGCGCCGCAATGCGCACCTCGGTGACCCGATCTAGCGCAGACAGGAAGAAAGCGGATGCCGAGCCTGCAAGCACGGCAGCCACGATGGCAAGAATGAGCCACTTGCCCATGTAAGGCAGCAACTCGACTTGTTCGGGATAAGGGGTATTTTTCATCGGTCCAGTGAGTAAACCCAGCTGGTCCGGTTCGAGGCGTGTGCCTACCTTCCCGGCCGGGAAAGGTAGGCATCATCAGCTCGGGATTGAGCGGTTACGGGAGGAATGCCATCTCCGTCTGGAGTAGATCATACCAAGCTTCTGGCACTTGGCCAATCAGGACTGGCAACGCCGTTAGACTGATCGTTGATTATTGTTTTTGGACTCCGGGATATGGGCGGCTCAACTCTTCACGCACAAACATTCGTCTTCAAAGACCGCTTTTGGCCGGTTGCGGGCCTACGGCGACGTCCGTTTCCGACCCAAAGCGGACTATTCGCTCAGCTAAATTTGGCTGCTCCAAAGAAAGCAGCATGCGAGGACCAGCCCCAAGCGCTACGGTCGACTGGATAAACAAGATGCGCGTTGTCCTCAAGCATATGACCGAGCCTGTTCCCGATCAGTCGCATAGCAATAGACAACGCCTGAAACGATCCTTCACCTACGATGTCTGGATAACGCCCATCAACACCCTCTAGGCACGCTGGGCATGCCCATGTTTGATCGTCAACCACATATGGCGCACCAATCTTCGCTTCAATCATCACCTCGGACCCGTCCGAGCGGAGCCATAGAATGGACACCGTGGCGATAAACACCGGCGTTTCTGTACGCATTGCGTTCCTTACGTGACATGTGAGGCGAGCAGCATTCGTCCGCTCCTGGCCGGTTGCAGACTTATTGCAACGGCCGCTACCGACCCGAAGCGGTCATAGCGTCAAAGATGAGTCGATTCTTCACTGGCAAGTAAAAGTCGGCTCCGTAAAGATCGCTCGTCCTGTTGACTGCCGTGTCCCGTCTTGCCGGATGCTTCGCACGGTTAGTCACACTGGGTTGGCACCAGGGCGGTTGATGCATGCAATAACACCTCGTGTAACTTGTGCCGGTAATGCGTTACCTCAGCCTTAGTGCTGTAGACGTGTACCACATAGTTCTGCCAGCAAGAAACATCGCTCTTGCCTTGTTTCTGACCGACCAGTGTCACCGTCACGCTGCCCTGAACGGAACTTTTCACGCACTCGTATAACACGAGATCACCCAGGCGCTCCGTGCTACGTTCGACCGATTGGCCCTCGCATTCCAAAGTAGCCAATTGACGCGGCGATTTTGGCCCTTCACCATCATCGCCATCACCAACGTTGTACGAGACAAAAAATGAGATCTTTGATCGGTCAGGATTACTGCCGAAATCGCAGGTGGTACTGCCGTAGACGAGGACGACGCCGTGATCAAGTCCGGGTGGCGAGGTTGTACATGGGCGAGCGCCCGTCGGGATGATTAGCGAAAGGCTGTATCCGGATTGGTTGCGATAAACGCCTGCGGCTGTCGCATAAATCGGCAGTACAAGAAACAAAAAGCAAAATCGGTGCATCTTCATTCCTTGTACATTCATCGAGCACTTGAATTAAAGCTACGAATAAGCGGGAGCGCCGAGCGTAGAGAATTCTCAAACCGACAACACTACGATAACTCTGAAATTGACGAGGCGACGTCTGCTCTTGGCCGATAGCGGACTTATCTGGACCAGCCTTTTGAAAAAACTCCGAGTGTTTCGGCTTCGCTCTAACTAAGGTAGGGGTTGCGAAGCGGCGCGCTCAGCACATACTGCTCCACTCTTTGCGTGGGGGATCGTGTACTCATGAGTGAGTCCTCAAAGTTACGGCATTGCGCTGCCAGAACGTAAAGGCCTCAGAAAGCAGGTTCTCGAAGTGACTTGAAAATCTGAAGGTTGAAACAGGTGACCGAAATTGTATGGGCACTATCGGCACTTTTCTTTGCTAGGTCAGGCTTCAAAGGCTTGTTAGTTCAACGCGCCGAATTATTGTCGGCGTAGCGAATGATAAAATTATAGATCGCCTTGAAGGGCACGAGCTGAGCACGGAAATCTTGCACAAGTATGTCTTTTGTGTACCGCAAAAATTCTTTCATCTTGGCCCTTTCGGCAATTTGTACTTTCATTGGAATGTATTAGTTAATCTATGGCGCCAATCGAGAACGTCATGTATAGAACCTCATCTCTTGGCCGATCCAGGCTTACAGCCCACTTTTGTGGCTTGGGCACTAAACCTCAGTTTGCTCTGCAATTTCTAAAGCGTCATCGACTTCGATGCCGAGATAGCGAACTGTACTCTCGAGCTTAGTATGCCCGAGAAGCAGTTGCACGGCACGAAGATTTTTCGTTCGCCTGTAGATCAGAGTCGCTTTTGTTCTGCGCATCGAATGTGTTCCATAAGCGGTCGCGTCCAAGCCGATCGATTCCACCCATCTGGTAACGATTCGCGCGTACTGGCGAGTAGACAGGTGTGGCGACTCGCTCACTCGGCTTGGGAATAGGTGCTGGCTTCCGGACAGCTAGCGCCGATCGATCCAGGCAAGCACCGACTGCCGGGTTTGCTCCGTAATTTCGAACTGAACAGGCCGGCCGGTCTTACGCTGCATGACGATCGCGCGGTGAAAGATGCTTCGCCCCTGCGCGATGTCCTTGACGCGCAAACTGACGAGGTCGCAGCCGCGCAACTTGCTATCGATAGCGAGGTTGAACAGCGCGAGGTCTCGCACCTGCGCGGCCAACTGTAGACGAATGCGAATCGCCCAAATTTCCCGTAACTTCAATGGCAGCTTTTGCCCTACAAGACGTCCCTTGTTCCAGGGCCCTACACTTTTGGCTTTGCTAGAGATCGAGTCCATGAGGCCTCCGTGGTTGTGGAAACCCATTGTGGGCACCTAGTGACCCAGAAACCCTTAACGCAGCCTTTGCTTGCCTTGGAAGCAACCACGGTCGTACACTGAGCTGTATCGATCGGCCGAGTTCGGCCAGAAGCGGACGTGCAATGGTGCAGTTGCCAATATTTCGTCCTCGGTGCCAGGAGCATCTTCTTCAAAAATGGTTTGGCTAACGCTATGAAAAAGACTTGGCAACAGCTAGTAAAGGAATCGTTCACTAAATCGCGTGACGAACGATATGCAGAGATGTCCAGGAACGAACGAGTCGGCTATTGGATCTTCGGTCTCGTTGTAGTTGGGATAGTGTGCTTACTCTGGCTGTCTCGGTCCCAGACTTGACCGTCCGCTTAGGGTCGATAGCTGGCGCTCTACTTGAGCGCTTATTAACGAAAGTTCCAGTATCTGGCTTACTCATCAATGTAAGCGAACAGGCGAGTTGTGAATGAAGTTCAAAAGATACATAGCGATCGCGGTTCCTGTCGCGGTATGGTTGTATGGATGATCATACGACATCCCGATTTACATTACCAATCATTCCGGTCAAGCGCTCCAGAATGTCACAGTGTCCGGCTCTAACTTCCAGCGACAAGTTGCTTTGATCCCTGCGGGAGAGACCACAACTGTGTATGTCGATCCCAAAGGGGAGGTCGGGGCTGCAATCGCATTCGACATGGGACAGAAAAGATTTTCCTATGCCAAGGAGGGCTATTTTGAACCCGATGATTGGGAAGTTGTAATTGTCGTGGATACTGCAGGGAAAGCCTCAGTACATGGTTATCTCGCTAGCATATTTCCACAAATTTTTGGACGATGGCACTGGGCAAAAACAGGGTAGAAGCCGTTAGCAAAGGCGTCCTCGCTAGTCACTACTATCATGGTGCGAAAATAAAGTTCCACGCGACCTTACATCCTTAGTGTTACCGCCGACATACCCGGTCTGTGATGGGTCGGTTGCGGACGTACACGTAGGTCTGCAACCGGCCAGAAGCGGACCTTCATCAAGTCTTCATTCGCTGTCAGACAACGCTCTCGATGTATCCGACAGCGACCTCGACATTGCATTGGGCGTTGCTCTGCCGGAGAATACAAGCGTGGTGGCGAAAGGTTGCTGTCGAGCCGGAGGGTCTTCGTCGTCGCGTCCGATTAGCTTGCCTGCGATGGTATGTCCTATATGCCGTCTGATCTTCTCCGCACGACTGCATCCGGTTGAAGTGCAAAAATCGCTCCCTCGGCTACAAGCAATTCTTGATTTACATCCAACCGGACGCATTTAACTAGCTTATTTGCGCCGTCAAGCGCATCAACGCCCTTGGTCGACAAACCGGTTCGCGGTAGCGGCGGTCGGGTCGTTCGGTAGCGCGGCAGGTGCATTCTCGATGAAGCGAATAATGGCATCACGGGTCATCGCCTGACCTCTAGGATTACCCCATAAGATATGTCCAACGCCTAGAATCCGCTGGCTGCGCTTGATGGAATAGGTGCCGAAATACTCCATTGCAAGCCCTCGCGGAATATAGCTGCATTCTCCCAGCAGCAGCATCACTGGCGCCTTCATCTTGCGCAAATCGGGCGTCGGTGCGGCCAAGGCATCGCGGTTGATGGCGACGTTGGCCTTCAAATTAAAGGGCTCAGCCTTGAAGCTATTGAGCAAGGTCGTATCGCCCTTGCAAAATCCTGGCGCTATCAAGAGGCGCTGCACGTCGGCCGTATAGAGGTTGATGA
The DNA here is from genome assembly GCF_000745265.1 of Massilia sp. 9096. NCBI lineage: Bacteria > Pseudomonadati > Pseudomonadota > Betaproteobacteria > Burkholderiales > Oxalobacteraceae > Massilia > Massilia sp. 9096. The sequence goes on from NZ_JQNN01000001.1 coordinate 2,585,175, forward strand.
GCTCTTCCTGTTTTACGAATCGATTTTCGCGCGGCAGAAAATTCGCTAGGAGCGCGCGCGGCGCGGCGACTTTCGCAATCACCGCACGGCTTGGTGTTTCGCTAGCATCCGGAGCGAGGGTGGTTTTTTCGGACATCGATTTCGCTGTCGATTCAGTGCTTCCCGGCAGGCGTCCCGGCTCGGAGAGGATTACGTGGGTGACATGCTTGCGGATTTCCTCTTCTGACAGTGCGGACGTCACCAGTGTCGCCCCGTACGACTGCCCAATAAGGACGGTTGGCTTATCAACGCGAGCAAGTACGGCGGCCAAATCCCTGACATTGTTCTCGTGCGTATAGGTCGTCGGATCGCCAAGTGGCGAGCGCCCGGCGCCGAACTGGTCGTAAATGACAACGTCGAAACCGGCATGCGCGAAACTTGCAAAAAAGTTACGATCAAAATCGCGCAAATATGCGCCAGGCCCGCCATGCGCAAACACCAAGGCCATGTGACGGTCGTTCGCCGGGGCCGCCGAGTAGCGGTAGACGGCGACGTGACGGCCATCGTGCGTAGCCCACAATTGAACGGATTTGTCGGCGGCCAGGGCGGGCAATGAGGAGGACGCCAGCGGTACCAACACGATGACCAGAGGCACCAATGCGAGAAGCAGTCCCATTCCGCTCCAGATGACCGCGCGCCTCGTACCCTGCCGTATACGGGGCCACAAGAATATACCCGCGATGGCCACGGACATAAGGAAAGCTGGATAGCCGCCAGCAATTCCGCCGCTTATCCACAACGTGAGAAGGAAGATCATCCATACCGTGGCCACTTGTAAGGGAACGATCAGAAAGCGGATGATTTTTTGGGAGAGGCTTTTCATTATCGAGGATAGTAAATGCGAAGTCATGCACTGTAGCCGGCAGCTTCCATCTGGAAACTATCTTTGAGACGAACTGCGTAATCTCTGGATTGAATTGCACGTTCGCGCTCTTGCACGAGCGTGCCGCCGGGTCGGCGCGATAGGCACCTTTGGAAAGTTGAAACAGAAACTGACGTCCCTCAAGGCGAACGCATTCCTGCCGCATGCATCAGCAGGCGCAGTACCGTGGCCACGCCGGCTAGCGACGCGACACTGGCAAGCCATATACCGACGAGCCAGGCGAGTCTTCGAACGAAAGCGTACCCGCTCCATCGGTCAATGATAAGTCTGCGCATGACCAATTTTCCCTTTGAACACATGGTAGCTCCACGCTGTATAGCCAAGAATGAGCGGCAGGATCGGCAATGCGCCAACAAGCGCGAATCCCTGGCTTTGCGGGGGCGCGGCCGCCTGCCAAAGCGTCAATGCGCCTGGCACAGCGTCCGGCCACAGGCTGATCGCCAGGCCGCTGTAACCGAGAAAGATTATCGCCAGCGTGAACAGGAAAGGACTGGTGTCGTTATCCTTACGTGTCGAGATGAAAAGGCCCGCGGTGATCGCCAGAACCAGTACGGGGACGGGCAGGAACCACCACAGGTTCTGGAAGCTGAACCATCGCGTGGCGATCGCTTCCTTGAGCAGCGGCGTCCATACGCTGACGACACCGATGCAAAGCAGCAGCAGCGCTACGAGCACGCGTCCGATACCACGCATTTTGTGCTGGAGCGTTCCCTCCGTCTTCATGATGAGCCAGGTGGCACCAAGCAGCGCGTAGGTAACGACGAGGGCAGCTCCCGTGAACAAGGGGAACGGCGCCATCCAGTCGAAGGCGCCGCCCGCGAACGCGCGTCCGCGCACAGGAATGCCCGCGATGTATGTGCCCAAGATCACGCCTTGGAAGAACGTAGCCACCAGTGACCCGCCAATAAAGGCCTTGTCCCAGATGTGCCGTTTATGGTCGTGGGCCTTGAAGCGAAATTCGAAAGCCACACCACGAAATACTAGGCCAAGTAGCATCAACATGATCGGCAGGTAGAGCGCGCTTAGGATGATGGAGTACGCAAGCGGGAACGCCGCATATAGACCAGCTCCGCCCAGCACCAGCCAGGTTTCGTTGCCGTCCCAGACCGGTGCCACGGTGTTCATCATGATGTCGCGTTCGCCTTTCGAAGGGGCGAACGGAAACAGAATGCCGATGCCAAGATCGAATCCGTCCATGACGATATACATCATGACCCCAAAGGTGATGACCAACGCCCATACGATAGAAAGATCAATACCCATGCTCAGACGCCTCCGTTCGCGGTCGCGTTGAACCCAGCGTCGACGGCAAGCGCGGCGGAAATTGGCCGCGCCGATGTTACAGCCGTACCTGGCCCTCCGGGGTCTGTGCCATCACCCTCGCCCGTTACCGGTCCCTTTCGCACCAGGCGAAGCATGTAGCCGAACCCAGCACCAAAGACGCTGAAGTAGACGATGACGAACAGCGCCAGCGTTGTCGCAAGCGCGTCCACCGGATGCGCAGATGCAGCGTCAGCTGTGCGCATCAGTCCATACACGACCCAAGGCTGGCGTCCAGCTTCGGTCGTGATCCACCCGGCCAATATCGCGAGCACGCCGGACGGTCCCATCGCGACGCACAGCTTGAGAAAGGGCCGACACCGGTACAGCTTGTCGCCGCGCCGTAGGAACGCTGCCCATAGCACGGTGCCCATCATGAGAAAACCCAGACCGGCCATCGTGCGGAACGACCAGAACACCAGCGGCGAATACGGCCGGTCCGCTGGCGCGAACGACCGCAGGGCCGGGATTTGCTGATTCAGGCTGTGGGTGAGGATCAGACTGCCCAAGTACGGCAGCTCAAGTTTGCAACCCGTGGTTTCGCGTGCCATGTCAGGACAGCCGACGAGGATGAGCGGCGATGCCTCTCCTGGGTGATTGTCCCAGTGACCTTCAATAGCGGCGATCTTGGCCGGCTGGTATTTCAGCGTATTCAGACCGTGCGCGTCGCCAATGGCCACTTGAAGCGGGGCCGCGACAAGCGCGATCCACATTGCCATCGACAACATCTTGCGTACGGCCGGCTCGTCGCGGCCGCGGAGCAGATGCCAAGCGGCCGATGCGGCGACGAAGAATGCGGTCGCAAGGAATGCGGCGGTCGCCATATGCGCGAGGCGGTAGGGAAACGATGGGTTGAAGATCACTGCAACCCAGTCAACCGGCACAACATGACCGTTCTGGATCTCGATCCCTTGCGGCGTTTGCATCCAGCTATTCGAGGCCAGAATCCAGAAAGTCGATACCAGCGTGCCGATGGCAACCATGAGGGTCGAGAAAAAGTGCAATCCCGGCCCGACCCTGTTCAGCCCAAACAGCATTACCCCCAAGAACCCGGCTTCGAGGAAGAAGGCGGTCAGCACTTCGTACGCTAGCAAGGGTCCAGTGACCGGACCGGCGAAGTCGGAAAAGCCGCTCCAGTTGGTTCCGAACTGGTAGGCCATGACGAGGCCGGAGACAACGCCCATGCCGAAATCGACGGCAAAGATACGTGACCAGAAGTGATAAAGATCGCGGTAGACGCGCTCTCCGGTCTTGAGCCACGCCCCTTCCAATATTGCCAGGTAAGCAGCCAAGCCTATGCTGATGGCGGGGAAAATGATGTGGAACGAGACAGTGAACGCAAACTGGATGCGTGCAAGCTGTAATGCGTTGAATGTGAACATGGCGGCTCCTGTCGGCTCAGTCGTTCGCTGGTGTAGGCGCTGCATTGGGAGGGCACGGAGGTCGTTTCTGGAGAAAGCTCATTTTGATTTCCTTGTATTGGCACTTACTTCATTACAAGAATCGTGCCAATTACAAAGTCACTACCAAGCCTTTGATTTCATTGAAGAACGACTTGTTACAGGGAACTGAGTCTGCCAACCATGAGCATATGCCGCGTCTGCGGCAGTGACAAACTGCCACTTGGCAGCGTTCTGCCATACGCGCACAATGCGAACATCGACTGCGTATCCTATCTATATGAACCAACACTCTAAGGCCCTCGACAGCGCCGATTTGCATGCACTGCTGTCCTACCTGGAGCACGATGCTGTCCCCAGCATAGTGATGAGTACCGAGTACGAAATCCTGGCCGCGAACACTGCCTACCGTCGACAGTTCGCGTCTGACGGCAAGCCCTATCTCGGCCACAAGTGCTATGCGGTCTCGCACCACTATGACGTGCCATGCGACCAGGCAGGTGAGCATTGCCCCCTGCGCGTGGCCCGCGCTAGCGGCACGGCCGAGCGCGTGCTGCATGTGCATCACACGCCACGGGGTCCCGAGCATGTCGACGTCGAACTGCGCCCGATCCTCGACGCACAGGCAAAGGTGATCGGTTTCGTCGAACGGCTGGAAACAGTGCGCCAGGCCTCGGCTCAGGCGAACGACCAGGGCCTGGTCGGCTCGTCGCCGGCGTTCAACCGGGCGCTGGGCGACCTGCGCCGCGTCGCCGGTTCGGACTTGCCGGTACTGCTGCTGGGCCCCTCGGGCACGGGCAAGGAATTGTTCGCGCGGGCTGTCCACGAAGGCAGCGCACGCGCCAACAAGCCCTTCGTCGTAGTCGATTGCTCGGGCCTGACCGACACCCTGTTCGAAAGCGAGTTGTTCGGCTACGAACGCGGCGCGTTCACGGGAGCACAGTCGCGCAAGGCTGGCCTCATCGAGACAGCGAAAGGCGGCACCTTGTTCCTGGACGAGATTGGCGACGTGCCGCTGTCGATGCAGGTCAAGCTGCTGCGCCTGATCGAATCCGGCACCTACCGGCGGGTCGGCGGTCTGGACATGATCCAGGCCGATTTCCGCCTGGTGGCGGCCACGCACAAGCCCTTGCTGGAAATGGCAAGCAAGGGCCAGTTCCGCGAAGACCTGTACTACCGCATCAGCGCCTTTCCGATCCGCTTGCCGGCGCTGCGCGACCGGCGCGAGGACATCGCCTTGCTGGTAGAGTCCTTGCTGGCGCGCGGGGCGGGTGCCGCACGCAAACCGATGCGCGTCTCGACGCAGGCGTTGTTGATGCTTGCCGACCATGACTGGCCGGGCAATATCCGCGAACTGCGAAATGTGCTGGAGCGCGCGCGGCTATTCGCCGACGATGGCGAAATCCGCCCGGAACATCTGCGCCTGGACACCATCCACGTCGCGTTGGCAAGACCCGCGTCGCCGGCCTTGCTGGATGACGCCGCGTTCATCGCCTATGTCGGCGCCTTCCAGGGGTCCCGCAAGGCCCTGGCGGCGGCGCTGGGCATAAGCGAACGCTCGCTGTATCGCCGCCTGGACGCGTGCAAGACAACATTGCCCTGGCGCCCCGGCTCGGTCAGGCCAGAATCTTGACGGCCAGCCCGGCCGCGACGGCCAGGCACACGATGGCGAACGCCGCCTTCAGATGGCGCGGCGGCCAGCGCGACGCCAGCCGCCCGCCGCCCAGCACCCCCAGCACAGTCCCCGCACCGAACGGTACGCCGACCCCGAGGTCGAAATGCCCTCCATGCACGCTGACGGCGACGCCGGCGAACGAGATCAGCGTGATGACGGCAAGCGAGGTGGCCACGGTGGCGCGCATGTCCAGGTCGGTGAAACGCTGCAGCGCCGGCACCACGACGAATCCCCCGCCCACACCCAGCAGCCCCGATAACAGGCCGGCAGCAGCGCCCATAACTGACAGCCGGCCGGCGCAGCCGGTCGTCCAGGCGAGTCGGCCCGTATGCGGGTCGCACCGGCACGCGCGGCGCACCGCAGCGATGTCGCCATCGCGCTTTGCCGCCGTCGCGTCCCGCAAGCCCTTAGCGGCGACCAGGGCCAGGACCGCGGCGAACACCAGCGTCAACAAACGCGTGTCGAGCCGGGCGGCCAGCCATACACCGGCGGGACTGGCGGCGATGCCGATCGCCGCGACCAGCATGGCGGCGCGGTAGCGCACGATCCCGGTGCGCAGTCCGAACCAGGCGCCCAGCGCGGCGCCGGCGCCAACCGCGAGCAAGGCGACGGGACCGGCCGCGACCACGGTCATGCGCTGGCCGAATACCAGCAGCGGCACGGCCAGGATACCGCCGCCGGCGCCGGTCAATCCCATGATGACGCCGACGACGGCGCCGAGTAGAAGGCTCAATAGCATGTTTGGTTCCTTTGCGAATGCGTCGATGCCATTGCGCCTCAAGCGTCGATAGCCGGACTGGCCATCCACTCGCGTCCCTTGAGCATGCCGTGCCAGTAGAGCGGCGGCAGGATGCGCTCCTTGAGCAGCCAAGCCAGGCGCGAGGGCTTGCGGCCGTCGAGCAGCCAGCGCGGAAAGCTCGGCGCCAGTTTGCCGCCGTAGCGGAACTCGGCGAGCACGATCCTGCCGCGCTCGACCGTCAACGGGCACGAACCGTAGCCATCGTAATGCGCGGCGCGCGCGTGTCGGCCAAGGTTGGCGAGCAGGTTGTGGGCGACGACCGGGGCCTGCTTGCGCGCGGCCGCCGCGGTTTTGGCGTTCGGCGCGTTGATGACGTCGCCGAGGCCGAACACGTTGGGATAGCGCTTGCTGTGCAGCGTCGCCGGATCGACGTCGAGCCAGCCCGCAGAATCTGCGAGAGGACTGGCGCGGATGAAGTCCGGCGCACGTTGCGGCGGCACGGCGTGCAGCATGTCGAAGCGCACCTCGTCGTGGCGCTCGCCGTCGGGGGTCGCGACGGCGAAGGTGGCGCTGCGGCTGGCACCGTCGACCGCGACCAGGCGCCGGCCGAAGCGCAGGTCGATGCCGTAGGCGCGCACATACTCCATCAATGCCGGCACGTAGTCGGCCACGCCGAACAGGACCGCACCGGCCGAATGGAACTGCACGTCGGCCTTGCCGAGGACGCTGCGCCGGCGCCAGGCGTCGCAGGACAGATACATCGCTTTTTGCGGCGCCCCCGCGCATTTGATCGGCATCGGCGGCTGGGTGAACAGGGCGGTGCCGCCCTGGAAGCGTTCGACCAGCTCGGCCGTGTAGGGGGCAAGCTTATAGTCGTAGTTGGACGTGACGCCGTTGCTTCCGAGGGCCGCGCGCAGGCCGTCGACGGCGTCCCAGTCCAGGGTCAGTCCCGGACATACCACCAGTTGGTCATATCCGACGAACTGGCCGTTGTCGAGCACGACCGCATTGTGGTCTGGATCGAAACACACGACCTTGGCCTTGATGCGGCGCACCCCGGCCGGGATCACCGTGTCCATCGGACGCATCGTCTGCGCCGGATGAAACACGCCGGCGCCCACCATAGTCCAGCCGGGCTGGTAGTAATGGGTGTCGGCGGGATCGACGATGGCGATGTCGAGCGCGGCATCGCGCGCCAGCAGGCTCGCCGCTACCGCGATACCCGCGGCGCCAGCCCCGCTGATCAGCACCTGATGCGACGACGAGATCAAGGCTTCGCGCCACGGGCCCGGGGCCGCGATACGCGGCAGCAGCGTGGCCAGGTCGTGCCCGGCGCGCGCGGCGCGGGCGAGGATCTCCTGCGGCGGCATGGCCTGGCCACAGGTCAACGCCCACAGCGAGGCACTGCGTTTGCCGCTACGGCAGTAGGCGAGCACCGGGCCATGCAGATCGTCCAGCAGACTGCCGAACGCCGTCACGAGCTGGTCGTTCAAGCCATTCGGCTCGACCGGTAAATAAAACGTGCGGATGCCGGCGGTCAGCGCGCTCGCCTGGATGTCGCGGTAGTCCGGCTGGTCCGCGGCTTCGCCATCCGGGCGGTTGCAGATGATTGCGTCGTAGCCGGCGGCGGCGATCGCGGCGACGTCAGCCGGATGAATTTGCGGCGAGACCGAAAATTTTCCGGTCAGATGGGTAATGCGCATGGATGGCTCCAGATCGTGGCTCGGGTCAGATTGCATTGATTGGGATCTTCAGGTAGCGGATGCCGTTCTCCTCCACCGGCGGTAGCGCGCCGGCGCGCATGTTGACCTGTACCGCGGGCAGCATCAGCACGGGCATCGGCAGCGAAGCGTCGCGCTTTGTGCGCATGTCGACGAACTGGTCCACACTGGTGCCGTCGCGCACATGGATGTTGCAGGCGCGCGCTTCGGCGACCGTGGTGACGTACTGCAGCTCGCGACCGCCCGGCTGATAGTCGTGGCACATGTAAAGGCGCGTTGCGTCGGGCAGTTCGAGCAACTGGCGGATCGACGTGAACAGGATGCGTGCATCGCCGCCAGGGAAGTCGCAGCGTGCGGTGCCGTGGTCGGGCATGAACATCGTGTCGCCCACGAAGGCAGCTACGTCATCGCCTTCTTGAAACACGTAAGTGACGCATGCCGGTGTATGTCCCGGTGTATGCAGGACCTGGGCCTGCAAGCCACCCACCGTGAAACATTCACCGTCGCGAAACAGGTGGTCGAACTGGCGGCCGTCCGGCACGAATTCGGGCTCCGCATGGAACAGGATCCCGAATACGTTCTGGACACTGCGGATGTGTTCGCCAATCGCAATACGCCCGCCGAGACGTTGCTTCAAATACGGCGCGGCGGAAAAATGGTCGGCATGAGCATGGGTTTCCAGTATCCATTCCACCCAACCGTCGAGCGCCTGAACGCGCTCGACGATCCGGTCGGCACTGGCCGTGGTTGTACGCCCGGACTTGGGATCGAAATCGAGCACGCTGTCGATGATCGCGCACGCCTTACTGTGCGTGTCCATCACGATATAGCTTACCGTGGACGTGGTCGAATCGAACAAACCTTCGATATGTAGATTATTCATGGGTCTTTTGAAAAATGAGCACCCTTACTTCATTACAAGAACCATGCCAGTTTGCGATCTTGCGATAACCCTCTGAGGGAAAAAGGAATTTTCTTCTTAAGGCGATTTCGGCCGTCCAGATGTCTCCGATCTGCCATATGCATGGCAGTGCCAAAGTGCCGGATGGCAGCGCTTGATTCATACAAACAGCCGATGCCATTTAAGGTTTCGCGCCGACGCCTGGACGACCGGATCGCTCAAAGATGATCCGCTGGCCGCTTGCGTAATGAGCAACGCATGCCGATCCAGCGACAGCCGCGGACTATTTGGTCCAACCCCAGGCCGCAAAGATCGCGGCGCCGCGTGGCGATTGCAGGAAGTCGACGAAGGCCTTGGCTAAAGGGTTCGCGGCGCCGTTCGTCGTTAAAGCGACGGCAGTATCGCGGTAAATGGCGTAATCGGACTCGATCGGCACAACGTCGGCAAGCTTCGGATTGGCGACTTGCCAGATATTCCAGATAAGCCAGGCGTCGATATCGGTGTGGCTGGTCCAGGTGTCGCGCGCGACGGCGCTATTGGCGGCGTAGCTGGCGATGTTGGCTCTCACCTTCTGGACAGTCTCAAGGTTCCCCTTGCGCCCGGCCATGTCTTCCCACACCCCGTTCTGGCCAGCGCCATTGACGACCAGAATTCGAAGTCCTGGACGCATCAGGTCAGCGACACCGTGGATATGCTGCGGGTTGCCGTGCCGAACTAGGATAGACAGAGGGCGCAGGTACAAGGGCGTGACGCTGGTGGCTTGGATGCGCCCATCCATCGCGACCGAAAAATCCGTCATCATCGTTTCCGATCCGCTGTAGATCAGGTCGGCATCCTGCTTGGCACGTTCGATCCAATTCGGCGTCGGCCCGGCAGTCACCGTCACTTTGACGCCATGTTCCTGTTCGAACACCGCCGCTGCTTCCTTCATCGCCGGAGCAGGACCGCCAGGTCCATATACCAAGAGAGACGGTTGCGCTGTAGCCAAACCAGCGCTGGCGGCCAATAGGGCTGTGGCCGCGAGCCGCCCAACGGTCTTCGTGGTGGTGCGTAATTTCATGTTGAGTTACCTTTCATGTAGGGGTTAAGGGAGAACGATCTCTGCTTAGCAGCGTGCATTAGACGCCCAGTAGCTTGATCAATCCAAGACTGACGAGGCCAAGCCCGATCAGGGACACCACGACCACGGACGCCACCTTGCCGCCAGCGCGCAGCACGGCGCAGGCATCGACACCGAGGCCAAGTGCAGCCATCGACATGATCGTGAGGAAACTGGCGGCGTCGTGGGCGGGCGCCAGCAGTGGTGCGGGAACCCAGCCCAACGAACGCAGGCATAGCAGCAGAAGAAATCCGACAATGAACCAGGGCACCAAATGCGAAAACTTTGGACGCGCACTAGCGCTGCCCCGGCCAAATACTGACAGCAGCAGGACCACCGGCCCCAGCATCAGTACGCGCACCAGTTTTACTAGCGTGCCGATATGGACACTAGTGGCCGAGACCGAGGCGGTCGCCGCCAACACTTGCGGCACCGCATACACCGTCAGTCCTGCGAACACGCCGTATTCCTTTGGCGTCAGCGACAGCATCCCCGACAGCAGCGGCAGTCCCAACACCACGGGCACGCCGAGCACGGAGGTGAAGGCGATCGACGCGGTCACGTCCTTGCTGTCGGCATCGATGACTGGGGCGACTGCGGCAATCGCCGAATTTCCGCAAATCGAATTGCCGCATGCGATTAACAGCGCCATTTTGCTCGGCAGGCCAACGCTGCGGCCTATTCCATAGCTGAAGACAATCGCAACGACGACTACAACGGCGATGCCGGCGATGAGTCCTAGCCCATTGGCAAGCAAGGTATTCGCGCTGATTGATGCACCCAATAACACGACTGCAATTTCAAGTAAAAGCTTGGCGCCGACGTGGATGCCTAGTTCGAATTTCGGGTCAAGTCGGCGCAACGTACGAATGCTTGTACCAAGCAGAATCGCAAGGACTAGGCTTTCCAGCCAAGGGCGGCCGAGCCAACGGATTTCGATTTCCTCTAGCCCATAGGCAAATAGGGTAACTGCAGCGCACAAGAGCATCCCGGGAACTACACTGCCCGTTCCGCCAAAATATTTATTTGAATTTTTCATATCGATATACGTTTATGTAATAAACAGATTATTACTTACCGAGATCGTTCGGTCCATCTTATAATTATTGATAAACCATTCGTGATAAATGAACAATGACATTAGAGCAGCTAAGGGTGTTCATCGAAGTCGCGCAGCGCCAGCATCTGACGCAAGCCGCTTCCGCGCTTTCTCTTACACCGTCGGCGGTGAGCGCTTCGATCAAGGCGCTCGAAGAGCGCTACGGAACTGCCCTGTTCCATCGCGTCGGACGACGAATCGAAACAAGCGAGGCAGGCCGTATTTTCCTGACTGAGGCACGTCGCACCGTGGCTAGTGCACGTGCGGCCGAGACAACGCTGGCGGAACTCGGCACGCTAAAGCGTGGCGCGCTGGCGATCTACGCGAGCCAAACCATCGCAAGCTACTGGTTGCCTCCCTTGCTGGTGCGCTTCCGTCAAACCTGGCCGGGCATTGACCTGCAGGTTGAAATGGACAATACCGAGAGTGTTGCGCGGTCGGTCCTGCAAGGTACGGCCGACATCGGCTTCGTGGAGGGCGACATCGGCGAAATACCGCTGGCGAAAAAAATCGTTGGCGAGGACAAGCTGGTCGTGGTGGTCGCCCCAGACCACCCCTGGGCTGACGGCAGGCCACTTGGGCCAGCCGACCTCACGAGCGTCCAATGGATCATGCGCGAGGCAGGATCTGGCACGCGTTCAGCGTTCGAGGCCGCATTCGGCGCACTCGGCATTCCGATTGCTGAGCTGCAGGTCGCGCTCAGCCTGCCTTCGAACGAAGCGGTACGCAGCGCCGTCATGACCGGGCCGTTCGCGACGGCCATGTCTGAGCTAGTCGTGGCGCCGCAGCTCGAGGTGGGACGACTCGCATTGGCCGCATTCCAGCTACCGACTCGCGCCTTTTCGATGCTTCGCCACCCGGAACGCCATCGCAGCCGAGCTAGCTTAGCATTCGAGCAGCTCGTGCATTCGCATGCCGTTTAAAACTGGACATGCAGTTGGCACACTGCAGAGTCTTGCCTGATGGCAGACAGATCGAACATCGCATCTAACCAAGGGCAGAGATAACACACTTTGGCCTTCCCCCATCGTCACGGACACTTCCGTTAGGCGCATTTTAGATTTTCAAACTGTACCGGGCTGATGTAGCCGATAGTGGAATGACGCCGGCGTGGATTGTAGAACCTTTCGATATAGTCGAACACATCGGCACGTAAATCATCCCTGGTCCGGTAGTGCTTTTTGCTTAAGCGCTCAGTCTTGAGCGTCGAGAAGAAACTCTCCATTGCAGCGTTGACGCTCCTATGTCAAGAAGTCTTCGCTGCCGATGCCAAATCTACAAGAATCAGTGGGTAGAGCTCTCGCACAATATATCGCTTCAGGCACCGATGGATTTCCTTGCTCGACATGCCTTCGGCAGTGCGACGTTCGACGTATGCGCGGGTTCGAGGTTCGCTTCGCATTCGCACCATGGCGATAGTCCACAGTGCATTGTTTGCCTGTCTGTCGCCGCCACGGTTCAGTCGGTGACGTATTGTTTTGCCAGAGGATGCTGGTAGCGGATTCACGCCACACAGTGCGGCGAGTGCTGCCTCGCTATGCAAGCGTTCAGGATTGTCGCCAGCGACTGCGATGAGTGTGGCTGCGGTCTGTGGTCCGATACCAAACTGCTCACGCAGCCGTGGCGCCGCCTGGCTTGTCAGTTTCTCTAGAGAGCTGTCAAGCTCCTTTAGTTCGGCCGCGAGCGCTAACCAGCGCTTCGCTAGCAGACGCAGTGTCGTGGTCAATGTCTCCAGTTGTGTGCTCGTCCCCAAGTTCCGCAAATGTGCGCATGCCGCAACGCATTGTTCTGCCTTTGCTTTCCAAAGTCGTTCACGAATTTCCTGCGGAGCGCTGACTAGGATTGCCCTCAACTGATTGATGGCCTGGGTCTTGGCCTTGACTGCGCTTCGTCTCGCAACAGAAACGATGCGCATCGCTTCAGCAGCTCCGCAATGCGACTTGGGGATAGCAGTGGCGTCCCCAGAAAGCACGGATCGTGCAGCACTTTCTGCATCGGCCGGATCAGATTTTCCTTTCAGCCGTCGCTTGCTGCGGTCCGGGCGATTGACCTCTAAAACTTCGATACCTTGCTCGCGTAAAACGCGGGCAAGGCCTGCACCATAAGTTCCAGTACCTTCGACTCCAGCGCGTGTAACGCGGCCCAGGGAGCGTGCCCAAGCTAACAATTTCTGGTAACCGCTTGCAGTCGTCGGCGTCACTAAAGTTCCGATCAACTTTCCTGCATCATTTATTACCGCGCCAACATGCGTATCCAAGTGTGTATCGACGCCGAGAATCACCTCGTTTTGCATTGATTGGTTATCCAAATCGTCTCCTTGTTCAAGGTAGGCGCATTACCAATCCCATTTGCTGGACAGGACACTCACGGTGCAGAACAAAGCTCCTATTAGGTCACAGGCATCTGGCCCGGTAACGCTCGGGGAACGCTCTGACCAAACCGACAGGTCAACGCAAAGGCAACAGGCCAATCCCAGCACGGGTCAGATTTGGCAGGCGTTCTCGACCATAATAGACTGAGTGTCCCAGCAATTACCGCGTCGACTCATGCTGCAAACGATGCCGTGAGACTCGAGCAAGCGCTGGAAATCCTCACTCGTGTATTGCGAGCCCTGGTCGGAGTGATGCACCACTGCGCGAGGACGACCGCGTCGGAAAATTGCCATTAGCAGAGCATCCATCACCAGTTGTGCCGTCATCGTCGGCTGCATCGACCAGCCCACCACACGCCGCGAATACAGGTCGAGGACAACAGCGACAAACAGCCAGCCTTCGCCAGTCCACACATAAGTAAAGTCGGCCGCCCATTTCTGGTTCGGCCCTGTCGCTTCAAACTGCCGGTCCAACAGATTCGGCGCGATGGCGTGGACTGGCGAATCGAGCTGTCCTGGCGCACGACGTCGCTTGTGGCGGGCCTTGATGCCGGCCGCTTTCATCAGTCGCGCTACGCGGTTCTCGCTGCAGGACAAACCGGCGTCGATAAGGTCTCGCACTACCCGCGGTGAACCATATGTGCCATCGCTGGCATCAAAGCTGTGCTTGATTGCCTTGAGAAGCTGGGCATTCTCGCGTTCATGCGCACTTGCAGGCCGTCCAAGCCAGTCGTAAAAACCGCTGCTCGATACGCCGAGTAGACGGCACATCATTCGCGTTGGCCAGATGGTTCGATATTTGACGATGAAGCCGTACTTCACTTGAGGTCGGCTGCGAAGTAGCCGAGCGCCTTTTTTAATATGTCGCGCTCCGTCTTGACCTTCGCCAGCTCGCGTCGCATACGCTCGTATTCCTGGGCCGACACTTTCTCGCTCCGGACGGCGACCTCTGCATCGACGTCAGCATCTCTGCACCACCGTCCCAGCAAATTGGCGCCAATGCCAAGGTCACGGGCTATCGCCGCCTTGCTCGCACCAGGCTGGCCTACCAGCTTGACTGCTTCGCGCTTAAACTCTTCTGAAAATACTCGTCTTTCACGTGCCATGTAATACCTCCGATAGGGACATCATACCTATCGAAAGGGCTTTGTTGCACAAATAAGCTGAGTGCGTAATACCCCAAACCCCGGACGGATTTATGGCATGGCCACCGTCATCGGTGTACCCAGGTGGGTGAAGCGATTCAGAATGGCAGCACGTACCTGCAGCTCAGCTACCTGACGATCGAAGTCGCGTGCCATCACGCGTTCTCCCAGTAACTTAAAGCATCGCATTTTCGTCTCGACCAGACTGCGTCGGTGATAGCCACTCCACTTCTTCCAGATCGCCCGGCCCAAGCGGCGCGTAGCGTGGAAGATGGCGTTTCGGGCCTCGGCGCCAGGACGTCGATCCTTCCACAGCTTGGCATTCTTGCGCGTTGGGATTATGGCGTGCGCACCACGGCGCGCAATGGCTTCATGACACCCTTTGGTGTCATAGGCGCCGTCTCCACTGACGCTTGCGATGGATTCGCCCAGGTCGATTTGTTCCAGCAGACCGGCCATCATGGGCGCATCGCCAGTGGCGTTATCGGTCACTTCGATGGCACGGATTTCTAGCGTAGTGGCATCAATACCCAAGTGGACCTTGCGCCATTGGCGGCGATAGTCAGCCCCATGCTTTTTGGTTTTCCACTCACCTTCGCCCAGCATCTTGATGCCGGTGCTATCAACAAGAAGGTGTAATCCGGTTGTCGTCGGCTGCGCGCTGATCGTCACTGCAAGATGCTTTTGACGACGGCTGACGGTGCTGAAGTCGGGTACCTGCCAGTCCAGACCCGCAAGCTTGAGCAGGCTTTGCGCCATCCCCATCGCCTGGCGTAACGCCAGGTTGAACAAGCTTTTGATGGTCAAGCAAAACTGGATTGCTGCCTCACTGTACTTTTTGCTGCGCCCACGCTTGCCGCTGGGCTTGCCGTGCCAACACATGTTTGGGTCCAGCCAGATCAGCAGCGAACCGCGTCTCTTGAGGGCCTCGTTGTACTGTTTCCAGTTGGTCGTTCGATACTTCGGCTTGACAGGTGCGCTCATGTCGTAAGTTTACCCACCCTCGCCATGTGCTGCTCGCGAGGTTTGTGCAACAAAGCCTATCGAAAGTGTCCGTCGTGGTGGGGGAAGGCCATATCGATCGCAACAGTGGTGTCCCGAACGTGTAAGACCTCAGCCTCAGTGAGCGGCGAGCCCTTCTGTTTTTCTGCAGCCCCTAGCATCGCGTGCAACGGATTAAGGTAGACCCTGACGGTCTTTGCATCCGAGTTTGCCCCTTCGTTCCTCTTCCGTCCAAACCATCCGAATACACCCATGCGTGCTCCAGTTAGATGTCTGCTCCTGGCCGGTTGCAGACCTACAGCTACTTCCGCTACCGACCCTAACCGGTCGTTCAGCTACTTTGATCCATCGTCGAGCTTCCCTGTCTCGCAATATTGCGCCTGCCAAAGCATCGTCGATGCTCTGTCCGGGCCAAATTCGTGGCGATGTAGGTGCCGCACATCGCACACAACGCGCAGTGTTACCATTTCGTTCTGCTTTAAAAACAGCATCGCCCCGATGAGTGTCCCATCGTCGGATGACGAATGCGCAGCACATTTATCCAGGCGCGAACTCCGACTGGATTGATGAGTGAATCTGTAAGCGTGTATTCCTGGATCAGTGCCCATGAAGAGCTGCCGTCTGTTGCAACTGAAATGGATTTTCCGTATCCGCACAGGGCTCATTTTTTCCTGCAGAGTCCTTAAATAGAGTACCACTCCGGGATTGGGTTCTCATTATCGAAAATGATCCATTTGACTGCCGGCCGTAGATGATTCGTGTGCGGAACGAACATGCACGATGCCAAACTCATCGCGAGAACAAGTAGCGATGCTACGTGTAGGGTGGGAATTATTTGGCGCAGCTTATCGTTACCTGCTTGTTGTACCCCTCTAAGACAGCACCGTAAACCTCACGGTACCTCTGAAGTTGATCGGACGAAGGTTCTTTGGGTAACGATGCTTTATATGCCGTGCGCGCTGCTGGCGAAAAGTATGCCGTGATCTTAGAACTGGCACTTTCCAAACGTAAAAGTGCCGCTGAGGTTTCGAGATCGTTGAAACGAAGATGAGTAAAATCACTGCTCATGTCGTCTCGGATTGCCTTGACCTCGTCACATTCCTTCGCTCGTTCACTACGTACAATTGCCTCATTCTTTACAGATTGAGCACGTAAGTCCTTTTCAGCGTCAAGTTGAGCTCTTAAACGAGTGATATCTGCCTGTGACTTTAACTCTATTTCTCGGATTTGCTTTTGAGTCTGTGCCTTAAGGCTTTCAATACTACTTTTCGCTCCGTTAGTTAAGTACGCAGTAACGATTGTCCCGCATACAGTGACAATGCTGCAAATGATCGGAACCCAGTTAATCTTTGCCATCGCTTCCTTTGGTAGAGTGAATTGAATTAACGTCGTCGATTCAGGTAGTAGTAAGAGGCATTCAGCCCGTAGTGACCGTCTACCGATACGAACAGCCAATATGCGCGCTCACAACCAGCTATTATTCGCTGCATCGCCGTGATGAGTTCTTTCGCCAGCGAGATCACTGCCGGCGTCGCTCCATCAAAATCCATGCCCGGTTCTCCTGGAAGGTTGCCGACGACTGCTTCTGGCCGATTTCGGCCGGTCAAGCCAGCATAGCAGATTGCTTGGCTGGAAAATTCACGGACTGTCACGAAAGGCCGGACCCGACCCAAAGCTGACCTTCGTATTTGCTGCCGAAATCAGGCCAACGTAGAGGACGAACGCTGAAAATCTATTTGAGGTCTACTGTAGCGAAATCGTGCAGTTGTTGGACAATTGAGCCGATCGCTTTGTCCGTGAAATCCACGAAAGGAATAAGGCATCCGGGGACGAGTTTGAAGTTATAGATCCAACTTGAAGCGAGTTGAGTCGGATTGCCTGAAACGTCAGACGGGAGATCGACTGCACCGGGGCCAGTTGCAGCATATTGCTTCCGCGGAAGTATGCCTCGATGAGCCAAATAGTTTCTGAAATTTGAAAGTTCCGCATACTGTGGATCGCTCAAGATATCTTTCATCGCATTGACTATTGCAGTGCTACCATGTTTTGCTTTCATCTTTGCGAAGATCTTTTCTGGAGTTACCCGTAGATCCTTATCTAGAGCTATTGGATAATCCGATGGGAACGCCTGAGAAACACATGCATAAGTCGCGAAAAATGCGCATTCAATAGCCGATAGAGCCGCAGTAAAAAACGAGAACATCTCGTGATCTTGCAGAAAGCGCAATTCTAGACTAGCTGCACTATTAGCCAGTAGCTCATCAAATCTCGCGCTGCTCTTATGCGTCGCGATAGCGCGATACCCTGTAGCATTCCAAGCTGCCGCGAACATAAACCAATTTGAGCTTGGATTCTGCGCATAATTAGCCATTTTCGCATTAACGGAATCGAACTCCAAGTGGGGGAAATTTTCAGGGAGATTGAGATCGCCGAGAGTCTTACTGAATTTCTGAACCATAAAATCAGGTCATTCTCGTTCTAATTGATTTTTTCGAGCTCATCTTAATGTTCTAAACATCACGCCCGCAAGGCGTTATTCATTTGCATTGAGGTCCTCAGGAACTTCTTGACGGTCACTGTTGCCCCCTTTAACAGAGTCCTCTGTAGATTGGGTAGCGAATATTCCGTTTCGTCGAAGATGTTCCTCAGCTTGTTTCGTTAGTTCTTCCCTAATCTCAATATGAATTTCAATTATTTCCTCTGCAACATCTTTGTTGTACACCGGAAGTATGCTACTACCATGGGGAAGTAGGGAAAAGTTATCATCTCCTCCAAAAAGTGGTGCTTGCATCGATGCTGCAAAATCACTTGAAAGGTGGGCACTTTCGGTCAATGCAGGGTACCAACGGCGCATTCTTTCGCTTAAGTGCCTAATGTTAGGCGCCCAGTTTGTACTTCTTCTTCCATCCAATATGTGCTTCAGTTGCGCAGTGCCCTCAAGCTCTTGGCGCAGCAAACAAATAGCTGAGGAATAGAAACCTTGCATAGCTAGGGACACAATAACAGGGCCAGTCATGTTTACTGTAGAGAAGGTCGCCTCCCATTCGCGCTGCACAGGATCGGTTCGAACCATTTGATACGTCACGCCTTCTCTAATTTCGGGAATGCTCATGTTGTTTAGCATTAAATCAAGAAATTCCCCGAGACGCTTTGAAACTTCATTATTTTTCTTTAATAATGCCGTAAGATCAGTGCTTGACTTCGCATTAATCTTTTCCGACGTAATCACAATGAATTGGTCCCAGTTTCGCATCTGTATCACCTTAGTTTATTTCGGGGAGGTCGGCGTCTGCCACAACGTTTGCTGGCATATCTTGCATATTAAGGGCGACTAGTTTTGGAAAAATCCAATTGTTAGGTGGTGTGGCAATCTCAAATTTGCCGAACCCTGATGACCTAGTAATTACGCGTACACCGCCAAATCCCAGTGTGCCTTGTGTGGCATAACAATACTCGAATAGCAAGATGTCTTCGGTGCCGTCGCCCGTAAAGTCTGCGCGGGCAACTTCGATCAACTGCTGGCCCATTCCGTCGGGCTCCTCAACGCGAAACATGTTCTGACGTATTCGTTTGACCACTAATGTTCCATCATCCACTTTGCTTTGATACGTAGCGTCCGGTTCAGCGGCCTTTTCAAGTTCCCCGACACAGGGAAACATCGAAAAAGGTAACAGGTCCAGGTCCATTATGCTTACTCTTGGTTGAGAGATAAAACTCTGCGAAGGCGTCTTTGCAGCCTGAAGCGACTTTAGAAGGCCGCATTGATGCTCAAACCACGTCGACATTTTAATGTCGAAGGTCGAGTACGCGGAATAACCATCATTGATTGCGTCGTCGTACTCCCTGCAAGTGCGTACATCCCGCGTTTCATCTACTTCATTGGTCAAGGTTACGCCGTCAATGTGATCGTTATCTCCCAAGCGAATAGGACGATTGCGAAGTGCTTCAATCTCAGCCTTAGCGATGAATCGCACCTCAGTCATGTCCGCGAACTGCATACTCTCGACGAGTTCAAATATCTGCTCTGGCTGGTCTAAGTGCTCCTCCAATATCTTTGAGACTTCCTCCGCTGACAGGTCCCCCCTCTCCAGACACTGCTGAAGTAAGATAATCGCTTTGCCACGAATTTTTCGCTTTTCCAGTAAAACTAGATGGGCTTTGATTTCTTTGACTTTGCTTGACGCAATACCTAGAAAAAAGTGCGTGCGTGCCTCGTCAAGAATGAGGGAGCCCTTCTGCAGATTCGGGCCGGGGGAACATGGCAAAAGGTTGCCATACCCGAAGATGTCGAAATCGTCGACCAGGTTAAAGTCTCGTTTTATCTTCGCAAACTCGGTGGGATCGTTAGCCAAGGATTCAGCAATAACATGATCTATGTGAAAGCTACTGATGTCTAGGAACTCGCGAGTGTACGCACACTTTTTTTCATGGGCGAGCCAAATAGCCTCTCGCTGGGCTGCACTAAATTTTTGGGTCGACATCTGGTTTGGTACCTATCTGGAAGGTGATCGCGCACCACGGAGCGGTCAAGTCCGTATAAATAACATAAAAAATTGCGGCCGCCACGCAACGTCGGCTCTTGGCCGAACCCGGCCGTTCAGCTCAGGATAGCAGGTTGCCATCCAGGAAAAGTCACGAACCGTCACGACCGGCAGCAACCGACCCGAAGCGGACGTAGCACAGATGCCCAATTTAGGGCTTGAACGGATCGATCCAGCCGGGTCGAAGTCCTGCCTCGTATTCTTTGCGTACGAAGGCGAGTGATTCTTCACATCCCATTTCTGCCTCGATAGCGCCTACGCAGCCCCAGCAATCTCCGCCGCAATTGCCTGAAAGCTGATCTTCTGGGTTGTCGAGTAAACGTCCGCAGATCAGGCAGTATTCCTGCTTTTTGCTGTTCGTCATAGGCACGATTCCTCAACGTTCGGTCTTGGCCGGTAGCAGACCTATAGCTACGTCCGCTACCGACCCGAAGCGGACCTTGCTGAAGAGTGCAAACTCAGCGAACGGCCGCTTCGACGTTCGCCTTTAGTTCTGATGGCAACAGGTCAAATCCTGACGCACGTACTCCCACCCAGTTGACGCCGACGAGAAGGTCATCACGTTCAAGCCCCGGTAACCATCGCTCGCAAAAGCTATCCCAATCAATTGCAACGGGTTTAAAACCAGTAAATTGTGGAGCTATCGAAATTAGGTGAAGTGCTCGGGACTCCGATGACCAAAATGGCATAGCCCTCTTGCCATCTGTGCCAACCGGAGCTGGAAATCCATTTCCATCCTTAACGGCCCATACCGTTCTCGTCTGCGCGACCTCCGTGCAAAACGCTGCCAGCTGAATTGCTGATGTGCTCATCGTCCCACCCATTGCTCAATCTCGTTACGTCCGCTCCTGGCCGATCTCAGCCGTTCGGGTGAGCATATCAGGTTGCCTAAGCGGAAAAGTCACGAACGGTCACGACTGGCTGGAACCGACCCTTAGCGGTCGTAGGACCATTCCAAGAACTCGTCAACAGTGTTCGGTGTGGTCAGTTCCAGCAACGCCTCTGCAAGCTCGTGTTGACCCTTTGCAGCGGCAATAGCGGACAAGGCACAGGCCGTAAAAGCAGTGCTCCACTGCTTTCCTGCAGCACTTGCCGTCAGTGCGGGAATGCGCTTTAACGCATCTAAGTAACTTGCTGCCAGCTCATCGGGAACGTCGACGCTATTCTTGTGTCGGCAGATTTCGATCCAGGCAGGGAAGTGAAAATACACATCGGTCACACGTTCTGGCGAGCTAGCAATGGCCTCGATAACGTGTGGAACCGCTGCGAACGAAGCTGAGTACACGTCGCCTTGATGAGCAAGGGCGCTCCATAGGCTGAACCACGGTTCGGAATGACCGTTATCGTCGGGTAAGGACGACAGCTGCCGAAGAAGCTCAGGAATCTTCGCAGCGCTGCCGTACGCATCGCGCAGCTCACCCCACCGTGGGCTACTCAGTTCCAGCATCCCTTGTCCTTTTATCGTGTGCTGCACAGCCTACTTCATCAACGACCGCTTTTGGCCGGTAGCAGCCGGTCGACCCAGCATAGCAGGTTGCCGAGCTGACAAACTCTCGGACTGTCACGGTGGGCCGCTACCGACCCAAAGCGGACTATTCGCTCAGCTAAATTTGGCTGCTCCAAAGAAAGCAGCATGCGAGGACCAGCCCCAAGCGCTACGGTCGACTGGATAAACAAGATGCGCGTTGTCCTCAAGCATATGACCGAGCCTGTTCCCGATCAGTCGCATAGCAATAGACAACGTCTGAAACGATCCTTCACCTACGATGTCTGGATAACGCCCATCAACACCCTCTAGGCACGCTGGGCATGCCCATGTTTGATCGTCAACCACATATGGCGCACCAATCTTCGCTTCAATCATCACCTCGGACCCGTCCGAGCGGAGCCATAGAATGGACAGCGTGGCGATAAACACCGGCGTTTCTGTACGCATTGCGTTCCTTACGTGACATGTGAGGCGAGCAGCATTCGTCCGCTCCTGGCCGACAGCAGACGGTCGAGCCAGCATAGCAGGTTGCCGATCTGACAAACTCTCCGACTATCACTACAGACCGCTGTCGACCCGAATCGGACCTGGACGCCGCAGCAAGCCACGTCACCTGTTTCGCCCAAACATGCCGTACCAAAATTCGTCGCCGAGCTTCAGCGCTAGACAGCCGCATACCAGCATCGTTGCAGCCCATATGCCGATCCCGGCGTCGAACGACACGATGCGCCATTTGGCGACGAAATAATGCCCAGCAAAGAAGCCGAGCAAGACCCCACTGCCGAAACGGGTCACCTTCTCCATCGTATTAATCTTTGATTTGACACTGTCCATCCTTTGCGCATGAACCTGGTATCACTGACCGACCTGTCGGCGATTCAAGCCGTACAACACTTGACAGCATAGATGTGTAACATCGAATCAGTTTTTGAATCGACTTGAGCGACATTTACTTTTAACCGCTGAGCCCATTGCAACTCAGCACCGAAACGAAGTGTGTCATCGTTTAGTCTTATTTTACAACCAGGAAATTTTACTCTGGTTAAACGCTTTAACTTGAGGACTCTATGAATATCGGAATCATCGGCGCCGGCCACATCGGCAGCGCCCTTGCAACACGACTGACCAGCCTGGGACACTCGGTGTATATCGCCAATTCGCGCGGGCCAGACACATTAAAGGACGTGGCACAACAAACCGGTGCGCAGGCTGTGACTGCCCAAGAGGCTGCCCGTCATGGAGACATTCTTGTAGTCACTATTCCGCTCAAAAACATTCCCGAGCTTCCGAAGGACATGTTTGCAGGCGTCGCTGCCAATGTGCCTGTCATTGACACGAGCAACTATTACCCAATCATCCGCGACGGCCAAATCCCGGAGCTGGAAGCCGGCGACCTCACCGAAAGCGAATGGGTTCAGCAACACTTGGGTCGTCCGGTAGTGAAGGTGTTCAACAACATTTATGCTGACCATCTTCGAACCAAGGGACTGGCTAAAGGCACGGCCGGCCGTATTGCCCTGCCGGTCGCTGGCGACGACGCCGAAGCCAAGCAAAAAGTGATGGCGCTCGTCGAGGAGTTGGGCTTTGACGCCGTCGACAACGGCAGCCTTCACGAGTCTTGGCGGCAGCAGCCGGGTACACCTTCGTACGGCGCCGATTTGCCCGCCGACAAACTACGCGAGCTTTTCATTCAACTCGGACCCAAACGTACCGAAGCTCAGCATGCCGAGTACCTGGCCAACCACGCAAAGCTGCAACGTGAAATGGCCGAAAAGGGCGCAACCTGAACGACTTGGTTTGAACAGATATTGATGAGGAATGTGCTCGGTCGGTAGGCCGCCAAGTCGACCGACCGCACACGACAGGCTCGACGTTGAGTTGACATCGTCGTGTCCAACAAAAAACCGCCAGGCTCACGCACTGGCGGTTTTTTAATCAAGCTCGCGCACGCTCACGCGCGCGCGATGCTCGCGCAGCGATTACTGCGCCGCCGCTTCCACCGGATCCGCAGCCTTCATCGACAGCTTCAGGCGGCCGCGCTCGTCGGTCTCGAGGACCTTCACGCGCACTTGCTGGCCTTCCTTCAGGTAGTCCGACACGGCGTTGACGCGCTCGTTGGCGATCTGGCTGATGTGCAGCAGGCCGTCCTTGCCCGGCATGACTTGCACGATGGCGCCGAAGTCCAGCAGCTTCAGGACGGTGCCGTCGTAGGTCTTGCCGACTTCAACCGACGCGGTCAGCTCTTCGATGCGGCGCTTGGCTTCCTGGCCGGCGGCGGCGTCGACCGACGCGATGGTCACGATGCCTTCGTCGGTGATGTCGATCTGGGTGCCGGTCTCTTCGGTCAGCGCGCGGATGACGGCGCCGCCCTTGCCGATCACGTCACGGATCTTTTCCGGGTTGATCTTGATGGTGATCAGGCGCGGTGCGAAGTCCGACAGCTCGGTCTTCACGGTCGGCACGGCCTTCTGCATTTCGCCCAGGATGTGCTGGCGCGCTTCCTTGGCTTGCGCCAGCGCGACCTGCATGATTTCCTTGGTGATGCCCTGGATCTTGATGTCCATCTGCAGGGCGGTGATGCCGGCGGTGGTACCGGCCACCTTGAAGTCCATGTCGCCCAGGTGGTCTTCGTCGCCCAGGATGTCGGTCAGGACTGCGAACTTGCCGCCTTCCTTGATCAGGCCCATGGCGATGCCGGCCACGTGCGCCTTCATCGGCACGCCGGCGTCCATCAGCGCCAGGCAGCCGCCGCAGACCGAGGCCATCGACGAGGAACCGTTCGACTCGGTGATTTCCGAGACCAGGCGCACCGAGTAGCTGAACTCTTCCGGCGACGGCAGCGCGGCGACCAGCGCGCGCTTGGCCAGGCGGCCGTGGCCGATTTCGCGGCGCTTCGGCGTGCCCACGCGGCCGGTTTCACCGGTGGCGAACGGCGGCATGTTGTAGTGCATCATGAAGTCGTCGGTGTACTCGCCCATCAGCGCGTCGATCTTCTGGCTGTCGCGGCCGGTGCCCAGGGTGGCGATGACCAGCGCCTGGGTTTCGCCGCGGGTGAACAGGGCCGAGCCGTGGGTACGCGGCAGGACGCTGGTACGGATCGAGATCGGACGCACGGTGCGGGTGTCGCGGCCGTCGATGCGCGGCTCGCCATCGAGGATCTGCGAACGGACGATCTTGGCTTCCATGTCGAACAGGATGTTGCCGACCTCGGCGGCGTCGGCCTCGACGCCCTGCGCCTGCAGCGCGGCCATTACTTCGCCGGACAGCGACTTCAGCTTCTGCTGGCGCGCCGATTTCTCGCGGGTCTGGTAGGCGTCGCGCACCTTGGCTTCGGCCAGCTGCGCCACTTGCGCGATCAGCGCCTCGTTCTTGGCCGGCGCGGTCCACTCGACTTCCGGCTTGCCGCCCTCTTCCACCAGCGCGTGGATGGCGTCGATCACGGCCTTCATCTGCTCGTGGCCGTAGACGACCGCACCCAGCATGACTTCTTCCGACAGCTGCTGAGCTTCGGATTCGACCATCAGCACGGCGTGCTCGGTACCGGCGACGACCAGGTCCATCTGGGTGGTCTTGAGCTGGGTGGTGGTCGGATTCAGGATGTACTGGCCGTTGGCGTAGCCGACGCGGGCGGCGCCGATCGGGCCGTTGAACGGGATGCCGGCCACGCACAGGGCGGCCGAGGCGCCGATCATCGACGGGATGTCCGGATCGATTTCCGGGTTCACCGACAGCACGTGGATGATGACCTGGACTTCATTCAGGTAGCCTTCCGGGAACAGCGGGCGGATCGGACGGTCGATCAGGCGCGAGGTCAGGGTTTCTTTTTCGGAGGGACGGCCTTCGCGCTTGAAGAAGCCGCCCGGGATCTTGCCGGCAGCGTACGACTTCTCGATGTAGTCGACGGTCAGCGGGAAGAAGTCCTGGCCCGGCTTGGCGTCCTTCTTGGCGACCACGGTGGCCAGGACCACGGTGTCTTCGACCGACACCAGGACGGCGCCGGAGGCCTGGCGCGCGATCTCGCCGGTTTCCAGGGTCACGGTGTGCTGGCCGTACTGGAAGGTTTTGGTAACTTTGTTAAACATGGGATGTCCCTTTCTATTTGCCGACAGGTTTTCAGGAGCTGTCGTTCACCTCATTACGGACGCCCGCTAGGCGCGGCCGCCTTGCTGCACACTACAGCAATATTGCCAAAAAGCAAAAACCGCAGATACAAAAAATGCCCGCGGCAGTCTGACTGACGCAGGCATTTCGTGTTTTACGCGGACTGGCGCAATGCCCAGATCTGCTTACTTACGCAGGCCGAGCTTGGCGATCAGGTCGCGGTAGCGGTTCAGGTCCTTGCGCTTCAGGTAAGCCAGCAGGCTCTTGCGGCGGTTGACCATCATGATCAGGCCGCGACGCGAGTGGTGGTCCTTCTGGTGTTCCTTGAAGTGGCCGTTCAGCTCGTTGATGCGTGCGGTCAGCAGTGCAACTTGCACTTCCGGCGAACCGGTGTCTTTGTCGCCACGTGCGTTGTCCGCGATGATCGCGGCTTTGTTGATGTTTTCTACGGTCATGATATTGCCTTTCACATGCGGTGCAAGAGTCGGAACCCAACGCACCGTGAGTTGTTGAAAAACCTGACTTCGATAAGTCAAGACGGGCAAGTATAGGGGAAAACGCGTGGCGGAGCCAGTCTTTCCTGGGCTTGGGCTAAAATTCACGGACGCGCCGATGTCGATTTGGCACGCCTCAAGGAACCCGATGAACAAACTGAACAAGAAAACCACGCTGGCGGCGCTCGCCCTGGCCACGACCCTATTGTCCGGCTGCGCCAGCTGGCGCGCGGCGCCGGTCGGCGCCACGCTGGATCAGGTGACCGCACGCTACGGCAAGCCCGACGCCGTCTATCCCGATCCGGCCGGTGGCCAGATGCTCGAATACCGCGGCCAGCCGATGGGCCAGTTCCAGCACATGGCGAAGATGAGCGCCGACGGCCACCTGGTCTCGTACGAACAGGTGCTGACCACCCAGAACTTCGAGCGCATCCAGGTCGCGCAATGGAACAAGGACGACGTGCTGCGCAACTTCGGCCGCCCGGCCGAGATCGGGCCCGATCGCGCCACCGGTTTCGAGGTCTGGTCATACAGGTACAAACAGGACGGCCTGTGGAATTCGTTCTTCAACGTCTACCTGAACGGGCGTGGCGAAGTCGCGCGCACCGGCAATTCGCCCGACCCGGTGCTGGACGACCGCTTCAAGGGTCCGTGAGTCCGCACCCGCACCAGAACAAGGAGAAGTCCCGATGAGGCATCCGATCGATTGTGCGCGCCGCGCCGCGGCGCGCACCCTGCCGCTGGCGCTGGCCGTGCTGCTCGCAGCCTGCAGCGCCCCGCTGTTTCGCGAAGCGCCGCCGGCCGGCGCCCCGCTGCCCGAAGTGCTCGCCAAGCTCGGCCAACCGACCGAGGTCTACCGCGAGCCCGACGGCGGCCAGGATCTCGAATACCGCGGCCAGCCGATGGGCCAGTTCCAGTGGATGGCGCGGATCGGGCCGGACGGCCGGCTGGTCGCCTACGAACAGGCGCTGACCAATGCCGGCTTCGCCAAGGTGAAGGTCGACCACACCACCAAGGACGAGATCCTGCGCATGTTCGGGCGCCCGGCCGAGATCTCGCGCGTGCGCTTTCACGACTACGAAGTCTGGTCCTACCGCTACAAGGAATCCGGCGTGTGGAACTCGATGATGAGCGTCCACTTCGACCAGGACGGCATCGTGCGCCAGATGCTCAACGGTCCGGATCCGCTGTACGACGACCGTTTCCGCCATCGCTGACCTTGGCCGCGGCGCTGCCGCCGGCCCGGTCGCGCCGGATGAATGCGGTGACCGCGTCCAGCGTCGGCGCCAAGCGGCGCAGCGAATTCGACAGCGACGCCACCAGCGTCGCATGCCCCACCCCGTCGTAATACGCTTCGGTGACCGGCACGCCGGCCGCGCGCAGCCTGGCCGCCAGGCCGCCGGTGTTGCGCACCGGGTCGACGGTGTCGTCGTGGCGCGGCGCGATCAGGAGCGCCGGCGGCGCAGCGCGGCTGACGTGGCTGGCCGGCTGCGAGTCGGGCGGCGTGTCCGGGTAGTCGAATACCGGGCGCGTGGTGCGGTTCTCGATCGGCAGGAAATCGTAGGGGCCGGCCAGGCCGATCCAGCCGCGCAGGCTGTCCGGATGGATGCCCTCGCGGCCGAGCCAGCGGCCGTCCAGCGCCAGCATCGCCGCGTTGTAGGCGCCGGCGCTGTGGCCCATCAGGTAGACCCGCTGCGGATCGCCGCCGTACTGCGCGATGCTGCGCTCGGTCCAGGCCACGGCCTGGGCCGCATCGACTAAAAAGTCCGGGTAGCGCACCTGCGGATACAGGCGATAGTCGGGGATGACGACCACGAAGCCGCGCGCCGCCAGCGCCCGCCCGACAAAGGCGTAATCCTCGCGCTTGCCGCTGACCCAGTTGCCGCCGTAGAAGAAGACGATCACGGGCTTCGCTCCGCCTGCCGCCGCATCGGACCGCGCCGACGGCGTGTAGACGTCGAGCATGTGGCGCTCGCCGGCGGCGTACCGGATCGCCGCCGTCGCGCGCGCCGCGCCGGCGGGCGAGACGGCGTTCACCAGCGTCAGCGGCGAACAGGCGGCGAGCGCGCCGGCCAACAGGGCAGCGCCCAGGCAGGCGCCCAGGAAAGTGGCGAGGCGGCGTCGAGTCATCGAGCGGGTCCGTGAAAGCGATTGCCCGAGTATAGCCGGGCGGTCGCCCCTGCTCCCGCACCCGAGTGCGCCGTGCCAGGCGCGCGAGATGTATGCATCGAAATCTTGAACGGCAGCGATCGATTGCGTTTTATACTGGTTCGATGAATGCCGCGCTGCGCCCACCATCCGACCGCCGCCTCGCCGCCCTCGCCTTCACGGCGCTGGTGCACGTGCTGATGCTGCTCGGCTGGCAGATGACGCGGCGCTTGCCGGCGCCCATACAGGCCGACCCGCCCGGCATCCAGTGGATCGACCTGTGCCCGCGCGCACCGGCCCTGCCGCGGCCCGCGCCCGCGCACGTCAGCGCGCCCGCGCCCGCGCGCGAGGCAGCCAACCCCCAGTCCATCCACGTGCTGCCGGCGCCTGTCGCCGTCGAGCCGGCGCCGCCGAATGCTGCGCCGTACGCTGCCGGCGCCGATCCTGCTCCCGCCGCCGGCGCGCACGGCGGCGTGGCCGGCGGCGCGCTGCTGCAAGGCGCGCTGCGCGCCGCCGGGAGCGTCGACAAGGCGCTGCGCAAGGAAAACTATGCCTACATCGTCGCCCCGCCCGACAGTGCGCAGATGCGCATGCGGCGCGGCATGGAAGCGGCGCACGCCATGCTGCCGCCGAAGCTGTGGGAAGCGCCGAAGATCGAGGAACTGGTCAACAACACCGGCGACGGCACGCGCCACACCCGGGTCATCACCGGCAACGGCACCTACTGCATCAACGAACGCTCGACCCACGTCAGCATCGACACCATCGAAACACTGGGCAAGGTCTCGCCGCACCTGACCTGCCCGGAGCACGAGACACCGGCCGGTTCGCAGGAATGGAAAACCGCACGTGACTGAACCCGGAGGCCAGCGCCCACCGGGCTTGCATGCGCGCCGCCCGGCGATCCTGCTGGCGCTGGGCGCGCTCGGCCTGGCCGTGGCGGGGCTGCTGGCCTGGCGGCAGATCACGGCAAACGACGACGCCCTCCTTGCGGCTCCCGCGCCGGCATCGGTGTCGCCGCGCACAGCGGCTGCGGCGGCATCACCCGTCGCCCCGCCAGGGCCACGCACCCCGGCGCCGTTTCCGCCCACGCCCGACGAGCCGCCGCTGACCGTGCAGATCGACCGCCTGCTGGCCACGCACGACCCGCACGACGCCTACCGCGCCTATCGGCTCGTCGCCGATTGCGCGACCTTCAACGCCAACGGGGACCGCATCGTCTTCGACGAGGATGAGGTCAAACATGGCAAGCCGGACGCCCTGCCCGGCTTTCGCAGCATGACCCCAGAGGAAAAACGGCACGATGCCAGGCTGTGCGCAGGCATGACCGAACGCGAGCGCCTGAACCGGCTGGATTACCTGGCGATCGCTGCCAAGGCAGGGGTGGAAGGCGCAGCCATCGAATTCGCCAGCCAAGGCCCGTTCGGCGACAAGAGCGCGCTCACAACTCGCCCCGACGATCCGCTGGTCAAGCAATGGAAAGCCACGGCGCGCGCCCAGCTGTCGGCAGCCGCGGAGAGCGGGACCGACGTGATGGCGATGATGTTCTGGGCGGCCGACAACTTCAACGGCACCGACTTCAACGACAAAAACCCGGCGTTGGCTTACCGCTACATGCTGGCCCGTGGCCTGATCGAGTCGGACCTGGCCGGACCGGGCAACGCGCTATCGAGCATGTACGCGCCGGGCAGCGATTTGATGAACCGCCTCGGCGCGGATCTCACGCCGCAACAGCGCGCCGACGAATTCGCGGCCGCCCAGGCCATCGCCGAACGCGCGCGCGCCGCGCGCAAGGCCGGGCGTGGCGGCTGAAGGTCGGCGGCTGAACGCTTGCAGCTGACCTTCAGCTGCCGAAGCTCAGCGCCGCTCGCTCGGATCGACCGGCTCTTCGTCGGTCTGGATGATGCTGACCGGCTTGCCCTTGGCCAGGCGCCAGACGTAGACCAGGTAGCCGGACAGGCCGTAGACCACGAACAGCGGCCACAGGATCACCTGCGGCGCGATCGCCAGCAGCGCCAGTCCGAGCGCGATCAGGAACACCACGATGAACGGCACCGACTTGCGGAAGTTGACGTCCTTGAAGCTGTAGAACGGGATGTTGGTGACCATGGTCAGGCCCGCGAACAAGGCAATGCACCACGAGATCCAGTCGACCTTGCGGGCGTCGATGGCGATGTCGGGGTCGCTCATGAACATCACCAGGCCGACCACCAGCGCCGCCGCGGCCGGGCTGGGCAAGCCCTGGAAGAAGCGCTTGTCGACCACTTCGATGTTGGTGTTGAAGCGCGCCAGGCGCAGCGCGGCGCCGGCGCAGTACACGAAGGCGGCGATCCAGCCGAGCTTACCGAGGCCGCGCAGCGACCATTCGTAGATGACCAGCGCCGGCGCGGCGCCAAAGGACACCATGTCGGACAGGCTGTCGTACTGGGCGCCGAACTCGGACTGGGTGTTGGTCAGGCGCGCCACGCGGCCATCCAGGCTGTCGAGCACCATCGCGATGAACACAGCCCAGCAGGCGTGGTCGAAGCGCTGGTTCATCGCCATCACGATCGCATAAAAGCCGCCGAACAGCGCGGCCGTGGTGAAAGCGTTGGGCAGCAGGTAGATGCCGCGGCGCGGCCGTTCGCGGGCGACATCGGCGCTGCGCGGCACGCGTCGGAAACGGGCAAAGCCCTTGGGCTTGGCGGTGGCGTTTTTTCTGCGTCGTGGGAGAGGTGCCATGAACTCGTTATTGGGTAGCAGCGCACGCGGCGCGGACGGCTCCATTATATGGCCGCACCCGCGTGTTAGCGAATCGATATGGATGAACGGCGGTCAGCGGAAGCGGACCTTGCCGACCAGGCGCATCTGCAGCGTGGTCTCGCCCGGTTCGAAACTCGGTTCCGGCACGTCGGCGTCCATCTGCTTGGCCAGGCTGCGCATCATCGGCGCCGCCGGCCGCGCCTCGGGACCGGCGTAATTGCCGCTGCCCTCAAAGTCGACGGTATCGATCACGGCGTCGTTCACGCTGCGCCCCATCGCGCGCGCGATCGAGGCGATGCGCTCGTTCAGGTTGCGGTAGGTCGCGGCGATGCGCTCGTCGTCGACCTGTTTTTCCAGCGCCGGGCTGAGGTGGTAGTCGATGCCGTTCAGGTTGAGGACCTTCTGCGCCGCGGCCACGGTCCTGGGCAGCGCGGCCAGGCTGTGCGTCTTCATCTCCAGCGTCTGGCTCACGCGCCAGCCGATCGGCGTACGGCGCGCCGCCTGCTGCTGCGCCTGTTCCTGGGCGCTCAAAGGACGCGGGCTGTCCTGGATTTCCGGATACACCGGATAGGTGGTGTAGTTGACGGTCTTGAGTTCGGCCTGCGCATCGGCGCGGCGCAGGATGTCGGTGCCCTGCTTTATCTTCTGATTGACGCGCGCGGTCGCGGCGGCGCGGTCCTTGTCCTGCTCCTCGACGCTGAAGGAAAGCGTGGCTTCGTCGTTGGCACGCTTGACTTCGCCGAAGGCCGGCACGATCACGAGCGTACCGGAGGTCGCCGCAACGCTCGTGGCCGCGCCGGTCGCGTGCGTGGCAGGGGCCTGGGCCCGGGCGCCGGCTTGCAGGCCGAAGGCGAGCGTGAGCGCGGACAGCAGGATCAGCTTCTTGCAGGACATCGTGGTTCTCCTTGTACGGGTCGGCGGTGTGCCGGGTCAGGAGAACGATACCGGGTTTCGTATGGACGCGGGCTTGTTGTAATGGAATATTGCAAATGGTTGCACTCGGATGCAATCACTCCACAAACATGCCCTTGTCCTGCGACCCTTTTTGCCGGCAGCCGCTTACTGCGGCAGGCGCGGCTTGAGGCGGTCGGCGTCGGCGACCGGGAACGGGAAGCCCAGCACCGTGGCCGCGCCGCGGGTCTGGTTCTGCGCCTGGCACTTGTGCTCGCAGACGGTTGCCGGCGGCGCGACCTCGGTCGCATCCTCGCCCATCACCTGGCCCATGCGCCCGCCGCTGGCCACGGCCCACTGCGAAACGCCGCCGCAATGCTGGACGCGGCTGAGCGTGCCGGTGCGGGTCAGGATGTCGTTGCTGCAGCGCGGCTCGGCGATGCGGTCGGCGAATTGCGGGCTGTCGCGGCCGACGAATCTGGCCGAGTAATCGTTGCCGAAGTTGATGCGCGGCGCCACTTTCAGCGTCGTGTCCTTGTACGCCACGCTGTCACCTTCGCGGTCGCGGAAGGCGCGGTTATCGAAATAAAACGCGCTTTGCGCCAGCTTGTGCGTGAAGACCGTCTTGGTGTCGTCGGCGCGCGCCACTTCCATCTGGAACAGCCCGCCATTGGCGCAATCCTTGGCCTGGATCTTCATAGTGACGCCGGGGCCGCTGCGGGTCAGGACGACGTCGCCCGCCGTGCTCAGCTGGAGGCTGACGGCGCCGTCCAGCACGACGCCGCGGTGGTCCGGCATCTTGCTCTCGAACACCGGGGTGGCGCGCCCGCCGGTGATGTCGAGCGCGTTCGGCGCGCCGGTCAGCGTGTAGTTCAGCACCCCGAACGTCGCCGCGTCGACGTCGAACTGGACGTAGCGTCCCTGCACGCGAAACACCGAGGCGACACTGCCTGGCGCCAGGCTGGCGCTCTGGCCGCTCGCTTTGCCCAGTACCGTAAAACCGCCGCCTTCGCAGCCGGTCGAATCGGCGGCCATCGCGTGCTGCGCCGAAAATAGCAGGCCCATGCAGGCTGCCGTCATCCACTTGTTCATCGTCGTCGTCCCCAGGCTAGCGCAGTCGCGGGCCGGAATGGCAGGACTGCTGTTACCCATTATAAATACAACGTAAATACGGGGCGACAAGTTTTTGCCAAAAATGATGCGCCGACGAATGCGGCGGACATGAAAAAGGCCGCGGGGATGCCGCGACCCGGGGGTTTTGCTACCGGACGATCAGTTCTTCGACTGGTCGACCAGCTTGTTCTTCGCAATCCACGGCATCATCGCGCGCAGCTTGCTGCCGACCTGCTCGATCTGGTGCTCGGCGGTGAGGCGGCGGCGCGAGATAAGGGTCGGGGCGCCGGCCTTGTTCTCGAGGATGAAGCTCTTGGCGTATTCGCCGGTCTGGATGTCCTTCAGGCACTGCTTCATCGCCTTCTTGGTCTCGTCGGTAACGATGCGCACGCCGGTGACGTATTCGCCGTATTCCGCGTTGTTCGAGATCGAGTAGTTCATGTTGGCGATGCCGCCTTCGTAGATCAGGTCGACGATCAGCTTCAGTTCGTGCAGGCATTCGAAGTAGGCCATCTCCGGCGCGTAGCCGGCTTCCACCAGCGTCTCGAAGCCGGCCTTGATCAGCTCGACGGTGCCGCCGCACAGCACGGCCTGCTCGCCGAACAGGTCGGTCTCGGTCTCTTCGCGGAAGTTGGTCTCGATGATGCCGGCCTTGCCGCCGCCATTGGCCATCGCGTACGACAGCGCGATGTCGCGCGCCGCGCCGGACTTGTCCTGGTAGACCGCAACCAGGTGCGGCACGCCGCCACCCTGGCGGTAGGTGCCGCGCACGGTGTGGCCCGGCGCTTTCGGCGCGACCATGATCACGTCGAGGTCGGCGCGCGGCACCACCTGGCCGTAGTGGACGTTGAAGCCGTGGGCGAAGGCCAGCACGGCGCCCTGCTTGATGTTCGGCTCGACGTTGTTCTTGTAGACCTCGGCGATGTTCTCGTCCGGCAGCAGGATCATGACGACGTCGGCCGACTTGACCGCCTCGTCGACCTCGGCGACTTTCAAGCCGGCCTGTTCGACTTTGCCCCAGGACGCGCCGCCGCGGCGCAGGCCGACGGTCACGTTGACGCCGGATTCGGTCAGGTTCTGCGCGTGCGCGTGCCCTTGCGAGCCGTAGCCGATGATGGCGACGTTCTTGCCTTTGATGAGGGAGAGGTCGCAGTCTTTGTCGTAGAAAACTTTCATGTTCAATCCTGTGCTTTATATATATCGTTTATTTGATTTTTCGAGGCCGCCGGCGGCAGCCCGGACGCGGTTCAGACGCAGCTTAGACCTTGAGGATGCGCTCGCCGCGGCCGATGCCCGAGCCGCCGGTACGGACGGTCTCGAGGATGGCGGCGCGGTCGATCGAATCGATGAAGGCGTCCAGCTTGGATTTCGCCCCGGTCAGCTCGATCGTGTAGGTCTTCTCGGTCACGTCGATGATGCGGCCTCGGAAGATGTCGGCGGTGCGCTTCATTTCTTCGCGCTCCTTGCCGACCGCCCTCACCTTGATCAGCATGAGCTCGCGCTCGATGTGCTGGCCCTCGGTCAGGTCGACCACCTTCACCACTTCGATCAGGCGATTCAGGTGCTTGGTGATCTGCTCGATGATGTCGTCCGAGCCGGTCGTCACGATCGTCATGCGCGACAGCGTCGCGTCTTCGGTCGGCGCGACCGTCAGCGTCTCGATGTTGTAGCCGCGCGCCGAGAACAGCCCGACCACGCGCGACAAGGCGCCGGCTTCGTTTTCCAGCAGGACGGAAATGATGTGTCGCATCACAGGTCCTCCGAGCTGAGCAGCATTTCCGACAGGCCTTTGCCGGTCTTGACCATCGGCCACACGTTCTCGCTGCGGTCGGTGATGAAGTTCATCAGCACCAGACGGTCCTTCATGGCGAACGCCTCGCGCATGGCGCCCTCGACGTCGCCCGGCTTCTCGATGCGCATGCCGACGTGGCCGTAGGCTTCGGCCAGCTTTTCGAAGTCCGGCAGCGAATCCATGTACGACTCGGAATAGCGCGAGTTGTAGTCGAGCTGCTGCCACTGGCGCACCATGCCCAGGAAGCGGTTGTTGAGCAGGATGATCTTCGGCGTCAGGTGGTACTGCTTGCAGGTGGCAAGCTCCTGGATGTTCATCTGGATCGAGCCTTCGCCGGTGACGCAGGCGACCGTGGCGTCCGGGTTGGCCATCTGCACGCCCATCGCGTACGGCAGGCCGACGCCCATCGTGCCCAGGCCACCGGAATTGATCCAGCGGCGCGGCAGATTGAACGGGTAGTACTGCGCCGCCCACATCTGGTGCTGGCCGACGTCGGAGGTGACGAAGGCGTCGCCGCCGGTGACCCGCCACAGCGTCTCGACCACCGACTGCGGCTTGATGACTTCGTTCGACGGCGTGTACTTCAGGCACTCTCGCGCGCGCCAGTCGCCGATCTGCTTCCACCACCCCTGCAGGGCCTGCGTGTTCGGCCTGGCGGCGCCGGCGCTCTGCTCGGCCGCATCCAGCTGCGACAGCATTTCGACCAGCACGTCCTTGACGTTGCCGACGATCGGGATGTCGACCTTCACGCGCTTGCTGATCGACGAGGGGTCGATGTCGATGTGGATGATCTTGCGCGGGTTGGTGGCGAAGTGCTTCGGGTTGCCGATCACGCGGTCGTCGAAACGGGCGCCGATCGCGATCAGGACGTCGCAGTGCTGCATCGCCATGTTGGCTTCGTAGGTGCCGTGCATGCCCGGCATGCCGACGAAGTGGCCGCTGGAAGCGCGGTAGGCGCCCAGGCCCATCAGCGTGTTGGTGATGGGGAAGCCGAGCTTGTCGACCAGGCGATTCAGTTCGTTCGCTGCATTGGCCAGGATCACGCCGCCGCCCGCGTAGATCATCGGGCGCTCGGCGGACAGCAGCAGTTGCACGGCCTTGCGGATCTGGCCGGCGTGGCCCTTGTCGACCGGCTTGTACGAGCGCATCTCGATCTCTTTCGGATACGCGTACAAGGCCTTCTGCATGCTGACGTCCTTGGGGATGTCGACCAGCACCGGACCGGGACGGCCGGTGCGTGCGATGAAGAAGGCTTTCTTGACGGTCTCGGCCAGCTCGCGCACGTCCTTGACCAGGAAGTTGTGCTTGACCACCGGGCGCGTGATGCCGACCGTGTCGCATTCCTGGAAGGCGTCCTGGCCGATCGCATGGGTCGGCACCTGGCCGGAAATCACGACCATCGGGATCGAATCCATGTATGCGGTCGACAGGCCGGTGACGGCATTGGTGACGCCCGGACCGGACGTGACGATGGCCACGCCGACTTCGTGCGAGCTGCGCGAGTACGCGTCGGCCGCGTGCACGGCGGCTTGCTCGTGACGGACCAGGATGTGCTGGAATTTTTCTTGCTTGAAGATCGCGTCGTAGATGTAGAGGACGGCGCCGCCCGGATAACCGAAGACGTGCTTGACGTTCTCTTCTGCGAGACAACGGACCAATATCTCGGCGCCGGTGATGGCTGCCTCATTGGCATTGGGACTGCTCATGATACGTTTTCCTTTCAAGACCCAGAGGGAGATTGATCGGATGCTCGGCCCTAGCGAGGCACGTATCACGCAACAGTGCTCATGCATCCCCTTTGTATTGCGGTCACGTCGATCTTTGGGCCATCGGCAGATGGCTTACGAACCGGCGCTGGGCGCAAAGTCGTTTGGCGTGAGTCACGGTGTGCGCAATTGCGTGTCTCTCGCGCTTGTGGCGCGGGTTGGAGCAAACTGCCTACATGTGAAAGCGCGTCATGTCGCGAATGGCGTTGTGTGCCGACTCGGACCTGACCTGAGCTTCGGGGTTGCAAAGCGTTCCATACCATACTGCGTCGCACCATTCTGGTCAAGCTAAAAAAATCCAAATCCCATTTTGGTGCAGAAGACGCGGCGGCGCTGCATCAGGCCATGCCGTTCAGGCAAAACGCCACGCATCCCGGGCGCTGGCGCAGGCGCTCGGCGTAAGCGCGCAGCGCGGGATAGTCCGGGCGTTCGGTCGGGGTCATCAGCCAGCGGTTGAGCGACAGGCCGAGCACGATGTCGCCATCGACGATCACGGGTACCATGGCGTTCGGGTTGAGGGCCAGGAACGACGGCGTGTGCGTCGGCTGGAAGCCGGCGCCCCAGTCCTCGCGTTCGAACGGCAGCGCCAGTTCCGTACAGGTCCACAAGACCTTGCGCACGTTGATCGAACTTGCCTTTCCGAGAATGCGTAGCATGGGCGCCCCTGTTAATTGTTCGATAAAAATATTCTAACGAAAGCGCCGCTTCGTTATCAAGCGATTAATCCCCGCCCGGCAGAGCCGAGCACGCCACCTGCCTGTTATCCGTGCGGTCATCCATATTTTTTGCTAGGATTCGAAAGTTTTCCAACAGCCACAGGCAACGCACCGGTGGCGACCACTTCATCGCATGGCCACTGACAAAGAACTCAACGACTTCCTCGAGAGTGTCGAGCGGCGCGCCTTCAAGCAGGCGGCGTACGCAGTCCGCAAGGACGAAGCAGCGCTCGACATCGTTCAGGACGCGATGATCAAGCTGGCCGAGAAATACGGCGACAAGCCGTTGGCCGAGTTGCCGATGCTGTTCCAGCGCATCCTGCAGACCACGATCCTCGATTATTTCCGCCGCGAGAAGGTACGCAACACCTGGGTCAGCCTCTTCGGCAACCTCGGTCGCCGGGACGACGACGACGAGGACTTTGATATACTCGGCTCCTACGAGGCCGAGGAAGGCAGCGCCGCGGCCGAGTCGAGCGCAGACCAGGTCGAACGCGCACAAACCCTGCGCCTGATCGACGACGAGATACAAAAACTCCCGGCGCGTCAACGGGAAGCCTTCCTCATGCGTTACTGGCAAGACATGGACGTGGCCGAAACGGCTGAAGCAATGGGATGCTCCGAGGGCAGCGTGAAGACACACTGCTCTCGCGCTACGCATGCCCTTCAAAAAGCGCTCGAGGCCAAGGGAATTAAACTATGAATACCGACGACATCAACCTGGCGTACAAGATCCGCCATGCGCTGAACCAGAACCTCGAAAACCTGCCGGCATCGACGACGGACCGCCTGGCCGCCGCGCGCGCCGCCGCCATCGCGCGCAAGCGGCCGGACGCCGCTCGCGCCGATGCGCCGCGCACCGCCACGGTACAGCAGCCGCAGCGCAAGCCGGTGCGTGAACCGCGTTTCGACCTGCGCTCGGCGCTGGCCCTGCCGTGGGCCATGCGCGCCGCCGTTGCGGCGCCGCTGCTGGCCATGGTGGTCGGCCTGGTCGGCGTGTACCAGAACGAACGCGAACAGCGCACGGCGGAACTGGCCGAGCTGGACGCCGCCGTGCTGTCCGACAACCTGCCGCTGACCGCCTATACCGACCACGGCTTCAACGCTTACCTGGCCCAACAACAGCAACAACAGCCGCCACAGCGCGCCCAGTAAAGGATGACGGTACACAAGCGTAACGTTGCCGGTGCGGCCGCCATCGCGGCGGCCGGGGTGATGCTGGCGCTGGCCGGCCTGCTGTCGGGATGCGACCGCCAGGAGAGCGGCGCCGCGCCCGGCAAGCCTGCCTCGGCCGGCGCCGTCCAGGCCGGCGCCGCGCCTGCAAACGCGGCGCAAGCGGGCAAGCCCGGCGCGCCCGCGCGCAAGGGCGACAAAGGCGGCGACAAGCCGCTGTGGCGCGCCCTCACCCCGGCCCAGCAGCTGGCGCTGCAACCCTTGCAGGGCGAGTGGGACCAGATGGATGGCGTGCGCAAGCAGAAATGGCTGCAGCTGGCCAACCGCTTTGCCAACATGACGCCGGAAGAGCAGGAACGCGTGCACGCGCGCATGCGTGAATGGGCCAGGCTCACGCCCGAGCAGCGCGAACTGGCGCGCGAGACCTACAACCGCACCCGCAAGATCGCCCCGGACCAGAAGACCGCGACCTGGGAGAGCTACCAGCAACTGCCCGACGACCAGAAGAAGAAGCTGGCGGCCTCGGCAACCGGGCGCAAGGCGCCGGCGGTGGTGCCGTCGCAGGCCGACGGCAAGATCACGGCTCCACTCGGCCGTGGCGCCACCTCCTGCCCCGCCGGCACCGTGCGCAATACCATGTCCGCCACGCCGCCCTGCGTAGCGCCGGGCGCGCTGCAGAGCACGACGCCGGCCATCACGCCGCAGCCCGCGCCGGCAGTGCCGCCGTCCGCCGCGCCGCCCGCCCAGCCCGCACCGGCGCCGGAAAAGCGGGTGCCGGAGAACTGGGGCATCACACCGAACAACGCCTGACCTTCCACCAACGAGGCCGCGATGAGCGCCAGCACCGCCAGCACCGCAAGTACGCCAAGCATCAAGCGCCGCCTGATCGCCCTGGTCTACGAAGTGTTCCTGGTGCTGGCGGTGAACGTGCTCGCGGCCGCGCTGTGGATGCTGCTCACCCGGAACAGCCATGCGCCGATCGCCCTGTTCGGCCTGAAGGTCGTGCTGTTCCTGGCCACCGGCGCCTACTTCGTCTACAACTGGACCGCCAGCGGGCACACGCTGGCGATGAAAACCTGGCGCATGTGCGTCACGCGCGCGGGCGCAAGCGCGCAGCCGTATGCGCGCGTCCCGCTGCGCAATGCGGTCGTGCGCTATCTGCTGGCCTGGGGCTGGATCTTGCCGGCGCACGAGCTCAACGTCCTGCTCGGCCTGCACGACAAGGTCTCGAATGGGCTGGTGCTCGGCCTAGGCGTGCTGGCCTGGGCGCTGACCGCCCTGTTCGACCGCGACCGCCAGTTCCTGCACGACCGGCTGGCCGGCACGCGCGTGGTAGCGCTGCCGGCCAGGCGCGCGCCGGCCGCCGAAGCGGAGCCGCTCAAGCCGGCGGCCTGAGTCCGAGCCCCTCCAGCGCGATGCGCGCCGCGCGCGCGATGATGTCGCTGCGGCCCTGGGCGTCCTTGGCGGCCCGGCGGGTGTAGATGGCCAGCACGACCGGCGCGCGCTGCGGCGGAAACAGCACGGCGATGTCGCCGGCGCTGCCGTAGCTGCCGGTGCCGGTCTTGTCGGCGACTTTCCAGCCGGCCGGCGCGGCGGCGCGGATGCGGTCCTTGCCGGTGGTGTTCCCCAGCATCCACGCGCGCAGGCGCGCCTGCGCGTCAGGCGCCAGGCCATCGCCCAGCAGCAGCGTGCGCAGCGTGCGCGCCATCGCCAGCGGCGTGGTGGTGTCGCGCGGGTCGCCAGGGATGGCCGAGTTCAGCTCGGTTTCCCAGCGGTCCAGGCGAAAGTCGGTATCGCCCAGCGTGCGCGCGTAACGCGTCAGTGCCGCCGGTCCGTTCACTTCGCGCAGCAGCGCGTTGGCCGCCGTGTTGTCGCTGTACTGCAGCGCTGCAGCGCACAGCTCGGCCACCGACAGCGCGCCGCCCGCGTGCTTGCCGGTCACCGGCGAGTAGTTCACGAACACCTGTTTCGGCAGCGCGACCTGCCGCTCGAGCAGACCCGGCTCACGCTCGGCGCACGCGAGGATCGCGGCCACCAGCACGGTCTTGAAAGTGCTGCACATCGGGAAGCGCCGGTCCTGCCGGTAGCCGATGGTGCGGCCGCTGGCGCCGTCGATGGCTGCAACGCCGAGTTCGCCCCCGAACTCACGCTCCAGCGCGGCAAAGCCGCCATCCGCAGTATCGACGGCATTTTGTACGCTAGCGGCGATGGCGCCGTCGAACGGCAGCGCAGCCAGCGCAAGCAGGATGTGGCGACGGGTGGTCGAATGCATATGGGAAGGCGCGCCTGGCGCATGGCCGAGTGGATGACACGGCCATTCTAGAACGGCTGGCGCGCCTTGGCGCGGCCGTGTGACCGGCGCCCGGGCCGGCGTGACGAAACGCGCCGGGTCAGAACTTTTCGTGTTCGCCGAGGAAGCGCCAGCGCCCCGCCGGCATGCCGGCCAGCGCGACACGGCCGATGCGCAGGCGGCGCAGCGAGGTCACCGTCAAGCCCACGCCCGCGCACAGGTCGAGGATGCGCGCCGCGTCGACGCCCTTGCCGGCGAAGCGCAAGCGCCCTTCGCTCTGCCAGCTGGCCTTGAGCGGATAGGCGCCGCCCATGTTCAGGCGCGACAGGCCGTTGTCCGCGATGGCGCCGCTGACCTCTGCCACGTACTCGTGCTCGATGCGATCGGCGTCCTGCACCAGCTTGCGCACGATGCGCCAGTCCTGGCTCAGCACGACCAGGCCGCTGGCTGCCTTGTCGAGCGGCGTGACCGGGTCGAGCTTGGCCAGGTGACGGCGCAGGAAACGCTGGCCCGGCGCCGCTTGCGTCTCGGGCGCGATCAATGCCAGCAGACCGGCGGCATCGACGCCGGCCGGCTTGTGCAGCAGGATCGTGGCCGGCAGCGGCTCGGAGGGTTCGGCGCCCGGCAGCAGCGCGACCGCCTGCGCGGGCGTCACGCGCGAAGCCGGGTCCTCGACCACGCCGCCGTCGACGCTGACCCAGCCGCCGGCGATGTAGCGCTCGGCCTCGGCGCGCGAACAGCCCGCGACTTCGGCCACGCGCTTGGCCAGGCGAATGCCTTCGCCGTCCTTCTGCGACACGTCCGTCATCAAGCGCGCCAGTCCTGGAAGAAGGCCTTGAAGGCCTGGATCACCTTCTGCACGTCTTCTGCGCTCACGTCCAGGTGGGTCACCAGGCGCGTATGCGGGCCGATCGAAGCGCGGATGCCCTGGCGCGCCAGCGCTGCGGACAGCGGCGCGCAGGCGGCCGGCGGCATGTCGACGTAGAAGATGTTGGTCTGCGGCGTCGTGACGCTCAAGCCCTCGATCTGGGCCAGGCCCTCGGACAGCGCCAGCGCGTTGGCATGGTCGTCGGCCAGGCGCTCGACGTTGTGCTCGAGCGCGTACAGGCCGGCCGCGGCGATGACGCCGGCCTGGCGCATGCCGCCGCCCAGCATCTTGCGCCAGCGCTTGCCCTGTTCGATGAAGGCCTTCGGGCCGAGCAGCACCGAGCCGACCGGCGTACCCAGGCCCTTGGACAGGCACACCGACACCGTGTCGAAACCGGCCACGATCTCGCGCAGGCTGACGCCCTGCCTGACGGCGGCGTTGCACACGCGTGCGCCGTCGAGGTGGGTGGCCAGGCCTTTTCCGTGCGCGAAGTCGGTCGCGGCTATCACGTAGTCGCGCGGCAGCACACGGCCGCCGATGGTGTTCTCGAGCGCGAGCAGGCGCGAGCGCGCGAAGTGCATGTCGTCCGGCTTGATGTAGGCGGCGATGTCCTCGACCGCGATCGAACCGTCCGGCTGGTTGGCGATCGGCTGCGGCTGGATGCTGCCCAGCACCGCGGCGCCGCCACCCTCGTACTTGTAGGTGTGCGCTTCCTGGCCGACCAGGTACTCGTCGCCGCGGCCGCAGTGCGTCATCAGCGCGATCAGGTTGGTCTGCGTGCCGCTCGGTGCGAACAGGCCGGCCTCATGGCCGAACAGCTCGGCGGCCACGTCCTGCAGGCGATTGACGGTCGGGTCGTCGCCGTAGACGTCGTCGCCGACCGGGGCGGCCGCCATGGCGGCGCGCATCGCTTCAGACGGTTGGGTCACGGTGTCGCTGCGCAGGTCGATCCAGCGCTGGGTTTGGTCGCTCATGGTCTCGTCGTTCTCAATCGGTGGTGGCGAATGCGGCGCTTGCCGCGGTGGATGCGTCAGTATAGAAGCGGCCGGCCATCTCTTCCAGCCCCAGCTCCGCCATGACCTCCTGCAGGCGCTCGGCGGGCCGGCGGCGCGGCAGGTTTTTATAGGTGGCGATGATCAGTTCGTTCTTCATCGAGTGCTCCCAGCCCACCAGTTCGGTCACCGTGACCTGGTAGCCGTGCGCTTCCAGCTGCAGGCAGCGCAGCACGTTGGTGATCTGGCTGCCGAACTCGCGCGTATGGATCGGGTGGCGCCAGATTTCCGTCAGCACGCTGCGGCCCAGGTCCTTGCCCTTGTTCTTGCGCAGCACCGTGGCGATCTCGGCCTGGCAGCACGGCACCAGCACGATGTGTTTCGCATGCTTCTTGAGCGCGAAGTCGATCGCGTCGTCGGTCGCGGTGTTACAGGCGTGCAGCGCGGTGACCACGTCGATCGAGGGCGGCAGCTGGTCGGACCCGGTCGATTCGGCCACCGACAGATTCAGGAAGGACATGCCCTCGCCGAAGCCGAGGCGATCGGCCAGCGCGGCCGACTTCTGCACCAGTTCCTCGCGCGTCTCGATGCCGTAGATATGGCCCTGCTCGCCCTGCGGCTTGTCCTTGAAGAACAGGTCGTACAGGATGAAGCCGAGATAGGACTTGCCGGCGCCGTGGTCGACCACGGACACCGGTCCCGCGTCGGCGTTCTTTTGGGCTTGCGCATCCTTGAGCAGCGGCTCGATGAACTGCACCAGGTGATACACCTGCTTGAGCTTGCGCCGGCTGTCCTGGTTCAGCTTGCCGTCGCGCGTGAGGATGTGCAGCTCCTTGAGCAGCTCGATCGACTGGCCCGGCTTGATTTCCGGCGCCAGTTCGTAGATGGTCGGCGCCGGCTTCTTGCCCGCGCCCTTGTCAGCTTGTTTCATGACGCGCACTCAGCGGCACTCAGTGGTTCTCGGCCGCGTGGTTGATGGTGTATTTCGGGATCTCGACGACGAGGTCTTCGTCGGCGATGATGGCCTGGCAGGACAGGCGCGAGTTCGGCTCCAGGCCCCAGGCCTTGTCGAGCATGTCCTCTTCCTGTTCCTGCGGCTCGTTGAGCGAATCGAAGCCTTCGCGCACGACCACGTGGCAGGTGGTGCAGGCGCACACGCGGTCGCAGGCGTGTTCGATCTCGATGTCGTTCTCGAGCAGCGTGTCGCAGATGGACTTGCCGCGCGTGCCTTCGAGCACGGCGCCGTCGGGGCAGAACATGGGATGGGGCAGGATGACGATTTGTGGCACTTCTTTACCTCTTCTATTTTATTTTTGCCGTCATCACGGCGCAGCCGGGATGACATGGTCTTTCATACCTGGTCGAGCGCCTTGCCCGCCAGCGCCTTGCGCACGCTCTTGTCCATGCGGCGCGCTGCGAATTGCTCGGTGCCGCGCGCCAGGTCCTGGACTGCGTCGTGCAGCGCGTTCTGGCGCGTACCGGCCTCGATGTCCTGGTCGTTCGCGCGCATCATCGCATCGCGCACCGCGTGCACCAGCTTGGCGATCGCGTCCTGTTCCTCGCCGCTGAGCAGGTCGGCATCAAGGTCGAGCGCCGACTGCGTGGCCAGCAGGATGCGCTCGCCCTCGACCTGCTCTTCGCGCAGCGCGCGCGCCGCCATGTCGATCGAGGCCGAATTGTACGAGTCCTGCAGCATGCGCGCGACCTCGTCGTCGCCCAGGCCGTAGGACGGCTTGACCGTGATCGACGCTTCCACCCCCGAGCGCGTCTCGCGCGCCGACACCGACAGCAGGCCGTCGGCGTCGACCTGGTAGGTGACGCGGATGCGCGCCGCGCCGGCCGCCATCGGCGGGATGCCGCGCAGCTCGAAGCGCGCCAGCGAACGGCAGTCCGACACCAGCTCGCGCTCGCCCTGCACCACGTGCACGGCCAGCGCGGTCTGGCCATCCTTGAAGGTGGTGAACTCCTGTGCGCGCGCGCAGGGAATCGTCGAATTGCGCGGGATGATCTTCTCGACCAGGCCGCCCATCGTC
The DNA here is from genome assembly GCF_000745265.1 of Massilia sp. 9096. Lineage (NCBI taxonomy): Bacteria > Pseudomonadati > Pseudomonadota > Betaproteobacteria > Burkholderiales > Oxalobacteraceae > Massilia > Massilia sp. 9096. Next base: position 2,629,718 of record NZ_JQNN01000001.1, read on the forward strand.
TCGATGCCGAGCGACAGCGGGATCACGTCCAGCAGCAGCCAGTCGTCGCCGGCGGCGCGGTTGCCGGCCAGGAGGTTGGCCTGGATCGCGGCGCCCAGCGCCACGACCTTGTCCGGGTCGATGTTGGCGTGCGGGATGGTGTGGAAGAAGTCGCCGACCGCGCGGCGGATGTGCGGCATGCGCGTCGCGCCGCCGACCAGCACCACGCCGTCGACGTCTTCGACCGTCACGCTGGCGTCGCGCATGGCCTTGCGCACGGCGTTCATGGTCTTGGCGACCAGGTTCTGGGTGATCTCGGCGAAGGTCCTGGCCGAGATGGTGACCTGCACCAGCTCGCCCGACTTCAGGATCGCCTCGACCGTGGTTTCCTCGTTGGTCGACAGCAGTTCCTTGGCCTGGCGCGCCTTGACCATCAGCGTCGCGGTGTCGACGTCCGACAGCGGCGCGAGACCGGCCTGCTGCGTGATGTGGCAGAACAGGCGCTGGTCGAAGTCGTCGCCGCCCAGGGCCGAGTCGCCGCCGGTGGACAGCACTTCGAACACGCCTTTCGAGAGCTTCAGGATGGAGATGTCGAAGGTGCCGCCGCCCAGGTCGTACACGGCGAACACACCTTCCTGGCCGTTATCCAGGCCGTAGGCGATGGCCGCGGCGGTCGGCTCGGACAGCAGGCGCAGCACGTTCAGGCCGGCCAGCTGGGCCGCGTCCTTGGTCGCCTGGCGCTGGGCATCGTCGAAGTAGGCCGGGACGGTGATCACGGCGCCGACCAGCTCGTCGCCAAGCGCATCCTCGGCGGTCTGGCGCAGCGTGGCCAGGATCTGGGCCGAGACCTCGACCGGGCTTTTCACGCCGGCCACGGTTTTCAGCTGCACCATGCCGTGACCGCCTTCGCGGCCACCATCGACGAAGTCATACGGCAGGTTTTCGGCGTGGGCGATGTCCTTCAGGCCGCGGCCCATGAAGCGCTTGACCGAGACGATGGTGTTCTTCGGGTCCGTGGTGCGCGCCGCCATCGCCTTGTAGCCGATGTTGGCGTGGCCGTTCGGCAAATACCGCACGACCGATGGCAACAGCGCGCGGCCATCCTCGTCGCTCAGGACTTCGGGGATCGAGTGGCGCACCGTCGCGACGAGCGAATTGGTGGTGCCCAGGTCGATGCCCACCGCCAGCCGGTGCTGGTGCGGCGCGGTCGACATGCCGGGTTCGGAAATCTGCAGTAATGCCATGGTCGTGTTACCTGGTTTTATTATTCGATATGGTTCGAAAATTACTTAGGGTGGGCATTCGAGGCCGCGGCCCGAATGCCCACCCTAGGGAATTCATGTCATCTTGTGTGCTCGCGCCTCAGCTCTCCAGCGCTTCGAAGGCGCGCTGCACGTCGTCGCCGAAGCGCTCCAGGAACATCAGCGCGCGCACGCCCTGCGCGGCCTGCTGAAAGTCGCCGGCGTCGAGCAGCTGGCCGACCTGGGCCAGGCGGCTCTTGCGCTCGCTGCGCAAGCGCGCGTCGATCGCGTCCAGCGCCGCCGCGTCCTTGTCGGAGCGCGCATCGTCGAGCGCCTCGCGCAGCTCCATCTGCTCCATCAGGAAGTCCATCGGCATGGCCGTGTTGGACTCGGTCTGCAGGTCGACGCCGTTGATCTCGCAGAGGTACTGGGCGCGCTTTTGCGGATTGCGCAGCGTTTGATAGGCCTCGTTGGCGCGCGTCGCCCATTGCATCGCGACGCGCTTTTCGGCGTCGGAAGCGTTGACGAAGCGGTCCGGGTGCACCCGGCCCTGGACTTCGCGGTAGGCGCTGTCCAGGGCGTTCATGTCGATGTCGAACCTGGCGGGCAGCTGGAACAGCTCGAAGTGATTCTGCATGTCGATACGATCGGCCCGCGTCAGATGCGGAAGCTTTCGCCGCAGCCGCAGTTGTCCTTGACGTTCGGGTTGTTGAAGCGGAAACCTTCGTTCAGGCCTTCGCGGGCGAAATCGAGTTCGGTGCCGTCGATGTAGGGCAGGCTCTTGGGGTCGACGAAGACCTTCACGCCGTGCGATTCGAACACGTTGTCTTCATTCGCCGCCTCGTCGACGTATTCCAGCTTGTAGGCCAGGCCGGAGCAGCCGGTGGTGCGCACGCCGAAACGCAAGCCGACTCCCTTGCCCCGGCGCTCGAGGTAGCGATTGATATGTTTCGCGGCTTTTTCGGTGAGAGTCACTGCCATGTCAAATCTCCAGCTTGCTTACAAAATACTTAATACAACATTAGTACTGCAATAAGGGCCTCGAAAACCGTAGCGAGCGGCCGCAGGTTTGGTAGAGAAGCGCAGCTGTACGAGTAGTACAGCGAGCATCGCAAACCGAACCTGCAACGCGCAGTAGGTTTGCGAGGTCCTTACGCTGCTTTTTCTTCGGCGGCGTGCTTGTGCTTGTAGTCGGCGACGGCGGCCTTGATCGCGTCTTCCGCCAGGATCGAGCAGTGGATCTTCACCGGCGGCAGCGCCAGCTCTTCGGCGATCTGGGTGTTCTTGATGGACAGCGCTTCGTCCAGCGACTTGCCCTTGACCCATTCGGTCACCAGCGAGCTCGAGGCGATCGCCGAACCGCAGCCGTAGGTCTTGAACTTGGCGTCTTCGATGACGCCGGCTTCGTTGACCTTGATCTGCAGCTTCATCACGTCGCCGCAGGCCGGTGCGCCGACCATACCGGTGCCGACGTCGTCCGAGTTCTTGTCGAACGAGCCGACGTTGCGCGGGTTTTCGTAGTGGTCGAGGACTTTGTCCGAGTAAGCCATGGTAGTGCTCCTAAATATGCGTATGCGTTGATTGCGTAAAGGCCGGTGCTCGGTAATCGCTTAGTGAGCGGCCCACTGGATCGAATTCAGGTCGATGCCATCCTTGTGCATCTCCCACAGCGGCGACAATTCGCGCAGCTTGCCAACCTTGTCCTTCAGCAGCTGGACGGCGAAGTCGATGTCTTGCTCGGTCGTGAAACGGCCGATCGTGAAGCGGATCGAGCTGTGCGCCAGTTCGTCGCTGCGGCCCAGCGCGCGCAGCACGTAGGACGGCTCCAGCGAGGCCGAGGTGCAGGCCGAACCCGACGACACGGCGATGTCCTTGACCGCCATGATCAGCGACTCGCCCTCGACGAAGTTGAACGAGACGTTCAGGTTGTGCGGCACGCGGTGTTCCATGTCGCCGTTGACGTAGACCTCTTCGATCTGCATCAGGCCGGCGGCCAGGCGGTCGCGCAGCGCCTTGATGCGCGCCAGTTCGGTGCTCATCTCTTCGCGGGCGAGGCGGAAGGCTTCGCCCATGCCGACGATCTGGTGCGGCGCCAGCGTGCCCGAACGCAGGCCGCGCTCGTGGCCGCCGCCGTGCATCTGCGCTTCCAGGCGCACGCGCGGCTTGCGGCGCACGTACAGCGCGCCGATGCCCTTCGGACCGTAGGTCTTGTGAGCGCTAAAGCTCATCAGGTCGACCTTCAGCTCTTCCAGGTTGATCTCGACCTTGCCGGTGGCTTGCGCGGCGTCGCTGTGGAAGATGATGCCCTTCTTGCGGCACAGCTCGCCGATTTCCTTGATCGGCTGGACCACGCCGATCTCGTTATTCACCAGCATGACCGAGACCAGGATGGTGTCCGGACGCATCGCCGCTTCCAGCTGCTCGAGCGTGATCAGGCCGTTGTCCTGCGGCTCGAGGTAGGTCGCTTCGTAGCCTTCGCGTTCGAGTTCGCGCACGGTGTCCAGCACGGCCTTGTGCTCGGTCTTGACGGTGATGATGTGCTTGCCCTTGGACTTGTAGAAGTGGGCCGCGCCCTTCAAGGCCAGGTTGTTCGACTCGGTCGCGCCCGAGGTCCAGATGATCTCGCGCGGATCGGCGCCGACCAGCTTGGCCACCTGAACGCGCGCTTCCTCGACCGCCGCCTCGGCGCTCCAGCCGTAGGCGTGGCTGCGCGAGGCCGGATTGCCGAACTGCTCGCGCAGGAACGGAATCATCTTGTCGGCGACACGCGGATCGATCGGCGTGGTGGCCGAGTAATCCATGTAGATCGGGAAGTGCGGCGCAGTCTGGAAGCTCTGCTCGATTTGTTTATCCAGGGGGGCGTTCATCGTTATCACTCCAGTTTTCTAAAAGCGGATTCACCACTTCAATTTTGTCCGACGGCGGCGTGGCGAGGATGCATCACGACGACGCTCTGATCTTGATGTTCTTTCTGTTTCTGTTGCTCGACCAGGTCATGCAGGGTCACGGAATCGAGGAAGTCGACCATCTTCGCGTTGAGCGTGGCCCACAGTTCGTGGGTCATGCAGCGCGACCCGGCCGCCGCGTCGGCGCCGTGGCAGTTTTCCTTGCCGCCGCACTGGGTGGCGTCGATCGGCTCGTCGACGGCGATGATGATGTCGGCGACGGTGACCTTGTCGGCGCTGCGCGCCAGGCTGTAGCCGCCGCCCGGGCCGCGCACCGACTCGACGATCTCGTGCCGGCGCAGCTTGCCGAACAGCTGCTCCAGGTAGGACAGCGAAATGGCCTGGCGCTGGCTGATGCCCGACAGCGTGACCGGACCCGCGCCCTGGCGCAGGGCGAGATCGATCATCGCGGTAACAGCAAAACGGCCTTTGGTGGTCAGACGCATCACAACCCCGGTTGTCATACAAACAGTGTTAAACTCTTGCTTCTCATCAGGTAGGCTACTTTATTACCCGATCGATTTAGTCAAGTATAGCGCAAATCCCAGTGCTTTGCTTGGGACGCGCCAAAACGCCTGCCCTGCCCGGCAGCCCTTCTTCCCGCCTGTTTTTCCCGCGTTTTATGGTCCCGCACGGCGCTGCAGCAGCCGCATCGGACCGAAGAATTGCTGCATGCCCTGGTGGCCGATGAAGCTCAGGTTGTAGGGGTGCTCGGCGCGAATCGAAGGGAACTGTTGCGTTTCCGGCACCTTGTCGAGTTGCTCGGCGATCTTGCCCCACAAGACCAGCGTCGGCTGGGTGGCTTGCGCGGCCAGCGCGGCGAACACGGCGCGCAGCAAAGGCAGCCAGGCGCGCGCGTCGACGACCGGGGCCACGTGCTTGCGGAACACCAGCGAGGCATTCAGCAGCAGGAAGCCTTCGCCGGTCAGGTTGTCCTGCAGCTCGGGCAGGGTCTGGATCATGCCCCTGGCTTCGGACGCCTTGGCGATCGGGGCCAGCGCGGCGCCACCGGTGTCGTCGATGGTCAATTGTCCGCCGGCCACCAGCAGCATCTTCATGAAGTTGCGCAGCGAGGTCGCCCGGTTGACCGGCTTGGACAGGCCGGTCGCCGACCACAGCGCGCCCACGGCGCCGTCCATGAAGCACACGCCGGTCGCGCTCTCCTCGCGCGGATACGGCCCCTCCCCCACCAGCACGTAGCGTACGCCATCCAGCGGCAGCGAGAAGGCGGCGAACAGGCGCCCCCCGGTCGGCAGGTAGCGGTCCTCGGCCAGCGCCGGCAGGTAGTCGGGCGTGGCCTTGGCCATCGCGCGCAGGCCGGCCTCCAGGTGCGGGCGCCAGGAGGCGTCGGCGAGTGTCAAGGCGTCGAGGATGGCGGGCGGGATCGTCGTATCGAGCATGGCGCTATCGGAATGGCAAGGGTCGAAGGTCGCAGATTGTAGCCGAGGCGGCCTTCGACAAGACCCGCGCACCCGCCTTTTTTGCGCCCGTTCCGAGCGTCAAGCTGGCGTCCGCCTTTCGCGAAAGCGTGCATCCTGTGCCGCTCCGGTTCACCGAATTCTTTGTCAGGTCTTTATTAGACTTTATCAGGAGGCTTTCCATGCAAACCATCCAGGATGTGATGACCCGCGACGTGCAGAGCATTACGCCGCAGGAAACCGTGCAGCGCGCCGCGCAGCTGATGGACGAACTGAACGTGGGCGCGATTCCAGTGCTCGACGGGCAGAAACTGGTCGGCATGATCACCGACCGCGACATCACCGTGCGCTCCACCGCCGCCGGCCAGGCGCCCGGCGAGACCCGCGTGGGCGACGTGATGAGCACCGACGTGCGCACCTGCTCGCCCCACCAGACCGTCGACGAAGTGCTGGGCCAGATGGGCGACGTGCAGATCCGTCGCCTGCCGGTGGTCGACCAGCAGTCGCATGAAGTGATCGGTATCGTGTCGCTCGGCGACATGGCGACCAAGCATTCGGCCGGCATCGACCGGGCGCTGGAGGAAGTGTCGTTTCCGGCCGAGCCGGACCGCTCGACGATCGGGGCCGAGACGCGCCATTGACCGAGGTACGGCGCGAAGTACCGCTGCCGCTGGCAGGGGGCTCGGCGGGCGCTCAGTGCCTGCTGAGTGCCTGCTGAGTGCCTGCTGAGTGGCCGCTGAGTGGCTGCTGAGTGCCCGCCGCGGCGGCCGGCGCCGCCCCTTACTCGGCGTCCGGCTGGTTGGACGGGTGCGCGGCGATGAACGCCGGCAGCTTGATGCAGGCCTCGTTGATGCGCCGGACGTTCGGATACGGCTCCAGGTCGATGCCGTGGCGCACCGCGTTGTAGACCTGCGGTACCAGGAAGCAATCGGCGATGGTCGGGGTGTAGCCGTGGCACAGCGGGCCTGCGCTCGGGTCGCGCTGCAAATGTTTCTCCAGCACTTCGAGACCGCTCACCAGCCAGTGGCGGTACCACTCGGTCTTGACCTCTTCGGACAGGCCCATGTCCTTGACCAGGTAATTCAGCACGCGCAGGTTGTTCACTGGATGGATATCACAGGCAACAATCTGGGCCAGCTCGCGCACGCGCGCGCGGCCGGTGGCGTCCTTCGGCATCAGCGGGATCTGCGGGTACTCGTCTTCCAGATACTCGAGGATCGCCATCGATTGCGTCAGCGTGATGTAGTCGTCCTGGAAGGCCGGCACCAGGCCGCTCGGATTGATCGCATGGTACTGTTCCTGCAGTTGCTCGCCGCCGTTGCGCAGCAGGTGCACCGGCACCGCGTCGTAGCCCAGTTCCTTCAGGTTGAGCGCGATGCGCACCCGATAAGAAGCCGAGCTGCGGTAATACGTGTAGAGCTTCATTCCTTCCTCCCGTGATAGTGTGCGACCTCCTGCTCGATCGCGCCGAAGATGCTCGTCCCGGCCCCGTCCTGCATCTCGATGCGGACGGTGTCGCCGAAGCGCAGGAAAGGCGTTCGTGGCGCCCCCTGCTCGATGGTTTCGTACATGCGCAGCTCGGCCAGGCAGGCATAGCCGACGCCGCCGCCCTCGATACTGGAACCGTGCAGGCTGCCCTGCTTGTTCGACACCGTGCCCGAACCGATGATGCTGCCGGCCTTCAGCTCGCGCGTGCGCGCGGCGTGCGCGATCAGCTGCGCGAAGCTGAACGTCATGTCCTCGCCCGCGTTCGGGCGGCCGAAAGGCTGGCCGTTGAGCGTCACGACCAGCGGCAGATGCAGCCTGGCGTCGCGCCAGGCGCTGCCGAGCTCATCCGGCGTAACCGCCACCGGCGAGAATGCGCTGGCCGGCTTGGACTGGTAAAAGCCGAAGCCCTTTTCGAGTTCCTTGGGAATCAGGTTGCGCAGCGAGACATCGTTGACCAGCATCACCAGGCGGATGGCGGCCGCGGTTTGCTCGGCGCCGGCGCCCATCGGCACGTCGCCGGTGACGACGGCGACTTCGGCCTCGAGGTCCACGCCCCACTCCTCGGACAGCACGGCAATCGGGTCGCACGGGCCGACGAAGGCATCCGAGCCGCCCTGGTACATCAGCGGATCGGTGTAGAACGACGGCGGCACCTCGGCGCCGCGCGCCTTGCGCACCAGCTCCACGTGGTTGATGTAGGCCGAGCCGTCGGCCCACTGGAAGGCGCGCGGCAGCGGCGAGGCGCATTCGGCCTCGATGAAGGAATCGGCCTCGGGCGCGGTGCCGGCGTTGAGCTGCTCGTAGACCGATTGCAGGTGCGGCGCGACCTGGTCCCAGTCGTCGAGCGCGCTCTGCAGGGTGCGCGCGATCCCGGGGACGGCCTGGCAGGTGACGAGGTCGCGGCTGACGACGACCAGGGTGCCGTCGCGCCCACCGGTTTTCAGGGTAGCAAGCTTCATGCTGTCTCGATTCAATGTTGAGTTGTCGGCATTACAACTTAAAACGGACTATCATACAAACAATATTTTCCGCTCTATTTATCGGACTATCTGATGAATCCTACCCTGCGCCAGATGCGCGCTTTCGTCGCCCTGGCCAAGACCGGTAACTTTTACGCTCGCTGCGCAATCGATGCACGTCACACAGTCAGCTTTGTCCGGTTTGATCAAAGAACTCGAACAAACTTTGACCGCACGTGTGGTCGACCGCAGTACGCGCCGGATTTCGATTACCGAAGTCGGCCGCGAACTCTACCCCCTATTCAGCCAGATGATCGACGACCTGGACCGTGCGCTTGCGAACATTGCGGACCATGCGCAACTCAAGAAGGGCATCGTGCGCGTGGCCGCGCCACAACTCATGGCGTGCACGCTGCTGCCGGGCGCAATCGCCGCCTGGTACCGGCGCCACCCCGAGGTCAAGATCAGCCTGGCCGACAGCCCGGTCGAAAGCGTGACCGCGCGCGTGCTGTCCGGTGAAAGCGACCTCGGCATCGGTCCGGAACGCGACCCCGCCGCCCAGCTCGAAGCGCGCGAATTGATGACGATGCCGTTCGAGGCCGTGCTGCCGCCCGGGCATCCGCTGCTGACGCGCGCATCGGCGCCCGGATCGGAGCTCGAGGCCGGCCACAGCATCGGCTGGGACGAACTGGCCGCCTGGCCGGTGATCGCGCTGCGCGGCCAGTTCACCGAACGCTTGCTGGCCGACATGCACGCGGACGTCCAGCCCGGCCTGCGCGAAGTCACGCTCAAGCCGGCCCACGAAGTCTCGTACATGACGACCGCGCTGGCCATGGTGGCGGTCGGCATCGGCGTGACGGTGTGCATGCCGTATGCCGCCGCGCTGGTGCGCCAGCACGGCCTGCACACGCTGCCGCTGACGGCGCCCACCCTGACGCGCCGCTTCTTCATCTACACGCGCGAACAGCGCTCGCTGTCGCCCGCTGCCGAAGCCTTCGTGAATTTCCTCCTTTCGTATGTGGCAGAACATGGCACGCACCCGGCCGCCGGCTCAGTCGCCGATCCAGTTGCCGACCCCATGGCTGCATCCGCATGAGCGCCGCGCTAGAATGCGCACTCCTTCCTCCCGCTCTTCAAGCCGATGTCCCACAACACCATCGCCATCAACCAGCGCATGGGCCAATTCGACGGTCATGCCAGCGTCTGGCTGTTCGGCTACGGCTCACTGATCTTCAAGGCCGACTTCCCCTTCCTCGAGCGGCGCCCGGCCCATATCGGGGGCTGGACGCGGCGCTTCTGGCAGGGCTCTCACGACCACCGCGGCACCGAGAGCGCGCCCGGCCGCGTGGTGACATTGGCGCCGGACGCCGGCGCGGTCTGCCATGGCATGGCCTACCTCGTCACGCCGGAGGAGTTCGCCCATCTGGATTACCGCGAAAAGAACGGCTACCTGCGCCTGGCGACCGACATCCATTTCGAGGACGGCAGCAGCGCCCATGGCCTGGTGTATATCGCCACTCACGAGAACGCCGCATTCCTCGGCCCGGCGAGCGAACGCGACATTGCCCGCCAGATTGCCGCGTCCTGCGGACCGAGCGGGCCGAACAGCGAATACCTGCTGGAACTGGCCAAGGCGCTACGCGAACTCGGGAAGTTCGATGCGCACGTGTTTGAGATCGAACGCCACCTCGAAGAGTTCCTGCCGCACGATTGATCCCACGCATGTGCCTTCAGCGGTGTCCATTAGGTTGTGGTCTAATCGTCATCTAGATCGCGAACAGACATCGAAAGGAATTCAGCATGCAGCAGCCCGAGCAGACTCAGCAACAGGTCACCTCTAAACCCTCGGTCGCAGACCTCGACGAAGATACCCTGGCCTTCATGCGCCACGTGTTCGGCCTCGCGCGCGCGGGCGAGGCGGCGGAACTCGCCACGCTGCTCGACCAGGGTTTCCCCCCCAACCTGCGCAACGAGCGCGGCGACAGCCTGCTGATGCTGGCCTGCTACCACGGCCACCTCGACGCCGCGCGTGCGCTGCTCGACCACGGTGCCGATCCCGAAATCATGAACGATGCCGGCCAGTCGCCGCTGCAGGGCGCCGCCTTCAAGGGCGACCTGCCGGTCGCCACCCTGCTGCTCGAGCGCGGCGCCCAGCCGGACGCCGCCGGTCCGAACGGAAGGACCGCGTTGACGTTCGCGGCCATGTTCAACCGGGTCGACATCGCGCGCATGCTGCTGGCGCGCGGGGCCGACCCGTTCCGCGTGGATGCGGGCGGCAGCAGCATCCTCGACGCCGCGCGCACGATGGGCGCGGCCGATACGGTAGCGCTGCTGACGGAAGTCACCAAAGCGAGCTGAACGTGGCGCGGCGTGGGCGGTTCGATCACCGTCCACGCCTTCGACGCCCTCCGAGCCTCCGACGCCAGGCGCCAGCGTCACACGGCAATTGCGCCGCGCTCCATGACGCTCAAATAACGCGGCGCCACCGCATCGGTGAGCCACACGCCGTTGTCCGACTGGTAGAAAACCGCGCCAGCGAGCTGCATGCGCGCCGCGTCGACGCGCAGCACGACCGGAAAGCCGTAGCGCATGCCCACGTTCATCGCGGTCTGTACTTCGCTCGACAGATGCACCTGATGGCGCGCGCCGGCGCGCAAGCCTTCGGCCAGGATCGATTTCAGGAAGCGGCTCGCGGTGCCGTGGTAGAGCACGGGCGGCGGCGTTTGCGGCTGCAGGGCCAGGTCGACCTCGACCGAATGCCCCTGGCTGGCGCGGATCTTCGTCCCGTCCGCGTCGAAAGCGAAGCGCTGCTTGTCGTTCTCGCGCACGACCCGCTCCAGCAGGGTGCGCTCGATCGCTTTGCCGTCCGCGCGCAGGCGCGCCAGCAACTCGTCGACGTCGGCCCAGCCCTGGGGGTCGAGCTGCAAGCCGATACTGTCGGGACGATGGCGCAGCACGAAGCTGAGCAGCTTGCTGGTGGTAACGATGGGATCGGACGGCATGGGATGTTAACGAATTCGAAAGAGCCCCAAGCATACACGCGCCCGTTGCCCGCGCGGCGCCGTATGCGCATCGCATCCTGAGCGGACCGCGCGCTCAGGCCCAGGCGATACGGCTCAAGCCGCAGGCGTCGTCGCGTCCAGCACGCGTCGCACCTGGGCCGCGCGCTCCTCGACGCTGCCGCGCACGATCGTGTACGGAATGCCGCGCGCCTCAAGGTCTTGCAGCACCAGCTGCTGGATGCGTCCACGCCAGGCTTCGTTCTCGCGCACGTCCTGTTCTTCGTACGGGATGTCGTCGGCGCAGACGAAGGTATAAGCGTAACGCGCCTTGCAATCGTCGGCGGCGCCCAGCAGCTCGGCCGGCGGTGGATCGCCGACCTGGCGGAACTGGACGCCGAGCAGCAGCGTGGTCAACGCATTCGTGTCGACGAACAGCCAGCGCCGCGCCTGGGCCATGGCCGCGTCTTCAGCGGCGCGGTGCCGGACGGCGATCTCGACATAGTCGTCGGCGTTCAGCTTGCCGCCCTTCTCTTCCCAGATGAAGCGGCCGATTTCCGGCACCGAGACGGTGCCATAAGCGTGGGCAAGATACTCGGACAAGGTCGACTTGCCGGTCGATTCGGCGCCCACGAACACGACGCGCCCGGCCGCTCCTCCAGCTACCTTGTCCGCCCCACTCTGTTGCTGCGCCATCTGCTTGCCTCGATGCATGAAAAGGCGCCATCGTAAGGGATTGCGCGCCCCGCCACAACCGGGAGCGTGCCTGGCAACACGCGGATCAGAACAAATCCATCTGCGCCGCCGCCCTGCTTTCCGGCTTGACGATCGACTTCGGCACCACCAGCGGCCTCCGGAACTGCGACGCGTCGGTCGTGTTGAAGCGGCTCATGCGCCCTTCCAGCCCGAGGCGCTTGACGGCCTTGGTGAAGCGCTGGCGGATCAGGTCGGCCCAGATGCCCTCGCCGCTCATGCGCTTGCCGAACTCGCTGTCATACTCCTTGCCGCCGCGCAGATCCTTGATGCGGTTCATCACGCGCTGGGCGCGGTCCGGGAAGTGGGCGTGCAGCCATTGCTGGAACAGCGGGCTGATTTCCCACGGCATGCGCAGCACCGTGTAGTGCGCGCCGACCGCGCCGGCGTCTTTGGCCGCTTCCAGGATGCGCTCGATCTCGTGGTCGGTCACGAAGGGGATGATCGGCGCCACGCTGACGCTGACCGGAATGCCGGCCTCGGTCAGAGTGCGGATCGCGCGCAGGCGGCGCGACGGCGCGGCCGCGCGCGGCTCGAGCGTGCGTGCGATCTCGCCGTCCAGCGTGGTCAGCGTGATGGCCGCGCAGGCCAGGCCCTTCTCGGCCATCGGCGCGATCAGGTCGATATCGCGCTCGATCAGCGCCGACTTCGTGATCAGGCCGTACGGATGATTGCACTCCCCCAGCACTTCCAGCACCTCGCGCGTGATGCGGCGGTCGCGCTCGCAGGGCTGGTAGGCATCGGTGTTCACGCCGATCGCGATGTTCTCGGGCACGTAGCCGGGCTTGGCCAGCTCGCGGCGCAGCAGGTCGGCCGCATTGACCTTGGCGAACAATCGGCTTTCGAAGTCCAGCCCCGGCGACAGGCCGAGGTAGCTGTGCGTCGGACGGGCGAAGCAATAGATACAGCCGTGCTCGCAGCCGCGGTAGGGGTTGAGGGAGACGCTGAACGGAATGTCCGGCGAATTGTTGCGCGTCAGAATGGTCTTGGCGATCTCGTCCGTGACCTGGGTCTTGAGCGCGGCCGGCTGTTCGTCCTTGACGCCCGGGACGGTCCAGCCGTCGTCGAAGCGCTCGCGCGCATTGACGTCAAAGCGGCCCTGGAGGTTGGTAACGGCGCCGCGGCCCTTGAGCGGGACCGGACCCATCATGCGTTGCTGGAACGGCAACACGACCTGCGACTCCGACCGCGCGGCGCCGCGACCGGCTGCGGCAGCCGGGGTTCCCATGCTGCCCATACTGCTTGCACTGCGATTTGCGCTACCCGTTGCGCTGGCTTTCAGGCGATTCACGCGGCGCTCCTTAAGTACTGTATGTTTATACAGTATATTACGCCGATATCACATATGGTTCAAGCGAGGGGAAAAATTCGCCTGGTGTTGTACAAACACATCAAATGCCTCCAGCAGCGGCGCGCACCAGCCCGGATCGCCTTCCAGCTGCGCCAGCGCCAGCGCGGTCGCCTCCAGCGTCGACAACTGGTGCGCCGCATGCGCCTTGCGTATCCGATATGCGGACGGCGGCACGTGGGACAAGCCCAGGCGCGCCAAACGCTGCAAAGGTGTATTTATATAGAGCATCTTGCGGCTCTTGCGCCAGGTGCCGTCCAGCACCACCAGCCGCAGCTTGTCCGGATGCGCCAGCAGGCCGGCATCCAGGACGGGCGGCGGCACGATGCCGAGCGAGGCGTCGCCGGGCGTGTCCGGGTACAGCAGCAGCGGCGTGCGCCCGCCGTCATGCAGCAAGGCGTCCAGCTCGGCCGGGTCGAAGGCTTCGCCGACCGCCACGCGGCTGGCGGGCAGGCACAGGTGCAGCAGGCGCGCGCTGTTCTTGGCGTTGCGCACTTCGAGCGGATGTTGCAGGATCAGCAGCTCGGCGCGGCTGGCCAGCGGCTGGACGAACGAACAGATGCAGGCGCTGGCCGGGCGCAGGCAGGCGGCGCAGCTTGCGCGGCGCGAGTCCGAGGCGGCAGGAGGATGCGAAGGATCGGGAAGGTTCATGGGCGGCGATTGTAGCGCCGCCCGCGCATGTCGATCTCGCCGGCCTTATGCGCTGCCGCCGACCAGGCGCCCGTCCGACGGATGCTGGTCGGCGTCGGGACGCAGCACGCGCAGCGCCTTGGACCACTGCACCACCTGGTCGAACAGCACGTCGACTTCGGCCACGTGGCGCTCGTTCGGCTTGAAGGTGGCGAAATTCTCGAAATCGGTGAACAGCGACAGCATCACCTGCGCGCGCACGTCGGCCACCATCAGTTCGCCCATGATCAGGCGCAGGTTCTCGACCGCGCGCGTGCCGCCCGCGCTGCCGTAGCTGACGAAGCCTGCAGCCTTGTGGTTCCACTCCTTGTACAGGAAGTCGATGGCATTCTTGAGCGCGCCCGAGGTGGCGTGGTTGTACTCGGGCGTGACGAACACGTAGCCGTCGAACTGCGCGATCTTGGCGGCCCAGGCCTTGGTGTGCGGCTGGGTGTAGTGGCCCAGCGACGGCGGCGACGGCTCGTCCAGCAGCGGCAGGTTGAAATCCTGGATGTCGACCAGCTCGAAGGCGGCGTCGCCGCGCATCCCGGCGATGTCCATCACCCATTTCGCCACGTCCAGCGCCTTGCGCCCCGGGCGCGTGCTTCCGACAATTACCCCGATCTTGATCATGGTCCTCTCCGTTATCGATAAGTCAAAATTCTAGTAAGGCGCGGCCAAACGGCGCGCCCGATTCGTCACCGTTTCAGCGCGGGCGGCCGGTCCGGCGCCTGCCAGCCGCCGCCCAGCGCCCGGTACAGGTCGACGTGGGCCGACAGGTAGTTGGCGCGCAGCTGCAGCGCACCGGTGTCGGCGCTGAAGGCATTGCGCTGGGCGTCCAGCTCCTCCAGGAACGACGAGTAGCCGTTGCGGTAGCGGTTGTGCGCGATGCGCAGCTGCTCGGCGCTGGCCACGCGGCGTGCTTCGGCCTGCTCGAGCTGCTCGCGCAGGCGTTCGATCGCGTCGAGCGCGTTCTCGGTCTCGGCAAACGCGTTGCGCACGGCCGCCTCGTAAGCGATCAGCGCACGGTCGCGCAGCGACGCCGAGACGTCGGCCTGGGCGCGCCGGCGGCCGGCGTCGAAGATCGGCGCCAGCACGCTGCCGCCCAGGCTCCACAGCCGGAACGGGTCGTGCAGCAGTTCCGGCAGGCCGAACTGGTACAGGCCGGCCGAGGCGTTCAGGCTGATCGCCGGCAGGAACTGGGCGCGCGCCACAGCCAGGCCGGCGTCGGCCGCCGCCACGGCGTCCTCGGCCTGGGCGATGTCGGGGCGCCGGCGCAGCAGCTGCGACGGCAGGCCGGGGGCGAGCGCCGGCGGCTGCAGGCTGGTCAGCGCGGTGCCGCGCGCGATGGGGCCGGGATTGGCGCCGACCAGCAGCGCCAGCGCGTTTTCCTGCTCGCCGATGGCGCGCTCGAGCTGCGGAATGCTTTGCGCTGTCGAGCGCCGTTCCGATTCGGATTGCTGCACTTCCAGGCGCGAGGTGTAGCCGACCTCGAACTCGCGCCGCGCCAGCGCGGCCGAGCGCTCGCGCGTGGCCAGGGTCTGGCGCGCCACCTCGAGCTGGGCATCCAGGCCGCGCAGGTTCAGGTAGCCGGTCGCCACATTGGCCGCCACCGACAGCGCCGCCGCGTCCGCCGCCGCCTGCTGCGCGGCCAGGTCGTAGCGCGCCGCCTCGATCGCGTTCTCCGTGCGCCCGAACGAATACAGCTCGTACGAGGCCTGCACCCCGCCCTGCACCACGGTCGCCAGCGATGGCGGGCCAAACGGGCCGATGCTCTGGCCGCGCCCCGGCTGCAGGCTGAAATTGACTTCCGGGAGCCCGGCCGCCTCGGCCACGCGGATGCGCGCCCGGTACTCCTGCAGGCGCGCGCGCGCGGTGAGCACGTTGGCGTTGCGTTCCAGCGCCTGCGCCACCAGGTTGTTGAGCACCGGATCGTTGAAGGCCGTCCACCATTCGCGCTCGACAGGGACGCCGGCGTTCGGCCCGACCTCGGCCTTGCCGTGCCAGGCGGCCGGCACGCTCAAGGTCGGTTTCGGCGGCGCCTGCACCGGGATCTTGCAGGCGGCCAGGAGCGTGCCGGCGGCGACCGCGCACAGTACGCCGCGCACGCGGCCGTGGACGAACCCGCGCCTCATCGGGCCGGCCCCGCGGGCGCTGCGGGCTGCGCTGTGGGCGCTGTGGGCTGCACTGCGGGCGGCACTGTCGACTGCACGGCGGACGGCGTGGCCGGCTGCGCAGCAGGCGGCGCGGCCGGCGCCGCCATATTGCCCGGCTGCGAGGTATCGATGGTCGGCACCACCGACATGCCGGGGCGCAGGCGCTGGGCCAGCGGCTGGTTGGGGTCGATGCTGATGCGCACCGGAATGCGCTGCTCGATCTTGACGAAGTTGCCGGTCGCATTGTCCGGCGCGATGACGGAAAATTCGGAGCCGGTGGCCGGCGAGATCTGCTCGACGTGCCCGCGCAGCCTGGCGTGGTTGAGCGCATCGACGGTGAAGGTGACCGGCTGGCCCAGGCGCACGTCGGCCATCTGCGTTTCCTTCATGTTGGCGACGATCCACATGGTTTGCGGCACCAGCGCGGTCAGCTGGGTGCCGGCATTGACGAACGCGCCCAGGCGCACCGCGACCTGTCCCAGCTGGCCGTCGCGCGGCGCGGTGATGCGGGTGTTGGCCAGGTCGATCTCGGCCAGGCGCACCGCCGCTTCCGCGTTCGCCACCGCGGCCTCGAGCGCGCTGCGGTTGGTTTCGACGGTGCGCAGGTTCTGGCGCGCGATCTCGAGCGCGGCCCGGGCCTGGTCGGTGGCGGCCACGGTCTGGGCGCGGGTCGCGCGCGCGGCGTCGCGCTCGCGCGCGGACAGCGAACCGTCGGAGGCCAGTTCCTCGACGCGGCGCAGGTCGGCGCTGGCGCGCTGGGCCTGGGCCTGGGTGTTGGCCAGCGCCGCCTGGTTCTGTTCGATGGTGGCGCGCGCGGTGCCCTGGTTCTGCGCGAAGTTGGCCAGCGCGGCGCGCTGCGTGGCCAGCTGGGCGCGCGCCTGGTCGAGGCGCTGCTGGAAGATGCGCTGGTCGATCAGCATCAGGCGCTGGCCCTGGCGCACGTACTGGTAGTCCTGCACGTCGACCTCGACGACGTAGCCCGACAGCTGCGGACTGATGATGGTCACCTGCCCGCGCACGGTCGCGTTCTCGGTGCTCTGCAGCGCACTGTGAAACGGCGGCAGGCGCCAGGCATACAGCACGATCAGCACGCCGGTCAGGGCCACCAGGCCGAACAGCAGCGCACTGACGAACAGCTTGCGCTTCGATTGCGGCGGCGCTGTCGTGGACGCACCGGTCGCCGGGTTGGCGGGGGCCGCGGCGGGCGCGCTCGTGGTCGTGGTGGTGGTCGGGTTGTCGGCCATGGAAGTATCAGGTGGTGGAAGGTTGGGGTCGAGGCGAGGCGGCGCCCATCACCGGCTCCGGCGGCGTGCCGGCCGGGGTAGCGATCGGCGCATCGGTTGCGCTGTCGGTCTGGCTGGTCGGTCCGGCCGCGCTCGGGCCGGCCTGGACGGCCGGCGGCGCCGCGTACTTGAGCCACAGGGCGCGCCCGAAGATCCACAGCGCGGCCAGCAGCGCGATCACGGCGATCAGGAGGAACACGTCGTTGTAGGCCAGGATGTTGGCTTCGCGCGTCTGCGCCGCCGACAGCGACGACAGTCCCGCGCGCGTGCGCGCCGCCGGGTCGGTCAGCATGCGTCCATAGGCCGCCCCACCCTGCGCGATGCGCGCCGCGACGATCGGGTCGAGCGCGGTCAACCCGTCCGCCAGCACCGACGAATGGAACTTCTCGCGCCAGATCTGGAAGGTGCCGATCAGCGAGGAGCCGAGCAGGCTGCCCAGGTTCTGCGTCAGGCCGAACAGTACCGAGAAGGTGATCAGGTTGGCCGGGTTGGTCACGACCGAGCCCATCAGCGTGAGCAGCAGCGGTCCGAGGAACATCACGCTGCCGAAGGCCAGCATGCCCTGGGAGGCATACATCTGCTCGGGGCGGGTCATGTTGGTCGCGGTCGAGTCGATCCAGGCACCCAGCGCCATGATGAGCAGGGCGACCACCTGCGGCGCCATCAGGTGGTTGGGGTCGGTGATCGCCACCGACACCGCGATCCCGAGGATGGTGCAGGCCAGCACCACCCCGAACAGCGTGAGCATCTGGTCGTTGTTCAGGCCGACCAGGCGCAGGAAGCCGACCGCGCCCACGCTCTGCTCGGACAGGACGATGCGCACCAGCACCATGAACATGAACAGGCGCGCAATACTGCCGTTGGTCAGCCAGCGCAAATTCAGCAGCGGATAGGTGCGGTTGTGCTCCACCCAGATGGCCGCGGCGATCAGCACGATCGACAGCGCCAGCGCCACGCCGATCCAGCGCTGGTCGGTCCACCAGAACACCCGCCCAAAGGTGACCGCCGCGCACAGCAGCGCCACGCCCGGCGCGAACAGGGCGAAGGTGACGAAGTCCAGCCCGCGGAAGGCCTTGAACCGGTCGCCCGGCGGAAGTTTCAGCCACAGCACCGCGCCCAGCGTCAGCAGCGTCAGGCCGAGTTCGAACAGGTACAGCCCGCGCCACTCGGCGAAGTTGAGCAGGCGCGCCGAGAACATGTAGGCGATCGGCTGGGCCAGCTGCGAGATGCCGGTCGAGATCACGATCCCCCGCTGGCGCCAGGGCCGCTGGAAGGCCTGCAGCGTGTAGTACAGCCCGAGCGTGGACAGCGCCGCCCCGGCGATGCCGTGGAAGGCGCGCACTGCGATCGCCGTGCCGAGGTCGTTGACGAACAGGTGACCGAAGGTCACCAGCGCGTACAGCACCAGGAAGAATTCGGTAAAGGCGCGCAGGCCGTACTGCTGGCGGAATTTCACCAGCAGCAGGTTCATCGACGCGTTGGTCATCACGTAGGCGGCCGGCAGCCAGTTGGTCTCGTAGTAGTAGGCGCCCAGCGTGCCCTGCAAATTGAGGATGTTGACCGTCACCAGCGCGTTGCCCAGGCCGCCGGTCAGCGTGACCAGGCTGCCGACCAGGAAGAACGCGATCCGGCGCGCCGTCGAGTGGTTCGGAAACGACGGCCCGCCGGGCAGCGTCGGCCGTTCTTCGGGCGACCACTGGATCGGCGCGTACTTGTCGGCGTCGTTGTCGGCGTTTCTGCGGCTCACGCGTCCTCCAGGATCTGACGCAGTTGTTCGAGGACTTCGGCGGCCACCACCATGCGGCCGTTGTCGATGCGCGCCATCAGCTCGCCGCGCAGGACCGCGGTGAAGCCTTCGACTTCGCGCGCCAGTTCGCGCCCGCGCTCGGTCAGCACGACCAGCTTGACGCGCCGGTCGTGCGCGCTGGGCATGCGCTCGACCAGCTCGGCGGCAGCCAGGCGGTCGATCGTCGCGACCAGGGTCGCGCCGTCCACGCCGAGCTGGCGCGCCAGCTCGCGCTGCGAGGGCGGCGCCGCGCTGGCGGTCACGGCGGCCATCGCGCTCCAGCCGGCCGCGGTCAGCCCGCGCGCGCGCAGCCGGCGCTCGAGGGCACCGCGCCAGGCGCGCGCCCCGCCGTGCAAGGCCTGTGTGAAGCGTTCATCAAGAGAAACCATGGGTCACCTGATCGTTGGCTTTACTGATTATCTGCCTGTTATGGCAAATTTGCCCACACGCGAAGATTTAGTTCGAGAATTGGTTAATCGGATATTGCTCTGAAAAATAACCGTGCTTAGAATCAACTTATTCCCCTAAGCAATCTGTTCCCTACCGGACACGTCTTTACCGTCCGATGCATCGCCGGGAACGCTGTCGTTTCAGAGTGCCCATGTTCAAAGCATTTTCTTCTGTTCGCAAACTGACGTCCGTCCTGCTCCTCGGCCTGGCCCTGCTGCCGGGCCTGGCGATCGAGCAGGAATTGCAACTCGACTACCGCATCAACGAGCACATCGTGCTGGTCCCGGCCGGCAAGAATCACCAGGCGCGCCTGGAAACCACGGTGTTCCAGCCGAACGGCCCGGGCCCCTTCCCGCTCATCATCATCAACCACGGCAAGGACCCCGGCCACCCGAACCTGCAGCCGCGCGACCGCTTCTACCACATGGCGCACGCCTTCGTGGCGCGCGGCTACGCCGTGATGGTGCCGATGCGCCAGGGTTTCGCCGACTCGACCGGCTACTACCACGACCACGGCTGCGATATGACGGCCAATGGCTACACCCAGGCCCAGGACGTCTACGACACCCTCCAGTTCGCGCGCGAGCAGTCCTGGATCGACGCCGACCACATCGTCGTCGCCGGCCAGTCCTATGGCGGCCTGGCGACCATCGCCCTGGGCACCCAGGACCTGCCGGGCGTACGCGGCCTGATCAACTTCGCCGGCGGCCTGCGCGACGACAGCAACGGCTGCGGCTGGCGCTCGTCGCTGGTGTCGGCGTTCGCCGAGTACGGTTCGCAGTCCAAGCTGCCGAGCCTGTGGATGTACGGCCAGAACGACTCCCTGTTCGCGCCCGAGCTGGTGGCGCGCATGCACGACGCCTACGAGCAGGCCGGCGGCCACGCCACCCTGGTCGAATACGCCGCCTTCAAGCGCGACTCGCACGGCATGCTCGCCAGCCGCGACGGCCAGAAGGTCTGGCTGGACGCCACCATGAAATTCCTGGACAAGGTCGGCATGCCGACCAAGGTGGTGTACAAGGTGCCGGAACCGCCGGTCCCGCAGGCGACCAATTTTGCCAACATTCAGGATGTGAGCGCCGTTCCTTTCCTCAGCGCAAATGGCCGCCGCGCCTACGCCGAGTACCTGACCAAGATGACGCCGCGCGCGTTCGCGGTGTCGCCCAGCGGCGGCTGGTGCTGGGCCGAGGAAGGCGAGGATCCGGACGCGCGCGCGCTGGCGACCTGCTCGGCCAAGAGCGACACGCCGTGCCAGCTGTATTCGGTCGACGAGGCCGTGGTGTTCAACCCGGACCTGGCCGAGAAGACCGCGGTGACGGCGTCCAACACCCCGGCGCCGCATCCCGCCGCGGCCGTGGACGGCGCCGGTTCGGCGGCGATCGGCAGCGGTTCGGCCGGTGTGGCCAACTGAGCCGGGCCGCGCGGCGCGGCGCTTGGACGGCGGCGGCCGGGAGCGATCCCGCGCCGCCTTTTGCATGCGCGCTGGTTTTCGCAGTGCAATAATCAAGCACGCTACCGGCAAGCGAACCTGGCTATTGCCTGCCGGCTCCCGGATGTTGCGGAGCACCATAATTTTGTATCAGCCCGGACCGGGCACGATCTAGCGCAAACTCGGCCGTGGGCCGCAAACCGACAATGTGGTGTTCGCCACGTTCGATGGAGCCCACATGTTGCGATTGAACAAGATCTGCGCGTGCGCATTGCTGGCCATGGCGTCACTGTTGCGCATCGCACCCGCCCTCGCCGCCAACAACGATCCGGTCATCCTCGTGCATGGCGTGCTGGGCTTCGGTCCCGACACCTACCCCGGACCGAAATTCCTCTACTGGGGCGGCTACCACAACATTGCCTCCACCATGGCGCTGTATCACGGCCCGCACACGGTCATCGCCGCCGGCGTCAGCCCGATCGCTTCGAACTGGGACCGCGCCGCCGAGCTGTACGCCCAGATCAAGGGCGGCTGCGTCGACTACGGCGCCATCCACGTGCGGCGCTACGGTTACCCCGGGCAGCCGCAAAAGCCGGACGCCAGGTGCTGGGCCGCGGATCCGAACAACAATCCCGGCAACTACCCGCTCGCCTTCTATCCGCAGTGGGACGCCGCGCATCCGATCCACCTGATCGGCCACAGCCAGGGCGGTACGACGATCCGCGCGCTGGTGCAGCTGCTCGAGCACGGCTCCCCGGACGGCGACGAAGGCGGTGGCGAACTGTACCGCGGCGGCAAGGTCGGCTGGGTGCGCAGCGTGGTCACGATCTCGGCGCCGCACAACGGCACCACGCTGCGCGACGCCGCGCTCGACGTGCTGCCCAACCTGCGCAGCCCGCTGCGCGATATGCTGGACAACCAGCTGGAACAGTGGGAGCTGGCGCCGGACGGCGCGCGCGAATTCAACCTGTGGGCGCTGACCTCGCCCTCGGTCTACTGGTTTTCGATCGGCACGCTGGCGACCGAGGCCGGGTCCTGGTGCTGCAACGGCACCGACCGCGTCATCGCGCCGGTGCAGAGCAGCCAATTCCAGTACCCGCGCGCCGACATGATCGCCTACTTCAAGCCGTACGCCGGCGCATTCATCGTGCCCTCGCTGATGCAGCCCGGCATGGGCTCGTACACCCAGTCGGCGCCCGGCCGTGTGCGCATCGACAGCGCGTGGTTTCCGAACGACGGCGTGGTCAACACGATCAGCATGCGCGCGCCCGACGGCCATCCGGTGCGCGACTACGATGGCAGCGCCGTCAAGGGCACGTGGAATTTCCTCGGCAATTACCGCGGCTACGACCACTTCGACATCCTGAACTGGCCGAACACGGGACCGTCGGCCGATCCGGTCTACGAACGGATCTGCGACATCATCTTCAACCTCGATTGAGCGCGGGCGCCTGAACGTCAGGCGGGCGGCAGTTCGCGGCCCCAGCGCTGCAGCTGTTCGACGGTCGCCGTGACGCCGCCGCACACGATCACGAGCACGCGCGCGTAGCCGGCCAGCGGATGGGCGCCGCCAGTCACGTCACTGCCCGCATTACCGGCCACATTACCGGCCGCATCGCCGGCTACCTCATCTGCCGCCTCATCCGCTGCATCATGCGCCGCATACGCCAGCGCCAGCGCCGCTCCGCACGCCGGCTCGACCACGATGCGGTGGTCGTCCATGAACCGCAGGCAGGCCTGGACCGCGGCGCGATCGCTCACCACCTGCGGCACGATCGGATGCTGCGCAGCCAGCGCAAACGCCGCTTCCGACACTCGGCGCGCGCCGAGCGAGGTAGCGATGCTGGTGATGGCAGGCAGCTCGATGCGCTCGCCTGCCCGCAGCGAGCGCGCATACGCATCGGCGCCCGCGGTCTCGACCGCGAACACCGGCACCTCGTTCCAGCCCTGGCGCCGCATGCCCTCGACCACGCCGCACAGCAGCCCGCCCCCGCCGACCGACAGCAGCACCGCATCCGGCGCTAGGCCGCTGGCCGCGACCTCGTCGATCATGCCGGCGTGGCCTTCCCACAGCAGCGGATCGTCGAACGGGTGGATGAAGGCGTCCTGCGGCCCGAGCATGGACAGCGCCAACGCGTTCGCTTCCTGGAACGAGGCGCCATGCACGACGATCTCGGCGCCTTCGCGCGCGATCAGCTCGCGCGCACGCGCGCTGGTGGTTTCCGGCACCACCACCGTCACCGGCAGTCCGAGCCGGCGGCCGGCGTGCGCCGCGGCCATGCCGGCATTGCCGCCAGAGGAGGAAACGAAGCGGCGCGCGCCGCCCGCCGCGTAGCGCTCGCAGGCATGGCCAATGCCGCGCAGCTTGAACGAACCGGACGGCTGCAGCGCTTCCATCTTGAGGAAAAAGGCCGGACCGCCCGCGCGCGCCAGCGCGCCCGATTCGATCAGCGGCGTCGGCTGGTGCAGCAGGCGCTGCGGCAAGGACGGCTGCGGCGTCGTCACATCGTGCCGCGCAGGGTGCGCGCCAGGTCGGACAGGCGGTAGGGCTTGTTCACGAAGGCGAATTCGCTCAGCTCGCTGCCGTGACGCTGCTTCAGGGCC
This sequence comes from Massilia sp. 9096, assembly GCF_000745265.1. Lineage (NCBI taxonomy): Bacteria > Pseudomonadati > Pseudomonadota > Betaproteobacteria > Burkholderiales > Oxalobacteraceae > Massilia > Massilia sp. 9096. Next base: position 2,653,225 of record NZ_JQNN01000001.1, read on the forward strand.
GGCAGCGGATAGCCGGAGGCCAGCATGATCTTGGTGTCCGGGTAGTGCGCGCGGGTGTAGGAGGCCAGTTCGATACCGTCCATGCCGTCGGGCATGACGACGTCGGTGAACAGGATGTCGACGTCCTTGTGCTCGAGCACGTCGATCGCCTCGTTGCTGTTGGCGGCCGTCAGCACGTCGTAGCCCATGCTGGAGAACAGCGCGGACGCGACGTCCATCAGGTCGGGCTCGTCCTCGACGATCAGCACGCGCTCGGTATGCTCGGCGCCGGCCTCGAGCGCGTCGGACACGACGGCAGGCAGGTAGATCGAGATCGCCGTGCCCTCGCCCTCCTTGCTTTCGATCACGACCTCGCCGCCCGACTGCTTGATGAAGCCGTACACCTGCGACAGGCCCAGGCCGGTGCCCTTGCCGACTTCCTTGGTGGTGAAGAACGGTTCGAAGGCGCGCGCGATGACGTCCGGCGGCATGCCGCTGCCGGTGTCGCGCACCGTCACGCGCACGTACTCGCCGGCCGCCAGCGAACCGGCCTGGCGCTCGGCCAGCGTGGCGTTGGCCGTGCTGATCGTAATGCTGCCCCCCTCGGGCATGGCGTCGCGCGCGTTGACCACCAGGTTCAGCAGCGCGGATTCGAAACGGGCGCTGTCGATGGTGGCGTTGTGGGTCTTGCGGTCGAGCTCGATGTTGAACTCGATGTCGGCGTTGCCGGCGCGCCGCAACACGGTCTCGAAGCCAGTGACAATGCGGTTGATGTTGCGCGTTTCCGCCTGCAGCGGCTGCTGGCGCGCGAAGGCCAGCAGCTGCTGGGTCAGGCGCGCGCCGCGGTCGATCGCGCGCCGCATGCTTTCGATCGTGCGGGCTTCGCCGCGGTTTTCGCCGCGCCCTTCGGCTCCGCCGCGCTGGATGCCGAGCACCTCCAGGCCGCTCGACAGCACCGACAGCAGGTTGTTGAAGTCGTGCGCGATGCCGCCGGTCAGCTGGCCGATCGACTCCATCTTCTGTGCCTGGAACAGGGCCACGTTGGCCGCCGCCAACGCCTCGTCCGCCTTTTTCTTTTCGGTCAGGTCGCGCGTGATCTTGGCGAAGCCGACCAACTCGCCATTGGCGTCGTGGACGGCGTCGACCACCACGTGGGCCCAGAAGCGCGAACCGTCCTTGCGCACGCGCCAGCCTTCGGATTCGTAGCGCCCGACCTTGGCCGCCGTCCCGAGCGCACGCTCGGGCCCGCCTGCGGCGCGGTCTTCGTCGGTGTAGAAGCGCGAGAAATGCTGGCCCAGGATGTCTTCCAGCGAGTAACCCTTGATGCGTTCGGCGCCAGCGTTCCAGTTGGTGACGATACCTTCGGGCGAGAGCATGTAGATCGCATAATCGGTCACGCCCTGCACCAGCAGGCGGAAGCGCTGTTCGCTCTCGCGCAGCTTGTCCTCGGCCACCTTGCGCTCGGTGACGTCGCGCGTGACCTTGGCAAAGCCGAGCAGCACGCCGTCTTCGTTGTAGATCGGGTCGAGCACGACGTGGGCCCAGAAACGCGAGCCGTCCTTGCGTACGCGCCAGCCTTCGGATTCGTACTTGCCTTCTTTCAGCGCGGTGGCCAGGGCGCGCGCTGGCATGCCGGCATCGCGGTCTTCCAGCGTATAGAAGCGTGAAAAATGTTCGCCCAGGATTTCATGCGCCTGATAGCCCTTGAAACGGTTGGCGCCGGCGTTCCAACTGCTGATGTGTCCGTTTGGATCGAGCATGTAGATGGCGTAGTCGCTGATTCCCGAAATCAGGTATTGGTAACGCCGCTCGTCGGTCAGGAAAGTCTTGGTTTGCATTGAAGGACCAATTATTTTTGCCCAAATCCACCTCATGATACGCGCTCGCTCAAGTGGCTGCGCGTGCACAATATAGAAGGGATTTTACATTCTTGTCGTTTGCGCCATATCGCGTGAAATGCGCCTGTCGAGCATTCTACAGACTTACCGAAGCGATCTTGCCTGATACTTGAATAGCGTGCAATAACACAGGCGCGCATCAATAAAATCAAGCACTTGACGCTAACCCCGTATGCCATGCCGATCCACGTGGACAAGCAGAGGCGAACCGGTGCGGTCCGGGCCAGCGCCGGCGCTCTGCGCTACGCCGCGCTCTCCCGATCGCGCCGGCCCAGCCGCACCGACATCAAAATTCACACTTTCGCACAGAATCTCGTTACACACTACAAGGTTCGGGATTCGTATTTGCTGAATTCGTATGATTGATGTTGCAAGATAGATGCAAAATCAACGCCGATTCGGCCGGGTTGCGGGTTTGGGCTGATGCTTTTCATTGTAAAATAACTGCTTGCAATCATCGCTGAAACACTGTCCAACGCACCATGAATCAGGCTACTCACGCTCCCGTCCTCGACCTGTCGACCTGCGACAAGGAACCGATTCGTACGCCCGGCAGCATCCAGCCGCACGGCTTCCTGCTGACGCTGGCGGACGACGGCTCGGTACTGCAGGCCAGCGCCAACCTGCAGTCCTGGATCGGCTATCCGGCCGAAGGCGTGCCTGGCCGTCCGTTGGCCGACGTGATCGGCCTCGAGGCCGCCCAGCGCCTGCAGCCCGGCCTGGCCGGCAACCTCGGCCCGCGTCCGTTCTACGTCGGCACCATCACCGCCGCCAACGGCAGCCACTTCGAAGCGTCGGCCCACCGCTGGGACGGTGTGATCATCGTCGAATTCGAGCCGGTCGAGCGCCCGGAACAGGCAGGCTTTCGCGACTTGTACCCACTGGTCGGCAACTTCCTGCTCAAGGTCAACGATGCGCCCAGCATCGAGGCGCTGGCCCAACTGGCTTGCCAGCACGTGCGCACCGTGTCCGGGTTCGGGCGCGTCATCGTGTACAAGTTCGATGCCGACGGCCACGGCCACGTCATGGCCGAGGACAAGCTCGATGGGTATGCGTCGTACATGGGCCAGCACTTCCCGGCCAGCGACATCCCGACCCAGGCGCGCGAGCTGTATACGCTGTCGCGCATACGCCTGATCCGCGATGCGAACTACACGCCGGCGGCGCTGGTCCCGCCCCTGAATCCTGCCACCGGGAAGGTCAACGACCTGTCGTTTGCCGTCCTGCGCAGCGTCTCGCCGGTGCACCTGCAGTACATGCGCAACATGAACACCATGGCGTCGATGTCGGTGTCGCTGATGGTCAAGGGCAAGCTGTGGGGCCTGGTGTCGTGCCATAACGAAGACGCCAACCTGGTCTCGTTCGAAAAGCGCACCGCCTGCGAACAGGTGGCCGAGATCCTGGCGCTATGCATCGAATCGCGCGAGGACGCCGCCGAGCTGCAGTTCCGCCTCGACCTGCGCCGCATCATGGTGTCGATGCTGGCCGGCTTGACCCAGGGCAGCGACTTCATTGAAAACCTGTCCAGCATCTTTCCCGAACTGCTGCGCTTCGCGCGCGCGACCGGTGCGGCGGTGGTGGTCGACGACCGCATCCTGTGCTACGGCGACACCCCGGAGCAGGAACAGATCCAGTCGCTGGTGGAATGGCTCAACGTGCACGACCACGGCGACATCTTCCACACTGACAAATTGTCCGCCATTTACCCGAACGGCGGCGAGCTGGTGCGCAACGCCAGCGGCCTGATGGCCCTGCCGATCTCGCGCATCCACAAGCACTACCTGTTGTGGTTCCGCCCCGAGTACGTGCATACCATCGAATGGGCAGGCTACCCGCACGACAAGGTGGTGCAGTCGGCCGCGGCCGGCACCTCGATACAACCGCTGCAGTTGTCGCCGCGCACCAGCTTCGCGGCCTGGCGCGAGACCATCCACGGCGTGAGCCAGCAGTGGCACGGCGGCGAGATCGAGCTGGCGCTGGAATTCCGTACCGCCCTGCTCGGCATCGCGCTCGAGCGGGCCGAGCAGATGGCCGAGCTGGCCGAGGAGCTGGGGCGCGCCAACAAGGAACTCGAAGCCTTCTCGTATTCGGTGTCGCACGATTTGCGCGCGCCGCTGCGCCACATCGTTGGATTCTCCGACCTGCTGATCGAGTCGAGCGGCAGCGAGGACGTCACCCAGCGCCAGCGCTTCCTGAAGAACATCAAGGAAGCCGCGCGCATGGCCGGCAAGCTGGTCGACGACCTGCTGTCGTTCTCGCAGATGGGGCGCGCCTCGCTGCGCCCGACCACGGTCGACATGGGCGAGCTGGTCGCGGCCTGCCTCGACAAGCTGGCGCTCGAAACCCGCAACCGCCACATCGACTGGGAAATCGCGCCGCTGCCGGCGGTCCATGCCGACCCGGCCTTCCTGCACCTGGCGATGTACAACCTGCTGTCGAACGCGGTCAAGTTCACGGCGCAGAAAGACCCGGCCGTCATCCGCATCACTTTTGAAGACCATCCGGACGAGACCGTGATCCACGTGGCCGACAACGGCGCCGGCTTCAACATGGATTACGTGCACAAGCTGTTCGGCGTCTTCCAGCGCCTGCACCGCATGGAAGATTTCCAGGGCACCGGCATCGGCCTGGCCAACGTGCGCCGCATCGTCGAGCGTCACAACGGCCGCGTCTGGGCCAATTCCGTACTCGGCGAAGGCGCGACCTTCTCCTTCGCCCTTCCCAAGAATCACCTGAATACCGATTGATTTAATTTGTACCCGAGAGAATACATGCTCAAGCCCATCCTATTGGTGGAAGATAACCCGAACGACCTGGAACTGACGCTGATCGCGTTGTCCAAAAGCCAGCTCGCAAACCAGGTCATCGTCGTGCGCGACGGCGCCGAAGCGCTCGACTACCTGCATCGCCGCGGCGAGTACGCGGAGGGCCCGGTCGGCAACCCGGCCGTGGTGCTGCTCGACCTGAAGCTGCCCAAAGTCGACGGCCTGGAAGTATTGAAGGACATCCGCGCCACCGACTGCCTGAAAGCCATCCCGGTGGTGATGCTGACGTCGTCGAAAGAAGAACAGGATCTGATCCGCAGCTACGAGCTGGGCGTGAACGCCTACGTGGTCAAGCCGGTCGATTTCACGGAGTTCGTGCGCGCGATCGCCGACCTGGGGATCTTCTGGGCCGTGCTGAACGAACCGCCGCCGGGCTCGCAGCGCTACGTCAAGCCCAGCAAATAAGCGCTTCAGTCAGTTCAGCAAACAAGCCGGGCCGTGCGCCCGCGCCCGACGCCGGCATTGCGCCGGCGCGTTTCATTTCTTGCTTCACGTCGCGCGCCGGCGTTCCTGCCCGAGGTCCCTGCGCCGCAGCAGGTGGCGGATGCGGGCGCTGAGCGCGTCCGGGTGATACGGTTTCTGCAGCAGATTCACGGTCGATTCCAGCTTGCCCTCATGCGCCAGCACGCCTTCGGCATAGCCGGAGGTGTACAGGATCTCGGCGCGTGGCAGGCGCTCGCGCACCAGTTCTCCCAGTTGCAGGCTGCTGACCGGTCCCGGCATGATCACGTCGGTGAACACCAGGTCGATTTGCTGGCCCTTCTCGAGCGATCGGTCGATCACCCCCACCGCGGCGGCCGCGTCCGGCGCTTCCAGCACGAGGTAGCCGAGCGCCGACAGGATGCCGCAGGTGGTGCTGCGTACGTCTTCCTCGTCCTCGACCACCAGGATGGTCTCCGGGCCGCCCAGCAGCGGCGCCGGCTCGAGGTCTTCCTCGAAGTCCGGCTCGGCGTCGCTGCGCGGCAGGTAGATGCGCACGCTGGTGCCCTTGCCCGGTTCGCTCTTGAGGATGATCTCGCCGCCCGACTGCTTGATGAAGCCGTAGGCCATCGACAGACCCAGGCCGGTGCCCTGCCCGGTCGGCTTGGTGGTAAAAAACGGTTCGAAGGCGCGCGCCAGCACCTCGCGGCTCATGCCCTTGCCGGTGTCGGCGATCTCGATCAGCACCCAGCGCCCGGCCATCAGTTCCGGCGGCAACGGATCGCCCGGTTCGAGATTGGCGGCGCGGATGGTCAGGGTGCCGCTGCCGGCCATGGCATCGCGCGCGTTGATGGCCAGGTTCAGCAGCACGTTGTGCAATTGGTTGGGGTCGACCAGGGTGCTGCCCAGGCCGTGCGCGATCTCGGTCACCACGCGCGCGCGCGGGCCGAGCACGCGGCGCATCATGTCGTCCATCTCGCGCAGCAGGTGGCCGGGATTGACCACCACCGACTGCAGCGGCTGGCGGCGCGCGAACGCGAGCAGGTGCGACGACAGCTTGGCGCCGCGCTCGACGCCGGCCAGCGCCATGTCGACGCGTTCCTTGCCGGAGTCGCTCAGCGCACCGACCAGTTTCAGCAGCTGCAGGTTGCCGCCGATGATCTGCAGCACGTTGTTGAAGTCGTGGGCGACGCCGCCGGTGAGCTGGCCGATCGCTTCCATCTTTTGCGCCTGGAACAGCGCCGACTGGCTGGCCTCGAGCTGGGCCTGGCTATGGCGCAGCGAGACGAAAGCGGCATCGCGCTGGCGCCGCGCGAGGCAGGCATCGCTGTGGTAGCGGACCCGCGCCACCAATTCGCGCGGGTCCGGCCACTTGACCATATAGTCGTTGGCGCCGACGGCGAAGGCCTTGGCCTTGATTTCAGGATCTTCTTCGGACGACAGCAGGATCACGGGGATGTGCTCGGTGTCCTTGTCCGCACGCAAGCGCCGCGTCACCTCGAAGCCGTCGATCTCGGGCATGCGCAAATCGACGAGCACCACCGTCGCCTGGATTTCCTTGGCAATCTCGACCGCCATCGACGGCTGGCTGGCAAAGCGCAGCGAATACGCTTCGCAAGTTTTCAAGCCATACGAGATGATGTCTTCGGCAAATGGCTCGTCGTCGATGAGGAGAATGGAGCAGGCGTTGGCGTCTTCTTGATTCATTGCAACTGCAAATGGTGAAAGGGAGGAACCACGAATTGCAAAAAGGTAAGACTCGATTTTACATCAGCTGTAGCGGTCGTGCCCGGCATTTCAATCGTACGGTACTTAACGTATCGATCCGACAACCCTGATTTTATGGATTTAATTGTAAATATAGGTTCATGCAAAAGCTCCGCCGTGCTCTTGCAACATGTCACAATGTTCCACACCAGTAACAATTGGTAAGAAATTTTCCTTGCTTTTCAGATAGCATGCGGGTTTCTCGCCGAGCATTTATGGCTAATCAATTGCTCGTCACTTTGTTACATCCTGCGCCCTACAGCCACCTCCAGTTCTCTCTCGGGCTACCGCATCCATCTGCCGGCAAGCGCAACGGCCGAGCCGTTCGGCCCGGTCGCATCGGCCGCCTAGCGCTGCTTCTTCTTGTTGGAAGTGAAGGTACGGGTATAAAACTCGGGCGGCTTCCTTGCCACCCAGGCGATGAAGGACTGGATGTCGTCGTTCGACTGCAGCGCAGCCCAGGTGTGATAGGCGCGCAGCAGTTCGCGCTCGGAAAAGGTCGCGTGGATCTTCCGGTGGCAGATCTTATGGATGGGGAATTGCTCCCTACCCTTCAGGCTCTTCGGGATCAGGTGGTGGCGGTCGACGTTCACCGTCCCGAGCGGACGCCCGCATAGAGGACACAGGTCTTCGGTCATCCACCCCATGTCGGGGCGGACGACGCTGCTTTAAAGACCCTTTCAATTCAACAACTTAGAGTGTCCAACAAAACCCTCGCGGCAAGACGCATCGGCGAAGACAGTACGCTGGTACGGCGAGACGATGCAACGCAGCCATGGGGGCTTTTGTTAGGCGCTCTTACAGGGTGTGGACGAAATCAACCTTGATAAGCGAGCCTGCTGAGTAGCATACGTGCCTCGGCCAGCCAAACCCAAGCCGCTGATACCGCGAGTTTGCGGTCGTGATGCATCACTGTGCGGCGCCAGCGTTCGGTCCAAGCGTGGGTTCGTTCAACGACCCAGCGTTTGGGCAGGATCGTGAATCCTGAGTTGATAACAGCAGTTGGCTCAGATGTCGTCTTGGGATCGTGCAGCGTTCCGATCGTGCTGTTACCTGGACGACGAACGACTTCGACACGAATATGATGCGCCTGCTCGATATCATGGGCGCACTTCCCACCGTACGCGCCGTCGGTGTAAAGCTGTTCGAGCCGAGGGCTCTTGGCGCACGCTTGCGCAACCACGGCTGCGGCAGCATCTCGGTCCTGCACGCTCGCGGCGGTCACCGTGACTGCGATGAGCAGCCCCATTGTATCGACGACGAGATTGCGCTTTCGTCCTTTGACCTTCTTGCCTGCATCGAATCCGCTTTCGCCACCTTGTGGCGACGCGCGAGTGGACTGTGCATCGATCACTGCTGCGGCCGGCGTACTCGCGCGTCCCATTCGTGCACGCCATTGTTCGCGCAGCCGGTCCTGCATCTGCTCGAATACGCCGGCTTCGACCCAGCGCGAAAATGCCTTGTAGACCGCCTGCCAAGGTGGAAACGTCTCGGGTAACAGCCGCCAGGCGCAACCCGTGCGCAGTACATACGAGCACGCATTTACCAGATCGCGGCGGCTGTAATGCACAGGCGTGCCTCGTTTTCCTGGTAATCGCTCGAACAAATCAGCGACCAGCTCCCACTCGGCATCTGTCAGATTGGTGCTGTATGGGGAAATATCCTCGCGTCGGTGCGCTGCCGTGTAGCCATACCGTTTGGCGCCCTCAGCTCGCTCCGTATGCGCGCGGCGCGCTGGCTCGAGCCGTACGATGCCTTGCGCACGCAGCACGCGTCGAATCGTTGCATCGCAAACGCGTAACCCACAGCGGCGATGCAGCTCGTCGGCGATTTCATGCAAACTGGCTTGGGCGCGCTCCGTCACGATGTCGTGCAAAATCGCGATATGCTCAGGCTTCAACGCCGGCGGCCTGCCGCCAATGTTGCTTGAGGGCTCAGTACCGTCGAGTGGATGTTTCGTTGCCATGGCATGCTCCTTCCACATCGGGATAGCATGCCACAGCTACGTTATTGATTTTGTCTACACCCTCTTAGCCCACGCGAACGCGCGCGGCGATGGCATCGCCCACCTCGACCGTGCGCGCCCGTCCGCCCAGGTCGCCGGTACGCGGCCCTTCGCGCAGCACGTCCTCGATCGCCTTCACGATCGCGTCGTGCGCCTGGCCGTATGCCGGCGCCACGCCCGGCTCGGCGGCCAGGAAGGACAGCATCATCGCGCCCGACCAGATCATCGCGATCGGGTTGGCGATGCCCTGGCCGGCGATGTCCGGCGCCGAGCCGTGCACCGGCTCGAACAGCGACGGGAACGCGCGGTCGGGGTTGAGGTTGCCGGACGGCGCCAGGCCGATGGTGCCGGTGCAGGCCGGGCCGAGGTCGGACAGGATGTCGCCGAACAGGTTCGAGGCGACCACCACGTCGAAACGGTTCGGCTGCAGCACGAAGCGGGCCGTGAGGATGTCGATGTGCTGCTTGTCGACCGTGATGTCCGGGTAGTCGGCGTGGATGGCGTCGGCACGACCGTCCCACCACGGCATGCTGATCGCGATGCCGTTCGACTTGGTCGCCACCGTCAGATGCTTGCGCTCACGTGCGCGCGCGAGCTCGAAGGCGTAGCGCAGCACGCGGTCGCTGCCGTGGCGGGTGAACACCGATTCCTGGATCACTATCTCGCGCTCGGTGCCGGGGAACATCACGCCGCCCAGGTTGGTGTATTCACCCTCGGTGTTTTCGCGCACGACGAAGAAGTCGATGTCGCCCGGCTTGCGGTTGGCCAGCGGGCACGGCACGCCTTCGAACAGGCGCACCGGGCGCAGATTGATGTACTGGTCGAACTCGCGCCGGAACTTGAGCAGCGAACCCCACAGCGAAACATGGTCCGGCACCAGCGCCGGCCAGCCGACCGCGCCGAAGTAGATCGCATCCATCCCGGACAACTGTTCTTTCCAGTCGGCCGGCATCATGTCGCCGGTCTGCATGTACCAGTCGCAGCTGGCCCAGGGAAAGTGGGTGAACTCGAGCTGCAGGCCGAAGCGCTCGGCCGCCGCCGCCAGCACTTTCAAGCCCTCCGGCAGCACTTCCTTGCCGATACCGTCGCCGGCGATGGCGGCGATCCTGAATACGCGTGTCATGGGTGTCCTTCTTTCTAGTGGTCCGCCAGCATCCTAGCAGCCCTGGCGGGATCCTGCTGCGACCCTCCCGCTGGATCGGGCGCCGGGCAGGAAGCCGGGGCGATCGCACCCGGCGTGACGATCGGTGATCTTTGGGAACGCCTTTTGCCCGATAATAATGATCAAATTCCAAAGAGATCGAAATGACCGACTTTCTGCCGACCGAGTGCGACATTGTCATGGAAGGGGGTGTGACCTCCGGGGTCGTCTATCCGACGTTCGTGGCGAAACTGGCCAGTCGTTTTACCTTGCGTTCGATTGGCGGCACCAGCGTCGGCGCGGTGGCGGCGATCGCCGCGGCGGCGGCGCAATTTGCACGCAACAGGACCGGCCAGTCGGACGGCTTCCAGCGGATGGAACGGATTTCCCTCGATTTGCAGGAAGAGGTCGATGGCAAAAGCCGGCTGTTTTCGCTGTTCCAGCCCTGCCCCGATCTGCGCCGCCATTTCGCAGTGATCACCGGCGCGCTCAACCGGCGCACCCGGCTGCGGGCCTTCGGCCGCGGATCGCTGGCCTTGATGTGGCGCTTCCCGCTGGGTGCTCTGGCCGGCATCGTCGCATGGAGCGCCATCTTCTTCCTGGGGCGTGTCCTGTCCGGCACGGCGTGGAACGAGACGGTGTCGCTGCCCGCACTGGTCTGGCTGAGCTTGAGCGCACTGGCCTGCGTCTGGACCGGCGCGCTGTCCGAATTCCTCATGACGGGCTGGACGGGCTTGCGCCGCAATCGCTGCGGTATATGCTCAGGCATGCGCCCGTCCGGCGACGGGCCGCCCGCCTTGACCGAATGGCTGCACGAGCTGGTCCAAGGCATCGCCGGCCTGCCCGCGGACGAGCCGCTCACCTTCGGCCACCTGGAGGCGTCGAGCCCGTCGATCGAACTCGCGCTGATGACCACCGGCCTGTCGGAGGGCCATGCCGTCCGGCTGCCGCACAGCAGCCACGACCTGGTGTTTCGCGCGTCCGAATTTCGCCAGATTTTCCCGCGCGAGATCGTCGATTGGATGGTGGACCGCGCCACGCAAAGACCGCCGAGCGATCGAAGCAAAGCGATCTTCGACGCCGCCGACGCGGGACGCGCGCGCGACCACTACTATTTGCCGGAGGCCGGCGCGCTCCCGATCCTGGTCGCTGCGCGCATGAGCCTGAGCTTTCCCGGCTTGCTGCAGGCCGTGCCGCTGCTGCGCATCCGCGATGACCCGGATGCGCCCACACGCCGCGGCATGCGGCGCGTCTGGTTTTCGGATGGCGGGCTGACCAGCAACTTCCCGATCCACTTCTTCGATTCGCCGCTGCCGACCCGCCCCACTTTCGGCGTCACCCTGGCCGGCGACCTCGGCCCGGGCGAGCCGGAGGAGGCACGCGTGTTCCTGCCATCCTCCAACAACGAAGGCATCGCGGCGGCCTACCTGCCGCTGGAAGACGGCAACGGCAACCTGTCGCCGCTGGCCTTCGGAAACAGCATCCTGCAAACGATACGCACCTGGCGCGACACGGCCCTGAAACGCAGCCCCGGCTACCGCGACCGCGTCGTCCAGATCCGCCATACCAAGGCCGAAGGCGGCTTGAACCTCGACATGCCCAAGGAAGCAATCGAGCGTATGCGCGCCAGCGGCACGCTCGCGGCCGTCAAGATCATCGATCGCTTCCTGTGCCCGGACCCCGCCAGAAACGGCTGGCTGAACCATCGATGGGTGCGCATGCGCAGCACCACCGCCCTGCTGCAGGGTGCAATCAAGCCCTTGCACGCCGCCATGGTCGACCCGGACCTGAGGCCCTCGTACCAGGCCATGTGGCTGGCCAGGGGCAAGGCGGCGCCAGGCGCCTATCCGCTCAACGCAGAGGAACGCGAGGCCGGGCGCAAGCTGTGGGAAGGCCTGGTCGCCGTCGACGCCCATGCGCAGGGCGTCGACTTGTCCGACAGCGCGCCACGCCCGGAACCGTCGATGGCGATTACCCCCAAGCAGAACTGACGGCGCCCGGCTGCGACGGAGCGCAGGTCCCGGCAGCGGGCCGAACGCTAGCCCACCGCCAGGCGCGAGAAGCTGGCCACGCTGGCAACCGCGGCAAACGCGGCGGCGATCGCCACCGCATACCAGCTGCCGTGCTGGCCCGACACCGTCAGGCAGAACGCCACCAGCGCCGCGCCGGTCGATTGACCGATCAGGCGCGCGGTCGCGACCATGCCGCTGGCGCTGCCGCTGCGGTTGGGCGGGGCCGAGCCCATGATCGCCTTGATGTTCGGGGCCTGGAAGAAGCCGAAACCGATGCCGCACAGCGCCATGCGCCAGCCGATTTCGACGGCCGTCGGCGCCAGCGGCATGCGCAGCAGCGTCACCAGGCCGGCCGACAGGATCATCAGGCCGATCCCGCCCAGCAGACCGGGTGCATAGCGGTCGCTCAGGCGCCCGGCCACCGGCGCCATCACGCCGACCAGCACCGGCCAGGGCGTCATCAGGAAGCCGGTCTCGACCGGCGTGCGCCCGAGCGCGCTTTCGAAATAGAACGGCAGCGCGACGAAGGCCAGCGCCTGCGCGGCGAAGGTGCAGATCGAGGTCAGCGTCGACAGCGCGAACAGCGGCCGGCGGAACAGGTCGACCGGCAGCAGCGGCGCCGGATGCCCTCGTTGGCGCCACAGCAGCAGGGCAAACAAGGCCAGCGCGATCAGCACTTCCGGCAGCAACTTAGGCAACGGCACCTGGTGCGCGGCATCGCCCAGCGCCAGCACCGCCATGCTGAAGGCGCCGACGTTGAACAGCGCCGCGACCAGGTCGACCTTGTGGCTGGCCGGTTTGTTGTACGGCAGCGCCTTGCGCGCCAGGAAGAAGGCGATCACGCCCGGCAGCACGTTGATGCCGAACAGCCATTCCCACGACGATGCCGCCAGGATCACCGAGGCCAGGCTCGGGCCGAGCGCGAAGCCGATCGCCACCATCAGCGCATTGTTGCCGAAGCCGCGCCCGTGCAGCTTGGCCGGGTAGACGGTGCGCAGCAGCGCCGTGTTCACCCCCATCAGCATGGCCGCGCCAAGGCCCTGGAACAGGCGCCCGACGATCAGTGCCGGCAGCGAGAACGACAGCGCGCACTCGAGCGAGGCCAGGGTGAAAACCACCATGCCGGTGAGGTAGATGCGGCGGTAGCCGATGGTCTCGCCCAGCGCCGCCACCGGCAGCAGGGTCGCGACCATCGCCAGCTGATAGGCGTTGACGATCCAGACCGAATCGGCCGGTGTGGCATGCAGTTGCGCGGCCATGGCCGGCAGCGCCGTGTTGGCGATCGCGGTGTCGAGCGCGGACATGATCACCCCGAGCGCCAGCGCGATGATGGCCCAGGTGCGCGGCCCCTCGGGCAAGCCGTCCTCGACCTCTTCGACAGGCGCGCGCACGCCCCCGCCGCGCATTGTGTCCTGCGCGTAAGTACTTGTATTTACTGGGGTTTTCATGCTCGATCCTGCGCTGCAACAAAGGGTCGATTATAGGCGGGCCGGGCGAGGTCTGCTGACCAGGCGGCGAAATTCTCCATCGCCGGTGCGTAAACGTTTGCGCGAGTCAACAGTGCACATACCCGATCAGGATTGATGTAAATTTAATATTCTCAAGCCATCACACAGACCGGAGGGGTTCATCATGCAACACACTCTAGTAGCGGTTTTCGACAATCGCGACAGCGCCCAGAACGCCATGGACGCCTTGTTGTCCGCGGACTTTTCCCGAACCAATGTCAGCATCTCGAGTGCGGACACGAGCGCCGGCAGCGCCACCCACGACGAAAGCGTGGGCGCCTCGGTCAAGCACTTTTTTTCCAACCTGTTCGGCGACGACCACGACGAGCACGCGAGCCGTTATGCCGGCGCCGTGACGCAAGGCCACCATGTCCTCACCATCACCGCCCAGTCGGATGCCGAGGTCGACCGCGCCTCCGGCCTGATCGAGCACTTCAATCCGCTCGACATCGACGAGCGCGACGCCACGTCGGCGATGGACCCCAGCGTGCTGTCGACCGTCAGGACCGGCAGCTCGAGCCTGGGCGCGTCGATGCAGGCCGGCGTCACGGGTTCGTCGTCGTACAGCACCGGCTCGCTGAGCGACAGTACGCAGTCCGGTTCGATGCAACGCGACATGGGCGAGCAGCTCAATGACCAGCGCTCCGCCGCAATTCCGGTCGTGCAGGAAGAACTGAAAGTCGGCAAGCGTGAAGTCCAGCGCGGCGGCGTGCGCGTGTTCTCGCGCGTGATCGAAACCCCGGTCAACGAAAGCGTCAACCTGCGCGAAGAGCACGTGAACGTCGAGCGCCGTCCGGTCGACCAGCCGATCAGCACCACCGACGCGACTGCCTTCAAGGAACAGTCGATCGAGCTGCGCGAGACCGCCGAGGAAGCCGTGGTGCAGAAATCGGCCCGCGTGGTCGAGGAAGTCATCGTCGGCAAGGAAGTCAGCAACCGCGAGCAGCAGATTAACGACACCGTGCGCCACACCGAAGTTCAGGTCGAGCAACTGGGCGATTCGGCGCTCAATGACGATACCGCCTATCGCGACCATTTCAACAGCACCTACGGGGCTTCGGGCGGCAGCTATGACGAGTATGCGCCGGCCTACAGCTACGGTTCGCAGATGCGCGGCGATGCGCGCTACCAGGGCCGCAACTGGGACGACGTCGAGTCCGACCTGCGCAGCGATTGGGAAAGCCGCAACGGCAGCACCGCCGGCTCGACCTGGGACAAGATGAAAGCCGCCGTGCGTCAGGGCTGGGACAAGGTTGCCCATTAAACGAATCGGTCGCTGAAACGAAAAAGGCCGCATCGGACGATGCGGCCTTTTGCATTACAGCTTGATGTTCTGGCTCCCCGACCTGGACTCGAACCAGGGACCTGCGGATTAACAGTCCGTCGCTCTACCAACTGAGCTATCAGGGAAAGGAGGCCAGATTATAGCGGCTGGTTTCCGGTTTGACTAGTGCAGCACGGAAATCGTGCGCGCCCGGCAGCCGCTCTTGCCACCGCCGGCGCTGGCTACGGCTACGGCTGCGGCATCAGCAAGGCATGCTGCGACGCCGTATGAAAATCGCGCCAGACGCGGTTGATCTCGGCATCCTCGCGCGCCGCCGCCAGGCCGCAGTACGGGAACAAGGTATCGACGGCAGAACGCGCCGCACCCACCCAGGCCATCGACGCGGCTTCCAGCGCCGCGGCCTGCCCTGCATCGACCACATCCTCGGTAGAGGCGGCCAGCCAGGCCGCATCGAGCACCGCGTACACGCGCGTGCGCGCGTCGCCCAGGCGCGCGCGCGTGGAGGCCAGCACGGCCGCCACCTGCGGCGCTTCGATCAGCGCACCGCCATCGTCGGCGAAGCGGTTGCGCCGGCGCGCGATGCAATCGGTGGCCAGGTCGACGAAGTGCTGCGCCATGCCAGCCAGGTTGGCCGCCAGCGTGACGTAGGCGAAGGCCAGGAACGGAAAACGGTACAGCGGCCCCGGCGCGGTGGCGCGCGCGGGATCGATGTCGAAGGCATGTTCGCGCGGCACCCGCTGCCCTTTGATACGGTAGGCATCCGAAGCGGTCGCGCGCAAGCCGATGCTGCGCCAGGTCGGCTGGGTCTCGACCAGCTCGGCGGGCACCACGAAGGCCTGGATACGCGGCTTGCCCTGGGTGTCGCGCAGCACCGCGCCATCCTTGCGCAGCACGGCGTTGAAGGTGAAGTGGGTGGCCATCGGCGCGCCGCTGGCGTAGTCCCAGAGGCCGTCGATGCGATAGCCATCGCCCTCGAGGTCGGCGTAGCCGGTCGGGGCGCCGCTGCCGGCCAGGCAGACGCGGCGCGTGGCCAGGATCTGGCGCGCCAGCGGCGGCGCGAGAAAACCGGCGAACCAGCCGGCGCCGGCGCACAGCGTCAGCGTCCAGGCGGTGCTGCCGTCGACGCGCGCCACCGCTTCTTCCAGGCGCACGACGTCGGGCAGCGGCCATTCGCCGCCGCCGAGCGCGCGCGGGGCCAGCATCCTGAGCCAGCCGCGCCGGTGCAGGATGCCCTGCTGGACCGGATGCAGCCAGCGCCAGGCGTCGGCCTCGGCGGCGTAGCGGGCGATACGGCGCGCGTCGGTGGCGGACAAGGTCGTCCCGAAAGGGGCGTGGCGCATGCTGGGAATCCTGTCAATCAACTGGCGAATCCTCGGTCCGCAGCACTTGTATCGGTTCGTCGGCAAAATAGACCTGGATCGGATACGCCGAATACGCTTTCCATTGCGCTTGCGTGATCAGCCATTTCGCCACGAACTCCTTGACGGTTGAACGCGCGGCTTCGCGCTGCAGCCTGATATAAGCAGGCGTCGCTGCCTTCGCATTCAAGCCGGGAGAAATCGAATGCAGAATCTTGTCCAGCACGGCACTACCGGTAACGACCGACCAGATGCCCGTGGATTGCTGTCGTATTCCCTTCGTATCGATCGCGACCGGCAGCGTGGGCTGGACCGCTGGCGCAATCACCACGAAGGTCTTGTTTCTGAAGCGGATCTTCCACTCGGGCGCCAGTTCGATATGGTAGCGATAGACAGCGGGTACTTTTATTTGCCCGACCGTACTTCCAAGATGAATCCGCAAGAACGAATGCGCATCGGTGGCTTCGAATTGCTCGGTTGCCGATATTGCACTGACTTCGAGGAGTCCGCCGCGTGTGCGCATGACGATCGGTGCGCCGATGGTACTGCTTTCCGGGCGGCGCCCGTCCTTGGCCTTCTGATATTGATAGAAATTTCCAGCCAGGCTGGCACATAGGATGAGTACCAAAAGCGCTTTCAAGATTTCCCTGTTCGGCAGGCTTTTCTCTCTCGAACCACCGGCCTGGAAACGACAAAGGCCTTCCGAAGAAGGCCTTTGTGTTCAACTTTATTCTGGCTCCCCGACCTGGACTCGAACCAGGGACCTGCGGATTAACAGTCCGTCGCTCTACCAACTGAGCTATCAGGGAAAGGAGGCCGTATTATAGCAGGAATTTCAGCCTTGCCAAGTTTAAGCACCGGCGTGCAGTGTTTGTTATAGTCGCGACTCTTCTCCGACCAGCAGAACCACACCGACATGAACACACCCCGCATCCTCGGCACCCCGCTCTCCCCTTCCGCCACGCGCGTCATGCTGCTCGGCTCCGGCGAGCTCGGCAAGGAAGTCATCATCGCGCTGCAGCGCCTCGGCGTCGAGGTGATCGCGGTCGATCGCTACCCGAACGCGCCCGGCCACCAGGTCGCGCACCGGGCCCACGTGATCGACATGACCGACGGCGCCGCGCTGGCCGCGCTGATCGAGCAGGAAAAGCCGGACCTGGTCGTGCCCGAGATCGAAGCGATCGCCACCGACACGCTGGCCGAGCTGGAAACCGCGGGCAGGATCGCCTGCATCCCGACCGCGCGCGCCGCCCAGCTGACCATGAACCGCGAAGGCATCCGCCGCCTGGCCGCCGAAGAACTCGGCCTGGCGACCTCGCCCTACCGCTTCGCGTCCAGCCTGGCCGAGCTGCAAGCGGCATGTGCCGAGATCGGCTTCCCGTGCGTGGTCAAACCGGTGATGTCCTCGTCCGGCAAGGGCCAGTCGAAGCTCGACAGCGCCGCTGACGTCGAGAATGCCTGGAACTACGCCGCAGCGGGCGGGCGCGTCGACGCCGGCCGCGTGATCGTCGAAGGCTTCATCGATTTCGATTACGAGATCACGCTGCTGACGGTGCGCGCCACCAACGGGGACGGCGAGACCGCCACCCAGTTCTGCGAGCCGATCGGGCACAGGCAGGTGCACGGCGATTACGTCGAGTCCTGGCAGCCGCAGCCGATGAGCCCGCGCGCGCTGGAAGCCGCGCGCGAGATCGCCGACAAGGTCACCACCAACCTCGGCGGCCGGGGCGTGTTCGGCGTCGAGCTGTTCGTCAAGGGCGACATGGTGTGGTTCTCGGAAGTCAGCCCGCGTCCGCACGACACCGGCATGGTGACGATGGCGACGCAAACCCAGAGCGAGTTCGAGCTGCACGCCAAAGCCATCCTCGGCCTGCCGGTCAACGTCGCGCTGCGCTCGCCGGGCGCGTCCGCCGTTATCTACGGGCAGCTCGACGAGCCGGGCATCGCCTTCGAGGGCGTGGCCGAGGCGCTGCGCGTGCCGGGCGCCGACATCCGCCTGTTCGGCAAGCCGGAATCGTTCGCGCGCCGCCGCATGGGCGTGGCGCTGGCGAGCGCCGACGACATCGACAGCGCGCGCGCCCGCGCGCTCGAGGCGGCCGCCAAGGTCAAGCCGGTCTCCGGCTGGAAGTGATTTTCACGGGCGCAGGCCGGCGCCCGGATTCGGCCCCAGCAGCCTGGGGTCGTACGTCCACTTCCTGACCTTGCGCGCCACGACCTGGCTCGCATCCGGATGCAGCGGATTGATCAGCACGTTCGATTCCTCGCCGACGATGAAGGAGGGCACGATCATCAGCGCGCTGCGCTTGCCCTTGAGCCAGGCGTCGCCGGCGTCGAGGCTGACCTTGCCGGTCGGGATCGCGTCCCCGCCGACCGGCGGCGTCGACAAGTCGACCGCGTCCGCCCACACCCCGTCCGGAATGGAAAATTCGACCAGGTAGCGGTTCAGCGGCAAGCCGCCGGCCTTGAGGTGGATGAAGGTTTCCAGCACGGCCAGCGAGATATTGCCGGCGCAGTAGACGACCGCGTTGCCGGGGCGGTTCCAGCGTCCGCCGGACAGCTTGGCGCCGGCGCCGGTGAGGTCGTCCGCGGTGTAGCCGGGCGTATCGGTCGCGATCCGCCAGGCGCGGATCACGCGTAGGCCCCGGTCTGCATCTGCGCCAGCAACTTGGAAATCATGTCCTGGCCTTCGATCGTGTCCATGTATTGCGAGGGCGAGGCGCCGGCCAGGGCCGGGATCGGCTCCTCCATCCAGCGCGTGAGCCAGCGCGCGGCGTCGAAGTCGTGCATCTGCCCGGGGTCGCCCGATTGTTCGAGCATGGTTTCGACCTGGCCGATGAGTTTGGCCATGCCGAGGACTTTTTCGCTGTCTTCGCGCGACAGCGCTTCGTTGCGGCTGGCCTTGCGGTTGACGGTGGCGGTGGCGATGTCCAGCATGGTGAAAATCTTTTCCTGCTGGATGTCGAGGCGGCCGACGAAGGCCTTGAAGTCGGCGGCGTTGACGCCGCTGCGGATCAGGTCGATCCGGTCGGTGGGTGTGGTTTGATAGAGCGCACGGAAGTTCAGCCACCGGCTCTGCAGGCCGACTGCCGATTCCGCCACGATATGCTTTGCAGCTGCCGTCATGATTTGCTCGTTTGAGTACCAATCCTAGATCAAATGAGCAAAGCGCGCTAGCGGACGCCAAAAAGCGAAAAAGGCCGCATCGTTGGATGCGGCCTTTGCCTTACTGCTGAATTCTGGCTCCCCGACCTGGACTCGAACCAGGGACCTGCGGATTAACAGTCCGTCGCTCTACCAACTGAGCTATCAGGGAATTGATGTTGCTATTATAACTGCTGCCCCACTGCTTGCACAGACCAAGTTATCAATCGTGCATACCTGCAAGGCTGGAATTCTGGCTCCCCGACCTGGACTCGAACCAGGGACCTGCGGATTAACAGTCCGTCGCTCTACCGACTGAGCTATCAGGGAACGGTGGGGGTCTCAATCAAGCTGCTGCGCGTTGCATTTTCGGTTTGCGATGCTCGCCGTACCGTAAGTACGGCTGCGCTTCTCAACCGAAACTGCGGCCGCTCGCGACGCTTGCTTGAGACCCCGATACGCAAGCGGGATGTCAAAGCGACATCCTGTTAGCGAAGAGCCGGGATTTTAGAGAACTTTTGCGATGGCGTCAACGACGCGATCGATGTTCTTCGAGTTCAGCGCGGCGACGCAGATGCGGCCGGTATCGACGGCGTAGATCGACTCGTTGCGCAGCTGGCCGACCTGCTCCTTGGTCAGGCCCGAGTACGAGAACATGCCGACCTGCTGGCGCACGAATTCGAAGTCCTTGCCAGGCGCTTTTTCGGCCAGCTTTTTCACCAGCTCGTCACGCATCTCCTTGATGCGCACGCGCATGCCGGCCAGCTCGTCTTCCCATTTCTGGCGCAGTTCCGGGGTCGACAGCACGGTCGCGACCACCTTGCCGCCATGGGTCGGCGGGTTCGAGTAGTTGGTGCGCACGATGCGCTTCAGCTGCGACAGCAGGCGCGCCGCTTCTTCGCTCGAGGAAGCCACCACCGACAGCGCGCCGACGCGCTCGCCGTACAGCGAGAACGACTTCGAGAACGAGTTCGACACCAGCAGCGGGCCACCGGCGTCCACGAAGCGGCGCACCACCGCGCCGTCTTCGGCGATGCCGGCGCCGAAGCCCTGGTAAGCCATGTCCAGGAACGGAATCAGGCCGCCGGCCTTGACCGCCTCGATCACCTGGCCCCACTGCTCGGGGGTCAGGTCGGCGCCGGTCGGGTTATGGCAGCAGGCGTGCAGCACGACGATCGCGCCTTCCGGCATCGCCTTCAGTGCGGCCAGCATGCCGTCGAAGTTCACGCCGTGGGTCGCCGGGTCGTAGTAGGTATAGTTGTTGACTTCGAAACCGGCGCTTTCGAACAGCGCGCGGTGGTTTTCCCAGCTCGGATCGCTGATGTAAACTTGCGAGCCCGGCGCGAAACGCTTGAGGAAGTCGGCGCCGATCTTCAGCGCGCCGGTGCCGCCCAGTGCTTGCACGGTGATCGCACGCTTCTCTTGAATTACCGGGCTATCGGCCCCAAATACGAGTTCTTGCACAGCCTTGTCGTACGTACCGAGGCCTTCGATCGGCAGATAGGTACGCGGTGCAGGCTGTTCCATCAACATCGCTTCCGCTTTGCGCACGCATTCCAAGAGCGGCACTTTTCCGTTGTCATCATAGTAGACACCGACGCCCAGGTTGATCTTGGCCGGGTTGGCATCTGCATTGAAGGCTTCGGTAATGCCCAGGATCGGGTCGCGCGGGGCCATGGCGATGGCGCCAAAGATGCTGGCAGGAGCTGTGGAATTCATCGTGATAAACTTGGTTTGTCGGCTGGGTTCGCAGCAGTTGTATAGACAGCGGCCAAAGGGTTGTGCTAGGCCGCAGGCGGATTCTCATTCTAGCAAAGGTCTGATCTCATGGCAGAACTATCGGTTGTAAACGCTCCCGAGCCCACCGTCATCACTTATCCGAACTCGCCGTTCAAGCTGCACCAGCCCTTCCCGCCCGCCGGCGACCAGCCGACCGCGATCGAAGGGTTGATCGAAGGCATCGACGACGGCCTGATGTACCAGACGCTGCTCGGCGTGACCGGCTCCGGCAAGACCTACACGATGGCCAACGTGATCGCCAAGGCCGGCCGGCCGGCGATCGTGTTCGCGCCGAATAAAACCCTGGCGGCCCAGCTGTACGCCGAGTTCCGCGAATTCTTCCCGCAGAATGCGGTCGAGTATTTCGTCTCGTACTACGATTACTACCAGCCGGAAGCCTACGTGCCGCAGCGTGACCTGTTCATCGAAAAGGACTCGTCGATCAACGAGCATATCGAGCAGATGCGCCTGTCGTGCACCAAGTCGCTGATGGAGCGGCGCGACGTCATCATCGTGGCGACCGTGTCGGCCATCTACGGTATCGGTAATCCCGACGAGTATCACAAGATGGTGCTGACGCTGCGCGCCAAGGACAAGGTCGCGCAGCGCGACGTGATCGCGCGCCTGATCCAGATGCAGTACACGCGCAACGAAATGGACTTCGCGCGCGGCACCTTCCGCGTGCGCGGCGACACCATCGACATCTTCCCGGCCGAGCACGCGGAACTGGCGATCCGGGTCGAGATGTTCGACGACGAGATCGAATCGCTGCAATTGTTCGACCCGCTGACCGGCAAGGTGCGCCAGAAGATCCCGCGCTTTACCGTGTACCCGGGTTCGCACTACGTGACCGGCCGTTCGACCGTGCTGAAAGCGGTCGAATCGATCAAGGCCGAGCTGCGCGACCGCCTCGAATTCTTCCGCCAGGAAGGCAAGCTGCTGGAAGAACAGCGCCTCGAGCAGCGCACCCGTTTCGACCTCGAGATGCTGGCCGAAGTCGGCTTCACGAAAGGGATCGAGAACTATTCGCGCCACCTGTCCGGCGCGATGCCGGGCGAACCGCCGCCGACGCTGATCGACTACCTGCCCAAGGACGCGATCATGTTCATGGACGAGTCGCACGTGATGACCGGCCAGCTCAGCGCGATGTACAACGGCGACCGCTCACGCAAGCTCAACCTGGTCGACTATGGCTTCCGCCTGCCGTCGGCGATGGACAACCGGCCGCTCAAGTTCGAGGAATTCGAGCGCAAGATGCGCCAGTGTATTTTCGTGTCGGCGACCCCGGCCGATTACGAGAAGCAGCACGCCGACAACGTCGTCGAGCAGGTGGTGCGTCCGACCGGCCTGGTCGACCCGCAGGTGATCGTGCGCCCTGCCCGCTCGCAGGTCGATGACCTGATGGGCGAGATCAACGACCGCATCGCCAAGGACGAGCGCGTGCTGGTGACCACGCTGACCAAGCGCATGGCCGAGCAGCTGACCGAGTACCTGGGTGACCACGGCATCAAGGTGCGCTACCTGCACAGCGACATCGACACGGTCGAACGGGTCGAGATCCTGCGCGACCTGCGCCTGGGTACCTTCGACGTGGTCGTCGGCATCAACCTGCTGCGCGAGGGCCTGGACCTGCCCGAGGTGTCGCTGGTGGCCGTGCTCGACGCCGACAAGGAAGGCTTCCTGCGTTCGGAACGAAGCCTGATCCAGACCATCGGCCGCGCGGCGCGTAACCTGAACGGCGTGGCGATCCTGTACGCCGACCAGATGACCGATTCGATGCAGCGCGCAATCGACGAGACCGAGCGCCGGCGCGCCAAGCAGATCGCTTTCAACGAAGCGAACGGCATCGTGCCGAAGGGCGTGAGCAAGAAGATCAAGGACCTGATCGACGGCGTCTACAGCGCTGCCGCCGCCAAGAACATGGCCGAAGCGGGCGGCTTTGCGGTCGAAGCGGCCAAGGTCGAGGGCATGAGCGAGAAGCAGATTTCGAAAGAGATCAAGCGTCTCGAAAAACTCATGGTCGACCACGCCAAGAACCTCGAGTTCGAAAAGGCGGCGCAAGTGCGCGACCAGCTGGGCATTCTCAAGCAGCAGGCGTTCGGGGCATCCGGGGCGGACAACGTGGTGTCGATACTAGGCAAGTAAGGGTTTCGATGCATCGACCTTGGGGCTCCGCGAACGCGGGGCCCCAATTCGTTTCAGCGCCTCAATTTCGGATCAGTGCCTCGATTACGGATCAGCGTGCGCGGCGGCGCAGGCCGAAGCCCAGCAAGCCCACGCCGGTGACCATGCTCAGCAGGGTCGACGGTTCCGGGACAGCCGACGTGGCGGCCGGGGTGACGCTGGCGAAGGCGTTAGCCGGCGAGACCATGTCGGCCTGGCCCGGCATCAGGTCGATCTCCAGCAGATTGCCTTCAACGCCCAGGAAGCCGGTCTTGTCGCCGTTGTACAGCTGGGCGACGAAGCTCGCGCTGTTGCCGGTGGCGCTGGTATCGAAGCTGACGTCGAAGCCGAACGAGCCGCCCAGCAGGATGCCCTGGAACAGGTCGCTCCACCCGGTATCGTTAGTATGCAGCATCACCGTGCCGCCAACCGAACCGCTGCTGCCGGCCCCGTAAGCGCTGTATTCGCCGAAGGCGCCGGTGAAGTGGCTGAGCGTTGCCGTGACCGAGGCCGAGTCGGCGAAGTTGGCCAGGCCCAGGTCGAGGAATGCAGTGCCGCTGCCCAGCGTCGAGGTGTCGAGTGACACGTGGTAGGCCGGGCCGGCGAAAGCGGCGCCGGAGGCGCTCAGCGCCAGTGCCAGCAGCGAGCGCGACAGGATTTTCTTCAGGTTCATGACGTTTCCTTTATTCGAGACTTACAACGAGCCCAGGATCAGCGCCGGTTTGTAGGTGAAGGCAGTCTTGGCCGGGTTCGAGAACGTGGTGGTGACGGTCACGCTGGCGCCGCTGGCGAGCGAAACCGGCGCCAGCGTGATGTACGGGGCGCCATTCTGGCTGCCGCTGGCGTTGTCCAGCGTCACCCCTGCGCTCAGGCCGTCGAGACGGAACTGCAGCGGACCGTTCAGGATAGTGCCGCTGGTGTTGGTGAGGGTCACGCTGGCGCTGTACTTGCCGGTGATGCGGTTCGGGACCGGCGCCGTCTGCGCGATCTTCACGCTGCCGGTCGCATCCACGAACGCCAGGTTCGTGCATGCCTGTCCGGTCAGCGCATCCGCCACGCCGCGCAGCGCCGGCTTGTCGCGGTACTGGCCGTCGAACAGCAGCGGCCAGTCGTCGTGCCTGCCCTGGAACAGCTGCTGGATCAGCCAGCTGCTCGGATCGCTCTCGCCCCACACGACGACGCCGCCGCGCTGGGCCGGGGGGACCGCCTCCAGGTAGGCCTTGACCACTTCGCAGTAGCGCTTCTTTTGCGCCAGGCCGAGGTCGAGCGTGTAGACTGTCTTGATGTCGCCGGCCTTGTAGGCGGCGCTGTACGGGTTGTTGATCGGGATGTCGAGCTCGGAGATCTTGACCTTCAGGCCGCGGTCCACGACCTTCTGCAGCGACGCCTTGATCTGGCTAGCGGACGGCCAGTCCATGTACACATGCATCTGGAAACCGACCCCGTCGATCGGCACGCCGCGCGCCTTGAAGCCGTCCAGCATGCCGGTCAGCGTGTTCATCTTGTTGGCGTCCGACTCGATGTTGTAGTCGTTGTAGTACAGGGTCGCGTTCGGGTCGGCCTGGCGCGCGGCGCGGAATGCGCGGTCGAGGTAGTCGGCGCCCGTGCGCTGGTAGAACAGCGACTGGCGGTAGCCGCCACCGTCGTTCAGCGCCTCGTTGACGACGTCCCAGCTCTGCACCTTGCCGGCGTAGTGCGTGGCGATCGTCTTCACGTGCTCGTCCAGCATCGCGAGGAACGCCGTCTTGTCGCCGCTGAAGCTCTTCATGAACGACGGAATCTGGTAATCCGAATGCCAGATCAGCGTGTGCGCATGCACGCGCACACCATGCGCGGCCGCGTAGTTCACCAGTTCGTCGGCCTGTGCGAAGGTGTAGGTGTCCTTGTCCGGGTGCAGGTAACTCATCTTCATGATATTGCCCGGCGTGACCTGGCTGAAGTGCTGATTGACGACTAGCTGCTCCGCCGGCGTGCTGACCAGGCTGCGCGCTTCCCAGCCACCGTCGACCGCGACGCCGATCGGGAAATCGGCGAGCGCCTTCAGGCTCGCGACCCCGGCGTTGTAGACCGCAGGGCTGGCGGCGCTGGTCGGACTGGGTTGACTTGCCGCCATCCGGCTGGCGGACCGCGGGGTGGCCGTATCGGCCGACCCGCCGCCGCATGCGGCGAGGGCCAGGCAGCAGGCAATGGTCAAGGCGCTGCGCTGGAACACAGGTGCTTTGTACATGGTTTTGTCTCCGATGATTGTTATTCGGGCCCATGTCGGTGTTAAGCGCTAACAACGCATGACGCCCGTTGACTGCTCGTATTTTGTTAACAGTCTGAAATCAATTAAACCCTGTAAATATGATAAATACAAACATTTTTTGTCTGCTGCTCGACAATTTTTAAGACGAATACAACATTCCTCTAACATTTTGATTGCGCTACCAGCACAGCTTGTCGGCGTAAAAAAACGCCGCGAACTTGCGTGCGCGGCGTTTCTCGAACCACGCCCGGGCGGGCGCGGCGATCCTCATCAAACGGTCATGCTGCCTTGCGGCGGCGCAGGCTGGCCATGCCGGCCAGGCCCAGGCCGATCAGGCTCAGGCTCATCGGTTCCGGCACGGTCCCCGTGTCCACCGGAATGTCGACCGGCACAGCGCCGGCCAGGCCGCTGAAGCTGCCGCCGTCGGCCAGGAACGAGCCGGTCAGGCGCAGGTCATACGTTGCGCTGCTCAGCAGGCCGCTACCGCTGACGCCGTCTGCCGAGAACGATTGGATGATGCCATTGATCTGGCCTCCAGTGATGTAACCGAAGGCGGCGCCATCAAACGCCACGCCGCCCTGGTCTGCGTTCGCGAAGAAAGCAAACGACGACATCGCGTCCGGCAGGTTGAACAGGAAGTCGAACGTGAAGGTATCGCCTGCCATCGGGGCGATTACCGAGCGGGTGTTGTCATCGACCAGGCCATTGCTGTTGATACTAAAGGTCTTCAGCGTCGAGCCGTCGTCGAAGGTGACGGGAGCAATGCTCGTGCTGATAAAGGCAGTCGCCGAAGCGAAAGCGGCGCAGGACGAGAGAGCCAGGCCGAGGACTGCGTTTTTGATGATCGATTTCATTTATTGTTCTTTCGTGATGTGTGGTTGAGCCGATGCTTACAGGGAAACGCCGAGGGTGCGCGCCAGGTTTGCCACGTCGAGCGCGCCCAGGCCGGTGGCCGGGTTGAAGCTCGCCTTGCTCGAGTAGTACAGGTTGGTGCCGGCCGAGACCGGACGGAACGGCGAACCTGCGCCATAGCCCTGCGCCTTGAATGCGCTGTACAGCTGCGGGTGCGGCAGGCCGACGCGGCCGTTCTTGCCCGACGCGATCAGCGTGAAGATGCCGTTCAGCTGCGGCGCCACGAAGCTGGTGCCGCCGTAGCCGTAGATCCAGCTGCCCTGGTACAGCAGGCCGTAGCCCGATTCCGGGTCGGCGTTCAGCGAGACGTCCGGCAGGTTGCGGCCCGCGAAGTTGGCCGGCTGGTCGAGCAGGTCGGTGTAGCCGCCGGTCGTGCCGAGCGCTGCGCCGCTGCAGATCAGGCTCTGGCCGGCGGAGCTGTTGGCCACGCCTGCCAGGTTGCTCTGGTAGCTCGGACGGGCAAAGTCGACGCTGACGCCGCCGCCGCCGCCCACCGGGAACAGTGCGCTGTAATAGGTGCTCTGGCCGAGGTGTGCAACAGCCCAGTCGCGCAGGTAATCCCAGCCCCAGGCGCGTTCGGTCGGGACGGTGACGGTGCCGCCGGCGTTGAAGCGCAGCGTGACCGGCAGCGTGGTACCGCCGGCTGCCAGCACCAGCGGATCGGCGGCCGGGAAGTCGACGGTCAGCGTGGTGGTGCAGCCCGGGTAGGCGTAGTTGCGGTTGATGTCGAAGGCGCCCGAGTCGCCCGACGATGCGATGACCGGGATACCCTGGACCGCGGCCTGCAGGAACACGGCGTGGAAGGCGTCGTAGTCGGCCTGCGCGTAGAACACTTCGGACGCACCCCAGCTCACGGACAGGGTGTCGACGATGTTGTCGTTGACGGCGGCCGCGAACATGTCGATGAAGCCGTTGTCGGTGTTCGGCGCCATGTACACGCGGATGTTTGCGTCCGGCGCGACGCCGCCCGACTGCTCGATGTCCAGCGTGGTCTCGTCGGCGCCGTCGGCGGCGGCACCGCCCGGAGGACCGCCGTCGACCAGGATGTCGGTGATGCGGTTGGTGTTGACGTTCAGGCCGACCGATTTCCAGTAGGCGAACACGTCAGCCGGGGTGTAGCCGGCCAGGGTCGCGATACCGATGGTCTTGCCTTTGCCGGTGATGCCGGCCGAATACAGCGGGGTGATGTTGTATTGCTTGGCCAGGTCGGCGGTGGTGTAGCGGCCCGGCGCGGTGGCGGCCGACGGATCGGCTGCCGAGGTCGCTTGCAACAGCGCCGAAGCGGTCGCGTTCGGCTGCTTGACGGCATTGCTGCGCAGGCGCGGACGCGCGCTCAGGCCGTGCACACCCTTGACCAGGCCGGCCAGCTGGGTCGGCACGCTGCCGGCACTCACCGGCGCCTCATAGGTCTGGCCGAGCGACTGGAAAGTGTGGATCGGGCTGCCGAACACCGAGGCCAGCTGGGCATTGGTACCGCGCACGGTGATCAACAGGTTGTTTGCGTACACCTTGGTCACCGTCAGGCCGGATGCCTGCAGGAAGTTCACGACCTGGGCGACCGCGGTCGCATCCTGGCCGTAGGTTGCGGCGAACTGGGTGGGAGTCAGGAATTTATGATAGTTCGGGCTGCTCGGATCGACGGTCGACGCCGCGTAAGCTTCCAGGGCGGCCATGTTCTTGACGGCAAGCGACAGCGTCACTGAACGCACTTCGCTTTGCGGTGCCAGACCGAGGTCGACGACGCGCGCGTCCTTTTCCACGTGGAACTGGGCTGGAGCAGCTTGTGCCAGCGAGCCGGCCAGCAGGCCGATTGCGACGGAAATTGCGGAGAGAACTTTCAATGCAGACTCCCTAGAGGTAGTTGAGAGGCCCGTCTGTTAACGAGCGCACATACCTCATAGCAATGTCCGTGCCAGTTCTTTAGGCAAAAAAATTTGTTCTACAAATCAAGGATTTGTCACGACATTGACACAATCTCCTGCGGAAAATCATGTAAATATGTAATATTTTTCGACAAAATGTATCGATATGTAGAGAAACTTACATTTTTTTCGCGAAATATAAATATTTTTATTGCAATGTTTTGACAAAAGCCCGGACCCCACCCAGCAACATCTCGATCGACATCGCCGTGAGGATCAGACCCATCAAGCGCTCGAATGCCGTCATGACCTGAACGCCCAGCACTTTTTGCAAGCGTTCGGCCCCGAGGAATACGGCCAGCCAGATCACCGCGACCGCCGCCAGCGCCGCCACGTGCACCATCACTTCTTCCATGTCGCGCGAGGTGAACAGCAGCACGGTGGCCAGCGCCGACGGCCCGGCTAACGCCGGGATCGCCAGCGGTACGATGAAGGGTTCGCCGTGTTCGCTGCGCCCGAGTACGCCGTCCGGGTGTGGAAAGATCATGCGGATCGCGATGATCAGGAGGATCACGCTGCCGCCGATGCGCAGCGAAATGTCGGTCAGCTGCAGCGCCGCCAGGAAGTGCCGCCCGAAGAACATGAACAGCAGCAGCAGGAGAAAGGCGATCGCGCACTCGCGGATCACGATGCGCGGCCGGCGCGCCGGCGCGACGTCCTTGAGCGCCGTGACGAACAGCGGCACGTTGCCGAACGGGTCGGTGACGAGCAGCAGCAGGATGAAAGTCTGGAAAAAGCTTTGAGTCATGCGCGGAATCTTAACCCATTTGCAAGCCCCGGGGCGGCAGGATCAGAACGTTTCCCACTCCGCCGCGCTCATGCTCGGCTCGGCCTTGGCCGTGGCAACGCGCACGGCGCGGACCGGCGCCACGGCCTTGCGGGCCGGCGCGGATGCGGGCGCAGTTGCGAGCACGGGCGCGCGCGCGCGTACAGCCGGCGCGGCAGGTTCGTCGCCGAGCTTGAACACGCGCACCGCCTCGGCCAGGTCGGCCGCCTGGCGCTGCAGGGTTTCCGAGGCCGCGGCCGCTTCCTCGACCAGCGACGCATTCTGCTGGGTCGACTGGTCCATCTGGTTGATCGCCTCGTTGACCTGCTCGATGCCGAGCGTCTGCTCGCCCGTGGCGGCGTTGATCTCGCCCATGATGTCGGCCACGCGGCGCACGCTCTCGACGATCTCTTCCATCGTCGCGCCGGCCTGGCCGACCAGCGCGCTGCCGGCCTGCACGTTCGACACCGAGGCGGCAATCAGCGCCGAGATTTCCTTGGCGGCCGCGGCCGAGCGCTGGGCCAGGCTGCGCACTTCGCTGGCCACCACGGCAAAGCCCCTGCCCTGCTCGCCGGCACGGGCGGCTTCGACCGCCGCGTTCAGCGCCAGGATATTGGTCTGGAAGGCGATGCCGTCGATGACGCCGATGATGTCGACGATCTGGTTCGACGACGCCGAGATCGTACCCATCGTCTCGACTACCTGGCGCACCACGTTGCCGCCTTTGACGGCGACCTCGCTGGCCGAGCCGGCCAGCTGGTTGGCCTGGCGCGCGTTGTCGGCGGTCTGCTTGACGGTCGAGGTCAGCTCTTCCATCGACGATGCGGTTTCTTCCAGCGCGCTGGCTTGCTGCTCGGTGCGCGTGGACAGTTCGAGGTTGCCGGACGCGATCTCGTCCGAGGCCCCGGCGATGTGGCCGGCGCCCTGGATCACCTGGGTGACCAGGGTGCGCAGCTCCTCGTTCATCTCGCGCAGCGCGCCGAGCAGCTGGCCGGCTTCGTCGCGGCCGGTGACCACGATGTCGGCGCTCAGGTCGCCCTTGGCGACGCGGCGCGCGACCGCGATCGCCTGGTGCAGCGGCCCGACGATGCTCTTGCTGAGCATGACGCCGATGCCGACCACCAGCAGCGCCAGCAGGCCGCTCAGCAAGCCTTGCAGGCGCAGGCTGAGCGCGCCGGCAGCCTCGATCTTGACGGCGTCGGCGTCGATCGCGCGGCGCTGCATCTCGGTCAGTTCACGCAGCTTGCCCTGGTAATCCTTCGAGATCGGGATGAATTTCTCGTTCAGCAGGCGGGTGGCGCCGTCTGCGTCGCCGGCCGCGCGCGCCTTGGCCACCTGCACGCGCATGTCGTTGTAGGCGGCGCGGATCGCCAGGATCTCCTGGACGAACTGCTTTTCCTCGGCCGAGTCCAGCAGCGGCTTGACCTTGTCGACGACTTCGCCGACTTCCTTCACGCCCTGCGCCTGGTCTTCGGCAAAGAACTTCACCAGCGAACTGTCGGCACTGGCCGCGATCGCCAGCGTGCGGCGGTTGCCGCCGTAGATCACGCGGTACCAGTCGCTGACCAGGCGCTCCTTGGCCAGTGGAATCGCCATCATCTCGCGGGTCGACGCGATGACGGTGTTCAGTTGCCACAAGCCGATCGCGGTGATGGCCGCCGCAGCCAGCAGTATCACGCCGAAAACGGCGGCGATTTTCTTACCAATGCTCAGATTCTTCATTAATCGTCAGTCTGTCGAAGCGCCCGACTTTCCATCAGGCAATTCCAGAAGTATAAAAGAAGATTGCGAACAGGAAAATCTTGATTGCCTGGCTTCGACAGGAATACAACGCCCGGGGCGGTTCAAACCGTGGCGGCGAGCGCCAGGCGCGGCAGTAGGGCCGACGGCGTCGGGCGGCGTTCGCCCTGCAGGCGGAAGCGGCTGACCACTTGGTCGAGCGCCTGCGCCTGCTCTTCCAGCGTGGCCGCGGTCGCCGCCACTTCTTCGACCAGCGCCGCGTTGCGTTGGGTGATCTGGTCCATCTCGCTGACCGCCAGGTGGGTCTGCTCGATGCCGGCCGACTGCTCGCGGCTGGCGTTGGCGATCTCGGCAACCAGGGTCGACACTTCCTCGATTCCCCCGGCGATGCCCTGCACCGTGCTGCCGGCCTGGCGCGCCAGTCGCGCTCCTTCGGCCACGCGCGCGCTCGAGTCGTCGATCAGACCCTTGATTTCGTGCGCCGCAGTGGCCGAGCGCTGGGCCAGCGCTCGCACTTCGCTGGCCACGACCGCAAAGCCGCGCCCCTGCTCGCCGGCGCGCGCCGCTTCCACCGCCGCGTTCAGGGCCAGCAGATTGGTCTGGAAGGCGATGCCGTCGATCACGTCGATGATCTCGACGATGCGCGCCGACGAGGTTTCGATACCGCCCATCACCTCGGCCAGCCGGGTCACCGCCTGCCCGCCGTCGGACGCGGTGCCGGCATTCGTGTGCGCCATGGTGCTGGCCTGGCTGGCGTTGGCGGCGTTGTGCCGCACGGTGGCGGTGAGTTCTTCCATCGACGCCGCGGTTTCCTGCAGCGCCGAGGCTTGCTGCTCGGTGCGCGCCGACAGGTCGAAATTGCCGCGCGCGATCTCGGCGGCACCGCTCGACAGCGCCTGCGCACCGTGGCGCACCTGGTGCACGATCGTGTTCAGGCCAGCGGTCATCTCGTTCAGCGCGCGCAGCAGCGCGCCGGTTTCGCTGCGGTCGTCGGCATGCACCTCGACCGTGGTGCTGAGGTCGCCGGCTGCGACCGTGCGCGCCAGTTCGACCGCGCTGCCGAGCGGGCGCGTCACCGAGCGCGTGATCTGCAGTGCGAACAATGCCCCGCCGATCGCCGCGAACGCTGTCAGTCCGAGCATCAAGAGGCGCGCCTGCTCGTAAGCAGCCTGGGTGCTGGCCAGGTCGTCGCGGCTTTTCTGGCGCTGCAGGGTCATGAACTCGCGGATCGCGGCCTGCCATTGCATCGTCGCCGGGTTGGCGGTGCGCAGCATGTAATGGATGGCTTCCGGATCGCCGGCGTCGGCCATCTGGAGAAAACGGTTGTTCATCGGCCGTACCTCGTCGCGCATGCGGGCGATGTCCGCGATGGCGCGCTGTCCGGCGTCGTCCAGCGGCATCTCGCGCAACTTGGCGAAGGCGCGATCGTATTGCTCGCGCGCCGCGACGATTTTCAGGCCCTCGTGCCTGGCTTCCGCCTTGTCCTGCAACAGCGCCATCGAGCGCAGCACGCGCGCGACCACGTGCACCGAGTCCGACATCTCCCCGAGCAGATCGATCTTTTCCATGTTGACGGTGACGATATGGCGTGTCGCCTCGTTGGCGTCCGCCATCTTGATCAGGCCAGTGACGGCAATGACCAGCATGAGGGAAAGGATGATGGCAAAGCCCCAGTAGAGGCGCGCCTTGATCGTACTAAGAAAGAAGTTCATGTCGTGTGGAAGCGGGTTGTGAGCAGGAAGATGCAGCGGGGGTGGGGCCACACGACACGGTGCGGCTTGGCGCGCACCGTACTGCCCGGATCCAGCAACACCGGGCATAAGCAAATAAGAAATGTATCTTATAGGAAATTGACGAATCTAACGAGTCAATTTCCAGGCTTTTAAGGTCTTGCTCGTCAGAACCGAATGTTCCGTCGTTTTTGACGATGTTTAGGGAATAAATGTCAGTTTTGAGCGTTGCGCCCAGGCATCAACGACAGCCAAAAAAAAGGCTGTGTTCGCGTTAGTTAAGTGAACCAAACGGCGTTGCCGAAGTCTTACGCATTGTCGAGTTAGCCCATCGGGAGTGACGATGCAACGGCCCACCTTCAGCGAATTGTTCGCCCTGCTTTCTGGCGCAACATTGTCCAGCAGCGAGCTGGCGCAATTGCGCACCTGGATCGCCGGCATCCGCGACCCGTCCGAGTGCCTGGCGCTGGTCGAAGCGGCCGCGGCAGGCCGGCCCTGTCCGCATTGCAGCGGCATGCGGCTGCACCGCTGCGGCCGCGCCAGCGGCTTGCAACGGTTTCGCTGCCTCGGCTGTGACCGCTCTTTCAATGCCCTGACCGGCACACCGCTGGCGCGGCTGCGCAAGCGCGAGCGCTGGCTGCCCTATCTTCAGTGCATGCTCGAGTCGCGTACCGTACGCCAGGCCGCGCGCGACACGGGCGTGCACCGAACCACAAGTTTTCGCTGGCGCCACCGGTTCGGACCGGGCGCCGCGCACCATCGGCCGTCGATGTTGTCGGCGATCGTCGAAGCCGACGAGACCTATCGCCTCGAATCGCAAAAGGGCGCGCGCCAGTTGACGCGTCCGCCCCGGCGACGCGGCGGCGCGGCCAGCCGGCACGGCATCAACCGCGAGCACGACTGCCTGCTGGTGGTGCGCGATCGCAGTGGGCTTACGCTGGACTTTCATACCGGCCGCGGTCCCGTGACGGCAGCACAATTGCGCTCGCGCCTGACACCCGTGCTTTCTCCCGACGTGCTCTTGATCAGCGACAGTGCAGCGGCGTATGCCCGCTTCGCCGCGGAGACCGGGATCACGCACGCGCCCGTCAACCTGCGCGCGGGCCGGCGTGCACGCGGCGCGATCCATCTCCAGAACGTCAATGGTTGGCACAGCCGTTTCAAAAATTGGCTGATGCGCTTCAAAGGTGTCGCCAGCCGTTACCTGGCGAACTATTCCGGCTGGCAGCGGTTACTCGATGCACACGAATTGGAGACACCAGCGCAATGGCTGTGTACTGCGGTACGTCAAGCTCAGTCAAGGTAGGCTAAAACGTCGACTTAACGCGAACACAGCCAAAAAAAATCGGGGCCGAAGCCCCGATTCAGGATGCGATGCCGCCTTGGCGATCAGTTCTTCTCGAACTTCTTCAGCCACGCCGACAGCTGGTGCGGACGCAGGCCGTCGTAGTCTTCGAACGGCTGGTGGATCCACGGGTTGTGCGGCAGGTCGACCAGGTGGTAGTCCGGCTTGAAGGCCGAGGTGCCCTTGACCCACAGCACCGCCGACTTCACTTCGGTGACGTCCGGGTAGTTCGACTGCAGGTGCTCGCGCACCTTCATCAGCGTCACGCCCGAGTCGGCCAGGTCGTCGACCAGCAGGATGCGGCCGGCCAGCGGGCCCTTGGTCATCGTCATGTACTTGGCGATGTCCAGGTTGCCCTGCTTGGTGCCGGCTTCTTCGCGGTACGAGCTGGTCGACAGGATCGCCAGCGGCACGTCGAAGATGCGCGAGATCACGTCGCCCGGGCGCACGCCGCCGCGCGCCAGGCACAGCACCATGTCGAATTTCCAATGCGATTCGTACACTTGCAGCGCCAGGCGCTCGACCAGGCGGTTGTACTCGTCCCACGACACCCAGAGGTCTTTATCGGTCGATGCAGGAGTATTCATGCTTTAACTTTCCTCGTTGCCGGGCTCCGCAAACTTGTTTTCGAAGCCCTTTCTTTCTATTTTTTATTAAGATCAGGCCGCGAACGGATGACGCAGCACGATGGTTTCTTCGCGGTCCGGACCGGTCGACACCATGTCCACCGGGATGCCGACCAGTTCTTCGATGCGCTTGATGTACGCGCGCGCGTTGGCCGGCAGTTCGTCCATCGACTTGGCGCCGACGGTGCTTTCCGTCCAGCCCGGCATTTCTTCATAGACCGGCACGCAGGCGGCGGCTTCTTCGGCGCCGACCGGGAAGATGTCGACGTCGCGGCCGTCGATCTTGTAGCCGGTGCACAGCTTGAGCGACTCGATACCGTCCAGCACATCCAGCTTGGTCAGGCACATGCCCGAGACGCCGTTGATCTGGACCGAGCGGCGCAGCAGCGCGGCGTCGAACCAGCCGCAGCGGCGGGCGCGGCCGGTGACCGTGCCGAACTCGTGGCCGACGCGCGACAGGTGCTCGCCGACGCCTTCGGCGGTCGACAGCTCCGACGGGAACGGGCCCGAACCGACGCGGGTCGTGTAGGCCTTGGTGATGCCCATGATGTAGTGCAGCATGCCCGGACCGACGCCGGCGCCGGCGGCGGCGTTGCCGGCCACACAGTTCGACGAGGTGACGTACGGGTAGGTGCCATGGTCGACGTCCAGCAGCGAGCCCTGCGCGCCTTCGAACAGCAGGTTGCCGCCGGCTTTGTGCGCCTTGTACAGGGCCGAGGAGACGTCGCCGACCATCGGACGCAGGCGCGGGACCAGCGCCATGGCGTCGTCGAAGGTCTTCTGGAAGTCGACCGCCTGGCCGCCCAGGTAGCCGGTCAGCACGAAGTTGTGCAGGTCCAGGTTCTCGCGCAGCTTTTCGGCGAAACGGGTTTCGTTGAGCATGTCGGCGATGCGGATGGCGCGGCGCGCGACCTTGTCTTCGTAGGCCGGGCCGATGCCCTTGCCGGTGGTGCCGATCTTGTTGGCGCCACGCTTGACTTCGCGCGCGACGTCGATCGCCACGTGGTACGGCAGGATCGCCGGCGACGCTTCCGAGATCATCAGGCGCGACGCGACTTCCACGCCGGCGCCCTGCAGCTTGTCGATCTCGCGCATCACGTCCGGCACCGACACGACGACGCCGTTGCCGATGTAGCAGGCCACGCCTTCGCGCATGATACCCGAGGGGATCAGCTGGAGCGCGGTCTTCTGGCCCTTGATGACCAGGGTGTGGCCGGCGTTGTGGCCGCCCTGGAAGCGCACCACGCCTGCGGCATGGTCGGTCAGCCAGTCGACGATCTTACCTTTGCCCTCATCGCCCCACTGGGTGCCGATGACCACGACGTTCTTAGCAGTATTTGACATCACTTAACCTACGTTTTTGAGGATCCAATTTCCTTGTTCGAGGACGAGCGCGCGGTCGCACTCGAACTCGTCTTGTACGTTTTCGTGACCCGGCATGGACTGGATCACGACTTCGCCGGCCTTGCGCAGCTCGGCGATTTTTGCGCGCAGCGCGGGGGCGTTGCCCCACGGCGCGCGAATGGAGTGCTTGCGCTCGGCGCTGGGCAGCAGGCGCGCCAGCTCGCGCAGGTCGAGCGAGAAGCCGGTGGCCGGACGGGCCCGCCCGAACGCCTCGCCGACGTGGTCGTAGCGGCCGCCGCGGGCGACCGCGTTCGGCAGGCCCGCCACGTACAGCGCGAACATGGCGCCGCTTTCGTACTGGTAGCCGCGCAGGTCGGCCAGGTCGATCGCCACTTGCGTGCGGCCGATGGCGGCGCCGGCCACTTCGGCCAGGCTCGCCAGCTCGGCCAGCGCACGCGTGATGCCCGGCAGCGCCGGCAGCGCCTCGCGCGCGCGCGCGAGGACCTCGACGTCGCCGTACAGGTGCGGCAGCGCCAGCAGCGCGGCGCGGGTGGCGCTCTTGTAGCCGACGCTGAGTTGTTCCAGGCCCGGCTGGTCTTTCGAGCGCAGCAAGCCGTACAGCTGCTGCTCGTCGCGCCCGGCGGCCGGGTCGTCTTCGAGCAGCGCGCGCAGCACGCCGACGTGCGACAGGTCCAGGCGCGGCGCGGCAAAGCCAGCCAGCGCCAGGCAGGCCAGCGCCAGTTCCTGGATCTCGGCATCGGCTTCGAGGCCGGCGTGGCCGTAGATCTCGGCGCCGATCTGCAGCGGCTCGCGGGTAGCGTGCAGGCCCGACGGCTGGGTGTGCAGCACGCTGCCGACGTAGCACAGGCGGGTGACGCTGTCGCGGTTGAGCAGGTGGGCGTCGATACGCGCCACCTGGGTGGTCATGTCGGCGCGCAGGCCGAGCAGGCGCCCGCTCATGGCGTCGATCAGCTTGAAGGTCCTGGAATCGGTGTCCTGCCCTGCCCCGGCCAGCAGCGACTCGACGTACTCGAGCATCGGCGGCATCACCATCTCGTAACCGTAGGTGCGGAAAGTGTCGAGCATCAGGCGGCGCAGCTCTTCAATCTTGCGCGCTTCGGACGGCAAGACGTCGGCGATATTCTCGGGCAGGAGCCAGGTAGGCATGGAACGATGATAGATTTTAGATAATAGCGGGCGCCACCACGAGCGAAAGCTGGCGCCGAATCCGCGATTTTACCCGAAAACAGCGGATGACAGGGACTCAATCATGACAAATGGGAACGCACATGTTGGCAAAGTTCCACTTGAATACCGTCGAGTCCAGCGCGATGCCGCTGTTGTGGTTTCACCTCGGGAAGATTGTGCTGGGAGCATAGCTGAGGCAAGATGGGCCCAACCATGGAGGAACACGCATGACTTCATCGACGACATCGACCCGGCTCGCGCGCCGGCGCTTCCTGACACTCCTCGCTTCCTCGGCGGCGGCCGGCGGCCTGGCCGCCTGCGGCGCGGGGGCCACCGGCGGCGGCGCCGTCAACGCTTCCTCACTCAAGGGCGTGGCCCCGACGCCGGCGGCATCCGCCGCGGCCACCGCGGCCGTCAGCAAGAGCGTCAAACGCGGCATCGCCTACGACCTGGCCAGCGCGGCCGATTTCAAGGCGCTCGCGCCGGGCGTGAGCTGGTGGTACAACTGGGCCGCCAAGCCCAACGCCGCCGCGCCGGTCGACGCCCTGACGCAATACGGCATGGATTACTTCCCGATGCTGTGGAACGACAATTTCGACGCCGCCGCGATCACCGCCTACATCCAGGCCCATGGGGTCAAGTACCTGCTGCTGTTGAACGAGCCGAACCTGACCGACCAGGCCAGCATGACGCCCCAGAAGGCAGCCCAGCTGTGGCCGCGCTACGAAGCCATCGCCGCCGCCACCGGCGTCAAGCTGGTCGGCCCGGCGATGAACTGGGGCACGCTGGCGGGCTATTCCGATCCTGTCACCTGGCTCGACGCCTTTTACGCCGCCTACCAGGCCGCCAACGGCAACCGCGCGCCGCACATCGACTACCTGGCGTTCCACTGGTACGACTACGGGCTGGCCAGCCAGCTCGACCGGCTGAAGAAGTACGGCAAATCGATCTGGGTCACGGAAATGGCGAACTGGCACAGCCAGAACGACGGCGCGCAGATCGACACGCTCGCCAGGCAGCAGGCGCAGATGAAGGACATGGTCGCCACCTGCGAAGCGCGCGACGACGTGTTCCGCTATGCCTGGTTCACCGGGCGCATGACGTCCGATCCGCACTTCAGCAGCCTGCTCGGCGCCAACGGCCAGCTGACCGCACTGGGCCAGCTGTACCTGACGCTGCCGTTCAAGACGGCGCGCTGAGCGTCACTTGCCGCTGGTTTCCGCTTATTTTCCGTTGCCCGGGTTCTTGAAGTACTTGAAGAACTCGGAATTCGAATCGAGCACCAGAACGTCGCTGCGCTTGCTGAAGGTCGCGCGGTAGGCTTCGAGCGAGCGGTAGAACCGGTAGAACTCGGGGTTCTTGCCGAACGACTCGGCGTAGATCTGGCTCGCCTTGGCCTCGCCCTCGCCCTGGATGGTCGCGGCCTGGCGCTGGGCGTCGGCCAGGATGACGACGCGCTGGCGCTCGGCGTCGGCGCGGATCTGCTCGGCTTCGGCGGTGCCGGTCGCGCGCAGCTCGTTGGCCTGGCGCAGGCGCTCGGACTTCATGCGCTCGAGCACCGACTGGTTGACCGGGTCGACGTAATCGACGCGCTTGAGACGCAGGTCGGCCACCGTCACGCCGAGGCGGCGCGCATC
Organism: Massilia sp. 9096; assembly: GCF_000745265.1. Taxonomy (NCBI): domain Bacteria; kingdom Pseudomonadati; phylum Pseudomonadota; class Betaproteobacteria; order Burkholderiales; family Oxalobacteraceae; genus Massilia; species Massilia sp. 9096. The sequence goes on from NZ_JQNN01000001.1 coordinate 2,691,964, forward strand.
GGCGGCCACGCGCGCCAGCACGGCCTGGCCGATCTGCTCGCGCTGGTCGGACACGACCTCGTGCACGTTGTACTTGCCGATCTCGGCCGACAGCGCGGTGTGCACGACCTGGGCGATGCGGTCGCCGCCGCGGTCGGCGCCACCCACCGCGACCAGGTACTGGCGCGGATCCTCGATGCGCCATTTGACGAAGGCGTCGACCAGCAGGTCTTTCTTTTCCTGGGTCAGGAAGCGGTCGTCGTCGGGGGTGTCGAGCGTCTGCAGGCGCTTGTCGAGGTAGACCACGTTCTGGAACGGCGGCGGCAGCTTGAAATGCAGGCCCGGCTCGCGCACGACTTCATGCAGTTCGCCCAGCGCGTACACCACGGCGTAGCGGTGCTGGTCGACCACGAACATGCTCGAGGACAGCAGCAGCACGGCCAGCACCAGGGCGGCCATGATGGAAAGCAGACGGGTCATCAGCGGGTCTCCCGTTCGCGCAGGTTCTCGCGCGAGCGCGACTCGCGCGCACGGGCGGGGTCGGCCGGCGCGCCGTTATCGGGCGGCGTGCCCTGCGCCGATTGTTGCTGCGGCTGCGGCTGCGGTTGCTGGCTCTGGCCTTGCTGCCATCCCTGGTTCTGCGGCTGCGGCTGGGCCGGCTGCATCGTCTGCGGCTGCTGTTGCGGCTGCTGTTGCGGCTGCTGTTGCATCGGCGGCGGCATGACCGGGCCGGAATGGCTGCCGATCGCGGCTTCGTTGGCGGCGACCTGGGCCACCATGCGGTCCAGCGGCAGGTTGACCGTGGTCGGGGTCTTGGCGTCGATCATGATCTTGCTGGTGCTGGAGAAAATCTGCTGCATGGTGTCGAGGTACATGCGGTCGCGCGTGACGCCTGGCGCTTTTGCATACTCGGCGACGACCTGGTCGAAGCGCGCGGCGGCGGCGGCGGCGGCGTCGACCACCTTGGCGCGGTTGGCTTCGGCGTCCTGCAGCATCACGGCCGCCTTGCCCTTGGCTTGCGGAATGATGTCGTTGGCATAGGCTTCGGCTTCGCTGCGTTCGCGCGCACTGTCTTCCTGCGCCTTGACGGTGTCTTCGAACGCCGCGGCGACGGCGTCCGGCGCGGCGGCCGACAGCAGCGTCACGCCGGTGACGTCGGCGCCGAGCGCGTAGCGATCGGCCATCTGCTGGATGCGCTGGGTGGCCGCGGCGGCGATGCGGTCACGCCCTTCGTAGACGACGTAATCCATCTTGCTCTTTCCCACCAGCTCGCGCACCACGCTCTGGGCGGCGTCGCGCATGGTCTCGACCTGGTCACGGTTGTTGAAGACCCAGGCCACCGGGTCCTTGATGCGGTACTGCACCGCGAACTGGACGTCGACGATGTTCTGGTCGTCGGTCAGCATCAGCGCTTCGTCGGGACGCTTGCTGCGGATGTTGCCGCGATAGCCGATCTCGGCCGTCTGGACCTGGGCCACGTTGACCAGCTCGTGCGCCTGGAACGGCGCCGGCCAGCGCCAGTTGAAACCGGGGCCGGCGGTGTGGCCCATGCGCCCGAAGGTGGTGACGATGCCGACCTGGCCATCCTGCACGACGAAGGCGCCGCTGGCCAGCCAGACCAGCGCGACGATCACGCCGACCACCGACAGGGTGATGCCGACGCCGCGCGAATCGGGACGGTAGGGACCGCCGCCGCCGCTCTCGCGCTTGCCGAACAGGCGGTTCAGGCGGGCGTTGAAGTCGCGCCAGAGCTGGTCGAGGTCGGGCGGGCCTTCCTCGTCGTTCTTGTTGCCGGGGCGGCGCCCTTCCTGGGCCTTGCGGTTGTCTTCCAGGCGGTGGCCCCACCTGGGGTCGTTTACGGAAAGCGCCGCGCCGGCGCGACCGCCATCCTGCGTCCGCCTGGCGCCAACACGTTTGAGAAGTGAAACGAGCATAGGCCTCTAGTGATGTGGTCCGGTTGTTTGAATATTCTCAGCCGGTCCCGGTTGCACATCGGGCGCGAAACCGGATTCTTCCCCGTCCTGCTCGCCGTCCTGCTCGAAAGCGTGCGCCGGGGTGTGCGTCAGGACGGGCTCGGACCGGGCTGCCTCGACGATGGCTTCGCGCAGGAGGTCCAGGCCGGCGCCGCTGTGGGCGCTGATAAAGACGCGGCTGATTTTATCATATTCATCACGTTCCACTCCCGGCTCGAGGCCGGCCGCATCGATCTTGTTCCATACCAGGATCTGCGGAATGTGGTCTGCGCCGATCTCGCGCAGCACCTCGTTGACCTGCTCGATCTGCTCCATGCGCACCGGCGAGGAGCCGTCGACCACGTGCAGCAGCAGGTCGGCATGGATGGTCTCTTCCAGCGTGGCGCGGAAGGCGGCCACCAGCTGGTGCGGCAGTTCGCGCACGAAACCGACCGTGTCGGACATCACCACGTTGCCGGTTTCCTCGCCCAGGTACAGGCGGCGGCTGGTGGTGTCCAGGGTCGCGAACAGCTGGTTCGCGACGTACACCCCGGCCTTGGTCAGGGTGTTGAACAGCGTCGACTTGCCGGCGTTGGTATAGCCGACCAGCGACACCGAGAATGTCTTGTTGCGCCCGCGCGCACGGCGCTGGGTTTCGTGCTGCTTGCGCAGCTTGGATAAGCGTGCGCGCAGCATCTTGACGCGCTCGCCGATCAGCCGGCGGTCGGTCTCGAGCTGGGTTTCGCCGGGACCGCGCAGGCCGATACCGCCCTTCTGGCGTTCCAAGTGGGTCCAGCCGCGGATCAGGCGCGTGGCCAGGTGCTGCAGCTGGGCGAGTTCCACCTGCAGCTTGCCCTCGTGGCTCTGGGCGCGCTGGGCGAAGATGTCGAGGATCAGGCTGGTGCGGTCGACCACGCGCACCTCGAGGCGGCGCTCGAGGTTACGCTGCTGCGCCGGCGACAGTGCATGATTGAAGATGACGATCTCGATCTTGTCGGCCAGGCAGGCCTCGCGGATTTCGTCGGCCTTGCCGCTGCCGACGAAGTGCGCGGGATCGGGACTGCTGCGCTTTGCGGTGATCGTGGTGACCGGATCGGCTCCGGCCGAGCGCGCCAGCAGCGCCAGTTCTTCCAGGCTGGCCTTGAAATCGCCAGTGCCGAAGTCGATACCGACCAGTGCCGCGCGCATGGTGTTGCCGGAAACGTCAGCCATCGACCTCACTCAGCGTCTTGTTCAAGATTGAGGTTGACCGCGCGCGCCGGGACGACGGTGGAGATTGCATGCTTGTAGACCATCTGGGTGACGGTGTTGCGGAGCAGAACCACGTATTGGTCGAAGGATTCGATGTGTCCCTGAAGCTTGATCCCGTTGACCAGATAGATCGAGACAGGGACATGTTCCTTGCGCAAGGCGTTGAGGAATGGGTCTTGTAACAGTTGCCCTTTGTTGCTCATAACAGCTCCGTAATGTTGTTGTCGTTTGAAGGTTGAGGCGCGATTCCGCTTTTCAAGTGTACTTGGACGGCATTCTCAAAATAGGAATGGCGTCCCGAGGCCTACTGTAACCTGTTTTGCCATTTTTTGTCGTCCCGGTATGGTTAGACCTGGCTTAAACGGCATCCCCGCGGGCGCGGGGATCGAGGTTACTCCTGCCCTTTGGCGAACGGGTTCTTACCGCTGCGCAGTTCGATGCGCAGGGGGGTGCCGATCAGGTCGAAAGTGTCGCGGAAATGCTTCTCGAGGTAGCGCTTGTACGGATCGGTGATGCCTTCCAGCGCGTTGCCGTGGATGACGATGATCGGCGGGTTCTGGCCGCCCTGGTGGGCGTAGCGCATCTTCGGACGGGTGCTGCCCTTGCGCTTCGGCTCCTGTTTCTCGACCGCTTCCTGCAGCGCGCGCGTCAGCTTCGGAGTAGTCAGCTTGGCCGTGGCCGAGGCATAGGCCTTGTCGACCGCCTTCATCAGGTGCACGATGCCGCTGCCCTTGAGCGCGGAGATGAACTTCATTTCGGCAAAGCCGAGGAAGTCGAGCTTGCGGTCGATGTCGTTCTTGATCTGGTCGCGCTGGTCGCTCTGCAGGCCGTCCCACTTGTTGACCGCGACCACCAGCGCCCGGCCCGATTCCAGGATGAAGCCGGCGATGTGCGCGTCCTGCTCCGAGATGTCCTGCTGGGCATCGAGCATGAGCACGACCACGTTGGCTTCCGAGATCGATTGCAGGGTCTTGACCACCGAGAACTTCTCGATCGCCTCGAACACCTTGCCGCGGCGGCGGATACCGGCGGTGTCGATCAGGGTGTAGTGCTTGCCGCCCTTCTCGAACGGGACTTCGATCGAATCGCGGGTGGTGCCCGGCATGTCGAAGGCGATCACGCGCTGCTCGCCGACCAGGGTGTTGATCAGGGTCGACTTGCCGACGTTCGGACGGCCGACCAGCGCGATCTTGACGCCGTGGTCGGCCGGCTCGAGTTCTTCCTCTTCCTGCGGACGCTGCTGCATGGCCTGGTCGATGCCTTCGTTGACCAGGTCGAGCACGCCGTCGCCGTGGGCGGCCGAGATCACGTACGGGTCGCCCAGTCCGAGCTCATAGAATTCGGCGGTGACCGAGGTGTACTTCATGCCCTCGGACTTGTTCACCACCAGCATCACGGCGCGGCCGGACTTGCGCAGGAAGTCGGTAATCGTCTTGTCGTGCGGGGTCAGGCCCTGGCGGCCGTCGACGATGAACATCACCACGTCGGCCTCGGCCACCGCCTGGCGCGTCTGCAGCGCCATCTCGTGCATGATGCCTTCCTTGGCGACCGGCTCGAAACCGCCGGTGTCGATCACCAGGAACGGACGTTCGCCGACCCGGCCTTCGCCGTAGTGGCGGTCGCGCGTCAGGCCAGGGAGATCGGCCACCAGCGCGTCGCGCGAACGGGTCAGGCGGTTGAAAAGGGTCGACTTCCCGACGTTGGGACGTCCTACGAGTGCAATTACCGGCTTCATTTATTTTTATTCGACCGCGATGGCGGTCAGGGTTCCATTTTGTGTTTGAAAAATCAGGTTCGAGCCCGACACCAGCGGGTTCGAGGTGATCGCACTGCCGTCGGTCTGGGCGCGCGCCAGGAAACTGCCGTCCTCGCGCGACAGGAAATGCACATAGCCCTGGTAGTCGCCGACCGCCACTGCGCGGCCGTAGGACACCGGGGTCGACAGGCGGCGGTAGGCCAGCTTGTCGTTCTTCCAGGCGCTGGTGCCGGCGTCACGGCTGAAGGCGAACATCGAGCCCTTGTCGTCCGGGACGAAGACGAAACGCTGGTCGACCGCCACCCCGACTTCGGTCGAGATGTCGTGGGTCCAGCGGATGCTGCCGGAACTCATGTCGAAGCAGCCTACGCGCCCCTGGTAGGTCGCGGCGCACACCTCGTTGTCGGCGATGACAGGATAGCCGCCGATGTCGGTGACGCGCTCGAGTTCGGTCGCGCCGCGCGCCACGCCGACTTCGATGTCCAGGTGCGGCGCGCCGGTCGCCAGGATCAGCGACAGCAGGCGGCCGCCCGGCAGCGCGATCATGACTTCCTTGTCGTGCACCACCATGCCCGGCGCCATGCGCAGGGTCAGCGGCGGCACGGTGCGCTGCACGGTCCACTTCTTCTGGCCGGTCTTGGCGTCGAAGCCGACGATGCGGTTGTCGATGCTGCGCGCCACCACCACGCCCTCGCCGACCACCGGGGCCGACAGGATCTCGCTGGAGAGCTGGGCTTTCCACAGCGGCTTGCCGTCCATGTCGAAGGCCATCAGCATGCCCTTGGCGGCGCCGACCACGATCACGCTGCCGTCGCTGCCCGGACCGGTGGTCAGGTCGGCGCCGGCCTTGGCGCGCCAGATCTGGCGACCGTTCTCGGCCTCGGCGCGCACCATGGTGCCGTCGGCGCTCACTGCGATCACGGTATTGCCGGCCAGGACAGGGCTCAGCTCATAGCCTTGCGACTTGCCGACTTCCAGCTTCCAGGCGGTGCGCACGGCCATCGAGCCCTTCAGCTCGACCAGCGGCGCGGGCGGGTTGGCCTTGGATTTGGAAGCGAACGGATTGAGCGAATGCAGGGTCGAGCAACCGGTCATCAGGGCGAGGACACCGACACCGACAAGCTTGCTGGTAATACGCATGTTTTTTTACCTTGTTCTTGAATGAGCAGTCGTCCCGGCGCTGGCGGCGGCCATGCCTGGGCACGCGCGCGGCCTGCGCCGGGACGACGGTGACTGATTAAGCGGCTTTCGCACCCGCCGCGGCGCCGCCGATGGCATCCAGCTTGAGCTGGACCAGCTGGCGGCCAGGGTGGCTCTTGCTCATCTGGGCGAGCGCGGCCTCGTAGGCGGCGCGCGCTTCCGGCAGCTTGTTCTGCGCGGTCAGGATGTCGCCTTTGCGGTCGGCCACCTGGGCGGCGAACTGCGGCAGGAAATCGCCGTTCAGCAGCGCCAGCGCCTGATCGTAGGCTTTTTCGTCCAGCAGCACGCCGGCCAGGCGCAGGCGCGCCACCGACTTGTACTCGTCGTTGCCATGGTCGATCGCCCACTGCAGCTGGGCCTTGGCGGTCTTCAGGTCGTTGGCGTCGAAAGCGGCCTTGGCGGCGCTCAGGGCGGCCATCTGCGCATAGGCGGTGCCGCCGAACTTGCTTTCGATGTCGCCGGCGATGCGCTGCACCTTGGCGGCGTCGGCCGGGCTGCCCTGGACCGCATTGACCAGGCTGTCGTACAGCGCCGAGGCCTCGGCGGCCTGGTTGCGCTCGCGCGAGTTCCAGTAGTTATAGCCGGCGAAGCCGAGCAGCCCGATGATCAGCACCCACATGATCAGGTTGCCAAAGCGGTTCCAGAAAGCCTTGAAATTGGCTATCTGTTCCTGTTCTTCGAGATCGTATGCCATGGACGTCCTAGTTGTTATGGTTTATTGACTTGAATTGCGAAACTGCTCACGAATGATAGTGCACGTGATCGTGGTCATGACCGTGATCGTGGTCGTGGCCGCCGACGATCTGGTCGACGATCCAGTCCACCGCTTCGGTAAAGGGCACGCTGCTCTGCTGGCCACCCTCGGCCGCTTCGCGCAGCGACTTGACCGCCACCACGTCGTTCTTGACCTCGTCCTCGCCGATGATCACCGCGAATGCCGCGCCCGAGGCGTCGGCCTTCTTCATCTGGCTCTTGAAGCTGCCGGCGCCTTGTGCGGTCGCGCAGTGCAGCACCACGTCCAGGCCGGCGTCGCGGATGCGCTCGCCCAGGATGAAGGCTTTCATCTGCGCTTCCTCGCCCTGGTGCACCAGGTAGACGTCGCACTGGCTCGGCGCGGCCGGCTCGCCTTGCCCTTTCATCAGCTCGATCAGGCGCTCCATGCCCATCGCGAAACCGATGCCCGGGGTCGGCTTGCCGCCGATCATTTCGATCAGCGGGTCGTAGCGCCCGCCGGCGCAGACGGTGCCCTGCGCGCCCAGCTCGTCGGTGACCCACTCGAACACGGTGCGGTTGTAGTAATCGAGGCCGCGCACCAGGCGCGGGTTGACCGTGTACTGGACGTTGTTGGCGTCGAGGATCTTCTTCAGGCCGTTGAAGTGCGCCAGCGATTCCTCGCCCAGATAGCTCAACAGCTGCGGCGCCGCGTTGACCAGGTCCTGCATGGTCGGGTTCTTGGTGTCGAGGATGCGCAGCGGGTTGGCGTGCAGGCGGCGCTGGGCTTCGGCGTCCAGCTGGTCGAGATTGGCTTCGAAGTAGGCGATCAGGTCGGCGCGGTGGCGCTGGCGCTCTTCCGCGTTGCCGATCGAATTCAGTTCGAGGCGGATGTTGTCCAGGCCGAGGTCGTCCCACACGCGGCGGCACAGCATGATCAGTTCCGCATCGATGTCCGGGCCGGCAAAGCCGATCGCTTCGGCGCCGAACTGGAAGAACTGGCGGTAGCGGCCGCGCTGCGGGCGCTCGTGGCGGAACATCGGGCCCTTGTACCACAGGCGCTTCGGACCGTCGTAGGCCAGGTTGTGCTCGACCACGGCGCGTACCGCGCCGGCGGTGCCTTCCGGACGCAGTGTCAGCTGGTCGCCGTTCATCGAATCCTCGAACGAGTACATCTCTTTCTCGACGATGTCGGTGACGGCGCCGATCGCGCGCGCGAACAGGCCGGTTTCCTCTACGATCGGAGTGACCAGCTTCTGGTAGCCGTAGCTCTTGAGCACGGACTCGACGGTGTTCTCGAACAGTTCCCACAGCGGCGCGTCGGCCGGCAGGATGTCGTTCATGCCTTTGATGGCGACGATTTTCTCTTTTTTATCGGACATGTTTTACTTTCCAGCGCCGTCAAGCGACGCTTTCGACCTGCTTCGAATAATTCTTCTTCACATACTCCAGCACGATCTGCTGGAACTCATCCACGATGCGCTCGCCGCGCAGCGTCGCGAACTTCTGGCCGTCGACGAACACCGGCGCCGCCGGCGATTCGCCGGTGCCCGGCAACGAGATGCCGATGTTGGCGTGCTTCGATTCGCCCGGCCCGTTGACGATGCAGCCCATCACGGCCACGTTCATCGCTTCCACGCCCGGATAGGTCTTCTTCCATTCCGGCATCTGCTCGCGCAGGAAGGTCTGGATGTTGTCGGCCAGTTCCTGGAACACGGTCGAGGTGGTGCGTCCGCAGCCCGGGCAGGCGATCACCATCGGCGTGAACTTGCGCAGGCCCATGGTCTGCAGGATTTCCTGGCCGACCACGACTTCGCGGGTGCGGTCGCCGCCCGGTTCCGGCGTCAGCGAGATGCGGATGGTGTCGCCGATGCCTTCCTGCAGCAGCACCGACAGGGCCGCGGTCGAGGCGACGATGCCCTTGCTGCCCATGCCGGCCTCGGTCAGGCCCAGGTGCAGCGCGTAATCGCAGCGCTTGGCCAGCTCGCGGTAGACGGCGATCAGGTCCTGCACGCCCGACACCTTGCACGACAGGACGATCTTGTCGCGCCCCAGGCCGATTTCCTCGGCGCGCTGGGCGTTTTCGATGGCCGACGTGATCAGCGCTTCGTACATCACGGCCTGCGCCGACCACGGCTGGGCGCGCGCGGCGTTCTCGTCCATGATGCGCGCCAGCAGCGACTGGTCCAGGCTGCCCCAGTTCACGCCGATGCGCACCGGCTTGTCGTGGCGGATCGCGATCTCGATCATCTGGGCGAACTGGCTGTCGCGCTTGGCGCCCTGGCCGACGTTGCCCGGGTTGATGCGGTACTTCGACAGCGCGGCGGCGCAGTCGGGATAATCGCGCAGCAGCAGGTGGCCGTTGTAGTGGAAGTCGCCGACCAGGGGCACGTCCACGTCCATGCGGTCGAGCTGTTCGCGGATGTAGGGGACGGCAGCGGCGGCGGCCGGCGTGTCGACCGTGAGGCGCACGATTTCGGAGCCGGCGCGCGCCAGCTCCTTGATCTGGATCGCGGTGCCGATCGCGTCGGCGGTGTCGGTGTTGGTCATCGACTGCACCACGACCGGTGCGTTGCCGCCGACCCAGACCTTTTTGGCACCGTGCTGGACCAGCACGCCGCGGCTGGAACGGCGCGCCAGCGGACCCGACGGAATCGGGGAATTGGTAGTCGTCATGTTCTGGTTGGTGTCCATGCGCTTGGCCTTTATTGAAGGTTGACCCGCGACAGCGTCTTGCCCGGCACCGGCGGCAGCGCAACCGCGCTGCCGCGCAGGGTCGCGCTGACGCCGGACGGGTTGCCGACGATGACGCGCACCGGCTGCTCGACGTTCACGATTTCCGTGCTGCCGGCCTTGACCAGGCGCGAGAGCAGGGGCGCACCGCCCTTGGCCGGCGTGACTTGGATCCAGGAATCCTCGCGCACGTTCAATACCAATGCGTTGGCGCCGCTTGCGGCGGGTGCTGCAGCCGGCGTGACGGCCGGCGCTGCTGCCGGCACGGTCGCGGTGGCGGCCAGCTGGACCGGCGGCCTGGCGGCGGCGGACGGGGTCGCGGGTGCGGGCGACGGCGCGGCGGCAGCCGGCGCATTCGCGGCGCCGGCGGCCTGGGCGCCGGCGGCCGGTGCGGCGTTCGGACTCGGCACCGAGATCAGCGGGACGGCCGGGTTCTGCAGGGTTTCGACGGCGCTGCCGTTGGACGCGCTCGAAGCACCAGCGGCGCCTGCCGCGGCGTCCGGGGCCGAGGCGACGGCCGGCGCTACCGGCTGCGCCGTGTTGTCGGCGCTTTCGCTGCGATGCGGCACCAGGCCGAAATGCCAGGCCGCGGCGATCGCCACGATCGCGACCGCGCCGCCGGCGATCCAGCCGACCGGCAGGCTGGAGCGCTTGCCATGGCTCGGGAACTTGGAGGCCGAGAACGACGCCGGGCTGGCGCGGCGCGTCACGGCGGCGCTGTTGTCCGGTGTCGGCGGGGTGTCCATCGCGATCTGCGCCACCAGCGGCGCCGGATCCAGCTTCATCAGCTTGGCGTAGGCGCGCACGAAGCCGCGCGTCACGGCGGGGCTCGGCAAATGCCCGTAATCGCCGGCCTCCAGCGCCACCACCTGGCGCACCGCCAGTTTCAACTGATCGGCCACCTGCTCCACCGACCAGCCCATCGCTTCGCGCTGGGCGGCAAGGGTCTTGCCCGGGATGTCGCTCGGATTGTCGGGCGCCGCCGGCTGTTCTGCACGCTCGGAACTCATTGTCGTCTCACTCATTAAAGGCACCGCGCTCGAACGCTGCGTACTCCGGCGAACCGGGGAAGCGTTTGCGCAGCTGGGCCGCCAGCGACGCTTCCATGTCCCGGTTGCCGAGGTTGTGCTCGACGCGCAGGGCCAGCCACAGCGTGTCGGCCGGCAGCGCGTCGAGTTTCGCTGCCTCGGTCAGGCGGCTGATGAAAAACCCGGCGCGCTGGTAGTCGCGCCGCTCGAAATAAACGCGCGCCAGGCCAATGCTCACGGCCGGCAGCGCAGGTTCGTAACGCAGCGCATCGAGCAGGTAGCGCTCGGCGGCGTCGATATTCTTCATCTTCAGGCTGCAATTGCCGGCGTTGACCATGGCCTTGGCCGGCGACGCGTAGTGCGGATCCTTCAGCGCGGTCTCGAAGTAGCCCATCGCCTCGCGCGGCTTGCCGCCGGCGTCGCACAGGAACAGCCCGTAGTTGTTGGACAAGTCCGGATTGCGCGGCGCGAGGCGCAGCGCGTGCCGGTAGTTGTCGTCGGCGAGAAGCGTCTCGCCCATCGCCGTGTAGATCAGGGCGCGCACGCCGTAGGCCTGGGCCGAGTCGGGATCGGCCGCGATCGCCTTCTTGACCTCGTCGAGCGCGACGTCGTACTTGCCGGCCTGGTAGTAGTCGACCGCCAGCAGCAGGCGGATCTGCGAGCGCTTTTCGGCGGCGGTCTGGTCGGACGCGGTCTTGAGTTCCTGGGCGGAGCCGGCCATGCCGCCGCCGCTGCCGGCGCAGGCCGACAGGGAAGCGATCACGGCAGATTGCATGATCACCAGCGTCATCACGCGGACACGGCGTCCGGCCAGGGCGCGCATCAGGAGCTGATCTCCACGATCTTGCCGAAGTTGGGGCCGAACTTCTGCTGGTATTCGGCCATCTTGCTCATCCGTTCGTTGACGCGGGTGCGGTCCTTGACTTCGCCGGCCAGCTGGCCGCAGGCGGCGTCGATGTCGTCGCCGCGCGTCTTGCGCACGGTGGTGACCAGGCCGGCATCCATCAGGATCTGGGCGAACGCCTTGATGCGCGGGTTCTTGGAGCGGACCAGGCCCGACTCTGGGAAAGGGTTGAACGGAATCAGGTTGAACTTGCACGAGACGCCCACCACCGGGTCGTTGACCAGGGCGATCAGCTCGCGCGCGTGCTGGTCGGTGTCGTTGACGCCGTCGAGCATGCAGTATTCGAAAGTGATGAAGTCGCGCGGCGCGAATTCCAGGTAGCGCTTGCAGGCGGCCATCAGTTCGCGCAGCGGGTACTTCTTGTTGAGCGGCACCAGCATGTCGCGCAGCGGGTCGTTCGAGCCGTGCAGCGACACGGCCAGGGCCACCGGGCATTCCTGGCTCAGCTTGTCCATGTTCGGCACCACGCCCGAGGTCGAGACGGTCACGCGGCGGCGCGACAGGCCGTAGGCGTTATCGTCGAGCATCAGCTTGAGCGCGGTGACGGTCGGATCGAAGTTCAGCAGCGGCTCGCCCATGCCCATCATGACCACGTTGGTGATCTGGCGCTCGCCCTTCGGGCCCGGCTCGATGCCCTTGGTGCGGCGCAGTTCGAACTCGGCCATCCACAGCTGGCCGATGATCTCGGCCACGGTCAGGTTGCGGTTGAAGCCCTGCTTGCCGGTCGAGCAGAAGCGGCAGTTGACGGCGCAGCCGGCCTGGGTGCTGATGCACAGCGTGCCGCGCGTCTCTTCCGGGATGAACACGGTCTCGACCGCGTTGCCGTTGCCGACGTCGACCAGCCATTTGCGCGTGCCGTCCGAGGACGTGTGGTCGCTGATGATGGCCGGCGCGGTGACGGTGGCGCGGGTTTTCAGTTTTTCGCGCAGCGACTTGGCCAGGTCGGTCATGTCGTCGAAGTCCGCCACGCCGAACTGGTGGATCCAGCGCTGCAGCTGTTTGGCGCGGAACGGCTTCTCCCCCAACTCGGCGCAGTAAGCGACGAGCTGCGCGGGATCGAAGTCCAGCAAGTTGGTGAGAGTTGCCATGATTGAATCCTGTGTCTTCAAATAAGTCCCGCCCGCCGGGGCCTGCCGGACGAGGCAGGCGGGCACGAGCGAGCGGGGATACTGCGATGTTAAGTCAGCCTTGGCCGACCTACCAAAAAAAATTAACGCGAGTAGACGTTCAGCGCCGGGAAGTAGTAGGCGATTTCCACAGCAGCGGTCTCGGCAGCGTCCGAACCGTGCACGGCGTTGGCGTCGATCGAGTCGGCGAAGTCGGCGCGGATGGTGCCCTTGTCGGCCTTCTTCGGGTCGGTGGCGCCCATCAGTTCGCGGTTCTTGGCAATCGCGCCTTCGCCTTCCAGCACCTGGATCATGACCGGACCCGAGATCATGAAGTTGACCAGGTCCTTGAAGAACGGACGTGCCGAGTGCACAGCGTAGAAGCCTTCGGCTTCGGCTTGCGACAGCTGGGCCATGCGCGCAGCGACGATCTTCAGGCCAGCGCCTTCGAAACGGCTATAGATTTGACCGATGACGTTTTTTGCGACTGCGTCAGGTTTGATGATCGACAGGGTGCGTTCGATTGCCATGTAAAAACTCCAATGAAAAGAAAGGTTTAAATCGAGATTTGGGAACTCAATCAACCTTCTATTTTATCATACATCGGCGCCCTGGCCGATATTGCGAAGCTCGACCCAGGGCCCAGGCGGCGCTCGCTTAGACAAAGCTTAAGATTTTTCGGAACCGGGCTTTTATGCGTGCGTAACAGCCCAATATCGGTCATCATCTGTAGTGACAAGTTCATTTTTTCAACCGGAGGCATTCATGATTCCTAGCATCCAACGTCCTTACGACGCGTCGGCCGTCCGCAGCTCGCGGCACCGCGTCCTGCGCAACACCTATTGGCTGCTGGCCCTGTCGATGATCCCGACCGTGCTCGGCGCCGTCGTCGGCGTGCAATTCGCCCTCCCCGTCCTGCGCGGCGGCATCGGCCTGGTGCTGTTCCTGGCGATCGCATTCGGCTTCATGTTCGCGATCGAAAAGACCAAGAACTCGGCCGCCGGCGTGCCGGTGCTGCTCGGCTTCACCTTCTTCATGGGCCTGATGCTCACGCCCGTGCTGCGCCTGACCCTCGGCTACGCCAACGGCCCGGCCCTGATCATGGGCGCCTTCGGGGGCACCGCCGTCGTGTTCGCAGCGATGGCGACCATCGCCACCGTCTCCAAGCGCGATTTCTCGGGCATGGGCAGCTGGCTGTTCGCGGGCACCATCGTGCTCCTGCTGGCATCGGTCGTCAACATCTGGCTGGCGTTGCCGGCGCTGTACCTGGCCACGCTGGTGCTGTGCGTGGGCATCTTCACGGCCTGGCTGCTGTTCGACGTGCAGCGCATCGTCAACGGCGGCGAGACCAACTACATCACGGCCACGCTGTCGGTCTACCTCGACGTCTACAATATCTTCACGGCCCTGCTGCAACTGCTGGGCATCGGCTTCGGCCAGCGCGACTGAGCGTCACCCGCGCCGCCTCGAACACCCCGGCCCCGCCGGGGTTTTTTTTCGCCGGTGTCCGCTATCGTGCGCCGCCGGCCGGCGCGGCGTTGTACAGTTGTCATCATCGTTTGTCATCAAAGCATTTCATTGCGGATTGTTGCACGGCCCTGCGAACCCAAGTTTCCCAGGCGCCAACTTTCGTGCGCGCCCGGCAAATGAAAATTTTCTTGACGATGCCGCCGGCTTATCCATTTGCGCATAAAATGAAGGCTTTCGGAACTCGAGAGCGATCGCCATGCAGGCTGCAGTGCACGACGTGCAACTCCTCGCTAGCGCCGGCGCCGTGCGCGCGGGCTACCACGTCCATGACTGGTCGGGCTCCTCCGTCGGCCCACCCGAAGCCTGGCCGGCGGCGCTTCGCCATGCAGCCAGCCTGATCCTCGAATCCGAATTCCCCATGTACCTGGCCTGGGGACCGCAGCTCACTTTCCTCTACAACGCCGCATTCGCCCCGCTGCTCGACGGCCGCGCCCCGAGCGCGCTCGGCATGCCGCTGGCCGAGGTCTGGCCCGCGCTGTGGGCCGGCATGAAGCCGCTGGTCGAACGCGCCATGTCCGGCCACGCGATCTACGGCGAAGACGTACCGAGCCCGGTCTACCGCCACGGCAAGACCTCCCCCGGCTGGTTCACGCTGGCCTACTCGCCGGTGCGCGACGACGACGGCGCGGTGCGCGGCGTACTGTGCGTGACCAGCGAAACCACGCCGCGCGTGCAGCTCGAGCGGCGCCACGCGGTGCAGCTGCAGGTGGTCGACAGCCTGCGCCGCCTGCACCACCCGTCCGACATCATCGAATGCGCCTGCACGGTGCTCGGCAAGCACCTCGAGCTCGAGCACGCCTGCTACGTCGAGACCGACGAGCCCGAAGCCGGCTTCACGGTCAAGTACGACTGGGCGCGCGACCAGCGCGTCACCCCGCTGGCCGGCAAGGTCGCGCGCCTGGACGACTTCGGTCCGCAGGCGCTGGCCCTGCTGCGCACCGGCACCCCGCTGGCGGTGCAGGACGTGATGCTCGACCCGCGCCTGCCCAAGCGCGGCGAACGCTATGCGGCGGCCGGCGCACGCGCGATCCTGGTGGTACCGCGCGTGCGCCGCGGCCAGCTGCAGGCGGCGCTGGTCGGCTATGCGCGCCTGCCGCGCGACTGGGACGAGGAAAGCCAGCGCCTGGCGGCCGACATCGCCGAGCGCAGCTGGGAAGCGCTCGACCGGGTGCGCGCCGAGCAGGCGCTGCGCGACGCAGTGGCGCGCCAGACCACGCTGCTCGACATGAACGAATTCCGTCTCGAGCTGGCCGACCTGCTGCGCCGCCTGGACGAGCCGGGCCAGATCTTCCTGCAGACCGGCGCCATGCTGGGCCGCTTCCTGCAGGCCAGCCGCGTGCTGTACGGCGACTACGACGCCGACAAGCACATCGTCACCTTCCACTCGAACTACACGGACGGCATGACGTCCGAGCTGACCGGCACCTTCCCGACCGCGCTGTTCGGCAGCGCCAACTTCGCCGCGCTGGCGCAGGGTACGCTGGTGGTCAACGACATGCAGCAGGATGCGCGCACCGGCGGTCCGGACACCTGGCCCAATTACGCGGCGCTGCAGATCCGCTCGTCGGTGGTGGTGCCGCTGAACCGCAACGGCGCCCTGACCTCCTGCCTGTTCATCAACGACAACCTGCCGCGCATCTGGAACCCGGACATCGTGCGCCTGATCGAGGACGTCGCCGAGCGTGTCTGGACCGCGGTCGAGCGCGTGCGCGCCGAGGACGCGCTGCGCCTGGCCGACCGCCGCAAGGACGAGTTCCTGGCGATGCTGGCGCACGAGCTGCGCAATCCCCTGGCGCCGATTTCCGCCGCGGCCCAGCTGCTCAACATGGGCGTGCCGGACGGCGCGCGGGTGGCGCGCACCAGCGCCATCATCGCGCGCCAGGTGACCCATATGACCGGGCTGATCGACGACCTGCTGGACGTCTCGCGCGTCACGCGCGGGCTGGTGGTGCTGGCGCGCGACGAAGTCGACCTGCGCCGCATCATCAACGACGCCGTCGAGCAGGTGCGCCCGCTGATCGAAGCGCGTCGCCACCAGCTGACGGTTCACCTGTCGGCCGCGCCGATGTTCGTCCAGGGCGACACCAAGCGACTGGTGCAGGTCGTGGCCAACCTGCTCAACAACGCCGCCAAGTACACGCCGGAAGGCGGCCGGCTGGCGGTCTGGCTGGGCGCCACCGCGGAGCAGGTGCTGATCAGCGTCTCCGACAGCGGGATCGGCATCGCCGCCGACCTGCTGCCGACCGTGTTCGACCTGTTCTCGCAGGCCGAGCGCACGCCCGACCGCGCGCAGGGCGGCCTCGGCCTGGGCCTGGCGCTGGTCAAGAGCCTGGTCGAGCTGCACGGCGGCATGGTGACCGCGGCCAGCGAAGGGCGCAACATGGGCAGCGAATTCACGGTGCGCCTGCCGCGCCTGCAGGCTCACACGCACGTGCAGGCGCCCGCAGCGCCCGGCAACGGCGCGGCGCCGAGCCAGGCGCGCGGATTGAACCTGATGCTGGTGGACGACAACGTCGATGCGGCGCAGACCCTGGGCCTGCTGCTCGAATCCGGCGGGCATACGGTGACGGTGACGCACAACCCCTTCGACGCGCTGGCACGCGCCGGGCAGCAGGCGTTCGACGTCTATCTGCTCGACATCGGCCTGCCGGGCATGAACGGTTACGAACTGGCGCGCCGCCTGCGCAAGCTGCCGGGCGGCGACAAGGCGACACTGGTCGCGATCACCGGCTATGGCCAGCAATCGGACCAGGCGCATGCGATGGACGCCGGCTTCGACCGCTACTTCGTCAAGCCGGTCGAGCCGGCGAGCCTGTTCGAGCTGCTGGCGCGGGTGGCGGAGCGGTAATAACTGAGCAGCAATTACTACTCAGTAATTACGCTTCCGGCTGGGAATCGGACTGGACTGCGGCCTGGGTCTGCGGCGTGGCGAACTCGCGCGGTACGAAATCCTCGAGCAGGTCGAACACGCCGATCGATTCCACGTGCGAGGTGTGGGGGAACATGTTGGCGATGCCGGCCTTGCTCATCTTGTAGCCGGCCCGGTGGGTCAGGATGCCGGCGTCGCGCGCCAGCGTCGACGGGCTGCACGACACGTAGACGATGCGCTTGGGCAGCAGTTCCGGATGGCTCAGGCGCAGCTCGGCCAGCGCCACGGCCAGCGCGACGGCGCCGTCGCGCGGCGGGTCGACCAGCAGGCGGTCGAACTTGCCAAGCTGGATCAGGTCGTCCTTCGTCACCTCGAACAGGTTGCGCGTGTAGAACGTGGTCTTGCCGTCCAGGCCGTTGGCGCGGGCGTTTTCCAGCGCGCGCGTGGTGAGTGCGGTGCTGCCTTCGATGCCCACGACCTCGCGCGCCTGCGTCGCCAGCGGCAGCGTGAAGTTGCCCAGGCCGCAGAACAGGTCGGCCACGCGATCGGTTTTCTCGACCTCGAGCAGGCGCAGCGCCTTGGCCACCAGCAGGCGGTTGATCTGGTGGTTGACCTGGGTAAAATCGGTCGGCTTGAACGGCATCCTGATGCCGAACTCGGGCAGCGTGTAGTACAGCTCTTTGCGTTTCGGATAGTACGGGTAAGCGCTGTCCGGGCCTTTCGGCTGCAGCCACCATTCGACGTTCCACTGGTCGGCAAACGCCTTGACCAGCGTCTCGTCGGCCGCGCTCAGCGGGGCCATGATGCGCAGCACCAGCACGGTGCTCTCTTCGCCCACCGCCAGCTCGATCTGCGGCATCTGCTGGTAGATCGACAGGCTGGCGACCAGTTCGCGCAGCGGCACCAGCATCTTGGCCACGTGCGGCGGCACGATGTAGCAGTTGGTCATGTCGGCCACGTAGCTGGAATGGCGCTCGTGGAAGCCGACCAGCATGCCGCCCTTCTTGGCCACGTGGCGCACCGACAGGCGCGCGCGGTAGCGGTAGCCCCAGGTCGGGCCGTACATCGGGCGCATGATGTTTTCGGCGCGGGTCTTGCCGATGTGCCAGAGATTATCTTCCAGCACGCGCTGCTTCATCGCCACCTGGGCCGACGGTTCGAGGTGCTGCATCGAGCAGCCGCCGCAGTGCCAGAAGTGTTCGCACTTCGGCTCGACGCGCATGCTGGACGCCTTTTGCAGCGTGACCATGCGGCCAGATTCCCAGTTCTTTTTCTTGCGCAGGGTTTCGAAGCTGACGCGTTCGCCCGGCAGTGCGCCTTCGACGAAGATCACTTTACCAGGGCTGCCGTCCTCGTTCTCGAGGTGGCCGACGCCGCGCGCGTCCATGTCGAGGGATTTGATGTTGATGAAGGTCTCTTGCATAGCCCGCGATCATAGCAAGGAATCGCGCACGACGCCACGGGCGGCCATGGCCCGCTTCAGCTTGACCAGGGCTTCCTGCTGGATCTGGCGCACGCGCTCTCGCGTCACCCCCATCTCCTCGGCCAGGGTTTCCAGCGTGGCCGGGTCGTCGTTGTCCAGGCCGAAGCGGCGCATGACGACCACGCGCTGTTTGTCCGGCAGCTTTTGCAGCCAGTCGCGCACCAGCACGCTCAGCTCGTGCTGCTCGGCATGCGCGTCCGGGCTGACGTCGCCGTCGTCGGGCAGCATGTCCATCAGGCTGGTCTGGGGATCGTTGTCGAGCGGCGCGTCGAGCGAGGTGGCGTGCTCGGACAGCGCCAGGATGTCCTGCACTTCCTCGACCGGGCGCCCGACCAGGCTGGCGATGTCCTCGGCGCTGGCTTCCTTGCCGTCGTGGTGCTGGGCTTCGAGGTGGTATTTGGCGCGCAGCACCCCGTTCAACTCGCGCACCATGTGCACCGGCAGGCGCACGGTGCGCGCCTGGTTCATGATCGCCCGTTCGATGCTCTGGCGGATCCACCAGGTCGCATAGGTCGAAAAGCGGAAACCGCGCTCCGGCTCGAACTTGTCGATCGCGCGCATCAGGCCGATGTTGCCTTCCTCGATCAGGTCGAGCAGCACCACGCCGCGGTTGATGTAATGTTTTGCAATGGAGACCACGAGCCGCAGATTGTGCTCGATCATCTTCTGGCGCGCGGAAAAATCGCCGGCCTTGGCCCGCGTCGCGTAATGCACTTCCTGCTCGGCCGACAGCAGCGGCTTGGCGCCGATGCGGTTCAGGTAGTGCTGGGTGGCGTCGGTCGAGAGTTCGGCCTGCAGTACGCTCTTGAGCTCTTCGACGCCCTCGGCAGGGGCGCCGTCGGGCAGTTCGGCCCGCTCGTCGCCGCCCTCGCCCGGCTCACCGCCGTCCAGCGCATCGTCAGGTTCATCCTGAGCTTCGTTGTCCAGCGGATCGGGCGGCAGCGTCATCGGGTTTCTCTAACGGCTGGGCAGGAACTTCGACGGATCGACCGGCTTGCCCTGCTGGCGTATTTCGAAATGCAGTTTGACCGTATCGGCATCGGAATCGCCCATTTCCGCAATCGCCTGGCCCTTGGTGACGGTCTGTCCTTCCTTGACCAGGATCGTGCGGTTGTGCGCGTATGCCGACAACAGGTTGTTGCTGTGCTTGACGATCACGAGATTACCATAACCACGGATGCCGCTACCGGCGTACATCACTTTCCCCGATCCGGCCGCCATCACCTGCTGGCCCATCTTGCCGGCGATGTCGATGCCCTTGTTCTTGCCTTCGTCGAAGGTGGCGACGATGCGACCGTCGGACGGCCACATCCAGCTCAGCTTCTCGTCGTCGCTGGCGGTGACTGCGCTGCCGACCGGCAGTGCGCCCGGCGGGGCCGCCTTGATGACGTCCACCGCTTTCGGATTCTCGCCCTTTTCCAGTTCGGCCAGGTTCGATTCGTTGTACGGCTTCTTGTCGCCGCGCGGGGCCGATTTGCGCGCCGGCGCGGCCGGCTTGTCGGCGCCCGG
This sequence comes from Massilia sp. 9096, assembly GCF_000745265.1. Classification (NCBI taxonomy): domain Bacteria; kingdom Pseudomonadati; phylum Pseudomonadota; class Betaproteobacteria; order Burkholderiales; family Oxalobacteraceae; genus Massilia; species Massilia sp. 9096. The sequence continues at coordinate 2,711,975 of NZ_JQNN01000001.1, forward strand.
CATGCTGATCGGCGAGGTGACCACGGCGGCGCTGCCGGCGGCGTTGGCCGCATTGGCCACATTGCCATTGGCGGCGCCACGCTCGAGCGGCGCCACGCGCAGCACCTGGCCGACCTTGATGTCGTTCGGGTCGGACAGGTTGTTCCAGGCGATCAGGTCGCGGTAGTTCTGGCCATGGTCGAGGGCGATGCGCAGCAAGGTGTCGCCGCGGCGCACGGTGTAGGTGCCGCGCGCGTCGGGCTTGAGGTCGTCGGCAGCCGGGGTGCTTGGGGTGACCGGGCGGAAACGGGGCGCCGAAGCGGTGGGACGGTCGACGATGGGCGCCTGTCGGGTCTCGGTACTGCAGGCGGACAAGAGTCCGAGACAAAGGGTCAGCAGGGCTAGGCGGGGTGTTGGTTTCATTCTCTCTTATTTATTACGACAACTTGGCACCATCAAACGGTGCCTGGCCGCAGCGGTACGAAATGGCAGCTTTCCAGCGTTTCGCTGGTCCATTCCGAAGTGCCGGTGCGAATAATGCGCTGCAGGTGCTGGACCTGGGCGCCGACGGGCGCCACCAAACGGGCGCCAATGGCCATCTGCTCGAGCAGTGCGCGTGGCACCTCGAGCCCGGCCGCCGCAAGGATGATGCCGTCGAAGGGCGCGACTTGCGATAGGCCAAGCATACCATCTCCGTACTGCAAGCGCAGATTGGCGATGCGCAAGGGGCGCAAATTGGACTTGGCGAGCTCATGCAAAGGCTTGATGCGCTCGATCGAATACACCTCTTGCGCCACGCAGGACAGCACCGCCGCCTGGTAGCCGCAGCCGGTGCCGATCTCGAGCACGCGGCGCAGCGGGCCCCTGCCCTTGAGCAGTTCGATCATGCGGCCCACGATGTAGGGCTGGGAAATCGTCTGGTTGTGGCCGATCGGCAGCGACACGTCGGTGTACGCCTGGGCATACATCGCCTGCTCGATGAACAGGTGGCGCGGCACGGTCTCGAGCGCGGCCAGCACCTGGCCATCCTTGACGCCCTGGCGGGCGACGCGCGCAGCCATGGCGCGGCGCGGCGCTTCGGTGGCCATCTGGTCCGAGCGCGCCAGCGTCTGCTGCGGCTGCGGCTGGGCCGGCGCCTTGCCGGGACCGCCCGGCGCGGCGCCGACGTAGGCCGGACCGCGCGGCGCCGGCGGCTGGCTGTTGGAGCGCGCGTTCTGGGTCGCCGTCTGCGGCGTGGCGACCGGCGCCGGCGCAGCGGGCTTGCGGCCGGCCGGGCCCGTCACCGACGACAGCGGCAGGGGGAAAGTGCTGCGCTTTTCGCTCATTCCAGGCTGCTCCGAAGGGAGGACAATTGCTCGCGATGCGTCAGGTCGACCTGCAGCGGCGTGATCGACACCTCGCCGCGGGCGCTGGCGTGGAAATCGGTGCCCTCGCCGGCATCGCGGCAGGCGCCGGGCGCGCCGATCCAGAAGATCTCGCGCCCGCGCGGATCGTGGCCGCGCACCACCGGCTCGGACTGGTGGCGGCGTCCCAGGCGGGTCGGGGTCAACGGCCCCATCTGCTCGTAAGGCAGGTTCGGAATGTTGACGTTCAATAAAAACGGCGCGTCAAGCGCATCGAAACGGCGCAGCACGATGTCGCGCGCGACACGGGCCGCCGATTCGATTTCGGCCCAGCCGCCGTGCACTTGCGAAAAAGCGATCGCCGGAATGCCGAACAGGAAAGCCTCGGTCGCGGCCGCCACGGTGCCGGAATACAGCGTGTCGTCACCCATGTTCTGGCCATTGTTGATGCCGGAAACGACCAGGTCCGGCAAGGTGTCGAGCATGCCGGTCAGGGCAATGTGTACGCAATCGGTCGGCGTCCCGTTGACAAAATAGAAACCATTCGCCGCCTTCGACACCGAGAGCGGCCGGTCCAGCGACAGCGAATTGGAAGCGCCCGAACGATTGCCTTCGGGCGCGACGACCGTGATGTCAGCGACCGCCGCTAGCGCTTCGGCCAGGGCATTGATGCCGGGGGCGAGGTAGCCGTCGTCGTTACTGATAAGGATACGCATGCGTGCGATTTTACCTGAAGCAACGGCCAGTGCCACCAACCCGCCTGCACATTTATTGCTCACCAGTGCCAGTCAGACAAGCCGCCACTTGTCGCGCCGGCGCGGGCTGGACGCCCACGGACCGTCGGCCGAGGCCGGCCGCCCGCTCAGGTTGCCGTCGGGAAGACGCGGCGGCGCGGGCGTGACTGCGACGGACGGCCGTCGCGGCCGCGCCACACTCGGGCCCGGCGTCAGCGCAGCGCGCACGCATGCACGCAGTATGCGCTGCTGCGCTAGAGCCGCGACACCCGGTCGTCCCGGCCATCGCCGGCCGGCTCGCCGTGGCGCCGCAGCGGCTCCATCGCGTGCAGCCCGGCCTCGATCGCGATCAGGTGCTGTTCGATGCGGCGCGCGGCTTCGAGCTCGCCCTGCTGGCCGAGATAGGCCTGGCCGAGCCGGGCCAGCTCGCGCACCAGCCCCGGCGCATGCGGGTCGCCCGCGCGCGCGCGCAAGGCCTCGACCGCCTCGACCAGGCGCACCTCGGCCAGCGGACGCCAGGGGAAATGGCCCTGCTCCACCCATTCGAGAAGCGCCTCGATGCTGCGCACCGGGCCCAGCCGCTCGCGCTCGCCGGGATGGACGCGCCCGAGCGGCGGCGCCATGCCGACCAGGCCGACCTGGGGCAGCATCACCTCGTCGAGGTAGCTGTCGAGCGACACGCTGCACAGGCCATAGCATTCGCACAGCAGTTTTTCGAGCTGCGGCTGGTAGCCCGCATGGCCGCGCTGCGCATCGCCGAAGCGCCAGCGCAGCCGGGCGTCGGTGCAGGCGTCGACCGGCGCCGGCACCGGATAGACCAGCAGCGGACGCTGCTCGTCCTCGTGGCTGCAACGGTACTCGAGCGCGCGCGCGACCACGCCCTGCAAGCCCTCCAGGCTGCGCGGGTCGGGCGTGAACAGTCCGACCATCTTGTCAGGTAGCAATGCGGTGCAGATGCTGGTGGCGGCGGAGCGGCCGGCGCGGCAATCGATCAGCACGTGGCCGAAGCGCCGCGTCAGGTGCGAGGCGAAGGTGCGGAACAGCGCCGGGCAGGCGCAGAACAGCGCGTCCCAGTCGAGCCGCCCGGCGCGCTCGCCGTAGCTGTCGTCGAGGCGTCCGGCGCGCATCAGGAACAAGGGCCGGCTGTCGTCGATGCGCTCGATGTAGGCGTCCCAGTCGAGCCCGTCCAGGACACGGGCGGCCAGCGCCTCGGCGTCCTCGGCTTGCGGGCGGCTGCTGTCGCGCAGGCGGTCGCGGCAGGCTTCGAACAGCTCCAGCACGCCGGCGCGCGCGCGCCCCTCGTGCGTGCGCGGGAAGTGCTGGTGCAGGCCCGGCGCTTCGAGATCCCAGTCGATCATCAGCACGGGCGTCCTGGCGTCGCGTCCGGCCAGCAGGGCGGCGGCGATCGCCACGGCCAGGCTGCGCGGTCCCGCGCCGTCGAACGAATAGAACGTCGTCACCTGGCCGACCTGCGGCGCCGGCCCAGCGGTGATGCGGTTGGTGTCCATAAGGCTCCTCATTTTTTGGGGAAGATCGGATTCGGTAACTCGCGCCACGCCGGTGGGACATCGGGCAGGATGAATTGGTTGCAATCATGGTCCGGCGGCATGGTTTTCTTCTGGAGCTGGTAGTGCGTGACGATGCGCCTGACCATGCGGTCGATATCGGGCAGGAAGTCGGGGTTCGACTTGAGGTCGGCGGTGGCCATCGTGAAGCGCGAGAAATCGACGTAGAACGTGGATTCGATGATCTGCGGCGGCAGCCGGTCGGGGTGATGGGTCATGATGACCGGGATGATCAGGTGGCTGGGCAAGGCGTACCACTTGCTGCGCTCGGCCTCGATCGCGCGCATGGCCGCGTATTCGCGCCGCGTGTAGGCGTGCGCTTCGTATTTCGGGGTGTAGATCAGGATCATGCAGACGCTCTCGCACATCGCGCGCGCGATCTTGCGGTCGAGGTCGTCGCCACCGCCGAGCTGGTCGGTATCGACGAACAGCTCGTTCTCGTCGTCGAAATACGGTTCGAGATAGCAGCGCAGCGCATCCGCCAGCGTCGCCTTGAATCGCTGCATGAGCTCATGCCGGCCATGGGCATAGCTGAAGAAGCAGCCGTAACGAATCGCCATCGATCCTCCTTGTTTTCCGGCCACTGAGCACCAGCAGCCAAGACCTCAAGACTTTAGCAATTCATTCACCCTGCATTTTGTGGGAGCACAAGCGGCACGCCGACGCGCCCGCATCGCCATCGGCGCGGCAGTTTGCCGCATGATCGATCGGCAAACGTATCGACTTTGCGCAACGGGAGGGTACAAGATGACGAACGCGAACAGCATCGATCGCGAGACGGCGCAACAATTGATGGCGCTGGCAAGGCGCATGGGCGACGCGATGAACGAAGCTGATCCACTGATCCGACCGCTTCCGCAGCCCGTGCGCTCGGAACTGCTGCGTGCGCTCGGTACGCTGATGGGCCACTTGTGGGATTTGCAGCGTCCGGTCGTACGCTGCCATCCCGACCTCGACCCCGACGGCGACCGTTTCCGCAAGCCGCTCACCTAGGCCAGGCCGCGCCGATCAGTCGGCGGCGTTGCCGTCCTGCCCGGCGGCGCTGCCGCTTTTGAAGAACTCGATCACCTCGGCCTGCACGCGCGTGCGCTTGAACGGCGGCAGGCTCTGCCAGATGCGCCGGCCATAGGGCTTGCTGATTACGCGCGGGTCGCACAGCATCAGCACGCCGCGGTCGTCGACGTCGCGGATCAGGCGGCCGGCGCCCTGCTTCAGGTTGATGATCGCTTCCGGCAGCGTGTGGTGCATGAAGCCGTTCATGCCGCGCTTTTCCATCACTTCGATGCGCGCCGCCAGCACCGGGTCGTCCGGCGGGGCGAACGGCAGCTTGTCGATGATGACCAGCGACAGGGCCTCGCCGCGCACGTCGACGCCTTCCCAGAAGCTCTGGCTGCCGACCAGCACGGCGTTGCCGGCCTTGCGGAACGAATCGAGCAGCTCGGTGCGGCCGCGCTCGCCCTGCACGAACAGCGGAAATTCCAGGCCGCGCGCGGCGAATTCCTCGCGCAGGCGCTCGGCCACGCGGTTGACGGCGCGGATCGTCGTGCACAGGAAGAAGCAGCGCCCGCCGGCTGCCTCGATCACCGGCAGCGCCATGTCGACCACGGCGTCGGTGTAGCCCATGGTGTTCGGCTCGGGCAGGCCGGTCGGCACGTACAGGATGCCCTGCTCGCCGTAGTTGAACGGGCTCGGCCAGGTGCGCGCCGGCTCGCCGCTCATGCCCATCTGCGCGGTGAAATGCTTGAAGTCGTTCTTCACCGCCAGCGTGGCCGAGGTGAAGATCCAGCTGCGCGGGACGCCGGCGCGCTGGCCGGCGAAGATCGGCGCGATCGACAGCGGCGTCTTGTGCAGCTGCAGCGACGAGGCGAAGGCCTCGACCCACAGCACCGCGTCGGCGCCGCCGAATTCGCCGTAGTCGCCGTCCGCCTTGGCTTTTTCGCGCTGTTCCCTGGTCTTGGGCGGCTCCGGCTTCCAGGCCTTGAACATCTCCAGGATCTCGACCGCGCGCACGCGGCACTGCTCGAGCGTTTCGGCGCGCTCGGCGTTTTCCTCCAGCACGTCGACCAGGCCTTCGAGTTCTTCCTTCACCTTGTCCAGGGCCGCGAAGAACGGCGACGACGGCGGGATCTGCGGCAACGACATGCGCGTGCCGCCTTCCGGGAAGGTCAGGCGCAGGTCGCGCGTGGCCTTTTCGACCACCATCACGACCTTGGCCCAGTCCGGGCCGCCGCGCGCGTGCGCCAGGCCTTCGGCCAGCACGTCGCGGCACAGCTCCAGCACCTGGCCGGTCGAGACCGAGGTGCCGAAGAACAGGGTGGCCACTTCCGGCAGCTGGTGCGCCTCGTCGAACACGATGGTGTTGGCGGCCGGCAGCAGCTCGGCCATGCCGCCTTCTTTCAGCGCGACGTCGGCGAAGAACAGGTGGTGGTTGACCACGACCACGTCGGCCTGCTGGGCTTCGCGGCGCGCCTTCATCACGAAGCAATCCTGGTAGTACTGGCACTCCTGGCCGACGCAGGTCTCGCGCGTCGAGGTCACCAGGTTCCACACGGACGCGGTTTCGGGTACCTTGGTCAGCTCGGCCTTGTCGCCCGAGCTGGTCATTTTGAGGAAGCGCGAGATTTCGCGCAGGTGGCCGACGTCGTCGCGCGAGGTCAGGCGGCCGTTCTGCAGCGTGCGCTCGAGGTTGAAATGGCAGACGTAGTTGGCGCGGCCTTTCAGCAGCGCGACCGAGACCGGCGCGCGCAGCGCCTGGCGCACGTTCGGGATGTCGCGCAGGAACAGCTGGTCCTGCAAGTTCTTGGTGCCGGTCGAGATGATGGTCTTGCCGCCCCACAGCAGCGCCGGCACCAGGTAGGCGAAGGTCTTGCCGGTGCCGGTGCCGGCCTCGGCGATCAGGGTGCCCTGGGTGCTCATCGCGTGCGCGATCGCCTTGGCCATTTCGGTCTGCGAAGTGCGCGGCTTGAAGCTGCCGACCGCGGGCGCGAGCGGGCCGCCGGCGCCGAAGATGCGCTCGACTTCGTCGTCGTATTTACCGGGTGCGGGCGCGTTGGGGTCGGTAACGTCAGTCGCGGCCGCGTCGGTGGGAATAGGCTCGTCGGCGCGCACGCCGGGCACGGGGAGATGGTCGGTCAAAGCTTATGCAAATTGAAACTGCGAAAGAAACTGCAAAGAAACGCGCACATGGCAAAGCAGCGGCATCAAGCCGGCACGTCCGGCACCAGCTGCATCTTCAGCAGTGTGATGTGGTCTTTCAATTGCAGCTTGCGCTTCTTCAGACGGCGCAGCTGCAATTGGTCGGTGTGACCGTCACGGGTCAGCATGTCTATGACAGCGTCGAGGTCGCGGTGTTCCACGTCGAGTTCAATAATGCGGCGCTGGATCTCCTGGACGTCGATCATATTCGGTATTTGGGGTGAGAGAGGAAGGATGAGCTGTACGGCCTGCAACAGTTACGCCTTGCAAGTCCGGCATAAATCAGTGCATAGTTTAATCTACGCCGACGTTGCCGCCAACAAAGTTCGGCATGCGGGTATCGGAAAGCCACGTTTATGAGTTCATACAAGATTGAAGCGGGAACCGCGCAGCACATCGGCAACCGGCCCCAGCAGAACGACCGCGTCGCCCTGATGACGGGCGCGCGCGCGCCCGGCTACGTGCTGGCGGTGCTGTCCGACGGCGTCGCCGCGAGCGCCGGCGCCGAGCAGGTGCTGCACACTGCCAAGCAGGTGTTCGATGATTTCAAGCCGGGCGACCGGCCCACGCTGCAGCGGCTCGAGCAGGTGCTGCGCGACATCGTCCAGGAAACCCACCTGGTCATCAACATGAACGCCGTGACGACGGACAAGCAGGCCCTGGCCAGTTTCGTCGGCCTGATCCTCAGCCCGCACGGCGAGGCGGTCTGGGCCCACGTCGGCGATTCGCGCCTGTACCACTTCCACGCCGGCGAGTGCAAGGCGCGCACCGGTGACGCGGCCTACGTCGAGCACCTGGTCGCGAGCGACCGCCTGCCGCCGGACGCGGCGCGCAACCACCGCAAATCGAAGCTGCTGGTCAATCTGCTGGGCAATAGTCGCAAGGACCCGTTCGTCACCGTCGGCCACCAGAGCGGCCTGGCGGCCGGCGATGTCTTCCTGTTGTGTTCGGACGGCCTGTGGCATTTCTTCACCGACGCCGAACTCGGCGCCGCCACCTCGCGCGGGACGCCGCGCCAGGCCTCCGAGATGCTGATCAACAAGGCGGCCGAGCGCTCGCAGGGCAAGGGCGGCAACTGCAGCATGGCCGTGATCAAGCTGGCCAGGCCGGCCCAGGATGCGGGCGAGCCGGGCGCGGTCCGACGCATCATCTAGCGTCCGACCCGGCCGGCGGTTCGAACCGCGCGCGGCCGGCTTACTGCTGCGGCTTGGCCGCGGCGTCCTGCGCCGCCTTGGCCTTGTCGGCGGCGTCCTTCGCATCCTTGGCGGCCTTGTCGGCCTTGCGCTGGGCCACGCTGCGCTGGCGCTCGGCCGCATCGGCCTTGCGCGCTTCGAGATCGCGCACGTTCTGGGCGCGCTTGCCGGCGTCCGCCGCTTCCTGCTGTTGCTCGGCCTTCAGGCGCGCGTCGCGCTGGGCGATGCGCGCCGGTGCGATCGGCGTGCGCGCAGGCGGTTCCGGCTTGACGGTCGGCGGCGCCTTGGGCGGCTGGGCGGCGATCTTCGCCTCGTTTTCCCGGTAGCGCTGCTCGGCCTCGGCCATCTGGCGGTCGCGCTCCTCGACGGTGGCCTCGCGCTGGTAGTGCGCGGCCTGTACCTCGAGCGCGCGCTGGGCGGCGAGCGCGGTGCGGTGGTGTTCCTTGGCCTCATCCAGGCAATTGTTGACGAAGAACTTGGTGTAGCACACGCGCTGGCGCTCGACGAAGCGCGCTTCGATCGCCGCGCGCTCGCGCGCGACCTCGGCCAGCTGGCGCTCGGCCTGGGCGCTCGAGGTGATCGGCGGCAGCACCGGGTCCTTGGCCACGACCGGGGCGCTGCCGCAGGCCGCCAGCAGCGCCAGCGCGGCGACGGCGACGGCGCCGGACAGCAGGCGGCACGGAATGGGTTGATTTTTCATAAGGTCCTCTTGATGGGCTTTGCGGGTCGTGCGCATGACGCAAGCCATCAGGCCAGCGAATCGGCGGCGCCGCGGCGCTGGGCCAGCATGTATGCACGCGACTGCATCTCAATGATACGCGAGACGGTACGGTGGAACTCGTTCGACATCGCACCCTGGGTGTAGAGCTGCTCGGGCTCGACCTCGGCCGACATGATCAGCTTGACCTTGTGGTCGTAGAACACGTCGATCAGCCAGGTGAAGCGGCGCGCCTCGGACGACATCGACGCCGACATGCGCGGCACAGCGGACAGGATCACGGTGTGGAACTGGCTGGCCAGCTCGAGATAGTCGTTCTGCGAGCGCGGGCCGCCGCACAGCGTGGCGAAGTCGAACCAGATCACGCCGCCGGCGCGGCGCAGGGCGCGCAGCTCGCGGTGTTCGATGTTCACGCGCGGGTCTTCGTCGGCGGTGTCGGCGACTTTCGCGTAGGCGTCGCGCAGCTCGTGGTCGGCGGCGGCGTTCAGCGGCGTGTAGTAGGCCTGCACCTGCTCCAGCGCGCGGTGGCGGTAGTCGATGCCGGCGTCGACGTTCATGACGTCCAGCTTTTCCTTGATCAGCGCGATGGTCGGCAGCATGCGGTCGCGGTGCAGGCCGTCCGGGTACAGCTTGTCGGGATCGTAGTTCGAGGTCATCACGAACGATACGCCGTGCTCGAACAGGGCGCCCAGCAGGTTGTACATGATCATCGCGTCGGCCACGTCGTTGACGTGGAATTCGTCGAAGCAGATCAGGCGGTACTTCTTGGCGATGCGCTTGGCGACCTCGAGCAGCGGGTCTTCCATGTTTTTCAGCTCGTCGAGCTGGCGGTGCACCGCGCGCATGAATTCGTGGAAGTGCAGGCGCGTCTTGCGCACCACCGGCACCACCGAGTAGAAGCTGTCCATGAGGAAGGACTTGCCGCGCCCCACCCCGCCCCACATGTAGACGCCGCGCGGGACGTCGGGACGGTTGATCAGGCGCTTGAACGCGGACGAGCGCTGCGCCTTGTAGGTGACCCAGTCGTCGTAGGCTTGCTGCAGGCGGTCGACGGCGCGCTGCTGCGCCGCATCCGACTTGAAACCGCGCTCGGTCAGCGCGTGCTGGTAGTACTCTTGGACGTTCATGGCGTGTCTGGGATGTTAACGCAGGATGGGGTGAGCGATGCAAGGCATCGATCACCCCACCCGGCAGGCGCCGCAAGGCGCCTTCGTACTGCTTTTAGAAGTTCAGCGAACGCTTGTCGACGGCGAGCGCGGCTTCCTTGGTGGCTTCCGACAGGGTCGGGTGCGCGTGGCAGATGCGGGCGATGTCTTCGGCGGCGGCCTTGAACTCCATCGCGACCACGGCTTCCGAGATCAGCTCGGAGACGACCGGGCCGACCATGTGCACGCCGAGGATCTCGTCGGTGGTCGCATCGGCGATGACCTTGACCATGCCGGTGGTGTCGCCCAGCGCGCGCGCACGGCCGTTGGCCATGAACGGAAACGAGCCGGCCTTGTAGGCCACGCCCGCGGCTTTGAGCTGCTCTTCGGTCTTGCCGACCCAGGCGATTTCCGGCGAGGTGTAGATCACCCACGGGATGGTGTCGAAGTTGACGTGGCCGTGCTGGCCGGCGATGCGCTCGGCAACCGCGACGCCCTCTTCTTCCGCCTTGTGCGCCAGCATCGGGCCGCGCACCACGTCGCCGACCGCCCACACGCCCGGCAGGTTGGTGCGGCATTCGCCGTCGACGCCGATGAAGCCGCGCTCGTCGAGCTGCAGGCCGACGGTTTCGACGCCCAGGCCATTGGTGTTCGGCACGCGGCCGATCGAGACGATCAGGCGGTCGAACGTCACGGTCTGCGCCGCGCCGGTGGCATCGGCGTATTCGACGGTGACGTCGTTGGCGCCCTTGGTGATCGAACCGATCTTCACGCCCAGGTGGATCGCCAGGCCCTGCTTGACGAAGGCCTTGTGCGCTTCCTTGGCGATCTGCTGGTCGACCGCGCCCAGGAAGGTCGGCAGGCCTTCCAGCACGGTGACCTGCGCGCCCAGGCGGCGCCACACGGAACCCATCTCCAGGCCGATCACGCCGGCGCCGATCACGCCCAGGCGCGCCGGTACGCCGTCGATCGCCAGTGCGCCGGTGTTCGACAGGATCAGCTTCTCGTCGAATTCCGCGCCCGGCAGTTCGCGCGCGTTCGAGCCGGTGGCGACGATCACGTTCTTGGCGGTGATCGAGTCGGTGCTCGGGCCCGAGACGTTGATGGTGTAGCCGCCATCGCCCTCGGCCTTGCCGGCGAAGGTGCCGCGGCCGTGGAAGAAGGTGACCTTGTTCTTCTTGAACAGGTAGACGATGCCGTCGTTGTTGGCCTTGACCACGCCATCCTTACGCTTGAGCATCTGCGCCAGGTCGAGTTCGAGGCCCGACACGTTGATGCCGTGTTCCTTGAACGCGTGGCCGGCGTGCTCGAAGTGCTCGGACGACTGCAGCAGCGCCTTGGACGGGATGCAGCCGACGTTGGTGCAGGTGCCGCCCAGTGCCGGGCCGCCCTTGGTGTTCTGCCACTCGTCGATGCAGGCGGTCTTGAAGCCCAGTTGCGCCGCGCGGATGGCGGCCACGTAGCCGCCGGGACCGCCGCCGATCACGACGACGTCAAATTGTTTTTCGGTGCTCATTTATCGAATTCCTTTTTTTCCGCCGCCCCGGCGCGCGCCGGGGCGGCGGATTCTTATTAATTACAGGTCGAGCAGCAGGCGGGCCGGATCTTCCAGCGCATCCTTCATCGCGACCAGGCCCAGCACGGCTTCGCGGCCGTCGATGATGCGGTGGTCGTACGACATCGCCAGGTAGTTCATCGGGCGGATCACGATCTGGCCGTTCTCGACCACGGCGCGGTCCTTGGTGGCGTGCACGCCCAGGATCGCCGACTGCGGCGGGTTGATGATCGGGGTCGACAGCATCGAGCCGAAGGTGCCGCCGTTCGAGATCGAGAAGGTGCCGCCGGTCAGGTCTTCCAGGGTCAGCTTGCCGTCCTTGGCTTTCTGGCCGAATTCGCCGATCTTCTTCTCGATCTCGGCGATCGACATCTGGTCGGCGTTGCGCAGGATCGGCACCACCAGGCCGCGCGGCGAGCCGACGGCGATACCGATGTCGAAGTAGCCGTGGTAGACGATGTCGTTGCCGTCGACCGAGGCGTTCAGGATCGGGTACTTCTTCAGTGCGGCGACGGCGGCCTTGACGAAGAAGGACATGAAGCCCAGCTTGACGCCGTGCTCTTTCTCGAACTTGTCCTTGTACTTGGCGCGCATCTCCATGACCGGGGCCATGTTGACTTCGTTGAAGGTGGTCAGGATCGCGTTGGTCGACTGCGACTGCAGCAGGCGCTCGGCGATACGGGCGCGCAGGCGGCTCATCGGCACGCGCTCTTCCGGACGGTCACCCAGGTTGACGCTTGGCGCGGCGACTTGCGGCAGCGCGGCTTTCGGGGCTTGCTGCTGCAGCGGGGCCGGAGCGGCGGGCGTCGATGCGGTCGAACCCGGCGCGGCCGGGGCCGGCACGGCGCCCTTGTTGGCCACGGCGGCGATCGCGTCGCCCTTGGTCACGCGGCCGTCGCGGCCGCTGCCGGTGGCGTCCTGCGGCGTCATGTTGTTGTCGGCCAGGATCTTGGCGGCCGACGGCATGGCGATGTCGGCCTTGGCGCCGCCCGAACCCGCGGTCGGGGCTGCGGCGGTGGCCGGGGCGGCTTGCTGCACCGGCGCCGAGGTGATGGCGATCGGGCTGGTCTGGGCCGAGGCTTCGGTATCGATGATCGCGATGGTCTCACCCGAGACGACGGTGCTGCCGTCGTTCTTGATGATCTGGACGATCACGCCGGCCGACGGGGCCGGCAGTTCGAGGACCACCTTGTCGGTCTCGATGTCGATCATGTTTTCGTCGCGCGAGACGGCTTCGCCGACTTTCTTATGCCACGACAGCAGGGTCGCTTCGGCGACCGATTCCGACAACTGGGGGACCTTGACTTCGATTTGTGCCATTTTGAGATTAACTCCGTAATTTTTCTGTGCAAAGGACCCCGCGCGCGCGTTCGCACGCGGGGCCGTCATGGGACTGGTCCGTTACTTGGTCAGGACGAAACCCTTGAGCTTCGAGAACGCGGTATCCAGCAACTCCTTCTGCTGCGCCACGTGCTTGTCGGAGTAACCGACGGCCGGGGCGGCGGAAGCGGGACGGCCGGCGTACGCCAGGCGCTGGCCCGCTTCCATGCTTTCGAAGATGTTGTGCTGGATCTGGAACCACGGACCCTGGTTCTGCGGCTCGTCCTGCGCCCACACCACTTCGGTCGCGTTCGGGAACTTTTTCAGTTCGGCGCCGAAGGCCTTGTGCGGGAACGGATACAGCTGCTCGATACGGATGATGGCCGTGTCGGTCACGCCGCGGGTCTTGCGTGCGTTGACCAGGTCGTAGTAGACCTTGCCCGAGCAGGCGATCACGCGCTTGACCTTGTTGGCGTCGATCTTGTCGTCCAGTTCCGGGATCACGGTCTGGAAGCCGCCCTTGGCCAGGTCGTTCAGCGACGAGCCGGCGTCCTTGTTACGCAGCAGCGACTTCGGCGTGAAGATGATCAGCGGCTTGCGGAACTGGCGCACCATCTGGCGGCGCAGCAGGTGGAAGATCTGCGCGGCCGTGGTCGGCTGCACGACTTGCATGTTGTGGTCGGCCGACAGCTGCAGGAAGCGCTCGATGCGCGCCGACGAGTGCTCCGGACCCTGGCCTTCATAGCCGTGCGGCAGCATCATCACCAGGCCCGAAGCGCGGCCCCACTTGACTTCGCCCGAGGCGATGAACTGGTCGATCACGACCTGGGCGCCGTTGGCGAAGTCGCCGAACTGGCCTTCCCAGATGGTCAGGGTGTTCGGCTCGGCGGTCGAGTAGCCGTATTCGAAGCCCAGCACCGCCTCTTCCGACAGCACGGAGTCGATCACGGTGAAGTGCGCCTGGTTTTCCGACACGTTGGCCAGCGGCAGGTAGATGCCCTGGTCCCAGCGCTCGCGGTTCTGGTCGTGCAGCACGGCGTGGCGGTGCACGAAGGTGCCGCGGCCGGCGTCCTGGCCCGACAGGCGGATCGCATAGCCCGAGGCCAGCAGCGATGCGTAGGCCAAGTGTTCGCCCATGCCCCAGTCGAGGTTCAGCTCGCCCTGGCCCATCTTGGCGCGGTCGGCCAGCACTTTCTCGACCAGCGAGTGCAGCTTGAAGTTTTCCGGCACGGTCGTGATGCGCTGCGACAGGCGTTTCAGCTCGGTCAGCGGGACGGCGGTGTCGGCGGCGTCGGTCCACTTCTTGTTCAGGAACGGCGCCCAGTCGACGGCGTACTTGTTCTTGAAGTCGGTCAGGACCGGATCGGTCGTGGTCTTGCCCTCGTCCATCGCGGCGCGGTAGGCGGCCACCAGCGCGTCGCCGCCGTCGGCCGCGATCGTGCCCTGGGCGGACAGCTTGTCGGCGTACAGCTTGCGGGTGCCCGGGTGCTTGGCGATCTTCTTGTACATCAGCGGCTGGGTCAGGGCCGGGGTGTCCTGCTCGTTGTGGCCCAGCTTGCGGTAGCAGATGACGTCGACGACGATGTCCTTGTGGAACTCGGTGCGGTAGTCCATCGCCAGCTGCGAGGCCAGCACGACCGCTTCCGGATCGTCGGCGTTCACGTGCAGCACCGGCGCTTCGATCATCTTGACCACGTCGGTGCAATACAGCGTCGAACGGGCGTCGCGCGGGTCCGAGGTGGTGAAGCCGATCTGGTTGTTGATGACGATGTGGACGGTGCCGCCGGTGCCGTAGCCGCGCGTCTGGGCCAGGTTCAGGGTCTCCATGACCACGCCCTGGCCGATGAAGGCGGCGTCGCCGTGCACCAGGATCGGCAGCACTTCCTTGCCCTGGCGGTCGCCGCGGCGGTCCATGCGCGCCTTGACCGAGCCTTCGACGACCGGGTTGACGATCTCGAGGTGCGACGGGTTGAAGGCGAGCGACAGGTGCACCGGGCCGCCGGCGGTCGAGATGTCGCTCGAGAAGCCCTGGTGGTATTTCACGTCGCCCGACGGCAGGTCATCGGCGTGCTTGCCTTCGAATTCCTCGAACAGGTCGGCCGGCGACTTGCCCAGGGTGTTGACCAGCACGTTCAGGCGGCCGCGGTGGGCCATGCCGATCACGATTTCCTGCACGCCGTGCTCGCCGGCGCGCTGGATCACTTCGTCGATCGAGGCGATGAACGATTCGCCGCCTTCCAGCGAGAAGCGCTTGGCGCCGACGTACTTGGTATGGAGGTAGCGCTCCAGGCCTTCGGCCGCGGTCAGGCGCTCGAGGATGTGCTTTTTCTTTTCCGCGGTGAAGGTCGGGGTCGAGCGGATCGACTCGAGCTTCTCCTGCAGCCAGCGCTTCTCGGTCGGGTCGCTGACGTACATGAACTCAGCGCCGATCGAACGGCAGTAGGTATCGCGCAACATGTTCAGCAGGTCGCGCAGCGAAGCGGTCTCCTGGCCGAAGTAGGTGTTGCTGATGTTGAATTTGGTGTCCAGGTCGGCTTCGGTGAAGCCGTAGAAGGCCGGATCCAGCTCGGGGATCGGCGGACGCTCCTGGCGCTGCAGCGGGTCAAGGTTGGCCCAGCGCGAGCCGAGGTAGCGGTAGGCGGCGATCAGCTGGGTGACGGCGACGCGCTTGCGGCCGAGTTCGGCGTCCGGCGAGGCGACCACGGTGCGGATCGGGCCTTGCTTGGCGCGCTCGGCGAACGAGGCGATCACGGAATTGTGCGCGACGTCCGGGCGGGCCGAGCCGTCCACGGCCGGCATGTGCTGCATGGCGTCGAAATAGGCGCGCCAGTTGTCCGGGACCGAACCAGGATTGTTCAGGTAGGCTTCATACAACTCTTCCACGTACGGCGCGTTGCCGCCGAACAGATACGAGTTGCCTTCGTATTGCTGCATCATTCTTGCTCACCTTTCTCCGCGTTTCGCGAAATTGGGGCGGGTTAATCTAACCTTCCGCGACACGGCCTGACCGGTTAGCGGATCGCACTACTCTCAAGTTGTGGGGGAAGGACTTAAACAGCTTCATGAACCTACTGCGCGTTGCAGATTCGACCTGCGATGCTCGCTGTACTCGAGTACAGCTGCGCGTCTCGGTCAAATCTGCCGCCGCTCGCTACGGTTCCTGAAGCCGTTTGCAAACCAAGGTGTTCCGTTGCTTGGTTTTTGGCGCAACGTATTGTAACGCAACCCACATAAAGGGGCGGGCGCTACTGAGGCATTTTTGCACATTTCCCATCAGCATTTTTGTAACGAAAATTGTTGAAGCGCTTGCCACTCCGGTTGACCCGCTAAATGATAATGGTTATCATTTGCGAATGAATGCTCATCTGCCCACGGCCCGACCTGCCGCCAACGACGCCGCCACGCCCGTCCCCGCCCTGCCGGGCGCCCGGCGCGCGCTTTGGCTGCGCCAGCTGCACCAGTGGCACTGGATCAGCTCGGCCATGTGCCTGATGGCGATGCTGCTATTTAGTATTACCGGGTTCACGCTCAACCACGCCGCCCAGATCGAGGCCAGGCCGGCCGTCACCCGCCTCAAGGGGCAGCTGCCGGCCGGCCTGCAGCGCCAGCTGGCCGAATTCGCCGCCACGCACGCCGACGCCAACCTGCCGCTGCCGCCCGAGCTGGCCGACTGGGCCGAACACTGCTTCCCGGTCGAGGTGCGCGGCAAGCGCGCCGAATGGAGCGAGGAAGACGCCTACGTCGCCCTGCCGCGTCCGGGCGGCGACGCCTGGCTGCGCATCGGCGTGGACGGCAAGGCCGAATACGAAAAGACCGACCGTGGCTGGATCTCCTGGCTCAACGACATGCACAAGGGCCGCAACGCGGGGCCCGTGTGGAGCTGGTTCATCGACATCTTCGCCGGCGCCTGCCTGGTGTTTTGCATCACCGGTTTCCTGATCCTGAAATACCACGCCGCCAACCGGCGCTCGACCTGGCCGGTGATCGGCTTCGGCATCGTGCTGCCGATCGTGCTGGCCCTGCTGTTCGTGCACTGACCCTTCCGACCATCGACTACCGAAAGCCATCCATGAAACTGACCCACTCGCTTGCCCTGACCCTGCCGCTCGCATCGAGCTGGGCGATGGCCGCCGACCTGACCGTGAAGTTCGACCTGCCGCAGCTGAACGTCGCCGAGTACCACAAGCCCTACGTCGCGATCTGGATCGAGCGCCCGGACCAGAGCGTCGCGTCGACGCTGGCGGTGCTGTATGACGTCAAGAAGCGCGACAACGCCGGCGCCAAATGGGTCAAGGATCTGCGCACCTGGTGGCGCAAGGCCGGTCGCGACATGACCCTGCCGATGGATGGCGTGAGCGGGGCGACGCGCCCGGCCGGCATGCAGACCTTGAGCTTCCCGGCGGCGCGCAACGGCATCGACAAGCTGCCGGCCGGCGATTACAAGCTGGTGCTCGAGGTCGCGCGCGAGGCGGGCGGGCGCGAAGTCGTGCACGTGCCGTTCACGCTGCCGGCCAAGGGCAAGGTCGAGGCCAAGGCTGCGGGCAAGGAAGAAGTCGGCGCGGTGTCGCTGGCGATTCAGTAATTCATTGAATAGGAGACCGTCATGCAGACCAGGTTCATGAAGCAGTTCGCGATCGCCATCGCGCTGGCCGCGGCGGCCTGCGCCGCCCAGGCCCATCGCCAGTGGATGATCCCGAACACCAGCACGATCGAAAGCGAGAACGGGCGCGAAGCCTGGGTGACCATCGACGGTGCGATCTCGGAAAGCCTGTTCGAGGCCGACTTCATGCCGCTGCGCCTGGACGGCCTGACGGTGACCGACCCGGACGGCGCCACCGCGCCGGCCCCTGCCGCCACGCTCGGCAAGCACCGCTCGACGGTCGACATCCGCCTGCCCAAGGACGGCACCTACCGCATCAGCCTGGCCGCGACCAGCGTCATGGGCAGCTATAAATTGAACGGCGAGATGAAGCGCTTCCGCGCCACCGAGCAGACCGTGAAGAACGAGATCCCGGCCGGCGCCACCGAGGTGCGCAGCGTGACCACCATGCAGCGCCAGGACACCTTCGTGACCCTCAATCAGCCCAGCGCCGGCGCCCTGAAAGCCACCGGCACGGGCCTGGAGATGGTGCCCTTGACCAGCCCGACCGAGCTGCGCGCCGGCGAACAGGCGCGGGTGCGCTTCCTGCTCAACGGCCAGCCGCTGCCGAACTTCCCGTTTTCCATGATCCCGGGCGGCGTCAAGTACCGCGGCACGCTGGGCGAAGTGCGCTTCGCCACCGACGCCAAGGGCGAAGCCAGCATCGCCCTGCCACCGGCCAACCAGTACTGGCTGAGCGCCGCCTATCCGGTGCCGACCGCCGACACCCCGCACGGCCCGCCGGAAGGCAAGCGCTACGCCTATTCGGCGACGCTGGAAGTGCTGCCGCAGTAAGCCGGCCGCCGCTACTCGATCGCATGCGCGCCGTCCTCGTCCCGCTCGACATCGACCCCGGCCTGGCGCCCGCCGGCAGCCGCCAGGCCCAGCTGGGCGGGAGCACGATGGGCACCCGCTGGTCGGCGCGCCTCATGCTGCCGCCCGGCGTGGATGCGGACCTGGACGCCGCATTGCAGGCCGAGCTGGACGAAATCAATGCCCAGATGAGCCACTGGGCGCCGGACTCGCTGCTCTCGCGCTACAACACGGCGCCGGCCGGCAGCTGGCATGCGCTGCCGCCGCAGTTCCATGAAGTGATCGATTACGCGCTGCAGGTCGCACGCGACAGCGGCGGCGCCTACGATCCGGCGGCCGGCGACCTCGTCGACCTGTGGGGCTTCGGCCCGGGCGCAGGCGCCAACAAACGGTATGACCAGGCCGGTTTCTATGCGCCCTCGGCGGCCTCGGTCGCCGCCCTGCTCGCGCGCCGCGCCCGCACGCGCGCATGCGCGCACGCCCTGCTCGACGGCGCCAACCGGCGCCTGCTGCAGCCGGGCGGCGTGACGCTCGATTTGTCCGCGGTGGCGAAAGGCTATGCGGTCGACCGCCTGGCGCTGTGCCTGGAACGCCACGGCGTGCGCCACTACCTGGTCGAGATCGGCGGCGAACTGCGCGGCGCCGGCGTCAAGGGCGACGGCCAGCCGTGGTGGGTCGAGGTCGAAGGCGTGCCGGACGCCGACGGCGCTGCCGGCGAGCAGCCGGTGGTGGCCCTGCACGGCCTGGCGATCGCCACCTCGGGCGACTACCGCCGCTACTTCCAGCAAGCCCGGCGGCGCGTGCCGCACACGCTCGACCCGCGCACCGGCCAGCCGGTCGCCCATGGCCTGGCCTCGGTCACGGTGCTGGCCAGCACCTGCATGCAGGCCGATGCGCTGTCCACGGCGATCACCGTGCTCGGCCCCCAAGCCGGCATGGCCTTCGCCGAGCGGCGCGCCGTGGCGGCGCGCTTCCTGCTGCGCCGGCCGGACGGCGGCCTGCTCGAATCGGCCTCGCCGGCCTGGCGCGCGATGCTGCAATGAGGATGCAATGATCCTCACCCTGGACCCGTTGCGCCTGGGCGGCGCCGCGCTGCTGAGCGCCGGCTGGCTGGCCCTGTGCCTGGACGCCTGGCGCCGCCGTCTGCGCGCCGAGATCATCGACAGCATGCCGGCCGACTGGCTGGTCGTGCACGCCAGCCAGACCGGCAACGCCGAATTCCTGGCCGAGCGTACCGCCGCCCTGCTCGCCACCGGCGGCCTGCGCGCGCGCGCCGTCGGCATGTCCACGTTCGATGCCGCCGCCCTCGAGCACGCGACGCGCATACTGTTCGTCGTCTCGACCTACGGCGAAGGCGACGCGCCCGACGCCGCGGCGCGCTTTGCCGGCACCTTGATGACGGGCGGCGCCGATCCACGAAAACTGAGCCATCTGCACTACGCCGTGCTGGC
This sequence comes from Massilia sp. 9096, assembly GCF_000745265.1. Lineage (NCBI taxonomy): Bacteria > Pseudomonadati > Pseudomonadota > Betaproteobacteria > Burkholderiales > Oxalobacteraceae > Massilia > Massilia sp. 9096. The sequence goes on from NZ_JQNN01000001.1 coordinate 2,731,625, forward strand.
GCTGGGCGACCGCAGCTATGCCAACTTTTGCGGCTTCGGGCGTGCGCTCGACGCCTGGCTGGCGCAGCATGGCGCGACAAGCCTGTTCGAACGCATCGACGTCGACCGCGGCGACCCCGCGGCGCTGGCCGCATGGCAGCAGTACGCCGCGCGCCTGGCCGGCACCTTCGATTCTCCCGACTGGGAAGCGCCCGGCTACGGCGAATGGCGCATCCTCGAGCGCACGCTGCTCAATCCCGGCAGCGCCGGCGCGCCCTTGTTTCGTATCGCGCTGGCCCCGCTCGACGGCGCCCTGCCCGCCTGGGAGGCCGGCGACCTGGCCCAGGTCAGCGCGCCGGGCGACCCCGAGCACCCGCGCGAATACTCGGTCGCCTCCACGCCGATGGAAGGCCGGCTCGAGCTGCTGGTGCGCCTGCAGCGGCACGCCGACGGCACGCCCGGCGCCGCTTCCGGCTGGCTGTGCGCAGGCGCCGACGCGCACGCGCGCGTACGCCTGCGCCTGCGCGCGCACGGGCGCTTCCGCCTGGGCGAGAATGCCGAGCGGCCGCTGATCGCGATCGGCAACGGCAGCGGCCTGGCCGGCCTGCGCGGCCTGATCCGCGCGCGCATCGAACGCGGCGTGATCGAGAACTGGCTGCTGTTCGGCGAGCGCAACGCCGCCCACGACTTCCTGCTGCGCGACGAACTCGAAGGCTGGCGCGCCCAAGGCAGCCTGCAGCGCCTGGACCTGGCGTTCTCGCGCGACGGCGCGGCGCCCGACGAACGGCGCTACGTCCAGCACCTGCTGCGCGAACAGGCCGCCACCCTGCGCGACTGGATCGAGCGCGGGGCCGCCATCTACGTCTGCGGCAGCCTGCAGGGCATGGCCGGCGGCGTGCACGCGGCGCTCGTGGACATCCTCGGTCACGAGCGGCTCGACGCACTGGACGCGCAAGGCCGCTACCGCCGCGACGTGTACTGAGGCCGTCGACCGCCAGCGCGTCCAGCTTGCCTGTCCCGCGCACGCGCGCCTGCCTTCCCCGACAGCGCCGTCCACGCAGTCCATCGCGCACCGGGCGACTACCCGGCGGGCAAGCAGGGCGACGTGCTGGCGGTGACGTTTACCGTCGCCGGCATTGCCTGCATCGGCATGAACGGCGGCCCGGCCTGCCGCCACAGCGATGCGTTTTCCTCCCAGATCGCGACCGACGACCAGGAAGAAACCGATCGCCTGTGGCACGCCATCGTCGACAACGGCGGCCAGGAAAGCGCCTGCGGCTGGTGCAAGGACCGCTGGGGCCTGTCCTGGCAGATCACCCCACGCGCGCTGATCGCGGCCATTTCCGACCCCGATCCGGCCGCTGCCAAACGGGCTTTCGAAGCCATGATGGAAATGGCGAAAATCGACATCGCGGCCATTGAAGCAGCCCGTCGCGGCGCGTTCGAACGTTAACCCGCGTAGGATCATACCTACACAATCCATCACTTCCGTTAAATTCTGCACTTTGCAAATTGGGAATTCGACTACCGAGCTTCACTGTTTTGGCGCCCCCTTGGCGCGGAGTTCTGCCGCAGCGCCGTGCCTTGGTATTGAATAATCATCCGACTGGAGCGGGTTTCCAGAGCAGGCACGTCAGTTCACATTGACTGTCAACTGCGTTGTAATTACATAATTTGTTCTGTAGGAGCACGCTTACACAAGAAAAAATTCTCCATATCCCTAGCCGACATACTTTGCTCACCCGGCGGGTGCTCTGTGTCTCAATCCTGGAAGCCAAGCCTGCGCCCCAATGCGTCGCATCCCCGCCACGGATTCGTCGGAATTGATGAAATCGGTGACCGCGATACAAAAATACAATATGATTTCCTATTGGAAATTTTATAAAATGGTCTCTTCGCTGAGATGACAAACAGCCAATACTTGTTAACCTATCCAAACCGAATGCTCACTTCCGCCTCCGCCCCGCTTTCGCCGACGATCGATATCCGCGTTGACCTCGCGCGCGCCGCACTCGACGCCATCCACCGCACCCAGGCGGTGGTCGAATTCGACATGGATGGCCACGTCCTGCACGCCAACCAGAACTTCCTGGACGCGATGGGCTATGCGCTGCCCGAGGTGGTCGGCAAGCATCACCGCATGTTCTGCACCGATGCTTTCACGCATTCCTACGCCTACACCGAATTCTGGGAAGCGCTGACCAGCGGCCATCCGAGCACCGGCGAATACATGCGCCTGTCGAGCAAGGGCACGCCGGTGTGGCTGCAGGCGTCCTACAACCCGGTGTTCGACGGCGAGGGCAAGCCGGTCAAGGTGATCAAGTTCGCGACCGACATCACGGTCTCCAAGCAGATGCAGGCCGAGAACGCGGCCAAGATCGACGCCATCCAGCGCGTCCAGGCCGTGATCGAATTCGACCTCGAGGGCCACGTCATCCACGCCAACGAGCACTTCCTCGAGACGCTCGGCTACACGCTGGAGGAAATCCGCGGCCGCCATCACCGCATGTTCTGCGACGCCGCCTACGCGGCGAGCATGGAATACATCACCTTCTGGGAGCACCTGGCCGGCGGCCAGGTCCACGCAGGCCAGTTCAAGCGGCGCCACAAGAGCGGACGCGAAGTCTGGATCCACGCTTCGTACAACCCGGTGCTGGGCCCGGACGGCAAGCCGGTCAAGGTGATCAAGTACGCCACCGACGTCACCGCGCAAACCCAGCGCAACGCCGACTTCGAAGGCAAGATGGCCGCCATCGACCGCTCGCAGGCGGTGATCGAGTTCGACCTGCACGGGCGTGTACTGCAGGCGAACGCCAACTTCCTCGACGCCATGGGCTACTCGCTCGACGACATCCGCGGCCAGCACCACCGCCTGTTCTGCGATCCGTCGCTGGCCGGTTCGCCGGAGTACCTGGCGTTCTGGGAGCGCCTCGGGCGCGGCGAATTCAACGCCGGCGAATACCGCCGCGTGACCAAGTCGGGCAAAGAGATCTGGCTGCTGGCCTCGTACAACCCGATCTTCGACGTCGAGGGCAAGCCGGTCAAGATCGTCAAGTTCGCCACCGACATTACCCAGCGCAAGCGCCAGGATGCCGAGATCAAGGGCAAGCTCGATTCGATCGGGCGCTCGCAAGCCGTGATCGAATTCGACCTGCGCGGCAATGTGCTTACCGCGAACGACAACTTCCTGCGCACCATGGGCTACACGCTGGACGAGCTCGAAGGCCAGCACCACAGCATGTTCTGCGAGAGCGAGCTGGTGAAAAGCGCGGCCTACCGCCACTTCTGGGCCAACCTGGCGCAGGGCCAGTTCCAGACCGGCCGCTTCAAGCGCCGCGGCAAGCACGACGCCGACATCTGGATCCTGGCGACCTACAATCCGATCCTCGACGTCGACGGCAAGCCGTACAAGGTCGTGAAATTCGCGATGGACGTGACCGAGCAGGTGCACCGCGAAGAGCTGGTCAGCGCCAAGGTCAGCGCGATTTCCGGCGTGCTGGCCGAACTGACCGAGTCGATCGCCATGATCGCCCAGAGTTCGCAGCAGTCGGCCGGCCTGGCCGGCCAGACCCAGGCCGACGCCGCCGCCGGCAGCAAGCTGCTGGGCCGCTCGCGCCAGTCGATCGAAGCGATCCAGCAAGCCTCGAGCAGTGTGCACGACATCATCGACACCATCAGCGAGATCGCCGGCCAGACCCACCTGCTGGCCTTCAACGCGGCGATCGAGGCGGCGCGCGCCGGCGAACACGGCAAGGGTTTCTCGGTGGTCGCCAACGAAGTGCGCAAGCTGGCCGAGAAGTCGGCGCTGGCGGCGCGCGAGATCGACAAGCTGATCAGCGAGACCGTCAACCGCGTCGGCGAAGGCACGCGCCTGGCCGGCGAAGTCGAGGAAGCGTTCGGGCGCATCGTCGGCTCGGTCGGCAAGTCCGGCGAATCGATCGAACAGATCCACGCCTCGACCACGGCCCAGGCCAGCGCCACGCGCAACGCCTCGGCGCTGCTGACCGAGCTGGAAAGAATCGCCAGGGAGTCCTGAGCGATGGCGGTATCGAATGCCTTGTGCCTGGCCGAATTCGGCATCGGCGCGCTGCGCCTGGGCGTGCCGGTCGAAGCGGTGGTCGAAGCCATCCCCTTGCCGGCGGCGCCCGATCGATTGCCGCGCCGGCGCGGCGCGCTGGCCGGCGTCGTCGAGCATCACGGCCGGCTGGTGCCGGTGGTCGACCTGGCGCGCTGGGTCGACGTGGGAGCGGTCGAGCACACCGGCGCCGGCGCGGGCATCCGCGCGGGCGCGCGCGTGCTGGTGCTGCACGAGGCGGGGCGCACGGTCGGCCTGAAGGTCGACGCCATCAACGGCCTGATCGACCTGCAGCCGGAGGACGTGACGCGCCTGCACCACGACGACGATCCCGAGGAAGTCTTCCACAGCGCCGCGCGCACGCCCGAGGGCGGCCAGGTCCTGAGCCTGCTCGACACCGCCCGCCTGGCGCGCCTGGCGGCGGCGTGGAGCGACGACGCGGCCGCCGGCGCTGCCCACGCCGCTTCGAACGAGGCCGCGGGTGCACACGCAGATGCCGCCACGCGCCTGTACGCGCTGCTGCAAGTGGGCGCGCAGCAGCTGGCGGTGCCGGCCGAAGCCTTGACCGAAGTGATTCCGATGCCGGCTTTGGCCCGCTTCGGCGGCGGCATCGACAGCGCCTGGTGCAGCTGGCGCGGCCGCCATCTTGCGATCCTGCCGCCTGGCGCGCTGCTGGCGCAAGCCATCGACGAAACCCGCGACGAAGCCGCGCCGCTGCTGGCGGTCATCGAGCGCGACGGCCTGGCCCTGGGCCTGCCGGTGCGCGCGGCGCTGCGCCTGGACAGCTTCGCCGACGCCGGCCTGTCGGCCGCCGGCAGCGTGGTCGCGAGCACCTACGACCGCGACGGCGTGCCGGTCCAGCTGCTCGACGACGCCGCCCTGTTCGCGCGCTTTCCCGAAGCCGCGATCAGCGGCGACGGTGCGCCAGAGCGCGCGCACGGCGCCGGCCACGGCGCGCGGGGCGATTCTGCGGCGCACGGCGCCGGCAACGCCTGCGCCTACATCGTCTACGAGGCCGATGGCCTGGCCGCGGTCGCGATCGACGCGGTCGAGCGCATTCTCGGGCCGCACGAAGCGGCGGCCGCGCTGAAGGACGCGGACGGCGCAGCCTGCATGAACTGGGAAGGCCGGGCGATCCCGCTGCGCGAGCTGCGCGCGCCGGCGCAGGCGCAGCAGCCGGCGCCTCACCTGCTGCTGGTGCGTGGCGCGGACGGCCTGCATGCCTGCGCGGTGGCGCGCGTGCACATCCTGATCCCGCCGGGAGGCGGGCAGGTGTACCGGATCGGCAAGAACATCGAGTTCATCACCGCCAATGAAGGCGCGGCGCAGGCCAGCTACCGCATCGCCGACCTGGCCGCGCCGTCAGCAGCCGGGTGACCGGCGCCGCGCGCTGGTCTAGAATGGGCCGGGTCCGCGCACAGCGTCACCCATCCGCCACGCCTTGAAAATCTCGATCGGCCACCGCCTGTTCGCCTCCGTCCTGCTCGCCATCCTCGCGGTGGCGGCCGGCGCCGTGTTCCTGCTGCGCCAGAACGTGCTGGCCAGCTTCGGCGAGTACGCGGTCGGCATCGAGCTGGACCGCCTGGACGAGCTCTCGTCCGACCTGCTGCGCCGCTACCGCAGCCGCGGCGGCTGGGACTTCATCCAGTCCAATGCGCGCGGCGACTGGATCGCACGCGAGCTGGACGAACTGCAGCAGGCGCGCGCGCAGCGCGCCGGCCTGGCGGCCCCGCATGCGCCAGGCGGCGCCGCGCCGCCGGCGCCGCCCGTCCCTCCCGCCTTGCCCGCGCCGCCGGCCCACCGGCCCCGCTCGCGCCGCCGCTCGCAGCGCATGCCGGCGCCGCTCCGGTTCCGCCGCCCCCCATCGGTATCGGCGCGCCCGCACTCGAACTGCCGCTCGAGCAGCGCATCACCCTGTTCGACGGCGCCGGCCGCTACCTGGCCGGACGCGACCCGCGCGGCCAGGCGCTGGCGCGCCGCGCGCTGACGCTGGACGGGCGCACGGTCGGCTGGCTGGGCGTGGCGCGCGGCAGCCGCCCGAGCGACGCCATGGCCTACGCCTTCCTCGAACAGCTGCGCAGCAGCCTGTGGCTGATCGCCCTCGGCGCGGTGGCGCTGAGCGCGCTCGCGGCGACGCTGCTGGCGCGCCACTTCCGGCGTCCGATCCTGGCGCTCGAACAGGGCGCGCGCCAGCTCTCCTCCGGCGACTTCGAGGTGCAGCTGGCGGCCGCGCGCAGCGACGAGCTGGGCGACCTGGCGCGCCACTTCAACACGCTGGCGCGGCATCTGGCCGGCGCAGAAGCTACCCGGCGCCAGTGGGTGGCCGACACCTCGCACGAGCTGCGCACCCCGCTGGCGGTGCTGCGCGCCCAGCTGGAAGCGGTGCAGGACGGCGTGCGCGGCGCGACGCCGGACACGCTCGACGCGATGCTGGCCCAGGTGCTGGCGCTGAACAAGCTGATCGACGAGCTGTACGCGCTGGCGCGCGCCGACGTCGGCGCCCTCGACTGCAAACTGCTCGAGCTCGACCTGTGGGCGCTGGCGCGCGCCCAGTCGGACGGGTTCGAAGCGCGCCTGCAAGCGGCCGGGCTCACGCTCGAACTCGGGCTGGCGCCGCCGGCGTCCGTTGTGAAAGCCGACGCCGACCGCATGCGCCAGGTGCTCGACAACCTGCTCGAGAACAGCCTGCGCTACACGCACGCTGGCGGGCGCGTACGCCTGCAGGCGCGCGTGCAAGGCCACGACCTCGAGCTGCGCATCGAGGACAGCGCGCCCGGCATGCCCGACGCCGCACTGGCGCGCCTGGGCGAACGCTTTTACCGCGTCGACCCCTCGCGCAGCCGGGCGCACGGCGGGGCCGGACTCGGGCTGGCGCTGTGCCGGCGCCTGCTCGAAGCGCAAGACGCGACGCTGGCTTTCGAACCTTCGGCGCTGGGCGGCCTGGCCGCCATCGTGCGCATGCCTTTGACGGAGAACGCATGAACCTGGACAGCACCCCGATCGAGATCGCCATCGTCGAGGACGAGCCCGAGCTGGCGGCGCTGGTCGCCGACTACGCGCGCGCGGCCGGCTACGCACCGGCCGTTCATCACGACGGCGCGCGCGCCCTGGCCGCCCTGCGCGCGCGCCTGCCTGACCTGGTGGTGCTCGACCTGATGCTCCCTGGCCTGGACGGCCTGGCGCTGTGCCGCGCGCTGCGCGCCGACCCCGCCAGTGCCGACGTGCCGGTGGTGATGGTGACCGCGCGTGTGGAGGAGATCGACCGCCTGCTCGGCCTGGAAGCCGGCGCCGACGATTACCTGTGCAAGCCCTTCAGCCCACGCGAGCTGATGGCGCGCATCAAGGCGATCCTGCGCCGCAGCGCGCGCGGGCGCAAGCAGGAGCCCGCAGCGCCGGCGCTGGCGATCGACGCGGCCGCGCGCCGCATCGCCATCCATGGCCGCCCGCTCGAGCTGACGCCGACCGAGTACGGCATCCTGGCCGCGCTGGCGCGCCGTCCCGGCCAGGTGTTTTCGCGCGCCCAGCTGCTCGACCTGGCGCGCGAGGGCAGCGCCGGCCTGGACGTCACCGACCGCGCCATCGACAGCCACGTCAAGAACCTGCGGCGCAAGCTGGACGCCGCGATGCCCGGCGTCGAGGCGATCCATTCGATCTACGGGCTCGGGTACCGCTTCGACCTGTAGCGGCCGCTGCGCCGGCGCGCATCTACATGTTCTCTCCACATTCGCCGCGCAGGATGCGAAGCATGTCTGCCGCACCGCGCGCGCAAACACCGAGGAGAATGCCCATGAAACCGATGTCCCTGCTGCCGGCCGCGCTGCTGGCCCTGTGCAGCGCCTTGCCCGGCCAGGCCGGCGCCGACGAGCACGTCAGCATCCATTGCAAGACCGACCGCGGCGGCCAGTGCGAAGCGCCGCCGCCGGCGCCGCCATCGATCGGCGCGCCGCGGGCACTGCCGGCACTGCCGGCAGTGCCCGCGCCACCGCACGCGCCCGCGCCGCCTGCCCCACCCGCCCCGCCGGCGCCGCCCCGGCGCCCGGACTGCCGGATGACGCAGCGATGCCGCCAGCACCGGTTCCGCCCGTCGCGCCCGCGCCGTCGGACGGATCGATACCGCCCGCTCCTCCGCTGGCCGCGGCGGGGGCGCCGCGCTTGCCGCCGCCCCCGCCGCCGGCGCCGAGGCTGCCCGCGGTCCCGTCCGAGGCCCACGCCGCCTGCGCGTCGAAAGCACCCGGCAGCCCCCTGACCTGGACGCTGCGCAGGCATGAAACCATGAGCGGCCTGTGCGAGCGCCAGGACGGCCGCATGCGCTTCGTCATGCAGCGCTACGATCTGGACGATTGAGGCCCGGGCGGGTATGCTGGCCCGCATGTCCGCCGCTGTCCCATCCCCTTCGCCCTCGTCCACGCTGGAGGACGACCCGCGCCCGCTGGCGCCGAAAGAACCGGCGCTCGAGGATTGCTGCGGCACCGGCTGCACGATCTGCGTATTCGACACCTACCAGATGGCGCTCGGGAACCACGAGCGCGCGCTGGCGGCGTGGGAGGCGCGCCATCCCGCACCGTCCACGCCCGTCCCGCCCGCCGCTGCCTGATCCCTTGCCGTTCACGGTACCGCCGCACGGGCGGCTGGCCTTGCCATCGGACCGATATTTCGATTATATTTGAAATGTCGAAATATCCAGGATGCCGAACGCCATGGACAGCCCAGCCGCCATCTCCGCCCTCGCGGCCCTTGCGCAGGAATCGCGCCTGGCCGCCTTCCGCCTGCTGGTGCAGGCCGGCCCCGCCGGACTGGCCGCCAGCAAGATCGCCGAGGCGCTCGGCCTGGCGCCGTCGTCGCTGTCCTTCCACCTGAAGGAGCTGACCCACGCCGGGCTGGTCGTGCCGCGCCAGGAGGGCCGCTTCGTGATCTACGCGGCCAAGTTCGACACCATCGACGCGCTGCTCGGCTTCCTGACCGAAAACTGCTGCGGCGGCGCGCCCTGCACCGGCGTGACGGCCTGCGCACCCGGCGCCGTTTGCGCAGCCGCGCCGCACACCGGGACCTGACATGCACATCCTGTTCCTTTGCACCGGCAATTCCTGCCGCTCGCTGATCGCCGAGGCGCTCTTCAACCACCTGGTCCAGACCAGCGCGCACCGGCACTGGCGCGCGCTGAGCGCCGGCAGCCAGCCCGCCGGCAAGCTGAACGAACGCGCGCTCGCCCTGCTGGCGCGCGAAGGCATCGCCACCGATGGCTACTTCAGCAAATCCTGGAACGCGCTGCCGGTCACGCCCGACGTCGTGATCACGGTGTGCGCCAGCGCCGCCGGCGAAACCTGCCCGGCCTACCTCGGCCCGGTGCTGCGCGGCCACTGGGGTGTCGACGACCCCAGCCACGTAACCGGCAGCGAGACCGAGATCGAGCACGCCTTCGCGCGCGCCTATGCGATCCTGCACGCGCGCATCGAAGCCTTCCTCGCGCTGCCGCTGGATGCGCTGGCGCAGGAGCGCGCGCGCTTGCAGGCCGAGCTGGAGCGCATCGGCCGCATCGATCCGAGCGGCGCAGCGTGCTGACCGCGTCGCTGATCTTCCTGGCCACGCTGGCGCTGGTGATCTGGCAGCCGCGCGGCCTGGGCATCGGCTGGAGCGCGGCCGGCGGCGCCGTCGCGGCCCTGCTGGCCGGCGCCATCCACGTGAGCGACATCCCGGCGGTCTGGCACATCGTCTGGAATGCGACCGGCGCCTTCATCGCGGTGATCGTCATCAGCCTGCTGTTAGAGGGCGCCGGCTTCTTCGAATGGGCGGCGCTGCACGTGGCGCGCTGGGGCGGCGGCTCGGGGCGGCGCCTGTTCGTGCTGCTGGTGCTGCTGGGCGCGGCGGTGTCGGCGCTGTTCGCCAACGACGGCGCGGCGCTGATCCTGACGCCGATCGTCATCGCCATGCTGGCCGCGCTGCGCTTCCCGCCGCGCGCCACGCTGGCCTTCGCGATGGCGGCCGGCTTCATCGCCGACACCGCCAGCCTGCCGCTGGTGGTGTCGAACCTGGTCAACATCGTCTCCAGCGATTATTTCGGCATCGGTTTCGCACGCCATGCCGCGGTGATGCTGCCGGTCGACGCGGCGGCGGTGGCGGCCACGCTGGCGGCGCTGCTGCTGTTCTTCGGGCGCGACATCCCGGCGGCCTACGACCTGGCCCAGCTCAAGCCGGCGCGCGAGGCGATCCGCGACCGCGCCACCTTCACGGCCGGCTGGTGGGTGCTGGCCCTGCTGCTGGCGGGCTTTTTCTGGCTCGACGATGCCGGCGTGCCGATCAGCGCCGTGGCTGCCGCCGGCGCCTGCGTCCTGCTGGCGGTCGCGGCGCGCGGCCACGTGATTTCGACGCGCGCCGTGCTCGCGGGCGCGCCATGGCAGGTGGTGGCGTTCTCGCTCGGCATGTACCTGGTGGTCTACGGGCTGCGCAACGCCGGCCTCACCGATCACCTGAGCGCCCTGCTGGCGCGTTTCGCCGAACACGGCGTGTGGGGCGCCGCGCTGGGCACCGGCTTCGCGAGCGCCTTGCTGTCCTCGCTCATGAACAACATGCCGACCGTGCTGGTGGGCGCGCTGTCGATCGACGCCACCCAGGCGGCGCACGGCGGCGGCGCGCTGCGCGATGCCATGGTTTACGCCAACGTGATCGGCTGCGACCTCGGTCCCAAGATCACGCCGATCGGCAGCCTTGCCACGCTGCTCTGGCTGCACGTCCTGGACGGCAAGGGCATCCGCATTGCGTGGAGCGCCTACTTCCGTACCGGGGTCGTGCTCACCCTGCCAATCCTGCTCGTCACGCTGGCCGCGCTGGCGCTGCGCCTTTCCTGATCAAGCCATGAACAAGCTCCCCGACCTCCCCAACATCGACCCGGCCCGGCTCGACCTGCCGAGCGCCGGCAAGCTCGAACCGGCCGCCGGTTTCGACCATCCGCCGCGCATCCTGCTGCTCTACGGCTCGCTGCGCGAGCGCTCGTTCAGCCGCTTCCTGACGTACGAGGCGGCGCGCATCCTCGAGCACTTCGGCGCCGAGGTGAAGATCTTCGACCCGATGGAACTGCCGATGGCCGGCAGCGTGCCCGAGACCCACCCGAAAGTGGTCGAGCTGCGCGAACTGTGCCTGTGGTCGGAAGGCCAGGTGTGGTGCAGTCCCGAGCGCCATGGCGCGGTGACGGCCGTGATGAAGAACCAGATCGACTGGATCCCGCTCGAACAGGGCGCGATCCGGCCGAGCCAGGGCCGCGCGCTGGCGGTGATGCAGGTGTGCGGCGGCTCGCAATCCTTCAACGTGGTCAACACGCTGCGCCTGCTGGGCCGCTGGATGCGCATGTTCACGATCCCGAACCAATCCTCGGTGCCGATGGCCTACAAGGAGTTCGACGACGACGGCCGCATGCGCCCCTCCGCCTACTACGACCGCGTGGTCGACGTGATGGAAGAATTGTTCAAGTTCACCTTGCTTTTGCGTGGCCGCAGCGACTACCTGAACGACCGCTACAGCGAACGCAGCGAACGCGCGCGCCAGGCCATCGACCGCCAGATCGGCAAACTGTAGGACACCCGCCGCGGCCTAGAACGCCAGCCCGGCGCCGAGCAGGAACACGTCCGAGTCGCGCTCGTAGCTGGTGATCACGCGGCTCCAGCTGATCTGGGTGCGCACGGTGTCGGTCAGGCGCCAGCGCATGCCGATCGAGGCGATCGGCGCCACGTGGTTCTCGCGCCGGCCGTTGGGATCGTCGCGATCGAGCTGGTCGCGCATGGCGTAGGCGCCCAGGCCCAGCTCCAGCATGCTGCGTTCGGTGAACGGGCGCAGCAGCCAGAACTGGCTCGACACGCCCTTGCGCGCGGCCACGCCGACCCGGCCCTCGTTCATCAGGATCACGCTCCACTCCAGGTTCGGGGTGACGGTGCGGCGGTATTCCAGGCCATACGAGGTCGCCTCTTCCGACTTGAAGCTGTTGACGATCGAGCGCCCGATCAGCGGCATGATCAGGTTGTCGCCCGGCCCGGCGTTCTCGAGCCGCGCCGCGCGCCCGACCGGGCCCAGTTCGACGCCGGCGCCGACCAGCAGCATCGTGCTGTCGTGCGCCGTGATGCCGTGCGTGTGCGACAGGCGCGCTTCGAGGTAGGCGCGCGAATGCAGGTGGTAGACCGCATTCACGCTCATCAGCTGGCCCCAGCCGTGGTCGTTGCGGTAGTCGACCAGCGAGCCGTTGCCGGTGGTGGTGTCGAAATAATAATAGGGCCCGAACGCGGCGCCGGCCGACCAGCCCTGCTCCGGCACCGGTGTGTGCAGCCACACCTGCGCGCCCAGGCCGTCGCGGTGGTGCAACGGCGGATGGCCTTCGTTGACGTAGTCGGCGCTGACGGCGAGGTAGCGGTTGATGCGGTGGGTGTAGCCGACGTCGACGGCGAAGGTGGTCTCGTTGGCGCCCTTGTCGACCCGCAGCGCGCCGCCCAGCAGCGATACGTCCTGCGCTCGGGCGGCCGCGCAGACAGCGCACAGCAAGAGGGCTGAAGGAAGGATGCGCATGGTCGGATTGTTAATGAAAACACCGCGATTATTCCAAGTTTTCTGGACATCAGTCGCCCGCGAGCATTATCTCAGCCGTACGGTGTGCGCGTGTCGCAAACGCTGGTGCTACGTTCATGAAGCACCCCAGGACGGGGTGTATTGCAGAGTCATGTTCAAAAGGAGCTATCCATGAAACAAGTTCTGTCCGTCCTCGCGCTGGCGTCAGCCTCGTGCCTGACCGTACCGGCGCTGGCGCAGACTACCGGTGGAGGAAGCAGCGCGCCCGGGGCTTATACCTCGGGCGCCGGCAACTTCTTCACCGCCAACGCCAGCGGCGCGCTGGAATTGCCGCCCAACGCTTCGCCAGGGAGGAGCCTGACCAAGCTCGACGTCGGTAACACGTCGATGTCGGTGGACGTCGCGTTCCAAAACCTGATCAGTCCGAGCGCCGCCGCCCACATCCACTGCTGCACCACCAGCGCCTTCAGCGGCACCGCACCGGTCGCCGTGCCATTCGACGCCTTCCCGACCGGCGCGACCTACGGCAACTACGTCAACACCTTCGCCCTCGACGACCCCTTGACCTACGATCCAGGCTTCATTGCTACCAACGGCGGCACGCCGCAAAGCGCGACCACCGCCCTGCTGAACGCGATCGCGGCCAACCAGGCCTACGTCAACATCCACTCGACCGACTTCCCGAACGGCGAAATCCGCGGCTGGCTGGTGGCGGCCCCGGTGCCGGAGCCGGCCGAGTGGGCGATGCTGGGACTGGGCCTCGGCGGCCTGCTGTGGATGGGAAGGAGGCGGCGACTGGAACTGTAATCCGGCTGGAACGACATGCTTGAAGCGCTTGAAGCAAGGGACGGCTGCTCGACCGGGCGGCCGTCTTTTTACGTGTTCCGGTCCGCGCCCGCGCGCGCCTCGAGCAGGCGCGACCAGGCCGGTACCGCCGCCGCATAAAACCCGGCGAGCGAATCGGCCGCGCCCACCTCGAGGCCGAGAAACCCGGCCGCCGCGCGCAGCGCCGCCACCGCCCCACCCTCGTCCCCTGGCCGCACCGCCAGCGCGCCGGTCTGCTTGGACAGCTTTTCGCCGAGCGCATTGCGCACCACCGGCACGTGCAGGTAGCGCGGCTGCGGCACGCCGAGCACGCGCTGCAGGTAGATCTGGCGCGGGGTCGAATCGAGCAGGTCGGCGCCGCGCACGACGTCGGTCACGCCCTGCGCGGCATCGTCGACCACCACCGCCAGCTGATAGGCCCAGTAGCCGTCGGCGCGCTTGAGCACGAAGTCGCCCGACTCGCTGGCCAGCTTCTGGCTGACCGTGCCGGCAAAGCGATCCTCGAAAGTGATCACGTCCCGGCCCGGATCGGGGACGCGCAGGCGCAGGCTGCGCGCGCTGCGGCCCGGCGCCAAGCCATGGCGGCAGGTGCCGGGGTAGAGCGCGGCGCCGTCGGGCGCGAAGCCGAGGCGCGAATCGGCGATCTCGCGCCGGTTGCAGCCGCAGCCGTAAGCGTGGCCGGCCAGGCTGTCGTAGGCGGCCTGGTACAGGTGCTTGCGGCGGCTCTGCCACACGACCTCGCGATCGGAATGCATGCCGAGCCAGGCCAGCTGCGCCAGGATCTCCGCGTCGACGCCGGCCACGCTGCGGCCTTCGTCGATGTCTTCGATCCGTACCAGCCATTGGCCGCCATGGGCACGCGCGTCGAGGTAGCTGGCCAGCGCCGCCACCAGCGACCCGGCGTGCAGGGCGCCAGTCGGGGATGGGGCGAAGCGGCCCACGTAGCTGGGGGTTGCGGGGACGGTTACGGCAGCAGCATCAGCAGCAGATAGGGGCGCGGTCTCGGTGAAGCTCACGGCGGTTGGATGACGTGTAGGGAAAGCGCCACATTAGCACAAGCGCCTGCCCGCCAACCTGTCAGCTTACCTGTAACAAAGTACTACAAACGTAAAGCCGATCTTTACATCGGGCTCGGGTATGTTCGGTGTTTTTTGAATTTCGTTAAGGAAATCATGAAACCGAAGCTTCCGTTCGCCGCCGCCTCCGCCCTCGGCCTCGCCGTCCTGCTCAGCCTGTCCGCATGCGGCGGCGGTGGCGGTGGCGGTTCCTCAGCCTCCGGCAGCGTCGCCGTGGCCAGCCCGTCCCAGCTGAGCTACACCGACAACACGGTCGGCACCGGCGCCCAGGCGGTGAGCGGCAAGACCGTCGGCGTCACCTACACGCTCTGGCTGTACAGCGATACCGCCGCCGACCACAAGGGCACGCAGCTCGAGAGCGGTCCGTTCTCGTTCGCGATCGGATCGAACCAGGCGATCGGCGGCTTCGACCAGGGCGTGACCGGGATGCTGGTGGGCGGCACGCGCACCGTGCTGGTCCCGGCCAGCCTGGGGTATGGCGCGAGCGGCCAGGGTTCGGTGCCGCCGAACTCCGGACTGGTGTTCCAGATCACGCTGAACTCGGTGCAGTAAGGTCAGCGGGCGACGTCCGCCTTGGGCGCGCCCTCGGCCTCGGCCTTCGATTCCGCCGCGCGCGCCAGGTCGACGACTTGCGGCTCGACCTCGTTCGGCACCGCCACCGACAGCTGGTAGTGCTCGACCAGCAAGCCCGCCGGCGTCCGCGCCAGCACGCCGCTGGCCATGAAGTGAGCGCCTTTGTCGCCGTCGAGCAGCTCGTCGAACCAGACGGTCTTGCCGTCCTTCGATGCGTAGACGTTGCGCCGCGTCGCGTGGTATTCCCAGGCTTTGCTGCGGCCCTCGAAATACTTGCGGCCCCAGGCCAGGAAGGCGTCGCGCCGCCACAGTTCGCTGCGGTCGGTGCCGATGAAGACGCCGTCGGGCGCGATCTTGTCGAAGTAACGCATGCGCGCGTGCGCGGCATCGTCGTGCCAGCCGTCCACGAAGGCGTTGACCTCGCGCGCCAGCGCGGCGTCGGCCGGGGCCGCGCTGGCCGTTGCGGCGCCGACAATGGATGTCACGAACAAGCTCAAGAACAGGCAGCAGGCCGGCAGCAGCGATTTCATGGCAGTCCTCGTCGATAAAAAAATATTGTACTTTTGAAATGTAACGAGTTGTCCAGTTTCCGTGCAAGCTGGCGGTTTGGTGTACATTCATTAACAGGACTGTCAACGCCACCGCTCGCCGACGCCATGAAACGCATTGCCCTGCTGCTCGCGATTCCCGCCACGTTCGCCTTCGACGCCAGTGCCGAGGACGCCAGCAACGTCAAGAGCAAGACCGTCTACGAGCTGTTGCGGCACGACGCCACGGTCGAAAAGGCGGTGCGCCAGACGCTGGCCGAAAAACCGGCCGATCCACTCCAGCGCGACACATCGTTGCTGCGCGGCGACAGCTACACGTCGTTCCGGCGCCAGGTCGACGACGCCACGGTCCCGGACTGCCTGCACTCGGAAGGCTTGAAGCGCCAGCCGACTTTCTTCCTGAGCGGCTGGCTTGCCCTTCCCTTCGTCGCCGTCGCCAAGGTGCGCGGCAAATGCCAATGACTGCCCGGGATATGCCTTCGATGACAAGCTCTGCACCGGCGCTGCCACTGCTGTGCCTGCTGACCGTACTGACCTTCAGCGCCGGCGCGCAAGACCTGCTCGAGTCGAGGCAAAAGACCGAAGGCGGCAGGAGCGCGGTGCAGCCCGAGCTGCTCATGCTCGATCCTGCCGTCAGGAAGGCCGTGCGCGACACCCTCGCCGACAGCAAGCCGATGCCGCTCAAGGGCGAGGATGGCGCTGCCCTGCGCGGCGACGCCTACGGCAAGTTCACGCGCCAGGTCGACGATGCCCGGGTGCCCTCGTGCTGGCGCCCGGACGCCATGAAACACGCCCCGCCCGCGATCGGGCCGGTCAACCTGGGCGGCCTGCTGGCGCTGCCGTTCTGGGGCTGGGCGATCGTCAGCGGCAAGTGCAACCGGTGACTGGACTATCGCCAGCCTGAGCCGGGTCGATCAGCCGATCGCGCCCAGCAGTTCCTCGGTGCTGCGCACGCGGCCCATCATCGGGAAGATCTGGGTAATGGCGAACTCGTGCCAGTCCGCCCGCATGGTGGTCATCGCGTCTTCGGCGAACACCAGGTCGTAACCCTGGTCGAATGCCGAGCGCGCGGTCGATTCCACGCCCATATTGGTCGCGATGCCGGCCATGATCACGGTCTTGACGCCGCGGCGGCGCAGGATCTGCTCGAGTTCCGTGGCATAAAACGCGCCCCACTGGCGCTTGGTGACCAGCGCGTCGCCCGGCTGCATGCCGGCTTCCGGCACGATCTCGGAGGCGATCGCCGGGACGTTGCCGCCGTGCGCGCGGCCGCGGTCGGTCGTGTGGGTGTGCATGTTGTTCAGGTCGACGCGCACGTAGACGATGGTGGCGCCCTTGGCGCGGTAGGCGTCGGCGAGGCGAGCGCAATTGGCCACGACCTGGCTGGGCGCGTGCGGCGCCAGGTCCAGGCCGGTGATGCCGTGCTGCAGGTCGATGAATACCAAAGCGGTGGTGCTGGGGTCGAGGGCGATCGTCATGGCGGCTCCTGGTGAGGTTGAATTGTTGGCGAGATATGCGAGGATATCCTCGCAAATATAGTAGAGAGTATCCTCGCATAAGTCAATCGACGGGTCGGCGCGGCAATGCAAATGGCTATAATGCAGTGGCTACTTATTGGCCACTTATCGACCTCGATGCCATGACCGACTCGCCTTCTCCGACTGCCCTGCGTGGCGCGGCGCCCAAGCGCCAGCGCGGCCACGACCGCGTTGCCGCCATCCTGCAGGCCAGCACGGCGCTGTTCCTCGACAAGGGCTATGAAGCCGTGACGATGACCGAGATCGCGGCCGCTTCGCACACGGCGATCGGCTCGCTGTACCGCTTCTTCCCGGCCAAGGAAGCGGTGGCCGACGCGCTGCTGCGCCAATATACCGAAAGCCTGGGCGCGGGCCTCGCACACGTGCGCGCGCGCGTGGACGCGCTCGCGCATCCCTTGCGCGCGCAGGCGCTGACCGATGCGCTGGTCGATTTCATGTCGGGGCTGCATGCCGAACGCGGCGTGGCGCTGGCGCTGGTCGACGCGCGCGGCCTGGACGACAGCCGGCGCGCATTGCGCGGCATGATGCTCGACAATTTGCGGGAACTGCTGGGCGCGGTGCTGACCGGCGCATCCGACGCGCATCTGGCGACGATGGCGCTGGCGGTGCTGCACGTGCTCAAGGGCGTGGCCCAGATGCCGGACGGCAGCGCCCCGGCGCCGGCCCTGCTCGACGAATACCGGCGCATGCTGCGCGCCTACCTGAAGGCCAGCGTGGAAACGACTGCGGAGCCGGACGTGGAGACGATGCGATGTGCGTGAACTACCGCCCGCCCCTGCCCGAGCAGATGGACATGGTGCTCGGCGTGCTGGTCGATTTATATCGCGACTGGGACTGGCCGGGCGAGACCTGGAAGGACTACCAGGCGCCGATCCTGCGTGCGGGCAGCCGGGGCCGGCGCGAGCTGTGCGTGGCCAGCTACGGCATGGTGCCGCGCCGCCACATCCCGGATGGCGTCAAGCCGTTCGACACCATGAATGCCCGGGCCGAATCGCTGGGCGAGCGGCGCTCGTTCGCACCGGCCTGGTATCGCACGCAGCTGTGCGCGGTGCCGATGACCTGCTTTTACGAGCCGAACTACGAAAGCGGACGCGCCGAGCGCTGGGGCATCGGCATGCGGGACGAATCGATGTTCTTCGTGGCGGGCCTGTGGCGCGAGTGGGGCGAGCCGGATGGCGGCCGTTCGACCGCTTTCACCCAGATCACGATCAACGCCGACACCCATCCCCTGATGCGGCGCTTCCACAAGCCGGGCGACGAGAAGCGTTCGCTGGTGGTGCTGCCGAATGACGAGGTCGACGCCTGGCTCGGCTGCCGCGACCCTGAACTGGCGCGCAGCTTCCTGCGGCCCTACCCGGCTGAGTCGATGAAGGCCTGGGCCGCGCCGCGCACGCCGCCGGCCCCGTCGAAGCCGGCCGGGCCGGTCAACCTGTCGCTGTTTTGATCAGATGATTATTTCTTGCGCATGCTGGACAGCGCGACGCCGGCCAGGATGACGCCGAAGCCGGCCACGTGATACAGGTGCGGGGCTTCGCCCAGCAGCGGCCAGGCGGTGAGCGTGGCGAACAGCGGGATCAGGTACAGGCTCATGCTGGCGCGCGCCGGACCGGCCACGGCCACCAGGCGGTCATAGAAATAATAGGCGCCCAGGCTCGGCACCACGGCCAGGAAACCGAGCGCCACATAGACGCGGCCATCCAGGAAGTTCGGCACGTCGCCGCTGAAGGCTTCCCAGGCAGCGAACGGCGCCAGCGCCAGCGCGCCGCCGAGAATCAGCGCCGCCAGCTTGACCGTGCTGCCCAGCGGCGGCAGCGGTACGCGCTTGTTGAACACCGTGTAGAAGGCCCAGCCGCAGGCGGCGACCACCACCCAGACGTCGCCGGCGCCGAATTCGATGCCGCCCAGCGCGCCGATGTGTCCCTTGGACAGCACCACCAGCACGCCCAGGATGGCCAGCAGCATGCCGCCCGCCTGGCCGCGCGAGACGCGCGCACGCCAGCCGAGCATCTCGACCAGCGTCACCAGCGCCGGCGTGGCCGCGAAAATGATCGCCACATTGGCCGCGTTGGTGTGGCGCACGCCGATGTATTGCGGTGCAACAGCCACGCCCATGCCGAGGCTGGCCAGCAGCAGGATGCGCGGCCAGTTGGCCAGCAGGACGGCGCGCTGCGCCCACAGTTTCGGACCGGTGCTCGGCAGCAGGATCAGGAACGCCAGCGCCCAGCGGCCGAAGGCGAGGAACACCGGCGGGATGCCGGCGCCCTGGGCCCAGCGGGCCACCACGAGGTTGGCCGCGAACAGCGCGGGGGCGAGCAACATCAGTGCGAACTCGGACGAGACGGCGCTGCCGCCGAGAGTCAATCCACCACGCGATACGGCTTGGGACACGACAAACTCCTGCTGGAAAATCAGGCCACGATATTAATGCGCCGCACAAAAAATGTGCTTCCATACACCGGCCAAAAACGCAGCCTCAACAGAAGGATCTTCTAGCGATACGCTAAAATATGGATGAGAATTTTACGGTTCCGCGAAAGCGAGGAAGGATAGCAGTATGAAAGATGGACAACTCGACGATATCGACCGCAAGATCCTGCGCACGCTCAGCCAGGACGGCCGCATCAGCAACCAGAAGCTGGCCGAAGTGGTCAACCTGTCGCCGACGCCGTGCTGGCACCGGGTCAAGGTGCTGGAAGAAGCCGGCTACGTGCAGGGCTACGTCGCCGTGCTCGACCAGCGTGCGCTCGGGGTGCCGGACACGGTCATCATCGAAGTCACGGTGGACCGTCACGATGACGAGATCTTCAAGGCATTTTCCGACGCGCTGGCCGAATTACCGGAAGTGATGGAGGCCTACCTGCTGTCGGGCGAATACGACTACCTGATCAAGGTGGCCGTCGCCGGTACCGAAGGTTACGAGCGCTTCCTGCGCCAGAAGCTCTACAAGCTGCCTGGCGTGCGCCATACGCGCTCGACCTTCACGCTGCGCTGCCTGAAGCGGGCGCCGTCCGTTACGCTGTAACAACAGCATCAATTCCGTCACTTCAGATCATTTCGCTTGAGTATTTGTTTCTGCTATGATGCAACTGGTAAATATAAGTTGCTTAATATCAAAAACATTCAAAGGAAATGACGATGATGAAAAAGCTGATGGGTTGCGCCAGCCTGGCGATCGCATGCCAGGCCTTGCCCGCGCACGCGACGCTGGTGAGCTACAACGGTTTCGCGGATGCCGCCAACCTCTCGACGGCGGGCAGCGCCAAGGCTACCAGCACCGCCGACGGCACCGTCATGCGCCTGACCAGCGCCACCGGCTACCAGGGCGGCGCGGCGTACAGCACGACGCCGATCACGCTGGGCGCCAACGCGACCTTCAGCACCACCTTCGATTTCCGCTTCACCAACCCGGGCGGCATCGCCCCGGCCGACGGCATCGCCTTCGTCCTGTCCAACAGCGCCACCGGCCTGGGCAACAATGGCTATGCGCTCGGCCTGCCGACCGCGAGCCAGGCGAAAAGCGTGGCGATCGAATTCGACACCTACAACAATGGCGCGATCGACGGCAACTCGAGCAACCACGTCGGCATCGACGTCAACGGCAACGCCGCCAGCGTCTACACCAACTCGGTGTACGGCGTCAGCAACTGCAGCACGTCCACCACCTACAAGGCGGCCGGCTGCATGGCCAACGGCGACCTGTGGAGCGTCAACATCAGCTACGACGGCAGCAAGCTGACCACCTACCTGACCGACCCGGCCAAGGGCGCCTCCTGGGTCGCCATCAACAGCTATGCGATCGACATCGCCAGCATCCTGGGCACCACGCAAGCCTACGTCGGCTTCACCGCCAGCACCGGCGGCGGCTACGAGAACCAGGACATCGTCAACTGGCAGTTCGCCAACACCACCCAGCTGGCGTCCAAGCCGGCCGCCACGGTGGCCGAGCCGTCGTCGCTGGCCCTGCTGGGGCTGGGTGCGCTCGGTCTGGGGCTGGCCAACCGCCGCCGCAATCGCCGCAAAAACGCCGCCTGAATCCCGTTTTACCGTTGTCCCTCGCGAGCGCGCGCATGCGCGCGTGCTCGCCTCCGGACCGGGAATCGTGGATAATCTTGCCATGAACGATACTACCCAAACCCCACCCCTGCCCGACCGCCTGTCCATCGACCCGAAGAGCCCGCACCACAACGCGGACGTCTTCAAGCACCCGGTCGGCATCCGCTTCAACGGCAAGGAACGCATCGACGTCGAGGAATATTGCATCAGCGAAGGCTGGATCAAGGTCGCCGCCGGCAAGACCCTGGACCGCAAGGGCAAGCCGATGCTGATCAAGCTGAAGGGTACGGTCGAGCCGTATTACCAGGACTGATTTCTCGTTTAACCGCCGAACATGCGAACGGCCGCCGGAGTGATCCGGCGGCCGTTTTTTGTTGGATCGGCGCCAGCAGGACGAACATGGCGCCGGAAACGCATCCATAAAAAAACGGGCCCGCAGGCCCGTTCATCATGGGAGAGGACAGCGAATCAACGCTTGTCCACTGCCGGCACGTCGCGGCGCTCCGAGCCCACGAACAGCTGGCGCGGACGGCCGATCTTCTGTTCCGGATCGGCGATCATCTCGTTCCACTGGGCGATCCAGCCCACGGTACGGGCCATCGCGAAGATGCCGGTGAACAGCGAGACCGGGATGCCCAGGGCCGACTGCACGATGCCCGAGTAGAAGTCGACGTTCGGGTACAGCTTGCGCGACACGAAGTATTCGTCGTTCAGGGCGATCTTCTCCAGCTCCATCGCCAGCTTGAACAGCGGGTCGTCGTGCAGGCCCAGCTCGTTCAGCACTTCGTGGCAGGTTTCGCGCATCAGCTTGGCGCGCGGGTCGAAGTTCTTGTAGACGCGGTGACCGAAGCCCATCAGCTTCACGCCCGAGGTCTTGTCCTTGACCTTCTCGATGAAGGCAGGGATGTTCTCGACGCTGCCGATTTCCTTCAGCATGTTCAGTGCGGCTTCGTTGGCGCCGCCGTGCGCCGGGCCCCACAGGCAGGCGATGCCGGCTGCGATACAGGCGAACGGGTTGGCGCCCGACGAACCGGCCAGGCGGACGGTCGAGGTCGATGCGTTCTGCTCGTGGTCGGCGTGCAGGATCAGGATGCGATCCAGGGCGCGCACCAGCACGTCGTTGACCTTGTACTCTTCGCACGGGTTCGAGAACATCATGTGCATGAAGTTCGCGCTGTACGACAGATCGTTGCGCGGGTACGCGAACGGTTGGCCGACGTTGTACTTGTATGCCATCGCGACCAGGGTCGGCAGCTTGGCGATCAGGCGGATCGCCGAGATCTCGCGCTGCTCGGGATCGTTGATGTCGAGCGAGTCGTGGTAGAACGACGACAGCGCGCCGACGGTGCCCACCAGCACGGCCATCGGGTGCGCGTCGCGGCGGAATCCACGGAAGAAGAATTGCATCTGCTCGTGCACCATGGTGTGCTTGGTGACGGTGTCGGTGAACTTGGTCTTTTGTTCAGCAGTCGGCAGCTCGCCGTTCAGCAGCAGGTAGCAGGTTTCCAGGAAGTCGCAGTTGACGGCCAGTTGCTCGATCGGATAGCCGCGGTACAGCAGCTCGCCCTTGTCGCCGTCGATGTAGGTGATGCTCGAGTTGCAAGCCGCGGTCGACATGAAGCCAGGGTCGTAGGTGAACTTGCCGGTCTGGCCGTACAGCTTGCGGATGTCGATGACGTCCGGGCCGATCGTGCCCTTGTAGATCGGCATGTCGACCGACGGGCTGCCGTCCGAGAACGACAGGGTGGCTTTGGTATCAGAGATGTTCATGGCACTTCCTTTTCTTGGAGGTGGGTCAAATTAAAAGAGGTTTTCCTATGCTTGCCGCAGGCGCTCTACCAAGGCGCGCACATGCGGCAGGTCGACCTCGCCCTCGGGTTCGCTGCGTCCCAGCATCAGGTCCATCAGCGGGTTGTCCGCCAGGTCCAGCAAGCGGGTCAGCGCATCGACTTCCTCGTCCGTCAGTTCCTCTTCGTGTGCGTCGAGGAAGCGCGTCAGGATCAAGTCGTTTTCGAGCAGGCCCCGCCGCGCGCGCCAGCGCAGGCGGGCGCGATTGGCAGGATCGGATTGATGCGTTTTCACTGGATTCCGTTGTTCGGTCAACACTATACTCTGGCTGCCGCAGCGCGGCAGTACCGTAGTTCTACTATATTTATTGCAACACTTTGGGCACCATGCCGCCAGAAATATACCTATTTAGCGACATCTGCGCCGCGCCGTAGGGTGGGCTCGCGGAACCCACCCTGCACGACCGGGCGACGCCGCCTTACAGCGCGCGGCGGATCAGCATTTCCTTGATCTTGCCGATCGCCTTGTTCGGATTCAGACCTTTCGGGCACACGTCCGTGCAGTTCATGATCGACTTGCAGCGGAACAGGCGGTACGGGTCTTCCAGGTTGTCCAGGCGGTCGTTGGTCGCTTCGTCGCGCGAGTCGGCGATGAAGCGGTAGGCCTGCAGCAGGCCGGCCGGGCCGACGAACTTATCCGGGTTCCACCAGAACGACGGGCACGAGGTCGAGCAGCAGGCGCACAGGATGCACTCGTACAGGCCGTCCAGCTCTTCGCGCTGTTCGGGCGACTGCAGACGCTCTTTCTCCGGCGGGATCGACTCGTTGATCAGGTAAGGCTTGACCGAGTGATACTGCTTGAAGAAGTTGGTCATGTCCACGATCAGGTCGCGGATGACCGGCAGGCCCGGCAGCGGACGCAGCACGATCGGCTGCTTCAGCTCGTTCAGGTTGGTGGTGCAGGCCAGGCCGTTCTTGCCGTTGATGTTCATTGCGTCCGAACCGCACACGCCTTCGCGGCAGGAACGGCGCAGTGCGATCGAATCGTCGACGTCGGACTTGATGCGCTGCAGGACGTCGAGCAGCATCTTGTCGGTGTCTTTCAGCTCGACCGTGTAGTCTTGCATGTAAGGCTTCGTATCCTTGTCCGGATCGTAGCGGTAAATCTTCAGTTGGACTGTGCGTGCCATTTGTTTTACCTAAATAATCTGTTGTACTCGAACGCTTAGAACGTACGGGGCTTCGGTTTGAAGGTGTCGACCGTCAGCGGCTTGGTCACGACCGGCTTGTACTCGAGGCGGTTGCCGTTCGAGTAGAACAGCGAGTGCTTCATCCAGTTGTCGTCGTCGCGGTTCGGGAAGTCGCTGTGGGCGTGGGCGCCGCGCGATTCCTTGCGCGCCGCGGCCGACACGATGGTCGCCTTGGCCACTTCGATCAGGTTGTCCAGCTCGATCGCTTCGATGCGCGCGGTGTTGAACACCTTCGACTTGTCCTTGAACGACACGTGCTTGCGGCGCTCGTCCAGCTTCATGATCTCGCGCACGCCTTCGTCCATCAGGGCCTGGGTACGGAACACGCCGCAGAACTTCTGCATCGTGGCGCGGATGTCGTTGGCGACGTGCTGCACCTTCTCGCCGCCGGTCGAGGTTTCCAGCGCATTCAGGCGGCCCAGCGCGTAGTCGGCGAAGTCGCCCGGCAGCGCGCGGTTGCCCTGCTCTTTCAGGTTCTGCGCGACGATGTGGTTGCCGGCCGCGCGGCCGAACACCACCAGGTCGAGCAGCGAGTTGGTGCCCAGGCGGTTGGCGCCGTGCACCGACACGCACGAGCATTCGCCGATCGCGTACAGGCCGTTGACGATCTTCTGGCCGCCGGTACCGTCCGGAGCCACGACCTGGCCGTGGATGTTGGTCGGGATGCCTCCCATCTGGTAGTGGATGGTCGGGACGACCGGGATCGGTTCCTTGGTCGCGTCGACGTTGGCGAACTTGTGGCCGATTTCCAGGATCGACGGCAGGCGCTTGCGGATCGTGTCCGCGCCGATGTGGCGCAGGTCCAGCAGCACGTGGTCCTTGTTCGGGCCGACGCCGCGGCCTTCCTTGATCTCCTGGTCCATCGAGCGCGACACGAAGTCGCGCGGCGCCAGGTCCTTCAGGGTCGGCGCGTAGCGCTCCATGAAGCGTTCGCCGTTGCTGTTGATCAGGATGCCGCCTTCGCCGCGCACGCCTTCGGTGATCAGCACGCCCGCGCCGGCCACGCCGGTCGGGTGGAATTGCCAGAACTCCATGTCTTCAAGCGGCAGGCCGGCGCGTGCCGCCATGCCCAGGCCGTCGCCGGTGTTGATGAAGGCGTTGGTCGAGGCCGCGAAGATACGGCCGGCGCCGCCGGTCGCGAACACGGTGGTCTTGGCTTGCAGCATCATCACGTCGCCGGTTTCCATTTCCAGCGCGATCACGCCGAGCACGTCGCCGTCGGCGTTGCGGACCAGGTCGAGCGCCTGCCATTCGACGAAGAATTTCGTGCGCGAGCGGACGTTGCGCTGGTACAGCGTGTGCAGCAGCGCGTGGCCGGTACGGTCGGCGGCGGCGCAGGCGCGCTGCACCGGCTTCTCGCCGAAGTTGGCGGTGTGGCCGCCGAACGGACGCTGGTAGATGGTGCCGTCCGGGTTACGGTCGAACGGCATGCCGAAGTGCTCGAGCTCATACACGACCTTCGGTGCTTCGCGGCACATGAATTCGATCGCATCCTGGTCGCCCAGGTAGTCCGAGCCCTTGACGGTGTCGAACATGTGCCAGTACCAGTCGTCTTCGCTCATGTTGCCCAGCGAGGCGCCGATGCCGCCCTGCGCGGCGACGGTGTGCGAGCGGGTTGGGAAGACCTTCGACAGCACAGCAACGTTCAGGCCGGCGTTGGACAGTTGCAGCGCGGCGCGCAGGCCGGAACCGCCGGCGCCGACGATCACCACATCGAAGTGGCGGGTGGGAATTGCAGATTTGATTGCTGCCACGATTTAAACGCTCCAGAGAATTTGCACGGACCAGACGGCGCAGGAAACCAGCCAGATGATCGAGAAGATCATCAGCACCAGGCGCACGCCGATGTTCTTGATGTAGTCCATGAAGATGTCACGCACGCCGACCCAGACGTGGTAGAAGATACCGAGCAGGGTCGCGGCGGTGAACAGCTTGAACCACTGGTGCGAGAACAGGCCGGCCCAGCCTTCGTAGCTGAAGTTGTGGGCGCCAAAGAACGAGACGAGCAGGATGACGGTGTAGATCGCCAGCACCAGGCCGGTCAGGCGCTGGATCAGCCAGTCGCCGATGCCGTAGTGGGCGCCGACGACCAGGCGGCGCGGTCCGATGTTGTTGTTATTGTTTGCCATTTCAAAAGACTCCAAACAGTTTCAGGGCCACCAGCAGGATCAGGATCACGTCGATCACCATCACCCAGCGCGCGGTGCGCTGCGAGTCGTCCTTGTCCAGGGCGATGTGGTTGTCCATGAACAGGTGGCGGATGCCGCCGATGAAATGGTGGATGTAGCCTGCGGCCAGCACCAGCACGATCAGCTTGACGAAGCCATTGCTCATGATGCCGGCAAAATGCGCGTACGTGGTTTCGGAGACCAGGCTCTGTTCCAGCAGGTACAGCAGGAACGGCAAGGCCAGGAACAGCACGAAGCCGCTGATGCGGTGCAGGATCGAGACGATCGCCGACGGCGGCTGCTTGTAGTTCATCGTGATATCCGTAATGTTGATATTACGGATCGGCTGCCCTCGCTTTTTTAGCTCAGTGATGGCTTCGGACATGCTACACCTCCCTC
Source organism: Massilia sp. 9096 (assembly GCF_000745265.1). Taxonomy (NCBI): domain Bacteria; kingdom Pseudomonadati; phylum Pseudomonadota; class Betaproteobacteria; order Burkholderiales; family Oxalobacteraceae; genus Massilia; species Massilia sp. 9096. The sequence goes on from NZ_JQNN01000001.1 coordinate 2,758,440, forward strand.
TAATACTGAATAGTTATCTACCCGCAATTTGGTCGCCTGGAAATCGCCGGCCGGGGCCTCTCCGACGCTTTCCGAAAAACAAAGCATTGTATCTGCTACAAGCGAAACATGCACCAGCATAGAGCTAGCTCAAAAGCTGTTCAAACGCCACACGAACTCTAGCGAACGGCAGCTGTGCTGTTGGCATGCAACGCACGCTCGGTGCGTGTGGCGTTTCTCATGACAGTTCGTTCTGGTAGTGGTGCTGCGCAGTCAGATACAAACCGCGCCGCAATTCCACCGCCTTGTCGCCATACGTGAACGACACCCGATCCACGCACAGCAGCGGCGCGCCTTCCGCGATCTTCAACAGCTGGGCATTCGCGGCGTCGGCCGCCACGGCGCGGATCTTCTCGGTCGCGCGGATCATGCGCGTGCCGAACTCGGACTCGAACAAGCCGTACATCGGTCCCTTGTATTCCGCCAGCCGCTCCGCCGTCAGGCCCTTGAACAGCTGCCCGGGCAGCCACAGCTCTTCCAGGATGGTCGGCGCGCCGTCGAAGGTCATCAGGCGCTTGATGTAGACCACCGCGTCGCCCGATTTCAGGTCGAGCAGGCGCGCCACCTCGGCCGGCGCACGGATGCGCTTGACTTCGAGGTAGTCGTGGTCGGGATGATGGGGCACGCCCTCGTCGGGCATCAGTTTCAGGAAGCGGAAGTGGGCGCGCGCCTCGTTGTGGCTGGCCACGAAGGTGCCTTTGCCCTGGCGCCGCACGACCAGGTGCTCGGCCGCCAGCTCGTCGATCGCCTTGCGCACCGTGCCCTGGCTGACCTTGTAGCGGCCGGCCAGCTCGACCTCGCTGGGGATCAGTTCGCCCGGCTTCCATTCGCCGGACTGCAGGCTCTGGGTGATCAGGGCCTTGATCTGCTGGTACAGCGGAGAGAACGTCGGCGATGGCGTCGCTCCGGAATTCACGCCACCGGCGCCGGCCGCATTGCTTGCCGCGGCGCCATTGCTGTTCGGATTTGACGGAGCTTGGTTCATGGACTGCGATTTTTTCACAAATCCCCCTCTGCGTCCAGTGCAGAGAGACCAAGATTATGTGTCTTATATAAGACATATGATATGAATTGACAGATGGATTACGCGAGGACTACACTCGCGGTCGATTGTGCGTGGGCGCGCCCGCAAGGCCACGCGCCACATGTTCAAATTGCGGATACGATTTTGGTATGATTGCAGTTTCATTCAACCGGCGTATCCTCGGCGTCGCTACTTATTTGCGTTACGTTTCCGTTTCGCTTTTCCGTTTCCCACACTTGGAGATTCATCATGGCTAAAACCCCAATGCGCGTTGCCGTCACCGGCGCGGCCGGCCAGATCGGCTATTCCCTGCTGTTCCGCATCGCCAACGGCGACATGCTGGGCAAGGACCAGCCGGTCATTCTGCAGCTGCTCGAAATCGATAACGAAAAAGCACAGAAAGCGCTCAAGGGCGTCATGATGGAAATCGACGACTGCGCATTCCCGCTGCTGGCCGGCATGACCGCGCACAGCGACCCGATGACCGCATTCAAGGACGCCGACGTGGCCCTGCTGGTCGGCGCGCGTCCGCGCGGCCCGGGCATGGAGCGCAAGGACCTGCTGGAAGCCAACGCCCAGATCTTTACCGTGCAGGGCAAGGCGCTGGACGCCGTCGCTTCGCGCGACGTCAAAGTGCTGGTGGTCGGCAACCCGGCCAACACCAACGCCTACATCGCGATGAAATCGGCGCCGAACCTGCCGGCCAAGAACTTCACCGCCATGCTGCGGCTGGACCACAACCGCGCGCTGTCGCAAGTGGCCGCCAAGGCCGGCAAGCCGGTCGGCTCGATCGAAAAGATGATCGTGTGGGGCAACCACTCGCCGACCATGTACGCCGACTACCGCTTCGCCACCGCCGACGGCCAGTCGCTGAAGGACATGATCAACGACCAGGAATGGAACGCCAACACCTTCCTGCCGACCGTGGGCAAGCGCGGCGCCGCCATCATCGACGCGCGCGGCGCCTCGTCGGCCGCTTCGGCCGCCAACGCCGCCATCGACCACGTGCGTGACTGGGTGCTGGGCACCAACGGCAAGTGGACCACGATGGGCATCCCGTCGGACGGTTCGTACGGCATCCCGGAAGGCATCGTGTTCGGCTTCCCGGTGACCACCGAAAACGGCGAGTACAAGATCGTGCAAGGCCTGGACATCGACCAGTTCTCGCAAGAGCGCATCAACAAGACGCTGGACGAGCTCAACGAAGAGCGCAACGGCGTGGCGCACCTGCTGGGCCAGTAATACCGCGCGCGCACCGCGCACGCTACATTGAGTCAAGACGTCGCCCCGGCGCAGGCCGGGGCGGCGATTCCCTTTACATTCATCCACTGACATGCACCCTTCCGAGGTTTTATTCCAGGGCCAACGCCAGCCGCTGCTGCTCCCCGTCTGCGACCATTACGCCGGCAGCGAGAAGCTCATGCGCAAGTCGATGGCTTTGCAACAAGAGCTTGGGCCCCTCTTCGACATCACCTTCGACTGCGAGGACGGCGCCAGCGCCGGCCGCGAGCGCGAGCACGCCGAGCTGGCCGCCAGCCTGCTGCGCTCCGGCGACAACGCATTCGGCCGCATCGGCGCGCGCCTGCACGACGTGGGGAGTGAGCATTTCTCGCGCGACGTCGAGACCGTCGTCGGCGCGGCCGGGCACGCCCTGGCCTACGTGGTGCTGCCGAAAGTCGAGGGCGTGGCCGACGTGCTGCGCGCCCAGGAGATCGTCAACCGCGCCGCCGCCGCGGCCGGACGCACGCCCGACAATCCGCTGCCGCTGCACGTGCTGATCGAGACCCACGGCGCGCTGCGCGAGGTGTTCCAGGTCGCCGCCCTGCCCCAGGTCGAGTGCCTGTCGTTCGGCATCATGGATTTCGTCTCAGCGCATTACGGCGCGATTCCCGACACCGCGATGCGCTCGCCGGGTCAATTTACCCATCCGCTGGTGGTGCGCGCCAAGCTGGAAATGGTTGCGGCATGTCATGCGTATGACAAAGTCCCTTCGCATAATGTGACGACCGAGATCAAGGACGGTGCGGTCATCGTCGATGACGCCCGCCGCGCCGCCCGCGAATTCGGCTTCACGCGCATGTGGAGCATCCATCCGGGGCAGATCCGGCCGATCGTCGATGCGTTCACGCCACGCCTGGAAGACGTCGACGCCGCGGCGCGCATCCTGCACGCTGCGATCGCCGCCGACTGGGGCCCGATCGCCCAGGATGGCCGCTTGCACGACCGCGCCAGCTACCGATATTATTGGACGGTGTTGCAGCGCGCGAAGCTGGCCGGCCTTGCGCTGCCGGAGACCGCGGCGGCACTCGTCAATCAACCGGAATCCATCCAATGGCCATCAACCTGAAACAACTTCTCGCCGCCTGCGCCGTCGCGCTCGCGGCCGCCGGCCTGTGCGCGCCCGCGGCCGCCGAAGACATCCACAAAACCCACCCGAAGGCCACCGAGGTCCTGAAAGCCAAGGCCAAGGCCAAGCACAAGAAGGCCAAGAAGGAAGAGGCGGAGGCCTCGCCGGTCGCCGACGACGAGCCGGAACCGGACATCACCGACACCGCCGTCACCGATTACTCGTGCGAATTGAACAACAAGGTCGTCATCTACACGAATGAGAAGGATGACGGCCACATCGCGCTGCGCTGGAAGAACCGCCTGCACCGCCTCGACCGCGTCGGCACCACCACCGGCGCCCAGCGCTTCGAGAACACCAAATTCGGCCTGATCTGGATCGGCATCCCGGCCAAGGGCATCCTGCTCGACTCCAAGCTGAACCGCCAGCTGGCCAACGAATGCAAGCCCGCCGAACCCAAGCCGATCGTCGCCGCTGCGCCGGCGCCGGCGGAAAAGAAGTCGTAAGTAACAACAAAATCCCACTGAAGGAGTCTTTATGTCTCACAATACGTTTAACACCCTCAAGGACTTCCCGCTCGCCGCGGGCCAGACCGGCCAGTTCTATTCGCTGCCGGCGCTGGGCGAAGCCCTGGGCGTGAACCTGTCGCGCCTGCCGGTGTCGATCCGTATCGTCCTCGAGTCCGTGCTGCGCAACTGCGACGGCAAGAAGGTCACCGAAGAGCACGTCCGCCAGCTGGCCAACTGGGGCCCGACCGCAGCCCGCACCGAAGAGATCCCGTTCGTGGTCGCCCGTGTCGTGCTGCAGGACTTCACCGGCGTGCCGCTGCTGGCCGACCTGGCCGCGATGCGCAACGTCGCCGCCAAGACCGGCGCCGACCCGAAGAAGATCGAGCCGCTGGTCCCGGTCGACCTGGTGGTCGACCACTCGGTCACCATCGACCACTTCCGCACCCCGGATTCGCTCGACCTGAACATGAAGATCGAGTTCCAGCGCAATAACGAGCGCTACCAGTTCATGAAGTGGGGCATGCAGGCCTTCGACACCTTCGGCGTCGTGCCCCCGGGCTTCGGCATCGTGCACCAGGTGAACCTGGAATACCTGGCCCGCGGCGTCATGAAGAACGGTTCGATGTACTACCCGGACACCCTGGTCGGCACCGACTCGCACACCACCATGATCAACGGCGTCGGCGTCGTCGGCTGGGGCGTGGGCGGCATCGAAGCCGAAGCCGGCATGCTGGGCCAGCCGGTGTACTTCCTGACCCCGGACGTGATCGGCGTGCACCTGACCGGCGCGCTGCGCGAAGGCTGCACCGCGACCGACCTGGTGCTGACCATCACCGAGATGCTGCGTAAAGAGAAGGTCGTCGGCAAGTTCGTCGAGTTCTTCGGCGAAGGCACCGCCTCGCTGTCGACCACCGACCGCGCCACCATCGGCAACATGGCCCCGGAATACGGCGCGACCATGGGCTTCTTCCCGGTCGACGAAAAGACCGTCGACTACTTCCGCGGCACCGGCCGCACCGACGAAGAGCTGGCCGCTTTCGAGAACTTCTTCAAGGCCCAGCAGCTGTTCGGCATCCCGCGCGAAGGCGAGATCGACTACACCCGCGTGGTGTCGCTCGACCTGTCGACCGTGACCCCGTCGCTGGCCGGCCCGAAGCGTCCGCAGGACCGTATCGAACTGGGCGCCGTCAAGTCGACCTTCGCCGACCTGTTCTCCAAGCCGACCAAGGACAACGGCTTCAACAAGCATGCCGAAGACCTGTCGAAAGTCTACGAGACCAGCGACGGCGTGCGCGTGAAAAACGGCGACGTGCTGATCGCCGCGATCACCTCGTGCACCAACACCTCGAACCCGAGCGTGATGCTGGCCGCCGGCCTGCTGGCCAAGAAGGCCGTCGAGAAGGGCCTGACCGTCGCCCCGCACATCAAGTCGTCGCTGGCCCCGGGATCGCGCGTGGTCACCAACTACCTGGAAGCCGCCGGCCTGCTGCCGTACATGACGCAACTGGGCTTCGGCGTGACCGCCTACGGCTGCACCACCTGCATCGGCAACGCCGGCGACCTGACCGCGGAACTGAACGACACGATCACTTCGAACGACATCATCGCCGCCGCGGTCCTGTCGGGCAACCGTAACTTCGAAGCGCGTATCCACCCGAACATCCGCTCGAACTTCCTGGCTTCGCCGCCGCTGGTGGTCGCCTACGCGATCGCCGGCAACGTCACGCGCGACCTGATGACCGAGCCGGTCGGCAAGGGCAAGGACGGCGTCGACGTCTACCTGGGCGACATCTGGCCGACTTCGCAGGAAGTCCAGGACCTGATGAAGCTGGCGATGAATTCGGAAGTGTTCAAGTCGAACTACGCCGACGTCAAGGGCAACCCGGGCCAGCTGTGGGAAGCCGTGTCGTCGGTCGAAGGCCAGGTCTACAACTGGCCTGAGTCGACCTACATCGCCGAGCCGCCGTTCTTCGGCGACTTCGAGATGACCCCGAAAGCCGCAGCGGCCGGCATCAGCAATGCGCGCGCGCTGGGCGTGTTCGGCGACTCGATCACCACCGACCACATCTCGCCGGCCGGTTCGATCAAGGAAGACGGCCCTGCGGGCAGGTACCTGAAAGAGCACGGCGTGCTCAAGGCCGACTTCAACTCCTACGGCTCGCGCCGCGGCAACCACGAGATCATGATGCGCGGCACCTTCGCCAACGTGCGCATCAAGAACAAGATGATCCCGCCGAAGGCCGACGGTTCCGCAGTCGAAGGCGGCATCACGATCCACCAGCCGAGCGGCGAACAGCTGTCGATCTACGACGCGGGCATGAAGTACATCGCGGAAGGCACCCCGACGATGATCTTCGCCGGTGAAGAGTACGGCACCGGCTCGTCGCGCGACTGGGCCGCCAAGGGCACCCAGCTGCTGGGCGTGAAGGCCGTGATCGCCCGTTCGTTCGAGCGCATCCACCGTTCGAACCTGGTCGGCATGGGCGTGCTGCCGCTGCAGTTCCTGGCCGACGACAGCGTCGACACCCTGGGCATCACCGGCAACGAGACCTTCGACCTGGAAGGCCTGGAAGGCGAGATCCGCCCGCAGATGCAAGCGGTGCTGGTGATCAAGCGCGCCGACGGCAGCGTCAAGAAGACCTCGGTCCTGCTGCGCATCGACACCCCGATCGAAGTCGACTACTACAAGCATGGCGGCATCCTGCCGTTCGTGCTGCGCCAGCTGCTGGCTGCTTAAACCGCCATCGCCCTCGCCCGCCCGCGCATGCGCGGGTGTGCGTGAGTGGCGTGGAGAAGCAAAAAGGCCGGAACCCGCAAAGGTTCCGGCCTTTTTTTATCGATGGGTTTCCAGCCGGTCAGGTCTCCGCCCACATCCTCAACAGGTTGTGATAATGCCCGGTCAGCCCCACCAGCTCCGGCGTGTCGCCCACGCGCGCGCGCAAGGCCTGGATGTGGGTGTCGAGTTCGAACAGCATCGCGCGGCGCGCATCGTCGCGCACCATGCTCTGCACCCACAGGAAGGAGGCGACGCGCTCGCCGCGCGTCACCGGCAGCACCTCGTGCACGCTGGTCGACGGATAGACGATGGCGTCGCCGGCCGCCAGCTTGACGTCGTGCGAGCCGTAGGCGTCGATCACCGACAGTTCGCCGCCGTCGTATTCGTGCGGTTCGCTCAGGAACACGGTGCAGGAGACGTCGGTGCGCACCGGCGCCGCGCCGCGCTGGCTGCGGATCGCGCCGTCCACGTGCGGCCCGTAATGTTCGCCGCCCTGGACACCGTCGACGCTGGCCGCGTAGCGGTTGAAGAACGGCGGCAGCACGCGCAACGGCAGCACGCTCGAGAAAAACAACGGATGCGCCATCAGGGCCGCGCTGACGGCCTGGCCCAGCTCGAGCGCCAGCGGCGAGCCTTCGGGCAGCTGGCGGTTGCGCTTGACCTGCGCGCCCTGGCTGCCGACGCTGGCGCGGCCGTCGACCCAGGCCGCCGCCTCGAGCTGCGCACGCATCGCCTTCACCTGAGCCGGCGTCAGCACGCCGGGGATGTGCAGCATCATGGCTGGCTCCCGGTCAGAACTTCAGGTTTGCGGTCAACATCGCCGAGCGCCCCGGCGCCACGCCGACGTAGTGCGGCGACGAGACCTTGTCGAAGTACAGCTTGTCGGTCAGGTTCTGCAAATTCAACTGCAGCGTGATGTCCTGGTTGACCGCGTAGCTGGCCATGGCGTCGAAGCGCGTGTAGCCCGGCGCCCACTTGTTGTTGTTGACGGTCGCGTAGACCTTGGACATCGTGTTCATGCCGAAGCCCGCGGTGAAGGCCTTGGTGAACGCGTAGGTCGTCCACAAGGTGGCGCTGTGGCGCGGCGTGGTCGGGAACACGTTGCCGTTGAACGGCGATGGGGCGTAGCGCGGATTGGCGGTCGTGCCGACGTTGACCGAGCCGTTGTCGGCGACGATGCCATGCAGGTAGGTGTAGCCGCCGAACACGCTCCACAGCGGCGTGATCTTGCCCGAGAAGCCGAACTCCGCGCCCTTGACTTCCTTGCGGCCGACGTTCTGCGTGGTCCCGTCAGGCGCGGTGACGCGGGCGTTGTTCATGTCGCTCTTGAAGATCGCGCCGGTCAGCGACAGGCGCCCTCCCGGCATCACGTCCCACTTGGTGCCCAGCTCGATGTTCTTGCTGCGCTGCGGCTGCAGGTTCTGGATGACGCTGGTGAGCGCATCCAGGCCGTCGCCGGCGTCGTTGCCCGGCGGCGTTGCGGACGTCGCCCAGGCGAGATACACGCTGCCGTTGGTGGCCGGCTTGAACACCAGGCCGGCCTGGTAGCTCCAGAAGGTGCTGTCGATCTCGGCGCGCGTGGCGGCCGTCGTCGTGCCCATGGTGGTGGGACCGGCGGCCGTGTCGAGCTTGCTGGTGAAGTCGTCGTAGCGCGCGCCCAGGTTCAGCTGCCACTGCGGCGTGAATTCGATCGTGTCGAAGGCATAGCCGGACTTGGTCTTGGTGGTCACGTGCGTGCGCGCGCTCGAGACGCTGCGCGTGTACACCCACGGATCGTAGGGATTCGGGTCGGCAAGCAGGGTGCAGTTGTACAGCGTGGCGGCGCCCGAGGTCGGGCAGCTCGAGGTGTTGCCGGTCAACGGGTTGTTGATGCCGGGCGCGAAGATGTAGCTGCTGCGATCGCTCGCCTCGCGGTCGAATTCGATGCCGGCGTTATAGCTGTGGTGGATGCCGGCGGTGTCGAACTTGCCGGTGAGGCTGGTCACGTTGGCGAAAGTGTTGGTTTGCGTGGTGCGCGTGTTGGCGCGGCGCCAGACGGTGCCGTAGTTGACCGTGTTGCCCTTGGAATCGTCGGGCTGGGTCCAGACGTAGTCGTTGTTCGACTTGCCGTAGCGGGTCACGTTGCGCAGTTCGGCGCCGTCCAAAGCGCCCTCCTGGAAGTTGTGGCGCAGGTCGACCGTGCCGATATCGCTCTTGGTGTCGCGGAAGTCGCGGTCCGCCAGGCCATAGAAGGTCGAGCGGTCGACGCCGAACGGCTCGCCGTTGCCGTTCCTGGCTAGGTTGCCGGTGGTGAGCGGGTTGTTGAACGGGATACCGGTGTCGGGAATCTCGTGCGTCGTCAGGTGGTACACGCTGACGATCGCCTGGTTCGGGCCACTCAGGCCGAAGGTGACGGTGGGGGCCACGCCCCAGCGCTTGCCGCCGACGACGTCGCGGCCCGGCACGTCGTTCTCGTGCGCCATCACGTTCAGGCGGAAAGCGCTGTCGCTGCCGATGTTGCGGTTGAGGTCGCCGGTGATGCGGCGGTACTTGTCGCTGCCGATACCGACCGTGGCGCGGTTGAAATCGTAGGCCTGCGCGGTCTTGCTGATCAGGTTGACGCCGCCGCCCGCCGACGAGCGCCCGCCCAGCGCCGAGTTCGGTCCCTTGACCACTTCGACCTGCTCGACGTCGAAGATCTCGCGCGATTGCGAACCCGGATCGCGGATGCCGTCGACGTAGGTGTCGGTCTGGGCGTTGTAGCCGCGGATGAACAGGTTGTCGCCGACCGGATTGCCGCCCTCGCCCGCGCCGATGGTGATGCCGGGCACGGTACGCAGCGCATCGGTCAGCGAGGTGGCGGCGGTCTGGGAAATGATCTCGGCCGGGACCACGGTGACGGATTTGGGCGTGTCGAGCAGCGGCGCGGTGAATTTCGCGTTGTTCGAAGTCTGCTGGGCCTGCTGGGCGCCGGTGACTTGCACCACGGGCACGGCCTTTTGCGCGGCGTCGGCAGCGTCATCAAAGGGGCCGGCGTGCGCGGCGAGCGGCAGGCCGAGGCCGGCCAGCATCGCCAGGGCGGAGCCAGGCAAGGCGCGGGCATGCTTGCGGCTGCGGATGAAGCCGGCGCCTTGGGCCGGGGTCGTGATGGATGTCGTGGTGGTCATGGAAGTGGTCGTGGGTCCGGTTCGTCTTTGCTCTCTCTCGCGAACCGTAACATTAATGAGAACGATTCGCATTATGATTATTGTTGACCCGTTTGACAAGCCGCGTCGCTCATCGTGCCCGTCTTGTATGAAGGCATGTGGCCGAATCAACTACAATACCGGGGATAAGGGTTTATCATGACCCTCCAACGACCGAATCACTACCAAAGAGACACCCAAGCGCTATGCGTCGCCCCTCCAAAGATTCATCCAGACTATCGGCAGAAAGCCAGCGTCTCATCAGCCTCAGCAAGGCCATCGTCCAGGCCGCCAGCCGTGTCGAAGAACGGACCTGGGAGCGCAACCTCGACGCGCAACTGCAGAAGTTACTCAAGACCAATCACCAGGAAAGCATCGACGCCGCCCTCAACGTCCTGTTCAAGGGCGACCTGGCCGTGTACGACGTGCTGATGGACGGCGTCGAGGCCGTCAGCGAATCGTCGACCATGGTCGAACAAGGCGCCGACGGCGCCGAGACCACCTGGCAAGCCCTGCTGGTCGCCGCGCCGATCCTGGCCTGGACCCGTTTCGCCATCGCCTCCGGCACGATCCCGAACGACATCCTGGGCGCGCTGACCGCGCACTTCTCGGCCCACCTGCTGGCCGAAGGCGCGCAGGCGGCGATCGCTCCGACCCTGTATTCGATCGACCAGCTGCCACGCACCCACGCCGACACCTATGCGCTGACCCACAAGCTGGCCCAGGCCGCGCACAAGAACGGCAAGAACGGCGTGAAGCCGGCCGAACCCGGCCCGGACACCTCGCAGTTCCTGGCCGACACCCGCTACCTGCTGGTGGCCGTGGTCGCGCCCCAGGGCGCCCCGCTGTTCCGCTGGCAGGAGCCGCAGCACCACGTCCACTTCGAAACCGAACGCGACGCCGCGCTCGAGCAATGGCGTGCCCAGGCCGGGCCGAACATCGGGCGCCTGCTGCCGGGCTGCGGCGTCGAGCTGCTGCTGCCGGAAGCGTATTACGTCGCCTGCCGCGAAGCCGACAAGGAGATCCGCCCAGTCTCCATCCGCGCCGCCGTGCATTACCTGACCCACACGCTTGGCGTCGAGCCGAACGACCTGCGCGCCGTGATCGCCGGCTTCGGCGACGAAGTCAACGACAACCAGGTCGACGAATACCGCGTCGGTTTCACGCTGCGCCAGCAGCCCGACGTGGTCTACGGCATCGTCTGGCCGCTGTACGGCCAGGAAGACGAGGAAGGCACGCCGATGGAAGGCCCGGCCGGCGGCGGCGAGCGTCCGACGGCGCCGATCGACGAGATCGTCAAGCACCTGAACGAGGTCGGCATCGCCCACGTCAAGCGCATCGGCGAACGTTACGTCGCCGAGTACTGCGACGACTGCGGCGCGCCCCTGTTCGCCGACCCGAGCGGCGAGCTGGTGCATGCGGAAATGCCCGAGGATACGCCGGCGGGGAATGAGCATTTTCACTAAATTCGGATCAGGAATGCCGGCTCCTTGACGGGCTGGTTTGTGCAGGAAACTAACGGATTCACGTGTCGCGTGAATCCGTTTTTTATTTAGCGTCGGATATTTATCGATATCAATGTCGAGCGGGAGGAGGTCCTTACCATTGATCTTTGCTGAACAGAGCAGCTAGCGAAATGTGCTTAGCGAGGATCGTTGAATGAATCTCAAGGACGTACTGGATTTATTTACCGGCATATCCGAAGCGAATCGTCCCATCCGCTTACGGCTGTCACAAGGACTGCGGGTACTCGACGATGTGCTGATGGTCAAGCGCCTGACCGGACGAGAGACGATGTGCGGCGGACTCGAATACAGGCTCTTGTGCCTGTCCGCTCGTGCCGATCTAGCGTTGAAAGAATTCATTGCATTACCGGCGGAGCTCCAGTTCGTGACCGATCGCGGCGACATCCGTGCCGTGTGTGGCATCGTGGCGCAAGCATCGGCCGGTCAAAGCGATGGCGGCCTTGCCACGTATGAGCTGGTGATACGCGATGCATTGGCCTTGATGGCGCATCGTACGAACACTCGGATTTTCCGCAATCGCAACGAGCTGGACATCACGCAAGTCATCCTGGACGAATGGCGCCAGAACAACCCGGTGCTGGCTAAAGCCTTTGACGTGGATTGGTCCAGCGTTTGCGGAACCTACCCCACCCGCGAATTCACGATGCAGCAGAACGAGTCCGATGCGGATTTCTTGCGTCGATTATGGAAACGGCGCGGTATCGCATGGTTTATACGTTCTGGACAAGCCAGCAATTTGCACAGCCAGGATACGCCGGCGCATGCCCTGGTGCTGTTCGATGATGCGTTCAAGCTGTCGCAAAACGCTGCTGGCGTCGTGCGCTATCACCGGGATGACGGAACCGAGCAACGCGACACTGTATTTGTGTGGAGTCCGGTACGCGTGCTCAAACCCGGCAACGCAACGCGCCAGAGCTGGGATTACCTTCAAGGGCGTCTCACGACCAACGTTACACCTTCGCGCGCTGATCAAGGCCCGTACGGTAATCGGTTCGCCGCCAGTCTCGACGACTACCTGATCGACGTACCACATGCAGGCGATGATGGCGCCGACTACCGCCGGCTCGGCGACTTGCGCATGCAGCGTCACGAATACGAATCCAAGTGTTTTCATGGCGAAGGCAGTGTACGCAGCTTGTGCGTCGGAGAATGGATCACCTTGAGCGGGCATCCGGAAATCGATACGCATTCTGACAACGAACGTGAATTCATCCTTACGTCGCTGGAAGTTGATGCGGAAAATAACCTTCCCAAGGCGGTCGAGAGCCGGGTGGAACGACTATTTTCTCTCAATCACTGGCATGACGGGCCGTCCGGCCACGCGCTACGGCAAGCCAGCGAAGAGCGACATATGCGCTATACCAATCGCTTTACTTGCATACGCCGTGGTATTCCAATCGTTCCGGCTTTCGATCCGCGCATCGACTTGCCGCGCCCACAGCTGCAAAGCGCAATTGTGGTAGGCCCGGCTGGCGAAGAAGTGCATTGTGACGAATATGGCCGGGTCAAGGTGCGCTTCCCCGGCACCAGACCGGAGGACCACGATCATGCACAAGGCGCCGGCGCCAGCGATAGCGACCGCGACTCGGCCTGGATACGTGTGTCCAGTACCTGGGCCAGCAATCAATGGGGAATGATCACGCTACCGCGCGTGGGCGATGAAGTCATTATCGATTTCCTGGGCGGCGATCCGGACAAGCCGATCATCGTTGGACAAGTCTACGGCGGCATAGCGCCGCCTCCTTCATTCAGCCATACCGGCACACTTCCTGGAAACCGATACCTGGCCGGTATCAAGAGCAAGGAAGTGCAAGGCCTGCGCTACAACCAGCTGAGGCTGGACGACACGCCTGCGCAGATCAACGCACAGCTTTCGTCGCAACACGGTCAAAGCGAGCTGAATCTGGGATGGCTCACTCACCCGCGCAACAATGGAAAAGGCAAGGCCCGAGGCGAAGGGGCTGAACTGCGCAGCGACAATGCCGTCGCACTCAGGGGTGCACAAGGCGTGCTCATCAGTGCTGCAGCAAGCCCAAAAGCCGGCGGTAAACAATTGGACCGTGCCGAACTGATCGGCTTGGTCGAGGCCATGCAAGGTGTACAAAAGCAGCTGGCCGCGCTCGCGGCGACACATCATGCGGACGATACCGACGACAAGGAGCTCAAGCAACTGGTCGAGTACCTCAAAGGCTGGGAAGCCGGCAGCAATACCGACAGTGACGGCTCGGGTCCAGGCGGCGGAGCTGTCGTAGCGGTCACAGCGCCAGCAGGTGTGGCGATGACGAGTCAGGACAACATCGCGATCGGCGCGCAGACACACGTTGACCTCGTCAGCATTGGGAATACGCAGCTGTCGGTCGGTAAAAAACTGCTCGCTCGTGTATCGGACAGTATCAGCCTGTTTGCCCATCGGCTTGGCATCAAGCTCATCACGGCCAGCGGCAAACTCGAGCTGCAAACGCATGGCGATGACATCGAACTTACGTCCGCCAAGCGCATCGTCCTGACTGCCAACGACGAAATCGTGCTGCAAGCCCCAAAGGTACGATTTGTAGCCAGAGGCGCGCAAATCGATCTCGGCGGTGGCGTCATCACGCAGCAAAGCAGTGGCGATCACACGATCAAGTCCTCGAAATTCGCACATGTCGGACCAGGCGACGGCAGTCCGGCGGGCGTAACGCTACCCGGCAGCGATCAGGCGCATGACCAGCAAACCGTGCTGCGCTGGATCGGCACCGACGAACCGATGAAAAACCAGCGTTATCGCATCGTTACCGAGGATGGGCGAACGTTGGAGGGACGTACCGATGCAAATGGCATGACTGAGCGTTTTACCAGCACGATTCCTTTTGGCCACTACACGATCGAAGCGCTCGACGATTGATTACAGGAGGAGAACAATGCCGACCGCAGAACATCCGTTACCCGCGAAACAAAACAAAGGGGCTGCGCGCAAGGCTGAAGGCTTTGCGACACCGAAGGAGGACAAGAAGCCGCAGTGCGCGCGTTTTTTGCCTACACGAGTGTTACCGATCATCTTTCTACCCGGGATTATGGGATCGAATTTGCGGATGAGTGAGCAGCGGCAGAAGGAATTGAAGCAGAAGGACAATATCGCTTGGCGACCAGATAGTCTTGGCGCATCAACCGTAGCTAAGAATGCGGATAGTTCGCCTCGCGAACGACAATTACGCCTAGACCCATTACAAACTACAGTGGACATTTATGATGCTTCCGCCCCAACCAAGATCAGCGGCGACGAAAGGAATGCAAATGTAAAGCTAAATAAATATCTTCGATCACCCCTCCTGATAGATGACCCAACTGGCGCAAAAAATGGGCGTACTGCGGTGCAAAAGGCTCGAGCAAGAGGCTGGGGCGAGGTATTTTTCGGAAGCTACGGGGAGCTGTTACAGCATCTAGAATCGCGCTTAAATAAACCTTTTTTTGAAGGCCAACTAAGGCAAGAATGGCGTGATGTTGTCAACGTTGATCCTCATTTCTGGTGTGCCGACCCAAGCCTACCTCAGCAGCCCTTGACAGAAGATGAGCTCAAAGCGGTTGTAAATAACTGCTGGTTTGCCGTATATGCTTGGGCTACAACTGGTTACAATGCAATGGGGTCAGCGCTCAGATTCTCGCCTCTCGGGTCAACAAAATCGTTGACGATTTAAAAAAACTTAACTACGAATGCGATAAAGTGATAATTGTCACTCATTCCATGGGAGGATTAGTTGGCAGAGCTTTAATCCATCCGGAATATGGAAACTTGCAGGACAAAGTTCTAGGAATCGTACACGGCGTAATGCCTGCGATAGGCGCTCCTGCAGCCTATAAAAGGATAAGAGCGGGCTTTGAAGACTCAGGCATAATGCACGGACCAACAGAAAGCCTGAGTGCCAAGGTAGCCGGCAATTACGGGGATGAAGTTACAGCGGTACTGGCAAATTCTCCAGGCGGACTGGAACTACTACCCAGCCAAGCCTACGGCAATGGATGGCTACGAGTCGTGCAAAATGGGCACGAGCTCGAAAGATGGCCAAAACAAGAAGACCCATACGAAGAGATCTACAAAGTAAAGGGAAAATGGTATTCACTTATCCGGACGGAATGGATTAATCCATCCAAATACGACCCGAGTCATGGGGGCGGAACATTCGATCGGACGTGCGAATATATTGACCAAGCTAAGGCTTTTCATCAGAAAATCACAGGCACTTATCATCCCAACAGCTACGCGCATTATGGTGAAGATCCAGAGCGGTTGAGCTTTGGCGAAGTAATATGGCAAATTAGCAGGAATTGCGCAGACATCAGTGATTGGAAGAACTGGCCTATTGTAAGCGACACAAAGCAAGGTAAGTTAGAGCTTGTTCGCTGGGATTGGAAGCATCCTGATAAGGCTTTTCCGCCACGTGTTGGAGCTGCTGTTCCCAACTCCATCTATGCCACGATTCTCCCACCCACAGCATCAGGCGACCAGACTGTTCCGACCAAGTCTGCTGAACACCAACTGAGAAGTAAAAAATTCAGGGGCATATTCCGCCAGCTTTGTTACGAACATCAGTCAAGTTACAAAGATCCCCGAGCAGTCGCATCCACTTTATATAGTATTGTGCGTATCGCTCAGACCGCAAAATGGGGCTGTTGAGGAGATCACTTCTATGATTGCGATACGATCGTATATCTTTTCTTTATTCTCTGGAATTTTGATGCTATCCGGATGTAATCACCATCAACAAAAATCAAAGAATCCGACTATGACCTCCATCTCTCCTAATGTTCAAAACATGCTCGAGAAGAACAAGACTGTCTGCTTTGGAAGATTCTTAATAGATTTACCGGAATCAGCGACAGTTGTTTGGGGCGACGTTGCTATCCCTCTTGGAATAGAGATCTACCAGAATGATGCGGCCCATGTAGAGCTTCTCGCACAAAAATTCATTGATGAACTCAACAACTCTAAAGCCATATACCACAATAACGTCTCTCTGCTCATATCCGTGGATGAAGTGAAACAACCTAAAGGAAAAATAATTACCGGATATGAGAATTCGGTATCAATTAATTCGCTAAAAATAAACGGTTACTTTACCTCGAGCGATGATGGCATAATTATAAATGCGCGACCGTTGAAGGATAAAAAGGATGTTAGCATATCGCTTATTAACAGTATGGCGCAGCGATTACGCCAACGCGCCAAGGAAAACATACCAATCAATCCAGGCAACTGCATCAATAAGGCATTTCTAGCAGATGACTTGAATCAAAACAATAACGATTTTGAGCACATCAGAATTGGATTTCGCTTAAAGGAATTTCCAGACGCTCATTTATCGATTTACGTCGCCCCTTCGAATTCCGATGACCTGGAGAGTGACTCGCTTGAAGCACAGTGGAAACGCATGAAAGAATACCCTGCCACTTCCGAATTCAAAAAGGCGCTCGCAAACACTAAATTTTTCCGTGAAAGTCCACGCCAGATATATGACTGGAAAACAGGCTATGAGGTATTGATGCGTTCACCCGATGAGGACGGTTCGTTCTCGCATCACGACTTCCAACTGAAATTCGTAGGCGTGCCGCATGATCCCTATAAACCCTACGCCGACATCCAATTCCAAACCGGCGTCGCCGACAACGCTGCCGGCGCCACCCAAGCCAGCCTGACTGACGACGAAGCGATCGCGGTTTGGGACAAGATCACCAGCACCATTCGCGTACGTCCAACGAGCGCTACACCAACCAAGACTGCAGGCACCGATACAGCACCACGACTACCGCTCGGCGAGCTCGCTGCCACCGGACGCACCTGCCCGCAAACCGGCTGGTGGGAGCCTAGCGAATCAGAAAGCATGAAAGGCGAGCGGCGCCAACACATCAAGGCCGGCGAACGCATGCCGCATGTGGTCTCGCTCGGCGAGCCATCGATCTGGCAAAAGCTCAGGAGAGAACGCCCCACCTACCGTAGCGGAACGGTATGGAAGCTGGTCAGCTACGATGACGCCGCGACCCACAACGATATGCCGATACCGAACCCGGCGATCGCGCAAGCGCCCTCATCAAGCGACATGTCGAAAGACGCATCGAACGGTACGATCGACGCCAGCGGGAATGAGAAGACGCCACCTCAACATAAAGGCTAAAGATGCCCAATGTGATTCGTGTGGGTGACCCAACTTCCCACGGCGGCAAAGTCGAAAGCGTGAGCGCAACCCATTTCACAGTAGCCGGTATCGCGGTCGCATGCGTCGGCGACAAGTGCAGTTGCCCGATCAAAGGACACGACAACTGCACGATCGCCGAAGGCGATCCGCATCACGTCATCAACGGCGTCGCGGTCGCATATGACGGCCACAAGACCACATGCGGCGCCACCTTGGGCACAACGATAGGCAACTTCAGCAAACAATAGATCAAAACAAACCTACTGCTGGGCCAAATACGCATGAATCTGCGCCACCGCCGCCGCCCCCTCCCCCGCGGCGGCCGCGACGCGCTTGGTCGATCCCGCGCGCAAGTCACCCACCGCGAACACCCCGTCCACGCTGGTCTCCAGCCCGAATGGCCCACGGTCGCGGCGCGCATCCGCGCCCGTGAGCACGAAACCTTTGGCGTCCGTTGCGACGCCGCATTCGCGCAGCCAGTCGCTGTTCGGGTCGGCGCCGATGAACAGGAACAGGCGGCGCGCGTCGAAATCGACCGGCGTGCCGTCGAGCCGGCCGCGGCAGCGCACGCGCGTCAAGCCGCCCTCGTCGCCTTCCAACCCGGCCAGCTCCAGGTGGGTGTGCAGCTTGATGTTGGCGGTGGCGGCGATGCGCTCGATCAGGTAGCTCGACATCGTCGCCGCCAGGCCCGGTCCACGCACCATCAGGTGCACTTCGGAGGCATAGCCCGCCAGGAACACCGCCGCCTGGCCGGCCGAGTTGCCGCCGCCGACCAGCACCACCGGCTCGTTGCGGCACAGCTTGGCTTCCACCGGCGAGGCCCAGTAATACACGCCGCGCCCTTCGTAGCGCGCCAGGTCCGGCAGGTCCGGCTTGCGGTAGCGCGCGCCGGTCGCCAGCACCACCGTGCGTGCGCGCAGGCAGCTGCCATCGTCGAGCTCGACCTTGAGCGGCCGCTCATGGCACAGCAGGCGCGTGGCCGGGGCCGGGATCGCGACCTCGGCGCCGAACTTCAGCGCCTGCACGTACGAGCGCCCGGCCAGCGCGCGGCCCGAGATACCGGTCGGGAAGCCGAGAAAGTTTTCGATCCTCGCGCTGGCGCCGGCCTGGCCGCCGTAGGCGCGCTGGTCGAGCACCATCACCGCCAGGCCCTCCGAGGCCGCGTACACGGCAGTCGCCAGGCCGGCCGGGCCGGCGCCGACCACCATCACGTCGACCACCTTGTCGCGATCGAGCTTGGGGAACAGGCCCAGGCAACGGCCGAGTTCGCCCAGGCTGGGATTGCGCAGTACGAAACCGTCCGGCAAGGCGACCAGCGGCCAGTCGGCATCGCTGCGCCAGTGCTGCTTGACCAGCTCGGCAGCCTCGGGATCGCGCGCCGGATCGCGCCGGGTGTAGGGATAGGCGTTACGGGATAAAAAATTCTCGAGCTCGAACAGGCCTGCGTGCGCGGCCGGGCCGACCAGGATCGGGCCGCCGGGATCGCGGTCGATCAATTGCACGCGGCGCAGGATGAAGGCGCGCATCAGGCGTTCGCCGAGTTCGGCTTCGGCCATCAGCAAAGCACGCAGCGGTTCGGCGGCCAGCACCAGCGCGTCGAGCTGCCCGACCGCGACGCCGTCGACCAGCGGCGGCCGCCCCGACAGCTGGGCAACCTCGCCGCTGAACTGGCCGGGGCCGTAGTCGACCACCTCGACGCGCTTGCCGAGCGCATCGGTGCGGCTGCACAGCAGGCGCCCGCGCAGCACCACGACCATGCCGGGCGAATCGAGGCAGGCGCGAAACACAGTGGCGCCATCCGGCCAGCTGCGCTCGACCGCGAAGCGGCCCAGGCGGCGGATCTCGTCGGCACTCAGGACGGGGTAGATCTGGTGGCCGCGGGTGGCCAGGTCGACCGCGGGACGCGGCGCCGGGTCGCCCGTCAGGCTATCGGGGATGAAATCGGGAACGTGATCGGACATCGGGCGCCTCGCATTCGTGTTGATCAAGGTCGTTATCTTTCAGACCTCATCGTAACCCGAATTCGAGGCGCCGCAACCTGCCTATTGGCGGGCCGTTTGCGTGGCTGCCTGGGCAACCTGCTGCGGCCCCGGCTGTGCAGCAGCCCCGGCTGCGCTGACGCGCCATACCGTGTCGCCGACGTCGTCGGCAATCAGCAACGCGCCGCTGCGGTCCAGCGCCAGGCCGACCGGACGGCCCTTGGCCTTGCCGTCGGCCAGGAAGCCGGTTACCACGTCGATCGGCTTACCGGCCGGCATGCCGTTGCGGAACGGCACGAACACGACCTTGTAGCCGCTCGGGGGATTGCGGTCCCAGCTGCCGTGCTCGCCCACGAACGCGCCTTCGCCCAGGCTGGCCGGCATGGCGCCATTGCCAGCGTTATTGAACACCAGGCCCAGCGGTGCGACGTGCGAGCCGAGCGCATAGTCGGGCGGGATCGCCTTGGCGACCATGTCCGGACGCTGCGGCTTGACGCGCACGTCGACGTGGTGGCCGTAATAGCTGTAGGGCCAGCCGTAGAAGGCGCCTTCGCGCACCGAAGTCAGGTAGTCGGGCACCAGGTCCGGGCCGATCTCGTCGCGCTCGTTGACGACAGTCCACATCGCCTTGCTGGTCGGCTCCCACTGCATCGAGTTCGGATTGCGCAAGCCGCTGGCAAAGATGCGCATCGCGCCGCTGGCACGGTCGAACTCGAGGATGTCGGCGCGGTTCATTTCGGCGCCGATGCCGTTTTCGGTGATGTTGCTGTTCGAGCCGACGCCCACGTACAGCTTGCTGCCGTCGGCATTGGCCAGCAGGCTCTTGGTCCAGTGGTGGTCGATCGGACCGCCCGGCAGGTCGGCGACCTTCGTGCCGGGGTCGGTGATTTTCGTGTCGCCGTCATGGTACGGGAAGCGCATCAGCGCATCGGTGTTGGCGACGTACAGGTCGTTGCCGACCAGCGCCACGCCGAACGGTGAATTCAGGTGGTCGAGGAATACCGTCTGCTGGGCCGGCGCGCCGTTGGCGCCAGGGCGCACCAGCGTGATGCGGTTGCCGCCCTTGGCCGTGCTGCCGCCGAAGCCCTGGATGATGCCCATGATGATGTCCTTGGGACGCAACACCGGCGCGGACGGGCCATTCGATTCGACGATCAGGACGTCGCCGTTGGGCAGCGCATACACGAAGCGCGGGTGCTGCAGGCCGGTGGCCAGCGCGCTGATCTTGAGCGGCGCCATCACCTGCGGCGCCTCGCCCTGCTTCCAGGCGCCCGCCGACGGGACCTTCATCGGCGGCAGCAGATAATTCCTGGGGCCCGGCAGTTGCGGTGCGTTGCCGTATTGCGCGGCCTGGCGCGCGGGGTCGCCGTGGTCGCAGGCGCTCAGCAGCAGCGCGGCGATCGCGCCCGCGATCAGCACGGCGCTTTTCTTAGGTTGGATATGCATCACGCGGCTCCGTTGTCGTTGGGGTTGTAGGTCGCGCGCAGGTGGGTGCGCGGCCAGCCGAGCCAGGTTGCCAGCAGCATCAATGCGACGACGATGCCCGACAGGATCAGGCCAGTCGGCATCACGGCGTAGGCGTCGCGGCTATGCACGAAAGCGTTGAAGATTGCCACGACGAGCGCGGCCAGCAGCACGGCGACGTGCAGGCCTGCCAGCGGCAGCGCGCGCACGTGACGGTGGTGCAGCCAGGTGATCAGGCCGGCGATGCCGGCCAAGCCGGCCATGATGCAGCCGACCGACACCAGCCATGCGGAAAAGTCGTTCCACATATAGTTGCCGCTGCGGTAGTAAGCGATATCGGTCAACAAGGCGCCGATGAAGCAAACGACAGGAAATTGCACTAGCGCGGCATAGACCGGCTGGCTTGCCAGGCCCAGGCGCGGGCCGGCGCTGGCGATGGTGGTGGGGTTATGCATGGCCAACCCCGCACTGACGTTGATTGCACATGGTATGTCCGTTCTCAGAGAGGTAATGCGCTCTACCGTATCCCTGCGGATCAAACCGTTCTGTGCTGCAGTTCGCATAGCGGCCTGCATGCGCCGACTGTTACTTTGCGCTAGAAAAGGCTACAAAGTGATACATGACTGACAATACGCGGCTCGGCTTACTTCGGCAGCGCGGCGATCACCCGTTTGCTGAACTCGGCCGTGTTGACCGCATGCGCATGCCAGCGCCAGACGACGACCAGCTCGTTCTCGGGCGAGATCACGATGTCGTTGTCGCCCGCGCCCAGCGCCGCAAATGCCGTCGATGGCAGGCCCGGCAAGTTCTTACCTTTGGTGTTGAGCCAGAACAGGTAGCCGTAGTCCGGGCCGTGTTCGCTCGGGGTGGTGGCCGCCTTGACGTAGCTCACGGGCAAGATCTGGCGTCCATTCCACACGCCGCCGCGCTGCCACAGCAGGCCGAAGCGCGCCATGTCCCACGAATCGATCCACATGCCGCCGCCCCAGCGCGTGCCACCGCTGACCGAAGCGACCGGCTTGCCGTGCAGGTCGACGTAGCTGTTGGTGTAGGGCACCCATTTCCACTGATGCGACGCACCGATCGGGTCCATCACCTCGTCCTGGAACACGTCCGGCACCGGCTTGTCGAACAGGCGCAGCAGCGACAGCGACAGGCGATTGATGCGCGTGTCGTTGTATTCGAAGTGGGTGCCCGGCGCCAGCAAGGCGCGCGGCTTGCGCTCGCCGGCGCCAAAGGCATCGTGGCCGACGAAGTCCGCGTTCTTGCCCCACAGGCTGCCTTCCCACTCGGACTCCTGCTGCAAGTGGTGTTTCCAGGTGATCGAGGCGTTGTGTGGCGAAGCGTAGCCGCCGTCCTTGATCGCCTGGCCAACCGGCTGGTCGAGGTCGGCGATCTTGCCGTCCCGCACCGCAATCGCCGCGACCGTCGAGAGCATGCTCTTGGCCACCGAATAGGTCGGGTCGACGAAATGGGTGTCGCCGAATTCCGCTACCACGTAACCCTTGTAGATCACCAGGCCGTTGGTGGCGGCGCGCTTGCTCGGCAGCGAACCGAGCGGCTCGCCGAAGGTCTTGCGCTGGTCGGAAAAGTCTTTCTCGCGTTCGGTCTCGTGCGCCTGCGCGAAGGCGACCGCCTCGCGCAGCCTGACCGGATCGATGCCGAGCCTGGCCGGATCCACGCGGGCCCAGTCGCCGGCGGGCGGATAGTAGACGCCTTGAACTGGCAACTGAAGCGGCGCTTGGCCAGGGGTGGCGCAGGCGCCCAGCAGCGCGCCGATGGAGACCGCAGCGCCCAGCGCCGCAAGGTTGGACAGCACGATGCGGCGCGAGGCAAGGGTCATGCGGAATCTTTCCAATCGGAGTATGGCAGCCGGATCAGGCTGGAATTGTAGTAGCGCTTGTCGCCGGTGACTTCGCGACCGACCCAGGCCGGGGTCTCGAACGCCTCGTCCTCGCTGTCGAGTTCGATTTCGGCGACCACCAGGCCGGCGTTATCGCCGTGGAACTCGTCGACTTCCCAGGTGTGGCCGGCGTGCTCGATGCGGTGGCGGGTCTTTTCGACCAGCGGCTGCTCGCACAGGCGCGCCAGCAGCTCGGACGCGTCCGACACCGGTATCTCGTATTCCCACTCGCCGCGGCTGATGCCGGTCGATTTGCTCTTGATCGTGATCACGGCGCGCTCGCCCTCGATGCGCACGCGCACGGTACGCACCGGGTCGGCCACCAGGTAGCCCTGGCGCATCAGCGTCGGCTGGCCGAGGCCGCGCCAGTCGTCGTTGGCCAGCAGGAACTTGCGTTCGATTTCGATACCCATCTTGCCGGCCTCCGCTCAGTTGCTCTCGGTTGCTCTCGGTTGCGCTCAGTCGTCCAGCGACTGCAGGATCGGCTGCAGCATCGCCGCGCCCAGCGCCGCGCTGCGGGCGCCGTTCCAGCCGACATGGGCGTCGGGCAGGTTGGCGTTGTCCTTGAACGGCATCTCCAGCGTCAGCGACAGGCATTTGTAGGTGTGGCCGATGTACTTCGAGGCCAGCGTCAGCAAGTCCTCGTTGTACTTGCTGGCCGCATAGCCGTAGACGTTCTGGAAGTCTGGACTGGACGCCATGTAGCGCTCGATGAAGGCGTTCTGGGCCGCCAGGCGCTCGGGCGTGAAATCGGTCAGCATTTCGCTGCCGGCCACGAAGTTGTAGGGCAGCGCTTCGTCGCCGTGGATGTCGAAGAACATGTCGACGCCGGTTTCCTCGATCTTGCGCTTGACGCACAGCACTTCCGGGCTGCGCTCGATCGACGGTGTCATCCACTCGCGGTTCAGGTTGGCGCCGGCGGCGTTGGTGCGCAGGTTGCCGCGCACCGAGCCGTCCGGGTTCATGTTCGGCACGATGTAGAACACGGCGCGCTGCAAGAGCTTGCGCGCGATCGGATTCGAATCGTCCAGCAGGCCATCCATCATGCCTTCGACGAACCACTCGGCCATCGTCTCGCCCGGGTGCTGGCGGGCGATCACCCAGATCTTCTTCTCCGCTTGCGGATTGCCGATCACGACCAGGTTCATATCGCGGCCGTCGACCGTGCTGCCGATGTCGTGCACGCGCGCGAGCGGGTTCTCGGCAACCTCGCCCAGCAGGCGCAGGTGGCGTTCCCAGGTGTAAGGCTCGAAGTAGGCGTAATAGATGCTGTCGAGCTCAGGCGTGTGCTTGACGGTCATCACCCGGCCGTCGAAGCTGGTCGGCACGCGGAACCAGTTCTCGGTGTCGTAGCTCGCCGCGACCTGGTAGCCCTCGAAGCCCTTCGGGTAAGTGGCCTGGCCCGCATTCAGGAAGCGGATCGTGCAGGCTTGATCGCGCGCGCCCTGCAGGCGGAAGTGGAACCATTGGTGGATGTCGGCGTTCGAGTCGCGGCGCAGCTTCAGGTCGATTTGATGCGGATCGGTGGCCTGGACGACCTCGATCGCGCCGGAGTCGAAATGCTGGCTGATCTTGATGGGCATGATGAATCCTTTAAAACGTCAACCTTCGAGGTCGATCAAGTCCTGAGTATAGTGCCCCATGATCTGGCGCATCATCTCGACGTTGCTACGATCGAGGATCACGGTCAGGTCGGGCTTGCGGTCGAGGTTGAAGGTCATGCTGATCTTGCCAGGCAAGACCTTGGCGTTGACCGTCAGGGCGCGCGGCACGTAGGGGCTGTCCCAGTCGGCCTGGGTGATCTGCGGCGGCGGCGGGGGCGGCTGCAGGCTCGGGTCCTGGTTCACCGGCAGGTGCTTGAGGAGCCAGAACACGATCGAGGCCGGAATGAACACGCACACGTCGGTCGAGCCCGTGGCCGAGAACTTGGCCAGCAAGAGATTGCCGACGCGGTCGCAGGACATCGACATGCTTTTGACTTGACGTATAACCGCTGATTTCACGACATTTCCTATGAGAAGGTTGGCAAAAAAGTCCCGGCGATTCTACCGCATCCCATTGGCAATTTGTGTGAAAGAAAAGTAAAACGGGGAGCCGAAGCTCCCCGCTGTTCGACAGGAGGAATGGCGCCGCCACCTTTCCCCTGTTGCCGGGCGATGCTGCCCAAATTATTGCTTGTTGCCGCGCGACGAGCTGCGCGACGACGCGTTGTTGGCCGACTGGCGGTTGCCATGGCTCATGCTGCCTGCACGGCGCGCTTCTTCCGAAGTGAACTCGTGTGCAGTGCCCTTCTGGTGAGCGGCCTTGCCGCCCTGGCTGGCGATCTCGCGTTGACGCTCCGGGTCCATCGAAGCGAATCCGCGATTTTTGGTGCCGCTGCTCTGTTTGTTGCCCTGGTTGTTCGATGCCATGATGTTCTCTCCTCGTTACATGTAAAACCGCCGCGTCCTGCGGCAGGCAGATTCCGACGTCGGCTAAGCGCCGTTGAGTCATCGGTGGGAATCATCTTATGCACGAAGGATGGGTGACACCATAGGACGTCTTCAGATGACTTTGTAGGACAATGTGAGACAGAAAATGCACATCTGAAATCTACTTCCAGTAGTAAATAACTCGTCAGTATTTCTCCTACAATCACCTGCACCGTCTTCCTATACTGAAGCCGCATCCAAACGCGCATGATGGCAGCATCAGGCGGGGTATCGCCCCGCACCATTCAGCATGCAAGGAGACGATCATGGACGCGAACCAACGCAGCGAGATCAACAACCAGACGAACAATGGCGCCAACGAAAAGTGGACGCCCGGCTCCAAGGGCAAGACCGCCGACAACGGCCAGCCGCTCGACCATACCTACCCGAACGGCAGCGGCACGCAGCAGCTGGGCAACCAGGGCATCGACACCATGGGCACCCAGCAGACCGGCGCCGGCCCCGGAGCGGCCGACGGCAGCTTCCAGCGCAGCGATGCGCTGAACCACAGCAGCGTGCCGGGCGGCTCGATGGAAACCCAGATCAATGGCGGCTCCGGCCCCGTGCAGGGCATCACCGACAGCCACCAGCGCCAGATGGAACAGAAGTCCGGCGCCTACGGCATGCTGGAACAGCCGGTCGGACATCGCCCGGCCGATTCGGGTGTCGACCTGAAACAGGAGCGCGACATGTCGCGCGACGTCGTGCGCGGCCAGATGGCTTCGCAGAACGCCAACCAGCCGGATCTGCAGGGCGGCTCGCTCGGCCCGCGCCACGGCAGCATGCAGTCGATGCAGTCCAGCCCGCAAGGCGGCAGCACGCAAGGAGGCGGCATGCCCGGCCCGCAGGGCAGCCTGCCGCCGCATGCGCCGAGCGGGTCCATGAACCGCAGCCAGGTGGGCAACTCGCAGTCGGGCGATGCGCGCAGTTTCGTATCGCAAGGCGACACCATCCCGTCGACCAATGGCGGCGGCATGGCCGGCCCGCAGGGCCATGACGGCGAGGAAGCCCAGCGCGGCAACACCCAGCTGGGCGTGACCGGTTCGCACTCGATGGCCAACCAGAATTCCGACTTCGGCGGCGTGCACGAGTCGAACGACGCCGCCGGCGGCCTGCCGCGCTCGCCGGGCAACGCCGGCGCGAATGCCGGCACCAGCACCGACCGCGCCGGCTCCCAGACCGGCGCCGGCGCGGCCGACAGCGGTCCCGCGGCGCACGACTCGAACGATGCCGCCGGCGGGTACCCGCGCAGCCCGGGCTTCGCCAATCGCCTGGCCGGCGACCAGGACATGGACGACGACACCGGGTTCAAGCGTAAATAAGCCGACGCAAGCAGGCTGAATCGAGCTGCCGCATCCGCAGCGCCTCCCACGCGCCCGCCGGGGCCGCCATCGTGCGGTCCGGCGGGCGCGTTTCATTTCCCGCCCTTCCCGCGCGCGTCGCGCGCACGTAGCCAACGCTCAGTTGACGCAGATTCAAGCCGGGCGCGTATCGCTGAACCGAGCAGCCCGGCATCGCTCCAAGTGGTCAGGTAGAACAACCACGAGCCAACGCGATGCCCTCGATGCCTTCGATGTCCTCGATGTCCCCGATGTGCCCGATGTCCACGGCGTTGCCGATACCGGCCGACACCAGCCCAGCGGTCACGCCATGCGCCGATTGAACGTCCTCACCTGGCACACGCACGGCAGCTACCTGTATTACCTGTCGCAGGCGCCGCACGAGTTCCACGTCCTGATGAAACCGGGCCGGCCGCCCGGTTATGGCGGGCGCTGCGGACCGTTTCCCTTCGGCCCCAATGTGCACGACCTGCCCGCCGAACAAGCGCGCACGCGCGCATTCGACTGCATCCTGTTCCAGGAAGACCATCACTGGGAAAAAGACCAGTTCGAGCTGCTCACGCCCGCGCAGCGCGCCCTGCCGCGCATCTACCTCGAGCACGATCCGCCGCGCGCGCATGCCGGCACCGCATCCCAGGCCTGGGTCAGCGACATCCGCCACCCGGTCGACGACCCAGGCGTGCTGCTGGTCCACGTCACGCGTTTCAACGACCTGATGTGGGACAGCGGCGCGACGCCCACGCGCGTGATCGAGCACGGGGTCATGCTGCCGGCCGGCGTGCGCTACAGCGGCGAACTCGAACGCGGATTGACGATCACCAACCACTTGGCGCGGCGCGGGCGGCGCATGGGCGCCGACCTGTTCGCCCAGCTGCGCACGCAGGCGCCGCTCGACCTGCTCGGCATGGACAGCGGCGCGCTGGGCGGCATCGGCGAGCTCGCGCATCCGCAGCTGCCGGCCTTCGCGGCGCGCTACCGCTTCCTGTTCAGTCCGATCCGCTATTCCAGCCTCAGCCTGTCCACCCTCGAGGCCATGATGGCCGGGATGCCGGTCGTCGCGCTGGCGACCACCGAGATGGCGAGCGTCGTGCGCGACGGCGAATCCGGTTTTGCGGCCCTCGATCCCGGCCAGCTGCTGGCGCCGATGCAGGCCCTGCTGCGCGATGCCGCCCTGGCGCGCCGGCTGGGGGCCAACGCGCGCCGCACCGCGCTCGAGCGCTTCTCCATCGGCCGCTTCAGCGCCGACTGGGACGCCGCGCTGCGTGACGTCACCCGCTAGCAGGAACCCACATGAAACTCAACGACCAAGTGCTGCCCGACACGCGTGTCCACGCCTTGCGCCGGATCGCCCTCATCAGCGACCACGCCTCGCCGCTCGCAGCGCCCGGCAGCATCGACTGCGGCGGCCAGAACGTCTACGTCGCCCACCTCGCGCGCGAACTGGCGCTGGCCGGCTACGGCGTGGACGTGTTCACCCGGCGCGACGCGGCCGGCCAGAAGCAGCTGGTGCGCTGGCGCGAGAACCTGCGCGTGGTCAACGTGCCGGCCGGACCGGCGCACTTCGTGCCCAAGGAGCAGATGCTGCCCCACGTCAGGGCGTTCGCCCGCTTCGCCACGCGCTTTGCGCGCCGCCAGGAGGCGGCCTATGACATCGTCCACGCCAATTTCTTCATGTCGGGCATGGTCGCCCAGCACCTCAAGCAGGCGCTCGGCATTCCCTTCGTCATCACCTTCCACGCCCTCGGCCAGGTGCGCCGCCTGGCCCAGGGCGCGGCCGATGCCTTCCCGCCCGCGCGCGTGCGCATCGAGAGCCTGCTGATGCGCCAGGCCGACCGCATCATCGCCGAATGCGCGCAGGACCGGCAGGACATGGAGCAGCTGTACGGCGCCAGCCCAGAGCGCATCGACGTCGCGCCGTGCGGCTTCGACCCCGCAGAGCTATGGCCGGCCGAGCAGGCCGAGGCGCGCCGCATGCTCGGCGTCGCGCCCGGGCGCTTCACCGTGCTGCAGCTCGGCCGCATCGTGCCGCGCAAGGGCGTCGACACCGTCATCCAGGCCACCGCCCTGCTGCGCAGCCTGCACGCCATCGACGCGCAGCTGCTGGTGGCAGGCGGCGAGGTGCATGCGGATGGCCGCCAGGGACTGGAACTGGCGCGCCTGCGTGCGCTCGCGGACACGCTGGGCATCGGCGAACACGTGCACTTCCTCGGCCAGCAGCCGCGCGCCGCGCTGCGCCACTGCTACGGCGCCGCCGACGTCTTCGTGACCACGCCCTGGTACGAGCCCTTCGGCATCACGCCGGTCGAAGCCATGGCCTGCGCGCGCCCCGTGATCGGGTCCGAAGTGGGCGGCATCAAGAGCACCGTGGTCGACGGCGGCACCGGTTTCCTGGTGCCGTCGCGCGACCCGCAGGCGGTCGCGGCCCGCCTCGCCACGCTGTACGCCAACCCTCGGCTCGCGCGCAGCATGGGCGAAGCCGGCCTGCGGCGCGCCTACCGCCACTACACCTGGCGCACCGTCGCCCAGCAGGTCGCCGCGGTCTACGGCGCCGTGCTGGACGAGGCGCGCAGCCCCTTTTTCATCGACCTGACCCAATCCTAGGAGCCCTCATGGCCGATCGCTTTGCCGACAGTCCCGACGCCGCCGCCGCATCCACCGCCGTCACCGCAGCCCCTGCCTCGCCCAGCCTGGCGGACAAGGTCGCCTTCGTCACCGGCGCAGCCAGCGGCCTGGGCGCCGCGCTGACCGACGTCCTCGCAGCTGCCGGCGCCCACATCGTGGCCGCCGATCTGCGCGCCGAGGCCCTGCAGGCGCGCATCACGTGCCTGCGCGAGCGCGGCGTGCGCGCGCACGGCCTGGCCTTCGACGTCGGCGATGCCGCCGCGGTCCGCGCCGCGGTCGACGAATGCCTCGCGCACATGGGCGGCCTGGACATCCTGGTCAACAACGCCGGCACCGACGTCACGCTGCCGATCGACGCGCTGTCCGAGCAGGACTGGCTGCGCGTGATCGGCACCAACCTGAACGGGCCCTTCCTGCTGTCCAGGGCCGCGGCCGGCCACATGCGCAGCCGCAGCGCCAACGGCGGCACCGGCGGCGGCGACATCGTCAACATCGCCTCCACCGCCGCCAAGCGCGCCTGGCCCAACGCCAGCGCCTACCACGCCAGCAAATGGGGCCTGCTCGGGCTGTCGCACGCGCTGCACGCCGAACTGCGCCCCCACGGCATCCGCGTCACCGCGGTCGTCGCCGGCGGCATGCGCACCCCATTCCTGCTCGAGCGCTTTCCCGACCTCGACGCCGCCCGGCTGCAGGACCCGGTCAACGTGGCGCGGGCGATCGTCCAGGTGCTGTTGCTGCCGCGCGAGACCGTCATCCCCGAACTGACCGTCCTGCCGATGCAGGAACCCTCCTGGCCCTGAGTCGCGCGACCGCCTATGAAAGCAGTCTTCATCGACAAGGACGGCACGCTGGTCGACGACATCCCGTACAACGTCGAGCCGCGCCGCATCCTGCTCAGCAGCGGCGCCGCGCCCGCATTACGCCTGCTGGCGCGGCTCGACTACCGCCTGTTCGTCATCACCAACCAGGCCGGGATCGCCCTCGGCCGCTTCCGGGAATCGGCCATGGAGGCGGTGCACGACCGGCTGCAGGACCTGTTGTTCCGCGAGGAGCTGACGCTGGCGGGGTTCTACTATTGTCCGCACCACCCGGAAGGCAAGGTGGCGCCCTACGCCGGCGACTGCCACTGCCGCAAGCCCAAGCCCGGCCTGTTGCTGCAGGCCGCGCTCGACCACGGTATCGACCTGCGCGCCTCGTGGATGATCGGCGACATCCTGCACGACGTCGAAGCCGGCAATCGCGCCGGCTGCCGCACCGTGCTGCTCGACAACGGCAACGAGACCGAATGGCGGCTCGGCCCGCGCCGCGTCCCGACGCGCATGGCGCCCGACCTGTATGCGGCGGCGGTGCTGATCGCCAGCCATGGAGAACAGGCATGAGCGCGCGCATGCGTCCGGGCATGAGCAACGGCATGAGTGCGCTCGCGAGTCCGCTCGTGAGTCCATGCCTGACCCCCGCCTGGCAAGCGGCGCGCAAGATCCTGTGCGTGCGCCTCGACTCGCTCGGCGACGTGCTGATGTGCACGCCCGCTTTGCGCGCGCTACGCGAGGGCGCGCCGGACCGGTCGCTGACCCTGCTCGGCTCGCCGTCCGGCGCCGCGGCCGCGCCGTTCATCCCCGAACTCGACGACGTCATCGTGTACCAGGCGCCATGGATGAAGGCCGGCGATCGGCCAGCGGAGGCGTCTCAGGCGGCGGACGCGACGGACGCAGGCATGGCGGCGAACATGGCGGCGACGCTGGCCGCACACCGCTTCGATGCCGCCGTCATCTTTACCGCCTACACGCAAAGCGCCTTGCCGGCTGCGCTACTGTGCCACCAGGCCGGTATCCCGCTGCGGCTCGCGCACTGCCGCGAAAATCCGTATGCCCTGCTGAGCGACTGGGTGGAGGAGCCGGAGCCTGCCAGCATGGTGCGCCACGAAGTGCAGCGCCAGCTCGACCTGGTCAGGAAAGTCGGTTGCCGCACTCCCGACATCGGCTTGTCGTTCGCGCCGCGCCCTGGCGACGCCGAAGCGGCGCAGGCCCGGCTGCGTTCGCTGGGCATCGCGCCCGGCCAGCGCTGGCTGCTGCTGCATCCGGGCGCCAGCGCGGCCTCGCGCCGCTATCCGGCCGATGCCTGGGCGGCGTCGATCCGCCTGCTGGCGCGCGGCACCGGGCTGCCGATGGTACTGACCGGCAGCAGTGCCGAGGTCGAGCTGGTCGAAGGCATCCGCGCCGCCTGCGGCATGCCGACGCATTCGCTGGCCGGCCGGCTCGATCTCGGCCAGCTGGGCGCCCTGCTGCGCATGGCCACGGTCGCCGTCACGAACAACACCGGGCCGGCCCACATCGCGGCGGCCGTGGGCACGCCGCTGGTCGACCTGTATGCGCTCACCAATCCACAGCACACGCCCTGGCACGTGCGCAACCGGGTGCTGTTCCAGGACGTGCCGTGCCGCTTCTGCTTCAAGAGCAGCTGCCCGGCCGGGCATCACGCCTGCCTGGTCGGGGTCGCGCCGGAGCGCGTGCTGGAGGCAGTGGCCAGCCTGCTGCAGCCGGCCCGACCGCGCATCGATATCGCCGACGAAGCGTGGCCCGACACCGAGAAACTCGATGTCAGCGCTGGCTGACCCGGGCTGTATTGCAAGCCTACGCGTTGTTGCCTACGTTGTTGCCCACGTTGTTGCCCACGTTGTTGCCCAGGTTATTACGCGCTTTGTTGGCGGCGCCGGACAAACCGCGGAACAGCTGGTGTGGTGTAGCCGGCCAAGGTCGTGCCCTCGAACGCCGTCAGCGTGCCGCCGTCGATGGCGATGCGCCTGGCCGCTTGCGATAAGCGGACTCGACGGCAGCGACAATCTATCTATGGAGGATGGGCTCAGCAAGTCGCTGCGAGTGCGAACTGTTGAGTTATATCGACGAGTTGCCAGAAACTTCGTTCAGTCTGGAACAAAATTGAGGAAATGCAATGCACTAACGGACGATTTCAGGCGCCTGTTCAGGCACACATCGCCTTCAGTTCGCGGTAGGCGTCGTCGAGCCGGCGCCCCAGCCCAATGCTATCGTCTTCGAGCCAGGCGACGGTGGCGTGTACGAACGCCGCCATGCCGGTGCGCGCTGCAAGTACCGCCTGCAGCCCGCCCACGCCGCGCGCCACCAGCGCCTCGGCCAGGGCGTCGGTCAAGGCGGCCAGCTTGGCCAGTTCGCGTTCGTACAAGGCAGGCGTGCTGAAAATGATGTCATGCCGCGGCTTCGCGAACGGCCGGTTTCCCTCCAGCAGCGTCTGCACGCCGTGGAACGCATGAAACAAGGTGTCGAGCGGCCCGGATGCAGGGGGCACCGCGGCGATCGCCTCGACCAGCGCCGCCCGCAGGATGGGCTCGCCATCGAACAGGACTTCTCGCTTGTCTGGAAATTGCCGGAAGAAAGTGCGCTCGGTCACCCCAGCGCGCGCCGCGATCTCCGCTGCCGTCGTTTGTTCGTACCCTTTTTCGCGAAACAGATCCAGCGCAGCCTGCTGCAGCCGGCTGCGCGCGTCGCCTTCGCTCTTCGCCACTTCAATCTCCTGTTGTCAGTCACTGACATCGTGATTATACTCGACCCACCGCAATGTCAGTCACTGACATCGCGTTCATCCCACCATCATGAAGGAGATACCATGCGAGTGTTTTTGACGGGAGCAAACGGCTGGGTCGGCTCAGCCATCACGCGCGAACTGCTCGGCGCCGGTCATTCGGTCGTCGGGCTGGTGCGTTCGCAACAGAATGCGCAGGCGTTCGCGGCCGCCGGCGGCACGCCCTTGCTCGGGTCGCTGAGCGATCTGGCGGTGCTGCGTAAGGGCGCCGGCGATGCCGACGGCATCATCCATACCGCTTTCGGCCTCGACCTCGCGCGCATCGCCGAATTGGCCGAGGAAGACCGCCAGGCCATCGAGATCTTCGGCGAGGTCTGCGCCGGGTCGACCCGGCCGATCGTCGTCACCAGCGGCGTGCTGCTGACGCCGCCCGGCGTGACGTTCACCGAAGACGCCAGGCCGCCGGTCGACCCCGCCTTCCCGCGGGCGTCCGAGCAGACCGCATTTGCGCTGGCCGAACGCGGACTGCACGCATCCGTGGTGAGGCTGCCGCGCTCCACGCACGGCAGCGGCGAACGCCATGGTTTCATTCCCATGCTGGCGGCCGTCGCACGCGAAAAAGGCGTGTCGGCGTATATCGGCGATGGCCAGAACCTGTGGCCTGCCGGGCACCGGCTGGACGCTGCGCGCGTATTCCGTCTTGCGCTCGAACACGGCGGGCGCAACGAATCGTTCCACGCCATCGCGGAAGAAGGCGTGCCGTTCAGGCTGATCGCCGAGGCGCTCGGACGCCAGCTTGGCGTACCGGCCAGGTCGCTATCGGATGACGAGGCGGCGGCGCATTTCGGCGGCCTGGCGATATTTGTTGGCGGGAATGGCCCGGCATCGAGCGCACGGACGCGGTCGGTGCTGGGCTGGACCCCGCGCCAACCCGGGCTCATCGCGGATATCGACCAGCCGGCCTATTTTCAGCCGACGCCGCACTACTGACCACGCCCACGGCGGCGCTCACGAACCGTGCGCCGCCGCGCCCTTCCGTCGCGCGGTTCCCGACGGATATCGCCAGCCGATCGCGCGCCGTCGCACATCCTCGCCGCAGTTGTCAACCCCGTTCACCTTTTGGAACGTGGCGCCGCACCATCTTTTTTTCCAAAAAATAGCGCGGCTGCGGTTGTTTCTTACACAAATCAGAAATATCATAATCATTACCAAACGCGCCAGAAAGAGCGCCGCCGGATCAGATGTTTTCCATCCGCTACGTCAATACATATTCATGAATTAACAGGATATAAACGTCAGAGATAGCCTCGAACGTTTGATGTGTCCGGTCTTTCCTGCGAAATAGATTGCGCTTTCCCCGCTTCTGCTGTGTCGATATCCAGCGGATTACCGCTGATGTCAAAAGCTTTACCGTATCTTTTCGATGACCACATTCCGATTTGACGTTCCCGTAAATAACGACCACGTTGCAATTCTTTCCGACGTCAATCGGTCATTCAAAGCGGACAGTGAGGAATACCGGCTTCTTCTGGTCGACGACGAAGTCAATGCCCTGACCTCGCTGTATGAATTGCTTCGCGACCGCGGTTTCCAGCTGACGGTGTCCTTGAATGGCGGCGAAGCGATCAGTCATCTGGCAACCCAGTCCTTCGACCTGATGCTGCTCGACCTGGGCCTCGAGGATATCGATGGGCATGACGTCATGGCCTACATCGGGGAGCGCAATATCGACACCGATGTCATTGTCATCAGCGGAAAGACGGATATCGATTCGGCCATCGGCGCCCTGCGCGGCGGTGCGCATGACTACGTGCGTAAACCTTACAGCCACGAGGAAGTGCTCAATACCGTGAGCAATGCGCTCAAGCAACGCGCCTTGGCCAGGGCGAATCGGACGATGGCGGATCAGCTGCAAAACTCGGAAAAGATGTATCGCTATCTGGTCGATTCATCGCCGGACATCATCTATACATTGAATTCCGAAAGTCATTTCACGTTCGTGAATGACCGCACCTGCCAATTGCTGGGCTATACCAGGGAAGAGCTGATTGGCCAGCATTATTCCAAGGTGGTGGTCGAGGCGGACCTGGAGCGGGCGCACCGCGTGTTCAACGAGCGGCGCGCGGACGAACGCGCATCGCGCAATGTCGAATTGCGCGTGAAATGCGGCGTCCACAGGAACAAGGCGCGCCGCTTCAACACCGACGTGGTGACGATTTCCCTGAACGCGACCGGGATGCATGCCCCCGGCCGCCAGTCGCGCCAGGCTCGCTTCATGGGCACGTATGGCGTCGCGCGCGACGTCACCGAGCGCAAGCAGGCCGAGGAACTGATCTACCACCAGGCCTATCACGATCCCTTGACCGACCTGCCGAACCGCACGCTTTTCAAGGATCGGCTCGGCTTGGCGATGATTCAGGCAAAGCGCTGCGATAGGGAACTGGCGGTCATGTTCATCGACCTCGACCGATTCAAGCTCGTCAACGATAATCTCGGCCACGTCATGGGCGACGAATTGCTGCAGCAAGTCGCGGCACGGCTGAAGGAATGCTTGCGCGAGAGCGACACCCTGGCGCGTCTTGGCGGCGACGAATTCACGGTCGTCCTGCCCGAATTGCGCACCCTGGACGATGCCCATGTGACGGCCGAGAAAGTCCTCGAGCGCCTGCATCGTCCATTCAACCTCGACGGCCACGAAGTCCATATTTCCGCGTCGATCGGCATTGCGGTGTATCCGCGCGATGGCCAGTCGATCGACGAGTTATTGCGCAACGCCGATATCGCCATGTACCAGGTCAAGGACCAGGGCAAGAATGGCTCGATGTTCTACGACCCGGCGATGCAGGACTTGTCGCATCAAAAGGTCGCGCTCGAACAAAGCCTGCGCAAGGCGCTGGAACGGGAAGAATTCGAAATCCATTATCAGCCGCAGGTGGACACAATGAGCGGCGCCGTGATCGGCGCGGAAGCCCTGCTGCGCTGGAACCACCCTTCGCGCGGCGTGGTGCCGCCGGCTGAATTCATTCCGTTCGCCGAAGAACACGGTTTGATGCTGCCGATCACCGACTGGATGATCGGTGCGCTGTGCCGCGACATGTCGCAATGGAGCGGCATCGGCCCGGCCGGCTTCAAATTGTCCGTGAATTTGTCGCCGCAATACCTGGGACGTGCCGATTTTCTCGACAGGCTGCAAAACAATCTGCTGTGTCACGCCGTGCAGCCCGGCCAGATCGAGGTCGACATCACCGAAAACGTATGCCTGCGCGATCCGCAGCACGCGATCGAACAGCTCAACAAGCTGGCCGCACTGGGCATTTCGGTTGCGATCGACGATTTCGGCACCGGCTATTCGTCGCTGGCTTACCTGCATCGTTTTCCGGTTCGCACCATCAAGATCGATCATTCCTTCGTGCGCGAGATCCATGACGCGGCGGGCCATTACCCGGTGGTGCTCGCGATCATCTCGATTGCGCGCGGCCTGCGTCTGAACCTGATTGCGGAAGGCGTCGAGACCGACATCCAGGCGCGCTATCTGCATGCGAATGGCTGCCTGGTCATGCAGGGACATCTTTTCTACCGGCCGATGCCGATCGCACGCTTCATCGAGACGCTGCGCACGCAGGCCTAGCCGCAACCAGCCAGCCGCTCAGGCCGGCTCGCCGTCGACCGCGAGTTCGCAGGCGCCCTGTCGGCGGCAATGCTCGAGGTAGCCGACTTCATGGTTGCCGAGCAGGTCGACCACGCTGCGCCATAGCCAGGACGGCGCGTCCAGGCTCTTGGTGTAGTTACGCCGCAATTCGGTCGCCCAGCGGCGCTGCGTGGCCGCATCCATCTGGCGCGCATGGGCGCGTCCGAGCACCGAGGCCAGGTACAGCGCGACAGCCCCCGCCTCGGTCGCGCTCAGCGATTCGATATCGATCTTGAGGTCCTGCGGCAGCAGTTCACGCACGAACGCCGCATGGCCGGCGACGCGGGTGGCGAACATGCGCTCGCCGAGGTA
Organism: Massilia sp. 9096; assembly: GCF_000745265.1. Classification (NCBI taxonomy): domain Bacteria; kingdom Pseudomonadati; phylum Pseudomonadota; class Betaproteobacteria; order Burkholderiales; family Oxalobacteraceae; genus Massilia; species Massilia sp. 9096. The sequence continues at coordinate 2,795,326 of NZ_JQNN01000001.1, forward strand.
GGGCGAGAGCGCGCGCGCGCCCGTGACGACCCGTTCGCCGTTATCGCGCGGCATCGTGAATGCCTTGTCGCGCGGCGCCGCGGCGCGCGACGCCTCCTTGATGTCGATCAGGCAGAAATCGTCGCGGCGCGCGGCATCGCTGTCGATTTCGAGCAGGACGGCGTAGCGCAGCTTGCCCAGCGAGCTGCAGCCCTTGACCCAGTAGGCGGCGTCCAGCATGTGGATCGTGGCGTCGTCGGGACGATGCTTGAGCGAGGTCACCAGGTGGCGCAGCGCATCCTGTTCGCACAGCGCACGGATATCGTCCAGCTCGGCCGGCTCGAGCGGCCAGAAGCGGCGTCCCAGCGGCAGGTGTTCGCGCTCCCCTTCGGTTCGCTCCGCGCGCAGGTGCTTGAAGGAACGCGCCATCGCACTTTTCAGGACGATGCGCACCGGGTCCGGCTTCGGGATGCGCACCGGCGTTTCGGTGTCGCCGGCGAACGCGCTGGCATAACCGACCACCAGCTGTTCCAGCATCGTCGACGTGGTCTTGCCCGAGAGGTTGGAGCCGCGCGCGGCCGATGCCAGCGACAGTCCCAGGCGGATCAGGTCGTGCGCCGGATTGCCGATGACGGTCTGGTCGAAGTCGCGCAGCTGGATGTCGACCGCGCCATTGGCGTCGGCGACCGGTCCGAGGTTGCCGAGGTGGCAATCGCCGCAGATCCAGATCGGCGGCCCGGACGGGATCGCCTCGGCGCCGAATTCCGACAGCCAGTCGTAGAAGCGCGTCGTGGCGCCCCTGACGTAGGCGTGTGGACTGCGCGCCATCTTGCGATTGCGCAGCAGGGTGAGCAGGTCTAGACGCGCTTCCGGCGCGGCACGGTCGAAAAGCTTTTTCTTGGCCATGGACCGATTATGCAGATTTTCGCGATTTTACCGTGTTAGGCATTGCACAGAATATCGCATTGAACGCCGAATTCAGACCGCCAGCTCAGGCTCCAGGCTGGGCGCCATCCGAGGCGCCTTGTGCTCGGCCAAGCGGTCGATCAGGGCGTCCAGCGGCATCGGCCGGCCGAACAGGTAACCTTGCATGCAGGGGGCGCCGTTCGCTTCCAGGAAGCGCGCCTGCGCCGCCGTCTCGACGCCTTCGGCCATGACGCGCAGTCCGAGGTGGCCGGCCATCGCCAGGATCGACTGCACGATGGCGGTGCCGTTGATATCGTGCGGCGTGTCGCGCAGGAAGCTCCTGTCGATCTTGAGCTCGTACAGCGGCATCTTGCGCAGGTAGGCCAGGTTCGAATACCCGGTGCCGAAGTCGTCGATCGAGAAGCGCACGCCCAGCTGCGCCAGCTCGCGCATGCGCGCGGCGGTCTCGTCCAGGTCGTCGACCAGCAGGCCCTCGGTCACTTCGAGGATCAGCTGGTCCGGCGGCACGCCGGTCTCCATCAACGCGGCGCGCACCGTCGCCACGAAGTCCGGCTCGCGGAACTGGCGCGGGCTGACGTTGATCGAGAGCGGCAAGGGATAGCCGATGCGCTCCAGCTCCAGCCATGCCTTGAGCGACTGGCGCAGCACCCAGGCGCCGATCGGCACGATCAGCCCGCTCGCCTCGGCCACGGGGATGAAGACGTCGGGCGGCAGCAGCACGCCGTCGGCGCGGCGCCAGCGCAGCAGCACCTCGGCGCCGATCGGCGCGCCGTCGCGGCCGACCTGCAGCTGCAGGTGCAGCGCCAGCTGGCCCTTGTCCACCGCATGGGCCAGGTCGCGCTCCAGCGTCAGGGTATTCTCCGCCTCGGCCAGCATGGTCGTCTCGAACAGGGCCACGCCGTTGCGGCCGGCCGATTTGGCGTGGTACATCGCCGTATCGGCTTCGCGCAGCAGGTCCTGCACGGTATGGGTCGGACGCACCGGCAGGGCCACGCCGATGCTGCCGGACGACTGGTAGGTCTGGCCGTCAATCTCGACCGGGTGCGTGAGCGCGGCGCCCACCTGCCCGGCCAGCGCCAGCGCGGCGGCGGTGGCGGCGGCGCTGTCCGTGCCCAAGTCCTGGAGCAGCACGACGAACTCGTCGCCGCCCAGACGCGCCACGGTGTCGCACTTGCGCACGGTGGCGCTCAGGCGGGCGGCCACGTGCTTGAGCAGCGCGTCGCCGGTGGCGTGGCCGCGCGCATCGTTGACGCTCTTGAAGTTGTCGAGGTCGAGGTACAGCAGCGCGCCGAGGCCGTTGCCGGCATGCGCATCCGCGACCATGACGTTCAGGCGGTCCATCAACAGGCGCCGGTTCGGCAGGCCGGTCAACACGTCGAAGAAGGCCAGCTGGCGGATCGCTTCGGCGGAACGGCGCTGCTCGGTGATGTCGCGGCCGACCACCACCCAGTGCGTGATCGGTCCACCTTCGCTGGCGAACGGCACCATCTCCACTTCGACCCAGCACGGCGTGCCGGCCTTGGTGTAGTTCATCAGTTGCGTGCGCACCGGTGCGCGGCGCGCCATGGCGTCCACCAGCAGCTCGACGGCGGCCGGATCGGTGTCGGGGCCATGCAGCACGCGCATGCTGTGGCCGACGATCTCGTCGGCGCGATAACCGCTGTGGCGCTCGAAGGCGGCGTTGGCAAAGATGATCGGCTGGGTGCTGCCCTCTGCCACCTTGACGATCAGGACCATGTCGTTCAGGCTGGCCAGCGCGGCCGAGGTCAGGCCCAGTTCGCCGTTGGCCGCGTGCAGCGCCGCTTGCCCTTCTTCGAGCGAGCCGGCAAAGCCGCGTACGTCGTTGAGGGACTTCGACAGACCTTTCAGCAAGGTTCCGCAGGAAAGCGTGATGAAAACGCCCACGCAGGTGAAATTCAGCGTGAAAATGCCGACCCCTGCCAGCGAGTCCTTGGCGAAATCGGCGACGGCCAGGTCGCTGTGGCCGCTCAAGCCGAGCACCATCATCGACGCCGCGCTGAGCGCCAGCATGGCGAACGCCTCGCGCATGCCGAGCAGGATCACCGCCATGATGGGCAGGCCCATCAGGTAGCACAAGCCGAGCGCCCCGACGCTGATCATCGATCCGCTTGCGACACCGAACAGCATCGCCAGGAAGTTCCACACACGCACCCGATGCGACCACTGTTCCAGCCGGGAAATCGCAAGGATCCACGCCATGGCGATGACGTCCATCAACGCCACTGCCGGAACGCCATGGTGGATCGCAAGCGCGGCGCTGGGCACCGCGGCGACGAGTGCAACGGTGCGCACCGTCGACATCAGCGAGGTGAAAATGCGAAATCGCCACTGGCAGATATCGTCGAAGGTGATCATGATGAGTTCAGCGCGTCGAGTTGGCGGCGCCGTAATTATTATTACCAATGGGAAATAATAGCACCGGCGTTCAAAATTGCATGTACGCAATGATGTCGTTGCTTTGTAGTCCTAGTCCGACTCGATCGGCAACGAACGCACACCGACACGGTTAATTTGCCATAATGTCAACGGGCTCTTACACTGGGCCGCTCTGCCGGTCGGCGCTGCGCCGTGCACAGTGCTTAGCGTGACGCCACGCACCCGAATACAAGGAAACGAAATGAGCGAAAGAGGGAATAACACGGTTGCCGAGCTGCTGTTCGAGCTTGGCAAAGTCACGCGACGCGCAATCGATACCACGCACGGCAAGGCCGACGCGGCCGCGCTGTCGAAAATGGCGAACAGCTTGCTGGAAGCGGGCGACCAGAAAGTGGCCAACGACCTGCTGCTGGTGTTCGTCGCCGGCTTCGAGGAAGGCGATCCGCCCGAGCGGCGCTTGCATCCGGAAGACCGCTGAGCGGCACGGGACGCCGCAAACGAAAAAGGCCAGCTCGAAAGCTGGCCTCATTCAGATTCTATTGGTCGGGGCGAGAGGATTCGAACCTCCGACCACGTGCACCCCATGCACGTACGCTACCAGGCTGCGCTACGCCCCGACTCGGCCTGCAATTATAACAGAGGCGGCCGGGATGACTAGCCCTTTTGTCATGCAGCATGCCTGCTTTTGCTGATCACTTCCACTCGCCGCGCAGCGCCAGTACCTGTTCCTGCAAGAACTCCGGCGTCACCTGCTGCGGCGGGACCGGACGCCCGACCGCCAGCGCCAGGCGCGAGCGCCAGCCGCGCGCGAACGAGCGCTCGAAGACGTTGGACGGGCCGCGCGAAAACACGCTGCCCCACAGGCCGCACAGCGCCATCGGGATCACCGGCACCTGGCTGCGCTCGACGATCTTGGCGATGCCGCCGCGAAATTCGTTGAGCTCGCCGGTGCGGGTCAGCTTGCCCTCCGGGAAAATGCAGACCAGTTCGCCGTCGTGCAGCGCGTGCGCGATGTCGACGAAGGCTTTTTCCATCAGCCACGGGTCGTCCTTCGCCGGGGCGATCGGGATCGCCTTGCCGGTGCGGAAAATGAAACCGAGGACCGGCGTGTTGAAGATGCGGTGGTCCATCACGAAGCGGATCGGGCGCGGGCTGGCGGCCAGGATGACGATGGCGTCGACGTAGCTGACGTGGTTGCACACCAGCACCGCCGGGCCCGTTTCCGGGATGCGCTCGACATCGACGGTCGAGACGCGGTGGATGGTGTGGATCAGCAGCCAGGCCAGGAAGCGCATCAGGAATTCCGGCACCAGCGAGAAGATGTAGATCGCCACCACGGCATTGAGCAAGGCAGTGGTGAGGAAGATTTGCGGGATCGTAAAGCCCTGCCCGATCAGCACCATGGCCAGTCCGGCGGCTGCGACCATGAACAGGGCGTTCAAGATATTGGTGCCCGCAATCGTACGCGACATGTGCTCCGGGTCGCAGCGGGTTTGAATGAGCGCGAACAGCGGCACGATGAACAGGCCGCCAAAGACGCCCAGCAGCAGCAGGTCGGCCAGGATGCGCAGGCTGCCGGCCTGGTGCAGCACGCTGGCGGCATCGACCGGGGCCGTGTTCACGTAATGCAGGCTGGCGACATACAGATCGATGCCGAACAGCGACAGTCCGATCGCGCCGAACGGCACCAGCCCGATCTCGACCTTGTGACCGGACAGTTTCTCGCACAGCAGGGAACCGGCGCCGATGCCGAGCGAAAACGTGGTCAGCAGCAGCACGATCACGCTGTGGTCGCCGTGCAGGTAATCCTTGGCATACAGCGGGAACTGCGACAGCACCAGCGCACCATAAAACCAGAACCAGGAATTGCCGAGCATCGACAGGAACACCGTGCGGTTCTGGCGCGAATAGGCCAGGTTGCGCACCGACTCGGCGATGAAGTTGGCGCTGATCTTCAGGCCAGGTGCCGGCGCCGGCGAAGCCGGGATGCGCCAGCTGGTCGCCAGGCCGAGCAGCGCGACGCCCAAGGCGCCGAAGGCCACCATGTGCACGCCGGCCTCGCCTTGGCCGGCCAGCAGCGCGCCGATCACTTCCCCGAGCAGGATGCCGACGAAGGTCCCCATTTCGATCACACCGTTGCCGCCGATGAGTTCTTCTGCCTTCAGGTGCTGCGGCAGATAAGCATATTTGACCGGACCGAACACGGTCGAGTGCACGCCCATGCCGACCACGGCGGCGATCAGGAGCCACAGCGTATGGCTCAGCCAGCCGGCGGCGGCCACGCCCATGATGGCGATCTCGAACAGCTTGACCCAGCGCGCCAGCCTGCCCTTCTCCACCTTGTCGGCGATCTGGCCGGCGATGGCGGAAAACACGACGTAGGGCAGGATGAACAGCCCCGGTATGAGCTGGTTCAGCAGCGCCGGCGAGACATCGGTCCAGCTCCTGGCGTCGAACGTGATCGCCACCAGCAGCGCATTCTTGAACAGGTTGTCGTTGAAAGCGCCCAGGAACTGAGTCCAGAAGAAGGGGCCGAAACGCCGCTGGGTCAGCAGCGAAAACTGGCTCGGTCGTTGCGCTTGGCTCATGAAGGCGTCGTTTGTTGGTTGCAATGGAGGCGTAATCTACAGCACAACTCGGAGCTTGGAAACCTGTGTTGCCAGACCGCACGCCAAGCATCGGATTCCGATACTTCAGCGAGCAAGATCAGCCACCGCATTTAAAACGTTGCTCCGAAAGCGACCCTAGCACAACTACGAGACGGGCTGAAGAAGTAACCGGGACTGTCTTCCAGGGGGCTTGAGCCAACGCAAACTGGCCCACTGCCGGTCCTTTTGTGCACTGCAGCGCAGGTAGAATTTACGGATGAATTCTTTCAATCCATCCTCCAACCAGCGCAGCTCGCTTGATGCGCTGTTCGACAAGATCGAGCACGATCTGCTCGCCCTCACGACGGCATCGCTGGACGCGCCGGCGCCGCCGCGCCAGACGGTCGACGAATTCGCCAACGAATTCCTCGGCCACTGGTTGATGCCGCCGCGCCGGCGCCTGACTGGCATATGAGGACCACATCGGCGGCACCCGCGTGCCGCCCATGTCTCAGCTCAGTCCCTCGAGACGGATGCGCACCACCTTCCCCATCACGGCCGACAGTTGCTCGATGCGGTCGATCGCGGCGTTGACGTACTTTTCACGCGTCTGGTGGGTGATGATGATGATGTCGGTAAGCGCTTTCTCGCCCGGCTCCTTCTGCAGCACGGCGTCGATCGAGATGCCGGCTTCGGCCAGGATGCGGGTCAGGTCGGCCATCACGCCCAGCTGGTCCTTCACGGTCACGCGCAGGTAATAACTGGTGCGGATCTCGGCCATCGGCAGGATCGGCAGGTCGGCCAGTTCGCTCGGCTGGAAGGCCAGGTGCGGCACGCGCGAATACGGATCGACCGTGGCCGAACGGGTCACGTCGACCAGGTCGGCGATCACGGCCGATGCGGTCGGCTCGGCGCCCGCGCCCTTGCCGTAGTACAGCGTGGCGCCGACCGCGTCGGCCTGCACCAGCACCGCGTTCATCGCGCCTTCCACGTTGGCGATCAGGCGCGCCTGCGGGATCAGGGTCGGGTGCACGCGCAGTTCGATGCCCTCGCTGCCGTCGACCATGGTGCGGCGGGTGATGCCGAGCAGCTTGATGCGGTAGCCGAGCTGTTCGGCGTAGCGGATGTCGACCGCCTGCAGCTGGCTGATGCCCTCGATGTGCGCGCTGGCGAACTGCATCGGGATGCCGAACGCGATCGCGGCCATGATGGTCAGCTTGTGGGCGGCATCCACGCCTTCGATGTCGAAGGTCGGGTCGGCTTCGGCGTAGCCGAGTTCCTGCGCCTGCTTGAGCACGGTCGGGAAGTCCAGGCCCTTGTCGCGCATCTCGGACAGGATGAAGTTGGTGGTGCCGTTGATGATGCCGGCCACCGATTCGATGCGGTTGGCGCTCAGGCCTTCGCGCAGCGCCTTGATGATCGGCACGCCGCCGGCCACCGCCGCCTCGAACGCCACCATCACGCCCTTTTCCTGGGCGGCGGCGAAGATTTCGTTGCCGTGCAGGGCCAGCAGCGCCTTGTTGGCGGTGACCACGTGCTTGCCGTTGGCGATCGCCTTGAGCACCAGCTCGCGCGCCAGTTCGTAGCCGCCGATCAGCTCGACGACGATGTCGATGTCGGGGTTGTTCACGACCGCGAACGGATCGGCCACGACCTCGACCTCGGCGCCGAGGCCGCTGTCGGCGATGACCTTGCGCGCGCGCTCGAGGTTGCGCGCCGCGACCATCGTCACCTCGATGCCGCGGCCGGCGCGGCGGCGGATTTCTTCCTGGTTGCGCTGGAGGACGTGGAAGGTACCGGCGCCCACGGTGCCGATGCCCAATAAACCTGCTTTGATGGGTTTCATATGTTATTTGCTCAAACCATGACTCAGGCGCGCACCGCATGGCGGCGCCGGTAGCCGTCGAGGAAGCGTGCGATACGGCCGCAGGCATCCGTCAGGTCGTCGGAATTCGGAAGGAACACGAGCCGGAAATGGTCCGGGCTGTGCCAGTTGAAGCCGGTGCCTTGCACCAGCAGGACTTTTTCCTCGGACAACAGCTCACAGATGAATTGCTGGTCATCGGCGATCGGGTAGATCTTCGGGTCGAGGCGGGGGAACATGTACAGCGCCGCTTTTGGCTTGACGCAGGACACGCCCGGGATATCGGTCAGGAGTTTGTGGGCGAGGTCGCGCTGGCGCGCCAGGCGGCCGCCGGGCGCCACCAGGTCGGCGATGCTCTGGTAGCCGCCCAATGCGGTCTGGATCGCGAACTGGCCGGGCGCGTTGGCGCACAGGCGCATCGAAGCCAGCATGTTCAGGCCTTCGATATAACCTTTCGCATGGCGCTTCTCGCCGGATACCACCATCCAGCCGGCGCGGTAGCCGCACGAACGGTAATTCTTGGACAGGCCGTTGAGGGTCACGAACAGCACGTCGTCGGCCAGCGAGGCGATCGAGAGGTGCTCGGCGCCGTCGTACAGGGTCTTGTCGTAGATCTCGTCGGCGTAGATGATCAGGCCGTGCTGGCGCGCCAGCTCGACGATCTCGAGCAGCACGTCGCGCGAGTACAGCGCGCCGGTCGGGTTGTTCGGGTTGATGACCACGATCGCGCGCGTGTTCGGCGTGATCTTCTTGCGCATGTCGTCGATGTCCGGCATCCAGCCGGCCTGTTCGTCGCATACGTAATGCACCGGGTTGCCGCCGGCCAGGCTGACGGCCGCGGTCCACAGCGGGTAGTCGGGCGCCGGCACCAGCACCTCGTCGCCGCCGTTGAGCAGCCCCTGCATGCACATCACGATCAGTTCCGAGGCGCCATTGCCCAGGTAAATGTCGTCGATGCCGACCCCGCCGATCTTCTTTTCCTGGCTGTAGTGCATGACGGCCTTGCGCGGCGCGAACATGCCCTTCGAATCGGTGTAGCCGGCGGCGCCGTGCATGTTGCGGATCATGTCGCCGACGATCTCGTCGGGCGGGTCGAAACCGAACACGGCGAGGTTGCCGATGTTCAGCTTGATCAGCTTATGGCCGTCCTCTTCCATCTGGCGCGCCTGGTCCAGGGCCGGCCCGCGGATCTCGTAGCACACGTCGTCGAGCTTGTTCGATTTCAGAATCGGTCGCATTCTCACCCTGGCTGGCTTGTGGTCGCTGCTACAACGTATTTGTTGCGATGCGAAAAATTCCATTCTGCCCAAACGGGCTCGATTAAGCAACCCGACGACGCGGCCGCGCCCGGCGCAGCGGACTGCGGCTTGGCCACCATTCGGGGGTACAATACGCGGCTCGTGCCAACCCCGCGTTCGCCTTCCGACCATGAAGCTCCATACCAGCAGCACCGAAAAATACCAGACCGTCACCGGCTACGACCGCAGCGGCGTCGAGATCAACGCCCAGCGCTTCGACTACAGCGTGCTGGTCATGCCTGAAACCGCGCCGCGTCCCTGGCCCGTCACGCGCTTCGAGGACCTGAGCGCAGCGCACTTCGAGCAGATCGCCGTGGACAAGCCGGACGTGGTCATCCTCGGCACCGGCGAACGCCAGCGCTTCGTGCATCCGCGCCTGATCGCCAGCCTGTCGGGCCAGCGCATCGGCGTCGAGAGCATGGACAGCCACGCCGCCTGCCGCACCTACAACATCCTGATGGGCGAAGGCCGCAAGGTCACGCTCGCGCTGATCATCGAAGGCAAAGACGGTACGGACGGTACAGAAGGTGCGGGCGCTGCATGAACGAGCTGTACCGCAACAAGAGACTCGCCTGGACCCTGCTGATCGTTTTTATCGTCGCCCTGCTGTTCGCACTGGGCGCACGCACCCTCGTTCCGCCCGATGAAGGCCGCTACGCCGAGATGGCGCGCGAGATGTTCGCCAGCGGCGACTGGATCACCACGCGCCTGAACGGCATCAAATACTTCGAGAAGCCGCCGCTGCAGACCTGGATGAACGCGCTCACCTTCGAGCTGTTCGGCCTGGGCGAGTGGCAGGCGCGCCTGTGGACCGGGCTGTGCGGCCTGTTCGGCGTGCTGCTGACCGGCTACGCGGGGCGTCGCGTGTTCGGCGAGCGGGTCGGCTTTTACGCCGCGCTGGTGCTGGGCTCGTGCTTCTACTGGGTCGCCTGCAGCCAGATCGATTCGCTCGACATGGGCGTCTCCGGCATGATGACGCTGGCGCTGTGCGCCCTGCTGATCGCCCAGCGCGACGACGCCCCCCCCTCCGAACAGCGCAACTGGATGCTGGCCTGCTGGGCCGGCATGGCGCTGTCGATGCTGGCCAAGGGCCTGATCGGCATCGTGCTGCCGGGCGCCGTGCTGGTGGTCTACACGGTCGCGGCGCGCGACTGGAAGATCTGGACCCGGCTGCACATCGGCAAAGGCCTGCTGCTGTTCTTCGTCATCGGCGCGCCCTGGTTCGTGCTGGTCGGCCTGAAGAACCCCGAGCAGCCGCATTTCTTCTTCATCCACGAGCACTTCGAGCGCTTCCTGCTCAAGGAACACCACCGCGAGGCGGCCTGGTGGATCTTCTTCGCCCTGCTCGCCGCCGGCAGCGTGCCCTGGCTGGGCGTGCTGGTGCAGAGCCTGGTGCTGGGCGCGCGCGGCGAAGGCGCCAAGCAATTCCGCCCGCGCCTCATGGCCCTGGTGTGGGTGGCGGTCATCGTGCTGTTCTTCACCAAGTCGAATTCCAAGCTGCCCGGCTACATCCTGCCGGTGTTCCCGGGCGTGGCGCTGCTGGTCGCGAACTACCTGGACGCCGGCACCCGCCGCAGCCGCATGCTGACCGCCGGCTTGACGGCGCTGCTGGGCGTGGCCCTGCTCGTGACGGTGCCGAACATGCTCGAACTGGCCAAGCACCCGGGCGAAACCGCGCTGTACGCGGCCTACCAGCCGTGGGTGCTGGCGGCCGGCCTAGTGATGCTGATCGGCGGCGCCCTGGCCCTGTTGACCGCACGCCAGATGCAGCGCGACCTGACCGTGCTGGCGCTGGCGATCGCCGGTTTTGCCGGCACCGAGCTGATGCTGTCCGGCTTCGAGCCGATCGCCCAGGCGCGCGCCGGCACCACGATGCTGCCGGCCCTGGCGCGCGCGGGCGCGCTGGACCCGAAGACCAAGGTGTTCTCGGTCGGCATCTACGAACAATCGCTGACCTTTTACCTGAACCGCACCGTGACCCTGGTCGACTACTGGGACGAGTTCACCTTCGGCCTGCAGCAGCAGCCCGAGCTCTCGATCCCGACCATTCCGGCCTGGATCGAGGTGTGGCGCCGCGACGCCGCCCAAGGGGTGCATGACGTCGCCATCATCCGCCCCGAGCTCGTGGCCGGCCTGCAGGCCGCCGGCGTGCCGCTGCGCGTGGTCGCGGGCGATTCGCGCCGCACCGTCATCGTCAACCATTAACAGAACCACCAACATGAACCTCGCTACATTCGGCTTCATCCTGTGCGGCGTGCTGCTCAACGCCTGCGCCCAGCTGCTGCTCAAGGCCGGCACCAACGCCATGGGCGGCGCCATCCACCTGAGCGCCAGCAACCTGCTGCCGACGCTGATCAAGGTCGGCACCCAGCTGCCGATCCTGGGCGGCCTGGCCTGCTACGTCATCTCGGTATTCGTCTGGATCGTCGGCCTGTCGCGCGCCGACGTGACGGTCGCCTACCCGATGCTGTCGATGGGCTACGTGGTCTCGGCGGTCGGCGCCTGGCTGTTCCTGGGCGAGGTGATCACGGTCCAGCGCCTGGTGGCGATCGGCGTGATCCTGGTCGGCGTGACCCTGCTGGCACGCTCTTGAACCCGGCTGGACGAAAGATGACATCGGCGCAAGGCTGGCCGCGCCGCCCTCGCGCGCTGCTACAATGCGCGCTTGCCGCCGCAGCCGACCGCGCTGAGACAACCAAGAATACAACGCCAAAGAATACGACGAGCGTCCCATGACTACCGCTTCTGCCTTCCTGCCCTTCACCCGGCCCACCATCGACGAAGAGACCATCGCCGCCGTCGGCGAGGTGCTGCGCTCCGGCTGGATCACGACCGGCCCGAAAAACGCGGCCTTCGAAGCCCTGCTGTCCGAGTACTTCGGCGGCCGCCCGGTGCGCACCTTCAACTCGGGCACCTGCACGATGGAGATCGGCCTGCGCATCGCCGGCGTCAAGCCGGGCGACGAGGTCATCACCACCCCGATTTCCTGGCCGGCCACCGCCAACGTGATCATCGAAGTCGGCGCGACCCCGGTGTTCGCCGACATCGACCCGGTCACCCGCAACATCGACCTGGACAAGCTGGAAGCCGCGATCACCCCGCGCACGCGCGCGATCATCCCGGTGTTCCTGTCCGGCCTGCCGGTCGACATGGACCGCCTGTATGCCATCGCCGACAAACACAAGCTGCGCGTGATCGAGGACGCGGCCCAGGCGCTGGGTTCGACGTGGAAGGGAAAACGCATCGGTTCGTTCGGCGACCTGGTCTCGTTCAGCTTCCAGGTCAACAAGAACATCACCACCGGCGAAGGCGGCTGCCTGGTGCTGAACAACCTGGAAGAAGCACGCCTGGCGGAAAAATACCGCCTGCAGGGCGTGACGCGCAGCGGCGTGGACGGCATCGACGTCGACGTCCTGGGCGGCAAGTACAACATGAGCGACATCCTGGCCGTGATCGGCCTGGGCCAGATGAAGCACGTGGAGGCGGTCACCGCCAAGCGCGCCGAGCTGGCGCGCCACTACTTCGATTGCTTCGGCCCCGATTTCGAGGCGCGCACCGGCGCCCAGCTGCCGCTGCAGGCTTTCGACACCAGCAATTTCCACCTGTTCCAGATCATCCTGCCGGACCGCGGCCCGGGCACGCGCGCCGATTTCATGACGCGCATGCAGAAGGAACACAACATCGGCACCGGCTACCACTACGCGCCGATCCACTTGTTCACGCTGTACCGCGAGCGCGGCTTCAAGGAAGGCATGTTCCCGATCTCCGAAAAGATCGGCCGCCTGACCGTGACCCTGCCGATGTTCAATTCGATGACGAAGGACGAGGTCGAGCGCGTCGTGGCGGCGGTCAATGCGATCCTTACGGCGGAGGCGCCGGCGCAATGACGCTCATGGAAATCAAGCCGGAAGTGTCTGTCGTCATTCCGGTCTATAACGAACAAGCCGGCCTGGCCAACCTGTTCGCGCGCCTGTATCCGGCGATGGACAAGCTGGGCCTGCCCTACGAAATCATTTTCGTCAACGACGGCAGCCGCGACAACTCGGTGGCGATCCTGGCCGAGCAGTACCGCAAGCGCCCCGACGTCACGCGCGTGGTGCTGTTCAACGGCAACTACGGCCAGCACATGGCGATCCTGGCCGGTTTCGAGCAGACCCGCGGCGACATCACGATCACGCTCGACGCCGACCTGCAGAACCCGCCGGAAGAAATCGGCAAGCTGATCGAGAAGATGCGCGAAGGCTACGACTACGTCGGCTCGATCCGCCGCAAGCGCCAGGATTCGGCCTGGCGGACCTACGCGTCCAAGGCCATGAACCGGCTGCGCGAGAAGATCACCAACATCCACATCACCGACCAGGGCAACATGCTGCGCGCCTACGGGCGCAACGTGATCGACCTGGTCAACCAGTGCGGCGAGGTCAACACATTCGTGCCGGCGCTGGCCTATAAATTTTCGCGCCGCCCGACCGAGATCGTCGTCGAGCACGAGGAGCGCGCGGCCGGCGAATCGAAATACTCGCTGTACAGCCTGATCCGGCTGAACTTCGACCTGATGACCGGCTTCTCGCTGGTGCCGCTGCAGCTGTTCTCGCTGATGGGCATGGTGCTGTCGCTGGCGTCGGCGGCGCTGGTGGTGCTGCTGGTGCTGCGCAGACTGTTCGTCGGCGCCGAGGCCGACGGCGTGTTCACGCTGTTCGCGATCGCCTTCTTCTTCATGGGCGTGATCCTGTTCGGCATCGGCCTGGTCGGCGAATACGTCGGCCGCATCTACCAGCAAGTGCGCGCGCGCCCGCGCTACGTCATCCAGACCGTGCTGCAGGGCGTGCCCGGGCAGGAAGCCGACGAGATCAGCGCGCTGGAAAAGCGCAGAGTAACGAGATGATGATTGAAACCATGAACCAACCCCGCAAACGCGCCGTCGTCTTTGCCTACCACAACGTCGGCGTGCGCTGCCTGAAAGTGCTGCTGGCCGGGGGCGTCGACGTCGCCCTGGTCGTCACGCACCAGGACAGCGCCACCGAGAACATCTGGTTCGAGTCCGTGATCCAGGTCTGCGAGACCGAGGGCATCCCCTATGTCACGCCGGAGGACGGCAAGTCGCCCGACCTGCTGCAAGCGGTGCAGGCCGCCCGGCCCGACCTGATGTTCAGCTTCTATTTCCGCCACATGCTGCCGCAGGCGATCCTGGACGTGGCGCCGGCCTACAACATGCACGGTTCGCTGTTGCCGGCCTACCGCGGCCGCGCGCCGACCAACTGGGCGGTGCTGCATGGCGAACACGAGACCGGCGCCACGCTGCACGAGATGACCGTCAAGCCGGATGCCGGCGCCATCGTGGCCCAGCAGGCGGTGCCGATCCTGCCCGACGACACCGCCTTCGAAGTGTTCGGCAAGGTCACGGTGGCGGCCGAGCTGGCGCTGTACCGCGTACTGCCGGACCTGCTGGCCGGTACCGCGCCGCGCACCCCGAACGACCTGACCCAGGGCGGCTACTTCGGCGGGCGCAAGCCGGAAGACGGCCGTATCGACTGGACCCAGCCGGCGCGAGCCGTCTACAACCTGCACCGCGCGGTCGCCCCGCCCTACCCGGGCGCCTTTACCGACGTCGGGCCGCATCGCTACGTGATCGAGCGTGCGCGTTTGCATCACGGCAGCTTGCCAGGTTTGCCAGCAGGCTTGGCGGTGGTGGATAATGCGATATTCGGCGTCTGCGGCGACGGCCGCGCGCTGCGCATCCACAGCCTCCTGGCCAATGGCATGCGACTCTCCCCGGCCGAACTGCAGGCGCAACTCGCACAAACGCAAGCATAAGCATAAGTATAAGCAACCATAAGCAAGCCGGCACGGCAGGCGCTTACCCTATTCCCCAGCATTCACCAGTTCATCATGAAAAAAGTCCTCATCCTCGGCGTCAACGGTTTTATCGGCCATCACCTGTCCAAGCGCATCCTCGAGACGACCGATTGGCACGTCTACGGCATGGACATGAGCACCGACCGCATCTCGGACCTGCTGGGCCATCCGCGCA
Source organism: Massilia sp. 9096 (assembly GCF_000745265.1). NCBI lineage: Bacteria > Pseudomonadati > Pseudomonadota > Betaproteobacteria > Burkholderiales > Oxalobacteraceae > Massilia > Massilia sp. 9096. The sequence goes on from NZ_JQNN01000001.1 coordinate 2,810,410, forward strand.
TGCACTTCTTCGAGGGCGACATCACGATCAACAAGGAATGGGTCGAGTACCACGTCAAGAAGTGCGACGTGATCCTGCCGCTGGTGGCGATCGCGACGCCGTCGACCTACGTCAAGCAGCCGTTGAAAGTGTTCGAGCTGGATTTCGAGGCCAACCTGCCGATCGTGCGTTCGGCCGCCAAGTACGGCAAGCACCTGGTGTTCCCGTCGACCTCGGAAGTGTATGGCATGAGCCATGACGCCGAATTCGACCCGGAAAACTCCGAGCTGGTGTACGGCCCCATCAACAAGCCGCGCTGGATCTACGCCTGCTCGAAGCAGCTGATGGACCGCGTGATCTGGGGCTACGGCATGGAAGGCTTGAACTTCACGCTGTTCCGACCATTTAACTGGGTCGGCGCCGGCCTGGACTCGATCCACACCCCGAAAGAAGGTTCGTCGCGCGTGCTGACGCAGTTCTTCGGCCACATCGTGCGCGGCGAGACGATTTCTCTGGTCGACGGCGGCCACCAGAAGCGTGCCTTTACCTACATCGACGACGGCATCGACGCGCTGATGAAGATCATCGAGAACAAGGACGGCAAGGCCACCGGCCAGATCTACAACATCGGCAACCCGGGCAACAATTATTCGATCCGCGAACTGGCCGACATGATGCTGAAACTGGCCGCCGAGTACCCGGAATACGCCGAAGGCGCCAGGAAGGTGCAGATCGTGGAGACCAGCTCGGGCGCGTACTACGGCGCCGGCTACCAGGACGTGCAGAACCGCGTGCCGAAGATCGACAACACGAAAAACGATCTGGTGTGGGCCCCGACCACCTCGATGGCGGACGCATTGCGCGGCATTTTCGACGCCTACCGTGGCCAGGTCGCCGCGGCCCAGGCGCTGATGGACTAAGGGCCGGATCTTGGCGCCGCTGCTGGTTCTCAAGATCGACGTCGACACCTACCGCGGCACCCGCGAAGGCGTCCCCAACCTGGCGCGCATGCTCAAGTCGCACGGCGCCGGCGCGACCTTCCTGTTTTCGCTCGGACCGGACCACACCGGCTGGGCGATGCGGCGCGCGCTGCGGCCGGGCTTTTTCAAGAAGGTGTCGCGCACTTCGGTGGTCGAGCACTACGGCGTGAAGACGCTGATGTACGGCGTGCTGCTGCCCGGGCCGGACATCGGCGCGAAGACTGCAGATGAAATGCGCGGCGTCAAAGATGCCGGCTTCGAAGTCGGCATCCACACCTGGGACCACGTCTACTGGCAGGACAACGTCGCCAAACGCGATCCCGCCTGGACCGACGCCATCATGGCGAAATCGGAAGCGCGCCACGCCCAGGTGTTCGGCCAGGCGCCGCATACCCACGGCGCCGCCGGCTGGCAGATGAACGCGCATGCGTTCGCCCGCCACGACCGCATGGGCTACCGCTATGCCTCCGACGGCCGCGCGCTGCTCAACGACGACGGCTCGCTGCTTGACCCGGATGCCGGCCCCTATCGCCTGCAAGGCTTGCAGCACATCCAGATGCCGACCACGCTGCCGACGCTCGACGAGCTGCTCGGGCGCGAGATCGACGGCGTCACGATCGACGAATCGAATATCGCCGATCACCTGCTGAAGCTGACGGCGGCCAATCCGCGCGATCACGTCTACACGCTGCATGCTGAGCTTGAAGGACAAAAACTCGCCCCCATATTCGAGCGGCTATTGTCAGGTTGGAAAGCACAAGGCTATCAACTCGCCTCGATGGCCGACTATTATGAGAAGATAAAGCATGCTTCGTTGCCGGCGTATCCGCTGCAATGGGGCGAAGTACCCGGCCGGTCAGGCGAACTGGTCGTGCTCGATACGACAACATGAAGGCGGCTTCGGCCGCCTGTCTAGAACAGGAGAATTCCGTGGCCGAAAGCCTATCCGCAGCAGCTGCCGCCGTACAAGCCGCCGACGCGCACGTACCAAACTTTACCGCCGCCATGACCGGCGACCAGACGTTCGAGCTGGACGGCCGCCCGGCGAAGTACACGGTGCTGTATTTCTACCCCAAGGACAATACGCCCGGCTGCACCACGGAAGCCATGGCCTTTCGCGACCACCACGACGAATTCACCGCGCTCGGCGTGCAGGTGGTCGGTGTCAGCCGTGATTCGCTGCGCTCCCACGAGAACTTCAAGTCCAAGCTCGGCCTGCCGTTCGATCTCATCTCCGACCCCGAGGAACAGGTGTGCAACCAGTTCGACGTCATGAAGATGAAGAACATGTACGGCAAAAAAGTAAGGGGGGTCGAGCGCAGTACGTTTGTCATTGACGCTAACGGCAAAGTGGTGAAAGAATGGCGTGGCGTGAAAGTCAACGATCACGTCACGGAAATCCTCGATTTCCTGAAAAACCACTCTTGAGTCGTATGACGAGACGGCTCGGTTTTCAAACTGTTGCCGAGACTATTCCCACTATTTTGAGTCACAGTTTTACCTATCAGCATCACTCCAATCTGGCGCCGGCCGCGTCCCCGCACGGGACCGGTTCGCGCCGCGCAGCTCACCTCAAAGTTGCATCTGTCCAGCCCGGCGGAGCGTGTGCTCCGCAAGCGGCGTCCTTCCCGACTTTCTTTTAGATTGAGACCCTGATGCCACTGCCAAAAATACCGACCAAGCCGGCAACCATTCTGCTGGCAAAAGATTACCCCCAAGCCGAACCCGGCAAAACGCCTGTCCGCGCAGCCGCGAAGGCGCAAAACGACGAGGTCGAAGACCTGATCAGCGGCCCGGCCGTTGCAAGCAAGAGCACGCGCGCGCGCAAGTCCAAGGCGGCCCTGCTGGCCGAAGCGCCGGCGCGTGAAGAGACGCCGGTCGCCGCACCGGCAACGCTGCCTGCCCCGCCACGCACCGACATAACCAACAGGAAAGACGGCAAAGAAGAGAAACTGCGCGCCAAGCTGCGCGAAACCGACATGAACGAGCCGCATCCGGCCAAGCACAAGCCGGTCGAGGTCAACGTCAAGTCCCCGGCCAGCCGCAAGGCCGACAGTGCCGGCGGCGCCAAGATGTTCGTGCTCGACACCAACGTCCTGATGCATGACCCGACCTCGCTGTTCCGCTTCGAGGAACACGACGTCTACCTGCCGATGATGACGCTGGAAGAGCTCGACAACCACAAGAAGGGCATGTCCGAAGTCGCCCGCAACGCGCGCCAGGTGTCGCGCACGCTGGACGCCCTGATCGCCAACGTCGACGACGACGCGATCGAGGTCGGCATCCCGCTGGCCAAGCTGGGCAACAAGGACGCCAAGGGGCGCCTGTTCTTCCAGACGCGCCTGAACGGCGCGGCGCTGCCGGAAGGCCTGCCCTCGGGCAAGGCCGACAACCAGATCCTGGGCGTGGTGCGCGCACTCGAAGCCGACCAGTCCGGCCGCGCGATCGTACTGGTGTCGAAAGACATCAACATGCGCATCAAGGCGCGCGCGCTCGGCCTGGCTGCCGAGGATTACTTCAACGACCACGTGCTGGAAGACACCGACCTGCTGTACTCGGGCATCGTCCAGCTGCCGGACGACTTCTGGGCCAGGCACGGCAAGGGCATGGAATCGTGGCAGGAAATCCGCGGCGGCTATTCCTCGACCTATTACCGCGTCACCGGTCCGCTGGTCCCGACCCTGATGGTCAACCAGTTCGTGTTCATGGAGCCGAAAAACGGCGAGGCGCCGCTGTACGCGCAGGTGCGTGAGATCAACGGCAAGACCGCCGTGCTGCAGACGCTGCGCGACTACTCCAGCAACAAGAACAACGTCTGGGGCATCACTGCGCGCAACCGCGAGCAGAACTTCGCCTTGAACCTCCTGATGAACCCGGAGATCGATTTCGTCTCGCTGCTGGGCCAGGCCGGTACCGGCAAGACCCTGCTGGCGCTCGCCGCCGGCCTGGCGCAGGTGCTGGAAACCAAGGTCTACAACGAGATCATCGTCACCCGCGTGACGGTCCCGGTCGGCGAGGACATCGGCTTCCTGCCCGGCACCGAAGAGGAAAAGATGTCGCCGTGGATGGGCGCTTTCGACGACAACCTCGAAGTGCTGATGAAGTCGGACAACGACGGCGGCGACTGGGGCCGCGCCGCGACCCAGGACCTGATCCGTTCGCGCATCAAGATCAAGTCGCTCAACTTCATGCGCGGCCGTACCTTCGTGAACAAGTTCCTGATCATCGACGAGGCGCAGAATCTCACGCCCAAGCAGATGAAGACGCTGGTCACGCGCGCCGGTCCGGGCACCAAGATCCTGTGCCTGGGCAACATCGCGCAGATCGACACGCCCTACCTGACCGAAGGCTCGAGCGGCCTGACCTACGTGGTCGACCGTTTCAAGAGCTGGAGCCATGGCGGCCACGTGACCCTGGCGCGCGGCGAGCGTTCGCGCCTGGCCGACTTCGCGAGCGACGTGCTGTAAGCTTCGCTCCATCTCTCAAAGCCCGCGCGCCGCAAGGCCCGCGGGCTTTTTTCATGCAACGCGCATCGGCTGGGGATGAGACTGATGAAAAAATGCAAATGGAGAAAATTGGATACATTTGGGGTGCACGATCTGCTCTATATTGCTGGGTTGGGATAACGCAGTTCCCCAGCGTTTACCTCTACCTAACAGGAGTGAAGACCATGATGAAGTTCTTGTCGATCTGCGCCGCTGCGACTTGCCTGCTCGCAGCTTGCGCCCAGACCCCGAATGCCGACGGCCAGCAGCAGCGACTCGCGCGCGCGGATCGCGAAACGACGACCGGCAGCATGCTGCCACGCCGCAAAGGCGATCCGGGGGCCACGATGAGCGGTGGCCAGATCGATCCGAGCCAGATTCTGAACCCGGGCGCCAACCAGGCGCCCGCGCTGTCGGGCGGGCTCGGTCACTGACCTGCACACACTCCAACCCCGTGTCGTACAAGAAAGGAATTCGATGATTCGTCCAAGTTTGCTGTTCCCGCTCGCCTCGGCCGTGCTCGCCTGCGCCGCCCTGACAACCGGCTGCGCCGCCGATCCGACCAGACAGGGCGACACCGTCGCCGACGCGAGCTCCACCACGCTCGGCAGCTACATCCCGCGCAAGAAGTCGGCGGGCGCCGGGACAGGGAACGTCGGCACCGCCAACATGCAGTCGCTGGAAAACGACCGCATCAACGGCAACGGCGTCATCAACTTGCCGCAGAAGTAAGACCGGCAGACTTTCCACGGCGAAAAAAAGGCCGGGGCAGCGCTCCCGGCCTTTTGTCGTGCGCGTCAGAGGAGCTGGCCGCAGCCTCACCCCCCTGTCCGCATCAGTCGCCGGCGTTTTGCACGAACACGGCCGTGGTGCGCGCCGGGATCGTGAAGCTGCCGCTGGCCTTGTCGAAGGTCGACGACTTGACCACCTCGTCGGCGCCGTTGCGCTGGACGCGGTGCAGCTGCAGCTGGCGGCCTTTCAGTTCGGGCACGGCGACAGTCTTGGCGACCTTGTCGACGTTGAACATCACCACCACCGCCTTGTACTGCGCGCCGGCATACCTGCCCGGGTTGCTGCCGTCGATGCCCATCGCGATCACGCCCGGCACCTGGTTCGGGCCGACGTTATAGAACTTCAGGCGGTCGATCACGTCCTGGGCGGTGCGCAGGCGGAACAGCGAGCTGTCCTGGCGGATCTGCAGCATCTCCTCGAACCCGGCCTTGGCCTGCAGGATCGCGCGCGTGTCGGGCTTGATCAGCGGATTGGTCAGGATCGGCGTCATCATCGCCCAGTTGGCCTGGTTCGAGCCGGCTGGCGGAAGGCCGACCGCGAAGTTGTTGGACTGGTAACTGTAGTCCAGGCGATTGAACCAGTCGCCCGAGTTGTAGCCATTCGCGTCCATCGAACGCGAACGCAGCAGTTCCTGGCCGGCCTCGAAGAACGGGATGCCCTGCGCCAGCATGTTGATCGCATTGCCCAGGTTCTGCACGCGCACGCGGTCCGCCAGGCTGGTCGACTGCGGCAGGCGATAGGCGTTGATGTCGAACAGGGTCTGGTTGTCGTGCGCCTGGATGTAGTTGATCGATTCGGACGGCTGGCCGGTATAGCCCGCCGGCTGGCCGAAATAGTCGATCTGGGCATTCGTGCGCAGCGCGCCGTTGCGGTCCGTAAAGCTGTAGTTGCGCAGCGAGCCGGACAGCGTCACGCGCACCAGGTCGGCCAGGCGCAGCGCATCGTCGCGGGTCTGGGTCGACTGGCCGTTCGGGTCGAAATACGCCCCGCTGACGAAGCCCTGCTGGGCGATCAGGTCGTTGCCGGAGTCGCAGCAGCCGCCGCCGCGGATGGTGTCGCGCATGCGGTCGTTGAACGAGCCGATGCCGGTGCCGAACAGGTTGGCCTGGCGCGCCTGCACGAAGCGGGCGTCGTTCTGCACGGCGCCGAAGTTCCAGCCTTCGCCGTACAGGTAGACGTCGTGGCCGGCAGCCTTGTTGGCCGCCACCTGGATGCGCTTCATCAGCTCGAGCGGGGTAAAGCCCATGATGTCGAAGCGGAAGCTGTCGACCTTGTACGCGCTGGCCCACAGCGAGATCGAATCGACGATCAGCTTGCCCATCATCGTGTTTTCCTGGGCGGTGTCGGCGCAGCAGCTGTCGTTCAGGATGTGGCCGTCGCTGCCCAGGCGGTAGTAATAGGCCGGGACGATGCGGTCGAGCGTCGACAGCGAGCCCTGCTGCGACTGGCTGGTGTGGTTGTAGACCACGTCCATCGTCACGTGCAGGCCGGCGCCGTGCAGCGCCTGCACCATCGAGCGGAACTCGCGCACGCGCGCGATGCCGTCGTTGGCGTTGCTGGCGTAGCTGCCTTCCGGCGTGTTGTAGTGGACCGGGTCATAACCCCAGTTGAAGCAGTCGCTGTCGGCCACCGCCGCCACCGCCGCCTGCTGGTCGCTCGAGGCCGGGCCCGAGTTCGGAATGGTCGGCGTCACGCAGCCGGTTTCCGGCACGCTGGCGTAGTCGAAGCTGGGCAGCAGGTGCACGTGGGTCAAGCCCGCGTCGGCCAGCTCGCGCAGGTGGCGCATGCCGTTCGCATTGACGTCGGTGAAGGCCAGGTACTTGCCGCGGTGGGCGGTCGGCACGCTGGTGTCGGATGCCGAGAAATCGCGCACGTGCAGCTCGTACAGCGCAATGTCGGTGGGCGCATCGACGGTCTTGACGCGCTGCTGGTCCCAGCCCGCCGGCTTGAGCGCCAGGGTGTCCAGGTTGGCCACGAAGCTGCGCGTGCTGCCGGCGTTGACGCTGACCGAGTACGGGTCGGTGACGGTATTGGTCACGACCGTGTTGTTGGCCCAGCGCGACAGCACCTGTACCGTGTAGGTGTAGTAGGCCTTGTTCATCCAGCTCGAATCGGGCGCGGTGTAGCTCCACACGCCGCTGGCGGCGTCGCGCGTCATCGGCACGTGGGCCGTGGCGGCGGCGTTCGGGCCGGCATACACGTCCAGCTGGACGGCCTTGGCGGTCGGCGCCCAGACGCGGAAGGTCGGCGCGTTGCGCAGGTTGAAGGACAGGCCGAGGGTCGCGTTGGCCGCCTTGGCGCCGAACACGTCGTCGAGCATGCCGGCCGTCTGCAGCGAGGTGACCTGCAGCAGCTTGCCGCCGGCGTCATAGCGCGCGATCGCGAACTGGCTGCTGGCCAGCTGGGCGGCCTTGGCCGCATCCGCGTCCGACAGGCGCAGACCGGTGACGGCGCCGAGCCAGGCGAACTTTTGCTGGACGTCGCCCGGCAACGCGGCCACGCTCAGGTCGAAGCTGCCATCGAAGCCGGTGACGCCGCTGTCGTCCGAGGACAGGCCGCCGTTGGCTGCGTAGAACAGTTTGTAGCTGCCGTCCGTTGAAGCCAGCGGCCAGGCCAGGCTGTTGGCGGACAGCCAGTAGGCGTTGGCCTTGGACAGGTCGCCGTAGGTCAGCGCCGGCTGGTTGGCGTAGACGTTGCAGTCGCCTTCGAGCATCCAGACTTCCTGGCCCTTGTCGTAGACGTCGGCGTTCAGCTTGGCGCTCTGGTCGTTCGGACAGTTCTTGGTGCCGTTGCCGTCGGTGACCAGGAACGAGATCGCGCTCTTGCTGGCCGCCAGCGGGATGTCGACGTAGCCGCCGAAGGCATCGCTGCTGGCGAACAGGAAGCGGTCGGTGATCCAGGCCGCGCTCGGGTTCTTCGGGCCATCCCAGGAATACACGCCCCATTGCGCGACGTCGTTTTCGACGCGGTGGAAGTGCATGCGGATACTGCCGGCCGCGACCGGCGCCACAGCCGCGACGCTGCCGGTGGCTGCCAGCTGGTGCGCGCTGCGCGCCGCGACCGGGCTGCTGCCGTCGTCGCCGGCGCCGCAGCCGGCGAGCATGACCACGCTGGCGCACGCCAGCGTCAGGGCGTGCAACCCCGGCCGCAGTCGTGAAGTCAAACTACGTCTGATGAACATCGATGTCCCCTCTTCGTTCTTATTCGGACCGGCGGGCAGTGCCCGAGCGGCTTCTGCGGCCGGCGGTCGGCTGTAATATTACTACTAGCGGTAGCGAAAAGGTAAAAAGGAAACAGTTGTGCGCTGGGTTGTTGCGGAAATAAAAAAAGCGGGGCGAACCCCGCTTTCTTCAGTGCAAGCAACCTGGCTTACAGGATATGCGTGCCGATCCACCACGCAATCGCCGCCATGAAGGCGGACGCCGGGATGGTGAAGATCCAGGCCCAGACGATGTTGCCGGCCACGCCCCAGCGCACCGCCGACGCCTTTTGCGCCGAACCGACGCCGACGATCGCGCCGGTGATGGTGTGGGTGGTCGAGACCGGCACGCCGATCGCGCTGGCGATGAACAGCGTGATCGCCCCGCCCGATTCGGCGCAGAAACCGCCCACCGGCTTGAGCTTGGTGATCTTCTGGCCCATGGTGCGCACGATGCGCCAGCCGCCGAACAGCGTGCCCATGCTCATTGCGGTATAGCAGCCGATCACGACCCACAGCGGCGGCGCCGTGGCCTCGTGGCTGACGTTGCCGGCGGCCACGAGCAGCATCCAGATGATGCCGATGGTTTTTTGCGCGTCGTTGCCGCCGTGGCCCAGGCTGTACGAGGCCGCCGACAGCAGCTGCAGGCGGCGGAACCAGGTATCGACCTTGCGCGGCGGCGTCCGCACGAAGATCCACGACACCGCCAGCATCACGATCGAGCCGAGGATGAAGCCCAGCAGCGGCGACAGGATGATCCACTCGACGGTCTTGATCAGGCCGTCGCCCTTGAGCGCGTGGGTCCCGCCCTTGGCGACCGCGGCGCCGACCAGGCCGCCGATCAGGGCATGAGAGGACGAGGACGGGATGCCGTAGTACCAGGTGATGACGTTCCAGATGATGGCGCCGACCAGCGCGCCGAACACGATGTGCTGGTCCACCAGGGCAGGATCGATGGTGCCCTTGCCCACCGTACCCGCCACGTGCAGGCCGACGGTAAAGATGGCGACGAAGTTGAACAGCGCGGACATCGCGACTGCGGTCTGGGGCTTGAGCACCCCGGTCGACACCACGGTCGCGATGGCGTTTGCCGCGTCGTGGAAGCCGTTCATGAAGTCGAAGACCAGCGCTAAAAGGACGAGCAGGCCCAGCACATAAATGCTGATGTGAATTGTGTCCATCTGTTTGTTCTTATTGTTATGGCGTTACGCGTTTTCGACGATGATGCCTTCGATGATGTTGGCGACGTCTTCGCAGCGGTCGGTCACGGTCTCGAGGATTTCGTAGATGGCCTTCATCTTGATCAGGTTGCGCACGTCCGGCTCGTCGCGGAACAGCTTGGACATGGCGGCGCGCATCACGTGGTCGGCGTCCGATTCCAGGCGGTCGATCTCTTCGCAGATCGCCACCATCTTCTGGGCGTTGTCCATGTCGTGCAGCATGCTGACCGCCTGCTGGACCTTCAGGCAGCAGGCCAGGCACAGCTCGGCCAGGCGCTTGGCTTCCGGCGTCACCGCGTGCAGGTCGTACAGCGAGATGGTCTGGGCGGCGTCCTCCATCATGTCGAGGATGTCGTCCATGCGCGTGATCAGCTTGTGGATGTCGTCACGGTCGAGCGGCGTGATGAAGGTCTTGTGCAGCAGGTCGATGGTGGCGTACGTGACCTTGTCCGCCTGTTTTTCGATGCTTTCCACGGCATGGGCGCGGTTTTCCAGGTCGTCGAAATTGGTCATCAGGCCGACCATTTCCTGCGCACCCTTCACGCACAGGGCGGCGTGCTGGTTGAACAGGTCGAAAAATTTGCCCTCGGTGGGCATCAGGCGTCCAAACATGTAAATCTCCGTTCGTATTTCTCTTGGGACTTCTAAAAGCCATGGCGACATAGCACCACGGCAATATTTTTATTTAGTACTCAGTTTCTGATTTTTTTGCAGCTTGAACAACTACAAACGTATCGGGGGCCTTGGAAACCGTAGCGAGCGAAGCAGTTTCGTTCGAGAAGCAAAGCCGTACATCCGGCACGGCCGGTCCGCCGCGGCGGAGCATCACCGGACGAAAATGCGACCCGCAGCAGGTTGACGAGGCCCCTATCAATCCCCTTGGTAGATCGAGAGGGAACCGCTGTAGTTGCCAAACTTCGTGTACATACCCATCCACGTCAGTCGTATCGCCCCGATCGGGCCGTTACGCTGCTTGCCGATGATGATCTCGGCGGTGCCCTTGTCGGGCGAGTCCGGGTTATAAACCTCGTCACGATACAGGAAGATGATGACGTCGGCATCCTGCTCGATAGCGCCCGATTCGCGCAGGTCGGACATGACCGGGCGCTTGTTCGGACGCTGTTCCAGCGATCGGTTCAGCTGGGACAGCGCGATCACCGGGCAGCCCAGCTCCTTGGCCAGGCCTTTCAGGCTACGCGAAATCTCGGAAATCTCGGAGGCGCGGTTGTCGCCCGGCTTGGAACCCTGCATCAGCTGCAGGTAGTCGACGATGATCAGGCCGAGCTTGCCGCACTGGCGCGCCAGGCGGCGCGCACGCGCGCGCATCTCGATCGGGTTCAGCGCCGGGGTCTCGTCGATGAAGATCTGGGCGTCGTTCATCTTCTGGATCGCATGCGTCAGGCGCGGCCAGTCTTCGTCGTGCAGCTTGCCGGTACGCAGGCGGTGCTGGTCGAGCTGGCCGATCGAGCCGAGCATACGCATCGCCAGCTGGGTGCCGCCCATCTCCATCGAGAAGATCGCGACCGGCAGGCCGGCCTCGACCGCGACGGCCTCGCCGATGTTGACCGAGAACGCGGTCTTGCCCATCGACGGACGGCCGGCCACGATGACCAGGTCGCCCGGCTGCAGGCCGGAGGTCATCTTGTCGAGGTCGATGAAGCCGGTCGGCACGCCGGTGATCTCGCCCTGGTTTTCACGGCTGTAGAGTTCGTCGATGCGCTCGACCACCTGCGTCAGCAGCGGCTGCACCGGCAGCCAGCCCTGGGCGCCGCGCGCGCCCTGCTCGGCGATCGCGAAGATGCGCGACTCGGCCTCGTCCAGGATCTGCTTGACCTCGGCGCCTTGCGGATTGAAAGCCTTGCCGGAGACTTCGTCGGCGACGGTGATGAGCTGGCGCAGCACGCCGCGGTCGCGCACGATCTCGGCATAACGACGGATGTTGGCCGCGGACGGCGTATTCTGCGCCATCGCGTTGAGGTAAGGCAGGCCGCCCATTTCCTCGGCCTTGCCGAGCTGGACCAGGGCCTCGTACACGGTGATCACGTCGGCGGGCTTGCCCGAGTTGATCAGGCGCACCATCTGTTCGAAGATGATCCGGTGGTCGTAGCGGTAGAAATCCTCCGCATGCATGAAGTCGGCGATCCGGTCCCACGCCGCGTTATCGCGCAACAGGCCGCCGATGACGGACTGTTCTGCTTCGATGGAATGCGGTGGGATGCGGAGCGACTCGATCTGCGGGTCTGCTGGGGTATTCATGACCGTCATTATACCTTTTACGGGCAGTCGACTGAAATGATTGGTGAGTTTCCGAAAATAAAAAAGCCGGGTCGAACCCGGCTTTTTCATTCCAACAACAGCAGAGGAAACTCGAGAAACCGTAGCGAGCGGAAGCAGTGGTGGCCGAGAAGCGCAGCCGTACTTACGGTACGGCGAGCATCGCAGGCCGCCAATGCGACGCGCAGTAGGTTTATCGAGGTTCCTTAAGCGGCTTCGCCGACGACTGCGACGGTGACATCAACCACGACGTCGGTGTGCAGAGCGACCGAAACCGGGTGCTCGCCGGTGGTCTTCAGCGGACCGGTCGGCAGACGCACTTGCGCCTTTTCGACGGCGAAACCTTGCTTGGTCAGGGCTTCGGCGATGTCGAAGTTGGTCACCGAACCGAACAGGCGGCCGTCCACGCCGGCTTTCTGGGCGATGGTGACGGTCATGCCGCTCAGCTTCTCGCCTTGTGCCTGGGCAGCGCCCAGCTTCTCGGCGGCGGCTTTTTCCAGTTCGGCGCGCTTGACTTCGAACTCGGCCACGGCAGCCTGGGTGGCGCGGCGGGCCATTTTTTGCGGGATCAGGAAGTTACGTGCGTAACCGTCCTTGACCTTGACGACGTCGCCCAGGTTGCCGACGTTGACGACTTTTTCCAGAAGGATAACTTGCATTTATTTTCTCCAGTAATCTGACGATGCTTGTGTACGCGGACGACGCCGATTAAGCGTTGTGCAGGTCGGTGTACGGCAGCAGGGCCAGGTAACGTGCGCGCTTGATCGCGGTGTCCACTTGGCGCTGGTAGTGCGCCTTGGTGCCGGTCAGGCGAGCCGGCATGATCTTGCCGTTTTCCTGGATGAAGTCCTTCAGGGTGTCGACGTCTTTGTAGTCAACCTGTTCCACGCCTGCAGCGGTGAAGCGGCAGAACTTCTTGCGCTTGAACAGCGGGTTCTGCTGTTTGCGCTTGAGTTTTTCTTTGGCTTTGTTTTTGTCGAACTTTTTACCGAATGCCATTTGAGGCTCCTGTATCTAAAAACGTGCGCGCTTTATTTAAGCGACGCCACTGAAATCAATGATGTGAAACACAAGGGCTTTGCTGTTGCGGTTCTTGCGCGCCAAAAACCCCTTGAAGCGGTGCACCGCGCCGAGTTCGGCGCTGGCGAACCGGCCGGAGATTTCTCCGGCGGCGACCGCCGCGATCTCGAACTCGACCGACCGTTCCAATCCCGCTTCCATCTGCTGCGACCCGTGCTGCAGGGTGCCGCTGACGATGGGGATGCCGGCCGGGGTGTAGCGCAGGGTATCGCGTTCGGCGATGCTTGCGACCAGCAACAGCTCGTTCACTGCCCTTTCGCGCTCGCTAATCGAAATGAGCGAGAATTAAGCGTTGGCGGCCGGAGCAGCTGCCTGCTCGGCGCGGTGGCTCTTGGCGGCGTCTTCGCGCTGGACCGACTTCATCATCGGCGACGGGGCGGTTTCGGCCTTCTTCGTCTTGACGGTCAGGTGACGCAGCACGGCATCATTGAATTTGAATGCGGTTTCCAGCTCGACCAGGGTCTCGTTGTCGCACTCGATGTTCATGCAGATGTAATGTGCCTTCGGCAGATTGTCGATCTGGTAAGCCATCTGGCGGCGGCCCCAGTCTTCGACGCGGTGGATGTTGCCGCCGCGCGAGGTGACCGTGGTCTTGTAGCGCTCGATCATCGCCGGAACTTGCTCGCTTTGGTCCGGGTGGACGATAAACACGATTTCATAATGACGCATATAACACTCCTTGAGGACGTTTAAACAGATGCCCACCTCGGCGTCAGGACGAGTGTGGGAAGGGAAAGCCCGACATTATAACGCAAAAAACGTCAAGGCCCAAATGCTTTGTGGATATGCCATCCCGATTACGCCCTTTTGTCTTTAGGTCAAAAAAAACCACGAAAACCCGTGCTGCCCCTTGCGCGCCGCGCCATACTGTACAAAAATACAGCTTGTCCAGATCCAACGAAAGCAAACCCCCATGCTGAAGCTCACTGCACGGCAAGAACAGATTCTCAACCTGATCAAGGAAGCCATCGACAACACCGGCTTCCCGCCGACCCGCGCCGAAATCGCGCAGGAACTTGGCTTCCGCTCGGCCAACGCCGCCGAGGAGCACCTGCAAGCCCTGGCGCGCAAAGGCGCCATCGAGATTTCGCCGGGCACCTCGCGCGGTATCCGCCTGGTCGGCCCGGCCGCCGAAGCCGCCCCGGCGCCGCTGCCCATGATGCCGCCGCCGCACCTGATGTCCCTGCCCCTGGTCGGCCGCGTGGCCGCAGGTTCGCCGATCCTGGCCCAGGAACACGTCGAGGCCAATTATTCGGTCGACCCGGCCATGTTCTCGAGCAAGCCCGACTTCCTGCTGAAGGTCAAGGGCTGGTCGATGCGCGACGCCGGCATCTGCGATGGCGATTTCCTCGCCGTCAAGAAGGTCGATTCGGCCAAGAACGGCCAGATCGTCGTCGCGCGCATCGGCGAAGAAGTCACCGTCAAGCGCTACCGCAAGACCGGTGCGACCATCGAGCTGCTGCCGGAAAATCCGGAGTTCTCCATCATCACCGTCAATCCGCAAACCGACGAGTTTGCGCTCGAGGGCCTGGCGGTCGGCCTGCTGCGCTCCTGGCACTGAGCGGTATTCAGGCCGCAGCCGCGCCGGCCCCATGCCGGCGTATGACGCATAGTTATAACGCGTACAACGACAACGGCCCGCTAACCGCGGGCCGTTGTGGTTTGCAGGGCACAGCGCAGCGCGATCAACGCTTGGCGTCGACGTCGGGCGGCGGTGCGCTGTTGACGATGTCGTTGTGTTCCTTGACCCAGCTCTCGGTCGCAATGCGCCAGGCATTGTAATCGGCCAGCACCATGTTGCCGGCGACCTTGATGTCCTCGGCAGCGCGCTCGCCGACGTCCTTCAGGTGCGCCTCGGCGCGCTCGGTTTCTTCCTTGGTCAGCAGCGGCGCGATATCCTTGGGAATCAGTTTGGTCAGCGGCAGGGATTCGTTGAGGTGGACGACCGCGCGGTTGTGGCAGGCTTCCCAATCCTTCATCTTGGCGCTGTAGCGCTCGATGTCTTCGTTCACCTTCGACACCGAGGGAAAGCGCGGCGCCGGGCAGCGGTAAGCGCCGCCGCTCAGGTCGGCGCCGTCGTATTGCGTGAGCCAGTAGTCGATGTCGGCGCGATGCTCGCCGCGCTTTTTCATCATGTCGAGCGAGGCGATCGCCACCTTGTTGCCCTTCGCCGCCGCCTTGCCCCACCACAGCGCCGCCTTGTCGGCGTCGACCGCGCCGGCTTCGCCGTAAAAATACATCTCGCCCAAGTGCTGCTGGGCCATCACGTTGCCGGCGTTGGCCAGTTTGGTGTACTTCTGCAACGCTTCGGGATAAGCCTTCTTGGCGAACAGGGCGTCGGCGTCGGACAACTCGTCGGCCGAGGCAGTGCCGCACAGCAGGAGCGCGGCGCACAACAGGACTGTCTTCATGGCGGTTTTGCGTTTGAGCATAATTCAAGGAAATGCGAGTGTGCGGCTATCTTACGCGCCAGCAATGGTGCCGTCAGTATTTATCGGACGTCAACTTATGCATCCGGAAACAATACGGTACACACGCCTTCGCTTTGCGACTCTATACTTGCTTGATCGTTATTGATGAGGCAATGATGAACCCTTCCCGCTTTGTGAGCGCCGTCCTTATCGCCTGTGCGGTAAGCGCCGTGGCGCATGCCCAGACCGCCGAGCGCCCCGCCATCAAGGAAGGCGACAAGTGGCGCTTCCTGTCCAAGGTCGAAGAGCTCAAGAACGGCACGCTGACCTCGTCGAGCCGCGAAGTCGATGCCTGGGTGACCCGCGTCGGCTCTCATTCCTTCATCCAGGCCACCAAACCGGTCGACAGCAACTTGCCGCCGCGTGAAGCCGACATCAACCTGGACTGGAGCAGGTCGCAGATACGCGACGGCGCGGAAAAGATCGTCGGCCGCCCTTACCTGTATCCGCTCAAGCCGGGTTTGAGCTGGGACACGGACGCAACCGACCCGCATCCAGCACCGGGCGTCAAGACGCTGCGCAACAAGTTGCATTTCACGGTGCTGGGTTGGGAAGAGGTGAAGGTACCCGCAGGGTCCTTCAAGGCGCTGAAGATCGAAACGGAAGGCAACTGGTTCAGGGAATTCGAACCGGTCGGACCCCACACCAGCAGCACGACCACCGTCAGCCCGGCGGGCCAGTCGACGCTGGTCAACGCCCAGGGCGGGCGCACGCCCGACCCGGTCGGCGGACGCATGTACCGGCTGACCTGGTATGTTCCCGAGGTCAAGCGCGAGGTCAAGGTCATCGCCGAGGAATACACGCCGACGGGCGTCGTGCAGCATCGCACGACGCAGGAACTCGAATCCTACAGCGTCGACTGACCGCGCCGCTGGCTCAGCCCGCCAGCGCGCCGCCGAAGTCGGCCAGCAGGTCGGCCGGGTCTTCGATGCCGACCGACACCCTGATCAGGGATTCGGCGATGCCCATGCTGGCGCGGCGCTCCGGCCCCATCTCGAAGAAGATCGTGTGCGCGACCGGAATCACCAGCGTGCGCGTGTCGCCGAGGTTACTGGCCGGGATCGCCACCTTCAGGCGGTTCAGGTAGTCGAAGCAATCGATCCCCTCCTTGAGCTCGAACGAGAACAGCGAGCCGTAGGCGCGGAACTGGCTGCTGGCCAGTGCGTGCTGCGGGTGCGATTCCAGGCCAGGGTAGTAGACCGCGGCGACGCGTTCGTCGGCCTCGAGCATGCGCGCGAGCGCGAGCGCGTTGGCGCAGGTGCGCTCCATGCGCAGCGCCAGCGTCTCCGCGCCGACCGCGATATGGTGCGCGGCTTCCGGCGCCAGACTGGCGCCGAAATCGCGCAGCGACTTGGCGCGCAACTGGGCCATGCCCTGGGCATTCGGCGCCAGCTTGCGGAAGTTCGGCGCGATGTTCGGGTAGGCGCTCCAGTCGAACACGCCGGTGTCGGTCAGCGCGCCGCCCAGCGCCATGCCGTGCCCGCCGATCGACTTGGTCAGCGAATTGACGACGAGGCCGGCGCCGACCGCCTTCGGACGGAACAGATAGGGGGTGGTCATGGTGTTGTCGACCACGTACAGGATGCCCTTCTGGCGGCACAACGCGCCGATACGCTCCAGATCGGCAATTTGAGTGCGCGGGTTGGCGATGGTCTCGACAAAGACCAGGCGCGTGTTCGGCTGCAGCGCGGCTTCGACGTTGGCGACATCGGTCGCATCGACGAACGACACCTCGGTGCCCTGCGCCGCCACGGTGTTCCACAGGCTGTTGGTGTTACCGAACAAAAAGGACGACGACACCACGTGGTCGCCATCCTTGAGCAGCGCCTGGGCCAGCGCGCCGATCGCCGCCATGCCGGTGCCGAAGCACAGCGTGGCGACGCCGTCTTCCATCTTCGTCACTTTCTCTTCGAGTGCGGAGACGGTCGGGTTGCCCTGGCGCCCGTAGCGAAAGCCCGGCTCCTTGCCCTGGAATACCGAAGCCAGCTGGCGCGCGTCGGTGTAGCCGAACGCGACCGAAGTGTGGATCGGCTTGTGCAGCGAGTTATGCTCGATCGGCTTGCGGCGATCGTTGTGCAGGATGGTGGTGGTGAAACCGTATTCAGTCTTGTCGTTCATGGTCTAGACATCGAAAAAACGGGCGCACGCGGCGCCCGTCGGATCACTCTGCCGGCACCGCCGGGTTGAGGTTCAGCTGAGTACGCACGATGTCGTCGGACGACTTGCCGCTGCTCTTGTGGCGGTGGCTCTCCAGCGCATCCAGGTATTCCGCCGTCACGTCGCCGGTCACGTAGACGCCGTCGAAGCACGACGCTTCCACGTTGGTGATTTCCGGATTGACGTCCATGATCGACTTGCGCAGCGCATCCAGGTCCTGGTAGACCAGGCGGTCGGCGGTGATTTCCTTGCACACTTCCTCGACCGTGCGGCCGTGGGCGATCAGCTCGTCGCGCGTCGGCATGTCGATGCCGTACACGTTCGGGTACAGCACCGGCGGCGCAGCCGAGGCGAAGAACACCTTGCGGGCGCCGGCTTCGCGCGCCATCTGCACGATCTCGCGGCTGGTGGTGCCACGCACGATCGAGTCGTCGACCAGCAGCACGTTCTTGTCCTTGAACTCGGCGGCGATCGCGTTGAGCTTCTGGCGCACCGACTTCTTGCGCATCGCCTGGCCCGGCATGATGAAGGTGCGGCCGACGTAGCGGTTCTTGATGAAGCCTTCGCGGTACTCGACGCCCAGTTTCAGCGCCAGCTGGATCGCGGCCGGGCGCGAGGAATCCGGGATCGGCATCACGACGTCGATTTCCTCGACCGGGATCTCCTTGCGGATCTTGTCGGCCAGGTATTCGCCCATGCGCAGGCGGGTCGCGTACACCGAGGCGCCGTCGATCACGGAATCGGGGCGCGCCAGGTACACGTATTCGAAGGCGCACGGGTTCAGCGACGATTTCTCGGCGCACTGCTGGCTGTGCATGCGACCGTCGTCGGCGATCCATACGGCTTCGCCCGGCGCGATGTCGCGCATGTAGCGGAAACCCAGGC
This sequence comes from Massilia sp. 9096, assembly GCF_000745265.1. Classification (NCBI taxonomy): domain Bacteria; kingdom Pseudomonadati; phylum Pseudomonadota; class Betaproteobacteria; order Burkholderiales; family Oxalobacteraceae; genus Massilia; species Massilia sp. 9096. The sequence continues at coordinate 2,828,932 of NZ_JQNN01000001.1, forward strand.
CTTCCAGCGCCACCGATTCGCTCGCCACCAGGTATTCCGGACCGTGCTCGGTTTCGTTCACGCCGATGCACAGCGGACGGATGCCGTACGGGTCGCGGAAGGCCAGCAGGCCGTGGCCGGCGATCTGGGCGATCACGGCGTAGGCGCCGCGGATACGGCGGTGCACCACCGACATGGCCTTGAACACGGCTTCCGGCGACAGCGAGTAGCCGTCGGCGGCCTGCTGGATCTCGTGGGCCAGCACGTTGAGCAGCACTTCCGAGTCGGAACCGGTGTTGACGTGGCGGCGGTCGATGCGGAACAGCTCTTCTTTCAGCTGGGCCTGGTTGGTCAGGTTGCCGTTGTGCGCCAGCGTGATCCCGAACGGCGCGTTGACGTAGAACGGCTGCGCTTCCTCTTCGCTGGACGAGCCGGCGGTCGGATAGCGGCAGTGACCGATGCCGGAATTGCCCATCAGCGAGCGCATGTTACGTGTGCGGAACACGTCGCGCACCAGGCCATTGGCCTTGTACATCGAGAACATGCTGCTGTGGTTGGTTGCGATACCGGCCGCGTCCTGGCCGCGGTGCTGCAGCAGCAGCAATGCGTCATACAGCAACTGGTTGACGGGGGCTTGCGAGACGACGCCGACGATGCCACACATAGTGCGCTCCTAAGAACTTACAACTAAATTTCGGGGACCTCGAAAACCGTAGCGAGCGGCCGCAGTTTCGTTCGAGAAGCACGGCTGTACATTCGGTACAGCGAGCATCGCATAACGAAAATGCAAAGCGCAGCAGGTTTGCGAGGTTCCCATCAGAACTGAACGTGCTGCGCTAAGGCAGCTGGTAGGAAAGGTTTTACGGTGCGCGCGCCGGTTTCCGCAATCGGCGACAGCAGCGCATTTTTCCAGAAATCCTGCTGGGGGATGGAGGTCATCCCGCACAATATGACGCCGGCCAGCACGATTACAATGCCCCGGCCGAGTCCGAACAAGCCACCCAGGCCACGGTCCGCCAGGCTCAGGCCGGACGCCTCGATCAGCGCGCCGATCGCCAGGGCCAACAGGCCCATCAGCACACGCGTGCCGAGGAATAGCGCAACGAAGGCAAGCATCAGCCGCACCGCTTCACCGGGAACGACGGATGGTAGCATGGGCGCCAGTTTCGCGCCGAAGGCGTTCGCGACCACGAAGGCCACCACCCAGCCGGCCAGCGACAGGATTTCCTTGACCAGTCCACGCAGGGTACTGATGATGACCGACGAGATCAGGATGAACAGGACGACGTAGTCGAAGATCGTCACAGTGGATGGCGGCGCGCGTTACGGTTGGAGTCAGAGGCCGAGCCTGGCGACCTTGGCGCGCGCCTTCTCGGCCTCGTCCCTGGTGTACGGACCGATCTTCACGCGCACCAGGCCGTTGGCCGACTTTTCCGTGGTCGAGCTGATGCCGGCCGCGCGCAGCTTGGCCTGCACCTCGGCGGCCTTTTCCTCGCTCGACATCGCGGCGACCTGCACCATCGCTTTCGGCGCCGCGGCCGCGCCTTCCGCGTCGGCCTTGGCGGCGCCCTTGCCTTCCAGGATCGCGAGCGCGCGCGCATCCTCGTGCGCCTTGGCCGGCTTGTCCTCGAGTCTGGGCTTGACCGGTTCCGGCTTGGGCTCCGGCTTGTGTTCCGGCTTGTCGGCCTTGGCTTCCTTGTGTTCGGGCTTGGGCGCCTTGTGCTCCGGCTTCGGTTCGGGTTTCGGCTCGGATTTCGGTTCCGGCTTGCGCGCCTCGGGCTTGGGCGCCTTCGGCAGCGGCGGCGGCGCGTCGATCACTTCCTCGCCCTGGTCGACGCTGTCGGCGGCGGCCACGGTCTTGGGGCGGGTGCTGGCGGACGTAGCCGGCGCAGGCGCGGCCGGCTTGGCCGCGGTGTCGGACGCGGCCGGGGCCTTGGCGGCTGCGGCATCGTCATCCGCCGGCGCGGCCGGCACCGGCAGCGGCGCCGCCTTGTCCTTGGCCGGGATCTGGATCGCGATGTCGCCGGCCAGCTGCTTGGGCTGGGAGTCGAGCAGCATCGGCAGGCCGATCGCCGCCGCCAGCGCCAGCGCGATCGCGCCGACCAGGCGGCGCCGCGCACGCTTCTTCTCGGGCAGCATAGGGTCGTTGCCCGGACGGCGGGTGGCGCCGCCGCCCGCGGTTGCGCCGGCGCTCGAGGCGCGCTTGGCGCGTGCGCGTTCGCCGATCGCGGCGTCGTCGTCCTTGCTGTAGAAACGGCCGCTGTCTTGGGCGGCGCGGTCTCGCTTGTTTTTATTGGAGAACAAGCCCATGCGATTTCAGGTCAATCAGTGTAAGGAGGATTTGCGGGCTGCCATGACGCCGGCAACGGTATAGAAAGAGCCAAAGACGACTATTCTATCATCCTGCCCAGCACGGCTCATGGCATCCGCGAACGCCGCCGCAGGATCAAGGAAGGTTTTCACCGAGAATTCGTCATCCTTGGCGCCGGGCGGACGCTTCGCTTCCAGCCTGGCGGCCAGCACGGCGGGGTCGGCCGAGCGCGGCGAATCGAGCCGGCACACGCACCAGTGGTCGATGTTGGGCGCGATGTGCTCGATGACGGCGTCGATGTCCTTGTCCTGCATGATGCCGAACACCGCGTAGGTGTAGCGGTGGTAGCCCATGTTCGACAGGTTCTGGGCCAGCGTCGCGGCCGCGTGCGGGTTGTGGGCGACGTCCAGCACCGTGGTCGGACGGCCGGCCAGCACCTGGAAGCGGCCCGGCAGCTCGACCAGCGCCAGGCCCGCACGCGTTTCCTGTGCGCCGACCGGCAATTGCATGCGCAGCGCTTCCAGCGCGGCCAGCGCGGCCGAGGCGTTGAGCAGCTGGTTGGCGCCGCGCAGCGCCGGGTAAGCCAGCGAATTGCGGCGGATCTCGCGGCCGCCGTACGCCCACTGCTGCTGGTCGCCCTGGTAGTTGAAGTCGCGCCCGATCAGCCACAGGTCGGCGCCGATGTCCTGCGCATGCTGGATCAGCGATTGCGGCGGCTGCGGGTCGCTGCAGATCGCCGGCTTGCCCGGACGGAAGATGCCGGCCTTTTCGAAACCGATTTCCTCGCGCGTGTCGCCCAGGTAGTCCTTGTGGTCGATGTCGATGCTGGTCACGACCGAGACGTCCGGCTCGATCACGTTGACCGCGTCCAGGCGCCCGCCCAGGCCGACTTCCAGGATCGCCACGTCGATCGTCGAGATCGAGAGCAGGTGCGCGATCGCCAGCGTGGTGAATTCGAAATAGGTCAGGTCGATCTCGCCGCGCGCGCCTTCGACCACGTTGAAGCTGGCGACCAGGGCGGCATCGCTGGCCATCTCGCCGTTGATGCGGGCGCGCTCGTTGAAGTCGAGGAAGTGCGGCTTGATGTACAGGCCGACGCGGTAGCCGCCGTGCAGCAGGATCGATTCGAGCATCGCGCAGGTCGAGCCCTTGCCGTTGGTGCCCGCCACCGTGATGACGGGGCACCTGAAGTTCAGCTGCATGCGCTCCTTGACGGCGCGCACGCGGTCCAGGCCCATGTCGATGTGGGTTTCGGCATGGCGCGACTCGAGCAGAGCCAGCCAGTCGGGCAAGGTGGTGGGGAGGTTTTGCATGGTGTCGTCCGTGACGCTAAAAGCAAAACTGCTGCAGGATGCGCCCGTGGGCGACGCCTGCAGCAGCCGTCTTTCAACTCAACATTTACGCGATGACGTCGGCCGGCTGGCTTTGCAGCAGGGCCAGCAGGCGCGCGATCTCTTCGCGCATCTTGCGGCGGTCGACGATCATGTCGATCGCGCCCTTGGTCAGCAGGAACTCGGCGCGCTGGAAGCCTTCCGGCAGCTTTTCGCGCACGGTGTTCTCGATCACGCGCGGGCCGGCGAAGCCGATCAGGGCCTTCGGCTCGGCGATCACGACGTCGCCCATGAAAGCGAACGAGGCCGAAACGCCGCCCATGGTCGGGTCGGTCAGCACGCTGATGAACGGCAGCTTTTTCTCGGACAGCTTGGTCAGCATCGAGGTGGTCTTGGCCATCTGCATCAGCGACAGCAAGCCTTCCTGCATGCGTGCGCCGCCGGTGGCTGTGACGCAGATGAACGGCACCTTCTGCTCGAGCGCGACCTGGGCGCCGCGCGCGAAGCGCTCGCCGACCACGGAGCCCATCGAGCCGCCCATGAATTCGAATTCGAAGCAGGCCACGACCACCGGCAGGCTCATGATCGAGCCGCCCTGCACGATCAGCGCGTCGGTCTCGCCGGTGGCGTCCATCGCGTCCTTCAGGCGGTCCGGGTACTTCTTGCTGTCCTTGAACTTCAGGGTGTCGACCGGCAGCGCGTCCTGGCCGATTTCATAGCGGCCGCCTTCGTCGAGCAGCGCGTCGAGGCGCGCGCGGGCGCGGATGCGCATGTGGTGGCTGCACTTCGGGCAGACATGGAGGTTCGCGTCCAGGTCGGCGCGGTACAGCACCGCCTCGCACGACGGGCACTTGACCCACAGGCCCTCGGGCATGGTCTGGCGTTTGGCGGCATCGGAGCGCTGGATCCGGGGGGGCAGCAGCTTTTCCAACCAACTCATGTCTTCTCCTTTGCGGCAATACTGGAATTGGGCGTAGTGTAGCCGTTCGAGTTCGGCTTGTCGAATTCTTGCGGGTAAGCTCTTACCTTCTCGACAAGCTTGAAAATCAGTCTACATGCGGGTTTCGGCGCGCAAGCAGCCCGGCGATCGCCAGGCCCAGCGCCACGCCGACCGACAGCGCGCCGATTTTCGCCATGCTCCCACAGCCGCAGTCCGTAGCGGCCCGGGCCTCGATTGGCGGCGGCGTGAAATGCATGAAGCGGGCGACGCCGCCCGGCAAACCCGTCAGCGCGTCGAGCTGGCCCGCAGCCGCCGTGAAAGTATTCTGGTCGACCTGGTAGGTCAGTCGCAGGATGTCGAGCAGAATGGCGGCGACGTCGCGCTGCTCTTCCGGGACATATTGCCAGAGCGCATCGTCAAAGCGGATCCCGGGATCGATGGGAGCGGGCCGGGTCTGCACGCGCTGGTAAGCGACGTCGCGCAGGCGTATCAGGCAGCGCAGCATGTCCTGGACCTTGGCGGGATCGAAGTCGCAGGTCTCGCCCTTGAAGTTCCAGGACGTGTACTGCGTGCCGAACGGATTGCCGCCATCGACATCGATGCCTCGCATTTCGATCGGGAACGCATAATTGCCGTCGTCGGGATCATTGAACAGGTAGACGGTGCTCTTGTGCGCTTCGGTGATCACCTCGTACCTGACATGCACGACGCGATTCTGCTGATGCCCACCCGGAATCGGAAAGGGATAGCTGCAAAAGCTGCCGAAGCTGATGATGCCGGCCGGCGCCGTCAACGGCATGCCGCCCACGACCCATTCGATGACGGCAAACCGGGTATCGACCGACAACCTGATTTTCTGGTGGCGCCGCGTCCGGCGCCAATCCCAGGCGCCCTGGCGGCACAGTCCGCTGTTTTCCTCCGTGAACTCGAACGTCCCCCGCTCGACCACGGTGGCGTCGAGCGGCACGGTTTCGATATCGAAGTTCCTCGCGAAAGGCGCGCTCTTGGACAGGGCGCCGGCTTGCATGCCGATATTGCTGGAGTCGCAGCGCCCCGCGTCGGCCAGCTTGTCTTCCATGCATTCTTCGACATTGGCTCTGTAGAACGAGCCCACGCCGCCGAAGGGTTCGTTCCAGGTGTACAGGCGGCCGCGCTCGCATCCTTCGTAATGCGTAAGCAAGACATAGCCGGTCGTTTGCAGCCAGTCGAATTGGTAGCACCAGCGATGCCGCCTGCGCACGCAGGTGTCGAACCATTGCCACGGCCACGGGCCGGGACACCATATCCGTACATCGACTTCTTTCAGGGTTGGCATTGCACACCTTCCGCCTGAGGTGACTGGACAGGTGTAAGACCGTGCATGGCGCTTATAGTTGCGTATCCCGGGCCCGCCGCGCACGACACATGCCGCGCCAAGCCGGACCGCCGGAAACGACAACGGCACCGGGGCCGTAAGCACCGATGCCGTTGTTCCGGGCCGCGTCAGGCTCAGCGCGCGTCCAGCGCCTCGCGGATGCCCGCCACGAAGGCGCGCACCGCCTGCGGCCCCTCTTCCTTGGGCGTGTTCTCCAGCTCCTGGATGATGCGGCTGCCGATCACGACCGCGTCCGCCACGGCCGCCACCTGCTTCGCGGTCTGGGCGTCGCGGATGCCGAAACCGACGCCGATCGGCAGCTTGACATGCTCGCGGATCGCGGCGACACGGCGCGCGACGTCGTCGGTGTCGATGCTGCCGGCGCCGGTCACGCCTTTCAGCGATACGTAATAGCTGAAACCGCTGCCGTAGCGCGCGACCTGCTGGATGCGCTGCGGCGTCGAGGTCGGCGCGATCAGGAAGATCAGGTCGAGGCCGTTGGCCTGCATCTCGCCGGCAAACGCTTCGCATTCCTCGGGCGGATAATCGACCACGATGGCGCCGTCCGCCCCCGCTTCTTTCGCTCGGCGGATGAACTCACTTGGACCCATGCGTTCGATCGGATTGGCATAGCCCATCAGCACGATCGGCGTGTGCTGGTTGGTCTTGCGGAACTCAAGAACGTAATTGAAGCAGTCGCGCATGCTGATGCCGTGCGCGAGCGCGCGCTCGCAGGCGCGCTGGATCACCGGGCCTTCGGCCATCGGGTCCGAGAACGGCACGCCGAGCTCGATGACGTCGGCGCCGCCCTCGACCAGCGCGTGCAGCAGCGGGACGGTGACGTCGGGACCGGGGTCGCCGGCGGTGATGAAGGTGACCAGGCCGGTCTTGCCCTGCTGTTTCAGGGTGGCGAAAGTCTGTTCGATTCTGGACATGTGGTTCTCCCCGATCAGCCGAAATTCAGGCCGGCGCGTTGGGCGACGGTGTGCATGTCCTTGTCGCCGCGGCCCGACAGGTTGACCAGGATGACCTTATCCTGGGGCAGCGTGGCCGCCAGTTTCACGGCATAGGCGATCGCGTGCGACGACTCCAGCGCCGGGATGATGCCTTCGATGCGGCAGCAGTCGTGGAAAGCGGCCAGCGCTTCGTCGTCGGTGATCGAGACGTACTGCGCGCGCTCGATGTCCTTCAGCCAGGCGTGCTCGGGGCCGACGCCGGGATAGTCCAGGCCGGCCGAGACCGAGTGCGTCTCGATGATCTGGCCGTGCTCGTCCTGCAGCAGATAGGTGCGGTTGCCGTGCAGGACGCCGGGGAAGCCGGCCGTGAGCGAAGCGGCGTGCTTGCCGCTGTCGATGCCCTCGCCCGCCGCCTCGACGCCGACCAGCTTGACGCCGGCCTCGTCGATGTACGGGTAAAAAATGCCCATGGCGTTCGAGCCGCCGCCGATGCAGGCGACCACATAGTCCGGCTGGCGCCCGGTCATCTCGGGCATCTGCACGAGGCATTCCTCGCCGATCACCGACTGGAAGTCGCGCACCATCATCGGGTACGGGTGCGGGCCGGCCACGGTGCCGATGATGTAGAAGGTGTTTTCGATGTTGGTGACCCAGTCGCGCATCGCTTCGTTGAGCGCGTCCTTCAGGGTCTTCGAGCCGGATTCCACCGGAACGACGGTCGCGCCCAGCAGCTTCATGCGGTACACGTTCTGGGCCTGGCGCTTGACGTCTTCCGCGCCCATGTAGATCACGCATTCGAGGCCGAAGCGCGCGCAGATGGTCGCGGTGGCCACGCCGTGCTGGCCGGCGCCGGTCTCGGCGATGATGCGCGGCTTGCCCATGCGGCGCGCCAGCAGCGCCTGGCCGATCACGTTGTTGATCTTGTGCGCACCGGTGTGGTTCAGGTCTTCGCGCTTGAAGTAGATCTGGGCGCCACCGGCCTGCTGCGACCAGCGCTTGGCGTGGTACACCGGCGACGGACGGCCGACGAAGTGCTCCAGCTCGTAGCGGAACTCTGCGAGGAACTCGGGATCCTGGCTGTAGCGCGCGTAGGCGTCATTGAGCTCGGCCAGCGCGTGGCTCAGGGTTTCGGCGACAAACGAGCCGCCGTAAGGGCCGAAGTGGCCGGTCGCGTCCGGCAATTGATAGTCGGGCGTCTTGAATAAGGTCTGGGTCATGATGAGTCCGGGTCAGGGTGTGGCATCGCCGGCGCGCACCGCGTCGACGAACGCAGTGATCTTGCCGGCATCCTTGATCCCCTTGCTCGCTTCGACACCGCTACTGATGTCGACCGCGAAGGGGCGTACTTGCGCCACCGCGCCAGTCACGTTGTGTACGCTCAAGCCACCACTCAAAACGACCCGAGGCGCGAGCTCTTTTGGAATAACAGACCAATCGAAGACCTTTCCTGCGCCGCCGTAGGCGTCGACCCAGGTGTCGAGCAGGAGGCCCGAGAACCAGGGGCTGGCGGCGCGGTATTGAGCTTCCGATTCTATCAAATCCTCGGCCGTGGTGTCGGGTTTGACGCGATACGCCCGCACGAACGGACGCTTGACCGCCGCGGCGATCGCCGCGCACTCGGCCGGCGTCTCGTCGCCGTGGAACTGCAGCAGCGCGATCGGCGCGGCGTCGACCGCCTGGTGCACCTGGGCCACGGTCGGGTTGACGAACAGCGCCACGCCGCTGACGAAAGGCGGCAAGGCGTGCGAAATCGAGCGCAGCCGCTCCGGCGCGATGAAGCGCGGGCTGTTCGGGTAGAACACGAAGCCGACGGCGTCGGCGCCGGCATCGACCGCCGCGCGCAGGTCCTGCTCGCGGGTGATGCCGCAGATCTTGATACGGGTACGTTGCATGATTCTCTACGAAGTCTACAGCCAGGGAAGCGGATGGGCCGGCTCTTGCGGCAGTCCCCACTTGGGATCGTAGTCGATTTTAGCAAGGTATAAACCGTCGGGCATGAAGGTCGGCGCGGCGGCGTCGCGCGAGCGCGCGTCCAGCACCTCGGCCATCCATTCCGGGCGGTTGCGTCCGGTGCCGACGTAGATCAGCGAGCCCATGATGTTGCGCACCATGTGGTGCAGGAAGGCCGAGGCGCGCACCGTGAACACGATCACGTCGCCGTGGCGCTCGATGCGGATCTCCTGCATGTCCTTGACCGGTGAATTGGCCTGGCAGCCGGAAGCACGGAAGCTGGTGAAATCGTGGGTGCCGATCAGGTGCGCGGCCGCTTCGCGCATGCGCTCGACGTCGAGCGGGCGGAACACCCAGCCGGCGCGCCCGGCCAACAGGGCCGACGGGTTGGGGTGGTTGTACAGCACGTAGTGATAAGTGCGCGAACGCGCCGAGAAGCGCGCGTGAAACTCCTGCATCTCGGGCGCCGGCGCCAGCGCGTGCGCCCAGCGCACCACGATCGACTCGGGCAGGAAGGCGTTGGTGCCGCGCACCCAGGATTGGGCCGGGCGCTGCAGTTCGGTGTCGAAGTGGACCACCTGCTCGATCGCGTGCACGCCGGCGTCGGTGCGGCCGGCGCAGGTCGTGTGCAACGGCGTGCAGGCGAACTTTTCGAGCGCGATTTCCAGCTTATCCTGGACCGTGTCGCGCGACGGTTGTTTCTGATACCCGTTCCAGGCGGTGCCGATGTACTGGACACCCAGTGCGATACGTGTCACGCAGTCAACCTCATCTCCATCGCATCTTCAAGCCAGCGCCGCGCGCATGGCGTTGGCGCGCGCCGTCTGTTCCGGGTTGCCGCCACGGATGACTTCCTCGAGCAGCTCGCGCGCGCCTTCCTTGTCGCCGATTTCCTGGTAGGCGATCGCGAGGTCCAGCTTGGTTTCCATTTCCATCTGCTGGGCGGTCATCTCGACCGGTGCGGCGGTCGGGGCAGCGACGGCGGCGCCGCCCTCTTCATGCACTTCCGGCAGCGGCAGCGCGCCCTCGCCCGGCAGGTCGAGGTCGAAACCCGGCAGGTCGAAGTGGGTGTCGAGCTTGCTCGGCTCGATCAGTTCGTGCTCGGCGTACGGCGCATCGGCCAGCGGCGCCGGGGTGGCGACCGGCAGCTCGGGCAGCGCGAACGGATCGTCGTCCAGCGACAGGTGCGGAATCGACGGCAGCGCGGCTTCGAGCGGCGCCGTAGTCGATGCCGGCGGCGTCGCCTCGTCGCCCAGGCCGAAGTCCATCGTATCCAGGTCGAACAGCGGATCCTTCAGCTCGGTGGCCGGGCTGACCTGCTCGGGCGCGGCCGGGATGCCTTCGTGCGGCTCGGTCGGCAAGTCGGGCAGGTCGAACTCGCGCGCCAGGCTGGCCATGTCGATGTCGGTGTTCGGCGCGGCTGCGGCGTGGTGTTCCTCGCCGGCCGGCGTCTCGAACTGCAGGTCGTGGTCGAAGGCCAGGTCGTCCAGCGCAGGCGCCGGGGTCCCGGCAAGCGGCGCTGCGGGCTGCGGCACCGGATTGGCGGCCGGGGCGCCGAAGTCCATGTCGAACGCGAAGTCGAGCGGCTCGTCCTCCGGCTTGGCAGCCGGGGTCGGATCGACCGTCGGCGCGACGGCGGCGGCCGGGGTGGCGGTCGGCGTCAGGTCGAAGGCGCCCATGTCGAACTCGAGGTCGGGCACGTCGTTGGCGGCGGCGATCTCGCGCGCATCGCGGGATTCGAGCGGGGATTCGAGCGGAGACTCGATCGGCGCCTGGGCCGGCGCAGCCGTCACCGGCTCGAACGACAGGCCGCCCAGGTCGAAGTCGAGCGTGTGGTCGTCGTGCGCCTGGGCCGGTTCGGCGGCCGGATGAGTGGTCGGCTGAGCCGTACCCATGGCGTCGGCGAAGTGCTGGTCGAAGCTCATCGGCGCGCGCGCGGCGTCTTCGCTGGCGGCCGCGGCGAAGGCGTCGTCGAGGTCGTGCGCCAGCGGGTCGTGCGCGGCGCCCGATTCCATCGTCGACGGCGCGAACGCCTGCGCCGCCTGGACTGCCGGCGCGGCGTCGACGGCATGCACGCTGTTGTTCGCGTACAGCGGGTTGGCCGGATCGATCGAATGGCCGAGCGCGGCGGCCTGCGCCCACTCCTCGCCCTGGCCACGGGTCAGGCTGTACAGCTCGCCGGCCTGGGTTTCGAACGCGCGCGTGTCCTTGCGCGCGGCGTAGATCTCGAGCAGCTTCAGGCGCACCGGATGGCGCTCCGGATGGGTGCGCAGCGCTTCCTTCAGGATCTCCTCGGCCTGGGCGTCGCGGCCATAGGCGATGTAGACGTCGGCTTCGGCGACCGGATCGACTTCATTGGTGTCGAGCTGGCTGGCCGAGGGGGCGAAGCTGGAGTTGAACACGCTGTTGTTGGTGTCGACGCTCTGGCCGCCGGTCTCGGCGAACAGCGAGTGCGCCGGTTCGGTCGGCACGTTCAGGATCGACGGTTCGGCGACCGCCTTGACGTCTTTCTTCTTGCGACGCTGCGCGACCAGCAAGGCCGCCAGCAGCGCGGCGATGGCGGCGCCGCCGAGCACGGTCAGGTTGTCCATGATGAAGCCCATGATGCCCGGTTCCGGCGCCGCGGCCGGGGTCGCGGCAGGCGCCGGCTTAATGGACGGCAGCTTCTTCGGTGCGGGCTTGGCCGGCTTGGCGGCCTCGGGCTGAGCCGGGGCGGCAGACGCGGCGGCCTTCCCCTGCGCCTCGGCGCCGTCCTTGCTCTTGACCGTGGCGATCTTTTCGAGGTCGCTGATATTGCGCTCGAGTTCCTTGGTGCGCGCCTGGGCGTCTTCCAGCTCCTTCTGCTTGGCGATGCGGTCCTCGGTGCTGGCGGTCGCGCCCTTGCCGGCCGGGGTGTTCGGCGCGGCCTTGGACAGGCGCAGCTGGTCCTGCGATTCGTTGGCGGCGGTCGGGCGCTCCTCGACCTTGGCGGTGATCTTGCCGCCGGCGCTCTGGCCCGCCGGCGCGGCCTTGACCGGCTCGGACGCGCCGACCTGGCCGGCCAGCTTGTTGCGGTAGGCGTTGAAGTCGGCCGCGTGCGCGACCACCGTGCCGCGCGCATCGTCTTCGCCGACGGCGTGCACGGCGTCGGCGTCCGGCACCGACAGGATGCGGCCCGACTTCAGACGGTTCATGTTGTTGCCGGCGAAGGCATCCGGATTGGCGCGGTACAGCGCCACCAGCATCATGTCGAGCGAGACGTCGACCGGCTTGAGCTGTCCGGCGATGCGGCTCAGGCTGTCGCCCGGCTTGACGCGGTAGCGCGACGGTCCGGCATCGCGGGCGGTCGGGGTGCGCACGGCCTCGCCGCTGTCGGCTGCGGCACGGCCGCGGCGCGGCCGCTCGGCCGGCTCCGGCGCAGTCTCGCCCGGCTGCGCGCCCGCCTGCGCGGGCGCGGCGGCGTCCGCGCGCGTACGCGCAGCCGGCGCGCGGTTCTCGGGCGGCGCGACCTGGGCCGACTGCGTGCCGCGCAGCTCGGCCGGGTCGAGCAGGAAGGTGTACTCGCGTACCAGGCGGCCGTTGTTCCACGACAGCTCGAGCAGCATGTCGACGAACGGCTCGTTCAGCGGCTGGCTCGAGCTGACGCGGATGAACTGGCGGCCGCCGCGCTGCTCGACGTTGAAGCGCAGCGACAGCAACGCCGGGTTGAACTCGATGTTGGCGGTCCGGAACGCGTCCGGCGACGCCAGCTTGGCGGCTAGGCCGGCCGCTTCCTCCGGCGACACCGACGTCAGCTCGATCTCGGCGCGCAAGGGCTGGCCGAGCGCCGACAGCACGGTCAGCTTGCCCAGGCCGGCCGCGTGGACCGAGGACATCAGGACCATTGCACTGGCAACCGCCGCGGTGAGCTGCTTCAACGCGGACGACTTCATCGGAAGGCGGTGGGTGGTGTGCATATTCGGAATCGAGTGAGTTGACGGAGAAAATCGCTGGGCGCGGCGGTGCCCGGAGGTCTCAGCAAAATATCATCATGCTTTATTGCATGCAAGCACTACAGGAAGAAACATTCAGCTTCCCTGAGATATGTAGACGGAGTATTCAGAGAAATGATGTTTTTTTGGGTGTATGAGTGTTAATTCGACAGCATGCGAGAAAACAAAGAAAAGCGCGCCCGCTGCATGAGCGGCGCCCCGCGTGCTCCAAAAAACGTCGCCCCGGCGCAGGCGGAACCCGGGCCGGGGCGACGATGAAGCCTTGCGGATCAGCGCTCCAGCACGATGCGCAGCATGCGGCGCAGCGGTTCGGCCGCGCCCCACAGCAGCTGGTCGCCGACGGTGAACGCCGACAGGTACTCCGGACCCATCGACATCTTGCGCACGCGGCCGACCGGGATCGTCAGGCTGCCGGTGACGGCGGCCGGGGTCAGGTCGCGCATCGAATCTTCGCGCGTGTTCGGTACGAACTTCACCCACTGGTTATCGTTCGCGATGATGTCGTTGACCTCGTCCAGCGGCACGTCCTTCTTGAGCTTGATGGTCAACGCCTGCGAATGGCAGCGCATCGCGCCGATGCGCACGCACAGGCCGTCGACCGGGATCGGTTGCGCGGAAAAACCTTCGCCGCGGCCGAGGATCTTGTTGGTCTCGGCGCCAGCCTTCCACTCTTCCTTCGACTGGCCGTTGCCCAGGTCCTTGTCGATCCAGGGGATCAGGTTGCCGGCCAGCGGCACGCCGAACTGCTTCGTTTCGTCGGCGTCCATGCCATGCTGGGTCGCCAGCACGGTGCGGTCGATTTCGAGGATGGCCGAGGCCGGGTCGTCGAGCAGGTGCTTGACCGAGCCGTTGATGGTGCCGAACTGGGTCAGCAGCTCGCGCATGTGCTGGGCGCCGCCGCCCGATGCGGCCTGGTAGGTCATCGAAGTCATCCAGTCGACCAGGTCGTTCTTGAACAGGCCGCCCAGGCCCATCAGCATGCACGACACGGTGCAGTTACCGCCGATGTAGTTCCTGACACCGCGGCCGAGCGCGTCCTGGATCACGTTCAGGTTGACCGGGTCCAGCACGATGATCGCATCGTCCTTCATGCGCAGCGTCGAGGCCGCGTCGATCCAGTAGCCGTTCCAGCCGGCCGCGCGCAGTTGCGGGTACACCTCGGTGGTGTAGTCGCCGCCCTGGCACGAGATGATGATCTCGCACTTGGACAGTTCGGTGATGTCGGTCGCGCTTTTCAGCTTGGTTTCGTTCTTCGCCATTTTAGGGGCGTCGCCGCCCGGGTTCGACGTGGTGAAGAACACCGGCTCGATGTGGTCGAAATCGCCTTCTTCCTGCATGCGCTTCATCAGGACCGAGCCGACCATGCCGCGCCAACCAACCAACCCTACTAGTTTCATCTCTATCCTTTCAGGGGGAGCTCGCCAAACCTACTGCGCGTCGCATTGGCGGCCTGCGATGCTCGCCGTACCGGATGTACGGCTGCGCTTCTCGGCCACCACTGCTTCCGCTCGCTACGGTTTGGCGAGCTCCCGTTAATCTATCGATATGCCGCCTTCAAAACGGGGCATTTACACTATCACTCTTTTGCTGCGCTTGCACGAGGGTTGGGCTTTTTAGCCCGCCTTGCGCGTTCATTAACGTTCGTTCAACGCAGTGCGTTGACCACCGCCTCGCCCATCTGCTCGGTGCCGACCTTCGTCGTGCCCGGCTCGAAGATGTCCGGCGTGCGCAGGCCCTGCGCCAGCACCGCCTTGACCGCCTTCTCGATGCGCTCGGCCTGCTCCGCCTTGCCGAGCGAGTAGCGCAGCATCATCGCGGCCGACAGGATGGTCGCCAGCGGATTGGCCACGCCCTGCCCCGCGATGTCCGGCGCCGAGCCGTGCGAGGGCTCGTACAAGCCCTTGTTGTTGGCGTCCAGCGACGCCGAGGGCAGCATGCCGATCGAGCCGGTCAGCATCGCGGCGGCGTCGGACAGGATGTCGCCGAACATGTTGCCGGTGACGATCACGTCGAACTTCTTGGGCGCGCGCACCAGCTGCATCGCGGCGTTGTCGACGTACATGTGCTCGAGCTCGACGTCCTGGTATTCCTTGTGCACCTCGGTGACGATGTCGCGCCAGAACTGGAAGGTCTCGAGCACGTTGGCCTTGTCGACGCTGGTCACGCGGTTGTTGCGCTTGCGCGCGGTCCGGAAGGCGACGTGAGCGATGCGGCGGATCTCGCCTTCGGCATAGCGCATGGTGTCGAAGCCTTCGCGCTGGCCCGCGAACGGACCGTCCGGGCATTCGCGCACGCCGCGCGGCTTGCCGAAGTAGATGTCGCCGGTCAGCTCGCGGATGATCAGGATGTCCAGGCCGGACACGACTTCGGGCTTGAGTGTCGAGGCGCCGGCCAGTTCCGGGTACAGGATCGCCGGGCGCAGGTTGGCGAACAGGCCGAGCTCCTTGCGCAATCCGAGGATGGCCTGCTCGGGACGCAGCGCGCGCTCGAGCTTGTCGTACTTGTAGTCGCCGACGGCGCCGAACAGCACCGCGTCGGCCGCCTTGGCCAGCGCCAGCGTGCCAGGGGGCAGCGGATGGCCCTGGGACGCGTAGCCGGCGCCGCCAACGTCCGCGCTCTCCATCTCGAACGATTCGCCCAGCGCGTTCAAGACCTTGACGGCTTGCGCGGTGATTTCGGGGCCGATGCCGTCGCCCGGCAGGATTGCGATCTTCATGTTCTCGTTCTCGACTCAGATGGTGTTGGCGAGCCAGGGCTGGCTGCGCAGATGGCGCTCTTCGAAGGCGCGGATGTCGTCGGCGTGGCGCAGCGTCAGGCCGATGTCGTCCAGGCCGTTCAGCAGGCAGTACTTGCGGAATTCGTCGATCGCGAACTCGAACGCCAGGTGGCCGTCGGGCGTGCCGATGACCTGCTTTTCCAGGTCGACGACCAGCTTGTAGCCGGGGAAGGCCTTGACTTCGTTGAACAGCTGGTCGACCTGGGCTTCGCTCAGCACGATCGGCAGCAGGCCGCTCTTGTAACTGTTGTTGAAGAAGATGTCGGCGAAGCTCGGCGCGACGATGGCGCGAAAGCCGTACTGCTGCAGCGCCCAGGGCGCGTGCTCGCGCGAGGAGCCGCAGCCGAAGTTCTTGCGCGCCAGCAGGATCGACGCCCCCTGGTAGCGCGACTGGTTCAGCACGAAGTCCGGGTTCAGCGGACGCCGCGTGTTGTCCATGCCGGGCTCGCCGTGATCGAGATAGCGCCACTCGTCGAACAGGTTCGGGCCGAAGCCGGTGCGGCGGATCGACTTGAGGAACTGCTTGGGGATGATGGCGTCGGTGTCGACGTTGGCGCGGTCCAGCGGCGCCACGATGCCTTCGTGTACGGTGAATTTGTCCATGCTCTTTCCTATGTGCGGCTCATTGCCGCTCGGCTGCGGCTCAGCTGCGGTTTAGCGGCCGCCCGCGCCCTGGATCGCCCGGCCGGCGCCCTGGATGTCCTTGCCCATGCCGGAGATGGTGTTGCAGCCTGCGGCGGCGATGGCGATCAGTGCGAGAGCGAATAGTTTTTTCATGCTGTTCCTGGATTTTCTGGTCAAATCGGGCCGGCGTGATCGACGCGGCCCGGCGATTGCAAACACGCGCGGCCCCTGGATGAGGCGACCGCGCACGACATACTTTACAGCGCGCGCACGTCGACGAAGTGGCCAGCGATGCCCGCGGCCGCAGCCATGGCCGGCGACACCAGGTGGGTGCGCCCGCCCTGGCCCTGGCGGCCTTCGAAGTTGCGGTTCGAGGTCGAGGCGCAGCGCTCGCCCGGATCGAGGCGGTCGGCGTTCATCGCCAGGCACATCGAGCAGCCCGGCTCGCGCCACTCGAAGCCGGCCGCCTTGAAGATCTGGTCGAGGCCTTCGCGCTCGGCCTGCTCCTTGACCAGGCCCGAGCCCGGCACCACCATCGCCAGCTTGACGTTGGAGGCTTTCTGGCGCCCGCGCACGACGGCCGCGGCGGCGCGCAGGTCCTCGATGCGCGAGTTGGTGCACGAGCCGATGAAGACCTTGTCGATGCGGATGTCCTGCAGCGCCGTGTTGGGCGTGAGGCCCATGTAGACCAGCGCCTTTTCCATGGCGTCGCGCTTGACCGGATCCTTTTCCTTGTCCGGATCGGGCACGCGGCCGTCGACCGTCGCGACCATCTCGGGCGAGGTGCCCCAGGTGACCTGCGGCTTGATCTCGGCGGCGTCGAGCGTGACCACCATGTCGAACCTGGCGCCCTGGTCCGAGTGCAGCGTGCGCCAGTAGGCGACCGCCCCCTGCCATTGCGGACCGGCCGGCGCATACGGGCGGCCTTTCACGTACTCGATCGTGGTGTCGTCGACCGCCACCATGCCCGCGCGCGCGCCCGCCTCGATCGCCATGTTACAGACCGTCATGCGGCCTTCCATCGACAACGAGCGGATGGTCGAGCCGGCGAATTCGATCGCGTAGCCGGTGCCGCCGGCGGTGCCGATCTTGCCGATCACGGCCAGCACGATGTCCTTGGCGGTCACGCCGTGCGGGAGGGCGCCGTCGACCTGGACCAGCATCGTTTTCGACTTCTTGGCCAGCAGCGTCTGCGTGGCCATCACGTGCTCGACCTCGGAGGTGCCGATGCCGTGCGCCAGCGCGCCGAACGCGCCGTGGGTCGAGGTGTGCGAGTCGCCGCACACGACCGTCATGCCTGGCAAGGTCGCGCCCTGCTCCGGCCCGATCACGTGCACGATGCCCTGGCGCTTGTCGTTCATGTTGAAGTAGGTGACGCCGAAGGCCTTGGTGTTGGCGTCCAGCGTCTCGACCTGCAGGCGCGAGGTCGGGTCGAGAATGCCCTCGCGGCGGTCGGTGGTCGGCACGTTGTGGTCGGCGACGGCAAGGTTGGCCGAGGCGCGCCACAGCGGCCGCTCGGCCACGCGCAGGCCTTCGAACGCCTGCGGGCTGGTGACTTCATGGATTAGGTGACGGTCGATATAAAGCACGGTGGTGCCATCGGCATCGGCACGCACGACATGCGAATCCCAGAGTTTGTCGTAGAGCGTTTTCAGCATGATAAGTTCCGTCGAGACGACCGCTACATGCGGGCATGGTCTTAGATTATGCCATATTTGTGCGTTGCGAAAAGGCAGGCCTTTTGCACGATTATGCCACCTCAGCGATTTACAGCCAAATTAAGTTCAGACTTCGAATCCGATTTAGAAAGAAAAAAGCCCGGACGACGAATCGTACGGGCTTTTCGTGGCTTTGTTCAGCGCCCCAACATTGAGCATCATCGCGCTACGACAGAGCATTGGGGGTCTCGAAAACCGCAGCAGGTTTGCGAGCCCCCTTTAAGCAGCCAGGCGCACTGCGGAGCGGCATCCATCCATCAGGAAGGACAAGCCCACCACCAGCACCAGCGAACCCTCGGCGGAGCGCGCCGTGCCGGTGATGCCGTCGACGTTCAGCGCCGTCATCGGCTTGATCACCAGGTCGGCGGTGCCGTCCACCGCTTCCACCGCCAGGATGTAGGGCTGGGGCGCGTTGATGACGATGCCGACGCGCTCCGAGCATTCCTCGTAGCCCAGCGACAGCGCCAGCGAACGCACCGGCAGCGGACGGCCCTGGTCCTTCAGCACCGGCGCGCCGCCGACCTGCATGAAGTTCTCCGGCAGCTCGACCACGCGCTCGACCACCGCCATCGGCAGCGCCAGCTGGGCGTTCGAGGTCGACACCAGCATGGTCGGCACGATCGACAGCTCGATCGGCAGGCGGATCGAGAACTTGGTGCCGGTGCCCAGGTTCGAGTCGATGCGGATCGCGCCGCGGTTCTTCTCGACCGCGGTCTTGACCACGTCCATGCCGACGCCGCGGCCGGACACCGACGACGCCACTTCCTTGGTCGAAAAGCCCGGCAGGAACACCAGCTGGTAGGCTTCGTCGTCGGAAGCGGCCTGGTGCTCGGAGATCAGGCCCTTTTCCATCGCCTTCTTGCGCAGGCTGGCCGGATTCATGCCGCGGCCGTCGTCCTGCAGCACGATCATGACGCTGTTGGCTTCCTGCCAGGCTTTGAGCAGGATGAAGGCCTTGGCCGGCTTGCCGGCGGCGATGCGGTCTTCCGGCCCTTCGACGCCGTGGTCGAGCGCATTGCGCAGCATGTGCACCAGCGGGTCGTACAGGCTGTCGACGACGACGCGGTCGACTTCGGTCTCGGCGCCTTCGATGGTCAGCTCGACTTCCTTGCCGAGGTCCTTGGCCAGCTCGCGCACCAGGCGCGGGAACTTCTGGAACAGGCGGCCCACCGGCTGCATGCGCGTCGCCAGCGTGGCGCGCTGCAGTTCGGCCGAGTAGCGCGAGGCGCGTTCCAGCGTTTCGGTCAGGGTCGCCATCAGCGTGGCGGCCTGGCCTTCGAACTTGAACTGCGACAGGCGCTCGAGCAGCACGGCGGCCTGGTTGGCGGCCTGCACCGATTCGCCGGCCACTTCCAGCAGCGCGTCCAGCTTGACCGCGTCGATACGGATGCTCTCGTCCTTGGCCGGGGCGCTCGCGGCCGGCTTGGCGTCGGCGCGGCGCTCGCTGCCATCCCAGCCCGGCTTGGCCGGGGCGGCGTCGGCGTGCGCGGCGGCCGGCGCGGACGCTGCCGGCGCCGGCGCTGCTGCTGCCGGGGTATCGGCGGCCGCCGCGGCCGGGGCTGCGACAGGCGCCGCCGGCGCCGCCGGCGTATAAGTGCCGGCCGGGACCACGGACATGAACATCCCTTCCCAGTCCAGGCCATCGGGGCCGGTCACGGCCGCCTGGGCCGGTGCCGGTGCCGGCGCTGCCTGCGCGGGCGCGCTTGCGGGTGCAGGCGCGGGCGCGGCGGCTTTCGGCGCGGCCTTGGGCACGTCCTTGCCGGCGATCGCATCCTTGAGCATGCGCTCGAGCTCGTCGGGCATCGACGCCAGCGCTTCCGCCGGCGTGCCGTTGTTCAGGTCGTTGAGCTGGTCGGCGACGAAACCGGACGCCACCAGCGACGCCTCGATCGCCGACGGCGTGACCGGCGCGGCGCCGGTGCGCAGCGCGTCGAACAGGTTCTCGGTCAGGTGGCAGGCCGCCACCAGCGCCGGCAGGCCCATGAAGCCCGCGCCGCCCTTGATCGTGTGGAACGAGCGGAACACCGCGTTCAGCGTTTCCTTGTTATCCGGATCGCGTTCGAGGCGCAGCAGATGCTCTTCCACATTGGTTGCCAGATCCATCGCCTCGACGACGAAATCCTTGAGCATGTCATCCATTAGAACCCCAGATCGGCGAGAAGGTCATCGACACTGTCCTGGTCGAGTGCCACGGTCGGCACCGACGGACCCGACATCAGCTCGGCCGGCTGCTCCTGCGCGGCCTGCTTCTGCGCCAGCTTTTCCTTGACCTCGGCCGGCGCGCTGTCGCGCAGCAGCTGGGCCAGCTCGTTCTCGACCGCCTTGGTGATGATCACCACCTTCTTGATCAGCTGGCCGGTGATGTCCTGGAAGTCCTGGGCCATCATGATCTCGAGCAGGCGCGCCTTTTCCGCTTCGGTCGCTTCGGACACGAGCTGGGCGAACTGGCGCGAGTCCCCGGCCAGCGCCTTGAATTCGTCGATCGACAGCTTGCCGGCGAACAGGTCCGTCCAGCGGTTTTCCATGTCCTTGGCCTGCTTGGACAGCACGTCCTGGGCCGGCATGCCCTCGTCCAGGGTATTGAGCACCTTGTTGGCGGCCTGCTCGGTCAGACTGGCGACGTATTCCAGACGGTCCTGCGCATCGACGATCTGCGACGACGCCTCGGTCAGCGCCTTGTCGTAGCCCAGCTCGCGCAGCGAGTCGTGCATGACGCGCACGATGCCGCCCAGGCGTTCGTACATGTTCTTTCCGGCGTCGTCCACCGGCTCGTCGGCCGCTACGTTGCCGACCACGGGCGCCGGCGCCGCGCTCACGGCCGGGGCCGGGGCGGAAGTGGCGGAAACCTGGTCGAACAGTGCCTCCAGGTCGTCGGTGTCGTCAGCGACAGGCTCGGGTGCCGGGGCCGGGGCGGCCGCGGGGGCTGCCGCGACGGATCGCTGCGCAGCCACTTCCTCGAATAATGCGTCGAAATCGTCAGCGGCGTCGGTCATAGTCCCTGCTTCTCCATAATGTAATGTCGCAATGATCAGTAAGGCAATCCACGCCCGCGCGCCGCATGGCGGGCGCGTCCGGGTCATTTAAATTGCCGTGTGGTATCTAAAAAAGTGCTGATTTTGCCGGCTTGCGGCGCTTTAGGTTTTGCACGAGTGTAGCAGTGTGGTTGCCGTAGGTAAATCTTTGTAGCCTGGAGCGTTGTTGATTCACGGCGTAAACGTCGTTCTGCGACCGCATTTCGTCTTATTCGTGAACATATTTACACGGCCACTGTTGTATTTTGTTATCGACTATTGCCCGGCTCGGCGCAAGCCGTCACTGGGACTAAGCGAACACATGTTTGAGTGAGATCAACTATTTATGATCGGTGAGGTCGGAAAACACGAACTACAATAAGAAGGTGTCGTGATGGGAGGAGGACTCACCATGTACCAAAAGATTCTGATCACTACCGACGGCTCGGCGGTGTCGCAGCACACCGCCTGTGCCGGCGTCAAGTTCGCGCAACAGATGGGCGCCGAAGTGCTGGCGCTGTTCGTCGCGCCGGAATACCAATATCCGGTGTATGTCGAAATCATCCCGCCTTCCTACCCCAGCGAAGAAGAATACCTGGCCCAGATGCGCCGCATGGGCGAGGACTACATGGGATCGATCATGCGCGCCGCCGAGGGCTGTGGCTTGAAGCACAGCTGCATGACCGCATTTTCGGACGCCGCCGCGCTCAAGATCGTCGAAGTTGCCAATGAGAAGCATTGCGACCTGATCTTCATGGGCTCGCACGGCCGCAGCGGCTGGGGCCAGCTGCTGCTCGGCAGCGTCACCAACAAGGTGTTGTCCCAGACCAGTAAACCTGTGCTGGTGCACCGCCTGATCCGCGAACCGGGCACGTGAGCGCCGTCATGACGGGCGCGCATGCGCGTGCCCGCGTGATGCAATTTACGCAAAAACAGCAGCGAGCGTATATACAACTGTGGTAGCGTCTGACTTATGCTCCACACGGTACCCGGGGACTCTTATGATTCGTATTGTGATTGCCGACGACCACACGATCATGCGCGAAGGCTTGAAGCGCATCCTCGACGGCGCCCTTGACATCGAGATCGTCGGCGAAGCCACCAATGGCTTCGAAGTCCTGGCGCTGGTGCGCCAGGGCGGCTTCGACCTGCTGCTGCTCGACCTGTCGATGCCGGGCCGCAGCGGTGTCGACCTCATCCGCCAGGTGCGTAGCGAAGCGCCCAAGCTGGCGATCCTGATCCTGACCATGCACGAGGAAGAACAGTATGCGGTGCGCGCGATCCGCGCCGGCGCCCAGGGCTACCTGACCAAGGAAAGCGCGGGCACCCAGCTGGTCGGTGCGATCCGCAAGGTCGCGTCCGGCCGTCCCTATATCAGTACCGAGGTGGCAGAGCAATTGGCGCTGAACATCATGGCGCCCAACGAACAGTTGTTGCACAAGCAGCTGTCCGACCGTGAGTTCGAGGTCTTTTCGCTGCTCGTCGGCGGCAAGTCGATCACGGAAATCGCCAACAACCTGCATTTGTCGGTCAAGACCGTCAGTACCCACAAGACCCGCATCATGCAAAAGATGGGCATGACCTCGCTGTCGGAAATGGTCCAATACGCCGTCGCGCACCGTCTGCTGGCGCCGATGAGAGCCTGACACCCCGGCTACAGAAGCCACAGAATAGTCTTGACCTCCGTACTGCACGCTGTGTGCCTTCCAAGCGACTGATTTTCCGGATCGGCCACCCGGCATCCTCTACCGCCGGAGCGCGAGCAGCGCCACCGGCTCTCCTCTCAAGCGAAGACGCTCCATAGGAAGTTTCCTACAAGGCGCCGTCCTGTCCTACCCCTACAATCAGCCGTTGCTGATATGAATGCCGAACTCGTGTTGGCATACTGACTCCAGCGTTTCGACTTGCTTGCGGTCCATATCCGCGTCCAGCCAGTTGGCCCGGTGCATTTCGCACCTGCCACGCTCGTGCTGCCCGGACCACGCCGCCTGAAACCTTGATCCTTCACCTGGAGATGAGTATGCAGTCCCAGCTAACGTCAGAACAACGCAATGCCGCCCAGTCGACCCTGCACTCGTCACAGATGGAAGCCGGCCGCCAGCGCCAGGGCCGCCTGTGGTCAAACCTGAAAGAGGTCTGCGACCTCCTCCACATTCCGGCTGCCGTGTCGATGAATACCGAAGAACTGCTGTTCCAGCACGTGCAGTTCAAGACGGGCCAGCGCGTGCACACCATCGGCCAGGCGTTCGACACCCTGTACATCGTCAATTCCGGTTTTCTGAAAACCGTGCTCATCGACGAGTTCGGCAACGAACAGGTGCTGAGCTTCCCCATGAAGGGCGACATGCTCGGCGTCGACGGCATCCACACCCGGCACTATGCCTCGGAAGCAGTCGCCCTGTCCGATTGCGACCTGATCCTGGTGCCGTTCAAGAAGCTGACCGCCCTCGGCCGCGTACACGCCGAGCTCGAGAACCTCATGTACGGGGTGATGAGCCGGGAACTGGTGCGCGAACAAGCGATGATCGGCATGCTGGGCGCGCTGTCGGCCGAAGCCCGCGTGGCGCGCTTCCTGATCTCGCTGGCCGACCGCTTCGCCGCGATGGGCTACTCGAGCAAACTGTTCAACCTGCGCATGACGCGCCACGAGATCGGCAGCTATCTGGGCCTGACGCTCGAAACCGTCAGCCGCACGCTGTCGGCTTTCAACGAGATCGGCCTGATCACGGTCGACCAGCGTACGATCGGCATCAAGGATCCGGAAGCGCTCAAAACTCTGCGCCGCCTGCCGCCCTCGCGCTCGCGCGCGAAGCAGAACGCCAAGCACAAGGCCGATGCCGATTCCGGCGACGGCCAGGTGCTGGCTACGGCCTGAGCCTTTGCTCCAGCTGCGCAAGCGTAAAAAAGCCGGCTTCGCGAGAAACCGGCTTCGTCGATGCCGCCTCACTTCCACGACGGCGGCATTTGTCTGGCACGGTTTGCCAGATGATCAATCGCGGGCAAGCACGCCGTCGTTGACCTTCACCTGTTCGCCTACGCGGAAGCCTGGATCGTTATCGTAGCGCATGGTCTGGGTCGAGCCGTCGCTGAAGCGCACCACGACGTCGTAGCGCTGGCCGCCATTGCGGTTGCGTTCGATCTCGCGCCCGGCGATAGCGCCGCCGAGCGCGCCCGCCACCGTCGCCGCCGTCCGACCATTGCCACTGCCGACCTGGTTGCCCAGCAAGCCGCCGACCACCGCGCCGGCGCCGGTCGCCAGCGCGCCGCCGTTACCGCTGGACTCGATCGCGTTGACCGCTTCCACGGTCGCGCAATTGGTGCAGTAGCGCGCCACTTGCTGGTCGCCGCGCCGACGGTCGCTACCGGGACCGTCGTCGCGCGGACGATCCATGCGCGGACCGCCGGCCAACAGCGGACGGCCCAGCAGCGCGGTCGACAGGCGGCCATTGGCGCGGATCGTCGCCGTCACCGGCGCGTCCGGGGCGATGCGGTCGTCGCGGCGGATCGTGTACAAGCCGCTGTATTGGCCCGGCTGCACTTCCGGCAGGAAGAACACGCCCTGGGTGCCGGCGATCTTCACGTCGACCTTCGCGCCCGGCGTGCCCATCACCGTGAAGTTGAGCTGGTTGCCCGGGCCCAGATCGTCGCTGCCGCGTACATCGAAGCGGTCGACGTGCGGCACCGTCGCAACGTTGCCGACGCGGCTGTCGTAGTTCGGCGCGCCGCGCACGATCGACTCGGCCAGCAGCTTGGTGTCGGTCATGTTATTCAGGCGCAGGTTGGCGGTCACACGGCTGCCAGGATCGAGGCGATCGTGCGGGCCGACCGTGTAGGTGCCCTGGTAGGTGCCGGGCGAGGTCTCGGTCAGGTTCAGGTTGCGCGTGGCGCCGTCGATGCGCAGCGAGGCATAGCCGCCGGGCGTGCCGTACAGCTCGAAATTCAGTTCGGTGCCTGGTCCCAGCGCGCGCACTTCATCGACGTTGAAACCGGTGATGTGCGGCTCGAGCCGGGCTGCGCGCGGGTGGTCCTGGGCCTGCACGGTCGCGGGCACCGTCACCGAGAGAAGGGGCAGTGCGGCAACCATGGCTGCGGCCAGCGTGTGTCGGGATTTAGCCATGTCGTCCTCCGAAGCAATGATGTCAATGTAGCCAGCTTACCCCTGCTGACCTCGATGAATCAGTGCGCTAGCGCACGCCGTGCACCGCTTCGCCCGAGCTGACGAAAATCCGCTCGCCCGCCTCGGCGCGCACCGTATAGCCGCCGGTAAAAGCGCCGAACGAGGGTAGGATCATGCGCGAGGGCCCGACCACGAAACACGGCAGGCGCAGCGCATCGAAACGCGTCTGCAGCACGTAGGCCGGGTGCACGTGGCCGGCCAGGATGTAGGCGTCGGCGGCCAGATCCGGGTGGTGGCAGAAGGCGAACGGCCCCACGGTCCAGGGCTCGTCGACCAGGTCGATGCCGAGCGCCGCCGCCGGGTCGCCCGCATGCTTGTCGTGGTTGCCGCGCACGAGTGTGAGCGTGAGCTCGCAGCGGCGCCGGCGCCAGGCCAGCATCGCCGCTTGCGTGCTGCTCGCGTGCGCCGCGCGCGCGTGCAGGAAGTCGCCGAGGAACAGCACGTGGTCCGCACCCGTGACGTCGATCAGGTCGTCGAGCGCATCCAGGTTTTCGGTGGTGGTCCCGCGCGGCACCGGGATGCCGGACGCACGGAACGCCGCCGCCTTGCCGAAGTGGATGTCGGCGATGACCAGCATGCGCTCGCGCGGCCACAGCACCGCCTTCTTCGCCAGCAGCACCAGCGTCTCGCCGGCCACCTCGATCTCGACACTCCCCACGATACCGAACACGGAACTCATACCTCGGCCGCCTTCTCCAGCTCGCGCAGCATGCGTGCCACGCGGTCGTTGAGCTTCTCGGTGCTGACCTTTTCGCGAAAGCGCGCCACCATCAGCGGAAACGCGAACGGCGTGGCGCGCGCGATGTCGCGGTAGGCGATGCGCCGGCCGTGCAGTTCGCGCAGCGTGTCGCGCAATCGCGTGATCTCCAGCTCCTGCTCGAGCACTTCGCGCTCGGCTTGCGTGAGCAGCAGGTTGTCGCGGTCGTGCTTGCGAAAGACCTCGAAAAACAGCGACGACGACGCCTGCACCTGGCGCATCGATTTCTTCTGGCCCGGATAGCCCTGGAAGATCAGGCCGGCGATGCGCGCCACTTCCCGGAAGCGCTGCTGCGACAGCTGGGTCGCGTTCAGGCTGTCGAGCACGTCCTCGAGCAGCTGCGTGGTGTCGAACAGGCCGACGCCCTCGCCCGTCTCGGCGTCGAACGCCGCGGCCCAGTCGACCGGCTCCGGCGCCAGCAGCTCGAACCCGTAGTCGTTGACCGCGACCGAGAACGTCGATGGCATCACCTGCCCGACGCGGTACGCCAGCAGCGAAGCCAGGCCGGTGTGCACCGAGCGCCCGGCGAACGGATACATGAACAGGTGGTAGCCTTCGCGGCTCTTCATGCTCTCGACCAGCAGCACGTCGCTGCTGGGCAGCGCCGACCAGCGTTCCTGGATCTCGAACAGGGGCTTCAGGGCGCGCATCTCCGGGCCTTCGAAGCGGCCTTCGCTGGCCAGTTTCAGCTCTTCGCGCGCGGCGTGCGCCAGCTCGGCCGACAGCGGCACCTTGGCCCCGCTCCAGCGGCTCACCGCGCCCTTGCTCGACTCGGAGCGCTTCACGAACGCCGTCATCTCGTGCACGCGCACGAGCTCCAGGATCCGGCCCGAGAACAGGAAGCGGTCGCCCGGCTTCATGCGCCCGATGAAGGATTCCTCGACGGTGCCGATGCGCCCGCCGCTGACGTACTGCACCTTCATCTGCGCATCCGAGACGATGGTGCCGATGCTCATGCGGTGGCGCCGGCCGATGGTCGCGTCGGGCACGCGGTACACGCCCTCCTCGTCCGGCAGCACGCGCCGGTACTCGGGATAGATCGTCAGGCTCTGGCCGCCGCGCGCGACGAAGTCGAGCGCCCACTGCCACTCCTCTTCGCTCAGCTCGCGGTAGGACCAGGCGGTTTTGACCTCTGCGTACAGCTCGTCGGAGCGAAAGCCCCCGCCCAAGGCCATCGTCACCAGGTGCTGCACCAGCACGTCGAACGGTTTGTTGGGCGCCTGGCGCGCTTCGATGCGGTGCGTGGCCACCGCGCGCTTGACCGCGGCCGCTTCCAGCAATTCCAGGCTGTGGGTCGGCACCAGCGTCACGCGCGACACGCGCCCGGGCGCGTGGCCGCTGCGTCCGGCGCGCTGCAGGATACGCGCGATGCCTTTGGCGCTGCCGATCTGCAGCACGCGCTCGACCGGCAGGAAGTCCACGCCCAGGTCGAGCGAGGCAGTACACACCACGGCTTTCAAGTCGCCGCGCTTCAGGCCATTCTCGACCCATTCGCGCACCTCGCGGTCGAGCGAGCCGTGGTGCAGCGCGACCAGCCCGGCCCAGTCGGGCCGTGCTTCGATCAGGTTCTGGTACCACAGCTCGGCCTGCGGACGCGTGTTGCAGAACACCAGCGTCGACCCATGCCCGTCGATCTCGTCGACCACCGGCTGCAGCATGCGCAGGCCCAAATGCCCGGCCCAGGGAAAGCGCGACGGGTTGTCCGGCACCAGCGTGTCGATGATGATCTGCTTCTTCAAACCGCCCTCGACCAGCACGCCTTGCGCTTCGCCCTCGACACCCAGCAGCACCTTGCGTGCCTCGTCGAGGTTGCCCATCGTCGCCGACACGCCCCACACCACCAGCTCCGGATTCCAGCGCCGCAGCCGGGCCAGCGCCAGCTGCACCTGCACGCCGCGCTTGCTGCCCATCAGCTCGTGCCACTCGTCGATGATGACCATGTCGAGGTGCTTGAACTGCTCGCGCGCGCCCGCGTGCGAGAGCAGCAGCGACAGGCTTTCCGGCGTCGTGATCAAGGCGCCAGGCAGGCTTTTCGATTGGCGCGCGCGCTCGGCCGAGCCGGTGTCGCCGGTGCGCGCGCCGACGCTCCATTGCTTGAACAGGTCGGGACTGGCGGCCGCCAGTTCGGAAGCGGACACGTCGAGCGAACGCTGGGTGTCGGCGGCCAATGCACGCATCGGCGTGATCCACAGCACGCGCAGGCCGGCGCGGTTGCGACGGCCCTTGTTCGCCCCGCGCAGCAGCGCCGCGAACCACACCGCGTAGGTTTTACCGGCGCCGGTGTTCGCATGCAGCAGCCCGGACTCGCCTTTGAGCGCCGCATGCCAGACCGCGCGCTGGAACGGGAACACTTTCCAGCCGCGTCCCGCGAACCAGGCGTCGACCGCGCCTTCCGCCTGCGACTTGCTCATTTGGCGGCCACCGCGTCTTCCTGGCCGGTTTCATCCACCGCCTCCACTGGACCGCTCGCATCGAGCAAACCCTTGAGCGTATCGAGCGTATCGGCCTGCTCGACCGTCTTGTCGTCGCGCCGGCGCAGGATGCGCGGGAAGCGCACGGCGATGCCGGCCTTGTGGCGCGGCGACAGCGCGATGCCCTCGAAGCCGATCTCGAACACCATCGTCGGCTTGACCGACCTGACCGGCCCGAATTTTTCCACCGTGGTCTTGCGGATCGTGGCGTCGACCTGGCGGATCTCGGCATCGGTCAAGCCGGAATAGGCCTTGGCGAACGGCACCAGCTTGCGCGCCTCGCCCTCGCCATCCCACACCGCGAAGGTATAGTCGGTGTACAGCGACGCGCGCCGGCCGCTGCCCGGCTGGGCATAGATCAGCACCGCGTCGACCGCGTACGGATCGATCTTCCACTTCCACCAGGTGCCGACGTCCTTGGTCCGTCCGACCCCGTACTGCGCCTCGCGCGCCTTGAGCATCAAGCCTTCGACGCCGCGCGCGCGCGATTCGCTGCGCAGCTTCGCAAGATCGTCCCAGTTGTCGGCCGTGACCAGCGGCGAAATGCGCAGCTGCGGCCTGGCGATGCCCGTCACCAGCGTCTCGAGCTGGGCGCGCCGCTCGTGCTGGGGCAGCGAGCGGATGTCGACGCCGTCCAGTTCCAGCAGGTCGTAAGCCAGCAGCACGGCCGGCAGCTCGCCCAGGATCTTGTTGGACAAGGTCTTGCGGCCGATGCGCTTTTGCAGGTCGGCGAAGGGTGCGGGAGCATCGGCCTCCAGCCAGATCAGCACCTCCCCATCCACCACGGTCCCTTCCGGCAGGTCGAGCGCGGCCAGCTCCGGAAAGCGTTCGGTGATCAGGTCTTCGCCGCGCGACCACAGGTAGTTCTGGCCGCCGCGCCGCACCAGCTGGGCGCGGATGCCGTCGTACTTCCATTCCACCTGCCACGCGCCCAGGCTGCCGAGCGCGGAGGGCTCGCCCTGCAGCTGGTGCGCCAGGAAGAAGGGATACGGCTGGCCGCCGCGCAGCTTGTGCTCGTCGTCCGACTGGGCCGCGATCAGTCCCAGGTACCCGGCCGCGGTCGGGCGCACCCGGCCATCGGTCCAGCCCATCAGGCGCTGCGCGATCAGCTTGGCGTCGACCGCGGCAATCGCCGCCAGCGCGCGCGTCACCAGCAGCTTGGACACGCCGACCCGGAAACCGCCGCCGATGAGTTTCACGAACAGGAAGCGCTCGCGCCAGGTCAATTCGTCCCAGTACGAAAACAGGGCTTCGCGGATGCGCTCGGGATCGGCGCCACGCAAGGGGCCGATGCGCTCTTCCATCCACACCGCCAGGCCGATGTCGCTTTCGCGCGTGGGCGGCGGCAGGATGTGGGCGATGGTCTCGGCCATGTCGCCGACCGCCGCGTGGCTTTCCTCGAACAGCCACTCGTCCAGGCCGGCGTACTCGATCGCATACTGGCGCAGCAGCTTGGTCGGCACCGCCTGGCGCGGCTTGCCGCCGGCCAGGAAGTAGACCGCCCAGGCGGCGTTTTCCGGCGCCGCGTGCTCGAAGTAGTTCTGCAGCGCCTCGAGCTTGCGGTTGGTGGCGGTGGTCTCGTCGAGTTCGGCGTAGAGGCGCGCGAATTCACGCATCGTTCGCCTCCTTGCCGTCGACGCCTTCGCCGTTTTCGCTGGCATCCGACTTGGAAGGCGGCCTGCTGTCGTGTGGACCGCCCTCCCCTTGTTCCGGCGCGGCCGAACCTTCGGCGTTGTCGTCTTCCTCGCCGTACTCGGTTTCGAACGCCTTCGCGTCCAGCCCGATCTGGCGCAGCCAGCGCACCATCACCGGGATCGAGCCGTGCGTGACCACGACCTGGGTGGCCTCGGTGGCGCGGATGGCGCTGAGCAAGCCGGGCCAGTCGGCATGGTCGGACAGCACGAAGCCGCGGTCGACGCCACGCCGGCGGCGCGCGCCCCGCAGCAGCATCCAGCCGCTGGCGAAGGCGTCGGAATAGTCGCCGAAGCGGCGCGTCCAGGTCGAGCCGGCCGCCGACGGCGGGGCCAGCACGAGCGCGCGCTTCATCTCGTCCTTGCCGGTCTCGCTGACCAGCTGGGTGTGCGGCAGCTCGACGCCGCCTTCGCGGTAGACGCGATTCAAAGGCTCGACCGCGCCATGGCAGACGATCGGCCCGATGCTGGCGTCCAGGCCGGACAGCACGCGCTGGGCCTTGCCGAAGGCATAGGCGTACAGCACGCTGGTGCGGCCCTCGTCGGCGTTGCGGCGCCACCAGCGGTTGATGTCGGCGTAGACCTCTTCCTGCGGATCCCAGCGGTAGATCGGCAACCCGAAAGTCGATTCGGTGATGAAGCTGTGGCAGCGCACCGGCTCGAACGGCGCGCAGGTGACGTCCGGCTCGACCTTGTAGTCGCCCGAGGCGACCCAGATTTCGCCGCCGTACTCCATGCGCACTTGGGCGGAACCGAGTACGTGCCCGGCCGGATGCAGCGAGATCGTCACGCCGTTGTGATTGACACGTTCGCCGTAGGCCAGGCCGTCGATGTTGATGTCGGCGCCGAGGCGCGACTTGAGGATGCCCAGGCTCGGGTTCGACGCGAGGTAGTGCCGGTGGCCCCAGCGGGCATGGTCGCCGTGCGCATGCGTGATGACGGCCCGGTCCACCGGCCGCCAGGGGTCGATGTAGAAATCACCGGGGACGCAATACAGCCCCTCCTTGCGTACTACAACCATGTCGCTCATGGGTCTCCTTTCTGATGGGGACCCTCGCAAACCTGCTGCGCGTTGCAGATTCCGTCTGCGATGCTCGCCGTACCGTAAGTACGGCTGTGCTTCTCAACCAAATCTGCGGCCGCTCGCTACGGTTTGCGAGGCCCCTGTGACTTCAAACCTTCTCGACAAAATTAACCATGAACGACCGGTGTTCGCCATCCGGGAACTCGATCGACACCTGATCGCCGGCCACCGACAGCACCACGCCTTCGCCGTACTTCGGCACCTTCACGTGGGCCCCGGCGTCGAAGGCCGGGCCGGCGGGGACTTCGGGTTCGCTCTCGTGGCTGAACTCGTCGTCGCGGATCTCGATGTCGGCCAGTTCGGCCGCCGGCGGGTTCAGGCAGTTGTCGCAGCGGCAGCATTTTTCGAAGCCTTCGACTTCGTCGCCGAAGTAGTCGAACAGCAGCTTCCAGCGGCAGGCGCCGCTGACGGCGTAGTGCACCATCTGCTCGAGGGAATCCTTGTCATGCTCCTGCTTCCTGCGATAGACCTCGGCCATCGCCTCGAACAGCTTGGGTTCCGGTTCGGTGGCGGTGACCGCGTAGGCCAGCTTGCGGCTCTGGCGCAGCAGTTTGGCATCCTTGAGCAGCTTCAGGCAGACCTTGAGATTGCCGCCGCCGTGCGCCCCGGCCAGCTCGCCCGCGACGTCGTCCACGCGCTCGGGCGTGGCGGGTTCGTTTTCCGCCAGGGTGCGCACGGCCTCGTACACGGCGCGGATCTCGTCGGCGCTCGGGTAATGCTTCACCAGGAAGAACTGCTGGATGCGCTTGTCGTCCTGCAGGAACAGCAGCGTGCACTCGGCGTCCAGGCCGTCGCGGCCGGCGCGGCCCGATTCCTGGTAGTAGGCTTCCAGGTTGGCCGGGATCTGCAGGTGCACCACGAAACGCGTGTCGGGCTTGTCGATGCCCATGCCGAAGGCGTTGGTCGCGACCATCACCCGGCGTTCGTCGTTCATGAACAGGTCCTGGTTGGCCTTGCGCTCGGCGGCCGGCAGCTTGCCGTGGTAGATCGTGACCGATTCGCCGGCTTCCTCGAGCAGGTGCAGCATCTCTTCGGCGAGCTTGACGGTGGCGGCGTAGACGATGCCCTTGCCCGGCGTCTCGCGCACCAGGCGCAGCGCTTCCTGCATCTTTTCGTCGGGATTGGTCACCTGCACGACGCGATACTGCAGGTTGGGCCGGTAGATGCCGGTGTTGACCACGTTCAGGCGCGGACGGCTCAGTTGGCGGCCGATGTCCTCGACCACCTCGTCGGTCGCGGTGGCGGTCAGCGCCAGCACGGTCGGGCGGCCCAGCGCGGCCAGCGCGGACGACATCTCGAGGTAGGCCGGGCGGAAATCGTGGCCCCACTGCGAGATGCAGTGCGCTTCGTCGACCACGAACAGCGCCACCTTCACGTCCTTCAATATGTCGATGAACTCCGGCGTGCTCAGGCGCTCCGGCGTGCAGAACACGATCTCGCAGCGGTTTTCCTGGATCGCCGCCAGCGCCGCGTGCTCCTCGGCCGCGGCCAGGCTGCTGTTGACCTGCACCGCGCGAATGCCGAGCTCCTCGAGTTTTTCGAGCTGGTCCTTCATCAGCGAGATCAAGGGCGAGACGACGATGGTCATGCCCTCCAGGATACGGGCGGGAATCTGGTAGCACAGCGATTTACCGCTGCCGGTCGGCATGATCGCCAGCGTGTCCTTGCCGTCAAGGACGCTGTCGATTACACGTTGCTGACCGTCGCGCAGGCGTTCGATGCCGAACACGTTGTTGAGCAGGCGGCGAATGGTGTTGCGGCGTACCGCAAGTGCACCCTTGTGCAGGAGTTTGGGATCGTGGGTCGTCATGATGGTTCCACTGTATGCCTGGGCTCGAGCACACGCTATAGGACGCAACCTACAGCTACCGTAGGAGGCCGATTGCAGGCGGCCACGACCGGGCATACAGTGCGGCAAGGTGGCGTCCTACAAGTCGACGGAGATCCCGCCGATAGTTTCCCTGCAGCACCTGTCCTATGATGACATCATCCCAATCGGGATTGTCGAATCGTCGAACCGGAGACCCCATCATGATCCGCATCTTCCCCACCGCCATGACCGCCGCCTACCTCGTCGTCACCAGTCTGGCCACCTGGCTGCTGTGCGAAACCGACGCGCTCAGCGCCGCCGCTCCGGTGTTCTTCCACTGAACCCCCGGCCAGCGATGCCGACGCTGTTCGTCGTGCGTTTGTTCGTCGTTCCGGGCCTGCAGCCCCGCTGCCTGCGCTCGTCCGTGCCTTGCGCACCTCCACGCAACGCTGCCTTTGCCGGCCGGCGCGTTTGCGCTCGTCCCGCCCGTTAATTCCGGATTCGTGATCCCCAGCCGAAGCCGCGGCGACATCTCTGTTTTTCAATAAATAAAGTTCCTCTCCGAATCAAAACCCCTGCCGGTTTGCGCCAGGTTTGGACTGTGTCGCGTTCGTATTGACGAGCTGGGCGCCTGATGGGATGCTGCGTCCGGCTGAATCGTCGGCCGCACGACAGGAGCACGCCATGGTCTTCGCTTACCTGGTCCGCCATTGGCTGGCCCGGCGCCACTATCCGTTTCCATCCTGGGCGGCATGCATCGCGCGCAGCCTGCGGGTGCTGCTGTTCTACCGCACCCACGCGCGCCTGGCCGCCAGCACGCTGTACCGCGACTGCCTGATTCCGGCGCACGACGACGTCTTCCACCACCTCAGCCACCGCGACTACCTGGCCAAGGGCTTGACGCTGCGCGAACGGGTGCGCTGCGTGCTGGTGCACAGCCGTTTCGAAGAGAAGACCTTCGACGCCGCCTACCGCCAGGCGGTTTACCGCGACGGCGGCCTGATGCTGTGGCGCCACGACGGCGAGGGCAAGGTGTTCACGATCCGCCTGACGATGGCCTCGCGCCTGAATGCGGAGGGCGACCTGACGCTGGTGGCCAGCACCGACGGCACCTGCCTGCACCGCCTCTCGTTCAGCTGGATGGAAGGCGGCCTCGCCGGTGTCGACCTGCCGATCTTGCCTTTCGTCGCGCGCAACCAGGGCCACCACGAGGGCGCATTCGACGCGTTCGCAGCATTCAATGCCGCGTTCCCGAACAATTCCCCGAGCTTCTTTTGCGCCGCTGCGCTGAGCGGCATCGCGCAGGCGCTCGGCATGGACGGCTTCATGGCCGTCAAGTCAGCCTGCCAGAGCGCCTACGATCCGGCCGACGACAAGCATTTCAGTAATGCCTACGACAACTTCTGGCAGACGCTGGGCGGCGTCGACATGCCGGGCCGGGCCTGGCACGTGGCCCTGCCGTTCCGGCTGCGGCCCCTGTCCGAGACGCCGTCCAAGCACCGCAAGCGGGCGGCCATGCGGCGCGCGCACTGGGCTGCGATCGCCGAGTCGGCGTGCGCGGCGATCGCCGGCCATCTCGTGCGTGCGCACTTTGACGGCGGCACGCATTCGCCTGCGCGGACGCCGAAACCCGCTCCGCCCAGCCTGACCGAGCAAACGGGTGCCTGCGAGTCTCCCCTTATTCTTCAGAGCGCGCCGCGATAAACGCAAGCAGTTCGTCGTCGGACTTGCCGAGGATTTCGTCGGGGAAGATCGCGATCGCCCCCGTCTGCGCGCGAGCGATCACGAGGACGGCGCCGGGCGCTTCTGCCTCGGCGCGAATATTTGCGAGCCATGCGTTTTTTTCAGTGTTCATATGTAGTGATGAGCAGTGATGACGGCGTCCGCCGACGTGAACCGACACGTGAGCAAACGCCTTGCCAATGGTTGAGCAGAGCCTTTGACTCTGCCGTAGCATGTTACCAATGGTCAATCCCTGTAACAAACTGACATACATTCTCTAGAAAACTTACACATTCGCTTCGTGGGCTCATCCGCTGTTATCGGGCGGGTATTGCTGCAGAATGTCGACGATTTCACCGAGCGGCTCCGGCGCCGCATCGGTATGAAAGCGCAGCTGGCGCCGCTGGCCATTCTCGATCGTCAGCGTGTACACGAAGTCCCACGGCTGCGGATGTGGCTTCATCAGCGAGGCCGGCAAATGCGCCGGATCGAGTGCGGCCACCAGTGCGTGCAGCCGCGCCGCGTCGGCGGCAGGCAAGCGCTCGAGCTCGACGCTGACGGTCTGGGCGCCGGCCGGACCGGTGAAGCCGCCCACCCAATGCAGCGACAGCCGCATCACGACATGACGCCGACCTCGCGCCAGGCGGCCTGCACCGCCGCCGCCTCGCTCGATCCGGTGCCGTACAGCACTTGCGCCGCCTTGACCGTCGCGTTGGCGGCGTCGAGGAAGCTTGCGTTGGAGCGCAGCAGCGGCAGCGCCTGGTACCAGATCGGTCCGGCCTTTTCCCAGCTGTTCACGTTCAGCTTCATCGCCGCCAGGTAGAACGCATGGTTCGGAATGCCAGAATTAGTGTGCACGTCGCCATCTTCGACATAGCCGGCCATGGTGGCGGGCTGGTCGTCGCCCGACCAGGTGACGGCCGTGTTGCCGGGCTCGGCCATCGAGCGCAGCGCCTTGCCGACCGACGGCGCCAGGATGCCGGCGCCGATCAGCCAGTCGGCCTGCTGCGGCGTCTGCTTCAAGTGCCATTGCTTGACGACCGAGCCGAACACGTCGGAGATCGATTCGTTCAGCGCCCCGCTCTGGCCTTCGTACACCAGGCCGCCGCCCGGCACCGTGTACTGGGTGACGCCATGGGTCAGCTCGTGCGCGATGACGTCGAGGGCGCCGGTGAAACCGTTGAACAGCTTGCCGTCGCCATCGCCGTACACCATCTGGCTGCCGTTCCAGAAGGCATTGTTGTACTTCTTGCTGTAGTGAACACTCGAATCGATGCGCATGCCGTTGCCGTCGATCGAATTGCGACGCAGCACCTGCTCGTAGAAGTCGTAGGTCGTGCCGGCGTTATCGAAAGCCTGGTTGACCGCGGTGTCGGCGACCGGGGCGCCGTTCTCGTCGCGTACGCGCTTGCCTGGCAGGCGGGTGCCATGGCCGGCGTCGTAGACGGTGCGGTGTTTTTCGCCGCCCGAGGCGACCAGGCCGGGCGCCGCCACGCCGCGCGCGGCGCGCTGGCCGCGGATGAAGGCGGAGCGCTCGAGCTGGTCCAGCAGCAGCTTGCGCTCGGCCTCGTCGGCATCCAACGCGAGCTTGCGCAGCATTTTGGGAGGAATGATGAAACAGCAGCAGGGATGAAGGTGCTTGTCGGCTTGCATGAAATCTCCAGCGGTTGCGAACGGAATGCTTGCCGACTCAGCGTATGCCAGTCGCACCCGCATCAGCGCACGATATGCGCCGATCTGCTGTCTTTACGCGCCGATCCGGCCTTTGTTCACGATGGCGAGGCATTGGACGGCAGTTTTTCCTGCTTGTTCTGCTTATAGAAGAACATCGCCATCGCGGCAGACGCCAGCAACAGGACCACACCCGCCATATCCACACCCACGTTCACGCGCACATCCACTTTCACGTCTTTCATCGCTTTGCCCTGATACTTGTTGTCTTGGCTCGAGCATAGCAACCCACGAAAAAAAACAGCGCCACCCTCGCGGGCGGCGCTGCCGATTCCAACCTCAAACTGGAGAACTGAAGCTTACGCCGCTTCGACCGCCACCGGCATGCGGATCAGGTAGTCGAAGGCCGACAGCGCCGCACGTGCACCCTCGCCCGCCGCGATCACGATCTGCTTGAACGGCGTCGTGGTAGCGTCGCCGCCGGCGAACACGCCCGGCACGCTGGTGCGGCCGTGGCCGTCGACCACGATCTCGCCGAAGCGCGACAGTTCCAGCGTGCCCTTGAGCCATTCGGTGTTCGGCACCAGGCCGATCTGCACGAACACGCCTTCCAGCTCGACGTGCTTGTCTTCGCCGCTGACACGGTCCTTGAAGCCGATGCCGTTGACCTTCTTGCCGTCGCCGGTGATCTCGGTGGTCTGGGCATTGACGTGGATGGTCACGTTCGCCAGGCTTTGCAGCTTGTTGACCAGCACCGCGTCGGCCTTCAGCTGGTTGGCGAATTCGATCAGGGTCACGTGCTCGACGATGCCGGCCAGGTCGATCGCCGCTTCGACGCCCGAGTTGCCGCCGCCGATGACCGCCACGCGCTTGCCTTTGTACAGCGGGCCGTCGCAGTGCGGGCAGTAGTTCACGCCGGCGTTCTTGTATTCCTGCTCGCCCGGCACGTTGACGTTCCTCCAGCGCGCACCGGTCGACAGGATCACGGTGGCCGACTTCAGCGAGCCGCCATTGGCGAACTGCACTTCGACCAGTTCACCCGGCTGCGACGGCGGGATGATCTTGGCGGCGGTCTGCTGGGTCATGATGTCGACGCCATAGTGGCGCACCTGCGCTTCCAGCGCGGCCGAGAATTTCGGGCCGTCGGTTTCCAGCACCGAGATGTAGTTCTCGATCGACATGGTGTCGTTTACCTGGCCGCCCATGCGCTCGGTGGCGATACCGGTGCGGATGCCCTTGCGGGCCGCGTACACGGCGGCCGCCGAACCCGACGGGCCACCGCCGACGATCAGCACGTCGTACGGATCTTTCGCATTCAGCTTGGCGGCGTCGCGCTCGCCGGCGCCCTTGTCCAGCTTGGCGACGATCTCTTCGATCATCATGCGGCCCGAACCGAACAGTTCGCCGTTCAGGAACACCATCGGCACCGCCATCACCTGGCGCTGCTCGACTTCCTTCTGGAAGGCGCCGCCTTCGATCACGGTGGTTTTGACACGCGGGTTCAGGATGGCCATCAGCGACAACGCCTGCACCACGTCCGGGCAGTTATGGCAGGTCAGCGACATGTACATCTCGAAGTTGTAGTCGCCGTCCAGGGCCTTGATCGCGTCGATCGTGTCCTGCTCGACCTTCGGCGGGTGGCCGCCGGTCCACAGCAGCGCCAGCACCAGCGAGGTGAACTCGTGGCCCAGCGGCAGGCCGGCGAAACGCAGCGAGGTGTCGCTGCCGGTGCGCTGGACGGAAAACGACGGCTTGCGCGCATCGTTGCCGTCGAGACGGACGGTGATCTTGTCGGCGCGCAGGCTCTGGATGGTCTGCAGCAGTTCGAGCGTCTGCTTGGAAGTGTCGCTGTCGTCCAGGGAGGCGACGAGCTCGAACGGTTGCTGCACACGCTGCAGGTAGGCGCCCAGCTGGGTCTTCAGGTCGTTGTCAAGCACGCTCATGGTCATATCCTCTGTCGTATCGTTATTCGTAAGTTCTAAAATTTCGGGCAAGACGGGGCCCCGACGCATCGATGAGTTCATCGTGCATCAATCAAATTAGACAATCTGGCGCGGCAAAATCGACTAGTTTGATCGCCTGGTTGAGGCGGGATCGTGCGGCGCGGTCAAGAAGTGGGGACGTCGGACGGCATCGCAAGAGGGCGGCCGACGTCGTGTTGCTGCGGTACTGCTACTGCTGCGGGCCGCGCCGTGAAACACAGCGGCCCGCGTCCGATCTTTATTAGATCTTGCCGACCAGGTCCAGCGACGGCTTCAGGGTTTCGGCGCCTTCGCTCCACTTGGCCGGGCAGACTTCGCCCGGGTGTGCTGCGACGTACTGGGCTGCCTTGACCTTGCGCATCAGTTCCGATGCGTCGCGGCCGATGCCGTTGTCGTGCACTTCCATGATCTTGACCTGGCCTTCCGGATTGATCACGAAGGTGCCGCGCAGCGCCATGCCTTCTTCTTCGATCATGACTTCGAAGTTACGGGCCAGGGTGCCGGTCGGGTCGCCGATCAGCGGGTAGTTGACCTTCTTGATGGCTTCCGACGTGTCGTGCCATGCCTTGTGAGCGAAGTGGCTGTCGGTCGACACGCCGTACACCTTCACGCCCATCTTGGCGAACTCCGGCTGGAAAGCAGCCAGGTCTTCCAGTTCGGTCGGGCAGACGAAAGTGAAGTCGGCCGGGTAGAACATCAGAACCGACCAGGTGCCTTTGAAATCGGCTTCGGTCAGGTCGACGAACTTGCCATCGTGGAAAGCGGTTGCCTTGAACGGTTTGATCGTGGTGTTGATGATGGACATGAATATTCCTCTTTTCGGGTTGAAAGGGCTTGGTTGAGAAGCACAGGACCACACTATACCGCGCGCTTAATTGGATGTGAAATTAATTGAACGGATTTCATCAATTGAATTTAGCTATCAGCTCTACTGAGGCTGAAGCTATCACGCCGATTGCCGCCCCAGCGTGCGCCGGGGCAGCGGCGTCTTTCAGGCCGATGCCGTGGCCGGCACCGCCACCACCAGGCACGGCAGCGTCAGGCTGAAGGTGGCGCCCTGCCCCAGCGTGCTCTGCACGGTCAGCTGGCCGCCGTGGGAAGCGGCCAGCTGGCGCGAGATGTACAAACCCAGGCCCAGCCCCTTGGTCTCGCCGGTCTTGGCGCCGCGCTCGTAGGGCTCGAAGATGCGTTCGATGAAGTCGGGCGCGATGCCCTTGCCGTGGTCGCGCACGTCGATGCGCACCTGGCCGCCGGCCCGGGTGCAGTCTTCGTCGTGCACGCTGATCTCGACCGTGCCGCCGCCGCCGTAGCGCAGCGCATTCGTCAAGAGGTTCACGACCACCTGCTCGATGCGGAACTCGTCCCACCAGCCTTCGACCGGCGCATGCGGCGCCAGCACGAAATCGGTGCCGGTGGCATGGGCCTGCAGCCCGAGATCGGCCACCACGCGCTCGAGCAGCCCGGTCAGCTCGACCCGGCCCGGCCGGATCGACAGCGTGCCGCTCTTCATGCGCGAGACGTCGAGCATGTCGTCGATCAGGCGGATCATCGACTTGATCTGGCGTTCGTCGCGCCGGATCATGGTCTCCATCTGCTCCGGCTGGAACGCGGCCATGGTGCCGCGCTTGAGCTGCAGGCTGCGCATCTGGGTTTCCAGGAACAGCGTGTTGAGCGGCGTGCGCAGCTCGTGCGCGACCAGCGACATGAATTCGTCGCGCATGCGCAGCGAGCGCTGCAGCTCGGCCTGGGTATCGTTCAACTCGCGCACCAGCACTTCCTGCTCGCGCCGGGCGCGCTCCAGGGCCGCCATCTGGCGCTGCATCTCGCGCCGCTGCTGGTCGAGCGTGACGAACACCTGCACCTTGCTGCGCATCGCGTCCGGATCGATCGGCTTGTGCAGGAAGTCGACGGCGCCCTGCTCGTAGCCCTTGAACGCATAATTCAGCTCGCGCCCGGCGGCCGACACGAACACGATCGGGATGTTGCGCGTGCGCGAGGTGGCGCGCATCAGCTCGGCCAGCTCGAAGCCGTCCATGCCCGGCATCTGCACGTCCAGGATGGCCAGCGCGAATTCGTGTTCGAGCATCAGCGACAGCGCATCCTCGCCGGACGCAGCCTGGAAGATCAGGCGCGCCTCGTCCCGGATCACGGCTTCCAGCGCGCGCAGGTTTTCCGGAAGATCGTCGACGATCAGCACTTTGCTTGGGTCGTGTGCGCTCATGGTTCCTCCCTCTCCAACATCGGCAACAGCGCATGGATCGCTGCCAGCGGCAGCACCAGGTTCGGCTTGATGCGGCGCAGCGCCTCCTGCGGCATGATCGGCACTTGCGCGTCCTGCGGGTCCTGGACCACGGTGAAGCCGCCGCGGGCGTGGATCGCGGCCATGCCGGTGGCGCCGTCGTGGTTGGCCCCGGTCAGCAGGATCGCGGCCAGGTTCGGACCGTAGGCGTCGGCGGCCGACTCCATCAGCACGTCGATGGCCGGCCGCGCGAACGCCACCGGCGGCTCGCAGCTCAGCGAGAAGGTGCGGTCGCGTTCGACCGACAGGTGGTAGCCGGGGCCGGCGAAGTAGATCGTGCCGGGCGCGATCGAGGCCTTGTCGAGCGCTTCGCGTACCGGCACCGGCAGGCGCTCGTCGAACAGCTCGGCCAGGCGGCTCTCGCGGTCGGCCGGCAGGTGCAGCATGCAGAACACCGGCAGCGTGTAGCCGGCCGGGATCCCCGGCAGCAGCGCCACCAAGGCGTCCACCCCGCCGGCCGAGCCGCCGATCACGATCGCCTCGATGCGCCGCCCGCCCAGCGCCGCACGCACCTGTGCGCGCGACAGCGCCGCCGGGTGGGCGCCGGCGCCTGTCCCGGCCCGGCTCGATGTGGGTCGGGCGCCGCTCATGCGCCCACCTTGCGGAACACGCGTTCCCGGCGGGCCAGCGGCTCGAACGCCTGGGCATGGCTGGAGAACTCGATGCTCTCCTTGCTGCCCAGGCCGAGGAAGCCACGGTGGCACAGCGATTCGTGGAACAGTCCGAGCACCCGGTTCTGCAGGCGCCGGTTAAAGTAGATCATCACGTTGCGGCAGCTGATGAAGTGGGTCTCGGCGAACACGCTGTCGGTGGCCAGGCTGTGGTCGGCGAAGGTGACGTTGTCGACCAGTGCGCGCTCGAACAAGGCGCCGCCGTAGGCCGCCGTGTAGTAGTCGGAAAAGGCGCGTTTGCCGCCTGCCTTCTGGTAGTTCTCGGTGTAGGCGCGCATGCGCTCGAGCGGCATCACGCCGCGCCGCGCCGCCGCCAGCGACTCCGGATTGATGTCGGTCGCGTAGATCTGGGTGCGCTCGATCAGCCCTTCTTCCTGCAGCAGGATGGCCATCGAATAGACTTCCTCGCCGGTGCTGCAGCCGGCCACCCAGACGTTCAGCGACGGATAGGTCTTCAGGATCGGCACCACGTGCTGGCGCAGCGCGAGGTAATACTCGGGGTCGCGGAACATTTCCGTCACCGGGATGGTCAGGAACTGCAGCAGCTGGCGGAACGCGTCGGCGTCGTGCATCACGCGCGCCTGCAGTTCGGACACGGTCGCCACTTCCATCTCGCGCAGCGCGACCAGCACGCGGCGCTTCTGCGAAGCGCCGGTGTAGTCGCGGAAGTCGTAGTTGTACTTCAGGTAGACGGCTTCGACGAGCATCCGCAGCTCGATGTCGATGTCGCTCATTGAGGTCGTCAAATGCGCTCCAGGGTCGGCATCCATACGCGCAGCAGCGAGTACAGCCGGGTCAGGTCGATCGGCTTGGCCAGGTAGTCGTTGGCGCCCGCGGCCAGGCATTGTTCCTGGTCATCCTTCATCGCCTTGGCGGTCACGGCGATGATCGGCAGGCGCGTGAAGCGCGGGTCCTGGCGGATGCGGCGCGTGGCTTCCAGGCCGTCCATGCCCGGCATCATCACGTCCATCAGCACCAGGTCGACCGCTTCCAGTTCGTTCAGCTTGGAGATGGCCTCGAAGCCGTTGCGGCCCACCTCGACCTTGGCGCCGCGCTGCTCCAGCGCGGAGGTCAAGGCGAACACGTTGCGCACGTCGTCGTCGACCAGTAGGATGGTGCGGCCCTCGAATACGCGGTCGCGCCCGCGCACGGTCTTGAGCATGTTCTGGCGTTCGGACGAGAGCTTGGA
This sequence comes from Massilia sp. 9096, assembly GCF_000745265.1. NCBI lineage: Bacteria > Pseudomonadati > Pseudomonadota > Betaproteobacteria > Burkholderiales > Oxalobacteraceae > Massilia > Massilia sp. 9096. The sequence continues at coordinate 2,871,377 of NZ_JQNN01000001.1, forward strand.
CTCGACCTTGTGCAGGAACAGCGTGACCTCGTCGAGCAGGCGCTCCGGCGAGCGCGCGCCCTTGATGATGATCGATCGCGAGTACTTCGACAATTCGGCTTCCTCGTCGCGCGTCAGGTTGCGGCCGGTGTAGACGATCACCGGCGGGAACGAGCACAGCTCTTCCTGCGACATGCGCTTGAGCAGCTCGTTGCCCTGCATGTCGGGCAGCTTCAGGTCGATGATCATGCAATCGAAAATCTCGGCGCGCAACAGGGTCAAGGCTTCCTCGCCCGAACCGACCGCCGCGATGTCGACGTCGCTGTCCGAGATCAGATGGACCACGCTGTCGCGCTGGCGCTCGTCGTCCTCGACCAGCAGCACGCGCTTGACCTTCTGCGACGACTTGTCCTTGAGCTTGACGAAGACTTCTTCCAGCTGCTCGCGCGAGGTCGGCTTGAGAGCGTAGCCGATCGCGCCCAGCTGCAGCGCCTCGCCGGCATTGTCCTGGCTCGACACCATGTGCACCGGGATGTGGCGGGTGGCCGCGTTGTCCTTGAGCTGCTGCAGCACCGACAGGCCGGAGCCGTCGGGCAGGCGCACGTCGAGCAGGATCGCGTCCGGGTTCTCGCCCATCGCCAGCTCCAGGCCTTCGCCGGCGGAGTGCGCGACCAGGCAGCGGAATTCCATGTCGTGCGCCAGGCCGTACAGGATGCGCGCGAATTCCGGATCGTCCTCGACCACCAGCACGGTGCGCACGCCGGCGGCGGGCTGGCCGCGGTCGTCGGCGAAGCTCGGGATCGAAGGCTGCGGCGCGGCTTCCTCGGCAGCGGCGCTCGCACGGGCACGCGCAGCCGCCGGCACGGGCGCGGGCGTATGCGCGACCGGGGCCGGCGGCGTGGCCGCCACCGCGCCGTTGCGTGGCAGGCTTAGGGTGAAGGTGCTGCCGGCGCCCGGGGTACTGGTCACCTGGATGGTGCCGCCCAGCAGGCCGGCCAGGTCGCGCGAGATCGACAGGCCCAGGCCGGTGCCGCCGTACTTGCGCGCGGTCGAGCCGTCGGCCTGGTGGAAGGCGTCGAAGATGCGTTCCAGCTGGTCGGCGGAAATGCCGATGCCGGAATCCTGCACCGCGAACTGGACCCAGCCATCGTCGCGCGCCGTCACGCTCAGGCTGACGCGGCCGCCGTCGGTGAACTTGACCGCGTTCGACAGCATGTTCTTGAGGATCTGCTCCAGGCGCTGGCGGTCGGTGTGGATCGTGGCCGGCACTTCCGGCGCCACCTGCAGCACGAATTCGAGCTCCTTCTGGCGCGCCAGCGGCTCGAAGGTGCGCGCCATCCCCTCGATCACGCGGCGCAGCGGCAGGTCTTCCGGCACCAGTTCGAGCTTGCCGGCTTCGACCTTCGAGATGTCGAGGATGTCGTTGATCAGGTTCAGCAGGTCGTTGCCGGCCGAATAGATGGTCTGGGCGAAGCGCACCTGCTCTTCGTTCAGGTTGCCGGCCTGGTTGTCGGACAACAGCTTGGCCAGGATCAGCGAGCTGTTCAGCGGCGTCCTGAGTTCGTGCGACATGTTCGCCAGGAACTCGGATTTGTAGCGGCTGGCGCGCTCCAGCTCCAGCGCGCGCTCGCGCAGCTGGTTCTGGGCCAGGGTCAGCGCGACGTTCTTCAGGTCGAGGTTGTTGGCCTGCTCGGCCAGCTGCTCGTTGGTCTGCTCCAGTTCGGCCTGCTGGTTTTCCAGCGCCGACTGCGATTCCTCCAGCGCGCGCGACTGCTCTTCGAGTTCCTCGTTGGCGGTGCGCAGCTCTTCCTGCTGCACCTGCAGTTCCTCGTTGAGCGCCTGCTGCTCTTCCAGCGCGACCTGCAGGCGCTGGCGGTACAGCACCGCGGCCACCGACGAGCCCACCGCCGGGCCGATCAGTCCCATGAAATCCTGGTCGCGCTGGGTGACGAGGCGCAGGAAGCCGATCTCGATGATGCCCTTGATCTTGCCGTGGTTCGATATCGGTGCGATCAGCAGTTCGCGCGGCGCGGCTTCGCCCAGGCTCGACCCGACCTTGATGTAGTCCGGCGGCAGGTCGCGCAGCACCAGCGCCCGGCCCTCGTTGGCGGCCTTGGCGGCCAGCGACTCGTCCGGCTGGATCACTTCGTTATGCCTGGCCAGGCCGGGCGCCAAGCCGTAGGTGCCGATGCGGGTCAGCACGCCGTCTTCGCTGCGCACGTACATCGCCGCCACGGCGCCGTCCAGGTAGCGCGCGACGTAGTTCAGCACGCGCTCGGCCAGGCCGCTCAGCTCGTGGATGCCGGTACTCTGGCTGGCCAGCTCGGCCTGGCCGGTACGCAGCCAGTCCTGCTGGCGCAGTTCCTCGTTGTGCTGGGCCTCGTGCTCGAGGGTCTCGTTATACGAACGCGACAGGTGGGTCAGGTCGCGCCGGCCGAACATCGCCAGCAGGCCGGCCACGATCAGGCTGAAGGTCAGGAACGCCGCGACCGACCATCCGATCACGTTGCGCGACGAGGCGTTACGCTCGTGCAGCAGGTCCTCCTCGACGCGCAGGAACTCGTCGGCACGCATCCGCATTTCTGTGCTCAAGGCCTTGCCGCGTCCGCTCTTGACGATCTCGACCACGTCGGCGTTCTTGCCGCGCAGGGCCATCATCTCATCGGCGTAGGCCTGCCATTGCAGGTGGGCGGCGCGCCAGCGCCCGACGCGCTCCACCTGGGCAGGATTGTCGACCACCTGGCGGGCCAACTCCTCCAGCTCGGCGCTGACCTTGGTTTTGGCGCCCGAATAAAACTGGAGGTAATCGTTGTCGCCGGACAGCAGATAACCACGCGTGTTGGTCTGCATGTCGGAAGCCAGCTTGCCGATTTCATTGGCTTGGCCGATCACGTGTTCGGAATGCTCGACCCAGCTCAATACGTTGATCAAATAGGCGATGATGCCAACGAAGACCAGCGCGCTGAGCACGCCCATGCCCAGCGGCATGGCGACGTTGCGGGAAAGGATGCGGCGGAACTGATCGCTATCTATACTCGAAGCGGACATGCGTATGCGTTACGGTAGGAAAAAAATATCTCAAGTGTAACGCACTTATCGAAACCGGCGTGTTCTTTTGGACGTCGGGTTTCGCTTCTGAACCGGATATTTACATGCCGTTTATCGCCGTTCGGCTAAAGTTGCTGACAAGTAAGGTGCGGTTTTGCTGCCCCGCGTCCGCGCGACCTCGGCCGGCGGCCCTTCCGCCACCACCTGGCCGCCCGCCTCGCCGGCGCCCGGTCCGATGTCGATGATCCAGTCGCAGGCCGCCACCACGCGCATCGTGTGCTCGACCATGATGACGCTGTTGCCGGCCTCGACCAGCCGGTCGAGCTGCACCAGCAGGCGGTCGGCGTCGAGCGGATGCAGGCCGGTGGTCGGCTCGTCGAGGATGTACAGCGTGCCGCCGCGGCCGGCGCGCTGCAGCTCGGTGGCCAGCTTGATGCGCTGGGCTTCGCCGCCGGACAATTCGGTTGCGCTCTGGCCCAGCCGCAGGTAGCCCAGGCCGACTTCGCGCAGCACCTGCAGCGGCCGCGCCACCGCTTCCTCGTCCTCGAAGAAGGCATGGGCCTCGTCGACCGTCATCCCGAGCACTTCCGCGACGTTGCGCTCCTTGTAGGTGATTCTCAGCGTATCGGCGTTGTAGCGCGCGCCGCCGCAGGTCGGGCACGGCGCGTAGACGCTCGGCAGGAACAGCAGTTCGACCATGACGAAGCCTTCGCCGGCGCAATGCTCGCAGCGGCCCTTGGCGACGTTGAACGAGAAGCGTCCGGCGTCGTAGCGGTGGCGTTTCGCCTGCGCCGTAGAAGCGAACAGCTTGCGTACCGAGTCGAACAGGCCGGTGTAGGTCGCCAGGTTCGAGCGCGGCGTGCGCCCGATCGGCTTCTGGTCGACCCGCACCAGGCGGCGCACGCCTTCCATGCCCTCGAGGATGCGGCCCTCGAGCGGAATCTCTTCCTCGCGGTCCAGGCCAGGCTCCTCGTCCGGCTCGTCCTCGGGCGCGGCCTGGCCGAGCGCGCGCGCGACCAGCTCGACCAGCACCTGGCTGACCAGCGACGACTTGCCCGAGCCGGACACGCCGGTGACGCCGCACAGCACGCCGAGCGGGAACCCGACCGCCAGCCGGTTCAGATTGTTGCGCGTGACGCCTTCCAGGCGCAGCCAGCCGGACGGTTCGCGCCGCGCGGCGCCGGCCCGCACCAGCTGCGCGGCGTCGGCCGCATCGTCGAACAGGTAGCGCCGCGTGTGCGAGCCTTCCACCTCCTTCAAGCCCTCGGGCACGCCGCTGTACAGCACCTGCCCGCCCTTCTCGCCGGCTTGCGGACCGACGTCGACGATCCAGTCGGCGTGGCGGATCACGTCCAGCGCGTGCTCGACCACGAACAGCGAGTTGCCGGCGCTTTTCAACTGGGCCAGCGCGTCGAGCAGCGCCTCGGTGTCGGCCGGGTGCAGGCCTGCCGAGGGTTCGTCCAGCACGTAGACCACGCCGAACAGGTTCGAACGCACCTGGGTCGCCAGGCGCAGGCGCTGCAGTTCACCCGGCGACAGCGTCGGCGTGCTGCGCTCCAGCGCCAGGTAACCCAGGCCCATGGCCAGCAGCACCTGCAAACGCGCGCACAGGTCGGCGGCGATGCGCTGCGTGACGATCAGCTGCTCGGGGTGCTTGGCGGCGCGCGCCTTGCCCGAAGGCGCGGCGCCGTCGACGAACGGCGCCAGCAGGCGCGCCAGGCGCTCGAGCGGCAGGCGCGACAGCTCGGTGATGTCCAGCCCGGCAAACGTGATCGACAGCGCTTCCGGACGCAGGCGCTTGCCATGGCAGGTCGGGCATTCCTGGCTGACCATGTAGCGCGCCACGCGCTTCTTCATCGACGCGCTCTCGGTATTGGCGAAGGTCTGCAGCACGTAGCGCCGCGCGCCGGTAAAGGTGCCCTGGTAGCTGGGGGTGTCCTTGCGCTTGAGGGCCTGCTCCGTTTCCGCAGGGTTCAAGCCGGCGTAGACCGGCACGGTCGGGGTCTCGTCGGTAAACAGGATCCAGTCGCGGTCCTTTTTGGGCAGGTCGCGCCAGGGCGTGTCGACGTCGTAGCCCATCGTGACCAGGATGTCGCGCAGGTTCTGGCCGTGCCAGGCCGGCGGCCAGGCGGCCACCGCGCGCTCGCGGATGGTAAGCGAATCGTCGGGCACCATCGACTGCTCGGTCACCTCGTAGATGCGGCCCAGGCCCGAGCACTGCGGGCAGGCGCCCTCGGCGGTGTTGGGCGAAAACGATTCGGCGTACAGCAATTCCTGGCCGGGCGGATAGTCGCCGGCGCGCGAGTACAGCATGCGCAGCGAGTTGGAGAGCGTGCTGACGCTGCCGACCGAGGAGCGCGTGGTCGGCGTGCCGCGCTGCTGCTGCAGGGCCACGGCCGGCGGCAGGCCGTCGATCTCGTCGACTTCCGGCACCGGCATCTGGTGAAACAGCCGGCGCGCGTAGGGCGAGACCGATTCCAGGTAGCGCCGCTGCGCTTCCGCGTACAGCGTGCCGAAGGCCAGCGACGATTTGCCGGACCCCGAGACGCCGGTGAACACCACCAGCGCATCGCGCGGGATATCCAGGCTGACGTTTTTCAGGTTGTGCTCGCGCGCGCCGCGCACGCGCACGTAGCCGCGCGCGGCGCGGTCCTGGTCGCGGTTTTCAGCGCCGGGGCCAGGGCCGGCTGCGGCGCGGTCGTTGACGTTGCTGGTGTCCTGCTTGCGGCGCATCGGGTCTCCGGAATGCGATTGACGATGAAGCCATTACAGCGCACACCGCGGCTTGCGGCGGTGCGCTGACGCACTCAAGATGCCAGGACGTCAAGGAATCAGCCGCTGCGCGCGCAGCGCCGAGAACAGGTCGAAGAAGGAATCCTCGCTCGCCTGCCAGTCGCAAAAGCCGAGGCGGCGGCTGTTGGCCATGTCGGTCATGACCTCGATCGGACGCCCCAGGTCGAGATCGGTGTGCCAGCTTGATGCCAGGCGATCCAGGTCGGGCTCGACCAGCTTGTGCTTGCGCGCGATCTCGCGCCAGAGCTCGCGGTCGTTCGCCATCTCGGCTTCGAGAGGGCGCACGGTGCCGTCGAAGCCGGCCGCCTGCACGCCGAACCAGGCCGCCAGGCGGCGCCACAGCCAGCTCCAGCGGAAATAGTCGCCGTTGGCGATGTTGAAGGCTTCGTTGCGCGCCGCGTCGGTGTCGGCGGCCCAGCGCAGCTGCCTGGCCAGGATGCGCGCGTCGGTGACGTCGCACAGGCCGTCCCACTGCGCTTGCGAGCCGGGGAACTGGAATGGACGCCCGGTCTCCTTGCAGATCGAGGCGTACACGGCCAGCGTGGTGCCCATGTTCATCGCGTTGCCCACCGCCAGGCCGATGATGCTGTGCGGACGGTGCACGGTCCAGGTGAAGCGGTCGCGCTCGGCGGCGGCATAGACCTCGTCTTCCTGGGCGTAGTAGAAATTCTCCAGCGGCAGGCGCGGCTGCGATTCGCGCAGCGGCGTGTCCGGCAGCGTCCCCGAACTGGCGTAGGCTTCGAACGGGCCGAGGTAGTGCTTCAGTCCGGTCACCAGCGCCACGTGGCGCACGGACTTCCTGTGCGACAGCGCCTCGAGCAGGTTGCGCACCATGCCGGCGTTGACGCGGATGTTTTCAAGCTCGCTGTCCCGGCGCATCCAGGTCGTGATGAACACGTGGGTCGGGGCCACGTCCGACAGCGCATTCGCCAGCGCGGCCGGGTCGAGCAGGTCGGCCGCGACCGGGATCATGCCCGGCAAGTCCTTGGGCGGACGGCGCGCCAGGCCGTACACGGTCCAGCCATGGTTCAACAATTCATGAACGGTATGGCGACCGCCGATACCGCTGGCGCCGACGACCAGTGCGCTTCGTTGCATGGTGATTCCTTTCGCAGATTGCCCGGACAAAAGGCATTGTGACACGCTTCGCAACGGGCTGTTGCCGGGTTGCGCCGGGATAGCGATCCCGGCGTCCGGCGCAAGGGCTAGCCGCCCGGCTGGCCCGGGCGCGCCAGCGCCTCCAGCGCCCGGCACGCGTCCTCCAGGCCGGCGCCGGCCTGCAGGCGCGCACTCTGGCGCCGCGCTCCTTGCGCGATCGCGGGCGCCGCCAGCAGCGCGCGCAGGCAGCGCGTCATGCGCGCACGCGTCACGCGCGCGGCGTGCAGGACCAGGCCCGCGTCCAGCGCGGCGACGCGCGCGGCATTGTCGAACTGGTCGTGCGCCAGCGGCACCACCAGCTGCGGCGTGCCCGCGCGCAGCGCCTCGGCCGTGGTGCCGATGCCGCCGTGATGCACCAGCGCCGCCACCTGCGGCAGCAGGCGCCGCAGCGGCACGTATCCCTGCCACAGGACGTGTGAGGGCAGCTCGGGCGGCAGCTGTGCGCGGTGCAGCGTCAGGAAGATCGCGCGCAGTCCGAGCGCGCGCGTGGCGGCGGCGGCATGGCGAAAATACGCGCCCGCCTGCAGGTTGCCGGTACCGGGCGTGAACACCACCGGGGCCGCGCCGGCGGCCAGGAAGCTTGCCAGTTCCGGCGCCAGCGGCGCATCCGGCATCGAGTCCGGCGACGGGTCGTACAGCGGAAAGCCGGCCTGGTGCATCGGCTGCGGCCAGTCGGGCTGGATCGGTCCGAACCAGGACGGGAACAAGGCGATCGACAAGTCGGCCAGGTTCAGCATGTCGGGCAGCATGCTGGCGAGCGGCGCCAGGCCGCGCGCCGCGCGCGCCGCGTTCACCTCGTCCAGTGCGACCGGATCGACGAAACGGCGCACGCCCCAGCGCAGCAGTTGGCGGCGCGCGCCGAGCGGCACCCAGCGCGGCACGCGCCAGGGTCCGATCATCAGCGGATCGTGTACGCTCGGCAGGTTCGACGGCGCCAGGTAGGCCGCCGCCACGCTCAGGCGCGGATGGCGCGCGCGGCACAGGGCGGCTTCGGGCAAGGCCAGCGGGTGCACCAGCAGTACGCAATCCTCGTCCGCGGGCAAGGCATCGATGAAAGGCAGCAGGTGCGCCATCGCCGGCCGCGTCGCGCGCCAGACCACGCCGAAGCCGCGCGTCGGATGCCACAGGTCGGGGTCGCGCAGCACTTCCTCGTCGACCGGCAGCCCGGTCGAATCCAGCCCGGCCTCGACCACGTAGGCGCCGTGCTGTTCGGGCGCGAGGAAACTGACCCGGTGAGCGCGCGCGCGCAGGGCCAGCGCCATCGCCATGAAGGGGAACAGGTCGCCGGCCGAGCCCATGGTGACGACGACGTAATGGATCTGCTGGGACATATCCGGACTTTACGCGAAAACGCGTCCTGCGCCACACGTTACCGATGAGAATCTTCGCCCGCGCCCTCGCCCGCGACTGTTGTTAAACGCGCCAATGTTGCGTTTGACCGGACCGAATGGCGCGGCAAAACCCGTAAGATCGACGGGCAGGCAAGCCCTGCGCTTCCTTTCCTGACGGAGATGCCATGACCTTCCCTCGCAAGCCCCTGTACGCCGCATTCCTCCTGCTCATCTCTGCCTCCAACGCCGCGCTGGCGGCCAAGGACTATACGTATTCCTACCTCGGCAATCCCGACGATCCGAGCGTGAGCGCGAAGCCGCTGTCCTGTAGTCAAGGCAACTGCACGCCGGCCGTCGCACTGGTGGGCGGCGGCTACGACGTCGGCGAAGCGTTCCGCTGGCTGATCGCGCGCGCGGGCATCTCCAGATCCACCGGCGGGCGCTTCCTGATCATCCGCGCCAGCGGGGGCGACGCCTACAATCCCTACATCTACAGCAAGCTGGGCGACGTCGACACGACCACGCCGCGCAATTACGAAATGGTCGGCGGCGCCGACCTCGGCCTGACTTCCGTCGAGACCCTGATCATCCCCAGCCGCAAGGCGGCGGAGGATCCGTTCGTCCTGAACGTGGTGGCGCGCGCGAACGCCATCTTCATCGCCGGCGGCGACCAGGCCGCCTACTACAACCAGTGGCAGGAGACGTCGCTGAACAAGCTGCTCCAGGGCGCGATCCGCGCCGGCGTCCCGGTCGGCGGCACCAGCGCCGGCACAGCCATGCTGGGGCAATATGCGTTCGCCGCGCTGAACGACACGGTCGAGTCGACGGCGGCCTTGAAGAACCCCTTCAACCGCTACATGACGATCGACCCCTTGAACACCTCGTCGAACAAGTTCGTGCAGAAAGGCAGCTTCCTGAACATTCCCTCGCTGGCAAAGGTGATCACCGATCCCCACTTGAACACCCGCGACCGCCTGGGCCGGCTGTTTTCCTTCGTGGCGAGGATCGGCAATGGCTGCAGCGGCGGCGTCGAACAATTCGGCAGCGTGGTCGGCATGGGGATCGACGAGGAGACCGCCCTGCTGGTCTCCGGCCCGGCGGGACAAGCCAGGGTGGAACTGGCGGCCAATCCCTACAACCAGGAAAACACGACCGCTTCCTACACGGCGCAAAATTCGGCCTATCTGGTCAGGTACGCGCGCGCGCCGAGCCAGTGCGTCGACGGCAAACCGCTGGTGGACAACACCGGCATCCAGGTGTACCGGCTGAGCGCGCAACCGGCCCAGCCGTCGCCGCGCTCGGGCGCGGCGCAAACCAGTTTCAAGGCAGGCGCCTGGTTCAACCTTGCCGATTGGACGGCGCAGACCGTGCAGACCTATCCCGACGGCTCGTCGCTGAACGGACCGTACTACTACGGCACGGCGGACGGCAACGTGCTGGGCAGCCCGGTCCACTGAGCCTCGGCTCGAGCCTGAACCCAAGCCCGAGCCGCACGCGCGCACGTACCCGCACGCGCGCGCGGCCGGCTCAATGCCGCGCCAGCAGGCGTTCCGGGCGAGCGCCGGCCTGCAGGGGCGCCGCCGCGCGTTGGCGTCCGGCAGCCGCCTCGAGCTTGAACACGCCGACCACCTCCGCCAGCGCCGCGGCCTGCTGCTGCATTTCCTGGGCCGCGGCCGAGGCCTCCTCGACCAGCGCGGTATTCTGCTGGGTCATGCCGTCCATGGCGCCGATCGAGGTGTTGACCTGCTCGATGCCGGCCGTCTGTTCGAGGCTGGCGCTGCTGATCTCGGCCATGATGCCGGTCACGCGGCCGACACTCTCGACCACCTTGCGCATGGTGTCGCCGGCCTGCTCGACCAGACGGGCACCGGTGTCGACGCGGTCGACCGAATCGACGATCAGGCCCTTGATCTCCTTCGCCGCGGCCGCCGAGCGCTGGGCCAGGTTGCGCACTTCGCTCGCCACCACGGCGAAGCCGCGTCCCTGCTCGCCGGCGCGTGCGGCTTCCACCGCCGCGTTCAGGGCCAGGATATTGGTCTGGAAAGCGATGCCGTCGATGACCGCGATGATGTCGACGATTTTCTTCGACGAGTCGTTGATCGAACCCATGGTCCGCACCACGTCTTCGACCACGCGGCCGCCTTCGCACGACACTTCCGACGCGGTCTGGGCGAGCAGGTTGGCCTGGGTCGCGTTGTCGGCATTCTGGCGCACGGTCGAGGTCAGCTCTTCCATCGCCGACGCGACCGCTTCCAGCGCGCCGGCCTGCTGCTCGGTGCGCCGTGCGAGATCCTCGCTGCCGCTGGCGATGTCGCTCGATGCATGGGTGATCGAGTCGGTGCCGCTGCGCACCTGGCCGACGATGGCGGCCAGCTTGTCGCGCATCGAGCGGATCGAATACAGCAGGCTGGACTCGTCGCCGCTGCGGGTGTCGACATCGATCGCCAGTTCGCCGTGGGCGATGCGGTCGGCGATGTCGGCCGCGTAGGCCGGCTCGCCGCCCAGCTGGCGCAGCAGGCTGCGCGTGATCGCCCAGCCGATGGCCATGCACAGCACGAAGGCGAATCCGGTGACCAGGGCGACCTCCACGATCGATTGCGAGAACACGGTATCGGCAAGCGTGACGGCGCCCGCGCTTTCGGCCTGCTCGGCTTTGACCAGCACGGCGATCTCGTCCACGATGCGGCGGCGCAACGGGCTGCATTCGTTCATGAGGAACTGGCCGTAAGCGTTCATGTCGCCAGCATCGCGGTACTTGCGCGGACGATCGAGCTCGTGCGCCATCTTCAGCATGTCGGCCCGCATCTGTTCGAACTGGGGGTTGCCGGCAAAGCGCGGCGCGAGCTGCTCGAGCTGGGCCAGGTACAGGCTGCGCTGCTGGTCGAGGATGTCCAGCTCGTGCACGGCCGCTGCGGCGTCGGTGAAGATGAAGGCGTTGCGAGCCGCCAGGCCGGTCTGGTCGAGCGCTTCGCGCGCGACGTACAGCGGATCGAGGCGCTCGATCTGCACGTGTTCCATGCGCTCGACGGCATTCGACATCGCGCCCATCCGCCACAGCGAGACAGTGGCGAGCACGAGCATCAAGGCGACCAGGGCGCCAAAGCCGAGACTGAGTTTGGTACGGATCTTCAGGTTTTCGAAAGAGAACATGGCGGATGGCTCAATGAATTGATTTGAAGAAATCATATCGGTAACTGCGCGTATCAAAAAGCAGCTTGAAGTCGAGTTGCCGATTTTTCCGTTTTTGTCGCTTCCTGCGTTGCCTATCGACAACAGCGGCGTCAAATTCATTGTGTTCGCCGGGGCGCCGCGCTCGACGAGCCAGGGGCCGCGTGTGTGGCCCTCATATCCCTCAATTCTTGACGAAACTGTAAATACCTGCAGACAAATACAATACGACCGAAAGTCACCGCCAACGCCACTTGACTGGGCACGGCTTCGCGCCGACACCGCGTAAACAACGGCGGGCGGCTCTAGGCCGCCCGCACCGGCAATAGCAAATGCGTGATTACAGGAAGCGGTCGAGAATCTTGCGGCTGCCCTTGTCGATTGCAAACATGTCGCGGATCAGGAACTGGATGCCGTGGCTGTCCGTCACCAGCAGCGAGAAGGCGCCCAGGCGGCGGATGTCTTCCTCGGCCTTGAGCACGAACTCGGTGTCGCCGCGGTCGGTCGCCACCGTCCAGGTGGTCGGCGTGGCGAAACTCGACACCGACTTGATCTGCAAGACCTCGGGCATGAATTCGCGCCCATCGAGTTCCTCGGTGACCAGTGAACGGATCTCGGCCGGCATGGCTTCCAGGTCTTCGATCCAGGCCACTTCCTTGCCGCCGTCGCGCACCAGCGAGATGCCGCGCATCGGCGCCTGGACCGGGAAGGAGCGTACCGGCGCCACCCCGACGAATTCCTCGCCGTCGGCATTGGTCAGCACCAGCTTGCCGAAGGCGTCACGCCGCAGTCGAAACTCGGGTTGAAACTGAGTATTGAACGAAATAGTCATGGGTCACTCTTCCTCGCCGCCATCCGGGTCCTGGTCGACGTTGCGCGCCTGCGCTTCGTACAAGCGGTAGTAGGCGCCTTCCTTGGCCATCAGCGCGTCGTGGCTGCCCTCTTCCACCACTTCGCCGCGGTCGAGCACGACCAGGCGGTCGGCGCGGTGCAGCGTCGACAGGCGGTGCGCGATCGCGATGGTCGTACGGCCCTGCACCAGATTGTCGAGGGCCTTCTGGATTTCCTTTTCGGTTTCCGAGTCCACCGACGAGGTCGCTTCGTCGAGGATCAGGATCGGCGGGTCGATCAGCAGCGCGCGCGCGATCGAGATGCGCTGGCGCTCGCCACCCGACAGGCCCTGGCCGCGCTCGCCGACCATCGAATCGTAGCCTTGCGGCAGGCGCAGGATGAACTCGTGCGCGTGCGCGGCGCGCGCGGAGGCGATGATGTCTTCGCGCGTCGCGTCCGGCTTGCCGTAGGCGATGTTCTCGGCGATCGTGCCGAAGAACAGGAAAGGCTCCTGCAGCACCAGGCCGATGTGGCGGCGGTAATCGGCCACCGCGAACGAACGGATGTCCTTGCTGTCGAGCAGGATCGCGCCTTCCGAGACGTCGTAGAAACGGCAGATCAGGTTGACCAGCGTCGATTTGCCGGAACCCGAATGACCGACCAGGCCGACCATTTCGCCGGCCTTGATGTTCAGCGAAATGCCGCGGTTGACCGCGCGGTTGCCGTAGCGGAAACCGACCTGGCGCAATTCGATGTTGCCGTCGACCTTGTCCAGCCTGGCGGGATTGACCGGGTCCGGCACGCTCGAAACGTGGTCCAGGATGTCGAAGATGCGCTTGGCGGCCGAGGCCGACTTTTGCGTGACCGAGACGATGCGGCTCATCGAATCGAGGCGCGTGTAGAAGCGGCCGCTGTAGGCGATGAACGAGGTCAGCGTACCGGTCGTGGTCTCGCCGCGGCTGACCTGCCAGATGCCGAAGCACCAGATCACCAGCAGGCCGATTTCGGTCAGGAAGGAGACGGTCGGCGAGAACAGCGACCACACCTTGTTCAGCTTGTCGTTGACGTCGAGGTTGTGCTTGTTGGCGGCGCGGAAACGCTGCGCTTCGCGCTTTTCCTGTGCAAACGCCTTCACCACGCGGATGCCGGGAATCGTATCGGCCAGCACGTTGGTGACTTCGCCCCAGACACGGTCAATCTTCTCGAAGCCGGTACGCAGCTTGTCGCGCACGACGTGGATCATCCAGGCGATGAAGGGCAGCGGCAGCAGCGTGATCGCGGCCAGCTCGGCGTTCATCGAGAACAGGATCACGCCCGTCATGATGATCATCAGGCAGTCCGACAGGAAGTCGAGCAGGTGCAGCGACAGGAACACGCAGATGCGGTCCGAGCCGCTGCCGATCCGGCTCATCAGGTCGCCGGTACGCTTGCCGCCAAAAAATTCCAGCGACAGGCGCAACAGGTGCTCGTAGGTTTCCGAGCGCATGTCGGCGCCCATCCGTTCCGAGACGATGGCCAGGATGTAGGTGCGCCACCAGCCCAGCGCCCAGGCCAGCACCGAGGATGCCAGCAGGCCGGCCATGTATTTGTAGACCAGGCCGGTGTCGACCTGGTGGCCGGTCTGGTAGGGAATCAGGACGTTGTCGGTCAGCGGCTGGGTCAGGTACGGCGGGATCATGTGTGCGCCGGTACTTGCGAACATCAGCAAGAATCCGAGGAACAACTGGCCTTTGTAAGGCTTGGCGAAACGCCATAAACGGAACAGGGTCCAGGTCGACGGCGGCGTATGCAGCACCTTGGTGCAGATCGGGCAATCGTCCTGGTCCGCTTCGAGCGGCGCCTTGCAGCTCGGGCAAGTGTGCTGTTCGGGCGGCTGGACGGCCTTGCCCGAGACGTGGCTTTCGACCTGGTCGTGGAACCCGTCGACCACGCGGATCGCGTGCAGGTTCTGGCCGAGCGTAAAGCGCCAGGCTTTGATCAGGCCGTGGTCGTCGACCAGTTCGAGGTGGCCGACACCGGCGTGGTCGTAGTGGCGCAGCTGCAGGCCGGCCCGGTAAGGCCAGTCCTGCCAGGTGGTTTCGCCGGGCGCGCGCGCGAGCAGGCGGCGGTCGGTGACGACCAGCAGGCCCTTGGTGAAGCGTAATTTCGCATCGAGGTCAACCTCGACGCTGGTTAAAACGTTTTCCCCGGGCGCAAGCTTTTTCTCGACGTCCGCCTGCCAGTGCTCAGGCAGGAAACTGGCGGCGACCGCCAGCGGTACGGGGGGAACAAGTTGTTGAGTTGTCATGGTCTTGCCGCGTTGTGCGGCTGGGTTTCCGTCTATTAGTAATGATTGGGAATCGCGCCGCAATCGGCAGATCAGAACGATGGAACGTTGCGAGGGGGTTTGCCGTTGACAAGCGACTCGTCCGGAAGCCAAAAAACCGGAAAATCCGGTAGAGTTCGGCTGAAAGATTGGCTGCAGGTTTTTCGGAGTTCCGGCTGGAGCGTTGCGGTATGCTATCTGGGCACGAGACTGGCAGAAATCGGTTTGGCACGGTAAGCTTCGTTTCGGCAAGTATACAACATGTGCGCCGCAGAAAAAAACGGGGGCGTCGCCAGGACGGCGGCGTGCGGCGCGGCGCACAAACATAGGCAAAGCGGCGCAGTGAGTGAGCGGACACTGCGTGGCAAGAAATTTTCATGACAAATAAGAAAGACATCGAAATTCTTCGTGTAACCCACCTGCGTGGACCGAACATCTGGACGTACCGCCCCGTCATCGAAGCCTGGCTCGACATCGGCGAACTCGAAGAATTTCCCTCGAATACCCTCCCCGGCCTGTACGAGCGCCTGACCGGCTGGCTGCCCGGCCTGGTCGAGCACCGCTGCGGCGTCGGCGAGCGCGGCGGCTTCCTCGAGCGCCTGCGCGACGGCACCTGGGCCGGCCACATCCTCGAGCACGTCGTGCTCGAAGTGCAGAACATGGCCGGCATGAAGACCGGCTTCGGCAAGACCCGCTCCACGGCCGACCGCGGCATCTACAAGATGGCGTTCCGCACGCGCGACGAGATCGTCGGCCGCGCCGCCCTGCAGGCCGGCCACGCGCTGCTGCTGGCGGCGATCAACGACACGCCGTTCGACCTGAAGGCCAGCGTGGCCGAGCTGACCGAGCTGGTCGACCGCTACTGCCTCGGTCCCTCGACCGCCAGCATCGTCGATGCCGCCACCGAGCGCCGCATCCCCTCGATCCGCCTCACCGAGGGCAACCTGGTGCAGTTCGGCCACGGCGCCGCCCAGCGCCGCATCTGGACCGCCGAGACCGACCGCACCAGCGCGATCGGCGAATCGATCGCCAGCGACAAGGACCTGACCAAGACCCTGCTGGCCTCGTGCGGCGTGCCGGTCCCGGAAGGCGCCATCGTGCGCAATCCGGCCGACGCCTGGGAAGAGGCGCAGGACATCGGCCTGCCGGTCGCCATCAAGCCGGTCGACGGCAACCACGGGCGCGGCGTCTCGCTCAACCTGATGAACGAAGCCGACGTCCACGCGGCCTATGCGATCGCCTCCGAAGAAGGCGATTCCAGCGCGGTGCTGGTCGAGCGCTTCGTGCCCGGCAACGAGCACCGCCTGCTGGTGGTCGGCCAGAAAGTCGTGGCCGCGGCCAAGGGCGAGTCGCTGTGGGTGACCGGCGACGGCGCGTCGACCATCGTCGGGCTGTGCGACAGCCAGATCAACGTCGACCCGCGCCGCGGCGAGAGCGAAGAACATCCGCTCAGCCTGGTCAAACCGCAGGAGAGCGACGAGATCAAGCTCGACCTCAAGCGCCAGGGCTTCACGCCCGAGTCCGTGCCGCAGGCCGGCCAGAAAGTGCTGATCCAGTTGAACGGCAACGTCGCCGACGACGTCACCGACCAGGTGCACCCGGACGTGGCCTACATGGCCGCGCTGGCGGCGCGCGTGGTCGGCCTGGACATCGCCGGCATCGACCTGGTGTGCGAAGACATCGCGCGTCCGCTCGAAGAACAGCGCGGCGCCATCATCGAAGTCAACGCCAGCCCGGGCCTGCTGGCCCACATCAAGCCGGCCCAGGGCCAGCCGCGTGCGGTCGGCCAGGCCATCGTCGAGCACCTGTTCGCGGACGCCGCCGACGCCACCGGCCGCATCCCGCTGGTCGGCGTGACCGGCACCTCGCCGGAAGCGGCGCTGGTCACGCGCCTGGTCGGCACCGTGCTGAACCACTCCGGCAAGCACGTCGGCGTGGCCAACCGCGACGGCCTGTTCCTCGACGGCCGCCGCGTCACGGCCAAGGACGGCACCCGTTTCGACGCCGGCCAGCGCCTGCTGATCAACCGCACCGTGCAGGCCGCCGTGTTCGAATCGAACGCGCGCACCATCCTGCTCGAAGGCCTGCCCTACGACCGCTGCCTGGTCGGCATCGTGACCGACATGGGCAAGGTCGCCGAGGTCGAAGACCTGTACGTGCGCGACGACGACGCCCTGTTCAACGTGGTGCGCAGCCAGGTCGACGTGGTGCTGTCCGATGGCGCCGCCGTGCTCAACGCCGAAGATGCGCAAGTGGTCGAGCTGGCCGGCCTGTCCGACGGCGCCGTGATCTTCTACGCGCTGGAGGAGAACAACGCGGTCCTGCAGCAGCACCGCGCGGCCGGCAAGCGCGTGGTGTTCCTGCGCGACCAGCACATCGTGATGGCCGCGGGCAGCGAGGAAGCGCCGCTGCTGGGCCTGGCCAAGATCAAGCCGGCCACCGTCAAGCACCCGGCGGCGCTGCTGGCCGCGGCCGCCGCCAGCTGGGCGCTGGACGTGCCGACCGACCTGATCTGCGCCGGCCTGCGCACCCACGACGCGGCCGCGCAGGCGCAGGCGCCCGCGCGCGCGAAGGCCGCGGTGTAACGGACAGCGACACGGTAACGACGACACAACGATAACGAGGGCCCGGCACGACCGGGCCCATGCGCCGCGCAACAGCAGCGGCGCCCGCGAGAGAATACAAAAGGATCGAAGGTTTATGGAAGTATCACGCGTACGGGCCCTGCGCGGGCCCAACCTCTGGAGCCATCACACCTCGGTGGAGGCGATCGTGTCCTGCACGCCGGAGGAAGAGTCGATCGGCGCGCTGGCCGGGTTCGAGCCGCGCCTGCGCGCGCTGTTCCCGCAGCTCGGCCCGCTGCAGCCGACCGGCCACGACGACACCGTCCCGCTGGCCCAGGTGCTGGAAGTGGCGGCCCTGGCCCTGCAGGCCCAGGCCGGCTGCCCGGTCACCTTCAGCCGCACCACCGCCACGCTCGAGCGCGGCATCTACCAGGTGGTGGTCGAATACAGCGAGGAAGACGTCGGCCGCCTGGCGCTGGAACTGGCCGAACAGCTGATCGCCGCCGCACGCCAGGACCAGCCGTTCGACCTGGAAGGCGCGCTGGCCCAGCTGCGCGACCTCGACGAGGACGTGCGCCTCGGCCCCTCCACCGGCTCGATCGTCTACGCCGCCGTGGCGCGCGGCATCCCGTTCCGCCGCTTGACCGAAGGCAGCCTGGTGCAGTTCGGCTGGGGCAGCAAGCAGCGCCGCATCCAGGCCGCCGAGATCGACGCCACCGGCGCCATCGCCGAGACCATCGCCCAGGACAAGGAACTGACCAAGAAGCTGCTCGACGCGGCCGGCGTGCCGGTGCCGCTGGGCCGCACCGTGACCGACCCGGACGACGCCTGGGAAGCCGCACTGGACATCGGCCTGCCGGTCGTAATCAAGCCGCGAGACGGCAACCAGGGCAAGGGCGTGACCGTCAACGTGACCACGCGCGAGCAGCTGAGCGCGGGCTATCTCGCCGCCTCGGAATTCCGCGACGACATCATGGTCGAGAAGTACCTGCCGGGCCACGACTACCGCCTGCTGGTGGTCGGCGACAAGCTGGTCGCCGCCGCCCGGCGCGACCCGCCGCACGTGGTCGGCGACGGCAAGAGCACGGTGCGCCAGCTGGTCGACACCGTCAACCTCGACCCGCGCCGCGGCTCCGGCCACGCCACCTCGCTCACCAAGATCCGCTTCGACGACATCGCGCTGGCGTCGCTCGCCAAGCAGGACATGGATGCCGACTCGGTCGCGCCGAAAGGCAAGCGCGTCACGCTGCGCAACAACGCCAACCTCTCGACCGGCGGCTCGGCCACCGACGTCACCGACGACGTCCATCCGGAAGTCGCCGCGCGCGCGATCGCGGCCGCGCAGATGGTCGGCCTGGACATCTGCGGCGTCGACCTGGTGTGCGACAGCGTGCTCAAACCGATAGAAGACCAGGGCGGCGGCATCGTCGAGGTCAACGCGGCGCCCGGCCTGCGCATGCACATCTCGCCCTCGTTCGGCAAAGGCCGCGCGGTCGGCGAAGCGATCATGGACACCCTGTACGCCCCGGGCGACGACGGCCGCATCCCGGTCGTGGCCGTGACCGGCACCAACGGCAAGACCACCACCGTGCGCCTGATCGCGCACCTGCTGGCCAGCTCGGGCCTGCGCACCGGCATGACCAACACCGACGGCGTATACATCCAGGGCCGCCGCATCGACAGCGGCGACTGCAGCGGTCCGCGCAGCGCGCGCAACGTGCTGCTGCACCCGGACGTCGACGCGGCCGTGTTCGAGACCGCGCGCGGCGGCATCCTGCGCGAAGGCCTGGCCTTCGACCGCTGCGAGGTCGGCGTGGTCACCAACATCGGCTCGGGCGACCACCTCGGCCTGAACTACATCACCACGCTGGAAGACCTGGCGGTACTGAAACGCGTGATCGTCCAGAACGTGGCGCCGACCGGCATGGCGGTGCTCAACGCCGCCGACCCGATCGTGGCCGGCATGGCCGAGAACACGCGCGGCGACATCACCTACTTCGCCCAGGATTGCTCGCTGCCGCTGATGCAGAAGCACCGCGCACGCGGCCGCCGCATCGTCTACGTCGACAACGGCGACCTGGTCTGCGCCCAGGGCAAGACCGAGCAACGCGTCGCGCTGGCGGAAGTGCCGATCACGCGCGGCGGCATCATCGGCTTCCAAGTCGAGAACACGATGGCCGCGGTGGCGGCGGCGTGGGCGGTCGGGATCTCCTGGGATGCGATCCGCCTCGGCCTGAAGACCTTCGTCGGCGAAAGCGACAACGCGCCGGGCCGCTTCAACGTGTTCGACTACAAGGGCGCGACCGTGATCGCCGACTACGGCCACAACCCGGACGCGATCCAGGCGCTGGTCAACGCGGTCGAGTCAATGCCGGCCAAGCGCCGCTCGGTCGTGATCTCCGGTGCGGGCGACCGCCGCGACGAGGACATCCGCGACCAGACCCGTATCCTCGGCAAGGCTTTCGATGACGTGCTGCTGTACGAAGACCAGTGCCAGCGCGGGCGTTCCGAGGGCGAAGTCGTCGCCCTGCTGCGCCAGGGTTTGATCGATGCGACCCGCACCAGCCACGTCGACGAGATCAAGGGCGAGTTCGTCGCCATCGACACGGCGCTGGCGCGCTTGCAGCCGGGCGACCTGTCCCTGATCCTGATCGACCAGGTCGACGAGGCGCTGGCTCACATCGCCAGGCGCGTCGGCGAAGCGCAGGCGTGACCGGGCGCGCATAAGGACGTATGCCAGCGCTGCGGCGCCGGAGACGAACGGGCGCTGCGGCGCCCGTTTGTTTTAATGTGTACGCTCGGTCCGGTGTCGGTTAGTTGCGAATATCGCTGACGCAACGCAAGCGAGGCACGTTACGTTAGCCACCGCACGGGGCTGCCGCGCGCGATCGCATACCATGTCAGGTCACGGCGACCATCAGGACGGTAACCATCATGCCCACCGACAAGGACACCCGGCAAGACGAAGGCACGCCGCGCCGGCCCTCACGTTCTCGCAACTGCTGTACCGCTTCCTGTTCTTCGACTGGCTGTTCCGCGACGTCAGCAGCACGCGCACCCTGCTCGAGCGCCACGCCGCGCGCCAGCACAACCGCAAGATGAGCTGCTACCTGCCGGTCTACCTGCGCCGCTGGTCCTTCCTCACCGCCTTCGATTTCGGCCTCGGCCTGCTGTTCGAGAAAGTGCTGCAGGCCGGCGTGCTGTCGGCCTGGTTTTTCACCTGGTCGTGCGTGACCTTTACGGGCCTGATCGTGATCAGCGTGGCCTGGCTCATCCTGGCATACACGCGAATTCCGTAAACGCACTTGGGCAGTTGCTTAGTAATGTCTTCCAAGCAACTGATATAATGAGTCGTCAGCGACCAAACCTGCGGTTTCGCCGGCCGGCCATCCCGCTCCGTCGGTTCCGCCATCCAGATAGAGCCTTAGCTCATTCCCTTCATACATCAACGTAGCGATGCGTTTCCTGAAAATCCGACTTACCGCCTTTGAAGCCTGGCTAGACCGTCGAACGGCTTTGCTGAACCACTTACCGAATGCAAAACGAGCCGCCCTGCTCGCTCCAGTGCTGTTCGGTCTGTTTTCCGTCTGGATGGGCCAGGACATCAATTGGGACATGCAAAATTACCACTGGTATAACGCATACGCCCTGTTCAACGGCCGCCTGGATATCGATATCGCACCTGGCCAGTTCCAGAGCTATTTCAATCCGACGATCGATATCCTGTATTGGCTGATGAATCAGGCCTTGCCGCCGCCCATCGTCGGCTTTGTCATGGGCTTTCTGCATGGGTTGAATTTCCTGCTGCTGTTCGCCATCGCGCGTCAGTTGTTCGGCAGCGCGGGCACGAGCCGCCTGCCCCTGTTCCTGGCGGCGGCCGGCGTCTGCAGCGCAGGCTTCCTGTCCGAGTTGGGCAATACGATGGGGGACAATACGACGGCGTTGCTGGTGCTGTCATCCTTGTTGCTGGTCTTGCGAAAATGGCAGGGTTTGCAGAGCGGGTCCCGCGCTGCAGTCGGCATGCCGTTCCTCGCAGGCATCCTGATGGGGGTGGGGGCCGGCCTGAAACTGACCAACGCATGCTACGCCGTGGCCCTGACGCTCGCCTTGCTGTCCTTGCCGATCAACGTCGGCCGGCGCCTGACGGCGTCCATGGTGTACGGGTGCGGGGTAGTGGCGGGACTGGTCGCCTCGGCCGGCTATTGGTGGTCGATCATGTGGCGCCATTTTGGCAGCCCGCTGTTTCCTCAATTTAACAGTATCTTCCGCAGCCCATTCGCGACGCAAGTCGGCGTGGTCGATACCGTCCACCTTCCACACGGCCTGCTCGAATCGCTTTTCTGGCCCTTCATTTTTTTGGCGGACTACAAGCGCGTGGGCGAAATTCCCACCCGCCCTGTCCTGATGGCCGCGTTGTACGCCATCGCCATCGTCTTCGCCGCCACCTGGCTGGTGAAACGCTTCAACCGTCCACTCCAGCGCGTGTCCGTGCCGATGGCGCCGCAAGCCCGCTTCGTCCTTTTGTTCGGTCTGGTCGCCTACCTGGTCTGGATGAAACTGTTCAGCATTTACCGCTACCTGGTGCCGCTGGAATTGCTGGCGCCATTGATGCTGTGGCTACTGATCGAACGCATCGTCGTGCGCCGCCACGCCGCGCGTATCGGCGCCTGGCTGATTGCCACGACCGCCTTGGCCGCGTTTCCCATCATGTCCTGGGGCCATGCGAACTGGACGCATGCCGGATTCAGCGCGCAATTTCCCACGTTCGAACGGCCTTCGGCGACGATTGTCTTCACCGCCCATGGCGATCCACCGATGGGCTGGCTGGCGACCTTCGTGCCACCCGAGGTGCGTGTCATCGGGCTCGGACTGGGCGTACCGCTCGCGCCGGCCTGGGTCGACCGCATCCAAGCTGCCATCGCCGCCCGTCCGGGTCCGCATTACGTGATGGTGGCCACCGCCAAGAACGAAAAGGAAGGCGGCTTGCAGCGCAAGCTGGCGGTGGCGAATGCGCTCGGCCTGACCGCCGACGCCTCCAGCTGCGCGCGCCTGGACCGCCTGCTGCACCGGGTGCGCTTCCAGGTGCAGGTCAAGTTCGCGCCCGAGGCCGGGCACGCCTGCACGCTCGAGCTGCAGCCGCAGTACCGGGTCGACCTGGCGGCGCGCGACGCCGCGATCCTGCAGACCGCCCAGGCGAATCTGGCGGCCTTCGGCTTGCAGGCCGATGCCGCCGCTTGCCGCCGGTACCCCGCGGCGATCGGAACCGAAGCCTTCCCGTTCCGCTTGTGCCCGGTCAGCCGTCAATAAGCGGCTGTCAACGAGCCTGGCGCCGATAAGCTTTCGAAGCACGGCGCCGGTCAGGCCGGCTGCAGCGCGCTCAAGTGCCTGGCCAGCAGCGCATACAAGCCGGCGCGGTCGATCGGCTTGGCCAGGCAGGCGTCGAAACCGGCTTCCAGGTAGCGCTTGCGCTCGGCATGCAGCACGTTGGCGGTCAGCGCGATCGCCGGGCGCGTCCACCCGCGCGCGCGCAGGCGGTGCAGCGCGCTGACGCCATCCAGGCGCGGCATCTGGATGTCCATCAGGATCAGGTCCGGTGCGCTCGACTCGGCCAGGCGCACGCCCTCCTCGCCGTCCTCGGCATGGATCACCTCCAGGCCGCAGCCCTGCAGCAGGGCGCCGATCAGCAGCCGGTTATCCATCCCGTCCTCGACCAGCAGCACGCGCCCCGACAACTGCGGCGGCGCGGCTACGCGTTCGATCGCGCCGACCGACGGCACCCGCAGCAGCGTGGCGCCGTGCGCCAGCGGGGCGTGCACCGCCACCGTCATCGTGGTGCCCTGGCCGAGCGTGCTGTCGACGCCGACCGTGCCACCCATCGCCGCGGCGAGGCGCTGCACCAGGTGCAAGCCCAGGCCGGTGCCGCCGAAGCGCCGCATCACGCTGCTGTCGGCCTGCTCGAACGGCTTGAACAGGCGTTCGACCTGGTCCGGCGACATGCCGATGCCGCTGTCGCGCACCGTGCAGACCAGCATGGCGTCCTCGCCGCGGTAAGCCAGGTGCACGCTGACGGCGCCGCGCTCGGTGAACTTGACCGCGTTCGACACCAGGTTGAGCAGGATCTGGCGCCAGCGCGTCGGGTCGCCCAGCGCGGCGCTCGGCAAGGGGCCGTCGAAGTGCAGCCCGAGCCCGATGCCGCGCGCCTCGGCCTGGCCCTGCAGCGACGAGACCGCCGCCGCCGCCGCGTCGCTGGGCGCGAACGGCACCTGTTCGAGGACCAGCTTGCCGGACTCGATCTTCGACATGTCGAGGATGTCATTGATCAGCGACAGCAGGTGCTGGCCGTTGCGCACGATGATCGCGCTGAACTCGGCGCTTTCCGGGTCGGTGCTGGCGCGCTGCAGGAACTCGGCGAAGCCGATCACGGCGGTCAGCGGCGTGCGGATCTCGTGGCTCATCATGGCCAGGAAGTCGCTCTTGGCGCGGTTGGCGGCGTCGGCCTCGGCCTTCAGGCGCGCCTGCTCCTCCAGCGCGTGGTCATGCTTGCGCATCGAATGCAGCAGTCCGCTCAGCGCCGCGCACACCGCCAGCAGGCAGGCCAGGCCAGCCCCGGCCAGCTGCCAGGCATACTCGCGCCACTGGCGCAGGTACAGCGACTCGGTCACGCACACGGCGACCATCAACGGGTATTGCGGAATCACGCGCGCCGCGCCGATGCGCTTGTCGCTCACCTCCTGCAACTCGCGCCGCGGGCCCTCCATGAACGTCACGCCGTGGTCCAGCTTGCGCCGTCCGAGCACTTCGTAGGCCACGCCGCTGTTGTTGACCATGCCCATCGTGTTGTCGATGTGGGGCCAGCGCGCCATGACGGTGAAGTCGCTGCGGTACAGCGTCACGCTGGCTTCCTTGCCGAGGTTGATCTTGCTGTAGCCCTCGCTGATCCGCAGTGGCGACAGCCCGACCATCACCACGCCGAGGAAACGGCCGTCCGGCGCTTCGATGCGCCGCGTCAGGTAGAACGTCCACTCGTTGTTGCTCTTGTTGCGCACCGGCTTGCTGACGTACAGGCCACGGCTGGCGGAATCGCGCTGGGCCACGAAGAAATCGCGCTCGGCCAGGTTCAACTGCGGCGTCGGAAAACGGCGCGTGATGTTGACCACGTCGCCATCCTCGTCGAGTACGGTGGCGACGTCGATGTCGGGCACGGCCCGCTTGCGGTCGACCAGGCGCTGGAATTCGGCCGCGCCGGACAGCCGTTCGCGCAGCTCGTCGCGGTTGCTGACTTCCAGCATGCGGATGCGCTCGAGCATGCCTTCCAACACCAGGTTGGCCGCCTGCATCTGGTGTGCAGTCTGTTCGGCCAGCAGCAGCGAGGTGTTGTCGAGCTGACTGGACCATTCCTGCTCTTCGCTTTCACGCGCGTGGTACACGGAATACGAAAAAGCAGCACAGATTGTGAGCAGCAAGGCGGTGCCGATGGCGACGACGATACGCTGCGAGCGACGCGATTCAGACATGTACTTCCCGATTGAGATCCAGATTCCTTGATGACTTTCACCTTGCGGTGACGCTGAAGCAGACGTTGTTTGGGTCAGCTCATGGATTCTCGGGGAAAAATCAAACTCAGTAAATATGATACACCGACCTTGTTGCGACTTGTTGGAAACTGGCAACAAGTCAGCGCGGGCCAGGTTCAAAATTTGCTTTGCATCATCGTTTTTCTTGACATCAATAAAGTATCCGTGAAGGCAAGCTGGCACGATGCATTCATTCAACTTTTGGAGAACCTCATGACATTCCTATGGCTCGACAACGATGGCTTGCCGCGCCGTCCGCTGCGCCAGCAGCGTTTCGAGCGCCGCATCGACGACCGCACCGCCGCCGACATCGCCGATGCCTTGCGCGCGCGCGGCGTGCAGGCGGCGGCGCTGGCGATGGACCATTTGCAAGTGGACATGGACGTCGCCCTGCGCGTGCTGGCCGGCGCGACTACCCGGCGCGGCTCGCTGATGGGCATGCCGTCGCCGTATTGGCGCCAGCGCGGCGCCGGCCGCAAGCCGCTGGCGATCGGCGTGAAGGCCGAGCTGGCCGAAGCCTGATTTGCGGCGGCCTGGCGCGTCTGTTCGCCCCGGGCCGCTGCGCCGCCATTGATTGTCAATTCCGCCTTGGCGAGCAGGCTGTTGCCAAACAAGCTTTCCGCTCTCCCGGTCGAGTCCTAACGCGGTAAAATGACGGCCCTGGCCACCTTCCCGGCCTGCCGTCCCGATCTTGACCACATGAACGTTCCACGCGAAATCAATCCCGCCGCGGCCAAGGCGCTTGCCACCGCCGAGAAGCACACCCCCATGATGCAACAGTACCTGCGCATCAAGGCGGATTACCCGACGATGCTGGTGTTCTACCGCATGGGCGACTTCTACGAGCTGTTCTTCGAAGATGCGGAAAAGGCGGCGCGCATCCTCGGCATTACACTCACCGCGCGCGGCACGTCGAACGGCAATCCGATCAAGATGGCGGGCGTGCCCTTCCACGCGCTCGACCCCTACCTGGCCAAGCTGGTGAAACTGGGCGAATCGTGCGCGATCTGCGAGCAGATCGGCGACCCGGCGCTGGCCAAGGGCCCGGTCGAGCGCAAGGTGGTGCGCGTGGTCACGCCCGGCACGCTGACCGATTCCGACCTGCTGCCCGAAAAGGCCGAGCGCCCGCTGCTGGCGCTGTGCACCGTGGTCAACCGCAAGCAGGTCACGACCGGCCTGGCCTGGCTGTCGCTGGCCAGCGGCGCATTGAAACTGATGGAATTCGCGGCCGACGCCAAGGCCGCCGCCGTGCGCCTGGTGCAGGAACTCGAGCGCATCGCGCCGGCGGAGGTGCTGCGCGCCGACCTGATCGATGCGGGCGAGGACATGTTCGACACCAATCCGATCGGCCACACCCAGCGCGTGCCCGAGTGGCACTTCGACGTGGTGCATGGCCACAAGTCGCTGCTCGACCAGCTCGGCGTGTCGACCCTGTCCGGCTTCGGCTGCGACGGCCTGGGCGCGGCGTTCGGCGCGGCCGGCGCGCTGCTGCGCTATGCCCAGTCGACCCAGGGCCGCGGCCTGCAGCACGTGAAAAGCCTGGCGGTCGAATCGGAAAGCGAATTCATCGGCCTGGACGCGGCCACCCGCCGTAACCTCGAGCTGACCGAGACCATCCGCGGGTTCGAGTCGCCGACGCTGTTTTCCCTGCTCGATGGCTGCCGCACCGCGATGGGGTCGCGCCTGCTGCGCCACTGGATCCACCACCCGCGGCGCGACCAGCGCGTCGCGCGCGCGCGTCACGAGGCCATCGCCGCGCTGGCGCAGAGCGAGGCGTGCGACGAGTTGTCCAGCACGCTGGCGCACGTGCCCGACGTCGAGCGCATCACCACGCGCATCGCGCTGCTCACCGCGCGTCCGCGCGACCTGGCCAGCCTGCGCGACGGCCTGAAGCAACTGCCCGCCCTGCGCGAGGGGGTGGCGCGTTGCTTCATCCCCGGTGACTCGACGCTGCTGCGCGACATCCACGAGGCGATCGATATCCCGCACGCTTGCCTGGACCTGCTGCAGCGCGCGATCGCCGAGGAACCGGCCGCCATGGTGCGCGACGGCGGCGTGTTCGCGCGCGGCTTCGACGCCGAGCTGGACGAATTGCGCGCGCTGTCCGAGAACGCCGGCCAGTTCCTGGTCGAGCTGGAAGCGCGCGAGCGCGCCCGTACCGGCATCGCCAACCTGCGCGTCGAATTCAACCGCGTGCACGGCTTTTACATCGAGGTCACCAACGGCCAGGCCGACAAGGTGCCCGACGACTACCGCCGCCGCCAGACGCTGAAGAACTGCGAGCGCTACATCACGCCGGAACTCAAGGCCTTCGAAGACAAGGCGCTGTCGGCGCAGGACCGCGCGCTGGCGCGCGAGAAGCTGCTGTACGACCAGCTGCTGGGCGAGCTGGCGCCGCACATCGGGTGCCTGCAACGCGTGGCCGGCGGCATCGCCCAGGTCGACACGCTGGTGGCATTGGGCGCGCATGCGATCCGCCACAACTGGTGCGCGCCGCAACTGGTCGACGCGCCTTGCCTGACCATCACCGAGGGCCGCCATCCGGTGGTCGAAAACCAGATCGAGCGCTTCATCGCCAACGACTGCCGCTTCAGCAACGAACGGCGCCTCTTGCTGATCACCGGCCCGAACATGGGCGGTAAATCGACCTTCATGCGCCAGGTCGCCCTGATCACGCTGCTGGCCTACATCGGCAGCTACGTGCCGGCGCGCCAAGCAACCATCGGCCCGATCGACCGCATCTTCACCCGCATCGGCGCGTCCGACGACCTGGCCGGCGGGCGCTCCACCTTCATGGTCGAGATGACCGAATCGGCGGCGATCCTGAACGGCGCCTCCGAGCATTCGCTGGTGCTGATGGACGAGGTCGGGCGCGGCACCTCCACGTTCGACGGCCTGGCGCTGGCCTGGGCGATCGCGCGCCACCTGATCGAGGCGAGCCGCAGCTTCACGCTGTTCGCGACCCACTATTTCGAGCTGACCCAGCTGCCCGAGACGCACCCGAGCGCGGCCAACGTGCACCTGTCGGCGGTCGAGCACAAGGACAGCATCGTGTTCCTGCACGCGGTGCAGGATGGACCGGCGTCGCAGAGCTACGGCCTGCAGGTGGCGCAGCTGGCCGGCGTGCCTTCGAGCGTGATCCGCGCCGCGCGCAAGCACCTGGCGCGGCTGGAATCGCAGGCGCTGGATGCGACGCCGCAGCTGGACTTGTTCGCGGCGCCCGCTGCCGACGCCGACGTGGACGCCGATGCCGCCCTCACCGCGGCAAGCGCCCCCGAGCCGGCTTTTGTTCCGGCCCCGGCGCTGGCCCTGTTGGACACGATCGACCCGGATGCGCTGACCCCGCGCGAAGCGCTCGAACGCCTGTACGAACTCAAGCGCCTGGCTTCGACGGTCGGACCGGTATAATTCGCAGCACCATGCTGCGCATCCGTCCGCTTGCCGCCCTCCTCTTTCTTGCCCTGCTCGTGGCGGCCGGTCCGGCTGCGGCCGACGGCCAGCCCGACGAAGCCTACCGCTTCGCCATCATCGGCCACGGCTTTGCCGATACCGGCGAAGCCCACCTGCAGCGCGCGATCGAAGCCACCGCCGACAAGACGGTGGCCTTCGTCGTCGTCACCGGCATCAAGGGCAACCAGGAAGCCTGCACCGACAAGCTGTACCAGAAGCGTTTCCAGCTGATCGCCGATGCGCCGCGCGCGACCATCATGCTGCCGGCCGGCAGCGATTGGACCGAATGCAAGAACACGGCCGGCCGTTCGAACGCGATCGAGCGCCTGAACCGCCTGCGCGAACTGTTCTACGGCGAGCCCAATTCGCTCGGCATGAACAAGGTCGCGCTGACGCGCCAGTCGATGAGCCCGCGCTGGCGCAGCTACGCCGAGAATTCGCACTGGTCGGTCGGCAAGGTGCTGTATGCGACCGTCAACGTCCCGGCCGACAACAACCACTACCTGAACGAGGCCGGCCGCAACAGCGAGTACGAAGACCGGCTGGTGGCCAACCGCTTCTGGCTGCATCGCTTGTTCGCGATCGCGCGGCGCGACAAGCTGGCGGCGGTGGTGCTGTTCACGGAAGGCGACCTGAGGGCGCTGTCGCAGCCGACCGGCCTGCGCGCATTGCTGCGCGAAGCGCTGCCGGAGAACGACGGCTTCGCCGAGACGCGGCGCGAGGTACTGGCGCTGGCACAAAAGTTCTCGGGCAAGGTGCTGCTGGTCGACAGCGCACGCCTGGCCAGGGGCGCGAAACCGGCGATCGAGTGGCGCGGCAACGTCGGCCACATCTCGGCCGGGGGACAGGCGCTGGAGATGGAAGTGGATGCGGGGAGCAAGACCTTGTTCAAGGTCGAGAAGTCGGGAAAATAATCGTCGCGCCCGGCACTGCCGGACACCCCGGCGCAGGCCGGGGGGACAGCAACGCTATCAGTTCAGCGGCTGGCTGCGAAAGTGATCGCCTTCTTCGCCGTCGTCGTCGTCGCCGTGACCATGGTCATGGCCGTGGGCGCCATGCACGTGGCCGTGCTGGATTTCTTCCGCGGTCGCCGCACGCACGTCGATCACCGACAGTTCGAAACGCAGGGCCATGCCGGCCAGCGGGTGGTTGCCGTCCAGGACGACCTTGTCGTCGGCGATTTCGGTGACCGTGAAGATGGTCGGCTCGTCCTCGGCGCCGTCGGCCACGCCTTCGAACTGCATGCCGACTTCGAGTGGCTCCGGCAGGCGGTTGCGGTCTTCGACCTTGACCATGTTCGGATCGTAGTCGCCGAACGCGTCTTCCGGCTCGAGCTGGATGGTCGACGTGTAACCCACGTCCTTGCCGTCCAGCTCTTCTTCGATCTTCGGCAGCGTGTTTTCGTAGCCGCCATGCAGGTAGACCATCGGCTGGGCGCCGTCTTCGATCAGGTTGTTCTGGGCGTCGGAGAGTTTGTAGTTCACCGATACAACCGTGTTCTGGGCAATCTTCATTGCGGAATCCTTTCGTGGGTAAGGTGCGGATTATAACCTGCAGATTTTCGAGGCCTCTTGGAGATCGTAGTTTAAGCCTGGTTATAATGGCGAATGCAAAAATTACAGCTTCTCGGGGATATTACCCCAGCTCAGTTTCTTCGCGATTACTGGCACAAGAAACCGCTCCTGATCCGTCAGGCCATTCCCAACTTCAAGCCGCTGCTCAAGTTCGAGAAGCTGGCCGAACTGGCGCAGCTGAACCACGTCGAATCGCGCCTGGTCACGCTCGCCGACGGCCAGTGGGACATGCAGCACGGCCCGCTGACCCAGCTGCCGCCGCGCACCCAGCGCGAATGGACCATGCTGGTGCAAGGCATGAACCTGCACGAGCCGAAGATCGATGCGTTGCTGCGCCAGTTCCGCTTCGTGCCGGACGCCCGCCTGGACGACCTGATGATCAGCTACGCCAGCGATGGCGGCGGCGTCGGTCCTCACTTCGACTCCTATGACGTGTTCCTGTTGCAGGCGCAGGGCCGCCGCCGCTGGCGCATCGGCGCGCAACAGGACCTGTCGCTGGTCGAAGGCCTGCCCCTGAAAATCCTCGCCAACTTCGAGCCCGAGCAGGAATTCGTGCTGGAGCCGGGCGACATGCTCTACCTGCCGCCCCAGTATGCCCACGACGGCATCGCCGAGGGCGAGTGCATGACCTATTCGATCGGTTTCCGCGCGCCGTCGTTCCAGGAACTGGGCGAGGCCTTCCTGCAATTCATGGCCGATTCGATCGACCTGCCCGGCCGCTACGCCGACCCCGGCCTTCAACACGCCAAGAACCCGGCCGAGATCCCGCGCGAGATGCTGGCCAGCGTCACCGAGGAACTCAACAAGGTGCGCTGGGACGAGGAAGACGTCACCATCTTCCTGGGCGAATACCTGTCCGAGCCGAAGCACAACGTGTTCTTCACCCCGGTGGCCAAGCCGCTGACGGTCGGCCGTTTCATGGAGCAGGCGGCCAGGAAGGGCCTCAAACTCTCGCCCAAGACCTTGATGCTGTACCGCGGCAAGCACGTGTTCATCAACGGCGAGTCGTTCGCCGTCGGACGCGCGGACAAGACCGTGCTCGACGTGCTGGCCAACGCGCGCGCGCTCGAGGGCGCGATGCTCGGGCAGGCATCCGACGACGTGCTCGACGCGCTCTACACCTGGTACCAGGACGGCTGGCTGGAACTGGGCTGAAGCACTGACCAGGGAGCCACATCGGATGAACGCGCCCTCGAGCATCGGCTTCGACAGCCGCGCCGGCTTCCAGCAGCGGCTGCGGGAGCTGATGCGGCGCAGTTTCGTCACCCTCGACCTGTTCGATCCGGACCTGGCGCTGTTCCAGCTCGGCGCATCGGACGTAGATGCCGAACTGCGCCGTTTCCTCCATGCCGGCGGCTTCCTGCGCCTGGCGATGCATTCAAGCGCCCACCTGGCACGCCACGCGCCGCGCTTCCCGCGCCTGCTGCGCGACTACAGCCATCGCATCGAGTGCCGCCTGACGCCGCGCAGCCTGCGCCAGCTGACCGATTCCTTCGCGATCGGCGATGGGATGCACGTGGTGCGGCGCTTTCACAGCGCCCATCTGCGTGGCGAGGCAGCGTTTGATGCACCGCAAGAAATCGAACTGCCGCGCGCACGATTCCTGGCGCTCTGGCAGGATGCCGAGCCCGGTCTGCAGCCGACCATCACAGGCTTGTAACGACAAAATTTTGCTTAAAAACAAAGACTTGCGTTACGGTCACATCTTGTAACAAAATAAAGCTTGTTTCGTTAGACAATAGTTACAACTTGGCACGACTTTTCTATTGCGATTCAGTAAATTTGGCTATAATATCGGGTTAGGAAGGTTCCGTTGTTGTAGGCACTTTTTCCAAGTTAATAAAGCTACGAGAATTCCTAACGAGCGATAATTACCGGTAATTATTCATCGCACCACCTTTCGAATTAATTAAGGAAAAACCATGAAAAAATCTCTGCTGATCGTTTCCCTGCTGGCTGTTGCCCTGGCTGCTTGCAGCAAGAAAGAAGAAACCACCGTGACCCCGGCTGCTCCGGCTGCTGACACCGCTGCTGCTCCGGCTGCTGCTCCGGCCGCCGCTCCGGCTGCTGACGCAACCGCTACCCCGGCTGCTCCGGCTGCTGGCACCGACGCTGCTGCTGCTGGCGCCGCTGCTCCGGCTGCTTCGACCACCGAAAGCACCACCACCACCACGACCACCCCGGCTGCTGCTGCTCCGGCTGCGTCGAAGTAATCAGAGCTCTGCTCGATTCGAAAGCCGGCCTTCGGGCCGGTTTTTTTTCGTCCCGATGAACGTGAAGGAGTCACCATGCACGGCCCCGATGCCGGCAACCCTTATCCGATGCCCGGTTTCCCGCAAGTGTGCTTTCTCAAGAACGTGATCACGCGGCCGAACATCGAGGTCGGCGACTTCACCTATTACGACGACCCGGACGGCGCGCACCACTTCGAGAACAACGTGCTGTACCATTTCCCCTTCATCGGCGACCGCCTCGTGATCGGGAAATTCTGCGCCATCGCGCGTGGCGTCAAATTCATCATGAATGGCGCCAATCACCAGATGAACGGCATCTCGACCTATCCCTTCTTCATCTTCGGCAATGGCTGGGAAAGCACCCGGCCGGAACCCGGGGACTTGCCATACAAGGGCGATACCGTGATCGGCAACGACGTCTGGATCGGTTACGACGCCATGGTCATGCCGGGCGTGACGATCGGCGACGGCGCCATCGTGTCGGCGCGCTCGGTGGTGACCGGCGACGTGCCGCCGTATGCCATCGTCGGCGGCAATCCCGCGCGCGTGCTGCGCGAACGCTTCGATGCCGACAGCGTGCGGCGGTTGCTGGCGATCGCCTGGTGGGACCGCCCGCTCGACTGGATCACGCGCCATCTCGGCCTGATCCGCGCGGCCGACGTCGGCGCGCTCGAAGCCGCAAAATAAAAAACCCCGATCGCCGGCGTGGCGTTCGGGGTTGTCTGCCTGCAGGCCGGCTTGGCGCCGCCCTGCAGGCACGTGGCCTGTTACAGCTTACTTCAGTTCGCCCACCAGCAGACTCAGGATCTTGGCGCCGGTCGGCGAGGTTTCCGGCTTGCCGTCGTTGGTCTGGACCGTCACGTCGCTGCTGGTCGCGCCCTGGGCGGCAGAGACGATCACGCGGTAGCGCTGGGCTTCCTTGTTCTTGTCTTCGTTGCCGAACAGCTTGCTGAAGAAGCCCGGCTCCTTGACCGAATCCGGATCGACGTAGCGCACGAAGTAGATGCCTTGCACGCGGTCGCGGTCTTCCACGGTGAAGCCGACGCGGTCGAGCGCCAGGCCGACACGGCGCCATGCGCGGTCGAAGCCTTCGTCGACGATGACCTTGTTGCCTTCCAGCTTGGCGTGCTGCACTTCCGGCGCGGCGTCGGCGGCGGCGACCGTCGCTTCGGCTTGCTTGACCTTGTCGCCATTCAGCTTGGCCATCAGGCGCGCCAGGAATTCGGCTTCCAGGCCCGGGTCGTTCGGACGCACGGTCCAGGTCGTGGTTTCCTTTTGCGGACCGGTCAGCACCTCTTCGGCGCCACGGTGGCTGATGTAGATTTCCGTCGAACCGTCGGCGCGGCGCTCGAGGCGGGTGCGGAACTTGTCGCGCTCGCCGGTCGAGTAAGCCGAATCGAACACCTTGCCGATCGTGCGGCGGATGATGTCGACCGGGATCTTGGAGCGGTTCTCGGCCCAGTTGGTTTCCATCACGCCGGTCTGGGCGTTTTCGATTTCCACCGTGAAGCCCGAGTCGTGCCAGAACTGTTCCAGTTGCGGCCACAGCTGTTCCGGGGTCTGGCCGACCACCAGCCAGCGCTCGTTGCCGGAACGCTCCAGGCGCACCTTGTCGGTCGAGACCGGGCCGACCTGGCCGGCGGCCGGGGCAACGCCGGCGCCCACTGCGGCGGCCGGGCCGGCTGCGGCGTTGCGCTGCTGCTGGAAGCCCGAGGCGGTGGCGACACCGCGCTCCGGCACCGCGTAGCGGTTGTCCTTTTCGAGCTGGGTCAGGTCGGGCGGCACGTCGAGCGCGGCGACCTTTTTGGTCGTGGCCGACTGGTAATCCACCTTATTCGATTCGAACACGGTCGTGCAGGCGGCCAGGCTGAGCGCCATCGTGGTCAGCGCGGCGGTGCGGGTGATATTCTTGCTTTTGATCATATTCGCTAAAGCTCGTTCATCAAAGGACGCCGGCTTCGCGCAGCGCGGCGCGAACGGTGTCGTGGTATTGCGCGGACAGCGGCGCCAGCGGCAGGCGCAGCCCGGCCGGCATCTTGCCCATTTCGGCCAGCGCCCACTTCACGGGCACCGGATTCGGCTCGACAAACAGCTTGCTGTGCAGCGACAGCACGCGGTTGTTGATTTCGATGGCGCGCGCGATCTGGCCCGACATCGCCGCGGCGCACATCTCGCTCATCGCGCGCGGCGCCACGTTGGCGGTGACGGAGATGTTGCCGGCGCCGCCGCACAGCATCAGCGCCAGCGCACTGGCATCGTCGCCCGAGAACACGCCGAATGGCTTGTTGCCGGCGAACGAACGGTCGAGCTCGCGCAGCAGTTCGATGCCGCGCGCCAGGCTGCCGGTCGCATCCTTGATGCCGATAATGTTGTCGATCGGCGCCAGGCGCAGCACGGTCTCGGTGCTCATGTCGGCGACGGTACGGCCCGGCACGTTGTACAGGATCACCGGCAGGTCGACGGATTCGGCGATCGCCTTGAAGTGGCGGAACATGCCTTCCTGCGTCGGGCGATTATAGTACGGGACCACTTGCAGCGAAGCATTTGCGCCGACGTCCTTAGCGTGACGGGTCAGCGCGATCGCTTCGGCGGTCGAGTTGCCGCCGGTGCCGGCGATGACCGGAATGCGCCCCGCGACGTGCTCGACCGCCAGCTTGACCAGTTCGCAGTGTTCGTCCGGGCTGACGGTGGCCGACTCGCCGGTGGTGCCGACGATGCAGATCGCGTTCGTGCCTTCCGCAATATGCCAGTCGATCAGTTTGCGCAGGCTGTCCTTGTCGACAGTGCCATCTTCAAACATCGGCGTGACGATTGCTACTATGCTGCCCTTAATCATAATCAGTGGACCGTGCCGTTAATAAATAAAAAGCTGATTGTAGCGGATAGCCCGAGGTTATGGTTCATTCCAGCCCAAGATTAATAGCGCGGCCACGGCACTGTTACAGCTCATTTACAAATCCTTCAGGCATCCAGCCGCGCCGCCGCCGGATCGAACCGCGGCGCCGCCGCGCACAGGCGTTGCACGCGCGCCGGCCTGGGCTGGGCCGTCACGCCGTCCTCGTACGCGATGACGTGCAGGCCGGCCTGGCGCGCGAACTCGAGCAGCTCGCCGGGCGCCAGCAGGAAGGCCGGATTGGATGGTTTGCCGAAGACTTCGTTCCCCTGGCCGAAGGTTTCGTAGACCAGGACGCCACCCGGCGCGAGCGCGCGCGCGAGCCCCGCCATCAACGGCCGGTGCAGGTAGTTGGTGACGACGATGCCGGCAAAACGCCCATCCGCGAACGGCCAGGCCGCGCCGGGCGCTTCCAGGTCGTATTCGACGGTGGCGATGCCCTGCCCCGCGCCCTGGCGGACGCGCGCCAGCGCCTGCGGGTCGCGGTCGAGCGCGAGCACCGGGTGGCCCAGCGCGGCCAGCAGGCGCGCATGGCGTCCGCCGCCGCACGCCAGGTCGAGCGTCTCGCCGGGCGGCATGATGGGCGCGAAGCGCGCGACCCAGGCGGATGGTAAATCAACCATACGACAAGCCCATCGCCTCGCGCACGTCGCGCATGGTCTCCTGGGCCAGTTTACGCGCCTTGTCGCAGCCGTCGGCGACGATGGCGCGCACCAGCGACGGATCGTCCAGGTAGGGCTGGGCGCGTTCGCGCACCGGCGCCTGCTCGGCCAGCACGGCGTCGATCACCGGCTGCTTGCACTCCAGGCAGCCGATGCCGGCGCCGGTGCAGCCCTTGACCACCCAATCCTTCGTACTCGCGCCCGAATACACCTCGTGCAGCCGCCACACCGGGCATTTCAGAGGGTCGCCCGGGTCGGTGCGGTGCACGCGCGCCGGGTCGGTCGGCATGGTGCGGATCTTCCTGGTGACGCCGGCCGGGTCTTCGCGCAGCGCGATCGCATTGGCGTAGCTCTTGCTCATCTTGCGGCCGTCCAGGCCCGGCAGGCGCGACGCCTCGGCCAGCGTGACCTGCGGCTCGACCAGGATGATCTTGTGACCGCCCTCGAGGTAGCCGAACAGGCGCTCGCGGTCGATGTTCGACAGGCTGCCGGCGTCATCGAGCATGGCCTGGGCCTGCTCGAGTGCGGCGGCGTCACCTTCCTGGCGGTAGGCGGTGCGCAGCTCGGCGTACAGCCTGGCGCGCTTGCTGCCCAGCTTACTGACCGCGTCGAGCGCCTTTTGCTCGAAGTCCGGCTCCTTGCCGTACAGGTGATTGAAGCGGCGTGCGATCTCGCGCATCATCCCGATGCCGGCCGCCAGCCAGTCGACCACCATGTCCCAGGTGTGCTTCTCGATGATCGCCGGGCCGTCGTAATGCGTGGTCGGCGCGTGCCAGTCGGCCACGAAGAACAGGCAGGGCAGCTCCGACTGCATGCGGATCCAGTTCTTCAGCGCCCCATGGTAGTGACCGAGGTGCAGCAGCCCGGTCGGCCGCATGCCGGAAACGACGCGATCGGGATACATCGGCTCAGGTCAGCAGGAAGTTCAGCGGCGAGACGATCGCGTTCAGCAGCACTTCGCCGAGCACGCCGAAGATCGCCAGCCAGTAGCCGATCACGTGGGTCACGATCAGCACCAGCAGGATGATCAGGCCGTAGGGCTCGAGGCGCGCGTACTTGTAGGCGGCCTTGTGCGGCAGCAGGCTGAACACGACGCGTCCGCCGTCCATCGGCGGGATCGGCAGAAGGTTGAAGGCCATCAGCCACAGGTTGGTGGTAATGCCGGCCTGCGCCACCAGGGTCGGGAAGCGCTCGTTGACCTGGAAATGCTGCAGCAGGATGCCGAACACGGCCCAGATCACGGCCATCACGAAGTTGGCGGCCGGGCCGGACAGCGCGACCCAGGCCATGTCGCGCTTCGGGTTGCGCATCTGGCCGTAGTCGATCGGCAGCGGCTTGGCGTAGCCGAACACCGGCAGGCCCATCAGATAAAGCACCGCCGGAATGACGATCGTGCCGACCAGGTCGATGTGGGCGAGCGGATTGAAGGTGGTGCGGCCGGCGGCGTGGCCAGTGTTGTCTCCGAAGTGCCGTGCGACGAAGGCCTGGACGGCGTCGTGCATCGTGAGCGCGAAAATGATCGGAAGTGCGTAGACCGCGAGGTTGCGTATGAGTTCATCCATAAGCTGCGATTCTAGCAGAGCACGCGCCGCAAGCGCTCGCGGCGTTGGCGGCGTCCCTCTTTTTTACCGCCGGATCTACAAGCCGAACGCCGCCGGATCGCCGCGTCCCGCGCGCAGCAGCACCGGCTCCAGGCCGGTCAGGTCGACGATGGTGGTCGGCTCCAGCGTGCCGGCGCCGCCATCGATGATCAGGTCGATCTGCTTGCCGAGGCGCTCGCGCACCTCGTCCGGATCGGACAGCATGTGGTCGTCGCCGGGCAGCTGCAGCGTGGTGCCGATCAGCGGCTGGCCCAGCTCGCCCAAAAGCGCCAGCAGGATCGCGTTCTCGGGCACGCGGATGCCGATCGTCTTGCGCGACGGGTGCGACAGCCGGCGCGGCACCTCGTGGGTCGCGTCCAGGATGACGGTGTACGGCCCCGGCGTGCTGGCCTTGAGCAGGCGGTACTGGCGGTTGTCGACGCGCGCGTAGGTCGAGATTTCGGACAGGTCGCGCACCAGCAGCGTCAGATGGTGTTTCTCGTCGACGCCGCGGATCCGGCGCAGCTTCTCGACCGCGGATTTATCGTCGAGACGGCATACCAGCGCATACGCCGAATCGGTCGGGACCGCGACGATGCCGCCCGATTCGATGATCTGGGCGGCCTGG
This sequence comes from Massilia sp. 9096, assembly GCF_000745265.1. NCBI lineage: Bacteria > Pseudomonadati > Pseudomonadota > Betaproteobacteria > Burkholderiales > Oxalobacteraceae > Massilia > Massilia sp. 9096. The sequence continues at coordinate 2,909,149 of NZ_JQNN01000001.1, forward strand.
CGGATCAGGCGCGGCTGCGGGTTCTCGGGGTGGATTTCGAAAAATTGACTCATGGCGCGGAAATGCGGACGCGGTGGAGAAAGTTCAAGCCCAAGCTGGCGCCGCCTTCAGAACCAGTCATGCCACACCGGCGTCAGGCCGGCCGGCAGCGGCGGCAGCTTGTCGAATTCGACGCGCGCCTCGCCGGGGGCGTGGAAGTCGGTGCCGCGCGAGGCCATGAAACCGTAGCGGCGCGCGATCTCGGCATAGGTCGCGTACTGGTCCGGCGTGTGACTGCCGGTCACCACCTCGATGGTCTTGCCGCCCAGGCCGATGAATTCGTCGAAAAGCGCGCCTTCGGCGGTGCGGTCGAACGGATAGCGGCCCGGGTGGGCGATCACCGGGATGCCGCCGGCGCCCCGGATCCAGCCGACCGCATCGGCCAGCGTGGCCCAGCGGTGCGGCACGTAGCCCGGCTTGCCTTCGGTCAGGTATTTGCGGAAGACCTCGGACGTGCTGGCGCACATGCCGATCTCGCACAGGTAGCGCGCGAAGTGGGTGCGCGACAGCAGGTCCGGGTTGCCGACGTATTTGACAGCGCCCTCGTAGGCGTTCGGGATGCCGGCCTGCTCCAGCTGGCGCGCGATCTCGCGCCCGCGCGCGTCGCGCCCGTTGCGGGTGGCGGCCAGGCCCTGCACCAGGGCGGCGTTGTTCTCGTCGATCTGCAGGCCGACCACGTGCACGGTCTCGTTGGCCCAGGTGACGGAAATTTCGACACCCGCCACGAAGCGCATCCCCTGTTGGGCGGCGGCGGCGCGACCGGCGCCTATACCTTTGACTTCGTCATGGTCGGTGAGCGCCCAGACATCGACGCCGCCCTTGCGGGCATAAGCGGCCACGGCGGCCGGGGCGAGCACGCCGTCGGAGACGTTGGAATGGCAGTGGAGGTCGACTTTCATGATGAGCGGTGCGTGGTATCTGATTAGGCTGTGTGAGCGTTCATTGTACGCGGATCGCCAGGCTTGCGACGGGCTTGCCCAAGCTGCATCGATTGCCGTTCATATGTCCGCTGGCGCACTGTCGGCAGACTTTACATATGCACCCCGCATGAGACTGCGCAGTTTCAGCTTCTCTATTACTAACAATGAGTTACAGAACATGGCCCGGGAATTGCTTACTAAAAGTTTCGTAAAAAGACTTTTCCCACCGATCACTAAAGGAATACCGAAATGCGCGCAATCATCAAAACCCTGGTAGGCACTGCAATCACCGTGGCAGCCATGTCGGCCGCCCATGCAGATAGCCAGCTGTTCAACTGGAACCTGAACCTGCCGGGCGGGAATGCCGTCACCGGTATCAACCAGCTGGGCTTCAACGGCGACAGCTTCATCCAGAACAACGGCTTCGGCACCGGCGACAACTTCACCTTCACCGACAACGGCATCTTCAACATCACGACCAAGAACGCCGGTACGTCGATCACCAGCAACGGCCTGGGCGGCGGCCAGCTGACCGGCAACTACTTCGGCGGCACCGGTACCGGCAGCATCAGCAGCGGCCAGATCACGTTCAACGCCGGTGGCGAACTGGACATCTACTACAACCCGACCCAGACCTATGACGGCGCCGGCGCGACCGTGGCCAACCGTGACGGCGCCACCAGCGGCACGCTGATCGCCCGCTTCACCCAGGTCGCCGGTGGCGGCGGTGCGATCAATCCGGACGGCACCCCGAACAGCAACGGCCAGCTGACCCTGAATTTCGTGTCGAGCTATTTCGCACCGGGCGTGTTCACCGATGCCAACGGCAATGCGCTGATGTCCGGCTACACCATCGGCTTCGTGACCGCCAACGCGTCGCAAGACCTGGGCAACGCCTCGAGCGCCACCGCCCGCGAAGCGCTGAGCGGTTCGGCTGACACCATGAACGCCCCGCCGGCCTACTTCTACGTCAACAACGGCGGCCAGCTGAAGCTGAACACCAGCACCAGCGCCGTGCCGGAACCGGCATCGCTGGCGATCTTCGGCGCCGGCCTGATGGGCCTGGCCTTCCTGCGTCGCCGCAAGTCGTAATTGCGCGGCTGCGTCAGCGGCATGAAAAAACCGGCTTCGGCCGGTTTTTTTACGCCAAAAATTCCTCGATCATCTGCGCCAGCAATTCCGGCTGGTCGTGATGCAGCATATGCCCCGCCTGCGGCATCATCTTCGGCGTGACGTGGGCGATCTGCGCCAGGCGGCGGTCGACCTCCGCGCGCGCCTGCTCTTTCGGCCCCATCCAGCGCCACATATCGGTGTGCTCGGCTTCGATCCACAATACCGGCGCGACGATCTTGCGCCAGCAGGCCAGCACCTCTTCCGCCTGGTACAGCAGGGGCCCGGTCATCTTGTGGGCCGGGTCGCCCAGGATTTCCCAGAGTCCCTCGCCATTGCGCGCCGCCCAGTGCCCGGCCAGGAACGCCGCGCGCGCGTTGGACAGGCGCGGATTGGTCTTCTGCAGGCGCGCCGCCACCTCGTCCAGGCTGGCATACCCGCGCATCGCCGGCGGCAGCTTGACCTCGTCGAGCCATTTGGCATAACGTCCCGGCGCCTGCTCGGGTTGGGTGGCCGGCAGCCCGAAGCCTTCCAGGTTGATCAGCCTGGCAATACGGCCGGGGCGCACGCCCGCATACACGCTGACGATGTTGCCGCCCATGCTATGGCCGAGCAGATTGACCGGCGCCCGCGGCGAATAATGGTCGAGGATGGCTTCCAGGTCGGCGAAATAATCCGGGAACCAGTAAGTGTCGCTGCCGGAGCGCTCGGACAGGCCGAAACCGCGCCAGTCCGGCGCGATCACGTGCCAGTCGCCCCGCAAGGCGTCGACCACGAACTGGAACGAGGCCGACATGTCCATCCAGCCATGCGCCATGAACAGCTTGGGCGCGTCCTCCCGGCCCCAGTGGCGCACGTGCAGGCGCAAGCCGCGGATGTCGAGGAATTCGGAGCGGGACGGGGTCATGGCGGCCTCAAAATAGTACGGTCGTTCAGATTATAGCCCAAGCTTGATTTCGCGCGGTGCATCCCCATCTGCCGGGCTTGCCGGACGATGGCGGGCGCAGGGCGTACAATGTCGGCGTTTGCAAATCACCCTTCAACCCTTCCCTTTAGCGAGCACATCCATGGCGATTTACCAGTTGGGCGATGACGCGCCTGAAATCGACGCCTCGGCTTACGTTGCCGAGTCGGCCAACCTGATCGGCAAGGTGACGATCGAGGCCGGCGGCTCGGTCTGGTTCGGGGTGACGATCCGCGGCGATAACGAGCGCATCACGATCGGCGAAAACAGCAACGTGCAGGAAGGCACGGTCATGCACACCGACATGGGTTACCCGCTCGTGATCGGCAAGAACGTGACCATCGGCCACCAGGCGATGCTGCATGGCTGCACGGTCGGCGACGGCGCGCTGATCGGCATCCAGGCCGTGGTGCTGAATGGCGCCAGGATCGGCAAGGGTTGCCTGGTCGGCGCCGGCGCCGTGGTCACCGAGGGCAAGGAATTCCCGGACAATTCGCTGATCCTGGGCGCGCCGGCCAAGGTCGTGCGCACGCTGACGGAACAGGATGCACAGCGCCTGCTCGCCAGCGCCGCCGGTTATGCGGCGCGCGGGCAGCGCTACAAGACGGATCTCAAGAAAATCGGATAAAGAATGACGACTGACACCAGCAAGGACATCCTCCAGAAATTCATCTTCGACAACGCCGCCGTGCGCGGCGAGCTGATCGAAGTCTCCAACGCATGGCGCGAAATCCAGTCGCGCCATGCCTACCCGAAGGCGGTGCGCAACCTGCTGGGCGAGATGGTCGCCGCGGCCGCGCTGCTGTCGGCCAACCTGAAGTTCAACGGCTCGATCATCATGCAGATCCATGGCGACGGCCCGGTCAAGCTGCTGGTGGTCGAATGCGACGCCAGCCTGCGCCTGCGCGCCACCGCCAAGCTGGGCGAAAACGTGCAGATCGCCGACGACGCGTCGCCGGAGCAGCTGCTCAACCAGAACGGCCGCGGCCGCTTCGTGATCACGCTCGACCCGCAGGACAAGGTCCCGGGCCAGCAGCCCTACCAGGGCGTGGTGCCGCTGGTCGGCGACGACATGGCGACCATCATCGAGAACTACATGCTGCGCTCGGAGCAGATGGACACCCGGCTGTGGCTTGCGGCCGACGAGAACGTCGCGCGCGGCCTGCTGCTGCAAAAGCTGCCGCGCAACAGCAGCATCGAAGGCCAGGTCGCCCAGGCCACCGAGGAAGAAGACCTCGAGACCTGGACCCGCGCCACCATGCTCGGCCAGACCCTCAAGCGCGAAGAAATGCTCAGCACCGACGTGCAGACCCTGCTCAAGCGCCTGTTCTGGGAAGAGACGATCCGCGTGTTCGATCCGCTGCATCCGGAGTTCCATTGCACCTGCTCGCGCGAAAAGGTCGGCAACATGCTCAAGATGCTGGGCAAGCCGGAAGTCGACGAGGCCCTGGCCGAACTCGGCCGCCTCGACATCAACTGCGACTTCTGCGGCAAGCATTACGGCTTCGACGCGGTCGACTGCGCCCAGCTGTTCGCCTCCGGGCTGTCGGCCGACGCGGTGGCGCAGGCTTCCAGCGTCAAGCACTGAGTCAAGCACCAGGCGAGCACGCCCATGCGCGACGGCGGAGCGCTGGATGGACAACGGCGTGGATGGCCATGTCAGCAACGTCCATGACGACAGCGACGTCGACACGGCGGTGAACCGTTTCCTGATCGAGCGGGGCGTGCCCGGTATCCGCGTCTGCGTCGACCGCAAGAGCAAGCGCCCGGTACCGATCCCGGACCGGACGCGCGCCCTGCTGGCGCGCTTGCAGGCGGCGTGACGGTGGCGCTGCAGCCACACATGCATATCCATTTTTTGTTGCCTTAAAGACTATCTGCTCGGCATACTGGTCCGGTCCCCCTACCGGAGCCCGCCATGCCGATTCCGCGCCTCGTTCTCCCCCTCGCCGTTGCCCTCGTCTTCGCCGGTTTGGCCGCCGCCAGCCAGGCCGCGGTCCAGAACATCGACGTCGGCACCCCGCTGGCGCGTTTCGGCCTGCTCAAGCCGGGCACCCACCGCTACCTGCGCTACCTGAAGACCGGCGAGGCCACCCAGCCGATCGACATCTGGACGCGCGAGATCCGCTTCGAGCCGCACGACGGCCGGCCGCAGATGCACATCGTCCAGCGCTGGGACGGCGTGTTCCCCGCCGTGAGCACGCGCACCTTCGACTCCTGGTTCGACCTCGACACCTTCCGCCCGCACACGCACGCGCGCACGAGCGTGAACGGGAAGGACGGCAAGCCCGTGGTCGAAGGCTTCTTGTTCGCGCCGGACCGCGTCACCGGCATGCAGGACCTGGCCGGCAACACGCAGAAGGACTTGAACGTCGCATCGAGCGAACCGACCTTCAACTTCGAGACCGACATCGAATTCCTGCAGGCGCTGCCGCTGGCCGACGGCTACGAGGCGCGCGTGAACTTTTATCACCCGGGCGGTTCGACACCACCGCAGCGCTACACCTTCAAGGTCACCGGTTCGCAGACCATCGCCGGGCCGGCCGGGCCGGTCGACTGCTGGGTGGTCTTCACCGATTACAACACGCCCGGCGACGGCGCCAAGTTCTGGTTCGCCAAGGGCAGCCAGCTGATGGTGCGCCAGGAAGGTGCGCTGCCCGATGGCCGGCGACTGGTCAAGACGCTGATCGAGTAAGAGTTCTTCTGAATTATCCGGCTCAATTATCCGAAAACAGTCGGATTCGAATACGGGTTTGTCGCTGTCGAGTTCATCCGGTCCTGGCTGGGGTGACAGCCGATGCTATCTTTTTGTTGCTGAATTACGCTGTCGGTTTCTACCCACAGAAACGATCGGAAAAACCTGAATTCATCCGATGTCCATAATCAACTTGATTGGAATCAATTGGCATAAATCAACGACACGCTTCAATGAGCACCGGTGTACGAATTCGTACCCGTGGCTCTGGGATAATGTCGCTTTATGCATACGACAAACGACATTCCCCGGTCAAATTCGCAGACCATGGAGGAAAGCGTGAATAGCATGAACCAATCGAGCAACATCCAGCTGCCGGGCGGCGCCCAGCCGCGCAAGATCATCGCCCGCTACCCGATTGCCACGATCGGGTCGCGCACCCGGCGCGGCGGCCAGGTCGTCCGTGCCGACGGCAACGCCGACGACTTCTGCGTCGCCTGCGTCGGCGACCGCGTGCGTTATCCGGACGGCAGCGAGAGCGTGATCACGTCGGGCGCGGGCCACGCATCGACCTTCGCCAACCGGCCGGTCGCGCTGGTCGGCAGCCACATCGCCAACGGCGACCGCATCGTCGCGCCGGCCCAGAGCATGGGCGAAATCATCGTGGTCGAGGGCGAACAGGTGCCCGGCCTGCTCGAACCCGGCTACAAGCCGCCGCGCCTGGCCGTCCCCGGCTGAAGCCATTCCCTCCCCGCGCGCCGTTCGCTCAGGACTTGCGGCGGCGCGCGGCGGCCATCGATGCCAGTCCCGCCAGCATCACCGCCACCATCCCCGGCTCCGGCACGTCCGACGTGTCGGCGGCCGGGGCAAACGCCACCCCCTTGAAGTTCGAATCGGCCGGCGCCGTGTCGAGCGTGACGAAGGCTTCGCCCGCCGGCTTGATTAGGGCCGCCAGGTCGTCGCTGATGCCCAGCAGGTAGGTCGGATCGAGGTCGCCGATCGTGTAGTTGGTGGCGAACAGTTCGACCTGGCCGCCGACCACCGCGCCCGTCAGGCCGAGCAGGCCGGTGGTGCCCCCGGCGGCGTTGTTGGCCACCAGGTTCAGGCCGTTCGACAGCGTATAGGCCAGCGACCAGGCGCCGCTGCCGTCGGCGCTGCTGTTGACCCACTTCTGCAGGCCGCCGTCGCCCAGCGTGCTGCTGCCCGAGCTGTTCTTGGGGATGCCGCTGTCGGCCACGTACAGCACCGAGGCGGTGGCGAAAAAGTATTGTTCCGGGCTCAGGCTGATGGTCTGGCCGGCGGCGTTGACGCCGTTGCCGTTGCCGGTCGTGATCACGTACTTGCCGGCATTGCTGGTGCCGAAGCCGTTCAGCTGCGCCGGGCCGTTGCCGCCGTTGGCCAGGCCGGCCGGCAAATTGCCGGCGCTGCCCAGGGTGCCGATGAAGTCGCGGTTGCTGCCGCTGCCCTGCTTGCTGTCGACCGACACGTACAGCTGCTTGTTGACGATCTCGACGATGCGCGTGTCCTGCGCCGCCGCGCCCTTGCTGGTGTCCAGGCCGGTGACCGCCGTCGCGCTGGTCGCCCCGCGCTGGGCCACCCACACGCCGCCGGTCTTGTCGCCGCTGACGCCCTGGCCCGACAGGTACAGCGTGCTGCCGTCGACGCTCGCCACGCTGCGCGGGTTGTTGCCGTTGAAGACGCCAAGCAGCGTGGTCGAACTGTCGACCTTGCCGTTGGCGTCGATCAGCGCGGCCACGCGCGCCACCGGCGTATAGCCCTGGCCGCTCAAGCTGCCCGACTGGCCGAGCGCGGCCGGCTTGGTCGGATCGTTGACGGCGGTGCCGTAGGCGGTCGGGTTGGCGTTGAAGGCGGCCGCGTTCACGCCGTAGCCCATGATCGTCAGGTAGCGGCCGTCGCCGGAGCGCTGCAGCGTGCCTTCGGACGAGGAACCGTATTCGCCCGACACCGCGGCGTTGTTGCCGGACGCGGTCTGCGGCAGCACCAGCGCATTGACGTAGGTGGCGCTGGCCGTGCCGCTGTGGCTGTACTGGAACAGCGTCAGCGGCGCAGCCTGGTTGTCGGTGTAGCTGCCACTGACAGCGCCGCGCACGCCGTTGCCTTCGACGCTGACCACCAGGTTGCCGGGGATGAAGAACGGCGTGGCCTGGGCGCTGCCTGCGCCGGCGAGGCTCGCGGCAGCGGCCAGGGCGAACAGGGTCGGGCGAAGAACGGGACGGCGAGTCGATCGCATGGCGGGGCTTCCTGATTATCGAAAAAATAACGATAACAAGCCTTTGTGACCGGACGATGACGCCGGCCGCGCCCGCTGGCGCCGATCAGGACTGCGGCTGCGCCTGCGCCTGTGCTTGCCCCTGCGCCGGACAGGAAGCGCCGGTGATCTGCGCGCCCTCCGCGCGCGCACTGTCGAAGTCGGCGGGGGCCAGTTCCTCGCCCCAGCGCTGGCGCAATTGCTGCTCGGTCAGCGGCTTGTTGCGCGCCGCGTTCGAGGCGATCTGGTAGGCCATCGCGAGTGCCGGATCGCGCGCGCCGAGCTGGCCGGCATCGTAGGCGTTGGACAGCAGGCCGAGCGCGAACTGGTCGCACTGGGCGCCGGCGCCCTTCAGGTAGGCCAGCGCCTGCTGTTGCCATTGCTGGACCTGCGGGTCGCTGGTATCGGCCTCGGCCAGCGGCTTGCCGTTCGGCCCTTCCATGAAGAAGTCGACCTGGGCCGCGCGCTCGCCGGCGTCGGCGGCGCGCGTCAGGAAACGCATGCGCTCCTGCAGCTGCGCCGGCGACACGCGCGCGCACAAGGCGCGCACGTGCGCGCGCTCGCGTACGGCGGTCTCGCCCTCCTGCGGATCGAGGAATTCCGGCAGTGGATCCTCGGCCGCGGCGCAGGCCGAGGCCGCCTGGTAGACCTGGTAGGCGGCGTGCAGGTCGCCGGTGCGCGCGGCGGCGGCGCGTTCGTCGATGTAGGCGGCGGCATCCTTGCCGCCGAAGTCGATCGCGCGGCCGTTGCGGCCGTAGATCGGGACCGCCGGTGCGGTGACGAAATCGCTGCGCTCGGCCGGGTCGGCGCCGGCGCGCAGCATGCCGGGATCGAGCCAGCCGCCGTGGCCTGGCTGGCCGGCAGAATCGGCATGCTGCGCCGTGGCATCCGGGGATGCCGCCTGGCGCGGCCCGAGCGCCAGCCAGGCGCCGACGACGGCGGCGACCACGATGGCGGCAAGGCTGGCGCGGGACGGCGTCATTTTGCTTCAGTTCAGTTCCACCTCAGTTCCAGCTCAATTCCACAGATAGCAGTAATTGGTGCTGCGCTCCAGGTTGGCGCTCACCGAACCGGTCGAAGAGATCGTCTTGGTCCAGCCGTTCGGCGCGCTCGTGCTCGGCGTGTCGCCGCAGTTGTTGTGGACCCAGTGGATGCCGCTGCCGTCGGAATATTTCTCGCCGCAGACTTCGATCCTGGTGCCGGCCTTGAGGGCGGCCAGCGACGCCGGCATCGACGTCGAGTTCTTGACGTAGTCGGTGGCGTAAACGTTGTCCATCGCGACCTGGTAGGTCTTGCCGTCCTGGTCGGCTTTCATGTAGAGCACGGTGTGCGACAGCTGCACGCCGGACAGGGTCTGACTGGCGGCCTGGAATTTCGGGCTGGTGGTGACGGGGCCGGTCAGGAATGTGCCTTTGTTGGTCGTACAGGTGGTTTGTTCGGTTGCGAAGACGCACAGCGGGGACAGCAACAACAGGGCGAGCAAGGTCGATTTCATTTTCCGTTTTCCTCTGTTTTTGGTGTAAGTCCTGTGGATCACAGGGTGGCGGCCGCACGCTTGCCGACGACTGTCGAGCTCGGACCATCACAGAATATTATTCCTGCTGATCAGTATGCAGACACAATGTTACAAAATTATTAGCGAGGGTATTTTGCCACATGGAAATTTGACATGTCTGGATTGATTGCGCGCTGTGCCCTAAGATAAGCGCCTCATCAAAATGCGCACAACATGCGGCAGCGGAGATTCCATGGCAGAGCACGACGTAACATTTGACGCGATCCACGAAACGGCCGAGCGCCTGGCGGGCGAAGGCCGGCAGGTCAGCATCGAGACCGTGCGCGAGGAGCTGGGCGGCGGCAACCTGGGCGAGATCGGCCGCGCGCTGGCGGGCTGGCGTGCCGGCCGTCTGGAAGCGGCGCCGACGCCGGACACCGGCATTCCGGAACCGGTGGCGGCCGCGCTGGCCGGCTGGCTGCAGCGCTACGCCGAGGACAGCGGCGCGCCCGCGCGCGAAGCCCTGGCGCAATCGCAGGCCGACATCGACGCGCTGCTGAGCGCGCACGGCGAACTCGAAAACGAGCGCGAACAGCTGGAAATCGCCAACACCCAGGCCCAGGCGGCCATCGCCGACCGCGACGAGACCATCGCGCGCCTGGACGCCGAGCTGCGCAACGCCAAGCAGGTCGCGATGGATGCGCTGGTCAGCAAAGCCAAGGACCAGCTGGCGATCGAAGGCAAGGACAAGCAGATCGACAAGCTGCGCAACGAGCTCGAGCGCAACGTGACCGAGTCGGCATCCGTCTCCGATGCCCGCCTGGCGGCCGAAATGGAACTGGTGGGCGCGACCACCGCACGCGACAGCCTGGCCAATGAAGTCAAGGACCTGCGCGGCCAGCTCGATGCGCTGCACGCCGACCGCAGCAGCCTGCGCGCCGAGATCGAGATCCTGCGCAAGCGCGGCTGAACACCGTCAACCCTGGCTGCGGCGGGGTCTCCGCCAACGCAGCCATCCCGACCGGATCGCCATGGCCGCCAGAGCCAGAACAGGCCGCTCAGCGCCAGCCGCGGCCACAGCAGGTCATCCAGGCCGATCAGCAGCGACAACGGATCCCGGGCCGCCGGAGCCGAGCGGCGATATGCCCTGGCTGTCGGCCAGGAAAGGCAGCGGAAAGCCGTAGGCGAGTACCGGACAATAGACTGGCGTGCCGATGTTGCTGCATACGGCGATGACGCTGCCGGGCACCGCCAGCGAGGCGTAGGTCAAGGCGGCTGCCGCCAGGCAGACCCGGGTGCTGGTTTTGAGTCTCGAAACGATCTCGTTCAAGCGCGCCTCTGGCGAATTGATGGCTGAGACAGACTGCCAGCCGATACTGCCGCCACGCGACCACGTCCTGTCGGCACGAAGCCGATCTGGTACCTGGCGGCGGTCGGCTCAATTCAGTGCTCTTGCTTTAAAGGTGTACCGAAGCCGCCAATCGGGTGCGTCTCGAATCGCTCACCCAACCCTGAAATAAGCGGCCTGCCTGCCTGAAGCGCTGTTTTGACGGCATCCAGATTGAGCGAAGCCTTGTGACTTTCTACACTGTCCCATACCTCGGTAATCCATAAAGCGTCGCCGTCGGCAGGGTCTTCTGCAACCACGTAGCTCAGGCATCCGGGCATGGCGCGGCTGGCTTGGAGGAGGATCGGCGCCAACACGCCGCGTTGTCCCGGCTTGGCTTTGATTTTCGTAATCAGACCGTACATCGGGTTTTGCCCGGTTGCCGATGATGGCATGGACTGGCATGCAGTCAATGCCATGAGAGCAATTGCAGTGACAAGGATGCGGCGCATTTTTATCATCGGTTTCCTTGAACGTAATCGGGAATGACACATCAAGATATCACCGAAAAAAGGCTCGAAATCCGCACTTTGTCACTTGGGAAATCACTGGTATTCCCTCAGCGCTGTTCCTTGTTGATCTGCTGCAGCAGCACAAACGCTTCGTGGTCGATGGCCGGCTGGGCCTCCTCGAGCTGCCTGCTGGCCTGTACATACGCCGCGCGCTTGCGCTCCTTCTTTTCCTCCGGCGGCACCGCCGCCACCATACCGGGCATCATGATTCCGCCGCGGCTGTTGTACTTCTCGTAGATCACCTTCTTGCCGTACTGCGTGTTGTAGAAGCGTGTCATCTCGACCGCGGTGTCGGTGGAAATGGCGCGCGCCAGCGGTGTCGCCATGCGCTGATAGACCTCGGCCGGCGGCGTCCGGTCGATCTTGGCGAACACGGCTTTGCGCTGGTCTTCGCTCTGGTAATGGCTGCGCGCGGCAACGCCTTTCAGCACCTTTTCGATCTGCATCGCGCCGAGCAGGTCCTGCACGGCTTTGACGTGGGCGGGTGTGACCGCGTCGACGGGGGCCGAAGCGGCGGCGGCTGGCGCGGCGAAAGCCGGGACGGCGAAAGCCAGCGATAAGCCGAACATGGCCTGGGCTGCAAACTTCATGGACTTCCTTTCGATAAAGATCAGATCGGTACGCATGTGGCGTGGCGCTTGCGCCGCCGCGACTACATAAATTGCTTGGAGAACTGCCGAGCGCTTTCCGTAAATACACAAACTCATCTTCGCTCTCCGACCTCCTACAGCTCCCTGAGGGGTGTACCTACAAAATGGCCGAGAAAATTCAATATTATCAGCCTCGAGCGTTGTCGCCCAAAAGACAACAATAAATTGTAATTAGGAATTAATTACTTTATATGCAGGTCAAATGGACGGCAATCAATTTGTTGATGTCATAAGCAAAAACCGATGGAGAGCAACTGATGGCAAATCAAAACAATCGTGGCGACGGAGCACCGCCAAGCCATATCCACGTAGGCGCGGAAACCCACAAGAAAGGCTGGCTGCCCTGGCTGCTGCTGGCGCTGGGCGTCCTGGCGGCGCTGCTCGCCCTGAGGCGCTGCAGCAGTCACGATGACGGACTCGCCCGCGTCGCACCGGCGAGCGGGACAGCGACGATGGGCGCGCCGACCGCCGCAACCACCGCTTCGCCTGCTGGCGCGGCTGCCCCCGCAACCGCGACCGCCGCAGCGCCGGCGGGCACGTCGGGCGTCGGCCCTTATCTGGCCGGCACCGAAGCGCTGCCGCGCACCTTCGTGTTCGAAAAGCTCAATTTCGATACGGCCAAGAGCGACGTCCGCCCCGAAGATCGTAACGAGGTGAATGAATTGGCCGCCGCCATGAAGCAGTACCCGAGCTCGCGCATGCGCATCGTCGGTTATGCCGATGCCCGTGGCGCCGCCGCCGCCAACCAGACGCTCGGCAAGGAACGCGCCGACAGCGTCAAGGCGGCGCTCGTGGCCCAGGGCATCGACGCCGGCCGCCTTGAGACCGCATCGGGCGGCGAGAGCAATCCGGTCGACACCAACGCCACCTCGGTCGGCCGCGCCGAAAACCGCCGGACCGAGCTGATCGTCCTGCAACGCTAAATTTTGCTAACTATCTTTTTATAAGAGGAAAATCCCATGTCACGCACGATTACCGCACTGTTCGATACCCGCGCCGATGCCGAGGCCGGCCGCCAGCGTCTGCTCGACGCCAATCTCCATGCCGATCACGTCCGCATCCACGACAAGTCGTCGGTTGGCGAGGCGGGTTACTCGTCGCATCAGGAGCCGGGCCTGTGGGCGTCGATCAAGAACGCCTTCCTGCCCGACGAAGACCGCCACACGTATGAAGAAGGCGTGCGCCGCGGCGGCTTCCTGCTGACGGCCGACGTCGACGAACACCAGGCCGACGAAGCGGTCCGCGCGCTCGACGAGGCGCACGTCAATACCGTCGACATCGACGAGCGCGCCACCCAATGGCGGTCGGAAGGCTGGGTGCCGCCCGCCACCGCAACGACGGCCGCCACGGCGCTCGGCGCTGCCCGTGCCGGCGGCGCGATCGCTGACGACAGCCTTGCCGATGCAGCCGCTGCGACAACTCCGGCCACTGCGACAACTGCAGCCGCCGCGGCCACCGGCGACGAGGCGCGCTTCAAGGTCGTCGAGGAACAGCTCATCGTCGGCAAGCGGGAAGTCGATCGCGGCGGCGTGCGGGTGCGCTCGTACGTGACCGAGACGCCGGTGCATGAGCAGATCAGCCTGCGCGACGAGAAAGTCCGCGTCGCGCGCCATGCGGTCGATCGGCCGGCGGGCGAAGACGCGTTCCGCGAGCAATCGATCGAACTGACCGCCACCGGCGAAGAAGCGGTCGTCAGCAAGACGGCGCGCGTGGTCGAGGAGGTGGTCGTCAACAAGACCGCCGAACAGCGCGTCGAAGGCATCAGCGACACCGTGCGCCGCACCGACGTCGTGGTGGAGCAACTGGACGCATCCGGTCAGCCGCTCAAGGCGGACCAGCCGGGCTTCGACAAACGCTGAGCCGGATGGCCGGGGGTGGCGCTGCACGGCCGCCCACCCCGGCCAATCGCATTCACGGCGCCCCTGTGCACACGGCTGTGCCACACTGGAACCATCTCGAAGACAAGGAGAGCGTCATGAGCAACGAGCAAACATCCCAGGATCAGCAGCAAGGCCAGCAGGCGCAGCAAGAGAGCCAAGCGGGCAGCCAGCAGGGATCCGATACGCAATCGGCGCAGCAACAGACCCCGCCCGACTTCGACGGTTTGAAGGACAAGAAACCGGAGGAGCTGACGCCCGAAGAGCTGCGCTGGATGGCCGACACGATGCCGGGCGAAGGTCCCGGCGACTGAGGCGGCAACTGAAGCTGTAACTGAAGCCACGCGCCTGCGCGCAGGCGTCACGCGCGCGTACGCGTACGCGTGTAAATCGGGTCAGGCGTGCCCTGCCCCGTGCGGCGACGGATCGGCGCCCGGCATGTGCAGGTCGATGACTTTCATGATGGCCAGCGTCGTGTCCAGGCTCATCTCGCCGGCGCGCATGGCGTCGGCCAGCTGGACGCGCGGCAGGCTTGCGGCGGCCGCCAGGTGGGCCAGGCCGGCGGAATCCGCGACCGCACGCAGCGCGGCGGCGACCTGCTCGGCGTCGCCGCTCTCGAAGGCGGCGGCCAGGCAAGCGGCAACCGCTTCCAGGGTGTCGAGTGCGGCAAGGTTCGGGTTCTGGTCGGCCATGGCGGTTCAGTCGTTGGTGGCATGCGAAGGCGCAGGCGTCTTGCCCGGCTTCTTGCCTTTGTCTTTCTGCAGCATCGACGGCGGCGGCGGCACGGTCATCATCACGGCCGGCTTCTCGTCCTTCTTGAGCACCTGCACGAAGATCTCGTTCTGCTTGATCATGCCGAGTTCGTAGCGCGCGCGCTCCTCGACCGCTTCGGTGCCGTTTTTCAGGTCATTGACCTCGGACTCCAGCTTGGCGTTGCGCGCCTTGAGCTGGTCGGTCTTGGCATGGCTCGCGGCGAGCTGGCTTTCCAGGTCGGCGACGGTGAGCCACCCGCCCTTCCCCAGCCATAGCGGGAACTGGATCAGCAGCAGCAAGGCGACGAGGGCAAGGGTGATGATGCGCATTTCGAATAAAAAAAACCGGCCGATGCGAACACCGGCCGGCGTGCCACACGATTACTTCAGGTTGTAGAACGCGTCGCGGCCCGGGTAGGAGGCGATGTCGCCCAGGTCTTCCTCGATGCGCAGCAGCTGGTTGTACTTGGCCATGCGGTCCGAACGCGACATCGAGCCGGTCTTGATCTGCAGGGCGTTCATGCCCACGGCGATATCGGCGATGGTCGAGTCTTCGGTCTCGCCCGAGCGGTGCGAGATCACGGCGGTCCAGCCGGCGCGCTTGGCCATCTCGATCGCGGCGAAGGTCTCGGTCAGGGTGCCGATCTGGTTGATCTTGATGAGGATCGAGTTGGCCACGCCCTTCTGGATGCCCTCTTTCAGGATCTTGGTGTTGGTGACGAACAGGTCGTCGCCGACCAGCTGCACGCGGCGGCCCAGCGCCTGGGTCAGCGTGGCCCAGCCGTCCCAGTCGCCTTCGGCCATCGCGTCTTCGATCGAGATGATCGGGTAGCGGTCGCACCAGGTGCTGAGCATGTTGGTGAAGTCCTGCGCCGACAGCTTCAGGCCGCCTTCGCCTTCCAGCACGTACTGGCCGTCCTTGTAGAACTCGCTGGCGGCGCAGTCCAGGCCGATCGCGATGTCCTGGCCTGCGACGTAGCCGGCCTGCTCGATCGCCTGCATGATCAGCTTGATGGCTTCTTCATGGTTGGCCACCGACGGGGCGAAACCGCCTTCGTCGCCGACCGCCGTGTTCAGGCCCTTCGAGTGCAGGATCTTTTTCAGGGTGTGGAACACCTCGGCGCCGTAGCGCAGCGCTTCCTTGAACGACGGGGCGCCGACCGGGATGATCATGAATTCCTGGATGTCCAGGTTGTTGTCGGCGTGGGCGCCGCCGTTGATGACGTTCATCATCGGCACCGGCATCTGCATCGCGCCCGAACCGCCGAAGTAGCGGTACAGCGGCAGGCCGGCTTCTTCGGCGGCGGCCTTGGCCACGGCCATGGAGACGGCCAGCATCGCGTTCGCGCCCAGGCGGCTCTTGTTCTCGGTGCCGTCCAGGTCGATCAGGGTGCGGTCCAGGAATGCCTGTTCGTTGGCGTCCAGGCCCATGATGGCTTCGCTGATCTCGGTGTTGATGTTCTCGCAGGCTTGCAGCACGCCCTTGCCGAAGTAGCGCTTCGGATCGCCGTCGCGCAGCTCGATGGCTTCGCGCGAACCGGTCGATGCGCCCGACGGCACGGCGGCGCGGCCCATCACGCCCGATTCCAGCAGGACGTCGCACTCGACGGTCGGATTGCCGCGCGAGTCGATGATTTCGCGGCCGATGATGTCAACGATGGCACTCATGGTTTTCAGTCTCCAGAAGGTGAAAAATTCGATCGCCGCCCGCGCGCGCTGGCGCGGGGACGGCGTGGCTTCTTGCGATTCTTGTTGCGGTTCTTATTGCGCTTATTGGAAGTCGGCTTCGATGAAGCCGGCCTTCTTGACGATGCGGTCCAGCTCCACCAGCGTGGTGAGCAGCTCCTTCATGCGGCCCAGCGGCACCGCGTTCGGGCCGTCCGACAGCGCGCAGGCCGGGTTCGGGTGGGTTTCCATGAACAGGCCCGACACGCCCGCGGCCACGGCGGCGCGCGCCAGGACCGGCACGTGCTCGCGCTGTCCGCCCGAGGAAGTGCCCTGGCCGCCCGGCAGCTGCACCGAGTGGGTGGCGTCGAACACCACCGGGCAGTTCGATTCGCGCATGATGGCGAGCGAACGCATGTCCGAGACCAGGTTGTTGTAGCCGAACGAGGCGCCGCGTTCGCAGGCCATGAAGCTGTCTTCCGGCAGACCGGCTTCGCGCGCTGCTGCGCGCGCCTTGTCGATCACGTTCTTCATGTCGCCCGGCGCCAGGAACTGGCCCTTCTTGATGTTGACCGGCTTGCCCGAACGCGCGCAGGCGTTGATGAAGTCGGTCTGGCGGCACAGGAAGGCCGGCGTCTGCAGCACGTCGACCACGCTGGCCACTTCCGGGATCATCTCTTCGTCGTGCACGTCGGTCAGGACCGGCACGCCGATCTCCGTGCGCACGTCGGCCAGGATCTGCAGGCCCTTCTCCATGCCCGGACCGCGGAACGACTTGCCCGACGAGCGGTTGGCCTTGTCGAACGACGATTTGTAGATGAACGGGATGCCCAGGCCGCTGGTGATTTCCTTCAGCGTGCCGGCGACGTCCATCGCCATCTCGCGCGACTCGATCACGCAGGTGCCGGCGATCAGGAAGATCGGGTGGTCGAGGCCGACGTCGAATCCGCACAGTTTCATGCTGCATCTCCTTGCTCGGCGGCCGCGAATTTGCTCACGTTGGCCGCTTGTTGGTTGCTGTTGGCCGCCTGGTGCGCCAGCGCCGCCTTGATGAATGCCGAGAACAGCGGGTGGCCGTTACGCGGGGTCGACTTGAACTCCGGGTGGAACTGCACGCCCATGTACCACGGGTGCACGCTGCGCGGCAGCTCCATGATCTCGCACAGGTTCTCGTTCGGGGTACGGGCCGACACGATCAGGCCCGCCGCTTCGACCTTCGGCAGGTAGTAGTTGTTCGCTTCGTAGCGGTGACGGTGGCGCTCGGTCACGACGTTGCCGTAGATCTCGGCCGCCAGCGTGCCCGGGTTGACTTCGCAGGTCTGGGCGCCCAGGCGCATGGTGCCGCCCAGGTCGGAATTCACGTTGCGCTGCTCGACCTTGCCGTCGTGGTTCTGCCATTCGGTGATCAGGGCCACGACCGGCTGGTCGGTTTCCGGGTCGAACTCGGTCGAATTCGCGTTCGGCAGGCCGGCCATGTGGCGCGCGTACTCGATCAGCGCGACCTGCATGCCCAGGCAGATGCCGAGGTAGGGAATGCCGTTCTCGCGCGCGAAGCGGGCCGCCATGATCTTGCCTTCCACGCCGCGCTTGCCGAAGCCGCCCGGCACCAGGATGGCGTCGTACTTGGCCAGGTGGGCGCAGCCGGTGCCCTCGAGCTCTTCCGAGTCGATGTACTCGATGTTGACGCGCGACTCGGTATGGATGCCGGCGTGGCGCAGCGCCTCGGTCAGCGATTTATAGGACTCGATCAGGTCGACGTACTTGCCGACCATGCCGATGGTCACTTCGTGCTTCGGGTTTTCCAGCGTGTGGATGAGTTTCGTCCACATCGACAGGTCGGCCGGCGGCGCCTCGATGCCGAGCGCCTCGAGGATGATCTCGTCCAGGCCCTGGTCGCACAGCACCTGCGGCACCTTGTAGATGGTGTCGACGTCCCACACCGAGATCACGGCCTGCTCCTCGACGTTGGCGAACAGCGAGATCTTGGCGCGCTCGTCGTCGGGGATGCGGCGGTCGGCGCGGCACAGCAGCGCGTTCGGCGAGATGCCGATCTCGCGCAGCTTCTGCACCGAGTGCTGGGTCGGCTTGGTTTTCAGTTCGCCGGCCGAGGCGATGTACGGCACCAGGGTCAGGTGCACGAACGCGGCGCCCTTGCGGCCCGAACGCAGCGACAGCTGGCGCGCGGCTTCCAGGAACGGCAGCGACTCGATGTCGCCGACGGTGCCGCCGATCTCGACCAGCGCCACGTCGACGCCTTCGGCGCCGCGGCGGATGTAGTCCTGGATCTCGTTGGTGATGTGCGGGATCACCTGCACGGTCTTGCCGAGGTACTCGCCGCGGCGCTCCTTACGAATGACGGACTCGTAGATCTGGCCGGTGGTGAAATTGTTCACCTTCTTCATGCGGGTGCTGATGAAGCGCTCGTAGTGGCCCAGGTCGAGGTCGGTCTCGGCGCCGTCGTCGGTCACGAACACTTCACCGTGCTGGGTCGGGCTCATGGTGCCCGGGTCGACGTTGATGTACGGATCGAGCTTGAGCATCGTGACTTTGAGGCCGCGCGATTCGAGGATCGCGGCGAGGGAAGCGGCCGCGATACCCTTGCCCAGGGAAGACACGACGCCGCCAGTGACGAATACGAATTTGGTCATTGTGCTGAAGGTGCCGAACGGCACGCGCGGGAAATGGAAATTATACCTTAAACCGGCCAATCCTTCCTCAATACAACTTGGCAACATCCGGCGCAAACGGCCGTAACACGCGTCGGCGTCGCTTCCCCGCATCGTGTGCGGCCGAACTGCGACAAGGTTTGTTGCAAAAGTTGCAAATAACAAAAATATGTGATTACACTGGAATTTCTTGATCAACAACAAAAAATGATAATGAGCGATTCGAGCGAGGTCATGGCGCCACCAACGCCGGGGGATGAGCCGGTGTATTCCCCTGCCGCGCCGGCGCACCCGGCGTGGCCGGAGCCCGATGCGCCGGCGCTGGAATTTTCCGGCAGCGGCGCCGAGTACTTCCGCATCTGGATCGTCAACCTGCTGCTGACGGTCGCCACGCTCGGGATCTATTCGGCCTGGGCCAAGACGCGCCGGCTCCAGTACTTCTACCGCAACACCCGGCTCGCGGGCGCGAGCTTCGACTTCCACGGCGACCCGAAAGCGATCCTGCGCGGGCGCATCCTGGCGGCGCTGGTGGCGGTGGCCTACCATTACGCGTTCGGCTTTTCGCTCAACGCGGGCATCGCCGTGGTCGCCGTGCTGGTCGCCGGCATGCCGTGGATGATGCGCGCGGCGCTGCGCTTCCGGCTTTCCAACACCAGCTACCGCGGCTTGCCGTTCGGCTTTTCGGGCGGCCTGGGCAAGGCTTACGCTGTCTACCTGCTGCCGCTGGCGCTGCTGGTGCTGCCCGCGACCATGGTGGCGCTCGCGCCCCAGTCCAAGCTGGCGGGCCTGGCCTTCCTGCTCTACCTGCTGTGGCCCTTCATGCATGGCGCCATGAAGGCCTACCAGCACCGCCACCTGATGTACGGCGACCAGAACGCCGCGTTTCCCTTGTCGGCGGCGCGCCTGGCCAAGCCCTACCTGCTGGTGGTCGCGATCTTCGTCGGCGCGATCGTGGCGATGGTCGCGGTCGGCCTGGGCGCCGCCATGCTGGCCAAGGGGTCTGCGCCCAGCAGCAAGGCGGGCATGTGGGCGGCGATATCGATCGGCAGCGGCGCGCTGCTGTCTTACCTGGCGCTGCTGATCGGCGGTCTGGTGGTCCACGTGCGCATGAACAACCTGGCCTGGTCGGCCACCGCTTTCCCCGGCGTGCGCATCGTATGCGACATCAAGGCGCGCAGCTACCTGCGGCTGCAGGTCGTCAACGTGATCCTGATCCTCCTGACGCTGGGCCTGTTCCGGCCATTTGCCGCGGTGCGCACATGGCGCTACCGGGTCGCGCACCTGCACGTGCACGCGCCCGGCGGTTTCGAGCAGGCCACGCTGCATGCGGCGCGCCGCAGCCGGAGCGCGGCCGGCGACGGCTTCGCCGACTTCCTCGGCGTCGACCTTTCCTGGTGACAGACTCATGACCGACACGACCATCACACCCATGCACGATCCTCTGACCGCCCACTATTTCGACGGCCACAGCGCACGCCTGCATCCGGCCAGCCTGAGCGTGCACGGCGCCCTGCTGCGCATCGCCACGGCCGGCGCCGAGCGCAGCGTCGCGCTCGAGACCGTGCGCCTGGGCGAGCCCTTCGCCAACGCGCCGCTGGTGCTGCGCCTGCAGGACGGCGCCAGCTGCGAGGTGGCGCCAGGCCCACAGCGCCAGGCGCTGCTCGACGCGCTCGGCTACCGCAAGAGCCGGGTGGTACGGTGGCAGGAACGCTGGCCGGCCGCGCTGGCCGCGCTGGTGCTCTTGATCGCACTGCTGGCGCTGCTGTACTTCAAGGGCATTCCGGCGGCGACCGAACGCGTCGCCGCCGCGCTGCCGCCCGCGGTCGAGGTCAAGCTCGGCCAGGCTGCGCTGGCCGGCCTCGAAGCGCGCGGCCTGATCCAGGCGTCGCGCCTGTCCGAGCAGCGCATCGCCGAAGTGCAGGCGCTGCTGCCGCAGGCGCTGCCGGCGCATCCGCGCATGCCGATCCGCCTGCTGGTGCGCAATGCGCCGCAGCTGGGTGCGAACGCTTTTGCGCTGCCCAACGGCGCCATCGTCCTGACCGATGCCATGGTGCGCCTGGTGCAAACGCGCGACAACCAGCTCCTGGCGCGTGGCAAGGACGAGCTGCTCGCGGTGATCGGACACGAGGTCGGCCACATCGAGCATCGCCACACGTCGCGCGTGATGGCGTCGTCCTCGCTCAGCGCGGCGCTGTCGGCCGCGCTGTTCGGCGACTTCAGCGCGGTCGCCGCCGGCCTGCCGGCGGTGCTGTCGCAGATGCAGTATTCGCGCGCCATGGAACTCGACGCCGACGACTACGCGGTCGCGGTCCTGCGCCGCAACGGCATCGGCCCGGCGCCGCTGGGCTGGGCACTGTCCGCGCTCGAGCACCAGGATCCGGGCGCGGCATCGGCGCCGCGCTGGCTGAAGAACACGATGGGCTACCTGTCGACCCACCCGGCCACGCGCGAGCGCATCGCGCGCCTGCGCGCGGCCGCCGGCTCTGGCGATGAGGACGAGGGCGAGGACGAGGATTGAGGACCGCAGACAGACAACACGCCGGGACAGGGCGAACCCGGCCGCACGACCCCGAAAAACGTGCGCGTGCGAACCGAACTTCGCCGTACTCGCGTTATCCTTGGCCTTCCACGAAGGAGGCCAAGATGTCCTATGAAGAGCGCGACGACTACGGTATGTACAAGAACAAGAACGGCAAGGGACCGGGCCCCGAGCTGATGGGCGCCAACACGCTGATCGGCGACCACGTCCACAACCTGCAGAACGAGCACCTGGGCGTGATCAAGGAATTCATGGTCGACATGCGCACCGGCGGCATCGCCTATGCGGTGATGTCCTCCGGCCGTTTTCTCGGCCTGGGCGAAAAGCTGTTCGCCGTGCCCTGGCAGGCGCTGACCCTGGATCCCGCCAACAAGCGCTTCACGATGGACATCCCGAAGGAACGCATCGACAGCGCGCCCGGCTTCGACACCGACCACTGGCCGGACATGGCCGACCAGAGCTGGATGGGCGAGGTCCATACCTACTACGGAACGCGGGCGGCGTGAGGCGGCAGTGCGTATGGCAGTGCAACTCCATGGCGTTTGCGGCCACGCTGTCGTACGCGCTCGGCGGCGCCGTTCTGGCCGCGGACAGCTGCTCGCTCAAAGCGCCGGACCCGGTATTGCGGGCAAAAGCCTATCCTGGCCAGACGCTGGACAAGCGCAGCGCCGACACGTCGACGGAAACCGCCCAGCTGCGGCCCGGCTTGCGCCTCGCCATCCGCCAGGATGGCTGCGAGGATTACGTCACGACCCGCTTTACCCTGATCGCCGCCCACGCGCAGGCGCCGGACCGCAGCGACGAAGCCTGGATCGACTTCGCGCGCACCGAACTCGGCAAACTCCTGACGCGAGAGCCCGGCCGCTACAAGCGCCTGGACGAGTTCCTGGTCAAAGCCCGCCGCACCGCGCCGCAAGACGGCGAGCGCATCGTCTGCCGCGACGGCTCGCAACCCGTCGCGGGCCTGTGTTCCTGGGACAGCCTCGGCGGCGATGTCTTTTCGGTCAAGCGCGGCCGCACCACGACGACCATCACGGTCATGGAATACGTCAGCGCTTGAACCGGCCTGCCGCTCAGCCTTTGGGCGGCATCAGGTCGAGCAGGATCGCGGTCTCGGCCTTGATGGTGTTGACCACGGTCGGCTTGAAATCCGGCGCCCATTGCGGCGAGTGGGTGCCCGGCAGCGGTTCGCCGGCCTTCTTCGCGGCTTCCAGGCGCTTGGCGTCGACCGCGCCCACGTGCAGCAGGATCGCCTTCACGCCCGGCTGCATGCCGTACTGCGAAAAGTCTTCCGACGTCATCTTGGGCGGCATCTCCTTGACGAACTCGGGGCCGACCGCGCCCTGCGCCGCCTTGACCATGCGCTCGATCAGGGCCGGGTCGTTGTAGACCGAATCGGTGCCCGGCTCGACCTGCACCAGCGGCTCCTTCGGCGCGCCGGCGGCCATCGCCTCGCCCCTTGCTTCGCGCGCGATGCTGGCCAGCACGCGCTTGCGCACTTCCGGCTTGAAGGTGCGCACCGACAGCGACAGCTTGACCTGGTCGGGGATGATGTTGGCCTGGGTGCCGCCATGGATGCTGCCGATGGTGATCACGACCGGGTCGATCGGGTTGTTTTCACGCGAAACCAGGGTCTGCAGCGCCATCACCAGGCGCGCCGCGATCACGATCGGGTCACGCGCCTCATGCGGCACGGCGCCGTGGCCGCCCTGGCCGAACACCGTGATGTTGACCACGTCCGACGACGCGCGGAACGCACCGGCGTGATACAGGATGGTACCGGACGGCATGGTGGCGTCGTCATGGAAGGACAGTGCGTAGTCCGGCTTCGGGAAGCGCGTGAACAGGCCGTCCTTGAGCATCGCCTCGGCGCCGTGCACGGTTTCCTCGGACGGCTGGCCGATCAGCATCAGCGTGCCGCTCCAGGCCTTGCGGTTGTCCGCCATCAGCTTGGCGGTGCCGTACCAGGCCGACATGTGCAGGTCGTGGCCGCAGGCCTGCGCCACCGACACGGTGTCGCCGGCGGCGTTCTTGACCGTGACCTTGCTGGCGAACGGCAGGCCGGTCTTTTCCTGCACCGGCAGCGCGTCCATTTCGGTGCGCAGCATCACGGTCGGGCCGGGGCCGTTCTTCAGGATGGCGACGACGCCGGTGCCGGCCACGCCGGTGGTGACGTCATAACCCAAGGCCTTGACGCGCTCGGCCAGCTTGGCCGAGGTCTGGTGTTCCTGGAAACCGAGTTCCGGATTGCGGTGCAGGTCCTGGTACAGGCTTTCGATCGCCGGGTAGTTGGCGTTGAGCTGGGCGGCGAAGGGCGCCGGCAGCGGAGCGGCGCCTGCGCTCGAGGCTGCGCCTGACGCTGCGGCGATAGCGGCCGCGGACAGGGCGCGGCGCAGGAAAATGCTGGATGGTTTCATATGCTTCACATTGTTCGGGTAAGACGAAAGAGCGGCCGCCATCACAGGCAGCCTTTTTCAGGCTAACAGATACGTCGCAGTGCAACAATGTTCGATTTTTGCAATCTTGTTTGTTTGACCGTCGGCGAAACGATACAAACTGTTGTCACAAAATATTTAACAAGAATTTTATAGTTCTATAAGGCAACTCCATTCGTCAGAATCCTCCCTCTCCGGCCCGCCGCTCGAGCACGGACCCACGCTCCCGTCGGAGTTGGCGTCTTCATATGCGGCCGGCCTTCAGTCAAAAGGAAATACGATGGGATTCGTTGCAAACATGAAGATCGGCAAACGCCTTGGCCTTGGCTTTGCCCTCATCCTCGCGACGAGACCGGCGCCCTGTTGCGCGCCCTGCGCCACATGAACGACAGCCTGGTCGACATCGTCAGCCAGGTGCGCGGCGGCACCGACACCATCGCCACCGCCTCGCGCGAAATCAGCGCCGGCAACCTCGATCTCTCGAGCCGCACCGAACAGCAAGCCGGGGCACTGGAAAAAACCGCGGCCTCGATGGAAGAGCTGACCTCGACCGTGCGCAAGAACGCCGAGAACGCACGCCAGGCCAACCAACTGGCGATCGCCGCGTCGGAAGTCGCGGTCCAGGGCGGCGCCGTGGTCGGCGAAGTCGTCACCACGATGGGCGCGATCAACGCCTCGGCCAGCAAGATCGCCGACATCATCGGCGTGATCGACGGCATCGCCTTCCAGACCAATATCCTGGCGCTGAACGCCGCCGTCGAAGCGGCGCGCGCCGGCGAGCAGGGCCGCGGCTTTGCGGTCGTGGCGAGCGAAGTGCGCAGCCTGGCCCAGCGCTCGGCCGCAGCCGCCAAGGAAATCAAGGAACTGGTCAGCGCTTCGGTGACCGACGTCGGCGCCGGCGCGCGCCTGGTCGGCCAGGCCGGCGCCACGATGGGCCAGGTGGTCGGCTCGATCCAGCGCGTGACCGACATCATGGCCGAGATCACCAGCGCCAGCCAGGAACAGACCGGCGGCATCGAGCAGGTCAACGGTGCGATCTCGCAGATGGACCAGGTGACCCAGCAGAACGCCGCCCTGGTCGAGGAAGCGGCGGCCGCGGCCTCGTCGATGCAGGAACAGGCCGGCAAGCTGGCCGAGGTGGTCAGCGTGTTCAAGCTCGATCGTGCGCATGCGCTGCATGCGGCGGCGGCGGCTGCGGTGTCCGCGCCGCGCGTTTGCCTGCACCTGCACCTGCCCGCGCGCCCGCTCCTGCGCGTGCGCGCGTGGCGGCGCCGGTGGCCAGCAGCGCCGGCGCCAAGCCGGTCAAGCGGGTCGAGGCGGTGACGGCGGGCGATTGGGAAGAGTTCTGATCGCGGATTCAGGGCCACGCCGCACCACGGCTCTCGATCGAAAAAGCGCCGCCGCAAAGCGGCGCTTTTCATTGGGTGTATCGTTTATGCTTAGTGAAGTGTCCACACATGGCATCGCGTCCGTCAAGCGCGCTTACGGCGACTGGACCACACCGAACCTCAAGGGCTGGAAGGAATCGCTTCATTCGATGGCGATTCAGCCGATTCAGCAGTTCAGCTATACAACCGGCAAGAACTCAACGGATTCTGCGCTCATCATCGACGCGATGGATCTGCTTCACTCCGGCAAAGTCGACGGGTTCTGCCTGGTGTCTTCCGACAGCGATTTCACCCGTCTTGCGACGCGCGTTCGTGAATCAGGTCTGCTGGTTTACAGCTTTGGCGAAAAGAAGACGCCGGCGGCGTTTGTGGCGGCCTGCGACAAGTTCATTTACACGGAGATCCTGAGGCCAGAAGTCTTGATGACAGGAAGCCCCGATCTGCAGGTCGGAAGCGCACAAAACGCAGCGGCGATTGCTCTCGGTGAAACGCAAGCCATCGTACGCATAGCGATCGAGGCAGCGACACGGGACGATGGTTTTGCGCCTCTCGGCCATGTCGGCAATCTCATCCTGAAGAACAGCCCCGCCTTCGACCCCCGCAATTATGGCTGCGTGAAACTCGGGGAACTGATGCGCCGACTGCCTTTCGTCGAGGTCAAGGAAGTGCACAAGGACGGGTCGCCGGTCATCCATCCCTATGTCCGGTTAAAGTCGACTTGAGGCCGCCCCTGCACTGGCGATCCATTTGATATCACGATCATGATGATCTACAATGTATCTACATCGGAGGTGACTATGGAACTTTCTATTCAAAAATGGGGCAACAGCGCAGCGGTCCGGCTGCCGGCCTTGCTGCTGAACCAGCTTGGCGTGACGCTCGGCGACAAACTCAGCGCCGACATGCAGGCAGATGGCCTAGTGCTGCGCCCGGCACGCAAAAGCTATGCGCTGGCCGACCTGATGGCCCAGTGCGACCTCAAAGCCGCACCCCCTGCCGATATCGAGGGCTGGGAAGAAGCCAAACCGGTCGGACAAGAGGTATGGTAAGGCGGACCACGTTCAATCGCGGCGACATCGTACGTGTCAACCTGAATCCAACCATTGGCCGTGAACAGCAGGGCGACTTCCGCCCTGCTCTGGTGCTGTCGCCGGCCGCTTTCAATCTGATGGGCGTGGCGCTGGTCGCGCCGATCACGCAAGGCGGCGAGTTTGCCCGCTACGCTGGCTTCGCCATTCCCTTGAGCGGATCGGGTACTGAAACGCAGGGCGTCATATTGGTCAACATGGTTCGTACGCTGGATCTGACTGCGCGCCAGGCGAAAAAGGTCGAGGCGGCGCCGGACTTCGTCGTCGAGGATGCGCTGGCGCGGCTGCGTGCGATCATCGAGTAGGACCCGAATGACGACAGTGTTCGGCTAACAAAAATCCCTGCTGCGCGTATCCAGCTCCCCCAGCAGGTGCGACAGGTCCACCAGGCGCTTGGCCACCAGGTGCCTGACCTCCCCTTCCCTTTGCCACACGCCGTACACGCCCAGCAGGTGCGAGTTCAGGACTTCGCGCCGCTGGGTTTCCACCAGCGTCGGCCAGACGATCACGTTGACGTTGCCGGTCTCGTCCTCGATGGTCAGGAACAGCACGCCGTTGGCCGTGCCGGGCCGCTGGCGTACGGTGACGATGCCGCAGGCGCGCGCCAGCTGGCCATTCTGAAAGTCCATCAGCACATCGGCCGGCAGGAAGCGCTTGGCCAGCAGCTGCGCGCGCAATAGCGCGAGCGGATGGCGGCCCAGCGTCAAGCCTTGCGCGCGGTAGTCGCCGACGATTTCCTGGCCTTCGGTGGGCGCCGCCAGCACTGGCGTGTCCTCGTTCAAGGTGGCCGGGCGCAGCAAGTCCTTGCTCGGCGCGGCGCCGACCGCTTCCCACAGCGCCTGGCGCCGGTGCCCGGCCAGGCCGAGCAGCGCATTGCCGCTGGCCAGCACCTGCAGGTCGCTGCGATCGAGGTCGGCGCGCCGCGCCAGGTCGGCCACGTCGAGGAAAGGCCGGATCGCGCGCGCCAGCTCAATGCGCTCGGCGGCCTCCCTGTTCATCCCGCGCAGCATGTGCAGGCCCAGGCGCACCGGAGGCTGAGCGCGCGCCGTGTTCTCCAGATCCTCGAGCACCGACTCCCAGCCGCTGATCGTGACGTCGGCCGGGCGCACTTCGATGCCGTGGCGGCGCGCGTCCTGCACCAGCTGCGAGGGGCTGTAGAAACCCATCGGCTGGCTGTTCAACAGGGCGCACAGGAACGCGGCCGGTTCGTGGCACTTGAGCCATGAGCTGGCATAGGCCAGCAGCGCGAAGCTGGCCGCGTGCGACTCGGGAAAACCGTATTCGCCGAAGCCCTGGATCTGGCTGAAGATCTGCTCGGCGAAAGCCTGGTCGTAGCCGCGCTCGAGCATGCCGCCGACGATGCGCTGGTAGTACTTTTCCAGCCCGCCCTTGCGCTTCCAGGCCGCCATCGCGCGGCGCAGCTGGTCGGCTTCGCCGGGCGTGAAGCCGGCCGCCAGGATCGCCACCTGCATCACCTGCTCCTGGAAGATCGGCACGCCCAGCGTGCGCTCCAATGCCAGCTTCATGTCCGCGCTGGGATACGTGACCGGCTCCTTGCGCTCGCGCCGCTGCAGATACGGGTGCACCATGCCGCCCTGGATCGGACCAGGGCGCACGATCGCCACCTCGATGACGAGGTCGTAGAAGCGGCGCGGCTTCATCCGCGGCAGCATGCTCATCTGCGCGCGCGACTCGATCTGGAACACGCCCACCGTGTCGGCCGCGCAGATCATGTCATACGTCGCCTTGTCGTCGACCGGGATATCCTGCAGCTCGAACTCGGTGCCGTGGCGCTGGCCGACCAGTTCCAGGGCGCGGCGCAGCATCGACAGCATGCCCAGCGCCAGCACGTCGACCTTCATCAGGCCGAGCTCCTCGAGGTCGTCCTTGTCCCACTGGATCACGCTGCGCTCCGCCATCGTCGCGTTCTCGATCGGCACCAGGCGCGACAGCTGCCCGCGCGCCATCACGAAGCCGCCCGGATGCTGCGACAGGTGGCGCGGAAAACCGAGCAGGCGCTGCGCCAGCGACGCCCACTGCTGCGACAGCGGCGCCTGGGGATCGAGGCCGCTCTCGGCCAGGCGATTGAGCAGGTCGGCCTTGCCGTCGAACCAGTGATGCTGCTTGCAGACCTTTTCGATGATGGCGAGATCGACGCCGAGCGCGCGCCCGCTGTCGCGCAGCGCGCTTTTCGGCCGGTAGCTGATCACCACCGCCGCCAGCGCCGCCCGGGTGCGCCCGTATTTCCGGTAGATGTATTGGATAACCTCTTCGCGCCGCTGGTGCTCGAAGTCGACGTCGATGTCGGGCGGTTCGTTGCGCTCTTTCGATATAAACCGTTCAAACAATAAGTTGGCGCGCGACGGATCGACCTCGGTGATGCCCAGGCAGTAGCACACCGCCGAATTGGCCGCCGAGCCGCGCCCCTGGCACAGGATGTGGTTCGAACGCGCGAAGCGCACGATGTCGTACACGGTCAGGAAGTAGTGCTCGTAGCGCATCTCGGCGATCAGGGCCAGCTCGTGCTCGATCTGCGCCTGCACCTTGGCCGGGATCCCCTCGCGGAAGCGCCGGTGCGCGCCGGTCCAGGTTTCCAGGCGCAGGTAGCTGGCCGCCGTGTGGCCGGGCGGGACCACCTCGTCCGGGTATTCGTAGCGCAGCTCGTCCAGCTTGAAGGTGCACAGGCTGGCGATGTGCAGCGTCTCGGCCAGCGCCATCGGGCTGTAGATGTTGGCCAGGCGCAGGCGCGAGCGCAGGTGCTGCTCGGCGTTGGGCGCGAGCTGGTAGCCGCATTGCGCCACCGGCTTGCCGATGCGCGTGGCGCTCAAGGTGTCCTGCAAGGGCTTCCTCGAACGCACGTGCATGGTCACGTGGCCCAGTGCGACGATCGGCAAGCCGTGCTGCCAGCCGACTTCGTCGACGGTGGCGCGGTGGGCGTCGTCGAAGGCGCGCAGCAGCAG
Organism: Massilia sp. 9096; assembly: GCF_000745265.1. Classification (NCBI taxonomy): domain Bacteria; kingdom Pseudomonadati; phylum Pseudomonadota; class Betaproteobacteria; order Burkholderiales; family Oxalobacteraceae; genus Massilia; species Massilia sp. 9096. Next base: position 2,938,560 of record NZ_JQNN01000001.1, read on the forward strand.
CGTCAGGCCGATCCAGGCGCGGCCCGGGAAGGTCGCGGCCAGCCAGGCGGCCTCGCGGTGCAGGCGGTCGACGTCGTGCGGCTCGTGCCCCGGATAGCGCGGCAGCAGGATCGCCAGGCAGTCCGGCATGCCCTTCAGGTGCGCCAGGTGGGCGGGCGGATCGTCGAAGTCGGCGGGACGCAGCAGGTAGCTACCCTTCTCGCTGCGGGTGCGGCCCAGCGTGATCAGTTCGGACAGGTTGCCGTAGCCGTTGCGGTTCTGCGCCAGCAGCAGCAGCGAAGGGGCCGGCGAACCGTCCGCGTGCTCGAGATGAAAGTGCGCGCCGATGAGGAGCGGCAGCCCTTCGCGCTTGGCCACCCCATGCGCACGCACGACGCCGGCGAGCGAGCATTCGTCGGTGATCGCCAGGGCCGAATAACCCAGCTGCACCGCGCGTTCGACCAGTTCCTCGGCGTGCGAGGCGCCCTGCAGGAAGGAGAAGTTCGACAGGCAGAAAAGCTCTGCATAGTCGGGCAACATCGCGGGGAGTCCTGGTCGTGGGGGCGGCGGCGCGGATGGCATGGGCAGATCGGTCTAAAATAGTCCTGAAAACGGACAATACTGTATAAAAACACAGTATAGCTGATCAATCTCTCATTGCGACATCGTCATTGCGAAACATGCACGTCCACTCATTGCTCTGCTTCGGCGCCGTCCCCGGTGACGGCAACCCGGCCCTGGTCATCGAAGGTGACGACGCCGATACGGCCGCGCGCCAGGCCTTCGCGCGCGCGCGCAACACGACCTGCGTCTTCATCGACCAGGACGGTGAAGATGGCATCGCGCGCGTCGACTTCTTTTATCCGCACATGCGCAGCCCGCTCTGCCTGCACGCGACGCTGGGCGTGGCCGCGGTGCTGTTCGCGCGCGCGCCGCAGGCGCAGACGCTGCCGGTGCGGACCGCAGTCAATCACCAGCACTTGCAGCTGTCGCGCGACGGCGCCGATTACTACGTGCGCATCGCCGCCCAGCCGGCGCCGCAAGTCGACGTCGACGATGGTGCGCTGGCGGCCCTGCTGGATGCACCCGGGTTCGCGGCGCGTACGCGCGCGCGCGTGGCGTCGATCGGCAGTCCCAAGCTGCTGGTCGAAGTGGCGGACCGCGAGGTGCTGTATGCGCTGCGGCCGGACCTGGCTGCGATCGCCGCCTGGGGCAAGGCGCATGGCGTCAACGGCTTGTACGTGTGGTGCCGCCGGCCCGACGGCGCGTTCGAAGGTCGCAATTTCAACCACCTCGATCCAAGGCTCGAAGACAGCGCGACCGGCGTCGCAGCCGGCGCGCTGGCGGTCGCGCTCGCCAATGCATCGGCAAGCGGACCGGCGATCGACCTGGACCTGCGCCAGGGCCGCATGAGCGGGCGCGATTGCCTGATCCGCGTGCGCCGGGTGGTCGATGAGGTGCACGACGACGTGCACGATGACATGCCCGACGACGTGCGCGGCGGCGCGCTGCGGGTTGGCGGCGCCGCGACGTTCGCCTGAGGCGGCGCCGCGCCGGACATCATCACGGCGTCATCCGCGCATCATCCGGGCGCATCATTCGGGCGTTTCCGTCTCGTCGGTTTCGTTGGCGTCCTCTTCGTGGCTTTCGTTGCGGTCCTTGACCGCCCAGCGGACCAGGGCCAGCACCACCAGCGCGCACACGGTGCTCACCAGCGCAGTCGCTTCGCGGCCCATGCCGGCGGCCATGCCGATGGCGGCGGTCAGCCAGACGTTGGCGGCCGTGGTCAGGCCCTGGATGCGGCCCTTGTCGTTTTGCTTGAGGATGGCCCCGGCGCCGAGGAAGCCGATACCCGCGGTCAGGCCTTGCATCACGCGCGACACGCCTTCCAGGTCCATGCCGGCCTGCTGCGGCACCAGCACGAACAAGGCCGCGCCCAGTGCCACCAGCATATGCGTGCGCAGTCCCGCCGTCGCCTTGGCCGATTCGCGCTCGAAGCCGAGCAGGCCGCCCATCAGCATCGCCATCAGCAGCCGCACCAGGACGCGCGTGACGTCGCCGGCATCGCCCAGGTCCGCGAACTCTTCCCGGATCGCGTTCCAACATTCCATCCACACCATGTTTTCTCCATACCTCAATGCTGCCATGATGCATTGTTGGGCCTGCGAGCGGCGCACGCTTTTGGACAAATGCATATCCAAGATCGATGGCGGATGGATGAGCTGCCGTGCCAGAATGACACCGGTCCGACGCCCCGTGCGCGCCGGCGCATCCGAAAGCTCCGTCATGAACGAGAATGCCGCCGGCACCGTCGCCGGCGTCGCCCTGCCCGGCAAGCGCCCGGGACGCCTGCCGCGTGTCGCGCGCGCGATCTACACGCTGGCCCTGCTGGGCGCGACCTTCAACCACGCGCGCATCGTGCTGGCGCACGGCCTGGGCTGGGACTACGGCGGCGTCCCAAGCTTCGTCAGCGGTTTCTGGACCGCGCTGACTTTTCTCGATCCGCTCGCCGTCCTGCTGCTGTGGCTGGCGCTGCGGGCCGGGCTGGCCGCCAGCGCCGCAATCATCGTTGCCGACGTCGCGATCAATGCCTGGGTCGGGCTGGCCTACGGCTTCGATTGGCCGGCGTTCTCGGCCCAGTGCCTGTTCCTGGTCTTCGTGGCCTGCACGCTGGGACCAATGTGGCGTCACGGAAATAGCCGCAAAATACGCTGAATTCGACGCAACACACGCCAGAAAAGCCACAGCGTCTTTTGTAAGGATGTGTAAAAATAATCATCGGCCGGCCTGTTCGCCATGTCCGCCCATTCATTGACGTCAGCCTGAGGAGAAAATCAAATGAGTTTTTTCCAACGCAACTTACGCTTCATTGCCCCCTTGCCGTGGCTGCTGCTGGCAGCGATGAAGCTGTGGCAAGCCATCCATGTCGGCGGTACGGGCCATTACGCGGTCGTGGTCCTGTTCATCGCGGTGGCGGCCGTGTTCTACGTCGGCCAGCGCCACGTGTACCTGGAGCGCAGCCAGGGCCGGCTGACCTGATGCGCAGCATGTATGCCGGCACGGCCGGCAGTCTCAGTCCTCGATCTGCAGCACGCCCTTTATCGCGTCATCGATCTGCTTGAGGGTGAACGGTTTCTCGACGTAGCCGTCGACGAGGGAATGCAGGCTGTCGGGCCGGTACCGGCCGCTCACCACCACCACCTTGATGCTGCGCTGGTAAGCCTTGGCATCCATGGCGATGCCGACGCCGTCCGGATCCGACAGATCCAGGCTCACGAGGAGCGCATCGAAGTGCACCGAATCGAGAATGTCGTAGACCATTCTGGCGCTGCCGACCGCCACGGTAACGTACTTCAGCGTCTCCAGCATATACACCAGGGTCTCGCGTGTGAGCGGGTCTTTCTCGACTACCAGAACAGAAATCGGCATTGCGGTCTTGCATGATCAGTAAATGTTGACCAACATGTTACCGATGCCTACCGGGCACACACGCCATCTGTTAAATGTTTGTGACTTCGTGTCGCTGTGCCGCCGATACCGGCGAGCCACCCGATCGTACTCGGGCCGATGAGCAACGCATCGTCCGCCGAACTGACTGCCGCGGTCAGCAATGCCGGGGGATTGGGATCGTTGGCGGGCGCCCTGCGCCCGCCCGCCGCCATCGTCGACAGCGTCGCGCGCATCAGGCAGCTGACCAGCCGGCCTTTTTGAAGGATGGGTGGCGTCAGCCCAGACGCCGGTGCGGCAGGTGCTGCAGGTGCGCCGCATGCGCAAAACTGCCGGCAAGGCTGTGCAGGTGCTCGCTGTCGAAGAATACGCCGTCGCACACGACGAAAGCGCCAACCCAGGCCGCTGCGATCACGATCAAATCGCAGCGACCGCTCTTCCACCATTTCAGCGAATGCCGCCCCAGGATCCACGGCACGCCCATCGGATTGGGCCAGTCCGCCAGCAGGTGCATGAGGCCGCCGGCAGCAAAACCAAGCACCAGCGGCGCCCAGGCAATCGCGTCAAGCGCCATCCAGGCGCCGAGCGCCAGGACGAACCAACCGATCCCCCAATGCGTCCAGCTGCGATGGGCGATCCACAGCTTGCGCTTGCGCGACCACCATGCCACCTCCAGCCAATCGGGCGCAGTACCGCCAATGGTGCCCATGAAAGCGGCGGCCAGGCTCCACACGTGCAGGGGCCCGCCGGCGCCGGCCTGTTCGACGAGCGCGGCAGCGATCACACCGGCGGCGATGCCGGTGACATGATGTGCATGATGGGAAGCCATGGTTTTGCGAGATATCCATACTGCATAAACGGGGTATCGCCACAATAACCTTTTCCCATCCGGCACAACTTAGGCTGAAACAACTTATTTCAAATCTACTGTGACTGTCCGGCGTTCGCCACCTTGGCGGCTGCTGCGGTTTCCGGATCGAGCACCACCTGCACGTAATTGTTCGTGTCGAAGTAGCGCTGCGCCGTCTTCTGCACGTCGGCCGCGGTGAGCGCGTCGACGTCCTTTTCGATGGTCACGATGCGCGCCGGGTCGGTCCCGTGCATCACCGAGAACAACAGGTTGCCGAACCAGGCGCTGTTCTCGCGCAGGTAGCGCGCGTGGCTGACGTGCCAGTTGCGCTTGTACTTGTCGAGGTCGGCCTGCTCCGGGCCCTGCGTCTTCATGCGCTCGATCTCGGCGAACAGCGCCGCGATCGCCGGCTCGACCTTTTCCGGCCCGGTCGGCAGGTTGGCGCTGATCGAGTAATGCTGGTAAGGCACCTCCTCCACGCTGCCTTGCATGCTGCCGGTGTAGATCAGTCCGAGCTTTTCGCGCAGGATGTCCATGATGCGCAGGTTCATGATTTCCATCAGCGCCGACATGCGCAGGCTCTCGGCCGGCGACCAGGCGGCCGGGCCGCTGAAGATGACCGCGACCGTGCTCTTGGGCTCGCTGCCCGCCCGCACTTCCTTCTTGATCACGCCCCTGGCGATGCGCAGGCCGACGTCGCGGTAGGCCAGCGGCAGATCCGGCGTCGGCAGCGTGCCGAGGTAGGCCGCCAGCAGCGGCTTGATCTTGTCCACATCGAAATCGCCGATCAGCACGAAGGTCATGCCCTTGGCGCTGGCAAAGCGCTGCCGGTAAATGGCCAGGCTGCGGTCGAGGTCGACCCGGTTCGCGTCTTCCAGCGTGAGCGGATGCGGCTCGTACGGGTGGCGCGCGTACAAGGTGTCGACCAGCACGTCGCCGAAGCGCGCCTCGGGCGTGGCCAGGCGGTTGCGCAGGATTTCCTGCTGCTTGCCCATGAAGGACTTGTACAGGCCCTCGTCGCGGCGCGGCGCCTGGAAGCGCAGCCACATCAGCTGGAGCATGGTTTCCACATCCGACGCGCTGCTGCCCGAAAAACCGTTGGCCGTGTCGGTGTACTCGCCCATGGTCACGCTGACGTTGGCGGTGCGGCCGGCCAGGATCTTTTGCAGATCGAACGGCGTAAAGTCTTTCAGCCCCATCGCCGAGGCGATCGCGGTGGCGTAGCGCACGTTCGGCAAGTCCTTGGGCTCGAACAGGGTCTGGCCGCCCTGGCGGTAGCCGAGCAGCATCACCTGGTCCTTCTGGAAGTCGGTCGGCTTGAGGATCACCTTGACGCCGTTGGACAGGCTCAAGCGCGTCAGGCCGATACGCTCGTCCCTGGCTTCCTCGACGATCGCCCCCGGCTTGGCGGGCCGCGCCATCAGCTCGGTGGCCAGCTGCTTTTCCACGCGCGCGCTCACCGGCGTGCGCTCGGCCGCGGCGGCCGCCGCCAGCAGCTGCGCGCCGCTCGGGGCCGGAGCGCTCTTGTCCTCGCCGCCGACGTAGAGAACGAGCTTGCCGGCGTCAAGCGGGATGGTCTTGCGCGCGAACGCGTCGACTTCCTCCAGGCCGATGGCCGGCACGATGGCCTGCGCCAGCTTGTACTCGGCCTCGATGCCGCCAATCTCTTCGCCGGTCAGGGAATTGCGCGTGTACTCGTCGACGTACTGCGACGAATCGGTGGTGTTGCGCTCGTTGTAGGCGCGCTCCAGGCCGTGCAGGATCGCCTTGCGCACGCGCTCGAGCTCGGGCGCGCTGAAGCCGTACTGGCGCACACGCTGCTGTTCCTGCAGCAGCGCGGCGATGGCCGGCCCGGCGCCGCCCGCGCCCAGCGATGCGCTGGCGGTATAGCCCTTGTAGCTCGGCGTCAGCGCGCCCACGCCGGCGCCGGCCGCCATGAACGGCGGCGCCGGCTGCTGCGCCAGCTCGCCCAGGCGCTGGCTGAGCATCAGGCCGAACATGCGCTCGACCATCTGCTCGCGGTATTCGCCGTAGGTGCCGTTCTGGGGCGCGTAGCGCAGCGGATAGCGCAGCGCCACCGAATTGGTACCGATCTCCTTGTCGGTCACCACCAGCGCCTCGGTGCCGGCCAGCGGCGCGATCTCGGGGTAGGTGCGCGCGCGTTCCTTGGCCGGATTCTTCAGGCCGGCAAAATGCGCCTTGATCAGGCGCTCGGCCTCGAGCGGGTCGATGTCGCCGACCACCACCACCGCCATCAGATCGGGCCGGTACCAGTCGCGGTAGAAGCGGCGCAGCGCCTCGGGCCTGGCGTTGCGGATCACGTCTTCCTGGCCGATCGGCAGGCGCTCGGCGTAGCGCGAGCCGTTGAACAGCTTCGGGAACAGCACCTTGCGGATGCGCTCGCCGGCGCCCTTGCCCAGGCGCGCCTCTTCCAGCACGACGCCGCGTTCCTTGTCGATGTCGGCCTCATCGAGGCGCAGGCCGTGCGCCCAGTCTTCCAGCACCGTGAAGCCCTGCTCGACGTACTCCTTGTTCTCGGTCGGCACCGGCAGCATGTAGACGGTCTCGTCGAACGAGGTGTAGGCGTTCAGGTCGGCGCCGAACTTCACGCCGATCGACTGCAGGTAGGACACCAGCTGGTGCTTCTCGAAATGGGTCGAACCCTGGAACGCCATGTGCTCGAGGAAGTGGGCCAGGCCGCGCTGGTCCTCGTCTTCCAGCACCGAGCCGGCCTTGACCACCAGGCGCAGCTCGAGCCGGTGCTCGGGCTTGCCGTTCTTCTGGATGTAGTACGTCAGGCCGTTGTCCAGCTTGCCGACCTTGACTTGCGGACCGACCGGGATCACCGCGGACGGATCGATGGCCGCGCGTGCGGTTGCCGCCACCGGTGCCGTGTCGGGCGCGGCCTGGCTCAGCGGCATCTGGGCAAGCAGCGCGGCAAGCATCGCGGGCAGCAGCGCGGCGCGCACGGGCCCGCGTTCGAGGAAACCGGGCCGGCGCAGCGGACGCTTGTGAAACTGACGCATGAGAAATGTCCTTCAAGATTATTTTCCGGAAGGATAGCACCCGTGGCGATCGATAAATGCGTGGATTCTCACGGTGACGCGGAACCAAATCGCCCCCTGCCCACTCTGCTGTCAAGGGACAGCCAAATGGAGGACGGCATGGAAGGAACGGCGCAACTCGCCGGCAAGCGGATCGCCGTGCTGGCGGCGGATGGCTACGAGCGGTCCGAGCTCGAGAGCGCGACCGCCGCGCTGAAGGCGGCCGGGGCGGCCTGCGCCGTGGTCGCGCTGCGCGCCGGGCGCATCCGCGGCATGAACGTGCAGCAGCCGGCCGACCTGCTGCGGGTCGGCCTGAAGGTCGAGGATGCGCGCGCCGCCGACTTCGACGGCCTGCTCATCCCCGGCGGCTACATCGGTCCCGACCTGCTGCGCCAGTCGGCCGCGGCGCGCGCCTTCGTGCAGGCTTTCGATGCCGCCGCCAAGCCGATCGCCGCGATGTCGCATGCGGCGCTGGTGCTGGTCTCGGCCGGCCTGGCCAAGGGCCGCACGCTGACCTCGTGGCCGGGCGTGCGCGACGACCTGGTCAACGCCGGCGCGACCTGGATCAACCGCGCGGTGGTGCGCGACGGCCGCTTCCTGTTCAGCCGCACGCCGCAGGATGCGGCCGCCTTCGCACTCGAGCTGGCGCCGTTCCTGGCCGGCGCGCCGCAGGCGGCGCTCGGGCCGCTGGACAATCTCGACGAATCCGATCCGGCCCAGCAGGCGGCCACCGAACCGCCCGACCAGTCGCTGCGCTGGCTGGCCGCGCCTTCGCTGGGCGCGATGCTGAGCCTGGCGATCCTGGGCGTGGGCGTGGTCGCGGCCAACAGCCGGCGCAAACGCGGCGACAAGAACAATGACGGCGAGACGCCGGCGTCCACACCGGCGGCAAGCCAGGCCGCCTTGTCGGCTACCGGCGCGGCGGCGGCGCCGTCGAGCACAGTTCCGGACGCCTGAGCTAGTGCTGTTCGCGCCTGCCGGCCGATCCCGGCCTGCGCCGGTGGGTGGCGCACGCGTCCGCGCTCGCGCGCATACGTGCCGCGCGGACACGCGCGCACGCTCATGCGCGCGATGCACTATCATGGCCGGAATTGTAAATATAACATTGCCAGCCTCTATGAATTCACTACCGCCCCAGTACTCGCTGCAGCAAAAAACCTTCCTCGTCCTCCTGACCATGGTCACCATCGGCTTCGGCTGGATCCTGCTGCCCTACTTCGGCGCGGTGTTCTGGGGCGTCGTGCTGGCGATCCTGTTCAACTCGCTGTACAACCGCCTGCTCAGGGCGACCAAGGGCAAGCCCACCGTGGCCGCCCTGCTGACCCTCCTGACCATCGTGGTGATCGTGATCCTGCCGGTGTCGCTGATCGGCGCCTCGCTGGTGCAGCAGGCCGTCGGCGTGTACGACATGGTCGCCTCGGGCCACATGGACTTCGGCCTGTACTTCCGCCAGATCCTCGGCGCGCTGCCGCAATGGGTGGTCAACCTGCTCGACCGGTTCGATCTCACCAGCCTGGCGGCGCTGCAGCAGAAGATGTCGGCGATGGCGTCGCAGGCCAGCCAGGTCGCGGCGCGCCAGGCCATCAACATCGGCCGCAACACGATGAATTTCCTGGTCGGCCTCACCATCATGCTCTACCTGCTGTTCTTCCTGCTGCGCGACGGCCAGATGCTGTCGGCGCGCATCAAGAACGCGGTGCCGCTCAGCCGGCGCTACAAGACGCGCCTGTTCAACAATTTCACGACCGTGATCCGCGCCACCGTCAAAGGCAACGTGCTGGTGGCGATCGCCCAGGGTGCGCTGGGCGGACTGGCGTTCTGGTTCCTGGGCGTGCAGGCGCCGCTGCTGTGGGCGGTGGTGATGGCCTTCCTGTCGCTACTGCCGGCAGTCGGCGCGGCGCTGGTGTGGGCGCCGGTGGCGATCTACTTCCTGGTCACCGGCTCGACCTGGCAAGGCATCGCGCTGATTCTCTGGGGCACGCTGGTCATCGGCCTGGTCGACAATTTCCTGCGTCCGGTACTGGTCGGCAAGGACACCAAGCTGCCGGACTACATGGTGCTGCTGTCGACCATCGGCGGCATGGCGCTGTTCGGGCTGAACGGGTTCGTGATCGGACCGGTGATCGCGGCGCTGTTCGTGGCCAGCTGGGATCTGTTCGTGTCGGCGGAAGAGTTTCATCCGGACTGAAGCGTCATCGCGAACCTCGAGCGCAAGCTGGCCTTGCGCTTGGCGGCGTCAAAATCGAAAACAATGCGCTTGCTGACTGTCGCTGCGCATGAATGGTGTGGTGAGCGCCGGAGACTGCTCCTTCTGACATTGGATCAGGACCTCGGTATAGCCCTCGACGCCGCGTTCGATCACGCCCTTCTTCCAGGCGTTTCTCAGCGCAGCGGCAAATGCGGACTCGCGGATTTGACCCGGTCCGGGTATGTCAGGGTGGCGTCGAAATTCTGAGCCTTCCTTTGGGCCCAACAATAAATACCGCTCCCTGTCGCCCAATGCGCGTAGCCAATCCGGTCTGGCCGGCGACCAGACCGGCGGCGCCTGTGGCGGGTCAATCGGCGCAGCGTGCGCCTGACGATCACTCAGCAAGATTATCGAAAGCAGGCTGACATTCAGCAGGCGTCCAGGTCGCCGACTCATTTTGGTCCCCATCTTGTTTTGGAGCGGTTCGCTGAGGAGGATTGCCGTCTCTGCTGGATGATAGCAACCGGCCCAAAACGGACGTACCAGAACTGAGCAGGACGGCAACGGGTTCACTTCCGCTTAGATCCGAAGTCGGGTCCAGGTTAGCGACCACATAAAGGAAAATTTAGGGGCTGTGTTGGAGGTTTAAGAGCCAAGAGTTCATCCTTTTTGCCATACAAATAAACACATCCGTCTGGCTCTAACTGGGCCTTTACCATACGTTTAAAGTAAGGCCCGAAGCCCTTTCCATAAATATATTCCTCCAGAACATCTACGCGCTCATGACTCAAAGTTGACTGCGATGTGCGGATCGAAAAATGCGTGTCTAAGAGATGCGTTATCTCGAAACTAGAGTTGGGAGCAACGTCTACTTCGACGATTCTATGTTGGTCATCTCTATAGGTAACAACCACGTTGTGGCTCATTCCGTTTGCAAAGACAACAATCGTAGGCGTTGAGCAACCTGCAAAAATGAACGCCGAAAGGACGCTTCCAAGCACGACCAGTAGTGTTGGTGCAAGCCGAATTTGCGAACGCCAGTACATAAGCCCCTTACTCATCCGTTTGGCATCGCACCCATGCTTGAAGTAAGCGACAATATCGGCTCTTGGCCGTTTGCGGCCGGTCGAGCCAGCGTAACATGTTGCCGAGCCGAGAAATCCTCGCAGTGTCATAGCAGGCTGCTGCGGGCCCGGAGCCACCGTTCAACCTATTTGTTGAAGATCGCATCGTACTTTGCTTGCTCCCAAGGGTTGGCAAACGGCGAGGTGGCTACTACAGCCTTGGAGTAGCCGAGTCTTTCTGCTGTGGACGTGAAAGCCAACGGCTGTCCATAACGTAAAAGTGCGATGGAATTTCCGTCTCGCGACCACTTAAATTCGAATTCAACTTTCGCTGGATCTTGTATGACAGCGATGGGACTTGTGATATCAATGGTTAACAAGGGCGTAGATTTAGCCTCGTTGATGCTCCTCCACTCAGCTTGGCTGATCGGTGGAACTCTCATGTAAAGAATGACGTCTCGCTCGATCTGCATGCTTGATGAAGCGGTGAGGTAGAGGTACGCCACCTGCCCATCGTCTTCCATGATAGCCGTACGGCCCGACGCTTCATTTTTTGAATTGAGAAACATTTGGTCAGCCACGGTTGTGGTCGAGAAGATCAATAGACCCAGCGTTGCGACGCTTCGTATGACCAGATAGGTTGATATCAACAATGAGCCTCGTGCACACAATTTCCTGTCGAAGTTACCTGCTTCATCCGCGGCAGCTAATGCATAGGATGCAGCTATACATTGAATGTATGCGCCTAGCCGGTAGCAGACGGTCGAGCCAGCATAACATGTTGCCGAGCCGACAAACTCGGCGTGTCACGCGAGGCTGCTTCCGACCCCAAACCGGACGCTCTTTGTCAGCGGCTGAAGCGAATACTATGAGCAATTGTCATTGCAGTCAAAATAAGGCAGATGCTCAGGTCAGCATAGCATTTTGCCTAAGCGAAAAACTCACTAACGATCACGAGTCCAGAAATCGACTTATGGGAGGCATGGTGGTTCAGTGTCCTGTTGCTGGGTGGACAAGCGCTCTAGGTATTGCAACGCCTGGGCAAATCCTTGCTCCCCCGAATTCGATGTTTTTTTGCTATGATGAGTGATCGACATGCCTTTCGGTCACCATGCCCCTCGCTACTCACCCTGATCGACGTTTGAGAGACCGACGCACCGATGGCGTCACCGCAAAAATCCTGCGCACGGTGTTTGCCATGCGGCGCGGCTTCGGCAACGCCGCGGCGAAGAATCTACTCATGCGCAACGGCCTCGACGAGGAGCTGATCGAACGCGTACTGGCCATCCCCGAAGACCGTCGCAGGCTGCCTCGCCGCACCGATGAAGCCCCGTCCGCGCCCGTGGATCGGCGCGAAACGGCGCACGTCGACGAAGACGAGGCCGTCACCCTCGACGCGGCCGGCATGGCGATCCTGCACCGCCTGCGCTTCGAGGCCGACACCGGCATGCATCGCATGACGAGCGCCGAGTGTCCCCCCGAATTGAAGCGCTTTGCCATGATTGGATTGGACGAGGACGGCAAGCCGGTGATCACCGCAAAGGGAAGGCAAGCGCTCAAGCATTTCGCCTGCGTGCGCGCGCTCAACAGCATTCAATGTGGCCTGGATGCGATTCCGATGAGCGAGGAGATACGCACCTGGCTGGAATCGAATCTGTTTTTGCAGCGTGTCGGTAACGACTACCGGGTGACCGAGCTTGGCAATGGCTGGCTAGAGTTCAACCGGTCGATTTCGCAGAAGCGGGCGTCATAAAGCCCTCCGAGGGCGATTTTTTCCCACGGTACAGACATCGTCTAGAATGACTGGATGATGCCAAATAGCAATTCTATCGAGATTGGAATCGTTGGCGCGGGCACGGCCGGCCTGGCTGCCGCCATTGCGCTGGCGCGTATCGGGCATCGCGTCACGGTGTTCGAAAAGCACCCCGCCATGGCGCCACTCGGCGCCGGCGTGCTGATACAACCTCAAGGCGTCGCCGCCCTTGACCTGCTGGGTGTCGGCAGCGCCTTCCGTGACGCCAGTGTTCCCGTGACGGGCCTGCTCGGCACCTGTCATCGTGACTGGACGCTTGCCGATATCCGGTATGACGACACACCGGCGCGTGGCGTAAGCCGCCTGGCGCTATCGCAGGTGCTGCTCGACGCCGCCCTTCCCCTTGGTGTCGACATCAGGTTCGGCAGCTCAGCAAGACGCTGACCCCATGTTTTCAAGCCCGCGGCGGGGGACTGTGGCGGGATGTGCTGTTTGCCGCGGGTATCCACATCCCTGGCATCAAGAAGCTGATGTATCGAAGCATTGCAGAACCGGCGAAGCGCAGCGCCAGCCCGGGCATGTTGTAGTTACGCCACGCCGAATTTGTTGCATCAAGGGAAATTGATTAGCATGCGCTTTTGCCTGGAGCGCATCACCTTGAAACTGAACCCGATTTACCGGTCCATCCTGCTCGGCCTGTACGGCGGCACGGTACTGGCCGCCCTCGCCCCCGCCGCCCTGGCGCAGACCGCCGCATCGGCAACCCCAAGCGCATCGACCACGGCCGACAACGGCATCCAAAGCGTCAGCATCGTCGGCTCGCGCCGCGTGGGCAACACCTCGGCGACCGACACCGTGGTTCCGGTCGACACGATCCCGATGACCAAGGTAGCGGAGCAAAGTGGCCAATTCGATTTGGCGCAGGTGCTGGCCAACGTCTCGCCCTCGTTCAACTCGACGCGCCAGACCGGCGCCGACGGCGCCGACCTGATCGACTCGGCGGCCCTGCGCGGCCTCGGTTCGGACCAGACCCTGGTGCTGGTCAACGGCAAGCGCCGCCACACGGTCGCGCTGGTCAACCTGTTCGGCGCGCGTAACCGCGGCAACACCGGCACCGACATGAACGCGATCCCGGTCCTGGCCATCCAGAACGTCCAGGTGCTGCGCGACGGCGCCGCCGCCCAGTACGGTTCGGATGCGATCGCCGGCGTGATCGACGTCGAACTGAAGAAGAGCCTGGGCTGCGAATCGGTGGCCGGCTTCGGCGAATACTCCAGGCACGACGGCAAGAACTGGCTGGCGTCGGCGTATTGCGGCGTCGCGTTAGGAGGCGGCGTGCTCGGCATCACCGGTGAATACTACGACCGCGGCCGCTCCAACCGCGCCGACCCGGACAGCCCGCGCATCATCGGCGACACCAAGTCCAAAAACCAGACGGTCTACCTCAACGGCGAATTCCCGCTCGGCCCCGGCAAGCTGTACCTGACCGCCGGCGCCCAGCAGCGCGACGCGTCCTCGGCCGCCTGGGCGCGCGGCGGCGTCGGCAGCGACGACATCCCTTCGCGCAATTCGGCCGCGATGTACCCGGACGGCTTCGTCCCCTTCATCAACGGCGACATCGACGACCGCTACGGCACCATCGGCTACCGCACCCGCATCGGCGAATGGGCCAGCGACTTCTCGCAGACCTACGGCTACAACCGCATGCGCTACGACATCAGCCACACGCTGAACGCGTCGATCGCCAACCTCGACCTGCTGCAAGGCGGCCAGGGCGTCAGCCAGGACAACTTCCGTGCCGGCGGCTTCGCGTTCCGCCAGCTGACGTCCAACGCCGACTTCAGCCGCTACTACGACGGCGTGCTGGGCAACGGCCTGAACACCGCCTTCGGTTTCGAGTACCGCGCCGAGAACTACCAGATCTTCGCCGGCGAACCGAACTCGTACATCGACGCCGACGGCATCGGTTTCGGGGGCAACCCCGGCAGCCAGGGTTTCCCGGGCTTCCAGCCGGCCGACGCCACCGACAAGAACCGCCACAGCGCCGCCGCCTATCTCGACCTGGAAGCGGACCTGACCGACCGCGCCAAGCTGCAGGGCGCCGTGCGCCACGAGCGCTACTCGGACTTCGGCTCGACCACGACCTGGAAACTGGCCGGCTCGTACAAGCTCACCAACGACTTCCTGCTGCGCGCATCAAGCAGCACGGGCTTTCGCGCGCCGTCGCTGCAGCAGGTGTATTTCTCGTCGACCTTCACCGACTTCGTCGCCGGCGTGCCGACCGACGTGAAGCTGGCGCCGAACGGCGGCGCGGTCGCCAACGCGGCCGGCATCCCCAAGCTGCACGAAGAGAAATCGAAGAGCTACACGCTGGGCGCGACCTGGACCCCGACCCGCAACCTGTCGTTCACCGCCGACCTGTACCACATCGAGATCGACGGCCGCATCGTGCTGTCGGGCCGCTTCGACGCCGACAACTATCCGGCGCTGGGCGCGACCCTGCAATCGCTGGGCGTGGACCAGGCGCAGTTCTTCGTCAACTCGGTCGACACCCGCACCCAGGGCCTGGACCTGACCGCCTCGCACAAGATGGACCTGGGCGGCGGCAAGCTGAACACTTACCTGGCCATGAACTTCAGCAAGACCGACGTCACAGCGGTGCATGCCCCGTCCTCGCTGGCAGGCTATGAAGACGTGCTGCTGTCCGAGCGCGAGCGCCTGTTCATCGAACAGGGCGGCCCGCGCAGCAAGGCGACGCTCGACTTCGACTACACGCTCGGCCGGCTCGAGACCGACTTCCGCATCATCCACTACGGTCCGCAGACGCTGGGCACCTTCGACGGTCCGCCGGTCCCGGACCAGCACTATGAAGCGAAGACCTCGGCCGACCTGTCGTTCACCTGGGCTTTCACCGACAGGACGAAGCTGACCGTGGGCGGCACCAACATCTTCAACGTGCACCCGACCACGCAGGATCCGAACGAGACCGACAACGGCTTCAAGTACGAGAGCGTGCAGTTCGGCCTGAACGGCGCGGCCTACTTTGCGCGCTTGTCGCACAAGTTTTGAGGCACAAGTCCTGACCGTTTTCGTTCCGACTTGAAGCATTGACGGCGCCCATATCGGCGCCGTTTTCGTTTTCGGGCACTTGGACGATATGCTATGTTGGGTCTCGCTGCTGCATGAGGTCTCTCATGAAGCGACCTGGTTCATCATCGGAGACCACGATGAGCTTACCGAACGACACCCTTGCTTCCGACAAGTTTGTCGGCACCCTGCCCGGCGCGGATACCCTTCCCTTGCTTTCCCTGCTCGTCCCCTTCTACAACGAGCAGGCGATGATCGGACATTTCTTCGAGCGTGTGATTGCCACACTCGAACGCATCGCGGGCATCCGCTTCGAAATACTGTGCGTCAACGACGGCAGCCAGGACGGCACGCTCGACGGCCTGGTCGCCGCCAGCCAGCGCGATGCGCGCGTGCGCGTGATCGACCTGACCCGCAACTTCGGCAAGGAGGCCGCGCTGACGGCCGCGATCTTCGAAGCGCGCGGCGACCTGATCGTGCCTTTCGACGCCGACCTGCAGGATCCGCCCGAAGTCATCGCCCAGCTGGTCGACAAGTGGCGCGAAGGCTACGAGGTGGTGCTGGCCCGGCGCGCCAGCCGCGCCGCCGATTCCCTGATCAAGCGCTGGACCGCCCTGTCCTTCTACCGCGTCCACAACAGGATCGCCGACGTGAGCATCCCGGAAAACGTCGGCGATTTTCGTTTGTTCACGCGCGGCGTGGCCGACTCGCTCAAGGCTTTGCCGGAATCGTGCCGCTTCATGAAAGGCCTGTTCGCCTGGGTCGGCTTCCGGACCGCCGTGGTCGAGTACCGGCGCGAAGCGCGCACGGCCGGGACATCGAAATTCTCGGGCTGGAAGCTGTGGAACTTCGCGCTGGAAGGCATCACCAGCTTCAGCACGCTGCCGCTGCGGGTGTGGACCTATCTCGGCGTATCGGTGGCGGTGTTCGCGCTGATGCGCGCGCTCTGGCTGGTCGTGCGCACGCTGCTGTACGGCGTCGACGTGCCCGGCTACGCCTCGCTGGCTACGGCGATCCTGCTGCTGGGCGGGATCCAGCTGATCGGCATCGGCGTGCTCGGCGAGTACATCGGGCGCATCTATCTCGAATCGAAGGGGCGCCCGATCTACCTGGTGCGGCGGCGTTTCGAGCGGACGGCGCCCCATGCTTGACGATGCCTCGACCGGTCGATGGGGATTCGATGCCGGCGGCGCGGCGGCGCGCCTGCGTGCGCTGCTGCAAACGCGCTTCTGGCTGGCGTGCGCGCTGCTCGGCGCGCTGGCGCTGCTGCTGCGCCTGCCCACGCTGTCGAGCCGCTCGCTGTGGCTCGACGAAACCTACAGCGCCTGGTTCGCCAGCCTGCCGCTGCGCGAACTCTCGACCCGCGCGCCGCTGTACGAGACCCATCCGCCGCTGTACTACGCGCTGCTCAAGGGCTGGAGCGTTCTGGCCGGACGCGGCGAGGCCGGCCTGCGCAGCCTGTCGGTGCTGGCCAGCGTGCTGACCGTGCTGGCGCTTCCCGCGCTCGCGCGCGTGGCGCGCCTGGGCGCGTTTGCCGAGCGGATCGCCCTGCTGGCCGGGATGCTGCTGGCGGTCAACGCCGCCAGCATCGCCTTTGCGCAGCAGGCCAGGCCGTATGCGCTGCAGGCGCTGGCGGGGGCGTTGGCGGTGTTTTGCGCGGCGATGCTGGTGCGGGTGCTGGCCGCGCCTGCGTCTGCACGCGCGTCCGCGCACGCTACCGCGCGCGCATGGCCGTGGGCGCTCGGCCTGGCCTTGGCGGCCGGCCTGACCCTGTGGCTGCACAATACGGGCGTGTTCGCCGCGCTCGGCATCTTCACCGGCATGACGCTCGGCCTGTGCCTGGCCACGCCGGGACCGCGCCGCCCGCAGGCGCTGGCGGTGGGTGCGGCGGGCCTGGGGGCGCTGCTGGTCTGGTCGCCGTTCATGCCGATGCTGTTCAAACAGAGCGCGGCGATGTCGCATCTGGCGTACTGGATCCGCTTCGCGCCGCGCGACGTCAAGTCCGCCTGGACCGTGGTCGCCGGCGCGCCGCCGCTGCATTATCCGGTCGCGCTGCTGGTGCTGACCGGCTTCATGTGGCTGTGGCGGCGTTCCCGTGCGCATTTCTGGCTGATGCTGTGCACGATGGCGTTGCCGGTGCTGGCGCTGGCCGGCTACAGCTGGCTGGTCAAGCCGGTGTTCCTGTCGCGCCTGTTCCTGTGGCTCGGACCGGCCGGCATGGTGCTGACCGCGCTCGGCGTCGCGGCGCTGCCCGCGCGCCTGCGCGCGCCCGCGGTGGCGGCGCTGCTGGCGCTGTCGGCGATCGCGGTGCAGGGCTTCTACCGCTCCCGGACCGAAGGCTGGCGCGACCTCTTGCAAGGATTCGCGCGCGACAGCCGCCCGGGCGACCTGGTGCTGGCCCTGCCCAACGAAGTGCAGATGCCGGTGGCCTACTACCTGCCGCACGGCCCCGCCGTCATCTACCTGCCCGGCGCCTTCCCGGCGATGGGGCTGGCGCGCCGCTACGTCTCGAACCCGGGCGCCCCGGCCATCGCACCGGAGGACAGCGCGCGCCTGCGCCTGCTCTTGCCCGGCCATGCGCGCGTCTGGCTGATCGAGCGCCACGCCGAGCTGTACGACCCCGATGGCCTGGTGATGCGCGAGCTGGGGCGGCGCTACCGGCTGACGCGGCGCATCGAAGGGGATGGGGCCAATATATGGCTGTTCGAGGTCACGGCGACATCGTCGTCGGATGCGGATCGATGGGCATGTCGTTCATGCGCGCATCCAGGCTGTGCATGATGATCATCGATCCGAAGATCACCAGTGCGACCACGAACACGCCGAACGCGAGCGCCATGATGTTGTTGGTGCCCTCGGGTCCGCTGGTGACGTGCAGGAACAGCAGCAGGTGCACGCCCATCTGCGCGATCGCCAGCGCGGCCAGCAGGACCGGCACGCCGCCCGGCCAGACGGCGCCGGTGCTTGAAACCCAGAACGACACCCCGGTCAGGATGATCGAGAACACCAGGCCGCCGGTGTATTTCAGCAGGTTGGTGCGCAGGTCGGAGGAGGCACCGGGCTGCTCGTCGTGGCGGCTTTCTTGCACTTCCGCTTTCATGTGAATGCTCCCAGATAGACCACGGTGAAGACGCCGACCCATACGATGTCGAGCGCATGCCAGAACAGGCTGAAGCACAGCAGGCGCCGCACCACCTTGGGCGTGAAGCCGAGCGTGGCGATCTGTCCCAGCATGACCACCAGCCAGAACATGCCGCACGCCACGTGCAGCCCGTGCAAGCCCACCAACGCGAAGAAGCCGGACAGGAAGGCGCTGCGATCGGGGCCGGCGCCATCGCCGATCATGTGCGCGAATTCGGACAGTTCCAGCACCATGAAAGTGGCGCCGAGCACCAGGGTCGCCGCGGCGGCGATGTAGGTGACCATCTTGTTGCGGTGTTCCATACCCAGGCCCAGCAGCGCGCACGAGAAGCTGGAAAACAGCAGGCAGCCCGTCTCGATCAGCACGTTGCCGCGGTCGAACAGGTCGCGCCCGGACGGCCCGCCGGCGGTGTGGTCGCGCAGGACCACGAAGGCGGCGAAAAAGGCGGCGAACATGACGATGTCGCTGAGCAGGAACAGCCACATGCCATAGGTGACGGTCACGCGCGTGGGCGCCGGTCCGCGTTGGGAGCGCGGCACCGGCCGCTCGATCGTCTGCATCGGTTCCTTCATCACGGCGCTCATGCGGCCTCCTGGGCGTGCGTCTCGTAGTGCGCAGCGTAGAAACCCGCCACGGCGTCGCCCTCGATCTCGGTTTCATCGACCCGCCGCCAGGCAAACAGCAATGCCGCGGCGACGATGCCGAGCAGGCTGGCGATCGCCATCCACCAGATGTGCCAGACCATGGCGAAACCGAAGCCGACCGCGAAGAAGGCGACGAAGAAGCCGGTGCCGGTGCGTTCGGGGACCTCGACGGCGGACGGCGCCGGCAACTCGGGCAGGCCCGGCGCCGGCAAGCCGGCGCGCTTGGTTTCCCAGAACGTGTCGAGACCGTCCACCTTGACCGGCGTGGCGAAGTTGAACGGCGGCGGCGGCGATGGCGTGGCCCACTCGAGCGAACGGCCGTCCCACGGGTCGCCGGTCAGGTCGCGCCGCTCCTCGCGCGTGCGGATGCTGACGGTCAGCTGGACGATCGTGCAGCCGATGCCGGCCAGGATGCACAGCGCGCCGCCCAGCGCGACGATCATCAGCGGCTGCCAGTTGGCCTCCGAGTAATGCTGCATGCGGCGCGTCGCGCCCATCAGGCCGAGCAGGTACAGCGGCATGAACGCCAGGTAAAAGCCGACCAGCCAGCACCAGAACGTGGCGCGGCCCCAGCCTTCGTGCAGTTTGAAGCCGAAGGCCTTGGGGAACCAGTAGTTGTAGCCGGCATAGGCGCCGAAGATCACCCCGCCGATGATCACGTTGTGGAAGTGCGCCACCAGGAACAGGCTGTTGTGGGTGATGAAGTCCACCGGCGGGATCGCCAGCAGGACGCCGGTCATGCCGCCGATGATGAAGGTGACCATGAAGCCGAGCGCCCACATCAGCGGCACCGAGAAGCGGATCGAGCCGCCGTACAGCGTCCACAGCCAGTTGAACACCTTCACCCCGGTCGGCACCGCGATGATCATGGTCATGACGCCGAAGAAGCCGTTGACGTCGGCGCTGGCGCCCATCGTGAAGAAGTGGTGCAGCCAGACCATGAACGACAGCACGCAGATGGCCAGCGCGGCCGCGGCCATCGAGCGGTAGGCAAAGATCCCCTTGCCGGAAAACGTGGCGATCACTTCGCTGAACACGCCGAAGGCCGGCAGGATCAGGATGTACACCTCGGGGTGGCCCCAGGCCCAGATCAGGTTCACGTACATCATCGCGTTGCCGCCGAAGTCGTTGGTGAAGAAATGGAAACCGAGGTAGCGGTCGAGCGTCAGCATGGCGAGCGTCGCGGTCAGGATCGGGAACGCCGCGATGATCAGCAGGTTGGCCGTCAGCGCGGTCCAGCAGAAGATCGGCATGCGCATGTAGCCCATGCCCACCGTGCGCATCTTGAGGATGGTGGCGGTCAGGTTGATCCCCGACAGCAGCGTGCCGACGCCGGCGATCTGGATCGACCACAGGTAGTAATCGACCCCGACGCCGGGCGAATAGGCCAGCTCGGACAAGGGCGGGTAGACCAGCCAGCCGGTCTTGGCGAATTCACCGATCACCAGCGACACATTGAGCAGCAGGACGCCCGATGCCGTGAGCCAGAAGCTGACCGAATTGAGGGTCGGAAAGGCGACGTCGCGCGCGCCGATCTGCAGCGGCACGACGAAGTTCATCAGGCCGACCATGAAGGTCATCCCGACGAAGAAGATCATGATGGTGCCGTGCGCGGAAAAGATCTGGTTGTAGTGCTCGGGCGGCAGGAAACCCTGGTGGGCGCCGACCGCGATCGCCTGCTGCGAGCGCATCATGAGCGCATCGACGAAACCGCGCATCAGCATCACCAGCGCCAGCAGCACGTACATCACGCCGATGCGTTTGTGGTCGACGCTGGTGATCCATTCTTTCCAGAGGTAGGTCCACCAGCCGCGCTTGGTGATCCAGGCGGCGACGCCGAGCATCATGAGCGCGACGATGCCGGCGGCGACGAGTGGGATGGGTTGGTCGGTCGGGATCGCAGACCAATCTAATTTGCCTAGCATGGGAACCGCTTTCAATGAGAGGACGAAGATCCGGGCGACATCGACGCGGCCAGGATGGTGTTGAACAGGTGCGGCTCGGCCAGCCGGTATTCGCGCGCGGGGCTGGTCCCGGGCTTGGCCAGCGCGGCGTAGCCGGCGGCGTCCAGGCTGGCGCCGCGCGCGCGCGCGCGCGCCAGCCAGGCGTCGTAGTCGGACGGCGCGACGGCGTCGACGTCGAAGCGCATGTCGGAAAAGCCGTCGCCGCTGAACTGGACCGAGCGGCCGGGGAAGGTGCCGGGATGGTCGGCCTGCAGATACAGCGTGGTCGTCATCCCCGCCATCGTGTAGATCTGGCTGCCCAATTGCGGCACGAAGAAGCTGTTCATGACCGTGCTCGAGGTCAGCTGCAGGTGCAGCACGCGTCCGGCCGGCACGACCAGGTGGTTGACGGCGGCGACACCCGCGCCCGGGTAGATGAACAGCCATTTCCAGTCGAGCGACACGACCTGGATCTCGAGCGGCTCGGCTTGCGCCGACTGCGCCGGCAGCGGCTTGGCGGGGTCGAGCGCATGCGCCGCCACCCATCCCATCCCGCCCAGGAACAGGATGATCATCAGCGGCACCATCCAGTTGACGACTTCGAGCCCACCGGAATAATTCCAGTCGAGCTTGCGCTTGGCGCGTTTGTTGCCGGCCCTGAACCACCATGCGAACACCAGCGTCAAGATGATGATCGGAACGATCAATGCCAGCATGACCAGGGTGGCGTTTTGCAGGAGCAGGTATTCGTTGGCGGCGACCGGTCCACGCGGATCGAGGACGCCGGCGGTCAAGGAGGGACTCATGTACGGTCTTTACGGCATGGTTGTTTGATATCCCTAGTATAAAATGCCAACCTCCCCGATTCGTTTCAGTTTGCCGATTATCTTGGGCCAAATATGAATAAATCGCGGCCTCTGCTTCGTAATATTTCCCCTCAGGATCAGGAAATATCTTTGGGCAATATCGCACCCGTGTGAGAACGCGCTTGCGTAGGTACGCGTTTCGTGGCAACACGGGTTTCATCTGCCGGATCTATTCCGACCCGAGGCGATATTTTGCAACTTGAATCTGCCTGATATGAATGGCCATGAGTTGGCCCGTTTCATCGGCGCGTCGATTTCAAATTACAGCCCGTTTATTTTCTCGATCGGAAAGAAAATGAAATGCGCCAGAGATGACAACATCGACGACCTTCTGTTTTACGAGTATTTCCAGAAGCCGCTGAAACTGAAAAACGTGATCGGCTTTCTGAAATACATGCCGCTGCAGAGGTCGTCGGCGGTTTCCGAGAGCCTGAAACTGAAGAATACAGTGCGAAAACGGATCGACGATCGATGAAAGCCTTACCGAGGGCGGTGCGTTGGGCCGCCATACTCAAGCTGGAAACGTCACCCTCGCCTCCAACCCGCCCAGCATTGCCGACTGTCCCAGCGCCAGCACCGCCCCATGCCGCTCGGCGATCGCCTTGATGATGGCCAGGCCCAGGCCGCTGCCGGCCGCATCGCTGCCCGGCACGCGGTAAAAGCGGTCGAACACGCGCTCGCGCTCCTCCGGCGGAATGCCCGGCCCGCTGTCCTCGACCGTGACCACGATGGCACGCGCCCCAGGGTCATGCTGCACCGACACGTCGACCGTGCCGCCGCCCGGGGTGTACTTGATCGCATTGTCGACCAGGTTGCGCAGCAGGATCATGAGCGCATCCGGCTGCCCGCGCACCTCGGCGGCATCGGCGCGCTGCAGACCCAGGTCGATGTCCTTGGCCTGGGCCACGCCGACCAGGTCGGCCACCGCGCGCCGCGCGACGCCGGCCAGGTCGACGTTCTGGGGCGGCGTCCCGGTGGCCGCGCTGGCTTCCTGGCGCGCCAGCACCAGCAGTTGCTCGACCAGGCGCGTGGCGCGCTCGATGCCGGCGTTCAGGCGCGCGACCGCGACGTCCTTGGCCTCGGCGCTGTCGGAGCGCGCCAGGCTCTGCACCTGCAGTTTCAGCGCGGCCAGCGGCGTCCGCAGTTCGTGGGCGGCGTCGGCGACGAAGTTCTGCTGGGCGTCGAAGGCGGTGCGCACACGGCCGAACAGCAGGTTCAGTTCCTGCACCAGCGGACGCACCTCGTCGGGCAGGCCGGCGTCCGACACCGGCGACAGATCGTCGGCCTGGCGCGCCGCCACCTGCCTGCGCACGCGCGCGACCGGGTCGAGCGAGCGGCTCACCACCAGCCACACGACCAGCATCAGGATCGGCATCATGACGCCGATCGGGCCGATCGTGCGCAGCGCCAGGTTGCCCGCCATCGCGCGCCGCACGGCCAGGTCCTGGGCCACCTGCACGGTCTGGTTGCTGGTCTGGATCGAGAAGATGCGGTAGGTGGTGCCGTTCGCCTTGACGTTGGAAAAGCCCAGCACGGCCAGCTGCGGCAGGCGCGCGTGCGAGGCGCTGCGGAATACGCGCACGCCGTCCGGCGACCACACCTGCACCACCATGTCGTCGCTGCCGGGCACCGGCGCATCGCCGGGCGGCGCACCGTCGTCGCTGGTGGCGAGCGGCGCGCGCGAACGCAGCGACAGCGCCATCTGCTGCATGTGGTAGTCGAAGATGTCGTTGGCGTCGTTCAGCGCGGTGCGGTAGGCGATGGCCGCCTGGGCGATCGCGGCCAGGGTGATGGCGGCCAGCAGGTACCACAGCAGGCGGCCGCGCAGCGAGTGCGTCAGCTTGGCGCGGGCGTTTTTGAGACTCATATCTTGGGAACCATGTAGCCCACCCCGCGCACGTTCTGGATCAGGTCGCTGCCGAGTTTCTTGCGCAGGCCGTGGATGTAGACTTCCACCGCGTTGCTGCTCACCTCGTCGCGCCAGCTGTACAGCTTTTCCTCCAGCTGGGCGCGCGACAGCACCGCGCCCGGACGCGCGACCAGCGCTTCCAGCACGGCCCATTCGCGCGCCGACAGCACGACCGGCTGGCCGTCCACCAGCACTTCGCGCGTGGCGGGATTGATGGAGATGTTCTTGTATTCGAAAACGGGTTCGGCGCGTCCGGCGGCGCGGCGCAGCAGCGCACGGATGCGCGCCAGCATTTCGTCGAGGTCGTAGGGTTTGAGGACGTAGTCGTCGGCGCCGGCATCCAGCCCGGCGATGCGCTGGGCAACCGAGTCGCGCGCGGTGGCGACCAGCACCGGGGTGCGGTCCTTGCGCGCGCGCATCGACTTGAGCACCTCGAGCCCGTCCTTGCGCGGCAGGCCGAGGTCGAGCAGGACCAGGTCGTAGTTCTGGTTCTGCATCAGGGCCGTGTCGGCCATGTCGCCGTCCTTGACCCAATCGACGGCGTAGTGCTCGGCCCTGAGCAGGTCGAGCACCACTTCGCCGATCATCGTATCGTCTTCCACCAGCAGCAGCCGCATCCCATCCTCCGATTCAAAACGTATGCGGATGATAACCGGTTACGATGATCGCGCAGGGAGCCTGGCGCTCCCTGCGCTGCTCATCAACCGATGCGGACCGGGAAGAAGATCCGGTTGTCGCCGCGCTGGATCAGCAGCGCCACCGACTTGCTGGAGCCCTTCACCGCATCGCGCACCTGCTGCACGCTGGTGACCGGCTTGCCGTTCACCGACAGCAGCACGTCGCCCGGCTGCACGCCGACCGCTTGCGCCGGACCGGCGGCATCCTCGATCACCAGGCCGGCGGCCACGCCCAGCTGGCTGCGCTCGCTTGGATCGAGCGGACGCAGGGCCAGGCCGAGCTTGGCGCCGTTGTCGTTGCTGGCCAGGTTGTCGCGGTCGCGCGGGGCGGCCTTGTCGTTGGCGTTGCCCAGGGTCGCGCTCAAGCGCACCGGCTTGCCGTCGCGCAGAATGTCCAGGTCGACCTTGTCGCCCGGCTTGGCGATCGAAACCACGGCTTGCAGGTCGCTGCCGGTCACGACCGGCTGGCCGTTGACCTTGCGGATCACGTCGCCGGACTTGAGACCGGCACGCTCGGCCGCGCCGCCGCGTTCGACTTGCGCCACCAGCGCGCCGTCCGGCGAATCGAGCTTGAACGAATCGGCGAAGCCCTGGTCCACGTCCTGCAGGTTCACGCCCAGTTTCGCGTGCTGCACCTTGCCGGTGGTGAGGATCTCGTCCTTGATGCGCGCCGCGACTTCGATCGGGATCGCGAACGACAGGCCCTGGTAGCCGCCGGTCTCGCTGTAGATCTGCGAGTTGATGCCGACCACTTCGCCGCGCGTGTTGAACAGCGGACCGCCCGAGTTGCCCGGGTTGACGGCGACGTCGGTCTGCAGGAACTGCACGCCGTTGTTGTCGATGGTGCGACCCTTGGCGCTGACCACGCCGGCGGTCACGGTCGACTCCAGGCCGTACGGTTCGCCGATCGCCAGCACCCACTCGCCCACCTTGGTGTTGCGGGTGTTACCCAGCGGGACCGTCGGCAGGTTTTTCGCGTCGATCTTGAGCACGGCGACGTCGGTCTTGGCGTCCGAGCCCAGCACCTTGGCGCGGTATTCGCGGCGGTCCTGCAGCTTGACCATGACTTCGTCGGCGTCGCGCACCACGTGCGCATTGGTCAGGATCACGCCGTCCTGGCTGATGATGAAGCCCGAGCCGGCGCCGTGCACCACCTGGGCCGCACCGCCGCGGCCGCCGCCGCGCTGCTGCGGCTGCTGGAAGCGGCGGAAGAATTCGAAGAACGGATCGTCTTCGTCGTCGCCATTGCCGAACTGCTGCATCTGCTGCTGCTGGCGCGACATCTTCTGGGTGCCGGTGACGCGGATGTTCACCACGGCCGGGCCATTGCGCGAGACGATCTGGGTAAAGTCGGGCAGCGCCATGCTGCTCGGATTGCCGGCCACCGGGGCCGGGGCAGCGGCGACCGGCGCCGGCTGCGTCGATGCCGTCACGGCTGCTGCAGCGGCAACCGCGTTGTTGTGTTCGACTGCGACTGCGCCCACCGCTCCGCCGATGACGCCGGCCACGCACAGGGCCAGGGTGAGACGTTTTGCGGAGATGACGGTCGTTGCGCCTTGATTCTGCATGTCGTGCTCCTTGAGAGAGGGTTAGTTCATACCAAGCTTCGTTGACGATAGTGTCGCGCAACTGGCTTAGATCACCCTTAATTCTGAGGCTGCCTGGAAAGGGAATGGCTTAGAAAAGCCTTAAGCGAAATCGGGGTCCGGACGTGAAAAGAGGCGCCGGAGCGCCTCTTTTTAAGTGGTGGGCATGGGGAGCCCACCCAACAATCATGTTTCGATGTGTGTTATGCAGCGGCCTGTTGCTGTTGCGGCTGCTCGAGCACTTGCACGTTGTCGGTGTTGCCGTTGGCGTCAGCGATCGCGATCTTGCGCGGCTTGAACGCTTCCGGCACTTCGCGCACCAGTTCGATGGTCAGGATGCCGTTGTCGAAGCCGGCGCTGACGACCTTCACGTGGTTGGCCAGCTGGAAGCGCTGTTCGAAATCGCGCTGGGCGATGCCGCGGTGCAGGAAGGTGCGCTGGGCGTCGTCCTTCTGCTTGCGGCCGACGACGTGCAGGGTATCGCGTTCGGCGACGATCTCGATTTCACTGCGGGTGAAACCGGCCAGCGCCATCACGATACGGTATTTGTCTTCGGCGACCAGCTCGATGTTGTACGGCGGGTAGCTCGGCGCGGCTTCGGCGCGCTGCTCGAGCATGTTCACCAGACGATCAAAGCCGATGGCGGAACGATATAGGGGAGTCAAATCAAAAGTACGCATGGTTGTATATCCTTAAAAGTTCAAGCGATAAGTTGACGGACCTCATCGTGAGCATCCGTTGGAACCAATCTAATGCCCACCTAAGCGCTTTTCAAGTCGCACGAAATATGTTTTTTCCCGCCATCGACAAAATTTTATTTTCATTTATTTTCAGCATGTTGCTGAGTATTTTTCTTGCATAAGGCGGTGCTACACTCATTCGTTTGCTTCCTCAACAACAGCCCGAGCCATGCACGCATCCTTCGCCGTCCGCTCCACCTCCGCCCTGACCCTGGCCCTGGCGCTCGCCTTCCCGGCCTGCGCACAGTCGACCTTCACGCCCACCAACCTGCCCCCGATCCCGGCGCCGGTCGACCAGCCCTTCCCGGGCACCGTCGTGCTGAACGTCGATGCGACCGACCTGTCGCAGCAGATCTTCCGCATGCACATCTCGATGCCGGCCAAGCCGGGTCCGATGACGGTGCTGTATCCGCAATGGCTGCCGGGTAACCACAGCCCGACCGGCCCGATCACCCAGCTGGCCGGCCTGAAGTTCACGGCCGGCGGCAAGCCGGTCGAGTGGGTGCGCGACCCGGTCCAGGTGTACGCCTACCACGTCAACGTGCCGGAAGGCGCGACCACGCTGGAAGCCGACTACGTGTACCTGTCGCCGCTCGATACCAACCAGGGCCGCATCACCATGACCGACAACATCCTCGGCGTGCAATGGAACGCGGTCACGCTGTACCCGGCCGGCTACTTCGGCAGCCGCATCCCGGTCCAGGCCAACCTGCGCCTGCCCGCCGGCTGGCAGTTCGGCACCGCGCTCGAGACCGCCGAGCGCCAGGGCGACGACGTCCACTTCAAGCCGACCGACCTGAACACCCTGGTCGACTCGCCGCTGTTCGCCGGCCGTTACTTCAAGCGCTTCGACCTCGACCCGGGCGCCAAGGTGCCGGTGCACCTGGACGTGGTCGCCGACGATGCCGACAGCCTGGCCGCGACGCCGGAGCAGATCGAGATCCACCGCAAGCTGATCCAGCAAGCGTATAAACTGTATGGCTCGCATCACTACGACCACTACGACTTCCTGTTCGCGCTGTCCGACGAATTCTCCGGCATCGGCCTGGAGCACCACCAGTCGAGCGAGAACGGCGTCAAGCCGGGCTACTTCACCGAATGGGCCAAGGGCGAAGCCGGACGCGACCTGCTGGCGCACGAGTACACCCACTCGTGGGACGGCAAGTTCCGCCGTCCGGGCGGCCAGGCCGTGGCCAACTTCAACGTGCCGTTGCAGAACGAACTGCTGTACGTGTACGAAGGCCAGACCCAGTACTGGGGCAACGTGCTGGCCGCGCGTTCGGGCCTGGTGTCGCAGCAGGGTGCGAAGGATGCGCTGGCCGCCGCCGCGGCGCGCTACGACAGCGTCAAGGGCCGCGAATGGCGCGCGATGCAGGACACGGTCTACGACCCGATCCTGAATTCGCGCCGTCCGCTCGGCTGGGGCAACTACCAGCGCAGCGAAGACTACTACACCGAAGGCCAGCTGATCTGGCTCGACGCCGACACCCTGATCCGCGAACTGTCGGGCGACAAGCGTTCGCTGAACGACTTCGCCAAGGCCTTCTTCGGCATCAACGACGGCAGCCACGTGCGCGCGCCGTACACCTTCGAAGAAGTGGTGGCCACGCTCAACAAGATCCAGCCGTACGACTGGGCCGGCTTCCTGCGCAAGCGCCTGGACGGCCACGGCCCGGGCGCCCCGCTCGACGGCCTCGCGCGCGCGGGCTGGAAGCTGGTCTACACCGACACCCCGACCGACTACGTCAAGAGCATCGACGACCGCAGCAAGGCGCTCGACCTGAGCTACTCGCTGGGCTTCGCGGTCGCCTCGGGCGGCGCGATCCGCAACGTGGTCTGGGACGGCGTGGGCTTCCGCGCCGGCCTGGCCGCCAACGCCACCATCGTCGCCGTCAACAACACGGCCTACAAGCCGGAAGTGCTGAAGAAGGCGATCAAGGACGCCAAGGGCGGCACCGCGCCGATCCAGCTGCTGGTCAAGAAGGGCGACACGTTCCGCACGGTCTCGCTCGACTACCATGGCGGCCTGCGCTACCCGCGCCTGGAACGCATCCCGGGCACCAAGGATCGTCTGGAGTCGATCTACGCGGCGCTGAAGTAATCGTAAAATGATTGTGAAGTGATCGCGCAGTGAGCGATATTGCGCGACCGGCGTGAAAAACAGCACGCCGGTTGCGCCAAGTCATAGAAGTGCGACAAAAACGTCCTAAGCTGAGCCTGCCAAACCAGAACGAATAAGGGGGCGCGCATGGCATCGATCATCAGGCGTTTGGAGCAGTGGCGCGCCGCGCGGCATCTACGCCGTTCGCCGTATCTGGCGCAGCTCGCCGATCTGCCGCCGGCCCTGCAGGGGGCCTGGCAGCACAGCGCACCAAAGGAGTACCAGGGCATCCGCACGGATGCCTTTTTTTTCGCCCGCGCCGCCGAAGGCCTGTTGCGCTTCTTCGACGCCCAGGCCTGCAGCGGGCGGCCATGCGCCCTGCCCTCCGAGGCGGCGGACTCGGTCTGGCATGCCTGGCTGCGCTGGAACCGCGCCAGCCTCGACGACTTCTGCCGCCGCCACTTCGGGCACACCATGCCGCACCTCGAGCATGCGGCGCTGGCCTCGCACTCGCTGGCCCATGCGCTGGTGGCGTGCCGCCAGCGCGAAGGCATCGCACCCGAGGAACCGCGCCCGCCGGACCTGTTCGGCCTGGATGCGCGCCTGCGCATGCCGTACGGGCACGGCTACTGGCGGCGCGGCGACGACATCGTCTACACCCGCCTCGGCCGGCTCGGCGCGGGACGCATCCGCGCGCGCGCCCATCCCGAGCTGACGCTGCCGGCGCTGGTCGCGGCCGGACTGGTGGCGGCCGCGGCGCTGCCGGCGCGGCGCCGGCTGGAGGGGGCGAACGACGGCGATATCGGGGTCATGCTGCAGGACATGGCCGATGCGTTTGCCGGCGACGACGGCGGCATTGCGGACATGGCCTGCGACAGCGGCGGCGGTGGCGACGCCGGCAGCAGCAACGACTAGCGCATGATCGCGTCCAGCTCGGCGGCGATCCGTTGCGCCAGCAGGTGGATGTGGTAACCGTCGACGAAGCCGTGGTGCGCCTGCACCGAGAACGGCACCTGCAGGCCGCGCGGGCCGTCGCGGAAACGCCCCCAGGCAAGCGACGGGATGTCGGGCGCGGCGAGCAGCATGATCGGGTGCTGGATCGAGGTGAAGTCGAGCCAGGGGATGCAGGTCACGAACACCTGGTCCTTGGCGTCGCGCGGCGACATCGTGCGGTACTTCTGGTTCAGCGCCGTCATGCTGGAGGCTTCCTCGCGCGCGCGCATGCCGCGCGCGGCGAACTCGCGCACGTCGTCGCTCCAGTCGAACTGGGCCAGGTTCAGGTCGCCATGCTGGTTGATGACCGTGAAGGACGGCACCAGGCGATCGATGCGGATCACTTCGCCCTCGAACACGCGGTAGCGGAAATTCTCGACCTGCAGCACCGCGCGCAGCACGGCGCACAGCATCACGTGAAACGGCGGCAGCCCCTCGCGCTTGCACCAGGGGCGCAGGTCGGGCAAGTCGAGCGCGAAGCACAGGTTGACCGCCGGGCTCTCCATGCGGTCGAAAAAGTCGAAGCGGTCGCGCCGCCGTTCAAAGTTCTGCATACGTCAGGGTTGATGATAACGGGCCGATATTGTCGCATGTGGCCACGCGCCCGTTATCGTCTCAGGCGGTCGCTCCATCGCCCGGCTGGTCCAGATAACGCGCGCTCCACGCCCCAATGACGTTGGCGACGTAGGCCGCATCCTCCTTGCTGGTGACCAGGTGGTCGATGCCTTCCAGCGAGACGAAGCTTTTCGGGTGCTGGGCGATGCTGAAGATGCGCGTGGCGTTGGCGGTGTCGACGGTGTCGTCGCCGGGCGCATGCATCACCAGCAGCGCGCGGCCGAGATTGGCGATCTTGTCGTGCAGCCGGTGACCGCTGGCATCGTCGACGAAATGCTTGCGGATGTTGAAGTTGCGCCCCGCCAGCCTGACGCGCGCTTCGCCCAGCTGCGCGATGGTGTCGAGGTGCTCGGCAAACAGTTTGTCGACGACGTAGTGCGGATCGCTGGGCGAGGCGATCGTCGCCACGGCGCTCGCCTCGGGAATGCGCGCGGCGGCGGCCAGGACCGCGGTGCCGCCCAGGCTGTGGCCGATCAACAGCCGGGGTGCGGCAAACTTGGCGCGCAAGAAGTCGGCGGCGGCGACCAGGTCCTCGACGTTGGACGAGAAATTCGTGTCGGCGAACTTGCCCTCGCTCGCGCCCAGGCCGGCGAAGTCGAAGCGCAGCATCGCGATGCCCTGATCGGCCAGGCCGGCGCAGATGCGGTTGGCGGCCAGCACGTCCTTGCTGCAGGTGAAGCAGTGGGCGAACACGCCATAGGCGCGCGGGGTGGCGTCGGGGGCGTCCAGCTTGGCCGCGAGTTTGCCGTGCGGGCCAGGGAAGTCGAGTCGTTCGGTGAGCATGGTTTTCGTTGCCTATCTATTTCCTGCCGTGAAGATTTGCTTGATGGCTGAGTCCGGCCGGGGTAACGTAGGATTTTACCTCCAGAGCCATTTATGCGTTTCGCCCGCCTGCTGATCTGCAACCTGACCGCGGTCATCGTGAGCGCCGCCATCGGCGCCGCCAATGTGTCGGCCGAGCCGCTCGACGCGTCGCTGGCCAAGCCGCTCTACCAGATGCAGCCGCTCGAAGCCGGACGCTACATCGCCTGGCAGCACGACGCCGAGCCCGACCTGCGCAAGCGCATCGCCGCGATCGCGCGCAAGAACATCGGCCAACCCTACCGTCTGAATCTGCTGGGTGAATTCCCGTATCAAATCCACGACGAGCTGCCGATGTTCAGCCTCGACCACAGCGACTGTACCGTGTTCGTCGAGCACACCTACGCGATGGCGCTGTCGCAATCGTGGGACGAATTCTTCTGGATGCTGCAGCGCATCCGCTACCGCGACGGCATCGTCGGCGTGGCCACACGCAACCATTACACGGAAGCTGACTGGAACGTCGCCAATCGCTGGCTGGTGACCGACGCCAGCTTTGATCTGGCCGGCCCGACCGGTCCCAGCTACACGATGACGGTCGACCGCGCGACGTTCCTGAAGACGCGCCACCACACCGACGCCGACATCCCGGTCGAAACCAGCCGCCAGGCCTATGTGCCGAAGGCGCAAGCCAGCGCCGCGATCAACCAGATGCGCGAGGGCGACAGCGTCAACGTGGTCTCGCTCCTGAGCGACGGCAAGACCATGGTCACGCACGTCGGCCTGGTGGTGCTCGGTGCGAACGGCGAACGCCACTTCCTGCATTCGTCGGAGCCGGCAGTGCGCGAAGAGCCCCTGGATTCCTTCATCGCCCGCACCGAGGCGCGCGAGGAACGCAACCGCCAGGCCGGCAAGAAAGGCTCGACGCTGCTGGGCTTCAAGTTCCTGCGCCTGAACGACGACATCGTGGTGCCGCCGATGGCGCCGCAGCCGAGGCCGGGGCACGCGTCGTGAAGGGCTAGCCGGACAGGGGCGCGTACGCCTGCCATCGGGCCAGTGCGCTCCCCCGGGTTGCCCCCTACAATGGCGCGTATAGCCGGGCGAGCGCGCCGGCGCCGACAAAAGGACCGCCATGCCTGAACCCACCGAACGATTCGACGCCATCATCATCGGCGTGGGCCAGGCCGCTTCCGCACTGGCCAATCGCCTGTCGACGGCCGGCATGACGGTTGCCATCATCGAGCGCAAGCTGGTCGGCGGCACCTGCGTGAACGTCGGCTGCACGCCCACCAAGGCGATGGTGGCGAGCGCCCGCGTCGCCCGCCTGGCCGCGCGCGCCGGCGAATACGGCGTGACCATCCCGGGTGCGCCCGCAGTCGACATGGCGGCCGTGAACGACCGGACCGGCGCCATCGTCGCCAAGAGCCGGAGCGGACTCGAACAGTGGATCGAGGGTTTGGCCGGCTGCAGGCTGATTCGCGGCCATGCCCGCTTCGAGAGCGTGCGCACGGTACGGGTGGGCGCCAGGATGCTCGAGGCCGACAAGATCTTCATCAACGTCGGCGCGCGCGCGTCCGCGTCGAACATCGCGGGACTCGAGGAGGTCGATTGGCTCAGCAGCAGCGGCATGGTGACGCTGCGCGAACTGCCGCGCCACCTGGTCGTCATCGGCGGCAGCTACATCGGCCTGGAATTCGCGCAGATGTTCCGCCGTTTCGGCGCCCAGGTGACGGTGGTGGAACGGGGTCCGCGCCTGATGCCGCGCGAAGACCGGGAAGTCTCGGACGAGATCCGCGCCATCCTGGAAGCCGAAGGCGTCGTGTTCAAGGTGGACGCCGAATGCATCGAGGTGCGTGCGCATCCGGACGGCGTTGCGGTGCTCACGCACGGCGGCAAGGAGCAGACCGTCGGCAGCCACGTGCTGGTGGCGGCCGGGCGCGTGCCGAACACGGACGACCTGGGCCTACATGAAGCTGGCGTGCGTACCGATGCGCACGGCTACATCGAGGTCGATGGGCGCCTGGCGACCAACGTGCCGGGCATCTGGGCGCTGGGCGACTGCAACGGGCGCGGCGCTTTTACCCACACGGCGTACAACGACTACGAGATCGTCGCCGCCAACCTGCTGGACGGCGAGCCGCGCTCGGTGGATGAGCGCATCCCCGTGTATGCGCTGTACATCGATCCGCCGCTGGGACGGGTCGGCTTGAGCGAGGAACAGGCGCTGGCGCAGGGCCGCGCCGTGCGCGTCGGCAAGCGGGCGATGACGCGGGTCGGACGCGCCGTCGAGAAAGGCGAAGCGCAGGGCTCGATGCGCATCGTCGCCGATGCCCACACGGACGAGATCCTCGGCGCCGCCATCCTCGGCCCGGGCGGCGACGAGGCCGTGCACATGGTGCTGGCCGCGATGGCTGGCGGGATGAGCTGCAAGCAGCTGACCAGGTGATGGCGATTCACCCGACCGTATCCGAGCTGATTCCGACGATTGCGGGGGAGTTGGGCGAGCAGCATGCGCAGGTGGGGAAGCGGCAAAGCTAGCCGAACAGGCCATGCAAGAACCACCGCGGCTCCGCATCGTCGGCGCCGATGCGCTCGCGGTACACCCAATACAGCGTGTGATCCCTGCCCTCGGCGATGAAGTAATCGCGTGTTTCCGGACCGTTCCACCAGCCGGCCTCGATGCGCTCGGGGTTGGAAGCCATGCGCAGCGGCGAGCCGTAGAACGGCCGGTGCTCGCGCATCAGCAGGGCGATCGGCTTGGCCAGCAGCCAGGTCGGGCGCGGCAGCGTCATACCGTCGGGCGGGAGCTGGGCGTTGCCGGCCTTGTCGCGGATGCGGGTTTGCGATTGCGACTGCACCGGCACCCACACATTGGCCTGCTCGGGCCGATAATCGGCGCTGGGCACGGCCTGCAGCACGTTGTCGGGGCCGAGGCGCGCGATCAGCAGCTCCAGCATGCGCACCCGGTCTTCCTCGCTGCCGCCCGGCTCGGGAAACAGCGAATCGCTCACGGGCGCCATCGGCTGCACCTGCTGCGCTTCCAGCGCCAGGCCGATCACCGGCGCGTCCAGCGCCAGCTTGGCCAGGCGTTCCTTGAGCAGGCGCACCAGGTGCTCGTCGCGCCAGGCCGGCTCGGCCAGCGCGACTTCGACGCAAGTGGGCGGACGCGCGATGCGGCCGCGCTCGTGCTCGAGCTTGAGCACGATGCGCTCGACCGCCAGCTGGCGCGCGACCAGCCAGCCGACCAGCTGCAGCAGCAGGCGCCGGCCGCCCTCGAGCAGCAGCTCGGCGTCGTCGATGCGGTCGAACAGTTCCAGGCGCGCATGGAAGGCTTCCGGCGCCTCGATCCATTCGTGCAGCTCGGGCGCCAGGCCATAGGCGGCGTCGAGCAGGTCGAGCAGCGCGCGGCCGCAGCGCCGCTGCAGGCCGGGCCGCGGCAGGCGCTGCAGCTCGCCCAGCGTGCGGCAGCCCAGGCCCTCGAACCAGTCGGCGAACGGGCGCGCCGGCGGCGCCAGCGTGACCGGCAGCCGGTCGAGGCGGCGCGCCAGCGAAGTCATACGCAGCGGCCGGCCCGCGATCGCGCGCGCGTTCGCGCCCGCACGAGCGTGTCCGCCCGCCCCCGCGCGCGCGAGCAGCCAGGCGCCGCGCGCGGTGGGCGAGCAGGACAGCGTGGCGGAAAAACCGAGCGCCGCCACGACCGCCAGGATGCGCCGGCACAGCGCGCGCACGCCGCCGAACAGGCGCAGGCTGGCGCCGACGTCGAGCAGCAATGTCGCTTCCTCCGCTTCGGCCACCTGCGGCGTGAATTGCAGCAGCGCCAGCGCCACCGCGAACAGCGCCTCGGCCTCGCGCTCGGGCGCGCGCTCGTGCAGCTGCGCCTCGGGCATCAGCATCAGCACGCCGCCGCGGCGCATGCCGATCTGGACGCCGGCCGCGCGCGCGCACGGAGACGCGGCCAGCACCCGTTCATGCTCGAGCACGACGCCGCCGGCGTCAGTGCACCAGCTGGGGCTGAAGACCTCGAGCGACAACCGGGGCAGGTGCAGGCCGATCCACAGACGCATGGCGATAGGACAGGTAGGAAGACAATGGGAGGAACAGCGGCGCATCGCGCTGCGGTCCCCGGCGTTTGACGAAATCGATCTCGATGCCGCCGGCCTGCGGCCGCAGCGCCAAGCGCAGCGGCGCCGGCGAGGCGTCCTGGCCGGCCGCCAGCGGACGCAGCATGAAGAACAGGGTCTCGCCGTACTGGGCCGCCAGGTGCAGGCGGCGCAGGGCGTCGCTGCGAATCTGGTTTTGCCAGCACAGCAAGGCGCCGCAACTGCCGCTGCGCAAGACCTGCTCGGCGGCCCACAGCACGTCGGCCGTGCGGTTGGCGCGCAGCCAGAGCAGCTGCGACGGCGCTACCCCAAGCGCGGCCAGCGCCAGCGCCTGCGGCGGATGCGGCGGCTGCAGCAGCACGATGCGGCGCTTGGCGACCGCGGCCAGGGCCGGGCGCAGCAGGCGCATCTCGCCGATGCCGGGCTGCTGCAGCAGCAGATCGACCAGCGCGCCGGTCGGCCAGCCGCCGCCCGGCAGCTGGGCCGAGAGCGCGGGGTGGCCGGTATCGACGCAGCGCATGCCGGCGCGCGCCAGTTGCGAGGCGCGCCAGAGCGACGGGTGCAAGGACTCCGGCGCAGATGTAGACTCTGAGCAATTCATAGATGATGCAAAGCAATACTGTATGTTTATACAGTACTCGCATCATCATGTTTTGGCAAGGTTTATCTTTTGGAATGCTGGGCTGAGCAGACCGGTTTTGTGCTCACGCAAGGTACTTGCCTGCGCAAGGACGCTTGCCGTGCGCGCCTTTGCACCCGGCGACCGGCGCGATCGCTACGCACGGAAGTGAATGCCGGCAGCGTATTTTCCGGCTTGTCCGGACTGGCGATGTCGTTCGGCTTCGCTCCAGCGCGCAGCCAGACGAGCTTTGCCACGATACTGACCAGGATCGCCAGCGTTCCAAACATCGCCAATAAAGCGTTAAGCATTCCACCCTCACATGACGTTGACTGAAATTGCGCAAATGCATGAGCTTTTCACGAAAAACGCCGGCGCGACGGGTGTTGAGACAAACAATGACCGCGCGGATCATGCTGGCGGCATGCGCGGTGCAGGGGCCATATGCACGAGCACGGCTACGCAGGCTGCCAATCAATGAAATAATAGCGATATTTACATTGTTGTTTCCTATCATGACTCACATCCGCAACCGCCACGACAAACCAAACGGAGCCGCCGCCGCATGACCACGACCATGCAGACCATCGGCCTGGTCCTGTTCGCGCTCGCCCTGGTGCACACCTTCGCCACCCACCTGTTCGAGGTGCTGGCGCACCGCCATCCGCGCCACGCCGGGCTGTTCCACCTGCTGGGCGAGGTCGAAGTCGTGTTCGGCTTCTGGGCCTGCGTGCTGATCGCGGCGATGGCGCTGGTCGACAGCGGCGGCGCGGCGATCGACTACGCCGAGTCGCGCCAGTACGGCGAGCCGCTGTTCGTGTTCGTGGTGATGGTGGTGGCGGCCTCGCGTCCGGTGCTCGAGGCCGTGCGCGCGCTGCTGCATATGCTCGCGCGCGTCTGCGTGCGCGTGGCCGGGGTGCGCATCGAGATGGCGCTGACCTGGCTCGGCCTGGCGCTGGTGCCCCTCGCCGGCTCGCTCATCACCGAGCCGGCCGCGATGACGCTGGCGGCGCTGTCGCTGGCGCCGCTGGTGTTCCGCCAGGGGATGCCGGAATGGCTGAAGTACGCGGCGCTGGGCGTGCTGTTCGTGAACGTCTCGATCGGCGGCACGCTCACCGCCTACGCCGCGCCGCCGGTGCTGATGGTGGCCGATGCCTGGGGCTGGGACAGCGGTTTCATGCTGGGTCGCTTCGGCTGGCGCGCGCTGATCGCGGTGCTGGTCAACGCCAGCGTGGCGACGCTGCTGCTGCGCCGGCATCTGCAGTCGCCCGCCACCTCGGCGGATGCGGGCGCCGAGGCCGCCGATACGCGACGCCCGGTGCCGCTGCTGGTGACGCTGATCCACCTGGCCTTCCTCGCCGCGGTGGTGCTGCTGGCGCATCACCCGGTGCTGTTCCTCGGCCTGTTCATGCTGTTCCTGGGTTTTACGCAGGCCTACCAGCGTTACCAGGACCCGTTGATCCTGAAGGAAGGCCTGCTGGTCGGCTTTTTCCTGGCCGGGCTGGTGGTGCTGGGCGGAATGCAGCAATGGTGGCTGCAGCCGGTCGTCTCCAGCCTGGAGCCGACCGCGCTGTTCTTCGGCGCGCTCGGCCTGACCGCGATCACCGACAACGCCGCCCTCACCTACCTCGGCTCGCTGATCGCCGGCCTGGGCGAGCATCAGCAGTACATGCTGGTGGCCGGTGCGGTCGCTGGCGGCGGGCTGACCGTGATCGCCAACGCGCCCAATCCGGCCGGCGCGGCGCTGCTGCGCCAGGGCTTCGCCGACGAATCGATCGGCACGCTCGGGCTGCTGCTGGGGGCGCTCGCCCCCACCTGCGTGGCGGCGCTGCTGTTCCTGCTATGACCTTCCTGCGCTGAGCGGCGCCGCCGACAGCGGCCGGATCAGCTGCCGCTGCCGCCGTTGCCGCCGCCGCCGCCGCCATGCTGGCGCTGGCCCATGTGCGCCTGGGCATAGGCGTTCATCTGCTCGAGCGTGATGGCGCCGGCGTGCCCGGTGTCGATCTCGTCGAAGTGGCGTGCGACCATCGGCATGCCGGCTTTCGCTTCGTCCAGGCTGAGTTTGCCGTCATGGTTGGTGTCGGCGGCGTTGAAGCGCTCGGCCATGCGCTGTGCGCGCTGTTCCGGCGTCATGCGCTGTCCCTGCCATTGGTGCTGGCCCTGCGCCGGGTCCTGCGCCTGCCGGGCGAAGGCCGGGACGGTGACGGCGAAGGCGGCCAGGGAAACAGCGACAGCAGCAGCACGATAAGCAGCACGATAAGCGGTGTTCATGAAGACTCCAGATGGGTTGAGAAACCCCATTGTGTGCGCCTCATGTATCGGAAAAATGTCCGGAGCCCGGCGTTTGATTACAAATTGTGTCCATACGTGCGGCAGGCCAGTTGCTCTTGTTGTAACGTGTGGTGGGGCTCGAATTACCTGCTGCGCTTTGCATTTCGGGACTGCGATGCTCGCGACGGTACGTCGATGCCCCTTTGATGTCTCTGTTGTTGGAAGCAAATCGAATGAGGAAGACATGGACGAAGATCTGCTGGTGAGCAAAATGGGCACCATCGAACGCTGCTGCAAGCGCGCGCGCGACGAGTACGAAAAGGACCCGACCACCTTCGTCGGCGACATCACGCGCCAGGACGCCGCCACGCTCAACGTGATCCGCGCCTGGGAGGCGGCGGTCGAGATGGGCGACTACCTGCTCGGCGAGGCGGACCTCGGCCCGGCGTACGACGAGCGCGAAGTCATCACGCTGCTGGCGGATCACGGCTGGATCGACGCCGCACTGGGCGAAGACCTCAAGCGCACCGGCGAATTCTGCCGCTCGGAATGGGATTACCAGGCCGCCCCGCTGCCGGCCCTGGTGACGATCATCAAGCGCGGCCTCGACGATTTCGACGCCTACGCACGCGCGCTGCTGGCCCGCGCCGCCCAGCAGAACAGCGCAGCCAACGATGCCGATGGCGCGCCGGCCGGCGATCCGGCCATCTGACCGGCCAACCGGCCCGCCATCCGGACAGCCACCCGAGCGCCAGAGGGCGTGTTGCCGGGTCAACGGTGCGCATAACCGATTGTGATCGAACTGGTATCATGCGCGTTTTTACAGCAGCATTCACAAGAACATGAGCCAACCGACCCAACTGCCTTCCTTCTTGAGCAGGCTGTCCCTCGCCTTCGGCGCCTTCTTCAAGACCCTGGGCGACGCCCAGTACGCCGCGCGCATCCGCGACGACCAGGTCGGCCCGATCGCCGCCCCGGCCCCGGCGCCTGCTCCCGCTCCTGCAGCGGCGCCGGCCCCGCGCCCGCTCCGGCGCCTGCCCCGCTTCGCATCGCCACGCCGGACGCCGCCCTGCAGCTGCTCGGCCTGCTGCAACGCGAAGCGCGCCTGATCGACTTCGCCAACGAGAACATCACGGTCTACGCCGACGCCGACATCGGCGCCGCCGCCCGCCTGGTGCACGAAGGCTGCGCACGCGTGCTGCGCGAGCACTTCACGATCACCGCGATCCGCAGCGAGCTCGAAGGCGCGCGCGTGACGCTGCCGGAAGGCTTCGACGCCGCCAGCGTGCGCCTGACCGGCAACGTGGTCGGCAAGGCGCCGTTCACCGGCACCCTGTCGCACCGCGGCTGGAAGGCCAAGGACGTGCGCCTGCCGCAGCTGGCCGAGCAGCATGACGCCAGCATCATCGCCCCGGCGGAGGTGGAACTGTGAACGACGCCGCGACCAACCCGACTGCCAACGACACCGCGCGCTACGCGATCGGCATCGACCTGGGCACCACGCACAGCGCCCTGTCGTACGTCGACCTGCAAGCCAGCGACGGCGAAAAGGCCGACCAGGGCGTGCTGCCGGTGCCGCAACTGAGCGCCCCCGGCACCGTCGAGGCACTGCCGCTGCTGCCGTCGTTCCTGTACCTGCCGCACCCGGACGAGATGGCCCCTGGCGAACTGGCGCTGCCGTGGTCGAACGGCCAGCCGGCGCCGGTCGTCGGCGAGATGGCGCGCTCGCGCGGCGCCGGCACGCCGATCCGCCTGGTGTCCTCGGCCAAGAGCTGGCTGAGCCACCCGAGCGTCGACCGCCGCGCCGCGATCCTGCCGCAGGATGCACCGGCCGAGGTTGAGCGCGTGTCGCCGCTCGCCGCATCGACGCGCTACCTCGAACACATCCGGCAAGCCTGGAACGCCGCGCATCCGGAGGCGCCGTTCGAGCAGCAAGCCGTCACCGTCACGATTCCGGCCAGTTTCGATCCGGCCGCACGCGAACTGACCGCCGAAGCGGCGCGCAACGCCGGCTACCACGACCCGACTCTGCTGGAAGAGCCGCAAGCGGCGCTGTACAGCTGGATCGAAGGCAGCGGCGGCGGCTGGCGCAAGCAGGTCAAAGCCGGCGATATCGTGCTGGTGGTCGACGTCGGTGGCGGCACCAGCGACTTTTCGCTGATCGCCATCCTGGAACGCGAAGGCAACCTCGAGCCGCACCGCGTCGCCGTCGGCGACCATATCCTGCTGGGCGGCGACAACATGGATCTCGCCCTGGCGCACCTGGTCGCGCGCAAGCTGCAGGCGAACGGCACCCAGCTCGACGCCTGGCAGATGCGCGCCCTGACCTACGCCTGCCGCGGCGCCAAGGAACACCTGCTGGCCGACGCGAATGCCACCACCTGGCCGATCGTGGTGCCCAGCCGCGGCTCGAAACTGATCGGCGGCTCGATCCGCACCGAGCTGACGCGCGACGAAGTCACCGCCTTCATCACCGACGGCTTCTTCCCGCGCGTGGAAGCGGGCGCGCGCCCGGCCACGCGCACGCGCGCGGGCCTC
The DNA here is from genome assembly GCF_000745265.1 of Massilia sp. 9096. Lineage (NCBI taxonomy): Bacteria > Pseudomonadati > Pseudomonadota > Betaproteobacteria > Burkholderiales > Oxalobacteraceae > Massilia > Massilia sp. 9096. The sequence goes on from NZ_JQNN01000001.1 coordinate 2,979,517, forward strand.
ACGCAAGTCGGCCTGCCCTACGCCCAGGACGCGGCGATCACGCGCCACCTGGCCGCCTTCCTGGGCCGCCAGGCCGGCGCCACCGCCGAGCTCCAAGGTTTCAACGGCCAGGTCAACCCGGAACACACCTTCCTGCATCCTAGCGCGGTGCTGTTCAACGGCGGCGTGTTCAAGTCCGATATCCTGGCCCAGCGCGTGATGGACACCATCAACGACTGGCTGTACATGGAAGGCGCGGAAGCCGCGCGCATGCTGGAAGGCGCCGACCTCGACCTGGCCGTCGCACGCGGCGCGGCCTACTACGGCTATGCGCGCCGTGGCGGCGGCGTGCGCATCCGCGGCGGCACCGCGCGTTCGTACTACGTCGGCGTGGAGTCGTCGATGCCGGCGATTCCCGGCATGGAGCCGCCGATCACCGCGCTGTGCGTGGCGCCGTTCGGCATGGAAGAAGGCAGCGAACTCGAACTGCCGGGCCAGGAATTCGGCCTGGTGGTCGGCGAGCCGGTGGTGTTCCGCTTCTTCGGTTCGAGCACCCGCCGCCAGGACCGCATCGGCGACGTGCTCGAGTTCTGGGGCCCGGACGAGCTGCAGGAGCTGAACGAGATCCAGGCCGACCTGCCGGCCGAGGGCCGCACGCCGGGCGACGTGGTGCAGGTCAGGCTGCACGCGCTGGCGCTCGAGACCGGCACGCTCGAGCTGGTCGCCGTCGCGCGCGAAGGCCAGCGCTGGAAGATCGAGTTCGACGTGCGCAGCGCTCCCGATACGCAGTGAAGCCAGCGGCCAGCTCACCTGCCCGGACCTTGATCGGGATCGACCTGGGCACCACCAACACGGTGCTGGCCTACGCGCCGGCCGGCGCCAAGCAGGTCGAGACCTTTCCGATCCCGCAGCTGGTGGCGCCCGGCGAAGTCGCGCCAAGGCCGCTGCTGCCCTCGGCGCGCTATCACCTGTTCGAGGCCGAACTGGCGCCGGGCGAGCTGCAGCTGCCCTGGCGCCAGGACGACGTGGCCGGCCTGGCGCACGTGGCGCTCGGGCGGCTTGCGCGCTCGCTGGGGGCGCAGACGCCTGGTCGGTTAGTTGCATCTGCCAAGAGCTGGCTGTCGCACCATGGCGTCGACCGCACCGCGCCCATCCTGCCCTGGGGTGCGCCGGACGACGTGCCGAAGGTGTCGCCGGTCGCCGCCAGCGCCAGCTACCTGGCGCACGTGCGCGCGGCCTGGAATGCCCGGCATCCCGGCCAGGCGCTGGAAGACCAGGAAGTCGTGCTGACCATTCCCGCCTCGTTCGACGAAGGCGCGCGTGCCCTCACGCTGGAGGCGGCGCGCATGGCCGGCTTGACGAAGCTGCGCCTGCTGGAAGAGCCGCAGGCCGCGCTGTACGACTGGCTGCAGCGCCATCGCGACACGCTGGCCGCCGAGCTGGCGCAAACGAAGCTGGTGCTGGTCGCCGACGTCGGCGGCGGCACCACCGACTTCAGCCTCGTGCAGGTCGAACTGGACGCCGGCGGCGCGCCGAAGTTGACCCGCATCGGCGTCGGCAACCACCTGATCCTGGGCGGGGACAACATGGACCTGGCGCTGGCGCATCTGGTCGAGTCGCGGCTGGCCGGCGATGCGGAAACCGGCCAGGGGAGCCAGCCAGCCCAGCGCCTGTCGGCCAGCCGCCTGGCCCAGCTCACCGAACGCTGCCGCGCGGCCAAGGAGCAGCTGCTGGCGCCCGACGGGCCCGAGCAGGTCGGCGTGACGCTGCTGGGCGCCGGCTCGCGCCTGATCGGCGCCAGCCGCACGGTCACGCTCACGCGCGCCGACATCGAACGCCTTGTGCTGGACGGCTTCTTTCCGCTGAACGACGCGCGCGAAGGCGCCCGCCGCGCACGCGCCGGCATCGTCGAATTCGGCCTGCCCTACGCACAGGACGCGGCCATCACGCGCCACCTGGCCGATTTCCTGCGCCAGCATGCGCAGGCGGCGCGCGCCGCGCTTGGCCTGGCCGACGGCACCGGCATGCCGGTGCCCGACACCGTGCTGCTCAACGGCGGCGTGTTCCGCGGCGCGGCGCTGGCCGCGCGCCTGGCCGAGGCGCTGTCGAACTGGCGCGGCGCGCCGGTCACCGTGCTGCACAACCTCGACCCCGACGTGGCGGTGGCGCGTGGCGCGGTCGCCTATTCGCTGGCGCGCGCCGGCTTCGCGCCGACGATCGAGAGCGGATCGGCGCGCAGCTACTATCTGCTGCTGGACGATGCTGGACAACGCGAACGCGGCGCGCAGCCGGACAAGCTGCACGCCGTCTGCATCCTCCCGCGCGGCGCCCGGGCCGGCGAGGAAACCCTGCTGGCCGAACGCAGCTTCGCGCTGCGCCTGGGCCGGCCGGTGCGCTTCCACCTGGTCTCGACGGTCGCCGATGCGAACGGCCCGAGCGGCCAGCCGGTGCGCGCCGGCGACCTGGTCGAACTCGACCCGGCCGCGGTGGTGCGCCTGCCGGCCATCGCCACGGTCCTGCGCGCGCGCGAGGGCGCGCAGGCGGACGCGCAGGCACGTGACAAACGCGCGGCCGAGATCCCGGTGCAGCTGGCGGCGTCGCTGTCGGAAGTCGGCACGCTGGAGGTGCACTGTGTCGCCGAGGACGGCAGCGGCCAGCGCTGGCGCCTCGAATTCCAGCTGCGCGGCGGCGATCAGGACGAGCCCCGAGCCGGCGACGACACTGCGCTGCCGGCCAAGGTCGCGGCCAACATCGACGAGGCCATCAAGCGCATCGACCGCATCTTCGGCGCGCGCAACCAGCAGGTCGACACGCGCGAAGTGCGCCAGCTGCGCGCCAGCCTCGAACACCTGCTGGGCGCGCGCGAGCGCTGGGAGACGCCGCTGCTGCGCCGCCTGTTCGACGCGCTGACGGAACGCGCCAAGGGCCGGCGCCGCTCGAACGAACACGAACGCGTCTGGCTGAACCTGGCCGGCTGGTGCCTGCGCCCCGGCTTCGGCCATCCGCTCGACGAATGGCGCATCGAGGGACTGTGGGCGCTGTTCCCGCTGGGGGCGCAATACTCCAAGGACAGCCAGGTGCGCGCCGAGTGGTGGACGCTGTGGCGGCGCGTCGCCGGGGGCTCCCGCTGGAAGCGCAGCTGCGCCTGCTCGACGACTTCGCCTTCAACCTGCAGGCCGAGCCGGCCGAGCGGGCCAAGCGCCCCGCCACCCTGGTCGACGGCAGCGAGGACGACATGCTGCGCCTGGGCGCGTCGCTGGAACGCATCCCGGCCGCCTACAAGGCCGAGATCGGCGACTGGATGGTCAAGCGCATCATGGCGATTCCGCCCATGCCCAAACCCGACCCGAAAGCCGCCGCGACCTACGCGCGCTACCTGTGGGCGCTCGCGCGCGTGGGTGCGCGCGCGCCCCTGCACGGCAGCGCCCACGAAGTCGCGCCCAGCGATGCGGCCGGGCGCTGGATCGCCGAACTGTTGACACTGGACTGGCGGCGCATCGAGCCGGCCGGCTTCGCCGCCGCCCACCTGGCGCGCAAGACGGGCGACCGCACGCGCGACATCGACGAGGCCTTGCGCGAGCAGGTGCTGCACAAGCTGGCCGGCGGCGGCGCACCGGCCAGCTGGTCGGCGATGGTGCGCGAGGTGGTGGAACTCGACCAGGAAAGCAGCACGCGCATGTTCGGCGACGCGCTGCCGCCGGGGTTGAAGCTGCTGCGCTGAGCTCGGCTGCTATCTTTTGTAGATATCCGGCCGATTCACCTGCCAGAACAGTTTCGGATTCTCCGGCGTCGAAAATCCCAGCTTTTCATACAGCCAGGCGGCCGTCGTGGTCGCCAGCAGCAGCCGGCGATAGCCTTCCACGCCGGGATACGCCAGCATGCATTCGACCAGCCAGCGTCCCAGTCCCATGCCGCGATACGCATCGGTCACGAACACGTCGGCCATATAGGCAAACGTCGCATGATCGGTAATGAAACGGGCATAGCCGATCTGCCGGCCATCGTCGTACAACCCGAAATTGAGACTGTTCTCGACCGCCTTGCGCAGGGTCGCCGCGTCGATTCCCGCAGCCCAGGTGCTGCGGGTGAGATTGGCATGGATGACGTCGAGCTGCAGCAAGGCGGCGTCGGTCGATACCAGGTAGTTTTCTTTGGTCCAATTCATCGCTATCCCCGATCGTGCCCGCCATTGCCGCTCGTGCATGCCAGATGCAATTCCTTATCAAACGCCTCGTTCACGTCGCAATATGGCCGCCGGCTGTCGACCTTCTTGCCCGCTTCGAAATACCGCGGCGTTCGTCCCGGCACGCCTTCACGTCGTCTCATTGCATGGCGATGGTAAATATGCAAACAATGAAGCGGCCTTAGCGCAGAGTCAAGTCAAGAATTGTGATCGCGCATCCAATGCGAAGGCGCCACGCCGGCCGCACGCAAATAAGCCCCGAGGGCCTCGACTTCCGAATCGGCGGTGAACGCACCGATGTAGCCATCCGGCCGCACCAGCAGCAATTGACCAGGCCCCAGGCCATACGCCGCATGGAAATGTCCATCGGCGTCGACCAGGTCGCCGCCAGGGCCGAAGCCGTGCACGCGCAGCCCTGGCCGGCGCAAGCCGTCCAGCAGCGCCGGCGCGACGTCCCGGCCGATCAGCGTCCAGTGCGCGCCCTGCAGCAGCGCGAACAAACGGACCGGCTGGCCACCCGCCCCACGCACCGGCGCATCGGGCGCGCGCTGGCCGGCCAGCAGGCCATCCGCACGCGCCGGCCGCTCCAGCGCCAGCGGCGAGTCCGGATAGCCGATGTCGAGCTGGCGCGTCTCGCGGCCGCGCCGCAGGTCGCCGCGCCTGGCCGCATCCAGCAGGCGCGTGGCCAGGCCGAGCATCGCCGCCGCGACCGGCCGGCGCTCGGCTTCGTAGCTGTCGAGCAGGCGCTCGGCCGCGCCGGGCTCGCGCATGCCGAGCGCCGCCGCCAGCTTCCAGCCCAGGTTCCAGGCATCCTGCACGCTGGTGTTCAAGCCCTGGCCGCCGGTGGGCGGATGAATGTGGGCGGCGTCGCCGGCCAGGAACACGCGGCCGACCCGGTAGCGTTCGGCCAGGCGCGCATTCATCGAATAGGCCGAGGCCCAGGACACCGCGTGCACACGGATGTCGTCGCGGCCGCTCCTGGCGCGCACCAGCGCCTCGATGCCCTGCGCCGACAGGTCGACCTCGCCGCCATCTTCCCCCTCGAGCGGCACCGGCGCTTGCACCTGGAACAGGTCGGTGCCGAGCAGCGGACAGACCGCCACCTGGCGCGCCATCGATCCCTCGTTGAAGCGATGCCAGGCCGCGCGCGACAGGCCTTCCAGCGTCACGTCCGCCACCATGGCACGCACGCCCAGCGTCTTGCCGGGAAAGCCGATGCCGAGCAGATGCCGCACCGTGCTGCGGCCGCCGTCGGCGCCGGCCAGGTAGCGCGCGCGGACCCGCGTCCGACCCTGTGCGCCGCTCAGGACCACGCTCACGCCGGTCTCGTCTTGGGTAAAACTGTCCAGCGTCACGCCATACTCGACCCGGTGGCCGAATTCCAGCAAACGCCGGCGCAACGCGTCCTCGGTCAGGAACTGCGGCAGCATCAGCGGCGCGCCAAACGGCTCGGCCGGGGTCGGCTCCGGGGCTTCGACCACGTCCGTGTCGACGAAGCTGCCGTCCCCGGCATATTCGCGCAAGGGCGGATACGGACCGCCGCGCGCCGCCAGGCGATCGAGCACGCCCAGGTCCTCGAAGATCTCCAGCGTGCGCGGCTGGATGCCCTTGCCGCGCGAGCCGTGGAACGGCGCCTCCATCCGGTCGATCAGGCGCAAGCGCACGCCGCGCCGCGCCAGTTCCAGCGCCAGCGTCAATCCGGCTGCGCCGGCGCCGCAAATCAGTACGTCCACTTCGTTTTCCACTTCCATGGCGACTCCCCCTTTTATGTGTAAAATGCACGCAATGGAGGGCATGCTATGACAAACCGAAAGAATGTGCAAGATACACATATATCGAAACAACAGCTGCGCACGCTGCACGACGCCCTGATCAGCATCATGATCACGATGAACACGCCGCAGCGCGACGTCGAGCTGATCGAAGCCGCCGGGATCAAGCTCGACCGCGCGCTGTTCCCGCTGCTGGTCGGGATCGAGCGGCGCGGTCCGATCGGCGTGGTCGACCTGGCCGATGGCGTCGGCCGCGACCACACCACGGTCAGCCGCCAGGTCGCCAAGCTGGAAAGCCTGGGCCTGGTCGAACGGCGCGCCGCCGAGCATGATGCGCGCGTGCGCCTGGCCGTCGTCAGCGCCGCCGGCCAGGCGATGACCGAGGCGCTCGACGCCGCGCGCGAACGCAAGGCGCGCGCGATCTTCGCAGCGTGGGCGCCGCACGAGGTCGAGCAGCTGGTGGCGCTGATGCCGAAGTTCGCGCAAGCGCTGGCCCAAGCGCCTGAGCACGCACCGTAGCATCCCCGGCAAGCTTGCCAAATTTGATGCATCATCGTGACCTCAGATCGCATCAACGCATCGCATCAACAAGGAGATCACGATGTCCGGCAGCAGCTCGAACCCTTTTTCGCCCTACGTCCCGCCGCGTGTGTGGAGCCCCGCCACCCCCTCGGGCGGCGCCTTCGCCAACATCAACCGGCCGATCGCCGGCGCCACCCATGAAGCGGAACTGCCGGTCGGCAAGCATCCGCTGCAGCTGTACTCGCTGGGCACGCCGAACGGGCAAAAAGTGACGATCATGCTGGAGGAACTGCTGGCTGCCGGCCACACCGGCGCCGAGTACGACGCCTGGCTCATCAAGATCAACGAGGGCGCCCAGTTCGGCAGCGGCTTCGTCGAGGCCAACCCGAACTCGAAGATCCCGGCCCTGGTCGACCACAGCGCCGAACAACCGGTGCGCGTGTTCGAGTCCGGCTCGATCCTGGTCTACCTGGCCGAGAAGTTCGGCGCCTTCCTGCCGACCGAGCAGCCGGCGCGCGCCGAAACCATGAACTGGCTGATGTGGCAGATGGGTTCGGCGCCTTTCGTGGGCGGCGGCTTCGGCCACTTCTATGCCTACGCGCCGGAAAAGCTCGAGTACCCGATCAACCGCTACGCGATGGAAACCAAGCGCCAGCTCGACGTGCTGGACCGCCTGCTGGCCGAGCGCCGCTTCATCGCCGGCGACGAGTACACCATCGCCGACATGGCGATCTGGCCGTGGTACGGCTGCCTGGTGATGGGCGAGCTGTACGAAGCCGCCGAGTTCCTGGCGGTGCACAACTACCAGCAGGTACGCCGCTGGGCCGAGGAAGTCGGCGCGCGCCGCGGCGTGATCCGCGGCCGCAAGGTCAACCGCGTGCGCGGCAAGCCCGAGGAAATGGTGGCCGAGCGCCACGACGCGTCCGACCTGGACTGATCCAGACGCCGAGGGACGCCGCTACGGCTTCCCTCGGCAAGGCGTGTCGTCGATCCGCTTGTTTCACCAGTATTGCACGACGATACCTCGAGCATTTCGTGTTTCTCCCAGGCTAAGGAACGCTCCACGATATTGATTGCGGCTAGTATCAGTTCATCATTAAATCAACCGATCAGGAGCCTGGCCCATGGACTCGCAGCACGACCAACCCGAAGACGACATCGTTTCCTCGCGCCGCCGCTTTGTCGGCACGGTCGCGGCCGGCATCGCCGCCGCCCCTGCCCTCGCTCCGGGCGTCGCCTCCGCGCAGAACGCCACCCCGGCCGCGCGCCCGCTGACCCCGCCCAACTATCCGAAGCCGCCGTTCCCGCGCCAGCAGCAGGATTGGCCCGGCCTGGCCGGCAAGATGACGCCCAAGCCCGACCACGGCGAGACCAGCTACCGCGGCAGTGGCCGCCTGCTGGGCCGGCGCGCGCTGATCACCGGCGGCGACTCCGGCATCGGCCGCGCCGCCGCGATCGCCTTCGCGCGCGAGGGCGCCGACGTCGCCATCAATTACCTGCCGGCCGAGGAGCCGGATGCGCGCGAAGTCGTCGCCCTGATCCGCCAGGCCGGCCGCAAGGCGGTCGCGCTGCCGGGCGACATCCGCGACGAGGCCTTCTGCAAGCGCCTGGTGGACGACGCCGCGCGCCAGCTGGGCGGACTCGACATCCTGGTCAACAACGCCGCGCGCCAGCACTCGATCGATTCGATCATGGACATCACGACGGCCGAGCTGGACTGGCACTTCAAGACCAACGTGTACGCGCCGATCTGGATCACCAAGGCGGCGATCCCGCACCTGCCGCCGGGCAGCGCGATCATCGTCACCGCCTCGGTCAATGCCTACGACCCGTCGCCCAACCTGCTGCCGTATTCGCAGACCAAGGCCTCGCTGGTGATCTTCACGAAGGTCATGGCCAAGCAGCTGGCCGACAAGGGCATCCGCGTGAACGCGGTGGCGCCGGGACCGGTGTGGACGCCGCTGCAGGTGTGCGGTGGCCAGACCCAGGAGAACCTGGAAAAATTCGGCGCCGACCAGCCGCTCAAGCGCCCGGGCCAGCCGGCCGAGCTGGGCCCGGTGTACGTGTCGCTGGCCGAAGCCGCGGCGAGCTACACCACCGGCCAGGTCTATGGCGTGGCCGGCGGCAAAGGCAATCCCTGAGATTGCCGGATACGCCTTTCAGCGGTGCAGGCGCGGCAGCGGCACTGGCAGCACCAGGCCGCGCAGGCGCCGGCTGACGGCGGACAGGAAGGAACGGGTCGGAACCGGCTTGCCGAGCGAACCGGCATAGTTGCAGCGCTGGGTGAGGGGCATGTTGATAGTCTCCAATTTCTTGACAGAATAACCACATCGCATGGGGTGTTCTGTACGGCACTTCGCATAAACGCGCTGCTCAACCGTTCCAGCCTGCACATCGAACTTCATATTTTATTTTGAGAAAAAGGTTCGTCGGGTCGCGCACAATTGACTGACCTCAGATGCACGGCGTACCGTCTCCCTACCCTGAACGGGTTGATGCATCCAACACAGGAGATCACGATGAGCTATGCAGACCGCGACAAGTACGGCATGTACAAGGACACGACCGGCGCCGGTCCGGGTCCGGCCCTGATGGGCGCCGACACCCTGCTCGGCGAGGACGTCGTCAACACCCACGACGAAAAGCTGGGCGACATCAAGGAAATCATGCTCGACATGCACAGCGGCCAGGTCGCCTATGCGGTGCTGGCCTTCCACGGTTTCATGGGCATCGGCGAAAAGCTGTTCGCCGTGCCCTGGCAGGCGCTGCGCCTGGACACCGTCGGCAAACGCTTCATCCTCGACGTCGACAAGGACCGCCTCAAGGAAGCGCCCGGCTTCAACAAGGACAGCTGGCCCGACATGGCCGACATCGGATGGGCCGGCCAGGTCCACACCTTCTACGGCACCGATCCGCGCCCGGGCGCTGCGGCCATGGCGCCGGACACGCTCGGCGCCGATATGGCGAGCGGCAGCGTCGATCCGCGCCCCGGCAACGCGGGCGGCGATACCGACCTGAGCCGCATCCGCGGCAGCAACATCGGCTGAGCAGGCCGCTGGCGAGCGGCGGGCGGCGCCGATTGCGCAATCGAATGCCGCGTGCCAACATGCAGCTCCCCTCATCATGGAGAGTACGCATGGAGCACGGACTGCAGATTACCGTCGAAGCCCAGCCAAACCCGGCCGACATGCACGTCATTGTCGGCGGTTTGACCGCCTATAACGCCTTGCATGCGGGCGGCGACACGCCACGCTATTTCCTGATCACGCTACGCGACCAGGAAGGACAAGTGGTGGGCGGATTGATGGGGGCGGTCTACCTCGGCTGGACCCAGGTCTCGGCCTTGTGGATGCCCGAGGCCATGCGTGGACAAGGCCTCGGGTCGGCATTGATGGCGCGGGCCGAAGGGCTCGCGCGCGAGCGCGGCTGCCCGCGCATGTTTCTCGAAACGCTCAGCTTCCAGGCCCTGCCCTTCTACGAAAAGCTGGGCTACCAGGTGGTCAGCCGCATCGACGGTTTCCCGCCGGGCGGGGCGCGCTATGCGTTGACCAAGATACTCGCTGCGCAGCCGGACTGAACCGGCCCTGCAGCGTCCCATCAGAACGCCCAATACGGCGCGGTGTTGTTGCCTTCCATGCCGATATAAACCTTGCGGCCGAAGAAGAACGGCAGGCCCCAGTCGAAGGTGGTGGCGGCCTTGCTGCCGCTCCCCGGACCTGCGATCCAGCCCGCAGCCGTGCCATTCGGCAGCTTGTCGACGCTCTCGACCGTGAAGCTGATCGGGGTGGTGACGCTATTGTCTGCCGAAATGATGTTCGCGGTCAGGCTCAGCGGGGTCGACGGGCAGTAGAAGTCCGTGTTGAAGCTGCACTTGGGCAGGCTCGAATCGGTGAAGTACAGACCGTTCGAACCGGTATCCAGGAAGCTGTCGCCCATGGTCACGCCCTTGTACACCGTCGTCAGATTACCGTTGCGGTTGACCGCATAGGTGGTCGCGCCGCTCAAGCCGTTGTTCGACTGGGTGCCGATGCCGAACGTCAGCGTGCCGGTCGGCGGGGTGCCGCCGCCGGTGCTGACCTTCGGGTAGCTGATGATCACGCCATTGTTATTGACGGCGAACGCTGCGACCGGGTTGGAGACCTGCTGTGCCAGCGGCATCGTGGTCGACGTGCAGACGCCGCCCGTGCAGGCGTAGTAGGCGGCCGGCGCGGCGGTGGTGACGCAGGCCTGGCCGCAGTCCTGCTTGAACAGGCCAACGCCGAGCACGCCATTGGCGCCGAGCGCCTTCACGGTGCCCAGGCTGCCGCCCTTGCTGGTGCAGGCGCTCGGCGCCGGGCCGACGGAGCCGTCGCTCGCCACCTGGATCGACTGGTTCAAGGCGACTTCGGTGCCGATCTTGACGTCGGCCTTGAGCACGCTGCCCCAAGTGTAGCCGCTGACGAACTGGCCGCACTCGCCGACCGTGGCGCCCGACGCCGTGGTCTGCGCCGGCAGGCCCAGCGAAGCATCGAGCGGCGCGACGATACGCAGGCCGAACGAACCGGTGTCGACCATGACGTGGTCGATCGTCTGGCATTGCGTGGTGCCGGGTTTGCACACGGTGACGCTGACGTATGGGATGTTGATCGCGTTATTGTCGCTGCCGGCTGGACCGGTATCCATCGTCATCTGCACGGTGTTCGAGATCACCGGCGGGGTGACGTTGACGCTTGCGCTGGAGGTGGCCGAACCGCAGGTGATCGTGTAGGTCGCGGTGTAGGCGCTGGTCGCGGACCTGGTGGTCACGTCCTGGCTGCCGCTGGTCGCGATCGTGCCGGACCAGTCGCCGGATGCCGTGCAATTGGCGGCGCCGGTATCGGCCGAGATCCAGGTCAGGGTCACGCTCTGGCCGGCGGTCACGGTGGCGGCGCCGGCGGTGAGCTTGGCCGAGGCCACCGGATTGGTCGGTGTCGTCGGTGACGTCGGTGTCGTTGGTGAGGTAGTCGGGGTGGTGGGGATGGTCGGCGTGGTCGTGCCGGTGCCGCTGGACGGGGCCGAGGAACCGCCGCCGCCGCCGCAGGCGGCCAGCATCAGGCCGGCGGACAACGCCACCAGGCCGGTCAAGAAGCGGGTCGACAATGCGCGGCTCGACGATACGCGGTCCGATTGCACGCCGCCTCGGGATGACAGTTGGTCGATGGGCTTCATTGGATGTCTTGTACGTTAAAACCGGCCGGCAGTTTGGCCTTGATCCAGGCGCGGCCGGCGTAGGCGCGCATATGGCCCGTCGATTCGATAGTCACGTCGGCGCGGTCGATATGGAGCTGGCTGTGGCCCGCCATCGGACGGCTTGCCGCTGCGCTGGTCAGGGTCTGGAATTGATCGCCCAGCAGCGTGCGCAGGTCGGGAATGAAAGGACCGTTCCAGCTGACCGCGAACACCGTGCCGTCGCTGCCGACGTATTCACGCACGACCGTGCCGCTGGTCAGCGTGGTGCTGTTGACGTTGTAGTTGACCGCGCTGGCGCTGCCCGCGGCCAGTGCACGCGCGCGTACCGCCTGGCTCGATGCCGTATCGGGGAAAGAAGTGGGCGCGTGGCCAAGCGAAGCATGGCAGGCCAACGATACCGTTGCCAGCAGCCCGGTCGCCATCATGCGCAGGCCATGTTTATACGAGGATAATTTCATGTCACTGTGTCTCGTTGATGGTGGGTACTATGTGAATTTTGTTGCCGTCTGTACGTTTCAACACGACACTTTTTACCTGAACTGAATTACCTTGTCAGTATTTTTTTAATCGTGCGCAAATATCTGCCGAGGCTGGGGACAAAAAAAATGCCGATGGATCACCATCGGCAAAATATTACGGAGAGAAACAGCAGTCTCTGCACCTGCCAAGCCAACTGCGGCAGGCAAGTCATGGTAGGTCCATATCGCGCCGTGCAACATTACAAGTTGGTAGGGTTCGTCGCCGAAAAAACGCGCTTCGCGCCGTTTTCCGGCGTTTCGTCGCATGCCATCCCCACCCATCCGGCAGGCTGGCAAAGTCGCATCAACCTCAATCCCAATGCTGACTTTTCAAGGAGATCGACATGTTGATGCAATTGCTGCGCCACACCCCGCTGTTCGTCTGGGCCATCCTGGCTTTCCTGGTCGTACGTGGCGTGCTGGCGACACGCGAGCGCGACGCCAGCCTGCGCAAGCTGTTCATCATCCCCGCCGTGATGCTGATACTGGCCCTGCAGGACATCGCCATGCGCTTCGGCCTGATGGGTCCGGCGCTGGCGGCCTGGGGCGCCGGCGTACTTGCCACGGCGCTGCCGATCTGGTTCCTGGGACGCGCACGCATCGTCGCAGGCAGTACCGCAGGCAACCTGCGCCTGCGCGGCAGCTGGGCGCCGCTGTGCGTGATGCTGGCCGTGTTCGCCATCAAGTATACGGCGATCGTCGCCACCCTCCTCCAGCCGCAGCTGCGCCAGGATGCGCTGTTCGCAGCCGCACTGTCCGCCGCCAGCGGCATGTCGAACGGTTACTTCCTGGGCAGCCTGGCGCGCGACCTCAAGGCTTGGGCAGCCTTGCGCGACGCAGCGCCGGGCGCCGACCAGGTCCTGGCTTGAATCAGCGCAGCATCGACTCCCATACCTTCTGCAGGCGCTTGGACGACACCGGCATCGGCGTCCTGAGCTCCTGCGCGAACAGCGAGACGCGCAGTTCTTCCAGCATCCAGCGGAACTCGATCATGCGCGGGTCGAGGTTCTTCAGCGGCTGGTTCTTGATCGTGCGCTGGAACTGCGACGCCGCCGTCTGCCACTCCGCCATCAGCTGGGCGTCGCGGCTGGCGTTCTGGCGCATCTTCTCCAGGCGCACGTTCATCGCCTTCAGGTAGCGCGGGAAGTGCGCCAGCTGGCTGTACTCGGTCTCGGCGATGAAGCGCTTGTGCACCAGGCCCTGCAACTGGGCCTGCATGTCGGCGGCCACGCTCGAGGACAGGTTCTGCAGGCGCTTGGGCATGCCGTGGAACTCGGCCAGGATCTGCCCGACCAGGCGCGCGATCTCGTTGATCAGGAGGCCGATGCGGCCCTTGCCCTCGTCGCGGCGCTTGTTGAAGGACGCGGCGTCATGCGGCAGCGGATCCTGCAGACATGCGATGTCGATCGCCTTGTTGACGATCTGCTCGCGCAAGTCCTCGGGCGAACCGACCGACATGAACTGCATGCCCATTCCCTGCAAGCCGGGGATGTTCTTTTCGGCGAACTTGAGCTGGTCCTTGAACTGCAGCGCGAACAGGCGGCGCAGGCCGATGCGATGGGTGCGCGCGGCCACGTTCGGGTCGTCGAACACTTCCAGGTCGCAGTGGTTGCCCTTGTCGACCAGCGCCGGGAAGCCGATCAGCGTCAGCTTGCCCTGGCGGATTTCCATCAGCTCGGGCAGCTCGCCGAAAGTCCAGCCGGTGATGTTGGTGACCGCCGGCGCCGGGGCGTTCGAGGCTGCCGCAGCCGCCGGCGCGGCGCCCTTCCCTTGCGCGGGCGCGCTCGCCTGTCCCTGCGCGCGCGTGGGCGCAGGCGCAGGCCCGGACCCGGGCTTGCCGAACGCCGCCTGCGCGCGCGCCTGGCCGTTGGCCACGTCCTGCGGCGACGCCTCCGCCATACGCTGGAAACTCTGGCGCGCCTGGTTGCCCAGTTCCGCCTGCAGCGTGGCCAGGTTGCGGCCCATGTCGAGCTGGCGGCCATGCTCGTCGACCACCTTGAAATTCATCGACAGGTGGGCCGGCAGCGTCTCCAGCTTGAAGTCGGTGGTGAGCACGCGCGCGCTGGTGTGCTGGTGGATGTCCATGATCAGCGCGTCGACCAGGTCGCCGCGGCCGAAGCGCACCGGATCCGAGTTACGCTCGAAGAAGCCGGCCGCGTACTCGGGCAGCGGCACGCAATGGCGGCGCAGCTTTTGCGGCAGGGACTTGAGCAGCAGCTGCACTTTTTCCTTCAGCATGCCCGGCACCAGCCAGCCCGGACGCTCCTGCGGAATCTGGTTCAGCGCGAACAGCGGCACGCTCAAGGTGACGCCGTCGCGCGGGCTGCCCGGCTCGAAGTGGTAGCTCAGCCCCATCTCGATGCCGGTGACGTTCATGGTCTTCGGGAACAGCTCGGTGGTGACGCCGGCCGCCTCGTGGCGCATCAGTTCTTCGCGGTTCAGGAACAGCAGCTTCGGGTTGTCGCGCGAGGCGTCCTTGTACCACTTCTCGAAGCCGGCGCCGTTGACCACGTCGCGCGGGATCTCCTTGTCGTAGAAGGCCTGGATCAGCTGGTCGTCGACCAGCACGTCCAGGCGGCGCGACTTGTGCTCGAGGTTCTCGATCTCGCGGATCAGCTTGTGGTTGTGCGCGAAGAACGGCGCGCGCGTCTCGTAGTCGCCGCCCACCAGCGCCTCGCGGATCAGGATCTCGCGCGACTCCATCGGATTGATGTTGGCGTAGTTGATGCGGCGCTGGCCGTACACGACGATGCCGTACAGCGTGGCGCGCTCGCTGGCCGTCACCTGCGCGCTGCGCTTTTCCCAGCGCGGCTCGCCCCACGATTTCTTCAGCAGGTGCGCGCCGATCTTCTCGACCCACTCCGGCTGGATCTGGGCGATCGTGCGCGCGTACAGGCGCGTGGTCTCGATCAGTTCGGCCGCCATCACCCACTTGCCGGCCTTCTTGCCGAGCGTGGAGCCGGGCCAGATGTTGAACTTGATGCCGCGCGCACCGAGGTAGCCGCCGCCGCTTTGCGCGGCGCGCGACGCCGTGGCGCCTTCCTCTTCGAGTTTATAGCCGATGTTGCCGAGCAGGCCGGTGAGCAGCGCCATGTGCAGCTGGTCGTAGGTGGCCGCGGCGTCCAGCAGGCGCCAGCCCTGTTCCTTGACGATGGTGAGCAGTTGCGAATGCACGTCGCGCCATTCGCGCAGGCGCAGCTGCGACAGGAAGTTCTCGCGGCAGCTGTCCTGCAGCTGGCGGTTGCTCTTCTTGTGCTCGATCGCCTGGGCGAACCAGTTCCAGATCTTCAGGTAGCTGAGGAACTCGCTCTTCTCGTCGGCGAACTTCTTGTGCTTTTCGTCGGCCTGCTGCTGGTATTCCATCGGCCGGTCGCGCGGGTCCTGCACCGACAGCGCGGAGGCGATGATCAGCATCTCGCTCAGGCAGTGGTTGTCGACCGCGGCCAGGATCATGCGGCCCACGCGCGGGTCGAGCGGCAGCTTGGCCAGCTTGCGCCCCATCGGCGTGAGCGCGTTCTCGTCGTCGACCGCGCCCAGTTCCTGCAGCAGCTGGTAGCCGTCGGCGATCGCGCGGCCCTGCGGCGGCTCGACGAACGGGAAGGTCTCCACATCCGTCAGGTGCAGCGACTTCATGCGCAGGATGACCGCGGCCAGCGACGAGCGCAGGATCTCCGGGTCGGTGAATTTCGGACGCTGGGCGAAATCCTCTTCCTCGTACAGGCGGATGCAGACGCCGTCGGCGACGCGGCCGCAGCGGCCGGCGCGCTGGTTGGCGGCGGCCTGCGAGATCGGCTCGATCTGCAGCTGCTCGACCTTGTTGCGGTAGCTGTAGCGCTTCACGCGCGCCAGGCCCGAGTCGACCACGTAGCGGATGCCCGGCACGGTCAGCGAGGTCTCGGCCACGTTGGTGGCCAGTACGATACGGCGCGCGTTGGTGGTCTTGAAGACGCGGTCCTGTTCCTCGCTAGATAAGCGGGCGAACAGCGGCAGGATGTCGACGTGCGGCGGATGCTGCTTGCGCAGCGCCTCGGCGCAGTCGCGGATCTCGCGCTCGCCGGGCAGGAACACCAGCACGTCGCCCTGTCCCAGGCGACACAGCTCGTCGACGCCATCGACCACCGCGTCGACCAGGTCGCGCTTGTCGCGCGCCGCCTGCGCTTTCGACACGCCCTTGCTTGAATCCTGCGCGCCGGCCGGCGGCGAGACCGGGTCGCGCTCGACCGGGCGGTAGCGCACCTCGACCTTGTACAGGCGGCCCGAGACTTCGATCACGGGCACGGGTTTTTCCGGCGTGCCGAAATGGCGCGCGAAGCGGTCGGCGTCGATGGTCGCCGAGGTGATGATGATCTTCAGGTCGGGCCGACGCGGCAGCAGCTGCCTCAGGTAGCCGAGCAGGAAGTCGATGTTCAGGCTGCGCTCGTGCGCCTCGTCGATGATGATCGTGTCGTAGGCGCGCAGCAGCGGGTCGGTCTGGGTTTCCGCCAGCAGGATACCGTCGGTCATCAGCTTGACCCAGGCGCCCGGCGACAGCGTGTCGTTGAAGCGCACCTTGTAGCCGACGTGTTCGCCCAGCGGCGAGCCCAGTTCGTGGGCGATACGCTTGGCGGTGCTGGAGGCGGCGATACGGCGCGGCTGGGTGTGGCCGATCATGCCCTTCTCGCCGCGTCCGAGTTCGAGGCAGATCTTGGGCAGCTGGGTGGTCTTGCCCGAACCGGTTTCGCCGGACACGATCACGACCTGGTGGTTCATCAGCGCCTTGGCGATTTCCTGGCGGCGTCCGGAGACCGGCAGGTCTTCCGGAAAGGTGATCGGCGGCAGAGGATTGCGCACGGCCGGCTTGCGCTCGCGTGCGGGGGCGTCCGCGCGCGTCTGCGCCTGCGCGCGAGGCGGGCGCGTCTGCGGCTGCGATTGGCTTTCGGAAGATGCGGCGCGCGCCGTGTTCGGTGCAGGCTTGTTACTCTGTTCAGACATTGATTTCTTCAAGATTTGGTGCGCACGACGCGCAGCGAATTATAATGCGGCAAATGGAAAACCCTACCCTATTCGTCCAGTGGCTGCGCTCTGTCGCGCCGTATATTCATGCGTTCGGCGGCAAGACCTTCGTCGTCGCTTTTCCCGGTGAACTGGTCGCCTCCGGCGCCCTGCCGGTACTGGCGCAGGACCTGTCCCTGCTGGTCGGCCTCGGCATCCGCGTGGTGCTGGTGCACGGCTCGCGGCCGCAGGTGGCCGAACAGCTGGCGCTGCGCAACGTCGAGGGCCGCTTCCACAACGGCGTGCGCATCACCGACGGCGCCGCCATGGAATGCGCGAAGGAAGCCGCCGGCGAACTGCGCCTGGACATCGAAGGCGCGTTCAGCCAGGGTTTGCCCAACACGCCGATGTCGAATGCCCACATCAGCATCGTCTCCGGCAACTTCGTCACCGCGCGCCCGCTCGGCGTCATCGACGGCGTCGACCACGAGCTGACCGGCGTGACCCGCAAGATCGCCGCCGACAAGATCCAGACCATCCTCGAAACCGAGGACAACATCGTGCTGCTGTCGCCGCTGGGTTTCTCGCCCACCGGCGAGGTGTTCAACCTGACCATGGAAGACGTGGCGTCCGCCGCCGCGATCGCGCTGCGCGCCGAAAAGCTCATCTTCCTCACCGAGGCGGAACTGATGCGCGACGCGGCCGGCGCCGACATCCGCGAACTGTCGACGCACCAGGCCGAAGCCGTGCTGCAAGCGGGCTTCCTGCCGGCCGACGCCTCGTTCTACCTGCAGCATGCGATCAAGGCCACCAACCGCGGCGTCGACCGCGCCCACGTCGTGCCCTACCAGATGGACGGCTCGGCGCTGCTCGAACTGTTCACCCACGATGGCGTGGGTACCATGATCAGCGCCGAAAACCTGGAGAGCCTCCGTCCCGCCACAATTGAGGACGTCGGCGGAATTATCAAGCTGATCGAACCGCTCGAAGCCGACGGCACGCTGGTCAAGCGGCCGCGCGAGCTGATCGAACGCGAGATCGAGCAGTTCTCGGTCATCGAGCACGACGGCGTGATCTTCGGCTGCGCCGCCCTGTATCCCTTCCCGGAAGAGAAGATGGCCGAAATGGCTTGCCTGACCGTCAGCCAGGATGCCCAGGCCCAGGGCGACGGCGAGCGCATCCTCAAGCACATGGAAAACCGTGCACGCGCGGCCGGCATGAGCAAGCTGTTCGTGCTCACCACCCGGACCTCGCACTGGTTCAAGAAGCGCGGCTTCATCCCGGCCACGGTGGAAGACCTGCCCAAGGACCGCGCGCACATGTACAACTGGCAGCGCCGCTCGCAGGTGCTGATCAAGCCGCTGTGATGGCCGGTGCGTTTTTACGTACCGCCTTATAATCACGTTTTTCGAATATCCGAACCAGGAGCAAGAACATGGCCCGCACCGTCCACTGCATCAAACTGAACAAGGAAGCCGAAGGCCTGGCCTTCCCGCCCTACCCGGGCGAGCTGGGCAAGCGCATTTATGAAAGCGTGTCGAAGGAAGCCTGGGATGGCTGGCTCAAGCACCAGACCATGCTGATCAACGAAAACCGCCTGAACATGGCCGACGCACGTGCGCGCAAGTACCTGGCCACGCAGATGGAGCGCCACTTCTTCGGCGAAGGCGCCGACCAGGCGCAAGGCTACGTGCCGCCGACCGCCTGAGCCTTCCGACTTTCCGCCACGCGCAACGCCGATCATGAAAGCGGCGCCGGGATCCGTTCCCGGCGCCGCTTTTTTTCGTCCATCCGTCGCCGTCCGATCCTTACCAGCCTGTCATCCACGCCTGCGCATGGATCGGCGATACTTGCCGCCTCTATCTCAGCACAACCGTTCCAAGAAACCGCAAGCCATGGAGCCCACCGAACTCATCAGCGACGATGCCGCCTCCTCCAATGACGCCCTGAACCGCAAGGTGGCGCTCACCGTCGCCCTGCTGGCGTCCTTCATGGGCGTCTGCAAGATCAAGGACGACAACATCAACCAGGCCATGCAGCAGGCGCAGGCCGACAAGATCGACCACTGGGGCTTTTACCAAGCGCGCAACCAGCGCCAGGAAAACGCCCACATCGCGCTGCTGCAGTTGCGCCTGGCTGCGCCGGCGCGCCCGGCCGCCGAGCAGGCCGGCTACCAAAAAGCCATCGAGGAACTGGAAAAGCTGGAAGCCGACCAGGCGAAAAAGAAGCAGGACGTGCAGAAACAGGCGCGCGACGACCAGGCCAACTACGACGCGCTGAACTACCGCGACGACCAGTTCGACCTGAGCGACGCCGCGCTGGCGCTGTCGCTGTCGATGCTGGCGATCACCACGCTGACGCGCCAGCGCTGGCTTTACCGGGCGGCGCTGGTGCCGACCGCGTTCGGCGTGTTCTACGGCGCCGCCGGGCTGTTCGGCTTGCCGTTCCATCCGACCTGGCTCACCAACCTGCTTTCCTGAAACCGGCGGTATGCGTTAGCGTAAGGTGGCCTCGCAAAACCGTAGCGGGCATCGCAGACCGCCAGTGCAACGCGGAGCAGGTTTGGCGAGGTTACATTCCACGACATTGGCGCAGCTCGCAGCGCGCCATGAAGGTCTTGCCGTTGTCGCACTGCATCCGATAGACCTCGACCGGCCCCGGCGGCGTCACCAGGCCGGCGCCCAGGCCACCCTGGCAAGCCTGCTCGCGCGCCATGCGCTCGACCGTGGCCGAGGACACGCCGGTGTGGAACGGCAGCTTCTCGATCGGCGCCCCATCGGCGGTGCGCAATGCCGGCTCGGGCGCACGCGCGGGCGCGGATGCCTGCGCGCGCGTGGCCGGGTCGGCCGGCATGAGGCTATGGATGCCCGCGCAGCCGCTCAGCAGCAGTAACGGCAGCAACGCCAGGCACGGCAAGGTCGCGGACAGTCGCTTCATCGGCCTCTCACCCCCCGTAGGTCATGGTCTTGACGCCGTCGCCCGTGCCCAGCAGGCAGACGTCGGCGCCGCGGCGCGCGAACAGGCCGACGGTGATCACGCCGACGATGCCGTTGATGCTGGTCTCCAGCGCCACCGGGTCGGCGATGTCCAGGCCGGCCACGTCGAGGATGTAGCCGCCGTTGTCGGTCACCTGCGGCTCATTGGTGCCCTTGTTCAGGCGCAGGCGCGGCTGGCCGCCCAGGGCCTGCAGCTGGCGCGACACGGCATTGGCCGCCATCGGGATGATCTCGACCGGCAGCGGGAAGGCGCCCAGCCTGGCGACCAGCTTGGAGCCGTCGGCGATGCAGACGAAGCGCCTGGACACCGAGGCCACGATCTTCTCGCGCGTCAGCGCCGCGCCGCCACCCTTGATCATCGCGCCCGAGCCGTCGATCTCGTCGGCGCCGTCGACGTAGACGGAAATCGAGTCGACATCGTTCAGGTCGACCACGTCGATGCCGTGGCTGCGCAGGCGCGCCGCGGTCGCTTCCGACGAGGCCACCGCGCCCTTGATGCGCTCCTTGATCTTGCCGAGTTCGTCGATGAAGTAGTTGGCGGTCGAGCCGGTGCCGACGCCGATGATTTCGCCGTCGACCACGTAGTCGATGGCGGCGCGGGCCACGGCCTGCTTGAGTTCGTCCTGGGTCATGTCAATCGTGGGAGGTAGGGAAATGGCGACATTTTAACGGATGGCGGCGCACCCGCCGCAAATCGCTTGCCCTCCCGGCCGTGCGCCGAGTGCCGGCGTACGGCCGCTTGCAGACCGCTCAGTGGCCGCTGCTGTTGCCGCTCAGTGGCCGCTGCTGTTGCTGGTGGCGCTGGTGCCGGTGCTGCTGGTGCCGGTGCTGCCGGTGCCGGTGCTGCCGGTGCCGCCGGCGCCGGACGACGCACTGCCGCGGTCGGCCGCCGTCGGGGTGCCATAGGCGCCGATGCCGGTCGCGTTGCCTGTGCCGCCTGCACCCGAGCTGGTGTTGTTGTCCGAGTTGCCGACGCTGGTGGCCGCGCCCGAGGACGAGCTGCCGCTCATGTCGCTGGCGCTGGGGCCGGTCGAGCTGCAGGCCGCCAGGCCCAGGGCCATCAGGCCGCCGATCAGTACGCTTTGGTAGGTTTTCATGGTGTGCTCCGATTCGAGGTTGATGACGTCGATGTTAAGCCGGCGGCGGCCGTTTGAAATAGGATGAGTCCGTCTCACGGCGTAGGAACAGCCGTACGATCTCTTTCCATTGCCGGCCGCGCAGCCGTCCGGGTCAGCGGTTGCCGACGCCGTTGTTCACGCCGTTCGAAGCGGCGCCGGTCGGCACGTTCGGCGGCGGGTTAGCGCCGTCGAGTGTCGGCGGCGTGGCCGGCGACGCGGTGTTGGTCGCGTTGTTGCTGCCGCCCACGCCGGCGCCGCTGTCGACGCCACTGCTTGCGGTCGCGCCGGATGAGGAGCTGCCGCTGCTCAGGCTGCTGCCCGTGTCGCTGGGCATCGGCGTCGAGCTGCAGGCCGCCAGGCCGAGCGCCATCGCGCCGCCGACCAGGATGCTATGAAAAGTTTTCATGATCTTCTCCTTCGCTCAGCCGATCGGCCCGATCAGCGGTTGGCGCCGCCGGAGGTGCTGGTGGCGGTGGACGGCGCTGTCGGGGCGCCGGTGTTGGTGGCGTTGTTGCTGGCGCCCGCACCGGCATTGTTGTCGGCGCCGTTGTCGCTGCCTGCGGTGGTGGTGCCGGTGTTGGTGCTGCCGGTGCTCATCGAGCTGCCGCTGCTCATGTCGCCGCCGCTGGTGCCGGTCGAGCTGCAAGCGGCCAGGCTGAGGGCCATCAGGCCGCCGATCAGTACGGTTTGATAGGTTTTCATGATGTTCTCCGTTGGGTGGTTGTACAACTGATCTGGGGCCGCCAGCTCGTGAGCAAAATAGGATGAGGTCGCTCTATCGTGTAGGAAGAGGCGCACGGCCACTTTGCCGGCGTGCCCCTGCCGCGCCGCTTTCCATTTCAGTGTATGCCGCTCCCGGTTTCGTCGCGCAGACGCGCGCGCCACGCGCCCAGCACCGACAGCGCCGACTGGAACTTGCGCTCGATCAAATCCGCCTCGGTGGGCGTGATGATACCGTCGAGCAATGCGCTCGACACCGCCTCGGCCACTGCGCCGACCTCGCTCATCACCCGGCACACCGTCTGCGACAGATCGTCCTGGCGCGCCGATTCCGGCTGGGGCACGACGAACGCCGCCATGCCATGGCGCACCAGCAAGGCATGCAGTGGCAGATGGGCCTCCGCCACGCCCGCTTTATGGCAGCACTCGACGATCTGCGATACCTCTTCGAATGAGGGGTAGTGCGAGGCGATCGTCGGCGATAACTTGTTGCGCAACACGTTGACCGATATGTCCAGCTCCTGCGCCAGCGCATCCAGGCCGCCGGGGAACTTGCGCGCCACCGTGTAGAGCGCATCGTGCTGGTTCATGTCCAGGTAGCGTCGGGTCATGGTAATCCTCGCAGTGTTTTACCGATGCGTTCCAGCATCGTGTTCGTTATTCTGATTCTAACTTTTGACGGCGCCCTTGACCATGTTGAAGACTGCCCATTTCTCCATCGTGCTATCCGTGCTGCTCGCGCTGGCGCCTGCCCTCGATGCGGGCGCAAAACCGGGCGCCTCGTTCAGCCACGGCTTTTCGTCGCACGCTTCCAGCGGCCATGCATCGACGCCGTCATCGTCGCATGCGGCGGCGCCGAAATCCGGCTTCGGTGCGTTCAGCAGCCGGCAGGCGGCTGCTGGGGCGCCGGCGCGCAGCCCCGGCGCAGCCGATGCAAGCAATGCGGCCCCGACCCGGCCGCGCGGCGGCTTCGGCAGCTTCGGCAGCGCCCAGGGCGCGCCACGGCAGTCCGATTCGGCGCTGTCGCAGCAGCTGAGCAAACAGTCGGCGCAGGCCAGGGCGCTGGAGACGCTCGGCCAGCGCAACGCGGCCAAGGCGGCTTCGAACGCACCCCAGCCGGCCCCCCAGCCGATACCGCAGCCGATGCCGCCAAATGGCATGCAAACGCCGGCGGTCCCGCCCACGGTCGTGGTGCACCAGGGCGGCGGCGGCCTCGGCCACGTGATCGCCGGCGCCATGATCGCGCGCAGTGCCAGCGCACATGCGCACGGGGGCGGCTACGGGGGCGGCTATTACCCGGCGCCGGGTGGCCCCAACAACGGCGTCAACGGCAACGGCGCACACAGTGGCGGCACGTCGTTTTTCAGCATGCTCGTGACGTTGTGTCTGCTGGCGGTGATCGCCTGGGGACTGTGGTTCGCCTGGCGCGGCTGGCGCCGCCACCGCGCCGCCCGGCGCGAGGCCGACAAACCGAATTATTCGTTCGAAAGGAACTGAGGCCATGGCCTGGAAAGATGTGTTCAGTTACGTGCGCGGCATGGCCGACAAGCGCGGCTTCGGCGCCGCCGCCGCCGGGGAGGCAACCCGCGCCGACGACGGCCTGCCGCTGGGCGCGCGCATCGGCAGCCTGGTGAAGATCCAGCAGTCGCCGATCATCCGCGCCCAGGCCAACGGCTCGCTGATCGCCACGCTGGACGCCGGCGAGGACCGCGTGCTGGCGGTGTCGCAGCTCAAGCTGGAACCGCACACCGAGCTGTACCGCTTTTATCTGGCGATGGGCGACGATGACGGCAAGGAAAAGTTCCTGCAGGTGTTCTGCCGTCCCGACGGCGCCATCGCCGAGATCCTGTACTGCACCGGCCTGGCGCGCGTGATCCCGGAATCGCTCGAAGACCAGCGCGCCTACACCGGCGAAGCCGGCTACGGCCTGGGCGACGCCGGCTACACGCTGTGGCGCGAGCAGCTGGCCGACATGCTGTCCGAGGCCGGCCTGGCCGCCGTGTTCGGCGATCTCGACCGGATCGACTTCACCCGCGACGCGGGCGCGCGCGAGTCGGTCTTCGTGGCGCCGTTCCGCGGCCAGGAAATCCGCATCGACGACGCCCAGGGCAAGCATGGCCTGCGCCAGCAGCTGGTCACCATGCCGTACGTGCGCCAGCTGGCCGGCGGCGCACGCGAAATCTTATCGATCACGACCGAAATCGTCGACGGCGTCGATGGCGACGCCAGCCGGCGCGACATCCATGTCGACTTCGTGATCGGCATCCCGGTCGAACCGGAACGCATCACAGTGCAGTAGTACTTTTACCAACGAAAGGAACAGCAATGAGCAACGCTAGTGGATGGGGCCTGACCGCACGCCTGGTGACGAAGCATTTTGGCGCCCTGGGTAGCCGGATCGCCGAGGCGATCGCCAACTTCGACCCCGAAACCGCGACCGAGGCCGATCGCGACCGCCTGGTCGCCACGCTGCGCGACACCGCGCAATTGCTGGCGACCGCGCGCGCCCAGTTCGCCAAGGAGCACGGCGACGTGATCAACCTGCAGACGCTGATCGCCAACGACGAACGCGCCGCCGAGAAGCTGGCCGAGCGCCTGGCCGCCGGCACCATCTCCGAAGCCACCGTCACGATGTTCTGCGACGAGCTCGAGTCCAACAAGGCGCGCCTGCCGCAGGAGATCCAGGAAGAGGCCGACGCCAAGGAATACATGGACGAGCTGCAAAAGATCGTCGACGCACTGTCCAGGCAGCTGGCCGAGTTCGACGCCCAAGCCAAAAAGGCGATGCAGGAACTGGCCGCCGCCAAGGCCCAGAAGCAGCTGCAGGAAATGCGCATGGAGCGCCAGAGCCAGCTGGCCGGCTTGACCAGCATGCAGGGCAGCTCGAGCGCCTTGACCGCCCTCACCCGCCGCGCTCAGGCGGTCAGCAACGAGGCGGCCGGCATGCGCATCGTCGCCGACATCGGCCAGAAGCCGCTCGACCAGCAGGCCGAGCTCGACGCGATCCGCAAGTCGGTCAGCCAGCCGGAAGCCGGGACCGAGAGCGCGCTGGAACGGCTCAAGCGTCTCTCGAGCAAGACGCCGGCATGATCGTGGCGTCACGGTTATGCGCCGCCGCCGCGGCGCCATGCGGCAGCGGCGGCGGCATCACGAGGCGGATTCACTCGAACTTCTGCACGAATCCGACATAGACCCGCCGCGCGACGACGTGCTCGAACCCGCTCTGGCGGAAGGTGGCGGCGTCCGTCCGATCGCTGCGCCGGCTGCCATCGAAGATATCGTTGGCGTTGACCGTCAGACTCAGCGTCTTGCCCAGCTTGTGCTTCCAGCCCAGGTTGACGCTGCTGGTCGCGCCTTCGCGGCCAAGCGGCGTGATGCTGGAGGACTGGCCATGCGCATCGAGCGAGACGTCGTCGTGCGCGCCGCTCCAGGCCGCGCGCAGGTTGAGCGTGCCCGCCAGGCCGTCCTGGCGCACGATATCCGCCAGGTCCGGCGTCTCGAGCGTCACCTGGTACACGCTGGTATCCACGCCCAGGCGCAGCTGGGCGTTCACGGTCCAATCCAGCGAGCCCGAGACCCCGACCGAGCGCGCCTGGCCGCCGTTCTGCTTCGACGTGACGATCACGCTGTCGTCGATGCTGCGCGCGTCGACGACCGTAGCACGGCTGGTGCGCACAAAGGCGCCGAGATTGCCGCTCAACCGTTCCACCTGCGCATCCAGGCCGGCTTCCCATGCACTCAGGCGCTGCGGCTGCAGGCCGGGATTGCCGCGGCTGAGGTCGTGCGCATCGACGTAGGTGGTGAAAGGATCGAGGTCGCGCGGGTCGGGCCGCTGCAGGCTGCGGCGGTAGCTGAGCGTCAGGCCGGCCTTGCCGCCCAGGTCGTATTTCAGGTGCAGGCTGGGGTCGAACGTCTGCCAGTGTGCGGCCTGCGCCGACTCCACACGCACGGCCATGCGCTCCAGGCGTGCGCCCAGCAGCGCTTCCCATGCTTCATGCCGGATCTGGTCGGTGACGTAAGCGGCTTGGACCAGCGTGTTCACCGCGTAGGCGTTGGTCGTGCCGGGATCCGGCGTCTCGGCGCGCGTCAGCGGATCGAGCGCGGCCTGGTAGTTGCCGAGCTCGTCGACCTGGCCGCGCAGGTCCAGGCCCAGCCCCAGCTGCCCGCTGTCGAGCGGGCGGCTCCAGTCGAGCGTGCCCTGCGTGAGATGGCGCGCGCTGCGGCTCGCGCCGTGGCTGAATGCGGTCGCGCGCGCGGGCGCGAGGAAGACGTCGCTGTACGACTTGTCGACCAGCGCGTCCGTGCTGCTGCGCTGGAACATGGCCTTGAGCGCGCTGGCGCTGTCCTGGTGGCTGAAGCTCAGGCTGGTGCTGTCGTCGGACTGTTCGTTGGGACCGTCCGAGATGCGGTGATAGCGGGTCTCCGTGCCGTCGCCGCGCTCGCTGTTAAGCACGTCGAACAGCGGATGAGAGCGGCGCGCGTTGTGCCGCGCCGTCAGGCTGAGCGTGTCGTGCTCGCCGATCGCATCGTCGATGCCGAAGGCCGCGCTGTCGACCACGCGATGGACGAACACCTCCGAGCGCTGCGTCGTCCGGCCGCTCCGTCCTTGCAGGGGATCGCGCCAATCGACGCTCGACGCGCGCAGCTTGTCGTTGCCGTCGTGGCGCAACGCCAGGCTGGCGTGCGCGCTCAGCTGGCCGCGCGTGACGTCGCCCGAGGCGCCGAGGTTGCACAGCCCCCCCTTCGCGGTGCTGCCCTGCACTTGCCCATGCGCGCCCGGTTTGCGGTTGCGCTTCAAGACGATGTTGAGGATCGCGCCGCCGTTGGCGTTGTAGGCCGCCGATGGATTGGTGATGACTTCGATGGCGGCGATGTCGGCGCCGCTCATGGTCTGCAGCGCCAGCGCGCGCTCCTCGCCGGAGCCGGACAGCATCGCGCTCGGCTTGCCGTCGACCAGCACCGTCACCTGCTTGTTGCCCTTGACCGTGATCCGGCCGTCGGCCGTGACCGATACGTCCGGCGTCGCCTGCAGCAGATCCTGGGCGCTGCCGTTGGCCGCGCGCGGCGCGTTGGAGACGTCCACCACGGTCTTGTCGAGCTTTTTCACGACCGCTTCTTTTTTGGCGGTCACGGTCACCGTCTGGATGGGATCGAGTTCCTGCGCGGGCGCGTCCGCACTCGAGGCCAGCGCGGCCAGGCCAGACAGGAGCGCGAACAGTGTCGACTTCGGCACGGCATGTCCTTGGTGATGGAGGAAATCCATTCTAGGCAGGCGCGGCACGCCCGCATGCGCGTGTGTGACCGATGGCCGATGCGATGGGGTGAATGCGCGTATTGACCCTGCACGTTTCCGCACGCAGCGCCGGACGCGAATTTGCGGGCTGGGCTATGCTGGCCGTTCACGCAATCACCGAAGGAAGCGAACAGTGGAAAACAATATCCAGGACAAGGTCATCGTCATTACGGGCGCCAGCAGCGGGCTGGGCGAAGCCACGGCCCAGCATCTGTCGACGCTGGGCGCCATCGTGGTGCTGGGTGCGCGCCGCGTGGAGCGCATCGAGGCGCTGGCGCACGAGCTGAACACGGCCGGCGGCCGGGCGCTGGCGGTGCAGACCGACGTCACCGACGCCGCGCAGGTCCAGGCGCTGGTCGACGCCGCCATCGCCAAGTACGGCCGCGTCGACGTCATGCTCAACAACGCCGGCCTGATGCCGCATTCGCCGCTCGAGCGTCTGAAAATCGACGACTGGGACCGCATGATCGACGTGAACGTCAAGGGCGTCATGTACGGCATCGCGGCGGTGCTGCCGCACATGATCGAACGGCGTTCGGGCCACATCATCAGCGTGTCGTCGGTGGCCGGGCACAAGGTGCGCCCGGGCAGCGTCGTCTACTCGGCGACCAAGCACGCGGTGCGTGTGATCTCCGAAGGCCTGCGCCAGGAAGTCAAGGCGTACGGCTTGCGCACGACGATCATCTCGCCGGGCGCGGTCGACACCGAACTCCCGAACAGCATCACCGAAGCCGACGTGGCCGAGGGCGTGCGCAAGTTCTACGAGATCGCGATCTCGCCGACCTCGTTCGCGCGCGCGGTCGCGTACGCGATCGGCCAGCCGGACGACGTCGACATCAACGAGATCCTGTTCCGGCCGACGCAGCAGGAATACTGACCGGTTGACCGGCGGATCGACCGGTCTGCGCAGCCTGCGGCGGCTGCGTCAGCTGTACTGCGCCAGCATCCGCAGCGCTTCGTCGAACTGTCCCTTGGCCTCGGCTTCGCGAAAATACCGGACGCGTTCCACGCACACTTCGGCGGGCGTGTCCGGCGCGTGCAGCAGCGCCATCACCTCATCGGCGAAGGCGTCGAGCGGCATGCTGTTCGGGTCGTTCGACTGGCCCGGCGTGAGTTCGGTCTGCACCTGCGGCGGCACGATTTCGATCACTTCCACCTTACCCGCGTGCAGCGGGCGAATCGCGGCCGTGTACGAGTGGATCGCCGCCTTGGTCGCACTGTAGGTGGGTGCGGCCGGATAGGGAACGAAGGCCAGGCCCGACGAGACGTTGACGATGGCCGCATCGGCCTGCGCGGCCAGGTGGTCGATCAATGCATTCGTCATGCGGATCGGGCCGAGGATATTCGTCTCGATCATCTGCTCCGCCTGCGCCAGGTCGCGCCGGGTGACGATCTTTTCGGCGCTGTACACGCCGGCGTTATTGACCAGCACATTCAACTGCGGGTGCTCGGCGACGACCTGCCGGGCAAAGGCCTCGACTTCGCTTGCCGTGGTCACGTCGAGCACGTAGGCGCTCATCCGTTCGCGGCCGGCGATGGCCGCATCGAGCGCCTGCCGGCGCCGTCCCGTGACGATCACGTGGTTGCCCGCATCGTGCCAGCGCTGCGCCAGCGCCTGTCCGATGCCGCTGCCACCGCCGGTGATGAGAATCGTATTGCCGCTGTGTTTCATGCCTGTGTCCTCGTTCGTTTCAATGATGTCGAATGGGGTGCGCGTCGCGCCGGCTGATCAGCCGGAGATCGGCGCGTTCGTCAATTCATCCGTGGCTGGTTCACGCCTCGCCCAGCGCCGCAAACCAGTCCGCGTACGGCGTATTCTTCGCCATCTTGCGGTTGAAGTCCGGCGCGCCGTCGCGCCACCAGACCGGGCCGCGCTCGCCCAGGCCACGTTTGGCGGCGTCGACTTCCGCACGCGCCGCGCGTTCGGCATCGACGTCGCCTGCCTTCTTCGCCACCCCGACCTGGCGCCGCGCGCGCATCAGCCGGTCGACCAGCGCCTGGCGCACGTCGGGCGCCAGGTCCGGATTGCTGGTGCGCCAAAGCCGGCCGTCGACCACGAAATAGCGGCCGTCCGGGGTGACGGGATGTTGGCGCGGCGACGACATGGGCTTACTATACCGTCAAGCTCAACCACCACGGTGCACGATGAAGAATATCCGAGTCCGTCTCAAGCGCAGCCTGCTGCCGCTGCTGTTGTCCGCCGCCGCGTACGCGCACGCCGCCAATCCGATCGTGCCCGGCTGGTACGCCGATCCGGAAATCCGCATCTTCGCGGGCCAGTACTGGATTTTCCCGACCTATTCCGACAGCGTCGCGCCGTCCGGACAGCAAACAGACTTCACACCGGACCAGCAGCGCATGCGCGCACGCTCGGACCTGATCTGGGCGCCGTTCCTGGCGCAGACCTTCCTGGATGCGTTTTCCTCGCCCGACCTGGTGCACTGGACCAAACACCCGCGCGTGCTCGACGTGAAGGACGTGGCCTGGGCCGCCTACGCGGTGTGGGCACCGTCGGCGATCGAAAACAAGGGCAAGTACTACCTGTTCTTCGGCGCCAACGACATCAAGGCCAACGGCCAGCTGGGCGGGATCGGCGTGGCGGTCAGCGACAAGCCCGAGGGGCCGTTCAAGGATGCGCTCGGCAAGCCGCTGATCGGCGAGATCCACAACGGCGCCCAGCCGATCGACCAGATGGTGTTCAAGGACGACGACGGCCAGCTGTACATGTACTACGGCGGCTGGAAGCACCTGAACGTGGTCAAGCTGGCGCCGGACCTGAAAAGCGTGGTGCCGTTCAAGGACGGCCGGACTTACAAGGAAATCACGCCCGATCCAGAGTACGTCGAAGGCCCGTTCATGGCCAAGCGCAAGGGGATGTATTACCTGATGTGGTCCGAAGGGGAATGGACCGGGGCCGACTACAGCGTGGCGTATGCGATGGGGACGTCGCCTTCAGGCCCGTTCAAGCGCATCGGCAAGATCCTGGAACAGGACCCCGGCGTCGCCACCGGGGCCGGCCACCATTCGGTGCTCCAGCTGCCGGGGAGCGACGACTGGGTGATCGCCTACCACCGCCACCCGCTCGGCGACAAGGACGGCAACCACCGCCAGCTGGCCATCGAGAAGCTCGAGTTCAACCCCGACGGCACGATCAAGCCGGTGAAATTGACGACGCAAGGCGTGGCGCCGCATCCGCTGGCGGCCACGCCTTGAATTAAAACAGGTCAGCAGCCAGTCTGCTGCACCACCCGCTCGACTTCCAGCCCGAACAGCGGACGCAGGCGCGTGCCCAGCACGTTGCCGACGAAGGCGGCGACCAGCCACAGCCAGCCGTGCAGGCTGCCCGAGACGATGCCGCTGAAGTAGGCGCCGATGTTGCAGCCGTAGGCCAGGCGCGCGCCGTAGCCGAGCATCAGGCCGCCGACCACGGCCGCAAG
Organism: Massilia sp. 9096; assembly: GCF_000745265.1. Classification (NCBI taxonomy): domain Bacteria; kingdom Pseudomonadati; phylum Pseudomonadota; class Betaproteobacteria; order Burkholderiales; family Oxalobacteraceae; genus Massilia; species Massilia sp. 9096. The sequence continues at coordinate 3,010,234 of NZ_JQNN01000001.1, forward strand.
CAGCGAACGCAGCGGCACGCGCCACTTCGGCGCGTAGCGGCCGGCCAGCGCCGCCGCGGCCATCGCGCCCAGCACGATGCCGACGTCCATCACCGAGGTCACGTCGTGCGACACCGGCGCCGCCAGCGCGGCGGCATTGGCCTTGGTCGACCAGTAGGTCCAGCCGGCGACGTCGATGCCGATCGAGGACGCCGCCTTGGCGCCCCACAGCGCGAACGCCGAGGTCACGCCCCACGGACGGCCCGACAGCGCCAGCGTGGCGAAGTTGAGCAGCACCAGCGCCAGCGCGCCGGCCACCATCGGCCACGGGCCGCGCAGCCAGCGCGCCGTCGACGCCGTGGTCAATTCCGGCGCCACCAGGCGGCCGTGGCGGCGCTTCTCGACCACGACGGTGACGAACGCGATCAGCGCGAACACGGCCCAGTTCAGCAGCAGCGCCGGCGCCCAGCCCAGCGTCTTGACCAGCGAGATCGGCTGCAGCTGCGGCATCGAGGTCCAGAACGGCATGTGCGCGGTGCCGATCAGCGAGCCGACCACGAACGAGGCCAGCGTGACCAGCATGCGCGTGCTGCCGCCGCCGACCGTGTACAGCGTGCCGGAGGCGCAGCCGCCGCCCAGCTGCATGCCGACGCCGAAGATGAAGGCGCCGACGATGACCGAGGTGCCGGCCGGCGACACCAGGCCGTTGACCGGCGCGCCGAACAGCGTGCCGGCGGCCAGCGCCGGGAAGAACAGCGCCACGCCGACCGCCAGCATGATCATCTGCGCGCGCAGGCCGGCGCCGCGGCCGTCGGCGATGAACACGCGCCAGGACGAGGTGAAGCCGAAGGCGGCGTGGTACAGCGCGACGCCGAGCAGCGCGCCGACCACGTACAGGGCGGCCTGGCGCGCGCTCACCGCCTGCGCGAGATACAGCGCGCCGAGCACGATGAGCAGCAGCGACACGCCCAGCGGCGTCGGGTTGATGTCGACGCGCGGACGAACCGGCAAGGTAGCAGTGTTTGACATGATGAATCGAAGCCTATCGAGATGACACGTAAACGCGTATTTTCGCGCTTTTTCAGGTTTCATGCAGACGCCGCCTGCGCGACCGGCTCCGCGCCCGCGCGCGTCGCATTCGCGTAGCGCGCGGGGGGGACGCCGATATGGCGCGCGAACGCCACGCTGAAGGTGCTGGCCGAGCTGTAGCCGACCCGCTCGGCCACCTGCGCGATGGCGCAGCCGCCGCGCCGCAGCAAGTCCTTGGCCAGCGCCATGCGCCAGGCCAGCAGGTACTCCATCGGCGCCACCCCGACCGCGCGCGCAAAGCGCTCGAAAAAGGCCGAGCGCGACAGCGCCGCTTCCTGCGCCAGCTCGGCCACGGTCCAGGCGCGCGCCGGCGCCTCGTGGATGCGGCGCAGGGCCGCGGCCAGGCGCGCGTCAAGCAGGCCGCGCACCAGGCCGGGCGAAGCGCCGGTCTCGCTGTTCGAACGCAGCGCCTCGATCAGCAGCACCTCGAGCAGGCGCGCCATCACGACCTCGCGCGCCGGCCGGTCCGATCTGGCCTCGTCGTCGAGCAGCGCCACCAGGGTCGCCAGGCGCGCCTCGCCGCGCACGTGCACGTAACGCGGCAGCAGCGACACCAGCAGTGCCGCGTCGGGCGCATCGAACACGCAGTGGCCGATCAGGAAGCGCACGTCGACCGGCGCGTCGTGGTCGCCCAGGCGCGCTTCGCCGGGGCGGGGAAACGACGGCGGGGTGGCGAAATCGCGCTCGCCCGGCGTTTCCAGGCTCGCCATCGAGAACTCGCGCGTGGCCGGCACCAGCACGAAGTCGCCGGGCTGCAGCAGCAGCGGGGCCTCGCCCTGCAGCGTCATGCGGCACTGCCCTGCGAGCACCGCGCAATACGAAGGCTGGCCGGTGTCGGGGCGGCGCACGCCCCAGCGTCCGGCCGCGCCGACGATCTTGGTGAAGCGCACCGCCGGCTGCAGCAAGCCGACGACTTCGGCCAGCGGATCGATCGTCGCCGGATTCGTCTCTGGATGCGTCTGTGGATTCATCTCTGGACTCTCGCGAAATTTTCTCGGACTTCCGATTGTAGCCCGTCCGGCGCGGCTCGGCTATCGTTCCGTTACACCCTCTACAAGGAGTCCCATCATGCAAACCGTATTGATCACCGGCTGCTCGTCCGGCTTCGGTCTCGAGACCGCGCGCCTGTTCCTGGAACGCGGCTGGAACGTCGTCGCCACCATGCGCACGCCGCGCACCGACCTGCTGCCGGCGTCCGAACGCCTGCGCGTGCTGGCGCTCGACGTCGGCAGCGAGGCCAGCATCGCCGCCGCCGTGCAAGCCGCCGGCCCGATCGACGCGCTGGTCAACAATGCCGGCATCGGCATGCTGTACCCGCTCGAAGCCACGCCGATGGCGACCACGCGCGCGGTGTTCGAGACCAACACGCTCGGTACCATTGCACTGACCCAGGCCGTGCTGCCGGCCATGCGCGCGCGCGGCGCCGGCGCGATCGTCAACGTGACCTCGACCGTGACCCTGAAACCCCTGCAGCTGCTGTCGGTGTACACGGCCAGCAAGGCGGCCGTGAACGCATTCACGGAGTCGCTCGCGCTCGAGCTGGCGCCGCTGGGCATCCGCGCGCGCCTGGTGCTGCCGGGGATGGCGCCGACGACCAACTTCGGCCAGAACGCCGGCCCGCGCATGCAAGGCGAGATGCCGGAAGCCTACCGGCCGATGCTCGACGCGGTGTTCGGCGCCATGCGCGGCCACACCGGGCCGCTGACGCAGGCCGCCGACGTGGCGGAGGCGGTGTGGCGCGCGGTGACCGATCCGAACGCGCCGATGCGCATCCCGGCCGGCGCCGATGCCGAGGCGCTGGCGGCCTCGCTCTGATCACCCCGGGTGCGGCATGCGCCCGTCATTCTTCGGGTGGCAGGCAGCCGTACAGCCGGTGGCTTTCGCGGTCGCTGCTGACGATCTGGTGCACCAGCAGGCTGCCGTCGCGCTGGCGCGCCAGGCAAAAGCGCGCCTCGTAGCTGGGCGCCGCGGCGTGGCTGCGCGGACGCGCGTCGATGTGCAGGGTGTAGACGCGGCCCGCTTCCAGCGCCGCCGATGCGCTGCGCGGCAGCGCGGCCACGCGGCCGCCGTAGGGCACGCACATCGAAAAGCTGAGCGGGAAGCTGCGCCCGGGCGGCATGCGCATCGTCCACAGCTGGCGCCGCCCGTCCGACACGCTCACGGCCTGAAAGTCGGACGTGCCGAGACGCTCCTCGCGCGGACTGATCGTGAAGCACGGTCCGCCGCGCGGCCCTTCGCGTACCTCGGCTTGGCCGACCCGGGCCTGGGCCGGCCGCACGGCGGCCATCAGGATCGCCGTCAACAGCGTTGCCAGCATGATGCCGCTCGGGTCTCGGGTGTGCATGGCTGCCTCGTGTATGAAAAAACGCAAGGCAAAGCCTACGATGGTGCGTGGGGTGGCTGTTGAGTACGCGCAAGGTCGAGCTTGCAAGCGTGCAGCGTGTCCGGCGCCGCTCCGCCCTTTTCCGGCGCCGGCGCCGGCCTGGGCCATGCCAGGCTGACCCGTGCGGCGCGCCGGCGCCGCCTTTGGTAAGCTGGGCTCATCCACATGTCTATACGAGATCGACGATGAACCTGCGCAGCCTGCTTCCTTCCATCCTGATCGGCGCCGTCGCCAGCGCCCGCTCGATGACGCCAATGGCCACGATCGCCACGGCGCGCCTGGCCGGCCGCGACACCCCGGGCACGCTCGCCCTGCTCGACCGCCCCGTCTTCAAATACGGCGCACTCGCCATGGGCGTGGGTGAACTGTTCGGCGACAAGATGAAGAGTGCGCCCGACCGCACGGTCGCCCTCGGCCTGCTCGCACGCGTGATGAGCGCCGCGATCGCCGGCGCCGCCCTGGCGCCCGAGGGCGAGGAAAAAGAAGGCGCCGCCGTGGCCGTGGCCACCGCCGTGCCGCTGGCCTACCTGACGCTCGCCGCACGCAAGCAGGCCATGGCGCGCATCGGTCAGACCCGCAGCGGCCTGATCGAAGACGCCCTCATCGTCGCGGCCGGCGCGGCGATCGTGGCGCTGGCCACGCGCGACTGATTTGTTACCGAAAATCATCTTTGAATGTCGATAAATCTTACATTCAACGTTATGCTGGCAGGTATTCAAATGAAGATCATGATCTGATACCCGGGCGGCTACCCAAATGGCATAGCGCTTGCTTTCGTGTTGGACACCCGAGCCATGCCCGGGACACACCCAACCGGAGACAACCATGCATATTTCTTCCCGCCTGCTCAAGACGAGCGCCGCGGTCCTTGGCGCGCTCGCGCTGGCAGCGCAAGCGGCCCCCGTTTCAGCCACCACCATTCTGTTCATCGGCAACAGTTATACCTACGGTGAACCGGCAGGCGCCGCACCCATCGTCCAGAATTACCAGCCGGGCACGGTCAATGACTTGAACCACTCGGGCATCGGTGGCGTGCCAGCCTTGTTCAAGGCCATGACGGTGGAGGCGGGACTGCATTACGACGTCAGCCTGGAAACGGTGCCCGGCGTCGGTGTCGATTATCACTACAACAACAAGCTCAACACTGTTCTCGGCTCCTACGACAAGGTGCTGCTGCAGAGCTACAGCACGCTGGACGCGTCCAAGCCGGGCGATCCGTCGACGCTCATCAAGTATTCCGGATTGCTCGCGCAAGCCTTCCACGACATCAACCCGAACGTCGACGTCATGCTGACCTCGACCTGGTCGCGCGCCGACCTGACCTATAAAACCAACAGCCCGTGGCTCGGCAAGCCGATCGAACAGATGGCATTGGACGTGCGCAACGGCTACAACGCCGCCGACGCCGCCTCCAATCTCATCAACGGCGTGATTCCGGTAGGCCAGGCCTGGAACCGCGCAATCGACGGCGGCCTGGCCGACGCCAACCCATATGACGGCATCGGTGCCGGCCAGATCGACCTGTGGGCGCCGGAAAACTACCACGCCAGCCCGTACGGCTATTATCTGGAAGCGTTGACGATCTTCGGCAGCGTCACCGGACTCGATCCTGCTTTGCTGGGCGCCGGCGACAGCGTCGCACGCGATCTCGGCATCGACAGCTCGACCGCGGCGGCGCTGCAGGGCTACGCATCGGCACAGCTGGCTTCGGAACAGGTTCCCGAGCCGAACATGGCCTTGATGTTCCTGACGGTGGGCGGGCTGATGGTCGTGGCGCGCCGGCGCAAGCAGTCGCAGCGTTGATGCTGCCGGGCCGGGCGATGGCTTCGAGCCAAGTTCCGGCCTTTCCTTTGTTAAGTCGCCCAATCGCTCCCAAAAACTTTCGACGTATAAATGCTGGAACAGGCGGGTTGATCTTGCTCGACCCTACGTCCTGCCCCCTCCCAAGCATGCCCTAAGCAGCCAGGCAAGAATTGCCGTTCAACGTCAACGGAGGCAAAGCATGTCGGAATTCTATAAATACTTCAAAGAAAATATGGAAGGTCTCGGGCTCACCCCACCACCGGAAAGCCTCTACGGAACGCAAGCACTTGCTATCTCGACAATCAGTGCGATCCTTGCCTACATTGACAAGTTCGGGACGAAAGTGACTGTGATGGAAATGGTGGGAGCGGGCACCAAACTGGAGAAACTGACTGTGATGGGATCATTAGGCGCTGCCTATTACGCCGGAGCACTGATCGGTAGCCTTGCAGTTGCGACAGGCCGAACATTAAGCAGCGGCACTTCGCTGGCGGATGTGCTGCTAGAGGCATCCAAATGGAAGTTAAAGCGCCCATGGCTTACATCGCTTCTGCTTCGAATGCCCGGACTCTACGATCCGACAATGTCAGATCGCACCTGTTACAAGCAATGCAAGGTGCGTTAATGAAAGACTTCGTACTGTTGCTCGTTACGGGCGCTGGAGTTTCCTTGTTCGCTTGGGCATTCTGGCACTATTTGGGGAACGATGCGGCGTGCATATTGACGACTGTCGTTCTTGTCGGCGTCGTGGCCGATAATGCCCGGCTTCGTCGCAGATTACGCGAGAAGCAAGGCGGCGCTAAAGGCATATGAAACGCTACAGTTTGAGAAGCAGTGGCCAGCGCCCGTAATCGCGCGGCAGATTCTCCACGCTGGCCGGATCGCCAAGAAAGTCCGCCAGCACCTCTTCATATAGATGCAGGCTGTGCGCGTAACGCCGCTGGCGCATGGATCGCGACGAATTCAGGTGCTTGAGCACAAAGTAATCGGCCAGCAGATCGCCCTGCGCTTCCATGTTGAAGTCTGCCAGCGTCTTGCCCGGCGCCAGCTCGTAGTCGTAGGACAGCCCGATCCGCACCGCTCCGCGCAGGCGTACCGCATACCCCAGTTGATGCTGCCACACATGCACTATCTCATGCAGGAACCAATGCACGACCGGCGGATCGCCGCGCGTGTAATCCGGGAGAAAACATGAATGGTGAAAGTACATGCTGCCGTTCGGCGTCATGCAGCAGTTCTTCGGTTGAAATGGGATGTAGCGGCGCGCATGGATGCGGACCCGCCCGTAGTCGATGGATTGGCCGAACAGCAGCGTTGCCATCGTGATTTCGCTGCGCGTCAGCGCGCGCGAACGATGTGATCCGTAACGCTGGCCATCACGATATGCCGGCGCCCATGCTTTGATGTCCTTGTCCATGCGTGGATCGTACAACAGCGACAGCAAAACAGCCCGGCAAGGCCGCGTCATGCCGTGTGCAGGCGGCGGCGCCGAACGGCAGCGCCACCCTCTTCGTCCCGCCTGCCGTTAAGCTACGCGCCAGGCGAGACCTTGCAAGGACCTCAGGCCGGCTTGCGCAGCGCAGCCGCCGACCTGGCCAGCTCGGTGATCAGGTCCCAGTCGCCATTCTTCATGGCGTCCGCCGGGGTCAGCCAGGAGCCGCCCACGCAAGCCACGTTCTTCAGCGCCAGGAATTGCGGCGCGGTCTCGATCGAGATGCCGCCGGTCGGGCAGAAGGTCACGTCCGGCAGCGGGCCGGCGATCGCCTTGAGCATGCCGACGCCACCCGCCGGCACCGCCGGGAACAGTTTCAGCTGCTTGAAGCCGGCTTCGCGCGCGACCATCACTTCGGACGGGGTCATGCAGCCCGGCAGCAGCGGCAAGCCACTCGACTTGGCCGCCTGGATCAGCGCGGCGGTCAATCCCGGCGACACGCCGAACACCGCGCCGGCGTCGCGCGCCTGGGCGAATTCTTCCGGCTGGGTCAGCGTGCCGACGCCGACGATCGCGCCTTCGACTTGCGCCATGTCGCGGATCGCCTGCAGGCCGTGCCTGGTGCGCAGGGTCACCTCGAGCACGCGGATGCCGCCGGCGACCAGGGCCTTGGCCAGGGGAACGGCGTGCTCCGGTTCGTCGATCGCGATGACCGGGATCACGCTCGCGGAGCGCATGATGTCAAGCAGGTTCATTTCGGTACTCATGGGCTGTCTGCCTTATTTCGTGGAGTTGGTTTTGCGGAACAGGAAATCTTCGTCCGAGCCGGGCATGATCTCGCCGCTGTCGGTGCCTTCGTGCAGCGGTACGGTGGTCGCGATCGGCGACGGCAGCGGGAAGTGGGCGGCGCCCTCTTCCGCGGCGCTGACCGACTTGCGGAACACGTCGAACAGCTCGCGGCCCATGCCGATGTGGCTGGACGACAGGTCGGCCGTGGCTTGCTTGCGCGCGGCCCAGATGTCGGCCGGCACCAGCGCTTCCAGGGTGCCGGCGGTCGCGTCGACGCGGATGATGTCGCCGTCGCGCACCAGGCCGAGCGGACCGCCGGCCAGGATTTCCGGCGACACGTGGATCGCCGCCGGCACCTTGCCCGACGCGCCCGACATGCGGCCGTCGGTGACCATCGCGACGTGGTGGCCGGCGTCCTGCAGGTTCGACAGCGCCGGGGTCAGCGCGTGCAGTTCCGGCATGCCGTTGGCGCGCGGACCCTGGAAGCGGATCACGGCGACGAAGTCGCGGTTCAGCTGGCCGGCCTGGTAGGCGTGCATGAAGTCTTCCTGCGAATCGAAGGTCAGGGCCGGGGCTTCGACGATGTGGTATTCCTTCTTGACCGCCGAGATCTTCATCACGGCGCGGCCCAGATTGCCCTGCACCAGTACCAGGCCGCCGTCCGGGGCGAACGGGTTGCTCGCCTTGCGCAGCACGCTCTCGTCGCCGCTCTGCTCCGGCACGTCCTTCCAGACCACCTTGTCGCCGTCCAGGAACGGCTCCTTGCAGTGCGCGCGCAGGCCGCGGCCGAGGATGGTGTTGACGTCCTCGTGGGCCAGGCCGGCGTCCAGCAGTTCGCGGATCACGAAGCCCGGGCCGCCGGCGGCCTGGAAGTAATTGATGTCGGCTTCGCCGTTCGGATAGATGCGGGTCAGCGACGGCACGACTTTGGAGAGCTCGTCGAAGTCGTTCCAGTCGATCACGATGCCGGCCGCGCGCGCGATGGCCACCAGGTGCAGCGTGTGGTTGGTCGAGCCGCCGGTGGCGTGCAGTGCGACGATCGCGTTGACGATCGATTTCTCGTCGACGATATGGCCGATCGGCATGTAGTCGCCGCCCTGCTGGGAGATCTTGACGGCGTGCCGGGCCGCGGCGGCGGTCAGCGCGTCGCGCAGCGGGGTGCCCGGGGTGATGAAGGCGGCGCCCGGCAGATGCAGGCCCATCATCTCCATCAGCATCTGGTTGCTGTTGGCGGTGCCGTAGAAGGTGCAGGTGCCGGCGCCGTGGTAGGAGGCGGCTTCGCCTTCCAGCAGCTCTTCGCGCGTGGCCTGGCCTTTCGCGTAGCGCTGGCGGATCGCGGCCTTTTCCTTGTTCGACAGGCCCGAAGTCATCGGACCGCCCGGCACGAAGATGCCCGGGATGTGGCCGAAGTGCAGCGCGCCGATCAACAGGCCCGGCACGATCTTGTCGCAGATGCCCAGGTACAGGCTGGCGTCGAACATATTGTGCGACAACGCGATCGCGGTCGACATGGCGATCGTGTCGCGCGAGAACAGCGACAGTTCCATGCCCGGCTGGCCCTGGGTGACACCGTCGCACATGGCCGGCACGCCGCCCGCGAACTGGGCCACGGCGCCGACTTCGCGCACGGCGTCCTTGATCACTTTCGGGAAGTACTCGAACGGCTGGTGGGCCGACAGCATGTCGTTGTACGAGGACACGATCGCCACCGACGGCTGCTTGTATTCGCGCAGCTTGAGCTTGTCGTTGGCCGGGAAGGCGGCGAACCCGTGCGCCAGGTTCGTGCACGACAGCGCGCCGCGCTGCACGCCCTTGATACGTGCCGCGTCCAGGTGCGCCAGGTAGGCCTGGCGCGAGGGGCGGCTGCGCTGGATGATGCGATTGGTTACCTGTTCAACTACGGGATGGACCGCCATGATCATTTCCTTGTGAATTAGATTTCTGAAATTTTACTACGAAATGCGGGAGAGCGCATTTCGGTGGGAAATTTTTATTGTTGCCAAACGGCGCGCCCGGGGCGTAGGCCCAGCGGCTGAGCGGCCTTTGACCAACACCGGAGCGTGTGCCGGCACTGCCAGCGTGCGCCGTCGGGCGCCTCGATCGTAGCAGCCGGGCGCGCCCCGGGCGCCGCTTTTATGTAGTGAATTTACGGCCGATTCCTGTATGATTCGATAATCTGCATAAAATGACATCATACCGTCCAAACACCATGCGCCAACCTCTTCTCACCAGCACCGCCGCCTACCAGGCGCTCCAGAACCATGCCGCCAAGGCGCGCGATTGGCAGATGCGCGACCTGTTCGCGCAGGATCCACAGCGCTTCGAGCGTTTGTCCGTCGAAGCCGCCGGTCTCTTCCTAGACTATTCAAAAAACCGTCTGGACGGGCGCACGCTTGAACTGCTGAAAACGCTGGTCCAGGAGCGCGGCGTCGAGCGCCTGCGCGACGCCATGTTTGCCGGCGAGAAGATCAACCTGACCGAAGGCCGCGCCGTCCTGCACACCGCACTGCGCGCCCCGCGCGACCGACAGATCACGGTCGACGGCCAGGACGTCGGCGCCGACGTGCACGCCGTGCTCGACCACGTCAAGACCTTCAGCGACGCCGTGCGTAACGGCGACTGGGTCGGCCATACCGGCAAACAGATCACCGACGTGATCAACATCGGCATCGGCGGCTCCGACCTCGGCCCGAAGATGGTTTGCCTGGCGCTGCGCCAGTTCGCCCATCCGCGCCTGACGATGCACTTCGTCTCGAACGTCGACGGGCACGACATGGACGCGGCGCTGTCGCGCGTGAATCCGGAAACCACGCTGTTCATCATCGCGTCGAAAACCTTCACGACGGCCGAGACCATGATGAACGCGAACACCGCGCGCCAGTGGTTCCTGCAGAGCGCCGGCGAAGAAGCGCTGGCCAGGCACTTCGTCGCGGTCTCGACCAACGTCGAAGCCATCAAGAAGTTCGGCATCGACCCGGCCAACATGTTCCCGTTCTGGGACTGGGTGGGCGGGCGTTATTCGGTGTGGTCGGCGATCGGCCTGCCGGTCGCGCTGTGCGTGGGCTTCGGCTACTTCAGCGATTTCCTCGCGGGCGCGCACGCGATGGACGAGCACTTCCGCAACGCCCCGATCGAACAGAACCTGCCGACCATCCTCGCCTTGATCGGCTTCTGGAACCGCGAGTTCCTGGACTGCGCCTCGGTCTCGATCGCGCCCTACCACCAGGACCTGAACCGCTTCCCGGCCTACCTGCAGCAGCTCGAGATGGAAAGCAACGGCAAGCGCGTCACGCGCGCCGGCGACGTCATCACCGACTATGAGACCTGCCCGACCATCTGGGGCGACGTCGGCACCAACGGCCAGCACGCCTACTTCCAGCTGCTGCACCAGGGCACCGACGTCACGCCGATCGACTTCATCGCCGCGCTGCGCCCGGCCCACGAGTTCCACAACCACCACGCCGCGCTGCTGGCCAATTGCTTCGCCCAGTCGGAAGCCTTCATGAAGGGCAAGACGGCGGATGAAGTCCGCCAGGACCTGGCCGGCCAACCGGCGGACGAGATCGAGCGCCTGGCGCCGCACAAGACCTTCCCCGGCAACCGCCCGAGCAACACGATCCTGATGGAGTACCTGACCCCGGCCACGCTGGGCGCCCTGGTCGCGCTGTACGAACACAAGACCTTCGTGCAGGGCGCGCTGTGGGACGTCAACAGCTTCGACCAGTGGGGCGTCGAGCTGGGCAAGGTGCTGGCCAAGAAGATCGAGGCGGAGCTCAACGGCGAGGCGCAACCGGCCCAGCACGACAGTTCGACCAATGGCCTGATCGCACGCGCGAAGGCTGCAGTTTAAAAAGGACTCAAGATGAAAACCGAAGGCTTCACCATCGTCCACGACGAAGCGATGCAGACCGGCGAGTGCCCGGTGTGGCACCCGGTCGAGTCGGCGCTGTACTGGGTCGACATCGAAGGCAAGACCGTGCACCGCCTGCACCCGGCCAGCGGCAAGCACTCGGCATGGCAGACGCCGACCGAGCCGTCGGCCGTCGCACCCGACGAGGACAACAACCTGATCGTGGCCACGCGCGCCGGCCTGCTCTACCTGAACACGGTCGACGGCAGCATCACCGAACTGGCCGCTGCGCCATACGACACCAAGATCCAGCGCTTCAACGACGGTCGCGTCGACCCGGCCGGGCGCTTCTGGGTCGGCACCATTTATGAGCCGCGCGACCATCCCCGCGCCGAGATGCACGTGTTCGAGAAAGGCCGGCTGCGCCAGGCCTCGCTAGCGGCCACGACCAACTCGAACGGCCTGGCCTGGAGCCCGGACGGCAAGACCATGTACCACGCCGACACCACCAGCCACCGCGTCGACTGCTACGACTACGACGCGCGCACCGGCACGCCCGCCAACGGGCGCAACCTGGTCACCTTCGAGGCCGACAAGACCTCGGGCACCTACGGCGGCCGTCCGGACGGCGCGGCCATGGACAGCGAAGGCAACTACTGGGTCTGCATGTTCGAGGGCGGCCGCATCCTGAAACTATCGCCAACCGGCGAACTGCTGCAGCAGATCGACTTGCCGCTGCGCTGCCCAACCTGCATCGCCTTCGGCGGGCCGGACCTGCGCACCCTGTACGTCACCAGCGCCGCCAAGGAGCGCTCGAACGCGGAACTCGAACAGTTCCCGGCCAGCGGCAAGGTGCTGGCGTTTGCGGTGGACGTGGCGGGGCTGCCGCAGCCGGAGTACCGCGACTGACGGCGCGGGTTTGGGCGCCGCCTTGGTGGCGCCTTGGAGCGCGAAGAAACCGGAACGCCTTCAAATGCTAGGCGTCCGGATTTCCCCGTCACTCCGATACCGGCCTCAAAAAACCGCCGAATTCCTTTTTGAGTAACGCCAGCTTGGGGTCGATATAAGTGGCGCAGAACGGACCACCCGCATGCTTTTCGGCGTAGCGTTGAAAGCGCTCGTCCGATGCCCTGAAGGCTCGAAACGGTAGGACATGGGTAACAAGAGGCGCATCGAATCCCGTTCCGGCTTCCGTCAGGATGCGCCGTGCAGCCTCGGCCTGGGCATCATCCATCACGTAAATTGCGCTGCGATACTTCTGCCGCATAGCGTGGTTCGAGGTGCTTGAATGCGTCCGCAAATGGATCTCGATCAGCGACCCGAGCGAGATGTTCTCTGGTTGAAACGTGAGCACCACGGCTTCGGAGAAATCGTCGTCAGGCGCATCGGCGCGGATGAATCCTTGCTCTACCTGGATAACACCACGCAGCGAAGCGAACACGGCTTCCGTGCACCAGTGGCAACCTCCACCAAAGCCAATTCTTTCCACGTCAGTAGGCATGCATCATTTTAGCTTGTAAGCTGAATTGGCGATGATGACACAGCCTGTCAAAGCTTGCCAAGCGAGAGGTTCTCATACACCGTCGAGCTTGCTGTCAAAGCTACGGATGTGGATGTCCGCTTCGGGTCGGTTGCGGCCTGTCGCGACCGTCAGCGACCGACCCAAAGCGGACGATGTGCTTTCTATTTATTGCCGCGTGGGTAGATGTTCGATCAGAACGTTGAGTGTCACGCTGTCCTCGTTGCCGTCTGCGAGTGATCGTAGGTCGACACCACTAACGATCCCGCCATGTCGGAACGCCTTGACTTGCGCTACTTCCCGGCCATCCTTGACTGTGACAGGGGCCCACTCGACGAACCCTGGCTTCATGTGCACGAGGATGGGTTCATGAGTGATCGGAAAATGCGTACCTCCCCATTCGCCAATTCGGGTATCGAACGAATGCGGTCCAGGTTGCATATCGCCGAGTAGCGCTCTATCAACTACGAATTCGGTCTTCTCACAGCCTCCTTCGTTTGAAACACAGACATATGCAGTTCCGTCACGACCGCGATGGCTGTTAGCCGCACAAGGGTCCGCGCAGTACTGGCCGCCGCGTGGTTCTAAGGTCACGCGCTCGACATGCGCAACAAAAAGCGATTCCTGTGCATTCGCCACAGTACAGGTGGCCAAAGCCAGCACTACGCCCAAGAGTGATATTTTCATGGCTCCACCGATAAAGCAAAACGAACATGACTTTCTCCTGACGAGTTTTATGGCCGCTATTGGCCGGCAGCGGACGGTCGAGCAAGGATAGCAGGTTGCTGGTCTGACAAACTCTCGAATTGTCTCCACAAGCTGCTTCCGACCAAAGCACACCTTGGCACAGCCCCTATTGGGGCGACTGTGGGAAGTGAGGAATTGCCGGATCAAGGCATACCCATTGCTGCGCATTAGCGGTATAGATGTCGAGCATGGGTTTGAAATCGGCAGTATCGTCCAATGAGGGAAATCGGATCGACGTGAATTGTGGATTTGCTTCGCTGGTCGTGAACAAGGGAGTGCCACAGTCGGCGCAAAAGCTACGGGTGGCGAGCCCACCGCTGCTTGCAGTCACAGCGTAGGTTTTCGGTGTACCGCTAACCCGAAGATCTGCGGCCATGACAACGATACCGGACGCAAAAGGTGCGCCACTGGAGAGCTGGCAATCGCTGCAATGGCAACTGATCATGGCAATAGGCTCTCGCGCACTCGTGTAGCGGATCGATCCGCATGCACATCTGCCTGAAATAGGAATTTTCATTTTATGGGTTGTTATCGATAAAATTCAACTGCATCGGCTGACCACGTAGCCGTTCGCTTCTGGCCGATTGCAGACCTGCAGCTACGTCAGCTCCCGACCTGAAGCAGACGTTCATAGATCGTGTATGACGACTACGGCCCAATCGTTCCAGTTGGTCGCACCTAACGAAGACTCGACTGCTCCACTGTGACGAGCTATCCACCATGCCTTAACGATCAAATAGTCGTCCGCACTCAGAGAGAACGGTTTCCAAGGCGGCATTCGTTGGTCTTGGTCGCATGGATCGGTTCCTGCCCGTAAAAACTCGTTTAAAAACTGGCGCGGAGGGAAATACCCAGACGTTGCAACAATGCCAAATACACCGAATCGCACAGCTTCATTGCTGAGCAGAACTTCTTTCGCTAATTTAACGCTGTCAGAGGTCATCGTCTTGAGGTTCATGCGTGTCCGCTTTTGGCCGAACTCAGCCGTCCAGGTCAGCATAGCAGGTTGACTGAGCGGAAACATCACGAACGGTCACGACAGGCAGGAACCGACCCAAAGCGGACCTAGCTCGAAATGCCAGGCGATAATGGCCTCAACACTTAGATAATCTGAATCTGAGCTGGATCTGATACGGGAATTTGCGTCTGATAATAGTACTTGTCACTACGCTGACCATTGCTATCGAAGAACCAGATGGTCACGCGTTGAGCACGCCCCTTTACCAAGATATGCTTACCAGTGGCGAACTTCGACAGGTCTCCACCGAATACGGCCTCAACCTTCATCCGTGCGGCTGGAGAAATTGCAATCGAAATGTTCCTTTGGTCGCGGTAGTCCAATTCGGAGTTGAGATACGTGACATCGTGCTGGCTCCCGACCGCTCGCACCTGCAGGGCTACCGTTGTGAATACTGGTTGAGTTGCTGATTCTGCGGCCATTGATATAACTTGCTGTGGGCTGTTCGCGGCTTGCGGAGAAGGTGTCTGGCTAGCACAACCAGTTAAAAAAAGCCCCATGAGTAGAACACTTTTGACTGTCATCGCATCGTCCTTAGCTGAGTTGTCTATGGTCCCGAACGCTAGTAAGCATCGGCCACGGCAAGAAATTGTATAGCGAACTCATGGCGTCAACTCTCACCAAATATTGCTCGTTTGGTCAGACGTGGCTGCGCTACACGGAAATGCTTTACGTTCGATTGGTTTTTTGGCGACCGACCGCTTCTGGCCGATTCCAGACGTACGACTACGTCTGCTTCCGACCCGAAGCAGACGTTCAAACTTTGTAGAGCGCATGAGTTCGGCGAAGTCCTAGCAGCGGTTTTCTACAAGTCTATGGTTTGACGTTGGTTGACGAGCTTCGCGTAGAAAGTACCTTCATCCGAGTAAGAGGATGCGAAGCTGACTTCATAATCCGCGAGTGCCCACTTCCGATCAGAAATGTCTGTGACTGTGCAGTTGCACCCAAGCGGTGACGGCAAAACGAACCCGTCCTTCAAGGTCACTCCAGCGAATTCGATCCAATTGAAACCGTCCAAAAATAGGCAGATCCTGCCGCAACTTTGGCTCTGCGGGTCAATCTCAAGATACGCTTTCAAAACGTTTCCGCGAGCCACTTCACTCATTTCATAAAGTCCTTAAAAATCCCAGAATCACTTGTGGACCGAGCGGAGTCGTTGGACATCGAAGGTCCGCTCCTGGCCTTGGATTCAACTGGTCGACGCAACAAGTTGGCTGAATCGTTCAGCGGGTGTTTGGTATTCTAAAGTCTTCCTTGGCCGCTCATTCAGTTTGCGGGCAACTTCATTGAATGGTCCGCACACCCATATCCGCCATCGGCACGCGCCACCCCTGTGCGCGCCGGCTGGCAAGGTGATGTGGCACCATATCACCTCGCTTCGCCATCCTGCGCCCTTCTTACCCGTGAGCTCACGTAGTAAAATTTCTTGCGCGATCGATAATCGTGTAGTAAATTTACAGTAACTTATTCTCGACCGATACCATGGCAATTTCCGACTTCGACCTCGTTTTCTTCGGCGGCAGCGGCGACCTCGCAATGCGCAAGCTGCTCCCCGCCATGTATGCGCGCGACGTGGCGCACGACCTGCCGGCCAGCGCGCGCATCATCTGCGTGGGACGCGAAGACCTGTCACAGGAAGCCTTCCTGCACATGATCGAAACGAACTCGAAGCCGCACATCAAGGAAAACGTGGACGAGGGGGCCTGGCGCGATTTCCTCGCCCGCATCACCTGGGTGCAGCTGGACGCCGGCAACCCCGCCAGCTACGGCGCGCTGGCCGATGCATTGCGTCCGGACACCGGCATGTCGCGTTCGACCGATACCGGCCTGACCCGGGTCTACTACCTGGCCACGCCGCCGGCCCTGTTCGCGCGCATCTGCGACAACCTGGCCAAGGCCGGGCTGGTCACGCCGGCCTCGCGCGTGGTGCTGGAAAAGCCGCTCGGCCGCGACCTCGAATCGGCCAAGCAGATCAACGCCGACGTCGGCCGCGTCTTCGCCGAATCGCAGATCTACCGGATCGACCACTACCTCGGCAAGGAGACCGTGCAGAACCTGCTGGCGCTGCGCTTCGGTAACATCCTGTTCGAGCCGCTGTGGCGGCGCGAGTGGATCAGCGACGTGCAGATCACCATCGCCGAAAAGCTCGGCGTCGGCAACCGCCTCGGCTACTACGACACCTCGGGCGCGTTGCGCGACATGCTGCAGAACCACCTGCTGCAGCTGCTGTGCATCGTGGCGATGGAGCCGCCGGCCTCGATCTCGCCGGACGCCGTGCGCGACGCCAAGCTGCAGGTGCTGCGCTCGCTCAAGCGCTTCACGCCGACCACGCTGTCGCAGAACATCGTGCGCGGCCAGTACCGCGCCGGCTACATCGACGGCCAGCAGGTGCCGGGCTACCGCGAAGAGCCGAACGCGCCGCAGCATTCCAAGACCGAGACCTTCGTCGCGATGAAGGCCGAGATCGACACCTGGCGCTGGGCCGGCGTGCCGTTCTACCTGCGCACCGGCAAGCGCATGGCCGACCGTCTGGCCGAGATCGTCGTGCGCTTCAAGCAGATCCCGCACTCGATCTTCAACCAGCCGACGTCCAGCTTCCAGCCCAACAGCCTGGTGATCCGCCTGCAGCCGGACGAAGGCCTGTCGATGAACCTGATGGCCAAGACCCCGGGCGACTCGATGCGCCTGAAGCAGGCCGAGCTCGAACTCGACTTCCGCGAGCAGTTCAAGTCGCCGCGCATGGAAGCCTACGAGCGCCTGCTGCTGGACGTCCTGCGCGGCCAGCTGACCCTGTTCATGCGCGGCGACGAGCTGGAAGCGGCGTGGGAATGGGTCGAGCCGATCCTGGACCACTGGGAACAGGACGACACCACCCCGGCGCCGTACAGCTCGGGCACCTGGGGTCCGGCCGCGGCATCCGCCCTGATCGGCCGCGACGGCCTGCAGTGGCGCGAAGAAGCGCTGCCGGAAGACTGACCGGAGCCCCCAGAACGTGCTGCTCGATTCCATCCGCACCCAGCTCGACTCGCTCTCCAAGTCGGAGCGCAAGGTCGCGCTCGCGGTGCTGGCCGCGCCCGGCGCGACGGTCAGCCAGAACATCACCGCCCTGGCGCGCAACGCCCAGGTGTCGGAGCCGACCGTGGTGCGCTTTTGCCGCACGCTCGGCTACGACGGCTGGCATGAGTTCAAGCTGAAACTGGCGCAAGGTCTGGCGCTGGCCCTGCCCGGCGCCAGCGAGCAGCCGGCCCAGGACGACCTGGCCGCCGACCTCGTCAATAAAATCTGCAGCCGCTCGATCAACACCCTGCTCGACCTGCGCAACAACATCAAACCCGAGCTGATCCAACAGGCGCTCGACATCCTGGCGCGCGCCAACAAGATCGAGATCTACGGCCAGGGCACCTCGGGCTTCGTGGCCGCCGACGCGCAACATAAATTCTTCCGCTCGGGCGTGCCGACCGTCGCCTACACCGATCCGACCATCCACTCGATCGCCGCGGCGCTGCTGCGCGAAGGCGACGCGCTGGTCGCGATCTCGCAGCGCGGCAACAACCCGGCGCTGGTGCGCTCGGCCAAGCTGGCGCGCCGCGGCGGCGCAGAGGTGATCGTGCTGGCGCCGTCGGGCACACAGCTGGCCGACATGGCCAGCCTGCTGATCCCGATCGACCTGGTGTTCGCCACCGACCCGTACACGCCGATCTCCGCGCGCCTGGCCTACCTGGTCGTGATCGACGTGCTGGCGGTCGGCCTGGCGCTGCAGCGCGGTCCCGAGTTCCGCAAGAAGATGCAGAACGCGCAGAAGGCGCTGCAGGAATTCGACATGCAGTTCGATTCCTTTATCGGGTAACTGAGCGGCTGATCAATAGCCGACCGTGAAGCGCTGGCGCACGTGCGCCGGCCGCTCGATCTCGTCGACCAGCGCGACGGCATAATCCTCGAACGACACCGTGCTGCCCTTGTCGCTGGTCGACCGCAAGGCGGGACGCGCGCTGAACTTCGCGTGCGCCCGTGCGACGGGCCGGCGTCGTCAGCGCAACGAGGTCGGGAAATTGAAGCGCAACCCCACCGTCAGCACGTCGGCGCTGGCGCCGATGTTCTTGCTGCGCCCGAAACGCTCGTACTCGGCCACCACGGCCCACTGCGGCGTGAAGTTCCACAGCGCGCCGACGCCGACATAGGGACCGATGTTGTCGTCGGTGCTCGAGGCCAGGAAAGGACCGGCGTCGAGCTTGCGCCGGCTGTATTCGACGCCCAGCTTGCCGAACACTTCCGCCTGCGGAAACATCGGCATCGGATAGCGGCCCTTGGCGGCCAGGTAGATGTTGTAGCCGCGGCTGCCGACCCGGCCGTTGACGCCGTTGGCGGCGTAGGTGAAGTCATCGGTACGGGTGTCGATGTAGCCCAGCTCGGCGCCGACCCAGGGATCGTAGTCGGCGCCGACGAACGCCTTCCAGGACGTTTCCCAGTTGGTATCGCCGGTCCGTGCGACGCCGGGCACCTTGAAATCGGTGTCGGCCGAGGAGGCGGCCAGGCCGAAGTAGTAGCGCGACGGGTTGGCCGGCTGGTTGTACCACTGGGCCTGGGCCGTGCCGAACCTGCCCATTGCGAATGCGCCGACAGCGAGCGCAAGAGCGAACTTCTTCATGACGTCTCCTTCCATGGATGGGGATGATCCGTGGATTAGACGCGCCGCATGGTGGCAGGTTCGGCAAATTCGCAGGCGGTTCAGGCTTCGCGCAAGGGCCGGAAGAAGGCGCGGATTTCCTCGGCCAGCCGTTGCGGCTGCTCGAGCGCGGCGAAGTGGCCGCCGGCCGGCATCTCGGTCCAGCGCCGCACGTCGAAGCAGCGCTCGGCCCAGCTGCGCGGCGGCATCGGGATTTCAGAGGGGAAGGCCGCCACGCCGATCGGCGGCTGCACCCGGCCTTCCGGCTTGACCGGACGCGCGCTGTCTTCGACATACATCTGGAACGACGAAAAGATGGTTTGCGTGAACCAGTACAGGCTGATGTCGGTGAGCAGCGTGTCGAGCGAAATCGACTTGTCGAAGTCGTCGCTCCAGGCGTGGAATTTCTCGGCGATCCAGGCGGCCAGCCCGGCCGGCGAATCGTTCAGTCCGGCCGCCGCCGTGTAGGGCTTGGTCGCATGCATGCGCCGGTACGCGCCCTCTTCCTCCTTCCATGCGTCCTGGCGCTTCTTCCATGCCTGTTCCTCGGGCGTGAGGGGCGGCTGCCCGTCGCCCAGCGGTGGCTGGTACGAGGTCGGGATGTAGTTCAGGTGCATCCCGATCAGGCGCTCGGGGAAGCGGATGCCGAGCCAGCTGCTGAGGTTCGAGCCGAGGTCTCCGCCCTGGGCGCCGAAGCGCTCGTAGCCCAGCTGGGTCATCAGGGCCGCCCACAGCGCCGCCGTCTCGTAAGTGCCGGTGCCCTTGTGGCCGTCGCTCGGCGAAAAGGCGTAGCCGGGCAGCGACGGGACGACCACGTGGAAGGCGTCAGCCGGATCGGCGCCGTGCGCACCCGGGTCGGCCAGCAGCGGGATCAGCTTTTCGAACTCGATGAACGAGCCCGGCCAGCCATGCGTCAGCACCAGCGGCAGCGGCGCCGGACCCTTGCCCGGCTGGTGCACGAAGTGGATCGTGCGCCCTTTCAATTGCGCGAGGTACTGCGGCAAGGCGTTCAGGCGCGCTTCCTGGGTGCGCCAGTCGAAATCGCGCGCCCAGTAGTCGAGCAGGCCGTACAGGAAGCCGGGGTTGACGCCCTGGTGCCAGCCCTGCTCCTGCAGGCCGGGGGCAAGACGTACGCGCGCGAGGCGCTGGCGCAGCTCAATCAGGTCGGCATCCGGAATGGCGATGCGAAATGGCTCGATCGACGGCTCGATCGGCTGGGTTGCGTTGCTCATGGCATCTCCGCGGCGTTGTCGCCAAAGGCTGGGCAGCCGATTGTAGGCGCGCCGCGCCCGGCCGAGCGCACGGCTCGCCGCTCCCTTACAATAGGCGCTTGGCTTAACCATCAACAGCAACCCGGCAACATCGACCGCTCATCCATCATGCACATCAATCCCGAACGCAGCACCCGTCCCGACTATGACCTGCTGGTGCGCCAGGTCGCCAGCGTCCTCGAAGGCGAGCGCGACCTCACCGCCAACGCTTCGCAGTTCTCGGCCCTGGTCTACGACACCCTCTCCGACCTGAACTGGGCCGGCTTTTACCTGACCGTGCCGAGCAAGAAAGGCGAAGGCCAGGACCTGCTGGTCGGCCCGTTCCAGGGCAAGCCGGCCTGCGCGCGCATCCCGTTCGGGCGCGGCGTGTGCGGCACCACCGCCGTCAAGCGCGAAACCATCGTCGTGCCAAACGTGCACGCCTTCCCCGGCCACATCGCCTGCGACTCGGCCTCGAACTCGGAAATCGTGCTGCCGGTGATCAAGGACGGCAAGCTGGTCGGCGTGTTCGACATCGACAGCCCGACCCTCGACCGCTTCTCGCCCGAAGACAAGGCCGGCCTGGAAGCGATGGTCGCGGCGTTCGTCGCCGCCACCGATTGCTGACCGGACTGAATCACCTGACGCTGGCGGTGCTCGAGCTCGACCGCAGCGTCGAGTTCTACATTGGCTCGCCGCGCCGTATGCCGGGATGCGCTTTCCAACTGAGGCAGCGAAATTGCGGCCCGAAACGCGCGCGGCGTTACAATCACGGGATTCGGATTCCCACTACCTTGCACGCACCATGAACCAACTCGAACAGCTCAAGCAGTACACCACCGTGGTCGCCGACACCGGTGACTTCCAGTCGATCAAGGCCTACGCGCCGCAGGACGCGACCACCAACCCGTCGCTGATCCTGAAAGCCGTGCAGAAGCCGGAATACCGTCCGCTGCTGGAAAAGGCCGTCGCCGACGCCAACGGCGCCTCGATCGACGCGATCATCGACAGCCTGCTGATCGCCTTCGGCACCGAGATCCTGAAGTACGTACCGGGCCGCGTCTCGACCGAGATCGACGCCGCCCTGTCGTTCGACACCGAAGCGACGGTGGCCAAGGGCCGCGAGCTGATCGCGCTGTACGAAAAGGCCGGCATCGACCGCAAGCGCGTCCTGATCAAGATCGCCTCGACCTGGGAAGGCATCCGCGCCGCCGAGATCCTGGAAAAAGAAGGCATCCGCTGCAACCTGACCCTGCTGTTCTCGCTGTGCCAGGCCGTGGCCTGCGCCGAAGCGGGCGTGCAGCTGATCTCGCCGTTCGTCGGCCGCATCTACGACTGGTACAAGAAATCGACCGGCACCGATTATCAAGGCGCCGACGATCCGGGCGTGCAGTCGGTCAAGCGCATCTACCAGTACTACCGCAAGTTCGGCTACAAGACCGAAGTGATGGGCGCGAGCTTCCGCAACACCTCGCAGATCCTGGAACTGGCCGGCTGCGACCTGCTGACCATCTCGCCGGACCTGCTGCAAAAGCTGGCCGACACCGAAGGCGCGGTCGAGCGCAAGCTGAGCGCCGACGCCGGTGACGACGTTCAAAAGATCGCGATCGACGAAAAGACCTTCCGCTTCATGCTGAACGAAGATGCGATGGGAACCGAGAAGCTGGCCGAAGGCATCCGCGCCTTCTGCGCCGACTCGGCCAAGCTGCGCAAGATGATCGAAGAAATGCTGTGATCGGCGTGTTCACCCGATGAAGAACGGCGGCCGCGAGCCGCCGTTTTGTTTTGCCAGGCGGCCGACGCGCGCTGTTTATCCCTGCAGCTCCTCGGCCAGCAGCCGCACCAGCGCCCCCGCCCCCATCTCGCGCGCCAGCGGCGCCCCTTGACCCGCCCACTGCGCCGCGAATTCGTGGTTGCCGGACTTCGATGCGGCCGCGTGCAGCTGCTTGGCCGCGTCGTAGGCCACCGGGTACGCTGCCGCCGGCGGGCTGCCGGGCGCGTCGCCGTGCGCGATCAGGCGGTTGAACATGCCGCGCGCCGGCCGCCCCGAGATCGCGGCCGTCATGCGCGTGGCGCAGGCGCGCTCGCTCTTCAGGTTGGCGCGGTAGGCGCCGCTCGCCGCCGATTCCGGGCACAGGATGAAGGCGGTGCCCAGCTGCGCCGCCGCCGCGCCCAGGTCCAGCATCGCCCGGACACCGGCGCCATCCATCACGCCGCCGGCGGCCACGACCGGCAAGCGGGTCTGTTTGACCAGCAGCCGCACCAGCACCGCCGTGCTCAGGCGCTCGTCGGTCGCTTCCGGGTCGAACATGCCGCGGTGCCCGCCGGCTTCAAAACCCTGGGCGACGATGGCCTGGACGCCTGCCGCCTCGATCGCGCGCGCCTCCTGCAAGTTGGTCGCGGTCGCCATCGTGAACACGCCGGCGTCGTGGAAAGCGGCGATGCGTTCGCTCGACGGCAGGCCGAAGTGAAAGCTGACCACGCTCGGGCGCGCCTCCAGCACGGTGCGGAACATCGCCTCGTCCTGGTTGAAGGATTGGTAGATTTCATCCAGCGCGGCGGGCGGCTGCGCGCCAGCCTCCGCGAACAGCGGCGCCACGTGCGCCAGCCAGGCCGCTTCGCGCGCGCCGTCGCGTGCGGCCGGCGCGTGACAGAACAGGTTCAGGTTGAGCTGCCCGCGGCTCAGGGCGCGCGTCTCCTCGATCAGCGCGCGGGCGTGGGCGGCAGTGCCGGCCCCCAGCCCGAGCGAACCGAGCGCACCGGCACCGGCGACCGCGGCCGCCATCTTCGGCGTCGACACGCCGGCCATCGGCGCCTGGATGATCGGGTGGCGCAAGGCAAGCCGTTCGAGGAAGGACTGGGTTGCATGCATGGCGGTTCCTTTCGATGACAGTCGTTGATCAAGCGTCGCGCGCGCACAAGCCGATGGGGCTGCCGAACAGCGTAGCGCAGAGCACCCGTGCGCCAGGACTCGCAGGCGCATCGTACACGGCGGTGGATAGGGTCATGTGAGCGGCCACATGCGCCAGCCGCTTTGACAACTCGCAAGGAATGGCTGGCGTCCTCATGCCCTCATTAAAACGCAGACCGGCCGCCGTGGACAACGAATAAAAAAAGCCGGGCGCCTGAACCTTCGCTCAGGCGCCCGGCTTCAGGCGTACATCAAGCCTGGATCAGGCGTAGCCCAGCGCGGGCGTGCGCGCCTGCCCCGCGCGCGCGGGCGCCAGTGCGGACGCACCGTGGCCACCCTGCTCCAGGCGGAACACGCTGACCAGCTGTTCCAGCGCGCCCGCCTGTTCCTGCAGGTCCTGGGCGGTGCCCGCGGCCTGCTGCACCAGGGCGGCGTTCTGCTGGGTGACCTGGTCCATCTGCGAAATCGCCTGGTTGACCTGCTCGATGCCGGCGCTCTGCTCGCGGCTCGCCGAGCTGATCTCGGTCATGATCGCGTGCATGCGCTGCACGCTTTGCAGCACCTCGGCCATGGTATCGCCAGCCTGCGACACCAGTTCATTGCCGGCTTCGACCTGCTGCACCGAGTTACCGATCAGCTCCTTGATTTCCCTGGCCGCCGCCGCCGAGCGCTGGGCCAGGTTGCGCACCTCGGTCGCGACCACGGCGAAGCCGCGGCCCTGCTCGCCGGCACGCGCCGCTTCGACCGCCGCGTTCAGGGCCAGGATATTGGTCTGGAAGGCAATGCCGTCGATCACGCCGATGATGTCGACCACCTTGCGCGAGGAGGAGTGGATCACACCCATCGTGTCGACCACCTGGGCGACCACGCTGCTGCCCTTTTGCGCGACGCCGGCGGCGCTGTCGGCCAGGCTGTTGGCCTGGGCCGCGTGCTCGGCGTTCTGGCGCACGGTGGCGGTCAGCTGCTCCATCGAGGCGGCGGTTTCTTCGAGCGAACTGGCCTGCTGCTCGGTGCGCGAGGACAGGTCGAGGTTGCCGCCCGCGATCTCGCTCGAGGCCTGGGCGATGGTGCCGGTGGCGCCGCGCACGTCGCCGACGATGTTGGCCAGGTTGTCGCGCATCGATTTCATCGCGAACAGCAGGCTGGAGCGGTCGCCGGCGCGGGTTTCGACCTGCACCGACAAGTCGCCCGCGGCGATGCGCGAGACGATCTCGGTGGCATAGTCAGGCTCGCCGCCCAGGCCGCGCATCAGCCAGCGCGTGATCGCAAAGGCGCCGGCCGCACCCAGTACGACGCTGCCCAGCACCAGGCCGAGGATCCAGACGCGCGACGAGGTGTAGCGCTGGTTGCCCTCGACCGCGGCGGCCTGGCCGCCATCGGTGTACATGTCGACGATCTTGTCGACGTGCGCGCGCATGGCCACCACGAGCTTGTTCGATTCGCCGCGCAGCAGGGTCTTGGCGCGGTCGTCATCGTTGGCGCGCCCGGCGCTGCGGATCTTGGCGTCCTCGGCCATGTAGCGCGCCCACATCTCCTGGAGCTGCGCATACATCTCCTTTTCCTGTGGCGTGACCTGCAGCTTGACGTAGTCGTCCTGCATCTTCTTCAGATCTTCCAGGTCCTTGGCGATGACCTGGTCGTATTTATCCATCTCGGCCTGATCGCTGGAAAGCACATATTGCAATTCACGCGTACGAATACGGGCGATCTGGGATTTGATGTCTTCGATAACACGAATACTCGGCATCCAATGCGACGACAATTTCATCGACGTGTCATTTACTTGTGCCAATTGCCAAATTGCCACCGTGCCAACAATGACTGCCAGCGCAATTACCGCTGCAAACGTACTGCCTAGTTTTCCTGCCAAAGATAATCGGGATGAAGTTTTCATTTTCTGTAAACGTTGTCGAATTTCAGCAACATGGCACAATGTTGCCGTACATCAACTATAATACAGGACAAGCCGGCTCTATGAGAAGCGGTCTGCGCGCTTGTTGAAGTTTCGCGACATTTGCGAAACAAACGAGGCGTAATTACAACTGGGGGGCACTGTAAAGGGTTCGTAATTAGGACTTTTGCTTTTTACTCTTGCAACTAAATTGGAATTAACAATGCTCTCTTTGATTGAATATAAAGACAATATTGCATTTGCAAAATCATCATTTTCCTGGGGCCGCGATCTCGATACGATTCTCGATATCCTGTCCAAGCATTTTGATGGCTTCAATGACAATGGCTTTTACGCGCACCCGGAAGAAATTGCCTTGCGCAAGGAATTGTCCAAAGTGCCAACTTTGGCCCATTTGACCGAAGGCCTGCGCGGCCTGAATGCGCATGCCGTCGTGCTGCGCGATCTCGGCCTGCAGGATCTGCCGGAAGACCGGCGCAACGGCGTCCTGTATGCGCTGACGCTCATGCTCGGCTATCCGACCTCGACCGACCAGCGCACCGGCCGCGTGGCCTGGGACGTCAAGGCGCGTCCGGTGGCCGAAGGCGGCGCGCGCTTCACCACGTTTTCCGAGCGGGTCGGCAATGCCGACATGCACACCGACTCCTCGTTCTATCCGATGCCGGAAGAGCAGTTCATCCTGTACGTGGTGGCGGCGGCGCGCTGCAATGGCGGCCAATCGCTGCTGGTGGGCGTCGAGGAAATTTACCAGACGCTGCAGGCCAGTCCGGCCGGCCGCGCCGCCTTCGAGCTGCTGAGCACGACCCCGGTGCCGTTCCGCGTGCCCGCCATCTACGCCGCCGGCGACGAGCAGGTCGAGGTGTTCACCGCCACCGTGTTCGGACCGGCGCGCCGTCCGGGCGCGCGCTGCACCATACGCTGGCGCTACGATTCGATCATGAAGGGCCTGGCCGCGCGTCCCGACCTCGACACGCCCGAGCTGCGCGATGCGATCGCGCTCATGAACCACGCCGCCGAGCATGCCGCGCCGCGCTTCGTGCACCAGCTGGCCACCGACACCCTGCTGCTGGTCGACAACCACCATATGCTGCATGGCCGCACCACCTACGATGACGAAAAGCGCCACCTGATCCGCATCCGCATTTCGGACCTGCCCAACGCCGAGCGCATCGGTCCGTCCGGCGTCGCCAGGGATTGATCATGATCGCAGCTCACCTCGCGCCGGGGCCGGCGCACGTGCAGGAACACGCCGACGGCCTGCCGCCGGCGCGCCGCCTGTGGGCGATGGCGGCGCTGATGACCGGGGTCTCGATGGCCTCGCTCGACACGGCGATCGCCAACACCGCGCTGCCGGCGCTGGCGCAGCAGTTGCACGCCGGCGCCGCCGCCTCGGTCTGGATCGTCAACATCTACCAGCTGGCGATGGTCGCCACGCTGCTGCCGTTCGCGGCGCTCGGCGAAAGCATCGGTTACCGGCGCGTCGCCACGGCCGGCCTGGCGCTGTTCACCCTGGCCTCGCTCGGCTGCGCGCTGGCCTGGGACTTGCCGTCGCTGGTCGCCGCGCGCCTGCTGCAGGGCATCGGCGGCAGCGCGATCATGGGCGTCAACACGGCGCTGCTGCGCGCCATCTACCCTGCGCGCCTGCAGGGCCAGGGCTTCGGCGTGAATGCGCTGATCGTGGCGGTCGCGTTCGCGGTCGGGCCGACACTGGCCTCGCTGATCCTGTCGTTCGCGTCCTGGCCCTGGCTGTTTGCGATCAACGTGCCGCTGGGCGCCGTGGCCTGGGTGCTGGCGCGGCGCGTCCTGCCGGACAACGACCGCTCACCGCATGCGCTGGACCGCAAGGCGGCGCTGTACAACGCGCTCGCCTTCGGCCTGCTGATCCTGCTGCTCGGCGACGCCGCCCACGGCGCCTCGGCGGCCCGCCTGGGCCTGGAAACGCTGGCCACGCTGGCCTGCTTCGCCTTGCTGCTGCGGCGCCAGCGCGGCCAGGCGGCGCCGATCTTTCCCACCGACCTGCTGGCGCGGCCGCTGTTCGCGCTGTCGGCGCTGACCGCGGTGTGCACCTTCGCGGTCCAGAGCCTGGCGTTCGTCGCCCTGCCCTTCCACTTCGAAGCCACGCTCGGCCGTTCGCCGGTCGAGACCGGCTTCCTGCTGACACCGTGGCCGGTCATGGTCGGCGTCATGGGACCGCTGGCCGGGCGCCTGAGCGACCGCTATCACTCCGGGCTGCTGGGCGGCATCGGCCTGCTGGCGCTGTGCGGCGGCATGCTGGCGCTGCTGGTGATGCCGGCGCAGGCAGGCGCGCTCGACATCGCCTGGCGCATGGCCTTGTGCGGGGTCGGCTTCGGCTTCTTCCAGGCGCCGAACATGAAAGCGATCATGGGCAGCGCCCCGCGCGAGCGCGCGGGCGGGGCCAGCGGCATCGTCGCCACCGCACGCCTGTCCGGCCAGGCGCTCGGCGCGGCGCTGGTGGCGTGGTGCCTGGTGCTGTCGCCGCTGCGCGGCACCTTCGATGCGCTCGCCATCGCGGCGGCGCTGGCGCTGATCGGCGCGCTGGTCAGCTTCGCCCGGCTCGGCCTGGGCCGTCCGGCAGCGTGACCGCCGGGGCTGCGCGCTTGCCGGCGCGCAGCCCTTCTATATAAGGATCGATCACGCACTGGCCCAGCTGCAGCAGGTCGAAGCTGGCGGGATCGAACATCCACGAGCGGATCAGCCCGTCGATCATGGTCCACATCGCCAGCGCCAGCGTGCGCGGATCGGCGCAGAGCTCGATCAGGCCCTTGTCGGCGGCCAGGCGGATGCGCCGCTCGGCGCGCGCCATCCAGTTGCTCAGGCTGTACTGGCGGCGCCGGCGCACCGCGTCCATCTCGTCGACGAACTCGACCTTCAAGGTGGCGATCTCGAACACACGCCGCGCGCCCGGATCGTCAACGGTGCGGCGCAGTACCGCCAGCAGATAATCGCGCAGGTCGGCCAGCGGGTCGGCCGATTCGGACTGGTCGAGCAGCTGCAGTTCTGCTTCGAGCGGCAGCGTTGCGCGGTCCATCATCGCGTTGAACAGCGCACCCTTGTCGTCGAAATGCCAATAGATCGCACCGCGCGTCACGCCGGCAGCGGTTGCTATATGCTGCAACGTCGTACGTGACACGCCTTGCTCGACAAATAATTGCTCAGCAGCATCCAAAATATTGTCGCGCGTGGCGGCTGCTTCTTCTTTGGTTCTACGGGCCATCAGCCGGCCTCTCCTTTTTCGCGGGGTTCAAACCCTAAACATACACTCATGATAGTATATCCGGGTTTGTTCAAAAGCCAGCGATAAAACCGTTTGCGACGCCAGCGTAGCGCCGCCGGGCGGTTTTGTACTATCTATAACTGAAGGAAGCCATTTAATGCGCTCTGCCCACTCTTCTTCCCTCTCCTTGACCAAGGTCGCCGCGAGCACCCTGGTGGCCGTCGCCCTGCTGTCGGCCTGCGGCCACAAGGACGCCGCCCCGGCCGGCGGCGCACCTGGCGGCCCCGGCGGCAAGATGCCGCCGCCGCAAGTCGGCGTGATCACCGCCAAAGTCCAATCGGTCGCGCTCGAGTCCGAACTGCCTGCGCGCGTCGAAGCCGTGCGCGTGGCCGAAGTCCGCGCCCGCGTCAACGGCGTGGTGCTCAAGCGCCTGTTTACCGAGGGCAGCATAGTCAAGCAGGGCCAGTCCCTGTTCCAGATCGACCCCGAGCCTTACCAGGCCCAGCTGAACGCCGCGAACGCCGCAGTGGTCCGCGCCCAGGCCGTGCAAGCGTCCGCCAACGCCACCGCCGAGCGCTACAAGCCGCTGGTGCAGGCCCAGGCGATCAGCGCCCAGGACTACACCAACGCGGTCGCCACCGCCAAGCAGGCCGCCGCCGACGTCAACTCGGCCCAGGCCCAGGCGCGCATCGCCAAGATCAACGTCGATTACTCGAACGTGTACGCCCCGATCAGCGGCCGCATCGGCCGCGCCCTGGTCACCGAAGGCGCGCTGGTCTCGGCCACCGAAGCGACCCAGCTGGCGCTGATCCAGCAGACCGACACGGTCTTCCTGAACATCACCGAATCGGCCGCCGACCTGCAGCGCCTGCGCAAGAACGCCGCCGACAAGGGCATGACCTCGGGCGTCCCGGTCACGGTCGTGCGCGACGACGGCACCGACCTCGGCCGCCAGGGCAAGCTGCTGTTCTCCGACATCACCGTCGACCCGACCAGCGGCCAGGTGACCCTGCGCGCCCAGATCGCCAACCCGGACCAGGATCTGCTGCCGGGCCAGTACGTGCGCGTGCGCCTGGCGCAGAGCGAAGTCCCGTCGGCCATCCTGGTGCCGCAGCAGGCCGTCACCCGCGGCGGCGCCCAGGGCGACACCCTGATGGTGATCGGCGCCGACAACAAGCCGGTCCCGCGTCCGGTCAAGATCGCCTCGCAGAACGGCAGCAACTGGGTCGTCACCGGCGGCCTGCAGGAAGGCGAGAAGGTCATGGTGGACGGCTTCCAGAAACTGCAGATGCTGCCTCCGGGCACCCCGGTGCAGCCGGTCGCCTGGACCCCGCAGAACGACAACTCGGCCACGGCCAGCGCCGGCAACGCCGCCGCGGCGCCGAACGTGAGCGGCGCCAAGGCCACCACCGTCGGCCCGTCGTCGAACACGCCGCAAGCCGGTTCGCCAGCCGCTGGCGCCGCCGCCGGCCCGGGCAACACCCGCCAGTAATCGATAGGACTCTAGTCAATGGCACGTTTTTTTATTGACCGCCCAATTTTTGCCTGGGTGATCGCGCTGTTCATCATGGTGCTTGGCGGCGTCGCCATCAAGCAGCTGCCGATCGCGCAATATCCGACCGTGGCGCCGCCGTCGATCGTCGTCAGCGTCGCTTATCCGGGCGCCTCGGCCCAGACCCTCGACGACTCGGTCATCTCGGTGATCGAGCGCGAGATGAACGGCTCGCCCGGCATGATCTACATGGAGTCGACCAGCCAGGCCAACGGCACCGGCACCATCACGATCTCGTACGAGACCGGCACCGACCCCGACCTGGCCCAGGTCGACGTCCAGAACCGCCTGTCGCGCGCGACCCCGCGCCTGCCCGCGGCCGTGACCCAGCAGGGCGTGCGCGTGGACAAATCGCGTTCGAACTTCCTGCTGTTCACCATCCTCTCCTCGAGCGACCCGAACTGGGACAGCGTGGCGCTGGGCGACTATGCCTCGCGTAACGTGCTGCCCGAGATCCAGCGCATCAAGGGTGTGGGCCAGGCCCAGCTGTTCGGCACCGAAAGGGCGATGCGCATCTGGATCGATCCGGCCAAGCTGGTCGGCTTCAACATGTCGCCGAACGACGTCAACAACGCGATCCGCGCCCAGAACGCCCAGGTGGCTTCGGGTACGATCGGCGACCTGCCGCTGGCGCAGGGCCAGCAGATCACCGCGACCGTGGTCGTGACCGGCCAGCTCAGCACCATCGAGCAGTTCGGCAACATCGTGCTGCGCGCCAACCCGGACGGCTCGACCGTGCGCCTGAAGGACGTGGCGCGCATCGAGATCGGCGGCCAGGCCTATTCGACGTCGACGCGCCTGAACGGCAAGGTCGCGACCGGTATCGGCGTGCAGTTGTCGCCGTCCGGTAACGCGCTCGAAACCGCGAACCTGATCAAGGCGCGCATGGCCGAGCTGCAGAAGTACTTCCCGAAGGGCATGCGCTACGACATCCCGTACGACTCGACCAAGTTCATCCAGGTCTCGATCAGCCAGGTGGTGGAAACCCTGGTCGAAGCGATCATCCTGGTGTTCATCGTGATGTTCATCTTCCTGCAGAACATCCGCTACACCCTGATCCCGACCATCGTGGTCCCGGTCGCCCTGCTCGGCTCGTTCGCGACCCTGTTCGCGCTGGGCTTCTCGATCAACGTGCTGACCATGTTCGGCATGGTGCTGGTGATCGGTATCGTGGTCGACGACGCCATCGTGGTGGTGGAGAACGTCGAGCGCATCATGTCCGAGGAAGGCCTGGCGCCGCTGCCTGCAACCCGCAAGGCGATGGGCCAGATCTCCGGCGCGATCATCGGCGTGACCGTGGTGCTGATCTCGGTGTTCGTGCCGCTGGCCTTCTTCGCCGGTTCGGTCGGCAACATCTACCGCCAGTTCTCGGCGGTGATGGTGTCCTCGATCGCGTTCTCGGCCTTCCTGGCGCTGTCGCTGACGCCGGCGCTGTGCGCCACCCTGCTCAAGCCGGTCGAAGCCGGCCACCACATGGAGAAGCGCGGCTTCTTCGGCTGGTTCAACCGCACCTTCAGCACCGGCGCCAAGCGCTATGAAGGCATCGTCGGCAAGATCCTCAAGCGCACCGGCCGCGCCTTCGTCGTGTTCGTGCTGCTGATCGGCCTGGTCGGCCTGATCTTCGCGCGCATGCCGAACTCGTTCCTGCCGAACGAAGACCAGGGCTACGTGATCGCCAACATCCAGCTGCCGCCGGGCGCCACCGCCGAGCGTACCGACGCCGTCCTCAAAGCCATGGAAAACTACGTGCTCAAGCAGCCCGAAGTGGCCGACATGGTGGCCGTGACCGGGTTCTCGTTCTCGGGCCAGGGCCAGAACATGGGTCTCGCCTTCATCCCGCTGAAATCCTGGGAAGACCGCAAGGGCGCCGGCCAGGCCGCGCAGGACTTCGCCAACCGCGTGACCATGCACATGGGCGCGCTGCGCGACTCGTTCATCTTCGTGGTGAGCCCGCCGCCGATCCCCGAACTGGGCCGCGGCACCGGTTTCTCGTTCCGTCTCCAGGACCGCGGCGGCCTCGGCCACGACGCCCTGCTGCAGGCGCGTAACCAGATGCTGGGAATGGCGATGAAGAACCCGGTCCTGACCGGCATCCGTCCGGAAGGCCTGGAAGACGCGCCGCAGCTGCGCCTGGACATCGACCGCGACAAGGCGCAAGCCCTGGGCGTCACGTTCGACGCGATCAATACCGCGCTGTCGACCTCGATTGGTTCGGCATACGTGAACGACTTCCCGAACGCCGGCCGCCTGCAGCGCGTGATCGTGCAGGCCGATGCGCGCGACCGCATGCAGCCGGAAGACCTGCTGAAGATCAACGCCCTGAACACCAAGGGCCAGCCGGTGCCGATGTCGGCCTTCGCCACGACGCGCTGGGTCACCGGTCCGATGCAGACCACGCGCTACAACGGCTATCCGGCGATGAGCATCACCGGCGACGCCGCTCCGGGCCACTCGACCGGCGACGCGCTGGCCGAGATGCAGAAGATGGCGGCCCAGCTGCCGGCCGGCTTCGCCTACGAATGGACCGGCCAGTCGCGCGAGGAAATCCTGGCCGGCTCGACCATCTTCGTGCTGATCGCCTTCGCGCTGCTGGCGGTGTTCCTGGCCCTGGCCGCGCTGTACGAATCGTGGTCGATCCCGGTCTCGGTGCTGCTGGTGGTGCCGCTCGGCGTGCTCGGCTCGCTGCTGGCCGCGACCATGCGCGGCATGCCGAACGACGTGTACTTCAAGGTCGGCCTGATCACCGTGATCGGCCTGGCGGCGAAGAACGCGATCCTGATCGTCGAGTTCGCGAAAGACCTGCAGGCGCAGGGCAAGTCGCCGTTCGAGGCCGCGCTGGAAGCGGCGCACCTGCGCTTCCGCCCGATCATCATGACCTCGCTGGCCTTCATCCTCGGCGTACTGCCGCTGGTGGTGGCGAGCGGCGCCGGCGCGGCTTCGCAGCGCGCGATCGGCACCGGCGTGATGGGCGGCATGATCACCGCGACCCTGCTCGGCGTGTTCTTCGTGCCGGCGTTCTTTGTTGTCATTCGCAGCTTTTTCAAGGGCAGCAAGCGGCAGCAAGACTTGAACACCCATGACGAACAAGAGAGAATTGCTGAATCCAAAACCTGATGACCACCATGAAACGACTCTCTTCCCTGCTCCCGCTGACCATGGCCCTGGTCCTGGCCGGCTGTGTGAATCTGGCGCCGAAGTACGAACGTCCGGCGGCGCCGGTCGCGGGCGCATTCCCGACCGTGGAAGGTACCGTCAACAGCGGTAACCCGGTCGCGCCCCAGGCGCCGGCCAGCATCGCCTGGCAGCACTTCTTCACCGACCAGCGCCTGCAGCAGCTGATCACGCTGGCGTTGAACAACAACCGCGACCTGCGCGTGGCCGTGCTGAACATCGAGCAGGCGCGCGCCGCCTACCAGATCCAGCGCGCCGGCCAGTTCCCCGCGATCGGCCTGGGCGCCAGCGCCAACCGCGTCAAGGCCGGCCACGATGCGCCGATCTCGAGCACCTACTCGGCTGGCCTGGCCGTGTCGAGCTTCGAGCTGGACTTGTTCGGGCGCCTGCGCAACCTGACCGAAGCAGCCCAGGCGCAGTTCCTGGCCACCGAGGAGTCGCGCAAGACGGTGCAGATCAGCCTGATCTCGCAGGTGGCCAACACCTACCTGACCTTCCTGGCCGACCAGGAGCTGCTCGACCTGACCCAGCAGACCCTGAAGACGCGCGAGGATTCGCTGCGCCTGACCCAGCTGCGCTTCGACAACGGCGTCGCTTCGCGCCTCGAACTCGACCAGGCGGTCTCGCTGGTCGAGCAGGCCCGCACCACGCTGGCCCAGGCCCAGCGCCAGCGCGCTCAGGACCTGAACCTGCTGACGCTGCTGATCGGCCAGCCGATTCCGGACAACCTGCCGCAAGGCCTGACGCTGGCCGACACCAACCTGCCGGACCTGCCGGCCGGGCTGCCGTCGGACCTGCTGGCGACCCGTCCGGACGTGCGTTCGGCCGAGCAGCAGCTGGTCGCCGCCAACGCCGACATCGGCGCGGCGCGCGCCAACTTCTTCCCGCGCATCACGCTGACGGGCGAAGCCGGCGGCATCAGCAACCAGCTCTCCAACCTGACCAGCAACGGCCTGGGCTGGAGCTTCGCGCCGTCGGTGGTGCTGCCGATCTTCGACTTCGGCCGCAACCGCGCCGGCCTCGAGAGCGCACGCGCCCAGCGTGACATCTCGGTGGCGCAGTACGAGAAGAGCATCCAGACCGCGTTCCGCGAAGTCGCCGACGCGCTGGCCGGCCAGGCGACCTACGCCGCCCAGCTGCGCGCGCAGCAGGCGGTGGCGCAGGCCGAGGCCGACCGCTTCAAGCTGTCCGACCTGCAGTACCGCAACGGCATCTCCAGCCAGCTCGACCTGCTGGACGCCCAGCGCTCGCTGTTCACCGCCCAGCAGCAGTCGATCGAAGCCAACCTGGCGCGCCTGCAGAACCAGGTGGTGCTGTACCGCGTACTCGGCGGCGGCTGGATCGAGCCGGGGCAGCAGACCGCGGCGCGCTGACCCGGCGCACGCACCCCGCACGATTGAGGTGCCCCAACCGGGGCCGGTCGGCGATTTCGGTATGATGAAATCGCAGGCCGGCCCCGGTCTTTTTTTTACGCTCGCCTGGGCGTTCATGTTGGCGTGGGCCAGCCCGTTTGCGGCCGGCCGCCCTTCGCGCCGGCGCGCCGGATCATGCGCTCCTTTCTACGAGACCACTGGAAAGCCATTGTCGTCATCCTCCTGCTGGTCGTGCTGGCGACCTTCACCGTGAAACCGGGCGCCGCACCGGTCGCGCCTTCGCTCGCCGATCGCCTGCGCGCGCACGTGCAGGCGATCGCGTCCGAGGAACACAACACCGCCAACCCGCAGCAGCTCGAACAGGCCGCGCGCTACATCGAGACCGCGCTGCGCGCAGAAGGCTACGCCATCCATCGCCAGGAATACAAAGCCGGCGGGCAGAAGGTGCGCAACATCGAGGTGTCGGTCGCCAACGTCGCGCCGCATCAAAAGCCGGCGCGCATCTTCATCGTTGGCGCACACTACGATTCCGCACCGGGTGCGCCGGGTGCCAACGACAACGGCAGCGGCACGGCGGCGGTGCTGGAACTGGCGCGCCTGCTCAAGACGCTGAGCCCGAGCCAGGGCACCGAGATCAAGTTCGTCTTTTTCGTCAACGAAGAGCCGCCCTGGTTCATGGGCAGCGAGATGGGCAGCATGCAGCACGCGCGCCAATTGCATGCCGACGGCATGAACGTGGCCGGCGCGCTGATCCTCGAAACCATCGGCTGGTACTCGCAGCAGCGCCACAGCCAGCAGCTGCCGCCGGGCCTCGAGGGACGCTATCCGGACACCGGCAACTTCATCGCTTTCGTGGGCACGCTGCAGTCGTCGCGCCTGGTCCAGCAGGCGCTGGCGGCGTTCCGGGGCGCCTCCGACTTCCCGGCCCACGGCCTGGCGGCGCCGGACTACGTGCAGGGCGTGACGCTGTCCGACCACGCGTCGTATAACCGCTTCGGCTACCCGGCGATCATGATCACCGACACCGCCTTCATGCGCTATCCCTACTACCACACCGCCGACGACACGCCCGACAAGGTCGACTACGACAGCGTCGCACGCGTGGTGAGCGGCCTGGCCCACACGATCGAAGCGCTGGCCGCCGGCCAGCAAAGCTGAAGGAGACTTCGATGAGCGATCCCGCGGATTTCAGCCAGCTCCAGCTGCTCGGCTTCGACGTGTTCGGCACCGTGGTCGACTGGCGCTCGGGCGTGGCGCGCGCCGCCGCGCCCTTCCTCGCGCGCCACGGCATCGACGCCGAACCGCACGTCTTCGCCGATGCCTGGCGCGCGCGCTACCAGCCGGCGATGGAAACCGTGCGCAGCGGCGCGCGGCCCTGGACCAGACTCGACGTGCTCAACCGCGAGAACCTCGAGGATGTGCTGGCCCGGTATGGGGTCGAGCCGGACGCCATCCCGGCCGCCGAGCTCGATGAACTGAACCGCGCCTGGGAGCGCCTCGATCCCTGGCCCGAGGCGCTCGAGGGCCTGGCGCGCCTGAAGCGCCGTTTCGCCATCGCGCCGGTGTCGAACGGTTCCATCGGCGGCATGCTGCGCCTGGCGCGCTTCGGCGGCCTGCCCTGGGACGTGCTGCTGGGCGCCGAGATGGCGCGCGACTACAAGCCCAAGCCCGAGGTCTACCTGGCCTCGATCGCCGCGGCCGGTTACGCGCCCGCCGAGGTTGCGATGGTCGCCGCCCACAACCAGGACCTGGCCGCCGCGCGCGCGCTCGGCCTCAAGACCATCTTCGTGCGCCGCCCGCACGAGCACGGCCCGCGCCAGACCACCGACCTGCACGTCGAGCAGGACTGGGACGTGGTCGCCGACAGCCTGCTCGAGGTGGCGGACGCGCTCGGCTGTCCCTGATCGGCGTTCTCCCGAACACGGGCACACCGCCTGGCCTTCGGCAAGGAACGTGCGCCGATGGTGTTCGGCTGGATCTGCAACAGCGCCGTGACCCCGGCCAGACATCGACAAGGTATGCAAAACGCGTACTTACGCGTGTCGATTCGCCACAGAACATCGAAAAAACACATAAAGTTTCCAGCTGGACATAAATGGCGAATAAACTGTTGCCATCCAGAATATCCAGCTCCGTTCGACACGCCCAGAGACATGAATTATTTCCTCCAACACCTGCGCATCGGCACCCGTCTGGCCGCCGCCTTCGCGCTGATCCTGATCCTCGCCATCATCGCCGCCGCGTCCGCGCTGCTGACCGCGCGCGCCAATGCCCAGGCCACCGCGCGCATGATGGACATGCCGCTGCATAAGGAGCGCCTGGTCTCCGACTGGTACGTGCTGACGTACTCGGCGATCGAGCGTACCTCGCTGATCGCGCGCAGCACCGACAATACCCTGAGCGCGGTGTTCGCCGAGCAGATCGCCACGGCCGTCAACAACACCACGGCCGTGATCAAGCAGGTCGAGCCGCTGCTCGATACGGCGGAGGAAAAAACCCAGATGGACACGGTGCAGCAGATGCGCGCCAAGTTCCAGGCCGCCAAGAACGCCGTGATGGAGGCCAAGAAGGCCGGCGACAACGACGCGGCCGAGCGTCTCTACAAGGAGCAGTTCCAGGCCGCCGGACGCAACTACGCCGAGTCGCTCAAGACCCTGCTCGCGACCGAGCGCCGCACCATCGACGAGATGAAGAGCTCGATCCAGACCGCCTACGACGAGCGTGCGCGCCTGGTGGAACTGATGAACGGCCTGATGATCGTGCTCGGGGCGCTGGCCGCGGTGGCGATCACGCGCAGCATCACCCGTCCGCTGGCCGACGCGGTACAGGCCGCCGAAACCGTCGCCGACGGCGACCTGAGCGGCGTGTTCGAACGCCAGCGCCGCGACGAACTCGGCGACCTGATGCGCGCCATGCAGGGCATGAACGACGGCCTGGCCAAGGTGGTGTCCGAAGTCCAGCACGGCACCCGCTCGATCGCCGGCGCCTCGAGCGAGATCGCCACCGGCAACCTCGACCTCTCCAGCCGCACCGAGCAGCAGGCCGGTGCGCTGGAAGAAACCGCCTCGTCGATGGAAGAGCTGACCTCGACCGTGCGCCACAATGCCGACAACGCGACCCAGGCCAACCAGATGGCGCAGGCGGCCTCGCAAGTGGCCGTGCGCGGCGGCGAGATCGTCGGCCAGGTGGTCGAGACCATGGGCGCGATCGACGGCGCTTCGCGCAAGATCGTCGACATCATCGGCGTCATCGACGGGATCGCCTTCCAGACCAATATCCTGGCGTTGAACGCGGCGGTGGAAGCGGCGCGCGCCGGCGAGCAGGGACGCGGCTTCGCGGTGGTGGCCTCGGAGGTGCGCAACCTGGCGCAGCGTTCGGCCAGCGCGGCCAAGGAGATCAAGGCGCTGATCGGCGACTCGGTCACCCAGGTCAACGCCGGCACGGTGCTGGTGCAGCAGGCCGGCGCCACCATCGGCGAAGTCGTCACCAGCGTGGCGCGCGTGACCGACATCATGGCCGAGATCACCGCCGCCAGCCGCGAGCAGAGCGCCGGCATCGACCAGGTTAACACGGCGATCACGCAGATGGACCAGATGACGCAGCAGAACGCCGCGCTGGTCGAGGAAGCCGCCGCGGCGGCAGCCAGCATGCAGGAACAGGCGGCGCACCTGGAGCAGATGGTGAGCCGGTTCCGCCTTGGCGCGCAAGGCGCCGCGATGGCGCCGGCGGCGCAGCCGGCCCGCGCCCGCGCAGTCCCGGCCCGCCCTGCCCCGGCTGCTGCCAAGCGCCTGGCCGCCGCGCCCGCGCCCGCACGCGCGAGCGCCCAGCGTGCGAGCGCCAAGCGCGAGCCGGCCCTGGCACAGGACGAGTGGGAACAGTTCTGAAGTAAGGCCAACCCTTCCTGGGCTTACTCGCCCAGGAACATCTCTTGCAGGTCGTTCAGGAAGCGCTGACCCAGCTCGGTGGGCTTGATCAGCTTGAAGTCGCGCGTGATCAGGCCCTTCGCTTCCGCCTCGTTGAGCGGCTTGTCGATCGCGTTGATCGTCATGCCGGTGCGCTCGCCGAACAGGTTGGGATCGAATCCTTCGCTCAGGCGCAGCGCGTTGAGCATGAACTCGAAGCCCATCTCGGCGCGCGTGATCTCGTGCTCCTCGCTGACCGCATTGCCCTGCCTGGCCGCGTCCATGAACGATTGCGGCTGCTTGTAGCGCGCCTGGCGCAGCACGCGGTGCGGGAACGACAGCTTCGAATGCGCGCCGGCGCCGATGCCGAGATAATCCCCGAAATTCCAGTAGTTCAGGTTGTGGCGCGCGCGCTGTCCGGCCCTGGCATACGCCGACACCTCGTAATGCTGGTAGCCCGCCCCCGCCATGCGCTCGAAGATCATGTCCTGGATGTCGGCGCTTTCGTCGTCGTCCGGCAGCGGCGGCGGGTATTTCGCGAACACCGTGTTCGGCTCCATCGTCAGGTGGTACAGCGACAGGTGCGGCGGCGCGAACGACAGCGCGGTGTCGATGTCCTGGCGGGCTTCGAGCAGCGTCTGGCGCGGCAGCGCATACATCAGGTCGAGGTTGAAGTTATCGAAGGTGGCGTGCGCGATCTCGACCGCCTTGATCGCCTCGCGCGCGTCGTGGATGCGGCCCAGCGCCTGCAGGTGCGCGCCGTTGAAGCTCTGGATGCCGATCGACAGGCGGTTGATGCCGCTCTCGCGGAACTGGCGGAACTTGTCGGCCTCGAAGGTGCCCGGATTGGCTTCCATCGTGATCTCGGCGTCGAGGTCGAGCGGCAGCAGCGTGCGCAGGTCCGACATCAGGCGCTCCAGGCCGGCCGCCGACATCAGGCTGGGCGTGCCGCCGCCGATGAACACCGTGTGGATCTTGCGGCCCCAGATCAGCGGCAGCGAACTTTCCAGGTCGGCGCGCAGGGCGTCCAGGTAGGCCTGTTCGGGAATCGGGCCGTTCGATTCGTGCGAGTTGAAATCGCAGTACGGGCACTTGCGCACGCACCAGGGCCAGTGGATGTACAGCGACAGCGGCGGCAGCGCGGTCAGGTTCAAGGCGCCGGGCTGCAGGTATTGCAGGGCGGCGCTGGCCGGGGTGCGCG
Source organism: Massilia sp. 9096 (assembly GCF_000745265.1). Lineage (NCBI taxonomy): Bacteria > Pseudomonadati > Pseudomonadota > Betaproteobacteria > Burkholderiales > Oxalobacteraceae > Massilia > Massilia sp. 9096. The sequence goes on from NZ_JQNN01000001.1 coordinate 3,050,013, forward strand.
GCGCGCCGGTCTCGGGCGCGGCTGGCTTGATTGGGATCATAAGCGGGACGATCAGCAAATTACTTGAGTTTCTTGACCAGCGCGCGCAGCGCCTGGCCGCGGTGCGACACCGCATTCTTTTCATGCGCCTCGAGCTCGGCCGCGGTCTTGCCGAATTCCGCCAGCAGGAAGTGCGGATCGTAGCCGAAACCGCCGGCGCCGCGCGCCTCGTCGACGATCCGGCCGCGCCAGACGCCATCGGCGATGACCGGCTGCGGATCGTCGGCGTGGCGGACGTACACCAGCACGCAGTAGAAATAGGCCGACTTGTCGTCGATGCCGGCCAGGTCGCGCACCAGCTTCTCGCTGTTGCGCGCGTCCGACTTGGGCAGGCCGGCATAGCGCGCCGAATGCACGCCGGGCGCGCCGCCCAGCGCGTTGACGCAGACGCCGGAATCGTCGGCCAGCGCCGGCAGGCCGGTCAGGCGCGCGGCGTGGCGCGCCTTGGCCAGCGCATTCTCGACGAAGGTGCCGAAGGGCTCCTCGGCTTCCGGCACGTTGAATTCGCCCTGCGGATGCAGTTCGAAACCGATCGGGCCGAGCAGCTGGGCGAATTCCTTGAGCTTGCCGGCATTGTTGGAGGCGAGGATGAGGCGTTGGGTCATGGTGTGTTGCGGTGAGCGAGGCGGGAAAGGCGATATTCTACCGCCGTGCGCTTCAATGCGCCGGAAACACCAGGCTCACCTCCAGCCCCGGCGCGGCGTTGCGCAGGCGGACGCGCGCCCCGTGCAGCTGCGCGATCGCGGTCACGCTCGACAGGCCCAGGCCGTTGCCCGGCAGGTGGCGGCTCTGGTCGACGCGGTAGAAACGCTGGCACAGCTTGTCGATGTCCTGTTCCGGCACGCCGGGGCCGTAGTCGCGCACCGAGACCACCGCCTCGTGCTGGTCGCGGCGTACGCCGATGTCGACGTGGACGCCGCTGCGCGCGTACTTGATCGCATTGTCGATCAGGCTCGCCAGCGCACTGGCCAGCAGGTCGCGGTCGCCGCGGATCGGCACCGGGACCTCGCCGCTGTAGCGCAGCAGCACGCCCTGCTCGTCCGCGACCAGCTCGTACAGCTCGCTCATGTCGCGCGCGATCGCCGCCAGGTCGAGCGTGTCGAAGTTACGCGTGCGCACCCCGGTCTCGGCGGCGGCGATCTGCAGCAGCTTGTCGAACAGGGAAATGACGTTGTCGATCTCTTCGATCGCCAGGCGCGCATCGCCGACCAGCGCATGCGGGTCCGCAGCCGCCTGCAGCGCGCGCTCCAGGCGCGAGCGCACGCGCGTGACCGGCGTGCGCAGATCGTGCGCGATCGAGTTCGAGACGTGGCGCACGCCTTCCATCAGCGATTCGATCCGGTCCAGCATCTGGTTGATGTCGGCGCCCAGGCGCGCGAATTCGTCGTTGCCGGTCACGGTGATCCGGCTGGACAGCTCGCCGGCGGCGATACGCGCGGCGGTGCGGCGGATGCGCCCGATGCGCGCCTCGATCAGGCGGCGGAACAGCTGGGCGCCGGCGAAGGCCAGCAGCAGCGACACCGCGACGCTGATCAGGAGCGCGTGCTCGACCACGGCACGGATGCCATCCAGCTCGCTCAGGTCACGTCCGACCACCAGGCGCCAGCCGCCGTCCAGCGACAGCACCAGCAGGCGCACCGAGACCGGCCCGCTGCCCCGGTCCATGGTGTCGAACACCAGCTGGCCGGACGCCGGCAGCACCCCGCGCCAGCGCGGCAGGTTGCCGGCGACCACGCGGCCCTGGACGTCGAGCAGGCCGACCAGTTCGGTATCGCTGTCGATGCGGTCGTGCAGCTGCTGGTCGATCTGGCGCTCGACCGCGCCAATGCCGCCGGTGCGCCAGGCCGCTTCCATGCGCCCGCCGATCATGTGGATCTTGTTGTCCAGCGAGCGCTCGAACACGCCGACGGTGCCGAAGTAGAAGATGCTGGACAGCGCGGCGATCGCCAACGCCACCAGCAGGCCGTAGCCGACCGCCAGGCGAGCGGCGATCGAACCCTTGAGGCTAAGCCGCGGCGCCATAGCCCGAGCTGCTCAACACATAGCCGGCGCCGCGCACCGTGTGGATCAGGGGCGGTTCGAAGTCCTTGTCGACCTTGCTGCGCAGGCGGCTGATCTGGACGTCGATCACGTTGGTCTGCGGGTCGAAATGGTATTCCCAGACGCCTTCGAGCAGCATGGTGCGGGTGACGATCTGGCCCTCGTGGCGCATCAGGTATTCGAGCAGGCGGAATTCGCGCGGCTGCAGGTTGATGGTCGCGCCCTGGCGCGTGACGCGCATGGTGCGCAGGTCGAGCTTGAGGTCGGCCACCTGCAGCTGGTTGACGTCGCGCGACCAGGTAGAGCGGCGCGCCAGGTTCTCCACGCGCGCCAGCAGCTCGGATAGCACGAACGGCTTGGCGAGATAATCGTCGCTGCCGGCGCGCAGGCCGCGCACGCGCTCGTCGACGTTGTTCAGGGCCGACAGGATCAGCACCGGCGTGGCGTCGCCGCGCGCGCGCAACTGTTCCAGCAGGCCCAGGCCGTCGACCTGGCCGGGCAGCATGCGGTCGAGCACCACGACGTCCCAGCGGCGCTCGCGCAGCTGGACGCCGCCCTCGGTGCCGTCGCCGGCGGCGGCCACGACGTAGCCGGCCGCGCGCAGGCTGTTGCACAGGTAGTCGCGGGTTTCCGTATCGTCTTCGATGACTAGGCAGTGTGGCATGGCGCAGAGTATAAAACCAAACGGTCCAGTATAGGCTAGTGGCGCGGCGCCAGCCATTACCGATCGTTAATCTAATCGATGCCCACAACACCGGCGGCGACCGGATTACGAGTCAGCAATGATTACGCGATCGTAATCGGCAGACCCCGGGGATAGACCTATGATCGCCTCGCTTTCGTTCATCCATCCGCGAGGTTCCCATGCGCAGCATCACTGTCTCGTCTCTTCTCGCCTTGTGCGCGCTGCTGTCGGCCTGCGTCGGGCCGGTCCCCAATGAACGCGTCGATTGGGCACACGGCGCGAGCTACGGCCGCGTGCTCGAACTCCTGACGCCGCAGGCGGCAGCGGCCAAGCTGCTCACTTGTCTGGGCGGCGCTCCGGCGCCGGCCGGCACGGCTTACGCGATGGTCCGCTACCGTCGCACCCGTCTGCAGCACAATGTCGTCGCCGCCGTGCCGGACGGCCTGGCGCTGCGGGTCGGCGACGAAGTCGAGCTGTGGCCCGAAGACTGTGACCGGGGCCATCCCGCACATGTCGGACGCGTGCTGCCGCCACTGCCGGTCCATCCTTGAGGCGCACCATGTTTCGCCTTGCCCAACTCGTGCCGGGGCTGCTGGTGGCGGCGCTGGGATTGCCGGCACATGGCCAGGCCCTGCGTCTCGACCAGGCGCTCGCGCTGGCCCGGCAGCACAACCATGATCTGCGCCTGGCGGCGATCGCCACCGACAGCGCGGCCGCCGCGGTCACAAGCGCGGCGGCCGCGCCCAACCCGGTGCTGACGCTGCAGACCATGAACATCAATCCGGCGGCCGGGATCGGCGCCGGTTCGCTGCGCAGCAAGACCGTCGACAGCACGGTGCGCGTCGACCAGCTGGTCGAGCGCGGCGGCAAGCGCCGCCTGCGTACCGCCGCGGCCGAGCTGCAGCGCGACGCCGCCCAGGCCGACCTGGCCGATACGCGCCGCCAGCTGCTACGCGACGTTGGCGCAGCCTACTACGACCTGCTGGCGGCCCAGGAGCGCGCGGCGATCACGCGCGACGCCGCGGCGCTGGCCTCGAATGCGCTCGACGCGGCCGAGACACGCCGCCGCGCCGGCGACCTGGCCGGCGCCGATACCGCGCGCCTGCGCGTCGACGCGCTGCATGCCCGCAACGACGCCGACGACGCCGACGCCGACCTGGACGAGGCCCGGCGCTCGCTGGCGCTATTGCTCGGCCTGGATGCACCCGAACGCCTGAGCGCGGTCGATTCCTGGCCGGCGATGCGCGCCGGCGGCGCCGACGCCGAAGCCGATGCCGCCGTGGAAGCGCGTGCCGACGTGGCCGCTGCGCGCGCCCGCGCCGGCGCCGCGCAGGCATCGCGCGACCTGGCCGTGGCCGGTCGCACCCGCGATGTCACGGTCGGGGTGCAGTTCGAACACTACCCGGTCAGCGCCGCCAACCCTCAGGGGACCGGCAACAGCGTCGGCGTGGCCCTGCAGGTGCCGCTGTTCGTCCGCTACGGCATGCAGGGAGAAATTCGCAGCGCCGAAGCAGCGCTCGACGCCGCCAACGAAACGCTGGAAAAGACGCGCCAGGCCGCGCGCGCCGACATCGGCCGCGCGCGCGCCCAATCGAGCGCCGCCGGCGCGCGCGTGGCGCGCTACGACAACGAGATCCTGCCTGCCGCGCGCAAGGCGCTGGACGCCGGCGAATTCGCATTCGCGCGCGGCGCCATGAGCGTGATGGACGTGCTGGACGTGCGCCGCGCCTGGCGCGCAGCCCAGCTCGAGGCCCTCGCCGCGCACGCGGAACTGGCCAAATCCCTGGCGTCGCTGGACGCCGCACTGTCGCGAGAGCATACGCAATGAATACCCGAATCACCGTTACCGCCGTCGCGCTCGCGCTGGGCGCCCTGGCTGGCGTCTTCGTCTGGCACGGTACGGCGCCGGCACGTACGGCCCCTGCCGCGCCCGCCGCCAAACCTCGGTCCGAACCCGGCCTGGTGCGCTTTGCCGCTGACGACCCGCAGCTGTCGTTCCTCAAGCTGTCCGCGGTCGACGCGCGCGCCCTTCCGCTGGCCGAGCCGGTGGCCGGCCGCATCGCCTATGACGAGGGCCGCACCAGCCGTATCGCTTCCCCTGTGCTGGGCCGCGTGACCGCGCAGCACGTGGAAGTCGGCGACAGCGTCCGCGCCGGCCAGCTGCTGGCCGAACTCGATTCGCCCGACTTGGCCGGCGCCCAGGCCGATGCGCGCAAAGCCGATGCGGACGAGGAGCGCAAGCGCCTGGCACTGGCGCGCGCCAAGGAACTGGTGGACGCCGACGTCCTGGCGCGCAAGGACTACGAGAACGCCGACGCCGACCTGCGCCAGGCCGATGCCGAAGCGCGCCGCGCGCGCCAGCGCATCGGCAACCTGCACGCCGACAGCGCAGTCGACGGGCGCTTCCGCCTGCGCGCGCCGATTGCCGGCGTGGTGGCCGACAAACAGATCAACCTCGGACAGGAAGTGCGTCCCGACCAGGCCAATGCGCTGCTGGTGATCAGCGACCTGCGCCGCGTATGGGCGATCGCCGACGTGCCCGAGCGCGTCGCAGTTCACCTGCACCCCGGCCAGCCGGTCGCGCTGGAGACCGACGCCTGGCCCGGCGAGACCTTCCACGGCGTCATCGGACGCATCGGCGTCGCGGTCGATCCGGCCACCCGCCGCGTGCAGGTGCGTTGCGAGCTGGACAATGCGGATGGACGCCTCAAGCCAGACATGTTCGCGCGCATCGCCTTCGTTCAGGATGGGGCGGCGCGCGCCGTGCCGGTACCGAACACCGCCCTGATCACCGAAGGCCTGTACAACTACGTGTTCGTCGAACGCGCCCGCGGCACCTTCGAGAAACGGCGCGTGCACGTGGCACTCGGCGGTCCCGCGCAAAGCTGGATCGACAGCGGTCTCGATCCACACGAGCGCATCGTCACCGAAGGCGCGCTGCTGCTGGGCGCGGAAAGTGCGAACCATGCTGGCTAAGCTGATCGACGCGATCTTGCGCCAACGCGTGGCGGTGCTGTTCCTGACCGCCTGCCTGGTCGCCATCGGCTGGCGCGCCCTGGACGACCTGCCCATCGAAGCCTTCCCCGACGTGCAGGACGTGCAGGTGCAGGTCGTGACGCAGCTGCCCGGTCAGGCGGCCGAGGAAATCGAACGTGTGCTGACCCTGCCGATCGAGCGCGAACTGTCCGGCGTGCCGCGTCAGACCCAGCTGCGGTCGGTCAGCATCGGCGGCTTGTCTGTCGTGACGCTCACCTTCGCCGACGGAACCGACGACTATTTCGCGCGCCAGCAGGTCAACGAGCGCCTGCAGAACGTGACCCTGCCGCCGGGCGTACAGCCCTCCCTGGCGCCGCTGTCGACCGCGGTCGGCGAGGTGTTCCGCTACGTTCTGCAAACGCCGCCCGACATGCCCGAGAACGAGGTGCGCGCGCTGCAGGACTGGACCCTGCGGCCGGCTTTGCGCGCGGTGCCGGGCGTGGCCGACGTGGTCGGTTTCGGCGGCACCGTCAAGGAATATCAGGTGCAGGTCGATCCACTGCTGCTGAACCGCTACGGCGTGACGCTCGACCAGGTGCGTCAGGCGCTATCGAACGCCAGCGCCAACGCCGGCGGCGGCCTGGTGCGGCGCGGCGACGAGGCGCTGGTGGTACGCGGTATCGGCATCTTCGAGCAAATCGAGGACATCGGCCGCACCGTGGTCAGCGCCAGCAACGGCCGCACGGTGCTGGTCGGCGACGTCGGCGAGGTCGCGATCGGCCACAGTCCGCGCTCGGGAGTGGTCGCCTTCAACCGCCAGGACAGCGTGGTCGAGGGCATCGTCCAGATGAGCAAGGGCGCCGACGCCGCCAAGGTGGTGGCGGACGTGAAAGCGGCGGTCGACCGGCTCGGCGCACGCCTGCCTGCCGGCGTACGCATCATGACCATTTACGACCGCAGCGACTTGATCGACCATACCGTGCACACCGTCGCCGAGAACCTGGTGGTGGGCGCACTGCTGGTGATCGCCATCCTGGTGGCATTCCTGGGTAACTGGCGCGCTGCGCTGATCGTGGCGGCGGTCATCCCGCTGTCGCTGCTGTGCGCCTTCATCGTGCTCGACGCGCGTGGCATCCCGGCCAACCTGATCTCGCTCGGTGCGGTCGACTTCGGGATCATCATCGACAGCGCCGTGGTGCTGGTCGAGGCGCTGCTGGTGCGCCTGCACCTGGAATCGCGCGCGACGCGAGAGCCGCGCGCGGCGCCGGACGCCACGGTGCGCGACACCGTCGCGAGCCTGGGCAAGCCGATCCTGTTCGCCAAGGCGGTGATCGTGGTGGCGTTCATCCCGATCTATACCTTCCAGCGCGTCGAGGGCAAGATCTTCGCGCCAGTCGCGTTTACGCTCAGCTTCGCCATGTTGGGCGCGCTGCTGCTGACGATGACCCTGGTGCCGGTGCTGCTGGCCTGGGCCAATCGCAAGCGGCCGCTGCGCGAGCGGCCCAACCGTTGGCTGCCTCGTCTGCAGGCGAGCTACCGCGCGTTGCTGCTGCGCGCCTGGCCGCGCCGTCCGACGGTGTTCGGCGCTTCGGCCGCGCTGCTGGGCGTGACGCTGGCGCTGGCGCCGCTGCTCGGCAGCGAATTCCTGCCCAAGCTCGACGAGGGCAACCTGTGGCTGACGATCGAATTGCCGGTCTCGAGTTCGATCGAGACCACGCGCGCGATCGAGGCACGCGTACGCGCGATCCTGCAGTCGTATCCCGAGGTCGGCAACATCGTCTCGCATGTCGGGCGCCCCGACGACGGCACCGACCCGAAAGGGCCGAACAACATGGAAATCCTGGCCGACCTGGCGCCGCACGCCCGCTGGCGGTTCGCCGACAAGGACGCGCTGGTCGCCGACATCTCGCGCCGCATCCACATGCTGCCCGGCGTCCCAACCAATTTTTCCCAGGTCATCGAAGACAACGTCGAGGAAGCGCTGTCCGGCGTCAAGGGTGAGATCGCGGTCAAGCTGTACGGCCCGGACCTCGCGGTCCTGGGGCGCAAGGCAGAGCAGGTCGCTGGCATCCTGCGTGGCATCCAGGGCGCGGCCGACGTCGAGGCGGTGCGCATCGGCGGCCAGAGCGAACTCGACGTGCAGATCGACCGCGCACGCATCGCCCGCCTCGGCCTGAACGTGGCCGACGTAAACGCCGCGATCCAGGCGGCGCTCGCCGGCATCGCGGTCAGCCAGTTCTACGAGGGCGACCGGCGTTTCGACCTGACCCTGCGCCTGCAGGACAAGGACCGCGCCTCGCTGGACGGCATCGGCGCGCTGCAGATCGCCCTGGCCGGAGGCGGCAGCGTGCGCCTGGCCGACGTCGCCACCATCGGCACGCGCCAGGGCGCCTCGCGCATCAGCCGCGAGGACGGCGAACGCAACGCCTCGGTCAAGGCCAACCTGCTCGGGCGCGACCAGGGCAGCTTCGTCGCCGAGGCCCAGCGCAAGGTGGCCGAGCGAGTGGTGCTGCCGCCCGGCTACCGCATCGCCTGGGGCGGCCAGTTCGAGAACCAGCAGCGCGCCGTCAAGCGCCTGCGCGTGATCGTACCGCTGACCGCGTTTTTGATCTTCGCGCTGCTGTTCGGCGCGTTCCGCTCGGTGGCGCGCGCGCTACTGGTGCTGGCGATCGTTCCGTTCACGCTGGTCGGCGCGCTGGCCGGGCTGGGACTGGCCGGGCTTCACTTCTCGATCTCGGCGGCGGTCGGCCTGATCGCCGTGGCCGGCATCGCGGTGCAAAACGGCGTCATCATGGTCGAGCAGATCGTCGAGCTGCAGGCGGCCGGGGGCGCGCCCTGGCCCAGCGCGGTCGAGGGCGCAGTCGCGCGCCTGCGGCCGATCCTGATGACCGCGCTGATGGCCGGCCTGGGCCTTTTGCCGGCCGCGCTGTCGCACGGGATCGGCTCGGAGACCCAGCGTCCGTTCGCGGTGGTGATCGTCGGCGGCGTGGTATCGGCCACGGTGTTCACGCTGCTGTTGCTGCCGCTGGCCTACCCCTGGTTCGCGCGCATGCGCACGGCCGCGCAGGCGAATGCGGCCTGAAAACGCCCGCTGTGCAGCGGCCTACCGCCCCGCGCCGATCCCGCCCAGCCCCAGCGCCCGCGCATGCGCACGCAGGAACGCCACGTGCGCGGCGCGCGTGTCCGGGCCGTCGTAGGGCAGCAGCGTCCAGGTTTCCGCCGCCGCCATGCGCGCGCCCGGCGCCAGCTGGCGGTACGGCGCGTGCACTTCCATCTCGAGCAGGCCTTTGCCCAGGTCGTCGGCCGGGTAGTCGTTGTACAGCTCGACCTGGCCCTGGTCGGGATGGATCGCCGCACGCGGCTGCAGCGCGAACTGGATAAGCAGCACCTGGCCGGCGTGGAAACCGGCCATCCACCCGCTCGAGGGCTGCAGCAGCATCTTGCCGTTGCGGTGGCGCCGGTCCGCTTCCGGCGCCGGCATGTCGATCGAGAACAGGCCGTCGGCCAGCGTCCAGGTCAGCGGCACCCAGTCCGGCTTGGGCTCGACCGCCTGCTGGCGCACGTCGGCGCGGCTGGCCACCGGCACGTACACGCGCGTGTCGCCGTGCGCGCGCGTGTTGAACCACAGGTCCCAGGCCACCTGGCGCTCGCGCCGGTTGACCGCGCCCACGTCCAGCTGCAGGCTGTTCGGCTTGCCCGGCACCAGGCTGAAGCGCTTGTCCAATTGCAGGCCGTTGACCGGGCTGGCCGGACCGGTGAACGCAATGCTCGCGGCGTCGGCGTGCGCGAGCGTGTAGCGCGCCAGGCTGAGGTAGGGATCGGGCGGCCACGGGGCGTGTGCGGCGGCGCGCGCGGGATTGACATCCTGGTGCGTCCACCACTGCTTTTGCGGGCCGGCCCAGATCTCGTGGCCCATCCAGCCGACGTTGGGCGCGTCGGCATCGACCCTCGCGGCCGGATCGCCGGCGGCCAGGTCGACCTTCAGGAAATTGGGCTGGCCGGCCAGCGCGAACGACAGCAGGCGCCCGCCGATGGCCTCGGTGACGGTGGCCTGGACGGCGCCGCTGTCCAGCGTGTGGGTCGGGATCGGCGCCGGGGTTGGCGCCGAAGCGGCGGGCGGCGCGGACTGGACCCCGGCCGAAGCGGTTGCGATGGCCAGCGCCAGCGAAGCGGTGCGTGTTGTCGACATGGGATCCGATGCTGAGCAGTGATGCGCCAGCTTAGCAAAATGCCGCCGGGCTTACCAGTTCACGACGCCGAAGCCCTTGGCCTCCTGGTACACGTAATACAGCCCGAGCGTGTCGCGCCGCTGGTGTCCCGCGGTGACGTCGGGGAAATCGAAGTTGCGGCGCGAGGTGATGTAGCGCAGCGCCAGCGCGTGGTTGCCGGAGATGCGCCAGGTCAGCGAGGCGTCGGCACGCACCACGCGGTCGGTGCCGCCGGTCTCCGAGTTGCTCAGGCGGCCGTTGAAGAATTCGCGTGCGGTGGTATCCAACAGCAGGTTGTTGCCCATCACCAGGCGCAGCGACACCATCGCCTCCGGCGCGAAGCCGTAGTTGTACTCGCGATCCGAGGTGCCGCGCACGGTGCCGGTCGAGGTGTAGCCCATGCCGCCCGAGGCATGGCCCTGCAGCACCAGCGCGTCCGACATGCGCCACTGGGCGTTGCTGCCGAGCGAGACCGCGGTGCTGGCCACGCGGAACAGCTGCGGCGCGATGTAGTCGTAGCTGCCGTAGATGCCGAGGATGCCGCGCAGGTCGCTTCCCGCCGCGTACGGCCCGCCGAACAGCAGGCCGCGCGTGCCGAGCGTCTCGATGCCGCCCAGGGTCGAGGCGCGCAGCTGGAAGCGGAAATAGTCGAACGGACGGCGGTACTCGTACCCGGGCTTGCCGGGCAGGCCGTAGTCGAGCAGGAAATCGACCGCGGCTTCGGTGCGCGCCGGCGTGGCCGCGGGCCCGGCCTCGGTCTTGATCGCGGTGCCGGCGCCGGCCTGCCAGCGCCAGTACAGCGCGGGGTTGTTGCTGGCGAACAGATCGGAACCGCGCCCGGGCCGCATCGACCGGTTGACGAACAGCGCCGGCGAGATCACGCCCATCGCCAGCGCGCGCTCGCCCGGGTCGAGGCCATAGCCCTGCTCCATCACCAGGTTGGCCATGCGGTACAGCGCTTCGCCCAGGAAGGTGCCGCCGAAGCTGGTGGTGATCTGGTCGTTGCGCGACGGCCGGGTGCTCTCGCCGGCGACTTCCCACACCGCGCTGCCGCCGAATGCGTAGCCCATCGATTCCCAGAAGTTCAGGCCATTGCTGCGCGCGATGTTGTAGTACACCGAGCCCTGGTACGGGTGGCCGAGCTGGTTGACCTCGAACGGGTCGCGGTCGACCACCCAGCTGCTGTGCAGGTTGCGCCGGATGGTACCGAGCGTGACGTGATAGTCCGGGCCGGCGAAGGCGTTGTCGAAGCGGTTCAGCGCGACCTGGAAGCCGAGGATCTCGAGCGCCGCCGCGCCGTAGCCCTTGTAGGCCTTGCCGTTCTTGTCGAACTGCGGCGCCGACTGGGTTTGCGGCTGCGGGCCGGGCGTGGAGACGTACGGCAAGCCGGTCTGCGGATCGAGCTGCGGGCTGGCGTCCCTGGTGCCGGCCCCGTGATCGAGCTGGGATCCGGGCTGCGCCATGGCAGGCTGCAGGCCGTCGCGCCGGGCTTGCTGGACGGCCTGCACGGCTTGTTCGAAGGTGAGGTCGGCGGCATAGCCGGATGCGGCGTGGGCGGCCGGCGCTAGGCCGGCGGCCAGCGCGGCGCCGATCGCCAGGCGCAGGCGCGCGTGGCGGGAAAGCGGGTTGTTCATCGATCGTAGCGCCCGGGCAGACGGGCGGCAATGTTGTCTGGTTGCTACGATCTTAGAAGAGAATGGCTTCCGGTGGCGCGCCGCTGAGTTGCCGGCGCGACGACCGGATTCAGGCGATATGGGCCAGCCGCCCCATCACCTCGACCACGCGGTCGATCTGCGCATGGGTGTGGGCCGCGTTGAGCATGAAGCGCAGGCGCGCCTGGCCCACCGGCACCGCCGGGAACTGGATCGAATCGACGTGGATGCCTTCTTCGCGCAGGGCACGCTGGAAGAACTGGCAGCGCTTGGCGTCCTTGACCAGCACCGGCACGATCGGGGTGCTCGTGGAGGTCAACTCGAAGCCCAGCGGACGCATGCGCTCGACGAAATAGCGCTGGTTGTCCCACAGGCGCGCGCGCCGCTGCGGCTCTTCTTCCAGCAAATCGAGCGCGGCCAGCAGCGCATTGGCCTGGTCCGGCGGCGGCGGGCAGGTAAAGCCGTAGGCCGAGCTGGTCAGGCGCAGTACGTCGGCCATCTCGCGTTCCAGCGCGACGAAGCCGCCGATCGCGCCCAGCGCCTTGCTCAAGGTCCCCATCTGCATGATGGTCGGGCTGTAGCAGCCGTAGTGCTCGGAGGTGCCGCCGCCGTTGGCGCCCAGGATGCCGGTGGCGTGGGCGTCGTCGATGTACAGGATGGCGCCGTATTTCTCGGCCAGCCCGGTCAGCTCGGGCAGCGGCGCGATCGTGCCTTCCATGCTGAACACGCCGTCGCTGACGATGATCGGGCTGATCCCGTCGGCCGCCTTCAGCAGCGACTCGAGATGGTCCATGTCGGCGTGGCGGTAGGTGTGCTTGTCGGCACCCGACATCAGGATGCCTTCGCGGATGCTGATGTGGTTGTACTCGTCGGTGAAATAGGCGTACTTGCGCCGCTTTTTCGGACGGAAGCCGTGCAGGCGCGCCAGCATGCCGGCCTTGACCAGCGTCGACAGCACGCCGATGTTGGCCATGTAGCCGGTCACGAACAGCACCGCGTCGGTCTTGTGCTTGAGGTTGCCGAGGCGGCGCTCGAGCTCGCGGTAGACCGGCAGGTCGCCGCCCAGCAGGCGCGACTCGCAGTTGCCGACGCCGTAGCGGTCCAGGCCATCCTTGGCCGCCGCCACCAGGCGCGGGTGGTTGGCCAGGGCCAGGTAATTGTTGGTGCTGAAGGAGACGGCGGCCTCGCCGTTGACCTTGAAAACCGGGTCCGGCAGGGTGTCGTGCACCGCCGATTCATGGTGGAGGGCGTGGCTTTGCAGCCAGTCGGCGATATCGCTCAGGTCGTGCATGGTGTTCGTATGGTGGATCGATGGGATTCGGGCGGGACTGGTGCGGGGATATCTCTTGCTGTGGACGCAGGTGTGACCTGTTGCCCCGTGTGAGAAGTATAGATGACCGTGCCTTGCGTAAATATTACGATGCGGTAATGTGACACCGCCGCGCAACAGCCGTCACGCGTGCGCCACAATGCTCGCTTACGATGGCGGCGCGGCCTACCGGAATACTGTTGCAGCCGTCGTTCCTGGGCGCATTTTTCCTTGACGCTAGAAAGGATGGCAACTTAGAATCCGAGGGTTTTTATTTTATGGAGCCCCTTTCATGGGCACTTGTTCGAGTGGCAGTTGTAGCCGGCGTAACGCTGGCCCGGCCCCGGCAAGATAACGTCGCGGAACCGCCTGGTTCCCGCAGGATTCCTTCCTCCTGCCGTCATCTCGCCCGAGGCAGATGATGGTATCCGCTGTCCCGGCCCGCGCCGGGCCTCCCGAATTCCGACAACAATCCATTGATGCTGCGGCCGGCTTCCCGTGCGAAGCCGGCCTCATCGCGAAAGCAAGCGCGAATGAAAGGTATGCCGTTCGACGACGGAGATACCTATGTTTCGACTGCAACACAACTTGCTGAAGCTGGCGGCCCTGGCCGCCCTCGCCGGCGTTCGCCAGGCCGATGTGCTGGCGCAAGCCCAGGACCTGGCCGCCGACACGCAGGCCGACGCGCATGCCGACACGCCGGAAGCCTGGAACGTACACGGCCAGAGCACCTATATCTGGCAACTCAAACCGTCTTTCCCCGCCCCCTACACCGGGCCGGAAAGCCTGCTGCCGCAACGCGAGACCGCTTATTCCTTCAGCGGCACCCTCGCCTTCGGCTGGCGCGCCTGGGAGGGCGGCGAGCTGTATGTCGACCCTGAGGTCGTACAGGGCAAGGCCCTGTCCGGGCTGCACGGCCTGGGCGGGATGACCAATGGCGAGCAACAGAAGACCAGCGGCACCAACCCGACCTTCTACCGCGCCCGCCTGTTCCTGCGCCAGACCTGGAACCTGGGCGGCGACCCGGTCAAGGTCGAGTCGGACATGAACCAGGTGGCCGGCACCGTGTCGAGCCGGCGCCTCGTGCTCACCGCCGGCAATTTCGCGCTGAACGACGTCTTCGACAACAACGCCTATGCCCATGACGCACGCGGCCAGTTCATGAACTGGGCTCTGCTCGACGCCGGCGCCTACGATTTCGCCGCCGATGCGCGCGGCTATACCTGGGGCGCGGCGATCGAATACATCGACGGCGACTGGGCGATCCGCTACGGCCGCTTCCTGCAGCCGGCCGAATCGAACGGGCTGCCGCTCGACAAGCGTATCTTCAAGCACTACGGCGACCAGGTCGAACTCGAGCACGGCCACAAATGGCTCGGCCAGGACGGCAAGATCCGCCTGCTGGCCTTCCGCAACCGAGCGCGCATGGGCGCGTTCCGCGACGCCCTGGCCGAGGCGCCCGACAACGGTGGCGTGCCGGACGTGGCGCGCGTGCGTACCGAGCGCAGCAAGATCGGCTTTGGCGTGAACCTCGAGCAAGGACTGGCGCAGGACGTCGGCGTGTTCGCGCGCGCCAGCTGGAATGACGGCCGGTCGGAAACCTATTCCTTCACCGAGATCGAGAACGCCTTGTCTGCCGGCGTCGGCGCCGGCGGAGCGCGCTGGGGTCGCGCCGACGACAACTTCGGTGTCGCATGGGTGCGCAACGGCCTGTCCAAAGACCACCGCGATTACCTGGCGGCGGGCGGCGTGGGCGCCTTCATCGGCGATGGCCGCCTCGACTATCGGCCCGAGCAGATCGCCGAAAGCTATTATCGGATCGGCCTCGGCCATGGACTGCAGGCCTCGGTCGACTACCAGCACGTCGTCAACCCCGCCTACAACGCGAGGCGCGGGCCGGTCAACGTAGGCTCGATCCGCCTGCACGCTCAGTTTTAGGAAACAAGGAAGCCCATGTTCGAACTGTTCACTCCCGGCCGCACCGGCCGCTCCTTCCTGGCCTCGACCCCGAACCGCTGGGACTGGGCGCTGCTGCCGATCGTGCTGGCCGTGCTGGCCGCGGTCGCCTATGGCGGCATGCAGATGGCGCGCCCGTTCACGCTCGGCCAGCCGACCCCGATCTCGCTCGACCCGAGCTACCTGCCCTACTACCTGCTGCGCACCATCCTGCGCATGTTCACGGCGCTCGGCTGCGCGCTGCTGTTCACCTTCGCCTTCGCCGCGATCGCCTCGCGCTACCGCGCCGCCGAGAAGTTCATGATCCCGCTGCTGGACGTGCTGCAGTCGGTGCCGATCCTGGGCTTCCAGGCGATCGCGATCGCGCCTTTCATCGCCCTCTTCCCCGGCAACCTGCTGGGCGTCGAATGCGCGGCGATCTTCGCGATTTTTACATCGCAGGCGTGGAACATGGCGTTTTCGCTGTACCAGTCGATGAAGACGATTCCGCCCGAGCTGGGCGAGGCGGCGCGCGTGTTCCGCCTGTCGCCGTGGCAGCGCTTCTGGCGCCTGGAACTGCCGTACGCCATGCCGGCCCTGCTGTGGAACATGATGATGTCGATGTCGGGCGGCTGGTTCTTCCTGGTCGCGGCCGAGGCCATTTCCGTGGCCAACCAGGACATCAAGCTGCCGGGCATCGGCGCCTACATCGCGGTGGCGATCGACCAGAAGAGCGGGCGCGCCATCGCCTGGGCGATCGGCGCCATGTTCGCCGGCATCCTGCTGTACGACCAGCTGTTCTTCCGCCCACTGCTGGCCTGGGCCGACAAATTCCGCTTCGAGGAATCGCAGGGCGACAGCGCCCAGCAATCCTGGCTGCTCGACTGGGGCCGGCGCAGCGTCTGGATGCGCGCGCTGACCGACCGCATGTGGGCCGCCGGCGCGCGTTCGCTCGGCTGGTTCAGCCTCAAGCCCGACAGCGACGCCGTGGCCGCGCCTGCGCCGCGGCGCCTGAACGTCAACCCGCGCCTGTGGGACCTGCTGTTCGGCGTCATCGCGCTGGCCGGCATCTGGCGCTTCGTGCTGTTCATCCACAGCCAGGTCGGCTGGGGCGAGGCGGCGCACGTGGTCGGCCTGGGCCTGATCACGCTGGCGCGCGTGATGCTGCTGATCGCGCTGGCCTCGCTGATCTGGGTGCCGGTCGCGGTCTGGATCGGCCTGCGCCCGCGCTACGCGCAGAAGGTGCAGGCGCTGGCGCAGTTCCTGGCGGCCTTCCCGGTCAACCTGATGTTTCCGCTGGTGGTCTACGCGCTGGTGCACGCGCACCTGTCGCCCAACGTCTGGCTCAGCCCCCTGATGGTGTTTGGCACCCAGTGGTACATCCTGTTCAACGTGGTGGCCGGCGCCTCGACGCTGCCGACCGAGCTGCGCCTGGCGGCCGACAACCTCGGCCTGACCGGCTGGCTGAAATGGAAGCGCGTGTACCTGCCGGCGGTGTTCCCGAGTTTCGTCACCGGCGCGATCACCGCCAGCGGCGGCTCCTGGAACGCCAGCATCGTCGCCGAGTACGTCACCTGGGGCAAGACCACGCTGGTGGCCGATGGCCTGGGCAGCTACATCAAGCAGATGACCGATGCCGGCGACTTTCATCGCATCGCGCTCGGGATCGCGGTGATGTGCGTGTTCGTGATGGTGTTGAACCGGTTCTTCTGGCGTAAGCTTTACTTGTTGGCCGAAGACCGCAGCCGTTGATCAGATTAAGGAGCTTGACATGGAAAACAACAAATTGATCGACCTGCGCGGCGTCAGCAAATCCTTCCGCAGCCCGGACGGCTCGCCACGCACGGTGCTGGAAGGCGTCGACTTCGCGCTGGCAGAAGGCGAGATCGTGGCCCTGCTCGGCAAGTCCGGCTCGGGCAAGTCGACGCTGCTGCGCATCATCGCCGGCCTGGCCCAGGCCGACGCCGGCATGACGCACTACCGCGGCCGCCCGATCCGCGGCCCGGTGTCCGGCATCGCCATGGTGTTCCAGTCGTTCGCGCTGTTCCCGTGGCTGACCGTGCAGCAGAACGTCGAACTCGGGCTGGAAGCGCAAGGCGTCGCGCCCGAGCAGCGCCGCGAACGCGCCGACGCCATGCTCGAGCTGATCGGCCTGGCCGGCTTCGGCGGCGCGCTGCCGCGCGAACTGTCGGGCGGCATGCGCCAGCGCGTGGGCATCGCGCGCGCGCTCGTGACCAACCCCGACGTGCTGCTGATGGACGAGGCGTTTTCGGCGCTCGACGTGCTGACCGGCGAGACGCTGCGCAACGACATCCTCGAACTGTGGGACGACAGCCGGATCCCGACCAAGGGCATCCTGATCGTCTCGCACAACATCGAGGAAGCGGTGATGATGGCCGACCGCATCATCATCCTGTCGAGCGACCCGGGCCGCATTCGCAATGAAATCAAGATCGGCCTGCCGCGCCCGCGCGACGCCGATTCGCCGGCGGTGCGCGCACTGATCGACGAGGTGTACGGCCTGATGACGATGCGCGCGGCGCCGGCCCCGGTGCCGGGCGTGCCGGGGGTGCCGGCTGCCGCGCGGGTCGACTACCGCCTGCCGGACACCGACGTGGCGCGCATCGAGGCCGTGCTCGACCTGCTGGCGGCCAGCCCGTACGACGGCCGCGCCGACCTGCCGCAGCTGTCCGAGGACACCGAACTGCCCGACGAGGAGCTGTTCCCGGCCTACGAGGCGATGGTACTGCTCGGCCTGGCCCACGTCGAACGCGGCGACATCGCCTTGAGCGCGCTCGGACGGCGCTATGCCGAGGCCGAGCACACGCTGCGTCAGACCATGTTCGGCCAGCAGCTGCTCGAACACGTCCCGCTGGTGGCGCGCATCCGCCAGCAGCTCGAGGACGAGCCCAACGGCGCGCTGCCGGAAGAGCCGTTCCTGGAACTGCTGGAAGAAAGCATGGAGGCCGAGGAAGCCAAGCGCATGCTGGAAGTGGCGATCGAGTGGGGCCGCTTCGGCGAGGTGTACGAGTACGATTACCACACCGGGCGCTTGAACCTGCCGGAGCCGGAGCAGGAGACCTGACGCGGCTGCTGGCACTTCAGGCCCGGCGGCGCGGCCGCCAGGTGCTCCACCCGATCAGCCACAGCAGCGCCGCCTGGATCGGCAGGCGCAGCCACAGCGCCCACAGCGGCACGTGGAACAGTTCCGGCCGTTGCAGCATGTAGATGTGGGCCGGCGTCACCGCCAGGGTCAGCAGGACCAGGCCGACGCCGGCGGCACGGCGCGCCCACGGCAGCAGGATACCGGCCGCGCCGAGCAGTTCGAACACGCCGCTGACCCATACCGCCGCCACCGGCCAGGGAATATAAGGCGGCACGATGGTCGCTTCGAGCGCGGTGGCGGCGAAATGCATGATCCCGCCCGCGAAGAACCAGACGAACACGATTCCCAGGCCGAGCAGCTGGCCGTTGCCGACCTGGCGCGTGCGCCAGGCATCGCGCCAGCTCGGCCAGCCCGGCCAGCTGGGCCCGCCCGGTGCGCTCATGCGCCGGCCAGGTCCAGCGCACCCTTCTGCAGCGCCACCAGCTCGCGGATGCCCTTGTCGGCCAGGTCCAGCAGCCGGTTCATGCCGGCGCGGTCGAACGCCGCGCCCTCGGCCGTGCCCTGCACCTCGACGAAACTGCCGTGCTCGGTCATCACCACGTTCATGTCGGTGTCGCAGCCGGAATCCTCGACGTAGTCCAGGTCCAGCACCGGCACGCCGTCCACTACGCCGACCGAGATCGCCGCGACGAAGTGCCGCACCGGCACCGCGGCGATCGCGCCGCGCGCCACCAGGCGCGAGAACGCGTCATACGCGGCGACCATGGCGCCGGTGATCGACGCGGTGCGGGTGCCGCCGTCGGCCTGGATCACGTCGCAATCCAGGTGCAGGGTGCGCTCGCCGAAGGCTTCCAGGTCGAACGCCGCGCGCAGCGAGCGGCCGATCAGGCGCTGGATCTCCTGGGTGCGGCCGGACTGCTTGCCGCGCGCCGCCTCGCGGTCCATGCGGCTGTGGGTGGAACGCGGCAGCATGCCGTATTCGGCGGTCAGCCAGCCCTGCCCTTTGCCCTTCAAGAAGCCCGGCACCTTGTCTTCGATGCTGGCGGTGCAGATCACCTTGGTGTCGCCGCATTCGATCAGCACCGAGCCCTCGGCGTGCTTGGTGTAGTGGCGGGTGATGCGAATGGCGCGCAGCTGGTCGTCGGCGCGGCCGCTCGGGCGCGCATGGGTTTGACTGACGGTCATGAAGATCCTTGGTTGGGTAAATCGAATAAACTATTTGAGCAGTTGCGACGACTTCTCGATCGCCTGGTTGATCTCGGCGATCGCTTTTTCGATGTCGTCTTCGTCGAACGGGTCGGTGTCCGAGTCGGCGCCGGACAGGCGCGTCGTCACCTCGCCCTCGGTCAGCATCTGGGTGGAGACGATGCTGGCGTCGCCGGCGTCAAGCGTGGCGCCGGCGCCCTGCCACTGGATCGCCAGCGCGGTGGTGTTGTCGGCGCGGCTGCCGGCGATCGCGGTGGCCATGGCGATCATGTCCGGCACCGCCTGCACGATCGTGTGGGTCGAGAGCTGGTGCACGATCTCGCTGTCGGGCAGCACGCCCCACAGGCCGTCGGAGCACAGCAGCAGCACGTCGCCGGGCTCCAGGCTGGACTGGCGCGACAGCTCGACCCTGGGCGGCATCGACGCCCCCAGGCAGTTGTACAGCTTGTTGCGGTCGGGGTGGGTATTGCGTTCGGACTCGTGGGCCTGGCCCTTGGCGATCAGGTGTTCGAGGTGCGAGTGGTCGCGCGTGCGCGCCAGGATCTGGCCGCGCCGCAGCCAGTACAGGCGCGAATCGCCGCAGTGCGCCCACACCGCGCAGTTGTGCTGCACCAGGCAGGCGACGATGGTGGTGCGCGGCGACTCGGGCAGTGCGCGCTCGCGCGTGTAGCGCCGGATCGCATCGTGCGCCGCCTCGAAGGCTTCCTGCAGGAAGCGCTCGGGCTTTTTCACGTACGGCGCGGCCTGGGCGCGAAACAGCGCCGACATGGTCTGCAGCGCCAGCGTGGCCGCGACTTCGCCGCGCGCGTGCCCGCCCATGCCGTCCGCCAGCACCAGCAGCAGCGCGTCGCGCGTGTAGCTGTAGCCCATGCGGTCCTGGTTGACCTTGCGTCCGCCGATCTGGCTTTGCTGGTAGACGGAAAACTGCATTGCTGTCCTTTTCGTTCGTTTCAGGCCCGGCGCTTGAAGGCGCCGAGGCGTTCGACCAGTCCGCGCCAGCCGGAGGACGCGCGCGCTTGCTCCGGCTGCGCCGGCGCATCCTTGTCATTCTCGCCGGCGCCGCCTTTGCGCGCTCCCTTGCTGCCGCTTGTGCTGGTGTTTCTGCTGCCGGCGGCAAGCGCCTGCAGGCTTTTCTGCACCGCGAACACGCTTTGCGGACGCGCCAGCGGATCGAGCGCCAGGCAGGCCCCGACCAGTTCGACCAGGGCGCTCGAGTACGCGCCGCCGGCGGCCAGCTGGGCCAGGCGCGGCGTCATCGGGTCGGCGCCGTTGTCCGGTTTGCGCGCATTGGCCGGCGTCGGCGGGGCGCCGGTCATGCAGGCATACACGGCCGCGCCGATGCTGTAGATGTCGGTCCACGGTCCCAGCGGCTGGCCTTTCGCATACAGCTCGGGCGCCGCGAAGCCGGGGGTGTACATCGGCGCCAGCGTCGGGATGTCGCTGTTGAGGGTCTGGCGCGCGGCGCCGAAGTCGAGCAGGATCGGCGTGCCATCCAGGCGCAGGTAGATGTTGGCCGGCTTCAGGTCCAGGTGCAGCAGCTTGTTGGCGTGGACCTCGCGCAGGCCCGCGCACACGCCCGCGAACGCCTGCTGGATGAAGCCCTCGGGCACGCGGGCGCCGCGCGCCGCCTGGCGGCCGATGTGTTCCTGCAGCGAGTGGCCCGATTCGTAGGCCATCACCATGTACACGGTATCGTTGCCGCGAAAGAAATTCTGCACCCGCACCACGTTCGGGTGGACGATGCGCGCCAGCGCCCTGCCCTCTTCGAAAAAGCACTTCAGGCCGATGCGGAACACCGGCAAATTCGTCTTGGAAATGCTGGGCGCCAGCTCGCCGGGCTGGCGCAGCGCGAGGGCGCTGGGCAGGTATTCCTTGATGGCGACCGCATTGCCTTCGCCGTCATATGCTAAATAAACAATACTGAACCCACCGGACGCAATTTTCTTTACAATGCGATATCCGCCAATTTCCAGCCCATCGGGCAGGGGCGCGTTATTTTGTGCAGCCATGTGGGAAGTATTCCTTGTCAAACACGGCGATTGTGTGGATAAATCTGCGCTTTGTAAAGAATAAGGGAAGCCTCTGGACAGGCTTGCCGGAAACCGGGGACTCCATTGAGCATTTCTAGCATGACAGGTTATGCGGTCGCCACCAGCGAAGGCGCTGCGGGCACGTTGACGATCGAGATCAAAAGCGTGAATTCACGCTTCCTCGACCTCCAGTTCCGCATCAACGACGAACTGCGCGCGCTGGAACCGGACCTGCGCGCGGCGATCATGGGCGCGATCACGCGCGGCAAGGTCGAGGTTCGCCTGTCGTTCGGGCGCAAGGCGAGCACCGGCTCGCAGGCGCTCAACCAGGATCTGCTGGCCGACCTGGCGCGGCTGCAGACCGAGGTGACCCGCCACTTCGTCTCGGCGCCGCTGATGACTGTTGCGGAGTTGCTGCGCTGGCCCGGCGTCGTCGAGGAAGCGCAGATCGGCCAGGAATCGCTGCAAACCGACGTTGCCGCGCTGACCGCCAAGACCATCGCCGCTTTCGTCGACAGCCGCCAGCGCGAAGGCGCGGCCCTGGCCACGATGCTGCTGTCGCGCATTGATTCGATGGAAGCGATCGTCAAGCGCATCACGCCGCTGATCCCGCAAGTCATCGCGCAATTCCAGCAAAAGGCGATCGAGCGGATGCAGGACGCCCTCGGCCTGGCCGGCCACGGCAATCCGCAGGTGCTGACGCGCCAGGAAGTATTCGAGCGCATTCGCCAGGAAGTCACGCTGTACGGCATTCGCATCGACGTCTCGGAAGAATTGTCGCGCCTGTCCGCGCACCTGAACGAGACCCGCCACATCCTGAAAAAAGGCGGCCAGGTCGGCAAGCGCCTCGACTTCATGATGCAGGAACTGAACCGCGAAGCCAATACGCTGGGCGCCAAGGCGTCGGTCAAGGAACTGGCGGACGCGTCGATGGAGCTCAAGCTTTTGATTGAGCAAATGCGCGAGCAGGTTCAGAATCTCGAATAATTATTGACGCCAGGTCGCCGTACTAACCCAGTCGTACCGAACGCGTGCACAGCCCGGCTGTTCACGCGTTTCATGTTTATCGAACCAACGTTTAGCGAACCAACAAAGTAGCAAAGGAATTAACATGCTCCCCACCGCCTTCTCCGGCAGCCTGTTCGTCGTCGCCGCCCCGTCGGGCGCCGGCAAGTCGACCCTGGTCAATGCGCTGCTCAAGCAGGAACCGGGCATCAAGCTGTCGATCTCGACCACGACGCGTCCGCCGCGCCCGGGCGAACAGGATGGCCGCGAATACCACTTCACCACCGCCGAAGACTTCGTGGCGCGCGCCGACCGCGGCGAATTCCTGGAATGGGCCGAGGTGCACGGCAATTACTACGGCACCAGCCGCCTGAGCGTGGAACAGGAGATGAAGACCGGCACCGACATCCTGCTGGAAATCGACTGGCAGGGCGCGCGCCAGGTGAAGAAGCAATTTCCGGCCGCGGCCGGCATCTTCATCCTGCCACCGTCGATCGAGGCATTGGAAGAGCGTTTGAACAAGCGCGGCACGGACGAACCGCACATCATCACGCGACGTTTGCTGGCAGCGGGCGGCGAGATCGCTCACGCTCCCGAGTTCGAGTATGCTATCATCAACGAAGAATTTAACGTTGCCCTGTCGGAACTCCAGGCGATCGTCAAAGCGACCCGCCTGCGCTTTGCCCAACAAGCCGCGCGCAACGCATCGCTGTTTGCCCAGTTGGGAATCCACGTACACCAGCAATCCTGACCTGCTCCGGCAGGCGTCAGCTATTTTTATTTAGGAGTAGACCATGGCCCGCATCACCATCGAAGATTGCCTGAAGACCGTCCCGAACCGTTTCCAGCTGACCCTGGCCGCCACTTACCGCGCGCGCCAGCTGCTGCAGGGTCACACCCCGAAAGTCGAAGCCAAGGACAAGCCGACCGTCGTCGCGCTGCGCGAAATCGCCGCGGGCAAAGTTGGCCTGGAGATGCTCAAAAAGGTCCCGATGTAAGTCGGAAATCCGATAAACCTACTGCGCGTTGCACTGTCGGTTGGCGATGCTCGCTGTACATTCGTACAGCTGCGCTTCTCAACCAACATTGCGGCCGCTCGCTACGGTTTCTCGAATTTCCTTGCGCCTGAGTTAGTCAATCCGTGGTTTGCTTCGAATCTGTTATGCTGTCCTAAACAGCGGCTGATTTTTAAGCATATGACTTTGTCTTCACCGGACTCCGTCCACTCAGGCAGTACCCCCAAGGCGAACCGGCCCGGCCGGTCCGCTGGCAAGCCGCAGGAAGCCGAACCGGCGCCCGCACCGGGCGTCGCGTCCATTACGCACCTGGCCAACAAGCTGGCCGAATACCTCACACCCGCCGAGCTCAAGAAAGTCAAGGAAGCCTACCGCTTCTCGGACGAAATGCACCTCGGCCAAGTCCGCAAGTCGGGCGAACCCTATATTTCCCACCCGATCGCCGTCGCCGAGATCTGCGCCGACTGGAAGCTTGACGCCCAGGCCATCATGGCCGCGCTGCTGCACGACGTGATCGAGGACCAGGACGTCAAGAAGGAAGAACTGCTCGAGCGCTTCGGCCCGCAGGTCGCCAACCTGGTCGACGGCCTGTCCAAGCTGGAAAAGATTGAATTCCAGAGCGTGGTCGAAGCCCAGGCCGAAAACTTCCGCAAGATGCTGCTGGCGATGGCCAGCGACGTGCGCGTGATCCTGATCAAGCTGGCCGACCGCCTGCACAACATGCGCACGCTCGGCGTCATGGCGCCGGCCAAGAAACGCCGCATCGCCGGCGAGACCATGGAAGTCTACGTGCCGATCGCGCATCGCCTCGGCCTGAACGACATCTACCGCGAGCTGCAGGACCTCTCCTTCTCGCACCTGTACCCGCTGCGCTACCGCACGCTGTCCAAGGCGATCAAGGCGGCGCGCGGCAACCGGCGCGAAGTGGTCAAGAAGATCCTCGACGCGGTCAAGGCGACGCTGGGCACGGCCGGCATCGAGGCGGAGGTGTACGGCCGCGAAAAGACCCTGTTCGGCATCTATAAGAAGATGCGCAACAAGCGCCTGTCGTTCTCGCAGGTGCTGGACGTGTACGGTTTCCGCGTCGTGGTCGACACCGTGCCCAACTGTTACGTGGCGCTCGGCACCCTGCACGCGCTGTACAAGCCGATGCCGGGCAAGTTCAAGGACTACATCGCGATCCGCAAGATCAACGGTTACCAGTCGCTGCACACCACCCTGATCGGCCCCTACGGCACCCCGGTCGAATTCCAGATCCGCACCCAGGAAATGCACCGCACCGCGGAGTCCGGCGTGGCGGCGCACTGGCTGTACAAAACCGGCGACCAGAACATGTCCGACCTGCAGCAGCGCACCCACGCCTGGCTGCAGTCGCTGCTCGACATCCAGCAGCAGACCGGCGACTCGGCCGAATTCCTCGAGCACGTCAAGGTCGACCTGTTCCCGGATTCGGTGTACGTGTTCACGCCCAAGTCGAAGATCATCGCCCTGCCGCGCGGCGCGACCCCGCTCGACTTCGCCTACAGCATCCACACCGGCATCGGCGACCACACGGTCTCGGTCAAGATCAACCACGAGGAAGCGCAGCTGCGCACCGAGCTGCACAACGGCGACATCGTCGAGATCGAAACCGACCCGAACTCGCGCCCGAGCCCGACCTGGCTGTCGTTCGTCCGCACCGGCAAGGCGCGCTCGGCGATCCGCCACTACCTGCGCACGGTCAACCTGAACGAATCGGTCGAGCTGGGCCAGGAGCTGCTGGCGCAGGCGCTGTCGCAGCTGAGCATCCGCGCCGAGCTGACCCAGGCCACGATCGAGCGCCTGCTGGCCGAATCGTCGGCCAAGTCGATGGACGAGCTGTACGCCGACATCGGCATCGGCAAGCGCATGCCGGCGCTGGTGGCGCGCCACATCTTCGGCCTGCTCGACGGCGAGGTCGACGCCCTGCCGGCCCAGGACAACGGCAACGGCGAGCTCGACCCGGTCACGATCTACGGCAGCGAAGGCGTATCGGTGCAGCTGGCGCCATGCTGCCTGCCGATCCCGGGCGACAACATCATCGGCCAGCTGCGCCGCGACCAGGGCCTGATGGTCCACACGGCCGACTGCACCCAGGCCCAGCGCCTGCGCGTGAAGGAACCGGACCGCTGGATCCCGGTCCAGTGGGGCAGCGAGCTGAACCGCCGCTTCGATTGCCGCATCCGCCTGTTGATCAACAACGAAAAGGGCATCCTGGCGCGCGTCGCCGCGGAAATCGGCGAGTCCGACGCCAACATCACCTACGTCGGCATGGACGAGGACGACGAAGCCATGATGACCCAGCTGCGCTTCACGATCCAGGTCAAGGACCGCGTGCACCTGGCCCACCTGATCCGCAACCTGCGCCGCGTCGCCGGCGTCAACCGGGTCGAGCGCGAGCGCACCTGATCCCTTCCCTCACTCGGCGTTTGCCAGCAAAGCCGCCAGGTCCTCGGACTTGAGCGGCTTTGCGAAGTGCTCGTCGAAGCCGGCCTGCAGCGCGCGCAGGCGGTCGACTTCCTGGCCATAGCCGGTCAGCGCCACCAGGCGCATCGCCCGTGTCGCCGCATCCCGGCGCAGGCGCCGCGCCACCTCGTAGCCGTCGATGCCGGGCAGACCGATGTCGACGATCGCCAGCTCCGGCCGTTCGCGCTGCGCCAGCGCGATGCCGTCGAGGCCATTGCCCGCCTCCTGCACCCGGTAGCCGTGCGCCGCCAGCATGTGGCGCGCATCCTCGTTATCCTCGATCAACAGCACCCTGGTGAGCACCTTGGCGAGCACTGCATGGGCGCCAGGCGTGCAGCCCGACCAGGCTGCGCACCAGCGACAGGCCGATGCCCAGGCCGCCCTGCGAACGGTCGAGCGACACCGCGCCCTGCACGAAGATGTCGAACAGCGTGGCCATCAGCTCCGGGGCGATGCCCACGCCGGAATCGCACACGCGCAGGCAAGCCTGGCCCTGCTGCACCTCCAGGACGATGTCGATCGAACCGCCGGCCGGCGTGTACTTGAGCGCGTTGGTGACCAGGTTGCCGACCACATGCTCGATACGCGTGCGGTCGGCCTCGACCCAGGCCGGCGCCAGGTCGCAATGCAGGCGATGCTGGATGCGCCCGGCCACGCTGGCCGCCTCGACCACCGATTCGACCACCGAGGCCAGTTCGACCGGCTGCATGTCGAGCTTGACCTTGCCGCGCGCCAGCCGGGCCAGGTCGAGCAGGTCGTCGATGCGGGTCGGGTGGCGGCCCTGGCGCACCAGGATGTCCTGGGCCTGGCGCCGGATCGCCGGCGCGGCCGTGTCCATGCGCAGCAGCTGGGCCGCGCCGAGGATGCCGCTGAGCGGATTACGCAGCTCGTGGCTGAGCATGGCGAGGAAGTCGTCGCGGATGCGTACCTGGTCCTCGGCCATCCTGCGCGCACCCTGCTCGCGCTCGAGCAGTGCGGCCCGTTCGCGCTCGGACGCGGCCAGCGCCTGGCCGGCCTCGATCATCGAGCGCTGCAGCGCGTCGAACTCGGCGATGCAGGCGCCGGCACGCGCCGCGTGCGGCACCTCGCCCCGGCTCAGCGTCGTGGCGGCGCGCGCCGCACCCTGGATCGCTTCGACCAGGCGCCGTCCGAAAAAGGCCACCGCGAAGGCCGCGCACAGCAGCGCCACCGCCATGCCGGCCGCCGCCAGCGCGACCGCGTGGCGCGCCGCGCCTTCGATCTCCGCAGCCGGCACGCTCACCGCGATCAGCCAGCCCGACATCGGCGAACGGATGAAGGCGTGGCAGGCGTCGATGCCGGCGCGGTTGGGAAAGCGGACCAGGCCGCGCTGCGCCTGGGCGGCGGCCTGCATCAGCTTGGGATTGGCGAACTGTCCCAGGCGCGCCGTGGCGCTGACGGTTTCGTCCAAGGCCTGCAGCGCCGCTTCGCGCTCGGAACGCAGCAAGGTGTGCAATGCGACGGCGGCGAACAGCGCGATCGGCAGGATGATCGCGCCGATCATGATCGCCAGGTAGGCGCGGATTTTCATTCAAACAAATCGGTCTCGCGGCCGCGCACACGGGGACGCAGCCAGGTCGTGAGTTCATTGTTCATTACGCACGAATGCGAACCTGCCGGGTCGGCTCGTGCGTACAGAAAACTGTTACGCGCGCAGGTGCGCGCGCGTGGCCAGGATGCGGTCGAACGCGTCGCAGGCGCCCCGGCAGGCATCGGCGATGTCCTCCCGCGTGCGCACGTGCGCGCGCAAGGCCTGCATGAACAGGCGCCAGCGCGGGCCGGGTCCGATGCCGTCGCCTTTCAGGTAGCGCAGCGGATGCGGCGCCAGGCGTTCGTGCAGGCGCCCGTAGAGCACCGCGCCGCCCAGCTGCGAGCCCTCGACGACGTAGCACACGCCCCAGCGGTAAGCCGCGCCGGCCTGCGCCGGCCAGGGCGCGTCCGAGGCCGCCGGCAAGCTTTCCGGGTCGATGCCGGCGTCGCGCAGGTCGGCGTCGATCAGCGCCAGGCGCGCGCGCAGCCAGGCATCCATGTCGAGCCGGACATCGGGCGCGTGCGCGGCCTGCGGGCCGTCGCCGAAACCGGCCAGCCAGCCGGCCAGCGGCGCCAGCCAGGCGCGCAGCATGCCCAGGTGCGCAACGTAGTCGGCGATGGAAGCATCGGGCGCGCCTACGGCCAAGCCGCTGTCGAGCAGGGTATGGCGGCTGTCGGTGGCGGCGCGCAGCGCAGCCAGCGCGTCCGGCTCGGTAACCGGCTGAGCAGCCGGCTCAATGGGAAGGTTCATGCGGTTCGGATCGGTGAAACCGTTCATCTTACCAGTGGGCAGGCTGGCGTGCGTGACTGCGCTGGAAACCAGCCCGGTCTCAGCCCTCGCGCGGCGCCGGATACTCGACGCTCAGGATCTCGAGCTCGTCCACCCCTTGCGGCGTGTGCAGGGTCACGACCTCGCCTTCGCGCGCCTTGGTGAGCGCGCGCGCGACCGGCGAGACCCAGCTGATGCGGCCCTTGAGCGGATCGAGTTCGTCGATGCCGACGATGGTGACGGCATGCTCCTCGCCCGCCTTGTTCAGGTAAGCGACGGTGGCGCCGAAGAATACCTGGTCGTTGCCGTGATGGACCGATGGGTCGACCACGAAGGCCGAATCCAGGCGCTTGGTCAGAAAGCGGATGCGGCGGTCGATCTCGCGCAGGCGCCGCTTGCCGTAGATGTAGTCGCCGTTTTCCGAACGGTCGCCGTTGGACGCGGCCCAGTGCACCACGCGCACGACTTCCGGCCGGTCGACGTCGATCAGCTGCAGCAACTCGTCCTTGATCGCCTTGTGGCCGGCCGGTGTGATGTAGTTCTTGGAACCGGCGGGAATGGCCTGGGCCAGCGCAAGGGCCTCGTCATCGTCCTCGTTGTCGGACTCTTTTACAAATGCCTTGTTCATCAGACCATTGTAAACGCACATGGGCGCACGTGGGCGCGCATGCGAGTACAAGGACGCGCTCGCGTGCTTACGCTTCGCATCGTTTCCCGTATCATGCGCCCATGACCCGAGTCGTCCGTAGCCGCCTGCTGACCCCGCTGGTGTACCTGGCTGCCCTGGTGCTGCTGCTCGAAGAGTGGTGCTGGGACGTCGGCATGCGCCTGGCGGTCGCATTGTCGCGCTGGCCATTGCTGCAGCTGCTCGAGCTGCACGTGCGCCGCCTGCCGCCCTGGGCCGCGCTGTGCGCCTTCGTCCTGCCCGGGCTGTTGCTGCTGCCGGTCAAGCTGCTGGCGCTGGTCGCGATCGCGCACGGGCATGCGGCGTCCGGCATCGCAGCCCTGGTCGCGGCCAAGATCGGCGGCGCCGCCGTGGTCGCGCGGCTGTACGCGCTGACGCTGCCGACGCTGCTGGACGTGCGCTGGTTCGCACGCGGCCATGGCGGCTTCATGGCGCTCAAGGCGCGCTGCATGGCGCGTTTTCGCGCGAGCCCGGCGGTGCGCCAGGCGCGCGCGCTGCTGGACGAGCTGCGCCGCAAGCTCAGGCAGGGCCGGCGCCGGTTGGCGCGCATGCTGCGGCGGCGCCACGGCGTGCCGTTCGGCAGCCGCCATGCCGGCCGTACCTCGCGCGCGTTGCGCCGCTTCATCGTACTGTGGCGCGCGCGGCGGCGCTGAGCAAGAATCAGGACAAGAACAGCAAGGACCAGGACCGACATGCAACCCGACCCGACTTCCACCGCCGTCACGCCGACGCTGGCCCCCGCCATGCAGGCCGCGCCGACCGAGATCTACCTGGTCGACGCCGATACCCTGCGCCTGGTCGACGTCAACCAGACCGCGCGCCAGAACCTCGGCTACGCGCTGGCCGAGCTGGCCGGCATGACCCCGCTCGACCTGGCGCCCTGGGTCGACGCCGCGGAACTGCAGCGGCTGCTCGGGGAACTCGGGCCGCAGGTCGGCGCCGAGGTCAATCTGCGCACCCATCACCGGCGCCGCGACGGCAGCACCTATCCGGTCAAGCTGTGCTTCCTGCGCATCGAGCGCGACGACCGCCCGCTGTTCCTGGCGGTCGGCGACGACCTCTCGCTCGAAGTCGCGGCCGAGCGCGCGCTCGAGCAATACCAGACGCGCTTCAACGCCGTGGTCAACCACACCCCCGGCCTGGTCTACCAGTTCGTCCGGCATGCCGACGGCAGCGTCGCCTACCCTTACCTGAGCGAGGGCTGCCACGCCCTGCTCGGCCTGGGCGCGGCCGAACTGCAGGCGGCGCCGGAGCGCTTCCTGGCGCTGATCCTGCCGGAAGACCGGGCGGCCTACCTGGAGACGATGCAGTCTTCGCAGGCGGACAACGCGATGTGGAACTGGGAAGGCCGGATCTGGGTCGAGGCGTTCCGGGACGTCAAATGGATCAACCTGCGCGCCACGCCGCTTGCCCTGCAGGGAAGCGCTCAAGGCGGCACGCAGTGGGACGGCATCATGACCAACATCACGGCCAGCAAGCGCGCGCAGACGGAACTGGAGCATTCGCGCGCACGCCTGGCCGAGCTGACCGACCACATCGAGCAGGTCAAGGAACAAGAGCGCGCCCGCATCGCGCGCGAGATCCACGACGACCTCGGCGGCAACCTGACGGCCATCAAGATGGCGCTGGCGATGCTGTCGGCGCGCCTGCCGGACGACGCCGCGCTGACCGAAAAAGCCGAGTACCTCGACGACCTGGTCGACCGCACCATCGAGGCCGTGCACCGCATCTCGCTCGACCTGCGGCCGTCGACGCTCGACCTGGGGATCGTCGCCGCGCTCGAATGGCAGGCGCGCGAGTTCGAAAAGCGGATGGGCATCGCCTGCTGGTTCCACAGCGTCGATGCGGATCTCGACCTCGACCCGGACCATGCCAGCGCGCTGTTTCGAATCTTCCAGGAAGCGCTGACCAACATCGCCAAGCATGCCGGCGCCACCCGCGTGACGGTCACGCTGCGGCGCCAGCGCCAGCACCTGACGCTCACCATCTGCGATAATGGGCGCGGCATCCTGCCTTCGGACCGGCTCAAGCCGCAATCGTTCGGACTGCTCGGCATGAGCGAACGCGCACGCGCGCTGGGCGGCACGTTGACCTTGTCGGCGGCGCCCGGTGGTGGCACGATGGTTGTTGTCGAGATTCTATCCCCCAAAGCATGAGCGAGAAGACCAGCATCCGCGTTTTTATTGCCGACGACCACGCCATCGTGCGCGAAGGCCTGAAACAGATCCTCGCCGAGCAGCGCGACATCGTCGTCGCCGGCGAAGCCGAGACCGGCCTGGATGCCGTCAAGCTGTTCCGCAAATCACGCTGCAACGTGCTGTTGCTCGACATTTCCCTGCCCGACCGCAACGGCATCGAAGTGCTCAAGCAGATCAAGGACGAAAAACCCGACCTGGCGGTGCTGATGCTGTCGATGCACCGCGAAGACCAGTACGCGATCCGCGCGCTGAAAGCCGGCGCGGCCGGCTACCTGACCAAGCAGAGCGCGCCCAGGGAACTGGTCAACGCGATCCGCCAGGTGGCCGCCGGCCAGCGCTACGTCAGCGCCCAGCTGGCCCAGGTGCTGGCGGCCCAGGTCGGCGACGGCTTCGAGAAGCCGCCGCACGAATCGCTGTCCGACCGCGAATACCAGACGCTGACGATGATTGCATCAGGCAAGACGGTCGGCGAGATCGCCAAGGAGCTCTCGCTGTCGGTCAAGACCGTCAGCGAATACCGTTCGCGCCTGCTGTCCAAGATGAAGCTGAAAACCAGCGCCGAGCTGACCCATTATGCGATCCGCAATCAGCTGATTGATTAGGTAGGCGAGCCAATCCCGGCTGCAGGCGCTGCGCGCCGAAGGCTGCGAGGTGCTCGAGGCGACCCAGGACTCGGCGTACGGCAAGTTCGGCTGGGTCATCGACCCCGAGGGCAACAAGGTCGAACTGTGGCAGCCGCCGGGCCAGTGAACCTGCCGGCTGGGCGGATCTGATTAGAGGGCGTTGCTCTGGCCCGGCATCGCGTCGCTGCCGCTGTCCGGCCCGCCCGGGCCGCGCGTGGTGGCGTTGCCGCCGGCGCCGGGCCGGTCGTCGCTGCCGGTTTTCGATTCGGGCGGCGGCTTGGCCGCTTCGTTCTTGCCGAGGTCGGTGCCTTCCGGCGCGGGGGTGGGCATGGCGTCCAGGTCGACGTCGCCCGGATTGACTGGCTGCTTGGCCATGGTGCGCTCCTTCCGATGCGTGGGGGATGGCTGCCATCGTAGCGCGTTTTACCACGGCGCGAATCGGCATACGGGCTGAAACCGTGTAGGACTCCTCATCGCACGCCTTCCGGCGCCAAATCGCTGGCGATCGAAATGCGATGGCAAGCTGCTGAAAGAGGCCGACGGCGCCTTGCCCTTTATATCGGCGTCAATACAAAACCCTGGACTGGGCGGTATTGCCGCTTGTTTTCGAGCGATCAAAATTTGCCGAATTCGATACCATGTCCGTAATAAAATCCAAAATTGTATCGTCCAACATGTCCAACCCTACCCCGCCGCCCGCAGGCGCATCCATGAATCCGGCGGAAATCGCGCGCGAAGCGTTCCGCCGCCTGGCCACGCGCCGTATCGCGCCGACCCCCGACGCCTACCGCGACATCTATAACGAGATCGCCGGCTTGCCCGCGCCTGCCCCCGTGCCGGCGCCGGCGCCGACGGCTGCCAATCCCGCCGATGCCGGCGCCGAAACCGTGCTGTCCGGTTTCGCCAGCCGCCTGAGCGAGACGCCAGGCGAATTGGCCGAATTCGGCGTCCGCTTCAACCGCGCGGTCAAGCAGCGCGATTGGGACGGCTACGCGCGCACGCTGTCGCAGCTGGCCGAAAAGCACTTGCGCCGCCACACGCACCCCGTAATGGCGCTGGGCACCGAAGACCCCGAAGCGAAGATGCTGCGCGACCTGCTCAGCCGCACGCTGACCTTCGCGGTCGCCTCGCTGCTGTCGGGCACGCCGCTGGCGAGCGAAGCCGAATCGCTCGGCTCGGCGGTAAAGGCGGCCCACAACGAGGATGCGCTGCAGGAAATCGCCACGCGCCTGAAGGAGCTGTGCTACCAGATCGAGATCAAGCGCGGCGATGGCGCGGAACAGCAGGAGCTGCTGCTGCGCCTGTTCAAGCTGCTGCTGGAAAACGTCAGCGAGCTGCTCGACGACGATAGCTGGATGCGCGGCCAGATCGCCGCGGTGCAGGACCTGATCGCCGGACCGCTCGATGCGCGCGCGCTGGAAGACGCCACGCGCAGCCTGAAGGACGTGATCTTCAAGCAGGGCCAGCTCAAGCACGGCATCGCCGACGTGCGCCTGACGGTCAAGAACATGATGATGACCTTCATCGACCGGCTCGGCTCGGTGGCGGCGTCGACCGGCAATTTCCAGGAAAAGATCGGCGGCTTTTCCGAGCGCATCCGCCATGCCGGCAACGTCGAGGAACTCAACGTCGTGCTCGACGAGGTGCTGCGCGAAACGAAAATCGTGCAGGCCGACGCGCTGGCCTCGCGCGACCGCATGCTGGCGGCGCATCAGGAAGTCCAGGAAGCCGAGGCGCGCATCCAGGAACTGGAAGCCAAGCTGCAGCACATGAGCGAACTGGTGCGCGAAGACCAGCTGACCGGCAGCCTGAACCGGCGCGGCCTGGATGACGTGTTCGAACGCGAGAGCGCGCGCGCGGACCGGCGCGGCACGCCGCTGTGCGTCGCCCTGCTCGACCTCGACAACTTCAAGAAGCTCAACGACACCTATGGCCACCTGGCCGGCGACAACGCGCTGCGCCACCTGGTGAAAGTGGTCAAGGACACGCTGCGCTCGATGGACGTGATCGCGCGCTTTGGCGGCGAGGAGTTCCTGATCCTGCTGCCCGAGACCGGCGTCGAGGCCGCCAGCTCGGCAATGGTGCGCGTGCAGCGCGAGCTGACCCGCCACTTCTTCCTGCACGAAAACGAGAAGATGCTGATCACCTTTTCCTGCGGCGTCGCGCTGCGCCACCAGAACGAGGACCAGGCCGCGCTGATGGCGCGCGCCGACGCCGCCATGTACCGCGCCAAGCAGAGCGGCAAGAACCGCGTCGTCATCGCCGAATGAGCTGCTGATCGCATTGCCGACGGGTCCCGCTCAGGCCGGACCCGTTTTTTTTCACCCAAAGAAAATTATTTTCAGGCTCAAGTTCGACGATTTGCCGCCGCCAAGGCCAGCGTGCTCCGGCCTAAAGCGAAAAAATCCGAAAAATATTTGATTCCAGCCCTAAACTTTTTCCGTAGAGCACCGTTACCAGCAACAACAGCGGTTTGAATGCCACGGAACAGCGTGACAGACCAAAGTGAATGAGCGGCACGTTGCTGCACCCACGTAAGACCCAGTCTGGAGAGAACCATGACTTCCGTAATCAATACCAACATTGCATCCCTGAACGCCCAGCGTAACCTGTCGTCTTCGCAAACCTCGCTGCAGACCTCGATCCAGCGCCTGTCCTCGGGCCTGCGTATCAACAGCGCGAAAGACGACGCCGCCGGCCTGGCCATCTCGAGCCGCATGACCTCGCAGATCAACGGCATGGATCAGGCGACCCGCAATGCGAACGACGGCGTGTCGATGGCCCAGACGGCCGACGGCGCCCTCTCGAGCTCGAGCGACATCCTGCAGCGTATCCGCCAGCTGGCCGTCCAGTCGTCGAACGCCAGCAACACCGCCAGCGACCGCGCCGCCCTGCAGAACGAAGTCACGCAGAGCGCTTCGGAACTGAACCGCATCGCACAGACCACCCAGTTCAACGGCCAGAACCTGCTGGACGGCTCGATGGGCACCGCGAGCTTCCAGGTCGGCGCCAACGCCGGCCAACTGATCTCGATGACCGGCGCTAACTTCACCACCAGCGCCTACGGCAACAACGCCATGACCAACAACGCACCGGCCGCCGCTGCTGCGGATCCGGTCACCGCGGGTACCATGACGATCGCCGGCAGCGCGGGCAGCAAGGACGTCGCGGTCACCGCTGGAGAAAGCGCCAAGGACGTCGCCGCCGGCATCAACGCGGTTTCGGGCAATACCGGCGTCACCGCGACGGCCCAGACCAACTCGCAGCTCAAGGCAACCGCCGGCAGCTCGTACACGATGTCGCTGAACAGCGACAACAGCGGCTCAGCCGTGACGGTTTCGTTCACGGTGGGTAACTCTGGCGGCGCCACCCCGAACGCCAACGACTATTCTCAGGCCATCAGCGCGTTCAACGCCCAGAGCTCGAAGACCGGCGTGACCGCGTCCTACGACCAGACCAACGGCGGCATCAAGCTGACCAACGCGTCCGGCAACGACATCAAGCTGAAGGCAGCCACCGGCAGCACCGCCGATGCGACGCTCGGCACCTATACGGCGAACTCGACCACGGGCGGCCTCAGCGCCCCGGCCAGCGCCGCCGCCGTCGATGCCACCGGCGTGGTCTCGAAAGGCGCGATCGAGATGGATTCGAACAACTCGTTCTCGGTCACCGACGGCAGCGGCTACGGCCTGGGCGGCAGCTCGAGCCTGAAGTCGGTCGGCAACCTCGACATCAGCACCTTCGATGGCGCGCAGCAAGCCATCAAGATCGCCGACGCCGCCCTGGCAGCCGTCAACAACCAGCGTTCGCAGTACGGCGCGATCCAGAACCGTTTCGACAGCACCATCTCGAACCTGGGCACCTCGCAGACCAACCTGTCGGCATCGCGCAGCCGCATCACCGACACCGACTTCGCTTCGGAAACCGCGAACATGACCCGTTCGCAGATCCTGCAGCAGGCAGGTACCTCGATGCTGGCCCAGGCGAACTCGCTGCCGAACGGCGTGATGTCGCTCCTGCGCGGTTAATCGGAGAACCTGTAGCAATACCACAATCGACGTAATGCGATGCCTCGGCTGGAGCAATCCAGCCGGGGATTTTTTGCTAGGGATTCATGATGAACATCTCACCGCTTGCCTCGGGCGCCACCCAGGCGCCCGCCACGCCCGCGCCGGCCGCCGCGGGTCCAACCGACCGCGCGTCCGGCGCCGCCGTGCAGCCGGCCGCCGCGACGGACAAGAAGGCCAGTCCGTCACGTGAAGAGGTCGATGCCGCCGTCAAGAAGCTGAACGATTCGATACCGGGCTCGTCGCAGACGCTGCAATTCTCGGTCGACCATGACACCAAGGAAATCGTGGTCAAGCTGATCGACCAGGACACCAAGGAAGTCGTGCGCCAGATGCCGTCGGAAGAAGCACTGCGGATCGCCAAGTCGATCGACGAATCCATGGAAAAACTGCAGGGCCGCCTGATCGACCACACCGCGTAAGGTCCGGCTTGAGAGCTGGAAACGAATGTCATCGAATTGGCATATGTTTCCGGCTCTCAAGTACGGATTAATCCTGTCGATAATCACTTAGAGTAGTGACTTCACAGGAGAATCGCGATGGGCATTAGCACTCCGGGCATTGGGTCCGGTCTCGACGTCGGCGGGTTGGTCAGCAAGCTGATGGCGGCCGAGTCGATTCCGCTGCAAACCTACGACAGCAAGACCAATTCGCTGCAAAACCAGATCGCCGCCTACGGCCAGCTGAGCGGCGCGATCGGCACCTTCCAGGGCGCGCTGTCCTCGCTCAGCCAGGCCTCGACCTTCCAGGCCCTGACTTCCACCCCGGGCGACAAGAGCATCCTGACCGCCGCCACGACCAGCACGGCGGTGCCGGGCAACTACAAGATCAGCGTCAACCAGTTGGCCCAGGCGCAAAGCCTGAACACGCCGGGCCAGGCCAGCGTGAGCGCCCTCATCGGCAGCGGCGCCGGCGCCACGCTGACTTTCGAATTCGGCAGTGTCAGCGGCGGCAACTTCGGCATCAACGGCGGCACGCTCGCGGCCCGCGCCGCCACGAGCGGCATTCCCAAGGGTTCGCTGAGCATCAACGGCGCCACCATCGCGACCGACAGCACCACCCGCAGCGCCCAGGACCTGGCCGACGCCATCAACGCCCAGAGCGACACCACCGGCGTGACCGCCACGCCGGGCCCGGCCACGACCGCCGCCGACCTGTTCGGCAGCGCCGGCGCGACCACCTTCGGCAACGTCCAGACCGACGCCAGCAGCAGCTATGCGCTGAGCGTGGCCGGCGTCAAGATCGCCACCCAGGGCGCCGGCGTCGCTGCCGGCAGCGGCGTGACCGCGGCCTCGATCGACGACACGCTCGGCGCCGACAACACCACCACCCAGGCGCTGGCCGCGGCCGGCATCACGTTCAGCGGCAAGGCCAGCGACGGTACCCTGAAATTCACCTCGGCCGACGGCTCCGACCTCGACGTCACCGAAACCGTGACCGGCGGCGTGACCGGCGGCGTGCACAACAACGGCACGGCCAACACCGGCTCGACCGCCGTCGCCAGCGGCGGCGTCAACCTGACCTCGAGCGACGGCAGCCCGATCACGATCGCCGGCAGCAACCCGGCGCTGGCCGGCTTCACGGCCGGCACCGGCGGCAGCTACAGCGGCGCCGGCTTCGCGCTGGACGGCGCCCAGACCATCAGCACGGTCAACATCGACCCCGGCAACCAGACCCTGTCCGGCATCCGCGACGCGATCAACAAGGCCAACATCGGCGTGACCGCCAGCATCGTCTCGGACGGCAGCGACAAGCCCTACCACCTGGTGCTGGCCTCGACCAAGACCGGCGCCAACGCCAACATGAAGATCATGGTCGGCGGCGCCGGCGGCGCCGATGCCGATCCGGCGCTGAGCAGCCTGCTGAGCTACGACCCGTCCGGGGTCCAGGCCCTGCAGCAGACCAGTGCGGCCCAGGACACCCTGGTGAACGTCAACGGCATCGCCGTCAAGAGCCATACCAAGGACGTCGCCGACGCCATCAGCGGCGTGACCATCACCGCCGCGCAGACCGGCTCGACCAGCCTGACCGTGGCGCGCGACACAGCCTCGGTGACCACCGCCATCAACGGCTTCGTCAAGGCCTACAACACGCTCAACTCGACGATTTCCGGCCTGACCGCCTACAACCCGGACACCAAGCAAGCCGGCGCGCTGCAGGGCGACTTCACCGCGCGCAGCATCCAGACCCAGCTGCGCGCCGCGCTCGGCAACGCGGTGCAGGGCCTGGACGGCATGACCACGCTGAGCCAGATCGGCGTCAGCTTCCAGAAGGACGGCACGCTGGCGGTCGACTCGACCAAGCTGAACACGGCGATGACGAACAACTTCAGCGACATCGCCGGCCTGTTCGCCGCGGTCGGCCAGGCCAGCGACGGCCAGATCAGCGTGGCGAAGTCGTCGGCCAAGACCCAGGCCGGCAACTACGCGGTCAACATCACCCAGATGGCGACCCAGTCGACGCTGACCGGCGCCAATCCGCTCGCCGCGACCACCACGATCGGCGCCAACACCACCTGGTCGGTGACCCTGAACCAGACCGACCCGACCACCGCTAGCAAGGTGCAGAACATCGCCATCCCGGCCGGCAGCTACAGCCCGGCCGAGCTGGCCGCCGTGCTGCGCTCGGCGATCAACGGCGACTCCGACTTCGCCAGCTCGGGCGACACCGTGGCCGCCTCGATCGACGCGACCGGCCACCTGGCCCTGTCCTCGACCAAATGGGGCAGCGGCTCGAACCTGTCGGTCGACAGCGTGACCGGCACCGGTCCCGACGTCGTGTTCGGCGGGGCCAAGGCCGATGCCGGCAAGGACGTGGCCGGCACCATCGGCGGCGTGCAGGCGACCGGCAACGGCCAGACCCTGAGCGGCGCGGTCGCCTCGCCAACCGAGGGCCTGCAGCTGACGATCAACGGCGGCGCCGCCGGCGACCGCGGCGACATCAATTTCTCGCAAGGCTACGCGGTCCTGCTGAACAACCTTTCCACCGGCTTCATCGGCACGGGCGGCCTGATCACCGGACGCACCGACGGCCTGAACACGTCGATCAAATCGATCGCGACCCAGAAGTCGGATTTCCAGGACCACC
Source organism: Massilia sp. 9096 (assembly GCF_000745265.1). Classification (NCBI taxonomy): domain Bacteria; kingdom Pseudomonadati; phylum Pseudomonadota; class Betaproteobacteria; order Burkholderiales; family Oxalobacteraceae; genus Massilia; species Massilia sp. 9096. The sequence continues at coordinate 3,088,681 of NZ_JQNN01000001.1, forward strand.
TGAACGACCTGCAGAAAATGTACACGACCCAATTCAATTCGCTCGACACCATGCTGTCGTCGATGCAATCGACCCAAAGCTACCTGACCCAGCAGCTGGCCTCGATCGCCGCCAACTCGGCGGCCTGATCCCGGCAGGCACCCTGATCAAATTGGAGAGAACCCCATGTTCGGAAACATGAAACGCGGCGTCAACGCCTACGCCAACGTCGGCCTCGAGACCGGCATCGCCTCCGCCTCGCCGCACAAGCTGATCGTGATGCTGTACGACGGCGTGCTGACCGCCCTGGCCAAGGCCAAGGGCAACATTGCCGCCGGCAACATCGCGGCCAAGGGCGCCGCGATCTCGCACGCCATCACCATCATCGACAACGGCCTGCGCGTCTCGCTCGACCTGAAGGCCGGCGGCGAGATCGCCGAGAACCTGGACGCGCTGTACGACTACATGAGCCGGCGCCTGTTCGAAGCCAACCTCAAGAACGACGTGACCATCCTCGACGAAGTGCACCGCCTGCTGTCGGACCTGCGCAGCGCCTGGGTCGAGATCGGCGACAAGGTCGGCCAGCCGCAGCCGCCGGCCGCCCAGGCCGCCGCCATGCCGCAAGCCGCCACCCTGGTGAGCGCATGATGGGCGCGCAGGCAATGAGCAGCCAGGACGTCATCTCGGTGTACGAAGCGATGGTCGGCATCACCGACCAGATGCTGGCGGCCGCGAATGCGAGCGACTGGGAGCGCCTGGTCCAGCTCGAGCACCAGTGCGCCGCCTGCGTGCGCCAGCTGAAGGCCTGCGACGCGCTGAACCGGCCCCTGGCCGCGCCCGAGCGCGCCAAGAAGGCGAATGCGATCCGCCGCATGCTGGACTCGGACCGCAAGATCCGCGACCTGACCCAGCCGTGGATGGCGCGCCTGAGCGCGATGATCAGCAACAAGACCGTCGAACGCCGCATCGCCCGCGCCTACGGCGTCTGAGCCGGCGGATTTCCCACCTCTCCGACTGAATAATGCTGCCGCGCGACACCCTGTCCCTGTCCCAGGTCGCGCGCACCGGCGCGGTGCTGCCGATCGGCGACCCGCGCCAGCAAGCCTTCCAGCGCGCCCTCTCGACCCAGCTCGGCCAGAGCATGCAGGCCGAGGTGCTGTCGCGCCTGAACGACGGCAGTTTCGTCGTGCGCGTGGCCGACCAGACGGCGCGCATGCCGCTGCCGCCCGGCGCCGAGCCCGGCCAGCAGGTGCCGCTGACGCTGGTCGCCTTGAACCCGCGCCCCACCTTCCAGGTCGATACCGGCAAGGGCCCGGCCTTTGCCGAAGCCGCGCCGGCGCCGCAGGACGGCGCCCACGCAGCGGGCGCGGGGCAAGCACCGCTGGCCTACCTCGAAGGCAAGGACGCCGCCGCCTTGAGCCGCACCAGCGCCCTGCTGGCGCAGACGCGTGCGCTGGCGCAGGTGCCGGCCGGCAGCGTCGACGGCGGCAACGCCTCGATCAGCCGCACCGGCCAGCTGCTGGGCGAGGTGATCGCCGCCGCGCAAAACGCCGGCGCGGCGGGCGCCGGCGCGATCGCGCGCGCACCGCTCCTGGGCGCGGCGACACAGGACGCCGGCCAGATCGCCGCCGCCTTGAAGGAAGGCATCGACAAGAGCGGCTTGTTCTACGAATCGCACGTGGCCGAATGGGCGCAAGGCGCACGCACGCTGGGCGAGCTGGCCGCCGAACCGCAGGCGCGCGGCATGCCCTCGCCGACCGAGCCGGCCGCCGCCCAGCTGATCAACCAGCAGCTGAGCGCCCAGGAACAGGGCCGCGTCGTGTGGCAGGGCCAGTTGACTCCGGGCCAGCAGCTGCAATGGGAGATCGAACGCCGCGAGCAGGACGGCGCCGATGGCCGCCAGAGCGGCGCCGCCGGCGCTGAAGGCGGCGCCTGGCACAGCCGCCTGCTGCTGCGCTTTCCCGGCCTGGGCGAAGTCAAGGCGCAGCTGGTGCTGTCCGGCCAGCAGCTGCACATCCGTCTCGACACGCCGCACGCCGACGCGCACGCGCGCCTGGACGCGCAGCGCGCGCGCCTGGCCAGTGCGCTGGACGCCGCCGGCACCCCGCTGGCGACGCTGGCGATCCACGGCGCGCTGCCCGCCCCCGACCTCGACGGCGGCGAACCCGAGGCCGGCCAATGAGCGGTCCCGACCGCAAGAACCCGGCGGCGCGGCGCCAGAACGCGGTCGCGCTTGCCTACACGGCGGGCGACCCGGCGCCAACGGTCGTGGCCAAGGGCCAGGGCCTGGTCGCCGACCAGATTATTGCCCGGGCGAAAGAGGCGGGGGTGTTCGTGCACGAGTCGAAAGAGCTGGTGGCGCTGCTCATGGAAGTCGACCTCGACCGCCAGATACCCCCCACACTGTATCGCGCCATTGCTGAACTGTTGGCGTGGTTATATTATATTGAGTCAGCGCAAGCTACCGGCCAGGCTCCACCGCCTGCCCCGGATACGGCGCGGCACCTCCCACCCCCATCCCCGTCCCCGGTTGGAACCGATGCAAGCAATCACTGAAGCGGAAATCGAAAAATGGCACGACTATGAAGTCGCGTCGCGCAGGGAAATCGTGGCCTTGCTGCGCCAGATCGCAGAAAAGAACCAGCTGGTGCGTCTGTTGATCAAAGGAGAAAGCGACGTCTGCGTGACCTCGTTGCTGCATGTCGACGCCGACGACGGTCTCGTCGTGTTCGACCGCTCGATCAACCGCGAACAGAACGAACGCATCGTCGCCGCGCCAAAAGTGATGTGCGAAACCTCGCTCGACAAGATCCGCATTCTGTTCCAGCTCGACGGCCTGGGCGCAATCCAGTGGGAAGGCAGCGGCGCGCTGCGTGCAGCCATCCCTTCAACCCTCATTCGGCTGCAACGCCGGGAGTATTATCGTATGGAAACCCCTGTGAGCAACCCCGTCCGCGTGACGATTCCCCTGCCTGTCGAACTCGGCGGCGGCACCGCGGTATTTCCGCTGGCCGACATCAGCTGCGGCGGCATCGCGATCCTCGACAACAAGCAGCAACTCAGCACGGCGGTCGGCGCCAGCTATCCGAATTGCCGCCTGGAACTGCCGGAGATCGGCCCGATCACGACCACGCTGCAAATCCGCAACTCGCAGGATCTGCAATTGCTCAACAACAAGACCAACCGCCGCATCGGCTGCCAGTTCGTCGACATCTCGCGCGCCAACCTGGCCGGCGTGCAGCGCTACATTACCAAGCTCGAGCGAGAGCGCAACGCGCGCGTGGCCGGCCTGGTCTGAACCGGACCTGACACGCCGCCAAGCGTGTGCGGGCGCTGCCCGATCACCGATCCTGATATGTTGGCCGAGTCAACCACATCAGGAGCCGGCGATGTCTTCTTCCCTCAAACCCCTCGACCAGCAGGTCGTCGTGATCACCGGCGCGTCCAGCGGCATCGGCCTGGCGACCGCGCTCGACGCCGCCCGTGCGGGCGCGCGCGTGGTGCTGGCGGCGCGCAGCGACGACGTGCTGGAGGCGATCGTCGCCACCCTCGAAAAGCAGGGCCATGAAGCGATCAGCGTGAAAGCCGACGTGGCCGAGCGCGCCCAGGTCGACCGCATCGCCGCCGCCGCGATCGAGCGCTTCGGGCGCATCGACACCTGGGCCAACGTCGCCGGCAACACCATCTACGGCCGCGTCGACGAAGTGTCCGAAGCCGACAGCCGGCGCCTGTTCGACGTCAATTTCTGGGGCATGGTCAACGGTTCGCTGGCCGCGCTGCCGCACCTGCGCCGGCACGGCGGCGCCCTGATCAACGTCGGCAGCGAAGGCTCCGAACTGGCCATTCCGCTGCAGGGCATGTATTCGGCCAGCAAGCATGCCGTGAAGGGTTTCACCGATGCGCTGCGCATCGAAATCGAGCACGCCGACGGCGCCCCGGTGTCGATCACGCTGATCGAGCCGACCGCGGTCAACACCCCGCTGCCCGAGCACGCGCGCAACTACCTCGAGCGCCAGCCCAAGCTGCCCACGCCCCAGCTCGACCCGCACCAGGTCGCGGCGGCGATCCTGAAGGCGGCCGTCACGCCCACGCGCGACATGAAGGTCGGCGTCATGGCCAGCCTCGACGTGGCGATGGAAAAGCTGGCCCCGGCGCTGGCCGACCGCATCTCGGTGCTGCAGATGCCGCGCCAGCAGCGCGACGAGCCGGCGCACGATGCGATGGGCGCTTTGTTCCGGCCGGGCGGCAGCGGCTTGATCTACGGACGCGGGGCTTGAACAGGCCCGGCCTCGGTCGCCCGGGTTCAGTCGAAATACGGCTCCAGGATCCCCTCGATCCAGCCGATGAAGGCGCGCACGCGCTGCGACAGGCTGCGCCGGTGCGCTACCACTAGCCATGCTGCCAGCGGCTCGGGCCGCAGGCCGGGCAGGATTTCGACCAGCGCACCGCTTTCGATATGGTGCGCCAGCGCCGAATATCCGGCCTGGATCAGCCCGACGCCCGCCAGTCCGGCCGCATGATAGGTCTGCACACTGTTTAACTGGATGGCGCCCGGCAGCGCCAGCGTCGCATAGCCGTCGCCGTCCGGGTATTCCCAGCCGGCCGGCCTGGCCCCGAGCGTGCGCGTGTAGTGCACCATCCGGTGCCCCTGGCTGCGCAGGTCGTCCAAGCTCCGGGGCGTGCCGAACTGCGCCAGGTAGGCAGGACTGGCCGCATTGACCATGCGTAGCTTGCCGAGCGGCCGGGCGATCAGGCTCTCGTCGCCAATCGGTCCCAGGCGGATCACGCAGTCGAACCCTTCCTGGACCAGGTCGACGCGGCGGTCGGTGCTGGACAATTCCAGCTCCAGTTCCGGATGGGCCGCCATCAGTTGCGGCAGCGCCGGCACCACCACGCCTTGCGCCAGTTCGGTCGGCATGTCGACACGCAGTTTTCCGCGCAGCGGCGCGCCGTCCGGCGCAAACATCGATTGCAGTTCCTGGACTTCGGCCAGCAGGTCGCGAGCGCGCGTGTAAAAGGCGCGGCCGTCTTCGGTCAGCTGCACGCTGCGTGTCGTTCGATGCAGCAGCGTGACACCCAGGCCGCGCTCGAGCTCACGGATGACGGCCGAGACGCGTCCTTTCTGCATGCCGAGGCTCTCGGCGGCGCGCGTGAAGCTCGACATTTCGGCCACACGGGCAAAGATCAAAAGGGCATCCAGGTTTTGCATTGTTCACCGATCGGGTAACAGAACGTTCTTTCCGGCGTCATTTATAACTCATTTCCGGCTCAGTAGACTGGTTGCTCAAGTCGCCGACCAGGCGATGCAAACAAAGGAGCCATCATGTCGCAACATCTTTCGACGATCAAAACGGTCGTCCTCTACCACTCCGGCTACGGGCATACCGAGCGCAGGACGGTGGCCGTCGCCGACGGGTCGCCCGACGAGACGTCGACGGGCGACCTGGAGACCGCACGTCGCTACGGCGCACGGGTCGCGGCGATCGCCGCGCAGTTCCAATCCAGCCGGGGAGACTGAGATGCCAAAAGGGTATTTGATCGGACACGTCACCATCTCGGATGCCGACGCCTATGCCGCCTACGCAAAAGCCGCGGCCGAGGCGATGGCGCCATTCACGCCAACGCTGATCGCCGCCGGACGGTACGAGAACCTCGAGGGCGAGGCCCACGAGCGGCATGTCGTGTTCGAGTTCGCCTCATTCGACGAGGCCAAGCGCTTTTACGACAGCCCGGCGTACCAGGCCGCCAAAGCGCTGCGCGCGGGTGCGGCGACGGGAACGTTCGTGCTGCTCGAAGGGATGCCTGAGAACGCCTGACAACAGCTCTTGTTTGCTCTGGCAATAACAAGCTCATACACTCGGCCGATTTGCGCTGTCGGCCAGGCGCGGTCCTCTGATGAGGTTAATCGTGCGCTCAGGGCTTGCGAAACACGATCACATGCTGGATTGGCAGCGATTCGATGCTGCGTTCCCACTTCAAGCCATGCGCCGTGGCTTCACGCCGTACCTGCAGCTCGCTCATCTTATGCAAGGGCTTGATCGCGACTGCCGGATCCTCGGCCCGATATTCGACGAAGACGACGCGCCCACCCGGCTTCAGGGCATCGACGATGCTGTCGAGCACCTCCGCAGGATAGGCGAGCTCGTGATAGACATCGACCATGATTGCCAAGTCGACGCTGGCCGGCGGCAGCTTGACGCTGGTTTCGCTGCCCAGCACCGAGACCACGTTGCGCACGCCGCGCTTTGCCTTCCGGCTGTCGAGCATGCTGATCATTTCCGGCTGCACGTCAACGGCATACACGCGTCCGCCGGGCCCGACCTGTTTCGCCAGCTGCCAGGTGTAGTAGCCGGTGCCGGCGCCGATGTCGGCCACCGTCATGCCGGGCGCCAGCGCCAGTTCACGCAGGAGCAATTCCGGCCGCTCCTCGCGTGCGCGGCTTTCGCGTTCGAGCCATTGGGCGCCCTCCCACCCCATCACGCCGGCGATCTCACGGCCCATGTAGCGTTTGCCGATGCCATCCGGGGTGGGTACGACGCGTTCATAGCGCGTATTGGTAGCCGCTGCCTGTGCCGCGGCATCGATATGAGCAGAGGATGGCAGCGGCAGAGCCGACAGGCAGGCCAGCAGGATAGGTAGCGTACGGCGAGTTTGTGAGGTGCGGCAGTTGCGCGAGCGGGTGCGGTGCATGATTGTTTCCGTAAGAAGTCGCCGCCTAAAATGGCGCCGGCAGGCATGCCGTGAATCGAAATGATCAGTGTAGCGGCGTTGGGTGCGCGACGTTCGTTGGCTGCATCAGAATTTATGGGTCATGTCGGGTTGACTGCGCAGTGGCCACAGTTGGCGAGTTTTTCTGATTGGCAACCTACTATGCTGGATCGACCGGCCGGAATCGGCCAGGAGCAGACGTACCCGGGCGGAGTGGTTAACTCAACGGGTCTTCAACTAACTGACGCAAAGCATATGAAAATCGTTACTACAAGAGATAGCGTGGCGATGGGCGATGACGTCGATGCCCCGCATGAACAGCAATTCTCATTCCCAGATTCGACGTCCGTTGAACAGGCCATCGATCAGATAGTAAAGTCCGGATACCTAGCAAGCGTGCAAGGTGGAGAAACGTGGTCCGCGGTATCTCGCGTACCCGTAGCTGTCGTGGCACAAGCATGGGGGCAAAGTCGGCCTGTTAGCTGGCGACCACAGGAACTCGGTTCACTCAAATTCGAAGGCGGCTCTATCAGGCTGCATTTCAACTACCATGCCCAGCTAGACCCCGAGATTGTTCTCGAGGTATTGAAGCGGTTGAAATTGGATTTGTCGTAGAGTTGCCGACGTGCGCATTTCGAAAACACCGATCGGCCCTGCTGTCTCCGTCAACGTCTGCTCTGGGTCGGTAGCGGCCGTTGCAATAAGTCTGCAACCGGCCAGGAGCGGACGAATGCTGCTCGCCTCACATGTCACGTAAGGAACGCAATGCGTACAGAAACGCCGGTGTTTATCGCCACGCTGTCCATTCTATGGCTCCGCTCGGACGGGTCCGAGGTGATGATTGAAGCGAAGATTGGTGCGCCATATGTGGTTGACGATCAAACATGGGCATGCCCAGCGTGCCTAGAGGGTGTTGATGGGCGTTATCCAGACATCGTAGGTGAAGGATCGTTTCAGGCGTTGTCTATTGCTATGCGACTGATCGGGAACAGGCTCGGTCATATGCTTGAGGACAACGCGCATCTTGTTTATCCAGTCGACCGTAGCGCTTGGGGCTGGTCCTCGCATGCTGCTTTCTTTGGAGCAGCCAAATTTAGCTGAGCGAATAGTCCGCTTTGGGTCTTGGATTCAACTGGTCAATGCAACACACTAAACTCTGCATGAGCAGAAGGAGTGTTGCGGATGAAGCAGAGACCTAGGATCTACTATACAGAAACCCAGAAGGCGCTCATGTGGGAGCGTTGGAAGAAGGGCGAATCGCTGCATCAAATTGCCGCGCTGTTCGATCGAAATCACTCATCGATACAGCGAATTCTTGCATAGTCTGGCGGCATTCGCCCTGCGCAAAGGCAGCGGTCAAGGTTGGCCTTGTCGCTGGCAGAGCGGGAAGAGATATCGCGTTCGTTAGCTGCTGGTCATCCGATCCGGCGAATCGCCCAACTTCTCGGACGAGCACCTTCTACAATTAGCCGCGAGATCAGCCGGAATGGCGGCCAGACGAGCTATCGAGCAAACTGTGCCGACGATGCTGCCTGGAAGCGTGCCCAACGTCCCAAGACATGTAAGCTGGTGGACAATCCTGTGCTGGCAGAAATGGTGGCCACCAAACTTCAACTACAGTGGGCACCAGAGCAAATTGCTGGGTGGCTCAAGCATACGTTTCCAGGAGACGAGGACTTTCAGGTGTCGCATGAAACGATTTATCGTAGCCTCTTCATTCAGGCACGTGGTGCGCTGAAAAAAGAGCTGTTAGCGCATCTTCGGCGACCTCGGATCATGCGCCGGTCGCGTCATCACACACAAAAAACCGACAACCACGGCAGGATCAAAGATACCGTATCGATCAGCGAACGCCCTGCCATGGTCGAAGATCGAGCGGTACCTGGCCATTGGGAGGGCGACTTGTTGTTTGGGGACCGTAACAGCCAGATCGCCACTTTGGTTGAGCGTCAGACCCGTTATGTCATGTTGGTAAAAGTCGCCAGCAAAGATACCGAAACAGTCATCGACGCATTGATCGATAACGCGCGCGAATTGCCCCAGGAACTTTATCAATCACTCACTTGGGACAGGGGTAAAGAGCTGGCTGACCATAAGCGCTTTACGCTTGCTACCGACATCGATGTCTACTTCTGTGATCCGCACAGCCCGTGGCAACGCGGCAGTAATGAAAACACCAATGGACTATTGCGCCAGTACTTCCCCAAAGGCGTCGATGTCTCAGCATACTCGCAGGCTCAACTCAATGAAATTGCCCGCAAACTGAATGAGCGGCCAAGGAAGACTTTAGAATACCAAACACCCGCTGAACGATTCAGCCAACTTGTTGCGTCGACCAGTTGAATCCAAGGTCGGTAGCAGACATAGCTGTAGGTCTACAATCGGCCAGGAGCAGTCGTTCCCATGCTCGACATACAGCACTCAACGTTATGAATCTGAAAACTGTTTCCGCTGGATGGCTTCTGCTGGTACTCTCAGCACATTTTCCTTCCGCCTACGCTGTTTGCTTTTATCCGGGAACCGACAGATCCGGATACAAGATTCCACTCAAGACGGAGGTTCGTACTGCTGAAGCAATCGTCATCGGTCGTGTGCTGTCGGAGGATCGGTTACAGGAGGACGCGGACGATCCGGACGGCGTTACGGCGTCCAACGTGACCATCAAAATCCTAAAAAGGCTGAAAGGGACTCTGTCAGGCGTCATCGTCGTCAGGAATGAAAACACATCGTCCCGTTACCCCATGTCAGTTGGCGAAGAACACATCCTGTTCGTTTCCCGTACAAACCGTGGAACTTGGATCGATAGCTGCGGGAATTCAGAGGTCATGCCGGATGGAGAGCAAGTCGTCAAGGAAGTACGGACACAACTACGGTCATTGAAATAGGAATACGTCGCCAACAGCGGTGCCGCTACGTCCGCTTAGGGTCGGTTCCAGCTAGTCGTGACAGTCCGAGAGTTTGTCAGCGCGGCAACATGCTATGCTGACTCGACCGGCTGCAAACGGCCAAAAGCTGACATTGCTGAGACCGAGCTTCTTTATCGACTAATCCAATCTCACCAACATCACACATGAGCGTCAAAATTAGGTGCTATCGCGAAACGGACAAGCTAGCAGTCGACCAAGTCGTGCGGGATGCGTGGATCGAGTTAGCCTCCGTTATGTCTGGATGGGACGAGCTCGCTCCAAGACTCGGTGCCCTTACGGCAAACGCCAATGATGTCGAAATAATGGTTGCAGAACTCAATGACAAGATAGTCGGTACGGTTGGTTACGTAGCACCTAATAAGCCAAAGCCCGATTTTTTCGCACCTGAATGGCCCATGATACGGTTCATGTCTGTCCTCCCGGCAGGTCGTGGACATGGCGTTGGCCAGGTTTTGCTCGACGAATGCATTCAGCGCGCTCGACGCGATAACGCGCAATTGATCGCACTACATACTACACCGGTAATGGAGGCAGCTCAGCATCTGTACCGGCGCGCCGGCTTTGAGATGGTACGTCATCTACCAGATATGTTTGGCGTGCCATATGTGCTGATGACTAAGCCTCTTGACGAAAGCAATGCAACGACGCAACTGAAAAACTAACACGGCTATGTCCGCTTTGGGTCGGGACCGGCCTGTCGTGACAGTCTGAGAGTTTGTCGACTCGGCAACATGCTATGCTGACTCGACCGTCTGCAACCGGCCAGGAGCGGTCTGTCGTCGTATCGACCGAACGATAGATCAAGCGAGTACAAGGATTTCAGAATGTGGTTTGTAAGAAAGACCGTAAGGGGCTTGTCGCGTACCCAGAGCAACTAGTTCGCCTGCACGCGCTGCGCCGACTTGCAGAAGTATTTCAAGTCACAGAGGCATCGCTTTCCGGTACCGATAGATTTGGTGAAGAGTTGAGAGCTGCCCCGCCCACTTTTTTTCGGTTCAACGAGTTTGACGAGCTCGACGACGATATCAAGTGGGTTGCTAACAAGCGGCTTCGTCGCGAAATGGCAGCCGGGAACTTGGTGATTCGTACCGTCGAGGATTATTGCGACCATATGGTTCAGTGCAGTTGCCTCAAGCCTGAACGAGTCGCCGAAGTCCTCAAGTTGCCCGTCGCAGCTGGGCAGAACGCCAGTCCTGCTCCTTAAGCAACTAGGGCCGTATGGATGGTTCAACGCGCGAACGTCTCCTTTGGGTCGAGAGCTGCCTGTCGTGACAGTCTGAGAGTTTGTCAGCTCGGCAACCTGCTATGCTGGCCTGAACGGCCGGGTTCGGCCACAACCGGACGGTCAACAACAAGCTCATCGTAGCCAACTTAACAGGAAAGCCATGTTTCCAGTCGATGAAATTGTCGTCACGGAGGTCGCCGGTGACCAGGCGCGAGTGCAAGCGACGAGTTCGATCCACAAGAGTCAGCTTTCCCGTCTCGGTTTCGAGGAACAGGCTGACGCAATGGCTAGACCTATTTCCGGTGTTGACGACAGAATCCATGTCTTAGTAAAGCTCGTCGAACTCGGAGCCTTGTTTTCGGCTGGACGAGATTGGAGCCCAGAAGAGCTAGTCCAGTACTACTGTGAGCAGGGCTTAATAAGCGGCCCATACCGTGTAATCGCATTGAAGAATCCTGAGCAGTTCGTGATTTCCACTCGGTAGGTGGCGAGGTCCGCTTCGGGTCGGAAGCAGACGTAGTCGTACGTCTGGAATCGGCCAGAAGCGGACGCATCTCACTGTGAGAATTGATGACTTTTCAGTACCTGCGCCGATGCTATGCTCTCGGTATGCCCCACTGCTCAGTTGTTAGCTGAACGTGGGTTGAGCCAGTAAGTCGTTTTGTTTCTCGTCCCTTATGCTGAATTATTTGCTTGCAGCTTATCTGTTGTTTGTCGCACCCACGCTTAACATGTGGCGCAGCCTGCATCCCAAGAGTAAGAAACAACCTCGCACATCAATTCTTCGTTACTGGTCTATGAGTTGGCCGGTCATCGTCATGCTGGGAATACTCTGGATAGGCGCTTGGCAGGCAGGCTACTCAGCTAGAGAAGTTGGATTTGATATCCCGCTGTCCAGCGCCGGCACCTGGGGTCTAGCCTTTGCTGTACTGCTCCTGGGCGGTCTTACCGCGGCTGGCAACGTAATCGAGCGGCGCTACACGCCCAAGCGTCGCGCCGAGAACGAACGCAAGTTGCTCGATGCAGATTTCCCCTGGCCGCAGAATGGCGCTGAAGCCCTAGTCTTTGCGCTCAGCATGTCACTCATGACTGCAGGATGGGAAATCCTCTACCGTGGTTTCATTCTGCTGCTGCTAACGCCTAGCACGGGCTTGCCCTTCGCAATTGCTATCTCCGCCTTTGCATACGGGATCGCACATGGTTACAAGTCGCCGAAACAGCTGATTGCCTCGATGGTATCGGCCTTCGTATTCACGATCGCCTATGCCTTGACGCACAGCTTATGGTGGCTGATGGTTATTCATGCGGGCTTACCGCTGAGTGCAGTTCCGGCAGCGCTTCGGGCATACCGTGGCAGCGCAACAAAGGCACTGCACACGCTGACATAGCAGAGTCAAAGCTCAATAATCGGCGCACCGGAAATAGGCCCTAAAGTCCGCTTCGGGTCGGTAGCAGACAGACACGACCATTATCCGGCACTGATACAAAAGCTCTGTTCGCAAACAAATCAATGCCCCGGCCCAAGCAAGCTCGGCTGCAAAATTCTCATACTGACAGGTCGACGCAGGCTGCCGCTTGCAGGCCAGTCCCGGGTCCACCAGTCATGATTCATGCGCATCACTCCTCTCGCGGCATGGATCGAGCTTGTGAGGGGCTTTCGGGCCATGCCCGTAAACGCTCATTCGTCGGCCTGTCCCGACAGATCCAACTGCGCCAGCGCCGCCAGCCCCTGCTCGATAGTCGCCATGAAAGCGGCGTCGGCCGCCTGCGCCGAGGCCCCGCTTGCTACCTGGCGGATCGCCTCTTCCCACGCCGTGCGCACGCTCAGTGCGACGATGCCACCCGCGAGCCGCGCCCGGCCATCCGGTTCCGGACCGCCCAGCTCGACGGCAAGGCCTGCGGCCGCTTCCTCGGCCAGTTCGCGCATGCGCGCCTTGAGCGCGGGACTGGCCTGGACGATGCGCCACCAGTCCAGCGTATGGCGGTCGACGTGATAGATCACTGGCTGCGTTTCGGTCAGCGCACGCACGCAGGCGCGTAGCACGTCGGCCGCCGATTGACCCTGCGCCCGCCCGCGCAAGGCCTGGCGCAGCGGCAGCAAGGTCAGATCGTCTTCGCGGTCGAGGATCAGCTCTTCCTTGCGTGCAAAGTAATTGAAGATCGTCATCTTCGAAACCTTGGCAGCATCGGCGATCTCCTCGACCGTCACCGCATCGAAGCCGCGCTCGAAAAACAGCGCCGTCGCCACGTCCGAGATCCGCTGCCGCGTTTCCCGTTTTTTCTCTTCCCGTACCTGCCCCATCGTCGGCTCCCTTTTCGAAAATTATACCCGGTCAAAAATTAGTAGCAATAATTTTTGACTCGGTATAAGATTTTTCAAAAGGAGGTGTCCATGAACGGTTCGAATGGCAAACAGGTATTGATATCGGGTGCGAGCTTCGCAGGACTTTCATCCGCTTTCTGGATGAGCGAATTGGGCTACGACGTCACCGTCGTCGAGCGTGCGCCCGGTGTGCGCACCGGCGGCACGGCGGTCAACATCGAAGGCGACACGGTCGATATCGCCCGGCGCATGGGCATCCTCGATGCGATCTGCGCCAATCGCCTGGACTTGCGGCGCTGGGATTTCAAGCTGGCTGACGACCGCACGGCGCGCAGTCTGATGCTGCGCGCCGACGGCTGCCCGCCCCCGGACAATGAGTATGAGATCGAACGCGACGTCCTGATGCGCATCCTGCTGGACGCGGTGCGCGGCCGTTGCCGCATCGTGTATGGCGACCGCATTGCCGCGATGACGGAAGGCGAGCGCGTCGAGGTCGCGTTCGACAAGGGCGAAGCGCGCGCCTTCGACCTGGTGCTCGGCTGCGACGGCACACGCTCGAACGTGCGCAGGCTGTGGTTCGGCGACGACGCGCAATTCCTGATGCCGCTGGATCAGTATTTTTCGATCACGATCGTCGACAAGCTGCTGATCGAGCGCGACACCGCCCAGATGTACAACGAGCCGGGCAAGGCGGTCATGCTGAACGCCTACAAGAACAAGACCGACATCATCTTCGCGTTCGCGCCGGACGCGCCACTGCAGTACGACCACCGCGACGAGGCGCAGCAGCGCAGCCTGATCGCCCGGCAATTCGAGAGCGTCGGCTGGCGCGCCTCGGAACTGCTGCGGGAAGTCGAAACCGCCCGCGACTTCTACTTCGACGCGCTGTGCCAGGTGCGCATGCCGGCATGGTCGAAGGGCCGCGTCGCGCTGGTCGGCGATGCCGCCTATTGCCCATCGCCGGCGGCTGGCCTGGGCGGCTCGCTCGCCATCGACGGTGCGGCTGGGCTGGGCGAGGCGCTGCGCGTGGCCGATGGCGACCATGCGCTGGCGTTCGGGCGCTACGACGCGGCGCTGCGCCCGTTCGTCGACGAGGTGCAGACGCGCGCGGTGCAGATGCTGGAAACGCTGGTGCCGCGCACCGAGGAAGCCATCCGCGCGCGCAACGCGAAGACGGACGGCGGTTTCTGACGCGCCAGCCGCCAGAGCGCCTCACACCTGCATGTTCATGATGTCGTGATAGGCCGACACCAGTTTGTTGCGCACCTGAAGCGTGGCCTGGAAGGAGATGTTGGCCTTCTGCATGGCGATCATGGTGTCGGACAGGCTGACCGAGTCGTCGCCGGCGGCGAAGCGCTTGCCCATGTCGTCGGCGGTGTTCTGGGCGTCGCTGACGTTTTGCAGCGCGCCCTTTAGTGCGTCCGAGAAGCTGACCTTGGTCGAGGCGTCCGGCGCGTCGGCACCGCCCACGCCGCCTATGCCCAAGCCGCCTTTCAAGCCGTCGATGCCGGGCATGCCGCCGCCCGCGCCGAGGGCAGGCGCCGCCGGCTTTTGCGCCGCCGCCTTCAGTTGCGCCATCATCGCTTCGATGCGGCTGCTGTCGATTCCGCCGATATTCATCCTGTCTCCGCTTCCCTGGGTGCGTCCTAAGATTGCACGATCCGCACTTCTGCACCCTGCCAGAATATCAGCGCCGCACCAAACGTTGCCCTTGAGCAGCGCAGTAAACATCCCCTTATTCTTTCGTTTGAATGTTGCCCTACGGCTTCATAATGGTGCCCATACCCTTTCCCCCTTCAACGTCCACCATGGCAACAGCGGAACAACTCCTCGACAGCGACATCGCAGCCCCGGCCGAGAAACCCAAGTACTGGGAAACCCCGATGGGCAAGCGGGTCGTCATCGGCGGCGCGATCGCCGCCACGCTGGCGATCGTCGCGGCGCTGTGGCTGTGGACCTCGGCGCCCGACTACAAGGTGCTGTTCTCGAACTACACCGACAAGGACGGCGGCGCGATCACCGCGGCGCTCGACCAGATGGGGGTCAAATACAAGTTCTCCGACAGCGGCAGCGCGATCCTGGTGCCGGCCGAGCGCGTCAACGACATCCGCCTCAAGATGGCGGCCCAGGGCCTGCCGCGCGCCGGCAACGTCGGCTTCGAACTGCTGGACGGCGAAAAGCTCGGCACCTCGCAGTTCGTCGAGCAGGTCAATTACCAGCGTTCGCTCGAAGGCGAGCTGGCCAATTCGATCCAGTCGCTGGCCGCGGTGAGCTCGGCGCGCGTGCACCTGGCGCTGCCCAAGCCGTCGGTGTTCGTGCGCGACCAACAAAAGCCGACCGCCTCGGTGCTGCTCAACCTGCAGCCGGGCCGCGCGCTCGACCAGTCGCAGGTCAGCGCGATCGTGCACCTGGTGGCGTCTTCGGTGCCGGAACTGCTGCCGGCCAACGTGACCGTGGTCGACCAGAACGGCACCCTGCTGTCCGACCCGGCCAGCAAGGGCGGCAAGCAGCTCGACCCGAACCAGCTGAAGTACGTCGAGGCGCTGCAGCAGAACATCGTCAAGCAGGTCGAGTCCCTGATCACGCCGATCGTCGGCCAGCAGAACGTGCGCGCCGAAGCCACCGCCGAAATCGACTTCGCCCAGGTCGACACCGCCGCCGAGATGTACAAGCCGAATTCGCCGCCGGAGCCGCAGGCGATCCGCAGCCAGCAGACTTCGGAGTCGACCGGTCCCGGCAACGGCAATCCGTCCGGCATCCCGGGCGCGCTGTCGAACCAGCCGCCGGGCGTGGCCACGGCGCCGATCGAAGGCGCCCCGGCCAACGGCCAGCAGGGCCAGCCAGGCGCCGGCGCCGGCCCGTCGCGCAAGGATTCGACCACCAACTTCGAAGTCGACAAGACCGTGCGCTATGAGCAAAAGCCGATGGGCGGCATCAAGCGCCTGACGGTGGGCGTGGTGGTCAACTACCGCCGCTCGATCGATCCGAAGACCGGCAAGGTCGTGATCAAGCCCTTGACCGCCGCCGAGATCGCCCAGATCAACGAGCTGGTCAAGCAGGCGATGGGCTACAGCCAGGGGCGCGGCGACACCCTGAACGTGACCAACGCGCCGTTCGACGGCGTCGACAAGCCGGAAGAAAAGGCGCCGGACTGGTGGAAGGACCCGGCCAACCTGCCGCTGGCCAAGGACATCGCCCGCTACGCCTTCATCGCGATGGTGCTGGCCTTCCTGTGGTTCCGCTTCGTGCGGCCGCTGCTCAAGCCGGCGATCAAGAAATTCGACGAGGCGGTCGCGATCCCGCCCGAGCCGGAGCCGGAAGAGCCGGAACCGGAACCGGAGCCGGACCCGCTCGCGGAAGCCGAACTGGCGCGCCAGGCGGAGCAGGAAAAGCAGGTGCACATCTACAAGAGCAACATGGAAATGGCCAAGGACCTGGCCAAGAACGACCCGCGCATCGTGGCGAACGTCATCAAGGAATGGTTGGGAGCTGAATAATGAGCGACAAGGACAAAGAAGCAACGCAAAAGGCGGCCATCCTGATGCTGGCCCTGGGCGAAAGCGAAGCGGCCGAAGTGATGAAGTACCTCGGCCCGCGCGAAGTGCTCAAGCTGGGCGCCGCGATGGCGCAGATGAAGGCGGTGCAGCACGAGGAAGTGCTGTCGGTGCTGGCCGACTTCAAGGAACGCGTCGACCTGCAGTCGACCGTCGGCCTGGACTCGGACGAGTACATCCGCGAGGTGCTGACCAAGGCGCTGGGCGACGACAAGGCAGCCGTGCTGCTGAACCGCATCCTCGGCGGCAAGGACGCCTCCGGCATCGAGAGCCTGAAGTGGATGGATTCGCAATCGGTGGCGGAACTGATCCGCAACGAGCACCCGCAGATCATCGCCACCATCCTGGTCCACCTCGAGCGCGACCAGGCCTGCGAGATCCTCGGCCACTTCACCGACCGCCTGCGCAACGACGCGATCCTGCGCATCGCCACCCTGGACGGCGTGCAGCCGGCCGCCCTGCGCGAACTGAACGACGTGCTGACCAAGCTCCTGTCGGGTAACGAGCACATCAAGAAATCGTCGCTGGGCGGCGTGCGCACCGCGGCCGAGATCCTGAACTTCATGAGCGGCGACCACGAAAGCTCGGTCATGGAAAACATCAAGAACTACGACAACGACATGGCGCAGAAGATCATGGACGAGATGTTCGTGTTCGACAACATCATCGACATCGATGACCGCGGCATCCAGCTGCTGCTGCGCGAAGTGCAGTCCGAAATGCTGATCATCGCGATGAAAGGCGCCTCGCAGGACTTGCGCGAGAAGATCTTCAAGAACATGTCGCAGCGCGCCGCCGAGATGATGCGCGAAGACCTGGAATCCAAGGGTCCGGTGCGCCTGTCCGAAGTGGAAACCCAACAAAAGCAGATCTTGCAGATCGTGTGCCGCCTGGCCGACGAAGGACAGATCGTCCTCGGCGGCAAGGGTGAGGATTCGTTCGTCTGATGGTGATCCCGAAAGAAGCCCAGAGCGCCTACCAGCGCTGGGAAATGACCTCCTTCGGCGACGAGCGCCCCAGCACCGTCGCCCAGCGCAGGGCCGCGCAGGAAGCCCAGGCGGCGCTCGAAGCGCGCCGCGCCGCGCAGGCCGAGCAGTTCGCGTCGGTGCAGGCGGCGATGTCCATCCCGATGCCGACCGTCGAAGAGATCGAGGCGATCCGCGAAGCCGCGCGCCAGGAAGGCTATGCCGAAGGTCACGCCGCCGGTCTCGCAGCCGGCCACGACGCCGGCTACCAGGACGGCCTGGACCTGGGCCGCGCCGAAGCGGCGGCCGAGCTGACCCACCTGCAGGACCTGGCCACCGAATTCGGCCACGCCGTCACCGCGGCCGACGCGGCGATCTCGAACGACGTGCTGGAATTGGCCCTGCACCTGGCGCGCAACATGGTCAGGACGAGCTTCGAGGTGCGCCCCGAGCTGATCCTGCCGGTCGTGCGCGAAGCGATCGACTACCTGCCGACGCTGCAGCAGCCGGCCCTGCTCATGCTGCATCCGGAAGACGCGCTGATCGTACGCAGCAGCATCGGCCATGAACTCGACAAGACGGGCTGGCGCATCGTCGAGGACGAGACCCTCGCGCGCGGCGGCTGCCGCGTCGACACCGCCAGCAACCAGATCGACGCCCAGATCGCGTCGCGCTGGCAGCGCCTCTCCCAGGCGCTGGGCAAGAACCTGGACTGGCTGGCATGACCCTCGCCTACCTGGAGACCGGCATGGACAAGCATACCGCGCGCTGGAAGTCCTATCTGAAAGACTGCGCCAACCTGGTCGACTTCGTCGAGCCGATGCAGGTGTCGGGGCGCGTCACGCGCGTGGCCGGCCTGGTGATGGAATGCGTCGGCCTGAAGCTCGCGGTGGGCAGCGCCTGCACCATCCCGACCACGTCCGGCGCGCGCATCGAGGCCGAAGTGGTCGGCTTCGAAGGCGACCGCCTGTTCCTGATGCCGCAATCCGATGTCGAAGGCGTGGTGCCCGGTTCGCGCGTGTTCCCGATCGAGCCGAGCGTGCCGGCGCCCGGCAGCGTCGACCATCCGCGCCGCCGTCCGCAGGACCGCGCGCGCCACCTGCCGGTCGGATGGGGCCTGGTCGGACGCGTGGTCGACGGCGCCGGCCGCCCGCTGGACGGCAAGGGCCCGATCGACGCCACCCACATGGGTCCGCTCAACGCGCGCCCGATCAACCCGCTCGACCGCGCGCCGATTTCGGAAACGCTCGACGTCGGCGTGCGCGCCATCAACGGCATGCTGACGGTCGGACGCGGCCAGCGTCTCGGCCTGTTCGCCGGCACCGGCGTGGGTAAATCGGTGCTGCTGGGGATGATCGCGCGCTACACCACGGCCGACGTGATCGTGGTCGGCCTGATCGGCGAGCGCGGCCGCGAAGTCAAGGAATTCATCGAGCAGATCCTGGGCGAGGAAGGCCTGGCCAGGTCCGCCGTGGTCGCGGCGCCGGCCGACTCGCCGCCGCTGTTGCGCCTGCAGGGCGCGGCCTACGCCACCGCGATCGCCGAATCGTTCCGCGACGAGGGCAAGAACGTCCTGTTGATCATGGACTCGCTGACCCGCTACGCGATGGCGCAACGCGAGATCGCGCTGGCGATCGGCGAACCGCCCGCGACCAAGGGTTATCCGCCCTCGGTGTTCGCCAAGCTGCCGGTGCTGGTCGAGCGCGCCGGCAACGGCCACGCGGGCGGCGGCTCGATCACCGCTTTTTATACCGTGCTGTCCGAGGGCGACGACCAGCAGGACCCGATCGCCGACGCCGCGCGCGGTATCCTCGACGGCCACATCGTGCTGAACCGCCGCCTGGCCGAAGCCGGCCACTATCCGGCGATCGACATCGAACAGTCGATCTCGCGCGCGATGCACAACATCACCTCGCGCGAGCACCAGCAGGCGGCGCGCACGCTCAAGCAGCTGTACTCGCGCTACGAGCGCGCGCGCGACCTGATCACCGTGGGGGCGTATGCGCCGGGCTCGGACCCGACGCTGGACAAGGCGATCCAGCTGCACGACCGCATCGAACACTTCCTGTGCCAGGAGATCCACGACAACGCCGGCATGCTGGAAAGCTTGGGGCAATTGACCTCGCTATTCGGCTGATCGACCGGCCGGCCGCGCCGATATACTTGAGTCACCATGGCCCATCCCTCCGCCCTCGACACCCTGATCGACCTCGCCCAGTGCGCTTCCGACGCCGCCGCCAAGCGGCTCGGCGCCGCGCTCAAGGCGGTCGAGGACGGCGAACAGAAGCTGCAGATGCTGGAAGGCTACCGCGACGACTACGTACGCAAGCTCGACGCGGCCCAGGTGGCCGGCATCACGCCGTTCGCCTACCAGAATTTCGTCGCCTTCATCGGCAAGCTGGACGTCGCGCTGAACGGCCAGCGCGACGTCCTCAAGCACGCCAGGAACAAGGCCGACTTCGAAAAGAAAGCCTGGCAGGAGAGCGAGCGCAAGCGCCTGTCCTACCGCACCCTGAACGAACGCGCCGCGCAGGAAGCCCTGCACGCCGAGAACAAGCGCGACCAGAAGATGATGGACGACCACGCCGCGCGCACCGCGCGCGCCCAGCGCTGACAGGCAGTACTCACCGATCGCACGACATGCAAACCACCAACCTGAATCCCGCCCTGAGCCCCAACAATGTGCTCCAGCGTAATGGCACCGCGAATGGCGCCAACATCGCCAGCGCCACCGACGGCGGCCAGTTCAGCGCGCTGCTGAACAGCCAGCTGGCCCAGGCGCCGGCCGCGCCGCAGGCGCCTGTCGCCCAGGCGCCCGCGCCCGCGCCCAAGCCGGACAGCGCCAAGCCGGTCCAGGCCGAGCAGCCCGCCCAGCCGGACCCCGCGCCCGCGCCGCAAGCCGGCCAGGACAAGACCGCCTCCGCCGACGGCGCCAAGGATGCCGACGCCAAGGACGGCGATGACGACGCCGGCAAGGCCGATGCCCAGGCGCCGGCCGACCCGGCCAGCGCCATGCTGGCCCTGCTCGCCAGCCTGCAGCCGGGCGCGAAACAGGCTCCCGCCACGCCCACCGGTGCGGCCCAGGCATTCGACAACCTGAGCGGCAACGCGGGCAAGGGCAAGCGCTTCGACGCCGGCCAGCTCAGCGCCCTGCAAGCGGCGATCAAGGCGAGCAGCAAGGACGGCGCCGGCGCGGCTGCGGCCGACGGCAAGACCTTCAGCGCCGCCACGATCAAGAACCCGGCCCTGGCCGCCGCCGGCGCCGCGCTCGGGACCGACGACAAGGCGACTGCGCTCGCGGCCGACAAGACGGCGGGCGGCGATGTGCCCGGCAAGGTCTCGACCACCCTGCTCAAGGCCGATCCGAACGTCTCGCTGGACGCCGCCGCGCTCAGCCTGCAGCAGGCGCGCGCCGCCGCCGAGCAGGCCGCCCCGGCCGCAACCCCGCTCGCGGGCGCGTTGCAGGCGGCCCAGCCGGCCGCCTTCGACGCCGCCCAGTCCGTGGCAGCGGCCGACCAGCTCAGCGCCCAGGTCGGCACCGAGGCCTGGGAAAACCAGGTCGGCCAGAAGGTCGTCTACATGGTCGGCAGCGAGGAGCAGACCGCCTCGCTGACGCTGAACCCGCCGGACCTGGGTCCGATGCAGGTCGTGCTGTCGGTCTCGAACGACCAGGCCAGCGTGACCTTCTCGTCGAACCAGCAGGAAGTGCGTCAGGCGCTCGAGAACGCCCTGCCGCGCCTGCGCGAGATGATGAGCGAGAGCGGCATCGCGCTGGGCAATGCGACCGTCAACGCCGGCACCCAGGATGGGGGCCAGGCGCGCCAGCAGGACGGCTCGCCGCGCGGCGGGCGCAATAGCGGACGCGCGCGCGGGATCGCGGGCGTGGACAGCGCGGACGGCACGGACGCGGCGCCGCGCGTGGTCACGCGCAGCATACCGCTGGGCGAGAGCGGCATGGTCGACATCTTCGCCTGATTCACCCGGCCGGCGCTGCAACGGCGCCGGCCTGTCCTTGACGCGGGCGCCCGAGCCCCACTGTTGGTCGCCTGCTATCGTTTACTTCAAGAAACAACGAGATAGCCGTTGTTCCTCCCTCTTTTCAAACGTTGCCGCTGCTCACTTTTTCCCGATAATGACATAATGATGGCTCGATCGACGAGCCTTGAGCGCAGAACCGAAGTATTTTGAAAGCGAATCCCAAGATGAAAGCTGACCCGAAAGCGGACGCAGCAGCACCAGCCGCAGGCGGCAAAAGCAAGTTGATGATGATCGTCGGCGCGGCCGTGGTCGTGCTCGGCCTGGGCGGTGGCGCCGGCTGGTATTTCATGCACGGCAGCGACGATGCCGGCGCCGAGCCGGCCAAGAAGAGCCACGAATCGAGCAGCAAGAAAAAGAAGAAGGACAAGGAAGCGCCGCCCGAGTACCTGGCGATCGAGCCCTTCACCGTGAACCTGCAGCCGGAAAACGGCGACCAGTACCTGCAGGTGGCGTTCACGCTGCAGGTCGACGGCGCCGAGCAGGCCGAACTCATCAAGAACAACATGGCCAAGGTGCGCAGCCGCGTGCTGCTGCTCCTGTCGGGCAAGAAGGCGTCCGAGATCAACACCGTCGAAGGCAAGCAGCAGCTGGCCGGCGAGATCCTGGCCGTGGTCAAGGAACCGTTCAACAAGCACGACGACGAGCAGGAAGTCTCGGACGTGCTGTTCACTTCGTTTATCATCCAGTAAGCATCCGTCACACGGAAACAGCCTCATCAACCGGTAAAGCAGCATGGCCGATAATTTTCTCTCACAGGAAGAAGTCGATGCCCTTCTCAAAGGGGTCAACGGCGATCAGGACGACGTCGCGGCGCCTGAAGACACCTCGGGAGTCCGCACCTATAACCTGGCGACGCAGGAGCGGATCGTCCGCGGCCGCATGCCGACGCTCGAGATCATCAACGAGCGCTTCGCCAGGTATCTGCGGGTCGGGCTGTTCAACTTCCTGCGCCGCAGCGCCGAGGTCTCGGTCGGCTCGGTGCGGGTCTCGAAGTACAGCGAATTCATCCGTAACCTGGTGGTCCCGACCAACCTGAACCTGATCCACATGAAGCCCCTGCGCGGCACCGCACTGATGGTGCTGGATCCGAACCTGGTGTTCCTGCTGGTCGACAACCTGTTCGGCGGCGACGGGCGCTTCCACACGCGCGTCGAGGGCCGCGACTTTACCCAGACCGAGCAGCGCATCATCCTGCGCATCCTCGACATCATCTTCGAAGCCTACGGCAAGTCGTGGGAGCCGGTGTATCCGATCGAGTTCGAGTACATCCGTTCGGAGATGAACACCCAGTTCGCCAACATCGCCACCCCGAACGAAGTCGTGGTATCGTGCACTTTCACCGTCGAGCTGGGCTCGGTGTCGGGCCAGATCCACTTCTGCATGCCCTACTCGACGATCGAGCCGATCCGCGATACCCTGACCTCCAGCCTGCAGGGCGAGGCGCTGGAAGTGGACAAGCGCTGGATCCGCCTGCTGACCCAGCAGATCCAGGTGGCGGAGGTGGAGCTGGTGGCCGTGCTCGGCCACGGCAAGGCGAACTTCGACGAGATCCTCAACATGAAGATCGGCGACGTGATCCCGATCTCGGTGCCGGAACACATCCAGGCCACCGTCGACAGCGTGCCGGTGATGGACTGCAGCTACGGCGTGCACAACGGCCAGTACGCGCTGAAAGTCGAAAAGCTGCTCGCCAACAGCGACACCTTCAACAAAGACGGCGCCGGCGCATGAAGCGCCCGGGCTGACGAGCAATACAGGAGAGAGAAACCATGTCCGATACCCAAGACGATCAGGCCGGCCTCGACGACGATTGGGGCGCGGCGATCGCCGAGCAGGCGGCCGCCGAAGCCGCCGCGCTGGCGACCCAGCAGCAGACGGCCACCGCCGCCGTCTTCAAGGATTTTTCGAACAAGGGCACCCGCCCCGACACGCCCAACGATATCGACTTCATCCTCGATATCCCGGTGCAGCTGACGGTGGAACTGGGCCGCACCAAGATCGCCATCAAGAACCTGCTGCAGCTGGCGCAGGGCTCGGTGGTCGAGCTGGACGGCCTGGCCGGCGAGCCGATGGACGTGCTGGTCAACGGCTGCCTGATCGCCCAGGGCGAGGTGGTGGTCGTGAACGACAAGTTCGGCATCCGCCTCACCGACATCATCACGCCGTCGGAGCGCATCCGCAAGCTCAACAAATGATGCGGCGCCCGTCGTTCCTGCAGGCGCCGCTGGCGCTGTTGGTATTGGCCTTGCACCTGAGCGCCTGCGCGCAGACGCCGTCATCCGCGGGCGCGCAAGGCGGACAAGGCGATACGGCCGCGCAGCATGCGCAGGCCTCGGTTGCTGCTCCGGTTGCTGCTCCGGCCGCCGCCCCGTCGGCTGCGCCGTCCAGCGCCTCCGCCCCGGCCGCGAATCCGGTGCGCGCCCCGAACGCGCGCGTCGGCGTGAGCAGCGCAGCCGGTGCGCCCGACGTGGCCGCGCCGAATCCGGCCGCGTCCAGCGCCGTCCCTGACGCAGCCGCTGCCCCTGACGCAGCCGCCGCACCGGCAGTGGCGCCCGGCAGCCCGGCGGCCCCGCCGCGCCGGCTGTCGCCGCCCCGGCCGCACCCGCCGCCACCGCGCCGGTCGTCATGCCGTCCGGCTCGCCCACCGGCAGCCTGCTGCAGACCCTGTTCGCGATGATCGTCGTGCTGGCCGCACTGGGCGCGCTGGCCTGGTTCCTCAAGCGCTACGGTCCCAAGGCGAGCGGCGCCAACGCCAACGTCAAGATCGTCGGTTCGCTCAACCTGGGCGGGCGCGAGCGCCTGCTGGTGGTCGAAGTCGGCAACCAGTGGATCGTGGTCGGCGCCTCGCCCGGCCGCGTCAACGGCCTGGCCACGATGCCCAGGCAGGAAGGCGTCGAACCGACGGCGGCCCTGTCGACGCCGGCCCCGGCCGCCGCCAACTTCGGCGACTGGCTCAAGCAGACCCTCGATAAACGGAAATGATGCGGTCAACGATGCGCAAAAAGACTCTCCTGCTGGCGGCGGGCGCCCTGGCCCTGCCGCTGGCGGCATGGGCCGCCCCGGCCATCCCCGCCTTCACCACCAGCCCGGCCCCGGGGGGCGGCACCGCCTATTCGCTGCCGGTGCAGACCTTCCTGTTGATGACGGCGCTGACCTTCATCCCGGCCGCGCTCCTGATGATGACGAGTTTTACCCGCATCATCATCGTGCTGTCGCTGCTGCGCCAGGCGCTCGGCACCCAGACCGCGCCGCCCAACCAGGTGATGGTCGGCCTGGCGCTGTTCCTGACGCTGTTCGTGATGGGTCCGACTTTCGATCGCATCTACAACGAAGCCTACGCGCCGCTGCAGAACAACACGATCCAGATGGGCGAGGCGATGGACAAGGCGGCCGCGCCGCTCAAGGGCTTCATGCTCAAGCAGACGCGCCAGTCCGACCTGGCGCTGTTCGTGAAGATCTCGCGCACGCCCGCGCTGCAGGGTCCGGAAGACGTGCCGCTGCGCGTCCTGATACCGGCCTTCATCACCAGCGAACTCAAGACCGCGTTCCAGATCGGCTTCGCGATCTTCATTCCGTTCCTGATCATCGACATGGTGGTGGCGTCGGTGCTGATGTCGATGGGCATGATGATGATGTCGCCGGCCGTGATCTCGCTGCCGTTCAAGCTGATGCTGTTCGTGCTGGTCGACGGCTGGCAGCTGCTGCTGGGATCCCTGTCCCAGAGTTTTTATTGAGGTGATGCCATGACCCCGGAAAGCGTCATCGCAATGGGCCGCACGGCCATGGAAGTCACGCTGATGGTCTCGGCGCCGCTGCTGCTGGTGGCGCTGATCATCGGCTTGGTCGTCAGCATCTTCCAGGCCGCCACCCAGATCAACGAACAGACCCTGTCCTTCATCCCCAAGCTGGTCGGCATTTTCGTCGCGCTGGTCGTGGCCGGCCCCTGGATGATCACCGTGATGACCGACTACATGCGCAGCGTCTTCAGCGGTATCCCGGGCCTGATCGGCTGACCCCGC
Organism: Massilia sp. 9096; assembly: GCF_000745265.1. Taxonomy (NCBI): domain Bacteria; kingdom Pseudomonadati; phylum Pseudomonadota; class Betaproteobacteria; order Burkholderiales; family Oxalobacteraceae; genus Massilia; species Massilia sp. 9096. Next base: position 3,114,419 of record NZ_JQNN01000001.1, read on the forward strand.
GGCCGGCCGCGCATCGATGTTCAAGACAGCGTGATCTCGTTCACCACCGTCCAGCTCAACGCCTGGATCTTCGGCCTGCTGTGGCCTCTCACGCGCATCCTCGGGCTGATCACCGCGGCGCCGGTGTTCGGCAACACCGGTGTGCCGACGCTGATCAAGCTGACCCTGGGCGTGACGCTGGCCGCCATCGTCGCGCCCATCATCCCGCCGGTGCCGACCGTCGATCCGACCTCGTGGGCGGGGCTGCTGGTGTGCGGCCAGGAGATGCTGATCGGCGCGGCGATGGGCTTTTCGATGCGCCTGGTGTTCGCCGCGATCGAGTTCGGCGGCGAGATCGCCAGCTCGACCATGGGCTTTTCCTTCGCCAGCTTTTTCGATCCATCCTCGGCCGGGCGCACCTCGGCGATCAGCCAGTTCCTGGCGCTGGTGTCCACGCTCGCCTTCCTGGCGATGAACGCGCACCTGGTGCTGATCGAGGCGCTGGTCGAGAGCTTCTTCACGCTGCCGATCTCGGGCACCCCGATGGCGCTCACCGCGCCGCTGGAAATGGTGCGCTGGGGCGGCAAGATCTTTTCCAGCGGCCTGCAGCTCTCGCTGCCGATCGTGGCCGCGCTGCTGGTGACCAACATCGCGCTGGCGATCCTGACGCGCGCCGCGCCGCAATTGAATCTGTTCGGCATCGGCTTTCCGATCACGCTCGGCGCCGGCTTCCTGGTGATCAGCATCACGCTGCCCTACCTCGCCACGCCGCTGGAAAACCTGTTCAACCAGGGTATCGAAGCCGGCCGCAGGATTCCGCGCAGCGGCGCGCAGCGGACGGCGCCGGTGCCGGCACTGGCGGCAAGGCCAGGAGAGCGGCCCGCTGTAGGATCTCAGAACCCATAGATCGGCCCAAGAAAAAACAACCGCTTGCACACGAATTTGTGCGACTTTCGATCGCAAATTTTTGGAATGATTGAAATTTTCTCGCCGAGTGTCACAAACATCTGCTACCGACCCTAAGCGCACTGTCGCAACTGCGCCGCCGCAGACAAGATTTCGTCACTCGTCCAGTTGCGCGACAACCAGATTGCAAGTGCCGCTCCGGACAAATGCCACCAGCCCATCCCTTGGTATTGCTTGTGGCTTACGAGGTACTCGCGAGCAACCCACCAGGTAACGAGTTGGCCGGGGGGCATGGGTCGTCCTCGTGAGGAAAACACGCTGGCCGCATAGGAATATGGATCATCTGGTTCCACGTTGGGCGTGCCCACGCCGCGTGCACGCTCCCAGACAGCCGCCTTCTGCTCGGCTGACGCGAGTTGTAGCGGCTTTTGAGGACGGCCGTCAACTCCACTCAAGCCCAGCGAATACAGAGCAAGTGGGAGTCCCAACAACAGTACACTTGTGGCGCATATCAGTACCGCTGTAAAGCGGCGAATACGGTACATACAGCCCTAACTCAATGTTGCTGAAGTTTCTGAGCCACCGTTTCTGGCCGGTTGCGGACCCATGGTTACGTCTGCTTCCGACCCAAAGCGAACCTACCACATCCGCAGATCCACCATAGCACCATGATCATGGGCTCAACAGTATCTATAGGACTCTTGGCACCTCACGAGAAAGTATACGTAGCAATTCTTCTTGGTCAGCCGGTTTTACCAAGTGGTGGTCGAAGCCTGCAGCGTTTGATAACTCGCGGTCCTGCGGCTGGCCATAGCCGGTCAGTGCAATCAGGGTGGCACCTGCGGTGCGTGCGTCGGAACGCAGGCGGCCCGCTAGTTCATACCCATCCATGTCTGGTAATCCGATGTCAAGTATGAATACGTCGACATCGAACTCCTGTGCTGCTTGTAGCGCGCTTGCAGCGTCTTCGTGTACGTGTATGACGTGTCCGGCGGTTTCAAGCATGTAACCTAGCAGAGCACCAGCATCTTGATTGTCGTCGACGATCAACACGCGCAGACCGACTCCACTGTCCTCAGGCCCAAGAGTCTGTGCGCAGCCCTGGCTTTCGTCCTCTGCGGCTAGTAACGGCAGCGTTATTGTGAAGGTACTTCCCTTTCCTACTCCTTCGCTGGCGGCCTGAATACAGCCGCCATGCAGGTCTACGATGCTCCTGACCAAAGCTAGACCAAGACCCAAGCCACCCTGCGCCCGGTCTGGAGTCCGCTCGGCCTGTGTGAACATGTCGAACACCAAAGGCAATAGTGTTGGCTCCATTCCCATTCCATTGTCGGCAATGCTGATGCGCGTCTGTCCGTCTATCACGTCGAGTCCGAGTGCAATTCGGCCGTTCAGCGGCGTGTATTTGACTGCGTTGTTGAGCACGTTCGACACCGCTTGGATCAGGCGGGTGCGATCTCCCCGTACTACTGTGCGCTGTGCCGTGATTTTCAATAACAGTTCGTGGCGACGTGCTTGGATCAAGGGCTGAGCTTGTTCGATCGCACTGTTCACGACACTTTTTAGGTCGAGGCTGATCTGCTCGATCTTCACCAAGCCGCGTGTTACCCTCGACACGTCAAGTAGGTCGTCGACGATGGTGGCCATGTGCTTGACTTGGCGCGCAATAATGTCGCCGGCTTGCGCAATTCGCTTAGAATCCGCCCCAGGAAGTTTAATCAACTGCGCTGCGCTGCTGATGGGAGCTAGTGGGTTGCGTAGCTCATGGGCTAACATAGCCAAAAATTCGTCCTTGCGCAGGTTCTCGCGGCGCAGTGCGTCTTCCGCCATTTTTTGGGCATGGATATCGGTGCAAGTGCCCATCCAGCGCACGATTTCGCCGTTATCACCGCGTACCGGGAGCGCACGTCCCAACACCCAGCGGTATTCGCCACTGTGGTGAATCATCCGATATTCGATCTCATAGCTTGCGCCGGTGCGCAGCGAATGACGCCATTTTCCCCAGGCCAGCGGCTGGTCGTCTGGGTGGAACATGGCACTCCAGCCGTCGCCGTCGGCCGAGCCATGAGGCATGCCGGTGAAGCGGTACCACTGGTCGTTGAAATAATCGCAGAAGCCATCCGGCCGGGTCGACCAGACCATTTGAGGCATTACTTCCGTGATAGTACGAAATTGTGCCTCCCTAAAACGTACTGCGATCTCGCTGCGCAGGCGTTCACTGGCAGTCCTAGCACGCTCGGCGATTTCTTTGATCAAAGCCAAGTCTTCGGCTAGCCATTTACGTGCAAGCGCGTTGTTGACGAAAACGACTGCGACAAGGCCACCGTTTTCCATGACCGGCACATTGACGAAGGAACCAGCACTCCGTTCCTTGAGTGCCCTCGCTGTTTCGCTAGTACGGGAATCGTGCTCGACGTCTTCAATGGCTATAAACTTGCCCAGCTTCAGGTCATCGATGAAGGAGCCATAGTCGCGCAGATTCAGTGTGCCTGCTAGCGACCCGACACCCGGCGCGTTCCAGTCGCGTGCCACCGTGAGCGTTTCAGCCACTGGATCAATGGTGCCGTAGCCAACCCGGCTGACGCCCAATGCTTCGCCAAGAATGACAGAGGCCTGGAATATGATTTCCTCAGGCGTCCTAAGATCGCGCAGTGTGTCCGTAAGTCTGATCAGGGCGTTGCGGCGTTCATCGCTGAGCACTCGTTCGGTCACGTCTACGCCCTGTACCATGATCCCCATGACTGTACCGTCGGGATCTCGGATCGGCTGGTAAACGAAGTCGACATAGCGCTCGTTGAGTGGGCCTCCAGGCGCGGACTGGGTCGTATATTTTGCGCCATTAGCGACATAAGCGTTGCCACTGGCATACACTTGGTCGAGCAACGCGACATAACCTTGGCCGACCGCTTCTGGCAGGCTTTCGGCGATGGTTCTGCCGACGCTGTCGCGATGACCAATAAGCTTCATATAACCACTGTTGACGAACGTAACTCGGTGCTCGGGCCCAGTCAACATTGCCATGAACCCCGGTGCCTGCTCGAACAGGTTGGCGATGTAATGAAGGCTGTTGATTTGCTGCGTTTGAGCCGAAAGCTCGAACTGCATCCGGTCGACATTTGCGCTGTCAGTCATCGCCTGCGTAACATTTTCAACGTGCTGAATGATGTAGGAAACCTCTCCAACGCTGTTGAGGATAGGATAATGCATCGGCTTCCAGTAGCGCACAACAAAACCAGCTTCAGGTCGGCCTTGGATCGGCACATCGTATCGCTGGATCCGCATGACGTCGGGCTGCCGAGTCTGTAGCACGCGCAGCATCGATGCCTGCACGTTGGATGCACCGTCGCCATCAATCTGGTCAGGATTTTCAGGGAAAGCATCAAAAATGTTACGACCGACGATGTCTTCACGTAAGGCGCCGGTAGCCTCAAGATGAGCGTCCGTCACGGCAACGATCGTGAAGTCTGTATCCATTGCCATGCAGGCAGCAGGACTCTTGTTGAAGAGCACAGAAAAATCCAGACCTAATGCCATTGGTATCTCTTGGAAACGTTAGGGTAGACAGGCCTCTTCGCATGAAGCTGCCGCATGGCATAGTGACGTCAAACCACTCAGAAGTCACGAACGACGGCAATTGGCCGATAGCAGACTGCCGAAACGGCTCAGTGTATACATTAGTTGCATTATTAGCAACAAAAGGATCTATTAACGTCCCTTACCCGCACCACTCAACAAAGACACCAACCCGTCGCCGACGAAGCGATGCCTCACGTAGCAGCGCTGGTGCGACGGCTTGCCGGCCGCGACTTTCGAAGTGCGGGCCCGCTGCGGCTGGCATCCGCCACTTCGGTCGGGCGCGCGCCGGCGGCTCCGCTCAGGCGGCCGTGGCGCGCAGCCAATTCCTGCTCCAGCTTGGTATCCAGGCCGTAGATGTCGGGCGCAAAACGCGTGCTGTCGTCGCTGTCGATGATCGCGGTGGCGTAGAAAATCACCACCGGCACCGTGCGGGTCAGGTCGACGTGGCGGGTCGGCCCCGGCTGCAGCGCGCCCTGGATGGCGTCGGCGTCCCACTTGCGCTGGCCGTCCAGGACGAACTGGGCCAGCGCGGCCGGATGCTCGACCCGGATGCAGCCGTGCGACAGGTCGCGTCGGGTGCGCTGGAAGGCGCCCTGGGCCGAGGTCGAGTGCAGGTAGATGTCCATCGGATTGGGCATCGCGAACTTGATCGGCCCCAGCGCGTTCTTCGCGCCCGGGCGCTGGCGCACGCGCGCGCGCCCGGCCTTCAAGTCGGCCATGCTGGCGTTGGCCGGCACCGTCTCCATCTCGTTCTGCGCCAGGTAGTTCGGATTGTGCGCCAGCTTGGGCAGCAGTTCCTTCTCCAGGATGCTGCGCGGTACGTTCCAGTACGGGTTGAACTCGAGGTAGCGCATCTGGCCGACGAACAGCGGCGTTTCGGTCTTGACCGAGGCGCCGACCACGACGCGCATCTCCAGCGGGTCTTCATTACCGCCGTTCTGCATCGCCCACAGGCGGTAGGCCGGCAGGTCGACCAGGATCATCGGCCCCGGGCCGAAATCCGGCAGCCAGCGCAGGCGCTCGAGCGTCAGCTCCAGCTGGCGCACGCGCTGGCCTGGGGTGACGTTGAGCGCGTCGACGGTGCCGCGCCCCAGCACGCCGTCTTCGTCGATGCCGTGGCGCGCCTGGAAGTGGCGCACGCCCTGTTCCAGCTGATCGCTATAGACGCCCTCGCCCGGCGCCGGCGTGTCGGCCGGCAGATCGCCCAGCAGCACCAGGCGCTCGAACAGCGCCTGCGCCGCCGGGTAGCTGCCGCCGGACGTGACCTTGGCGGGCGGGCGCGGCAGCGCCGGATACGGCTGCTTGGCCAGCAGGCGGTACTGCGCCAGCGCCGCCTTGGCGCGCGCGTACTGCTGCAGCCTGGGCTCGGCCGCCTGCACCGCGGCGCGCAGCTTGCCGCCGGCCAGGCCGCTGCGCAGGCGCTCGACCGGATCGTACTGTTTCAGGCGCGGATCGAACGCGCGCGTATGGTATTCGGAGCGCACGCGGCCGACGCGCAGGTCGGCCAGGTAGCGCAGCATCGCCGCCGTCAGGGCCACGTCGAAACGCGCGTCGAAACGGGCCGTGGCGCCTTCGGCGGCATCGAGCTGGCGCTGCAGCGCATCGGCGCCGTAGTCGAGCGGATCGAGTCCCTGCAGCGCGGCCTGGCGCAGCACCCACAAGGCGGCGCCGGCGGTCGAGGCGTTCCACGCGGGCGCATACTTGCGCGGCGCGTAGAACCGTTCGAGCCAGCCACGCTCGTCGTAGGGTCCCGCGATCGATGCGGGCGCCTGCGCGGCCTGCGCCGCCAGCGTGTGGATGGCCGCGGAAACGGGTTGGGCAAAGGTGGATGGGGGAGCGAGCGCCGCGGCTGCGCAGAGTGCGAGCGCGGCGGCGATTTTCTGGCTGAGCTTCATGGGGTATCTTCGGACTTCGGTAACCGTGTGTTACCAATCGTCATGATACCCGGACTGCATGCCGATGCCCAGCAGTGCGCCTGACTGTTACATGCTTGCCTAGAATATAACGATGAATAAGCGACGAGCGATCTTCTGGATGCGGCGCGACCTGCGTGCGCACGACAATGTGGCCCTGCACGCGGCGCTGTCCGCGTCCGACCAGGTCGTCTGCGTATTCGTGTACGACCGCACGATCCTCGACGAGCTGCCGCGCATGGACCGGCGCGTGGCCTTCATCCACGCCAGCGTGGCCGAAGCCGGCGACGATCTCGCCAGACTGGGCGCCAAGCTGATCGCGCTCGAGGGCGATCCGAAAACCGTGATTCCCGACCTGGCGCGGCGCCTGGACGCGGGCCGCGTGTTCGCCAACGAGGATTACGAGCCCTCGGCGCGGCGGCGCGACGAGGCCATCGCCGACACCCTGGCGCGCGAGGGGCGCGCATTGCTGCTGTCGAAGGACCAGGTGCTGCTGCACAAGGACGAGGTGCGCAGCAAGTCGGGCACCCCCTACACGCGCTTCACGCCCTACTACAACACCTGGCTGCAGCGGCTCGGGCAGGACGATCAGGCGCTGCGCGACCATGATCCGGCGCCCTTGCAGGCGCACTTCGGCGCGCCGCCTGAAGGCCCCTCGAACATCCCGCTCGCGCAGCTCGGCTTCGACGAGGTCGACCTGGAGGGGCTGAGCCTGTATCCCGGCACGCGCGGCGGGCGGCGCGTGCTGGACGAATTCATCGGCAAGGCCGGCGACTACCTGGCGCTGCGCAACACGCTGGCGCTGCCGGCCACTTCGGGCCTGGACATCCACCTGCGCTTCGGCACGCTGTCGATCCGCGAAATCTTCCGCGAACTCGGGCGCCGCACCGACGTCCACGGCGCCAGCGTGGCCGGCTGGATCCGCGAAGTGTGCTGGCGCGAGTATTTTTCGCAGCTGCTGTACCACGTGCCGCGCGTCGCCGACGGCCCCTACCTGCAAAAGTACGCGCGCCTGGACTGGGTCAAGGGCGAACTCGGCAAGCAGCGCCTGGACGCCTGGAAGAACGCCGCCACCGGCTACCCGATCGTCGACGCGGCGATGACCCAGCTGAACACCACCGGCGCCATGCACAACCGCGCGCGCCTGGTGGCCGGCTCCTTCCTGGTCAAGACGCTGGGCGTCGACTGGCGCATCGGCGAAGCGTATTTCGCCCTGAAGCTGAACGACTACGACCAGGCCTCGAACAACGGCAACTGGCAATGGGTCGCGTCGACCGGCGCCGACGCCCAGCCGCCCTACCGCATCTTCAATCCCTCGTCGCAGTCGAAAACCTACGATCCGGATGCGCAATACATCCGGCACTGGCTGCCGGCCTTGAAGAACGTCGAGGCGCGCCATCTGCACGAACCGTGGAAGCGTACGGTCCCGATTCCGGATTATCCGGCGCCGATCGTGGATTACGCCGCCTCGGTCGAAGAGTGCAGGCAGCGCTACGGGGCGGTCGGCCCGGCGCCCTGACTTCTCCGCCGCACCGATAACAGCGGCAAAACCTTGCTTTCGATCCCGGCCGGGATCGTTGCCACACCTTCTTGCGGGCGTCCTGCCCGCATCGGCCGAGCGGCCGGCATCGCCGTGCCGTCGTAACGCCAAAGAGCACGTTTAGCGCCTCAACTGACAGGCTTTTAGGCCTTTGTTGAGCCTGCTCAAACGCTGTGTCGCGTGCCATCAAAATATCGCAATTGCAATTATCGCTGTGCTATTAATGCAACCTTGCTGTTGTGATCGGTTTTTTGAACTTCACGCTTGGAGGTCCCGCTAACGCCGGGTTGACGCTTTTCAAATCAGTGCTTTTTTCATCCTTCGGAGAAAATGATGTCACTTGAAATGACGAAGTCCCTCGCACCGCCGCAGTTGCCGCATCCGAAACGTCCCACGCCCTTCCAGCTGGCGTCGGCATTCAAATCCGAGCTCGGCGCCGCACCGCCGCCGCCCAGCAAAATCTACATCAACGACACGCCGCAGCCGGTCAGCGCGATCCCCGAGTACGCCGAGATGGGAGGCGTGCTGATCGCCTATCCCGGGATCGTGGCGCCGTCGCCGACGCATGCCCAGCTGGCGCCGACGGGACGGCGCGCGTTCGGCATACCGGACGAGCTGATCGTCCGCATGCAGCAGAACGACACCCCCAATCCAGTGCATATCTTCGTGCTGTGCGACGACGCCGCGATGAAGGCGGTGATCGACGCCAGCCTCGCCGCCGAAGCCGGGCGGCTGGGGCTGCACTACGATCCCAGCCACCTGCACCTGGTGCCCTGGAACACCGACACCTTCTGGACGCGCGACTTCGGCCCCTGGTGGGTGCGCAACAAGGTCACCGGCACGTATGCCATCGCCAAGCACACCTACACCACGCTGGGCGGCGGCAGCGTCGGCCTGGTCGAGGGGGCCGAGAATGTCGACCCGCATATCGGCCTGGGCATCTTCCGGCCGAACGACGACTACGCCGCCATCGCTTTCTCGGACTTCCTCAACACGCCGATCCGCGCCTGGAACGCGGCCCGCTGGGGCAAGGACAAGGCACGTCGACTGGCGCCGCTGCCGGTGCACGACTGGTACTTCACCGGCCTGCTCGACGTGGGCGGCAACTACATGGTCACCGGCCAGAACAAGATCGCCTCCTCCTACCTGGTGGCGACGCAAAACGAGCTGCCGGTCACGCAGGAAAACGAGAATACCGATCCCTCGCCGGCTGTCCTCGAGCGGCGCCTGGAATACATCCTGCAGCAGCTCAACCGCTTCATGGGCGTCCAGTCGTATCACGTCCTGTCCGACCCGACCGGCACCTACATCGGCCACATCGATTGCTGGGGCAAATTCCTGGCCGACGACAAGATTCTGATCGCGCAGTCGCAGGACGAGGCCACCAACCGTGCCTTCGACCGGATCGCGCAATCCTTCGTCGAGGATGGCTTCCGGGTCTATCGCACCATGGTGCAGGAGATGTACATCCCGGGCCCGGACAACGGCGCCACCACGGCGGCCTACACCAACAGCCTGATCCTCAACCACGCCGTCTACGTGCCGATTGCCGGCCCCGGCCATGAAAAATTCGACGAGCAGGCGCTGGCGGCCTACAAGGAAGCGCTGCCCGGCCACCAGGTCATCGGCATTGCCGGCAAGCCCGAGTTCCCGTGGCTGGGCACCGACGCCATGCATTGCCGCACCCGCGCCGTGCCGCGCGCGGTGGTGGACAACTGGCTCAAGGCCCAGGCTCCGGCTGCGCCGTGACGGCGCTTTCATTCCCGCGTCCGATTTCGTCACCTACTCTGGAACCATCATGTCCAACACGACTACCCCGTATTGCGTCGGCAAGTGGATGCCGTCCGACCAGCATGTCCTCAATACCTGGTTGAGGAAGATCCACGCCAAGGCCGAGGACCAGACCGGCCCATTGCTGCCGGCCGTCCAGCAGCTCAAGACCTTCATCGAAACCGATGCCACCGCCTACATGGCCTTCACCCAGCTGTTCGACGAAGTGCCGCCGTGGCGCCACAAGTCGCCGTCGGGGCTGCCCCAGGTGCGCGACTACGAACACATGCTCAGGCTGTTCAACGTCATCATGACCGAAGCGCCCGAATACAACGACAGCGGCGTGGTCGGTTTCCCGTTCAACGCCATCCTCGACTGGTCGATGGACACGGTCGGCGGCTACGCCGGTTTCCTGAACGAGAAAGTCAACGCCCACTTGCGCGCCATGCTGAACGAATGGGCGATTTTCCTGCGCTCGGCCGCAAGCACGAAGGTGCTGAACGACCAGGGGCCGGGCGGCTGGTTCTGCAAGGATGCGCTCAAGCACATGCCGGGTTTTGCCGAGGAATTCCAGTGCGATCCGGGCCAGCCGCACTACGGCTTCACGTCCTGGGACGATTTCTTCACGCGCCGCTTCCGCGACGGCCAGCGGCCCGTGGCCGATCCCGCCGACGATGCCGTGATCGTCAATGCCTGCGAATCCGCGCCGTATTGCGTCGCAGAGAAGGTGCAGCTGCGCGACAAGTTCTGGATCAAGGGCCAGCCGTATGCGGTGCAATTCATGATGGGGGGCGACCCGCTGGCCGGCAAATTCGACGGCGGCACGGTGTATCAAGCCTTCCTCAGCGCGCTCAGCTACCACCGCTGGCACGCGCCGGTGTCCGGTCGCATCGTCAAGACGGCGCGCATCCCGGGCACTTATTATTCGGAATTGCTGACCGCGCGCGCCGACCCGTCCGGGCCGAACGATTCGCAAGGCTACATCACCGAAGTGGCGACGCGTGCTTTGATCTTCATCGAAGCCGACAACCCCGCAATCGGCCTGATGTGCTTCATGCCGGTGGGGATGGCCGAAGTGTCGACCTGCGACATCACCGTCTTCGAGGGCCAGCACGTGAAGAAAGGCGACGAGCTGGGCATGTTCCACTTCGGCGGTTCGACCCACTGCCTGTTCTTCCGGCCCGGTGTGAAGCTGGCGTTCGACCTGCACGGGCAGCAACCGGGGCTCAACAGCTGCAATATCCCGGTGCGCTCGCGCATCGCCACCGTGCAGTCCTGAGTCCGGCAAAGGGAGGCCACCATGTGCACCAGTATCGCAGTCGGGCAGCAGGCCAGCGTCGACGGCAGCCAGCTCGTGTCCCGCAACGAGGATTGCAGCCGCGCCAGCTGGAACAAGGCGCTGATACGTCGCCCGCAGCCCGAATGGCTGGCCTTCCCGAACGCCGTCTCGGATGGTATCTGGACGCTCGGCAACGGCATGCGGGTGCCGGCGCCGGCGTCCGCCTACCCGTACACCGGCATGCCGGACGCCGGCGCGGCCGAGGAAGCGACCAGCGCCATCGGCAACCGCTTCCTGTTCGAGGAGCGCGGCGTCAACAGCATGGACTTCGCCATCTCGGCCACCAACTCGATGAGCACCAACCCGGCCGCCGCCGCCGCCGATCCCTTCGTCGCCGCCGGCCTGGCCGAGAGCATCTTGCCGACCTTGCTGCTGCCCCAGGCCGGCTCGGCCTTGCAGGCACTGGAGCTGCTGTCGGGCTACATGGAGACGGTCGGCGCCAGCGAGGCGAACGGCCTGTTCCTGGCCGATCCGTCGGCCATCTGGTACGTCGAGATCGGCAGCGGCCATCACTGGGTGGCCGTGCGCGTTCCCGCCGGCAGTTACATTGCCGTGGCGAACGCGCTGCGGGTGCATGACGTCGACTTGAGCGACACGGCCAACGTCCGCCATTCGGCCGGCTTGCTGAGCTTCGTGCGCGATCACCGGCTGCTGGCCGACGTCGATCCGCACCGCTTCGACTTCGCCGCCGCGTTCGGCATCCTCGGCCAGCCCTACGACGTCGACCGCGTGTGGCTGGCCCAGCGGCTGCTGACGCCGTCGCTCGAGCAACCGGTACGCCAGGCGCAATATCCACTGTTCCTGGCGCCGGACCGGCCGCTCGGCCCCGGCGACGTGATGCGGGTGCTGTGCGCCGGCTACCAGGGCACCGAGCTGGAGGGCATCGCCGACCGTCCCATCGGCTGGAGCAAGACCGCGGAAAGCCATGTGATGGTCCTCGACGGGGCCATGCCGGCAGGCTTGCGCGCGCTGATCTGGCAATGCGTGGGCACGCCCCTGTGCGCGCCTTACCTGCCGTTTTGGAGCGGACTCGAACACATCCCGCAAGCCTACGCGCGCGGCGACGACCGCTACGGCACGGACTCGGCCTACTGGGTCTACCGCGGCCTGTTCACGCTGGCGCAAACGGCCGGCCAGGCGGACCAGGTGGCCGCGATGTGGCTGGCGCATCAAACCGAGCTCATCGCGCAGCAAGCCTCCCTGCGCAGCCTGCTCGCCGACGACGCGGCTGCCCAGCCGGGCGTCCTCGCCGGCATCGCGCATGGCTACTGCGCCGGCGCGATTGCCGAGGGGCTGGCGCTGGCCCGCGCCACCCGCAACGGGCTCATGACCGCGCTGACGAAATGACGGTGGCGCTGCCGGTTGAGACCGGCAGCGCCGTTGGGGCGAAGCGAATTTGTCTGTTGGCCTCGAGCACGTCAGGCGACGCTGGATGAGGTCCGCGGGTTTACCTGGCGTCAGCTGATGTAGTTGAACAGCGACAGCCCCGACATCGTCTTGAACGAAATCTGCGCCGCCTGCAAGGTCTGCTGCTGCTGGGTGAACAGCGAGATCGTCTTGGCCAGGTCGTAGTTGTCGAGGTTGTTCAAGGTCTGGGTGTACTGCTCGTCGAGCGCCTGGCCGCTGCTGTCGAGGGTGTCGAGCTCGTTCAGGTTGGCGCCGACGGTGGCCTGCACGGTCAGCACGTTGCTGAGGGCATTGGCCATGTTCGAGCCGGCGGTGGCCAGGTTGTTGGCCAGGGTCGCCTTGCCGGTCGAGCCGTCGGCCGGGCCCTTCAGGGTGTCGATCAGGTTCTGCAGCGTGGTGAACACCGACTGCTTCTGGCTCGGCTGGACGGTGAAGCTGTCGCCGTCGGCGGGCGCGCCGGTGATGCTGGTCGACATGCCGCCGAAGCTGATCGTGGCGCCGGCCGTGTAGGGCTGGTTCTGCAGCACCGCGGTGGCCGGATTGGTGGTGGTGTCCATCACCGAATACGTGGTCGCGGACGGTGTACCGCCGATGGCGAAGTTGATCGCGTAATTGTGGCCGTTGAGCTGGCTGCGGTCGGTCACCGAACCCGGCGAGACGATGCCGGAGCCGGTATTGCTGGTCGATGCCTGGGTCTGGAAAGTGCCGTTGCCGGTCGGGACGGCATCGAAGATCTGGCTGCCGTTGGCCGTGACCGACATCTTGCGCGCCGAGCCCACCTGCAGCGAACGCACGCCCTGGTCGCCCTGGTAAGTCGCGCCGGTCGGGGTCTGGCTGAACGGCTGGGTGGTCGATTGATAACCCGAGAAGATGTAGCCGCCGGTGCCGTCGGTGGTGTTGGCCATGCCGATCAGGTCTTTCATCTGGCCTTCCAGCTGGGTGGCCAGCGCCTGGCGGTCGCTCTGGGTGTAGGTGGCGTTGCCGGCCGCGACGATCGAGGTCTGGATGCTCTGGATCTGCGCGGTCACGTCCTGCATCGTCTTGTCGACCAGCGACAGCGACGACTTCGCGTTGTTGCGGTTGGTCGCGAACTGCGTGTTCATCGACTGTGACTGGGTCACCTCGAGCGAGCGCGCCGACGCGATCGGGTCGTCGGACGCGGTCAGCACGCGCTTGTTGGCCGACAGCTGCTCCTGGGTCTTGGCCATCTGCGTCTGCAGGCTGTTGATCTGGCCGGTGCCGGTGGCGAAAATGGTGCTGGTGGCGAGTCGTAAGGACATGTGAGGTCTCCGCGACGTTGATTATTGAGCGATGCTGAGCAGCGATTGGAAGATCGTGTCGGCGATCTGCATCACCTTGCTCGACGCCTGGTAGGCCTGCTGGTACTTGAGCAGGTTGGCCGCTTCCTCGTCGAGGTTCACGCCCGACACGTTCTGGGCCTGGGTCTGGGCCGCCGCCAGCTGGGCGTCGGCCGCCTTCGAATTGACCTGCACTTCCTGGGTCTTGTTGCCGACCGTGCTGACCAGGCTGGCGAAGGCCGACTGGTAGGTGGCGGTGCCGTTGTCCAGGATGTTCTGGGTTTGCAGGTCGCCCAGCAGGCTGGCGTTGCGGGTGTCGCCCACGCCGGTGTTGCGCGCGATCGTGAACGTGTCGCCGTCGTTGGGCGCGCCGTTGAGCGTGAAGTGCATGCCACCCACGGCGTAGCTGTTGCCGTCGGCGTAGGGCACATTGGTGCCGGCCGGGTAGTTGACGGTCTTGCCGTCCACGCCGGTCACGCTGACCGCCTGGCCGGCCGGGAAGCCGCCGATCGTCTTGGTATTGGCGTCGTACTGGAGCGTGACCGGGGCGGTCAGGGGCGCGCCCAGGTAGTTCTTGTCGACCGAGCCTTCGCTGATCTTGCCGGTGCCGCTGTTGCTCAAAGGGACGCTGGTGGCGATCGGCGCGGCGGCCGCGACCTGCGACGGGTCGGTCAGCGCGACCTGCATGCCGGAGGCGCCGTTGATGGTCGGGCGCACCAGGAAGTTGTCGCCGGCGGCAGCCTTGCCGCTGACCGAGAACGCCAGGCCGTCGATGGTCTGCGCGCCGGTCTGCGGGAACGGCGAAATGACCGTCTTCTTGTTGTCCGACAGGCGCGTCACGTTGTAGTTGCTGCCGTCGAAATCGACCTTGTAGTCGCTGGTGGTCAGCTGGGTGGCATCGGCTACCTTGGCGCTGATCGCCGTGTTCGAGGTGATGTTGTTGTTGACGTTCTTGGTGACCTCAGCGTCCGGGATGGTAAAGAAGTCGCCGCCCGGGTTGCCGTTGGCGTCCAGGCCCAGCTTGTGCTGGTCGTTGAAGGTCTGGGCCACGGCCATCGCCACGCGCCCGAAGGCGTTCTCGGCCGGGTCGAGCGTGTTGGCGCGGAAGTCCAGCACCGCGCCGAGCGCGCCGCCGGAGAGTGCGTTCTCGGCCATCGGAATGACTTTGCCGCTGGTGACGTAGCCGACTTCGACGCGCAGCTGGTCGGTCGGCGAGGTGGTCGCGGCCAGCTGGAACGATTGCGCACCCACCACCAGCGGCTGGCCGCTACCGATCGACACCGTCAGGCTGTTGTTGTCGCCCGCCACCACGGTCGCCTTGACCTGCTTGTTCAAGTCCATGATCAGCTGGTCGCGCTGGTCGACCAGGTCGTTCGGCTGGTTCAGCTCGTTACCGGCCGACAGCTTGCCGATCTTGTCGTTCAGCGCGGCGATCTGCGACGCATAGGTGTTGATCTGGGCGATGCTGGTGGTCAGCTGGGTGTTGGTGCCCTCGCGGATCTCCTGCAGGCGCCCGTCGATGCTCTGGAAGCGCGAGGCCAGCGTGTCGGCCGCGCTCAGCAGCGCCTGGCGCGAGGGGACGCCGGCGCGGTCGCCGCTCAGGTTCTGCACCGCCGCAAAGAAGCCCTGCAGCGCCGGCGACAGCCCGGACGTCGTGTCCGACATCAGGTCGTCGACCTGGGTCGCCTGCGCCGTGTAGGTCGACAGCGCGCTGCTCGCGGTCTGCGCCGTACGCACCTGCGCGTTCAAGAAGTCGTCCGAGTAGCGCTTGACCTGGGCGATCTGGGTGCCGGTGCCGATGAAGCCGTTGGCGCCCCCCATCGAGATCTGCGTCGACTGCACCACCACCTGGCGGCTGTAGCCGTCGACGTTGGCGTTCGTGATGTTGTTGCCGGTGGTCGCCAGTGCTGCCTGGGCGGCGAACAGACCGGATTTGCCGATGCTGAGGAGGGACATGGTTGTTCTTTCTATCTACTCTGCTATTGACGGCATCGCGCGCGAAAACTTTAAGCCAGTGAATTCTTGATGATGCTGGCCAGCTTGGTCGCGTAATGCGGGTCGGTGGCGTAGCCGGCGCGCTGCAGGCCGTGGGCGAAGGTGGCGGCGTCGCCGCCGTGGGCCAGCACTTTCTCGTAGCGCGGGTTCTGGCTCAGCATCTTGGCGTAATCCTTGAAGGCGTCGGCGTGCGAGGCGTAGGCGCGGAACTTCTCGACCTTGGCGTGCGGCTTGCCGTCGACGTACTCGGTGGTGACGGCGGTGGCGACCTTGCCTTTCCAGCCCGGACCGGCCTTGATGCCGAACAGGTTATTGCTCGAGGTGCCGTCGCTGTTCTTGATCACGCGCTTGCCCCAGCCGGTTTCCAGCGCGGCCTGGCCCAGCATGAACTTGGCCGGCACGCCGGTGGCCTGCTCGGCTTCCTCGGCGGCGTCGGCCAGCTTTTCCTGGAAGGCGCGCACGTGGGCCGGCTTGCCGTCATTGTTGGTGCCGCGCGCGCTGCCCGTGACGCCGGACTTGCCGACCACGCCGTCGGTCGACATGCTGTCGGCGTCGATGTTCAGGCGCGCCGCGGCGGCGTTGCTGGTCGGTTGGCCGTCGGCGCCGATGCCCAGCGCCTGCTGGTTCATGTCCTGCAGGATCTGCTTGCCGGTCTGCTGCGTGCTCAACTGGCGCACCAGCACGTCGGCCAGGCCGATGCCGCGCTTGGCCAGCTTCTGGCTCATCTGCTGGTCGAGCATCGAGGTGTAGGTCTTGGTCTCCTGGCTGTCCATCAGCCCGTCCTGCGGCGTGGCGTCGCGCATGCTCTTCATCATCATGTTGATGTACATCGACTCGAACTGGGTCGCCGCGCCTTTCAGGGCGTCGGGCGAGCCGGTCTTGGCCGACTTCTTGAGGTCGGACAGGCCGTTGGTATCGAGTGCGAACTTGCCGGACAGGTCTTGGGTGGAGCCGAGCATAACTACCTCTTACTTAAATGATCTCGAGTTCGGCGCGCAGCGAACCGGCGGCCTTGAGCGCCTGCAGGATCGACAGCAGGTCCTGCGGCGTCGCGCCGATCGCGTTCATCGCCTTGACGACTTCGGCCAGCGAGGCGCCGCCGTTGAGCATGATGACCTTGCCGGCGTCCTTCTTGACCGAGACCGACGGGTTTTGGGTGATCGCGGTGGCGCCGCGCGAACCGGCCGGAGGCTGGCTGACCTGGGTGTCGGCGCCGATCGTCACCGACAGGTTGCCGTGCGAGATCGCGCAGGTGTCGAGCGTGACCGCGCGGTTCATCACGATCGAGCCGGTGCGCGCGTTCAGGATCACCTTGGCGGCGGCTTCGGCCGGCTTGACGTCCATGTTTTCCAGGATGCCCAGGAACGACACGCGCTGGTCGCTCGACGACGGCACGCGCACGCGGATCACGCGGCCGTCCAGCGCCGTGGCGATGCCGGGGCCGAACTTGTCGTTGACGGCTTCCACCACGCGGCTGGCGGTGGCGAAGTCGGCGCTGTTCAGTTCGAGCTTGATCTGGTTATCGGCGCCCAGGCTGGAGGCGACCGCGCGCTCGACCGTCGCGCCGGCCGAGATGCGGCCGACCGCCAGCTGGTTGACCTGGGTCGATGCACCGCCGGCCGCGGCCCCTGCGCCGCCGACCAGCACGTTGCCCTGGGCCATGGCGTAGACCTGGCCGTCGGCGCCCTGCAGCGGCGTCATGAGCAAGGTGCCGCCGCGCAGGCTCTTGGCGTTACCCATCGACGACACCGTCACGTCGATGTTCTGGCCCGGCTGCGCAAACGCCGGCAGCGAGGTCGTGACCATCACCGCCGCCACGTTCTTGAGCTGCAGCTGGGTGCCGGCCGGCAGGCTGACGCCCTTCTGCTGCAGCATCGACATGATCGCCTGCACGGTGAACGGGGTCTGGGTGGTCTGGTCGCCGGTGCCGTCCAGGCCGACCACGAGGCCGTACCCGGACAGCTGGTTCTGGCGCACGCCGCCGATGCTGGCGAGGTCTTTCAGGCGTTCCGCGTGCGCGGGCGTGGGCGCGCATGCGAGCGCGGCCAGCAACGAGCCGAACAGCACAGCGTTCGCGGCGATCAGTTTCAGGTTCGGTTTCAGGCTCATCGGCTTGAGAATCGGCTTTAGATTCGGGCGCATGGTCATCACAAATTAAAACGGTAGCATCGACTGGAAGAAGCGCGTCATCTGCGAAGTCAGCTCGGCCCGGTCGAGCTGGCTGCTGGTGCGGTATTCGACGCGCGCGTCCGCCACCAGGGTCGAGGAGACCATGTTGCCCGGCTGGATCGTGTCCGGGTTGACCATGCCGGAAATCCGGATGTATTCGATGCCCTTGTCCATCGCGATCTGCTTCTCGCCGACCACGATCAGGTTGCCGTTCGGCAGCACTTCGGACACGGTCACGCCGATCGTGCCGGTGAAGGCGTTCGAGTTGGTTTGCGTGTCGCCGTCGGCGAACTTGTTGGCGGTGGTGGCCGACAGGCTGGCGCCCAGCTTGCCCTGCAGGATGCCCGGCACGCCCGCGCTCACGCTGCCCGACTTGTTGCCGGTCGAAGCGCCGCTCTTGTTGGCCGCGGTCTTTTCGTTGATCGAAACGGTCAGCACGTCGCCGATGTGGCGTGCGCGGCGGTCTTCGAACATCGGACGGTAGCTGTTGGCGTTGAAGATCGCGCCTTCGGAAGGGGTGCCGGTGTCGGCCAGCATCGGCCGCACCGAGGTCGGCTGCTTGACGATCGACGTGGGCGGGACGCTGGAGCAGCCGGCCAGTGCCAGCGCGAGCGCAGCAAGGACGCTAGACGTTTTCATAACTGGGAAATCTTCTGCAGCATCTGGTCGGACGTGGTGATCGCCTTCGAGTTGATCTCGTAGGCGCGCTGGGTCTGGATCATGTTGACCATTTCCTCGACCACGTTGACGTTCGAGGTTTCGACGTAACCCTGCATCAGGTTGCCCGAACCGTTGGTGCCCGGCGTGGTCGCCTGCGCGGTGCCCGAGGCGGTGGTTTCCTGGTACAGGTTCTCGCCGACCGAATTCAAGCCGGCCGGGTTGATGAAGGTCGAGATCTGAATCGAGCCGATCTGGGTCGAGGCGGCCTGGCCCGGGGTGGTCACGGACACGGTGCCGTCCTTGCCGACGGTCAGCGACAGCGCATTGCTCGGCACGGTGATCGGCGGCTGCACCACGTAGCCGCTCGACGTGACCAGCTGGCCGTTATTGTCGGTCTGGAACGAACCGTCGCGGGTGTAGGCCTGGGTACCGTCCGGCATCAGCACCTGGAAGTAACCGGCGCCGTTGATCATGACGTCCTTGTCGTTGCCGGTCTGCTGCGGGTTGCCCTGGGTGTGGATGCGCTCGGTGGCGACGGTGCGCACGCCGGTGCCGATCTGCAGTCCGGACGGCAGCTGGGTCTGCTGCGACGACTGCGCACCCGGCTGGCGTACGTTCTGGTACAACAGGTCCTCGAATACGGCGCGCGACTTCTTGAAACCGTTGGTGCTGACGTTGGCGAGGTTGTTGGTGATGACGTCGAGGTTGGTTTGCTGCGCCTCGAGGCCGGTCTTGGCAATGTACAAGGAACGGATCATGGTGGAATTCTCCTGACGGTGATGGAAGTCCATCACCCACCATGAAATTATGTCCCAGCGGCAATCAAGTCAAAGCGAGGATCTGCGTGGCTTTCGAGTCGTTATTCTCGACGTTCTTCATCAGGCTCATTTGGGTCTCGAACGATCTTGCCAAAGAGATCATGCTGACCATGGCATCGACCGGCGACACGTTGCTGCCTTCGAGCGCCCCGCCGGTCAGGCCCACGGCCGGGTCGGCCGGGGCGTTGCTGCCGTCCTTCATGCGGAACAGGCCGTCGTCGCCGCGCACCATGTCGCGCGTGGGCGGATTGACCAGCTTGATGCGGCCGAGCACGGTCGCGGTGGCCGGGACGGTGGTGGTCGAGATGCCGGCGATGGTGCCGTCGCCGCCCACCGAGATCGTGGTGTCGGGCGGGATCGTGATCGGACCGCCCTCGCCCGCGATGGCCTGGCCTTTCGAATCGGTCAGCACGCCGTTCTGGCTGACCTGCAGCGCGCCGTTGCGCGTGTACGACTCCGAGCCGTCCGCCATCCGCACCGCCAGCCAGCCGTCGCCCTTGACCGCGACGTCGAGGTCGCGCCCGGTCAGCTGGATCGGGCCGGCCGTGAAGTCGGCGCCGACCGTGTTGTCGACCACGAAGGCGCGCGTCGGCAAGCCTTCGCTCTGCACCGGCACGGCGCGGAAGGTGTCGAGCTGGGCGCGGAACCCCGTGGTGCTGGCATTGGCCAGGTTGTTCGAGGTCGTGCCCTGCTGCTCGAGGATGTGCTTGGCGCCGCTGGCGGCGGTGTAGATCAGGCGGTCCATGGCTCAGCGTCCGGGATCAGCGCAGGTTGACCAGTGTCTGCAGCACCTGGTCCTGGGTCTTGATGGTCTGGGCGTTGGCCTGGTACACGCGCTGCGCCGTGATCATGTTCACCAGTTCGGCCGTCATGTCGACGTTCGAGTTCTCCACCGCCGACGATTGCAGCTCGCCCAGGCTGCCGGTGTTCGGCGTGCCGACCAGCGGCGTGCCCGAGGCCGAGGTCTCGGCCCAGACGTTGTTGCCGAGCGGCTCGAGGCCGTTTGGATTGGTGAAGTTGGCCAGCACGATCTGGCCCAGCGGCTTGCTCTGGCCGTTGCTGTACTGGCCGAGGATGACGCCGTCCTGGCCGGCCGAGAAGCGCTGCAGGTGGCCGGCGGTGTAGCCGTCCTGGGTGGTCGCCTTTTCGCTGGTGTCGGCGCCGTACTGGGTGGTGCCGGCGAAGCCGATCTTGACCGCCAGCGTGTTCTGCGAGCCGGTCGACGGGTAGATCGGCAGGTTGACCGACAGCGGCAGGGTCTGCGGGGCCATCAGCGTCGCCGACAGCGCGCCGTTCGAGTCGAAGTTCAGGTGGCCGACCGGGACCGCGGGCACCTTGACGGCGGCGGCGATGTCCTTGTCGACCTGGTCCGGGGTGTAGCCGGGCGTGTTGCCGGCGCTGGCGGCGGCGGTCTTGATCGCGTTGATGGTGTCGGCATCGGCGCCGGCCGCGGTGGCGGCGGCGACCACGGCGTTGGACGCCTTGCCGGCATAGTCGGCCAGCGCGGCGGATACGGCATTGGGATCGAGCGGCGACGCCTTGGTGGCGGCGGTCCAGGTGGCGCGCGCCGACACGGTGGCCGGGTCGGTCTGGCCGGCGGCGGCCGCGTTGACGTTGGTCATCTCGGTGCCGTCCGAGCCCGCATACACGTCCCATTTGCCGGCGTCGGTCTTGACGTAATACAGCGACAGCACGTGCGGGTTGCCCAGCGTGTCATACACGTTGACCGGGGTCTGCTTGTTGTAAGTCAGCGGGTTGCTGGCGTTGAACGGGTATTCGGTCGGCACGGTCGCGCGCGAGTCCAGGTTCATCTGGGTGTCGACCTTGGTGGTGGCGACCGGCTTGAGGTCGGCGGTGTTGATCTGCAGCGGGCTCGGCGCACCGGCCAGGATCTGGCCCGACGGGGCGACCGAGTAGCCGGTCAGGTTGGCGCCCTGGGCGTTCACCAGGTAGCCGTTCTTGTCGAGCGAAAACTGGCCGTTGCGGCTGTATTCGGTCAGGCCCGAGGCCTGCACGCGGAAGAAACCGGCGCCGTTGATGGCGATGTCGAGCGGGTTCTGCGAGGTCTCGATATTGCCCTGGGTGAATTGCTGGGCGATCCCGGCGACGCTCACGCCGATACCCGCCTGGTTGCCGCCGGCGCCGTTCAGCGAACGCGCGTAGACGTCGGCGAATTCGGTGGTCGAACCCTTGAAGCCGACCGTGCTCGAGTTGGCGATGTTGTTACCGATGACGTCCAGCGATTTCGCCGCGCCGTTCAAGCCGCTCAGGCCTTGTTGGAAAGACATGTTGTGCTCCTAATTATTTAAAGAACTTGCTTGACGTCGGACAGCGTGGTCACACCCTTGCTGGCCAGGTAGAGTTTTACGCCATCGGTGGCGCTGGTGCTGACGCTGCCCACGCTGTCGTAGGCCAGGCCGGTCGCATCCGTCAGCGACTGGCCGGCCGAGGTGGCGGTCACGGCGAAGGTGTAGTTGCCGTCCGGCAGGGTCACCGGCTTGCCGCTGCTGTCGACCTTGGTCGCATCGGGGACGCCGTTCCACACCAGCGGCAGCGTGCCGGCCTTCTGCTTGCCCAGGTCGATGGTGTCGACCGTATTGCCGCCGGCATCGTTGATGGCGATCTTGACGTCGTCGGCATCGCTGCCGAGGCTGACGCCAAGGACGCCCTTGCTGCCCGTGAGCGCGACGCTGTTGCCGCCCACCAGCACGCCGTGGCCGATCAGATTGGTCGCCTGCATCGCTTCCGAAGTCTGGTAGCTGGAGGTGAGCGAGTTGAGCGTGGTGTTCAGGGTGTTGATGCCGGTGACGGTCTGCAGCTGGGCCAGCTGGCTGGTCATCTGCGAGTTGTCCATCGGATTGAGCGGGTCCTGGTTCTGCAGCTGCGTGACCAGCAGCGTCATGAACTTGTCGGTGTCGGCCTTGACGCTGTCGGTGCCGCTGGAGGCGCCGGACGAGCCGGCCGCCTTGGCGTTCATGGTCGACATCAGGTCGTTGATGGAGGTAGCGGAAGAACCGGTGGAGGTGACGGACATGGGATTGCCTTGATGGTTAGCCGGCTTACTGGCCGAGGGTCAGGGTTTTCAGCAGCATGGTTTTGGCCGCGTTCATGGTTTCGACATTGTTCTGGTAGGCGCGCGAGGCCGACAGCATGTTGACCATCTCGTCGACCACGTTCACGTTGGGCATCGAGACATAGCCCTTGTCGTCGGCCAGCGGATTTTTCGGGTCGTACACCTGCTTGAGCGGGGATGGATCCTCGACCACTTCGCGCACCTTGACGCCGGTGTTGGACTGGTCGAGCGGGGTCGCTTCGAACACGACCTGCTTGGCACGGTAGGCTTCGCCGCTGGCGCTGGTCGCGCTGTCGGCGTTGGCCAGGTTGCTGGCGGTGGTGTTCAGGCGCATCGACTGCGCCGTCATGGCGGAACCCGCCACGTTGAAGACGTTAAACAGCGACATGGATTACTGGCCTCCCTGGACCGCGTTGAGCATGTTGCGGATCTGCTGGTTGATCATCGTGATGCCGGCTTCATAGCGCAGGCCGTTGTCGGCGAACTGGCTGCGTTCGGTGTCCATCTCGACCGTGTTGCCGTCGACCGCGCCCTGGGTCACCGTGCGGTACAGCACCGGGGTGCCGTCCGGCAGGGTCTTGCCGTCGAGCGGACCGTTGGCGATGTGCGCCGCCGCGGTCGTGGCCAGCTGGCCGTTCGGCTGGCTGGCGCGCGCCATGGCGCCTTGCAGGGCATTCGAAAAATCGATGTCGCGCGCCTTGTAATTAGGCGTATCCGCGTTGGCGATGTTCGACGCCAGCAATTCCTGGCGCTGCGAACGCAGGCTCAATGCCAGCTCGTTGAAGCGCAGGTAGCCGTCGAGTTTGCCGATCATGATGGACTCCGGGGTTTTGGACAGGATCGATCATACGGACTTGTCGGAACTTTCAGTCGGGCAATAAAAGGGGGCAAAACCGGGCTATTCGACCTTTCGATGCGCGCAGGCGGGGCCTAAGATGACGTCATCGAACAACCGGATGCCTGCATCTATTAGTCATGAGCACAATTCGCAAGCTCGCCGCCACCCTGCTCTGCTGCGCTTCGCTGGCCGGCAGCCTGGCATTCGCCCAGACCGCGGCCGCCCCTGCTGGCGCTGCCGCTGCCGGACGCCAGAACGTGAACGCCCTGCGCGCGACCGTCGAGCAATTCCTGCAGACCGAGACAGCGGGCCTGCCGGGCGAGGTCAAGATCAAGGTCGGCGCGATCGATGCGCGCACCGCGCTGGCCGCCTGCCCCGCGCCGGAAGCCTTTCTGCAGCCGGGCGCGCGCGCCTGGGGCAAGACCACGGTCGGCGTGCGCTGCACCGCGCCCAGCAGCTGGACCATCTTCGTGCAGGCGCAAGTGAGCGTGCAGGCCGAGTACGTGGCGGCGGCGCTGCCGCTGGCGCAGGGCCAGCAGATCGAACAGGCCCAGCTGGTGCTGGTGAAAGGCGACATCGCCGCGATGCCTAACGGAATCGTCACCGACGTCGGCCAGGCGGTCGGCCGCATGCCGACGGTGTCGCTGGCCGCCGGCACCCCGCTGCGCCTGGAAACGCTGCGCAGCAAGCCGGTGGTGCAGCAGGGCCAGGCGGTGCGCCTGGTGTCGAACGGCAGCGGATTTTCGGTCTCGGGCGAAGGCCGCGCGGTCAACAACGCCGGCGACGGCCAGGTGGTGCAGGTGCGCACGCCTTCGGGGAGCGTGATCAGCGGCACGGCGCACGTGGGCGGCATGGTGGAGGTCGCCTTCTGAAGCCGTATTGAAACAGCAAAAAAGACAAGCGGCGGACTAAAGTTATCGGCGCCGCCGCCGTTATCCAGGACAGATCCCGGGCTTTCTGCTCCGACCTGAGAAGGATGATGCTGTGAAAATCAACGATACACTCAAGAACGCGAGCGTGCCGGCCACGAATACGCCGGCGACGAATGCGAAAAGCAGCGACGCGGCGGCTGCAACCGCGGCGACGCCGGCGGCGACCGATACCGTGCGCCTGTCGTCGCAGGGCAAGGCCCTGGCGGCAAGCGGTACTAATCAAGTGTTCGACAGCAAAAAGGTCGAACGCATCAAGGCGGCCATCGCCGATGGCCAATTTCAAGTGAACTCGGAGAAAGTGGCAGACGGCTTGCTCGATACAGTGCGCGGCCTGCTGCATTCCCGCCAACGATAACTATTCATGGCCATTGCATCCCCCGGCGCAACCTTGCGCGACGAACAGCAATTGATCGCTTCCATCGTGGAGCTGATGAAGACCGAGCAGCAGCTCCTGGTCAGTGCGGATGCCGATGGCTTATCAAGCCTGACCCCGAAGAAACTCCAACTCGCGCAGCAAGCCGCCGGCTTGTCGCGCATGCGCCACAAAGCGCTGGGCGCGGCCGGCTTCACCGCTGGCGAAGCCGGTATGGCGCCCTGGCTGGCGGCCGGCGGCAACGGCGACCTGCGCGCGCAATGGGATCAGCTGCTCGAGCTGACGCGCCAGGCCAAGGAACTCAACCGCGTCAACGGCATGCTGGTCAACAAGCAGCTGGCCCACACCCAGGGTGCGCTCAACGCCTTGCGCGGCGAACAGGGCGGCGCCGGCAGCGTCTACGGCCCCGGCGGCCAGGCCTCGGGCTTCGGCGCGTCGCGCCGCTACGTGGTCGGCTGACCCCTTGCCGCCCTGCGTGGCCGATCCTGGGCTATAGGACGCCAATTTTCGATTCGTCTCCTGCTTACGCATTACCAGGATCCGCTCATGGCCGGTTGCAGACCTATACCGCGCTACTGGCGAAAAACAGTGAAGTTCATGCCGCCGCAGCGAGGCGCCCTTGGAGTTCCTTGTTCACTTGCGTGACCAGGAACGCAGCTACGATGGTGGTACCGACGACCACGTAGCCGACATGCGGAAAGCCTTGCAGCTTGCCGTCCGCACCCGTGCTGACGAGGTGACCGGCGATGACTGCAGCCAAGCCGCCGGACAATTGCTGCAGCGACGAGCTGATGGCATTGAATGAGCCTCGCATATGCTGCTCGGGAACCGAAGCTGCCAAGGCCTGGTAAGGGATCATGCGTGAGAAAATTCCGAGAAACATCACGACATTCACGACGATGACGACCGGCAAAGGCACGGCCGGGAGGTGCGTGTATGTCATCACCATCACGATCGTCACCGCGGTGCCGAAATAAAAGACAGGCATCTTGCCGAATCGATCGGCCAGCTTGCCGATCAGCGGACCCACGAAAATCGTGCACAGGCCCGTGATCAGATAAATCGTCGGCAAGCGGTCCAGCCCGATACCAAGGTTGTTGACGGTGAAAACGCTGCTGAATGGCATTAGCATGAAGCCGCCGGTGGCCAGCAAACAGGTCGTGGCCAGCGCTGGCAGGTGGCGCCGGTCGGTCACGGTGGCGACCAGGTGTTGCAACGCGTTCGAGCGTGCCTGCCCTTTCAGGTGAGCGTCGACCGGTTGCAGGCGCCAGGCCAGCACCACGCCGCCAATGGCGCCGATACCGACGATGAGGAAGAACGGCGCATGCCAGTTGAAATGGTTCGACAAGTAGAGCGCGACCGGGATGCCCATCACCTGGCTTGCGGCAAACGCGGTCTGGATGATGCCCATCACGCGCCCGCGCAAGTTTGGCGCAAATAGGTCGGTAGCAATGGCCAGCAGCACGGAGCCGATCACGCCGCCAAAGACGCCGGTGACGATGCGCGCTGCCAGCATCGCTTCGAATGAGCGCGCCAGGCCGCACCACAGCGTGCCGCAAATAAAACCACCATAGAAGAACAGCAGCAGTTTCTTGCGGTCGAAGCGATCGGCAAACCCTGCTGCCAGCAAGCCGGACAGGCCAGCACTGAATGCGTAAGCCGACACCACGATGCCGAAGCGCGCCGGCGAAATGCCGAGGGACGGCATGATCACGGCGCCGAGCGGCGACATCACCATGAAGTCGAGGATGACGGCGAACTGCAGAAAGGCAAGCAGGCCGGCGACGAACTTCTGGTAGCCGGTAAAGGGAACGATGGCAGGTTTATCGTGTTTGTTATCGAGGGTTGGCATGAAGTTCCTGGTTGACGTTGGCGCCCCTGCGCGCAGCGGCACGGGGGCTATGCCGCAATATACTGAAATTCGGCGTTTCGCTCATTTGCTTGCGTGAGTTGCCGGCAAAAAGGCCCTCGTCCGCTTCACTGCGGAGTGGACGCTCCAGCACCGCAAATATTGCCGTTTGCCAACCACGCGACAGAACCACGCAAGCAGGGGCACACTGTGCGCGAGGTACTGCGTCCGGCGTCGTTGGCGATCTGCTCATGCCAGCCGCGTAGCCGCCGAGCACATCAAAAGCGCGTGCACGACATCGCCAAGCCGAAGCGCAAACCGAGTGACGCCCAGAAGAGCGAGAAATCAAACTTCAGGACTATTTTCAATCGAAAGATACGTGCGCGTGTGTCGTCAGCCCTGATGGGCGGCCTCGATCCGACGAGTTCCTACGAAATGCCAGTTCAATCGCTCTGCATCCTGAACGGCATCTGGGAATCCACCGCCGAGACTGAACAAGGTGGAATCCTTATCACTGATACGAGCAACGCGGATTACATCGATCGTGCAGGCTGAGTATTGCTATTGAAATCAACCGTAAATATTCTTTTAATTAAATCCATATGACTCATCAAATCGCGCCAAAAGCTGTTTTGTTTGATATCGACGGCACGCTCATCGACAGCAATGACGCGCATACGCGAGCATGGGTGCAAACCCTTCAGCGACATGGCCGCGCCGTTAGCTACGAGCAGATCAGGCATTTGATCGGCAAGGGTTCGGACAAGGTTTTTGCCGAGCTACTTGGCATCGAATCCGACTCAGCTCTCGCGAAACAGATTACAAAAGACCGCGTGCAGTTGTTACTGAGCGATTTCATCCCGAATCTCGCCCCTACACCCGGCGCCCGACTGTTGGTGCAACGCATGAGGTCCGAAGGCCTACGTCTGGTCATCGCTTCATCGAGTGGAGAAGAGCTACCGGCGTTACTCGCGCAGGCCGGCTTGGCCGATTTGCTCGACACGGCGGTCTCGCCTGACGAGGCAAAGGAGTCCAAACCCGACGGTGACATTATCGAAGTTGCCTTACGCAAGGCTGGCGTGCAAGCCAACGAGGCTGTGATGGTGGGCGACACGCCCTACGACATCGCGGCAGCCAAGGAAGCCGGGGTCAAATGCATTGCGGTGCGCTGCGGCGGGTACTGGGACGATGCAGCCCTGTCCGACGCAGCCGCCATTTTTGATGATCCGGCAGCATTATTGCGTCAGTGGGCCGACTCGCCGCTGGCTGGCTGAACGCGATGGCAACCTTTAAGGTTTTCTGGGCTGAGTGGCATTCTGCGTCCTGCTTGCGATGATCGCGCAGCGCCGGGACCGGCGCCTTCGCCGGATCAGGCGCCGTGGCTGAACATCACGGTCTCCGTCGCCAGCGCGCTCTTGACCTCCGGATGCTGGCTGTCGGCGACGACTTCGCCGGCATAGCGGATCTGGTAGGTCTGCTCGCCCGGCGCGAACGCATAAGCGCCCGTCACGTCGATCGTGTGGGTGTGCGCCGAATGCGGCGCCAGCTCGACGTAATCGGCCAGCCCGGACGATGCGCCAACAGCGGCGCCGACATCCGTACCGACATAAGCGACCGGCTCATCGCCCGGAAACAGCCGCAGGTCGAACACGCGGCTTTTCAAACGGGTGTCGGCCGCGATCGCGCGCGGCAACCATACGCGGCGCTCGCCGCGGTTCTCGATCTTGAAAGTCACCAGCACTTTCTCGTGCCTGGCATCGACTTCCAGGCAGGCATGCACGTTCATCCTCGCTCCTCGCTGTCGGGTTGGAGCTGATTCTACTCCGGAGCGCCTGCAAGTATCGTCACGGCGACGCGCCGGTTGCGTGCGCGCCCTTCCGGGTCGTCGTTGGATGCGATCGGCCCGTTGGCGCCGCGCCCGACCGCGGCCAGTCGTTTTTCAAGCACGCCGTTCTGCGCGAACAGGCGCACCACGGTGCTGGCGCGCACCGCCGAGAGCTCCCAGTTGGAGGGAAACGCCGGATTGGCGATCGGCGTGGTGTCGGTGTGGCCTTCGACCTCGATCGCGTGCGGGTCGTCCTTGAGCACGTCGGCGACGGCCGCCAGGGTGTCGCGCGCATTGCCGGCCAGCGCGGCCTGGCCTTCGTCGAACAGCACGCTGGCATTGATGTCGATGGTCACGCCACGCCCGTTCTGCGTCACGCGCACCTTGCCGTTCTTGATCAGGGGCAGCAGCGAATCGTTCAGCTTGCGCGCCAGCAGGTCGAGACGTTCGCGGTCGCGTTTGGCCGCTTCCGCGCGTCGATGCGCGACGATGCCGGACAGCGGCAGTGCGCCGACTTCGACCGCAAAATTGCGCTGCTGCGCCGCCCCATGGCCGCCGAAGGCATCGCCGAGCGCTTCCGACAGCACCGTATACTTGCCGACGTTGACCACCGAGACCGCATACATCACCACGAAAAACGCGAACAGCAACGTGATGAAGTCGGCGTAGGAGATCAGCCAGCGCTCGTGGTTTTCAGCGTCTTCCTGGAACGGCCGGCGGCGCGCCATCGGTCTCTCCTCAACGGTCCGTCAGCAGGCAGGCCACGCGCTCTTCGATCACCCGCGTGTAGTCGCCGCTGGCGATGTCGTGGAACACGTCGCCGATGATTTCGTACTCGGCCACGCGCTCGGCGACGATGCCCTTGATCTTGTTGGCGACCGGGTAGAAGAACAGGTTGGCCAGGCCGACGCCATAAATGGTCGACACGAACGCCACCGCGATGCCGGCGCCCAGGCGCGACGGGTCGCTCAGGTTTTCCATCACGTGGATCAGGCCCAGCACCGCGCCCAGGATGCCGACCGTCGGCGCATAGCCGGCGGCGGCTTCCCAGATGCGCGCGCCTTGGCGTTCGCGCAATTCGTAGCCGTTGATCTCGGTGTCGAGCAGGCTCTTGAGCTTGTCGGGATGGATGCCGTCGACCACCAGCCGCAAGCCCTTCTGGATGAAGGGATCGGCTTTCGCCATGTATTGTTCGAGCGAGAGCAGGCCGTCGCGCCGCGCCGACAGGCTCCACAGGTGGATCTCGCGCGCCAGCTGCGGGCGGCGGTCGCGCGGGGTGCGGAACACCCAGCCCAGCATGCGCAGGCCGCGCACGAAGGCCTTGCGCTGGGTCTGCAGCAGCGTCGCGCCGAGCGTGCCGACCACGACGATGGCGAACGCGGCCGGCTGCACCAGCGACGAGAACTTGCCGCCGTCCAGCGCGTGGCCGATGGCGATGCCGGCCAGGGCCAGCGCCAGCCCGAGCAGGCTGGCTAGGTCCATGCCAGCTCCTTCAGGTAGGCACGCATGCGCGCGACCGCCTGGGTGTGCAGCTGCGAGACACGCGATTCGGACACGCCCATGACGGCGCCGATTTCCTTCAGGTTCAGCTCTTCCTCGTAGTACAGGCCCATCAGCATCTTCTCGCGCGCCGGCAGCGCGTCGATGGCGTCGATCACGGCCTGGCGGAAGTCGGTCTCCAACAGGGCCTTGAGCGGATCCTCGTCATCCTGCGCATAGCGGTCGAGGAAGCTGTCGCTGCCGCCCTCGCCGTCGGCGTCGTGGAAGTCTTCGTAATACAGCAGCTGGTGGCCGCCGGAGTCGCCCAGCATCTCCTGGTAGTCGGACAGCGACAGTTTGAGGGCCTTGGCGACTTCGGATTCGCTCGGCGGACGGCCAAGCTGCTGGGTCAGTTCGTGCATCGCGCTTTCCACCTTGCGCATGTTCTGGCGCGTCGAGCGCGGCATCCAGTCGCTGCTGCGCAGTTCGTCCAGCATGGCGCCGCGGATGCGCAGCACGGCATAGGTCTCGAACTGGGCGCCGTGGTTTTCCTCGTAGCGGTTGATCGCGTCGAGCAGGCCGATCATGCCGGCCTGCATCAGGTCGTCGACCTCGACCGACGCCGGCAGCTTCGCCTTCATCTGGTGGGCGAGACGCTTCACCAACGGCATGTGATCCGTCAGCAAAGAATTCTTGTCCGCTTTCCCTTTGGCCGTGTACATGGTTCCTAAATAATAATCAGGCTGCGCTTCAGGCGGCGCGCCCGTGCACCGCGACATTGCTGCGTGCGAAGCGGCCGGCCAGTTGGCGGAAGGCCACCGAAGCGCCCGCCAGCGGGAACGCGTCCACCACGGCGCGGCCGAGACGCGCGGCGCGGTGCAGGTATTCGTCGGCAGGCACCGAGCCCATCGACGTCAGCGTTACTGCGAGGTAACGTGTTGCCGCAGATGACATATTATCGTATACCACCTTGGCTTCGGCTTCGGTCGCGCCCGTCACCAGGATACCGAAGGGACGGCGGCCCAGGTGTTGCGACAGGCGCTTGATCAGCGCATACGCATTGGTGATCGAGGCGGCGCTGGTCGAGACCTGCACGACGATCTCGGAACTGGCCATGATCGGCACCGGGAAGCTGCCGTCCTCGGAAAACTCGCCGTCGACCATCACGATGCTGCCGGCCTGCTTGACCAGCACGTCGAAGGTCTTGGCCAGGCGGCGCGCTTCTTCGGCGCCCGTGCACGGATAGGCGCCACGGGTCATGGTCGTCACCGAAAAGCCCTGCGGCACCGGGTGGATGACCTGGTTCAGCGCGCATTCCTGGCGCGCCACCTGCAGCAGCGTCGGGCCGCGGTCCACGCCCAGGCGCTGGGCCACGCCGTAGCCGCGCTCGCAGGCGTCGACGATCATCACGTCGTTGCCGCTTTGCGCCAGCGAAGCGCCGAGGTTGACCAGCATCGCGCCCTTGTCGTCGGACGCCGTGGCGGACAGGAAGGTGACGATGCGCGGCTTGGGGCCGGACAGCATCCGGCGCAGGCCTTCGGCCTGATCGAAGTCAAAACTAGCCAACGTAAACCTCACGCAGCGAACGGTCGTTGTTCAGGTTGCCCAGGCCCGCCATCATCAGCGGCAGGTCGGCGTCCGCGATCTGCGCGGCAGCGTCGCGCTTGTTGCGGAAGGCGCGGTCGACCAGCATCGCGCGGTCGCCCAGGTGCAGGTCTTCCGGCACGCGCTGGCCGTTCGCGATGTAGTACAGATTCAGTTTCTGGCGCACCAGCACGTCCAGCACATTGCCGATCGACGCCGCTTCGTCCAGCTTGGTCATGATGCAGCCGGCCAGGCCGCTGCCCTGGTAGGCGCGCACGACTTCGTTCAAAGTCTCGTTGGTCGCGGTCGCGTTCAGGCACAGCAGGCGCTGCACGTTGGCGCCGGAATCGGTCAGCATCGCCACCTGCTCGGTCACCATCTGGTCGCGCTGCGACATGCCGATGGTGTCGATCAGCACGGTGTGCTTGTTGCGCAGTTCCTTCAGCGCGATGCGCAGGTCGGCTTCGTCCTTGACCGAGTGCACCATCACACCGAGGATCTTGCCGTAGATGCGCAGCTGCTCGTGGCCGCCGATACGATAGGCGTCGGTGGTGATCAGGGCCAGCTTTTCCGGGCCGTGGCGCATCACGCAGCGCGCCGCCAGCTTGGCCGTGGTGGTGGTCTTGCCGACGCCGGTCGGGCCGACCAGCGCGAACACGCCGCCGCGGTCGAGGATGGCGTCTTCGTCGGTCATCGCGGTGATGTTGCGCGCCAGGACGGTCTTGATCCAGCGCATGGCTTCGGTGGCATCCTTGCCGGCCGGGAGTTTATCCACGAGGTAGCGCGACAGGCTGGCCGAAAAGCCGGCCGCCAGCATCTCGCGCAGCACCACGGCCTTTTGCGGCTCGCGCTGCTGGGTCGTGCCCCACGACAGCTCGGCCAGTTGCGATTCCATCATGCCGCGCATCGCGCGCAGCTCGCTCATCATGCCCTGCATCTCGCCGGCGGCCGCGCTTGCAGCCGATTCCTTGGCCTGGGCGATCGCGGCCGACATCATCGCGGTCATCGCGGCCATGTCGAAGGCCGGCGCTTCGGGTTGCGGTGCGCGGCGGTTGGCGTAGGTTTGCGGCTGCGGCTGCGGCTGCACCGGCGCCTGCGGCGCGTAGGCCGGCGCATCGTCCAGCGCGCCCAGCGAGCTGAACGGCTGGCGCGCGGCCGGGCGCATCATCGGCTCGGCCGGGAGTTCGTCGGCGTAGCGCGCGGCCGGCTCGCGCAAGGCCGGCCCTTCGGGTGCCGGCATCTGCATCGACGGACGCGGCGCAGCCATTTCCGATTCTTCCGACGGCGAAGCCAGCGAAGCGACGTCGTCGTTGTCCAGCGCCAGGATCTCGACCACCCCATCGACCGGACGGTTCGACAGGATGACCGCATCCGGCCCCAGGGCCTCGCGCACTTTGCGCAGGGCCTCGCGTGAGGTCGGGGCTGTAAATTTCTTGACGTTCATCGTTGTTCTCCGCTTTCGCAGGCAAGGTCAGCTATCGGTTGATGAATAGCATTATTGACGATGCCATGAGGAAACGATCCGGAGAAAAGGATGGGGAAATCGCCTTATTTCCTTACGGCAGGATTTAGGGCGTCGATTGCGGCGCCACAAGGACAAACGCCCCGGCCGGGCCGGCTGGGGCGCTAAAACAGGAAGCAACAGGAAGAAACAGGAAAAAGCAGGGAAGCAGGATCAGGCGGCGCCGACCAGGCTGGTCACGCGAATCGTCTTGGTCTCGGGGATCTCCGAGTGCGACAGCACCTTCAGTTGTGGCAGTGCGCGGCGCAGGAAGCGCGACAGCAGTGTGCGCAGCTGGCCCGGCACCAGCAGCACCGGGGTCAGGCCCATCGCTTCCTGCTGCTGGGCGGCGTTGGCGGCCTGCTGGACGATGGTGTCGGCCAGGCCCGGC
This sequence comes from Massilia sp. 9096, assembly GCF_000745265.1. Taxonomy (NCBI): domain Bacteria; kingdom Pseudomonadati; phylum Pseudomonadota; class Betaproteobacteria; order Burkholderiales; family Oxalobacteraceae; genus Massilia; species Massilia sp. 9096. The sequence continues at coordinate 3,147,634 of NZ_JQNN01000001.1, forward strand.
TCGATGCCGGTACCGTCGCCGCCGGCGCTCAGCGCTTGCACCAGCAGGCGCTCGAGACGGTTGTCCAGGGTCATCACCGACAGCTCGTTGGTGCCCGGGAACAGCTGCTGGACGATGGCGCGGCCCAGCGCCACGCGCACCTGCGCGGTCAGGTCGTTCGGATCCTGGGTCTGGCCGCCGAATTCCGACAGCGTCTCGATGATGGTGCGCATGTCACGGATGTGCACGCCTTCCAGCAGCAGGTTCTGCAAGACCTTTTGCAGCGTCGACAGCGACACGACCTTCGGCACCAGGTCTTCGACCAGCTTGGGCGCATCCTTGGCCAGGTGGTCCAGCAGCGACTGCACTTCCATGCGGCCCAGCAGCTCGGCGGCGTGGGTGGTGATCAGGTGGTTCAGGTGGGTGGCGATCACGGTGCCGGCGTCGACCACGGTGTAGCCCATGCTCTGCGCCTCTTCCTTCAGCGCCGCGTCGATCCAGATCGCCGGCAGGCCGAAGGCCGGATCGACGGTCACCAAGCCGGGCAGCGTACCGGTCGCCATGCCCGGGTTGATCGCCAGGAACTGGCCGTTCATCGCTTCGCCGCTGCCGACTTCGACGCCCTTGAGCGTGATGCGGTAGGCGGACGGTTTCATCTCCAGGTTGTCGCGGATGTGCACCGGCGGCGCCAGGAAGCCGACTTCCTGCGCGAACTTCTTACGGATGCCCTTGATGCGCTTGAGCAGTTCGCCGTTCTGGCCCTTGTCGACCAGCGCGATCAGGCGGTAGCCGACTTCCAGGCCGAGTGTGTCAACCGGGGTGACGTCCTGCCAGCTGGCTTCTTCCTGCTCGGCCGGGGTGGTCGCGGCCTGGGCCGCGCCTGCCGCACCCGCTGCGCCGGCGGCGCCGCCTTGCGCGCCCGCGGCGCCCGCCTCGGCTTGCGCCGGCGCGTTCTTGATGCGCTTCTCGACCAGGTAGCCGGCGCCGAACAGCGTGCTGCCCAGCAGCAGGAACACCAGGTTCGGCATGCCCGGGATCAGGCCCATGCCGCCGATGATGCCGCCTGTGATGTACATCACGATCGGGCGGCCGAACAGCTGGCCGACGACCTGGTCGCCGACGTCCTTGTCGCTAGCCACGCGCGAGACGACCATACCGGCCGCGATCGAGATCACCAGCGACGGGATCTGCGCCACCAGGCCGTCACCGATCGCGAGCAGCGTGTAGTTCTTGATGGCGTCGCCGAAGGCCATGTCGTGCTGGACCATGCCGACGATCAGGCCGCCGATCACGTTGATCACGGTGACCAGGATGCCGGCCACGGCGTCGCCGTGCACGTACTTCGAGGCACCGTCCATGGCGCCGTAGAATTCGGCTTCCATGGCGACGTCGCTGCGGCGCTGCTTGGCCTCGGCCTCGCCGATCAGGCCGGCGTTCAGGTCGGCGTCGATCGCCATCTGCTTGCCCGGCATCGCGTCCAGGGCGAAGCGCGCTCCGACTTCGGCGATACGGCCGGCGCCCTTGGTCACGACGGTGAAGTTGATGATGGTGAGGATGACGAACACCACCAGGCCGACCGTATAGTTACCGCCGATCAGGAAGTGGCCGAAGGCTTCGATCACCTTGCCGGCCGCGGCGCCGCCGGTGTGGCCTTCGGTCAGCACCACGCGGGTCGAGGCCACGTTCAGCGACAGGCGCAGCATCGTGGTCACCAGCAGCACCGCCGGGAAGGCCATGAAGTCGAGCGGCTTGACCGTGTACAGCGCGGTCAGCAGCACGATCACCGACATCGCGATGTTAAAGCTGAAGAACAGGTCGAGCGCAAACGCCGGCAGCGGCAGGATCATCATCGCCAGCAGCAGGATGATCAGGATCGGGGCCGCCACGGCGTTGCCTTTGGCGGCGATCTTTTGCATCCAGGGCGGCAGTTTGAAACCGTTCATCAGGTCGTTCCTCGAGCTCTGTCTTTAATTAATGCGTGGTGTTGTTTGCGCCAGGCTTTTGCGAAGCCGGGTTGAACGGGTCCATCTCCGGCGGGACCGGCAGCTTGCCCGGACGGTCCGGATACTGCTTGCTGTCGCCCTTGGCGTAGGCGCGCAGCTGGTAGACGTAGGCCAGCACTTCGGCCACCGCCGAGAACAGCTGTTCCGGAATCTCGTCGTCGATGTCGGTGTGCTTGTACAGCGCACGCGCCAGCGCCGGGGCTTCCAGCAGCGTGACCTTGTTCTCGGTCGCGATCGCGCGGATCTTGGCCGCGACTTCGTCGGTGCCCTTGGCCACCACGCGCGGCGCACCGCGCTGGCCGTCGGCGTACTTCAGCGCCACCGCGAAGTGGGTCGGGTTGGTCACGACCACGTCGGCGGTCGGGACGTTGGACATCATGCGTTTGCGCGCCATCTCGCGCTGCATCTGGCGGATCTTGCCCTTGATCTGCGGGTTGCCGTCCGATTCCTTCGATTCCTGGATCACTTCCTGGCGCGTCATCTTCAGCTTGTTGGCGTAGTGCCACATCTGGTAGGGGCCGTCCAGCAGCGCGATCGCGCCGAGCGCGCTGACCATGATCAGGAACGCCTTGGCGACCAGGCCGCCGAGATGGGCGGTGGCGGCATTGAGCGGCTCGCTGGCCAGGCCGATCACGGCTTCCTTCTGGCTCAGCACCACGTACCAGGCGACCGCGCCGACCAGCAGCGCCTTGGCCACGGCCTTGAGCAGCTCGACCAGCGAATCGGTGGAGAACAGGCGCCCGATGCCGTTGATCGGATTGAGCTTGCCGAAATTCGGCATGAAGGCCTTGGCGCTGAAGTTCCAGCCGCCGATCAGCATCGGCGCGGCCAGCATGACCAGGATCACCGCGCCGGCCAGCGGCAGGCAGGCCAGCAGCACGCCGGCGACGTCGGCGCCGATGCGTTCGATCAACACGTTCGGGTTGTAGATCTGCTCGCGGTCGAGCGACAGGCCGGAATGCAGGACGCGCGCGAGCTTGTCGACCAGGCCGCCGCCCAGCATCCACAGGCCGGCGCCGGCGGTCATCAGGACGGCGAAGGTGCCGACTTCGCGCGAACGCGGGATGTCGCCGTTTTCACGTGCCTGTTTTAACCGTCTCTCTGACGCTGGTTGGTTCTTTTCCGCGCCGCTTTCTTCCGCCATCTGGTGCCCCGGTGCCCGTCGGGACCGGCCCCGACTTTATTCAAGCTGGCATTATTCCAGATGTTGCCGTAGGGCTATACCTCGAAAAGACCGGAAAAGTCCGCGCTGTTCGGGTCTCGGGGGAGTAGCTGTGCTTGAGCAGGCTCAGGCGAAGGTCTCGGCCTGGGCCAAGGGCGTGGCGGCGCTGTCCTTGGGCGCCAGGGTCGGCGCGCCATCGAGCGGCCACGCGATCCCGATTTGCGGATCGTTCCACAGCAGGCAGCGCTCATGGGCCGGATACCAGTAATTGGTGGTCTTGTAGAGGAACTCGGCGGCCTCGCTGAGCACCAGGAAGCCGTGGGCGAAGCCGGGCGGTATCCAGATCTGCTTGCGGTTGTCGGCGCTGAGCACCTGGCCGACCCAGCGGCCGAAGGTCGGCGACGATCGTCGCAAGTCGACGGCGACGTCGAACACGTCGCCCTGCACCACCCGCACCAGCTTGCCCTGGGCATGCTGGATCTGGTAATGCATGCCGCGCAGCACGCCCTTGGCCGAGCGGCTGTGGTTGTCCTGCAAGAAGTTGACGTCCAGGCCGGTGACTTCCTTGAACTCGCGCGCGTTGAAGCTTTCGAAAAAGAAGCCGCGCGCGTCGCCGAACACGGTCGGCTCGAGCACGAGCACGTCGGGGATGGCCGTCGGGGTGGCGATGAGGGGCATGGGGCTTGACTTCAGCAGGTTATTTCAGCAGGTTCAACAGGTAACTGCCGTAGCCGTTCTTGCACAGCGGCGCGGCCAGCCGGGCCAACGCCTCGGCATCGATCCAGCCCTGGCGGAAGGCGATCTCTTCCGGACACGCCACTTGCAGGCCCTGGCGCTTTTGCAGCGTCGCGATGAAGCTGGCGGCTTCCAGCAGGCTATCATGGGTGCCGGTGTCGAGCCAGGCGAAGCCGCGGCCCATGATCTCGACGTCGAGCCGGCCGCGCGTCAGGTAGGTCTGGTTGATGTCGGTGATTTCGAGTTCGCCGCGCGCCGAAGGCTGGATGTCGGCGGCGATCGAGCAGACCTCGTTGTCATAGAAATACAGCCCGGTGACCGCATAGTTCGACTTCGGCGTCTTCGGCTTTTCTTCGATGCTCAGCGCATGGCGCCTGGCGTCGAACTCGACCACGCCGTAGCGTTCCGGATCTTGCACGTGGTAGGCGAACACGGTCGCACCGTCGACGCGCGCATTGGCGTTGTGCAGCTGCTTGACCAGGTCGTGGCCATAGAAAATGTTATCTCCGAGCACCAGCGCACTCGGGTCAGTGCCGATGAAGTCCTTGCCGATGATGAAGGCCTGGGCCAGCCCATCCGGGCTCGGCTGGACCGCGTAGCCGATATTCATGCCCCACTGGCTGCCGTCGCCGAGCAGGTCGGCGAAGCGCGCCGAGTCGTAGGGCGTGGTGATCAAGAGGATGTCGCGGATGCCGCTCAGCATCAGCGTGCTGAACGGGTAGTACACCATCGGTTTGTCGTACACCGGCATCAATTGCTTGCTGACCGCCTGGGTCACCGGGTACAGGCGCGACCCCGAGCCGCCGGCCAGGATGATGCCTTTTCGTTTTGTGATGGACATGGGGTTCTCGGCGAAAACTCAGAAGATGTGTCGAAGCACCTGGCGCACGCCCTCCTGCCAGGGCGGCAAATCGAGATCGAAGGTGCTGCGCAAGCGCCCGGTGTCGAGCCGGGAATTGAGCGGACGCCGCGCCGGCGTCGGATAGTGCGCGGTCGTGACGGGTATGACGGCCTCCGGCGTCGCCTTCAAGGGCTTGCCGGCGGCAATCGCCTCGGCGATCACGAAGCGGGCGTAATCGTACCATGTGGTCTCGCCGGCAGCGGCAGCGTGATAAATACCATACGGAAAGCCCTCGCCCTGGCGCGCGCGCGCGTGCCGGCGCACGAGCTGCGCGCTGACGTCGGCCAGCAGCGCGGCCGAGGTCGGCGCGCCATGCTGGTCGGCGACCACGTTCAGGCGCTCGTGTTCGGCGGCCAGGCGCAGCATGGTCTTGGCGAAATTGGCGCCGTGCACGCCGAGCACCCAGCTGGTACGCAGGATCAGGTGGCGCGGATTCGCCGCCGCCAGCGCGCGCTCGCCGTCCAGCTTGCTGCGCCCGTACACGTTCCGCGGGTTCGGCAGGTCGTCCTCGCGGTAGGCGCCCTCCTTGCAGCCGTCGAACACGTAATCGGTCGAGTAATGCAGCACCAGCGCCCCCAGGCGCGCGCCCTCCTCGCCCAGGATGCGCGGCGCCTCGGCATTCACCGCGAACGCGGCGGCCGGCTCGGATTCGGCCCGGTCGACCGCGGTGTAGGCGGCCGGGTTGACGATGGCGTCGGGCGCGACCGCACGCAAGCACGCGCGCAAGGCGGCGGCGTCGGCCAGGTCGCAGTCGTCGCGGCCCAGCGCCACGAGCTCGCCCAGCGGCGCCAGGGCGCGCCGCAATTCGAAGCCGAGCTGGCCGTTTTTGCCGGTGAGCAGAATTTTCAAGTCAAACTCCGTACTGCCGGCCTACCCAGTTGCGGTAGGCGCCGCTGGTCACGTTGCGCACCCAGTCCGGGTTGTCGAGATACCACCGGACGGTCTTGCGGATGCCCGACTCGAAAGTCTCGAGCGGCTTCCAGCCCAGTTCGCGCTCAAGCCTGGTGGCGTCGATCGCGTAACGGCGGTCGTGGCCGGGCCGGTCGGCCACGAACGTCATCTGCGATTTATAGGACTGGCCGTCGGCGCGCGCTTGGAACTCATCCAGCAGCTCGCACAACATGCTTACGACCTCCAGATTGGTCTTTTCGTTCCACCCGCCGACGTTGTAGACCTCGCCCACCCGGCCCGCTTCGAGCACGCGGCGGATCGCCGCGCAATGGTCTTTCACGTACAGCCAGTCGCGCACCTGGCGGCCGTCGCCGTAGATCGGCAGCGGCTTGCCGGCCAGCGCGTTGTGGATGCACAGCGGGATCAGCTTTTCCGGAAAGTGATACGGCCCATAGTTATTAGAGCAATTGGTCGTCAGCACCGGCAAGCCGTAGGTATGGTGGTAGGCGCGCACCAGGTGGTCGCTGGCGGCCTTGCTGGCCGAGTACGGGCTGTTCGGCTGGTAGCGGTGCGTCTCGCTGAAGGCCGGCTCGTCCGCCCCCAGCGAGCCGTAGACTTCGTCGGTGGAGACGTGCAGGAAACGGAACGCGGCCTTCTCGACAGCCGGCAGCGCACTCCAGTGGGCGCGCACCGCCTCCAGCAGATGGAAGGTGCCGACAATATTGGTCTGGATAAAATCTTCGGGGCCGTGGATGCTGCGGTCGACGTGGCTTTCGGCGGCAAAATTGATCACGGCGCGCGGGCGGTGCTCGCGCAGCAGGCGCGCGACCAGTTCGACGTCGCCGATATCGCCCTTGACGAACAGGTGGCGCGGGTTGCCCGCCAAGCTGGCCAGGTTCTCGAGGTTGCCGGCATAGGTCAACTTGTCGAGATTGACGACCGGCTCGTTCGAGGCGGCGCACCAGTCGAGGACGAAATTACTGCCAATAAAGCCGGCGCCGCCGGTGGTTAATATCATCGCGTGCTCCATCGAGTGGGCCGGCATGCAGCCGCTCACATCATACTTGCTATGACGCGTCCGCTTCCAGCCGCGCCACCTTCTGCTCGATCGCGCCGAACAGCGACTTGCCCTGCTCGTCCAGCATCTCGATGCGGATCGTGTCGCCGAAGCGCATAAATTGCGTCACCGCAGACCCATGCTCGATCGTCTCCAGGCAGCGCTGCTCGGCGATGCACGAGTAACCTTTTGAGGCGTCCTTGTTGGACACCGTCCCCGAGCCGACGATGCTGCCGGCGCGCACGTTGCGCGTCTTGGCCAGGTGGGCAATCAGTTGTGGGAAGTTGAACACCATGTCGACGCCGGCGTCCGGCTGGCCCACGGGGCGGCCGTTCCAGATCGAACGCAGGGGCAGGTGGACTTTGCCGCCTTTCCACGCATCGCCGAGTTCGTCCGGCGTGACCGCCACCGGCGCGAAGCTGGTCGCAGGCTTCGATTGCAGGAAGCCGAAGCCCTTGGCCAGCTCGTCCGGGATGAGGTTGCGCAGCGAAACGTCGTTGACCAGGGTGAGCAGGCGGATCTGGCGGTAGGCCTCGTCGGGCGTCGCGCCCATCGGCACGTCGCCGGTGACGACGGCCACTTCGGCTTCGAAATCGATGCCCCACTCCTCGCGCGCCAGCACGATATCATCCTGCGGGCCCAGGAAATCGTCGCTGCCGCCCTGGTACATCAGCGGCTCTTCCCAGAACGAGGCCGGCATCCCGGCGCCGCGCGCCTTGCGCACCAGTTCGACGTGGTTGACGTAGGCCGAGCCGTCGGCCCATTGGTAGGCGCGCGGTAGCGGCGCCATGCAGCGGCCCGGGTCGAACTCGAAGCTGCGCCGTGCGCGGCCGGCATTGAGTTCGTCGTACAGGAACGCGAGCTGGGGCGCGACGAAGGCCCAGTCGTCGAGCGCCGCCTGCAGGGTCGGGGCGATGCCGTCGGCGATGTGGGCGGTCTTCAGGTCGCGTGCGACCACGGCGAGCTGGCCGTCGCGCGAACCGTCCTTCAGGGTGGCAAGTTTCATGGCAAACGATGGGCGGTGGGTAGCGCGCCATTGTATTGCACTGCTGCATCGCCGTCACGCCGCGCCTGCGCGCCGCCGGCCCGCCCTTAGAACGTGCCGAGCACGCCGATGCCGGCCACGTTCTGGTAATAGTTATAGTCGATCAGGCTCTGTCCGTAGCCCGAGAACAGCTGGGCATAGCCCTTGAAGTGGCCGGCCAGCGGCCAGGCATAGCCGAGCTGCACGGCGCCGCGCCCGGTCGAGAAGTTGTGGCGCACCAGGGCCGAGTAATCGCTGCCGTTGTGGCGATAGGTGACGTTGACGTCGCCATGGCCCATGTAGTTGACGATGTCCGGATTGTCGTCTTCCGGCGCCGATTCATTGATGCGCTTCCATACGCGCCCCATCACGGTCCACCCGTCGCGCTCGAGTCCAACCTGGGCGTAGACGCGGTTCCAGCTGCGCGACAGCGTCGACGATTGTCCGTTCGATTGGTGCACGATACCCAGATTAAAGAGCCGCGCATTCATGCCGAGTACACTGAAGTTCAGCGGCGTCACGATCATCAGCTCGGGCTGGTAATTGGTCTCGCGGAACGGGCTGGAGGCCTTGTGGTTCGAGGCCTGCCAGAAGCTGTTCTGGGTATAGCCGAACCACACGTCCACCGGCTTGTTGAAGGCGTTTTCGATCAGCTTGAGCTTGAAGCCCAGCTGGAACACCAGTTCCGAGTGCGCCAGGCCGGTGCCGAGGTCGCTGATGTCGCGGAAAGGCTTGTACGGCGCATCGTTCGGATGCGCGGTGCGGGTGGCGATCAGGTAGGTCGGCGCATGTGGCCGGAAGTCGAACACGCCGCGCTTGTGCGCCGCGTCGAGCTCCCAGTAATCGGCCAGGCTGAAGCCCGACACCGGCTGCGCCGACGCATCGGACACGGCCTTGATCGGCGACTCGGCCGGCTTGGCGGGCACGACGGCCACGGGCGTACCCGGCGCAACCGGCGCAACCGGCGCCGCCACCTGCACACTGTCCACGGACGCCGCTGGCGTCGGAACGGCATTCGCGCGCGCGAGGCGGTCGTAGCAAGCAAGGCGCTGCGCGTCCTCGGCGATGTTGACGCAGCCGCCCAAGGCGGCGGGCTGGGCGGCCGATTGGGTGGCGTCAGGCTGCTGGGCCGAGGCCGCGGTCAGGTAGAGGAAAGGCAGGCAAGCAAGGAATCGGTAAGGTCGCGGCGGCATTATCGTCGTTCCGGCCGAGCAGGCGAACCTGCCGAGCCGGTCAATGTTGGCAAAATTAGAACGATGAGTGTTGCGGAAAATCGCCGGCGGCGTCGCACGACAGACTTGGCGTCCGCAGTCCGCCAGTACGGCAAGACAATGCAACGCCGCCATGGGGGATTTTGTCAGGCGCCCGCGGGTACGAGCAGGTCGAGTTGCGCCTGATCCAGGTAGCACCATTCGCCCTCGCCGAGGCCGAGCGATTCGAGCGTCAAGCCGCCGATCTGCGAGCGGTGCAAGGCCGCGCAATGGTTGCCGGCGGCCGCCAGCATGCGCTTGACCTGATGATATTTACCCTGTTCGAGCACGATCTCGAGCAGGTGCTCGCCGCGCTGCACGCAGGTGACGGCCGCCAGCGGCGCCGGTTCGTCGTGCAACTGCACGCCGGCCAGCAGCTGCTCGACCAGGGCCGGCGTCACCGGATCCTGGGTCGTGGCCTGGTAGACCTTGGGAATATGCCGCTTGGGCGAAGATTGCGCGTGGATGAAAGGACCATCGTCGGACATCAGCAGCAGGCCGGTGGTGTCGTGGTCGAGACGGCCGACCGGCTGCACGTCGCGCCAGGTGAACTGTTCCGGCAGCAAGGTCAGCACGCCGGGATGGTGGCTCGGCTTGCGCGAGCATTCGAAGTTGGCCGGCTTGTACAGCGCGATGTAGACGCGCTCGCGGTATACCCATTCTTCATCGAAGACGGTCAGCACCAAGCCATCGGTTTCGACCGGCGTCTTGTAATTGTCGTGCGTCTCGCCATTGATGGCGACGTCGCCATCCTCGATCAGGGCGCGGCAGTACTTGCGCGTGCCAAAACCTTGCGATTGCAGCACACGGTCCAGGGATAGTTTACTCATGGCCGGCACTTTAACAGAAGGCTTATCCAAGGCAAAGAAGGCTTTTCCGAAAACGTTTGCGTAAAAAAGCAAGCCGCCAAACGGTCGAGAGCAAACGTTTCAACGATAAGCAAGAACTCGTTTGACACATGTCAAGCTTCCCGTTGTCCTCATTGATAGACTGAAACCTCGTTAGGAATTGGACTACACGTTCTTCAGGTAGGACTACCACCCAACGACATGTAGGAGAAATTCTTACGAACTCAACCGTACGAGGCACACGTGCAGATCGAAAAAAAACATTGCTATAGCACTCTTCCGGCGTCCGCGGCCATACGCTGCGGCACGACGGTGGCTCAACATCACGCTTCGCTGTTTCCAACCCGGATCGCACTCGCGCGCTGGACGCGCGGCGGCGACATTCCCCACGTCCATGCCGCCGAGCAGAACATGCCGATGCGCGCCGCCTGGTACGCCGAAGCCCAGCAGCACTTCCAGAGCTGGCTCGACGCCGGCGGCTTCCATCGTGCCGACGACAGCCTCGATTGCGCGCTGGACGGGGCCGGCATGCCCTTCCCGGTCCCCGGCATCGCCAGCTGGCCCGCGGCCGATGGCGAAAAATGATAGCGGAATCATGACTCGATGATCATGTAAAACGAAAACGGCAGCTTGCGCGGCCGCTTTCGTCTGCCTTCAGCGCAGGCTCGTCAGCGCAGGCTAGGTACGGCGCCGCGGTAGATCGACTGCACCGCTCCCGCGCCGACCGAGGCGCCAAATTTCTTCAGCACCCGCTCCGGCAAGCCTTCGTGGGCCGTGTAGTCGATAATGTCCTCGGCCTTGACGACGTCGCGCGCCACCGTGTCCACCGTGCCGAACCCGTCCGCCAACCCCATGTCGACGGCCTTGGCGCCGGTCCAGTACAGTCCCGAGAAAATCTCCGGGGTTTCCTTCAGGCGCTTGCCGCGGCCGGCGCGCACCACGGCAATAAATTGCTCGTGGATTTCGTTCAACATCTCGAGTGCGTGCTGCTTCTGCTTGTCGGACTGCGGGCTGAACGGATCGAGGAAGCCCTTGTTCTCGCCGGCGGTGAGCAGACGGCGCTCGATGCCGAGCTTGTCCATCAGGCCGGTAAAGCCGAAGCCATCCATCAGCACGCCGACCGAGCCGACGATACTGGCCTTGTTGACGAAGATCTTGTCGGCCGCTGCGGCGATGTAATACCCGCCCGACGCGCAGATCTCGTCGACCACCACGTACAGCGGCTTGTTCGGATAGCCGTGCTTCAAGCGCTGGATCTCGTCGACGATGATGCCGGCCTGCACCGGGCTGCCGCCGGGGCTGTTAATGCGCAGCACGATCGCCGCCGAGCCGGGGTCGGAAAAGGCCTTGTTCAGCGCCGGGATCACGGTATCGGCCGAGCCGCTGCCTTCGGTGTCGATGGTGCCGTCGATCTCGATCAGGGCCGTGTGGCGGCCCAGCGAATCGATGTCGGAGCCACCGAAGTCGAAGTCGGAATAAGCCCAGATCGCGAAAAATGCCAGCAGGAGAAACGACAGTTTGAAGAAGATGCCCCAACGGCGCGAGGCGCGCTGCTCGCGCACGGTGGCGAACACCAGGCGCTCGAGGGTATCGCGCTCCCAGTTGTTGAACGTGGGGGACGTCCCACTTGCCGGGCCACCCGAGGGGCCGCCGGGACGGTTGTCGTTCGGGTTGTCGCTCTTGTTGTTATCGCTCATAAAACCTTGATTAGTGGGCCTCGGGAGGGCGGATGTGCTGGTCCGGCTGCCAGTAAATGCCGTCGTCGGCCTCGCGCACGCCGATCGCACGCAGCTTGGCGCCGCGGCACGGTCCGCCGGCGCACAGGCCGCTTTCCGGCACGTAGATCGCGCCGTGCGTCGCGCACATCAGGTACATCTTGCTCGACTCGAAGAACTCGCCCTTGAACCAGTCGAGTTCGACCGGGGCATGGGCGCAGCGGTTCAGGTAAGCGTAGACCTTGCCGCCATGACGGACCGCAAAGCCGGTTGCATCGCCGCCAAAGGCATGGACCGGGAAACGCACGCCCTTGCCGCCGTCTTCCAGGGCGTCGGATGCACAGACAAAGATCTCGTTCGCCTCGCTCATGCGTTATCAATAAGCCACTGATGCAGCTCAGGCACGTTCTTTGCCGAGAACACCGGACGGCATGCCTGCAGCTGCGGCACCGGGTGCGCGCCGTATTCGACGGCGATGCCCGCAGCGCCAGCGTTATTGGCCATCAGCAAGTCGTGCGTGGTGTCGCCGATCATAACGGTACGCCGCATGTCCTGGCCAAGTTCCCTTGTCAATTCTTGCAACATTGCCGGATGCGGTTTGGAAAATGTCTCGTCGGCGCAACGGGTCGCATCGAAGGTCGACAGCAAGCCGGCGGCGTTCAAAGCGCGGTTCAGGCCCACGCGGCTCTTGCCGGTGGCGACGGCCAGGAAATAGCCGAGCTGCGACAATTCCTCCAGCATGGCCGGTACGCCCTTGAATAACACCAGTTCATGGTCTTTTGTCAGGAAATGGTAGCGATAGCGCTCCACCATGCGCGGATACAGTGCGGGATCGATGTCCGGCATCGCCGCCTGCATCGCTTCCGCCAAGCCCAGGCCGATGACGTGCGCCGCGGCGGCGTCGCTCGGCACCGCCAGTCCCAGGTCCTTGGCGGCCGACTGTATACATTTGACGATGGTGGCGGTGCTGTCCATCAGCGTACCGTCCCAATCGAATACGATCAGATCAAATTGCTTTCGTGCCATGTCTCCCGGCCCCAAGCCGGCTCCTTATTTTTTACTTGGTCATCAGTGCTTGCCCCAAGCTTACCAAGAAACGCTCGCATTCCGGCGGCAACGGCACCTGTAACGTCATCGGCTTGCCGGTTTCCGGGTGCTGGAAGGTGATCTGCCAGGCATGCAAGAACATGCGCTTGAGGGCGCCGCGCGTGTCGGTTGCCTTCTGAAGCTGCTTGTTGAGGGCGAAATCGCCGTATTTCTCGTCGCCGAGGATGGGAAAGCCGCTCGACGCCAGGTGTACGCGGATCTGGTGCGTGCGCCCGGTCTTGAGTTCCGCCTCAAGCAGCGCGAAGCCCGCCCACTTGCGCAGCAGGTTGAACACCGTATGCGATTCCTGACCACCGGCCTGTACGACGACGCGGCGCTCGCCGTCCGGGGTGGTGAACTTGTGCAGCGGCGCCCGGACGTGCTGGCGCGGATTGCGCCAGTCGCCCACCACCATGGTCTGGTAGCGCTTGTCCGTTTTACCGTCGCGCATTTGCTCATGCAAATTGGTCAGCGCCGATCGCTTCTTGGCGATCAGCAACAAGCCCGAGGTTTCGCGGTCCAGGCGATGCACCAGCTCCAGGAACTTGGCTTCGGGCCTGGCCGCGCGCAGTTGCTCGATGACGCCATACGACACGCCCGAACCGCCGTGCACGGCGACGCCGGCCGGCTTGTCGATCACCAGCAGGTGGCTGTCCTCGTGCACGATGTGGAACTCGGCGCCGGGCACGGGCGTATTGCCGCCCTGCCGCTCTGCGATGCGCACCGGCGGAATGCGCACCACGTCACCGGCTTCCAGGCGGTACATCTGGTCGATGCGCCCTTTGTTGACGCGTACTTCGCCGGAACGCAGGATGCGGTAAATATGGCTCTTGGGGACGCCTTTGCAAACACGCAACAGATAATTATCAATACGCTGACCGGCTTCTTCTTCGCCGATCGTGACGAGTTGTACGCTGGCGCTGCGGCTGTCTGTCTGTGATGAAGGGGGAACAACATGGTTTTGCAAGGTCATTCGTTTTGTCTTCCCAGAAATTCTCTCTAAGTCCTTCATTTTGAATATATAATCGACAGGCGGCGGTCAAACCTCTGCGGGTGGGGGTCTGGATGACCTAGCGCGCCGGCATTTCGGCTTGCGAGGCGCTGTTGTACCGAGGGTGCAGCAGGCTCGAGCGGGCGAAAAAGCAACGCGCAGTCGGTTGTCGAGGCCCCTGGTGTAAGAATTAAAAACGATATTTTACACAGGGGCGTCTCCATCGGCCTCGCCAAAATGCAAAATCGATGGAAAAGGAATCTTGAATAACCGTAGCGAGCGGCCGCAATCTGGGCGCAGCAGCGCAACAGTTTTTCAGATTCCATAATCTGTACGCACATTCTTGTGGGCGCGCCTGGGTTGCACCGCAGTTGCAATCGGGCCGCACGCGAGACTGCAGGATTGGATTGTTTGGAATTTTAAGGATAAGTACCGGCAAGCCGGCCTCAGGGTCGGCTCGCCGGGTGATGGTGCCGATAACGCTTGTCGTTTTCCGCCCGACCCGAGACAAGGAGACTTGATAACCGTCGCGAGCGGCAGCAGTGTTGAGTGGAATGCAGTCCGGAAAGCGCCGCCGTGCATCACGGTGCGCGCCGCAAACTCCTTGCGGCCGGACCCGGCCCGGATCATGTCCCAGGCCGCGTTTCCACCGCACCGCAACCCGCGGCGGGTTGACGGTATCCCGACGGCCGGGTTCGTCGCATCGCCCGAGGCCCTCCCTTGCGCCGCCCCACCGGGCCGCGCCGGTCGAGCTGGCCGTGGCGTGTGCGTGACAATACCGTTCGGCCCCATCTGCGCCCTGTGACCGGCAATGCCGCTCACGCCCCGGGCATACCACCGCCAACACTCCCCTCCCCGCGTACATCCTTGTACCTACGCCGTCCTGACAAGACGGCATAACGGCCCACGGGTCGCGGAGTTTATAAAAATGAAACGCATGTTGTTTAACGCTACGCAGCAAGAAGAGTTGCGCGTAGCGATCGTCGACGGCCAGAAACTGATCGACATCGATATCGAGAGCGCCGGGCGCGAACAGCGCAAGTCGAACATCTACAAAGGCGTCATCACCCGAATCGAACCCTCTCTTGAAGCCTGCTTCGTCAGCTACGGCGAAGACCGCCACGGCTTCCTCCCCTTCAAAGAAGTTGCCCGCTCCTATTTCCGCGACGGCGTCGATGTCCGTAACTGCACCATCAAGGAAGCCCTGCGCGAAGGCCAGGACATCATGGTCCAGGTCGAGAAGGAAGAGCGCGGCAACAAGGGCGCCGCCCTGACCTCGTTCATTTCGCTGGCCGGCCGCTACCTGGTCCTGATGCCGAACAACCCGCGCGGCGGCGGCGTGTCGCGCCGCGTCGAAGGCGAAGAACGCCAGGAACTGCGTGAAACCATGGACAAGCTCGACCTGCCGCAAGGCATGTCGGTGATCGCCCGCACCGCCGGCATCGGCCGCAACGTCGAAGAGCTGCAGTGGGACCTGAACTACCTGATGCAGCTGTGGCGCGCGATCGAAGGCGCCGGCAAGTCGGCCCCGGGTCCGTTCCTGATTTATCAAGAGTCGTCACTGGTCATCCGCGCCATCCGCGACTATTTCCAGCCTGACATCGGCGAAGTCCTGATCGACACCGACGAGATCTTCGACCAGGCCCAGCAGTTCATGAGCCACGTGATGCCCGACATGGCGCACCGCGTAAAACGCTACACCGACGACGTGCCGCTGTTCTCGCGTTTCCAGATCGAACACCAGATCGAAACCGCCTACGCCCGCACCGTCCCGCTGCCGTCCGGCGGCGCCATCGTGATCGACCACACCGAAGCGCTGGTCTCGATCGACGTCAACTCGGCGCGCGCCACCCGCGGCTCCGACATCGAAACCACCGCCTTCAACACCAACTGCGAAGCCGCCGACGAAGTCGCGCGCCAGCTGCGCCTGCGCGACCTCGGCGGCCTGATCGTGATCGACTTCATCGACATGGAAGTCGCCAAGAACCAGCGCGAAGTCGAACAGCGCCTGAAGGACGCGCTGCACCACGACCGTGCACGCGTGCAGATGGGCAAGATCTCGCGTTTCGGCCTGATGGAACTGTCGCGCCAGCGCCTGCGTCCGTCGCTGTCGGAAGGTTCGCACGTCACCTGCCCGCGCTGCTCGGGCACCGGCCACATCCGTGACACCGAATCGTCCGCCCTGCAAGTCCTGCGCATCATCCAGGAAGAGGCGATGAAGGAGAATTCGGCCACGATCCACGTCCAAGTGCCGGTCGATGTCGCCGCTTTCCTGCTGAACGAAAAGCGCGGCGAAGTGCTCAAGATCGAGACCCGTCACCGCATCACCGTGATCCTGATCCCGAACAAGCACCTCGAGACTCCGCACTACAAGCTCGAGCGCATCAAGGTCGACGATCCGCGCCTGGAAGACGCCGCCGCCAGCTACACCCTGGCCGAGTCGGCCGACACCGACATGGCGTTCAACAAGCGCCAGAAGGAAGAAGCCAAGCCGCGCCAGGAAGCCGTGGTCAAGACCATCACCCCGGCCCAGCCGGCCCCGACGGTCGAACGCCGCGAGCCGCCCAAGCCGGTCGCCGCCGCCCCGGCCGCTCCGATCGCACCGCCGCCGCCGCCGGCCCCGCCTGCCGAGGAAGGCTTCTTCGCCAAGCTGCGCAACTTCTTCTTCGGCCGTCCGGCCCCGATCGCACCGCCGCCCGCCCCGGCCGCCCCGTCCCAACCGGCCGAACCGGCGCCGGCAGCCGCCGAGCGCGGCGAGCGCAACGGCCGCGGTCCGCGTAACGCCAACGGCCGCAACGCCAGCCGCAACGGCAACGGCAACGGCAAGGGCCGCGAACGCGACGAGCGCGAGCATGCCGCCAAGGCCGCGCCGGGCGAAGACGCCGCCAAGCCGGCCGACGCCCTCGACGCCAAGCCGGCGCGTCCGCCGCGCCAGCCGCGTCCGCCGCGTGAACCGCGCGAGCCGCGCGAACAGGTGACCGAAGCGCAAGCCGCAGCACCGGCGCGCGCCGAGCGCACCGAGCGTGGCGAACGTTCGGAACGCACCGAACGCGCCGAGCGTCCGGAACGCGCACCGCGCCAACCGCGTCCGCCGCGCGAGGGTGCTGAACGCGCCGAGCGTACCGAACGCACTGAGCGCGCCCCGGTCGAGGCCAAGCAGGAAGAGCTGAGCATCGTGCAGGCGACCAGCGCGACCACCGTCACCATCGCGACCACCGGCCCGAACGGCGAGCAGGAAGTGGTGCAGGAGCAGATCGTCAAGTCGGTCACGTCTGCGATCACGACCGTCGGTCCGAACGGCGACGAGTTCGACGAAGCCAACGGCGATGAACCGCGCCGCCGCCGCCGCCGCGGTGGCCGCAACCGCAACCGCCGCGAGCGCGAAGTCGAAGGCGTCGATGGCGACACCATCGAGACCCCGGCCTTCACGCCGGTCGCCGACGAGGAAGCCGCCAAGGTGCAGGCCGAGGCGAAAGCCGCCAAGGCCAAGCCGGAAGCCGCTGCCGCCGGCAGCCAGGGTGCGTGGCCGTTCCCGACCGCTGCGTCGGTGAAGGCTGCCGCCGACGCCGCCGCTGCCGACAAGGTCGCCGAGAAGCTGCGCGCCGAACAGGCTGCCGCCGCCAAGGCGCAGGCTCCGGTTGCCGCCACGGCAAGCGCCGAGGCTGCCCAGCCGGTCGCCTCGAGCACGGGTGCATGGCCGTTCCCGACCGCCAAGTCGGTGGCCGAAGCGACGGCGCGCGCTGCCACCGAGCAAGCCGCCCCGGTCGCACAAGCCGAACCGGCGCCGGCGGCAGCAGCGGTAGCGCCGGCAATCGCGTTCCCGACCGCCGCCTCGCAGGCAGCTGCAGCGCCGGCACCGATCGCGTTCCCGACCGCGGCATCGCAAGCGGCTCCGGCACCTGAACCGGCACCAGCGCCGGCTGCCAGCGCCCCGGCGCCGCAGGCTGCAGCTTCGGCCGACCTTGGCGACGTGCTGGCGCAAGCCGGCCTGACGCTGGCATCGACCGACCCGGAAAAGCTGCGCGCCGCCCAGGAATCCGCGGCCCAGCCGCCGGTCCGCATGGGACGCGCCCGCAAGGTCGCCCCGCCGCCGGCCGCTGAGCCGCTGATCCAGGTGGATACCCGCCAATAAGTACGTCGATCAGCGTCGACACGGCGCCGCCCTCAGCGGCGGCGCCGACAAAGGAAGCCCCGGCTTCCTTTTTTTTTTCTTACACTCAAGGTTGCGCCCCTTGCCGACCGAAGCGAGCAAACTGGGTGTTTGATTAACGCGACGTTGCCATGAGTATCATCAAGAAGATCAACCTCGGCCTGCAAGGCGGTGGTGCCTACGGCGCCTTCGCCTGGGGCGCGCTTGACCGTCTGCTGCAGGACGAACGCCTGGAACTCGAAGCGATCAGTGCCGCCAGCGCCGGCAGCATCAACGCGGTCGTGCTGGCCGACGGCTTTGCCCATGGCGGCGGCCACGCGGGCGCGCGCGCGAGCCTGGCCAAGTTCTGGAACACGCTCGGCGCCGGCGCCATGTTCAGCCCGATGCACCCGTCGCCGTTCGACTACCTGGCCGGACGCGGCAGCGTCGAGACCTCGCCCGGCTACCTGCTGCTGCAGCTGGCCTGCGCAACCCTGTCGCCGATGCAGATGAATCCGCTCAACATCAATCCGCTGAGCATGCTGCTGGCCACGCTGGTCGACTTCGAGCGCGTGCGCGCCAGCGGGCTGGAGCTGTTCCTGTCCGCCACCAACGTACGCACCGGCACCGGACGGATATTCCAGCGCGACGAGCTGACAGTCCAGCACGTGATGGCGTCGGCTTGCCTGCCGCAGGTGTTCGCGCCGGTGATGGTCGACGGCGAAGCCTGGTGGGACGGCAGTTTCGTCGGCAATCCGGCGCTCGGGCCGCTGGTCGACCCGGGCCTGGCGCGCGACATCCTGATCATCCAGAACAACCCGGTGGCGCGGCGCGAGTTGCCGCTCTCTATGAACGACGTCAACAACCGGGTCAACGAGATCGCCTTCAACATCAGCCTGGTGCGCGAGATCAGCGCGCTGCATCACATGAACACGGTGGTCGACGAGGTCGACCCGGGCCAGGTGCGCCAGCAATCGATGCGCCTGCACCTGATCAGCGGGGCCGAGCACCTGCGCGAACTGAGCATCTCGAGCAAGTTCAATACCGAATGGCGCTTCATCCAGCACCTGCACGAGGTCGGCTACCAGGCCGCCGGGCGCTGGCTGGAAGAAAACTTCCAGCACGTCGGGGTCGCCTCGACGCTGGACCCGTCGCACTTCTACGCTACTGTTCCACCAGACATCGCCTCGTTGTAACATGGGCGACCTTCCACTTCGGCGCCTGCCGATCGACGCCATGCCGGACCCGACCGCTGCCGATCTGCCCACGCCGCCCGCCTCGGCGCCTGCATCGGCGCCCGAACCGGGACCCGAATCCGTGCCATTCAGCGCCGCCCTGCGCTACTGGTTCAAGCTCGGCTTCATCAGCTTCGGCGGCCCGGCCGGCCAGATCGCGCTGATGCATGCCGAGCTGGTCGAGCGGCGGCGCTGGATTTCCGACGGGCGGTTCCTGCATGCCCTCAACTATTGCATGCTGCTGCCCGGCCCCGAGGCGACGCAGCTGGCGGTCTACATCGGCTGGCTGCTGCACCGTACGGCCGGCGGGATTGCCGCCGGGGTGCTGTTCATCCTGCCTTCGCTGCTGATCCTGGCCGCGCTGTCCTGGGTCTACCTGGTGTTCGGGCAGCTGCCGGCCGTGGCGGGCGCGCTGGCCGGGGTCAAGCCGGCGGTGGTGGCGCTGGTGCTGGCGGCGGCCTGGCGCATCGGCAGCCGCACGCTCAGGAACCCGGCGCTGGCCGCGATCGCGCTGGCCGCCTTCGTCGGGATCGCGCTGCTGCGCCTGCCGTTTCCCGCCATCATGCTGGGTGCGGCGGTGGCCGGGAGCATCGGCGGACGGGTGCGTGCGCACTGGTTCCAGCCTGGCGGCGGTGCGCACGGCGCCGCCAGGCCAGGCGCCGGGCCCGCGCTGATCGATGACGACACGCCGACGCCGCCGCACGCCCGCTTCGCCTGGCCGCGCCTGGCGGCGGTGGCGCTGGCCGGGTGCGCCCTGGTGCTGGCCGGCTGGGGCTTGCTGGCCGCGGCATGGGGCGTGGACGGCACGCTGCCGCGCATGGCCTGGTTCTTCACCAAGACCGCGCTGCTGAGCTTCGGCGGCGCCTATGCGGTGCTGCCCTACGTCGTGCAGGGCGCGGTCGACCACTACGGCTGGCTCAACGCCGGCCAGATGATCGACGGGCTGGCGCTGGGCGAGACCACGCCCGGCCCGCTGATCATGGTGAACGCTTTCGTCGGCTTCGTGGGCGGCTGGAACGGCGCACCGTTCGGCCCGCACGCGCGTGCGCTCGCGGGCGCGTGCGCGGCGGCGGTGGCGACCGTGTTCACCTTCCTGCCCTCCTTCGTATTCATCCTGGCCGGCGGTCCGCTGGTAGAGTCCACGCGCGGCAACGTCCGCATGACGGCGCCGCTCACCGCGATCTCGGCGGCAGTCGTCGGCGTGATCGCCAGCCTGGCCGTGTTTTTCGGCGGCCACGTATTCCTGGCCGACGGACGGCCGCAGTGGAGCGCGATCGCGATCGGCGCGGCCGCCACGCTGTCCCTGCTGCGCTGGCGCGTCGGCCCGGTGAAATTGATCCTCGCCTGTGGTATCGCCGGCCTCGTGCTAACCTTACGGAATGTCTGAAAAAATCATCTTGCTGAGCGACGTGCGCGCGCCCGCGCTGACGGCTCCGGCGGCGCTCGAAGCGCCGACCGGGCTGCTGGCCGACGCCCTCGGCCGCCCGCTGCACGACTTGCGCATCTCGGTCACCGACCGCTGCAATTTCCGTTGCGTGTATTGCATGCCGAAGGAAGTCTTCGACAAGGATTACGCCTACCTGCCCCATTCCTCGCTGCTGAGCTTCGAGGAGATCACGCGCGTGGCGAAGTTGTTCATCGCCCACGGCGTCGAAAAGATCCGCCTGACCGGCGGCGAACCGCTGCTGCGCAAGAATCTGGAGGGCCTGGTGACCCAGCTGCGCGCGCTCGACACGCCCTCCGGCCGTCCGCTCGACCTGACGCTGACCACCAACGGCTCGCTGCTGGCGCGCAAGGCGCGGGCATTGAGGGATGCCGGCCTGGACCGCGTCACCGTGTCGCTCGACGCCATCGACAACGACGTGTTCCGGCGCATGAACGACGTCGACTTCGCCGTCTCCGACGTGTTGAACGGCCTGGACGCGGCCCATGCGGCCGGCCTGGGGCCGATCAAGGTCAACATGGTGGTCAAGGGCGGCACCAACGACGGCCAGATCTTGCCGATGGCGCGCCACTTCAAGGGCTCGCCGTTCATCCTGCGTTTCATCGAGTACATGGACGTGGGCGGCTCGAACGGCTGGAACATGGACGAGGTCGTGCCGTCGAGCGAAGTGGTGCGCCGGATTTCGGCCGAGATGCCGCTGGTGGCGATCAACCCGAACTACACCGGCGAGACCGCCTCGCGCTGGAAGTACGCGGATGGCGGCGGCGAAGTCGGCATGATCTCCAGCGTCACCCAGGCGTTCTGCCAGGATTGCTCGCGCATCCGCCTGTCGACCGAGGGCAAGCTCTACACCTGCCTGTTCGCCACGCAGGGCCACGACCTGCGCGGCCTGCTGCGCGCGGGCGGCAACGACCTCGAACTGTCGTCGGCCATCGCGCGCCTGTGGCGCCGGCGCGCCGACCGTTATTCCGAAACGCGCACCGTCAACACGGCAGGCCTGTCGAGCCGCTCGGAGAGCGCACGGAAAATCGAAATGTCCTATATCGGCGGCTAAAAGCCGTCAAAACAACAAGCGGATACGACATGAACAAGGAATCGATCAGCGGCCTGCTCCTCGCGGGCGGGCGCGGCACGCGCATGGGCCACGTCGACAAGGGTTTGCAGCCGTTCGGCGGCTCGACCATGGCGGCGGCCGTGCTGGCGCGCCTGCAGCCGCAGGTGGCCACGCTTGCCATCAACGCCAACCAGAACCTCGAGCGCTACGCCACCTTTGGCGTGCCGGTGTGGCCCGACGATACGCCCGGTTTCCTGGGACCGCTGGCGGGCCTGGAAACCGGGCTGCGCCGCGGCACCACGCCCTACCTGTTGACGGCGCCCTGCGATTCGCCCTTCCTGCCCCCTGACCTGGCCGAGCGCCTGCTGGACGGCCTGGAGAGGCGGGACGCCGACCTGGCGGTTGCCGTGACCGAGGAAAACGGCGTGCGCCAGCCGCATCCGGTGTTTTGCCTGCTGAAAACCAGTCTGCTGCCGGTCTTGTCCGCCTACCTGGCCGGCGGCGGGCGCCGCATGGATGGCTGGTATGGGCAGATCAAGGTGGCCGAGGTGCTGTTCGAGGATGCGGACGCGTTCCGCAACATCAACACGCTGGACGAACTCCAGCGCCTCGACACGGCCGCGTCTTCCACGCATGCGCCGCGCCTGGCCGACGTCGTCAGCTGCCTGTCGGCCTACGATCCGGACGCCCTGCCCGTGCGCGACGCCCAGCGCGTCATCCGCGAATTCGTCCAGCCGATCCGCAGCACCGAACAGGTGGCGCTGCGCGCCGCGCTCGGGCGCGTGCTGGCGCACGACATCACCTCGCCGATCGACGTCCCGGCGCACGACAACTCGGCGATGGACGGCTATGCGCTGCGCGGCGCCGACCTGGTTCAAGACGGCGACACGCGCCTGCGCGTGGCCGGCACCGCATTCGCCGGCCGCGCTTTCGAAGGCGTGCCGCAGGCAGGCGAATGCGTGCGCATCATGACCGGCGCCGTCATCCCGCAAGGTTGCGACAGCGTGGTGCCGCAGGAGTTCGTGCGCGAAATCGACGAAGATGGGCAACGTTCGATCGTCATGGCGCCCGGGACCCTCCGCGCCGGCGACAACCGCCGCCTGGCCGGCGAAGACCTGAAGCGCGGCAGCGCAGCCCTGCGCAAGGGCAAGGTAATCCGCCCCGCCGACCTCGGCTTGCTGGCCTCGCTCGGCGTGGCCGAGGTGCCGGTGCAGCGGCGCCTGCGCGTCGCCTTCTTCTCGACCGGCGACGAGCTGCGCTCGATCGGCCAGCCGCTCGACGAAGGCTGCGTCTACGACAGCAACCGCTACACGATCCACGGCATGCTGCAGCGCCTGGGCGTCGACCTGATCGACATGGGCGTGGTGCGCGACGACCCGCAGGCGCTGGAAGACGCGCTGCGCGAGGCGTGCGAGAACGCCGACGCCATCATCACCTCGGGCGGCGTCTCGGTCGGCGCGGCCGACTACACGCGCACGATCATGGCGCGCCTGGGCGACGTCAGTTTCTGGAAGATCGGCATGCGGCCGGGCCGCCCGCTGGCTTTTGGACGGATTGGCTCGAACGGCCGCAGCGCTTTCCTGTTCGGCCTGCCGGGCAACCCGGTCGCGGTGATGGTCTCGTTCTACTTTTTCGCGCGCGAGGCGCTGCTGCGCATGATGGGCGCCGAGGCGCCGCTCGAGCTGGTCAAGGCGCGCTCGACGGCCACGATCCGCAAGAAGCCGGGCCGCACCGAATACCAGCGCGCCGTGCTGACGCGCGGGGCCGACGGCATGCCGGCCGTGGCGATCACCGGCGCCCAGGGCTCGGGCATCCTGCGCTCGATGTCGGAGGCGAACTGCATGGTGGTGCTGCACGACGAGCAAGGCACGGTGCAGGCGGGGGACATGGTCGACGTGCTGCTGTTCGAAGGCCTGGTCTAGACCGGCGTCATTCCTCACTGTCGAGGCCGGACGCGCCGAGCATCAGCGCGGCCGCCTCGCTCGGCAAGGCCTCGACCGATTTCAGTTTGCGCGCCATCTGGCGGCTGCGCACCTCGGCGCTTTCGATGTTCTTGGCGGCGCGCTCCAGCGTCAGCTTGGTCTGGGCCAGCACATCGCCGAACTTGCCAAACTCGGTCTTGACCGCGCCCAGCACCTGCCACACTTCGGACGAACGCTTTTCCAGCGCCAGCGTGCGGAAACCCATCTGCAGGCTGTTGAGCAAGGCCGACAACGTCGACGGTCCGGCGATCGTCACCCGCAGCGTGCGCTGCAAATCGTCGGCCAGGCCCGGACGGCGCATCACTTCGGCGTACAGGCCTTCGGTCGGCAGGAACAGGATCGCGAAATCCGTGGTCTGCGGCGGCGACACGTATTTTTCGCAGATGGTCCTGGCTTCGCCGCGCACCGCGCGTTCGAGCTCCGCACCCGCGCGCGCGACCCCGTCGGCATCGCCAGCGTCGGCCGCTTCCAGCAGGCGCTCGTACTGCTCCTTGGGGAACTTGGCGTCGATCGGCAGCCACAGCGGCGGCCCGCCGTCGACCACGCCCGGCAGCTTGATCGCGAATTCCACGCGCGCGTTCGAACCACGCACGGTCTCGACGTTCTTGCCGTACTGGTCGACGGTCAGCACCTGCTCGAGCAGCATTTCCAACTGCACCTCGCCCCAGGTCCCGCGCGTCTTGACGTTGGTCAGCACGCGCTTCAGGTCGCCCACGCCGACCGCCAGCTGCTGCATTTCGCCCAGGCCCTGGTGCACCTTTTCCAGCCGGTCCGACACCTGGCGGAACGATTCGCTCAGGCGCGTCTCCAGCGTCGCGTGCAGCTTCTCGTCGACGGTCTGGCGCATCTCTTCCAGGCGCTTGCCGTTATCCGCCTGCAGGTCGCGGATCTTGGATTCCAGCGTGGCGCGCACTTCGAGCATGCGCTGGGCATTCGATTCGGTCAGCGTCGCCAGCGAGGCGTTGACCGAATCGGCCATGCGCTTCAGGCTGCGCGCCTGCTCCTCGCGCCCGCCGGCCGCGTGCAAGTGCATCTGCTGGCGCATGGTGTCGAGCTGCTGGGCCGCGGCCGCATGGTGTTGCGCCAGGTTGGCTGACAGCTCCTGGCGCGTAGCCTGGGCGCTGGCCTGCATCTCGTGGCGCAGCTCGCGCTCGAGGCGCTCGAAAGCGAGCTGGGCAGCTTCGTCGCCGCGGCTTTCCGTGCGCGCGCCCGCACGCGTACGCGCGAGCAGCATGACTTGCAGTGCGATGACGGCCAGCAGGCCGATTGCGAGCAGGATGAATTCGAGGGTGGACATGTCGTCGGTACGGCGTTTTATTCGAGGCGCCCGCTGAGGTCGCTGAGTGCGAGCGCTCAGTGGGGGCGCTCAGTGGGGGCGCTCAGTGGGGGCGCTCAGTGGGGGCGCTCAGTGGGGGCGCTTAGTGAGGTCACTCAGCGGGTCGCTCAGTGGGGGCGATTACGCATCCAGTCGGCGGTCTGGTAGAACGAGGTCATCAGTCGCAGGCGCAAGTCGTAGTCATAGCCCATGTCTTCCAGCGCTTGCGCCATGCAGCGCAGCCACTGGTCGCGCTCGCTCGTGCCGATGGCGTACGGCAGGTGGCGGGCGCGCAGCATCGGATGGCCGTAGCGCTCGATGAACAGGTTGGGGCCGCCCATCCAGCCGGACAGGAACATGAACAGCTTGTCCCGCGAGCCATCGTTGGGTACCGGATGCATGGCGTGGATGCCGGCGAAGTCCTTCTCGAGTTGCATCAGGTCGTAGAAGCGGTCGACCAGTTCGCGCAGGCGGGCTTCGCCGCCGATGACGTCGTAAAGGGTGCGCTCCTGCTCTTGCTGCTGGTCTTGCGCGTCGCCGGTGTGTTGGGTTGCTGTGGATTCGGTCATCCAGCCATGATAGCGCAGGCGCTGCCGGCCGTGGTGCGTCCAAGGCTGAGGGGCCTCGAACGAAACCTTTACGGTCGGCAAAACCACAACAGATCAGGTCGCCTCGCGCAGCGTTTGCAGCGGCGGTTTGCGCAGCACGCCACGCAAGCCGAACCAGCCGCCGATCAGTGCGCACACGGCCCCGGCGACCAGGCCGACGGTCCACACCAGCGGATCGAAATGCCATGGGAACTTGAACTGGTACTCGGCCAGCGCCCAGCCGAGCGCCGCCGCGCCCGACGCCGCGAGCAGCCCGGACAGGCCGCCCACCAGCGCGAACTCGATGCGCTGGGCCGTAGCCAGCTGGCCGCGCGTGGCGCCCAGCGCGCGCAACAGGCCGGCTTCGCGGGTGCGCTCGGCCTGCGATCCCATCAGCGCGGCGTACAACACCAGCACGCCCGACGCCAGTGTGAACACGAACAGGAACTCGACCGCCGTCACGACCTGGTCGAGCACGTCCTGCAGCTGGCGGATGATACCGCTGACGTCGACCACGGTCAGGTTCGGGTAGGTGCGCGTGAGCGTGTTGGCCAGGCCGATGCCCTTGGCCGGCAGGTGGAAGGCGGTCATGTAGGTGGTGGGCGCGTCGCGCATCGCCGCCGGGTTGATGATGACGAAGAAGTTGGCGTGCATCGAGCCCCACTCCAGCTTGCGCAGGCTGGTCACCTTCGCTTGCACGACCTGCCCGCCCATGTCGAAGCGCATCGTGTCGCCGAGCTTCAGGTGCAGCGTACGCGCCAGCCCCTGCTCGACCGAGGCTTCGGCCACGCCGGGCGCATCCTGGTACCAGCGGCCGGCCACGACTTCGTTCTGTTCCGGCAGCGCGAGCGTGCTGGAGATATTGAATTCGCGCTCGGCCAGGCCGCGCGCGCGCTCGTCGCGGTAGGTGTCGGCGGTGACGGCGTTGCCGTTCACGGCAATCAGGCGTCCGCGGATCATCGGGTACAGCACGAGGTCGCGCACGCCGGCCTGGGTGATGCTCCTGGCCACGCCGTCGCGCTGCTCGGGCTGGATGTTGATGATGAAGCGGTTCGGGGCGTCGGGCGGCGTGGACAGGCGCCACGCGTTCATCAGGTCGCCGCGCACGACCGTCAGCACCAGCAGCGCCATCAGGCCGAGCGACAGCGAGACGATCTGCACCACGGTGGCGCCGGGGCGGCGCTGCAGCGAGGTCAGCGCGAAACGCCAGCCCTGGTGGCTGACCGCGCCGCGCAGGCCGCGCAAGGCGCGCAATGCGAGCCAGCCGATCAGGGCAAAAGCGGCCAGCCCGCCGAGGAAGCCGCCGGCGGTCAGCAGCGCCAGGCGCACGTCGCCTGCCTGCCACAGCAGCAGGCCGACGAACACCAGCGTGCCCAGACCATAGGTGGCGAGCGCGGCGGGACGCGGCGCCGCCGACTCGCGCCGGATCACGCGGTTGTGCGGCACGTTGCGCAGTTGCAGGACCGGCGGCAGCGCGAAGCCGACCAGCAACAGCATGCCGGTCACCACGCCCTGCAGCGCCGGCAGGATCGAGGCCGGCGGCGGCGTGCCCGGGATCAGGTTGGCGATCAGCGCCAGCAGCACGAAATGGGCGACGAAGCCGACCAGCACGCCCAGCAGGCTGCCGGCCAGCCCGACCAGCGCGAACTCGATCAGGAACAGCAGGCCGACTTCGTTCTGGGTCATGCCGAGGCAGCGCAGCATCGCGCAGGCGTCCAGGTGGCGCTGCATGAAGCGGCGCGCCGCCATCGCCACCGCGACCGCCGCCAGCATCGCCGACAGCAGGCTGACCAGGGCCAGGAAACGCTCCGCGCGGTCGAGTGTGGAGCGCATTTCCGGGCGGCCGTTGTCGAGCGTCTCGATGCGCACGCCGCGCACGTTGTCGGCGGCGATGCGCGCGCGCACCCAGCGTTCGTAATCGTTGACCGGCGCCAGGTCGTTGGGCGAGCGCGCCGCGACCTGCATGCGGTAGGTCACGCGCGCATAGCCATCGGCCAGGCCGGTCGCTTTCAGGTCCGCCATGGCGAGCATCACGCGCGGCGCGAAGTTCGAGAACGAGGCGCCGCGGTCGGGCTCGGAGGCGATCAGACGTGCGACCTTGAAACTCTTGTCGCCCAGCTGGATGCTGCCGCCGACCGCGATTCGCAGGGGCGGCAGCAGGTTGACGTCGACCCAGACCGTGCCCGGCGCCGGGGTGTCGCGCGTCAGCTGGCCGGCGGCCTCGCTGGCGTCGTCGGGGTTGTCGGTGACGCGCAGCTGGCCGCGCAACGGATAGCCCGGCGACACCGCCTTGACCGACGCCAGCTGCGCCTGCGAATCGTCGCCCGCGCCGGCCTGGGCCATGCTGGGAAAGGTGACGGTGTCGGCCAGCAGCAGGCCGCGCCGTTGCGCTTCGATGCGCCAGGCTTGCGGCAGCGGCTGGTCGGCGTTGATCAGCAGGTCGGCGCCGAGCAGCTGGTGGGCGTCGCGGTTCAGGCCGCTTTTCATGCGGTCGACGAAAAATCCGACCGCAGTCAGGGCCGATACCGCGACCACGAGGGCCACCAGGAGGAAGCGCAATTCGCCGGCGCGCCAGTCGCGCGCGGTCATGCGCAGGGATTGAATGAGCATGCGGTCAGTATAGCTTGTCGAAGAAGGCGTCGACCTCGGCACGATAGGCGCGCTTCTGCTCGTCCTCAAGGAAGGCAGCGGCAAAACTGTTATGGGCCAGTTGACGCGCGTGGCGCAGTTCCAGCGGCAGGGCTTCGAACGCGGCCAGGTAATTGTCGTTGACGTAGCCGCCGAAATAGGCCGGATCGTCCGAATTGACGGTCACGGCCAGGCCGGCATCGAGCAGGCGGCGCAGGTTGTGGCTGCCCATCACGTCGAATACGCGCAGCTTGATGTTCGACAGCGGGCACACGGTCAGCGGCATGCGCTCGCGCACCAGGCGCTCGACCAGCGCCGGATCGTCCAGGCAGCGCACGCCGTGGTCGATGCGCTCCACGTTCAATATATCGAGCGCGCTCTCGATATAGCTCGGGGGCCCCTCCTCGCCCGCGTGCGCGACCAGGTGCAGGCCGAGCTCGCGCGCCCGCGCGAACACGCGCGCGAACTTTTCCGGCGGGTGGCCCAGTTCGGACGAATCGAGGCCGACGCCGACGAACTTGTCGCGGAACGGCTCGGCTTCCTCGAGCGTGGCGATCGCCTCTTCCTCGGACAGGTGGCGCAGGAAGCACAGGATCAGGCTGGCGCTGATCGGCGCATCCCGGCAGGCGCGCCAGATGCCGTCGATCACGGTCGCGAACGGCACGCCGCGCGCGGTATGGGTCTGCGGATCGAAAAAGATTTCGGCGTGGCGCACATTATCGGCGTGGGCGCGGCGCAGGTAGGCCGCGGTCATGTCGTAGAAGTCCTGCGCGGTCAGTAAAACACTGGCACCCGCATAATAAATGTCGAGGAATGATTGCAGATCGCTGAAAGCGTACGCTTGACGCAACGCTTCGACCGTCGGGTAAGCGAGTGAAACGCTATTCCTTTGTGCAAGCTCAAATATCAGTTCGGGCTCGAGCGAGCCTTCGATATGGATGTGCAATTCTGCTTTTGGCATCGCCTGCAGCGCGTTGCGTAGTTGTTCTTCCAACATGATTGTCTCTCCACGATTGATGATTCAGGCTCAAGGACGCAGTGTAACGTATCGACCTAGACTGTTGGTTTCATTCAGGAATTTATGTAACCGGGACACCATACGCGTGCGACACTGCTTAGCCAGTTGGTGCACTATTCCTTTACCTTTTGAGAAGTCATGACGTGCTCAGACAAACTCGACCGCTTCTTCTTCTCGGGCTCGCCAAGACCCTGCCAGCCGGCGCCAAGACCGGCTCCGCAGACGTTTCAAAATGGCTTTTTGTCTTTTATTTTCAGACACTTAGTTTAACCGTAAAGACGCGCTCATCACTGTTTTGACTTCCAGAACTATTAAGCAGATAATAAATTTCATACGCGTAAAAGACGCTCTCAGTGGGCGCTGACAAAACCGGTGACACCATTAAAGAAATCTGCAAAACAGCAGTTTATTTTGATGGCCGATAAACCGGGTCATAACAAGAACGTCGCCCTCCGTTTTGTGTCAGATCTTTGACCTCCAAACTTCTTGGGCGAACCCCACAAAAACATTCGGGGACTTGAAAGGCCGTAAGGCTTTCCGAATTCCTGCGTCAGAACCGGGGCTTGGGCAGTTGTTTTGAACAGCTGTCGGACAGTGATCAGTGTTAGCACATTCGAGGACATTCACATGACCATTTTTGATAACTACGCAGCCCGCTACGAGCGCACCCGGGAAGAGGAATACTCTCTGTCCGAGTATCTTCAACTCTGCAAGAAAGACCCCATGACCTACGCCAGCGCGCCCGAACGCATGCTGGCCGCCATCGGCGAACCGACCCTGGTCGACACCCGGCTCGACCCGCGCATGTCGCGCATCTTCGCCAACAAGGTCATCAAGATTTATCCGGCGTTCCGCGAGTTTTACGGGATGGAAGAAGTGATCGAGCAGGTCGTGTCGTACTTCCGCCACGCGGCCCAGGGCCTCGAGGAACGCAAGCAGATCCTGTATCTGCTGGGCCCGGTCGGCGGCGGCAAGTCGTCGATCGCGGAAAAACTCAAGCACCTGATGGAACAGGTGCCGTTCTACGCCATCAAGGGCTCGCCGGTGAACGAGTCGCCGCTCGGCCTGTTCAACGAAGAAGAGGACGGCAACATCCTCGAAGAAGACTATGGCATCCCGCGCCGCTACCTGCGCAACGTGCCGAGCCCGTGGGCGGTCAAGCGCCTGCACGAATTCGGCGGCGACATCAACAAGTTCCGCGTGGTCAAGCGCTACCCGTCGATCCTGAAGCAGATCGCGATCGCCAAGACCGAGCCGGGCGACGAAAACAACCAGGACATCTCCTCGCTGGTCGGCAAGGTCGACATCCGCAAGCTCGAGGATTATTCGCAGGACGATCCGGACGCCTACAGCTACTCGGGCGGCCTGTGCCTGGCCAACCAGGGCCTGATGGAATTCGTCGAGATGTTCAAGGCGCCGATCAAGGTGCTGCACCCGCTGCTGACCGCGACCCAGGAAGGCAACTACAAAGGCACCGAAGGCTTCGGCGCGATCCCGTTCGAAGGCATCATCCTGGCCCACTCGAACGAGTCGGAGTGGAAGACGTTCCGCAACAACCGCAACAACGAGGCATTCCTCGACCGTATCTATATAGTCAAGGTGCCGTACTGCCTGCGCGTGTCGGACGAAGTCAAGATCTACGACAAGCTGCTGCGCAATTCGTCGCTGGACAAGGCGCCCTGCGCGCCGGGCACGCTGCGCATGATGTCACAGTTCGCCGTGCTGTCGCGCCTGAAGGATCCGGAAAACTCGAGCGTCTATTCGAAGATGCTCGTGTACGACGGCGAAAACCTGAAGGACACCGATCCGAAGGCGAAATCGTTGCACGAATACGTCGACTACGCCGGCGTGGACGAAGGCATGAACGGGCTGTCGACACGTTTCGCCTTCAAGATCCTGTCCAGGGTCTTCAACTTCGACAACACCGAAGTGGCGGCCAATCCGGTGCACCTGCTGTACGTGCTCGAACAGCAGATCGAGCGCGAGCAATTCCCGCCCGAGACCGAGCAGCGCTACCTGTCCTATATCAAGGAGCACCTGGCGCAGCGCTACGTCGACTTCATCGGCAAGGAGATCCAGACCGCCTACCTCGAGAGCTATTCGGAGTATGGCCAGAACATCTTCGACCGCTACGTGACCTTCGCCGACTTCTGGATTCAGGACCAGGAATTTCGCGACCCGGACACCGGCGAAAGCTTCGACCGCGAATCGCTGAACGCCGAACTCGAGAAGATCGAGAAGCCGGCCGGCATTTCGAATCCGAAGGATTTCCGCAACGAGATCGTCAACTTCGCACTGCGCGCGCGCGCGACCAACGGCGGCAAGAACCCCGCCTGGACGAGCTACGAGAAGTTCCGCACAGTGATCGAGAAGAAAATGTTCTCGAACACCGAGGAACTCTTGCCGGTCATCTCGTTCAACGCCAAAGCGAGCTCGGAAGACGCCACCAAGCACGCCGACTTCGTCGAGCGGATGGTCGAAAAAGGCTATACGCCGAAGCAGGTCAGGCTCTTGTGCGAATGGTATCTCCGAGTGCGCAAGTCTTCGTAAGGGAGGCTCGATAACCTACTGCGCGTCGCAGAGACGGTCTGCGATGCTCGCCGTACCGTAAGTACGGCTGTGCTTCTCGACCGCCCCTGCTTCCGCTCGCTACGGTTCTCGAGCCTCCGTGACGCTCACAACGGCACAGGACAAGAGCACCGTAGCAGCACTGTAGACCTGGTCCCACGGGAATCCGTGGTGCCAACCAAGATAACGCGTAGCGCGTTAAGATTAGGGCCACGGGTGGTATCCGGCCCGCCTCGAATTGAGCAGGAGGCCTGTTTTGACTTACCTCATCGACCGACGCTTGCAGGGCAAGAACAAGTCTGCGGTCAACCGCGAACGATTCTTGCGTCGCTACAAGGCGCAAATCAAGGATGCGGTGGGCCGGGCGATCAAGGGTCGCTCGATCACCGATATCGAAAATGGCGAGAAGGTTTCAATTCCCGTCAAGGATGTAAACGAACCCAAGTTCGGGCACGCGCATGGCGGCGTCTGGGAAACCGTCAACCCCGGCAACACCGAATACCAGAAAGGCGACCAGTTCAACCGGCCGCGCGGCGGCGGCGGCGGGTCGGGCCGCGGCCGCGCCGGCAACAGCGAGCAGACCACCGAAGACGATTTCATCTTCGAGCTCAGCCGCGAAGAATTCATGAACTACTTCTTCGAAGACCTCGAGCTGCCGAACATGGTCAAGACGCAGCTGACCCAGGTCGTCGAATTCAAGAACCAGCGCGCCGGCTACAATATTTCCGGCACGCCGTCGAACATCCACGTGCTGCGCTCGCTGCGCGGCGCGCTCGGGCGGCGCATTGCGATCGGCACCCCGAGCCGCCGCCAGATGGAGCGGCTCGAACAGGAACTGGAAGAGATCAAGGCGCTGGGCGCCGAGGACGACGATCCGCGCGTCCTCGAACTGAAGCACAAGATCCATGGGCTTCACACTCGGCTGCTGGCGATTCCCTTCATCGACCCGATCGACCTGCGCTACAGCAACCGGATCAAGATTCCGAAGCCTTCCACTGCGGCCGTCATGTTCTGCATCATGGACGTGTCGGGTTCGATGGACGAGAGCCGCAAGGATATCGCCAAGCGCTTCTTCATCCTGCTCTACCTGTTCCTCAAGCGCGCGTACGAAAAGATCGACGTCGTCTTCATCCGCCACCATACGGCGGCGGCCGAGGTCGACGAGAACGAATTCTTCCACTCGCGCGAATCGGGCGGCACCGTGGTCTCGTCAGCGCTGCACCTGCTGCACAAGGTCATCGCCGAGCGCTACAGCAATGGCGACTGGAACAGCTACGTGGCGCAGGCCTCGGACGGCGACAACTGGGACAACGATTCGCTGCTGTGCAAACAAATACTGAACAGCCAGATCATGCCCAAGGTGCAGTACTACACCTATGTCGAGATCACCGACGGGCCGCCGCAGAACCTGTGGGAGCAATACGGGGAAGTCGCCGCCACGCACGCCAACTTCTCGATGCAGAAGATCGTGACGCCGGCCGACATCTACCCGGTGTTCCGCGAGCTGTTTAAGAAGCAGCCTAAATAGTAGAAGCGAGGCGCCATCATGCCAAGAGATCCGAACAATCCGCGCGCCCTGCCCGACCAGTCGGAATGGACCTTCGACCTGATCGAACAGGCGCACGACGAAATTCGCCGGGTGGCCAGCAAATTTGGCCTGGACACCTACCCGAACCAGCTCGAAATCATCACCGCCGAGCAGATGATCGACGCCTACACGTCGGTCGGCATGCCGGTGTCGTACAACCACTGGTCCTTCGGCAAGCACTTTCTCTCGACCGAGAAGAGTTACCGCCGCGGCCAGATGGGCCTGGCCTACGAGATCGTGATCAACTCCAACCCCTGCATCGCCTACCTGATGGAGGAAAACAGCCTGACGATGCAGGCCCTGGTGATCGCGCACGCGGCCTACGGCCACAATTCCTTCTTCAAGGGCAATTACCTGTTCCGCACCTGGACCGATGCCGACGCCATCGTCGACTACATGGTCTTTGCCAAGAACTACATCGCCGAGTGCGAGCAGCGCTACGGCATCGATGCGGTCGAGGAAGTGCTCGATTCATGCCACGCGCTGCAGAACTACGGCGTCGACCGCTACAAGCGGCCGGCCAAGCTGTCGGTCGTGCAGGAACAGTTGCGCCAGAAAGAGCGTGAAGAATACATCCAGTCTCAGATCAACGAATTGTGGCGCACCCTGCCGCGACGCGAAGAACAGATGCGCGACGCGCCGCCGCCTCGCTTCCCGGTCGAGCCGGAAGAGAATCTGCTGTACTTCATCGAGAAGTACGCGCCGCTGCTCGAACCCTGGCAGCGTGAGCTGGTGCGGATCACGCGCAAGATCTCGCAATATTTTTATCCGCAGCGCCAGACCCAGGTCATGAACGAAGGCTGGGCGACCTTCTGGCACTACACGATCCTGCAAGAACTATATAAAGAGGGCATCGTCGGCGACGGCTTCATGCTGGAATTCCTGCAGAGCCATACCAACGTGGTGTACCAGCCGGCCGCGACCAGCCCCTATTACAGCGGCATCAATCCGTATGCACTCGGCTTTGCGATGATGACCGACATCAAGCGCATCTGCGAAGACCCGACGGAGGAAGACCGCGCCTGGTTCCCGGACATCGTCGGCACCGACTGGATCAAGACACTCGACTTTGCAATGCGCAACTTCAAGGACGAGAGCTTCATCGCCCAATACCTGTCGCCCAAGCTGATCCGCGAGTTCCATTTCTTCGCGGTGCTGGACGACGACCGCAGCGACAAGCTGACCATCTCGGCCATCCACGACGAAGCCGGTTATCGCTACGTGCGCCAGCAGCTGGCCGAGCAGTACAACCTGGGCAACCGCGAACCCAACATCCAGGTCTGGCAAGTCAACACGCGCGACGATCGGGCCTTGACGCTGCGCCATACCCAGTTCCAGCGGCGCCCGCTGAACCAGCAGGCGCACGAGGTGCTGAAACACGTGGCCCGGCTGTGGGGTTTCGACGTCCGGCTCGAGACGGTCGACCCGTCCGGGCGCGTAGTCAGCAGTCTCGAATGCCGCCGCGAGAAGCGCGCACGCTACTGACTATTAGCTTCCCTCCGCCCGCGCCGTCCGGCGCGGGCAAAATTTTTCTCTACCCCCTTCCCCAACTGATACATTTCAAATAACATTTTACTTAGCCACTGAGCGATATCAAGATTAGGTCGTCACAGACGTGCCTTACGTGGCTCAAGCGTTGATTTCTGGGGCAAGTCATCTCAACAGTACGCCCCCTCCCTGCGAACTTGGTTATAGTTGATAGAAACGCCACGCATGTCTCATATGTTATTTGCCGAGTCAAAATATTGGCTTCGGAAAATTCGGCGAACTGGGCACCCACGCCTCATCTTCCACACATCACGAAAGGGCACCACTTGACATTGCAAAAACACTAACTTAATCCTACGCTGCGATGCCTGCGGGTTCACATAATTGATGAGCTTGTTTGCTGGTTTTTACACGCAAATAGCAGCTCTTTGAAGGTATAAAAATGTATGTGCAAAAAAGAATTCGTAGGTATAATTCGCCGATGTCCCGGATGCGGCTCTTAGCTTTTTGTCGTGTTTTGTGGGTTTAGTAGCAACAAAAAAGGTTGGTATTGGAGAAAGCAGGATGAATTTTTCGCAAGAGAAGAACCCCGGGAAGAATTTAACTGGTATCGCCATTGTCATCGTTCTGCACCTGATCGTCGCTTACGGAATCATCTCCGGTCTCGGCAAGCGTATGGTCACGAAAATGTCCGAGGCAGTGGAGACCAAAATTATCGAAGACGTCAAACCGCCGCCACCGCCGGAGACGCCTCCCCCGCCGCCACCGCCGGAAATGAAGGCACCTCCCCCGCCGTTCATCCCGCCGGTTGAAGTGCAGGTGCAGACGCCGCCGCCGCAGCAGAATGTGATCGCTAACACGACCAACCAGGCGCCGCCGTCGAAGGAAATCAACCGCGCTCCGCCGGTTCCTGACGCACCGCCGGCCCCGCCGGCCAAACCGGCAGGCCCGGCAAGGACCGCGGCGGTCGTGGACTTCAATACGTGCTCGAAGCCGGAATATCCGAAATCGTCGCTGCGTAACGAAGAAACGGGTACCTCGACCATCCTGTTCAAGATTGCGGCGGATGGTTCGGTGCAGGGAGCCTCGATTCAAAAATCGAGCGGCTTCCGAGACCTGGATAGGGCCGCTATGACTGCCCTGAGCAAGTGCCGCTTCAAACCGGGAACCGAGAACGGCACCGCAGTGGAATCCTCGCAGCCTGTGCAGTACGTCTGGACGCTGGAATAACCCGAGGCGCACAACGCCTTACATCATGATTTTCGTTGTCATTTGTTCAGCGAACTGTTCATTTTAAATTTTTGGAGGAAGCATGTTTAAGAATACCCGTTTGTCCGCTACCCTGGCGGCCGTCCTGTTCTCGGTGACTGCAGCATCGGCGCTGGTGTCCGCACCGGCTTTCGCCGACGCTCCGGCATCGGCAGCAGCGAACGCCCCGGCTGCAGCACCGGCGGCTGACGCGGCAGCGCCCGCAGCGGCGCCGGCAGCAGCAGCGCCGGCCCCGGCGGCAGCTGGCGGCAACAAGGAAGAGATCGAAAACCCGTTCGGCCCGGCAGCTGTCTGGAACGGCGGTAACGTTTCGCGCGGCACCCTGATCATCCTGTCGATCATGTCGATCGGTTCGTGGTACATCATGATCACCAAGCTGCTGGATCAGATGAAGATCTTCCGCCAGTCGAAGGAAACCAACCAGAAATTCTGGAAAGCTCCGTCGATCGCTGCCGGCTCGGCGCAACTGAAGGATGGCTCGCCGTTCCGCTTCATCGCTGAAACCGGCACCAAGGCAACCCAGCACCACGACGGCGCCCTGCTCGAGCAGATCGACCTGTCGACCTGGGTGACCATGCAGATCCAGCGCGCCGTGGACAAAGTCCAGTCGCGTCTGCAGGATGGCCTGTCGTTCCTGGCAACCGTCGGTTCGACCGCACCGTTCATCGGTCTGTTCGGTACCGTCTGGGGTATTTACAACGCACTGACCAACATCGGTATGACCGGTAACGCGTCGATCGACAAGGTCGCAGGCCCGGTGGGTGAAGCACTGATCATGACCGCATTCGGTCTGTTCGTTGCAGTTCCTGCCGTTCTGGGTTACAACTGGCTGGTACGCCGCAACAAGGCTGCGATGGAAGACGTCCGTTCCTTCAGCGCAGACGTGCACTCGGTCCTGATCTCGGGCGCAATGCACACCTCGGAAGCTGCACGTGCCGCTGCTGGTACTGCTAAAAAGGTTGGCTAAACCATGGCAATGAGTGTTGGCTCCGATAGCGGAGATGAAGATGCCGTGATGTCAGAGATCAACACCACGCCCCTCGTGGACGTGATGCTGGTTCTTCTGATCATCTTTCTGATCACCAGCCCGGTCGTTCTCAAGCTGCAGAAGGTCAATCTGCCGATGGAGATCAACCAGGTTGAGAAAACCACGCCGGAAGACGTAGCCATCGTCGTCAATAAAGACGGCGAGATGTACTGGAACCAGAAGCACCTCAACAACACCGATGAATTGTTCGATTTCCTGGCCAAGGAATCGGTGAAGGTTCCGCAGCCGGCAGTGAAGATCCGTGGCGACCAGCAAACCCGCTACGAATTCATCGGCAAGGTTCTGTACACGGCCCAACGTGCCGGCATTCAGAAGGTCGGTTTCATTACCGAACCGCCTGATAAGGGCTAACCGTCGGGAAGCCCTCGGCTCGATACCGGTTCGCCGGTGTCGGGCTGGCCCCCTGAATTTGGAAAGGAAACACCATGGGTATGAACGTTGGTTCGTCCGGTGCCAAGAGCGCAGATCCGGAACCGATGATGGAAATGAACATGACGCCGTTGATCGACGTCATGCTGGTGCTGATCATCATGCTGATCATCACGATTCCGAAGCAAAACCACGCGGTCAACTTGAACATGCCGGTTGGTAACCCGCCGCCGCCGACCGAGCCGCCGAAAGTCGTCACGATCGACGTTGACTTCGACGGCACGATTCTCTGGGATAACGCTCCGGTCCCCGACCGCGCAACCCTGGAATCGAAGATGTCGGAAGTGGCCTCGATGGCCGATCAGCCGGAAGTGCACCTGCGTCCGAACAAGCTGGTCGAGTACAAGGTCGTTGCAGGCGTGATGGCTGCGGCCCAGCGTCTCGGCGTCACCAAGATCGGTGTGGTCGGTAACGAACAGTTCCAGTAATCGCATTGGCTATAATGAACACGGCAGGGTTTCCCTGCCGTGTCTATTTTGAATGAAAGAAAACCGATAATGCTCAAGTTCCGCCTCGCACACCTCGGCCTCGCACTGGCCGCACTTGGCTTTACCGCCGCCGCCCCGATCGTCGGCCTGGCTCCGGCTTACGCTGCTGAAACGCTCCGTCCGGAAGTCGGTAAGCCGCTGCAGGAAGCGCAGCAACTGATGAAGCAGGGCAAGAACAAGGAAGCCCTGGCCAAGCTGCGTGACGCCGACAAGGCCGCCAACAAATCCGCCAACGAAACCTATCTGATCGAACGCACCCGCGCCGGCGCCGCCTCCCAGGCTGGCGACTACGAGACCGCGGCCAAGTCGTTCGAATACCTGATCGGTTCGGGCAAGCTGTCCGCCGCCGAGAAATCGCAATTCTCGGAAGGCCTGATCGGCATCTACATGCGCGCCGGCGACCTGAACAAGGCCAACGCCGCGATCGAACGCCAGCTCAAAGAGCGCGACGATCCGAAGCTGCGCGCTTACCTGATGCAGAACTATTACAAGCAGGGCAATGTCGCCGCGCTGGAAACCGCTCTGCGTAACGCTGAGAAGAGCGGCCGCCTGAGCGAAGACGAGCTCGGCATGCTGGCCAACGTTCAACTGAAGAAGAACGACAAGGTCGGCTACGTCAACACCATCGAAAAACTGGCCGCCAGCTATCCGAAGCCCCAGTACTGGAACGACCTGCTGAACCGTGTGCAAGGCAAGCCGGGCTTCTCGGGCCGCCTGTCGGTGGACGTGTACCGCCTGAAACTGGCCAACAACCTGCTGAAGAAGCCGAGCGAATACATGGAAATGGCCCAGCTCGTGCTGCAGGAGAAGGCGCCGGCTGAAGCCATCAAGGTGATCGACAAGGGTTACAAGTCGGGCGCCCTGGGCACCGGTCCGGATGCGGCGCGTCACCAGCGCCTGAAGGACCTGGCCGAGAAGAGCCTGGCCGACCAGAACAAGAGCGAAGCCGCGACCGAAGCCCAGCTGAACAAGGATGCCGACTACGACGGCATGGTCGAACTCGGTTACTCGCTGGTGCAGTCGGGCCAGGCCGACAAGGGCCTGAAGCTGATGGACGCCGGCATGAAGTCGGGCAAGCTGAAGTATCCGGAACTGGCCAAGCTGCGCCTGGGCGAAGCCTACGCCGCCGCCGGCAAGAAGCAGCAAGCCATCACCACGCTCAAGACCGTGGGCGGCAACGACGGCACCGCCGACATCGCGCGTTACTTCATCATGGCGATCAACCACCCGATGGCGTAATCCGCCCTGCCCTGCCTCTGCAGCCAGCAGAGTGCAGAACGCGGTGCCCGAAAGCGCTGCCTGTCCCGTACAGGCAGCGCTTTTTTCATGCGCGCACGCACGGACGCGCACGCGCGCATGCGCGTGGCCGGCCTTGCCCAATCGGCATTGCGATGTGCAACATGGGCTTTGCCGTATAATCTGGTATTTCGCCTCGGATCACGTCTCATCCAATGAAGGTATTTCGCGGACTTCCCAACGACATCGCGCGCGCGCCCTGCGCACTCACGATCGGCAACTTCGACGGTGTCCACCGCGGCCACCAGGCGTTGTTGGCCCACGTGACCGCCAGCGCGCGCCGTCTCGGCCTGGAAGCCGCGGTGATGACGTTCGAACCGCATCCGCGCGAATATTTCGCCCAGCGCAGCGGCGATCTGTCCAAGGCGCCGGCGCGCATCGCCAACCTGCGCGACAAGCTCGAGTCGCTGTCCAACGCGGGCGTCGACCGCGTCATCGTCGAGCACTTCAACGAACACTTCGCGGCGATGTCGCCGCAGGACTTCACCGAGCGCGTGCTGGTCGACGGCCTGCACGTGAAATGGCTGATGGTCGGCGACGATTTCTGCTACGGCGCCCGGCGCGCCGGCAATGTCGCCTTGCTGGCCGAAGCCGGCAAGAAGCACGGCTTCGAGGTGCACAGCCTGCCCGCCGTGCTGCACGAATCGACCCGTATCTCGTCCTCGGCCGTGCGCGCCGCGCTCGCCGCCGGCGACTTCGAAGCGACCCGCGCCCTGCTCGGCCACCCGTATTCGATGTCGGGCCACGTGATCCATGGCGCCAAGCTCGGCCGCACGCTCGGCTTTCCGACCCTGAACCTGCGCGTCACCCATCGCCCGGCCCTGGCCGGCATCTTCGTGGTGCAGGTGCATGGCCTGGGCCCTGAGCCGCTGCCGGCCGTGGCCAGCCTGGGCGTGCGCCCGACCGTCGAGGATGCGGGCCGCATGCTGCTCGAAGTGCATATCTTCGATTTCAACCAATCCTGCTACGGCAAGCTGGTGCGCGTGGAATTCCTGCACAAGCTGCGCGACGAAGAAAAATACGTCGACTTGCCGACCCTCACCGCCGCGATCGATCGCGACGCCCAGCAAGCGCGCGCCTGGTTCGCCCGGCGCCCCGGCGCCCTCACCGCCACCGACCGAATTTGAGCGCGGTCCGCACCGCCGCCTCACGCCGCATTGCGCCGTGCGCATGACACGCCCGGCCACCACGAACAACAGCAGTTCACTTTAGAAAAACACCATGTCCGATACCAAACCTGGCCAAAAAGGCGCCAAGAAACCCGAAAGCAAATACCCGGTCAACATGACCGACACGCCCTTCCCGATGCGTGGCGACCTCGCCAAGCGCGAGCCGGGCTGGGTCAAGCAATGGCAGGACAAGAAGATCTACCAGCGCATCCGCAAGGCCAGCGCCGGCCGTCCGAAATTCGTGCTGCACGACGGTCCGCCGTACGCCAACGGCGACATCCACCTGGGCCACGCAGTCAACAAGATCCTGAAGGACATCGTGGTCAAGTCGCGCACGATCGCCGGCTTCGACGCGCCTTACGTGCCGGGCTGGGATTGCCACGGCATGCCGATCGAGATCCAGATCGAAAAACTGTACGGCAAGAACCTGCCGGTGCTCGAAGTCATGCAAAAGGCGCGCGCCTACGCGCTCGAGCAGATCGACCGCCAGCGCGCCGGCTTCATCCGCCTGGGTGTCCTCGGCGACTGGCAAAACCCCTACATGACGATGGCCTTCGGTAACGAAGCCGACGAACTGCGCGCCCTCGGCAAGCTGCTCGAAAAAGGCTATGTCTACCGCGGCCTGAAACCGGTCAACTGGTGCTTCGATTGCGGCTCGGCGCTGGCCGAGGCAGAAGTCGAATACCAGGACAAGCGCGACCCGGCGATCGACGTCGGCTTCCCGTTCGCGGAACCGGAAAAGCTGGCCGACGCGTTCGGCCTGGCGCAGCTGCCGCAAGGCGACGGCTACATCGTGATCTGGACCACGACCCCGTGGACCATCCCGTCCAACCAGGCGCTGAACGTGCACCCGGAAGTGACGTATGCGCTGGTCAAGACCCAGCGCAACGGCAAGGACGAGCTGCTGATCGTCGCGAAAGACCTGGCTGAATCGGTCCTGCAGCGCTACAAGCTGGAGGGCGAAGTCGTCGCCGAGACCGTCGGCGCCAAGCTCGAAGGCATCCGCTTCACGCACCCGCTC
The DNA here is from genome assembly GCF_000745265.1 of Massilia sp. 9096. Classification (NCBI taxonomy): domain Bacteria; kingdom Pseudomonadati; phylum Pseudomonadota; class Betaproteobacteria; order Burkholderiales; family Oxalobacteraceae; genus Massilia; species Massilia sp. 9096. The sequence continues at coordinate 3,189,032 of NZ_JQNN01000001.1, forward strand.
AACCAGGCCGATCCGTTCTACGACCGCACGTCGCCGGTCTACCCGGCCGATTACGTGACGACCGACAGCGGCACCGGCGTGGTCCACTCGGCCCCGGCCTACGGCCAGGAAGACTTCCAGTCGTGCAAGGCGCATGGCATGAAGGACGAGGACATCCTGACCCCGGTGATGGGCGACGGCCGCTTCGCCTCGACCCTGCCGCTGTTCGGCGGGATGACGATCTGGGAAGCGTCCAAGCCGATCTGCGCGGCCCTGACCGAGGCCGGCGCCCTGTTCGAACTCAAGATGTTCGACCACAGCTACATGCACTGCTGGCGCCACAAGACCCCGATCGTCTACCGCGCCACCAACCAGTGGTTCGCCGGCATGGACATCACGCCCAAGGATGGCGGCCCGAGCCTGCGCGAGACCGCGCTGGCCGGCATCGACCAGACCAAGTTCTTCCCCGAGTGGGGCCAGGCGCGCCTGCACGGCATGATCGCCAACCGTCCGGACTGGACCCTGTCGCGCCAGCGCCAGTGGGGCGTGCCGATGGCCTTCTTCATCCACAAGGAAACCGGCGCGCTGCACCCGCGCACGCCCGAGCTGCTCGAGCAGGTGGCCCAGCGCATCCAGGAACACGGCATCGAAGCCTGGCACCAGCTCGACGCGCGCGAGCTGCTCGGCGACGAAGCCGATATCTATGAAAAGAACCGCGACACGCTGGACGTCTGGTTCGACTCCGGCTCGACCCACCAGACCGTGCTGCGCGGCTCGCACAAGGACCAGTCCGCGTTCCCTGCCGACCTGTACCTGGAAGGCTCGGACCAGCACCGCGGCTGGTTCCACTCGTCGCTGCTGACCTCGTCGATGCTGAACGGCACGCCGCCCTACAAGGCGCTGCTGACGCACGGCTTCACGGTCGACGAGCAGGGCCGCAAGATGTCCAAGTCGCTCGGCAACGTGATGGCGCCGCAGAAGATCAGCGACACCCTCGGCGCCGACATCCTGCGCCTGTGGGTGGCCTCGACCGACTACACCGGCGAGCTGTCGATCGGCGACGAGATCCTGAAACGCGTCACCGAAGCCTACCGCCGCATCCGCAACACGCTGCGCTTCCTGCTGGCCAACACTTCCGACTTCGACCCGGCGACCAATGCCGTGCCGGTCGAGCAGATGTTCGAGATCGACCGCTACGCAATGGCCGAAACCGCGCGCCTGCAGCTTGAAGCGGCCGCCAGCTTCGAGCGCTACGAGTTCCATCCGGTGGTCGCACGCCTGCAGAACTTCTGCTCGGAAGACCTGGGCGGCTTCTACCTCGACATCCTGAAGGACCGCCTGTACACCACCGGCGTCGACTCCGTCGCACGCCGCTCGGCCCAGACCGCGCTGTGGCACATCGCCCATGCCTTGCTGCGCATCATGGCGCCGATCCTGTCCTTTACCGCCGAGGAAGCCTGGGCCGTGTTCGCCGGCGAGAAAGCCTTTGCGGACAGCGGCGAAACCATCTTCACGCAGACCTTCTGGCAATTCCCGGCGATCGCCGATGCCGAAGCGCTGCTGGGCAAGTACGCCCTGCTGCGCGCGGTGCGCACCGACGTCACCAAGCAGCTGGAAGAAGTGCGCGCATCCGGCGCGATCGGCTCCTCGCTGCAGGCCGAGCTTGCGGTGGCCGCCGCCGGCGAGAAGTACGATGCGCTGGCCAGCCTGGATGACGACCTGAAGTTCGTCTTCATCACCTCCGCCGCGACCGTCGACCAGGTCACGGACGCCGCCCAGGAGGCGGTGGCGGTGACCCCGTCGGATGCCGCGAAGTGCGAGCGCTGCTGGCACTATCGACGCGACGTCGGCCACGATCCGGCCCACCCAGGCCTGTGCGGCCGCTGCACCGCGAACCTGTTCGGCAGCGGCGAAAAGCGCCGCTTCGCGTAAGCAGGACGCCGCGCCCGCACGCGCGGGCGCGGCGTCTTTCCTTTTCGGCTTCCATCACTACCTGACCATCCATCATGGCCACCAAAAAGAAATCGACCATCAGCGCGGTCTCGCGCAGCGGCGGCGCCAGCACCAGCCTGGCGCCCTGGCTCGGCATCGCCTTCATCGTCATCCTGATCGACCAGATCAGCAAGATCACGATCACGCGCACCCTCATGCACGGCGAAGAAAAGCCGATCACCAGCTTCTTCAACCTGGTGCTGGCGTATAACCCGGGCGCCGCGTTCAGCTTCCTGGGCACCCAGAACGGCTGGCAGCGCTACCTGTTCAGCGCGATCGCGGTGGCCGCGGTCGGCTTCATCATCTACCTGCTGCGCCGCCACGCCGGCCAGCGCATGTTCTGCTGGGCGCTGGCATTGATCATGGGCGGCGCGCTGGGCAACCTGATCGACCGCGTCGCCTATGGCCACGTGATCGACTTCCTCGATTTCTACTGGCGCGGCGTGGGCCACTTCCCGGCCTTTAACATCGCCGACAGCGGCATCACGATCGGCGCGATCCTGTTCATCTTCGACGAACTGCGCCGCGTAAATAAACACTGAATCAACACTGAGCGAGCAATCAGCATGGACCTGAAGGGCAAGAAGATCGTCCTGGGCCTGTCGGGCGGCGTGGCCTGCTACAAGGCCGCCGAACTGTGCCGCGCCCTGGTCAAGGAAGGTGCGCAGGTGCAGGTCGTGATGACCGAGGCCGCCACCCATTTCATCGGGACGGTGACGATGCAGGCGCTGTCCGGGCGCACCGTCTACCTCGATCAATGGGACGGCCGCATCCCCAACAACATGGCGCACATCGACCTGACGCGCAACGCCGACGCGATCCTGGTCGCCCCGTGCTCGGCCGACTTCCTGTTCAAGCTGGCCCATGGCGCCACCGACGACCTGCTCTCGACGCTGTGCCTGGCGCGCCCGCACGGGGTGCCGCTGCTGGCCGCGCCGGCCATGAACGTCGAGATGTGGGAAAAGCCCCCCACTCAACGCAATGTGGCCCAGCTGAAGGAAGACGGCGTCCGCATCCTCGGCCCGGCCGCCGGCTCCCAGGCCTGCGGCGAGACCGGCATGGGCCGCATGCTCGAACCCGAGCAGCTGCTCGAGGAAGTGATCGCGGCGTTCCAGCCCAAGGTCCTGGCGGGCAAGCGCGTCCTGATCACGGCCGGGCCGACTTATGAAGCGATCGATCCGGTGCGCGGCATCACCAACCTGTCCTCCGGCAAGATGGGCTACGCGATCGCGCGCGCGGCGCGCGAGGCCGGCGCCGAGGTCACGCTGGTGTCGGGGCCGACCGCCCTGGACGTCCCGCACGGCGTGCGCCGCGTCGACGTGCAAAGCGCCCGGCAGATGCTGGACGCGGTCATGGACCGGGTCGAGGGCCAGCACGTGTTCGTCGGCGTAGCCGCCGTGGCCGATTGGCGCGTCGACAACGTCAGTCCCCACAAGATCAAGAAGGACGCCGGCGGCCATGCGCCCGAACTGACGTTCGCGCAGAACCCGGACATCCTGGCCAGCGTCGCCGCCACCACGTCGATCAACGGCTGGCCGTATTGCGTCGGCTTTGCCGCCGAATCGGAAAACCTGATCGAATACGGCGCCGTCAAGCGCGAGAAGAAAGGCATTCCTTTGCTCGTGGGCAATATCGGCCCACAAACCTTCGGGCAGGATGAGAATGCGATCGTGCTGTTCGACGACAGCGGCCACACGGCGCTGCCGCAGGCCAGCAAGCTGTCGCTGGCGCGCCAGCTGGTGTCCGAGATCGCCAAGCGCCTGGAGAAGCGCTCGCTGCTGGCTTGAGTCCGCATCCGAACTACCGAATCCCCTGCATCACCTGAATCAAGAATGAAAACCATCGACCTGAAAATCCTCGATGCGCGCATGCGCGACTTCCTGCCGGCCTACGCCACCTCGGGCAGCGCCGGCCTCGACCTGCGCGCCTGCATCGACGCCCCGCTCACGCTCGAACCCGGCCAGACCATACTGGTCCCGACCGGCCTGGCGATCCACATCGCCGATCCGGGCTATGCGGCGATGATCCTGCCACGCTCCGGACTCGGCCATAAGAACGGCATCGTGCTCGGCAATCTGGTAGGCTTGATCGACTCCGATTACCAGGGCCAGCTGATGGTCTCGACCTGGAACCGCGGCGCGTCGGCATTCACGCTGCAGCCGCTGGACCGCCTGGCGCAACTGGTGGTGGTGCCCGTGCTGCAGGTGGCGTTCAACGTCGTCGACGATTTCGATGCCAGCGAGCGCGGCGCCGGCGGCTTCGGCAGCACCGGCAAGCAGTAAACAACACCGAACAAAACCAACAACACAAAAGGGGCCTCGACAACCGTAGCTTGGTAGGTTTGCGAGGTCCCCAACCTGCGAGGAGCACATGATTTTGATTCGCCGTCTTGCAAAGCACGCATCGCCGATCCTCGGCGCCGGCTTCGCCCTGCTGCTGTCGGCCTGCGCGACCCAGTCGCCGGCGCCCGCGCCCGCCCTGCCCGGCATGCCGCCGCGCGCGGCCGAAGCACCGGCCCTGAGCCCGCAGGTGAGCGCCGAGGCCGAGACGCTGACCAAGATGGCGAACCTGCAGGACCGGCTGTACAAGGTCGCCGCGCCGCTGCTGATCCAGAATGCCGACCTGTGCCGGAACCAGACGCGCAACCTGCTCGGCTTCACGCTCAAGAACCGCTGGTCCTACCCGGGCGACTACAACGAGGCCGCGCACCGCGCCTTCGGCATGGACGATCGCCTGCAGGTGACCGGCGTGCTGGCCGGCAGCGGCGCCGCGCGCGCCGGCCTGCAGAACGGCGACGTGGTGATCGCCGCCGCCGGCAAGCCGGCGCCGACCGGCGAACGCGCGCTGAGCCAGATCGGCGGCATCTTCGGCCAGATCGTCGGCAAGAGCGCCAGCCTGCCGATGACGATCGAGCGCCGCGGCAACGAGCGCAACCTGACGATCCCCGTCACGCGCGCCTGCGCCTTCGCGATCGAACTGGGCAACGCCGACAACGTCAACGCCTACGCCGACGGTTCGCGCGTGCTGGTCACGCGCGGCATGATCAATTTCACCCGCGACGACGACGAACTGGCCTACGTACTGGCCACGACGATGGCGCACAACATCCTCGGCCACGCGGCGGCGCAGCGCAACAACGCCACGCTCGGCAGCATCATCGACAACCTCAAGGGCATCGTGCCCGACACCTCGCTGCTGATCGGCAGCGGCGGCGTCAAACCGATGCCCCCCGAGATGGACGCCGCGGCCGCGCGCCTGGGGCTGTACCTGGCCGCGCGCGGCGGCTACGACACGGGCGGCGCGGCGGCGTTCTGGAAGCGCCTGGCCGAGACCTATCCGCCGGGCGTGCTGAACGGCTATGGCGCCAACCACCCGGCGCTGGCGCCGCGCCTGGCCGCCATCGACAAGGCCCAGGCCGAGATCAAGGCCAAGCGCAGCGCCAAGCGGCCATTGACGCCTTGAATCCAGCACGCTGAACCCGGCGCCCTGAACCTGGGCGCCGCCAGATACGAACCGGGCCGCACTCGCGGCCCGGTTCTTTTGTATCATTGCAGATTCGCCATTACGCATCCCGATTCGACCGCAATACCCGGGATGCAGGCCCGCGCCGGGTCATCCACCATCGCCGACATGAACACCGCCAATCTGCTTCGCCTGGTCTCGCTCGCCGCCATCTGGGGCGGCTCCTTCCTCTTCATGCGCATCAGCGCGCCCACGCTCGGGCCGGCGGTGCTGATCGAGTTCCGCGTATTGCTGGCGGCCCTGTTCCTGGCCGCCGTCGGGCTGGTCTTGCGCAAGAAACTGCAGCTGCGCGAGCACTGGAAGCATTACTTCATCCTGGGCTTTTTCAATTCGGCGCTGCCGTTCCTGCTGTTCGCCTACGGTGCGCAGGTGCTGTCGGCCTCGCTGGAATCGGTGTTGAACGCGACCGCGCCGATGTGGGGCGCGCTGGTCGGCGCGGTCTGGAAACGCCAGGCGATCAGCGCGCGCACCGCGCTCGGCCTGGTGCTCGGCACGGTCGGCGTGGCGCTGCTGGTCGGGTTCGACCATGTCTCCGCGCGCGCCGGCGCCGGCCTCGCGACCGTGGCCGCGCTGGCCGCCGCACTGTGCTACGGCATCGCCAGCGTGTACGCGCGCTCGGCCAGGAGCGTCGAGCCGTTCGCCAACGCGCACGGCACGATGTGGAGCTCGGCCATCATGGTGCTGCCGGTGCTGCCGTTCTTTCCGTCCAGCGGCGCGCCGACGCCAGGCATCGCCGGCGCCGTGCTGGCGCTGGGCATCCTGTGCAGCGGCATCGCCTACCTGGTCTACTTCCGCCTGATCGCCGAAGTCGGCAGCGCCTCGGCCCTGACCGTGACCTTCCTGAACCCGATCTTCGGCATCCTGTGGGGCGTGCTGTTCCTGGGCGAAACGGTTGGCTGGTACACGCTGGTCGGCGCGCCGATCGTGCTGCTCGGCACCGCACTGGTGACCGGCTTCACCCCGCGCATCAAGCGTTCCGCGGGCGCCGTTGCGGCGTCGGGCAAGTGACGGCCGAAGCCTTGAGGATCGCGTTGCCGCCCGGCTACCGGGTGCAGGATGCGCTCGCCTTTCACGGCCGCGACGCGCAGGCGCTGGGCGAGCGGGTCGAGGGCACGCGCATCCGCAAGGGCGTGCTGCTGGACGGCGTGGCGCTCGTGCTCGACGTGCGCATCGATGCGGATGCGGGCGTGGCCGAGTGCCTGGTCGACATTGGCGACACTGGGGACAGCGGCGGCGCGGGCGCACCTGCCGGCGCACGCGTGTCCGCGCGTGCGCGCGAGGCCATCGCCGGCATGCTCGGCCTGCGCATCGACCCGGCCGCGTTCGCGCGGTTCATCGCCGACGATACGCTGTTCGCGCCGCTGGTTGCACGCCGGCCCGGCTTGCGCGTGATCCAGGCCGCCACCGTGTTCGAAGCCTTGACCTGGGCCATCATCGGCCAGCAGATCAACCTGCCGTTCGCGATCTCGCTGCGCCGCAGTTTCATCGAGCAGGCCGGGCGCGCGCATCCGAGCGGTTTGTGGTGCTATCCGGAAGCGGTCGACGTGGCCCGCCTCGACATCGAGCAGCTGACCAGCCGAAAGTTTTCGCGTGCAAAAGCCGAGACGCTGCTGCGCCTGGCGCGTCTTGTGGCGGACGGCGCGCTCGACCTGGCGCCGGATCTGGCGCACGCGGCGTCCGGCGACCCGGACGCCGTCAGCGCTCGGCTGCTGGCCGTCAAGGGCATCGGCCCCTGGACCGTGAATTACGCCTTGCTGCGCGGCTACGGCTACCCCGACTGCTCGCTGCACGGCGACGTGGCCGTGCGCAGCGCCATCGGCCGCCTGCTCGGCAGCCAGACCCGTCCGTCGATCGCCGAGGCCGAGGCATTCCTGCAGGCCTATCGTCCACACCGGACCATGGCGGCGGCTTACCTGTGGGCCAGCCTGGATACGAGCGCCGCTTGAGCCAGCGCCTGCCTGGCACTGCTCGAAGCCTCGCCCCCCGTCGCCCGAGACGCGGATTGTCGTCAGCTTCAAGCGCGTCAAGACCGTCCGCGAGACCGATGACCGCGGCCTGTTTCAAATCGGTGTCCTCGATGTGTTCTGGGCGCTTCAGTTGAGCAGTGGGATGCCTTCGAATTGCTGCGCGCCCTCTCCAGAGAAGCGGATCAGCTCGGACAAGGGCGCCATCGCCAGGTTGTCGCGCCCGTAACGGCCGCCCAGCGCGCTGGGAATCCTGAGACAGTACTTGCGTCCGGCGCTCAAGGGGCCGAGGATGGATTCGGCCAGGTGCACTTCGTCGGGCATGTACCAGTCGTTCAGGAATTCCTGGTTGTACGACAGGGCGTCGAGGGCGGCGCGGTCCTCGGCCACCGGTTCGCAGCACAGGTCCTGCGGCGAAATGCGCCAGTAGGCGCCGTCCTCGTCGCGGATGATCAGCTTGCCGAAGGCGTTTTCCCCCATCACCGCCACCGCATTCAGGCCGCACCAGCCCCAGGCTTCGTTGATGTCTTCCACAGTAATCATCGTTCAGCTCCGCAATCCATACAGACCACATAGAGAACACATAGAGAACATTGAAGTGTCGACGTTGTAGCCGACAATGATTCGACCGGGCTGGTCGGCGCAGGTTGCGTGGAAAAGTACGAAGCTTGCGACAGGTCGAGCGCGCCGGGAGGGGCGGCCAGAAACGAAAAAGCCGCTGATCCAGAACAGGATCAACGGCTTCGGAATTTGGTTGCGGGGACAGGATTTGAACCTGTGACCTTCGGGTTATGAGCCCGACGAGCTGCCAGACTGCTCCACCCCGCGTCTGATGCTTCGCATTATACAGAGCTTGCCCGGTTTAGGCAAACCCGCTTCCGGCCGCCCCCTGGACGGCGGCACAGCCGGGGCAAACCGGTGTAAAGTAAGGGCAAGTTCACCACCCTTTTTTTCCATGAAATTCTGCTCCGAGTGCGCGTTTCCGGTCACGGTCGCCATCCCCGAAGGCGACAACCGTCCGCGTTACGTGTGCACCAATTGCGGCACCATCCACTACCAGAATCCGAAGATGGTGATCGGCTCCATCCCCGTATGGGAACAGGATGGCGAATTGAAAGTGCTGCTGTGCAAGCGCGCGATCGAGCCGCGCTACGGCTACTGGACGCTGCCGGCCGGCTTCATGGAAAACGAGGAAACCACCGGCGAGGCCGCGCTGCGCGAGACCGAGGAAGAAGCCGGCGCCCAGGTCGAACTCGGCAAGCTGTTCACGCTGCTCAACGTGGCCCACGTGCACCAGGTCCACCTGTTCTACCTGGCCACGCTGCGCGACCTTGATTTCGCTCCCGGCATCGAGAGCCTCGACGTGCAGCTGTTCGCCGAGCACGAGATCCCCTGGGACGAGCTGGCCTTCCCGACCATCGTGACGACGCTCGAACTGTTCTTCGCCGACCGCGCGCGCATGCGCGAAGGCGAAGGCGGCCATGGCTTCCACACGCGCGACATCACGCGCCGCATGCGCGCCGACGACCCCGCCCCCGAACAACCGGACTGACCCTGCCCTTTCCACCGGACCGACCATGATCCCCTGGCTCGAGGCGAATACGCCCTTCCCCGACGTGTCCACCGCGCTGACCACCGATGCGCCCGGGCTGCTGGCGGCCGGCGCCGACCTGTCGCCGCAGCGCCTGCTGCAGGCTTACCGCAGAGGGATCTTTCCCTGGTTTTCCGAAGGCCAGCCGATCCTGTGGTGGAGCACCGACCCGCGCATGGTGCTCTACACCGACCGCCTCAAGGTCAGCGACAGCCTGAAAAAAACCCTGCGCAAGGTCGAACGCTCGCGCATCGAGGGCGGCCGTTGGGACGTGCGCTTCGACTCGTCGTTCGAAGCGGTGATGCGCGCCTGCGCCGCGCCGCGCAAGGACGGCCCCGGTACCTGGATCTCCGAAGACATCATCGCCGGCTACACCGGACTGCAGCGCATGGGCCATGCGCACTCGTCGGAAGTGTGGCTGGACGGCGAACTGGTCGGCGGCGCGTATGGCGTGTGCATCGGCCGCATGTTCTATGGCGAGTCGATGTTCGCGCGCGTCTCGGACGCGTCCAAGGTGGCGCTGGCCTACCTGGTCAGCTTTTTGCGCTCGCACGGCGTCAAGCTGCTCGATTGCCAGCAGGAGACCGGGCACCTGGCCTCGCTCGGCGCGTTTCCGGTCTCGCGCCGCGACTTTCTCGAGCATTTGCGCAAAGCCATCGATGAACCGCCGATCGCATGCTGGGAAGTTGCGCCTCCGTTGATCACCTAACGGTGCGCGCCCGCGTCTTTGGCTACAATGCTCTCAAACCTGTCGTCTCGAGAGCCTTTGCATGACGCACCTTAACGATCTGCCTTTTTCGACGCTGCAGTTCTACACCACGGCGCCCTACCCGTGCAGCTACCTCGATACGCGCCAGGCGCGTTCGCAGGTCGCCACCCCGTCCCACCTGATCAACGCGGACGTCTATTCCGAGCTGGTGCGCAACGGCTTTCGCCGCAGCGGCATCTTTACCTACCGCCCCTACTGCGACGGCTGCCGCGCCTGCATTCCGGTGCGCGTGGCGGTCGAGTCCTTCACGCCCAACCGCAGCCAGAAACGCGCCTGGAAACGCCACGGCAACCTGATCTCGACGGTGGCCAACCTGTCGTTCTCGGACGAGCATTACGCGCTCTATCTGCGCTACCAGACCACGCGCCACGTCGGCGGCGGCATGGACCAGGACAGCCGCGACCAGTACGCGCAATTCCTGTTGCAAAGCCGGGTCAACACGCGCCTGGTCGAGTTCCGCGAGCCGGACGGCACGCTGCGCATGGTCTCGATCATCGACGTGCTGTCGGACGGCCTGTCCTCGGTCTACACCTTCTTCGATCCGGACCTCGAAGGCGCCTCGTTCGGCACCTACAACGTCCTGTGGCAGATCGAACAGGCGCGCGAACTGAACCTGCCTTACGTCTACCTCGGCTACTGGATCGAGCAGAGCCCGAAGATGGCGTACAAGATCAATTTCCGCCCGCTGGAAGCGCGCATCGACGGCGTCTGGGGCGTGCTGGAGCGCTGAATGCATTTGGCTGAACGGGGAGGTGCGACATCGTAACTGCGCAGGGTAAAATGTCGCCAAACCCTACACAGCTCAACATGTCCCTGTACCCACTTGCCCGCCCCCTGCTGTTCGCCCTCGATGCCGAGAAGGCCCACAACCTGACCTTGCCCATGCTGTGCCGCGCCGAGCGGCTCGGCCTGACCGGCGCGATCAGGAAGCCGAAGCCGGACCCGCGCACGGTCATGGGCATCACCTTCCCGAACCCGGTCGGCCTCGCGGCGGGCCTGGACAAGGACGGCGCCTACATCGACGGCCTGGCCGCGCTCGGCTTCGGCTCGATCGAGATCGGCACCGTGACGCCGCGTGCGCAGCCCGGCAACCCGCAGCCGCGCATGTTCCGCCTGCCGGCCGCGCGCGCCATCATCAACCGCATGGGCTTCAACAACGGCGGCGTCGACGCCTTCGTCGCCAACGTGCAGGCCTCGCGCTTCTACCAGGAAAAGCAGGGCGTGCTCGGCCTGAACATCGGCAAGAACGCCGACACGCCGATCGAACGCGCCGCCGACGATTATCTCGAATGCCTGCGCGCGGTGTATCCGTTCGCGAGCTATGTGACGGTCAATATTTCCTCGCCCAACACCAAGAACCTGCGGCAACTGCAGGACGCGTCCGAACTCGACGTCCTGCTCGCCCAGCTCAAGGGCGAGCAGTCGCGCCTGGCCGACAAGTACGGCCGCTACGTGCCGCTGGCGCTGAAGATCGCGCCCGACGTCGACGCCGACCAGATCCGCGACATCGGCGCGGCCCTGCTGCGCCATCGCATCGACGGCGTGATCGCCACCAACACCACGCTGATGCGGCGCGACGTCGAAGGCATGCGCCACGCGACCCAGCAAGGCGGCCTGTCGGGTGCGCCGGTGTTCGACCTGTCCAACATCGTGATCCGTGCCCTGTACAAGGAAGTCGGCGACGCCATCCCGATCATCGGCGTGGGCGGCATCCTGCGCGGCCAGGACGCGGCGGCCAAGATCCAGGCCGGCGCCCAGCTGGTGCAGCTGTACAGCGGCTTGATCTACCGCGGTCCGGCGCTGGTGCGCGAATGCGCCGACGCCCTTCGCGCCCAGAAAGGAAACCGGCAATGAAAATGAACAAACTGGGCAGGACCGACCTGGCCGTCTCGCGCGTGTGCCTCGGCACCATGACCTTCGGCCAGCAAAATACCGAAAGCGATGCCCACAGCCAGCTCGATTACGCCCTGGAGCGCGGCATCAACTTCGTCGACACCGCCGAGATGTACCCGGTGCCGCCCAGCGCCGAGACGCAAGGCTCGACCGAGCGCTTCATCGGCACCTGGCTCAAGAAGAGCGGCAAGCGCGACCGCATCGTGCTGGCCACCAAGGCCGCCGGCCCGAACCCGAACCAGACCTGGATCCGCGGCGGAAAGCAAAACCTTGACGCCGCCAACCTGCGCGCGGCGCTCGACGAGAGCCTGAAACGCCTGCAGACCGACTACGTCGATTTGTACCAGCTGCACTGGCCGAGCCGCAACGTGCCGATCTTCGGTTCGAACAGCTTTGATCCTTCCAAGGAACGCCCCGGCATCCCGGTCGAGGAAACATTGGAAGCGCTGGCCGACCTGGTCAAGGAAGGCAAGATTTGCCACATCGGCGTGTCGAACGAGAGCCCGTGGGGCGTGTCGGAATTCATCAAGCAGTCCGAAATCCACGGCCTGCCGCGCATCGCCACCATCCAGAATCTGTACAACCTGACTGCACGCGCGTTCGAGACCACGCTACTGGACGAGGTGTGCTTTCGCGAAGACGTCAGCCTGCTGGCCTACAGCCCGCTCGCCTTCGGCCAGCTGAGCGCCAAGTACATCGACGATCCGAAGGCGGTCGGCCGCCTGACGATTTTCCCGCCGACCTGGAGCCCGCGCTACCTGCGTCCGGCCGTGTTCGAATCGGTGCGCGAATACGCGGCTCTGGCGCGCGCCAACGGCCTCACGCCCACCCAGATGGCGCTGGCCTGGTGCTACAACCGCTGGAACGTGGCCTCGACCATCATCGGCGCGACGAACCTCGATCAGCTCAAGGAAAACATCGACGCTGAAAGCCTGACGCTGCCCGACGAGGTGATTGCGCAGATCGATGCGATCCATGCACGCTGGACCAATCCGGGCCAGTGACCCGGCCGCGTCGCTCAGAACGACACGCCCACCGTCAGCGTGACGACGTAGCCGTTGACCGGATCGCCGCTCACGCTCGCCATCTCGAGCGTGGTGCCGTCGCTGAACACGTTGTCGCTGGCAAAGCTCATGTTGGCGAAATTGCGCGCGCTGCTGGCGTAGGCGCTGGTCGCGTAGACTTCGTTGCAGGTGGCGATCGGGAAGGCCAGCTGCGAGGTCTTCAGGCGGTTGGCGGCGCTGGTGGCCTTGGCCAGGCTCGGGTAGACCTCGAAGTGGATGTGCGGCATGCGCCCGGAATAACAGCCGGGGAACATGCTGGTGAAAGTCGCCACGCCGTTGGCATCGGTCTCCTGCACGCCGCGCAGGTAATTTTCCTTGGTCAGCCCGTTCGCATACAAGGAATAATTGCCGTCGCGGTCGCAATGCCAGACGTAGACCGCGGCCCCGCTCGCGCTGGCGCAGCTGCTGCCGACGTTGACGATCTTCAGCTGCAGCGTGATCGGGATGCCGGCCGCGGTGGCGCTGCCCGGCGCGACGCTGGCGCGGATGTCGCTGCGCACGATGCCGGACAACGTCAGGGCGTTGACGATGCCGCTGCCGTTGCTGTTGGTGCCATCGCCCGGATACGGGCCGTTGGTCTCTTCGGGGATGACGGTGCAGCTGGCGCTCGTGCCGGTCGTGCCGGTCGTGCCGGTCGTGCCGGTCGTGGTGCCGCTGGTCGTGCTGGCCGCGCTCGCAATGGTTGCGCCGGCGACCGACGCGTCGGAAGAACCGGCGCCGCAGCCGGCCAGGGGCAGCGCCGCGGCGCCGGCTCCGGCGAGCAGCCAGCGCAGCGAATTGCGGCGGCTGGCGTGGGTGGCGAGCATGCGCTCGAGGGCTTCGGCAAGGCTGTCGTGCTGGTGTTCCATGGCGCTCTCTCGTGTGTTGAACGGGAGCGATTGTCGTTCTGCCCAGCGTTAAGCGCAGTCAAGCGGCGCAAAGATACGTAAATACGATCCTCGTGCGCCCTTTCGGCGGCGGACGGCCGCGTCCGAAAGCAATTGCAAACGGTCGTCCTGCCCCGATATACAGTGGAAACAGGACAGGGAGAACGTGCAATGAATACCCCTACATTGGCCAAGGCAACACGCTGGGCGTGCGCGCTGGCCGCGGGCGCTGCCTTATCCGGCTGCGCGACCTACGGTCCGGCCTATCCCGCCTATCCAGCCTATGCGGCGGCCCCGGTGACGGCTTATCCGGCCTCTCCGGCCTATGGCTACGCCTACGGCGATCCCTACTACGATTACTACGGCGGCTACGGTCCAGGCTACTTCGGACCGGGGCTGGCGCTCGATTTCCGCTTCCACGACCGCGGCTACCGCGGCTATCGCGGTGCGCCGGGCTACTATCGCGGCTATGCCAATCGCGGTCACGCATGGGGCGGACCGCGCCCCGGTGGCGGTCACTGGGGCGGTGGACATTGGGGCGGCGGTCGCGGCGGCTTCGGTGGTGGACGTGGCGGCTTTGGCGGTGGGCACGCGGGCGGCTTCGGCGGCGGGCACGGCGGCGGCGGCCACCGCTGACGCCTCCGCCGGTCACATCAGGGTACTTATTCCGCCAGCGCCACCTGCACCGCCTTCTCGACGTCGGCGCGCGTAAAACCCTGGGCGAAGCGCTCGATGAAATCGTAGGCGTACGCGCGCAGGTAAGCGCCGCGGCGCACCGCCAGGCGCGTCACGTTGGGCGCAAACAGGTGCGACGATTCGATTGCGCGCAAGCCGCGGTCGCGCCCGTGGTCGAACGCCATCGAGGCGACGATGCCGACCCCCATCCCGAGCGACACGTACTGCTTGATGACGTCCGAATCCATCGCGGTCAGCATGATGTCCGGGTTCACGCCGGCGGCGGCGAACGCGGCGTCGATGTGGCTGCGGCCGGTGAAGCCGACGTCGTAGGTAATCAGGGGATACTCGGCCAGGTTGGCCAGTTTCAGGGGTGTCTGCGACAGCAGCGGATGGCCGTCCGGCACCACCACCAGGTGGCTCCAGCGGTAGCACGGGAACGACACCAGGTCGGGGAAGGTCGACAGGCCCTCGGTCGCGATGCCGATGTCGGCGCGGCCGGACAGCACCCATTCGGCGATGTGTTCCGGCGCGCTCTGCTGCAAGGCGATGCGCACGCCCGGGAAGCTGGCGCGGAAGGCTTGCACCACCTGCGGCAGCGCATAGCGCGCCTGGGTGTGCGTCACGGCCACCGTCAGCGTGCCGCTGTCCTGCGCCGCGTATTCGCTGCTGGCCTGCTGCAGGTTCTCGGCCTCGACCAGCAGGCGTTCGATGATCTTCAGGATGCCCTTGCCGGGATCGGTCAGCCCGGTCAGGCGCTTGCCGTTGCGCTCGAAGATGACGACGCCGAGTTCATCCTCGAGCTCGCGGATCTGGCGCGACACGCCCGGCTGCGACGTGAACAGCGCGTTGGCCACGTCGGTCAGGTTGTAATTGCGGCGCGCGGCTTCGCGCACCGAACGCAGCTGCTGGAAATTCATATGCCCCCACCCTGTTCATTTTGATCGACGAAGACGTGCATGCGCTTCGGCCTGACCAGCAGGGTCTCGCCATCGCGCAGGTTCAATTCACGGAAGCGCTCGTTCGGGATGGTCGCCTCGACGATCTGGGCGTTGTCGGCGCGCTCCAGGTCGAGCTGGGCCAGCGGGCCGATCGCGTGCGCGCGGCGCAGCTTGACCACCACGCCGTCCTGGCCCGGGGCGTAGCGCTCGACGTCCAGGTCGTGCGGACGCACGTAGGCGATGCCCTCGCCGTTGACCACGTTGGCGTACTGCGGCGCGGCGAAGGTGGCGTCGCCGCTGGCCAGCACACCGTCGTTGACGCGGCCGTGGAACAGGTTGACGTTGCCCAGGAAGCCGTACACGAATGGCGACGCGGGCTGGTTGTACACCTGGGACGGCGTGCCGAGCTGCTCGACCCGGCCCTTGTTCATCAGGACCACCTGGTCGGCCACTTCGAGCGCCTCTTCCTGGTCGTGGGTCACGAAGATCGAGGTGACGTGCAGCTCGTCGTGCAATTGGCGCAGCCAGCGGCGCAGTTCCTTGCGCACCTTGGCGTCGAGCGCGCCGAACGGTTCGTCCAGCAGCAGCACGCGCGGCTCGACCGCGAGCGCGCGAGCGAGGGCGATGCGCTGGCGCTGGCCGCCGGACAGCTGCGGCGGGTAGCGGTCGGCGATCCAGTCGAGCTGCACCAGCTCGAGCAGGCGCTTGACCTTTTCCCGGATCTGCGCCTCGGACGGCCGCTCGCGCCGCGGTTTGACGCGCAGGCCGAAGGCGACGTTCTCGAACACGGTCATGTGCTTGAACAGCGCGTAGTGCTGGAACACGAAGCCGACCTGGCGCTCGCGCACGTGGCGGCTGGATGCGTCCTCGCCGTCGAGCAGCACGCGGCCCGCATCCGGGAATTCCAGCCCGGCGATGCAACGCAGCAGCGTGGTCTTGCCGCAGCCCGAGGGCCCCAGCAGCGCGGTCAGCTCGCCGTCGGCGAACTGCAGCGAGATGTCGTCCAGGGCCGTGAACTGGCCGAACTGCTTGTGGATGTGTTGGACTTCGATCGTCATGCTTCAGTGCTCCGGGTTGTCTTTTTCGCCTGGTTCAGGCGCCATTCGATGAAGGCTTTCACCGCCAGCGTGACCAGGGCCAGCAGCGCCAGCAGCGAGGCGATCGCGAAGGCGGCGGTGAAGCTGTATTCGTTGTAGAGGATCTCGACCTGCAGCGGCATGGTGTTGGTCTCGCCACGGATGTGGCCCGAGACCACCGACACCGCGCCGAACTCGCCCATCGCACGGGCGTTACACAGGATCACGCCGTACAGCAGGCCCCATTTGATGTTGGGCAGCGTCACGCGCCGGAAGGTGGCCCAGCCGGACGCGCCCAGCACCAGCGCCGCCTCTTCCTCTTCGCTGCCCTGCGCCTGCATCAGCGGGATCAGTTCGCGCGCCACGAACGGGAAAGTCACGAACACGGTGGCCAGCACGATGCCCGGCACCGCGAACAGGATCTTGACGTCGTGGTCCATCAGCCAGGGACCGATCCAGCCCTGCGCGCCGAAGATCAGCACGTAGATCAGGCCGGCGATCACCGGCGAGACCGAGAACGGCAGGTCGATCAGCGTCAGCAGCACGCTCTTGCCGCGGAATTCGAACTTGGCGATGGTCCAGCTGGCCGCCACGCCGAACACCAGGTTCAGCGGCACCGAGATGGCGGCCGCCAGCAGTGTCAGCCGGATCGCGGCCAGCGCGTCGTCGTCGAAAATGGCGTCCTTGTAGGTGTTCCAGCCGCCTTTGAGCGCTTCGGTGAACACCGCCACCAGGGGCACGAACAGGAACAGCGTCATGAACAGCAGCGCCACCGTGATCAAGGCATAGCGCACCCAGCGCGGCTCGAGCGTATTGGTGGCCTTGTGCGGCGCGGCGCTGCTTGCCGCCGGCTTGTTGTCGATCTTGTCGAGTACGGCACTCATCGGGGTTCCCTTATTTGCCGGCGCGCTTGCGCGACCAGGCTTGCAGCAGGTTGATCGCCAGCAGCAGGATGAAAGAGGCGACCAGCATCACCACGGCGATCGCGGTGGCGCCGGTGTAGTCGTACTGTTCGAGCTTGGTGATGATGAACAACGGCGTGATCTCGGACACCATCGGCATGTTGCCGGCGATGAAGACGACCGAGCCGTATTCGCCGGTCGCGCGCGCGAAGGCCAGCGCGAAGCCGGTCAGCAGCGCCGGCGTGATGCCGGGCAGGATCACGCGGCGGAAGGTTTGCCACGGGCTGGCGCCCAGGCTGGCGGCGGCTTCCTCGAGCTCGCGCTCGGCGTCTTCCAGCACCGGCTGCACGGTGCGCACCACGAACGGCAAGCCGATGAAGGTCAGCGCCACCACCACGCCGAGCGGGGTGAAGGCGACCTTGATGCCGAGCGGTTCCAGGTATTTGCCGATCCAGCCATTGCCGGAGTACAGCGAGGTCAGCGTGATGCCGGCCACGGCGGTCGGCAGCGCGAACGGCAGGTCGACCAGGGCGTCGACGATGCGCTTGCCGGGAAACTGGTAGCGCACCAGTACCCAGGCGACGATGCCGCCGAACACCACGTTCAGCGCCGCGCCGATCAGGGCCGCGCCGAAGCTCAGGCGATACGAGGCCATCACGCGCTCCGAGGTGACGGCGCTCCAGAACGCGTCCCAGTGCATCGTGAAGGTCTTGAGGAAGATCGCCGACAAGGGGATCAGGACGATCAGCGCGAGATAGAAGATCGTGAAGCCGAGCGAGAGCCCGAAACCGGGGATCACCCGGTTGGCGCTGCTGCGGCTTGTGAATATGTTCATGGCGGCCTTATTACCAATTCTTCTAATAACGCCGAATAATCTCACGCGTTACTTATATTGCAAACGATACGTTCTTCATTTGCATAGAAGATTCGGCTATAAGATTCGGCACGAAGACCTGGCTGTCAGGCGGCAGCCCGGGCGCCGGGCGCCCTGCATGTCATCAAGCGATCATCTTGTAGGCGACGCCGGCCAGCGTCATCGCCAGCACGCCGCGCAGAAAACCCTCGGGCACGGCGCGCGCGGCCCAGGAACCGAGCGTGATGCCCGGCACCGAGCCGATCAGCAAGGTCACCAGCAGCATCCAGTTGATCGAGCCGAGCCACCAGTGGCCAAAGGCGGCGATCGCGGTCAGCGGCACGGCATAGGCGATGTCGGTGCCGGCGATTTCGGCGGGGCTGAGCTTGGGATACAGCATGACCAGCAGCGTCGCGCCGATCGCGCCGGCGCCGATCGAGGAAATCGTGACCAGGGTGCCGAGCACGGCGCCGGCCAGCACGGTGGCGGCGGTCAGCGCCCTGCCCTGCAGCTGGCGTTCCGGATGCTTGTGCACCCAGCCCAGCATGCGCTTGCGGAACAGGATCGCGACCACGGTCAGCAGCACGGAACTGGCGATGGAATAACGGATGATGCCGCCGATGGCGGCGTTCAGGGGGCCGAAATGATGCAGCGCCAGCGTGGCGACGAGCGCAGCCGGCAATGCGCCCGCGCACAGGCGGCCGACGACTGTCCATTGCACGGTCCCGCGCGCGCGGTGCGTGAGCGTGCCGGCGCTCTTGGTGAGCGAAGCGAACGCGAGATCGGTGCCGACCGCGACCGACGGCGCGACCCCGAACAGCAAGGTCAGCAGCGGCGTCATCAGCGACCCGCCGCCGACCCCGGTCATGCCGACCAGCAGGCCAACGGCGAATCCCGACAGAATATATGTAATCGACATGCTTTACCCTCAGTGTGAGCCAAGGGTAAAGGGGCTCCACCGCAAAGCAAACGACAGCTTCCTTATTTGCTTATGCGGAGACTGTTCGCACGTTGCCGGCTTACTTGTTCGGCTGCGGCGTCAGGCGCAGGTAGGGACGCGGCGCCGTATAACCCTTCGGGAATTTCTGCTGCAGCTGGGCCGGGTCCTGCACGCTCAAGGGGATGATGACGTCGTCGCCATCCTTCCAGTTGCCCGGCGTCGCGACCGTGTAGCCGTCGCTCAGCTGCAGCGCGTCGATCACGCGCAGCACTTCGTCGAAGTTGCGGCCGGTGCTCATCGGGTAGGTGATCATCAGGCGCACTTTCTTGGCCGGGTCGATCACGAACAGCGAGCGCACGGTGGCAGTGGCCGACTGGTTCGGGTGGATCATGTCGTACAGCTCGGACACCGTTTTATCGGCATCGGCGATGATCGGGAAGCCGACCACGGTCTGCTGGGTCTCTTCGATGTCCTTGATCCATTCCTTGTGCTTGTCGGCCGGATCGACCGACAGCGCGATCGCCTTGACGTTGCGCTTGTCGAATTCCGGCTTGAGCTTGGCGGTCAGGCCCAGCTCGGTCGTGCACACCGGCGTGAAGTCGGCCGGGTGCGAGAACAGCACCACCCACGAGTCGCCGGCCCAGTCGTAGAAGCGGAGGCGGCCGGTGCTCGAATCCTGCTCGAAGTCCGGCGCGGTGTCGCCCAGGCGTAAAGTCATAATGTGTTCTCCTTGAATGGATTAGAAAAACCGGTTGTACAGGACGACGGCCCAGGTCGAAGCCGCCATCGCGATCGCCAGGGCCACCGCCGCGCTGCCCAGGTCCTTGGCGGCCTTGGACAGCGGATGGCGCTCCAGCGAGACGCGGTCGACCACGGCTTCGATCGACGCGTTGATCAGCTCGACCAGCAGCACCAGCCCGAGGACCAGGATCAAGGCCAGCTTCTCGAAGGCCGATATCTTCAGCAGCAAGGCCACCACCGCCGCCGGCAGCGCCACCATCAGTTCCTGGCGGAACGCGTGCTCGTTGCGCCAGGCATGAAGAAACCCGTCGATCGAATAGCGCAACGCGCTGGCGATGCGCTTGAGTCCACCCTTGCTTTTGAATTCGCTGCTGGCTTGATCCATGGTCGTGTCGAGGTTTACAAGATTGCCATTATGCCCGCATTGTTCGGCTCGGACGCGACACATCCTGTGTGAATTACCAATTTTTTTCACATTATGGTATAAAGTAGAGATATATACCGCACTGCACCAACCACATCATGAAAATGGAAACTCCCGAACCGGCGAAAACTTCCATCCAGGTGATCGAACGCATGGTCGCCTTGCTGGATGCCCTGGCCAGTTATCCGGACCCGGTCAGCCTCAAGGAATTGTCGAAGGTATCCGGGCTGCACCCCTCGACGGCGCACCGGATCCTGAACGACATGGTGGTCACGCGCTTCGTCGACCGCGTCGAGCCCGGCACTTACCGTCTCGGCATGCGCCTGCTGGAACTGGGCAATGTGGTCAAGAGCCGGCTGTCGGTGCGCGAAGCGGCGGTCGACCTCATGCGTGCACTGCACAACAAGACCAAGCAGACGGTCAACCTGTCGGTCCGCCAGGGCGACGAGATCGTCTACATCGACCGCGCCTTTTCCGAGCGCTCGGGGATGCAGGTGGTGCGCGCGATCGGCGGGCGCGGTCCGCTGCACCTGACCTCGACCGGCAAGCTGTTCCTGTCGGTCGACGAACCGAAGGCGATCCGCGCCTACGCCACCCGCACCGGGCTGGCCGGCCACAACAAGAATTCGATCACGGACCTGGCGCGCCTGGAGCGCGAGCTGTCGCTGGTGCGCGCGCGCGGGTATGCGCGCGACAACGAGGAACTGGAACTGGGCGTGCGCTGCATGGCGGCCGGCATCCATGACGACAGCGGCAAGCTGGTGGCCGGCCTGTCGATCTCGGCGCCGGCCGATCGCCTGCAGGACGAATGGCTGGAGGACCTGGTCGGCACTGCGGTGCAGATCTCGGCGACGCTGGGGCATCGGCCGCTGTCGGGAGCTTGAGGTCTCCGGATCCGGAGACCTTGATCTGATTAATGCACCAGCGGCGCCGCCGTCGCCGCCGACACCGTCACCGGCACGCCGCCGGCCGCGCTGGCCGGGATGGTCGGCGGCTTGATCGCCTCGAGCCACTTGCGCATGCGTCCGGCATCGGCGGTGCGCGACATCTTGCCCTTCGAGTCGAGGAACACCATGATCACGTTGCGGCCCTGGATCGTGGCCTGCATCACCAGGCAGCGTCCGGCTTCGTTGATGAAACCGGTCTTTTGCAAGCCGATGTTCCAGTCCGGCATCGCGACCAGGTAGTTGGTGTTGTGGTACTGCATCTGACGGCCGTTGGCCTGCACCACGTAACTCGGGTCGGTGGTGTACTGGCGCAGCAGCGGTTCCTGATGGGCGATCATGACCAGCTTGGCCAGGTCGCGCGCGCTCGACACGTTCTGGCTCGACAGGCCGTTCGAATCGACGTAATGCGTATCGTTCATGCCGAGTTCATGCGCCTTGGCGTTCATCGCCGCGACGAAGGCTTCGCGCCCGCCCGGGTAATTGCGGCCGAGTGCCGAGGCGGCGCGGTTTTCCGAGCTCATCAGTGCAATATGCAGCAGGTTGCCACGGGTCATGCGGGTGCCGACCGGCAAGCGCGAGCTGCTGAATTTCAGATGGTCGACGTCGTCGTCGGTGATGGCCAGGACATCATCGAGATTCAGTTGCGACTGCACTACGAGCAAGCCGGTCATCAGCTTGGTGATCGATGCGATCGGCAGCGCCACCGTGGAATTCCTGTCGTACAGGACTTCCGAGGTCTGCTGATCCATCACGAAGGCGACGTTCGAGCGCAGGCCGAGCGAATCCTGGATACGGTTCAGCCCGGCAAGCTCGCCCGCACTGAGCGCGGCCGCCGCGACCGCCACCGGGGCAGCACGGCGCACGCGCTCGTAGACCACGCGGCGCTTGCCATGCACCTTGACGACGCGGCGCACTAGCTGGTCGCCGTTATTGTCCGGCTTGATCTTGGCAAGTACGGCAACCTGGGCCGTGGAGCGCTTGACCGCGTGGTGGCGCCGGGTCTTGGCCTCGGCGACGGTCGGTTCGAGCACGAGCAGCATGGACATGGCGGCAGCCAACGCGAGCTTTAGCATTTGGAAATCCCTGGACGCAAACTGATGAGTACTTGAAAGCAGTGTAGCGGAAGATGAGTGCAGTACAAGAGAATGTAACACTCGCGCCACGAATTTGCTACAGCGCAATTTTCATGCGTTGCAGAAATCTCTTGACGATTCAACAGCTTGGCGCGAGCATTCAGTCGACAAGTATAGCGTGCTAGTCCATGAAGCGCGCAAACGTGGCGGCTGGCGCGCGCTCGGTCACCAGCGTGTTCTCGATCTTGTCCGGGTCGGCCCAGCCGAGCGCCATGCCGCATACCACCATCTGCTCGGCCGGCAATCCCAGCTGCTCGGCGATGATGCGGTGAAATTGCGTGAACGCCGCCTGCGGACAAGTGTCGAGCCCGCGCGCACGCGCCGCAATCATGATGTTTTGCAGGAACATGCCATAGTCGAGCCACGAGCCCTGCTCCATCACGCGGTCGATGGTGAAGATCAGCCCGACCGGGGCGTCGAAGAAGGCGTAGTTGCGGCCGTGCTGGGCCGCCATCCCCGCCTTGTTGTCGCGTTGCAATCCCAACAGCGCATACAGATCCCAGCCGACCTTGCGCCGGCGCTCGATGAAGGGTGACACCCATTCGCGCGGGTAATAGGCATATTCCTCGGTATGCTGCCTGGCCTGCTCGGGGTCGCGGTAGGCTGCCAGGATAGCCTCGCTCAAGCCGGCCTTGGCGACGCCGGTGAGCACGTGCACGTTCCATGGCTGGGTATTGGTGCCGGACGGCGCGCGCGCAGCCACCTCGAGAATGGCTTCGATGTCTTCGCGCGCGACCGGCGTCGGCAAAAAGGCGCGGATCGAGCGGCGCGCGACGATGGCGTCGTCCACTGCCTGCTGCTGAGGGCTGGTAATCATCGGCGCTCCTGGTGTGATCGGACCGGCCAAGTCTAGCATGCGCTGCAAGTGCATCGCCGAGCCGCGTTTACGGGAGAAGCGTTGTAACGGCGCAAATATATTTGCAGGAAAACGATTGCTTCCGTTGATATATCGCAATGCAATTGATTAGTGTTGTGCGCCGCGTCAAAAGTGCTTGACGCATAATCTCAAGGCAGTAAAATTGGACATGTTGCGGCGCACAATCCGCCGTGTCACATCAAATACACAACCTGCTGTACCGGTCCAAAAGCATTCCATACCCCATCCATTAATGGAGAACTACATGTTTGCATTCCCCGAGCAGTTTTCGACCGCGACCAAAAGCAATCTCGAATCCCAATTCGCCATGCTGTCGGCCCTGACCTCCAAGACGTTCGAAGGCATGGAAAAGCTGGTGGACCTGAACATCAGCACCGCCAAGGCCGCTATCGAAGGCTCCTCGGCAACCGCGCGCCAGCTGCTGGGCGCCAAGGATGCCCAGGAATTCTTTTCGCTGAGCGCTTCGCAAGCCCAGCCGAACGCCGAGAAAGCCATGTCGTACGGCCGCCAGCTGGCCACCATCGCCGCCGACACCAGCGCCGAGTTCTCGCGCGCCGCCGAGAGCCAGTTCTCTGAAGTCAACCGCAAGGTGATCTCGCTGGTCGACGAAGTGACCAAGAACGCCCCGGCCGGTTCGGAAACCTACGTGTCGGCCCTGAAAACCGCGATCAGCAACGCCAACGCCGGCTACGAGCAGTTCAGCAAGACCACCAAGCAGGCGGTCGAAGCGATGGAATCGAACCTGAACGCCGCCGTGTCGCAGTTCACCCAGGCTTCGCGCCAGGCCGGCGCCGCCGCCAACTCGGCTGCCGCTGCTTAAGTTTCAATCCGTTTCATCCGGTTTCAAATACAACGGCCCGGATCGCATAACGCGGTCCGGGCCGTTTGTTTTGCAGCGGCCGCATCGGCCAGCGCATTGACGCAGCTTAGTTACCCAACTTTATTCACCCAGCTTATTCACCCAGCTTATTCACCCAAATAAGCCGCCTGCACGCGCGCATCGTCCAGCATGTCGCGCGCCGGGCCGCTGATGGTGATCGCGCCCGATTCCATCACGTACGCGCGATGCGCCGCCTGCAGCGCCAGCTTGGCGTTCTGCTCGACCAGCAGAATCGTGATGCCCTGCTTCGACACGTCGCGGATCACCTCGAAAATCTTCTCGACCATGATCGGCGCCAGGCCCATCGACGGCTCGTCCAGCAGCAGCAGCGTCGGATGGCACATCAGCGCGCGCGCCATCGCCAGCATCTGCTGCTCGCCGCCCGACAGCGTGCCGGCCAGCTGGCCCGAGCGCTCCTTGAGACGCGGAAAGGTGGCGTACCACTTGTCGATATCGGCGTCGATGCCGGCTTTGTCGTCGCGCGTGTAGGCGCCCATCAACAAATTCTCGTGGATGGTCATGCGCGTGAACACGCCGCGCCCTTCCGGGACCATGGCCAGTTTCTGCTGCACCAGCTTGAAGGATTTGGCGCTGCCCAGGGCCTGGCCAAGATAGGAGATCGTGCCTTCGACCTTGCAGGCCGGCAGCGTGCCGGTGATGGCTTTCAGCGTCGTCGTCTTGCCTGCGCCATTGGCGCCGATCAGCGTGACCAGCTCGCCGCGCCGCACTTCCAGGTCGATGCCCTTGACGGCCTTGATGCCGCCGTACGCCACCTTCAGGCCGGCGATCTCGAGAACAATTTCACTCATTATCCATTTGCTCCACCCAGGTAGGCCTCGATCACCGCCTGGTTCTTCTGGATCTCGGCCGGCAAGCCTTCCGCGATCAATTTGCCGTACTCGAGCACCGAAATGCGGTCGCACAAGCCCATCATCAGTTTCACGTCGTGCTCGATCAAGAGGATCGTGATGCCGGCATCGCGGATCTTGATCAGCAACTCGCGCAGCGCCAGCTTTTCGGTGGCGTTCATGCCGGCGGCCGGCTCGTCCAGCGCCAGCAGCTTGGGATCGGTCGCGAGCGCGCGCGCGATCTCGAGGCGGCGCTGGTCGCCGTACGACAGCGTGCGCGCCGAGCGATGGGCATACTCGCCGATGCCGACGAAATCGAGCAGCTCCTGCGCGCGCGCGCGGATCGCCGCTTCTTCACGGCGTGCGGCGCCATGGCGGAAGATCGCGCCGAACACGCCCTGGTGCGTGCGCACGTGGCGCCCGACCATCACGTTTTCCAGCGCGCTCATCTCGCCGAACAGGCGGATGTTCTGGAAGGTGCGCGCGATGCCGGCCCTGGCCACCGCGTGCGGGGCGGAGGGCGAATACGGCTTGCCATCGAGCTCGAAGGTGCCGGTGTCCGGTTGATACAGGCCGGTGATCACGTTGAAGAAGGTCGTCTTGCCGGCGCCGTTCGGGCCGATCAAGCCGTAGACCTGCCCGTGCGCGATCTGGATGCGCACGTCGGTCAAGGCTTGCAGGCCGCCGAAGCGCTTGTTGACACCGGAAATGTTCAGCAATGCATTGCTCATGCCTGGCTCTCCTCGGCCTCTTCGGCTTCTTCCTTGGCCAGGGCTGCCGCCGGGCGGTCTTCCTTGTTCGGCGACGGCCACAGGCCGGCCGGGCGGTACAGCATGATCACGACCATGGCCAGGCCGTACAGCAGCTGGCGCAGCACTTCGGCCTCGATCACGACCTTGCCGAACAACGCCTGCTGGGCCGGCTCGACCACGTGGCGCAGCACTTCCGGCAGCGCCGCCAGCAGTACGCCACCCATCACCACGCCGGGGATGTGGCCGATACCGCCCAGTACCACCATCGCCAGCACGGCGATCGACTCGGTCAGCGAGAACGATTCGGGAGAAACAAATCCCTGGAAAGCCGCGAACATCGCGCCGGCCACGCCACCGAACGAGGCGCCCATCGAAAACGCCAGCAATTTCACGTTGCGCGTATTGATGCCCATCGCCTTGGCGGCGATCTCGTCTTCGCGGATCGCCACCCAGGCCCGGCCCAGGCGCGAGTGCTGCAGGCGGCCGGTCATGAAGATCGTGACAATGCACAGCAGCAGGAACAGGAAATAGTAGGCGTTCACCGACGGCATGCTCAAGGGCCCGAGATGCACGGTGGCTTTCGAGCCCGCCTCGCCCGCCAGCGATACCCCGAAGATGCGGATCGGGTCGATCAGGTTGATGCCCTGCGGGCCGTTGGTGAAATTGATCGGATCGTTCAGGTTGTTCATGAAGATCCGGATGATCTCGCCGAAGCCCAGCGTCACGATGGCGAGATAGTCGCCGCGCAGTTTCAGCGTCGGGGCGCCCAGCAGCGCGCCGAACAGCGCCGCGACCAGGCCCGCCAGCGGCACGATGAACCACACCGACAGGTGGATGCCGTCCTGGTGGATCTGCTCGCCAAAGAGCTTGACCAGCGCGTCACCCAGCGCCGGCGAATAATTCACCACCGATTCCAGCAAAGCGGCGAACTGCGGCGACGATAGCAGGCCGGTCAAATAGGCGCCGACCGCGAAAAAGGCGATGTAGCCCAGGTCGAGCAGGCCGGCAAAGCCGACCACGATGTTCAAGCCCAGCGCCAGCATGATGTACAGCAGGGCCATGTCCAGGATGCGCACCCACGAATTGCCGAACTGGCTGGCGATGAAGGGGAACGCGATCATCGCCGCCAGCAGCACGGCCATGCTGGCGTAGCTCTGGCGCGGCTTGTGCGTCGTATCAAAAGTCAGGAGAGCCACGTTTGATTCCCCTTTACGCGCGGTCCGCCACGCGCTCGCCCATGATGCCGGACGGCCGCACGGTCAGCACCAGGATCAGCACGATGAAGGCGAAGATGTCCTGGTAGTTCGAGCCGAGGAAGCCGCCGGTCAGGTCGCCGATGTAGCCGGCGCCGAGGCTCTCGATAATGCCCAGCACAATCCCGCCGATCATGGCGCCGTAGATATTGCCGATACCGCCCAGCACCGCCGCCGAAAAGGCCTTCATGCCCGGCACGGTGCCCATGGCAAACTGGATCGAGGCGTAATTCGCGCCCCACATCACGCCGGCCACGGCCGCGAGGGCGGCGCCGATGGCGAAGGTCGAGACGATCACGCGGTTCGAATCGACGCCCATCAGGCCGGCCACACGCGGGTTCTCGGCGACGGCGCGCATGGCGCGGCCCATCTTGGTCTTTTCGACCAGGAACACCAGCGCGGCCATGGCAACGGCCGCCAGCACCAGCAGCAGCACCTGGGTATGCGAGATCACCGCCCCGCCAATCGTGATCGGGTCCGACGACAGCAGCTGCGGGAACGGCAGCGGGCTGCGGCCCCAGATCATCATCGCGAAGGTCTGCAGCAGGATCGACACGCCGATCGCCGTGATCAAAGGCGCCAGGCGCGGCGCGTTGCGCAGGCGGCGGTAGGCGATGCGCTCGATCGCCACGTTGACCAGCATCGCCACCGGCATCGCGCCGACGATCGCGATCGCCAGCTGCACGCCGCCCGGCAAGCCGGGAAAGTGGGCGTTGAGCAGCTTGATGATCGTCAAGCCGACCATGGCGCCGATCATCAGCACGTCGCCGTGGGCGAAGTTAATCAGGTTCAGCACGCCGTACACCATCGTGTACCCGAGCGCGATCAGCGCATACATGCTGCCCAAGACCAGTCCGTTCAGGATCTGCTGGACAAATGTTTCCATGGTTTGCCGTGTTTCCTTTTCAAAAAAAACGGCATCCGGACCGATCCGGATGCCGCTCTTGGCCTGACAGTGTCTGTTGCGCGTCTTATCGCTTGCTCATGCGACAAGACAAAATCCGAGCGCCATCATCATAGCGAGGTTTTAGCAAAAGTAATATCGGAAATTTACGAGGCGGGCGAAATCACCGGCGCCGTGCGCTGCGAGGGCCGCCATGCACCAGGGAGGCGCGCCGTCTGCACTCAAACGTCGCGCAGCGTCACCACCGGCATGCTCAAATCGCGCTTGTCCTGGAAGAACGCGACGTCGAACAGCGCCGCTGCGCCGACCACGTCCTTGCCGATTCGCCGCAACAGCGTCGCCGCCGCCTCGATCGTGCCGCCGGTGGCCAGCACGTCGTCGACGATCAGCACGCGCCGGCCGCGGATGCGCTCCGGCTGCAGCTCGATGGTCGCGCTGCCGTATTCGCGCCGGTAGTCGACGCTGATCGCATGGCCCGGCAGGCGGCCCGGCTTTCTGGCCATCGCGAAACCGATTGCGCGCTTGTACGCCAGCGCGCCGGCGATCATGAAACCGCGCGCGTCCATCGCCAGCAAAAAATCGAAATCCAGCGCGGCCGTCTTTTCATACAGGCCGTCGATCGCCAGCTGCCAGTGCAGCGGGTTATCGAAAATGCAGCCGACGTCGATGAAATTGACGCCGGGTTCGGGGTAGTCCTGGAAGAACTCGAGAGGAATCGTGTCGAACGTGCTCATGCCAGGAAGGTCAAACCACCGCCTCTTCGCTGGACGGCGCCTTGCCGCCGCCTTCCAGGCCTTTCGGCAGCGGGAAGGTCACGTGCTCTTCCACACCCTCGAGCGCGCGCACGCTGGCGGCGCCGAGCTGCTTGAGGCGGTCGATCACGGCCTGCACCAGCACTTCAGGCGCCGAGGCGCCGGCGGTCACGCCGATGCGCTTCTTGCCGGCGATCCAGCTTGGGTCAATGGCGGCGGCATTGTCGACCATGTAGGCCGGCGTGCCCTTCTTCTCGGCGACTTCGCGCAGGCGGTTCGAGTTCGAGCTGTTCGGGCTGCCGACCACGATCACCACCTCGACCTGGGGCGCCATGAACTTCACGGCGTCCTGGCGGTTGGTGGTGGCGTAGCAGATGTCGCCCTTCTTCGGCTCGATGATGTTCGGGAATCGCTTCTTCAGCGCGGCGATGATCTCGAAGGTATCGTCGACCGACAGCGTAGTCTGCGAGACGTAGGCCAGCTGGTCCGGATTGGCGACCTGCAGCTTCTCGACATCCTCGACGGTCTCGACCAGGTGCATGCCTTCCTCGCCCTCTTCGACCTGGCCCATCGTGCCTTCCACTTCCGGGTGGCCGGCGTGGCCGATCATGATGATCTCGGCGCCCTGCTTGCGCATCTTGCCGACTTCGACGTGCACCTTGGTCACCAGCGGGCAGGTCGCGTCGAACACCTTCAGGCCGCGCGACTCGGCTTCCTCGCGCACGGCCTTGGACACGCCGTGGGCCGAGAACACCAGCGTATTGCCGGGCGGGACGTCGTCCAGGTCTTCGATGAAGATCGCGCCCTTGGTGCGCAGGTCGTTGACGACGTAGGCGTTGTGGACGATTTCGTGGCGGACGTAGATCGGCGCGCCGAACTGGCGCAGGGCGCGCTCGACGATTTCGATCGCGCGGTCGACGCCGGCGCAAAAGCCGCGCGGCTGGGCTAACAGGATCTCGTTTTCCATGAACAGGATGGGCTCTTGTGAATGAACTTGGGTACGGCTTACAGCACGGAAATCAGCTGGACTTCGAATTTCAGGGCCTGGCCCGCCAGCGGATGGTTGAAGTCGAACACGGCCGAGTCGGCGCGCAGTTCGCGCAGCACGCCGGCAAAGCGGCCACCACCCGGCGCGGCGAAATCGACCAGGTCGCCGACCTGGTAGTCGGCATCCAGCTCGGAATTCTCGTCCAGCATCTTCTTGGACACCGTCTGGATCAGCTCGGGGTTGCGCGGTCCGAAACCTTCTTCCGGACCCAGCTCGAAAGTCGTGTGCGTGCCCTCTTCCAGGCCGAGCAGGCGCTGCTCGAGGGCAGGCGCGAGCTGGCCCTGGCCCAGCATCAGCGTGGCGGGCGTGCTGCCGAAGGTGGTGACGATATCGTTGCCGTCGGCGTCGGCGAGACGATAGTGCAGCGTCAGGTAGGCCGATTCGGTCACGATGGGAGCGTTGGTGGTGGACATTGCTTGATGAAGGTGACGTGGAGGGTAGGAAGGGCCTGTTACCAGAACCCCTCCCCCCTAAGAACCGTGCTTGCGACTTTCACCGCACACGGCTCAAGCATAATAAAAGTTCCTACGCAGGAACCGGTTTCACAACTTGCAGATTAAGGCTGTGCACTCGGGTGTGACAATTTGGGTGCAATAATACGCGATTTTCAAGGGCATCGCTGCCCCCGGCCACACGGTAGACAATGTGATGGTCGTGCCATCCAGTCTCCATGTCCATCTCGCATCCGCACAGCGCACACAAGCCGCGTTGTTCCATGTACAACGTTGCCCATTGCTTTCGGTAGCGCATGTTCTTCAACATGCGCTCCTGCCGCAGAGCTTCGCCGTACGCTTCCCATTGCGGATCGTAGGGATGAAAGTCCCCCTTGATCTTCTTGTGGTACTTAATAGGAGTTCCCGCAAGCGGGTACAGTTCCATTACCTCTTTGTCACCTTCCCTTGTGACGACATCCGCAGCAAACACCCAGTTTCGACCGCCGATGGTCCGCCAATACTTCTTGCGAATCCAGCCAGCGTTCTTGTTCGGATGCCTGCGTTTGGCCCACCGCAGGAGCCGCCAATTCAGCAACGACTCCATGCGCGAGAAAACTCGTTTGGCAACTACGGTGCTGTGATACTGCGCCCAGCCCCGTAGCATTGGGTTCAGCAGTCGGATCAAGTCCTCTTGCTTTACCATCAGACGTTCTCCGATCGTCTTCCTCAGCTTTTCGTAGAACGCGCTAACGTTCTTCTTACTTGGCTTAATGAGCAGTTTTTCCTGATATTTCCGGAAGTTCCACCCCAGGAAGTCAAAACCTTGGTCGATGTGTACGATCCTCGTTTTAGCCTGAGAAAGACGCAATCCCCGAATTGCAAGGAACGCTTCAATCCATGGCTTGATTTCTGTCTCTAGCAACTCTTTCGAGCCGCCGGTCGCTACAAAATCATCCGCGTATCGCACAACACCGACTTTCAGCTTCTCGACCTTCGATTTGCCAAATCTTGTACCGAGGTGCCTTAGAAGCTCCACCTCAAGCCCATTCAGCGTCCAATTTGCCAATGCAGGGCTAATGATGCCACCCTGCGGCGTTCCCGCCGTGGTTGCCAGCAATTGCGTCCGGTCTACTACTCCGGATTTCAGCCACTTCCGAAGGATCGTTTTATCCATGCGAACATGGCGGATCAGCCAGTCGTGGTTGATGTTATCAAAGAAGCCCTCGATGTCCGCATCTAACACCCATCGCGCCGATGTTTCCTGGCGCAATCGGAGAAAAATCTGCTGCATCGCATCTGCCGTCGAACGGCTTTTCCGAAATCCATAGGAGTTCGGGTCGCTCACCGTTTCGAGTACCGGATCAAGAGCTAGCAGATGCAGCGCTTGCATGGCTCGATCCTTCATGGTCGGAATGCCCAAAGGACGTTCTTTCCCATTCGGCTTGGGGATATAGACCCTCCGTAGAGGCAGGGGTCGATACCGGCGCTTCTCCAACTGCGCAATTGCCGCAAACTTCTGCGAGGGCGTGTCCCACAACTGCTGATCCACGCCTGCGGTGCGTTTGCCTTGATTTTCTGTCACTCGTTTAACTGCCAGTGCCTTCGCACTAAACGAGCGGGTCAGCCACCGTTGCAAGGATTTCACCCTACGCCAGTTGCCTTCCTGTGTTGCCTTCGTTAAACGGATCTGCATGACTCTTACGTTCTTCTGAACGCGCCGCCAATCAATGGCGACCCACTCGGTAGGAACGTCCGAGGACGCAGAACCGATTGCATTGCATTCGATTACTTTCATTGCTGAACCTCGTCGTAGTTGTTATACCCGCCGAGGACGCAATTTCCCCCGAAGGGAAAACTGCATCCCTTCGGGGTTGGTAGAAATAGAACTACTTGTAGTCTATGTGATCGTTGACGACTATTACACCAGATGGAAGTCTGCACGCTTTCACGTCGAGACAAATTTTGAATCTCTATCCGACCGATTACAAGTCGGCATTCGCTTTCTCCATCCTCCCATACCCGCTCCGCCATGGGCTTCCCTTACGGGTTGCTTGCCTATCTCGATGTTCTGAGACAGGCGGCGAGTCGGGCTTACGACGTTTCCTGCGACACCAGCACGGCCCTACTGCGCCGCACATGACTGTTTAGGGTCTGACTATCCCCCGGTGGTTCTTTGGACGACGTGTCCCCAGTTTGCACAGGGACATCCAACCACGTACCGTTTTGGTCCAGGCCGCCAGCAGATTGGGCCTGTCAATAATCACGAGGGTTCAACCGTCAGTTCACATTACGTTACCCGTGCAGCCTCACCTAGCCCCTCACCGCCTTTCTGCTAGCAGTTTCCGTTCTCTCACTCGCGTGGGGGAACGCCGTTTTCACGGGGGTACATTGTCATCGGAGCTTCACACCTCTCCGTTGCCAGAGACGCATGTCCAATTAGGTGACAGGTGGTCGTACACCCGGTCACAGCTCCCTATCGCCGGATCGGCAACAGAGGTGTGACAAGGCATCGCAGAACTTGCACGATCTAGTTGACCCATCCTGATAATAAGGCGGGAGTTACTTTGCCTTGAATCCCTCGGTAGGAACTGAGGCTCTGAACTAGTTTTAGATTTTCGAACTTGTCGTAGAGAAACAACATATTGCGAGCCCTTGTGAGGCGGTAGCGCAGCTTTAACCCAATCCGAATCAGCAGAGACGCTGACCTGGACGTGTTAGTCCTGAGCTTTTAACAAGATAGTTGTTTGATTTTTACCCCAAAATTGCGGACGCAACTAGGGAGCCCTCGGTGTTTAGATGCCAGCCCCATAAGATTTAAATAATTAAATCAAGGACTTACCGATCGGCTTGCAGGATAGGTACAGCTTCAACTTACTGCCGCAAAGGCGGCGATCGCGAGAACGTCTCGCACGCAAACCGTTATTGTAAGCCACCGCCGCCGTTCCCGCCCGCCATTCGGGCTTTTTCGGCCGGTTTTGCGCCCATTTTTTGGGCATACGACACAATTCAGTGCGATCATAGGCGATATGCACCATCAGGAATTCGCCCCGCCCGCAGCCTTGCGCGACGCCGTTCGATGCTTCTGGTACAACAGAAGAGAGGGCGGCGCCGGGCCATCCTCGTTCGACGTCATGCCGGATGGGTATGCCGAGATCGTCTTCTGTTTCGGTGCGTGCAAGGTGTCGTATGCCGGTTCATGGTGCGACCTGCCATCGCCTTTCATGGTCGGGCTGCTCGACCAGCCTTTCACGGTCGCAGCTGGAGCACAGCTGGAAATCCTCGGCATCCGCTGCTTTCCCTGGGCCGTGTTCGCGCTGCTCGGCTTGACGCCGGCCGACGCTGGGGGGGTCCCGATCATGCCGGTGGCGCATCCGCTTGCCGATTTGCAGCCGCGCCTGGCGGCGCACGTGGAGGCAGGCCGCATCGACGCCGCGCTGGCCGAGCTCGAGCGCGCTCTGCTGGACGCGTTGCCGCGTCCGGCGATCGACGGCACCGCGGCGCGCGCCGGCATGGCGCTGCGGGCAAGCCAAGGCAAGCTGCCGGTCAGCCAGGCAGCCGCGGCGGCGCATGCGACGGTGCGCACGCTCGAGCGCAAATTCAAGCAATCGTCCGGGCATACGGTGAAGGACGTCGCCGCCCTGATCCGCTTCGAACAGGCGCGCAACCGTCTCTGGCACGAATCGAAGCCCGACCTGGCCGCGCTGGCGCAAGAGCTGGGCTATGCCGACCAGTCGCATCTGAGCCGCGAATTCAAACGCTACAGCGGCATGACGCCGGCGGCGTTCGCGCGACATCGCCAGCTTGGCAAATAGGCTGGCGCGCGTTCCGTCCCGGCTTGTCGCGTTTCGTTCCGTTTTGTCGCGTTTTTACAAGCCCGCGCGTGCCTGGGCCGCTATCGTGCGCGGCATGACCACCCCATCTCATTCCCCTGCCCATGACGTGATCGTGGCCGGCGCCGGGCCGGTCGGCCTGTTCCTGGCCTGCGAACTGGCCCTGGCCGGCTGCTCGGTCCTGATCCTGGAACGGGCCGCCGATCCGGACTCGGCGTTAAAACGGCTGCCGTTCGGCATGCGCGGCCTGTCGACGCCGTCGATCGAGGCGCTCGACCGGCGTGGCTTGCTGGACGAACTCATCACGTCGCCCCGTCTGCAGCTCCCGTTCAGCGGCACGCCTGCCGGCGCCAGGGCGCAGCGCGGCGGCCACTTTGCCGGCATCCAGTTCAGCGACGCCGAGGTCGACATGGCGTCCTGGCCCTATCGCTTGCCGAGCTCGACGGCGGTGCAGTTGATGGCCGAGATGGCCGAGATGGAAACCGTGCTGGCGCGCCGCGCCGGGCAGCTTGGCGTGGAGATCCGGCGCGGTGCGGGCGTGACCGGTGTGCGCCAGGACGCCGATGGCGTGCTGGTGCAAGCCGGCGCGCACTGGTTTGCGGGCCGCTGGCTGGTCGGCTGCGACGGTGGCCGTAGTGCGGTGCGCAAGCTGGCCGGCTTCGACTTCGCCGGTACCGAGCCGGAATTCACTGGCTATTCGGTCCATGCCGACATCGCCGATCCCGACAAGCTCAAGCCGGGCCGCAACCTGATGCCCACCGGCCTGTACGCCCAGTCCCAGCCCGGCTACCTGGTGATGCAGGACTTCGACGGCGGCGCCGGCCACGGCGACGCGCAAGCGCTCACACGCACGCGCCTGCAAGCCTTGCTGCGGCGCATTTCCCAGACCGGTGTGACACTCGGCGCCATCCATGCCGCCAGCACCTGGACCGACCGCGCGCGCCAGGCCACGCACTACCGCCAGGGACGCATCCTGCTGGCCGGCGATGCCGCCCACATCCATTCCCCGCTTGGTGGCCAGGGCTTGAACCTCGGCCTCGGCGACGCGATGAACCTCGGCTGGAAGCTGGCCGCCACCCTGGACGGCGCGGCGTTGGATTTGCTGGACAGCTACCACCTCGAGCGCCATCCGATCGGCGCCCGGGTGCTTGACTGGTCGCGCGCCCAGGTCGCCCTCATGCGGCCCACGCCAGACAGCCGCGCGCTGCGCGCCGTCATGCAGGACCTGATGCAGACGCGCGACGGCGCCACGTATGTTGCCGGGCGCGTATGGGGCATGCACACGCGTCTCGATCTGGGCGGCAGCCATGCGCTGACCGGCCGCAGCATGCCGAATTTCGCTTTTCCCGACGGCGTCACGGTCGACGCCGCGATGCGCGATGGGCGCGGCTTGCTGCTGGACTTTTCGACGACGGCGAACGTGCGCTACGCGTCGGTTGCCGCCGAATACGGCGCACGCCTGCGCTACCTTGTCGGCCAGGTCGAGAACCGCCTGGGCATCGGCGCGGCGCTGGTGCGGCCGGACGGCATCGTCGCCTGGGCCATCGGCGATGCGGCCGGCGGCGATGACCCGGACGGCATCGATGCGCTGCGGCGCGCCGTCGCACGCTGGTTCGGCGTCAAAGGATGTGGCGCATCAGTATCCCTATCGAGGCCGCGACCATAATGCCGAGTCGGGCAAGAGTCGGCCAAATTCGTGCGCCGGCGATCGAGCCGGGAGGCATATGGGCATCAACGAATGGTCGCAACAGGAAAGGCCGCGCGAGCGCCTGGTGCGTGAAGGACCGCAGGCGCTGTCCAATCCGGAACTGCTGGCCTTGCTGCTGCGCGTGGGCGTGCGCGGCAAGAGCGCGGTCGAGCTCGGGCGCGACGTGTTGCAGCACTTCGGTTCGCTGCACGGCCTGTTCGGCGCCAGCCTGAACGATTTCTCCGAAGTGAACGGCCTGGGCATGGCCAAGTACGCCCAGCTGCAGGCGGTGATGGAACTGGCGCGGCGCGCCATCGCCGAGCAGATGCAGGCCGGCCAGGCCTTGAGTTCGCCGGAAACGGTCAAGCGCTACCTGCGCATGCGTTTCGGCACCCAGCGCCACGAATCCTTCGTCGTGCTGTTCGTCGACGTCAAGAATCGCCTCATCGCTGACAAGGAACTGTTTCGTGGCACCCTCAACCAGCTTATCGTATAATATCTTCGTAATTGCTACGAGGAAATTTATGGACTATGACCTGGTCATATCGTATTGGCGCTATTCGGCGCGTAAGCAGAGGCTCGGGGATTCAGAGCGCAGACAGCTAGATGCGGCATTGAGCTATTGCGAGCGGCATGGTCTGACACTAGACCAAGAATTCATGAAGGGGGACCGCGGTGTCAGCGCCTACTCGGGTGCCAATCTAAAAAAAGGTCCGCTCTATGACCTCGTTGCTAGGTGCCGTGCCGGTGAGCTTCGTCCCAATACGCTCCTGCTCGTTGAGGCATTTGACCGCCTCACTCGCCTCCCCCTTACTGACGCATGTGAGCTCCTACTATCGCTAATTAATAGCGGCCTGACGGTCGTGACGCTCACTGATGAAAGAGTGTGGACTAAGGCCACCTTGAATAGCGTTTCGGACCTCACGGCGTCCATTCTTACTCTGGACCGCGGCCATCAAGAATCAGAGTACAAAAGCAAGCGTGTACGGTTGGCTTATGAGGCGAAGCGCGCTATAGGCTCAAATATTCCTTTTGGTAGCGCACCTGGCTGGCTCCACCGGCAAGATAAATTGTCCCCTTGGTGCGTCGACGAGGTGAAGGCTGAGTCAGTTCGACGTGTATTTGAGCTCTCTGCCTTGGGGCTAGGCTCGAAAGCAATTGCGGCTATCGCTAATCGGGAAGAGTGGCCCGTTCCTACTCGGCTGGCTCGTACAGGCCCCCGCTGGCATGCTCAAATGCCCGGCCAGCTTCTGCGCAATCGCGCTGTCTTAGGCGAGCATCAATATTATGAGCGTAGCTACGAGGCCAAGGCCCAGGCGCAGCACTGGAAAGGCCTAGCTACCGGTAAAATACTGCCGAATTTTTACCCTCGTATTGTGTCCGACGAGATGTGGCTGCGGGCGCAGGCATCTATTTCGACTCGCGGGGTTGCTCGCCGTCGAGACACTCACGGCTTTAACATTTGGTCTGGATTGCTCTACTGTGGGCACTGTGGAGCTCCGCTACATCGTAAATCCGAATCCCGTGGACAAAGCCGTGCCTCTATCGTGTGCTCCGACCGGCTGGCTGGCCTCACAGAGTGTCCTTCCTCTTCGGCCGCCTATCTCGAC
Organism: Massilia sp. 9096; assembly: GCF_000745265.1. Taxonomy (NCBI): domain Bacteria; kingdom Pseudomonadati; phylum Pseudomonadota; class Betaproteobacteria; order Burkholderiales; family Oxalobacteraceae; genus Massilia; species Massilia sp. 9096. Next base: position 3,226,179 of record NZ_JQNN01000001.1, read on the forward strand.
GCTCCGCTCCTGAACCGAGTTGTGAATCAGGCTCCCTCGGTATTCGGTACCCCTCAGGCAGACCAAACCCTCACAGCCATTGCGGCACTCGAGGCCCAGGAGAGTCAGCTGAAGCAACAGCTGGCTCGAATCGAGGATTTCATCGTCAAGGTCGGCGGCGACGCCGATTCTCTCTCTGTGAGGTATCTAGCTACTAAGGACGAAGTCGCACGAGTAAAGGTCGAGCTTTCAACCATGCGCGAGCAGCAGGCCCTGACTGCTGCGGACTACGTACTCGATGACGAATTCCTTTCAGAGGCGCTAGACCATCTCTACTCGACCAGTCCAGAATCTCGAGTCGTACGTGCCGAGCTACATCTGAAGCTGGCTCGCCTGATTTCGCACATCTGGGTCTGGGGCTATGACGTCGCCATCATTGAGTGGGAAGCAGAGGGCTGGAGAACCGTTATACCCCTGCGCCATAAGTCCCTTCCATCCCGCCTTAATCCACAAGCGAAGTATCACAAGCCAGTTCCTCCACGCGTGGTGCACGAGGGAGGTCCTGTCTATGCGTTGGTCGCCTCTGGAGATTACGAGTTTGAGCCCCCGCCGCCTCAACGACGCAACCAGGTGGCGTCGCATTGATGTGACACATCTCATCACGTGCATGTGCATGTGCCATTTTCTAACACATGCATTTGATTGAATCTGTCACCGTATCTCTACAATCACCTCACAGTGTGTAAGTTTAATCACACCTGAGGTCATCAAATAAGACGCTAAGTCGTGATTGATTCAATCACCCTAACAGAGATGGAACAGAGTTTTTAAGGGTGATTGTTCCAATCACCCTGTCGGCGCTACGCGCCTATTCGTTGGCCAGGTCGGCTGGCTGGAGCGCAGCGACCAGCATCACAGCGGGGTGTCGACGCAATAGCGGCGCCGATGACAAATGCCCCTTTCGGGGCCTTGTTGCCTGCTTTACATGTTTGGACCGAGATTGTTCTTGTGGATGATGTGTTGCGGTAGCTGCACGCCGTTGACCTGCATGTCGTAGAGCTGCCCCCGTGTGTATCCAGCATACTCGTCCACCTTTGCCCACTTAGGCTCTTCCTTGAAGTCCTCCAAGTCGACTTCTTCCTTATCGAACTCTCCCTTGATGCCTCCGGCCTTCGCTGGCAGCTCTTTCCTAGCTTTGGCGGGCTTTTTGGAGCCTGTCTGACGGTCTTGTAGCTTCTGAGCCTCTTGCGCTTCCCGGGCTTCTAGCGCGGCCAGAGCAGCCTCACTTGTTTCGTACTCGGTGGGGTCTCCCGCGATTTTGTAGACATCCTTTATGCCGCGGTTAAATTCCTCTACGGCTTTCCTATTGTCGTCGGAGATTTTTGCTTGGATTTCTGCCACTCTTTTCTTTTGCTCGTCCGACGTGCGCCTTTTTGGAGTGACCTTACGAAATTCCGTTTCCTTCGGGATTGTCACGAAGTAGACGTTCGGGAACCCCCTTCCCAGCCGTATACGGTCCACCCATCCCTTTTCGACGAGGGAACCCATAGCCCGGCTCGCGTTCTCCCGAGCTATACCCGTGCACTCTGTAATCGTCTCATAGCTCGGCGCAGACTTTCCGGTTTCCGAGTTGGCGTAGCGGCATAGGCACAGCAGAATTCGCCGTTCTTGGTCTGTCAGCCGCGAGTCTAGCAGTACCTCTACTGGTGTGACAATGAATTGGCCCGGCATGTTGTTGTAATAGCGCTTTTTCTCTGCCGGGGTACCTACAATGGTCTTCGTCATTTTTAGTCCCGGGCAGTTACGGCATCAACATGCCAAAAGTTCTGAATCTCGTAATCGCTGTTCAGCTGAATTACGTCGTATGAGCCCGGAATACGCACCTTATATCCGCATTCAAATTTGACATATTCGACGTAGTCGGTAAGGAAAATTTTCCACAACCGGTTCAGGAACCTCTTGTTTTTTAGGTATCCCCAGTGCTTAAGGAAGCGTTTATGTAAGGCAGTCAGTGTTTCTTCTGCGCGGCATTCGAAAAATGCTTTTTTGCTAGGTGTCATCTCGTTCCCCATGGAGTGATGTGATTGGATTTGTCACATCACTGTGTATGCACCTCCGTTTATACAAAGCTCTCCAAATTGCGCCGTCGTTACAAATTGTTACAACTTCGCTTTTTTTCGACTGTTTAGCTAGGAATTCACTGGAAAAAACCGTCCCTCATTGAAATATCTTCTATGGCATATAACTATTCGATAGCCTTTATCTATGCCAGTAAACGAGTCCCAAGCTGTGGTTTCTGCGGGCGCAAGCGAGGCGGCTCCAGCTAGCTTCCCTCCTTTTCTAGCCCACGCCGCACCTAACTAATTAATCAAAGGGGGAACAAAATGTGGACATATGAATTTGGTAGCTAGACCTCTGCGCCCTCGGGCATATAAATCTGGTAGCTAGACTGTGTCACCTTTATCTGGGCATATAAATTATGTTAGCTGTATTTCGCGCAGTTCTCTCTGGCACCGGCCGACCGTATGCCCTTTCGTGGTACACAAGAATCAATCTGCCATATCAGCCAAAAACTCACGATGAGCTAGTCATTCAATTGATTGTCGACCGCCTTATTCGGTAAAGCACAAGGGCCCTTATGGGCCCTTTTTCGTTGTCTTAGCCGGCTCACTTGGCCAACCTGATTTTTAGCTTCGCAGCGCTTGCCTGAAGAATTTAATCGGGCCTATACTTCCGATTAGTTCCAAGTCTCCGACTGCCTTTTTTACTCGCTTGGCTTTTTTTACTAGCTCAGGATGAGTATTCCTAACTACAAGTACCGCCTTGTACTCTCCGGTCTCTGCGTCTGTAACAAAGCCGTCCGCGCCGGCAAAACCCGCTTTATCCAGCATTCCTATTTCGATGGCCTTCCTTATGCCTGCCATTCCCATTACTGTCTTACCCGCGTGATGCTGCGCTATTAGGTAATCTACTGCCGTTCTTTGTCTTGCCGAATCCAGCTGTGATAGGTCATATCCGTGCCGGAATAGCTCATGCGTTAGTCCTTCGTTTGCCCTTGCTGCACCGGTTTTTGTGAGGATGTAGACGCTCATGCGTAGTGAGCTGTCACGGCGCTTCACCTCTCCCCGTTCTACTAGCCGTTTTAGTACTCGGTCCGCGCTCACTCGAGCGCTGTGTGGATTTCCACCTCCCCACACCCAAGTCGCCACTTGCGTCGCGCTGAGCCATCCTACCAGGCCGATGGCCTGCAGTACGTGTCTCTCGTTGTCGATTGCTTTTAGTTGGTTTGCTGTTTCCATCGTTGTACCCCCTCTATCTATTGGTACAGCGTATAGGTACAACGACGAAAATCCGCTCACTTGTCATTCCGGGTCGCGCTCTTGCGTGGCTGGACGCCCCGCCCGCACTCGTCGCTGTCGCTCCGTCCCTGTATACGGGGCACCCGCCCGAGCCACCGACTTCGTCGGCGGTTCGGCCGGGGGGCCCCACGCCTCCAGGCCGCCGACTATGTCGCCGTCCCCGGAGCCATGGGGCCCCCCGCCCTCCGGCCGTGCCCGGCTGCGCCCCATCCCAGCCACTTCGGCCCCTTGGGGGGCCTCGGTGCAGGGACGGCCCCCGCCAATCCTCTCGCTAGGGCTCGAGGACGTTTTCGCTGGACGCTCAACGCCCCCTTCGGGGTTGCGGCACTCGCCTCCGCTCGTGTCAGCTACCGCACAAGGGTATAGTTGGCACTCAACGCTACCGCTAACACCGCTAGGAGACCATCATGGATTTTGACATTCTGCGTAGAGCTACGCGTCCACTTACTCTTGCGCAGATTGAAGCTGTCGTGCGTGAGCGCACTGCGGGTTCGCGGGGTGAGTGCCTCACTCTCGAAGACGCCGGTCTCGCAGATGAAGTACGGCGGTTTTTAGATACGAAGCTCCCGCCTGGTGACTATACGGAGGAGGTCAACTAACTCTTGAGGTTACTGTGCATGCGCGCACTCGCAATGACGGTTTTTCGTATTTTAGTAATTTTCTTTCTAATAGGGCTTTTAACGAGGGCGCCTTGGCCTTTCGTCAGGGAAAACCGCTTGTTATTCCTCTCAATTTTGCTCTTTATAGCGGCTCCTATCGCGGCGGTTACGAAAGTGCTGCTAGCGAAGCGCCGCTCGAAAAAGAATTTTTTCCGTACTGAACAAAATTCCTTCGACGTCGCTATACATTATGTAGGTGCTTCTGATATCGACGTGAGAAGTGTGGTCCTACATACTCCCGAACCAGTCGAGCCCGGAAGCTACTACATGCTCTTGTCAATCTGCTTAGTCCCTACTGAAGGCCATAATTAAAACAGCTTTATTCGCATTTTTCGCGGGCCAATTTGGCCCGCTTTTTTTCAGTCGTTGAAGCTGCTTCCGTATGGATTTCCGTGGATGTCGATTGTGTCCGTCATCATAGGCAAGCCGTTAGTGTTGAATGCTGGGCCGTGCCCAGGCTCATCGCCACTCGACATGTCAGCTGCGTCGTCGATTACCGTCACGACTGCTTGGGATGTTTCTATCCACTCTGCCGCGTCGTCGTCATTGACATACATGCCCGACCCTTGCGGTCGAGATAGCACCCAAGCCAAGTACGCATGCGCTATCAGTACTGGTGCGTTGTACACGATGAGGTGGTCGAGAAATCGTAGGAGGTGCGGGTGCTCAGCCCAGGCGTAAACGTCAACGGCAACTGTCACAACAAGTGACAGCGATGCCAGCCCCGCAAACGCCTCTCTGAACCCGAGATAAGGTGCAGGCATGGTCGCATTTATTGTTATTATTCGATAGGTAATACTACACCGGATTGAGATATTTGTCCGAGCAGGAGCAATTCCGAAGTTAATGCAAGATGAGCCATGCTAGCATGTAGGCCAAGACCGATTTAGAGCATCTAATAAAAACCTTATGGCTGCGTTGCATTCGTCTCGCCGTACTAGCGTACTGTCTTCGACGATGCGTCTTGCCGGGGCGGCTCGTTAGACGCTCTTAGGCAGTAGATAGGCCTTGCCTGTTGTGGCATTCACGAAAACTTGGGGCTCGTTAGGCTGCCGCACGGGAAACTCCCCCGTCGACCCAAGCCGGTAGATGAAGATGGGCGCTGGCTCGCAGGATAGCGGTCGGAAGCCGTTATTTACCATTAGGCTAACCGGAAAACGCTGCTCGTTCTCTTCGTACATGTACATCGTGCCAATGTGCATTTCGCTCATGACTGCCACCTCTGCTCGTTTTTGAATCGACGCATTAGCTCCGTCTCCTCAAGGGGGAGACGGCTCATTATGCCGAAATAATTGGTCAGTGCGCGGCCGAGCATATCCTCTGCCTCGCGCTTGGGGTCGAACAAAATCTCGTCGTCCCCCTCTTCGTCCAGGTGCTTCGTGCGATTCCGTGCGTAGTTCATCACGTGAGTAATGCCCTTTTCGGTGGCGGGAGGGCCACCGATGTAGGCTGAGATTCGTAGCGCGCCGGCCCTCATGCCTTCAAAAGCGGAGTCGGTACCGCCTCTCGTCACGTAACCGCCTAGAATCTCATCGGCGCCGCCGGCCAAGTGCAGCGCTGCAAAGTAAGCACCGTCGAAATACATCTGCAGGCCGCACTCCAGCAACTCCTGGCCAACTTGCATCTTTGGGGTAACGCGTTCGAGCATCGACACCGCTCAGCCTTTCTGCGGCACGTGCAGGCTTATCTTCTTCGTCGCAGCGGTGTACACCAGGAACTTCATGGGGCCGAACGGGTTCAGCATGTCTGCGTCGGAACCCGGAGAGCCGCGATGCGGTTTGAGCCAGGCGGACGCCGTTACGTCCTTGCTGCCGTCTAGCTTCGTTGCAACCGCCATGCAGTCGCGCAGTGCTGTCTCGACTTTTGCGTTTGAGGGCTTTTTGCCAGTGAACGTCACGAGAATGCTGTAGATGTTTCCTCCGCCAGAAGCCGCATCTAGGTACTGTCGCTCAGCCACGGCTCCGGTCGACATGGCGCACTTGAGTGGGATTTTGGGTGGCTTTGCATAGACGGAGCCAGATACAACCGCAGCGAGCGCAGCAAAGGCGAATGCTTTTTTCATGGATTCCCCAGGTAGTTGGCATATGCCTCGATGCATTCTAACCCGCTGGCTCTGCTTGTCAAAAAGAAAAGCCTTCGGCTAAAGGGCTGAACGTTGCTGCTCAGGCGTCTAACGAAACCCCACGGCAAGGCGCATCCGTCGAAGACAGTACGGCGAGAAGGATGCAACGCAGCCATAGGGGGGTTTTAGAAGCTCTTAGTCTGCAAGGCTCTGCTTAGCCATTTTAAACAGCTTATAGACCAAGAAAAGTATGGGCCTCGGCTTTTAAAGAAGGTATGTTGATATTCAAATCTTGTTGATAAATCTTTAATAGACACTTCCGCTCAATATCTTTTAGTTCATTATGGACGTGCTCTATATTTCTACACACATCATATGCTGCCAAGTATCCATTTTTCTTTGCACTTAGCTTACTGCCAAGTGTTGCAAGCGTAATTCCTCTGCTCAGCAATTCTTTTACAGAACCGTAGTTAAGCATTTCCTCCCGTAGGCGCTGAATCTGCTTTTCAGAAAGACGTAGTTCATACGCTTTCTGCACGGGCGCCAACTCAAGTCCGAGGAACTCGGCAGGTTGCAAAGGTTCGTAAATCACAGACTTAGTTTTTTCGTCATTTAAGGCCGGAATCGCCAAACCGATTTTCTCGAATTCGGCCTTACAAAAGTCGGCGACGCTTAAACAGTCAACTCTGGAATCACAAAAAAATATTAGGTCATCAGCGTATCGAACTGCCCTAAATCCCTTTTTCTCTACTGCCTTGTCAAACGACTGTAAAAGCAGATTAGAAAAGAAAGGGGAAAGAGGCATGCCCTGCCGGACACCAATTCCTCTCCGTATCCCCAATTGCGCGATACGGCGCACGTTTGCCCTATTACTGCTTTCGACTTCACACTCCAGTGCGGACAGCAACAAGGGATGAAGACTACGCTCTTTGATACGTTTTTTTATCGCGGAACTAAGAATTTCTCGGTCTACTGAATCAAAAAACGAAGTAATGTCAGTTTTGAATACCCAAGCTTGCTTTCTTCTGTAGGCGCAAGCTAACTCGGCCGCTTGTTTGACAGAGCGCCCCTTTACAAAACCGAAGCTTATGGAGTTTGCTAACTGAAGATGATACTTATTAGCTAAAAAGCCAAGTAGCGTGCGCTGGACAAGACGGTCTATAACCGTAGGCACACAGATAAGCCTATATTTGCCAGACGGCTTAAGGATAAGCACAGGCTTTAATTGACTAAAGCTGAATCGCTTTTCAGAAACTGCTCGGTGCAACTTGCCAATATTGTCTTTGTAATTAATGGCAAAGTCATTGATGCTGACACCATCAACCCCTATAGTGTTTCTCGATACGGGTTTGGTATTGTGGAATAGGTCTTGCCAGGACTGGACGAACGACTTGTAGGTGAGGACTGCGGAATACGAATTACGACTCATTTAGGAAACCCGCTGGCATTGATTCTCCCGGACCAGCGGTCTAAGGCCCCGTCGACGACACCGGCTTTGCAGAGCGCCTCTTGCGAGTCCACCCTGCCGCTGATACCGCCGCTGACGCTCACGCGATTGCTCGCCGTTGCGCCATCATGCCGCTTGGTCACGTGCAGCGCAACCTGCAGAGATGCCTGAGGGTGCACCGAACAAACTTCCGCGGAGGTCGAATCTCCACCAATTATCATATTATCACACTCCATGTTAAAGCGCAAGCAAAATGCTAACGCCAGGGCAATCGGAGCGGCAATAACGCGCCGCGCCGAAGGCATAACTGAATGCTTGGACGGCTTGCGGACATTCGACTTTTGCGACGCACCCGCGCCCCTGCTTTCAGCCCGCTCTGCACGTTTGTTACTCGCCTTCCCAATAACTCCGGGAGTAGAAGACGGTCGCCGCGAGGCCCCGTCGACGACACCGGCTTTGCAGAGCGCCTCTTGCGAGTCCACCCTGCCGCTGATACCGCCGCTGACGCTCACGCGATTGCTCGCCGTTGCGCCATCAGGCCGCTTGGTCACGTGCAGCGCAACCTGCAGAGATGCCTGAGGGTGCTACCACAAGTCAATTCTACCTCAGCTACGGGAGCTCTACCATTATTTCAGCGCGACGGGCTTTTTAGTTGGTCTGAAAGGTTTCAGGGCGCCGGGTTGTTCCAGCAACCTGGACTTGCGGAATCAAAGAACACTACTTCTGTGACGTCGATGTCATGAAGGGTTTGTTCGGCGTGGCGCATGTAAACTTCGTTATTGCCATAGACAGAAACCGCTACCTTTTTGCAAGACGATTTCCTGAGTGAATTAACAATGTGCTGCTCCTGCTCAGCGATTCCCCATCCATAAATGACCAAGGAGCTTCCGATTTTAGGCAGCACTTCTCGGTTAACACGCTGTAGGTAAGATGAGCTCTTTATCGACTTGACCTTGTGGTCGGACGTCCCCTCGCAAACAAACAGGGGAACAGCCTGCCCTGACTCCCAGACTTCCAAGACACGAGTAAGTAGGTCCTGGCCGCGCGCCTTGAGCTTGCCCTCTTCGTCGTCCAAAGTACGTGCAAGTGCAAGATTGCCATGTGGATAGAAGAATAAGGTGGCACCCGCTGCTCCGTAAGCATCGGCCATGCGCTCCCAGTTGTCAGCGAAAGCCCCGCTGGCAAAACAGTCTTTGAACCAGTTGCCGAGTGCGTCCCGACTGTACATCGCAGCCCAATAGACGATGAGGTCGTAGTTTAGTGAAACCACCGTCTTGAAGCCTTGCATGAAGGTATAAATCGGCTTCAGGTGCACCACCGCATCGTCGTGGCTAATGTGCACTTCCCGGACCGTTTCAATGAGCGCAGTTCGGACCTGCTCGTACGCCTCCTCAACCTGGCCCGCGGCAATCCCGAGAGTTTCATTTACCACCTTCGCTTGCCACAAACGCCGTAACACAAGCTCGAAGTCATTAACGCCAAACGCGTCGAAGACACCGGCAACCTCGGGAGTGATGAAGTTGTGGTCTTGTGCTGCTTCAAACAGACCCGCGTATCCGAAACCCCGGTGAATCGCCATGCTGGCACCGTTGCCCAAGAGCAATCCCTCGCTGAAGTGCGCCTTGATTTCTTCCCACTGATGTATTTTTGTCATGTTATGGTGTCTTATTTTTACACAGCCGGTGAGCCGGTTACGACGTCGTCATCCCTTGACGTCCAGCAGCTTAGCTCGTTACCCATCATATCTGAACGCTAGGTAGGATGAAGCAATAGCTATTTCGAAGTTGTTGTGCTCTGACCCAAGGTAGTGCCCTGCAGTTCTTTTAACGATTAACTCTGCTGTCAGTCTTCAATTTTCGAGACGAATGCGCTAGTTCGGGTGGCGGTTTCGCTCTCGAACTTCCCTAACAGCCGGCTCGGTTAATGCTCAGCTGATTCTTCAATGCCCCTCGAGTTCAAGAATATTGCCGCTGCCACAGGATTACACAAGGGTAAAACCATGATAAAATTACAATTTCTTAGAGCGAACTGCTTTAAGGCTTGGCGTTATATTTTAATAAATAAAAATAAGATTCTTTAAATTATTTAATGATTGGGAGAAGAGATGACATTACCAGGCGCACATCCATTTACATACATTATTGGGAACAACGGCTCAGGCAAAAGCCGCGCACTCGAAAGTGATGCGCAGTTAAAGTCGAAGAGTTCCCCAGTAGTAGTGATTTCATCCTCAGTTAGCGATAAGTTCACCTATGGTGGGACTGTAAAAACTCGCGCTAACGGCAGTTACACGTACGCAGGGAATAGAACGGTTGGCAACGGCCTGCACACCAATACGCTCGCCGCTAACGTTGTCCTCAATTATGCACGTTTGATAAATCAGAGAGGCGAGGCGGAATTTTTAAAATTTTTGCCCAAGATGGGCCTTGAGCCATCTGTTGGCATTGAATACGTGAAAAAGAAGCGAAGCAAAGGCAGCGTGCCGTTCCTAAAATCGGAGCTCACCTCTTCTTTTATTCAAGAGTTTCAATCTGTTTTTAGCGACAAGACTAAGCCATTTGTGCCAATTTTCAAAAAGGGAGACAAAGAATATGATTTTCCTTCTCTGAGTTCTGGGGAGCAGTCTATGCTTGCCACTGCATTGCGGGTACTTACAAACCTGGCACCTAGAACTATTTTTTATATTGATGAACCCGAAATCAGCCTACATGTCGAATGGCAAGTAAAATGGCCAGGGATGATACAAGAGCTCGTAAGTAAGACCCAGGATGTTCAGGTATATGTGGCGACTCACTCGCCGGTGATTATCTCTAGCGCAATGAACTTAGGCATGCATTGCTACTCATTAAAAGATGACGTATATTCTGAAATTCTTGAACACGATTTGAATGTGGAGCGCCTTATTTTCAATGACTTTCATACGCTCACACCAGACAACAAGCACATATACAACGAATTCTCTCGAATAATCAGCACGATAATGGATGGCATCAATTCCGGTCGCGCCGGAGTAAAATTGAATGCAAGGGCGGAAGTAAAAATCTTAAAGCAGAAAGTCGAAAAAGCGGCGGCAATTGCACCTGCGCGTGCTCAGCTTTCACAGACCATGAGTGACTTCGAGCGCGCAGTTACGGAAATACTCAGCAGTGTTAGAGGTGGAACAAATGCGTAAAAAACGAACATTAGCTGATGAGTTTTGGAAGCGCATCTATCCTACGAAAAAGAATTCTCGAAAAATTGCAGAAGAATTAAGGAGACGTTTTCACTGGCGGACGCAGCACTTCCCAGTTCCCACAACCCTCTGGACGGAATTTTTCGCGGAGACAGCCGGTAGTTATATACACCGCAGTTTATCCTCGTATCTTTTGGAAAAACAGTCAAACTACTGCTGTTATTGTCAGGAGAGAATCTATACAAAAGTGAACGCCGCTATCGACCATGTTTTACCTCGTTCGTTTTATCCCCAATTTACTTTTACGTTTCACAATTTAGCGTTAGCGTGCGTCACGTGTAATGGACTTAAAAGTGACGAAAATTGGTATCAACTGCCATTTGCCGAGCTTAAATATTCGAAGCATCGGAAGTCACTGCAAGTCTTCCATCCCAAATTTCATGAATTCAACGAGCATATCGACATGTTTTGCATGCAAACAAATTACATATATGTAAGAACATACTTTGGAAGAACTAACCAAGGCAAGAAGCTATGTTTACAACATCTTAACAAAATTGCCGTCTATACGGCAAAAAGTAAGGCTAATACACAAGCCGTTAAAGCTATTGAAGACCTCAGAAAATTTATCGCAACCGCCGATACTTCAACTAATGCGTCTGAAAGAATATTTAAGTTGCTCGTCAATCGTCTCGCATAATACCTTAAGGCTGACGGTGTTTTTGCTGCGGCCTTTTTTACATTTAAGGTAGAAGTAAGAGGAAAGAAATCGAGAAAAAGAAGGTGGGTCAGGCCAATGGCTCGTCACCGGGAAGCTTTACCGTTGGAAATCTGAATTTCGACGATTCCTCTTTAAAGTTACGCTACACTAACCCACTTCGAAGCAAATCGAAATGACGTAAATAGCCAAATTAACAAAGAGCATCGACCTCATCCGCGTTTTTGCAATTTGATTTTTCAATTAATGCCACTCATCCATTAATTTCAGGAGACGTTATATCTTGAATAATCGCGTCCGAAATTTTTTCAGATATCTCTTCGTTATACTTCGCGCTCCACCCCCATTTTCTTGTTGCGATATTTAGTCCATCAAAACACTCCATCATAAACGCAATAGCTTTTTTAGGGTCCGCTTTTACAAAGAATCTGTCACCTTTTTTCTTTAAAGGTTTTGAATTAGGTGCACAGGTGCAAGTAGTCATCCACATCAGCGTTGACCAGCGTTCTTCGCCAGCACAGAGATACCATTCTCTTATCTCTTTTCGTGCTGCCGTGGCCCAACGCCTAATCGCTGGGATTTGGTACACTTCCCTATGGTCGTACTCATACCCGTAAGTCGCAATGTAAAGCTTTCCTTGAACGGCCAGTGCGAGTTTTTCGTTTCGCGTAATCCTTGCGATAAAATTTTTCAGATTTGATACATTTAAAGACTCAATATCTTTTCGAGGAATACTGTATTGAATCAATGAATCCTCCCCGATTTTGCTAAGCATCTCTTGGTCCCGCTCAAACTCCGATAAGTGATTCTCAGCATTTCCAAAAAGATTTTTTATTTCATCTATACTGCTTTTACATAGTTTTTTATCTTTCGGAATCGGATATCTCCAACCGGCGCCACCAAAGTCAACATTCTCTTTTTTTAAAACCTCCCAATAGCAGTCTTTTCCTTCCGGGTCACAAATTATTAATAAGAGTGGAGTGGGAAGATTTAAAAAGTAATTTAGATGTTCTTTACTATCTTTATACCAATGCATTTGGCCGCCAGGCGTTAGGTAGCTTTTCCCCGTCTTAACCTGAACAGCTATGAATTGCCCTGTCACACTTCCGTCTGGCGAAACGTAGTCTACGTACCCATCCACTCCAAAATCATGTTCTTGATGAGTTCTTCTAAAAACCCACCCGAAATCATCATTAAAAATTGTCGAAACAACATTAATTCCAATCTCTGCAGTTTTACCCGTATTTTGTCGTTTCGGAAAATTTCCAGTCATTTTTATCTTCAAAACCAAATATTCGGCTATCTCGACATGGTATAACGAAAAAGTAACCATTGACTATTAGTACTTTTTAAACACCAGAATTCTTGTTATAAATAAAAGCTAACAGTCAGAGCATACAAAGTAACACTAGAATAATGCGATTCGTAGAAAATTATGTTCGGGCCGTATACCGACGTCAAGCGGTAAATCATTTACTTCTGACGATTCAAGAGAGGGTGTTAGATACACCTTGAGGTGACACTATGCCAATAGACATGCATCGCGTTCTAAATATCGAGCGAGGTTGCTGCCGAAAGGACATCAGATAGACGGTAAGAGTTGTTTCGAAGTTGTTGCACTCTAACCCAGACCACAGTGTACCCACGCGAAGTCGTACGCGAAGCGATCGCCTGCAACGCCGCCAGCGTCCTGCTCGCCCACAATCACCCGTCCGGCATGGCGCAGCCGAGCGACGCCGACCTGAACATCACGCAGCGGCTGCGCGAGGCGCTGGCCCTGGTCGACATCCGCGTGCTCGATCATTTCGTGGTGGCCGGGCCGCTGGTGTATTCGTTTGCGGAGCACGGGCAGCTGTAGCGCCGCGTCGGTCGCGCTGCGCGGCGCTGCTCACGACGGCCCGGGCGCCTGCGCCAAGGCCGGCTGCGCCCGCACCGGCGCCGGTCCCGGCGCGGGCAGCATCATGCGCTCGACCGTGAAGCCGAGCATCCCCCTGCCCCCGAACCGCAGCGGCAGCTCGATACGCGCACGCGACAGCGGCCGCGCTGCCGGGTAGGCGGCGCGGAAGTCGGCGCCGAGGCCTTGCGGGTAGCCGTCCTGGGTCACCAGCAGCACCTCGCCGCGCAGCGGGCGGCGCTCGCGCAGCAGGTCGTCCAGCAGGACAGTTTGCGCGACGGTCTGCAAGGACGGCGCCTCGGCCCGGGCGAACAGCAGGTTGCCGGCCAACATGACGTCATTGGCGACCACGGCCTGCGCGCCCGGATACCGCTGCGCCAGCGCCTGCGCCAGCGGCGCGTACGGATAATGCGCCGCCACCGTCTTGCCGATGGCCGGGCCGAGCCAGATGCGCGCCGGCAGCAAGGCAAGGGTCGCGACCCCAGCCACGGCGCCGATGCGCAACAGCCGGCCTCCGGGCGCCTGCCGGCGCAGCGCGGGCAGCCAGACCAGCAGCGCCAGCGGCAGCGAAAACAGCACCGGCATCAGCCAGCGCTCCTTGATCGTCCCGACCACCCCGAGCAGCACCAGCAACCCCAGCTGCGCCAGGCAGAGCACATACAGCCAGAGAAAAAAGCGGCCGGCGGCGCCATCTCGCGCCCGCGCCATGCGCGCATCGCGCGCTCGCGTACGCACGCGGGAGGCCAGATCGGCGCGCACGGACCAGGCGGCGAACGCGAACGCGGCGGCGGGTACGGCGACGAAGGCCGCCAGCGCCGACAACAGGCCGAGCGCGCCGTGCAGCACGCGGCGCAGGTAAGGCGCGTGCTCGCCGCCGTCCTGCATCTTGTGCAGCGTGCCGCCGAAGGCCGCGTCGAGGTGCTGCGCCATCCAGGCGGCATGCGGCAGGAAAACCACCATGGCCACCAGCGCCGCGATCCAGGCGCGCCGGTGCCACAGCACCACGCGGTGCTCGTGCACCAGCAGACTGGCGCCGACCATGCCGCCCAGCAGGATGGCGAAGTTGTACTTGGCCAGCAGCCCGAGGCCCGCCACCAGGCCGAAGGCCGCGTAGCGCGCGGCGACCGGCCTGGCCAGCAGCGCGCCGTATGCCCACAGCAGGCCGCAGGCGAGCGCCATCATCAGCACGGAGTGGGTCTGGATGCGCAGCGCTTCCCAGCCGATCTGCGGCAACAGCAGCAGCGACGCGGCCGCCGCCAGCGCCCCGGCCCGGCCGACCCACGGCAGCGCGGCGCGATACATCGCCATGTAGATCGCACCCAGCGACAGGCCCTTGACGAGCGCCAGCGCGAAACGATCCGGTCCGAAGGCCTGGAAGGCCAGCCACTGCAGCCAGGTGTAGAGCGGCGGCTGGGCGCCGTAGCCGGGCCGCAGGTCGCGCGCCAGGTAGACCATCTCGGCTTCGTCGCGTTCGAGCCCGCCGTGCTCGCCCAGACGCAGCACGAGGTAAGCCACGACATAGGCGAGCACGGCCAGCAGCGGGCCCGGGACCTCGCTGCGCCGGCGCAGGACGGGCGCGCCATGGGCATCGAAGGCGTCGACCGGGCCCGGTGATGCGGCCAAATGCTCGTCGGACATGTCTCTCCTCGTCAAAGCAAACCGGTGGCGTGCGATCGCGCGCCTGCCTCTACTGAAACGCGAGCAGGCTTGCGTGGTCTTGAAGTCCGACAAACGCACGGTAATGCGGTTCGCATACGCGCGCCGGCGTGGTGTGCTTCCTACACTGCGATCGACAGGCGCAGCCCATGGCGACAACGATGACCTTGCGGGAGAAGGCAGATGTATCTCGACCGCCACGCTTGAATGTCCCCGAGCGTTCCGTGAGCGCCGTTTCAGGCACCGATAAGACTGTGTAAACAGAGGCTTAGCACACGAATATTGCGAAATTCGATAATTGTTAAATCTTTGCGATTTATGGAGAAACAATTTTTTTCCGCAAGTTGTTGATTACGCGACGGTTTTCAAGCTATACTCTCGTTTTTCCAAATCTGGAAGTTTATTCAAGGAGTGCGCTATGGCACGTGTTTGCCAAGTTACTGGCAAGGGTGTGATGGTTGGCAACAACGTCTCCCACGCTAACAACAAAACCAAGCGTCGTTTTCTGCCGAACCTGCAGAACCGTCGTATTTTCGTAGAATCGGAAAACCGCTGGGTCTCCCTGCGCGTCTCCAACGCTGGCCTGCGCGTCATCGACAAGCTCGGTATCGACGCTGTCCTGACCGACATGCGCGCCCGCGGCGAGAAAATCTAATTAGGGAGTAGTCACCATGGCAAAAACTGGCCGCGACAAGATCAAGCTGGAGTCGACCGCAGGTACTGGTCACTTCTACACCACGACCAAGAACAAGCGCACCATGCCGGCGAAGATGGAAATCACCAAATTCGACCCGAAGGCACGCAAGCACGTCGTGTACAAAGAAACCAAGATCAAGTAATCCGATCTGGTTCTTCTCAAAAAAGCCGCTCACACCGTGTGCGGCTTTTTTGTTTTTGATGCGCCTCATTCCGCATCGCGCTTCCACCGCCGAGCCCACCTGCCGCCGCTATAGTCGGTCCACCGATGACCGTCTTCGGAGGCACGCCATGCCGCGCCCGCTCCTTCCCTTCGTCCTTGCCCTCGTCCTCCTGCTGCCGGGCTGCGGCACACCCTACCGGCCGGCCGTCGTCGTGCGCGACAGCACGCCTTTCCCCGGCATCGCCGGCGTGATCGCCGCCAACCAGCCGCAAGCGGTCGACGTCATCCTGGTGCACGGCATCTGCACCCACGATGCCGCGTGGGCCGACGCCGCCATCGAGCGGCTCGCCGGCATCGTCGAGACCCATGCGCCGCCCTCCCCTGCGGCGGCCGCGCCCGGCGACGTCTGCAAGCCGACCCGCGCCAGGCTCAACGGCATCGCCAAGGACCGGCTGCTCGACGACTGCCTGTCCGACGCCCTGATCTACGAAGGCGCCAGCCACGAGGCGATGCGCGACGCCATGGTCGAAGCGGTATCGCAGGTGCTCGCAGAGCACCCGGACGACGGCGCCACGCTGGTCGTGGTGGCCGAGAGCCTGGGCAGCAAGATGCTGTTCGACGCCCTGGACAGCATGCTCGAATCGAACCAGCCGCGCACCCGGGCGCTGGGACGGCAAGCGGCGCGCCGCCTGGGCCTGGTCTTCATGGCCGGCAACCAGCTGCCGATCCTCGGGCTGGCCGAGCAAACGCTGGCGGCGCGCGCGATGCCGGCCCAGGACACGCTGCAGCGCTTCCTCGAGCTGCGGCGGCGCCAGAGCGCCCCGCGCGCCGGCGGCATCGCGCGCCTGGGCCTGGTCGCCTTCACCGATCCGAACGACGTGCTGTCGTATCGCCTGCTGCCGGCGCGCTATGCCGCGCCCGATGTCGCCGTGGCCGATGTGCTGGTCTCGAACGGCCGGACCTGGCTTGGCCTGTTCGAGAACCCCTTCGCCGCGCACCTGGACTACCTCGCCAATCCGGACCTGGGCGCGCTGGTCGCCTGCGGCTATCCGATCGCGCCCGGCTGCCGCTGAAATCGGCCGTGCTTCACCAAGCCGAGCCGACCGTCCCGCACGGCAACGGTTCGACGCGCGCGGCAATCGGCGTTAATCTCCAAGGGCCTCATCTTCGGGGGATGTCCATGGATCACGTCTTGCAATGGCTGGCCGGCGGACTGCTGCACTGGGGCCCGTGGCGCATCGTCGCCTACACGGCCATCACGACCCACCTCACCATCGTCGCCGTCACGGTCTACCTGCACCGCTGCCAGGCGCACCGCGCGCTCGACCTTCATCCGGCGGTCGCGCACCTGTTCCGCTTCTGGCTGTGGATCTCGACCGGCATGGCGACGCGCGAATGGGTCGCGGTGCACCGCAAGCACCATGCGCGCTGCGAACAGCCGGGCGACCCGCACAGCCCGCAGATCTTCGGCATCCGCAAGGTGCTGCTCGAAGGCGCCGAGCTGTACCGCCTTGAAGCCCGGGACGCACACACGGTCGCGCGCTACGGCCACGGCGCGCCCGACGACTGGCTCGAGGGCCACGTCTACGCCGCCTTGCCTTGGCAGGGCGTCGGGCTGCTGTTGATGCTTGACGTGGCGCTGTTCGGCGCGATCGGCGCGACCGTGTGGGCGGTGCAGATGCTGTGGATTCCGGTGCTGGCGGCGGGCGTGGTCAACGGCCTGGGCCATTTTGCCGGCTACCGCAGCTTCGACGGGCCGAACGCGGCCGCCAACATCCTGCCCTGGGGCCTGCTGATCGGCGGCGAGGAGCTGCACAACAACCACCATACCTTTCCGACCTCGGCCAAGTTGTCGGTGCGCTGGTTCGAGTTCGACGTCGGCTGGCTGTACATCCGCCTGCTGTGCGCCTGCCGCCTCGCGCGCGTGCGCACGCTCCCGCCACGCATGCACGCGCGAGGCGGCGCGGCCTTGCCGCTGGACGCGGGCAGCGTCGCCGCGGTGACGGCCGGCCGCCACTACCTGATGCGCGATTATGGCCGGATGCTGGTGCATGTATTCCGTGACGAGCTGCGCGCCGAACTGCGCCGCGCCGGAGACCGAAGGAGTGGCACCACTGCACGCATGCGGCGCCAGGCCGAGCGCCTGCTGCGGCGCGAGCCGGACAACCTGGCCGCGCACCAGCTGGCCGACTTGCGCCGGCTGCTCGAGCGCTACCAGCCGCTGGCGCGCCTGCAGGCGATGCGCGCGGAACTGCGCGCAGTGTGGGAGTCGACCGCGGCCGGTGAGCAGGAAGCGCTGGCGCTGCTGGCCGGCTGGTGCGAACGCGCCGAGCGTTCGGGGATGGCGCCGCTGCTGACGTTTGCACGCACGCTGCGCGCCTACCGTTGAAGGGGTGAGCTTTACCTGGCCTGGATACGACGACGCCCCTGCGTGAGGGGCGTCGTCGGGTTCACATCACAGCCGGATCAGGCATAGCTGCGCAGGCGCATCGAGAACTCCTTGAGCGACTGGATGCCCGAAGCTTCGGCGCGTGCGCACCAGTCCTGCAGCTGGTGCAGCAGCTGGTCGCGGGTCGAGTGCGAACGCTCCCAGATCGCGCCCAGTTCGACGCGCATCTCGTGCATGGTCTCCAGCGCCTTGCTGTGCTGGAACAGCTGGGTCAGCTGGGCCTGTTGCGGCGCGCCCAGCTTGGCCGGCTCGCGCTGCAGCAGCTTGCGGCTGCTCTTGAGGAAACGCGCTTCCAGCTCGGCCTTGTGTTTCAGGTGCTCGACTTCCTCGCTGAAAGCAGCCTTGACCGACTTGGCGTACTTGGCCATCACGTCGTAGCGGTTGGCGATCACGGCCTGCAGCGTGTCGAAGTCGGCAACCAGCTTGTCCTTGGCCAGCTTCGGCTTCGGGATGGTCTTCTTGACCTTGGCCAGGCCCACCATTTCCATCATGCGGATGTACATCCAGCCGATGTCGAACTCGTACCACTTGCTCGACAGCTTGGCCGAGGTGGCGAAGGTGTGGTGGTTGTTGTGCAGTTCTTCGCCGCCAATGATGATGCCCCACGGGATCAGGTTGGTGGCGGCATCGTTGCAGTCGTAGTTGCGGTAGCCGGTGTAGTGGCCCAGGCCGTTGATGATGCCGGCCGCGGTGATCGGGATCCACAGCATCTGCACGGCCCAGATCGTGATGCCGGCCACGCCGAACAGCATGACGTTCAGCGGCAGCAGGATCGACACGCCAACCCAGCTCCAGCGCGTGTAGAGCTTGTTCTCGATCCAGTCGTTCGGGCAGCCGTGGCCGTATTTGTCGAGCGTTTCCTGGTTCTTGGTCTCGGCGCGGTACAGTTCGGCGCCTTCCAGCAGCACTTTCTTGATGCCGTGGGTCTGCGGGCTGTGCGGGTCTTCGACGGTTTCGCACTTGGCGTGGTGCTTGCGGTGCACCGCAGCCCATTCCTTGGTGACCTGGCCAGTGGTCATCCAGAGCCAGAAGCGGAAGAAATGGCTGACGATCGGGTGCAGATCGAGTGCACGGTGCGCCTGGTGGCGGTGCAAATAGATCGTCACGCCAGCGATCGTGATGTGCGTCACGACGAGCGTGTACGCGACCATTTGCCAGACAGACAGCTCGAACAGGCCGCCATCCAGGAAGGACAAGACGGCATGCAGGGTGTTGCTCAGAAAATTCATTAAGACTCCACTAGGAACTGACATAGGCCATTCTTTCTCTGAAATGGTCTCTACGGAAAGGTATCGTACTCGGCGTACAAAGCAAGGCGCATTTTACGCGCAACCAATGTCGTACGGAACGTATTGGCGCAATCAGGGCGATTCGAGAGGGGAATTCGAGGCCGGCTGCGTGATCTGCGCCACAGCCGCAGTAATATGTGTGTCGAGTACGCGTAAATCAATAGACGGATAGCCAAGTTTGATGGCGCCGGACGCCACCAGTGCATAAATCCGCTTGTTGATGTCGGATGCGACGCCGCCGGTGCCGTTTTCCGGATCGCCGACCCAGAAGCCGAGCTCGAGCTCGTAGCCGTCCGGTCCGAACCGGCTCAGCGCTACGCCCGGGGCCGGTTCGGCCAGCACGCGCGGCGAGGCGGCGGCCTGTTCGGCCAGCAGCGGCATCGCCATGTCGAGGTCGGTGCCATAGGCCAGCGTGACGCGGGTCGAGGCGCGCACCGCGCGGGTGCTGAGCGACTGGTTCTGCACGGCGCTGGAAATCAGCATCTCGTTCGGCAATACCGATTCCACACCGTCCAGGCCTTGCAGCACCGTATAGCGCGTGTTGATCTGAGTCACCTTGCCTGCGTACTTGTCGACCGAGATCATGTCGCCGATCGACAGGCTGCGCTCCAACAAGATGATGAAGCCCGACACGTAATTGCTGGCGATGCGCTGCATGCCCAGGCCCAGGCCGACGCCGAGCGCGCCGCCGAACACCGACAACACGGTCAGGTCGATGCCGACCAGGCTCAGGCTGAACAGCACGCCGCCGACCATCAGCACCGCACGCCCCACCCTTGCCAGCGCGACGCGCAGCGAGCTGTGCAGCGCCTGCACGCCCATCAGGCGCTCTTCCAGCGCGGCGCCGGCCCACAGCGCCAGCATCAGCATCACCGCGATCGAGATCACGCCTTGCAGGATGTCGGCCACGCTGACCACGTCCTTGGCTTTGGGACCGTATTTCAGCTGGTAGCTGTCGAGCGCGTCCCAGATGTCCGGCCACAGACCGGTGATGTACAGCGCCACCGCCCCCCACGCGACCAGCACCAGGATGCGCTCGAAGGTGACGAAGGCCTCGCCCAGCTGGCCGCGCCGGGCGAATACGCGGTGCAGCAGGAAGAACACCGCGCGGATCGCCGCCAGCGACCAGAAAATCGGGATCGCCGCCTTGACGATGTTGACGTGAAAATGATGTTTCAGCAGCAGCGTCTTGGCCACGGTCAGCAAGCCCACGACCAGCATCGGCGCGGCCACGCGTGCGACGCTTTCGACGCCGGCGCGCAAGGGACTGCCTTCCTGGCCATGGCTGCGGCGCCACCAGACCCGCACCAGGTGCACGCTGAGCCAGCCGATCAGCGCGCAGGCCGCGATCGCCCCCACCTGCCACGGCATGCCGGGGCGGCTGAGGTCGTCGAGCAGGTCGTCGATCAGGCTGAACAGCGGCATCGTCCCGGCTTACTCCGAAACGGCGTCGTCGGACTCGACGGCGGCGGTTTTGGACGCGCCCTTATCGGCGCCCTTGCGCTCGAACACGGCGGCAAAGAAACCGTCGGTGCCGTGCTTGTGCGGCAGCATCTTCAAATACTCGCCCATCTCGAGCTCGATGCGCTGCTCAGCCAGCACCTCGCTCATCGGCACCAGCACGAAGTCCGGATGCGTGGCCAGGAATTGCGCGGCGATCGCATCGTTTTCCTCGTCCAGCAGGCTGCAGGTCGCGTAGACCAGGCGGCCGCCGAACTTCACCAAGCGCGAGGCGCCGTCCAGGATCGATGCCTGCTTTTCGGTCAGCTCGGCGACGCCCTCCGCCTGCTGGCGCCATTTCACGTCCGGATTGCGGCGCAGCGTGCCCATGCCCGAGCACGGCGCGTCGACCAGCACGCGGTCGATCTTGCCGGCCAGGCGCTTCACTTTGGCGTCGCGCTCGTGCGCGATGACGACCGGATGCACGTTCGACAGGCCCGAGCGCGCCAGGCGCGGCTTGAGCTTGGTCAGGCGCTTTTCCGAGACGTCGAAGGCGTACAGGCGGCCGGTACTGCGCATGATCGCGCCGATCGCCAGCGTCTTGCCGCCGGCGCCGGCACAGAAGTCGACCACCATCTCGCCGCGGCGCGCGCCGAGCAGCTGGGCCAGCACCTGACTGCCCTCGTCCTGCACTTCGATCGCGCCGCTCTTGAACAGCGGCAGGTTCTGCAGCGCCGGCTTCTTGAAGACGCGCAGGCCGAGCGGCGCGTACGGCGTCGGCTCGGCGGCGATCGGCGCGGTGGCCAGTTCGGCGATCACGTCTTCGCGATTGGCCTTCAGGCTGTTGACGCGCAGGTCGAGCGGCGCCGGCGTGTTCAGCACGGCGGCCAGCTGCAGGGTTTCCTCTTCACCGTATTGAGCGACGAATTTGTCGTACAGCCAGTCCGGCAGGTTGGCGCGCTGCTTCGGCGGCAGCAGCGAACGGTCGATGTCCTGGATGCGCGCCAGGAACGCGGTTTCGTCGTCGGACAAGCCGCCCAGCGCATCGATGCCGACCGCGTCGGCCATGCCCATCAGCACCAGGCGGCGCATGGTCGCGCCGCCGGCGAAATCGGTATAGAACGTCTTGTTGCGCAGGACCGAATAAATGCATTCGGCGATGGCGCCGCGCTCGCGGCCGCCGAGGCGCGGGTGGTCCTTGAAGTAACGCGACAGGGTGACGTCGGCCGGCGACGTAAAACGCAGGATCTCGCGCAATACCTCTTCCGCATTGCCGAGTATCGCGGGTGGCAATCTCATGGTGTTCCTTGATAAATGTTCAGTTTGGTTCGCTGATGCGAACGTTGCCGTCTTCGATGCTGAGCCTGTCTTCGACGAAGAGGCGCACGGCTTGGGGGTAAATCAGGTGTTCCTGGTCCAGCAAGCGCGTCGCCAGGCTGTCCTCGGTGTCGCCGGGGCGCACGTCGATGCGCGCCTGCAACACGGCAGGACCGTGGTCCAGCTCGGCAGTGACGAAATGCACGGTGGCGCCATGCTCGAGCACGCCCGCCGCCAGCGCCTGCCGGTGCGTATGCAGCCCCGGAAACAGCGGCAGCAGCGACGGATGGATGTTCAACATCCGGCCGGCATAATGCTCGACGAATGCGGGCGTCAAAATCCGCATGAAGCCAGCCAGTACGACCAGGTCGGGGGCAAACCCGTCGACGGTTTCCCTCAGCGCGGCGTCAAACTCCTCGCGCGTGGCGAAAGTCTTGCTGGCGACGACGGCGGTCGGGATGCCGTGTGCCTGGGCGAATTCGATGCCGGCGGCGTCCGCTTTGTTACTGATCACGGCGGCGATGCGCGCCGGCCAGGCTTGCGCCTCGCACGCGCGCACGATGGCTTCCATATTGCTGCCACGGCCCGAGATCAGGATCACGATATTTTTCATAAGCGCGCATTGTACCCTGAGGCATGGCATGGCCCCAAGGCAGGATCTGCCATCATCGGGGCTGGCAAGGGCTTATTGAAACGGTTGCGCGCCGACCCAGCCGACCGATTGCGGCGACTGCGGCTCTTCAAAAGAATAAAAGACGCGGAATGGAACTTTCTTTTCGGCCCAGAACTCGGCCGCGTCGCGGAACACGTCGAGCAGGGTTTCGCGCGCTTCCTTATCGAATTTCTGCGTATTCGGCAACTGGTCGAGCACGGCGATGAAACCCGGCTGCGGTCCGGCCTCGGCAATCACTTCGGTGAGGCAGCGACGCAAGGCGTCGAAATTCTTGCTGCACGGGCGCGGGAAATAAAACTGCTCGCCGATGCGGGCGCACACTTGCTGCTTGGTCAAGGCGTTCGTGCACAGGGCATAGAGGAAGTGATGACCCAGGCGCGCCGCTTCCTTCTGCAGCTCCGGAACACGGTAAGCGCGGATGGACTGCACAAGATTCGGCGGTACTCTCATCAACAAACTCATCTTTTCCTCAAGTCACCCAGTCTGTTTGCCTTGCCAGCGCATTGTTGGAAGCGGCAGCTGGTTTGCTTTCTCCTGTATCGTTTCCGCGCGCCAATAAACCCCAAGTCTCGTAAGGGTAACGTTTTGTGGTATGCGAATCAACCTGTATATGGACGAGCCGCTTTAAATTTGTAAAAAATGCCGCGTTCTTTATATGTATGTTGGCTGTTTTTCTACGCTTTTTCCCTCTGAAACACGACAATCGGCCGTTTACCGGCTGTTACAATTTGTTGCCACACGGATTGTTTGATAGTATGGACCCGCGCTAAGATTCAGACGTGGCAAATGCCGTTGAAAAGACAGGCATCTCGAGAAACGATTGCGACCCCATCCAGATGCAAGCCTGAAAGATGCCATCAGCAAAACGAGCGACACCAAAAGAACACGACCAATCGAGGTAGACAATGAACTTCAAAGCCAAACTGATTCTTTCCGCTCTGGGCGTGTGCGCCCTGCCGCTGGCCCAGGCTGGCGATTTCGAAGACTTCGGCCGCGTGGTCCGCGCGCAGCCGCGCGTCGAACAGATCCGTACCCCGCGCCAGGAATGCCGCACCGACTACGTCCAGACCCAGGTCGCACCGCAGCGCAGCCAGGGTGGCGGCGTGGTCGGCGGCATCGCCGGCGCACTGCTGGGCAGCACGGTCGGCAGCGGTAACGGTAAAGTGGCCGCCGCTGCCGCCGGCGCCATCGCCGGCGCTGCGATCGGCAACAACTACGACAATAACCAGAACGCCTACGCCCAGCCGCAGACGCAGGAACAAGCGGTGCAGCGTTGCCGCAACGTCGATGCCGTCGAACAGCGCACCACCGGCTACGACGTGACCTACGATTACCGCGGCCACACCTACACTACCTTCATGAACAGCGATCCGGGCGACCGCATCCGCCTGCACATCTCGGTGGATCCGGTGCAGTACGCCGACCGCGGCGACCGCTACCAGCGTTAATCGGCAGTCCACACCCGGCGCGGGAACGCCCCTTCCCGCGCTGTCAGCATCAGCGCAAGTCGGTTTTCACAAAAATTTACGCGGCCTCACGGGGCGTCGAGCAACCGTAGCGAGCGGCCGCAGTGGCGGTCGAGAAGCGCGGTCGTACGCAAGTACGGCTGGTCCGCCGCGGCGTCGCATCGCAAACCGGCAATGCAACCCGCAGCAGGTTTATCGATGCCCCTCTGCGGTGCTTGCACTGTAGAACCACATAAACGGATAATCGTGGAAGCCCCTTCCAGATCATCCTATGCTCATCAAACGCAAATCCATCGAACAGGCCGAGTCCTCGCGCCGCCCCGCGTCCGCGTCCGCCGCCAAAACCGCATCCAAACCCGCATCGCGCAAACCCAAGTTTGCCCCGGTGACGCTGTCCGAGCAGGACGGCGTGCGCTACCTCCACTTCGGTACCGAATGGGTGCAAGGCGCCATGCGCATCCGCAAGCCGGACTGGCCGGAGCTCGAATATGCGCAGCAGATGATGGCCTGGATGCTGTTCGTCGACGCGCCACGCGCCATCGCCCAGCTCGGCCTGGGTGCTGCTACTTTGACCAAGTTCAGCTATCGCCAGTTTCCTGAGGCGACCGTCACCGCGGTCGAATTGAACCCGTCCGTGATCGCGATCTGCAACTCGATGTTCAAGCTGCCGGCGGAAGATGATCGCTTGCGCGTGCTCGAAATGGACGCGATGGATTTCGTGTTCGACCCAAGCAACATCGAAGCCTTCGACGTCCTGCAATGCGATTTGTACGACGCCACCGCGCGCGGCCCGGTGCTCGATACGCCTGAGTTCTATCAAGCCTGTAATGCCTGCCTGAGCGAAGGCGGCGTGATGACGGTCAATTTGTTCGGCGACCACCCGAGTTATGCCAAGAACATCAAGGCGATGCGCTTTGCCTTCGCGCACGTGATCTGCCTGCCCGAAGTCCACGACGGCAACGTGGTCGCGCTGTGCTTCAAGACCCAGCCCGACCTCGACCCGGAACGCCTGGCCGCGCGCGCCGCGCAAATCGTCGCCGATACCAAGCTGCCGACCAAGTCCTGGGTCAAAGGCATCGCCGCCGCCGCCGCCGCCGCCAAGAAACGCTGACCATGACCCAAGCGCATCCGCCCGCCAGCCAGCCCGCAACACCGTCGGCCCCGACGCCGGCCACGCCCAAGCGGCCGCTGGCCATGGACTTGCAGACGCTGTTCTCGTGGCTGCTGGCCGATGGCATCGTCGAGAAGTCGACCGTCAAGCCGCATTTCGCACAGGCCCAGAGCATCCTCAAGAATGCGGTCGGCGCGATGCATCCGCTGACTGCGATCGCGCAATGCAAGATCGTCTCGGCCAAGGCGCCACACCGCTTGTTGACGCTCGATGTCCTGAGCGAATGGTGCGCCAGCAAGGTCGAGCTGCCCTTCCTGCGCATCGACCCGCTCAAGATCGATTTCACCCGGGTGGCGGACGTGATGTCGGCCAGCTATGCGGCGCGCTTTAACATCCTGCCGGTGGAATTGAAGGGCGACGCGCTGGTCGTGGCCACCGCCGATCCTTTCCGCACCGAATGGCAGGACGAGATCGCGCGCATCTCGCGCCGGCGCATCGAGCTGGTGATCGCCAACCCGCTCGACATTGCGCAATACATCTCGCAATTTTTCAGCCTCGCGAAGTCGATCCGCGACGCCAACAAATCGAGCGGCCAGGATCTGGCGCTGCGCAACAACTTCGAGCAACTGGTCGAGCTGGGCAAGAGCAACAAGCAGCTCGACGCCAATGACCAGCACATCGTCAACATCGTCGACTGGCTGTGGAGCTACGCCTTCGAGCAGCGCGCCTCCGACATTCACCTCGAACCGAAACGCGACGCCGGCGCGATCCGCTTCCGCATCGACGGCGTGCTGCACCAGGTCTACCAGGTGCCGGCCGTGGTGATGATCGCGATGACGGCGCGCATCAAGCTGCTCGGGCGCATGGACGTGATCGAAAAACGGCGCCCGCAGGACGGTCGCATTAAGACGCGCACGCATGCCGGCCAGGAAGTCGAGCTGCGCCTGTCGACCATGCCGACCGCCTTCGGCGAAAAACTCGTGATGCGTATCTTCGACCCCGACGTGGTCGTCAAGACGCTGCCCGAACTCGGCTTTCCGCTTGAGGACGCGCAACGCTGGGATGGGCTCACCAAACGTCCGCACGGCATCGTCCTGGTCACCGGCCCGACCGGCTCGGGCAAGACCACGACGCTCTACACCACCTTGAAGGCGCTCGCCACCAGCGAAGTCAACGTGTGCACGGTCGAAGACCCGATCGAAATGGTGGAGGCGTCCTTCAACCAGATGCAGGTCCAGCCCGGCATCGATTTGTCCTTCGCCGACGGCGTGCGTGCGCTGATGCGGCAAGATCCCGACATCATCATGGTCGGCGAGATCCGCGACCTCGAGACCGCCGAGATGGCGATCCAGGCCGCGCTGACCGGCCACCTGGTGCTGTCGACGCTGCATACCAACGATGCGCCCTCGGCGGTGATGCGCCTGCTGGAACTGGGCGTGCCGTATTACCTGCTCGGCTCGACCTTGATCGGCATCATGGCGCAGCGCCTGGTACGCACGCTGTGCCCGCATTGCAAGTCGGCCGACGGCGAACTCGCCGACGACGTCTGGGACAGCATCGGCGGCGCCCGGGACATCCCGAAGCCGGCGACCGTGTACCGCCCGGTCGGCTGCCCGGAATGCCGCCAGACCGGTTTCCGCGGCCGCACCGGTTTGTACGAATTGCTGACGGTGACGCCGGACTTCGCCCATTTGATCCGGGAAGAAACCGACCTGGCGGCGCTGCGCAAGCAAAGCGCCGGGGATGGCATGAAGCCGCTGCGCATTGCGGGGGCGTACAAGATCATCGAGGGGGTGACGACGGCGGAAGAAGTTCTCAAAGTGACGTCGGCGCACTAGGCGCTGAAGGCGACGGCGCACTGGCGCTGACGTCACCCGCACATTGATTAGCGGAAATCTTCCAGCACCTCTAGCGTAAATCAAAACTCGCCGCTATAATACGTGCCTTCTTCGGGTCGTTAGCTCAGTTGGTAGAGCAGCGGACTTTTAATCCGTTGGTCGCAGGTTCGAGCCCCGCACGGCCTACCAAAGAATTCAGCAGTAGCAAGGAAGGCGTTACGAGTGATCGTGACGCCTTTTTTGTTTTGCGCCTTTCTTCATGCCCGCGTCCCGCGCATGAGCAATTCCTCCATTCAAGAATTTCTTCCCGCGGCGAGGTGCCCTGGATCGGCACGCACGACGCCATCCAAGCGCGGCCTTCGGCACCGACGGCAACAGGGGCACGCAGATGGGCGGGCTGGTCGAGCTGGGATTGCTGTTCTGCTCAGCCCACGACGATATCGCCGTCGACCACCACCCGGTTGCGCCCGCCATCCTTGGCCGCATACAGCGCCTTGTCGGCGGCCTCGATCAACGCCGCGGGCGTGTTCAGGCGCTCGGCGTAGAAAGCGGCCACGCCGATGCTCAGGGTGACCACCGGCCAGTGCGCGTTCGGCGCGTGCGCCAGCGCCAGGCCGGCGACGTGTTCGCGGATCGCGTTGGCGTGCAGCGCGGCCTGCTCGAGCGAAGTGTCGGGCAGGATCGCGGCGAACTCCTCGCCGCCGTAGCGCGCGGCGACGTCGGCCGGGCGCTTCAGTTTGGCGGCCAGCGCCTGGGCGACCGTAATCAGGCAGGTGTCGCCCTGCTGGTGACCGAAATGGTCGTTGTAGGCCTTGAACGAGTCGATGTCGATCAGCAGCAGCGCCAGCGGCCCCTTCACGCGCTGGGCGCGGCGCAGTTCGCGCTCGAGCGCGACGTCGAAATAGCGGCGGTTGGCGATGCCGCTCAAGCCGTCGACGTAGGAACGCGCGCGCATCGCCTCGGCGTGGTCGAGCAGGCGCCGTTCGCGCTCGACGACGCCGCTGACGTCGCGGATCTCGATCAGGCAAAAGCATTCGCCGCCTTCGCGAAAGCCGCTCACCGACACCGCCTGGTCGATGCGTTCGCCGTCCAGGCTGCCGGCCTCGCGCAGCGGAAACGGTGCGCGGTTCTCGGTCTGCGGAACGTTCGTGTGCTGGCCGTCGAGCAGCGCAGCCAGCACGGCCGCTTCGACGCGCGAACCGCGCAGTTCCGGAAACACCTCGAGCAGGCGCCGCTCGCGCACGCGCGCGGCCGAGCGCGCGCAGCGTGGCGTCATCCAGCCGTTCCACACGACGATGCGCTGCTCGGCATCGAGCACGATGATGCCGCTGTTGACCAGGTTCAGGGCGCGTGTGGACAGCTCGGCGGCGATGTCGGAGACAGGCAGTGTCACGATGGGATCCGCAGTTGGAATTAATGTCTGTGAATCAACGAATCATACTGGAATCCAACCCCGCTGCGCAGTTTTTCGACGGCCCTGCCGCCGCAGGCGTTCCCGGTTTGCATATTGGCCCTTGGCCAATCGCCGATGAGCCGCTATAATGCTCGCCGTTGGGTCGTTAGCTCAGTTGGTAGAGCAGCGGACTTTTAATCCGTTGGTCGCAGGTTCGAGCCCCGCACGGCCTACCATAGTTTCAAGCAAAAACGCCAGCCTTCGGGCTGGCGTTTTTGTTTTCCTACCCTGCCCCAGCCGCCCTCAATACATGATCTTGCCCTTGCGCGTGATGATGCTCAGGTCGACGTAATTCGATCCATTGTGATTGCTCGGCGAGAACTGCACCGTGTAGCCGCCCAGGTTGGTCGCCCCCATCGTCTCGAGCGCATGCGTGAAGCCCTTGCGCGTGACGTCGCCCTTCACATGGCGCAGCCCTTCCACGAACACTTTGGCCGCGATGAAACCCTCCAGGCTGGCGTAATCCGGTTCGCGCCCCGGCTTGGCCAGGTACAGCTTGCGGTATTCCTTGACCACGGCGATCTTCTCGTCCCACGGCGACGGCATCACCTGCGAAATCATCACGCCGCTGGCGTCCGGGCCGAGCTCGTCCATCAGCGCCTGGCTGCCGACGAACGACACGTTCCAGAAAAACGGCACGCTGTCGCTGGCCTTGCGCATCGCGCGGATGAAGGCGGCGCTCGATTTATAGGCCGAGATCATGATCACCGCGTGCGGCTTGGCCGCCTTCATCTTGGCGACCGCGGCGGCGACGTCGACGCTGTTGCGCTCGACCGTCGCGGTGACGAACACGTCCTGCTTGCGCTTTTTCAGCGCCTGCGTCACGCCCTCGAGCCCGGCCTTGCCGTAGGCGTCGTCCTGGTACAGCACGGCGATCTGCTTGACCCCGATGGCGTCGAGGTGCTCGACGATCTTTTCGGTTTCGTCGGCGTAGCCATCGCGGATGTTGAAGACGTTGCGGTTGACCGGTTCGCGAAACGTCTGGGCGCCCGTCATCGGCGCGAAGAACGGCACGTCCCCCTTGTCGACCCAGGCCATGGCCGCGTTCGAGGTCGGGGTGCCGACGTAGCCGAACAGCGCGAACACCTTGTCCTTGTCGACCAGCTGGCCTGTGTTGGGGCCGGCGCGCGCCGGGTCGTAGCCGTCGTCGACAGTCTTGAGGACGATCTGGCGGCCGTGCACGCCGCCGTCGGCGTTGACGGCATCGAAGTAAGCCAGCGCGCCGTCGCGCATCGCCGTGCCGAGTGCGGAGGCCGGCCCCGACAGCGCCGCCGACTGGCCGATGACGATGCTTTTGTCGCTGACGCCATTCTCGGCCAGCGCCAGCCCGGCCGCCAGGGCCAGGCTCGCGCCCAGGAACATCTTGGTAAAATGTCTGGATACCATTGTCGACACCTATTGAAGTGGATCAAAGAGCGGGACAATCTTACTCCAATAGAGTTTCCCTGAGACAATACTTAGCGATACTTTACATTTCCTTTCAGCGCAGTGTTGTGCAAATGCGGCGCTCGCCCCGTTCGCCAACCCTGCGCCCACCATGCCCCAGACCATTCTCGCCCCCGTCCACCACGAACTGATCATCAAGAAAAGCCGTTTCATCGCCTGCGTGCAGCCGATGCCGGACCGCGCCGGCGCGCAAAAGGTGGTGGCCGGGCTGCGCGCCGGGCACCCCGGGGCGAACCACGTGTGCTGGGCGCTGCTGGCTGGTGGGCAGTCGGCGGCGGTCGACGATGGCGAGCCGAGCGGCACCGCCGGGCGTCCGATGCTCGACGTGCTGCGCCACCAGGACCTGGAAGGCGTGCTGGCGACCGTGGTGCGCTATTTCGGCGGGGTCAAGCTGGGCGCGGGCGGCCTGGTGCGCGCCTACACCGACAGCGTGGCGCAGGCGCTGCTGGCGGCCGAGAAAGTGGCGATCGTGCGCCAGCGCCACCTGGCCTGCACGGCGCCCTACCCGCTCGAAGGCTTGCTGCGGCGCGAACTGGACGCGGTCGGCGCCACCCTCGACACGGTCGAGCATGCCCACCAGGTCGGCTTCGCCTTCCACCTGCCCGAGAACAAGGCCGATGCGCTGGTCGAACGCCTGAACGAGGCCGGGAACGGCCGCATTGCCTGGCGAAAATCGAGCGAGCCCGACGCTTAAAAGCTGTTAACGCTATCATCCCGTCCTATACCGGACATCACGACTCCAAAGCGGACCGGTCCGATCCGAGTCGCTATAGTGACCGGTCTCCCTCCGCCTTTTCGTGACCCCGCGCGCATGCGTGCACGCAGGGCGGATCCTTTTTTTGCACGCCAGGCGTGCTCTTTCATTACCTCGAAAAAGAACACATGATCAAACGAAGCTTGGCGCCGCTCGCGCTCGGCGGTTTCGGCATCGGCATGACGGAGTTCGTCATGATGGGCATCCTGCCCGACGTCGCCAACGGCCTGCACATTTCGATCCCGCAAGCGGGTTACCTGATTTCCGCCTATGCCTGCGGCGTGGTGGTCGGCGCGCCGACCCTGGTCAGCATGCTCGGCCACAAGCCGCCGCGCAGCGTGCTGATCTGGTTCATGCTGATGTTCCTGGTGTTTAACGGCCTGTCGGCGCTGGCGCCGAATTTCACCAGCCTGCTGCTGCTGCGCTTCCTGGCAGGCTTGCCGCACGGCGCATTTTTTGGCGTCGGCGCCGTGGTCGCCACGCGCCTGGCCGAGAAAGGCAGGGAAGCGGCGGCGCTGGCCTCGATGTTTTCCGGCCTGACGATCGCCAACGTGATCGGCGTGCCGGCCGGCACCTGGCTTGGCCACCACATGAGCTGGCGGATCGTGTTCCTGATCGTCGCCGCGATCGGCCTGGCGACCGTGGTCATGCTGAAAAAGGTCGTGCCCTACATGGCAGGCACCCCGGGCGCCGGCCTGCGTGAGGACTTGAAGATCTTCCGCCGCGCGAGCCTGTGGCTGGCGCTGGGCATCACGTCGATCGGCACCGGCGGCTTCTTCGCCTGGCTGAGCTACATTGCCCCGCTGCTGACCGACGTCACCCAGTTCCACGCCGACATGATCCCGCTGATCATGACCGTGGTCGGGGTCGGCATGACCTTCGGCGTGAACGTCGGCGGCAAGCTGGCCGACCGCGTGCCGCCGCTGCGCGCGATCCTGATCCTGCTGATGTCGATGGTGTGCCTGCTGTGCCTGAATGCCGTGCTGGCCGGTTCGCAGGTGGCGATGATGACGCTGGCGTTCCTGATCGGCGCCAATGCGCTGGCGCTGGGCCCGCCGATCCAGATGCTGCTGATCGAGAATTCGCGCGAAGCCGAGATGCTCGGCTCCTCGCTGGGTCAATCCGGCTTCAATATCGGGAATGCCCTGGGCGCCTTCCTTGGCGGCATTCCGCTGACCCTGGGCTATTCTTACGCGTCGCCGCTGTGGGTGGCTGCCGGCCTGGCGCTGTCGGGCGTGGTGCTGGCCACGGCCATGCTGGCCCACGGCAAGAGGTCGGTCGCGCTGGCCTGACGCGCCTGGCGAGCCGGCGCCGATTTGCGCGGACGCAGCAGGCCGTACGCCAGCGCCACGGCGGCACCCATCAGCGACACACAGCCCGGCGCCATCACTTTGTCGGGCGCCGCCGCGATGGTCGGGAGCGTGACGATCACGGCGGCGGCGCCGACCGAGGCGACCCCGGCCGCAACCACACTGACGACAGCAAGAAGGAAGAGACGTCCAGTCATAGCTTTTTAGAAATTAAAGATTCGATAGAGCAATATTACATCGAATCGATAAATACAAAAACATTTTCATCAAAAATTGCCTTAAATATGTCGTTTTTGATGATACTGAACAATCCGAAACTCCAGATACTGCCGATTAAGGCAGGACCTTACGGGCGCGCAGACGCTCCAGGGCGCCGATCACGGTATCTTCGTTACGCACCGCTTCGGTAAATCCCGCACGACGGATCTTGCCCATGTCCGAGATCATGTCGAACTCGGTATTGAAGATGAAGTCGCCGAACGGCCACGCCACCAGCTTTTCATAGGCCACGTCCTGCAGGCTGTGCCGCGCGGCTAGCGCCTGCCAGGCATCCTTCATCAGCGGCATCTGCGCGGCCAGCTTGAACGGCTGCGGGTCGCCCACTTCCATGCCGAAAGTGGCGGCCACGTCGCGCCAGATGCGCTCCCAGCGGAACGGTTCGCCGACCAGGTTGAAGGCTTCGCCGGCAGCTGCCGGGTCGAGCGCCGCCCACACGCTCGCTCGCGCGAGCCAATCGGCGTCCGTGGTCTGGGCAAAAGCCCCGTTGTAAGTCTTGGGCGAACCCGGGAAGCGCAGCGGCACCCCGGCCTCACGGCTGAGCGCGGCGAACACGCCCATCACCATCACGATGTTCATCGGGTTGCCGACGATGTCGCCGACCACCACGTCCGGGCGCAGGATAGCCCACTCGAACTCGCCGGCGGCACTACGGCGGCGCAGCTCGTCTTCCTGCTCGTAATAGAAATTCGGCGTCAGGTGGCGCGGGTCGTCCTCGTAGAACGGCGCCTTGGCCTGGCCCAGGTGCACGCCATAGACCTTGGCGCCCTGGTACAGCACCACGCGCTGCAGCTTCGCGCCGGCGGCCTTCAAGCCGTCGAGCAGGTTGCGCAGCATGGCGCCGTTGATCGCCACTTCGTCGGCCAGGTCGCGCCCGCCCTTGAGCGCGGCATAGAACAGGTGCGTCGTATCAGAGGCCTGGGACAGCGCGGCCTTGGTGGCGTCGGCATCCAGCAGGTCGGCCTTGATGGCCTCGACGCCCTCGACGAAGGTGCGCGGCAACGCCCTCACCTTCCAGTCGGCGCGGCGATTGAGCTCGCCCACGACGGCGTTGCCGATGATGCCGCTGGCGCCCGCGACCAGCGCCGTATAGTTGTGATTCATCTTCGCTCCTTTGCAGAATGAAGACGCAAGCTTACACAAAGCGCCATATCGCTGGCGGACGCGGGCGGAATATGCGCGGGACGTGTTTACGCCAGCAGCGCCTGCCCCATCGCACCGGCGATCTCGCCTGCCTCGACGATCATGCGATGCAGGCTGGGTTCGTCGACCAGGTAGTCGAGCGCGCTGTCGCTGTGGTGCGGCAGCGGCGCCGGGGCCTGGCCCAGCGGCGATGGGATGCCGGCGTACATGTTGGCCAGCAGCAGGGTGTCGAGCAGCGAGGTGGGCGGCATGTGCAGCCAGCTGTCGCGCAGGTCGAAGATGGCCTCGGCGACGCGCTCCGGCAGGGCCAGCTTGCGCGCCACCTCGCGCGTGACGATGTCTTCGCATTGCTCGGGCCAGGCGTCCGGATCCGCGTCCAGCAGGCCGGGATACTCGTCGGCGCACGACAGCAGGTAGAAGCCGCCGACCTCGTGGACGATGCCGGCAAACATGGCCGTGTCCGGGTTGACGTAGGTGACGCGGCGCGCGAACACCTGGGCCAGCGCAGCCACCTGCACGGTGTGCTCCCACAGCTGGTTGGCCTTGGCGCGCAGCTGCGCGTCCTGGATGCGGGCGCCGAACTGGCGCACCATCAGCGCGGTCGCCAGCAGCTGCAGGTTGCGGTAGCCGATGCGCATGACGGCCGCGCGCGCATTCGCGATCGGCTGGCCGCCGCTGAAGGCCGGGCTGTTGGCCAGCGCCACCGTGCGCGCCGCCAGCTGGGGTTCGCCCAGCACCAGCCGGATCGCATCTTCCAGATGGCAGTCCGGCTCGAGCAGCGCCTGCTGCAGGCGCAATATGGCATTGACGCTGGTGGGAAAACGGATGTCGCCGCGCGCGGCGCGGGCAGCGATGTCTCCGTAGGCTTCGAGTCTGTTCACGGCGGCGATTATACCGCCGCCGCTTTAGCGATTCGACAATTTATATATTTGAAGCAACAACCTGTGGTAGATCAGCAAAAAATACGGCCGGTGTGCGAAAGCATGCACCGGCCGCTTGCGCGGGAACGAAGAACCGGCTTATTTCACCTGGATCGCGCTGCGCACGTTGGCCACGCCATCGACGTTCTTGGCGACCTGCACCGCCTTGTCGGCCTCGTCCTTGTTGTTGACGAAGCCGCTCAGCATCACGACGCCCTTCTCGGTCTCGACGTGGATGCTGAGCGAATCCATCCTGGTCTCCTTGACCAGGCCGGCCTTGACCTTGGCGGTGATCGCGGTGTCGGCGGCGACCACGCGGGCCTTGGGTGCGGCGACCGCGGCGGAATTCTCGGTTTTATCGGCGACGGTTGAAGCAGCCTGTTTGGTTTTCTCGACGGCGGTTTGGGCTACTTCCTTGGTCTTCTCAGCAGCTGTCGCGGCCACGTCCTTCGTTTTCTCGGTGGCGGTCGCGGCAGCGTCGCGGGTCTTTGAAGCGGCAGTCGAGGCGGCGGCGCGGGTGGTGTCGGCGGCGTTGGCGGCCGCATTGGCGGCGCCGTCGCGCAGCGCCGACGGTTTGGTTTCGATCACGCAGCCGGTCTTGGCGTCGCCGCCGGCTTGCGCGCACTTGTCGAGGACGCCGGGGCCGGCGCCGGTCGCACCGGCCATGCTGCCGCCGTTGGCGGTGCTGGCGCTGGCGGCGGCGGCGGCGGTTGCAGTGGCGGCGGCGGGCGCGCGGTCGGCCTTGGCGTCGGCGAGCGCCGCGGTGTGCACCGACTTGGCGTTGTTCAGGCAATTGTCCTTGTCGGCGCCGCTGCTGCCGTCGCACTTGGTCCTGGCGACGTCGTACTCGGCGTTGGCGACGACCGTGCGCATGCTCTGGCGGCCGGCCGGGGTATTGTAGTAACGCGACAGCGCGTTGGTTTCGGCCTGGACGCGCGCCAGCTTGGCCTCGGCCATGCAGACGTTCTTGTCGTTGCCGCTCATGGCCGGACATTTCGTGGCCGCAGCCTGGTAGGCCGCATCGGCTTTTTGCTTGATGTTGTTGTAGGTGGCCGCGTCGTGATTCAATGCCGCGGTCGGCGCCGCGGCAAAACTGGCGCCAGCCGCCGTTGCGAGTAATGTCGCAATCAGCGTTTTCATGGTCTGTGTCCCTTTGTCAGGTTTGTTTTGATATGCAGATTTAACGCCCGGACTCAGGCAAACTCTGTGCGCCAACGAACACTTGTCGAAAAAACCATAAAACTTTGACGGTGGCATTGGTCACTCATCCGTAAC
Organism: Massilia sp. 9096; assembly: GCF_000745265.1. Classification (NCBI taxonomy): domain Bacteria; kingdom Pseudomonadati; phylum Pseudomonadota; class Betaproteobacteria; order Burkholderiales; family Oxalobacteraceae; genus Massilia; species Massilia sp. 9096. The sequence continues at coordinate 3,262,144 of NZ_JQNN01000001.1, forward strand.
GAGGCCCTGGCGCCACAGCGGCAGCGCGTCTTCGAACGGCCGCTCGGCCTTGCCGAAGCCGGCGCCATCGCGCGCCAGCCGGACCCAGACGCGGGTGTCGTGGCCGTTGCGCGCAACCGGCTGGTCGCGCCTGACCTTTTCCAGCCAGGCGTAGATGCGGCCATAGTCTTGGGGATGGCGCCAGCGCGTCCAGGCCAGCGCCACCAGGTCGGCGTAGCCTTCCTCGCGCCGGGTCTGGCGCATGGCCCTGGACATGGCCAGCACGGCGGGATCGGCCGCGCGCTCTTCCCCGACTTCGACGAAGCCGGCCGGCAGCGCATGCCAGACGCCCTGGGCGTAACGCCAGCAATGGCCGATCTCGTGGGCCGCCATCGCCTCGATCAGTTCGCCCTGGGCATCCGGATCGACACCGGACAGGACGCTTTCGGCTTGCGGATTGCCGCGCAGCGACAGCACCAGCTTGCAGCGGCCGCCATCGAAGCCCATCGCCATCGGCACGTCGTTGGGACCGGTGCGAGGTTGCGCGATGATGTCGATCGGCAGCCGCAAGCTGCGCGCATACTCGAGGACGGGAGCAGCGGCGCCGATCCAGCGCCACTCCAGCGCGGTCAGCTCGGCGCTGCGAGCCGCCTGGGATAGCGCGCACAGGGCGGCAAGGGCAAAGAGGGATTTGAACATGAAGGGGTTCCCCGATGGATATCTGAAGTGCCTTTCGGCAATTCTATCCCTGGAAAAACCCCTGGAAACGGACTGCGGCAGCGATATTTCGCTGCCTGTCCAGAACGGCAAACTTGGCAGGAAGGCAGCGCTGGGGCTGCCGAGCCTGCGTTCAGAAGGTCTCGAACTCGGTCTCGTCCACGGCCGCCATCGCGCGCGCCGGGGCACGCTGGGTGCGCGGGGTGCTCTGCGCCAGGGCCTTGCGCGGCGCCGGGGCGCGGGCTGGCACGCCGGCCCTGGCCTTGACCGGGGCGCGTGCCGGCGCGGCGGCGCCTTCCAGCTTGAAGATACTGACCAGGCGCGCCAGGTTTTCCGCTTCTTCCTGCAGCGCGGCGGCGGAAGAGCCGGCCTGGCCGACGAGCGCGGCGTTCTGCTGGGTCGCCTCGTCCATCTGGCCGATCGCGCGATTGACCTGCTCGATGCCGGCGCTCTGCTCCTGGCTGGCCAGGCTGATCTCGGCCATGATGTCGGTCACGCGTTTGACGCTGGTGACGATCTCCTGCATCGTGCTGCCGGCCTCGTCGACCAGCTTGGCGCCATCGTCGACTTTCGCCACCGAGTCGCCGATCAGCGCCTTGATTTCCTTGGCGGCGCCGGCCGAGCGCTGCGCCAGGTTGCGCACTTCGCTCGCCACCACCGCAAAGCCGCGGCCCTGCTCGCCGGCGCGGGCGGCTTCCACCGCCGCGTTCAGCGCCAGGATGTTGGTCTGGAAGGCGATCCCGTCGATCACGCCGATGATCTCGGCGATCTGCTTGGACGAATCGTTGATCGACGCCATGGTCTGCACCACCTGCGCCACCACCGCGCCGCCGCGCTGGGCCACTTGCGAGGCCGACTCGGCCAGCTGGTTGGCCTGGCGCGCATTGTCGGCGTTCTGCTTGACCGTGCCGGTCAGCTCTTCCATCGACGAGGCGGTCTCTTCCAGCGTGCCGGCCTGGCGCTCGCTGCGCTCGGCCAGGTCGTGGTTGCCGGCCGTGATCTCGGTCGAGGCCTGGGCGATGGTCAGCGTGCCGTTGCGCACCTGGCCGACGATGTTGACCAGGCTGTCGCGCATGCCCTTCATCGCGAACAGCAGGCTGTCGCGGTCGTTGGCGGCGGTCTGGATCGGGACCGACAGGTCGCCGGCGGCGATGGCGCCGGCGATGCGCACCGCATAGTCGGGCTGGCCGCCGAGCTGGCGCAACAGGCCGCGGCTGATATAAAAGGCCGCCCCGAGGCCGGCCGCGGCGGCGACCGCCAGCAGCGCCAGCATCCAGGCAAAGAACGTGCCGGACAGCTTGCGCGCGTTGGCGGCGGCTTCGTTGTTGAGTTTTTCTTCCAGGTCGATCAGCGCGTTGACGCTGGCCAGCCAATCGACGAAGGCCGGCGCGGCCTGCGTGGCGACCAGCTCGGCCGCTTCCGGCACCTTGTCGGCCTGGCGCAGCTCGATCAGCTTGGCGATCAGCGGCTGGGTGCGCTGCTCGACTTCCTTGATGCGCGCCAGGTCCTGCTTTTCTTCGCTCGAAACACTGGCGCCTGCAGCAAAGAGCGCGTCCAGCGGTCCCGCGGATTTCTGGTAGTTCTCGTCGAGCTTGTGGATCAGGTCGATCTTCGGCTTGGCGGCGTCGACGCTGGTGGCCAGCACCACGTCGCGAACCGCGATCGCGCGGTCGTGGACGCTGCCGCGGAAATTAATCGCGTAGCGTTGTTTGACGCTGTTGACGTCGTTGATACGTGTGAGGATTTCGTCGATCTGACCGACGCGGTGAATGGCCAAGCCCGCCAGTACGGTCATGAGGCCCAGCACGCCGCCAAAGCCAAAGGCCAGGCGCTTGCCAATGGTGAGTCCAGAAGTGGTCATTGTGTTAGCCGAGGAAGAAAATTCCGGAGTGAGCGATCCGGGCGCGTTGCCCTCTGTAAATTTCCTTAAGGCAACTAAATCGACTATATCACACAATTCCACACGGCAATTTGAGCTTACTTGCTGCGACGGCTTGCATCTACGAAGATTCCGTCAGAACAGTCTTACAGCCCAAGTATTTATCGCCCTCGAGCGATCTCAGCGCAAAATATTCTTTTGCGCTCTACGGACAACGCTGAATAAAGCATTAAATTTGACGATATTGAGTGCAGAGTGCCGCATCTGCTGGGATTGAGTAGGACTTGTTGTACAGACACATCAATTTTCCACCGCTGCCGACGACGCCGTCGTGGTCGTGTACTTCATCAGCAATCCTTTCGGGCCCACCGCCCAGCCGCTGTCCGGCCCGGCAAAGCCGACGGTATTCAGTGGCGTGCGGCCGATCACGGTCCAGGTCTTGCCGCCGTCGCGCGTGAGCCCCGAGCCGGCCAGGCCGGCGGCCACCAGGACCCCGCGCGTGCCCGGCACTGTGGCCACCACCGACAGGTAGCCGGCCGGCTGCACCGGCAGCGCGCGCCAGGTGGCGCCGCCGTCGTCGGTGCCGGCGCCGTTCACGCCGGCCAGGTGCCGGTTCTGGTAGTCGCCGCCGACCGCGATGCCGGTTTTCGCGTCGAGGAAGGCGACCGAGAACACACCCTTGGCGGCGGCGCCGGCCGGGATCGGGGTGCCCGCGGCGCGCCAGCTGCGGCCATGGTCGCTCGAGTGGAACACGCGCGATTCGCTCGCGCCGCCGGTGGCGATCCAGGCATCGTCGGCGCCCGCCACCGCCAGGCAGGTGCCGCTGGCCGCGAACGCGCCCTCGTGCTCGAGCGCATCCAGGCCGCTGGTCGCCTGCGCGCGCCAGCTGCGGCCGCCATCGGCTGTCAGGTAGACCTGGAAACGGCCCTTGACCGGGTCGCCGAACAGGATGCCGTGCTGCTTGTCCCAGAACGCCATCGCATCCCAGAAGCCGTCCGGGTCAGCGTTGGTGGCTTGCAGCTGCCAATGGGCGCCGCCGTCGTCGGTGCGGTAGATGCGCGAGGCGGCGCCGGGGCCGGCGCCCATCGCCACCGCACTGTCGGCATCGAAAGCCTGGATGTCGCGCAGGTCGATCCCGTCGGCGTCCGGCACCTGCAGCGCCTGCCAGTGGGCGCCGTCGACGGTGCGCAGCACGGTGCCGTGGGCGCCGCTGGCCCAGGCAACCTTGGCGCTGACCACGGACAGGCCGCGCAGCTCGGCCGTGGTGCCGCTCGGGACGGCTTGCCAGGATTGGGCGGCGGCGGCGCCGCAAGTCAGGAAGGTGGCGAGGAACAGCGGGAGCGAACGTGAAGGCATGGGCGGCGGCAGATCGAAGTGGTGGTTGACGATATTACACCGCTTGCGCCACTCTGCAATAATCTGGCACCCATCGACGACACGAGGACCCGAATGACCACCCTAGAAACCCGCCCGCCGCTGCCGCCCTTCACCCGCGACAGCGCGATCCAGAAAGTCCGCCTGGCCGAAGACGGCTGGAACGCGCGCGACCCGCAGCGCGTGAGCCTGGCCTACACAGCCGACAGCCGCTGGCGCAACCGCGCCGAATTCGTCGAAGGGCGAGAGCAGATCGTCCAGTTCCTGGCGCGCAAATGGGCCAAGGAACTCGACTACCGCCTGATCAAGGAACTCTGGGCTTTCGAGGGCAACCGCATCGCCGTGCGCTACGCCTACGAATGGCACGACGATTCCGGCAACTGGTTCCGCTCCTACGGCAACGAGAACTGGGAATTCGACGAGAACGGCCTGATGGCGCGCCGCTTCGCCTGCATCAACGACTTGCCGATCAAGCCGGAAGAGCGGAAATTCCACTGGCCGCTGGGACGGCGGCCGGACGATCATCCGGGGCTGAGCGAACTGGGGTTGTAAAAAAAGGCCGGCGCACAGGCCGGCCTTCTCATCAGCAGCGGAAACGGCTTACTTGCCGTCCGCCTGCGCCACCGCTTCCGGCGCGCCCTGGCTCCAGCCGCCGCCGAGCGCGCGCGCGACTTCGACCGCGGCCAGCAGGCGCTGGGTGCGGATCTGCGCGGCGGCGCGGTCGGCCGCCAGCGTGCTGCGCTGGGCGTCGGTGACGTCCAGGTAGGTCGACAGGCCGCGGTCGTAGCGGGCCTGCGCCACCAGCAGCGCGCGCGCGGCGGCTTGCTGGGCCTGGGCCTGCACGTCGCCCTGCTGCTGGCGCTGCTGCACGTCGGTCAGCGCATCCTCGACTTCGCGCAGCGCGGTCAAGAGGCGCTGCTCGTGGTTGGCGACCGCCTCGTCGTAGCGCGCCTGGGCCAGCTTCAGGTTGGCCTTGTTGCGGCCGGCGTCGAACACCGGCAGCGACAGCGCCAGCGGGCCGATCGAGAACTCGCGCGAGCTCGCCTTGGCCAGTTGGCTCAGCTGCTGCGACGCGAAGCCGTAGTTGGCGGTCAGCGACACGTCCGGATAGAACGCGGCCTGGGCCACGCCGATCTGGGCGTTGGAGGCGCGCAGCTGGGCCACGCTGGCCGCCAGGTCCGGGCGCTGGCCCAGCAGGCTGGCCGGCAGGCCGACCGGGATGCTCGGCGGCTGCGGCAGCGCGACGTCTTGCGCCGGGGCCACCAGCGGCGCGCTCGGCGAGGCGCCGATCAGGGCCGCCAGGCCGTGCTCGAGCGTGTCGCGCTCGCGCTGGGCTTCATGCAGGTCGGCTTCGGCGTTGGCGCGCTCGATGCGGGTGCGCGACACGTCCAGCTCGTTCGACAGGCCGGCGTTGAAGCGCGCCTCGATCAGCCCTTCGGACTCCTTGCGCGTTCCCAGCGCGTTGCGCAGGATGGCGATCTCGGTGTCCAGGCCGCGCAGCTGCCAGTAGGCGGTGGCCACCTGGCTGGACAGCATCAGCAGCACGCCGTCGCGGTCGTCCTGGGCCGCCAGCGCCTGGGCGTCGGCGGCTTCGACCACGCGGCGCACGCGGCCCCACAGGTCGAGCTCCCACGAGAAGCCGGCGCCGACTTCGTAGTTCATGCCATGCAGCGACTGGTGGCCGAACAGGATGCCCTCGGTGCTGTTCTGCGAGGTGCGCTGGTTCGACACGCCGGCGTTCACGTTCAGCGACGGCAGCTCGTTGGCGCGCGTCACGCCCAGCTGGGCCTGCGCCTGCACCAGGCGCTGCGCGGCGGCGCGCACGTTCGGGTTGCCGGTCATGGCGCGGGTCTCGAGCTGGTCGAGGGTGGCGTCGCCGAACACGCTCCACCAGTTGGCCGGCAGGCGCGCTTGTTCCGACACCTGGGCCACCGGCGCCGGCGGCGTGCTCTGGCCGGGTTCGGCCGGCGACTGGGTCGCGCCGCGCCAGGCGGACGCCAGGTCGATCCCTTTGGGCATCGTGAAATTGGGGCCGACGGTGCCGCAGGCGCTCAGCATCGCGGCCACGGCCGCCGCTGCGGCGGTGCGAAGGACAGGCTTGAAATTCATTGTTTTCATTGGTTTTCTTATTCCGTAATCAGTGACCGCCGCCGCCGGCGCCGCCGGGCGACTTGACCTTGTCGGCGAACCACAGCACCAGGATGGCCGCCAGCAGGATGAACCCGACCAGCCAGAAGCCGTCGTTGTAGGCCATCACGAAGGCCTCGCGCCGCACGATGCGGTCGATCGCGGCGATCGCCTGGTTGGCCGCGGTGGCCGCGTCCATGCCCTGGCCGATGAACACCTGGGTCAGCGAGTCCAGGCGGCTTTGCGTGGCGGCGGCCGCCATCGACACCGACTCGCCCAGGCGCTCGGAGTGGAAGTGTTCGCGGTTGGTCAGCGCGGTGCCGAGCATCGCGATGCCGACCGAGCCGCCCAGGTTGCGGGTCATGTTGAACAGGCTCGATGCCGACGCCATGTCCTTCATCGGGATGCCGTTCATCGCGAAGTTCGACAGCGTCAGCATCACGAACGGCTGGCCGATCGCGCGGATGACCTGGGTGACCATCAGCTGGTCGTAGCCGGTGGTCGCATCCATGTAGGCGTTCATCATGCACGAGATGCCGAACATCGCCAGGCCGAACATGCACATGATGCGGTTGTCGATCTTGCCCGACAGGCGCGCCACGAACGGCATCACGAACAGCTGCGGCAAGCCCATCCAGGCGATCACTTCACCGATCTGCATCGGCGAGTAGCCAGCGATCTGGCCCAGGTACAGCGGCAGCAGGTACGAGGAGCCGTACAGGCCCATGCCGACCACCGCCGACAGCGCGGTCGCGACCAGGAAGTTGCGCTGCCCATACAGGCGCAGGTTGACGAAGGGGTCGGGCCGCGAAAAGCTCGTCACCACCCAGCCGAGGATGCCGACAATGGACAGCGCGGCGAAGGTGTTCACGAACGGCGAGTCGAACCAGTCCTTGGTATTGCCCTCTTCCAGGAAAATGGTAAGGCTGGCCAGGCCGGTCGCCATCAGCGCGATGCCGAGCCAGTCGGCGTTGAGCAGGACCTTGAGGTTGCGCGGCTCCTTGTCGAGGCCCCAGTACATGCCAGCGATCAGCAGCACGCCAGGCACCCAGTTGATGTAGAAGATCGAGGGCCAGCCGTACAGCTCGGTCAGGTAGCCGCCCAGGGTCGGGCCCATGGCCGGCGCCAGCGTCGCGGTCAGGCCGAACATCGCCATGCCGGTGGCGCGCTTGGCCGGCGGCAGGCGCGTCATCACCAGCGTCATCGCCATCGGGATCAGCGCGCCGCCGGTGAAGCCCTGCAGCATGCGGAACACGATCATGCTGGACAGGCTCCAGGCCGCGCCGCACAGGGTCGAGAACAGCAGGAACAGCGCGGTGGTGCCCATCAGGTAGCGCCGCTGGCCGAGCGCGCGCACGAACAGCGCGGTCAGCGGGATCACCACGATTTCCGCACACAGGTAGGCGGTCGAGACCCACGAACCCTCTTCCTGGGTGGCCGACAGCGCGCCCAGGATGTCACGCAGCGACGAGTTGGTGATCTGGATGTCGAGCACCGCCATGAAGGCGCCCAGCATGCCGGCCGCCACCGCCACCCAGGTGCGCGCATCGATGTGCGACCCGTTGGCGGGTGGAGCGAAGCCCTGCGGCGGCGCCATAGGCTTGGTGGAGGTGGCCATCGTCGTCCTTGTTACTTGGCGGCGGTGGCGGCGTTGGCGCCGGCCGCGTTGTTTTGCGCGCCCTGCTGGCGCAGGTCGACTTCGACTTCGGTCGACATGCCCGGCACCAGGCGGCCCGCGTAGTTCTTCAGGTCTTGCGGCGCGAAGGTGATCTTGACCGGCACGCGCTGGACGATCTTGGTGAAGTTGCCGGTGGCGTTATCGGCCGGCAGCAGCGCGAACTGGTTGCCCGAGGCCGGCGCGAAGCTGTCCACGCGCCCGATCAGCTCTTTCTTGGGCAGCGCGTCGACCGAGATCTTCACCTGCTGGCCCGGCACCAGGCCCGGCAGCTGGGTTTCCTTGAAGTTGGCGACCACCCACACGTCGTCCTGCACGATCGCGGCCAGTTGCTGGCCCGGCTGCACGCGCGCGCCGACTTCGACGCTGCGCTTGCCGATGCGGCCCGACACCGGCGCCACGATCTGGTTGTAGCCGAGCTGCTGCTGGGCGTCCTTCAGCTGGGTCTGCAGCACCTTGACCTGCGACTGCAGCACGGTGCGGGCCGAGTTGGCCGATGAGATCTGGGCCTGGGCGGCGGCGACGTTCTCGCGGCGCGCGGCGACGTCGGCGGCCGCGCCGGCGCGCGCGGCGGTGGCGGCGTCGACTTCGGCGCGCGACACGGCCTTCATCTGCGAATTGAACAGCTGGCCGTAGCGCTGCGCGTCCTGGCGTGCGCGCACCGAGTTGGCTTCGGCCTGGGCGACCTGGGCCTTGGCGGCGGCCGCCTGCGCCTTGGCCTGCTCGATGGCGGCATTCGACTGGACGATCTGCTGCTGCACGCTGGCGATCTGGGCCTGGATGTTATCGACGCGCACGCGCTGGTCGGCCGGATCGAGTTCGACCAGCACGTCGCCGGCCTTGACCACCTGGTTGTCGTCGAACATGACCTTGGTCACGATGCCCGGGATGCGGCCGGAGACGTTGTGCACGTGGCCGGTGACATAGGCATTGTCGGTCTCGACGAAGTTATGGCTGCGGTACCACATGCGGCCACCGGCGACGATAGCCGCGATGGCGATCAGGCCGACCACGATCAGCACGCGCTTGGGCGGGCCCTTGCTGGCATTGGCGGGCACGGCGGCGCCCGGCGGGACGGCGGACGGTTTCTGCTCAACCGTGGTTTGCGTATCAGGCATGAAGCACTCCGGAAAAAAAATAATGAAAATGGTCAATCCCATTATTGGGCAAGATCCGGCGGAAGTCAAGAAATGAAACGGTTGCATTTCATTTTGAAGTGGACTAGAGTGTGGTCATGGACAATTCAACGCAAGACGCCGCCGACTGCCCCGGCAAGTCGGCCGGCCGCCCGAAGGCTGCGGACGTCGAGGCGCGCATGCAGGAGCTGCTGCAGGCTGCCGGCGAGCTGTTCCTGAAGAACGGCTACACCAAGACGAGCCTCGAAGCGATCGCGCGCGCGGCCCACGTGGCGGTGCGCACCATCTACGTCAAGTTCGGCGGCAAGGCCGGCCTGCTCAACGCCGTGCTGGCCGCCAAGCGCGACCATTTCTTCCGCAGCCAGCCGATGGAAACCGATCCGCGCCCGCTGCGCGAGGTGGTCGGCGAATTCGCGCGCCAGATGTACGACATGAAAAACTCGCCGGAAGCGATCGAGCTGCAGCGCGTGGTGATGGCCGAGGCGCCGACCAACCCCGAACTGGCCGAAGCGTTCTGGAACAGCGGCCCCGGCCGCACCCGCGAGATGCTGGCGCGCTATTTCGCCCGTCCCGAGATCCGCGCCCAGATGCGCCCCGACGTGCCGCTCGACCTGCTGCCCAGCCACCTGCTGGCCTGCATCTCGGGCGAGCAGCTGCTGTGCTTCATGCCGCAATTCCGGGTGCGTTCGGTCGAAGATGGCCGGCGCGACCTCGATCGCCGCCTCGACCTGTTCTACCTCAGCGTGCTGCCGGCTTGAGTGGCCGGGTCTATGTGCGCTATCGAACGGACCCGCCTGCTTGCATCGGGCATCCTGGGATCTTTGAAGGAGGATGTCATGAACATGATAAATAAAATGATCAGCGTAGAGCGTCCGTTCTACGAGGAGGCGGCATGAGCAAGTCTTCCCGTTACGAATGGCGTGACCAGCAAGCCGCGCTCCAGGAGCGCATGAAAGGCTTCCTCGAAAACCCGGGCACCGAGCAGCTCGAAGCCGTGGTCGCAGAAATGCGCGCCTATGCTTCCGCCGCCGAGTCCGGCCAGATCGAGATCCCGCAGCGCTGGACCAGCTACAACTGAAACCGGGCCTGGCCCAACCGACATGCCGTCCAGTGCGCTGGGCGGCATTTTTTATGGCTGTGTTCGCGTTAGTTAAGTGAACCAAACGGCGTTGCCGAAGTCTTACGCATTGTCGAGTTAGCCCATCGGGAGTGACGATGCAACGGCCCACCTTCAGCGAATTGTTCGCCCTGCTTTCTGGCGCAACATTGTCCAGCAGCGAGCTGGCGCAATTGCGCGCCTGGATCGCCGGCATCCGCGACCCGACCGAGTGCCTGGCGCTGGTCGAAGCGGCCGCGGCAGGCCGGCCCTGTCCGCATTGCAGCGCTGTGCGGCTGCACCGCTGCGGCCGCGCCAGCGGCTTGCAACGGTTTCGCTGCCTCGGCTGTGCCCGCTCTTTCAATGCCCTGACCGGCACACCGCTGGCGCGGCTGCGCAAGCGCGAGCGCTGGCTGCCCTATCTTCAGTGCATGCTCGAGTCGCGTACCGTACGCCAGGCCGCGCGCGACACGGGCGTGCACCGAACCACGAGTTTTCGCTGGCGCCACCGGTTCGGACCGGGCGCCGCGCACCATCGGCCGTCGATGTTGTCGGCGATCGTCGAAGCCGACGAAACCTATCGCCTCGAATCGCAAAAGGGCGCGCGGCAGTTGACGCGACCGCCCCGGCGACGCGGCGGCGTGGCCAGCCGGCGCGGCATCAACCGCGAGCACGACTGCCTGCTGGTGGTGCGCGATCGCAACGGCCTGACGCTGGATTTTCATACCGGCCGCGGTCCCGTGACGGCAGCACAATTGCGCTCGCGCCTGACACCCGTGCTTTCTCCAGACGTGCTCTTGATCAGCGACAGCGCAGCGGCGTATGCCCGCTTCGCCGCAGAGACCGGGATCACGCACGCGCCCGTCAACCTGCGCGCGGGCCGGCGTGCACGCGGCGCGATCCATCTCCAGAACGTCAATGGCTGGCACAGCCGTTTCAAAAATTGGCTGATGCGCTTCAAAGGTGTTGCCAGCCGTTACCTGGCGAACTATTCTGGGTGGCAGCGGCTACTCGATGCACACGAGTTGAAGACACCTCGCAATGGCTGTGTGCTGCGGTACGTCAAGCTCAGTCAAGGTAGGCTAAAACGTCGACTTAACGCGAACACAGCCTTTTTTATGGCTGTGTTCGCGTTAGTTAAGTGAACCAAACGGCGTTGCCGAAGTCTTACGCATTGTCGAGTTAGCCCATCGGGAGTGACGATGCAAAGGCCCACCTTCAGCGAATTGTTCACCCTGCTTTCTGGCGCAACATTGTCCAGCAGCGAGCTGGCGCAATTGCGCGCCTGGATCGCCGGCATCCGCGACCCGTCCGAGTGCCTGGCGCTGGTCGAAGCGGCCGCGGCAGGCCGGCCCTGTCCGCATTGCAGCGGTATGCGGCTGCACCGCTGCGGCCGCGCCAGCGGCTTGCAACGGTTTCGCTGCCTCGGCTGTGCCCGCTCTTTCAATGCCCTGACCGGCACACCGCTGGCGCGGCTGCGCAAGCGCGAGCGCTGGCTGCCCTATCTTCAGTGCATGCTCGAGTCGCGTACCGTACGCCAGGCCGCGCGCGACACCGGCGTGCACCGAACCACGAGTTTTCGCTGGCGCCACCGGTTCGGACCGGGCGCCGCGCACCATCGGCCGTCGATGTTGTCGGCGATCGTCGAAGCCGACGAAACCTATCGCCTCGAATCGCAAAAGGGCGCGCGGCAGTTGACGCGACCGCCCCGGCGACGCGGCGGCGTGGCCAGCCGGCGCGGCATCAACCGCGAGCACGACTGCCTGCTGGTGGTGCGCGATCGCAACGGCCTGACGCTGGATTTTCATACCGGCCGCGGTCCCGTGACGGCAGCACAATTGCGCTCGCGCCTGACACCCGTGCTTTCTCCAGACGTGCTCTTGATCAGCGACAGTGCAGCGGCGTATGCCCGCTTCGCCGCCGAGACCGGGATCACGCACGCGCCCGTCAACCTGCGCGCGGGCCGGCGTGCACGCGGCGCGATCCATCTCCAGAACGTCAATGGTTGGCACAGCCGTTTCAAAAGCTGGCTGATGCGCTTCAAGGGTGTCGCCAGCCGTTACCTGGCGAACTATTCCGGCTGGCAGCGGTTACTCGATGCACATGAGTTGAAGACACCTGCGCAATGGCTGTGTGCTGCGGTACGTCAAGCTCAGCCAAGGTAGGCTAAAACGTCGACTTAACGCGAACACAGCCTTTTTTATTGCCGATGCAGAAAGTCAATATAGCCGTCGATGAATTCGCGCTGCATGCCGAGGAATTCATCGATGGTCTGGAATTTGGACTCCTTCTGCTGCAGCAGGTAAGCCGTAACGATGACCTCGCGCTGGGGCACGAAGATGTGCAGCATTGCCGGCACGCTGCCGCTCAGGTTCAGCGCATTCTGCGTGCATAGCGCATAGTCGTAGCCCTGTATGCTGCCGCTCTCGTAGCTCACGTAAGCCTTGCCCCTGGACACCACCCGGTCCAGCTTCGCGCGCACGTCCGGATGCGCGCCGACATACGCGTCGACGTGCGCCTTCATGCGCGCGCACGCGTGCGTGAGCGCGTCCAGCACGGTTGCCTTGTCCTGGGCGTAATGGCCGGGCACGCTGAACTCGATCTTGGCGTTGGCAAAGTACTGCGTTCCCGGAAACGCGTACATGGCGCGCACGCCGTCGGCGACGCTGACTTTTTCCTGGCGCGACGGCGCGCCCTCCTGTTCAGCCGCGACCTCGACCATGCGCCATGGCGGGCCGGCGTCGCGCACGCGCGCGAGCTCGACCAGGGTCAGGCCGTTGGGAAATTCGGTCGGGACCAGCTTGGCGAACGGCGCGGGCGGGGTCGGCGTGTCCGCGGCGACGGCCTGGGCCACTACGGACAATGGCAAGCACAGCAGCGCGTATCGAATGACGGCCTGGATCATGGTCGGCTCCATCGGGTGGTTGGACGCTCAAGGTACCCAATCGGCGCTCGTCACAAATACATGCATTGTCACGCTGGCGGTTTTTTCCGCCGGGGCCCGCCGCGCGAGCCGGGAGGTATCGCGCAGCGCCACCCACACGCGGCGGTGTTGCGGTTTTACTGCGACACCAGCACGAACCGGAAGCTCGGTTCGATGCCCCGCGCGTGCAGGACGCGCACGATGTCTTCCAGCGTCGCGTCCCTGAGCAGCAGGCCGTCCGGCACGCCGGATGGCGCGGGCGTCGGGCCGAATGCGGGCGCCAGCGCAGGCGCTTGCGCCGGCACCGTCGCCGGCTGCATCGCCTGCAGCGCGGCGGGAACGAGCGGCGGCAGCGTCACCATCGGCTGTGCCGCCGGTTTGGCGGCGCGCGCCGCTTGCAGCCGATCGCGCGCCTGCACGAACTGCGCCGCGTCGATGTTGTCCAGGCCTTCCAGGAAGGCGGCCTGCCCGGCCAGCGGAGGCGCCATCTCCAGCCCGGACTCGTCGGCGAACGAGGCGCCCATGCCGGGATGGATGAAGGCGGCCCACTTGCCGCTCCTTGGATTCAGGCAGGGCGGCAGGTAGACCGGCGCGCTGGCGGCGTCGGGATCGAGCTCGATCTCCGGAAAATAAGCCTGGCGTAGCAGCTCGAGGAAGGCCTGGGCCTCGCTCGAGGGCACCGGATCGGCCAGCGACAGCCACAGATAAAACGCGCTGGCGCCGTTGATGCTCACCGCCGGCGCCGGCAGGCCGAGATCGCCCTGCAGCGCGTTCGCGACGTCGCACAGGCGCGTCCAGTGGCGGCCTTCCGGCGCGCCCGGCACGCGCCGGAACGGAATGGCCAGGCCGCGCGTCAGGCCGTCGGCCGTGGTCAGCTTGATGGCGAGCGTAGTCTGGCCGAGGATGTGCTGGGCCAGCGCCTCGCGCGTGACGGCTTCGGGCGCCAGGTACAGGCGCGCCAGTTCTGCGATCAGTTTTTCCATGGGCGGCGCCTCAGTCAAGGTCAACCCGGCTCAATCCAGGCCGCCGCGGCGCGCCGCGTTCTTCCCCAGCGCCGCCAGGTCGAGGTCGACGTCGCCATGGTCGACCGCTTCCTTGAACAGGCCCTGCAGCGCATCGCCGAAGGCCAGCGGCAGGTTCGTGCCCTGCCCCGCTTCCACCGCCAGGCGCACATCCTTCTGGCCCAGCGTCAGCTTGAAGCCCGGCGGGCTGTAGCGCTGCTGCGCGATCATGCCGCCATAGCCTTTATAAACCGGCGAGCCGGCGAACAAGGTGTTGGTGATCAGGTCGATGAAGCTCTCGGCCGGGATGCCATGCGCGCGCGCGAGCGCGGTGCCTTCGCCGGTGGCTTCGATCGCGCAGGCCAGCATCAGGTTGCAGGCCAGCTTGATCGCGTTGGCCTGCTCCGGTTCGTTCCCGAAGCGCCAGGTCTTCTGGCCGATCAGGTCGAACAAAGGCTGCACGCGCGCGATCAGCTCGTCGCTGCCGCCGGCCAGGATGTTCAGCTTGCCCGCCTCGGCGACGTCGACCCGGCCCAGCACCGGCGCCGCCACGTAGCCGATGCCCTTTTGCTGGTGCAGCGCGGCCATCTCGCGCGCGAACGCGACCGAGACGGTGGCCATGTTGACGTGGATGCTGCCGGGCGCCATCGCGTCCAGCACGCCGCCGTCGATCATCACCTCGCGCGTGGCCTTGTCGTCGGCCAGCATGGTGAATACGATGTCGGCGATGCCGCATTCGGCGGCGCTGGCGGCCGGCTTGGCGCCCTTCTCGGCCAGCGCCTGCACGGGCGCCGGATTGCGGTTCCAGACGTGGACCGGCTGGCCGGAGCGCAGCAGGTTGGCGGCCATGTTGTGGCCCATGGCGCCCAGGCCGATGAATGCGATAGTCATGTGAAACTCCTCCTTCTGTCTTGTTGGCGTGGACGCTATTAGACCAGCAATCCCGCGCGCGCGCAGGGCAGCACGCAGGGCTGCGCACGCCATCCGCGGTCAATACTCGCGCACGGCTGAACGCGGGTGCCAGCGCATGGCGCCGGTTCGGGTTACTCTGGCAGTCCGGATGACGCTGTCGGAGTAGCCTGTTCATGTCCAAGTTCTTCATCAATCGTCCGATCTTTGCGATCGTGCTCGCGCTGCTGATCATGCTGGCAGGCGGGCTGTCGATCTTCAAATTGCCGGTCGAGCAGTTCCCGCCGGTCGCGCCGCCCTCGGTGCAGATCAGCGCGAGCTATGCCGGCGCCTCGGCCGAGACCATGCAGAACACGGTGGTGCAGGTGATCGAGCAGCAGATGAGCGGCATCGACAACCTGCTCTACCTGAGCTCGACCAGCGACGACACCGGCCAGTCGACCACCACGCTGACCTTCTCGACCGGCACCAACTCCGACATCGCCCAGGTCCAGGTGCAGAACAAACTGCAGCTGGCGATGCCGCTGCTGCCGACCCAGGTGCAGCAGTCCGGCGTGCGCGTGACCAAGTCGACCAGCGACTTCCTGATGGTGGTCGGCTTCGTCTCGCGCGACCACAGCATGAGCAAGTACGACATCGCCGACTTCGTCGCCTCCAAGATCCAGGATCCGATCAGCCGCCTGAACGGCGTCGGCAACCTGAACGTGTTCGGCACCCAGTACGCGATGCGCATCTGGCTCGACCTGTCGAAACTCAACGAATACCAGCTGAACCCGACCGACGTCACGGCCGCGCTGACGGCGCAGAACGTGCAGATCTCGGCCGGCCAGCTCGGCGGCCCGCCCGCGTCCAACGCGCAGCAGCTGGCCGCGACCATCACCGAATCGACGCTGCTGCGCACGCCCGAGGACTTCGGCAACGTGGTGCTCAAGTCGCAGCAGAGCGGCGGCCAGGTGCTGCTCAAGGACGTGGCGCGCATCGTGCGCGGCGCCGAGAACTACCAGACCGACAACCGCTACAACGGCCAGCCCGCCTCCGGCCTGGGCGTCCAGCTGGCGCCGGGCGCGAATGCCCTGAATACCGCGGACGAGGTGCGCAAGCGCCTGGGCGAACTGAAATCGCTGTTCCCGCCCGGCCTGGAAGTGGTCTACCCGAACGACGTCACGCCCTTCATCAAGGTTTCGATCGAGGAAGTGGTCAAGACGCTCATCGAAGGCATCGTGCTGGTCGTGCTGGTGATGTACCTGTTCATGCAGAACATCCGCGCCACCCTGATCCCGTCGATCACGGTGCCGGTGGTCCTGCTCGGCACCTTCGGCCTGATGGCGGCGCTCGGCTTCACGATCAACACGCTGTCGATGTTCGGCCTGGTGCTGGCGATCGGCCTGCTGGTCGACGACGCCATCGTGGTGGTCGAGAACGTCGAACGCATCATGCGCGAGGAAAAGCTGGAAGCGCGCGAGGCAACGATCAAGGCGATGGACCAGATCGGCACCGCGCTGGTCGGCGTGGCGATGGTGCTGTGTGCGGTGTTCGTGCCGGTCGCTTTCGCCCCGGGCACCGTGGGCGCGATCTACCGCGAGTTCGCGCTGACCATCGTGGCCTCGATGCTGCTGTCGGTGTTCGTCGCGCTGTCGCTCACACCGGCGCTGTGCGCGACCATCCTGCGCCATTCGGAAGAGCACAAGACCGGCTTTTTCGGCTGGTTCAACCGCGGCTTCGAGAGCACGCGCGAGCATTACGTGCGCTATTCGAAGGCGGTGGCCAACCGCATGGTGCTGTGGCTGGCGGTGTTCGCGGCGCTGGTCGCCGTGACCGTGTTCCTGTTCCTGCGCCTGCCGACTTCCTTCCTGCCCAACGAAGACCAGGGCTTCCTGTACGTGCAGGTGCAATCCCCGGCCGGCACCAGCCAGGCGCGCACGGGCCAGGTGCTGGACGACATCAGCAACTACCTGCTGCGCGAGGAAAAGTCGATGGTGACGGCCGCGTTCTCGGTCAACGGGGTCAGCAACGCCGGCCGCGGCCAAAACCAGGGCCGGATGTTCGTGCAGCTCAAACCGTGGGACGAGCGCAAGGACGACGACCTGAGCGTCGAGGCGCTGCAAAAGCGGCTCACGAAACGCTTCGGCACGCACAACCAGGCGCTCATCTTCGCCACCAGCCCTCCGCCGATCCGCGGCCTGGGCAGCGCAGCCGGCTTCGACTTCGAGCTCGAGGACCGCGGCGGCCTGGGTCACGACGCGCTCGCGCGCGCCCGCGAGCAGATGCTGAACGGCGCGCGCCACCACTCGGTCCTGGCGCAGGTGCGCTACAACGGCGTGACCGACAGCCCCGGATTTAAGGTGGACGTCGACCGCCAGAAGGCCAGCGTGTTCGGCGTCAACCCGTCCGACATCGACCAGTCCTTCTCGGTCGCCTGGGGTTCGCGCTACGTCAACAACTTCCTCGATACCGACAACCGCATCAAGAAGGTCTACGTGCAGGCCGACGCGCCCTATCGCATGAACCCGGGCGACCTGGATCGCCTGTTCGTCCGCGGCGCCAACAACACCATGGTGCCGTTCACCGCGGTGACCTCGAGCCACTGGATCACCGCGCCGTCGCAGTTGCAGCGCTACAACGGCGTCGAGGCGATGGAACTGCAGGGCCAGGGCGCGCCCGGCCAGAGCTCGGGCCAGGCGATGGACGCGATGGAAGAACTGGCCAAGCAGCTGCCGAAAGGGATCGGCTTCGAGTGGACCGGCACCTCGCTGCAGCAGCAGCAATCGAGCAGCCAGGCGCCGCTGCTGTATGCGCTGTCGATCGTGGTGGTGTTCCTGAGCCTGGCCGCGCTGTACGAAAGCTGGTCGATTCCGTTCGCCGTCATCCTGGTCGTGCCGATCGGCATACTGGGCGCGGTCGCGGCCACCATGCTGCGCGGCCTGACCAACGACGTTTACTTCCAGGTCGGCCTGCTGGTGACGATCGGCCTGTCGGCCAAGAACGCGATCCTGGTCGACGAATTCGCGCACGCGCGCCAGGGCGAGGGCGTATCCGCGCTGGACGCAGCCCTGGAAGCCGCGCACATGCGGATCCGCCCGATCGTGATGACCTCGATGGCCTTCGTGCTGGGCGTGCTGCCGCTGGCGATCTCGCGCGGCGCCGGCGCGCAAAGCCAGCATGCGATCGGCACCGGCGTCATCGGCGGCATGCTGGCGGCCACGTTTCTCGCGACCTTGATGATTCCGATGTTTTATATCGCGGTGGACAAGGTGCTCGGGCGGCACAAGAAGGACAAGAAGCCGGGGCCGCAGGACAAGAATGACCCCGGCGCGCCCGATCCGGCGCCGGCCGATGCGGCGGTGGCGAAATAGGCCGCGCAGCGGGCGCGCCGGCTCGGGGGATGCTCGATATGTCTCTTATTTACCAAGGATCACGCACGATTTCCCACTGATGTTCGTTCATCTGCCGGACTGGACACGACGGGTGTATGATGACCGCCGATCGCTTCATACCCAGTAGAGGAAACGATGACCAGCACCATTCGTACGTCGGGCATCGATGCCGTGGGCGATATCCCGTGGGGTTCCCACTTCTGCCAGTTCTATCAGCAAGAACAGGATCTGGTCGAGACGCTCGTCCCGTATTTCACGGCGGGACTGGCGGCCAATGAAGCATGCCTATGGGTAACGCCTCTCACTTTCGACACCGACAAGGCCAGGCGCTTGCTTGCCGAATCGGTGCCCGACCTGGACGCTTATCTGTCGAGCGGGCAGATGCAAATCGTGTCGATGGGCGACTGGTATCAGGCGTCGAGCGGATTCGAGCCGGAGCAGGTATTGGCAAGCTGGCTGGAACGCGAAGCCCGTTGTCGAGAGCAGGGTTTCGTGGGTTTGCGCCTGACCGGCGACACCAGCTGGGTGGAGGGTTCCGGCTGGGATGAATTCATGGCCTACGAAAGCCAGGTGAACGACGCCTTCAACCGGCGTAATCTGGTCGCGCTGTGCACCTACAGCCTGGACAAGTGCAACCCATCCGACGTGCTCGACGTATGCCGCCATCACCAGTTCGCCCTCGCCCGCCGCGACGGCGAATGGGAACTGTTGGAAAGCTCGGCGCTCAAGGTCGCCAAAGACCGCCTGATCCAGCTCAACAGCGAGCTCGAAGAGCGGGTCGAGGTGCGTACGGCGGCGCTGAACGCCGCCCTGCATGCGCGCGACGAGTTTCTCGCCATGCTCGGCCATGAATTGCGCAATCCGCTCGCGCCGATTCGCACCGCTGCCGAAGTCATTCATACGTGCGCGCCCGAAGGCTCCGTCATCGCCACGAGCGCGGCAATCCTGACCCGGCAGGCGAATCACCTGACGCGCCTGGTCGACGACCTGCTCGACGCCGCGCGCGTGACGCAGGGACAGATCCAGCTCGAGCGCAAGCCGGTGTCGCTGGCAGACGTCATCGACACGGCGGTCGAGCAATCGCGCGTCCTGATCGACCAGCGCGGGCATGCGCTCTCGGTCGCGGTGCCCAACCGCGCGGTCCACGTGCATGCGGATGCGACCCGGCTGGCCCAGGTGTTCGGCAACCTGCTCAACAATGCCGCCAAATACACGCCGGACGGCGGCGACGTCGCGATCGGCGCCAAGATCAAGGACGGCATCGCGACCATCACGGTCAAGGACAACGGCACCGGCATTCCGGGACCGATGCTCGACGCCGTGTTCGATTTGTTCACCCAGCTGCCGCGCTCGCTGGCGCGCGCCGATGGCGGCCTCGGCATCGGCTTGACGCTGGCGCGCCGCATCGTCGACATGCATGAAGGCAGCATCGAAGCCTTCAGCGAAGGCGCCGACACCGGCAGCGTGTTCACCGTGCGGCTCGCCGTATGCGACGCGCCCGGCGCCGCCGACGGCATCGCAGCGAAAACCATCTCGAACACCGCGCCGGCCAGCCGGATCCTGATCGTCGACGACAATGCCGACGCGCGCGAGGCCATGGCCACCATGATGTCCTTGCACGGCCATGAGGTCGCGACCGCGGACGACGGCTTGACCGGCATCGACAAGGTGAAGTCCATGCGCCCGGACCTGGTCGTCCTGGACATCGGCCTGCCCGACATGAGCGGGTACGACGTCGCCAGACAGCTGCGCGCACTGGACCTCTCGCCGGCGCCCAGGCTGATCGCCTTGACCGGCTATGGCCAGGCGTCGGATCGCGCCCTGAGCAAGGAAGCCGGATTCGATGCCCACCTGCTCAAGCCGGCGACGTTCGAGGACGTGTTGTCGACGCTGGCGCGGCTCGGGGCGCACTGAGCCGCTGGCGACCGGCCACGCCGGCGTTACCGGTCCAGGACCCGCTCGAACGCCAGCGCGATCCGGTCCATCCCGGCCTGGGTCGGATGGTAGGCGACGGGTTCCTTCCAGCCGGGCGTGCGCGCCGGGTGGTAGCCGGTGATGTAGTTCGCCGGCGCACAGGCATCGTGGCCCGCGCTGATCGATGCGGCCGGCACCAGGTCGACGTGGTTGCGCGCCGCGGTGGATTCGAACACCCGTGTCAGCCGCGTCATCGTGTCGCGCATGCGCTGGGCGTCCGCCGGCGCCAGCGGCAATGCCGCGCACAGCGGTTGGGTAGCGCCAGCCGCTGCGGGCAGCGCAGGCAGGTAGCCCACCAGCACGACGCGCGCATGCGGCGCGCGCGCCCGCACGGCCGCGATCACGCGATCGAGTTTTGCGGGCAGCTCGGCAAAGCGCTTCTCCAGCGTCGCCGTGTCCGAGACCCCGCACTTGTCCTTGTGTTCGAAGCGGCACGAAAAGCCGTACAGGTCGCCCACGTAAGCCACGTCGTTGCCGCCGATGAGGATGGAGACCAGCTGCGTGTCCGCCGTCACCGCCTCGATCTGCGCCGGGAAGCCGTGCTGTCCATGGTCCAGGACGTTGTCGGTGGTGGCGCCCGAGCAGGACACGTCCACCAGGTCGAGGTGGCGATGCGCGGCGACCGTGCGCGCGTAATTCGTCAGCGAGCGCGCGCAGCCGCCGCTGGCCGGGTCGGGTCGGCCGACGCCGGGACCGGCGGCGTAGGAGCTGCCCATCGAGACGAAGCGCGCGGCCTGGGCGCTGGCGCTGGCGGGCATGGCGGCCAGGGCGCTCATCGCGAGCAGGCCGGCGGCGAATGCCGTGGTCGTGCGGTTCATCGTCTTGGATTTCATCGGCTTGCTCGCTCCTTGTCGCACTAAAGGTAATCAATAACGCTACCATAAGCGCGCTGTTCAGGTCAGTCAGGCGCTGCCAATCGCGTCGAACGCGCATAATCATCGGACCGATTCACAAGCTATCGAGGAGGCCGCATGAGCAAACTGGACCAGGAAGACCGGGACGACATCTCCACCCGACAATTCGCTTTTCCCAAGCAGCGCAAGGAACCGCTGGAAGACGCCAGCCACGTACGCAACGCCATCGCGCGTTTCGACCAGGTCAAGGACGTCACGGACCACGAGCGGGACGAGGCATGGAAACGCATTCGCGCCGCGGCAAAGAAGTTTGACGTGGAAATGAATGAAAGCGACTGGCGCGAAGTGGGGAGCGGCAAGAAAGACGAGCATTGAGCCGCGTAGTCGCAACGCATGAGTGAGGCTAATTTATGTCACTTGGGTCACGGAGCCGATGCATGGCGACGTGGTAATGAAGCCAACCTTAACGATAAACACAAGTTTTCCTCCCATTTGCGCACTCATGCGGGTAAGCACAGTCAGTCGAGCTGTGCGAAATTCGTACGTAGAGCGCTAGAAGCCGGCGGAGCCGATACGACAGGTCATCCTACGTTTGCCAAGCAATATGGACTAACGCTGTTGAGTAATGGCTTTCACGCGATCACGGTTGACGATCCGGACAAATTCCAATTCCAAGAAGGTGACATTGTCGTAATGCAGCCGACCGGCCATGGGAATCCAGCCGGTCACATTGCCGGTTACGATGGAAAGGGATGGGTATCGGACTTCGTCCAGAGAAGCTTCTGGCCAGGCCCGGCATATGAAAAGAAGAAACCCGGTTATGTCGTCTATCGCCGTTAAACAGCTTAGTGCGCTCGTAGTGGCCGCTGCAGCAATTGGATGGACCGGCATGGCTGTCGCCGCGAAAGCAGATCCCGAGACGGCCGTGGTCGCGAAACTGTACGAGGATTTCGCCTGGCAAGCGATGACAGGCCAGCCCGACTTGTTTGGCCAGGACGTCAGTCATCTGAACAGACGCGCGCTCGAACAGTATTTCGCGCCCGCGCTGGCCGACTTATTGCTCCAGAACGCCGCCTGCGAAGTCAAATATCAAGGCATCTGCAATCTCGACTTCGATCTGCTATTCGCCTCCCAGGATCCGCTTGTGTCTGATCTCGAAATCACGGCATGAGCCCCAGGAAAGGTGTCCGTTACATTTATCAACCCAGTAGACCAGACGAAAACGAAGATCGATTTCCAAATCAAGCGAATCGGCGGGACTCCAAAGATTACTGATGTCATCTACCGCATGCCCGATCCATCCTCTCTCGTGAAGATGTTGTCGCAAAAAATCCCATAAAAAAACCGGGACACACGGTCCCGGTTTTCAGATCCAGCTGACAGCCCCGATCAACGCTTGCGCGGCGGCGGCAAGTCCGTGCAGACGCCTTCGTACACCTCGGCGGCCATGCCGATCGACTCGCCCAGCGTCGGGTGCGGGTGGATGGTCTTGCCGATGTCGGTGCCGTCCGCGCCCATCTCGATCGCCAGCGCGATCTCGCCGATCATGTCGCCGGCGCTGGTGCCGACGATGGTGCCGCCGACGATGCGGTGCGTCTCGGCGTCGAACAGCAGCTTGGTGAAGCCTTCCGGACGGCCGTTGGCCACCGCGCGGCCCGAGGCGGCCCACGGGAAGTGGCCCTTCTCGACCTTGACGCCCTGCTGCTTGGCTTCCTCTTCGGTCAAGCCGACCCACGCCACTTCCGGATCGGTGTAGGCCACCGACGGGATCACCTTGGCGTCGAAGAAGGCCTTCTCGCCGTGCGCGGCTTCGGCAGCGACGTGGGCTTCATGCACCGCCTTGTGGGCCAGCATCGGCTGGCCGACCAGGTCGCCGATCGCGAAGATGTGCGGCACGTTGGTGCGCATCTGGCCGTCCACGCCGATGAAGCCGCGGTCGGTCACCGCGACACCGGCTGCTTCCGCGCCGATCTTCTTGCCGTTCGGGCTGCGGCCGACGGCCACCAGCACCAGGTCGTAGGTCTGCGGCGCTGGCGCAGGCTGGCCGGCGTCGGCCGACTCGAACGTGACCTTGATCCCTTCCGGCAGCGCTTCCACGCCGACGGTCTTGGTCTTCAACATGATGTTGTCGAAGCGGTGCGCGTTGTACTTCTGCCAGACCTTGACGGCCTCGCGGTCGGCGCCCTGCATCAGGCCGTCCATCATCTCGACCACGTCGATGCGGGCACCCAGCGTCGAGTACACGGTCGCCATTTCCAGGCCGATGATGCCGCCGCCGATGACCAGCATGCGCTTGGGGACCTGGCGCAGTTCCAGCGCGCCGGTCGAATCGACGATGCGCGGATCTTCCGGCACGAACGGCAGTTTCACGACCGAGGAACCGGCCGCGATGATCGCCTTCTGGAACTTGACGACCTTCTTGGCGCCGTCGGCGGCGGTCACTTCGATGTGGTTCGGGCTCAGGAACTTGCCGACGCCCTGCACCACGTTGACCTTGCGGCCCTTGGCCATGCCGGCCAGGCCGCCGGTCATGGTCTTGATCACGCCGTCCTTGTACGCGCGCAGCTTGTCGATGTCGACTTGCGGCTTGGCGAAGGATACGCCGAGATCGGCCATGTGCGCGGTCTCGTCCATGATGTGCGCCACGTGCAGCAGCGCCTTGGACGGGATGCAGCCGACGTTCAGGCAGACCCCGCCCAGGCTCGCGTACTTCTCGACCAGCACGGTGTTCATGCCGAGATCGGCCGAGCGGAAGGCGGCCGAGTAGCCGCCCGGACCCGCGCCCAGCACCATCATTTCGCATTCGACGTCGACCGGGCCGTCGTAGCTGGCCGCGTTCGGCGCCGGCACCGAGTTCGGCGTGGCCGCATCCAGCTTGTGGGCCGGCGCGTACGAGTCGGTCGGGCCGGCGGCTGCGGTCGGGGCCACGGCCTGCGCGCCGATCTGGGCGGCAGGCTTGTCCGACGGCGCGCCCGCGGCCGGGGCGGCCGGAGCAGCGGCAGGCGCCGAAGAACCCGCACCCGCCTCTTCCGAAATCGTCAGCAGCAGCGAACCTTCGTTCACCTTGTCGCCGACGTTGACCTTCAGTTCCTGCACGACGCCGGCGTGGGTAGACGGAATCTCCATGCTGGCCTTGTCGGACTCCACGGTGACCAGCGACTGGTCGACCTTGATGGTGTCGCCCGGCTTGACCATCAGTTCGATGATCTCGACGTCCTTGAAATCGCCGATATTCGGGACTTTGACTTCGATAATGCTCATGGGGTCGGCTCCTTACAGCAGCGTCTTGCGCAGGTCGGCCAGCACGTCGGCCAGGTAGGCCGCGAAGCGGGCGGCGGCGGCGCCGTCGATCACGCGGTGGTCGTACGACAGCGACAGCGGCAGCATCAGGCGCGGCTGGAACGCCGAGCCGTCCCACACCGGCTTGGTGGCCGACTTGGACAGGCCCAGGATCGCCACTTCCGGTGCGTTGATGATCGGCGTGAACGCGGTGCCGCCGATGCCGCCCAGCGACGAGATCGTGAAGGTCGCGCCCTGCATGTTCGACGGCGACAGCTTGCCTTCGCGCGCCTGCGCGGACAGCTCGCCCATTTCGGCGGCGATCTGCGAGACCGATTTCTTGTCGGCGTCCTTGATGACCGGGACCACCAGACCGTTCGGTGTGTCGGCGGCGAAGCCGATGTTGTAATACTGCTTGAGGATCAGCTGGCCGTTCGGCTCGTCCAGCGACGCGTTAAACGCCGGGAACTTCTTCAGTGCCGAGACCGACGCCTTGATCACGAAGGCCAGCATGGTCAGCTTGGTCGGCGACTTGGCCTTGGCGTAGGCGGCGTTCGAGTCGACGCGGAAGGCTTCCAGGTCGGTCACGTCGGCTTCTTCGAACTGCGTCACGTGCGGGATCATCACCCAGTTGCGATGCAGGTTCTGGCCGCTGATCTTCTTGATGCGCGACAGCGGCTGGGTTTCGGTCGGGCCGAACTTGCTGAAGTCCAGCGACGGCCACGGCAGCAGGTTCATGCCTGCGCCGCCACCGGCTGCAGCCGGCGCGGCGGTCGGGCCGGCGGCCAGCGCCGACTTCACGAAGCCCTGCACGTCCTGCTGGGTGATGCGGCCCTTGGCGCCGGAACCCTTGACCTTGTTCAGGTCGACGCCCAGCTCGCGCGCGAACTTGCGCACGGACGGCGAGGCGTGGGCGGTGGCGAAGCTCGGGGCCGGGCCGGCCGGCGATCCCGCGGCGGCTGCCGGGGCAGCTGCGGCCGGCGCCGGAGCCGGTGCGGCGGCCGGGGCCGGGCCGGGGCCGGGGCCGGTGCGGGCGCTGCGGCCGGCGCCGGCGCGGCAGCCGGAGCCGCCGCCGGCGCGCTCGCGCCTTCGGCTTCTTCCAGCATCAGCAGCAGCGAGCCTTCGCCCACCTTGTCGCCAACCTTGATTTTCAATTCCTTCACGACGCCCGCATGGCTGGACGGGATTTCCATGCTGGCCTTGTCCGACTCGACGGTCACCAGCGACTGGTCGACCTTGATCGTGTCGCCCGGCTTGACCATCAGCTCGATGACTTCCACTTCCTTGAAGTCGCCGATGTCGGGGACTTTGACTTCCACAATGCTCATGTTCGGTAGCTCCGTTCTTATTTATCAGCTCAATCGTACGCCGCCCACGCGCATGGGCGCGGGGCGGCGTCGTTTCAACACGTGAGCATTACACGGTCGGGGGATACGGCTTGTCCGCGGTGATGCCGTACTTGGCGATCGCGTCGGCCACGGCCTGGACCGGGATCTTGCCTTCCTCGGCCAGCGACTTCAGTGCGGCGACCGTGATGTAGTAACGGTTCACCTCGAAGAAGTCGCGCAGTGCTTCGCGGGTGTCCGAACGGCCGTAGCCGTCGGTGCCCAGCACTTTGTAGGTGCGGCCGTTCGGGATGTAGGCGCGGATCTGCTCGGCGAACATGCGCATGTAGTCGGTGGTCGCGACGATCGGACCTTGCGTGCCCTTCAGTTGCTGCGTCACGTACGGCAGACGCGCTTCCTGGGTCGGGTTGTGCAGGTTCCAGTGGTCGGCTTCCTGGCCATCGCGCGCCAGCAGCGTGAACGACGGGCAGGACCAGATGTCGGCGGCGATGCCCCAGTCGTTCAACAGCAGCTCGGCGGCGTGCTCCGACTCGCGCAGGATCGTGCCCGAACCCATCAGCTGGACGCGGTTGGCGGTGCCGGCCTGGCCTTCGCGCAACAGGTACATGCCCTTGAGGATGCCCTCTTCCTGGCCTTCCTTCAGGCCCGGCTGCGGGTAGTTCTCGTTCATGATGGTGATGTAGTAGAACACATCTTCCTGCTTCTCCACCATGCGGCGCAGACCGTCCTGGATGATCACCGCCACTTCGTGGCCGTAGGTCGGGTCGTACGGCAGGCAGGTCGGGATGGTCGCCGCGATGATGTGGCTGTGACCGTCCTCGTGCTGCAGGCCTTCGCCGTTCAGCGTGGTGCGCCCTGCCGTACCGCCCATCAGGAAGCCGCGCGCACGGATGTCGCCGGCCAGCCAGACCAGGTCGCCGACGCGCTGCATGCCGAACATCGAGTAGAAGGTGTAGAACGGGATCATCACGCGGTTGTTCGTCGAGTACGACGTCGCCGCGGCGATCCACGAGCACATGCCGCCCGCTTCGTTGATACCCTCTTGCAGGATCTGGCCAGCCTTGTCTTCGCGGTAGTACATCACCTGGTCCTTGTCGACCGGTTCGTACAGCTGGCCCTGCTGGTTGAAGATACCGATCTGGCGGAACAGGCCTTCCATGCCGAAGGTACGCGATTCGTCGACCAGGATCGGCACGATGCGCTGGCCGATTTCCTTGTCCTTGAGCAGCGCGGTGATGGTGCGCACGTAAGCCTGGGTGGTCGAGATCTCGCGGCCGGCGGCGGTCGGGTCGGTGACGGCCTTGAAGGTCGACAGCGGCGGCACGGCCAGGGTCTCGTCGGCGTGTTCGCGGCGCGACGGCAGATAGCCGCCGAGGGCCGCGCGGCGCTCGTGCAGGTACTTGATTTCAGGCGAATCGTCGGCCGGCTTGAAGAACGGGATATCGGCCAGCTTGTCGTCCGGGATCGGGATCGCGAAGCGGTCGCGCATTTCGCGGATGGCTTCGTCGTCCAGCTTCTTGGTCTGGTGCGCGGTGTTGCGCGCCTCGCCCGACTTGCCCATGCCGAAGCCCTTGACGGTCTTGACCAGCAGGACGGTCGGCGAACCCTTGTTTTCCTGCGCGTTCTTGAAGGCGGCGTAGATCTTGTGCGGGTCGTGGCCGCCGCGGGTCAGGCGCCAGATGTCGTCGTCGGTCATGTTGGCGACCATCTTGAGCAGCTCGGGGTGCTTGCCGAAGAAGTGCTTGCGCACGTAGGCGCCGTCCTTGGCCTTGTAGTTCTGGTATTCGCCGTCGACGGTTTCCATCATCACGCGCTGCAGGATGCCGTCCTTGTCCTTGGCCAGCAGGTTGTCCCAACCCGGGCCCCAGATGACCTTGACGACGTTCCAGCCGGCGCCGCGGAAGTCCGATTCCAGCTCCTGGATGATCTTGCCGTTGCCGCGCACCGGACCGTCCAGGCGCTGCAGGTTGCAGTTGACGACCATCACCAGGTTGTCGAGCTTCTCGCGGCCGGCCATGCCGATCGCGCCCATCGATTCCGGCTCGTCCATCTCGCCGTCGCCGCAGAAGACCCAGACCTTGCGGTTGTCGGTCTCGGCGATGCTGCGCGCCTGCAGGTACTTCAGGAAGCGCGCCTGGTAGATCGCCATCAGCGGGCCCAGGCCCATCGAGACGGTCGGGAACTGCCAGAAATTCGGCATCAGTTTCGGGTGCGGGTACGACGACAGGCCCTTGCCGTCGACTTCGCGGCGGAAGTGCAGCAGCTGGTCTTCGGACAGGCGGCCTTCCAGGAAGGCGCGCGCGTAGACGCCCGGCGAGGAGTGACCCTGGATGTACAGCAGGTCGCCGCCGTGGTTTTCGGTCGGGGCGTGCCAGAAGTGGTTGAAGCCGATGCCCAGCATGTTGGCCAGCGAGGCGAACGAGGACAGGTGGCCGCCGAGGTCGCCGTCGAAGCGGTTGGCCTTGACGACCATCGCCATCGCGTTCCAGCGCATCCACGAGCGCAGGCGCTCTTCGTATTCGAGGTTGCCCGGGCAGTGCTCTTCGAGGTGCGTCGGGATGGTGTTCACGTAAGCGGTGTTGCTGGAGAACGGCATCTGCGTGCCGCGGCGGCGCGCGAGGTCGACCAGGCGCTCCAGCAGGTAGTGCGCACGATCGGTGCCTTCGAATTCGATCACGGCTTCGAGGGCGTCGAGCCATTCCTTGGTCTCGATCGAATCCGGATCATTGGCGGCCTGGGCCGTCAACTGGTCGAGTTGAGCTGACATTGCTACGTCTCCTTGAGTGTGGTGCCCCACCCGATCCTCGACTTCGCTGCGCGGACGTTTGGTGGCAGAAAGGCTATCCCTAAGATAAAGCCTATCGATTTTACCAGCGGCGCACCCGTTTTTCAAAATACGATATTCGATTTCATAATATGGAAATGGCGAATGCGACCGGCATCGATCCGGCAGGCGAGCCGGCGAAATCCAGCGAATCTGCATGCCACGCAGCAAGCGCCAAAACAAGCTCGACTATTGGTGTCGCCCACGGCGCCACCGGCCGATACAAGCACGTCCGTCAATATGACGAGGAACGCCGGGAAGCGGCGCGCGATATCGGACATAACGGCATGGCCGACATGAGATCACGGACGCGCAAGGGGGCGCGCGCTTATAATCGCCATTTTGTCCAGCCGACGAGTCCTGCCATGCCCGCCCAATTGATCGACGGAGTCCAACTTTCCAAACAACTGCGCGCCGATATCGCCGCGCGCGCCGCCACTCTCACCGCCCAGGGCAAGCAGCCCGGCCTGGCCGTGATCATCGCCGGCGACGATCCCGCCAGCCACGTCTACGTGCGCAACAAGGTGAAGGCCTGCGGCGACGTCGGCTTTCATTCGGTGCTCGAGAAATACGAAGCCGACCTGCCGGAAGCGGACCTGCTGGCGCGCATCGCCGCATTGAACGAAGACCCGGCGATCCACGGCATCCTGGTCCAGATGCCGCTGCCGAAACACATCGATGCATCGAAAGTCATCGAAGCGATCGCCACGAGCAAGGACGTCGACGGCTACTCGGTACTGTCGGCCGGCGAACTGGTCGCCAACCTGCCCGGTTTCCGCCCCTGCACGCCGTACGGCTGCATGAAGCTGATCGAATCGACCGGCTACGACCTGCGCGGCAAGCACGCGGTCGTGATCGGCCGTTCGAACACGGTCGGCAAGCCGATGGCGCTGTTGCTCTTGCAAGCCAACGCCACCGTGACCATATGCCATAGCGGGACGCCGGACCTGGGCTATCACACCCGCCAGGCCGACGTCGTCGTCGCCGCGGTCGGCCGCCGCAACACGCTGACCGGCGACATGGTCAAGCCGGGCGCGATCGTGATCGACGTCGGCATCAACCGCAACGACGAAGGCAAGCTGTGCGGCGACGTCGACTTCGACAGCGTGGCCCCGGTGGCCTCGCACATTACGCCGGTGCCGGGTGGCGTCGGTCCGATGACGATTACCATGCTGCTGATGAATACACTCGAGTCCGCGGAGCGCGGGCTTGCCAAGAATCAAGAAAAGCCTGGCCCTGGCGCGGGAATGATCCCGCAGCCGGGCCTTGTTTGAACTGAGTTTGAACCAGAAAGGAACACCATGAGCATCGACACCAGCAATCCTCTCCTCGATTTTTCCGGTCTACCCCGTTTCGACGCGATCCGCCCCGAGCACGTGACGCCGGCGATCGAACAGCTGATCGCCGATGCTCGCCAGGTCGTTCAACAGGTCGAGGCCCCGGCCGCCGCCGACGCGGTCAGCTGGGACAACTTCGTGGTGCCGCTCGAGGAAGCGACCGAGCGCCTGGGCCGCGCCTGGGGCGTGGTCAACCACTTGAACCACGTGATGGACTCGCCGGAACTGCGCGCCGTCTACAACGAAAACCAGCCGAAGGTGACCGAGTTCTGGACCGAACTGGGCCAGAACGAAGCACTGTTCGGCAAATACAAGCAGCTGCACGCCAGCCCCGAATTCGCGACCCTGAGCCCGGCGCGCAAGCGTATCGTCGAGAACGCGCTGCGCGACTTCCGCCTGGGCGGCGCCGAGCTGCCGGAAAAGCAGAAGGAGCGCTTCGCCGAGATCCAGGAAGAGCAGGCCAGGCTGTCGACGCGCTTCTCGGAAAACGTGCTGGACGCGACCAACGACTATAAACTGCTGGTCGAGGACGAATCGGAACTGGCCGGCCTGCCGGACGACGTCAAGGGCGCGGCGAAGGCCGCGGCCGAGCGCGACGGCAAGACCGGCTGGCAGTTCAGCCTGCACTTCCCGTCCTACTTCCCGATCCTGCAGTTCGCCGACAACCGCGCGCTGCGCGAACAGATCTACCGCGCCAACGCCACCAAGGCGTCCGAGATGGGTGTGGTGTTCTCCGAGGCGGAAAAGTGGGACAACACCGGCAACATCGCCCAGCTCCTGAAGCTGCGCGACGAGGAAGCCAAGCTGCTCGACTTCCGCAGCTTCGCCGACGTCTCGCTCGAACCGAAGATGGCCGAAACGCCGGAACACGTGATCGAGTTCCTGGAAGACCTCGCGCGCCGCGCCCGCCCGTACGCGGAAAAAGATCTCGCGGAACTGCGCGCCTTTGCCAAGGACGAGCTGGGCCTGGCCGAGATCCAGGCCTGGGACGTCGCCTACGCCTCGGAAAAGCTGCGCGAGAAGCGCTACGCCTTCTCGGCCCAGGAAGTGAAGCAGTATTTCCCCGAGCACAAGGTCGTGGCCGGCCTGTTCGGCCTGATCTCCAAGCTGTTCGGCGTGACGATCGCGCCGGACGCGGCCCCGGTCTGGCATCCGGACGTGCGGTTCTTCCGCATCGAGAAGGACGGCCAGCTCATCGGCCAGTTCTACCTCGACTTGTACGCCCGCCCCGGCAAGGGCCAGGGCGCCTGGATGGACGACGCGCGCGGGCGCCGCCTGGCCACGGGTGGCATCGTGCAGACGCCGATCGCCTACCTGACCTGCAACTTCACGCCGCCGGCCAAGGACGCCGACGGCCAGCTGCAGCCCTCGCTGTTCACGCACGACGAAGTCACCACGCTGTTCCACGAGTTCGGCCACGGCCTGCACCACATGCTGACCGAAGTCGACGAGCTGAGCGTGTCGGGCATCTCGGGCGTCGAATGGGATGCGGTCGAGCTGCCGTCGCAGTTCATGGAAAACTTCTGCTGGGAGTGGGACGTCCTGCAGGGCATGACCGCGCACGTCAAGACCGGCGAGCCGCTGCCGCGCGAACTGTACGAGAAGATGCTGGCGGCGAAAAACTTCCAGTCCGGCGTGCAGACGCTGCGCCAGGTCGAGTTCTCGCTGATCGACATGCACCTGCACTACGACTTCGACCCGAACAGCCAGCAGACCGTGCAGCAGCTGGTCGACGACGTGCGCAGCAAGTTCGCGGTATTCATTCCGCCCTCGTTCAACCGCTTCCAGCACTCGTTCGGCCATATCTTTGCCGGCGGCTATGCGGCGGGGTACTATAGCTACAAGTGGGCGGAAGTGCTGTCGGCGGACGCGTATGCGGCCTTCGAAGAAGCGGTCGAAGCCGGCGGCGGCGAGCTGCTGGACCAGACCGGCGAGCGCTTCCACCGCGAGATCCTGTCGGTGGGCGGCTCGCGTCCGGCGCTCGAATCGTTCAAGGCCTTCCGCGGCCGCGAACCGCAGATCGACGCCCTGCTGCGCCACAACGGCATGGCGGCTTGAACCCGGCTCGCAGCGAGCCGACCGCGGAGGCGGCATGAGACGTGAGCATCGACACAGTAGCCAGCTGTACGCCAGGCACGACCGTGGCCACGGCGGCGCCTGGCGTACCGCCGCCGCCCTGATCGGCCTGGCGCTGCTGGTGGCCGCCGGCGCGGCCGCCGCGCAAGCCCAGGTCTACAAGTGGAAGGACGCCAAAGGCCAGCTCCACTACGGCGACACCCCGCCACCGCAGGGCGCGCAAACGCTGCAGGTGGCCGGCAAGCCGGCGCCGGCGCCGGCCGGATCGGCGATGCCGTACGAACTGACGCGCGCCGTGCTGCAGCACCCGGTCACGCTGTACACCACGGCCGGGTGCGGCGCCTGCGACCAGGGCCGCAGCCTGCTGCGTGCGCGCGGCGTGCCCTTCACCGAAAAAACCGTCAGCACCCAGGATGACCAGCAGGCCCAGCGGCGCCAGACCGGCAAGGACGAGCTGCCGCTGCTGCTGGTCGGCACGCGCCAGGTGGTCGGCTTCCAGGCCGCCGGCTGGCAGGAAGCGCTCGATTCGGCGTCCTACCCGCGCCAGTCGATGCTGCCGTCCGGCTACCGCTTCGATCCGCCCGAGCCGGCCGCCCCGCCCGCGGCCGCGGGCACGCCGGGCGGTCCGGTGCGCGCCAGGATCAAGGCGCCGCCGGACGCCGCCCAGGCCCAGGCCGCCCAGCCGCGTACGCAAGGACGGGCCAAGCCGGCCGGCAATGCGCCACCCGATTTCCAGTTCTGAACCGACTCGCGAGCTTATGACCCGGATCGATTTCCATACCAATATCCCCGACAAGCTCGGCTATGCCTGCCGCCTGGCGCGCAAGGCCTATGCGTCGCGCGCCAAGCTGGTGCTGCTGGCCGAGAGCCCGGCCCAGGCTGCCGAGCTCAACGATGCCCTCTGGACCTTGTCGAGCACCGACTTCATTCCGCACGTGATGGCCGGCGACCCGCTGGCCGGGGAGACGCCGGTCATCGTCACCGCGGATGAAAACGCCGAGCTGCCGCACCGCGAGATGCTGGTCAACCTGACGCGCCGCACGCCGGCCGGCTTCGACAGCTTCGCGCGCGTGTTCGAGATCATCTCGACCGACGAGGAAGACGCCGCCGCCGGCCGCGCGCGCTACGTCGCCTACAAGCGCCAGCAATTCGAGCTGACCCACTTCGTGGCGGGGCAATCGTGAGCGTGACGCCTGCCTACGACGAAAGCATCCCGGTGCTGACCGAAGTCGTGCCGGCCGCCGCGCCGGCCGATGCGACCGATGCGGCGCCTGTGCTGGAAGCCGCCGCGCCCGGCGACGATGCCTGGCGCGCGCTCGAGGAGCGCCTGGTCGCACGCGTGCTCGACCGCCTGCAGGACCGGGTCGAACTGGCGCTCGAAGACCAGGTGCGATCCGGCATGGCGCCGGTGCTCGACCACGTGGTGGCGCGCCTGGCTTCCGAGCTGCGCGCCGGCCTGCAGCAGACCGTCGAGGACGTGGTCGCGCGCGCGGTGGCGCAGGAGCTGGCGCATCTGCGCACCAGCTGAGCTCGTTTTCGCCGCTCGCGGCGCCCGTTCTGGCGCAGCGCTGCACCGCCGCCGTGCACCGCGGCGACGCCTGTTGCTTCCCATCCTTCTCCGCTTTGCGAGCCCGGCAAATTGATGTACCTTTTGCCTGGCGCAAACACTTGGAGAAGATAAATGCAGGTCAGCATCCGACTCATCCCCGTCGCCCTCGCGACCGCCCTCGCCTTCGCCGCCGCAAGCGAAGCCAGCGCGCAGCAGGTCGTCAAGATCGGCCAGGTGTCGCCGATCTCCGGTCCCAGCGCCCACCTCGGCAAGGATAACGAGAACGCCGCGCGCATGGCGATCGACGAACTCAACGCCAAGGGTTTCACCATCAACGGCCAGAAAGTCACGCTGCAGCTGGTCTCGGAAGACGACGGCGCCGATCCCAAGCAAGGCACGGCGGTCGCACAGAAGCTGGTCGACGCCAAGGTCAACGGCGTGGTCGGCCACCTGAACTCGGGCACCACCGTGCCCGCATCGAAGATCTACAACGACGCCGGCATCGTGCAGATTTCGCCGGCCACCACCGCGCCGGTGTACACGCGCCAGCACTTCCCGGGCGCGTTCCGCACGGTTGCCAGCGACACCAAACTGGGCAGCGTGCTCGGCAAGTACGCCACCGGCACCCTGAACGCCAAGACCATCGCGATCATCGACGACCGCACCACCTACGGCCAGGGCGTCGCCGACGAATTCGTCAAGGGCGTGCGCGGCGCGCCGGGCGTGCGCGTGGTCGGACGCGAATTCACCAGCGCCACCGCGACCGACTACACCGCGATCCTGACCTCGATCAAGGCCAAGAAGCCGGACCTGATCTTCTTCGGCGGCATGGATTCGGTGGCCGGGCCGATGCTCAAGCAGATGAAGGCGCTCGGCATCACCGCCAAGGTCATGGGCGGCGACGGCATGTG
Source organism: Massilia sp. 9096 (assembly GCF_000745265.1). NCBI lineage: Bacteria > Pseudomonadati > Pseudomonadota > Betaproteobacteria > Burkholderiales > Oxalobacteraceae > Massilia > Massilia sp. 9096. The sequence continues at coordinate 3,296,484 of NZ_JQNN01000001.1, forward strand.
CACCGACGCGCTCGGCCGCCTGGCCGGCGACGGCCTCGGCGACGACAAGGTGGTGTGCGCCGAAGCGGGCGGTGTCAAGGGACCGCAGGAAAAGGCGATGGAGGATTTCCGCGCGCGCTACCGCAAGAAGTTCAACATGGACGTGCAGCTGTATGCGCCCTATGTGTACGACTCGGTGATGGTGATGGCGACCGCGATGCAGAACGCCAAATCGGCCGATCCGGCCAAGTATTTACCCGCCTTGAAAGCCATCAAGTACGAGGGTGTGACCGGCACCATCCAGTTCGACCAGAACGGCGACATCAAGGATGGCGCGCTGACGCTGTTTACTTACCGCGGCGGCAAGCGCACCAAGCTGGACGTGGTGCGTTAAACATGCTGGATGCGGCGCCGGCCTGGCGCCGCATGAACCCTGCGCCGTATAAAACAAAAGCGCGCCGGCGTTACGCCAGGCGCGCTTTTTTCATCGCGGCGGAAAATGCTCCGCCGTCTGGACGGTTATTTCTGCGCCAGGACCCACTTGACCAGCGTGTGCGCCTCGGCTTCGCTGACCTGCGGGTTGGCGGGCATCGGGACCTGGCCCCAGGCGCCCACGCTGCCCTTCATGACCTTTTGCACCAGCTTGTCCTCGATGCCCTTCTGACCGGCGTATTTCGCCGCCACATCCTTGTAGGCCGGACCGACCAGCTTGGTTTGCACCGAGTGGCATGCGAGGCAGTTCTTGGATTTCGCCAGGGCCGACGCATCCTGCGCGAAAGCGCCCGTCGAGGCCAGGGCGGAAACCGCCGTCAACAACATCAGGGACCGTTTCATTACGTTTTCTCCAATTGAAAGCTGGGTCAAAGTCCGATTGTAGCCGGATTCACAATCGCGGGGGCGGACCACACCTTTCCGTAACGGCCACGCGACGTTTTGGTTGACCCCGCCGCCTTTTTATTGCCCTACAACACCGATCCGGTATCATCGAACGTGAAAGGAATCCCCCCATGCCCCTGATCCTCCTGATCGCCACTTTCGTCGTCCTGCGCTTCTTCGAAGTCTGGCGCTTCGCCCAGCTGTCCTGGTGGTGGATCGTCGCCCTGATGGCGCTCGCCTTCATCTGGTTCGAGTTCATCGAAAAGATGCTGGGCCTGGACAAGAAGAAGCTGCACGCCGACGACGAGAAACGCCGCAAGGAAAGGCTGGCGAAGAGTTTCGGCAAGCGCAAATAACTCCCCGCGGCGCATTGCCGCAAAAGACGCTTCAGGAACGGCGCCTGCGCACGGCGCCGGCACATCCGAGTCCGGCCAGGACCAGGGCCAGCGAACCCGGTTCGGGCACCTGCATGGCAGGTCCGAAGCTGAAATCGTCCATGACGTACGACGCTTGCGCGCCGCTCGAAACGACGACGGCGTCGATGGCGCCGTCCCAGCCGGTGGCCAGGAATGCCGGCGTGTCCGACAGCTGGAGCGCGGTGGAAGTGGCAACCAGCCGGCCTCCGGCATACAGGTCGAAGCGTACGCTGCTGTCGCCGTAGCCGGAGAACCAGGCGCCGTCGAAGACCGCGGGCGCCAGGAAGCGGATGGTACTGGCGGCCGGCCCGCCGTCGATCCAGTCGGTGGTGACGCGGCCCGCACCGGAATGGGCAGCAAACGGCGCCTGCGCGCTGGTGAAGACGGACAGGCCGGACGCCGACCAGTCCAATCCGCCATAATTGCCGGGGACGGCGGCGATGTCGTCGGGGCCGACGATGTCGTCGAAGGTCAGCACGGTCGCCGCGGCGAACGGTGCGTACAGGGAGATGATCGCGCTCATGGCGACGCTACGGATGATGGTATGCATGGGAATCCTCTTATCCTCTTGATATGAAGGGAGACGGTTCAAGCCAGGCCCAGCGCCGGGTCGCTGACCGTATGCCTTCCGGTTTCGACACGTCCGGCAAACCGCCGCACGTAGTCCGGCTGGCTCGACACCGTGACGCTGAAGTCGTACCAGTAGCCGTTGCCCGCCACCGGAATACGCACGATGGATTCGCTGCGCGGCGCGAGCGTCTGCTGCTGCCTGAGCGGCGCATAAGCGTTCGCGGCGAGATTGAACGTGCACGGCGCCGCGCCGCCATTGATGAGGCGCAGCACCAGCTCACCGGTGCCGGCGTCGCAGCGCACCTGCACGTCGGGCCGCGGCTGGCCCGCGGCGACAGCGCGCAGCGCACTCCCGGTGAAATGGCGGTGGTAGCCGTTCGGCCCGAGTACCCACAAGTCGTACCCGCCTCCCACCGCGGGTGCCCACGCATCCGCCAGCGATTTGCCGGGCTCGACGACGTAGCGGCGCGGGATGGCCGCCAGGTTCTTGCGGTCGTAGACGTGGAACACCGCCGCCTGGCGCCCGGTGTTGATGAAATTCAGCGCGACCTGCACGGCCGCCATCGTGGCGCCGGGCTGCACTTCGCAGATGGTCGCCAGTTCGTACGGCAGCGCGCGCGAGGGCCGCGTGCCGATCGCCTGCACCGGCAACTGCGGCGATGCCGGTGGCGGTATTTGCGCCAGTTTCTGCTGGGCCGCGCGCAAGGCGTCGGCCTGGCTCCGGTCCTTGCGGCCCTGGAGCACCGGCAGCGCTTCGGCATTCGGGGTGGCGAAGTTGAAGGCGCTCGTCAGGTCGCCGCAGACGGCGCGCCGGTAGGCGCTGATATTGGTCTCCTTGACGCCGAAACGGGCCTCGAGGAAACGCAGTACCGACGTGTGATCGAAGACTTGCGAGTTGACCCAGCCGCCACGGCTCCAGGGCGAGATCACGAACAGCGGCACGCGCGGACCGGGTCCGTAGACGCGTCCGTCCGCGGGCGGCTGCTTGGTGCTGCCGGCCGGGTGGCCATGCGTGTAGTACTCGGCCGCCAGGTCGGCCTGCGCCAGCGTGGTTTTGCCGGCGTGGCCGCCGCGGCCATCGGGCGAAGGCGCGGACGGCGAAGGCACGTGGTCGAAATAGCCGTCGTTCTCGTCATAGGTCACGATCAGCACGGTCTTGCTCCACACATCGGGATTGGCCGTCAATGCGTCGAGCACTTCCTGGATGAACCACGCCCCTTGCACCGGGCTGGATGGGCCGGGATGTTCGCAGTAGATGGACGGTGCATTGAGCCATGACACCTGCGGCAACTTGCCTTCGCGAATATCGCGCTTGAAGGCATCCAGGTAGCGCTCGGGCTCGGCGCCGGGCAGCGTGTTCGCGATCCCTTTGTAGAGCGGGTTGTTGACGTTGTCGGTGGCCGCATCGTAGGCATGGTAGGGCACGGCCTGGCCGGTATTGGTGTAGGGCTTGCCCGGCGCGCCGCCGCTGGAGACCGGGTAGCCCGAGTTGACGTTGGCGCGCTTGAACTGGCGGAATGCGCCAAGCATGTTGTCGCCCCATTCGTCGGGCATGTTCTGATAACTGATCCAGCTCACGCCGGTGGCCTCGAGGCGCTCGGCATACGTGGTCCAGGTGTAGCCGGTCTCGACGCCGCCGGCCAGGCCGTCGATGGCGTCCCACTCGTTGGTCACGAAAGCCGTGCCGGTAGGGACCGCCCCGTTCGTCCCGCTGATGAAGAACGAGCGGTTGGCGTCGGTCCCGGTATGCATGCCGCAATGGTAGGCGTCGCACAGCGTGAACGCGTTGGCCAGGGCGAACTGGAATGGAATCTCGTTCTGGTTGAAGTAGCCCATCGAAATCGGGTTCTTGTAGCGCGGCCACTGGTCCATGCGGCCGTTGTCCCAGGCCAGCTGGCTGTCGTTCCAGTCATGCGGCGTGCCGCTGGCCCGCTGCGCGTTGCCGATGCTGCCATCGAGGTGGAACGGCATCACCACGCTGCCGTTCGCCAGGCGTTGCTGCCATACCGTGCGCCCCTCCGTCAATGGAATCGGAAAGCGGTCGCCGAAGCCGCGCACGCCGGCAAGGGTGCCGAAATAATGGTCGAACGCACGGTTTTCCTGCATCAGGATCACCACGTGCTCGACATCTCTGATGGTACCGGTTGCGTTGTTGGCGGGAATGGCCAGCGCGCGTTGGATGGAGGCCGGGAAGGCGGCATACGTTGCGGCTGCGACGCCCGCGCGGGCGCCGCCGAGTAGGAATTTCCGTCGTGAAGTCATCATTCGATCCAGGAGGTTGATGTTGCTATGGCGATATCAATGGTTGGCCTCGCCAGCCTAGATCGGCTGTGTGACGATGGAATGACAATCGAATCGAACACCGGAAGTTTAGGAAGTCCGGCCAGTGACGAGTGCCGTGATATCCTGTGCGACTCACGGACCCGTCACTCACGCCATCGCATGAACCTCGAGCTGCGCCAGCTGCGCTATTTCGTCACCGTCGCCGAGGAATTGCACTTCGGCCGCGCGGCGGCGCGCCTGCACATGACGCAGCCGCCGCTGTCGCAGGCGATCGCCGCTTTCGAGGAGGGTCTCGGCACGCCGCTGTTCATGCGCAACCGGCGCATGGTCGAACTGACGCCGGCCGGCCACGCCCTGCTGCCGGAAGCGCGCCGCCTGCTGCTCGAGGCTTCCGCCCTGCCCGCGCTGGCGCGCCGCGCCGCGCTGGGCGAAACCGGCCGCCTGGCGCTGGCCTTCGTCACCTCGGCCGACTACAGCGTGCTGCCGCCCTTCCTGCGCCGCTACAGCGAACGCTACCCGGGCGTGCACCTGCGCCTGCAGGAAGCGACCTCGGACGTGCAGATCGAGGAACTGCTGGCCGGCCGCATCGACGCCGGCCTCCTGATTCCGCCGCTGCCGGACAAGGCCCAGGCCGAACTCGACTACATGAAGGTGCTCGAGGAGCCGCTGGTGCTGTGCGCGCCGGGCGGCCTGCTCGCGCGCGCGGGCGCGGGCACGGATGCACCCGTGCGCCTGCAGGACCTGCCGCACCTGCCGCTGATCATCTTCCCGCGCGAGGTGTCGCCGGGACTGCACGACGCCATCCTGTCGTGCTTCCATGCGGCCGGGCTGGCGCCCGCGATCGGCCAGCAGGCGATCCAGATGCAGACCATCGTCAGCCTCGTGTCGGCCGGCATGGGCTTGGCACTTGTGCCACAATCGGTCTGCAACCTGATGCGCCCGGGCGTAGAATACCGTGCCCTCGCCGGCCCGACACCATTGGTCGAAACCGGCATCGCATGGCGCCGCGATAATCCGTCGCCGGTGCTCGAGGGCTTTCTGGAATTACTGAGGACAACTTAATATGATTCATCATCCGCGACCGAATCCGATCGCGTTCAGCATTGGCCCCGTCGACATCCATTGGTACGGCATCATGTACGTGCTGGCCTTTGCCCTGTTCATCATCCTGGGGCGTGTGCGCATCCGTACCCAGCCGCATGTGCAGGCGCAGGGCTGGACCAATTCCGACCTCGACGACATGCTGTTCTACGGGATGCTCGGCGTCGTGATCGGCGGGCGCCTGGGCGAGGTGCTGTTCTACCGCCCCGACTATTATTTCTCGCACCCGCTCGAGATCCTGCAAACCTGGCATGGCGGCATGTCCTACCACGGCGGCTTCATCGGCGTGCTGATCGCGATGGCGCTGTGGGCCAGCAAGCGCAAGCGCAACCTGCTCGACGTGTACGACTTCATCGCGCCGATGGTGCCGATCGGCTATGCCTGCGGCCGCCTGGGCAACTTCATCAACGCCGAACTGCCGGGCCGCATGGCCGATCCCTCGCTGCCCTGGGCCATGGAGTGGCCGGGCATCACCGATCACCTGGTGCATCCGTCGCCGCTGTACCAGATGCTCATCGACGGCATCCTGGTCTTCGTCATCATGTGGATCTTCGCGCGCAAACCGCGTCCGCGCCTGGCCGTGGGCGCGCTGTACACCACGCTGTACGGCTGCGCGCGCTTCTTCACGGAATGGTTCCGCGTGCCCGACTGGGAAACCCACGTGTTCGGCCTGCCGATCACCTCGGGCCAGGTGCTGTCGCTGCCGATGATCGTGGCCGGCCTCATCATGCTGTTCTGGGCGTATTCGAGCGGAAACCGCCAGCCGGCCCACGCTTGAGCGGACTCAGGCCGCGGTGTCGAGCGCGGCCCCGGCCTCGATCCCGGCCATCTCCAGGATCTTGTTCCACTGCCCCGGCGTGACCGGGGACACCGACAGCCGGCTGCCCTTCTGCAGCAGCACCATCTCTTCCAGTTCGGGCACCCCGCGCAGCCCGGTCAAGGGCAGGTAGCGGCCCTGGGCCACCGCCGTCACGTCGACCGAGATCCAGCGCGGATTCTCCGGCGTCGCCTTCGGATCGAAATACGGACTGCCCGCATCGAACTGCGACGCATCCGGATACGCCGTGCTGGCGACGCGCGCGACGCCGGCCACGCCCGGCAGGGCGCAGCTCGAGTGGTAGAACAGGATGCCGTCGCCGACCTGCATCTGGTCGCGCATGAAATTGCGGGCCTGGTAGTTGCGTACCCCGAACCAGGCGACCGTGCGTTGCGGCGCCGCCAGAACGTCTTCGAAACTGACTTCGTCGGGTTCGGATTTCATCAGCCAGTAGCGCATGCACACTCCAATGGACTAATAAAAAAACAAATAAAAAAGCGGTTGCGCACGCGTCGCAACCGCTTCTGGAATGTAGCCCCGCATGTGCCGTTATTGCCGGCATCCCGAACCAAAAGGCTCAAGGTGGTCACAGTCAGCTCAATTTCGGGTTCGTCAGACAAGTGACGATCGCGCCCACCAAGCATATTCCGCAACCTATGCGAATGAATGGTTCAAGGAATATATGACAAATCTCGAACACCGCAGGGTAGACGCCAGTTTACTACGATGAACTTCCTTGTCAAACGAATTCGGTTCACAAGGACTTCGAAAACCGTCGCGAGCGGCAGCAATGGCGGTCAAGAGGCGCAGCTGTACGGACGTACAGCCGGTGCGCCGCTGCGGCGCCTCGCAGGGCTCGGCGCCTCCACCGCCATTGCAACGCGCAGCAGGCTTGCGAGGTTCTTGTCAGGACAAATTCCCTTGCGGCGCCAGGGCCTGGTCCAGCACCTGGTGCATCGCGTCCAGCTTGTGCTTGACTTCCAGGATGGTCAGATCGGACAGCGGCCCTTGCGGCGATTTGACCGACAGGAATTCTGCCGCCACCGACAGCGCGGCCATCACGGCGATGCGGTCGGTGCCCTTGACCTTGCCCGAGTCGCGCAGGGCGCACATCTTACCGTCGAGATATTGCACGGCTTCGCGCAGCGTCTTCTGCTCGCCTTCCTTGCACGCCAGGCGGTAGGACTGGCCCATGATGAGGACGTCAAGTTGGATCATCGGCTGGCCTCGTTGATGTCTAGGTCGGTCGCGGAAGCGTCGGGGGCCGCGCCATCGTCGGCGCTGTCGTCGGACTGGGGCTCGAGCTGGACCAGCAGCGCTTCGACGCGGCGCTGGGCTTCGATCAGCCGGTGCTTGAAATCGACGTTCTCGGCGCTGAGCAGCGCGTTGGCCTGGCGCAGCAGATAGTTCTCGCTGCGCAGCGATTGCGCCAGCTGGGCGAGCCGGTCGATTTTATCGGAGAGGTCTTGGAATTCGGAAATCATTCATAACTATAGGATCGAGTCGAATACCCCGTCAACAGAATCACGATTGCCTATGCACCGTGACTACCGATCGTGCGCACACCCCGCCGGATAGGTGGTAGTCTGTCGGGCTTATGTGTTCGCCAATCGCGAACGTCCCATCGCTTGAGGCAGGCTGCACAAGCTGCGTGTCTCGGTATTGCGGCAAGTCGACAACATCGCTTGATAACTCTCAAAAAAGTCTTGTCAATCTCGAAGACAGCGGCTTGAAATGGGGTGTTATCGTCCCTATAATTAGCACTCGTTAGCGGGGAGTGCTAACAATTTTCCCGAATCGTCTTATTCAGTCCAAACCAAAAGGAGTTTTGCATGAACCTTCGCCCATTGCACGATCGCGTTATCGTGAAGCGTCTCGACCAGGAAACCAAAACTGCGTCCGGCCTGATCATCCCTGATGCGGCCGCCGAGAAGCCGGATCAAGGTGAAGTGCTGGCCGTGGGCAACGGCAAAGTCCAAGAAAACGGCAACGTCCGTCCGCTGGAAGTCAAAGTCGGCGACCGCGTCCTGTTCGGCAAGTACTCGGGCCAGACCGTCAAGGTCAACGGCGACGAGCTGCTGGTCATGCGCGAAGAAGACATCATGGCCGTCGTGGCCCAGTAATCCAGTCCAATACGAACGGAGAAATAACAAATGGCAGCTAAAGATGTAGTGTTCGGCGACGTAGCACGCGCCAAGATGGTCGAGGGTGTCAACATCCTGGCCAACGCAGTCAAAGTCACCCTGGGCCCGAAAGGCCGCAACGTGGTGCTCGAGCGTTCGTTCGGCGCCCCGACCGTCACCAAGGACGGCGTCTCGGTCGCAAAAGAGATCGAACTGAAAGACAAGCTCATGAACATGGGCGCGCAGATGGTGAAGGAAGTCGCCTCCAAGACCAGCGACAACGCCGGTGACGGCACCACCACCGCGACCGTGCTGGCGCAAGCCATCGTGCGCGAAGGCATGAAATTCGTTGCCGCCGGCATGAACCCGATGGACCTGAAGCGCGGCATCGACAAGGCCGTCGCCGCCACCGTCGAAGAACTGAAGAAAATCGCCAAGCCGACCACCACCTCGAAAGAGATCGCCCAGGTCGGCACCATCTCGGCCAACTCGGACGCATCGGTCGGCGAGCGCATCGCCGAGGCGATGGAAAAAGTCGGCAAGGAAGGCGTCATCACCGTCGAAGACGGCAAGTCGCTGAACGACGAGCTGGACATCGTCGAAGGTATGCAATTCGACCGCGGCTACCTGTCGCCGTACTTCATCAACAACCCGGACAAGCAGGTTGCCGTTCACGAAAGCCCGTTCGTCCTGCTGTGCGACAAGAAGATCGCCAACATCCGTGACCTGCTGCCGGTGCTGGAGCAAGTTGCGAAGGCCGGCCGTCCGCTGGTCATCATCGCCGAAGACATCGAAGGCGAAGCGCTGGCGACCCTGGTCGTCAACAACATCCGCGGCATCCTGAAGACCGTCGCAGTGAAAGCCCCGGGCTTCGGCGACCGTCGCAAGGCCATGCTGGAAGACATCGCCATCCTGACCGGCGGCCAGGTGATCGCCGAAGAAGTCGGCATGACGCTGGAAAAAGTCACCCTGGCCGAACTGGGCCAGGCCAAGCGCATCGAAGTCGGCAAGGAAAACACCATCATCATCGACGGCGCCGGCCAGGCCGAATCGATCGAAGCGCGCGTCAAGATGGTGCGCGTGCAGATCGAAGAAGCGACCTCGGACTACGACCGTGAAAAACTGCAAGAGCGCGTGGCCAAGCTGGCCGGCGGCGTTGCCGTGATCCGCGTCGGTGCAGCCACCGAAGTCGAGATGAAAGAGAAGAAAGCACGCGTGGAAGACGCGCTGCACGCCACCCGCGCTGCCGTCGAAGAAGGCATCGTGCCGGGCGGCGGCGTGGCCCTGCTGCGCGCCCGCGCATCGATCCAGGTCAAGGGCGACAACCCTGACCAGGAAGCCGGCATCAAGATCGTGCTGCGCGCGATGGAAGAGCCGCTGCGCATGATCGTCCAGAACGCCGGCGAAGAGCCGTCGGTCGTCGTCTCGGCAGTCCTGGGCGGCACCGGCAACTACGGCTACAACGCCGCCAACGGCACCTATGGCGACATGGTCGAGATGGGCGTGCTGGATCCGGCCAAGGTCACCCGTTCGGCCCTGCAGAACGCAGCGTCGATCGCCGGCCTGATGCTGACCACCGACGCCATGGTCTCCGAGATCGTCGAAGACAAGCCGGCTGCCGGCGGCATGGGCGGTATGGGTGGCATGGGCGGCATGGGCATGGACGGCATGATGTAATTCACGCCGGTCGGCTCACAGCCAACCCGTAGCACCGGAAAGCCCGCAGGGTTCGCGCCCTGCGGGCTTTTTCATTTATTCACTGCCAATGTTCCGATGTAGCCAGGCAACACTCGGGATCGGATATCGACTTTTCCGGTTTCCTTGCGGCAATGCTGATTTATACTCGGGTTGCATTTGTACGTACGATCGGACCGCCACGCGCAGCCCGACTCGCCAACGCATCGTCACTACCGAATCGAACATGAACGTGAAGAATATGAAAGTCCGTACCCGGCTCGCGCTCGGTTACACCCTGGTCCTCCTGCTGCTGGCCGCGATCGTCGGGGTCGGCCTGGTCAACATGAAACGGATGCAGGACCAGACTTCGACCATTACCGACGTCAACAATATCCAGATCAGCCTGGTCAGCATGATCCAGGGCAGCCTGAGCGACCGCATGATCGCGCTGCGCAACCTGGTGATTTTCACGGACGCTGCCGACATGGCCAAGGAAGTGGGACAGCTGCGCGCGACCGAAGCCGTGTACCAGGATGCCATGGGCAAGCTGGACAAGACCTTCGAGGACCCTTCCACGTCGCCGGAAGAGCGGGCGTTTTCCAGGAAGCTGAAGGAGCAGCAGCTCGCGGCCGGCACGGCGATGGCGAAACTTGAAAAGCTGGGGCTGTCCAACCAGGACGAGGAGGCCACCCAGGTGCTCAAGAACGAGGTCGAGCCCCTGCAACGGGCCTGGCTCGACACCACGAAGCAGCTCGCGCACTGGGAAGAAAAGCTGAACGCCGACGCTGCGCACGACGCCAGCGCGGCCTATCACGCGGCCGTCTCGACCATGCTGGCCCTGCTGGTGGTCGCCATCGGCGTCGGCGCCGGCGCGGCTGCGCTCGTGACCCGCTCCCTGCTCCAGCAGCTCGGCGGCGAGCCGGACCTGGCGGCGCAGGTGGCCACCAGCATCGCGGCCGGCGACCTGACGGTCGAGGTGCCGGTCAAGGCCAACGACAAAGGCAGCCTGATGCTGGCCATGCGCGACATGCGCGACAAGCTGTCGGCGATCGTCACCGAAGTGCGCACCGGCACCGACACGATCGCCACCGCGGCCGGCCAGGTCTCGGCCGGCAACCTGGATCTGTCCGCACGCACCGAGCAGCAAGCCGGCGCGCTGGAAGAGACGGCCTCGTCGATGGAAGAGCTGACCTCGACCGTGCGCCAGAACGCCGAGAATGCTCAGCAGGCCAATACGATGGCGGCCTCGGCTTCGGAAGCGGCGCAGCAAGGCGGCGCCATCGTCGCCCAGGTGGTGGACACGATGAATGCCATCGACGCGTCGGCCAAGAAGATCGTCGACATCATTTCGGTCATCGACGGCATCGCCTTCCAGACCAACATCCTGGCGCTGAACGCCGCCGTCGAAGCGGCCAGGGCCGGCGAACAGGGCCGCGGCTTTGCCGTGGTCGCGGGCGAGGTCCGCAACCTGGCGCACCGCGCCGGTTCGGCCGCCAAGGAAATCAAGGCGCTGATCGACGATTCGGTCCATAAAGTCGGCATCGGATCGAGCCTGGTCGCGAATGCCGGGACCACGATGGGCGACATCGTCGGACGGGTCAAGGGCGTGACCGACGTCATGGCCGAGATCTCGGCCGCCAGCCGCGAGCAAAGCAGCGGCATCGACCAGGTGAACACGGCGATCGCCCAGATGGACGAAGTCACGCAGCAGAACGCCGCCCTGGTCGAGGAAGCGAGCGCGGCGTCGCAGTCGATGCGCGACCAGGCCGCCCGGCTGGCCGAGGTGGTCGGCATCTTCAGGCTGGCGCATGGCGTCGCGCCGGCCAGTCCGGCTCGCGTGCCGGCGCCGGCACACCGGACTGCCCCGCCACCGCCGCGGCCACCCAGGCTGGCTGCCGCAACGGCAGGCAGCCAGGCCGACTGGGAACAGTTCTGACCCGGCGCCATCCAGGCGCCCGTTGACAAGCCCGCAGGGTTCGCGCCCTGCGGGCTTTTTGTTTACGTGCACGTCCCCGTGCGCCCACGCGCGCGTCCGTGCGCCTGCGCGCGCGCGAGGGCGGCATACTGGGGGCTGCTTGTTCGATACGAACGGAGGAAGCATGACAGCAGTCAACCTGGATGAATTGGCCCACGCGGCCCTGATCGTCGACGATGGCGAAGGCAGCGCAAAGGCGCTGGTCGCGCGCGACACCGGCATGATCCACCTGCTCAACGACGAGTACATGGACGAGGAGGCGCCGCTGCCGGCCGACGTCGAGGCCGAAGGCAACTACGTCAGCGTGCCGGCGGCGGGCGAACTCGGCCTGGGCGACGAGCTGGTGCTGCGCTTCGCGGCCCAGCACCTGGCCGGCGACCAGGCCGGCGTGCGCGAGATGCTGCGCACCGACGACGTCGACGGCTTCGAGCGGCTGCTCGAGGAACGCGACGCTGCCGAGGCCTGGGAGCGTTTTCGCACCGAAGAGACCGAGACGGCGCTGCGGCGCTGGTGCGAGCAGCACGGCTTGCAGGCCGAGGGCCACCCCGGCTGAGCTGCAGCCCGGTACGGCTGAATCCGGTCCCTCATCCGACCGGCTGGGTAGGGTCTCGCTGATCGGACCCAGCAAGACTTTACTTCCTCCAGTGCCCGCCCCATCATGCATGTCATCCGGACAAGTCAGTCCAACAAGGAACATGCATGCAATCAACTACTTCCGCGACATCGACCTCTTCGACCCTGGCCACCGTCCTGCGCGTCACCAGCGGCAATTTTCTGGAGATGTTCGATTTCTTCCTGTACGGCTTTTACGCCACCTACATCGCCGCCACCTTCTTCCCCTCGCATAACGAATACGCATCGCTGATGCTGACCTTCGTCACCTTCGGCGCCGGCTTCCTGATGCGTCCCCTGGGCGCGGTCATCCTCGGCGCATACATCGACCGCATCGGCCGCCGCAAGGGCTTGCTGCTGACGCTGACGATGATGGCGGCCGGCACCGTGCTGGTGGCGTGCGTGCCCGGGTATGCGACGATCGGCATCGCCGCGCCGCTGCTGGTGCTGGCCGGACGCCTGCTGCAGGGCTTTTCGGCGGGCGTGGAACTGGGCGGGGTCTCGGTCTACCTGTCCGAGATGGCGACGCCGGGCCACAAGGGCTTTTACGTCAGCTGGCAATCGGCCAGCCAGCAGGCCGCGATCATGGTCGCCGCCCTGCTCGGCTTCCTGCTCAACCGCACCATGGCGCCGCACGACATCGACACCTGGGGCTGGCGCGTGCCCTTCTTCATCGGCTGCATCATCGTCCCCTTCCTGTTCGTGATCCGCCGCTCGCTGCAGGAAACCGAAGCGTTCAAGGCCCGTGTCCATCGCCCGACCTTCCGGGAAATCCTGGCCTCGCTGGGCGTCAACTGGCGTGTCGTGCTGCTGGGCATGATGCTGACGGTGATGACCACGGTGTCGTTTTACCTGATCACGGTGTATGCGCCGACCTTCGGCAAGAAAGTGCTGAAGCTGAGCGCCGCCGACAGCCTGCTGGTCACCTTCTGCATCGGCCTGTCGAACTTTTTCTGGCTGCCGGTGATGGGCGCGCTGTCGGACCGCATCGGCCGCTGGCCGCTGCTGGTCACCTTCACCGTGCTGCCGATCCTGACCGCCCACCCGGTGCTGGCCTGGCTGGTGGCCCAGCCGACCTTCGCGCACATGCTGGAGGCCGAACTGTGGCTCTCCTTCATCTACGCCAGCTACAACGGCGCCACCGTGGTCGCGCTGACCGAGATCATGCCGCCGCAAGTGCGCACGGTCGGCTTTTCGCTGGCCTACAGCCTGGCGACGGCGATCTTCGGCGGTTTCACGCCGGTGGTGTCGACCTGGCTGATCGAGCGTACCGGCGACAAGGCCGCGCCCGGCTGGTGGATGGCCTTCGCCGCGGCCTGCGGCCTGATCGCCGCCGTGCTGCTGTACCGGCCGAAAGCCGGCGCCTCGCCCGCCCAGCCGGCCAATATCTGACGCTCACCGACGGAAAGTGACTGGAAGTAAGCGCGCGGCCTAACAGACACGCGCTCTCCAGCCGCCTAACGTTCATGAACTTTCAACCAGGGAGCGATCATGATCAAGGTGACGGGTTATGCGGCCAAGCATTCGTACAGCCGCCTGAAGAAATACGAATTCGAGCGCGAGGAAGCCAAGGGCCACGAGGTCGAGATCGACGTGCTGTACTGCGGCGTCTGCCATTCGGACATCCACCAGGTCAAGAACGAATGGTCGAACACGGTCTATCCCTGCGTGCCGGGACACGAGATCGTCGGGCGCGTGACGCGGGTCGGGCCGGCGGTGCGCAACCACCAGGTCGGCGACCTGGTCGGCGTGGGCTGCATGATCGACAGCTGCGGCAAGTGCGAAGCCTGCCAGCACGGCGACCAGAACTATTGCATGAGCCCGAACAGCTGGCTGGCCACCTACAACGGACCGATGCAGCCGAAGTCGAAGGTCGGCGAGAACATCTACGGCCGCGACAACACCTTCGGCGGCTATTCCAACATGCTGGTGGTCAAGGAAGACTTCGTGCTGAAGATCCCGCCGCAGCTCAAACCCGAGGTCGCCGCGCCGATCCTGTGCGCCGGCGTGACGACGTACTCGCCGATGAAACACTGGGGCGTCAAGGCCGGCGACAAGGTCGGCGTGATCGGCATGGGCGGCCTGGGCCACATGGCGGCCAAGGTGGCGCGCGCGCTGGGCGCCGAAGTCACGCTGTTCACCACGACACGCGAAAAGATCGACGAAGCGGCCAAGCTCGGCTTCAAGGCCGTGCTGGAAAGCGACAAGGCGGCGATGGGCGCGATCGAGGGCGAATTCGACTTCATGCTGTCGACCATCCCCGAAAAGCACGACCTCAATCCCTTCGTGAACATGCTCAAGCGCAATGCCGTGCTGACCGTGGTCGGCGCGCTCGAGCCGATGGCGGGGCTCGACAACATGCAGATGGCATTCAAGCGCCGCAGCGTGGCCGGCTCGCTGATCGGCAACATCGCCGAGACCCAGGAAGTGCTGGACCTGTGCGCCCAGCACGACATCGGCCCGGAGATCGAGATCATCCGCATCCAGGACATCAACGATGCCTACAAAAAGGTCGAGAACGGCGACGTGCGCTTCCGCTATGTGATCGACATGGCTTCGCTGAAGGAAGAGATGGCGGAATAAAGCCGAGCGGCTGCGCCGGCGCAAGGAGCGTGGTTTCCAGGCTCGACCGTTTATTGCCGCCTGGCCACGCATGGTTTAGACTGGCCCTTTGTTTTTCCAGGACTTTGCGCCATGTCTCTTCCATCGATCCGCTATGCGGGCGCCGCCCTCCTCGCGCTGGGGCTGCTCGTCGGCTGCAAAGGCGAAAAGCCCACCACGCCGCCGCCCAAGCCGGTAGCGGCGCCCGCGAGCGCGCCCAAGATCACGCGCGACCAGGCGATGGCCGAGCTGATGGCCCTGCCCGAGCTGAAAGCCTGGTCGGCGCAGATCGAAAAAGGCTCGCGCGGCCAGGCGCACGGCGCCGTGATCGAAGACGACCCGGCGCCGCGCATCCTCGACGGCAAGGCTTACTACCAGCTCAGCTTCGTCGAAAACCGCAAGCAGGACGTGCACCGCCGCGCCAGCTTCCTGGTGGCCCAGCAGGGCGACGATATCCTGGTCGAGGACGACGCGACCGATTCCGTGCAGTCGCTGGGCGAATGGCGGCGCAGTATCCGCAAGGTGGAACTGAAGTCGGGTTGATCTGCAAATGCTATAGTGCATCTCAAAAACGCAACGTCGACAGACGATTGCCCCAACGAGGAGATGCCCGATGCAAGTCCGTTCCCTGACCGCCCTGCTTGGCGCCTGCCTGCTCGGCGGCGCGCTGTCCGCAACATCGGCTCATGCGGCCGATACCGCCCCCGCCGCCGCACCGTCCGCATTCCACTGGCCGCACGGCGAACGCGCCGCCGTCAGCCTGTCCTACGACGATGCCCTCGGCTCCCAGCTCGACCACGCGATTCCCGCGCTCGACCGCGCCGGCCTCAAGGCCACGTTCTACCTGCAGCTGTCCAACCCCGCGGTGCGCAACCGCATGGCCGAGTGGCGCTCGGCCGCCGCGCGCGGGCACGAGCTGGGCAACCACACGCTGTTCCACCAATGCTCGAATCGCGTGCCCGGCCACGACTTCGTGCAGCCCGAGCGCAACCTCGACACCACGACCGTGGCCCAGATGCGCGACCAGGTGCTGCTCGCCAACACGATGCTGAACGCGCTCGACGGCCGCAGCGAACGCACCTTCACCGTGCCGTGTGGCGACCACATGGCGGTGGACGGGGACTACCTGCCGGCCGTCGCCTCGAGCTTCGTCGGGATCAAGATGCGCGAGGGCGACGCCGTGACCGGCTCGATGGCCGGCTTCGATCCGCGCGCCGTGACCGTGATGGCGCCGGTCGGCTTGAGCGGCCGGGAACTGATCGACATCGTCAAGCGCGCGGGTGCGCGCGGGACCATGGTCAACTTCACCTTCCACGGCGTGGGCGGCGACTACCTGACCACGTCGAATGCGGCCCACGAGGAACTGCTGGCCTTCCTGGCCGCGCACCGCGACGAATACTGGACCGACACCTTCTTGAACATCACGCGCTATGCCGGCGCGCAGCGGACGGTGGCGCCTCAGCGTTAGTGGCGTACGCGTTGCTTAGACTGCCGCAAGGCAGTGGGATTGATTCAACACAAACTGACTAGCGGCTAAAAAGCTTATTGTTGATCTGCCGCTGACCGTGAGTTCCAGCGCTCGTGTTTGCCAGTGTTCGTGCCGGCAAGCGCGGACGGTGGGACCACTCCTCCCCCGGTCGGCGGCGCCCTCCCCCGATCGGATTCCGGCTCAGTGGGCGATGGTTTGCGCGGACGGCAGGACACGGCCAAGGCGCATGATGCTCTTCCCCTCCGCCCAGCCCGCTCAGCGCACCGCCGACGGATCGAAATGCGGATTCTCGATCAGCCCGAACACGTTCCCGAACGGGTCCGTCAGCGCCGCCACCCGGATCCCATCGCCCACGTCCTGGATCGCCTCGTGTACGCCGGCGCCCAGCCCGACGATGCGCGCAAAATCCGCCGCCATGTCGTCCACCGCCCAGTAGGCGATCCCGCCGGCGGCGCCCGGCGTACCGTCCGGCACCAGGCCGAGCTCGAAGCCGCCGATGGCAAAGCCGACATAGTACGGCTCGTCGAAATACGGGGCCGTGCCGAAGGCCTGGGTGAACCAGTCCTTCGCGCGCGCGAGGTCGGTGACGGGGTAGCTCACGGTGCGCAAGCCCTTGATCATGGCGTTCTCCTTCAAATGGTGGAACGCCATGATGGGATGGCCTGCGGTATCTGCATACCCATGAGGT
Source organism: Massilia sp. 9096 (assembly GCF_000745265.1). Classification (NCBI taxonomy): domain Bacteria; kingdom Pseudomonadati; phylum Pseudomonadota; class Betaproteobacteria; order Burkholderiales; family Oxalobacteraceae; genus Massilia; species Massilia sp. 9096. Next base: position 3,313,691 of record NZ_JQNN01000001.1, read on the forward strand.
TGACGATTGCCGAAGCGGGCGGGACGTGGCAGTTATCGTAAAAGACCGCTTGACCCGAAACGATTACGCATGTAATCATCCATTCAATTACAACTGTAAACGATACATTCGATGACTGACCTGCCCGCCATTAGCCAAGCCGAGTCGCTCGTCATGGAAGTGCTGTGGAACCGTTCGCCGCAGACTACCGACGAGATCGTCGCCGCGCTCGCCGCCAGCACCGACTGGCAGGAGCCGACCATCAAGACCTTCCTGAACCGCCTGCTGAAAAAGGGCGCCGTCCGCGCCGAACAGCATGGGCGGCGCTACCAGTACTCCGCGGTGCTCCAGCGCGCCGACTGGGTCGACAGCGAAAGCCGCTCGGTGCTGGGACGGCTGTTCGGCGGCCGCGTGGCGCCGCTGGTCGCGCACTTCAGCGAACGCCAGCAGCTCAGCCCAGAAGACCTGGCCGAGCTGCGCAAGCTGATTGACAGGCTCGATCCGTGAGCGCGTTTTTACTCTCGATGCCGATATCGATGCTGCTGGCGCGGCTGGTGACGGCCACGCTGGCGTTCACGCTACTGGCCGGATTGCTGGTCTTGTGCCGCGTGCGTTTGCGCGAGCGCATCGGCGCAGAAACCGTGTATGCGCTCTGGCTGATGGTGCCGATCGGCGTGGCGTTGTGTGGCTGGCCGGTGCATCGCGTACTCGTGCATGCGCCACTGCCCACGCCGGCAACGGCGCCGTTCGTGTCGCTGTCGACGATGTCGGCCGCGTCCGTCGACGTGGCCTTGCCCATCGCCCAGTGCCTGCTGGCGTTGTGGCTGACGGGGGCGCTGGCAAGCGCATGGGTATTCATGCGGCGCCAGCATGCGCTGGTGCGTGCGCTCGGACCGCTGCGCCGGCTCGACCACGCCGTCGACATCCGCGTGAGCGCCCGCGCCAATGTCGGCCCGCTGCTGCTCGGTCTGCTCCGCCCGGGCATCGTGCTGCCGCTCGACTACGCCGTGCGCTACACGCTCGAGGAGCAAGCCGCAATCCTGGCCCACGAGCGTACCCACCGCCGGCGCGGCGACTTGTGGTGGAATGCACTGGCGGCGCTGCTGCGCTGCCTGTTCTGGTTCCATCCGCTGGCCGCGCTCGCCCAGCGCCGCTTCCTGGCCGACCAGGAGCTGGCCTGCGACAGCGCGGTGCTGCGCCAGGGCCGTCATGCGCCGCGCACCTACGCCAATGCGCTGATGAAGACCCAGCTCGGCCCCAGCTTGCCGCTCGGCTGCAGCATGCTGAGCAACTCGCCAATCCATGAGCGCATCCTGAATTTGCAGCGCACACCGGCGCCGCGCCGCGTGCGCCTGGCGACCGCGCTGGTGCTGCTCGCGCTGGCGGCAGCCGGCGCGCGCCTGGCCTGGAGCGCTTCGCTCGACCTCGTGCCCGCGCTGCCTGCCGCCGATGCGGGCGAAGGACAGACTCTGCTCAAGGTGAGCACCGACCTGTCCATCGACGGCGCCGCGGTGCGCCACGACGAAACCACCACGACCGGCCCGGTGCACCTCGATGGCCTACGCGATGAGGACGGCCGCGCCTGCAGCGCCGACCTGCTGGCCACACGCCCGCGCGGCCGGCAGGCGGATGAGGTCGACCTGCACATGCGCCTGGTCTGCGACGGCCAGCCGGCCGCCAATCCACGCCTGCTGACGCGCCTCGGCCAGCCGGCGACGGTGGCGATCGGCACGGCCCTGCCCCGGCCGGACGGCCGCATCTCGAGCACTCGCGGCTTCCGGCTTACGGTCCGCGTCGATCCAGCCTGACCCCCTCCACCCTTGAAAGGACATCATGCACACGACCTCTCTATTCCAGCCGCGCCGTCTCAAGACCTTCATCACCCTCGCCTGCGCGCTCGCGGGCGTCACGTGGGCACACGCGTATGCGCGCGAGGACGCGCGCGCGACGACGACCGCGCACACCTATGGCGTGCAAATGCAGCTGACAGTGCACGGCCTGGCCAGTGCGCCGCTGTTGACGGTGGAAGAGGACAAGCCGTTCGCCGTCGGCGGGGACGATGGCGGCAAGCCCTGGCGCGCCGAGTTCACGCTCAGCCGCATGCACGGCCCCGACGCCGGCGGCGCCAAGCCCACGGTGCGCCTGGCCGGCAGCATCGTTGAAGACGGCAAGATACTCGCCAGGCCGGCGTTGGTCGGCCTGCCCGGCGAACGCATGGCGGTCAAGATCGGCGACGACGTCAAGCTGGCATTCGTCGTGAACGACCTGACGCCGTAATCGAGCCTGGCGCGCCAGGCCCGCTCAGCGACCCAGATCAGCGATCCAGGTGCGAAATCAGCGCGCGCCGTGCATCCGGCTCGCAGCCCTGGTCCGGCTCGGGGCGCGTGTGGTGCACGTCGACCGACACGCCGACCGCCATGATGTCGATCAGCAGCAGCTGCAGGATGCGCGAGATCATCGACAGGAAGGCCGTGTTGTCCTCGGCATGGTCGATCGCCAGCAGCACGCTGGCGCGGCTGGCCAAGGGCGAGTCGCTGTGGGTGATGGCGATGACGTCGGCGCCGGCTGCGCGCGCCGCATCCACTGCATCCAGCAGGTCCGGCAGGCGGCCCGAGTTCGAGATCGCGATCACCAGGTCGCCCGGCCCCAGCAGGTCGGCCGCCAGCGCGAACAGGTGCGAATCGCCGTACAGCGCGGTCGGAATGCGGAAGCGCACGAACTTGTGCTGGCCATCCAGCGCCACCACGCGCGCATTGCCCATCGCGTAGAACTCGATGCGGCGTGCACGGCTCACCAGTTCGATCGCGCGGTCGACCGCACGCACGTCGAGCCCGTCGCGAAATTGCAGGATCGCCGAGACGGTGTTGTCGATGACTTTCGCCGACAGGTCGTGCGTGCTGTCGTTGGTGCGCACCTGGCTGTGGCGCACCGGGATCGAGCCGGTCAGGCTGCTGGCAAACTTCAGTTTGAAGTCGGCCAGGCCGGCAAAGCCGAGCGAGCGGCAGAAGCGGATCACGGTCGGCTGGCTGACGTCGGCCAGCTTGGCGATCTCGGCGATCGGCTCGTTCAGCACCAGGCGCGGCTGCTCCAGCACCAGCGTGGCGACGCGCTGCTCGGCCGGCGTGAACGAGGGCTGCAAATGGCGGATGCGGTCCATCAGCGTGTTGTCGCCGCTGCGGCCGCGCAGGTGCTCGGACAGGATCGTCGCCACGCCGTCGAACGCCACGTGCGCGGTGTTGATGACGTAGGTCGGGATGTCGGCCAGATAGCCGGTAAAACGGCCCTTGGCCTCGAAGCGCGCGCGGAATGGCGAGGTCTTGAACCACTCTTTCAGACGCGGCACGATGCCGCCGCCGATGAAGATGCCGCCGAACGCGCCCAGCGTGACCGCCAGGTTGGCGGCGGCGCCGCCCAGCATGCCGCAGAAGCATTCCAGCGTTTCCAGGCACAGAGCGTCGTTCTCTTCCAGTGCGCAGTCGATGATCTCGGGCGAGGTCCGTGGCGATGCATCGACGCCATTCCTCACCGCCAGCGCGCGATAGATCAGCTCCATGCCGGGGCCGGAGATCAGGCGCTCGTTCGACACGTGGGTCCATTCGCGCCAGGCCGCCTGCAGGATCGCGAACTCGCGCTCGTCGCTTGGCGCGAAGTTCATGTGGCCGCCCTCGGAGCCGAGCGTGACGAAGCCATCCAGCGTCGGGATCACGCCCGACACGCCCAGGCCGGTGCCCGGACCGAGCACGCCGATCACCGCCTGCGGCGCTGGCTTGCCGCCGCCCACCTGCATCAGGTCGGCCGGTTTCAGGTTCGGGATCGCCATCGCCAGCGCGGTGAAGTCGTTGACGATCAGGAGCGTCGTGAAGCCGAGCTCGCGCCGTACGGCGTCGGTCGAAAAGGTCCACGGCCGGTTGGTCATGCGAACGTAATCGCCGTCGACCGGATTGGCCAGCGCCAGCGCGCCGTGGTGCAGGCGCGGGTTGCCCTGCTCGGCCAGGTAAAAGCGCAGCAGCGGCACGATGCCTTCGAAGTCGTCGCAGCGCAGCACGCGCACGCCCGCATAGGCGCCGGGCGCCGTCTGCAGCGCGAAGCGCGCGTGGGTGGCGCCGATGTCGGCCAGCAGGCGCGGACCGTCGGCGAAGACGGTGGCGGCGCGCGTCGGATCTCCGGGCTGCTCGATCATGGCTGACCGAACCAGCCGCCGTAGGCCGGCAGCGTGACCTTGCCGTCGACGACCTCGCCCTGCAGGCCGTGGCCGCTCAACGCCTGGGCGCCCTTCGCTTCCGGCCAGTCGAACGCGATCGGCTGGTCGGTGACGTTGAACACGGCCAGCACCGGCGCGTGGCCTGCCAGGTCGCGGCGCAGCGCCAGCGCCTGCTCGGGCGCGTCGAAGAAGACGATGTCGCCGCGCGTCAGTTGCGGCAGCGTGCGGCGCCAACCGATGATGGTGCGCGCGAAATTCAGGGCCGATGCGGGGTCCTGGTCTTGCAGGCTCTCGGCCAGCGCCAGGTGTTCCTTGGGCACCGGCAGCCACGGTTTGCCGGCCGTGAAGCCGGCGTTGGGGGCGTCAGTCGTCCATGGCATCGGCGTGCGGCAGCCGTCGCGGCCCTTGAACTCGGGCCAGAAGGTGATGCCATACGGGTCCTGCAGCAGTTCGTAGGGGACGTCGGCTTCCGGCAGCGCCAGCTCGTCGCCCTGGTACAGGCACGGCGTGCCCTTGAGCGACAGCTGCAGCGCCAGCACCAGCTTGGTCAGCGCCGTGTTCACGCTGCCGTCCGCGTTCTGGCCGCCCCAGCGCGTGGTCACGCGGATCGCGTCGTGGTTGCCCACCGACCAGGAAGCCCAGCCATCCTTCACGCGCGCGTTGAATTCTTCGACCTGGGTGCGGATGTGGGCGCTGGAGAACTGCGGCGTCAGCAGGTTGAAGCTGTAGGCCATGTGCAGCTTGTCCCCGCCCGAGGTGTATTCGGCCATCTGCTCGAGCGCGTCGTCCGAGCTGACTTCGCCGATCGAGACCGCGCCGTATTCGTTCAGCAGCGCGCGCACGCGCTGCAGGAAGGCGATATTCTCCGGCTGGGTCTTGTCATGGATGTGCGCCTGCATGCCGTACGGGTTGACGTCGGTGACGGTCGAGGTGTCGCGCACCAGCGCCGGCGGGTTGCTGCGCAGCTGGCGATCGTGGAAGTGGAACACGCACGCGTCCATGCGCACGCCGTCGACGCCGCGCTCGAGCCAGAAACGCAGCGAATCGAGGTGGGCCTGCTGCACCTCCGGGTTGTGGAAGTTCAGCTGCGGCTGGCTGACCAGGAAGTTGTGCATGTAGTACTGCTTGCGGCGCGTGTCCCAGTGCCAGGCCGGGCCGCCAAACACCGACAGCCAGTTGTTGGGCGGATTGCCGTCCGGGAGCGGGTCGGACCAGACATACCAGTCGGATCTGGGATTGTCGCGGTTCGAACGGCTTTCGACGAACCAGGGGTGGGCGTCGGCGGTGTGCGACATCACCTGGTCGATCATGATCTTCAACTTCAGGCTGTGCGCCTTGGCGATCAGCGCGTCGAAGTCGGCCAGCGTGCCGAACAGCGGGTCGACGTCGCAGTAGTCCGAGATGTCGTAGCCGAAGTCCTTTTGCGGCGACTTGAAGAACGGCGACAGCCAGACGATGTCCACGCCCAGGCTGGCGATGTAATCGAGCTTGGCGGTGATGCCCGGCAGGTCGCCGACGCCGTCGCCGTTGGTGTCGAGGTAGCTGCGCGGGTAGACCTGGTAGATGATGGCGTCATGCCACCAGGGGGCTGGGTGGGTCGTCTCGCTGGCGTTCTTGTCCGATACTGAAGTCATGATAAGTCCGGTTTAATAATTTTTACGCAATATACAGGATGGACGCCGTAGTGACAATGCTGCAGCGCGCCATCGAGCCAGTAAATATCTTTAAGAATCATGAACTTATAACAGGAGTTACCAAACAATCGCCAGCACGGCAGTAGTCAAACTACACAATCGCTGCTAGGCTGTCGTGCTGACCGAACCAGACTCGACCCAGACTCGACCGATACCATGACCCAAGCCTTCGCCACCGCCAGCCTGTTTGCTTTCCTTGCCGGCGCCGCCGGCCTCGCCCAGGCCGCGATCCGGCCCGACAGCTGCGACAGCCCGAACTTCCAGATCGTCCAGTCGCCGGCCGCAGCCACCTTCGACGCGCGCGCCGTCTGGCTCGACAAGCGCCTGGTGCGCTGGCCTGGCGCGGCGACGGAGGGTGTCTTCAAACTGTACCATTCGCTTCGCGGTTCGATCGTCGCCCCGGTGGGCGGCAAGGTGGCCGGCGCGGTCGGCTCGATCGTGCTGGCGCCGAGCACCGCGCCGGCGCCGCCCGGCGTGGCGGCGCGCTTCAAGTACCTGGCCGACGGCCCGCTGCTGCAGGTGAGCGAGAACGACGTCACCAACCTGCCCGACCTGCACAGCCAGCAGCTGGTGCTGGTGCGTGAAGATGCGGACGGCACGGTGCGCGACGCCACCCGCATCCAGGCGGCCGGCGCGCTCGACGATTTGTACGCCGCTGCAGCAGGCTTGAACACGCTCGGCGTCGACGTCGCCGGCGGCAGCACCCGCTTCACGGTCTGGGCGCCGACCGCGCGCCAGGCCGCCGTCTGCGTCTACGACAAGGCTACCAGCCGCGCGCGCGCCGCCTACCAGATGGACTTCGACCGCCGCACCGGCGCCTGGAGCGCGGCCGTGCCGGGCGATTTGACCGGCAAATATTATCGCTACGCGGTCGACGTGCCGGTCGACGGCGTGGGCATCGTGCGCGACCTGGTCACCGATCCGTATTCGGTCAGCCTGTCGACCGACTCGAAGCGCAGCTACATCACGCGCCTGGACGCGCCGCGCCTCAAGCCGGAGGGCTGGGACGCCACCGCGGCGCCGTCGACGGTCAGGGCGAGCACCGACATGGTGGTCTACGAAACGCACGTGCGCGACTTTTCGATCAACGACCCGAGCGTGCCGGAAGCGCACCGCGGCAAGTACCTGGCCTTTACCGATCGGGCGACGAACGGCATGAAGCACCTGGCGGCGCTGGCCAGGGCCGGCGTCACCGATGTACACCTGCTGCCGGTCTACGACTTCGGCAGCGTGCCGGAAGCCGGCTGCGTCACGCCGCGCCCAAGCGGCGCGCCCGACAGCGAAGCCCAGCAGGCGCTGGTAATGAAGACCGCGGGCAGCGACTGCTTCAACTGGGGCTACGACCCGGTCCACTACAACGCGCCGGAAGGCAGCTACGCCACCGATCCGCAGGATGGCGCCAAACGCATCGTCGAGTTCCGTGAAATGGTCGAGAGCCTGCACCGGACCGGCCTGCGGGTCGGCATGGACGTGGTGTTCAACCATACCTTCAGCGCCGGGCAATCGGAAAAATCGGTGCTGGACCGCGTCGTGCCCGGCTACTACCACCGCCTGAACGACAAGGGCGGGGTCGAGCAATCGACCTGCTGCGACAACACCGCCACCGAGAACCTCATGATGGGCAAACTCCTGGTCGACTCCGTCACGCAGTGGGCGGTGCAGTACAAGATCGACTCGTTCCGCTTCGACCTGATGGGCCACCAGCCGCGCGCGCTGATGGAGCAGCTGCAGCGCCAGGTGAACACGGCCAGCGGCCGGCGCATCGAGCTGCTCGGCGAAGGCTGGAACTTCGGCGAGGTCGCGGACAACCGCCGCTTCGTGCAGGCCTCGCAGCTGTCGCTCAACGGCAGCGGCATCGGCACCTTCAACGACCGCACCCGCGACGCGGTGCGCGGCGGCGGCGCCGGCGATGCGGGCGAAGCCATGTTCGCGCGCCAGGGCTGGATCAACGGCCTGGCGTACGACCCCAACGCGCACGCTCAGGCACACATGCAGGCGGGCGCGCAGGCGCGGTCCGAACTGCTGCGCAGCGCCGACCTGGTGCGCGCCGGCCTGGCAGGCTCGATCCGTTCGTACAAGCTGCAGACTGCCGACGATCGCGTGCAAAACCTGGAAGCGATCGACTACGGCGGCCAGCCGGCCGGCTACGTGCTCGAACCGGGCGAAGTGGTCAACTACGTCGAGAACCACGACAACCAGACCCTGTTCGACATCGACGTGTTCAAGCTGCCGGTTGGCACTTCGAGCCAGGAACGCGCGCGCGTGCAGGTGCTGGGCCTGGCGGTCGACGCCTTCGCGCAAGGCGTGGCCTACTTCCACGCCGGCGTCGACATCCTGCGTTCCAAGTCGCTGGACCGCAACAGCTTCAATTCGGGCGACTGGTTCAACCGCGTCGACTGGAGCTACCAGACCAACGACTTCGGCAGCGGCCTGCCGCCGCAAGCGGACAACGGCAAGGACTGGGCCGCGATGAAGCCGCTGCTGGCCAATGCCGCCATCAAGCCGACGCCCGCCGACATCGCGTTCGCGCGCGACGCCTTCCGCGACCTGCTCGCGGTGCGCACCAGCTCGACGCTGTTCCGCCTTTCCAGCGCCGCCGAGATCAAGGGGCGCCTGCGCTTCTTCAACACCGGCGGCGCCCAGGAGCCGACCGTGGTCGCGGCGCACCTGGATGGCAACGGCTACCCCGGCGCCAACTTCAAGGGCATCCATTACTTCATCAACGTCGACAAGGTGGGACACACGGTGACGGATGCGCAGGCCGCCGGCAAGGCGCTGCACCTGCACCCGGTGTTCCTGGCGCCTGGCGTGGCCGACAAGCGTGCCACCCAGGCCGCTTTCGATGCGGCCAGCGGCGCGTTCAGCATTCCGCCGCGGACAGCGGTGGTGTTCGTGGAAGACTGATTCACGCCTTTCTGGTGAATCCATCCTCGCTCCAGTCCTCGCTGCCCACCCCGTGCCGCACGGTGAACAAGCCATCGGGATCGTAGCGCCGCTTGATGCCCAGCAGCCTGGGGTAGTTGGAACCCCAGTAGGTCTGCTGCCAGTTCGCCTCGAAATAATCGCTCTCCGAGACATAGGCGCCGGCCCCGGGCGCGGCCTGGCGCAGGCTGTCCATGGCGCCGCGGATCGCCTTGCCGCGCGCGCGCGCCTCTTCTTCGTCCACATCGCGCCCTGGCATGCCCGGGTAGGCCGCCTTGCCGCCACCGGCGATGATCGCCAGGCAGAAGGCGTCGATCACGCCCGGATGGGTCGCGGTCTCGCGCGCCGCCGCCAGCGCGGCGTCGGGCGCGCCGGCCAGGCCCTTGTTGAAGTGCAGCTCGACGTCCCACTGCTGGCAGGCGTCGAACAGGCGCTCGGTCAGGCGCGCGCGGCCGGCGTCCGTCAGCAGGCTTGCCGGCAGCCAGGTCGATTGGTAGCCGTGCCAGTAGATGCCGGCTTGCTCGCGGTCGCCGGCCCACACCGCGTGGTCGTTCGAGGTGCCGGGACGGTCGTCGCGCACCATCCAGCCCGGCGCATGCTTGGCGTAAAAGTCGGCGTTCCAGAACTGGCGTGCCGGCACCGCGACGAAGTTCGGTTCTTTCAGCGTGTAGTTCGGATCGGCGCGCACCCAGTCGAGGAACGGCGCCCACACTGCACGTGCCTGCGCCCCATCCAGGCCCTGGAACACCATCGAGATACGCAGGCGTTTGCCGTCGCGCAGCGACACCTGCTCGCCCCAGTGCGGGTTGAACAGATGGTCGAGGTAAAACGCCAGGAAGCGGTCGATCAGCGTGCGCAGGGCTTCGTTCGAATGGGCGGTGATCTCGCCGAAGGCCGCGCCGAAGAATTCGGGCAACGCGTGGGTGCGCAGCGTCACGCGCGTGACCACGCCGAAGGTGCCGCCCCCACCGCCCTTCAAGGCCCAGAACAGGTCCGGATTGACGTGGCGGTTGGCGATGCGCACCTGGCCGTCCGCGGTCACGACCTCGGCTTCGATCAGGCTGGCGGCGGCCGTGCCGTAACGCTTCGAAAAATTGCTGAAGCCGCCGCCCTGCACCAGCCCCGGCACGCCGACCGTGGTGCAGCCGCCGCCCTGGACGTAACGCCCGCCGCGCGTGGTGACTTCGGCATAGGCGTCGCTCCACATCGCGCCGGCACCGATGCTCACCGCCGGCTGCGCTTCGCTCGCCGCCCCGCCCTGCGCCACGAAGGCTTCAATCATCTCGACCCGGTTCATCGCGCGCGTCCAGACCAGCAGCGAATCGGGCGCGTTCGAGCCGCCCTTGTAGCTGTGCCCCCCGCCCTTGACCACCAGGCGCAGCTTGTGGAGACGTGCAAAATTCACGGCGGCGGCGACGTCGCTCGCGCTGTGCGCGGCCACCGCGTAGGCGCTCGGTCGCGACACCCAGGCGTCCTGCCAGCCGCTGGACTGGGTCAGCGCGGGGGTGTCGCCGATGAAGTACGGGTTGTCGATATTGCGCAGCAGCGCGCGGCAGGCGGCGGAATCGGGCGCGCCGCAGCCGGCGAAGGGCGACTCCAGCTTCATCAGGCGGCCACCGGTCGCGCGCTGCAAGCCATCCCACTCGGCGGCGGACGGCCAGCCGGCCGCGCCCGGGCGCACGCGTGCGCGCACGAGCGGTCCGGCGTTCGCCGCCGGGTTCGCGGCGCGCGCCAGTCCGGGCACGCCGGCCGCCAGCAGCGTGGCGGGTAGAACAGCCTTGAGCAGGTCGCGTCGCTTCATCCCGGTTCCTTCGTGTTGGTTTGTGTAGAGGCCAGCATCGCCGTTTACCGATTGCCGATCAAACAATTTGTGGCGAAGCGGGATCTGGTGGGGGCGAACCGGGGAAATCGCGGCGCGAACACGCCGACCCGGCAATGAACCACGGCTGCGCACGCGTGAGTCAAACGCGCGAACGATGCTCAAATAAAATGGTAATCTGCAACTTTGCCACAAAATTAAGCACCCATAGACATGCCTTCATCCGCGCTTCTCACGACTTTGCTGGCCCACCTGCGTGCGCTCGACGACCTCGAGCCCGGCCCCGCCCTGCGCGGCCTCGTAGAGGCCAGCCTCGACCGCATTCCCTTGCCGGGCCAGGGCGCGACGCTGGATCGCTGGCGGCTGCTGGCCGCGGTCGGCGCCCACGACCTGGCGCTGGCCAAGCTGTTCGAAGGCCATACCGACGCGCTGGCGATCCTGCACGAAGCCGGCGCCGGACCGGCGTCGCCGTATGCGCCGCCCGAAGGCGCGCTGTGGGGCACCTGGTGCGCCGAGCCGCCGGACGCGCGCCTGCGCCTGGACACGCACGCCGACGGCAGCTTCACGCTGCGCGGCCGCAAGTCCTGGTGTTCGGGCGCCGGCCACCTGACCCATGCGCTGGTCAGCTGCTGGAACGTGAACGGCGAGGCGATGCTGGCCGCGGTCGACCTGCGCCAGAACGGCATTGGCATCACCGACGACGGCTGGGACGCGGTCGGCATGCGCGGCAGCGGCAGCGTCGACGTGTATTTCGAACGGGCGGCGGCGATCCCGATCGGCGGCCCCGACTTCTACGTCAGCCGTCCGGGCTTCTGGCATGGCGGCGCCGGCGTGGCGGCCTGCTGGTTCGGCGCGGCCTCGCACCTGGCCGAGCAGCTGCGCGCGCGCATGGCCGACAAGCCCGATCCGCATCGCCTGGCGCAGCTGGGCGAGGTCGCGGTCGCGCTGCAGGCCAGCGCGGCGCTGATGCGCGAGACCGCCGCGGCGATCGACGGCGCGCCCGAGGCCAACGCCATGCACCCTGCGCTGTCGCTGCGCCTGAGCGTCGAGGATGCGGCCACCAGGACGCTGGCCGCGGTCGGGCGCGCGCTCGGCGCCGGGCCCTTGTGCAAGGACGCCGCCATCGCACGCCTGGTCGCCGACCTGCCGGTATTCATGCGCGAAAGCCATGCCGAGCGCGACCAGGAGGCGCTGGGCCGCCTGCTGGCCGAGGACCGCCGGGCGCCATGGAAGCTGTGAGGCCGGTCACGCGCGCCTGAAGGTGATGCTGGAGAGCCGGTTCTAGCCGGCCCTTCGACGCTACCTGCGCTCGCGCTCGCGCGCGGGCCCACGATCGCGCAGCGCCAGCGCGATGCCGCCCAGGATGGCCGCCACCGCCAGCGCCAGGCGCGCCGTGAACGGTTCGCCCAGCCACAGCGCGCCGCCGCAGGCCGCCAGCACCGGCACCGACAACTGGATCACGGCGGCGCGCAGCGACGACAGGCCGCGCAGCGCCGCGTACCACACCACGTAGCCCAGGCCCGAGGTCAGCGCGCCGGAGACCACGGCCAGTGCGATCCCGCGCGCGTCCGCGTGCGCGCGCATGGCGAACGCCAGCGCCAGCAACAACGACAGCGGCAGCGCGCGCACGAAGTTGGCGGCGCTGGCCTGGATCGGATCCGGCACGCCGCGGCCGCGCAGCGAATAGCCGCCCCAGGCCACGCCGGCCAGCGCCATCAAGGCGGCACCGAGCGGCGATGGCGCGGCCACGCCCGGCAGCACCAGCACCACCAGGCCGGCCAGCGCCAGCCCCAGTCCGATCCAGCCGGCCGTCGTGAAACGCTCGCCGGCCTTGAAACCCGCCGCGAACATGGTCAGCTGGACTGCGCCGAACAGGATCAGGGCGCCGGTGCCGGCGGCCAGCGTCAGGTAGGCAAAGGAAAAGCCGGCGACGTAGGCGAACAGCATCGCGCCCGCGCGCCAGTCGCCGCTTGCCGGCGGACGCGGGCCGCGCCGCAGCCACGCCAGCAGCGCCAGCACGAGCGCGCCGGCCGCGATGCGGATCGCGCCGAAGCTGGCCGGGTCGATGTGGCCTTCGCGCAGCGCGACACGGCACAGCAGCGAGTTGGCGGCGAAGGCCACCATCGCCAGCACGCTCGGGACCACGGTCGCTCGCGTGCGCATGGCGGCTTCTCCGGCTTCTTCTCAGACGTCGAGGTGGGAGATCAGCATGCGCCGGCGCTCGGTGTCGCCGTCGCCGTTGGCGTCGCCCTGGGCGCCGAGCGAGATGCCGACCGCCATGATGTCGATCAGCAGCAGCTGCAGGATGCGCGAGATCATCGACAGGAAGGTGGTCGAGTCTTCGCTGTGGTCGACCGCCAGGCAGATGCTGGCCTTGCGCGCCAGCGCCGACTTGCTGCTGGTGATGGCGATGACGTCGGCGCCGGCGGCGCGCGCGGTGTCCACGGCCGACAGCAGCTCGGGCAGCTGGCCGGTGGTCGAGATCGCGATGACGACGTCGCCCGGGCCGAGCAGCTCGGCGGCCAGCGCGAACAGGTGCGAGTCGCCATACAGCGCGGTCGGGATGCGGAAGCGGAAGAATTTGTGCTGGCCGTCCAGCGCCACCACGCGCGAATTGCCCATCGCGTAAAACTCGACGCGCTTGGCTTTGCGCAGCAGCTCGATCGCGCGGTCGATCGAATTCACGTCGAGCTGGTCGCGGAACTTCAAAATGGCCGAGACGGTGTTGTCGATGACTTTCGCCGACAGGTCGTGCGTCGAGTCGGTCATGCGCACCTGGCTGTGGCGCACCGGAATCGTGCCGGTCAGGCTGCCGGCGAATTTCAATTTGAAGTCGGCCAGGCCGGAAAAGCCGAGCGAGCGGCAGAAGCGGATCACGGTCGGCTGGCTGACGTCGGCCAGCTTGGCGATCTCGGCGATCGGCTCGGACAACACCTTGCGCGGATGGTCGATCACCAGCGTGGCGACGCGCTGCTCGGCCGGCGACAGCTCCGACTGCAGGCGCTGCACGCGCTCCATCAGCGTGTTGGCGCCGCTGCGGTTGCGCAGGTGCTCGGACAGGATGCGCGAGACGCCGTACAGGGCCGGGTTGGGCGTCATGATCACGTAGGTCGGGATCTGCGCCAGGTAGTCGGTGAAGCGCCCCTTGGCTTCGAAGCGGGCGCGGAACGGCGAGGTCTTGAACCATTCCCCCATGCGCGGCACGATGCCGCCGCCGATGAAGATGCCGCCGAACGCGCCCAGCGTCACCGCCAGGTTGGCCGCGGCCCCGCCCAGCATGCCGCAGAAGCACTCCAGCACTTCCAGGCACAGCGGGTCCTTGTCTTCCAGGGCGCCGGCGATGATCTCGGCCGAGCTGCGCGCCCGCGCCTTGTTGTCCAACCGGGCGCCGTTACGCCCGGCCAGCGCGCGGTAGATGATCTCCATCCCGGGGCCCGAGATCAGGCGCTCGTTCGAGACGTGCTGGTAGTCGCGCCAGGCGTACTGCAGGATCGCGAACTCGCGCTCGTCGGCCGGGGCGAAGTTGACGTGGCCGCCCTCCGAGCCGAGCGTGACGAAGCCGTCGACGGTCGGGATCACGCCCGACACGCCCAGGCCGGTGCCCGGACCAAGAACACCCGACACTGCGTTCTGCGCCGCCTTGCCGCCGCCGACCTGCATCAGGTCGCCCGGCTCGAAGCCCGGCAGGCCCATTGCCAGCGCGGTGAAGTCGTTCACGATCAGCAGCGTGGTCAGGCCGAGGGTGCGGCGCAGGTCCTCGGTCGAGAACTGCCAGTCGCGGTTGGTCATGCGGATGAAGTCGCCACTGATCGGATTGGCCAGCGCGAAAGCGCCGTGGCTGATGCGCACGCCGCCGGTCTGCGCCTGGATCTGCGCCAGGTAGGCTTCGAGCAGCGGGACGATGCCGGGGTAGTCGTCGCACAGCAGCACGGCGACGTTGCGCTGCACGCCGGGCGCGATCTCGAGCGCGAAGCGGGCATGGGTCGCGCCGATGTCGGCCAGCAGGCGAGGGCCGTCGCTGTAGGCGGCGCGGGTTTGCTTCTGTTCGGTGGCGTGCTCGGTGGTCATTGCAATTCTTCTGATGAGGGGTTTCCCATATGGCAATAGGATACCATTGAATGAATTGCACCAAAACGGGGTGCGCCCCTTATTTCATCGCGTCGTTGCGCAGCCGTTTCGTGAAGAAGGTCGTCGCACTCATTGCCCCGTCCGGCATCAGGCAAAAGTCGGGCACCGCGCCGACGCGCTGCCAGCCGAGGCGCTCGTACAGCCGCTCGGCGGCCGGGTTGGCGGTGTCCAGCACCAGCACGGTCCTGCCCTGCGCGCGCGCGGCGTCCTCGACCGCCTCCATCAGGCGCCGGCCGATGCCGCCATTGCGCGCGCGCCGGTGCACCAGCAGCTTGGAGACATCGGCGCGGTGCGGCTGGTTGTCCGGGGTGTCGGTGACCAGCTGGACGGTGCCGACGATGCCGTGACCGTCCTCGGCCACCAGCAGCGTGCGTTCGCCGCGCTCGAGCGAGGCGATCGTCTTGTGCCAGAAGCGCAGCGCGGTCTCGCGCGCCATCGGCAGCATGAAGTTGACCGAGGCGCCGCCTTCGACGCAATCGACCAGAACGTCGGCCAGCTGCTCGATGCGCGCCGTGGCCTCTTGCGCATCGATCCGGCGCACGCTGCGGCCCGGATTCAGTTCCCCCAGATTCAGTTCCCAATAGCCGACGTCGACCCAGCGCCCGAACTTCAGCCCGACTTCCGAAAAATGCGCGACCTTGCGAAAGCCCAGGCTTTCGTGCAACGCGACGCTGGCCTGGTTCGGCTGGGCGATGCCGCCAATGGCCATGTGGCGGCCGTGCGCGCGCAAGTCCTCGAGCAGCGCGCCGTACAGCCGGCGCCCGAGGCCGCGTCCCGCATACGCCGCGTCCATGTAGATCGAGCTCTCGACCGAATAGCGGTAGGCCGAGCGCACGCGCCATTTGGTGGCATACGCATAGCCCGCGATGTTCCCGTCCACCTCGATCACCAGCCAGGGCAGATCGGCGTCGAACACGGCTTCGATGCGCTGCGCCATCGCCGCCGCGTCGACCGGCTCCTCCTCGAAGCTGATCGTCGTGGTGGCGATGTAATGGTTGTAGATGGCGCAGATGGCGCCGGCATCGAGCGCGGTGGCGGAGCGGATGGTCTCGGTCATGGTCGCGGTCATGCGGGCTTATTTATCGGCCAGGCCCTTGAGCAGCGCTGCGTGGAAGCGCTTCGGGTCCTGCATCTGCGGTGCGTGGCCCATGTCGTCGAACTCGACCAGGGTCGCATGCGGGATCGCCTTGGCGGCGCGCTTGCCCAGTTCCGCGTAGATGCCCAGCTTGGGCTTGATGTCGGCCGGGGCGGCGTCCTTGCCGATCGCCGTGTTGTCCTTCGTCCCGATCAGGAGCAGGGTCGGCATCTTCAGGAGCGGCAGCTCGTACACCACCGGCTGGGTGTAGATCATGTCGTACAGGAGCGCCGAATTCCAGGCCACGATGCGCTTGCCCGGCCCGCGGTACATCCCGGCCAGCATCTGCACCCAGGGCTCGTACTCCGGCTTCCACTGGTTCACGTAATACGTCGATTTTTCGTAGGCGCGGATCTTGTCGGCGTTCTGGCCCATCTCACGCTCGAACCATTTGTCGACGCCCAGCGAGGGCACGCCGAGCGTCTTCCAGTCTTCCAGGCCGATCGGATTGGCCAGCACCAGCTGCTCGGTCTGGTCCGGATACACCAGCGCGTAGCGCACCGCCAGCATGCCGCCGGTCGAGTGGCCCAGGATGGTCACGTTCTTCACGCCGATCGACTCCAGCAGGCCATGCGTGTTGGCCGCCAGCTGCTGGAAGCTGTATTGATAGTGCTCCGGCTTGCTCGACTTGCAAAAGCCGATCTGGTCGGGCGCGACCACGCGGTAGCCGGCCTGGCTCAAGACGTCGATCGAGGTCTTCCAGGTCGCGGCGCAGAAGTTCTTGCCGTGCAGGAGGACCACGGTGCGGCCGTTCGGCTGCGCCGGCTTGATGTCCATGTAGGCCATGTGCAGCGCCACGCCTTGCGAGGTGAAGCGGTACTGCTGGACCGGGTAGGGGTAATCGAAGCCTTCGAGCTCGGGGCCGTAGCTGGGGGCTTGGGCGGATTCGGTGGCGCTCGCTTGCGCGTGGGCGGCGCCGGCGGCGAGGCTCAACAGGACGGCGCCCAGGGACGCACTCAGGGATGCGGTCGCGCGGATCGGGAATGGCATGGTGCTTCCTCAGCAAATGACGATGCCATCGAGTCTAGCCGATCTGGCCACGCTGCGTGTCGAGTGTCGGCTCAGCCGGCGACCGGATCGGGTCCGGCAGCGTCCGCACCGGGTCCGGGACGGCCGCATCGGCCCCGGCCGGCAGCGCCGGCAGCGACACCACGAACTCGCTACCCTGCCCCCGGCCGGCGCTGCTGGCCGTCACCGTGCCGCCGTGCTGCTCGACCAGGCGCCTGGACAGCGCCAGCCCGACACCGAGCCCGCCCCCGGAGAGGTCGGTCTTGCGCGTCTCCTGGGTGAACAGCTCGAACAAGTGCGCCATCAGGTCGGACGACATGCCGATGCCATGGTCGCGCACCGACAGCAGCACGCGATTGTCGCGCGCCGCCAGCGCCAGCTCGATGCGGCCATCGGCCGGCGTGTAGCGCACCGCGTTGTCGAGCAGGTTGGCCACTACCTGCACCAGGCGCTTGCGGTCGCCCAGCACCAGCGCCGGCTCGGGCGCCAGCAGGGTGTCGATGCGATGACGCTTGGCCGCGGCCAGCGGCGCGTTCTGCTCCATCGCCTCGGCGACGACGTCGCGCAGGTCGAGCGCCTGGCGCGCCAGCGTGAACTGGCCGCGCGTGACACGCGAGACGTCGAGCAGGTCGTCGACCATGCCGGTCATGTGGCGGACCTGGCGCGCGATCATGCCGCCCAGGCGGCGCTGCTGCGCGTCGTCGGCGCGGCCCATGCCGAGCAGGTCGGCGGCGGCGGAAATCGGCGCCAGCGGGTTGCGCAGCTCGTGCGCGAGAGTCGCCAGGAATTCGTCCTTGCGGCGGTCGGCTTCGCGCAGCGAGGCCTGGTTGGCCTGCAGCTTGCCGATCAGCGATTGCAGCGCGCTGCGCAGCACGCCGATCTCGCGGTAGCCTGCATCCACCGCGTCGATGCGGTCGGTATCCATCGCCTCGATGCGCCGCGCCGATTCGGCGATCGCGCCGAGCGGGCGCGCGACGCGCCTGGCCAGGACCCAGGCCAGCGCCGCGAACAGCGCGGCGATGACGGCGCCGGCCAGCATCCCCTGGTGGCGCAGCCGGACCACCGGCGCATAGGCCAGGTCGAGGTCCTGGCGCACCATCACCGTCCAGCCCAGGCCGGGGGAAGCGCCATAGCCTTGCGTCTTGCTGTAGCCGACCAGGTAGCGCTTGTCGTCGGCGAAGCGTTTGACCGCGTAGCCGTTCGCGTAGGCGCCGGGCGCAGCCAGGTCCGGCAGGGACAGGCGCGTGCCCACCAGCTGTCTGGGGCCGATGATGACGCGCATGTCCGGCGCCAGGATCAGGGTCTCGGCGCCGCTGCGCCTGAGCAGCGGCAGCATCACCGAACGCTCGATGTCGGCGGCCCAGGCCAGGCTCAGGTGGGTGCCGAACATGCCGGCGATGCGGCCCTGCGGATCGCGGTAGGGAAAGGCGACGTCGATGAAGCGCAGCGGTTCCTGGCTGGCGTTCGGTCCCTTGCGCAGCAGCTTGTCGAGCAGCGCCGCTTCGTGCACGTCGGTCAGGTGGATGCCCTGCAGCGCGCGCCCGAACCACGGGCGTTTCGAAACGTCGACGCCTTCCAGCACACGGTTGGCGGACACCAGCACCCTGCCCTCGCGGTCGGTCAGGCCGAGCCAGGCGTAATAGGCGTAGGTCTTCTGCATGTCCTCGAGCAGGCGGCGCTTGTCGTCCAGGGTGTCCGCCCTGCCCAGCCCCGGCTGGCTGGCCAGGATCTGGACTTCGCGGTAGCGCTCGAACAGGCTGCGGTCCAGTTTGTCGGTCGCCTGGATCGCCAGTTCGGCGAACTGCTGGCCGATGTCCTGTTTCTCGCGCTGCGTGAACAGGACGTCGAGCACGCCCGCCAGCACCAGCGTGATCAGGACGACGAGTCCGGCCAGCAGGAGGGTCAGCTGCGTCGAGATGCCCAGGTCCCTCAGGGAACGTGGCAAGTAATATCTGTCTTTACCCAGCATGAAGGAGACCGGCGGCGGCCGAACGATCGAAAGGCAGAGTGTACCTTACTCAGCAGTATCGGTATTGGTTTTGCCGGTTGCGAGGCGGATTATTATCGATTCGTGGCGCGCCGCGGCATCGTTTCGTCCATCTCCCTCAATGCGTCGATGGCTTTCGACTGCGCTTCGCCGGTTCCGAACGCCGCCTGGCACGACAGCATGCGCTGGCGCTCGGGCGCCTCCGTCCACTCGGTACGCGCTTTCGCGAGCACGGTTGCGTATTCCGGCCCCTTGCGCATCTCCACGACCCAGTTGGCGGTCGCCTTGTCAAAACCGCTGGTCCACATGTTGGAAATGGCGGGTCGAAGACTTGGCGCATCTTCGGCGCAGCGTTCGCCGAGGGCTTCCATCCGAGCGAAATGGTCCATGGCTTGCGCGGGCCTCATCACGTCCTCGGCATGCGCTGCGAACGTAGCGAATACGCTGGCCAACGCGGCCAGCGCCAGACTTGATCTGACTTTCGACATCGATATGCTCGATTTCCATAAATTTCTTTAAGGAAAGATAGCACAAGCGCTTGAAGATACAAACGGAAGCAGCCTGCCCCGTTGCCCGCAAAAGTGTCAGTCCTGCGCGATCAGCGCCACCGGCGCCGGCGTATCGAACTGCACCTTGCCGCCGGCGACGGTGGCGGTCTTCCCGGTGAACCAGTCGCGGACAAGCTGGCCGTCCCCGAACACGCCGGCCACGGAAATCGGCATGGCGCGGTTCTGCGGCAGGTCGAGCGCGACCACCACGCGGTCGCTCACGCCGCCCTTCTCGTAGGTGCGCTTGAAGGTGTAGGGGCTGGCGGCCAGCATCTGGTGCGCGCCCGCGCCCACGGCCGGGTGCGCGTGGCGGAAGCGCCCCAGGCGCGCCCAGTAGTCGCGCACGTCGGCCACGCCGCCGGCGTCACCCCGGCCGACCTTGGCGTTGGATGCCAGCTGGTCCCAGTTCATGAAGGAACGCAGGTTGGCGTCGCCTTGCGCGCCTTCGACTTTCAACACGCGCGCGGTCTCGTCGCCGTAGTAGATCTGCACCTGGCCCGGGGCCAGCAGCAGCTTGTTGGCTTCCTCGAACGGGTGCTGGCGCAGCGCGTCGAACGGGCCGCCGTCGTCGTGCGAGTCGAGGTAGTTCAGCACCGACGCGCCCGGGTGCGCCGCCTGGATCCGGCGCAGGCTGTTCGAATAGGTGGAGAACAGCGTTTCGTAGCTGCCGTGCGCATCGTGCGGCAGGCTGAAGTTGATCATGCTGTCGAAGCCGTTGTCGAAGTAGTCGACCTTGGTCCCGCCGTCGTAGGTGAACTCGCGTCCGCCGTTGACCGAGTAGCCGTACACCTCGGACGTCATGAAGAACGGCACGTTGCCGATCTGCTCCATGGCAGCCTGGCCGGCCGGCGTTTTCTTCCAGTCTTCATAGGCGGCGCTGGCGACCGTCTTCAAGTCCTTCCACACGCCCGGTTCGGTGTGCTTGACGGTGTCGCAGCGGAAGCCGTCGATGCCGTACTTGCGCACCCAGTCGGCGTGCCACTTCATCAGGTAGTAGCGCGGCGCGCGCGGATAGCCGGTGCGATTGAAGAAGTCGTCCAGCTCTTTCACCTCGCGCTCGTAGCGCCCTTCCTTCTTCCACTTCGCAACGAGCATCGGCGGCAGCGCGACGCTGGCATCGCTGTCGGTGCGGATGTCGGGCAGGTTCTTCACCAGCGTGCAGCTGGTGGTGGTGCGCATGTCCTTGAAGGTGCAGGTCGGGCCGGTCCGCACCCAGTCGGCCGGCCACACCGGGTCTTGGGCGGTGACCGGGCCGGTATGGTTGACCACCACGTCGAGCAGTACGCGGATCCCGCGCGCGTGCGCGGCATCGACCAGGTCGTGCAGGTCCCGCTCGCTGCCGAGGTTGGCGTCCATCGCAGTGAAATCCCTGGCCCAGTAGCCGTGGAAGGCATAGGTCTTGCCGGTGCCTTCGTCGGTGTAGCCGTGGATCTGCTCGACCGGCGGGGTGATCCAGATCGCATCCACGCCCAGGTCCGTGAAATAGCCCGCCTTGACCTTGGCCGTCACACCGGCCAGGTCGCCGCCCATGAACCCGCGCCCGACCGCCGCATCGGCCATGCGGCCATACGCATGGTCGTTGGCCGGGTCGGCGTTGTCGAAGCGGTCGGTCAGCAGGAAATAGACGGTCGCGTTCTCCCAGGTGAACGGCTTCGCGCGCGCGCCGGCGGGCGCGGGCGCGTCCGCGGATGCGCTCGAGGCCGAACCGAAGGCGAGCATCAGGGAGATGGCGAGGGCGGATACTTTCATTCAGGGTCCTGTGGTGGATGACAATGGCTTACGTGACTACGCTCGGCTGCTGGCGGCCGGTGCGCTGCTTGAGCTGCGAGACCTGCTCGGCGATGTCGATCAGCGGCTTGAGCGCTTCCTGCGTGTCGAGGGCGTGGCGCGCGGCGTCGGCTTCGTAGCGCTCGAGGTAGAGGCGCACGGTCGCGCCTTCGGTGCCGGTGCCGGACAGGCGCATCACGATGCGCGAGCCATCCAGCATGATGATGCGGATGCCCTGGCGCTTCGAGACCGAGCCGTCGACCGGGTCGGTGTACTCGAAGTCGTCGGCCTGCGACACGCGGTAGTCGCCGAACGTCTGCCCCGCCAGGCTGGCCAGGCGCGCGCGCAGGTCGGTCATCATGCTCTCGGCGGCGGCCGCATCGACGGCTTCGTAATCGTGGCGCGAATAGTAATTGCGGCCGAAACGGGCCCAGTGCTCCTCCACCAGCTGGTTGACCGACTTGCCGGTGGCGGCGACCAGGTTCAGCCAGAACAGCACGGCCCACACGCCGTCCTTCTCGCGGATGTGGTTCGAGCCGGTGCCGTAGCTCTCCTCGCCGCACAGCGTGGCCAGGTTGGCGTCGAGCAGGTTGCCGAAGTACTTCCAGCCGGTCGGGGTCTCGAAACACGAGATGCCCAGCGCTTGCGCGACGCGGTCGGCCGCCTGCGAGGTCGGCATCGAGCGCGCGATCCCTTTGATGCCGTCGCGGTAGCCCGGTGCCAGCGTGGCGTTGGCGGCGATGATGGCCAGCGAATCCGAAGGCGACACCGCCAGGGACCGCCCGACGATCATGTTGCGGTCGCCGTCGCCGTCCGAGGCCGCGCCGAATTCCGGGGCGTCGGCGCCGTTCATCAGGGCAACCAGTGCGGCGGCATTGACCGGGTTCGGGTCCGGGTGGTGGCCGCCGAAGTCCTCGAGCGGTTCGAAATTGATCACGGTGCCGGCCGGCGCGCCGAGCATGCCTTCGATGATCGCCTTGGCGTACGGGCCCGAAACCGCGCTCATGCCGTCGAAGCGCATGGTGAAGCCGCGTTGAAAGAGCGCGCGGATCGCGTCGAAGTCGAACAGGCGCGACATCATCTCGGCGTAGTCGGCGACCGAGTCGATCACTTCGACTTCCATCTCTTCGATGCGCACGCTGCCGAGCTGGTCGAGATCGACCGGGCCGGCGTCGCTGATGCGGTATTCGCTGACCGTTTGCGTGTGCGCGAAGATCGCCTCGGTGATCTTTTCCGGCGCCGGGCCGCCGTTGTCGATGTTGTACTTGATGCCGAAGTCGCCGTCCGGGCCGCCCGGGTTGTGGCTGGCCGACAGCACGATGCCGCCGAAAGCGGAATACTTGCGGATCACGCACGACACTGCCGGCGTCGACAGGATGCCGCCGCGGCCGACCAGCACCTTGGCCACGCCGTGGGCGGCAGCCATGCGCAGGATGATCTGCACCGCCTCGCGGTTGAAGAAGCGGCCGTCGCCGCCGAGCACCAGGGTGCGTCCGCCGCAGTCGCCCAGCGTCAGGAAAATCGCCTCGACGAAGTTTTCGAGATAGCCGGGTTGCTGGAACTCGGTCACCTTCTTGCGCAGGCCCGAAGTGCCGGGGCGCTGCCCGGCGAAGGGCGTGGTCGCAATGGTCTGGATCGTCATGCTGGCTCCTGTATCGTATCGTTGATGCTTGGGATTGTTATCAAAGCATTACGATACGACAGGCGCCGAAATGATGTCGCTTGTTTAAGATGCCTGGTGCGCCGTATTGACTTCGGCCTTGTCGGTCACGAACAGCGTCATGACCGCGGCGACCAGCATGCACACGCCGCCCAGCACCAGCGTCATCACCGCATGGCCGCCGAACAGCTGCTTGGTGAAGAAGCCCAGCAGCGCGCCGCTGAGGATCTGCGGGATCACGACGAAGAAGTTGAACAGGCCCATGTAGTAGCCCATGCGGTTGGCGGGCAGCGCGCCGGCCAGGATCGCATACGGCATGGTCAAGATGCTGGCCCAGGCGATGCCGACGCCGATCATCGGCACCATCAGCATGCTTTTATCGTGCACGAAGAACAGGCTGGCCAGCGACACGCCGCCGATGGCCAGGCACACCGTGTGACACAGCTTGCGGCTGGTCGCACGCGCCAGCACCGGCAGGATGAAGGCGGCCAGCGCCGAGATGCCGCCGTACACCGCGAACATCAGGCCGACCTGGTTGGCGGCTTCCTGGTAGACGGTGGTCTGTGGGTCGAGCGTGCCGTAGACATTGTCGGCGACCGCAGGAACGGTGTAGATCCACAGCGCGAACAGCCCGATCCAGGTGAAGAACTGCACGACCGCCAGCTGCACCATGGTCCTGGGCATGTGGCCGAAGCCGCCGATGATCTCGCGCGCCGCGGTGCCGAAGCCGCCCGCTTCCTTGCGCTGGGCGTGGAAGCGTTCGAGGTCGGCCGGCGGCAGTTCACTGGCGGTAAGCACGGTCCAGCTGACCGCGGCCAGGAAGATCGCGCCGCCGATGTAGAACGAGTAGCGCACCGAATCCGGGATCGCGCCGTTCACCGGCACGTTCGAGACGTGCAGCACGTCGGTGAAGAACATCGGCAGCAGCGAGGCGATCACGCCGCCACAGCCGATGAAGAAGGTCTGCATCGCGTAGCCGGCGGTCTGCTGCGAGGGGTCGAGCTTGTCGCCGACGAAAGCGCGGAACGGCTCCATCGAGATGTTGATCGACGCGTCCAGCAGCCACAGCACGGCCACCGCCATCCACACCGCGCTCGAATTGGGCATCAGGAACAGACCGAGCGCGGCCAGCACGGCGCCGGTGAAGAAGAAGGGACGGCGGCGACCCCATTTCGGGTGCCAGGTGTTGTCGCTCAGGTAGCCGATGATCGGCTGGACCAGCAAGCCGGTGACGGGCGCCGCCAGCCAGAACACGGACAAGTCTTCCAGGCCGGCGCCGAGGGTGGCGAAGATCCGGCTGGTATTGGCGTTCTGCAGCGCGAAGCCGAACTGGATGCCGAAGAAGCCGAAGCTCATGTTCCACAGCTGCCAGAACGACAGGCGCGGCTTGAGCGTGTGAGTTTGCATTTCCATCTGTGTCCCCTAACGGTGCCCGGACTGGTGCCGGACTACCTCGATGTAGCAAAGTAACATGGGGACTGTCGAGTGTCAATCCAGACAACACCTGGGCGGAACACAGATGGATGTAGTCAAACAACATCGGCAAACACAGTGGCCGATGCACAGGCAGCGGCCACTGTGTCCATGTTTACGACTTGCGGTACGGCTTCTTGTCGCCGAGCTTCTTGTCGCCGAACTTCTTCTTCGGCGCCGCCTTGATCGGCTCTTCGCCATCACGCGTGATGTTCAGCTGGCGGCCGGCGACCCACACCTTCTGCAGGTGGTTCAGCAGGTCCTGCGGCAGGTCGGCCGGCATGTCGAGCGTCGAGTAGTCGTCGTAGATCTCGATGCGGCCGATGTCGCGCGCGGCGATGCCGCCTTCGTTGGCGATCGCGCCGACGATGTTGCCCGGCTTGGCGCCGTTGGCGTAGCCGACGTCGATGCGGTAGGTCGCCATGCCGGTTTCCGGCGCGCGCTCGACGCGTTCCTTCTTGAAGGGTTCGCGCGCTGGACGCGGCGGACGCTCGTCATTGAAACGCGACTCACCCGAACGCGCTTCGCCGAAGCCTTCGCGCGCGCGCGACGGCCGCTCTTCGCGGCTTGGGCGGTCTTCGCGCCATTCGCTGCGCGATTCCGGTTTCGGCTCGCGGTCCGGCTTTTCGAGCAGCAGCGGCTCGTCGCCGCGATTGAGCTTGGCCAGCGCCGCGGCGATGTCGATCGCCGGCACGTTCTGTTCGCGCTCGTAGTCTTCGATCAGCTGGCGGAAGATCTCCAGGCCGCCGGCCGCCAGCGCCTCGCCGATCTGGTCCTTGAACCTGGCGATGCGCACGTCGTTGACCGCCTTGATGGTCGGCAGCGTCAGCTGGGCGACCGGCTGGCGCGTGGCGCGCTCGATGGCCTTGAGCAGGCCGCGCTCGCGCGGGGTGACGAACAGGATCGCGTCGCCGCTACGTCCTGCGCGGCCGGTACGGCCGATGCGGTGGGTGTAGCTTTCCGGGTCGGACGGCACGTCGTAGTTGATCACGTGGCTGATGCGCTCGACGTCCAGGCCGCGCGCGGCGACGTCGGTGGCGACCAGGATGTCGATCTTGCCGTTCTTGAGCTGCTCGATGGTGCGCTCGCGCTGCTGCTGGGCCAGGTCGCCGTTGATGGCCGCGGCCGCGAAGCCGCGCGCCTGCAGCTTGGCCGCCAGCTCCTCGGTGCCGAGCTTGGTGCGCGCGAAGATGATCATGCCGTCGAACGGCTCGGCTTCCAGGATGCGGGTCAGCGCCTCGAGCTTCTGCAGGCCGGCCACCAGCCAGTAGCGCTGGGTGATGTTGGCGGCGGTGGTGGTCTTGGCCGCGACCGTGACTTCCTTCGGCTCGCGCAGGTAGGTGTTGGCGATGCGCTTGATGGCCGGCGGCATGGTGGCCGAGAACAGCGCGGTCTGGCGCGACTCCGGGGTCTCCTGCAGGATGCGCTCGACGTCGTCGATGAAGCCCATGCGCAGCATCTCGTCGGCCTCGTCCAGCACCAGGGTCTGCAGCTGCGACAGGTCGAGCGAGCCCTTTTCGATGTGGTCGATCACGCGGCCCGGGGTGCCGACCACGACCTGCACGCCGCGGCGCAAGGCCGACAGCTGCGGACCGTAGGCCTGGCCGCCGTAGATCGGCAGCACGTGGAAGTTCTTGATGTGCGCGGCGTAGCTCTGGAACGCCTCGGCCACCTGGATGGCCAGCTCGCGCGTCGGCGCCAGCACCAGCGCCTGCACCGACGGGTTCTTCGGATCGATACGCGACAGCACCGGCAGCGCGAACGCGGCGGTCTTGCCGGTGCCGGTCTGCGCCTGCCCCAGCACGTCGCGGCCCTCCATCAGCAGCGGAATGGTCGCCGCTTGAATGGGCGATGGGGTCTCGTAGCCGACGTCCTTGAGCGCCTTGAGGATGGGCGCGGGGATGTCGAGGTCGGCGAACGTCAGGAGAGGGGTTTCAAGCATGGCAGAAAATCTCGTAAAGAATCGGAAACTAAGCGAAAGCAAACCGATAGTTTACTCGGTCGGAGGCAACCCGCCCGGATTATTTCGCGCCTGGGCGGATTCAGGCTGCTCGCAAGGATTCGACGACCGGTCCCTGGCGCACGCGCCCATCTTCGAAGCGTTCCCTGAGCGCGGTGCGTCCGCTGCCCGCAGCAGGCCCGACGTCGATGAGCAGCGTGGAGCCGGACGCAGCTTTCTGCAGGGCCGACAGGAAGCCGCCGAGCAGGCGTCGGGTCAGTACCTGACGATCGTCCAGTACCCTGACGCGTTCGGCGGCAGCCCACTCGAACCGCACCCCCACCACCCGCGCTTCGGTGGCGAGCAATTCCAGCAAGTCCTGCACGATGTCCGCAAGCTCCATCGACTCGGGCTGGGCGGGACCAGTGCGCTCGAGCGCCAGCACACGCCAGGTCTGGGCCTGCCGAGCGAACTGCCCGCTCATCGCCCTGGAAGTCTGCACCATGGCGCTTACGTCGGCGCCGGCGGCAATCCGGCGCGCCGCGAGCTCCATCCGGAGGCGCGCGGTCGTCAGGCGTTGCACCATATCTTGGCGCAGGCGTTCCAGGATGTGCTCCATGTCCTCACCGCTGGTGCTGGACAGGCACTTGGCCAGCAAATCGCATTCCACCGCTTCCGTGGCGCAGAACAGGATGTCACGCACACGGTCGGCCGTGGCCAGGGTCCGTACCGACATGCTCAGCACGCCCACCGGACCTTGCGGCCCGATGATGGGCACACCCTGGCAGGTGAAGGCGTGGAAGCCCTCGATGAAATGTTCGGGGCCGACCAGTTCCACATAACCGTTCTCGGCGATGGAGGTGCCGACGCCGTTGGCGCCCGCATGCGCCTCGTCCAGCAGGGAGCCCGGTCGCGGGAAATTCTCATCGGCCATCGTCTCGGCATCGCCGACCAGACGAAGCAGCCGGCCGTCGGGGTCCGCCAGCATCGCCGCGTGCCGACTGGCGCCTGCCGCTCTGGATAAGGCGCCGAGAAAGGGCGCTGTTGCCGCGATGACCTCATGGCGTTGTGCGAGCAGCTGCTGTGTTTCGCGCTCTCCCAGCAAGTCGGCGCGGCCGAGGCGAGGATTGCACCCGCTGGCGCGTGCGCGCTCCCATGCTCTCAGCACGTAGGGCCGCAGCGTGTCCGGCGCCAGGTCTTCATGCCGTACGTAGCGTTCCCACGCGGCGCGCACCTGGGCTACGTCGGGATGCCTGACGTTGGACAGGAAGTTCATCAGGCCATTCCCGCGTCCGATGCACGCGCGCCTGACAGCAGGCGCCGCAGCATGTTGACCATCTCGTCGATCGCAAATGGCTTGGACAGCGCATCGTCGAAGCCCGCTGCAGCCGATTCGGCGGCCAGGTTCGCCATGGCCGACACCAGGACCGCGGGCGCCTTCAGCCCGCATGCTCGCATATGCTTGAGAGCCTGGGCGCCGTTCAAGCCCGGCATGCGAAAGTCGAGCATGACCAGATCGGGAGCGAACCCATCACATACGGCGGCGACGGCCGAGCGCGGGTCGTCATGTGTTGAAACCTTGAAGCCTTCGATTTCGAGCAGGCAGGCGACGCTTTCGAGAAAATCCAACTCGTCGTCAACGATCAGCAAGTGAGATGTAGCTGCCATAACTTATCCTACACCAGCTCGCAATGAAGCGGCTCATCGCCGTGTTCAAAATCAAAAAGTTTGTGCAATCAGACAACACTGGCGGTTTCCTCGCTCCGCTGCATCACGAGTTTGGTCGCACTCCCTAGCGCTTGGCCTGCCAGATGGCATGAATGAATTCCTTGTGGCCCGGCATGTAATCCACGCATTTGCGCACCACGTTCTCGATATCGCCGAGAAAGCCGAGCAGCTGGCGCTCGTCCAGCAGGTCCGCCAGCGGATCGTGGCCGCGCGCCTGGATGCCCTGCCCGTGCATGACCTGCTGCCACGCGGTCTCCGAGAACAGCTCGTTGTTTTCACGCACCGAGCGGCCATGCGCCTTGTACAGGTCCAGCTTGCGGCGCACGTTGTCCGGGACCGCCATCGTACGTACATGGTCCCAGAACGGCGTGTCGGCGCGCGTGGTCGCGTGGTAGTGCAGGATGATGAAGTCGCGGATGCGCTCGACCTCGAAGTCGGCCTGGCGGTTGAATTCGTCGATGTCGGCCTGGTCGAAACCTGCGTCCGGAAAGAACTTTACCAGGCTCGACACGGTCGCCTGGATCAGGTAGATCGAGGTCGACTCGAGCGGCTCGATGAAGCCGGACGACAGCCCGACCGCGACCACGTTCTTGTTCCATGTCTTGCTGCGCTTGCCGGCCGTGAAGCGCAGCAGTTTCGGGTCCGCCAGCGGCTTGCCGTCCAGACTGTTCAACAGGATCGAGGCTGCCTCGTCCTCGCTCATGTGGCGGCTGCTGAACACATGGCCATTGCCGGTCCGGTGCTGCAGGCCGATGCGCCATTGCCAGCCGGCCGGGCGCGCCTGCGCGCGCGTGTACGGCAGCAGCTCATCCTTCAAACCCGCGGCCAGTTCGCACGGCACCGCCCAGGCGCGGTCGCACGGCAGCCAGTGGCTCCAGTCCTCGAAACCGGTCTTCAGGGTCTCTTCGATCAGCAAGCCGCGAAAACCCGAGCAATCGAGGAACAAGTCGCCTTTGATCTCGTCGCCGTTTTCCATCACCAGCGCTTCGACGAAGCCATCCATGCTGCGCTGGCGCACCTGCACCACCTTGCCTTCGGTGCGGACCACGCCGCGCGCCTCGGCGTATGTGCGCAGGTAGCGCGCATACAGGCCGGCATCGAGGTGGAAGGCGTAGACGATGTCGGCCAGCGGCGAATTGCCGCGCTCCGGCGGCGCCGGCCGCATGAACTTGTTCGCCATGGCCGCCATACGGTTGATCGAATAGCGGTCCAGCGCGGGCGCCAGGCCGGCCTGGTACGCGCGCAGCCAGTACTGGAAGAACTCGACCGTGCCCTGGTCCTGGCCGAAGCGCCCGAAGCTGTGGAGATAGCGCTCGCCTTCCCGGCCCCAGTCGAGGAACTCGATGCCGAGCTTGAAGGTGGCGCGGGTCTCGCGCACGAATTCGTCTTCATTGATGCCGAGGGCGTCGTTAAAGACGCGCATCATCGGGATCGTCGATTCGCCGACGCCGACGCTGCCGATGTCGTCCGACTCCACCAGCCGGATCGCGATTTTGTTCTGCAGGATGCGCGCCAGCGCCGCGGCGGCCATCCAGCCGGCGGTGCCGCCGCCGACGATCACGACGCTCTTGATGGGGGTTTGCTTGTTCATGGTGTGCCAGGATACGAAAAAGCCCTGCGGCCGGGAAGGCCTGCAGGGCTCGTTGTCGGCTTATGCCAACGCGGGATCAGAACTTGTAGTTCAGACCGTACAGCAGGGTGCGGCCGTACTTGGTATCGGTGATGACGTTGTCTTTCGTCTTGCGATATTCCTTGTACTCCTGGTTGTTGACGTTGTTCATCTCGACCAGGAAGGACACGCCTTTCAGCGGACCGGTCTGCACTTCGTAACCCAGCTGCAGGTCGATGGTCTGGCCGCCCTGGATGTAGGTCAGCTGCTGTTCGCCGGTGTTCTGCTCGACCGAACCGATGAAGTCGGAACGGAAGCGGTCAGCCACACGCGCCGAGAAGCCGGCTTTTTCGTAGTACAGGGTCAGGCTGGCCACGCGTTTCGACAGGCCCGGCAGCATCATGTTGCCGGCGCCGCCGTTGGTGATGTCCGGAATCGAGACCGAGCTGCCGGTCTGCGACGCGTTGGCGACCACGCCGAAGCCGTCCAGGTAACGGGTCAGCACGTTCAGCGGCAGCGACGCCGCCAGTTCGATGCCCTTCATCTGGCCGCCCGAACCGTTGATCGGGGCGCTGTACGAACCGATCACGCTCGGCGCCTGGAAGGTGCTCGGCTGGATGTACTGCGTGAAGTCGAACTGCTGTTCGGCGGTCACGACGTAGGTGTCGAGCTTGCGGTAGAACACGGCCGCGCTGACGTAAGCCTTGCTGTCCCAGTACTTCTCGTACGACAGGTCGATGCCCTTGGCGCGGAACGGCTTCAGGTTCGGGTTGCCGCCGCTGCCGGTGTAGATACCGCGGGTCTGGTCATAGCCGAACGAGCCGCTGGCGCGCATCTGTTCCAGGGTCGGACGGGCCATGATCTTCTCGACCGAGAAGCGCAGGGTCTGCTGGTTGCCCAGGTCGCCGATCAGGTTCAGGCTCGGCAGGAAGTCGTTGTAGCTGGTGCCACGATCGACCGGTGCGGTCGGACGGGTCGCGTCGCTGCTGCCGCTCGCGGTGTCGACCGAGAACGCGGTCGACGACTGGTTGGTGTGGATGCCCTGCACGCCCAGCGCGCCGCGCACCGGCATCCAGCCGAGTTGCGTATCGATGTTCAGCTTGGCGAACACGGTCTCGACCTTCTCGCGGACGGTCCAGTCCTTGTTGGTGATCTCCGGGTGCAGCTTCGGATCCAGGTTGTAGACGCCGATGTTCTGGACCGGATCAAAAGTGACGATGTTGATGCCGCTGGCGCCCGCCTGGGCGACGCCGCTGTTCGGGTAGGCGGCGCTGGCCAGCGGGTTGCTCTGGCCGGCGATCGACATCAGGTCTTCGGTGTACGAACGGGTCTTCGAACGGTTCGAGAAGTTGGCGCCGAAGTCGACCTTGCTGAACAGCCAGCCGTCCGGCAGGTCGCGGATGGCGTCGAAGCGGATCGCGTCGATCTGGTCGTACACGTGCGGGAACTTGACGTAGCCGGCCTGGACCTGCGTACCGCCCCATGCCGAAACGTCGCGCAGGCGGATGTTGTTGGTGTCGGCGTAGTTCAGGGTCGGGGTGACCGAGGTGCCGTTGAAGTTCACGGTGTCGTACTGCGACGAGCCGCCGTAGGTCTCGATGTTGGTGCCGTCGCGCTGGGCCGAGTTGAACGACAGGTCGACTGCTGCGGTCCAGTCCTGGTTCACGCGCAGTTTGTTGTTCCAGCCGATCGACTTGGTGACGTCGCTCCAGGCTACGGCATCGTTGCGCACGGTGCCGCGCACGTTGCTGATGGTGCCGGCGGTGACGACACCGTTGGTCACGGTGGCGTTGGTCAGCACGCCCCGCTGGTCGTACGGCAGGCCGGTCGGGGTCGAGTAGACACCGGTCTTGGCGTCCACGGTCGGCGCCGCGTCGAACATGTTCAGCTGCAGGCCGCGGCTGCTGGTGTCGCGGTTGTAGCGGGTGTAGAGCAGGTCGATGGTGCTGCTGAAGTCGCGGTTCGGCTTGAACTGGATCACGCCCATCAAGCCGTTGCGGTTTTCCTTGTAGGTGTCGGTCCAGTTCTCGATGCCGTCGTTCTGAATGCGCACCGATTGGCCGTTGTAGCTCCACGGATTCGACACCGGGTCGTTCATGCCCCACGAGCCGAGACGGGTGCTGTCGCCGCTCTTGTCCTGCAGGCGCGCGAAGCCGAAGGCGACGCCGATCTTGCGGTCGGCGAACTGGTCGATGTAGGAGAAGGTGAAGCGGTTGCCGCTGCCCTTGTTGTCCATGCCCAGGCCGGTCTTCTGGCGGCGGTAGTTGACCGCCATCGTGCGCTCTTTGAAATCGAGCGGACGCACGGTCTGCATGTCGACGGTGCCCGACAGGCCCTGGCCGACCAGCGCGCCGTCCGGCGTCTTGTACACGACCACGCCCGACAGCAGTTCGCTCGGGTAGTTGTCGAATTCGACGCTGCGGCTGTCGCCGGTCGAGACTTGCTCGCGGCCGTTCAGCAGGCCGGTCGAGAAGTCCGGCGACATGCCGCGGATCGAGATGACCGATGCCTGGCCGCGCACGTTCTGTGCGGTCACGCCCGGCAGACGCGCGATCGACTCGGCGATCGACTGGTCCGGCAGCTTGCCGATGTCTTCGGCGGAGATCGCCTCGACGATGGAGTCATTGTTCTTCTTGACCGAGATCGCGGCTTCGATACCGCGGCGGATACCGGTCACCTTGACGGTCTGGACGCCGACGTTGCCGTTGGTCGGCGCAGCGTCACCGCCGGCTTGGGCGGTCGCCTGGCTGGTGGTTTGTTCTTCTTGTGCATAGGCGGCATGGCCAGCCAGTGCCATGAAAATGGCGCAGCCCGCTGCAACCGGGCTGAGTTGGAATGCAGAGCTGCCCGGCGTCGTGCGCGCCGAGCGCTTGCTTGCGAAAAGGTTCATGTGTCCCCTCAAATCGTTCAGTGTTTTCCCCGACACACCAAGATGGTGAGCATTACGCGGGAGCCAGATAGCAAACGTTCTTCTTAGACGTTCTGGCAAGGATTCTGTATTAAAACTAGATGCACTGTCAACGGGAGTTCTTCTGGACTACTTGATTCGCAGGTTTTTGAGCATGTTTTACACGGGGAGACTATGGAACGTTGTATTCGAGCTACAGACAACCCCCATCATCAATGTAGTCGTACTACAAAGCGCTTTCCACTCCCCAAGAAGGGTTGTCTCAGCACTATTTTGGTGCGAATTCCTGTAGTAGATTTACCGAAACTTTCATCAGCTCTGAAACAAACTCAAGTTTTACCTATACAAAAGCTGTAGCAAAACTAGAAGATAAAAACCGTGTACAGATTGCCGCACCTCGTTCACTGTAGTATTCTCCGCGAAATAGTAGAAAATTTGCATGTTTTGTAGATGAAACTCTAGCCCAAGGCGATGTAGTTGCACTACTTCCAGCATGCCCAACCCGGAGACAGCATGAACAAGACCCTCGTCAGCATCCTCGTCGGCGCCGCCTGCCTGGCCGGCGTTCCCGCCTTCGCCCAACACGCCCCTGCGACGCAAGCAGCGCGCATCGACCACATGGATCCGCCGTTCTGGTGGACCGGCATGCACGACCACCGCCTGCAGCTGATGGTGCACGGCGCCGGCATCGGCGAACTGCAGCCGGCGCTCGACTACCCGGGCGTGCGCGTCGCCTCGGTCAGCCGCGTCGCCAACAAGAACTACCTGTTCATCGACCTGATCGTTGCCGAGGACGCGAAGCCGGGCGACTTCAAGATCGCGTTCCGCGCCGCGGACGGCAGCGAGGGCGCCAGCTACGACTATCGCCTGCTGGCGCGGGCGCCCGGCTCGAGCGAGCGCGAGGGCTTCAACAGCCGCGACGTGATCTACCAGGTGATGCCGGACCGCTTCGCCAACGGCGACCCGTCCAACGACAGCGTGGCCGGCCTGCCCGACAAACTGAACCGCAAGCTCGGCCACGGCCGCCACGGCGGCGACATCCAGGGCATGATCGACCACCTCGATTACATCCAGAAGATGGGCTTCACCCAGCTGTGGCCGACGCCGCTGGTCGAAAACGACATGCCGGCCGCTTCCTACCACGGCTACGCCGCCACCGACTATTACAAGACCGATCCGCGCTACGGCACCAACGAAGACTACGTGCGCCTGTCGACCGAGGCGCGCAAGCGCGGCATCGGCCTGATCCAGGACGTGGTGCCGAACCACATCGGCCTGAACCACTGGTGGATGAAGGACATGCCGATGCCGGACTGGATCAACTACGGCGGCAAGTTCGTGGCCACGGCCCACCATCACAATGCCGCCCAGGATCCGTACGCCTCGAAGGAAGACATCGACAACTTCACGCAAGGCTGGTTCAGCCCGGGCATGCCCGACCTGAACCAGGCCAACCCGTTCGTCGCCAACTACCTGATCCAGAACCACATCTGGTGGATCGAGTACGCCGGCTTGACCGGCCTGCGCATCGACACCTTCGGCTACTCCAACAACGCTTTCCTGACCGAGTACACCAAGCGCATCACCACCGAGTACCCGCACATCAACATGGTCGGCGAAGAGTGGAACAAGCAGCCGGCCGTGGTCTCGCACTGGCTGCGCGGGAAAACCAACTTCGACGGCTACGTCAGCTCGATGCCGAGCATGATGGACTTCCCGCTGACGCTGGCCATGCGCGAAGCCCTGGCCGACAAGAAAGGCGAGAACATCTTCGACGACGTCTACCAGACCGTCTCGCTGGACTACATGTACCCGAACCCATCCAACCTGGTCCTGTTCGAGAGTAACCACGACATGCCGCGCCTGTTCAGCGTGGTGAACGACGATGTCGACCGCTACAAGATGGACCTGGTGTTCGTGATGACGATGCCGCGCATCCCGCAGTTCTATTCGGGCGACGAACTCCTGATGCCGAGCGACGTCAAGGTCCGCAACGACAACAGCTACCGCGAAGACTTCCCGGGCGGCTGGGCCGGCGACCGCGTCAACGCCTTCACCGGCGCCGGCTTGAATGCACGCCAGCGCGACGCCCAGGAATTCGTGCGCCGCCTGGTCAACTGGCGCAAGACCAGCACCGTGGTCCAGCAGGGCAAGCTGATGCACTACGGCCCGGAGCACAATACCTATGTCTACTTCCGTTATGATGGCGCGAAGAAGGTGATGGTCGCCCTCAACGCCAACGACAAGGAAACCGTGCTGGATGCGGCGCGCTTCCGCGAGATGCTGTCCGGCGTGGCCTCCGGCACCGACGTCCTGACCGGGAAGACTTTCGACCTGCGCAAGGAAATCCGCCTGCCGGCCAAGTCGGCGCTCATCCTCGACCTCTGAACTCATTTCATATGACCATGAAGCCGTCCAGCATCGCCCTTGCCTGTTCCCTGCTCGTCCAGTCGGCCGGCGTCCTCGCAGCGACCGGCACGCCGGCCGCGCTGGCCGCCGCGCCGCTGCGCTACGACATCTACGTGCGCGGCGCCTTCAACGGCTGGGGCACCGACAACGTCATGGTCTACAAGGGCGAAGGCGTGTACGAGACCGACATCCTGGTCAGTCCCGGCAACCACGCATTCAAGATCGGCAGCAAGGACTGGACGGCCGAATGGGTCGCCAACCCCTCGTCCAGCGTCACGGTGGCGCCGGGCACGGTCTACCCGCTCGACACCCACCCGGGTCCCGAGGACTACCTGTTCGCCAAACAGACCGAGACCTACCGCTTCCGCGTCGACGCGGCCAACCCGGCCAAGCCGCTGCTGAGCGTGACGCGTGTGGCCACGCCGCCCGCCGCCGCGGCAGGCGATCCGCACGCCGGCGCCGCGGCCAACGCCAGCTTGCGCTTTGCGACCTGGGACGGCAAGCAGGAAAGCGCGCGCTTCTCCAGCAAGAATCCGCAGGCGAACCTGCGCACCTACGTGCAGTCGACCACGATGCAGCTGCGCGACCCGGGTCCGCAATTCGTCAGCTACACCGAGGAAGCCGGCCTGCCGACCCTGCGCAGCGGGAACCTGGCCTTCGATGCGCTGTTCGCGCTGGCCGGCCGCGAGATGAAGCAGGACTCTGTCAAGGAAATCCGCGACGGGAACTACAACGGCAACGCGCCGATCCCGTGCGACTGCTTCGAGACCGGCGAAAAATGGCATTACGTCTGGACGCGCGACCTGTCATACGCCGCCGACCTGGGCCTGGCCATGCTCGACCCCCAGCGCGTGCGCAATTCGCTGATGTTCAAGCTGTCCGGCTTCCGTCCAGGCGTCGTCAAGGCGCCGCAGGTCGCGGGCACCGCGGATGGCTTCCAGATCGTGCAGGACACCGGCAGCGGCGGCAGCTGGCCGGTCAGCACCGACCGCATCACCTGGGCCTTCGCCGCCGAGGACGTGCTGCAAGCCCTGCCCCCGGACCAGCGTCCAGCCTTCGCCGCGGCCGCGCTCAAGGCCCTGTCGAACACCATCGAGAACGACCGCCTGGCGGCCTTCGACAAGGCCACCGGCCTGTACACCGGCGAGGAATCCTTCCTCGACTGGCGCGACCAGAGCTACGCCAGGTGGATCCCGGACGACCTGTCTTCCCTGGCCAGTTCGAAGGCGCTGTCGACCAACGTCGGCCACTACAAGGCCTTGAGCCTGGCGGCGCAACTGGCGCGCGAACAGGGCGATGAAACGAATCGCGAGCGCGCCGAGCGCTACGCCGGCTGGGCGCGCGAGCTCAAGCAATCGATCAACGCGCGCCTGTGGCTGCAGGACGCCGGCATGTACAGCAGCTTGACCGCCCCGCACTTCGACGGCGCGCCGATGCACAAGTTCGACTGGCTCGGCCAGTCGCTGGCGATCGTCACCGGCGTCGCCGATGGCGAGCGCGCCAGGCGCATCCTGGCCAGCTATCCGCACGGCCCGATGGGCGCACCGGTGATCTGGCCGCAGCAGCCGGACCTGCCGGTCTACCACAACCGCGCGATGTGGCCGTTCGTCACGGCCTACGGCTTGCGCGCGGCCGCGCAGGCGGGCAACGTCAGCGTCGCCGATGCCGCCTACGACACGCTGGTGCGCGGCGCCGCGCTGAACCTGTCGAACATGGAAAACCTGGAGTGGCTGTCCGGCCAGCCGCTGCTGCTCGACCAGGCCCACCCTAACCTGATCGGACCGGTGATCAGCTCGCGCCGCCAGCTGTGGTCGGTGGGCGCCTACCTCGGCATGGTGATCCGCGACCTGTTCGGCGTGTCGACCACGGGCCAGGGCATCGCCCTGCATCCCTTCGTCACCGCCAAGCTGAGGAACGGCCTGCTCACCGATAGCGAGCGCATCGAGCTGCGCGGCCTGCGCCTGCAAGGCCGCCAGCTGGACGTCGCCATGCGCCTGCCCGCGCGCGCGCGCGGCGACGAGAACGGTTATTACGCGGTCGAACGCATCAGCGTCGACGGCAAGCCGGCCGGCGACGCGCTGCGCTGGGACCAGCTCAAGTCCGGCAGCCGCATCGAGATCGTGCTGGGCGCGCTGCAGGCCGGCGACCAGGCCATCCACCGCGTCGGCGCCGATCCCTACCAGCAAACCCCGGCCGTGTTCGGGCCGCGCGAGCCGCGTATCACCGCCCTCGCGCGCGCCGGCGCGGGCAACGTCGTGAGCTTCGTCGCCTCCGACCAGAACGGCATGGCGCCGGGGCGCATCGGCTACAACGTCTACCGCGACGGCCAGCTGGCCGCGGCCAACGTCGCGCCCGGCGCCTGGACCGACCGCAGCGGTGCGGCCACCAGCTGCTACGCGGTCGAGGCGCAGTACCTGGACTCGGGCAACCGCAGCCACCACAGCGTGCCGCGCTGCGCCGACGAGGGCGTCGGCCTGTCGGTGATGGACAAGCGCGTGCAGGCCAGCGTGCCGGTGGCCGGGCCGAATGCGCGCTTTGCCGAGCCGCACCTGGCCGACTGGGGCAAGCCGCAGGACCAATTCACGGTGTCGGACCTGCGCGTGCCGCAGGCGGGCGACTACGCGGTCCAGGTGCGCTACCACAACGGCGCCAACCAGGTGAACCTGGGCATCAGCGGTGGCGTAAAATGGCTGGCTGTAACGGATGAATCCGGCGCCATCGTCGCCCAGGGCGTCATTCAGCTGCCGCACGCGCGCATCGACAACGCGAATACGCCGACCGTGTATTCGACCCCGCTGGCGGCGCGCCTGGCGCCGAACCTGCGCTACCGCCTGCAGCTGAGCGACTTCTACAACATGAGCTACCTGCAGAGCAACAGCACCTTCAGTGCGGCCGGCGGCGTCGACGGACCATCCAACCGATTCGACATCTACGGCGTACGCCTGCTGCGCGTGCGCTGAGCCCAACAGGCAGGAGAAGCAATGAAGCTGTTCGAGAAAGGCGCGGCGCTGATGGGCGCCACGCTGGCGCTGGCGCTGGCGTATGCGCCGGCCCAGGCGACCACGGTGCGCGTGCACTACCCCGCCGGCCAGGAAGGCATCCAGGTCCGCGCCGACAAGGGTCCGATGAACTGGGACAGCGGCGCCCCCGCCGCGCCGGTCGCCGGCGCGCCCGACCTCTATACCTACACCTGGCCCGACGCGCTCGGCCCGGTTGCGATGAAGCCGACGCTGGGCGCGGACAAGGTCTCGATCGGGGGCGTGTACAAGATCGCCGCCGGCGCCACGCTCGACATCTACCCCTTCTTCGGCGCACCGTTCGGCAAGGTCAGCGTGGTCAAGGACGTCGATTCGCCCCAGCTGCACAACAAGCGCGCGCTGCGCATCTACCTGCCGCCCAGCTACGCCGAGAACCCGGCCAAGCGCTACCCGGTGCTGTACATGCACGACGGCCAGAACCTGTTCGATGCCCGCACCGCATCCTACGGCGTCGAATGGGGCGTGGCCAAGGCCGTCAACCGGCTAGTGGCGACCGGCGTGATGGACGAGGTGATCGTGGTCGGCATCGACAACACGCCGGACCGCATCCCCGAGTACACGCCCTGCTGCGATCCCAAATACGGCGGCGGCAAGCTGGACGCCTACGCGCGCTTCGTGACCGACACCGTCAAGCCCTACGTCGACCGCAACTACCGCACCCTGAGCGACAAGGACCACACGGCGATCATGGGCTCGTCGCTGGGCGGCATCGCCTCGGTCGTGATCGCCGAGCGCTACCCGAACCTGTTCTCCAAGGCCGGCGCCATGTCGGGTTCGTTCTGGTGGAACGGCGGCGCCCTGGTCAGCGGTGTGCCTGCGCACTTGCCGGTCAGGTTCTACCTGGACGCCGGCACCGAGGACGACGGCCTGGACGACACCGTCAAGATGCGCGACGCCATGCTGGCCAAGGGCTGGCGCAACGGCGTCGACCTGGTGTTCCATAAAGCCGAGGGCGGACGCCACAACGAAGCCTCGTGGGCGGCCCGGGTGGACAAGCCCTTGACCTGGTTCTTCCCGTGGGGGAGCACGGTTCAGTAGGCGCCGACCTCGATGCTGTACAAATTGCTGCCCGCATCTTCCGGCGTGAGGTGCGTGAAATGCTCGAACCGCATGCCCAGCTTGAGCAGCAGCCGGTTCGAGGCGATGTTGTTGGGCGAGGTGATCGCCAGCACGCGCCGCAGGCCCAGCGCCGGCGCATAGGCCAGCACGCCCCGCGCCGCTTCCAGCGCATAGCCCTGCTGGCGTCCGGCCGGCAGGAAGGCGTAGCCGATGTCGACGCCGTCGAGCGTCGAGCGCTTGATCAGGCCGCACATGCCGATCGGCCTGCCCTCGTCTTTCAGCTCGACCACGTAGAGTGAATGGCCGCGCTGCACCTGCATCGCGATCGGACCGTCGCGCACCGACTCGCGCGCCTGCTCGAGCGTGCGAATGCCGCGATCGCCGATGTGCTCGATGAACGCCGGGTCGTTCACCAGTGTGTGATAGAAGGTGGCGTCGTCAAGCGTGACGGTGCGCAGGCGCAGGCGTTCGGTGGCGAGGATGTCCAAGGCGTCAGTCGTCTTCTTCCGGGGCCGGTTCCGGCAGGGGCCAGCGCGCCGGATCGTCCAGCAGCCGGTACATCACATAGGCGTCGACGTAGCCCAGGCGCCGGTGGCGGTAGGCCTTGGGCAAGGTGCCGACGATCGCAAAACCAAGCCGCTTCCACAGGTGGATCGCGACCTCGTTGGTGCTGACCACATAATTGAACTGCATCGCCAGGTAACCGAGGCGGCGCGCTTCGCCGATGCTGTGCTCGCCGAGCATGTGCCCGATGCCTACCCCCTGGGCATACGGGCTGACCATGTAGGAGGCGTTGGCGACGTGGGCGCCGCGCCCGACCTGGTTCGGCTGCAGCTTGCACATCCCGAGCACCCGTTCGCGGCCGCGCCGGTCATGCGGCGCCAGTGTCTGCACCGCGACGAAAGTACTGGCCCGCGGCGCGAACCAGTAATCGTAACCTTCTTCGCGGCTGATGCCGGGCTCGAAGGCGTAGGTCTCGCCCTCGGCGACGTGGGTGTGGAAGATGTCCCACATGGCGTTGAAATCGGCTTCGGTAGCGGAACGAATCAGAAGATCTTTCACGGCAAGCCTGCCCCGAGACGTAACGAAAGCGCAAGATTTTAACACCGCACGTCGGCCGCACGGCTCGCGTTGTGTGGCGTTGGTAACGGAAAATTTCTTGTCAATAAAGACAGGAAAGAAGCCGTGCCAATCGGCATGTTTGAACGCTAGTCCAGCGACCGTCCCAGCC
The DNA here is from genome assembly GCF_000745265.1 of Massilia sp. 9096. Classification (NCBI taxonomy): domain Bacteria; kingdom Pseudomonadati; phylum Pseudomonadota; class Betaproteobacteria; order Burkholderiales; family Oxalobacteraceae; genus Massilia; species Massilia sp. 9096. The sequence goes on from NZ_JQNN01000001.1 coordinate 3,353,933, forward strand.
TGAAGTCGACCGTGCCCGGCCGTCCCGGCAGATGCAGCGTCGCGCGCGCTGGCGGGGCTTCGCTGACGATCTGCCCGCGCCGCAGCACCAGGCGGCGCGCGGCGCGCAGGCGGATCGCCTCGACCGGGTCGCCGGCATCAAACAGCACCAGGTCGGCGTTGCAGCCCGGTTCGATGCCGTAGCCTTGCAGGCCAAGGATGCGCGCCGGCGTGCTGGTGACGGCCTCGAAGCATTGGCGCATGCCGGCCTGGCTGGTCATCTGCGCGACGTGCAGGCCCATGTGCGCCACTTCCAGCATGTCGCCCGAACCCATGCCGTACCACGGGTCCATCACGCAATCGTGGCCGAAGGCGACCGGCACCCCCGCCGCCAGCAGTTCCGGCACGCGCGTCATGCCGCGCCGCTTGGGGTAGGTGTCGTGGCGGCCCTGCAGCGTGATGTTGATCAAGGGGTTGGCGATCGCCGCCACGCCCGACTCGGCGATCAGGGGCAGCAGCTTGCTCACGTAATAATTGTCCATCGAGTGCATCGAGGTCAGGTGCGAGCCGGTGACGCGTCCCTGCAGCCCGAGACGCAGCGTCTCGGCCGCCAGCGTCTCGATGTGGCGCGACAGCGGGTCGTCGCTTTCGTCGCAATGCATGTCGACCATCAGGCCCTGCTCCGCCGCGTATTCGCACAGCAGGCGCACCGACTCGGCGCCTTGCGCCATGGTGCGTTCGAAGTGCGGGATGCCGCCGACCACGTCGACGCCCATCGCGATCGCGCGCTTGAGGTTGTCGAAAGCGCCGGCGCTCCTGAGCAGGCCGTCCTGCGGAAACGCGACCAGCTGCAGGTCGAGATAGGGCGCGACCCGGCGCTTGACCTCGAGCAGCGCCTCGACCGCCAGCAGGCGCTGGTCGCACACGTCGACGTGGGTGCGGATCGCCAGCAGACCGCGCGCCACGGCCCAGTCGCAGTATTGCAACGCCCGCTCGATCAGCGCTTCCTGCGCCAGCTGCGGTTTCAGCTCGCCCCACAAGGCGATGCCTTCGAGCAGCGTGCCGGACTGGTTCACGCGCGGCAGGCCGTAGCTGAGCGTGGCGTCCATGTGGAAGTGGGCGTCGACCAAGGGCGTGCTGACCAGGTCGCCGCCGGCGTCGATCTCGCGCGCGCCGCGTGCCGCCAGCTGCGGGCCGACGGCCGCGATGGTGGCGCCGTCGATGGCGATGTCGACGTGGCGGCGGCCGTCAGCCAGCGTGGCGTTGCGAATGACGAGGTCCATGGCATCTCCTGGGTTGATTACGGACATTGTAACTAGATTAACGAATTGTCGAAGTTGTCAATGACACGGATCAAACATCTATGCTGCAGCGCAAAGTTTCCTTGTAAAAACAACATAGAATTCGCTTTCCATCGGTCAGGAACACCTTTACACTAGTCTTATTGCAGTGCGTCATAACCGAACGACAAGGAAATCCGATGACCTCATTTCCCGACCAGTTTTCCGCCGTCCGCCAGTCTCAATGGGAAGCCCAGCTCGACATGTTCCGCCAGCTGAGCACCCGCGCGCTGGACAATACCGAGCAGCTGATTGCGCTTAACATGCGTGTTTCGCGCGCATCGATGGAACAGGCTGCCGGCGCCGTCAAACAAATGCTCGACATGCGCGATCCGCGCGACCTGCTCGCCGCCGGCTCGAGCGCCCAGGACCAGTGGCAGCAGCTGTTCTCCTACGGACGCGAACTGCTCGGCATCGCCACCGGCATGCGCGGCACCTGGACCACGCTGCCGCCTGCCCTGCCGTTCGTGCCGACGCCGGTCCTGCCGGCGCTGTCGTCCGCATCGCCGGCGCTGCGCCTGATTCCGGCGCCGCTTCCCGATGCGCCGGCCGCGCCTTCGCTGACGGCCGAGCAGGCGTCGATCGCCGCGGCTGACGCCGCCACCGTGATCGGCGAGATCGAAGCGGCGGCCGTCGACATCGGCGGCGCCGTGCTCGAGTCCACGCTGGACGGCGAGGCCGACGTCGCGCCGTCCAGCGAAGCCGAGGCGCCGGCTGCGTTCGAAACCGCCGCCGCCGTCCCGGAAGAGACGCCGGCAGATGTGCCGGCTCAAGCCCCGGCCGAGCCCGACAACCCAGTCGAGCCCGACAGCCCGGCCGACGCCGCGCTGGCCTTCGCCGACGCCGCCAGCGACACCGCGATCGCCGACGACGTGCCGCCGCTCGAAGCCACGCCGCTGGCCCAGGCCCTGAACGAAGTCGCGCCGAAACCGGCCGGCGTCGAGCACCCGATCGTCTCGACGGTGCCGCTGGAAGCCGCCGCCGGCGCCTTCGAACTGCCGGCCGTCGCGCCGGTCGAGCACACCGCGCCGCCGGCGCAGCCGACCCGGCCGCCGCGCACGGCACGCAAGCGATAAGGGAACGGCCAAGCGAACTGCGGCCTTCGGGCACTGGTGCTAGAATGTTCAACAGCGGGCTGCGGCCCGCTTTTCTTTTTCCGCTTTTGGTTTTAGTGCCGAGAACAGGACAGTTCGATGGGGTTGGCAAGTCTGATCGGCGGCTTCGTGCGCCGCCATTGGCGTTCGTATGGGTCGTCGGCGGTGATGCTGGCCGGCGTGGCCTTGTGCTCGGTGCTGGTGCCGCGCAAGGTCGGGGCAATGATCGACGGCCTGGCGGCGCACCGCCTCGGCGGGCACGACCTGATGGTCCAGCTGCTCGAGCTGCTCGGCCTCGGCCTGGCCATCTACGGCTTGCGCGTGGCCTGGCGCCTGCGCCTGTATTCGGCTTCCTACCGCCTCGGCGTCGAGCTGCGCACCAAACTGTATGAACGGCTGTCGATGCAGGGCCCGGCGTTCTACCAGCGCCAGCGCACCGGCGACCTGATGGCGCTGGCCACCAACGACATCGACGCGATCGAGCAGGCCGCGGGCGAAGCGATGCTGGCCGGCTTCGACGGCAGCCTGACGCTGATCATGGTGCTGGGCGTGATGTTCCTCGGCGTCGACTGGCGCCTGACCCTCATCGCCCTGCTGCCCTTCCCGCTGATGGCGCTGGCGTTCTGGCGCATCTCGAGCCACATCCACGTCGCCGCCGGCGATGCCCTGAATCGTTTCTCGGCCTTGAACGACCACGTGCAAGAGTCCTTGTCCGGCGTGCGCACGCTGCGCGCGCTCGGCCTGGAGGCGCGCAGCGCGGCGCAGTTCGCCCAGCTCGCCGCCGACGCATCAGAATCCAGCCTCGCCGCCCAGAAATGGGAAGCGGCCTACGAACCGGCGGTCGGCCTGACGCTCACCGCCGCCACCGGCCTGACGCTCGGCCTGGGCGGCTACCTGGTGTGGCAGGGCCAGATCACGATCGGCATGTTGACCAGTTTCACGATGTACCTCGGCCAGCTGATCTGGCCGATGTTCGCGGCCGGCTGGGTGCTGTCGCTGATCGAACGCGGACGCGCCGCGCTGGCGCGCCTGCAGCCGCTGCTCGACGCCCCGCTCACCATCGACGACCGCGGCACGCTCGAGCACCTGGCGCGCGGCGTGCTGGCGCTGCAGGACGTCAGCTTTACTTATACCGGCCAGACCCAGCCGGCTCTCGAACGCGTGACGGTGCGCCTGCAGCCGGGCCAGACCCTGGGCCTGGTCGGCCCGACCGGCGCCGGCAAGTCGACGCTGCTGCGCGTGCTGCTGCGCCAGGCCACGCCGCAGCACGGCCGCGTCACCTGGGGCGGGCATGCGCTCGACGAATACGCCCTCGCCACCCTGCGCGGCGCGATCAGCTGGGTGCCGCAGGAATCGTTCCTGTTCTCGGCCTCGATCGCCGAGAACATCGCCCTCGCGCGCCCGGGCGCGACGCGCGCGGAGGTCGAGCAGGCGGCGCGCATGGCCGACATCCACGACGACATCCTGCGCTTCCCCGAGGGCTACGACACGCCCGTCGGCGAAAAGGGCATCACCCTCTCCGGCGGCCAGCGCCAGCGCGTGGCGATCGCGCGTTCGCTGCTGGCGCACAGCAGCCTGCTGCTGCTCGACGATGCGCTGTCGGCGGTCGACACCGGCACCGAGACGCGCATCCTCGAACACTTCGACGAACTGCGCCGCACCCGCCCCGAACTGTCGGCCATCATCGCCAGCCATCGGCTGTCGGCCGTGGTCAAGGCCGACCTGATCGTCGTGCTGCGCGACGGCCGCGTCAGCGAATGCGGCAGCCATGACGACCTGCTGGCGCTGGACGGCTGGTACGCCAGCCAGTGGCGCTATCAACAACTGGAGGCGAGCCTGGATGCCGTCTGATCCGACTATCAAAACCGACCGCGCGCAAGTCTCGCAAGCCGCCGGCCTGCTGCGCCGCGCCGCCCATCCGGACCGCACCCACCTGTACTGGGCCGTGCTGTGGCTGGTCATCGCGGCCGGCCTGGAAGTGCTCGGGCCGCTGCTGGGCAAGAAGCTGATCGACGAACACCTGCTGCCGCACCGCCTCGACTGGCCGCGCATGGCCTGGCTGCTGGGTGGCGTGATCGTGTTCGGCTGGGCCGCGTCGTGGCTGCGCTTTTTGCAGCTGGTGCGCCTGTCCGGCCTGGCGATGCGCTCGGTGCAGCGCCTGCGCGAATGGGTGTACGGGCACGTGCTGCGCCTGCCGATGGCGTTTTTCGACCGCGCCATCACCGGCCAGCTGGTCAGCCGCGTCACCAACGACACCGAGGCGGTCAAGACCCTGTACATCCAGGTGCTGTTCGTGATCCTCGACAGCGGCATCGTGCTGGTCGGGACCTCGATCGCGATGGCGTGGCTCGACTGGCGCCTGATGCTGATCGTGCTGACGCTGGTGCCGGCGGTGCTCGGCATCGTCTGGCTGTACCAGCGCCTGTCGGCGCCCGCGGTCACGCGCGCACGCGCGCTGCGCAGCGACATCAACGCACAGATGGCGGAATCGATCGGCGGCATGAGCGTGCTGCAGGCGAACAATGCCCAGCAGCGCTTCGGCGCGCGCTTTGGCGCCACCAACCAGGAGCACTACACCGCGCGCGTGGCCGAGCTGCGCGCCAACGCTTTCCTGTTGCGCCCCGCGCTCGACTTCCTCAACGTGGTGCTGCTGGCGGTGGTGATCTTCAGCTTCGGCCAGCGCAGCATGAGCGGGGTCGAAGTCGGCGTGCTGTACGCCTTCATCAGCTACATCGCGCGCGTGGTCGAGCCGCTGATCCAGATCACGATGCAGTTTTCGGGCCTGCAGCAGGCCGTGGTCGCGACCGCGCGCGTGGCGCACCTGCTCGACGAGGGGCAGGCGCCCGAGCACGGCAAGCGCAGTGGCAGCGGCGGCCGCCCGGCCGATACGCCGGCGCGCCCGGATGCGGATGCACCCGCCGTGCGCGTGCGCGACCTGTCGTTCGCCTACGTGCCCGGCCAGACCGTGCTGCACCACGTCTCGCTCGACATCCCGCAGGGCGCTTTCTTCGGCATCGTCGGCCACACCGGCAGCGGCAAGTCGACCCTGCTGTCGCTGCTGCTGCGCTACTACGGTTTCGAACAAGGCAGCATCGAGCTGTTCGGCGAAGCGCTGGGCGCGATCGGCAACGAGCGCTTCCGCAACGAAGTCGGCCTGGTGCCGCAGGATCCCTTCCTGCTGGCGGCGTCGGCGCGTGAAAACATCGACATGGGACGCGGCCTGCCGCGCGAGCAGATCGAGGCCGCCGCGCGCGCCGCGCACGCGCACGACTTCATCGCCGCGCTCGAACAGGGCTACGAGACGCCGCTGGGCGAAGGCGGCTCGCGCCTGTCGTCCGGCCAGAAGCAGCTGATCGCGATCGCCCGCGCGCTGGCCGGCCAGCCGCGCATCCTGCTGCTGGACGAAGCCACCTCGCGCATCGACAGCGCCACCGAGCAGATCGTGCAGCAGGCGCTGGTCGACCTGCGCGGCAAGGTGACCATCATCGCCATCGCACACCGGCTCTCGACCATCCGCGACGCCGACCGCATCGTGGTGCTGAACCACGGCCGCATCAGCGAATCCGGCAGCCACGACGACCTGATGCGCATCGAGGGCGGCCTGTACCAGCGCCTGTACCTGTTGCAGCAGATTGCGGTTTGAGGCTATCCCGACAGAAATGTCTCGATTTGTAATCGTAAACACGTTCAAAGTCTTTGCAAGAATCAAACCCTCGGTTTAGTAATCCGAAACTTTGTGTCTTTTCCGCATAAAAGCGCTAAAGACATGCCTTTCTCCCCAGCAACGGGCCTATAATGTTCGGTCATAGTCCCTCACATGGGATGACGAACACCTCCCTGGGGATCTATGTTGGCAAGCCTAATCCGCGCTTCGCAACCCCGCCGCAGCCATGCGCTGCTGGCGGCGCTTTGGCTGGCATTCGGCGCTGCCGCTGCCCAGGATCTCCCGTCGCACCAGCGCTTCTCCGAACTCAGGGAGATGGCCCGGGTCTCGCCGCAGCGCGCCGTGCCGGTGCTCGACCGGCTGCAAGCCGAGGCACGGCGCGGCACGCCGGCCGAGCAGGCCGACTTCCTGATCGCCTCCTGCGACGTCCAGCACCTCCTCGGCCAGCACGCCACGGCGCTCGGCCTGTGCGACCAGGCGATCGCCATCGGCCGCCTGCATCATAACGACGACATCCTGGCGAGCGCGCTGATGGCCAAGGCCTATGCGCTGTTCAGCCTGAACGAAACGGCGCAATCGCACCAGCTGATCTGGGAAGCCGAGAAGCTCTTGAGCGCCAGCCGCGACGTCGGCCTGCGCGTGCGTGCCCAGGTCTCGTCGGGCGAGTCGTTCGCCGAGGACGGCAACCTGCCGCTCGCGCTCACCAAGATCCAGGGTGCGACCCTGATGGCGCGCCAGAGCGGCGACCCGCTGCTGCTGGTGATCGCGCTGCGCGCGCTGGGCAAGCTGTACGACCAGATGCGCGAGTACGCCAAGGGCTTCGAGGCCGTCGACGAGGGCATGCGCGTGGCCGAAGCAATGCAATCGCCGGGCCGGCTGCTACTGCTGAAGGGGACCGAATACGCGCTCGCGATCGACTCCGGACAGCCGCAACGCGCGCTCAAGGCGCAGCTGGCGGCGCTCGATCTGGCGCACAAGGTCGGCGCCGGGCCGATGATGGGCGATACGCTGGTCAACCTGTCCGACGTCTACCTGAAGCTGGGCGACTATCACCACGCCCTGTCGTACGCCCAGCAGGCGCTGGCCCGGGCCAACGAACTCAACGACGAAGGCCTGGCCGGCGTGGCGCGCCTGAACATCGGCGAGGTCTACCTGGCGATGGGCCGTATCCCGGAAGGCAAGACGAACATGGAGGCCGGCCTGGCCTGGTTCGAAAAAGCCGGCAAGAAGCCCGACCTGCTGAACGTGCTGATCGAATACGGCGAGTCGCTCGAAAAAGCCGGCGACCTGAGCGGGGCGCTGGCCGCCTACCACCGCGAGCGCAAGCTGTCGAACGAGATGTTCGAGAGGCGCCGCCAGAAGGCGATGCTCGAACTGCAGGAAAAGTACGAAGCCGACAAGAAGCAGCGCCAGATCGAATTGCTGCGCCAGGAAAACCAGGTGAAGTCGACCGAGATCGACAACCGCCGCCTGCAGCAGCGCGTCTGGTGGCTGCTGGCGGTGGTGTTCGGCCTGGCCTCGGCGATCGTCGGCCTGCTGTACCGCAAGGTGCGCCATGCCAACGCCCAGCTCGAGGAAAAGAACCAGGAACTCAAGCAGCAGAGCGTGCGCGACCCGCTGACGGCGCTGTACAACCGCCGCCACTTCCAGGAATTCATGCGCGGCCGCCAGGACGGCGAACGGCGCGGCAATGCCGGCCGCGCCGCCGGCGACGACACCGTCAGCGCACTGTACCTGCTCGACGTCGACCACTTCAAGCACATCAACGACACCTATGGCCACGGCGCCGGCGACGCCGTGCTGCGCGAGATCGCCGCCGCCCTGCGCGACATCCTGCGCGAGACCGACATGATCGTGCGCTGGGGTGGCGAGGAATTCCTGGCCTTCCTGCCGGCGGTCCCGCGCGCCAGCCTGGACGAGGTGGCGCGCCGTCTGCTGAACGGCATCCCCGCGCGCACCATCGACTACCAGGGCGCCACCTTGTCGGCCCAGGTCTCGATCGGCTTCGCGCCCTTCCCGCTGGCGCCGGGCGCCGAGATCGTGTCATGGGAGCGCGCGGTCAATATCGTCGACATGGCGCTGTACCTGGCCAAGGGCCATGGCCGCAACCGCGCCTACGGCGTGCGCAGCTTCGACGGCGCCGACGGCGCCTCGATGAACGAGATCGAGCACGACATCGAAGCGGCCTGGCGCGCCGGACACGTCGAACTGTCGATCGTCATGGGTCCGCAGCCAGAGCTGCGCATGGTCTCCTAGGATCTCGATAAAGCGACTGCGCGTTGCCCTGCCGCTGGCTACGCTTTCTCGAGACCCTCCGCTTTACGGTTTGCTTTCTTTTATTTGGCGGACTCGCGCATTTTGGCGCCCGCTTCCTCGACCTTCTGTCCGACCTTGTCGGTGACCTGATTCAGGTTGGTGCGCGCCTGCTCGACCGCGTTCGGCACGGCGTCGCGCGCCTGGCGCGCCGCGGCGTCGGCCTTGCCGACTTCCTCCTGCACCTTGGCCGTGGCCTTGGCCCCGGCGTCGTCGAGCGCCTTACCGGCTTGCTGGGCCGGCCCGATGCCGTTCTGGCCGATGCTGCCGGTCGTGCTTCCCGACTGGCCGCAAGCGCTCAAGGTGGCGACGCAGACGGCCAACAATACGCCGGCCGTTCTCCGATTCGTGTTCATGGCTATCCTCCTTTGCATTGACGCTTTGGTTACCTCCGTTTATTGTCAAATATACACCTGAGCGTGCTTTGCGCGCGGACGTTTGACGTACCCTCAGCGCCGCGCCTGCGCCGTGCGATGCGCCGCCTGGGCCGCCATATTGCGTTGCGCGGCCTCCTCGAACGGCGCATCGGTGAGGGTTTGCAGGAAAGCCAGGATGGCGTCGATGTCTTGCTCGCCGAGCGCCGGCTGCATGCCCTGGCGGCGGTTCAGCGGCAGGGTCGCGACGTTGACGTTGGCGCGATGGGCGGGTGCGACGTCGTCGAACACGCGGCCGCCGCGGTACCAGCGGCGCGGTTCGATCGTGCGGGTGGCATAGAACGCGACGGCATCGCGCAGGTCGGCAAACACGCCGTTGTGCATGTAGCGCTCGCGCGCCGCCACGTTGCGCAGGCTGGGCGTGCGGAAATAGCCGCACCATTGCGCGCTGTCCGGCCAGCGCCTGGCGGCGGCAGTGGCGCACAGGCCCTCGTCGACGTGGCGCGGGTCGCGGTTGGCAGGGATGGCGGCGTTGCGCGGTGCGCCGATGGCGTCGTAGCCGAAGTCGGTGAACATCGAACGGGCCGGATTGCGCGCGGTCTCGTTGAACCGGTGGCAGCTGGCGCAGTTGCCGCGGTCCGGGTCCTTGAACAGCTTCAGCCCTCGCAGTTCCTGCTCGGACAGGCGCCCCTTGCCCTGCACCCAGGCGTCGTAGCGCGAGGAAAACGGCGCCATTTCGCGGCTCTGCAAGAAGGCTTCCATCGCGGCCCCGAGCGCGGCCATGGCGCCGGCCGTGGTTTGCAGCGAGGCGGGGCCGAACTCCTTGCGCAAGCCGTCCGCGTACGGCGCGTTGCGCAGCTTGCGCGCGATGGCGTCCGCGGAGAGGTTGTGCATTTCGAGCGGATCGAGCAGCGGACGCCGCACCAGCTCGGCGACCGTGTCGGCGCGGCCGTCGGCGAACAAGCCGCCGAACGGGATCGGCGCCGGGGCGTCGTCGTCCTGGTAGAAGAACAGGCGCGGCACGTAGGCCGCGTAAAGAGCCGACGGCACGTTGCGCGTGCCAAAGCTGCCGGGCCGGCTGCCGAGCGCCACGCCGAGGGTCGAGCCGTGGTTGCCGGCGAAGCCCTGGTGCGGATCGTGGCAGGCGGCGCAGCTGGTGCCGGCCGGCTCCGACAGGCGCGCGTCGTAGAACACTTGCCGGCCCAGCGCGGCGCGCGCCGGCGATGGCTGGAACGGCGCCGGCGTCGCCGGCATCGCGGCCAGCTGGGCGGTCGTGCCGATGGTGGCAGTGGTGGCAGTGGCTGCGGCGGCGGGCACACCGGCGCCGGGGGCCGGGCGCAGGTCGGCGGCCCAGGCGCAGGCAATGGCCATGCCCAGGGCCGCCGTGGCCGCGCGCGTCCACACGCGCGTGTGCGCGAGCATGCGTGGGTGCCGCTCAGCCGGCCAGGAAGCCCGTCTTGTCACAGTTCAGGTGGTTGTTCGACAGTGCGCAGGTCGCCATCAGCTTGCCGGCCCGGGTGTAGGCCTTGTAGGTCCAGCTGGTGCCGCTGCGCTCCATCATCATGAAGCCGAAGGTGCTGCTGTGCGTGACGCGGTCGACGGTCACGCCCGGCGCCGGGCCGACGCTCGCCGGGAACGGATCCGGCAGCGCGACGTCCAGGTTGTCGCCGCCGTTGCCGCTCACGAGCGTCGCCGGATGGTTCGAGCTGAAGTTCAGCGCCTGAAAGTCGTGCACGTGGCCGTGCAGCGCCAGCGCCACGCCGGCCGGGTAGTATGCGCTCGGGTTCACGTTCTGCATCACCGACAGCAGTGCCGCATTGCCGCCCTGCGGCGCGGCGCCCGCCACCGGCGTGTAGCCGAGGATCGGGTGGTGGTTGACGAACAGGCTGGTGATCCTGGCTTTCGCGGCCAGCTTCGCCACGGTCTTGAACTCGTCCTGGTAAGCCTTGAACTGCGGATCGCTGGTCGGCAGCGCCGCCTTGCCGGCCTTGGCCGAATCGAACACGATGACCTGGGTGTCGCTGCCCAGCGGGACCGCGTACGGCGCGCTGTAGTTGGCGGCGTTGTCGTTGGCCGGGTCGTCGCAGCTGCGCTGGGCGCCGTAGGGTTGGGTGTCGAGGAAGCGGAACCAGCCCTGGCCGGCGCGCGCGCATTCCTCGTGGTTGCCGCGCACGACGATCCACGGGGCGGCCGCCATCAGCGGCGCGGCCGGTTTGAACAGGTCGGCTTCCCAGGTATCCCAGCCATAGCCCCACGGCGTGCCCTGGCAGCCGGCGATGTCGGACGGGCAGGCGTTTTCGCGGTAGTGGTAGTCGCCGATGTGCAGCACCAGGTCGGGCTGCATCCTGGCCGCGGTCGTGGCGATCTGCGCCAGCGGCCAGGCGTCGCCGTCGTTGCACGACTGGTAGGCATTGTCGGCTTTCTTGAGGCGGCAGCCGGTGTCGGCCAGGATCAGGATGCGCTGCGGATCGGCCTTCGGCAGCGGCAATGCCTGGGTGCCGATCACCACCTGCCTGGCGCCGGCCGGCAGCGACGCTTCGCAGACGTTGACCGGAAACGCCGACGGCTTGGAATCGGCGGCGGCGCTGGCGGTCGTGCGCTGCGCCGCGGTGCCGGCGGCGGCGCGCAGGCTCATGCGCGTGACGGTGCCGTCGATGCCGATCATCGGGCAGCTCGCATAGCGGGTCGCGACGCGCGCCAACGGCGTGCCGCCGTCGCCCATGACCACCCAGCGGTACTGCAGATAGGCGTCCTTGCTGGCTTCGTCGTCGCTGGGCGTGCCGCAGCTGGCCAGCAGCGCGGCCAGTGGCGCGACGAGCAGCGGCAGGGCAAAAGCGGCGAGCGGGCGCCTGTCGAATCCGGTCATGGCTTGCATCCTTCGTCTTGTCATCGAGACAAATACGATACGGCGACAATATGACCGGATCGTGACGCGCCCGCCCTTACCCTTCCGGCGCCGCCAGCGGATGGCTCGCGTCGTCGATGCGCGAACGCAGCGCACGCGCGCGTTCGTCCTCGCCCCAGCGGCGCGTGAAGGCTTGCAGGCGCGCCCGCGCACGATCGGGGTTCTGCTCGGCCAGGGCCGCCTCGGCGCTGCTGCTGGCATCCTGCCACGCTTTGTCGCGTTGACGCTTGCGCGTGCAGGCTGCGGCGCCCTCGTTCAGCGCCGTCTGCAGGCGCTCCAGCTGGGCATCGGTCGCGCGCGTCTTGCGCAGGGCGATCAGTTCGTTCTGGGCGTCGCGCGCCTTGCATTCCTGCGCCAGCGCGATCGCATGGTCGATGCGCTGCTCGATCTTCCTGCCCGAGTTGGGCCGCGCCACCATCCACACGCCCCACAGGATCAGCAGCACCAGCAGCCACCAGCGCAGCCGGATCGGCGTGCGCTGCGGCGTGGCCGGACGCGGCGGGATCGGCGGGCGCGGCACGCTCTCGCCCGGCTGCGCGTCCGGGGTGCGTGCGCCATGGCCGAACAGCGTGCCCAGGCCGCCACGCGCGCGCGCCTGCGCGTCCGGGCGTGCGCCTGCGCCTGCGCCTGCCTGAGCGCCTGCCTGAGCGCCCGAGCGCGCGTCCGTGCCGGCGCCTGCGCGCGTGTCCGCGCCCGCGAGGCCGGCGCGCGCGGCGGCGGTGCCGGCTGCTGCGGTCGCTGCGGCCGAGTCGGTGCGGGCGGCCTCGCGCTCGGCCGGCCCCCGCTCCGCGCCGATGCCTGTGGATGGCGGCGCGACGGGCGCGTCCGACCAGCTTTCGCGCCCGCTGGCACCACGCATGCCGGCCGGTGCGACCGCCTCCCGCGCCGCCGCCGCCGCCGTTGCCGCCGCGGTTGAAGCAGTCGTTGCAGCCATCGCAGCCGCCGCCGTTGAAGCTGCCATTGAAGCAGTCGTTGAACCAGCCGCAGCCGGTCCCTCATCGCGCGCCGGCGCCTGCCCCGTGGCCTGGGCCGTGCCGCACCAGGGGCAGAATTTCACCGGGCGCGGCATCAGGCGCGCGCAGGCCGGGTTGACGCAGCGGTAGATCGTATCCTCTTGCACGGCGCTCCCTTATTCCGGGTCCGGGACGCTGCCGTCGTCCGGATCGGGAATCGCGGTGTCGAACGCCGCGGCCAGTTCGGGCATCTCGCCGACCGTCTTCCACTTGTCCTGGCGCGGATTCCAGGCCATGTTCCAGATGCGCGTGGCGGCGTCGATCTCGCCGCGCATCAGCTGCTGCAGCACCTCTTCGAGCGCGAACGGCCCGCGCTGGGCGCCGCCGACGAACAGCTTGTAGCGCGCCGCGATCGGCGTGGCGCCGACCAGGAAGGTGGCCGGACCGAGCGCAGCGACCGGTGTTCCCGCCTCCGTCGCCGCGCCTGAAGCTGCCGCGGCCGCCCCCTGCAGCGGCGCACCATTCGCATGCGTGCGCCGCTCCAGCGCCGACGCCGCACGTGCGTCCGAGGCCAGGAATTCGGCGCGGATCACGCGCTTGTCGACCGGGCGCTCGACTTCCCACTGATAAGCGTCGCTGGCCGAATCGGGCACGCTCTCGCTCCAGGCGTCCAGTTGCGCCAACGCGGCCTCGACCTGGGCCGGCGACAGATTCGGATCGAGCGCGGTGGCGCGCCGCATCCATTGCTCGTACAGGCGGCGCGCGGTGATGTTGGGCAGCGACGGCGACGGCAGCTGGGCGCCGGTCTCGTCGACTTCCAGGCGCGGCTCGTACACGCGCAGCTGGTAGTGGCGCATCAGCGCGGCCAGCAGCGCGAAGCGGTACGGCCCCATGGCTTTCAAGCGCTGCTGCACGGCGGCGATCACCTGCTCGCGGTAGTATGGCGGCAGCCCGTTCGAGCGGATCGCGTACTCGTTGCCGATCTGGAGCCATTCGCCCGAACCCGGCTCGACTTCGAACAGGTACTGCCCGCGCGGCTGGAACGCCGCTTCACGGTCGCCCGCGTCCTGCTTGCGCCGCACCACGCCGAGCGCGATCGCCGAGAGGAACCATTCGTAGTCGTCGGCCAGGCGGTTCAGTTCGTCCATCGACGGCGAGATCGGGTGACGGAACCGGGTCGAATCGAAGTGCAGGTGGGTCGGGATCTTGGGGTTCTCGATCTGGTACGAGGCGCGCCAGGTCGGCAGGCCGCGCAGCACCGTCATCGGGTAGCCGGACAGCTCGATGTAGCACACCGCCCTGCCGGCGACGCCGGTGTTGACGATGGCCACCGCGTCGCCCTGGAAGTAGCCGGTCGGGACCGCGGCGCGGATCTCCGGCTCCAGCTTGCGCCAGGCGGCCGGGTCACCCACGCCCACAAAACACTTGAACTGGTCGGCGCTGGGCGTGAACTCGGCCGAGAAGCGCGCGTTAATCCAGGGCATGCTGCTGCGGATCCATTCGCTGAACACGCGGTGGCGCTCCTGCGGCGACATGGCGTTGAGACGCTCCAGCAGCGGGTCCTGCGACGGCGCATTGCTCGCCTGTGCATTGCCGCCGGCCGCGCGCCCGGCGGCCAGCTGCAGCTGCGCGCGGCGGAACAGCTTGAGCAGCAGGTCGGCGCGCAGGCGCTCGTCACCGAGCTGCTGGAACAGGCGCGCCGAGCCGCCGAATTCGACCATCACCTCTTCCGCCCAGCCGCTGACGTCGCCCGTGAGCTTGGGCGGCTCGGGCAGCGTGTCGGCGCCGAGCTTGATCGTGGTCGCGTGCTCGACGCGCGCGTCCGAGCGCAGCTGGCCGATACGCTGGTCGGCGGCCGCCAGCATCGCCTGCACCGCGCGGCGCCCTTCCTGGAACTCGCCGGCGATGCCGCTCCACTGCGCCTGGCCGTGCTCGTCGACGCTGAGCGGATCACCCAGCCAGCCGGACATCGACTGCATCACCTCGATCGACTGCCCCGCCGCCACCGCCAGCAGGTGGAAACGCAGGAAGTCGGCGATGTCGCGCTTCAGGTGGTTCATCACCTCGCGCGCCTGCGCGTCCTTGCCGAACAGGCGCCCGGCGGCCTGCGACAGGTGATTCAGCGATTCCTCGACCTGGCGCGTGCGCAGCGCATCGCGCACGTCGCGGTAGCGCTTGCCGTTGCGCTGCGCGCTGGCGATGTCGCGCTGGGCCAGACGCGCCTTGACCTGCTCGAGCAGCGACAGCACGAATTCGAGGCCGCCCTGCTTGCGGTCGTCGAGCAGCATGTACAGCCGGCCGCGCACGTTCAGGCGCAGCTGGGCCAGCAATTCGCCGGTGTGGCGTTTGATGCGGTCTTCGCTGGTTTCGGCGGTGGCGCCGGCTTCGCGGATCGCATCGCGCTCGAGGTTGGGCAGCAGCTCGACCACCTTCTCGCGCCACAACTTGAGGTCGTACGAGGCCATGATGCGGTCGATCTCGAGCTGCACCTTGCTCTCGACGCGTTCCAGCAGCGAGCGTCCGTCGCGGTCCATCAGCAGCGCATCGGTGAGCGCATACTCGTTGAACGGCGTGACGTCGACCGTGCCTTTGCGGAAGTCGGGGAACTCGGCAAACGGGTGTTCACCCATCGCCAGCTGGTCGCGCATGAAGGCGTCGCGTTCGGCGTCGCCGGCGCGCCGCGCCGTGTTGCCGACTCCGACGCCATCGCTGCCGGCCATGCCGAAGAAGGCCTTGACCATCAGCCCCGCCAGCTCGTAGGCGCGGATGTCGTCGCGCAGGCTTTGCTGGGTGTCGAGCACGGCCTGGCCGAAGGCGGAGTAGACCTTCGAGTAGGACAGGCGCATGTCGCCGAAGCGCGCTTCCGGCACGCGCGGGTTGTAGGGGCCGAGCTTGTGCTGCTGCTGGTTGACCGCGACCGAGCGCTTGCGGTTGGCGAAATCGGCGGAGGCAAAATCCTCGAACAGCGTGTCGGCCACCATCTGGTAGACGTCCTTGACGTCCATGGTCGCCTTGTTGGCGAGGTTGGCGGTGTCGACGAAATACACGTCGTCGAACGGCGCGCCGCGCCCGACCACGCTGTCCGGATCCATCCAGCGCACCTGCGCGTTCATGTCGCGCATCGCCGTCTCGAGTTCCATCAGCGTGGCGTAGGCGTTGGCTTCGGTGCGTTCCTTGTTGGCCTTGGCGTAACCGGTCGGCATGAACATCACCAGGTCGACCTGGCTGGCCGAGACTTCCTGCTGGGCGATGGCCTTGGCGATCCAGCCCAGGTCGATCGCGCTGCCGGCCCCGGTGCCGCCGGCGCAGGACGCGATCACGACGATGCGGAATTTGGAGGTGTCGACCTGCAGGCCGAGGCGCTGGTAGTTTTCCTTGCGCTCGATGCCGGCGTTACTGCCCAGGAAATTCAGCGCACCCTTGATGCGTCCCCTCAGCTTGGGGTATTTGTCGTACAGGTACAGGCGCGCCAGCGCGCGGATCTGGCCCGCGCCCTTGGACGGATCGATGCCGAGCGAGCGCAGTTTCTTGGGCCGCAGCGGCATCCAGTTTTCGATCAGCGGGAAACGCGCCAGGCTGTCGTCGGACTCGTGGTACTGCGGCAGGTCGAGCGGCTCGACCAGGCGTTCTTCGTCGCTCAGTTTCACCAGCTCGAACCAGGGATCGGTGCGCTGCGACTTGCCCTCGTCGATGATGGCGTGGCTGTCCAGGTCGAAGTGCAGGAAGCGGGCGACCGGGAAGTCGGCCAGCGATTCGACGCGGGTCGGGTGATTGCGGTTCCACACCGCCGCCAGGATGCGCCGGCGGATGCGCATCATCACTTCCATGCCGGTGCCGCCGGCGCCGATGAACAGCGTCGGGCGCAGGTCGACCTTCAGTTCGGACCGGCCGAGGGTGTCCTGGTGCAGGGTCGCGGGATCGGGAAAATCTGCCATGATGGTCTTTCGTTATCGGTTTTAGCGGCGGCCAATGAAAAAAGCCGCGATCAAGGCGATCAGCCCGACCGCGACCAGCGGCCCGGTGATCGCCAGCGTCAGGTAGCGCGCCGCATTGACGATCGCCAGCACGACCGCGGCCGACACGAAGCCGAGGCCGACGAACAGCAGCCAGCCCGCGCTGCCGGCCGACGACGGCGCCACGCGCCGCACCACCAGGTGATGCACGTAGGCGTTACGCACGAAAAAATAGATGACCAGCAGGACCACGAAGATGGTTCCGCCGATCGCCAGGTCGCGCGTCGAAGTGTCGCGCAGCGGCGCGGCGCCGGTGTTGGTCATGCCGCCGGGCGCGATCTCGACCGGCTGGGTCGCCGTGTCGGGGGTGGTCTTGGGCAGCGCCGGATCGGGCGTGGTCTGCACCTGGCCGGGCAGCTTGAAGCCCGGGTCGGTGGGCGCCGTCTGGTTCGGCGTGCTGGGCTGGGTCTGTGGGCTTGGCATTCGTGTCCTCTTGGGCGGCGTGTCGGCTATCGATTCAGCGCCCCAGCCGTACCTGCGCGCCTTCGCGCAGGTCGATCAGCTGGTGGCCGAACAGGGTTGTCTTGAGACGGGCCACCTGCTGGCCCGCCTTGTCGTAAATCGGCTGGGTCGCGCCCGCGCGCGTGCGCACGCTGCGCGGCTCGTCCTCGACCGTGACCCAGGCCTGGCGCGGACGCGCGTAGGCCCAGGCGGCGCCGACACCCGCGGCCAGCAGCGCCGCCAGTGCGCCGATCAGCAGCACCAGCGGGCCGGCGCCGTAATGCACGCTGACCTCGAGCGGCAGGCTGGCGGTCGAGGCGCGGATCTCACTTGGTGGCGTGAAGATGTCGGGCAACGGGTCGCCCGGGAACAGCGCGGCCATGCGTTCGCGGAAAGCTTGCGACAAGGCCAGGTGCTGGCCCTGCAGGTGCACGTCGATGCGCCCCGGCAGCACGTAGGCCGAGCCGGCCGACTTGAGCGCCGCCAGCGACCATTTGCCCGGCAGCTGGGCGACCGGCAGCGGCATGTTCGAGGCCAGCGGCTCGGCGCGGCCGGGCGCGAGCTGGCGCACCGCGGTGCCTTGCAGCGCGATCGGACGCGTTTCGCCGGCCAGCGTCGAGCTCGCGCTGAGTGTGGCATCAAGGATGGTGTAAGGGTAGATCGTGTTCTCCAGGTGCCAGCGGATCGTGGCGCTGGGCGCGCGCGCATCGGGCGCGACGTCGGCGTGCAGCAGGCCGCTGCGGTCCATCGAGAACTCGACCCCGGGCGCGTTCTCGACGCGGCGCGGCACCAGGCGCACGGTGTCGCGGTCGAGCGGCTTCAGGCGCGCCGGCGGCTCGGTGATTACGCGCCGCACGCGTCCGCCGGCGATCAAGCCGTCGAGCGCGCGCGCGCCCTCGCGCCCGACCGCGAAGGCATACACCATCAGCCCGTTGGCGCGGTAATGCGCGCCCGCCACCGGCATGCGCAGCGGGAAGGCGAGCGCCTCGTCGATCGCCGCGCCGCGGTGGATCAGTTCGTAGAACTCGCGGTTGCGCGCTGCCGTGGCCTGGTCGTTGTTCGGGCTGTTGCGGTTGTTGGTGACCAGCCAGACGATGCCGGGCTTGCCCCGCAGGACGCCGTTCACGGCCGCGTTGACGGCTTCGCCGAGGTCGGTGTCGGCCAGCGCAGCGCCGTTCGGTTTGCGCGCGGTGTCGAGCCCGGCCAGCGCCTTTTGCACGTGGGCGTGCACGGTGGCGGCGTCGACCTGCTCGGACAGCAAGCCGTGCGGCGATGGCGCGCCGGGCAGCGACTGGTTGAACGAGGCCAGCACCAGCGCGTCGCCGCCCTGGACCACGTTCGACACCAGTTCGGTCACCAGCGGCTTGAGGGCCGAGTTCGGGTCGGTATAAAACGGTTCCATCCAGCCCGAGTTCTGCACCAGGACGACTTGCGGGATGGCGAACGCCCGCGCCGCCCCGCACAGGAACAGCACGCACAGCAGGAGGCGGAGCACGGCGCGCCTCACGTCAGCGCTTCCAGGTCCCAGCCGCGAATCCGGTTCCAATCGGGGTGGTGCAGCCACAGGCGGTTGGCGTACACGAACGGCACGCAGTCGAGCGGCCGCGCCAGGCGCGCGATCTCGTCGAGGATCACGTTGCGCCGGCCGATCCACTCCACCGTGGTGCGGGCGATCACGCGGTTGGCCAGCGCGTCCTCGGCGCGGCCGGTGTACTTGTGGAAGCGCAGCACCAGCCCGCTCGGCTGGCTGCGGTTGTTGTTGAAGCTGCGCAGCAGCGGCAGCACCAGCGCATCGTCTTCCTGCTGGTCCTCCACATGCTCGCCTGACCAGGGTTCGTCGACCACCGGGTGGCCGCGCCGGAACAGCAGGTTGGCAAAGCCCAGGCGTGCGCCGTCGATGCGCTCGCGCTGCGGATTGTCGACGCCGAGTTCGAGGAAGGCGTAGGACTGGCCGTCATGCCCGATCAGCCACATGCGGCCGTCGCGGCTCAGGGTCGGGCCGCCGAAATCGAGGCGCGGCAGCCAGGTGTCGGGCCAGGGCAGCCAGCGTGGCGCCTCGCCGGGGCGCCACAGCAGCTGGCCGGCGTCGTGCAGCCAGTGCAGGCGGCCGTCGTAGCCGATCGGCCGGCTCCAGCCGGACAGCGGCAGCGCGCCGCACTCGTCTTCGCGCGCCAGGGTCAGGTCGGGCAGCAGCGTGCACAGCTTGACCTGGCCGGCGTCGCCGCGCACCAGGCAGGCGACGTGGCGGCGCATGCTGCCGGGCGCGGCGACCATGCTGGCTGCGAGAATGGTCTCGGTGCGCCAGGTTTCCGAGACCGGGTTGATCCACAGCCGGCACAGGCCGCGCGCGGTCGGCAGCAAGGCGACTTCGCCGCGGCGCGGCTCGGTTTCCGGCAGCCAGCCATACGCCGATGTGCTGAAGCTGAGGTCGGCCGCGCCCTCTTCCGGCACCAGCACGTGCCACGATCCGGCCAGCGGATCCCAGTACTGCAGCGCGCCGCGCCCCGGGGCCAGGGCCAGCAGGCGCTGCTCCTGGAAGCCGTAGCTGGCGGCGGCGAACACGCAGTGGGCGTTGGGCGGCGTCGGCATCGAGGTGTCGGTGCGGCCGATCTCGGGCGCGGCCGGGCGCTCCTCGATGCTGTCGCCCAGTGCCAGCGAAGTCACCGGCAAGCCGTGCGGCACGTGGCGCGGCAAGGCCTGGTCGACGAAGGATCCCCACCAGTCGGGCAGGCGCTCGCGCAGGCCGGCCAGGCGTTCGAGCGGCTGCCCGCACTCGGGGCAAAAGGCGAAACCTTCGGGATAGATGGGCGCGTGTTCGCACGCCGTGGGCAGCGATGCGCCGAGCAGGTGCGCGACGTCGGCCAGGCGCGCGCGTTGCTGCGCGCCCCAGTCGATGCGGCCCAGGCCTTCGGTCGCGGCCAGGCTGAATTGCCCGGTGCGCGGACCGCCGGCTGGCGCGCCGCGTTGATCGTCCTGCTCGTCTTCCAGCCAGACGCTGGCCGGCGTTTCCCATCGGTATGCCATCTCGCTCCGGTGTCGTCTTGTTGTGCTTTTGGAAGCATAACGCTACGGTCCGGGCCACGGCGCGCCGTTCACGAAAGGACTGCTGGGCAATCCTTTGCGGATCAAATAACAGGCTGTTCAGCGGAACTTTTGAAGACGTCATTTCCCGCGAGTCCCACGGTGCGGATCTTCCAGACGCCATCCTCGAGCACCATGGTCAGCGCCAGCACGCGCATCGTCCGCTCTTCCTGGCCCAGCGTGACCTGCACCTCGGCGCTCGCACCTTGCCGGCGCACCAGCCTGGCCTGCACGCCGCGCAGCCACGCCTGGCGGTAGCCGCCGGACTGGATGAAGTAGTCGCTCTCGGGCGGACGCCCGCTCTTCAGGCGCTCGACCAGCCGGGCCGCCAGCGGCCTGGCCACGTAGCGGGTGAAGATGGCGTAGCGGTCGCTGAGCGGGTCCTGGTCGGCGCTCAGCGCGTCCAGGTACCAGCCGTAGAACTCGGCGGCGACCACGTCCGGCGCGCGCTGCGGGGCCGCCTCGGCGCGGGAGGCGAACTGGCAGACCAGAAACAGGCCCAGCCAGACTATGAGTTTTATAAAATTTCCCTTAAGAATCAACATGATGCGCTCCTGACAACCCAACTGTGCAGCAAAGCCTGCCTGCCGTCGCTGAGCTGCCGCAAGGGGCGGCCGGCCGCCCGGAGCGACGTATAATGCCGGGTTGCCCTCCCATCCGACCTGCCATGACCGCCTCCGACCTGTCCACCGCTGAGCTGTCCACCGCTGAGCTGCCCGCCTGCGCCATCGACGCCGCCACCGCCCATCTGCGCGACGTGCTCGCGATCGCGCTCGAACACGGTCCCGGCCGGCGCGCGCTGGTCGTGTACGACACCCGCACCGGCCTGGCGCGCGCGCTGACCGAGGCCTATCGGCGCAACCTGCCGCAAGACGCCGAGTTCGTCGATTTCGACGCCGTCACGCCGGACCAGGTGCTGGCCCTGTTCAAGACGCTGGCGCCGCACGACCTGGTGGCGCTGGTCCAGTCGAGCAACTTCCGCCTCGACGGCTTTCGCCTGCGCGTCGAGCTGTTCAAGCTGGGGCTGAAGGTGATCGAGCACGTGCACCTGTCGCGCATGCCGGGCGCGCAGGGCGAGCACTACATCGAATCGCTGGCCTACGACCCGGCCTACTTCCGCGGCGTCGGCCATGCCCTCAAGGCGCGTATCGACCGCGCCCGACGGGCCGAGGTGCGCGGCAGCGCGAATGGTATCGAAACCGTACTGCGCTTCGACGCGCCGCTGGAATCGGCCAAGCTGAACGTCGGCGACTACGGCGCGATGAACAACGTCGGCGGCCAGTTCCCGATCGGCGAAGTGTTCACCGAAGCGACCGACCTGGAAGCGGTCGGCGGACGCGCGCTGATCCACGTGTTCGGCGACACGTCCTACCTGGTCAATCGTCCGGAAAAGCCGATCACGATCGTGATCGAACGCGGACGCGTGGTCGAGGCGATCGATTCGACGCCCGAGTTCGACGAGGTGCTGGCCATCATCCGCCGCGACGAGGGCGAGGTCTGGGTGCGCGAACTCGGCTTCGGCATGAACCGCGCCTTCACGCGCGAGCGCCGCGTCGACGACATCGGCACCTACGAGCGCATGTGCGGGATTCACCTGTCGCTGGGCGCCAAGCACGGCGTGTACGCCAAGCCCGGCTTCAAGCGCAAGGATGCGCGCTACCACATCGACGTGTTCGCGGTCACCGATGCGGTGTACCTGGACGACGAACGCGTGTATGCCGGTGGGGCCTGGACCGTGACTGGCTGACAAGGCCGGCATACAATAGCCGGGTCACTTTTTCGGACCCCGCCATGCTCACCCAGGAACAACGCGACCAGTACCAGCGCGACGGCTACATCGTCATCCCCGGCTTCAAACCGTTCGAGGCCATCGCGCGCCTGCGCGCGCGCGCGGGCGAGATCGTCGAGGCCTTCGACCCGAACGAATCGCGCGCGATTTTCACCACGCGCGACCAGGCCCGCGCCAGCGACGCCTGGTTTCTCGGCTCGGACAACACGGTGCGCTGCTTTTTCGAGGAAGAAGCGTTTGATGAGCACGGCCAGCTGAAACAGGCCAAGGCCCTGTCGATCAACAAGATCGGCCACGCGATGCACGACCTCGACCCGGTCTTCGAAGCCTTCACGCGCGATCCGAAGCTGGCGGCGGTGGCGCGCGATCTGGGACTGGAGCAGCCGCAGATCTGGCAGTCGATGTACATCTTCAAGCAGCCCGGCATCGGCGGCGAGGTGCGCTGGCACCAGGATGCGACCTTCTTCGATTCCACCCCGATCAGCGTGACCACCTTCTGGTTCGCGCTGGAAGACGCCACGGTCGACAACGGCTGCCTGTGGGTCGAACCGGGCGGCCATCGCGGCCCGCTGCGAGAACGCTTCCTGCGCGACGGCGATGCGATCGCGATGGAAAAGCTGGATGCGACGCCCTGGCCGGACGACGGCGGCGCCGTGCCGCTCGAAGCCAAGGCAGGCAGCCTGGTGTGCTTCCATGGCCTGCTGCCGCACTACAGCGCGCCGAACCGCTCGCCGGTGTCGCGTCATGCGTTCACGCTGCACGCGACCGATGGGCGCACCACGTACTCGCCGCGCAACTGGATCCAGCGCGATGCCAGCCTGCCGGTGCGTGGGTTTGAATGAGCGGTGAACGTACGCTTGTCACGACAGCTTTTTATTGCCAGCCAAATCGCCCCCATCCATAATGGTTGACTGATCAGCAACCACTATGGGGGGCATCCATGCAGTCAGCATTCCCGTTTCGTCGAACCGGCCTGGCCCTGCTGCTGGCCGCCCTGTTGCCAGCGCCGTTTTCGTTCGCCCAGGACGGCGCCGAGGTCCACCGCATCGAGACAGGCCTGCGCCCGGCCGTGGCCATCCAGGGCCAGCCGGTGGCCACGCGCACGCTGGCAGCCGAGATGCAGCGCCTGCACGTGCCTGGAGTCAGCGTCGCAGTGATCCGCAACGGCAAGGTCGCCTGGGCCAAGGGCTATGGCGTGGCTTACGGAGACGGCCCGGCCGTCACCCCGGCTACGCTGTTCCAGGCAGCTTCGATCAGCAAGCCGGTCAGCGCCCTCGGCGCGTTGCGCATGGCCGATGCGCACCAGCTCGACCTGGACGCCGACATCAACAGCGAACTCACGAGCTGGAAGCTGCCTCCCGGCCCCGCCGGCAGCCATGCGACGCTGCGCCAGCTGCTGTCGCATACCGCCGGCACGACCGTCTCCGGCTTTCCCGGTTATGCGCCCGACGCGCCGCTGCCGACGCTGGTGCAGGTGCTCGACGGGACACCGCCGGCCAACACCAAGCCGATACGCATCGACACGCCGCCGGGCAGCATCTGGCGCTACTCGGGCGGCGGCTACGCCGTCGTCCAGCAGGCGCTGATCGACCGCGGCGGCAAACCCTTCGCCGATCTGATGCACGACGCCGTCCTGGCGCCGCTGGGCATGAACGACAGCAGCTTTGCCCAGCCGCTGCCGCAGGCGCTGGCGGCGCGCGCCGCCCTGCCCCACGACGAGGAGGGCAAGCCGTACAACGGCGGCGCCTACGTCTACCCGGAACTGGCGGCGGCCGGCCTGTGGACCACGCCGAGCGACCTGGCGCGCTTCGCGCTCGGCGTGCAGGCGCTGGCGGCGGGACACAGCAAGCTGCTGTCCCCTAGGCTGGCGCGCGCCATGCTGCAGCCGGTGAAGAATGGCTATGCGCTCGGCTTCGAGGTCGAAGGC
This sequence comes from Massilia sp. 9096, assembly GCF_000745265.1. NCBI lineage: Bacteria > Pseudomonadati > Pseudomonadota > Betaproteobacteria > Burkholderiales > Oxalobacteraceae > Massilia > Massilia sp. 9096. The sequence continues at coordinate 3,377,805 of NZ_JQNN01000001.1, forward strand.
AAGGGCGACAGCCTGTCCTTCGGCCATGGCGGCAGCAATGCCGGCTACCAGAATTCGCTGTACGCCTTCACGGGCCACGGCGACGGCGCGGTCGTGATGACCAACGGCGACCAGGGCGGCGAGCTGGCCCACGGCGTCATGCGCGCCATCGCCGCGGAGTACCGATGGCCCGGCCACCAGACCGTACTGCGCAAGACGGTGGCGCTGGCCCCGGCCAGGCGCGCCGCCTTGGCCGGCCGCTACGCGATTGAAGGCCTGGGCGACTTCGAGATCGCCCTGCACGAGGGCCAGCTGATGTTCTCGGCGCGCGGCAGCGCCTTCGAACCCTTGTACGCGGCGTCGCCGAGTGTGTTCTTCGTGACCTCGCGCGAGCTCGAACTGCGCATGGACAAGGGCGGCGACAGCGGCCGTTTGCTGTCCGGCCCCTACGACGTGCAGTTCACGCGCGCGAGCGGCGGCGCCCATCCCTGAACCCCGCCTGCCCGCACGGCACCCGGCGCGGCCCGGGCCGCGCGCGCCCGGGCTTGTCGTCGATCAAGGTCGGCGTATTAAAACTACACACAGATCTCAAATCCGATTGACACAAAAATACGCATGCTCAACAATCCTCCTGTCGAGCACGAGGAAACAACCACAATGACGGCTCGACACGTAGTAAAAGTACCTGGCTGAGCAGTCGGTAATCTTTGCACGACTCCGCTGCTGGCCCGGGACCTTACCCGTACAACATCGGAGACAAAATGAAGAAGATCCTACTTTCCGCCCTGCTCGCGGCAGGCATGATGACGTCCGCGGCCCAGGCCGCCACGCCCACCCAGCAGAACGGCGGCAGTTCCGCCATCATGCTGCAGGGCTTCCACTGGAATTCGTCCAGCTACGCCAATCCGGACTGGTACAACACCCTGATGGCCAACGTCGGCGACCTGGCCGGCATGGGCTTCACCCATGTCTGGTTCCCGCCGCCATCGGATTCCGGCGCGTCGCAGGGCTACCTGCCGCGCCAGCTGAACGTGCTCAACTCGAACTACGGCAGCTCGGCCGAACTGACCAACGTGGTCAGCGCGTTCAGGAGCAAGGGGGTGCAGTCGATCGCCGACATCGTCGTCAACCACCGCGTTGGCACCACAGGCTGGTCCGACTTCACCAACCCGAACTGGACCACGTACACCATCGCCAAGGGCGACGAGTGCAACTGCGGCCTGGGCAACGCCGACACCGGCGACGGCTTCTCGGGCGGGCGCGACCTCGACCACACCAACGTCGGCGAAGTCCAGAACGGCATCAAGACCTGGCTCAATTCCACCATCAAGCAGGTCGGCTTTACCGGCTTGCGCTTCGACTACGTGAAAGGCTTCAGCGCGAGCTACGTCGGCCAGTATGCGAACGCCTTTGCGCCCGACTTCTGCGTCGGCGAGCTGTGGGATTCGCTCGACCTGAACAACATCGACGCCCACCGCCAGGGCCTGATGAACTGGATCAACGCCAACGGCAACGCCTGCGGCACCTTCGACTTCACCACCAAGGGCCTGCTCAACGACGCCCTCGCCAACGGCAACTACTGGCGCCTGAAAGCCACCGACGGCAAGCCGCAGGGCGGCATCGGCTGGTGGCCGGCGATGATGGTGACCTTCGTCGACAACCACGACACCGGCCCGGCCGAGAGCTGCGGCAGCGGCCAGAACCTGTGGCCTGTGCCCTGCGGCTCGGTCATGGAAGGTTATGCCTACGTCCTGACCCACCCGGGCATCCCGACCGTGTTCTACCCGCACATCTATAACTGGAACCTCAAGACGCAGATCGCGGCGCTGATGAAGGCCCGCAAGGCGGCCGGCGTGACCTCGACGTCTGCGGTGGCCATCCAGTCGGCGCAGCAGGGCCTGTACGCGGCCATCGTCACCGGCGGCACGCACCAGCTGGCGATGAAGATCGGCCCGAACAGCTGGAGCCCGGGCAGCGGCTGGACCCTGCAGACCTCGGGCAACAACTACGCGGTCTGGATGAAGTAATCATGAGATGACGTTTCAAAACGTCACGCCCGCGCGCATGCGTCGCGGTAGCTGACGAAGCCGGGGGCGCCCCCAAGCGGAACAAGCGCCCCCGGCGGCTATGATATAAGGTCAGTCCGACAAGACAACCGAGCCTTCATGAATTCTCGCTTCTTCGCCATCGTAGGTGCGCAATTCTTCTCCTCGCTGGCCGACAGCGCGCTGTTCATCCTGTGCGTCTCCCTGATCACCACGCTGGCCTTCCCTGCATGGATGACGCCGCTGCTGAAGATGGGCTTCGTGCTGTCGTACATCCTGCTCGCGCCCTTCGCCGGTGCCTTCGCCGACCGTTTTCCAAAGGGCCGCGTGATGCTGGTCACCAACACGGTCAAGATGCTGGGCTGCTCGCTGATCCTGGCCAAGGCCAATCCGCTGCTTGCCTACGGCATCGTCGGCTTTGGGGCGTCGGCCTATTCGCCGGCCAAGTACGGCATCCTGGCCGAAGTGCTGCCGGCCAAGCGCCTGGTCGCGGCCAACGGCTGGATCGAAGGCACGACCGTGCTGTCGATGATCCTCGGCACCGTGCTGGGCGGGCTGATCTCGGCCAACGAACACGCCATCGCCTGGCTGCAGGCCAGCCTGCCGTTCGGGCGCCTGATCGACACCCCGGTCGGCGCCGCGGTCGCGGTGATCGTTCTCACTTACCTGCTGGCCACGCTGCTCAACCTGGCCGTGGTCGACGCGGGTGCGCGTTACGCGCGCGCGGGACGCTCGACAGGGGCCCTGCTGCGCGACTTCTTCCGCTGTAATTCGCAGCTGTGGCGCGACCGCGAAGGCCGCGTCTCGCTCGGCGTGACCTCGCTGTTCTGGGGCGCCGGCATGGTCCTGCAGATCCTGCTGCTGGCCTGGGCGCAGACGGTGCTCGGCCTCGGCCTGGACCAGGCGGCGATGCTGCAGGGCGTGTTCGCGCTCGGCGTCGCGGTCGGCGCGGCGCTGGCCGGCAAATCGGTGCCGCTGGTGCGCTCGCTGTCCGTCATGCCGCTCGGGATCGTAATGGGCCTGGGCCTGTGCTGCATGGTGTTCGTGCATTCGGTCGCGCTGGCGGCGCCGCTGCTGCTCGCGATCGGCGTGCTGGCCGGCTTTTTCGTGGTCCCGATGAACGCCATCCTGCAGCATCGCGGCCATCACCTGATGAGCGCCGGCCAGTCGATCGCAGTGCAGAACTTCAACGAGAACATCGCCATCCTCGCGATGTCCGCCAGCTACGCGGTGGCGCTGCAAGTGCGGCTGCAGCTCGACACCGTGCTGATCGCGCTGGGGCTCCTGATCGTCGTGGTCACGCTCGGCCTGCGCGCGATCTCGGTGGCGCCGGCGCGCGCCTGAACCGCACACCCGAAAACCCGGCCAGGGCTGTGCGCCGGCGCCGCACCTGCGCCGTGCATCCACGCATCGCGATCGCCCATCCATATGGGCTTGGCGCACCATGCGCGCGCGTCGACATCGGCGAAAGTCGCTTAAACGCCACACTCGCTCGATCTTTGCACATGTAACAAGCTTGTTACAAATCAAAGAAACCCTGTCCTTACGGTAAGTACTAGAATATTTTCTTCTTATCAACCAAAAACGCAGGGTAACCATGATACGTTTGCCGATCGGGCTGGCGGCGCTATGCCTCAGCCTGTCCGCCATCGCGGCTGACCAATTCGACGACAAATTCCGCCAACTCGACGAATTGCTGCCCACCCCGACCACGATCCGCACCGCGTCCGGCGCCCCCGGCCATGCCTACTGGCAGCAGCGCGCCGACTACACGATCCGCGCCTCGCTGGACGAGGCCAAGCGTGCGATCTCCGGCACCGAGACCATCACGTATCACAACAATTCCCCGGACAGCCTGGACTACCTGTGGGTCCAGCTCGACCAGAACATCTACAAGCCGAATTCGGACGCGCGCACCACCGCCACCCTGCCCTCGCGCGAAGCCTGGTCGAAGGCGACGCCCGAGTCCGGCGTCAAGTTCGACACCGTGCGCACGATGCTGGAAGCACGCACCTTCGACGGCGGCTACAACATCAAGAGCGTCAAGGACAGCAGCGGCCGCCCGCTGCACTACGTCATCAACCGCACGATGATGCGCATCGACCTGCCGCAATCGATGAAGCCGGGCAGCAAGCTGGCCTTCTCGATCGAGTGGAGCTACAACATCAACGAATCGAAGATCCTCGGCGGCCGCGCCGGCTTCGAGCACTTCGACGAAGACAAGAACGACCTGTTCGAGATCGCCCAGTGGTACCCGCGCATGGCGGCCTACTACGACGTGGCGGGCTGGCAGCACAAGCAGTTCCTGGGCACCGGCGAATTCACGCTGGAGTTCGGCGACTACGACGTCGACCTGACCGTCCCGGCGGACCACATCGTGGCCGGCACCGGCGAGCTGCAGAACCCGGGCGAGGTGCTCACCGCAGCCCAGCGCCAGCGCCTCGAGCAGGCGCGCACCGCCAAGCAGCCGGTCGTGATCGCGACCCAGGCCGAAGCCGAGGCACGCGAGAAGCAGCATGCGAGCGGCACCAAGACCTGGCACTTCCGCGCCAAGAACGTGCGCGACTTCGCCTGGGCCTCGAGCCGCAAGTTCATCTGGGATGCGCAAGGCTTCAAGAAGGACGCCACCAACGTGCTGGCCCAGTCCTTCTACCCGAAGGAAGGCAACCCGCTGTGGGAAAAGTATTCGACCGCCGCGGTGATCCACACCATCGCCGAGTACAACAAGTATTCCTTCGACTACCCCTATCCGGTCGCGATTTCGGTAAACGGCCCGGTGGGCGGCATGGAATACCCGATGATCTGCTTTAACGGCCCGCGTCCGACCAAGGACAAGAAGACCGGCGAGATCACCTACTCGAAGCGCGCCAAGTACGGCCTGATCAGCGTGGTGATCCACGAAGTCGGCCACAACTACTTCCCGATGATCGTCAACTCGGACGAGCGCCAGTGGACCTGGATGGACGAGGGCATCAACAGCTTCCTGCAGTACCTGGCCGAGCAGGCCTGGGAAGAGCACTACCCGGCCTCGCGCGGCGAACCGCGCACCATCACCGACTACATGAAGAGCGCCAACCAGGTGCCGATCATGACCAACTCGGAATCGATCGCGGCGCTGGGCAACAACTCGTACGCCAAGCCGACCGCCGCGCTCATCGTGCTGCGCGAGACCATCCTCGGCCGCGAGCTGTTCGACTTCTCGTTCCGCGAATACGCCAACCGCTGGAAGTTCAAGCGCCCGACCCCGGCCGACTTCTTCCGCACGATGGAAGACGCTTCCGGCACCGATCTGGACTGGTTCTGGCGCGGCTGGTTCTACACCACCGACCACGTCGACGTGAGCGTGGACGGCATCACCGAGTACACCATCGGCAGCAAGGACCCGGAGACGGAAAAGGCGTGGAAGAAGGCGCTGCGTGACCAGGAGCCGATCTCGATCACCGACCAGCGCAACCAGGGCACGCTGCCGCGCCGCGTCGACTCGCATCCGGAGCTGAAGGACTTCTACAACGAGCACGACGACTACACCGTCACCAACCGCGACCGCAACAAGTACAACGAGACGGTCGAAGGCCTCGAGGACTGGGAAAAGGCGCTGCTCAAGGAAAACAAGCACCTGTACCTGGTCGATTTTTCCAACCTGGGCGGCCTGGTGACGCCGCTGGTGCTCGAGATCCAGCTCGCCAGCGGCAAGAAAACCATCGAGCGCATCCCGGCCGAAGTGTGGCGCTACAACCCGAAGAAGATCACCAAGCTGATCATCACCGACGAGCCCATGGTCAGCCTGACCCAGGACCCGTACTGGGAAACCGCGGACACCGACACCAGCAACAACGCCTGGCCGCGCAAGCTGACGCCGTCGCGCCTGGAGCTGTTCAAGACGCAGCGTCCTCAGGACGACATGATGAAAGACTTCAACGAAAAGCTGAAGGCCGGCAAAGGCAAGGACGCAGCCGCGACCGATGCCCAGAAGGCCGATTAACCGGTAGCGTCATCGCTTGAAGCCGATGGTGTAGGATGGCGGGGCTGCGCAAGCGCCCTGCCGGTCCTGCACCATTTTTTTGGTCCCTCCCATGAAACGCTCTTTCTTCCCTGCCCTGCTCGCCGCCACGCTCGCGTGCGCATGCGTGGACGCCCGTGCGCACAGCTTCCATGCCGGCCTGACCGACATCAGCTTCAACGCCCACACCGGCAGCACCGAGGTCGTGCACACGCTGATGGCGCACGACGTCGAGGCGCTGCTGACCAATCTCTACGGACGTCCCTTCGACCTGTCCGATGCGGACGCCCAGGCCGTGCTGCGCAAGTATGTCGAGAAGCAGTTCTGGCTGACCGGCGCGGACGGCAAGCGCCTGCCCCTGAACTGGGTCGGCATCGAGGTCGACACCGACAGCGTGGTCGTGTTCCAGGAAGCCGCGCAGACGGCCTCCGGCAAGGTCGCGGCGATCCATGACGCCGTGCTGGCCGACTTCCTGTCCGACCAGGTCAACACCGTCAACCTGACCGTCGACGGCAACCTGCGCACCTTCGGCTTCACCGCCGGCCGCCCGGAACAATCCGTCCGCTGATCCAATGATGTCCTGCACCACCGCGCGCCCCACCGCGCTCGCGCTTGCGGCCCTGCTGGCCCATGCCCACGCCCGCGCCGACGACCCGCTGATCCAGCGCGTGCTGGTCGAAGGCTCGCGCATGAGCCAGCTCGGCATCGCCGACTCGGCCAGTGCCGGCAGCATCGGCCAGAAGGAGCTGGAGATGCGCACCGTGTACCGCCCCGGCGAACTGCTCGAGGCCGTGCCCGGCCTGATCGTCAGCCAGCACAGCGGCGAAGGCAAGGCCAACCAGTTCTATCTGCGCGGCTTCAACCTCGACCACGGCACCGACCTGGCTACCTGGCTCGACGACATGCCGGTCAATCAGCGCTCGCATGCGCATGGCCAGGGCTGGACCGACCTGAACTTCCTGATCCCGGAACTGACCTCGCGCCTGGACTACCGCAAGGGACCGTACTCGGCGCGCGACGGCGACTTCGCCTCGGCCGGCAGCGCGTCGATCACCTACGCGAACCGCCTGTTGCGCGACGTCGCCACCGTCAGCGTCGGCCAGAACGGCTACCTGCGCACGGCGCTGGCGGCGTCGACGGACCTGGAGAGCGGCATCGGCGCCGGCGGTACGCTGCTGTATGCGATCGAGGCGCTGCACAACGACGGCCCGTTCACGCACGGCGACGATTACCAGAAACTGAATGGCGTGCTGCGCTACAGCCGCGGCTACGCCAACAATGGCTGGAGCGTCACCGCAATGGCTTACCACGGGCGCTGGAACTCGACCGACCAGATCCCCGAGCGTGCCGTGCAGGACGGCCGGATCGGGCGCTTCGACGCGATCGACCCGAGCGACGGCGGGCAGGCGCGCCGCGTCAGCCTGTCCGGCGTGTGGCGCCGGACCTCGGCCTATGCCGCCACCAAGGTCAGCGCCTATGTGATCCGCAACCAGCTCGATTTGTGGTCCGACTTCACCTACTTCATGATTGACCCGGTCAACGGCGACCAGTTCGCCCAGCCGGACCGGCGCGTCACGGGCGGCGTCAATGCCATCCACACCTTCACCGCGTATCACGGTAACCGCGACGGCAAGGGCGACGCGAATGGCGACGGCGGCATCGTCTCCGACATCACTGTCGGCCTGCAGGCCCAGAACGACAACATCTTCAATGGCCTGCTCAAGACGCGCGCGCGAGAGACGCTGGCCAGCACGCGCCTGGACCACATCGTCGAAACCAGCGGCGCGCTGTTCATCGAAAACCAGACGCGCTGGAGCGAGGTGCTGCGCACCACGGTCGGCCTGCGCGCCGACGACTACCGCTTCCGCGTGCAGAGCAGCCTGGCGCAAAATTCCGGCAGTACCTCCGACACGCTGGTCAGCCCATCGCTCAACGTCGCCTGGGCGCCGCTCAAGAGCGCCGAGCTTTACTTCAACTATGGCCAGGGCTTCCACAGCAACGACGCGCGCGGCACGGTGTCGACCGTCGATCCGAAGACGCTCGAGGCCGTCGGCCAGACGCCCGGCCTGGTGCGCTCGCGCGGCATGGAAGTCGGCCTGCGCCTCGAGGCGGTGCCGAAGATGCAGACCGCGCTCTCGCTGTACCGCCTCGACTTCGATTCCGAACTGACTTACGTCGGCGACGAGGGCACGACCGAGGCCGGCCCGCCCAGCCGCCGCATCGGCATCGAGTTTTCCAATTACTGGAAGCCCTTGAAATGGCTGGCGCTCGACTTCGACGCCGCCTACGCGCATGCGCGCTCGCGCGGCGTTGCGCCGGCGCAGGACCGGATTCCGGAAGCGATCGAAGGCGTGAGCCAGCTGGCGCTGACCGTCAGCCAGCTCGGCGCGTGGGAAGGCGCACTGCGCCTGCGCTGGTTCGGTCCGCGTCCGCTGGTCGAGGACGACAGCGTGCGCTCGCACGCCAGCACGACCCTGAACGGCCGCATCGGCTACCGCGTGAGCCGCGACCTGCGCCTGGAATTCGAAGGCTTCAATCTCACCAACCGGCAGGTGTCGGCGATCGATTACTACTACGCCTCGCAATTGCGCGGCGAAGCGGCGGCGCGGAACGACATCCATTTCCACCCGGTCGAATCGCGTTCGTTCCGGCTGACGCTGGTAAAGAGCTTTTAGTCCTGGCGCCGGCACGGCTCCCCCAAAAAATGCTACGCTAGCGCGATGACTTCATCGAACGCACCCACGCAACCCCAACCGCCCTACACCGATCCGGCCCATGTCGCCGACGCGCTGCGCAGCGAAGGCTATGCCCTGCTGCGTCCAAGCGACGTCGCGCTTCTCGCCGGCTGCCCGCTCGACGCCTTGACGGCGCTGACCCCGAGCTGGGACCGGCTGGAACTCGACAACTACCTGAAGGACGGCGGTCGCTACCGGCGCCGGCGCCACTCCTGCTTCATCGACCGCGGCGACGCGCTCGAGCAAAGCCCGCACCGCGCGCACTGGCAACCGGTCGAGTACAACGCGCTGCACGGCGGCATGCACCGCCTGTTCGTGCCGATCGAACCGGGCACGGTCGAGCAGCCGGCCTGGCGCAAGCTGCTGCGCGCGCTGGGCGACGTCTGCTCGCAGGCCAGGGGAACACAGGCGGGGCCCGCGCAGCCCTGGTATGTCGAAGCGCACCAGTTCCGCATCGATACGCTGGACGGCATCGGCCGCCCGACGCCGGAAGGCGCGCACCGCGACGGCGTCGACTTCGTCGCCGTGATCCTGGTCGGCCGCGAGAACATCAAGGGCGGCGAGACGCGCGTGTTCGAAGCCGACGGCCCGAAAGGCCAGCGCTTCACGATGACCGAGCCGTGGACCCTGCTGCTGCTGGACGACGCCGCCGTGATCCACGAATCGACGCCGATCCAGCCGCTGACCGCCGGCGCAGGCGGCCACCGCGACACGCTGGTGCTGACCTGGCGTGCCGGCGCCTTCCAGGGCGACGACGCCGAAACCACCGGCGCCTGAATCTTCCTCGGCTGGCGCCGGCATCATCGGCTGGCATCGGCCTCAGTACGCCTCGACACTGACCGCAAACAGCTCGACCGCGCCGATTTCCTCCATCCCTGCCATTCCGCCCTTGTCCGGCAGCGGCAGGACGCGCAGCTTCAGCACGCCGTCCTTCGACGCCGCCTGCGCCTTGTTGGCGGCGTCGAGCTTGGCGCCGAGCGGCACCGCATAGGTCAGCGTGCCGCAGGCGCCGTGGTGGCCGAACATCGACAGCGTCGCCAGATAAACGGACTGGCCGGGTCAACCTGGGACGCGTCGTCGGTAGCGTGCGCCCTGGCTGGCCGCGCGGCTGCCGAGTGGCGCCAAAGACAACATGCCGGCGCACAGCGCAAGGCTGGCGGTTTTGAGGGTGGCGCGGAGGGAAGGACTGAAGACATGGCTCGGCTTTTTGGTCATGGCGTGCTCCGGCGACGAGGATCGGGAAAATGCGTATCCGTGAGGGATACCCGTCCAGCCTAGCGCGTGTGGATCAGCCGGCCATGGCGCGGCGCAAGGATCAGCCAGCTTGCATGAGGCAAAAAAAAGCCCGCATCGTTTGCGGGCTGAATCCAGGTTTTCGGAGAAAAACTGGAGGAGACAGGTTCACTATAATCCGTATTTTTGTGCACCGCAATACAGTAAAACTACGGTATCGACATGCGCTCGTATAGAGCGAAGGTCAATGATGACTTCCTGCAAGCATGGGATTCTTTGCGGCAGCGCGACAAAGCCGAGTCCGGCGTTCAGCTGCGCACCAGCTTCAAACCCGGCTGCGCCTGCGGCAGCGCCGGAAACACCTGCGCCAGGCGCTCATCTGCAAGACGCAGGTGGCGCTCGGCGACATGCGCCAGCACCGCGCGGAAATCGGTCGTCACCGGCAAGTCGCGGCCTTCGTTCAAGGCAGCGTCGCCGACGCCTTCCCACGCGCCGGCCACCTTGCCCCCATCGACCTGGCCGCCCAGCAGCCACATGACGTTACCGTGGCCATGGTCGGTGCCGCCGTTGCCGTTTTCATGGGCGGTGCGGCCGAATTCGGACATGACGACCACCACGGTGTCGTCGAACAGCGGCCCTAGGCGCTCGGCCAGCACGGCCAGCCCCTGCCCTAGCGGCGCCAGCCGGTTGGCCAGCTGGCCGGTGGCGGCGCCCTGCGACGCATGCGTGTCCCAGCCGCCCAGCGCGACGAAGGCCAGCTGGATCCTGGGATCGTTGCGCATCAGCGTGGCCAGGCGTGCGGCGTCGTCGGGAAAGCCGTTCGGCAGCGGCGCGCCGCGGTCGGCGGCCAGCATCTGCGCGCTTTCCGCTGCGCCCATCACTTCCTTGTGCGCGCTGCGCCCGTCCGCGTACGCGCGCCCGAAGCGCGGGTGATTCGCATACAGCGCATCGAACGCGGCGCCGGTCGCCGGGCGGTCGAGGAGATCGGCCTTGGTGGCGCCGGCGCCGCCCGGCAGGTTGATCGCGTCCGCCCGGCCGGACAGGATGCGCGGCATGACCGGACCGATGCCGAGCAGCCGGCTCGGGGTGGACGCCCCCGGCAGCGCGCTCACCAGCCGGTTCATCCAGCCGTCCGGGGTCGCCTTCAGGCCGGGGGTGGCCGACTCCATGTAGTCCTGGGCGTCGAAGTGCGAACGCGTGGCGTCGGGCGAGCCGCTGGCGTGCACGAAGGCCAGCTTCTTCTCGCGCCACAGCGGCTGCAAGCTGGCCAGCGCCGGATGCAGGCCGAAGTAGCCGTCCAGGTCGAGCGCGCCGCCCTCCATGCCGGGCGCCCCCAGGCCGATGGTCGGGCGCAGGCGCAGGTAGTTCTCGTCGCCGACCGGAGCGACCACGTTCAGGCCGTCGACGGCGCCGCGCAGCATCACCACGATCAGCTTCTTGCGTGTGGGGCCGGCCGGGTCGCCGGTGGCGGCCCAGGCGTGGCGCCCGAGCGGCAGCACGATGCCGGCGCCGAGTGCCAGCGTGCTCAGGAAGTCCCTGCGTCGCATATCGTTCTCCTGTATCAAATGGCGCGTTCAGCGCTGCATGAAGTCCGGGCTGCCGAGCAGCATCGCGGCCTTCAGGTTGTCTGGACTGCGCCCGACGATGTCGAGCGTGCGGCGCGAGATCGCGCCGGCCAAGGTGGTCTCCAGGCGTGCGGCGTCGAGCGGCGTCGGCGGCGCCGGCTTGGGCGTCTCGGGCGGCGACGCGGCCGGCGGGACGGCGTCGCTGCCGGCCAGGTTCGCCGGCGCGGGTTCGCGCGCGCGCGCGGCTGCGGGCGCGAGCCGCAGGCGGCCGCCCGCGAGCGCGGCGGCGAAGGCGATGCGGCGCGTGAGCGCGTCCGGGTTCAGCCAGGCATCCTGCGTGTTCTTGTAGCCGTCGGGCGTCTGGCAGCCGTACAAGGGCATGCCGAGCTGCGCCATCGTGCTCACCAGCGGCGCGACGTCGACGACCGGGTCGGCGCTGGCGCGCACCGCCGACACCACGAACTGGTACGGCGTCTTGAACTTGGCGCCGGCCGCGTCAAGCGACATGAACTCCGGGCTCGAGAACAGCGTCTCGAGCACCGCACGGATGTCGCCGTCGGTATCGAACCAGGTTTTGGCCATGCGCACGACCAGCGCCGGCGGCGGATCGTCGCTGACGAAGTACTGCGCCAGCTGCCAGCTGACGTGATAGGCCGTGGCCGGGTGCGCCGCCAGCACGTCGAGCGCATACTCGCCTTCGCGTTGGCCGTCGGCCGGGATCGGGTGGCCGAGCCAGGTCTTGGCGCCCTGGTCGTGGCGCCTGGCGTCGAAGCGGAAGGTCTCGCCGGTGCGGATCAGGCGGCGCTGGTCGTAGGTCCAGCCGGTCAGCATGCGCGCCAGCTCGGTGACGTCCTTCTGGCTATAGCCGGCGTCGACGCCGAGCGTGTGCAGCTCCATCAACTCGCGCGCATAGTTCTCGTTCAGGCCGCCGGTCTTGTTCTTGGCATTGCCTTTGCCGCCCGGGGCGCCGGGCGCCGAGGAGACCGCGTTGTCGAGGAAGTACAGCATCGCCGGGTGTTTGGCGGTCGCGCCCAGCAGGTCGCGGAACTTCGCCAGCGCATAGGGCCGGATGGCGTCGCGCTCGTAGCTCGCGACCAGCGCACGGTCGACGCCCTTGCCCGAGAAGACGTTGAAATGGTTGTACCAGAAGTCGACCATGACTTCTTCCAGCTGGCGCGGGCTGTCGATCGCACGCAGCAGGCGCGCCTCGGCGGCCTGGCTGGCGATGCGCGCCTGGACCATGCGGCGGCGCTGCCTGGCGCCCTCGTCCTCGTCTTTCACTTGGCGCTGCAGGTCGATGAATTGCGCGACCGATTCGCCTGCGCCGCGGTTGACCGTGTCGAGCGCGTCCAGACGGGCCTCGAGCGCCGCCGGCAGCGCGATCGATTCCGGGTGCAGCTGCTGTTCGATCCATGCCTGCACGCCAATGCGTTCGACGCGTTCGACGTCGCCCGGACGCGGCCCGAAGGCCAGGCGGTTCAGTACGTGGACTGCCTGCTGGTCCGGGCTCAGAGACGCGGCGCTGGCGGCCGGCTGAACGAGCGAGGCGATCAGTGCGGCAGCGAGCATGGCAAGTGGAAAGCGACGTTGCATGGATGGGCTCCTGGTCATCGGCCCATTTAACCTGAACGGCCGAGCTGGATGATCGATCCGAAGTTTCAACCGTAAGCAGTTGTAACGACGCCGCGTGCACTACGGATCGAAGCCGTGCTCGTCGGCATTACCAGCTTCGGCCTGTTTACCGCGCCGGTCAAGGATTTTGGGAGCGCTTGAAAAAGACAAAGCCGGCGCGAGGCCGGCTTCGTTGGTCGGGATCGGTCGGCTCCGCACATCGGAAGCCGACGATCTTGAACCGCGATCAGTAATCGCGGCGGCTGCCGCCCAGCAGCTTGGCCAGCACGAAGCCGACGGCGGCGGCGATGCCCAGCGCGGTGGCCGGCTTGGCGCGCACGTAGTCGCGGGTCGCGTCCATCCACTCGCCTGCGGCGTCGGTCAGCTGTTGCTGGCGCTCGCCCAGGCTCGAGCCTGCGCCGCTCAGCATGCCCTGCAGGCGGTCGACGCCGGCGTGAGCGGTGGTGGCCAGGCGATCGACGATCGGTTGGACATTGTCAGCGGCCGATTGCACGGTGCTGGCGGCCTTGTCGATGGTCGACTGGGCGCTGTCGACGGCCTTGTCGACCAGCGGCTTGGCGGCGTCGGCAGCCTTGTCGATGGCCTGGTGCGCGTCCTGGGCCTTGTCGTCGGCTTTCGCCTTCAGATCCTGGGCCTTGTCCTGGACTTTAGCGCCCAGGTCCTTGGCGTCGCCGCCCACGCCCGAACCGGTGGCCGCGCCGCCGGTTGCGCTCTGGCTGCTCGCGCCGCCGACGCCCGCGCCGATGGCGCTCGTCATCGCGCCCATCGAACCGGCGGTCGACGAACCCGAGGTGCTCGACGCGGTTGCGCCGCCGGTGCTGCTGCCGGTCGAGGAACCGATCGACTGGTCCTTGCCCTGGCTGCCTTGCGGGCCCTTGTTCAGGTTGCCTGCATTGTTCTGGCTACCGACGTTGCTGCCTTTTGCTTCGCTCGACTTCTGATTATCCATGATGAATTCCTCGTAAAAATGTAGACGACGCGGAGGTGACCGATACTCGACCATTACCACATGCGGGACCCTGTCCCAATCTTGCCTGAATCCCTTCGCAACTGAGCGAAGGCACGAGAACGAGCTGCGTTACATCAACGGCGATTTCCAAGCCTGCACTGAGTCAAAGCCTGTTGGCGTTGACCGTGAAACTGCTCAAAAGTTCACCGCGTAACCCCACTCGCGTTCGCTGGTGACGCTGTGTCAGACACATGCGACTTCACGATAGAAAAAATATAACTTTTCGCCGAGCGGGACTGTGCGGTGCCTAACAGAGCCGTATCAACTCTGTTTCAAGGCCGTTTTGTCATCGAAAAGCCAGCATACGCGCGAATGAAAAAAACCGGCGCGAGGCTGGGCTTGGTGGTGTGGAGGCGGAAATGAAAAAAGGCCACATGCCTGAGCATGTGACCCTTTGACTTTCTTACTTTACGACTGAATTCTGGTGCCGCTGACCGGAATCGAACTGGTGACCTTCGCATTACGAATGCGCTGCTCTACCGACTGAGCTACAGCGGCTCACCCTGCTGCAGGAGCAGGGACCCGTATTCTAGCAAAGATCCGGGGGAACTTGCTAGTCTGACTCGACTATTTTATTCGGCGTGGTAGCCGGTGACGCGCTCGACTTCGCTCCTGGAGCCCAGGAACACCGGCACGCGCTGGTGCAGCTTGGTCGGCTGGATGTCGAGGATGCGCGCGCGGCCGTCGGTGGCGGCGCCGCCGGCCTGCTCGACGATCATCGCCATCGGGTTGGCTTCGTACATCAGGCGCAGCTTGCCGGGCTGGCCCGGGTCGCGCAGGTCGGCCGGGTACATGAAGATGCCGCCGCGGTTCAGGATGCGGTGCACGTCGGCCACCATCGAGGCGATCCAGCGCATGTTGAAATCCTTGCCGCGCGGGCCGGTTTTGCCGGCCAGCATTTCGCTGACGTAGCGCTGCACCGGCGGATGCCAGTGGCGCTGGTTCGACATGTTGATCGCGAATTCCTTGGTATCGGCCGGGATCTGCATGTTCTTCTGGGTCAGCACCCAGGAGCCCATTTCTCGGTCGAGCGTGAAGCAGTTCACGCCATTGCCGGTGGTCAGCACCAGCATCGTCTGCGGGCCGTACACGGCGTAGCCGGCGGCGACCTGCTGGCTGCCGGGCTGCATGAAGTCGGCTTCGCTCGGCTGGGTCATGCCTTCCGGCGCCTTGAGCACCGAGAAGATGGTGCCGATCGAGACGTTGACGTCGATGTTGGACGAGCCGTCGAGCGGATCGAACAGCAGCATGTACTCGCCCATCGGGTAGCGGTTCGGGATCGGGTGGATCGATTCCATTTCCTCGGACGCCATCGCGGCCAGGTGGCCGCCCCACTCGTTGGCTTCAAGCAGGATCTCGTTGGAGATCACGTCGAGCTTCTTCTGCACCTCGCCCTGGATGTTCTCGGTTTCGGCGCTGCCGAGGATGTCGCCGAGCGCGCCCTTGCCGACCGAGTGGCTGATGGTCTTGCAGGCGCGCGCGACGACCTCGATCAGGAGGCGCAGCGAAGCCGGGATGTTGTTGTGGAGACGCTGCTCCTCAACCAGGTATTGCGTCAGGCTGACACGTTTCATGAACTTCCTTGGTTCGTTTTAAATGCTTTAGTTGGCCACTCAGTTGGCCAACGCCTTGCTGACCACTTCGCGCACGTCGTTGGACAGCTTGGCCTGGCCGGCCACCTGTTGCAGCGCCGCTTTCATGTGCGCCTGCAGGGCCGGGGTGTAACGGCGCCAGCGGTCCATCGCGCGCGCCAGGCGGCTGGCGACCTGCGGGTTCAGCGCGTCGAGCGCGATCACCTGCTCGGCCCAGAAGGCGTAGCCGCTGCCGTCCGGGGCGTGGAAACCGACCGGATTGCCGGCGCAGAAGGTAGATACCAGGCTGCGCGCGCGGTTCGGGTTACGCAGCGTGAAGGCCGGGTGCGTCATCAGTTCGCGCACGGCGGCGACGTCGGTGGTCGGGGCCGAGGCCTGCATCGCGAACCACTTGTCGACCACCAGCGCCTCGCCCTGGAACTCCTCGTAGAAGCGCTGCAGCGCGTCTTGCGCGCGCGCGCCTGCCTGCGCATCGGCCGCACGCGCGTGCACGAGGGCGGACAGCGCGGCGACGCGGTCGGTCATGTTGTCGGCTTCGTCGAACTGGCGCTGCGCCAGCGCGATCGATTCCTCGTCGGGCGCGGCGCACAGGTAGGCCAGCGCCAGGTTCTTCAGGGCGCGCTTGCCGATCGACTCGGCGTCCGGGCTGTACTCGCCCGGGGTCTGGTTGGCCTGGTACTGCGCCAGCAGCTCGGGGCGCAGGCGGGCGCCGATGTCGGCGCGCACGAACTGGCGCGCCAGGTGGATCGCCAGCGGATCGACGGTCTCCAACTGGTCGGCGATCATGGTTTCCGACGGCAGCAGCAGCGCCTGCTCGCGGAAGGCGGGGTCGAGCGTGTCGTCGGTGAGGATGGCGCGCAGCGCCTCGACGAACACGTCGTCCAGGTCGAGGCTGGCGGTGGCGGCGCTAGCGTTCATGCCCGCCACCGAGTTCTTGGCGGCCAGGCTGCCGGCCAGCTTGATCAGGCGGCTCATCGCCAGGCGCTGGCCCGCCTCCCAGCGGTTGACCGGGTCGCTGTCGTTGCGGAACAGGCGCAGCAGCTCGGCGTCGTTGTAGCCGTATTTCAGGATCACCGGGGCGGAAAAGTCGCGCAGGATCGAGGGCGTCGGCGCCTCCGGCACGTCGGTGAAGATGAATTCCTGGTCGGCCTGCGTCAGCTCCAGCACGGCGGTGGTACCGGCATCCTTGCCATCGATGGTCAAGGGCAGGTCGGCGCCGTCGGCGCTCAGCAGGCCGACCGCGACCGGGATGTGGAACGGCAGCTTTTCGCTCTGGCCCGGGGTCGGCGGGCAGGACTGGCGCAGGCGCAGCGTGTAGGTGCGCGCGTCTTCATCGTAGCGGCCTTCGGCCTGCACCACCGGCGTGCCGGCCTGGCTGTACCAGCGTTCGAACTGGCTCAGGTCGCGCTGGTTGGCGTCGGCCATGGCGAGGCGGAAGTCGTCGCAGGTGACGGCCTGGCCGTCATGGCGCGCGAAATACAGGTCCATGCCCTCGCGGAAGCCCTGGCGGCCGAGCAGGGTCTGGTACATGCGCACGACCTCGGCGCCCTTTTCGTACACCGTGACCGTGTAAAAATTGTTGATCTCGACAAAGGAGTCGGGACGCACCGGGTGCGCCATCGGGCCGGCGTCCTCCGGGAACTGGGCCTGGCGCAGCGTGCGCACCTGGTCGATGCGGGTGACGGCGCGGCCGGTGTCGGTGCCGATCATGTCGGCCGAGAATTCCTGGTCGCGGAACACCGTCAGGCCTTCCTTGAGCGACAGCTGGAACCAGTCGCGGCAGGTGACGCGGTTGCCGGTCCAGTTGTGGAAGTACTCGTGGCCGACCACGGCTTCGATGCCCTGGAAGTCGACGTCGGTGGCGACGCGCGGATTGGCCAGCACGTACTTGGTGTTGAAGATGTTCAGGCCCTTGTTTTCCATCGCGCCCATGTTGAAGTCGCCGACGGCGACGATCATGAAGCGGTCCAGGTCGAGCTCGAGGTCCCAGCGCTCCTCGTCCCAGCGGATGCTGCGCTTGAGCGACTGCATCGCGTAGTCGGTCTTGTCGAGGTTGCCGTCCTCGACCCACACCTGCAGCAGCGCGGTGCGGCCGTCGGCCAGCTTGAACTGCTCTTCCTGGCACACCAGGCGCGCGGCGACCAGCGCGAACAGGTAGGACGGCTTCTTGAACGGGTCTTCCCACAGCGCGTAGTGGCGGCCGTCGGGCAGGATGCCCTCTTCGACCAGGTTGCCGTTCGAGAGCAGCACCGGGTACTTGTCCTTGTCGGCGCGCAGCATCACGGTGTACTTGGCCATCACGTCCGGGCGGTCCGGAAAATACGTGATGCGGCGGAAGCCCTCGGCCTCGCACTGGGTGTAGAAATTGCCGTTCGAGACATACAGGCCGCTCAGCGTGGTATTGCTTTCTGGCACGCAGACGGTTTCGATTTCCAGCGCGACGTCGTCCGGCGCGCCGGTGATGCGCAGGATCCCGCCATCGAGCACGTAATCGCCTTCGGCCAGGCTCTTGCCGTTCATGCGGATCGCCACCAGATCGATATCCTCGCCGACCAGTTCGATCGGCCCCTTGGGGCTGTCGGGATTGCGGCGCAGCGTCAGCCGGTTGGCGACGACGGTACGGGCGGGGTCGAGGTCGAAGCCGAGTTCCACGGTGTCGACCAGGTAGCTGGGAGCGGTGTAGTCCTGACGGTAGATGGTCTGGGGCGTATCGGTGCGCATGGTTGGGGTCCGCAAAGCCGTTGTTGAAGCGCCTATTTTACCAATAGCCTTTGCGCTGTTTCCGTACGATTTCCATGCGTGCCCGCAAAACCCATCCCGGATTGCAGATATCTGCATGTATCGCCATGTACAGCCCGTAACCGCGCGTAAATGTATCGACGAACACAGAACACCAGGAATATGATGGTTCCCTGTATAAGACCGACAGAGATAAGAGGAAAATGAAATGAAACGCTTGATGATTGCAGCGGCAGCGGTCAGCGCCACCCTGCTGCTCGGCGGCTGCGCGACCACGATCCGCAGCGACGTCACCACTTTCAACCAATGGCCGGCCCAGCTGCCCGACAAGAGCTACGCCTTCGCGCCGGTGGCCCAGCAGTACAACACGCTGGAGCTGCAAAGCTACGAGAACCTGGTGCGCGGTCAGATGACCCGCCTCGGTTTCCACGAGTCCAACCAGTCGCCGGCGCTGCAGGTATCGATGCGCTTCCGTACCGTCGACGTGCCGACCCAGGTGGCCTACCCGGCCTTCGCGCCGATGTATCCGTACAGCCCGCGCTTTGCCTACATGGGCTGGCGCCGGCGCTACTGGGGCGGCTGGTACAGCCCGTTCTACGACCCGCTGTGGGGCCCGATGCCGGCCTACGAGCTCGAGACCGAGCACCGCTACCACCGTGAACTCGAACTCTCGATCCAGCAGGCGGGCGACGGCAAACGCCTGTTCGACGTCACGGTGCGCAACATCAGCCGCAACGTATCGACCCCGGCCGTCATGCCGGCGCTGGTGCAGAGCGCCTTCCACGACTTTCCGGGACCGAACGGCGGCGCCCGCGTAATCGAGATGCAGCAGAACCCGAAGAGCTGATTTCAGCCCTCGGTTCAGCCCAGGTACTTCTCCGACAGGAAAGTAATGGCGATGATGAGCAGGATGGCCAGCGCCAGCACCGCCAGCAGCCGGCCGAAGCGCGGCTGGGTGACCGGTGCCGGCTCGGCCGGGTCGTTGTCGTCGCTGAACTCGCGCATGGTATGAGGGGCAGGATCAGGGGATGAGGATGGTCTTGCCGGTGGTGCGGCGCGCTTCGAGTTCGATGTGGGCACGGCCGGCGTCCGCCAGCGGGAAGCGCTGGTTGATCTCGATTTTCACCTGGCCGCCGGCCACCACGTCGAACAGGTCGGCCGCCATCGCTTCCAGCTGTTCGCGCGTGGCGGCGTAGCTCTGCAGGGTCGGACGCGTGATGTAGAGCGAGCCGCGCGACACCAGTTCGGTCAGGGCGAACGGCGGCACCGCGCCCGACGAGTTGCCGAAGCTGACCATCAGTCCGCGCGGGCGCAGGCAATCGAGCGAACGCGCGAACGTGTCCTTGCCGACCGAGTCGTACACGACCGGCACCCTGGCCCCACCGGTAATTTCCAGCACGCGCTGCACCACGTCCTCGGTGTTGTAGTTGATCACGTGAGCGGCGCCGTGCGCCTTCGCCAGCTCCGCCTTTTCGTTTGACCCCACCGTGCCGATGAGGTTCACGCCGAGCGCGCGCGCCCACTGGCAGGCGATCAGGCCGACGCCGCCGGCGGCCGCGTGGAACAGGATCGTCTCGCCGGCCTTGACCGGATAAGTTTGCTTGAGCAGGTATTGCACGGTCAGGCCCTGCAGCATCATCGCGGCGCCGGTCTCGAACGAGATCGCGTCCGGCAGCTTGACCAGGATATCGGCCGGCATCACGCGCAGCTCGCTATAGGCGCCGTTGGGACGCGCCGCGTAGGCCACGCGGTCGCCGGCCTTGACGTGCTCGACGCCCGGGCCGACCGCCTCGACCACGCCCGCGCCCTCCTGCCCCAGCCCGCTCGGCAGGTCCAGCGGATACAGCCCGGTGCGGAAATAGACGTCGATGAAATTCACGCCGATCGCGTGGTTGCGCACGCGCGCCTCGCCGGGGCCGGGCTCGCCGACCTCGACGTCGGCCAGCTGGAGCACCTCGGGACCGCCGGTGCTGGAAAAACGGATCGCCTTCGCCATGTTCGCTCCTGATTATCTGATTGAATCAGCGCGCCGTCGCCATCAGCTGCGACAGCACCAGGCGCGCGCTGGACACGTTGGTCGCGCACGGGATGTTGTGGACGTCGCAGGCGCGCACCAGGGCGTTGATGTCCGGCTCGTGCGGCTGCGGGGTCATCGGATCGCGCAGGAAAATCACGCAGTCGATCTCGCCCTCGACCAGCTGGGCGCCGATCTGCAAGTCGCCGCCGACCGGACCGGAATGCATGCGCGTCACTTGCAGGCCGAGCTCGTTGATCAGGCGCCCGCCGGTGGTGCCGGTGGCGGACAATGTGCAGCCGCGCAGGTAGTCCAGGTATTCGGCGGCGAGCGCGATCATGTCGTCTTTCTTCTTGTCGTGCGCGATCAGGGCAAGTCTTGGTTTGGTCATTTCGTTGGAGGCTCGCGAACCTGCTGCGCGTTGCCCTGCCGGCCTGCGATGCTCGCTGTACTTCCCGTACAGCTGCGCTTCTCGGTCAGCAGTGCTGCCGCTGGCTACGGTTTTCGAACCCCATCTCCTAAAGTGAGTTGATTATTTTTTCAGCGACAGCATGTAGATCCCGGCCACCACCAGCGCGGTGCCGGCCAGTTGTATGGCCGTGATCGGCTCGCCGAGCAGCGCCCAGCCGAGGAACAGCGTGGACACCGGGCCGATCATGCCGGCCTGGGAGGCGGTGGCGGCGCCGATGCGCTGCACCGCGATCATGGTCATGAAGACAGGGAAGATGGTACAGAATATCCCATTGACGAGCGAGAGGCCGTACACCGGCCACGGCTGGATCAGCAGGCTGGCCGGGCGCAGGATGAAGAACTGGGCGATGCAGGCCACGCTCGAGACGCACATCGCATACGCGACCAGGCGCAGCGATCCGATGCGGCGCACCATCTCGCCGGTGCCGAGCAGGTAGATCGCATACGACAGCGCCGAACCGAGTACGAACAGCGAACCGGTGACGATGCTGCCGGCCCCGCCCGTCAGGTCGTGCACGAACACCAGCAGGATCCCGCAGTAGGACAGGCCGAGCGCGCCCCACTGGGCGCCGCCGATGCGCCGCTTGAACACGGCGGAGGTCAGCAGCAGCACGAAGGTCGGCGTCAGGAACAGGATCAGGCGCTCGAGCCCGACCGAAATGTATTGCAGGCCGAGGAAATCGAGATAGCTCGACAGGTAGTAGCCGATCAGGCCCAGGCCGACCAGGCGCCAGCGGTCGCGCGCCTGGAGCGGCGCTTCGGTGCGCATCTTCCAGATCGCCACGCCCGCAAACACCGGTAGCGAGAACAGCATTCTGAAGGCGATCAAAGTCACCGCATCCATGTGGTAGCGATACAGCAGTTTGGCGACGATCGCCTTCGTCGAGAACAAGATGGCGCCGGCGACGGCGATGGCCAGCCCGGCCAGCAGCGCCGGGCGTGTCACAGGCGCGACAGATGTGTCGATTGCAGTTTTGCTCATTCGACGATTGTAAGACGAATCCCGCCGATGAGCTGAAGACCGGCTGAGGATGCCTGCGAACGCGGCGGCGCCCGGCCGGTCAAACCGCCGCCTGCCATCTCCGTGCAGGGAGTCAAGGAGGAATGCATGAAGTTCAGCCGCACTGCCGATACCGTCCGCGCCGCGGCCCGGCGCGCCCGTTTCCAGCGCCGCCACGGCGCCGGAAACCCACCTTGCATGGACCGCGCACGATGAGCGGCGCCCGCGGCATCAAGGACCTGCGCGCCGACCGCACCCTGGTCCTGGCCCTGCTGGGGCTGCTGGCAGCGCTGTGCTGGGCCTACCTGCTGTTCCGGGTCGGACGCCTGGCTGCGGTCGGCACCGGCACCGCCGTCCATGCGGCGCCCTACCGCGCGCCCGAACTGGCCTTGCTGCTTGCGCTGTGGGTGGCCGTGATCGCCGCCATGATGCTGCCGGCGGCGGCGCCCTCGGTGCTGCTGTACGCGCGCGTCAAGCGCGAGCGGCGCGAACGCTGGGTGGTGCCGTGCGCGCTGGCGCTGCTGTCGGGCGAACTGTCGGTCTGGTGCTGCGGCGCGCTGGCCGGGGCGCTGGCCGGCTGGCTGCTGCACGACGCCGGCGCGCTCGACGAGACGATGGCGATCTCGCACCCGACCGTCGGCGCGCTGATGCTGGTGGCGGCCGGGATCTACCAGTGGACCCCGGCCAAGCACGCCTGCCTGGACAACGGCCGCGACCCGCTGGCCTTCGTGCTGACCGCATGGCGGGGCGGCGTCCGGGGTGCGTTCCGGATGGGCGTCACCGATGCGCGCTACTGCACCGGCTGCTGCTGGCTGCTGCTGGCGCTGGTGTTGCCGGCCGGAGTGCTGAACCTGCCCGTGATCGGCGGCCTGATCGCCCTTATCCTGGCCGAGAAGCAGCTGCCAGGTGGACACTTGCTGGCCTGCGCAACCGGACTCGGCCTGGTTGCCTGGGGCACCGCGCTGTTGTTTCCCTGACAGTTTTTTGGAAAGGGCCCTATGCTAAAATGTCGAGGATTACGACGAACACAGTTCAAGGAACTTCGACATGGCTGGACACAGCAAATGGGCCAACATCAAGCACAAGAAAGCCGCGACTGACGCCAAGCGCGGCAAGATCTGGACCCGACTGATCAAGGAAATCACGGTCGCTGCGCGCATGGGCGGCGGCGACCTCAACTCGAACCCGCGCCTGCGCCTGGCAGTCGACAAGGCGGCCGACGCCAACATGCCGAAGGATAACGTCACGCGCGCGATCCAGCGCGGTTCGGGCGGCCTCGAAGGCGTCAACTACGAAGAAATCCGCTACGAAGGCTACGGCATCGGCGGCGCGGCGATCATCGTCGACTGCATGACCGACAACCGCGTCCGCACCGTGGCCGAAGTGCGCCACGCGTTCAGCAAGTTCGGCGGCAACATGGGCACCGAGGGTTCGGTCTCGTTCATGTTCAAGCACGTCGGCCAGTTCCTGTTCGCCCCGGGCGTCGAAGAAGACAAGCTGATGGAAGCCGCGCTGGAAGCCGGCGCCGACGACGTCATCCCCGACGACGAAGGCGGTTTCGAAGTGCTGTGCGACCCGAACGCCTTCCCGGCGGTCAAGGATGCGCTGGAAAAGGCCGGCTTCAAGGCCGACTCGGCCGAAGTCATCATGAAGCCGGACACCGAGACCGTGTTCACCGGCGAAGACGCGCAAAAGATGCAAAAGCTGCTGGACGCCCTGGAAAACCTGGACGACGTGCAGGAAGTCTATACCAACGCTGTCATTGACGAGTAAGCATGAAAATCCTGGTAGTCGGCTCCGGCGGCCGTGAACACGCCCTGGCCTGGAAACTGGCCCAATCCGATCGCGTCCAGATGGTCTACGTCGCGCCGGGCAATGGCGGCACCGCGCGCGATTCGCGCCTGGTCAACGTCGACATCACGGACCCGGCCGCGCTGGCCGATTTCGTGGTCGCCGAGCACGTCGCCATGACCCTGGTCGGCCCCGAGCAGCCGCTGGCCGCCGGCATCGTCAACCTGTTCCGCGCACGCGGCCTGAAGGTGTTCGGCCCGACGCGCGAGGCCGCGCAGCTGGAAAGCTCGAAGGACTTCGCCAAGGCCTTCATGCACCGCCACGGCATCCCGACCGCGCAGTACCAGACCTTCACCGACGTCGCCCAGGCCCACGCCTACATCGACGCGCAGGGCGCCCCGATCGTGATCAAGGCCGACGGCCTGGCCGCCGGCAAGGGCGTGGTGGTGGCGATGACCCTGGAAGAGGCGCACCAGGCCGCCGACGACATGTTGTCCGGCAACCGCTTCGGCGATGCCGGCGCGCGCATCGTCATCGAGGAATTCCTGAGCGGCGAGGAAGCCAGCTTCATCGTCATGTGCGACGGCAAGAACGTGCTGCCGCTGGCCACTTCGCAAGACCACAAGCGCCTCAGGGACCACGACCAGGGCCCGAACACCGGCGGCATGGGCGCTTACTCGCCGGCGCCGATCGTGACCCCGGCCGTGCACGCGCGCGTGATGCGCGAGATCATCACCCCGACCATCCAGGGCATGGCGCGCGACGGCATCCCGTTCACCGGCTTCCTGTACGCCGGCCTGATGATCGACGCCAACGGTGCGCCCAAGACCATCGAATTCAACTGCCGCATGGGCGACCCGGAAACCCAGCCGATCATGGCGCGCCTGAAAAGCGACTTCGTGAACGTGCTCGAGCACGCCGTCAACGGCACCCTCGACGCCGTCGAGCTGGAATGGGACCGCCGCACCGCGGTCGGGGTGGTGATGGCGGCCAACGGCTATCCGGACAACCCGTCCAAGGGCGACGTCATCGACGCCATCCCGGCCGACACGCCGGAGTCGATCACCTTCCACGCCGGCACCCGCCTGGTGGACGGCGCGCTGCAGACCGCGGGTGGCCGCGTGCTGTGCGTGGTCGGCCTGGGCGACAGCGTCAAGATGGCGCAGAAGCAGGCCTACGACACGGTCGAGAAAATCCATTTCAACGGCGCCCAGTACCGCCGCGACATCGGCTGGCGCGGCATGAAGCACAGCTGATGGTGCACAGCTGATGCGGCGCACCTGACCAGGCACACCAGGTCATCGACGGGACGGCAGCGCGAGCGCCGTCCCGTCGTCGTTTCCGGGGCCGGCGCCCGGCCGAAAGAGCGGTCCGGCGCCGATGACGCGATCGTAACCTTGCCGTCATCGTTCTGTAATCCGCGCCGCCCTAGCATGGCGGCTCGATCACTTTCGCTGAAGACCACGATGACCGTCCCTCCCCGCCCCGGCGGCCCGGCCGCCCTGCTGCGCCGCACGCTCGGCTTGCGCCCCGATGCACCCGTCCTGGCGCCGCTTTGCGCCATCGCCGGCGCCGGCGCCGTGCTGGCGGCCGGCTATGCCTTTGCCGCCGGCTGGCTGACCCCGCAGCGCCTGACGCCGGCGCGCGTCATCGACGGTTTCCAGGCCGACTTCGGCCAGCACCCCGGCTTTCGCCGCAATCACGCCAAAGGGATCTGCGTGGTCGGCCATTTCGACGGCAGCGGCCTGGCCAGCGCCTACTCCAGCGCCTCGGTGTTCCAGCCGCTGCGCGTGCCGGTGATCGGCCGCTTCGCGGTCCCGGGCGGCAATCCGGCGGCGCCCGACACCGGCAGCCCGGTGCGCAGCCTGGCGCTGGAGTTCCAGCTGCCGGGCGGCGAACAGTGGCGCACCGGCATGAACAACACGCCCATCTTCGTGGTCAACACGCCGAAAGCTTTTTATGAAAACCTGCTCGCGTCGCGGCCCGATCCCGCCACCGGCAAGCCCGATCCGGCGCGCCTGAAAGCGTTCTTCGACAGCCATCCCGAGTCGGCGCCGTTCCGCGCCTGGACCAAGGCCCATCCGGGCACCTCGTCGCTGCTCAACACGGCGTTCTACAGCATCAACGCGTTCCGCTTCGTCGATGCGCACGGCCAGACGCACCCCGTGCGCTGGTCGCTGGCGCCGGAGCTGCCGGCCGCACCGCTCGAGCCCAGCCAGAAGGCCGACAAGAATGCGTTGCAGGACGACTTGCTGCGGCGCCTGGCGCAGGGTCCGGCGCGCTGGCATCTGCAGATCCAGCTGGCCGCGCCGGGCGACCCGGAAGACGATGCGACGCGTGCCTGGCCGGCCGACCGCCCGCTGGTCGACGCCGGCGTGCTGACCTTGGAACGCGCGATCGACCAGGGCGACGGCCCCTGCCGCGACGTCAACTTCGACCCGACCATCCTGCCGCGCGGCATCCAGGTTTCCAACGACCCGCTGCTGGCGGCGCGCTCCGGGGCGTACTCGCGCTCGTACAACCTGCGCACCCACGAAGTGGCGGCGCTCCAGAACAATGCACGCCAGGGAGGCGCACAATGACCCCGACCCGCTTTTCCTTGGCTTCGCGCCTGCTGCACTGGACCATGGCGCCGCTGCTGATCGCGATGCTGCTGGTCGGCACCGGAATGGTGGCCACGGTGTCGCACTGGCGCCTGACCTTGCTGGCGCTGCACAAGCCGCTCGGCCTGGCGCTGCTGGTGCTGGCGGTGCTGCGCCTGCTCTTGCGCCTTGCCGGCCGCACGCCGCCGCTGCCGCCATCGCTGCCGGCGCCGTTGCGCCTGGCCGCGCACGCCTCGCACTGGCTGCTGTACGCCTGCATGCTGGCAATGCCGCTGATCGGCTGGGCGATGCTGTCGGCCGGCGGCTTCCCGCTGCCGCTGCACTTGCCCCCGCTGGGCGCGCCGGACGTGGCACCGAATGTGGCACGTTACGCGCTGCTGCGTTCGATGCACACGCTGGTCGGCGAGCTGTTCTACCTGACCGTGATCGCCCATATCCTGGCCGGCCTGCTGCACGCGCTGCTGCTCAGGGACGGCGTGTTCCGGGCGATCTCGCTCGGCCGCAAGCCCTGAGCCTGCTTTAGGACACGGCCCGCCGTGTCCTATCCCAATCCCCCGCCGCAGTGTACAATCCCCCGTTCGATTTTCAACACTGCCCTTTCCCACATGTCCACCCCGAATCCCAACGCCGTCAAGGCCTGGCTGCTCGACCTGCAGGCGCGCATCGTACGCGCGCTCGAAGACGTCGACGGCAAGCCGTTCCTGCGCGACAGCTGGGAACGCCCCGAGGGCGGCGGTGGGATCTCACGCCTGATCGAGGAAGGCAACGTGATCGAGCGCGGCGGCGTCAATTTTTCCCACGTGCGCGGCCATAGCCTGCCGCCGTCGGCGATGGCCGCGCGGCCCGAGCTGGCCGGACGCGCGTGGGAAGCGATGGGCGTGTCGCTGGTATTGCATCCGCGTAACCCGTACGCGCCGACCGTGCACATGAACGTGCGCTTCTTCGAGGCCACGGCCGAGGGCAAGGAGCCGGTCTGGTGGTTCGGCGGCGGCATGGACCTGACGCCCTATTACGGCGACCTGGACGATGCGCGCCATTTCCACCAGACCTGCCACGACGCGCTGGCGCCGTTCGGCGACGAACTGCATCCGCGCTTCAAGCGCTGGTGCGACGAGTACTTCTACCTGAAGCACCGCAAGGAAGCACGCGGCGTCGGCGGCATCTTCTTCGACGACTTCAACGAACTCGGCTTCGACGCCTCGTTCGCGCTGGTGCAACGGGTCGGCGACGGTTTCCTCGACGCCTATCTGCCGATCCTGCAACGCCGCAAGGACCGGCCGTATGGCGAGCGCGAACGCGATTTCCAGGCATATCGCCGTGGCCGCTACGTCGAGTTCAACCTGGTCTGGGACCGCGGCACGCTGTTCGGCCTGCAGTCGGGCGGGCGCACCGAGGCGATCCTGATGTCGATGCCGCCGATCGTGAAGTGGCGCTACGACTGGCACCCGGAGCCGGGCAGCCCGGAAGCCGCGCTTTACACCGACTTCCTTCCGCACCGGGATTGGCTGGCCCGGTGAGTTCGACCACGAGCCGCTGCGTCGCCCTGCTGGGAGGCAGTTTCGACCCGGTGCACCGCGGCCATGTGGCGCTGGCCGGACTGTTCGCGCAGCTGTTGCATCCAGACGAGCTGCGCATCCTGCCGGCCGGCCTGCCCTGGCAAAAGAACAACGGGCTCGAAGCCTCTGACGCGGACCGCGTCGCGATGCTCGAGCTGGCTTTCCAGGATAGCGGTTTCGCGGTCATGATCGATACCCGCGAGATCGTGCGCAAGACCCCGACCTACACCGTCGAGACGCTGCGCGAACTGCGCTTTGAACTCGGCCCGGACGCTTCGATCGTATTCCTGATGGGCGCCGACCAGCTGCAGAAGCTGGACACGTGGCGCGGCTGGCGCGACTTGTTTGCGCTGGCCAATTTCGGCGTCGCCGCCCGCCCCGGCTACCGGCTCGACCATGCCGCGCTGCCGGCCGCGGTGGCGCAGGAACTGGCGGCGCGGCGCGCCACGCCCGATGAAGTGCGGGCCAGCCCGGCGGGCCGGGTCTGCCTGGCGCACACGCTGGCGGTCGACATTTCGGCCACCCAGGTGCGCGCCCTCCTGCATGCAGGCGCAGCAGGGAACCGTGACAACCCCGGCGAAAACCGGGGTACGGACCTTGGCGCGCTCCTGCCGGAGGGAGTGCTAGACTATATTCAACAACACAACTTATACAAGAGCTAATGGATATCAAGAAACTGCAAACGGTCGTCGTCGACGCACTGGAAGACGTCAAGGGCCAGGACATCGCCCTGTTCGACACGACGGGTTTGACCAGCCTGTTCGACCGCATCGCGGTCGTCTCGGGCACGTCGAATCGCCAGACCAAGGCGCTGGCCGCCTCGGTGCGCGACAAGGTCAAGGAAGCAGGCGGCGACGTGATCGGCCTGGAAGGCGAAGACACCGGCGAATGGGTGCTGGTCGACCTGGGCGACATGATCGTCCACATCATGCAGCCGGCGATCCGCCAGTATTACCGCCTGGAAGAAATCTGGGGCGAAAAGCCGGTCAAGCTGGGCGCCGCCAAGCGCAAGTCGAGCGCCGAAGGCCAGGAAGCCGCCACCGCACCCAAAACCAGATCGAAGCACCTGGCCGCCACCCAGGACCAGCCGGAAGCCAAGCCGGTCAACGAGCGCAAGCCTGCCGCCAAGCGCGCCACCACGCTCAAGACCAGCGCCAGCGCCGCCGCCAAGGCCCCGGCCGCCAAGATCCCGACCGGCGCCAAGGTGAAGGTGGCCGTGTCCAAGACCGCCGCCGCATCGGCGGCCGCCGCCAAGGCTGCCAAGGCCGCCACGCCGAAGCGCGCCACCGCGGCCAAGACCGCTGCCGGCGAAGGCGCAGCGCCGGCCAAGAAGGTCATCCGCCGCATCAAGCCGGCCGCCGACGAAGAGTGATCCCTTGCACGTGATCGCTTCGACGACAAGGCGCCTGTTCGCATGCAGCTGATAATCGCCGCGGTCGGCCACAAGATGCCGGCCTGGATCGAGGCCGGCTTTGCGGAGTACGTCAAGCGCATGCCGCCCGAACTGCGCATCGTGCTCAAGGAAATCAAGCCGGTCGAGCGCTCCGGCAGCAAGACCGCGGCCACCGCGATGGCGCTCGAACGCGAGCGCATCGAAGCCGCTTTGCCCAAGGGCGTGCGCATCGTCGCGCTGGACGAGCGCGGCAAGGACCTGACCAGCGTCGGCCTGTCCCAGCAGCTGGAAACCTGGCAGCAGGACGGGCGCGACGTGGCCTTCCTGATCGGCGGGGCCGACGGGCTCGACCCGGAACTGAAGGCGCGCGCCGACGGCCTGATCCGCATCTCCAGCATGACCCTGCCGCATGGGGTCGTGCGCGTGATGCTGGCCGAGCAGCTGTACCGCGCCTGGACCATCACCCAGAACCATCCCTACCACCGAGTCTAGCTCAACAGGCAGATGAAACCTCTCGACAAGAAGATCTACCTCGCTTCGAAAAGCCCGCGCCGGCGCGAACTGCTGCGCCAGGTCGGCATCGAATTCGAACTGTTCAGCCTGCGCTCGGACCCGGCGCGCAGCGTCGACGTCAGCGAAGACGTCGACACCGGCGAGGCGCCGCTGGCCTATGTCGAGCGGGTCGCGCGCGAAAAAGGCGAGTTCGCCTGGCGCGCGCTGCACCTGCGCCGCATGCCGCTGCGCCCGGTGCTGTCGGCCGACACCACCGTCACCATCGACGGCGAGATCCTCGGCAAGCCGGCCGACGCCAGGGAAGCGGTGGCGATGCTCGAACGCCTGTCCGGCCGCACGCACCAGGTGCTGACCTCGGTCGCGCTGCACCACACCGACGTCGTCGAGCAGGTCACGCAAGTGTCCAACGTGCGCTTCGCCAAGCTCAGCCTGGACAACATCCGCGCCTACTGCGCCACGCCCGAGCCCTACGACAAGGCCGGCGCCTACGGCATCCAGGGCCTGGCGGCGCTGTTCATCGAGCACATCGAAGGCAGCCATTCGGGCATCATGGGGCTGCCGGTATTCGAGACCGCGCAGCTGCTGCGCAAAGCCGGCATCCCCTTGCCGTGACCCTGCGGCCCCGTGCCTGCGTGTATCATGGCACCCTGAACAATAAACGCACGGCCCGGCCTCATGACTGAAGATATCCTGATCAATATCACGCCACAGGAAACGCGCGTCGCGCTGGTGGTGCAGGGGGCCGTGCAGGAGTTGCACATCGAGCGTACGCTGACGCGCGGCCTGGCCGGGAATGTCTACCTGGGCAAGGTCGTGCGCGTGCTGCCGGGCATGCAGTCGGCATTCATCGACATCGGCCTGGAACGCGCAGCCTTTCTGCACGTCGCCGACATCTGGGAAGCGCGCCCGCACGACAGCGCCAGCGGCGCCCCCAACGGCGCCCCGACCCCGATCGAAAAGATCCTGTTCGACGGCCAGGTCCTGACGGTGCAGGTGATCAAGGACCCGATCGGCACCAAGGGCGCGCGCCTGTCGACCCAGATCTCGATCGCCGGGCGCATGCTGGTCTACCTGCCGCAGGACAAGCACATCGGCATCTCGCAAAAGATCGAGAAGGAAGCCGAGCGCGAAGCCTTGCGCGCGCGCATGCAAGGCTTGCTGCCGCCCGAGGAAAAAGGCGGCTACATCGTGCGCACCCAGGCCGAGGAAGCTTCGGACGCCGACCTCGCCGCCGACATCGATTACCTGCGCAAGACCTGGGGCGCGATCCTCAAGGGCGCGCGTACCCTGCCCGCCACCAGCCTGCTGTACCAGGACCTGAGCCTGGCCCAGCGCGTGCTGCGCGATTTCGTGCACGACGAGACCGCGTCGATCCTGGTCGATTCGCGCGAGAACTACCTGAAACTGGTGGAATTCGCCCAGGTCTATACGCCGAGCGTGCTGTCGCGCCTGCAGCACTACACCGGCGAGCGCCCGCTGTTCGACCTGTACGGGGTCGAGGAAGAGATCCTGCGCGCGCTGGGCCGGCGCGTCGACCTGAAATCGGGCGGCTACCTGATCGTCGACCAGACCGAGGCGATGACCACGATCGACGTGAATACCGGCGGCTTCGTCGGCGGACGCAATTTCGCCGACACGATCTTCAAGACCAACCTGGAAGCCGCGCACGCCATCGCGCGCCAGCTGCGCCTGCGCAATTTGGGCGGGATCATCATCCTCGACTTCATCGACATGGAAAATACCGAGCACCGCAACGCCGTATTGGCGGAGCTCAAGAAGACGCTGTCACGTGACCGCACCAAGGTGTCGGTCAGCGGCTTTTCGGCGCTCGGGCTGGTCGAGATGACGCGCAAGCGCACACGCGAGTCGCTGGCCCACATCCTGTGCGAGCCTTGCCCTGCCTGCAGCGGAAAAGGACAGGTCAAGACATCGCGCACGATTTGCTATGAAATCCTGCGCGAACTGCTGCGCGAAGCCAAGCAGTTCAATCCGCGCGAATTCCGTATCCTAGCGTCGCAGGAAGTGGTCGATATGTTTCTCGAAGAAGAGTCGCAGCACCTGGCCATGCTGGGCGACTTCATCGGCAAGAAGATTTCGTTGCAGGTCGAGCGCGGCTATCATCAGGAACAGTACGACGTTATCCTGATGTGAAGTTTTTACGCCAGCTTCGACGGCTGAATTGCGGGCGCTTGTCATACTGTTCAGTTATGTTGCTCGCACAGGACAGTACTATTAAAAATATGGTTGAGGGCAACGCAAAACCCTCGTTTGGACTACAATTTGTGACAATTTGCGGATTTTTAAGAGTCGGCGGTAGCGTCCAGCGTGAGCGATGCGCTTGCGCCGGCGGCCAGCTGACCGGAGTGTTGTTCGCAAATCCCGAAACATGCTGGCGGCGTCGGTGTGACAACTGGCAGGCGACCCGTAAGAGACAATGAATCTACCTCTCATTCCACCCGACTTGCTCGCCAGGTCGGACAAGATACTGTTCATCGCCCACCTGGCGCTGGGCGACTATACCTATTTGCAGAACTGTTTCGAAGCGTTCGCGCGTGCCTATCCGCACCTGAAACTGGATCTGTGGGTGGATGAGGTTCGGCGCACCAGCGACGCCTCGCAATGGCCGCACCTGAAAAAGAACGTGCTGTACGATTGGCTGGCCGCCTGCGATTTCATCGACAAGGTCTACGACCAGAATTATTCGCCCGAGCTGTTCCAGGCATCGATCAAGGACGCGCAGCAGGAGCATTACCCGATCGTGGTCTCGCTCGGCACCCTGCGCCCGCATTTCTACGCCGATCTCGCGCGCGAGATCAGCCCGAGCGGCTTCATCGCCGGCCTCAAGAAGCCGCTTGGCCTGCTCGGCATGCATCACTACTTCACCTTCCGCAAGCTGGACGCCAGCCTGAATCCTGACATCGCCGACCGCAGCAGCGCGCCGCACATCAGCGACGTGCACGCGGAATGGTTCCGCCGCCTGTTCGGCGTCCAGATCGCGCCGAGCGAGCGCATCCCCTTCGTGCACATTCCCGACCGCTTCGTCGAGGCGGCGCGCGCGCGCGTGGCCGAATGGGGCTTCGACGAGCGCCAGGGCAAGCTGGTGTTCATCAACCCGTTCGCCAAGACCCGCAAGCGCTGCTGGCCGGTCGAGCGCGTGGCCCGGCTGATCCTTGAAATGCGCAACCAGCCCGGGTGGAGCGACGCCTGCTTCATCGTCAATGCGATTCCGCAGGAAGTCGGCCGCGTCAAGGCGATGCTGGTCGAAAACAAGCTGGACCGCACCGAGCTGTTCAGCGCCAACGAAAATTTCTTCCAGCTGCCGGCCATGCTGGCCCAGTGCGACCTGATCGTCTCGGTGGAAACCGCGGTGATGCACCTGGCCAACGCGGTCGGTGTACCGGTCGTGGCCCTGATGCGCCAGAAGACCCCGGAATGGGCGCCGGTCGACAAGGCCAACAGCACCGTCATCACCGCGCACCAGCGCCGCGACTGGGTCAAGGCGATCGAGGTCGAGGACGTGGTGCACGCGCTGGCCTGATCGGCAAGGAAGGCGCATGGCAAGCAAACGATGGCGGGCGCTGCTCGCGTTGGCGCTGCCGTGGACCGGGACGGCCATGGCGCAGCAAAGCATGACGACATAGGATACCCAGCCGGACACGAAGACGATCACGGTGCTGGCCGCAGGCAGCCTGCGCGACGAGATCGGACACGGCCGCGCCGCCGACGTGTTTGCCTCGGCCTCTGTTGAACATACCGAGGCGCTGGCCAGGGCCGGCCTGCTGGCCGGTTCGGTCGTCTTCGCCTACAACGACCTGTGCGTGGTCGCGCGCCCGCAGCTCGGCTTGAACGCGGACAACCTGCTCGACGTGCTGGCCCGCCCCGGCGTGCGCCTGGCCACCTCGACGCCGAAACTCGACCCGATGGGCGACTACACCTGGCAGTTCTTCGGCAAGGCCGACGCCTACGTCATGTACTGCACCAACGCGGCATCGACCCGGCGCGCCCTGCCCGGGCTGGCCGTGGTGCGCATTCCCGCCGCGCTGAACGTGCGCAGCGCCTACGGCATCGGCGCGCGCCCGGGCTTTCCCGATGGTGCGCGCTTCGTCGATTTCGTGCTGGGCCCGGACGGCAAGCGCATCCTGGCCGGCTACGGTTTCGACTGAACGATCAGGCGAACCCGCTCAGCGCTTGGCCGACGGGAAGAACAGCTGCTCGCCGGCCGGCTTGAACGACGCGATCTTGGCCTGGCCTTCCGGCGAGGTGATCCAGTCGATCAGCTGCTCGGCGCCCTTGTTGTTGATGCCCTTGTGCTTGGCCGGGTTGACGGCGATGATGCCGTACGGGTTGAACATGCGCTTGTCGCCTTCGACCAGTACCGCCAGACCCGTCTTGGCTTTATATGCGCCGTAGGTGGCGCGGTCGGTCAGCGTGTAGGCCTTCAACTCGGCCGCCATGTTCAGCACCTCGCCCATGCCCAGGCCGGCCGAGACGTAGTTGGTGCCGCTCGGCTTGGTGCCGGCCTGTTTCCAGTAATCCTTTTCCATCACGTCCGTGCCGGAGTTGTCGCCGCGCGAGATGAACTTCACGTTGCTCGAGGCGATTTTCTGGAATGCCGAGATGACGTCGTGGTTACCCTTGACGCCGGCCGGGTCCGAAGTCGGGCCGGCCACGATGAAGTCGTTGTACATCACGTCGTGGCGGTCGATACCCCAGCCGTCGAGCACGAACTGATCTTCCAGCTTGCGCGCGTGCACCAGGCAGACGTCGACGTCGCCGTTCTTGCCCAGCTCGAGCGCCTTGCCGGTGCCGACCGCGATCACGTTGACCTTGATGCCCGTCTTGGCCTCGAACGCGGGCAACAGATAGGGCAGCAGGCCCGAGTTGTCGGTGCTGGTCGTGGTCGACAGGCGCAGCACCTTGTCGTTGACCTGCTGGGCCTGGGCCGGGCTCGCGCCGAACGGCGCGGCGAAAGCGAACGTCAGGGCGGCTGCCAGGATGGCGCGGCGTTGAATCATTGTTATTCTCTTAGTTTTGGAAGTGTGGAACTGCTCAGCGATACTCGAGATGGCCGTCGCGCAGCTTGAGGCGCCGCACGCCGGGCATCCCGATCAAATCCCGGTCGTGGCAGGCAACGATCACGCTGCGGCCGGCCTCGACCAGGGTGGGAATCAGTTCGATGACCTGCTCGCGCGCCTGGCCGTCCAGGTTGGCGGTCGGCTCGTCGAGCAGCAGCAGCTTGGGCTGCAGGATCTTGGCGCGCGCCAGCGCCACGCGCTGCTTCTCGCCGCCGGACAAGCGGGTCGGATCGTGGTCCTGCAGGTGTTCGACGCCGGCCCAGGCCATGGCCTGTGCAACCGCTTCACTCACCTCGGCCGGCGCCACGCCGCGCAGCGCCAGCCCGTAGCCGATGTTGTGCGCGACGCTGGTCGAGAACAGCACCGGATGCTGGTGCACGTAGACGATGCCCTCGCGCAGCGCGCGCGGGAACGGGTGCACGCGCAGGATGTCCTGCCCCTCGAAGCGCAGGCTGTCGATCTCGGCCCGCTCCAGCCCGCCAAGCACGCGCAGCAGCGTGCTCTTCCCCGCACCGTTCATCCCGGTCAGCACGTAGGCGTCGTGGGTGGCGATGTCGAGCACGTCGATGTCGAACAGCGGACGTTCGCCGTGGCGCTTGCGCAGGCCGCGCACGCCCAGCAGCGCCTTGCGCCGTTCGTCGCGCGGCTGCACGTCCTTGTTGGCGTACAGGCCGGCGGTGATGTCGGAATGGATGCTGATGCTCATGTCCGCTCCCTCATGTCCGCTTCCTCACGCCCTGCCCCGCGCCGCGTGGGCGTCGCCCTGCAGCAGCATCAGCGCGCCGTTCATCAGCAGCGCGATCGCGACCAGCACGATGCCCAGCGCGATGCCCTGGGAAAAATCGCCCTTGCTGGTCTCGAGGGCGATGGCGGTGGTGATGGTGCGCGTCTGGCCTTCGATGTTCCCGCCCACCATCAGCGCGCAGCCCACTTCCGAGATCACGCGCCCGAAACCCGACAGCACCGCCGCCATCACGCCGAAACGCGCCTCGTACAGCACGCGCGCCATCACCTGGCGCCGCCTGGCGCCGAGCGACAGCGCGGTCTCGGCGTAGCGCGGGTCGAGCGCCTGCACCGCCGCCAGCGTGAAGGCCAGCAGCACCGGCAGCGCCACCACGCACTGCCCGAGCACGATGCCGGGCTGCGAGAACAGCCATTGCAGGCTTCCCATCGGCCCATGGTTCGACAGCAGCAGGTAGATCAGCAGGCCGATCAGCACGGTCGGCAGCGACAGCGCCGCCTGCGCCAGCCAGATCACGATGCGCCGGCCCCGGAAGCGGTGCATGCCGACCAGGTAGCCGAGCAGGATCGCCGGCGGCGTCGCCAGCAGCAAGCCGGCCAGGCTGGTCTTGAGCGAGACCCAGATGATGCGCCACAGGTCGGCGTCGCCCGTGAACAGCAGGGCGAAAGCGCGCAGGGTGGCGTCGATCAGGGACATCAGCGTACGAGGTCGGGTGCGACCGCCGGCGCCGTCGACACCGGCGGCGCCGGCGGTCGCGCCAGACGCGCCGCCTCCAGCGCGTCCAGCAGTTCGGGTTCGAACACCAGGCGTTCGGCGCCGCTGACCAGCAGGAAGTGGCGCCCGCTGCAGCGCGCCAGCAGCGACAGCCCGACCTGCTCGGCGACGCGGTGGCCCATCTGCGTGGTGCCCGAGCGCGACAGCAGGAAGGGAATGCCCATCTGCGCGCCCTTGATCACCATTTCGGAGGTCAGACGGCCGGTCGTGTAGAACACCTTGTCGGCGCCGCTGATGCCTTCCAGCCACATCAGGCCGGCGATCGCGTCGACCGCGTTGTGGCGGCCCACGTCCTCGACGAACCAGAGCAGCTCGCCGTCCTTGTCGAACAGCGCGCAGCCGTGCACCGAGCCGGCCTGCTTGTACACCGATTGCTGGGTGCGGATGGTCTCGACGATGCGGTACACGGTCGACTGTTTCAGGCGGGCATCCGGCGGCAACGTGATCTGGTCGACCTCGTCCATCAGGCCGCCGAACACCGAGCCCTGGCCGCAGCCGGTGGTGACGACTTTCCTGGCGGTGCGTTCCTCGATGTCCTGGATGCCGTGGCGCGTGACCACGGCCACGGCGTCCACCGACCAGTCGACCTGGACCGAGACGACCTCGGCGATGTCGCGCACCAGGCGCTGGTTGCGCAGGTAGCCCAGCGTGAGCGCCTCGGGCGCGCCGCCCAGGGTCATCAAGGTGACCAGCTCGCGCTTGTCGACGTAGACGGTGAGCGGGCGCTCGGCGGGAATGTGCAGGCTGGAGCGGCGCCCGCGCTCGTCCAGCGCCGTCACCTCGTAGGTGAGCGGCGCACCGGCCTGGGACAGCTGCGGACGATAGCTCGGCAAGGATTGTTGCGTGGTCGATCCGTTCATGTTTGCAATTGTGCCACGCTTCCGAGAATTTGGCCGCCACCGTAAGAGCCTTGCGGTGCGACCTGGCCGCCCAGGCGCACCTGGACCGCGCAATACTTGAATTCGGGAATCTTGCCGAACGGATCGAGCGCAGCATTGGTGAGCCGGTTGATCGCCGCCTCGTAATAGCAGAACGGAACGAAGACCGCACCGCGCGGCGAACCCTCGTCGGCGCGCGCATACAACGCCACTTCGCCGCGGCGCGAAGCGATCGTGATCACGTCGCCCGGCTTGCCACCCAGCGCATCCAGGTCGAGCGGATGCACCAGCGCCACCGGATCCGGTTCGATCGCATCGAGCACCCCGGCGCGCCGCGTCATGCTGCCGGTGTGCCAGTGCTCGAGCTGGCGCCCGGTGATCAGGACCAGCGGATACTCGGCGTCGGGCCGCTCGTCGGCCGGGATGATGTCGGCCGGGACGAAACGCGCGCGCCCGCTTTCGTCGCCGCGCATGGCCGTCGCCTTGCGCGGGAAGCTGTCGGTGAACACCACCGGCTCGCCGGGATCGCCCTCGGCGCGGCAGGGATAGGTGACTGCCCCCTCCTGCTGCAGCCGTTCCCAGGTAATGCCGGCGATGCTCGGCATCAGCCTGCGCATTTCGTCGAACACCTCGGCCGGACCGGCGTAATTCCAGTGCAAGCCGAGCCGGCGGGCCAGCTGCTGCAGGATCCACAAGTCCTGGCGCGCATCGCCCGGCGGCGTCAATGCCTGGCGGCCCAGCTGCACCACGCGGTCGGTGTTGGTGAAGCTGCCGGTCTTTTCGGCAAAGCTCGACGCCGGCAGGATCACGTCGGCCAGGTAGGCGGTCTCGGTCAGGAAGATGTCCTGCACCACCAGGTGCTCGAGCGCGGCCAGCGCCGCGCGCGCGTGGTTGGCGTCGGGGTCGGACATGGCCGGGTTCTCGCCCATGATGAGCATGCCCCGGATGCCCTCCTCGCCGCCGGCCAGGATGGCGTCCATGATCTCGACCACGGTCAGGCCGGGTTTCGGATCGAGCGCATGGCCCCAGGCGGCCTCGAAGCGGGCCTGGGCGTCGCCGTTGTCGACCCGCTGGTAGTCGGGATACATCATCGGGATCAGGCCGGCGTCCGACGCGCCCTGCACGTTGTTCTGGCCGCGCAGCGGATGCAGGCCGGTGCCGGGACGGCCGATCTGGCCGGTCAGCAGCGCCAGCGCGATCAGGCAGCGCGCGTTGTCGGTGCCGTGCACGTGCTGCGACACGCCCATGCCCCACAGGATCATCGAGCCCTTCGAGGTCGCATACAAACGCGCCACGTAGCGGATCGTGCCGGCGTCGATGCCGCAGATCGGCGCCATCGCTTCCGGACTGTAGGCGGCCACGTTGGCGGCCAGTTCCGCGTAGCCGATGGTGCGGCTCTCGATGAAGATGCGGTCGACCAGGTTCTCCATCACGATCACGTGCATCATGGCGTTGAGCAGGGCGACGTCGGTGTCCGGCTTGAACTGCAGGTGCCGGTGCGCGTGGCGCGCCAGGTCCGAGCGGCGCGGGTCGCACAGGATCAGCTTGGCGCCGGCGCGCACCGCGTTCTTCATCCAGGTGGCGGCCACCGGGTGGTTGACGGTCGGGTTGGCGCCGATCACGACGATCACCTCGGCGCGGGTCACGTCCATCACCGGGTTCGAGACCGCGCCCGAACCGATCCCTTCCAGCAGCGCCGCCACCGACGAGGCGTGGCACAGGCGCGTGCAATGGTCGACGTTGTTCGAGCCAAAAGCCGTGCGCACCAGCTTCTGGAACAGGTAGGCTTCCTCGTTGCTGCCCTTGGCCGAGCCGAAGCCCGCGAGCGCGCGCGCGCCGTGCGCATCGCGTATGCGCGCGAGCGGGCCCGCGGCCGCGTCCAGCGCCTCGTCCCAGCTGGCTTCGCGGAACACCTCCATCACCCGCGATGGGTCCATGGTGAAATCGCCGCGCTTGGGCACGCCTTCGCGCCGGATCAGCGGTTTGGTCAATCGATGCGGATGATGCGCATAGTCGAAGCCGTAACGGCCCTTGACGCACAGGCGGCCGTGATTGGCCGGGCCGTCGCGTCCCTCGACGTACAGGATCCTGTTGTCCTTGACGTGGTAGGTCAGCTGGCAGCCGACGCCGCAGTAGGGGCAGACCGAATCGACCTGCTGGTCGGGAACGGCCATCGCCGCGCCGCGCGCGGGGCTCAGGGCGCCGGTCGGGCAGGCCTGCACGCACTCGCCGCAGGCCACGCAGGTGGACGCGCCCAGCGGGTCGTCCTGGTCGAACACGATCTTCGCATTCTCGCCGCGCGAAGCCAGGCCGATCACGTCGTTGACCTGCGCGTCGCGGCAGGCGCGCAGGCAGCGCGTGCACTGGATGCAGGCGTCCAGGTTGACCGCGATGGCGGCGTGGCTGGTGTCAAGGGGCGGCTGCACGCGCGTGGCCGGAAAGCGCGGCTTGCCGACGCCGAGCTTGTCCGCCCATGCGTCGACCTCGTTGTGGCGGGTGTAGGCGCGCTCGGGCAGGTCCGACATCAACAGTTCGAGCACCATCTTTTGCGCCTTCACGGCGCGCTCGCTGTTGGTGCTCACCTTCATGCCTTGCGCCGGATGGCGGCAGCAGGACGGCGCCAGCACGCGCTCGCCGGCAATCTCCACCATGCAGGCGCGGCAGTTGCCGGCCGGTTCGAGGCCATCCTTGTGGCACAGGTGCGGGATCTCGATGCCCGCGCGCGCGGCGGCTTCGATCAGGGTCTCGTGCGGCAGCGCCTGGACCGCGCGGCCGTCGATGTCGATGGTGACGGTTTGCAGGCCGGCGTTCATGGCCGCCCTCCTTGTTCGAGCTCATGTTCCAGCTCATGCGGAAAGTACCTGATGACGCAGTCGAACGGGTTGGGCGCGGCCTGGCCGAGACCGCAGATCGAGGCGTCGCGCATCACCTGCGACAGCTCGCCGAGCAGCGCCGTATCCCACACCCGCTGTTCCATCAGCGCGACGGCCTTGGCGGTGCCGGCGCGGCAGGGTGTGCACTGGCCGCAGGATTCAATCTTGAAGAAGCGCAGCGTATTGAGCGCGGCCGCCCTGGCGCTGTCGCGATCGGACAGCACCACCACCGCGGCCGAGCCGATGAAGCAGCCGTAGGGCTGCAGCGTGTCGAAGTCGAGCGGGATGTCGCCCAGCGCGGCCGGCAGGATGCCGCCCGAGGCGCCGCCCGGCAGGTAGGCGTAGAAGGCATGGCCGTCCTGCATGCCGTCGCAATACCCGTCGATCAGTTCGCGCATCGTGATGCCGGCCGGGGCCAGCTTGACGCCGGGCTCGCGCACCCGGCCCGAGACCGAGAACGAGCGCAAGCCGCGCCGTCCGTTGCGGCCGTGGCCGGCAAAGCGCTCCGGGCCCTGCTCGACGATGTCGCGCACCCAGTGCAGGGTTTCGAAATTGTGCTCGAGCGTGGGCCGGCCGAACAGCCCGACCTGGGCCAGGTAGGGCGGGCGCAGCCGGGGCATGCCGCGCTTGCCCTCGATCGACTCGATCATGGCCGACTCCTCGCCGCAGATATAGGCGCCGGCGCCGCGCCGCAGCTCGATGCGCGGCATCGGATCCAGCGGCGCATCGGCGCGCAGCTTGTCGAGTTCGGCCTGCAGCATGGCGCGCAGGCCGTGGTATTCGTCGCGCAGGTAGAGGTAGATCGCCTCGATGCCGACCGCCCAGGCGGCGATCAGCGCGCCCTCCAGGAAGCGGTGCGGGTCGCGCTCGAGGTAGACGCGGTCCTTGAAGGTGCCGGGCTCGCCCTCGTCGATGTTGACCGCCATCAGGCGCGGGCCGGGCTCGGCGCGCACGATGCGCCATTTGCGTCCGGCCGGAAAACCGGCGCCGCCCAGGCCGCGCAGGCCGGAACTCTCCAGCGCCGCGATCACCGACTCGGCATCGCGCCGCCCCTCGGCGCAATCGCGCAGCAAGGCGTAGCCGCCGAGCGCACGGTAGGCGGCGAGGTCGACGTGGCCGGCGTGCACGTGTCCGGTCTCGCCCGCCGCCGCCTTGGCCAGCACGGTTTCCAGCGTGGCCGGCGCCACCGGCCGCTGGCCGACCAGCACGGCCGGCGCCCCCTCGCAGCGGCCGATGCAGGGGGCGGCCAGGACGCGCACCTCGGCGCCCAGGATGGCGGGCAGCCTGTCCAGCAGCGCTCGCGCGCCGGCCATCTCGCAGGACAGGCCGGCGCACACGCGCACGGTCAGCGCCGGCGGGGGCGCCTGACCGTCGCGCAGCACGTCGAAATGGTGGTAGAAGCTGGCCACCTCGTAGACCTCGGCCTGGGCCAGTCCCAGTTCCTGCGCCAGGGCGGCCAGGTGCGCCGGCGCCAGGGCGCCGCAGGCGTCCTGGATCAGGTGCAGGTATTCGATCAGGAGGTCGCGCCGGCGCGGGGCATCGCCCAGCAGGTCCCGGATCGCGCGCAGCGCCTGGGGATCGGGTTGCCGGCCCTTGGGCGCGGCGCGCTTGCGCTGCCGGCTCGCACCCTCGACGGCGATCGGAATGACGGGTAAGGCCATGTCTCCTCCGGATTGATCTAATATGATGCCCTGCTCGAGAGCATACTTTTTCCGAAACCTTTACCGCCCTGTGAGCCTAGCACGCCAGGCGGCAGGTAAAAATAGGCTGTATCCACCATATTCGACCGGCGCCCGCTGCGCCGATTCCCGCATCATGTTCAAAGTTGATATTCGTCCTCACTGGGAAATCCGTTTCAACGGCGATCCTCCGCTCGACACCGCCACCCTGCTCGGCTTGCTGCTCGGGATCCACGACAGCGGCTCGATCGCCGACGCCGCGCGCAGCGTCGGCCTGTCCTACCGCTACGCCTGGGGCGTGCTGCGCGAGGCCGAGGCGCTGTTCGGCGAGCCGCTGCTGGAAACCGGGCGCGGGCGCGGCACACGCCTGACGCCGCTGGCCGAAAAGCTGGCCTGGGCCGACCGCCGCATCGCCGCGCGCCTGTCGCCCACCCTGGCCAGCCTGGCCTCGGAACTCGAGCGCGAACTGGACAAGGTGCGCACCCACGGCCGCGAAGCGGGCCGCGACGACAACCTGCACACGATCCGCATCGACGCCAGCCACGGCTTCGCGGTGGCGGCCCTGACCGATTACCTGGCGCAGCTGGCGCCGCCCGGCAAGATCCCGCTCGCGCTGCGCTACCGCAGCAGCCAGGAAGCGGTGGCGGCACTGGCGCGGCGCGAATGCGACCTGGCGGGCTTTCACGTGCCGCTGGGCGAATTCGAAGCGCGCGCGGCCAACTGGTACCTGCGCTGGCTCGATCCGCGCCAGCATTGCCTGGTCCACCTGGCCGCGCGCGACCTGGGATTGCTGGTGGCGCGCGACAATCCGCTGCGCGTGCAGGGCCTGGACGACCTGGTGCGCCCCGAACTGCGCTTCGTGAACCGCCAGGCCGGCTCCGGCACGCGCATGCTGCTGGAACTGATGCTGGCCGCGCGCGGCATCGGCCAGGACGCCATCAACGGCTGGAACAACGCCGAGCTGACCCATTCGGCGGTGGCGGCCTACATCGCCAGCGGCATGGCCGACGTCGGCGTCGGCATGCGCACCGCGGCCGAGCATTTCAAGCTCGAGTTCATCCCGCTCGCGCGCGAGCGTTACTTTTTCGCGTTGCGCAACGATGCCCTGCAGGACCCGCTGATGGCGCGCGTGCTCGCTATCCTGCGCAGCGCGGATTTCCACGCGCGCGTGGCCGCCCTGCCCGGCTATGACGCGGCCCAGACCGGCCGCATCGACGAGCTCGACCAGGCCTTCAATGCGCCGCCCGACAACCAGGACGACGCCGAGGCCCCATGATGCGCGATCCCGAAACCCTGCACACGATCTACGAGGGCGCGTCTCGGATCCAACCGCCGGTCATCGCGCGCAAGATGATCCGCGAGGCGCAGCCATGATCGACGTCTCCGGGCTGCTGGCCAGCCTGCCCGCGCGCATCGACGCGGTCCCGCGCCTGCATGCCGTGCGCACGCCGGATGCGCCGGCGCTGGCCGAGCTCGGGCGCACGCTGTCGTATCGCCAGCTCACCGACGCCATCGACCGCCTGGCCGGCCTGCTGCGCGAGCACGGCGTGCGTCCCGGCGACCGCGTGCTGCTGGTGAGCGAGAATTGCGCGGCCCAGGTGGCGGCGATCTTCGCGGCTGCCGCGCTGGAGGCCTGGATCGTCAATGTCAACGCGCGCCTGTCCGCGCCCGAACTGCAGGCGATCCGCGCGCACAGCGGGGCGCGCCTGGCGCTCTACACGAGCGCGGTGTCGCCCGACGCGCACGCGCACGCGGCGCTTGCGGGCGCGCAGGCGATGGCAGACGCCGCGCTGGGCGAATTCATGATCGGCTCGTGCGACCCCGGCGCCATGCCCGAACCGGCCGGCCCGGAACCAGTCGCCGCCCTGGTCTACACCACCGGCACCACCGGCCAGCCCAAGGGCGTGATGCTCAGCCACCGCAACCTGCTGTACGTGGCCGCGGTGTCGAGCCGCCTGCGCGGCCTGGCGCCGCAGGACCGCGCCTGGGGCGTGCTGCCGGTCTCGCACGTGTACGGCCTGACGTCGGTGATGCTGGGCACCCTGTACGCCGGCGCCTGCCTGCAGCTGGCGCCGCGCTTCACGCCGGAAGGCATGCTGGCCGCCATCCGCGACGAGGGCTTGACCATCGTGCAGGGCGTGCCGGCGATGTACGCGCGCCTGCTCGAGCACCTGGGCGGCGGCGCGCGGCCGGCGCCGACGCTGCGATCGACCCTGCGTTTCGCCTACGCCGGCGGCTCGCCGCTCGACCCCGCCCTCAAGCGCCAGGTCGAGGCGGCGCTCGGCGTCCCGCTGCACAACGGCTACGGCCTGACCGAAGCCGCGCCCACCGTCAGCCAGACCCGCCTTGCCGCGCCGCGCGCCGACACCTCGGTCGGCTACCCGATCCCGGGGGTCGAGGCGCGCCTCGTCGGGCGCGACGGCAAGGACGCCGGCGCCGAGCCCGGCGCGCTGTGGGTGCGCGGCCCGAACGTCATGCAGGGCTACTACCGCGCGCCGGACCTGACGGCCCAGGCGCTGCGGCCGGACGGCTGGCTCGACACCGGCGACCTGGCGCGGCGCGATCCGGACGGCGCGCTGTTCATCGTCGGCCGCACGCGCGAGCTGATCATCCGCTCCGGCTTCAACGTGTTCCCGCTCGAAGTCGAGACCGTGCTCAACGCGCATCCGGCGGTGACGCAGTCGGCGGTGGTCGGACGCGCGCTTGCCGGGGGCGAGGAGGACGTCGTGGCCTTCGTGCAGCCGGCGCCGCGCGCGCGCGTGACGCCGCAGGAGCTGCGTGCCTGGGCCGCGGCCCGCCTCGCGCCGTACAAGCGGCCGACGCGCATCGTGCTGATGGACAGCCTGCCGGCCGC
Source organism: Massilia sp. 9096 (assembly GCF_000745265.1). Classification (NCBI taxonomy): domain Bacteria; kingdom Pseudomonadati; phylum Pseudomonadota; class Betaproteobacteria; order Burkholderiales; family Oxalobacteraceae; genus Massilia; species Massilia sp. 9096. The sequence goes on from NZ_JQNN01000001.1 coordinate 3,422,550, forward strand.
CGCGACCGGCAAGGTGCTCAAGCACGTGCTCAAGGCGATGGCGGACGAGTCTGAAACCGATCGGGGCCCTTAGTCAGCGTCTCGGGGCCTTGATCCTTACCGACGGCGTTTCTTCCAGTTGTAATCCGGCCCGGTGACGTCCACTCCCGGATGCCCGACCAGGTCCGGATGCTCCGAGCACATGGTGATGAAGCGCACGCCCTCGCCCGCGCGCTGGCGCCGCCGCAGTTCTTCCATGAAGCCCAGCGCCGCCGTCATCTCGCTGGTGTCGAACAGCTGCGCATGCGGCGTGTTGCCGGCTTCGTCGACGATCGTCCAGTAAACCATGTACATCTTGCCTCCCCGTTTTCGAATCGATTCGGATGCACGATGCGGGCGGCGTCCTCGCCTGTCAAGACGGAGATGCCACGCCCGGCCCCGGGACAGTGCCGGGTCGGCCGATTATGTTGAGCTGGAAATAGATAAGACTGACACCGCGTAGGACTTGTCCTAAATCGTACTTATATGTTCGTTGGACCACAAAAGAAGCTGTGTTCGCCGACTAGGCTAAGGCCTTGTATTCAATACGCAGGGAAGGCCCATGAATCTGAACAATCATATCCAGCCAGCAATCTCGCCGCTCCAGCTGTGGGGTGGCCTCGAATGCACCGTCAACCGCGTCCGCGACAATTACTTTTCCCAAATGGATCGCAACGGACACGCCGCACGGCTACAAGACTTGGAGCGTTTTGCTTCACTCGGTATCCGTGCGATCCGCTATCCGGTCCTGTGGGAGCGGACCGCGCCCGACGGCATCGAAAACGCGGACTGGACCTGGTCCGACGAGCGCCTGCCGGTGCTGCAGCAGTTCGGCGTCACGCCGATCGTCGGCCTGGTCCACCACGGCAGCGGCCCGCGCCACACCAGCCTGGTCTCCGACGACTTCCCCGAGAAGCTCGCCGAGTACGCCGGCGCCGTGGCGCGCCGCTATCCCTGGGTCGATCATTACACCCCGGTCAACGAGATCTGCACCACCGCGCGCTTTTCCGGCCTGAACGGCGTCTGGTACCCGCACGGCACCAGCGAAGCGACCTTCGTGCGCGCCCTGATCATCCAGTGCAAGGCGACCGTGCTGGCGATGCGCGAAATCCGCAAGGTGAACCCGAACGCCAAGCTGGTGCAGACCGACGACCTGTCGCGCACCTACGGCACGCCGGAAATGGCCGAGTTCGCCAACTTCTTCAATGAACGCCGTTGGCTCGGCTGGGACATGCTGTGCGGCAAGATCGACCAGGATCATGCGCTGTGGGGCTACCTGCTCGACTCGGAAGCGACTGCCGAGGAACTGCTCTGGTTCAAGGACAACGCCTGCCCACCCGACATCATGGGCGTCAATTACTATGCGACCAGCGAACGCTGGCTCGACCACCGCGTCGAACGCTATCCGGAAAGCCGCCGCACCAGCTACCGCGGCGTCCCGCACGCCGACATCGAGTGCCCGCGCGTACTGGCCACGCCGACCCCGGGCATCGGCCCGCTGCTGCAGGAAACCTGGGAGCGCTACGGCCTGCCGATCGCGATCACCGAGGCCCACATCGACGCCAACCGCGAAGACCAGCTGCGCTGGCTGGTCGAGATCTGGAATGCGGCCAAGCAAGTGCAGCAGGACGGCGCCGACATCCGCGCGGTGACGGTCTGGGCGCTGCTCGGCTCGTACGACTGGAACTGCCTGGTCACCGAATGCCGCGGCTACTACGAGCCGGGCCCGTTCGACGTGCGCGGTCCGCAGCCGCGCCCGACCGCCGTGGCGCACCTGATGCGCGAACTGGCCACCGGACGTCCGCTGTCGCATCCGGTGCTGCAGGGCCAGGGCTGGTGGCGCCGTCCGGGCCGCTTCCTGGCCAAGCCGGTGGCGACCCGCACCGCGGTGGCCAACATCGCCGACCGCGGCGCGTTCCGCTCGACCTTCCCGCAGCCGATCCTGATCAGCGGCGCCAACGGTACGCTGGGCCGCGCTTTCAAACGCCTCTGCGAACGCCGCAACCTGGCCTGCCACGTGCTGACGCGCCAGGAAATGGACATCACCGATCCAGCGTCGGTCGAGGCCGCAATCGTTCGCTTCAAGCCCTGGGCGATCATCAACGCCGGCGGCTACGTGCGCGTCGACGATGCCGAGCAGGACATCGAGCGCTGCATGCGCGAGAACACCGCCGGTCCGACCGTGCTGGCGCTGGCGGCGATCCGCCACGGCGTGCGCTTCATGACCTTCTCCAGCGACCTGGTGTTCGACGGCGACAAGGGCAGCGCCTACGTCGAGTCGGACCCGACGGCGCCGCTGGGCGTGTACGGCCGCAGCAAGGCGGAAGCCGAACGGCGCGTGCTCGACTCCGACCCGCAAGCCCTGGTGATCCGCACCAGCGCCTTCTTCGGCCCGTGGGACGAGCATAATTTCGTCGGCCAGGCGCTGGACGCGCTCGGCAACGGCCGGCCATTCGCTGCGCTGTCCGACCAGACCGTGTCGCCGACCTACGTGCCGGACCTGGTCAACGCCTGCCTCGACCTGCTGATCGACAAGGAGTGCGGCATCTGGCACCTCAGCAACGGCGAAGCCATGAGCTGGGCCGAACTGGCGCGGCGCGCCTGCGCGGCCGCCGGCGTCGACGCCGGCGGCCTGGAGGAACGCACCGCCAGCGAAATGGGCCTGGCGGCGGCGCGGCCGTCCGCGTGCGCGCTGACCAGCGAGCGTGGCCTGCTGCTGCCGTCGTTCGAGGATGCACTGGCGCGCTATCTGCGCGAGCGCGAGACCGCACACGAGGTGGCCAAACCGGAGGAGTCGGCGCACTACGCCAGCTGACGTACCAGCGTCACGCAACCGAACCGGGCCTCATGGCCCGGTTTTTTTTCAAATGTTGCAATCCGTTGCTTCATTACCAAACGGTAATGTTTTGGCGTGAGATTGTGCAATTTTTATATTTACGCCAGGAATTTCGTTCGTTACACTAAGTTACATAAGGTTACTTAACGCAATCTGGGTGTAATGAGATGAAGCTCTATCGGAATGAAATCGGCTGGGCCGAGCGCCTGGTCGCCACTGCCACACCGTCGGTCACGCTGCGCAGCGCAGTGCCGCCTCACCTGTCGCGGGTGCCGTTCGCGCGCGAGCTGGCCAAGATCCGCCTGCGCGCCCTGCTGCACTGGAAGCAGACCCCGGATTGGCTGGCATTGCTCAATTCGCACCCGGCGTTTTCGGAATACCTGCGTAATTACCCCAAATTCCTGTACAAGGTCTACCGGCCCTACGTCAGCCATGCCTTGACGCCAGGCCAGCGCCTGGAGACGATCAGCGCGCACTACGCGTTCATGTTCCGGCGCGGGCTGGGCCAGACGATCGCGCGCGCCAGCCTGGGACCGGTGGTGCTGGCCGAGGTGGCCGGCAAGAGCGGCCTGCCCTACCAGGTCCATCTGCGCACCGTGAACATGTTCGAACGCGAAGGCGACCTGGCGCTGCAGCTGGTCCAGGACGGCAAGGTGCTGTACACGGTGGCGTTCGCGGTGGCGCCGCGCGACGGCGTGCCGGCGATCAGCGTCGGGTGCATCCAGGGCGGCAGGACCGAGGATGCGCGCGAGGCGATCCGTACCGCCACCCGCGACCTGCATGGCATTCGCCCCAAGCAGCTGATGGCCAGCCTGGTGCAGCAGCTCGGCCACGACTATGGCTGTAAACGCATGGTGATGGTCTCGAATCGCAACCGCGTGATCTACAAGGCCTTGCGGCTCGGCTGCGTGCTGGCCGACTACGACCAGTTGTGGAACGAGCTCGGCGCGCGCAAGCGTGTGGACGGCGACTTCGAACTCGATTGCGTACCCGTGGGCGCGCCGGACCTGGAGCAGATCGCCTCCAAGAAGCGTTCGGAAGCGAAGAAGCGCTACGAGCTGGTGCGCGCGATGGCGCTGCAGGTGTCGGTCAGCCTGCGCGCGCGCGAGGCGGCGGCGCCCTGACGCCGCTCGCTGCAGGGACGCCAGTCCCTAGAGAATCCGGTGCAGGTCGCTCGACCTGCGCCCCCCTCCTTACACCGCCACCGGCGCCAGGATCGGCGCCAGCTCCGACCACACCCGCTCCACGCTCATCTTGTTCATGCAATCGTGGTGCCCGAGCGGGCACTCGCGCTTGCGGCAGGGCGAGCATTCCAGGCGCAGCGAGATGGTGCGCGACACCGCCGACAACGGCGGCGCGTAGGTCGGATCGGTCGAGCCGTACAGGCCGATCACCGGACGGTTCAACGCCGAGGCGATGTGCAGCAGGCCGGAGTCGTTCGAGACCATGGCGCTGGCCTGCGCGGTCAGCGCGATCGCCTCGTCGAGCGTGGTCTGGCCGGCCAGGTTGAGCACCGAGCCGGCGGCGGCGGCGGCGTAGGTTTGCACCTGTTCGCAGGTGGCGCGGTCGTTCGGCGAGCCGAGCAGCGCGACCTGCACGCCCGGCACCGCCTCGATCACGCGCGCGGCCAGTTCGCCGTAATGCGCGGGCGGCCAGCGCTTGGCGATGCCGAACTCGGCGCCCGGCGCGAACGCGACCAGCGGCCGGTCGCGCGCGATCTCCAGGCGGCGGCAGATCGCTTCGGTCTCTTCGCTGGCCACGACCAGCGTCGGCCGCGGCAGGCCGCTCGGCGCGGCCGGTGCGGGCGCGTCGGCCAGCGCGGCGTAGAACGGCACCATCGAGCGCTGCGGCTCGTCGTGGTGCATCACGTTGATCATCCCGTAGCGCATCTCTCCCTTGTAGCCGACGCGGTTCGGGATGCCGGCCAGCCACGGGATCAGCGCATACTTGAGCGTATTCGGCAGCACGTAGGCGGCGTCGTAGCCGCGCTGGCGCAGGCTGCGCGCGGTGCGCAGGCGTTCGCCCAGCTGCAGCGCGCGGTGGCGGAACGGGGTCACCATGATGTGGTCGGCCTCGCGGATGCGGCGCCATACCGGCACCACCTGCGGCGGCGCCAGCACCTCGATGGCGAGTTCCGGGTGGGCCTGCTTGAGCAGGCGCAGCAGGGGCTGGGCCATGACGGCGTCGCCGATCCAGTTCGGCGAAATCACGAGGGCGCGCGGCTGGTTGCTCATTGCATTTCCACCGCGTTGGCAAACTGCAGCCGGTACAGGTTGGCGTACATGCCTCCCTTGGCCAGCAGTTCGTCGTGGGTACCCTGCTCGACGATGCGGCCGTGCTCCATCACGACGATCAGGTCGGCGCCTTCGATGGTCGACAGGCGGTGCGCGATCACGAAGGTAGTGCGGCCGGCCATCAGCGTATCGAGGGCGGCCTGGACCGCGCGCTCGGATTCGTTGTCGAGCGCCGAGGTGGCTTCGTCGAGGATCAGGATCGGCGCGTCCTTGTAGATCGCGCGCGCGATCGCCACGCGCTGGCGCTGGCCGCCCGACAGGCGCAGGCCGTTCTCGCCGATCAGGGTGTCGACGCCGTCCGGCAGGCGCGCCACCACGTCGTCCAGGTGAGCGGCGCGGATCGCCGAGCGCAGGCGCGCATCGTCGATGTGTTCGACGCCGTAGGCGATGTTGGCGCGCAGCGTGTCGTCGAACAGCACCACGTTCTGGCTGACCAGGGCCAGCTGGGCGCGCAGCGATGCCATCCTGATGTCCTGGTAAGGCACGCCGTCGAGCAGGATGCGGCCCGATTCCGGCTCGTAAAAGCGCGTGGCCAGGTTCACGAAGGTCGACTTGCCGCCGCCCGACATGCCGACCAGGGCCACGGTCTGGCCCGGCCGCGCTTCGAGCGACACATGGTCGAGTGCCAGCGCGTGGGCGTTCGGGTAGCGGAACGAGACGTTCTCGAACGTCACGCGCCCCTGCGCGCGCGCGAGCGTGCGCGTGCCCGGGTCGGGCTCGGCCGGGGCGTCGATCAGTTCGAACACGGTCTCGGCGGCGGCGATGCCGCGCTGCATCGGGCCGTTGACTTCGGCCAGCGCCTTGAGCGGCGTGAGCAGCAGCAGCATCTGGGTAACGAAGCGGAAGAATTCGCCCGAGGTCATGCCGGCCTTGAGGGCCAGCAGGATCACGACCGACAGCGCCAGCGACGTGGCGATCTGGGTCACCGGCGTGGTTGCGGCAAAGGCCACCGTCATGCGTTGCGAAAAGCCGCGCAGGGCTTCGCTGCGCTGGAAGAAGCGGCGGCTTTCGTGGCGCTCGCCGGAGAACACGCGGATCACCTGGTGGCCGCGGGTGGCTTCCTCGACCACCTGGGTCATCTCGGCGGTGACGCGCTGGTTCTCGCGGTTCAGGTGGCGCAGGCGCTTGCTGGTGGTGCGCGTGATGACGGCCGTCAGCGGCACGACCACCAGGGCCACCGCGGTCAGCAACCAGTTCTGCCACAGCAGCGCGGCGACCAGGCCGATCACGGTCAGGGTGTCGCGCACGGCGGAGACGAACACCGAGTTGACCATGTCGACCACCTGGCGCACGTCGCCCACCACGGTATTGATGATCTTGCCGGTCGATTCTTCATGGAAGCGCCCCACCGGCAGGCGCAGCAGGCGGTCGAACATCTGGGCGCGCATGTCGTTGGTCACCCGGCTGATGATCCAGTTGTTGTAATACGCGGTGCCGAAGGTGCCGATGCCGCGGATCAGGAACAGCGACACCAGGCCGACCGGGATGTACCACAGCGGAAAGCCGGGCGGCTGCTTGAAGCCCTCGTCCGTCAGCACCTGCAGGCCCCAGGCCAGCAGCGGCTGGGTGACCGCGGTCAACGCCATCGCGAGCAGCGACAGGAAAGCGCGCCCGCGATACGGTTTGACCAGGGCCCAGAGGCGCTTGATGATGACACTGTTATCCAATTTTCTCTTTCGCATTCAGGCAGAAGCCCATGAGCATGAACACCATGAGCGCGTAAAACAGACTGCCCGTGACAGACCAGAAGATCACCTCGGTCAAGCCGAAGCCCGCATAACCGAGTACGACCAATGCGCCGGCCAGCGCTACGGTAAATTGCGGTGAGCGTGCACCGGCTTTGAGCTGGCGCACGAAAAACACCAAGGGTGTGAACAGGATAGCGCCCCAGATCAGGAAACCGACAATGCCGCCGGTTGCCAGTTGCTGCAATCCGTCATTATGCAGGTGTGGGAGCGTCAATACCATAGGGTCGAGATGGCCTTGTTGCGCATATTGGTGTAAACGCGCCCAGCAGGCAGCGAAATCCATACCAAACAGGGGATGTTCGCTGATCAGCATCAGCGCCCCTTTCCAAAGCTCCAGCCGGGTACCGACGTTCGTGAAAACCGGGCCGCCCGTATACCAGGTCCGTGCTTCGTCCATCCCCTGAATGAAGCGTGCCTGTACGCCAAGCGCCGGGACGAACCACGTGGCTGCCAGCAGTCCGACACCGGCGAGCAGCAAACCGCGCGCACGACGGCTGTCTAGGGCGCCGGTGTGGCGAATTAGTAACGGCAAGACCAGCAAGAGCGCCGCCCAGCCGCCACGACTGCCGGTCAGCACCGATGCTGCCAGCCCAGCCAGCGCCCCCGCCGCCGCCCACAGCGACTGGAGCGGCTTCTGGCGCAAGTCGATCGCGGCCGCCAGCGACAGCAGACCCAGCAGCAGAGCCAGGTCGCCGAAGGTAATGGCGTTGATCAGGCCGCCCGGGCGTTCGAGGTGCAAGCCGAAACGCTGCCAGGCAATGAATGGCAGCCCGACCAGCGCCCCGCCGCTCACGCCCCACCACAGCGCTCGACGCGGCGCATTCGCTCCCAGCACCACGAGCAAGGCGCTGCATGCGAAAAACATGCGCGCCGGCTTTTCCACCGAACTCATGGGAGCTCCCCGCACCAGCTTGCACGCCAGCACGTACAGGAAATGCAAGAGAAAGGCTAGCACGACCCACCGTACCTGCGGCCAGTAGCGCACGAGCGCATTGCGACACGGTTTGAACAGAATCAAGCTGCTTATCAGGATCAGGAAACTAACGATGCTGACGCCGGATCGAGTAACAAGGCTTACAAAAGGTAACAGAAAAGCCAGGGCGCCTATCCATAGCGATGCCGGCCCCCTCTTCTGCGTCGAATTACTGTTCATCTATATTCTTGTGGGATACTCTTGCCCTTGATACAGCAGTGTACATCGGACCTTATGCGGCAGGCACAAACAATCTCGGTCGTGATCACCACCTACAACCGGCCGGAGGCGCTGGAAGCGGTGGTGCGGGCATGCTTCATGCAGAACGACAAGAATTTTGAAATCATTATCGCTGATGATGGCTCGACTGCCAACACGCAAGCCTGCGTGGAACGGCTGGGCGCCACAGCACCGATGCCGCTACGCCACGTCTGGCAACCCGACCAGGGTTTCCGGGCTGCGATGGCGCGCAATCGCGGCACATTGGCGGCGCGCGGCGAGTACATCGTGTTCCTGGACGGCGATTGCATCCCCCAGCGCGACTTCATCGCCCGTCACCGCGCCTTAGCGCAGCCCGGGTGCCTGGTCTCGGGCAGCCGCATCCTGATGAGCGAAGGCCTGACGCGGCGTGTGTTGGAAGAAAACATCGATATCGCCGGCGCCGCGCCGGCGGCAAAGCTGCGCTGGCGCCTGGCTGGCGACTTGAACAAGACCCTGCAGCCGCTCGGCCTGCGCTGGCCCGACCTGGGCCGCACCAGGCGCACCTTCAGCTGGCGGCGCATCAAGAGCTGCAACCTGGGCGTGTGGCGCAGCGACCTGGAGCGCGTGAACGGTTTCGACGAGAGCTTCGTCGGCTGGGGCTACGAAGATTCGGACCTGGTGCTGCGCCTGTTCCACGCCGGCGTGGCGCGCAAGGACGGCGCATTCGCCACCGAAGTCTTTCATCTGTGGCATCGCGAAGCCCAGCGCGACCAGGAGACCAGTAACCGCGCGGTGGTGCTGGAGCGGGCCGAGAGCAAGATCACGCAGGCCGCGGTCGGCCTGCGCGAGCACGCCGCTTAATACTCGACCGCCACCTCTTTCGCCCCCAGCTGCAGCTCGAGCGCGTGCTTGAGCTCGTCGGATGGGGCCACGCGCCAGCCATCGCCCAGCTGCATGATGCAGGGGATGCCTTGCGGCGCGATGCGCAGGCTGACCGGCAGGCCGTCGTGCTGGCGATACGGCTGCAGGATCTCGGCCAGCTTGGCCGTGTTGGCGGTGCAAGCCAGGTCCATCTCCAGCTTGTGGCCGTACTGCACGCGCGCGGCGGCGATGTCGAACACCTTTTCGGCCGTGATGCGCAGGCCGCCGTTGAAGCGGTCTTCCGACACCTTGCCGACCACGAGTAAAAATTCGTCTTCGCGGAAGAAGTTCTTGTTCTGCTCGAGCAGCTCGTTGTAGATCGTGACCTCGACCACGCCGGTCTTGTCGTCCAGCGAGACGATCAGGATCTTGCCGCGCTGGGTCATCTGGGTGCGCACGCCGGTGATCACGCCGCACAGCATGCGCGGGTCGCGCGACGGTTCCAGGTCCTTCAGCTTGGTCTTGGCGAAGCGCCGCACCTCGCCCGCATACGAGTCGAACATGTGGCCCGACAGGTAGAAGCCGAGCGCCAGCTTTTCTTCTTTCAGCTTCTCGCGGTCGGTCCAGGGCGTGGCCTTGAGGTATTCCGGCGGCGCCACCAGGTCGGCGTCATCGCCGCCGAACAGGCTGACCTGGTTGGCCGCGGCCGCGGCCTGGCCGGCCGCTTCCATCGCGAAGCCCACCGAAGCCAGCAGCACCGCGCGGTCGACGCCGAAGCAATCCATGGCGCCGGCGCGGATCAAGGATTCGATCGTGCGGCGGTTGATCTGCTTGCGGTCGACCCGCAGGCAGAAGTCGAACAGGTCCTTGAACTTGCCGCCCTTGTCGCCTTTTGATTCGCGCGCGGCGATGATCGCCTCGATCGCGCCCTGGCCGGCGCCCTTGACGCCGCCCAGGCCGTAGCGGATGTTGCTGACCTGCTTGCCGGTGACGGAGCGTGGCGGGCCTTCCGGCGTGAAGCGGAACTGCGATTCGTTGACGTCCGGCGGCAGGATGGTCAGCTTGCAGACGTCGATCGAATCCTCGACCAGGATCTTGATCTTGTCCGTGTCTTCCATCGCCAGCGACATGTTGGCGGCCATGAACGCGGCGGTGTGGTGCACCTTCAGATACGCGGTATGGTACGACAGCAGCGCGTAGGCGGCGGCGTGCGACTTGTTGAAGCCGTAGCCCGCGAACTTCTCCATCAAGTCGAAGATCTCGTCGGCTTTTTCGGTCGACAGGCCGTCCTTGGCGGCGCCGGCGCGGAAGATCGCGCGGTGCTCGGCCATTTCCTCGGCCTTCTTCTTGCCCATCGCACGGCGCAGCATGTCGGCGCCGCCCAGCGAATAGCCGCCGACGATCTGCGCCATCTGCATCACCTGCTCCTGGTAGACCATGATGCCGTAGGTCTCGGACAGGATGCTTTCGGTGCGCGGGTCCGGGTAGTCGAACTTCTCGCCGTGCTTGCGCTTGCAGAAGTCGGGGATCAGGTCCATCGGGCCCGGACGGTACAGCGCCACCAGCGCGATGATGTCCTCGAAACGGTCGGGACGCGCATCCTTGAGCATGCCCTGCATGCCGCGCGACTCCAGCTGGAACACGGCGACGGTTTTCGCTTCCGTCAGCAGCTTGTACGAAGGCCGGTCGGTCAGCGGCAGCGATTCGAGGTTGAAGCCGGCGTCTTGCGGATCCAGCGCCCGGATGTAGTTGACCGCGCGGTCGAGGATGGTCAGCGTGGTCAGGCCCAGGAAGTCGAACTTGACCAGGCCGGCCGCTTCCACGTCGTCCTTGTCGTACTGCGAGACCACGCCGGCGTCGCCGCCCTGGGTGTACAGCGGGCAGAAGTCGGTCAGCTTGCCCGGCGCGATCAGCACGCCGCCGGCGTGCATGCCGATGTTACGGGTGATGCCCTCGACCTGCTGGGCCAGGTCGAGCAGCTGCCGGACCTCTTCCTCGTTTTCCAGCCGTTCCTTGAGCAGCGGTTCTTCCTCGATCGCCTCGGCGATCGAGACCGGTTTGCCCGGCTTGAACGGGATCAGCTTGGAGATGCCGTCGCAGAAGGTGTAGCCGAAGTCCATTACGCGGCCGACGTCGCGGATCGCGCCCTTCGCGGCCATGGTGCCGAAGGTGGCGATCTGCGAGACCGCGTCGCGGCCGTACAGGTCCTTCACGTGCTGGATGACCAGCTCGCGCTTTTCCTGGCAGAAGTCGATGTCGAAGTCGGGCATCGAGACGCGTTCCGGGTTCAGGAAGCGCTCGAACAGCAGGTTGTATTTCAGCGGATCGAGGTCGGTGATCTTCAGCGCGTAGGCGACCAGCGAGCCCGCGCCCGAACCACGGCCCGGGCCGATCGGCACGCCGTTGTTCTTGCCCCACTGGATGAACTCCGCCACGATCAGGAAGTAGCCCGGGAACTTCATCTTGATGATGGTGTTGTTCTCGAACTCCAGGCGCGCCTCGTAGCGCGGGCGCTCCTTCTCGCGCACCTCCAGATCCGGGTACAGCTGGAGCAGGCGCTCTTCCAGGCCTCTTTTCGTCTCGGCGACCAGGTATTCGTCGATGGTCATGCCCGGGGTCGGGAAGTTCGGCAGCTGCGGCTTGCCCAGCGTGAGCGTGACGTTGCAGCGCTTGGCGATTTCGACCGAGTTGGCGAGCGCGCCCGGCAAGTCCTTGAACAGCTCCGCCATCTCGGCCTGGGACTTGAAGCACATGTCCTCGTTGAAGCGGCGCACGCGCTTGGCGTTGGCCAGCATCTCGCCCTCGGCGATACAGACGCGCGCCTCGTGGGCGATGAATTCTTCCTTCTTGATGAACTGGACCGGGTGGGTGGCGACCACCGGCAGCCCCAGGGTCGATGCCAGCGCCACCGAATGGCGCACCTGCTGCTCCTGGTTGGACTGGCCGGCGCGCTGGATCTCGACGTAGAAGTGGCCCGGGAAGATCTGCGCCCAGCGTTGTGCGCAGGCCTCGGCCTTGGCCAGGTCGCCGTTGTCGATGGCCTGGCCGACGTCGCCGAACTGGGCGCCCGACAGCACGATCAGCGCGTTCGACTGCGGCACGTCCGGCTCCAGCGTCGACACGGACGTGGCCAGCGCTTCCAGCCACTCGACGCGGATCTCGGCCCGGCCTTTGTACTGGTTGGTGAGCCAGGCCTTGGACAGCAGCTCGCAGATCTGCAGGTAGCCGGTCTTGTTCTTGGCCAGGATCAGGAGGCGGAACGGCTTGTCGCGGTTCTCGTCGTTGGTGATCCAGGCGTCGACCCCGACGATCGGCTTGACCCCTTTCCCGCGCGCGGCCTTGTAGAAGCGGACCAGGGCGAAGGCGTTGGCCAGGTCGGTCACCGCCAGCGCCGGCTGGCCGTCCTTGACGGCGGCCGCGACCAGGTCGTCGATGCGGACCAGGCCGTCGACGATCGAGTATTCCGAATGGACGCGCAGGTGGGTAAAAGTCGGAGAAGTCATCTCTGCATTTTACCGCGAGCGCGCCCGGCACGGGGATTGCCGGACTGCATCCCGGACGGCGGCGTGGCGCATTTACCAATCAAAACAACGGCGCTTGACGACTCGCTTCGACTTGTTTTATGAGACAAGCCCGGCGGCGGCGGCTTTGCGGCCTCCGCCGTGTCTTATAATAGCGCCCATCCGTTTCAAGCGCCCTGCCCTGCTTCTCCGATGACGATCCGTTCACCGCGCGCGCCACGTCACGCCGCGCGCCCAATCCGATGACTTCGCCGTACCTGCGCGACACCGCACACGGCACCCTGCTCGATTTGCTGATGGCTGCACCCGACGGCGACAAGCCCGCCCACAGTGCCGGTTGCAGCAGCGCCGGGCGCGCCATCGCCCTGCTGCCGCCGGCCGGTCCCGGCATCGTGCCCGCGGGCGCCGGTCCGGCGCCCAGCCGCGCCCTGCTGCGAAGCCTGGGTGCGCCGCTGATGCTGGCGGCCCGCCTGGTGATGCGCCGTCCGCCGGTGCGCCGGATGGCGCTGCGCCTCCTGAAGCACTCGCCGCGCCTGTATGCACGCGCCTACCGGATGATGATGGCCTCCGGCGGCGCCGCGCCGGCGCCGGGCGCGCGTGCCGACACCGACCGGAACGATGGGTTGTCGCCGCGCGCGCGCGCCATACTGCGCATCTTGCAGGCGCCGGCGCCCCGGGCGCCCGGGGCGCGCGCGCGCCTGGCCTTCGTCTCGCCCTTGCCGCCGGCCCGCACCGGTATCGCCGTCTACGCGGTCGAGCTGCTGGCCGAACTGATCGACGATTTCGACATCGAGCTGGTGGTGGCCCAGCCCGAGGTGACGCTGCCGCCCGCCCTTTCCCACTTGACGGTGCGCCAGGCCGACTGGTTTGCCGAGCACGGCGGCGAGTACGACCAGGTGCTCTACCAGATTGGCAACAGCCCCTTCCACAGCCATATGTTCGCGCTGCTGGAACGCCATCCCGGGGTGGCGGTGCTGCACGACTTCTTTCTCGGCGGCGCGCTCGTGCATGCCCAGATGAGCGGCGCCGATCCGCGCGCATGGAGCGATGCGCTGCGCCATTCGCACGGGTACGCAGCCGTGCTGGCCAGCCAGATGGGCGGGAGCCAGGGCCTCGCGCACAAGGATTGGCCCAGCAGCCTGCCGGTACTCGAACACGCCACCCGGACCATCGTCCATTCGCGCTACGCGCGCCAGCTGGCGGCCGACTGGTTCGGCCAGGACGCCGCGCGCGGCATCGACGTCATCCCGCATCCGCGCACGCCGCCCGCCCGCATCGACCGCGCCGCCGCGCGCGCGGCGCTCGGCATCGACGACGATTGCTTCCTGGTCTGCAGCTTCGGCTTCGTCGCACCCAACAAGCTCAATCACGAACTGCTGCGCGCATGGATCGGCGCGAACCTGCATACCGACCGCCGCTGCGCCCTGGTGCTGGCCGGCGCCAATCACGACAGCCCGTACGGCATGGAAGTCGAGGCGCTGATCCGCAGCGCCGGCCCGGACGCCAACATCCGCATCGCCGGCTGGCTCGACGACGCGGCGTACCGCCAGTATCTGCAGGCAGCCGACGTGGGCGTCCAGCTGCGCACGAATGCACACGGCGAAAGCTCGGGGGCGGTCCTCGACTGCATGAATTACGGCTTGCCGACGATCGTCAACGCCAACGGCTCGATGGCCGAATTCCCGCCGGACGCGGTGTGGCGCCTGCCGGACGAGTTCCAGGTCGGTGAACTGGGATCGGCCCTGCAAGCCTTGCGCCGCGACCCCGCATTGCGCCGCGCCTTCGGCGAGCGCGCGGTCGCCTACCTCGACGCCGGCATGCGCCCCGCGCAGTGCGCGCGCCTGTATCGCGATACGCTCGCGCGCGCGCGCGCCGCCGCGGATGCCCAACGCCAGGCCTGGTTGTCGGCCCAGGCCGCGGCCGGGCCGGCGGACGAGGATGCGCTACGCCGCCTCGCGCAACGCCTCGCGCAAGCGTCCGCACGGCCGGGCCGGCGCCAGCTGCTGGTCGACGTCAGCGATTGGAACGATGGCGGCACGCCGGATGCGCTGGCGCGGGCGCAGTTGCTCGAGCTGCTTGGGCAGGCGAGCCAGGCGGGCGTGCGGGTCGAGCAGGTGTACCTGGACGGGATCGGCGAAAGCGCGCGCTACCGCTACGCGCGCAACGCGACCGCGCGTCTGCTGGGGCTGCGCTGGCCGCCGCAGGACGAGCCGCCGGTCGATGCCGTCGCCGGCGACGTGTTGTATGCCGCCGACGCCTTGTCGCCGGCGCTGCGGGCGGCGGCGCAGGCCGGGGTGCTGGCGGCGCTGCGTGCGCGCGGGATTGCGATCCACGTGCTGCTGCGTGCCGACGCCCTGGCCGGCGAAGACGTGGCGGCGCGGCTGCGCAGCGTCGCGGACTGCGCCGACCAACTCATCTGCGCTTCGGCTTCGCAGGCACAGGAAGTCGTTCGCTTGCTGTCGCAATCCGATGCGGCTGCGGCGATTCCTCGGCAGCTTGCCGGCATATAATAGCGGTTGACTGGAATTACGCTTCTTAGCAATCATGCAAACCACACCTGATCAAACGGCGCTGGCCGGCGCCACGAGTGCCGATCATCGCTACGTCAACATCGCCGCCTACAAATTCATTTCCTTCGACGATACCGAAGAGATGCGCCCGCAGTTCCAGGCGCTGTGCACGCAGCTGCATTTGAAGGGCACGATCCTGCTGACGCCGGAAGGCATCAACATGTTCCTGTCCGGGCTGCCCGCCGACATCGAGCACTACCTGTCCTGGCTGCGCAGCGATCCGCGCTTCGCCGACATCGAAGTCAAGTACAGCTATTCGAACGAACAGTCGCACCGGCGCATGCTGGTGCGCATCAAAAAAGAAATCATCACGATGCGCATGCCGCTGATCAAGCCCGAGCTAGGCCGCGCACCTTCCGTCGAGCCGGCTACGCTCAAGCGCTGGCTCGACCAGGGCCACGACGATGCCGGCAAGCCGGTCGTGATGGTCGACACGCGCAACGATTTCGAGGTCGACGTCGGCACCTTCGACAATACCGTCGACTACCGGATCGGCAAGTTCACGGAGTTCCCGGCCGTGATCGAGCAGCACAAGGCCGATTTCGCAGGCAAGACCGTGGTGACTTTCTGCACCGGCGGCATCCGCTGCGAAAAGGCGGCGATCCACATGCAGAACATCGGCTACGACAATGTCTACCAGCTCGAGGGCGGCATCCTGAAATACTTCGAGGACGTCGGCGGCGACCATTACACGGGCGACTGCTTCGTGTTCGACTACCGCACCGCGCTCAATCCCAAGCTCGAGCCGACCGAAACCGTCCAGTGTTTCGCTTGCCGCGCCGTGGTGACGCCGCGCCAGCAGCTGGATCCGGCCTATGTGGCCGGCACATCCTGTCCGCACTGCGCGGACAAGAAGACGGCGGCGCAATGACGGCAAAGCGGCTGGCGCGCCAGCTCGTCAAGACGATCGCCTTGCGCGGGGTCGCATTCGTGGTCGCCCGGCCGCGGCTGGACGAGTTCCTGCGCCGCCAGCTCTACCGCTTCCCCGGACTGGCCGGGCGCGCACGCGCGGCCGTGGCCCGTTCGCGCCGGGCCGACTGGCAGACTTTGCCGGTCCTGCTCGCGGATGAAGCCGAACTCAGCGAAAGCGCGCGCCAGGTCTTGCAGGATCTGCGGCGCGCGCTCGAGCGCACCCGCACGCCGTAACCCTTACCGATACCCAGATGCGCATCATCCTCGACCTGCAAGCCTGCCAGGCTTCCAGCATGCACCGCGGCATTGGCCGCTATTCGATGGCGCTCGCGCTGGCCATGGCGCGCAACAGCGCGGGGCATGAGCTGCGCATCGTGCTGAACGAACACTACCCCGACAGCGCCGCTACGATCCGGGCAGCCTTCGACGGCCTGCTCCCGCAGTCGCACATCACGACCTTCGTCGCGCCGCTGCCGGTGGGCGAAGTCGATCCGCGCAACGCCTGGCGCGTGCGCACCGCCGAACGGATCCGCGAACACCACCTGGCCAGCCTGCGCCCGGACATCGTCCACGTCGCCAGCCTGTTCGAGGGGCTCGGCGACAACGTGGTGTCCTCCGCGCTGCATGGCAACGATCGCTTCGATACGGCGATCACGCTGTACGACCTGATCCCGCTGATGCGCAAGGAACGCTATCTGAGCGACCCCAACGCGGCCGCCTGGTATTACCGCAAGCTCGAGAGCCTGAAGAACGCCGCTCTGCTGCTTGCCATCTCGGGCTCGGCGCGCGAAGAAGGCATCGACCTGCTGGGATTGCCCTCGGAGCGCGTCGTGAACATCTCGTCGGCGGTCGACGCCATCTTCCAGCCACGCACGCTGGCGCCGGGCGCGCGCACCGAGCTGCTGGAGCGCCATGGCCTGAAGCGCGAATTCATCATGTACACCGGCGGCATCGACTACCGGAAGAACATCGAAGGCCTGATCGAGGCCTACGCGCTGTTGCCTGCACAGCTGCGCCGGCAGTACCAGCTGGCGGTTGTCTGCAGCGTCCATGAGCCGGATCGCCTGCGCCTGCAGCGCCTGGCGGCGAAATTCGGCCTGTCGAACGACGACCTGGTGCTGACCGGCTTCGTGTCCGACGACGACCTGGTCTCGCTCTACAACTGCACGACGCTGTTCGTATTCCCGTCGCTGCACGAGGGATTCGGCTTGCCCGCGCTGGAGGCGATGGCGTGCGGCGCGCCGGTCATCGGTTCGAACACCAGCAGCATTCCGGAAGTGATCGGGCGCAGCGATGCCATGTTCGATCCGGCCAGCGCCGGCGCGATCAGCACTGCGATGGCGGACGTGCTTGGCGACCCCAAGCGACAGGCCGAACTGCGTGCCCACGGCCTCGTTCAGGCAAGCCGCTTTTCGTGGGATGCCAGTGCCAGGCGCGCAATCGACGCGTTCGAAGAAGTCCACCGGCGCCGTCTGGCGTCGCACGGCACGAGCGTGGCCATGCCGGCTGACACGGCGCCGCGCCGGCCACGGCTGGCCTTTGTATCGCCGCTGCCGCCGGCGCGCTCCGGCATTGCCGCCTACAGTGCCGACCTGTTGCCGGAACTGGCCCGACACTACGATATCGACCTCGTGCTGGCGCAGGACAGTGTCGACGACCCTGCCCTGGACACGCGCTTCGCGCAACGCACGGTCGAGTGGTTCGACGCCAATGCGCACGTGTTCGACCACATCGTCTACCAGTTCGGCAATTCGACCTTCCATACGCATATGTTCGGCCTGCTGGAGCGTCGTCCAGGCGTAGTCGTGCTGCACGATTTCTTCCTGAGCGGCGTCATCAGCCATACCGAAGCCGACCATCATCTGCCGAATCAGTATGCCCGGTCGCTGTACCAGGCGCACGGCTACCAGGCACTGGTCGAGGAAAAACGGGAAGGCCGCACTGTCTCTTGCCAGACCTATCCGTGCAATAAATCCGTGCTCGACCGGGCAACCGGCGTGATCGTGCATTCGGCCCATGCGGTCGCGCTGGCGCGCCGCTGGTACGGCCCGGACTTCCCCGCCGACTGGCGCGTGCTGCCGCTGGTCTGCCTGCGTCCCGACCAGGGCAGCGACGTCGACCGGACCGCTGCGCGCGCCATGGACCGGGCCGAACTCGGCTTCAGCCCCGACGACTTCGTGGTGTGCTCATTCGGTATCCTGTCGGCGCCGAAATGCAACGACAGGCTGGTCGAGGCCTGGATCGACAGTGTCCTCGCACGCGATCCGCGCTGCCACCTGGTGTTCGTGGGCGAAGTCGCGCCCGGCCGCTTCGGCATCGCGCTGCGCGACCGGATCGCGGCCCATCCGCGCATCCGCATCACCGGCTATGCCAGCACCGAACTCTATCGGCGCTACCTGAATGCGGCCGATCTGGCGGTGCAATTGCGCGGCACTTCGCGTGGCGAGACCTCGGGCGCGGTATTCGACTGCCTGTCTTATGGCCTGCCCACGATCCTGAACGCCCATGGGTCGGCGGCCGAAGTGCCTGCCGGCCTCTGCCTGCGTCTCGACGACACATTTACCCAGGACGCGCTGCGCCAGGCCATGGAAGACATGCACGGCGACGCGGCGCTGCGCGACCGCCTCGGTAGCGCCGCTGCCGACTACATGAGAACGACGCACGCGCCGGTGCGTATTGCCGAGCTGTACCGCGACGCGATCGAGCAATTTGCGCGCGACAGCGAAAATGCAGCCGAGCAGAGGCTGATTGCCTCCCTGCCCGGGCTCGGAGCAGACGTACCCACGCAGGACCTGCTGCAAACCGCTGCGTCGATTGCTGCCAACCGCGCGCGCCCCCGCGTGCGTCAGTTGCTGGTCGATGTCGCCACTTTGGCGGCTGAAGATTTGGCCGGGCAAGAATGGCTGCGGGTATTGATTGCCCGACCTCCAGCCGGCTGGCGCATCGAGCCGGTGCGCCACGACGGCGCCTTCTACCGTTATGCGCGCCGTTTTACGCTCGAGCTGATCGGATGCGGTGACCTGCTGATGGAGGACGATGTCGTTGAACCCGGGAACGGCGATATGCTGCTGTTGGACGACGAGGCAAGCGCCACTGCCGTGCCGGCGAAGTGGCGCACGCGCGGCGTCGCGGTTGGCAAGATTGACTTCGCTTCGACACTGGCGCCCACGAGCACTGTACCAGCAATATCGATAGCTTAATAAGTCATTAAGTTTTACGCACTGAATAGTGTACCTCGCTGCTCGCCTAGGATATCAAACCAAGAAATGTCCATTGAATGAGCAATCGCATTTGCGCATGCTGGCGCGCGTCAAGCCAGCTCGGCCGCCCGAAGTCGAAGGGAAAGCGCTGGAGCGCAGGCTTGATCGAGACCGCAATGCGATTGGCAAGCTGCGAGCAATGGTAGAAAGTGGGTTTGTCTGCGCGTGCAACTGGACGCAACACTATTTAGCACTAAGGAAACTTTAGCCCCCCTGTTACTCAGCATAGATTACAATGTTATTCATGCATTGAGTGACCAGGAGTACTTTCTTCATACCAACGGGTTTGGGCTCACCGCCCCCGTTTTCTCTCCGGCGAAGAACCGGATAAGCCCGCTATATTGCCTGGTCATCGCCTCACGATTAAACACATATTGCGATGAGTTTCCCTTCTTACGCTCCAGCCCTGGAAGACATGGCCCTATGGCGCCTTCTCCGGCACATCACCAACGGCTTTTACATCGATATTGGTCCGCCGGAAGTCGGCGCTGAATCACACGGTCTCGCTCTGTACGAACTGGGATGGAAAGGCGTGCACGTGGTGCCTGACCTCAACGCGCTTGCGCTACCCGGCTCCGTGCAAGCCGAGCCGGCAAGGACACTCGACACCTTGTTCATTCAACTCGGCGTCGAAGCGATCCACTGCCTGCGGCTCGATCTGCGCCAAGCAGTCGCCCTGCCCTTTCCCGGCTGGACCGATGCCGCGCCGCGTCCCTGGGTGGTATTGATCTATCTGTTTGACCAGAAAGACAGCGCGCCCGCATGGGAAGCACAACTGTTTGACAAGGGCTATCTCCTGGTCGGCGCCTCGGATGACAGCCGCGCTTACGTGCATGCCGACTGCCCCTTGGCGCAAACCCTGCAGCGTGACGCAGCATCCCTATCCTCGTCCCACGAGCCGGTGGCGTCAGAACCAGCCGAGACGCCCCTGCAATACCTGCATGCCCGCATGCAGAAGGCCGAACAGGCGGCGCGCGACACTGCGCAACGCCTCGCCGAGGCCGAAGCGAAACTGGTGCAGGCCGAAGCGCGCGCCGCACAAGCGCAACTGGACACCCTTGCGGCGCTGGCCGGAGCGCGCCAGATCGCGATCCTGCAGCATCAGTTACATGATGTGTATGCCAGCACCTCCTGGCAAGTCACCAAGCCGATGCGCTGGCTATCGCGCCTGCGCCGCTCTCCTCGTACCGCGCTGCCCGAGCTGGGCAGGGTATCGCGCGCGACCACGCGCCGGCTTGGCGGTGCCGTCACGCGCCGGCTGATCGATGTCGTGCGCGCCAGCCCGAGCCTGAAACGGGTCGCCCTGCGTTTTCCGACGGTCGTACAACGCTTCCAGGGACACATCAGGGAAGAGCTGGCCACGATATCGCCGGCTGCCCAGGTCATGCCGGCGCCGGCGCCGGCCAATCGCACCACCGTGCTCGGCCCGCGCTTCCGGGCGCTCATCCTCGACGAAATCCAACGCTACGAGGACCCTCAATATCAAGGAAAGCTGTAATGCGTTTGATTTTCGATTTGTTTCCATGTCAGACGGATTCGCGCTTTCGAGGAATCGGCCGTTATACCCTGTCCCTGGCCAAGGCAATGGCGGCGCAGGCGGGCAAGCATGATCTGCGTCTGCTCGCCAACGGCCTGTATCCGCAGACGGCGGCGCGTCTGCGCGAAGCATTTGCGGGGACCGTGCCAGCCGGCGCGTACGCGACCTATACCCACCCGCCCATGGATCCCCACAATACGGATGCCTTGGAACGCGAGCAGATCGCCTCGGCCCTCATCCACGCGGGCTACCAGAGCATCGGCGCCGATGCGATACTTTGCGCCAGTCCCTTCGAAGGCTGGTGCGAGCGCGGCGTCGTGCCGCAAGGGCAAGGTAACTTTCCTGCGGGTCTGAAAGTTGCCATCCTCTACGATTTCATCCCGTGGTTGTTTCCACAACAGCACCTTGACCCCGTGCCGAATTATGCGCGGTGGTACGAGCGGCGTCTGGACGCGCTGCGGCGATACGACCTGCTGCTCGCCATTTCCGAAGCGACGCGCGCTGACGCTATCCGCCTGCTTGGATGCGCGCCCGAATCGGTGGTGAACATATCGGGCGCCGCCGATTCGATGTTCAGGAAGCTCGCGCCATCCGAGCTCGATGCGATCGACTTGCGCCGCTTTGGCATCTACCGCCCCTTCGTGCTGTACACCGGAAACGGCGACTACCGGAAAAACCTGCTCGGCATGCTGGAAGCATTCGCAAAACTGCCGCGTCAGATCCGTGCGATGCACCAACTGGTAGTCAACCAAGTAGGCGATATCGACCAGTTCAATGCGCACGTCGCGGCTTGCGGGCTGAGCAGGCATGACGTGATCGTGACCGGGCATATCACCGACAAGGAACTGGTGGCACTGTACAACCGCTGCACCGTGTTCGTCTTCCCGTCGCTGTACGAAGGATTTGGCCTGCCGGTGCTCGAGGCAATGGCATGCGGCGCCGCCGTGATTGCGGCCGACAACTCATCTATTCCGGAAGTGGCGGGCCGTCAGGACCTGCTGTTCGACGCGTCGTCGACCGAGTCGATCAAGACCAAGCTACTGCACGCCTTGGCCGACGAACCCTGGCGTACCGAGCTACAAGCATTCAGCTTGGCTCGTGCAAAACAGTTCAGCTGGGACAAGACGGCGCACCTCGCATGGCAAGCCATCGATGCCGCCGTACAGCGGCGCCAGGGCCGGTCTGCCAGGACGACTCCACACGCGCGCGTGGCCGCCCTTATTGCGCTGCCGCCCGGACTGGCGCAGGACCATGCCACGCGCACCCTGTCGAACCTGTCGGCATCGTTCAAGATCGAGATCGTTCACGAGCATGCCGAGGCCAGCCGTGCGCCTGCTGGCGATAACGTTCTGTCGCGCCGATCCCTGCCCAAGCAGTGGAACCGCTTCGATACGGTGTTCTATATTGCCACCAGGGAGACCTTGACGCCGGACCTGATTCAGTTGATCCGTTCGGCGCCGGGCGTGCTTCTGTTACAAGACTCTCCCAGCGCCGATGGTGACGCGCCGGCAGCGCTGCCCGGCACCGAGGACGAAGTCAACCTAGTACTGCGCGATGATGGTCTTCAAGGACTGGTTGCGCGACACCAGCGCCGCAGCAATCGGACCGGCTCCGCGCTGCCGCTCAGCCGCAGCCTGCTCGAGGCCGTGCATAGCCTGGTGGTGGAAGACAGCCGACTTGCTGCCGAATTGCGCCGCGACTACGGCACGCTGTTCCTGCCGGCCCTGTTCGAGCTGGCCCCGGGTGGCGCCGGCCAGGCCGCGGCGGCGAAGACGCTGGCCGACGCCATTTTGACTGCCGTCGAGCGCAATTGGCGCCGTTCGGCGAGCCAGATCGCCGCCGCATGGCGCGGCAGCGTCCCCGACAATGTCTTGCTCGACGACGTATCGCAACATGCCGAACGCAACCTGCGCCTGAACCGCACACCGCGTCTGCTCATCGACGTCACTCAACTGGCGCGCACCGATGCGCTCAGCGGCATCCAGCGCGTGGTGCGCAACATCGCGCGCGATATGTGCCAGATCGAGAACTCGACCCTGCCCGTGGAACTCGTACAGTTGCGCGACGGCGGACTGTACCG
Source organism: Massilia sp. 9096 (assembly GCF_000745265.1). Classification (NCBI taxonomy): domain Bacteria; kingdom Pseudomonadati; phylum Pseudomonadota; class Betaproteobacteria; order Burkholderiales; family Oxalobacteraceae; genus Massilia; species Massilia sp. 9096. The sequence continues at coordinate 3,445,361 of NZ_JQNN01000001.1, forward strand.
CGCCAGCGGCGTGGTCGGCTCGATCTTCGAGATCGGCGCCCATGCCTGCCCCGACGAACAGATCGACATCCAACCGGGCGACATCCTGTTCATGATCGACTCGTCGTGGGAACAGTATCCGCAGTTCTTGCCGGTCTTTGACGCCGTGCGCCAGTTCGGTGGACGCATCGTAACGGTCGTGTACGACCTGATCCCCCTACGCATGTCGCAGTTCTGCAGCGCCGGGCTGGTAGCGGTGTTCCAGCACTGGTTCCGCCTGGCGGTAAAGCACAGCGATATGCTGTTGTGCATTTCGCGTGCGGTACGCGACGACGTTAATGCCTACATCGCGGAACATGCGCTCGAGCGCGACCATGCGTTGCGCGTCGAGTACTGGCACCTCGGCGCCGATATCCTGCCGCTGGTGGCCGACGGCAGCGTGCGCCCTGCGGTAACTCGGTTGGTCGAAGAGACGTCGAGCCCCCTGTTCCTCATGGTCGGAACAATCGAGCCGCGCAAGGGTCACGCCGTCGTGCTCGATGCTTTCGAAGCGCTGTGGACGAGCGGCAGCCAGGCGCGCCTGTGCTGGGCTGGCAAGGAAGGCTGGGAAGTCGATGCATTGATGGCGCGGGTACGGAATCACCCGGAACTTGGCAAGCGCTTTCATTTCATTGAACGCTTCTCGGACGCCGAAATCAACCTGTGCTATGCGCATGCGCATGCGCTCATCGCCGCCTCGGTCGCCGAAGGCTATGGTCTGCCGATCGTCGAAGCCGCCCAGCATCAGGTCCCGGTACTGGCGAGCGATATCGCGGTGTTCCGAGAAGTGGCCGGCGATGGCGCACGTTACTTTCCGGTCGGGGACCGACAGGCGCTGGCTGCACTGGTGGGCGAATTCATGGGTTACGATGCCGACATGCGCGGTTCGATGGCGGGGCGCGTACCCATCCTCACTTGGCAGGAAAGCGCTGCATGGGCATTACGTCTGATTTATTCAACGTTCGATTAAGCTACAGTGGTCTTGCTCGATGAGCGCTTCCTGACGAAGTGCGCTCATCGGGCACGACCGTTTACAATGTTGACTTGTTTCAACCCAACAAATCCAATGCGTAACATTTTTTCGATTGCAGCACCACCACCCTTACTGCCCTCACAGCCTTCCGACCGTATGCGAGAAACGGTACGATGATCACGTTCGCCACCATCGACAGTATCTGGCGTTACCGCGGCTTTATCAGCGGCAGCGTCAAACGGGAATTCCAGAACAAATACCGCAATTCGCTGCTGGGTGCGGCCTGGACCGTGCTCAACCCGCTGGCGATGATCATCGTATATACGGTGATTTTTTCGGAAGTCATGGGCAACCGACTACGAGGGGTCAACTCGACGTTTGCATACAGTATCTATCTTTGCGCGGGTACACTGACCTGGGCACTGTTTGCGGAAATCACCGGTCGCAGCCAGACCGTGTTCCTCGAACACGCGAACCTGATCAAGAAGCTTCAATTTCCGCGCCTTTGCCTGCCGATCATCGTGGTCCTGAATGCCTGTGTCAACTTCGGCATCATTTTTGGACTGTTCACGCTGTTCCTTGTAGTGTCCGGCACTTTCCCCGGATGGATTTACTTGGCGATATTCCCGGTCTTGCTCATCCAGATCCTGTTCGCGATCGGACTGGGCATGATTCTCGGGGTAATGAACGTGTTTTTCCGCGACGTCGGCCAGTTTTTCTCGATTTTGCTGCAATTCTGGTTCTGGTTTACGCCGATCGTGTATCCGGTGACGACCTTGCCTCCGGCCGCCCGGGATCTGCTCGGCTGGAATCCCATGGTGCCGATCATTACTTCTTATCAGAACATACTGTTGTACGGCCATGCGCCGCAGTGGGGTTCGCTGCTGCCGGTGACGTTACTGGCTGCCGTTCTGTGCATTCTAGGTATGAAAATATTCCGCAAACGCGCGGGTGAAATGGTGGATGAGCTGTAATGGGAAGTATTCGCGTCAACAAGTTAGGCAAGGCCTACAAGCAATACGATAACCGGTGGGGGCGGCTCTTGGAGTGGGTATTCCCTTTCCTAGGGCCGCGGCACCGACAGAAATGGGTGTTGCAGGACATCAGCTTCCAATTGGCTCCGGGTGAAGCCGTCGGTATCATCGGCATCAACGGTGCGGGCAAAAGTACCCTGCTCAAGCTGATCACCGGGACGGCCCAGCCGACGACCGGCAGCGTCGTCATGGACGGGCGAGTCGCCGCCCTGCTCGAGCTTGGCATGGGTTTCCATGCTGATTTTACGGGGCGCCAGAATGCGTACATGGCCGGCCAGCTGATCGGACTGACGGTCGATGAGATTACGACCCTGATGCCGCAGATTGAGGAATTCGCCGATATCGGCGAATACATCGACCAGCCGGTGCGAGTGTACTCGTCCGGCATGCAGATGCGCCTCGCCTTCAGTGTCGCGACAGTGAAACGGCCGGACATTCTGATCGTCGACGAAGCACTGTCGGTAGGTGACGCCTACTTCCAGCACAAGAGCTTCGACCGCATCCGCCAGTTCCGGCAGCTGGGCACCACCCTGCTCATCGTCAGCCACGACCGCACCGCAATGCAATCCATCTGCGACCGTGCGATCCTGCTCGACGGCGGTTTTCTGGCCAAGCAAGGAAGTCCGGAAGAAGTCATGGATTACTATAATGCGCTGATCGCGGAGCGCGAAGGTTCCAGCATCAAGCAAGTTGTGACGACCGAGGGACGCGTGCAGACCAGTTCGGGCAGTGGGGAAGCGCAGGTCACCGATATCACTCTGGAGAACGAACAGGGCTCGCCATCGGAAATCGTGAATGTCGGTGCGCCGGTCACGCTGCGCATCAAGGTACGCATCAATGCGCCTGTACCGCGCCTCGTGATCGGCTACATGATCAAAGATCGCCTGGGACAGCAAATTTTCGGCACCAATACCCATCACCTGGAGAAGCCTCTCACCGACCTGCAGGCCGGCGACACCGTGGATTACGTATTCCGGTTTCCGCTCAACCTCGGCCCGGGCAGCTATTCTGTCACAACCGCCCTGACCAGCAATGAAACCCACCTGGCCAACAATTACGAATGGCGCGACCTGGCCTTCCTGTTCATCGTCATGAACATGAATCGGCGTCATTTCGTGGGCACGAACTGGATTGAACCTGAGGTAGAAATCGTACGATGAGCGAACAATTTTATCGAGCTTTTGAAGATCGCTATCGTGGATCGCGCGAACTGATCAAGGATCGGCTGCGCGTCTATCTCGACTTCGTGTCGCCGCTGGCGGCCCTGTCGCAACCGCCGAGTGCGGTGGACCTGGGCTGCGGCCGCGGCGAATGGCTCGAGCTTCTTTCGGAGCAGGGCTTCGCAGCCCGCGGGGTCGATCTCGACACCGGCATGCTGGCTGCCTGCCGAGAACGCGGCTTGTCGGTCGACACGATGGATGCGATCAGCGCCCTGAAATCGCTTCCGGAGAACAGCGTAGCTGTCGTTTCGGCCTTCCACCTGGTCGAACACCTGCCATTCGCAGCCCTGCAAGAGCTGGTCACCGAAGCCATGCGCGTGCTGCAGCCGGGCGGCTTGTTGATCATGGAAACCCCGAATCCGGAGAATCCGATGGTCGGCGCATGCAGGTTCTATCTCGACCCGTCTCACGTCAAGCCAATACCGCCGCTACTGCTGGCATTCCTGGCGGAATATGCCGGCTTCGCGCTTACCAAAATCGTGCGTCTGCAGGAGGATCCAGCTCTGCATACGGACCAGCCGCTTCGGCTGATCAATGTTTTCGACGGCGCCAGTCCGGACTACAGCGTCGTGGCACAGAAGGCGGCTCCGGAAGCGGTGCTCCAACTGTTCGAACAACAATTTGCGCGGAACTTCGGCCTGTCGTTGGGCGATCTCGCGGAGCGCTTCGACCAGGCGCGCACGCAACAATACCGTCAGCTGTCGGACGCTACTGGGCAAAACTATCTGCATTTGTCAGACAAGGTCGAGCAGCAATACCAGACATTGCTGGCTCAGCAGCACACGCAGGAAGCAAAAAGCAACACGCTGAGCGAACAGATTGCAGCTTCGGTAGCGAAGTACGATAGCGATCAGATGGCGACGACGATGCAATTGGCGAACTCTAGCAGCCTGCTCTTGCAGGTGCAGGCGCGCGAGATGGAGTTGAACAAAAAGGTAGTCGAGATCGGGCAACAACTGGCTGTTATCGAAACCCGCTTCGCTGAAAAGGAGTCGAGCATGGGCCAGTTGCAGGCAGAGCTGGCTTCGACCAGGCTCCTGCTCGAAGCGACCTTCGCCAGCACGTCATGGCGTCTCACGAAGCCGCTACGTTGGCTGGGCGGCCTGGTTCGACGCCCCCGCCGCTGACGCGATGCGCCAGTGCGGAGCCCGGCCACGCGTGTGGGCTCCGCAAAAGGATAGATCTTTATTTTGACGTGAAGATCAACACGGTATCGCAATTCCCGTAAAGCCTTTTTCCCTTCAGACCATCTTCGCTGGGATAGCGGTCCCGGATTAGATGGCGGGCGCCAATGAGCTGGACGTCAGCCGTATAAGCCGCAGGCTCAGCCCAGTTATAAACCCGGCCCGCACTCTTCAGTTCGAAACCGAATTCGGTAAGATTAAATACCGTCGTAGGCGCAAGTTCGTCGATTTTTTGTTGAAGACAAGACGTAATCTCAGTGCGCTTACCCATGATACGGATTTGTTCCGCTTTTTGAGCAGCCTGGTCCATGATCAACGGCAGATGCTCAGCGGTGTTGATCAAGACTACACCAAAAATGCCGAGGATTAACCACTTCGGTACACCCTTATCGCCTGTACGCGCCACGGCATAGAGCAGAATCGGGAAGAATGTGATCCAGTACCAGCCGTAGAAAGTCTGGGTCCGTACATTGATCCAAACAAAGGCAGCAACTGTCAAAGCGAGCGCCGCGAAAATACGCGGTTGTCTGGCCAGGATTCCCAGCGCCACAAGCAAGAACGGGATCGGCATCAGGCTGAACTGCATTGCACCGCCAGAAAATACGGAATCCCATTCCCAGCGGGTGGTAAGCAAGGCGTCGTTCACCCGCGCCACGGTCATGACGGTGCCAGGGTTAGATTGATTACGCAATTCATGCACGATGGCAATGATGGGCGGACTGGCAAACAACAACGCGAGTGAAAATCCAGCTGCAAGAACTGGAACGGCGCGCAGCTTTGCGAGCATTGGCTTGCCAGGCTGGATCGTAAACTGCGCGACGAAAAAGATCAGCGCAGGCAGAGTGCTGATCTTGGTCCCCACTGCCAAGCCAAGGGCGATGGCGCACAACAGCAGACGCTCGCGCGCGAACGCGTGGAGCGCCACTGCCACCAGAAACATACATGGGATTTCCGGGGCGATCAATTTGCCGGTCCACCAAGAGATCGGAAAACTCAACCACAGCAACACCACGGCCAGCTTCAAGCGTGGCGCCTCCATCGTGCGTACGATGAGATAAGGCGTAAGCACAAACATTACCAGCACCGCCAAGCGTGCGAGATAGGCCGAGCCAAGGAGTTTCAGGCCGCCCCAAAAGATCGACCCATACGCAAACGGCGGTGTAGCAACAAAGAAATCGCGCCAGTTCGTAGTCTTTGCGATGCGCAGGAAGTTCAGTTCGTCGGGAACCGCCGCATCCGCATGCAAAAACACATAGGCGCTGTACAACGCCCAGCCCAGAAATGGTAGAAATGCATCGGATGAAAGCGTCGAACGCAGTTCATGCACCAAGCGGCTTAGCAGCGACCCCGGGCGCGCCAAGGCGGGAGAAAATGAAGATGGGCTCATACTTGATAAAGTCCTGTCTCGCAGACTGCCACCGATGTCATCTGTCCAGCACTAATCCGATACCAGCGCCAACCTGGGGATTCGCCTGGTAGAACCATGCGCAGCCTTCCTGCACGGGACTGAGACGCAGCGTCAAGCCGGCTTTGTCCGGCACTGGCACGAACACGTCGACATTAGCGGTCTGCCCTGGCATTACGGCCCCAGGCAGAGCCGAACGGATGCCATCCACGATCGTTTGGCCATTACCATCGTTCCAGTGGTAGCTCATAAATACACCACCGATCGCATGATCCGAGACAAACGGAAAATCGCCGGTATTCGTCAGGGCGACGTTGATGACCATCCGGTCTTGATTGCCCAGTGCCGCCGCCCATCCGGGCGCCTTGAGCAAGGTGATCTTGTTAACCCGTATGTCAGCCCGGTAGTTGCCGAAACACGCAATCGGCTGGCCGGCCGGCACCAGGGACATCCTGGTGTACTGGTCTTCGTAGGTTGGTTGAGCGAGCACGCGCTGCAAGATGTTGATCGTATTGCTGTAGACCAGCGCTAACGCGAGCAACGCATACGATACACCCTTCAACATATGGCCAGCACCGGAGACCGACAGCATCATCGGCACCAAGAAGAAGAAGACCGCGGCCGCTTTCATGTAACCGCTGTAGTGGCTGGTCACGGTCGGACCAAAACAAAGGTAAAGCAAGGTGAAGAACAGTGTGGGCAACGCGATGCTTCGCGCCAGTTCGCGCTGTACGCCCGAACGTTGCCGCATGGTCTGGACAGCACTCCATAACGCCACCGCCAGCACGATCAGGAACAGCAGCAGGTTCACGGCCTCACTCGCGCCAAAGTCGAGCCTTGCATTCGATGCATTGCCATGAAGCGCGGTCACATAGCTATGGCCCCAGGCGACCAGAGGCAGGCCGAGAATGCCGGAAGCTTGCGCTGAAGGCGGAATCCCGAAGTGCCGGGTAACGTAGACATGCCAAGCCACCGCGACGATGCCCGGCACCAGCAGCAGGTAAGCATGATCCTGGCGCAAGCGACCGAGGATACGCTGCGGCATATTGGCGATGCCACCACTGCGCAGCACCGACAACAACAGGAACAATAATGCTGCCGACGGGAACACCGCGTAGACTTCACGTGAGAGCGCCGAGAACGTGAACGGAATAAATGCCCAACCGGATAGGCGTGAAAACAGCAAGGCCAGGCTCAGGATAAGGAAGGCGTCGGCCGCAGCGTCCGGTAAGGCGTTGAACAAGGTAAGTTGGGTGCCAACGCTGAATGACCACAACAGAATCAGCCAGGGCTGGGCATCATAGCGGGCGAGTAGACGCGCTCCTGCCACGGTGGCGGCAACGATCAGGAGCAGATACGAAACGAAGAAGGTGACGGGCGATACCCAATGCTGCCCCGTCAGCCTCGCGACGATGGCTGCGTACAGCGACAAGCCAATGCGCTGATAGCGATAAGACGGCGAATCGATATGCTGGCTCGCATCCCTGCGCGCCAGCAGATCGTTCGACATGTAATAGTAGAATTGGCCATCCCAGCCGCTTTCCTTCGGCCCGTAGAGGGGGCGGATGCCGTGCGCGCTCACCTCAGCCGGTACGCCAAACATCTGGCTCGACAGGATGTGGTTGTCAATATTTCCTTTCAGGGTACGCGCAGCATACACCCCGAACAAGCTCAGGGTAACGACTAGAAAGACAAGCGCGGCGGCGAGGCTAGCGCGGTAGGTTGCCCAAAACGTTTTCATGAGATTTCCGAGCTGGTTATTTCGACAGGCTCATCCGATACCGCTCGGCATCCCAGTTCAGCAGTGCGCCGATTTCGGAGGCGCCAAGGGGATGCAGGACATGCTGCGGCGCTTGGCGCACGATGACGTCAGCATAGCAGCGCAGCTGCACCTGCTTGGCCTTACTGAATCCGGGCGCCGCGTAGACTCCGACATCGCGCACGAAAGCCAGCTCAGGCGCATGGGCGCCAGCGGCTTGCGCGAGCGCGTCGGTATCGGCGACGACGTACGCCTCGGGTCCGAGGAACACCACGTGGTCGGGATATAGCACCCACTCGCGCTCCAGGCGCGCGCGCAGTGCCGGTTCGGTCGCCAGACGCTGCACCACTGCATCTTCCAGCAGTGCGTACGTGGTCGTGCCGGCGGCCAGTTCGGCCGGCGCAGCCGCGGCCGGGGCAGCCGCGGCGAGCGGGTTGGCCAGCGCCGTCGTCAGCACAGCCAGCGCCGCCTCGACTTGCGCGATATCGGCGCCGCCGATCACGACGCCGTGATTCTGCAGGAACACGACACTGGCCTCGGCTCCGGCCAGCGCCTGGGCGACCGCCTCGGCCAGCTCGGCACCAGGCTTACGATACGGGACACCAGCCCACGCGATGCCGCTGCTATCCAGCGCTTGTTGCAGTCCATCCAGCCAATCGGCGCGCACCAGGTGCGCCAGCACTTCGACCGCATGCACATGCACCACAACCGGGTGCGGCATCAGCGAGTGCAGCATCGTCTCGATCGACGGCCGCAGGCCAGAGTCACCGAGCGCCTTCGGGCTGGCGGAAAACTCGCCGGCCGCGACTGCGTCGCGCAGGTGGGCCAGGTCGACGGGCACAAAGATGTCCTCCTGCGCCGCCTCGGACAGCCAAGTGCCAGAGGCTTTGATCCAGAGGACGTCTCTCTCTTTCCACGAAACGTTGCCGCCAGCCCCCTGCACCAGCAGCGGGTCGGCGCCTGCGCGCGCGCAGAAGTCGACGATGGCGGCGCGGATGGCCGTGTCGGACGTCTTCATTGCTCGCCTCCCAATCGCGCGATCAGACGCCGAAGTTCACCGAAATCATTGAAGCTCGCGTCCGGCGCGCCAGGGCCTGTCCCGACCGGCGTGCCCTCGTGTACCTTCTGCAGCGTGACGGCATTGATTTTTTCGCGCGCACCCTGGATATCGTTGACCGGATTATCGCCGATCATCCAGATGCGGTTGCCTTTCGGGCGCATCTTTTGCAGCGCGATCTCGAACGGCGCCGCGTGCGGCTTGTCGAAACCGGCTTCCTCGCTGGTGACGATGAAGTCGAAGTAGTGGTCGAGGCCGAAGTACACCACCTTACGGAACTGGATCTGGGCCGTCAGGTCGGTCACGATCGCGGTCGGTACGCCGAGCAGGCGTAAGTCGTCCAGCAGTTCCTTAACTTCGTCGAACAGAATGGCGTTGCTCAGGAAGGTGCGCCAGTAGGTCTGCTCGAAGTCCAGCGCCAGCAGCACCTGCGAGCCGAGACCCATGATCTCCAGCATGCGCTGCAAGTACAGCAGGCGGCTGTGCGAGGACGCGGTATGCGCTAGGCGCGTCTTGACTTCGGTGCGCGCCTGTTTGAAGGCGGCATCGAACTGTTCCGGTGCGATCGAGAAGCGCGCCACGACCTTGTCGCGCACGGCCGCGTAGGCGGCGGCGTGGGCCGGGTCGTACGGGTACAGCGTGTTGTCCGTGTCGAACAGGATCGCGTCGGGCAAGCGGTCGAAGCGCTCGGCGGAATAGACTTTTACCATATGAATCGTTTCGTAAGTGCTTGATTAATGTGAGACAGCGTAATCAGCTGCATCAGTCCCATGACGCCATCCTTCCAGTCGGGCTTGATGTCGAGGAAGTCGAACACGCGAGGCGAGATCATGCGCGCGGCCATCTCGATGTCCTGGGCGCTGGTTTCGCCTTCGATGGTGAGCTGGACGTCATAGCCGTCCTTGCTGACCTCCATATCGACGTGTAGGCCGCAGACGCCGACCAGTACCCGCGTCAGGGACAGCTCGTTGAGGCCGTGGCGCGAACGCACCGCGAGCTTGAAGCGCAACTCGGTCCGGGACTTGAGTTCGTCCAGCATGCGTGGATGGATCGGCTGCAGCGAAAACACCAAGTCCGCGTAGTTGGCCTGCGGACGGATGAAACGCGCCGAATCCGGCTCGCGGCGCTGGAACGAGGTTAGCACCTTTTCTAGCGTGTGCCCGCGCTTGTGGACGTCACGCTCGATCTTGAAATGGCGGCGTAGGCCTTCGTCGATGTCCAGGTAGACGCTCAGGTTGTAAACCTCGCGCAGGATCGGCAGGTACAGCGCATGCAGGCCGCTGGCGATGATGAAGTCGTTGCTGCGCGTGACGAACGGACGGCTCATGCGGCCGGTAGCGTGGTTGTAGTGGCGCGCATTGATTGACTTGCCGTCAGTCAGCGTCACCAGGTCGTTGGCGAAGCCTTCCAGGTCATTGGCCATCGGATTCAGGTGGGTCATCACCTGCCACATCGGCTTCTGGCGGTCCCACAAGTGGTAATCGTCGCCCGACAGCGTGGTCACCGAGTGGCCACCGAACAGACCCTTGATGGAGTCCGAGAAGGTGTCCTTGCCGGCGCCGGAATCGCCGGCGATGCCGATCACGAAGGGCTTGCGGCTGAGGCGGAAGTAATCGTTGCGGCTGACGCTCTCGCGCCAGATGCGTACCGCCAGCACGATGCCGGCCGCGACCATGGCAGTGTGGACCAGCGAGGTCAGCACACGCGTTCCGGGCATCACCAGCCAGGCATCGTCGAGGATGATCAGCGTGCCCACCGTGCCATGGCTCAGCAGGAAGCTGCCGAACACATACAGCACAGAGAACAGCGACGTCAACACGATGCCGACGCGATCAGTGCTGGCCTGGAAGGCGACGAGCAGCGGCAAGGCCCAGATGAACCAGCCCGGCGAAGCTGGCGTCATCAACACGACGAGCAAGAAAGCGATCCCCATCAACGCATTGAACAGCTCGAAATTGATGCGGCGGATGCGCCATGTAGCATACAGCATCAGCAGGTACACGAAAGGCACCAAGTAGATCAGCGAGCCGTCCAAGCTGAACGCCAGGCGGTAGATCTTACCCATCTCCGGGTTCGTGAACAGCATGGCGACGCCGGCGCCCGAGAACAGGAACGGCAGGATCGTCACGACCGCGCCCGCGACGAGGCCGCGCACGAAGAATTGCAGGTGATGGCGGATCGGACGATTATGCAGAAGGTAGATGATAAAGAACGGCAGTGCGATCACCATGCTCAGCTTGGCCGAGATCGCAGCCATGCACACCGCGCCAGCCCAAGCCAGGCGCGCCTGCCGTACCAAGTACAGCGACAAGGTCAAGAACAGCACGGGCAGCAGGTCGTTGAAGCCGAACACATAGCTGGCAACGATGACGATCGGCGACATCCAATATGCCGCCAGCAGCAACCGGTTGGTCGCGCTCAGCATGGCGCGCAGCAGTGCCAGCAGACCGATATCGGCGCCGATCAGCGTCACCCCGTACCCCACCGCGAGCGGAATGCCGGTCAATTTGCACAGCAGGCTGGCCGGCAGGAACGCCAGCCACATCACATAGCCATACGGGAAGGCAGCCGGCGCGCCTCCTTGTTCGAGCCAGAGCCGCCACGGGTCGAGGCTAATGTGCGAGGTGCTGACGTCGAGGAAAGGAACATACCATTGGCTTACCGGCGTCGGCAGAACGAGCAGAACGAGCAATACGCGGATCGCGAGGCCGAGCAGGAACAGCGGATTCAGAACAGTGGTTTTCATGCCGCGGTCGACGCTTCCCACAGATCGGGACGTTTGGTGCAAACGGCATCGGCGACGATGCCGCGCTGTCGCAGAAGTGCCATCAGCTGGGGAATTTCGGTATCGGCCGGACGGCCCTGCAATTCTGGCGACACCAGGCACAGCTTGAATCCGGCATCCTTCAGGCGCTGAGCGTCGGCGCGCTCTAGCGGAAAGCGGGTGAAGCAATCGACCCACACCCACTCGACCTTGCCAGCCAGCGTCAGCGCGGTCTCGACGGCCTCGAATTCCGATACGCGGACGGCGCAGCGGCGCTCACCCAGCTTCGACCACTTCACCAGGAATGGAAAGGACTGGTCGAGAAAAAAGTAATCGTCGATGCCGTGCTGGCGCATCAGTTCGATCAGGCGAGCTTCCAACCCCTCTTCCTTGACGTTCAGAATCAAGGTGCCGTGACGGTACTCGGCGATCCAGGCGTCGAAGGATTCGCCGTCGACGAAGGCGTCGTGATGGATGATAAGCTCGGGACCGCAGCTGCGAATGTCGACCTCGACGCCGTATTGGGTCGGGGTGGCGGCTAGTTCGGCGCGCGTGTTGCGGCGATGGGAGATGAGTTTCATGACTTGATCTTTTGTTTCAATTGCAGGCTGAAATCGACGGTACGGCGGATGAACTTGCGCTTGGCGGCCCAATTGACGTTCCAGTTCGACACACCATGCGCACGCTCGCCGAAATGGACTGGGAAGCGGACTACCTTCGAGCGCTGGCGACGTGCTTCGAAATAAGCGTAGAGGTCGAGCGAGAAGTCGTGTGGCGGCTCGGCCCAGGTATCGAAGAAACGGCGCGAAAACATTGTCGGCTGGGCGTTGATGTCCCAGAAGCGGCTGCCGAGCAGTACGGTCTCGAACAAGCTCATGCCCATGGTGAAAGCGACATCGGCCATTGGCCGGCCATAGCGGCGGCCCTTGACGAAGGCATCCATTCCGTGGCGTTCGAACAGCGCCAGGCCGCGCAGGGCATCCTGCGGATCGGTCTGCATGTCGGCGTGGGTCCAACCGAGGATTTCGCCTTTGGCCGCGCGCAGACCGCTGAGAATGCCGAAACCGTACCCCTGGTTCTTTTCCACGCGCACACTGCGACAGCCCGGATACGCCGGCAGCAGACGGCGCAGCACATCGGGGCTGGTGTCGGTCGAGCCGTTGTCGACCAAGATGACTTCGACGTCGGGACTAGCCAATCCCTTGCAGCGTTCCAGCAGCAAGGGCAAGTTCGCCGCTTCGTTATAGCAGGGAATTACAAGCGAAAATTTCACGTGGACTCCGGATGAATTGTGACCCTGAAGACGAACAGTTTCATGCCAAGAAAATTCAGGCAGGTCGACACGCCGGTGGCCGCCAGGAACGCGAGCTGCACCGCAAAACCAGTGCCGGCCAGGAAACGCAACGCTGTGGCGTTGACCGACACGTTGGTACCGAGCGTCACCGCATACAGCAAAGCAAAGCGCCAGGCGGTGCCGGGCCGATGGCTGCGATGGCCGAAGGTCCAGGCGCGGTTGGCGAAATAGGCAAATACGGTGCCGGCCAGGAAGCCGACGGCCTTGGCGCCTCCGGTCCAGACCATGCCGCTCCAGAGTAGGCCACGGTAGGTCAGGAAATCGACCAGGACCGTCAGCGAGCCGACCACCAGGAAAACCAGCAGCTCCCGACGAATCATGCAGGCGTGCCCGGCGCCTCGGGCAGGATCGCCCGGTATCGTTCTTCCAGCGACGCCACGGCGGCTTGCGGAATATGGCCGTCGAGTTCGAGGCGGTACGGATGGCTGGCCCATTTGTGGAAGCACGACTGCCAGTACTCGAAGCTGCGCAAGTCGTTCGGGGTGCCCCATGACAGCAGGTTGTCGACTTCGAACAGGCGGCACTGCATGCCCAGTTCGATCGCGTCGTTGAGGCACGAATCGAGGTAGAACTCGCCGTTGACGCGGCCATCGCGCGCGATCAGGCGATCGACTACGCGACGCACGTCCGCGGCGCGGCGGAAGGTGAAAGTGCCCACCACGATCGGATCGGCAGCCGGGTTGGACAAGGGCTGCTTGACAGAGATCGACTTGATGACGCCGTCGGGCGCATCGATCCAGCCGAACATCTGCGGGTGGCGAACCGCATTGGCCAAGCCGCGTGCGCCCCAGACGATCACGTCGACGTCCGGATTGGCCGCCAGCGCAGCAAATGCGGCTTGGTCGTACAACTGGCCGTTGTCGCAGGCGCCGAAGGTAATGGGCTCGAGACCGGCGCCGGCGGCGCGCTCGAGCGCGTCCAGGCCGATCATCGCGGTGCATGCCTGGCCTTCAGTGACCGCCGGGATCGTTTCGATGATCGCGTTCGGGTACAACTGTGTCAGCTCTTCGGTGACCTGCTCGAATCCCGGCATGTCGCTGCGCAGGACGAACACGTGATGCGCAGCAGCCGGCAAGTCGTGGGTCGCTTGGGCCACCATCGACCGTCCCGACACGGGTATCAACGGCTTGGTGACGGTGTAGCCTTCCTTGGCGAAGCGCTGGCCGAGGCCGGCCATCGGGACGATCACCGAACCGGTGGCAGCCGGACGCGTCTGATCCGGGCCGATCAGACGGCGGAAAGCCGACGACCAGCCGTTGTATTCGGCGACATCGTCGGGCGTGCCCCATTGCATGAAGTGCTGCAGCGGATAGACCGCAACTTTGGCGCCCGACGCGAGCAGCGGCTTGTAGGCCAGACTGACGTAATATTCGCCGCCGACGTTGATGTTCTGCTCCATCGTCTGGCGGAACATCTCGCTCATCAGGGCGCCCGAAGCGAAGTAATACGTGCCGCTGGACGCATATTCTTCCATGCGGTTCGAAGTGTACGGCTGCTTTTCCTGGATATCCTCGACCCAGCCGGCAGTTTCGCGCATGTAGGCGTAGTTGGTGCTGCCGAGGGTATGTGGATGAAAACCTTTATAGGCCGGCAGGCAGCCGTCGCAGCTAGTGCTGGCGACGAATGCCTTGAAATGCGCCCAATCCCAGTAGCAGGTGAAGTCGCAATAGTTGACCACCACCGGGCGCTGCGGATCGATCAAATGCTCGACTTGGCGTACCGCGTGGATTGGGCCAAGCTTGTGCGCAGGAATACCGACGATGCGGCCGGTTGGGCACAATTCGCGAAGAATGGATTCCATCCGGAATGTCGGTTCGGACAAATGGTCCTGATTGCAGATGAAGATGAAATCATGCTCACCCGGGAACATATCGACTACGTGCGCGATGATCGGCTTGCCGTCGATTTCAATCAGAGGCTTCGGCACTGCATATCCGGCACGGCGAAAACGTTCACCGAAACCCGACATTGGAATAACGATTTGCAAGGAAACACCTATCTCGTTTAGGTTGTTTTTCGGTCGATTATCAACCGATCTAAACCTACAAAAGATGATATTTTAGTTTAGATACCTTCTAACGTCATCCTTTTTTGCAACTATTGCAAACCAAAAACGACATGGCTTGCTTGACTTCCAGCCTTAATTTCGTTTAATAATTTCAATTCTCGAAAGCTGCGTATTATTGCAAAAGAGCACAGTTGCACCCATCTACTTACTCTAGGATGTAGTTGCTCCTCCTTTTTTGTCAATGGGCAAATGCCGCCCCTACGTGCGCGCCCTAACGGTGCACCCCGCCATGGCTGCGTAAAATCTACCATCGACAGATAAAGAATCGACCGAGGAGCTGAAGCAATGGCAACTGGCAGCGAAAAAGAAGAAGGCCTCCAAAAGGATCTCGAGACGCAGGGCGGCGGCCAGTCCGTGGGCGTGCCGGCCTCGGGCGAGGTCGAAGGCAATGCCTATTCGCCGCTCGGCAACCCCGGCGTCAAGCACTGGCAGGCCAGCTACATCGAGCGCGACGGGCTGGAAGACCGCGGCAACATCTTCTTTGCCGCGGTCGAGATGACGCGCATGCCGATGGTCGTCACCGATCCGCGCCAGGACGACGACCCGATCGTGTTCGCCAACGGCGCTTTCTTCGACCTGACCGGCTATACCAAGGAAGAAGTCATCGGGCGCAACTGCCGCTTCCTGCAGGGTCCGCAAACCGACCGCGCCACCGTCGCCGAGATCCGCCATGCGCTGCAGGAAGAGCGCGCGGTCGCGGTCGACATCCTGAACTACAAGAAGGACGGCACCCAGTTCTGGAACGCGCTGTTCACCGGACCGATCTTCGACCAGGACGGCCAGTTGCTGTACCACTTCGCCTCGCAGATGGACGTCACCGAGCGCCGCGTGTCGCAGGAAGCCTACCTGCAGGCGCAGAAGATGGAGGCGATCGGCCAGCTCACCGCCGGCATGGCGCACGACTTCAACAACCTGCTGCAGGTCATCAACGGCAACCTGGAAGTGGCCACCGTCAGCCTCGACAACCCGGCCGTCGCGCGCACGGCGATCGAGCGCGCGCAGCGCGCGGCCATGCGCGCGGGCAAGCTCACCCAGCAGCTGCTGACCTTCGCGCGCAAGCAGCGCCTCGAACCGAAGCGCATCAATGTCAACAACCTGGTGGTCGAGTTTTCCGAGATGCTGGTGCGTACGCTCGGCGACAAGATCGACCTGCGCCTGGACCTGCGCCCTGGCCTGCCGCTGTGCAATCTTGACCCGACCCACCTCGAGATGGCGCTGCTGAACGTCCTGATCAACGCGCGCGACGCCATGCCCGACGGCGGCGAGGTCACGGTCGGCACCGCGATCGTGCGCGGCGAGGACCGCACGCGCGCCCACAACCTGGCGCCCGGCACCTACATCACCCTGTGCGTGATCGACAAGGGCATCGGCATGCCACCCGACGTGCTGCGCCGCGCGACCGAGCCGTTCTTCACCACCAAGGGCCCGGGTACCGGCCTGGGCCTGGCGATGGTGCATGGCTTCGTGCAGCAGTCGCAGGGCCGCCTCGAGATCGAGAGCAAGCCGGGCGAAGGCACGATCGTGCGCATGATCTTCCCGATCGCCGGCAACAGCGTCGAACTCGATCCGGCGTCGGCGCAAACGCCGGGCATCATCGACAATACCTCCGCCAAGCTGGCCAGCGCCAAGCCGTGCGTGCTGGTGGTCGAGGACAACGACGACGTGCGCGAACTGGCCGAGAGCGTGCTGGAAATGTCCGGCTATGCGGTGCAATCGGCCGCCAGCGGCGAGCAGGCGCTGGCGCTGCTGGAACGGGGCGAGAAAGTCGACCTGCTGTTCACCGACGTGATCATGCCGGGCGGGATGAACGGCCTGGAACTGGTGGACAAGGTACGCCAGCAGCATCCGGCGATGCCGGTGCTGGTCACCACCGGCTACATGGACGAGCTGCCCGAGCGCGAGCGCAGCAAGGGCCTGGACATCCTGGCCAAGCCGTACAAGCACGAGGACTTGCTGGAACGGGTCAAGGCGGCGCTGGGCAAGACGGCGTAGAAACGGCTTCGGTAAACGACGACGCCCCGGCACGGGCCGGGGCGTCGGGTCGATGCACTATCCGCCTTGTTACGGCTTGGGCAAGCCGCCCAGCAGCGCCGCCAGCTTGGGCTTCGGCTTGGACGAGCCGGCCGGCGACGCGGCCTGCTGCTCCTTGCGCGGCGCGTTGGCCGGCTCGTAGGGCTTGAGGAACCACGGATCGATCTTCTCGCGGCGCGGGCCGGCAAAGCGCGGACCGCGCTCGCCGCCGCGCTCTTCGCTGCGGCCGGGGCGGCGATCGCCATAGCGTTCGTTGTCGCGCTCCGGACGCTCGCCGCGCGGCGGACGTTCGCCGCGTTCGCCGCCGCGTTCCGCACCGCGTTCAGCGCGATGGCCGCCACCCGCGCGCGCCGGCGCGAAGCCGGTCAGTTCGCCACGCGTGATGGTCTGCTTGATCAGCTTCTCGATGTCGGCCAGCAGGCGCTCGTCCTTGTCCGAGTAGACCGAGAGCGCGTCGCCGGTGGCGCCGGCGCGGCCGGTGCGGCCGATGCGGTGCACGTAGTCCTCGGCGTTGTACGGCAGGTCGTAGTTGATCACGCACGGCAGGTCGGTGATGTCGAGGCCGCGCGCGGCGACGTCGGTCGCGACCAGCACGTCGATGTCGCCGTTCTTGAAGGCGTCGAGCGCGGCGATGCGCTCCTGCTGGGTCTTGTCGCCGTGGATCGCCGAGGCCTTGACGCCGGCCTGCTCCAGAAAGCGCGCCAGGCGCGAAGCGCCGATCTTGGTGTTCGAGAACACCAGCACCTGCTTCAGGTCGCGCGCGCGGATCAGGTGCAGCACGACCTCGCGCTTCTGCTCTTCGTCGACCTTGTACAGCACCTGGGTGATCGAGGTGTTGGTGGCGTTGCTGCGCGCGACTTCGATGGTCAGGGGGTCGTTCAGGAAGCTGGCGGCCAGCTTCTTGATCTCGGGCGAGAAGGTGGCCGAGAACATCAGGTTCTGGCGCTTCTTGGGCAGCAGGTTGATGATGCGCTGCAGGTCGGGCAGGAAGCCCATGTCGAGCATGCGGTCGGCTTCGTCCATCACCAGCATCTGGACCTGGCCCAGGCTGATGTTCTTCTGCTCCACGTGGTCGAGCAGGCGGCCCGGCGTCGCGATCACGATCTCGACGCCTTTGCGCAGGAGTTCGGTCTGCGGCTTCATGTCCATGCCGCCGAAGACGACGGTCGAACGCAGCGGGGTATGCTGGGCGTAGGCCTTGACGTTGTCGGCGACCTGGATCGCCAGCTCGCGCGTCGGCGTCAGCACCAGCGCGCGCACCGCGTGACGGGCCGGCGACATGCTGGTGTTCGCGTGCGGCAGCAGGTTCTGGATGATCGGCAGCGAGAAGCTCGCGGTCTTGCCGGTACCGGTCTGGGCGGCGCCCATGACATCGCGGCCCTGCAGCACAACGGGAATGGCATTGGCCTGGATCGGGGTCGGGTGGACGTAACCCTGGTCCGACAGCGCGCGCTGGATCTCAGGCGCCAGGCCGAAATCGGCGAAACGCACGGTCGGTGCGTCGCCAGCATCAATGGTGGTCGATGTTTCAGACATGTTTTCTTTCGGCGTTAATTCGTTGCGCTCTACGGCCGGGCTCGTGCCTGGCAGGGCCCAACGCGGAAAGTGACGGGACGCGCCGGCGGTGCACTTGGCAAGGCGGGCGGCTTGGCTGCGTGGTCAGCACCGTGAAGCGCTGCACGGACGTAGAGATTGACATCGCGCTCAAGGTTACCTCAAATCCTACCCCCTGTATATGAAATCCTCGTTTTTCGGCCCTGGATTGCCATATTTTCATCGGTAGTCTCCGCCTTTCCCTTTACATTCCTTTACCCGGCTTTACATCCGGGCGCCCTCTTCCGGCCCCGCAGCGGGCCGATAATTGATGCAGTAAATCAACGCGAGGGCAGATCATGGTAACAAGCGTCACAGGCGGCAGCGCATCGAACTGGACCGACTCGGTCTTTTCCAAGCTCGACACCAAGAACCAGGGCTATATCGACCAGAGCGAATTCGCCAGCGCCCTTTCGAGCACCGGCAGCGCCACCGGCGGCAAGAGCGCGGGCGACGCCACGAGCGCGGACGACGCTTTCAGTGCGCTCGACGGCGATGGCGACGGCAAGATCACCAAGAGCGAGCTGACCGATGCGATGAACAAGCTGTCCGACCAGCTCAACGCGCAGTTCGACGCCGCGCGCGTGAGCGGCGGCATGGCGCCCGGCGGGGCGCCCAACGGTCCGCCGCCGGGCGAGGACGGCAGCAGCGACAGTGCCGACGCCAGCGGCAGTACCGGCGGCACCCAGCACGCGCACCATTATCATCATGCACAAAGCACGGACAGCAGCGACAGCGCCGACGCCACGGGCAGCGCCAGCGACATGGCCAGCGCCCTCGCCGCAGCCGGCGTGACCGGCGCCACGGCCGGCGCCGCCGACGGCAGCAGCACCGACGCATCCGACACCAGCGGCGACGGCAGCGACATGCTGGCAGCCGCCGGAGCAGCCAGCGGTGCGCGCGGCGCCGGCCATGCGCACGGTCCCCACGGCGGCGGCGGCGCCGACGGTCCTCCGCCCAGCGGCGCTGCAGGCGGCGCCGGCGCGGCCGGCAGCAGCGCCGGCACCGGCAGCACCGGCAGCACCAGCAGCACCGGCAGCACCAGCAGCACCAGCAGCACCAGCAGCACCAGTAGCGACCTGGCTGCCGACACCAATGGCGACGGCGTGGTCAGCGCGGAAGAACTGGCCGCTTACGAAGGCTCGCTGACCAGCAGCCTGGACGCCAGCAGCAGCAGCGGCGCCAATGGCAGCACGAGCGCAAGCAGCGGCGTCTCCGGTACCACCGGCGGCACGTCCGCCACCAGCGCCACCGACGCCGCCAACGGCACCGATCCTGCCCAGCAGCAGCGCGAGATCGCCCACGCGCTGCACCTGCTGCGCGCCTACGCCGACAACAGCGGCAACGGCGGCGCAAACGGCATGAACGCAAACGGCATGGACGCGAGCGCCGCCGACAGCAGCAGCGCCGGCATCAGCATCACGGTGTAAGAATCAGGAGGTGATCAGCCCGTGCTCGTCGAGCACGTCATGCAGCAGCTCGAGACGGATCACCGGATTGTCCAGCATGAGCATGTGCTGCTTTTGCTGGTTGGGCAGGGGCAGCAGTTCGCACCAGCGGTTGGCGACCCAGCCGCAATCGTCGAGGCGGAACGGCGGCTGCACCGGCCAGCGGCTCTGCGGCACGTCGTGCAGCGAGGCCAGCACGCGGTCGAGGGCGTCGGCCGCGCCCTTCAGGTCGGACGGGATGCGCACCTCGTGGTCGTCTTCCTGCAGCTCGACCTCGGCCATCCACAAGCCGTTCGAGCGGCACTCGCTGCCCAGCACCTGGAAGCGCGAGCCGCCACGGCACACCACCTGCAGCAGGCCCGGCGTCGATGCCGTCGTGTCCTGCACCGAAGCCAGCGTGCCCGAGCCGACGAAGCGCTCGGCGCCGGTGGGCGTGCGCACTTCCTGGCCATGCGTCAGCAGCACGACGCCGAACGGCGTGTCTTCCGTCAGGCAGTGGCTGATCATGTCGAGGTAGCGCACCTCGAAGATCTGCAGCGGCAGTACGCCGTCCGGAAACAGCACCGTGCTGAGAGGGAACAGCGGTAAGGTGAGCGTAGCCATGGCGGCATCATGACAGTTCGAGGCGCCGCATGGAGCACGATTGCGGCGCACCGCGACGAACTTGGAAACGTCTTCCGCGTCCCCGGCGAGCAGGTCAACACCGGCGTGGAAGCGCAGGCCACCGGCGAGATCGCCCCACCGGCATGCCCGAGGTACGCTCGTACATCCTGCTCGGCTACCGCCTGCCGATGCTGGACGGCCTGTCCGTCTCGGGCGGCTGGCAGCACATCGGCCGGCGCCCGTGCAACGAAGCCGGTGGATGGGCAAGGGCGTGATCCTGCGCGCGATGGTCGACAACGTCGCCGGCAAGCGCTACTGGTCGACGGTCGGTCCGGCCAACATCAGCGGCAGCAACAAGGACAACCCGACCGCCCACCTGGGCGCGCCGCGCACGGCATCGGTGTCGCTCGGCGTCGACCTGTAAGTCGCGTCAGAGCGTCTTCGCGGCCTAGTCCTCGGGGCCCTGCAGCGGCAGATCGCGCAGGTCCTCGAACAGCGCCTGCAGGCGCCAGCGCAGGCGCGGCCAGCCCGGATCAGGTTCGGGCAGCACGTGCACGACGATGCGGGCGCCGGGGGCGGCGTCGCAGGCGAAGGGGTAGCTGCCGGCCTGCTCGAACGGCAGGCGGAATACGTGGCCGGGCGCGACCAGCACCTGGCCGAACACGTGCGGCGCGCGGTCGCGGTTACGCAGCAGCAGGACGTCGCTCACGCCCAGCGTCAGGCGCAGCTCGGCGGGCACCGACGGCGCTCTCGTCGCCGCAGCGCGCGTGAACTCCAGCGGCCGCTCGCGCGTCGCCCCGCCGAGCGGCGCCAGCGCCGCCAACAGCAGCACGAGCAGCAGGCTGCCGGCCAGCCCCCATTGGAAGCGCAGCAGAAGGCTCACGCGCGCCCCCCGCGCGCAGGCATGCAAGTGTGCGTACGCGCGCACGTCCACGCATGCGCGCGCAGGCATGGCAGGCAAGGCATCGCGGTCGGAATCGGGGCCGTCGGGCTCGGGAAGGACACAGTGTTCACATTGTAGCGTTTTGTGCGCCTGCCCGGCAGATAGATGCGTATGCTACCCCTTCGACGGCGCGTTTCCCTTGCCGGCAACGGACCCACTTGTCACGCCCTTTGTCGCGTATTGCCTATGCCCCGTTCAGATTCATTGCAGTCCAGCCATCGTCATGCCCAGCACCGTCCGGCCGTCATTCCGCTGGTCCTGGCCGCGCTGGTCTTCCTTGCGGTCCTGATCGTCACCTATGCGGTGGCCGAGAGCGCGCGCCGCGCCACGCGTACCGACCTGGAAGACGACTTCGACTACCGCGCGCGCGACTTTTCCAGCGCCATCGTGCGCCGCATGAACGTCTACGAGGAGGTGCTGGAGGCCACGCGCGGCTTCCTGCGCGGCTCGCCCGAGGTCAGCAACGCCGACTTCGCCGACTATTTCACGCTGCTGCGGCTGAAGGAGCGCTTTCCCGGCATCGAGGCGCTCGGCATCGCCGCGATCGCGCCTTCCGGACCGCACGACGTGAAGACCACGGTCACGCATATCCTGCCGCTCGACGAGCGCAACCGGCGCGCGCTCGGCTACGACATGTTCAGCGAACCGGTGCGGCGCGCGGCGATGGAGGCGGCGCGCGACAGCGGCCGCGCCGCCGCCACCGGCAAGGTGACGCTGGTGCAGGAAGGCGCGCGCACGGGTGCCGCCGCCCCTTCGGGCTTTTTGCTGTACGTGCCGGTCTACCGCAGCGGCGCGCCGCGCGAATCGGTCGAGGGGCGCCGCACCGCCATCCTCGGCTGGGTCTACTCGCCGTTCCGCATGGACAACCTGATGCGCGGCCTGGGCGGCGAACAGGCCGGCGACCTCGAGATCGAACTCTACGACGGCGCCGCCGCCGCGGAAGGCGCCCTGCTCTACCGCTCGTCCAACGTGCGCGCACCGGGCAGCCGCCACCATTTCAAGTATGACGCCACCATCGACACCGCCGGACGCCACTGGCTGCTGCGGGTGCGCTCGTCGGCGCGTTTCGAGTCGACGCTCGGCAAGCGTCACACGCTCGCGATCGCGCTGACCGGCCTCGGCCTGGGTCTGCTGCTGTCGCTGGTGGTGTGGCTGCTGGCCACCGAACGGCGGCGCGCGCTGCAGCTGGCCGATGCCATGACGCTCGAGCTGCGCGTCTCGCGCGACCGCATCGACGCCGAACGCGAGCGCATCCGCCTGATCCTGCAGAACGCGTACCACGCCTTCGTCGGCGTCGACCCGGCCGGACGCATCACCGATTGGAACCGCCAGGCCTGCAAGCTGTTCGGCTGGCGCGACGAGGAGGCGCTTGGCCGCGACGCGCTCGAGCTGCTGCTGCCGCAAGCACAGCGCGACGACCTGCGCGCCTGCCTGCTGCGCCTGGCCGACGGCGGCCGCTGCGAGATGCTGGCCGGGCCGACCGAGATGACGCTGCTCGAGCGCCACGGCGAGGAAATCCCGGTCGAGATCGCGATCACCGCGCAGAATACGCCGCAGGGTTTCGCCATCACCGCGTTCGTGCGCGACATCCGCCCGCGCAAGCAGGCCGAGGAGCGCGAGCGCCAGCGCCAGCAGCGCCTGGACGAAGCGCGCGCGGCCCTGGTGCGCTCGCAAAAGCTGGAAGCGGTCGGCCACATGACCGGCGGCGTGGCGCACGACTTCAACAACATCCTGCACATCATCAGCGCCAACGTGCAGCTCATGCTGCGCAACGAAGAAGGCGTCCGCAAGCGC
The DNA here is from genome assembly GCF_000745265.1 of Massilia sp. 9096. Taxonomy (NCBI): domain Bacteria; kingdom Pseudomonadati; phylum Pseudomonadota; class Betaproteobacteria; order Burkholderiales; family Oxalobacteraceae; genus Massilia; species Massilia sp. 9096. Next base: position 3,468,609 of record NZ_JQNN01000001.1, read on the forward strand.
CTGCTCAGCATCATGGATGCGGTCGAGCGCGGCAAGAAGCTGACCGGCCAGCTGCTGGCCTTCGCCCGGCGCCAGCCGCTGCATCCGAGCGTGGTGCGGCTGACCGACATGATCGAGCGCATGGACAGCCTGCTGCACCGCGCCGCCGGCGATGCGGTCGAGATCCGCTTCGCCATCCCGTCCGAGCCGTGGAACGCGCTGGTCGACCCGAACCAGCTGGAAAACGTGCTGCTCAACCTGGTGATCAACGCGCGCGACGCGATGGAGCACGGCGGCGCGATCACGATCGCGCTGGCCAACCTGACGGTGGCGCCGGGCGACGCCATGGCCGACACCGGCGTCAGGCCGGGCGAATTCGTCACCGTGGCGGTGAGCGACACCGGCAGCGGCATGCCGCCTGAAGTGATGGAGCGCGCCTTCGAGCCCTTCTTCACCACCAAGCCCGAGGGCAAGGGCACCGGCCTGGGCCTGTCCATGGCGCACGGCTTCGTCAAGCAGAGCGGCGGCCATATCCGCCTGTCCAGCACGCCGGACAAGGGCACGACCGTCACGCTGTTCCTGCCGCGCGCGCGGCAGGACACGCCGGACCCGGTGTTCGCGCCAGTGCCGCACTGACGCCAGCAGGCGTCGAGGCGGCGGCCGAGCAAACTGAACGTGCGCCGCTCAGGTACTGCGGGCCGCTACACTGGGCTTTGATTTTTGCAGGAGCGATTCAATGGCACAGACTCAACACTGCGACGCGCGCAAGGTACTGCCGCGCGTCGGCGGCTTCGACAGCACGCTGTCCCTGCTGCGCGAGGGCTACCGCTTCGTGCCGCGCCGCTGCGAGGAGCTCGGCGCCGACGCCTTCAGCACCCGCATCATGCTGCAGCAGGCCCTGTGCGTGCGCGGCGAGGACGCGGCGCGCATGTTCTACCAGCCCGGCCGCTTCACGCGCCGCCATGCCCTGCCCGCCACCAGCATGGCGCTGCTGCAGGACTTCGGCAGCGTGATGGCGCTGGACGGCGAGCAGCACCGCAAGCGAAAGGCGATGTTCATGTCGTTGTACGGGCCGCTCGAGCGCCAGCGCCTGGTCGGCCTGATCGTGGCCCAGTTCCGCGCCCACTTCGCGCGCTGGCCCGAGCTGTCTTCGGTCAACGTGCACAAGGCGGCGCAGGAAGTGCTGTGCCATGCGACCTGCCAATGGGCCGGCGTGCCGGTCGCGCTCGACGAAGTGCGCCAGCGCACCGCGGAATTTGCCGCGATGATCGACGCCGCCGGCTCGGCCGGACCGCGCAACTGGCGCGCCCTGCTGATCCGAAACCGCACTGAACACTGGGCGCGCGCGCTGATCGACGCCGTGCGCGCCGGCCGGATCCAGCCGGCCTTCGACAGCCCCCTGAACGTGATCGCGCGCCACCGCGACGCCGACGGCCAGCTCATCAGCCGCAAGGACGCGGCGGTGGAACTGATCAACATCCTGCGCCCGACCGTGGCGGTGGCGCGCTACATCGCCTTTGCCGTGCTGGCGCTGCACCAGCATCCGGAATACCGGCTGCGCGCCGCGAGCGCCGGCGACGAGTGGCTGACCATGTTCGCGCAGGAGGTGCGGCGCTTCTATCCGTTCATCCCGGTGATGGGCGGACGCGCCCAGCACGACTTCGAATGGCGCGGCATGCAGGTGGAAAAAGGGACGTGGGTGCTGCTCGACCTGTACGGGACCGACCACCACCCGGACATCTGGGGCGACCCCGAGGTGTTCCGCCCGGAGCGTTTCGAGCGCTGGCAGAGCAGCGGCTTCGACTTGATCGCGCAAGGCGGCGGCGACCACTATTCGGGCCACCGCTGTCCCGGCGAATTCATCACGATGGACATCGTCAAGGCGGCAGTCAAGCTGTTCGCCGCCGAGATCGAATACGAAGTGCCGCCCCAGGACCTGTCGATCGATCTGGGGCGGGTGCCGACCCTGCCCACCAGCGGCATGCTGGTCGAGCGGGTGCGGCTGCTGGGTGCAGCCGAATCGTAACTCTTAGTCGCGGATCAGGCGGCCTTCGGCGACACGCACGCGCTCGCCGCCACGGAAGCGCGGGGCGCCCTGCTCGGTGAAGGTACGGTAGCCGCCGCGCGCCATCTTGACGCGCACGTCGGTGTAGGTCTGCGATTTCATGTTGCGCTCGACGTGGTTGCCGGCATACGCGCCGCCCGCGGCGCCGGCCACGGTCGCCAGGGTCTGGCCGCGGCCGCTGCCGACCTGGTGGCCCAGGATACCGCCGAGCAAGGCACCGCCGACCGCGCCCACGCCGCTGCCGCGTTCGGCTGCGCGCTCGTAGTTATGGGTCGACACGACCGTGCCGCAGTTCATGCAGGCGGCTTCGGAATGGTGTTGCGGCGCGGCCTGGCTCAGCGACGGCACGGCGCCGGCCGCCAGCAGGGCGGCGGAAAAAGCGGTACTGGCGGTGAAACGGGTGACGAACGATTTCATGATTTTCTCCCTCACATTGTTTTAACAAGCATGATTACAGCATAGTGAGCACGATTAGATGGAGAAATAGTAAAACGGTATCAATTGCAAGCATCTGTAACGAACTTGGCAATTATCCTTGCCCTGCCGCCCCACTTCCCTCAACGCCTGGCTTTGCGACGCGTCCGCCACTGCTTCATCGGCGTAGAGTGATACCACTGGAATCCAATCCAGAAAATCGATGCCAGAGCGGCCAGCGGCGGCAATGCGCTCGCAAACCAGCCGAATACCGTGGCGCCCGCCGACAACAGCGAAATGCCCTCAAGGATGACTTTGAGGTTGCCCATGATCTTCCCTCCAGATGAATGTCGTGCTCTAAACACGGCGTTGATGCACGTCCGCACGCCCGCGCAGACGCTCCCATACTGTTGTTTTCGCTCAATATACAAACAGTCGGGCTATGCATTATTAAACATCATGTTTATAATCGAAGTCAACAAGATGTGTAACACTGTGTGTTTAGTTAAATGGACAATCCGCTCATGCACGAACAGATGAAACGCCTCTACGAGGCAGCCGAAGCGCTGGCGGGTTTGAAGACCCAGGCGGAGATCGCCCGGGCCCTGAACCAGTCGCAGCAAACGGTCAACAATTGGGAAGCGCGGGGCATCTCGAAAGCGGGTTTGCTGAAGGCGCAAAGCGCGATCGGCTGCTCCGCTACCTGGCTCGAGACCGGCGCCCCGCCGATGGCGCTGGCGCCGCACCTGGCCGATAAGGGTGCGCCGGCGTTCGCCGCGGCCAGCCCCGACCATCCCTTCCTGACCGATGCCCGGGGCGTGCGCATCGGCGACGAACCCGACACCATCCCGATCCGGCGCGTGAGCCTGAAGCTGCACGCCGGCGTGACCGGCTTCGAGACCGAACCGGAGCTGGAAGACGGCGGCGTGCTGCACATGCCGCGCGCCGTCATCGAGGCGCACCGGCTGGCGCCGCACCAGCTGCTGGCGATCCGCGTGCGCGGCCAGAGCATGGAACCGATGATGTTCGAGGATGACGTGGTGGTCGTGAACACCGCGGACAAGGAGCCGGTCAGCCGCGAGATCTACGCCGTCAACTTCAATGGCGAAGCCCTCGTCAAGCAGCTCCTGCGGCGCAACAACGAATGGTTCCTGCAATCGATGAACCCGGACTTCGGCCCGGTCAACGTACGCAGCGGCCAGTGCAGCATCGTCGGGCGCGTGGTCTACCAGCCGGGCCGGGTGCTGACCGGGCGGCTGTAACGCCATGAAGATCGAGGTGGCGGTCGCCGAGCTGTGCAGCGTGCGCCTGGCGCTGGCTTTCGTGGATGCGGCGTGGGTGCGGCCGGGACCGGGGGACGCCTTGATCGCCCGCCTCGGCCCCTACCTGCCGCCGCTGCCGCTGATGCTGGTGGACGCCGGCGGCGGCGTGCACGCGCACTTCCAGACCGGCGTGTTCGCGGCCCTCGCGGCCCTGGCGCGCGGCGGCTTGACGCCGTTCACGGTCGACCTGGACTTGCCGCCGCCATCGCACGAGCCGCCGCCGTTCTAGCCTCGCACGCGCGGGCGCATGACGCGCGCGTGCGAGGGTCGCTGCTTTACTGCGGCAGCGCCTGCGCCGTGCCGGTCACCGTCAGGCGCGCCGTCACGTTCTGCGCATGACGCGGCTGGCCGCCGCCGAGATACAGCTTGTAGCCGCCCGGGACCAGCTTGCGCACGCCCTGCGCATCGACCAGCGACAACGCACGCGCGTCCAGGCTCAGGCTGACCTGGCGATGCTCGCCGGCTTTCAGATGCACGCGGCGCATCCCGGCCAGCACCGGGTTGGCGCGGTCGTTCGGCTTTTCGACGTACAGCTGCACCACCTCGTCGCCATCGCGCTTGCCGGTGTTGGCGACGTCGACCGTGACATCGACCCTGAGCTGCGCAGCATCGCCGGCGCGCACCGAGGCCGTCGACAGCGTCGGCGTCGCGTAGCGGAAGGTGGTGTAGCTCAGGCCGTGGCCGAACGGGTACAGCACCTCGCCCTTGAAGTAGCGGTAGGTGCGCCCGTCCATGCGGTAGTCGCCAAAGGCCGGCAGCTGGTCGGCCGATTTATAGAAGGTCACCGGCAAGCGTCCGGCCGGGCTGTAGTCACCGGCGATCAGGCCGGCCACGGCCTGGCCGCCCTCTCCGCCCGGATACCAGGCTTCGACGATGGCCGGCACATGCTTGTCGGCCCAGTTGACCGACAAGGCGCTGCCGTTCATCAGCACCAGCACGACCGGCTTGCCGGCCGCGTTCACGCGCTCGAGCAGCTGCTCCTGCGGCGCCGGCAGGTCCAGGCTGGTGCGGTCGCCGCCATTAAAGCCCGGCACCTTGATCTTGAGTTCCTCGCCTTCCAAGCTTGCGTTCAGGCCGCCCACGAACACGACCAGGTCGGCCCGGCGCGCCAGCTCGACCGCTTCCTGGCCCATGTCGACGGGCGGGCTCCAGACCAGCTTCTGGTCGCCGCGCGCGCCGCGCTGCACGGCCTCGATCCGGATCGGCACCACCTGCCCGGCCTGCAGGGTCGCGCTGCCGGCTTCCAGCGACGGCGAATCCATCACGTCCCAGGCATCGACGATCTGCTTGCCGCCCAGCCAGATGCGGTAAGGACCGGTGCTCATGTAGCGCAGGCGATAGGTGCCCGCTCCCTGCGCCTTGAAGAAGCCGGTCCAGCGGATCGACGAATTGCGCTTGTCGTCCTGCCAGTCGACGCGGGCGTTGCGCTCGACCGTGCTCGATGCCGGCGCGCCGGCCAGCTCGGCGCCATTGAAATGCTCGGCCTTCAAGCCCGGCGTCGTGCAGGCGGCGTCCGCGCACAGCACGCCGTCCGGCACCGGCGGCTCGGCCGGACCGGCCAGGCCGGTGCCCGGCGCATAGTCGACCTGCGCGTCCGGGAAGCGCGCACGGATCCCGTCCAGCACCGTCACCGGATGGCCCGGCTGGCCGTTGTAATTGCCGACCAGGGCGTCGACGCTGTCCGCGTTCGGGCCGATCACGGCGATGCGCCTGGGCGCGCGCGCCAGCGGCAGCACGCCGTCGTTCTTGAGCAGCACCATCGATTCCTGCGCCATCTTCAAGGCGACCGCGCGGTGCGCCGGCGTGTCGACGTCGGCCGGTGCGATGGCGGCGAAGGCTTGCGGCGGCGCCGGGTCGAACAGGCCGAGCTGGAACCGCGCGACGAACAGGCGCTGCAGCGCGCGGTCGACCGTGGCCTGGGGCAGCAAGCCCTGGCGCACCGCGTTGGCGATCGGGCCGGCTTCGGTCGTCATGCCGTTGCGGTAGTCGCCGCAGATCAGGTCCATGCCGGCCTTGAACGCGGCGGCGACGGCCTGCTCCGGCGTCTGCGTGTAATGCAGACTGTCCTGGCGGTAGATGTTGGCGGCGGCGCCGCAGTCGGACACCACGAAGCCCTTGAAGCCCCAGGCCTGGCGCAGGTGCGCTTCCAGCAGGTCGGTGTTGGCGCAGGCCGGCACGCCGTCGACGGCGTTGTAGGCGCACATGACCGAATCGACCTTGGCCTCGGTGACGGTGGCGCGGAAGGCCGGCAAATAGGTGTCTTCGAGGTCATGCTTCGATGGATGAATGTCCTCGCGATGGCGGTTCGATTCCGGCCCGCTGTGCACCGCGAAGTGCTTGGAGGTGGCGATGGTCTTGAAGAAGGCCGGGTCGTTGCCCTGCAAGCCCTTGATGAAGCCGACGCCCATGCGCGAGGTCAGATAGGGGTCTTCGCCATAGGTTTCCTGTCCGCGACCCCAGCGCGGATCGCGGAAGATATTGATGTTGGGCGACCACACCGTCAGGCCGCGGTACCAGTCGGTGCCGCCGTCCGGGTCGCGCGTTTGCAGGTACTTGGCGCGAAATTCGGTGGCGATGACGTCGCCGGTCTGCTGCATCAGCGCCTCGTCCCAGGTCGCGGCCATGCCGACCGCCTGCGGGAACACGGTCGCCACGCCCGCGCGCGCGACACCGTGCAGGCCCTCGTTCCACCAGTTGTACTTGGGGACGCGCAAGCGCGGGATCGCCGGCGCGGCGTTACCCAGCTGGGCGGCCTTTTCCTCGAGCGTCATGCGCGAGACCAGGTCGGCGGCGCGCTGTTCGGGGCTGAGGTGGGGGTCGAGGTAGGCGGGGTTGCCGGCTCGGGTTGCCTGGGCTTGGACTGTAGTCTGCGCCTGTGCCTGGGCCATGGAACAGCCGAGCAGGCCGATGGCGAGCGCCAGGGTGGTCAAGGGTACGGCGTGTGCTGGTGCGAAGCGCGTCATCGTGGTCTCCATGTGCTTGTTGTTGTCGATAAATGTTAGCACGGAGATCATTTTGTTATCGCAAACAATTTACGGCTTGTTGTCGCGCTGTGCGGCATGGCACGGAAGTTTGCGGCGGGTCTTCCTAAGCTGTATCCATTCCCCTGTTAAGGACACGGCACATGGATAAGCACCCCTTCGATATCGACGTCGCGCTGGCGCGCATCGAGGACGCCGTGCGGCCCTGGCCGAAAGCCGCCCTGTTCCTGCTGGCCGAGGAAGGTTTCACGTCGACCTTCGAGCAGCTGCTGGCCTGCATGATCTCGATCCGCACCTACGACGAGGTGACGCTGCCGGTTTCGCGCCGCCTGTTTGCGCGCGCACGGTCGCCGGCGCAGGTCGCGGCGCTGTCGTGGGAAGAACTGGATGAGTTGATCAGTCCCTCGACCTTCCACGAGCGCAAGGCGAAGCAGATGCTGGCGATTGCGCGCGAGGTATCGTCCTGGTTCGGGGAGGTACTGCCGGGGGAACGGGACGTGCTGCTGTCATTTCCCGGCGTCGGACCGAAATGCGCGAACCTGGTGCTGGGCGTGGCATGCGGGACGCCGGTGATCAGCGTCGATATCCATGTGCACCGGGTGACCAATCGCTGGGGATATATCGCGGCGCCGACGCCGGAAAAATCCATGGTGGCGCTGGAGCGGACGCTGCCGCAAGAACACTGGATCGATATCAATCGCTTGCTGGTGCCGTTCGGGAAGCACATATGCACCGGGACGCGGCCACACTGCTCGACTTGTCCGGTGCTGGACATGTGCGCGCAAGTCGGCGTGACGGAGCATCGGTAAGTCTGCTTGGCCGATTGCGCTGACTGTGGCGCTTGGGGCTACGCATTGTCTCCGATGGGAAAGCCGCTTGCGATTGAGCAAATTGCAGTATCGCATGCTCTTGAATAATGACAATCGCTCTTCTTGAACAGCGTCGATGCGCTGGCTTCGGAGGACATTGCGATTCCGGGCGCATACCCGCACTGGCGTAGACCCCGGCCCATCGGTTCATCTTCGGCATTCAGGACGGTGTATGGCCAATTACCGCCGCTCGATTCACGACCTCATCTACGGAAGACAAACCAACCGCATCCTGCGCCTGTCGTTTCCGAATAACGACGCGCCCGCTTCTCAATTCCTGGTCAACAAGCTCGACGCGGTAGAAAGCCTGTCGAAAGATTTCGAATTCACGGTCGAGCTGTTATCCGACGATGCCGGCATTGCCTTGAAAGAGATGCAAGGCAAGCTGCTCGGCATCGAACTGGTGCGCCAGGATGGCAGCCTGCGCTACTTCTCCGGCTACGTATTCAGCTTCCGGCGCCGTAATGACGATGGCGGCATCACCTTTTATGAGGCGAGGCTGGGCCCCTGGCTGAAATTCCTCAGCCTGCGCCACGATAACTACCTGTTCCACGGCCGGACCATGCGCGAACAGATGGAAAGCATCTGCCGCGACTACGGCATTTATCCGGTATGGGACTGGCGCGTCACGGCCGACGATCCCGTGATGACCGATGCCTGCCAATTCAACGAAAGCGACTTCAATTACCTGAGCCGGCGCTGGGAAGCCGCCGGCTGGTATTACTGGTACGAGCACGACGCCGGCGGCCACAAGCTCGTGGTGGCCAGCGACTCGACTCAAGCGCCGGCCATCGACGGCGGCGCCAACGTCCGCTTTCACGGCGCCGGCGGCGCTACCGAAGAAGACGCCATCGACCAGTGGTCGCCGGCGCGCCAGGTGATGCCGTCGAGCTTTGCGCTGGCCGGATTCAACTTCAAGGAAGCCATGCCGTCGAACGTCGACGTGCCGACCTTGAACCAGCAAGGCAATGTGCCCGACATCGAATCCTACGAATACACGGGCGCCTACGGCATTCGCGATCGCAGCGATGGCAATGCCCAAAGCCGGCTGCGCATGGAAGAAATCGAAGCGATCGCAAAGTCAGTCGATGCAGAGGGAAACAACCGCTTCCTGATGCCCGGGCGGTGGTTTCAACTGGTCGACCATTTCAATCACGGCGCGTATCGCTACAGCAGCGCAGGCAAGGACGACTTCCTGATCCTGTCGGTCCGCCACGTTGCGACTAACAACTATCTGCAGGATGAGGATCAAAAGATCCAGTACCGCAACAGGCTCACCTGCAGCCGCCGGGATATTCCGTGGCGTCCAGGGCGTGGCTTCAACAGCCGCGATACCAGGATTCTTGCGCCGCAAACCGCGACCGTGGTCGGCCCGAACGGCCAGGACAGCATCTACACCGACGAATACGGCCGGGTACGGGTGCAATTTCATTGGGACCGGATCGGCGAGCAGGACGAACGCAGCTCCGCGTGGGTACGCGTGTCGAGCGCCTGGGCCGGCGCGGAACTCGGGGCCGCGGCGATTCCGCGCATCGGCACCGAAGTCATCGTTCAGTGGCTGGATGGGTGCCCGGACCGGCCGATCATCACCGGCGCCGTATTCAATGCGCGGAATATGCCGCCTTGGGCCTTGCCGTCGCAGCATGCGCTGACCGGATTGCGCAGCCGCGAGCTGGCGCCGAATGCGGGGAATGCGGCGGGCGGGCGGAGTAATCATCTGATTCTGGACGATACGTATCAGAGGATTCAGGCGCAGCTGAGGAGCGATCATCAGCATAGTCAGTTGTCGCTGGGGTATATCACGCGGATTGAAAATGGCAGTGGGCGCAGGGAAGCGCGTGGAGAAGGTTTCGAGCTACGAACGGATGGGCATGGGGTGGCGCGTGCGGCTGGCGGAATGCTGATCAGCACAGAGAGTCGACAACGCGCTCAGTCGTCCGTGAAGGAGATGGGCGAAACCTATCAGAGGCTCACTGCCGCAACAGAACAACAGCAACTTCTGGGTGATCTCGCACAAAAGAGTGGCGCTCAGGACACAGGCGACAATCAATCTGGTGTTGCACATGTTTTACAGGCGCAGAGCAAGGAAATCGCCGGAGCCGCCTCCGGCGCCGGCAATTTCCCAGAGCTTGCTCAGCCGCATATGGTTCTTGCCAGCCCAGCCGGCATTGCGAGCACCACTGCCCAATCGACACATATCGCGAGCGATCTCAACACCGCTATCACGACCGGCAAGAGCATCGCCATTGCAGCCGGGGATGCATTCTTTGCAAGTGTTCGCCAAACCTTCAGGTTATTCGTGCAAAGGGCCGGGATGAAGCTTATAGCGGCTTCTGGCGATATTGACGTTAAAGCTCTGAGCGAAAGCATCAATCTGCTTGCCGAACTGAACATGACCCAGACTGCCAATCGCATCATCATCAGCGCCAAGGAAGACATCGTGATCAACGGCGGTGGCAGCTATGTGAAGTTCACTGCAAGTGGGATCGAACATGGGACAAGCGGGACTTTCGTCGCCCATGCGGCCACACACGATTTTGTCGCAGCAAAGAACATGGCTGCGCCCGACTTAAAGAGCGATGTGGTTGATGTCGCAGTGAAGCGAGACCTTCACCTGGAATATGTGGATGCGGACGACAACCCTCTGCAGCATGATCCTATTCAAGCCCATGCGTGGGATGGGCAAACACACGACAGAGCGTTAGATAGCGAAGGAAAGACTACCCTAACTAACGTTTCCCGTGGCTCGTTCCGCGCAGAACAGACCAAAAGGAAATAGTCGAGGTGATCGATGCCAGATAGCAAAACTAAAGACAGCAGTGACCTGACCATTCAAGAACATTGCATTGACCTGCCAGGAGAAAGTGTCCAGTGTTGGATAGGTGGGGGCACTGACAAACTTAAAGTGATTCTGCGGAAGCATCGTGACGTGATCTTTGATATCCATCTTGGGAATGGGAAGACCTATTCCTTGGAGACGACCGAATCTGACTTCTATAACACTCGTGAGAAAAAGCTCGTCTGCGCCGCACGACAAGGCAGAGTGACGTTCAACGATGGCGAGCGGATGCACGTCTGGGTCAGCAGAGGCTTTCGTGGCTCGCTTATTCTTAAATGCGATGGCCACGTCCTTTCGGAGGTCAAGCCAAACGAGTGGGACACGCATCGGTACAGCGATGACCCCAAAGAGAAACCCGCTCCGATTATTGTCGCAATCGGTCACCAATCCAATCCACAGAAGCCTATTACGCCTCTAACAGCCACGAACAAAGAAACATCCAACAACGATGAACAATCGCTTCATGTGCATGAGCTATCGAAAGAAGGAGCTCCTTCCTATATATTGAAGTTTTTTGAAGAGGGCGGAGACTCGTTACATTGGGACAAGAAAGACATCATCACTCGGAACTGGATTTTCGCGCAATTAGGAGGAGCAGAAGCGTATATGTTCGACAATCGAGCATGGATAAAGGAGCTTTTGAATTGCGAATTTAAACTACTGAAGGTGATTCACAAATCAGGCACAAAGATTTACGTTGTTTTCAACGGAAATAACAAGCTCCGAGAGCTCATGTCCGCGACAAAATATGGTTTGCAACATCCCAAGATCCTAAAGATCACAGGGGGTGCAGGTGGAGCAAAACAAACATGGGAGGCGACAGGTGGAGCAGTTAAGGACTCGATCAAATTATTTGCTAAGGAAGAAGGAAAAATGGTATTGAAAGGCGCTGGCTTAGCTGTCGTTCTAACGATCGGTATGGACATGGCCGAGTGGTATAAGGACTATTCTGAAATTGGTCCAGACGGAAAGCGAAAAAAAGATCTTTATGACTTAGCAGGGAAAGTCGGAATCGATCTGGTAAAAGGAGGATTAGTGGCAGCCCTTACTACAGCGACAATAGCTACCTGTTTTAGCGCCGTAGCAGGCGTCGTGGTTACTGCGGCAGCTGCCCCAGTAATTTTGGTAGTTTTAGGCACAATTGCTGTAAGCGTAGTCTTGGCCTACGCTGTTGACAGGATCGACAAAGCAATTGCGGAGAAAGCCGGAGAGCAAGACAGTGCAACATGGGTTACGAAAAAGTTGCGTCATATACCTCAGTATCTTCTCGAAACAACTAAAGATACGAGATATAAACATTACTCCATAACCCGCGAAAGCCCAATTTAAGAGAGCGAGATCTTGAAGCAAAAACCCAGCCTCACTCCGTCACCTGGCGATCACTTAAGAAGCCTCGTAAGATTAGCGTCGTTTGGCGGATTGTTTATTTCACTAATCGGTAGCTTTGTTATATGGGCTGGAACAGATGCTTTTAACTGCTCGCCCTCCATTTGGAAGTCATCGCTCGAAACCAACGTAGCGACATTTTTGATCACATGGGCCACCTATATTCCTTTTAAGAACACCAATCGCCTACTTGGGCACGGACTTATTTCCACTCTAATACTTTTTAGTTTGTTTTGGCTGTTCGGCTTTGCCATGTTTTATTTTTATTTCTTATTTGCTCCGATGAATTTCTGGACTCGCGCCATAATATTGACCGGCTTCACGACCATGCTACTTTATCGTGCATTCCTGATTATAAATGATATAAAACAAGCATTTCAAGACAACCAAAATTTATTTAGTCGAATCTACTTCGACAACGGAACCGCTATTTTTTACGACCAGAACTCCTTCGCCCTTTTACAAGAGGCTCGCAGAAAACGCAACCCTTTTAAATCTTTTCATGCATATGCCGCGATAGTCATCGCACCATTTTTCTTGGCAGTAAATAGAATTACAGAACCTTTCGTTGGGGAAGGCCATGGGGTTTTTATGGTTTCAGCCTTTTTTTCTGCGCCAATCCTACTTTGGGCCATCGAGATATTCGTGCAGACAATTGTGACGACGATTTACTATCCAATTAAGCTATACCTTGAAACAGGCAAGCCTGTGCTGATGAAAAATTGAGAGGATTCAAATGTCTCACAAATTCATTGTCGTAGGTGACTCTACGGACCATGGTGGAAAAGTCACCAGCGGCTCTTCGGTGCGAACTATTGACGGCGTACCTATTGCCCGGCTAGGCGACAAAGTCGATTGCCCTCAGCATTACCCTGGCGGCAAACCACATGGCCTTAATCAAATTGTCTCTGCACATCCAACCATTAAGGTCGACGGGGTCCCCGTTGCAGTCGAAGGCTGCGTGACCGAATGCGGTTGTAAGCTCATTGGCAGCAAAAGAGCAAGTGCAGGATGAGGACGATAATAAAAAACCGGAACCGTTGCTCGGCATTTAGTCTCACTTCATAGCTCTTGTAACAGCGATCGAGCAATTAGGCAACTTAGAGGCTAAGGCTACCTAAATGCTCAAGCTATTCAAAGATATAAATGTCAGGGATGAATCTGACTCTACTTGAAGCGCGTGCACAGTCCGATGATTCATCGCAGTAGGTTTGAGAAACGTATAGCTACGTTTCCTTACCTTCGTTTCAAGAAGTAAATGAAGAGATAAAATATGCCTGCACCTATGTAAGGCAGCTCGACATTTTTAAGATCAAGAGCCCACAGCGGTGTAAGCTCTTGATTTGATTGGTAGGCCTCCCCGGAGTCGAACCGGGCACCAACGGATTATGAGTCCGCTGCTCTAACCAGGCATGAGCTAGAGGCCCGAAACTGGTGATGCGGGGGCGTTAAAAACTCGCCACTTGCGGAGCACGGCGTTGGACACCGCAAACCGGAAGTGGCGAGAGCATATTGCCTTTAGTACAGTTACGTCAAGCGTTGAAGATCACTGGCCTTCCAGGAAGCTCTTCAGCTTGTCCGAACGCGACGGGTGCCGCAGCTTGCGCAGCGCCTTGGCTTCGATCTGACGGATCCGCTCGCGCGTCACGTCGAACTGCTTACCGACCTCTTCCAGCGTGTGGTCGGTCGACATTTCGATGCCGAAGCGCATGCGCAGCACCTTCGCTTCGCGCGGGGTCAGCGAGTCCAGCACGTCCTTCACCACACCACGCATCGAGGCATGCAGCGCGGCGTCCGAAGGCGCCAGCGTGTTGTTGTCCTCGATGAAGTCGCCCAGATGGGAATCGTCGTCGTCGCCGATCGGCGTTTCCATCGAGATCGGCTCTTTCGCGATCTTCATGATCTTGCGAATCTTGTCTTCCGGCATTTCCATCTTCGTCGCCAGCGTTGCCGGATCGGGCTCAGCGCCGGTCTCCTGCAGGATCTGGCGCGAGATCCGGTTCATCTTGTTGATCGTTTCGATCATGTGGACCGGAATACGGATCGTGCGTGCCTGGTCCGCGATCGAGCGAGTGATGGCCTGACGGATCCACCACGTCGCGTAGGTCGAGAACTTGTAGCCGCGGCGGTATTCGAACTTGTCCACCGCCTTCATCAGGCCGATATTGCCTTCCTGGATCAGGTCGAGGAACTGCAGGCCGCGGTTGGTGTACTTCTTGGCGATCGAGATGACCAGACGCAAGTTAGCTTCGGTCATTTCGCGCTTGGCCTTGCGCGCCTTCATTTCACCGGCCGCCATCTGGCGGTTGATGTTGCGCAGGTCCGGTAGCGGTAGCACGACGCGCGCTTGCAGGTCTATCAAACGCTGCTGCAGCTCCTTGATCGTCGGGATGTTGCGGCCGAGGATGGCGCTGTAGGCGTGGCCGGCATTGACTTCGCCGTCGACCCATTCCAGGTTCGTCTCGTTGCCCGGGAAGACCTTGATGAAGTGGGCGCGCGGCATGCCGCAGCGGTTCACGGCCACGTCCAGGATCTGCTTTTCGATGTGGCGCACTTCGTCGACCTGGCCGCGCAACGTGTCGCACAGCTTTTCGACGACCTTCGCGGTGAATCGAATATCCAGCAGTTCGCTCGAGATCGTTTCCTGCGCCTTGATGTAGTCCTTCGAGTTGTAGCCCTGCTTCTCGTAGGCCTTGCGCATCTTGTCGAACTGCTGCTCGATGACGTTGAATTTTTCCAGCGCCGCATTCTTCAGCTGCTCGAGCTGCTCGGCGGAATAGCCGGCCGCGCCCGAATTGGCGTTGCCTTCTTCTTCCTCTTCCTCTTCCTCGTCCTCGTCGTTTTCGTCGTCCTCGTCGTCGGTCGCGGTCGGCGCGACGGCGGTTGGCGAGATATCGTCGGACTCTTCCGGGTCGACCATGCCGTCGACGATTTCGTCGATCTTGATCTCGTCCTTGTCGATGCGGTGCGCAGCGTCAATGATCTCGGCGATGGTCACCGGGCAGGCGGAAATCGCCTGGATCATGTCGCGCAGGCCGTCTTCGATGCGCTTGGCGATTTCAATCTCGCCTTCGCGCGTCAGCAGCTCGACCGAACCCATTTCGCGCATGTACATGCGGACCGGGTCGGTGGTGCGGCCAAAGTCGGAGTCGACGGTCGACAGCGCAGCTTCGGCGGCAGCCTCGGCTTCGTCATCGCTGGTGACGGTCGCGACGTTGTCGGACAGCAGCAGGGTTTCGGCGTCAGGAGCATGCTCGTAGACGGCAATGCCCATGTCGTTGAAGGTGCCGATGATCCCTTCGATGGCTTCCGGATCGACGATATTGTCCGGCAGATGGTCGTTGATCTCGGAATACGTAAGGAAGCCGCGCTCCTTGCCCGACTTGATCAGGGCCTTGAGCTTGTTGCGGCGGAGCTCGATCTCTTCCTCGCTCGCTTCCGTGTCCGAGGAAAACGCGTCTTTCAGCAGCGCTTTTTCCTTGGCTTTACGGTCTTTGGCCTTGGCCTTGTCGACCGCCTTCAGCTCGGCGCGCTCGACCGCGTTCAACGCGGCGACTTCGTCATTCTCGGGCGTGAATTCCTTGGGCTTGCGGCCGCGCCGTCCTGGTACCTTGACGGACGGCAGCACATAGCCCGACGTGTCGATCGCGGCAAGGGCTTCCGCATCGGTCGTTTGGCTGACAGGCGCAACACCCGCGACGCGGGCTTCCGCCTTGTCTTGCGAATTGTCCGCCTTGGCGGACATCCTGGTGGTTTTGGTAGCCACTTTGGGTTCGGGTTTCTTAGTTGGCACAGGCGCTTTCGAAGTCACAACGACCACTTTACTATGGTTAAAGATAAAGTTTTTGTTACCTTACATCACGCTACAGGCACAAATCTGGTTGCCCCGCTAACTGAAACTCCAGGCGCGAATCGATACGAATAATCGTTTCAATGCTTGCAATAGTTAGCGTTTTATTATAGCACGCGCCCCAAGGCTTTCCAGTCGAGAACGACGCCGTAGCGCCGCCCTCCCCTCAACCGAATTTCGCAGGAGGCTGGGCGGCTTCTTCCCGCTCCAAGAGCTGCTGCTGGGCCTGGATTTCACGATAGCGGGCACTCACCTGATCTGAGGGCAAGCCAGAAGAAAACAACTGTTTCAACTCCAAATCCAACACATTCCTCTTGATCTGTCTCACTGCGCTCGCTAGCCAAACGCGGTTTGATTCGCTATCCGATTCGGGTTCCGAAGCGATTTCCGAAATCAAGCGATCATACTCGTTACTGCCTTCCTTCAACTGCTCGGCCAACGCCGCAAAGGTACCGTTCGCGCCTAATCCTTGAGCCAGCTCAACCAGCTGGCACAAGCGCTCGGCCGGCTCGGTGCCGAAGTGCTCGAAGGCGCGCAGCGCGCCCTCGTCCAGCGTCAGGGACAGGGCCGGATGCGCGACCAGCAGGCGCATGATCTGCAGCTCCAGCCCGACCGGCTCCGGCCGTCCCTGGCGCGGCGGCACCTTGCGCGCGACCGATACTGGCTTTGACAGCTCGAACAAGCCTTCGATCTCGGACGGCGTCGATTCCGTGAGGCTGGCCAGGCCGCGCACGATCTGCAGCCGCAGCGCGGTGGGCGTCATCGCCTGCAGCATCGGCTTGGCGTCGAACTGCGCGCGCGCGCGGCCTTCCGGCGTGGTCAAGTCGTGCTCCGTGGTGACTTCGCGCAACAAGAACTGCGACAGCGGCATAGCCTCGTCCACCTCGCGCGCGAACGCTTCACGGCCGAATTCGCGTACATAGCTGTCGGGATCGTGCTCCTGCGGCAAGAACAGGAACTTGATGATCTTGTCGTCCGATACCTGCGGCAAGCAGGCTTCCAGCGCGCGGCGGGCGGCGCGGCGGCCGGCCTTGTCGCCGTCGAAGCTGAAGATCACGCTGTCGGTCTGGCGCAGCAGTTTTTGCACGTGGGTGCTGGTGCAGGCCGTGCCGAGCGTTGCAACCGCTTGCGGAAAGCCAAGCTGGGCCAGCGCAACCACGTCCATATAGCCTTCCGTCACCAGCACGTAACCGGCATCGCGGATCGCCTGGCGCGCCTCGAACAGGCCGTACAGCTCATGCCCCTTCTGGAACAGCGGCGTTTCCGGCGAGTTCAGGTATTTCGGTTCACCGCCATCCATCACGCGCCCGCCGAAGCCGATCACCTGGCCTTTGGTGTTGCGGATCGGGAACATCACGCGCTCGCGGAAGCGGTCGTAGCGTTTCTTGTTGCCGCCATCCTCGTCGACGCGGTCGATCACCAGGCCTGACTCGACCAGCGCAAGCGCATCGTAGTCCTTGAACACCGAGCGCAGGCCGTCCCAGCCGGCCGGCGCATAGCCGAGACCGAAACGCGCCGCCACCTCGCCGGTCAAGCCGCGCCCTTTCAAATAGGCGATCGCGGCCGGGGCCTGGCGCAATTGCGCGCGGTAGTAATCGCAAGCCTGGTTCAGGGCATCGGTCATGGCCAGCGATTGCGCCTGCTGGGCGGCGCGCTGGGCCGGCGGAATGCGGTCGTCGGCTTCGGGCACGATCATACCGACGCTTTGTGACAAATCCTTGACGGCGTCGACGAAACCCATGCCCGAATATTCGATCAGGAAGCCGATCGCGGTGCCATGCGCGCCACAGCCGAAGCAGTGGTAGAACTGCTTGGTCGGGCTGACCGTGAAACTCGGGGATTTTTCGTTATGGAATGGGCACAGGCCCATGTAATTGGCGCCGCCCTTTTTCAGCTGGACGTAGCGGCCAACCACGTCGACGATGTCGACACGGTTGAGCAAATCGGTAATGAATGATTGCGGGATCACGTTTGTTAACAGTATTTGTCTCAGGTCAGACTATACCGCAGGGCTCGCCACAACTTGATATGTGGCAAGGCAGCGGGTAGTTGTATCCCGCCGGCCACAATGCGTTGCCAGTCCGGCTCAGGCGCCGGCCAGCGCCTTTTTCACTTGCGCCGACACGGCGGTCATGTCGGCGCGACCCGCCAGCTTCGGCTTCAGGATGCCCATGACCTTGCCCATGTCCTGCGGACCGGCGGCGCCCGATGCGGCAACCGCGGCGTTCACCTCAGCAGCGATTTCCTCGTCCGACAAGCCAGCCGGCATATACGCCGACAACACGGCCAGCTCGGCCTTTTCGATGTCGGCCAGATCCTGGCGGCCGCCGTTTTCGAACTGGGTGATCGAATCCTTGCGCTGCTTGATCATTTTTTCGACGACGGCGGTGACTTGGGCATCGTCGAGTTCGATACGCTCGTCCACTTCCCGGCGCTTGATCTCGGCAAGGATCAGGCGGATGGTGGCCAGACGCCCGCTTTCCTTGGCGCGCATGGCGGCTTTCATGTCGTCGGTAATTTGATCTTTGAGGCTCATGGATATTCCATTCGAAAAGGGAAAAAGGCAAAACCCGCTGCGGCTACAACCGGAGCGGGCTTCGTCATTCAGGCTCGGAGACCGGGACTGGCATTGGCCGTCACCGGGTCGGATGACCTGATGGTAATTAGTACAGCTTCTTCGGCAGCTGCTGGCTGCGGATGCGCTTGTAGTGACGCTTCACGGCAGCGGCCAGCTTGCGCTTGCGCTCTGCAGTCGGCTTCTCGTAGAACTCGCGTGCGCGCAGTTCGGTCAGCAGGCCGGTTTTTTCGATAGTGCGCTTGAAGCGACGCATAGCGACTTCGAACGGCTCGTTTTCTTTAAGGCGGATAGTGGTCATGTAAAAATGAAACCGTTGGATTTGGGGAAGAACGAAATTCTAACAGCTTTTCAAGAGCTGTGCGAACTTTTATAACCTTGTGCTTGAATAGCTACAAAACGCCCCCATCAGGCGATGCTCGAGCCGGCGACAAAACCGGACGCCCACGCCCACTGGAAGTTATAGCCGCCCAGCCAGCCGGTCACGTCGACGGTCTCGCCGATGAAATACAGGCCGGGCACCTTGTTGACCATCATGGTCTGCTGCGACAGTTCTTTGGTATCGACGCCGCCGATCGTCACCTCGGCCTTTTTATAGCCTTCGGAACCGGTCGGGACAATGGCCCAGCGGTTGATCGCGTCGCCGAGCTTGCGCAATTTCGCGTCAGCCATGTCGGCCAGGCGCCCATCCGGCGTGAAGCCGTTGGCCAGCAACAGGCCTTCCGCCAGGCGCGCCGGCAGCCATTGCGCCAGCACATTGCCGAGCTGCTTCTTGACCGTGGTTTTGGCGCCGATCAATTCCTCGGCCACGTCGACTTCCGGCAGCAGGTTCAGCCGGATCGGCGTGCCGGGCGTCCAGTAGCTGGAAATCTGCAGGATTGCGGGACCGGACAGGCCGCGGTGGGTAAACAGCAGGTCTTCGCGGAAGTAGCCCTTTTTTGCAGACTTGCCTTTGCCAGAGCTGGTTTCGACGTCGACTTCGAGCGCGATGCCGGCCAGTGGCGTGAACGGCTGCCAGCTCGGGCCATCGAAGGTCAGCGGCACCAGGCCGGGACGCGTGTCGATCACGTTCAGGTCGAACTGTCTGGCGATGCGGTAGCCGAGGTCGGTCGCGCCGATCTTCGGGATCGACAAGCCGCCGGTTGCCACCACGACATTGCTTGCGTAGATGGGATCGCCATCGGTGGCGATACGGAAGCCTTCTGGCGCTTGCTCGACGCCACTGACCTTGCACGGCATGCGCCAGCTGACGCTGCCGGCGTCGCATTCATCCTTGAGCATCCGGATGATCTGTTCGGCCGAGTCATCGCAGAACAACTGGCCGCGGTGCTTTTCGTGATAGGCGATGTGATGCTTCTTGACCAGCGCGAGGAAATCCTGCGAGGTGTAGCGCGACAGCGCGCTGCGGCAGAAATGCGGATTCTCCGACACGAAATTCTGCCAGCCCGCATTGACGTTCGTGAAGTTGCAGCGCCCGCCGCCCGAGATGCGGATCTTTTCGGCCAATCGCGTCGCGTGATCGACCAGCACCACGCGCTTGCCGCGCTGGGCTGCGACCGCCGCGCACATCATGCCGGCCGCGCCCGCGCCGATCACCGCCACATCGTAGTGTTTTGCCATTCCGCCTGCCCTTTACCGCGCACAAAAGACGTGATTGTAAACAGGCGGAGGACGCGAGGAAAGCGGCGGCGGCGGGTTCGCCTTCGTGTAGCGCTAAGCGCGCAACGCGCGCGCGACCCGCACGCACTGCGCCACTTGCGCCGCGATCGGCGGCGGCACCGGCTGCTCGCCGCGCAGCGCGCGCATGATCCAGTCGGCGGTGGCGGCGGCATCACGGCCTTCCGGCGCCGGCGCCAGCTCGTCGGTCGGCGCGTCGCGTTCGACCAGCAGGGTCTGCTGGCCGGCGTGGAACCAGTCGATCTGCTGGGCGCGGTTGGCGTTGGCGACGGTTTCGCCCTCGGTGCCGCGCATCAGGAAGGCATCGCCGCGTGCGTGCGGGGCCTGGGCGGCAAAATATTCGCTCAGCATCGCCAGGTATTCGGGGTGGGTGTACGACACCAGGCGCAGCGCCGGCCCCGTGAACGGCTGCAGGATCTTGACCAGCGTGTGGGTCGAGTTGCGCACGCCCAGGATGCGGCGCAGCGACAGCTGGTGGGCAAGGCGCGGCGCAAGTTGCTCGACCGGCATGAAGCAGGGCTGGCGCTTGGCGAAGGCATCCAGCATGTCGGCGCTCGATCCGGTGGGGCCGATGCCGAGCTCCGCGAAGATCTCGAAGGTGGTGACGCGCCCAGGATCCTGCTGCACGCCATGCACCAGCACCGGCACGCCTTCACGCGCCAGCAGCAACGCCAGCAGCGGCGTCAGGTTGGCCAGCTTGCGCGCGCCGTTGTAGCTCGGGATCAGCACCGGCGCAAACTCGCCCGGCGGGGCCGGCAGCGGTGCGAACGAGGCTTCGGCCGCGTCCATGAAACCGGCGATTTCCTCGATCGACTCGCCCTTGATGCGCATCGCCAGCAGGATGCCGCCGAGCTCGAGGTCGGACACGCGGCCCTCCAACATGGCTGCGTACAGGTCGCGCGCGTCCTCGCGCGAGAGGCTGCGCGCGCCTTTCACGCCGCGGCCGATCTCCTTGATGAAGCGGGCAGCGGGGAATGGGGTCAGCAAAGCAGCGGGATCGTGTGCGGTGGTGTTCATGCTTGACAGCATACCAGTAACAAACGGCACTCAGGATTCATGAAGACGATGTGTTGCCGACGAATCGTGGTGATCGCCGTGCACACCACCGAACAACGCCTCATACCAGGCCGGGATATCGGTCAGCAGGCGGAAATTCGAGATCGATACGCCGCGCAAGTTTGGCCGCTCCTTTTTGATGCCTTCGGCATTGCCCTTGGCGTGTTTCGCCGTTCGGAAATTGGCAAGCGACGGTAACGGCGCGCCGGGCGCAGCGCCAAAAAACATGAATGGGCCGAGGCGCATGTCAGTGCAATTGAAACGAGTCCAGATCACGCAACCCGATGGTTTGCTCGCCAGGCCGACATGCACTTTTTGGACAGCCGTCGTTGCGACAGTCGACGATGATTTGAGCTGGACGTGGCGTGTCACGCCATTCGCTTCCAGAACCACGTCGTGCCCGGACCTGTCGATCGAAGGTTGCGAGACTTCCAGATTGGCGTCGGCGTATAGCCACGAATATCTCAACAGATCGCCGATCAGGAGATGTTCCAGAAGGTGCTCGCGATAAACGGATTGAGTCGTGTCGAGATCCATCATTACCCAGCAATTCGTTTCATTAAAATCAGATCAATAAAGACGTGCAACAAATTCCAGTGTAAGCCCACCGTACTGATGCAACAACGTCGTTGAGCCAGGCACAACTTCAGTCGCATTTTGCGATTGCCGCTGCATCCCTCCCGATTTCAAGCTAGACTCAACAATCCCACAGGAAAGAACTTGATGCCATGTTGATCACGCCCGATATCGAAAATACCAACGTCACCTCGTTTGCGGACATGCCGACCCCGAGCGAGCTGCACAAGAAACTGCCGCTGACCGACAAAGCCTTCACCACCGTGATGAAAGGCCGCGAAACCCTGCGCAACATCCTCGACCGCAAGGACAAGCGCCTGTTCGTGGTGGTCGGCCCCTGCTCGATCCACGACCCGGTCGCCGGCCTGGACTATGCGCGCCGCCTGAAGGCGCTGCAGGAGGAAGTCGCCGACACCATGGTGCTGGTGATGCGCGTGTATTTCGAAAAGCCGCGCACCACGACCGGCTGGAAGGGCTATATCAACGATCCGTTCATGGACGACTCGTTCCGCGTCGACGTCGGCATGGAGCGCGCGCGCCAGTTCCTGATCGACGTGTGCGAACTCGGCCTGCCGACCGCCACCGAAGCGCTCGATCCGATCTCGCCGCAATACCTGGGCGACCTGATCGCCTGGACCGCCATCGGTGCGCGCACGACCGAATCGCAGACGCACCGCGAGATGTCCTCGGGCCTGTCGACCCCGGTCGGCTTCAAGAACGGCACCGACGGCGACGTCAGCATCGCCATCAACGCCGTGCTGTCCTCGTCCAGCCCGCACTCCTTCCTGGGCATCAATGGCCAGGGCGGCGTCTCGATCGTGCGCACCAGCGGCAACGCCTACGGCCACGTCGTGCTGCGCGGCGGCGGCGGGCGGCCGAACTACGATTCGGTGTCGGTGGCGATCGCCGAGCAGGCACTGAAAAAAGCCGGGCTGCCGGCCAACCTGGTGGTCGACTGCTCGCACGCCAACAGCTATAAAAAGCCGGAGCTGCAGCCGCTGGTGATGTCGGACGTGATCCAGCAGATCCGCCACGGCAATGGGTCGCTGGTCGGCGTGATGATCGAATCGAACATCGTCAGCGGCAGCCAGCCGATTCCGTCCGACCTGTCGCAGCTGAAGTATGGCTGCTCGGTCACCGACGGCTGCATCGGCTGGGAAGACACCGCGGCGATGCTGCGCAGCGCCCACGCGGAGCTGCTGCAGCGCGCTTAAAAGCGTCAGGCGGTCCGGGCTGCGGACTCCGGAGCGCAAGACCCGGCGGCGATCAGGTCGACGAAGGCGCGCAGCGGCGCCGGCATGCGCCGGCTCGGGAAGTAGAGCCTGGGCCCTTCGAATCGCTGCCACCAGTCGGGCAACACCGGCTCGAGCTGGCCGCGCTCGAAATACGGCTCGAGCCAGTTCTTGAACGTGCAGATCAAGCCGTGTCCCGCGCAGGCCAGCTCGATGCCCGCCGCCGCGGCATCCACGCCGATGATCAGGCGGCTCGGCGGGTCGACGGTGATGCGTTCGCCGTCGCGCTCGAAATCCCAGGCGGTCAACGCGCCGCTCGAAAAACGCAAACGCACGCAGGCGTGCCGCAGCACGTCGTGCGGATGCGCAGGGCGGCCATGCGCCTGCAGATAGGCCGGCGCCGCAGCCAGCGCCAGCTGCTGGTGGCGCGGCCCGATCGGCACGGCGATCATGTCCTGCGCCAGGTGCTCGCCATAGCGGATGCCGGCGTCGCAGCCTTGGGCGATGGTATCGGTCAAGCGGTCGTCCACGACCAGTTCGACCCGCACCGCCGGGTGCTGGGTCAGGAAACGGTCGATCAGCGGCGGCAGGATGTCGACCATGACCGAGCCGGCGACATTCAATTTCAACAGCCCCTGCACCTGCGTCCCGGCAACGCTCACGTCGCGCAAGGCGGCGCGGGTTTCGGCGAACAGCGGCGCCAGGCGCGCCTCGAGTGCGCGCCCGGCCTCGGTCGGCATGACGCTGCGCGTGTTCCGGGTCAGCAGCGGCACGCCCAGCTGGCTCTCCAATCGTGTGATGGTGTCGCTGACATTCGACGGCGACAAGCCGAGCCGCCTGGCGGCGGCGCGAAATCCATTGGCGCTGCAAACGGCAAGGAACACCGACAGATCATCCAGCGATGGCGCTTGATTGTTCGTCATGGCGATCAGTCTATTCGGATTCAGCCCGGTTATCAATGCGACAGCCCTTGATTAACATGACGTTGCACAGCCGTTGATCGGTGCGACGAACATTGCGCCGTGATGTGCCCCACTCTCCGATTCCGACTCGTCCTGAAAGGACCATCATGCTTTCCACTGAAACCGCAGCGCCCGTCAATCCGTCCAGCCCATTCGTCTCCTGGAAAGCCGACCACGTCGGCATCCGCGTGCCCGACTTCGACGCCGCCGCGGCCTGGTACACCAGCAAGCTCGATTTCCGCGTGACCCACACCATGCCGCTGGGCGAGAAGACGCTGGCCTTCCTGTCGCCGGCCGCCGACGACAGCTTCCGCATCGAATTCATCGCCGGCCCGGGCTGCACGGCGCGCCCGGACTTCGAGCAGCTGATCGACACCCATGCAGTCGGTGGCTGGCACCATTTCTGTTTGCGCGTGGACGACGTCGACGCGGCGATCGCGGAACTCGAGCGGCGCGGCGTCCGGATCGTCAGCGCGGCGCGCGACGTGCCGAACCTGGGCCTGCGTTTCGCGTTTTTCAGCGACCCGTGGGGCAACCTGATCGAGCTGACGCAGCCGCTTGCCGCAGCGGCGCGCTGACATGGCTGGCGCGCCTTGGCGCCTCCCGCCACTCGAGCGTAGACATTCTTGTAATTGCAGCGCAGACTACACTGATTCCAAAATGCAACTATTTGGTCGATGAAGCTTCGCATGCCAGCAAACTCACGCTTGCACTCTTTGCCGAAATCCGTGCTGGCCCTGACGCTGCTGCTCGGTCTCGCGGGCTGCCGCAGTGCACCGGTGCTGCAACCGTTTTCCACCGACGGCTGCAGCATGTTCTTCGACCGCGCGCCGCTCGGCACGGCGGACTGGTACTCGTGCTGCGTGGCGCATGGCCTGGCCTACTGGCGCGGCGGCACCGCCGAGGAACGCCTGGCGGCGGACCGTGAACTCGAGCATTGCGTGAAATCCGCATCCGACAGTCCGGCCTTGGCCGAGACCATGCTGGCCGGCGTGCGTGCCGGCGGCGGTCCCTATTTCGTCACGCCTTACCGCTGGGGCTATGGCTGGCCCTATGGCCGGATGTACCAGTCCCTGACCCGACAGGAAGACGCCGAGGTGGCGACGCTGCGGGCGCGCCACCTTGCCACCAACCCTGTCCTCAAGTGAATCCTTATTTAGCGGCACCCGAGCCGGGCTGCAGCGCGATCGCGGCGGAGTTGCACGAGCTGGACGAGGCGCTGGGGCCGGACTTCGATGCGTCGACTGCGAAGGCCAAGGCGTCGATGATGAGCAAGGCCTCCACCCTGGTGCAGGACCAGGCGGTCGGCGCGGTGCAGCGCACCGCCGAAGACCTGGTTCCGTTCCGTAACTGGGTACGCAAGCTGAGCGGCGCGGAACAGCATTCCGAGCACCTGACCGCCTGCGTCATGGCGGGCTCGGTACGCCGCGCCTTCCTGAAGGGGATGGCCGAGGCACAACGCTGCACCGCGCAGAGCCCTGCCGTCGAGTTAAAGAAGAGCTAGCGGCAGCCGCAAAGGCGGCTATCGCGCGTGCACCCGCGCGCGCAAGGCTTCCGCCAGGTCCGCCACCACCGCGTCCCAGCGCGCACCGGGTCGCTGGCGGAACAGGCGCATCACCGCCGGGTACCAGAGCGTGTCGGCGCGTTCGGTCAGCCAGCGCCAGTCGGTCAGGTAAGCCGGCAGCAGCACCCAGCAGGGTTTGTTCAGCGCGCCGGCCAGGTGGGCGACCGCGGTGTCGACGCTGATCACCAGGTCCAGTCCGTCGATCAGCGCCGCGGTGTCGGCGAAGTCGCGGATCACCGGCGCCAGGTCCGTGACCGGCAGGCCTCCCAAGCCGCGCCTCGCCTCGCCCTCGCCCTCGCCTTTCTGCAGGCTGAACCAGCGCACTCCGGGCACCTGCGCCAGCGGCGCCAGCGTCGCCAGCGAGGGCAGCGAGCGCTCGCCATCGTTCTCGAAGCGTGGATTGCCGCGCCAGGCCAGGCCGACCTTCAACTCGCGCGCGTCACCGCCCAGCAGCGGCGCCAGGCGCGCCACGCGCACCGGGTCGACGTCGATGTAGGGCAGCGCCGCCGGCACGGTATCGACCGTGGTGTGGAAGTGGAAAGGCAGGCTCAGCGCCGGCACCCAGCAATCGAAGCCGGCCGGCAGCGGTGCATCCAGGGCAATCGCCGCGTCGGCGCCGCGCAGGCCGGCAAACAGCGCGACCAGGCCGGGGTGGCACTGCACGCCCACGCGCGCGGCGCCGGCGGCCTTCAGCTGCGCGCAGTAGCGGCCGAACTGGATCATGTCGCCGTGGCCGGCCTCGATGCCGACCAGGATCGCCTTGCCGGCCAGCGCCCCGCCCTGCCAGCGCGGCAGGTTCAGGTGGCGCTGCAGCGCCGCGCTCCAGTCGCGCGCTTCGAGCCGCGTCCAGCCTTCGTCCCAGCGCCCTTGGCGCAGCAGCAGGTAGGCCAGGTTGAAGGACGCCTTGGCATACTCGGGATCGAACGCCAGCGCCTGGCGATAACACGCCTGCGCCTCCTGTTCGCACCCGAGACAGGCCAGCAGCATGCCGTAGTTCGACAGCGCCGCCGGCGACTCGGGCGCCAGCGCCAGCGCGTCGCGGTAGATCTGTTCGGCTTCCGGCAGGCGGCGCTGGGCGGTCAGCAGCGCACCCAGGTTCAGGCGCACCTGCAGCAGCTGCGGCCCGAGTCCGATGGCGCGCCGGTAGTGCGTCTCGGCCTCGGGCGCCTGTCCGGCGTGCTCGAGCGCCCAGCCCAGGTTGGCGTGCAGCGGCGCGGCATCCGGCTCGAACGCGAGCGCCGCGCGCAGCAGCCCGATGGCGGCGTCGAACTCGCGCGCAGTCAGGTGCGCGCCGGCCTGGTGGAACAGCGATTCGGCGGAGGTCATGGCGCCCATGCTAACCCATGCGCAGCGCCCGCCGTACCATCCTTGCATGCTTTTACGCCGGGTTCGACGCCATCCCTGCGCCTGCTTTACAATACTCGATTGCGCGCGTCGCGCGGTCCACCTGTCCTGCTGCTTCCCATGATTGTCCTCGGCGTCGAATCCTCCTGCGATGAAACCGGCCTGGCTCTGTACGACACCGAGCGCGGCCTGCTGTCCCATGCCCTGCACTCGCAGGTCGCCATGCACGAAGAATACGGCGGCGTGGTCCCGGAACTGGCCTCGCGCGACCACATCCGGCGCGCCCTGCCGCTGCTCGAGCAGGCGCTGGCCAAGGCGGACATCGCCAAGCAGGACATCGACGCCATCGCCTACACCCAGGGCCCGGGCCTGGCCGGCGCGCTGCTGGTCGGCTCCTCGGTCGCCTGCAGCCTCGGACTGGCGCTGGACAAACCGGTGCTGGGCGTGCACCACCTCGAGGGCCACCTGCTCTCGCCCCTGCTGGCCAGCGAGCGCCCCGAGTTCCCGTTCGTCGCGCTGCTGGTCTCGGGCGGCCACACCCAGTTGATGCGCGTGGATGGCGTCGGCCAGTACACGCTGCTGGGCGAAACGCTCGACGACGCCGCCGGCGAAGCCTTCGACAAGTCGGCCAAGCTGCTCGGCCTGGGCTACCCGGGCGGTCCGGCGATCTCCCGCCTGGCCGAATTCGGCGACCCGCAAGCGTATAAACTGCCGCGCCCGATGCTGCACTCGAAGGATTTCAACTTCAGCTTTTCCGGCCTGAAGACGGCCGTGCTGACGGTGGTCAAGAACAGCGGCAGCGAGATCGCCAACATCTGCGAGCAGGACAAGGCCAACATCGCGCGCGGCTTCGTCGACGCGATCGTCGACGTCCTGACCGCCAAGTGCGTGTCGGCGCTCAAGCACACCGGCCTGAAGCGCCTGGTGATCGCCGGCGGCGTCGGCGCCAACCGCCAGCTGCGCGAGTCGCTCAACGCGGCGGCGGCGAAGAAGAAGTTCAAGGTGTATTACCCGGAACTCGAATTCTGCACCGACAACGGCGCCATGATCGCGTTTGCCGGCGCGCTGCGCCTGGAGCGCAACCCGGACGCCGCCCAGCGCGACTACGCCTTCAACGTGCGCCCGCGCTGGCCGCTGGACGAGATCGAGCCGGCTTGAACTTGTCCGGTTGACATCGATCCTACCGTGTGACCGCCCATGCCTAAAGGATGGCAATATCGGGCAGTCGGGTATCACGGAGGCCGTCGATGCGGGTAGTCAGCTGGAACATTCACTGGGGCTGTGGAAAGGACGGGCGTATCCGCATCCACGCCATCATCGATGTGCTGCGCAGGCTGAATCCCGATGTGATCTGCCTGCAGGAAGTGGCGGCCAATCATCCGGAACTCGAGGGCAGCGCGGCCGCCAGCCAGTTCAAGCAGCTCGGCGGCGCCTTCGGCGGCTATCACATGATCGAGATCGCCCCGAGCGAAATCTACCGCAACAACATGCCGCGCCAGTTCGGCAACATCCTGCTGTCCAAGTACCGCATCACCCAGGCCCAGCGCCACGTGCTGCCGTGGCCGCCCGATCCCGAGCACCTGGCCGGCATGCCGCGCGGGATGATCGAAACCGTGCTCGACGCGCCCGGCGGCAAGCTGCGCGTGCTGACCACCCACCTGGAATACTATTCGCCGCTGCAGCGCATGGCCCAGGTGCAGCGCATCCGCGAGCTGCACGCGGAAGCCTGCGCGCGCGCCGCGATCTACCAGCCCGAGCCGGAGCTCGAGCCGCCCTTCCAGCTGGGTTTCCGCCCCGGCACCGCGATCTACTGCGGCGACTTCAACTTCGCGCCCGGCGATGACGATTACCGCGCGCTGCTGGCGCCGCCGGCGTCCGGCGAACTGGCGCTGCTCGACGCCTGGCAGGTACGCCACGGCGACATGGCGCGCGCCCCGACCGCCGGCCTGCACGGCTACCCATGGCCGGACCGGCCCGATTGCTACGATTATTTCTTCGTCACCGAAGACCTCGCCCCGCGCGTCAAAGAGCTGAAAGTGCAGTCGGAAACCTCCGCCTCCGACCACCAACCGATCATTCTAGATTTGGTTTGAAGTGAACGCCCCGCTAGCGCATCGAGGGGCTCGAAAACCGTAGCGAGCGGCCGCAGATTCGTTCGAGAAGCGCAACCGTACTTACGGTACGGTGAGCATCGCAGAACGAAGCTGCAACGCGCAGTAGGTTTGCGAGCCCCTCCACCTAAGCTTCGTCTTGTTCGAGTTGCTCGTTGTCCTGCTGGGCAATCTGCCGCAGCGCCTGCTCGAACACCTCCGGCGGCTGCCCGCCCGAGATCAGGTGGCGTTCGTTGACGATCACCGCCGGCACCGAGTTGATGCCGGCACGCTTCCAGTAGTATTCCTGCTGGCGCACCTCGTTGGCGAAGGCATCCGATTCCAGCACCGTGCGTGCCTGCTCGACGTCCAGGCCGGCCTCGCCGGCCTTGCGCAGCAACACTTCATGGCTGCTTGGATCCTGGCCCTGGGTGAAGTAAGCCTCGAACAGCTTTTCCTTCAGGGCCAGCTGGCGTCCCGGCCCCTGGCTTTCGGCCCAGTGCAGCAGCCGGTGCGCATCGAAGGTGTTGTAGATGCGGCTGCGCTTGTCCATGTCGAAAGTGAAGCCGACCGACTCGCCGCGCTGGCGGATCGTTTCCTGCGACTGCGCCAGCTGGGCCGGCGTCGATCCGTATTTTCCCGTGATGTGTTCGGCGATGTCCTGGCCTTCGGCCTCCATGCCGGGATTGAGCTCGAACGGCTGGAAATGGAGGTCGGCAGCGATCTCGCCGCCGACGCGCTGCAGCGCCTGCTGCAAGGATTTCAAGCCGATCGCACACCACGGGCACGACACGTCCGACACAAAATCGATTCTCATCTGCTGTTTCACGACTCACCGCCTTCCTGTTATGTCTGATAAATATTACGCATTGAGGCCACGTATTGCGGCGGAAGCCTTATGGTGACACATCGGAAAAAAGCGAGCAGCGCGCCTGTCGGATTCGGTAAATCTGGCATGGCGCGCCAGGAAACTTATTTCTTTTTCGGCGCCGCGCCCGCAGCCTTGCTGCCGATGCGCGACTCCTTGCCGGCGATCAGGTTCGAGATGTTTTTCGAGTGGCGGAACAGCAGCAGCGCGCTCATCGCGACCACGGCAAACAATACGTCGTCGACGCCGAACAGCAGGCCGTAGTAGAACGGCGCGAACACCGCCGCCGCCAGCGCCGCCAGCGAGGAATAGCGGAAGGCGTAGGCGACCACCAGCCAGGTTACCAGCGTCGCCAGGCCCAGCCAGACGTTCAGGCCGAGCAGCACGCCGAGCGCGGTCGCCACGCCCTTGCCGCCCACGAAACGGAAAAAGACCGGCCACAGGTGCCCCAGGAACACCGCGATCGCCACCAGCGCCACGCCGCCATCACCGAAATCGAAGCGTTCGCCGTAGTGGTCGGCCACCCACACCGCCAGCGCCACCGCGACCACGCCCTTGAGGCAGTCGCCGACCAGCGTCGCGATCGCGGCTTTTTTGCTGCCGCTGCGCAGCACGTTGGTCGCGCCCGGGTTCTTCGAACCGTAGGTGCGCGGGTCGGACAGGCCGAACACGCGGCTCATCACGACGGCGAAGGAAATCGAGCCGATCAGGTAGGCGGCGATGGTGAAAATAATGGTGTACATGGGTCTCTTTCAGTTGACGCGAGGAATATACACCAACAGCCAAGCCGAGCGATAGCTGGCCGGATGCTCGGTTACCGCTCAATCGGCCAGCGCGCAATGCACCGGGCGCGCCTTCAACACCTCGACCAGCGCCTTCGGATCGATCCCGACCAGGAAGCCGCGCCGCCCGCCGTTGATGTAGATCTTCGGCAGCGCCAGGATGCTCTCCTCGACGTACACCGGCATCGCCTTGCGGATGCCGAACGGCGAAGTGCCGCCGACCAGGTAGCCGGAATGGCGCTGCGCCACCTCCGGCTTGCACGGCTCGACCGACTTGCACGGGATCGCGCGCGCGAGGTTCTTGGTCGAGACCTTGCAGTCGCCATGCATCAGCACGATCAGCGGGCGCGCCGCCTCGTCCTGCATCACCAGGGTCTTGACGACGTCGTGTTCGGACACGCCCAGCTTGCTTGATGAGACGGCGGTGCCGCCATGCTCTTCGTAATCGTAGGGATGCTCGCTGAAGGCGACGCCGTGCTTGCGCAGGAACTGCGTGGCGGGCGTCTCGGAAATATGCTCTTTCTTGGCCATGTGTTACGCTGGAAGCACCTCACATCGTGTCGAGACGGCTTCCAAAAGCAGACGGGGGAGTTGCTTATTATGCAGCAAGAGATTCGCTTTGCCACCTTCAATGTGTGTAACCTCGCGCCGCCGGGCGCCCGGCTGTACGACAACCTCGACCCGAGCACGCCTGAAGAGTACGAAGCGAAGATCGCCTGGACCGCGCGCCAGATCGACATGCTGGCCGCCGACGTGATCGGTTTCCAGGAAGTGTTTTCGCAGGCTGCGCTGGCCGAAGCGCTGTCGCGCACGCAGCGCTACCGCGAAGCCATCCACGTCGGTTTCGACCCCGATCCGCATGCGGACAAGCTCACGCCCAGCGTCGCCCTGGTGTCGCGCCTGCCGCTGGCCGCCACGCCCGAGCCGATCCCGCACTTCCCGTCCGGTATCTCGATGCCGCCCGGGAACCGCGACCCCGACCGCTTCACCCGTCCGCCCCTGCATGCGGCGATCCAGCTCACACCCGATCTGGTGGCCGACGTGGTGGTCGTGCACCTGAAGTCGCGTCGTCCCGATTTCCGTTCCAGCGACAGCGGCAACGACCCGCAGCTGTACGCGCTGGCCTCGCTGCGCTCGCTGATCCGGCGCGGCACCGAAGCCGCGGCGCTGCGCGTGCTGCTGACCCAGCTCGGGCGCGAGCACCGCCGGCCGCGCGTGGTGCTGGGCGACTTCAACGACGTCGCCGACGCCGTCACCACCGGCATCGTGCTCGGCCTGGGCGCGCCCAGCGGCGACCGCCTGTACGACGCCTGCTCGCTGCAGCGGCGCCAGGACCGCCATCGCCACGTCGGCTTTTCCAACCTGCATGACGGCCAGTACACGACCATCGACCATATCCTGGTATCGCAGGAATTCAATGCGGCGCTGCCGGGCGCGCTCGGCGAGATCATCGACGTGGTCTACCTGAACGACCACCTCGACCTCGGCCTGCCGGAAGCCTCCGACCACGGCCAGGTGCTGGCGCGCCTGCGCCTGTTCGACGACGGCGCCGGCCAGCCGGGCGGCGACGGCTGAGACGTCCATCCGGCCGTTTTCGCGTTCCAACCCTTTAATACCGCCGCTCGTCACATCGCGATGGCTGTGCGCCATCGCTTTGCCTACCATGGCCTCATGCGCTCGTGACTCCACCCTGCCCGGCAGGACGGAGCACCGGCGCTCCTTCTTCCATCCAACACAAGAACAAGGTTATGAAGATCGAGACCCTGCCAGAATCCGTGCCCCTGACCGACGCCCTCGCCCGTCCCGTGCGCGCCCGGCGCTATGCCCCGGCGATCGGCATCGCCATCCTGGTGCTGGCCGGCGCCGGCGGCTATGCCTTCAGCCACCGCGACGCCGCCGCGCCTTCGCAGGCGGCCGCCCCGGGCGACGCGGCGAAAAAGGACAAAGAGCCGGTGCACGAACTCTCGCAACGCGATGTCGCCGTGGTCGAGGCGCGCGCGCTGGCGGTCACGCTGCCGCTGTCCGGATCGCTCTCGCCGCTGGCGCAGGCCACCGTGAAATCGAAAGCCTCGGGCGTGATCCTGGCCAGCGGCGTGCAGGAAGGCGTGGAGGTCAAGGCCGGCCAGACGATCGCGCGCCTGGACGACGCCGAGGCGCGCGCGCGCGTGGCGCAGCAGCAGGCCATGCTGGCCGACGCGGACGCTCGATTGGCCCTGGCGAAAAAGAACGTGGCCAACAGCGCCGCCCTGCTCAAGCAGAACTACATCGCCCAGAACGCCTACGACACCACGGCCAACGCGGTCGACCTGGCGCAGGCGGCGGTCGATTCGGCCAAGGCCCAGCTCGACCTGGCGCGCATCGCGCTGGCCGACACCGTCATCCGTGCGCCGCTGTCGGGCGTGATCAGCAAGCGCCATGCGCAGGCGGGCGAAAAGCTGTCGCCGGACAGCCCGGTCTACACCATCGTCGACCTGAAGCACCTGACGCTGGACGCCCAGGTGCCGGCCAGCGACATCCCGCGCGTGAAGGTCGGCCAGGACGTGCAGTTCAAGGTCGACGGCTTCGATGGCCGCACGTTCGTAGGAAAGGTCGCGCGCATCAACCCGGCCACGGAGGCCGGCTCGCGCGCGATGATCGTCTACATCAGTGTCGACAATCCCGATGGCCTGCTGCGCGCAGGCATGTTCGCCAAGGGCACGGTGACGACCGAGAAATCGAGCGCGCATCCGCTGCTGCCGCTCGGCGCCGTGCGCCGCCAGGACGGCCGCGACGTGGTCTACCGCGTCGATGGCGGCAAGGTGGTGGTCCAGCCGGTGACGCTCGGCCTGCGCAACGAGGACGAAGGGCTGGTCGAGGCGCTGGACGGCGTCGACGCCGGCGCGGTCGTGCTGGCGCTGAAGCTGGACGGCATCAAGCCGGGCAGCCCGGTGAAACTGCCGGACCTCGTCAACCAGAAGAAAGGCTGAGCCATGTGGATCACCCGCACCAGCATCAAAGCCCCGGTGTTCGCGACCATGGTGATGGTCGCCCTGATGGTGCTCGGCCTGTTCGCCTACCGCGGCCTGGGCGTGGAGAACATGCCCAACATCGAGATCCCGGCGGTCGAGATCGAGACCGCGTACCCGGGCGCCTCGCCCGAGCAGGTCGAGAACGACGTCACCCGCCCGATCGAGGAAGCGGCCAACACCGTCGGCGGCATCAAGACCATCCGCAGCAATTCGTATGAAGGGCGCTCCAGCGTCGGCATCGAATTC
Organism: Massilia sp. 9096; assembly: GCF_000745265.1. Classification (NCBI taxonomy): domain Bacteria; kingdom Pseudomonadati; phylum Pseudomonadota; class Betaproteobacteria; order Burkholderiales; family Oxalobacteraceae; genus Massilia; species Massilia sp. 9096. The sequence continues at coordinate 3,502,294 of NZ_JQNN01000001.1, forward strand.
CAGCTGACCACCAACATGGACCGCGCCGTGCAGGACCTGCGCGACCGCATCGGCACCGTGCGCGGCGGCTTCCCGCGCGAGGTCAAGGAACCGGTGCTGTTCCGCCAGGAAGGCGAGAACTCGCAGCCGGTCGTGCTGCTCTCGCTCACCTCGCACGAACGCAGCCTGCGCGATTTGTCGATGTTGACCGACCAGGTCATCGTCAAGCGCCTGCAGAGCGTGGCCGGGGTCGGCCAGATCCGTGTCAACGGCGAGCAGGCGCGCCAGGTGCTGGTGCAGATCCGCCCCGACCAGCTGCGCAGCCTGGACATCGGCATCGACGAGGTGATGAGCGCGATCAGCGCCACCAACGCCAACCTGCCGGCCGGGCGCATCAGCCGCGGCCAGCGCGAGAACCTGGTGCGCATCGAAGGCAAGATGAAGGAAGCGGCCGAGTTCAAGCGCATCATCGTGGCCAACCGGTCGAGCGGTCCGGTCTACCTGAGCCAGGTGGCCGACATCCAGGACGGCGCCGCCGAGGAAGACTCGATCTCGCGCGTGAACGGCGAGCGCGCCCTGACCCTGGAAATCGCCAAGATCCAGGACGCCAACACGGTCGAGGTGGGCAAGGGCGTGCAGGCCGCGATCGAGGCCATGAAAACCTCGCTGCCAAAGGACATCCAGTTCCGCGTGCTGGACGACAAGGCGAAAACCGTGCAGGGCCAGCTCGACAACGTCAAGGAGACCATCCTGGAAGGCGCGGTGCTGACCATGGTGATCGTGTTCTTCTTCCTGCACTCGTGGCGCAGCACGGTAATCACCGGCCTGACGCTGCCGATCTCGGTGCTGGCCAGCTTCATCGCGATGAAGTACTTCGGCTTCACGCTCAACTTCCTGACGCTGATGGCGCTGTCGCTGTGCATCGGCCTGCTGATCGACGATGCGATCGTGGTGCGCGAGAACATCGTGCGCCACCTCGGCCTGGGCAAGAACCACGTGCGCGCCGCCGAGGACGGCACCAGCGAGATCGGCCTGGCGGTGATGGCGACCACCTTCGCGATCGTCGCCGTGTTCGTGCCGATCGCCTTCATGAAGGGCATCATCGGCCGCTTCTTCCTGCAGTTCGGGATCACGGTGGCGGTGGCGGTGCTGGTGTCGCTGTTCGTCAGCTTCACGCTCGACCCGATGCTGTCCTCGGTGTGGCCGGACCCGGTCGAGACGCGCTTCAAGTACGCGCCCTGGCTGGGCCGCATCATGGCGCGCATCGAGCATGGCATCGAATGGCTGCACGGCGTGTATGCGAAGGTGCTGCGGTTTGCGCTGGCCTGGCGCAAGACGACACTGGGCGCCGCGCTGCTGCTGTTCGTCGGCAGCCTGGCCCTGGTGCCGATGATCGGCGGCGAATTCGTGCCGCAGACCGACGACGGTTTCATCCAGATGCGCTTCAAGACGCCGGTCGGCTCCAGCCTGGATTACTCGAGCGCCAAGCTGCGCCAGGTCGAGGCGGCGCTGGGCGAGTTCAAGGAAATCGAGAGCGTCGCCACCATCATCGGTTCCTGGGAAGGCCGCAATTATTCGGAAGTGAACCTGAAGCTGACCGACGTCCATAAAACGCATCGCCGCTCGCAGCAGACCCTGGAAAAGGTGATCCGCGACCGCCTCGCGTCGATCGCCGGCCTCGAGCTGACGGTCGGTCAACGCCCGATCTTCATCGCCATCCTCGGCACCGACGACGCCAAGCTGGACAAGGTGGCGCACGACCTGATGGACAAGATGCGCAAGATCCGCGGCGTGGCCGACATCGAGTACAGCCAGGACGGCGACAACCCGGCCACCATCGTCAAGATCAACCACGAGCTGGCCAGCGACCTGGGCCTGTCGGTGCAGCAGATCGGCACCGCGCTGCGCCCGTTCGTCGCCGGCGACCAGACCAACCGCTGGCTGGCGCCGGACGGCCAGAACTACGAGGTCAACGTGCAGCTGCCCAGGTCCGGCCGCGAAAAGGTGGCCGACCTGGCCGACTTGTCGGTAGCGTCGAGCAAGCGCGACGCGATGGGCAACCCGATCATGGTGCCGCTGCGCCAGGTGGTCGAGTTCGTGCCGTCGACCAGCCCGCGCGTGCTCAAGCGCCAGGCGCTGCAGCGCCGCGTCGCGGTCTACGCCGGCCTGGAAAACCGGCCGCTGGGCGACGTGATGAAGGAAGTGAACGCGGCGATGAAGACGATCGACCTGCCGGACGGCATCCGCTTCGACGTCGGCGGCGCGGCCCAGCAGATGGACGAGACCATGGACGGCTTCGGCGTGGCGCTCGGCATCGCGGTGATCTTCATCTACCTGGTGCTGGCCTCGCAGTTCGGCAGCTTCCTGCAGCCGATCGCGATCATGATGTCGCTGCCGCTGTCGCTCATCGGGGTGCTGGTGGCGCTGCTGGTGACCAAGACCACGCTGAACATCTTCTCGGTGATCGGGGTGGTGATGCTGATGGGCCTGGTGACCAAGAACGCGATCCTGCTGGTCGACTTTGCCAACCAGGGCCAGCGCGAAGGCAAGGGACAGTTTGCGGCGCTGATGGAAGCCGGCCAGGTGCGCCTGCGTCCGATCCTGATGACGACGCTGGCGATGATCTTCGGCATGCTGCCGATGGCGATCGGCATGGGCGAAGGCGGCGAGACGCAGGCGCCGATGGGCCGCGCGGTGATCGGCGGCGTGATCACCTCGACGCTGCTGACGCTGGTCGTGGTGCCGGTGGCCTACACTTACCTCGACAATCTGGGCAAGCGTGCGGTGCGCTGGTTCAGGGGGACCCAGCCTGCACAGGCGCACGCGGCTGCAACCGACGCGGCGGCGGAGCCGACGGCCTGACGCCGCCGGACATCAAAACCCGGCCCCGTCAGCGCCGCCCTGGCGCTGACCGGGCCGTCGCACTTTCAAGCCGGGTCGGACTCGTGCTCCACGCTCTGGCCTTCGCCTTGCGCCTCCGGCCCGTCCGGCTCGTCCTGCCCTTTATGCAACTTGGCATCCTGCTTGCGGCGCGCCTTTTCCTCGGCCTTGCGTTTCTTTTCCAATTCGCGCTGCCGCTTTTCGTACTGAAAATTCGTTTTGGCCATGCTCACCTCATGTGCGTGATGGGAAGCCCTGCCCGGCCATTATGACCGCAGCGGCGGCGCAGGTCTTGAGAATTCAGTACACCGGCCGGCGCGAAGGTGCTAGCTGCGCTGCTAGCCGCGCGGATGGTGCTGGGCGTGCAGGTGCTTCAGGCGCTCGCGCGCCACGTGGGTGTAGATCTGCGTGGTCGAGATGTCCGAATGCCCGAGCAGCAATTGCACCACGCGCAAATCGGCGCCATGGTTCAACAGGTGCGTCGCAAAAGCGTGGCGCAGCGTGTGCGGCGACAGCGGCGCCGTGATGCCGGCCCTGGCCGCATGCTTCTTGATCACGATCCAGAACATCTGGCGCGTCATCGGACCGCCGCGGCCGGTCACGAACAAGGCATCGTCGACCTGGCCGTCGAGGATCACGCCGCGCGCTTCCTTCATATACCTTTCCAGCCACAGCCGCGCCTGTTCGCCGAAGGGCACCAGGCGCGTCTTGCTGCCCTTGCCGGTGATGCGCAGCACGCCATCATTCAGGCTCAGCTCGACTATCTTGAGCGCGACCAGTTCGGATACGCGCAAACCGCTCGCATACATCAGCTCGAGCATCGTGCGCTCGCGCAAACCGAGCGGCGTCGACACGTCCGGCGCGTTCAACAAGGCCTCGACCTGGCTTTCGCTCAAGGTGTGCACGAAGCGCTGCGGCTGCTTGGCCGAGGCCATCTTCAGGCACGGGTCGGCGGCGATGCGGCGCTCGCGCAGTGCCAGCTGATAAAAGCGCTTGAGCACCGACAGGCGGCGGTTGGCCGAACTCGGCTTGGTTTCCTCGTGGCGCTCGGCAAAATAGGCCGAGACGTCCTGCGGCTGCACCGCGTACAAGTCGGTGCGCTCGGGACGCTTGACCTCGAGCCAGCGCGCGAACAGGCGCAGGTCGCGCCGGTAGGCGTCGAGCGAATTCTTCGACAGGCCGTGTTCGAGCCAGAGCGTGTCGCAGAACGCGTCGATCAGGGGAAGATTGACTGCTGCTGCCATGGCATGTCGAGCGCCAGCGCGCCTTCGTGACGCAACAGCCAGCGTTTGACGCCGAGCTGGAAACCGTTCTCGTCGTCGCTGCTGGCAAAGCCGCCCAGGCCGGCGCTGGCGGTCACGCGGTGGCACGGAATCACCAGCGGGAACCAGTTGGCGCCGCACGCCTGGCCGACCGCGCGCGGGGCCGATTCGAGCAGCTTGGCGATCTGGCCGTAGGTGCGCACGCCGCCGCGCGGAATGGCGTTGATCGTGTCCCAGACGCGGCGCTGGAAAACCGTGCCGGTTTCCACCAGCGGCAGATCGAAGCGGAAGTCCGGGTCGTCGAAGTAGCGCGCGACCTGCTGTGCGGCGCGTTCGGCCAGCGCATCCTGCGGCGCTTTTTCCTGGTAACCGAGCGGCAGGTAGACCAGCTCGCGCACCCGCTCGTGCTCGGTGCGGATGCCGATGGCGCCGAACGGCGCGCCGACGATGGCGCTGAAGAGATCGCTGCCTTGTTGTGTGTTCATCGACGCAGTGTAAGACTCGCAAGCCATGCCGGCAAGCCCCCCTCGAGCGCGAAAACAGGCAAAAAAAACGCACCCCGCAGGGTGCGCTTCAGATTGGGTCACGTTCCCGGCCACTCGGTCATTGCCGGCGGCATCCTGTAAAACGTGTGTCTCCTCCAAACTTTTTTCCGGTAATTGAGTTACCGCTTTATTTTTACCTCTCCCCAAAACAGTATCCGGTCCATCCTGCCTGCACCATATCAGTGCTGCAGATGCGCCATCATAACGCATTCGAATATGGATAGCGTACTTTTTTATATACATTCATGAAATATATCTCAGCCATAACGGTGGGCGAGTCTCATAAAGCTGGCTCAGCCTTGGTTACATTGTTTTCAGGAAATCTTCTCGGCACAACATTATGAACAACAAGTTGCCAATTGATGACATATCGAATTGCCAATTGGCACGCTCTTATCGGAGCGCGGCGTGAGCGAGCACTTACATAGACCTGAACAAGCCTTCAGTCCTATTTTCGGAATATGAAATGGCGCCGGAGCGTGAGCGGGTCGTGATGCTGTCGCCGGCACGCAACGCCTGCGCAGCGTAGGCACAACGGCCCTGCAGTTGCATGCGCTCAGCGCACCTCGGCCGTGGTGCGGTTGATCTCGTCGATCAGGCCCTTGCCGATCCGCCCGGCCATCTGCTGCTGCACCGGCTGCAGCGCACGCCGCCATTCGGCCTGCTGTTGCGGCGTCAGGATGTGGACGCTGGTCTTGCCGCTGTCGCGGATCGCTTCGAGTGCGCGGTCGTTATCGCGCTGGGCGATGGTTTTTTCGAAGGCGGTGGCTTCGCGCATCGCCTGTTCGAGTTCGCTGCGGATGTCGCCCGGCAGGCCATCCCAGAACTTCTTGTTGACGATGACGGCATAGCCCAGGTAGCCGTGGTTCGACACGGTCAGGTGCTTCTGCACGTCCTGCATGTGCTGGGTCAGCATGTTCGAGGGCGGGTTTTCGGTGCCGTCGACCACGCCGCTCTTGAGCGCCTGGTAGACCTCGGAAAAGGCCAGCACCTCGGGCGTGGCGCCGAGCGCGCGCATCTGCACGTCGAGCACCTTGGAACCCTGGATGCGCATGCGCAGGCCGTGGAAATCCGCCGGCGTATGGAGGGGCCGGTTGGCCGACATCACCTTGAAACCGTTGTCCCAGTAGGCCAGGCCGGTGATGCCTTTCGGCTCGAGCTTCTTGAGCAGGCCCATGCCGATGCGGCCCTCGGTCACCGCGTACAGCGCCGCCTTGGTCGGGAAGATGTAGGGCAGGTCGAAGGCTTCGAATTCCTTCACGCCGAGCGGGCCGAACTTGGCCAGCGAGGGCGCCAGCATCTGCACCGCGCCCAGCTGCAGGGCTTCGAGCTCCTCCTTGTCCTTGTACAGCTGGCTGTTGGGGTAGACTTCGACCCTGACCCGCCCATGCGTCAGCTGCTCGGCCAGGACGCGGAAGCGCTCGGCCGCCAGGCCCTTGGGGGCGTCCGGCGCCACCACGTGGCTGAATTTGATGACGATGGGCGGCTCGGCCTGCGCGCCGGCGCACAGGCAAACGGCCAGGCATGCCGCGAGCATGGCTGGAATGCGCATGGGGTCTCCTCTTGACGACGGAATGTGGGACTATTCGGTATCCCCACAGTCTGCTCAAGCGGACGCCGCGCATCCATTGTGGTTAACCACGATGCCGCCGATGCACGTACGGACACGAATACGAACCATGAAGACTTCATTCACGATCCCGCGCCCGGTCCGCGCCGGTCCCTGGCGCTGGCTGGTGCCGGTGCTGCTGGTGCTGCTGTTCCTGCTGGTGCTGGTCTGGCTGCCATGGCAGGCGCGCCAGATGGAAAGCAACGAGCGCCAGGAACAGCTGATCGCCGACACCCTGTGGGTCGAGCAGACCCTGCGCTTCGAACTGGCGCGCAGCGAGGAAGCACTGGCCGCGCTCGGCGCCGACCTGGTCGCCGACGGCCCCGGCGCCGCCGTGCTGCAGGCGCGCCTGGGGCAGATGTTCAAGAACGGCCACGAGCTGCAGCGCCTGGTGTGGATGGACACGCAGGGGCGCGTGAAGGCGCACCGCGGGCTCGACCTGCCGAGCGGCCCGACCGAATCCTCGCGCAACGCCGAGGCGATGTCGCGCACCACCCATGCCGGCCGCTACAGCGACCCGTACGGCGTGACGCCGCTGGCGCACGGCCTGATCGACTTCTACCTGCCGCTGTACCACGACGGCGCCTACGTCGGCAGCCTGGTCGCGACCTACAACCTGCAGAACCTGCTCGACGAGAACGTGCCCTGGTGGTTCGCTCAGGAGAACGCCTTGACGCTGCTCGACCGCGACGACGGCGTCGTGGCCCAGCGCGCCGCCGGCGGCCCCGGGCGCGGGGTCTACACGCACAAGCGCGCGCTCGACCTGCCGGGCGCCTCGATCGTGCTGGCCACCGACAGCGTCAAGGGCGCGCCCAAGCTGCTGCCCAACCTGCTGGTCGGTTCGGTGATCGTGCTGGCGCTGGGCCTGGTGACCTCGCTGCTGGCGCTGTGGCGCCACATCGCGCGCACCTTGGCGGCCGAGAATGCGCTGCGCCAGCAGATGGCGTTCCGCACGGCGATGGAAAACTCGCTGCTCACGGGCCTGCGCGCGCGCGACCTCGAGGGCCGCGTCACCTACGTCAACCCGGCCTTCTGCCGCATGGTGGGCCTGTCGAGCGCCGAACTGCTGGGCAGGAAGCCGCCGATGCCCTACTGGGCGCCCGAGGCGATGGCGGAATACGAAAGCCGTTTCAAGAAGGTGCTGGCCGGCCAGGCCACGCCGCAATTCGAGACCGTGTTCCAGCGCTCGGACGGCGTGCGCGTGCCGGTGCTGGTGTTCGAGGCGCCGCTGGTCGACGCCCACGGCCGCCACACCGGCTGGATGAGCTCCGTGCTCGACATCACCGACCGCAAACGCGCCGAAGAGCTCAGCCGCCAGCAGCAGGAAAAGCTGGAAACCAGCGCGCGCCTGGCGACCATGGGCGAGATCTCGTCGATGCTGGCGCACGAACTGAACCAGCCGCTGGCGGCGATCTCGAGCTATACCGCGGGCGCCCTGAACGTGCTGGAACGGGTCAGCACGGGCGACGCCGGGGCGGCCCCATCGCCCCTGCCCGACCTGGGCATGCTCAGGCGCGCACTGGAGCAGGCCAACACCCAGGCGCGCCGGGCCGGCCAGATCATCCGCAGCGTGCACGAGTTCGTGAAAAAGCGCGAGCCGCGCCGCGAGACCGTCGCCGTGCAGCACGTGGTGGACGGCATCCGCGCGCTGATCGACCTGCAGGCGCGCCAGAGCTACGTCAGCCTGGTGCTGGACATCGCGCCCGACCTGCCGCCGGTGCTGGCCGACCGCGTGCTGCTCGAGCAGGTGCTGCTGAACCTGACGCGCAATGCGATCGAGGCGATGCAGGCGGTCGAGCCGGCGCGGCGCGTGCTGCGCATCGCCGCGGCGCAGGAAGGCAGCCGGGTCGCGGTGTCGGTGATCGACAATGGCCACGGTATCGCGCCCGAGGTGGCCGAGCGCCTGTTCTCGCCGTTCTTCTCGACCAAGGCCGAGGGCATGGGCATGGGCCTGTCGATCTGCCGCACCGCGATCGAGTTCCACGGCGGCCTGCTGACCCACGCCGACAATCCCGGCGGCGGAACCATTTTCACGTTCAGCCTGCAGCTGGCCTAAAATACGCGATCCCCGAACTTACGAACGAGACAAGGAACCTCCATGCTGCACATCGTCGACGACGAAGACGTGATCCGCGACGCCCTCGAATGGCTGGCCCATTCGCGCGGCATGGCGGCGCGCGGCTATGCCGGCGGCCAGGCCTTCCTCGACGCGCTCGGCGCACATGCCGCAGCGGCCGAGTCGGCCGATGGGCAAGGCGCTCAGGGTGATTGCGTGCTGCTCGACGTGCGCATGCCCAGCATGAACGGCATCGCCGTGTTCGACCAGCTGGTGGCGCGCGGCCTGCTGGCGCGCCTGCCGGTGATCTTCCTGACCGGCCACGGCGACGTGCCGATGGCGGTCGATTCGCTCAAGCGCGGCGCCTTCGACTTCTTCGAAAAACCCTTCAACGACAACCAGCTGATGGACCGCGTCGAGGAAGCGCTGGCCGCCTCGCGCCAGGCCGCGGCCGCAGGCGCGGTGCGCGCGCGCCTGGCCACGCTGTCCGCGCGCGAGCGCGAAGTGCTCGACCTGATCCTGGCCGGGAACATGAACAAGGTCGTCGCCGACAAGCTCGGCATCAGCATGCGCACCGTCGAAGTCCACCGCGCCCACATCTTCGACAAGATGCAGGTCAAGACCGCCGTCGAACTGGCGGGCCTGCTCAAATAAAGCCCACACGTCATTGCACTGGCCACTGAAAAATTCTGGTGGCGGCCTCTTGCGAAGCACTGTTTCCACCCCTAGCTAATCCCCGGGCCGCGCCATGCGGCCGTCCCGATCGACCGCGTCTCCACGGCGCCGTCACACCGGCAGAATTTCACAACATTGCACGCTTGACATCCCGTGCACGGCAGGTTTTGCGCGCCTGTGGCACGCGGGGTTCGCTTGTAAAATCAACTGAACACACCGTGGTCGAATCGGCCACGCTGGACATTTATTAGGGAACGCAGATGAGCGAAAAGACGATTGCAGACAAGATGTTCCTCAGGACCGCAAAGTCGATGCTGATCCTGAACGGGAACGTCCACCCCGGCATGGTGGCCCAGATGCCGGCCCAGCTGCTCAAGACGGACCAGGAAAAAGTCGACGTGGTGCTGCTGTTCGCGATGAACCGCAAGGAACTCGAACAGTACTTCCCGGTCGCCAAGGAACGCCTGGGCGAGAAAGGTTCGCTGTGGGTGGCTTACCTGAAGCAGACGGCCTCCAAGGCCACCGACATCAACCGCGATTCGATCAACGCCTACGCCAAGGAACAGGGCATCACCGGCGTCGCCATGATCTCGATCGACGGCGACTGGTCGGCGCTGCGCATGAAGCGCATCGAGGTCTGAGCGGCCGCTTTCAAGCGTCCGTTTTCAAGTTTCGGTCACGCCATGGCGCGCCAGCGCCCAGGCCACGTGCTCGCGCACCATGCTCGACGAATGCCGCGCGCGCGCGCGCAGCGCGGCCACGATGACCGGGTCGGCGGCTTTGGCCACCGCATTACCGAGCCCCACCGCCAAGTTGCGCAGCCAGCGCTCATGCCCGATACGACGGATCGGGCTGCCCTCGAAGCGGCGGTTGAATTCCTCCTCCTCCCACCCGAACAATTCGACCAGCCCGGCCGCGCCCAGTCCGTTGCGCTCGTCGAAATCCGCCAACGCCGAGCGCTGCGCAAACTTGTTCCACGGGCAGGCCAGCTGGCAATCGTCGCAGCCGTAGATGCGGTTGCCGATCAGCGGCCGGAACTCTTCCGGGATGCTGCCCTTGAGCTCGATCGTCAGGTAGGAGATGCAGCGGCGCGCATCGAGCCGGCCCGGCGCCAGGATGGCGCCGGTCGGACAGGCCGAGATGCAGGCCGAGCACTGGCCGCAGTGGGCGCCGGTGGGCGGATCGACCGGCAGCGGCAAATCGACCAGGATCTCGCCGATGAAGAAGGTCGAGCCGGCGTCGCGCGACAGCAGCAGCGTATGCTTGCCGCGCCAGCCCAGGCCGGCCTTTTCGGCCAGCGGCAGTTCCATCACCGGCGCCGAGTCGGTGAACACGCGGTAGCCGTAGTCGCCGATCGCCGCCCTGACCTTTTCCGCCAGCGCCTGCAGGCGATTCCTCAGCACCTTGTGGTAGTCGCGGCCGCGCGCGTACAGCGAGACCACGGCGGCGTCCGGGTCCTGCTGGCGCAGGCGTTCGCGTGCGCGCCAGTCGGCGTCGGCGCCGTCCGCACCCATCGGCAGGTAGTCCATGCGGGCGCTGATCGCGCGCACCGTGCCCGGCACCAGTTCGGCCGGCCGGGCGCGCTTCATGCCGTGGCTTGCCATATAATCCATCTCGCCATGGTGGCCGGCGTCCAGCCAGGCCTGCAGTCCGGCCTCGAGGTGCGCCAGGTCGACGTCGGCGATGCGCACGTCGGCAAAACCGAGCTCCGCGCCCCAGGTCTTGATGGACTGGGCGAGCTGGTCGAGATCGGGCGTGGGGGACGGCAAAACGGACATGGCAGAGACACAAGACGCGCGCGGACGCCACGCGCAAGACGAAACACGACATTCTATTCCATGCAGCAGATCACAGCCTACCTCCCCGACGAATCCGCCACCCAGGCGCTGGGCGCAGCCCTCGCGCGCGCGCTGCAGCCCGGCCTCGTCATCCACCTGCACGGCGACCTCGGCGCCGGCAAGACCGCGCTCACGCGCGCGCTGCTGCACGCGGCCGGCCACAAGGGCGCGGTCAAGAGCCCGACCTACACGCTGTCCGAACCCTACCGCATCGCGCTGGACGGGAAACCGGTCAACCTGATCCATTACGACCTGTACCGCATGTCCAGTCCCGAGGAATTCCTGGACGCGGGCTTTCGCGAAGATTTCGACGGTAACAACATCTGCATCGTCGAATGGCCGGAAAAAGGCGACCCGGTGTTGCCGCCGCCCGACTTAAACGTGTTGCTGCAAGTAAGCGGAGTCGGGCGTGAGGTAGAATTGCAGGCGTTGTCCCCATTGGGCCTGCTATGCCTAGAACGCCTGCATTACCCCCCGACTCCCTGATTCCCGTTTCGCCGAAGCGCCGTACGGTGCTCAAGAACGGCGCCACCCTGCTGCTGTCCGTGATCGCGCCCGCCCTGCCCTTGACGGCGTCGGCGGCCCAGATCATGGCCGTGCGCGTCTGGCCGGCCGACGAGTACACCCGCGTCACGCTGGAAAACGACGGCGACCTGAAAGCCACGCACTTCATGGTGCCCGATCCGCCGCGCCTGGTGGTCGACATCGACGGCCTGGCGCTCAACGAGACCTTGAAAAGCCTGGTGGCCAAGGTCGAATCGAACGACCCGTACATCAAGCAGGTCCGGGTCGGCCAGAACCGGCCGAACGTGGTGCGCCTGGTGTTCGACCTGAAGGAAGAGGTCAAGCCGCAGGTGTTCACGCTGGCGCCGGTGGCCGGCTACCGGCATCGGCTGATCTTCGACCTGTACCCGGTCAAGGCGGTCGATCCGCTGGCCAGCATGATCGCGCAGCAGAACTGGAGCGGCGCGGCGCCGGGCACGCCGAGCGCGCAGACCGCGCCGCCGGCGCCGGCGACGCCGGTGTCCCCGATTTCGGGCGCCCAGCCGGGCACGCCGATGGGCGGCGCGAAGGACCAGGATCCGATCGCCGGCCTGCAGGCGGACGCCGCGCACGCCTCCGAGGCACCGGCACGGCCCGCCGCACCTCGGCCGTCCGCACCGCAGCCCGCGGCGCCAGGCCCCAAACTGGCGGAGCAGGAAAGCCGCGCCAGGCCGGCGCCGGGCAAGGATGGCATGAAGGTCGCGCGCATGGTCACCATCGCGCTCGACCCCGGCCACGGCGGCGAAGACCCGGGCGCGACCGGCGCCACCGGCATCCACGAAAAGGAGATCGTGCTGGCCATCGCCAAGCGCCTCAAGGGCAAGCTCGAGGAGCTGCCCAACACGCGCGTGATGCTGACCCGCGATAACGATTTCTTCGTGCCGCTCGGCCAGCGCGTCGACAAGGCGCGCAAGGTGCAGGCCGACCTGTTCGTCTCGATCCACGCCGATGCCTTCGTCGAGCCGACCGCGCGCGGCTCCTCGGTGTTCGTGCTGTCCGAAAAGGGCGCGACCTCGAGCGCGGCGCGCTGGCTGGCGACCGACCAGAACAAGGCCGACATGATCGGCGGGGTCAACCTCGCCACCCACGACCGCGAACTGGCCGGTGTGCTGTTCGACATGTCGACCACGGCCCAGATCAACGACAGCATGAAGCTGGCCAAGGCGGTGCTGACCGAGATCGGCGGCATCAACCGCCTGCACCGCGGCGCGGTCGAGCAGGCCGGCTTCGCGGTGCTCAAGGCGCCCGACATCCCGTCGATCCTGGTCGAAACCGCGTTCATCTCGAACCCCGAGGAAGAAGCCAGGCTGAAGGACGAGGCCTACCAGAACCAGCTCGCCGATGCGATCACGAAGGGCATCCGGCGCTACTTCGCGTACAATCCGCCGCTGGCGAAGAGCCGCATGACTTGACGCGGCCGGCGCGGGTCCGCCCCGCGTCGGCGAAGATGCGCGGCTCTTCCATAGGTCAACCGAGGAGGAACTTCCGTGAGCGCATCGACTACCCCCGCATCTGCCTTGTTCGGGCAGCTTCCCGCCCTGCACCTGCGCGCCCCCGACGGCGCCGAAGCCACCATCACGCTGTACGGCGCGCATCTCGTGTCATGGAGGCCGGCCACGGCCACCGGCGCGCCGGGCCAGGAACGCATGTTCGTCAGCGCCCTGTCGGCACTGGACGGCAAGCGCGCGATCCGCGGCGGCGTGCCGGTGATCTTCCCGCAATTCGCCGAGCGCGGCGCCGGCATGCGCCATGGCTTCGCGCGCGTGTCGACCTGGCGCGTCGTCGGCCAGGGCGAACAGGATGGCGCGGCCTGGGGCCTGCTGGCCCTGAGCCAGACCGACCTGGCGCCGGAATTCGCGGCCGCCTGGCCGGCGCCGTTCGAGCTGCAGCTGCGGGTCGCGCTGCATGCGGCCGAGCTGTCGATGACGCTCACCGTGCGCAACACCGGCGCCGCGCCCTTCCCCTTCGCCGCCGCGCTGCATACCTACCACCTGGTCGAGGACGTGGAATCGGTGCGCATCGACGGCGTGCAGGGCGAGACGCTGGCGATCACGGACAAGCTCGACCAGATCTTCGAGCACATCCCCGGCGACATCGTGTTCGACACCGGCGCCGACAAGCTGGCGCTGCACCAGAGCGGCTTCACGGATGCGGTCGTGTGGAACCCGGGCGCGGCCGATGCGGCGGCGCTGTCGGACATGGAGGACGAGGAATACCGGCGCTTCGTGTGCATCGAGCCGGCCTTGCTGCAGCCGGCCACGCTGGAGCCGGGCGGGAGCTGGGTGGGAGAGTATCGGGTGACCGTGGGCGCGTGAGCACGCGCCGCTGTCAATGAAAAACGCCGGCACTTGCCGGCGTTTTTCTTAGTTCGATTCCTTGATCATCCTGCCGCCGCTCGACTGCACCGGCCGTGCATTGAGCGGATACAGCCGCGAAAACAAGGCCATCTGCGCCGGCGACGCCTGGCGCGGCTGCTTGAACACCATCCACAGCACGCCCTCGGTGCAGGGCGGCTCGCTCAGCGACCCCATGTAGGTGAAGTACTCGCGCCGGTCCGGCAGCGCGTCGCTGGGGTCGATCACGATCGACGGCGCCACCGTCTGCAGCTTTTCCAGCGGCAGGTTGTCCCAGATGGTCTGCATCAGCGGATGCGGCTCGCCGCGCTCGAGCAGCACCGCGATGATCGCGATCTTGCCTTCCGCGCTCTTGTGCACCAGGTGCATCACCATTTCCGTGCCCTTGCCATTGATCTTTTCCTCGGACGGGCGGTGGAAGTGAAAGCCTTGCAGCTCGTAGGTCTCGTTGCCGACCGTGATGAAATTGCCGCCGCCGACCGTCACGTCGACCGTATGGCCATTGTTGATCTCGCTGAACGAGGACGGGTGATAGTCGAAGCTGATGTGCTCGAGGTTGACCTTGATGCCGTCGCGGATGTCGATCGGCGACTGGCGGTTGCCGACGCCGCACTTGGCCCAGTCGACGTTGATCTTCGACCAGTTGGCCGGACCGAGCTCGCCTTCGTACGACCAGACCGTGCCGTGCTTGGGCGCGGCGGCCAGGATCGCGGCCGCCGCGGCGGCCTTTTCCTCGGCGACGCGCCTGGCGTCGGCGGTCTTTTTCGCGCGCACGGCCGCGCTGGCGCGCGCCTGCTGGCGTTCGCGCAGCTCGGCCAGGCGCTGGGCGATCTTGGCGGAGAGTTCGACTTGGGCGTCGTCTTCCTTCTCGGGCGACACGGCCTCGGCCTTGGCGCCCTTTTTCGGCTCGGCCTCGTCCTTCTTGGCGTCGGCGGCCTTGTCGGCCATGGCGACTTTCTGCGCGAGTTCGGCTTTCTTGGCGGCGCTCGGCATCATCGCCGAGGCCGGTTTCGAGATCGAGGCCGCGAGCTTGGCTGCCGCGGGATCGGGATCGTTCGCGCTTGCGGTCATGACGACGCAGCTGCAAGCCATGAGGGCGATCAGGTTACGCATGGGGGTCCAGTAATGTTGCTGTCCCCTGCTTTATCGGCGCGCTCCCTGTAAAACTTGAGCCTGAGAAATACCTATATTGACGTTATCGGCTCATCATGCGGCGGCCGAACTTGTACAGCCCGCCCAGCGCCAGCGGCACCACGGCGGCGCCGACGCCGACCAGCACGATCGTGGTCAGGTGGTCGCGCACGAACGGCATGTTGCCGAAGAAGTAACCACCTGTCACCAGCAGCGCCACCCAGGCCACTGCGCCGGTCACGTTGTACATCTGGAAGCGCGCATGCGTCATTTCCGAGATGCCGGCCACGAACGGCGCGAAGGTGCGCACGACCGGCACGAAGCGCGCCAGGATGATCGTCATGCCGCCGTGTTTTTCGAAGAAGTCGTGGGTGCGGCGCATCGCGTCCTTGTTCAGCCAGCGGTAGTCGTGGGTGAACACGCGGTGGCCGATCAGCCCGCCAATGTAGTAATTCAGTGTGTTGCCGGTCACCGCCGCGACGATCAGCAGGGCCATCAGCAAGGGATAACTCATCTGGCCGGTGGCGCAGAAGGCGCCGGCGATGAACAGCAGGGTGTCGCCGGGGAAGAAGAACAATACGACCAGGCCGGTTTCGCAGAACACGATCGCGAACAGCACTGCGTAGACATACGGGCCGTACTGGGCCAGCAGGTCACCGAGGGTTTTATCGACGTGCAGCAGCATGCCGAAGAGTTGCATCAGATCCATATTGTTCCTAAATGGTAGCGTCGCATCATACCATCTTCATAATGTAAAGACCGCCCTGTTCCGGCTCATCCGTCAAGAAAATTTGCACGGTTTTCCAATATGTGTGTTGATCATTTTCCAAAGTACAATTATTGGCAGCAGAACAACCGTTCAATGAGCGTCGCCGCGTGCGGCAGGGAGACAGGATGAAGCAATATCGGACCACTCGAGACATGCTGGCGGCCGCTGCGCTGCTGGCGCTGGGTTTGCACGCGGCGATTGGCGCGGAACTGCCGCCCAAACCCGGCGTCGGTGACCTGATCAAGACCTCCAAGGCCGAGGACTGGCGCCCGCTCGACCCGGACAACACCCTGTACATGGAACTCCCCGGCGGGCGCGTGGTGATCGAACTGGCGCCTGCCTTCGCGCCCAACCATGTGAAAAACATCAAGGCGCTGGTGCGCTCGCACTATTTCGATGGCCTGGCCGTGCTGCGCGTGCAGGACAATTTCGTGGTCCAGTGGGGCGACCCGAACGACGACGACAAGGACAAGGCGCGCCCGGTCAAAGGCGCCCAAAAGACGCTCAAGGCCGAGTTCACCGCGCCAGCCAGCCGCATCGCCCGCTTCGCGCCGATGCCTGAGCTGGATGGCTACGCGCCCCAGGTCGGCCATGCCGATGGCTTCCCGGTCGGGCGCGACCCGAAAAGCGGCCAGGCCTGGCTGACGCATTGCTACGGCATGGTCGGCGTGGGCCGCGACAACGACGCCGACAGCGGCGGCGGCACCGCCCTGTACGCCGCGATCGGCCCGGCGCGCCACCTGGACCGCAACATGACCGTGGTCGGGCGCGTGGTGGCCGGCATGCCGCTGCTGGCCAGCCTGCCGCGCGGCCCGGCGCCGATGGGCTTTTACGACAAGCCGGAGCTGAACGTGCCGATCACCACCGTCAAGGTCGCCGCCGATGTGCCGGAAGGCCAGCGCAGCCATCTGGAAGTGATGCGCACCGAACGCCCGATCTATCAGGCCATCGTCGAGGCCCAGCGCAACCGCGGCGGGCCGTTCACCAAGTTCTCGGCGGGATATGTGGACGTGTGCGCGACGCAGATTCCGGTGCGGGAGCAAACCCCTTGAACGGCGCCAACGCGACTGTCAGCATCGTTCCTCGACCCGGCATGCGCTCACGGTTTTTCGGCCATTGACGCCGAGTGCGGTTGGCGGGGCCGGCTGCGTCCGGGCATGCCCGCCGCCACCGACAGCCGGCATCGCATGATTTCCATGATAGTTGCATAAAAGCTATCTTTTTCTTTTAGTAAATATATATTTACAAGCTCACTAGGAAAGGAAATCATGAACTTCAGAATAATCAAAGCGGCCCTCCTGGCCGCAGTCCTTGCGACGGGATTCCAAAACGCGCATGCGTCCACCATCACCTTCGACGCGTTCGCGCCCAGCGAAACGAATTTCATGACCGCCGGGGCGACCTTCTCGACGGACGGGTATCGCTTCAATGTCACGGACGGCCTCGCCTGGTTCCTGAACAGGCCGCCGCAGTCCGGTTCGGCCACGAACGGGACGACCAGCCTGGACCTGGGCGGCATCGTCAGCATCACCAGTCTTGCAAACAAACCGTTCTCGATCACCAGCGTCGACCTGGCCACCGTGCTGGCACTGGAAACGAGTACCGTCAAATTCACCGGCACGGATGTCAACGGTGTCAAGACAACGCAGACGTACTCGATCACTGGCGCAAACAACGCCCATCCCTTCGACCTGATCACCACGCCGCTCGCCGGTTTCAACGACCTTGCTTCGTTCGACATGGAGCTCGTATATAGCATGGACGCGGCGACGTATTTCAGCCTGGTCGACAATATCGTGATCGACGACGCGACGGCGGCGGTACCGGAGCCATCGACCTGTGCGATGCTGGGCCTGGGCCTGGCAATGCTTGCGGGACTGGGACGCCGCAAGCTGCGCTGAGACGGCGCCCGCCGAAGCCGCTCGTGCTTTTCGGGCTGGACGACCGAGACGGGGATCGCACTGTCTGCAAAATTGGACAGCCCCGTTTCACCCCGCGGCAGCCGGGCTATAATCGCTGTATGAACGCACAGGTCCCCACCCGCCGCCCCATCCAGCAACTCCCCGACCAGCTCATCTCCCAGATCGCCGCCGGCGAGGTGGTCGAGCGGCCGGCGGCCGTGATCAAGGAATTGCTGGAAAACGCGCTCGACGCCGGCGCCACCCAGGTCACGATCCGGCTCGAAGAAGGCGGCGTCAAGCGCATCGCCATCACCGACAACGGCAAGGGCATTCCGCCCGATGAGCTGCCGCTGGCGCTGGCGCGCCACGCGACCTCCAAGATCGCCTCGCTGACCGACCTCGAGAACGTCAACACGCTCGGTTTTCGCGGCGAGGCGCTGGCCTCGATCGCCTCGGTGGCGGCGGTGACGATCACCTCGCGCACGGCCGACGCGGCGCATGCCTGGGAGATCGTCGGGTCGCACCAGGGCACGGTGTCGCCGTCCTCGGGCGCGCACGGCACCACGATCGACGTGCAGGACCTGTATTTCAATACGCCGGCGCGGCGCAAGTTCCTGAAGTCCGAGCAGACCGAATACGGTCACTGCGCCGAGGTCGTGCGCCGCATCGCGCTGGCGCGCCCCGACGTCTCGTTCAGCCTGTCGCACAACGGCCGCACGGTCGACCACTGGAACACCAGCGAGGCGGCCAAGCGCAGCGCCCAGATCCTCGGCAACGACTTCGCCGAGGCGCGCCTGCCGCTCGACGAATCCGCCGGCCCGCTGCGCCTGCACGGCTACGTCGGCCTGCCGACCGCATCGAAAGCGCGCGCCGACGGCCAGTTCTTTTATGTGAACGGCCGCTTCGTGCGCGACAAGCTGCTGGTCCACGCCGTGAAAGCCGCCTACGAGGACGTGCTGCACGGCGACCGCTTCCCGGCCTACGTGCTGGCGCTCGAGCTCGACCCGGCCATGGTCGACGTCAACGTGCACCCGTCCAAGATCGAGGTGCGCTTCCGCGACAGCCGCGCGGTGCACCAGTTCGTGTTCCACGCGGTCTCGCGCGCGCTCGCGCAAACGTCCGCGACCGCGCACGGCAGCGCGCCGGCGCCGGTCAGCGCGGCCGAAATCGTACCATCCGCGCCGTCGTCGACCTCGGGCGCCTCCTGGGGCGGCGGCTTCGGGCGCGACAGCGGCATGGGCGGTGGAGGCGGTTTCGGCAGCGCCGCGCCGCGCCGTCCGCACGAGCAGACTTCGTTCGGCTCGGCGCTGTCGGGCCATGGCGGAG
Source organism: Massilia sp. 9096 (assembly GCF_000745265.1). NCBI lineage: Bacteria > Pseudomonadati > Pseudomonadota > Betaproteobacteria > Burkholderiales > Oxalobacteraceae > Massilia > Massilia sp. 9096. Next base: position 3,521,162 of record NZ_JQNN01000001.1, read on the forward strand.
CGTCGTCGACCAGCTTTTCGCCCTCGCCCTTCCCGGCCGGCAGCCGCTGGGATGCGCCCAACGGCGGCGGCGTGGCGCAGCGCACCGACAGCTACGGCGCGCTATTCGGCGGCGCCAAGCCTGCCGGCGCGGAGGCGTCGGGCGAGTCGCCCGCGCGCGTGGCCGAATCGTCGTTCTCGATGCCGCTGCCGCCCACCACGCAGCCTTCCTCCGACGACGACTTCCCGCTCGGCTTCGCGCTGGCCCAGCTGCACGGCATCTACATCCTGGCGCAGAACCGCAAGGGCCTGGTGCTGGTCGACATGCACGCGGCGCACGAGCGCATCCTGTACGAGCAGATCAAGAATGCGCTCGACGCCCAGGCCGTCGAGGGCGGCGAGCAGATGCAGGTGCAGCAGCTGCTGATCCCGGTGACGTTCTACGCCGACGCGGTCGAAGTCGGCACCGTGCAGGAGCACCAGGACACGCTCAAGACGCTCGGCTTCGACATCGCCGCGTTGTCGCCGACGACGATCGCCGTGCGCGCGATTCCCGCGCTGTTGAAAAACGCCGATGCCCAGACGCTGGCGCGCGACGTGCTGCGCGACGTGCGCGAATTCGGTGGCTCGCGCGTGCTGATCGAGCGCCGCAACGAACTGCTCGGCACCCTCGCCTGCCACACGGCCGTGCGCGCCAACCGCATCCTCGCCGCGCCCGAAATGAACGCCCTGCTGCGCCAGATGGAAGCCACCGAACGCGCCGACCAGTGCAATCACGGGCGGCCGACCTGGGTGCAGCTCGAAATCTCCGCCTTGGATAAACTTTTCCTGCGCGGACAGTAATCAAAATATGAATTCGCAACACAAACCGATGGCCGTGGCCATCATGGGCCCGACCGCGTCCGGCAAGACCGCCGCCGCCCTGGCGATCGCCCAGGCGATGCCGGTCGAGATCATCTCGGTCGACTCGGCCCTGGTCTACCGCGAGATGGACATCGGCACCGCCAAGCCGACCGCCGAAGAGCTGGCGGCCGTGCCGCACCACCTGATCGACATCATCGACCCGCTCGACGCGTATTCGGTGATGCAGTTCCGCGAGGACGCGATCCGACTGGTCGCCGAGATCGCGGCGCGCGGCAAGCTGGCGCTGCTGGTCGGCGGCACGATGATGTATTTCAAGGGGCTGGTCGACGGCCTGGACGATTTGCCGACCGCGGATGCGGGCGTGCGCGCCGCGATCGAAGAAGAAGCCGCACGCATCGGCTGGCCCGGCATGCACGCCAAGCTGCGCACGCTCGACCCCGCCACAGCCGACCGGCTGGCGCCGAACGACGCCCAGCGCATCAACCGCGCGCTGGAAATCATCGCGCTGTCGGGCAAGCCGATGTCGGAGCTGCTGGCCAAGCGCGACAAACCCGTGCTGCCGTTCGAACTGGTCTCGTTCGCATTGGAACCGTCGGATCGCGCCGTGCTGCATGCGCGCATCGCCCAGCGTTTCGATGCGATGCTGGGCCAGAGCGACGAGATCGGCATCGTCGCCGAGGTCGCGCGCCTGCGCGCACGTGGAGACCTGTCGCCGAATTTGCCGTCGATGCGCTGCGTCGGCTACCGCCAGTCGTGGGAATACCTGGATGGCGCGATCGACCGCAAGGCGCTGCGCGAGACCGGCATCGCGGCGACGCGCCAGCTGGCCAAGCGCCAGCTGACCTGGCTGCGTTCGATGCCGGAGCGCATCGTCATCGATTGCCTGGGACAGGACCCGGCCGGGCAGATGCTGGCGCACTTGCAGAGTTTGCAAGCACTGGACAAACCGATCCACTGCGGGTAGCCTTGACACCTCGGAGATCGGACGGCATAATGCTTCCCGTTCTGGTGATATAGCTCAGTTGGTTAGAGCATAGCATTCATAATGCTAGGGTCGGTGGTTCAAGTCCACCTATCACCACCAAGATTCAAGCGAGATGGCTTGGCTCCCACAGCTAAGCCATTTTGTTTTCGACGCTCACGTGTCGGTGATATAGCTCAGTTGGTTAGAGCATAGCATTCATAATGCTAGGGTCGGTGGTTCAAGTCCACCTATCACCACCAGATATACCAGACGGCCTGACCATTGCGTGTCAGGCCGTCTGCGTTTACCGGCGCTCAATTAGCCTCCCCGATCTCGGGCCGATGCCGGCACGGCGCCGGCGCGCGCGATCAACGCCTCGGAGCCGCGCATGAAGCGGGCGATGTAATCGCGCGTCAGCGCCTCGGATGGCATGATCGCATGTCCCTTGCGATCGAACATCGCACCGCTGTGCCTTTCGATATCCGGGCTGGACAGCAAGGGCAGGATGCGGCGGGCGTAGGTCTCTGCGGTCGGCGTGAACAGGCCGATCAGCGTTTCGGCGACGGCCGACTTCAGGCTGCCCTTGCCGAACAGGTTGTCCCGGATATTCGTCTTGACCAGTCCGGGATTGAGCCCGAAAAACCCGAGCCCCGGGTAACGCCGCGCGAAGTCGAGCACCAGCGCCTCGTTGCCGGCCACCGTATTCATATGCACCGACATCGCCTTGTAAGCGCGTTCCGCATTCAGGTCGTCGATGGCGCCGATCGCGTTGGTGCCGGGGTAGCCCATGACGAAGACGCGCGGCTTCGCGGCTGCCTTACCGCGCCGCGCCCCCAAGACCGGCGCGATCGCGTCGAGGATGACCAGGCGGCTCAGGTAGCTGATCGCCATGTCGCGCTCGATGCCCTCGTCGGTTTCCTCGCGTTGTGGAGCCGCGATGATGCCGTTCGTGAAGATCAGAAAGTCGAGCGATTCTGCCTGCAGGTAAGGAGCGATGCGCCGGGCTTCGCGCATCAGGCTGAGGTCGGCTTTTACGAATTCGACACCGGCGAGCCCTTCGTCCCGAAAAGTCTGCCCCACCACCACGACCTGGGCGCCAAACACAGCCAGCTGGCGGCTCAGTGCGCGGCCGATACCGCCCGTTCCGCCGACGATTGCGGCCTTTTTTCCCTTGAATGCGCCCGGCGCGGCCAGATGCCAAGTCAACTCTGTATTGCGTTTCATATCGCCTCCCGTGTCATTCCATTGCAGTATGATGGACTGCTTATGCGGTGGGATAAAGCCTGTTATTTGAAGAACACTGATGCAAAAATGGAGCAATCATGGAGTTGCTGAAGGATATGGCTCTATTTGTCGAGGTCGTCAAAGCCAAGGGCTTTCGCGCCGCCGCGCAGGTATTGAACATGCCGAACTCGACGGTTTCGCGACGCATCGGCGCGCTCGAGAAAGCGATCGGCCTGCGGCTGCTACAGCGCACGACACGTAAAGTCGAGCTGACTGAAGCGGGACAGATTTACTTCGAGCGCTGCAAGCGGATCGTCGACGAAGCCAGAATCGCCCATGAAGAACTCGACGGCATGCTGGCCCAGCCCAGCGGCGTGTTACGGGCGTCGCTGCCGGTCGATTTCGCAGCCACCTACATGGCATCGCTTATCGCCGAATTCGCCGCGCGCTATCCCGACCTCATCTTCGACTTCGATCTCACGCCGCGCCAGGTCAATCTGGCCAGCGAACCGTTCGACGTGGCCATCAGGATCGGAGAACCGCAGCAGCCGCACCTCATCGCACGCCGCCTGGCATCGTGGCCACCGTGCCTGTACGCTTCGCCCGCTTATTTGCTGCGCCATGGCGAGCCGGCCGCGCCGGACGGCCTGGCCGGGCACCAGTGCCTGAGCATGCCCGGCAACGGGAGCTGGACCCTGGACGATGGCGTGACAACGGTACAGGTCGCGGTGGGAAGCCGCTTCACCATCAATAACGCGGGATTGATACGGCGTTTGGCCACATTGGATCAGGGCATCGTCATGATGCCGCACGCAATCGTCGCGGACGACCTGGCTGCGGGACGGCTGCGCCGCATACTGACCCATTGGCATGGCAAACCGGTGCCGATCTATGCCGTCACCGAGACCCGGCTACTGCCCGCGAAAACCCAGCGCTTCATCGAGTTCGTGCGCGAGCGCTTGAGCGACGGTCCCTGGTTCGCCGAGCCCGGCGAATGAGACGTCAAGCCGCAGGCACGGGCGTCTGCGGCTTGACGCCACGACGAATCAGCGCCCGTCCGGCGCGAAGTCGCGAATCCGCTTCACCTCGTTCGCATCCAGCTTCTTGATCATCGAGACCACCAGGTCGACCATCTGATCGAAGTCCTGGCGATTCAGGATGCCGTTGAACGCATGCGTGTAGCGGATCGGCACCACCAGGTTCACGGTCGGCACGCCGCCGTTGCTCTTCTGGATCTCGGCCGAGTCGTCGCCGTAGCCCTGCACCAGGTCGGCCTGCAGCGGCAGCTTGCGCTCGGCCGCGGTCTGCTTCACGAACGCGACCATCTTGCGATTCGGGATGGTCGAGGTGTCGTACAGGAAGAAGCCGGGACCGGCGCCGAGCTTGGCTTGCGTCTCTTCCGGGCGGCCCGGGTAGACGTCGCCGGTGATGCCGCCTTCGATCGCGATGCCGATGTCCGGCTTGACCACGTCGGCCGCCGTGTGGGCGCCGCGCAGGCCGATCTCTTCCTGGGTCGTGATCACCCAGCTGATCTGGTTGGGGTGGCCTTCGCTGGCCAGGCGGCGCATCGCCTCGACCACCACGGCGCAGCCGACGCGGTCGTCCCAGCCTTTGCCCAGGTAGTTCTGGGTGCCGTTGAGCACCTCGAACGGCGCGTCCGGGACGATCGGATCGCCCGGTTCGATGCCGAGCGCGCGCACTTCGGCCTCGGTGCGGGCGCCGACGTCCAGGTACAGCATGTCGCGCGGGAAGACCTTGGTGCGTTCCTCGGCCGGCACGACGTGGATGTCGCGGATGCCGGTCACGGCTTTCACCGGTCCCTTCTTGCCGATGATGACCCAGCGCTTGTCGACCAGCGCCTGGTCGAGCCAGCCGCCCAGCATCTGCATGGTCAGCAGGCCGTTCGGCGTGATACGGCGGACCATGCCGCCCAGTTCGTCCATGTGGGCGTCGACCATGATGCGCGGGCCGCTCGTGCCCTGGGTCGCGATGATCGACCCCATGCCATCGTAGCGCAGCGACTGCGCCAGCGGCTTCATCATGTCGACCAGCACGGCGCGTACCGGTTCTTCGAAACCCGGCGGCCCGGCGGCGTCGGAGATTTTTTGCAGGGTTTCGATGGTGCGGTCTTGTGCGGGAGCTGCAGACACCAGGGCGCTGCAGGAAGCCGCCAACAGGGCGATGGCGGCGGAGATGCGACGAACGTTCGGCACTTGGGTTTCCGTGATGGTTGTGTTGGCGGCGCATCGTACGTACACCGTCGCGGGACGGCGTCGGCCTTTCCCGGTATCGTCCAGTATGCCAATATATTTGCCGATTTCATACTGGAGCAGACCATGACCGACACCACAGCAGAAGCCGCACGCCGCGAAGCCGCCGCGCGCCAGGCCATCAAGAACGGCTTCGACATGGAGGACGAGGACTCGGGCGTCGCCATGTTCGTCGCCTTCCACCTCGAAGAACTCGACGCCGACTACTGGCAGCAGCATGTGAAGACCCCGCGCCCCCATCCAGGCGATGTGCTCGATGCGCTGGTCCTGCGCGAGCACTGGGGCGGGCCCGACGACCTGGAACACTTCGACTTCACCCTGCCCGGCGAGGTCACCGAGTACGTCGTCAGCGTGCGCTTCGACGCGGCCGGCAAGGTCGCCGAGATCTCGATGGAAAGCTAAGCCGGGTCAGCCGCCTGGCCGAAGTGTTCGGCCAAAAAATCGATGAACGCGCGCGCGCGCGGCCAGGTTGCGCCGGCTGAGGTAGTAGACGAACAGGTCGGCCGAGGGCAGCGCATGCTGCGGCAGCACGATCTTCAACCTGCCGCTTTCGACGTACTTGGCCAGGTCCCATTCCGAGCGTACCAGGATGCCGTGGCCGTCCAGCGCCCAGCCGAGCACGATGTCGCCGTCGTTGCTCGACAGCGCGCCGCGCACCTTGACCACCTCGCCGTCCTCGAAGCGCCAGACGCCGTGTGCCTCGTCGTTCTGGCGGTGCACGATGCACTGGTGGCGCGCCAGGTCGTCCAGCGTTTCGGGCGCGCCGTGACGCTGCAGGTACAGCGGCGAGGCGCACAGGAAGCGCCGGTTGCTCATCACGCGCCGCGCCGCCAGCCGTTTAACGGGCAAAGCGCCGAAGCGGATCGCCAGGTCGAACCCGTTTTCGGCCAGGTCGACCGGGCGGTCGGCGACTTCCATCTGCACCTCGACCTGCGGGTAGCGCCTGGCGAACGCGGAGACGATCGGCGCGATGGTCGTGCCGGGGTCAGGTCGAGGGCACGCGCGGCCGCGGCCAGCGAGCCGTGACGCACGACCAGCACGAAAAATTTCATCTCGGAGGCGGCTTCCCGGACGGCGTCAAGGTCGAGAATGGCTTCATCACGATGCCGGACCTGCCGGGCATCGGCTTCGAGGGCAAGTCGGACCTGATCAAGGTGATGCGCGAGCTGTCGGCTTGAGCCTAGGCGGGTCTGCCCACGTCGGCGTCGTCGCCGAGTTCGAACTCGCCGCGCCCCAGCGCCGCCAGCACCGCCTCGGCCTGCTGGACGAAATCCTGCGGCACCAGCACGCGCACCCCGCCCAGCGCCGGCGCCCACAGCATGTTGGCCTGCACCAGCTGATCGTCGGCCAGCACGGCCGGGATGCCGGACGCCTCCAGGCAGCCCTGGGCCAGGCGCGCTTCGATCGGCGCCAGGTAGCGCGCGACCTCGAACAGGTCGCGGCCCGGCAGCAGCGCGTCGTCCGGCGCGCCCTGCGCAGCCTGGCTCGCGGGCGATTCGTCCGGCCCGTTCCATCCTTGTACGCTGAGTGCCTTGTCCATGAGCTTCCCCTGTCGATGGTGTTATAAGAGCCGCGGCAAGCTGGAGAGCAGGTACAGCACCACCCCGATCAGCCCGCCGACCACGGTGCCGTTGATGCGAATGTACTGCAAGTCCTTGCCGATGTTGAGTTCCACCTGGTGCGACATCTCCGTGCTGTCCCAGTTCTTGACCGTCTCGGCGATGTGGCCGGTCAGGAAGCCCGCGAACTCGGGCGCCGCGCTGCGCGCCGCCAGTTCCAGGTTCTGGTTGAGCGAGGCGCGCAGTTGCGGATCCTCGGCCAGCATGCGCCCGATCCAGGCGCCGCTCGCGACCAGGCGCGTGCGCAGCTGCGAGTCGTCCTTTTCCAGGTCCATCTTCAGCCACGCCTTCAAGTCGCTCCACAGCGAGCCGAGGTAGCCGTTCAGCGTCTCGTCGCCGATCAGGTAGCGCTTGACGTCCTCGCCCTTCCCGATGAACTCGGGGTCGACCTTCAGGCGCTCGATGAATTCGTGGGTGAAGGCATCGAAGCGCTGGCGCAGCGGATGCCCGGGGTCGGCGCTGACGCGGTCCAGGATGCCCGAGGCCAGCTTGACCGTGATGTCCGCGCCCTTCCTGCCGATCATCTCGGAGGGCAGCATGCGCTCCATGAACGCGTACTCCTCGCGCAGCCAGTCGACGATGCCCTGGGCGATGAAGGCTTGCGTTTCCTCGTTGGCGAGCAGCTTGGCCAGTTGGGCGATGCCCTCGTCGAGCAGCTGCTGGTGGCGGCCGTTGCGCGTCACGCCCTCCAGGATCGTACCGACAGTCTTGGACAGGTCGACCCCTTGAATCATCGTGTGCACGGCGCGGCGGACGAAATTCTGCACGGCGGCGTCTTCGATGAAGTCGAGCGCCCAGCCGCCGACGCGCACCAGGTAGCTGCCCAGGCGCTCGGCATTCTCGGGCTGGACCAGCCAGTCGGCCACCTTCTGCGCCGGGTCGTGGCGCTGGATCAGCTTGATGATCGATTCGGTGTCGAGGAATTTCTCGTGCACGAAGGCGGCCAGGTTGTCGGCGATGCGCGCCTTGTTGGCCGGGATGATCTCGGTGTGGCGCGAGACGAACGGGATCGGGATGCGCCGGAACAGCGCGGCGACCGCGAACCAGTCGGCCAGCGCGCCGACCATGGCCGCCTCGGCGAAGGCTTTGAGCAGGCCGATCCACCAATTGGCCGGATCATGCGCCGACCAGGCCAGCGACGCGACGAACAACAGCGCGGCGCCAAGGAAAAACGACAGCGCCAGCCGTTTCGACTGGCGCAGCTCGGCTTCCTTGGCGCTGTGTTGACGGTTGGACGTGGGCTGCATGTTCCCATGCTAGCCCAGGCTGGATGAGTTTGTCGCGCAGCATCCGCGTGGCGGCGTGGCGGAGTGCGTCCTGTATACTGGGCTTCACGTATTGACAATGAGGCCACACCGCATGCATGAAAATATCAGCCTGATCACCACCATCGCCGCCGCCCTCGGCTTTGGCCTGCTGTTCGGCATGCTCGCCGTGCGGATTCGCCTGCCGGCGCTGGTCGGCTATCTCGCCGCCGGCGTGCTGATCGGCCCCGCCACGCCCGGCTTCGTGGCCGACGTCGCCCTCGCCTCGCAGCTGGCCGAGATCGGCGTGATGCTGCTGATGTTCGGCGTCGGCCTGCATTTTTCGCTCGACGACCTGATGGAGGTGAAAGGCATCGCCCTGCCCGGCGCCGTGCTGCAGATCGTGGTGGCGACGCTGATGGGCATCGCTTTGTCCCACCTGTGGGGGTGGAGCCTGGGCGCGGGATTGGTGTTCGGGCTGGCGCTGTCGGTGGCCAGCACCGTCGTGCTGCTGCGCGCGCTGGAAGACCGCGGCCAGCTCGACTCGTTCAACGGCCGCATCGCGGTGGGCTGGCTGGTGGTCGAGGACCTCGTCACCGTACTGGTGCTGGTGCTGCTGCCGGCGCTGGCGGGGCCGCTGGGCGGACACAACGGCGACGATGCGCACGGCGGCTCGCTCTGGCTGGCGCTGGGTAAAACGCTGCTGTCGGTCGGCGCCTTCGTCGCGCTGATGCTGCTGGTCGGGCGCAAGCTGTTCCCGTGGTTCCTGTGGCGCGTCGCGAAAACCGGATCGCGCGAGCTGTTCACGCTGGCCGTGGTCGCCGCCGCGGTCGGCATCGCCTACGGTTCCTCGCATCTGTTCGGCGTGTCGTTCGCACTGGGCGCCTTTTTTGCCGGCATGGTGCTGCGCGAATCGGAACTCAGCCACCGCGCCGCCGAAGAGACGCTGCCGCTGCGCGATGCATTCTCGGTGCTGTTCTTCGTCTCGGTCGGCATGCTGTTCGATCCGCGTGTGCTGGTCGACCATCCGCTCGAGGTGCTGGGCGTGGTCGCCGTCATCCTGTTCGGCAAATCGCTGGCGGCCTTCATCCTTGTGCTGGTACTGCGCTACCCGGTCGGCACGGCGCTCACGGTGTCGGCCAGCCTGGCGCAGATCGGCGAGTTCTCGTTCATCCTGGCGGCGCTGGGGATGTCGCTCGGGCTGCTGCCGGCGCTGGGCCAGAACCTGATCCTGGCCGGCGCCATCATCTCGATCGCCGTCAACCCGCTGATGTTCAAGCTGGTCGCGCCACTGGAGGCGCTGCTCCAGGCGCGCCTCGCGCCCCCGCGCGGGCTCACGCGCGCGCCCGACCCGCTGGCCGAACTCCCGACCAGCGTGCCGCACGAACAGCTGAGCGGCCAGGTGGTGCTGGTCGGCTTCGGCCGCGTCGGCCGATACCTGGCCGGCGAGCTGGCCCGGCAAGGCGTGCACGTGGTGGTGGCCGAACAGAACCGCGAGATCGTCGAGGACCTGCGCCGGCGCGGCCAGCCGGCGGTGGCCGGCAACGCGGCCGAGCCGGCGGTGCTGATCCAGGCCCACATCGCGCGCGCGTCGATGCTGGTGATCGCCACGCCCGACACCTTCCAGGTCCGTGCGATGGTCGAGACCGCGCGCGCGCTCAACCCCGGCATCCGCGTCGTGGTGCGCAGCCACAACCAGGAAGAAGCGCGCCTGCTGCGCGAGGACACCGGCGGCGCCGTGTTCGTCGGCGAGGACGAGCTGGCGCACAGCATGGCGCGCCACGTGCTGGCCGGGATGACGGCGCGCGCGCACTGAGCATGTACCGAGCCGGCGCCGGTCGCGCACGCCGGCGCGCAGGCGTGCGAGCCGGCTTGGCCGCATCTTGTACAGTCACTGTTCAGCCACTGCCGTGCCCGCGCCGTGTCGCTCCATGCCATCGTGGCTTCGTGCGCCGGGTCCAACCCCATGAGCGACCGAAACCCTGACTTGATCCGTTACCTGCTGGACCGCCTGATCGCCTCCGATCCCGCGCGCGACCGCTTCAGGAGCGCCCTGCGCGCGTTGCTCACGGCGCTGGTCAGCGCAGGCGTGTTCCTGCTCATTACCCGTCAGTTCGACCTGGAATACAAGCTGTCGCTGTGCGGCATCGTGGTGCCGATGATCGCCGTGGTGGCCATGCAGGACCCCGGCCGCAGCCAGCAAAAGGAGACCATGGCCTGGGTGCCGGTGCTGGCCAGCGCCGCGCTGATCGTCGGCACGCTGGTCGCCGAGAACCCCTGGCTGAGCGGCGCGCTGTTCCTGCTGACCATCTTCGGCGCCTTCCAGATGCGCCGCTTCGGTCCGCGCGGCGGCGGCCTGGGCGTCATCGCCTACCAGTCCTTTTTCTTTGCGCTGCTGTTCAAGACGCCGCCCGACAAGATGCTGTGGGATCCGGTGTTCGTGTTCATCGGCTGCGCAATCGGCTACGCGGTGCATTTCTGGCTGGTGCCCGAGCGCCCGGGCCGCGTGCTGCACGGCGAAGTCCACGCCTACCGCGCCCGCATCGCCGCGCTGCTGCATGATCTGGCGCGCTGGCTCGACGCCGGCGCCAAAAGCAGCCGGGCCGACAAGGCCAGCCAAAAGCGCATCGACGCCCACCTGGCTGCGCTGAACGCCCAGTCTCTCGCGCTTGACACGCGCCTGGCCGGCTTCACCCAGGGCCGCGAGGATGGCGACGGCAAGCGCTTGCGCGAACAGGTGCTGCGCTGCGAGCTGGCCGCGGAAACCATCGCCGACGTCGCGCGCAGCCTGCACGACGACCCGGCCGCGCGCCGGGCGCTGGCGGCCGCGCTGCGCGCGCTCGAAGCGGCCAGCGCCAGGCAAGCGCAGCCGCTCGACGCGCGCGCCTGGGAAGCGGCTCTCCCCCCGACCCTGCCCGACGATGCGCGCTGGCGCCTCGGCCAGGCGGCGCGCGTGCTGACATCGTCGCCGCCATGGCGCGCGCCGCTGCCGGCGATGGGCGACGAGCACAAGCCGCAGCAAGCGCAGCAGTCGGCCCCGACGACGGCCAAGATGGAGGGCGGCAAGGGCAGCAGCATGTTCGACGACACCACCCGGCGCGCGCTGCAGGCCGCCGCCGCCGCCCTGGCCGCGCTGCTGATCGGCCACCTGACTGCGCCCCAGCACTGGTACTGGGCGGTGTTTTCCGCCTTTATCGTGTTCACGCGCGCGGCCACGGTCGGGCAGACCTTCTCCAGTGCCTGGCGCCAGGTGCTGGCCTCGCTGGCCGGCTTGTGCATCGGCGTGGTGTGCGTACAGGTCGTCCAGGGCAGCCAGGCCGGCGAACTGGCGCTGCTGTTCCTGTTCGTCGCGATCGGCTTCTATGCCTTCAAGGGCGTGCAGAACCTGTATACGATGATGCTGACCGCGATGCTGGCCATGCTGTGGGAATTGATGGGCATGGACAGCGCCAGCCTGCTGCTGCTGCGCCTGGGCGAGACGACCGCCGGCGGCGTCAGCGCGGTGCTGGCGGCGCACCTGGTGCTGCCGGTGCACACCCAGGACGAATCGGACAGCAAGGGCGCCGACCTGCTGCACGCGGCCGGCCACCTGCTTGCCGCAGCGCTCGAGGATGGCGAGCCCAAGCCGCTGTACCTGCCGGTGCGCGACCTCGACCGCAAGCTGCAGGCGTTGCGCCAGACGCTCGGCCCGGTCACCCATCCGGCCTACCCCGGGGCCAGCGACGGCCACCGCCAGCAGTTGCGCCAGCTCGCGCGCATCGCCTTTTGCGTGCGCCATTTTTACAACCTGGTGGTCAGCCATGGCTCGACAGGCCATGCCGCCCTCGCGCACGCGCACGCGGTGCAGGCGCGCGCGCGTGCGCTGGCGCCCGAGCTGGACGCGGTGGCGGCCAGGCTCGAGGCGCCCGGCGCGCTGGGCGCGCAGCCGGTGCAGCCGGGACCGAGCGTTGCGGTCTTCCCACCGCTCGACCAGGCTGCGGCCGATGGCTTCGAGGGCGGCAACGAAGGCGGCGCCGATGAGCGCCTGCTGCGCATCGCCACCCGCTGGCTGCAGGAGGCGGACGGCTTGCTGCGGCCGATGCTGTCGCCCCAGCACTGAGATAAAAAAAGGCGGACATCGCTGTCCGCCCCATCAACCCGGGCCAGGCCCGGGATCCATCAAACAAGCACCAAAACTTATGCCGCCGCCTCTTCGGCTTCGGTGCACAGCGTCAGGCTGACGTGGCGCGGCGCCTGCAGGCCGTCCATGAAGATGTCCTTGTGCGCTTCCAGCAGTTCGAACACGGCGTCCTTGGACAGCACGTACTGGTCGAGCAGCGTGTCCTTCAGCGCGACGATCACGTCCTTGTAGTCGCGGATCGCGTCCAGCGTGTAGCTGTAGAGCTCATCCGACTTCTCTTCCACCTGGCGCAGCGTGTGCTCGCCGGAGGCATCGTTGGCCAGCTGGCTGTAGTCGATCTTGGCGCGCGAGTACATCGACAGGCGGCCGACCATCAGGTTCAGCATCTTGGTGATCTTCTCGATGTCGTTCTGGCTGCCGACCGAGATGCCGCGGGCGCCGTAGAACAGCTCTTCCGCCGCGACGCCGCCGTACAGGCCGATCACGTCGCGCTCCAGCTCTTCCAGCGTACGCAGCGACATGTCGTCACCCGACTGCAGCACGTAGCCCAGCGCGCCGATCTTCGACACGGCTTCGGTGCTGATCTTGAGCAGGTGCGATTTTTCCTTCACCTCGGCCAGGCTCATGCCGGCGCGCAGGAACGGGTCGATCTGCATGAAGAAGTGACCCAGCTCATGCACCGCGATGCGCTCGCGCTGCTTGTGCTTCTCGGCAGTAGTGGCGCGGTCGGTCAGGCCGATCGTGGCGCGCTCGTAGGCGCGGAACAGCAGGTCGGTATTGATGATGACCTTTTCCTGGATCGACAGCATCGATGCGCGCTCGACCACCGATTCCAGCAGCGCCGGGCTGAGGTTCTGGGTGATCTCGGCCACCTGGTCGAGGTCGAGGTCGTCGTAGTCGACCAGGCCTTCCTTCTTGCGGGACAAGAAGCTGCGCAGCAGTTCGCGGCGCTCGGCTTTATTCGGCAGGCGGAAGTTGATCTTGACCGAGAAGCGGCGCAGCATCGCTTCGTCCATTTCGGTCGAGGCATCGTCGAAGTTCGAAGCCACCACCCAGATCACGCCCTGGCCCTTGTCGCTCTTGACGCCGTCCAGCAGGCCCAGCAGGGTGTTGGCGGTATCGTCTTCCCATTTCTTTTCGCTGCGGCCGCGCGGCATGAACAGGCTTTGCGCTTCGTCCAGGAAGATGATGCAGCGGCCCTTGCTGGAAGCCTTGCGATACAGCGCGTTCAGGGCTTTCGAACCGCCGCCGACGTAGCCCGATTCCAGCGCCGAACCGGACGCCTGGATCAGCGGGATGTCGAGGCGCTTGGCCAGGTAGCCGACCAGCTTGGTTTTACCGGTACCGGCCGGACCGGTCAGCATGACGTTGAACGGCTTGTCGATGTTGTGCTCTTTATAGAGCTCGCGGTTGCGGATCATGTCTTCCAGGTGCAGCACTTCCTGCTTGATGTCTTCCATGCCGATCAGGTCGTCCATCGAACCCTTCAGCTTGTCCGGCGAGATCATCTGGGCGCTCATGCCCATGCCCGGGATACCGAATTTCATCGAATACAGGATCAGGCCGCCGATCAGCAGTTCCAGGCCGTGGCGCTTCAGGAATTCGAGCGTATCGGCGCCGAAGCCTTCGTTTTCTTCTTCCATCACGGCCTTGTGGGACGCCAGGTAGTCGTCCTTGGCGATCGAATACGGGATCGCGTTCTTCAGCAGGACTTCGCGCTCGAGCGACAGGTGCGAGGTGCTCGGCACTTTCACCACGTGCAGCTGCGGCGCACCCTTGAACTTGAAGATGTAGCGCGGCGCGTCGGACAGGGGCTTGGCCACCAGCAGATAATCCAGGCGATCCTTTTGCGCGGCCAGCTGGGTGATCTCGGCGATGTTTTGCGAATGCACGACCGGAGCCGGGTCCTGCGGGATGTCGGCTTTATAAATGGCCCAACCGGTCAGCATGCCTAACACCACGGCGGTCAAGATTCGAACGTAAACATTCTTGAAGGCAATTTGAAGTCGGGCAAAGTTCGGCATATCGGTACTCTACAAAAACGAAATGTGCGGGAAACTGCGTTGATTCTTGCGTGGCCTTCCGAAGTGCCGGTTGGACGCGAAAGGCGGCGGTGTGATTAACCGCGATGGGTTCAAACGTGTGCGTTTGTTATTCTTTTGATGCCCTAAGGCAATAAGGATATGGAGACTATACGCCCAAAGAAAAGAGAGGTGTATACCGTGCGCAGAAAAAATTTCGCACTACCACATCAGTAAGCAAAAAGGCATCGCTTTTTCTTGCAAAATCAATAATTTAGCCCACTCTAACCAAAGAAAAAAGACACCATTTATCAACAAACCAATAGACAATCGATCAATTAATTGCGCTTTTCGCATGTCATAAATATTAATTTTTCCAGCCAATTATGCTGATTCAAGTCGACATAACGGGCGCGATTCGCACCGCGTTTTTGCTATTCTAAATTGGATTCGGTAGCACCCGCTTGGTTACTCTCGGTTACAGACCGGGTTGGCTTGAACGCCTCGGACGCGTGAAGGAACGACCGTGAAACGATACGCACTTGCGGCAACACTCAGTCTCTTGTTCGGTATGTCGATGCACGGGGCCGCCCAGGCCGCTGCGATCGATCTCAGCCTTGGCGAGCCGGCCCATGCGTCCGGCATGGACAAGCCGCCGGCGGCAAGCCGCATCGATTCGGCCGGGATGCCGGCCATGAGGTCCGAATTACCCGAGCCTGATGTGCTGGCGATGATGCTGGTCGGCGTGATCCTGATCGGCTATCGGGTGAGCCGGGACAGCAGTGAAAAATTCGAGTGAGCGTGCCGAGTCAGCGGAAAAGGCTCGTGAGTTCGCTGCTGCGAAGGCGCCTGAAGGGATACGGCCGCGCCGTGATCTTATACAGATAGGGGGATGTCGCCGGAAATCAAGGTTATGGCGATAAAACTTCAGCCCGCACCTTCCGCGCATAAGGTTTGCAGCTTGAGCAAGGTGGACCAATTGCGCGACGTGGTGGCGTCGCCCAGCTGCTTGCCCAGGGCGGCGGCGGCGGCGCTGTCGAGGATGCCGTCCGGACACCAGACGTAGGCGGCGCGTTCGCCCAGCGCCACCGCCCCGGGACCCCAGTCCAGCGCGCACAGGGCGGCGATCGATTGACGGTGCTCGGGCCTGGATACGATGAAGGTCAAGAGGCGCGCATGGTCGTGCGCCTGCTCGAGCAAGGGATTGCCGCCGATGATGCCGTCCAGCTCGCCGGCGTCGAGCACCAGGACGCGCGCCGCGACGCCCAGCTTGAGCACCAGGGTGTCTTCGATCTCGGTTCCGACCGTGTCGTATGGCCGGGCCGGGCCGCTGAACACCAGGTTGCCGCTGTTCAGCACGCTGCGCACGTCGCCGTACCCGAGGTCGGCGACGAGCTTGCGCAAGTCGGCCATCGCGATGCGTTTCGCGCGGCCAACGTTGACGCCTCTCAGCAGAGCAATGTAGCGTTTGCTAGTCATGCTGCGCATGGTAGCGCACCGAATCGGCGCACGGCACACCATGCGCGTCTATTTTTGTAAGCGCTTGTCGACGCGCTTATTTGACCAGGCTTTATTTAAGCAAGCCCTCGGCGCGCAGCGCCTGCTGCACCGCCGGACGCGCCGCGACGCGTTGCTGGTAGGCGCCCAGCACCGGCCAGTCGGACAGGTCGAATTGCACGAACGCGGCCCAGCTCAGCACCGTAAACAGATAGGCGTCGGCCACCGTGAATTGCGAGCCCATCAGGTAGTCGCGCTCTGCCAGCTTGCCGGCGACGTAAGCGAAGCGGGTACGCAGGTTGGTGCGCGCGGCGTCTTTCGCGTCTTCGCTCGAGGTCGGGCGGAACAGCGGGCTGAAGTTCTTGTGCAGCTCGCCGGAAATGAAGCTCAGCCACTCCATCACCTGGTAGCGCTCCAGCGTGCCGTTGGACGGGGCCAGGCGGCGGTCCGGCGCCAGGTCGGCGATGAATTGCACGATCGCGGCGCCCTCGGTCAGCACGGTGCCGTCCTTCAGTTCCAGCGCCGGCACATAGCCCTTCGGATTGATCGTCAGGAAGTCGACGCCGCTTTCGGTCTGGCGGCCGTTGCGCAGGTCGACACGTTCCGTCGTGAAATCCAGGCCTGCTTCGAGCAAGGCGATATGCGGCGACAGCGAGCAGGCGCCGGGAGCGTAATACAGTTTCATGTGATTCCTATTTGATCAAAGACATTACCCGCATCGGATATGCAGGACCCAGCGAGAATACAACAGTTTGCCGGACAGCGACTATCCACCCCGGCCATGCCCCCTCGGCAAATGTTAAGATAAATATATTGATAGGAGGAAAATATGAGTGCAGCGATTCAGCTGACGCCTTTGCACGACGCTCGCCCCGGCATGGTGCTGTCCGACGTGCTGCTCGACCCCAAAGGTAATGTCTTGCTCGCGCAAGGCGTCGTGCTGACCGAAGCCGTGCTGGCCTCGCTGGCGCGCCACGGCGTCGAATCGCTGCCGATTTTCCATGCCGAGTCCGGTACGACGGCGCCGGCCTTCGATGCGCAAGCCGTGCAAGCGCGCCTCGATTACCTGTTCCGCGCCAACGTGCGTGACGACCACGCCGACTGGGCCACCGGCATCCTGCGCCGCTACGTCGAAGATTACCGCCTGCAGCGCACGGTGGGCGCATGAGCCGGCTGACTTCGGAGCAGATTGTGCAGAGCGTGCGCGACTTGCCGTCGATGCCGGCGGTGGTCATGGAGTTGCTCAGCAACATAGAGCAGGACGACATCGATATCTCGGTGCTGGCAAAAAAAGTGTCGTACGACCAGGCCTTGACCGCCAGGACCCTGCGCCTGGCCAATTCCTCATCGTATGGCTTGCAGGTGAAAGTCACCACGATCCAGCAGGCGATCACGTATCTCGGCTTCCAGACCACACGCAACCTGATCACCGCGGCCGCCCTGACCGGCTGTTTTCCGAGTGGGACCTGTCCCGGTTTCAACGACAGGGCCTTCTCGCGCCATTCGATCGCGACCGCCGCCTGCGCACGCGCCCTGGCGCGGCGCATACGCTTCAACCAGGACGTCGCCTTCACGGCCGGCTTGCTGCATGACATCGGCCGGCTCGTGCTCGTGACGGCCGATCCGCAAGCCTACGGCGAAGTCGTCGCCTTGCGCGCGCGCGAGGACAAGGAATGGCTGGATGCCGAGCGTGCGGTGCTCGGGGTCGATCACGTGGAGGCAGGCGTCGCGCTGGCCGAGCAGTGGAATTTTTCCGATACGATGCGCCAGGCAATTGCATATCACCATGCACCGGATTCGCTCGGCGCAGGTTTTCTTGCGGCGATCGTACACGTCGCCAATGCGGTCGTGCATGCGCTCGATGTCGCCGGCGAGGAAAACGAAGGCGTACCGCGCATCGCCAGCATCGCCTGGGATGCCATGGGACTCAATGAAGAAGCTTACCTGCACTTGTTCCGGGAGACAGAAGTGCAGTTTACGGAGATGTCGGCGGTCCTGATGGCCTGAACCGACGGCAGGGGCGGATCAAAAGGAAGAGTTGCGAAGACCCCGGTGCGGCCAGGGCCGTCCGGGGTCTCGCTGACGGCAGCCGGGGCGTTCGAAAACACGCGCCGGGCTGCCGGGTCGAGCCGCAGGCATGACAGGACCGGCTGTCATGCCAACGGCATCAGTGCGCATAATTGCCGGACTTCGACGATGCCTCGTTGTTCTGCTGCGGTTGCTGGGCTTGCTGTTGGGCGGCTGCAGCAGCTGCGGCTTCCTTGGCAGCTTTTTCTTCGGGCTTCGGGCGGCCCTGGGCATCGGACAGGCGGTACTTGGTGCGGCGATCGCCCATCAGGTCGCGCAGGTCGCGGATGCTCATGCCGGTGACTTCGTGCATGCGGATCAGCAGCGAAGCGCCGACCGGCAGACGATGGTGGCGGATCTTGCTGATCACCGGCGGAGCGACTTCCAGCATGCGCGACAGCGCGGCGTCGTTCTTCAGCTGCATTTTGCCGAGCAGAATGTCGAGCAGGTGGTTGGGGTTGTAGCTTTCCTGTGATGACAGAGCGTGATGTGCCATGATTTCCTCGTGTGTGGTTAAAATAGTTCTTTACGAACTTGTTTAAAGACTAAATTTCGTCAACTTAAGTTCCCGGATTCGCGACAGCAGCCTCCGGACTACGTACGCTTCCAAACTCACTTCCCTTTACGTACTTGTCTTTCGAACAAATTATCAAACTCATACGAGGTTCCGAACCTCGACCAGAGCACAGAAATTGTTGGTCGAAATCAAGCTAACGCGTGGAAAGCTTGTCACATAAGCATTTCAGCACATGGTGACAGATTGTGGCGCACGCAAGAGTTTTTTTGAACACATTTTGCAATCGCCTTGCGGCAAGAACTTATTGATTTACAAGAAGAAACAGATTGCCACCGCGTTGGCAATAGTCAAGATAACAGTTGGCAATGCGAATTCAAGATTTAACAATGTAACCGACTGTATCAAAAATTAAGCAGTAGAAATTAATGATTCCTTAAGGTATCGTAATTCGTCTGCGCACCGCCTTTTCCGGTGCTTTCCACGATTTACGTTAAACTCCCCGCATTCAACCCATCGCACTCCATGCAGAAAAAAGTATTCATCAAGACCTTCGGCTGCCAAATGAACGAGTACGACTCGGACAAGATGGCGGACGTGCTCGGCGCATCCGACGGCCTGGTACGCACCGACAGGCCGGAGGATGCCGACGTCATCCTGCTCAACACCTGCTCGGTTCGTGAAAAGGCGCAGGAGAAGGTCTTTTCCGACCTCGGCCGCCTGAAAGAACTCAAGCGCGACAAGCCGGGCCTGGTCATCGGCGTCGGCGGCTGCGTTGCGTCGCAGGAAGGCGAAGCGATCGTCAAGCGCGCGCCCTACGTCGACGTGGTGTTCGGCCCGCAAACTTTGCACCGCCTGCCGCAGATGATCGAGGCGCGCCGCAACTCCGGTTCGGCCCAGGTCGACATCACCTTCCCCGAAATCGAGAAGTTCGACCACCTGCCCCCGGCCAAGGTCGATGGCCCGGTGGCCTACGTCTCGATCATGGAAGGCTGCAGCAAGTACTGCAGCTACTGCGTGGTGCCCTACACGCGCGGCGAGGAAGTCTCGCGCCGATTCGAGGACGTCCTGACCGAAGTCGCAGGCCTGGCCGCCCAGGGCGTCAAGGAGATCATGCTGCTCGGGCAGAACGTCAACGCCTACCGCGGCACGATGGAAAGCGGCGACGTGGCGGATTTCGCCCTGCTGCTCGAATACGTGGCCGAGATCCCCGGCATCGAGCGCCTGCGCTTCGTCACCAGCCACCCGAAGGAATTCACCCAGCGCCTGATCGACGCCTACGCCAGGATCCCGCAGCTGGTGAAC
Source organism: Massilia sp. 9096 (assembly GCF_000745265.1). Lineage (NCBI taxonomy): Bacteria > Pseudomonadati > Pseudomonadota > Betaproteobacteria > Burkholderiales > Oxalobacteraceae > Massilia > Massilia sp. 9096. Next base: position 3,540,849 of record NZ_JQNN01000001.1, read on the forward strand.
CACCTGTACCTGCCGGTGCAGCACGGCTCGGACCGCATCCTGCAAGCCATGAAGCGCGGCTACACGGCGCTCGAATACAAGTCGATCATCCGCCGCATCAAGGCGGTGCGCCCGGACATCTCGATCTCCTCCGACTTCATCGTCGGCTTCCCGGGCGAGACCGATGCCGATTTCGAAGCGATGATGAAGCTGGTCGACGACGTCGGCTTCGACAACAGCTTTTCCTTCATCTTCAGCAAGCGCCCCGGCACGCCGGCCGCCAACCTCGAGGACGATACGCCGCACGAGGTCAAGCTGGCGCGCCTGCAGCGCTTCCAGGCCAAGATCGACGCCAACACCCGCAAGATCAGCGCGGAGATGGTCGGCAGCGTCCAGCGCATCCTGGTCGAAGGCCCGTCCAAGAAGGGCCAGACCAGCGATGGCAAACCCGAGCTCGCCGGCCGCACCGAGAACAACCGCGTCGTCAATTTCGCCCCGGGCGAGCTCGGCGAGTCGCTGATCGGCCAGCTGGTCGACGTGCGCATCACCGAGAGCCTGGATTACACCCTGCGCGGCGACCTGGTCGCCAGCCTTGATACGATTGCCAAAGCCAGTTGAAAACCCAGACGCCTACCCAGCCTTCGTATTTCATTCCCGAGCCGCTCGATAACACGCGGCTCGCCCACCTCTGCGGTCCGCTCGACGAGAACCTGCGCCAGATTTCGGCCGCGCTCGACGTGACGATCTTCCGCCGCGGAGAAAAATTCATCGTCAGCGGCAGCAATGCCGAGCGTGCGGTCGAACTGCTCGAGCGCTTCTACGCGGTGGCCGACAAGGTCGTGCCGATCGAGGAAGTGCAGCTCGCGCTGGTCGAACAGCGCGCCGGCCTGAAACCGAAGCCCGCCGAGGCCCCCGCCGCGCTGCAGAAGGAGCCTGGCGCGCAAGCCACCGAGGAAGCCGCCAAGGCCGAGGACGGCGACGCCGAGGCCGGCGAGGAGGAGCTGGTCAGCCCGGCGCTCAAGACCCGCCGCGCCGACCTGCGTGGCCGCACGCCGCACCAGATCCAGTACCTCAAGGCGGTGCTGGAGCACGACATCGCTTTCGGCGTCGGCCCTGCCGGCACCGGCAAGACCTACCTGGCGGTGGCGTGCGCAGTCGACGCGCTGGAACGCGACGCGGTCAAGCGCATCATCCTGACCCGTCCGGCGGTGGAAGCCGGCGAGCGCCTCGGCTTCCTGCCGGGCGACTTCGCCCAGAAGGTCGACCCTTACCTGCGTCCGCTGTACGACGCGCTGTACGACCTGCTCGGTTTCGACCGCACCCAGAAGCTGTTCGAAAAGGGCGTGATCGAGATCGCGCCGCTGGCCTTCATGCGCGGTCGCACGCTGAACCACGCCTTCGTGATCCTGGACGAAGCCCAGAACACGACGCCCGAGCAGATGAAGATGTTCCTGACTCGCATCGGCTTCGGCAGCAAGGCCGTGGTCACCGGCGACGTCACCCAGGTCGACCTGCACAAGACCCAGCGCAGCGGCCTGGTCGACGCGCTGCACGTCCTCAAAGACGTGCGTGGGATCGCCTTTACTCACTTCTCGAGCGCCGACGTGGTGCGCCATCCGATGGTCGCGCGCATCGTCGACGCCTACGAACAGTCCGCGTCGATGCAGGAGCTGGGCGCCCTGCCCGGCGTGGCCAACAAACCGGCAGCACGAAATGTCCGAAAAAAAGCATAAGCTCGAACTCGACGTCCAGTACCCGGACGCGCGCCTCGAGTCCACGATCACGCCCGAGATGGTCGAGCGCTGGGTGCAGGCCTCCCTGCTCGGCCCGGCCGAGCTGGCGGTGCGCTTCGTCGACGCGGCCGAGGGCCAGACCCTGAACCGCGACTACCGCGGCAAGGACTATGCGACCAACGTGCTGACCTTCGCCTACAACGAAGGCGCCGAGATCGGCGAGGACGAGCCTACCTGCGCCGACATCGTCCTGTGCACCGACGTGCTGCAGCGCGAAGCCCATGAGCAGAAGAAGACCGTCGAGGAGCACGCCGCCCACCTGGTGGTGCACGGGGTGCTGCACGCGCAGGGCTTCGACCACGAGGACGACGAGGAAGCCGAGGAGATGGAGCAGCTCGAGCGCGACATCATGGAAGCGCTGCGCTATCCGGATCCGTACGCGGAGGACTGAAACCGTCGACGCATGAAAAAAGGGGCCGCAGCCCCTTTTTTTACGTCATGTCCGTCACGCCTTTTTCAGCTGGTCCCCGATCGGCAGCTTGCGGATGCGCTTGCCGGTCGCCGCGAACACCGCGTTGGCGATCGCCGGGGCCGAACCCGCGGTGCCCGGCTCGCCGATGCCGCCCGGGTCGTCGTGGCTGTTGACGATGTGGACCTCGATGACCGGCGCCTCGTTGATGCGCATGACGCGGTAGTCGTTGAAGTTGTTCTGCTGGACCCGGCCCTTGTCGACGGTGACCTGGTCCCACAGCGCGGCGCTGGCGCCGAACACGATCCCGCCTTCCATCTGCGCGACGATGGTGTCCGGGTTGATGTTCTGGCCGCAGTCGACCGCGCAGACCACGCGGTGCAGCTGCACCTCGCCGTCCGCGCCGACCGACACTTCGGCCACCTGCGCCATGTAGCTGCCGAACGCGAACTGGCAGGACACGCCGCGCCCGACCTTGCGTCCGGCGATCGGTTTGAGCGGCTTGCCCCAGCCCGCCTTCTCGGCCGCCAGGTTCAGCACCGCCAGCGTGCGCGGCGATTTCTGCAGCATCGAGCGGCGGAACGCGACCGGGTCGGCCTTGGCCGCGTAGGCCAGTTCGTCCATGAAGCTCTCGACCACGAACACGTTGTGGGTCGGGCCGACGCCGCGCCAGAACGCGGTGGCCAGGCCGGGCGGCTCATGGCGCACGTATTCGACGCGCATGTCGGGGATCGTGTACGGGATGTCGGCCGCGGCCTCGACCGCGTCCGGATCGACGCCGTTCTTGACCATCGGCGGCGCGAAGCGCGCCATGATCGACGAGCCGGTCACGCGGTGGAACCAGGCGGTCGGCATGCCCTTGTTGTCCAGCTTGGCCGACAGGCGGTCGTAATAATAGGGGCGGTACATGTCGTGCTGGATGTCTTCCTCGCGCGTCCAGATGACCTTCAGCGGGCCCTTGGCCAGCTTGGCGAACTGCACCGCCTGGATCACGTAGTCGACTTCCAGGCGCCGCCCGAAGCCGCCGCCCAGGTAGAAATTGTGCACCTTGACCTTCTCGACCGGCAGACCGGTCAGCTTGGCGGCGGCGCCCTGGGCCAGCGCCGGTACCTGGGTGCCGACCCACAGGTCGCAGCCATCCTGGCGCAGGTCGACCGTGCAGTTCATCGGTTCCATGGTCGCGTGCGCGAGGAAGGGCAGCTCGTAGACGGCGTCGATGCGGCGGCCGTTGTCCTGCGCCGCCAGCGTCTTGAGCGCGTCGCCCTTGTTGGTCGCGACCGCGCCGCTGGTCTGCGAGGCCTTGTCCATGTCGGCCACGATACCGGCCAGGGTCAGGTTGGCGTTGGCGCCGTCGTCGAAGCGCGGCGCGGCCGCCGCCAGGCCCTGCTTGGCGGCCCAGAAGTTGTCCGCCACCACCGCCACCGCGCCGTCGAGGCGCAGCACCTGGCGCACGCCCTTGACCGCCATCGCCTTCTGCTCGTCGACCGCGGCCAGCTTCCCGCCCATCACCGGCGACGCCGCGACCGCCGCGATGCCCATGTTGGGCAGCTTGGCGTCGATGCCGAACAGCGCCGACCCGTTGGTCTTGGCCGGCGAATCGAGGCGCTTGGTCGACTTGCCGACCAGGGCGAAGTCGGCGTTGTCCTTGAGCTTGACGGTCTTCGGGAAGTTCAGCTTGGACGCCGCGTCGACCAGTTCGCCGAAATTGGCCGAGCGGTTGCTGCCCGCGTGGCGCACCGTGCCGGCCACCACCGTCAGCTCTTCCGGCTTGACGTTCCAGTTCTGCGCCGCGGCCTGGACCAGCACCGTGCGCACCATCGCGCCGGCCGTACGCAGCGGCACGTAGGCGCCGCGCACCGAGGTCGAGCCGCCGGTCACCTGGCCGCCCAGCAGCGGGTCGGCGTACAGCGAGTTGTCGGCCGGGGCCTGCTCCAGCTTCACCTTGGACAGGTCGGCGCCGAGTTCCTCGGCCAGCAGCATCGGCATCGAGGTGAAGGTGCCCTGCCCCATCTCGACCTTGTGGATGATCAGGGTGACGATGCCGTCGCGGTCGATGCGGATGAAGGCGTCGTGCGCCAGGCCCGGCGCCTCGCCGGTGGCGTTGGTCGCGGCCTGGCCGACCGCGGTCTCGGACGGCTTTTGCTTGCGCCCGGCTTCCTCGCCCTGCTTGCGGTCGCAGCCGAACAGCGTGAAGCCGAACAGCAGGCCGCCACCGGCGGCGGCGCCGGCCTTCAGCAGCGTGCGGCGTGAATTCGATACCTTGGCTTTGTCATCGGTCATGTGGTCCATGTGCGCTCCTGGAGTCAGCTTTTGCGGGTTGCGGCCGGTTCGGCGGCGGGCGCCACGGTCGGCGTCGGCAGGCCGGCGGCGATCTTGATCGCGTTGCGGATACGGCCATAGGTGCCGCAGCGGCAGATGTTGCCCGCCATGGCGCCGTCGATGTCGGCGTCGGTCGGCTTGGGTTTGGCCTGCAGCAGCGCCGTGGCCGACATGATCTGGCCCGACTGGCAGTAGCCGCACTGCACCACGTCGATCTGGCGCCATGCGCTTTGCACCTTGGCGCCGACCGGATCGTTGCCGATCGCCTCGATGGTCACGATCTTCTTGCCGACCGCCGCCGACACCGGAGTGACGCAGGAGCGGATCGGCTGGCCGTCGAGGTGCACGGTACAGGCCCCGCACAAGGCCATGCCGCAGCCAAATTTGGTGCCGGTCAAACCGAGCACGTCGCGGATGGCCCACAAAAGGGCGGTATCGTCGGGGACATCGAGGTTGGTGGTGGTACCGTTCACGTTCAAGGCGGGCATTGCTTGCTCCTTAGTAGCGAATTAACAACGATAGAATAACACCGTGTGCGTTGGCGTACACATCGCATAAGTTGCATAAAAATCGGGCATTCCAGCTTTTGGTGTATCCTAATGCCCATCGTAACAACGGCTTCACGCCAACTATGCCCGAGCACCCTGCCGACGTCCGATCGGACGTCAAAACTCACCGGTCGCTGTTCGAACGGCTGACCGCACTGATCTCCCCCGAGCCCGAAAATCGCGCCGAGCTGCTGGAAGTGCTGCACGACGCCCATGAACGCAACCTCATCGACGCCGACGCGCTCTCCATGATCGAAGGCGTGTTCCAGGTATCCGACCTGTCGGTGCGCGACATCATGGTCCCGCGTTCGCAGATGGACGTCATCGACATCACCAAGCCGATCGAGGAATGGCTGCCGATCGTGCTCGAGACCGCGCACTCGCGCTTCCCCGCCATCGAGGGCGAACGCGACAAGGTGGTCGGCATCCTGCTGGCCAAGGACCTGCTGCGCTACTATGCCGAGGAATCGTTCGACGTGCGCGACATGCTGCGCCCGGCGATCTTCATCCCCGAATCGAAGCGCCTGAACGTGCTGCTGCGCGACTTCCGCGCCAACCACAACCACATGGCCATCGTCGTCGACGAGTACAGCGGCGTGGCCGGCCTGATCACGATCGAGGACGTGCTCGAACAGATCGTCGGCGACATCGAGGACGAATACGACTTCGATGAGGAAGAGGACAACATCCTGTCGATCAAGGAAGGCCAGCTCGGCCCGCGCTGGCGCGTCAAGGCGCTCACCGAAATCGAGCAGTTCAACGAAGAGATCGGCGCCAACCTGCCGGAAGACGACGTCGACACCGTCGGCGGCCTGGTCGCGAGCCACCTGGGCCGCATGCCGCACAAGGGCGAGGTGTTCGAACTGGACAACCTGCGTTTCGAGGTGCTGCGCGCCGACGCGCGCCAGATTCACGTACTGCTGGTCGAGAAGCTGCCGTCGCGCGAAGGCGACGACGAAGAGCACGACTGAACATCAATGTCGTTCCCCCCGCAGGCGGGGACGACGAATAGAGATCGGACCCCCGCTTGATCCTGCGCCGCCGCACCCGCCCCACCACCGCCCCCGACCCCGCCCTGCGCGGCACGCGCCCGAGCGCCGTCGGTCTGCTTGGCGCCGCCGTCGCCGGCGCCCTCAGCCTGCTGTCGTTCGAACCCGTCGGCTGGTGGCCGCTGCAGTTCGTCCTGCTCGGCTATTTCTTCTACCAGGTGGGCATGGGCAGTTCGGTCAAGCGCGCCACCCTGCTGGGCTGGGCGTTCGGCTTCGGCTGGTCGATGGGCGGCATGCACTGGCTGACCATCGCGCTGACGAGATATGGCGGCCTGCCCGCGGTCCTGTCAGCGCTGGCGATCGCGCTGCTCGGCCTGTACATGGGCCTGTTCGCGGCCTTGGCCGCCGGCCTCTCGACCTGGCTGAGAAAGCGCTGGTCGCTGCCAGTGCCGGCCTTCCTGCTGATGGTGCTGCCGACGCTGTGGGGCGTTTCGGAATGGATGCGCGGCTGGGTCTTCACCGGCTTTCCCTGGGCATCGTCGGGGTATGCGCACGACACCGCGCCCCTGAGCGGCTTCGCGCCGATCGTCGGCGTGTACGGCATCGGCGTGCTGGTGGCGGTGTGCGCCGGCTGCCTGACGATGCTGACCCAGCGCCGCAAGCTGCCGGCGATCGGCCTGTTCGCCGCGATCCTCGCCGCCGGCTGGGGCCTGAAACAGATCGTCTGGACCCACCCGGCCGGCCAGCCGATCACGGTGCGGCTGCTGCAGGGCGACATTCCGCAGGACGAGAAATTCAGCGCCGCCCACCTGGGCGACATCCTGGTGCGCTACCGCGACATGCTGACCGCGGCGCCGGCCGACCTGATCGCCGGCCCGGAGACCGCGATCCCGGTGTTCCCGCACCAGCTGCCGCCCGGGTACCTGCAGCTGTTTCGCGATTATTCGGCGCGCACCGGCAGCTTTTACTTGTTCGGCATCCCGCTGGCCAGCGACGCCGCCGACTATGCCAACAGCGTGATGGGCATCGGCCCGCAGGGCCAGTCCTACCGCTACGACAAGCACCACCTGGTGCCGTTCGGCGAATTCATCCCGACGGGATTCCGCTGGTTCACCAACCTGATGAACATCCCGCTCGGCGACTTCACGCGCGGCGCGGCGGTGCAGGCGCCGTTCCCGGTCAAGGACCAGATGGTGCTGCCGAATATCTGCTACGAAGACGTGTTCGGCGAAGAGATCGCGCACAACCTGCGCGAGGAAGCGCGTCCGGCCACGGTGCTGCTGAACGTGTCGAACCTGGCCTGGTACGGCGAATCGGTGGCGATCCCGCAGCACCTGCAGATCTCGCGCATGCGCACGCTCGAGACCGGCCGCCCGATGCTGCGCGCGACCAACAACGGCGCCACCGCCATCATCGACGGACGCGGCGAGGTGCAGGCGACGATTCCGTTCTACAGCCAGGGCACGCTGGCGGCGCGCGTGCAGGGAATGGCCGGCAGCACGCCTTACATCCGCTTCGGCAACCTGCTGTTCCTGGCGATCGGCGCGCTGCTGCTGGCCGGGGCCTGGCTGCTGGGACGCGGCCGGCGCACGGCAAAGGCGCAGGCCAGCGATTGAAGTACGCAAATAAGTCGGCCCGAGGTCTTCTATTTCGCCGTATTAATTAGTAAAGTCTGCCAAAGAAAAGATGCCAGTACGCCGGCGGATCGGCGATTCGTTTAGAGTCGGCCGGCAAAACCCGCTAAAATTGGTGTTTTAGCAAACCCGCCGCGTTCGCGCCCACGTGCGCGCGACGCCGACAGCTCCAAGCCGATAAGTCTCAGCCGATAAGATGCTCACATTCCAACAAATCATCCTGACCCTGCAAACCTACTGGGACAAGCAGGGTTGCGCCCTGCTCCAGCCGTACGACATGGAAGTCGGCGCGGGCACCTTCCACACCGGCACCTTCCTGCGCGCGATCGGCCCGGAGCCCTGGCGCGCCGCCTACGTGCAGCCTTCGCGCCGCCCGAAAGACGGCCGCTACGGCGAGAACCCGAACCGCCTGCAGCACTATTACCAGTACCAGGTCGTGCTCAAGCCGGCGCCGGAAAACATCCTCGACCTCTACCTCGGTTCGCTGGAAGCGCTGGGCCTGGACCTGAAAAAGAACGACGTGCGCTTCGTCGAAGACGACTGGGAAAGCCCGACCCTGGGCGCCTGGGGCCTCGGTTGGGAAGTCTGGCTGAACGGCATGGAAGTTACCCAGTTCACCTACTTCCAGCAGGTCGGCGGCCTCGATTGCAAGCCGGTGCTGGGCGAGATCACCTACGGCATCGAGCGCTTGGCGATGTACCTGCAGGGCGTCGAGAACGTCTACGACCTGGTGTGGACCGAGTGGGAAGAAAACGGGGTGAAGAAGTCGCTGAGCTACGGCGACGTGTTCCACCAGAACGAAGTCGAACAGTCGACCTACAACTTCGAGCACTCGAACACCGAACTGCTGTTCCAGGCTTTCAATAACCACGAGTCCGAAGCCAAGCGCCTGATCGAGCTGGCGCTGACCCTGCCGGCCTACGAGCAGATCATGAAGGCCTCGCACAGCTTCAACCTGCTGGACGCGCGCGGCGCGATCTCGGTCACCGAGCGCGCCGCCTACATCGGCCGCGTGCGCACGCTGTCGCGCCTGGTCGCCCAGGCCTATTACGATTCGCGCGAGAAGCTCGGCTTCCCGATGCTGCCCAAAACGTCCGCCGACCAGCAAGCCGCCTGAGACCAGGTAAAAGAATAGAACGAACATGAACCAGACCTCACTTGACACTCTGCTCGTCGAACTGCAGACCGAAGAACTGCCCCCGAAGGCCCTCGTCAAACTGGGCGCCGCGTTCGCCGCCGGCATCGCCAACGGCCTGAAGGCGCGCGATTTCCTCGAAGCCGACAGCGTCGTCACGCCCTACGCCAGCCCGCGCCGCCTGGCCGTCTCGATCACCAAGGTGCGCGCCACCTCGCCGGATAAAACCATCCGCGAGAAAGTGCTGCCGGTGACCGTCGCCCTGGACAAGGACGGCAATCCGACCGCCCCGCTGGCCAAGAAGCTGGCCGCGCTCGGCTTCCCCGACCTGCAGGTCGCCGACCTCGAACGCGCCCAGGACGGCAAGGCCGAATCCTTCTTCTACACCTACTCGGCGCCCGGCAGCCAGCTCGCCGCCGGCCTGCAGCCTGTACTGGAAGAGGCCGTCGCCAAGCTGCCGATCCCGAAGGTGATGAGCTACCAGCGCCCGGACGGCGACACCGTGCAGTTCGTGCGCCCGGTACACACCCTGCTGGCGCTGCACGGCGATACGGTCGTGCCGCTGTCGCTGCTCGGCCTGCAAGCCGGCCGCACCACGATCGGCCACCGCTTCCTGTCGAACGGCCAGCCCTTCGACATCGCACACGCCGACCAGTACGACACCGTGCTGAAGGAACAGGGCAAGGTCGTCGCGACGGGAGAAGAGCGCAAGGAATTCATCCGCACCCAGCTGCTGGCCAAGGCCGGCGCCGACCAGGTGCTGATGCCGGAATCGCTGCTGGACGAGGTGGCTGCGCTGGTCGAATGGCCGGTGGTGTACGAGTGCCGCTTCGAGGACGTGTTCCTGTCGGTGCCGCAGGAATGCCTGATCCTGACCATGCAGACCAACCAGAAGTACTTCGCGCTGACCGATGCCGATGGCAAGCTGCGCTCGCGCTTCCTGATCGTGTCCAACCTGCAGACCGACGACCCGAGCGCCATCATCGGCGGTAACGAGCGCGTGGTGCGCCCGCGCCTGTCCGACGCCAAGTTCTTCTTCGAGCAGGACAAGAAGAAGACGCTGGAGTCGCGCCTGCCGCTGCTGGCCAACGTGGTCTACCACAACAAGCTGGGCACCCAGCTCGAGCGCACCGCGCGCGTGACGCGCCTGGCCGGTTCGATCGCCAAGCGCCTCGGCTACGACGTGCTGCTGGCCGAACGCGGCGCCCAGCTGGCCAAGACCGACCTCCTGACCGACATGGTCGGCGAGTTCCCTGAACTGCAAGGCATCATGGGCACCTACTACGCCCGCAACGACGGCGAGAACGAGGAAGTCGCGCTGGCCGCTTCCGAACACTACCAGCCGCGCTTCTCGGGCGACGCCCTGCCCTCGACCAACACCGGCCTGGTGGTCGCGCTGGCCGACAAGCTCGAGACCCTGGTCGGCATCTGGTCGATCGGCCTGCAGCCGACCGGCGAGAAGGACCCGTTCGCGCTGCGCCGCCACGCGCTGGGCGTGATGCGCATGCTGGTCGAAAAGCGCCTGCCGCTGTCGATCTCCGAGCTGCTGGCGGACGCCGCCGCCGTGTTCGAGACCGTCCCGAACTTCAAGGACCCGCGCGCGGAGGTGACCGCCTTCATGCTGGACCGCCTGCGCGGCATGCTGCGCGAGCGCGGCTTCTCGCCCAACGAAGTGGAAGCCGTGCTGGCCCAGAACCCCGACCGCGTGGACGACGTGGTGCAGCGCCTGGAAGCCGTGCAAGCCTTCGCCGCGCTGCCGGAATCGGCCTCGCTGGCCGCGGCCAACAAGCGCATCACCAACATCCTCAAGAAAAACGAGGAAGCGCTGGCCCAGGCCGGCAACGTCGACCCGGCCCTGCTGCAGGACCAGGCCGAGAAGAATCTGTACGCCAGCGTGCAGCGCGTGCAGCCGGACGTGGACGCGGCCTTCGCGCGCGGCGATTTCGCCGGCACGCTCAGGACCCTGGCCCAGCTGCGCGACGACGTCGACGCCTTCTTCAACGACGTGATGGTGATGGCCGAGGACGTCGCCTTGCGCAACAACCGCCTGGCCCTGCTGGCGATCCTGCACCGCATGATGAACCGCGTGGCCGACATCTCGAAACTGGCGGCATAAGAGATCGTCATGAAGCTGATCATCCTCGACCGGGACGGCGTCATCAACCATGACTCCCCCGAGTTCATCAAGTCGCCCGCCGAGTGGATCCCGATCCCGGGTTCGCTCGAGGCGATCGCGCGCCTGAACCAGGCCGGTTACCGCGTGGTGATCGCGTCGAACCAGTCGGGCATCGCGCGCGAGCTGTTCGACATCTCGACGCTCAACGCGATCCACCAGAAGATGCACAATGCGGCGCAGCAGGTCGGCGCCGACATCGACGCCATCTTCTTCTGCCCGCATGCGGCCGCCGACAACTGCGACTGCCGCAAGCCCAAGCCCGGGATGTTCGAGGAGATCAGCAAGCGCTTCAAGCTCAGCCTGAAGGGCGTGCCGACGGTCGGCGATTCGCTGCGCGACCTGCAGGCCGGCTTCATCAGCGGCTGCGTGCCCTACCTGGTCCTGACCGGCAAGGGCGAGAAGACCCATGCGACCGGCGGCCTGCCGCCCGGCACCCAGGTCTTCCCCGACCTTGCCGGCATGGTGACCGCCTTCCTCAAGACCCACGCCGCCCCGCCCGTCCTACCCCTGCCCGCCGTCTGACCTAGCCCGGAGACCGTTCTTTGCGCCCCATCCTGTTCTTGCGCTCGCTGCTGTTTACCCTCGTCATGGTGCTTGCCACCGTCGTCTGGGCCTGTGTCTGCTTCCTGGCCGCCCCCTTCCCCTACAACACGCGCTTCTGGATCACCTCGCGCTGGAACGTCTTCGTGATCTGGGCCGCGCGCGTGATCTGCGGGATCCGCTACCAGGTCAAGGGCTACGAGAACCTGCCCGCCCAGCCCGCGGTGCTGCTGTCCAAGCACCAGTCGGCGTGGGAGACCATCTTCATGCTGCCGAACATGAAGCGGCCGCTGGTCTACGTCTTCAAGAAGGAGATCCTGTATATCCCCTTCTTCGGCTGGGGCATGGCGCTGCTGCGCATGATCCCGATCGACCGCAGCAAGGGCAAGCGCGCCTTTGCCCACGTGGTCAAGATCGGCAAGGCGCGCCTGGCGGACGGCCAGTCGATCATCATGTTCCCGGAAGGGACGCGCATCCCTGTTGGCCAGAAGGGACAGTACAAGAGCGGCGGCACGCGCCTGGCAATCGCGACAGGTGCCACGGTCGTGCCGATCGCGCATAATTCAGGTGAGTGCTGGCCGAAGAATTCGTTCATCAAGCGCCCTGGCCTGATCACCGTCTCGATCGGCAAGCCGATTTCGCCAGAAAACCACACCGCTGACAGTCTGATGCAAGAGGTCGAAAATTGGATAGAATCGGAAATGCGCGTCATTTCGCCCCACGCCTATTCAGGTACCTGAACGAACTGGGCGCGCAGGCACAAGCACCATTCAAAGCACCGTCTCCGCAGCCCACCATGACTTCCCCCAAGACCGACGCGACGCAGCGCGAGCTGTTCGCACCCGACGCTTTCGAGGCGCGCCAGGCGGCCCCCTCGAATGCCTCGCCGGCAGCGCCGGCGGCATCTGCAACACCCGCCGCAGCCCCCGTTCTGCCCGTCCCGCCCGCCACGCGGTTGCCGCGCCCCGGCCCGCCGCCGCTGTTCAAGGCGCCGCCGGTGCCGACCCGCACCCTGCCGGTGCCGCCGCGCGGTCCCAACGACGGCCCGCTCAAGCAGATCCAGCTCGGATCGCACACCGTGCATTACCTGCTGCGCCGCTCGGCGCGCCGCTCGCACGGCTTCATGATCAACGACGACGGCCTGCACGTGACCTCGCCGCGCAGCGCGCCCCAATCCGACATCGACAACGCGATCCGCGCCAAAGGGCGCTGGATCCTGACCAAGCTGTTCGAACGCAGCGAGCGCCAGGTGATGCGCGCCGCGCGTCCGACGGTCGACTGGGTCGACGGCGCCAGACTGCCCTACCTCGGCGGCGACGTCACGCTGCGCCTGCAGGATGTTGCGCGCAGCCACTGCGTCTACGATCCTGAAACGCGCGAGCTGCGTCTGGGCGTGCCGGCCGGCCTGTCCGAGTGGCAGATCCGCGAGCGCGTCAAGCTGTGGTTCCAGGACGAGGCGCGCCGCCTGTTCCGCGAACGGCTCGACCTGTATGCGCCGCGCGTGGGCGTGAGCTACAACGCGTTCGCGATTTCGTCGGCCGGCACGCGCTGGGGTTCGTGCACGGCGGCCGGCAACATCCGCCTGAACTGGAAGCTGGTGCACTACCCGCTCGCCCTGCTCGATTACGTGGTGGTGCACGAACTGGCGCACCTGCGCGAGATGAACCACAGTCCGCGCTTCTGGGCCGTGGTCGGCGAGACGTTTCCCGATTACGACGGCGCCAAGGCCGCGCTCAAGAAGCGCTCGGTGGAGATGCCGGTGCTGTTTCCCGAGTGAGTCGGGCTAAATGCCCGACGAACCAGTGCCAGGCAACTGCCCTATCACTGGCCGCGGAACTGCAGCTCGCCCTCGGCGCGCGCGCCGGCGATGCCGCGCATGGCGTCGATCTCGTCGGCGCTCAGGCAGCGGAACGGGATCGGCAGCGTGCCGCGCTTGAGCACCAGCATGAAGCCTTTGGTGTAGGTGCGGATGCGGACCACGTCTTCCCATTCGATCAGTGAGACGCCGGTGTCGCTGGTGCGCACGATACCGTGCTGGTCGATCTGGAACTCGTAGGTGCGCTTGCCGCGCCCCAGCAGGACGAAATGCAGGGCCGCCGACAGCGTGCTCTTGATGCGCAGGTAGAGGCCGGCCGGGAAACGGACGCGGCGGCGGTGGATCAGGTAGCCGGCATGCTCCCACATGAAGCCGAGGTATTCGACCAGCGAGTAGCGCACCCAGAAGTGCAGGCTGTGCGATGCCGCCGGAGGATGCACGGTCGGAATGAACGCCGCCGGCATGGCGTCGGCGCCGAGATCGGCGATATCTTCATCCGCGAGCGCCGCATCGCCATCCACGTTGCCGGCCGCTCGCGTGCGATTGGACCACAACATGTGCATCCCCTTTCGTTTTAAGCTAGTGCCCATGGTAACAAAAGTTACACGATAACTCGTCGCAAGAGTTCAACAGTGCGCGCGGTCGCCCCGCGATGCTGGCCTGCGAAGGCCAGCGCCTGCGCGCCCATGTGCGCGCGCGCGGACGCGTCCGCGAGCAGGCACGCGCTCTCGCGCACCAGCGCCTGCGCGTCCGCCACGCGCAGCGCGGCGCCGCTTGCCACCGCCTCGTCGGTCGCCTGCAGGAAGTTGAACGTATGCTCGCCGACCAGCACCGGCTTGCCCAGCGCGCAGGCTTCGATCAGGTTCTGGCCGCCCAGCGGCAGCAGGCTGCCGCCGATGAAAGCCAGGTCGCAGGCGGCATAATAGGCGAACATCTCGCCCATCGAATCGCCCAGCAGGACGTCGGCGTCGACCTGCTGCGGCAGGCTCGATCGGCGCGCCAGCGACAGGCCGCGGCTTTCCACCATGCGCGCCACCTCGTCGAAGCGCTGCGGATGACGCGGCACCAGCAGCAGCAGCGCGCCGGGCGCATGCTGGCGCTGGCGGGCTTGCCAGGCGTCCAGGATCAGCGCTTCCTCGCCTTCGCGGGTCGATGCGCACAGCAGCACCAGACGCTCGTCGAAGCGCGCGCGCAGCATGGCGCCGGTGTCGAGCGCGGCTTGCGGCGGCACGACGTCGAACTTGATGCTGCCGGTGACCGCCACATGCGGCGCGCCGAGCGAAGCGATGCGCCCGGCGTCGGCGTCGGTCTGCGCCGCCACCAGCGCGATGGCGCGCACGGCGTCCGTCATCAGCGACCCGAACTTGCGGCCACGCCGCAGCGAGCGCTCGGACAGGCGCGCGTTCACCAGCGCCACCGGCACCCCGCGCGCGGCGCAGGAACGGATCAGGTTCGGCCAGACCTCGGTCTCCATCAGGATGCAGACGCGCGGCGCGAAATGGCGCAGGAAGCGTCCGGTCATGAAGCCGGTGTCGTAGGGCAGATAGGATTGGACGACGCGGTCCCCATGCTTGCCGAACAGGGCCTTGCCGGTGGCGCGCCCGGTCGGCGTCATGTGGGTCAGCAGGATGCGGCAGTCCGGATAGGCGCGCAGCAGCGCTTCGACCAGCGGCTCGGCGGCGCGCGTTTCGCCGACCGAGACGGCGTGCACCTGGATGGTCGGGCGCGCATCCAGGCGGCGGCAATACGAGCCGAGGCGCTCGCCCAGGTGCCGGCGATAACCCGGCTCCAGCCGTCCGCGCCACCACAGGCGGCCCAGCACCAGCGGCAGCGCCAGCCACCACATCAGCGAATAAAACAAGCGCATCGTCACCCCTCCAGCAGGCGCTTGGCGGCAGCCAGGACCTCATCGACGCGCGGCGGCGCGCCGCCATCGCCGAGGTTGACGATCTTCGGCGACCAGTTGCCTTCGGTCTTCCAGCGCGGCGAATCGACGTAGATCTCGATCGTCGGCGCCTCGAACGCGGCGGCGATGTGGGTCAGGCCGGTGTCGACGCCGACCGCCAGACGCGCGCGCCGCGCCAGTTCGACCGCGTCCATCATCGACAGTTTCGGCAGCACGATGGCATTCGGCAGCGCCGCGGCGAGCTGCTCGGCATCGGTTCTTTCACGCGGCGAGCCCCACGGCAGCAGGATCGGCAAGGGCGCGGGCAGCGCCGCCAATCCTTGTCCGAGGCGGATCCAGTTGGGCGCGTCCCAGCGCTTGGTGGCGCCCGCGGTCGCGTGGAAGAACACCGCGTAATCCCCTGGGGGCATCCAGGCCGGGCGGGTGCCCGGGTCGGGCGGCGCCAGGCCGAAGTCGGGCGGCGTCGCGACCTCGTAGCCGAGCACCGACGCCACCACCCGGCGTCCGCGCGCGACCGCGTGCGTGCGCAGCGCGACCGGCACGCTGCGTGTGTGGAAGATGCGCGAGACGCCTTCGTAGCCGGAATCCTCGGTGCCGTTGGCCATCCCGACCTTCAGGCCGCCCTTGCGCACGCGCGCGGCGGCCATGACGATGCCGGTCTTGATCAGGCCCTGGGTATCGAACACATAGTCGTACTGTTCGGCGCGCAGCTCGCGAAAGAAGGCGCGGAATTCGGCGCGCACGGCGGCGTCGCCGAGGCCCTTCTTCCAGCGCCGCAGCGCGAACG
Source organism: Massilia sp. 9096 (assembly GCF_000745265.1). Taxonomy (NCBI): domain Bacteria; kingdom Pseudomonadati; phylum Pseudomonadota; class Betaproteobacteria; order Burkholderiales; family Oxalobacteraceae; genus Massilia; species Massilia sp. 9096. The sequence goes on from NZ_JQNN01000001.1 coordinate 3,556,880, forward strand.
GAATCACCTTGCGCACGCGGGGATTCAGGCGCACCAGGCTGACGTAGCCTTCCTCGACCACCCAGTCGACCTGGGCGGTGGGATCGTGGCGCAGGATGTCGGCCACGATCGGCAGGTTGTGCAGGACGTCGCCGAGAGACGACACCCGCACCAACAGGATCTTCAAAACGGACTCACTTGCTTGGAGCGGACTTAGAACGGCAGCTTGGCGTCCGGTTTGGCAGCCAGGATCACGCGCGCGAACTCTTTCTGGATGCGGTCCAGCGCTTCCGGGTTCTCGCCCTCGAAACGCAGCACCACCACCGGCGTGGTGTTCGAGCCGCGCGCCAGGCCGAAGCCGTCCGGGTACTCGACGCGCAGGCCGTCGATGTCGTTCACGCGGTCCGAGCCGGGGAACCGGGCTTCGGCGCGCAGCTTGTCGATCAGCGCGAAGTTCTCGCCTTCCTCCAGGTGCAGGTGCAGTTCCGGCGTGCTGCTGGCCTTCGGCAGCGCATTGAGCAGCGCCGAAGGATCGGTTTCGCGGGTCAGTATCTCGAGCAGGCGCGCGCCGGTGTACAGGCCGTCGTCGAAGCCGAACCAGCGGTCTTTCCAGAAGATGTGGCCGCTCATCTCGCCGCCCAGCGGGGCGCCGGTTTCCTTCAGCTTGGCCTTGACCAGCGAGTGGCCGGTCTTCCACATCAGCGGACGGCCGCCGTGCTGTTCGATCCACGGGCCGAGGTGGCGCGTGCACTTGACGTCGTACAGGATCTCGGCGCCCGGGTTGCGCGACAGGACGTCGGCGGAGAACAGCATCATCTGGCGGTCCGGGAAGATGATCTGGCCATCCTTGGTGACCACGCCGAGGCGGTCGCCGTCGCCGTCGAAGGCCAGGCCGATCTCGGCGTCCGAGGTTTTCAGCTTCTCGATCAGGTCCTGCAGGTTCTCGGGGTGGGCCGGGTCCGGGTGGTGGTTCGGGAAGTGGCCGTCGACGTCGCAGAACATCTCGATGACCTCGCAGCCCATCGCGCGGAACAGGTCGCCCGCGACCATGCCGGCCACGCCGTTGCCGCAGTCGACCGCGATCTTGATCGGACGGGCGATCTTGACGTCGCCGGCGATGCGCTCGACGTACTGGGCCTTGATGTCGTGGGTCGAGTAGCCGCCCTGCTTGTCGGCGCTCTTGAAGTCGTCGCGTTCGATGGCCTGGTACAGCGCCGTGATGGCGTCGCCATAGATCGCTTCGCCGGCCAGCACCATCTTGAAGCCGTTGTAGTCCGGCGGGTTGTGGCTGCCGGTGACCATGATGCCCGAACGCGCACCCAGCACGTTGGTGGCGAAATACACCATCGGGGTCGCGACCATGCCCAGATCGATCACGTCGACGCCGGCGGCCTGCAGGCCTTCGGCCAGCGCGGCCAGCAATTCAGGGCCTGACAAGCGGCCATCGCGTCCGATGATGACGGTACGCTCGCCCTTGGCCAGTGCGGCGGCCCCGAAGGCCTGGCCGATCTTGCGCGCGATGCCGGCGTCGAGGGTGCTGCCGATGACGCCGCGGATGTCATATGCCTTGAAAATCGTTTTCGAGAGTTGGACCATGGATTTACCTTGATGGGCGAGCGCGTTATGTTATAGCGCTGACAAAAATAAGATATTGTAACGGCAAGCGGGGCGTAGTGGGGTGTTCCTCGTGCAAGTGTGCGAGGCGCAATCGCGGAAACGATCACGGGAACAATCGAGGATGCCGGGCGGGCAGCAATGCGGACTGCGTGGACTTACGGTATTGCGGATATTGATGAAATGCCGGACAAGCGATCCGGCATTTCGATTTGGTACGACAGCCCGAAGGCGCTCGGCATTTACGTATTTTTACGCGAATACCGAATTGAGAAACTCAGGCTCAAACGCGCAGCTGATCGATCGATTTACCGCCCTCGACCCATTCCTTGACCCATTTCGGCTGGCGGCCGCGGCCGGTCCATTGTTGCGAAGCGTCGTCCGGATGGCGATAACGCACGGCCACCGAGCCGATGCCGCCGCCGCTGTTTTTCGATTTCGGACCACGTGCAGCGGAACTGATCAAATCTTCCAGGGGCACGCCGACGCTCTGAGCGATCGCAATGATCTGCTCGCGCGCTTTTTGCAGCTCCTGCTGCTCGCGTTTTTTGGTTTCCTGCTTCAGCTGTTCCTGCAGGTTACGCAAATCCCCCAACGACATATTCGACAGATCCATCATCGTTCCTTGTAAGTAAAGTTAAAACAGGTGCCTTTGAATTCTCACCAATTATTGCAATATACACTATCTGGCGAATTCAATCAGGTCTTTTTGGACCACATGAGCCAACGAGGCGACTTGAATCGAACGATACGCGCATACAACCAGACGTAGCTGATCACGAACAACAAACAGAAGAAAATCAATATGTTGGTATTGCTCCAGAAGATCGTCGCGGGAATAACCGCTGTCAGCGAAAACAGCCAGAGATAAGGCGCCGTCCGGGCGTTCCTTTTCATCAGCGCGCGCGCTTCTTTACGCCCGACGGTCCAAGTCACGATACGCCGGAATATCAGGCTGTGCAGGTGGATGCCGTCCGGTACCGCTGGAGAATGGCCGCGCACGAACATCCGGCGATAGGCCGAAAACACGGTTTCGAATGCCGGATAAATCAGCAGCGTGGCGGCATACCAGGTCGATACCTGGGGGTTGCGCATCACCAGCAACAGCGCCAATTCGCCCAGCATGAAGCCGGTGAAATAAGCGCCGCCATCGCCCAGGAAAATCAATCCGGCCGGGTAATTCCATATCAGGAAACCGGTGGTCGCGCCCGCGACGGTCAAGGCCGACACCAGGATGAACATGTCGCCCACCTGCCATGCGACATAGGCCAGCGACACCAGCATGAAAATCGTGATCGTGCTGGCCAGGCCATTGAAACCGTCGATGATGTTGACGGCATTGGCGATCCCCGCCACTGCCAGCACGGTCAGCGGGAGGGCGATCCACAGCGAACCGAGCTGCCAGCTGAAGAATGGCATGTCGAGGCGGCCGATTTTCGCGTCGAGCATCAGATAACCGAGAAATGCCGCCACCATGGTCAGTATCAGGCGGCGCGATGGGCGTACCCGGCCGGTGTAATCCTCGACGATGCCACCGACGAATGCGATCGATCCGCACACCAGCAGCGCCAGCAAGCCATTGCCGAGGGATGGCACTCGCCAGACCGAAACGCAGGCGCTGAGCGTCACGGCCAGGAAGATCGGCAGACCGCCGATACGCGACACCGCATGCGAATGGACCTTTTGAACGCCGGTGAAATTGGCGTCGAGGGCGCGCCCATGCAATTTCGAATGCTTGATGACCAGCAGGGTCAACAATGCCGATGCGACAAAGCTCAGAAGGAATGAAAACATTTATTATTCTTCAGGTGCGGTAGCCGGGCCGAACACCGCCAGGCAAAAACGGCGAGCAGCCGCGGAGCGAATGGCTTGCCGCTACTCAGCGCGCATTGTACCGGATCGGCCACCTGCACCCGATACGGGAATTTTGATGCGTGCCTTGCTTGTCCTAATTGACGAAGCCTGGAATTATGCGCCCGTTCCTTATCCGCATCGACGACATTTACATTTAGAAATCGTCAACACCCACCGTCACCGCACGGAGAGCGGCCAAATCATTTAGTATCGGCCTGACAAAACCATCAAGGCATCGATACAACAATGAGAACTTATGTGATTGGCGACCTGCAGGGTTGCGCCCATGAAGCGAGCCTGCTGCTGGCGCGCATTGCCGAAGACGCGCAGGCACATGGCGAACAGGCGCGCATCCTGTTCGTCGGCGACCTGATCAACCGCGGCCCCGAATCCCTGACCGCGCTGCGCCGCATGAAGGCGCTGGCCGAGGCCAGCCACGGCCGGGTCGAGGCCCTGCTCGGCAACCACGACCTGCACCTGATCGCGGTGGCGGTCGGCGCCCAGAAGGCGAGCCGCTCGGACACGCTGGAAGAGATCCTGGCCGCGCCCGACCGCGACGAGCTGATCGCCTGGCTGCGCCAGCGCCCGCTGGCGATGTTCGTCGACGCCCACCTGCTGGTGCACGCCGGCGTGCCGCCCCAGTGGAGCGCCGAGCAGACCATGCGCCTGGCCGGCGAGGTCGAGGCGGTGCTGCGCGGCGACGGCTGGATCGACTTCCTCGCCAACATGTATGGCAACCAGCCGGACTGCTGGGACGAGGCCTTGAGCGGGATGGACCGCATCCGCTGCATCGTCAACGCCCTCACCCGCATGCGCCTGTGCTGGCCCGATGGGCGCATGGATTTCCTGCACAAGGAAAGCGACAAAGGGCCGGAAGGCAGCGAGCTGCAGCCCTGGTTCGAGCTGGCGCGCCACACGGCGGACGTCACGGTGGTGTTCGGTCACTGGTCGGCGCTGGGACTGGTGCTGCGGCCCAACCTGATCGGCCTGGACAGCGGCTGCGTCTGGGGCGGCAAGCTCAGCGCGGTATGCCTGGACGACCGCTCGCTGCTGCAGATCGACTGCCCCGAGTACCGCGCTCATAGCGGCAAGAAGTAAGCGCGGCTACCGAGACTGGACCACCCCGAGCGCGCCTTCGATCGCCTCCTGCGCCGCGCGCGCAAGCTCGCGCCGGTGCGCGCCTTCGAACGCGATCGGCGCCAGGCAGCGCAGGCGCGCGGTCATCGGTTCGCCGCCAAGGATGTTGAAGATGCTGTCGACGAACGTGGTGTCGCCGACGTAGTCCACGGCCGGGTGCCAGCCGCCTTGCGCATCGAGATAGGCCAGCGCGTACGGCTGCACCGGCGCGCGCGCGTCGACCGCGGCCTCGAACAGGTTGGCGTGGAACGGCAGCAGCCGGCCCTGGCTGGCCGTGGTCCCTTCCGGGAAGAAGGCCACGCGCTGATGCCGGCGCAGCGCATCCACCATGCCCTGGAAGATGTGGCGCAGGTCGCGCCGGTTGCCGCGCGCGATGAACACCGTGCCGGCCTGGGCGACCAGCCAGCCGAGCACCGGCCAGGCGCGGATTTCGGCCTTGGCCACGAAACGGCAGGGGTGGACCGCATTGAGCACGAAGATGTCGAGCCAGGAGACATGGTTCGACACCAGCAGCCCATACGGCAGGGGCGCCTCCCCGCCGCGCTCGACGTGCACCCGGCAAATGCCGAGCAAACGCGCCGACCAGCGCTGGATCAGGCGCTCGCGCCGCGCGGTGCCGGCCCACGGGAACACCAGCGCGCAGGTGGCCAGGCCCTGCAGCAGGTGCAGGATCAGGCGCGCCAGGCGCCAGGCGACGCGGACGTCCAGGGCCGGTCCTTCGGTGCTGGATCGCCGGGCCGGCGTCAACGCTCGAAGGCGAGCCGGCCGGCGACGATGGTCGCCTTCACCTGCCCGGCCAGTTCGTAGCCGAGGAAGGGCGTGTGCTTGCCCTGGCTGGCCAGCGCGGCCGGACTGACGCTCCAGCGCACCTCCGGGTCGAACAGCACCACGTCGGCGCAGGCGCCCACCGCCAGCGAACCGGCCTCCAGCCCTGCCATGCGCGCCGGCTCGCAGGTGATCTTCGCGAGCGCGCGCGCGAGGGCGTCCCCGGTTTGCGGGCCCTGCTCGTGCGCCCACTTCAGCATCAGCGCCAGCAGCAGTTCCAGGCCGGTGGCGCCCGGCGAAGCTTCGGCGAAGGGCAGCAGCTTCTCGTCGTCGTCGACCGGGGTGTGATCCGAGCAGACCGCGTCGACGGTGCCGTCGAGGACCGCGGCGCGGATCGCCTCGCGGTCGCGCTGGCTGCGCAGCGGCGGGCTCAGACGCGCGTTCGAATCGAAGAAGCCGATGTCGGCGTCGATCAGGTGCAGGTGGTGCACGCCGACGTCGCAGGTGACCGGCAAGCCCTCCTTCTTGGCCGCGCGGATCAGCTCCAGCGCCGCCGCGGACGAGATGCGGCACAGGTGCACGCGCGCGCCCGAGGCGCGCATCAGCTCGAAGGTGGTGTGCAGCGCGATGGTCTCGGACATCACCGGCACGCCGGCCAGGCCCATGCGCGAGGCCAGCGGTCCGCTGTGGGCGACGCCGCCGCGTCCGACGTACGGGTCCTGCGGACGCAGCCAGATGGTGTAGCCGAAGGTTTTTGCGTACTGCATGGCGCGCAGCAGCACGTTGGTGTCTTCGATCGGTTCTTCGGCCTGGGCAAAGCCGATGCAGCCGGACTCGGTCAGCTCGGCCATCTCGGTCAGCGCCTTGCCCTTCAGGCCGACGGTCAGCGCGCCGAGAGGATGCACGTGCGCCTGGCGCAGCTTGCGGGCGCGGTGCTTGAGCATCTCGACCAGGCCGGGTTCGTCCAGCACCGGGTCGGTGTCGGGCGGGCATACCAGCGTGGTCACGCCGCCCTGCATCGCCGCCTGCATCTCGGATTCGAGCGTGGCCTTGTACTCGTAGCCCGGCTCGCGCAAGCGCACCGACAGGTCGACCAGGCCGGGCGCGACCACCAGGCCGGCGGCATCAACGGTGCGCTCGGCCGTGAAGCCTGCCGGTGCGCTGCCCACGGCGGCGATCTTGCCGTCGGCGATGAACAGGTCCTGCACGGCGTCGATGCCGTTGGCCGGGTCGATCACGCGGCCGTTCTTGATATGTAAATTCATGCTCATGCTTGCTCGATCAGGAATGGCTGCCGGCGACGATGCTCATCACCGCCATGCGGACCGCGATGCCGAAGGTCACCTGCGGCAGGATCACCGCCTGCGGACCGTCGGCCACGGCCGAGTCGATCTCGACGCCGCGGTTCATCGGGCCCGGGTGCATCACGATGGCGTCCGGCTTGGCCAGCGCCAGGCGCTCCGGGGTCAGGCCGTAGCTCTTGAAGTATTCGCCGGCCGAGGGCAGCAGCGCGCCCGACATGCGTTCGTTCTGCAGGCGCAGCATGATGATCACGTCGACGTCCTTCAGGCCCGCGTCCATGTCGGTGAAGACGCGCACGCCCATCTGCTCCAGGCCGCCCGGCAGCAGCGTGTGCGGGCCGATCGCGCGCACTTCCGGCACGCCGAGCGTGGTCAGCGCGTGGATGTCCGAGCGCGCCACGCGGCTGTGCAGGATGTCGCCGACGATGGCCACGCGCAGGTTGGTGAAATCCTTCTTGTAGTGGCGGATCGTGTACATGTCGAGCAGGCCCTGGGTCGGGTGCGCGTGGCGGCCGTCGCCCGCGTTCACCACGTGCACGTGGTTCTGCTTCGTGTCGTTCAGGTGCTTGGCGATCAGGTAGGGGGCGCCCGACTGCGAGTGGCGCACCACGAACATGTCGGCGTGCATGGCCGCCAGGTTGTCGATCGTGTCCAGCAGCGATTCGCCCTTGCTCGTCGACGAGGCCGCGATGTTCAGGTTGATGACGTCGGCCGACAGGCGCTTGGAGGCGATCTCGAAGGTGGTGCGGGTGCGCGTCGAGTTCTCGAAGAACAGGTTGAACACGCTTTTCCCGCGCATCAGCGGCACCTTCTTGACCTCGCGGTCGGAGATGCTCACGAAGCTCGAGGCGGTGTCGAGGATGTGGTTGATGATGGACTTGGGCAGGCCTTCGATGGTCAGCAGGTGCTGCAGCTCGCCGTTCTTGTTCAGTTGCGGGTTATGCATTGTCGTCTTCGATCGTGAGCGAGAGTTGGCCGGCGGGGTCGCGCGCGAGCGCGAGCGACTGGCCGGCGCCGAGCTGGGCCTGGGCGCCGACGAAATCGGCGGCCACCGGCAGTTCGCGCCCGCCGCGGTCGGCCAGGGCGGCCAGCATGATGCGCTGCGGACGGCCGTAGTCGAACAGCACGTTGATCGCCGCGCGCACGGTGCGGCCGGTGTACAGCACGTCGTCGACCAGCAGGAGCGTCGCGCCGTCGACGTTGAATTCGATCCGGGTCGGCTTCACGTCCGGATGCAGGCCTTTCTTGGCATAGTCGTCGCGGTAGAACGAGACGTCGATGAAGCCGAGGCGTGCCTGCAGGCCAAGGTCGCTGGCCAGCCGTTCGGCCAGCCAGGCGCCGCCGGAGTGGATGCCGACGATGGCGGCATCCGGCTTGCCGGCCAGGCCGGTGCGGACCTGGGCGAGCAGCTCGCGATACAGCGCTTCGGCATCGAAGCCGCCGGTGTTGCCGGTGCTGTTCGCGTCGTTAGTATTGTTGGGCATGGTCGTCAAAGTACTGTTGCAAAATGATGGCGGCGGCCTTGGCGTCGATGATCTCGCCGCGCTTGGCCGGAATCACGGCCGAGGAATAGCGTTCGTCGACCAGCGCGACCGGCAGGTTGAAGCGGCCATTGAGCTGGTTGGCGAAGCGGCGTGCGCGCAGGGTCATGTCGTGCTCGGCACCGTCGGGATGGCGCGGCTCGCCGACGACCAGGCGCGCCGGGCGCCATTGCTCGATCAGGTCGCCGATGACCTTGAAGCGCGTCGCGTTGTCGACGGCCTTGATGACGTCGAGAGGTTGCGCCTGGCCCGTCAGGGTGTTCCCCATGGCGATGCCGATGCGCTTGATGCCGAAGTCGAATCCGAGAACGATGTCTACCATTACAGGGACTGCGCTTCCTTACGCATGGCCGGCCTCGGAGGCGAGCATCAACGGATCGATACCCAGCAGCTTGATGGCGGCGTTGTAGCGTTCCTCGATCGGCAGGTCGAACAGCACGTGCGCGTCGGCGCCGACGGTCAGCCAGCCGTTGCGGGCGATTTCCTCTTCGAGCTGGCCCGGACTCCAGCCGGCGTAGCCGATCGAGACCAGCATGCGGCGCGGCCCGTTGCCGTTGGCGACGGCTTCGAGCACGTCGATCGAGGTGGTGAAGGCGACGTCGTCGGTGACCGCCAGCGAGGACGAATAGCGTCCGCTCGGCGAGTGCAGCACGAAGCCGCGGTCGTCCTGGACCGGGCCGCCGAACATGATCGGCTCGTTGACGACGTCCGAGCCCAGGCTGTCGGAGAGCTTGAGGTCGATGCGGTCGAACAGCACGTCCATGATCATGTCGGTCGGCTTGTTGATGACGACGCCGAGCACGCCCTTGTCATTGTGTTCGCAGATATACACGACAGTGCCGCCGAAGATCGGATCGTTCATCGATGGCATTGCGATTAGGAAATGATTGGCCAGGTTGAGCTGCGAGGACAGTCCACTCGCAGACGCCAGGCCAGGCGTATCCGCCTGGGGCATTCCGGCCATGGTTAGAGGCTTGCCGACCTTACTTTTCTTCATACTCATACTCTCTGTTGGCTCACTCTCTGTTACGCGCTTCAAATGCTTGGGTTTTTCGTTAGTTTACACCCATTTGCTCACGCAGCCATCAGAGGCAACGCGGCCGATGCGAACCCGAGGTATGGTAGACAGTAAAATTCCCTATTGCATTGACTCCGCACACAGAAGATGACTTTGAGAAATTCCTTGGTATGGTTCCGGCGCGATCTGCGGGTCGACGACCATGCCGCCCTGCATCATGCGCTGCGTTCCTCGCGCCGGGTGTTCGCGGTATTCGTGTTCGACAGCGACATCCTGGCCGGCCTGGCGCCCGACGACCGGCGCCTGTCCTTCCTGCATGCGTGCGTGCACGAGCTCGATACATATTTAAGTGAATTCGGAGGTTACCTCATCGTCCGGCATGGGAGCGCCGCGCACGAGATCCCGCGCCTGGCCGCCGAGCTCGATGCGGAATCGGTGTTCGCCAATCACGACTACGAGCCGCAGGCGATCGCGCGCGACCGCGCCGTGCTGGATGCGCTGCGCCGCGACGGCCGCAGCCTGCAGAGCTTCAAGGACCAGGTGATCTTCGAGAAGGACGAGGTGCGCACGCTGGCCGGCGGCGCGTTCTCGGTGTTCACGCCGTATAAGAACGCCTGGCTCAAGCGCCTGCGCGCCGAACCGGAAGCCCTGCTGCCCTTCGACACCAGGCCATACGCCGGCGCGCTCGCGCCTGCGCCCGCGCACGCGCGCGAGGAAGATGCGCTGCCCGACCTGGAACGGCTGGGCTTCGAGCCATCGCCGCAGCCCGTGGCCAACGCCGGGGTGCGCGGCGCCGAACGCGCTTTCGAAGGGTTCCTGGAGCGCCTGGGCCGCTACGACCGCGAGCGCGATTTTCCGGCGCTGGACGCCACCTCGCGCCTGTCCGTGCATCTGCGCTTCGGCACCCTGAGCGTGCGGCGCCTGGCGCGCACCCTGGCCGAGCGCGAACGCAGCGGCGCGGCCGGCAGCGGCGACGCGGTCTGGCTGTCGGAGCTGATCTGGCGCGAGTTTTACATGATGATCCTGCAGCGCCATCCGCGCGTGGTCACGCAGTCGTTCAAGCCGGCGTTCGACGCCGTAAGCTGGGACGAAGGCGAGGCCGCCGACGACTTGTTCGACGCCTGGTGCGCAGGCCGCACCGGCTACCCGCTGGTCGACGCCGCGATGCTGCAGCTGAACCGGACCGGCTTCATGCACAACCGCCTGCGCATGGTGACGGCCAGTTTTCTCACCAAGGACCTGGGCATCGACTGGCGCCGCGGCGAGCGCTATTTCGCGCGCCGGCTGCTCGACTACGAACTCAGTTCCAACAACGGCGGCTGGCAATGGGCGGCGTCGACCGGGTGCGACGCGCAACCCTGGTTCCGCATCTTCAATCCGGTCACGCAGTCGCGCCGCTTCGATGCGAGCGGCGCCTTCATCCGCCAGTGGCTGCCGCAGCTGGCGCGCCTTGGCGGCGCGGCGATCCACGCGCCGTGGCTGGCGAAACCTGCCGCGCTGGAGGAGGCGGGCCTGGTGCTGGGGCGCGATTACCCGCTGCCGGTGGTCGACCACGAGCAGGCGCGCGCCAGGACGCTGGCGCGCTTCCGGGTGCTGAAAGAGGATTGACCTCTAGATCTCGCGCCCCAGCAGCCCCGCCATCGCCGCAAGCAGCACGTCTTCCTGGTAGGGCTTGCCGAAGTAGGCATCCACGCCCAGGCCGAGCGCATAGTTGCGGTGCTTGTCGGCGGTGCGCGAGGTGATCATCACGATCGGGATCGCGTGCGTGGCCTGGTTGCCGCGCACGTTGCGGGTCAGGTCGAAACCGTCCATGCGCGGCATCTCGATATCGACCAGCATCAGGTCCGGGCGCGTGTCCTGCATCTGTTCCAGCGCATCGACGCCATCCTTGGCCAGCAGCACGCGGTAGCCCTCGCGCTCCAGCAGGCGCTGGGTGACCTTGCGCACGGTGAGCGAGTCGTCGACCACCATCACGGTCGGCACCTGCGGCGCCGGCGCGGCCGGTTGCGTCGCTTCGGGGTGCGCGACCGCATGGCGGCCAGCCTGGCCGGCCAGCACCGGCGGATCGAGGATCAGCACGATCTCGCCCGAACCGAGCACGGTCGCGCCGACGATGCCCGGCATGCGCGCCAGCTGCGGCCCGATGTTCTTGACCACCACCTCGCGGTTGCCCAGCACCTCGTCGACCTGCAGCGCGATGCGCGCCTGGCTGCTCTTGAGCAGCAGCACCGGATGCGAGCGCTGGACGTCGGGCGCGCCCGGCTCGCGCAGCAGCTCGGGCAGGTAGTGCAGCGGCAGCGTCTCGCCCTGCACGGTCAAGCCGCCCGACGCACGCGCGGCCTCGAGCTCGTGCTCGCGCACCTGCAGCACCTGATCGACCAGGTTGGCCGGCAGCGCATGGGTGCGCCCACCGCTGGCCACCAGCACGACCTGGGTCACGGCCAGCGTCAGCGGCAGGTGGATCGTGAAAGAGGCGCCCTGCCCGGCTTGCGTGGCAACGTCGACGCGGCCGCCCAGCGCGCGCGCTTCCGAGCGCACCACGTCCATGCCGACGCCGCGGCCGGCCAGCTCGGTCAGCGCATCGGCAGTCGAAAAGCCCGGCTCGAACACCAGTTCGGCCACGTCCGCATCGAGCGGCTGCTCGTCCTCGGCCAGCAAACCATTCTCGCGCGCCTTGGCGCGGATGCGGTCCAGGTCGAGGCCGGCGCCATCGTCGGCGAAGCGCAGTTCGACCTCGTTGCCCTGCTGGCTGACCTGGATCAGCAGCTCGCCGGTTTCCGGCTTCCCCGCTTCCAGGCGCCGCGCGCGCGGCTCGATGCCGTGCACGATGGCGTTGCGCAGCAGGTGCTCGAACGGCGCGGCCATGCGTTCCAGCACGCCGCGGTCGATCTCGACGGCGCCGCCGCGGATATCCAGGTTGACGCGCTTGTCGGTTTCCTTGGCGGTCTGGCGCGCCACGCGGAACAGGCGCTCGGACAAGCTGGCGAACGGCACCATGCGCACCCGCATCAGGTCGCGCTGCAGCTCGCGCGTCAGGCGAGATTGCGCGGCCAGGTCTTCGCCGGCGCCATCGACCGTGCGCGCCAGGCTCTCGTGCAGCGAGGCGACGTCGTTGACGCTTTCAGCCATCATGCGCGTCAATTCCTGCAGGCGCGTGAAACGGTCGAATTCGAGCGGGTCGAACTCGCGCTCGCCGGCCACCGACAGGCGCGATGCGATCTGCGACTCGGCCTGCATCTCGACTTCGCGCAGCTGGCGGCGCAGGCTGGCCAGGTTGTCCGAAAAATCGTTCAGCGCGTTCTTCAGCGTGCCGATGCCGTTTTCCAGGCGCGAGCGCGTGATCGACACTTCGCCGGCCTGGTTGACCAGGCGGTCGAGGATGTCGGCGCGCACGCGCACGAGCGGGGTGCGCGCGGCCTGGCTGTCCTCGACCGGCGCCGGCTTGGCCTGCTCCCGGGCCGGCGCGCCGGCTTGCCCGGCCGTGGCTGGGGTCGGCTCCTGGGCCGGCGCGGCGCCCGGCGGCTGCTGCAGCTGTTCGAACAGCAGCATCGCCTGGTCGTAGTTGGCCAGCAGCTCGTCGAAGGCCGCCGGGCTGGTGGTGCCGGCGTGGACCATGTTCTCGATCTGCGTTTCGAGCGCGTGCGTGTGCTGGCCCAGGCGCATCGCGCCGGCCATGCGCGCACTGCCCTTGACGGTGTGCAGGGCGCGCAGCAGGCCTTGCGCGAGCGCGCCGTCGGCGCCGCTCGAGGCGCTCTGCTGCCACTGGCGCAGGTCGTTGCCGATCTGCGGCAGCAGGTCGCTGGCTTCTTCCATGAACACCGGCAGCAGGTCGGGGTCGAGCTCGTCGGCGAAGACCGGTTCGCTGGCCAGGACGGCGTCGGCGTCGGTGTCGGTATTGGCGTCGGCGTCTGCGTCGGATTCGGCTGCCGGTTCGATGGTGGACGCGGGTTCGGTGGCCGCGGGCGCGGGTGGCTCGGCTTCAGCGCGCGCTTCGGCTTCGAGCGGCGACTCAGGTTCGATCAGTGCTTCCGGCTCGGCCAGCTCTTCCGGTTCCGCCAGTGCTTCCGGCTCGGCCAGCTCTTCGGATTCCGCCAGCGCTTCCGGCTCGGCGAACGCGTCCGGCTCATCGGCCGGCGCCGGCGGTGCAGCCTGTTCGAGCGCGGCGGCGCCGAAGGGATCGTCGAAATAAGTGTCGAACAGGTCGTCGACGTCGGCCGTATCGGATGCCCCCGACAGCGGTGCGCGCGGCGCCGGCGCGGTGTCGAGCGGCTGCGGCAGCGCGCCGCCCGCGAGCGGCGGATCGGCCAGAATGCTCTCGTACGTGCGCGCGAACAGTTCGTCCAGGCGCGCCGCCAGTTCCGGGTCGCCCTCGCCGTCGCCGAACACCGCGTCGGCCTTGAGGCGTCCAAGTTCGTCGCGCAGCCCTTCCAGGCGCGCCAGCAGCTCGGGCTGGGCCGGCGCGAGTTCGCCCAGGCCGAAGACCTGCAGCATGATGCGCACGCGCTCGACGGTCTCGTCGAGCAGCGCGAATTGTTCTTCGCTCAAAGGCGGCACGGCCACCTGCAGCGCCGCTTCCAGCATCGTCGCGATGTCGCGCAGCGCCTGGAAGCCGACCGTGGCCGAGGTGCCGCCCAGCGTGTGCGCCGCTTTCAGCGCCTGCGCCGACACCGCCCGCAGCGGTTCGAGACGCCAGTCGGCGAAGTCGGCCGCCAGCACGCGCAGCAGCTCCTCGCTTTCGCCGAGGTAGATGTTATACAGCGGCAGCGGAATCTCGAGGTCGCCGACGCGCTTGACGTTGTCCTCGTCCTGGGGGAAAGCGAGCACGTTATCGGGCAACTGCGCGGCCGACTGCGCGGGCAGCGGCTCGGGTTCCGCGTCGGGCTCGGGCTCGGGCGCCGCTTCGGCGTCGATGCCGGCTGGCGGCGCGAATGCGTCCTGCGCCTCCGGCTCCGGCTCCGTCTCCGGCACACCCGTCTCGACCGGCAGCTCAGCCTGCTCGGCCGGCGTGGTCGTATCCAGCGCGACGGCGGCGTCGAGCGCAGCGGCGATGTCGGATGCCTCGACGGCGTCGACCATGTCGGTCGGGGCCGGCGCCGGCGCGGCGGCCAGGTCGGCGGCGACGTCGGGGTCGGCAAAAGCGGCGGCTTGCACGGCCTGAGCCGGCGCATCGTCCAGCGTGAATGGTCCGCCTTCCTGCACGCGCGCGGCGGCGGCAGCCAATGCTGCGCCGTCGCGTGCCGAGCGGCCGTCGGTTGCCAGCTCCGCCACCCAGGCCGACAGCTCGGCATGGGCGTGCTCGATCAGCGCCAGCAGGTCCGGTGTGGCGGCGCGCGCTTCGGCCAGCCACAGGTTCATGCACTTCTCGACCGCCGCGGCGACACCGGCGAACTGCTCCAGGCCGACCATGCGGCCGCTGCCCTTGAGCGTATGGAAACCGCGGCGCAGCCGGGTCAGGGTTTCCTGGTCGGCCGGATTGGCGCGCGCCGACGGCAGCATTTCGCCCACCATCGCCAGCACTTCCTGGGCTTCGCCGATGAAGATCTCGAGCAGCTCGGCTTCGATGGCGCCGTCGTCGGCTGCCGGCTCGGCTACCGGCTGAGCTACCGGCTGAGCTACCGGCTCGCTCATCGGCGCGCTTGCCGGCTCGGTCACCGGCTCAGGCGCCTGCCCGGCATCATGCCCCGACACATCAGGCCCCGACACGACCGGCTCGCCCATCGCATCGAAGGGCAGCTCGCGCAACAGCTGCGCCTGCGCGTCGAAACGGAAGCGTTTGCGCGCGTTGTCGACGTTCTGCGCCAGTGCGTCGGTGAAGAAGCCGAGCGCCCCGACGTTCTGCGCCAGGTTGTCCAGGCTGGCGGCGCGCGCGGCGGCGTCGAACTGGCCGTCCGCGAGCGCGCGCACGGCCGCGCGCACGTGCGTGACCGCGCGCGCGGCCTGGTCCTGGTCGAGGATGGCGAGCGCGCCCTGCAGCTGGTGCAGGATCGGGTCGACGCCGTCGAGCGCGGCGCGCTTGCCGGCGTTTTCGTAGTATTCGTCGATCAGCTTTTCGACCTGGCGCAGGCCGGTGCGGATCTCGCCCGCCAGCACGGCCACGGTCTGGCCCTGCTGCAGCTCGCGCGCGAGCTCGCCCTGCCATTGCGGCACGTCGGGCGGCGTTTCGCCGTGCGCCAGCGCGAGCAGGCGCTGGCCGACCGCCTCGGCATGCTGGCCGAAGTCCTCGGGCAGCTGGCGCACCTGGTCCAGGCCATGTTCGACGAACAGCATCGCCTCGGCCATCTCCATGCTGAACTGGTCGGTGCGCGCGCCGGCCACCGATTCGCTGGCCGCCTGGCCGAGTTCACGCAGCAGCTGCGCGAGCGCCGGCGCGCCCAGCTTTTCGCTGGCGCCGGCCAGCTTGGCCAGGGCCTGGTCGAAAGCGCTGTCTTGCGGATCGACCGGCGTATCGGCGCTGGCGATGCGGTCCCAGCCCTCTTTGGTTTCGAGCAGCGCGGCCTTGGCGTCCTTCAGCGCGGCCTGGTCGATGCGGCCATAGCGCCGCTCCAGGTAGTCGTGCGGGACCTGGCCCTGGATACCCCAGGCCTGCGCCAGCGCGCGCGCGTCCGGCGTCGGCTCGGCCGCCTGGGCGATGAAGAACAGCGCGTCGCGCAGCACCGGATCCGGCAGGCTGGTATGGCCTTGCGCCATGCGCCGCAGCTGCAGGTTGATCTGTCCGAACAGCTGCTTCAGGTAGACGTCGCCCGCCAGCTGGCCTTGCGCGGCCAGGTCGGCCACGGTTTGCAGCGCCAGCCAGAACGCGTGCGGGCGCGGCTGCGTCTGCGCCTGGACGATCGGGGCCAGCGCGTCGCGCATCGCGGCGCCCTGCTCACGCTGGGCCTCCGGGGTAGCGCTGCGCATGAACAGCAGCAGCGCTTTTTCGAAACGCGCGCGGCAGGCGGCGACATCGGGCGCATCGCCCCCCTGGGCCGCCGGCGGCAGCGCCGGATCGGTTTCGAGCACCAGCAGGTCGCCCGGATGCACGCGCTCGGCGCCGAGCATCTCCTGCAGCGCACGGTAATACGGAAACAGGCGCGCCGGTTGGGGCGCCAGGGCCCCATCGAGCAGCTCTTCCAGGTATTCGACCAGCGCCTGGTAGGCCTGGCCCACCGTATCCGCGCGCTCTTTCGTGACCGCCAGGCCGCCGTCCTTGAAGCGGTCGATCGCCTGTTCGGCCGCCTCGGTCAGGCGTTCGACGCCGTGCACGTCGACCATCTGCAAGGCGCCGTGCGCCTGGTGCAGGTGCGACTTGGCGTGCAGGAGCAGGGTCGGCTGGGCTTCGGGGCTGCGTCCCGACGCTTCGTGCAGGGCCTTGGCCGAACGCTCGAGGGCGTCGCGGATTTCACCGATCACCCAGGACAGGGGTCCGGTGTCGAATTGCGGCGCGATGGCGGATTGCTGGGTCATGGATTGCTCGTGGTTCCTCAGGCGGCGACGCGGAAGCGCGACACCGAATTCTTCAGCTCCTGCGCCAGTTCGGCCAGCTGTCGGATCGAATGCGCGGTCTGCTGCGTGCCGTCCTGCGTGTGTTCTGTAATCGCCAGGATGTGCTGCATATTATGCGCCACGCCGTTGGCGGAGGTCGCCTGCGTGCCGGTCGCGGTCGAGATGCCCTGGATCAGCTCGGCCAGGCGGTTCGACACGCGCGAGATGTCGGCCAGCGCGGCGCCGGCCGCGTCGGACAGGCGCGCGCCCTCGACCACGCCCTGGGTCGACTTTTCCATCGCGGCCACGGCGTCGTGGGTGTCGGTCTGGATGGTGCGCACCAGCGCGCCGATCTGCTTGGCGGCGTCGCCGGAGCGTTCGGCCAGGCGCTGCACCTCTTCCGCCACCACCGAGAAGCCGCGCCCGGCTTCGCCCGCGGACGCGGCCTGGATCGCCGCGTTCAGCGCCAGCACGTTGGTCTGCTCGGTGATGTCCGAGATCAGTTCGGTGATCTCGCCGATCTCCTGCGACGATTCGCCCAGGCGCTTGATGCGCTTGGAGGTTTCCTGGATCTGCTCGCGGATCTCGCCCATGCCCTTGATCGCGTTCTGCACCGCGGTCGCGCCCTGCTCGGCCGCGGCCACCGACTGGCGCGCCACGATCGCCGACTCGTTCGCCGATTGCGACACGTCGGTGATCTCGCCGGCCAGGCGCAGCACCGTCGACGAGGCGTCCTGGATCTCGCGCGACTGCTGGCCGGCCGCGACCAGCAGCTCGCTCGAGACCTGGTGCGCGCCGCTCGAGGCCTGGGTGACCTGCTCGGCGGTGCCGATCACGCGCACCACCAGGCCGCGCAATTCCTCGACCGTGTAGTTGACCGAGTCGGCGATCGCGCCGGTGATGTCCTCGGACACGGTGGCGTGCACGGTCAGGTCGCCGTCCGCCACTTCCTGCAGTTCGTTCATCAGGCGCAGGATCGCGGCCTGGTTCTGGTCGTTGGTGGCCTTGGCCTCCTCTTCCTTGGCCTGGGCCAGCAGGCGCATCGCCTCGGCTTCCTGGCGGCGCGCGTCGGCGCCGCGGGTGCGGTTGCGCGAGTCCTGCAGCATCACGCGCGAGATGCTGCCGGCCACCGCCAGCGTGAAGACCGCCGCCGCCACCAGCAGCCAGAACCAGGCGCTGGACCCGCCTTCGGCGTCGCGGTAGTTGCCCTGCAGCGCCGACAGCTGGCGGCGCAGGTCTTCGTTGTCGCGGAAGATGGTCTGCTCGGCGGCCTTGGCGGCGGTCAGGTCGGACATGTGGTCGAGGTAGGACGCGATCACCTTCTGGCACACGTCGAACTTGGCGCGCACTTCGTCCAGCTTGGCGCGCAGCTCGGGTTCGCGCAGCGGCGTCAAGCCGAGTTCCGGATTGCCGTTGAGCAGGCCGTCGACGGTCATGCGGAAGGTCGTGGTGTCGCGGCCCATCTGGAACGCCGTCTCGGGCTGGATGCCGCCCGAGGTCAGGAATTCGCCGGCGCCGCGCGACAGGCGCTGGGACAGCATCATCAGGCGGCCGAGCGCGGCCAGTTCACGCGGGCTGCCGCCGTGCGCGGTGCGCTCGGTCAGGATCTCCTCGGTCAGCGCCAGCATCTCGGGCGAGACCACGTCGAGCTGCTTGAGGCTTTCGTCGAAGCGGGTCAGCTCGGGCTTCATCTTGAGGATGCTGGCGGCGGCGGCGTCCGACAGCGCCCACTTGCGGCGCGCCTTGGCCAGCTGGTCGGCGGCGTCGCCGGCTGCGGCCGGGATGGTGTGGCCGTTGAATTCGCCGCCGCCGGCCAGCAGGGCCAGGTCGTGGCCGAGCGCGATGCGGCTGTCCTGCAGCTGGACGAAGGCGTCCGGGATGCCCTGCATCGCGTTGGGCGCGGCCTTGCCGACACGCTGCGAGTGCATCAGCGCGTCGCCGGCGATCTGGGTCTGGTTGGCGGCCACCGCGCCGCTGCCCGAATAGCGCCACAACGACAGCAGCGTCACCAGGATGCCGCACGCGACCGCGACCAGCAGGATGCGCAGCTGGCGCGGCAGCGACAGGTGGCCGATGAGGGGCAGGCTCAGGTCGTCGTCCGCGCCGACCGACGCGGCGGCCGCGGCGGCGGCGCGCTTCTTGCGGCCGGCCAGGTGGCCAAGGCGCTCGGCGGCATCGTCGGCCGAATGGGCATGCGCCGACCCCGGCGCCGCAGCGCCAGCCGGCGCGGCATGGGCCGAGGCCGCGGCCAGCACGCCGCTGCCGAATTCGGTGTCGGGCGAAGCCAGCACGGTCACGCCGTCGTCATCCTTGGAGAAAAAATCGGTCCTGAGTTTTGATGCGAATCCCATGTCAGCTCCGGGTAGAAACCTGTTCTTGATACAGTGAGTAACGGCCGGCTACAGGCCAACTTGAAGGAAACGCTCCTCGCGCGCGAGCGCGGACAGCGCCAGCGGCGTCCATGCGTTGCCGTCGGCGTCGAGCAGGCGGCCATCCTGCGGGGTCATGTCGGCGGCCTGGCGCAGGCCGAACACGCGCGTCACCAGCAGCGCGCACGGAAAACCCAGCGCCGGGCCGAACGTGATCAGGCGCTGCGCACCCGGCGACGGCGCCGCGGCGGGCGCCGGGTCGGGCGCGGCGTCCTGGGCGAGAAAGCGCGCCAGGTCGACCACGCCGACCAGGTTGCCGCGCACGTTGGCCAGGCCGAGATACCAGGGCCGGGTCAGCGGCACCGCGGCCAGCGGGGGCAGCGGGACGATCTCGCCGGCTTCGAGCAGGTCGAGCAGGTAGCGCACGCCGCCGATCTCGACGCCGAGCTGGTGCGCGCGCGCGCCGCTGCTGGTCTGCGCGGCCTGCATGCGCTCGAGCAGCTGCTCCTGGTACTGGCGCAGGCGCGCGGCGCGGCCCTGCTTGCCGTGCTCCGATTTGACGCCGGCGTCGCTGCCGGCCATGTCAGGCCGCGAGGCTGGCGATCCGCGCCAGCAACAGGGCCGGATCGACCGGCTTGACGAAGTAATCCTTGGCGCCCTGGCGCATGCCCCAGATGCGGTCGGTTTCCTGGTTCTTGCTGCTGCAGATGATTACCGGGACCTCGGCCAGCTCGGGGTCGCGCGCAATCGAACGCGTGATCTGGAATCCGTTCGCGCCCGGCATCACCACGTCCATCAGGATGAGCTGGGGACGCTCGGCGCGGATCTTGGCCAGCGCTTCCTCGCCGTTGTCGGCGGTGGCGACGGTAAAGCCGTTGCGCACCAGGATATCGGTCAGGTAGTAGCGTTCGGTCGGGGAGTCGTCGACGATCAGGATCTTTTGTATGGCCACGATGGGCTCCGTACGGTCAGGCGTAAGGTTAGTGTGCAAAGTCAGGGCTGCGCGCGGGCCGTATGGTCGCGCACGGCCGCCAGCAGGCTGTCTTTGGAAAACGGTTTGGTCAGGTAGGCGGACGAGCCGACCATCGCGCCGCGCGCGCGGTCGAACAGGCCATCCTTGGACGACAGCATGACCACCGGCGTGGCGTGGAACTTCGCGCTCTTCTTGATCAGCGCGCAGGTCTGGTAACCGTCCAGGCGCGGCATCAGGATGTCGCAAAACACCAGCGCCGGCTGATGGTCGTTGATCTTGGCCAGGGCGTCGAAGCCATCGTCAGCCAGCACCACCCGGTACCCGGCCTGGGTCAGGAATATCTCGGCGGATCGGCGAATGGTGCTGCTGTCGTCGATCACCATGATCGTCAGGCCTGTCGGTTGCGTCGTCATAGTCGTGTTTACTTCGGTGTTTCAATTCAGCATGAAACCGCACGATAGCATAGCGCGCAGCGCTTGTGCATGAAGTGTTGCTATGATTCAACTCGACAAAATGCCAACACCGGCGCGTCTCGAAACGGCCGGGTTGACAGGAAGAAAACGGGTGTTAAATCGCCGTCATCTCGAAGTCGTCCTTGCGCGCGCCGCACTCCGGACAGGTCCAGTTCATCGGCACGTCGGCCCAGCGCGTGCCCGGCGCGATGCCGTCTTCGGGCGCTCCGGCAGCTTCGTCGTAGACCCAGCCGCAGATCAGGCACATCCAGGTCTGGTAAGCCTGCGTTTCATTAGTCACGTGATAATCCTTATTAATGAGTTGGTATCGAGGGTATTCGCAAAACCGTGGCGAGTGCAACGCGCAGTAGGTTCCCAAGGCCCCTATCTAGTAGAATTCAAGGTCAGGTATCTTAATCTAGGCGCTGTGCAAAACCAACCGTCTCCCCTCATCCTCACATTCGGCCCGGCCGATCCGGTCGGCGCGCTGGGTGTCCAATCCGACGTGGCCGTGTTCGCCATGCACGGTTGCCATGGCCTGTCGGTGGTCACCGGGCTGCTGGTGGCCGACTCCGCGCGCGTGGACGACATCCAGCCGGTCGACAGCACGTCGGTCGTCGAACAGGCGCGCATGCTGCTCGAGGACATGCCGATCTCCGCCATCAAGGTGGGGACGATGGCCAACCTCGAACAGATCGCCGCGATCGCCGAAATCGTCTCCGACTATGCCGACGTCCCGCTGGTGCTCGACCCGTTCACCTCCGCCCTGCCCGACTGCGGCACGCGCGACGACGACGTGCTGACCCTGATCCACCAGCTGCTGGTGCCGCAGGCGAGCGTGCTGGTGCTGTCGCAGAACGAGCTGGCGCGCTTCGCCGATTGCTGGCGCGATCCCGCCAGCGAAGCCACCGTCGCCGAAGACGCGGCCGAGCTGACCGCTTCCGGCTGCGGCCACGTGCTGGTCACCGGCATCGGCGGCGGCGACGGCATACGCTGCAACCATTTATATGACGGCGACGGCCTGGCGCTCAGCCTGGACTGGGCCCCGCGCCTGGCGGGACCGTTCGTCGGCGCCGGCTGCACGCTGTCGGCCGCGCTGGCCGCCGGCCTCGCGCGCGGCGCCGGCGTACTGGATGTGCTGCCGCACGCCCACGACTATCTCGACGGCGCCCTCGCCCATGCCCGCCGCTTCGGCATGGGGCGCCTGGTGCCCAACAAACTCTTCAAACGACCATGACCGAATCGACTCAAAACGCGACTTCCCAAAACGACATCCTGTTCGCCCGCGCCCAGCAGACCACCCCGGGCGGCGTCAATTCGCCGGTACGCGCATTCCGCTCGGTGGGCGGCACCCCGCGCTTCATCACGCGCGCCGAAGGTCCGTACTTCTGGGACGCCGACGGCAAGCGCTACATCGACTACATCGGCTCCTGGGGCCCGGCGATCGTCGGCCACGCGCATCCGCAAGTGGTCAAGGCGGTGCAGGACGCCGCCACGCGCGGCCTCTCGTTCGGTGCGCCGACCGAGGGCGAAGTCGAGATGGCCGAGGAACTGTGCCGCCTGGTGCCGTCGATCGAGCAGGTGCGCCTGGTGTCGTCGGGCACCGAAGCGACCATGAGCGCGCTGCGCCTGGCGCGCGGCGCCACCGGCCGCGACCGCATCGTCAAGTTCGAAGGCTGCTACCACGGCCACGCCGATTCGCTGCTGGTGAAAGCCGGCTCGGGCCTGCTCACCTTCGGCAACCCGACCTCGGCCGGCGTGCCGGAAGACTTCGTCCAGCACACGCTGGTGCTCGACTACAACGACGTCCCGCAGATGGAAGAGGCGTTCGCCAGCATGGGCGATTCCATCGCCTGCGTGATCGTCGAGGCGGTGGCCGGCAACATGAACCTGGTGCGCGCCACGCCCGAGTTCCTCACGCGCATGCGCGAGCTGTGCACCGAGCACGGCGCCGTGCTGATCTTCGACGAAGTGATGTCGGGCTTCC
Organism: Massilia sp. 9096; assembly: GCF_000745265.1. Lineage (NCBI taxonomy): Bacteria > Pseudomonadati > Pseudomonadota > Betaproteobacteria > Burkholderiales > Oxalobacteraceae > Massilia > Massilia sp. 9096. The sequence goes on from NZ_JQNN01000001.1 coordinate 3,579,331, forward strand.
GCGTCGGCCTGGGCGGCGCCCAGGCGCTGTACGGCATCACCCCGGACCTCACCTGCCTGGGCAAGGTGATCGGCGGCGGCATGCCGGTCGCAGCCTTCGGCGGCCGTGCGGAACTGATGCAGAAGATGGCGCCGATCGGACCGGTCTACCAGGCCGGCACGCTGTCGGGCAACCCGGTGGCCGTGGCCGCCGGCATGACCACCCTGAAGCTGGTGCAGCAGCCGGGCTTCTACGAGCAGCTGGCCGCGCAGACGCGCAAGCTGGCAGACGGCCTGGCGGCGGCGGCGCAAGAAGCCGGCGTGGCCTTCAGCGCCGATGCGGTCGGCGGCATGTTCGGCATCTACTTCCGCGACACCGTCCCGGGCAGCTACAGCGAGATGATGGCCGGCGACAAGGAGCGCTTCAACCGCTTCTTCCACGGCATGCTCGACGAGGGCGTGTACTTCGCCCCGGCGATGTTCGAGGCCGGCTTCGTCTCGGCGGCGCACGACGACGCAGCGATTGCGGAAACCATCGAGGCGGCGCGCCGCGTCTTCGCCCGCATCGCCTGAACCATTGCTGTACGCTTTGTAACGCGGCCGATACGCAAGCGGCGTATCGGCCGTGCTACACTGCGCGCCGACCATGAACAGTCCCTTACCACCCTCGATTCCACCGGCGCGCTGACCACCTCACGTTGGCCGCGCCTGCCGTTATTTGCGCGAGCCCGACATGCCGTTGAAGTTCCTCCGCCGTCTCACCGACAACGCCACCCTCAAATCGCTCGGCCCCGGCCTGATCACCGGCGCCGCCGACGACGACCCGTCCGGCATCGCGACCTATTCCCAGGCCGGCGCGCAATTCGGCTTCAACACGCTGTGGACGCTGGTGCTGACCTATCCCTTCATGGTCGGCATCCAGCTGGTGTCGGCGCGCATCGGCCGCGTCACCGGGCGCGGGCTGGCGGCCAACATCCGCCGCGCCTACCCGCCCTGGCTGCTGTACCTGGTGGTTTCGCTGCTGCTGGTGGCGAACGTGATCAACATCGCCGCCGACATCGCCGCGATGGGCGAGGCGGTGCGGCTGGTGACCGGGGTCGGCTCGGCCCACATGTATTCGCTCGGCTTCGGCATCCTGTGCCTGTCGCTGCAGATCTTCCTGCCCTACGCCACCTACGTGCGCTACCTGAAGTGGCTGACCCTGGGCCTGCTGGCCTACGTCGCCACCGCGTTCGCCGTGCACATGCCGTGGGCCGAGGTGCTGGCGCGCACCGTGTGGCCGCACTTCGCCTTCACCAAGGAGTCGGTGGCGCTGATCGTGGCGGTGTTCGGCACCACCATCAGCCCCTACCTGTTCTTCTGGCAGGCCTCGCAGGAAGTCGAGGAGATCCGCAACGCCCCGCACACGCGCGCGTTGCGCACGCGCCCGGGCGACGCCGCCGCCCAGATCAAGCGCATGAAGATGGACACGCTGATCGGCATGGGCTTTTCCAACCTGGTCGCCTTCTTCATCATGCTGACCACGGCGGTGACGCTGGGCGCGCACGGCATCACCGACATCCAGTCGTCCGCCCAGGCGGCCCAGGCGCTGCGCCCGGTGGCGGGCGAATTCGCCTTCATCGCGTTTGCGCTGGGCATCGTCGGCACCGGCATGCTGGCGGTGCCGGTGCTGGCCGGCTCGGCCGCCTACGCCGTCACCGAGAGCTTCCGCTGGCGGAACGGCATGGATCTGAAAGTGGTCGAGGCGCGCGAGTTCTACGGCCTGATCGCGCTGGCCACGCTGGGCGGCGTGCTGCTCGACTTCGCCCCGGTCGACCCGATCGAGGCGCTGGTGCTGTCGGCCCAGATCAACGGCGTGATCGCGGTGCCGATCATGACCGTCATGATGATGCTGGCGCACAACCGCAAGATCATGGGCCAGTACACGCTGACCGCGCGCCACACGATCATCGGCTGGTTCGGCGTGGCGATCATGCTGGTGGCGGTAGTGGCGATGTTTGCGACGCTCTGAGCTGCTGCGCCACCGCGCGCGAGGCGCGCTTGCGCCACCAGATGATCACGCCGGTCACGCTCAGCATCGCCACCACCAGGCCCATGCAGGAAATCAGGATGCGTCCCGGCAGGCCGAGGATGCGCCCCGAGTGCAGCGGGAACTGGGCCTGCACGAAAACGTCCGCCGCAGTGCCCTTCCATGGCTGGCGCTGGCCCAGCAGGCGGCCGTCCACGCCGTCGTAGTACAGCAGCGCCGGGCCGATGCCGCCGTCGCCGTGGTCGTCGCCCGGTTGGAACATGCTGACCATGTAGATGCCCCACTCCTGCGCGTAATAGATGCTGCCGACCGGCTCCTGCCACCGGCGGCGCCGGCCCTCGAGCGCGGCGCGGCGCGCGATCTCGCCGCTGTCCACGCGCGGCTCGACGAAGTGCCGGGCATCGGCCGGCGGCCGGGTGTCGAACGGCGTCGGCGTGACCTGGGTGAAGGTCTTCATCACCGGATAAAAAATCTCGCTGTACAGGTTCAGCGAAAAAGCGGTGAAGGCGAGCACGAACAGCACGCCCCAGGTCCACAGGCTGAAGGCACGGTGCAGGTCGAAATTCAATTTGCTGCCGCCGCTGCGCCAGCGCACCTTCCAGGCTGGCCGCCAGCGCTGCCACCACGATTTGCCCGGCCCGCCCGCCGCCGCCAGGTTCGCCTGGCGCCGGCGCACCGGCAGGGTCAGGTAAAAACCGACGAAGCTGTCGACCATCCAGATCATCGCCACGCCGCCCATCAGCCAGTAGCCCCAGCGGTCGGTGCCCCACAGCGACGGGATGTGCAGCGTGTAGTGCAGCTTGTACAAGAAAGAGACGAAGGTCTCGCGCGTGATCGGCCATACCGCGCCCCACTCGCGCCGGCCCAGCTCCATCCCGCTGACCGGATCGACGAACACCTGGTTGTAGCCCGGCTCGGTCAGCGCCTTGGCGGCTGGATCGAAGCGCGGCGACACGCCCAGCGCCAGCGACTCGCCGGGCGCGACGTGCGTCGGGATGAACGACACGCGGATGTCGGGATGGCGCGCCTCGACCTGCCGCGCCAGCGCCAGCGCGCTTTGCGGCGCACCCGCCGTGTGCGCCTGCGTCAGGTGCGGATTGAGCAGGTCGTCCAGCTCGTGGTCCCACGAGATGACCGCGCCCGTGAGACCGCTGACGAACAGGAAGGCGGCCGTGGCGAGGCCGGCGTAGCGGTGGACCAGGGTCAGCAGGGCGCGCACGATGGCCTCGTCAGAACTGGTAGCGCAAGGTGAGCGAGGCGCTGCGCGGCGCCGCGTAGGTCAGCGCGCCATACGCGGCGAACATGCCGAAGTGCTTCTTGTCGAACGCATTGCTGACGTTCAGCTGGGCCGAGAGCTGGCGGCTGAACTCGTAGCGCGCCATCAGGTTCACCAGGCTGAACGAATCCTGTTCGATCAAGCCGTTGCTGCCGGCCGGCGCACTCGGATCGACCGTGTAGGTGCGGCCTTCCCAATTCACGCCGCCGCCGACGGTCAGCGCGCTCCACGCATCCGGCAGGCGGTAGGTCGTGAACACGCGCAGCAGGCGGCGCGGGTAGACGCTGTTGACGTCGACGCCGGCGGCGTCCTTGGCGCGGAACTGGCTGTAGCCGGCGGTGGCGTTCCAGCCCCTGGCCAGTTCGCCCGACACCTCGAACTCGACGCCGGTGCTCTTGGCGCCCTGCGCGCCGCGGTAGTAGACCTCGGGCGCCAGCGGACCGCTGCCGTCGCGGTCGACCAGGCCGGCTTCCTGGCCCAGGTTGTCCTGCTTGATCTGGAAGACCGCCAGCGAGGTATTCAGCCGGCCGCCGAAGTATTCGCCCTTGAGGCCGGCTTCATAGCTCTTGCCGGTGACCGGATCGAGGTTATTGCCATTGAAATCCTTGTAGTTCTGCGGCTGGAAGATGTCGGTGTAGCTCGCGTACACGGAATACGTGTCGTTCACGTCGTAGACCAGGCCGGCGTAGGGCGTGACCTCGCGCTCGTTCTTCAGGCGGTAGTCGGGGGTGTACAAGCCGCCGCCGGTCTTTTCGTAATAGGTGACGCGTGCGCCGACGATCAGCTTGAGCGGATCCGCCAGCGAAAAGCGCGCCACGCCATACAGCGCTTGCTGCCTGGTCTGGCTGCCTTCGTAAAAGGTCGGCTGGCCCCAGACCGGCGTCGGATAGGATGCACCGGTCCAGCGGTTGAAGTCGCCCACCGCCGGGAAGTCGGTACTGCCATCGAAGGTCGGGGTGCGGCTGTCGGATTCGAACTTCTGCTTCTGGTACATGTAGCCGAACGCGGCCTCGTGCTTGCGGCCGGCCAGTTCGAACGGGCCGCCGGCCATCAGGTTGACGTTGTCCTGCTTCGTTTGCGTCTTGTACGAGGCCGGATACGCGCTCAATCCCAGGCCGGTCGTACGGTCGGGGATGCCGGAGAGGTACAGCAGGTAGGAGTCGGCCTTGCGGTCGCCGTGGTCCAGCAGGGCGCGGATCTTCCAGCCATTGTCGAAGCGGTATTCGAGGTTGGCGAACGCGTCGTCATAGCGCGTCGGCCAGTGCGACCAGTCGGCCGAAGTGGTCTTCGACACGGGCCAGTCGGTCTTGCCGCCGTCGCCGTACCAGTACGGCAGGCCGCCCCACATCGGGCCGCGCGCCTCCGTTTCCTGATGGCTGACGCCGACCTGCAGCAGCATCGACGGGCTCAGGTCGGCATCGACCGTCGCGTACACGGTCTGGCTCTTGTTATGCAGGATGTCGACCCAGCTGTTGCCGTCGGTGTACTCGCCGACCACGCGCGCGCGCACGCTGCCCGAGCTGTTCAAGGGCGTGGATACGTCGCCCATCACGCGCCTTTCGTTCCAGCGGCCGATGCCGGCTTCGGCCCAGCCGGTCACGGTCTTGCTGGTGGCATGCTTGCGCACCAGGTTGATCGCGGCGGACGGGTTGCCCGCGCCCGTCATCAGGCCGGTGGCGCCGCGCACGATGTCGACACGGTCGTAGATGGCCAGCGTACTCGCGACCTCGCCGCCGCTCCAGGATTGCTCCCAGGTGGTGGGCACGCCATCGATCTGCAGGTTGTCGATGTCGAAACCGCGCGCCGTGAAGCCGCCGCGGTTGGTTTCGTACTGGTTGACGGAGACGCCGGTGGCGTTGTTGACGACGTCGGTCACCGTCTGCAGGCGCTGGTCCTCGATGCGCTGCAGCGTCACCACCGATACCGATTGCGGGGTCTGGCGCAGCGACAGGTCGAGCGGCACCGCGGTGGTGTCGCGGCCGGTGGTGTACGAGCCCGTGCCCTCGGTGGTGTCGCCCAGCCGGTTGGCGCTGATCTTGACCTGCTGGATGCCGTCTTGCGGTACGTCGTCGGTGCCTGCCTGCGCCAGCAGCGGCACGGCGAGGCTGACCAGCAGCGCGAGTCGATCGAGTTGGTGGCGCCGGCCGGCGTGCGCATGCATGTTCATCAGTATCCCATCGTCATTTGAAAAAGAACGGCGGCCGATGCGCTGCGCGCGGCGCTGCATGACCATCCACCTTACCACGAATGCAAATGATAATGATTCTCATTAAATGAGTCAATGGGCACGCAACGATAATGGCGATGCGGGGGCGCGGGCGCGGGCGACAGGGATGGCGCGGCCGCAAACCCGATGCGGGCCGGCGATGAGGTTCGGATTGCAGGGTTGGACACGCCGGAACCGGTCCGGCGGGTTTGCTACTTCAGCCAGCCCCGATGGCGGAAGTACAGGAACGGCGCGATCGCGCTGACGATCATCAGGCTCAGCGACCAGCCATAGCCGAAATGCCAGTGCAGCTCGGGCAGGAACTCGAAGTTCATGCCGTAGATGCTGGCGATCAGCGTCGGCGGCAGGAAGGCGACCGAGGCGACCGAGAAGATCTTGATGATCTTGTTCTGGTTGATGTTGATGAAGCCGACCGTGGCGTCCATCAGGAAGTTGATCTTGTCGAACAAGAAGGAGGTGTGGCCGTCGAGCGATTCGATGTCGCGCAGGATCTGGCGCGCTTCCTCGAACTGGTCGGCATTCAGCAGGCGCCCGCGCATCAGAAAGCTGACCGCGCGGCGCGTGTCCATCATGTTGCGGCGGATGCGCCCGTTCAAGTCTTCCTCGTGCGCGATGGCGTTCAGCGCGGCCGCCGCGTCCTGGTCGGTGAATTCCTTTTGCAGCACGCGCTGGCTGACGTTTTCCAGGCTTTCGTAGATGCCTTCCAGGGCATCGGCCGAGTACTCGGCGTCGGTCGCGTACAGGTCGAGCAGCACGTCCATGTAGTCCTCGATCGAACCGGGCCGCGAGCGCGCGCGCAGGCGCACGAGGCGGAACACCGGCAAGTCGTCGTTATGGACCGAGAACAGGATTTTCTTGGCCAGGATGAAGGCTACCGTGACGATGCGCGACGGCCCGTCTTCCTCTTCGATCAGGAAATCGGTACGCAGGTGCAGGTCGCCGTTTTCGGCTTCGTAGTAGCGGGCCGAAGCTTCGATGTCCTGCACCTCGTCCTCGCCCGGCAGGGTGACGTCGTAGGTCGCCTTGACCCAGTCGCGCTCTTCCTCGGTCGGGTCGGTCAGGTCGACCCACACGGCCGGGACGTGTTCGAGGTCGTCGCGCGAGGCGATCGCGACCTGGTTCAGTCGGCCATTCTGGAGGACGAATACATTGATCATGCGCTGCTTTCTTGGCCGGGTTCGAAACAGCGCAAGTGTACAGTGTAAGCACTGGGCGCGGCCAGTGCCGCACGGGGGCCGCGGCGCGGCCGATCGGGCCCTTACGGCAGGTCGGCCGCGTTCATGCGGCGCTGGATCACGGCAGTGCGGCGCGCCAGGTAGCTGCTGCCGCGGTGCTTGTCGTAATAGCGCGGATTGGGCAGCATCACCGCCAGGCGCGCGGCCTGCGACGCGTTCAGGGTCGCGGCCGGCGCATGGTAGTAGTGGCGCGCCGCTGCTTCGGCGCCGAACACGCCGCGCCCGAACTCGACCACGTTCAGGTAGATCTCGAGGATGCGCTCCTTGTCCATCACCGCTTCCAGCATGTAGGCGATGACCAGTTCCTGGCCCTTGCGCAGGTAATTGCGCGAGCCGGACAGGAACAGGTTCTTGGCCAGCTGCTGGGTGATGGTCGAGCCGCCGCCGATCACCTTGTGACGCTTGTTGTTGCGCTGGTAGGCCTTTTCCAGCGCTTCCCAGTCGACCCCGTCGTGGTCGGTGAAATTCGCGTCCTCCGACGCGATCACGGCGCGCTTGAGGTTGTCGGAAATGCGCTCGTACGGCACCCACAAGTGTTCCAGCTTCGCGTTCGGATCGGTCTCGCGCAGCGCCGCCAGCTGCTGGCGCATCATGCTGGTCGAAGACGGATTGAAGTGCGACCACCACAGCACCATCAGGAAAAAGTACAGCTGGACCAGCAGCACCAGCAGCAGCGGTCCGAGCACCAGCCACTTCAGCCACCAGCGCCGTCCGCCAGTCCTGGCGCGTGCGGCCAGGCCCATCTTCAGCGTGTTCTTGAGCGCGCCCGGCATCGTCACAGCCGGCTGCGCAAGGTTGCCAGGACGTCGCCGGTGGCCGGGCGCACGCCGCGCCACAGCGCGAACGCTTCGGCGGCCTGCTCGACCAGCATGCCCAGGCCGTCGCGCGCGATCGCACCGTGCTGCGCGGCGAACTCCATGAACGGGCTCAAAGCTTTCCCGTACATCATGTCGAAGGCCAGCGCGCCCTCCCTGAACGCTGCGGCTGGCACCGGCGGCAGCGCGTTCGACAGGCTGGCCGAAGTGGCGTTGATCACGACGTCGAAGGCGCCCTCGACCTGTGAGCCGACCTGGCCGCCGATGTCCTCGAAGCCGCAGGCCGCGACCTGGCCGGCGTGCGCCGCGTGACCGGCAAACTGCGCGGCCAGCGCGTCCGCAGTGGCGCGCGTGCGGTTGGCCATCACGATACTGGCCGGGCCATGCTGCAGGATCGGCAGGATCACGCCGCGCGCCGCGCCGCCCGCGCCGAGCAGCAGCACGCGCTTGCCGGCCAGGGGTACGCCGGCGTTCTGCACGATGTCGGCCACCAGGCCGGGGCCGTCGGTGTTGTCGCCGACGATCTCGCCATCCTCGAACACCAGGGTGTTGACGGCGCCCGCCACGCGCGCGCGCTCGCGCAGGCGCGTGGCGAGCGCGAAGGCTTCCAGTTTGAAGGGCACCGTGACGTTGGCGCCGCGGTAGCCTTGTTCGATCAGACCACGCACCGTGTCGGCAAAGCCGTCGATCGGAGCCAGGCAGCGCTCGTAGGCGAGGTCCTGGCCGGTTTGCCGCGCGAACGCGACGTGGATCTCGGGGGATTTGCTGTGGGCGATCGGATTGCCGATCACGCAGTAACGGTCGCTCATGGCGCGCCTCCTTCGGCGCGCAGTTCGGCTTGCAGCTTCTCTTCGCGCGTGAACTTGAAACGGGTGATGACGATCCAGAGGTCGTCCTTGTCGGACGAGCGCATGTTGGCCGGGAAGGCGCCGAACGGCGCGGCGCGGCGCACGATCTGCAGCGCCGCCTTGTCCAGCGCCGCGTTGCCGGAGCTGCGCTCGATGCGCGGGCCGCCCTCCTTCTCGTACAGGCTGCCGTCCTGGAACACCGGGATGTAGACCACCAGTTCGCCATACAGCTTGCTGCCGTTCTGCTGCGGGAAGTTCAGGGTGCCGGTTTCCTCGATACGCTTTTGCATCGCCTTGTAGTACAGCGCGTAGCCGACTTCGCGCGTGCTGGGGCTGATGAAGGTTTTACGGGGACGCTTGTTCTCGTCCGAGATGCGCTGGGTGATCTCGGCGGTCATGCGCGCGATCGTCTTGCTGGTGTCGACGTTGTCGGCGCCGTTCCGGCTCGGGTCGGGCTTCACCTGGTCGGCCACCGGCGCGCTGGCGAAATTCGACTGGCGCACCCGGGTCAGCACGTTCCTTTGCTGCTGTTCGAGTTCGGCGATGCGGCGCTGCAGCGTCTTCAGGCTGTCGCCGTTCTCGACCTTGCGCAGGTCCGGCAGCGGCGACTGCGCGCGGCCGGTGTCAAGATTGCCGCCGCCGTCGAGGTTGGCCTGGGCCAGTGCCTCGGCTTTCAAGGGCGCGCGCTGATGCTTGGCGTTGACCAGGATGACTTCCAGCCCGGGATCGGCCGGCTGCAGCCGGAATGCGTCCGGCGCCGCAAAGCGGATCGCCAGCAGGGCCGCGTGCGCCAGCAGCGAGCAGGCGACGGCGATCATCAGGGGACGGTTGTGGAAGGCGGTTCTCACGTGCTGCAGGGAGGGACGGTTGGGGTCACGGAACTCCCCATTCTACCGCGCAGGCCGGCGTCTTTGTTAGTCCGCCGGGAAAGTATCGATCTTGGGTACAACATGGTGTTGTCGACGTTTTATCGGCTGTTGTCGGCGATTTAACGCCGACAACAGGAATCAGGCGGCAGGCGCCGCCGGCACGTCGGTCTGGGTCTCCGGATCGGTGACCGTGACGCTGCCCTCGGCCTCGACCGCTTCCTCGGCCGCGGCTTCGCTCGCGGTGTCGGCTTCGGTGTTCTCTTCGTCCTCGAGTTCGAGCGCGGCGTCCGGCGCCGCCTCGGCCACCTCGAGCAGGCGCGCCTCCAGCGACAGGTCGACCTCGTCCCAGCGCACGATGTCCATGCGCACCTGGGCGCCGCGCGGCACCTGTGGAATGCCCGGCAGGCGGATCACCAGCGGGATCTCGACCAGGCGCAGCACCTCGTCCTTGAGCACCACGGCGTCGACCTGCTTGGCGTTTTCCTGGCCCAGCCAGCGCAGGCACCAGTAGCGTTCCATGTTCTGCTGGAACTCGTTGTAGGCGGCGTAGGCGGCATCAAAAGCGGAAACGATCGAGAACAGCGTCGCGTCGCGCGGCTTGAACGGCGCCACCAGCGGCGCGGTCACGCCGTGCTCGGCGCAGGCCAGGATCTGCCACTGGTTGACCAGGTCGGTATAGCGGCGCAGCGGCGAGGTGCTCCACGCGTACTGGTCGACGCCCAGGCCCTGGTGCGGCGCCGCGTGGGTCACCATGCGCACCTGGATCTTGGCGTTCCAGCCGCCGGCGCCCGGCCCCTGCGAGCGGTAGATGCCCGGCACGCCCGAGTCGTGCAGCAGCTTGCCCCAGGTGCTGTTCGCAAAGATCATCAGCTCGGCGACGATCTTGTCGAGCGGCGCGCCGCGCTTGCGGCGCACGATGGTGACGACGTCGTCTTCGACGTAGAAATTGAAGTCGACGCGATTGGCCTGCTCGGGCTTGAGGCCGAAGGCTTCGCGCTTTTTCATGCGGCCGGCCTCGAGCTGCAGCGCCCACTTCCACAGCAGGCCCAGCTCTGTCTTGTGCGGGTAGTCGCCCTCGCCGCTCTCCAGCGTCTGTTCGTTGACCAGTTCGTCGAGGTCGTTGTGGCGCAGGTTGTTCTTGATCGGCACGCGCTCGGCGCGGGTTTCGGTCGAGAGCACCGACCAGTTCTCGGGATTGAGCGTGGCGTACAGCGACAGCGCCGCGCAATCCTTGCCCTCGGCCAGCGTGTATTCGCTGACGACTTCGTCCGGCAGCATGGTGATCTTATCGCCGGGCATGTACACGGTCGACATGCGCGCGCGTGCGATGCGGTCGATCGCGTCGTCCGGGCGGATGCCCAGGCCGGGCGCGGCGATGTGGATGCCGACCCGGATCAGGCCGTCGTCCAGCATCTGCACCGAGAAGGCATCGTCGATCTCGGTGGTGGTCACGTCGTCGATCGAGAACGCGGCGACCTTCGCCAGCGGCAGGTCGGTCGGCGCGGGCGGCACGTCGACCGGCGGGAAGCCGGCGCCGCGCGGGAACTGCTCGAACAGGAAGCGGCCCATGTGCAGGTCCTTGGCCGAGCCGATGCCCTTGGTGGTCAGCATCAGGCGCGCCTGCGTGGTCTGCAGCTCGTCGGCGGCGGTTTCCAGCGCCTTGTATTCGATGCTGTTCTTGTCCGGCTTGAACAGCAGCTGCTGCACCAGCGGGCGCATCGGTTCCGGCAGCTTGCCGGCCTTCAGCTCCTCGACGTAGCCGGCCTGCACGATGGCCAGCTGTTTCTTCTTTTCGATGCCGGCCAGCGCCGCGCGCAGCGACTGCTCGGGCGCGGCCTTGTAGCGTCCGCGTCCCTTTTTATAGAAATAGATCGGCGCGTTGTGCAGCGCCAGCACCAGGCCGGCCGCCTCGAACGGCAGCGGCGCGTGGCCGAAGTATTCGGCGCCGAGTTCGGCGAAACCGAATTCGTCCTGGCCCGCGACTTCCCACAAAAATTCGAGGTCGACGTCGCTTGCCACGGCCTTGGCTTGCTCGAGCAGCGTGGCGGGATCGGGTTTGTCGAACTGCAGCAGCACGTCGCGCGTCTTGACCTTGGTGCGCTTCCCGCTCGGCATTTCGACCTGGTAGGCCTCGCCCGCCTGGGACAGCACGGTGCCGACCTTGAAGTCGCCGGATTCTTCGAAGAATAGATTCATTTCGTGTCGCAATCGTTAATGTTGGCCGCCCGCTTGTCGGTCAAGTCCAGCACCTCGGGCAAGAATACCTCGGTGACCAGCAGCAGCCCTTGACGGCGGCGATAGACGCAGCGCCGCGCATAATGGATGGCGCCCGCATCGAACGGGCTGCCGGCCTCGCCGAGCGCGGCCTGCACGCGCGCCAGCAAGGGGTGCCCCGGACGGATGCGGGCAAATTCGAGCTGGCCACGCTGGACCAGCGGATCGTAGAACAAGGTGGAGCCGAGCGAGCGCTCGCCCAGCGCCGAAAACAGCGGCCAATCGCTGGCGCTCGCGTTCAAGGGCACCACCGTGTGGCCGTAGACCACCGGCTTGCCGTCGGCGCGCAGCAGCACCTCGCGCTCGTGCACGCGGCGCGCGCGCGGCAAGCCGATGGCGCGCGCTTCGTCGGCCAGGCACGGTGCGACGTCCTGGCGCAGCTTCTGCACGCGGAACTGCCGGCTGTGCGCGACCAGGCGCGCGGTCAGCGAACCGGGCGTGGCCAGCCAGCCACGCATCGCGGCGGGTGCGCGCACGCCGTCGGGATGCGCCAGCCAACGGGCCTGGCGCAGCGATGCCGCCCTCACCTTGCCTGGTCCGATCCGGACTCGCCCTTGCTGCAGAAATCCAGCACGCCGTCGACGTACTGCGCGAACTCGGCGATCGCGTGGTCGCTGCCCTCGATGACGTGCTGGTGCGCGCCGGCATAGTGGGCCACCATGTCGCGGTAGTCCAGCACTTCGTCGCCGGTCGCGGCCAGCAGCAGGTAGCGCCCGGGTTGCGTGATGCGCTCGACCTTCAGCGCGGCCAGCTCGTCGATGTACTCGCGCTTGAACTCGAACGGCTCGTCGGAATGCCAGCTGGTGGTCACGCCGACGTGCTTCTCGAGGTCTTTCAAGGGATCGACCGCCGGATTGATCACCACCGCGCGGCAGCCGAAGCGCTCGGCCAGCCAGGTCGCGTAGAAGCCGCCCAGCGACGAGCCGACGATGGCGATCCGGTCGGCGTAGCGCTCGGCCAGCGTCAAGACCAGCTCCATCGCCGCTTTCGGCGAAGCCGGCAGTTGCGGACAGATCAGCTCGTGCGCGCGCCCGAGCGCCTCCAGCCGGCCCTGCACCACGCGCGCCTTATAAGAACGCGGCGAGGAACGGAAGCCGTGCAAGTACAGGATGCGGCTGACCGGCAGCGCGCTCATACCGCCAGCGCTCGCATTTCATCCAGCAGTTTCTGGTGCACGCCGCCGAAGCCGCCGTTGCTCATCACGAGGATGTGGTCGCCCGGCTGGGCCGCCTGCACGATCGCCTTGACCATGTAGTCGATCTGGTCGAAGCTGTGCGCGATGGTCCCGAGCGGTTTCAGGGCGTCGGCCAGCGACCAGCCCAGCGCCTGCTGGCTGCCGAAGCCGAACACCAGGTCGGCGTCCTTCAGGCTGCCCGGCAGCGCATCCTTCATCGCGCCCAGCTTCATCGTGTTCGAGCGCGGCTCGAGCACGGCCAGGATGCGGCCCGATGACCCGATTTTCTGGCGCAGGCCGCCGACCGTGGTCGCGATCGCGGTCGGGTGGTGGGCGAAATCGTCGTACACCGTGACGCCATTCACGGTGCCGCGCACTTCCATGCGCCGCTTGACGTTCTGGAAGCGCGCCAGCGATTCGATCGCCTGGCTCGGCGGCACGCCGACGTGGCGCGCGGCGGCGATCGCGGCCAGCGCGTTCGAGCGGTTGTGGTGACCGCTCAGGTCCCAGTGCACGGTGCCCTGCTGTTCACCCTTGAAGATGACGTCGAAGCTGGCGCCGCCCGGATGCTCGACCAGGGTCCAGTCGACGCCGTCGGACGCGCCGAAGCTTTCCTTCTCGCTCCAGCAGCCGCGCTTGAGCACGCGCGCGAGCGAGGCTTCGTCGCCGTTGACGACCAGGCGGCCCACACCCGGCACGGTGCGCACCAGGTGGTGGAACTGGGTCTCGATGGCGCCGATGTCGGGGAAGATGTCGGCGTGGTCGTATTCGAGGTTGTTCAGCACCGCGGTCTTGGTGTGGTAGTGGACGAACTTGGAGCGCTTGTCGAAGAAGGCGGTGTCGTATTCGTCGGCTTCGATGACGAAGAAGTCGGATTCCGACTCGCCATGCAGGCGCGCCGACACGCCGAAGTTCAGCGGCACGCCGCCGATCAGGAAACCGGGCGAATAACCGGCGTCTTCCAGGATCCAGGCCAGCATCGACGTGGTCGTGGTCTTGCCGTGCGTACCGGCCACGGCCAGCACCCATTTGTCGCGCAGGATGTGGTCGCCGATCCACTGCGGCCCCGACACGTATTTCAGGCCACGGTTCAGGATCTCCTCGATCAGCGGATTCCCACGCGTCATCACGTTGCCGATCACATACAGGTCGGGATTCAACGCGACCTGCTCCGGACTGTAGCCCTGGATCAGCTCGATGCCCTGGGCTTCGAGCTGGGTGCTCATCGGAGGATAGACGTTGGCGTCGCAGCCGGTGACGCGGTGGCCGGCCTCCTTGGCCAGGACCGCGAGGCCGCCCATGAAGGTGCCGCAGATGCCGAGAATATGGATGTGCATGGTTGTCAGGAGAAATGCGGAGGAATCAAACGATCGAATACGCGATTCTACCAAACGCCTCACCCCGCGGGCTTTTCCAGTGCCATCGACGCCACGCGGCGCTCGCCGCTGCCGGAGCCCCCCGGCGCCGTCGTCCAGGCTGCCGGTCAGGACCACGCCTGATGCGGACGCGCTTACCGACATCGGCGTGGCCGCCTGCAGCAGATGGTCCAGGAAGCCATACCCGATTTGCCCGTGGCGATGTCATTTTTCGTTCAAGAGTATGATCACAAACATGATGCCAACACCAAATGATGATCTTCAACAGGTGCGGGCGCGCATCGCTGCGACGGCTGCCCGCATGATCGCCCAGGATGGCGCCGACTATGCCACCGCCAAGGCCAAGGCCGCGCGCCAGGTGCTCGGCGTCGATCGGCCATCGCCCAATTACCTGCCCGACAATATCCAGGTCGAAGACGAAGTGCGCCGTTACCAGTCGCTGTTTGGCGGGCCGGCCCGATCCGAACGCCTGCGGCACTTGCGCATGCGCGCGCTCGAGGTCATGGAGCAATTGGCCGATTTCCGTCCCTACCTGACCGGCGCGGTATTGAACGGCACTGCCGGCGAGCATGACGACATTCACCTGCAATTGTTCGCCGATAGCGCCAAGGAAGTCGAAATCTATCTGCTCGGCCGCAACGTCGACATCGATATCTCGGAAACGCCGCATTTCAAGGGCGGCCGCCACGATCCGGTCGAAACCGTGAGTTTTCTGTGGAAACGCGAAACGGTACACGCCGAACTGTATGATATGAACGATTTGCGCGGCGCATTGAAACCGCGCTCGGATGGCAGGCTGCAGCGTATTGACGCAAACGGATTGCGCACCCTTATTAATAATGAACACAATATGGAAGACGATGAATAAGAAGACCCTGGCCGGCTATGCCGTATTGGCCGTCGCCTTTACCGTATTCGGCGCGATCGCCGGTTATAAACAGGATGCGCGCGCCGCCGCCGCCGCGCCGACCGCGGTGACGCAGCTGTACGGCCAGTCGCTGAACGACCTGAACGGCAAGCCGCAATCGCTGGCGCAATGGAAAGGCAAACCGCTGCTGGTCAATTTCTGGGCGTCGTGGTGCGGGCCGTGCGTGCAGGAGATGCCGGAATTGTCGGCGCTGGCGGTGCAAGACGGCGGCAAGCACGTAAACGTCATCGGCATCGGCATCGATTCCCCGTCGAATCTCGTCGAGTTCGTCAAGAAAACCAAGGTATCCTATCCGCTGTACGTGGGCGGCATGGGCGGTACCGATTTGTCGCGCGCGCTCGGCAATGCGAACGGCGGGTTGCCATTTACCGTGCTGATCGGCGCGGATGGGCAAGTGCGCAAGACCTATATCGGGCGCCTGAAGTTCGACCAATTGCGCGCCGATATCGCCAAACTCTGACGTAAAGCCGGGTTTGGCGAACGGTCGTTCCATTCCCTTGTTAAGGTTTTTATCGCTTGCCAATACGTAACGTTGGCGGCAAAATGCCTGTCTTTTCGAGCAAACCGACGGTTCACCATGGCGAAAAAGCTACTGCTGCTCAATGGCCCCAACCTGAATCTGCTGGGGACGCGCGAGCCCGCGGTATATGGCGCGACGACGCTTGCCGATATTGAACATGCAGCTGTTGCCCAGGCTCAGGCAGCAGGCGCTACGCTCGCCTGCTTCCAGAGCAATCATGAAGGCGCACTGATCGACCGCATCCACGCCGCCCGCCAGGAAGGTGTCGATGCGATCGTGATCAACCCGGGCGGCCTGACCCACACCAGCGTCGCCCTGCGCGATGCGCTGGCGGGGGTCGAGATTCCGTTCGTGGAAGTGCACCTGTCTAATATTTATAAGCGTGAGGAGTTCAGGCATCACTCGTTTCTGTCGGCGATCGCGCTGGGTACGATCTGCGGACTGGGCGCTGATGGATATCGCTTTGCCATCGACTTCGCGCTCAAAGAGCGTTAATCTACGTCAACTTCACGCAATCTGTGCGGAATTGCGCCCCACCTGAGGCGCCGCATACTCAACAACAAATAATTCCAAGGGGTTTCACATGGATCTACGAAAACTCAAGACATTGATCGACCTCGTCGCCGAATCGGACATCGCTGAGCTGGAAGTGACCGAAGGCGAGAGCAAGGTTCGCATCGTCAAATCCTCGGCAATCCCGCAGAATCAGGTGGTCATGGTGCCGCCGCAGGGCGTGCAGCAATTCTCCGCGCCGGCCATGCAAGGCGCACCGGCCGCCCCGGCCCCGGCCGCAGCACCGGCAGCACCGGCAGAGCCGACCGGCCACGTGGTCAAGTCGCCGATGGTCGGCACCTTCTACCGTTCTTCGGCCCCGGGCGCAGCGGCATTCGTCGACGTCGGTTCGACCGTGAAGGAAGGCGACACCCTGTGCATCATCGAAGCGATGAAGCTCCTCAACGAAATCGATGCCGACATGTCCGGCACCATCACCAAGGTCCTGGTGGAGAACGGCCAGCCCGTCGAATTCGGCCAACCGCTGTTCGTCATCGGCTGATCCAGAAACACCCCATACCATGTTTGAAAAAATCCTCATCGCCAATCGCGGCGAAATCGCGCTGCGTATCCAGCGCGCGTGCCGCGAAATGGGCATCAAGACGGTCGTCGTGCACTCGGAAGCCGACAAGGACGCCAAGTACGTGAAATTGGCCGATGAATCCGTCTGCATCGGTCCGGCGCAATCCGCGCAGAGCTACCTGAGCATGCCGGCAATCATCAGCGCGGCCGAAGTGACCGACGCCGAAGCGATCCACCCCGGCTACGGCTTCCTGTCCGAAAACGCCGACTTCGCCGAGCGCGTCGAAAAGTCGGGCTTCGTGTTCATCGGCCCGCGCCCCGAATCGATCCGCATGATGGGCGACAAGGTCTCGGCCAAGCAGGCCATGATCCGCGCCGGCGTGCCTTGCGTGCCGGGTTCGGACGGCGCCCTGCCCGACGATCCGAAGGAAATCATCCAGACCGCGCGCAAGATCGGCTACCCGGTCATCATCAAGGCGGCCGGCGGCGGCGGCGGACGCGGCATGCGCGTCGTGCACACCGAAGCCGCGCTGCTGTCGGCCGTGCAGATGACCAAGACCGAAGCCGGCACCGCCTTCGGCAACCCGGAAGTCTACATGGAGAAGTACCTGGAAAATCCGCGTCACGTGGAGATCCAGGTGCTGGCCGACGAGCACAAGCAGGCCGTCTGGCTGGGCGAGCGCGACTGCTCGATGCAGCGCCGCCACCAGAAGGTGATCGAGGAAGCGCCGGCGCCGGGCATCCCGCGCAAGACGATCGAGAAGATCGGCGAGCGCTGCGCCGAAGCCTGCCGCAAGATCGGCTACCGCGGCGCCGGCACCTTCGAGTTCCTGTACGAGAACGGCGAGTTCTACTTCATCGAGATGAACACCCGCGTCCAGGTCGAGCACCCGGTCACCGAGATGATCACCGGGATCGACATCGTCCAGGAACAGATCCGCATCGCCTGCGGCGAGCGCCTGCGCTTCAAGCAGCGCGACATCATGCTGTCGGGCCACGCGATCGAGTGCCGCATCAATGCGGAAGACCCGTTCAAGTTCACCCCGTCGCCGGGCCGCATCACCGGCTGGCACCCGCCGGGTGGTCCCGGCATCCGCGTCGATTCGCACGCCTACGCCGGCTATTACGTGCCGCCGCACTACGATTCGATGGTCGGCAAGGTCATCGCCTACGGCGCCACGCGCGACCAGGCGATCCGCCGCATGCAGATCGCGTTGTCGGAAATGGTGGTCGAGGGTATCCTGACGAATATCCCGCTGCACCGCGAGCTGATGGTCGACGCCCGCTTCATCGAAGGCGGCACCAACATCCACTACCTGGAGCAGAAGCTGGCCCACAAGCCGGACCTGCCGAAGGACGGCGGCATCGGTTCCAAATCCGAGAGCAAGGCAGAAGCATGAGCTGGAACGAAGTCGTCATCGAAGTCGCACGCGCACACGCCGAGGCCTTGTCGGACGCCTTGATGGACATGGGCGCGCTGTCGGTGTCGGTGGAGGACGCCGACGAAGGCACCGCCGACGAGAAGCCGCTGTTCGGCGAGCCCGGCATGGTCCCGACCGAGGCCGCCTGGGACCGCAGCCGCGTGGTCGCGCTGCTCGACGTCGACGCCGATCCGGCCCCGCTGGTGTTCGATGCGTTCACCTCGATCGGCCTGCAGCAGGCGGTCGAGTTCACGACGCGTCCGGTGGCCGACGCCGACTGGGTGCGCCTGACGCAGTCGCAGTTCGAGCCGATCCACATCGGCAAGAACATCTGGGTCGTGCCGAGCTGGCACGAAGCGCCGGACCCGAACGGCCTGATCCTCGAGGTCGATCCGGGCCTGGCCTTCGGCACCGGCAGCCATCCGACCACGCGCCTGTGCATGGAGTGGCTGGAAGCGCATCCGGCGCCCGGCAAATCGGTGCTGGACTACGGTTGCGGCTCGGGCATCCTGGCGATGGTCGCCAAGAAGCTCGGCGCCGGCGAAGTCACCGGGGTCGACATCGACCCGCAGGCGATCGAATCGGCCAACCTGAACGCCGAACGCAACCGCTGCGAGATCGACTTCTACGTGCCGGACGACTTCGGCGCCTCGAAGCACGGCGAACAGCGTTTCGACATCGTGGTCGCGAACATCCTGTCGAGCCCCCTCAAGCTGATGGCGCCGATGCTCTCGGGCCGCGTCGCACCGGGCGGTTTCCTGACGCTGTCGGGCGTGCTGGCGCGCCAGGCCGAGGAAGTGGCCGCCGCCTACGCACCTTTCATCAAGCTGGGCGTCTGGGCCGAGCAGGATGGCTGGGTCGCCCTCCACGGGCAGCTCGGCCAGGACACCGCACCGCCGCCGCGCGCCGACTCGAGTCTGAACTCGGGCGAGTGACCGCATGGCGCTCGCGACCCAGTGCCCGCATTGTCACACCACGTTCCGGGTCGCCTCGGACCAGCTCAAGCTCCGCGGCGGCATCGTCCGCTGCGGCGCCTGCCAGCGCATCTTCGACGGCAGCGCCCATCTGATCGACCTGGAGGCGCTGGCCGCCAAAAAGGCGAGCGAGGCGGCGCAAGCCGGAGCCGGGCTTGCTGCGCCGGCTGCTGCTCCACCTGTCATTTCATCTGCTGCCTCTTCTGCCGAGCCAGAGCCAGAGCCGGCGCTGCCTGCCGCAGCGCAAGCGCCCGTTGCCCCGGCCACGGCCTATCCGGCCCCGGATTCCCCTGCCGCGGATACTCCTGCCCTCGACGCGCCTGACGCCACCACCGCGCCATCTGCGTCGTCCGCGCCGGAGCCGGCCGCCGATGCCGGCGCCCAGCCGGTCTACACGCTCGATTTCGACCACACCTTCGATCCCTTCGGCATCCTGCCCAAGGCCGATCCGGCGCTCGGCGCCGATGCCGATGCCGATGCCGATGCCGATGCCGCCGGCTTGGCGCCGCCTGCGCCGCTTGGCGCCGGCACGCCGGACCGGATCGAGCCACGCCTGGACGTGGCGGCCGACCAGGATGCCGGCGCGCCCGCGCCCGAACCCGAGCCTGTGCCTGGGTTGCAAGCCGGGCCGGCGCCCGGATCCCTGGCTGCGTCGACGCCCGAGCCGGCGCCGGCCGCCGCAATCGAATCCCTCACGGCGCCCGAACCTGCCCTGCCTGCCACAGACTCGCCTGCGCCCGCATACGCGCCCGCGGGACGCATCGAGCCGAGCTTCGACCTGCCGGTCGACGAAGCCCTGGTCGCGCAGCCGCTGCCCGGCCATGAGCCCGATCTGGAGCCGGACTTCGGAGCGCATCCCGAGCCGCAGCAAACGCCGCCTGCGGACACGGAAACGCACACGGAACCGGCCGACGCACGCGCGAGCGCCCTTCCCGCCCAGGCCGCCGAAGCCGAAGCCGAAGCGGAAACTGCACCCGACAACCGGGCCGCCGTCGCCAGCACGCCGTCCGCAGCCCTGCCGCTGCGCGCCTCGGCCGACCACGACATGCCCCCGGCAGCCTCGGACGCGCGCCAGGAAGGCCAGGCGCCGCGATCGGCGCGCGCCAAGGCCGTCGACGCGCGCACGCGCCGCTCCAAGCTCACCCCGACCCGCATCGAAGCGCCGCGCCTGCGCGTGCCGGCCAGCAGCGAGAGCGACGAGCCGGAATTCGTCAAGCGCAGCCGGCGCCAGGAGCGCTCCGGCAAGGCCGTGCGCATCCTGATGGCGGTCGGCGCCGCCGCGCTGCTGCTGTTGCTGGCGGCCCAGCTGCTGATCGCCTACCGCAGCGAGCTGGCGCTGCGCTATCCGGCCGCGCGTGGGCTCCTGAACGGCCTGTGCGCCGCCGCCGATTGCCGCGTCGACCTGCCTGCCAAGGCCGAGAACCTGGTCATCGACGAGGGCGAACTGGCGCCGATCGGCGCCGACACCTATTCGCTCAATACGACCTTACGCAATCAGGGTAGCCTGATGCAGGCCTGGCCGAGCATCGAACTCGAGCTGACCGACGCCAACAACAAGCCGCTGCTGCGCCGCGTGTTCGGTCCGGCCGACTACCTGCCGGAGGGCGCCGCCGGTGCTGCGGGAGCCGCGGGAGCCGCCGGCACGGCCGCCGCCAGCGGCTTCGGTGCGCACTCGGAACAGCCGGTCCGGCTCAACTTCGCTCTCGCCGACATCAAGCCGTCGGGCTACCATACTTTCGTTTTCTATCCCTGAGACCCACTCATGAACAAGACCTCGCTGATCTGCGGCTCGATCGCCTTCGACAAGATCATGCAATACCATGGCCGCTTCGGCGACATCCTGCTGGCCGACCAGCTGCACCGCGTGAACGTGTCCTTCCTGGTGCCGACCCTGCGCACCGAATACGGCGGCTGCGCGGTCAACATCGCCTATAACCTGAGCATGCTGGGCGGCGATCCGCTGATCATGGGCACCCTTGGCCAGGACGGCGCGGCCTACCTCGACCGCATGTGGCTGCAGGGCCTGGCGACCAAGGCGATCCGCACCATCGACGACGCCTACACCGCCCAGTGCTTCGTCACCGCCGACCAGGACAACAACCAGATCAACGCCTTCCACCCGGGCGCGATGCAGTTCTCGCACGAGAACAACCTGGCCGACCACCTGCCGCTGCGCGTGGCGATCATCTCGCCGGACGGCCGCGACGGCATGCTCAAGCACGCGCGCGACTGCGTCGCCAACAAGGTGCCGTTCATGTTCGACCCGGGCCAGCAGCTGCCGATGTTCAACGGCGAAGAGCTGATCCAGTTCATCGACCAGGCCACTTACCTGGCCTGCAACGATTACGAATTCGAGATGGTGATGGACCGCACCGGCCTGTCGCTGCACGACATCGCGGCTCGCCTGGATGCGCTGATCGTCACGCGCGGCGAGGAAGGTTCGGACATCTACGCCGGCGGCGAGCACTACAAGATTCCGGTGGTGGCCGCGGAAAAGGTGGTCGACCCGACCGGTTGCGGCGACGCCTATCGCGCCGGCCTGCTGTTCGGCATCGCCAACGACCTCGACTGGCCGACCTCCGGCCGCCTGGCCAGCCTGCTCGGTTCGATCAAGATCGCCCACCAGGGTGCGCAGAACCACAGCTTCACGGCGCAGCAGATCGCCGATCGCTTCGAAGCGGCGTTCGGCTACCGCTTCTGACCTGCCTGCACCAGGCCCGCGCGCGCACGCATGCGCGCGGGCGCGACGCCATCAGAAGATCGCTTGCCGCACCAGGTACTGAATGATCTGCAGCAGGACCAGGGCGATCAGCACCGAGAAATCGATCCCGCCGATCGCCGGCACCACGCGCCGGATCGGGCGCAGCAGCGGGTCGTTGAGCGCCCGCACGAACGGCGCCAGCGGCGCATCCGGGTTCACCCAGCTGAAGATCACTTCGATGATCAGGAGCCCCATGAAGCCGTAGACGATCCAGTTCACGAAGCGCAGCAGCGCGTACAGCACGACCGCCTGGCCGCTTGCGCCATACAGCAGCATCAGCGAGCTGGCGGCCAGCACTACCAGGAAGGCGCCGATCAGGCTGGCCCAATCATAGCCCCCCATGCCCGGCACGACGCGGCGCAGCGGCCGCACCAGCCAGTCCGACAACGTGAACGTGAATTGGCCGACCGAGGCCGGCGGGCGCACGCGGATCACCTGCATCCAGAACCGCAGCAGCAGGACGCCGCCGAGGACGCCCGCTACGGCGTCGACGATCATCTGAAGAATGGGCAGCACAAAGACTCCTTGAATAAAAAAACCGCCGTGCGGACGCGTTGCGCGCGCCTCACACAGCGGTATTTTGCCTGAACCAGGCGCGGACTGCCCGGATTACGGACGGCTGCTGGTCGGGAACGGCCAGGCGGCCGGTGCGATCACCGACTTGGCCGCCGGCTGGGCGCCGTCCGACTTGGCGTCGGCCTTGGCTTCCGGCTTGGCGTCGTCTTTGGCTTGCGGTTGGGCGTCGGCCTTCGGCGCAGCCGACTTGGCGGCGCTCGACTTCTTGGCGGCCGGCTTCTTCGCGGCCGGAGTCTTGGCGGCGGTAGTCTTGGCGGCCGGGGCAGCGGCGGCGCTGTCGGCCTTCACTTCCGGCTGGGCTTCGGCGGTCTTGGCGGCGGCGGTCGACTTGGTCGCAGCGGTTTTGGTCGCGGTCGACTTGGTTGCAGCCGACTTGGTGGCAGCCGACTTGGTGGCAGCCGGCTGGGTTGCAGCGGACTTGGTCGCGGTCGATTTGGTTGCAGCCGACTTGGCGGCCGGGGCCTTGGCGGCGGCGGTCGACTTGGTGGCTGCGGTCTTGGTCGCAGTCGCGGTCGATTTGGTTGCAGCCGACTTCGTGGCCGGGGTCTTGGCGGCGGTCGACTTGGTTGGAGCCGATTTGCTTGCGGCCGATTTGCTTGCGGTCGCGGTCGATTTGGTTGCGGTCGCGGTCGATTTGCTTGCAGCCGATTTGCTTGCAGCCGATTTGCTTGCGGTCGCGGTCGACTTGGCGGCCGGCGTCTTGGCGGCGGTCGACTTGGTTGCAGCCGATTTGGTTGCAGCCGATTTGGTTGCAGCCGACTTGGTTGCCGGTGCCTTGGCGGCGGTCGACTTGGTTGCAGCCGACTTGGTTGCAGCCGACTTGGTTGCCGGCGCCTTGGCGGCGGTCGACTTGGTTGCTGCGGTCTTGGTCGCGGTCGAATTGGTCGTAGTCGATTTGGCGGCAGCGCCCTTGGCGGCGGTCTTGGTAGCGGCGCCTTTGGTCGCGCTCGATTTAGCTGCGGTCGATTTAGCTGGGGTCGATTTAGCTGCGGTCGACTTGGTGGCGGTCGATTTAGCTGCGGTCGACTTGGTGGCGGTCGATTTGGCTGCGGTCGATTTGGTTGCTGCCGTCTTGCTTGCGCTCGACTTGGCGGCTGCGCCTTTGGCGGCGGTCTTGGTGGCTGCAGTCTTGGTGGTTGCAGTCTTGGTGGCTGCGGTCTTGGTCGCGGTCGACTTGGCGGCTGCGCCTTTGGCGGCGGTCTTGGAGGCTGCGGTCTTGGTCGCAGCGCCCTTGCTTGCTGCCGACTTGGTGGCAGCCGACTTGGTGGCGGCGCCTTTGGCGGCGGTCGACTTGCTTGCCAGCGTCTTGGCAGCGGCCGATTTGGTGCGCGGCGACTTGGCGGCGGTCGACTTCGAAGCCAGGGTCTTGGCCGCGGTCGATTTGGTAGCGGTCGATTTAGCTGGCGTCGATTTGGCGGCGGTCGATTTGGCGGCGGTCGATTTGGCGGCGGTCGATTTGGCGGCGGTCGACTTGGTCACTGCGGTATTGGTGGCAGCGGTTTTCTTTGCAGCCGGTTTCGCGGCGGGCTTGGCTGCCGGCTTTGCTGCGGCTTTGGCAGCTGGTTTAGCTGCCGGTTTTGCGGCGGCTTTCTTTGCGACGGGTTTTTCTGCTGCTGCAGCTTTTGCGGCCGGCTTAGCGGCGGCTTTTGCTGCTGGTTTCTTAGCGGCTGTTGCCATTTTATGTACTCCTTCTCTGCGATGAGAAAATGCGCTACAAGGTTTGAACCCGTCCAACCCGGTCTGCTTGGTCGGGCGAATTATTCATCGGCGCACACGTGGGTGTACGTCAATGAATCCGGCACCAGCTGAATTGCTGCGACTTCTCAAAGGGAAGCTCGAAAAACCTGTCACAGGTTTTGCGAAATCCCCTAGTTCGCAACGCTTCAGCTATCGTCGTCGCCGACGACCGAAACGACTAAAGTTCGATGGTTCATGCCGCTGATTACATCGCCGCACACAGCGCTGCGAAAAGAAAAAGCCGCCATGCCCGAATCCGGTTCAGGCAATGCGGCTTGTTCTTTTCGCTAAGCTTACGTGCATACTGAATGAATCAGCGTCCCATTTTTGATCGGTTTGCTCCACGTTTGACGCCCTATTCGATTGGCGTGTTCACGTTTTGACAAATTCAATCACGTAAAGTACACGAAAACCTTGTCAGTGCGCAACCCGCACACAATATTTTTCATGCACTTGTCAACGGCGAACCGGCGATATCTTCAATACGAATCAATCGCTGCGATCACGTGCGATTCCTTTCATCCTTCTGCTTAGTCTCCAAAAACAAGCGCGCCCAACAAGTCGGGCAAATAAGGCCACACCCGACTGCAATTTCGCATAGCGCCTTTATCTACGGGCGCTATGCAGCGCCGCTCAAGTTTCCTCGGGCGGCGATATCCTCAATAAATCCATCTTGCACAACCATGCCAGACCGCGCAGCAGCGTCGGCCGATCGCAAGGCCCGAGGGTATCGAGCAGTTCGTCGACCTGCATCGGCTGCGATTCGATCGAGCCGAAGATCAGGCCGAATTCTTCGAGCGTCGGCAGCGATGCTTGCGCAAACCGGTTGATCGCCAGCTCGCGGTACTGGCGCAGCAAAGCCAGCGAAGCGTGCGGCGTCAGTTCCACCAGCGACGCCGGCGTGATGCGCGCACTCGGGTAGCTGGCGAACAGTACGAACGGGTCGAGCCGGTCGGGCTCCACCTGCGCCGGCGCCGGGGTCAGGACCGGATCGGCGCGGCGCCGTTCATCGAGCTCGCTCCACAGCTGGCGGTAACGTCCCAGCACGACCGCCCAATCGTGCGCGCCCTGCGCACGCCGGCGCGCGTTGTCGCCGAGTTCGCGACGCAGGCCGGCGCTTGCACTCAAGCGTTCGTAAGCCTGCGCGAGCGCCGCGCCGTCCACCGCCACCGCATGGCTGGTATGACCGCAATACTGGTCGTAGCTGTCCACGCCATCGTCGTAACGCTGCGCGAGATCAAGCCCGGCGCCCGGTCCGGGCATCACGGTCGGGATCACGATACCCTCGACGCCATCGCGCACGGTGTCGCGGTATGCGCC
Organism: Massilia sp. 9096; assembly: GCF_000745265.1. Lineage (NCBI taxonomy): Bacteria > Pseudomonadati > Pseudomonadota > Betaproteobacteria > Burkholderiales > Oxalobacteraceae > Massilia > Massilia sp. 9096. The sequence goes on from NZ_JQNN01000001.1 coordinate 3,604,743, forward strand.
CCAATCGCTGACCACGCACGGCAGCCCGGCCGCCATCGCCTGCAGCAGCGGCGCGGCGCAGTCCTGCACGCTGTCCGCCATCGCGGTGAAGACGTCGGCCGCGGCCCATGCGTCGACGTGATGGTCGGGATGCGCGTCGAGCATGGTCAGCTTGACCGACGGGGCCAGCACGGCAGCCGCTTCGCGCAAACCGTGTTCGGCGCCGGCTTCGTCGAAGCGCCCGCACAGCAGCAGGTGCACGGCGCGGCCGGCCATGGCGGCGCGCTCCAGCGCGACCAGCATCTGCTGCGGGTGCGCATCGCCGTGGAAGGACAGGCGGCCGGCGTGCAGGAAGGCGACGTCGTCCGCGCCAATGCCGAAGCGCGCGCGCGCGCCGTGGCGTTGGGCGTCGTCGAAGACGAAGTCGCGGCTGTGCACGCCGGGCGCGATCAAAGGCAGCTGCGGCAGCTCGAAGCGCGTGGCGCCGAAGCGCGCGGCCAGGTAGGCCCCCTGGCGCTCGAGGATCGCGCGCACGCTGTCGCGCACCACGCGCGAGGGACAGATCAGCGCGTCCCAGCTGCGCAGCGGCGCGGCAAGCAGGCCGGCGATCGCGCTCATGTCGGCGTGCGCTGCGGTGGCGTGCGCGATGCCGCACAAGCTGTAGCGGCGCCCGCCTGCACCGGCCAGGCCGAGGCGGCGCCAGGCCAGGCGCGCGAGGTCGGGCGAGGTCTGGAGCAGGGTGCCGAAACGTTCGATGTCCTGCGGGCGGCCGGGTGCGATGTGGTCGACACCGCCGCGGTAGCCGAGCTGGCGCAAGGCGTCCTTGAAAGCCCTCGACTGGGCGTCGCCGGCGCCGAAGGCCGCTACCTGCGCCAGGTCGTCGCACTGCGCGATCGCCCGCAGCAGGCCGGCGCGAAAGCCGGCGTCGGCGTCGTCGGCATCGGATGCGACATGCAGGGCGAAGCGGTCGGTCATGCGAAGTCTCCTGGGCCGGTCATGGCTGTGCTGTTCGATTTCAGCGCATGATAGCCTCAGTGCCAAGCTTGTGGAGCACGCGTGCGCACGCGCGTGTGCGCGGGCGCCTCGCAGGCCGCGTCAGCGAACGATCAACGTGGCGCGATGGCGATCGCCGACCAGTGCACGTCGACCACCGGCGTGCGCGTCGCGCGGTCGCGGCGGTAGCTGTGGAAGGTGTGGTGGCCGTCGTCACGCTGGTGGCACATCGTGCATTCGGTGCGCGCATCGATGCTGGCGAACCCGGCGCGCGCAAGCTGCAGGCGCACGATCGCCGGCAGGTCGAGCATGCGCGGACGCGGCGCCACGACCTCGGGGGCGAAGCCCCAGCGCTCGACGAAGCCGTCGACCACTTCCGGTCCGACCTGGTAGCAGCACGCGTGCGCGGCCGGTCCGGCCGCCGCGATCCAGTCGCCGGGCGCGCCCCCGCGCGTGCGCACGAGATCGGCGAACGCATCGACGATGCCGTGCATCGCGCCGCGCCAGCCGGCGTGCAGCGCCGCGACTTCGGCGCCGTCGCGGCGCGCCAGCAGGATCGGCACGCAATCGGCGGTGGCGATCGCCAGCAGCAGGCCGGGCCGGTCGGTGAACATGCCGTCGGCCTCGCCCCCGTCCTGGTTCGGCTCGGTCACGATGGCGATGCGCGTGCCGTGGCGCTCGTGCTGGATCGGGCGGCGCGGCCACAGCGCGGGAAAGCAGGCCGCCAGGTCGTCGTGGCGGGTGCCGAAGCCGTGCAGGATATGCGGGGTCTGGTGCAGGAGCGGACTGGTGAGCATGGCGGCAGGATAGCACGGCCACATGACGCCTCGATGTCCTGCTCCGCCAAAGAAAAAGCCCGCCGGGCGGCGGGCTTTGCAGACGATACGGTCGAGCAGGAAATCAATCCCAGCTTAGTCCCAACTGAGCGCCCCACCCGTCTGGTACTCGGTCACGCGCGTCTCGAAGAAGTTGCGCTCCTTCTTCAGGTCGATCATCTCGCTCATCCACGGGAACGGGTTTTCCTCGTTCGGGAACAGCGGCTCCAGGCCGATCTGGACGGCGCGGCGGTTGGCGATGAAGCGCAGGTAGCCCTTGAACATCGCTGCGTTCAGGCCCAGCACGCCGCGCGGCATGGTGTCTTCGGCGTAGCGGTACTCGAGCTCGACGGCCTTCACGAACAGCTGCTTGATGTCTTCCTTGAATTCAAAGGTCCACAGCTGCGGGTTTTCCATCTTGATCGTGTTGATCAGGTCGATGCCGAAGTTGCAGTGCATCGACTCGTCGCGCAGGATGTACTGGTACTGCTCGGCGGCGCCGGTCATCTTGTTCTGGCGGCCGAGCGCCAGGATCTGCGTGAAGCCGACGTAGAAGAACAGGCCTTCCATCAGGCAGGCGAACACGATGATCGACTTGAGCAGCTTCTGGTCGTTTTCCAGCGTGCCGGTGTGGAATTGCGGATCGTTGATGGCCTCGATGAACGGGATCAGGAACTGGTCCTTGTCGCGGATCGACGGGATCTCGTTGTAGGCGTTGAAGATTTCCTTCTCGTCCAGGCCCAGCGATTCGACGATGTATTGATAGGCGTGGGTGTGGATCGCCTCTTCGAACGCCTGGCGCAGCAGGTACTGGCGGCATTCCGGCGCCGTGATGTGGCGGTAGGTGCCCAGCACGATGTTGTTGGCGGCCAGCGAGTCGGCGGTGACGAAGAAGCCCAGGTTGCGCTTGACGATGCGGCGCTCGTCTTCGGTCAGGCCGTTCGGGTTCTTCCACAGCTCGATGTCGCGCTGCATGTTCACTTCCTGCGGCATCCAGTGGTTGGCGCAGCCGGCCAGGTACTTGTCCCAGGCCCATTTGTATTTGAACGGGACCAGCTGGTTGACGTCGGTCTGGCCGTTGATGATGCGCTTGTCGTCGGCGTTCACGCGCTTGGCGACGTCGGCGGTGGAGGCTTCGGCGGCGCTTGCGTTGGCAACCGCGCCGGCTGCGGGGGCCGGTGCTGCGACCGGTTCATCGTCCCAGGAGAGAGCCATGATGTGTTCCTTCTTGATTATTCGGGTGTGACGCCGCCCTGCACACGCAGGAGCGGCGGATCATAGGATTACTGGCAGGCTTCGCACTCGTCGAAACCGGCGTCGCCCGGACGCAGGTAGCAGGCCGCACCGTCGACGATCTCGGCCGAAGCCGTCGGGGCCGGGGCCGGCGCCGACATCGCCGCACTGGCCGCGGCCGCGGCCGCCGCACCGGCTGCCAGGCCGCCGTCGACCGGCACCGCGTTCAGCGCGCCGGTGCGGGTGGTCGACTTCTCCATGTGCGTCGCCGCGATGGTGCGCAGGTAGTAGGTCGTCTTCAGGCCGCGCAGCCAGGCCAGCTTGTAGGTCTCGTCCAGCTTCTTGCCCGAGGCGCCGGCCATGTAGATGTTCAGCGACTGGGCCTGGTCGATCCACTTCTGGCGGCGCGAGGCGGCTTCGACCAGCCACTTCGGCTCGACTTCGAACGCGGTCGCGTAGATGTCGCGCAGGTCCTGCGGCACACGGTCGATACGCGACAGCGAGCCGTCGAAGTATTTCAGGTCGTTGATCATGACCTCGTCCCACAGGCCGCGCGCCTTCAGGTCGCGCACCAGGTACGAGTTGATCTCGGTGAACTCGCCCGACAGGTTCGACTTCACGTACAGGTTCTGGAAGGTCGGCTCGATGCAGGCCGACACGCCGATGATGTTCGAGATCGTCGCGGTCGGGGCGATCGCCACGCAGTTCGAGTTGCGCATGCCGAACTGCTTGATGCGGTTGCGCACCAGCGGCCAGTCCATGGTCTCGGACGTGTCTTGCTGCAGGTACTCGGCGCCGCGCGCTTCGGCCAGCAGCTTGATCGAATCCTGCGGCAGGATGCCGCGGTCCCACAGCGAACCCTCGTACGAACCGTAGCGGCCGCGCTCTTCGGCCAGCTCGGTCGAGGCCAGGTAGGCGTAGTAGCAGACAGCTTCCATCGAGCGGTCGGCGAATTCCACGGCTTTATCCGACGCGAACGGCACGCGCATCATGTGCAGGCAGTCCTGGAAGCCCATGATGCCCAGTCCGACCGGACGGTGGCGCAGGTTCGAGTTGCGCGCCTTGTCGACGGCGTAGTAATTGATGTCGATGACGTTGTCGAGCATGCGCATCGCGGTGCGGATGGTCTTTTGCAGCTTGACCACGTCCAGGCCGTCGCCCTTCATGTGGGCCGGCATGTTGACCGAACCCAGGTTGCAGACCGCGATCTCTTCCTCGTTGGTGTTGAGGGTGATCTCGGTGCACAGGTTCGACGAGTGCACCACGCCGACGTGCTGCTGCGGCGAACGGATGTTGCACGGATCCTTGAACGTGATCCACGGGTGGCCGGTTTCGAACAGCATCGACAGCATCTTGCGCCACAAGTCGAGCGCTTCGACTTTCTTGTACACGGTCATTTCGCCGCGCGCCGCACGGGCTTCGTACGCCACGTAGGCTTGCTCGAAGTCCTGGCCGACCTTGTCGTGCAGGTCCGGCACTTCGGACGGCGAGAACAGGCTCCAGGAACCCTTTTCCATCACGCGCTTCATGAACAGGTCCGGAATCCAGTTCGCGGTGTTCATGTCGTGGGTGCGGCGGCGGTCGTCGCCGGTGTTCTTGCGCAGGTCGAGGAATTCCTCGATGTCCAGGTGCCAGGTTTCCAGGTAGCCGCAGACCGCGCCCTTGCGCTTGCCGCCCTGGTTGACCGCCACCGCGGTGTCGTTGGCCACTTTCAGGAACGGCACCACGCCTTGCGATTTGCCGTTGGTGCCCTTGATGCGCGAACCCATCGCACGCACCGGGGTCCAGTCGTTGCCCAGGCCGCCGGCGAACTTCGACAGCAGCGCGTTTTCCTTGATCGCGTCGTAGATGCCTTCCAGGTCGTCGGCGACGGTGGTCAGGTAGCACGACGACAGCTGCGAGCGGCGCGTGCCCGAGTTGAACAGGGTCGGGGTCGAGCTCATGAAGTCGAAGGTCGACAGCAGGTTGTAGAACTCGATCGCGCGCGCTTCGCGGTTTTCCTCGCGCAGCGACAGGCCCATCGCGACGCGCATGTAGAACGCCTGCGGCATCTCGATGCGGGTTTCGCGGATGTGCAGGAAGTAGCGGTCGTACAGGGTCTGCAGGCCGATGTAGCCGAATTGCAGGTCGCGGTCGGCGACGATCGCCTTGGCCAGCTTCTGCAGGTCGAACTTGCCGAGTTCCTCGTCGAGCAGCTCGGCGGCTATGCCCTTGGCGATGTACTGCGGGAAGTAGGTGACGTATTCGGCGGCGGCGCCGGCTTGCGGGACTTCCTTGCCGAACACTTCCTTGCGGATCGTGTGCAGCAAGATGCGCGCGGTGACCTGGCTGTAGGCCGGGTCTTTTTCCATCAGCGCGCGCGCAGCCAGGATCGCGGACTTGTGCAGTTCCTCGACCGGCACGCCGTCGTACAGGTTCTTGACGGTCTCGGCCAGGATGGCGTCGGCGTCGACGTGCTTTTCCAGGCCGACGCAGGCAGCGTTGATCAGGCCGGCGACCTCGTTCATGTCGAGCGCGCGGCGCACGCCGCCGTCGACCACCGTGAATTGCGGCGCAGCGCTGCCGTTGGCGCCGGTCGCTTCGCGCGCGGCGCGGCGCTCGTCCATGCGCTTGGCGCGGTACAGCACGTACTCGCGCGCGACTTCATGCTCGCCCGAGCGCATCAGGGACAGTTCCACCTGGTCCTGCACATCTTCGATGTGGAAGGTGCCGCCGTTCGGCTGGCGCCGCACCAGCGCCGACACCGCGTTGTTGGTCAGCTGGGCGACCAGTTCGCGCACGCGCGCCGAGTCGCGGTGCTGTTCGCCGTTCACGGCCAGGAAGGCCTTGGTCAGCGCGACCTCGATCTTGCTGGGCTGGAACGGCACCACGGCGCCGTTGCGGCGGATGATGCGATAGTCGCCGCCTTCAACCAGTTCGGTTGCGTCGGGAAGGGTGGAAATGTCCGTAGATGTTTGCATTGAGCCTCCAGGGATGACGAGCGGCCATCACAGGGTTACAAATGGATGCTGCCAACACGCTAAAGTTGGCAGCCTGATAACTTTTTGGAAACTGGAAAAAGGAGCACCATGTCGAACGCGCCGGGCACGGGCCCCTCTTGCTGCTGTTCCTGCTTCTGTTTCTTTTCTTGGACCGACCACTAGATATAGTGTTCGATCGCTGTATAGGCCTAATTGTAGTCGATATTTGCCAATATCAAAGAGATCGGTCTTCGGATTTTTTTACTGGCTCAGCCTTGACATTTGCCGATGCAAGGAATGTGGGGGCTTCGCATGAAGTGAGCACTAACATGCCGTTCGGAGCGCGCAACCATGGTGCGGAAATCGCACCTTCGACACCACGTTCAATCGTGCGGCATCATGCGGCTTGCATGAGTCATCTCAAGCTTCGGGCGCCTGGATGTCCAGCTTCTGCATCTGGTAGCGCAGCTGGCGCACGCTGATGCCGAGCAGGCCCGCGGCCTGGGTGCGGTTGAACTGGGTCTGGTTCAGGGCGCGCAGGATGATGTCGCGCTCGACCTGGCTCAGGTAGTCCGGCAGGTTGCTGGGCAGCGGATCGGCGGCCGATGGGGTTGCGGGCGCTTCAGCCGTTGCGGGCGCGGCCGGGGCGGTGGCCAACGGCGCCGGGGGCACGGCCTCGGGCGCGGGCGCATGCGCAGGCGCTTGCACGCGCGCAGGCGTGTCCGCGCGCGTGGCCGCGTCGCCCAGGCGCGCGCCCTTGAGCAGCAGGTCGCCGACTTCGATCACGCCATCATCGGCAAAGGCGAGCGCCCGCTCCAGCACGTTTTCCAGTTCGCGCACGTTGCCCGGGAAGGAATAGGCTTGCAGCGCCTCGAGCACGCCGGCGCCGAGGCGCGCCTTGCCCGGTCCGGCCAGGCGCGCCAGGATCGCATCGGTCAGCAACGGCAAGTCGTCCAGGCGTTCGCGCAGCGGCGGCAGGGTCAGCTCGATCACGTTCAGCCGGTAAAACAAGTCCTGGCGAAACCCGCCGTTCTCGACCAGCTTGCCCAGGTCCTTGTGGGTGGCGCTGACGATGCGCACGTCGACCGCTTCCTCGGCCGTGGCGCCGATCTTGCGCACGCGCCGCTCCTGGATCGCGCGCAGCAATTTGACTTGCATCGCCAGCGGCAGGTCGGCCACCTCGTCGAGCATCAGCGTGCCGCCGCTGGCGGCCTGGAAGAAGCCGTCGCGCTCGTCGTTGGCGCCGGTGAAGGCGCCCTTGCGGTAGCCGAAGAACTCGGCTTCCATCAGCGCTTCCGGAATCGCGCCGCAATTGACGGCCACGAACGCCTTGCCGGCGCGCGCGCTCTGGGCGTGGATCTCGCGCGCCGCGAGTTCCTTGCCGCTGCCCGATTCGCCGTTGATGGCGATCGGCGCCTGCGAGCGCGCCAGCCGCTCGATCTGTGCACGCAAGGCCTGCATCGCCTGCGAACCGCCGATCAGGCGCGAACCGCCCGCGTGCGGCGCGCCCTGCGCGCTTTCCGCATCAAGCAGCTTCAGGGCCGAGCGCACCATCCGGCGCAGGTCGTCCAGCACCACCGGCTTGGAGACGTAGTCGAAGGCGCCGGCTTTCAGCGCGACCACCGCGTTCTCGGCGCTGCCGTAGGCGGTGATCACGGCGATCGGCGTATGGCGATGGTTGCCGGCCACCTCGCGCACCAGCTCCAGGCCCATGCCGTCGGGCAGGCGCATGTCGGTCAGCACCAGCGCGTACTCTTTTTGCCCGAGCAGGCCGCGCGCCTCGCGCACGGTGGCGGCGCTGTCGACGTCCAGGCCCATCTTGAGCAGGGTGATCTCGAGCAGCTCGCGCAAATCCGCTTCGTCGTCCACAACCAAAATGCGGGGTGCACTCATCGCAAGCAATCTCCGTGACTATATGGTTGTATTTTAAGATGCCGCGAAAGTGATCACGAAGCGCCCGCCCGCCGTACCGCCGGCGGACTCGTCGGCGCGGTATTCGTAATCGAGCATGGCGCCGTTGTTCAGGCACAGCTCGCGCGCCAGGTACAGTCCCAGGCCGGTGCCCTTGCTCGAGGTCGTATAAAACGGCTCGAACAGGTGGGCGCGCACTTCCGGCGTGATGCCGGGGCCGTCGTCCTGCACGTGCAGCTCGATGCGCCCGGTGGCGTCGGGCACGGGGAACACGCGGATGCTGCCCGGTGCGCCGCTGGCGTAGCGCACCGCGTTGCCGAGCAGGTTGACCAGCACTTCGCGCAGGTGCAGGCCGTCGAAGCGCACGCTGCGGCCGCCATCGGCGCCGATCCAGACCATGTCCGCTTTCAAACCGTGGGTTTCGGTGAACTCGGCCTTGAGCTCGGCCAGGAAGCCGGCCAGCGCCACCGGCTCGCCGTTCGGCTGCACCTTGCGCGACAGCTTGAGGATGTCCTCGACCATGCGGTTCACGCGCGCCACGTTGTCGTTCACGATGCGCAGCAGGCGCTGTTCGGCCGGTCCGTGCAGGTCTTCGGCCAGCAGCGAGGTCGCGTGGCCGATCGCCGACAGCGGATTCCTCACCTCGTGCGCGATGCTGGCGGTCAGGCGCCCCATCGACGCCAGCTTGAGCTGCTGTGCCTGGTTTTCGATCGCGCTCACGTCCTGCAGGAAGATCACGCTGCGCTCGTCGGCGGCGTTGGCGGTGCTGCCCGCCGCATCCACGCGCGCGAAGCGCAACTTGAGGTGCACCGGCTGGTCGAGCCGGCCGCGCGCCGGGCCGTGCGGCTCGTGCCAGCGCTTGACCGTCACGTAGCCGGTGGGTTGCGCCGCCCTGGCATCAAGGCTGCCGAGCCAGGCCTCGAAACTCTGCGCCACCGGCTCGAGCGCGCCGAGGTCGGCCAGGCGCAGGCCCGCGCCCTCCTCGCCCAGCTCGGACTCCAGCCCGAGCATGCGCCGCGCCGCCGGGTTGGCGCCGAACAGGGAGCCGTCGCGCCCGAGCACCAGGATGCCGTCGTCGACGTCGTCCACCACGATGCGGTAGATCGCCTGCTGGATGCGCAGGTCGGCGCCGCGGCGCGCGGCCAGCTCTTCCTGGTTGATCAGGCGCGCCGCCAGGCGGTTCACCACCAGCACCAGCGCAAAAAAGGCGGCGCCGCTGATCCCGGCCTGCATCAGCGCGGCTTCGCCGCCCAGCAGCAGGTTCCAGGCGCTTTCGCCGAGCACGAACAGGGTCGCCAGCGCGGCCGAGAACAGCGCCAGCAGCAGCGGCGCCAGGATCGCCGCGCCGGCCAGCGGGAACAGGTACAGCAGGCCGAGCCCGCTACGCACCCCGCCGGCGGCGACGTACAGCAGCGAGATCACGCCGATGTCGGTCAGGATCTGGCACAGCAGCTGCAGCACGAAGCGGCGGCGCCAGAAGTACGTCAGGCCGGCGAACAGCAGCGCCGCGGCCAGGTAGGCGACACAGGTCTCGGGATAGGTGTCGCCGATGCCGCGGCCGTAGCGCGCGTCGAAGCTGATGTACAGCAGCAGCACCAGCGTGATCACGATCCGCGTCACGGTGAAGGTCTGCAGCGAGCGCCAGAAGGTCGCGCGCGACTCGGCGGACAGCGCGGGCCAGCGCCTCATGCAAAAACCACAACGTGCGGATCGAGCCGGCGCATCAGCGGCGCATCAGTGACGCGCATGCGCGGCGCAGCAGTACTCGCGGCCGTTGGCGCTGACCGCCTCGGACGAGGGAAAATAGACGCCGCACTGGGCGCAGCAGGACATGCGCTCGGACTGGTCCGGGACGCGCTGCCAGTTGGCCTGCGCGCCGGGCTGCGCACCGGGCTGCATATTGGGCTGCGGTCCCGGCACGGGTCCGGGCGAGCGCGGCGCGGTCATCGCGCGCAGTTTGCTGCGTACCGCCATCACCACGAGGACGATGAGCGCAATCCAGAATAACAGCCGCGTCATACGAACCCCCGATGCAGAACGACTTCAAACACGAAACGGCTGCCGACATAAGCCAGCGCCAGGGTGGCGAAACCCGCCAGCGTGAAGCGCAGCGCGGTCTTGCCGCGCCAGCCGCGCCAGCGGCGCCCGGCCAGCAGCGCGGCGAACAGGATCCAGGACAGCAGCGCGAACACGTTCTTGTGGTCCCAGCGCAGCGCGCGCCCGAACAGCTGTTCGGAAAAGACCACGCCCGACAGCACGGTCAGGCTGAGCAGGACGAAGCCGATGCCGATCATCCGGAAGAGCAGCTTTTCCATGGTCAGCAGGGCCGGCAGCTGGTCGATCGCGGCGGCCAGCCAGCCGCCGCCGGCGGCGCCGCGCGTGTGCAGGCGCGACTCCTGGAAGGCCATCAGCACGGCGTGGAAGGCGGCGATGGTGAGCGTGCTGTAGGCCAGCACGGCCACGGCGACGTGCCAGGCGAAGGCCGGCGACTGGTCCTGCACCGGCATCAGGCTGCCCGGGAACAGCGGCGGCAGGATCGCGGCCAGCGCGGCGAACGGCATCACCATGCGGCGCATGCCGTCCAGCGCGAAATTGCGGTTCTCGACCCACCAGGCGGCCACCGAGATCCACAGCGCGGCCGACAGCATGAAGGCGAAGCCGACCCGCAGCGTGCCGTGCGCGAGCATGTCGGGCCACAAGGCCGCGCCGTGCAGCGCCCATGCCAGCGCGGTGACGCCTGAAATGACTGCGCCCTGCCGCGACGGCAGCAGGGTGCATACCGCATACAGGATCGCAGCGGCAATGAAGAAGGTGATTTGCATACGCGCGAGTCTACACCATCCCGGACGGCCGGGAATACCGGGCAGGCGCGGAAACCGAGTCAGCCATGCGCTTGCGTGAGCCCCAACACTCGGTCTTGTCCAGCGAAAATACGCCCCGACATGGGGTAAAATGGCGATTTGGCCGCTCGGAATTTCTTCCCTGAGTCGCACCTATATATCAGTCGAAGGTAGAACATGCTGGATAACTTAACCCAACGTCTTGCCAAGGTCGTCAAGACCATGCGCGGCGAGGCGCGCCTGACCGAAGCCAACACCGCGGAGATGCTGCGCGAAGTGCGCATGGCCCTGCTCGAGGCCGACGTGGCGCTGCCGGCGGTGCGCGAATTCATCGCCAACGTGAAGCAGAAAGCACTGGGCGAGGAAGTCATCGGCTCGCTGTCGCCGGGCCAGGCCCTGGTCGGCGTGGTGCAGAAGGAACTGGCGGCCCTGATGGGCGCCGACCTCGGCCCCGAAGCCGCCCAGCTGTCGTTCGCGCAGCAGCCGCCGGCGATCATCCTGATGGCCGGCCTGCAGGGTGTGGGTAAAACCACCACCACCGGCAAGCTGGCCAAGTACCTCAAGGAACAGAAGAAGAAAAAGGTGCTGACCGTCTCCGCCGACGTGTATCGTCCGGCGGCAATCGCGCAGCTCGAATCGGTTACCAAGCAGGTCGGCGCCGACTTCTTCCCGTCCTCCGCGACCGACAAGCCGGTCGACATCGCGCGCAATGCGCTCGACTGGGCGAAAAAGCACTACCACGACGTCCTGATCATCGACACCGCCGGCCGCCTGGGCATCGACGAGGCGATGATGCAGGAGATCGCCGCGGTGCACGCCGCCGTCAATCCGGTCGAGACGCTGTTCGTGGTCGACGCCATGCTCGGCCAGGACGCGATCAACACCGCCAAGGCCTTCAACGACGCGCTGCCGCTGACCGGCGTGGTGCTGACCAAGCTCGATGGCGATTCGCGCGGCGGCGCGGCGCTGTCGGTGCGCCACGTGACCGGCAAGCCGATCAAGTTCGCCGGCGTCTCGGAAAAGCTGGACGGCCTCGAAGCCTTCGATCCGGCCCGTATGGCCAACCGCGTGCTGGGCATGGGCGACATCCTGGCCCTGGTCGAAGAAGCGCGCAAGGGCGTGGACATGCAGGCCGCGACCGACATGGCCAACAAGATCAAGTCGGGTGGCAAGTTCGACATGAACGACTTCCGCGCCCAACTGAATCAGATGAAGAAGATGGGTGGCATGTCGGGCCTGCTCGACAAGCTGCCGGCCCAGTTCCAGCAGGCCGCGGCCGGCGCCAACATGGACCAGGCCGAGAAGCAGGTGCGCCGCATGTGCGGCATCATCGACTCGATGACGCCGGCCGAACGCGCCAAGCCCGAGCTGATCAAGGCCAACCGCAAGCGCCGCATCGCCGCCGGCGCCGGCGTACAGGTGCAGGAAGTGAACCGCATGCTGGCCCAGTACGACCAGATGAACACGATGATGAAGAAGCTCAAGGGCGGCGGCCTGATGAAGATGATGCGCGGGATGAAGGGCATGATGCCCGGCATGCGCTGATCGTTTTTGGCGTTCAAACGCCATGAAAGCCGTGCCCGGCAAGCGCCGCGCACGGCTTTTTTACGCCCTTCGTTTACCCGCCACTCAGGCCCGAAACAGCGGTTTTTCCCCTCGGGCGCGACACGGGCGGCCCGCTCTGCCATTTTCATGCTTGTTAGAGTGAAAAAATGTCGAAAAAGACTTGCACGAACACTAAAACCCTACCAATATAAGCCGGTGCGTACAAGACGCAACTTTCCAATGAATTCCGTTAGGAGGCTCGAAGATGGCAACAGCCAAAAAATCCACCGCAGCAGCGCCGGCAAAGAAAGCCGCTGCCAAGCCGGCTGCCAAGCCTGCAGCCAAAAAAGCCGCGGCACCCGCCAAGGCAGCAGCAACCAAAGCACCCGCAGCCAAGAAAGCCGCAGCAGCACCGGCCCGCAAGCCGAATGCCGCTTTCATGAAAGAGATGACCCCGTCGGACACCCTGGCCGCCGTCGTTGGCGCCAAGCCGCTGCCGCGCACCGAAGTGACCAAGAAGGTCTGGGATTACATCAAAGAACAAAACCTGCAAGACCCGGAAAACCGTCGCATGATCAATGCCGACGACAAGCTGAAGGCTGTCTTCGGCGGCAAAGGCCAGGTCTCGATGTTCGAGATGACCAAGCTGATTTCGGATCACCTCAAATAATAAGATCAGGCTGCCTCACAGCCGGATACGCAAAAGCCCCGCTCGCGGGGCTTTTTTGTTTTTCAGCGCGACGCCACCACCGTCGGCGCCATGGCCTGCGGCTTGAGTTCCCAGTTCTTCCACGCCGCCAGCACCGCGTTCGGGTACTCGGGCCGGCCGCGGCTGCCGTTGTAGCGGCCCAGGGCCAGGTACAGGCTGCCGCCTTCCATGTCGATGTACATGCGCAGGATCGAGCAGCCGTAGCGCAGGTTGGTCTGCATGTCGAACAGCGCGCGGCGGTTCGAGTCGCCGATGATGCCGGTCCAGAACGGCATCACCTGCATGTAGCCGCGCGCGCCGACCATCGACACCGCGTACTTGCGATACGCCGATTCGACCTGGATCAGGCCCAGCACCAGGCCCGGATCGAGGCCGGCGCGGGTCGCCTCGTACCACGCCGACTCGAGGAACTCGGTGCGCGTCTGTTCGTCCGGCAGGCGGCGCTTCAGGCGCGCCGACACCGTCTCGAACCACTGCTGGTAACGCGCGCGCGCCTGCTCGTCGCGGAAGGTCGGCTTGGGCGGCCGGTTGTCCTGGATCGCGCGCGCGAGCGCCGAGCGGACCGAATCGGCCAACGCTTCTTCCTTCTGGTTGCCGGCACATGCGGCGCCGCTGCTCATCAATAAGATGGACAGCAGCGCGCCGCCGAGCCAGGCCGGCGCCTGGCGCATACGGTGCTTGCGCATCACTTGTTCAATTTACCCTTGATGAAGCCGGCCATGTCGGTGGCCGGGACGGCGGTGGCCTCGGGATCGCGGCGGCCCTGGTATTCCAGGTTGCCTTCCTTGAGACCGCGCTCGCCGATGACGACGCGGTGCGGCACGCCGACCAGTTCCCAGTCGGCGAACATCGCGCCCGGACGCAGGCCGCGGTCGTCGACGATCACGTCGATGCCGGCCGCCTGCAGTTCGGCGTACAGGCGGTCGGTTTCGGTCTTGACCAGCTCGCTGCGGTCGTAGCCCATCGGGCACAGCACCAGCTCGAACGGCGCGATCGAATCCGGCCAGACGATGCCCTTGTCGTCGAAGTTCTGCTCGATCGCAGCGCCCAGGATGCGGGTCACGCCGATGCCGTAGCAACCCATCTGCATCGGCGCCGGCTGGCCCTTCTCGTCCAGGTAGACGCAATTCATCGCGGCGGAATAGGCGGTGCCGAGCTGGAACACATGGCCCACTTCGATGCCGCGCTCGATCGCGAGCGTGCCCTTGCCGTCCGGCGCGGCGTCGCCTTCGACCACGTTGCGCAGGTCGGCCACGACCGGTTCGGCCACGTCGCGGCCCCAGTTGGCCCCTAGCAGGTGGTATTCGGCTTCGTTGGCGCCGCACACGAAATCGGCCATGTTGGCCACGGTGCGGTCGGCCACGATGTTGACCTTGGTCTTGGTGTTGATCGGGCCGAGGTAGCCCGGCACGCTGCCGTAGGCTTCCAGGATCTCGGCTTCGCTGGCGAAGCGGAAGTCCTTCAGGCCCGCGACCTTCGAGACCTTGACTTCGTTCAGCTCATGGTCGCCGCGCAGCAGCAGCAGCCAGTTTTCCTTGGTGACCTTGCCGTCGTCGGCGGTCGTTTCGACGGTCAGCGCGATCGACTTGACGGTCTTGTCCAGGCCAATGCCGAGCAGCCTGGCGACGTCTTCGCACTTGGTGGTCTTGGGGGTCGAGACCTTGGTCAGTTCCTGCGTGGCGGCGGCGCGCGAAGCGATCAGCGCCGGCGCCTCGGCCGCTTCCATGTTGGCCGCGTAGTCCGAATCCGGGTTGTAGACCAGCGCGTCTTCGCCGGTGGAAGCGATCACGTGGAACTCGTGCGAGCCGGTGCCGCCGATGGCGCCGTTGTCGGCCGCGACCGCGCGGAACTTCAGGCCGAAGCGCGTGAAGATCTTGACGTAGGCATTGAACATCGTCTCGTACGACTTCTGCATGCCTTCGACGTCGCGGTCGAACGAATACGCATCCTTCATGGTGAACTCGCGGCCGCGCATCAGGCCGAAGCGCGGACGGCGCTCGTCGCGGAACTTGGTCTGGATGTGATAGAAGTTCAACGGCAGCTGGCGGTAGGACTTGACCTCGTTGCGCACCACGTCGGTGACGACTTCTTCCGAAGTCGGCTGCAGCGCGAAGTCACGGCCGTGGCGGTCCTTCAGGCGCAGCAGTTCCGGGCCCATCTTGTCCCAGCGGCCGGTTTCCTGCCACAGTTCGGCCGGCTGCACCATCGGCATCAGCAACTCGATCGCGCCCGCATTGTTCATCTCTTCGCGAATGATGGCCTCGACCTTGCGGATCACGCGCAGGCCCAGCGGCATGTAGGTGTAGATGCCGGAGCCCAGGCGCTTGATCATCCCGGCGCGCATCATCAGTTTGTGGCTGACGATCTCGGCATCGGAAGGCGCTTCTTTAAGAGTTGAAATAAAAAATCGTGAGGCGCGCATATCGGTGAATTCTTTTTAAAAAGAGAGAGTTATAATCGACCTAATTTTAAAGGATTAGCTGGCCGATGCATCCAATCTTTATACAAATGGGTCCGAAACAAGAGGTGCGTGCCGTTGTTCCTGTGCAAGATTACGACGGTAGTAGCCTAAAAGTGCCTTGCAAAACCGTTGCGAGCGGCCGCAGTTCTGGTTGAGAAGCGCAGCTGTACGGATGTACAGCGAGCATCACAAACCAGAAATGCAACGCGCAGCAGGTTTGGCAAGGTTCTTGGATTTATAAGTAAAAAATTAAGATTTAAGGACTAAGGCCAGCAGAAAGTTTTGAGGTGAATCATGCTCGATCGTGAAGGGTTTCGCCCCAACGTCGGCATCATCCTGCTGAACGCCAACAACGAGGTGTGGTGGGGCAAGCGGGTGCGCGAGCACTCATGGCAATTCCCGCAAGGGGGGATCAAGTACGGCGAGACGCCGGAGCAAGCGATGTACCGCGAGCTCGAGGAAGAGATCGGCCTGCGCCAGGAGCACGTCAAGATCGTGGGCCGCACCCGCGACTGGCTGCGCTATGAAGTGCCCGATCACTTCATCAAGCGCGAAGTGCGCGGACATTACCGCGGCCAGAAGCAGATCTGGTTCCTGCTGCGCATGGTCGCGCGCGACAACGACGTCAACTTGCGCCTGACCGACCATCCCGAGTTCGACGCCTGGCGCTGGCACGACTACTGGGTCCCGCTGGACGTGGTCATCGAGTTCAAGCGCGACGTCTACCAGCGCGCGCTGCAGGAGTTGTCGCGGTTCGTCAGCTGGCCGCCGGGCGGCCAGGAGCGGCGCCAGAGTTCGCGCTACCTGCGCCAGCCGCACGAGCGGCGCGGCCAGAGCAGCCAGGGCAACCGGCAAAGCGGCGGCCCGAACACGCGCGTCGCCGACGTGGCCAGCAAGGCCATCGCCGATGCCGCCGGCAGTTCCAAGCTGGTGCTCGTGGTGCGTGACAAAGAGTGAGAATGCTTCTGTAAAGTAGCACAGAAGCAACACAAACGAAGGCAAGAGCGGTCACACAAAGTCACGCTCTTGCCTTTTGCATTTTTTTTCTTGCTATATTTACAAAACTGCGCAGTAGAATCATTTTCATCATGATTCATTCTGCGTGGTCCGATGAGATTCCTTCTTCCGCGTCTGTGTAACACCGCCGCCCTCCTCGCCTGGGCGCTGTCCGCCTGCGTCCTCCCGGTGGCCGCCCACGCTGACGATGCGGCGCCGCGCTGCCTCTACGTCGACATCGCCGACGTGCCGATCCATTACCTCGGCGCGGGCATGATGCCGGCGGTCGAGGGCGACATCAACGGCAAGCCGGCCACCATGCTGGCCGATACCGGCGCGTCCGAGAGCAGCGTGACCATGAACGGCGCCGTGCGCCTCGACCTCGGGCTGTTCATGACCGGCCGCTACGTCCAGGGCGTGGCCGGCGACGCGCGCCTGTACGCGACGCGCGTCAAGGAAATCGGCATCGGCCCGGCCAAGAGCACCCGCAGCGTCGAGCTGCCGGTGATCGGCCAGGACGACTTCGAATTCGACGCGATCGCCGGCGCCCCCTTCCTGCTGCAGGCCGACCTCGAGATCGACCTGCGCGCCAAGCAGATGCGCTTCTTCCGCTCGCGCGACTGCGGCGACCGCCCGCTGCTGTTGTGGCAGGAGCAGACCACGATGGTGCCGTTCCAGTACCACCGCGACCGCAGCCCGAATCCGCACTTCACGGTCAAGGTCAACGGCCGGGAGCTGGATGCGTTCATCGACACCGGCGCCCACCACACCATCATGACGCTGAGCGCCGCCAGGCGGCTCGGCATCGACGTCGACGGCCCGGGCGTCAAGCGCCTGGGCACCATGCACGGCATCGGCTCCGAGCGCGCGGCGCATTGGGCGGCCCGGCTCGACACCTTCGAGATCGGCGACGAGACCGTCAAGAACGCCGAGATCGGCATCGTCGACATGCAGAGCGACGTGAACGCCGACGTGCTGCTCGGGCAGGACTTCCTGCGCGCGCACCGTGTGCTGTTCGCCATGAGCCAGAAGAAGCTGTACTTCGCCTACCTCGGCGGCGACGCCTTCACGCGCAGCACCGGCATGCCGGCCTGGGTGCGCGCCGAGGCGGAAGGCGGCAGCCCGGACGGCCAGTACGCGCTGGCGCTGGCCTACGCGAACGGCGACGGGGTCGAACGCGACCCGGTCCAGGCGCGCGCCTGGCTGGAAAAATCCGCGGCCGGCCGCCAGCCGCACGCCCAGCTCTGGCTCGGGCGCCAGCAGCTCCAGGCCGGACAGGCCGCCGCGGCGATCCCGCTGCTGCGCGCGGCGCTCGATCAATTGCCGGCCGAGCGCGTGGGCCCGCTCTGGCTCTACCTCGCGCGCGTGCGCAACGGCGAAGCCGCGCTCGCGCAGACCGAGCTGCGCGCTTCCCTGGACCAGCGCCGCGAAAGCGCCTGGCCCGATCCGGTCGCCGAGTTCTATCTCGGCAAGCTGGACGCCGCGCACCTGCTCGAACAAGCCGCCAAGGACAAGACGAGCGCACATGCGCGCAGCTGCATGGCCGACGAGTACATGGCGGAATGGCATGCGGCCCAGGGCCAGCGCGAGCAGGCCGATGCGCTGCGCGCGACGCTGCGTGCGCAGTGCGCACCGGCCCCGGCCGCCAAGCCCGCAGCCGCGCCCTGAACCCGATTCATCCACCTGAAAGCGAGACTCCGATGCCTGCCCTGCGCCACCTCCCAAACCTGCGCCTGTCCCTGGGCGCGCTGGTCTTCTTGTCCACGCTGACGCTGCCGGTGCTGTCACACGCCGCCGGCGAAGCCGGCAGCTGCAAATACGTCCCGATCGCCAAGATCGACGTCGACTATTCCGACCGCACCCGTCGCGTCGTGGTCACGGGCACCATCAACGGCACGCAGGTTCCGATGATGATGGATACCGGTGCCTACGAGACCCTCCTGCTGCGCAATGGCGCCGACCGGCTCGGCCTGAGGCTCGAGGCCACCGGCAAGTACTCCTATGGCCTCGCCGGCGCGACGATCACCTACCGCACCCACGTCAACGATTTCTCGCTCGGGGCCTCCCATACCGGCCGGACAGTGGTGCCGGTGATCGACGTTCCCGGCGAAAAGCGCAATGAAGCCATCGTAGGCGCGGACTACCTGCTGCAGACTGACATGGAGCTGTCGCTGGCGGACAAATACATGCAGTTCTTCCGCGCCAGCGGCTGCGACGACACCTATCTGGCTTACTGGGACCAGAATGCAATGGAAATCCCTTTCATCGGCAAGGAAGGCAAGTCGAACAAGCCTTTCGTGACCGTCGAGCTGAACGGCGTGAAGATGAAAGCCATGCTCGATACCGGCGCGCCACGCACCACGATCGGCCGCCATGCCGCCGAACAGGCTGGCATTAACGTCAACGCGCCAGAGGTCCACAAGATCGGCCAAAGCGGCGGGATCGGGCACGAGCTGCGCGACAACTGGGTTGCCGATTTCAAAAGCTTCAAGATTGGCGACGAAACGGTCAACAACCCCCATATGATCATCCGCGACGACCCGCCGCAGGGCGAAGGCCAGGTCGACGTCCTGCTCGGCATCGACTTCCTGCGGGTCCACCACATCCTGTTCGCGATGAGCCAGCACAAGCTGTACATGAGCTACCTGGGCGGCTCGCTGTTCGGCGCCGGCGAGGAAGGGCCGCAAGTGGCTAAGCAGGTGCCGAAAGCTCCCTGAGCGTCCAAGCGCCCTGACCGCCGGCGCGCTACAATGGTGCCTGTTTCTTTTGCAGGCACCCTATGTTCACCCCCTCTTCCCACGACGTCCGGCGCTTTTTCTGCGAGGCCTACCGCAAGCGCAGCGCCGGCGAAATCCTGACCCCGATGGATGCGATGGCGGCCGACTGGATCGACCAGCATCCCGAATACCACGACGCCCTGCAGGACGCCGACGAGGCCGTCGCGCGCGACTACTCGGTCGAGGGCGGCCAGCCGAATCCCTTCCTGCATCTGTCGATGCACCTGTCGATCACCGAGCAGGTCTCGATCGACCAGCCGCGCGGCATCCGCGCCGCCTACCAAGCCCTGGCCGCGCGCATCGGCGAGCACGACGCCCAGCACGAAGTCATGGAATGCCTGGGCGAGATGATCTGGTCGGCGCAGCGGCACGGCACGCTGCCGGATACCGATGCCTACGTCGAGTGCATCAAGAAACGTATTCGTTGACCAACAAGCCTGCAACGCTTCGCGGCCTTTTGGAAGCGCAGCGAGCATCGCAGCGCTCGGCGCCCCCGCAGCGATGCAACGCCCAGCCGCTGATGACAGGCCTCAATCCAGCTTGTCGTCGGCCACCCGGTAGTTCGGGTCTTCCATCAGGTTCACCTCGATCATGTCGCGCGCACGCGCGAGCAGCGCCTGGCAATCCGGACTCAGGTGCCGCAGGTGCAGCCGCTTGCCGAGCGTGCGATAACGGTCGCTCAGGCTGTCGATCGCCTGGATCGCCGAGTGGTCGGCCACGCGCGCGTCCCTGAATTCGAGCACCACGTCCTGCGGGTCGTCGCGCGGCGTGAACAGCGCCTGGAACGCCGCGGCCGAGGCGAAGAACAGCGTGCCCTCGAGCGCGTACACCTTGCGCCCGAACGCATCGATCGACGTCGCCGCGCGGATCTGCTTGGCGTGCTGCCAGGCGAACACCAGCGCCGACACGATCACGCCCACCACCACCGCAATGGCCAGGTTGAAGGCGAGCGTCACGCCGGCCACGATCACGATCACCAGCGCGTCGGCGCGCGGCACCTTGCCGAACAGGCGGAACGTGCCCCACTCGAAGGTCTTTTCGCACACCACGAACATCACGCCGATCAGCGCCGCCAGCGGGATCTGCTCGATCACGCTCGATCCGAACAGGATGAAGCACAGCAGCGCCGCGCCGGCCGTCATGCCCGCCAGGCGCCCGCGCGCGCCGTTGCCGACGTTGATCATGCTCTGGCCGATCATCGCGCAGCCGCCCATGCCGCCGAACAGGCCGGTGACGACGTTGGCCGCGCCCTGCGCCAGGCTCTCGCGGTTCGGCTGGCCGCGTGTGTCGGTGATCTCGTCGATCAAGGTCAGCGTCAGCAGCGTCTCGATCAGGCCGACGCCGGCCAGCACCAGCGAGTACGGGAACACGATCCTGAGCGTCTCCCAATCGAACGGCACATCCGGCACGTGCAGGCGCGGCAAGCCGCCGGCGATCGAGCCGAGGTCGCCCACTGTGCGCGTCTCGATGTGCAGCAGGTGCGCCAGCAGCGCCACCACGACGATGCCGACCAGCGTCGACGGCACCGCCTTGGTGATGCGCGGCGTCAGGTAGACGATCGCCATCGTAAGCGCGACCAGGCCGAGCATGGTCCACAGCTGGGCGCCGCTCATCCAGTGCGTCGCGCCGTCCGCGCCGAGCGTCTTGAAGTGCTCGAACTGGGCCACGAAGATCACGATCGCCAAGCCGTTCACGAAGCCGAGCATGACCGGATGCGGCACCATGCGGATGAATTTGCCGAGCCGGACAGCCGCGAACAGCATCTGCAGCACGCCCATCAGCACCACGGCGGCGAACAGGTACTGCGCGCCGTGCTGCACCACCAGCGCGACCATCACCACGGCCAGCGCACCGGCCGCGCCCGAGATCATGCCGGGCCGGCCGCCGAAGGCCGAGGTGATGAACGAGACCAGCACGGCGGCGTACAGGCCGGTCAGCGGCGAGACGTGGGCGACCAGGGCAAACGCGATCGCTTCCGGCACCAGGGCCAGTGCGACGGTCAGGCCGCTGAGCAGGTCGGTTTTGCGCTGGGCCAGCGTCGGGGACGGATTGGGTGAAACGGCGGGAACGGCGGACGACAAAGCGGCACTCCAGAAAAAACAAATCCCCGAGCCCGCAAAGGCTGAGGGATTTCACGATCGGAAGCCGCTATTGTAGCGCGATGCGCGCCTGGGCTTATTTGCGCGTCACGAGCGGTCCCGGCAGGCCTTCCAGGTAGGTGGCGATGTCGAGCATGTCGCGGTCCGACAGCGGCTGGGCCATGCCGGCCATGATCGGGTTGTTGCGGCCGCTGATGCCCTTGTTGCCGCGCTTGTACGAGGTGAGCGCGTGCACCAGGTAGTCGGTGTACTGGCCGGCCAGCTTGGGATAGCTCGGGTCGATCGGGGTCTTGTAGTCGGCGCCGTGGCAGGAGGCGCAGTTGTACTTCTTGGTGAGTTCGGCGCCGCGCGCGGCGTCGCCGCCGGCCGAGGCGTTCAGGGATACCGACAACAGGAAGGCGCCGCAGGCCAGCGCAACGGGGACGTTTTTCATGGCGCTTTCCTTATTTGCCGTTGGCGTTCTGGTTCGCGTAATAGGCAGAGATCTCGGCGATGTCCTGGTCCGACAGCAGCTTGGCGGTCGGCGTCATCTGCGGGTGCACGCGGTCGCCTTTTTTATAGGCCTGCAGCGCGGCTTCGATGTATTTGGCGTTCTGGCCGCCGATGCGCGGCACGCGGTAGACCTCGGGGAAGCCGGTTTTATAGTCGGGGATGCCGTGACAACCGATGCACTGCTCGACCTTGTTGCGGGCGTTCTGGGTGGTGAGCGGGCCGGCTGCGCCGGCCGCGCCGGTGGTGCCGAGCGCCGCAGCGAGCAGAAGTACAGCTAATGATGTTTTCATGGTTGGCAATCGTTAGGTGGATCGAATACCGCAAAGCAAAAACTTAGCATTTGTACTATGACTGGCCGATTCTATATGAAGAATATGGCTCAGTCTACCAAGCGCCGGACGGCTCCGGGATGGTGTTCTGGCATATACTCGAAGGCCTCGATCCCCGACAAAAACGCCCCATGCACGCACCTCGACGCTTCGAAGGCAGCGACCAGTACGTCGCCACCGATGACCTGAAACTGGCGGTGAACGCCGCCCTCACCCTGGCCCGGCCGCTGCTGATCAAGGGCGAACCGGGCACCGGCAAGACCATGCTGGCCGAAGAAGTGGCGGCGGCCCTGAACATGCCCCTGCTTCAATGGCATATCAAGTCCACCACGAAAGCGCAGCAGGGTCTGTACGAGTACGACGCGGTCTCGCGCCTGCGCGATTCGCAGCTCGGCGACGAGCGCGTGCGCGACATCCACAACTACATCGTCAAGGGCGTGCTGTGGCAAGCCTTCACCGCGCCCGAGCCGGTGGTGCTGCTGATCGACGAGATCGACAAGGCCGACATCGAGTTCCCGAACGACCTGCTGCGCGAACTCGACCGCATGGAGTTCTACGTCTACGAGACGCGCGAGATGGTGGTGGCCAAGCACCGCCCGCTGGTCATCATCACCTCCAACAACGAAAAGGAACTGCCGGACGCATTCCTGCGCCGCTGCTTCTTCCACTACATCAAATTCCCCGACCGCGACACGATGGCAGACATCGTCAAGGTGCACTACCCGCACCTCAAGCACGACCTGCTGGCCGCGGCGCTGCAGAGCTTTTACGAACTGCGCGACGTGCCGGGCCTGAAGAAAAAGCCGTCGACGTCGGAATTCCTCGACTGGCTCAAGCTGCTGCTGGCCGAGGACATCCCGCCGGAAGCGCTGCGCAGCCAGGACACCCGTGCAGTCGTGCCGCCGCTGCACGGCGCGCTGCTGAAGAACGAGCAGGACGTCAGCCTGTTCGAGCGCCTGGTGGCGATGGCGAGGCACAACCGATGATGCGCGTCGATCCGGCCACCCTGCAATTGAACGGCGTGTGCCTTGAGCCGCTCGTCCGGCACCGCGCGGATGGCCGGCGCGCCGTATAGGCCGGAGCAAGCCATGCTGATCGACTTCTTCTTCACGCTGCGCGACGCCAAGGTCCCGGTCTCGATCAAGGAATTCCTGACCCTGCTCGAGGCGTTGGAAAAGAGCGTGATCGCGCCTTCGCTCGACGAGTTCTACTACCTCGCGCGCCTGACGCTGGTGAAGGACGAGCCCCATTTCGACAAGTTCGACAAGGCCTTCGGCGCCTACTTCAAAGGCATCGAGACGGTGTTCGATACTAAGGCGGAGATTCCGCTCGACTGGCTTGTCAAACGGCTCGAGCGCGAGCTGACGCCCGAGCAGAAAGCCGAGCTGCAAAAACTCGGCTACGACAAATTGATGGCGCGCCTGCAGGAACTGCTGAAGGAGCAGAAGGAGCGCCACGAAGGCGGCAGCAAGTGGATCGGCACCGGCGGTACTTCGCCGTTCGGCAATGGCGGCGCGAACCCGGAAGGCATCCGCATTGGCGGCCAGGGCGGCAAGCGCAGCGCGGTGAAAGTGTGGGACCAGCGCTCGTACCGCGACTACGATGCCGAGCGCGAACTGGGCACGCGCAACATCAAGGTCGCGCTGCGCCGCCTGCGCCGCTTCGCGCGCGTGGGCGCGCACGAGGAGCTGGCGCTCGAGGACACGATCCGCTCGACCGCCAACAACGCCGGCTGGCTCGACATCCGCATGCAGCCCGAGCGGCGCAACCGCATCAAGGTGGTGATGCTGCTGGATGTGGGCGGCAGCATGGACGACCACATCGAACGCACCGAGGAACTGTTTTCGGCGGCCCAGTCCGAGTTCAAGACGATGGAGTTCTTCTACTTCCACAACTGCGTCTACGACCACCTGTGGAAGAACAACCGGCGCCGCCACAGCGAACGCTTCCCGACCTGGGACGTGCTGCGCACCTACCCGCCCGACACGCGCCTGATCTTCGTGGGCGACGCCACCATGAGCCCGTACGAGATCCTGGCGCCGGGCGGCTCGGTCGAGTACAACAACGAGGAGGCCGGCGCCGAATGGCTGGCGCGCTGCTGCAGCGCCTTTCCGAAATTCGCCTGGCTCAACCCCGAGCCCGAGCACCTGTGGAACTACCGGCAGTCCATTTCCATCATCCGGCAGATCCTCAACAACCGCATGTTCCCGGTGACGATCGACGGGCTGGAACGGGCGATGCGGCTGCTGAGCAAGTAAGTTTCAATCGCGCGCCTGGATCACGCTGCGCACCACCAGCAGCCCGACGATGTCGATCCACAGGTGCACCAGCATCGCCGCCAGCAGGCCGACATACTGGTAGATGGTGCCGAGCGCCACGCTGGCAAGGAATACGCCGGCCGCCTGCACCAGCGCCGGCTTGTCCAGGCGCTTCAAACGGTAGACCGGCACGTGCGACGCGAGGAACAGCACCGACACGATCCACACACCCAACAGCGGCTGCAGCGCCGCGCGGAACAGCAGCTCCTCGCCGACGGCGGCGCACAGTGCGATCCACAGCGGGTTGTGGCCGCGCAGGTCGAGCCGCGCATAGCTGGCCACGGTGCGCATGCTCGCTTCCGAATCGGCCGAACGCCGATACAGCAGCCACGATGCGCCGGCAGCCACCAGCGCCAGGCCCTGGCCGATCAGCAACTGCCACAGCGGGTCGAGCGGCTGGCTGAACAGGCGCCAGGGACGCTCGCGCGTGAAGTAAAGAATGAGTCCGGCCAGCAGGCACAGCACCAGGCAGGTCAGCACCTGCGCGGACAGGCGCACGTGCGCGCGCACAGGCGTGGGGCCGACGGCCGACGCCGGATTGGATCGAGGAGGTCGTTGGGTCATTGCGGGCCATTCTATCTGAGTGCGAATCGAACATGCCAATCGAATGGCACGCCGGGTCAGCCACGACCTTGTTAAAACGATCATTTTGTTAAGACTGGCGACGGCTTGCCATTCCGCTTTTACCAAATCGCCTGTAACCGAGATTGCTCATCTTGCACAAAGCAATGATTTTTTGACCACTCAAATATTCTTTCAATACTATGTGGGTGACACATCAATTCAGGCCGTGTCGATCCTCAATGCAGTTCCAGCAATGAAGAGTAACAAAGATGCATTTTGTTGCACATACCACAGTTCAAATCGCCAAGATTCAAGTTGAATTGTGGAATGTATAGTTTCCGGGTGTTACTATTGCAGAGCTGATGTGGAGGAGATATGGCCAAGCGCCGATTATTGGTAGGGCTGCTGTCCTTGTACTGGACAGTCTCGGCGCATGCCGATGCCGCGCGCGACGATTTTACCCGCGACCTTGCCGTCGCCCGCGAACAAGCCTACGTCGCGCCGAGCGAGGCGCTGCGGCAGCTCGAGCTGCTCAAGATCGGGCGCAGTGGACGCGAACTGGGCCAGGTCCTGGCCGAGATGGGCCCCGCCTACTATTGGCAGGGCCACAAGCGCAAGGCGCTCGAGCTTGCCATCCAGGCGGAAAACCTCGCGCGCGCCGAGCATGACGACGCCTTGCTGGCCCGGGCGATGCTGGAACACGGCTTCGCGCTGTCCGATTTCATGCACGACCAGGACACCGCGCATCGTCTCGTGCAGCAGGCGGAACAACTCGCCTCGACCACGCGCGACGCTTACCTGCAGACCAAGGTGCTGGTCACGCAAGGCCTGATCGCCGAGGAAGAAGGCCGCAGCGCCGACGGCATGGAACTGGTCGCGCGCGCCCTCGCCCTGGCGCGCTTCTCCAGCGATCCGGACGCGCTGTCGATGGCGCTGCGCGAACAGGCGCGCCAGCTGGCCGCGGTCGGCGACGACCAGCAGGCCCTCGAACTCACCGACGAACTGGTCGCCCTGGCCGAGAACGGCGGCGTGCCGGCCCAGCTGGCGCGCGCCAAGCTGTCCGAGTACGCCATCGCCGCGCGCATCGGCCGCGGCAGCCGCGCCGAAGCGGCATTGAAAACCGCAGTCGCCACGCTGCAGGACCTGCATGCCGAGGAACGCCTTGCGGTCCCGCTGGCGAACCTGGCCGAACTGAACATCCAGGCCAAGCGCTACCGCGAGGCGCAGCGCGCCAGCCGCACCGCCTTGCGCCTGTCGCGCCAGCTCGACGACCAGCATGGCATCCAGCTGGCCACGTTCCAGCTCGGCATGGCCGAGATCTACCTGGGCGACGTCACCGATGGCAAGACCAAGGCGGAACGCGCGCTCGACGGCCTGGTCAACGACGAACGCTACGTGCGCATGCTGCTCGACTATGGCCATGTGCTGAACCAGGTCGGCGAAAGCGACGCCGCGCTGAACGTGGTCGAGCAGGCCGGCTCGGTGTCGCTGGCCGCCTGGCGCAAGGAAAAGCAGCTGGCCTACCAGGCGCTGCAGCGCGCCCACGCCTTCCAGAAAAAGCAGACCGAGCTGTCCAGGAAGCAGAGCGAACTGGCTGCCCTGCACCACGAAGCCGAACTCAAGGCGGCCGAGCTGGAAAACACCCGGCGCCAGCGCATGCTGTGGGTGCTGCTGAGCGCCACGACTCTGGTCGCGGTCGCGCTGATCGCCCTGCTCTACCGGCGCGTCGCCAAGGCGAACCGCGCGCTGCACGTGAAGAACGAGCAGCTGTTCACGCAGAGCACGCGCGATTCGCTGACCGGCCTGTTCAACCGCCACTATTTTTACGAGCACGTGGTGCCGCTGCACCATGCGGCGGCCGGCATCGCCGATGCGGCGCCGGATCGGCGTGCGCCTGCGGGCGTCGCGGATAGCGCGCAGGGCGGCATGTTCCTGCTGCTCGACATCGACCACTTCAAGTCGATCAACGACCGCTTCGGCCATGCCGCCGGCGACGCCGTGCTGAAGAACGTCGCGGCGCGGCTGTCGGCGACGCTGCGCGAACAGGACGTGCTGATCCGCTGGGGCGGCGAGGAATTCCTGGCCTGGCTGCCGGGCCTGGCCACCGAGGAGACGCGCCAGGTCTGCACGCGTTTGCTGGCGGCGGTGTCGGGTAAGCCGATCGCCGTCGATGCGCAAGCGCTGCAGGTGACGGTCTCGATCGGCTTCTGCCCGAAAGCGGCCGCCGCGCCCGATGTGGCAGCGCCCGGCTGGGAACAGCTGGTGCACCTAGCCGACCTGTGCCTGTACCTGGCCAAGACCGCCGGACGCAACCAGGCCTTCGGCATCAGCGATGCCAGCGCGCTGACGCCGGATGCGATCGCCGCCGCCGATGCGGACATGCGGCAAGCGTCGGACGAGGGCCTGGTGGCGCTGCTGAACGTCAAGACCTCGGGCGCAGCGCCCTGATCGTTTTCTTCACCCCGCCAGCGCCGCCTTGCCCGTCCCCGGGCGCAGGATGCGCGCCAGCAGCGCACGCCGCGGCGGCGCCGGCATGCGGCTGTCGACCAGATCGGCCCAGCGGGTGCGCAATTGCTCGCAGGTGGCGCGCAGCACCGGCTCGGCGTCCGGCAGGCGCGCCAGTGCGTCGAGGTGACGCTCGATCACGGCGGCCAGCTTGACGCAGGGGCCGTCGCCCTCGTCTTGCGCGCCGGATGGACTGTTCGCCCCCGCCGGGCTGCGCATCGTGTACTGCGACATCAGGTGCAGCAGCGCCGCCGTCAACAATGCGTGGCGGGTGCTCGGGCTGCTTGAAACGGGAATATCGTCCAGGAAATCATCGTCCATATCGCCTCCTTTGTTGAGAATGATTCTCATTCAAATTATGAGACTGGGAACTGAGGAAGGCAAGCGATTTTCAAGCGTGCATGCGCAGGTTCGCCGGCAGGCTATACCGCTGCCGGCACGACCCGGTTTTTGCCGGAACGCTTTGCCTGATACAGCGCTTTGTCAGCGGCATCGATGAGCGAGGCGGTATCCGGGCGGTCGGCGCCAAGACTGGCAACGCCGATGCTGACGGTGTACTTCGGCACGCCTTGTGCGATCGATTCTGCAATGCCACTTCGAATACGCTCGGCGATGTCTTGCGCAGCCTCGAGGCCGGTGTGTGGCAGAAGGACCACGAACTCTTCGCCTCCATAACGGCCCATCATGTCGTGGGTGCGCAGCAGCGCCATCGCCCGGCCGGCAAAATCGGCGATGACCTTGTCGCCGGTCAGGTGGCCGTGCGTGTCGTTGATGGCCTTGAAATTGTCCAGGTCCATGATCAACAGCGACAGCGGCGCACCGCGGCGCCGCGCCACGCCGATCTCGCGCTCGAGCACGTCGAGGAAAGCGTCACGCCGGTAGGCGCCCGACATCGGATCATGCAGCGCCTGCGATTCGAGGCGGTGCTGGAGTGCACGGTTGACCATGAGCAGAAATCCCAGGCTCATCGCCACCAGCGAGAACGGGAACGACGAAATATAGATGTCGTGAATCACCGATTTATCGTTTTTCAGCGAGAGCGTACCCGCGGCCATGAGCACGGAAACGCAGCGCACGAGCATGACCAGCGCCGTGCCTGCGTAGATGGTGCAGGTGAACCATTCGGCGAACCGCTTGACGCGGTAGCGGGCGATCGATACGGCGCAGGCGCCGAACAGTACGGTCAGCAGGCCGCTGACGAGAATCACCCGCGCCCGGTAGTCGTCGTCGACGAAGGTGACCCACGCCAGCGCCAGCGCGGTGGCGCCGAGCAGCGTCAGAAAGAGCCGTCCGCGCTGTTTCAGTGCGCCGAACAGGCCGAGGCTGCGGTTCATGGCGACGACACCCGCCGGGATCAGCAGGTTCGGCAGGAAGCTGTGGAACAGCACCGGAAGGGTGCCGCGCGAGGTGAAGCCGCATGCGGCGAATACCATCAGCAGGCATCCCCAGCCCCATTCGGAGAGGCCGCTGATCGACTTCGGAAAGCCGACGCGCAAGGCAAAGAACAGGAAACCGCACAACAACCCGAATGCAGCGGAAATGACGATGAACGAATTTGTGTCAATGCCAAGCACGGCACACAGCCCTTCCCGGGCTGCGCCGGTATCGAAAATCCCCCGTGCCGAAAGAGCCAGCGGCTCACGGGTACCGATGGGCTATGTAACGAGGATATTAATCTTATCACATGATGTTGTGAGAAAGAAAATAAACATCCTGATCAGGTACGTTTTACAACCGGGTTTCACGCGCCGCTCGCAAGAACGCATCCAGCACCGGCGTGCAATCCAGCAGCGCCGTCCCCTTGGCACGATGAAACTCCGGATGCCACTGCAGCCCCATCACGAACGGCGCACGCTGGTAACGGATCGCCTCGACCACCCCATCCGGATCCGACATCGCCTCGACCAGGATGTCGCGTCCCAGGTCCTTCACGGCCTGGTGATGGATCGAATTGACGGTCGGCCGCCGCTGGTCGGGAAACATCTTGCCCAGCGAGGAACCGGGCGGGAACACGATCGCATGCCGGTGCGCGTCGTAATCCTCGTGTACATGGGCCTGGGCCCCGGGCAGGTCGGTCGCGACGTCCTGGTACAGCGTGCCGCCGAACGCGACGTTGATCAGCTGGCAACCGCGGCAGATGCCCAGCACCGGCTTGCCGGCTTCGACGAATTCGTGCAGCAGCTCGAGCTCGTACACGTCGCGCGCGCGGTCGCCGCTCCATTCGGGGCGGCTCGGCGATTCGGCATAGGTCGTCGGCGAGACGTCGGCCCCGCCCTGCAGCACCAGACCGTCCAGGTGGCGCGCGTAGTGGCGCAGCGTGATGTTGCTAGGATGAAGCAGCCCGCTGGTGTTCACGGTCGGCACCATGAAGACCAGCACGTCGCGCGACATCACCCATTGCGCGATCGACTCTTCCAGGTACTGCAGGTTCTTGCTGCGCAGGCCGACGGCGCCCGGCTCGGGGTGGTAGATGCGCGCCGAGACGCCGATGCGCAGCGTGCGCCGCATGAAGTCGCGGCCGAGGCGGTCACCGAGTGCGCGCCAGCGCGAGCGCAGCACGCGGCCGGCCAGGCTCCAGGGCGTGTCGCCCGGACGCAGATAGCGCGAAGCGCCGCCGCCGGCGCGCCGGTCGGGCACGCGTGGCGGGCCGGCCTTGTCGGCGCTGCCATTGTCGTCTGCGTTGTCCTCTGCCATGATTTAAATATAGCCCTGCCATGGCCGCGCACGATTCGGAATCGAAAAAATGGCATCCCGGCAGCGGTGACAGGGCCGTGAAAACTTGCGGCAACGCGCTTCGCCCCCATCTTGCAGAGTGCGCCCGAGCCCGTGCGCATTCGTGACAACCTTGAGAAAACGCACATTCATCGCTTGCAAACTTGCGCCCGACAGGCAAAAATACTGTATTTCCATACAGTCTTATCGCGTCGAACCACGTTGCATAGCCGCCAAGACGGCCCGGTGCCTCATTTTTTGACGTTCCCATTTCCGCGCGACAAGATAGAATGCGCAGCATTCGATTGATTGAATATCCAGCATGGCCACCAAAAAGAATCCGACCGATTACAGCGAATCATCCATCCGTGTCCTCAAGGGACTGGAGCCCGTCAAGCAGCGTCCGGGCATGTACACCCGCACGGAAAATCCGCTGCACATCATCCAGGAAGTGATCGACAACGCCTCCGACGAGGCGCTGGGTGGCCACTGCAAGAACATCGACGTGACGGTGAACGCCGACGGCTCGGTCACGGTCGAGGACGACGGCCGCGGCATCCCGGTCGGCGTCCACCCGGAAGAAGGCGTCTCGACCGTCGAGATCGTCTTCACGCGCCTGCACGCGGGCGGCAAGTTCGACAAGGGTTCGGGCGGCGCCTATGCGTTCTCGGGCGGCCTGCACGGCGTCGGCGTGTCCGTCACCAATGCGCTGTCCAAGCGCCTGGAAATCACCGTCTGGCGCAAGGATGACCAGGGCAACGGCATGCACAAGCTGGCCTTCGAAGCCGGCGACGTGGTCGAACCCCTGAGCTCCGCGCCGGCGGAACGCGGCGGCAAGAAGAACGGCACGCGCGTCACCGCCTGGCCGGACGGCAAATACTTCGATTCGCCCAACATCCCGATGGCCGAGCTGCAGCGCCTGCTGCGCTCGAAGGCCGTGCTGCTGCCGGGCGTGACCGTCACCCTCAAGAACGAAAAGACCGGCGACGTCCAGACCTGGCGCTACGACGAAGGCCTGCGCGGCTACCTGACCGAAGCGCTGGCGCAGACCGCCAACAACGGCCAGACGCTGATCCCGCTGTTCGAAGGCGCGCAGTACGCGGCCGGCGGCGACGACGGCTTTGCCGAAGGCGAAGGCGCGGCCTGGGTCGTGGCCTGGACCGAGGAAGGCGCCGTGGTGCGCGAATCCTACGTCAACCTGATCCCGACCCCGAGCGGCGGCACCCACGAATCCGGCCTGCGCGACGGCCTGTTCGGCGCCGTGAAAAACTTCGTCGAGATGCACTCGCTGCTGCCGAAAGGCGTCAAGCTGCTGCCCGAAGACGTGTTCGCGCGCGTCTCGTTCGTGCTGTCGGCCAAGGTGCTGGACCCGCAATTCCAGGGCCAGACCAAGGAGCGCCTGAATTCGCGCGACGCCGTCAAGCTGGTTTCGACGTTCACCAAACCGCCGCTCGAGCTGTGGCTGAACCAGCACGTCGAATACGGCCGCAAGCTGGCCGAACTCGTGATCAAGCAGGCCCAATCGCGCCTGCGCTCGCTACAGAAAGTCGAAAAAAAGAAATCTTCGGGCGTGGCCGTCCTGCCGGGTAAGCTCACCGATTGCGAATCGACCGACATCACGCGCAACGAACTGTTCCTGGTCGAGGGCGACTCGGCCGGCGGCTCGGCCAAGATGGGCCGCGACAAGGAATACCAGGCGATCCTGCCGCTGCGCGGCAAGGTGCTCAACACCTGGGAAACCGACCGCGACCGCCTGTTCGCCAACAACGAGATCCACGACATCGCGGTGGCGATCGGCGTCGACCCGCACGGCCAGGACGACAATCCGGACCTGACCGGCCTGCGCTACGGCAAAATCTGCATCCTGTCCGATGCGGACGTCGACGGCTCGCACATCCAGGTCCTGCTGCTGACGCTGTTCTTCAAGCACTTCCCGGCCCTGTTCCGCAACGGCCACGTGTGCGTCGCGCGTCCGCCGCTGTACCGCGTCGACGTGCCGGCGCGCGGCAAGAAGCCGATCCAGAAGCTGTACGCCCTGGACGACGGCGAACTGCTGGCCATCGAAGACAAGCTGAAGAAAGAAGGCTTGAAGCAAGGCAGCTGGGGTATCTCGCGCTTCAAGGGCCTGGGCGAGATGAACGCCGAGCAGCTGTGGGAAACCACGATGAACCCGGACACCCGGCGCCTGCTGCCGGTGGCCTTCGGCGACTACAACCTGCAAGAGTCCTCGGCGCGCTTCAACATGCTGATGGGTAAAGGCGAAGCCGCCGCCCGCCGCGCCTGGCTGGAAGAACACGGCAACGAGACCGAAGCGGACATCTGAACCAAACTGAACCATGACGCAAGCGAACCTCTTCGAACAACAAAACGAGCCCGCCGGCGACGCCGGCGAGACGCTCACCCTGTCCACCTTCGCCGAACGCGCCTACCTCGACTACGCGGTCTCGGTCGTGAAAGGCCGCGCGCTGCCGGACGTGGCCGACGGCCAGAAGCCGGTCCAGCGCCGCATCCTGTACGCGATGCACGAACTGGGCCTGGGCCCGACTGCCAAGCCGCGCAAATCGGCGGCCGTGGTCGGCGACGTGCTCGGTAAACTGCACCCGCACGGCGACCAGTCGGTCTACGACGCGCTGGTGCGCATGGCCCAGGACTTTTCGCTGCGCTACCCGCTGATCGACGGCCAGGGCAACTTCGGCTCGCGCGACGGCGACGGCGCGGCGGCGATGCGCTACACCGAAGCGCGCCTGACGCCGATTTCCCGCCTGCTGCTCGACGAGATCGACATGGGCACGGTCGACTTCCAGCCGAACTACGACGGTTCGGTCGAGGAGCCGCGCACCCTGCCCGCGCGCCTGCCGATGCTGCTGCTGAACGGGGCGTCGGGCATCGCGGTCGGCATGGCCACCGAAGTCCCGTCGCACAACCTGCGCGAAGTGGCCGCCGCGGCGGTCGCGATGATCCGCAATCCGAAGATCACCCACGCCGAGCTGATGACGATGGTACTGGGCCCGGACTACCCTGGCGGCGGCCAGATCATCACCCCGGCCACCAACATCGCCGACATCTACGCCTCCGGGCGCGGTTCGCTGAAGGTGCGTGCGCGCTGGAAGATCGAAGAACTGGCGCGCGGCCAGTGGCAGGCGGTCGTCACCGAACTGCCGCCGGGCTGCTCGGCCCAGCGCGTGCTGGAAGAGATCGAAGAGCTGACCAACCCGAAGGTCAAGGTCGGCAAGAAGGCGCTGCTGCCCGAGCAGCTCACGCTCAAGCAGAGCATCCTGGGCGCGCTCGACACCGTGCGCGACGAATCCGGCCGCGAGGCCCCGGTGCGCCTGGTGTTCGAGCCGAAGTCCAAGAACCAGGACCAGGCCGAGTTCATGCTGATGCTGCTGGCGCACACGTCGCTGGAGACCTCGGCGCCGATCAACCTGGTGATGATCGGCGGCGACGGCCGTCCGCGCCAGAAGGGCCTGGGCGAAATCCTGCAGGAGTGGATCGACTACCGCTTCACCACCGTCAAGCGCCGCACCGAGTTCAGGCTGGGCAAGGTCAACGACCGCATCCACATCCTGGAAGGCCGCGAGACCGTCCTGCTCAACATCGACGAAGTCATCGCCATCATCCGCAATTCGGACGATCCGAAGGCGGCGCTGATCGAGCGTTTCCGCCTGTCCGAGCGCCAGGCCGAAGACATCCTCGAGATCCGCCTGCGCCAGCTGGCGCGCCTGGAAGCGATCAAGATCCAGCAGGAGCTGGCCGAGCTGCGCGGCGAAAAGGAAAAGCTGGAAGACATCCTGGCCAATCCGTCGTCGATGAAGCGCCTGGTGATCCGCGAGATCGAGCTTGATGCCAAGCAGTACGGCGACGACCGCCGCACCCTGATCGAGGAAGCGCAGAAGGCCGTGGCCGAGCAGCGCGTCGTCGACGAACCGGTCACCGTCATCGTTTCGGAAAAAGGCTGGGTGCGCGCGCGTACCGGCATCGGCCACGACCCGGCCCAGTTCACGTTCAAGGCCGGCGATTCGCTCGGCGCCGTGTTCGAGTGCCGCACGGTCGACACGCTGCTGTGCATCGGCGACAACGGCAAGGCCTATTCCGTCCCGGTGGCGGCCCTGCCCGGGGCACGCGGCGACGGCGTGCCGATCACGACCCTGGTCGACCTGTCGGGCGGCGGACGCATCCTGTACTACTTCGCCGGCAACGCCGACACGCGCCTGCTGCTGGCCACCACCAGCGGCTTCGGCTTCATCGCCAAGGCCGGCGACATGGTCACGCGCCTGAAGGGCGGCAAGTCCTTCGTCACGCTGGACGACGGCGCGATCCCGCTGGCGCCGCGCGTGGTGCCCGACTCCGCCGGCGCCGTCGCCTGCCTGTCGGAAAAGGGGCGCGTACTGGTGTTCGGCATCGACGAAATGAAGGTGCTGACCAACGGCGGCCGCGGCGTCACGCTGATGGAGCTGGAGCCGAAGGAAACGCTGCTGGCGGCGCAGCCGATCAGCCAGCGCGGCGTCAACGTGGTCGGCACCTGGGCCGGCGACAAGCCGCGCACCGTCGAGCTGTTCGGCGTCGGCCTCGAGCCGCACTTCGGCAAGCGCGCCAAGAAGGGCAAGCCCCTGAGCGCCAAGCTCAAGGCGCGCGAGCTGGCGATGCGCACCACGGGCGACAGCGCTTAAACGGCGCCGCTCAGACGGTCATACAAAAAGGTCGCCCCGGGCAGGCCGGGGTCCACGCTGAGATGAGCGGCATCGCTCACTCAAGGTGGACCCCGGCTTGCACCGGGGCGATGTTTTTTCAGCCGAGCGCCTCGCGCATGCGCGCGAGGCCAGCTAGCGATTACTTGGCGTCAGCCTTGTGCGCGTCGGCGACGGCTTCGGCTTTCTTCTCGGTCGACTTGGCGTGTGCCTTGGCCTTGTCGGCGTTGGCGGCCACGACCTTCTTCTGCGCCTTTTCGTCGGCGGCGATGTCGGTCTTCTGTTCCTTCATGTCGGCCTTGGCGATCTTCTCTTCGGCCTTGGCGCTGGCCTTGGTTTTGTCGTCGGCGTCGGCCTTGGCGACTTTCTCGTTGGCGTCAGCGACTTTCTTGTCGTGCTTGGCCTGGGCCTTGGACTTCTTCTCCGAAGCTTTCGACTCGGCCTTGTTGATCTTGTCGTCAGCCTTGGCGACTTCCTTGGCTTCCTTCTGGTTGGCCTTGTCCATCTTGTCCTGCGCCTTCATGTCGGCGGAGGTCGAGCCCATCGGGGCGTTGGCCGGCATGGTGGTGGTGTTCTGTGCGTAGACCGAGGTAGCGAACAGGCCGGCGATCAGGGTAGCGAGAAGTTTTTTCATGATGTGGTACTCCTATCGTTATGGTGGGGTGGCGCCAGGCGCCGTTCTTTTTTATTAACCGACGAGTTCAGAATATTCCTTTGTATGGCTGAGCTCTGTTCGCCATCGCACGCAGTGCATTCCACTGGGCACTAAGTTGTTACCAGACATTTCAAGAGCCGCTCTTGGCCTGCGCAGCCTTCTGATCGCCCTTGGCTTTCGACTTGGCGTGCTTCTTCTGCGATGCCTCGACCGAAGCATCGGTCTTCATGCGGTCGCCCGGCACTTCGTGCACCGAGCGGGCATTGGCCTTCATGACTTCCTTCTCGGCCTTGGTGCCGGCCTTGCCGCGTCCGCCGCTGGCAGCCGGGCTCGGATCGCTGTTGTTCGGCGAAGTCGTGTTGGTGGCCTGGGCATTGACGTTGTCGCCCTTGCTGCCGATGACCGTGGTGCTCTTGCCGGTGACTTGGCCTTTGCTGTTGACGCCGGCCGCTTCCAGCGCCTGGCCGGTATGGGCCGAGCCGGTGTTGGCCGTGCCGTCGGTGCGCAGGCCGGTGCCCGAGGTGCCCGCTGCGGTCGAGTTGTTGCCCGACACGGCTTGGCCGATGGCGGGCGAGTTGGCCGAGCTGTGACGCTGCGACTCGTGTTGCGGCTTGGCCGTTTCCTGGGTCTGGGCGAAGGCCGAGCCGGCGATCAGCAGGCTGGTCAGGGCGATGAGGGTCTTGTGATGGTTCATGATGTTCTCGCTTTCTATGCTGTTTTGATAGTGAAACGAGAATAGGAGGGCCGCCCGGGTGCATCTGTTCGGCACCGCACCCAGGCACCGTGTTGCGATGTAACTATTTCTTTCCGGCTGGGCGAGCGTACAGGTCGATGATCTCGCTGATGCCGTCGCGGCAGACCTGGCAGAACTGCTCGCTGCGGTCGAACATGATGCACTGCATTGCCGGCCGGTAGTAGCCGCTGGCCTCGTAGTTGGCGCCCTCGAACGCGCCGATCGCCGTGCGGTAGCGCGCGCCGGCGAACAGCTCGCGCGTGCGCGCGAGGTCGTCGCGGAACAGCGCGTTCATCTCCGACTCCGGCCGGTTGGCCGCTCGCAAGGCCGCGCGCTTTTGCTGGTATGCGCGCGAATAGGCTTCGTACTCGGCTTTGGGCCAGGGCGTCGGCAGCGGCGTGCTGGCCTGCACGTGGCGCTTCCACTTCAGGTGTTCGGGGTCGCGCAGCGCGGTCACGTTCGGCTCCCACGGTTCCATCCGCGCCCCGCTCGACTGGTACGCCACCGGCGAGGTGTAGTACTCGTCGGCCAGGCCGGCGAAGTGATGGCCGAACTCGTGCACGAACAGGTAGTTGGCCCATTCGTTGCTCGCCGCGGCCGTGCTGAACTGGCCGAAGATGCCGCCGCCGCCGTAGGTGTCGTTGTTGACCAGGATCTCGATGAATTCGTAGGGCGCATACTGGGCGATGTCGCGCAGCGCGCGGTTGTCCAGCGTCAGCACGTAACGTTCGCTGCCGAAGATGTCGTAGCGCGCCCCCAGCGCGGAGGCGTGGTGCACGCCGGTCGACGGCCGCGAAACGCCCGATTCCTGGCTCGGCACCGCCATCGCCCAGACATTGAAATCGTTCGCACGCTCCTTGAACGGCGAGACCTCGAACAGGTGTTGCGTCAGCCGGCGCGCATCCTGCTCGAACTTCTTCATGTCGCCCTGCGTGTAGCCGTCGCCCAGGATCAGCAGATCGACCTTTTGCGGCGACGGACCGCCGAGATGGATCGGGATCGGCTTGGCTGGGGCCGGCGGCTGCTTGCGCACCACGTCCTGGGCGTCGGCATCGACGTCGACGCTCCAGGCGACCGAAAACTGGTTGCGCTCGTCGCGCTTGAGGATGCGCACGCGCACGGGACGGTCCGGCTTGGGAAATCGCACCGACTCGTGGAAGCCGCGGCTGAGTTTACTGGCTTCGTCCGTGCTCTTCCATTCGCCGAACACGGTCGAGAAATCGCGCGAGTACAGCAGCGCGCCGGTCTTGGCATCGGCCACTTCGACGCGGTTGTTGCCGCGATTGGTGTCGTCGAAGGGCTGTGACATGTCGCCCGGCCAGGGCAAGGGTTCGATCAACACGCGCTCGATGGCGTATTGCTCGGATAGGGTGTTGCCGCTGTGGATGTAGTCGAGGCGGACAGTGGCGGGCGGGCTTGTCGGCTGCGATGCGGCCGCCGCGGCGCCGGTGGCGAGCAGCGTCAGCGTCAGCGTTACGGCGGAAAGCCTGGACAGGAATCGGCGCATTGCATTCCTTGCAAAGTCATTTGAGTAGCACATTGTAGTCCGGCGGCGCCGAAGCTTGATCAGCCCGAGGCCCCTGCCCGGTGATCGTGGCGTCGAGACGCTTATCCATCCCGCATTGACTTTATATTCACAGCGGCAATACGATGCTCCATCGCTACCCATGGAGAATCGCATGCCGCTGCGGCTGATTGCACTTGCCAGCTTGAGTTTGACCGTGGCCGCATTCGCGCCGCACGCCCAGACTGCCGGCGACGACGCGCCGCACCTGTCGAGCGCGGCCTGCACCACGGCTGGCCAGCGCATCGACGAGGAAGGCTACGTCACCATCGGCGGCATCGAGCAATGGGTGCAGGTCAAGGGCGACAGCTGCAGTAACCCGGTGATCCTGCATGTGCACGGCGGCCCCGGCAATCCGGAAACGCCGTACACCGACCACATGTACAAGGAATGGGAGCGCGACTACACCATCGTCCAATGGGACCAGCGCGGCTCGGGCCTGACGTTTGCACGCAACAAGTTGACCGATGACGTGCCACTGCGCATCGAACAGCTGCGCGACGACGGCATCGAGGTCGCGCACTGGGCCATGAAACGCTTCCAGCGGCGCCAGGTGATCCTGATGGGCAGCTCGTGGGGCTCGGCGTTGAGCGTGTTCATGGTCAAGGCCAGCCCGGCGTCGTTCTGCGCCTACGTCGGCACCTCGCAGATCGTCTCGGAAGCGGCGATGCAGCGCCCCAGCTACGAGGCGGCGATGGCGCTGGCGCGCGCAGCCGGCGACCACGATTCGATCGCCAAGCTCGACGCGCTCGGCCCGCCGCCGTGGACCAATCCCCGCAACCCGGGCATCCTGCGCCGCGTGCTGCGCAAGTACGAAGCGACGAGTACCGATCCGATTCCGAAATCCTGGATGACGCCATCGTCGGCGCGCTACACGAGCGCCCAATACGAGACCAATTACACGGCCGGCGAGGATTATTCCTGGCTGCAGTTCGTCGGCTGGAAAGGCGACGGCATCGCTTCGCGTCTCGATTTCTACAAACTGGGCCCGGAGTTCGGCATGCCGGTGTACATGCTGCAGGGCGCGCAGGATCTGCTGACGATGCCGGCGTCGACCAGGCCTTATTTCGACAGCATCGAAGCGCCGCGCAAGGCATATGTGCTGGTGCCGCGCGCGGGACACGATCCGAATCCGCCGATGCTGGCTGCGCAGTTCAAGGTGCTCAGGGAGAATGTGGGGGAATGCAGGTAGTACGCAGGATCGAATAGATTCCGAATGGGCCAGATACAGACGCAGGTTTAGTCCGCGATCGACCGGGAGCCGTCACTCGCTTACCTGACTAACTCGATAACCGCAAAGAAGAGATGACTCCCTTTTACATGAAGCTGACAAAAGCCGTTTCATATTCCTTGTTGTTGTCTTGCGCTGGTAGCACACACGCACAGAACCAAGCCGTCCGTCCGGATTTGCTGGAAAAACTGGACGGCAAGTGGACGATGTTCGGAGATGTTCGAGGCAGGGCCGTCACCTATTCCATGCAGGCCAACCCGACTTTATTGGGGGCATTCACAGAACTGCGGATGCAGGACGTTCAAGTGCCTGCAAAGTATGCTGCCAACGTCTCTATTGCTTATGATAAAGCATCGAAAACCGTCATCGTGCACTGGCTGGACAGCTTCGGGGCCAAGAGCTCGATTCCTCATGGAACCGGTTACATCGATAAAAATACCCTGGTTTTCACCTTCCCCTACGAAGATGGGCAGTTGCGCGATACGTTCACCTTTCATCCCGATGGTGCTTATTGGACCTTTGTGCTGGATGCGATGCAATCGGATGGGAGCTGGAAAAATTTTGCCAAATATAAGGTCGTGAAAGACCCGGCTCCATGATCTGTTCCACGTTTTCCGAGATGGCAAGCGGAGCAAGCTGACCTTGAAGTGCAATCAACGTAATCTCGAGCGCCGATGACCGACTGGACAAGCAAAGCCGCCAGGCACCTCGGCGACATCGCCGTCACGATGCTGGTTTTCCTCGCGCTAAACCGCTTCAACGAGCTTTTGTTCATCCAGTTTGAACACAGCAGTGGCATCAATTGGGTATTCATGCCGGCCGGGATCCGGCTGCTGGCGACGCTGCTGTTCGGATTTGCCGGCTTCGAAGGCCTGCTGCTGGCCGGCTTTTACCTCAACTTCCAGCATTTCGATTTTCACACCGATGCCCGTGCATGGAGCGGCGCCGTGGCGGGCGCGCTCGGGCCTTATCTTGCCTATCTGTTTGCCAAACATTGGTTCAACCTGGGGCCGCGCCTCCAGGGATTGACCATGCCGCGGCTGCTGTTCACCAGCGTGCTGTGCGGAGTCATGAGTCCGATTTCCCATCACGCGTTCATGTGGGTGGAGACCGGCGTCGTGGATTGGCATGGCCTCGGGGTGATGATCAGCGGGGACAGTATCGGCATCGTGATCGTGCTGGTCATCGCCAAGGGTTTGATCGCGCTCGCAGACCGCCACGGTCCAGGCATCCAGCTCGCCAGCCGCTGGCGCCCGTGAGCCGCGCAGGCGCCGGCGTGCTTACTGCTTGTACTGGTACAGCGGCCGCCGGATCAGAATCGGGCGGATATCCAGGCGCAGATTCACGATCGAATACGCATCGGTCGACGCCGACTGGTAGCCCACGCTGTCCCCCGTGCGCGTGAACCGGAACTCGAAGCCGAGATCCGGCTGCACGCCGTTCGGGCTGCCGAGCGTGATGCCGATGGCTTCCGGCTGGTCGCTGTCGATCAGCTTGCTCATCAAATCGACCACCGTACTGTTGCCGAGGATGTCGGCGGAGAACAGGGGTTCGCGGTAGTAGGGCCGCGAGGGGTCGAGCTTGCCGTCGGCCTTGTCTTCGGAGGGCGTGAACTCGTGGGTGGCGATGTTCCAGCGGTCGCCGTTGTCGAGGTAGCTGACGCGCACGCCGCTGACGTTGAAGGCGCCTTCGTGCACGGTGGCGTTGACCAGGTCGAGCACCAGCGCACCCTTGTAGCCGACCACTTCGACGTCGCGGTTGGGCAGCACGACCATCGCCGTGTCCTCGTCGATGCCCAGGCCCAGCTTGTAGCCCTTTTTCAGCATCGCCGGCAGCATGCGCGCGAAGCGGCCGCGCACCAACAGGTGCTGGTCCACAAAAACGTCGTCGCCGATGAAGCCCAGGCCGTCGGTGATTTCCTTGCCCTCTTCCACACCCAGCTTGAGCGTGGCCAGCACCGCGCGCGGGCGGCCGAACATCGTGCTGCTCATGATGGCGGCGCCGGCGCTCGACCCGGCGATCACGCCGCCGCGCCGGTACATGTCCCACAAGGCGTCGAGCACGCGGGTGTTGCTGCCGTCATCGTGGCGCAGCGCGTGCGTGATGCGGCTCTGGTCGCCGCCGGCGAAGAAGGCGCCGTTGGCCGAGCGCACCAGGTCGGCCAGCTTGGGGTCGTCGGCCGCAACCCGGTAGTCGCTACCGGACAATTTGACGGCGACCGGCACGAAAAAGGCTTGCGCGCCGTAAGCGTTGAGGCGGCGCACCAGGTTCTTGCCGTCTTTTTCAGGAAAGCCGGCGGCCGACGGGAACACGGCGATGCGTGCGCCTTTGCCGCCGGCCAGCTGGATGATGCGCTCCCATACCGGCGCGTTGGCAGGCCGCAGGTTGCCGCCGATGATGACCAGCGTTCCCTTGGTTTGACTGTTGTCGGCTGCATTTGCTGCTTCCATCGCTAAAGAGGTCCAAAGCAATATTGACAGCGCAAGGGCGGCACGGAAAGCAAACCGGATCATGGACTCCTCTCCCACGTTTGAGGCGACACCGACCTCGTTAGCCTGATTGTAGAGGAGCGGCGCCGTGTTGAGGCGAATCAGGAGAGCTGAGTCAGGAGAGATAGATATTCGGCAAGACGAGTTCCATCGCCATGTCCGGACGCTGCAGCGGCGTGAAGCCGAACCGCTCGTACAGGCTGTGCGCATCGCTGGTATTGAGGGTGAAGCGGCGCAGGCCCTGCAGGCTCGGATGCTCCATCACCACGCGGATCAATTGCTTGGCATAGCCGTGGCCGCGGTATTCGGGCAGCACGAACACGTCGCACAGGTGGGCCGTGGTGGCATAGTCGGTGACCACGCGCGCGTAGGCGATCTGGCGCCCGTCGATATAGCCGCCGAAGCACAGCGAGCTTTCGATCGCGCGCTCGACCACGGGACGCGTAATGCCTACGGCCCAGGTCGAACTCTCACTCAGGAAGCGGTAGATCATCGGGACGTCGAGCTTGGTGCGGTCGGTACTCACGCGGAAACTCGAGTCGTTGGTTGTTGGAATCATGGACAGGCCAAATCGTTAAATCTGGTAAAAAAGCCAATTCTAGCGCCGATCGCCGTGATCAGGACGATTCCGCCAATCGTGCGAACCATGCTGACCACCGCACGGTCGTCCGAGCCTGGGTGCACAGTTTATAATCAGGAAATCCGAGCACTCTCACCCCCTCCTTCATCATGACCGCACAACTGTCCAAAAAAGCCGAAGCCTGGTCGGCCCGCTTCACCGAACCCGTTTCCGATCTCGTCAAGCGCTACACCGCCTCCGTGTTCTTCGACAAGCGCCTGGCGCTGTTCGACATCCAGGGCTCGCTGGCGCACGCCGAGATGCTGGCCGCGCAGGGCATCA
Organism: Massilia sp. 9096; assembly: GCF_000745265.1. NCBI lineage: Bacteria > Pseudomonadati > Pseudomonadota > Betaproteobacteria > Burkholderiales > Oxalobacteraceae > Massilia > Massilia sp. 9096. The sequence goes on from NZ_JQNN01000001.1 coordinate 3,647,242, forward strand.
TCAGTGACCAGGACCGCGCCGACATCGAACGCGGCATGGCCCAGATCCGCGGCGAGATCGAAGCCGGACAGTTCGAGTGGCTGCTCGACCTGGAAGACGTGCACCTGAACATCGAGAAGCGCCTGACCGAACTGGTGGGCGATGCCGGCAAGCGCCTGCACACGGGCCGTTCCCGCAACGACCAGGTGGCGACCGACATCCGCCTGTACATGCGCGCCGCCATCGACGACGTGCTGGCCTTGCTGAAGGGGCTGCGTGGCGCCCTGACCGATCTGGCCGAGCAGCACTTCGATACCATCATGCCGGGCTTCACGCACCTGCAGGTGGCGCAGCCGGTGACCTTCGGCCACCACCTGCTGGCCTATGTCGAGATGTTCGGCCGCGACGCCGAGCGCATGGCGGACACGCGCCGCCGCGTGAACCGCCTGCCGCTGGGCGCCGCCGCCCTCGCCGGCACCACCTTTCCGATCGACCGCCTGCGCGTGGCCAAGACCCTGGGCTTCGAGGACGTCAGCCACAACTCGCTCGATGCTGTGTCGGACCGCGACTTCGCGATCGAGTTCACGGCAGCCGCATCGGTCTTGATGATGCACATCTCGCGCATGTCGGAAGAGCTGGTGACGTGGATGAGCCCGCGTGTCGGCTTCATCGACATCGCCGACCGCTTCTGCACCGGCTCGTCGATCATGCCGCAGAAGAAAAACCCGGACGTGCCCGAGCTGGCGCGCGGCAAGACCGGCCGCGTCTACGGCCACCTGATGGGCCTGCTCACGCTGATGAAGGGCCAGCCGCTGGCCTACAACAAGGACAACCAGGAAGACAAGGAACCGCTGTTCGACACCGTCGACACCGTGCTGGACACCCTGCGCATCTTTACCGACATGGCGGCCGGCATCAGCGTCAAGGCCGAGAACATGCGCGCCGCCGCGCTGCAGGGCTACGCCACCGCGACCGACCTGGCCGACTACCTGGTCAAGAAGGGCCTGCCGTTCCGCGATGCCCACGAGGCCGTGGCGCACGCGGTGCGCGCCTGCGACGTCGCCGGCTGCGATTTGTCCGAGATGCCGCTCGAACGCCTGCAGGAATTCTCGGCGCTGATCGACGACGACGTGTTCGCCGTGCTGACGCTGGAAGGCTCCGTTGCCGCGCGCGACCACGTGGGCGGCACCGCGCCGAACCAGGTGCGCCAGGCCATCGCGCGGGTGCGCGCGCAGCTGGCTGAATAAACTGGCCGAATGAACCGGCTGGGTGAATAAAAAACGCCGGGACAGCCCGGCGTTTTTTTCGTCCGCGATCCGGCTCAGAACCGGTAATTCGCACCGACGTTGAAGAAACGGCCGACCGCGCCCGCCGAATGCAGCGACAGGTTGTACGGATAGCCGCTGCCGTAGGTGCTGACGTCCACCGGCGGCTGCTGGTTGAACAGGTTGGTGACCGATGCGTGCAGGGTCCACTTCGGATCGACCTTGTAGTTCACGGTCAGGTCGGTCTCCAGGAAACCGTGGACGCGGCAGAACTGGTCCGGCGTATTCCCGCTCGGGAAGACGCCATTCATCGTGCCGCCGTCGGCGCAGGTCAGCTGGCCGCTGGTCGGGTCGGTCAGATCGTAGCCTTTGGTCCAGTGCAGCGTGGTGGCGACGTCCAGCGCGCCGCGTTCCCATTCGAATTCCAGCTGCGCGCGATCCTTTGGATTGGCGGTGTCGGCGCCGATGCCCGCCGGGCCGTGGCCGCCCGCCAGCTCATACGCCTGTCCCGCGATCGTCATCACGTAGCTGAACGCGTGGGTGTACTGCAATTCGGTCCGCAAGCGGCCGTAGCTGCCCAGGTTCCAGCGGTAGCGGGTGTCGAGTTCCAGGCCGCGGGTGCGGGTGCTGTTGGCGTTGATCGGCGTCGCCGGATAGTAGGCGATGCGACCGATCGCCGGCGTGCAGGTGACGGTGCCGCCGTTGCCGTCCGCGCAATCGCCGGGGGCCGGCGCCAGGCGCACCGGCGTGCCCGACAACGGCCCGCCGACGATCTGGTCGTTGACCGTGATCTGGTACAGGTCGAGCGTCGTGCTCCAGCCGCGCACCGGTTCCAGGATCACGCCCAGCGTCGCGGACACCGAGTGCTCCGGCTTCAGGTCGGGGTTGGTCGTCGTCAGGCCGATCAGTGACGCGTTGCACGATGCGATCACGGTGCCGACCGGATAGCGGCCATCCGGCCGGTAGCCGCCCGGGCACAGGATCGGATCGGCGGCGTTGCCCACGCCGCCGCTGCTGGCCGAGTTGCCGTTCTCGGCCGGACCCGGCGCGCGGAAGCCCTTGGCGAGGGTGCCGCGCAAGGCGATCACTTCGTTGGGCGTGAACTTGAAGGCCACCTTCGGCGTGGTCGAGTTGCCGGCCAATTTGTAGTGGTCATAGCGCACGGCGCCGTCGAGTTCGAGGCTCTTGAGCACCGGTGCGCTAAATTCCGCGAACACCGAGCTGACCGTGTCGGAGCCGAACGCGTAGGCGCCGCTGGTGATGCCATCGGCATTCGGCATGGACGGCGCCGACAGCTTGGTATGGAAGATCTGGCCGCCGGCGCTGACCTGCAGATCGCCACCGGCCAGCTTGGCCAGCGAACGGGTCGCATGGCCTTCGGCGAAGTCGAGTTCGGACGTGTCGAACGAGGACGGGGTCGTGGTGATGGACGCCAGGTCGGCCGCGCTCGGGCTGGTGAGAGAGAACGGCGTGCCGCTGCGGTTCAGGGCGGCGTTCAGCGCCGGCACGTTCAGGCTGCCGGGCGCCTTGCGCTCCAGGTTGTCGCGGGTATAGCCGAACGACAAATCGAGGTCCCAAGCGCCCAGGCTGCCGGTGAAATCGGCCACCAGGCGATAGGCTTTCGAATCGGTAATGACGTCATGCTCGGGCGCGCCCGGGATGGCGCCTCGCAGCATGGCCGGCACGCCGAATGGATTGCCGGGGTAGTTGGCCGGTACGCGGATCGCTGGAATCGCCGAGCCGGCGATGTAGTGCGGCGCGATACCCGGCAACATCTCCAGCTGGTTGGCATACGACGATGGGTAATAGGTCGGATCCTGCGGCAGCGTCGCGCGGCTCTCGAACATCGAGGCCTTCAGGTTGGCTTGCCAGTCGCCGCCCAGCTTGCGCGTGTAGCTGGCGAGCAGGTTGATGTTCTCGGTGCGCGGCTGGATCACCTTGTTCGGATTGGTGAAGGCGCAGCCGCCGCCCGCCAGCTGGGCATAGCTGGCGCAGGCGGTGCCCGGCAGGAAGGCGAAAGCCGCGCTGTTGTCGGCGCCCGGCACGCGCGTCACGTTCGGGTTGACCAGGTAGGGCGAGAGCGTGTTCGGCGCCGTGTTTTGCGGCGTGATCATCCCGGGCATGCTGTTGTTGCCGCCGAAAGGCGACATGTCGAGCTGCTGCCAGATGCCGCGCCCCTGGCGCTGGGTGTAGAAGATCGGATCCTGGTGGCGGTATTCGGCACTGACGTAGGCGTTGTAGCCGTCGGCATCGAGGTCGCCCATGCCGTGCGTCACGCTGAAGTGCTGGGTCTTGCCGCCGCCTTCGGTGGCGCGGCCGCCCTCGGCCGACAACATCGTGCCGGTGAGGTTTTTCTTCAGGATCACGTTGACCACGCCCGCCATCGCATCCGAACCATACAGGGCCGAAGCGCCGTCCTTCAGGATCTCGATGCGCTCGATCGAATCGAAAGGGATGTTGGAAATGTCGACAAACGAGCGCGAGCCATCGTCCGCCAGCGGATACGACGTCATGCGGTGACCGTCGATCAGCACCAGGGTCGCGTTGTCGTTCAAGCCGCGCAGCGAAATGCCGCTGGCGCCACCGGCGAAACCGCCGGTGAAATTCTGGCTCAAGGTACCGGCGCCGTTGGCGGTGATGTGCTGCAGCACTTCGGCGACCGAGGTGTAGCCGGAATTCTTCAATTCCTTGGTGCTGATGACCTGCACCGGGCTGGTCGTCTCGGCGTCGGCGCGCCGGATGTAGGAACCGGTGACCTCGACGCGCTGCACGGGGCCGTTGGCGCCCAGGCCATCGGCTTGCGGATCGCTCGGCTGCTGCTGGGCCAGCGCGCCGGCGGCGAAGGTGGCGGAGAAGGCGCCGGCCGCCACCAGCTGGGCGATCGTGCGCGGCAAAATTTTCAGATGACTCGACATGGGTTTCCTGGCTCTCTTGGTTGACTACGCGTTTATTTGCTGAAAACAGCTCTCTTTAAATTTATTTACTAATAAAAATTTTCTCGTGTCAAAAGAGTTCTGAAAGGAGTGTTGTGTTCACTGAAATGTAATGAAACAACGTTTCCCAGGTTGAATTATGATTGACATGCTCCTGAGGCAAGACTAAGTTTTTGGATCGTTTCAACCGAAGAGGTGTCGTTCCATGCGCAGGATCCCATTCGCGACCGCCGTCTTGTGCGCGGCCATCGGCTTGTCGTTCAACCCGGGCGCGCAGGCGGCGCCGGACGCGTCGCAGGCGCCGTTCTCGTTCGCCAAGGCCCCCGGCCACCTGTCCAAGAACGTCGTCCCGCTCGACTACACGGTCGCCATCACGCCGGACGTCGACAAGCGCACGCTGCACGGCACCGAGTCCGTCAAGTTGCAGTTCAAGGCAAGCAGCGACACGATCCAGTTCAATGCGATCGGCATGCGCTTCGAAAACGTGCGCCTGGACGGCAAGCCGGTCAAGAACGTCGCCATCGACGAGACGCGCCAGATGGTCACGGTGACGCTGGCGGCGCCGGCCAAACCGGGCACGCACGTGCTCAGCCTGGCCTACGACGCTAAGATCGAAACCGGCCCGCGCGGCCTGTTCGCCCAGCCTTTCCAGAAGCCGGACGGCAGCCGCGACGTCCTGCTCTCGACCCAGTTCGAAGCGACCGACGCGCGCCGCATGTTCCCCTGCTGGGACGAGCCGGCCTTCCGTGCGCGCTTCCAGCTCAGCGCGACGGTTCCGGCCAAGTGGGCGGCGATCTCGAACATGCCGATCGAGCGCCGCGTGGTGCACGGCGACACCGCCACCACGACCTTCAAGCGCTCGCCGGCGATGGCCTCCTACCTGGTCGAATTCACCGGCGGCGACATGGCCAGCATCTCGACCCGCGCCGGCGACACCGCGATCAACCTGTGGGCCGTGCGCGGCCAGGAAAACAACGGCAAGGTCGCGCTCGAGGACGCGCGCCAGATCCTGCTCGACTACAACGACTACTTCGGCATCCCCTTCCCGCTGCCCAAGCTGGACGCGATCGCGGTGCCGGGCGGCTTCCAGGGCGCGATGGAAAACTGGGGGGCGATCACCTACAACGACCAGACCTTGCTGCTGACGCCGACGTCGACCATCGACAACCGCCAGCTGGTGTTCAGCATCGAGGCGCACGAGATGGCGCACCAATGGTTCGGCGACCTGGTGACGATGGGCTGGTGGGACGACATCTGGCTCAACGAAAGCTTCGCTTCCTGGGGCGCGGCCAAGGAAACCGACCGCCGCAACCCGAGCTGGCACGCGCGCGAATCCGAGGACGCCGGCAAGGAAGCGGCGATGCGCGTCGACGCGCGCCTCGGCTCGCACGCGGTGCACTATCCGGTCGAGGACGAGCTGCAGCCGCAAAACAATTCCGACCCGCTGATCATCTACAACAAGGGGCAAGCGGTGCTGCGCATGCTCGAGGCCTACGTCGGCGCCGACAAATTCCGCGACGGTATCCGCGCCTACATGAAGGCGCGCCAGTATTCGAACGCCACCAGCACCGACCTGTGGAACGCGCTCGGTGCGGCCAGCGGCCAGGACATCGGGGCGCTGGCGCGCGCCTGGACCGAGCAGCCCGGCTTCCCGCTGGTGACCGCAACGGCCGAATGCAGCGGCGACGCGCGCACGCTGGTGCTGAGCCAGCAGCGCTTCCTGCTGCACGGCCAGGACACGACGCGCGCGCACTGGGCGGTGCCGCTGCGCCTGCGCGTCGGCGCCGGCGGCACGCCGCAATCGGTGCTGCTGACCCAGGATAAGCAGCGTATCCCGGCCGGCCGCTGCGACCAGCCGGTCTCGCTCAACGCCGACGCCGACGGCTTTTTCCGCGTGGCCTACGACGAGCGCCTGCTGGAACTGAACACGCGCCAGTTCGCCGGCTTGCCGGACCGCGACCGCATCGCCCTGCTCGACGACGAGTGGGCGCTGGTCGAAAGCGGCGCGCAGCCGCTGTCGCGCTACCTGGCGCTGGCCGCGGCGATGGGCACCAACCCGAACGAACGCGCCTGGAACCAGGTGCTGGGCGCATTCGACACCATCGAACGCGCCGAGCGCGGCACGCCAGGGCACGATGCCTTCGTCGCGTGGGCGCGCGGCGTGGTCAAGCCGGTCGCCGGGCGCATGGGCTGGACTCCGGCGCCGGACGAAACGGCCGGCGTGCAGCGCCTGCGCCGCACCCTGATCGCGCACCTGGGCGCCTGGGGCGATGGGGCCGTGGTGGCCGAGGCACGCAAGCGCTTCGCGGCGTTCGTGGCCGACCGCAACAGCCTGGCGCCGGACGACCAGGGCACGATCCTGACCATCGTCGCGCAGAACGCCGATGCCGCCACCTTCGAGCAACTGCACGCGATCGCGCGCGGCGCGAAAAACGAGACCGAGGTGCGGCGCTTCTACCCGGTGCTGATGCGCGTACGTGATCCGCAGCTGGCGGCGCAGGCGGCGCAGATCGCGCTCTCCCCCGAGATCCCGCCGCAGGCCGACGTGCTGCGCCTGGGCCTGGTGCTCACGCTATCGGCCGAGAACCCGCAGCTGGCCTGGTCGACGTTCACGACGCACCTGGACGCGCTGACCGCGGCCAATCCCGGCAACCGCCCGAACGTGCTGGCCAAGACCGTGCCGGAAGTGTTCTGGAGCAGCGTGCCGCTCGACACCCTGCAGGCCTGGGTCAAGGATCACGTCGAGCCGGGCATGGCCGGGACGCTCGCCGACAGCATGGAAACGGCGCGCTTCCGCCTCGACGAGAAGGTGCGCCTGGTGCAGGCGGCGGACCAGGCGGTCCAGCAGGGGCAGGAGCGGCGCTGAACGAAAAAAGGCCGGCGCGAGGCCGGCCAATCCCGTCGGAAGCTGAAACGGCCCCGGCCCGGCGCATGTCCGGTCCGGGGCTTTTTCGCATCAATGCATCGTGTAGCTCTGCGCGGCGGTATCGACCGCGTAGTTCTTGCCGGCGTCCCAGTAGGTGAAGCTGTACTGGACCACGTCGCCGATCTTCAGCCCGCCCGCCGTGTAGGTGTTGGTGCTGCCGCCGAGCTGCATGCGCACGTTCTGCTGCGCGCCACCGTTGACCGTATAGTGCACGTCGGCCCAGCTGCCGGTGTTGGCGGTGAACTGCAGCATCGTCGCCGAGGTCTGCGTGACCGAGGTCAGGGTGGACGGCGGCGGCGTGGTGCTGGCGGTGCCGGAGTCATAGTAGACATCGTCGATCGCGAACTGGAAGGCCGAACCCGGCAGGTTGTTGGCGTCGCTCGAGATCATGAAGACGTCCAGCAGCGACTGCGCCGCCACCTTGGCGCCGAGCAGCGTCGAGACCGGGATCGAGGCCTGGGCCCAATCGCCGTTGCGCACCAGGCCGTAGGCGGTGGTGTTGGCCGGGAAGTTGACGTAGTTCTGGTTGGTGTAGGTGTCGCCCACGCCGATGTTGAACGAGACGTTGGCCGGGATCTTGATGCGGAACTTCAGCGTGCCGTTGCGGAAGTTGGACAGGTCGCGCGCCTGGCGCGACTGCACGCCGCCGCCCCACCACTGACCCGGCGTCGTGTAAGCCCAGGCGATCACGTTGCTGCCCTCGTACGGGGCGGTGTTGCCGGCGCCGCTCGACGCGCTGTTCCACAGGTAGATGTCGGAACTGGTGCCGGCCACCAGCTTGTTGTTGACCGCCGTGTTATCGGTGAACACGCCGAACTTGCCGGTTTCGGGCTGGATCTGGTTGCCCAGCTTGACCGAACCCTTGCCGTCCAGCTGATACACGCGCACGTAATCGACGTACATCGTGCCCGGCAGCGGCGCCGTGACCTGGCTGGCCGAGGTGGCGTCGGTGAAGTTGCCGCCCACCGCCAGGTTGAGCAGCAGGTAGAACGGCGCCTGCAGCGAGGCCGAATTGACCGGCAGGACGTTGTTGTACATGTTGTACTCGACGCCGTTGTCGACCACCGTGAAGCGCATCTCGCTCTCGGTCCAGTACAGGCGGTATTTCACGAAACGGCCCGCCAGCGAGGTGCTCGGGACGTACCAGTTCTTGGTCTGCCAGGCGGTCGAGGCGGCGCAGCTCTCGTTGCCGGTGACGCAGGCCGATTGCTGCCAGGTGATCACGTTCGAGCCGACGAAGTTGTTGGTCGACGGCGAGCCGGCCGCCGTGCGCTGCGAGGCGCTATGGCCCTGCTCCATGATGTCGATCTCGCCGTTGCGCGGCCAAGTCTGCGCGGCGGTGCCGAGCATCCACGCGGCCGGCCACAAGCCGGTGGCGACGTTCGGCGCGGCCATGCGGATCTCGACCATGCCGTACTGGACCTGCACCTTGCCATGGGTGTCGAGCTTGCCCGAGGTGAAGACGTTACTGCCCACCGTCTGCCTTTGCGCTTTGATCGCGAGCGCGCGCGTGCCGGCCTCGAAGGGCACGTCGACGATCGACAGGTTGTTCGGGCTGTAGTACTCGAGCTCGGCGTTGCCGTAGCCGCACAGGTTGATCTGGCAGCCATTGCCGTCGGTGGCGGTCCAGGTGGCCGTGTTCAAGGTCGAGCCATTGAACTCTTCCGACCACAGCAGCTGGCCGATGACCGGGTTGCTGACGCTGGCCGAGGCCTGCGATGCCGCGCAGGCCAGGACACACCCGGCTGCGATGGCTTGGAAACGATCCCAAACCGCCTGACGTTTTTGATGTTGGTTATTCACTTCGACTCCTCTTTTCACTTCAAAGAAAATGCGGCACACCTCTACGGGCGGGTCGCGCTGTGCCAACTTCGCTTGTTGGTCTTTGATGATCTGCAGGTAGCTAAAGGCGGTGGAAAGGTTTCCAAGTATGTACGAGAAATATAAACCCGTTTAACGAACTCTGCAATGGATTTGACATGTATCAGATCGCGTGTCGGATACAATCGGCTCTCGGGTTTCGGAGGATGGCAGCATGGAACGCTACAAGAACCACGGCGGCGAATCGGGCGTGGTCGCCTACGACATCGACGCCGGCCAGATCATCGTCGAGTTTCACGACGGCAAGCGCTACCTCTACACCGAGGACAGCGCCGGCGCGGCCAACGTCGCCAGGATGCAGGAGCTGGCCCGAGCCGGCGAAGGCCTGGGCGCCTTCATCAACCGGCACGTGCGCGACCACTACGCGAAACAGATCAAGTGGGGGCCGCTGTAGGCGCACTCGGGCGCACGCGGGCGTGCGCGGCATGGTCGGGGCGGAGCCGTTACACTGGCGGGCTCGATCCGTTTCCAGGAAAGCCATGTCCGTCACTTCATCCGCCCTGCCCCAGTCGTCCCAGCTGCCTGAGCGTTCCTTCGCCGCCTTCCTGTTCGACATGGACGGCACCATCCTCACCTCGATCAAGGCCGCCGAACGCGTCTGGGGCGAATGGGCCGCCGGCCACGGCCTCGACGTCGCCGCCTTCCTGCCGACCATCCACGGCAAGCGCACCGAAGAAACCATCCGCGCACTCGCGCTGCCGGGCGTCGACCCGGTGCGCGAGGCCGCCGCCATCACCCGCGCCGAGATCGACGACGTGGCCGGCATCGAAGCGATCGTCGGCGCCCACGATTTCCTGTCCAGCCTGCCGCGCGAGCGCTGGGCGATCGTCACCTCGGCCCCGCGCGCGCTGGCGCAGGCGCGCATCGCCGCCGCCGGGCTGCCGATGCCGGCCGTGCTGGTGGCCGCCGAGGACGTCGAGCGCGGCAAGCCGGCGCCCGATCCCTTCCTGCTCGGCGCCAGCAAGCTGGGCGTGCCACCCGGCGACTGCCTGGTGTTCGAGGATACGCTGGCCGGGCTGCGCTCGGCCGCTGCCGCGGGCATGGCCAGCATCGTCGTCACCACGACGCATGCGCATCCGCTCGAGACGGCGCAGCTGGACGACATCGCGGATGTGCTCGACTACGAGCACATCCGCGCAGTGACGGGCGCGGACGGCATGCTGCGCGTCACGCGCCCGACCCGTCAGAATTGATAGGTAACCGATCGGTGACATTGAGAAGGATAGGTTACATTAAATCATCAAGTTACCGATGGAGACACCATGTCCGCAACGACTTCCGAACACACCGAGCAACTCGTCCGGTATTCGCGGCGCCAGCTCTGGTCCGTGCTTTTCATCCTTTTGCTGGTGGGCGCCCTCTTTTTGGTCGATATGATGTTTGCGGTGCGCCTGCCGGGCGTGGTCATCGTGCCCATCGCGATTGCGGCGGCGTTCATCCGCCCGCTCAGGACGAAAGGGCTCGATTTCTCGAAGTCGAGCCCGGCAATGGCAGCATTGCGCAACGACGAGCTGCGCCAGGCGGCGCAAGCCAAGGCCTTCCGTAACGGGTTTTTCGTGCTGCTGGCCTATCCGCCCCTGTGTGCATTCGCGCTGACCGGGCTGTCTGTCCCAAATGCGCTGCCGATCGTGGTCGAAAGCGGCGCCTGGCTCGGCGTCGTAACCTCCCTGGCCAGCCTGCTCTGGTACGACCGCTGATGGACAGGACGGTTCAGCCGATGAGTCAGCCGATGAGCGAGCACCTGGTCACCACCATGAAGCTTCAGCGCGCCCGCCTGGACCTGACCCAGGCCGAACTGGCCCAGCGCGCCGGCGTCACACGCAAGTCGATCAACGCGATCGAGACCGGCAACATGGCGCCCTCCACCCTGCTTGCACTGAAGCTGGCCAAGGTGCTGGGCGTGACGGTGGAAGACCTGTTCGCTATCGAGGTTCGCCCGGCTTGACCGCGTCCTGCTCGCCGTGGTCGGCGCGGAACACGCGTGGCTCGAGCGTTTCCTCTTCGATCGGCAGCTGGGCCGCCAGTGGACTGTCGCCGTGCGCGCCGGACGGTCCGGCGGCGCCCGCTTTCGGGTAGGGCGTGCCGTCGCGGTGCAGGTAGCTGTCCGTCTTGCCGTCGTATTTCAGGTCGATGTCCGGGTACTCGGCCGAATCTTCCGGGATGCGCGAGCCGACCGCCAGGAACAGCGCCGTGCCCCAGCTGCGATTGACCAGGTGGTGGCCGTTGGGGCGCCCTGCAGGAAAGGCGGCGCAATCGCCGGCGCGCATCAGGGTTTCGCCTTCGTCGGTGATCAGGGTCAGCTCGCCTGATACGATCATGACGAACTCGTCCTCGTGCGTGTGCCAATGGCGCTGCGACGACGCCGCGCCGGGCTGCAGCTCGACCAGGTTGACGCCGAACTGCGTCAGGCCGCCGGCATCGCCCAGCACCTGCTTGCTGCGGCCGTTGACGGCTTCCGCGAAGGCTTCGGGGTAACCGGTGCCGGTCAACACGGGGATACTGCTCAGGTCTAGCCGCGACATGGACGATGCTCCTTGTTTGGATGATTGGGTTGATGGGATCAGGATAGCGTAACTTGGCATCAAGTCCGCGTACTGATGACGAAGCGCTGAGCTGGGTGGAAATGTGCGCATCTTGCGCCGGTTCGAGCTGCTATCGTGTCTCGATTCCGATACGGAGGCGACGATGACGGCAGAGGAACGATTGCAAGCGGCGCGCCAGGCGGCGCGCGAAGGGCGGCACCAGGAGGCGCTGGAAGGGTTCGTGTGGTTCCGCCATCACGCGCTGGACGAGCAGCCGTCGCTGTACGGCGTGCGGCTGTCGTATGCCTTGTTCTATTGGATGGAGCTGGCCGACAAGTATCCCCCGGCCTTGCATGCGCTCGAAGCGCTGCGCGAACAGAAGGCGCAAGCGCTGCTGCGCGGCGAAGGCGGGCGCGTCCTGTTTCACGACGTCATCTCGATCGACGCGCGCCTGGACCGCAGCCGCGCCACGTACGAACTCTACCTGGCGCTGGCCGAAGGCCGCCCCGAGCTTGCCGCCGAGTGCGCGCAGCTCGCGCTCCCCGCCATCGCAGCGGCACGGGATTACCGCCTGGCCAACCAGGTACGCCGCGATCCGGAGGCGCACATCCGCGACCTTGCCGACTGCTTGCGCTGGGACATGCGCTGCGCCAAGCGCCGCAGGTACACGCGCGCACCGGCGCGCTGGGCCTCGGTCAAGAATTATGCGGCCGCCGTATGTCTCGACACCGAGATCACGGCCGGCATCGGCCGACTGGACGAAGCGCGCCGGCTGGCGGCGCTCGCAGTCGACCTGATCGGGGATCCGTCGCTGCGCGCGGACGCGCGCGTGGAGATCCCCAAGCCTGCCGCGCACGGCCCTGGCGCGGCGCGGTTTTATCAACGCCGCCCCAAGGCGCAGCGCCGCGAAGCGCGTCACCAGCGTTCCTGATCGACACGCCGCCTGCAAGGATCAAGCCCGTTTCTGCACCAGCGTCAGGATGTCATAGCTCGCCACCAGCTCGTCGTCCTGGTTGGTGACCTGCACGTCCCAGGCCACCACGCCCTGGCCGCGGCCCTGCTCGTCGCTGCGGTTGCGGTCGACCTTGCGCTTGCAGGTCAGGCGCGCGCGGATCGTGTCGCCGATCGCCACCGGCGCCACGAAGCGCAGGTTGTCCAGGCCGTAGTTGGCCAGTACCGGCCCCGGCGCCGGCGAGACGAACAGCCCGGCCGCCGCCGACAGCACGAAGTAGCCGTGGGCGATGCGTTTGCCGAACTGGGTGTCGCGCGCAGCGATCTCGTCGAAGTGCATGTAGAAATAATCGCCCGAGACGCCGCCGAAGTTGACGATGTCGGCTTCGCTGACAGTGCGCCGGTGCGTCAGCAGCGAGTGGCCGATCTCCAGGTCTTCGAAATGGCGCCGGAACGGGTGCACCTCGGATTCCTTGACCGCGGCCCCGCGCACGTATTCGCCGGTCACGGCCGTGAGCATCGTCGGCGAGCCCTGCACCGCCGCACGCTGCAGGAAGTGTTTCACCGCGCGGATGCCGCCCAGCTCCTCGCCGCCGCCGGCGCGGCCCGGACCGCCGTGCTTCAGTTGCGGCAGCGGCGAGCCGTGCCCGGTCGAATCGACGGCGGCGACACGGTCGAGGATGTGCACGCGCCCGTGCGAAGCGGCTGCGACCGGCACCGCGTGCGCGGCGATGGCCGGGTCCTTGGTCACCAGCGTGCTCACCAGGCTGCCCTTGCCGCGCGCGGCCAGCGCCAAGGCCTCGTCGATGTCACGGTAGGTCATCAAGGTGCTGACCGGGCCGAAGGCTTCGATGTCGTGCACGGCGTCGTTCACCATCGCGTTGCGGCACAGCAGCAGCGTGGGCGCGAAAAAGGCGCCGCTGCCGCAGTTCTCGCCGACCGGATTGAAGCCGTCACGGGCGGAAAACACGACCTCGTTGCCGCGCGCCAGCATCTCGACGCGCTCGCTGACGTCGCGGTGCTGGTCTTTCGAGGCCAGCGCGCCCATGCGCACACCCTCGACCTTCGGGTTGCCGACCACGATTTTCGACAGACGCGCGCGCAGGCGCGCGCCGACCGCCTCGACGTGCTGCTCGGGCACGATCACGCGCCGGATCGCCGTGCACTTCTGGCCGGCTTTACCCGTCATCTCGCGCGCGACTTCCTTGACGAACAGGTCGAATTCCTCATCGTCGGGCGTGACGTCCGGCGCCAGGATCGCGCAGTTGAGCGAGTCGGCTTCGGCCGTGAACGGCACCGACTCGCGGATCAGGTTGGGGTTGGCGCGCAGCTTGGCGGCGGTTTCGGCCGAGCCGGTGAAGGTGACCGCATCGAAGCCGCCCAGGCGATCCAGCAGGTCGCCGGTGCTGCCGATCACGAGCTGCAGGCACCCTTCCGGCAGCAGGTCCGATTCCATCATCATCTTCACGACCGCATGCGTGAGGTAGCTGGTCGCCGTGGCCGGCTTGGCAATGCAGGGCATCGCGGCCAGGAACGACGGCGCGAACTTTTCCAGCAAGCCCCAGATCGGAAAATTGAAAGCGTTGATGTGCACGGCGAGGCCGCCGCGCGGCACCAGGATGTGGGTGCCGGCAAAGCCGCCGCGCTTGCCCAGCGCCAGCGCCGGTCCTTCATGCAGCACGTTCGACGAGGGCAGCTCGCGCGAGCCCATGCTGGCGTAGGCGAACAGCGTGCCGATGCCGCCTTCGACGTCGACCCAGCTGTCCGGGCGCGTGGCGCCGGTCAGGTGCGAGATCTCGTACAACTCTTCCTTGCGCTCCATGAGGTACAGCGCCAGCGCTTTCAGGCGCTGGGCGCGGCGCTGGAAGTCCAGCTGCATCAGGCCGCGCACGCCGGTCTTGCGGGCGAAGGTGACGGCTTCGTGGAAGTCGATTTTTTCCGCATGGGTGTGGTAGATGAGCCCGTTGTCCAGCGCGCTGTGCAGCGGCTGGTGCGCTTCCTGGCCGTGCCAGCGGCCGGCGATGAAGCTTTGCAGGGTTGCGGGAGCATTCATGTCGTGTCTCCTCCAGTTGGCGTCATGTGTTTTTCTTGGGTTTGTGCGGCTCGTCGAACACCATCCGCTTGCGGTCCGGTTCGACCTCCGTGAGTGCTTCGACCTCGACCAGCGTGCGCATCGAACGCGCGTTGAGGTCGTGGTACTGGCGTGTGCCGTAGCTCTTCCAGGCGATTTCTTCGTCGGTGACGGGCCGCACCACGCGCGCCGGTGCACCCAGCACCAGGCTGCGCGGCGGAATGGCCATGCCGGCTTTTACGAAAGCGGCCGCGCCGACGATCGATTCCGCGCCCACCACCGCCTTGTCCATCACCACCGCGTTCATGCCGACCATGGCATTGCGGCCGACCCGGCAGCCGTGCAGCACGGCGCCATGGCCGATGTGGCCGTCGGCTTCGACCACGGTGTCGTCTTCGGGGAAGCCATGCATCACGCAAGTGTCCTGCACGTTGGCGCCCTCTTCCAGCACCAGCCGGCCGAAGTCGCCGCGCAGCGAGGCCAACGGACCGACATAGCAGCGCGGGCCGACGATCACGTCGCCGATCAGCACGGCGGTCGGGTGCACGTAGGCCGTCGGGTGGATCACCGGGCGGATGCCGTCGATTTCATACACTGGCATGGTGTGCCCTTTCGAGGAATGGTTATTGTTTGCGCCGGTCGACCACGCGCCGCGCCTTGCCCGTCAGCGAGCGCTCGATGCCCTGGGCCGGCAGCAGGCTGACGCTGGTGCTCACGCCGACATAGGTCTTGATGCGGTGCTGCAGTTCGCGCGCCAGCCCATCGATGCCGTCCTGGCCGAGGCTCGCTGCCGCGTCCTCGCGCAGCTCGCAGCGCACTTCGAGAGCGTCGAGGTGGCCGTCGCGGCTCAGCACCAGCTGGTACTGCGGCGCCAGCGCCGGCATGCCGAGGATCAGCTCCTCGACCTGGCTCGGAAAGACGTTCACGCCGCGGATGATCAGCATGTCGTCCGAGCGCCCGTTGATGCGGCCCATGCGGCGCATCGCGCGCGCGGTGGGAGGCAGCAGGTGCGTCAGGTCGCGCGTGCGGTAGCGGATGATCGGCAGCGCTTCCTTGCTCAGCGAGGTGAACACCAGCTCGCCTTCTTCGCCGTCGGGCAACACTGCGCCGGTATCGGGGTCGATGATCTCGGGATAGAAATGGTCTTCCCAGATCACCGGACCGTCTTTGCTTTCGATGCATTCGCAAGCCACGCCCGGCCCCATCACTTCCGACAGGCCGTAGATGTCGAGCGCGTCGATGCCGGCGCCCCCCTCGATCTCGCGGCGCATGGCGTCGGTCCAGGGCTCGGCCCCGAAGATGCCGATCCTGATCGACGTGCCGGCCGGGTCGATGCCCTGGCGGCGGAACTCTTCCATCAGGGTCAGCATGTACGAGGGTGTGACCATGATGATGTCCGGCTTGAAGTCCTGGATCAGCTGGACCTGCTTTTCGGTCTGCCCGCCCGACATCGGCACCACGGTGCAGCCGAGCCGCTCGGCGCCGTAGTGCGCGCCCAGGCCGCCGGTGAACAGGCCGTAGCCGTAGGCGACGTGGACCATGTCGCCGGGACGGCCGCCGGCCGCGCGGATCGAGCGCGCCACCAGATCGGCCCAGGTGTCGATGTCGCGTTGCGTGTAGCCGACCACGGTCGGCTTGCCGGTCGTGCCCGAGGACGCGTGCACGCGCACGACGCGCTCGCGCGGGACCGCGAACAGGCCGAAGGGGTAATGGTCGCGCAGCGTCTTTTTCTCGGTGAACGGGAACTTCGCCAGGTCGGCCAGCGATTTCAAATCAGCGGGATGCACGCCGGCCTCGTCGAAGGCCTGGCGGTAGTGCGCAACGTTGTCGTAGGCGTGCTGGAGCGACCAGCGCAGGCGCTCCAGCTGCAGGGCCTGTAGCTCGTCGCGGCTGGCGCGCTCGATCGGGTCGAGCTCCCCTGGCCGGGGCGCATGGCGCGACTCAGGCTGCAGCATGGGCGTCTCCTTCGTCGACTTGCGCGACGTGGCCGGCCACCCGGTGCGACTTGCCGCGAAACAGCGCGATCGTGCGCCCGTCCTGGTCGCTCACCACCACGTCGTAGACGCCGGTCTTGCCCGATAAGGCCTGCTCGCTGGCCTCGGCCACCAGCATGTCGCCGCGACGGCCGGGCGACAGGTAGTCGATCGTGCAGCCGGCGCCGACCGTATTGGCATTGTGCGAATTGCAGGCGAACGCGAAGGCGCTGTCGGCCAGCATGAAGATGTAGCCGCCATGGCAGGTGCCGTGGCCGTTGAGCATCTCCTCGCGCACGCGCATGCGCATGCGCGCGTGGCCAGGACCTATCACATCCAGCGTCATGCCCAGCGCCTGGCTCGCCGGATCGCGCTCGTACATGGTCTTGCCGGCCAGTTCGGCCAGCGCTTGCGGATCATGCGGCATGGAACCCCGCTGCGTTGTTGATGGCGCCGGCGGCGACCTTGCGGCGCAGCAGCGGCGAAACGCGGTAGCGGTCTTCGCCGTAGGTGTCGGCCAGGTTGTGCAGCACCGTCGCGACCAGCTGCACGCCGACCGCATCGGCCCAGGCCAGCGGGCCACGCGGATAGTTCACGCCCTTCTGCATCGCGACGTCCACCGCTTGCGCACTGCATACGCCCTGGTTGACCGCATCGGCGGCTTCGTTGGCGAGCATTGCGACGGTGCGCATCACGGCCATGCCGGGCACGTCGTCCAGGCGCGACACCGTGAAGCCGGCCGCGTGGAACAGGCCGACCGCGGCTTGCCAGGCCGATTCGGCGCACTGGTCGGCGCGGGCCAGCGCGATGCGCGTCGCGCCCGCAGGGTCCAGCAGCAGGTCGAACAACACGGTGTCGGGCTGCTTGTTGGCGGCGGCGCGCTCGGTGGCGCTGCGGCCGTCGGTCAGGAAGATGGCGGCGCCGCCCGCGTGGAAGGCCGGCGCCTCGGTCCAGCCGGCCGGTTCCGGCATGCCTGGCTGGGCGACGGCGATGCCGTGCTCGCCCAGCCGTGCAGCAAGCCGTGCCAGCAGCGCATCGAACACCGGCTCCGGCGCCTCGCGCATGCGGCTGACGCGCACGCTGGCCGGCACTGGTTGCGGCGCCTCGGCCTGGGCCTGCGGCTTGGCGGCATCGTCGCCGTAGCGATAGAAGCCGCGGCCCGATTTGCGGCCGAGGAAGCCTGCATTGACCAGTTCCTGCTGCAGGATCGAAGGCGTGAAGCGCGGGTCGCCGAAGTAGGCCTGGAACACCGACTGCGTGACCGAGAAATTGACGTCGTGGCCGATCAGGTCCATCAGCTCGAACGGCCCCATGCGAAAGCCGCCGCAGTCCCGCAGCACGGCGTCGATGGTGGCGGCGTCGGCGGCCTGCTCCTGCAGCAGGCGCAGGGCTTCGGCATAGAACGGCCGCGCGACGCGGTTGACGATGAAGCCGGGCGTCGATTTCGCATGCACCGGATTCTTGCCCCAGACGGCGGCGGTGGCGTAGACCGTATCGGCGACCCCTTTGTCGGTCGCCACCCCGCTGATGACCTCGACCAGCGCCATCAGCGGCACCGGGTTGAAGAAATGCATGCCGACCAGGCGCTCCGGATGGCGCAGGAGCGCCGCGATCGCGGTGACGGAGATCGACGAGGTATTGGTCGCCAGGATGCAGCGCTCGTCCACCACGTCTTCCAGTTCGCCGAACAGGCTGCGCTTGACCGCCAGGTCTTCGACCACGGCTTCGATCACCAATGCCGCGTCGCGTGCTTCGTCGAGCGTGTGCATAGGCTGCAGGCGCGCGCGCGCGAGGCCCGCATCCTCCGCGTGCATGCGGCCCTTCTCGACCAGTTTGGCAAAGCCTTTGGCGATGCCGTCGATGGCCTTGTCCACCGCTTCCGGCCGGGTGTCGAACAGGCACACCGTGTGCCCGGCGGCGGCTGCCACCTGGGCGATGCCGGCGCCCATGGCCCCGCTGCCGATCACCGCGACGACGCCGCCTTTTTCCAATGCCTCGGCCATCGCTCACTCTCCCTTGAAGTTCGGCTGGCGTTTTTCGATGAAGGCCGCGACGCCTTCGCGGTAGTCGTGGCTGTAGCCGAGCTCGCGCATCATCTGCGCTTCGAGCTGGAGCTGGTCGTCGAGCGTGTTGCTCCAGCTGGCCAGCATGGCGCGCCTGGTATAGGCCAGGCCTTTCGTGGGCGCGCTGGCGAAGTGGGTGGCCATGGCCATCGCTTCCGGCATCAAGGCATCGTCGTCGACGCAGCGCCAGATCAGGCCCCACTGCTCGGCCTTCTCGGCCGGCAGTTTGTCGCCCAGCAGCGCCAGGCCCATCGCGCGCGCGGGACCGAGCAGGCGCGGCAACACCCAGGTGCCGCCGGTATCCGGAATCAGGCCCAGCTTGCTGAAGGCTTCGATGAAGCTGGCCGAGCGGGCCGCCAGCACGATGTCGCAGGCCAGCGCCAGGTTGGCGCCGGCGCCGGCCGCCACGCCGTTGACCGCGCAGATCACCGGCATCGGCAGCGTGCGCAGCGTCGTCACCAGCGGCGCATAGTATTTTTCGACCGACTCGCCCAGGTCCACGCCCGGCGCCCCCGGCTCGACCGCGCGGTCGTTCAAGTCCTGGCCGGCGCAGAAGCCGCGTCCGGCGCCGGTCAGCAGCAGCACGCGCACGGATTTATCCGCCTGCACCCGGTCGAGCGCATCGCGCACTTCGCGGTGCATGGCCTGGGTAAAGCTGTTCAGGCGCTCCGGGCGGCTCAAGGTCAGGACGGCGATGCCCTGGTCGATGCTGAACTGGATGGATTCATAGATCATGCTTTACCCCTTATTCGGCCACGTCGAAATCGAGCACCAGCTTGTCGGTCGCCGGAAAGCTCTGGCAGCTCAGCACGAAACCGCGCGCGACTTCGTAGTCTTCGAGCGCGTAGTTGACGTCCATGTCGACCTGCCCTTCCAGTACCTTGCAGCGGCAGGTCGAGCACACGCCGCCCTTGCACGAGTAGCGCAGGTCGATGCCGGCGCGCAGGCCGGCATCGAGCACCGATTCCTTGTCCTTGTCCATCGTGAAGCTGGCGTGGTTGCCGTCCATGATCACTGTGACTTCGGTCTGGTGGCGCGCCTCGACCTTGTACTCGGCGCGTGCTTCGCGCACGCTGTGGCCGCTGCCGGCAGCGAACAGTTCGATGCGGATGCGCTCCTTGGGCATGCCGGCTTCCTGCAGCGCCGCCGAGACGCCGTGCATCATGTCTTCCGGACCGCAGATGAAGGCGTAGTCGACGTCCTCGACGCGCAGCCAGCGCTGGAACAGCTGGCGGCACTTGTCCTGGGTGATGCGGCCATTGAACAGTTCGATGTCCTGCTGCTCGCGGCTCATCACGTAGACCAGGTTGAGGCGCTCCATGTACACGTCTTTCAGCTCGGCCAGCTCGTCGCGGAAGATGACCGACGAGGATGCGCGGTTCCCGTACAGGATCGTGAAGCGGCTGTGCGGCTCGGCCAGCAGCGTGGTCTTGACGATCGAAAGAATGGGCGTGATGCCGCTGCCGGCCGCGAAGGCGAGGTAGTGGCGGCGGGTGGCGGGGTCGAGCGGCAGGTTGAAGCGGCCTTCGGGCGGCATCACGTCGAGCGCGACGCCGGGTTTGACGTGTTCGTTGGCCCAGGTCGAAAACCGCCCGCCGCTCACGCGCTTGATCGCCACGCGCAGCTGCCGGTCCTGCACCGCCGAGCAGATCGAGTAGGAGCGGCGCACTTCCTGGCCGTCGATCATGGCGCGCAGCGTCAGGTGCTGGCCCTGGCGGTACTGGAAGGCGTCTTGCAGGCCGGGCGGCACGTCGAAGGTGACGACGACCGCGTCGCGGGTCTCGTGCTTCACCTTGTCCACGGTGAGGGAGTGGAATTGGCTCATGGTCTTTTTTAGTGACACTTGAAATAGTCGAAAGGCTCGCGGCAATCGAGGCACTGATACAGCGCCTTGCAGGGCGTGGAGCCGAACTGGCTGGTGAGCCGGGTGTGGACCGAGCCGCAGTGCGGACAGGCGACTTCGGGCTGGCGGATCGCATGGCGTTTGACGCCTTTCGATAGGCCGCTGATGTCGATCACCTGCTGCACCGGCGGTGCGATGCCGTAGCCCGTCAGGGCGGCCTTGCCGGCGTCGCTCATCCAGTCGGTGGTCCAGGCCGGCGCGAGCCGCTCGAGCACGCGCACGCGCGTGAGCCCGCGCGCGCGCAAGGCCTGCTCGACGTCCTCGGCGATGACCTGCATGGCCGGGCAGCCGGAGTACGTCGGCGTGATGGTCACGGCGACCTCGCCGCTGGCCGCGTCGACGGCGACGTCGCGCACGATGCCCAGGTCGACCACGGAGATCACCGGGATCTCGGGATCGGGCACTTCGTTCAGCCAGGCCCAGACCTGTTCCACCGTCGGCATGTCCGTCAGCGGCGGCGCATCCATGGTGCTCATGGCGATTACCATTCGACGCCTGGATAGGCGCGCTGGAGGAACTGCATCTCGGCCAGCACGTAGCCGAGGCGCTCGCCGTGCCTTCCCTGCTTGCCGCCGCGCTGCATGAAGGCATCCGGCGACGGCATCGTCAAGGTCGCTTCCTCCAGCACTTCGCCCACGTGCTGCAAAAAGGCCTCGCGCAGCGGTTCGGCGGCCGGGGCCACGCCCTGCTCGACCATCGTCAGGTCGACCGCATCGTAGAGGAAGGCTTCGCCGGTATAGGTCCAGAGCTCGTCGACGGCGGCCTGCATCTTGGCGTGGCTGATATCGCTGCCGTCTCCCAGGCGCACGACCAGGTCGCCGCTGCGGCGCAGGTGGTAGGTCACTTCCTTGATCGATTTCTCGGCGATGCCGGCAATGCGCACATCGCTCGAGCCGAGCAGGCCGCGCATCAGGAAGTAGTGCCAGGTGTCGAAGAAGAACTGGCGCGCCATGACCATCGCGTAATCGCCGTTGGGCTGCTCGACCAGCAGCAGGTTGCGGAATTCGCGCGTGTCGCGCAGGTAGGCCAGGCGGTCCTCGTCGCGGCCGCGGTCTTCGAGTTCGCCGGCATAGCTCAGCCACATCCGGGTCTGGCCGAGCAGGTCGAGCGCGACGTTGGTCAGCGCCATGTCTTCCTCGAGCGCGGGGCCCTTGCCGCACAGCTGGGACAGCTGCTGGGACAGGATCAGTGCGCTGTCGCCCTGGCGCAAAAGGTATTCGAACTTTGCGTCGTCCATGGCGCCGCTCACAGGTTCTTGACTTCTTCCGGCATCGGGAAGAAGGTCGGGTGGCGGTAGACCTTGCTGTTGGACGGCTCGAACAGCGCGTCCTTGTCGGCCGGGCTTGAGGCGACGATGTCGGCCGCCTTCACGACCCAGATCGACACGCCTTCGTTGCGCCGGGTGTAGACGTCGCGCGCGTTGTTGATCGCCATCTCGGCGTCCGGCGCATGCAGGCTGCCCACGTGTTTATGGGCGAGGCCGTGCTGGCTGCGGATGAAAACCTCCCACAGCGGCCATTCTTTGCTCATTGTCGTCTCCGTATTTTTCTTGTGCGGCTTGCTTCTTGTGCGGCTTGGCTTATGCAGCCTGCTTCGCGGCCTGCTTGTCGGCGTAGGCGTTCAGCGCATCGCGGAACCAGGCGCCGTCTTCATAGGCTTGTACGCGCGTGCGCAGGCGCTCGCGGTTGCACGGGCCGTTGCCCTTCAGGACGTCCTGGAATTCGGTCCAGTCGATGGCGCCGAAGTCGTAGTGGCCACGCTCGGCATTCCACTTCAGATCCGGGTCGGGGATGGCCAGGCCGAGGAATTCGGCTTGCGGCACGGTCTGGTCGACCATGCGCTGGCGCAGCTCGTCGTTCGAGAACAGCTTGATGCGCCACTGGGCCGACTGCGCGCTGTTGACCGATTCGGCATCCGACGGGCCGAACATCATCAAGGAAGGCCACCACCAGCGGTTCAGTGCATCCTGGGCCATCGCCTTTTGCTCGGGCGAGCCCTGGGCCAGCTTCATCATCAAGTCGTAGCCCTGGCGCGCGTGGAAGGATTCTTCCTTGCAGACGCGCACCATCGCACGCGCATACGGGCCATACGAGCAGCGGCACAGCGGGATCTGGTTGATGATGGCGGCGCCGTCGACCAGCCAGCCGATCGCGCCGATGTCGGCCCAGCTCAAGGTCGGGTAGTTGAAGATGCTCGAGTACTTGGCCTTGCCGGCATGCAGGGCCTCGAGCAGTTCGTCGCGCGAGACGCCCAGGGTTTCGGCTGCGCTATACAAGTACAGGCCGTGGCCGGCCTCGTCCTGGATCTTGGCCAGCAGGATCGATTTACGTTTGAGCGTCGGCGCACGCGTGACCCAGTTGCCTTCGGGTAGCTGGCCGACGATCTCGGAATGCGCATGCTGGGAAATCTGGCGGATCAGGGTCTTGCGGTAGGCCTCGGGCATCCAGTCCTTCGGCTCGATCCTGACGCCGGCGTCGACGCGCGCCTGGAAGGCCTGCTCCTCGGCGCTCATGTCGGCGGCGGTTTGTACTCGCTTCAGGCCGGTGTCGACCATTTGGGCATACATGGCTGTCTCCGTTGTGTTCTGTTTGAATCCATAATACGATACAAAAAACGCGATGTATAGCGATATCTTGAATCATATCGAGGCCCAACAAATCATTAAAACCGAACACATTCTCAGCAGTAACCGATGGCTCGATCAGGCCCTGCAGGCCGATCCGCCGCGCGCCAAGTCGCTGGTAATGACGATCTTCGGCGACGCCATCGTCCCGCACGGCGCGCGCCTGTGGCTGGGCAGCCTGATCGAACTGGTCGAGCCGCTCGGCGTGACCGACCGCCTGGTGCGCACCAGCGTGTTCCGCCTGGTGCAGGACGGCTGGCTGGTCGCGAGCCGCGAGGGCCGGCGCAGCAGCTACGCGCTCGCGCCCGAGGCCGGGCCGCGCTTCGCGCGCGCGAACCACCGCATCTACGCGCCGCCGGGCCTGGACTGGGACGGCCGCTGGACCTTGCTGCTGGCGCCCAACGGCAGCATCGACGCCGGTTTGCGCGCCGCCGTGCGCAAGGAACTCGAGTGGGAGGGTTATGCGATGCTGGCGCCCGGCCTGCTGGCCCATCCGGCCGGCGACGCCGGCAGCCTGGCCGAGATCCTCGCGCGCGTGGATGGCGCCGGCAAGATTTTTGTCTGCAGCGCGGCCGAGCTGCCGGGCGTCGGCGCGCGTCCGCTCGGCGAGCTGGTGCGCGAGGGCTGGAACCTGGACGGCGTCGTGCAAGGCTACCGCCGCTTCATCGACGATTTCACGCCGTTGCGGGCGCTGCTGCAAGAAGGCGAAACACCGGCGCCGCAGGCGGCGTTCGCGATGCGCAGCCTGCTGATTCATGCCTACCGCCGGGTGCAATTGCACGACCCGATGCTGCCGCTGGCGCTGCTGCCCCAGCCGTGGCCGGGCTCGGATGCGTATGCGCTGGCGCAGGCGATCTACCGCTTGGTGTGGGCGCCGGCCGAGCGGCATCTGATGGAGGTTCTGCGGCGCGAGGACGCTGATGCGCCGCAAGCCGACGCCGCTTTCGAAGCGCGTTTTGGCGGCTTGCGCTGAGCGGGCTCAGCAATCCTTGTTGCCGGCCAGCTGAGCCGCCGCCATCGGCTGGCGAATGCGATCCACCGCCAGCTCCACGTCCAGCCCCGGCCAGTACACGCAGGCCACGCCGACCGCCTCGATGCGGCACAGCTGGGCCACGGTCGCGTGCTCGAACCAGGGAAACAATGCAAACGGCAGGTACAGCTCCTCCTCGCGCCAGCGCAGCCAGAAGCCGTGCCGGTGGATGCTGGTGACTTCCGCCTGCGCCAAACGAATCTTTGCCATCGGTCTCCTCCCTGCCGCATCGACAACCGTTGCGGCCGAGCACGAAAGGTAGCAAAAGCATCATGCGCCCTGTTTGAGCTGGAGCAGACTATGTTTTTAGGGCGAAAAATGCGGTTATGATGCACGCCTCACCACCCCCCAAAAAACAGGACACAAAATGTCTAGCATCAAGATCAGCAGCCAGTTCGACGCTGGCGCCATCGAGATCGTGAACGCCACCAGCGCCAGCGCCATCGACCTGAACATCCGCAAGGATTCCGCCGCCGACATCATCCAGTGGTTCTACTTCCGCCTGCAGGGTGCGCAAGGCGAGCCCTGCACGATGCGCCTGCTCAACGCCGGCCAGTCGGCCTACCCGAAGGGCTGGGAAGACTACAACGCGATGGCCAGCTACGACCGCATCAACTGGTTCCGCGTGCCGACCAGCTTCGACGGCGCGGTGCTCACGATCGAGCACACCCCGGCCATGGACAGCGTCTACTACGCCTACTTCGAGCCGTATTCGTGGGAGCGCCACCTGGAGCTGCTCGACCGCGCCCAGCTGTCCGAGCACGTGCGCATGGTCGACCTCGGCTCGACGCTCGACGGCCGCGACCTGAACATGCTGGTCGTCGGCGAGCCGGCCGAAGGCAAGAAGAAAGTGTGGGTGATCGCGCGCCAGCATCCGGGCGAAACGATGGCCGAGTGGTTCGTCGAAGGCATGCTGGACGCCCTGCTCGACCCGGCCCATCCGTTCGGCCGCCAGCTGCTGAAGGAATCCGTGCTGTACGTGGTGCCGAACATGAACCCGGACGGCTCGGTGCGCGGCAACCTGCGCACCAATGCCGCCGGCGCCAACCTGAACCGCGAATGGTTCAACCCGACCATGGAGCGCAGCCCGGAAGTGTTCCTGGTGCGCCAGAAGATGCATGAGATCGGCGTCGACATGTGCCTGGACGTGCACGGCGACGAAGGCCTGCCCTACGTGTTCGTGGCCGGCTCCGGCGCCCTGCCGGCCTTCACGCCCGAGCAGGCGGCAGCGGAAAAGACCTTCGCCGAGAACTTCATGATCGCCAGCCCGGACTTCCAGACGGAATACGGCTACCCGGACGCGCCGTTCACCGACGAAGTGCTGAGCATGGGCTCGCCCTACATCACGCACGCCTTCGGCTGCCTGTCGCTGACGCTGGAACTGCCGTTCAAGGACAACGCCAACGACCCCGATCCGGTCGTCGGCTGGGATGGCGCACGCAGCGCGCGCCTGGGCGCCGCCGTGCTGCAGCCGATGCTGCAGGCGATCCGCAAGATCTAAGCGCGTTCCTGCCCACGCGCGCGCGGACGGGTACGCGTGCGTCACGCCCGCGCCTGCCCGGAACCCGCGCAGCGTTCGCCCTGTCAAAACCTGGCGTTTGACAGGGGGCGGACATGGATGAGTGGATTGATCGCGTCGGAAAAGTGTATCGGCCGGGCGAAAGTCCCGGCCCGGGCGAAGCACCGCCATCCGGCCTGGCGCTCGGCGACGCCTGGTTCTGGCACGGCGACCAGACCTTGCTGCACGAACTGGTCAACCATCCCCATATCGCGCCCGGCCACGCCGCAATCCGGCTGCTCGGCTTCAACGGCGGCCGCCTCAACGAGTACATCGGCGACGGCGTCTTCGCCGGCGTGATCCGCATGCACCTGGTGCCGGGCATTCGCTTCAGCGAGTTTTACCTGGGCGGCTTCGCCAACGAGGCCTTCGAGCACAACCTGGCCCTGCTCGACGATTGCATGCACGCGCATACGCCCGCCGACTGTTTTTCCGCCGAGCGGCTCGACCTGCTGCTGTATCACATCTTCGAGGGCTTGAGCGGCATCATCCGCACCATCCGCTGGACCTACCGCAAGACGACATGGCAGCAGCCGGTGTTCCTGAATGGCTACGATTATCCGGTGCCCGATGGCCGCGGCTTCGTCAGCACGCACGGCGGTCCGGTGACGGGCGTGATGGACGAGGCCCACGTCGATCCGGACCCGGACTTCCGCCGCGAGATCATGCGGCGCTTGATCGACGCCATCAACGACGAAGTGCTGGCGGGCTTTCACGCGCCGCTCGAGCGCGTGTTCCACATCGACAGCCGCGGCACGCTGGCGGACAGCGGCCCCGGCTACCTGGACGACTGGGACAACGAGATCTACCCCAGCGCGCAAGGATTCCGCAAGATCCTGGAGCGCGCCTGGCTGCCCAGGCTGCGCCCCTTCGGGATCGTTACAGGAAAGTGAAGACCTGCTCTTGCGGCAGGCGCGACTTCGGCAGCTTGGCGTTGAAGTCGCTTTCGGCATGGTAGCCGAGCGCCAGCAGCACCAGGCTCGACAGGCCCTTCTCATGCAGGCCGAGTTCGGTGTCCAGCGCAGCCACGTCGATGCCTTCCATCGGGGTACTGTCGACGCCGACCGCGGCGGCGGCCGTCATCGCATTGGCCAGGGCGATGTAGGTCTGCTTTTCGTACCACTGCGGCAGGTCTTTCAGCGTGTAGCGGTGCAGGTTGGTGAAATGCAGGCGGCCCTTCGCGGTACCGGCCTTGGCGGCTTCGTCGGCGAAGCGGCCGTCGCGGTCTTCCTGCTCGAGCAGGCGATCCAGGTGGCCGCCTTCGGTGTCGACGCGGGTGCAGAACAGGATCACGTGCGAGGCGTCACGCACTTTCGATTCGTTGAAGCTGTAGCCGCCCTGCACGCCCTTGGCCAGGCGCGCCTTGCCTTCCGGGGTGCTGGCGACGATGAAGTGCCACGGCTGCGAGTTGACCGACGACGGGCTGTTGCGGATCACTTCATAGATCTGCTGCATGACCTCGTCCGGGATGCGGCGGTTGGTGTCATAGGCCTTGGCGGTATAGCGTTGTTTCGCGGTGGCGACGATGTCCATATTGGTTTCCTTTGAGCTGTCTATACAGTGGCATTGCGTTTTAATGAAATGCCTAGCCGGACATTATTGCAGGAACTCGACATTCGCGTGCGAGGCGACCCCGTTCGCTTTGGCGCGCCACGATCGCCTTCGGTAGCGCTTTAGTTGTAAATATGCCACAGCTTCTGGAGGGCTCGGTTTGGTAGTTGCCGCTGCGCAAATTTCCTCAGTGCACAAAATGATATTCATGGAATTGCTTCTTAGCTACTTCCATCGATTCTCATTTTGCAGAGGACGTAATGATGAAAAAGATTCCCTTGTGCACTGCCCTGATCCTGAGCGTGCTCGCGTCAAGCAGTGCGCTTGCGCAATCGGCGGACCCGAAATCGAAAGTCGACGTGTACGGCATCATCGACGTGCTGTTCGGGCCGACCACCAACGTCACAAAGGACAAAGGGACGGTCTGGCGCGTCAGCTCGAGCGGCGAAAACGTCTCGCGCCTGGGCTTTCGCGGCAGCGAGGAGATCGCCGATGGCCTGAAAGCGGTCTACCAGCTCGAAATGGGCATCGGCGTCGATACCGGCACGCCCGACAGCCCGCTGTTCAAGCGCCAGTCCAACGTCGGCCTCGAGGGCCGCTATGGGCGCCTGGTGATGGGCCGTTCGTTCACCTCGGTGTACGACTTCATGCTGCCCTACGATCCGATGGGCTACGCGCCGTTCTACTCCTGGGCCCCGACCGGCAACGCCAGCGGCGCCAGCAAGTACGGCATGACGACCGGCTTCGACAACATCATCAAGTACACCGGCAAGATCGGCGACCTGAGCTTCGGGATGAACTACGGCGCAGGCGAACAGTCGGGCTCGACCGGCGACGGGGCCAAGGGCGCCGTCACCGCCAATTACGTCATGGGGCCGTTCTCGATGGTCGGCGCCTACGAGCGCGAAAACGGCACCAAGACCGCCGCCGACGTGCGCGACGTCACCAATGTGGCGCACGTCGGCGCCATGTATAACAGCGGCAAGTGGAAAGTGCAGGCCGCGGCGCGCGACTACAAGCTGCGCGCCGCCAAGGCCGGCACACCGGACGTGCGTGCGCGCCTGTACTGGGCCGGCGTGAGCTACCTGATCCTGCAGAACGTCACGCTGACCGGCGCGGCCTACTACCAGGACGTGCGCAACGTCGCGGCCAATCTCGATGCCGACCCGGTCATGGTCGTCGGCCGCATCCGCTATGCGATCGGCAAGCGCACCGACTTGTATGCGCTGGCGGCCTATGCCAAGGCCAAGCACGGCCAGCTGGTCAGCCTGTCGCGCGACGATGCCGGTTTCGACAGCAAGCAGAAGAACGTGTCGGTCGGCATCCAGGTACGCTTCTAGGCGCGACCCGGTTTGGGCGGCAGGCCCATCTTCTCGAGGGTCAGCGTCTCGTCGGCGCGGCCCCAGCCGCCGTCGGCGACTTCCTCGACCAGCACCATCGAATACGGCCGCACGCCTTCGCCGAAGTACTCGACGAACATGGCGGTGGTGCGATGGATGATCTCTTCCTTGCGTGCGTGGTCGAGGATCCCTTCGGGGAATTTGAAGTTTGCGAATGGCATGGTGTGCTCCTGGTTGTGGTGAAAGATGTTTGACCGACGATCAGGCGAAGCCGCCGTTGACGCGCAGTACCTGCGCATTGACCCAGGCGCCGTCCGGCCCGGTCAGGAAAGCCACCGCATTGGCGATCTCGTCCGGCTCGCCGATGCGCTCCAGCGGCGCCAGCTTGGCAATCCCCTCGATCTGCTGCGCGGTCTTGCCATTAAAAAACAGCTCGGTACCCACCGGCCCCGGCGCCACCGCGTTGACGGTGATGCCGCGTCCGCGCATCTCGTTGGCCAGCACGCGCACCAGTTCCTCGGCGCCGGCCTTGCTGGCGATGTAGGGGCCGTAGCCGGGGAAAGACTTGGCGATCACGCTGGTCGAGATCGCGACGATGCGCCCGCCTTCCTGCAGCCGGCGCGCAGCCTCGCCCAGCACCAGGAAGGTGCCGCGCAGGTTGGTCGCGATGACCTTGTCGAAGGCGTCCAGGTTGTCCGGGCTGATCGCCGCCATCGGCATCATGCCGGCGCTGTTGACCACCACGTCCACGCGCCCGAAGGCATCCTGGGCGGTATCGAACAGGCGCGCGACATCGGCGGGTTGGGCCACGTCGCCCTGCACCGCGATCGCCCTGCAGCCCAGCGCCTCGACCGCGGCCACGGTGTCCTGCGCCTTGGCTTCGTTGCCGACGTAATGCACGGTGATGTCGAAACCGTCGCGCGCCAGGCGCAGCGCGATCGCCCGGCCGATGCCGCGCGAGGCGCCGGTGACAATGGCGGCTTTATTCGTGTTGTTGCTCATGTTGATCTCCTGTTGTGTACATGACGATGAAACTATTCTGAGCGTTTCGACGGACGAGATAAATGGGCGCAAACCAGCTACACTATTCAACCTCCGTCAACAATCTTCCAAGTCCGTGGACCGTCTCGACGCCCTCCAGCTCTTCATCCGCATCGTCGAACAGGGCAGCTTCAGCCGCGCCGCCGACATGCTCGGCATGCCTCGCGCCAGCGCCACCCATGCGATCAAGGAACTGGAAACGCGGCTCGGCACGCGTTTGCTCGAACGCAGCACGCGCCACGTGCGCCCTACTCTCGACGGCCAGGCTTATTACGAGCGCTGTGTGCAGGTGCTCAGCGACCTGGACGACGCCGAGGCCGCGTTCGGGCACATGGCGGCCAACCCGCGCGGGATGCTGCGGGTCGACATGTCGGGCTCGCAGGCGGCGCGCGTGGTGCTGCCGCGCATCGGGGAATTCCATGCGCGGTATCCGGACATCGAGCTGATGCTCAGCAGCGGCGACCGCCTGGTCGACCTGGTGCGCGAAGGCGTCGACGTGGTGATCCGCGCCGGCGTGCCGCGCGACGTCGACCTGGTCGCACGCAAGCTGGCCGAGATGGCGCAGGTGGTCTGCGCCAGCCCCGACTATTTGAAAAGCGCCGGCATCCCGCGCCATCCCGACGAGCTGGCGGCCCACCGCGCGGTGCGCTTCTTCGCCAGCAACGGCAACACCGATTACCCGTTCGAGCTGGCCGTCGACGGCCAGATGCGCCGCTATGATGTCGGCGGCTGGCTGTCGGTCAACGATGCCGAGACCTATTCGCTGGCGGCGCTGCGCGGCTGCGGCCTGATCCAGGTGCCGCGCTTTCACGTCGAGCAGGAACTGGCGGACGGCAGCCTGGTCGAAGTGCTGGCCGACTGGAACAGCCCGGCGCTGCCGGTGACCGCGCTCTACCCTTACCGGCGCCAGCTGTCGCCGCGCGTGCGCATGTTCGTCGAGTGGCTGGTGGAGATTTATGCGCAACGCTTCGGGGGCAGCGCTTGACGCCGCCCCTCGGCTTTCGCGCCGATCTGGCGCGCTGGCGCCAGCTCGTCGCACCGGACTGGATCGCTGCGTTGGTCGCCGGCGCGCCGGTCGAGGCGGCGCCGCCGGAGGAATGGCGCCTGTTCGAGGTGGGCTGCGACGACCTGGATGCCTTCGGCAACGGCCATATCCCCGGCGCCGGCTACCTCGACACGATGAGGTTCGAGCACGGCCCGCTGTGGAACAAGGTGGACGACACGACGCTGGAACGGCTGCTGTGCGAACTCGGCATCCGCCACGACACGACGGTCGTGCTGGTCGGACGCAATCCGCTGGCGGCCGCACGCGTGGCGCACCTGCTGTTGTACGCAGGCGTCACGGACGTGCGCCTGCTCGACGGCGGCTTCGATGCCTGGCGCCGTGCCGGGCTGGCGCTGGAAGCCGGCCCGGGCCGGTGCTGGCCGGCGGTGGCAAGGTTCGGCGCGACGCTGCCGATGCGCCGCGAGTACCTGTTGAACATGGCCGCGACGCGCGCGCTGCCGGCGCACGGCGACGCCACGCTGGCCAGCATCCGCACCCGTGCAGAATACCTCGGTGAAACCTCGGGCTACAGCTACATCGACGCGCGCGGCGACATCCCGGGCGCGCTCTGGGGCCAGGCCGGCGCGGACGGCGACGTCAACAGCATGAGCGCCTACCAGGACGCTGCCGGCTGCATGAAGCCGGCCAGCGAAATCGCAGCGATGTGGGAAGCGGGCGGCATCGTGCCGGGGCGCCGCACGGTGTTTTATTGCGGCACCGGCTGGCGCGCCTCGCTGGCCTTCTTTTATGCGTGGCTGATGGGCTGGGAGCACATCGCCGTGTTCGACGGTGGCTGGTGCGAATGGAGCCGCGATCCAGCCAATCCGGTCGTGTGCCGGGTCAGTTGCCCGCCACCACCATCTTCTCGATCAGGATCGAGCCGGTCGACTTGTTGCCGCGCGTAAGCACGTCGCTGCCGATGCCGACGATGGCCTGGAACATGTCCTTCATGTTGCCGGCGATGGTGATTTCCTCGACCGGGTACTGGATGACGCCGTTCTCGACCCAGTAGCCGGACGCGCCGCGCGAGTAGTCGCCGGTGACGTAGTTGGTGCCTTGTCCCATCAGTTCCGTGACCAGCAGGCCGGTGCCCATCTTGCGCAGCATGCCTTCGAAGTCGTCGGTGCTCTTGGTGTCGCGCGAGACGATTTCCAGGTTGTGCGAGCCGCCGGCGTTGCCGGTGGTTTGCATGCCCAGCTTGCGCGCCGAATACGACGACAGGAAGTAGCCTTGCAGGACGCCGTCGCTGACGACCTTGCGCGTTTGCGTTTTCACGCCTTCCTCGTCGAACGGGGCCGAGCCGACGCCGCCGACCACGTGCGGATCTTCGACGATCTGGATATGCGCCGGGAAGATGCTCTGGCCGAGCGAATCGAGCAGGAAGGTCGATTTACGGTACAGCGCGCCGCCCGAGGTGGCTTGCACGAA
This sequence comes from Massilia sp. 9096, assembly GCF_000745265.1. Taxonomy (NCBI): domain Bacteria; kingdom Pseudomonadati; phylum Pseudomonadota; class Betaproteobacteria; order Burkholderiales; family Oxalobacteraceae; genus Massilia; species Massilia sp. 9096. Next base: position 3,679,325 of record NZ_JQNN01000001.1, read on the forward strand.
GGCGCCGAGCAGGCCGGCGGCCAGCGGAGCCTCGAACAGCACCGGGCAGGTGCGCGTATCGAGCTTGCGCGCGTGCAGGCGCGCGAGCGCGCGCTCGGCGGCGTAGCGGCCGACCTTTTCCGGGTCGGCGAGGTTTTTCGGGTCGCGCGCCGACGAGTACCAGTCGTCGCGCTGCATGTGCGCGCCCTTGCCGGCGATCGGCGCGACCGACAGCGTGTGGCGCGAGAACGGGTAGCCGGCGCAGAAACCCAGGCTGTTGGCGGCAACAAAATGCGACTGCTGCATGTAGACGCTGGCGCCTTCGCTGTTGGTGACGCGCTTGTCGACCGCGAAGGCGGCGGCTTCGCAGCGCTGCGCCAGCTCGACCGCATCCTCGGCGCTGATGTCCCATGGGTAGCACAGGCGCAGGTCGCGCGGGTTCATCTCCAGCAGTTCGGCGTCGGGCAGGCCGGCGGCCGGGTCTTCGGCGGTGAAGCGGGCGATGTTGTAGGCCGCCTCCACCGTCGCGCGCAGCGAGGCGCTCGAAAAGTCGGACGTGTTGGCGTGGCCGCGGCGCTGGCCGCAGTAGACCGTCACGCCGATGCCCTTGTCCTTGTTCTGCTCGATAGTCTCGATCTGGCCCTTGCGCACCGTGACCGCCAGTCCGCTACCCTCGCTGATCTCGACGGCCGCATTGCTGGCGCCGGTTTCCTTGGCGATCGCCAGCACGTCCTGTGCGAGCTGCTTGAGCTGGTCCTGGGTATGGGTGAAGACGGAGTCGTTCATGTGCGTTTTTCGTAGCGAGCCCTAAAACAGTTATCATAGCAGCCGTTTACTGTTTTTACCGTCACATCATGCCAAACGCAAATCGCGGCTCGGTCGGCTTCCGCTCCGACGAATTCGACCAGGAATACGAGCGCCCGTCGAAATCCGAAATGAAGCGCCATAGCGACGCGCTGCAAAAGCTCGGCGAACAGCTCATCGAGGCCCCGCGCGACCGCGTCAAGCGCGTGCCGATGCCGGACAACGTGCGCGAGGCCATCCTGATGTGCCAGACCATCACCAACCACGAAGGCCGGCGCCGCCAGCTGCAGTTCGTCGGCAAACTGATGCGCACGCTGGACGAGGAAGAAGTCGGCGTCATCCAGCGCACCATCGAAAGCTGGAAAGGCACCTCGCGCGCCGAAGCGGCCGCCCTGCACGCGCTCGAGCGCCGCCGCGACAAGCTGCTGGCCGACGACAAGGCGCTGACCCAGCTGCTGGAAGAGCATCCGCACCTGGACGTGCAGCAGCTGCGCACCCTGATCCGCAATGCGCGCAAGGAGCAGGCCGAGCACAAGCCGCCCAAGGCCTACCGCGAAATCTTCCAGATCCTCAAAGACCTGGCCAAGCCTGCCAAGGCCGCGCCGGGCGAAGAAGACGACGGCGACGTCGACGAGGATGCCGACCAGGAGTGAGGCCATGAGTCTGGATAATAAGGTAGAGGAACTGGTGATCGGCCTGGTGTCGGTCTCGGACCGCGCCAGCGGCGGGGTCTACGAGGACAAGGGCATCCCGGCGCTGCAGGATTGGCTGCGGTCGGCCCTGACCACGCCGTTTCGCGTCGAGACCCGCCTGATCCCGGACGACCGCGCCAGCATCGAAGCCACGCTGATCGAGCTGGTCGACACGGCGCGCTGCCACCTGGTGCTGACCACCGGCGGCACCGGCCCGGCGCGGCGCGACGTCACGCCGGAAGCGACGCTGGCGATCGGCACCAAGGAAATGCCGGGCTTCGGCGAGCAGATGCGCCAGATCAGCCTGCACTTCGTGCCGACCGCGATCCTGTCGCGCCAGACCGCCGTCATCCGCGAGACCGCCGACGGCCATGCCGCGCTGGTGATGAACCTGCCGGGCCAGCCGAAATCGATCAAGGAAACGCTGGAAGGCTTGAGGGACGCCGCCGGCAACACGCTGGTGGGCGGCATCTTTGCCGCCGTCCCCTACTGCATCGACCTGATCGGCGGTCCCTACAGCGACACCAATCCGGACGTCTGCAAGGCGTTCCGTCCCAAGTCGGCGCAGCGCCCGCCGGCTCAATAAGCGACAAGGAATCCGCATGAGCGAGCTGCTCGAACACGTCACGATCGATACCGACGACAACCCGCAAGCCTCCGTGATCTGGCTGCACGGCCTGGGCGCCGACGGCAACGACTTCGTGCCCATCGTGCGCGAGCTCGACCTGGCCGGCATCAACGGCATCCGCTTCATCTTCCCGCATTCGCGCCGCATTCCGGTCACCGTCAACGGCGGCTACGTGATGCGCGCCTGGTACGACATCACCGGCGCCGAGCTGGTGCGGCGCGAAGACGAAGCCGGCCTGCGCGCCTCGCAGCTGGAAATCGAAGCCTTCATCGCGCGCGAAAAGGCGCGCGGCATCCCGGCCTCGCGCATCGTGCTGGCCGGCTTCTCGCAAGGCTGCGCGATGACGATCCAGACCGGCCTGCGCCATCCGGAAACGCTGGCCGGCATGGTCTGCCTGTCCGGCTACGTGCCGCTGGCCGACAAGCTGGGCGCGGAGCGCACCCAGGAAAGCCTGGCCACGCCGATCTTCATGGCCCACGGCCGCCACGACAACGTGGTGCCGTTCGCGCGCGCCCAGCAGTCGCGCGACGTGGTGACCCAACTGGGCTACCAGGTCGAGTGGCACGAGTACGCGATGCAGCACACGGTCTGCCTGGAAGAAGTCCAGGCGCTCTCCAACTTCTTCAAGAAAGTGCTGGGCTAGACGATGGCAAAGAAGGAAGAAAAGCTCGACGACGAGACGCTGGCGCTGATCAACTGGTGCATCGAGGTCGAAGGCCACCTGGTCGCCGGCGGCGCCACCCAGAAACAGGCGCAGGAGCACATCGAGGAACAGGTCGAGTGGTTCACCGACCTGTTCTACGACGGCTTGACGCCGGAGGAAGCGGCCAAGGAAGCGCTGGCCTGAGCGCCAGCCGCTCCATTCTCTTCAACGCTGCCCGGGAATATTGAATCCGCCATCGGCGCAGATGCTCTGCCCGGTGACGAAGCGTGCGCCGTCCCCGGCCAGCCAGACGGCCACGTCGGCGATGTCGGCCGGCTGGCCGACGCGTTGCAGCGGCGTGTAGGCGGCGACCGCTTCCAGCAGCTCCGCAGGCATGCCCGACGTCATCGGGGTGACGGTGAGTCCCGGATTGACGTTGTTGATGCGGATCCCCTCGCGCCCGACCTCCACGGCGACAGAGCGGGTCATGGCGTCGAGCGCGCCCTTGCTGGCCCCATAGATCGACAGCCCAGGCGTGCCGTTGGTCGACGCGATCGACGAGGTGTTGACGATCGATCCGCCGTGGCCGAGGGCGCGCATCGCCATGATCTCGTGCTTGACCAGCAGCCACACCCCTTTGACGTTGGTCGCGAACACGTGCTCGAAGTCCTCGAGCGTCAGCTGTTCGATCGGTCCATAGGCCGTCACGCCGGCGTTGTTGAAGGCGACGTCGAGCCGGCCGAATGCGTCGACGGCGCGCTTGACCAAGGCCGCCACCTGGGCTTCGTCGGCGACGTCGGTCGGTACGGCGATCGCCTCCCCTCCTGCGGCGGCGATCTCCGCCGCCACCTCTTCCAGCTCGACCCGGCGGCGGCCGGCCAGCACGACGCGGGCGCCTTGCCTGGCGAACGCCAGTGCGGCGGCGCGGCCGATGCCGGAACCGGCGCCGGTGACAAGTGCGACTTTGCCCGACAGCTGGAACGTCGATTCGATATGGGTGGACATGAGAGCTCCTTCAGAAATGGTGGAAGCCCATGGTAGGCATGGTGGTGCCGCTCAACAATGCGCTAATATTTGCACGACTTGATGAGCGGAGTTCAACAATCATGCGCGGCAGCGAATACACGGAATTGATGTCCCTGGTCGAGGTGGTGCGCCAGCGCAGTTTTCGCAAGGCGGCCAGGCAGCTTGGCCTGACGCCGTCGGCGCTCAGCCATACCATCCGCGCGCTCGAACAGCGCATGCAAGTGCGGCTGCTGAACCGAACCACGCGCAGCCTGTCGCCGACCGAAGCCGGCAGCCTGCTGCTGGAACGCATTGCACCGGCCTTCGACGAGATCGCCGCCGCCGTGGCCTCGGCGCGCCGCCTGCAGGATCATCCGACCGGGGTGGTACGCCTGAACGTGCCCGGCGTCGCCGCCCACGTCGTGCTGGCGCCGCTGCTGCCCCTGTTCGCACGCGCCTATCCCGACATCCGGCTGGAGGTGACGATCGAGGACGGCCTGGTCGACATCGTCGAAAGCGGATTCGACGCCGGCATCCGTCCGGGGCAACGGCTGCAGCGCGACATGATCGCCCTGCGGCTCACGCCCGACCTGAGGACCGCCGTCGTGTGTGCGCCTGCGTACCTGCAGGCGCGCGCGGCGCCGAAGACGCCGCATGACCTGGCGGCGCATGCCTGCCTGATGTACCGATGGAAGGAAAGCGGGCGTGTCTACCCATGGCCGCTGGGGCGCACCGGCGAAGCCGTCGACATCCAGTTCGACGGCACGATGTCGAGCAACGATCTCGGCATGATCATGGCCACCTGCCTGGCCGGCGGCGGCATCGCGTGCCTCGCGCGCGAACTGGTCGCGCCCTACCTCGCCAGCGGACAACTGGTCAGCCTGCTCGAAGACTGGTGCCAGAGTTCGCCCGGCTTCTTCCTGTACTACCCGAGCCGCCAGACCTCGGCGGCGGTGCGCGCCTTCATCGATTTCATGAAGGCCCATACGGGCTAGTCAGGCGGTCTTCACCGGCCCGCGCTCGACGCCGCGGTCAAGGCGATCGGGTAATTACGCCTTCGGAAAGGCCAGCACTTCCTGCTGCTGCTCGCCCAGGCCCGCGATCCCCAGGCGCAGCGTGTCGCCCTTCTTGAGGAAACGCTGCGGCGTGCGGCCGAAGCCCACGCCCGGCGGCGTGCCGGTGCAGATGATGTCGCCGGGTTCGAGCGTCATGAAGCGCGACAGGTAGCTGACGATTTCGGCCACCGAGAAGATCATGTTGCTGGTGTTCCCGGTCTGCATGCGCTTGCCGTTGACTTCCAGGTAGAGGTCGAGGTCCTGCACGTCGAAGATCTCGTCCTTGGTGACCAGGAACGGACCGACCGGGCCGAAGGTGTCGCAGCCTTTGCCCTTGTCCCACTGCGAACCCAGCTCGAACTGGTAGGCGCGCTCGGAGACGTCGTTGACCACGCAGTAGCCGGCCACGTACTTGAGCGCGTCTTCTTCGCTCACGTACTGCGCGCGCGTGCCGATGATCACGCCCAGCTCGACTTCCCAGTCGGTCTTTTTGGAGCCTTTCGGCAGCTGGATCGGGTCGTCCGGACCGGACAGGCTGGTGGTCGCCTTCATGAACATGATCGGTTCCTTCGGGATCGCCGCGCCGACTTCGGCCGCGTGGTCCGAGTAGTTCATGCCGATGCCGATGAACTTGCCGACGCCCTTGACCGGCACGCCGAGACGCGGGTTGCCGCGCACCAGCGGCAGGGTCTTCCAGTCGACCTTGGCGAGCTTCCTGAGCGCCTTCTCGGACAGCACGGCGCCGTCGATGTCGTCGATCACGCCGGACAGGTCGCGCAGGCGGCCTTCTTCGTCGAACAGGCCAGGTTTTTCCTTACCGGGGCGGCCGTAGCGAACTAACCTCATATTCTCGTTCCTCTGGATAAGCTTGGGAATCGTCCATTTTACCGGACGCCGAACCGATGCGTGGCCGTCGCATCGATGCGGCATCGGCCAGTCTCTTCGGTTCCTCCTTGCGGCAGCGCAAACCTGCAGCGTCGCCCCCAGCGTACTGTGCCAAATGCACTTAGGAAATTTTTATCAGGGGACGCTCCGTGTGAAACCGCAATTTGCCGCGCTGGGCCTGGCGCTTGCCGCCGCTGCCGTTTTTGCCGCCGCCCCTGTTGGCGCGCCCGTCGCATCCGCCGCGCCCGCCACGCAGGAGGCGCAGGCGGCGGTGGCCCTGGTCGAACAGGGCGCCGCTTTCCTGCGCGCCCGGGGCAAGGCCGAGCTGATCCGGCGCATCAATGCGCGCGACCCACTGTTCCGGCGCGGCGGCCTGACCCTTCACATGGTCGATGCCAGGACCGGCGTCGCGCTCGCCGATCCGGTCCACCCATCGCTGGTCGGTCTGGACCTGCTCGACGTGCCCGACGCCGTTGGCCGCGCGTACCGGCGCGACATCGTCGCCCTCGCGGCCGGCCGCGGCCAGGGCTGGGTCGAGCACACGTACAAGAATCCGGCCGATGGCGGCATCCAAGCCTGGAGCGACTACATCCTCCGGGTCGGCGACGCGGTGCTGGTGTCAGGCATCGCCAGAGATCATCGATAACCACCCAGGAGAAGTCATGCTGAAAAAATTGCGGATCGGTCCCAAACTGCTGCTGGCCCCCGCGCTGGTGCTATGCTTGCTGGTGCTGCTGTCGGGCGGCGCTTATTACGGCATGGTGCGCCAGAACGCCTCGCTGGAGAACATGGTGCAGGTACGCGCCGCGCGCCTGCAGGCCGCGGCCGACATCGCCGGCGACGCCAAGTACGCGCACGCCGGCATCTACCATCTATTGGCGTCGATGGCCGGCAGCTTCGCCCAGGACCGCATCAAGGCCATGATCGACGACATCGGCAAGCAGCACGCGGCGATCCAGGCCAGGCTCACGGAACTGGCGAAGGTGGCCGAGCCGCCCGAAGCCAGGCTGATCGACGCGTCGATCGCGGCACTGGCCAGCTACCACAAGAGCGTCACCGACTGCATCGACCTGGCCCAGGTCGACCAGTCGACCGCGACCGGCGCAATGCAGAGCGCGGAGAAGCGCTTCCAGGCGCTCAACGCCGATCTCGCCCAGTTCGCCGCGTTCGAGCACGAGCTGAGCGTGCGCGCCTACGCCGACGCCAAGGCCGAGTTCCGCGAGTTCGGCCTGGCCATGGCCGCGCTGGTGCTGCTGTCGATCGGGGTGTCGCTGCTGGTAACGATGCTGGTGCGGCGCGCCATGCTCAAGGACATCCGCGACATCTCGACCGTGGTCGGCGACCTGGCCGAAGGCCGCCTGACCAGCGTCGCCGCCAACGACGGCCGCGACGAGATCGCCGAGGCCGCGCGCGCGCTCGACCAGACCATCGCCACGCTGAACGTCACGCTGCGCAGCATCACCGCGTCGGTGCGCTCGATCGACACGGCATCGAAGGAAATCGCCAGCGGCAACCTGGACCTGTCGGCGCGCACCGAGATGCAGGCCAGCTCGCTCGAGGAAACCGCCAGCGCGATGGAGGCGCTGACCGACGCGGTCAGGAAGAACGCCGAGAACGCCCGCCTGGCGACCGGCCTGGCGGCCGAGGCGACCCGGCTGGCGTCGAGCGGCGGCCAGGCGGTCGATCGCGCGGTCACGACGATGGAATCGATCCGCACCAGCTCGCGCAAGATCGTCGAGATCATCGGTGTGATCGACGGGATCTCGTTCCAGACCAATATCCTGGCCCTGAACGCGGCGGTGGAAGCCGCGCGCGCCGGCGAGCAGGGGCGCGGCTTCGCGGTGGTGGCGGCCGAGGTGCGCACGCTGGCCCAGCGCTCGGCCTCGGCGGCCAAGGAGATCAAGACGCTGATCGCCGATTCGGTCGCGATCATCGACCACGGCAATCAATCGGTCAACGAAGCCGGCATGAGCATGGGCAGCGTGGTGGCCTCGGTGCAGCAGGTGAACGACATCATCAACCGCATCAGCGCAGCCAGCGACCAGCAGGCCGATGGCATCGGCGAAGTCAACCGGGCGGTCGGGCAGATGGACGACATGACGCAGCAGAACGCGGCGCTGGTCGAACAGGCGGCGGCCGCGGCGGCCAGCCTGCACGAGCAGACCGTCAACCTGGCGCGCGCGATCGCGATCTTCGAGATCGCCGACGAAGATATCTCCGACGATGGCGGCGCCACCGTGGCCATGCCGGCCCTGGCCGCGCCGGTCGCGCCGATGGACGACGATGCCGGCTTCGCGGTGCCGGCCGAGCGGCGCGCGCCGGACAGCCCGATGCGCGGCCAGCGCCGCGCCCTGCCCGCCCAAAGCCAGGGCCGCCGGCAAAGCCCACGCGCGCGCACGCGTGGCGGCCGCGGCTGACGCGTCGCGCAGGCATGCAAAAACGGCGCCGCGGCGCCGTTTTTGTTGTGCACGACGGCTTCAGGCAATCGCCGTATCGAGTTCCTCCTGGGCCGCATGGCGCCAGCGCAGCACGGCGATCGCCACCACGCACAAGGCCGACAGCGCCAGCGCGATGCTGCTGAGCCAGAACAGGATCGCATACGAGGCCCGTCCGCTCATCAGCGCCACCATCGCGCTGGCGCCACCCGCCTGGGCCAGCGAAAAGCACAGATTCATCGCCGTCCAGTTGCGCCGATGCTGCGCGGCGCCGCCGATTACGAGCGCGTAGCTCGATGCCGCGCCGACGATCCCGGGCGAGAGAAAGCCAACCAGGATCGACGACACCAGCAAGGCCGGCGTGCCGCTGGCCAGCAGCGGCAAGGCGACGCCGAACGCCTTCAGCGTAAAACCCACGCCCAATGTGCGGGTCAAGCCGAAGCGGTCGGCCAGCACGCCGGTCAGATACGGTCCGCAGGCTGCGCCCAGGCCGAAGCAGCCCCAGAAGAAGCCGGCGCCGGCCAGCGGCCGGTGCAGTTCGCGCGTGATGTAGTCGGCCCAGAACAGCGTGTGCGGCAGGTAGCCGACGGCGTTGAGCGTATAGGCCAGGCACAGCAGCAGGACCGGCGCCGGGAAGCCTTGCCGCACGCGCCGTTCACCAGGGTTGCCGGCCGGCGCCACAGCCGCAACGCTCGCCGCGATGGTTACCGATGCCGAGCGCCAGTAGCGCCAGGTCGCCGCCGTGAGCAGCGCGCAGATGCCGCCCAATCCCAGCCAGGCCGACAGCAGGCCGTGGTTCGCCAGGCCGGGCACCACGGTGGCCGCGGCGATGATCCCCAGGCCCACGCCCGAGAAGATCAGGCCGGCCACGCGAGCGCGCCGCGCTTGCGCCACGCGCGGCAGGATCAGCACCGGCGCCTGCACCATCAGGATCGAACCGCACGCCCCGGCCACGGTGCGCCAGAACAGGAACCATGGCATGCCGCCGCCGCGCCAGGCGCAGGCGCACAGGCTGAGCGTGCACGCCAGCATCGACCAGCGCACCAGCGCGCCGGCCGAACAGCGGCTGGCCAGCACGGCCGCCACGCCGATGCCGAGCAGGTAGCCGGTGAGGTTGGCCGCGCCCAGCTGGCCGGCGGCCTCGCGGCCGAACCAGCCCTGCTGCACCAGCACCGGCAGGATCGCCACGTAGGCGAAGCGCGCGACGCCGACCCCGGTCAGCGTCGCGGCCATGCCGCACAGGCCGGGCGTGGCCTGGGCGGCAAGCGTGCGCCATGCGGCCATGGGCTCACACCGTGGCCGGTTGCTCGACGGCGATCCGCTGCGCGCCCTGCTGCGGCCAGACGTCGAGCGAATGGACCGGCTCGGCCGGCGCGGGCGCTTCGGCCGGCGTGAATGCTACCGCGGCGCCGAGCTGCGCTTCACGGGTGCGTTTCCTGCGCTGGGCGATCGCTTCCATCATGCGCCCGACCGCGCGGCCGGCGTCGACCATGGTGGTCGAATTCGCGCCAGGGCGCGGCAGCACGAAGGTGTAGAACTTGCAGCCTTCGACCAGGGTGCCGAGGGCCCACAGCGACTCCTGCACGGCGCCGTTCGCGCCGACCACGTTCATGTTGCGGTCGACCGTGATGCCGCCCGGATGGAAGCTGCCGTTCATGAAGGGCTTGACGATGCCATGCCTGAGCATCTTGCGCATCAGCGGCGATTTGTCTTCGAGCGGTCCGGGCAGCGCGGCGCGCGCGCGCACCAGCACGTTGGCCGGGGCGCTCTCGCCGCTCCAGTGGCTGTGCACCACGAAAGAGCTGCCCTGCTCGTCGTACACGCTGCGCGCGCCGGGACCGAAGTCGGCGCGCATCACACCGGCGTCGATCAGCGCCAGCCACTGGGCGATGCGCTCTTTCGGCGGGCCGACCGCGAGCCGGTTCATGATCGGCAGGAACTCGCTCAGCACCCAGCGATGCGACTGTTCGGTCAGGCCGGCGAAGTCGATCGCGCTGCGGATCACGTCGCGCACGTCGCGCAGGACGTCGCAGGCGGATTTGATCGGGCTGTTCAGGTTGCCGAGCATGGCTTGCTCGAAGTCGCGCCACATGAAGCTGCGCAGCCAGTCGTCGTACTGGCGCCGGCTCTGCAGCGCGCGCGCGGGAATCGGGTTGACCATCGCGTCCCACGACAGCTGGTCGCGGCGCGGCACGTGCTTGTCGATCAGGGCCTGGCGCGCCTCGAAATTTTCGGCGGCCAGGAACTCGTTGCTGAACACGAGCGCGGTGAGGCGGTCATGGCGCTGGTGCAGGTAGGAGAAGTAATAGGAGAATTGCATGTCGCACCACAGCAGCGGCATGATCTGCGCCTGGAAGTCGAGCTGGCCGCCGGGCGTGGCCGCGCGCATCTCCTCGACCTTGGCCAGGGTCAGGAACTTGGCCTTGTACTGGCCGAACACGCCCTTCTGGTTGACCGCGCGCGCCGTCAGCGGCAGGCCGGAACGCGCATACAGCAGGATCCGCGGTTCCTTGCCCGAGGGCCGGTAGCGCAGGCGCCCTTCCGGCTCCGTCTTCCCGCACGGCTCGAACACACCGCCGCGCGCACTGGTCAGCTGGGCCACCAGGTCGCAGGTGGTCAAGCCCATGCCTTCGATCGCCACCGTATCGCGTTCGGTCACACCCGAGACGGCGTTGCGGATCGGGTAAGGCTCCAGCACCAGCTGCAGGCGCGGATTGCGTTCGCGCCCGGCCTCGACCTTGCGCGTCAGGTCGGTTTCGGCGTCGTTGGGGATCTTGCGCGCGTGGCCGGTGGTCAGGAACACGAAGTCGGCCGGATAGCCCTGGCCATCGTAGGACACTTGCCAGCCGTCGCCTTTCCATTCGAGGTCTTCGACGGTGGAATAGTTGTGCAGGTAGATCGTCACGTGCAGCGGCGCCAGCTTTTTCACGTACTCGAAGCACCAGCGCAAATAATCGCCGAACAGGGCGCGCGAGTAATAGCCGTTGCGGTCGATGTCGACGTGGCCGGGCTGCGCATCCGCCGCGCTGCCGCTTTTGCTGCTGAGCCAATCGGCGAAAGCCGGGCCGTACAGCAAGGGGCCGCCGCCACGCACCGTGTCGTCGGAAAACTGCGTCATCTGGCATGCGACCGTGTTCACCAGCAGATGGGCGCCCTGGTCGGTGGTATGGCAGCCGGGCCCGAATTCCTTGCCGTCGAAGACGTGAAGTTCCAGCGGCGTGGCGCTGGCGTCGTTCCTGGCATGGGCGATGATGCGATCGAACACAGACAGGCCGCGCGGGCCCAATCCGATAATTGCAATCTTGTACATGGTGTCCTCAAGTAAAGGATTTTGACGAAGGTTCTTACTACCGAGAAACGAAACCAATGGTAGATACGTGGTCATCCATGTACTTGCGGACACGCAATTTTTAAGACTTCGTAGCAATAAGCACGCAATGTTGCTCGTTCGCCCGCATACGGCTCACTGTTGCGATTGAACAAACGGCGAGGTATTTACGACGGTAAAGTATTTCTTTTCATCAATTATCTGGAGAGAGCCATGAATCGCTTCCGACATGCCGTCCTGTTCCTCGCCGCCACCAGCGTCTGCAGCCTTGCGCTCGCCAACGACCCCAGCGAAAAGGACGCGATCGCCCTGGTCGAAAAAGGCGCCGCCTTCATGAAGGCCAAAGGGAAGGACGAGATGATCAAGCAGATCAACGCCAAGGACCCGGACTATGTGCAGGGCCAGCTGTACCTGGTGATGCGCGACAACAAAGGGGTCGTGCTGGCCAATCCGGTCAACCCGGCCATGATCGGCAAGGACCTCCTCGACGTGCCCGACGTCGACGGCAAGCTGTTCCGCCGCGAGATCCTGGAAGTGGCCAAGACCAAGGGCAAGGGCTGGGTCGACTACAAGTTCAAGAACCCGGCCAGCGGCAAGGTCGAGGCGAAGACGTCTTATATCTACAAGGTCGGCGACGTCACGCTCGAAGCCGGCGTCTACAAGCGCTGAGCCCGGCGCGAGGCGAACGGCTTGCTCACATAACGCGAGCCGGCCAGCCCGAAGCGCCAGGGCACGTCGACCGCCTTGGAAATGCCGATGCGCGGCCCGCTCACCACCTCGATGCCGGCCGGCGCCGGCGCCAGCTCGAACGGCGCCTCGGCCAGCCCGGCGCCGTTCAGCGCGCGCGTGACGCCGAGCGCCTGGCACAGCTTGCCGGGCCCGGAGCACAGCAGCCACTCGTCGGAGGTGCCGCGCCGCTCGCGCATCAGCTCCAGTCCCGTCACCGGTTCGAGCGCACGGATCAGCACCCCTGCCCCATGGCCCCGTTCGCGGCACACGAAATTCAGGCACCAGTGAATGCCGTAGGAACGGTAGACATAGGCGTGCGCGGGCGGGCCGAACATCGCGAAGTTGCGCTCGGTCGGCCCGGAATAGCTGTGCGAGGCGGGATCTTCGCCATCGTAAGCTTCGGTCTCGACGATCCGGCCGCCGACCCCGTCCACCAGCACGGTCACGCCGATCAGCTGGCGCGCGACCAGGTGCGACGCTGCAGAAAAATCAATGCCGGCGAGGAAAGCGGATTCGGTAAAAGCCATATGCACAGTGTATATAAGATACGTTTGCCAGGTCGCACTGTCCGATTTGATACACAAGGTGAATGCCTACGTGCAACTTTTCTGCGGGTGGTTTATAGTGACAGGCTTCGCCGGCAGTTCTGCGCAGCATTTATTTTTCCCGCCAAGTCATGAGTACAGCAATCGCCCCGGCACGTCCGGTCGCAGCCGAGGATCCGGTCGACACCCTGATCAAGTCGATCCGCATTCCGCCCCGCCCCAGCTTGCTGGCCGACCTGCAGCGCGAGCTGGCTGCATCCGATCCCAGTCCGGGCGCCATCAGCCGCATCATCGCCAGCGACGTCGGCATGTCGGGCGCCCTGCTCAAGCTGGCCAATTCGGCCACCTACAGCCGCGGACGCAATGCCAAGTCGATCGAACAGGCCATCATGTTCATCGGCATCAACCAGGTGGCGGCGCTGATGACCGGCCTGCTGGCGCGCCAGGCGATTCCCGCCAACAGCGCGGCCCTGGCCAGTTTCTGGGACATCTCGACCCGCCGCGCGCAGGCGATGGTGTTCCTGTCGCGCCGCCTGCGCATCGGCGAGCCCGACGTCGCGCATACCTTCGGCCTGTTCTGCGATACCGGCCTGCCGCTGCTGATGGAGCGCTTCGCCGACTACGCCGACACCTACGCCGCCGCTTCGCTGGAAGCCGAGCGCGCCTTCACCGCGATCGAGGAAGAGCGCCACGCCACCAGCCACGCCGCCATCGGCTGCCTGCTCGCGCGCAACTGGGGCCTGTCGGGCGACGTCAGCTGGGCGATCCTGCAGCACCACGACTACGGCGTGCTCGACGACGCCGCCAGCGCACCGGCGGTGCGCTCGATGATCGCGCTGTCGCTGCTGGCCGAGCAGGCCATCTGCAAGTACCGCGGCCTCGAATCGCTCGAATGGAACAAGGGCGGTGCGCGCGCCTGCGCCTACCTCGGCCTGGCCGAAGACGAGACCGCCGAGCTGATCGACGAGCTGATCGAAGCCTTCCACGACGAGTAAAAAGCCGGCCCGGGCCCCCATACGACAACGGCCGCGCCGCCGTATCGGAAGGACACGGTCGGCGCGGCCGTCAGGCAGCGCTGGGTTGCAGCTCTCGATCAGCGGCGGCGCTGGCGCGAAGCCTGCGGCGACGGCGCGTGGCGCGTCTCGATGTGGCGGAAGGTGATGCGACCCTTGTTCAGGTCGTACGGCGACATCTCCAGCGTCACACGGTCACCCGCGATGATGCGGATGTGATTCTTTTTCATCTTGCCCGAGGTATAAGCCACCAGCTGGTGGCCATTGTCGAGGTCGACCCGGAAGCGCAACTCCGGCAGCACTTCGGTGACCTTGCCGTTCATCTCGATCAGTTCTTCTTTCATGGTCTCGTCCTTTCGATGTGACACCCGACCGCAGCGCCAATAGCGGATGCGATGGCGAACATGCCATCGCAGCGTCATCCTCGGGACGCTGGCCGTTGCGTTGTCGGGTTGGAAAAGCTGACGCCTGCTGCTGCCTGGCGCCATGAATTCGGGGATGAACTCAATATAGGGACGTTGCGCCAGAAAAAAAGAGGTGTCTGCAGGAAAAATATGGCTCAGCGTTTGCCACGATAGCCGGTGCGCGGCGCGCTGCCGCGGTTTTCGATGTGGCGGAACGTGATGCGGCCCTTGCTCAAGTCGTACGGCGACAGCTCGAGGCTGACCTGGTCGCCGGCCAGGATGCGGATGTGGTTCTTGCGCATCTTGCCCGAGGTGTAGGCGATCAGCTTGTGGCCGTTCTCGCAATCGACGCGAAAGCGCGAATCGGGCAGCACTTCGGCGACGACGCCATTCATTTCGATCAGTTCTTCTTTGGACATATTGGTGCTCCGGTGAATGACGAAAAAAAAGCCCGCTCGCTGCGGGCTTCGTTTCAATGTGAGACCAAGTATCAATGGCCGCGCCAGCCCTTGCTATCTGCAAGGTGCCGGGCCATGGGCGCCAACGCTATCTGCGGAGTGCTTCCATCGTGTGAACCGACTGAGATTGGAATGACATCTCGAGCGGCTTGTGTGCCGGCGCCATCGCACGTGGCGCCCTGCTTGCGCTGGAGAACGACAACGTCACGTGACCTTGCCGACTCACAGAGTGTACCACATTCCTCTGTGCGGCGCACAAATACCTGTAAAGATAACGAAGGCGACTGGAACAGGGGTGTTCTGCTCGGCCAGTAGACCAAAATCTTTGCCAAGTATTAACTGAATAAAGAAAGACTTACATCAATGCGACGTTGCCACCAGTAACTACTATCCCAAGGCAAGTCAAACCCGACGCCGAACTGGAGATGCCATGTCAGCGACGAATCGCTCTTACTCTACCAGCAGATCGACACGGCCGCCTCGACGCCACGCGCACCACGCAGCACCCCCCACATGGGAAGAAAAGGACGCATCCGTCGTCCCCGTCCAAATACAGTTTGCGCTTCGAGAAGCAATGCGACTGGAGAACGTTCCGCTCAGCCAATACGACGATCTGCTCTGGATCATTGCGCAGGAATCAAGTGGAAGTGCAGGGGTGCGAAATCATCGTTCGACAGCACGCGGCCTTTTTCAACTATTGCGCGCACAATACGGCTTGAACGCGCAAGGTGAACGCTCCTTTGGAAATCCTGTCGAAGAGTGTCAGGGCGGCATTCGTTACGTCATCGGCCGTTACCACTCTGCGAGCGCCGCCAAAGCGTTCTGGCAGCAACATCATTGGTATTGAAATGAACGCAAGCAGAATACTTTTTGCGCTGCTGGCGCTCTCTGCCGCCCAGGTCTCGGCAGCACCGCGCTTCAAGGACTTTCCAGCGGTCTCTTATACCGGACAACATGCGAGCGTCCGTCTTCAAGCGGCGAAAAGCCGTCTGTACGCGAGCCAATTGCGCATCGCATCCCACCAGGACGTCAATTTTTCTGGCCGCTACATCTTGACTGTGTGGGGCTGCGGCGCCTCCTGCGTCATGGGCGCGGCGATCGACGCCAAGACCGGGACAGTAATCTGGATGCCTTTCACGGTCTGCTGCTGGAATCTCGAGATCACGGAACCGCTCGAGTATCGGGCCGACAGCCAGTTGCTGATCGTGCACGGCAGCCTGAACGAAAAAGGCGCTGGAAGCGAAGTTCATTATTATGATTTCGACGGCCAGCACTTTGTTCGCATCTCGCCTTCGCCGTAGAGCCAAGGATACTCAGTCGGATTCAGTTTTCTCTACCAATCGCCGCCACACGTCCAGCTTTTGCTCGAACGTCATCGCCATGTGCGCCGGCGATGATGATGGAAGCACCACCGTCCGATACCCTGCCTCGGCAAACTGCGGCGCGAACTTGCCCGATGCCTGCCCGTTGAACCCGACCGTCTCGAGCTGCGGGCACAGATGGCGCAGCCGGTCGAAATCGTTGGCGGCCGGCTTGCGGATCGCCGAATCGAGGCTGCCTTCGCGCTCGCAGGCGGCCAGCACGTCCCACAGGCCGAAGCCGTGCGCCAGCAGGCGCGGCAGGCGCTCGTCGTACGGCAGGCGATACAGGTCTTCTTCGACCAGCGCGCCGACCAGTTTCCAGAACTGGTTGCGCGGATGGGCGTAGTACTGCTGCGCCGCCAGCGACTGCGCGCCCGGAAAACTGCCCAGGATGAGGATGCGCGTATCCGCGGCGATGACCGGCGCCAGGCCGATGAGCAGCGGCGACGCGACGGGCGATGAGGCGGAAGTGGAAGCTGAATTCGGCATGCGCCGATTGTAATAAAAAAGCGGCGACATGCTCGCGCACGTCGCCGCAAAGGGCCACCTTGAAAAGCAGCCAGGGACAGACAATCGTTTCAGGCCGGGGTCAGTTCCTCGCCTGCGTGTTCGCTCCGATGGACGCGGCCTGCGCCACCGCCGCCTGCGGCGCATCCCAGCCGCCGCCCAGCGCGCGGATCAGCGCCACGGTGGTCAGGGCGCGCTCGCCGCGCAGCTGCACCGCGTTGCGCTGCACCGTCGCCAGGTTGCGCTGGGCGTCGAGCAGTTCCAGATAGCTCGAGCGGCCGGCGTCGTACAGTTTCTGGGCCAGGTCGGCCGAGCGGCGCGCCGACACCACCGCCTGGTCCAGCTCGACGCCCTGCCCGGCCAGCACGCGCAGGCCCGACAGGTTGTCCTCGACCTCGGCGAAGGCGTTCAGCACGCTCTCGCGGTAGTTGCCGACCGCCTCGTCGAGCGCGGCTTCGCTGCGCACCACGTTGTTGCGGTTGCGGCCGCCGTCGATGATCGGCAGCGCCAGGCCGGCGCCCAGCAGCCAGGAGCGGCTGGTCCACTTGAACACCTCGGCCATGCTGGTGCCGACCCCGCCGCCGGCGGCGGACAGGGTCAGCGCCGGGAACATCGCCGAGCGCGCCACGCCGATGCGGGCATTGGTCGCTTCCATGTTGCGCTGGGCCGCCGCGATGTCGGGACGGCGCTCGAGCAGGCTCGATGGCATGCCGGCCGGGATCACCGGCAGCGCATCGGACTCCAGCAGCGGCTTGACCGGCTCGCTGAAGCTGGCCGGCGCCTGGCCCAGCAGCACGGCCAGCGCATGTTCGCTGCTGGCGCGCTGGCGCTGCAGGCCGATCGCCTCGGCGCGTGCGGTCGACAGTTCGGTCTTGGCGCGCGCCAGGTCGAATTCGCCGATGTCGCCTTCGTCGAAGCGGTGCTGGGTGATGCGCACGCTTTCCTCGCGCAGGCGCACGGTCTGGGTGACGGTGTCGATCTCGGCGTCCAGCGAGCGCAGGCGGAAGTAGTTCTGCGCCACGTCGGCCTGCAGCGACAGCAGCACCGAGCGGTAGGTCGCCTCGACCGCGCCGGCATCGCCGCGCGCCGCGGCCACGTTGGAAGACACGCGGCCGAACAGGTCGACCTCGTAGCTGGCCGACAGCTTGGCCTGGTAGGCCGTCAGCGGCGCCACCGGCGACCCCGGCGCCAGCGCGGCTTCCACCGGCGACAGGCGTTCGCGCTGGGCGCCGACGTTCAGGCCGACCTGCGGAATGCGGTCGGCTTCGGCGATGCCGGCGACGGCGCGCGCCTGCTTCACGCGCGCCGCGGCCACCACCAGGTTCTGGTTGTTGGCGGCGGCCTGGGCGACCAGGCTGTTCAAGGCCTCGTCGTTGAAGGCGCGCCACCATTCGCCGCGCGGCTGGGCTTCGGCCGCGCGGGCCGGCTGCCAGGTCGTGCCGTCCGGTGCGCTGCGCACCTCATCGACCGTGGCGGTGGCCGGCGGCGTCTGCAGTTCCTTGAAGGCAGTCGGGGTCGCGACCGCCGGCTGCTTGAAGTCGGGCGCGGCGCAGGCACTCAGCAGCAGGGCCGCCAACAGTGGAGCCACGCCCCTTGCGATCATGGTCTTGCTCATCATTGCTGTCCTCCGAGTGCCGGGGTGTGGTCGTCCGCGCCCGCGCGCGGGCCCGCGTCATGCGCATGCGCGGGGGCGTGCTTGGGACGTTCGAAACGCTTGGCCAGCGTACGCAGCAGCACGTAGAACACCGGCGTCAGGAACAGGCCGAAGAAGGTCACGCCCAGCATGCCGGCGAACACCGCCACACCCATCGCGTGGCGCATCTCGGCGCCGGCGCCGTGCGAGAACACCAGCGGCACCACGCCCATGATGAACGCGATCGAGGTCATCAGGATCGGACGCAGACGCAGGCGGCAGGCTTCCAGCGCCGCGGCGACGATGCTGCGGCCGTGGTGTTCCAGCTCGACGGCGAATTCCACGATCAGGATCGCGTTCTTCGAGGCCAGGCCGACCAGCACGAACAGCGCGATCTGGGTGAAGACGTTGTTGTCGCCGCCGGTCAGCTTCACGCCGATCAGCGCGCACAGGATCGACATCGGCACGATCAGGATCACGGCCAGCGGCAGCGTCCAGCTTTCGTACTGCGCGGCCAGCACCAGGAACACCAGCAGCACGCACAGCGGGAACACGTACATCATGGTGTTACCGGACAGGATGTCCTGGTAGGTCAGGTCGGTCCATTCGTAGCCGATCCCCTTCGGCAGGTTCTCGCGCACGATCTGCTCGAGCGCGGCCTGGGCCTGGCCCGACGACACGCCCGGCGCCGGTCCGCCATTCAGTTCGGCGGCGACGTAGCCGTTGTAGCGCTGCACGCGGTCCGGGCCATAGGTGTCCTTGATCGTCATGAGCGAGGACAGCGGGATCATCTCGCCCTTGTTGTTGCGGACCTTCAGCTGGGCGATCTGCTCGCGCTGCGAACGGAACTGCGCGTCAGCCTGCACGCGCACCTGGTAGGTACGGCCGAACTGGTTGAAGTCGTTCACGTACAGCGAACCCAGGTTGATCTGCAAGGCCTGGTTGATCTCGGCCAGCGGCACGCCGAGCTGCTTGGCTTTCACGCGGTCGACGTCGGCGAACAGCTGCGGCACGTTGATCTGGTAGCCCGAGAACACGCCCACCAGGCGCGGATCCTGGGCGGCCTTGGCCTGGATCGTCTGGATAGCCTGGTACAGCGCGTCGTAGCCGACGTTGGCGCGGTCTTCGATCATCATCTTGAAGCCGCCGGTGGTGCCCAGGCCGTTGACCGGCGGCGGCGGCAGCACCATCACGAAGGCGTCTTCGATCGCGCCCATGCGCTTGTTGACCTCGGCCGCGATGGCGTCGGCGCTCTGCTCCTTGCCCTTGCGCTGGTCGAAGTCCTTCAGCGTGACGAACACGATGCCGGCGTTCGGCGCGTTGGTGAAGCCGTTGATCGACAGGCCCGGGAACGAGACCGACGAGTCCACGCCCGGGATCTTGGCGGCGGCGTCCGACATCTTGCGGATCACGGTGTCGGTGCGGTCCAGCGAGGCGGCGTCCGGCAGCTGCGCGAAGCCGATCAGGTAAGCCTTGTCCTGCGACGGCACGAAGCCCGGCGGCACCACCTTGAACATGAAGATACCGGCGATCGCCAGCAGGGCATACACGCCCAGCGCGGCGCTCTTGCGCTTCAGGACGCCGTTCACGCCGCCTTCGTAGGCGTGCGAGGAGCGGTGGAACACGCGGTTGAAGCCCTTGAAGAAGCGGCCGAAGACAAAGTCCATGGCGCGCGTCAGGCGGTCCTTCGGTGCATGGTGCGGCTGCAGCAGCACGGCCGACAGGGCCGGGGCCAGGGTCAGCGAGCAGAATGCCGAGATCACGGTCGAGATCGCGATGGTCAGCGCGAACTGGCGGTAGAACTGGCCGGTCAGGCCGGACACGAACGCGATCGGCACGAACACGGCGCACAGCACCAGCGCGATCGCGATGATCGGGCCCGACACTTCCTTCATCGCCTGGATGGTCGCGTCGTGCGGCGACAAGCCGTTCTCGATGTTGCGCTCGACGTTTTCGACCACCACGATGGCGTCGTCGACCACGATACCGATCGCCAGCACCAGGCCGAACAGCGACAGTGTGTTGATCGAGAAGCCGAAGGCCAGCATCACGGCGAAGGTACCGACCACCGACACCGGCACCGCCAGCAGCGGGATGACGGATGCGCGCCAGGTCTGCAGGAACACGATGACCACGATCGCCACCAGCACCACCGCTTCGAACAGGGTGTGGATGACCGAGCGGATCGACTCGCGCACGAATTGGGTCGGGTCATATACGATGTCGTACTTGACGCCTTCCGGAAAATCTTTGGACAGTTCTTCCATCTTGGCGCGCACGTCCGAGGACAGCTGCAGCGCATTGGCCGTCGGCGACTGGAAGATCGGGATCGCGACCGCCGACTTGTTGTTCAGCAGTGCGCGCAGCGCATACGAGTTGGAACCCATCTCGAGGCGTGCGACGTCCTTCAGCAGCGTGGTGGCGCCGTCGGCATTGGTGGCGACGACGATGTTGCCGAACTCCTCGACCGATTGCAGGCGGCCCTGGGTGTTCACGGTCAGCTGGAAGTCGGCGTCCTTGGACGGACCCTGGCCGACCACGCCGGCCGCGACCTGCACGTTCTGTTCGCGGATCGCGTTGACGACGTCGCTGGCGGTCAGGTTGCGTGCGGCGACCTTCTGCGGGTCGAGCCAGACGCGCATCGCGTAGTCGCCCGAACCGAACAGCTGGACTTCGCCCATGCCGTTGATGCGCGCCAGCTGGTCCTTGACGTTCAGCGTCGCGTAGTTGCGCAGGTACAGGTCGTCATAGCGGCCGTCCGGCGACAGCAGGTGCACCACCATCGTGATGTTGGGCGAGCTCTTGGCCGCGGTGACGCCGATCTGGCGCACCTCGTCCGGCAGGCGCGGCAGCGCACGCTGGATGCGGTTCTGCACCTGCGTCTCGGCCTGCTCGACGTCGGTGCCGATCTTGAAGGTCACCGTCAGCTGCAGCGCGCCATCGGACGTGTTTTGCGAGGTCATGTATAGCATGTTCTCGACCCCGTTGATCTCCTGCTCGATCGGCGTGGCGACGGTTTCGGCGATGACCTTCGGGTTCGCGCCCGGATACTGCGCGCGCACCACGACCGACGGCGGCACCACTTCCGGATACTCCGAGATCGGCAGCGCGAAGATCGAGATCAGGCCGCCGACGAACACGATGACCGACAACACCGCCGCGAAGATCGGCTTGTCGACGAAAAAGCGTGAAATATTCATTTTTTGTTATTCCTTCGTGTGCGTTTCGGCCATGGCGACTTTGGCGTCGGCGGCCGTGGGCGACGACGCGGCCAGCATCGGCACCACCTGCGGCGCCACCGGGGCGCCCGGGTGCACGCGCTGCAGGCCGCCGACGACGATCTTCTCGCCCGGCTTCAGGCCCGAGCGCACCACGCGCAAGCCGTCGATCACCGGGCCGAGCTCGACTGCCCGGTACTCGGCCTTGTTGTCGGCGCTGACGACATACACGAACTTGTGGCTCTGGTCGGTGTTCACGGCGCGGTCGTTGATCAGGAGGGCATCCTTGGCCTGGCCGCCGCCGATCTGCACGCGCGCGAACAGGCCGGGCGCCATGGTGCCGTCGCGGTTGGCGAACACGGCGCGCATGCGCACGCTGCCGGTACGGGCGTCGAGCTGGTTGTCGACGAATTCCAGCTTGCCTTCATGCGGGAAGCCGGTTTCGTTGGCCAGGCCGACCTGCACCGGCACGGCCGCGCCCTTGTGCGCCTGGTTGGAGACGCGCAGGTAGGTGCCTTCGTCGCCGTCGAAGCTGGCGTAGATGCGGTCGAGCGAGACGACCGAGGTCAGCACGGCCGAGGCATCGACCAGGTTGCCCAGCGTGATCTCGGCCTTCGAGACGCGCCCGTCGATCGGCGCGGTGACGCGGGTGTAGGCCAGGTTCAGGCGGGCCGCGGCGGCCTGCGCTTCGGCGGCGCGCGCGTTGGCGTCGAGTTCCTTCTGGCCGGAGGCGCTGGCGTCGTATTCGCGCTGGGCGATCGCCTTGTCGCCGAGCAGGCGCTCGGCGCGGTTCAGCTCGACGCGCGCGAGGTCGGATTTGGCGCGCGCGGCCTTGGCGGCGGCTTCGGCGCGGTCGGCCTCGGCCTGGTACGGACGGGGGTCGATCACGAACAGCAACTGGCCCTTCCTGACTTCCGCGCCGGGCGTGAACGCCACCTCGGTGATATAGCCGGAGACGCGCGGACGGATCTCGACGCGGTCGATGGCTTCCAGCCGGCCCGAGAATTCCTGGGTCTCGGCGACCGGCTTCTGGACCACCACGGCGGCCGACACCGGCGCGGCCTGGGGCGCCGCAGCAGCCTGCGCTTGCGCGGCCTTGCCGGTGGCGTCCGAGCAGCCTGCCAGCGCGGCGACCGCGCCGGCGGCAGCAAAGGCCAGCACGAGCGGCCGTAGCGCAGTGCTCAGTTGTTGAATCGATTTCATGATAGCCCTCCGATATTATTGACTATTTATTAATGGTTGGACGAAAGCAGTCCTTTCCCGCGTTTTTTTTAGGAAAAGACAGGTCTCCGGCGCCCTGATCGGACGCCTGTTATGGTTGTAGGTGCAGAACTAGAAAATCAGGCGACGCTCATCACGCCGCACTGCCGGGCGGCGCCTCGTTGCCGTCGAGTGCGGCGATGAAACTGGCGATTTCGCCCAGCGCGTGGCCCTGGCAGGCGCACTGGTTGCGCCCGTTCGGGTCCACCAGCTGCGTTGGTTCCAGGCGCCGCACGGTCGTGCGTACGCCCGCGTTGATCAGCTTGGCGCCGTAGGCTTCGGCCTCGTCGCGCAGCGGATCGTCCTCGGTCGACAGGATCAGGGCCGGCGGCAAATTCTTGAGCCGGCTCGATTGCAGCGGCGAGGCATACGGGTGGCTGCGGTCGGCGGCATGCGGCAGGTAGCCGCGGTAGGCCGCCGCGCATTCGTTGACCAGCTTGGCCTGGTCGGTGCAAGTCGGCATCTCGCGCATCGAGCAGGTCGACAGGCCTGGGTCGAGCATCGGCATCACCAGGATCTGCCCGGCCAGCTGCGGGCCGGCGCGGTCGCGCGCCATCAGGGCCGAGACGGCGGCCAGGTTGGCGCCGGCCTCGATGCCGGCCACGATCAGGCGCTTGCCGGTCCAGCCGAGCTTGGCCTTGTTCTTCCTGGCCCAGTTCAGGACGGCGTGCGCGTCCTCGACCGCCGCCGGAAACGGCTTGACCGGCGCCAGCGTGTAGCTCGACGACAACACCACCGGATAACCGCTGGCCGCGGCCAGGTGGCGCAGGAAGCTGTCGGACTCGTCCAGGTTGCCGTCGACGAAGCCGCCGCCATGGAAGAACACGATCAGGATGTCGCGCTTGCCGTCGGCCTCGGCCTTGTACAGGCGCGCCGCCAGCGGCCCTTCGGCGCCGACCACCTCCAGCTCACGCACGCTCAGCGTCTGCGCGTCTTGCGCAAACGCCCGGGCTGCGGTCTGGGGCGCGTTCATGGGCGCACTACCGGCTGGAACAGGGCCTGGTCGCCGCGCGCGGCGGCGCCGGCGGCCTGTACGTACAGGTCGGTGTGGATCGTACCGGCCATCGCCACAACGGCCAGCACGAGGCCGAACACCGCGCCAATCGCTTCCCGATGCAGTTTCATGATCCACTCCCCTTCCTGTTGTGTCGACACCATGTCGATAATCATTGCTTCCATAACCGAAACTATAAACCTCGGCTAGAATTTGATAAATACCTCAAAACCGAATTGATTATTCAGACAGCTGAACAATCCCAATCATGAACAAATTTCAGGCAATGGAAGTTTTCGTGCAGGTGGTCGATGCCGGCAGCTTCACCCGCGCGGCCGACCTGATGCAGCTGCCCAAGGCCACCGTCTCGACGCTGGTCCAGTCGCTCGAGACCTCGCTCTCGGCCAAGCTGCTGCACCGGACCACGCGCTCGGTCACCGTCACCACCGACGGTGCAGCCTATTACGAGCGCTGCGTGCGCATCCTGTCGGACGTGCGCGACGCCGAGGAATCGCTGTCGCGCACCCGGCTCTCGCCCAGCGGCCGCCTGCGCGTCGACGTGCCGACCGGACTGGCCAGCGAGATCCTGATTCCCGCCCTGCCCGGCTTCTTCGAGCGCTATCCCGACATCCAGATGGAGCTGGGCAGCACCGACCGCCCGGTCGACCTGGTCGAGGAAGGCGTCGATTGCGCGGTGCGCGGCGGCGAACTGTACGACACCAGCCTGATCGCGCGCCGGGTCGGCATCATCAACTTCGTCACCGCGGCCGCGCCCGATTACCTGGCGCGCTACGGCACGCCGAAGCATCCGGACGACCTGGCGCGCCATCGCTGCGTCAACTATTTCTCGGCCAAGACCGGCAAGGTCTACGACTGGGATTTCAAGCGCGGCGACGATAAGATCGTCGTGCCGATGCCGGGCGTGATCGCGCTGAACGATTCCAACGCCTACGTGCACGCGGGCCTGGCCGGCCTGGGCATCATCCAGATGACCGACTACCTGCTCGACCAGCACGTGGCGGCCGGGCGCATGGTGCGGCTGTTGGCGGACTGGACCAGCGAGCCGACGCCGGTGCACATCGTCTATCCGCAGAACCGCCACCTGTCGGCCAAGGTGCGCGTGTTCGTCGAATGGATCGCGGAATTGTTCGCCAACCACCCCTACATGCACATGAACGCGCTGCCCCAGGCGCAGCCGGCGGCGCTGGCCGCCTGAGCGTCCACAAGCGCCCGCAAGCGCGGGATGCGCGTGTAGAATCGTTGGAAAACAATACACGCAGGAGACCGCGATGACCCAGCCGCGCGCCATCGACACGCTGCTCGCCCGATACGCCGACAGCCACCGCAATCCGACCAACGAGCTGATCCACTTCGTCTGCATTCCGCTGATCGTGTTCACGCTGCTCGGCATCCTGTGGGTCATCGCCCCGGCCGCGGCGCTGGCCGCCTGCCTGGCGGCGCTGGTCTATTATTTCCGCCTGTCTCGCCCGTTCGCCCTTGGCATGCTCTTGATCAGCGCGGTGATGCTGGGCGTGCTGGCGACGATGCCGCCCTACACCGTGCTGCCGCTGTCGATCGCCATCTTCGTGCTGGCCTGGATCGGGCAATTCATCGGCCACAAAATCGAAGGCAGGAAGCCATCCTTTTTCGACGACCTGCGCTTCCTGCTGATCGGGCCGCTGTTCGTGCTCGGCTTCCTGTACCGGCGCCTGCACCTGGCTTACTGAACGTGGTCTTGAAACCACTCGTTACACAGATTACATATTGATTCCGAACCTTTGTGCGTGCGTACCGCAGGGTTTGTCCAGAACGCGCTAAGCTAGTGCATTCACTGCCAAACAGACAATACCCTGATACGGAGCTCATCATGAAACGTCTTCTTGTCCTTCCGGTGCTCGCCGCCATCGTGGCCGGCTGCGCCAATCCGGCCCCGTCGGGCCAGGTGTACAGCACCAACCAGACCCAGGCCGAACAGATCGTGCGCATCGGTACGATCGAATCGATCCGCAACGTCGCCATCTCCGGCCGCGACAGCGGCGTCGGCACCATCGGCGGCGCCGCGCTGGGCGGCCTGGCCGGCTCGGAGATCGGTCACGGCAACGGCTCGGCTGCGGTCGGCATCCTGGGCGCGATCGGCGGCGCCGTGGTCGGCAACCGCCTCGAGAACCAGGCCAACACCCGCCCTGGCCTGGAAATCACGGTCCGCCTGGAGACCGGCGAACTGCGCGCCATCACCCAGCTGGCCGACGAGCCGTTCCGTCCGGGCGACCGCGTGCGCCTGCTGACCGACCCGAGCAGCGGCCGCACCCGCGTAACGCACTAAAAGCCGTCGCGCGTTCTCACGCGCCCGCGTAGGCACGCGGGCGCGCGCCGTTGCAAAGGCGCCCTTGCCGCCAAATGATGTTCCAGGGAAAGCGCGAAAGCACGGTATACTTTCGCGATGCCTTCCTACGCACTGTTCACCATCGCATCCCTGATCTGGGGATCGACTTTCTGGGCCATTACCTTGCAGCTGGGCGACATTCCGCCCGCGGTATCGGTCGTCTATCGTTTCCTGCTGGCCTCGAGCACGCTGTTTGCGCTGTGCCTGGCGCGCGGCGACAAGCTCTGGCTGCCCTGGCGCGTGCAGCGCTGGACCCTGCTGCAGGGCTTCTTCACCTTCGGCCTGTCCTACGTCTGCACCTACAACGCAGAGCAGTTCGTGGTGTCGGCGCTGGTCGCGGTGCTGTTTGCGCTGATGGTGTTCTGGACGCCGATCTGCGCACGCATCGCCTTCGGCACGCCGATCGCGCGCCGTACCTGGGGCGCCGGCGCCGCCGCGATGCTCGGCGTCGTCCTGCTGTTCTGGCAGTCGATCGGCGCCGCCATGCGCGAACTCACCCAGGGACAGGGCCACGGCCACTTCATCCTCGGCGTGGCGCTCGGCATCTGCGCCTCGATCGCCAGCTCGGCCGGCAGCATCGTGGTCGGCAAGGTGCGCGAGCAATCGACCAACCTGATGCTGACCACCGGCTGGTCGATGTTCTGGGGCACCTGCATGGTGGCGCTGTTCTGCGTGCTGACCGGCCAGCGCTTCGTCATGCCGCACACGCTGCCGTACGTGCTGGGCCTGCTGCACCTGGCGATCTTCGGCTCGGTGGTCGCTTTCGTCTGCTACTTCACGCTGATCAACCGGATCGGCTCGAGCAAGGCCGTGTACGTCGGCGTGATCAACCCGGTGATCTCGGTGCTGCTGTCCATCAAACTCGAACATTATCGCCCGGTGCCGGCCGAATGGCTGGGCATGGCGGTCTGCCTGGGCAGCGTCGCCTGGGCCGTGCGCTCGCCGAAAACCAAACCGGCGCCGCCTGTTGAACAATTGAACGATGTAATCGAAACCACGCCATGACCGTTGACTCTTCCCGCTTTGCCATCCGCCCCGCCACCCCGGCCGACGTCGCCCACATCCACGCGATGATCGTCGAGCTGGCCGTGTTCGAGAAACTCGAGCACATGGTCGTTGCGACCGAAGAACTGCTGCACGAAGGCCTGTTCGGCGTGCGCCCGGCCTGCGAAGCCATCATCGGCGAGGCCGATGGCGAAGTCGTCACCTTCGCGCTGTTCTTCCACAATTTCTCGACCTTCCTGACCAAGAAGGGCCTGTACCTCGAAGACCTGTACGTGCGCCAGGCGCACCGCGGCAAAGGCTACGGGAGCCGCATGCTGAAACACCTGGCCCAGCTGGCGGTCGAGCGCAATTGCGGGCGCTTCGAGTGGTCGGTGCTGGACTGGAATGAGCCGGCGATCAATTTTTACAAAACCATGGGCGCCGAGATCCTGCCCGACTGGCGCATCTGCCGCGTCACCGGCGAGCCGCTGAGGGCGCTTGCGAAGTAAGCGCGGCGAAGTAAGCGCGGCCGCCGACTGATCCCGGGCCGCTTGCGCGGCGCGCCCGATCCGGCGGATCGGCTATAAAAGCGTTCCCCTTCCCTTTCATGGAACGCTTATGAAGATGCAAGACCTGAGCGGCAAGATCGCCGTCATTACCGGCGCCTCGAGCGGCATCGGCCAGGCCGCCGCCCGCTTGCTGGCCGAAGAAGGCGTGCACGTGGTGCTGGTCGCCCGCCGCGGCGACCGCCTGGCGGCCCTGGCGCAAGAACTGGGCGCGGCCGTCACCGTGGTACAGGCCGACGTCACCGATCCGGCCCAGGTGCAAGCCCTGTTCGCGCAGGTACAGTCGCAATTCGGCGGCCTCGACCTGCTGTTCAACAATGCCGGCCTGGGCATCAGCGCGCGCTTCGCCGACAGTTCTCCCGAGGACTGGAAGACGATGATCGACGTGAACCTGTACGGCGTCCTGCATTGCACGCAGGCGGCGATTCCGCTGATGCGCGGCCGCCCGGGCGCGATGATCTCGTCGGTGTCGAGCGTCGGCGGCCGCTATGGCGTGGAAAACTGGTCGGTCTACAGCGCCACCAAATACGCCGTGATCGGCTTTCACGATGCGCTGCGCAAGGAACTCGGGCCGGACCGCATCCGCGTGTCCGTGATCGAGCCGGGCGCGGTCTGGACCGAGTTCGGCCAGAACGTCAGCGATGCACTCAAGGAACGGCGCGAGAAACTGGACGCGCTCGGCGCCCAGGACGTGGCCCAGGCGCTGGTGTACGCGTTCGCGCAGCCGGCCAACGTGCTGGTCGAGGAAATCCTGCTGCGCCCGGTACTGCAGGTCGCACCCTGATCGCTGAAAGAAGCTGGCAAGAAAAAACCCACGGGGCTGAATCGCAGCGCCGTGGGTGAACCCATTCGTCGGATGGGGAGGGGAGATTGAATCCAACGGTTCCAATATAAGCCCTCGCCTTCCTGCCGAGCAGAGTTCCTTACAAATGCTTACCTCGCTAACACAGTTCAAACGGTTGTAGTGCCGAGCACGATTGAGTGAGCACAAATACAACAGTTCAGCTCGCAAGCGACAATGTCGCCTCACACGAGGACACGGACATGAACTTCAGCATGAAACCGGTCAGCGCCTGCGCGCCATCTCCGCGACACGCGCGCGGCTGCAATCGCTGTAAGCCGCCCGGTTCTTCAGCGCAGGCCGCGCTTGCGCGCCAGCACGCGTTCGCACAGCTCGAAACCGGCCTGGGTCAGCAAGGCCAGCAAGGCGGCTGGAATCGCGCCCGCCAGCAGCATGTCGTTGTCGTTCAGCGCCAGGCCGGTGGTGATGCGCTCGCCGAAGCCGCCGGCGCCGATGAAGGCGGCGATGGTCGCCGTGCCCACGCTCATCACGGCGGCGGTCTTGATGCCGGCCAGGATCACCGGCGCGGCCAGCGGCAGCTCGACGTGCAGCAGCGCCTGGCGCCGGTTCAGGCCGAGCGCCAGCGCCGCCGTGCGCAGGCCGGCCGGCACCTGCAGCAGGCCCGTACACGTGTTGCGCACGATCGGCAGCAGCGCATAGGCGCACAGGGCGACCAGCGCCGGCACGGTGCCGATGCGCCCCAGCAGCGGAATCAGGATCGCCAGCAGCGCCAGCGAGGGTACGGTCTGCAGCATGCCGGCCAGGGCCAGCACCGGCTGGCGCAGGCGCGGCGCCAGCGCCGCCAGCACGCCCAGCGGCACACCCGCCACGCAGCCGAGCAGCACGGCAAACAGCACCAGCAGCAGGTGCTGGCGCGCCAGGGCGCCGAAGCCGTTGCCGAAGGTCTTGGCCAGCAAGCCCTCGCGCGTGGGCGCGTGAGCGGGCGTGGACGCGGGCGCGAGGCCGCCGGCATGGTGGGCGATCCAATCGCGCGCGATGGCATCAAAACTGCGGCCATCGAGCTCGGCCTGGGCATTCATCGCGATCATGTCCTGTTCGCGGATCGTGCCCTGCACGCTTTCGATGGCCTGCCAGGCGCGCGGCAGGCGCTGCGGCAGGTCGAGGCGGTACAGCAGCACGGCGTCGTAGCGCGGAAAATAATGCAAGTCGTCATTGAGCACGCGCAGGCCGTACTGGCGGATCTTGGCGTCGGTCGAATAGATGTCGATGGCGTCGACCTGGCGCTGCGCCAGCGCCTCGTAGGCGATGCCGTGGTCCAGGCCGCGCGGCTGCTGCGGCATGCCGTAGCGCGCCGCCAGGCCGGGCCAGCCATCCTGGCGCCCCAGGAATTCGTGCGACAGGCCGATCTTCAGGTCCGGCCGGTGCGCCAGCTGCGACAGCGTCGTCAGGCCGGCATCGCCGCGCGTGGCCAGCGCGTAGCCGTTGGAAAAGCCGAGCGGCACCGCCACACCGAGCCCGAGCGTGCGCAGCTGCTGGCGCATCTGGTCCATCGAGGTCGGCTGGGGGTTCTTGAGGATTTCCTGGTCGATGGTGCCGAGGTATTCCGGATACACGTCGATCGCACCGGAGCGCAATGCGCTGAGCACGATGGCGGTGTTGCCCAGGCCCTGGCGATGCTCGGCCGGCCCGGCCTTGGCCGCGGTCTGGGTCAGGATTTCGCCGAGGATATAGGACTCGGTAAAGCGCTTGGAGCCGACGTGCAGGGTCTCGTCGGCACGCGCCGGCGCGGCCAGGGCCATGCAGCAGGCAATGAGCAGGGATACGAGTGCGGCAAACCTCGGCATGGAACTCCAATGGGGATGGACGGATGAGCCGCCAGCATACCCGATCCCGCTGCCATGTTCAGCCCGGCAGCTCGACCCCGGGCGCGCGGGGCACGCCGCCGTTGACCACCAGCCGGCAGGGATTGGCGCCGATCGCATACGCCAGGTCGGCCGGCCGCGCGATGTCCCACAGCGCCAGGTCGGCGCGTTTTCCCACCTCCAGCGTGCCGATGTCGCTGCGCCCGAGCGCATGCGCCGCGTTGGCGGTGCAGCCGCGCAGCGCTTCCAGCGGCGTCATGCGCCACAGCGTGCAAGCCATGTTCATCGCCAGCAGCAGCGAGGCCATCGGCGAAGTGCCAGGATTGCAGTCGGTCGCCAGCGCCAGCGGCACGCCGGCGGCGCGCAAGGCGGCCAGCGGCGGGGTTTGCGTCTCGCGCAAAAAATAAAACGCGCCGGGCAGCAGCACCGCCACCGTGCCGGCGCGCGCCATCGCGTCGATGCCGGCCTGGCTCAGGTATTCGAGGTGGTCGGCCGACAGCCCCTGGAAACGCGCCACCAGCGCTGCGCCACCCTGATCGGACAGCTGCTCGGCGTGCAGTTTCACGCTCAAGCCCAGCGCGCGCGCGGCTTCGAACACGCGTGCGGTCTGCGCGTTGCTAAAGCCGATGCGCTCGCAAAACGCGTCGACCGCGTCGACCAGCCCCTGCCCGGCCAGGCTGGGGAGCATGCGTTCGCAGATCTCGTCGATATAGGCGTCGGCGCGGCCCGCGAATTCGGGCGGCAGCGCGTGCGCGCCCAGGAAGGTGGTGGCGACGTTCACCGGCAAGATATCGCCGACGCGGCGCGCCACGCGCAGCATCTTCGCTTCGGTATCCAGGTCGAGGCCGTAGCCGGACTTGATCTCGAGCGTGGTGACGCCTTCCCCCAGCAAGGCCTGGACGCGCGGCAGGCTCTGGCGCAGCAGCTCGTCGTCGGATGCGGCGCGGGTCGCGCGCACGGTCGCCATGATGCCGCCGCCTTCGCGCGCGATGTCTTCGTAGCTGGCGCCGTTCAGGCGCGCTTCCCACTCGTTGCTGCGGTTGCCGGCATGGACGATATGGGTGTGACAGTCGACCAGGCCGGGCGTGAGCCACATGCCCTTGCAGTCGTGCGCGCGCGCAGCCGCGCGCGCGTGGGCGGGGATGTGCGCGCGTGGACCGGCCCAGGCGATGCGGCCGTCCTTGACCGCCAGCGCGCCGTCCTCGACGATGCCATAGCCGTCGTCCGCGCCGCCGGCCATCGTTGCCAGGCGCGCGTGCGTGAACAGCAGGTCGGCGGGCTCAGTCGCGACCAGCGCGCCCGTCATGCTCATCGTCCTCGTCCCCTTCGGCGTCGTAGTCGATGTCCTCGTCTGCGAGGTCCTGCTCGTCGTCGTAGTAATGGATGTCGACCACGAAGATCGTGCCCTGGTCGGCGTCCAGCTGCCAGGTCGTGCCCGGGTCGAGCAGCACGGCGTCGTAGCGCACCAGGTTGACGCGCTTGTCGTCGCTGGCGAGCTCCAGGCTTTCGCCCTCGGCCAGGAACAGCACGGTGACGTCGGCGCGCGCCACGAACCTGGACGGGCCATCCAGGCTGCGCCGGCCGAAGCGGTGGTAGCAGCGGTCCAGGCGCGTCATCACGTTGAAGTCGGTCGTCGGGCCGCGGTTCAGCTTGGCCGTGACTTCGGATTCGCCATCGAACGCGGCCACCGGCTCGGCGCGCGAGACCAGGGCCGGCTCGCCGTCGATCTCGAGCGTCAAGCCATGCCCTTCGAGCAGGGCCAGCGTGCGCTCCACGCCCGGGAACACCGAGAACGGGCCGTCGGCCGCGATCGTGGCCAGGCTCACGCGCCAATCGAAATCCTCGAAGCCCGCGTCCGGCGGGACCACGGCGATCTCGGTCGTGCTGCCGCCGCCGTTCTTCCATGGCTTCGGCACGCGTTCTGAAAACGGAATCAACATCGTCATGGCAAGCACCTCAGGCAATCGTCGGGAAATGCGTTCGCACGCGCATTGTGCAGCAAAACTCAGGCAGCGCGTAGTGCACGCAGCGCCATTTTGTAATCCCGTGCGATTTCCTCCTGGGCGACGTGGCGGCCGTCACGCACCACCCAGGCGCCGCCGGCGAGCACGTCGCGCACCAGGTTGTCGTTGCCGCAGAACAGCAAGCGCCCGGGCACCTCGCCTGGCGCCGCACCGTCCAGGTTCGGGTGGCCGGCGTCGAGCACCAGCAGATCGGCGCGCGAGCCTGGCTGCAGGGCGCCCAGGCGGCGTCCGCTCGCCTGCGCCCCGCCCTGCAGCGCGCGCTGCCACAGCAGCGTCGCGACGTCGCGCTGCCTGTCCGTCACCGCGATGTTGCGGCGCCGGTGCAGCAGGCGCTGGCCGTATTCGAGCCAGCGCAGTTCCTCGACCGGGCTGTGCGACACATGGCTGTCGCTGCCGATGCCGAAGCGTCCACCGGCCTGCAGGAAGGCTTCCAGCGGGAACAGGCCGTCGCCCAGGTTGGCCTCGGTGGTCGGGCACAGGCCGGCGACGGCGCCGCTCGCGGCGATGCGCGCGACTTCGGACGCCGACAGATGGGTCGCGTGCACCAGGCACCAGCGCGCGTCGACCGGCATCTCGTCGAACAGGTAATCGACCGGGCGCCGTCCGGTCGCCTGCAGGCATTGGTCGACTTCCAGTTGCTGCTCGGCGATGTGGATGTGCAGCGGCCGTCCGGCCGGCAGCGCCTGCGCCAGTTCGCGCACTTGCGCCATCGACGCCGCCCGCAGCGAATGCGGCGCCGCGCCGACTTCCAGCTGCGGCCCGCGCAAGCCCTCGAGCGCCTCGACGACGCGCAGCACGAACTCGGGATCGCTGCGAAAGCGCCGCTGGGCCTCGATCAGCGGCTGCTCGTTGAAACCGGAATGGGCGTACAGCACCGGCAGCAGCGTCAGGCCGATGCCGGTCTGGCGTGCGGCTGCGGCGATGCGTTCGGCGGTGTGCGCCGGGCGCGCATATGGCGCGCCGTCGACGTCGCGCTGGATGTAGTGGAATTCGCACATCGCCGTGTAGCCGTGGCGCAGGCATTCGGCATACAGCTGGGCCGCGATCGCCTCGATCTGCGCGGGCGTGATGCGCCCGGCGAAGCGGTACATCAGCTCGCGCCAGGTCCAGAAGCTGTCCGCGCTTTTGCCAGCCGCTTTGCCCGATGCGCTACCGGCGCGCTCGGTCAGGCCAGCGAGGGCGCGCTGGAAGGCGTGCGAGTGCAGGTTGACCATGCCGGGCAGGACATACTCGGCCTGCGCGGCCTGCGCCGTCTGCGCCGTCCGTGCGGTATCGGGCGCCACCGAGGTCAGGTCGCCGTGCACATTCCACTCCAGCAGCACGTCGCGCCGCCAGCCCTGCGGCAGCAGCGCATGGTGCGCGAACAGCGCGCCCGCCCGTGCGTCCGCGGCTGCGCTCACGCGCGCACCCAGTCCAGCGCCGCGCCGAGCAACTGGCGCAGCACCGGTTCGAGGTGGGCCACGCGCTCCGGGCGATCGTCGAACGGCGGCGTCTCGTCCATGTACAGGTCCTGGCACATTTCGAGCTGGATCGCATGCACGCCGTCCTGCGGGCGGCCGTAAAAGCGCGTGATGTGGCCACCCTTGAAGCGGCCGTTGAACACGAAGGCATAACGCTTTTGCGCCTCGGCCGCGCGGATGATCGCGCCTTCGAACTGAAGCGCGCACGAGGTGCGACTGGCCGTGCCGAAATTCAGGTCGGGCAGGCGGCCCTCGAAAAAGCGCGGCACCCTGGAGGCGATCGAATGGGCATCCCACAGCACCACGCGGCCATGCAGCGCCAGCAGCCGATCGAGTTCGGCGCGCAGCCGGTCGTGGTAGGGCCGCCAGTAGCGCTGCAGGCGCCGCTCGACCTCGAAACGGTCCGGCTCGCGGCCGGCCTGGTACAGGCGCTCGCGGTTGAAGGTGTCGACCGGGCACAGGCCGGTGGTGTCCTGGCCCGGGTACAGGCTGGTGTCGTCCGGCGGCCGGTTCAGGTCGATGACATAGCGCGACCAGCGCGCGGACAGCGTCGACGCGCCGAGTGCCTCGGCGAAGGCGTACAGCTTGTCCAGGTGCCAGTCGGTATCGGCGCGCACGAACGCACAGGGCGCGAGGCTGCCTGCGACCTCGTCGGGGATGTCGGTGCCGACGTGGGGCATCGATACCAGCAGCGGCGCCGTGCCCGGCTTGAAATGGTAATCCATCGGGTAATCCATCGCGGCTCCTGTGCTTGCGCTCTCAAGAATGCACTCAGGGATGCAAAGCGGCGAACAGTTCCTTGCACGCCGCCGACAGCGCGCCTTCCATCACCATCACGCGCGCCGCTTCGATGTCGGGCGCGAAGAAGCGGTCGTGCTCGAAGGCCGGCACGCGCGCGCGCAGGAGCGCATGTACGTGCTCGAGGTGTTCGGAACTGGTGAGCGGACGGTGGAACTCGATGCCCTGCGCCGCCGCCAGCAGTTCGATCCCGACGATGACGCCGGTATTGTGCGCCATCTGGCCGAGACGGCGCGCGGCGAAAGTGGCCATGCTGACGTGGTCTTCCTGGTTGGCCGACGTCGGCAGGCTGTCGACGCTGGCCGGATGCGCCAGCGATTTGTTTTCCGAAGCCAGCGCGGCCGCCGTGACGTGGGCGATCATGAAGCCGGAATTGACGCCCGGCTCGCGCACCAGGAACGGCGGCAGCCCGGACAGCGTGGCGTCGATCAGCAGCGCGATGCGGCGCTCGGCCAGCGCGCCGATCTCGGCGATGGCCAGCGCCAGCGTGTCGGCGGCGAAGGCGACCGGCTCCGCATGGAAGTTACCGCCCGAGACGACCACGCCGCCGCCCGGCGCATCGGCGTCGGGGAACACCAGCGGGTTGTCGGTCACGGCGTTCGACTCGATCAGCAGCGTGCGGCCGGCCTGGGCGATGAGGTCCATGACGGCGCCCATCACCTGCGGCTGGCAGCGCAGGCTGTACGGGTCCTGCACGCGCTCGTCGCCGACCAGGTGCGAGGCGCGGATCGCACTGCCCGCCACCAGCTCGCGATAAATCCTCGCGGCGGCGATCTGGCCGGGCTGGCCGCGCACCTCGTGCACGCGCGGATCGAACGGAGCGTCGCTGCCGCGCGCGGCGTCCAGCGACAGCGCGCCGGACACCATGCCGGCTTCCAGCAGGCGTTCGGCCAGGAACAGGCCGTGCAGCGCCAGCGCGGTCGACACCTGGGTGCCGTTGATCAGCGCCAGGCCTTCTTTCGCGGCCAGCGTCACCGGTTCGATGCCGGCGGCGTCCAGTGCGGCGTTGGCGTCCATCAGCGCGCCGCGCATGCGCACCGGGCCCACGCCCAGCATCGCCAGCGTCATGTGGGCCAGCGGCGCCAGGTCGCCGGAAGCGCCGACCGAACCCTGCGCGGGGATGGCCGGCATGATGCCGGCGTTGTACAGGGCGATGAGGGTGTCGACGATCAGCGGGCGCACGCCGGAATAGCCGCGCGCCAGGCTGCCGATCTTGGTCAGCAGGATCAGGCGCACCACGTTGTCGGGCAACAGCTCGCCGGTGCCGACCGCATGCGACAGGATCAGGTTCTGCTGCAGCTGCTCGAGCTGGGCCGGCGCGATGTGGCGCTTGGCCAGCAGGCCGAAGCCGGTGTTGATGCCGTAGGCCGGATCGCCCTTGGCGACGATCGCCTGCACGGTGGCGGCCGAAGCTTCGATGGCGGCGTAGGCGGCAGGCGCGAGCGCCAGCGTGCCGGCCGAGCTCCAGGCGGCGCGCAGCTCGGGCAGCGTGAGCTGGCCGGGTTGCAGGGTCAGGTGGTGCGAATCTTGATGAATGAGTTGATGCATGAGTTGAGTCATAAATCGTGGTGTCTTGTGTTACTTGATCATTGGGAGCGTCAGGCCGAAACGCTTCGCGGCTTCGATCGCGAGTTCGTAGCCGGCGTCGGCGTGGCGCATCACGCCGGAGGCGCAATCGTTGACCAGCACGCGCGCCAGGCGCTTGCCGGCCGCTTCGCTGCCATCGGCCACGATGACGACGCCGGCATGCTGCGAATAGCCCATGCCGACCCCGCCGCCGTGGTGCAGCGAGACCCAGCTGGCGCCGCCGGCGGTATTGAGCATGGCGTTCAGCAGCGGCCAGTCCGACACGGCGTCGGTGCCGTCGCGC
Organism: Massilia sp. 9096; assembly: GCF_000745265.1. Classification (NCBI taxonomy): domain Bacteria; kingdom Pseudomonadati; phylum Pseudomonadota; class Betaproteobacteria; order Burkholderiales; family Oxalobacteraceae; genus Massilia; species Massilia sp. 9096. The sequence goes on from NZ_JQNN01000001.1 coordinate 3,715,650, forward strand.
ATGGCCTCGGTCTCGCGGTTCGGGCTGGCGACCGAGCCGGTGTCGAGGTGGTCGCGGCCGATCACGACCGGCGCTTTCAGTTCGCCCGTGCGCACCATCTCGTTGAACGCCAGGCCGGCCAGGTGGCGCTCGCCCAGACCCAGCCAGCAGATGCGCGCCGGCAGGCCCTGGAAGGCGATGCGCTCGCGCGCCATGTCGAGCCAGCGGTGCACGCGCGCGTGCTGCGGAAACAGTTCCTTGATCTTCGCATCCGTCTTGACGATGTCTTCCGGGTCGCCCGACAGGGCCACCCAGCGGAACGGGCCGCGGCCTTCGCAGAACTGCGGCCGGATGTAGGCCGGCACGAAGCCGGGGAATGCAAAAGCGTCCGTCACGCCGGCGTCGAAAGCGACCTGGCGGATGTTGTTACCGTAGTCGACCGCCTGGGCGCCCAGCGCCTTGAAGTCGAGGATCGCGCGCACGTGCGCGGCGCAGGACTCGGCCGCCGCCTGCTTCAGTTCGGCGTGGCGCGCCGGGTCGCGCTGCGCGTCCTGCCATCGTTCGATGCTCCAGCCGCGCGGCAGGTAGCCGTGGATCAGGTCGTGGGCCGAAGTCTGGTCGGTGACCAGGTCCGGCACCAGTCCCCCTTCCCTCGCGCGCCGCACCAGCTCGGGCAGCACCTCGGCGGCGTTGCCGAGCAGGCCGATCGAGACCGCTTCCTTGCCGGCCTTGTGCGCGCGGACCAGCGCCAGCGCCTCGTCGATGCTGGCCGCCTGCTTGTCGAGGTAGCGCGTGCGCAGGCGGAAATCGATGCTGCTCTGCCGGCATTCCACGCTCAAGGAAACCGCGCCGGCAAAGGTGGCGGCCAGCGGCTGGGCGCCGCCCATGCCGCCCAGGCCGGCGGTCAGGATCCAGCGTCCGCGCATCGTCCCACCGAGGTCGCCGCCGAAATGCTGGCGCCCGGCTTCGGCAAAGGTTTCGTAGGTGCCCTGCACGATGCCCTGGGTGCCGATGTAGATCCAGCTGCCGGCCGTCATCTGGCCGTACATGAACAGGCCCTTGCGATCGAGCTCGTTGAAATGCTCCCAGGTCGCCCACTTCGGCACCAGGTTCGAGTTGGCCAGCAGCACGCGCGGCGCATCCGGGTGCGTTTGAAACACGCCGACCGGCTTGCCGGACTGGATCAGCAGGGTCTGGTCGTCTTCCAGCTCGCGCAAGGACGCCAGGATCTGGTCGAAGCAGGCCCAGTCGCGCGCCGCGCGGCCGATGCCGCCGTAGACGACCAGGCACTGCGGGTTTTCCGCGACCTCGGCGTCGAGGTTGTTCTGCAGCATGCGGTACGCGGCCTCGGTCAGCCAGCTCTTGCAATGCAGCCGGCTGCCGCGCGGGGCGCGGATGTGGCGCGTAGGGTCGAAGCGAGGATCGAAGCGGGGGTCGACGACAGTGGTCATGGCAGCCTCCTTGGCATGCCAATCAGACTAGCTTGTCTATACAACAGCGTCAACCCCGCCGGCGGGATGGGTCCTTACTTTTTCTGGTAGACCGGGCGCCCGGCGACCCAGGTCTGCAGCACGCCGATCTTGTAGATGTCGTACGGCGAAATCTTGAACATGTCGCGGTCGACCACGATGAAGTCGGCGTACTTGCCGACCTCCAGCGAGCCCAGCGTCTTTTCCTGGTGGCCGGCATAGGCGGCGTCCAGCGTAAAGCAGCGGAACGCTTCCTTCAGCGACATCTCCTGCTCCGGATACCAGCCGGCGATCGGGTTGCCGCCGGCGTCCTGGCGCGTGACCGCGGCGTGGATGCCGAAGAAGGGATTCGGCGCCTCGACCGGGAAGTCGGAACCGCAGGCGATGCGCGAGCCCTGCTGCAGGAAGGTGCGCCAGGCGTAGGCGCCCTTGATGCGTTCGTGGCCGACGCGGGTCTCGGCCATGTTCTTGTCCGAGGTCGCGTGGGTCGGCTGCATCGACGGGATGATGCCGATGGTCTTGAAGCGCGGGATGTCTTCCAGGGTCACGATCTGCGCGTGCTCGATGCGGTTGCGGTTCGCCTCGGTGTGGTAGACCGGGATGTTCCTGGCGAAGGCGTCCAGGATCTGGCGGTTGCTGGCGTCGCCGATCGCGTGGATGTTGACCTGGTAGCCCTTCTGCATCGCCTTGGCGATCATGAAGTTGACTTCCTCGTCCGAGTGGAACAGCAGGCCGTGCGAATGCGGATCGTCGCTGTAGGGCGCCAGCAGCGCGGCGCCGCGGCTGCCCAGCGCGCCGTCGGCGTACAGTTTTACCGCGCGCAGCGCGTACATGTCGTGGCCGTAGCTGTCCAGCGGGCCGTTCTTGGCCAGCTGGTCGAAGTCGGTGCCGGTGCCGCCGATCATCGCGTAGATGCGCGTGGTCAGCTTGCCGTGGTCGGCGTAGTCGCGGTACAGGCGGTCCTCGTTGACGGTGATGCCGGCGTCGTGCGCGCTGGTCAGGCCGACGCTGGCCATCTTCGCCAGCGAGCGATCCAGCATGGTGCGCGCTTCCGCCTCGGTCGGCTGCGGCAGCACCTTTTCCATCAGGCCTTTGGCGGCGTCGACCAGCACGCCGGTGGCGTGGCCGTCGGCGTCGCGCACGATCCGGCCGCCGGCCGGGTCCGGGGTCTGGTCGGTGATGCCGGCCAGCGCCAGCGCGCGGCTGTTGGCCCAGCCGGCATGGTCGTCGACGCGCCCGAACCAGGCCGGGCGGTCCGACACCGCGCTGTCGAGTTCCTTGGCGGTCGGGAAGCGCCCCAGCTTCCAGACTTCCTGGTTCCAGCCGCGCCCGCGCACCCACGCGTTGCCCGCGTTCGCGCGCGCGTAGGTTTTGATGTCCTGCAGGGCCTGCGCCAGCGTGGTGGTGCCGGACAGGTCGAGCTGGGTCAGCATCTGGCCAAGGCCGAAGATGTGGCCGTGCGCGTCGATCAGGCCGGGCAGCACGGTGCGCCCGCCCATGTCGACGTGGCGCGCCCTGGGCGCCTTGGCGGCGACGTCCTTGGCCGCGCCGACCGCCAGGATCTTGCCGTTGTCGTCGAACGCCAGCGACGCGAACTGGACCACGTCGCCTTTGGCGTCGAGCGTGTAGCCGTTGGCGTTGTCGATAATGGTATCGATGCGGGTATCCGCGTGGGCGGTGGACAGGACGCCACAGGCGGCCAGGGTGAGCAGGGAACTGAGCAAGGAAGGCTGCAGGCGCATCGGGATGGTTCTCCGTTCTGTTCTGATGAGCTGAAAGAAACAGAGTGTATAGAAATCCCGGCAATGGTCAATCGCCGCCTTCCCCAGCGCCGGCCGCCTGTTCGGCTTCCCTGGCAAGCAGCGTGCGCTTGCGCTCGACGCCCCAGCGGTAGCCGGAGATGGCGCCGTCGTTGCGCACCACGCGGTGGCACGGGATCGCCACCGCGACCGGATTGGCCGCGCAAGCCCCGGCCACCGCGCGCGCGCCCTGCGGCATCCCCAGGCGCGCAGCCAGTTCCGCATAGCCGACCGTCTGCCCGGCCGGTATCCGGCGCAGCGCCTGCCAGACGCGCTGCTGGAAGGCGGTGCCGCGCACGTCCAGCGGCAAATCCAGGCCGAGACGCGGCGCTTCCACGAAACCGGCCACCAGCGCGACGCTGCGCTCGAAGCCGGGTTCGGCGCCGAGCAGCTCGGCCTTCGGGAAGCGGTCCTGCAAATCGCGCACCAGCGCGTCCGGATCGTCGCCGAGCAGGATGCAGCAGATGCCCTTGCCAGTGGCCGCCACCAGCAGCGCGCCCAATGAACACTGCGCCACCGCGAAGCGGATCGTCTCGCCTTCTCCGCCTGCGCGCCAGCGGCGCGGCGCCATCCCGAGCAGGCCTGGCGACGCCGCGTAAAAGCGGCCGCTGGAATGGAAGCCGGCGTCGTAGGCGGCCGCGGTGACGCTGGCCGCATCCTTCAGCGCCTGCGGCAGGCGCGCGGCGCGGCGCGCATCAAAGTAGGCCTTGGGCGTGATCCCGGTCTGCGCCTTGAATACACGGTGGAAGTAAAAGCGGCTCATGCCGCAGGCTTCGGCCAGGGCGGCCAGGCCGGGGACCGGATCGGCGGCGTCGATGGCCGCGTCGATCAGGCGGCAGGCCTGCGCCACCGCCTTGGCGTGGCGCTCGGCCAGCGGCGCTTCGAGCGGGCGGCAGCGCAGGCAGGCACGGAAACCGGCCGCCTCGGCATCCTGGCAGCTGGCGTGGAAGGCGACGTTGGCGCGGCGCGGCGTGCGCGACGGGCACGAGGGCCGGCAGTAAACACCGGTGCTGCGCACCGAATACCAGAAGCGGCCGTCGGCGCCGGATGCGCGTGCGCGCACCGCGTCCCAGCGCGCTTCGTCGCTGTCATAAGCGTGGTCGTGCGGGTTGGTGTCGATGCTGGCGTCCATGCGGGTCTCCCGGTAAGTCGATGGCGTCATCCTAAGCTGCGTGGGGCGCGTTCGCACTTCGCCGCTTGCTTTCGAATTTTCGCATTGCCGATGCTAGAATGCGATATTCGACATGATGTCTTTCCCGATTTCGGAGAAGTGGTTTGGACCAGTATCCCCCGCACGACAGCACGCCCATCTTCCAGCGCATCAAGGATTACCTGCTCGGCGAAATCGCCGCCGGCCACTGGAAGGAAGGCGACCTGGTGCCGTCCGAACAGGCGCTGGTGCGCCAGTTCGGCGTATCGCGCATGACCGTCAACCGCGCGGTACGCGAGCTGACCGCGGAACAGGTGCTGGTGCGGCGCCAGGGCTCGGGCACCTTCGTCGCGCCGCAGAAATACCAGGCTACGCTGGTCGAGATCCGCAACATCGCCGACGAGGTCCGCGCGCGCGGGCACGTGCACGCGAGCCGTCCGCGCCTGCTGGAACGCGGCCAGGCCGGCGAAGCGCTGGCGCGCCAGTTCGAGCTCGCCGCCGGCGCCCCGCTGTTCCATTCGGTGATTGTGCACGAGGAAAACGGACAGCCGATCCAGGTCGAGGACCGCTGGGTCAACCCGGCCTGCGCCCCGGCCTACCTGGAGCAGGATTTCACGCGCATCACGCCCAACGAGCACCTGACGGCGGCCGCGCCGCTGCAGGGCGCGACCTACAGCATCGAAGCGCTGCCGGCGCCGCGCGAGGTCGCGGAGATGCTCGGCATCGGCATCGGCGTGCCCTGCCTGGTGCTCAAGCGCCGCACCACGTCGAACGGCCGGGTCGCTTCGGTGGTGACGATGTGGCATCCGGGCCAGCTGTACAAGTTCACCGGCAGCGTCGGCTGAGTTGCAAAAGCGCCGCAGGTGGGCCGATGTCGGATGCACCACGGCGCAAAATAAACCCGCTTCGGCATATTGACGCGGGCCCGACATCCGCGATAATGAGAGCAGGTCAAGCAGCGCCGATCCTGCGCCACCAGGGCGCGCAACAACGTGTTAGGATTTTGTACAAAGCCCGCGAACACGTTTCAGGAAAATCGGTTATTATTTCAGCCAATCCCCGCCTGACGTCCTCTTGCAGCTCTTCCAACGATTGAATATTGCACGCGCTGACACCACCTCCGCTGTGCAGCAGTCTGACAAGCATGGGAACCAGACCGCCGAGCGAAACCGGCCGAAGGCCCTTGAAGCCATCGGGCGTTAATTGACCACCCTCACATTGAGGAAAAAATGAGCGAAAATATCAAATACATCAGCGATGCATCCTTTGACACCGACGTGCTCAAGTCCGAGCGCCCGGTCCTGGTCGATTTCTGGGCCGAGTGGTGCGGTCCGTGCAAGATGATTGCCCCGATCCTGGAAGAAGTCGCCAAGGAATACGACGGCAAGCTGACGATCGCCAAGCTGGACGTCGATGCGAACCAGGCCGTGCCGGCCAAGTTCGGCATCCGCGGCATCCCGACCCTGATTCTGTTCAAGAACGGTGTCGCGGCTGCGCAAAAAGTCGGCGCGATGGCCAAGGGCCAGCTGACCGCTTTCATCGACAGCAACATCTGATACCATAAGCGGCGGCAGCGCGCCCGCCCTGCCGCCTTTTCTGATCGGGAAGCCATCGACTCCGGTGCCTCCTCATTATTAACCCACGCAGTCCCCTCCCCTACCTTTACTTTCCCGTCACGGGACACCCGACACATGCACTTATCTGAACTGAAGGCAATGCACGTCTCCGCCCTTCTGGAGATGGCGATCAGCCTCGATATCGACAACGCAGCCCGCCTGCGCAAACAAGAACTGATGTTCGCGATCCTCAAGAAGCGCGCGAAACAAGGCGAACAGATTTTCGGCGACGGCGCGCTCGAGGTATTGCCGGACGGCTTCGGTTTCCTGCGCTCGCCGGATGCCAGCTACATGGCGTCGACCGACGACATCTACATCTCGCCGTCGCAGATCCGCCGGTTCAACCTGCATACGGGTGACTCGATCGAAGGCGAAGTGCGTACGCCCAAGGATGGCGAACGCTATTTCGCGCTGGTAAAGGTGGACAAGGTCAACGGCGAATCGCCGGAAGCCTCGAAGCACCGCATCCTGTTCGAAAACCTGACGCCGCTGCACCCGAACGTGCCGCTGCGCCTGGAGCGCGACATGAACGGCGCGGAAAACATCACCGGCCGCATCGTCGACCTGATCTCGCCGATCGGCAAGGGCCAGCGCGGCCTGCTGGTGGCGTCGCCGAAATCCGGCAAGTCGGTCATGCTGCAGCACATCGCGCATGCGATCACCGCCAACCACCCGGACGTCACCCTGATCGTGCTGCTGATCGACGAACGCCCCGAGGAAGTGACCGAGATGCAGCGCTCGGTGCGCGGCGAAGTGGTCGCCTCGACCTTCGACGAGCCGGCCACCCGCCACGTGCAGGTCGCCGAGATGGTGCTGGAAAAGGCCAAGCGCCTGGTCGAGATGAAGAAGGACGTCGTGATCCTGCTCGACTCGATCACCCGCCTGGCGCGCGCCTACAACACCGTGATCCCGGCCTCGGGCAAGGTGCTGACCGGCGGTGTCGACGCCAACGCGCTGCAGCGTCCGAAGCGTTTCTTCGGCGCCGCCCGTAACATCGAGGAAGGCGGCTCGCTGACCATCGTCGCGACCGCGCTGATCGAGACCGGCTCGCGCATGGACGACGTGATCTACGAGGAATTCAAGGGCACCGGCAACATGGAAGTGCACCTCGAGCGCCGCCTGGCCGAGAAGCGCGTCTACCCGGCGATCAACCTGAACAAGTCGGGCACCCGCCGCGAGGAACTGCTGATCAAGCCGGACCAGCTGCAGAAGATCTGGATCCTGCGCAAGCTGCTGTACTCGATGGACGAGATCGAGGCGATGGAGTTCATCCTCGACAAGATGCGCGCGACCAAGACCAACATCGAGTTCTTCGACTTGATGCGTCGCGGCGGCTGATCCCGGCCGTGGTATGACGGGATCCCAGGAAAAGGCGAGGCGACTCGCCTTTTCTGTTTTATGCGCCACGATTTATTTAGGTCAAACGCCGTACGCTTCCAGCATGGAGAATCGGCCTGAACCCATCAAGGAGCGCACCATGCATACCGAAGAACTACAAGACCTGCCTGCCCAGCGCACCAAGGATTTGTTGCTCGACCGCCGCCTGACCGTCCTCGAAACCCGCTTCGATACGACTGTGACCATGCTGCCCAACAAAGCCGACCTGTCCGAACTGAAAGCCGAACTGAAGGCCGACATCCACGGCGAAGCCGCGCAACTGACCAAGTGGATGGCCGCCACCGTCATCACGATGGTCATCGGCTTCGGCGGCATGATCCTCACGCTCGCGCGCGCGCACGGCGCCTGAGGCCGGCGTGTCGCGCAACACCGGTTGCCTCGAGGTCGCGCCTGGCTTATAATCTCCGGTTACGTACCCAACCCTGGCAAGTGATCGGCAATCGGGTCAAGAAGCAGCAGGACCGACGAAGTGCCGCTTGGCTACCAAACCTAACCGAGGCAACATGAAAACTGATACCCATCCGGATTACCGCGAAGTCGTTTTCCACGACCTGTCGTGCGATTTCAAATTCATCACCCGTTCGACCATCAATACCCGCGAAACCATCGATTTCGAAGGTAAGCAATACCCGTTGGTCAAGATCGAGGTGTCGGCTGAATCGCACCCGTTCTTCACCGGTAAGCACAAGATCGTCGACACCGCTGGCCGCGTCGAGAAATTCCGCCAGAAGTTCGGTTCGGTCGGCTCGAAGACCAGCGTCGCCAACGGCTAAGCGCGTTCAACAAAGTCTCAGGGCAAGGCGCATCGTCGAAGACAGTACGCTAGTACGGCGAGACGACGCAACGCAGCCATGGGACTTTGTCGGGCGGGCTAAGCCCCGCTCGGGCGCATACCCGGGGAGCCCCAGAGGCTTCCAAGAAGGAAGCCCTGGGGCTTCCTTTTTTTTTGCCGCTATACTAGCGCGACATTAATTCCCCGCATCATCCAATGCAGTTTTATCGATGAAACCAGTCCGTCTTCCCGCCGCCGCCACCCTCGCGCTGCCACGCTGGGCGCTGTTTGCGCTCGGCATGCTGTATATCCTGCCTGGCCTGATCGGGCGCGATCCGTGGAAGGACGATGCCGGCAGCTTCGGCATCATGTGGACGATGGCCCATGGGCACTGGCAAGACTGGCTGCTGCCGAATATCGCCGGCCTGCCCGCGCCCGACGAAGGCCCGCTGGCCTTCTGGCTGGGCGCGCTGTGCATCAAGCTGTTCGGCTGGCTGGTCGGCGACGTGCTGGCGGCGCGTGTGTCGACCATCGGCCTGTTCGTGCTCGGCACCGTGTCGCTGTGGAGCACCGCCTTCCGCCTGGGCCGCCGTTCCGAAGCCCAGCCGCTGCGCCTCGCCTTCGGCGGCCAGCCCGAACCCGACGACTACGGCCGCACCCTGGCCGACACCGCCGTCCTGATCTACCTCGGCTGCCTCGGCCTGCTGCTGCAGAGCCACGAGACGCTCGCCGTGACGCTGCAGGGCGCGCTGCTGTCCTGGTTCCTCTACCGTTCGGTTCGCTATATCGAAGGGCCGTCCGTGCGCAACGCGATCCGCGCCGGTGCCGCCCTGGGTGCGTTGACCCTGACGCGCGGCTATGCGCCGCCGCTGGTGCTGCTGGCCGCCCTGTTCCTGTGCACCCGCTCGCTCAAGATGCCGGCCGCGCCAACCCTGCGCCACCTGGCCCAGGCCGCCGGCACGGCCGTGCTGGTGACGCTGGTCTGGCTGCTGCCGGCCAGCCTGCTGCATCCCTACGGCCAGACCCCGATTCCCGACTGGCTGGACTGGAACGCCAGCCAGCTGAGCGTGCCGAGCTGGTCCTCGCTCAAGGCCTTTTTCCGCAACGGCGTCTGGTACTTCTGGCCGGCCTGGCCGTTCGCCGCCTGGGCCGCCTGGGCCTGGCGCCGCCAGCACGGGATGATGCACATCATCCTGCCGACCTGGTTCGTGGGCGCCCTGGCGGTGCTGATCCTGTTCGACCCGGTGCCGGAAAACGGCGACCTGCTCAAGCTGTTGCCGCCGATGGCGCTGATGGCCGCCTTCGGCTTGCCGACCATGAAGCGCGGCGCGATCAATGCGATCGACTGGTTCTCGGTCATGGTGCTGACGCTGCTGGGCGTGATCGTCTGGCTGTTCTGGATTGCCAAGCTGACCGGCTGGCCGGCCCAGCTGGCCAAGAACGCGCTCAAGCTGGTGCCGGGGTTCAAGCCGGAATTCGGCATCGTCGCTTTCCTGGTGGCGGCCGCGACCACGGTCGGCTGGATCGTGCTCGTGCACTGGCGCCTGTCGCGCCAGCGTACCGTGCTGTGGCGCGCCGTGGTGCTGTCCTCGGGCGGCCTGATCCTGCTGTGGGTGCTGCTGATGACGCTGTTCCTGCCGGACCTGAACTACAGCAAGAGCTACGCCAGCGTAGCGCGCCAGATCGCCTCGCGCCTGCCGGCCGACGCCGGTTGCATCGCCAGCAACGTCGGCCCGGCCCAGCGCGCTTCGTTTGCTTACTTCGGCCACCTGCCCTTCGCCGGCGTCGAGGAAAGCGAATGCAATTACCTGCTGCTGCAGGACGGCGCCACGCCCAGCGGCGCGAGCCTGCAGTCGCGCGGCCAGGAGCGCAACGTGACCCAGTACGGCGACGGCGCCATGGGCGGCCGCCAGGTGGCCACGTTCAACCCGCGCGACTGGACCCTGCTGTGGGAAGGACGCCGCCCGTCCGACCGCGACGAGCGCTTCCGCCTGCTGCGGCGCACGCGCTGACCCGGCGTCGGCGCCACGACAAGCCAGCCCGGCCGCAAGCCGCGCTGGCTTTTTTCATGCCGCCAAGTGCGCTCCCTCAGCGCCTGCGGCGCCAGGCCAGTGCGCCGAGCATGCCCAGGCCGGCCGCCAGCATATGCCAGGCCTGCGCTTCCGGCACCGCCGCGACCGCCAGGTCGGCGCCGAACACGCCCCCAGCCGTCCCGCTCACCCGGCCGTCGATCCTGACCGCATAACTACCGGCAGGCAAGCCGAACGCCGACAGCGACCAGGCATCGGTCGGATGCTGGCCGATGCCGGTCTGGTCGATGCCGGAGATCGCGTTGCCGAGGATGGCCGAGCTGGCCGGATCGTAGCGATACAGGTTCAGGCCGACGACGTCCAGGTCCTTGGTTTGCGGGCTGTCGAGGTAGAGCGACGTCAGGGAGGCGGCCGCGTCGAACGGCGTCGGCACGCTGAAGGTGAACACGTCGGCGAAATCGCGGCTGGCCGTGGAAGCCGCGAAGGCATCGCCGAAATACGCGTTGAAGCCGCCGACGCCATCGCTCGTGGTCGTGAGCGCGGCGCTGCGTTCCAGGGTTTGCGCGCCGCTGCTCGGGACTGCCATGAGCGCGCCCGCCGTCATGGCGGCCAGTACGAAAGAGTTGGGTTTCATGAGGATCGGTGTGATCGATGATCGGATGTGATATCGACCCGATCGAACGGCTGAAGTTCGCTTCGATCACCCGGCCTTGGAGGATGCTCAAAGTCGCGCGCGACGATGACGAATTTGAGGCGTCTCAATTCTGGCCAAGGCTGCTTCAGCACAATGGGGTGTGCGGCGCGTTCCGGATGCCGTTCAGAAGGAGCCTCCATGAAAAGCGTAACGTTTTCCGACATCGAACCTGTCCAGGCCCGTGCCCACCGCCTGCCGCGGCGCGGCCTGATGCGCCGCCTGGCCACGCTGGCGCTGCTGCTGGCAATCGGGCTGCCGGCGCTGATGATCGCCTTTCACCTGCTCGACCCGACCGCGCCGCTGGGCTACATCGTGGTGCCGGTGCTGCTCGGCGGGCTGCTGCCGATCACGCAGGTGCTGCCGGGGCGCTTCGAAGTCAAGACCCGCTTCGACGCCTGCCACATGGTGGTCACGCTGGACGAAACGCTCGGCCGGCTCGGCTACCAGCAGGCCGAGCGCGGGCCCGGCTCGGTGCGCTACCGCGCGCGCGGCGGGCGCTGGCCGAGCTGGCTGCACAAGGAAATCGACGTGACCGTCAAGCCGCACGCCCTCGAAGTCGTCGGCCCGATGCCGGCCCTGCGGGCCTTGCGCCTGCAGATGCAAGCCCACTGAAGCAGCCCGCCCCAGCCGGCAGCCTGCCGGCTATACCTTCATCGGCAGGATCACCATCTGCAAGCCTTCGAGATGCAGGCGGCGCTGCACCGTCAGGGCCGCCTGGTTGTGCAGCAGCCGGGTGAACCAGTTGTCCGAGGTAAAGATCAGCTTGCTGGTAAAAAAGATCGAATTCGGATACGTGTGGCTGATCTGCTCGCACATGCGGGTCACCTCCTCCACCGCATCGGTGCCGAAGCCGATGTAGGAGGCCGACGCCATGCCGTGGCTCTGGCAAAAGTCAACGAAATACTCGAGGGTGCGTGCGGCATCTTCGCGCATCTGCTCGAGCGCGCCTTCGCCGCCGTAGGCGTGCGCATCGACCGTGCGCGCGTTGACGAACAAGAAATTCTTGAAGTGGCCGGGGAACATGCGCAGCACCCACAGCAGCGCATGCAGGCCGCCGCCGCGCGAGTTGCCGACGATGAACACCGCGGTCTGCGCCTGGGGATCGGGTTCGACCGGTTCGGTCACCGGGCCGAAAGGCTGGCTTTCGAACACCTGGTCGACCGAGCGGATAGCGCGCTTGGTTTCGCGATAATGGTTGCGGATGAAGATGCACAGGCCGGCGATCGCCGCAATGATCAGCACAGTCGCCCAGCCGCCCTGGGTAAAGCGCTCGAACAGCAGCACCACCAGGATGCCGGCGCAGATCACGAAGCCGACCGCGGACAGCAGGAAGCGGCGCACCCAATGGACGCTCTCGGTGTCCTTGCGGTGGCGCCACCAGTACAGGCACAGGCCGAACAGCGAGATCGCAAAGGTCAGGAACACCGAAATCGAATACAGCACCACCAGCAGCGTGACCTGGCCGCGCGTCCAGAACAGGATCGCCAGCGCCGCGATGCCCATCACCAGGATGCCGTTCTGCGTTACCAGGCGCGTCGACAGGTAGCGGAACTGGTGCGGCACCCAGGAATCGGAGGCCATGTTCGACAGCACCGACGGGCCGCCCAGGAAGCCGGTGTTAGCGGCCACGAACAGCAGTCCCGCCTCGAAGGCCAGCACGACCGCCAGCAGCACCTGGTTGAGCATCTCGCTGCCCAGGCCCATGTGGGCGATGATGCGCCGAAAGGCGGTCGCGTTGAGGGTTTCGCCATCGGTCGGGTGCGCGTCCCACAGCAGGTACAGCAGGATGATGCCGCCGGCCGTGATCGCCAGCGACAGCGCCATGTAGAACATCGTCATCTTGCCGGTGCGCACGCGCGGCTCGGCCAGCAGGTTGACGTTGTTCGAGACGGCTTCCAGGCCGGTGTAGGTGCCGCCGCCTTGCGAGTAGGCCAGCAGCAGCATGCCGGCCACGCCGGTCCAGCCGATGCTCCCGGCCAGCGCGCTGGTTTCGGCGACGGTGTTGGGGATGACCTGCGGCAGGTTCGAGGCATGCGCGACGATGCCGTAGACGATCAGCACCAGGTGGGTTGCCACGAAGCCGAGGAAGATCGGCAGCAGGATCTGGATCGCCTCCTTGAGCCCGCGCAGGTTCATCACGATCAGCAAGGCGATGAACACGGCTTCGGCCCATAACTTATAGGGCTGGAAGCCGAGCGGCAGGAAGGACGCCAGCGCGTCGACGCCGGAGGCGATCGAGATCGCGATCGTCAACACATAGTCGAGGATCAGCGCCGCGCCCGACACCAGGCCAAGATACGGCCCGACCAGCTGGGTGGCGACGCGGTAGCCCCCGCCCCCGGTCGGAAACAGCTCGATCACCTGGTTGTAGGCGAGCGCGATGATGAACACCGTCACGGCGGTGGCGATCGCCATGTACAGGCCGAGGTGGGTGTGGGCGCCCAGCGCGCGGAAGGTTTCCTCGGGGCCGTATGACGACGACGACAGGCCGTCGGCGCCGAGCCCGACCCAGGCCAGGAAGGCGACCAGCGCCATCGAATGGCGGGTTTCGCTCTTCATCGGGTCGAGCGGCTTGCCGAGGATGATCTCGCGGATTTTATTGTTTTTCATTATGGACGCTGCGTCTCCGGCGGCGGTGATGGCGCAAATACGCGAGATCATACGCCGGAACGACAGGACCGCCCACTCGAGTCCGCCTAACACTGGTCATTTCGGCAGCGCATGTGCTAAGATGCGCGCCTGCGCTTGCAGCCTCTGTGGCGGAATTGGTAGACGCACTTGACTCAAAATCAAGCGCCGAAAGGCGTGCCGGTTCGATTCCGGCCGGAGGCACCACCAGCATGTATCGCAAAGCACCAAATTTTCCCGTTTTCTAAGTAAAAACAGTGACTTAGAACGCGCGGCAAGTCTAAGAGGCTCCTACATTTTCCCGCATCTTCCCGCTTTATCTCGTCACTAAGTACGCACGTTTTACGCAATAATTACGCACGAGATTTCTCAGCAGGAGTTCAAAGCGTGGCTTCATTTGCAAAGCGTACGAACGGCTGGCGCGTACAGATCGCGATCCAGGGCATTCGAGAGTCGAAAGTATTCTCCACCAAAGCCGAGGCGGTCGCATGGGCGTCGATGCGAGAGGCAGAAATCCGCACTGGCAAAGCGACCGGCATCCAGCCAGGCCGGACAGTTGGAGACGCATTCGACCGCTATGAAAAAGACGTGTCGGCCGGAAAGCCTGGACATCGGTTTGAGTCGCTCAGGCTCAGGGCGATCGGAGGATGGGAGATCGACGGAAAGCCGTTCCGCGACATGAAGCTGGTCGACGCAACTTCCGAAGTACTCGGCAAATGGCGGGACCACAGGCTAAAAATCGACAAGGTAACCGGCTCGACCGTCAATCGTGAGCTGAACCTTTTATCGCATGTTTTTCGCACGGCCGCCAAAGAATGGAAGTGGATCGCGACCAGTCCAACCGCTGACGTTCGACGTCCAGAGGAGTCGCAGCCGCGCGACCGCTTATACGAGGACGACGAGATCGAACGCATCTGCCTGGCGCTCGGCTTCGACCTAGACGGGGATGAGCGCGCTGAGACGACAAGTCAGCGAGTGGCCGTGGCGTTTTTGTTCGCCATCGAAACGGCCATGCGTGCCGGCGAGATCTGTGGCTTGAAGCCGTCTGACGTCGCTGGCCGCGTTGCTACGCTGGAAAAAACAAAGAACGGCACGAAGAGGAAGGTGCCGCTATCGAAGCGTGCGATTGAGCTGCTCAAGCTGCTACCACCACCCGAGGAAAGCGGCACCCTGTTCGGCGTCACGACTGCGTCGCTTGATGCCCTCTTCCGCAAGGCGAAAATACGAGCCGCGATTGAAGACGCCACGTTCCACGACTCACGCCATCTGGCCATTACTAGGCTGGCGAAGAAATTCAACGTGCTAGACCTGGCACGGATTGTCGGGCACCGCGACATCAAGCAGCTGATGGTGTACTACAACGAGACGGCCGAGTCGATGGCCGAGCGCATCGACTAAGAGACCAAAAAGATCTGTACACCTATTGCGCATTGCGCGATTTCTAGGGAAAGATAGGCGCGCAGTGAACCTACATAGCAGGACCAAGATTTTCAAAACAAACTGGAGAGTAAAAATGGACGACAACATGTACAGACTTGTAAACGCCGTCTTGAAACTTGACGACGGGGAATCTGATTTTTCTGATCCGGATGCGGCCCTATCACCATTTACTGAAGAGGCAATAAACCGCGTTGCACAACAATGCGGCGTGCCCTTTCAGACAATTCGCGATGAACTGACGCAAGTTTCGCAAGACGAAGATGAGCATAATGAGATCGAGTTCGAACTCCAGTATGGCCACTTAAACCAAGACGGCCTTTTTCCACACGAGGTTGAACAGGAATAGAACGTAAAGACGAACGCCCATGTTCAGACGCCCATGATGCATGGGTGTCTTCCCGTATGAAGAAGTAAGAGCTATTGGACAACCTACGCCAAAAGTTACGCCGACTAACGCGGCTCTATCATCACTGACCACTCTTGTACGAATGCTGGTCCGTCGTCACCTGCCGGCCGTTCTTCACCCTTGAACAGCATTCCACCATTGTGCATGGTGATCAGCTTCGCCTCATAAAGGACTGGGAGTAAGCCAGGTCTGACTTGAGAGTCCGGCCTGCATACTTCGAGCACATACATACCCTTGAGGCCGACGAGCGTTAGATTGCCCTCGACGTAGGGTGCTTGGGCGACCTCACGATTTGTAAGGCGCTTACCATGACGGCGTAAACGTTTGACTTTTCCGTACATCACATGGTTGAAGTTATACTGTATGTTTGTACAGTATAACGCGGCAAGCTTATCTTGTCGGAAAACAACGGAACGATAGAACGGGGTGCAGGATGTTGGACGAAAGTTTCTGGGATGAGTTGACAGCAGTAGGTGACGCAGCACGTCGCGCAGTGCCTGAGATTGTTAGCCGCTACAGGCACGAAGGTGTCTTGACTTGGTCGCTACTGCATGAGATCGAGGCCGAGGTTCTAGCCGAGCTGCGTGCGCTTGGAAAATACGAAGAATGGATCCTCAACATGATTCGAGCGGCACCCGTGCTCGGCTATCCAACTGATGATCGACCGGTATCATTCGCGAATGCTGGAGTCGTGCCCATCATCTTCAAGCTGGTTGAGAAAGCGTGGAAGCTGGTACATTGAAGCATACCGGCAGTGTGCAGACGTCTGCACACGCCGTCTTCTATTCAGATCAATTGGATGCCGCCCTCACGGCATCGTAGGCTGCAGTGCAGGCTTGGACTGCGTCGAGAGCGTCGTTCCTGGTCTGCCGGACCCATTCAAGATCAGCTGCAGCTCGCCCGTCGAGATCCGCGGTTGCTGGCCGGCTGCCTGTATCCATGCCGGCAGCGGCTGTACCTTGATCGTGTTCGGTTTGAGCAGCACTGCAGGGGCCAGCGATGGCGACGCGCAGCTGACGACGGCCAGCGGCAAGATCAGACTGCAGAGCAGCCGAGTGAGCTTGTGCATCAGCGACTTCCTTTCCTTGTTGATTGAGTTGAGTTTGCAAAGCGTTCAGCTGAGCCTGCAGGCTGGCCACCTTTCCGTTCGCCTGCGCAAGAGCGATCTTTGCTTGTCCATCGCGTTGCTTGTCGATCTCGTCGCGCTGGGCCGATTCCTGAGCCACGCCCAGGCCCACCAGGTGCTCTCGGTAAAGCATCGCAGTGCCGGCACCCAGAACGCACAGCGCTACGATCGCGACCACGCGAGAGATACTGATCATGGCTTCACCTGGTCAGGGAAGATCATTTTCAGGGCGGCCGACATTACGCCGCCAAGACCCGCAGCTTGGCCCCAATCTAGGCCCGCGCCATACTTCGCGCCCGTCAGCGCGACCAGAAATCCAACGCCCTGCCAGGTCGATTGTTCGCTCAGGCGCGCTGCGATAAATTCGAGCACGGTTTGAATACGTTTTTTCATGCGAGTTGCCCTCCTGCTTTGAGATAAGCCCGGCGGAGATCCGCCAAGTCGTTTTCGTGCTGGCCGTAGCCCGCGCCCGGGAGCGATGCCCAGATCGCAGCACAGCGCGCCACCGCGTCATCGAACCGGCCGGCCTCGGCGTAGACCAGCGCCTTACGCTCGCGGATCTGCTGCACGGCGATCGCGTCCTGGCTCGCTGGCGAGAAGTCGCGCAATCCGAGCTGCTGCTTGTATGGGTCGAAGTAGCGTGCCAGCAGCTGGTAGCGGCCGGCCGCCGTTGACTTTTTGCCCAGCCGCGGCAGGTCGATCAGCTGACGCGGGTGGTCGGCGTAGCTCGAGAACAGGCGCGGGTGATCGGCCGTGCTGCCGACCAGGACGTTGTAGCCATTGTCCGAGGCCAGCAGCAGCCGCGCGCCAAGCTCGCTCGTGGCGATCATGTCGAGGAATGCTTTCAGGTTCGGGCTCATCATCGCGTCACCGTCACCTTGGCCGCCTGCCAGATCGCCAGCACCAGCCAACCGGCCGCCGCCAGCGCGCCGGCGCCGACCATCTTCGTCAGCGCCTCGCGCACCAGCTTGTTCCGCAACTCGCGCCATTCGATTACCGACTCGTGATAGCGACGGTGTCCGTCGATGTCGTTGGCCGGGAAGCCAGAGATCAAGCGTGCGATCGCAGCTTCGTGCTCGCCCATCTTCACGTTGTGCGCATCCATGTTCGCCATCAGTTCGGCTTGTTCATCGCGCATCTGGCCGACGAGCTGGGCC
The DNA here is from genome assembly GCF_000745265.1 of Massilia sp. 9096. Classification (NCBI taxonomy): domain Bacteria; kingdom Pseudomonadati; phylum Pseudomonadota; class Betaproteobacteria; order Burkholderiales; family Oxalobacteraceae; genus Massilia; species Massilia sp. 9096. The sequence continues at coordinate 3,733,314 of NZ_JQNN01000001.1, forward strand.
AGGCCGGGCAGGCCGAGCCGGGCAAGTTCTTGTTGCCAAGGAGAGTTCATTCAGTGATCGCAGTCGTAAAAAAACCGGCCTGAGCCGGTTGGTTGATGAAGCTGAGTGCCGCATGTAACGTGCCAGGATCGAAGCGCGCCGAGTCGGGGATTCCGAGCGCCGCACCGACTGCTTCGGAGCAGAACCACGCCATCTTTTCGTCGCCAACGCACGAGAACACGAAGTGCACGTTGCCCAGGTAGTCGTAGCCCTGCCCGCCGTGCGCGTTGAACCATGCGCGCGCCGCCGGCGCCAGCTCGGCCGGCAGAGGCACGAAGTCCCACAGGGCCGGGTCGAAGTCAATCGCCTTGAAGCGCACGCCGCCGTCCATCGAGGATGACGACGCGGCTTGGCCGTCAGCGAAGACCAGTTCGACGTGCGAATACGGACTGCGCGTCCACCAGCGCACCAGGCGGTTATAGACGCCCGACAGGCCGGGGTGTGTGCCCTTGTAGAAGGCGGCGCGAATTTCGCTCATGTGAGTCCTTTCATCAGGGTGGTGAGGTCGGTTTGAAACTGCAGGACGATCGCGTCGACGTCGACGCACGCGCCGGTAACGCGCCGTGCTGCTTCCTTCGCGTTGAGGCGTAGGTCTCGGATCTGATCGAGCGCCTTGTACCAGAGAGACGCGGTGGCCAAGATGTCGATCGCCGCGTTGCGGGGGCTCCACTGCTTTGCACGCGCCCAGCTGTCGACGCATGGCGGGACATCGCCGGTGTACGCCGCGTCTTTGTACGCCTGGGCCTGCACTTCCGCGCGCTGGTATTCCAGATCACGACCAGGCGGTGAGACCGTCAAGCGCGCAGCGTCGGCAGCAGCATCGATCTTGTCGGCAGCGGACGCAATCGTGTCGGCAAGCACTCGCCCATCGACCACGGTACGGCTCGGCATGCTCCACACCTGGCCAGGCTGCATGACGGCGCGCGCTGCCAGCTCGTCGGCGGTGTAGTCGACGAGTTCGTCACCGACCACATACTGCTTGGCTGGATCGCCATGGACATCGAGCAGGACATCGTGGCCCTGGTTCACGTAGAGCTCCAGCGTCTCGTCGGAAACCGTGCCGTAGCTCAGAATTTCGCCCGTGGCTTTGTTGTAGATCGTGCAGTTTGTCATTTGAATAATTTGAGAACTGTTGCATTACCTAAAGCACTCCCTGACGGCGCAGCGCGCAAGCGATACGTGCCGGCATGCTCGACGTTGAAGGTGTACGAGACGGGCACATTTCCAGAAGATCCGGTGACGTTTGTACAGTCTTGAACCTGGACCCAGGTGTTCGAGTAATACCAGTCAACAAAGAAGCCGACGGTTTGCCCCGCGCTTGTGTAACCGCTCATCGTGGCTGATACGGTTACTTTGGTGTTGTCCCTCGGTACTGCGAACTGCACGCCGCCGGAACCGACATTGGAAAAACTGTCGATTGACGAGATGCTGTTGTCTTGCATGTTGTCGGTAGTGACCACACGCGCAGCAGTCAGGGTGCCGCCAAAAGTCGCATTACCGTTGACGATGCTGAAATTCGGCGCGTAGATGTTTCCGTCCGACGTCAACTGGAAATACTTGCCCGCACCCGGATTGCCGACCAAGAGACCGCCGGCACCGAAATACGCGCCCTGTTTCCACGAGCCGTCACCGTTTTGGCCGGGCCAGGCATAGCCGGTGTAGTCGCCAACACATACTCCGCCGCCGCCTGCGTACACGGTGCCCAAGTTGGCGGTAATGGCAGATAGCGCCTGAGCACTGACCTGATTGGCATTGATATAGCTGATCTGCGCGTAGCCGATAGCCGCAGCCTGGATGTACGTCGAAACGTTCTGCGATGTGATGACGTTATCGCACCACGGCGTCATCTTGATGCCAAGCTCAACCTTAATGTTATAGATTTCTGCTGTGCCAGAACCCGCAGTGCCGAATACACGCAAGCGTGCTTGCGGCGCCTGGGCAACGGTCATAATTTCAGTGAAGCTATATCGTGTTGGCGTTCCGGTCAGGGTACGGATGAGGCCAACCGAATCGACGTTCGTGCCGTACAGGTCGACGCAGATATCGCGCGACCCGTTATAACAATGTGCGTCGAAACTGACGGTGTAATAGACGTTTGCAGCAATTCCGATGGAATCACTTTCATAACCCATATATACGCCGCTTTGCTGAGCGCCTATGGAAATGAGCTCGCCGTTAATGGCTGGATGGCCATTGGTATTAACATAGACGCCGGCATTGTATCGAGAGCCTGCAGGCCAGCTGGAAATGCGCGGGATCAGGTTGGGGTTGCCTGCTACCTGCTGCGAGAGGGGCTGGCTCGTTTTGAATAGCGCGCTGCCATCATCTGCAAGTACAGTGACGCTCTTGAGCGTAGCCCCTTGCGCCGACATGATGCCTGCATTCGAGACGCGGAACGGCGCCGCCGCGTAGCTCGAGGCGCCTGCCCATTGATTGCCCCCTGCGTCAACGTGCCAGCTCGCCGCGCCTGTCCCCAAGTCGATATTGCCGGCCGTGATGGCGCCCATGTTGGCCGTAATTGCTGACAGGCTGGCGAACTTCGCATACGACCAGTACGGCACTTCCCAGGTCACGACGTTGGTCGACGGATCGTACAAGCCACCCGACTGGAACAGATAGGAACCAGCAGGCACAGTCGGAACGGTCGACGACCATGTGCCGCTCAAGCCGCTCGAGTTGTCAGCAGGGACGCTTGTCTTGCCGTTCGTGGGTGCCGGCGCGCCGCTCGCCGTGGGCGTCGTCGTCACGCAGAACGCGATCACGTACGACGCGCCCTGCGGCCCGGTGACGCTCGATCCCGGCGCGCCCGCCTTCGCCTTGGCAAGCGACAGCGTTTTCTGGATCGTGACGCCACCATAAACCGCTTGGAGCACCGCTGTTGCTGAATCGGCGGTCATGGCCGAGACCGAGTACGCACCCGCGCTGGTGATGCTCACGGTGCACCCGGTCTGCCACGACACCGAATAGGCTGCCGCCGCGCCCGTCTTATCCGTGACCCCGTCGTAGACCTTGAACGTGCCGGCGGCGCCGGAGAAGTCCGAAACCACGCCCGCATTCGTTGCCGGAAGCGCGGCCGACTCGTTCGTAAGGAAGCCTGTTACCGCGCTGATGCCGTTCTGCCCATCTCTGCCGCCCGTCACCTGCACGACCGTCATCTGGTCCGTATAGACGGTGCCGTTGATGGTGGCCTGTACGCGGTACGTGCGCGAGTCGGTGAAGTCCCCAGACGCGACCGTGTAGCTGCCTGCCGTGCCATTGCTGGCCACGTTGGTCCACGTCGACCCGTTCAAAAATTGCCACTGGAACGTCGCCGATGGCCCGTACGCGGTGGCCGTCAACGTCAGCGTCGTCGGCGCAAATGCAGCAGCCGATGTGGCGCGGCTGAACACCTGGCCAGTCGATGAGATGACGACATAAGCCGCGTTCGCGCCATTGGTGCCGGCGTACCCCGCCGCCGTGATGCTGGCGGTTGACCAGTTAAAAGCGGTGGTCGCTGCCGTCGCGGTATCGGATACCTGGACGACCGCCGCCCACTGGGTCATTCCGGCCGGCGCCGTCGTCCCCGGCGTGAGCGTCCAGCCGGACGGCGCCGCGCCGAACGTTCCGTCGGACCAGTTCAGGGTCGCGGATCCAGCCGGGCCAGTCGGAATCGAGGCGGCCCACTGGTAGACCGTAACGGGCTTCGACTTGATGCCGTCCACGCCCTTCCCGCCGTTTTGCGGCCCGTCCTCGATCGTGGCGTTCGCATAGCTCACCGGCGTCGACGTCGCCGCCGAGGCTGCCGAGAGCGACACCGCTGCGCCAAACAGGCGCCAGCCGGGGGTGCCAGGGTTGGCCGGCGCCGGGTTGGCCCAGCCGTCGTTGCCGGTATAGCCGCTGTTCGTGCCCGGCCAGGTGAATGTGCTGGTGCCGATTGGCTTGGCCGGCGCGGTCGGCGCCCACTGGAACAGGCGCGCGATCGCCGTTTTCAGGCCGTCAGCGCCGGCGGCTCCGTCCTGGACCTTGCCCACCTTCAGCGACTTCGTATAGGTGCGGCCGAACATGGTCAGGCTCGCCGTCACCGTTGCCGACGCCGCGGTCATGCCCGTGAAGGCCAGTTGCGCGGTCGTCGCCGTGGTGTTGGTCAGCTTGCCCCCGACGCACGACCAGGTGACCGCGCCGGCAAGCGCGAGCAGCGACGCCGTGATCGTGATCACCGACGGGTCGGTCTGGCCGTCCTGGTCCGTGTGGAAGTACGGTGTGTCCGACTGCAGCAGGATATCGGCGTTTTTCGACCCGCCATCCTTGTCGATCGCGACCGCCACCGACATCGTCTCGATCGAGGTGATGCCGATCGAGTTCACGGCCGACATCTTGGCCACGTAGGTGCCGGCCAGGATGTCGCGCACGTCCATCGTCGGGCTGGCCTGGCGCGGGATCGCCACCCAGTTGTCATTGCCGCGGCGGTACGCGCCCTCGTAGGCGACCGCGCCCGGCACCGGCGCGCAGCTCACCTGCAGAGCCAGCTTCTGGACGTCATTGAGCGAAACCGTATAGCCGACCAGCGTCACCGATGCCGGCGGCGCTTGCGTGGTCACGTCCAGCGACGTTTGGCTGTGCGCCGTGATCGCAATGCCCTTCTCGACGTAGTCATACTTGCCGGGCTCGTGCTGCACCGCCGTGATGGTGAAGGTGCTGCTGTCCTTCGGCGCCACGGACAGGATGCGGAACAGCGGCGCCGACAGCTCACTGCTATCGATCGACCACACGGCCTGCGCGCGCGGCGGCGTCGACCAGTCCGCGTCGACCGTCACCGTGTCGCCAGCCACCGATGCAACCGTGTGCGTCTCGGTAGCGCCGGCCGGCAGGATGGCGGTCAACTTGTCGCCGACGCTCACAGCCGGCGCCTTGTCGAGCGTGAGCGCGCGGCCGTTGACGGCGCGGATGCGGCCACCCACGCGTCGGCCCATCCGCGACGGATCGGCGACGCGCACGACTTGGCCCGGCAGCGCCATGGCGCCGTCCATGCCGACGTCGAACGAAATGCCCTCCGTCTCAAGGCGCGAGGTGGCCAGCGCCCACAGGCCAACGCGGTGCGCCTGACCCTGCGACGTGCAGCCGAAGCCGGTCAGCTGCACCGTCTTGATGCCGTAGCGCTTGATGCCTTCCGGATCTTCGACGTATTCGGTTTTTTGCGCATAGAAGTCGGCCGGGTCGTTCCAGGTCACCAGGGCGACCGTGTAGCGCGTCGACGCCTTGCTGCCAGTGCGCGTGAACTTGCCGCCGATGACGTTGGCCGCGGTGTAGATGTAGACCGGGTCCGACGGCATGTCGGCCGAGGCCATGATCGTGCCGGCGCCCCAGTACGAAATGCCGCGGAAGATCGACGCGATGTCCTGCAGCACGGCGTAGGCCTGCTTTTGGCTCTGCAGGTACAGGTTGCAGGTAAAGCGTGGCTCCTGACCGCCCTTCCCGTCCGGCACCAGCTGGTCGCAGTACTGCGCGATCTTGTACAGCGCCCACTTGTCGACCTGCGACGCCGTGATGCGGTCGCCCAGGCCGTAGCGGTCGTTGAGGATCAGGTCGCGGAACACCCACGCCGGATTGCTCGACCAGGCCGGCTTGAACGTGCCATCCCACGTGCCCGAATAGGTTCGCGCGACGGAGTCGTAATTGCTCGGAACCTGGATGATGCGGCCGAACAGGTCATAGGCGCGGGTCGGCACCGACTGGAACTGCGTGGCGTCGACCTGCACGCCCACCAGTGCCGACATCGGATAGCGCAGCTTGGCGTCGATGACTTCGGTGTAGCTGACGATCGTGGTCGTGTCCGAGATCCCGACCGTGTTGGCGTTCGGGGTCAGGCGCGTGACGCGCACTTGCCAGCCGCTCGTCGCATGCGGCAGGTCGATGCGCGCAGTGCGCTGGTACAGCGACGTGGTCTTGCCGTTGAAGGCGTTCGACAGCACCACGGCGTAGGCGCCGCCGTCAGTGGCCAGCTCGACCTGGTAGGCGACCTGATAGCCCAGGATGTCGCCGTTCGAGGTATCGGCCTTGCTCAGCGCTGGCACGCCCAGCGTGATGCGGATGGCCGACAGCGCCGTGTTATTGATCGCATGGACCCACGGCGAGCCCGACTTCAGCTCGGTGTTGACGGATACCTCGCTTTCGACGTCGGGGAAGCCCGGGATGTAGTCCTGGGCCTGGGTGCCGGACCGGAAGTCGATCGTGACGCCCTTGAAGTTGCTGGTGCCGTCCGCGTTCTGTACGGGAGTCTGGTTCAGGAAAACCGACTGCACTCCGTTGGCCAGGCCGAGGATCTCCCCTTCGGACACCAGGTCCATCACGCGCGCGTACGCGGTGCTGTGCAGGCTGTCGGTTGCTTCGTAGTGGGTATGCGACGAGCCGCCGCCCTTACCGCCGCCGTGGCCGATGATGTCGTTCATGGGATGTAGTGGTATTTGTTTGGAACCGAAGGAATCGCCGGCTGCGCGAGAGGCGCGCCGACGTAGGCCTGGTCTTCGGCGAGGATGCCGGCCGAGATCACGGCCGAGCCGACGATCATCCGGCCGTACAGGACGGGTACCGCGCTGCCCTGCAGCGTCGTGTTGACGGCGCCACTGAAGTTGTACGAGGCGCCGTTGTCTACTGCCTGCGCGGTGCCGGCGCTTTGCTGTGGCGACAGAGCCTGCAAGACGCCGCCGATCATCGTCAAGAAGCCGAACTGCGTCACTGCCGCGCCGATCTCGTATCCTGCAGCGCCCGCCGCAGTGAAGGCTGAGAGGCCTGCTACAGCCCATCCGCCGACCACGAGTGCCGCGCCCAACATCAGCGAGCCGAGAAATTGAGACTTCGCACCGACGATGACTGGAGCGATTCGAATATCGGCATCGCCACCCGACAGGGTGAGCTCGTCCTTGCTGATGTTCTGCTTGCCCAGGAAGCAAGCGTAGCGGATGCCGCGCTCGTGGCTGGTCATAAGCTCGCGCTCGAAGCCGGGCAGCAGAGCGCACAGCGCGCGCACAGCCTCGGCGGTGCTGGCCACGGCGAGCCGGTGCACACGACCAAAGGTCGCACCCAGCTTGCCGTATAGACGAATATTGCGAAGGGTATCCATAGGCTCCAATGAAAAAAGCCCGCTCGAGGCGGGCTGGTCAGGCTTGCTACTGGTGCCGCAGCACCGCGCGCGTGTTCTCGGCCCACATGCCGCCGTACACGTCCCGGCTCGACAGCCGGCCGTGCAGGTGATGCAGGATCAGCCCGTCGCCCAGGTAAATCGCCGCGTGGTTGGGGACGTCGTTGCGGGCGCGGATCTGCATCAGGATGACGTCGCCGACTTCCAGTAGGGCGCCATTGGGCAGCTTCGCAAAGCCAGCCAGCGGGAACCCTTCGGTGTACAGGTCGGACTTGCCGTCATTCCACCATTCGTCTGCTCGAGCGAACTGCGGCAGCGTAACGCCGCGCTCCTGCGCATACCAGTCGACGATCAGCTGATAGCAGTCCAGCACGCCATGCGAGAACTGCCGGCCGACCAGCGGCGCGCGGTAGCCGCTCGGCTCGATCGTCACCACCTCGCCGGCGGCCGGCGCGCCGTCGACCAGGTCGACCCGGACGATGTGCCAGGGAAGCCCGGAGGCCTCGCACGACACCAGGTCGGCCTGGCTGGGCTGCGCCGGCGCATTCGGGTGCGAGTGCACCACGGCGATGATTTCGCCCAGCTGCTCGGCGTCGGCGTATTCTTCGGCCGGCAGCACAAAGTGTTCCGTGCCCTGCGCCGTGTTCGTGCACTGCTGATACCGCTCGCGGCCTTTGACGACCAGCACCAGGCCACAGCACTCGCGCGGGTATTCCTCCGCGGCGTGCGCGCGGATCGCTTCGATGGTGTCGTTTTGCATTTTAGGACTGGATCAGGGCGGCGGCCGGAAAACCGCCGAAGTTGAGCACGTTGGTGGCGCCGAAGCGGGCCTTGCAGCCGCTCAAGCGCTTGCTGCAGACATCGAGCGCCGGATCGGACACCGGCTGGTCGTTGGCGTCGAATTTACCGCTGCCGGTGTAGCCGCAGTACGCGCCCTTGTACCTCCAGCTGCACAGGTTTGCGATCACTTGGCGACGCGGCAGCTGCGTGTCGTGAAAGTCCAGCGCGCTCGCGAGCTCGAACTGCACCACCTCGTTCGTCTCGCTGGTCTTCTGCTCGATCGTCCACACGTCAGGCGGGAACTCCTGCGTCGGGTCCGCGCTCGGGTTTCCGCCGGCGAAGTTGGCCGCGTCGAGGTACTGGCCCAGCGTGACGTGCCGTGTAAGCGTCGCCCCCACCAGGTCATCGAACAGGATGCACAGCGCCGAGATCGAGCCGTCGACGTTGCCGACCGAAAGCGTGGGCGTAGGCTGCTGGCTTTCGCTGGTTTTGGCGAAGCCCTCGGCCTGGATCGGGAACGCGGTGTATTCGTCCCCCTGCCACCAGATCGACCCGGCCTTCTCGTAGCCGTGGAAGCGTAGCAGCGCGCCGCCGGTGATCATGGTCGCGTCGAGCTCGAATAGTTCGACCCGCGCGCCAGGCTCCAGGCCTTGAATATCTGCTGTGATCATGGTTGAAAGCTCTGGTTGAAGGTTGCGGAAAGCTGCCAGATCGCGCCGTCGACCTGCTTCATGCTGTAGCTGTCGCACTTGTAGAAGCCCGGCACGCTGTTCGGTGGCGTCCACTGGAACGATGCCGCGCCGCCGAGCGCATCGAGGAACGCCTTGATGCCGGCGACGATCGACACGTCTTCGGTGAATGTCACTGGCCAGGACTCGGACTTGTTGTTGATGCCGTCCTGCGCGGTTTGCGCGTACCCATCGCCGAACTGCGCCTTGAGCACGCGGAAGGTCGTCGTGCCGGTCGGCTTCGCGTCCGGCGCCCACGTGAATGTTTGCGTCATCCTCGTCCTTGTTGAAATTTCCAGATGGTGCCGCCTTGGCGGGTCTCTTGCACGATGACGGTTTTGATCTTGGCGTTGAGCGCGTCGGCCATCGCTTGAGCATCTGCGTTCGAACCACCAGCCGTTTCCGCCGTGGTCCCGCCATTGACGTTGGTCGTCAGGTTGATGGTCACGCCACCACCGTCGTCTCCAAGTGCATGGTTTGGCGTGATCGTGCCATTACCGGACGGTGTGAACACCTCTTGACCGCGCTCGCCGACCATGTACGACATGCCGCCCAGGACCGGCCCACCATTCGCACGGTGAGGCAGGAAGTCCAGGTTGTTGAACTGCGACGTGTCAACGGCCTGAGTTGAGGATGTCAATAAGTTCGATGCCGATCCCAGCGAGTCGAGATTGATCCCTCCCGTGAGCATGCTCGTGAACGTCGAGCTCAAGAACCCGGAAACGCCGGACAGCGCCTGCTTGGCCTGGATCCGCGCCAGGTCGGCGATGATCGACGTGGCCAGGCTCCTGAAGTCCAGCTTGCCGGTGGTCACGAAGTTCGCGAATGCATCTTCGGCGCCCCGGAAAGCATTCGTCAGCGAATTGCCGATCTGCGTGCCGACGTCGCTGGCCTCGCGCCCGTACTGCTTGAGCGACTGCTGCAGGCCGAACCATGGGTCAAGCTGCGCCTGCTGGTTCGCGTACCACTGGCTGTAACTGGTGAGCAGCCGCATTTGCGCCTCGGTGCCATCGCCGGCGTTCTTGATGCGCTCCTGCCAGAAGTCGACGTCGATCTGCAGCAGCGCCTGCTTGCTAGCCGTGGCATCGGTAATCTGCTCAGCGGCGTACTTCCGGTTTTCCTGAGCGAGCTCGTACGCGTACTGCAGTGCTTTGCCCTGGCCCATAGCAGCTTGGCCCACTTGCGTGCGCGCGTCGCGCTCCTGGTTCAGTCGCGCGAGCGTCTCATCGGTGATCGGTTTCTGTTCGGCGCGCAGCTTGGCCAGCGCCTCTTCTTTCCAGGTCTCCGAATCGATGGCGACCATCGCCAGCGCCCGTGCGTCGGCGCTCTTGCCGTACAACTGGTACTCGGCTTCGAGCGATGCGTTCTGCTTTGCACGAGCGATCACGCTTTGATCGATATATTTGGTGACCTCTTGCTGCGCTTTCTGAGACTGCGTCAGCTGGTCGTTTGCGCTGATCTGCTTAAGCGCTGCCTGTATCGTGGCCTGCTGAGCCTTTGACAGCTGCAGGTGCCCACTGGCCAGCTCCTCGTTGATCTTGATGGCAAGCTTCTGGGACTCGGTCAGATTCTGGTTTGAAAGCAGCTCTTCCTTCTGTTGTGCCAGCTTGGTATTTACGATCGACAGAACGCGGGCATAGGCTTCCTGCTGTTTCTTGGTGGCAGCCTCATCGGCAGCCTTCGCCTTCTGCATCGCCGTGAAGCGTTGTTCCAGCTGATCCAACTGGTCGGCCTGCGCAAGGCCGCTTTTCAGCGTGGCCGCATCGACGGTACCCTGGCTTTTCATCAACGTGAGCCTGTCGCGCTGGCCCTGCGTCAGGGTCGCACCGGTCTCGATCTGCTTTTGCATGACCGCGATCTGATCGGCCATCGACTTGGTCAGCTGGTCGACCGACTGTTTCGCAGCTTTCTGCGCGTCGGTGACAACAGGCGTCTTCGTTTCGCCATTCAGCTTGGGCGTGCCAGGGATGAAACCGTCAGACAGCGGTTTCAAAGGCCCAGCATTGCCCAGGCCGGTCTTGTCCGCCAGCCACTTCGCCATGCTGACCGTGCTCTCGGTTGCGGCTTTCGTGACCTTGGCAAACCACTGAGCTGCATCCGTAGCCCAGCCCTGGATCTTGTTGCCGAGCCTATCAAGCGTCGACCCGCCACCGTAAATTTGCTGGAAGGCGTCGAGGATGTTGTTTTTGGCCTTCAGCACCGCTTCTGAGGCAATGTTCAGCGCCGGTGTGAACGTATTCGTGAGCTTGTCAGAAATCTGGCTCAGGAACCCCGGGCCACCGTTGCCAATCTCGTGCGTGATCTTGCCGAGGCGCGCAACTGCTGCGGCCTGGTCATCGGTGACTCGTGCCACCAGCGTACCGGCGTGCGCGGTGTCTTCCAGGAACTGAGCCTTGCCGCCGAATCCGACCTTTGCCGCAGCATCGTACTTCGCAGTTTCATTCGACAGCGCAGCAATTTTCTTGGCCGTCTCGATCGCAACCACGTCAGTATCACGTAGGGCACCGTTTGCATCCGTGACCTTGACGCCGAGCCTGGTGAACTCGTCGCTGCCGTCACCGGTAGCCGCCTTCATCATCGCGTCGTGGAAACTCTTGAAGGACGTGCCGAGTTCCTTGATGCTGATGCCATTTTGAGCGGCAACAGCATCGAAGCGTGATAGCTGCGACACTGCGATGTCGGTCGACGTTGCGATGCCGGCATATGCTGCGTCGACGCTCAGGCCTTTGGCGATAAACGCGCCCAGGACGACCGTAGCGGCAACGATAGCAGCGACCAGACCCACGGCGATCTTGCTGGCCAGACTTGACGTCTGCTGCTCGGTTTCGGCCATCTTCCCCTTCGTTTTATCGAGGTCGGAGTGAAACGCGGGGAAGTAGCTGGAAATCTTCTGGAAGGCGCCAGATGCGCTATCAGACATGGATCCGAACGATTTTTTCGTACTGTCGTCGCTGCTCGAGAACAGGGACTTGATCGAGCCCCAAATGCTGCCAAACATGCTCTTGATCTTGTCGAAGATGGATGCGATGAAACCCATGCTCTCGGTGCTGGTCTGCTTGGCCTGGGCCATGCCGGCCTGGTACTTCGAGATATCAGCGCCCAGCGAAACTTGGATCGAGTGGTTCATGGTTACCTTGTATTTTGGAGTGCCGCTTCAATTTGCTGGTCGATAAGGCCGATCGCCGCGACCTCATTGGCATCGACTGCCGGCCGCAGAAACGGATGTGCTTTCATGCCAGGGTGGTGCACCACGGGGTAAGCATGGCCGCCAAACGCGACATCGCCACCGTTCTTGCCCGTGATGTCGTGCGGGGCGGCGCCGGTGTACTCGATGATGTGGGCGTACCAGACCGGTGTGCCGTCGGGCGCGGTCCCGCCGGCCGATACCGTGGCGACGACCTCCGAACCCTTCTCCGTCACCGAGGTATGGATCGTATTGCGCAGCTCGCCCAGGTGCACAGGACAGTTGGCCCTTGCCGTGGCCTCAATCAGCTGCGCACCGGCGAACAGGCCGACGTGCATGCTCTGCTCCATCTGTGCGGGCGAGCCATCGAGGAAGCCGATGAACTCGTCTAAGCCGGTTACTGTCTGATCAGGCATGTTGTCCTCTCGGGTTACGCCAGGAATGTATTCATGTCGCGTTCTTCGCGAAGCGCCTGCAGGCGCGCAGCATCAGACGACTCAGTGAATGGAGCGAACCGGTCCGGCTCGGTCGCATTCGATGCCTCCGCGGCGTACTCCTTCGAAAGCCTCTGCAGCGTCAAAAATTCCCACGGTGACAGGTTCAGGCCGGTTTGCCGCTGCCATGATTCGATGCACTGCGGCTCGACTGGCACACTGCCCATGCCAGTCGCTGTCGTCGGCCCGAATTCGAACAGGTATTCGACCAGGTAGCCGCCCCACTCAAGCGGGGGCAGTTCTGGCTCGATCCCCTCCCCTTCGAGCGTCTCACGCCTGGATTTGCTCGGCGTGTTGTCGCCCTTCGGGGGCTTGGGCGCTGCATTCAGCCAGGCGGCATGCCTGACGTACAGCGCCATGGCCTCGGCGCCGGCCTTTAGAAATTTGCCCAGTCGCCGTGGAAGGTGGCCACCTGGACGGTGATAAAGCCGAGTTTCGGGTTCATGTACAGGTCTTGCGCCGAGATCGGCAGGCCTTCGATGTTGGCGGTCACGGCGGCCAGCTTGTCGGCGCGCTCCTGCAGGTTGCCCTCGACGGTCTCTTTGACCTGCTTACCGCGCATGCCGGCGAAGGTCTTGGCAGTCTCCGACGTATTGATCTTGTGCTGCGCGCGCAGCGCTTCCTTGGTGCCGGGGCTGCGGATCTCGATGCGCACCGGTTTGCCGTTGAACAGCAGCGGGCCGTTGTCCTGCTTGTTCTGGACGTCGAGCCAAGCGGTATCGCACGCCTCGAGGTCGGCGATGGTCTGGACGGTTGCGGCTTTGTCTTGGTCGTGGATCATGGTGTTGCCTTTCTTCGCGGGTTGGATGTGCCCGTGCCGGCCGCTGCTCCCGCGAAGGAGACAGCGGCCGATCGGTGCTCAGGGTGGCCTGGTGGCCGGGTTACGTGGTGGAGGTGATGGTGTCGGTCTGGCGCAGCAGGGTAAGGCTGCCCTTGACCGCATCGTTGCTCTGGCCCAGGTTCTCGACGTACTCGAGCACTTGCGCCGTGAAATAGCGCTTGGTCGTGCCGTCCTGTTTGAGCAGCTTGAAGGACGGGACGCTGTTGTCTTTTGACGCATTGTTGACGATCACCTGGCCGGCATCGTTCTCGATCCATGCGCACTCAAACTGCGCGTTCGGCAGCTTGAAACTGCCCTTCTTCTCGCGATCCTGGGCGTCGCTCACGGTCGAGAGCGTCGCGGTGCTGTAGGTGCGGCCGACGACGTTGCCGACCTTGGTGATGCTGCCGATTTCCGTCCAGACCAGCGCGCCATAACCGGTAGCGTCGTAGGTCGCGGGCGCCGCCGTGCTCACGAAGAGCTTTGTGCCGGCGACGGTTGCAAAATCATTTGCACTCATGATTGGTGATACCTTTCAAAAGAAAAAGCCCGCGGGCATCGCTGCGACGCGGGCGGGCTGGGAAACAGGTTGTGGCGATCGGCTATGTCGGGTTCGGCTCGAGGTAGGTGACCTTGAAGTCCCGCGATTGCGAATAGATGCGCGCTGCGCCATCGGAGAAATCCGGGCCGACGGCGTCACGCAGTACGCTGCGCACTTGGGTGCTGGCGATCGTGCCGGTATGCGTGCCGGCGCCCAGTTTCGTCGCCAGGAGCAGGTTCTTCTGGTCCGGGTAGGTCTTCGCGGCGACCGTCACTTGGATGCGCGCGGTGATCAGCGTATTTGCCTCGTTGCCGGAGACCGTGCCCAGCTCGATGCGGCTGATCTCCTTCACGCCCAGCGCCGGCAGCACAGCATCCGCCGGGATGTCGCCCGCATACACGCGGTCGGCGACGATGGCCTTAACCGGGCCATACGCCAGCTGCAGCGCCACCATTACAGCTACACCATCAGCCATGGCCGAAATCCTCCAGCATCATTTCCATGTGGCGGCGATCATCCAGCAGCGCCGGGCCCAGCAGGATGCGCATGATGCGATCGCCGCGGCCGTGCAGTGTCACCCGCATGTCCATCGCGACCCGGTCATCCACGCGGATGCGCAGCCGGGTCTTGCGCAGCGAGATGCGCACGCCGTTGACGTCCGACTCGGCCTGGCGCGGCAGCTCGTCTTGTACCCAGGCCCATACATGGTCTGCCAGAACTACCCAACCATCGTCGCCGTCCAGCTCCGTGTTGTAGACTGGATCGCGCGCAACAGGCCGCTGCTCGATCGTCACTTGCTCGTCCATTCGGAAAGGCGCGACCATCAGTACACCATCGCGCGGTCGAGCAAACTGCCGAGGTACTGAGCGTTCGGGTTGGGGTAGTAGTCGTTCTCGAGCATACCCAGGATGTAGCGTTTGATGGCCGCAGGCACTGCAGCATCGGTCGCGCCAAAGCCGCACACGTACTGCACCTCGACGGCGCCCTCGCGCTGCAGCTGCGTCGCGGGCCACATCAAGCCAGGTGCCGGCCTGACCGAACCTGGCTCGGCTCCGGTGTTTACCACATAGTCTTGCGGGTCGAGTGTTTGCTGCACCCCGGCAACATCGTAGAACTTGATGTGGTCCACGCTGGCCAACGGCGCGTTCGGCAGTTTGATCGCTTCCTCAAACCGGTCGAGCGTCACGACCCAAGTCTGCGTGATGAATGCGCGCCCAGTCTTGTGCTCGGCCTCTTCGATGATTCCCTGCACCTTGTCCGCGATCTCGGCGTCGAGCGCATTCCCAGGCGCACGCGCTGCACGACGGGCAGCGTCCATCGACACGGCGAGGGCAGCTGGAGGCGTGATCAGCCGCGGCGTCATCGCTTCGCCCCTTGCACGCCAGCCGCCCGGCCGGTGGCCTGCTGGCCGGCGGCCCCGGGCGCACGCGCAAACACGGTCGGCGCCTGGGCGGCCTGCTTGGCTTTTTCCTCGGCCTCGCGCGCGAGCTGGTCGCGCACCACCGGGAAGTCTGTTATTTTCTTCATCAGGTATCCACCCTTTGGAACCAAGTTGTTTTGTCGAATCGCTCGCCGTTCGCGCAGCTGCATCGCGCCGTCCAGAGCCAGTCAGCAGGCAGTGCGGTATCGACCCCACCCAACAGCACGACGATGTAGGTATGAACGACACCGCCTATCGTCGCGGTCTGGATGCTGAAGTCTCTCAGCATGGTGACGCCCTGCAGAATGAGCGTTACCGGTTGCCCGGTAGTCGCAAGCGTTGTATTGCGGTCAAGGAGCTCGTCGGTGATATCCGCCGCGTACCAGCTGATTTCATCAGGGTCGCGGTGCACCATCCACTTGTCCCCGACCTTGGTTGGCTCTGTCGTACTCATTCCATTTCCTTAAGTTGACGTTGCAGAACCGATGCCGACGACTCGGCTACCGCTGCCCTCGAAGACGACCACGCGGCTGCCGCTTCCCTCAAACACGACGATTCGCGCCGGCGAAATCTGCGAAATGTCGATGCCTGCGCTGTTCACAGTCAGATCGCCGCTGGCTTGCGCTACTGCCACAGCTGCGCCGGCCAGGGGAATGCGCGTGACCAGCGCCCCGCTTCCGGCGGCCGAGGCTGATGCCGGTCCAGCCAGCGGGATCGCCGTCGCGAGTACACCGGTCGCCGTCGCCCGGGCTGTGGCGGTGCCAACTAGTCGAATCGACGTCGTCAAGGCGCCGCCAGCGGTCACGCTCGCCTGCGCCGATCCGGACAGAGCAGCACCACCTCCCGCAAGCGAACCGTATGCCTGCGCGACCGCTTGCGCGCCACCAGACAGTGCGATCTTGGTGGTCAGCGCTCCCGTAGCAGTGGCTGACGCCACAGCCGCGCCGGACAGGCCGCCGCCGCTCCCTGCCAGCACCCCAGTCGCCACCGCCACCACCTGCGCCGATCCACTCAACGGAATCGCAGTGGAAAGCGTGCCGCCAGCGGTGGCCACGCTAGCGGCAGCACCTGACGGCTTGACCGACGTGACGAGCGAGCCGGTCGCCTTGGCGGTCGCCGAAGCGCTTCCAGCCAAAGGGATGGCAGTCATCAGCGAGCCAGCACCAGACGCTGCGGTCTGCGCGGCTCCTGAAAGCGGGGTAGCGGTCGACAGTGCGCCGCCGGCGCTCGCCGATGCGGCGGCTGATCCGGACAACTGGGCTGCTACAGCCGCCGGCGCGAGTATCGCCGCTTGAATATTGGCGTTCGAATAGTTGCTGGCTCGGTTGGCGTTCTTCTGCAACAGCTTGACGGTCAGCGTCTGCCCAGCACTGGCCGCCTTGTACGTAATCGATATCGCACCCTGCAAGCCACTACCGCTGCTCCAGGTGACGCCGCTCGAATTCGACACCTGCGCCGCGCTACCGTCCGACAGGGTCGCCGTGACGGACATATCGGCGCCGTAGATACCGCCCAGTATCGTCGCTACGCGCGGCGTGGTATCGGCCGGGAACGTGACCGCGTAGCCGACACCTTCACCATTGCTCGAAAAGATGACGTTGGTTGAGCTGCCCGAGGCGGTCGGACTACCATCGGACCAGCTGACGGCATTGTTTGAGCCGTTCGTGATCGAATCGCTGAACGACCCGACATGCGAAACGTTGATCTGGCTACCGCCCGTCGCCTTGCGTACGGCCGATGCGTTCGGGTAGTTGATCCAGTCGATCGTGCCGAGCGCGGTCAGATCGTAAGGCGCGCCCGTGCTCGGCGTGACCGTCATCGACAGCGAACCCGCTGCGCCAGCGGTCAGCGAACCAGTGGCCGTAGCAGACGCCACGGCCGCACCGCTCAGCTTAATCCCGGTCGACAACGAGCCGTATGCGCTGGCCACGGCAACAGCGGCACCCGACAGAATGGATGGCGCCACAACTGCAGCGGTGAATGCTGGCGCCTCGCCGGTTTCGCCATTGGAGAACACGCGCCACGGATTGTTGTGCAGCGCCAGCGCCTGGACCGCGCCTTCGGGCGTAGCGCCGCCTTTACCGACGGGCGCCAGTTGACCACGGAACGCCGCAATCAGGCTGATGTTGCCGGTGAATCCAGCGTTTCCCCAATTCGAATCGGCGCCGCCAATCAGTAGCGGGCAGTTCGCATCTCCTGCGGTTCCTGTTGGTGCGCCGCCGCCGTTGGTGCCAGCAAAAACGCCGTTGATGTAGGCGGTCGCCAGGGTGCTCGAAGTGAGATCGCCGGTGAAGACGATCAGGATGGTGTTTCGCTGACCCGGGACCAGTTTCGCAGCTGGCGCCGTCAGTGTGGCAAGAACGTAATAATTCGTCGAGCCAGTGATCGAAAACGTCACCGTGTTGTTGGGCTGGATATACAAATTCCAGCCGGTCGCATTGCCGCCGTCGTTCTTGCCGATCAGCGACATGCTGCCCGTGCGCGCGACGAGCGGAAGATAAAACTCGACCAGCAGCGATGACGGGCCGCGATTGTAGAACAGGTCGCGCGCGACGGTATTGCCGTAATGGAAGCCGCCGGTGCCGTTGAACTGCAGGCTGGCGCCCGACGGGGATGGTGCGTTGATCGGTCGCGTGGCGACCGCTGCCGGCACCGCGCCGGTGACGACGTCGCGCGAGTTTCCGACCAGGGCGAACAGCGGAACCAGGCCCGATTGGAACCGCACCCGGCCCTGTGGCTGGCTTCGCATGGCCATAAATTAGCTCCGGGAAGTGCCGCTGTAGGTCGCGCCAAACGTGACAGGATTGGTGGTATTGCCGAAGCCGATGACGCGGATATAGCGCGCGCCCGGCGGAATATCGACGCTCCAGGAATAGGTCGAGCCGGCCACTACGTCGCCGGCGTAACCGGCCAAGTCGTAGACGGTCGAGCCGTTGTCGGGCGACCATTGCACGACGATCGAGCCCGGCACACCTGGCGCGCTCGTGCCGTTGGTGATCGACAGGCCCACCACACCGCTGTCAAAATTGTTCGGCGCCGCTGCCTTGGTGTCCAGCCAGCCGGCGGCGGCGCTGTTCACGCCGGGCGATCCGCGCGACGTGCCCGCGGCTCCATTGTTGGCCGTCGGCGTTATCAGGGTTGTTACGGTATCTGCAACAGTGGTCATTTCGGCACTCCGTTCAGTTCAAACAACGCGTCGTGCACATCACCCACGTCGACCCGATCGGGCGCCTGGACTTTCGACATGATCTTGTCGGCATGCTCCTGCGTGATCTGCTTGATGTAGACCAGCTTTCCAAGCGCCTCTTGGAACGTCTCTGCGCGCGGGTCGACGCGGCCCTGATCGAGCAGCGCGATGACGTATTTGTAGTCGCTGCCGGCATGGATCGTGTCGAGCACCGCGTTGCCCAGCTCTAAGCCCAGGGCGTCGAGGATCGCACCATTGCCGATCGTCTCGCCGGTGAAGCGCATGCGCCCGGGCGACATGGCCACCGCGATGGCATCGCAATCCTTGCGCGCATACGCGGCGGCCAAGTCGGCGTCTGTCTCGATGCGCGCCTTGACCTCAGCACGGAACGCGGCTTGTTGGTCGGCGGTCATCATGATCAGTTGTCGACCTGCAGGGTGAGCGTGCCGGCAGCGAAGTACGGCGCCGGGTCGCCCGCGTTGATCGTTTTGGCCTGGCTGAGCGCAGCGCGGAACACTTCGGTGCCGCCAGTTGCCGAGTCGAAAACGCCGAACTCGACCACTTGGCCCCAGGCCGCAGGTACTGCCGAGCCGCCCGGGAACTGGACCGGGTTGTTGTTCGACGTGGTGCCGCTGCTGCCGCTCGATACTGCGGTGCTGCCGGCGCCCTGCGTGCCGGCCCAGTTGGCCAGCGCCGAGGTGATCGGCACGCGCGCGTAGCTCGTGCCGCTGGTCGACACCTCCGTGCCCGGTGCGCCATCGCTGCCGGCTGCGTTGAACAGGCCGACATACAGCGTGGCCGGGCCACTGCCAGCGCCAGCGGTCGAACCGTTCAGGCCCAGCGCCTGCGCACGGAAGAACCAGTCGACGTATTTGTTTTCGTAAGCATCGGAAAAAGCGCTCATGGGGCTCCAGGTGTAACGGTGTTGGGTTGTTCGGTGAGCCGCGCGACGACATAGGCCGCCAGCTCGTCATCGGACTTGCCGAGGATGTCGTCGGGGAAGATCGCCACCGACCCGCCAGCACGGCGGGGGATGACGACGCAGAGGTTGCCCGGGTCCGCCGCCTGCGCGCGCAGGTTCGCGAGCCAGGCGATGGTCGCAGGTTGCATGCTTACTTCGCCAGCGACTCAGCGTAGGCGACGGCTTCGGCATCGGTGTCGACAGTGCCGGCCATCGCCTTGACCTGCTTCGGGTCGATCTCGACGACGTCATTGCACTTGCCAAGGTCGCAGTCGACCAACACGCGCGCTTTCACCTTTTTGGTTTCCGGCTTGGCCGTAGCTTGGGTCGTATCTTGAGTATCTGCCATGTTGTTCTCCATGTTGGCAACCGGCGCAACGCCGGCCGCCGGTTACGATCAGGTTGCGCTGTTCTGGTAGGTCTTCACGGCGCCGCCTACATCGATCAGGTTGCCGCCCGAGCGCATGAACGCCAGGAAGCCGATCTGGCCCAGCATGGTGAAGGCCGAGTCAGTCATGCGGAACAGCGTCAGGTCCATGACGTCGCGGATCAGGTACTTGCTCAGCTGACCAAAAGCGATCGACTTGGCATTTGCCGCCATGACGGGCATGTCCTGGTTGATAGCGAAAGCGCGGCCCAGCAAGCGATCAGGCGCGCCGCCCGGGTTGCCCTCCTCGTAACCTGGCACGAAGATCGGGCGAGCGTTGTTGTCCTTGAGCTTACGGATCACCTTCAGGCTCTGGTCGTGGAACATGTAGCCCACGCCCGGGGCGTTGCGATATGCCGGGTCCACCGAGTGCTCCAGCTCGACCAGGTCGTCGTAGGTGATCGACGCGGTCTGGCCAGTGGCTCCGGCGCGGCCGACGTTGGCGGCAGTAATGATGCCGCGCGGCTGACCCGAGCCCGAACCGACGGTAAAGTGATTGTTGGTAATGCGGCCCAGTCGCATCGCCAGCACGCTCTGCACGTAGCCCTCAATGTCGATGAAGGAGTCCTGCACCAGCTCGAACGGCAGCGCGATCGCCTTCGACGAATACTTGTAGACGTCCAGCGTCGCATTGCCGAACGCGGTGTTCAGCGTGCTGGCCCCGCCGTTCTGGCCGACGATTTCACCGATCTCGGCAGTGGCGTCCGAGGTCGGGAAGTTCATCGTGACGCCGGTGGCGGTGCGGATCGGGGTACCGACCGAGCGCATGCCGCCGTAGGCCTTCATAGCAGTCTCGAGCGAGCGCTGGTATTCCGGCGACGTGGTGTAGCCGCCTTCGGTCGCGGTGGTGGTGCTCATCGCGGCGCGGATGTCCGGATTCTGGCGGGCCAGCATGCGATTGCGGTCGTCGGCGGACAGGTTCGCCATTCCGCCGCCGAGGAAAGCGCGCAGCGCCTTCGATTCGTCGCTGATCTTGCTCGGGTCGCGGGTCGCCGCATTCAGCGCGGCCTCGTGCTGGGCCTGCGGGTTCTCGCCGGCCAGCGTCGCCATGCGCTGCTCGCGCGCGATCTCGGCATCGATCGCCTCGACTTCGGCCAGGATGGTGTCCAGCTGGGCCGCTTCGGCGGCCGGCATGCGCTGGTCCGCCGGGTACTTGTTGTTCAGGTCATTGGCCTTCTTGGCCACGGCGTCGCGCTGGGCGCGCAGTTGTGCGAGCTTGCTCATGTGGTAATACCTTTCGAGATGGGTCCGCTCTCGCGGCCGGGTTGGGGCAATAAAAAAGCCGCCCGAAGGCGGCCAGCATAGTGGCGCGAGAGCGTCAGCTAACTTGCAGGCGCGCCAGCATGCTGATTCGCTGCTGCTGGCGTGCACGGTGTTCGGCGGTGGCGGCCGGGTCGACCTGGTCAGGCGCCGGGTCCGGGGCTTTCGGTGCGCGCGCGTACGCGCTCATGTTCCAGGAGGCCTCGGCCTTCGCGCCGACCGCCACGCGGTCGACAAGGCCTGCAGCTACGGCTTCCTCGGCGGTGTACCAGGTCTCTGCGTCCATCGCGGCGCGCACGTCGTCGACGGCCATGCCGCTCTTCTTCGCGTACTGGGCCGCGAGTGAGCCGTCGATCTTCGACAGCAGCGCGGCGGTCGCGGTCAGGTCGTTGGCGTTGCCGATCGCCCAGGTCCACGCGTTGTGGATCATGTAGAAGCCACCATCGGCAATCTCGACTTCGTCGGCCGCGGTGGCGATCACGGTCGCGGCGCTAGCGGCGTAGCCGTCGATATGCGCGATGACCTTGGCGCCGGTGTCGCGGATGGCCTGACAGATGGCCTGTGCAGCGAACACATCGCCGCCCGGGCTGTTGATGCGCAGGCGAACGGTCCCGCTCTTGATGCTGCGAATCTCAGGCACCAGGGCTTCCGCCGAGACCCCGCCGCACCAGTACGCGGTTTCTTCATCGGACACGATCGCGTCGTAGATGTAAATGGCCGTCTCGTCGCCGGCGGCCGAGGCCACGATGCGCGACTGCGGCAGCCGGTCAGGACGCTTTTTGTTGCTCGCCAGGAGCTTGGTCAGGCTGTTGGGCACTCGTGCCTCCATTCGTCTTCAATTTTGGATTCGGCGGCATGTTCTCGCGCCGGCGGATTTCGTCTGCGTCCATGAACGGCATTTCGCCGGCGCGGCCCAGGGCAGTTCTGTAGGCGTCGTATCGGGCCTTCAGGTCACCTCGCTCGAGCGCTGCCGTGACATGCTCGACGAAGTATTTCTGGCGAACCGGCCAGAGCTTGCAGTTGATCTCCTGCGCAATCGGCGTCAGGTGTCTCTGCAGGGTGTACCGCACGAAGCCGATACCCATGTTCTCGACACCCGCACCCCATGACGTCGTCTTATCAGTGTGCCCAACCATGAATGGGGGCACACCGAAGATGCGGCAGATTTCTTCGACAGTGAAGAGGCGTGTTGCCAGTATTTCGGCATCCTTCGAATTCACGCTTAGTTGTGCCGGTTCCAGGCCACCTGTAAGGAGCAGCGGCCCTCTTCCACCGTTCTGCACGCGCGCGAGCAGCGATGCTTTCAACTGCTCCAGTTGCTTGTCATCGAGCTTGGATGCAGTCTTGAGTGCGTAGTCAAAATTGGCACCACCAGAGAAGAACCGACCAGCATTTTCCTGCGCTGATAGTGCGGTGCCGATCGCTTCCAATGCCGCATAGGTCAGCGGACTTGGGCTGCACAGCCCATCAAAGCCCAGGCTAGGCAAGTGGATCACGTCTGCGCGGTCCAGCACGTAAGACGGGCCGTCGATCGGGCTAACACGGTAATAGACATTTTTCCCATCCCGAAATGGCATCACCGTATGGCGCAGCAGCGGTTTCCAACCGATTACACGGTTGCTGAAAGGACTAGGGCGGATCCATTCGCCGAACCCGTCACCATGAGAAAGCTTGGACAGAATAAGAGTTTGCCAGGCATCGAAAGAGGTCCAACCGTCGCTGGCCAGCTCATTGAACATCCACCAGTAATCGTGGTCGGCAGTATCGCGCTCGTTACCGTTTCGTTCGTAGATCCCCACGGGCAAACTAGCAATTGCGCCAGCGACCAGTGACATACAGCCGTACGCAGCGGACACACGCATCGCGGTTTCTGCGGTGACGGAGGCGCCCGAAGACGAGCGGTGCGAGGCACCAAGCAGGTTGGCCAGCTCGTTCATCGTCAGGCTACTGCTCGAATTCTCGCCGAGGGCAACAACACCAGCTCGCGCCACACCGCCTTCGCGACCGGCCAGGAATGAGCCGAGCACGCGAGACTCGTGGCGCACAGCCTCCAGGTTCAGTAGTTTTCCGGTCATTAAACGTCCACGTCAAAGATTGAGAATTCCAGGCTCAGGCTGGGTTTCGTAGGCAACGGCTCGACTCAGCGCCATTACGGTCGCGACGATTCCATCGATGCGGCCAGTCGCATTCGACTTCTTCTTGTCAGGGCGGAAATTGCCGTTTGAATCGAACAACAGCGCGACGTTGGTCGCGCACCAGCGCAACACCGGGTTGCCGCGGTGATGCATGAGCTTGCCGTACACCAGCTCTTCGAGCAGCTTGCTGCCGGGGTACATGCCGCCGGTGTTCTGCGGCACTTCAACAAGCGGCACGTTTTGCTCAAGCAGCTCGTTGGCCAGCTGCAGCGCGTTCCAGCGGTCGAAGCCAATCTCCTGCACGTCGAAGTCCTGCAGCGACTGCAGGATGCGCAGGCGGACCGGGCCGTAGTCGGTGACATTGCCTTCGGTGCCTGTGATCCAACCAGCCTCCTGCCAGGCCTTATACGGTGCCGCGTCGTCATGCTCTTCGGCGTTGATCTTGTCCTGGGGACACCAGAACCACACCAGCATGTACCAGTCGCCGCCCTCCTCGTCCGGCGGGAACACCAGCGAGTAGGCGACCAGGTCACGCGTCGACGCGAGATCCAGACCGCCGAAGCAGCGCCGGCCCTTTAGCATCGCCGGGTCAAATTTCTTGCCGCCCTTGTCCCACATGCTGATGTCGAACCAGCCGTCAGCGCTGTTGCACCAGATGTTCAAGTCCTTCGTAAAGAAATTAGCGCGTGCGCCTGGCAGCGCCCCTGCCTTGCGCGCCATGCCGCGCATGTATTCCAGGGTCTTCGAGCGACCCAGCCCAGGATTGGCCTTGTACCAGTTCGCCTCGACGAAAGGATCGTCGTCCTGGTCGAGCGTGTACACGTAGCCGAAGAAGGCGTCATCAACGCGCTTCCCTTCGAGCACTGAGATCAGGTAGTCGCGGATCTCGGTGCAGATGCCATCCAGGATGAAGCCTGCCGTCGTGATCGCGGACAGCAGGGGCTGGCTGCGGGCACCAAGCGCTGATTCCATCACGTCCCACACGTCACGGCTGCGCTGCGCGTGCAGTTCGTCGAACAGGATCGCCGAGGGGTTTAAACCATCGAGGTTTTCCGCATTCGCCGGTAGCGGCGCGAACACCGAGTTGTCGAGCTCGACCTTCTCCTGGTTCAAGCCAGCGTAGGTCTTGAACGACCGGGCTACGCCAGGCGAGCGGCGCACCCAGCGCTTGATATTGTCGAAGGCCGGCTTGAAGACCGTCATCGCCTGGGCGCGTGTCGTGGCGACCGCGTACACCTCGGCTCCGATCTCACCGTCCATGGAGAACAAGTAGGCGCCCTGCGGCCCCTTCCAGGTGCTTTTACCATTTTTGCGGGCGACCTCCTCGTAACCGCGGCTGAAGCGCCGGCCGCCATCGACTTGCCTGCGCCAGCCGTATAAGACGGCGGTCCAGAACTTCTGCCAGGGGTCCAGCAGGATCGGCTTGCCAGCCAGCGGTCCCTTGATGTGGACAAAGAATCGCTCGATGTATTCGATGATGTGCCAGGCGTGCGCCGGACTGAATACTAAGCCACGCGTAGCGCCCTTCAGGAGGTCCCCATAATGCCGCTGCACCGCCAGGTAGACCAGGCGCCCGGTCGGGATCTCGCCGCGCAGCACTGGGAGACCATACGCTTCGTCCCACTCGTGCAGGACCGGCGGCGTCAGCTCGAGGAGTTTCTTCCGGGTGAGCTGGTGGCGTGGTTTACGAGATCGCCGAACAGGTCGTCCTGTCCGCCCCGCTCTCCCGTGTCCTTGCGCACCCGCGCCAGTGACGGAATCGTCAGACATGCTTTTGGTAGCCATTGGCCAAGCTCCATCTTGAGCCGCTTCTCGTCATCGGCCCACGGCGTCGGCGTAGCCCACCCGGTTTTCGAAATCTGCACCCGCCCATTCTTTTTAACGGCCTGGCATGCAACGATCCAGTCGCAATATGTCCGCACGATCACGGCTAGCGGCATCCCTGCCGTCAAATGCTCGATGCCAGCCTGGCGCAGCGACTCGCACAGGTATTCGTAGACCAGCATCTCTTCGTCGTTCAAGCCGATCACCGGTGGCGCCTCAGGCGATGTCAGTTCGGCAGACGACTTGACCTCGGCCCCACCGACCGCCGGCGGCAGCGTGCCAAAATTTTTTAGTTGATCCATATATCCCGCTCCGTTCGCGTGTATTACCGAGGACTAGAGGCGGAATCCGATGCACGCACCTCGAAGACGTTAACCCCCCGGGGGTAGTTTTTCGTTCCCATAAATTTCAAGTTAGGGACTCGGTTTCCGTGTGTGACGGCCCAGAGATTTGACCCGCCCCCGGCCTATCGACCGGCCACCTGGCGCCGGCGCCCTGCGATCCGCTCTTGCTTGCTCTTCGCTTCGTGACACGAATTGCACAAGCCTTGCTCGTTGGTCTCGTCGTCGGGTCCGCCATCTTCCAGGGAGATGATGTGGTCGCGCTGCGTGGCCAGCTTGTCGATGCCGTTCCGTTCGCACTCAGCACAGAAAGGGTTGCGTGCGAACAGCGCTGCACGCATGGCCTGCAGGCGCCGGCCGGTGATGCGCTTGACCGGCTCTCTCTTCACCCATTGCTGTTTGGGATGGGCTTCGCAACGCCCGCTTCCATCGTGTACCAGCACACGGCAGCCGCTGAAGCTACAGGGGCGAGGCGCAGACTTCGGCATATCAGCTCCTGAAGCTTTGTGCAGACGTCTGCACTATCCGATGCTGTGTCTTGTACCCTTGGAATACGATCTCGTCGACGCGCTCGAACAGTGCATCGTTACGTGCAACGATGCAGCTATGCGCGCGGTGGATCGACCAGGTTGCAACTACGAGACCGGCGATGCCTACGATGACGGTAGCAGCGATGATGAGCTGGATCATGCGGGTTCCTTTTCGTTGAGCTTCAGCAGGTTGCGCACCATGTCGGTCAGCGTGTGCGCTGGGAAGGCTGGAGTGTTCAGGCATAGCAGGCGCTTCGCCTCGGCCGCATCTGCCAGACTGTGGCACAGGCAGTTCAGTGCAACTGAATCGGCTTCCTTCGCCAACATCGCCGGGTGCGTACCCAACACCGCGCGGACGACCTGGTGTCGGATCACTTCCTGCGCATGCTTCGGCTGAGCGCCAACGATGGCCGGGAACGTGCCTTCACGCTCGACTAGCAACTCTCCAGGCAGCGTCTGCGGACGCATGCGGGACATGACGATCTTGCCGGTGCGGTCATAGAGCAGCGGATCGAGCACGCCAGGGCGGCGGACCACTACGCCGTCCACTTCGACTCTCATCATCGGGACTTCGCGCACGGCGTACCTCACAAATAAAAATGCCGCGTGCAACCAAATGCACACGGCAAAGCCCGCTCGGTCGAACGGGTGGGAAACGCGGAAACAAAAAGCCCCGTCAGGCTTGCACCGGACAGGGCTTCAATGTGTTTGGAATCTCAAGTCGCAACTACTTCGAGAATGGCGAAAATATATCCTAGTTGGAACAATTCCGTCAATCACTTTCTGTCGGCAATGCAACACCGTCCCGAACGAGACGTTCCTCCAGGTGCTGAAGGGCGAGCTGCTCGAGCTGGCGAAGATGGTTCAGCATCTTGAAGCTCGCGCGCTGATAGAGCATGTGGCTACCGCCGAAGTTATCGGCTAGGTCGCGGTTTGATCCGTCGACCTTTGCATGCCTCGCAAACAGACGTCCGAGCATACAGTCGATCGCAAGCGGCTTGATACGAGGGAACATCGGCTGAAACCAATCAGACAGCCCTTTGATCGCATCGATGCGTTCGGCCGAGAACGCAAAGCGACGGCCGCTCACTCCGGGGGCCAGTGCGACACCGTCGGTCAGGGTCGCACCGCGGGCGCGATCGACGATGATCTGTACCTGCCGCGCAGTCGACTCGAGGCGGATCAGGGCGGCACTCGCATCGCGCACCTCATCGCGCGCGGAAAAGTAGCGTTCCTTCGCAGACGCCTCGATCGCGGCCGACGCGATGCGAGCGCTGTACTGCAGGTGCTGCTCCCGGGTCGTCTCGAGATCCTGGCGGGCCAGGCGCAACCTCTCTCGGCCCGACTCGACATCCGTCTGCGCGCACTGCAGTGCGTTCACCAGCTGCTGACCGGTCATATCCTCGGGCGGCGTGTCCTCGTATTCCACGTAGCCGTACTTCGCCTGCAGCGTCCACATCTCAGCTTGCGGCAGGTGCTTCACCGACTCCGTGATCATGATGCACTGTGCACGCACTTCGTCACCAGTCAGGCCACCGAAGTTCACCGATTCCGAAGGCGCGCCACGCAGCTGCTCCAGCCACTCGCGCTGGTGTTCGCCCAACTGGATCGACTCCATTGCGCGGATCAACGCCTTGCGCATCGGCGCCGCCTGCATGGCCGGCTGGCTCATGACCATGAAGGCCACATGCACCGCCTGGCCAACATTGACGAAAATCGTATCCATCTCTTTCGCTGCTCCCATCTCTCCCCACCCTTTCACTTGTGCTGACGCCCCTGTGCGTCCATTCATCGCTGCTTCTGCTCGTGCGGCTCGATCACGTACGGCAACCCCTTCTCGTCCCACTGCACCCTCGTTCTGGCCGGACTTGGTGTCCCGAACGTATGCCCGTTCTCTTTCGCGTAAAACACCGGCTCGCCCTTCATTGCCCGCCTCAGTACCCCATCGATGTTGTCCTTGCCGAAGACCGCTCGAAACTCATCGATCAGCTGCGCCGTGACCGGCATTACCTTCCTCAAATCACCTGACGCCATCGCTTTCTCCGCTCTCTCGTCTAACCTCGAAATGGTTGGTCGGATAGGTTGGACGGCTGGAACCCGCATGGATGCTGGGTTTGTCTAACCTCCTAACCTGTCTAACCTGTTTTTTTGTTTTGCCAGCGGCAGAATCTTCCCTACCCACTCGTTGCACGCGTATACGCATGCGCGGGTATACGTGCGTGCGCATGTCGGTTGGCGAGGTTAGGAGGTTGGACGAACCCAGTATCCATGCGGGTTCCAGCCGTCCAACCTCAAAAAACATAGGTTGGACGGATAGACGCTGCAGGTTGGACGAGACCGCATGCGAAGTCGACGCCATCACCTTTTCCGCCTGCGCACGAAGCGCCCACGATCCCTGGTGAGACGCCGGCAGCGCGCCGGCTCGTTGATCAAAACGGGAGCGGCTCATCGTCCTCTCCAGTCGTGTCTGCCCCTTGCCCCGCTACCGCTGCAGGGCGTTCGTAGTACCACTCGCGTGCGCCGCTCGATTCGCGGTGCTTTGTCCAACCGAACTTGCGCATGATCGCGCCTACACGCATCGTCTCGGCCTTCGCTGGTCCCATCTTGGACAGCTCGATATGCAAGGCGCGCATGAGCAGCTCGCGCGCTGTGACGCGTACGAGCTTGCCTGCCATCGTTGGCTTTCCTTCGGAGTCCATGCCTTCCAGGTACTCCCAGACGCGGCCAGCCCATGGGTCCGGGATCTCCCGGCTCTGCTGCACCGGGTCGATCAGGCGGCGCTGTTGCTCGAAGGTTGGCCACCACTGCACGCCTGCCTTCATGAGCGCGATCGCTTCGCCGAACAGCTGGTCGCGGTCGACCTTCAACGCTTCAACATCCAGCTTCCCGGTCTCCACCGGCCAGAAGCGCCGGTTGCCCGTCGTGTCCTTGAAGTACGCATCCTCGTTGGTCGACGCCGCAAAGGCGCACCGGCGGGGCACGTTCTTCATACGGCGTCCGTAGGGCTCTCGGAAGCGGTCGACCGTGCTGGACATGAACGCCTTGATCGCGGTCACCTCGGAGCGGTTGAACTGCTCGAGCTCGGCGACCTCATACAGCAGCACTCCTTGGATCGACAGGTAGCCATCCTTGTCTCCCATCCGAAAGGGCGTATCGGCGAACCAGTCGCCACCCAACACCTTCAGCGAGGTCGACTTGCCCTGGCCCTGGCCACCCTCGAACACGGGCGCATGGTCGTTCTTCACGCCTGGCTTGTAGCCGCGCATCACGATGCCGATGAAGAACATGGTTGAGACCAGGCGCAGGTATTCGGAGTCGGCCGCGCCCCAATAGCGCGACAGCGCCGTCTCGACGCGCTTCTGACCGTCCCAGCCGGCGGCACAGCGGTCGAAGTAGTCGATCACGGGGTCAAACTGGTGCCGGCGTGCCGCCTGCGCGACGCCCCGTTCGATATCGCCTACCGATGCCAGTACCAGGCCGTAGTTCTGGGCCAAGTGCATCCCGAGCTCGAAGTCGTCGGATTCCGTCCATTCGCCCGGCGTGCTCTTCCAAGGCGTCTTGCGCAGCTTCACCTGCAGCCCTGAGAACAGGTCGAGACCGACCACGCCGCACAGCTTCGGATCGCCCTCCATCACCAGGTAGACGTTTTCGCGGCAACCCTTGATCCCGCCGTTAGCGGTCGGGATCAGCTTCATCCGCAAGGCCCGGCGATCGTCGCCGCCTGCGCCAGCGGGCAAAGGGGTAGAAGCGTCCTCGAACTGCTCCGATATTTGCTCGGTAACCCAGGCAGGCACCTCGTCATGCGCGTCATGCACCTCGACGCGGCTCGGTGCCGCCGGCGCCGGCGCGCCCGCGTCGACTGCCCGCAGCTTCGTCGCCCAGCGCATGACTTCTTCTTCGGTCGCGCCACCTTCGATCAGATCCGCCACATCCCATCCGTCGGGCGTTTCACCAGGCGGGGGGATATCGACGAACAGAACGTTGCAGCCCTGCTCGCGCAGGATTTCTGCGATCTTGAGCATTGCGCCCATGCCCGGCTGCTCGTGCTCTGGCATGAGCTTGCCGGCATGCTCGTGGCCTTCCTTGTAGGCCTTTGCGTCTGCATCAGCCCAGGCGATAACGTCACGGTCTCGGATTGAGGACCAGTCCGATTTCTTGATCGCCTTGCTGCCGCCAGACCAGGACAGGATCTCGAACGTATCGTTCATCATCGGAATCGACACCGCGGCGTCGACGCACTTCTCGCCCTCGACCAGGAGGACCGGCACGTCCGGACGGTGCGGCCCGCGCAGGTACAGGGGCCGCGGCTCAGGAAACGCCATCCAGTGCCATTCGCGCTTACCGGTGTCGGATGCAGCGAACACGCAGGGCAGCACTTCCTTGCCGACGCCGTCCGATCGACGGAAGCGATAAATCACGCCCAGCAGCTGGCCGGCCTCGTCGCGATATTCCCAGTGCGCCTCTGGCCTGCCGCGCACCACGTGCGCTTTTGGATACGGACCGGCATCGGCTGGGACCGGCAAAATCGGTGTCCAGGATGGTTTTTTCTTACCGTCTGCCGGTGCTCCTACCCCTTTGTCCGCTGGCGCAGGCGCAGGATTCAGTCGTGCTGGCGCAGGCTTGACGAAAGAACGAATATCGCTCGGGCGCCGGTTGGTAACGTCCGCGATCGTGATGCCCAGGCGCTCGGCGAGCGCCCTGCACGCTTGGCCGGGCTTGAGGTCATGCTTGAAGGCGTAGAGCGAGATCAGATCGCCGCCGGCTGCGCCGTCGGAAAAGTCGGACCAAACCCCAGCCTTCTCTCCAGTAAGGCGAATACGCAGCGACTGGCCGGCTTCGCCGGACCGAGATCCGATGCAGAATTCGTTTCCTTCCTTGACGCCGTTCGGGAACCACTCTTCGAGAAGCGAATGAATGGAGTTGAGCGCTGCGCGCCCAACTGTGGAAAAATCGTCCAGGGTCACGCTGCTGCCTTCTTCCCATGCGGGATGACCTGGTCACCCAGGCGCGACGGGATATCGCGGTAGTGGAGCGCACCTGGGCGCATGACGCGCAGCGCCGGCCTGTTCTGTGTGGACAGCGGCCGTTGCGGCGCGGCTTGGCGCGACGTGGCAACGTCGCCGACCGCAGCCGCGGCATCGACGATGCCAAGGTAAGAGCGGCCGGCGGACGTCACACGGTAAGACTCGTTGACCAGCTCGACCAGGTGCCAGGACAAAAGGCGCTCAACGACTTCGTACTGGAAGTCGCGCGCTGACTGTTCGTACGACGATTCCTGCATCCAGCCATAAAGGCTCTCTTGGCCAAGCATGTGCAGGTAGCCCAGCGCACGGTACGGCCAGCTGCCTCGGCGCGGCCCGGTATGCTTATTCGCCGCCATGTGCGCCTCCGCGATGGTTGATCCCGTAGACGCGGACGATGAGCGCGAGCAGCTCGGATGCCGACTTCTGGATACCGATGACATCGCGCTCGAGAACGGCCTCTTCCTGCTTGTCGACGATGCAGTCATTGCTCAATGCGCTGTCGAAGTCACGCGAAAAATTGCCCAGCAGGACATACAGCTGATTGAATTTCTTCATCAGATCTTCGTTCTCGCACTCGGTGTCCGGCAGCTTGACGAACACGCCGCCGCTGGCCTGTGCGATCGCGTCAACGTAGTGCGTAGTCTCCGACAGCTGCTGCAGCGCGAGGGATTTTTCATCGGACAGCTTCTGATCCTTGACCTCGTAGATGCGGTTACGCAAGGCTGCAGGCGACATGCCGAGGTATGCGGCCGCAACATCCCATCCACCTTTTACCCTCTCGATCATATCGAGCTTCGCTTGACGCAACCCCATACAGCCTCCTACTTTGTTTTGGTTTTGCAAACATTTACTTCGATGTAAATTTGCATTGTTAAAAAGCTCACTACATGGATGACCAACGATGAATCTCATAGAAGCCGTTCAACAGCGACATCTGCTGCATTGGCATGATCGGGGCTTAGTACGATCCATTGAGCCGCATGCTTTCGCGCTTTTTCCAGGCGGCAGACTCGTGATCATTGGTTTCCAAGTACGCGGCGGCCCTAACAGCGAACCGCAGAGCATTTGGAGAGTGATCGATGCAAGCGATGGCATTAGCGTCGACTCGCTGAGTAAGTTTTCACGCCAACGCATCGTTCCATCCCATCTGCTGTCTCAAATCTGTCAAACTCTTGCGCTGCCTTATTTCCAGTGAGAAACTTTTTAGATGTGCGAATCCAACGCTTCACTAGCAAAATTTCGTTAGGAAAATTTAGAAAGTTAAAAGACCGCTGGTTACTGCCGTGTTTCGGAGCAGACTGGAGTCTCGACGTAACGGGATGGGTAGATGAGTTGAAGCTCGTTCACCTCACCTTCAAACTCGCTGCAAATCCGCTCAGCCAACTGCGGACCCGGCACCTGGACCCCACGCTCGATGCGACTTAGATTCCCAACGTCGCTGCCTACGATCTTGGCCAATGCGTCCAGTGTCATGCCCCGTTTTTCACGAGCTAGTCGAAGAGGTGATTTCATGGAATGTCTCGCTCCAAAAATGCGTAATCCGCACTTTATACGAGAACACGGTGATGCGCAATACGCCTTGCGAGCCGCGCATCAAAATCCCACAATTCAGCGCATGACCGTAGGCGAAAAAATCAGGGCGATAAGAGTCGCCAAAGGAATGACCCTTGCGGAAGTTGAGGGTCGGGCAGGTCTTACTGACGGCAATCTCTCAAGAATCGAACGCGGAAAGCAATGGGCTAGCGAAGATGTCCTCCGCGCTATTGCGCAGGCCTTGCTGGTCCGAGTCGTCGAGTTCTTCGATGACGAAGAGATCCCAACCGCAGTGTCTGATGGGTACAGGCATCCAGCCACCCAGGAAATACGGTCGGCAATATCCCAAGCCGCAGACGAAGTACGCTTACTTACTGTTTACCGCCTCGCCAATGCCTCGGATCGAGCTGTAATCGACTCTGCTATCGATGATGTGATTGAGCGGCTTGACGTCGTCAGCATTCTTAACAAGCGATAGCATGGGTCGGTTCTGAAGCGGAAAGCGCCTCTGCATATGCTTTGCCATAGAGCGTAGACGATCTCGGCCGTCTGGGCTCATCGTCACATAGATACTTATGAGTTCGTCAACTTCATTCATGAGGCGCTCGCGTGTGAATGTAAACAACTGTACACCTATACAGTAGTTTTTGCCAGTAGTTAGACATCTTCGATTGCCACACGGATTCAAATGCTAGTAAACGCCGTGTTTTGGCGCTTCTCCTTCAGCTCAGCCCGCTACTAGCGGGCTTTTTTTTGCCATCGAACCCGACCACAACCGTGCAAATGGATGTTGCTTAAATTATTTTGCTCGTTACATGCGATTGACGCATTAAAATATAATGCGTAGTATGCATCCATCGCAACCAAGCCCGGCAGGGCTGATGTCTGGAGAGCACAATGATTTACTTCCTTGTAACGCTGAGAAAGGCTGGTGAACCGGTAAGGCACTACTTCCGCCCCGCTTATAACTCAGCGGCAGCTTATGACTTGGTCGCCGCCGAGCAAGGTGACGCCGTCTTCGGCATTACGGTCGTGCCGGCATGAAGCGCGCATCCCATACCCGCGCGCAGACGCCAGCGATCGGTACCGGCGAGCTGCACCAGGCGCTCGAGGATGAGCGGAACCGAATTCAGCTCGCTGAGTTCTGCAGTGCACACGTCTGCACTCCTGACCAAGTGTCGAACGATGGCAAGCGCCTCTACCTGCCGCGCGTGCTGCAGCTGATGCGCGACCGCGGCTACCAGGTCTCGGAACCGGCACCCGCGCCCCACCAACCGAAACGCGGATTTACCGCTTGGCTCGTCCATGTGCGCATCAAGTCCGCCGAGTTCGACCTTGGCTTCTATACCCCTGACGCCGGCAAGGCCGGACCTGTCAGGAAACCTCAGCCGTCCAACCTGGAGCATGCATGAGCACGATCAAAACCGTTAACGTCGCAGCGGCGGGCCCGCTTTGCGTGAAATGCGCCAACGTCATCAAAACGATCAAGGACGGGATGCTATGCGCCGCTCCTCAGATCCTCAAAGACGTTTCGCTTGTGACTGGAATTCAAGCAGCGCCGGCCTGCGCATCCGCCCGCGCAGACCAAGGTGAATGCACGCCTAGCGGCCTGTTTTTCATCGCTGCAGATGAGGCAATTGCTTACGATGACAAGCCTGCAGCAATTGCCTGCCCTGCTTCTTCGATCGCGCTCCCCAACCCGCGCATCGAATCACCAACATCGAGCCGTGCAATGTCTTCGAGCGCCGGTGCAACCCGCCCGGCTACTACAGCCGCCAAGTAGTCATGAGAAGCAGCTTGGATGAAGGCCGCGACGATCTGAGGAAATTTCTCTGCCGCGCCTTCCCCCATTCTTTTTTCGACAGCCTCGATGGCTTCGTGCAAATAGACGTCGGCTGTCATTGAAGCTTGATGCATCAGAGTTTCCAGGCTTGCTACACGTTCACTCATTTCGATTCCCCTTGTCAAAAGCCAATCCTAACACTGGAAATGCATGAGAGACCTCAGCAGAGAAGCTATATCCACCATCGTGCACGCATTGATTTCCGCACGCATAGCCGACGCCAAAGCTTACCAAGACGCTGGTGCTCTAGGCCACCTGATTTATCAGGCGACGATCCAACAAAGGCTCGATGAGAATGCGGCAGCCCTCCGCGAGCTGAACCAAGATGTGGCGCCATGGCTCCAGTTCCACTCGCAACTGCGCGATGTGTTTGCAGTGCCGTCTGCAGCAGATACCGACACAGCTCAAGGGAGCGCGTCATGCTAACGACCATTCTCTTTTCATTTGCGCGCTCACCGGTCACGGCATGGGTGGTCCGCCGTACGCTGCGCCTCCTGTTGGGCCGGCATTATGGCTTCGCCTCCGCGCTCGCGCGACAGATCGGCATGAGCTTCGGCCTCAATTCCCATCGTAGAAAAACCGTGATTTCTCACGTTAATTCCTTGCGCAAGTAACGAGCATGACGACCATCGCCAACCATACGGAAGCACCAAAACCCGAAAAGCGCCGTGGCCGGCCGTCGACGGGAAATGCATTAAGTGACTCTCAACGCCAGGCACGGCGCCGCGAAAAATTGGCGGCTGAGGGCAAGGCCATCTTGCCTCCAGTCGTCGTTAGACAAGACGTGCAGCACGCGCTTGAGAAGTTCATCGAGTTCAAGGACATGACTCTTGGCGACGCGATCGACAGGATCGTCCGCGACCGGCTACTTAGGAAGCGCTCAGGCAAACGAAAATCCGCACGCGTGACCGCTGTACAAGCCCAGACCAAGACAGACCAGTGAGTATGGAAACGAACGATAACGACCTCATCAACCGTTTGGCCGCGGCTTTAGCCGATCGCATCCGGCCGGCAATCCCCTTCGAGTACGAGATGTGGGACATCGCGACGATCGCGTCCTGTATGAAGCTCAGCGAGGCGCAGGTACGCGAGCGCCTGGCGCCGCAGCCAGACTTCCCGAAGGCGGTCAGGTTACCGACTACCACCGGCGGCAAGGGCCACGCCCGGTATCGAGCCAAGGAAGTGTTTGCGTGGATGATGAAGTACCAGGACAAGCACTAAGGTCGCGATCGGGAACCGAAACGGTTCCGCGATCGGGAACCGAAACGGTTCCGCGATCGGGAACCGAAACGCCACCCTCGAGGTGGCTTTTTTATCGGCGCGACGCGAACATGCGTCCAACCGCGCGACCAAATTTTTCAGCTCCAGAGCGCTCTACGGTTCCAGCATGTCCGTTTTCTGCAGCAAGCTTTGCCCCAACCGGTGAGTTCAAAGGAACAACGTGTCGGCTACCGCAGGCTCTACACGCATTGTATCTAGTCGATATGCGCCATAGCGAATAGATCAGTCCAGGCACCAGGAAGCAGAGCCACAGTACGATTTCGATCAAGAGCGAACCACGCGTGACCCGCTTAGTGTGACCCGTCGTTCCACAGTCCCTACATACTTCCATGTTCGTCTCCGTTTACGTACAGATGCTAATAGTACAGTAACATCCGAGAACATTGCTGTAGCGAAAATCACACATTGGGCCTGTTTCCTACGATCTGAATTTCAGTTAGTCGCAGGTTCGCGAATAGTAGTACCTCACCTAGGCTTCTACAGAAGGCCGCCTGCCGACTCCCGTTGCGACAATCCTAACTTAGAGTCAAGTTAGAGCGTGTTTGCGCAGACAAGGAAACAAATAATAAGAATTAATGATTTCACAGGCGGGAATGGAAAAAGCCGCCTAAAAGGCGGCTTTTCTTATTTGATATGATTAATGCACAGAGCTCGCTGATTCCTCATCCCACCTTTGATCCCTGAGCCTTTCCCAAGCTGAACGTAAGTGAACAGCTTTTAATATTTTACGTTTCCGAGGATTCCAACTATGGACCAACTCAACAGCTCGATCCACCGATTCCCGCGCATCTGGATAATGTGCCAGTACCCAATGCATCGAACTAAGCAGCTCTAACCCATACGGATCTTCATAGCCCTCGATTAATTTGTAAACCCGAATTATTCGGCTCATCAAATCACTATCGGCGTGCAACTCTTCTTTGGCTGCTTCAGAAGCTCCCGGCTTCAGCCCGATCTTTTTGGTCGGGCTATCAATTCCATCACCATATCCTTCAATATAGTGACCCTCCAGATGTATTAGGACTTGGCGGAGGTTGCTCGCATAAGGACCATACAATTTTGCTTCGTATTTTAAACGTAAAGGCTGCCCAGCCTCTTGCAAAAAATACATTAGCTTATGTATCTCTAACAAACTCATAAAGGGATCGAGCAGCCCGGCTTGATAACGCTCCATCATACTGATCAGTGCAGCCCGTCCTGGTGTAATTTTGGGACGAGTAGTACGAATCGGCATTACTTTTGCATCTGGCGCTCCAGATGGAGGAAAAACTAATACATCGACATTCGGAAGATGTTGAAAAGCTTTTTCGATGAGTGGCCTAACATCATCCCACGCTAGACCACCATTTCCACAACCAAGAGGAGGAATGGCTATTGATTTAATACCAAGCTTTTCTATTGTAGCTACAAGCGATTTCAACCCACTTACAATATCTTCCAACCTACTGCGCGAACGCCAATGACCTTTCGTTGGGAAATTAATAATCCAGCGATGACCGTCTACTAGACCACCCAAATCGAAAACATGCATTTCTCCAAGCTTTACTTCGCCATTTTTACAGGCCACTTCATAAGCCTTAAACATACCGGGGTAAGCTAGCTTAAACTGCAGGGCAATGCCTTTCCCCATAACACCTTCGGTATTAACTGTGTTAACAAGTGCCTCCACCTCGGCAGTTAACAAATTACCGTCTGTTATTTTAATCATATTATGGGAAGTACCAATCTTTCTTAACTATGACACGCAGGTCAATATTATTTTTAACCAATATTTTATTGACTTGAGCCGCAATCTTTTCGTTATGCACTCCAATGCCTAGCAACGAATCTACTGGAAACGATTTTTCGATTAAAAATTCCGTCGCTTTTTTATTCATTCTATCGCCACTCCAAGCATCGGAGCGCACGACTTCCCAAGCAACATGCTCCAGTGCATCTGTTGCATTAGAGAATGTTGTATAGGCTGCACCTGCATTACCATCACTAATAGCCCAAGGCTGTTGAAGGCTCCACGCTCGGTTCACGTTGCTAACGAGATGCAGGATTGTGGTCTGGCAACCAGGCGGTCGACCAGTGTTTCCCTTGTTGATGGTGAAGAGCATTGGCGAACGGGGGCAAAAATAGAACGGTACAAACTCTCCAACAAACCGCCCTTCGCAACAATCGACTCTGTAGGTGTTCAATCGACGCCACTTGATAGTTGCGTATCCAATTTCCGTTACGTCCTTGCCTGATGCCCTCATAGCTGCATCAGACAGCAATGCTCCTTCATCAATAATGCTTTGCAGATTAGCAACATCTGTGATGTGATAGATTCGTGTTTTGGCTGGGTCAGTCGTCATACGAACCTAATTTTTGGCGTACATTAACCTGCCTAGTATAGAAGAAGGTCGCCACGTTGACTACAAAATATTGCT
This sequence comes from Massilia sp. 9096, assembly GCF_000745265.1. Taxonomy (NCBI): domain Bacteria; kingdom Pseudomonadati; phylum Pseudomonadota; class Betaproteobacteria; order Burkholderiales; family Oxalobacteraceae; genus Massilia; species Massilia sp. 9096. The sequence continues at coordinate 3,771,197 of NZ_JQNN01000001.1, forward strand.
ATCTGTGAATGTTTTTGTAGACAACTTATCAAGGTCGCCTTGACATTTTTTCGCCTTACTTTGGCGGTTACTTATTGAACATGACTGCTTGTACGTCAAGCACTCGGCAACGACAGTGCGCCTTCGCAAATCTGGCCAAAAAATCTTTAAATCTCAACGGACGCACGCACAAATTACGCATAGCCTAGCCAAGTCATTGATTATGCTACGTTCTGGATTCCGGCCGGAGGCACCACCTACTCATCCGTAGTAGTTCAGCATTGTCCATGAAACCGCGTATCTCGCTCTGGGAACGTGGTTTTTTTGTGCGCCGAAGTCTGGGCTCGTCCAGCCCACACCTACATCAGCACCACCAATAAGGTCATCGCAATAACGCGGACAAGCGTGAAATGTTCGTGATGTGGCGTGAAGCTCTCCAGTTGGGCGTACCCAGCGAGCTTAGAGACTCTTAGATCGCCTAACAAACCTCCACTTACAATCAGAGCAACATGAGCCGTCCGTTTAGCCAGAGGACGAATCAGTCGCAGCGTAGAATTGTACGGTAGAGAAACCTGAATGCATAAACCGACAGCGGAAGGCCAAACACCAGCCCTAACCAAGCCGCGTCTTGAAGTCGCTGGTCGTTGTCGGACCCGGCAGAGATCGCAAGCAGCAGCATCAGTCCGGCGCACAAATGGGTAAAAATCGTGTCCTTGGTAGTGGACACGCCCCAGCGCTGCAACCCGAGATGAATCATGTCGCGCGTAACGAACAGGACCACTACGGCCGCCGACAGCAAGACCGCCATGGCCAGCATCCGCCACGCCGACTCTGCTGCACTAGCGCCGAAAAGCAGCAACCCAGTCAAGCCAGCGAACGCGGCCAACAATATTTGTTTCAGTAATGAGCGCATCGATGCTCCCTCGACCGTTCAACCGCCTCCGCAACCATGCCGATCTAATCCAGCAACATGCCTTTCAATGATGGGCCACGGCACAAGTCGGCAGCTGCCATTCTTCCTTGCCCTTCCGCAGCCGCACGCTGCTAAGCCAAGTGTAGACGCACTGCCGATCTCCCTTTGGGCGCTGGCTGTCAACGTCGAGCAAACTAACCTCGATGATGACGTCGTGCCCCGCAACGCGATGCACCGTACCAGACTTCGGTCGCCCCTTCATAGTTAAACGGGCGGGGCCGTGACATCATGACGGTCAATGCTTGCGCCTTCATCTGAGCAGCTTAGGACATGCGCTTAAAACCGTGTTGACGAGACGCTTGACAAGGGTCCAGAACCCAATACAGATTGGGTACCAATGGCAGGCCGATGGCAAGCATTAGCGGGGGCATTCCCTCTAACCGCAGATCGCCATGAGCAATGAACAGGCCAAGCAGCAGCAACAGCCCGGCACCTAGATGAGTCTGGATCGCAGAGCTCGACGAAGACTTCCGAATCAGTGCAGGCCGAGCTGATCGTGTCGGAAATACAACAAATGGGCGCGGCAATCCTAAACCGAACACCCATCTCTTTTACCGTCTACCATGGTTCGTATTGATGAGCGGGCAGGATCGGCCGCTTCGGACAAACCACGACATTCCCTCATCGACCCTCCAAACCAACCTCCTCACGCGCCCCTTCCCCCACGCGCGCCCGCTCGAACCGCCGCCGGGTCGTCTCTTCGTCACGATGCCCGAAGGCGTAGTTAGTCTCAAGGTAAATGGCGCTGATGATCGCCACGGCGACGGCGAAACCGAGGCCGAGCATCCAGGTGAAGTACCACATGACGGAATCCTTTCGTGTTGGTTCAATAAGCGGTGTGCTGGTTGTCGAGGATGTGCTGGCGGCTGACCTTGCCGCGCATGACGCGGTAGACCCAGCCGGTGTACGCGAGCACGATCGGCAGCATCACGATCACGACCCAGAACATCACGGCCAGCGTGCGGTGGCTGGACACGGCGTCCCATGCGGTCAGGCTGTGGCCGGGCAGCGCGGACGACGGCATCACGAACGGGAACATCGCCGCGCCCGCGGTCAGCACGACGCCGGTGGTCGCCAGGCCGCTGGCCAGGAATGCCGGCAGCGCGCGCCGCGCCGCGCTGAACAGGCAGGCCAGCGCCGCGCCGCCCAGGCCCAGCGCGGGCAGGATCCACAAGGCCGGCCAGCGGCCGAAATTGTCGAGCCAGGCGCCGGCCGCGCGCACCACCGTCTTGGCCGCCGGCAGGAAGGCGCTGTTCGCGTCCGGCATGGCGACGATGCGGTAGCCGTCGATCGTCGTCGCGACGAACAAGCCGCCGACGGCGAACAGCAGGATGCTCAGCGCCCCCGCGATCATCGCCATCAGGCGCGCGCGCTCGGCGATCGCACCCTCGGTCTTGTGCTGCAGCCAGGTGGCGCCGTGCATCGACATCAGCGCCAGCGCCAGCACGCCGCACAGCAGGCCGAAGGGGTTGAGCAGCTGGAAGAAGGTGCCGCCGTATTCGAGGCGCAGCATGTCGTCGTAGCGGAACGGCACGCCCTGCAGCAGGTTGCCGAAGGCGACGCCGAAGATAATCGGCGGCACGAACCCGCCGGCGAACAGGCACCAGTCCCAGGTGCTGCGCCAGCGCGGATCGGCGATCTTGTTGCGGTAGTCGAAGCCGACCGGGCGGAAGAACAGTGCGAACAGGCACAGCAGCAAGGCTACGTAAAAGCCCGAGAACGCGGCCGCGTAGACCAGCGGCCAGGCCGCGAACAGCGCGCCGCCCGCGGTGATGAGCCAGGTCTGGTTGCCTTCCCAGGTCGCGCCGACGGTGTTGATGACGACGCGGCGCTCGGTGTCGCCGCGGCCGACGAAGGGCAAGGCGACGCCGACTCCGAAGTCGAAGCCACCGGTCAGCGCGAAGCCGAGCAGCAGTACGCCGACGAAGCCCCACCAGATCAATTTATAGGTTGCGTAATCGAATAACATGGCATGCCTTTCAAGCGTGAAGGGTGGGATGCGCCGGCTGCTGGACCGCTTCGCCGTGGTAGCGGCCGGTATGCAGGCTGGCCGGGCCCAGGCGCGAGTACTTGATCATCAGGCCCATCTCGACCACCAGCAGCAGCGTGTAGAAGCCGAGGAAGCCGGCCAGGCTGAACCACAGGTTGCCGGCCGACAGGCTCGACACCGACAGGTGCGTCGGCAGCACGCCGGCGATGGTCCAGGGCTGGCGGCCGTACTCGGCCACGACCCAGCCCAGCTCGGCGGCGACCCAGGGCAAGGGGATCGCGCAGACGCACAGGCGCAGCAGCCAGCGCTGCGGCGCCAGGCGCTTCCTGACCATGAACCACACCGCGGCGCTGAAGATGAACAGGAACAGGAAACCCAGGAAGACCATGCCGCGGAAGGACCAGAACAGCGGCGCCACCTTCGGAATCGTATCGGCCGCCGCCTGCTTGATCTGGGCTTCGGTCGCATCGACCACGTTCGGCGTGTATTTCTTGAGCAGCAGGCCGTAGCCCAGGTTGGCCTTGTGCGCGTCGAAGGCGGTCCGGGCCGCGGCCGACTTGTCGCCGGACTTCAGGCGCAGCAGCAAGGCGTAGGCCGTCATGCCGTCGCGGATGCGCGCTTCGTTGGCCGTGCGCAGCTGCTTGATGCCGACCACCGGCGTGTCGGCCGAGCGCGTCGCGATCAGGCCCAGCATGAAGGGCATGCGCAGCGCGTAATCGGTGACTTCGCGCTCGTCGTCGGGAAAGCCGAACAGCGTCAGGCCGGCCGGCGCCGGTTCGGTGTCGTAGGCCGCTTCGATCGCGGCCAGCTTCACCTGCTGCACTTCGCCGGCGGTGTAGCCGGACTCGTCGCCGAGCACGATCACCGACAGCGTCGAAGCCAGGCCGAAGGCGGCCGCGATCGCGAACGAGCGCAGCGCGAACTGCACGTCGCGCGCCTTGAGCAGGTACAGCGACGAGATCCCGAGCACGAACATCGAGGCGGTCACGTAGCCGGCGGCGGCGGTGTGCACGAACTTCACCTGCGCCACCGGGTTGAAGATCACGGCGCCGATCGACACCAGTTCCATGCGCATCGTATCGAAGTTGAATTCGGCGCCGACCGGATGGTTCATCCAGCCGTTGGCGATCAGGATCCACAGCGCGGACAGGCTCGAGCCGAGCGCCACGCAAAAGGTCACGCCCAGGTGCTGGACCTTGGACAGGCGCTGCCAGCCGAGGAAGAACAGGCCGACCATGGTCGACTCGAGGAAGAAGGCCATCAAGCCTTCGATCGCCAGCGGCGCGCCGAAGATGTCGCCGACGTAGTGCGCGTAATAAGCCCAGTTGGTGCCGAACTGGAACTCGAGCGTGATCCCGGTGGTCACGCCCATGGCGAAGTTGATGCCGAACAGCTTGCCCCAGAACTGCGTCATGTCCTTGTACACCTGGCGGCCGGTCATGACATAGACCGCTTCCATGATGACCAGGATCCAGGACAGGCCCAGCGTTAGCGGCACGAACAGGAAGTGATACAGCGCGGTGGCTGCGAATTGTAGCCGCGACAGGGCTACGACGTCGTCGAGTGGAGGCATGATTGAACCTGCTTGTTGTTGAGCGTGCTGATTGAAAATAGATGGCGTTCGAGTTCGCCGTCCGGCAGCCGCATGTGGCGCGCTTGCGGATGCGAGAAAAACGCGGCCCAGAGGCCGTACAGCACGACGCACTTGACGATGACGGTGACGACCAGCGTCCATGCCAGCCGCCCGCGAGGAGCATGTTTCATGATGCGGCCCTGGGAAAACTCGGGTTGGATCGGCTTCGCGCGGCCGTGTCACACGGACGCCGAAGGATTGACCGAAGTTTAATTTTTTCCGTAGGGGAAAATCATTGATGCACATCAAGTAGCCCACATCGGGCGCCCTGCTGCCGGAAAACCGGCGCGATGCCGGCCGGCCGAGCGCCCGGCGGCGACTATAATGATGCGAGACCCGATCAGGACCGAACCGACCATGGACGCGCTCAACATCAATGTGCTCAAGAAAAGCTGCTTGGCGTGCAGCATGCACCAGCTTTGCCTGCCGATGGGCCTCGACGATGGCGACATCAACCGCCTCGACAAGCTGATCGGCAACCGGCGCCGCGTCGGCGCCAACGACAAGTTGTACGAAACCGGCGAGCCCTTGCGCAACCTGTACGCGGTGCGCTTCGGCCACTTCAAGACCAGCCAGCTGAACGCCTTCGGCGGCACCCAGATCACCGGTTTCCAGATGGCCGGCGACCTGCTCGGCATGGATGCGATCAGCACCGACCGCCATCATTGCGACGCCGTCGCCCTGGAAGACAGCGAAGTCTGCGAGATTCCGTTCGACGGCCTGCAAGAGCTGTTCGTGCAGCTGCCCACGCTGCTGCGCCATTTCCACCGGATCATGGGGCAGGAAATCACGCGCGAGCAAAACGTCATGCTCCTGCTCGGGAACATGCGCGCCGAACAACGCTTCGCGATCTTCCTGGTCAATCTGTCGGCGCGCTACGCGGCGCGCGGCTACTCGCCGCACAGTTTTCATCTGCGCATGTCGCGCGAAGACATCGGCAACTACCTCGGCCTGACCATCGAAAGCATCAGCCGCCTGCTGTCGCGCTTCAGGAAGCTCGGCCTGGTCGAGATCGACCGGCGTGAAATCACCCTGCTCGACATCGCGCGCCTGAAGGCCCTGGCCTCCGGCGCCGAAGAGTGCAAGCCGATGGCGTGACTACACGGTACGCGAGTGGCGCGCCCCGTCGCCGTGCGGCGCGAGGTAGCGGTCGAACACCATGCACACGTTGCGGATCAGCAGCCGTCCCTTGGGCGTCACGCTGATCGCTTCCGGCGTCAGCGTCACCAGGCCGTCGCGTTGGAGTGCCGCCAGCTGCGCCAGCTCGGGCGCGAAATAGGTGGCAAAGACGATCGGAAACGCTTGTTCGAACGCCGATACCGACAGCTCGAACTGGCACATCAGCGTGTGGATCAGGCTGCGCCGCAGCACATCGTCCATCGACAGGCGCACGCCGCGCACCACCGGCAGCTCGTTGCGGTCGATCGCGTCGTAATACGCGTCCAGGTCCTTGGCGTTCTGGCTGTAGGTCGCCCCCACCGCGCCGATCGCCGACACCCCGCACGCCACCATGTTCGCATCGGCGTGCGTCGAATAGCCCTGGAAGTTACGCTGCAGCCGGCCGCGGCTCTGGGTCAGCGCGAGCTCGTCGTCCGGCTTGGCGAAATGGTCCATGCCGATGTAGACGTAGCCGGCCGCCGTCAGCCGTTCGATGCACAGCCGCAGCATGCGCAGCTTGGCCTCGCTGTCCGGCATGTCGGCATCGAGAATGCGCCGCTGCGGCTTGAACACGTGCGGCAGATGGGCATAATGATAGACCGCGATCCGGTCCGGATCGGCCGCGATCACCTTGGCCAGCGTCGCTTCCATCGTCGCCTCGGTCTGCTTCGGCAAACCGTAGATCAGGTCGATGCTGACCGAGCGGAAGCCCGCGGCGCGCGCCGCGTCGATGACGGCGCGCGTCTGCGCTTCCGGCTGGACGCGGTTGACCGCGCGCTGCACGTCGGCGTCGAAGTCCTGCACGCCCAGGCTGATGCGGTTGAAGCCCTGCGCGCGCAGGCGGTGCACGCGCGCGGGCGAGACCGTGCGCGGATCGACCTCGATCGAATACTCGCCCACCGCATCGGCGGCGAAGCGAAAGCAGCGGCGCAGGTGCGCCATCAGCTCGTCCATTTGCACGTCGCTCAGGTAGGTCGGCGTGCCGCCGCCGAAATGCAGCTGCGCGACGTCGTTCATGCCCTCGAACAGGCGCGCCTGCATCTCGATGTCGCGCTTCAGGTAGCCGAGATAGGTGGCCGCCTTGTCGCGCTTGCGCGTGACGATCTTGTTGCAGGCGCAGTAGTAGCAGACCGTATCGCAGAACGGCACGTGGACATACACCGACAAGGGCTTGCGCACGCCGCGGTTACGCTGGTCCGCCACGGCATGCAGGTAGTCGCGGTAATCGAAACCCGCGTCGAACCGGTCCGCCGTCGGGTAGGACGTGTAGCGCGGACCGGACGTGCCCAGGCGCGCCAGCAGGTCGGCATCGAAGGCTACGTCGTGCAAGGGGTGGATTGACATGGCCGATACTCAGAAGCGGTAGCCCAGGCCCGCGCCAAGCAGCAGCGGATCGACCTTGACGCGGCTGGCGCGCGCGCCGCCGATCTCGACGTCGCTGCGCAGTTGCAGCTTCTTGACGTCGAAGTTGAAGGACCAGCGCCCGTCCAGCTTGACGTCGACGCCGGCTTGCAGCGCCAGCCCGACGCTGTCGTGTTCCAGCCTGGCGGCGCCATCGAGCAGCTCGACCTTGGACAGCAAGGTGTAATTGATGCCGGCGCCCAGGTAGGGATCTACCGCCGCGCCCGGCAGGAAATGGTATTGCCCGGTCAGGGTCGGCGGCAGGTGCTTGAAGGTGCCGATGCTGGCGCCATCCAGCGTGACCGTGTGCTTTTGCGGAACCGTCAGGATCAGTTCGGCAGCCCAGTGCGGCGTGAAGTAATAACTGACGTCCACTTCGGGAATCCACTTGTCGCTGACATGCAGGCGGTCGCTGGCGCCGACGCCGCCGACCGGGTCGGATTCGTTGGCCGGGGCGATGCGCACGGCACGGGCGCGCAGCAGCCAGGGGGAATCGCCGGCAGGGGACTGCGGCTCGGCTTGGGCGGTGGCGGCAAGCAGACCGGCGGCAAGGCCGAGCGCGGTGATCATCGACTTGTTCATGATATGACCTTTCTTCGTGTTGTTGTTAGCGAAGAGAAGGTTATGGAGTTGCACCATGAAAATCATTGATGCACATCAACCGGGTCATCAGGTTGATGTGGTCGACGAAAATATCAGGCGCGGTCGCCCTGGAATGGCCGCGCATCCACCGGCACGTCGATCACGAACACCGTACCCGCGGCCGCGTCGCTGAACACGACCGCGCTGCCGCCATGGCTCTGGGCCACGGTGCGCACGTAGGGCAGGCCCACGCCCCAGCTGCCGGTGGCCGATTCGGCGGCATCCTGCGTGCGCACGAATTGCTCAAAGATGGCTTCGAAATCCTCTTTCGGGATCGGCTTGCCGTGGTTGCGCACGGTGAGGATGGCGCGCCCGAGGTCGGTGCCGACCTTGATCTCGATCGGCGTGCCGGGCTCGCCCTGCCGCTGCGCGTTGGTCAACAGGATTTCCAGGGCGCGCTCGAGCGCGGCGCCGTTCCACCAGCCGGTGACCGGTTCGCCGCTGAGCGCGACGTCGGCGCCGCCGTAATCGCGCGCACGCTGCGCGACCGTGCGCGCCAGCGCCAGCAGGTCGAACTGCTCGAGCTCGAGCTGGAGACGGTCGCTGGAGCGGATCGCCAGGGTCTCGAGCAGCTCGCCCAGCATCGCCTCCATGCGCTCGCCGTTGCGCAGGATGCGCTCGGCCAGTTCGGCGATCCCGGGCGCCGCGCCCATCTGCAGGATCTGGCTGGCGCCCAGCGTGACGTTCGACACCGGCCGGCGCAGGTCGTGCGCCAGGGCGGCGGCGACGCGTTCGCGCAGGGCGTTGCCGGCGACGACGAAGGCGCGCACGCTTTCGCGCACGGCGGCGTCGATGGTCAGGTGCAGCGCGCGCCGCTCCGGCGTGGTGAGGTCGATGTCGTGCGCATCGACCACGTCGAACAGCACGCCGCGGAACAGCTGGAACTCGGCGACGATGGTGTCGGCGTCGTAGTCGGTCAGGTTGGCGCGCTCGACCCCGTGCTCGGCGCCGAGGGTCGACACCTCCAGGCCGTCGCGCTCGAAATAATCGGGCGTCAGCGCGGCGCACAGGCGCTCGTACATGACCGGCATGGTGTCGGTGAGCACCGGCCGGCTGACGCCTTGCGCGCGCGGCAGCCGGGCCACCACATGGTCCTCCCACACCCGCAGCACGGTGTCGCGCAGCGCCAGCATGCGGTGCGAGTTGAAGGAAAAGCGGTCGGTCGGAATCAGCGTGGTCACGGTGGGCTCGGCAAGAGTCGGAAAAAACGGCGACAAGCGCCGGTCAACGATGTCGCATCTTAACGAAAGCACGGCGACAAGGTCGCACAGCGCCGCAAGCCGCTGAATGGATGACAGCTCGGCAACTTGGGTGGCGCACCTGCGACAACCGTTTCTGGACAAGTATCGTTTTTGCTGATTTTTAAAGACTTTCCCCATGGAAAGTGACATACTGACTGCATCGCTTAACGATCCACGCCCATGCTCGACATCTTCACGATTCCTTCCGACCCATCGCTGCTCAGCTATGGGTTGTACACGCCCAAGCTGGTCGCGCTTTCGGTGCTGGTGGCGATTTTCTCGTCCTGGATGGGCTTGCAGATCGCCGGCCAGGCGGCGGCCAACCGCAGCCAGCGCTGGCTGGTGCTGGCCACCGGCAGCCTGGCGCTCGGCGCCGGCGTATGGGCCATGCATTTCATCGGCATGCTGGCGTTCGACCTGTGCACCGAGGTCGACTACGACCCCACCATCACCATCCTGTCGAACCTGCCGAGCATCGGCGCGGCCTTCGTCGCGCTGACGCTGATCGCGCGCGAGCGCCTGCGCGGCTGGGGCCTCGTGGCCGGCGGCGTGCTGGTGGGCGCCGGCATCGGCGTGATGCACTACGCCGGCATGGCCGGCATGCGCATGGGCATGGAGCTGCGCTACGACCCGTTCATGTTCGGGCTGTCGATCGTGGTCGCGGTGGTGCTGGCGACGCTCGCGCTGTACGTGCGCTTCGGCCTGTCCAACCTGCGCGGGCTGACCGAATCGAAGCGCCTGCTGCTGGCGGCGATCGTGATGGGCCTGGCGATCTCGGGCATGCACTACACCGGCATGGCCGCGGCGCGCTTCGTCGGCCACCCGCTGGCCAGCGCCAAGGCGAGCGGTCCCAGCACCTTCCTGGCGCTGGCGATCAGCCTGATCGTGGTCGCCTTCACGATCTTCGTCGTGGCCGCCAACGGCTTGCTGCGCTACCGCCAGCTGTTCCGTGAACTGTCCAGGAGCGAAGCCTGGATGCGCGCCCTGCTCACCACCACGGTGGACGGCGTGATCACGGTCGACCGCGACGGCACCATCCTCGAATTCAACGCCTCGGCCGAGCGCATCTACGGCTGGACCCGCGACGAAATCGTCGGCCAGAACATCCGCGTCCTGATCGGCAACGAAGACAATTCGGAACGGGTCGGCCTGCTGCGTTCGCTGGAGACCGGCGCGATCACCGCCAGCGCGGCCAGCGCCGACGTCACCGGGCGCCGCAAGGACGGCAGCATCGTGCCGATCCGGCGCGCGGTCGGCCATGCGCGCCTGGACAAGCGCGACCTGTTCGTCTGCTTCATCACCGACATCAGCGAGCGCCGCGCGATGGAGCAGGCGCTGGCCGCCAGCGAGCAGCAGTTCCGTTCGCTGATCGGCAACATCCCCGGCATTTCCTACCGCAGCCTGGCCAGCGGCGCGCAGCAGCTGGTGTTCATCAGCGACGCGGTCGAGCGCGTGACCGGCTACACCAGCGCCGACTTCATCGGCGTCAAGCCGCGCCGCAATTTCGCCGCCCTGATCCATGCGGCGGACCGGATGCGCGTATCGGACGAGATCGCGGCCGCGCTGCGCGAAGACCGTCCCTACCTGGTCGAATACCGCCTGCTGCACGCCGACGGCAGCACCCGCTGGCTGTGGGAAAACGGCACGCCGGTGCGCGCCGACGACGGCGAACTGCAATGGCTGGACGGCGTGGTGCTCGACATCACCGAGCGCCGCGTGATGGAAGAGGCGCTGCGCGACGCCAAGGACAAGGCCGAGCAGGCCGCCGCCGCGCGCGCCAGCTTCGTGGCCAACATGAGCCACGAGATCCGCACGCCGATGAATTCGATCCTCGGCTTCACCGACGTGCTGCTGGACGGCGAACTGCCGGCCGAGCAGCGGCGCCACCTGGACACCATCCGCAGCTCCGGCCGTTCGCTGCTGCGCCTGCTCAACGAGATCCTCGACACCGCCAAGCTGGAAAAAGGCGCCGTGGAGCTCGAGCAGAACGACTACAACCTGCTCTCCCTGATCGACGAGCTGTCCTCGACGCTGGCGGCCAATGCGCGCGCCAAGGGCCTGCACGTCGACGTCCAGTACGATCCGGCGCTGCCGACCTGCCTGCGCGGCGACGAGCTGCGTGTGCGCCAGGTGCTGACCAACCTGCTCGACAACGCGATCAAGTTCACCGCCAAGGGCAGCGTCACGCTGCGCGCCGAGCTGAAGGACGAGCAGCTGCACTTCGCCGTCAGCGACACCGGCATCGGCATCGCGCCGGAGCGCCTGGCCGCGATCTTCGAGCCGTTCACGCAGGCCGACGCCTCGATGACGCGGCGCTTCGGCGGCACCGGCCTGGGCACGACCATCAGCAAGCAGCTGGTCGAGCTGATGGACGGGCGCATCTGGGCCGAGAGCGAACCGGGCCAGGGCACCACCTTCCACGTGGTGCTGCCGCTGGTACTGGCGCGCTTCGCGCCGCAGCAGCCGCGCGTGCGCACCGCCGCCGCCCTGCCGCCGCTGCGCGTGCTGGTGGCCGACGACGTCCCGCAGAACCAGGAATTGCTGCAGCTGCTGCTGGCGCGCCGCGGCCACACCATGACCTCGGCCAGCGACGGCGCCGCCGTGGTCGAACTGGCCGCGCGCGAGGCGTTCGACCTGATCCTGATGGACTTCCAGATGCCGACCATCGACGGCCTGTCGGCCACGCGCCTGATCCGCGCACAGGCCGAAGCCGCCGGCCGCCAGCGCGTGCCGATCATCGCCATGACCGCCAGCGTGCTGGACGAGCACCGCCGCGCCAGCGTGGACGCCGGCATGGACGGCTTCGCCAGCAAGCCGGTCGACTGGTTCACGCTGTCGCACGAGATCGCGCGCGTGCTCGGCCTGGGCAACGGCCAGCAGGCGGACGCCGACCTGCCGGCGGTCGAGCGCCACCTGTTCAACCGCCAGGCCGGCCTGCGCCGCTGGAGCGACAAGGAAGACGCCTACCTGGAAGCGCTGGCGCACTTCGAGCGCCAGCACGCCGGCCTGGCCCAGCTGCTGGCGCAGCAAGGCGCCTCGGCCGACTATCGCGCGCTGCGCATGCTGGCCCACAAGATACGCGGCGTGGCCGCCAACCTCGGCCTGGAGCGCCTGGCCGACGCCCTGGTCGGCCTGGAAGGCCTGGTCGACGGCGACAGCGGCCGCCTGTTCACGGGCGCCGACGCGGCGCTCCAGGACGCGCTGGGCGAGCTGGCTGCGCTGCTGGAGGACTCGCTGGCCGCCGTGCGCGCCGCGCTGCCGGGCCGCGCTCCGGGCCAGGGCGCCGGCCAGCCGGCCGCCGCCGCGCCGGGCGCCGACCTGGAGCACGCCGCACGCGCCGGCAAGGTATTGCGCGAAGCGCTGCGCCGCGGCGCGCTGGACGACGCCGCGCTGGCCGGCCTGGCGGTCGCCGTCACCGGCCATCCGCTGGCCGCACGCGTGGCGCAGGTACATGCCGCGCTTTCCGATTTCGATTTCGACCTGGCCTTGCAGCAGCTTGACGCCGTGCTGGAGGCCATGGACGACCTGGCACAGGAGATGACCCAATGACCACCGTGACCCTGCCGCTGATCCTGGCGGTCGACGACGAGGCCAGCAACCTGCAGTTGCTGCGCCAGATCCTGCAAGACCACTACCGCCTGCGCTTCGCCAAGGACGGCCCGCGCGCGCTCGAGCTGGCGCGCGAGGAGCGCCCCAACCTGATCCTGCTGGACGTGATGATGCCGGGGATGAGCGGCTACGAGGTGTGCGCCGCGCTCAAGGCCCACCCGGGCACCGCGTCGATCCCGGTGATCTTCGTCACCGCGCTGAACGATACCGACGACGAGCTGGAAGGCTTCGAGGCCGGCGCGGTCGACTACATCACCAAGCCGGTCAGCCCGCCGATCGTGCGCGCGCGCGTGCGCAACCACCTGTCGCTGGTGCGCATGGAAGAGCTGCGCGCCTCGCGCCTGGAGATCGTGCAGCGCCTCGGCCTGGCGTCCGAATACAAGGACAACGAGACCGGCCTGCACGTGATCCGCATGAGCCATTTCGCGCGCATCCTGGGCCTGGCGGCCGGCATGTCCGAGATCGAGGCCGACGACTTGCTGCACGCCGCGCCGATGCACGACGTCGGCAAGATCGGCATCCCCGACCGCATCCTGCAAAAACCCGGTCCACTCGATCCGGACGAATGGAAGATCATGCAGAGCCACGCCACGATCGGCGCCGAGATCATCGGCGAGCACCATGGCGGCATGCTGGCGCTGGCGCGCAACATCGCCCTCACCCACCACGAGAAATGGGACGGCAGCGGCTATCCGAAAGGCCTGGCCGGCGCCGACATCCCGCTCGAAGGGCGGATCTGCGCGATCGCCGATGTGTTCGACGCCCTGACCTCGGTGCGGCCGTACAAGAAGGCCTGGACCGAAGAAGCGGCGATCGAGTTCCTGGTGCAGCAGAAGCGCAAGCACTTCGACCCGGCCCTGGTCGACCTGTTCGTCTGCCAGATGCCGGCGATCCGCGCGATCCGCCAGCGCTGGGCCGAAGAGGCCCCGGCCGAGCAGAAAGCGGCTTGATCAGCCCAGCGGCGCGGTCGCCGTCCGGCCGACCCGCACCCTGCGCGCCGCCAGTTCGCGGTACAGCGCAGTGTAGTCGTCGGCCATCTGTTCCGACGTGAACAGGCGCCAGTAGCGCGTTTCGGCGCGGCGCCCCATCTCGGCCGCCATCTGCGGATCGTTCCACAGCGCCGTCATCGCCGCGCGCAGGGCCTGCGGGTCGGACGGCGGCACCACCAGCCCGGTTTCGCCGTGCACGTTGATGTAGGTGGTGCCGGTGCCGATCTCGCTCGAGATCATCGGCTTGCCGAACATCGCGCCTTCCAGCAGCGAGATGCCGAAGGCTTCCGAGCGCAGGTGCGAGGGAAACGCCACCGCGTAGCACAGCTCGAGCAGCGCGACCTTGTCGGCCTCGTCGAGCTTCCCGACGAACATCACCTTCTTGAGACCGAGGCGCGCCGCGTGCGCCCTGAGCTCCTGCTCGATCGGGCCGGCGCCGACGATCACCACCGGGTAATCGGTGCCGGCGGCGGCTTCGAGCAGGATGTGCAGGCCCTTGTAGTAGCGCAGCACGCCGACGAACAGGAAGAACTTGGGGCCGACCTGGGCGCGCCAGTGGGCCAGGCGCACCGGGTCGGGGGCCGGGTAGCTGGTCTTGTCCAGGCCGAAGGCGATCACGCGCGTCTTGTCGCGGTAACGGTCCAGCACCGCCGACGAGGCCAGGTAGTTGGGCGACGTCGCGACGATCGAGTCGACGCTCTGCAGGAAGCGGTGCTTGAGCGGCTGGTAGAAGCGCAGCAGCGTCTTCTGGCGCACGATGTCCGAGTGGTAGGTCAGCACGGTCGGCTTGTCGATGCGCGCCATGAAGTGGGCCATGTCGGTGAACGGCCACGGGAAATGGTAGTGCACCACGTCGACCTCGCGCGCCAGCCGCGCCAGCTTGCCGATCGCGGACAGCGACACCCCGTTCGACGCCAGTTCGAAGTCGAGATGCGCGCGGTGCACGGTGTGGCCTTCGAACTCGATCGGCGCCAGCTCGCGCCCGGGTTTGCGCGACAGCGACAGCACGTGGTTGGTCACGCCCAGGCGGCCGGTGCTCACGCACATCTGGCGGATCACCTGTTCGATGCCGCCGACGGAGTCCGGGAAGTAGGTCTTGCAGAAATGGAGGACACGCATGAAATCGTGGTCAAGCCTGGTACATCCAACGCAGCGTTTCGACCAGCGGGATCGGCTCGAACGCGCCGATGGCGCCGGCCAGCTTGGCATTGCTGCCGACCAGGGTCAACACGTCGTTGGCGCGCACGAAGGCCGGGTTGACGTGCACGTCGATGCGGTAGCCGGCGATGTCGCTCATCATGTCGATCGTGCTCTCGAGCGAGTACGAGCGTCCGGAGCAGACGTTGAAGGCTTCGCCCACGGGCGCGGCGGCCAGCAGCCGGCGGTAGACGCCGGCGACCATGCGCACGTCCGAGAAGTCGCGCGCGATCGCCAGGTTGCCCAGTTCGATGCGGCGCGCCCCCTTGCGGAAATGCGACACGATCTTGGGCAGCAGGAAGTTCTCGCCCTGGCCGACGCCGGTGTAGTTGAAGGGCCGCGCGATCACGATCGGCAGCTTGTCCATCCACAGGCGCGCCATGGTCTCCATGGCCAGCTTGCTGACCGCGTAGTCGTTGGCCGGCATCGGCGCCACGTGCTCGTCGATGACTCCGACGTCGGCGTTGCCGTAGATGTTGGCCGACGACGCCAGCAGCACGCACGAGGGCGTGTGGCCGCCAGCGGCGAGTGCGTCCAGCAGGTTGCGGGTGCCGACCACGTTGGCGCGGTACATCTGGTCGACGTCGTCGTGCGCCACGAAGGCAATCGCCGCCAGGTGCACCACGACGTCGGGGCGCACCTGCTCGACCACGCTTGCCAGCGCAGCGCGGTCGAGCAGGTCGACGTTGAAGATGTCCGGGCCGGTGGCGTCGCCGCTGAGCACCGTGCCGAACACCCGGTAGCCGGCGGCGGCCAGTTCACGCGCCACATAGTGACCCGTGAAGCCGTGCAGGCCCGTGATCAGCGCGCGCTTGCCTTCGCCTTCGCGCGCGTCATGCGCACGCGCGCCGG
This sequence comes from Massilia sp. 9096, assembly GCF_000745265.1. Taxonomy (NCBI): domain Bacteria; kingdom Pseudomonadati; phylum Pseudomonadota; class Betaproteobacteria; order Burkholderiales; family Oxalobacteraceae; genus Massilia; species Massilia sp. 9096. The sequence continues at coordinate 3,786,861 of NZ_JQNN01000001.1, forward strand.
CGTCCGAAACCAGGCCGCTCATCTTAGAACGAGAAGCCGATTTCGTTGCGGCGCAGGTCGGCGTCGACCATCATCTGGCACAGCTGCTCGAGCGTGGTCTGCGGCTTCCAGCCCAGCTCGCGCTCGGCCTTGGACGCGTCGCCGATCAGCAGCTCGACTTCGGCCGGACGGTAGAACTTCGGAGAGATGCGCACCAGCACTTTACCGGTCTTGCTGCAACGGCCGGTTTCGTTCTCGCCCTGGCCCTGCCACTCGACGCCCATACCGGCCGCCTTGAACGCCATGGTCACGAAATCGCGTACGGTTTCGGTGCGGTTGGTGGCCAGCACGTAGGTATCGGGCTGAGCGGCCTGCAGGATGCGCCACATGCCTTCGACATACTCGCGTGCGTAGCCCCAGTCGCGCTTGGCGTCCAGGTTACCCAGTTCGAGCACGTCGAGCTTGTTCAGCACGATCTTGGCGACCGAGTCGGTAATCTTGCGCGTGACGAACTCGCGGCCGCGCAGCGGCGACTCGTGGTTGAACAGGATGCCGGAGCTGCCGAAGATGTCATAGGATTCGCGGTAGTTCACGGTCATCCAGTGCGCATACAGCTTGGCCACGCCATACGGGCTGCGCGGGTAGAACGGCGTGCTCTCGATTTGCGGCACGGCCTGGACCTTGCCGAACATCTCGGAAGTCGATGCCTGGTAGAAGCGCGCTTTCGGGTGCACGATGCGGATCGCTTCGAGCAGGTTGACGGCGCCGATGCCGGTGATCGAGGCGGTCGTGACCGGCTGCTCGAACGACACGCCGACGAAGCTCTGCGCCGCCAGGTTGTACACCTCGTCGGGGCGCACCGATTCGATCAGGCGGATGCTGGAGGACAGGTCGGTCAGGTCGTACTCGACCAGCGACAGGTTCGGGTGCTGCTCGATGCCGAGTTCGGCGATGCGCCAGAAATTGACCGAGCTGGAGCGACGGAACGTACCGGTGACTTGATAGCCTTTTTCAAGCAGCAGTTGCGCCAGATAAGCACCATCCTGCCCCGTAATGCCCGTGATCACGGCCTTTTTCGTTGTTTGCATGTTCTAGTAAATATAGGTAGTGGTTCGAAAGCCATCGCTACCGCTGTCATGGCGTAACGGCGGACATCAAGAAACGGTGCGGAAATAGTATTCCGACAACCCGATATTGTAGCAGAGCCCTGCCTGCTCTTGCACAAAAGAAATTTTATGCAAGTATTAATTTGTAGGATTCAATTATCCCATGAAAAATTTTAGGGACGGCACAAAATTATGCATTGTTACTAATTTATGACGCTTCGTAACAACTTCATGAAATGTCATCAATTATCACCATTACACTCCAATCCTCGAAAAAAAGGACCGCAAGCGGTCCTTTCGGCAATCCGGATTGCGCGCCGATCAGCGTTCCGAGATCGCATCCACCACGCACAGCGCCGTCATGTTGACGATGCGGCGCACCGTCGCCGACGGCGTCAGGATATGCACCGGACGCGCGCAGCCGAGCAGCACCGGACCGACCGCGATGCCGTTGCCGGCCGCCGTCTTGAGCAGGTTGTAGGCGATGTTGGCCGACTCGATGTTCGGCATGACGACCAGGTTGGCGTCGCCCTTGAGCGTCGACTGCGGCATGATCTTGTTGCGCAGCTTGGTGTCGAGCGCGGCGTCGCCGTGCATCTCGCCGTCGACCTCGAGGCCGGGCGCCTTCTGCTGCACCAGCGCCAGCGCGGCGCGCATCTTCTGCGCCGATTCGCTGTTCGAGGTGCCGAAGTTCGAATGCGACAGCAGCGCCACGCGCGGCGTGATGCCCAGGCGCTCCAGTTCCTCGGCCGCCATCACGGTGATCTCGGCCAGTTCTTCGGCCGTCGGGTTGACGTTGACGTGGGTGTCGACCATCGCCAGCTGGCGCTCTTCGGTGATGACGAAGTTCATCGCCGCGTACACGTTGCGGCCCGGACGCTTGCCGAGCACCTTGTCGATGAACTCCAGGTGCGCGTCGGTGATCCCATAGGTGCCGCAGATCATGCCGTCGGCATCGCCCTTGTGGATCATCATCGCGCCGATCAGGGTATGGCGGCGGCGCATCGCCAGCTTGGCCATGTCGACGGTCACGCCCTTGCGCATCACCATCTGGTGGTAGGTCTGCCAGTAGTCGCGGTAGCGCTCGTCGAAATCGGGGTTGATGACGTCGAAGTGCACGCCCTTCTTGAGGCGCAGGCCGAACTTCTCGATGCGCTTTTCCAGCACCGCCGGGCGGCCGACCAGGATCGGGCGCGCCAGGTTCTCGTCGACCACCACCTGCACCGCGCGCAGCACGCGCTCGTCCTCGCCCTCGGCGTAGACGATGCGCTTGAGTTCGGGCGGCGTGCTCTTGGCGATCTGGAACAGCGGCTTCATGAAGCTGCCGCTGCGGTACACCAGCTGCTGCAGGCTCTCGGCATACGCCTGGAGGTCGGCGATCGGACGGGTGGCGACGCCGCCTTCCATCGCGGCCTTGGCCACGGCCGGCGCGATGTGGGTCAGCAGGCGCGGATCGAACGGCATCGGGATCAGGTATTCCGGACCGAACGACAGGTTGGCGATGCCGTAGGCCGATGCCACGATGTCGGACTGCTCGGCGTGCGCCAGTTCGGCGATCGCGTGCACCACCGCGATTTCCATCTCGCGCGTGATGGTGCTCGCGCCGCAATCGAGCGCACCGCGGAACATGTAGGGGAAGCACAGGACGTTGTTGACCTGGTTCGGGTAGTCCGAACGGCCGGTCGCGATGATCACGTCGTCGCGCACCGCTTTCGCGTCTTCCGGCAGGATCTCCGGATTCGGGTTGGCCAGCGCCAGGATCAGCGGGTTCGGCGCCATCTCGGCGACCATCTCGGGTTTGAGCACGCCGCCGGCGGACAGGCCGAGGAAGATGTCGGCGCCCGGAATGACTTCGCGCAGCGAGCGGTGCGGCGTGTCCTGGGCAAAGCGCTCCTTGTCCGGGTCCATCAGTTCGGTGCGGCCCTTGTAGACCACGCCGGCCAGGTCGGTGACGAAGATGTTCTCGATCGGGAAGCCGAGGTCGACGATCAGGTCGAGACAGGCCAGCGCCGCGGCGCCGGCGCCCGACACCACCAGCTTGCAGTTCTTCAGGTCCTTATTCACCACCTTCAGGCCGTTCAGGATCGCGGCGCCGACGATGATCGCGGTACCGTGCTGGTCGTCGTGGAAGACCGGGATCTTCATGCGCTCGCGCAGCTTGCGCTCGATGTAGAAGCATTCGGGCGCCTTGATGTCTTCCAGGTTGACGCCGCCGAAGGTCGGTTCGAGCGCGGCGATCACCTCGATCAGCTTGTCCGGATCGGTTTCGTTGATCTCGATGTCGAACACGTCGATGCCTGCGAATTTCTTGAACAGGACGCCCTTGCCTTCCATGACCGGCTTCGAGGCCAGCGGCCCGATATTGCCCAGGCCGAGCACCGCGGTGCCGTTGGAAATGACCGCGACCAGATTGCCGCGCGCCGTGTATTTATACGAGTTGGCCGGGTCCTTGACGATCTCTTCGCAGGGCGCGGCCACGCCGGGCGAGTACGCCAGCGCCAGGTCGCGCTGGTTCAGGACTGACTTGGTCGGGGTGACGGCGATCTTGCCGGGGCGGGGAGTCTGGTGATATTCGAGCGCTGCAGCACGCAGTTGCTGACGTAATTCTTCTTTTTTATCGATTGACGAATCCATGCTATGCGGCCTCACTCTACTAACGGGCCTACGATTCTAGCAGAGGCAATGGTTGGATCGGCTACGTATTTTTACCAACCGGATAGAAACCGGGCTTGGCCCGGCGCAGGCGCCTGCCGCGATAACATCCTGCTGAAAATAATAATTCCTACCGGAAGCTTTATCGCGAGGCGCTCGAAGCCCTGAATGCGACGCCTGAAGACCGGGCGCTGACTTGCCGGCGCCTCAGCGCTGCGCCGCCTTGAGCAGCAGGTCGTGGGCCGGCGCGAATTCGCGGTGCAGCGGCAGCCAGGCGGCGCCGCCCGCGCCGCCGGCCTGCCGGCCTTCACCGTGCTCTCCTGCGACAACCTGCGCAGCAACGGCGACACTGCGCGCCACGCCGTGCTGTCGTTCGCGCGCGCGCTCGACGTCGACCTGGCCGACTGGATCGGCGCCCACGCCGCTTTCCCGAACAGCATGGTCGACCGCATCGCGCCCGGCGTCTCCGAGCGCCAGCGCGACCGCATCGCCGAGCTGTTGGGCGCCGACGATGCCCAGCCAGCGGTGGCCGAGCCATTCTCCCAGTGGGTGCTGGAAGATAAATTCAGCGCTGGCCGCCCCGACCTCGCCTTCGCCGGGGTGACGTTCAGCGACGACGTGCACGCCTACGAGGCGGTCAAGGGACGCATGCTCAACGCCTCGCACATGCTGCTGGCGTATCCGGCGCTGCAGTACGGCTACCGCACCGTGCCGGAAGCGATGCGCGATCCGCTGCTGCGGCGCCTGCTGAGCCGCTTCATGGAGCACGACGTCATCCCGCACCTGACGCCGCCGCCGGGCGTGTCGCTGCAGGCCTACAAGGGCACGGTGCTGGAGCGCTTCGCCAACCCGGCGGTGGCCGACCAGCTGCTGCGCGTGGCCCACGACGGCGCCGCCAAGATCCCGGTGTTTCACGCCGCCACGCTGGCGACGCTGCTGGCGCGCTACGCCTGCGCGCGCATCCGGTGTTCGTCGACGCTTACCTGCGCCTGGCCGAGACCATCGACGCGCACGGTGTCCGCGCGGCGCTGCAAACGCTCCTGGCCTCGCCGCTGCATAGCGCGTGATGCCGGTTCAGTGATGTCGGATCAGTGATGCAGGATTAAAATCCGGGGATGCTCTCCGAATTCGACCTCATCAAGCAATACTTCCAGCGCCAGCGTCCAGCGCGCGCCAACACCGTGCTCGGCATCGGCGACGACTGCGCGCTGCTGGCGCCCTCCCCCGGCCGCCAGCTTGCCGTCTCGTCGGACATGCTGGTCGAAGGCCGCCATTTCTTTGCCGGCGCCGACCCGGTTACGCTCGGCCACAAATGCCTGGCGGTGAACCTGTCCGACCTGGCCGCGATGGGCGCGACCCCACTCGGCTTCACGCTGGCGCTGGCCCTGCCCGCCGCCGATCCGGCCTGGCTGGAAGGCTTCTCGAACGGGCTGTTCGCGCTGGCCGACGCCTTCGACTGCGAACTGGTGGGCGGCGACACCACCAAGGGTCCGCTCAACATCTGCATCACCATTTTCGGCGAGATCAACCCCGGCCAGGCGCTGCGGCGCGATGCCGCGCAAGCCGGCGACGACATCTGGATCTCGGGCACGCTGGGCGACGCGCGCCTGGCGCTGGCGGCGTACTTGAATGAGCTGACGCTGGCCGGGGACGACCGCGCGCGCGCGAGTGCGCGCCTGCACGCGCCCGCGCCGCGCGTGGCGCTCGGGCGCGCGCTGGCCGAGGGCGGCCTGGCGCATGCGGCGCTGGACATCTCGGACGGGCTGGTGGGCGATCTCGGCCACATCCTGGCGGCGTCAAAAGCCGGCGCCACGCTCGACCTGGATGCGCTGCCCGCCGGGCCGGTGCTGGCGCGCCAGCCGCAAGCCCTGCGCCGGCGCTTCACGGCGGCGGGCGGCGACGATTACGAGCTGTGCTTCACGGCACCGGCTGTGCAGCGCAATGCGATCCTGGCGGCCGGTGCGGCCTGCGCCACCGCGGTCACGCGTGTGGGCACCATCGATTCAGCCCCCGGATTGCGGCTGGTCGACGGTGCCGGCGCGCCGCTGGATCTGCAGCTGCGCGGCTGGGATCACTTCAGCTGATTCACGCCACGGCCTCGTCGCGCGGCGCCTTGCGGTCGTCGTGCGGCCCGTGCGTCAGCCAGTACTGGCGAAACGCCAGGCGCACGTTGTCGCGCAATTCCTTATCGTTCCACGGCTTGGTATAAAAGCGGTAGATCGCGCCGCGGTTGATCGAATCGAGCACGGTGTCGACGCCGGCGTAGCCGGACAGGATGATGCGCATGGTGTCCGGGTACATCTCCTTCACCCTGCTCAGGAATTCGATCCCGTTCATCATCGGCATGCGCTGGTCGCACAGGATCACCTGGACGTGGTGCAGCGCCAGCTGCTCGAAGCCCTCGGCCGGCGTGGCCGCGGTCAGCACGCGGTAATTGTCGCGCCTGAACAGGCGGTGCAGCGCGGACAGCACGTTGACGTCGTCGTCCACCACCAGCAGGGTCTGGACGTTGCGGTCGTCCGCGGTCGGGCGGCTCGGCTGGGCGCGGTTCTCCAGCACCAGCTGGCCCAGCTCGTCGGGCGGCAGCGCGCGCGAAATGTGGAAACCCTGGATCTCGTCGCAGAAGTGGCGCCGCAGCAGCACCATCTGCGCGCGCGACTCGACGCCTTCGGCGATCACCTGCATGTGCAAGCTGTGCGCCATGCTGATGATGGCCATCGCGATCGCCGCGTCGTCCGGATTGGTGGTGATGTCGCGCACGAAGGCGATGTCGATCTTCAGCTTGTCGATCGGGAAGCGCTTCAGGTAGGCCAGGCTCGAGTAGCCGGTGCCGAAGTCGTCGATCGCGATGCGGATGCCGAGTCGCTTCAGGCTGTCGAGCACCTCGATCGTGTGCTCGAAGTTCGACATCAGCGCGCTCTCGGTCAGCTCCAGTTCGATCAGGCCCGGGTCGACCCTGTACCTGTCCAGCGCGGTGCGGATGTCGCCTTCCAGGTCGCCCTCGACGAACTGGCGGCTCGACACGTTCACCGCCACGCGCACGTCGCGCACGCCGGACGCGTTCCAGGCCGCGATCTGGCGGCAGGCCTCGTCGATGATCCAGGCGCCGACGCGCACCACCATGCCGGTGTCTTCCAGCACCGGCACGAACTCGGCCGGATACACCAGGCCGTGGCCGGGTCGGCGCCAGCGCAGCAGCGCCTCGACGCCGGTGACGCGGCCGGTGTTCAGGTCCAGCTTGGGCTGGTAGTGCAGTTCGAACTGCTCGCCGTCGAGCGCGGCGCGCAACGCCACTTCCAGGTCCAGGCGCGCCAGCACCTGCACGTTCATGCCGGCGGTGAAGAAGCGGTAGCCGTCGCGCCCGGCCTCCTTGGCGCGTACCATCGCCACGTCGGCGTACTTGACCAGGGTGTCGGGGTCGAGCGCGTCGTCCGGGTACATCGCGATGCCGATGCTGGCGGTCAGTCCGGCCTGCTGGCCGTTCAGGTCGAACGGCGCGCGCAAGGCTTCGCGCACCTCGTTGGCGACGCTGACCGCTTCCTCTTCGTGCTGCTCGCGGCTCATGGTCAGGATCAGCGCGAACTCGTCGCCGCCGAGGCGGCCGACGCTGTCGCGCCGCACGCGGTGCACCAGGCGCATGCTGAACTGGCGCAGCAGTTCGTCGCCGAGCGCCGGTCCGAGCGAATCGTTGACGACCTTGAAGCGGTCGAGCGTGATGAACAGCACCGCGATGCGCCAGTTCTTGTCCTGCGCCAGCTCGATCGTGTCGCTCAGGGTCTGGAAGAACAGCGTGCGATTGGGCAGGCCGGTCAGCCGGTCGTAGTTCGCCATGTGCTCCAGGTGCTGCTGCGCCACGCGGCGCTCGCTGATGTCGCGCGCTACCGCGATCAGCATGCGCATGTCGGTCAGCTGCTGCAGCTGCCAGCTGATCTCGACCGGCACCGCGCCCTGGCCGTCGGCGCGCAGCAGCTCGGTCTCGACGATGTCGTGCTCGTGCGAGGCCGAGACCGGGTCGCCGTAGCGCTCCAGCTGGGCGCGCTCGGCCAGGCCGAGCGCCACCGGGTCGATGCGCAGCAGCGCGTCGCGCGAAAAGCCGAGCATGCGGCAGGCGCCGTCGCTGACGTCGACCATCGCCATGCTGCGCCCGTCGACCAGGAAGATGGCGTCGGCGGTGGCGTCGAGCGCGCCGCGGAAGCGCTGCAGCTCGGCGGTGCGCTCGCGCACCTTGCGCTCCATGCGCGCGCCGTGCTCGCGCGATTCGCGGTGCAGCAGGCGCACTTCCAGCAGGTTGCGGATGCGCGTGAGCACCTCGACCGTGTCGAAGGGCTTGCCGATGAAGTCACGCGCGCCGGCTTCCAGCGCGGCCAGTTTCTTGTCCGGCTCGGCCGTGACGACCAGCACCGGCAGCCAGGCTTCGCGCTCCATCGGCTTCAAGGCTTCCATCACCTGGAAGCCGTCCATGTGCGGCATCTGCAGGTCGAGGATGATCAGGTCGAAGCGGTACTGCAGGTGCAGCGCCGCCACCTGGCGCGGGTCGGTGGTGCTTTGCACCTGTTCGTAGCCGCTGGTCTTGAGCAGGAATTCCAGCAGCTGCACGTTCACCGGTTCGTCGTCGACGACCAGGATGCGCGCGCGGCGAATGTCGGTTTGCGAAATCATGGGGCTGTCCTCATGGGGCTGTTTTTTCGGCGGCGGCGCGCTGGGCCAGCGCGCCGTCGATGGCCTCATTGAATTGTTCGATGTCGATCGGCTTGGTCAGGTAGCGCGTGAAGCCGGCCGCCAGGCCGCGCTCGATATCGCGCGGCATGGCGTTGGCGGTCAGCGCGATCACCGGTATCGCGGCGGTGGCCGGGTCGTGGCGCAGTTCGGCCAGCACCTCGAGTCCGCTCATGCCCGGCAGATTCAGGTCGGTCAGGACCAGCTCGGGGCGATGGCTGCGCGCCAGCGACAAGCCGATCGGTCCGTCCGGCGCGGACAGCAGGCGCAGGTCGGGCCGGTAGGCGACGATTTCCTGCACCAGACGCAGGTTGGCAGGATTATCCTCGATGTACAGGATCAGGTGCGCGCCAGATGCCGCCGGGGCGGCGCCGTCCGCGCTGCCGGGCGCCGGGGCCGGCAGCACGGCGGGGGTCTCCGGCTCGGCGGTGGCCAGCTCGATCCAGAAGGTGCTGCCGGCGCCCGGGCTGCTGGCCACGCCGATCGTGCCGCCCATCAGTTCGATCAGGCGGCGCGTGACCACCAGGCCGATGCCGGTGCCCTCTTGCGTGCCACCTTCCTGGCCGAGCCGGTTGAACGGCTGGAACAGGCCAGCCAGCTGGTCCGAGCTCAGGCCCATGCCGGTGTCGCGCACAGACAGGCGCAGGCGCGCGCCCGCCTGGGTGCACTCGACCGTCACCACGCCACCGTCGCGGTTGTACTTGACCGCGTTCGACAGCAGGTTCAGGAGCACCTGCTTCAGGCGCGTACGGTCGGCCTGCACCACGCCGCCGAGCGACTCGGGAAAGCGCACGACGATGCCGCGCGCTGCCGCCAGCGGGCCGATCATGGTGCGGCACTCGGCCAGGATCTCGGCCACGTCGACCGGCTCCATCGACAGCGCCACCGCGCCCGCCTCGACCTTGGCCAGGTCGAGGATCTCGTTGATGAGGGTGAGCAGGTGGCGCCCGGACTTGAGGATGTGGCCGGCGAATTCGGTCTTCTGCTCGGGCGTGGTCGGCATCGCGTTGGACGACAGGATCTGGGCGAAGCCGAGAATCGCATTGAGCGGCGTGCGCAGTTCGTGGCTCATCGACGACAGGAACGCCGACTTGGCCTGGTTGGCCTCGCGCGCCTCCTCGATCGCCAGTTCGAGTTCGGCGTTGGCCAGTTCGAGCTGCATGGTGCGCTCCTGCACGCGGCCTTCGAGCTGCTGGTTCAGGCGCATCACTTCCTGCTGCGCGCGGGCGCGCTCCTGCGCCTCGCGCGCGATCTCGCGGTTCGACTCTTCCAGCGCGTGGGTGCGCTGCTCGATCTCGCTGAGCATCGCGTTGAACGAATCGACCAGCGCCGCCGCCTCGTCCTCGCTGATGCGCGGCGCCCGGCGCGAGTAGTCGCGCCGCGCCACGACTTCGCGCGCGATGGTGGTGATGGCGTCGATCGGCGTGGTGATCGTGTGGCCCAGGCGCAGCACCAGCATGAAGGCGGTGACCAGCGCCAGCAGCGTCACCCCGGCGCAGATCAGGAGGTAGTCGCGGATGCGCTCGATCAGCATGTTGTGCGAGCGCAGGTAGACGGTGCCGAGGCGGTCGCCGTTTTCCGCTATCGGCTTGAACAGCACCAGGTCGTCGCCGTCGCGCACGTGGCCTTCCTGGCCCGCACGCTGCGGGAAGCTCGCGGACGCCCCCGGCGCCTCGTAGGATGCGAACAGCGCGCCGGTGTCGTCGTAGATCGCGGCCGCGCGCACCGATGGGCGCGAGCGCAGCAAGGCGAGATTCTCGCGCGCCAGGCGCGGGTCGTCGAAGGCCAGCGCGGCCGAGGTCATGTGGCCGACCAGCTCGGCCTGGGTCGACAGGTCGTTGAGCTGCGCCTCGCGGTAGCTGCGCAGGTCGTAGGCGACCACGACGCCGACCGAGACCAGCAGCACCGCCAGCGTGGTCGACATCACGATCGCCACCAGCTTCTTGCGGATCGAATTCATCCGGATCATGGCGCCACCGCCAGCAGGCGCGCGCTGATGCGCAGCTTGGCCGTCGCCGCTTCCTCGCGCGCGACGTGGAAGCGCAGGTGTTCGCCGACCTGGACGAAATCGACCACGCAGCCATCGGCCTGGGCCAGCGGCTCGTCCGGCATGTCGCATACGGTCAGGATCGGGCGTCCGCGCGCCTGCGCCAGCAGCGGCGGCGCATCGAGGCCGGTGACGTACAGGATGTGCAGCTCACGCGCGTCGGCGCCGGGTCCCAGGCGCTGCACCGCGAGCGGATGGCCGCGCACGCTGCGCCCGGCCACCGACTGTTCGACCAGCGCCGCCAGCGCGTCGTCGCCGGCGATGCCGATCAGGAGCGGACTGTCGGGACGCGCGAAGGCCACGGCCGGCCACTCGACGAAGGCGGCGAAACGGTACAGGTAGGCGGCCTTGGTCTTGCGCTCGGGGCTGGGCCGCTCGACAGGCCCGGCGCCAGGCTGGGCATGGACGGCGCCGGCGAACAGCAGGCACAAGGCCATCCAGCGGGTGGGCCGGGCGGCCGCGAAGGAGAACGCCATCACGAACGGACCGGTCCCATGTGGTCATGCGCGAAACGGTAGCACGGCATGTCAGGTCCTACAGAAATAAAAATGAGCTGCGGGGATCGGCCCGCAGAGAATGAGGATAGCCCAGAGGTGCAGGAAATGTCGCACGGAACATAAAAAATAGTGTCAACGATAAATACATTTACGACATCTTAATGCACTATGCATGGCTTTCCATTAATTTTCCGGCGCCGTGGCCGGCCAGGGCGCGTAGAATGAAGCCGCCACATACCCCATACGAACCCGGGCGCAGACAGAGGAGCGACACGTGACGAACGATATTCTTGACCTGGCCGCCAAGGTCGGCCGGGCGCTGGAGGCCAAGGGCCTGTTGATGGCGACCGCCGAATCCTGCACCGGCGGCGGCGTGGCCCAGGCGATCACCGAGATTCCCGGCTCGACCGGCTGGTTCGAGTGCGGCTTCGTGACCTATTCGAACGCCTCCAAGAGCGAGATGCTGGACGTGCCGGCGGCCCTGATCGCCCAGTTCGGCGCGGTCAGCGTCGAAGTCGCCGGCGCGATGGCCGAGGGCGCGGTCGCCAACAGCAATGCCGGCGTCGCGGTCTCGACCACCGGCATCGCCGGCCCGAGCGGCGCGGTGCCGGGCAAACCGGTCGGCACGGTCTGCTTCGGCTGGTCCAGGGGCGGCGCCACCCACACCGAACGCCTGGTGTTCTCCGGCGACCGCCACGCGGTGCGCGAACAGACCGTGGCGCATGCCCTGAACGGCCTGCTGCGCTTCCTCGAATAAGGATGCCGGGTTTGCTGGCGCGGCGGCTGCCACATGCCGCCCTCCTCGCCGCCTGGTCCGGCATGTTCGCCTGCGGCGCGGCCCATGCTGCGCCGGCCGCTTCGGCGGCGGCTACTCCACATGAAGGCGTGACGGTCTACGCGGTCGGCGACATCGCCCGCTGCGCCTATCCCGACCCGAAGTACGCGGCCGCCGCCGGCACCGCCGACACCGTCGCCGCCGGCCTGGCGGCCGATCCGCAGGCGGTGGTGCTGACCCTGGGCGACAACACCTACCCGGTCGGCGCGATGAAGGAATTCACCGACTGCTACGCGCCGACCTGGGGCCGCTTCAAGGACCGTACCTGGCCTTCGCCCGGCAACCACGAGTACTACACGCGCGGCGCCGGTCCCTATTTCCGCTACTTCGGCGCGCGCGCCGCGCACGGCTGGTACAGCCTCGAGATCGGCGCCTGGCACGTGGTTTCGCTCGACAGCAACGTGACGGGCGACGCGCACGCGGCCCAGATCGCATGGCTGCGCGCCGACCTGGCCAGCCACCCGGCGCGCTGCACGCTGGCGTTCTGGCACCACCCGCTGTACAGCTCGGGCGGACACGGCAGCCAGCCGATCATGCGCGACGCCTGGGACCTGTTGTATCGCGCCGGCGCCGAGCTGGTGCTGTCCGGGCACGACCACGATTACGAGCGCTTCGCGCCGCAGGACGCCGACGGCCACGTCGACGCAGCGCGCGGCATGCGCCAGTTCGTGGTCGGCACCGGCGGCGCCTACCCGACGCCCTTCCTGCTGACGGTCAAGCACAGCGAGCTGCGCGACGCCAGCCGCACCGGCGTGCTGAAACTGCGCCTGCGCGACGGCGGCTACGACTGGGAATTCCTGGAGTCGAGCCGGGTCACCACGCTGGGGGTGGCGCCGCCGGACAAGGGCAGCGGGGCATGCCACTGAGTCCGCATTGGAACGCCGCGACGATCGATCTTGCAATGTGTAATTCGAAACTGGCCACTTTGACCATCGACGTAGAATGATTCTTCTGATTGATCAGCAGGATGCATGACACGCAAGGACGTACCCGGGATCGGCCAGTACGGCGGCCCGGCCGCCGGCTGGGGTGCGCTGCAGGCGGTCGCCAAGGCGCTGTAAGGCGAAATGTCGGACGGCCGCACCGCCATCATGCCGCAGGTGAACCAGCCGGAAGGCTTCGATTGCCCGGGCTGGGCCTGGCCGGATCCGCGCGCAGGGTCCTCGTCCGACTTCTGCGAGAACGGCGCCAAGGCGGTGTCGTGGGAAGCGACCAACAAGCGCGTCACGCCCGAGTTTTTTGCCAAACACAGCGTCAGCGAGTTGTGGCAGCGCGAAGACTTCGGGCCGCGCCTCCAACGAAGCCGCTTTCTTGTACCAGCTGTTCGTGCGCGCCTGCGGCACGAATAACTTCCCCGACTGCTCGAACATGTGCCATGAGGCGACCAGCGTCGGCCTGCCGCAGTCGATCGGGTCGGCAAGGGCGCACGCTCGAGGATTTCCAACGCCGCGACGCCATCTTCTCGTTTGGCCAGGTGCCGATCGTGCTGCGGCGCTCCCGCGCCGCCACCAACAAGCCCGAGCAGGTCGACCGCCGCTAAGGGCGCTGGACAGGCAGGCCGTCAGGGCCACGGCCAGCGCCGCGGCCCTGATACGTTTACCGGTATCGGTCTCCACAAAAAACTGATTGGTCGCTCGACGGTTCCTGCACTACAGTTAGGCTCCAGGCATTCACGCCTGCCATCCCAACTTCCACAGGGTCCGACATGCACAAGAATAAGGCCAACAGGATTGGCCATGCAGGAGACAAGCCGCGCCTGAAGCGAGCCACGCTGCTGCTGGCGGCGCTCATCCCGTTGATTGCTCACGCCGCCGCGTCATCCGCCGACGCGCGCGCGGACGCCCGCGTTGAAGCCGACGCCCGCGCCCGCGCGCTGGTCGCGCGCATGAGCTTCGACGAAAAGATCGGCCAGCTGCTGAACGTGGCACCTAGCGTGCCGCGCCTGGGCATCCCCGCCTACAACTGGTGGACCGAGTCGCTGCACGGCGCGCTCGGTCCGCTCCCGACCACCAACTTCCCCGAGCCGATCGGCCTGGCCGCCAGTTTCGACGCGCCGCTGGTGCACGATGTCGCCGCCGCCATCAGCGTCGAGGTGCGCGCGCTGCACACCCTGGGCCGCCAGACCGGCCACCTGGGCAAGATCGGCACCGGGCTCGATACCTGGTCGCCGAACATCAACATCTTCCGCGATCCGCGCTGGGGCCGCGGCCAGGAAACCTATGGCGAAGACCCGTATCTGACCGCGACGCTGGGCGTGTCCTTCGTCCAGGGCATGCAGGGACCGAACGCCGAACTGCCGAACGTGATCGCGACGCCCAAGCACTTCGCCGTGCACAGCGGGCCGGAATCGACGCGCCACGTGGCCGACGTGTTCGTGTCGCGCCACGACCTCGAGGACACCTACCTGCCGGCCTTCCGCGCCGCCATCGTCGATGCCAAGGCCGGCTCGATCATGTGCGCCTACAACCGCATCAACGGCCAGCCGGCCTGCGGCAGCGAGATCCTGATGAAGGAACACCTGCGCGAGGCGTGGGGCTTCAAGGGCTACGTGGTGTCGGACTGCGACGCCGTCACCGACATCTCGGAGCGCCACAAGTACGCGACCGATCCGGCCGCCGCGGTGGCCGTGGCCCTGAAGGCCGGCACCGACAACGAGTGCAACACGCAGACGCTGGGCGACGTGCCGGGCTTGAGCGCACGCTACAAGGAAGCCTGGCAGCGCGGCCTGATCGGCACGGACGACATCGACCGCGCGCTGGTGCGATTGTTCTCGGCGCGCTACCGCAACGGCGACCTGGCCGGCCTGCCCGGACGCGATGCCAAGCCAGTCCCGGTCAGCGCGATCAACACGCCCGAGCACCAGGCGCTGGCACTCAAGGCCGCGGTCGGGAGCATGGTGCTGCTCAAGAACGACGGCGTGCTGCCGCTCAAGCCGGGCGTGAAGCTGGCCGTGATCGGGCCACTGGCCGACGCCACCCGTGTGCTGCGCGGGAATTATTCGTCGACCCAGTCGGCACCGCCGGTGTCGGTGCTGGACGGCCTGCATCGCGCGCTGCCGCAGGCCAGCATCCGCCTGATCCCGGCCGGCGCCTCGATCACCGACGGCGATCCGGTGCCGGCCTCCGCCCTGCAGACGCCGGACGGCAAGCCGGGCCTGCGCGCCGAGTACTTCAACGCCGCCGCCAGCGGCTTCGAGGGCAAGCCGGCCGCCACCCGCACCGAGCCGGGCCTGGAATCGCATGCGCTCGAACTGAAGGGCGTCGCCGACCGCAACAAGGTGGTCTGGACCGGCTACCTGGTCGCACCCGAAAGCGGCACCTATCGCATCGGCGTCAGCGGCGTGCAGGGCGAGCTGACGGTCGGCGCCAAGCCCGCCGTGAAAGCCGCCGAGTATTCGAAATGGGGCGAGCCGCTCCAGCTCACCGACGTGAAGCTCGAGAAGGGCGAGCGCTACCCGCTGCACTTCCAGGCCGAGACCGGCGGCTCGGGCGTGCCCGGCCTGTTCTGGAAGCGCGTATCGACCAGCCCGGACGCCGACCTGGCCGCGGGCGCGCGCGAGGCCGACGTCATCGTCGCCGTGGTCGGCCTGACCTCGGACCTCGAAGGCGAAGAGATGGCGATCAAGACCGAGGGCTTCTCGGGCGGCGACAAGACCTCGCTCGACCTGCCGGCCGACCAGCGCCACCTGCTGGAGCAGGCCAAGGCGCTGGGCAAGCCGCTGGTGGTGGTGCTGATGAACGGCAGCGCGCTCGACCTGTCGTGGGCCAAGGAGAATGCAGGCGCGATCCTGGAAGCCTGGTATCCGGGCCAGTCGGGTGGCCTCGCGGTCGCCGACGTGCTGGCCGGCCGCGCCGAGCCGGGCGGGCGCCTGCCGCTGACCTTCTACCGCTCGCTGGCCGACCTGCCGCCCTTCGACGACTACACGATGAAGGGCCGCACCTACCGCTACTATGCCGGCACGCCGGTGTATCCGTTCGGCGCGGGCCTGAGCTACACCACCTTCAGCTACATGCCGCTGCGCGTGGAGCCGGTCGGCGGCGCGGTGGACAAGGGCGTGGTGGTCAGCACCGAAGTCGCCAACACCGGTGCGCGCGAAGGCGTCGAAGTCGCCCAGCTGTACCTGACGCCGCCCGGCTTCGAAGGCGCGCCACGGCTGGCGCTGCGCGGCTTCCAGCGCGTGCCGCTCAAGGCCGGCGAGCGCCGTCGCATCAGTTTCAAACTGTCGCCGCGCGACCTGAGTTTCGTCACGCGCGACGGCGTGCGCCAGCTGACGCCGGGCGCGTACAAGCTGAGCGTCGGCTCGGGCCAGCCGGGCTCTAGCGCAACGACGCAGGAAGCCCCGCTGGTGCTGAGCCGCACCGTGGTGCTGGATAAATGAATTCAACAATGGAGACCCGACGATGACGACGATCCGCAAACTGGCCCAAGGCCTGGCCCTGGCCTTTTCCCTGGGCTGCGCGCTCGGCGCAAGCAGCAGCGCCTTCGCGCAGAACGACAAGATGACCCCGATCGCGATACCGGCCCAGCCGGACGCGATCGTACTCGGCACCGGCCCCTTGCCCGGCGCGACCGTGCAGGAAAGCTGGCACAGCCAGTACGGCAGCGTGTTCGCCCGTAACGTCACCGTGGCCACGCTGACGCCCTTCCTGCCCGATCCCGCCAAGGCCAGCGGCGCCGCGGTGATCGTCGCGCCCGGGGGCGGCTTTCGCACGCTGTCGATGAACAACGAGGGCTGGGACGTGGCCAAGGCCCTGGCCGACAAGGGCGTCGCCGCCTTCGTGCTGAAGTACCGCCTGGTGCAGACCCCGGCCGACATGGCCGGCTTCGAGCGCTCGATGGCGCAGATGTTCTCCGGCGCGGCCAAGCCGCCGGTGCAGCGCGACCCGGCCGTGGAATACGCGCCGCAGATCGCCGACGCGCGCGCCGCGTTCGCGCTGGTGCGCACGCGCGCGAAGACCTGGCACGTCGATCCCGACCGCGTCGGCATGGTCGGCTTCTCGGCCGGCGCCATGCTGACGCTGGCGACCGCGCTGCACGCGCCGGACGTCAAGCCGGCCTTCATCGCCACCATCTACGGGCCGCTGGCGCCGGTCACGGCCCCGAACGACGCGCCGCCGCTGTTCGTCGCGCTGGCCGCCGACGATCCGCTGTTCGGCAACGGCGGCTTCGGCCTGATCGACAGCTGGCGCGGCGTCAAGCGCCCGGTCGAGTTCCACCTGTACGAACAGGGCGGCCATGGCTTCGGCATGTACCAGAAGAGCACCACCAGCACCGGCTGGTTCGACGACTATGCGCGCTGGCTGGCGATGCACGGCTACCTGCGGCCCAAGCGCTGATCGAGCACTGATCGACCCGCAAGGCGGCCTCCCCGGCCGCCGCCTTTTTGCCACACCTCAGTATTACACCTCGGTAATTTTCGCACTTTAGCCTTGCCCCCGCCCTCGTAAGCCCCTAACATGTGAACAGTTCTTCACATGTTAAACATGAGCTTCCCTACCGATATCGATCACCGCGTCGACGAACTGTCCGATCTGTTCCACCTGCTGGGCGACCCGACCCGCCTGCGCATCGTGCTGGCCTGCCTGGCGCAGCCGATCGCGGTGAGCGACATCGCGGCGCGCCTCGACCTGTCGAGCTCGCTCGTCAGCCACCACCTGCGCCTGCTGCGCGCGGCCCGCATCGTCAAGGCCGAGCGCCAGGGCAAGCAGGTGTTCTACGCGGCTGCCGACGCTCACATCAGCAGCCTGCTCGCCAACATGTTCGAACACATCGCCGAACCCATACCCAACAACGGACTGGACGCATGAGTCTCCATCACCACCACGGCCACGACCATGGCCACCACCATCACCACCCGACCTCGGGCGCCGACAACGGCCGCGCCTTCGCCATCGCGATCGCCCTGAACACGGCTTTCGTCGCCATCGAGTTCGTCTACGGCTTCATCGCCAACTCGACCGCGCTGATGGCCGACGCCGGCCACAACCTGTCCGACGTGCTCGGACTCGGCCTGGCCTGGGGCGCGGCGCTGCTCACGAAAAGCGCCCCGACCCGCCGCTTCACCTACGGCCTGCGCGGCACCAGCATCCTGGCGGCGCTGGCCAACGCCCTGCTGCTGATGGTCGCGAGCGGGGCGATCGCGCTGGAAGCGGTGCAGCGCATCCTGCATCCGGTCGCGGTCGAAGGCGGCACGGTCTCGATCGTGGCCGCGATCGGCGTGCTGGTCAACGGCTTCTCGGCCTGGCTGTTCGTGGCCGGCAGCAAGGGCGACATCAACGTGCGCGGCGCCTACCAGCACATGGCGGCCGACGCCGTGCTGTCGCTGGGGGTGGTGGTGTCGGGCCTGGTCGTCAAGTACACCGGCTGGGCCTGGCTCGACCCGGCGGTCAGCCTGCTGCTGGTGGTGACGATCGTGGTCGGGACGTGGTCGCTCTTGAGGGAATCGCTGCAGATGGTGCTGGCGGGCGTGCCGGCCAGCGTCGACGCGAGCGAAATCACCGCCTATCTTGCCGACCAGCCGGGCGTGACCGAGGTGCACGATCTGCATATCTGGGCGATGAGCACCACCGAGACCGCGCTGACGGCGCACCTGGTGATGCCGGGCGGTTACCCGGGCGACGCGGCGCTCGACGCCATCGTCGGCAAGCTGCGCGCGGATTTCTCGATCCACCACACCACGCTGCAGGTCGAGCAAGGCACGACCCGGCACGACAACTGCGCGCTGCACGACGGGCTCAGCGCGCACGCGCACGCGCACGACGATCATGATCACGATCATGACCATGCGCACGATCACGATCACGATCACGACCACGATCATGCGCATCCGCACGCGCATTGAACGCCGCTCGATATAAAGAAACGGCCTGCAGAACGCAGGCCGTTTTGTTTTGGACGCTCGATAAACCCCGGCTCAGCCGGCCAGGTCGGCGAACAGCGCCGTGCTGAGATAGCGCTCCCCAAAAGAAGGGATGATCACGACGATCAGCTTGCCCGCGTTCTCTGGCCGGCGCGCGACCTGCAGCGCCGCCCACAGCGCGGCGCCGGACGAGATGCCGACCAGCAGCCCTTCCTCGCGCGCGGCCAGGCGCGCGGTCTCGAACGCCATCTGGTCGGGCACGGCGATGACTTCGTCGTAGACGTGGGTGTTGAGCACGTCCGGCACGAAACCGGCACCGATGCCCTGGATCTGGTGGCGGCCTTTGGCGCCCTGGGACAGCATCGGCGAGGCTTCCGGTTCGACCGCGATCGCCTTGAAGCCGGGCTTCCTCTGCTTGAGCACTTCGGCCACGCCGGTGATCGTGCCGCCGGTGCCGACGCCGGCCACCATGATGTCGACCTTGCCGTCGGTGTCGCGCCAGATTTCCTCGGCGGTGGTGCGGCGGTGCACCTCGGGGTTGGCCGGGTTGTTGAACTGCTGCGGCATGAAGCAGGTCGGATCGCCGGCCACGATTTCCTCGGCCTTGCGGATCGCCCCCAGCATGCCTTCCGCACCGGGCGTGAGCACCAGTTCGGCGCCGTAGGCGCGCAGCAGCATGCGCCGCTCGTTGCTCATGGTATCCGGCATGACGAGCTTGCAGCGGTAGCCGCGCGCCGCGCACACCATCGCCAGCGCGATGCCGGTGTTGCCGCTGGTCGGCTCGACGATGGTGGTGTCGGGCCCGATCTTGCCGGCCTGTTCGGCCGCTTCGATCATGGCCCAGCCGATCCGGTCCTTGACGCTGTGCGCCGGATTGTAGAACTCCAGCTTGGCGACGACTTCCGCCGACGCGTCGCGCGCCAGCCGGCGGATGCGCACCAGCGGGGTGTTGCCGATCAGTTCCGTTACGTCATTTGCGATGCGCATATGCCCTCCGGGTTCTGAATTGCGTTTATTTGACGTCCAGAAGTTCCACGTCGAAGATCAGGTCGGCATCCGGACCGATGCTGCCGCCCGGTGCGCCGCGGTGGCCGTAGGCCAGCTCGCTCGGGATGATCAGGGTGCGCTTGCCGCCGACCTTCATGCCGGCCACGCCCTGCTCCCAGCCCTTGATCACCTGGCCGGCGCCCAGCTGGAAATCGAGCGGGGTGCGGCCGGCGTCCAGCGAGGAATCGAACTTGCGGCCGCGCTGCTTGGCGGCCATCGGCTTGTACAGCCAGCCGGTGTAGTTGACGGTCACCTTGTTGCCGACCGCGGCTTCCTTGCCCTTGCCGACCACCTGGTCGATGACTTGCACGTGCGGGCCCTGCGGCGCCTGCGCCTCGGGGGTGGCGGGGGCGGCGGGGGTGACCGGATTGGCGGGATTGGCCGGGGTGGCGGCGGTTGCGGTGGCGCCGGCCGGGTCTTTCGGCGCGGTCGAGTCCTGGGCGTTGGCGGCGGCCGCAGCCAGCAGCAGGCCGACGAGGGCGATACGACGGATCATGGAGCCTCTTTCACGAATCAGTAGAAAACTGGTCCTATGATAACAAGGCCTCTTCCGCTTGCCCAGCGGCCTGCGCCACGTCGGCGACATGCTGCGGCGCCGGCGCGGCGACCGATGCGGCGGCCACTACGGCCTTGGCCTGCTCGGCCAGCTTGCGCAGCAGGTGCCCGGCGGCGACCATGCCGAAGGTGGCGGTGACCACCATGCTGGAACCGAAGCCGGCGCAGTTCAGGCCGGTGATGCTGTTGGGATCGATCGCGCAGGCGTCGCCCGCATCCGGGTAACGCAGCGGCTCCATCGAGAACACGGCGTCGATGTGGTACTTGTTCTTCTCGCCCTTGGCAAAGCCGTAGCGTGCACGCAGGATCTTGCGCACGCGCTTGAGCAGCGGCTCCTGCTCGGTGCGCGCCAGGTCGCGGATCTCGACCAGGGTCGGATCGATCAGGCCGCCGGCGCCGCCGATCACCACCAGCGGCACCGCGTGCTCGCTGCAGTGGGCGATCAGCGCGGCCTTGGCCTTGGCGCTGTCGATGGCGTCGACCACGTAGTCGAAACGATCGGTGCCGATCATCCGGGCGATGTTGTCGGGGTCGATGAAATCCTCGACCAGCTCGACTTCGCAGTAGGGGTTGATCAGCGCGATGCGCTGCCTGAGCGCTTCGATCTTGGGCATGCCGACCGTGTTCGACAGCGCCTGGATCTGGCGGTTGATGTTCGATTCGGCCACGTTGTCGAGGTCGATCAGGGTCAGGCGGCCGACCGCGCTGCGCGCCAGCGCCTCGACGATCCAGGAGCCGACGCCGCCGACACCGACCACGCAAACGTGCGCCGTCCGGAATCGTTCGAGCGCAGGCTCACCGTAGAGACGGGCGATACCGCCGAAGCGGCGTTCAAAGTCGACTTCGTCGCTCAGCTCATTGCGCAAATCGACAGCAGCCGGGGTAAAGAGAGAAGTAGGAAGAGTCGTCATGATCCTGCCATTTTACCGGACGGAACCGCACTCATTGCTCTAAAATAACTTTCAGTCAACCAAATATTTGCCTTCAGTTTTTGTACCTCAGCAACAGTACTCGACAACAGCTCATCAACAGCACCGATACCGCACCATGAACCAGCCTCTGCATGACACCGCCCCCGATTTCGACCAGCCGGTCGCCGTCCTCAAACACTGCCACGGCCGCATCCGCAAGCAGCTGGCGACGCTGGAAAAGCTGCTGGCGCATCTTCCCGAACATGGCGCCGACGAACAGGCGCGCCAGGCCGCAGCCGCCGTGCTGAAGTACTTCGACAAGGCCGCCCACCTGCACCACGACGACGAGGAACAGGACCTGATCCCGATGCTGACCGCGGTCGCGCGGGGCGAGGACGCGGCCACGCTGCAGGCGCTGGCGCCGACCATCCTGCAAGACCACAAGGACATGGATGCGATGTGGCAGGACCTGCACGAGCAGCTCGCCTTGATTGTCGATGGCAGCGCCACGCATCTGTCCACCAGCATCGTGCAGCGCTTCGTACAGCGCTACCTGAGCCACATGGAACGCGAGGAAGGCATCATTGCGCCGATGGCGCTGCGCCTGTTTGATGCCCAGCAGATGGACCAGCTTGGCCAGGCGATGCGCCGCCGCCGCGGCATCGACCCGACGGCCGCGCCGGCATCATGCGATGCGGTGCCTGCGCCCGCAGCCGCAACCGCAACCGCGGTCACAACGGCGCCCGGCGGCGCGATCGGCGATCGCGTGGCCGACCTGCGCAAGGATTACGGCCATGCCCAGCTGGACGAGAACGACGTCGCCGACGACCCGATCCAGCAATTCACGCGCTGGTTCGAAGAAGCCCTGAAGGCCGAGGTAAACGAGCCGAACGCGATGGGCGTGTCGACCGTGGACGACGATGGCCGCCCGACCTCGCGCATCGTGCTGGTCAAGCAGTTCGACGCGCGCGGTTTTACCTGGTACACGAATTACGATAGCCAAAAAGGCAAGCAGATTGCCAGCAAACCGTTTGCATGTCTGCTATTCTTTTGGCGTGAACTTGAACGGCAAGTGCGGATCGAAGGCAGGGTCGAACGCACGAGTGCCGAGGAAAGCGACAAGTATTTCAACAGCCGGCCCCTGAAAAGCCGGCTGGCGGCGATCGCGTCCCGACAAAGTGCGCCGATCGCCAATCGCGCCAGCCTCGAGCATAACTACGAGGAGGTCGCGCGTCAATACGGCGAAGCACCGTCGCGTCCAGCCAACTGGGGCGGGTTTCGCTTGGAGCCTGAACGCATCGAGTTCTGGCAAGGGAGGCGTTCACGCTTCCATGACCGCATCGTCTACACGCGGCAGGAAGATGGAAGCTGGGCGCGGCAACGTTTGCAACCATAAGGTCGGTAGGGCCGCATGGGGCCGGTCCGACCTCTTCGGAGGAATGCGCGTGTTCGATCAAATGAAGCTAGCCGCCTGGACCTCAGGCATCCGTGACAAATACGACTTGCCGCTGCGTGTGGAATTGTGGAACGGCGAACAGGTCGACCTGTCGTCCGAGCAGCCGCGCGTCAAGATCCGGGTGCCGAACATGGGCGCACTGCGCTACCTGCTGACGCCCACCCTGGACAGCCTCGGCGAGGCCTATGTCGAGGGCCAGCTCGAGATCGAAGGACGCTCGGCCGACATGATCCACATCGGCAGCCTGCTGGCCGAATCCACGGGCAAGCCGCCGCGCAGCAGCCGCGTCGCCAGCGCCGCCATGAACCTGTTCGCGGCGCACACCAAGGAAAAGGACGCCGAGTCGATCCGCTACCACTACGACGTCTCGAACGAGTTCTACCAGCAGTTCCTCGACCCGGCCATGGTGTATTCCTGCGCCTACTTCGAGAACGGCGACGAGGATCTCGCCACGGCCCAGCAAAAGAAAATCGACCACATCCTGACTAAGATCGGCGTCCAGCCGGGCCACACCCTGCTCGACATCGGCTGCGGCTGGGGCGCGCTGGCGATCCGCGCGGCCTCGAAGTTCGGCGCGCGCGTGGTCGGCGTCACCTTGTCCGAGCGCCAGTACGAAATGGCGCGCGAGCGCGTGGCCCAGGCCGCCCTGCAGGACCGGATCGAGATCCGCCTGCAGGACTACCGCGACGTCAGCGGCACGTTCGACCGCATCACCAGCGTCGGCATGTTCGAGCACGTCGGCGTCGACAATCTGCCGGAATACTTCAACCGCATCGACAAGCTGCTGGCCGACGATGGCCTGGTCATGAACCACGGCATCACCACGACCGACATCGAACAGCGCGCCAGCCCCTACGGCGGCGGCGAATTCATCGACAAGTACGTGTTCCCGCACGGCGAGCTGGGCCACTTGTCGACCGTGATCCGCACCATGCAGCAGGGCGGCCTGGAAGTGCGCGACGTCGAAAACCTGCGCCGTCACTACGCGCGCACCTGCGAACTGTGGGCCGAGAACTTCGAGGACAACGCCGAGCGCATCCGCCCGACCGTCGATCCGAAAACCTTCCGCATCTGGCACGTCTACCTGGCCGGCTGCGCCTACGCTTTCGCGCATGACTGGATCAGCCTGTACCAGATCGTGTGCGGCAAGGCGGGGCAGGATCCGAAGCAGATTCCGTGGTCGCGCAATTACATGTACAAGTGATGCAGAGGCCATAGGGTGGGTGACTGATGCCGGGAGCATCGATCACGCCAACCTGCTTTTACTTTACTTCACCCGCTGCGCAAACATCGCACGGAACTTGCTCACCTTCGGCGCCACGACGAAGGCGCAGTAGCCCTGCAGCGGGTGCTGGGCGAAGTAATTCTGGTGGTAGTCCTCGGCCTTGTACCAGGTCTCCTGCGGGCGGATCTCGGTGACGATCGGCGCATCCCACACGTGCGCCATCTCGGCCATGACCTTGTGCGCGGTCGCGTCCTGTTCGGGCGAGGTGGTGAAGATCGCCGAGCGGTACTGGGTGCCGACGTCGTTGCCCTGGCGGTTCAGGGTGGTCGGGTCGTGGATCGTGAAAAAGATTTCCAGGATGTCGCGATAGGCGATCACGGCCGGGTCGAATTCCAGGCGCACGACTTCGGCATGTCCGGTCGCGCCGCCGCATACCTGCTCGTAGGTCGGGTTCGGGGCCGCGCCGCCCATGTAGCCCGATTCCACCCGCGTCACGCCGCGCGCCTCCAGGTACACCGCTTCCAAACACCAGAAGCAGCCTCCGCCCAGGATCGCCACTTCGGTTCGCTCGCTCATATGCACACCTCGACAAATAATAGGTTGTTCATGGATTTACTCTAACCGAAAGCGCCCCTGTGCACATTTCGGGTGACAAGCTGACCCGCGAACCTGCCCGGCATTGATGGCATAATGCGCAAATGAACACCAGCTCCCCCCGCGCCGGCGAGCGCGCCTTCGATTCCGCTCACTTCCGCCAGGCCCTGTCCCAATTCGCCACCGGCGTCACCGTGATCACCACGCGCCTGGCCGACGGCAGCTTCCGCGGCCTGACCGCGAGTTCCTTCAATTCGGTCTCGCTGGAGCCGCCGCTGGTGCTGTGGAGCCTGTCCAACGGCGCCAACAGCCTGCCCATCTTCAGCGGCAACTCGCACTACGTGATCAACGTGCTGTCCGCCGGCCAGGAAGACATCGCGCGCCGCTTTTCGCGCCGCACCGAAGACCCGTTCGCCAGCACCGAGTTCGAACTGTCGCGCACCGGCCAGCCGATCCTGAAAGGCGTCACAGCCTGGTTCGAATGCCACAACCGCAGCCGCTATCCGGAAGGCGACCACGTGATCTTCGTCGGCGAAGTCGAGGAATGCGAAGTCGACGCGCAGCCGGCGCTGATTTTCCACGGCGGGAAATTCGGCAGTACCGCGGCGCGATAGGCCGGGCCGCGCTAGGCCGGGCCGCGTCAGGCCGGGCCGCGTCAGGCCGGGCTGCGCCGGGCCATCTGTTTTACAGGCAGAAACTGCGCTACGCCCCAGGCGCACTCGGGCACGATGAACAGCCACAGCAAGGGCGCGCCGGTGAGGGCCAGCGTCCACGCCATCCACAGCGCAAACAGCAGGCGCGCCATACCGTCGAAGCGTCCGCCCGCGATGCTGGGCGCATGCAGCCGCGCCAGCGACCACACCAGCACGACGCTGCCCATCAGGCAGACGAACAGCGTCTGGAAGGCGCCGAAAACCGGCAGCGCCATGCCGCCGAGCCGGACATTGAGCATCGACAGATGGCCCTGCGCATAGGAAAAGCTCCAGGGCGTTAAAAACGGCGCGGTCACGACCAGGTCGTACCAGGCGCTGGCGCGCACGATGCGCAGGTAGGCGTTCAAAGACAGAAACATGGCATCTCCATGAGGATTTCGCGCGAGGCGCTGCAGCGCAAGCTGGCCGATATCGATGCGCGCATCGCCGCGCTTGGCGTCCCGCGCACCCAGCCGGCGCGGGAACTTGAACGTCCGAGCACGCCGTGCCCACTGGAAGCCGAAGCTGTTCAGTCCACGTTGGCAACTTCGGCGCTGTCGGCGTCCAGCTGAGCAAGCGGCTCGTGGCCGGCGCCGAAGCGCGCCATGACCAGCCCGACCGCCTCGGCCACGCCATTTTCCCGTCGCATCGCGGCGCCAAGCTCCCCTGCCCTGGCCGCCATTCCAGGCGACGCCAGCACTTGCCTGATCTGCCGCGCCAGCGTGGCCGGCGTCGTCTTGCGCCGCTTGAGCGGCCTGGCGCCAATTCCTGCCCGGCGCAGCTCCCGCCCCCAATGCTCCTGTTCGCCGATATTGGCGAGGACGATCGACGGCTTGCCGGCCAGCGTCGCCGCTTGCGTGGTGCCGGCGCCGCCGTGGTGCACGATGGCGCGGCAATGCGGAAAGATCGCGTGGTGCGGCGCCGCGGCGACGTACAGGATCCGGTCGTCGGCAATGAAGCCGCAGTCGCCTGCGGACGGGCTCTGGATGATGGCGCGGCAGCCTGCCGTGCGCGCCGCTTGCGTCAGCAGGTGCAGCGCCTCGGTTTGACGGCCGCGTCCTTGGGCATCCAGCTGCCGAAGGTCATGTACACCGGCGCCTCGCCGGCGGCCAGGAAAGCGCCGAGCATCTCCGGGAGCGCGCCTTCGATGGCGAGGTTGGGCGTGTCGAGAAAGCCGCAGATGCGCAGCGGCGCCGGCCAGTCCGGCTGCGCCCGGCCCAGTTGCGGGCTGACCGCCGCCAGCGTGAGCGTCTGCGCCAGCCAGACCTCGCGCAGCAGGTCATCCGTGGGCGGCATGCCGAGCCGCGCGCGCAAGCGGTTCGGATAAGGCAGGAAGACCCGGTTCAGCAGCGTCCGGGTCAGCTTCCACAGCAGGCGATGGCCGATCCTGCCCAGCCCGGGCAGGCCGAGCGGATGATTGAAAGCGCTTTCGATGCCGACGATCGACAGCATCACGCTGACATACGGCTTGCGCGCCGCCTCGGCCGCGATCTGCAGCGGGTGCATGAAGAAATGGCCGATCAGTACATCGTTCTCGTCCGCCAGGGCTTGCGCGGCATCCAACATGACATCCTCGACGGGCGCGAAGCACTGGCGCATGATGGTCGCCATCTGCTTGAACGGGTCGCGCGCGGCGTGAGCCTGGCGCGTGCTGTCCTCTTGCTGCGCCGGCGACAGGGTCGGCGAGGCCAGCACCGTGATCTTCAGGCCATGCTCGGGGACGACGTGCGCGTAGTCGCCGCTGTCGACGCTGGTGAGCACCAGGTGCACCTCGTTGCCGGCCGCTTGCAATCCTTGCGCCAGCGCGATGAACGGGCGGATATCGCCGTGGCTGCCCCACGTTTGCATGCCGATTTTCATCATTGAAGGATAATGCAAACAGGACATGCTTTGCGGGTATCGTTCAAAAGTGAAAATGCCTGTCGCAGTTTGAAAAGCCGCTTCAGGGCAGGTGTTTTTATAATGAGTGACAAAATTCTTCCGAGACAGGAGTCCCATGAGCCGTTCCGATTCGCCCCGCAAAGCCCAGTTCCACTGGGACGATCCGCTGTTGCTGAACGAGCAGCTGAATGACGAAGAGCGCATGGTGCGCGACGCCGCCAATGCCTATTGCCAGGACAAGCTGCAGCCGCGCATCCTCGAAGCCTTCCGCCATGAAGCGATGGACACGTCGATCTTCCGCGAGATGGGCGAACTCGGCCTGCTCGGTCCGACCATCCCCGAGCAATACGGCGGCCCCGGCTTGAACTACGTCAGCTACGGCTTGATCGCGCGCGAAGTCGAGCGCGTCGATTCCGGCTACCGCTCGATGATGAGCGTGCAGTCCTCGCTGGTGATGGTGCCGATCTTTGAATTCGGCAACGAGGAGACCAAGCAGAAATACCTGCCCAAGCTGGCTACCGGCGAATGGATCGGCTGCTTCGGCCTGACCGAACCCAACCACGGCTCCGACCCGGGCTCGATGGTCACGCGCGCGCGCAAGGTCGAGGGCGGCTATTCGCTGACCGGATCGAAGATGTGGATCACCAATTCGCCGGTCGCCGACGTGTTCGTCGTCTGGGCCAAGGACGACGAAGGCGCGATCCGCGGCTTCGTGCTGGAAAAAGGCTGGAAGGGATTGTCGGCCCCGGCGATCCACGGCAAATTCGGCCTGCGTTCTTCGATTACCGGCGAAATCGTCATGGACGAGGTGTTCTGCCCCGAAGAAAACGCCTTCCCCGAGGTGCGCGGCCTGAAGGGTCCGTTCACCTGCCTGAACTCGGCGCGCTACGGCATCGCCTGGGGCGCGCTCGGCGCCGCCGAAGCCTGCTGGCATACCGCGCGCCAGTACGTGCTCGACCGCAAGCAGTTCGGCAAGCCGCTCGCCGCCAACCAGCTGGTGCAAAAGAAACTGGCCGACATGCAGACCGAAATCACGCTCGGCCTGCAAGGCTGCCTGCGCCTGGGCCGCATGAAGGACGATGGCACGGCCGCGGTCGAAATCACCTCGATCATGAAACGCAATTCCTGCGGCAAGGCGCTGGACGTCGCCCGGACCGCACGCGACATGCTCGGCGGTAACGGCATCTCGGACGAGTTCGGCATCATCCGCCACATGGTCAACCTCGAAGTGGTCAACACCTACGAAGGCACGCACGACATCCACGCGCTGATCCTGGGCCGCGCCCAGACCGGCATCGCGGCGTTCTGAGTCCGCGCGACGACGGAAACGCAAACGATCGTCGAAAAAAAACCTGCCGCAGCGGCAGGTTTTTTTTGGCACGGCTCTTTTTTCAGCTTACAGATTGAACTTGTAGCCGACCGACAGCATGATCGAGTTCGGGTCCAGCTTGACGTGCTGGTACTGGCCGGTCGAGAAATGCAGGTCGGTGCGCAGGCGGGTCTTGATGAAGGCCGCGTTGGCGATCCACTTTTCGTTGATGTTCCAGGTCGCGCCGATCTGGCCCGAATAGGTCCACTTGTTGTCGATGCTGAAGGTGGTCGGCACGCCCGCGCCCGGATTGGTCAGCGCCGTCATCGTGCCCGAGCCGGTTTCCTTCTGGAACGCGGCGTAGGTGACGCCGATGCCGACGAACGGACGGATCACCGCATTCGGCTCGAAGAAGCGGTACTGCACGAACAGGGTCGGCGGCAGCGCTTCGATGGTGCCCAGCTGGCCGGTGCCCGAAATCGCACCCGCGCCGTACAGCTTGTGCTTGTACGGGGTGCCGACTGCGGCTTCGAGCGAGAAATGGTCGGTGGCGAAGTAGTTGAAGATGACGACCGGCTGGGTGTCCTTGCTGACGTCGCCCAGCGAGTTCGGCAGTGCCGGCGCCGAGATCGGGCCGCTTTCGACTTTCGGGGTGATCTGGTTGGCGCCGATCGACACGCCCCAGGTATTGGCTTGCTGGGCCGACGCGCCCGCGGCGGCGGCCAGCATGGCGGCGGCGGCCAGCGCCTTCACGACGTTGAAACGAACTTTCATGTTATCTCCTGATGCTTTTCTTGGAAGGGCCCGCCCACGCGGACGGGCCAGTCGTGAGGATTACAGCCAGCCCTTGACGCTCATCTGCTCGAGGACGTAGCGGGCGATCAGCGCGTACTCGAACGGGGTCGGGTGGACCGCGTCGGCGAACATGTAGTGGCTGACGTCGCCGGCGACCAGGTTCTTGCCGTTGCAGACCAGCGACGAGCCGAGCGGATTCTTGGCGGCGCTCAGGTCGCAGGCCGGCGTGGTCGTGTTGGTCAGGCCATACGGCTTCGGATTGGTGGCCTGGTCGTGGCTGATCGCCGCCAGGTCGACGTACAGCACTTTGGCATCACTGCCGACGGCCGACTTCAGCTGGTTGTTGAAGGTCGAGACCATGGTGGCGATCAGCTTTTGCGTGTCGGCCGACTGCGACAGCGCCGACGGCGAGATCGACACGTCCGGCAGGTTGTTGACGACGACGTGGGTCGCGCCGTTGGCGACGATCTGCTGCTCGACCAGGGCGCCCAGCTGCGCGCCGGCGGTGCCCATCTTGGTCACCAGGATGGCGGCATTGTCGGTCTGGTATTTCAGGCCGGCGGCTTGCGCGGCGGCGCCGGCGGTGGCGCCGATCGTGGCGGCGTTGGCCACGGCGGCCGTATTGCCGTTCATGGCGGCGGCGCCGATGGCGGCCTGGATGATCGCGGTGGCGTCGCTGCTCTTGGCGGCTTGCGCCTGGATCGCGGCGCCGATCGCGGCCGCGCCGGTGGCCGGGTTGGTGGTACCCGGCGCCAGTTGCGTGACCAGGCTCTGCGCCAGCGCCTGGCCGCCGGCGGCGGTCGCGCCGGCCGTCAGTTCGCCCAGCAGTTCCAGCGCATCGTTACCGCCGGCCATGACGATGACCAGCTCGTCGCCCTTGAATTTGCCGCCGACTTTTTTCAGGTGGTTGGCGATCTGGTTCACGACCGGCACGGTGGTCGCGCCGATCGTCATCGCGCCCGGCGCGACCAGGGCCGCGTTGCCCGGGCCGACCGCTTCGGTCACGCGCGCGCCGCCTTGGGCGTAGTTATAGCAATCTGCGTGATAGGTCACCGGCACCGAGAAGTTCAGCACCGGGTTGGTCGAGGCCGTACCCATCAGGCCAGTCTGGGCGGCGCACGGCGCCGGCAGGCTCAGCTGGGCCGCGATCAGCGCGGTGTAGTTCTTGCCGGTCAGTTCAGGATTGACCGAGGTATTGTCGCCGTTGATGGTGTAGGTGCCGCCGCCCATGAGCGCGATGCCGCCGACGGCGTAGGTGCCAACGTCGGACAAGCTGTCGCCGAAGACGACTTGCTGGCTGTATTTGGTCGCGAAGGTCTGGTTGCCAGCGCTGGGTCCGTTACCGCCGCAAGCCGCGAGGGCAGCCGCGGCCAGCAGCGCGAGCGCATATGAAGTCTTACGCATTTTGTCTCCTAAATAATTTGTTCTTTGAAACGAACGCTCGTGCTAATTCGTCGTCATTAATATGCCAGTGTTCAGCACGGTTGTATATAGAAAACGGTCCGGGCGTGCGCACGCGACAACGTCGCCGGTACGGTGCGGCCGAACCCGGTTAGCGCTGGGAATTATAGCAATGCACACCTCGTTGTCCTACGGGAACTTAAGAAAGCTGCAGGGTCTGTGTAAAAAGCGGCGTTAACGCGACAGGCCCGGCGCAATCACAGATTCGGCGTGTCGTTGATCAGCCCGTGCACGATCCCCGTCGACCCGTGCGCGGCGCGGCGCAGGCGGTCGTTGACGCCCAGCCAGGCACCGTCCTGGGGCGGGGCTTCGACCAGGATCACGTCGGCGCCGGCGTCGTCCATCGCGCGCAGCGCCGCGTACAAGGCGTACGCGAACCCGTCCGGCGTGGCCGGCAGCTCGACCTGTGCGTGTGTCGCTGGCAGCGGTGAATAATGGATCAGCGCGACCTTGCGCCCGGCCGCCTGCAGGCGCGCCAGGGTATCGGCGAGCGCGGCCGTGTCCTGCATCGCGACCGGCGTGTGCGGCGCATAGTGCGATTCGAGGGTGCCGGACGCGCGTGGGGCGGCGCCATCCGGACGGGCCGGCAATTCGCCGATGACGGCCGCGATCGCCTCCGCCGAGATGTGCCCCGGACGCAGCAGCACCGGGCCGTGCGTGGCCAGGCGCGACATGTCGACGATGGTGGACTCGATGCCGACCTGGCTCTGGCCGCCGTCCAGCACGGCAGCGATGCGACCGTGCTGCCCGATATCGTCGCCGAACTCGTCGCGCACGTGCTGCGCCGTGGTCGGGCTGACGTGGCCGAATTTGTTGGCCGAGGGCGCCGCGATGCCGCCCTTGCCGCCCTTGAAGGCTTGCAGCAGCCGGATCGCCACCGGGTGCGACGGGCAGCGGATGCCGACCGTATCCTGGCCACCGGAGACCGCGTCCGGGATGTGGGCGGCGCGCTTGAGGATCATCGTCAGCGGACCGGGCCAGAAGGCCTCGGCCAGCTGGCGCGCCTGCGGCGGGACGTCGGCGCACCAGTAATCGAGCTCCGCGCCGGGCGCGACGTGCACGATCACCGGGTGATCCTGCGGCCGGCCCTTGGCGGCGTAGATGGCGGCGACGGCCTGCGGGTTCTCGGCGTCGGCGCCCAGGCCGTACACGGTCTCGGTCGGAACGGCCACCAGGCGGCCGGCTTCCAGAGCGCGCGCCGCATCATCGATGACGTCGATGATGTCCTGGTCCTGCATATCGGTCACAGCGCGGGTCACAGCGCGGGTCACAGCTCGATTCCCAGGATCGCGCAGGCGGCTTGCAGCTGCTGCCGGGCTTGCGCCAAAGTCGGCGCGACGAAGGTCACGTGCCCCATCTTGCGGCCGCGGCGCGGGTCGCTCTTGCCGTACAGGTGCAGGTTGGCGCCCGGCAGGGCCAGCACCTGGTCCCAGGCCGGTTCGCGCACTGTGTCGCTGTCGCCCTCGAACCAGACGTCGCCGAGGATGTTCAGCATGACGGCCGGGGAATGCTGACGGCAATCGCCCAGCGGCAGGCGCGCCATCGCCCGCACCTGCTGGGCGAACTGGCTGGTGACGCAGGCGTCGATCGTGTAGTGGCCGCTGTTGTGCGGACGCGGCGCCATTTCGTTGACGACCAGCGAGCCATCGGTCAGCACGAAGAACTCGATGCACAGCACGCCGACGTAGCCGAGCTCGGCGACGATCGCGCGCGCGGCGTCCTGCGCCTTGCGCGCGCATTCGCTGGAGACGTTCGGGCCGGGCACGGTGGTGGTGAACAGGATGCCGTCGCGGTGCACGTTCTCGGCGATCGGGTAGACGACCGATGCACCATCCGCGCCGCGTGCGGTGAGCACCGACACCTCGTAGGCCAGCGGCAGCATCTGCTCGAGCAGGCAGGTCACCTGCCCCATCGATTCGAAGGCCGCGCGCACGTCCGCGCGCGTGCGCACGCGCACCTGGCCCTTGCCGTCGTAGCCCATGCGCACGGTTTTCAGGATGCCGGGCAGCAGGTCGTCGCCGATGGCGTCGATGTCGGCGTCGACGGCGATGACCTTGTGCGGCGCCGGCATCACGCCGGACTTGGCGGCGCAGGCCACGAAGAAGGATTTTTCGGCGATGCGGTCCTGCGCCACCGAGACGCCGTGGGCGTTCGGCGCCACGAAGACGCGTTCGGCCAGGCGCGACAGGCTGGCGGCCGGCACGTTCTCGAATTCGGTGGTGACGGCCGCGCACTGCGCCGCCAGCTGGTCGAGGCCGGCGGCATCTTCGTAGCCGGCCTCGACCAAACGCTCGGCGACCTGGCCGGCGGGGCAGTCGGCGCTCGGCTCGAGCACCGCGACCTTGTAGCCCATCGCTTGCGCGGCCTGGGCGAACATGCGGCCGAGCTGGCCGCCGCCCATCACGCCCAGCCAGGTGGACGGATCGGCGGACGGCAGGAATGCGGAATCACTCATATCAAGCAGGCAGAATCATGGCTTGCGCCGCGGCGGTCTGCCGGGCGCGGAAGTCTTCCAGTTGCGCGGCCAGCGCATCGTCCGTGGCGGCCAGCATGGCGACCGCGGTCAGCGCGGCGTTGGCGGCGCCGGCCTCGCCGATGGCGAAGGTCGACACCGGCACGCCCTTGGGCATCTGCACGATCGACAGCAGCGAGTCCTCGCCGCGCAGGTATTTGGACGGCACCGGCACGCCCAGCACCGGCACGATGGTCTTGGCGGCCACCATGCCCGGCAGGTGGGCCGCGCCGCCGGCGCCGGCGATGATCGCGCGCAGTCCGCGCGCGCGCGCGCTGCCCGCATACGCGAACATCTCGTCCGGCATGCGGTGCGCCGAGATCACCTGCGCCTCATGCGGCACGCCGAACTGCTTGAGGATGTCGACGGCGTTCTTCATCACGTCCCAGTCGCTGCTGGAACCCATGATCACGCCGACCAGTGGCTTGTTTTGGTCCGTCATCTCAGACCTTCAGCTTCTCGCCGGTGAGGCGCTCGATGGCTTCGAAGTACTTGGCCTGGGTCCTGTCGATCACGTCCTGCGGCAGCGCGGGCGCCGGCGGGGTCTTGTTCCAGTCCTTCAGCGTTTCCAGGTAGTCGCGCACGAACTGCTTGTCGAACGACGGCGGCGACATGTCCGGCGCGTACGAATCGGCCGGCCAGAAGCGCGAGGAATCGGCGGTCAGGACTTCGTCCATCAGGTGCAGCACGCCGTTGTCGTCCAGGCCGAACTCGAACTTGGTGTCGGCGATGATGATGCCGCGCGTGGCCGCGTACTCGGCGGCGGTGGTGTACAGCTGGATCGCGATGTCGCGGATCTTGGCGGCCAGTTCAGCGCCGATGCGCTGCTCCATGTCTTCGAAGCTGATGTTTTCGTCGTGCTCGCCCAGGTCGGCCTTGGCGGCCGGGGTGAACAGCGGCTGCGGCAGTTTGTCGGCCTGGCGCAGGCCGGCCGGCAGCTGGATGCCGCAGATCGCGCCGGTGGCCTGGTAGTCCTTCCAACCCGAACCGATGATGTAGCCGCGCACCACGGCTTCGACCAGGATCGGCTTCAGGCGCTTGGCGACCACGGCGCGGCCCTTGACCTGCTCCACTTCCTCCGGCGTCACCACCGATTCCGGCGCCACGCCGGTCAGGTGGTTCGGCACGATGTGGCCGAGTTTCTCGAACCAGAAGTCGCTCATCTGGTTGAGGACCATGCCCTTGCCCGGGATCGGCTCGTTCATGACGACGTCGAAGGCCGAGAGGCGGTCGGTGGTGACGATCAGGATCTTGTCGTCGCCGACGGCGTAGTTGTCGCGGACCTTGCCGCGGCCGAGCAGTGGCAGGGAGGAAATCGTGGATTGGTAGAGGCTTTTCATAGAGGGGATGTCTTGATAAAGCGAAACCGGCGGAGGGTCCGCCGGTGGGAAGTGCGACATTTTACGTCATTTCTAACGTGCCGCTATATTACCGCTGTCTTTCCGCGGTCTTCCCGGCGAAGGCCGGGCGTCGTTCCCGGCAGTGCCGGAAACGACAACTGACTTACTGAACCACCTGCGACAGCTCGCCCGCCTTGTAGCGCTCGGCCATCTTGTCCAGCGGGATCGGCTTGATCTTGGCGGCCATGCCTTCGCAGCCGAAGGCGATGTAGCGCGCCTTGCAGACCTGGGTGGCGGCTTCGCGCGCGGGCTTGAGGAAGTCGCGCGGATCGAACTTGGACGGGTTCTCGAACAGGTACTTGCGCACCGCGGCCGTCATCGCCAGGCGGATGTCGGTGTCGATGTTGATCTTGCGCACGCCATGCTTGATGCCTTCCTGGATCTCCTCGACCGGCACGCCATAGGTTTCCTTCATGTCGCCGCCGAATTCGCGGATGATCGCGAGCAGCTCCTGAGGCACCGACGACGAACCGTGCATCACCAGGTGGGTGTTCGGGATGCGCGCGTGGATTTCCTTGATGCGGTCGATGGCAAGGATGTCGCCGGTCGGCTTGCGCGTAAACTTGTAGGCGCCGTGCGAGGTGCCGATGGCGATCGCCAGGGCGTCGCATTGCGTGCGCGCGACGAAGTCGGCGGCCTGGGCCACGTCGGTCAGCAGCTCTTCGCGGGTCATGGTGCGGTCCGCGCCATGGCCGTCTTCCTTGTCGCCCTTCATGGTTTCCAGCGAACCGAGCACGCCCAGTTCGGCTTCCACCGTCACGCCGATCGAGTGGGCGAACTTGACGACTTCGCGCGACACGTCGACGTTGTATTCGTACGACGCCACCGACTTGCCGTCGGCTTCCAGCGAACCGTCCATCATCACCGAGCTGAAACCCGAGCGGATCGCGGCCATGCAGACCGCCGGCGACTGGCCGTGGTCCTGGTGCATGACGACCGGGATGTGCGGATAGGCTTCGACGGCGGCGTCGATCAGGTGGCGCAGGAAGGCTTCGCCGGCATATTTGCGGGCGCCGGCCGAGGCCTGCATGATCACCGGGCTGCCGGTCTGGTCGGCCGCGGCCATGATGGCCTGGACCTGCTCCAGGTTGTTGACGTTAAACGCCGGCAAGCCATAGCCGTGTTCGGCGGCATGGTCCAGCAGTTGACGCATTGATACGAGTGCCATGATTTAAGCTCCAAACAATAAAAAAACCTTTCGGAACCTCGATAAACCTGCTGCGCGTTGCATTTCGGGCTTGCGATGCTCGCCGTACCGTAAGTACGGCTGCGCTTCTCAGCCCGAACTGCTGCCGCTCGCTAGGGTTTCTCGAAGTCCATTTTTATTGTTGTGGACTTCGCTAAAAACCGATCGGGCGGCAGGCACAGCACATGGCGTTTTTCGAAGTTCGCTTTATTCGAACTCGCCCACGCGGACGATGCGCAGGGCGTTGGTGGCGCCGGCCTGGCCCATCGGCTCGCCCCAGGTGACCACGATCATGTCACCCTTTTTGACGATCCCGTTGGCCACCATCAGGTCTTCGGCCTGTTTCAGCACCGCGGCGCTGTCGCCGCGCTGGGTCAGGTGGTAGGCGTGCACGTTACGATACAGCGATACCTTGCGCTGGGTGGTGACGCTTGGCGTCAGCGCGAAGATCGGGGTCTCGACGCGGTGGCGGCTCATCCACAGCGCGGTCGAACCGGACTCGGTCAGCGCGACGATCGCCTTGACCGCCAGGTGGTGCGCGGTGAACAGCGCGCCGTAGGCGATCGACTGGTCGATGCGGGTGAACTGCACGTTCAGGAAGTCGGCTTCGAGCTTGTTGTATTCCGAACGCTCGGCTTCCACGCAGACCGCCGACATCATCTCGACGGTTTCCACCGGATATTTACCAGCGGCGGTCTCGGCCGATGCCATCACGGCGTCGGTGCCGTCCAGCACGGCGTTGGCCACGTCCGACACTTCGGCGCGGGTCGGCACGGCGTTGACGATCATCGACTCCATCATCTGGGTCGCGGTGATCGCCAGCTTGTTCGAGTCGCGCGCCATGCGGATCATGCGCTTTTGCAGCGCCGGCACGGCGGCATTGCCGACTTCGACCGCCAGGTCGCCGCGCGCGACCATGATGCCGTCGGAAGCGTCGAGGATTTCCTGCAGCACCGGAATCGCTTCGGCGCGCTCGATCTTGGCGATCATCATCGGCTTGTGGCCGAACGGCTCGCCGGCGATGTTGGCCAGCTGGCGCGCCATTTCCATGTCGGTCGCGGTCTTCGGGAACGAGATCGCCAGGTAGTCGGCCTGGAAGGTCATCGCGGTCTTGATGTCTTCCATGTCCTTGGCGGTCAGCGCCGGCGCGGTCAGGCCGCCGCCCATGCGGTTGATGCCCTTGTTGTTGGACAGTTCGCCGCCGATCTTGACCACGGTGTGGATCTCGCTGCCGACCACTTTCTCGGCAATCAGCACGATCAGGCCGTCGTTCAGCAGCAGCGTGTCGCCTGCGCGCACGTCGTTCGGCAGCGACTTGTAGTCGAGGCCGACGCGGTCCTGGTTGCCCAGTTCGCCGTTCTCGCCCCACTTGGCGTCGAGGATGAACTTGTCGCCGTTCTTCAGCTCGATCTTGCCTTCTTCAAACTTGCCGACCCGAATTTTCGGACCCTGCATGTCGGCCATGATCGCCACTTCGCGGCCGCATTCGGCGGCGGCGCGACGGACCAGGTTGGCCCGGTCGATGTGATCCTGCGCTTTACCGTGCGAGAAATTCAGACGCACGATGTCCACGCCGGCACGGATCATGCGGACGAGGGTGTCGAAATCCGAAGAAGCCGGGCCGATGGTTGCGACGATCTTGGTACCACGAGACATTGAACTATCCTTGAAAGTGAAAAGCGCAGCCTTGTGGACTGCGCCGTTGACCTTTGATTTAGTGAGCGCTGCGTTGCAGCAGGATCTCCACCGCCGGCAGCATCTTACCCTCGAGGAACTCAAGGAAGGCGCCGCCGCCGGTCGAGATATAGCCGATCTGGTCGGCAATTTTGTACTTGGCGATCGCAGCCAGGGTGTCGCCACCGCCTGCGATCGAGAATGCTTTGGACTGGGCAATCGCGTTGGCCAGGGTCTTGGTGCCCTCGGCGAACTGGTCGAACTCGAACACGCCGACCGGGCCGTTCCAGACGATGGTGCCGGCGCCGGCGATCTGCTGGGCCAGCTGCGCGGCCGTCTTCGGGCCGATGTCCAGGATCATGTCGTCGTCCGTCACGTCGGCCACGTCCTTGACGGTGGCGACGGCGCTCGGCGAAAACTCTTTCGCGCACACCACGTCGACCGGGATCGGCACCTGGGCGCCGCGCGCGGCCATCTTGTCGATGATCGATTTCGCTTCATTGACCAGGTCGGCTTCCGCCAGCGACTTGCCGATGTTCAGGCCGACGGCCTTCATGAAGGTGTTGGCGATGCCGCCGCCGACGATCAGGTTGTCGACCTTGTCGGCCAGGCTCTGCAGGATCGACAGCTTGGTCGAGACCTTCGAGCCGGCGACGATGGCCAGCAGCGGACGCTGCGGATCGCCCAGCGCCTTGCCCAGCGCGTCCAGCTCGGCCGCCATCAGCGGACCGGCGACGGCGACCGGCGCGTACCTGGCGATGCCGTGGGTGGTGGCTTCGGCGCGGTGCGCGGTGCCGAAGGCGTCGTTGACGTACACGTCGCACAGCTTGGCCATCTTCTGGGCCAGGCCGTCATCGTTTTTCTTTTCGCCTTTGTTGACACGGCAGTTTTCCAGCAGCACGACCTGGCCCGGAGCGACGTCGACGCCATCGACCCAGTTCTGCTTCAGCTCGACCGGCTGGCCGAGCAGTTCGGACAGGCGCGCGGCGACCGGCGCCAGGCTGTCTTCCGGCTTGAACTCACCTTCGGTCGGACGGCCCAGGTGCGACGTGACCATCACGGCTGCACCCGCATCAAGCGCGGCGCGGATCGCGGGAACCGAAGCGCGCACGCGCGTGTCTTCAGTGATGTTGCCGGCGTCATCCTGCGGCACGTTCAAATCGGCGCGAATAAAGACGCGCTTGCCCTGCAAAGCGCCTCCGTCGATCAGGTCTTGCAAGCGGGTGAAGTTAAAAACGGCCATGTCAGCTTCGATCCGTTGATGAATGAAAGAACGTTATTCTACCTTAGACGTTGTCATGCAAAACATGAAAAACGTGCTACGAGACACCCCCTATAGATGATTGCCGAGCCCAAAACCGTTAGAATCCTGACTTCGCACTATTTTTACTGACGGAGAAGTCAATGAACGAGAAGACCATCCCTGTGGTGGAACTGCAAGCCAAGGACCTGCCGGCCTA
This sequence comes from Massilia sp. 9096, assembly GCF_000745265.1. NCBI lineage: Bacteria > Pseudomonadati > Pseudomonadota > Betaproteobacteria > Burkholderiales > Oxalobacteraceae > Massilia > Massilia sp. 9096. The sequence goes on from NZ_JQNN01000001.1 coordinate 3,825,710, forward strand.
TTGCCCGAACCCGGCGATGCCGCTGTGGTCGTCCCACCCGCGCGTCTTCCTGGATTTCGATCACGACGGCCACGCCAAGTGCCCGTACTGCGGCACCCAGTACAAACTGGCGCCGGGCGTCGGGCTGGGCCACCACTGATCGGTTGAGGTGCCTATGGCAGCCGCCAGCGCCGCGTGCCGCGACATCGTCGAGTACAAAGCGCCTCTGTGGCTGCCCGGCGGGCACCTGCAAACGATCTACCCGGCGACCTGCATCGCCAAGCCGCCGGTCGCGTTCCGGCGCGAGCGCTGGGACACGCCCTGCGGCTTCGATTTCATCGACGTCGATTTCGCCGATGCCGGCGTCCCTGCGTCCGTTTCCACATCCGAGGCGGCGCCGTTCGTGCTGCTGTTCCACGGCCTGGAAGGCTCGTCCGACAGCCATTACGCGCGTTCGCTGATGGCGGCGGTCCACGCGCGCGGCTGGCATGGCGCGATCCCGCACTTTCGCGGCTGTTCGGGCGAAGCGAACCGGGCGCCACGCTTCTATCATTCCGGCGACTCGGAAGAGCTCGACTGGATCATCCGCCGCTTGCGCACCAGATACACGGGTCCGTTCTACGTGGCCGGCGTGTCGCTGGGCGGCAATGCCTTGCTGCGCTGGCTCGGCGAGCAGCAGCACGGCGCGGACATCGTCGACGCCGCCGTGGCGGTTTCGGCCCCGCTCGACCTGGCGGCCAGCGGCGCCGCGCTGTCGAGCGGCCTCAACCGCGTCTATACGCGCATGTTCCTGCAGACGCTCAAACCCAAGGCGCTGGCCAAGCTGGAGCATTTTCCCGGCCTGTTCGACCGCGCCCGCCTGCTGGCGGCCAAGGATTTGTACGCCTTCGATAACGTCGTCACGGCGCCGCTGCATGGTTTCCGCGACACCGACGACTACTGGCACCGCGCCAGCGCCAAGCACGTCCTGAACGACATCACCGTACCGACGCTGGTGCTCAACGCGCGCAACGATCCCTTCCTGCCGGGGCGGCATCTGCCATCCAGCGCCGCGCCCGCCGTCACGCTCGAGTACCCGGCCAGCGGCGGCCACGTCGGCTTTCCGACCGCCCCCTTCCCGGGGCGCATCGACTGGCTGGCGCAGCGCATCCTGCATTTTTTCGATACCGCGGCGGGCAAGGCCCCGGACCCTGTGCCGACCTGCGCGCCGGTCGCGACGCAGGTATGCCAAGCTTGATGCTAGTTAATGGGGCCTCGAAAACCGTCGCGAGCGGCAGCAATGTTGGTCGAGACGCGCAGCTGTACGAGAAGTACAGCGAGCATCGCAGGCCGACAGTGCAACGCGCAGTAGGTTTTCGAGGTTCCGAATGGACGATATCGTTAAACAGGCAATGACCAAATGGCCGAACGTGCCGCACTGCTACGGCTGGCTGGCGCTCGATGCGCGCGGCGTCTGGCGCATGCGCGACGAGGCGGCCCAGCAGGCCGACGCGCCCGGCGACAAGCTGAACAACACGGCGCTGGTCGGCTTCATCAACCGCAACTACCTGGCGGACGAGCGCGGCTGCTGGTATTTCCAGAACGGGCCGCAGCGGGTATTCATGAACCTGGAAGCCACGCCCTTCATCGCGCGCACCGACCCGGCCCAGGGCTTGGTGCTGCACACCGGCGAAGCGCTCGGCAGCCTGGAACAGGCGTGGCTGCTCGACAGCGGCGCCCTGCTCGTGCGCGCGGGCGCGCGTGTGGCCCAGCTGGACGATCGCGACGTCGCCCAGCTGCTGCGCTTCATCGAACTGGATGACCAGCCGGTCAGGGACGAGGCCTTGATGGCCTGGCTCGGCGGCGGCGCCGGCCGCCTGGTGCTGCGCTGGCAAGAGCACGCGATCGAGATCGAGCGCCTGGTCGCGGATGAGGCGCCGCGGCGCTTCGGCTTCGTGCGCCGGCCGGATCGCCTGGCGCAGCCTCAGGCTGGGCAGTAAGGGCTTATTGCCCGCGCCATGGATCGAAGGGCTGGCCCGGCAGGCGGTGGTTGAAGCTGCCGGTCGGATCGAAGTCCTGGTCGAGCGAGCGCCGTTTGGAAGACCCCGTCGCGCCCGGCGCCGCCGCTCCATCGGACGGTCCCGAGCCGCCGCTGGCCTCGACCTTGAAACGCGTACCGCCGCCGTTGGCGAAGTCATCGCCGCGTTCCTTCTTCTCTTTCTTTTCGTCCTTCTGGCGCTGCTGCAGCTCGCGCTCGCGCGCATCGATGACGGCCTGGTCGTAGAACGACACGTCCTTGGCCTTGCGCGCCAGGTTCAGCTGATCCACCGCGGCCGGCAACGCACCGCTCAGCACATAGGATTCGGCCAGCGCCATGTGCTGCAAGGCGATCTTGCCCTGCGCGGAATAAGTCTTGGCCAATTGATCGTAGAGCTTGGGCTCGGCGCGGTACTGCTGCACCTGGTCGCGCAGGAACTGGGCGGCCTGGTCCAGCTTGCCGTCGGCGATCAGCGCGGTCGCGTACTGGCGCGCGGCCATCCGCGACAGCGGGAATTTCTGGCGGGTCTGCTCCGCTTCCGCGACCGCCTGGTGTACGACGTCAGGCGGCTGGCCGGGCGCCAGCTTGATTTCGATGTCGAGGCTGGCGAACATCGCGCTGCCGTCCGAGCCCGGACGCTCGGTCGAGAACACGCCGGGTTTCGGATGCGTCGACGCCCTCGCCTTGTCCAGCCAGCTCTGCGCCGCCTTCAGGTCGCCCTGCTTGAGCGCCAGGAACGACATGCCGTACATCGCGGCGGTCTGCTGCTGGGTGTTCTGGTCGTTCAATTGCGTCTTGAACGCGGCCCGGGTTTCCTCGAGGGCGGCCTGGCTGGTGTCCTGCAGCACGCGTGCGCGTGCGCGCACGAGCTGGAAGTCGATGCTGTCGGTGTGGATCCTGGTCGGCTTGGGCGCCTCGCGGATGCGCGCCTGGATATCGGCGATGCGCTCGCCGGTCAGCGGGTGGCTGGACAGCCAGGCCGGCGCTTCGCCGTAGATGCGCGTCGAGCTCTGCAGGCGCTTGAAGAAGGACACCATGCCGGAGGTGTCGAAGCCGGCGTTGCGCATGGTCTGGAAGCCGACGCGGTCGGCCTCGCGTTCGGCGTCGCGGCTGAAGTTCAGCTGGCGCTGGACGGCCAGGCCCTGCCCGCCCATCATCACGCCCATCGCCGCATCGGCGCCGCCGCCGGCCTTGCCGACCAGCGCCGCCAGGATCAGCGCCGCCAGCGGCAGCAGCGCATCCTGCTTCTGCTGGCCGATCATGCGCGCGATGTGGCGCTGCTGCACGTGGCCGATCTCGTGCGACAGCACCGAGGCCAGTTCGGACTCGTTCTGCGCCGCGATCAGCAGCGCCGAGTGCACCGCGACAAAGCCGCCGGGCAGCGCGAACGCATTGATCATCGGGTCGCGCACGGCGAAGAAGAAGAATTCGACGTTGTCTTCGCCGCGTGCACCCGGGGCATACTGGACCAGCGTGTCGCCGAAATTGTTCAGGTACTCGAGGATGGCCTCGTCGTCGAGGTAGTCATGATCGCGCCGGATGTCGTTCATGATTTCCTCGCCCAGCTTGCGCTCGAGCACGGGCGACAGGTCGGCGCGCGCCGAATCGCCGAGCGTCGGCAGGTTGCCGGTGTCGGAAAAGGTGTGCGGCACCGGGGTGGTCGGCGTGGCCAGGGCGACACCGGTCGCGAGGACGAGGCAGGCCGCCGTGCTCAGGCGGCGCCAGCGCGGCGACCTCGTTGGCGAGGACATGGGCGATTGCATGGGCGACTTGGCTGAAATCGGGTCTGGTTTCACGATGCTATGATACCCCCTTCCTTGGCCCGGCTGCTGCCGGGCCGATACTTTGTTACCTTCGCCCTACAAGAAAAACCCGAGAATAACCGATGAGCACGCCGACCGATCCGACCTCCGCTTCTCCACTCACCCATTTCGACGCCGGCGGCCAGGCGCACATGGTCGACGTCGGCGCCAAGAACGAGACGCACCGCGTCGCCGTTGCCGCCGGGACCATCCGCATGCAGCCGGCCACGCTCGAGCTGGTGAAAACCGGCAGCGCCAAGAAAGGCGACGTGCTCGGCGTGGCGCGCATCGCGGCGATCATGGCCGCCAAGCGCACCGGTGACCTGGTGCCGCTGTGCCATCCGCTGGCGCTGACGCGGGTGGCGGTCGAGTTCGAGATCGACTCGGTTAACAATAGCGTGCATTGCCGCGCCCAGGTCGAAACCTATGGCAAGACCGGGGTGGAGATGGAAGCGCTCACTTCGGTGCAGGTCGGACTGCTGACCGTGTACGACATGTGCAAGGCGGTGGACCGCGGCATGGTCATGACGAACATCCGCGTGCTGGAAAAGCACGGCGGCAAGAGCGGCGACTGGACCGCCACCGAACTCGACGCCTGAGCAGCCGCACCGGCCGGGTCAGCCCGGCCGCGCCATGCCGGCTTTGCTTCGCTGGCGTTGCTTCGCCGGCTTTACCTGGCCGGCTGCAAACCCCGCGTCCAGGCCCGCATCCATGCCTGCCCCATCATCTCGCCCGCCTTCAGGTTGGCGTCCATGAAGCGCCCCACCGCCTGCTGCTGAACCGAGATCGCATTCTTGGCCAGCGCCTGCGCGCACGCGCGCGCGGCCTCCGTGAACGCGCGCATCGTGTGCTCCTGGATGATGCTGGCTGAGCTCAGCATGAAATGGCGGCCGCTGCTTTCAGCGGCGTCCTGGTACAGGCGCGCGATGTCAGGCCAGAGTTCGATATGCGTCGAGTGGGTCATGGCAGTGTCCTCCGATGGGCTGCCATGAAGTGTACCCCTGAGCCGGCGCGCACGCGATGCGCTACGCATGAGCGCGCGCAATCTGCACATGTTTAGCTGTTCTATCGTTCAGTGTCGTCCTGCCGCACACCCTGCACGCGCTGGCGCGCGTACGCGCGAGCGTCGGCGCAGGCGCGCGCCCGGCTGCGCCTGCGCCGTCCACGCCATCCGCATCGTCCATCCCAGGCCGGGCCTTCGCCAAGCCGATGGCCGGCGCCGGCGGCGACTGGGAAGCGTTGTGAGCCTGCCGCCCGTCTTTTCCTCGTGGTAAATTGCTGCCCTTCAGCAGTTGACTCCACGAGGATAGGATGAAATTACGTACACTGGCGTTGGCCGCCTGCCTGGCCACCGGCGCCGCCGCGGCAATCGCCCCCGCCGCCGCCGCACCACGCGGCTTCACGGTCGAAGACCTGGTCACGATGGAACGGGTCAGCACGCCGTCGGTGTCGCCGGACGGCTCGCGCATCGTCTACACGGTGCGCAGCACCGACTTGGCCAAGAACAAGGGCCATACCGACCTCTACCTGGTCGACCTGCGCGCCAGCAACCCCACGCCACAGCGCCTGACGGCCGACGCCGCCAGCAGCACCGATCCGGAATGGTCGGCCGCCGGCGACGCCATCTATTTCCTGTCGGCCCGCTCGGGCTCATCGCAAGTCTGGCGCCTGCCGCTGGATAAGAATGGCGGCGCCGGCGCCCAGCCGCTGCAGGTGACCAACCTGCCGCTCGACGTCGACGCCTTCCGCGTTTCGCCGAAGGACGACCGTATCGCCTTCAGCGTGTCCGTGTTCCGCGACTGCGCCGACCTGGCCTGCACCACGCAGCGCCTGGACGCGCGCGCAAAGGACAAGGCGAGCGGCAAGCTGTACGACCACCTGTTCGTGCGTCACTGGGACACCTGGGCCGACGGCCGCAACGCCGTGCTGTTCTCGGCGCCGTTCGACGCCCAGGGCAAGGTCAGCGCCGCGCCGGTCAGCCTGTCCGGTTCGCTCGACGGCGACGTGCCCTCCAAACCCTTCGGCGACCGCGAGGAATTCCGCTTCAGCCCGGACGGCAAGAGCGTCGTGTTCTCGATCCGTATCGCCGGCAGGACCGAGGCCTGGTCGACCAACTTCGACCTGTACACGGTGGCAGCAAGCGGCGGCCAGGCGCCGCGCAACCTCACGGCCGACAACCCTGCCTGGGACACCAAGGGCGTGTTCTCGCCGGACGGCCGCACGATCGCCTATCTGGCCATGACGCGCCCGGGCTTCGAGGCGGACCGCTACCACATCGTCCTGCTCGACGTGGCCAGCGGCCGGAAGCGCCACGTGGCCGAGAGCTGGGACCGCTCGCCCGGCAATATCCAATGGAGCGCGGATGGCAAATCGCTGATCGCCGACGCCGAGGACATCGGCCAGCACAAGCTGTTCTCAATCGATGTCGCCAGCGGCAAGGTCACGCCGCTGACCGGCCAAGGCGCGATCGGCGGCTACGACCTGCGCGGCAACACCCTCGCCTACACGCAGACCAACCTGGCGTCCGGCGCCCAGCTGTTCGCCACCACGCTGGCCGACGGCAAGACCGTCCAGCTGACGCACCAGAATGCCCAGCAGCTCGCCGACGTGCGCTGGGGCGAGTACGAGCAGTTCTCGTTCAAGGGCGCGAACGGCGACACCGTGCATGGCTACGTGATGAAGCCGTGGAATTATGAGCAGGGCAAGACCTACCCGGTCGCCTTCCTGGTGCACGGCGGCCCGCAGGGCAGCTTCGGCAATGGCTGGAGCTACCGCTGGAATCCGCAGGTGTACGCCGGCGCCGGCTACGCCACCGTGTTCATCGACTTTCATGGTTCGACCGGCTACGGCCAGAAGTTCACCGATGCCATCAGCGGCGACTGGGGCGGCAAGCCGCTCGAGGACTTGAAAAAAGGCCTGGCCGCGGCCACCGCCAAGTACGGCTGGCTCGACCGCTCGCATGCCTGCGCACTCGGCGCGTCCTACGGCGGCTACATGATGAACTGGATCGAAGGCAACTGGTCGGACGGCTTCAAGTGCATCGTCAACCACGACGGCGTGTTCGATACCCGCGGCATGGCCTACTCGAGCGAAGAACAGTGGTTCACCGACTGGGAAAACGGCGGCGGCCCGTATTTCGCCATGCCGGACAAGCACGAGCAATTCAATCCGGTCCGCTTCGTGAACAACTGGAAGACGCCGATGCTGGTCGTACAGGGCGACATGGACTTCCGCATCCCGACCACGCAAGGCCTGTCGACCTTCACCGCGCTGCAACGCAAGGGCATCGAAAGCAAGCTGCTGGTGTTCCCGGACGAGAACCACTGGGTGCTCAAGCCGGCCAACTCGGTGCTGTGGCATCACACGGTGATGAACTGGCTGGATGCGCACCTGAAGCAGTGAGCCTGCCGATAGCGCATCACTATCGCACGATGAGAAAACGCCTGCTGCGGCAGGCGTTTTCTCTAGCGTGTTCGACTGCGTTAGCGAAGGCTTCAAATAAAACACCCGGTCGAAGCCGGGTGTTTTGGTAGTGCTTTCAGCAGCCCAGGATTACGGGGTAGTGATGTTGTTCTTCTCGAGCGTCTGTTGTGCAGTCGAGTTAGCCGACACTGCGCTGCCATCGACTTTCCAAGTCACGGTGGACTCATTTACGGTCGGGGTCACGGTAAAGGTCTTGCCGTTCACGTCGCTGTTGATCCCGCCTGCGAAAACAGCGCTGATGGTGCCGCCGGACACGGTTGCCGATGCCAGCTCTTTGGTGGGGGTGAATGCAGGGATGCTCACGCCTGCTGCGCCGGTAGTGCAACCGGTTTTGTCGCCGCCAGCTTCCTGGATGCAGTTCGCCACTGCGGTCTGCAGCGATGATACCGAGCTCAGCGCCGCGCCGACTTTGGCTTTGATGACATAGTTCGAGTACGCCGGGATCGCGACAGCGGCCAGGATGCCGATGATGGCGACGACGATCATCAGTTCGATCAGGGTAAAGCCGGCTTCGACTTTCTTAACGATTTTCGGTGCTTTCATGGTGTTTCTCCAGGTTTGGTACTACAAAAATTAAGAGGTGAACTGCGTATCTGGTACTGCCTTGCTTCTGCTCTTCTATATGCAAGCGCCGTGCCAGCTTATTTCCATACGGAATCACCCATTTTTTCGTGCCAAACGCGGTGCCATGACCGTTTTTGTCTTGCCGTGCGACAATTTTTGTCACTCGGCAGTGCCGACCTTTGTCATGACGACGCCAATTACATACTGTGGACGAAAATTGTCACTACTCGACCGTGCCAAGGGTGGCATCAAAAAAAACGGGACGCCGCAGCGTCCCGTTCTTGTCAGCAGGGTCTAGGACCGCTGGATTACAGCATCGCCTTCAGCAGACGCGCCATTTCCGACGGGTTCTTGGTGACCGTGATGCCGCAGGCTTCCATGATTTCCAGCTTGGCTTGCGCGGTGTCGGCGCCGCCCGAGATCAGCGCGCCGGCGTGGCCCATGCGCTTGCCCGGAGGCGCGGTGACGCCAGCGATGAAGCCGACGACCGGCTTCTTCATGTTGTCCTTGATCCAGTACGCAGCGTTCGCCTCGTCCGGGCCGCCGATCTCGCCGATCATGATGACGGCGTCGGTTTCCGGATCGTCGTTAAACATCTTCATCACGTCGATGTGCTTCAGACCGTTGATCGGGTCACCGCCGATGCCGACTGCCGACGATTGGCCCAGGCCCAGCGCGGTCAGCTGACCGACGGCTTCATAGGTCAGGGTGCCCGAACGCGACACGACGCCGATGCGGCCCTTGCGGTGGATGTGACCCGGCATGATGCCGATCTTGATTTCGTCAGGGGTGATCAGACCCGGGCAGTTCGGGCCCAGCAGCAGGGTCTTCGAACCGGCCTTGGCCATGCGATCCTTGACTTCCATCATGTCACGGACCGGGATGCCTTCGGTGATGCAGATTGCCAGGTCCAGCTCGGCTTCGACGGCTTCCCAGATCGCGGCGGCGGCGCCTGCCGGCGGCACGTAGATCACGGAGACGTTGGCGCCGGTTTCGGCCTTGGCTTCCTTGACGTTGGCAAAAATCGGGATGCCTTCGAAGTCTTCGCCGGCTTTCTTCGGGTTCACGCCGGCGACGAAGGCTTCACGGCCATTCGCGTAGTCGCGGCACATGCGGGTGTGGAACTGGCCGGTCTTGCCGGTAATACCCTGGGTGATGACTTTGGTGTCTTTGTTGATCAGAATCGACATTTTGTTTCCTTCGCGAATTAAGCTTGGCCAGCGGCAGCGGCAACCACTTGCTTCGCTGCGTCTTCCATGGTGTCAGCCGAGATGATCGGCAGGCCGGAGTCGGCCAGCATCTTCTTGCCCAGGTCTTCGTTGGTGCCCTTCATGCGCACGACCAGCGGCACTTGCAGCGACACGGCCTTCGATGCGGTGATGACGCCTTCGGCGATCACGTCGCAACGCATGATGCCGCCGAAGATGTTGACCAGGATCGCCTTCAGGCCCGGGTTCTTCAGCATGATCTTGAATGCTTCGGTGACTTTCTCAGCCGTCGCACCGCCGCCCACGTCCAGGAAGTTGGCCGGCTCGCCGCCGAACAGCTTGATGGTGTCCATGGTCGCCATGGCCAGGCCGGCGCCGTTCACCAGGCAGCCGATGTTGCCGTCCAGCGAGATGTAAGCCAGGTCGAATTTCGACGCTTCGACTTCGGCCGGATCTTCTTCGTCCAGGTCGCGGTAGGCGACGATTTCCGGGTGGCGGAACAGGGCGTTCGAGTCGAAGTTGAACTTGGCGTCCAGGGCGATGACTTTGCCGTCGCCGGTCAGGATCAGCGGGTTGATTTCGGCCAGCGATGCGTCGGTTTCCCAGTAGGCTTTGTACAGGCCTTGCAGGTTGGTGCGCGCTTGCTCGATCGAAGCGTCCGGCACGCCGATCTTGCGGGCGACGTCGTCGGCGTCAGCGTCGGTCAGGCCGACCGACGGATCGATCACGACGTTGTGGATCTTTTCCGGGTTGCTGTGCGCGACTTCTTCGATGTCCATGCCGCCTTCCGACGAGGCCATCAGCACGACGCGCTGGGTGACGCGGTCGGTGACCATCGACACGTACAGTTCTTTCTTGATGTCGGCGCCTTCTTCGATCAGCAGGCGACGCACTTTCTGGCCTTCCGGGCCGGTCTGGTGGGTAATCAGCTGCATGCCCAGGATCTGGTCCGCGTATTCGCGCACCTGGTCCAGCGATTTGGCGACTTTCACGCCGCCGCCCTTGCCGCGACCGCCAGCATGGATCTGGGCCTTGACCACCCAAACCGGTCCGCCCAGCTCTTCAGCTGCCTTGACAGCACCGTCGACCGAGTCGCACGGAATGCCGCGCGGAACAGTCACTCCGAATTTTCGGAGGATCTCTTTGCCCTGATACTCATGGATTTTCATGCTGGCTTCCCTTCTGTTACTGATTAGATGCGGTTAAATAAATGGAGCGGAAAAGACATCGTCGAATACTACCCCGGTACCGCCTTCAAGACCCATTGCGGATAATACTTTTCGACGGCAGGGCCGTCGAGGCGCAGGGCATGGCAGCGATCGAGTTCATAGGGCCGCTCGGCGGGATCGTTCGCCGAGCGGTGGTCCATGGCGTCATCGGCAAAGGCCTGGATTGCCGCGGTGGGCAGGACCTGGGCCAACTCCGTCAAATGGGTGCAGCCGAGGACGCCGGACAGGCGATCCTTGAGGTGCAGTCGGAAATGTTTGAGCAGCGACAAGCCGATCAGCTTCTTGTAGGCAGGAGCGACCGTGTCGCAGTAACCGGGATAGGGTACGGCATCGGACGCGGCTTCGGCGTCCACGATATTCATGTCGCGGTCGATGGTGACGCGCAGCTTGAGGTCGTGCACTGGCAATCCACCCGGCCGGGGACCCGACGGGAGGACGATGTCATGCGTCTTGATGTCGCGGATGCAAGCATCGAGGTCCCACAGACCATCGTCGCGCGCGAACGCTTCGACTGTGATGGCGCGCGTGTGCCTAAGCTTACGCGAAGCGGGTGAAGACAGGGGCATAAACACCAATGCCGGTATGCGGCAATAAAAAGTTGCAGCCGTTGTGCCTGATGCACGTTGCCGCAGCTTCTACGGCAACAACCGCTCTTGCGGCGCTGCTTAAACCATCAAAGTTTAGCACAGCACGCTGGCAAGTGCACCCAAGCCTTGGCCGACCCGGGTATTCGAGAAGAAAAGGAAAGACGTTCTTGCAACGTCAGCGCGCATATCACGACGGAAAATATCGGTGATATGACTGAGAAATATCAAACCGGATCAGAAGTCGTCGTCGTCATCGACGCCGCCTTGCAGCGCCGCGCGCACGGCGCTGCTCGAAAACCCGCGCGCCACCAGGAAACGCATCTGCTTGCTGCGCTCGGCCGCATCCTGCGGCGGCGTGCCGAATTTGCGGCGCCAGACGTCCTTCGCGCGCGCAGTTTCGCTTTCCTTCAGTCCGGATTTGAGTTCGGCGAGATCGTCGCCTTTGACACCGTGCTGTTGCAGCTCGGCGATGACACGGCTGTTGCCGTAGCGGCCGGCGCGGCGATGCACGAGGGACTCGGCAAAGCGTTCTTGCGACAGCCAGTTGTTTTTTTCTAAAAAATCAAGGAGGGCGTCGACATCGTCGCCCTCCTCCGCATACTTCGCGAGTTTGCGTCCCAGTTCGAGCCGGCTGTGCTCGCGCATCGAGAGATATCTCAATGCGCGCGCTTTCAGACTGAGAACCTGCTTGACCAAAACGCTGACGAACCGATTACTCGTCGTCGCCGACAGCCGACACCGCGGCGGCGCCGGCGCCACCATTGTCACCAGCAGCGACCGGAGCCAGTTCGCGCACGCCCAGGGCGGCACGGACCTTGTTCTCGATCTCGCGGGCCAGGGCCGGACGGTCCTTCAGGAACTGACGTGCATTGTCCTTGCCTTGACCGATACGCTCGCCGCCGTAGCTGTACCAGGAACCCGACTTCTCGACGATCTTGTTGTCCACGCCCAGGTCGATGATCTCGCCTTCGCGCGACGTGCCTTCGCCATACAGGATGTCGAAGTGCGCTTCCTTGAACGGCGGCGCGATCTTGTTCTTGACGACCTTGACCTTGGTCTCGTTACCGATCACCTCGTCGCCGGACTTGATCGAACCGGTACGGCGGATGTCCATGCGCACGGAGGCGTAGAACTTCAGCGCGTTACCGCCGGTCGTGGTTTCCGGGCTGCCGAACATGACGCCGATCTTCATACGGATCTGGTTGATGAAGATCACCAGGGTGTTCGTACGGTTGATCGAGCCGGTCAGCTTGCGCAGCGCTTGCGACATCAGGCGGGCTTGCAGGCCCGGCAGGGAGTCGCCCATGTCGCCTTCGATTTCGGCGCGCGGGGTCAGTGCCGCCACCGAGTCGATGACCACCAAGTCGACGCTGCCCGAGCGCACCAGCGCGTCGGTGATTTCCAGCGCCTGCTCACCGGTGTCCGGCTGCGAGATCAGCAGCTCGTCCAGCTTGATGCCCAGCTTTTGCGCATAGCCCACGTCGAGCGCATGCTCAGCGTCGATGAAGGCGCAGGTGCCACCCAGCTTTTGCATCTGGGCGATGGTTTGCAGGGTCAGCGTGGTTTTACCCGACGATTCCGGACCGTAGATCTCGACGATACGACCGCGCGGCAGGCCGCCGACGCCCAGCGCGATGTCCAGGCCCAGCGAGCCGGTGGACACGGTTTGCACTTCCTCGACCGGCGTATTGGCATCCATACGCATGACCGAGCCTTTGCCGAATTGCTTTTCGATCTGCGCGAGGGCGGCAGCCAGTGCCTTGCCCTTCTCAGCTGCATTTACTGCGGATTTTTTGTCGTCCATAACTTTCTTTCTGTCCTAGAGTGAACCAAGATGAGGGGCGCTCGCGCGTTTTCAATAGGGAGTACTGTATAAAATCCCAGTGGTTTTGGCAAGCGATATTTACCGTTCCTGCGACCAAACCGCCTTGTCGGAACTACCACCGAGCTGACGCGTCAGACGCTCTGTCCGGGCGCTCGCACTATATAGAGACTGCGGCCGCGTTTTAAAGGTTTCCTTGTTGCGGATTATCAAACACAATATGCGCAAAACGGCCTGCAACGACAAACCCTGGGAGCCATGAGCGATGCGTATTCTACTTGCCGAAGATGACAGCGTGTTGGCCGACGGCCTGACCCGTTCGCTGCGCCAGTCCGGCTATGCGATCGACTGCGTCAAGAACGGCCAGGATGCCGATACCGCCCTCTCCACCCAGGAGTTCGATCTCCTGATCCTCGACCTCGGCCTGCCCAAGCTGCCCGGCCTGGATGTGCTCAAGCGCCTGCGCGCGCGCGGCTCGCTGCTGCCGGTGCTGATCCTGACCGCCGCCGACTCCATCGAACAGCGCGTCGGCGGCCTGGACGCTGGCGCCGACGACTACATGGCCAAGCCGTTCGCGCTGTCCGAGCTGGAAGCGCGCGTGCGTGCCCTGACCAGGCGCGGCCAGGGCGGCGGCTCGAGCGTGATCCGCCACGGCCCGCTGGTGTACGACCAGGTCGGGCGCAGCGCCCACATCAACGACGAGATGGTCGACCTGTCGGCGCGCGAACTCGGCCTGCTCGAGATCCTGCTGGCGCGCACCGGCCGCCTGGTGTCCAAGGAGCAGCTGGTCGACCACCTGTGCGAATGGGGCGAGGAAGTCTCGAACAACGCGATCGAAGTCTACGTGCACCGCCTGCGCAAGAAAATCGAGACCGGCGGCATCCGCATCGCCACAGTGCGCGGACTCGGCTACTGCCTCGAGCGCTACACCGACGGGACGCGCAAAGGCATCGACGCGCTCCCGGGCAGCGCCCACGGCGGCAAGTGAAGCGCAGCGCGGGCGCCAAGCTCGAGCGACGGTCCTGGCAACAGCAGGAACGGCCGCCGGCGCCATCGTACGTGCCGCCCCTGCCCGAACCCGAGGAAAGCATCCAGCATTCGCTGTTCGGCGAAATCCTCGACTGGATGCTGGCCCCGCTGCTGCTGCTGTGGCCGATGAGCATTGCGATCACCTACCTGGTCGCCAAGTCGATCGCCAACCAGCCTTTCGATCACGCCCTGGAAGACAGCGTCACCGTGCTGGCCCAGCAGGTCAAGCAGGTCGACGGCCGCGTGGTGACGCGCCTGCCCGGCAGCGCGCGCGACTTCCTGCGCGCCGACGACGTCGACAGCGTCTATTTCCAGGTCAGCGCGCCCGACGGCGCCATCGTCGACGGCGACCGCGACCTGCCGCTGCCCTCCAGCGACGACGCCGAGCGCAGCGGCCGCGTGCACTTTCGCAACGAGAACCTGCACGGCGCCCCGGTGCGCGTGGCCTATGCCTGGGTCAACCTGGCGCCGCTGCTCGACCCGAAAATCGAGCCGCCGCTGGCGCTGGTCCAGGTGGCCGAGACGCTGGACAAGCGCGCTCAATTGGCCAACGAGATCATCAAGGGCGTGATCCTGCCCCAGTTCATCATCCTGCCGGTGATCCTGGCGCTGGTCTGGTTCGCCCTCTCGCGCGGGCTGTCGCCGCTGGCCCAGCTGCAGGAGCGCATCCGCGCGCGCCCGCCCGACGACCTGTCGCCGATCGATTCGCGCCAGGTGCCGGAAGAGATCTCGCCGCTGGTCGGCTCGCTCAACGACATGCTGGCGCGCCTGACGCATACGATCGACGCCCAGAAGCGCTTCATCGCCGATGCCGCGCACCAGATGAAGACGCCGCTGGCCGGCATGCGCATGCAGTCCGAACTCGCGCTGCGCCAGGTCGACCCCGACGAGATCCACCGCTCGCTCGAGCAGCTGGCCAAAAGCTCGGAATCGGCCACGCGCCTGGTCAACCAGCTGCTGGCGCTGGCGCGCGCGGAAAACACGCCGCATGCCGGGCTGGCGCTCGAACCGCTCGACCTGTCGCTGCTGGCGCGCGCCGTGGTGCAGGACTGGGTGCAGGCGTCGTTCGCGCACGAGATCGACCTCGGCTACGAGGCCCCCGACGACGGCGCCCCGGACGGGTATCTGGCCATCGCCGGCAACCCGATGATGCTGCGCGAACTGCTGTCGAACCTGATCGACAACGCGCTGCGCTACACGCCGCCCGGTGGCAGCGTGACGGTACGCGTGCGCAGCGACGCCGGCCAGGCGCTGCTCGAAGTCGAGGACACCGGTCCCGGCATCGCGCCCAGCGAGCGCCCACGCGTGTTCGAGCGCTTCTACCGCATCCTCGGCTCGAGCGCGCCGGGTTCCGGCCTGGGTCTCGCCATCGTGCGCGAGATCGCCCAGCAGCACGGCGCCGAGATCCAGATCTTCAACAACCCGCGCAGCACGAACAAGAAATTCCCCGGCAGCCTGTTCCGGCTGACCTTCCCGCCACCCGACACGCACGCCCCCGATGCCGACTGAATCGCCGACCGCGCCCGCTTCCCACGACCACGACCGCGACCCGGACCGGCAGCGCGCACGCCTGCTCGCCGCCCGTACGGCGCACTGGGCGCGCACGCGGCGCCTGACCGCCCTGCTGCTGGCGCTGTGGCTGGCGACCGGCTTCTGTACCGTGTTCTTCGCCCGCGATCTGGCCCACCTGTCGGTGTTCGGCTGGCCGCTGTCGTTTTATCTCGCGGCCCAGGGCGCGTCCCTGATCTACCTGGCGATCATCGGCGTGTACGCCTGGCGCATGCGCCTGCTCGACCGCGCCTTTGCGCGCCAGCTCGGGGAGATCGCGTGAACGCCGGCGCGCCCAAGCCGGCCGCGCCGACGCCGGAAAAGACGCGCAGCTATTTCCGCCGCCTGTCGCGCTACTACCTGTGGTACACGGCCTGCTTCGGCATGTTCCTGGCCTCGCTCGCGATCCTGGAAAACGAAGGCATGCCGCGCCAGTGGATCGGCTACCTGTACATGTTCGCGACGATCTTCCTGTACGCGGCGATCGGCGTGGTCAGCCGCACCTCGAACGTGTCCGAATATTACGTGGCCGGGCGGCGCGTGCCGGCGCTGTTCAACGGCATGGCGACCGCCGCCGACTGGATCTCGGCGGCCAGCTTCATCAGCCTGGCCGGCACGCTGTACCTGCACGGCTTCGACGCGCTGGCCTACGTGATGGGCTGGACCGGCGGCTACTGCCTGGTAGCGCTCCTGATCGCCCCCTACCTGCGCAAATTCGCCCAATACACGGTGCCGGACTTCCTGGCGGCGCGCTACGGCGGCGGCGCCGGGAACCGCGGCAACACGGTGCGCGCGCTGGCCGTGAGCGCCACCATCGTCGTCTCGTTCACCTACGTGGTGGCGCAGATCTACGCGGTCGGGCTGATCGCCTCGCGCTTCACCGGGGTCGACTTCTCGGTCGGGATCTTCCTCGGCCTGGCGTCGATCCTGGTGTGCTCGTTCCTGGGCGGGATGCGCGCCATCACCTGGACGCAGGTCGCGCAGTACATCATCATCCTGGTCGCCTTTTTGATTCCGACGGTCTGGCTGTCGATGAAGTTCGCCGGCAACCCGGTGCCGCAGGTCGCCTACGGCTCGGTACTGCCCAAGCTGGCCAAGCGCGAAGCCCAATTGGCGCAGGACCCGCGCGAGCTGGACGTCCGGGCGCGCTTCCAGGCGCGCGCCGACGCCTATGCCGACCGGCTGGCGCACCTGCCGCGCTCCTGGCAGGAGGGCAAGGTCGAGGCCCAGCGCACGCTGGACGCCGCGCGCGCCCGCAGTGCGCCGCTGGGCGAGGTGCGGGCCGCCGAACGCGCCCTGGCCGCCTATCCGCGCAACGCCGACGAAGCCGCGCACGTGTGGCTCGAGGACCGCGCCGCCGCCCTCGCGCGCGCGCAGGCGCCGGAGCCGCACGCCGAACCCTTCCCCGGCAAGACGCGGCAAGAGTCCGATATCCGCCGCAACAATTTTCTCGCTCTGGTGTTCTGCCTGATGTTCGGCACCGCCGCGCTGCCGCACATCCTGATGCGCGCCTACACGACGCCTTCGGTGCACGAGACGCGCGTGTCGGTGTTCTGGACGCTGTTCTTCATCCTGCTTATCTACCTGACCATGCCGGCGCTGGCCGTGCTGGCCAAGTACGACATCTACACGGCGCTGGTCGGCACCCGCTTCGACGCGCTGCCGACCTGGGTCTCGTACTGGGCCAGCGTCGACAAGGCGAACCCGCTCATCAGCATCGTCGACATCAACGGCGACGGCATCGTGCAGCTGGCCGAGATCGCGATCGACGGCGACGTGCTGACCCTGGCCACGCCCGAAATCGGCGGCCTGCCCTACGTGATCTCCGGCCTGGTCGCGGCCGGCGGCCTGGCGGCGGCGCTGTCGACCGCCGACGGCCTGCTGCTGGCGATCTCGAACGCGCTGTCGCACGACATCTACTACAAGATCGTCGATCCGCACGCCTCGACCCAGAAGCGCGTGACGATCTCCAAGCTGCTGCTGCTGGCGGTGGCCTTCATTGCCGCCTACGTCGCCTCGCAAAAGCCGGCCGACATCCTGTCGCTGGTCGGCGCGGCGTTTTCGCTGGCCGGTTCGACCCTGTTCCCGGCGCTGGTCGCGGGGGTGTTCTGGAAGCGCGCGAATCATTACGGCGCGGTGTCCGGCATGGTCGGCGGCTTCCTGGTCTGCCTGTACTACATGCTGCACACCAATCCGATCCTGGGCGGCGACGCGGACGCCACCTGGTTCCACATCGCGCCCATTTCGGCCGGCGTGTACGGTGTGCCGGCCGGGCTGGCGATCCTGGTGGCGGTGAGCCTGCTCACGCCCGCGCCCGCGCGCGCGGCCGAGGGGCTGGTCGAGCACATCCGCGCACCGGAAGGGCCATGAATCCGGCCGCGCATGCGATGATGCGGTTTTGACCTCGACCACACCCATGCAGGACCCGACTTCCACCCCGCGCCAGCGCCTGCGCCGGCTGACCGGCATGCACGCGATGCTGCTGTGGGCCGCACTGGCCGGACTGGCCGGCGCCCTGGCCACGATCGCTTTCCGCGACGGCCTGGCCACGCTGCAGCGCCTGCTGGTCGGGCACGACGGCTCCTTCGTCGACATGGCCGCCGCGCTGCCCTGGCCGGTACGCATCGCCATGCCCTGCCTGGGCGGCGTGGTGGCCGGCGCCGTGCTGGTGTGGGCGCGGCGCCTGCCGGGGACCAAACCGCCCGACTACATGGAAGCGATCACGGTCGGCGACGGCCGCGTGCCGATCCGCCAGACCCTGCTGCGCAGCGTGTCGTCGATGTGCACGATCGCCTCGGGCGGCTCGATCGGCCGCGAAGGGCCGATGGTGCAGCTGGCCGCGCTGTGCGCCTCGCTGGTCGGACGCGCCGCGCGCTTCGACGCGGCCCGGCTGCGCCTGCTGGCCGCCTGCGGCGCCGCGGCCGGCATCGCCTCGGCCTACAACGCGCCCATCGCCAGCGCCTTCTTCATCACCGAGATCGTGCTCGGCACCATCGCCATCGACACGCTCGGCCCGATGATGATCGCGGCGGTGGTCGCCAACGTCACCATGCGCCGCTTCCCGGGCTACAAGCCGGTGTACGAAATGCCGCCGTTCCCGGACGTGGCGCTGCTCGATGTCGCCTGGTTCGCGCTGCTGGGCATCCTGGCGGGCCTGCTGGCGCCGCAATTCCTGCGCCTGCTGCGCCTGGCCTCCCAGGGATTCCAACAAACCCGTTTGCCGGCGCCGCTGCGCCTGGGGCTGGGCGGGCTCGGGGTCGGCGTGATCTCGGTGTGGGCGCCGCAGGTGTGGGGCAACGGCTACGAGGTGGTCAACGCCCTGTTGCACCAGCACTGGCTGTGGAGCGCGGTGCTGGCGATCCTGCTGCTGAAGGTCGCGGCGACACTGTGCACGGTCGGCTCGGGCGCGGTGGGCGGCATCTTCACGCCGACGCTGTTCGTCGGCGCGGCGCTCGGCCAGGTGTTCGGCCAGGCCGTGCATGCGCTGTGGCCGGCGGCGGCGGCAAGCGCGGCGGCCGGCACGGCCTACACCATCGTCGGGATGGGCGCGTTCCTGGCCGCGGCCACCGGGGCGCCGCTGATGGCGATCCTGCTGATCTTCGAGATGACGCTCAGCTACCAGGTGATGCTGCCGCTGATGCTGGCCTGCGTGATCGCCTACTTCCTGGCGCGCAGTCTGAACGGGCCGTCGATGTACGAGATCACCGCGCGCCACCGGCGCGACGAGGAGGCGAGATCGCGCCTGCGCGCGACCCAGATGCACGAGCTGATCCGCCCGGCCGAGACCGTGCTGCCGCTGGACGCCGGCATGGACGAGATGCTGGCGATGTTCGGCAGCCACCCGGTCAAGTACCTGTACGTGGTCGACGCCGACGAGCGCTACCAGGGCGTGGTGGCGCTGCGCGACCTGGCCGCGCAGCCGCCCGGCTCGGAAACGCGCCTGGCGCGCGACTTCGTGCGGCGCGACACCCTGCCGCTGGTCACGCCCGGCATGAGCCTGGCCGAGGCGTCGCGCCAGTTCCAGCTGCACCACGGCGAGCGCCTGCCGGCCGTCAAAAGCGAGGCCGATCCGCTGCTGCTGGGCGTGGTCTACAAGACGGCGCTGCTGGATGCGTTTGCGCGCCTGCAGCCGGCGGAGCTGCCGGGGCTGCGGTCCTGATCCGGTCCGATCAATGAAAAACGGGCGCTGCTGCGCCCGTTTCCTCATGCGTTGATCAAGCGGGATGCAGGCGGTCAGACCACGATGGTCTGGTGCTCGCCCTCCGCGCGCGCGCGGATCTCGCCGATGCGGTACACGGTCTCGCCGGCCGCCTGCAGCTGGGCCATGGCTGCCTCCGCGTTCTCCTTGGCGACGATCACGGTCATGCCGATGCCGCAGTTGAACACGCGGTGCATCTCGGCGTCGGCCACGCCGCCGTGCTGCTGCAGCCACTGGAACAGCGGCGGCAGGGTCCAGGTCTCGCTGTCGAGCACCGCGGTCAGGCCGTCCTGCAGCACGCGCGGGATGTTCTCGACCAGGCCGCCGCCGGTGATGTGCACCAGGCCCTTGACTTCCATCGACTGCATCAGCGCCAGCAGCGGCTTGACGTAGATGCGGGTCGGCTCCATCAGCGCGTCGGCCAGCTTGCGGCCGTGGAAGTCGGCTTCCAGGTCGGGCTTGGAGACTTCGATGATCTTGCGCACCAGCGAGTAGCCGTTCGAGTGGATGCCCGACGACGCCAGGCCCAGCACCACGTCGCCCGGGGCGATCTTGGTGCCGTCGATGATCTGCGATTTCTCCACCGCGCCGACCGCGAAGCCGGCCAGGTCGTATTCGCCGTCCGGGTACATGCTCGGCATCTCGGCGGTTTCGCCGCCGATCAGCGCCGCGCCGGCCTGCTCGCAGCCCAGGGCGATGCCTTTCACGACGCTGGTCGCGGTCGCCACGTCCAGCTTGCCGCAGGCAAAGTAGTCGAGGAAGAACAGCGGCTCGGCGCCCTGGACCAGGATGTCGTTGACGCTCATCGCGACCAGGTCGATGCCGACCGTGTCGTGGCGGTTCAGCTCGAACGCCAGCTTGAGCTTGGTGCCGACGCCGTCGGTACCCGAGACCAGGACCGGCTCCTTGTATTTCTTGCTGATTTCAAACAGCGCACCGAAACCGCCGATGCCGCCGAGGACACCTTCGCGCATGGTGCGCTTGGCGAACGGCTTGATCGCTTCGACCAGGGCATCGCCGGCATCGATATCGACACCGGCGTCGCGGTAGGAGAGAGAAACATTAGATGGTTGGCTCATGGTATTTGGCAGCGGAGGCGGTAAAATAGGTGGCGATCCGTCAAGGGAACACGCCCAATCCGCTATTTTAGCAAATGGCTGCGGCAACGACGCTCAAGCTGCCGGTGAACTATAACAAGAACGTCACATAACAATAACGAATGCCCTTCCATTTAGCCCCAGAGCACACGCAGCCCCCGTCCTCGCTGCGCTCTGGCCGGCGTGCGTCCATCCAAAACGCCACACCCAGCGCAGCAGCTTTTATAATGCGCCGTGTGGAAATGACATTTTTAGCATGAGACCGACGCCATGAAACAGCTGGTGCTCGATTTGGGCGCCGAGCCGGCGCAGAGCCTCGATACCTTCCAGGTAGGGGAAAACGCCGAGCTGGCGCACCTGATGCACCAGTTCGCGCAGCGTGCTTCGCGCGAGCATTTCTGCTACCTGTGGGCCGAGACCGGCGCCGGCAAGACGCACCTGCTGCATGGCCTGGCCGCCACGCCGGCGGCGCGCTACATCCCGTCCGATGCCGGGCCGGGCGAGTTCGTCCATGCGCCGGATGTCACCCTGTACCTGATCGACGACATCGACCGCCTCTCGCCCGAGCGCCAGATCGACGCCTTCGCCCTGTTCAACCAGGTGCGCGAGCACGGCGCCTACATGGTCTGCACCGGCCCGGTGCCGCCGGCCGTGCTGCCGGTGCGCGAAGACCTGCGCACGCGCATGGGCTGGGGCTTGATCTACCAGATCCACGGCCTGTCCGACGACCAGAAGATCGAAGCGCTTACACAGGCCGCCGAGGCGCGCGGTTTGACGCTGTCGGCGAGCGTGTTACCCTACCTGCTGTCCCATTTCAAACGGGACATGCGTTCCCTGGCCACCATGCTGGATGCGCTCGACCAGTATTCGCTCGAGACCCAGCGCCCGGTCACGCTGCCGCTGCTGCGCGATCTCTTGCTGCAAAACGAACCAAAACATGACTAACCTCGCGCTGTTTGACCTCGACCACACCCTGCTGCCGATCGATTCGGATTTCGAATGGGGCCAGTTCCTGGTGCGCCAAGGGGTCGTCGACGCCGACGCCTACCAGCGCCGCAACGAAGCCTTCTTCGCCCAGTACCAGGCCGGCACGCTCGACCCGGTCGAGTATCTCGAGTTCGCGCTCGGCACCCTGGCCGGCTTCGCCCCCGACCAGCTGCGCGCGCTGCAGGACAAATACATGCGTGAAGTGATCGAGCCGGCGATCCGCCCGCAGGCGCGCGCGCTGCTGCAGCGGCACGTGGATGCCGGCGACCTGGTGGCGATCATCACCGCCACCAACGCCTTCGTCACCGCGCCGATCGCGCGCGCCTTCCAGGTCGAGCACCTGATCGCGGCGCGGCCGGAACTGGACGAGCGCGGCCACCCGACCGGCAAGCTGGCCGGCGCCCCGACCCAGGGCCAGGGCAAGGTCACCCACATGCACGCCTGGCTGGACGGCCTCGGGCGCCCGTTCGACGGCTTCGAGCGCAGCTATTTCTACAGCGATTCGCACAACGACATTCCGCTGCTGTCCGTGGTTTCGCACCCGGTGGCGACCAACCCCAGCGCCCGGCTCACCGAGCATGCAAGCGCCCAAGGCTGGCCTTTACTCCATCTGTTCAATGATTAAAAAATTCATCCGTAAAATCCTTGGCGTGAAAGACCAGCGCGACCCTACCGAACCGGTGATCTATGGCCCGGACCAGCACGGCATCGACCCCAAGCTCGTGTCGCCCAACGCCGTGCGCGTCACCCAGACGCTGCAGGAAGCCGGCTTCAAGGCCTTCGTGGTCGGCGGCGCGGTACGCGACCTGCTGCTCGGCGTGAAGCCGAAGGACTTCGACATCGCCACCGACGCCACCCCGGAAGAGGTGAAAAGACTGTTCCGGCGCGCCTTCATCATCGGGCGCCGCTTCCAGATCGTGCACGTGATGTTCGGCCAGGAGCAGCTGGAAGTGACCACCTTCCGCGGCAATGCCGACGCCAATGCGCCCAAGGACGAGCATGGCCGCGTCCTGCGCGACAACAGCTTCGGCCCGCAGCACGAAGACGCGGCGCGGCGCGACTTCACCGTCAACGCCATGTACTACGACCCGGCCACGCAGTCGGTGCTCGACTACCACGAGGGCGTCGAGGACATCCGCGCCAAGGTCATGCGCATCATCGGCCATCCGGAAGCGCGCTACCGCGAAGACCCGGTGCGCATGCTGCGCGTGGTGCGCTTCGCGGCCAAGCTGCAGTTCACGATCGAAGCGACCACGCGCGCGCCGATCCCCGTCATGGCGCCGCTGATCAACAACGTGCCGGCCGCGCGCGTGTTCGACGAGATGCTCAAGCTCCTGAAGTCCGGCCACGCGCTGGCCTGCCTGAAGGAGCTGCGCTCGTCCGGCCTGCACCACGGCCTGCTGCCGCTGCTCGACGTCGTGATGGAGCAGCCGATCGGCATGAAGTTCGTCACGCTGGCGCTGGAGTCGACCGACAACCGCATCCGCGCCGGCAAGACCGTCTCGGACGGCTTCCTGTTCGCCTCGCTGCTGTGGCACCAGGTGCTGGAAAAGTGGAACGCCTACCGCGCCGCCGGCGAATCGCCGATCCCGGCGCTGCACCTGGCCGCCGACGACGTGCTCGACAACCAGACCGATTCGCTGGCCCTGCAGCGCCGCATCGCCACCGACATGCGCGACATCTGGGCGATGCAGCCGCGCTTCGAGCGCCGCAACGGCAAGAACCCGTACAAGCTGCTCGAGCACCCGCGCTTCCGCGCCGGCTTCGACTTCCTGCTGCTGCGTTGCGAATCGGGCGAGCTGGACGCGGAACTGGGCAGCTGGTGGGCCGGCTTCTACGGCGGCGACATCGCCGAGCGCGAACGCCTGGTCAATTCGCTCGGCCGCGAGTCGCAGGGCGGCGGCCAGAAGAAGCGCCCGCGCCGCCGCAGCCCGCGCCGTGGCGAGGGCGAAGCCGGCGGCGAGAACGTCGGCGGCGCCGGCGCGCCGGACGCCGGCCCGGCTTCGGGCTCGACCGAGCAATGATCGCCTGGATCGGCATCGGCGCCAACCTGGGCGACGCGCGCGCACACGTGACGGACGCGCTCGCGCGCCTGGAGCGCCTGCCCGACACCACGCTGCTGCGCGCTTCCTCGCTGTACCGCACCGCCCCGATCGACTCATCCGGCGACGACTACGTCAACGCCGTCGCCTGCCTCGACACCACGCTCGACGCGCACGTGCTGCTGGCCGCCCTGCTCGGCATCGAACAGGAACACGGGCGCGAGCGCCCCTACCGCAATGCCCCGCGCACGCTCGACCTCGACCTGCTGCTGTACGGCGACCAGGTCATCGACGACGCGCCCACG
This sequence comes from Massilia sp. 9096, assembly GCF_000745265.1. Taxonomy (NCBI): domain Bacteria; kingdom Pseudomonadati; phylum Pseudomonadota; class Betaproteobacteria; order Burkholderiales; family Oxalobacteraceae; genus Massilia; species Massilia sp. 9096. The sequence continues at coordinate 3,849,607 of NZ_JQNN01000001.1, forward strand.
CTGATCGTCCCGCATCCGCGCATGCATGAGCGCGCCTTCGTGCTGGCGCCGCTGGCCGAACTGGCGCCCGAGCTGCACATTCCTGGACGCGGGCGCATCGCCAGGCTGCTGCCGGCGGTGGCGGAGCAGGCCATCGACCGCATCGCCTGATACCGCCGCGGGAGCAGCCGATCGACATGAAGTGGCGCCCGCTGCAGCCGACCGACCTCGACGCCGTCGTCGCGATCGCGGCGCAAGTCCATCCCCGTTTTCCGGAAGAGCGCGCGGTGTTCGCGGACAAGCTGCGCCTGCACCCGGCCGGCGCGCTGTTGCTGGAAAGCGGCGGCGGCCCGGCCGGCTACTGTTTCGCGCATCCCTGGCACGGCACGCAAGCGCCGGCGCTCGATACGGTGCTCGGCGTTCTCCCTCGTGACGCCGACGCCTTGTACCTGCATGACCTGGCCTTGCTGCCGCCAGCACGCAGCACGGGCGCCGGCACCGCCGCCGTCGACATCCTGCTGGCCCAGGCCGCGTCGCTGGGGCTGGAGCGCGTCTGCCTGGTCGCCGTGAACGGTTCCGTATCGTATTGGTCGCGTCATGGTTTCGTGGCGCAGGAGAGCGCGGCGCTCGCAGCCGGGCTGGCCTCGTACGGCGCCGATGCGCGCTGGATGGTGCGGGCCGTGCGTCGGGCGCGCTGAGTCAGCGCTACACCAGCGCCAGCGCGCCCAGGCACAGCAGCAGCGCCACCGGCATCGCCACCAGCCCGACCTTCAGGAACTGGATGAAGCTCACTTCGACGCCTTCGCGCCGCAGCGCGGTCAGCCACAGCACGGTGGCCAGCGAGCCGGTGACCGACAGGTTCGGGCCCAGGTCGATGCCGATCAGCGTCGCCGCGGCCACCTTGGCCGGCGCATGGCTGGCCGCGACGGTGGCGCCCGCCATCAGGCCGGCCGGCAGGTTGTTGGCGATGTTCGACACCAGCGCGGTGGCGATGCCGGCCGCCCACACGCTCCACTGCGGCGCGGTCGCCTGCAGGTGCTTCAGCAGGCGCGCCAGCTCGGCCGCGACGCCGATCTTCGACAGGGCCGCCACCAGCACGAACAGGCCGGCCACCAGCGGCAGCACGGCCCAGGACATCTCGCGCGCCGCCCGGGTCGCCAACGCGCGCGCGCGCAGCAGCACGAGCGCGAAAGTGGCGGCGCCGGCCACGCAGGTCGGCCAGCCCAGGTCCGCGCCCAGCGCCGAGGCGGCGAGCAAGGCCACGCCCATCACGACAATGCCGAACGCGACGATCCTGGCTTCGACCGACAAGGGCGGCACCGGCACGTCCGACTGCATGTGCTGGCGCAGGTCGTCGCGCTGCGACCAGTACAAGGCCGCGAAGGTGACGGCGACGGCGATGCCAGAGGGCGCCAGGAACAGGCGGAACCACGCGCCCAGGCTCGGCATCTGTCCTGCAAAGACCACCAGGTTGGCCGGATTCGATACCGGCAAAATGAAACTGGCGGCATTCGCGATCAGCGCGCAGGCGAACAGGTGCGGCAGCGGCCGCTCCAGCTTCGCCGCCTTGGCCGCGGCCAGCACGGCCGGCGTCAGCACGACGGCGGTGGCGTCGTTCGACATGAAGGTGGTGACCACGATGCCGACCCCGTACACGAGGTAGAACAGGCGGCTGGCCGAGCCCTTGGCATGGCGCACCGCCCAGGCCGCGATCCAGTCGAACAGGCCGGTGGTGCGCGCCATCTCGGCGATCAGCATCATCCCGACCAGGAACAGGTAGACGTCGGTGCCCTGCCCGACCGCGTGGCCGACCTCGCCGAGCGTGAGCTGGCCGGTCACCAGCAGCAGCAGCGCACCCAGCACCGCCCACCAGGCCTCGCCGATGCGAAAAGGGCGCGCCAGCACGCCGGCCGTGGAGAATGCCGCGATCGGCCAGACGATCATGGGGGAAAGTGCCAGTTGCAGCATAGAAGCAATGTCGAATGAGAATTTCGCATTGTACCCAGAGGCATGCCGGGCACACGCCGTCGCCGAGCCACATTGCCGCATCCGTAATCTTCGACCGATATGTTCGGACCGACATTCGGCAAAATATCGGTCTTGGCATTACACTACGCCGTCGGTGCTTGGCCGACGGCTTTTTTGATCTACAAAGGAACTACGATGAGCGGATATTTGGGTGGCAAGGAGATGGTGGCGGCAGGGACTTCGAACGAGGCGAGCGCGCCCGTTCCGCCGGCGCCGCCCGTCAAGGCCGTGACCATTCCGTCGCTGCTGGCGCTGCGCGCGGCCGGCACCAGGATCAGCATGCTCACCTGCTACGACGCCAGCTTCGCGGCGCTGATGGACCGCTGCGGCGTCGAGATCCTGCTGGTCGGCGATTCGCTCGGCATGGTCTGCGCCGGCTACGATTCGACGCTGCCGGTGACGGTCGCCGACATCGCCTACCACACCGCCTCGGTCGTACGCGGCCGCAAGCAGGCGCTGGTCGTCGCCGACATGCCCTTCGGCAGCTATCCGACCAAGGAAGCCGCCTACGACAACGCCGTGACGCTGATGCGCGCCGGCGCCCAGATGGTCAAGATCGAAGGCGGCGCCTGGCTGGCCGAGACCGTGCGCTTCCTGGTCGAGCGCGGCATCCCGGTATGCGCCCACATCGGCCTGACGCCGCAATTCGTGCACCAGCTGGGCGGCTACAAGGTGCAGGGCAAGACCGACACCGGCGCGGCCCAGCTCAAATCCGACGCGCTGGCGCTGCAGGCGGCCGGCGCCGCGCTGGTCGTGCTGGAAGCGATTCCGGCGGCGCTGGGCAAGGAAGTGACGGAACGCCTGCACATCCCGACCATCGGCATCGGCGCGGGTCCGGACTGCTCGGGCCAGGTGCTGGTGATGCACGACCTGCTCGGCGTGTTCCCGGGCCGCAAGGCGCGCTTCGTGAAGAACTTCATGGAAGGCCAGACCAGCATCGACGGCGCCATCAAGGCGTATGTCAGCGCGGTCAAGGACGGCAGCTTCCCGGGGCCGGAACACTGCTTCTGAAGCCTGACGAACCTGATGGGGGAACGCACGATGGACACGCCGACCGATAACGTCTCCCCCGCCCAAGCTGCGGATAAGCCCGAGTCTGCGCGCCTGTTCCTGGCGCTCTGGCCCGACCCGGCCATGCGCGACGCCCTGCGCGCCTGGCGCGACGCCTGGACCTGGCCGCGCGGCGCCTCGCCGGTCCACACCGACAAACTGCACCTGACCCTGCACTTCCTCGGCGACCAGCCGCGCGCGCGCCTGCCCGAGCTGCTGGACGGCTTCACGGTGCCGTTCACGCCTTTTGATCTGCATATCGACAGCGCCGCGCTGTGGCACAACGGCATCGCCGTGCTCGCGCCGACCCAGCCACCGCCGGCGCTGCTCGACCTGCATGCGCAGCTGACGCAGGCGCTGGTCAAACTGGGCCTGCAACCCGAGAAACGCAGCTACCGCCCGCACGTGACGATGGCGCGGCGCGCCGCCGGCGCCGGCCTGCCGCCGCCCGGCCAGGCGCTCGACTGGCGCGCCGACCGTTATGCGCTGGTGGAATCGCGTCCCGGTCACGGCGGCGGCTACACGGTGCTGCGCGAGTATCGGTAACGGCTTTTCCAGTCGGCTTCGCGCCGGACACGCACTGCAATCTCGCAGTTCGTTGCATGAATCCCTCACTTGGCGTCACGGCGATATCCAAGGCAAGCCATCCGCGCGATACTTGCCATTATGGAACAGATAACCAAGGACGCGATCTCGACCCGCCGCATGTGGCGCAATTATGCGCTGGGGTGGGCTGTCTATATGCTGGTGCTGACGATGGCCCAGCAGGTCGACAACATCGGCCTGCATCGCTTCAACTGGCACGTCCTCACGATAACGGTTTCGTCGGTGGCGCCGCAGGCACTGATCCTGGCGCTGCACTGGCCGCTGAGCGGCTGGTTCGAGCGCAAGCGTGTACCGGTGCCGCTGATCTGCCTCATCCACGTGGCCGGTGCGCTGGCCTTCACCGCGCTGTGCTACGGCCCCGTGATGATGAGCATGCCGAACAAGTCGATGGCCTATAACATCTGGCCGCTGTTTTACTTCATCATGGGCTATGGCGTGGTCGCGGCGCTGTTCTACATGGTCCGCGCCAACGCCGCCCGCCAGCGCCAGGCCGCCGCCATCCAGCAGGCGCACAGCCTCCTGATCACCACCGAACTGAACGCCCTGCGCAACAAGCTCAATCCGCACTTCTTCCCGCTCGCGCTGAACGAGATCGCCTATCTGAAAGCCGACTCCAAGTACACGGCGATCGCCGCGCGCGACCAGACCTTCCTGGTCCGCATCGGCATCTCGGAGCTGGAAGCGCGGCTGGACCCGACGCGCTTCATCCGCGTGCACCGATCGGCGCTGGTCAACCTCGACTTCGTCGATTCGATGAAGGCCGATGACCAGTCCCAGCTGATCATCCAGATGCGCGATGGGGCCACGCTGACGGCCAGCCGCGAGGCGTCGAAAATCCTGCGCGAGATGGCGATCTGAAGGCGATCCAAGGGCGATCCAAGGGCGATGTGAATACGGGTGCTGTTGTCAGGGCGATACCGGCAAATAAAATCGATCTCCATGCCGATTTATGCCGCTATAATCGCGAATTTTTCCACCCCGAAATTAGGAGACCTCGACAAACCTGCTGCGCGTTGCACATGCGGCTCGCGACGGTTTTTCGAGGTCTCCTTAGCCTGCGCCGGAGCACGCTCAATGAACACCATTCTGATTTCGTCTGTCGTGCTCTATCTGCTGGGCACACTCGGCCTGGGCGTCTGGGCCGGGTCGCGGATCAAGAACACCGCCGACTTCGCCGTGGCCGGCCGCAGCCTGCCGCTGATCATGGTGGTGACCACGACCTTCGCCACCTGGTTCGGCGCCGAGACCGTGATGGGCATTCCGGCGCGCTTCGTGCAGGGCGGCCTGGGCGCGCTGATCGAAGACCCGTTCGGCGCCGGCAGCTGCCTGATCCTGGTCGGCCTGTTCTTCGCCACGCGCCTGTACAAGCTCAACCTCCTGACCATCGGCGACTACTATCGCGCGCGCTTCGGCAAGGGCATCGAGATCTTCTGCTCGGCCGCCATCATCCTGTCCTACCTGGGCTGGGTCGCGGCCCAGATCACTGCGCTCGGCCTGGTGTTCTCCGTGCTGACCGGCGGCGCGATGTCGGAGACGGCGGGCATGATCGTCGGCACGCTGGCCGTGCTGATCTATGTCGTGATCGGCGGCTTCCTGGCCGTGGCCATCACCGACTTCATCCAGATGATCGTGCTGGTGGTCGGCCTGTCGATCATCGCCATCTTTTCGAGCAAGCTGACCGGCGGCGCCGCCCCGGTGTTTGCGATGGCCTCCAACGCGCACCTGTGGAACGCCGCGCCCGAGCACAGCTTCCACGGCATCGCCGCCTTCATCGGCTCGGCCGTGACGATGATGCTGGGCTCGATCCCGCAGCAGGACGTGTACCAGCGCGTGATGTCGGCCAACAGCGCGCCGACCGCACGCACCGGCGCCGTGATCGGCGGCGCCAGCTACATCCTGTTCGCCTTCGTGCCGATGTTCGTGGTGGCCTGCGCGGTGGTCGTGATGGGCGACAGCGCGATGGAGATCGCCAAGAACGACTACCAGAAGCTGCTGCCGACCTTCGTGCTGACCAAGATGCCGCTGGTGATGCAGATCCTGTTCTTCGGCGCCCTGCTGTCGGCGATCAAGAGCACCTCGTCGGCGACCCTGCTGGCGCCGGCCACCAGCTTCACCGAGAACATTTTGAAGAATATCCGCCCGGGCATGAACGACCGCCAGCAGCTGCTGGCGATGCGCATCACCATCGTCGTGTTCGCGGCGCTGGTGCTGGCCTACGCGATCGGCATGCGCGGCACCTCGATCTACGACCTGGTCGGCGAAGCCTACAAGGTGACGCTGGTCGGCGCCTTCGTGCCGCTGGTGATGGGCCTGTACTGGAAGCGCGCCAGCACCCAGGGCGCGATCCTGTCGCTGGCGCTGGGCATCGGCACCTGGATCGGCCTGTCGGTCAGCCCGCTCGCCGATGCCTTCCCGACCCAGCTGGCCGGCCTGCTCGCGGCCTTCGTCGGCATGATCGCCGGCTCGCTGGCGCCGCAGGTGCTCAAGAACCGGCATGAGGCGCACAAGACGGTGGTGAGTGCATAAGTGGGTGCGTAAGCGTTTGCACCGTGCATGAAAAAGCCCCGCCAGTAAGGGGCTTTTTGTTTTTGACGCAGCCTCGTACAGGAATGAACAAACAGCTGCATCAAGTCGGGGCAACCTACGGCGTCATCAAATATAACCGCTCAGGTCGTGATGAGCCGCATTGGTCGGATAACGGAGCGTGACATGAAAAAAATCCTGATTTGCCTGGCGTTGCTGACCTCGGCGCTGTCCGCTCTGGCCGACAGCCCGCTTCCACCGGACGTACGAAAGTTCGTCGATCGCCGTGAGGGGTGCGATCACATGCGCGGAGAATTACCCGACTCGAGCGAGAAACGACGCATGAAAGAAGTCAACCGCGAGATCGAAAAGCTGTGCAAAGGCACCGATAAGCAACTCGCGCAATTGAAGAAGAAGTACGCATCGAATGCCACGGTAATGCAGCGCCTGAATGCATTCGAAGACGGTATCGAAGCTCAATCGCCGGCAGCGCCGGCTGCCAAACAAAAACCGAAACGACAAACAGGTTGACGAGATATCGCGAACGTCAAAAGCCGGCTCTCGTGAACTGAGTTCCAAAAGTTGGTGCCCGACTTATGGAAACCGAGGCATGCGCATCAACGCTGCAGGCGAGCTCAAAGTCGCGCCGACTATCAGGTACTGATCGCAGTGGTAAAGGTCAGGCGATTGCCGAACGGGTCTGTCACCGACATGTCGCGCGTTCCCCATGGCGTATCGTCCAAGGTGGGGCGCGCATACGGGTACTGCTTTACGGTCAGCTCCGCATGCAGCTCGTCGATCCCGTCCACCTCGATCCGCATGGCCGATCCGGGGCAGCAATCGCCGTGATGTTCGGACAGGTTAAGGATGCAGCCATCGCGCGAGACTTGCAGGTAGAGCGGCAGGCCTGGCTCGAAGCGGTGATCCCAGTCGACCTTGAATCCCAGGAAATCCACATAGAATTCTCTGGCTTTGGCTTCATCGAAGATGCGCAGGATGGGAGTGGTACGATGGATTTTCATGCGTCGGCCCTTTGCAGTTGATCGATTGTATAACGGTTCAATCTCAGAAAAGCCAACCGCGCCCCGCCACATCCTCCAGCGTCAAATCCAGGCAAATCCGGATCCGCTCCACCATTTCGTCGATCTGCGCGCAGGTCATCACCAGCGGCGGCGCCACGATCATGCGGTCGCCGACCGCGCGCATGATGACGCCGTTGTCGAACATGTGCTGGCGGCACAGCATGCCGACGCCCAGCGCGCGCGCGAACGGTTCGCCGTCGTGCAGCGCCGCGCCCTTGCGCCGCACCAGGTTCAGCGCGGCCGCCATGCCGATGCTTTCCGCATGCCCGACCAGCGGGTGCGCCGCCAGGGAGGCAAATGCCGTCTTGAGGTGCGGTCCGGTCTCCTGCGCCACGCGCTCGACCAGGCCCTCGTCGGCCAGGATGCGTAGGTTCTCGAGCGCCGCCGCGCACGCGACCGGGTGGCCGGAATACGTGAAGCCGTGGTTGAAGTCGCCGCCCTGCTCCACCAGCGCGTGCGCGACCCGCCCCGCCACCAGCACGCCGCCCAGCGGCATGTAGCCCGAAGTGACGCCCTTGGCGAACGAGATCAGGTCGGGGCGCATGCCGAACTGCTCGCAGCCGAACCAGCTGCCCAGCTGCCCGAAGCCGCAGATCACTTCGTCGGCGACCAGCAGGATCCCGTATTTGTCGCAGATGCGCTGGATCTGCGGCCAATAGGTGCGCGGCGGGATGATGACGCCGCCCGCGCCCTGCACCGGCTCGCCGATGAAGGCGGCGACGCGGTCCGGGCCGAGGTCGAGGATGGCCTGCTCGAGCCAGTCGGCGGCCAGCAGCCCGAACTGGGCTTCGCTCATGCCGCGCCCGTGGTCGGCGAAGTTCGGCTGCTCGATGTGATGGATGTCCGGGATCGGCATCGATCCCTGCACGTGCATCGCCGCCATCCCGCCCAGCGAGGCCCCGGCGACGGTACTGCCGTGGTAGGCGTTGCGCCGGCTGATGACGATGCGGCGCTGTGGCTGGTCCATGATTTGCCAGTAGCGCCACACCATGCGCAGCGCGGTGTCGTTGGCTTCCGAGCCGGAGCTGGTAAAGAACACGTGCTCGAAGCCGGGCGGCGCCAGCTCGGCCAGGCGCGCCGCCAGTTGCAGCGCCGGCACGTTGGTGGTGTTGAAGAAGCTGTTATAGAAAGGCAGCGTCGCCATCTGGCGCGCCGCCGCTTCGACGATGCTGGCGCGGCCGTAGCCGGCGTTGACGCACCACAGGCCGGACATGCCGTCGAGGATGCGTTGCCCGTCCGAGTCCCATAGGTAGATCCCGTCCGCGCGCACGATCACGCGCGCCCCGCGCGCGCGCAAGGCGGCATGGTCGGTGAAGGGATGCAGGTAGTGCGCGCTGTCGAGCTGCTGCAGCGCGCGGGTGTCGAATTTCGCGTCGGCCGACAAACCGTTTTCGATCGCCATGTCCTTAGCCATGACCATCCCCAATTGCTAGAACACTTCCAGCCTATCGAGGCCTCGAGAAACCGTAGCGAGCGGCGGCAATGTTGGCCGAGACGCGCAGCTGGTTTATCGAGGCCCCCACCTCAAACGTGCAACAGCAGGTGCTCGCGCTCCCACGGGCTGATCACCGTCATGAACTCTTGATGTTCCAGGTCCTTGACCGCCGCATACACGTCGATGAAGCGCTCGCCCAGCACGTCGCGCAGGCGGTCTTCGGCGCGCAGCAGGTTCAGCGCTTCGGGCAGGCCTTGCGGCAGCTCGACCTTCATCTTGTAGGCGCTGCCCTCGACCATCGGGGTCGGCTCGAGCCGTTCGGTGATGCCGAGGTAGCCGCAGGCCAGCGTCACGGCCAGCGCCAGGTAGGGGTTGGCGTCGGCGCCGATCACGCGGTTCTCGACGCGGCGGTCCTGCGCGCCCGACACCGGCACGCGGAAGCCCACCGTACGGTTGTCCATGCCCCATTGCAGGTTGATCGGCGCGGCCGTGTGGCGCACGATGCGGCGGTAGGAATTGACGTAGGGCGCGACGATCGCCATGGCCGAGGGCATGTACTTCTGCAGGCCGCCGATGTAGTAGCGGAACAGGTCCGACGGGCCGCCGCCTTCGTCGCTGAAGATGTTGCGGCCGCTTTCGGCGTCGACCACGCTCTGGTGCACGTGCATTGCCGAGCCGGGCTCGCCAGCCATCGGCTTGGCCATGAAGGTCGCATACATCTCGTGCTTGAGCGCCGCTTCGCGCAGCGTGCGCTTGAAATAAAACACTTTATCGGCCAGGCCGAGCGGCTCGCCGTGCTGGAAGTTGATCTCCATCTGGCCGGCGCCGATCTCGTGGATCAGCGTGTCGACGTCCAGGCCCATCATGTCGCAGTAATCGTAGATGTCCTCGAACAGCGGGTCGAACTCGTTGACCGCGTCGATGCTGTAGACCTGGCGGCTGGTCTCGGAACGGCCGCTGCGCCCGACCGGCGCCGACAGCGGCAAATCCGGGTCGACGTTCTTGGCGGTAAGATAAAACTCGAGCTCGGGCGCGACCACCGGCTTCCAGCCCTTCTGCTCGTACAACTTCAGCACACGGCGCAGCACGCTGCGCGGGGCGAAGTCGACCAGGCGGCCGTCCGAGAAATAACAGTCGTGGATGACCTGCGCGGTCGGGTCGACGGCCCACGGCACCATCGTGATGGTGCCCGGGTCGGCCTTCAGGATCATGTCGCGGTCGGTGGTCGAGATCGCGCGGTCGAAGGCGTCGTCGTTTTCCGGCGAGTTGCCGGTCACGGTCATGCCCAGCACGATTTCCGGCAAGCGCATGCCGCGGTCTTCGGTGAATTTAACGCGCGGAAGGATCTTTCCACGCGCCACACCGGTCAAGTCGGGGACGAGGCACTCGATTTCAGTGACGCGCTTGGCATTGAGCCACTCGTCCATGTCGTTATAAGAAAAATTGTCGCGAATAGCCATGTTTTACTCCTGTTTCGATGGGGTGAACGCTGGCGCGCAAGCGCGCAGCCTGCGGTTGCGGTCCGGAGAAGGTCGAACAGGGTCGCTATGGGACGGGGCGAACCGCCCATTTGCCATCGGCGGTCATGATGAATTCCGTTTGCTGGCCTGGCGCTGGCGGCAGGCTTCGCCGAAAGCACCGAACATTTTCATCGAATAGGGGTTCTGGGCGATGCGCCATTCCGGGTGCCACTGGACGGCCAGCGTGAACCCTGGCGACGTCGACACCGAAAATGCCTCGACCAACCCGTCCTCGGCAACTGCTTCGACCGTCAAGCCGGGCGCGAGTTCATTGACGCCTTGTCCATGCAGCGAATTGACGGGGATCTGGTCCGCGCCAAGGATGCCGTGCAGCATCCCGCCTTCGATCAGCCTGACCTTGTGGGCGTCGCCGTATTGTTCGTCCATGCCGAGCTCCGGATTTTCGCGGTGGTCGAAATGCCCCGGTACGGTCTGCACCGCCTGGTGCAGGCTGCCGCCGAGCGCCACGTTCATTTCCTGGAAGCCGCGGCAGATGGCGATGATCGGGATGCCGCGTTTGACGGCGGCGCGGATCAGCGGCAACGTGGTCTGGTCGCGCGCCGGGTCCTGCGGCAGCGACGGGTCCAGTACTTCTTCGCAGTAATAGCTCGGATGCACGTTGGAGGCCGATCCGGTCAGCATGATGCCGTCGCACAGCGCAAGCATGGTTTCGAGATCGAGCGATTCGCCGAGCGAAGGCAGGATCATCGGTGCACAGTCGGCGCCGATCACGACGGCGTCGACGTACTTGTGCTGGGCGGCGTGGTACGGATGTTCTCCAAAATCACGAGTGCAGGCTGGAACGATGACGATCGGGCGCATGATTTGACCTTTATTCGGACGCGCACGAGGGATGATACTGCAACCTCATCCTGCCGCCCATGATTGTATTTACAAGACGTATATGAGTATCAAAATTTTAATAGCAACCGTAATCCCATGCCAACACGGCTGGGACTCGGTTGGAATTCGTGAGCGGCGCCGGCAGCGGTTTGGGACCATGGCCTGCCCGATTTTGTACAAAGTGGTATCGTTGAATTCTGACTCGAAGCGAGGATACCCATGCTGAACCTGAAAGACCCCTCCCTGCTGCGCCAGCAAGCGTATGTCGACGGCGAATGGTGCGATGCTCAAGAAGGCCGCACGGTCGACGTGATCAACCCGGCCACTGGCGAAAAACTCGGCACCGTGCCGCACATGGGCGGCAACGAGACCCGCCGCGCGATCGAAGCCGCGAATGCCGCCTGGCCGGCATGGCGCGCCAAGACCGCGCACGAGCGCGCGCGCATCCTGCGCAAGTGGAACGACCTGATGCTGGAAAACGTCGACGACCTGGCCGTGATCATGACCGCCGAACAAGGCAAGCCGCTGGCCGAGGCCAAGGGCGAAGTCGGCTACGCCGCGTCGTTCTTCGAATGGTTCGGCGAGCAGGCCAAGCGCATCGAAGGCGACGTGCTGCAATCGCCGGCGCGTGATCGCCGGATCATCGTCAACAAGGAACCGATCGGCGTGTGCGCCGCGATCACCCCGTGGAATTTCCCGGCTGCGATGATCACCCGCAAAGTCGCGCCGGCGCTGGCCGCCGGTTGCCCGATCGTGGTCAAGCCGGCCGAACTCACGCCCTACTCGGCGCTGGCCCTGGCCGTGCTGGCCGAACGCGCCGGCGTGCCGAAAGGCGTGTTTTCGATCGTCATCGGCGATGCCAAGGCGATCGGCGCCGAAATGTGCGCCAACCCGACCGTGCGCAAGCTCAGCTTCACGGGTTCGACCGAAGTCGGCCGCGTGCTGATGCAGCAATGCGCGCCGACCGTGAAAAAGCTGTCGCTGGAACTGGGCGGCAACGCTTCCTTCATCGTATTCGACGATGCCGACCTGGACGCGGCGGTCGAAGGCGCGATCGCCTCGAAGTACCGCAACATGGGCCAGACCTGCGTGTGCGCCAATCGCCTGTACGTGCAGGACAGTGTCTACGATGAGTTCGCGCAAAAGCTGGCCGCCAAGGTCGCCGAACTCAAAGTCGGCAACGGCGCCGAGCAGGGCGTGCTGCAAGGTCCGCTGATCAACGAAAAGGCCGTCGAAAAAGTCGAGTCGCACATCGCCGATGCCTTAGCCAAAGGGGCGCAACTGCTGACCGGGGGCAAGCGCCATCCACTTGGCCACAGCTTCTTCGAGCCGACCATCCTGACCGGCGTCACGGCCGAAATGAAAGTGGCGGAAGAAGAAAGCTTCGGTCCCGTGGCGCCGCTGTTCCGCTTCCACACCGAAGACGAAGTCGTCGCGGCGGCCAACAATACGGAATACGGCCTGGCATCGTACTTCTTCGCGCGCGACGTCGGCCGCGTGTGGCGCGTCGCCGAACGCCTGGAAACCGGCATGGTCGGCGTGAACACCGGCCTGATCTCGAACGAAGTCGCGCCGTTCGGCGGGGTGAAGCAGTCCGGCCTGGGGCGCGAAGGCTCTAAATACGGAATGGACGACTACCTGGTCATCAAGTACATCTGCCTGGGCGGACTGTAAATGGCCGCCGATCCCTTCGAACAAGTCGCGGACGCGCCGCTGTTCGTGGTGCCGCGCATGCTCGACGCATTGCGCGGCTACCGCGCCGGTCCGAAACTGGCCGATCTGCCGGGTCCGAGTCCGTCGCCGGAACGCGAGCGGCTGGCCAGCCAGCTCGACCATCTGACCGGTACGCTGATCGAGGGGATCGAAGCGCATCCGACCAAGTTCTGGGTGCTCCAGCAGTTCCAGCAAGCATTGATCGCCGTCCAGCAGGAAGACGCCGAAGCGCGCGAGCATTTCGTCACGGAGCTGGAACGGCTGCTGCAGATCGTCGGGATCGGCAGTTCGGATGGGGTGGTGGAGTACTACCTGAGCCGGCCATGAAGCGCGAGCTTCGAAGGCTCAGGACTTGGACCCGTAACCCTTGTACTCGTAGTACTTGCGCGCATCGCCACGCACGCGCTCGGCCGGATACTTGGCGCGATTGAGCACCATCTTGTCCTGCACCGCCCCCACCAGGTCGACGTCGAGCTTGTCGGCCAGGCGCACCAGGTAGACCAGCACGTCGGCCATTTCGTGGCGCACCTCGACCAGCTTCTCCGGGCCGAGTTCATCGACGCGGCCATCCTGCAGCCACTGGAAATGCTCCAGCAGCTCGGCCGCTTCCACCGTCAAGGCTGAGGCCAGGTTCTTCGGCGTATGGAACTGGTCCCAGTCGCGCTCGTCGACGAACTGGCGCACCAGGTCGCGCAGCTGGCGTAAATCGCTCACGCCGGGGTCCAGCCGTCCGCGTAGCGCGCCAGCAGCGCCTCGTATCGCTGCGTCAGTTCCTCGGCGCTGGACACGGTCATGCCGAGGTCGCGCAGCAGGCCGTCCTTCAAGCCGTACACCCAGCTGTGCAGCGTCAGTTCCTGGCCGCGCTCCCAGGCGTCCTGCACCACGGTGGTCTGCGCGCAATTGATCACCTGCTCGGCCACGTTCAGCTCGACCAGGCGGTCGTGAGCGGCGGTCGGCTGCACGATCTCGCCCAGGTAGCGGCCGTGCCTGTGCTTGACGTCCTGCACGTGGCGCAGCCAGTTATCGGTCAGCCCTACGCGGCGCCCGGTCAGGGCCGCATGCACGCCGCCGCAGCCGTAATGGCCGCAGACGATCACGTGCTTGACCTTGAGCACGTCGATGGCGAACTGCAGCACCGACAGGCAGTTCAGGTCCGAGTGCACCACCACGTTCGCCACGTTGCGATGGACGAACATCTCGCCCGGCATCATGCCCAGCAGTTCGTTGGCGGGCACGCGGCTGTCCGAGCAGCCGATCCACATGTATTCCGGGGCCTGCTGCGCAGCCAGCGACTTGAAGAAATCGGGCTGCTTGGCGACGACCGATTCTGCCCATGCGCGGTTTTTGGCGAACAGCTCCCGGGTGATGGGTTTTGAATTAGGCATCTGATTCCTTTCTTACTACGTTATGCTTGCGTCAACTACCAGTGCAAAAAAAACCGCTGAAGGCTCGCACCGTTCAGCGGTCGGTGGACTTCTTACTCGAAGAAGTCCTTCACTTTATCCATCCAGCCCTTGCTTTGCGGGCTGTGCTTCGAACCCCCGTCCACCGTCAGGCGTTCGAGCTCGCGCAGCAGGTCCTTCTGCTTGTCGGTCAGCTTCACCGGGGTCTCGACCAGCACGTGGCAGAACAGGTCGCCGGAGTAACCCGAGCGCACGCCCTTGATGCCCTTGCCCTTCAGGCGGAAGGTCTTGCCGGTCTGGGTGCCTTCAGGAATCGTGAAGGACACTTTGCCCGACAGGGTCGGCACTTCGATCTCGCCGCCCAACGCCGCCTTGGCGAAAGAGATCGGCATTTCGCAATGCAGGTCGTCGCCTTCGCGCTGGAACACCTGGTGCGGCTTGATGTGGATCTCGACGTACAGGTCGCCCGGCGGCCCGCCGTTCGTGCCCGGCTCGCCGTTGCCCGAGGAGCGGATGCGCATGCCGTTGTCGATACCCGCCGGGATCTTGACTTCGAGCGTCTTGTTGCGCTTAATGCGTCCGGCCCCGCCGCAGGCTGCGCACGGTTCCGGGATGATCTTGCCGCTGCCGTGGCACTTCGGGCAAGTCTGCTGGATCGAGAAGAAGCCCTGCTGCATGCGCACCTGGCCGTGGCCGTGGCAGGTCGAGCAGGTGACGGGCTGCGTGCCCGGCTTGGCGCCGCTGCCGTGGCAGGTGTCGCACTTGTCCCAGCTCGGCACACGGATGGTGGTGTCGTAGCCGCTCGCTGCCTGTTCCAGCGTAATTTCCAGGTTGTAGCGCAGGTCGGCGCCGCGGTAGACCTGCGGACCGGCATTGCGACCGCCGCGCGCGCCCCCGCCAAAGATGTCGCCGAAGATGTCGCCGAACGCATCGCCGAAGCCGCCGGCGCCGAAGCCGCCGCCGCCCATGCCGCCGTTCGGATCGACGCCAGCATGACCGTAACGGTCATAAGCTTCGCGCTTTTCCGGATTGGTCAGCATCTCGTAGGCTTCCTTGACCTCCTTGAACTTCTCTTCCGCTTCCTTGTTGTCTGGGTTGCGGTCAGGATGGTACTTCATCGCAAGCTTGCGATAAGCCTTCTTGATCTCGTCTTCCGACGCGGTCTTGGCGACCCCGAGGATCTCGTAAAAATCACGCTTTGCCATTTGTCGGCACCTTGCTATTTATCTGTACAAAAGGCTGAGTATACAGTGGGCATCCCGAGCTTGCGCGGGCTCGGCCAGAAAAATACAACGCGCAATGGGTGAATTCGTTCCCGATGTTTCTTGCTATGCAAAAAAACCGAGCCGGCGCCAGGGAGGTCGCTGCGGCTCGGCGGGAGCTCGAGGTCTTGCGACCTCAGTGATTACTTGGCGTCCTTGACTTCCTTGAAGTCGGCGTCGACGACGTCATCGTCCTGCTTCGGTGCTTCGCCGCCCGGCTGGCCGCCGGCCGCTTGCGCGCCCGCTGCACCACCTTGCTGGCCCTGCATGTCGGCATACATCTTCTCGCCCAGCTTCTGGGCGGCGGTCGACAGTGCAGCCACCTTGGCGTCGATGTCGGCCTTGTCGCCCGACTTCAGCGAACCTTCCAGGTCGGCGATCGCAGCTTCGATCTTCGACTTCTCGTCGGCTTCCAGCTTGTCGCCGTACTCGGTCAGGGATTTCCTGGTCGAGTGGACCAGCGCGTCGCCCTGGTTGCGGGCTTCGGCCAGTTCCTTGACCTTCTTGTCCTCTTCCGCGTTCAGCTCGGCGTCCTTCACCATCTTCTGGATCTCGTCTTCCGACAGACCCGAATTGGCCTTGATGGTGATCTTGTTTTCTTTACCGGTGGCCTTGTCTTTCGCGCCCACGTGCAGGATGCCGTTGGCGTCGATGTCGAAGGTCACTTCGACCTGCGGCGTGCCGCGCGGCGCCGGCGGAATGCCTTCGAGGTTGAACTCGCCCAGCGCCTTGTTGCCGGCAGCGATTTCACGCTCGCCCTGATAGACCTTGATGGTCACGGCCGGCTGGTTGTCGTCGGCGGTCGAGAACACCTGCGAGAACTTGGTCGGGATCGTGGTGTTCTTCTGGATCATCTTGGTCATCACGCCGCCCAGGGTTTCGATACCCAGCGACAGCGGCGTCACGTCCAGCAGCAGCAGGTCCTTGCGCTCGCCCGACAGGACCGAGCCCTGGATCGCGGCGCCGACGGCGACGGCTTCGTCCGGGTTCACGTCCTTGCGCGGATCCTTGCCGAAGAACTCCTTAACTTTTTCCTGGACCTTCGGCATACGGGTCATGCCGCCGACCAGGATGATGTCGTCGATGTCCGAAACCTTCACGCCGGCATCCTTGATGGCGATGCGGCACGGCTCGATGGTCTTGTTGATCAGTTCCTCGACCAGCGCTTCCAGCTTGGCGCGGGTGATCTTCAGGTTCAGGTGGACCGGGGCGCCGTTCGCCATGGCGATGTACGGCTCGTTGATCTCGGTCTGCTGCGAGGACGACAGCTCGATCTTCGCGCGCTCGGCCGAAGCCTTGATGCGCTGCAGGGCGATCGGGTCCTTCGACAGGTCCAGGCCGTTGATCTTCTTGAACTCGTCGATGATGTAGTCGATCACGCGCTGGTCGAAGTCTTCGCCGCCCAGGAAGGTGTCGCCGTTGGTCGACAGCACTTCGAACTGCTTCTCGCCTTCGACGTCGGCGATCTCGATGATCGACACGTCGAACGTGCCGCCGCCGAGGTCATACACGGCGATCTTGCGGTCGCCCTTGTCGGTCTTGTCCAGGCCGAATGCCAGCGCAGCCGCGGTCGGCTCGTTGATGATGCGCTTGACGTCCAGGCCGGCGATGCGGCCGGCGTCCTTGGTCGCCTGGCGCTGCGAGTCGTTGAAGTAGGCCGGCACGGTGATCACGGCTTCGGTGACTTCTTCGCCGAGGTAGTCTTCGGCGGTCTTCTTCATCTTGCGCAGCACTTCGGCCGACACCTGCTGTGCCGCCAGTTTCTTGTCGCGCACACCGATCCAGGCGTCGCCGTTGTCGGCCTTGACGATCGCGTACGGCATCAGGCCGATGTCCTTCTGGACTTCTTTTTCGTCGAATTTACGGCCGATCAGGCGCTTGACTGCGAACAGGGTGTTCTTCGGGTTGGTGACGGCCTGACGCTTTGCAGGCGCGCCGACCAGGATCTCGCCATCTTCCTGATAAGCGATGATCGAAGGCGTAGTACGAGCGCCTTCGGCATTCTCGATGACCTTGGGCTGACCATTTTCCATGATCGCGACGCACGAGTTGGTGGTGCCAAGGTCGATACCGATGATTCTGCCCATAATATATTTTCCTTTTTTGGTACTAAGTTTTCAGATGTGTCGAATATTGGGAAACACTCGTTGCTTTCAAGAGCTTATTCAGCCTTCGAGCAACAATATTTGTAGGCTTACTTGGGCGCAGCGGCGGTGACGATGGCCGGGCGCAGCAGGCGATCGGCCATCATGTACCCTTTTTGCAGGACGGCCACCACGGTGTTGGCTTCGTGCTCCGACGGCACCACGGCCACGGCCTGATGCTTGTTCGGGTCGAGCTTGTCGCCCGGCTGCGGCATCACTTCGACCAGGCGGTTCTTCTCGAACGCGGCGGTGAGCTGCTTGAGAGTCATCTCGACGCCTTCCTTGATCGATTCGACCGTCGGGGCTTCGACTTTCAGCGCCATCTCGAGGCTGTCGCGTACCGGCACCATGGCCTCGGCAAAGCTTTCGATCGCGAATTTATGGGCCTTGCTTACGTCTTCCTGGGCGCGGCGACGGATATTTTCAGCGTCGGCTTTGGCGCGCATGAAGGCGTCGTGCATCTCGGCCAGCTTGGCTTCGGTGGCGCTCAGCTGTTCTTCGAGGCTGGGCTCGGCGGTTCCGGCGGCCGGCGCGGCGTTGGCCGCTGCTTCGGCTTCAGGCTGGTTGCCCATCTCTTGGTTTTCTTGGTCTTGCATCGAAAAAACTCCTGGAATCAAAGGCTTGGCTGATTGGTTGGACGATTGCTACGTTCACACAGCGCCCCATATTGGTCTTGCGCCTATATTTTCAAGGGGAATTGCGTGACCGTTATGGCAAAAAACCAAACTGCATACGTGTCCACAGATGGCTTGGTTTTGCTTTTAAGCAACAAATTCGTGATCTCGCAGCGCTCGATGTATTGTTTTGTTACAAGATTTACTGCAGAGCAGAACCCGGCATCAGCCCGGCGCTTTACCATCTTTCCACTGGGACATTCGCACAGCGAAGCACGGAACGATGGGAACGATCATGAAACTGCACTTGATTAGCGGCGCCGTATTGCTCTACACCCTGCTCACGCTGGTAGCGATCTGCCTTGCGGAACTGGGATCGACGCCACAAAACGTGCCATTTTAGCAGCTCGGCGGCGAAGCACCACCGAACATGCCAAAAGGCAAACTATTGGGGTCTGGCTGATCAGGCCTGTGCGCCGAGTTGCGCCGCATGCACGCGTGCGACCTCGGCGTCGGCGCGTTGCGCATCCTGCTGGGCCTGGCTGAGCTGGGTCGGCCAGCCGTGCAAATGCTGGCCAGCGATCTCGACCATGGCAGAGACCCAGGCCGGATTGTCGTTCAGGCAGGGAATGTAGTGATAGTCCTGGCCGCCATTGACCTCGAAGTCATGGCGCACTTCCATATTGATCTCTTCCAGCGTTTCCAGGCAATCGCTGGTGAAACCCGGGCACATCACGTCGATGCGGCGCACACCTTGCCTGGCCAGCTCTTGCACGGTCGGGGCCGTGTAGGGCTGGAGCCACTCGGCGCGGCCGAAGCGCGACTGGAAGGTCACCAAATATTGATCGCGGCTCAAACCCAGGCGCGTGGCCAGCAGGCGTCCGGTCTTCTGGCATTCGCAATGGTAGGGATCGCCAAGCTGGAGCGTACGCTTGGGCACGCCGTGAAAACTCATCACCAGCTTGTCGCCGCGCCCGTGCTCGGCCCAATAGGTTTCGACCGATTGCGCCAGCGCCTCGATGTAGGCTGGATGGTCGTGATAGTGCTTGATCAGGCGCAGCTCGGGGATGTTGCGCACCTTGCGATAGTGCTCGAACACGGCGTCCCAGATCGAGGCCGTGGTCGTGCCCGAGTACTGGGGATAGGCCGGCAGCAGCAGGATGCGCTCGCAGCCGCGCGCTTTCAAGCCGTCCAGCACGTCGGGCAGCGCCGGCGACCCGTAGCGCATCGCCATCGCCACTTCCAGGTTCTGGTGGCCGCGCGCCGCCAGCAGCGCCTGCAGCGCGGCCGCCTGGCGCTCGGTGTAGAGGCGCAGCGGCGAGCCTTCGCGCGTCCAGATGGTGCGGTACTTGTCGGCCGACTGGCCCGAGCGGAACGGCAGGATCATGAGGTTCAGGATCACGCTCCAGACGGCGCGCGGGATCTCGACCACGCGCGGGTCGGACAGGAATTCTTTCAGGTAGCGCCGCACGGCCGGGCGGGTCGGCGCATCGGGCGTGCCGAGGTTGACCAGCACGATCGCGCTTTTCGGGATCGTGCCGTGCTGATGAGTCGGTTCTTTTTTGAAGGCCATGGGCTTAGAGGATACGATTTGGACGAGCCATTATAGATTGGCACTGCCGAGCGCCCGATTTGAACTGATTGATCGTACCGATAGTGAATCGGTCGGGCCAGGAAAAAAGCCCGGCGGATCATGGTGGATCGGCCGGGCTTGACGGTCGATGGTGCGCGTTCAGGACGCCAGCAGCTCGCGCGCGTGCTTGCGCGTGGTTTCGGTGATCTCGATACCGCCCAGCATACGCGCGACTTCCTCCACGCGCGCCTTGGTGTCGAGCACATCGATGCGCGAGACGGTCTTGCCGGCATCGGTCGTGCCCTTGGCTACCTGGAAGTGCTGGTTGGCCTGGCTCGCGACCTGCGGCAGGTGGGTCACGCACAGCACCTGGCGGCTCTGGCCGAGGCGCTTGAGCAGGCGCCCCACCACCTCGGCGACGCCGCCGCCGATGCCGGTGTCGACCTCGTCGAAGATCAGCGTCGGCACCGTGGTCGCATTGGCCGTGATCACGGAAATCGCCAGCGAGATGCGCGCCAGCTCGCCGCCCGAGGCGACCTTCGCCAGCGGACGCGCCGCCACGCCGGCGTGACCGGCAACCAGGAACTCGACCTGCTCCAGGCCATACACGGCCGGCTCGCACGGATTGAGCGCGACCACGAAGCGTCCGCCGCTCATCGACAGTTCCTGCATCGCTTCCGACACCTGGCTCGACAGGCGCTGGGCCGCCGCGTTGCGGGTCGCGCTCAGCTTTTTGGCCGCGTCCATGTACACCGACCTGGCTTTTTCCTCCTGGCGGCGCAAGCCTTCGACGTCGCTGGCGTCGGCCAGCTGGCGCAGCTTGGCCTTCAGGGTGGCGTGCTCGTCCGGCAGCTCCTCGGGCGTGACGCGGAACTTGCGGGCCGTGCTGTGGATCGCATCCATGCGCGCGTCGACTTGCGCCAGGCGCTCGGGATCGAGCTCGACCTTGTCGATGTAGTCGTTCAGGGCATACACGGCCTCCTGCAGCTGGATGCGCGCCGGCTCCATGCAGTCGAGCACGTTCTGCAGGCCGGCATCGACGTCGGCCAGCTTGGCCAGCTTCTGGTTCATCGAGGACAGCTGCGACAGGATCGGCTGTTCGGATTCCGAGATCGCGTTGAGGGCTTCCTGCGCGCCTTCGAGCAGGCTGGCGGCGTGCGACAGGCGGCTGTGCTCGTTGCTGATCTCCACCCATTCGCCGGGCTTCGCGGCCAGTTTGTCGAGTTCGCCGACCTGCCATTCGAGGCGCTCGCGTTCCAGCAGCACGTTCTTGGCGTTGGTCTCGAATTCCTCGCGCTGGCGCGCCAGCGCGCGCCAGGCTTTGTAGGTGCCGGCCACTTCCTGCACCTGCAGCACGGCCGCGGCGTCGCGCACCGCGACCTGGTTGTCGAGCAGCGCGCGCTGGGCGTCCTGCTTGAGCAGCGACTGGTGCGCATGCTGGCCGTGGATGTCGACCAGCAGCTCGCCCAGCTCGCGCAGCTGGCCGGCGGTGGCGGCGCTGCCGTTGATGTAAGCCTTGGAACGACCGGCGTTGTCGATCACGCGGCGCAGCAGCGCGCCGCCATCCTCGAGCTCGAACTCGTGCTGCTGGAGCCAGCGCGAGGCCGCGGGCGTGAGGGCGAAATCGGCGCTGATGTCGGCCTTGGCCGCGCCTTCGCGCACCATGCTCGCCTCCCCGCGCCCCCCGAGCGCCAGCTGCAGCGCATCGATCAGGATCGACTTGCCGGCGCCGGTCTCGCCGGTGAATACCGTGAAGCCATTCGAGAACTCGAGCTCGATCGTATCGACGATGACGAAGTCGCGGATGGTCAATGTGCGCAACATGAAGGAACAGGTCTCCCGATTGGATTCTTGAAGCGTTGTGGGTATTGGCGCGCGGATTACTTGAGCTTGCCTTCGCTGGACGGGTATTCGTTCCAGTGCAGCTTCTCGCGCAGCGTGTTGTAGTAGCTCCAGCCTTCCGGATGCAGGAAGGTGATGGTGTTGGGCGAACGCGAGATCACGATCTGGTCGCCGTGCTGCAGGCTCGTGAACGTCTGCATGTCGAAGTTCACGCTGATATCGCGCCCGTTGATGATCTCGACCACGATCTCGCTGCTGTCGGGCACGACGATCGGACGGTTCGACAACGCATGCGGCGCGATCGGCACCAGCACGATGCCGGCCAGTGTCGGGTGCAGCAGCGGCCCCCCTGCCGACAGCGCGTACGCGGTCGAACCGGTGGGCGTGGAGATGATCAGGCCGTCCGAACGCTGGTTATACATGAAGGCGCCGTCGACTGTCACCTTGAGCTCGGCCATGCCGGCCCCGCTGCCACGCGCCACCACGACATCATTGACCGCAACCGAACAATGGATCTGCTCGCCACCGCGCACCACCCGCGCTTCGAGCAGCACGCGCTCCTCGGCCTTGGACTTGCCGCTGAGGATCTCGGCCAGCGCCGGCAGCACGCGGTCCATCGGGATGTCGGTGATGAAGCCCAGCCGCCCCTGGTTGATGCCGATCAGCGGCACTTTGTAGCGGGCCAGCTGGCGCGCCACGCCCAGCATCGTGCCGTCGCCGCCGAGCACGATGGCGAGCTTGGCCAGGCGGCCGATATCGTCGACCGGCATCGCGTCCACGCCCGCCACCTGCACATGCTCCGCCGTGTCTGCTTCCAGCACCACGCGATAGCCGCCGACGCGCAAAAAGTCGACGATGGCTTGCACCGGCTGTTCGATGCCGGCGGTGTTGTGCCGCACGACCAGCGCGATGGTTTGTTGCGGTTCAGGCGTAGCGGGCATACGGATCTCGACGGTGGGAAAACAGGGACACGGGAAGATTAACCGATTCGACCGGCTTCTGCACTATCGCAACTCAGCAATGACTGTACAAAAGCACAGTATAATTTGCGCGCGTCCGATCCGGCAAGAGACTTGATGAACGCTTTGCCGAATGCTCAGTGCATGATCCCGAACAATACGGCCGCCGCCACCGCCAGCGAAATGGTGATCAAGTGGAACATCATCAAGACGATCCAGCGCAGCCCGGTCAGGATCCGCCCGCCGCCATACACGTGGCGCATTGCGATCGGCGTGTAGATCAGCAGCCAGACTTGCAGCACGAAAGTGAGCAGGCCCAGGTGCATGCCGTCCGGTATCGACATCGCGAGGGTCATGGCCAGGAACGCGAAGCCATTCGTATGCAGGGCGAACAGGAGGTGCTCGCCGTAACGCTTGCCGGAACCCAGGTACAGCACTTTCAGGTACAGCGCGAAAAACGGCATCATGAAGAAGATCGCATAAGGCGCGTAGCTGAAGAATGCCGCCTTTCCTGTATCCCATTTTTCCTGCGACGGCATGTCGAAGAAGGCATCGGCCTTGTGCGCGGCGTGGCTGTTGATGGGGGCAAGTTGTTCGTGCACCCAGGTCTTGACGTCATTGGTCTCGCCGGGCTTGTCCTCATGGATCAGCTCGGCGATTTCGCCCCGCCGGTCTTCGTGGACCATGCCCGCGACATCGGCCGATTTCGGCTTTGCGGCGCCTGGCGCATGCGTTGCCGTTGCCGCCGGCTTCCCGGCAACGCCCGCCTTCGGCAGCTTGGTCTCGTCCAGCTGCACGTTATCGTGCCCGCCGTATTTCATCACCGCGAAAAAGATCAGGCTGAAGGTCAGGTACAAACGCAAGGGCTGCACGTAACGTACGCGCCGGCCTTTGATGTATTCGAGGGTCAGGCGACCTGGCCGGAACAAAAGCAGGCCCAGCGACTTCCAAAGCTTGCCTTCGAGTGCAACGTAATGGCCGATGAATTCGTGCATGAACTCGCGCGTGCTGGCGACGTGCACGACGGTCTCCTGGCCGCATTCATGGCAAAAATGCCCGGACACCGCGGCGCCGCAGTTCAAGCAGTTGGCGGGGGCAACATGGTGATCCAGGGCTTCAGTGTTCACGACTTGTTCCGGCAAGCGTCAGCAATACGCACATGCTAACCATTTAATTGCAAAAAATCATCATCCAATTGCGCGACCGCCTTCGAAGCGACCGTTTAGGATTCAAGCAATTGCATACAAGGAGGCCGTCATGGATGAGGAAAAAGATCGCGTCGTAAATACCGACCGCAAGATCGAGGAACAAAGCTATAAACGCGAGCCGCACGAGCGCGACGAGTCGCCCGACGGGCAGAGCATCAAGCCGCGCGGGATCATGGCCCAGGCTGCGGAAGACCTGGAGCAGGGCCTGGTCGACACCGAAAACTACGAAGGCCGCGGCACCCCCGGCCTGGAGCAGGTGATCACGCCGCGCCCGGATGCCACCGGCCAGGCCAATCCGCAGCCCGGCCGCAACCGCGACATGCGCGACCACGATTCCGTCAACACCGACACCACCGAAAACCGCTAACAGGAGAATCCGATGATCAAACGTAAGGGCAGCGCCGTCTGGAGCGGCGGTCTGAAAGATGGCAAAGGTACGGTCTCGACCCAGAGCGGCGTCCTGAACCAGTCGCAATACGGCTTCAACACCCGTTTCGAAGACGGCCCCGGCACCAACCCCGAGGAATTGCTGGGCGCGGCGCACGCCGGCTGCTTCACGATGGCGCTGTCGGCCCAGCTGGGCGAAGCCGGCATGACCGCCGAAAAGCTCGAGACCACGGCCACGGTCTCGCTCGACAAGGTCGAGGGCGGCTTCGCCATCAACGCCGTCCACCTGGACCTGGTCGCCACCATCCCGGGCGCCAGCGAAGAGGCATTCCAGGAAGCGGCGCACAAGGCCAAGGAAGGCTGCCCGGTGTCCAAGCTGTTCAACGCCAACATCACGCTGGACGCGAAACTGCAGGCCTGACCTTGCAAGGTTCTCCTGGCCCGCGCGCGCGCGTATGCACACGCGTACGCGCGCGCAAAGGCCGGGCACGCGTCAGCAAAGTTCATGGCGAGCGCATACAATTCCTGTTTTCCTGCCACTTCTCCAAGGACCACAATGCGCCTCCTGCACACCATGTTACGCGTCGGCGACCTGCAACGCTCCATCGACTTCTACACCAAGGTGCTTGGCATGAAACTGCTGCGCACCAGCGAAAACCCGGAATACAAGTACACCCTGGCCTTCGTCGGCTACGGCAACAATCCGGATCACGCCGAACTCGAGCTGACCTACAACTGGGGTACCGACAAGTACGAGATGGGCACCGCCTACGGCCACATCGCGATCTCGGCCGAAGACATCTACAAGACCTGCGAGCAGGTGCGCGCCGCCGGCGGCAACATCACGCGCGAACCGGGTCCGGTCAAGGGCGGCAGCACCGTGATCGCCTTCATCACCGACCCGGATGGCTACAAGGTCGAGCTGATCGAGCGCGCCGACAACGAGGGCGGCGGCGGCCTGAGCAACTAAGCCGGTCAACCTAACGGGCCCAGCGGCAAACCGGCCGGCGCCAGCAGGCTCGGACGGACGCTGCTACAATGCCCCGGCCCGCTTGCTGTCCTGCAGCCGGCGGCCAACCAATACGTCTTCGGGGCGGGGTGCGATTCCCCACCGGCGGTATGGCCATGCGTGATGCACGGCCGAGCCCGCGAGCGCCTGCGGTCACGATCGCAGGGTCAGCAGACCTGGTGAGATGCCAGGGCCGACGGTATAGTCCGGATGAAAGAAGATGTGCGTTATCACGCGCTGCCGCATGCCGTTTGGCATGGGTGGCGCGGCGTTTCGCTTTGCCCTGATGCGTTTTTCGCTTAACCTTGCACGCCTCGCGTGCATGACACCAACTGCGAGGAGCGTCTCAATGACCACCCCATCCTTTACCATTCTCAGCGACGACCTGGAAGGCCGCATGGCCGCCGCCATCGAAGCCACGCGCAACGGTACGCCAGTCATCCTGCTCGACGATTTCGATCGCGAGAACGAAGCCGACCTGATCGTCGCCGCCGAAAAACTCACCGTCGAGAGCATGGCCCTGATGATTCGCGAGTGCAGCGGCATCGTCTGCCTGTGCCTGTCCGACGAGAAAGTGCGCGCGCTCGAACTGCCGCCGATGGCGCCGGAGAACGGCAGCCGCTACGGCACGCCGTTCACCGTCTCGATCGAGGCGCGCGAAGGCGTCACCACCGGCGTCTCGGCCCAGGACCGCGTCACCACCATCCGCACCGCGATCGCCGCCGACGCCAAGCCGCACGACCTGGTGCGTCCGGGCCACGTGTTCCCGCTGCGCGCCAACCCGGCCGGCGTGCTGGCCAGAGCCGGCCACACCGAGGGTTCGGTCGATATGGCGATCATGGCCGGGCTGGCGCCGGCAGCCGTGCTGTGCGAACTGATGAACGAAGACGGCACCATGATGCGCGGCGAAGCCATCGAAGCCTTCGCGCGCGCGCGCGGGTTCACGATCCTGACCATCGCCGAGATGATCGAGTGGCGCACCCGCCATGAGCAGAAGGCTGCCTGAGCCTCGGCTCAGTGGCGTAGCTCAGTGACGTAACTCAGTGACGTAACTTCAGCAGCGCCAGTCCATGGTTGGTGCGGACGGCGATGTTGCCGTCGTCCGCCACCGCCAGTGCCTGCACCACCACCAGGTCGGCCGGCGCGTCGTGCAGGCGCGTGTTCAGGTCGACGATGCCCTCCTTCGCGGTCCACGAAATCGCGTGCTCGCTGCCCGCGCCAATCGACGAGCCGACCACCAGGCCGCTCGCGTTGATCGCCACCGCATCCGAAAAATTGCTGCCGGCCAGGGCGCCGATGCTGGTCATCGTCTTGCCGTCGTAGACGAAGCCGCGCTGGCTGCCGTCCGCCACGTTCGAATGGCCGATCGCGATGCCGGCCGCGTTGAGCGCGACCGCCTCGGCCGAATCGCCGCCCAGCGTGCCGATGATGCGCAGCACCCCCTTCTCGTAATAAAAAGCACTCAGCGGGCCGTCGCCGGTCCGGGTGTTAGCCGACGACCTGGCCGGCGTCGTTGACGTCTTGCGCCAGCGAATTGGCGCTGCGTGAGCCCAGGTCCTGCAGCGGACCGCCAGTGCCGCTGTCGTAGACGAAGGCGTGATACCAGCCGTTGGCCGGGCCATAGGAATACCCCACCACCAGCCCGGCCGTGTTGCTGTCCAGCGCGAAGGAATCGCCGCCGAAGCTGCCGAGGTCGCGCATCGTCTTGCCGTCGTAATAGAAGGCGTGCGTCTGGCCGGCCGGGGTCGTGGCCCAGCCGGCGATCTTGCCGCAGGAATTGATCGCGTTGCCGAAGGAATAGCCTCCGCCCAGCGTCCCCAGGTCATGCATGGCGCCATCGTAGAAAAAAGCATGCGCCGTGCCGTCCGCCCTGCCCGACCAGCCGGTGACGTGGCCGCAGTAGTTGACCGCCAGGGCGCGCGCGTATGCGCCTCCGAGCGTGCCCAGGTCGACCGAAGTGCTGCCGTTGTACAGGAAGGCGCGTGGGTTGCCGTCGGCGCCGCCAAACGAGGTGCCGGCGACGATGCCGCCATTGGCGATGCCCTTGCGCGTGATGTCGCCGTAGACGTCGGGGATCCCGAGCGGGATGACGTCATAGGTCGGGCCGCGGTAGCCATCCGATACCGGCAAGGCAGGCGTTGGATGGGCGTCGTCCCCACCGCCGCCACCACAGGCGGCCAGCAGGACGGTCAGGGTCAGCGCAGCGATGCGCGGCGCGGCAACAGTGGATTGCGTGTAAGACGTGAACATGGCGACCTCGCTTTAAAAACAAAGGGTTCACGCCTGAGTGTAGGAGCGTAGTCGCAGCCGGTTCGCATAAAGTAGAGTTTGCTTGGCACTGCTCAAGCTGCTATCTACGGAGCAATGTAGAGCGGAAATTTTTAGCTGCAGACGAAAAAAAAGGCTGTGTTCGCGTTAGTTAAGTGAACCAAACGGCGTTGCCGAAGTCTTACGCATTGTCGAGTTAGCCCATCGGGAGTGACGATGCAACGGCCCACCTTCAGCGAATTTTTCACCCTGCTTTCTGGCGCAACATTGTCCAGCAGCGAGCTGGCGCAATTGCGCGCCTGGATTGCCGGCATCCGCGACCCGTCCGAGTGCCTGGCACTGGTCGAAGCGGCCGCGGCAGGCCGGCCCTGTCCGCATTGCAGCGGTGTGCGGCTGCACCGCTGCGGCCGCGCCAGCGGCTTGCAACGGTTTCGCTGCCTCGGCTGTGACCGCTCTTTCAATGCCCTGACCGGCACGCCGCTGGCGCGGCTGCGCAAGCGCGAACGCTGGCTGCCTTATCTTCAGTGCATGCTCGAGTCGCGTACCGTACGCCAGGCCGCGCGCGACACCGGCGTGCACCGAACCACGAGTTTTCGCTGGCGCCACCGGTTCGGACCGGGGGCCGCGCACCATCGGCCGTCGACGTTGTCGGCGATCGTCGAAGCCGACGAGACCTATCGCCTCGAATCGCAAAAGGGCGCGCGCCAGTTGACGCGTCCGCCCAGGCGACGCGGCGGCCTGGCCAGCCGGCGCGGCATCAACCGCGAGCACGACTGCCTGCTGGTGGTGCGCGATCGCAACGGCCTGACGCTGGATTTTCATACCGGCCGCGGTCCCGTGACGGCAGCACAATTGCGCTCGCGCCTGACACCCGTGCTTTCTCCCGACGTGCTCTTGATCAGCGACAGCGCAGCGGCGTATGCCTGCTTCGCCGCCGAGACCGGGATCACGCACGCGCCCGTCAACCTGCGTGCGGGCCGGCGTGCACGCGGCGCGATCCATCTCCAGAACGTCAATGGCTGGCACAGCCGTTTCAAAAGCTGGCTAATGCGCTTCAAGGGTGTCGCCAGTCGCTACCTGGCGAACTATTCCGGCTGGCAGCGGTTACTCGATGCACATGAGTTGAAGACACCTGCGCAATGGCTGTGTGCTGCGGTACGTCAAGCTCAGTCGAGGCAGGTGCAAACGTCGACTTAACGCGAACACAGCCAAAAAAAACGGCGCCGCAGCGCCGTCGTTTGCAAGCCCGGATGACTTACCGCTGCTGCAGCAACGCATTGATCGGCTGCAGGTCTTCTTCGCGCAGCGAACCCGCCGCGGCCTTCAGCTTGAGGCCAGCCAGGATCGTGTTGTAGCGCGCCCTGGCCAGGTCGGTGCGCGTTTGATACAGCTGGCGCTGGGCATTGAGCACGTCGATGTTGATGCGCACGCCGACTTGGTAGCCCAGCCTGTTCGATTGCAGCGCCGAATTGCTCGACACCTCGGCCGCTTCCAGCGCCTTGACCTGGGCCAGGCCCGAATTCACGCCGAGGAAGGACTGGCGCGCGTTCAGGGCGGCGTTGCGGCGGTTGGCTTCGAGGTCGTTGCGCGCCTTGTCTTCCAGCGCGATCGACTGGCGCACGCGGCTGGTCACGGCAAAGCCGCTGAAGATCGGGATGCTGGCCTGGATGCCGATGCCCTTGTTCGAGCTGGCCCCCGAGACATAGGTCTGGCCGTCGGTGCGGCTGTGCGTCGAGGACGCGACCAGGTCCAGGGTCGGATAGTGGCCGGCGCGGTTCTTCGAGATGTCGCGCTTGGCCGATTCCAGGCTCAGCTCGGCCACGCTCACGGCGTAATTCTGGTTCTCGGCGGCCGATACCCACTGGTCGACGTTGCCCGGCTGCGGCGCGGCCAGCGTCACGCCCTGGCGCAGCGTGGCGAGGGCCGCCGGCGGCGCGCCGATGATCGCTTGCAGCGCCGTCTTCTTGTTTTCCAGGTCGTTGACGGCGGCAATTTCCTGCGACACCACCAGGTCATAGGCGGCCTGAGCTTCATGGGTGTCGGTGATGGTCTGGGTGCCGACCTCGAAGTTGCGCTTGGCCGAGGCCAGCTGCTCGGTCGTCGCTTCCTTCTGGGCGCGGGTCGAGTCCAGCGTGTCCTGGGCGGCCAGCACGTCGAAATAGGCCTGGGCCACGCGCGTGATCAGGTCTTGCTGCGCCTGGGCGAACTGGGCTTCGGCGATCGATTGCTGCAGCTTGCTCTGCTGGTAGGTTTCCCAGCGGTCCCAGCGGAACAGCGGCTGCTGCAGCGAGACCGTGTATTGGTGGCTGTTGGCGGTACCGCCGTAGCTCGGAATGGTCTGGGACGGATTGTTCGGATCGATGATCGAACCGGAATTCCAGGATGCCTGCGAGCTGTTGCTGCGCTGGTAGGCCCCGGTGACACCGATGGTCGGCAGCAGCCCCGCCCGGCCCTGGGCGATACTTTCCTGGCCCGCCGTCAAGGACGCGCGCGCGCTGGCGTAGGTGGCGTCGTTCGCCAATGCCTGCTGGTACACCTGGATCAGATCGGCCGCATGGGCCTGCAGCGAAAAGGTGCTGGCCAACAGTACGGCGATGAGGGGCTTCTGCATTACTCTCTCCATCGGAGTGTTCTTCTAGTTAAGGACGCAGGCGCGAGGCTTCGGGCTCAGTACTTCGGCATCGAAGGATCGACCTGCACGGCCCAGGCGTGTATTCCGCCCGTTAAATTGGTGATGTTGGAAAATCCGTTACGCTCCAGGAAGGCGGCGACTTGCATGCTGCGCGCACCGTGATGGCAGACGCAGACGATTTCCCGATCGTCGTCGATTTCAGTGACGCGGATCGGGATCAGGTTCATGGGAATCTGGGTCGAGCCTGCGATATGGCAGGTCTCGTATTCCCAGTTTTCGCGCACGTCCAGTAACAGCGGCTGTTCGCGCGACTCGTCGGCCAGGCGGGCAGCCAGTTCAGGGGCGGTGATGTGCTGCATGGTGGCTGCGCCTCAGAACGTGAAGTGCGACGGCACCGGGGCGCCGACCAGGTACTGCATGTTGGTCTCGAACACCTTGACCGTGTTGTAGCTGTTCTCGCCGGTGCGGGTGATGATGCAGGCTTCCATCACCGGCGGCTGGCCGACGATGGCGGCGATGCGGCCGCGGACCTTGACCTGCTTGAGGATTTCGTCCGGCAGCACTTCCAGCGCGCCCGAGATCACGATTACGTCGAACGGCGCGCCCTTGGCCCAGCCTTCGGCGCCGTTGCCCAGCTCAACCGTGACGTTGCCGATGCCGGCGCGGGTCAGGTTCTTCTGCGCGAAGGTCTTGTTCTCTTCGTTGATTTCCACGCTCGTCACCTTGGCGCCGCGGTGCGCCAGCAGGGCGGCCATGTAGCCCGAACCGGTGCCGATTTCCAGCACGGTCTCATGTTTCTTCAGGCCCAGTTCCTGCAGGATGCGCGCTTCGAACTTCGGCGCGAACATGGCCTGGCCGCCTGGCAGCGGGATTTCGATGTCGGCGAACGCCAGGTTCTGGTAGGCGGCCGGCACGAACTGTTCGCGCTTGACCACGAACAGCAGGTCGAGGATATCCTGGTCGAGCACATTCCATGGGCGAATCTGCTGTTCGATCATGTTGAAGCGGGCTTGTTCGATATTCATGTTAATACTCGGTGGAAAATAAATAATCCGATATTTTATCGTTGAACGGCCTCGGGAACACATCTTAACGAGACGTGACGTGAGACCACGGGAAATTGCGACAGTCTGCAGTTTAAAGGGGATGAACCCCCGAAAATGACGTGTTGACGTGGAGAAAGGATCACGCGCGTGTCAGGTTGCCGCGGATTGTGCAGGCGCCGACGGCAGCAAACCGTTCAGCGCCATGTCGAGGAAGGTGTCGAGGAAGGCCATCGGCTCGAGCTCGGCGCGCGGGCACGGGCCGACCGAATGCTTCCAGGTGATCAGCATCAGCATCGGTGCGACCAGCACTTGCGTCGTCATGTTGACGTCGACCGGGCGGAATTCGCCGCGCGCGATGCCGCGCTCGAGCATGCCGGCCATGGTGCGCGTGCCACGGGCGATGACTTCTTCCTGGTAGAAACAGGCCAGCTCGGGGAAATTGTCGGCCTCGGCCATGACCAGCTTGATGATGCCGGAGGCCTTGGTGGCGCCCAGGCGCTGCCACCACGAGTGGATCAGGTGGCGCAGCAGGTCGGCGCTGTGGCCGTCGAACTCGGCCACCGAGGCTTCGGCGTCGCCGATCACCGGCACGATGTTGTTGCGCACAACCGCCTTGAACAGCTCTTCCTTGTTTTCGTAATACAAGTAGAGCGTGCCCTTGGAAACGCCGGCGCGGCGCGCCACGTCTTCCAGGCGTGTGGCGGCATAGCCACGCTCGACGAACAGGTCGAGCGCCGCCGACAGCAACTCCTGGGGACGCGCGTCCTTACGTCGTTCCCAGCGCGGCTTGGTGTCTAAGGGGCATGGCATGCTTCTGTCCGTCAACTGACTGTTGAGTCAGCGAATATAGACCTGCATATAAGGGCAGTCAAGGACGGCCCATCGGGTACCGGCCGATAGTATACTAGTTGGTCCATGACCGTTCCCCAACAACCCATCCAGTGCCGGCCCGGCTGTGGCGCCTGCTGCATTGCCCCGTCCATCAGCTCGCCGATTCCTGGCATGCCCAACGGCAAGCCTGCAGGCGTACGCTGCGTGCAGCTCGACGAGCGCGACGGCTGCAAGATCTTCGGCCGTCCGGAGCGCCCGGCGGTGTGCGGCGGCCTGCAGCCCGCCAGCGACATGTGCGGCGAGTCGCGCGCGCATGCGATGTTTTTTCTCAGCGAACTGGAGCGCTTGACCGCCTGACGCTTGCCCTGACTCTTGCCGATCGTAAAAAAGCCACTATCTATTGAGGGTACTCGACGGCAGCCCCCTGGCTCATGGTAAGCTTGCGCCCTGCCGGCGGCGAGGGTCACTTGTCGCGCGGCGTTCTTTCCCTCCCGCATCGGCTTCCCCAACCCTACCAATCACGATCCGACCAAAACAATGGACATCATTCTCGCCCTGAAAGCGCTGATCATGGGCCTCGTCGAAGGCTTTACCGAATTCCTGCCGATCTCGTCCACGGGTCACTTGATCCTGGCCGGCAGCCTGCTGAAATTCACGGGCGGCGCGTTTACCGAAGACAAGGCCAAGGTGTTCGAGATCGTGATCCAGGCCGGCGCGATCCTGGCGGTAATGTGGGAATTCCGCGCACGCATCGTTGCGGTGCTGACCGGTTTGAACGATCCGCGCCAGCAGAAATTCGCGATCAACGTGATCGTGGCCTTCCTGCCGGCCGCGGTGCTGGGCGTGCTGTTCAACAAGGCGATCAAGGCGCACCTGTTCGCGCCGCTGCCGGTGGCGCTGGCCTTCATCGTCGGCGCACTGGTGATCCTGTGGGTCGAGCGCACCCACAAGCACAGCAACGCCACCGCGCGCATCCAGAGCGTGGACGACATGACCGTCGCCGATGCCCTGAAAATCGGCTGCGCCCAGGCGTTTGCGCTGATCCCGGGCACCAGCCGTTCCGGCGCGACCATCATGGGCGCGATGCTGTTCGGGATGTCGCGCCAGGCGGCCACCGAATTCTCCTTCTTCCTGGCGATCCCGACCCTGATCGGCGCGACCGTTTACTCGCTGTACAAGGAACGTGCGCTGCTGTCGGCGGCCGACCTGCCGCTGTTCGGCATCGGCTCGGTTGCCGCCTTCGTCTCGGCCTTCCTGTGCGTGCGCTGGCTGCTGCGCTTCATCAGCAGCCACGACTTCACCGGCTTCGCCTGGTACCGCATCCTGTTCGGCCTGGTCGTGCTGGGCACCGCCTACGCCGGCCTGGTGGTCTGGGCCGACTGAAGGGAATCATCATCGAACGCTTGGACAGCCAGATAAGCGGCAACATCATGACGAGCGAGCTCCAGGACCGTGCCCTGCACGTGCTGCAGACGGTATTCGGCTACCCCGCCTTCCGCGGGCAGCAGGCCGAGATCGTCGAGCAGGTCGCCAGCGGCGGCGACGCGCTGGTGCTGATGCCGACCGGCGGCGGCAAGTCGCTGTGCTACCAGATCCCGGCGCTGCTGCGCGACGGCGTCGGCGTGGTGGTGTCGCCGCTGATCGCGCTGATGCAGGACCAGGTCGACGCGCTGGCCGAGGTCGGCGTGCGCGCCGCCTTCCTGAACTCCACGCAAAGCTTCGACGAAACCCTGCGCATCGAGCGCCTGGTGCGCACCGGCGAGATCGACCTGGTCTACGTCGCGCCGGAGCGCCTGATGACGCCGCGCTGCCTGGAACTGTTCGAGGCCGCCAACATCGCGCTGTTCGCGATCGACGAGGCGCACTGCGTCTCGCAATGGGGCCACGACTTCCGCCCCGAATACATCCGCCTGTCGATCCTGCACGAGCGCTTCCCGCACGTGCCGCGCATCGCGCTGACCGCTACCGCCGACCAGCTGACGCGCGCCGAGATCGCCCAGCGCCTGCAGCTGGAAGACGCGCGCCAGTTCGTCTCGTCGTTCGACCGCCCGAACATCCGTTATTCGATCGTCGAGAAGACCACCGGCCGCAAGCAGCTGATCGATTTCATCGGCACCGAACACGCGGGCGATTCCGGCATCGTGTACTGCCTGTCGCGCAAAAAGGTCGAGGAGACCGCGGCCTTCCTGAACGAGCACGGCATCCGCGCCCTGGCCTACCACGCCGGCATGGACCACGAGCTGCGCGCCTCCAACCAGTCGCGCTTCCTGCGCGAAGACAACATCGTGATGGTCGCGACCATCGCCTTCGGCATGGGCATCGACAAGCCGGACGTGCGCTTCGTGTGCCACCTCGACCTGCCGAAGTCGCTTGAAGGCTACTACCAGGAAACCGGCCGCGCCGGCCGCGACGGCCTGCCCTCGAACGCCTGGATGGCCTACGGGCTGCAGGACGTGGTGCTGCAGCGCCGGATGATCGACGAATCGGAAGCCGACGAGAATTTCAAGCGCGTGCTGTCGTCCAAGCTCGACGCCATGCTCGGCCTGTGCGAAACGCTGTCGTGCCGCCGGATGCGCCTGCTCGAATACTTCGGCGAGCGCTCCGGCCCCTGCGGCAACTGCGATACCTGCCTGATCCCGCCGGTCTCGTTCGACGCCACCGTGCCGGTGCAAAAGCTGCTGTCGGCCATCTATCGCTGCGACCAGCGCTTCGCGGCCGGCCACATCATCGACGTGCTGCGCGGGGTGGAATCGGAGCGCATCACCCAGTGGCACCACGACAAATTGTCGGTGTACGGCGTGGGGTCCGAGCGCAGCGAGCAGGAATGGCGCGCCATCGTGCGCCAGGTGATCGCGCTCGGCCTGGTCACGGTCGACCACGACGCCTACAGCTCACTCAAGCTGACGGAAGCGGCGCGCGCCGTGCTCAAGGGCGAGCAGAAGGTCTCGCTGCGCCAGTACCAGAAGCCGGTCAAGCCGAAGCGCACCTCGACCCCGCGCGGCAGCTACGAACAGCTGGAACTGTCCAAGTCCGAGCAGGCGATTTTCGAAAAGCTGCGCTGGTGGCGCGTCGAGACCGCGCGCACCCACGGCGTGCCCGCGTACGTGGTGTTCCAGGATGCGACCTTGCGCGAGATCGCCAAGAACAAGCCGACTTCGCTCGACCAATTGCGCGGCGTGTCGGGCGTGGGCGAGAAAAAGCTGGCTTCCTACGGCGACGAGATCGTCGGCCTGATCAGCGAAATGCTGTAACTCGCTCGCGTAACAGGCGGGCGAACGTTCTGCCCGCTGCTAGCTTCCCGCTGCCGCCTTTCACAACCACCTGCATGCATGCGCGTCGATGCGCGCGTGGCTTACTTTTTCTTGAAAACCAGGTCCCAGACACCGTGGCCGAGCTTCAGGCCGCGGTTCTCGAACTTGGTCAGCGGGCGGTACGACGGCTTCTCCGCATAGGCTTCAGCCGTGTTCTGCAGGGCCGGCTCGGCGCCGAGCACGTCCAGCATCTGGACCGCGTAGTCTTCCCAGTCGGTCGCGCAGTGGATATAGCCGCCCGGCTGCAGCTTCTGGCACAGCAGCTGCACGAACGCCGGCTGGATCAGGCGGCGCTTGTTGTGGCGCGCCTTGTGCCACGGGTCGGGGAAGAAGATGTGCACGCCGGCCAGGGTGCCGTCGGCGATCATGTTGTTCAGCACTTCCACGGCATCGTGCTGGATCAGGCGCAGGTTCGCGATGCCCTGCTCGCCGATCTGCTTGAGCAGGCTGCCCACGCCCGGCGTGTGCACCTCGACGCCGACGAAGTCGACATCCGGCATGGCTTCGGCGATGTGGGCGGTGGTGTCGCCCATGCCGAAGCCGATCTCCAGCACCAGCGGGGCCTGGCGCCCGAACGGCGCGTGGAAGTCGAACGGCTCTTTGCGGTACTCGACCAGGAACCGCGGCCCGAACTCTTCCAGCGCACGCGCCTGCCCGGTCGACAGGCGGCCGGCCCGCGTGACGAAACTGCGGATACGGTGCTCGGTCGGGTCGTAGAGCATCGGCCGGCCCTGGCTATTGGTAGGCGTATCGGAAGACATGATCGATCTGGAGGAAGAGAAAAGGGTCGACATTATAGCCTAGCTTGGCTGTCGAAAATTCTTACATCGCCAGCCTGGCGCGCCAACAGATGCCTGTTCCATAAAGTAATTTCCTTAAGGCATGAAAATTGCTCATGTAAAAGGTTGCGTTAAGTAATTTGCAAAGTCCTAAGGAGTGAACGATGTTGAATATCCGTAGATGGGTGCCGGCAGCAGTCCTCGCCGCATGCGCGCTGCCCGCCTGTGCAGACCCGGTCCAGGCGGCCGCCCGGATCGGGCACGAGCAAGTGTATGTCGCCATGATCGATACGGCCGGCGACGACATGCCGGAGCCGGCCTCGCTGGCGCTGATCGGCCTGGGCGTACTGGGCCTGATCGCCTTCCGCCGCAAGTTCTGAAGCGGCCGCATGCGGCCGATCCTGAACCCGGTTACGCCGAGCTGAGCGTGCGCAGCCGCGGTTCTCGGACATAATGGACGCTTCGCAGACTGGAGAATCGTCCATGCAACGCCAGAATCACCCGATCGCGACCGAAGACAACGTCGCCAGCTTCCAGCTCACCTCGTTCCACTTCGGGACGCCGGTCGACGGCAGCGCCGGCGACGCCGCTACAAAGGCCAAGAAGGTCTACCTGCAGGCCTCGCTGCACGCCGACGAGGTGCCGGCGATGCTGGTCGCGCACGCGCTCAAGCGCGAACTGGAAAAGCTGGACGCCGCGGGCCGCGTCAAGGGCGAAATCATCCTGGTCCCCGCCGCCAATCCGATCGGGCTGTCCCAGGTCATCCACGGCGCCCCCTTCGGCCGCTTCGACCTGGCCAGCGGCGTCAACTTCAACCGCAACTACAAGCACGTCGCCGAGTCGCTCAAGACCTCGCTGGCCGGCGAGCTCGGGCCCGACGCCCACGCCAACGCGGCCCTCGTGCGCGCGCACGCGCGGCGCGCGGTGGCCGAGTGGCAGCCGAAGTCGGCGACGCAGGAACTCAAGAAGCGGCTGCTGTCGATGGCCATCGACGCCGACATCATGCTCGACCTGCACTGCGATAACGAAGCGGTGCTGCACCTGTACACCGGCACCCCGCTGGCCGAACGCGTGCAGCCGCTGGCCGACCTGCTCGGCGCGCATGCGGTGCTGCTGGCCACCGAGTCCGGCGGCGAACCCTTCGACGAGGCCTGCAGCCGCGTGTGGTGGGAGCTGGCCGAGCACTTCGGCGACGCCACGCCGATCCCGCTCGGCTGCGTCGGCGTGACGGTCGAGCTGCGCGGCGAGAACGACGTGCGCTACGACCTGGCCGACCGCGACGCGCGCGCGATCCTGCAATACCTTGCGCGCGAAGGCGTGCTGGCGCTCGACGGCCTCGACCCGCTGCCCGCGCCGCTGTGCGCACCGACCCCGCTGGCGGGCGTGGAATCGCTGGAGGCGCCGCATTCGGGCGTGCTGGTGTTCCTCAAGACGCTGGGCGAGCAGGTCGCCGCCGGCGACGCCGTGGCCGACATCGTCAACCCGGTCAGCGGCCGGACCACGACGCTGCATGCCGGCCGCGCCGGTGTCCTGTTCGCCAGCACGGCGCACCGCCACCTGCTGCGCGGAATGCATGTGTGTAAGATCGCGGGCAGCGAGGCCCACCGCAGCGGCAGCCTGCTGTCCGCCTGATACGTCATCAAGGAGGCTGCTACAACCGTAGCGAGCTGCAGCAGTGTTGGTTGAGAAGCGCAGCTGTACAAGCGTACAGCGAGCATCGCAGACCGACAATGCCACGCGCAGTAGGTCGTGGAAGCCTCACGCCGCCAGTGGCTGGTCCAGCAGGTAGCGCTTGACCAGCAGCGGCGCCATCGCCTCCGCCGGCATCGGCCGCGCGATCAGGTAGCCCTGCACCTCGTTGCAGCCGAGCGCGCGCAGCAGCGCCAGCTGTTCGTGGTTCTCGACACCCTCGGCCACCACCTCCATCCCGAGCGCGTGCGCCATCGACACGATCGCCTGGAAGAACACGGTGCCCTCCTTCGAGCGTCCCAGCTCGGCGGTGAACGAGCGGTCGACCTTCAGCACGTCCATCTTCATGCGCTGCAGCTGCGACAGCGACGAGTAGCCGGTGCCGAAATCGTCGACGTGCAGCTTGACCCCGAGCGCGCGGATCGCCGCCAGCTCGGCCAGGATCGCGTCCTGGTCGCCCATCATCGCCGATTCGGTGATCTCGACTTCGAGCAGGCCGGCGTCGACGCCATGACGGCGCAACCCGTCGGCCAGCTCGTGCTGCACGCCGCCGCGTGAAAACTGCTTGGGCGAGACGTTGATCGAGACCGGGACCAGCGGCAGGCCTTGCGCGCGCCAGGCGGCCAGCTGGGCGCAGGCCTGGTCGATCACGATCGCCCCGACCTGCACGATCAGGCCGCTCGACTCGGCCAGCGGGATGAATTCGTCGGGGCGGATCATGCCGAGCTGCGGATGCTCCCAGCGGATCAGCGCCTCCATGCTGAGCAGCGCACCCGTGCGGGTGTC
Organism: Massilia sp. 9096; assembly: GCF_000745265.1. Classification (NCBI taxonomy): domain Bacteria; kingdom Pseudomonadati; phylum Pseudomonadota; class Betaproteobacteria; order Burkholderiales; family Oxalobacteraceae; genus Massilia; species Massilia sp. 9096. The sequence continues at coordinate 3,888,129 of NZ_JQNN01000001.1, forward strand.
GACGCGCGGCTGATAATGCAGGCGGAACTGGCGCTGCTCGATGGCGACCAGCAGGCGCTGGCGCAGCTGGGCGCGCGTCCTGAGCGTCGACGACTGGGCCGGATCGAAGAATCGGTACTGGCCCTTGCCCTCGTTCTTGCCGGCATACATGGCGATGTCGCCGTGGCGGATCAGGGTCGCCGCATCGAGGCCGTCGCGCGGATACACGCTGATGCCGACCGAGGCGCCGATGCGGTGCTGCTCGCCGCCGATGCCGAACGGCTTGCCGAAGGCGTCGATGATGCGCGCGGCGACGTTGGCCGCCTGCTGGTCGCTGTCGAAGGGCGAGAGCAGCACGATGAATTCGTCGCCGCCGAAGCGCGCCACGCGGTCGCCCGGGCGCAGCTGCGACATCAGGCGCTCGGCGGCGGCGCGCAGCAGGCGGTCGCCGATCGCATGGCCGTGCGAGTCGTTGACCTGCTTGAATTCGTCGAGGTCGACGAACAGCAGCGCCGCGCCCTGGCCCAGGCCCTGTGCTTGCGCCAGCGCCTGCGGCACGAAGTTGAGGAACCAGTGGCGGTTCGGCAGGCCGGTCAGGCTGTCTTCGTTGGCCAGGCGCGCCAGCTCGGCTTCGTGCGCCTTGCGTTCGCTGATGTCCTGCAGCGTCACGGCCAGCACGCCGCCGACGCGCACGATGCGCCGGTGGCCCCAGCGGATGTTCAGGCGGTTATCCTCGGGCATGCGCCGGTCTTCCTGGTGAAAGCCGACCGCCATGGCCTGGCGGTAGTTGTCGATCAGCGCCATGCCGTCGACGCCGCCGATCTGCGAGACCAGCGTGCCGACCAGCGCCTCGCGCGTCAGGCCATAGAAAAAGGCGCCGCGCTCGTTGCAGTCGACGATGCGGAAGTCGACCACCTCGCCCTTGCGGTCGCGCAGCGGGGCGACCATGTAGAAGCCGTCGTTGGCGCTCTCGGTGGCGGTGCGGTAGGCGCGCTGCACGGTGTCGCGCTCGCGCGCGCGCCGCGCCGCGCGCAGGGACAGCATGCTGGCCGCGCCGGCCAGCGCCAGCAGGCCGAGCGTGGCCAGCACCATGCGGTTGCGGGCGTCGATCCAGTAGGCGTCGGCGCCGGCCAGCGCGGCGGTCTGCGACAGCGCCACCAGCGCCACCACCGGATACACGCTCGAGCGGCGCCAGCCGAGCACGCGCGCACGCCCGTCGGCGAAACCGCCGCCATGCGCACCCGCACCGGCATCGCCCTGGACCAGCTGCACCCCGCGCGGCACCGGCCAGCGCTCGGCATTGGCCGGCAGCAGCGAGCCGGCCGTGCCCAGGCGCACGGCGCCGCCGGCATCCTGCTCGACGCGCAGCGGGTGCTCGGTGCCGACCAGCGCCAGCAGGCTGTCCGCGCCCAGCGTCGCGGCGCTCACAAAAGAGGTGAAATAGCCGGCGTCGACCGCCATCACCAGCACGCCGTCGAATTCGTCGTCGCGCGTGTCGAGACGGCGCGTGAACAGGATCGCGCCGCGCGCGCCAAGCTCGGGCGGCGCCGCGCCGATGCGCAACGCGGTCGAGATGTTGTCGCGGTGTTCGATGAAGAAGCGCGTGCCGGCCAGGTTGGGCGCGCCGCCGTGCGGCCGGCTGGACGAGCGCACCGCGCCGTCGCGGCCGATCACGCTGACGTTCAGGATCGCGCTGTCGGTGAACATGCCGTCGCGCCGCATGTCCTCGATCAGCGTGCGCTGGTCGGCGCGCTGATACTCATGCTCCCAGCTGTGCTTGAGCTGCATGGTGATCTGGTCGACCTGCGCCACCGAGCGCGTGACGTACTGCTCGTAGGCTTCGGCGTAGGCGTCGGCTTCCTTGACGGCCAGTTCGGCGGCGCGGCGGTGTTCGGCGTTCGAGCGCAGCACGGCGCCGCTCCACAGGACGGCGCAGGCGAGCAGGGCCAGCGCGGGCCACAGCAGCGCCAGGAATCGATGGGTGCGCGGAGCGGTATGGGCGCTGAGCTTGTTCATGCGGCAAGTGTAAGCAACCCGCATGACACCCCGATGACACTAGGCCGGCGCGCCCCCTGCCAGCACGTCCATCAGCGCCATGACGTCGGCCGGCTTGACGAAGTGGTGATGGAAACCCGCGGCGCGCGACGCCTGGCGGTCCTGTTCCTGGCCGTAGCCGGTCAGGGCGACGAACAGCGCACCGTTCGTGGCCGGCAGCGCATGCAGCTGGCGCGCCAGTTCATGGCCGTCCATGCCGGGCAGGCCGATGTCGAGGATGAAGGTGTCGAAGCGCCGTTCGCGCACGCACGCGAGCGCCTGGAGCGGGTCGTACTCGACCGCGACGTCGTGGCCGAGCGCTTGCAGCAGCAGGGCCACGGTTTCGGCGGCATCGACGTTGTCGTCGACCACGAGGATGTGCCGTGCGGCCGGTTCGCAGGTTGGAGTGAGCTCATTCATTGCGCTGGGAAAACAGGAAGTGTTTCCTGAATGTTAGATCAAGCGCGGCAATCGTTACAAAAATTTTTCTTCAAAGAATGCGTATTCGTGCAAAACGTATCGCGAAAGCCTCACTGAGGCGGCCTCAGCGCGCCGCCTTGGCGCGCGCCAGCACCTCGCTCACCTCACCCAGGTCGGCGGGCTTGACCAGGTAGTGGTCGAAACCGGCCTGCTGCGCTTCCTCGCGGTCCTGGCGCTGGCCGTAGCCGGTCAACGCGACCAGCGTCGCGTGCGCGTTTTCCGGCTGGGCGCGCAGGCGCCGCGCCAGCTCGTAGCCGTCCATGTCGGGCAAGCCGATGTCTAGCAGCAGCACGTCCGGCCGCTCGCGCCGCGCCCGCTCGAGCGCACCCTGGCCGTCGTACTCGACGCTGAGCGCATGGCCCTGCACCTCGAGCAGCGCGGCCAGCATCTGGGCGGCGTCGACGTTGTCGTCCACGACCATCACGCGCAGGTGGCCGGCATCCTGGGCGGCGGCGCGCCGTCCGCCGGGGCTGTTATCAGGCGCGGGCGCCGCCACGCGCGGCAGGCACAGCGAAAACTCGCTGCCCTGCCCCAGCCCGGCGCTCCCGGCGTGCACGCTGCCGCTGTGCAGGGCGATCAGGCTTTTCACCAGCGCCAGGCCGATCCCCAGCCCGCCCTGGGAGCGGTCCGGGGTGCGCTCGGCCTGGGTGAACAGGTCGAAGATGTAGGGGAGCACCTCTGGCGCGATGCCGACCCCGTTGTCGCGCACGGTGATGAACACGCGCGTTTCGTCGACCGTGACTGCCAGCAGGATGCTGCCGCCCGGCGCGGTGTACTTGGCGGCGTTGTTGAGGATGTTCGAGATCACCTGGATCAGGCGCGTACGGTCGCCGATCACGTGGGCCGGCTGGCCGGACAGCTGCAGCGTCAGCGCATGACGGCGCGCGTCGACCAGCGGGCGCACCTGCTCGACCGCGGCGGAGACGATCACGTTCAGGTCGAGTTCTTCCTTTTCCAGCGCCACCAGCCCGCGCGTGACGCGCGAGACATCCAGCAGGTCGTTGACCAGGTCGGTCATGTGCGACGCCTGGCGCACGATGATCTCGCTGGCGTTGGCCACGCTCTTGGCATCCTGGCGGCCCAGGCGCAGGAGCTGGGCTGCGGTCATGATCGGCGCCAGCGGGTTGCGCAGCTCGTGCGCCAGCATCGCCAGGAACTGGTCCTTCTGGCGGTTGGCGGCGCGCAGCTCGTCCTCGATCTGCTTGCGCGCGGTGACGTCGCTGCCCTCGACGAAGATGCCGGAGACGGCGCCGCCCGCGTCGCGGATCGGCTGGTAGACGAAGTCGATGAAGCGTTCCTCGAGCGGGCCGCCGGACTCGCGCTGCAGGCGCAGCGGCAGCGCATGGCCGACGAACGGCTCGCCGCTTTGGTAGACGCGGTCGAGCAGTTCGAAAAAGCCCTGGCCGGTCACCTCCGGCAGCGCGTCGCGCGCACGCTTGCCGACCAGCTGGCGGCCGCCGATCAGCTGCAGGTAGGACTGGTTGGTCAGCTCGAACACGTGGTCGGGCCCGCGCAGCACCGCCATGATGCCCGGCGCCTGCTCGAACAGGGCGCGGAAGCGCTCGAGCTCCTCGTTGCGGTAGCGCTCGGCCAGCACCTGTTCGGTGACCTCGACGCAGGCGCAGTAGACACCGGCGATGGCGCCGGTTTCGTCGCGCACCGGCGAATACGAGAACGTGAACCAGGTCGACTCGTCGTAGCCGTGGCGGTTCATCAGGAGGTGCAGGCGGTCGGCGTAGGTGGCTTCGCCGCGCAGCGCGCGCTCGGCCAGCGGGCTGAGGTCATGCCAGATCTCGGCCCAGACGTCGCAAAAGCGCGCGCCCAGGGCATGCGGATGCTTGTCGCCGAGGACGTCGCGGTAGGAATCGTTGTACAGGAAGCCGAGCGCCGGGCCCCAGGCCACGAACATCGGGAATTTCGAGTTGAGCATCAGCTCGACCACGGTACGCAGCGCCTGCGGCCAGGCGCGCGGATGGCCCAGCGGCGAGGTCGACCAGTCGTGCGCACGCATCAGGGCGCCCATCTCGCCGCCGCCGCTCATGAACATCAGCGCGGTGTCGGACTGGTCGATCGGATCGACGGACTGCGTGGGCCGGTACGGGTCTTGTTGCATGCTCGCCAAGAGAAAAGAGTCGTGCCAAGTTTGCCATAATTACCTGGGCAGACGCGCACGGGCGGAGCGGGCGGGATCGAGTATGCTGAGGGGAACAGTCGCGCGGACACGCGAAGCATGGAGCGGGTGAAGGGAATCGAACCCTCGTCTTAAGCTTGGGAAGCTCCTGCTCTACCATTGAGCTACACCCGCGTTGCCTGCATTCTACGCGGATTCCGGCGGGTTTGACAAACAAGCACGGCGCGTATGCAGCATGGCTGTGCTGGCGCAAACCGGCCTGTCTGGCGTACGCCGTACGCGGACTGTATAGTGGTGTTTCACTTTGAAAGCGACCGATGGCAGACTTCGACATCCCCTCCATCGTGCAATCCCTGCACGACGCGCGCCAGCAATGGCGTCATGCGCACCGGCCCGCCGGCGAAGCGCGCGGCTTCGAGTTCCCCTCGCGCGAGGCGGTGGCCGCCGTCATCGAGCAGCTCAAGGGCGTGCTGTTCCCGCTGCGCCTGGGTCCGCCCGGCCTGCGTCCGGAAAGCGAAAACTTCCATGTCGCCCATGCGCTCGATTCGGCGCTGCATTCGCTGCTGTGCCAGGTGCAGATCGAGCTCGGCTACAGCGCGTCGCTGCGCCAGCTGAGCGGCACCGACATCGGCGGCCAGGCCCTGGCCGCCACGCGCGCCTTTGCCGCCGCCCTGCCCGACATCCGCGTGCTGCTCGACAGCGACGTGCTGGCCGCCTTCCAGGGCGACCCGGCCGCGCGCAGCGTCGACGAAGTGCTGCTGTGCTATCCGGGCATCCTGGCCATGATCCACCACCGGCTGGCGCACTGCCTGTACGGCCTCGGGCTGCCGCTGCTGGCGCGCATTACGGCCGAACTGGCGCACGCGCAAACCGGCATCGACATCCACCCGGGCGCCCGGATCGGCGCCGGCTTCTTCATCGACCACGGCACCGGCGTGGTGATTGGTGAAACCGCCGTGATCGGCCAGCGCGTGCGCCTGTACCAGGCCGTCACGCTGGGCGCCAAGCGCTTCCCGACGCATGCCGACGGCACGCTGCAGAAAGGCTTGCCGCGCCACCCGATCCTCGAGGACGACGTCGTCATCTACGCCGGCGCCACCCTGCTCGGACGGATCACGGTCGGCAAGGGCGCGGTCATCGGCGGCAACGTCTGGCTGACGCACGACGTCCCTGCGGGCGCGCGCGTGGCCCAGGCGGCGTCGCGCGAGGATGCGGCCAGCGTGCAGAACGACGCGGCCTGACGCCGCTTACTTCGGGCTCTCGACCGTATAGCCCTTGGCCTGCAGGTCGGCCAGGTAGCCTTTGGGGTCGATGATGTCGCGTATCTGCAGGATCGCGAAGGTCGACGCATTGTCGGCCAGCGATTTCTCGGCCGTCTTGAGCCAGGCTTCGCGCAGGCGCTCGGGCGTCTGCCGGAAGTCGGCGTTGTTCTTGATGACGGCACTGTTCAGGATGGCGTTGTCGCACGCATCCTCGCGTTCGCGGTAGTTGACCTTACGGATCTCGGCAATGTTGCCGTTGGCCCAGGCGTTGGCGCGCGCGCGCATCGTGTCGATGTCGGCATCCAGACTGTCGAGCGTCTTGGTGAAGCAGGCAACGTCGTCGACCTGCGCTGCCTTGAAATCCTTGATCAGCTTGCGCGGATCCTCGAGGTCCATTTCATAGCCGCTCCGGCTCAACTTGACCTTGTTCTTCTTGGCGATCTCCTCGATCTTGCCAAGCACGATGCCGCCACCGACCAGGCCGTTTTTCTTCCAGCCTGCACGCATCAACGCCTCGCTCGCGAACATGGGCCGCTCGCGTTCGATGCCGCCGTCCTCGCCGATGTACTTGGCTTTGAGCGTACTCCAGCGAGCGTACACGTCAGCCGGCAGCACGTCGTGCAGCGTGGCGCCATCCGGATTCTTCTTGATGCCGATGAGGTTCGGCAACAGGGTCAGGCCGCGAAAGAAGCCGACGTGAGCGTTGGCGGACGGCGGCATCAGCACTTCCTGCGAATGCGCGACCAGGCGTTCGATGCGCGACGAATCCCACTCCATCTTTTGCGGCAGCGGCGAATACGTGCCGAACACATACAGCACGTGATCGCCCTTCGTGACTTTCCACACACCGGGGCCGGGCCGGCGGCCTTCGACCACGACCGTGACGGGCGGCGCCTCCTCGGCGGCGGCCGCCGGGGCAGTCACGGCGGCGTCAGGCGCAGCCTGTCCAGGCGGCGCCACGGCAGGCGCAGCGGGCGCGCTCGCCGGCGCCGCGCTCTGCGCCAGCGCCGGCAATGCCAGGAAACTCAGGGTCAACGCGCATACGGTGTGTCGGTCCATCGGCCATCCCTCGGTTGTTATTGTCTGTCGGTACAGCTTAACCCAGCAGAAAACAACGGCGGAAGCCGGCAACACATTGTTACTCTGACATGCATACGCACGCGTGGTTGTTAGAGCAGGCCCGGCTCGGACGATTCTTCGGGTGGACGGTCGAGCAGCTCGCGCGCCAGCTTCAAGCCCTGCACCATGATCGAGAAAGCTTCGTGCTTGGCGTCTTCGCCCGGCACGCGCAGCACGTACGAGGGGTGGTAAGTGGTGACGACCCACCGGCCATCGTGGCGCATCGGCTTGCCGAGCGAGTCCCTGAGGGTGACGGTGGCCGTGCCCAGTACAGACTTGAGCGCGGTCGCGCCCAGCGCCACGATGACGGTCGGCTTGACGCTGGCCAGCTCCTTCTCGTACCAATAGTGGCAGGCCTCGATCTCGCGCTGCCCCGGCGTCTTGTGCAGGCGGCGCTTGCCGCGCGGCTCCCACTTGAAATGCTTGACGGCGTTGGTCACGTAGACCGTGCTGCGATCCAGCCCCGCCGCCTCGCAGACCTGGTCGAGGAGTTGACCGGCCGGTCCGACGAAGGGGTGGCCGGCCAGGTCTTCCTGGTCGCCCGGCTGCTCGCCGACCAGCATGATCTGCGCGTGCTTCGGGCCTTCGCCGGGCACGGCCTGGGTGGCGAACTGGTACAGCTCGCAGCGCCGGCATTCGTCCAGCTTGGAGGGGTGCTGGTGGCGCTCCGGCTGGGCGTCCTCGGGCGCGATCGGGATCGTCGTGCCCTTGCGCTGGCCGACCGCCTCGTACTGGCCGACCTTGCGCGCGCCGCGCGAGGCTTCGCCGATCATGTGCGGGACGATCTTCGCTTCCGGCAGGTGCTTCCAGCGATCGGACGTGATGTGCTGGTGCATGATGCCGGCGTTCAGGCGCGCCGGGTTGAAGATGCTGCGGTAATAGGTCAGCCACAGCGCCTCGCCGTCGTCTTCCAGCTCCTGGGCATTGTGCGCCAGCGGCCCGGTCTCGTGCAGCGTCTGGCCGTCCCACAGCACGCTGGCCTCGGGCGTGGCGATCATCCAGCTGACCTTGCCCATGCGCCTGGCGAAATGTTCGGCGACCTGCGGCAGCACGTCGTGGCGCGGCTCGTACCAGGCGACGAAGCGCGGCGCGCCGGCCTCGATGGGACGTTCGCGGAATCGGATGTAGGCATGCATGTCGTGCTCCTCGCGACGCACCGCCTTGACCATGCCGTTCAGGCGCGCGCCGTCTTCGTCGGCCGGCGATTGCACGTCGTGCTCGCCCTGGGTCCAGCGCCAGATCACGCGGTACAGGAAGGCCCAGCGGTCGGGCACGCGGCAGCAGGCGGCCGATTGCAGCATCTCCATGAACGAACGCGGGATGTGCGGCGCGGGCCTGGTCGGCGCGTCTTGCGCCGAGGCCGGCGGTGTGGGCACATTATGCGAGGGCGCGGCAGGCGGCGGCGCACTCGAGAACAGGTCGCCGGCCAGCAGGTCATCGCGCTGCGGCGCCCCCCAGGTGACCTGCTCGGGCGCGACGCCGTGCATCAGCAGGTCGCGCGCGGCGTCGCGCCACTGCGCGAAGTTCTCGACCGGCAGCGCCTGGCCCTGAAGTACCCGTTGCGCTGCCGACCCGCCGCTCATGCCGCCTGCAGTTCCGGCCACAGGTTCATCTGCTGCGGCGCGTCGGCCATGTTGCGGCGCAGGTGTTCGGACGAGGCCATGCCTTGCGCCGGCTTGTAGTCGGCGGTGACGACGAAGGGCGCCAGCTTTTTCAGGCTGCAGCGCAGGCGCGACAGATCTTCCCAGCGGATGCGGCGCAGCCGGCGCAGGTCGATCAGGCGCTTGGCCGAGCGCAGGCCGATGCCCGGCACGCGCGCGATCATGGCTTCGTCCGCGCGGTTCAGGTCGAGCGGGAAGTGCGCGCGGTTGGCCAGCGCCCAGGCCAGCTTGGGGTCGATGTCGAGCGCCAGGTTGCCCGCTTCCGGCATGATTTCGCCGGCGGTGAAGCCGTAGCCGCGCATCAGGAAGTCGGCCTGGTACAGGCGGTGCTCGCGCAGCAGCGGCGGCGGCGCCGAGGGCACGCTCGACGGACTCTGCGGGATCGGGCTGAACGCCGAGTAATACACGCGCTTGAGCTTGTAGCTGCCGTACAGCGTCTGGGACGTACTCAGGATGGTGTGGTCGTCGCTGGCGTCGGCGCCAACGATCATCTGCGTGCTCTGGCCGGCCGGCGCAAACACCGGCGCCTTCGGGTGATCGTCCTTTTCGTCGAGCTTGGTGCGGATCGAACCCATCGCCAGCTTGATCGTGTGCACGTTCTTTTCCGGCGCCAGGCGCGTCACGCTGTCCTGGGTCGGCAGCTCGATGTTCACGGACAGGCGGTCGGCGTATTTGCCGGCCAGCTCGATCAGGCGCGGATCGGCGTCGGGAATCGTCTTGAGGTGGATGTAGCCGCGGAACTGGTGCTCCTCGCGCAGGCGGCGCGCGACCTCGACCAGCTGCTCCATCGTGTAGTCGCTCGACTGGATGATGCCCGAGCTCAGGAACAGGCCGTCGATGTAGTTGCGCAGGTAAAAATCCTGGGTCAGCTTGACCACCTCGTCGACCGAAAAACGCGCGCGCGGCACGTTCGAGCTACGCCGGTTGACGCAGTACTGGCAGTCGTACACGCAGAAATTGGTGAGCAGGATCTTGAGCAGCGAGACGCAGCGGCCGTCCGGCGTGTAGCTGTGGCAGATGCCCATGCCGGTGGTCGCGCCCAGGCCGTCCTTGTCGACCGAGTCGCGCTTGGGCGCACCGCTGCTGGCACAGGAGGCGTCGTACTTGGCGGCATCGGCCAGGATCTCGAGCTTGTCTTTGAGTTCCATCGAACAGTCAGCAACCGCATACTGTATAAAACAACAGTATATCGCAGCCGCCTCGCCGTCGACCGTGCGCGTACGCACAGCGCCGGGTCAAAGGGCGGACAGGCCGAACATTCGCCACAAAAATGCGGTTAACATGTATGCTACGGGCAACAAAACCTTGAAAGGATCGGGCGTTACGGCGATCATTGCATCTGCTGTAACATTGGCAGCGAATCCTGCCGGAGAGTTGATGTCCATTCAAATCCGCAACAACGTCCACATTGCCGGCGCCGGCGCCGGTCCCGCCACCGTGATCTTCACGCATGGCTTCGGTTGCGACCAGACCATGTGGCATTCGCTTGCACAGGTTTTCGCATCACGTTACCGGATCATCACCTACGACCTGGTCGGCAGCGGCGAATCCGACCGCCTCGCCTACGACCGCAGCAAATACGCCAGCCTGCACGGCTATGCCCAGGACCTGATCGAGATCGCCGACGTCTACGCGGACGGCCCGGTGGTGCTGGTCGGGCATTCGGTCGGCGCCATGATCGGCCTGCTGGCGACGATCGACGCGCCCGGCAGATTCGCGGCCCAGGTCATGGTCGGCCCCTCGCCGTCCTTCATCAACGACGGCGACTACACCGGCGGCTTCACGCGCGACGAGCTCGACGAGCTGCTGTCGCTGATGGACTCGAACTTCGTCGACTGGGCCAATTACCTGGCGCCGGCCATCATGGGCGCGCCCGACCGCCCCGAGCTGGGCCGCGAACTGGCGCGCAGCTTCCGCAACAACGACCCGGCCATCGCGCGCCAGTTCGCTCGCGCGACCTTCTATGCCGACCACCGCGCCGACCTGCCCAAGTCGACCGTGCCGGCACTGATCCTGCAATCGAGCGACGACTTGATCGCACCGCGCGCAGTCGGCGATTACATGCTGCGCCACCTGCCCAACGCCACCCTGGAAATCGTCGACAACGTCGGCCACTGCCCGCACGTCAGCGCCCCCAGCACCATCGGCCAGGCGATCGGCGGCTTCACCAACCGGATGCTGGCCTAGCCGGCAAAGGTGGTGGCAAGCAGGCGGTGGATGCCGCGCAGCGCCACGTACGGGCCGGTGACGAGCACGCCGGCCATCGTCGGCCGCAGCTCCCCCAACTCGATCATGCCGCTCCCACATGGCGGTGCGCCTGCGCCAGCAGCGCCGGCTCCATGCGCGCGGCGACGCGCTGGATGTAGCTGTTGGCCGCCGCCAGCCCGGCCGCGCCGGCGCGGTGCAGCCACGCATAGGCTTCGACCAGGTCGCGCACCACACCCTGGCCCGAGGCGTACATCACCCCGATGTTGAACTGGGCGCGCGCATGGCCCTGGCGCGCTGCGCACAGGTACCAGAAATGGGCGGCTTCGTAGTCGCGCCCGATGCCGTGGCCGCTGTCGTAGCGCAGCCCGAGCGCGAACTGGGCCAGCGCATGGCCCTGGTCGGAGGCGCGCCGATACCAGTCGTAGGCCTGGCGCGGGTCGACCGTGCCGCTGTCGTCGCGGTCGAGCAGCTGGCCCAGCGCGTACTGGGCCGGCGCGTAATCCTGGTCGGCGGCCTGGCGGTACCAGTAGCGCGCCTGCACCAGGTCCTGCTTGACGCCGGCCCGACCTGTCTGCCCGCCCGTCTGGCCGCTCATCTGCCCGTTCTCGTAGCGCAGCGCCAGGTCGAACTGGGCGCGCAGGTGGCCCTGCTCGGCGGCCTTGCGGTACCAGTCGAGCGCGGCCGCCGGATCCTGCGCCACGCCGTGGCCGCTGTCCAGCAGCTGGGCCAGGTGGTATTGCGCGCCCGCGAACCCCTGCTTGGCGGCTTGGCCGTACCAGTGCGCGGCCGCCGCGTAATCCTGCTCGACGCCCTGGCCGTGCTCGTAACGCAGCCCGAGGTTGTCCTGGGCGCCGGCGTGGCCCTGCTCAGCCGCCTTGCGGAACCACTGCAGCGCCAGGCCGGGATTGTGCGCGACGCCATGGCCGGCATCGTAGATCAGGCCCAGGTTGAACTGCGAGCTCGCGTGCCCCTGCTCGCCCGCGCGCGCGTACCACAGGATCGCCTTTTCGCTGTCCTGCGGCAGGCCCTGCCCCTTGTCGTAGCGCAGGCCGAGGTTGAACTGGGCCGGCGCGTAACCCTGCTCGGCGGCCTTGCGGAACCACTGCAGCGCCTGCTGCACGTCGCGCTCGCCCCCTTGCCCACCCGGTTTCCCGCTCAGTTGGCCGCTATCGTAACGCAGCGCCAGGTTGAACTGCGAACGCGCGTAATTCTGCTCGGCGGCCTTGCGGTACCACTCGACCGCCTTACCGATGTCCTGGGCCACGCCCTTGCCGCCCTCGTAGATCATCGCCAGATTGTGCTGGGCGCCGGGGTCGCCCTGCTCGGCCGCCAGGCTGAACCAGTGCATCGCCTGCTGCACGTCGGTGGGCACGCCCTGGCCTTTCGCGTACAGCCAGCCGAGGTTGTACTGGGCCTGGGCGTAGCCCTGCTGCGCGGCCAGGGTGTACCAGTGGCGCGCCTGCCCGAGGTCCTGGGCCACGCCCTGGCCCTTCTGATACATCACGCCGAGGTTGTACTGCGCCTGCGCCAGGCCGCTGCTGGCCGCCATGCGGTACCAGGCCACCGCCAGCTCGTCATTGCGCGGCACGCCCTGGCCGTTGACGTACATGAAGCCCAGGCTGTGCTGGGCGCTGGCCACGCCGCGCTCGGCGAGTCCCTTCACGCGCAGGAATTCCGCCGTGTGGCGTGCGTTCACGTCGCTGGGGCTGGAGTCGGGCATGGCGCGCGCGAGGAAGTCGTCAGGCCTGGAAGGCGATCACGTTGTGGTCGCCCGACTGCACGCCGTGCTCCTGCAGCACGTCCATGAAGCGCGGCAGCGGCATCGGGCGGTAGTAGAGGTAGCCCTGCATCGTGAGACAACCGTTTGCGCGCAGATAACGCGCCTGGATCTCGGTTTCGACGCCTTCGGCGATCAGGTTCAGGCCCAGCCCGCGCGCAATCGAGATAATCGCCAGCACCACCGGATAGTGGTCATGCTCGTCGTGGATCTCCTTGACGAAGGACTGGTCGATCTTGATCGTGTGGACCGGGAAGCGGTGCAGGTAGGCCAGCGACGAGTAGCCGGTGCCGAAGTCGTCGATCGCCACCGACACGCCGAGCTGCCCCAGCTTATTGAGCTGCTCGATTGCGTACTGCGGATTGCGGATGCAGATGTTCTCGGTGATCTCGACCTCGATCTGGCCGGGGGCGATCCCGTAGCGCAGCAGCGCGCCGCGCATCTTCTCGAAAAAGTCGCCGCGGTCCAGGTATTGCGGCGACAGGTTGAGCGACAGGCGCACCTGGCTGCCGCACAGGCCCTTCCATTGCAGCATGTCGCGGCACAGCGCGCCGATCATCCAGTCCGAGATCGGCAGCATCAGGCCATTCTCTTCGGCGAACGGCAGGAACTCGCCCGGCGAGACGACGCCGCGGGCCGGGTGGTTCCAGCGCATCAGCGCCTCGGCGCCGACGATCTTGCCGCTGGCGGCGTCGACCTGCGGCTGGTAGTACATCTCCAGCTCGTCGTTCTCCAGCGCGCGCCGCAGCGCCTGGCCGAGCGCGATCTTCTGGTGCGACACTTCCTGCATCGACGGGTCGTAGAAGGCGTGGCCGTTCTTGCCCTGGCCCTTGACCTGGTACATGGCGATGTCGGCGTGGCGCAGCAGCTCGTCGATCGACTCGCCGTGGCCCGGATAGATAGCGATACCAATCGAGGCCGAAATATGCACTTCGTGGCCGTCCAGGTCGAACGGGCGATGCAGCGATTCGAGGAAATTGTCGGCGATCGCGCGTGCATCGTCGCGTTCGCGCAGCTCGGGCAGCACGATGGTGAACTCGTCGCCGCCCTGGCGCGCCAGCGTGTCGCCCTTGCGCAGGCACTCCTTCAGGCGGCCCGCGACCTGCTGCAGCAGCTCGTCGCCCTTGACGTGGCCGAGGGTGTCGTTGACCAGCTTGAAGCGGTCCAGGTCGATGAACATCACCGCCAGTTCGGTCTGCTTGCGCTTGGCCTGGATGACGGCCAGGCCGAGCCGGTCCTTGAACAGGATGCGGTTGGGCAGGTCGGTCAGGATGTCGTGGTAGGCCTGGTACGAGATCACCTCTTCCGCGCGCTTGCGGTCGGTGATGTCGCGCGCCACGCCGTAGGTGCCGAAGAACTCCAGCTTCCTGACCTCCTGGTCGGGCACGTGCATGCCGATCGCGTTCAGCGAGATCGTCATCAGGGTCGTGTTGAAGGTGCGGTCGTGCGCGTTCCCGGCATGGCACTTCAGGCGCAGCTCGACGTTGCGCGAGGCGCGCTCGTCGACGCGGCGCTCGTTGAACACGTAGCGTGCACGCTCCAGGTCTTCCTCGTGCACCAGGATCGAGTAATGCTGGCCGATCAGCTCGTCGCGCTTGTAGCCGAGCAGCTGGTGGGCGCGCTCGTTGATGAAGGTGAAGCGCCCCTCGTGGTTCAGCGTGTAGATGATGTCCGGCGACGAGTCGACCAGGTAGCGGTACATCTTTTCCGAGTTTTCCAGCTGCGCGGCGATGCGCTCGTTGGCCTGCTCCAGGCGGCGCGCCTTGAGGGCGTTGCCGACCGTCTTGAGCAGCTCTTCGCGGCTGTAGGGCTTGCGCAGGTAATCGTAGGCGCCGCGCTTGAGCGCGCCGATCGCGGCGTCGATGCCGACTTCGCCGCTGACCACGATCACGTCGGCGTCGATGCCCTTCTGGTTGATGAAGTCCATCACCTCGTGGCCGCCGATGTCGGGCAGGCCGAGGTCGAGCAGCACCAGGTCGAAGCGCAGCTTGGACAGGTGCGCCAGCGCCTCGGCGCCGTTGGTGGCGGTGATCAGCTGGTAGCCGCGGCCCTGCAGCAGCTCGTACAGCGACAGCAGCAGGCGCGGTTCGTCGTCGACCAGCAACAGGCGCGGCTGGTCGTGGCCGACGCCGAGCGAGGCCGGATCGAAAGGTGTGGGGGTGGGGGCGCTGGGGGGAAACGGAATCATTGTTGCCTTATACGGATCCGAGCGCGCGTGCCGGCAACGCTGCCGGTGCGCCGGCGCCGGCATGCGCCGGCAGCAGGATTTCAAAACTGGTGCCGGTGCTGGCGCTGCGGCAGGCGATGTGCCCGCCCAGCTTTTTCACCAGGCTGTGCACGATCGACAGGCCGAGGCCGTGGTGCGGGCCTTCCTTGGTGCTCTGCACGGCCGAGAACAGGTTGGCCAGCACCTCGCGCGACAAGCCCGGGCCGGTGTCGGAGACCACCAGTTCCAGGTACAGCCGGCGCTCGCGGTTGACGTGGCCGCGGTTGGCGATCTCGATCCGGCCGCCGTTCGCGGCCAGGGCCTCGATCGCGTTCTTGACGAGGTTCACCAGGATCTGCTTGAGGATGTCGGGGTCGCCCTCGATGCGGTTGGCGCCGTCCGGCATGCTGACCACGATCTCGACGTTGGCCGGGACGAAGTTCGTGGTGCGGAACAGGCGCAGCACGTCGTCCACCACGCGCGCCACGTCGGCGGTCAACCCGGCGCCGTCGAACCCCGCCGGGTTGACCGCCGGGGCCTCGGCCAGGCCGCCGATCAGCTGGCTGACGCGGTCGATCTCTTCGTTCAGGATCGACAGCTCGCCGCTGACCGGCTCGCGCCGCTCCAGCTTGCTGTCCAGGACCGACAGGTAGTTCTTGATGATCGAGAGCGGGTTGTTCACCTCGTGCACCACGCGCCGCGACGCTTCGCGGTACTCCTCGGCCATGTGGGCCAGCTGGCGGCGCGCGTGGCCGCGTTCGGCCATCGCGTTTTCGAGCGCGCTCGCGGCCTGGTTGCCGAACGATTGCAGGAAGCGCTCGCGCTTCTGGCAGGCCGGCACCTGCCAGCTGGCGATCACGCCGACCAGCACGCCCAGGCAGCGCGCGCCCGCGACCATCGGCACGCACACCAGCGACTCGGCGCCGAGGATGCGCAGCAGCTGCTCTTCGGGCAGGCCGAGCGGGCGGCCATCGCGGCGCACGAACGCCAGGCGCCGCTCCAGCGCGGCCTTGGCCAGCGCGCCGCCCTTGGCCAGCGGGACCGTGAATTGCGCGATGCGCTGCTGTTGCTGCAGATGCGCGGTCGGCGCGCCGACCAGGGCCTGGCCGGTCGGGTTCTCGAGCAGCACGACCGCATTCTCGAAGTCGAACAGGATGCGCGCCGAACGCGTCATCGATTCGAGCAGGCCGACTTCGCCGCCCTGCCCCTGCTGGCGTGCGAACACCTGGCCGACTTCCGACACCAGCACCAGGTTGCGCATTTCTTCCTTGAGGCGCTCCTGCACCGGATCGCTCGGCGGCGCCGGCGCGAAGGCCTGCGGCGCGGGGATGTCGTCGGCGCCGTCCAGGTCGATGCCGAGATGGATCGCGGCCTGGTCGACCTGGCGCGCCGCCAGCGCGAGCAGCGCGTCCGGCTCGTCCGGCCCCAGGCCGCACAGCGCGCGCGCCTCGTCGACCTGGGCATCGTCGTCGGCGTGGGTCGACAGCACGTGCGCCAGGCGCACCACGCGGATCAGCGGGTGCGCATCTTCCAGGCGCGCGCTCGGCTCGTGATGGTACAGCACCGCGTCGGCCAGGAAGGAATCGAGCTGCCAGCGCTCGATCAGCCAGGCGCCGGCTTCGGCGTGGGTGATCTGCAGCGTGCGCTGCTCGACCGCGCACAGGTCTTCGTCGTCGTGCGCGTGGAAGTTGAAACCGTATTCCTTGGGCGCGGCCGCCAGCAGGGCCAGGCGGCCGACGTTGTACAGCAGGCCGGCCAGGTAGGCTTCCTCGGGCTGCGCGTACTCGATGCGGCGCGCCAGCTCGCGCGCGATCACGGCGGTGGTCAGGGAATTCTTCCAGAAGGCGCGCAGGTCGGTGGCGCCGGAATTCGGGAAGCTGTTGAAGGTCTGGAACACCGAGTCGCTGATCACCAGCGTCTTGATCATGTCGGTGCCGAGCGACGCCATCGATTGCTCGAGACTGACCTGGCGTCCGCTGCGGTGGTACGCCGAGCTGTTGGCGACAGCCAGGATCTTGCCCGTCATGCCGGCATCCTTCGATACCAGGGTCGCCAGTTCGCCCATGCCCAGGTCGTCCGCCTGCAGGTGCGCGAGCAGCTTGATGAGGATCTGCGGCATGGCCGGCAGCCGTGCGATCAGCAAACGGTTGCGGATATCCTGGTCTGTTTCTAAGGTCTCAAGCACGGCCGCCACTAGGTATTGGATGATGGCCGCCCTCCCCTTGCGCGGACTGCCATGGATTGTTTTCTTTTGGTCGAAGAAACAAAGGAATAATCACATCGTTCTTCCGGCCATGAAAAAGTTATCTTAGCATATAGACATTTCTAGCCAGGAACAACATTTTCAGCCAAAAGTGAGGCGTTTTGGAGTCACATTACAGCGTCGGTAATGTTGATCTAGCGCATATTATATGTGCAAAAGCATGACATTGTATGACAGCCCTCATGCCATTGCCCGCCTGCGCTTGTATTGGCGCGAGATCAGCCAGCAGGTCAGCGAGGCCAGCGCGAAGGCCGCCTGGCCGAGCGCCATCGCCAGCACCGAGTGCGTCAGCGCGGGCGCGATGATACCGGCCACCAGGGCGCCCATCAGCGTGGTAAGGAAGGTCTGGCACGACGCCACCGTGCCGCGGATGTGCGGGAACAGGTCGAGCGCCAGCAGCGTCGCGCAGGGGTTGATGATCGAGCTGCCGAAGTTATAGAAGAACATCGGCAGCACGGTCCACGGCAGCGCCGGCGGGAACAGCGAGTGGTAGGTGACCGTGAACGTCACCGCGGCCAGCATGAAGGCGTAGCCGATGCCGATCTGGCGCGAGAAGGTCATCTTGCCGGCCAGGCGGTTGGCCGCCAGCGCGCCCAGGAAAATGCCGCTCACGGCGGGCACGAACAGCCAGGCGAACTGCGACGGTCCCAGGTGCAGGTGCACCGGCAGCAGCACCGGTGCGCCGGCGATGAACAGGAACATGCCGCCGAAGTTGAACGCAACCACGCCCGACTTCATCTGGAACAGCACCGAGCTGAAGATGTCCCAGTAGTTGCGCGCGAGGTAGCGCGGATTGAAGGGCTGGCGCCGCTCGACCGGCATGGTCTCGGGCAGGTGCTGCCAGCAGATCCACCACAGCACCAGCGTGAAGCCGAGCAGTCCCAGGAAGATGGCGCGCCAGTCGAACGCGGTGACCACCAGCCCGCCCAGCACCGGCGCCACCGCCGGCGCGATTGAGAAGATCATCGTCACCATCGACAGCAGGCGCGCCGCCGGCGCATCCGAGTACAGGTCGCGGATGATGGCCCGCCCGACCACCACGCCCGCTCCCGCCGACACGCCCTGCATGATGCGGAAGATCCACAGGTAGTGCACCGAATGCGCCGACGCGCACCCCAGCGTGCCGACCGCGAACACGATCAGCCCGACCAGCACCACGTTGCGGCGCCCGAAGGAATCCGACAGCGCCCCGTGCCACAGCGACATGATGGCGAAGGCCAGCATGTACACGGTCAGCGTCTGCTGGACCTCGATCGGGCCGGCATGCAGGCTGGCCTGGATGTTCGGGAAGGCCGGCAGATAGGCGTCGACCGAGAACGGGCCGAGCATCGACATCGCGGCCAGCAAGGACGCCAGCCCGCCGGCCGACAGCATCTTGACCTTGTGCGGCGTGGGCAGCGGGACCGGCGTGACCGGGTCTTTCGGGAGGTTGTCGGGTTCGGGTTCGGGCAGCATGGTTCAGGGTTGTTGGGGTCGGGCGGCGTCGGGTTTGGCGGCTTCCCTGCGGTTGAAGCCGGCCACCATGTCGAAGCGGAACAGGCGGCATTCGAGCGCGCCGTTGAAGAACGGGGTCTTGCGCGACTCCTTCAGGCGCAGCAGCTTGGGCAGGCCGAGGTCGGCGGTGAACAGGAACACGGTCCAGCCGGCGAAGCGCTGCTTCAAGGTGCCGCTGAACTGTTGATAAAAGCCGGCCGCCATCTCGTCCTGCGGGATGGTCGAGTCGCCGCGCACGCCGATGCGCTCGCCGTACGGCGGGTTGGTCAGCATGATGCCGGGCGTCGCGCTGGGCGGCTGCACCTGCTGGGCTTCGATCTGCTTGAGCGGCACCTCGAACAGGACGCCGGCCGTGCGCAGGTTGTTGCGCGCCATCGCCACCATGTCGCCCGAGATGTCCGAGCCGAAGAGGGTCGGCTCGCTCGGCAGCGTATTGGGCTTGATCGCCGCTTTCAGCTCGTCCCAGGCGCGGCGCTCGAAGTTACGGAATTTCTCGAACGCGAAGCGGCGCCGTGCGCCGGGTGGGATGCCCTGCACCATCTGCGCGGCCTCGACCAGGATGGTGCCGGAGCCGCACATCGGGTCGAACAGCGGCATGCCCGGCTTCCAGCCCGACACGCGCAGCAGGCCGGCGGCCAGGTTCTCGCGCAACGGCGCGTCGCCGGTTTCCTGGCGCCAGCCGCGCTTGAACAGCGCTTCGCCGGACGTGTCGAGGTAGATCGTGAAGTTGCGCTGGTCGAGGAAGCCGACGATGCGCATGTCCGGCTCGCGCGTGTCGACCGACGGGCGCTTGCCGAACTGGTCGCGGAAGCGGTCGCACACGGCGTCCTTGATCTTGAGCGTGGTGAATTCGAGGCTGGTCAGCGGCGACTTGATCGCGGTGATGTCGACGCGGATCGTGTTGTCCCAGCCGAACCAGTCTTCCCAGGGCTGCTCGAGCACCAGGTCGTAGATGTCGTTTTCGTTGCTGTAGGTGCGGTTGGCGATGCGCAGCAGCACGCGCGAGGCGATGCGCGAGTGCAGGTTGACGCGGTAGGCGTCGACCATCGTACCCGAGCAGTGCACGCCGCCCGGCACCTGGTTGTGCACCTTGAGCGTGGCGCTGGCGGTCGTTTGTGCGATCTCGGCCAGTTCGTCGGCGAGGGCTTGTTCCATGCCGCGCGGGCATGGGCAAAAGTAAGAAGCCATGATCAGGAGTACCCTTTATCCGTTGTGGTGGGGGCCTTCGCAAGCCTACTGCGCGTTGCAGATCCGGCCTGCGATGCTCGCCGTACCGTAAGTACGGCTGCGCTTCTCGGTCAGATCTGCCGCCGCTCGCGACGGTTTTCGAAGGCCCCGTGAATTACAAAATTAAAAACAAAAACAAAAAGCCGGGATCTCGCCCGGCCGTGAATGCATCGCTCACGCGTTCATCGGGCCTGCAGCAGGCGTTCGATGAAATCGAGGCGGTCCTGCCCCCAGAAGGGCTGGCCGTCGATCACGTACCACGGCGCGCCGAACACGCCGCCCTGGATCGCTTCCTGCGTGAAGGCCTGGTAAATATGCTGCGTGTCCGTTGTCGCCGCCGCCACCAGCAGGGCCGCGCCGTCGAAGCCGCAATCCTCGGCCAGGCTGCGCAGGGTGCCCATGTCGGCGATGTCCTGCTCTTCCACCCAGACCGCGCGCATGATGGCGCCGGCCAGCTCGAGCGCCTGGTCGGCGCCGGCCAGCTCGCGCGCCGCCACCAGCAGCAGCGATGCCGCCGTCTGGTCGACCGGCATGAACTTCGGCTGCAGGTTGAGCGGCAGGCCGAGATGATCCGACCAGCGGCGCAACTCCTGCAGACGATAGGCCTGGCGCTGCGGCGCACGCTTGGCCAGCGGCAGCCCACCCGACTGCGCGAACACCTGCCCAAGGTCGAAGGGTTTGGGTTCGATCATCGCGCCGTACTGGACCGCCAGACGCAACAGGCGCTGGTGGCCGAGATAGGCGTACGGCGATTGCGGCGCAAAGAAGTACTGGATGGTTTTGCTCATCGGGACGACCTCAGAACGGCTTCACGACCACCAGGATGACGATCGCGATCAGCAGCAGCACCGGCACCTCGTTGAACACGCGGAACCATTTGTGGCTGCGCGTGTTGGCGCCGCGCTCGAATTTTTTCAACAGCGAGCCGCAGGCGTGATGGTAGCCGATCGCGAGGATCACGAGCGCCAGTTTTGCGTGCAGCCAGCCGCCGCGGATGCCGAAGCCCAGCCATAGCCAGAGGCCGAGCAGCAGCGCCGGAATCATCAGCATCGTGGTGAAGCGGTACAGGCGCCGGCCCATGCCGAGCAGGCGCTCGAGCGCGGCCGGATTGGTTTCCTGGGCCAGGTTGACGAAGATGCGCGGCAGGTAGAACAGCCCGGCGAACCAGGACGCGACGAAGACGATGTGGAAGGCTTTGATCCAGAGGTACATGCAGTTCCTTGTTGTTGGCTTCTTATGTGCGCACTTCGCCGTGGCCGAACACCACGTACTTCAGCGAGGTCAAACCTTCCAGCCCGACCGGCCCGCGCGCGTGCAGCTTGTCGTTCGAGATGCCGATCTCGGCGCCCAGGCCGTATTCGAAACCGTCGGCGAAACGGGTCGAGGCGTTGACCATCACCGAGGCCGAGTCGACTTCGCGCAGGAAGCGCATGGCGTCGGTGTAGTCTTCGGTGACGATGGCGTCGGTGTGCCTGGACGACCAGGTGTTGATGTGCTCGATGGCGGCGTCGATGCCGTCGACGATCCTGACGGCCAGGATCGGCGCCAGGTACTCGGTGCGCCAGTCTTCTTCGGTTGCGGCCGCCAGGTGCGGATAGCCCTGCAGGATCGCATGCGCTTCGGGATCGGCGCGCAGCTCGACTTCCCTGGTCGCATACAGCTCGGCCACGCGCGGCAGGAAGGTCGGCGCGATCGCGCGCGCGACCAGCAGCGTCTCCATCGTGTTGCAGGTGCCGTAGCGATGGGTCTTGGCGTTCATGGCGATGGGCAGCGCCTTGTCCAGGTCCGCCTTGGCGTCGACGTAGACGTGGCAGATGCCGTCCAGGTGCTTGATCATCGGGACCGTCGCCTCCTCCATCAGGCGTGCGATCAGGCCCTTGCCGCCGCGCGGCACGATCACGTCGACGAATTCCGGCATGGTGATCAGCGCGCCGACGGCGGCGCGGTCGACCGTCTCGACGACCTGCACGCCGTGCTCGGGCAGGCCGGCGCCGCGCAGGCCCTCGGCCACCAGCAGCGCCAGCGCGCGGTTGCAGTGGATCGCTTCCGAACCGCCGCGCAGGATGGCCGCGTTGCCGCTCTTGATGCACAGGCCGGCCGCATCGACGGTGACGTTCGGACGCGCTTCGTAGATGATGCCGATCACGCCCAGCGGCACGCGCATCTGGCCGACCTGGATGCCGCTCGGGCGGAATTTCATGCCGCTGATTTCGCCGATCGGATCGGGCAGCGCGACGATCTGGCGCAGGCCCTCGACCATGGTGGCGATGGCTTTATCGGACAGCGCCAGCCGGTCCAGCAGCGCCGGCTCCAGGCCGGCCGCGCTGGCCGCTTGCATGTCGCGCGCGTTGGCGGCGCGCAGGCTGTCGGCGTCGCGCTCGATCGCGTCGGCGATCAGCAGCAGGGCGCGGTTGCGGGTGGCGCTGCTTGCCCGCGCCATCGCGCGCGAGGCCGCGCGCGCCTGGCGGCCGACGGTGTGCATGTATTCGGTGATGTCCATATGCCTATCCACTGCCCTATCCCACGTTACGAAGCGACCCGCAGCGCCAGCTGCAGCATCGCATCCCAGGCGTCGCCCGCAAATTGCCTGGCGCGCAGGCCCTTGACCATCTTGTCGACCTGGGCCGCCTCTTGCAGCGCGGCTTGGAGCACCGGCAGCGAAATGCGGCGCAACGCCGGCTCCATCATGCGCTCGCGCGGCCCCCAGATGCGGTATTCCTTGAGCAGCGCACCGAGCGGGCGTCCCTGCGCCATCCCGGATTTCAATTTTAGCAGCGTGCGGATTTCTTCCGACACCGCCCACAGCACCAGCGGCAGCGCCTCGCCCTCGCCTTTCAAGCCCTCGAGCATGCGCACCAGGCGCGCCGGATCGCCGGCCAGCATCGCCTCGGACAGCTTGAACACGTCGTAGCGCGCCACGTTCAGCACGGCGTCGATCACCTGGTCGTGGGTCAGCTTGCCCGGCGGGTAGAGCAGGCCGAGCTTCTGGATCTCCTGGTGCGCGGCCAGCAGGTTGCCTTCCACGCGGTCGGCGATGAAGTCCAGGCTCTGGCGCTCCGCGCTCTGGTTCTGGCTCGACAAGCGCGCGCCGATCCAGCCGGGCAGCTGGTTGCGCTCGACGTTCGGGATCTCGACGTAGACCGCCGACTGCTGCAACCCCGTCACCCAGGCCGACTTGGCGGTCTGCCAGTCCAGCTTGGGCAACGTGATCAGCGTCAGGTTGTCGGGGTTGAGGTCCTTGGCATAGTTCTGCAGCGCGGCGCTGCCGTCCTTGCCCGGCTTGCCGCCGGGGATGCGCAGCTCGATCAGCTTCTTGTCGCCGAACAGCGACAAGGCCTGGTTCGCCGCCAGCAACTCGCCCCATTTGAAGTTGCGCTCGACCGTGAGCACGTCGCGCTCGGAGTAGCCTTGCGCGCGCGCGCTGCGGCGGATCTTGTCCGCCGCTTCCAGCGCCAGCAGGTGCTCGTCGCTGGTGATCACGTACAGGGGCGCGAGCCCCTTGGCGAGGTGCCCGTCGAGCGCCTCAGGCCGCAGTTGCATGCTTCGCTTCCTTCTTATGCCGCAGGCTTCATGGTCGCCATGCGGCGCAGGATCTGCTGGACGATGTCGGATTGCATGTCGTTGTACAGCAGCGCTTCCTCGGATTGCTTGGCCAGCACCTGGGTCTCGTCGAACGACATGTTCCGGTGCAGCGTGATCTCGGTCGGCGCCAGCAGCACGTTGCCCTTGGCGTCGCGCACCGTGAACGACAGCGTGTAGCTGAGCAGGTACTCGCGCACCCGCCCCAGCGCGTTCAGCGACAGGATCGACTTGTTGCGCGCCTCGGTCAGCACGATGAACTGCGCATCCGCGTCGGCGGCCTTCTCGACGACGGTCACGCCGTCGGTGGCGCGCAGGTTGCGCTTGAGCGCGACGCCCAGCGGCGAATTGTCCGAGAAGCTCAGGTACAGGCTGTGGAACGGCAGGCTGTAGCTGCCGTTCGAACCGCGCAGCTGGAAGCCGCAGGCCGACAGCGTTGCCGCGACGAGCAATGCCGCCGCCGCTTTTTTGTAATGGATGCGCATCGGTTACACCACGATGTTGATCAACTTGCCGGGGACGACCACGACCTTCTTCGGCGTGCCTTCGACGAACTTCTGGACGGCTTCGGATGCCAGCGCGGCGGCTTCGATCGTGGCCTTGTCGGCGTCCTTGGCCACCTTGACCGAGCCGCGCAGCTTGCCGTTCACCTGGATCATCAGTTCGATCTCGGCCTGCTCCAGCGCCGACGGGTCGACTTGCGGCCACTGCACGTCGAGGATGTCGCCATACGTATCGGCGTAGCCGAGCGCTTGCCACAGCGCGTGCGTGATGTGCGGCGCGACCGGGTTCAGCATGCGCAGGAAGATCGACAGGCCTTCGGTTGCCACGGCGTTGCCGGCGACCGAGTCGTCCAGCTTGGCCGACTCCAGCGTGTTGAGCATCTTCATGCAGGCCGAGACGACCGTGTTGTACTGGATGCGCTTGAGGTCGTAGTCGGCCTGCTGCAGCACCTTGTGCACTTCGCGGCGCAGGGTCTTCTGGTCTTCGTTCAAGGTGCCTTGCTGCTGGCCGGCCAATGCCGCGCTCACGCGCTCGCGCTGCGCGTACGCGTACGCCCACACGCGGCGCAGGAAGCGGCTCGCGCCTTCCACGCCCGACTCCGACCACTCCAGCGTCTGCTCCGGCGGGGCGGCGAACATCGTGAACAGGCGCGCGGTGTCGGCGCCGTATTTTTCGATCTGGGCCTGCGGGTCGATGCCGTTGTTCTTCGACTTCGACATCTTCTCGGTGCCGCCGATGATCACCGGCGCGCCGTCCAGCTTCGAGGCCGCGGCCTGCGGGCGGCCGCGGTCGTCGAACACGAGATCCACGTCGGCCGGATTGAACCAGGTCTTCTTGCCCGACTCGTCTTCACGATAGTAGGTTTCGTTCAGCACCATGCCCTGGGTCAGCAGGTTGACGAACGGCTCGTCAAACTTCACCAGGCCGAAGTCGCGCATGACCTTGGTCCAGAAGCGCGCGTACAGCAGGTGCAGCACGGCGTGCTCGATGCCGCCGATGTACTGGTCCATCGGCATCCAGTAGTCGTTGCGGGCCGGGTCGACCATCGCGTCGTTCGAACCCGGCGAGGTATAGCGCATGTAGTACCAGGACGAGTCGATGAAGGTGTCCATGGTGTCGGTCTCGCGCTGGGCGGGGCCGCCGCAGCACGGGCAATCGACCTTCAGGAACGCTTCGTGTTTTTTCAAAGGATTGCCGCTGCCGTCCGGGACGCAGTCTTCCGGCAGCACGACCGGCAGGTCCTTTTCCGGGACCGGCACCGTGCCGCACTTTTCGCAGTGGATCATCGGGATCGGCGTGCCCCAGTAGCGCTGGCGCGAGATGCCCCAGTCGCGCAGGCGGAAGGTCACCTTCTTGTCGCCCAGGCCTTGCGCCGCGAGGTCGCCCGCGACCGCGTGCACGGCGGCGATGTAGTCCAGGCCGTCGTACTTGCCCGAGTTGATGATCTCGATGCCGTCCTTGGCGCCGTACCACTCCTGCCAGGCGTCCAGCGAGAAGGTCTCGCCCTTGGTGTCGTCACCGAGTTTCACGACCTGCTTGATCGGCAGGTCGTATTTTTTCGCGAACGCGAAGTCGCGCTCGTCGTGGCCCGGCACGCCCATCACGGCGCCGTCGCCGTAGGTCATCAGCACGTAGTTGCCCACCCAGACCGGGACCTGCTCGCCGGTGACCGGGTGCGTGACGCTCAGGCCGGTCGGCATGCCCTTCTTCTCCATCGTCGCCATGTCGGCTTCGATCACGGAGCCCTGCTTGCACTCGGCGATGAAGGCCTGCAGTTCCGGGTTGTTCCTGGCTGCCTGGGCCGCCAGCGGGTGCTCGGCGGCGACCGCGCAGAAGGTCACGCCCATGATGGTGTCGGCGCGCGTGGTGAACACGTACAGCTTGCCTTCGTTGATCAGCTCACCGGCGTCGTCCATGATCACGTGCGGGAAAGCGAAGCGCACGCCGGTCGACTTGCCGATCCAGTTGGCCTGCATGATGCGCACGCGCTCCGGCCAGCCCGGCAGCTTGTTGTCGACGTAGTCCAGCAATTCCTCGGCGTAGTCCGTGATGCGCACGTAGTACATCGGGATCTCGCGCTTTTCGACCAGCGCGCCCGAGCGCCAGCCGCGGCCGTCGACCACCTGTTCGTTGGCCAGCACGGTCTGGTCGACCGGGTCCCAGTTCACGGTGCCGGTCTTCTGGTAGATGATGCCCTTCTCCAGCATCTTGAGGAACATCCACTGGTTCCACTTGTAGTAGTCCGGCTTGCAGGCGGTCATCTCGCGCGACCAGTCGATCGCCAGGCCCATCGACTCCATCTGGCCGCGCATGTGGGCGATGTTCGAATACGTCCACTCGGCGGGCGGCACGTTGTTGGCCATCGCCGCGTTTTCCGCCGGCATGCCGAACGCGTCCCAGCCCATCGGCATCAGCACGTTGTAGCCGTTCATCCGCAGATAGCGGTACATCACGTCATTGATCGTATAGTTGCGGACGTGACCCATGTGCAGCTTACCGGACGGGTAAGGCAGCATCGAGCAGGCGTAATACTTGCCTTTCGGGAAACGCGGATCGTTTTCGACCGCTTTATAGGCGTCGATCGACTTCCAATAGGCCTGGGCGGCCTGTTCGACTTCGGCTGGACTATATTTATCTTGCATGATGTTCTGCGGACTGATGAGAGATGAGCAGAACATTATACCGGGTGATATGCGGTGCAGCGTCGGCGCAATTACCGCAATTCGAGCTCCAGCGCCGGCTTTTCGCCATAGTCCTCGTAGCGCTCGTTGATGCCGATGATGCAGAACGCCATCTCCTCGAGCACGTCGGGGGCGCGCTCGCGCAGGCTTTCGGAATGCGTCACGACGATGTGCAGGGTTTCGTCCTTCTTCAGGCGCACGCTGCTCATGCCGTCTTCGTCGCGCAGGTAGCTCAGGCAATCGACCCAGGAATCCATCGTGTGCGGATAGGAATCGGGGAAGCCGAAGGCGCGCTGGCTCTCGACGTGGAAGCTTTCCGCATCCTTGATCGCGGCGCCGTTCAATTCGACGGTGGCCATATGAATTCTCCTCTGTGGTGCGGGCCATGAAAAACGCCCGCCGTCCCGGTCAGTATGCCAGCAGATCGCAGGCAAAGCCGTCCAGTTCGGCGGGCGTACGCGCGCGGGCGCGCGAGGTTCAGGTTTTTAGTTGGACGCCTTGAGCCCCAGCACGTCCTGCATGTCGTACAGGCCGGTCGGCTTGTCGGCCAGGAAGCGCGCGGCGCGCAGCGAACCCTGGGCGTAGCTGACCCGGCTGCTCGACTTGTGGCTGATCTCGATGCGCTCGCCGATGCCGGCGAACAGCACGGTGTGGTCGCCGACGATGTCGCCGCCGCGCACGGTGGCGAAACCGATCGTCGACGGGTCGCGCTCGCCGGTCACGCCTTCGCGGCCGTAGACGGCGCAGTCCTTCAGGTCGCGGCCCAGCGCGTCGGCGATGACTTCGCCCATCTTGAGCGCGGTGCCGGACGGGGCATCGACCTTGTGGCGATGGTGGGCTTCGATGATCTCGATGTCATAGCCTTCCGAGAAATTCTTGGCCGCCATTTCCAGAAGCTTGAGCGTGACGTTCACGCCGATGCTCATGTTGGGGGCGAACACGATCGCGGTCTTCTCGGCGGCGGCGCGGATCGCCGCCTTGCCGGCATCGTCGAAGCCGGTGGTGCCGATGATCATCTTGATGCCGTGGGCGGCGCAGTATTCCAGGTGGCGCAGCGTACCCTCGGGGCGCGTGAAATCGATCAGGAATTCAGCGCCGGCCAGGCCCTGCTCGAACCCGGACTGGATCGCCACGCCGGCCAGCTGGCCGGAGAAGGCGCCGGCATCGCTGCCGATGAAGGGGCTGCCCTCGCGGTCGAGCGCGCCGGACAACTGCGCATCGGGCGCGGCGGCGATGGTTTCGATCAGCATGCGGCCCATGCGGCCGCTGGCGCCTGCGACGGCGATATTCAACTTACTCATTGCCCGCCACCACCATCGCGCTGCTTGTCCTTGTTGCGCTTCATGTCGGCGATGTCTTCCTCGGCCGACTTGGTTTCGTATTTCGAGATGCCGATCAGGCGCGCGATGTATTCGCGTTCGGTCGGCAGGTTGCCGCCGTCGATGCGGTCGACCTTGTCATCCTTGAAGAACACGCTGACGCGGCTGGTGGTCAGCTCGCCGTTGCCGCGCGCCAGGTAGAACGGGAAGTCCCAGCGATTCGCATGGAAGGGATCGGTCAGCAGCGGGGTGCCGAGGATGAACTTGACCTGATCGCGCGTCTGGCCGGGCTTGAGCTGCTTGAGCATTTCTTCGGTAACGAAGTTACCTTGCTGGATGTCCGGACGATACGGCGAGATGAACCACAGGAACTTCTGGAATTGAGTGACGGTAGTGGTTTGCGCACCCGCGTTCGCGATGGCGGCCGATTTGTCGGCATCGGCGGCGACCGCGCTCGGGGCGGTGCTCACCGGCGCCGCCGGCTTGGTCTGGTTGCGCCAGGACGCGCAGCCCGAGACCGCCAGCGCCGTGCAGGCGAGGCCGGCCACGAGCGCTGCCCGCGCGTGGGAACGATGGAGAACGGCTTTCTTGGTGCGCATATCTGACCTTAAATCGATGAGAACCCCG
The DNA here is from genome assembly GCF_000745265.1 of Massilia sp. 9096. Classification (NCBI taxonomy): domain Bacteria; kingdom Pseudomonadati; phylum Pseudomonadota; class Betaproteobacteria; order Burkholderiales; family Oxalobacteraceae; genus Massilia; species Massilia sp. 9096. The sequence continues at coordinate 3,916,680 of NZ_JQNN01000001.1, forward strand.
CCCAATCCGCACTGCTTTTGTGGCGGTATGGCGAGGAGCCTGAATGAGCGTTGGCTCCGAAAACGCTATATCATAAAGCACTCCGCCCATCTACGAGTAACAAAACATGAGCAACAACCCAACCGACCTGAAGGCCAGCGGCCTCAAAGCGACACTGCCGCGGCTTAAAATTCTGGAGATCTTCCAGAACAGCACGGTGCGGCACCTGACGGCGGAAGACGTCTACAAAACCCTCCTGAACGAGAACATGGACGTCGGCCTGGCGACCGTGTACCGGGTGCTGACCCAGTTCGAACAGGCTGGCCTGCTGAACCGCAATCACTTTGAAACCGGCAAGGCGATCTACGAGCTCAACGCCGGCTCGCACCACGACCACCTGGTCTGCCTGGACTGCGGCCACGTCGAAGAGTTCTACGACGAGGAAATCGAAAGCCGCCAGCAAAAGATCGCCCTCGAACGCGGCTTCAAGATCGCCGAGCATGCGCTGGCGATCTACGGCAATTGCCAAACTCCCAACTGCCCGCACCGCCACTGAAGGGGCGCCCCGCAAACCCGCTGCCCGTTGCAGCTTCGGCGGGAGCGCCGAGCCCTGCGACGCGCGCCATGCCGCAAGTACGGCTGCGCTTCTCGGCCAGATCTGCTGCCGTTCGCGAAGGTTTTCGAGGCCCCCCGAAACGTTAGCCGGAAATCATTAACCCTGTCAGGAGTGGCTGAGCGCGTTCGAGAGCAGCTTGGCCGTGATGTCGACGATCGGGATCACGCGCTCGTACGCCATGCGGGTCGGGCCGATCACGCCCAGCGTGCCGACGATCTTGCCGTTGACTTCGTACGACGCGGTGACGACGCTCATCTCGTCCATCGGCACCAGCTTGGACTCCCCGCCGATGAAGATCTGCACGCCGCCGGCCTTGCTGGAGACGTCCAATAGCTGCATCAGCCCGGTTTTCTGCTCGAACATCTCGAACATCTGGCGCAGCGAGCTCATGTTGGAAGACAGGTCCGACACCGACAGCAGGTTGCGTTCGCCGGCGATGACCATGTCGTCGCCCTCCTGCATCGCTTCGCTGCCCGCCTCCACCGCGCTGTGCATCAGGCGGCCCATGTCGTCGCGCAGCTGGCGCAGCTCGCCGGTCAGGCGCGCGCGCACGTCGTCGAAGCCGAGGCCGGCGAAATTCTGGTTCAGGTAGTTGGCCGACTGCGTCAGCTGCGCCGGCGAATAGTCGACGTCGGTCAGCAGCAGGCGATTCTGCACGTTGCCGCGCGGATCGACGATGACTAACAAGATGCGCTTTTCCGACAGGCGCAGGAATTCGATCTGCTGGAACACCGACTCGCGCCGCGGACTCTGTACCACACCGGCGAATTGCGACAGCGAGGACAGCATCTGCGCCGCGTTGGCGATGACCTTTTGCGGCTGATGGGCCGGCAAGCGCATTCCGGCCTCGACCGCGTGCTCGTCGATCTGCCGCACGGTGAGCAGCGTATCGACGAACAGGCGGTAGCCGCGCGGCGTCGGGATGCGGCCGGACGAGGTGTGCGGGCTGGCGACGTAGCCCATTTCCTCGAGGTCGGCCATGATGTTGCGGATGGTGGCCGGCGAGAGGTCGAGCCCGGACAGCTTGGACAGCGCGCGCGATCCCACCGGCTGGCCGTCGGCGATGTAGCGCTCGACCAGGGCCTTCAATAGGGTTTGTGCACGGTTATCGAGTTGCATATTCTTTATTATGCCCGTTTATGCCCAGTAGATGGGCGCGCGTGCAGGCAATTTACGGCGATCCGTGCTCGCGCTTGAGCCAGTCGAGCAGTTCGTCGAAGTCACGCACGGTCGCGTCCGGCACTACGTCGTGCTCCAGGTGCTTCGTGGAACCGGTGCGGTTCATCCAGACCGCGCGCAAGCCGGCGCGCTGGGCGCCCTGCACGTCGAGCAGCACGTCGTCGCCGACGTACACCGCGTCTGCCGGATCGACGCCCAGTTCGCGGCAGGCGGCCAGGAAGATCGCGGCGTCCGGCTTGGCCACGCCCAGCTCGTGCGCCGCCACCGACACCTTGAAATGATGCGACAGGCCGATCGTGCGCAGGTCGGCGTTGCCGTTCGAGATCGAGCCGACCAGCACGCGGTCGCGCAGGCGGATCAGGCCGGGCACCACGTCGTCGAAGGGGATCACGGCGTTACGCGCGGCAAAGAATTGCGTCATCGCGTGCTCGACCTTGGCCGGATCTTCGCCGGCCTGTTCGAAGGCGGCCAGCAGGCCGGCGCGGCGCAGCTTGCCGAGGTCGAGGTTCAACTCCGGCTTTTGCGCCAGCATCTCGAGGCGCGCCTGGCGCAGCGTGTCGATCGTGAAGCGCTCGGCCACGCGCGGCGCATGCTCGCGCAGCCACGCGAACAGCGTTTCCTCGGCCTGCAGGATGGTCGGGGCGATCGGCCACAAGGTATCGTCCAGGTCGAACAGGATGGCCTTGGGCCAGGCGCGGCGGGGTGTCGTCATGCGACCCAAGGATAGCGAGGGCGACGAGGAAAATCAATGCGCGGCGTTGCCGTTACACCGTGATACAAAGGTGAATGAGTCCGCAACTCGGCAAATGCACTAAAATGATGGGTATTTTTCTATTCGATAGTGGCAGCCGGCGGCGTGTGGCGTGCACTATCCTGTCCCTTTCGGAGATTCTATGAAGCGTTCGACCCTGCGTGCTGGCCTTGCGCTCGCATGCGCGCTCGGCCTGTCTGCCTGCGGCGGCGGCAGCGGCGACCTGTATTTGACCGGCCAGATTTACGGCGGCGTGACCGCCGATGGCCTGATCCTTCAAAACAATGGCGGCGACGACCTGGCCGTGCCGGCCGGGGCCACGACCTTCCAGTTCGGCAACCGCATCTCCACCGACGACGAGTTCAGTATCACCGTCAAGCAGGCCCCGGCGAATTCCAGCGTCGACAAATGCGTCGTGTCGAACGGCCACGCGCGCGCGAATTACTACACGATTGGCCAGATTTCCGTGAGTTGCGCCATCAACCAGATTGCGATGACGGTGACCGTGAACGGCTTGACCGGCGCAGGCCTGACCCTGGTCAATGGCTCGGACAAGAAAGACGTTGCCGCCGGCACGCCCAGCGTGGTCATGGCTCCCGTTTTCCAGGATGGTCCTTATGCAGTCAAGGTGCTGAACCAGCCGGTCGGGCAGACCTGCAACGTCAGCGGCGGCGACACCGGCACCGGCGCCGGCACGGTCGGCGCGACGCCGGTCACCAGCGTCGTGGTCACCTGCACTAATAACGCGGCCAGCACTTAATCTATCTGGAGAATGCCATGAAGTTTTCCTTCGCGCGTAACGCGCTGGCCCTGGCCGCGTCGCTGTCGCTGGCGTCGTGCGGCGGCGGTGGCAAGGCCACCTATCCGATCAACGTCACCGTCACCGGCCAGACCGAAGCGGGCCTGGTGCTGAGCACCAACGGCACCGACTACAGCGTCCCGCTGCCGGCGGCCGGACAGAACTCGGTGACCTTCGTGTTCCCGAAACAGGTCGAATACGGCGAAGCCTACTCGGTGGTCCCGAAAGGCGCGACGCTGAGCGGCAATACCCTGACCACGCTCGGTACGCAGCCGGCGCACCAGACCTGCCAGCCGTCGACCGTCTATCCGCACAACCTGCTGGTCTACGGCACCGGCGGCCAGCTGGCCAGCGTCAACATCTATTATGACTGTGCGATCAATACCTATCCGCTTGGCGGCAGCATCACCGGCTTGACGGCCGATGGCCTGGTGCTGGCCAACGGCAACAACGACATCCTGACGGTGGCGTCCGGCGCGACCAGCTTCATCATGAACGCTCAGGTCCCGTACAACACGACCTTCGGCGTCTCGGTACTGACCCAGCCGACCGGCCTGACCTGCTCGGTGAGCGGCGGCAATGGTTCAGCCAATAACGGTACCGGCATCATGGACGACGCGGCGTCGAAGAACAATGCCGGCGTGACCAACCTGGTCGTGAGCTGCGTGCCCAACACCTGAGGCATTACATAGGAGATATGGTAGTTTCTTATATCAAATATTCCAATTAAAAATTGGACTGATATGTGCTAGTGCAGCATACTTCTACCTGTCTCCTCCAACTCTCCTCAGAAGAATTGGATTTAAGCCCGCCTCAACAGCGGGCTTTTTTTTGCCCTCTTTTCGCCAGGGAGGCGCTGCCGATCAGATGCGCTCCTTGTCGGCTGCGCTCAGGCGTTTGGCAGTCACCGTGATCACTTGCATCGGCTGGCCGTCGATTGCCTTCTGCTCGACGCTCACACGGGCAGCTTGGACACTTTGGGCGCCGTGGATCGCAGGGATGGCGGCGCTGGCGTAGGTGGTGATGCCGGCCAAGGCCACGGCTGCCAGGAATATCGCTTCCATGTTCTTCATGACGTTCATGATTTTTCCCCTCAATTAAGTAAATTTCGTTCAGTTTTGCTACGTTTTGGCCTGTCGATCGGCCTTCCATGCTTGTACTGTAGGCCGCTGCCGGCGGCATCTCCATCGGCCTGCGACGAACTGCGAAAAACGCGGGATGAAAGCCCCAAAACGCGGGATCGTGCGTTGCGCCGGCACGATCCGGGGCCTGAGCAGGCTCAACCGCTATCCCGCCGCCGCTGGCGATACTCCTGTGCGGACAATACGGAGGCAAAATGAGACGGCGGAATTTCTTGAGGCTGGGTTCGGGCGAAGCGATCGGCGGCGCGCTCGCGCCTTGTGGCAACACGATGGCGCCGGCGCGCGTTCATACCGTGCTCGGCTGGAATCGCCTGGCGCTGCAGGCGCTCCGGACGCAATCCGGCGTGCCAGGCTCCACCGCGACCGCGGCGCGTACGCTGGCGATGCTGCATACCTCGATGTACAACGCGTGGGCCGCCTACGACGACGATGCGCGCCAGACCATGCATGGCGTCGCGGTGCGCCTGCCGCGCGCCGAACGCAACGCGGCCAGCAAGGCCGGCGCGATGAGCCACGCGGCCTGCACGGTGTTGAACAGGCTGTTTCCAGCTCATGCGGCGGCGTTCGACGCCAGCCTGGGCGCCCTGGGCTTGGCGCGGGGCCTGGAAGCCGGCCAGTTCAGCCCGGCCGGCATCGGCCGCGCCCAAGCCATCAACATGCTCGACACCTCTTGCGAAGATGAGGTCCGGCCCTTCGCACCGACCGCGCCGGGCTGGGCCGCCGCCCCGGCCTATCCCGGCCTCGGCAGCGACACCGGTGCCGAAGCGCCACCGCTGCGCTGGTGCCGGCTTGCGCACGGCGTGTCCATGCGTGACGGCCACGACGACGACCGCGACGTGCTGCTGTATTTCGTTTTAAGCAATGCGCTCGCCGATGCCGCGCTGGCCGGTGCGGATGGCGGCGCTGCCGCCGCCGAGGTGCTGCGCAGCTTCACCGGCAGCGACCGGCCCGGCGCCGGCGCAATGCGCGAGGGCGCCGCGGCCAGCTTCAGCGGGATCGCTGCGCTGGATGGGCGCACGCGCGCGCGCGCGCGGCTGGCAGAAGGACGGGAAGTCGGCGCGCAGGTGTTCGACAAGGCGCGCCGCTATTGGCAGGGGAAACTCTGAAGCGGATGAATCAGGCCGCCGGCTTGAGCAGGTTGGCCAGCGCCACGTACTGCTCCAGGCCGACCGCTTCCGGGCGCACGCCCGGATCGACGCCGGCGTCGACCAGCTGCTGCTCGGTGAACATGCCGGCGACACAATTGCGAATCACCTTGCGCCGCTGCGAGAACGCCTTGGCCACGACGGCCTCCAGCGTGCCGGCATCGGCCGCGAGCTGGCGCCGGGTCGGCGCCATGCGCACGATCGCGGAATCGACCTGCGGCGGCGGATCGAAGGCGGTCGGTGGCACCACGAACAGCATCGCCATGTCGTAGCGCCATTGCAGCATGACCGACAGGCGGCCGTAGGCCTTGGTGCCCGGCTCGGCCACCATGCGCTCGACCACTTCCTTTTGCAGCATGAAGTGCTGGTCCTCGACCAGGTGGGCATAGTCGGCCAGGTGGAACAGCAGCGGGCTCGAGATGTTGTACGGGAGGTTGCCGACCACGCGCAGCTTCTTGCCCTCGGGGACCGGGATCGAACCGAAGTCGAACTTCAGCGCGTCGCCGGCGTGGATCGTCAGGCGTTCGCGCGGATAGGCTTTTTCAAGGCGCGCCACCAGGTCGCGGTCCAGCTCGACCACGTGCATGTGCTCGAGCTCCTTGAGCAGCAGCGCGGTCATCGCCGCCAGGCCGGGGCCGATCTCGACCATGGTGTCGCCGGGGCGCGGGCCGATGGCGTCGATGATGTTGTGGAGGACGTGGTCGTCGGTCAGGAAGTTCTGGCCGAAGCGCTTGCGGGCTACGTGTTTCATTGCTCTTATGTCGGTTGGAGGTGCTCAGGTCTGGAACTGAGCCGAATCTAAGCCCGGACCCGGGCCCGCGCCATGGCCAGGGCGACGCGGATCGCCTCTTCCATGCTGCCGCAGTCGGCCTGGCCGAGGCCGCGCGCCGCCAGGTCGAGCGCCGTGCCGTGGTCGACCGAGGTGCGGATCAAAGGCAGGCCGAGCGTGATATTGACGCCGCGCCCGAAGGTGGCGTGCTTGAGCACCGGCAGGCCCTGATCGTGGTACATCGCCAGCACGGCGTCGGCGTCCTGCAGGTACTTGGGCTGGAACAGGGTGTCGGCCGGATACGGGCCGCGCGCATCGATCCCGCGCGCGCGCGCGTCCTCGAGGGTCGGCGTGATCACGTCGATTTCTTCGCGGCCCAGATAGCCGTTCTCGCCGGCATGGGGATTCAGGCCGGTGACCAGGATACGCGGCACGGCGATGCCGAATTTGTCGCGCAGGTCGGCATGCAGGATGTCCAGCACCTGCGTCAGCGACTCTCGCGTGATCGCCGCGGGAACGTCCTTGAGCGGCAAATGGGTGGTGGCCAGGGCCACGCGCAGATAGGGTTGCCCCGCACCTGGCGAGCCCGCCAGCATCATGACGACCTTGGGCGTGCCGGTCTTTTCGGCCAGGTATTCGGTGTGGCCCGAAAACGCCACGCCGGCGTCGTTGATCGTGCTCTTTTGCAGCGGCGCGGTGACGATGGCGTCGAACCAGCCGCGGCCGCCGGCACGCGCGCCTTCGATCGCGAGATCGAGCGTGGCCAGCACCGACAGGCCATTGGCGGCGTCGAGCTGCCCCGGCGTCACGTGCGCGGCGAGCGGCACGTCGATGACCGGGATCACGTCGGCGCCGAAGTGCGGCAAGCCGCTGTGGCGCAGCGCCAGCGTCGAGATCGCGGACAGCCGGATGTCGGGGTCGATCAGGCTGGCGGTCAGCGCGAGGAAGGCGGCGTCGCCGAGCAGCACGCAACGCGCCTCGCGGCGCAGCGCCCAGGCCGCGCGGATCGAGATCTCCGGGCCGATGCCGGCCGGTTCGCCGACCGTGAGCGCCAGCGTGGGACGCGCGCCTGCGGTGGACATGGCTTACTTGTCCTCGCGGAACTCGACGTAGGCGCGGTCGCGCACCTGGCGGCGCCAATCCTGCAGCGCTTCGTCGCGTTTGCGGTCGGTCAGGGCCTGGCGCGCTTCGCCGCGCTCCTTGTCCTTCGACGCGTCCTGGCTCTTGCGCTCGACCACTTCGATCAGGTGCAGGCCGAACGGCGACTTGACGATGCCCGACACTTCGCCCGGCTTGAGCGTGGCCATGGCCTTCTCGAATTCCTCAGGGACGTCGCCGGCTTCCAGCCAGCCCAGGTCACCGCCCTTGGACGCCGAACCGTCGTTCGAGTTCTGGCGCGCCATGTCTTCGAAGGTGGCCTGCTTGCTGTCGATCTTGGCCTTGATCTCGGCCAGCTTCTTGCGTGCGTCGTCCTCGCTCTGGGTCGGGGTGATCTTGAGCAGGATGTGGCGCGCATGGGTCTGGTTAACCACGGCCGCGTCAGCCTGCTGCGCAGCCGCCAGCTGGCGCTGGTCGTTCAGGCGCAGGATGTGGAAGCCGACGTTGGTGCGGATGACCGGCGTGACCTGGCCCGGTTTCAGCTTGTGCAGCTCGGCGGCGAACATCGGCGGCAGGCGGTCCGGGTCGCGCCAGCCGACCGCGCCGCCCTTGAGCGCGTCGGGCGCGTCCGAATAAGTGGCGGCCATCTTGGTGAAGTCGGCGCCGGTGCGCAGCTGGCGCGAGACTTCGTCGGCACGCGCCTTGCGCGCGGCGATCTGCTCGGGCGAGGCATTTTCCGGCAGGCCGACCAGGATTTGCGAGATGTCCATCTCGACGCGGTCGGCGGCGGCGGCCTTCTCGGCGGCCAGGTAGGTGTCGATCTCGGCGTCGGTCACCTGGATCTTGCTGTCGACTTCGTGCTCGACCAGGCGCTGCAGCATGATCTCGTTGCGGATCTGTTCGCGGAACTGGCCGAACGGCATGCCCTCTTTCTCGATCGCGTTGCGGTAGTCCTGCACGCTCATCTTCTGGCTTTCGGCGATGCGGCCGATCGCGCGGTCGACCATGGTGTCGTCGACGCGCACACCCATGTCCTTGGCCATCTGGATCTGGGCGCGCTCGGTGATCATGAATTCGACCACCTGGCGGCGCAGCGTTTCTTCGTCCGGCAACGCGGCTTTCTGGGTGCGCGCATTCTGGATCGCTTCGTTGACGCGCTGGTCGACTTCGCGCTTGGTGATGACTTCGTCGTTGACGATCACGTACACGGAGTCGATCACGTGGGCATTGCTCGCGGCCGGCGGCAGGAAACCGGTGCTCTTGGGTGCCGCGGGCTTGGCGGCCGCAGCAGGAGCGGCAGCGGAGGCGGCCGGCTTGGCCTGGGCCAGCGCTTCGCCGGCGGCGAGGGCGCACAGCAGCAGCGCTGCCAGCTTCATCGGGGTGGTACGCATATTCGGAAAAGCACTCATTTCAGGTATCTAGTTATCCATGGCCCGGTCAAAGGTGGCCGACGTTGCTGTTCAGCCGGGTATAGCCGGGAATGCTCTTGTTAAAGGTCTCCAGCGGATTGCCGAAGCCGAGACGCGACAGCCCGTTGAGCTCGAGCTGGAAGAAACTCGACGACGTCGTCGTTTGCGAAGCGGTCACGAAACGCTGGGCGCCGACGCGGAATACCCAGCAATCCGCCTTGTACTCGAGACCGATCAGGCTCTCGAGCAGCTTGCGGTCCTGCGTCGAATAGCTCGCGCGCGCCACGCCGTACCAGCGCTGTGTCAGCGGCCACTGGCCCGACACGTCGGTATTGCGGAAGCCGGTATTGGGACCGGTGGTGTCGCGTTGATAACGGTACTCGACGTTCAGCACTTTCATCGGCGCCGGCTGCCACTGCAAACCGGCGGTCGAACTGTACAGGCTTCCGCTTTGCGCATCATATTCTACGCCGCTATCGAAGGTCCAGGACTCGGAAATGTGACCAGATGCTGCAAGCAGGGCGTCCGAGCGCTTGCGGTCTTTCTGCAGGCTGTTGTCGATGGTGACCAGCGGATCGCTGAAATAATAGCGGGCGCCGACCGCCACGCGCAGGCGCTCGGCGCCGTTGCTGTCGATCAGGCGCGAGACCAGCGCGGCGCTGAGCTGGTTGGCGTCCGAAATCCTGTCGGCGCCGACGAAGCGGTTCTCGGTAAACAGCTGGGCGTAGTTGAAGCCCGAGATGCCGGTGTCGAAAATCGGGATGTCGCTCTGGTTGCGGTACGGCGTGCGCACGTAGAACAGGCGCGGCTCCAGCGTTTGCGTGCTGCCCTCGCCCAGCAGCGAGGTGGGACGCTCGAAAATCAGTCCGCTGTCCAGCGACACGGTGGGCACCGTGCGCGAGATGTTGTTGTCGGCGACGCGCGCCCCGGCGGCGTTGACCGTATAGTTGTTGGTCAGGTCGTACTGGGTCGCGTGCATCATCAGCTTGGGCGTGATGAACCAGCCCGGATGCACGATCGGGAAACTGATCTGGCCGACCACGTTGGCGCGGTTGCCCTGCACCATGTTGTCGTCCGGATGCGCGAAGCGCACCGCCTCGGCGTCGAGCGACCAGTCGAAGCCGCCCAGCACGTCGTAGCGGCCGGCGTGGAAGGTGATGTCCGGCAGGCGGTCGTAAGGACGCGAGATGTACAGTGACGGATTCTGCGCGGCGCCGGGGTCCTGCAGCACCTGCCAGCTCTGGACGTCGACGTTCAGGTTCCAGTACTGGGTGCCGTAGTTGGTATGCAGGTCGCGCACCAGCTGGCGTTCGGCGCTGGCGGCAACGGTGCGCGAGAAATCGGACGGGTACTGGTCGTCGGATGCCGCGTGCACGTTCCAGCCGAAGCTCCAACCCGGCGCCAGCACCTGGTTGTGCAGCGTATCGATCCACCAGCGGTCGCGGTTGCCGTCCTTGTTGTCCGGCTTGTACAGCCGGTCGTTCGGCAGGAACTCGATATGGGTCTCGCCGCTGTAGGGGCCCTGGCTGGTCTGGCCGAGATAGCGTCCGGTGGCGCCGAGCTGGAAGCCGCGCGCGAAGATCTCGCGCGGGAACACCGTCAGGTCGCGGTTGGGGGCGATGTTGAAGTAGTACGGCACCATCACTTCGCCCGAACCCTTCGAGCCGAAACCGACGGTCGGCGGCAGCCAGCCGGAACGGCGCGCGCCGGACAGCGAGAACGACATCGCCGGCGTACCGAGGATCGGCATGCCCTTGAAGTAGATGATGGTCTTGCCGGCCTGGCCGACGTCGCGCCCCTGGTCCAGGCGCAGCGTGCTCGATTTCAGGTACCAGTCCGGGTCCGGCGCCTCGCAGGTGCTGTAGGTACCGTTCGAGACCAGAGCCTGGTCGTCGCCCAGGAAGTCGATGCGCTGGGCGTGGCCCTGGCCGTTGTTGGCGGCCAGGTGGTAGACCGGGTTCTGCACCCAGCCCTTGCCGGTTTCCAGGTTCAGCTCCAGGGCGTCGCCCTTGTAGCGGTCGCCGAAGCGCCACATGTTGATGTTGCCCTGGGCCGTGACCTCGTCCTCGACGCGCCGGTAGCAGGCGGTGTCGGCGGTGACGCCGGTGGCGCCGCGCGTGACCTCGGCGTCGCGGTACAGGTTCAGCTCGCGGTCCGGGCGGCCGACGAATTCCTCGGCGCGCAACGTGACCGGCAGGTCGCTTTCATTGACGCGCGCAGGGGGAGGCGCAGGCCGGGCGGCGGGCACAGGCTGGATATCCATCTGCACCGACGAGCCGATCCCGTTCAGGGATGGACTCTGGGTCGCCGACAGCGGCGGATTCTGCGCGTCGGTTTGTAAGGTTTGTGCGTATAGCTGCCCGGTGTAGGCGGCCATCAGGGCGGCCAGGGCGGCGGTCCGCCGCGGCGGGAAAGGTAGGGCCGTAATCCAGCTCATGGAAGATCGCGTTGCACCATAAAGGGCGATTTTTTGGATTGAATCCCTTATTATATGGGAATATTCATCACCAACCGGATTCACCGGCACGCTTCATGTCTTCTCTGCATCAACCCTCCCCCACCGCCATCGACAAGGATGCCCGCCTGGCCAAGCTGACCGCATGGCTGGGCACGCTGGACCTGGTCGAGGCCGGGAGTTTGCGCCCTGCTTCGTCCGATGCCAGCTTCCGCCGCTACTTCCGGCTCGATGTTGTGCCGGCGCTACGCGCCAAGCTCGGCGACACCCTGATCGCCATGGACGCCCCGCCGGAACGCGAAAACGTGCCCGCATTTATCCACGTCGACGGCTTGCTGCAGGACGCCGGCGTGACCGTACCCGCCATCGTCGCACGCCATGTCGAAGACGGCTTCTTGCTGCTGTCCGACCTCGGCGCCACGACCTACCTGCAGCGCCTGGACGTCGACAACGCCTCGTTCATGTACTCGGACGCGGTCGATGCGCTGATCAAGTTCCAGCTCGCCAGCCAGAGCGGCGTGCTGCCCGAGTTCGACCGCGCCTTCGTGCTGCGCGAGCTGAACCTGTTCCCGGAATGGTTCATCGGGCGCCACCTGGGCGTCGAGATGGACGACAAGCAGCGCGCCCAGCTCGACAAGGTATTCGAGGCCATCACCGTCAACGTGCTGTCCCAGCAGCAGGTGTTCATGCACCGCGATTTCCACTCCCGCAACCTGATGTTCCTCGACCAGGGCAACCCGGGCGTGCTGGACTTCCAGGACGCCGTGTACGGCCCGGTCACCTACGACCTCGCGTCGCTGCTGCGCGACGCCTACATCCAGTGGGACGAGGAGTTCGTGCTGGACTGGGTGGTGCGCTACTGGCAAAGCGCCAAAGGAGTCGGCCTGCCGGTCAACCCGGACATCGACGCTTTCTACCGCGACTTCGAATACATGGCCCTGCAGCGCCACCTGAAGATCCTCGGCATCTTCTGCCGCCTGAACTACCGCGACGGCAAGACGCACTACATGGGCGACCTGCCGACGGTGATGGACTACGTGCGCAAGACCGCCAACCGCTACATCGAACTCAAGCCGCTGGCGCGCCTGCTCGATTCCTTCGAGGACAAGGCGCCGCAAGTCGGCTACACCTTCTGACGAGACGAAGCCCATGAAAGCCATGATCTTCGCCGCCGGCCGCGGCGAGCGCATGCGTCCCTTGACGGACACCTGCCCCAAGCCGCTGCTCAAGGTGCGCGGCCGCCCCCTGATCACCTACCACGTGCTCAACCTGGTACGTGCCGGCATCCGCGACATCGTCATCAACCACGCCTTCCTCGGCCACATGATCGAGGAAGAACTCGGCGACGGCAGCCGCTACGGCGCGCGCATCGTGTATTCGCGCGAGGAGAGGGCGCTGGAAACCGCCGGCGGCATCGCCAACGCGCTGCACCTGCTGGGGGACGAACCCTTCCTGGCCGTATCGGGCGACATCTACGCGCCCTACTTCGATTTTTCGCAGGTGACCGACGTCCTGAAAGATACCGATGCCGTCGGCCAGCCGATTCCGCCGGAAAAGCGCGACATCGCCTGGCTGTACCTGACACCCAATCCCTGGCACAACCCGGAGGGCGATTTCGGCCTGACGATGTACACGCTGTCGAACGAGGGGTCGCCGAAGTGGAACTTCGCGAACATCGGCGTCTACCGTCCTGAAATGTTTGACGGGATCAAGCCGGGAGAAGTTGCACGCCTGGGCCCGCTGATGCGCAGCTTCATTGACCAGGGTCGAGTGGGCGGCGAAATCTACGATGGGCAATGGGTCAACGTCGGTACAGTACGCCAGCTGGAAGAACTCAACGCGCCCCTCAAAGCCCAATCGTCCAAGACTTCGCCATGATGGACTTCGCAGACCGCCGCGCGCGCCTGGCCGCACAGCTGCCGCCGGGTGCGGTGGCGGTGCTGCCGACCGCGCCCGAAGCCGTGCGCAACGGCGACGCCGAATACCCGTACCGCCACGACAGCTATTTTTATTACCTGACCGGCTTTACCGAGCCGGAAAGCGTGCTGGTGCTGGCCGCCGCACAGGGCGACAAGCCTGCGCGCGCGATCCTGTTCTGCCGTGAAAAGCACCCCGAGCGCGAGACCTGGGACGGCTACCGCCATGGCCCCGAGGCCGCGCGCGAGGCCCTCGGGCTCGACGAGGCGTATCCGATCGGCGAACTCGATGCGCGCATGCCGGACCTGCTGGCCAACGCGCCGGCGCTGTTCTATGCGACCGCCGCCAACGCCGCGCTGGACGCCCAGGTCGCCGCCTGGATCAAGGCAGTGCGCGCCAGGTCGCGCAGCGGCGTGACCGCCCCGGCCAGCTTGCACAACCTGCTGCCGCTGCTCGACGAGATGCGCCTGGTGAAGGACGCCGATGAACAGGCGCTGATGCTGCGCGCCGGCGTCATCTCGGGCCAGGCGCATGCGCGCGCGATGCGCGCCGCCCGGCCCGGCGTGTTCGAGTACGAGCTGGAAGCCGAGCTGCTGTACGAATTCCGCAGGAACGGCGCCCAGTTCCCGGCCTATACCTCGATCGTCGCCTCGGGCGCGAACGCCTGCGTGCTGCACTACAACGCCAACAACCGTCGGACCCGGGACGGCGACCTGGTGCTGATCGACGCAGGCTGCGAGCTCGATGGCTACGCCTCCGACATCACCCGCACCTTTCCCGTCAACGGCCGCTTCAGCGGGCCGCAGCGCGCGCTGTACGAGCTGGTGCTGGCGGCCCAGGACGCGGCCTTTGCCGCAATCGAGCCGGGCCGGCCCTACAGCGCCTTCCACGAGGCGGCCGTGCGCGTGCTGACGCAAGGGATGCTGGACCTCGGCCTGATCGCGCCCGGCAAGTACGGCAGCGTAGAGGACGCCATCGCCGACAAGGCTCATGTACCCTTCTACATGCACGGCACCGGCCACTGGCTGGGCATGGACGTGCACGACGTCGGCGCCTACCGCGACCTGGCGCAGGCCGACAAGCCGTCGCGCGCGCTGGCGCCCGGCATGGCGCTGACGGTGGAGCCGGGCATCTACGTGCGTCCGGACCCGAGCGTGCCGGAACGGTTCTGGCACATCGGCATCCGCATCGAGGACGACGTGGTGGTGACGGCAGATGGCCACCGCATCCTGACCGGGACGGCGCCGAAGTCGGTGGCGGAAATCGAAGCACTGGTAGGAAATGCTTAAATGACGGAGCGGGACAAGAACATCGATGTGGACGTGGCGATCTGCGGCGCCGGTCCGGTGGGCATGGCGCTGGCGGCGCTGCTGGCGCGGCGCGGCGTGCCGGGCGAGCGCATCGCGCTGATCGACGCGCGCTCGCTCGGGCAGGCGATCTCGGACCCGCGCTCGATCGCGCTGTCCTGGGGCAGCCGCACGCTGCTGGAAGACGTCGGCGCCTGGGGCGCCATCCAGGGCGCGGCCACCGCCATCCACCAGATCCACGTCTCGCGCCGCGGTCACCTGGGGCGCAGCCTGATGGAACGCGAAGAGCACGGCCTGGAAGCGCTCGGCTACGTAGCGCGCTACGGCGACGTGGTCGACGCCCTCGCGCGCGCCTGCGAGCGCGAGGGCGTGCGCGTGCTGCGTCCCGCGCGCGCGGCCTCGCTCGACGAACATCGCACCCAGCTCACGCTGCACCTGGACGACGGCCGCAGCGTGCTGGCCAGGGCCGCGGTGCAGGCCGAGGGCGGCGTGTTCGGCGAACAGCTCGAAAAAGCCCAGCGGCGCGACTACGACCAGACCGCGGTCATCGCGCGCGTCACGGCCAGCCAGCCGGCGCCGCACCGCGCCTTCGAGCGTTTTACCGATGAAGGCCCGCTGGCGCTGCTGCCGCAGGACGGGCCGGACCGCCACCAGTACGCTTTGGTGTGGTGCGTGCGGCCCGAGCGCGCGCAGCAGCTGTTGACGCTGGGCGAAGCCGAATTCCTGCGCCAGCTGGGCGACGCCTTCGGCGAGCGCCTCGGCGAATTCACGCGCGTCTCGGAGCGCGCCGCCTTCCCGCTCGGCCTGAACGTCGAGCCAAGAACCACCACGCGCACGGTCGCCATCGGCAACGCGGCGCAAACCCTGCACCCGGTCGCCGGCCAGGGCCTGAACCTGGGCCTGCGCGACGCCGCCGTGCTGGCGCGCTTGCTGGCGCGCGGCCTCGACCCGGATGCCGAGGGTCATGACGGGGTCGCGCAGGCGATCGAACGCTTCGGCATTGATCGTGCGCGCGACCGCGGCGCCATCATCCGCGTGACCGATGCGATGGCGCGCGTGTTCGCCAATACCGGTCCGCTGCAGCCGCTGTTCGGCCTCGGCCTGGCCGCGCTCGACACGGTCAAGCCGGCGCGCACGATGCTGGCCGAGCTGATGATGTTCGGGCGGCGCTGAGCACCGCTCGATCGTCGTCATCAGGCGCCCATGCCCGGTTACTCGACCGCCTTCACCATCGCCTCGATCACCTTCTTGGCGTCGCCGAACACCATCATCGTGTTCGGCTGATAGAACAGGTCGTTGTCCAGCCCTGCGTAGCCGGAGGCCATCGAGCGCTTGTTGACGATGACGCTCCTGGCTTTGTAGGCCTCCAGGATCGGCATGCCGGCGATTGGCGACGCCGGGTCCTTGGCGGCCGGATTGACCACGTCGTTCGCGCCCAGCACCAGCACCACGTCGGTCTGGCCGAATTCGCCGTTGATGTCTTCCATTTCCGCCACCTGGTCGTAGGGCACTTCGGCTTCGGCCAGCAGCACGTTCATGTGGCCGGGCATGCGTCCGGCCACCGGGTGGATCGCGTAGCGCACCTGTACGCCGTGGTGGGTCAGCTTCTCGGCCAGCTCCTTGACCGAGTGCTGGGCGCGCGCCACCGCCAGGCCGTAGCCGGGCACGATGATCACGGATTCCGCGTTCTGCAAAATGAACGCCGCGTCTTCGGCCGAACCGGATTTCACGGGCCGCTGCTCCCTGGCCGCGCCCGCGCCGGCATCCACCGCCTCGCCGCCGAAGCCGCCCAGGATCACGTTGAAGAACGAGCGGTTCATCGCCTTGCACATGATGTACGAGAGGATCGCGCCGCTCGATCCCACCAGCGAGCCGGCGATGATCAGCATCGAGTTGTTCAGCGAAAAACCGATCCCGGCCGCCGCCCAGCCGGAATACGAGTTCAGCATCGACACCACCACCGGCATGTCGGCGCCGCCGATCGGGATGATGATCAAGACGCCCAGCGCGAAGGCCAGCACCGTCATCGCGATGTAGGGCGTCCAGGCCGGCGTCGCTGTACTCGAAAAACAGAACACCAGTCCGAGCGCGACGATGGCGATCGCCACCGCCAGGTTGATCGGGTGCTGGCCCGGATAGCGCACCGGCGTGCCCTGGAACAGCCGGAACTTGTACTTGCCGGCCAGCTTGCCGAAGGCGATGACGGAGCCGGAAAAGGTCACGGCGCCGACAAAGGTGCCGATGAACAGTTCCAACCGATTCCCGAACGGCAGCGCCCCACCGCGCGCGGCGATGTTGAAGGCCCAGGGCTCGGACACGGCGGCGATCGCGATGCACACCGCCGCCAGGCCGATCAGCGAGTGCATCGCCGCCACCAGCTCGGGCATCTTGGTCATCTCGACGCGCCGCGCCGCCACCGCGCCGATCGCGCCGCCGACCACCACGCCCAGCAGCACCAGGCCGAAGCCCGTGCCGCCCGCGTTGCCTGCCGCTTGCATTTGCACCTGGAGCTTCGCCATCAGCGCGATCGTGGTCAGCACGGCGATCGCCATGCCGGTCATGCCGAAGGCATTGCCCATGCGCGCCGAAGATGGCGACGACAGCCCTTTCAAGGCCTGGATGAAGCAGACCGAGGCCACCAGGTACAGCAGCGTCACCAGGTCCATGCTGATCACATTCATGCCGTCTCCCCGGCCTTGGCGGCGGCCGCCTGCTCACCGGCGCCGCCGGCGCCCGTGGCTGATTTGGCCTTCGCTTCCTTCTTCTTGAACATCTCCAGCATCCGCTGCGTGACCAGGAAGCCGCCGAACACGTTGACGGCGGCCAGCGCCACCGCCAGGGTGCCCGCCACCCGCCCGGTCCAGCCTTCGGTCAGGCCGGCGGCCAGCATCGCGCCGACGATGATGATGGCGGAGATGGCATTGGTGACCGCCATCAGCGGCGTGTGCAGCGCCGGCGTGACGGTCCACACCACGTGGTAGCCGACGTAGATCGCCAGCACGAAGATGATCAGGTCGATGATCGTGTGATTGATTTCCATGCCGGTCTCCCTTACTGATTTACGAAGCACTTTTACGCAGCACTTCGCCGTCCGCGCACACCATGGTCGCGCGCACGATCTCGTCCGCGCGGTCGATCGCCAGCCGGCCTTCCTTGTCGATGATCAGCTTGAGGAAGTCGAGCACGTTGCGCGCGTACAGGCTGGAGGCGTCGGCCGCGACCAGCGCCGCCAGGTTCGGCTCGCCGATGAGGGTCACGCCGTGCTTGACCACGGTCCGGCCCAATTCCGTCAGCGGGCAATTGCCGCCCTGCCCGATCGCCATGTCGACGATGACCGAGCCCGGTTTCATGGCGCGCACGGTGTCTTCCGAGATGAGCGTCGGCGCCTTGCGCCCCGGGATCAGCGCGGTGGTGACGATGATGTCGGCCAGTTTTGCGCGCTCATGCACGAGTTCGGCCTGGCGCCGCATCCAGTCGGGCGGCATCGGGCGCGCGTAGCCGCCGCTGCCCTGCGCGATTTCCTTTTCTTCGTCGGTGAGGGAGGGCACGTCGATGAACCTGGCGCCCAGCGATTCGACCTGCTCCTTGACCGGCGGGCGCACGTCGGACGCCTCGATCACGGCGCCCAGGCGCTTGGCGGTGGCGATCGCCTGCAGGCCGGCCACGCCGACGCCCATGACCAGCACGCGCGCCGCCTTGACGGTACCGGCCGCCGTCATCAGCATCGGCATGAAGCGCCCGTAGGCGTTGGCGGCCATGATCACGGCCTTGTAACCGGCGATGTTGGCCTGCGACGACAATACGTCCATCGATTGCGCGCGCGTGATGCGCGGCGCGGCCTCCAGCGCGAACGCGGTGAGGCGGCGGTCGGCCATGGCGGCGAGGTTGGCCGTATCGAACGGGTCGAGCATGCCGACCAGGGCGGCGCCAGGGCGCATCAGGCTGCGCTCGAGCGCGTCCGGCGCGCGCACTTTCAGCACCAGGTCGGCGCCAAACGCGTCTTCGGTACTGCCGATGCGGGCGCCGGCGGCGAGGTAGGCATCATCGGTCACGGCGGCATGCAGGCCGGCGCCGGCCTGCACGATCACGTCATGCGCGGCGGCCAGCTTCTTGACGGTTTCGGGGGTCGCTGCGACACGTGTCTCGCCCGGCCGCGTTTCGGCCGTCACACCAATTTTCATGATGCCTCCACAAAATTGATAAAATGTCTAGCCTTTTCAATCTAGCATGTAAACACGGGAATAAAAGGACTATTCGTCTTCCGTAAACAGATTGGCAATTTTCCCGTTCAATCCGTAGACCACCTAGGCTTATCCCACTATCTTTTGTAAAAAATCAATAATTCATCTTGTCCGAAACTGTTGCGTCGCAGCGTGCGCGCGAGCAATGCCTGTTCCAGCAAGGTAGAATGTCGGCTCACTTTCAAGGACGCGCATGACCCACACCTTCAGACCGTCAGTCACCGTCGCCGCCATCATCGAACGCGACGGCCGTTTCCTGCTGATCGAAGAAGAGACCAGCGACGGCATCAGGCTGAACCAGCCGGCCGGCCACCTCGACCCGGGCGAATCGCTGGAGCAGGCCGTGATCCGCGAAGCGATGGAGGAAACCGCGCACGAGTTCATCCCGGAAGCGCTGGTCGGCATGTACCTGTCGCGCTACCACTCGAAGTCGCGCGGCCACGACGTGACCTATCTGCGCTTCACGTTCTGCGGCAAGGCCGGCAAGCAGTACGACCAGCCCCTCGACGACGGCATCCTGCGCACCATGTGGATGACGCGCGACGAGCTGGCGGCCTGCCCCGAGCGCCACCGCAGTCCGACCGTGCTCAAGTGCGTGGACGATTATTTGGCAGGCAAGCGCACCGCGCTCGACCTGCTGTACACCGATCATTCCGTGTTCGACGGCAGCCTTGCCCTCAAACCGGACGTAACGTAACAAACCGAATCAAAAGTAGAGCCATGACCAAGAAAAAAGTCGTGATCGGGATGTCGGGCGGCGTCGACTCCTCGGTCGCGGCCTGGATGCTGAAAGAACAAGGGTACGAAGTCATCGGCCTGTTCATGAAGAACTGGGAAGACGACGACGATTCCGAGTATTGCTCGACGCGCCAGGACTGGATCGACGCGGCCAGCGTGGCCGACGTGGTCGGCGTCGACATCGAGGCGGTCAATTTCGCGGCCGAATACAAGGACCGCGTGTTCGCCGAGTTCCTGCGCGAGTACCAGGCCGGCCGCACGCCCAATCCGGACGTGCTGTGCAACGCCGAGATCAAATTCAAGGCCTTCCTCGACCATGCGATGAAGCTGGGCGCCGACCTGATCGCGACCGGCCATTACGCGCGCGTGCGCCGGAACGAACCCAGCGGCAAGTTCGAGCTGCTCAAAGCCCTGGATTCGACCAAGGACCAGAGCTACTTCCTGCATCGCCTGAACCAGGCGCAGCTGTCGAAATCGCTGTTCCCGCTGGGCGAAACGCCTAAGACCGAAGTGCGCAAGATCGCCGAACGGATCGGCCTGCCGAATGCCGCGAAAAAGGATTCGACCGGCATCTGCTTCATCGGCGAGCGCCCGTTCCGCGAGTTCCTGGGCCGCTACCTGTCGCACAAGCCCGGTCCGATCAAGCTGGACAACGGCCAGACGGTGGGCGAGCACGTCGGCCTGTCGTTCTACACGCTCGGCCAGAGAAAAGGCATCGGCATCGGCGGACTGAAGTCGCACAAGAACGCCGACGGCACCAGCGAACCGTGGTTCGTGGCGCGCAAGGACATCGCCAACAACACGCTGTACATCGTGCAGGGCCATGACCACCCGTGGCTGCTCTCGGGCGAACTGGCGGCCGGCCAGGCCAGCTGGGTCGCGGGCGACGCCCCCGAACCGCGGGCGCTGTCGGCCAAGACGCGCTACCGCCAGGCCGACGTGCCGTGCACGGTGCAGGCACAGGGGCTGGAGCGCTTCGCGCTCGCTTTCACCGACCCGCAGTGGGCGGTGACGCCGGGCCAGTCGGCGGTGTTGTACGATGGCGACGTCTGCCTGGGCGGCGGCATCATCGACGGCGCCACGCCTGCCTGATCTGCCGCGCTCGTGTTGCGTTTGTCCAAATGGGAGTCGGGTATTTCGCGTAGATGCGGCACTTTGTCATGAAGAAGTTGCGGAAATAGCGTAATCTATCGGTTTTGTTTCCACACGGAAAATCCAACCGGGAACTCCCATGGCAGAAGATATCGTCAACAACGCGACAGAAATGCTGTCGTTCCGGCTGGGCGGCGAAGAATACGCGCTCAGCATCCTCAAGGTCCAGGAAATCCGCGGCTATGACGCCGTCACCCGCATCGCCAGCGCGCCGGAATACCTCAAAGGCGTGGTCAACCTGCGCGGCATCATCGTGCCGATCGTCGACATGCGCATCAAGTTCAAGGTCGGCGAACCGACTTATGACGCGTTCACGGTGGTGATTGTCCTGAACATCGGCGGCCACACGATCGGCATGGTGGTCGACAGCGTGTCGGACGTGGTCACGCTCACGCCGGACCAGATCAAGCCGGCGCCGGACATGGGCGCCAGCGTCGCGACCGAGTTCCTGCAGGGCCTGGGCACGGTCGGCGAGCGCATGCTGATCCTGCTCGACATCGACAAGCTGCTCGGCTCCGAGGAAATGGGCCTGCTGGCGGCGTCGCGCGCGGCCGCGTAAGGACACGCGCCCGGCACCGGGCGCAATCGCTCTCCGCACCGCGAAGAGGCCGGTTTCCGCAGCGCGGAGACCGGCAGGAATCACACCACTGCGGCCGCTTCCTGCTGCTGCAAAAACCACTCGGCGAACGCCTGCGGCGCCAGCGGCCGCGCGTACAGGTAGCCCTGCGCCTCGTCGCAATTGGCGTTCTGCAGCACGTGCACGACCTCGGTCGTTTCCACGCCTTCGGCGACCACGCGGTGGCCCAGGTCGTGCGCCAGCTTGATCATCGCCGACACCAGCGCGCGCTTGCGTTCGTCACGTTCGATGTCGCGCACGAACGACTGGTCGATCTTCACGACCTGCACCGGCAGGCTTTGCAGATAGGCCAGGCTGCTGTAGCCGGTGCCGAAATCGTCGATCGCCAGTTTGACGCCGGCCTCGTCGAGCGCCGTCAGCGTGGCCTGGGCCAGCTTCGGATTCTTCATCAGCGCGCTTTCGGTGATTTCCAGCGACAGGCTCGACGCCGGCAACCCGTGGCGGCGCAGGCCGGCGACGACACGCTCGCAAAAATCCGGTTCGAGCAGGTTCACCACCGAGACGTTGACCGCCAGTTGCAACCGCAGGCCGTCGGCGCGCCAGGCCGCCAGCTGGCGCATCGCCTGCTCCAGCACCCACTGCGTGGTCGAGCGCACCATCGAGGTCTGCTCGACGATGGGGATGAATTCGCCCGGCGAGACTTCGCCGAATTCGGGGTGGGTCCAGCGCAGCAGCGCCTCGGCGCCGATGCAGGCGCCGCTGAACAGGTCGATCTTCGGCTGGAACACGAGGCGCAGCTGGCCGCTGCGTTCCAGGGCCGCACCGAACTCGTTGACCAGCCAGAAGCGGCGCTGGTAGAGCGCGTCCTGGTCGGGCGAATACATGGAGACCGCGCTGTCGCTGTCGAACGCATGGCGCGCCGCCGAGTGCAGGTTGCGCAGCAGGTCGGCCGACTTGATCGTGCTCGGTTCGAACGACGACACGCCCACCGTCGCGGTGGTCACGAAGCGCGAGGTGCCGGAGACGGCGCGCCGGCGCAGCATCGCTTCGAGCGCGTCGTGGAAGTCGCCGCAGGCGGTGCCGGGCGGCGCGATGAAGGCGAATTCGGTCTGCGCCACGTGGTACACGGTGCTTGAACGGCCAACGCTGCCCTCGAGCGCGCGCACCGCCTCGCCGACGATCTCGTCGAGGTAGCCGGCGCCCATCGCGCGCACGGCGTCGCTCAGCTGGCTGGGGCTGGCCAGGTTGATCAGCGCGGCCAGGCGTTCTCCGCCGGCCGCGCTGTCCATCGCCAGGTCTTTCAAGTCTTCTTCCAGCTGGACGCGGTTGGGCAAGCCGCTGACCGGATCGATGCGGCCGAGCGCGTGCTGCAGTTCGATCTGCTCCATCACCATCGCCGCCAGGTCGCGCAGGACGGCCTGCTCGCCTTCGCTGAACGTGCGCGGCTCCATGCCGAGCACGCACATCGCGCCGAGGCAATAGCCGTCATGGGTGATCAAGGGCGCGCCGGCGTAGAAGCGCACGCCGGTGCCGGCCAGGGTGCTGTCCTGGTAGCACTCGCTGGCTTGCAGGTCGCCGATGATCAGCAGCTGCGATTCGTCCGCCACCTGGCCGCACGGCGCCTTCAGGCGCGGGATCGAGGTGTGCTCGACGCCCACGCGCGACTTGAACCACTGGCGGTCGCTGTCGGTGAGCGAGACCGCGGCGATCGGCAGCCGGAACATTTGCGAGGCCATGCGCGTGATACGGTCGAATGCCTCGCTCGGCGGGGTGTCGAGCAGGTTCAGCTTGCGCAGGACCTCAAGGCGGGTCGCCTCGCTGTAGCGCGGTGTCGGGGTGGTGGCCATGGATGCCTGCTCGATTACTATTTGACGGATTTGATTGAATGGACGGATTTGATGGATTCTGAAGGTAATATTTCCAAACGTCAACCATTATGATCAATCGTGCGCATAAAAATGGCGGACGTAGGCGCATTCTTACAAGATTATTTATGCACAACAACAGACAATCAAATCCGTCAAATTGCTGTACGTAAACAGCTTCCGGCGCTACAATGGTGCAAATTTTTCGAAGCTCGCACATGCCCTCTCACGGACCCCTAGACCCGGACGACCCGGTATTGACCACTGCCGCCGCGGCGCGCCTGCTCGGCGTTGCGGTCAGCACGGCCCAGCTCTGGCTGGAAAGCGGCGCTTTGCCGTCCTGGAAAACCCCGGGCGGCCACCGCCGCGTCAAGCTCAGCGCCGTCACCCGCCTGCTCGAAGCCAAACGCAGCGCCGCTGCCGCGCGCCCGGCCGCGCCGCCGCATCCCGAATTCTTGCCGGCGCCGGCGCGGGCATTTCCGGCGCCGTCCGACGAAGGCGCGCGCCTGGCCGCGGTGCAGGCCAGCGGCCTGCTCGATACGCCGCCGGAACAGGTGTTCGACCGCCTGACCTGGCTCGCGACCCAGGTGACCGATTGCCCGATCGCCCTGCTCACCGTGCTGACCTCGGAGCGCGCGTGGTTCAAGTCGCGCGTCGGCGTCGACGAGACATCGACGCCGCGCTCGTGGGCGTTCTGCAGCCACGCGATCCTGCAGCAAGGCACCTTCACGGTCGGCGACACCAGCCAGGACGCGCGCTTTGCCGACAACCCGCTGGTCACCGGCGAGCCGCACGTGCGCTTTTATGGCGGCGTGCCGGTGCGCGACGCCGCCGGCCACGCGCTCGGCACCTTGTGCGTGCTCGACCGCGAGCCGCGCCGCCTGCGCGACCGCGAACTCAAGGCGCTGGAAGAATTGGCGAACATCGCCGCCGAAGAACTGCGCCGCCGTCCCCACGCCGATTGAACGAAGGCGCTGCGCAGCTCAAGGCGCGCGGTGTTTCTTGACGATCGCCAGCACCGTGTTGCGGATCGTGCGCAGCACGGTGTCGGCCTTGAACGGCTTGACGATGAAGCCGTGCACGCCGCGCGCCAGCGCCTGCTGGATCGTCGGTGCGTCGAGCGTGCCGGACACCATGAAGATCAGCGTCTTGGGCAGCCGCGCGCGCAGCTGCGTGACGACGTCGCCGTCGTCATTGGCGTCGTCGATCTGCTCGCGCGCGATGCAGATGATGTGCGGCTGGTGTTTGAGTGCCAGCGCCAGCCCGAGCGTGCCGGTGTGGGTCTGGCCGGCCACGCCGTAGCCGCCGTCGGTCAGCACGGTGTTCAACGAGCCGCGCGCAACCGCGTTGGCATCGACGATGATCGCCTTGAGCATCGCTCTCTCCTGATTAATGGGCCTCGTAGGCCAACATGTTCCAACTGACGCCCAGACGGACGTCGGTCTTGAGCGTCACCAGCCGGCGCGATACCTCGAGGATCTCGCGCTCGGCGCGCAGGCGCTCGCCGAGCGGTGTCTTGAGAATGCCGGCGCCGGCCATCACCGCATCCAGGTCGCCGTAGGCGTTCAGCAGGCGCGCCGCGGTCTTCATGCCGACCTTCGATACGCCCGGCACGCCGTCGGTCGGGTCGCCCATCAGCGCCAGCAAGTCGTGGATGCGCTCGGGCGCGACGCCGAAGCGGTTGCGCACCCAGGCGTCGTCGTGCCACTCGCCCTTGAAATGGTCCCACACCAGCGCACCGTGCGCGATCAGTTCGTGCAGGTCCTTGTCGGTGGTGGCGACGATGGCCTCGCCGCGCCCTTCCGCCAGCCAGCGCAGCACGCCGGTGGCGATCACGTCGTCGGCTTCGACCCCGGGCACCGACAGCGGATGCAGGCCGACCTCGCGCAGGCGGTCCTGGAAACCGGGCAGCGCATCGCGCAGGAAGGACGGCATTGGCGCGCGCCCTTCGCGGTAGCGCGGATAGAGGTCGTGGCGCCAGGTCGGACCGCCGTGGTCGAAGGCCGCCAGCACGTGGGTCGGGGTATGCGTCTCGAGCACGTTGCGGAACGACGACAGCGCATGGCGCAGCGCGATGCTGGCCTTGAGGTCCGAGTCCGGCTCCGGACTGGCTTCGTACACGCGGCGGACGATGTTCAGGCCGTCGATCGCAAGCAGCTTGGCCATGGCGCTCAGGCGAAGTCGTACTGGCCGCCCCTCTCCAGCGCACGCCGGTAGGCCGGGCGCGCGTGGATGCGCTCGAGGAAGGCGGTCAGCTTCGGATAGTTCTTATCGAGGCCGCCGCGCATGGCCGCGGCCTCGAGCGGGAAGCTCATCTGGATGTCGGCCGCGGAGAATGCCTCGCCGGCGAACCAGGTGCGTTCGGCCAGCTGGCTCTCCAGGTAGACCAGCTGCTGGCGGATCTGCGGCAGCACGAAGCTGTCCTTGACCTTGCGCGCGATCGCGCGCGCGATGGGTTTGACGAAGAATGGCCCCGGCGTGCTCTCGACCCGGTCGAACACGAGCTTGAGCAGCAGCGGCGGCATCGCCGAGCCTTCGGCGAAGTGCAGGTAATAGTTGTAGCGCAGGCGCTCGGGCGTGCCGGGGTCCGGAGCCAGGCGGCCGTCGCCGTAGCGCTCGATCAAATAGTCGACGATGGCGCCGGATTCGGCCACCACCGTGTCGCCGTCGCTGATCACCGGCGATTTACCCAGCGGGTGTACCGCGCGCAGCTCGGGCGGCGCCAGCATGGTCTTGGGGTCGCGCTGGTACTTCCTGATCTCGTAAGGCAGGCCGAGCTCTTCCAGCAGCCACAGGATGCGCTGGGAACGAGAGTTGTTCAAATGATGGACGACGATCATGGTGGCTGGGCTGGTGATAACCGCGTTAGCTTAACATCGTTGCGTTAATAGCTAAAGTTCCGGCGATTTCGATGATTTGCTTCACACAATTGAAGTATTTTATCTTTATTGTCGGCAATTTTGCTAGGATTGCCGCTTTGCAACATAACAAGCTTCATTTCCACTATTTCTCCATGTATTTTCTTTCCCGCCTGAGCATCGCCAGGAAGCTGGCCCTACTTACCCTCATCACCGGCATCGGCATCCTGTGCGTCGCCGCCGGCTTCCTGGTCTCGGAGCGCCGCCTGATCGGCGACGAGCATGCGCGCGCGGTGCGCCAGGCGGTCGACGTCGCGCGCGGCGTGGTCGAGCGCTATCGCAAGCAGGCCGCTTCGGGTGCGCTGGCGGAGAGCGACGCCAAGCGCGCCGCGCTCGACACGCTGCGCGATCTGCGCTACGACGCCAAGGAATACTTCTGGGTCAACGACATGCAGCCGCGCATGCTGATGCACCCGACCTCGGCCAAGCTGGTCGGCCAGGACCTGGCGGGCATCACCGACCCCAACGGCCTGCACCTGTTCGTCGAGGCCGTGCGGATTGCGCACACCGACGGCGGCGGCTACCTGAGCTACCTGTGGCCCAAGCCGGGCAGCGACAAACCGGTGCCGAAAGTATCGTACGTCGTCGCCGTGCCCGAATGGGGCTGGGTGATCGGCTCGGGCGTCTATACGGATTCGGTGGACGCCGTGTTCTGGCCGCGCATGCTCGAGTTTTCCGGCATCGCGCTGCTGCTGTCCGCCCTCCTGGCACTGGCCGGGCATCTGGTCTCGCGCAGCATCCGCACGCCGCTGGCGCGCGCGGTGGCGCTGGCCGATACCGTGGCCGCGGGCGACCTCACCACCATCATCGACGTGCGCGGCAACGACGAGACCGCGCGCCTGCTGCTGGCCCTGCGCGAGATGAACGCCAGCCTGTCCGGCATCGTCGGCGCGGTCGACAGCGGCATCCGCACCATTGCCAACGCCTCGAGCGAGATCGCGAGCGGCAACCAGGACCTGTCCAGCCGCACCGAACAGCAGGCCAGCGCGCTGGAGCAAACCGCCGCGTCGATGGAAGAGCTGACCGGCGCCGTGCAGCAGAACGCGGCCAGCGCGCGCCACGCCAGCGCGCTGGCATCGACCGCCACCGAGGCGGCCCGGCGCGGCGGCGCGGCGGTCGGCCAGGTGGTCGACACCATGGCCTCGATCCAGGACTCGGCGCGGCGCATCGCCGACATCATCGGCGTCATCGACGGCATCGCCTTCCAGACCAATATCCTGGCGCTGAACGCGGCCGTCGAGGCGGCGCGCGCCGGCGAACAGGGCCGCGGCTTCGCGGTGGTCGCGAGCGAAGTGCGCACGCTGGCCCAGCGCTCGGCCGGCGCCGCCAAGGAGATCAAGGCACTGATCTCCGACTCGGTCGGCAAGGTCGACCACGGCTCGCAACAGGTCGAGCAGGCCGGCCGCACGATGGGCGAGATCGTCGACGGCATCGTGCGCGTGAACGACATCATCGGCGAGATCGCCGCCGCCAGCGAGCAACAGCAGGACGGCATCGCCCAGGTCAACCGCGCCATCGCCGAGATGGACGGCGCGACCCAGCAGAACGCGGCGCTGGTCGAGCAGGCGGCGGCGGCGGCATCGTCGATGCGCGAACAGGCGCGCCACCTGAACCAGGTGTTCAGCGTGTTCAAGGTCGACGCCGCGCAACAGCAGCAGCCCCGGCAGCGCGGCCTGGCCCTCGCGCAGGCGTAGGCGCGGCCACGCGCGCGGGCAGGCGCGCGGCCGGGATCGATTGCATGGGCTGACGCCCTTGGGTACTATGCTTTTATGCAACTACCCCTGGAGAACTTGATGCCGCGCCTGCCGTCCCTGTCCGCCCTGCCCCTGCTGCTTGCTTCCGCTCTCACTGCCATCCACGCCAGCCACGCCGCTGCGCAAACCGCCCCGATGGCGCCCGACGTGCCGTCCACGTCCTTCAAGCTCACCGCCCCGGACGCCGACTACGTCAAGCAGGACGTCATGATCCCGATGCGCGACGGGGTCAAGCTGCACACCGTGATCGTGATCCCGAAGAGCATCCCGGGCGGCGCCAAGGCGCCGATCATGCTGACCCGCACGCCCTACAACGCCACCGGCCGCGCCGGCCGCATGAGGAGCCCGCACCTGACCTCGATCCTGGGCGACGGCGACGACGCCTTCATCGAGAACGGCTACATCCGCGTGTTCCAGGACGTGCGCGGCAAGTACGGTTCGGAAGGCGACTACGTGATGACACGCCCGGTGCGCGGGCCCCTGAACAACACGCCGGTCGACCACAGCACCGACGCCTGGGACACCATCGACTGGCTGGTCAAGAACGTGCCGCAATCGAACGGTAAAGTGGGCATGGTCGGCTCGTCCTACGAAGGCTTCACGGTGCTGATGGCGCTGGTCGAGCCGCACCCGGCCTTGAAAGCCGCGGTGCCGATGAGCCCGATGGTCGACGGCTGGCGCGGCGACGACTGGTTCCATAACGGCGCCTTCCGCAACACCAACCTCGAATACATCGCCAGCCAGAATGCGGCGCGCGGCGCGGGCGAGCACCTGGCCACCGGCGTCTACGACGATTACGACGGCTACCTGCGCGCCGGCTCGACCGGCGACTTCGCCCACGAGTACGGCCTGGACCAGCTCAACTTCGTGAAAAAACTGTTCGAGCACCCGGCCTACGACAGCTTCTGGCAGGAGCAGGCGCTGGACCGCATCCTGGCCAGGAAGCCGCTCACCGTGCCGACCATGACGGTGGTGGGGCGCTGGGACCAGGAAGACATCTATGGCGCCTACGCGACCTACGCGGCGGTCGAGCCGAAGGACAAGGACAACCGCATGAATTCGCTGGTGGTCGGCCCATGGCGCCATAGCGGCGTGAACTACGAGGGTTCGACGCTGGGCGCCCTGAAATTCACCGGCGACACCGCACGCGAGTTCCGCCGTGAAGTCATGCTGCCCTTCTTTAACCAGTACCTGAAAGACGGCGCGCCCAAGTTCGACACCCCGCCGGTATGGTCCTACCAGACCGGCGTGAACCGCTGGCGCCGGCTCGAGCAGTGGCCGCTGGCGCAGGCCAGCACGCCGGTCTACCTGAAGGCGGGTTCGGCGCTGTCGTTCGACAAGGGCGACACCAAAGGCGCCGCCTACGACGAGTACGTCTCCGACCCGATGAAACCGGTGCCCTTCGTGCCGCGTCCGGTGCACATGAGCGAGGGAACCGTCTGGAAGCCCTGGCTGGTGACCGACCAGCGCAGCTATTCCGACCGTCCGGACGTCCTGACCTACGTGAGCGCGCCCCTGACGAAACCGCTGGAGATCGCCGGCCAGCCGATGGTCAACCTGTTCGCCTCGACCTCGGGCACGGACAGCGACTGGGTGGTCAAGCTGATCGACGTCTACCCGGACGAAGTCGCGGCCCAGCCGGAGATGGGGGGCTACCAGCTGCCGCTGGCGATGGACATCTTCCGCGGCCGCTACCGCCAGGGCCTGGACAAGCCGGCGCCGATCCCCGCCAACCAGGCGGAACGCTACCGCTTCGCCCTGCCCAACGTCGACCACGTGTTCCTCCCCGGCCACCGCGTGATGGTGCAGATCCAGTCGAGCTGGTTCCCGCTGTACGACCGCAACCCGCAGACCTACGTTGCGAATATCTTCCACGCCAAGCCGGGCGACTACCGCAAGGCGACCCAGCGCGTGTATCACGCAGCGGGCATGGACAGCGCGATCGAGCTGCCGGTCGTTGCTCACTGAAGTGAATCGCTGACGCCGGCCGCCCAGGGTTCGTCAACGCACCGAGCCGATGGCCGCGCCCGGCCTAGCATGAGGCATGGGCACGATCACCATCGGCATTTCAGGCTGGCGTTACGAACCATGGCGCGGCGCGTTCTATCCGCCCGGCCTGGTGCAGGCGCGCGAACTCGATTACGCGTCGCGCTTTTTGCCGACCATCGAGATCAACGGCTCGTTTTATTCCCTGCAGCGCCCGGGCAGCTATGCCGCCTGGTACGCGGCCACGCCGCCGGGCTTCGTTTTCGCGGTCAAGGGCAACCGGTTCCTGACCCACATGCTCAAGCTGCGCGGCATCGAGACGCCGCTGGCCAACGTGCTGGCCTCGGGCGTGTTCGCGCTGCGCGAAAAGCTCGGGCCCTTCCTGTGGCAGTTCCCGCCGCAGCTGCGCTTCGATCCCGACAAGGTCGAGCGTTTTCTCAGCCTGCTGCCGCGCGACACCGGCCAGGCGCTGGCGATCGCGCGCGGCCACGACGACAAGATGATCGGCCGGTCGCTCCTGGAAATCGACGCCGTGCGCCCGCTGCGCCATGCCATCGAGATCCGCCACGCGAGTTTTCTGGACGACGCCTTCATCGCCCTGCTGCGCAAGTACAACGTGGCGCTGGTGGTGGCCGACACGGCCGGCAAATTCCCCGATGTCGAAGACGTGACCGCGGACTTCGTCTACGTGCGCCTGCACGGCGAGCACGAGCTGTACGCCAGCGGCTACGAAGACGAGTCATTGGAACGATGGGCGCGGCGCATCCGCGCCTGGAGCGCGGGTTCGCAGCCGGAAGATGCGCGTTTGGTCTCGCCGCATGCGCCCGCGCCCGCGCGCGCGGGAGGGCGCGACGTCTACTGTTACTTCGACAACGACATCAAGGTGCGCGCGCCGTTCGATGCGAAGCGCTTGATGGAACTGCTGGATCTGGCGTGGAAGCCGGAGGCTTAACGCTTGACGTGCAGCTGGATGACCTTGCGGCCCTTCTCGTCCTTCTGCGCCATCGGGGCAGGTGCGCACGACCCGCAGGTGTCGCAGCCGCTGCCGCAGCCCGACTCCTTGTCGAGCCAGCGCGCCAGCAGGCCCTTTCCGCTGCCGTCCGAAAAGGTGTAGACCACGCGCCGGCGCCAGGTCTTGGGCAGGTACTTGGCCGCCGCGTACCCCGCCGCGAGCAGCACGATCACAGCGACGACAAGGTACTGCAACATGCTCAACTCCCCAGCGCGTACAGCGCGATGCGGTAGGTCAGGAACGAGGCCGCATAGGCCAGCGCGAACATGTAGCCGGCCATGATCAGCGCGTAGCGGATGCTGCCGGTCTCGCGCCGCACCACGGACAAGGTCGACAGGCACTGCGGCGCGAACACGTACCAGGCCAGCAGCGACAGCGCGGTCGCCATGCTCCAGGAATGGCTGATGAGCGGGGCCAGCGAACCGGCCACGTCTTCGCCGCCGGACAGCGCGTACACGGTACCGAGCGCGCCGACCGCGACTTCGCGCGCCGCCATGCCCGGCACCAGCGCGATGCAGATCTGCCAGCCGAAGCCGATCGGCTGGAAGATCACGGACAAGGCGCGGCCCAGCATGCCGGCCACGCTGTAGTAGATGGGCGGATGGGTCGCGCCTTCCGGAGCGCCCGGGAAGCTCGACAGGAACCAGACCAGCACCATCAGCGTCAGGATCACGGTGCCGACGCGGGTCAGGAAGATGCGTGCGCGCTCCCACAGGCCCAGGCCGAGGTTGTGCAGGTGCGGCCAGTGGTAGGCCGGCAGTTCGAGCATCAGCGGCTGCTGGCGGTTGGCGCCGGCGGTGCGCTTGATGAACCAGGCCACGGCCATGGCGCTGACGATGCCGGCCACGTACAGCAGGAACAGCACCAGGCCCTGCAAATTCAGGCCGAAGCCGAGCGCGCGCTTGGGGATGAAGGCGGCAATGATCAGCGCGTACACCGGCAGGCGCGCGGAACACGTCATCAGCGGCGCGATCATGATCGTGACCAGGCGGTCGCGCGGGTTCTGGATGGTGCGCGCCGCCATCACGCCGGGAATCGCGCAGGCGAACGAGGACAGCAGCGGAATGAAGGCGCGCCCGGACAGGCCGACGCCGCCCATCATGCGGTCGAGCAGAAAGGCGGCGCGCGGCAGGTAGCCGCAATCCTCGAGCACGAGGATGAAGAAGAACAGGATCAGGATCTGCGGCAGGAACACCAGCACGCTGCCGACGCCCCCGAAGATGCCGTCGACCAGCAGCCCGCGCAGCGGCCCCTCGGCCATGTGCGCCCCGACCCAGCCGCCGACCGCATCGACGCCGTTCTTGATCAGGTCCATCGGCACGTTGGCCCAGCTGAACACGGCCTGGAACACCAGGAACATCAGCGCGGCCAGGATGACCGGCCCGGCGATCGGGTGCAGCACGACCGCGTCGATCTGCTCGGACAGGTTGCCGGTGTCGCGATCGAAGCTGACCGCGGCGTCGATGATGCGGCGCACTTCGCGCTGGGTGTCTTCGACCGAGACCGCGTCGATCGCGGCCAGCGGACGCGGCTTGGCGGGGGCGAAAGTTTGCCGGTCGAGCAACTCGAGCAGCTGCTTTTCGCCGCCCGACTGCACCGCGACGGTTTCGACCACCGGCATGCCGAGTTCGCGCGACAGGCGCGCGGTGTCGATCTCGATGCCGCGCTTTTTCGCGACGTCGACCATGTTCAGCGCCAGTACCATCGGCAAGCCGAGGCGCTGGATTTCCAGCACCAGGCGCAGGTTCAGGCGCAGGTTGGTGGCGTTGACCACGCAGACCACGACGTCCGGCGCCTGTTCGCCCGCGCGCAGGCCGGCGACGACGTCGCGCGTGATCGCTTCGTCCGGGGTGTGGGCCGAAAGGCTGTAGGCGCCGGGCAGGTCGAGCACGCGCAGCATGCGCCCGCCAGGCAGGGTAAAGCTGCCTTCCTTGCGTTCGATGGTGACGCCGGCGTAGTTGGCGACCTTCTGGCGCGCGCCGGTGAGACGGTTGAACAGAGCGGTCTTGCCGCAGTTCGGATTACCCAGCAGGGCGATGAGCGGCGCCTTGGCCGTCGTGACCTGCTGTTCTGCTACTGACATCGTGTTTGCCTTACTCCGGCTGGATCGAGACCAGCGCCGCTTCGAAACGGCGCAGGGCGAAGGTCGACTGGCCGACCTTGACCGCGAGCGGCCCGCCGGGCAGGCCGCGCTTGAGCATGCGGATGCGCTCGCCCGGCACGAAACCGAGCTCCATCAGGCGGCGCGACACGTCGAGGCCATCGCTGACGCCGGAACGGGCGCTCGGAGCGAGGTGGATCACGGTAGCGCTCTGGCCGGCTTTCAGGCTGTCGAGCGTGGTCAGGGTGGGTGCGAGAGTCATGGTGTCACTTCCAGTCGATATGACGCGGTGGGGACGGATGGGTACATCATAAACCTAAATGCGAATTATTTCTATTTGCGATTTGTCTAGTTCTGCCCGGTCCGCCGGATTGCGCAACAAATTCGCTTGCATTCGTCTGGCGGGTTCTCCAGAATATGAAAGTGAATGAGAATGATTCGCATTATAGAACAGATAGCAAGAGCTTGCCGCGCGCCGGCTTGAAACGGAAAACCCATGATCGTTTGTGTCTGCAACAACATCTCCGACCGCGAAATCCGCCAGGCGGTCGACCTCGGCCTGAACTCGATGGCCGGCCTGCGCAAGGAACTCGGCGTCGGCGCCTGCTGCGGCAAATGCGTCAGCTGCGCGCGCGAGGTGATGCACGAACACCTCGACGGCAAAAACGTGACGGTGGCGCCGCATCGGATGACACCAGGCAAGTTGGTGGCGTAAGCAGGGACTTCAAGTTCCCCGGAAACATGGCCTGTCGGGGAAGGTTTTCATTGCCTTGCACAATCGGACGCACACCCGACCGCATGCCGGCCGTCCTTGGTAGTATGTGGGTTCCGAAGCAGCCAAGTCTTCTGTCTTATGCCAGTCATCCCGTTCCGTCCACCCAAAGCGCCCTTCACGGTCCAGCCGCCGCCCGCCCCTTCGCGCCGCGCCATCGCGGTCAAGTGGCTGCGCAAGATGCATGGCTGGATCGGCCTCTGGGGCGCCGTGCTCGGGCTGCTGTTCGGCAGCACCGGCATCCTCCTGAACCACCGCGCCATCCTCAGGATTCCCGCCGCCCGGGCGCAGGAAAGCACGGTGCAGATTCCACTGCCGAGTCCGGCACCGACGACGCCCCAGGCGATGGCGCTCTGGCTCAAGCGCTCGCTCAGGCTCGAGCCCGAACCCGGGCGCGTGCGCGCGGAGCCGCCGCGCCCGGTCGCATGGGCCGACAAATCGCTGGTCCAGCCCGAGCGCTGGAGCGCCAGCTTCACTTCACCGTCGGGCAACGTCCAGGCCGAGTACTGGGTCGGCAATGGCTTCGTCACCGTCAAGCGCGCCGACAACAACTTATTCGCGACCATGACCAACCTGCACAAGGGCGTCGGGATGAGCACCGGCTGGGTGTTGCTGGTCGATACGCTGGCCGGTTCGATCATCCTGTTGTCGGTGTCGGGCGTGGTGCTGTGGGCGCTCACCAACCGGCGCCACACGGTCGGCATCGCGATCGGCGCGCTGTCGCTGCTGGCTGTCGGCGGGTTCGTATTGGCGGCAATCTGACACCTGCGCCAAGTTGTTGCGCGCCCGCGGCGGTGGCCATATCCGCGGCCGCGCCGGTTTGCTATGATGACATCGTCGCGTCATTACAAAAGGCAATCCATGAAGGGCGATCCCACCATCATCCGTCACTTGAACGCCCAGCTCACCAATGAGCTGACCGCGATCAACCAGTACTTCCTGCACGCGCGCATGTACCGGCACTGGGGGTTTTATCGGCTCGGCAAGAAGGAATACGACGAATCGATCGGTGAGATGAAACATGCGGACAAGTTGATCGACCGCATCCTGATGCTCGACGGCCTGCCCAACTTGCAGGCGCTGCACAAACTCCTGATCGGTGAATCGTCGCAGGAAATGCTGGAATGCGACCTCAAGCTCGAGCGCGGCGCCCAGGTCACGATCAAGGAAGGCATCGCCGCCTGCGAGGCCGCCCACGACTACGTCTCGCGCGACCTGCTGCTCGAGATCCTGGCGGACACCGAAGAACACATCGAATGGCTGGAAACCCAGCTCGACCTGATCGTCAAGGTCGGCCTGCAGAACTATTTGCAGACGCAAATGACCGAGTGATATCGAGGGCCGACGCGCGCGCGCCAGCGCCGGCCTGAACCGTTTTCTCCCCCTTCGCATTCATTACAGATTGAACAGGGGCGGAAATTGCGATTTTCACCATAGCGCATCGGTGATAGGATGCCGGGTTTTGACATGCGGCAACATCCGCTTCGACCGGATTCCTATGATCGGCGCTCCTGACCACGACATCACGCCTCGCGAATTCGCGTTCGAATCGCTCAATATGCAGGTTGGCGTACGCCTGCAACTGATGACGCATCGCCGCGTCAAGCCAGTGACCCATTTCTCGACCCTGATCGGCTACCTCAAGGACGAGTACATCATCCTCAAGATTCCGATGGAAAATGGCGTGCCGATCGGCCTGACCGAGGGCGAGCGCGTCACCATTCGCGTATTTTCGGGCGTCAACGTGTGCTCGTTTGCCTGCACGGTCGAGCGCGTGTTCGCGCGGCCGCTGTTCTACGTCCACCTGTCGTTCCCGACCTCGATCCAGGGCAACAGCCTGCGCGGCGCGATGCGCGTCAAGACCGATATCCCGGCGCGCGTGCGGAGCACGGCCCAGCCGGACGCGATCCCGATCGACTGCAAGCTGATGAATATCTCGGTGAGCGGCGCCCGCGTCGATTCGCCGGTCCAGCTGCCGCGCAGCGAGGAATTGATCAGCATGCAGTTCACGCTGGCGATGCCGGGCCTCGGCCAGGAAGCGCAGGTCGATACCCTGGCGATGATCCGCAATGTCAACATCGAAAAGTCGCCGGACGGCCAGGGCGAGATCCATGCCTATGGGGTGCAGTTCGTGGAGCTCGATCCGGTCCACTACACGCTGCTGCAGAATCTGACGTACGAGGCGCTGCTGGCCGACCGGATGAAGATCGTCTGACGCCCAACAAGCCATGGGCGGCATCGATGGCGTATTCAGTGGATCTCGCAAACAACAGCTGCTCGAGGCCACGCGATGATGAAACACATCGTCTTGTCGCAACAAGCGCCGGACCTTGAGACAGCCGGGCTGTTCCCGGCCCACCACGATTCAGGCGCCCTGCCAGCGGGCGGCCCACTTGTCGTAGAAATTGATATCGGCCGGCACCGCACCCGCCACCGCGCAGATCGCGCCGGCGAACTCGTTGGCGCGCGCCAGCGTCAAGGGCAAAGGCCAGCCGCGCAGGCGTCCGAGCAGGAAGATCGCCGAGAAGGCGTCGCCGGCGCCGACGGTGTCGATGACGAAGGGCGGCGCCGGGTTGTCGCGGTTGGCGAGCAGGCTGCCGTCGGCGCCGAAATACACCGAGCCGCGGTGGCCCAGCGTGACGATCAGCGCGTCCAGGGCGAAGCGCTCGATCAGCGTGCGGCAGGCCGCGTGTACTTCCTCGGTCGCCAGCGGCGCATCGTCCGGGCCGATCTGGACATACCACTGGAACAGCGCCTGCAATTCGGCTTCGTTGACCTTGACGATGTCGGCCGCCAGCAGCGAACGCGTGACGACGGCTTCGTCGGCCTGGCCGGGACGCAGGTTGAGGTCGAGGAAGCGTCGCGCCGACGTCGCCTCGAACAGCGCCGCCAGCGCCTGGCGCGAGCGTTCCTCACGCTGGGCCAGCGTGCCGAAATAGAGCGTGCCGGCGTCCTGGCCACCCAGGACCGCCAGGCTGGCCACCGCAGCGTGCGGATCGATGAAGTCGTAGGCCTGGCGCGGCAGGATCGTGAAGTGGTGGCCTTCGGGCTGGCCCGGGGCATTGCGTTCGACCACCACGCGCCCGGTCTCTTCCATCGGGTCGACCTGCAGGCCGGTCTCCACCATCACGAAGCGCTCGAATTCGGCGCGCACGGCCAGGCCGTTGCGGTCGTCGCCGATGCGCGTGATCATGAGGGGCGGCGCCATGAAGGCGGCCAGGTGGCGCGCCACGTTGAAGGGCGCGCCGCCCACCACTTGCCCGGTCGGGAATTCGTCGACCAGCGCCTCGCCGAACACGACCGTCGTCGTCATCGCGGCGGCCCCGTTTCAAGCGGGAATGAAGGGAACCGTGTCCTTGAACGACTGGCGTTCGGACAGCTTGTCGAACAGGCGCGCCAGGTTCGGATGGTCGGTGCGCCAATCGATGTCGGGGAAACGGAACGCCAGCCAGCCGAGCGCACAACCGACCGCGACGTCGGCCAGCGTGTAGTGGATGCCCATGCAGAACGGCTGCTCGCCGAGGTTGGTGCTCATCACGGCCAGGCCGGCGCGCACCTTGCCCAGCTGGCGATCCATCCAGGGTTGATGGCGCAATTCTTCCGGGCGCTGGGTGCGCTCGAGGTAAGCCGTCACGGCGGCGTCGAGCACGCCGTCGGCGAGCGCTTCCCATACCTTGACGTTGGCGCGGTCGCGGCTGTTGGCCGGCAGCAGCTTGCAGACCGGGGTCAGCGTGTCGAGGTATTCGGCGATCACGCGCGAGTCGTACATCGCGCTGCCGTCTTCCATCACCAGGCAGGGCACCTTGCCGAGCGGGTTGGACTCACCGATCCGGGTGTCGGCGGCCCAGACGTTTTCCAGCGCGAAGTCGTAGTCCAGCTTTTTTTCCGCGCACACCACGCGCACCTTGCGCACATAAGGACTGGTGTAGGAACCGATGAGTTTCATAAATGCTCAGATTAGGGGATTGGGCAACAGTATAGCATCGGCCTTCACGGCCTTGAGAGGGCCGGCAAGGCTGCAACGTCGTGCAAAATGAAACTTGACAAACCCGGGCTGGGCAGGGCCGCCGGTGGTAAAATCGGCGTTTTTGCACGGACCGCTTCCCATGACTTCTACCGCATCCTCATCGACCCTGTCGGCCCTGTCCCCGCTGGACGGCCGTTACGCCGCCAAGACCGACAAGCTGCGCCCGATCCTGTCGGAAGCCGGCTTCATGCACCACCGCGTCAAGGTCGAAATCGCCTGGCTGCAGGCGCTGGCGCAGGCCGGCTTCGCCGAACTCAAGCCGTTCTCGCCGGAGGCGTCCGCCCTGCTGGACAAGCTGGCCGCGGACTTCACCGAAAGCGATGCCGCCCGCATCAAGGAAATCGAAGCGGTCACCAACCACGACGTGAAAGCGGTCGAGTACTGGCTGAAAGAGAAGGTCAAGGACCTGCCGGAACTGGTCGCGGCCTCGGAGTTCATCCACTTCGCCTGCACCTCGGAAGACATCAACAACACCTCGCACGGCATGATGCTGAAAGCCGCGCGCGACGGCGTGCTGCTGCCGTCGCTGCAGAACATCATCGCCAGGCTGACCGAGATCGCGCACGTCAACGCCGAGCTGCCGATGCTGTCGCGTACCCACGGCCAGACCGCCAGCCCGACCACCCTGGGCAAAGAATTCGCCAACGTGGTCGCGCGCCTGCAGCGCGCCGCCCGCCGCATCGCCGACGTCGAAATCCTCGGCAAGATGAACGGCGCGGTCGGCAACTACAACGCGCACCTGTCGGCCTACCCGTCGTTCGACTGGCCGGCGTTCAGTAAGAACGTGATCGAGCAGCGCCTCGGCCTGGTCTTCAACCCGTACACCATCCAGATCGAGCCGCACGACTACATGGCCGAGCTGTTCGACGCGATCGCGCGCGCGAACACCATCCTGCTCGACCTGAACCGCGACATCTGGACCTACGTCTCGCTGGGCTACTTCAAGCAGAAGCTCAAGGCCGGCGAGATCGGTTCGTCGACCATGCCGCACAAGGTCAACCCGATCGACTTCGAAAACTCGGAAGGCAACCTGGGCCTGGCCAACGCCGTGCTGCGCCACATGGCCGACAAGCTGCCGGTCTCGCGCATGCAGCGCGACCTGACCGACTCGACGGTGCTGCGCAACATCGGCGTCGGCTTCGGCTATGCGCTGCTGGCCTACGACAGCTGCCTGCGCGGCCTGAACAAGCTGGAAGTGAACCCGCAGCGCCTGGAAGCCGACCTGGACGCCAACTGGGAAGTGCTGGCCGAGCCGGTGCAGACCGTGATGCGCCGCTACGGCATCGAGAATCCGTACGAACAGCTCAAGGAACTCACGCGCGGCAAGGGCATCACGCGCGACGCGCTGCAGCAGTTCATCAACACGCTGGCGATCCCGCAGGACGCGAAGGACCTGCTGCTGGCGATGACGCCGGCGAATTACACCGGCCTGGCGGCGCAGCTGGCCAAGGCGATCTGAGCGCAGATCGACGCATGAAAAAACCGGAGCGCGCTCCGGTTTTTTTACGTCCTCATTTCTGCCAGGTGAAGTTCACTCCCACGCTTCTCCCCGCTTCGCTGCGCACCGACGGCGCACCGTACTCGGCATGGCCGCCGTTCAGGTTGGCGCCGACGATCGCCACTTCCATCCCGCGCCCCAGGCGCCAGCCGAAGCGCGCGTCGAGCGCCGTGTAGGCCGGCACCTGGAAAACGCCGAGTGCGCCGACGCGGCGCAGCGCCAGTTCCAGCTCGCGCCGCTCGTCGAACACGTAGTTGGAACGCAGCTGGGCCGTGTAAGCCGGGTCGAGCCCGGCGATGGCCAGGCTGCCCACGTCCCGGCTGCCCGGCTTCAGGCTGAACACCTCGTGCAGGGCGGTCATGCCGGCCGAGACGCGCCAGGCATCGCTCATCTGGTAGCTGCCCCAGGCCTCGATGCCGCGCGCGCGTCCTTCCATCTGGTTGCCGAACACGATGCTGCGCCGGTCGCCATCGAACGTGACCTCCTGCGTGCGCAGATCGTCGTACAGATTGCGGAACACGGTCACCGAATAGGACAGTCCGCGTCCGACCTGGCCGCGATAGCCGGCTTCCAGCACGCGCGCGACTTCCGAGCGCACCTGGGGCCCGCCATTGAGCAGGTAAGGCGGCGCACTTGGGATGTGGACGTCGACGTCCAGGCGCGACGGCGCGCGCACGGTGCGCGACAAGCCGGCCCACAGCGCGTGCGCCGGATTGAGGCGCCAGGACAAGCGCAGGTTGGGCAGGAACTCGGCGCCGGTGTAGGGGTTGCGCTCCACGCGCGCGCCCGCGGTCAGGCGCAGGTTCTCGCGCAGCGCGATCTCGTCCTGGGCGAACAGGCTGGCCCAGGACTGGTCGACGTCGGCCGGCAGGAAGGCGACGTAGCGGCTGTTGCTGACGCTGTCCCAGCTGTAGCGGTACTCTGCGCCCCAGACCAGGCTGTGCGCGCCCAGGCGCGGCAGCGCATGCTGGAACTGGAGGTCGGCGATGTCCACCGAATCGGCAAACGTCGGCGGCGCCTTGCGGTAGCGGTGGTCGTAATAGGCCTGCAGCACCAGGCTGCCGCCGTCCGCCAGCGCATGCTCCCAGCGGCCGGTGAGGTTGGCGCCGCGGGTGTCGATGTCGTCGATGTAGGCGCTGGCGCCGGACGCCGAGATCTGGCCGGGCGCCGGCTGGCCCTGGCGGCCGCGATAGGCGTTGGCGTTGACGGACCAGCGCTCGGCGCCGCGCGTCCAGTCGCCGCGATAGCCGACCTGGGCCTGGTCCCAGTCGTCGTCGACCTGGCGGCCGCCGGCCTGCTCGCTGTGGTTCAGGCCGAAGGCCTTGCCGTAGATGCGCCAGGCGCCGTCGGCGCTGGCCTGCCCGTGGCGAAACGCCGCCTGGGCGCCGTCCTGTTCCGCGCGCAGCGTCACCAAATCGCCCTCGGTGTCGCGCGCGTGGCGCGTGGTGATGTTGATGACGCCGTCGACCGCGTTCACGCCCCACAGCGTGCCGCCCGGGCCGCTGACCACCTCGATGCGCTCGACGTCCTCCAGCATCACGTCCGGCTCGTCCCAGAACACGCCCGAGAACAGCGGCGAATACACCGAGCGCCCGTCGATCATCACCAGCAGCTTGTTGGCCGGGCTGTCGGCGGTGCCGTTCAGGCCGCGCGCCGAGATGGCGTAATTGTTGTTGGTGGCGCGCGCCACGTTCAGGTTGGGCGCCAGGCGCAGCGCCTCGGGCAGGCTGCGCGCGCCGGACCGGCGGATGTCGTCGGCGGTGATCACGAACACCGAAGCCGGCGCATCCTGCAGGCGTTCGGGACGGCGCGACACCGAGGTCACGTCGATGTTGGCCAGCTCCTCGATCGACAGGTCGGCGAAATCGCCGCCCTGCTGCTGCTGCGCGGCTTCGTTCGCGTGGACGGGAAAGGCCGCCAGCAGGCTCGCGCACAGCAGGGACAGCGATAGGGAAGGCGCCAAGCACGCCATAAGGTGGCCGGAAAGAATCCTGGTCATTGTTGTTCTAAGAAAACGCTAGTGTCGCGCTACACTCTTTTATAAATTATATAGCTCAACATTTTACCGTTGACACGACAGCCATGGCGCGCTGCTCGACCGTTGCGCATGTCACCGTTTTATCGAGTAAAACTCAGCCATTGTGCCACCAGCTGAACAATGTTATCCAATCGGATAGCTTCCTAAGCACGGATGGAACGTATAAAGTTCTGAAAATCAATACAGGACAGGAGGGCGTCATGCAGCGTTACACGAACACCGCCATCGCGCTTCACTGGCTGGTCGCGATCCTGATCGTCGGCGCCTTCTCGCTGGGCCTGTTCATGACCGATATTCCCGGCTTTTCGCCGGCCAAGCTGCGCTACTACGCCTGGCACAAATGGGCCGGCGTGACCGTGCTGCTGCTGGCCGCGGTGCGCCTGTTGTGGCGCCTGAAGAATCGTCCGCCCGATCTGTCGACCGACATGCCGCCTTGGCAGCGCCAGGCCGCCCACGCACTGCACAACGTGCTGTACGTGTTCATCTTCGCGGTGCCGCTGTCGGGCTATTTCTATACGCTGGCGGCGGGCTTTCCGGTGGTCTGGTTCGGCGTGGTGCAGCTGCCGGTCCTGATCGCCAAGAACCAGGCGCTGGCCGACACATTGAAACCGGTCCACTACTGGCTGAACATGGCAATGGCCGCCGTGGTCGCGCTGCACGTGCTGGCCGCCCTGAAGCACCACCTCGTCGATCGCGACGACACCCTGCGCCGCATGCTGCCCGGCCGTTCACGTTAAGGAGAGATCATGAAGTCGACCCGTACCGCCCTTGCAGTCCTTTTGTCCGGCACCGTCCTGGCGGCAGCCGCCGTCCCGCTCAAGACCGACGTCGCGCACAGCAGCGTCTCGGCCACCTTCAAGCAGATGAACGTGCCGGTCGAATCGAACTTCAAGCGCTTCAATGCCCAGGTCGACTACGATCCGGCGCACCCGGAAAACGCCTCGGCCAAGGTCGACATCGACACCGCCAGCTTCGACATGGGCCAGGCCGACTACAACAAGGAGATCGCCAAGAAGGAATGGTTCAATTCGGCCCAGTTCCCGAAGGCGAGCTTCGTGTCGTCCTCGATCAAGCCGGCCGGCGCCGGCAAACTGGCCGTCACCGGCAAGCTCACCATCAAGGGCAAGACCCAGGACGTGAGTTTCCCGCTCAGCGTCAAGGCGCAGGGCGCCCAGCAGGTCTTCGAGGGCCAGCTGCCGATCCATCGCCTGGCCTTCAACGTCGGCGAAGGCGAATGGAAGGACACCGGCATGGTTGCCGACGACATCATCATCAAGTTCCGCATCACCGCGGGACAGTAAGCGCAGTACGATTTCGCAGCACGATTTATTCATTCACCCACCCAAGAGGATCGAATCCAATGAAATTCAAGCACCTGACCATCGCCCTGCTGGCCGCCGCCGCAGCCACCTCCGCCTTCGCCGCCGACACCTACGCGATCGACCCGAGCCACACCTACCCGAGCTTCGAAGCCGACCACTTCGGCGGCCTGTCGGTCTGGCGCGGCAAGTTCACCAAGACCGAAGGCACCATCGTGCTGGACCGCGCCGCCAAGACCGGCACCGTCGACCTGACCATCGACCCGGCCAGCATCGACTTCGGCAACACCAAGCTGGACGAGCACGCCAAGGGCGCCGAGATGTTCGACGTCGCCAAGTTCCCGAACGCCGGCTACAAAGGCAAGATCGTGTTCAAGGGCGACACCCCGGCCAGCGTCGACGGCCAGCTGACCCTGCACGGCGTGACCAAGCCGGTCAAGCTGACCATCAACAAGTTCAAGTGCATGGTCAACCCGATGCTGAAGAAGGAAGTCTGCGGCGCCGATGCCTCGGCCACCTTCAAGCGCAGCGACTTCGGCGTGAGCTACGGCGAGAGCTACGGCTTCAACATGGACGTCAAGCTGGCGATCCAGGTCGAAGGCATCAAGCAGTAATCGCCTGCCATCCTCGCGCGCATGGGCGTAAGGTGCGCGAGGTAGGAAAAGAAAAAGCCTCGCGGCCTTGCGGCCCGAGGCTTTTTTCATGGCGGCGGCTCGACCGGCGCGTCGCCGATCGAGCGCGTGGCGCCGATTAATAATTGCTGCGGTTCAGGTCATTGCCCGGCACGTTGCCTTCGACGCGATTCCAGCCGGCGCGGGTGGCCTGCTTGGCCTGGTCCCACGACAGGCGCGACTGGCCCTTCACGCGATCCCACTCGCTGGCCATGTGCGGCTCGGCCAGGTCGTAGTTCGGGAAGCGGCGCGAGTTGTTGTAGCCCAGCGCATAGGCCGGCGAGTAATCGTCGTAGCTGAAGCCCGGCGTGTAGTACGGCTGGGTCTGGTAGTTGGCGCGCCAGTAGTTGTCTTCCTCGGTCGGGTTGACCAGGTGGCCTGCGCCCTTGCCCAGCATGCCGCCGGCGACACCGCCGATGGCCGCACCGGCGGCCATGCCGATCGGACCGCCGACTGCGCCCACGGCCGCACCGGCAGCCGCGCCGCCCGCTGCGCCGACGCCGCCGGCCAGGTTATGTTCCGCCAAGTG
This sequence comes from Massilia sp. 9096, assembly GCF_000745265.1. Taxonomy (NCBI): domain Bacteria; kingdom Pseudomonadati; phylum Pseudomonadota; class Betaproteobacteria; order Burkholderiales; family Oxalobacteraceae; genus Massilia; species Massilia sp. 9096. The sequence goes on from NZ_JQNN01000001.1 coordinate 3,960,444, forward strand.
ATCGTCGCGCTTCGGGTTGACCACTTCGGCCGAGCCCTTGCCGATCAGGTCGCCGGCGATGCCGCCCGCCACCGCACCCGCCACCGCGCCGATCGGACCACCCACGGCGCCGATCGAAGCACCGGCCAGCGCACCGGCGCTGGCGTCCACGCCTTGCGCCAGGTTGTGCTCGCCCAGGCGGTCGTCGGCTTTCGGGTTCACCACTTCGCCCGCGCCGCGGCCGGCGGTGCCGCCGGCCAGGCCGCCGATCACCGCGCCGGCGGCCATGCCGACCGGACCTGCGACCGCACCGGCAGCTGCACCAGCCGCTGCGCCGCCCATGGCGCCCACGCCCTTGGCCAGGTGGTGTTCGCCCAGGTCGTCGCCGGTTTTCGGGTTGACGACTTCACCGGCGCCCTTGCCGGCCAGGCCGCCTGCGATGCCGCCGATGGCTGCGCCAGCAACGGTGCCGATCGGGCCCACGGCCGAGCCGATGCCGGCGCCGATCGCTGCGCCGCCCAGGGCGCCGATGCCGGTGCCGATCACGTGGCTGCCGCCGTTATCGGTGAAAGCCTGGTGGATGTGCGGGACGTCTTCATCCGAACGTGGATTCACGCCCAGCAGGATGCCGCCCTGGTTGATGCCTTCTTCATAGTGCTTGACGCGCTCTTCCGGAATGCCGGCGCCGATCAGCGCACCGATCAGGCCACCGGTGATGCCGCCAGCGCCGGCGCCGGCCAGTGCGGCCGCCAGCGGACCTGCGACGATCAGGCCTGCGCCCGGAATCACCAGCGAGGTGCCGATCGCGGCCACGCCGGCCAGCACGGCGCCGATGGTGCCGCCGATGCCGGCGCCGGCTGCCGCGCCTTCGGCGGCCTTGCTGCCGAGTTCAGTCTCGGTGTCGCCGAACTGGGTCTTGCGGGTCGAATCCGACATCATCAGGTTGACGTCGTCCTTGCCGTAGCCGCGGGTCGAGATCGAGTTGTAGGCGCGTTCTGCGCTGGCGCGGTCCGGGAACAGGCCGGTGACCATACGGTTTTGATTGTTGTTCTGCTTGTCGGTATCGAACATGCTCATGATGGATCCTTTCGTTCAGGGTGATCTAAGGTGGCGAATCAATTGCTGCAATGTGAGCAACGATATGCCTGCCGATCAGTGCACATCTGTTCGTTGACGCACCCTGCTCAGGACATTCCTTTGTACAAAAGAACATGTTGGCAGATTGCGCGTCTAACGTTCGTTGCCGCACTGACCCGGGGTCGTCCGTACCACTAGACTTTGCCCATGGCCTCGGCAATCAATTGGCCTGAAGTATCGTTCCCAACCTTGAGGAGGACTCAACATGTTATTCATTATCTGGATCGTCGTCGGTGGTATTCTCGGCTGGCTTGCCAGCATGGTCATGAAAACGGACGCTGAACAAGGCATGATTCTTAATGTCGTGGTCGGTATCGTGGGCGCCTTCCTGGGCGGCTGGCTGCTGTCCCCGCTGTTTGGCTCCGGCACCATCAATGCCGACGACTTCAGCGTCTCGTCGCTGCTGGTCTCGTTCCTGGGCGCTGTGATCCTGCTGGCCATCGTGAACCTGCTGCGTCGCGGCCGCGTTCGCTAAGCATGTCGGGCACCCCTTAAAAACCAACGCTCTCCGGCGTTGGTTTTTTTACGTCCAAAATAATTATGCGCGTCAAAAGACCTACCCTAATTTTGCTCAGTTGTATTGTCACCGCGGTGGCGTGCCTGCTCGTGTTGAACTTTTCGCCGGGCGAGAAAAAGATCGACAACGAACTGACGCGCCAGTACAGCACCGAGGATCCGCAATTCCGCCGCTCGCTCGGCGTGCTGCTCGGCCCGCCCATCATCGAAGGCAACAAGGTCGACGCCCTGCTCAACGGCGACCAGATCTTCCCGGCCATGCTCGAGGCGATCCGCGGCGCGCAAAAGACCATCGATTTCGAAACCTACATCTACTGGAGCGGCAGCATCGGCCGCGAATTCACCCAGGCGCTGGCGGAACGCGCGCGCGCGGGCGTGCAGGTCAACCTGCTGCTCGACTGGATCGGCAGCATCAAGATCAGCGACAAGGAGCTCGACGAGATGCGCCGGGCCGGCGTGCAGGTGCACCGCTACCACAAGCCGGTCTGGTGGAAGCTGGCGCGCCTGAACAACCGCACCCACCGCAAGCTCCTGATCGTCGACGGCAAGATCGGCTTTACCGGCGGGGTCGGCATCGCCGACAAATGGGGCGGGCGCGCGCAGGACAAGGACCACTGGCGCGACAGCCACTTCCGCGTCGAAGGCCCGGTGGTCGGCCAGATGCAGGCCGTCTTCGTCGACAACTGGACCAAGGCCACCGGCCGCGTGCTCGACGGCGAAGCCTACTTCCCGGCCTTGAAACCGGTCGGCGACAGCCCGGCGCAGATGTTTTCCAGCTCGCCGACCGGCGGCAGCGAGAGCATGCACCTGATGTACCTGATGGCGATCACCGCGGCGCGGCGCACCATCCACCTGTCCAATTCCTATTTCGTGCCCGACGAGCTGGCGGTCAATGCCCTGGTCGCGGCGGCCAAGCGCGGGGTCGACGTGCGCATCGTCGTGCCGGGACCGGACATCGATTCGGACGTGGTGCGCGCCGCCTCGCGCGAGCGCTGGGGCGACCTGCTCAAGGCCGGCGTCAAGATCGCCGAATTCCAGCCGACGATGTTCCATGTGAAGTCGCTGGTGGTCGATTCGCTGCTGGTCTCGGTCGGCTCGACCAACTTCGACAACCGCTCCTTCATCCTCAACGATGAAGCCAACCTGAACGTGCTCGACCCGGCCTTCGCCAAGCAGCAGGAAGCGATCTTCGACGACGACTGGCGCCACGCCAAGCCGATGAACCTGCAGCAATGGGAGTCGCGCTCGATCGGCGAGAAGATCGGGGGCAAGATCGCGGATCTGCTCGGGCCGCAGTTGTAAACACGCTGCGGCAAAGGCCGCAAGCGTGTGCCTCGGATGATGCCAGTCATGTATAAGAACAAGCTTGTCTATGCATGTTAATAGTTCATGAACTGGAAAGCCATCATGTCTGATCTGTCTACCGCATCCGCCGTACGCAAGCCGCGTATCACCGGCGGCCTGTTCGTGCTTGCCGGCCTGTTCCTGCTGGTCGGCGGGCTCTACCTCGCCATCCTCGGCGGTTCCTGGTACTACCTGCTCGCCGGCCTCGGCGTGGTCCTCACCGGCGCCGGGCTGTTCGTCGGCCGGCGCTGGGCGCTGCATCTGTATGCGCTGGTCCTGGCCGGCACCGTCGCCTGGGCCCTGGCCGAAGTCGGGTTGCGCGGCTGGGAACTGGAGCCGAGATTGCTGGTGCCGACCCTGCTCGGCATCTATCTGCTGCTGCCATGGGTGGCGCCGCGGCTGGACGGCGGCCGCCGATACGGCCGCGCGCAGCTGCCGCTGCTGGCAGCGGTCGTGCTGTCGGTGGCGGTGGGTGCGGCATCGCTGCTGCACGCGCCCGGCGTGGCCGGCGAGCTGCCGCCGGCGGACCATGTGGCCGACGCGCACGACCGCTCGGTACCTGACGCCGACTGGCAGTTCTACGGCCGCACCGCCAAGGGCGACCGCTATTCGCCGCTGGACCAGATCAATGCCGCCAACGTCAAAGGCCTGCAGGTGGCGTGGCAGGCCCAGACCGGCGACACGATGCGCAAGGGCGAGGACGTCGGCGGCACCGACGCCGGCCACGAATTCAACTTCGAAGACACGCCCAGCAAGATCGGCGACACGCTCTACGTCTGCACCGGCCACAGCTGGGTGGTGGCGTTCGACGCCAGGACCGGCAAGAAAAAGTGGACCTTCGACCCGCATGCCGACACCGACGCCGACGTCTACCTGGCCTGTCGCGGGGTCGCCTACTATGCCGCCCCGCCGGGCACCAGGACCGACTGCCCGACGCGCATCATCGCGCCCGTGCTGGACGCGCGCGTGATGGCGCTGAACGCCGAAACCGGCAAGCCATGCGAGGACTTCGGCAGCCACGGCTTCATTTCGCTGACAAAGTACCTGGGCCACGTGCAGAAGGGCTTCCACTTCGTCACGTCGCCGCCGCTGGTGCTGCACGACCGCCTGATCCTGGGCGGCTGGGTGTGGGACAACCAGGCCGAGCACGAGCCGTCCGGCGCCGTGCGCAGCTTCGATCCGCTGACCGGCGCGCTGGTCTGGGCCTGGGACGTCGGGCACACGCCGCACAACTGGGCGCCGGGGCCGAACGATGAACTGACGCGCGGCACGCCGAATGCGTGGGGCGTGTACACGGCCGACCCCGACCTGAACCTGGTCTACCTCCCCCTGGGCAATGCGACGCCCGATTACTTCGGTGGCCACCGCCGCCCGTTCGACGAACAGTACTCGAGTTCCATCGTGGCGCTCGACATCAGCACCGGCGAAGAGCGCTGGCACTTCCAGACCACCCACCACGACCTGTGGGACATGGACTTGCCGATCGGTCCCTCGCTGGTGGATGTACCCGATCCGGCCAAGCCGGGCGAGCTGGTGCCGGCGCTGGTGCAGACCAATAAACGGGGCGAATTCTTCATGCTCGACCGCCGCACCGGTGCGCCGCTGGCCCGGGTCGAGGAAAAGCCGGTGCCCCAGGGCGCCGCGCCGGGCGACTACGTCAGCAAGACCCAGCCGTTCTCGACCGGGCTGCCGTCGCTGACGCCGGCCGACCTGAAGGAAAACCATTTGTGGGGCGCGACGCCGTTCGACCAGCTGATCTGCCGCATCGAGTTCAAGTCGTTCAACTACCAGGGCCAGTTCACGCCGCCCGGCCTGAAGCGGACCATCGTCTACCCGGCCTTCGACGGCGTGATCGACTGGATGGGCGCCTCGATCGACCCGGACCGGAAAGTGGTGTTCGCGAACGCCAACTACATCCCGTTCACGGTGCAGCTGATCCCGCGCCAGCAGCCCGAGCAGAACGGCGCCATCAAGCCATGGAACGGCCAAGGCAACCAGCCGATCAACACGACGCCCTATTCGCCGCAGTACGGCACGCCCTACATCGGCAGCGTGCACCCATGGCTCAACCCGCTGGGGGTGCCGTGCAATGCGCCGCCTTGGGGTACGCTGTCCGCGATCGACCTGACGACCCGCAAGATCGTATGGCAGCATCCGGTCGGCACGACGCGCGACACCGGGCCGTTCGGCACCCACGTCAACCTGCCGCTCAAGACCGGCATCTTCAACATCGGCGGCAACATCGTGACCAAGGGCGGCTTGATCTTCATGGGCGCCACCGCCGACGACTACCTGCGCGCCTATGACGAGCGCAACGGAGGCCTGCTGTGGCAGGCGCGCCTGCCGGCCGGGGGCCAGGCCACACCGATGTCGTATGCGGTCGGCGGCAAGCAATACGTCGTGATCGCCGCCGGCGGCCACGGCGGCCTGGGCACCAGGACCGGCGACTACGTCATCGCCTACAGCCTGGGCGGCGGCACCTGATGCCAGGCTGAAGTATGATCAAGAAGCCACGTCGACCCCAACGTGGCTTTTTTCTTATCGGAGACGACCATGGGAATGACCGCGAGCCTGTACGCCGTCGACGAACAGCAAGTCGACGCCCTGCGCAGCGATCCGGCGCAGGCTTTTACTCTTCTCTCTGCTGGCGGCGCCGCGGTGCACCTGGACAAGGCCTGGCACGGCATCCATTACCTGCTGACCGGCACCGCATGGGAAGGCGACGAGCCGCTCAACTTCCTGCTGCATGGCGGCGAGCCGCTGGGCGACGAAGAAGGCGACGAGCTGGTGCCGCGCGTGTTCGACGCCGACGAAGTGCGCCGGCTCGATGCGGCGCTGGCCCCGCTGGGCGCCGACCCGCTGCGCGCACGCTACGACCCGCGCGCGATGCGGGAACTGGACATCTATCCGGACATCTGGAGCGAGAAAGAGGCCTTGCCGTTTTGCCTGGAGCGCTTCGGCGCGCTCAAGGATTTCGTAAAGGAAATGGCACAGGAAGGACGCGGAATGGTGATCTTTGCGGGCTGATGAGCACTTGATGGGGTAAACGCGGGGTCGCCAGCAAGCGCGGCGCATTCCCCTTATACTGGCAAACCCCGCCGCGGCATGGACCGCGGCTTGACCTCATTTATGGATTGTCATGTCAGCCCTGTTTACCCCGTTCAAACTCAAAGACGTCACCCTGCGTAACCGCATCGCCGTGCCGCCGATGTGCCAGTACAGCGCCCACGACGGCTTCGTCAACGAATGGCACCAGACCCACTACGCCGGCATCGCGCGCGGCGGCGCCGGCTTGGTGATCGTCGAAGCGACCGCCGTGTCGCCGGAAGGCCGCATCACCCCGGGCTGCACCGGCCTGTGGAATGACGCGCAAGTCGAGGGCATGGCCCACATCGCCTCCCGTATCAAGGCCGCCGGCGCCGTCGCCGGCATCCAGATCGGCCACGCCGGCCGCAAGGCCAGCGCCAACCGCCCGTGGGAAGGCGACGACCATATCCCATCCGACCAGCCGGGCGGCTGGGACACCATCGCGCCGTCGGCGATCGCCTTCGGCCAGGGTCTGCCGAAGGTCCCGAAAGCCATGACGCTGGACGACATCGCACGCGTGAAAGCCGACTTCGTGGCCGCCGCCAAGCGCGCGCTGGCCGCCGGCTTCGAGTGGCTGGAACTGCACTTCGCACACGGCTACCTGGGCCAGAGCTTCTTTTCGAGCCACAGCAACAAGCGCACCGACCAGTACGGCGGCGACTTCGCCGGCCGTAGCCGCTTCCTGCTCGAGACCCTGGAAGCCGTGCGCGAAGTCTGGCCGCAGAACCTGCCGCTGACCGCACGTTTCGGCGTCATCGAATACGACGGCAACGACGAACAGACCCTGAACGAGTCGATCGAACTGGTGCGCATGATGCGCCAGCGCGGCCTGGACATGCTGAGCGTCAGCGTCGGCTTCACCATCCCGGACGTCAAGATCCCCTGGGGTCCGGCGTTCCTCGGCCCGGTCGCCAAGCGCGTGCGCGACGAAGCCGGCCTGCCGGTCGCATCGGCATGGGGCTTCGACGGTCCGAACCTGGCCGAAGCCGCCGTCGCCGATGGCCAGCTGGACCTGGTCATGGTCGGCCGCGCCCACCTGGCCGATCCGCACTACCCGCTGCAGGCCGCCAAGGAACTGGGCGTCGAGCGTCCGACCTGGGTCCTGCCGGCGCCGTATGCGCACTGGCTGGAACGCTATCAGATGGCGAAGTAAGCCGTCGATGTCGCAATAAAAAAAGCCGGTCGACGACCGGCTTTTTTTGTATCTGGCGCAGCGCTCGGTGACGCTTCAGTGCGTCAGCTCGGCCTGCTCCGAGGCCGGCTTGTTCAGGCGGCTGTTGCGGATCCCGTAACCGAAATAGGTCACGATCGTGATCGCCATCCAGATCGAGAACACGGTGTAGGTGGTCCTGGACAAACCGAACACCAGGTAGATGCAGGCCGCGATCGACAGGCCCGGCACGAAGTACGGGCCGAACGGCACCCGAAACCCCTTGCGTCCGGTCGCCGCAGCGCGATCCGTAGCGCCCTGCTTTTTACGAATGACCGGCACCGCGACCGAGACCACGATGAAGGCGACCAGCGTGCCCATGCTCACCATGTCCCACAGGAAGGTCGAGTCGACCAGGCCGGCCACTACGCCCACCAGCACGCTCACGATCAGCGTATTGGTCACCGGCGACTGGGTGCGCGGATTGACAGTGCGGAACGATTTCGGGATCAGGCCATCCTTGGCGATCGCGTACAGGATGCGGGTCTGGCCGTAGATCGTCACCAGCGTCACCGAGAACACCGAGATGACGGCGCCGGCCGACAGCACTAGCGCCGGCCACGTTTTACCGGTCACGTTCTGCAGGATCACGGCAAGGCCCGCTTCCTGGCCCGCGAACATGCTGGCCGGCTGGGCGCCCAGCGCCGCGATTGCGACCAGCATGTAAAACACGGTGACGATGACCAGCGCGGCCAGGATGCCGATCGGGACGTCGCGCGTCGGGTTTTTCGTCTCCTCGCCGGCGGTGGCGATGGTGTCCAGGCCGATGAAGGAGAAGAATACGGTACCGGCCGCCGCCGTCACGCCCGCCATGCCGCCGATGCCGGCGCCCTTTTCCGGCCACAGGAAGGGGTGGAAGTTATGCATGTCGAAGCCCGAAAACGCGATGATGGAAAAGAACACCAGGATCGCCAGCTTGATCAGCACCATGATCGCGTTGGTGGTCGCCGATTCCTTGGTGCCGCGGATCAAGAGCACGCAACACAGCACCACCAGCAGGATGGGCGGCAGGTTGATATGGCCGGCGTGGAATTCGACGCCGCCATCCTTGCCGGCGACGATCATGGGCGCGCGCAACGCCTCCGGGATCTGCCAGCCGAGCGCGTTCTGCAGGAAATTGTTCAGGTAGTCCGACCAGCCGATCGCGGTGGCGCTGGCCGCCAGGCCATACTCCAGCAACAGGCAGGCCGCGACCACGAAGGCGGCGAACTCGCCGACCGTGGCGTAGGCGAACGAATACGACGAGCCCGAGGCCGGCACGCGGTCGGCCAGCTCGGCATAGCACAGCGCGGTCAGGCCGGCGGTGATCGCGGCCATCAGGAAGGAGAGCACGACCGCCGGACCGGCTTTTGGCACGGCCTCGACCATCGTAAAAAAGATGCCGGTGCCGATGGTGGCGCCGACCCCGATCATGGTCAGGGGGAACAAGCCCAGCGAACGGCCGAGGCCGGCGCCGTGTGCGTTGCCCTCGTCGAGCTTGGCACGCTCGGGCGACTTGGTTCGAAAGAGCTTTTGGCCCAATGTCTGGTTCACAACGCGTCCTTTGGTCACACGAATTCATCCGGCGGCCAAACGGCTGCCTCCAAAGTACGCGATTATAGGGCTATCCGCCGTTTCCGCCGCAGAAAAAGTTTCCCGGTTGATCGCGCTCTCTTGCCTTGGTATCAATTCAGCAGCTGCACGTTCTTGCCGCTGACATTGCGCTGCGCCGGGTTGCCGGCCACGCGGATGCCGCCCGAGCCGGTGGTCTGCGCGACCAGCGAATCGCTGACGTTGGCGCTGATGCCGCCCGAGCCGCTCGACGACAGGTCCGCTTGCCGGCTGCTCAAGCCGGCCAGTTCGAGCCGGCCGGAGCCGGACGAGTGCGCGCTCAGGCTGCGCACCGCGCCGCTCACGCGCAGCTCGCCGGAACCGCTGACGCCAACGTCCGCATAGTCGCCGCGCACCTGGCCGATGCTCATGCGGCCGGAACCGCTCAGCGCCAGGCGCGCGCTGCCGGCCTGCAGGGCGTCGGCATCGACACGGCCCGAGCCGCTGCCGTCGATGTCCAGCTTGTCGACCCGACCGGCCAGCACCAGCGTCCCGGATCCGCTCTGGTGCACCTGCAGTGGCGCGCCGTTCAGGTCCTGCACGGTCAGCTTGCCGGAACCGCCGTGGCGCACCTCGGTCAGGCGCGGCGTCGTGTAGATGACGTGCACCGGGTTGGAACTGCGGTACGAGCCCTCGGTCGAGATCACCAGGCTGTCGCCGCGCACGTCGGTGCGGATCAGCGGCAGCAGGTTGCGGTCGGCCTCGACCACCAACGACGGCGCCGGGCCGACGCGCACCTCGACCACCATCGAACCGCCCGCCTCCAGAGCCTGCACCGTGCCGACCGGGCGCTGCTCGCGTGTGATCACGCCGTCGCCCTGGACGCCGGAGAACGGGGTGCTGACGTGGTAGTCGCCGTCTCCACCCGGAGCGACGACGATGGCGCAGCCACCCAGGATGGCGGCTGCGGCGGCGATGGCGATGGCGAGCATGGTGCGCATGATGACCCTTTCAGTGTTGTTGTCCGATGCATGCACTCTAGCAAGCATGCAGACACCAGGCCGGGATCATGCGATAGATTGCAAAAAAGGCGGCACGAGTGGCCGCCTCGGGGGATGAATGGATCAGCGTTGACCCAGGCGCGTATCGCCGAACAGGTTCTTGAACTCGTGCGGCTGCGAGCGCCAGTACTGCGGCGGCGCGCTCACCGTCGCGCCCAGCTCGGCCGCGGCGTGCCACGGCCAGCGCGGGTCGTACAGCATCGCGCGCGCCAGCGCGACCATGTCGGCCTGGCCGGTCTGGATGATGGTCTCGGCTTGCCTGGCTTCGGTGATCAGGCCGACGCCGATGGTCGGCATCTGCACGACCTGCTTGATGCGCGTGGCAAACTCGATCTGGTAGCCGGGGCCGACGGGGATCTTCTGCTCGGGCGACAAGCCGCCGCTCGAGACGTGCATGAATTGGCAGCCCAGCTTGTCCAGTTCCTTGGCAAAGGCGACGCTCTGCTCGATGTCCCAGCCGCCTTCGACCCAGTCGCTGGCCGAGATGCGCATGCCGACCACCATCTCGCCCGAGACGGCCGCGCGCACCGCCTCGAACACCTCGAGCGGGAAGCGCATGCGGTTTTCCAGCGAGCCGCCGTATTGGTCGGTGCGCTGGTTCGACAGCGGCGACAGGAACTGGTGCAGCAGGTAGCCGTGCGCGCCGTGCAGTTCGATCAGGTCCAGGCCGAGCGCATCGGCGCGGCGCGCGGCGGCGACAAAGCCCTCTTTCACACGCTGCAGGCCGGCGGCGTCCAGCGCCTCGGGGACGGTCTCGCCGTCGGCATGCGGCAGCGGCGACGGGGCCACGGTCTGCCAGCCGTTCTCGTGGTCGACGGGGATGTTGGCGCCGCCCAGCCACGGCTTCTCGCTGGAAGCCTTGCGGCCGGCGTGGGCCAGCTGCACGCCGATCTTGATCGGCGCGTACTTGCGCATCGCATTGATGATGGGTTCGAGCTCGGCAGCGTGTTCATCCGACCACAGGCCCAGGTCGCCGTAGGTGATGCGGCCTTCCTCGGTGACCGCGGTGGCCTCCAGGATCAGCAAGCCGGCGCCGGACAGCGCCAGGTGGCCCAGGTGGATCATGTGCCAGTCGGTCGGGAAACCGCCTTCGGCCGAGTACTGGCACATCGGCGCGATCGCGATCCGGTTGGCCAGCTCGAGCGGACCCAGCTTGATTGGAGAAAACAGCATGCTCATGGAAGACTCCCCTCGCGTTCAAAAGGGGTAGTCTAGCGCGCACGATTGAAACGTGTTTTTCAGCTCGCTGCCGTCAACTCACGCGCACGACCATGATCCCCGCGCGCAGGCCCACGCGCACGTCCGGGTTCGGGAACACGACCAGCTCTTCGTCGTGCTGGACGGTATAGACGGTGTCGCCGTCGGTGGCGATGATGTCGCCTTTTTTCAGGGGTGTGAAGTTTTCGGTGTCGCGCCCGAAGCTCATGGTGAACGCGTCGGACAGCTTGGTGAGCGACTGGGCGGTGTCGAACACCAGCGGCTTCGCTACCTGCCCGGCCGCGGGCGCATGACCGCGCAGCAGCGCGTCGAGCGCGCGCGCCGCGTCGGCGAACTGCGACAGGTCGTTCTGCCCCAGCGTGCCGATGCGCCCCAGCTCGACCGTGCTGGCGGCGGCGCCGTGCTGCTGCGCGGTCCACCAGCTGTAGGTGCCGGCGGAGGCGGGATTCATGATCACCGCTTCGATGCCGGCCTGCCCCAGCCAGCCGATCAGCCGTTCGCGCGCTTGCACCTCGATCAGCTGCGGCACGATCGCGAACTTCGGATAGCGCGAAGCGCGGATCGCCGTGTGCAGGTCGAGGTGCCAGCGCGCCGGCCCGCTACCGTCGAAAAAGTCGCGGGTGGCGGCGATGATGGCGTCGGCGCGTGCGGCTTCGAAGGTGCCGGCCAGGTCGCCGCGCACGTCGCGGAACATGCGATTCAGGTCGGCGTCGATGAAGCGCTTTCCCACGGCGATCGCATCGATGCTGCCGACGCAGAGCATCAGGTCGACCGCCAACGCCTCGGGCGCGCGCGCGAGCGCATCGAGCGCGTGCGCGGCCATTTCGATCGGCCCGGTCTCGTCGCCGTGCACGCCGACCGAGACCAGCACGCTGGCGCGCGCCGCGTCCGGCTGAGCAGCCTTCACGGTCAGGATGCCCTTGGCGGGCAGCCCGACCGCGAAGCCGGCCTGGGTAAAGCGCCGGGCCACCTCGCCGAAGTCGGCCTGGGCCAGGGCCCGGACCGATTCCGGGAGCCCACCCTGCAGCGCATCGAACGAAGCGGTTGCCATCGCCTTACGCCGTCACGGTGACGGTGGTGGCCGCGGTGCCGGCCGCGATGCGGTCCGGGCTCGAGCCCTCCGACAGCGCCCAGACGTCGAGCATGGCCTGCTCCAGGTCGGTCGCCTGGGCGTAGCCGCTCAGGCCCATCGACCCGGTCAGCGTGCGCACCGCGCCTTCCATGTCGCCGCCCTGCTTGGCCTGCTCCAGTACTTTCAGCAGCAGGCGTTGCTGGGTGCGGCGCAGGGCTTGCAGCGCGTAGTTGCGCAGCTGTTCCTGGGCCTTGCTGGTGGCCGGCAGCTTCAGGCCGCGCTCGAGCGTGTCGATGCCGGCGGCGCTGCGCAGCAGCATGCCGGCTTGCAGGAACTGGGCCAGCGCCATGCCGGCCGGGCGCTGCACCGACACCGCCGCGAACAGGAAGGTCGCCAGCGACTCGATCGTGTCGACCGCTTTCCACGCCTGCGCGAACGAGGACGGCAGGCCGGCGTGGCCGTCGGCTTCCAGCTTGGCCGGCGCCATCTGGCGCAGCTGTTCGGGCTGCGAGAACAGGTTCGACAGCTCTTCCATGCCGCCCGCGCCGGCTTGTTCCGCCGGCAGCGACAGCACGCCTTCGATCACGGTGCGCAGCATCACGCGGGTGCGCGCATCGACGGTTTGCGAGACGTCGCGCGGCACGGCCAGCGCGCTTTCATCGAGCGCCTCGAACACCGGCGCCAGGTGCAGCGCCGACCAGGCGCGGCCCCAGGCCTTGATCACCTCGGCCTCGTCGATGCGGTGCTCGAGCGCCAGGTCGCGCAGCATCAGCGGACCGCAGCGGTTGACCGATTCGTTGGCCAGCACGGTCGCCAGGATCGCATTGGCCAGCGGGTGCGCCAGCGGATCGCGGGTCGCCACCAGCTGCTGCGGGAAGTACGGACGCAGGATGGTCTCGGCCCACGGCTGATCGAGCAGCGGCATGGCGCCGAGGATGCGCTTGAAGCGGTTCTTGACGTTGGCCACCACCACCGCCAGTTCCGGCGTGGTCAAGCCCAGGCCGAGGGCCTTGCGGCGCTGCAGCTCGGATTCGCTCGGCAGCTGTTCCAGCTCGCGCGAGACGGCGCCTTCAAGCTCCAGGCTGGCGATCAGCGCGGCGTAGCCGTCGACCACGGCGGCGTTGTTCTGCGCCTGGGCTTCGCGCACCAGCAGGTGGGTCTGCAGGCTGTTGTCGCGCAGGACCAGGTGCTCGATGTCGCCGGTCATTTCGGTCAGCAGGCGGTTGCGTTCGGCCTCGTCCAGCTGGCCGGCGTTGACTTCGGTGTCGAGCCAGATCTTGACGTTGACTTCATGGTCCGAGCAATCCACGCCGGCCGAGTTGTCGATCGCATCGGTGAAGATGCGGCCGCCCGCCAGCGCGAACTCGATGCGGCCGGCCTGGGTCGCGCCCAGGTTGCCGCCCTCGGCCACGACCTTCACGCGCAGCTGGTTGCCGTCGACGCGGATGTTGTCGTTGGCGCGGTCCTTTACCTGTGCGTGGCTCTCATTGGCAGCCTTGATGTAGGTGCCGATGCCGCCGTTGTAGAACAGGTCGACCGGCGCCAGCAGGATGCGGTGCATCAGCTCTTCCGGCGTGAGCGTGGTCTCCTTGATGTCCAGCGCGGCCTGCACCTGCGGGGTGATCTCGATGTGACGGCTGCTGCGCGGGTACACGCCGCCGCCTTCCGAGATCAGCTTCTTGTCGTAGTCTTCCCACGAGGAACGCGGCAGCGCGAACATGCGCTGGCGCTCCTTGAACGAGACCGTGACGTCCGGGTTCGGGTCCAGGAAGATGTGGCGGTGGTCGAACGCCGCCAGCACTTTCAGCTGGCGCGACAGCAGCACGCCGTTGCCGAACACGTCGCCCGACATGTCGCCCACGCCGACCAGCGTGATCGGCGTGCTGGTCATGTCGTGGCCCATCTCGTAGAAGTGGCGCTTGACGGCTTCGAACGCGCCCTTGGCGGTGATGCCCATCTTCTTGTGGTCGTAGCCGTTCGAGCCGCCCGAGGCGAACGCGTCGCCGAGCCAGAAGCCGCGCGAGACCGCGATGCCGTTGGCGATGTCGGAGAAGGTCGCGGTGCCCTTGTCGGCGGCCACCACCAGGTAGGGGTCGTCCTGGTCGTAGCGCACGGTTTCGCCCGGGGGCACGATGGCGCCGCGCACGCGGTTGTCGGTCACTTCCAGCAGGCTGGAAATGAACAGGCGGTAGACGGCTTCGCCCTCGGCCGCCACCACTTCACGCGCGGCGTCCTTCGGCATCTGCTTGCAGACGAACCCGCCCTTCGAGCCGGCCGGCACGATCACGGCGTTTTTCACCATCTGGGCCTTGACCAGGCCGAGCACCTCGGTGCGGTAGTCTTCCATGCGGTCCGACCAGCGCAGGCCGCCGCGTGCGACCGGGCCGCCGCGCAGGTGCACGCCTTCGAAGCGGCGCGAGAACACGTAGATCTCGCGGAACGGACGCGGTTCCGGCACCAGCGCCAGGTGGCTGGTGTCGAACTTGAAGATGATCTTGTCGCCGCCCTGGGCCGCGTCCTGGAAGTAGTTGGTGCGCACGGTCGCCATGACCAGGTCGACCAGCGAGGCCATGATTTCCTCGGTATCGGCGTGGTTGACCTGGGCCAGGCTGGCCTTCAGCTCGTTCAGCTTGGTCGTGCCCGCGGTGCGCTCGTCCAGCGACAGCGCCGGGTCGAAGCGCAGCAGGAAGCCATCGACCAGCTGCTTGGCCAGGTCGGCGCGCGAACGCAGCGTCTCGGCCATGTAGCGGGTGGTGAACTTGCTGCCGGCCTGGCGCCAGTAGCTGAGGTAGGCGCGCACCAGCTGCACTTCGCGCATCGACAGGCCGCCTTCGATGGTCAGACCGTTCAGGCGGCCGTCTTCGGCTTCGTCGTTGAACAGGGCCGCGAACAGGTCCTCGGCGGCGTCGGCAATGCCGGGCCTGGCCAGCTTGGCGGCCGATTCGGCGTCGACGATCAGGCTGGTGACGTAGTGGCGCGTGCCGTCGGCGGTGGCGATCCAGAAGGTCTGCTCGCGGTCGACCGCGACGCCGGCGTTCTGCAGCGCCGGCAGGATGCGCGACAGCGACGGGGTGGTATGGGCCGAGTACAGGCGCACGGACGCGTTGCCTTCACCGGCGTTGGCGTCGGCCGCTTCGATGCGTACCGACACGTGATTCGGCTTGCCGTTGGCGAGGATCGCGCGCACGTCGCGGAAGGCGACTTCCGGCGCGGTGGCGGCCACGAAGTTGACCGGCAGCGTAGGCAGCAGCTTGCGCAGCGCGTTGCGGGCCGGGACGTCTTCGACGCCGTCGACCAGGGCGCTGAAGCGGTCGTGCCAGCCGTCCAGCACGCCCAGCAGCGGCTGCTGGATGTCGGTTTCGAGGTCGAGCGGGTAGCGCGCGGCCTGGGCGATCAGGTAGACGCGCGCCAGCGGGCCGTCGGCGACCAGGGTCTGCGAGCGCACGTCGACGGCGCCCGAGCTGTCTTTCAGGGCCTGGGCCAGCGCGGCCACCACGGCGGCGCTGTAGCGCTCGCGCGGCAGGTAGACCAGCACGTTCAGGTGGCGTTGGTAGACGTCGCGGCGCGCGAACACCTTGGCGCGCGGCTGCTTGTACAGCGAGACCACCGAGCTGCACACCTGGGCCAGCCATTCCGGATCGGCTTCCAGCGCTTCGGTGCGCGGCAGCGATTCCAGGATCTCGATGAATTTCTCGGCGCGGAAGCCTTCCTGGCGCACGCCGGCGATGCCGAGCACCTTGGCCACGCGCCCGCGCGCGAACGGCAGGCGCGCCAGCGGGGTCGAGGTGGCGGCGCGGGTGAACAGGCCGACGAAGCAATGCTCGCCGAGGGTGTTGCCTTCGGCGTCGGTGTTGCGCACGCCGATGAAGTCGAGCGGCTGGTCGCGGTGCAGCGTGCCGGCCACGTCGGCCTTGACGATCGACAGCGTCTCTTCGCGCTTGGACAGGATCTCGAAGTCGCCCGGGATGTTCTGCAGGCTGGTGGCGTAGACCGGGTGCGAGGTGTCCTGCAGCACGCCGATGCGGCTCGGGATGTCGCGTTCGAGTTCGCGCACGCCCGGCTTGACGAAATAGTAGGCGTAGCCGAACGGCTCGAAGCCTTCGTTCTTGGCCCACTCGAGGAAGGACGAGACTTCCTGGCCGCCCGGGGTGCCCGCCTTGTCTCCATTTTCGGCGGCGGCGGCGGCGACATAGGTCATGCGGTCGCGCATGGCCAGGTTGTCGCGGTGGACGATGGCGGCGTCGTTGGCCACCATCTGGATGCGCTCGACCAGCGCCTGCAGCTCTTCCTGCGGCAGGTCTTCGGCGATCAGGCAAAGCACGTACGATTCGAGAGGTGCGCCGGCATCGCCGACCGAGGTCACGCCCCCGGCGTCGTCGCGCGTGACCGGCAGCACGGCGTTCATCACGCCGGTGGCCACCACGCGCTGGCGGCGCATGGCCATCACGAACGAGTCGACCAGGTAAGGCATGTCGTCGTTGAGGATCAGGAGAGCGGTCGACATGCCCGAGCGCCCGTCGGCCTGGCGCAGCTGCGCGATCTGGCAGCCCTGGCCGGTGCGCCTGGCCACCTGGGCGAAGCCGTTCCACAGGATCGGCGCCAGGGTCTCCGGCGAAATGCCGGCCAGGTCCTCTTCGTCGAGGGCGCCGAGCCAGGCGCCGATCAGGGCGCTCACCTGCTCGCTCTGCTGGGCGCTCAGCTGCGCTTCGCCATCGGCCGGCTTGTTCTCCGCGACCAGCGCCAGCGTACGGGTACGCAGGTCTTGGGGCATGTCTTTGTTCATTCGTATCTCCAAAGCTGTTTGTGTGCGCCAGGTCCGCCGCAGCTTGTGGCCGCGTGTCCTCCGGCTGTTTTGAGGCGGGGTTGTCCCGCCCGATATTAGAGCATGTTCAGGCTGCCCAAGTGTCTTTACGACCAGTCGTACAAGCCCGGCAAGCCGAGGATGCGTTCCAGGTCTTCCAGCGCCGCCGCGCACTCGCGCGCCAGCTGCGGGTCGGCCAGGTCGCGCGGCTCGACGCGGTCGCGGTAATGGCGCTCGACCCAGGGCACCAGCTGCGCGTACAGGTCCTCGGTCATGATCACGCCCTGGTGCATCGCCGCCGCCTCGTCGTCGGTCAGGCTGACGCGCAGGCGCAGGCAGGCCGGGCCGCCGCCGTTGCGCATCGACTGGCGCAGGTCGAATTCGACCAGTTCGTCGATCGGGCCGCCCGAGGCAACCAGTTCGGCCAGGTAGCTTGACACCGCGGCGTTCTCGCGGCATTCGTGCGGCACCACCAGCGCCATCCGGCCGTCCCGCTTGGACAACAGCTGGCTGTTGAACAGGTAGCTGGCCACCGCATCGGCGACCGGCACCGCGCTCGTGGCCACGCGCACCGGCGCGAGGTCGGCGTCGACCGCGCCCAGCGCGCGGCGCAGCGCGTCCAGCGTGGTCGCTTCGTCGGCAAAGGCCTGCTCGTGGTAGAACAGCACGTTGCCGTTGCCGACCGCGATCACGTCGTTGTGGAACACGCCCTGGTCGATCACGTCCGGGTTCTGCGCGGCGAATACGGTGCGCGCCGCGTCCAGGCCGTGCAGGCGCGCGATCGCCTGCGAGGCTTCCAGGGTCTGGCGTGCCGGGTATTTTTTCGGCGCCGCGGCCGAGGGGTCGAACTCGACCCGGCCGTAGACGAAGAACTCGACGCCGGCCGCGCCGTAGGCGCTGGCGAAGCGCGTGTGGTTGGCCGCGCCCTCGTCGGCAAAAGCCGGGGTCGACGGCAGCGGATCGTGCACCACGAAGCGGTCCGCGTTGGCGAACAGCGCACGCAGCGTGCGCGTGGCCTGCACGTGTTCGTCGGCGCGGTGCAGCTTGTTGTTCAAGTTGGCGGCGGTGAAGTGCACGCGGCCGTCCGCGGTGTCGCTCGACGGGCTGACGGTGGCGGCGTTGGCGGTCCACATCGGCGAGGCCGACCAGGCGCACGACAGGATGACCGGCGCCTCGCGCCAGGCCTGCGCCAGGACGTCGCCGTCGGTGCCGGAAAAGCCGACCTGGCGCAGCATGCGGAAGTTGGGACGCGCCTGCGGCGGCATCACCGCCTGGGCGAAGCCGCGCGCGGCCAGGGCGCGCATCTTGGCCAGGCCCTGCAGCGCGGCCTGGCGCGGGTTGGAGGCGCTCTTGACGTTGTTGAAGGAAGCGACGTTGCCGAACGAGAGGCCGGCGTAGTTGTGCGATGGCCCGACCAGGCCATCGAAGTTGAATTCACGGGCGTTGCGCATGACGGGGTCCGGTCTCCTCAGAAGTGCAGGCCGGGCGACAGCTTGGCCGGCATTTCCAGTTCCGCGGTTTCGATCGATGCAACCGGGTAGGCGCAGTAATCGGCCGCGTAATAGGCGCTCGGGCGATGGTTGCCCGACTTGCCGACGCCGCCGAACGGCGCCGAGCTGGCCGCGCCGGTGGTCGGACGGTTCCAGTTGACCACGCCGGCCTTGGCGCGGATCGCGAAGCGCTTCCACAAGTCTTCCTGCGGCGACAGCAGCGCCGCGGCCAGGCCGAATTCGGTCGCGTTGGCGATGCGGATCGCCTCGTCGAAGTCCTGCACGCGATTGACTTGCAGCAGCGGCCCGAACCACTCTTCGTCGGGGATGCCCTGTACGCCGGTCACGTCGACGATGCCGGCGGTGACGAAACCGGTGTCCGGGTTCAGCTGGCGCATGCGCAGCAGCACCTTGCCGCCCTTCTCTTCCAGCATCTGCTGGGCCTGCACCAGCTTACTGGCGACCTGGGCGGAGACCACCGGGCCCATGAACGGCTGCGGTTCCGCGTTCGAGGCGCCGACGTCGAGCTTGCCCGCGACTTCCACCAGACGCTCGATGAAAGCCTGGCCTTGCGGCGTGTCGTGCACGATCAGGCGGCGCGCGCAGGTGCAGCGCTGGCCGGCCGAGATGAAGGCCGACATCACCGCATGGTGCACGGCCGGATCGATGTCCTTGACGTCCCACACCACCAGCGGGTTGTTGCCGCCCATTTCCAGCGCCAGCATCTTGCCCGGCATGCCGCCGAACTGCTTGTGCAGCGCGACGCCGGTGTGGCTGCTGCCGGTGAACAGGATGCCGTCGACGTCCGGGTGCGCCCCCAGCGCCATGCCGGTCTCGCGCCCGCCGTTGACCAGGTTCAGCACGCCCTTGGGCAGGCCGGCCTCGATCCACAGCTGCACCGTGCGCACCGCCGTGCGCGGCGCGTATTCGCTGGGCTTGAACACCAGCGTGTTCCCGGCGATCAGGGCCGGCACGATGTGGCCGTTGGGCAGGTGGCCGGGGAAGTTGTACGGCCCGAACACGGCGAACACGCCATGCGGACGGTGGCGCAGCACGGCGTTGCCGTCGGCGACCGTCGCACTGGTGTCGCCGGTGCGCGCGCCGTACGACTGCACCGAGATGTCGACCTTGTTGGCCATCGTCGTGACTTCGGTGCGGGCTTCCCACAAGGGCTTGCCGACTTCCTCGGCGATGATTTGCGCCAGCTCCTCGTTGTGCGCCTTGAGCAGGTCGCGGAAACGCTGGCAGATGACGACGCGCTCCTCGAGCGGGCGCAGCGCCCAGTCCTCGAAGGCGTCGCGCGCGGCCGCGACCGCGAGCGCGACGTCCTCGCCGCTGGACTCGTTGCTGGTCCAGGTCTGGCGGCCGCTGGACGGATCGATCGTGGCCAGAAGGGGTCCATGCCCTTCGCTCCATTCGCCGTTGATGTAGTTCGACAGGTTAGCCATTGATGGGTTTCCTTACATTGAGTGAGAGCGTGCGCACCGGGTCGCCCGCCTGGCAATGCAGCAGCTGCAGTTCGCGCACCGACAACGGCACGCGAGTGCCGCCGGCGCAGGCCTGCGTGAGGATCATGCGGAAATCGTCCAGGCGCGTGTTGGACACCAGCGTGATGTCGCACTCGCCTTCCGGCACACCTTCGTCGGCCACGGTCGGGACGCTGTCGCGCACCGCGCGCAGTTCCGACACGCGCCCCTGCAGCACCGGGCCGGCATCGAAGATGTCGACGTAGCCTTCGTAGTGCATGCCTTCCTGCTCCAGCAGCTTGCGCGCCGGGAGCGTCGAGCGGTGCACCTGGCCGATCACGGCCTGGGCGTCGTCCGGCAGGTAGGCCACGTACAGCGGCTGGCGCGGCATCAGCTCGGCGATGAAGGATTTCTTGCCGATCGCGGTCAGGCCGTCGACGTGGTCGAAGTCCATCTTGAAGAAGTGGCGGCCCAGGCCTTCGTAGAACGGCGAGGTGCCGTCCTCGGCCTGGTAGCCGCGCATCTCGGCGATGATCTTTTCGGTGAACAGGTGCTGGAACTGGGCGATGAACAGGAAGCGGCTCTTGGACAGGAACTTGCCGTTGTGGCCAGTGCGGTATTCCGGCATCAGGAACAGCGAGCACAGTTCGCTCGATCCGGTCAGATCGTTCGACAGGTACAGCGTGTCCATGCGCGTGAACACGTTCAGCTCGCGGCTGGAGTGCACCAGCGTGCCGATGCGGTAGTTATAGAACGGCTCCGTCAGGCCGACCGCGGCCTTGATGGCGCACACGCCGGCCAGGCGCCCGTTGGCGGTGTCTTCCAGCACGAACATGTAGTCGCGCTCTTCCGGCGGGATGGTTTGCGCGAACGAGGCGACCGCGGTCGCGACCCGCTCGCCGAGCATGTCGCGGTCGGGCTTCAGGGTGGTCATGCCGCTGCCGACCTGGCGCGCCATCTCGATCAGCGGATCGACGTCGTCCTGGGTGATTGCGCGAATTACGAGCATGGTGATTCCTATTTTCGCTTTAAATGCGCACGCAGGTGACGCTGGCGCCGGTGGCCACGCCGAGCGCCTCGCGCGCCGCCGGCGGCAGGCAGACCGACTCCGAATTCTCGGCCGGCTCGCAGGCCAGCACGATCGCGCGGAAGTTGCGCTCGCCGCAGGCCACCGCGTAGTCGACCATGGTGGCCTTGCCGCCGCGCGTGGGCGGACGCTGCTCGGCGTTGGCGACCTTGCGCACCATTGCGCCCGAGAACGAGCGCAGCGAGTGCTTGTGGGCCTGCAGGATCGGGCCGCCATCGAAGATGTCGATGTATTCGTCGGCCTCGAAGCCTTCTTCGGCCAGCAGGTTGAAGGCCAGTTCGCCGCTCGGGTGGATCTGGCCCATCACCGCCTGCGCCGGGCCGGGCAGCAGCGGCACGTAGACCGGGTAGTGCGGCATCAGCTCGACGATCAAGGTGCGGTTGCGCGCGCCGCCGATGGTGCGTTCGGCGTCGAGGAAATCCATCTTGAAGAACTTGCGGCCCAGCGCATCCCAGAACGGCGACTGGCCGTTGTCGTCGGTGACGCCGGCCAGCGGCACGAAGAAACGGTCGCCGAAGCGGTGCGGCGCCAGCACCGCGTACAGCAGGCGGGCGCGCGACAGGAGCGCCGCCTCGCGTCCCGCGCGCGCGCGTTCGCTGACGGTAAAGCCGGACAGCTGCGAATACGCGGTCAGCTCCGAGCACAGCGTGAGCGCATGCACGCTGTGGCTGATGTTCAGGTCGCGCGAGACCTGCTGGATCACGTCGTTGCGAAACGCGAAATAGGTGCCGTTCGAGCCGGCCGAGGCATGGATCGCGGCGGTGCCGACCAGCTCGCGCGTCTCGAGGTCTTCCAGCACGAACAGGTAGGTTTCTTCGCTGGGGATGTCGACATGGGCGGCGAACGAGGCGTTCGAGCGCTCGACCAGCGCGGCGATTTTCTCGCGCGTGCGCGGCAGCGTGTGCACGCCCGGCGTGGAGGCGGCCAGCAGCGTCTCGAGGGCGCCGACATCCGCGGTGGCTACCGGACGGACAACGTACATGGGATCTCCAGAGTAGAAGCTCAAGACGATCAGGGCCGGGCTACCGTACCCTGATCGGCATCATTACTTGTTGGCCTGCGTCAGCCCGCCAGGAAGGCGTCGGCGGCGGCGCGCATGATGCGGTCGGCTTCCACGATCTGCGCGTCCGAGACCACCAGCGCGGGCGCCAGGCGCACCACGTCGGGGCCGGCGATCAGCAGCATCAGGCCGAGCTTTTCGGCGGCCTTGGTGTAGTCCTTCGATTTGCCCTTCTGCGCGTCGGCCATCGGCACGCCGATCAAGAGGCCCTTGCCGCGCGGCTTGGCGAACAGCTGCGGGTAATCGGCGGCCAGCTTTTCCAGGTTGGCGAAGATCTTGGCGGACGCTTCGCGCACCCGCGCGAGGAAGGCCGGCTGGTTGATCTGCTCGACCACGGCCAGCGCGATGGTGGTGGCCAGCGGATTGCCGCCGTAGGTAGTGCCGTGCGATCCGACGTTCAGGGCCTGGGCGATCGCCTCCGTGGTCAGCATGGCGCCGATCGGGTAGCCGTTGCCCAGCGCCTTGGCCGAGGTCAGGATGTCCGGGGTCACGCCGACGTTCATGTAGTCGTACAGGGCGCCGGTGCGGCCCACGCCGGATTGCACTTCGTCGAAGATCAGCAGCGCGCCGGTCTGGTCGCACAGTTCGCGCAGCGTTTTGAGGAACTCGACGTCGCCCGGGATCACCCCGCCTTCGCCCTGGATCGGCTCGACGATCACGGCGGCGACGTCATCGGTGATCGCGGCGCGCGCCGACTCGATGTCGTTGTAGTTGATGTGGTTGATGCTCGGCGGGAGCGGCTCGAAGCCTTCGGTGTACTTCGACTGGCCGCCGACCGAGACCGTGAACAGCGTGCGGCCGTGGAACGAGGCGTAGCACGACACGATGCGCGACTTTTGCGGACCGAACTTGGCGTGCGCATACTTGCGCGCCAGCTTGAGGGCGGCTTCGTTGGCTTCGGCGCCCGAGTTGGCGAAGAAGGCGCGGTCGGCGAAGGTGGCTTCGATCAGGGCGGACGCCAGGCGCAGCACCGGCTCGTTGGTGTAGCCGTTACCGACGTGCCACAGGGTGTTGGCCTGGCGGGTCAGCGCCTCGACGATGACCGGGTTGCAGTGGCCCAGGCTGGTCACGGCGATGCCGGAGGTGAAGTCGAGGTAATGCTTGCCTTCCTGGTCCCAGACGTCCAGGCCCGATGCGCGCACCGGCACCATCGCGGCCGGCGCGTAGGTCGGGACGAGGACCTCGTCGAAGGTCTGGCGTGTGACAGGCCGGGTGGTGTTACCCGAGGTGACACCCGAATCGAGCTTTGCATTCATGACGTTGTTCCTCATCCAAGTAAAGGTCGCGCGAACTCCAACAGCCGCGCCAAGCGCTTCATTATAAGGAAGTCAAACCTTGCAGTTCTTTTCAAATGGCGACAGGGTTTTTCGTTTTTGGACGAGTAAGGAGCAACGCCGGGCTACTGGCCCAGTTTCCTCTGCCGCTCCTCGCGCGGCGTATTCCCGAACAGCGCCCCGAACGCCGTCGAAAAGTGCGAGCCCGACGAGAACCCGCACATCAGACCCACCTGCACGATCGAGTGGTTGGTGTCGCGCAGCAGCTGGCGCGCGCGCTGCAGGCGCAGCTCGAGGTAGTAGCGCGACGGCAGGCTGCCCAGGTATTGCTTGAACAGGCGCTCGAGCTGGCGCCGCGAGACGCCGGCCAGCTGCGCGATGTCGTCGGTCGAGAGCGGCTCCTCGATATTCGCCTCCATCAGCGTCACCGCCTCGCTCAGCTTGGGCTGCAGCGTGCCGAAGCGGGCCTGCAGCGCCACCCGCTGGCGCTCCTCGGGGCCGCGCACGCGGTCGACGCACAGCACTTCCTTGACCTGCGCCTGGACCGTGGCGTCGAACAGCAGGCCGACCAGGGTCAGGGCAAAGTCGATGCTGGCGGCGCCGCCGCAGCAGGTCAGGCGGGTGCGGTCGATCTCGTACAGGTGCGGGCTGAACAGGGCCTGGTCGGCGATCGCCTCGGCCTCCGGGTACAGCGACCAGGGCAGCGCGGTGCGCACGCCGTTGAAGGCGCCGGTCTCGGCCAGCCACAGCACGCCGGCGCCGACCCCGCCCCAGCACGGCGCGTTGCGGCAGTGGCCGGCCAGCGCGCGCATGTTGGCCGGGCGCAGGCCGGCTTCGGCCTCGTCGGCGACCAGCAGCACCAGGTGCCAGTGGTGGCGCGCTTCGCCGGCAAATTTGTCGGGGCTGCGCACGTCGACGTGCAGGCGCTCCGGCCCGAGCACCTTGGCCGCCAGGCGCAGCGGCTGGACCAGGCCGGACCAGGTCAGCGAGTCGGGCTCGCCGGCGTTCACCAGCAGCACGCGTAGCGGCGCCTCCAGCGCGAGGCGGGACAGGTCGGCGCGGGTCGATGACAGCGGCGTCATGCGCGGGGGCGCGCGGGCGCGTGGCGATTCGGGATCATGGATGGGCGATGACGACTCGGGATGACTACTCGGGCGCGAGCGCGGCGGCGGGCCGGCCCTCGGTATTCCATTGGCTGACAATCATACCGAAGATCAACAGCGCCGCGCCGAGCCAGCCGCGCGCCGTCATGGTCTCGCCCAGCCACAGGTAGCCGAAGCAGGCCGCGGCGCCGGGTTCGAACGAATAGATCACGGCGGCTTCGTTGGCGCTGGTGCGCGACTGGCCCCAGGCCTGCATCGAGATGATGGTCGCGGTGCACAGCACGCCCAGGTAGGCGAAGTTGAGCCAGTAGTGCGCAAGATGATGGCCGACGCCGTGCCAGTACGCGGCCGCGCCGGCGCCCAGCGCGCCGTTGAGTGGAAGCTCGCGCGCCAGCAGCCAGAGCGCCGCGCACGCGCCGACGGTGGCGATCTGCGCCGCGGTCACGCTCATCAGGCGCGTCGCCATGCGCGTGCGCACTTCCATCAGCTTGACGTAGGCGCCGAACGACAAGGCGGACAGCAGCGCCAGCGTGTCGCCGCGCCCCCAGGCGCCGCCATCCCAGCACAGCGCCGCGAGGCCGGCGACGGCCAGCGCCAGCGCGGCCACGATGCGGCGCTCGGGCAGCCGGCCCTGCAGGATGCCCAGCAGCGGCACCACCAGCACGTTCAGGCCGCAGATGAAGGCGTTGCGGTTCGAACTGGTCAGGGCCAGGCCCTCGACCTGGAACAGGTAGCAGAAGAACAGCACCACGCCGAGCAGCATGCCCGAGCGCAGG
This sequence comes from Massilia sp. 9096, assembly GCF_000745265.1. NCBI lineage: Bacteria > Pseudomonadati > Pseudomonadota > Betaproteobacteria > Burkholderiales > Oxalobacteraceae > Massilia > Massilia sp. 9096. The sequence continues at coordinate 3,985,655 of NZ_JQNN01000001.1, forward strand.
TCGGCCGGGCGCGCGCGCCAGAGGAACGGCGACAGCAGCAGCGCGGCGATGGCGAAGCGGGTCAGGATGATCCACACCGGCGTAAACGTCGCGGTCAGGTCTTTCATGGCCGGGAAGGTGGTGCCCCATACGAGGACGACGATGACGAGGGCGGCGATGCCGCGCAGTTGCTGGTTCATCCATGTATGGTACCCGGCCCGGCCGTAGGTCGGGAAGACTCCGCGGGAAGACCGCGGGGAAAGTCTGCGAGCTGGCAGCGGCGGTCTGCGGCATTGGCGGCTATAATCCCCGGACATTCATCCATGCCACATAGACAGCAAACGAAGGACTCACCGTGAAAACCGCACTGCTCGAAGATAAAAAGCCCGCTCATTTCGACAAGCACATCATCGGCAACCTGTTGCTGGACGTGGCCTCGCCCGACGAGGTGCGCCAGGAAGAGATGCTGATCGGCGTACGCAACGAGGCCGGCGAGATCTACCGCCTGATCGGCGCCACCAAGCTGAACAGCTTCATGAACGCCGTGGAGGAACTGTTCGACCTCGGCCTGGTCGACGAACTGCAGGACACCGAGGAACCGAAGGACGGCTGCGACGCGATCTTCAGCGAACCCTGACCCCATGGACAGAATCGCCGCCCTCAAGAGCATCGCCGCGCAAGCCGGTCGCGGCGACCTGACCTTTCCCACGAACGTCGAAGCGACGCTCAAGCTGCAACGCGCGCTGAGCGATCCCGACTGCCACGTCGACGAGGCCGCGCGCCTGGTGCAGACCGAGCCGCTGCTGGCCGCGCGCACCGTCGCCATCGCCAACTCGGCCGCCTACAACCGCACCGGCCACGACGTCACCAACGTGCGCGCGGCGGTGCAGCGCGTCGGCTTTCGCGCGCTGGGTGCGCTGGCGGCCGCCGTCACCGTGCGCCAGCTGGCCGGCAGCATCCAGGAACCGGGCCTGCGCGCCAAGGCCGATCAGCTCTGGAAGCACTCGACCCACGTGGCGGCGCTGTCGCAGGTGATCGCGCGGCGCGTGTCGAACGTCGATCCGGACACGGCGATGTTCGCCGGCATCGTGCACGAAGTCGGCGGCTTTTACGTGCTGTCGCGCGCGCCCGAGTTTCCGGACCTGCTGGAAGGCGGCGCCGACGAGTGGCTCGAGTTCGGAGAAACCGCGGTCGGCCGCGGCGTGCTGCTCAAGCTGGGCGTACCGGCGCCGGTGATGGGCGCGATCGAAGCGCTCTGGAACGGCATGCGGGCCCTGCCGCCGGAAACCCTGGGCGACACGCTGCTGCTGGCGAACGACCTGTCGCCGGTGCCCTCGCCGCTGCTGGAACGGCCGGGCATGGCCGGGCTGCAGACGGTTGCGACGATCGACTTCACGGTCGGCAATGGCACCCTGGCCGGCATCCTGCTCGAATCCGAAGCCGAAGTCCGCGGCCTGGAAGCGGCGCTGGCCTGACATCTTCGCCAGTGCGATCTTCGCCAGTGCGCCGCGCGGGCAAAAAAACGCCCGCTTCGAGAGCGGGCTAAGTCCAAAACTAGGGATGTCCTGAAAGAGACGAGTCCATCTTAGTTCGCTCGACATTCAGACTCTGTGCGCTGACTCACACTTGTTAAATTTTTTGATCTAAATCTGTAACGTTGGGTTTTCCCGCGTACGCAAAAAAAAACCCGCTCCGTTAAGGGGAGCGGGTGAAGTCCAAAACTAGGGATGTCCTGAAAGAGACGAGTCCATGTTAAGGCAGGCTTGACGGTGTCTCTGTGCGTTTCTTCACATAAGCAAATAAACATGCATAAATCGCTGATTTAACATTGAGGAATTGAGATAACTCAATAAAAAAGCCGCCTCGGCCAAGCCGGGCGGCTTTTTTTACATCACGAGCGTCGCGTCTTAGACCACGGCGCCGCCGGTGTCGTCGCGTTCCTTGACCGGCTTGACCAGGTCTTCGCGCTTCACGCCCAGCCACATGGCGATCGCCGCCGCCACGAACACCGACGAGTAGATACCGAACAGGATACCGATGGTCAGCGCGATGGCGAAGTAGTGCAGCGCCTCGCCGCCGAAGAACAGCATCGACAGCACCATCATCTCGGTACAGCCGTGGGTGATGATCGTGCGCGAGATCGTGCTGGTGATCGCATGGTCGATGACCTGGGTCACGGACAGCTTGCGCTCCTTGCGGAAGGTTTCGCGGATCCGGTCGAAGATCACGACCGATTCGTTGACCGAGTAACCCAGCACCGCCAGGATCGCGGCCAGCACGGTCAGCGAGAATTCCCACTGGAAGAAGGCGAAGAAGCCGAGGATGATCACGACGTCGTGCAGGTTGGCGATGATCGCCGCCACCGCGAATTTCCATTCGAAGCGCACGGCCAGGTAGATCATCACGCCGATCACGACCATGATCAGTGCGTTCAAGCCGTTGGTCGCCAGCTCGTCGCCGACCTGGGCGCCGACCGAGTCGACACGCTGCAGGCCGACCAGCTCGCTGCCTGCGGCATTCACGCAGCTGGTATGCGCAACCGGTTCGCCCTTGGCGCCGATCAGCTGGACCTGCTTGGACGTACCGCCCTCGCCCGCGCACAGCGTGTTGAACACGACGTTCGACGCGGCCACGTCGGTCTTGCCCTTGCGCACCGGCAGGCGCAGCAGCACATCGTTGGCGGTGCCGAAGCTGGTCACCTCAGGCTGCGCGTAACCCAGCTGGGTCAAGCCGGCGCGGATCTTTTCCTGGTCGGCAGCATGCGGGTAACGCAGCTCCATCACGGTGCCGCCGGTGAACTCGACCGAGAAGTGCAGGCCCTTGGTCACCAGGAAAAATACCGCAGCAACGAAGGTCAGCGCCGAGATCGCATTGAAAATCAACGCGTTGCGCATGAACGGGATGTCCCGTTTGATCTTGAAAAATTCCATGTTGGTCCTCGCTCCTGCTTATTTCTTGAGGCCGGCGCGCTTGGCGCCGGCACCCGCGGTCGCGGTGACGCCGGGCGTCCACACGGTGCCGATGGCGATCTTGCCGAGTTTCTTCTTGCGGCCGTACCACAGGTTGACCACGCCGCGCGAGACGAACACCGCCGAGAACATCGACGTCAGGATGCCCAGGCAGTGCACGATCGCGAAACCGCGTACCGGGCCCGAGCCGAACACCAGCAGCGCCAGGCCGACGATCAGGGTCGTCACGTTCGAGTCCAGGATGGTCGCCCAGGCGCGGTCGAAACCGGCCGCGATCGCCGCCTGCGGCGTGTTGCCGCTACGCAGCTCTTCGCGGATGCGCTCGTTGATCAGCACGTTGGCGTCGATCGCCATACCCAGCGCCAGCGCGATTGCGGCGATACCCGGCAGCGTCAGCGTGGCGTGCAGCGTCGACAGGATGGCCAGCAGGAACAGCAGGTTGCAGGCCAGCGCCACCACGCTGAAGAAGCCGAACAGCTGGTAGTAGATCACCATGAAGATCGCGATCGCGACGAAGCCCCACACGGTCGAGTGCAGGCCGCGCGCGATGTTTTCCGCGCCCAGCTGCGGGCCGACCACGCGCTCTTCGACGAATTCCATCGGCGCCGACAGCGCGCCCGACTTCAGCAGCAGCGCCAGTTCGGCTGCTTGCTGCGGCGTGAAATTGCCGGTGGTCTGGAAGTTCTTGCCGAACTCGCCCTGGATGGTCGCCACCTGCAGCACGGTGTACTTGCCCTTTTCCTTCAGCAGGGTCGCCATGTGCTTGCCGACGTTCTCGCGGGTGAAGGCGCGCATCTTGCGGCCGCCCTCGTCGTTCAGCTCGATGTTCACGTCCGGGTGCTGGTTCTGGTCGAAGCCGGCGGTGGCGCCGACGACCGAACCACCGGCCGCGATGACGTCCTTCGACACCACCACCGGCACGCCCTCGCCCTGGGTGAACAGTTCCGAGTTCAGCGGGATCGTGGCGTTCAGTTCGGTGCCGCGGGTGATGGACTCGTCGACCGCGCGGAATTCCAGGGTCGCGGTGCGGCCGATGATGTCCTTCGCATGGGCCACGTCCTGCACGCCCGGCAGCTCGACCACGATGCGGTCGGCGCCCTGCTGCTGGATGACCGGTTCGGTCACACCCAGTTCGTTGATGCGCTTGCCGAGAGTCGAGATGTTCTGCTTGACGCCCTCTTCGATCACGCGCTGCAGCGCGGCCGGCTTGAGGCTGACGACCAGCTTCTGGTCGGTACCGTCGGCGGCGTCCTGGAACTGCAGGTCGGCGTTGGCGTTGGCGAGCACGCTGCGCGCCTGCGTGCGCGTGGCTTCGTCGCGGAAGCGGATCTCGAGATGGTCGCCGACGCGGTCGATGCCGGCGTGGCGCACGTTCTGCTCGCGCAGCAGGCTGCGCGCGGACGACTGGATCGCCTTCATGCGGGTGTCCAGCGTCTCCTTGGTATTCACCTGCAGCATGAAGTGCACGCCGCCGCGCAGGTCCAGGCCCAGGTTCATCGGCTGGGCGCCCAGCTTCTGCATCCACAGCGGGGTGTTTTTCGCCAGGTTGACGGTGACGATGTAGTCGGGATCGGTCGGGTCGCGGTTCAGGTCGCGCTCGAGCGCGGCCTTGGCCTTGAACTGGGCGTCCGGCGTCTTGAAGCGCGCGCGCACGGCGCTGCTGTCGCCGGCGCTTTCCAGCACGACGTCTTCGGCGGCGATGCCTTCACGCGTGAGCGCATCGGCGACCTGGGTGGTGGTGGCGCTGGTGATATGGACGGTCTGCTTGCCGGTGGTGATCTGCAGCGCCGGCGAATCCACGAAATAGTTGGGCGCCGTGTACAACAGGCCAAGCAGCACCGTCACCAGGATCAGTGCGTATTTCCAGATGGGATAGCGGTTCATGATGGTCGGATTACAGTGACTTCAGGGTGCCCTTCGGCATCACGGCCGTGACGGCGTTCTTCTGCACGACGAGTTCGGTACCGGCCGAGACTTCGATGGTCACGTAGGCGTCGGTCACCTTGGTCACGCGGCCGAGCACGCCGCCGACGGTGATCACTTCGTCGCCCTTGGCAAGCGCGTCCATCATCGTGCGGAGTTCTTTCTGGCGCTTCTGCTGCGGACGGATCATGAGGAAATACATGACCACGACCATGATGATGATCGGTGCAAACGTAGTCAGGCTGCCCAGCAGGCCGGCGTTGCCGGCGGCGTCGGCAGTTTGCGCGTAAGCGTTGGAAATGAAGAACACAAGGACTCCGATTTGTAATGGTATGTGGAAAAACAAGCGCTGTATTCTAGCACCCGTGGTCTGGCCAAGGTCACTTTCGGCCATGTGGTTACGTCGTTCCTGATTGCAAGACGTTAGCAGGAATTTAATTGGATGGGAAAGGATGTCCCGGGGTTCCCCATGCATGGCGCATATGGCGTTGCAAGTACGCCATATGCGCCTCGGGTCGCTCAGACCCCGCGCGCGCGGTCGGCGTTGAACTGGAGGCGGAATGCGTGGAAGCGGTCCTGATCGATCGCATCGCGCATTTCCTGCATCAGGTTCAGGTAGTAATGCAGGTTGTGGATGGTGTTCAGGCGCGCGCCCAGGATTTCCTTCGAGCGGTGCAGGTGGTGCAGGTAAGCACGCGAGAAATTCTTGCAGCAATAGCAAGTGCAAGTCTCGTCCAGCGGCGCCGTGTCATCCTTATAGCGCGCGTTCTTGATCTTCAGGTCGCCGAAGCGGGTGAACAGCCAGCCGTTGCGCGCGTTGCGGGTCGGCATCACGCAGTCGAACATGTCGACGCCATTGGCCACGCCCGCCACCAGGTCTTCCGGCGTGCCGACGCCCATCAGGTAATGCGGCTTGTTTTCCGGCAGGCGCGGACCGACGTGCTCGAGGATGCGCATCATGTCCTCTTTCGGCTCGCCGACCGACAAACCGCCGATCGCCAGGCCCGGGAAGTCGATCTCTTCCAGGCCCGCCAGCGATTCGTCGCGCAGGCGCTCGTACATGCCGCCCTGGACGATGCCGAACAGCGCGTTCGGGTTCTCGCCGCGGTTGAACTCGTTGATCGAGCGCTGGGCCCAGCGCAGCGACATGCGCATCGATTTCGCCGCTTCTTCGGCGGTGGCCGGACGGCCGTCGATTTCGTACGGCGTGCACTCGTCGAACTGCATCACGATGTCGGAATTGAGCGAGCGCTGGATCTGCATCGAGATCTCGGGCGACAGGAACAGGCGCGAACCGTCGATCGGCGAGGCGAACTTGACGCCCTCTTCCGTGATCTTGCGCATCGCGCCGAGCGAAAACACCTGGAAGCCGCCGGAATCGGTCAGGATCGGCTTGTCCCAGCCCATGAAGCCGTGCAGGCCGCCGAACTTGTCCATGACCTCGGTGCCCGGGCGCAGCCACAGGTGGAAGGTATTGCCGAGGATGATCTGCGAACCGACTTCCTTGAGCTCGATCGGATCCATCGCCTTGACCGAACCATAGGTCCCGACCGGCATGAAGATCGGCGTCTCGATGGTGCCGTGGTTCAGCTTGAGGCGGCCGCGCCGTGCGTGCGACAGGCCGCTGGTGTCTTTTTTAAGGAGGGTAAATTCCAGCATGTTCTTAGTTGTTCCTGGTTGCACGCGACTGCGTCGTCAAGAGCATCGCGTCGCCGTAGCTGAAGAAGCGGTATTCGCTGGCGATCGCGTGCGCGTAGGCCTTGCGGATGGGGTCGTAGCCGGCAAAGGCCGAGACCAGCATCATCAGCGTCGATTTCGGCAGGTGGAAGTTGGTGATCAGGCGGGTCACCGTCTTGAATTGGTAGCCCGGGGTGATGAACAGCGCGGTGTCGTCGCTGCCGGCTTTGAGTTCGCCCGACTGCGACGCCGATTCCAGCGCGCGCAGCGAGGTCGTGCCGACCGCCACCACGTCGCGCCCGGCGGCCTTGGCTGCGCGCACCGCATCGACGGTCTCTTGCGCGATCGTGTACCACTCGCTGTGCATCTTGTGCGCGCTGAGGTCTTCGACGCGCACCGGCTGGAAGGTGCCGGCGCCGACGTGCAGCGTCACGTACGCGATGCGCACGCCCTTCGCGGCCAGCTTGTCCAGCAGCGGCTGGTCGAAGTGCAGGCCGGCGGTCGGCGCGGCGACCGCGCCCGGCTCCTTCGAGTAGACGGTCTGGTAACGCTGCTCGTCGAAGTCGTCGGCGTCGTGCTCGATGTAGGGCGGCAGCGGCAGGCGACCGTGCGCTTCGATCAGGTCGAACACGTCGCCGCGCTCTTCATCCGGCAGATGCAGGGTGAAGAATTCGCCAGCGCGCTCGCCGACGCCGACCTCGAAGGCGTCGGCCAGGCGGATGCGCGAGCCCGGTTTCGGCGACTTCGACGCGCGCACCTGGGCCAGCACCGTGCGCGGATCGAGCACGCGCTCGACCAGCACCTCGACCTGGCCGCCGGTGTCCTTCTGGCCGAAGAAGCGCGCCTTGAGCACGCGGGTGTTGTTCATCACCAGCAGGTCGCCGGCCTGCAGCTGGTCGACGATGTCGGCGAAATGGCGATCGAGGATCTGGTCGCCGTCGAGCTGCAGCAGGCGCGAGGCGCTGCGGTCCGGCAGCGGCGCCTGCGCGATGCGTTCGGGCGGCAAGTCGAAATCGAAATCGGAGAGGGAGTAGGTTCTGCTCATTTGTGGGTAAAACGATGCTGGGAGCCTTACAATAGAGGCTCGAGCGTATGTGGCGAACCCTCTATTTTACACGCTGATTCCGAGCAGAGGGCGCGGACCGGCCGCAAGGCGGCTCATCCTGCAACGCCGACAACACGCGCCAGACCTGTCTTTATGCCCGCAACGAACCCAAAAAACCCGGAGTCCGCTTCGGCCAGCACCCCGCCCAAGGCCGCGGCGAAGAAACCGGCCAAGCCGGCGGCGTCCATCGAAAGCAAGCTCGCCAAGCTCGGCCTGCGCACCGACATGGACCTGGTGCTGCACCTGCCGATGCGCTACGAGGACGAGACCCAGATCGTGCCGATCCGCGAGGCCTGCCTGCGCGGCGGCCACGTCTCGCAGGTCGAGGGCGTCGTCACCAAGAACGAGATCGCCTATAAACCGCGGCGCCAGCTGCTGGTGTCGATCGCCGACGAGACCTCGGACATCCAGCTGCGCTTCATGAATTTCTACGGCAGCCAGGTCAAGCAGCTGGCCGAGGGCACGCGCGTACGCGCGCGCGCGGAAGTCCGGCACGGCTTCTTCGGCGCCGAGATGGTCCATCCGGTCTACAAGATCGTCAACGAGGGCGCACCGCTGCCGAATGCCCTCACGCCGGTGTACCCGGCTGGCGAAGGCCTGTCGCAGACCGTGCTGCGGCGCGCGATCGCCGACGCCATGCGCCGCGTCGACTGGACCGATACGGTGCCGCAATCGGTGCGCACGCGCTTGAACCTGGCCGAGTTCCAGCCGGCGGTGCGCCTGCTGCACTACCCGCCGCCGGACGTCGACGAGCACGCGCTGACCGAGCGCACCCATCCGGCCTGGAACCGCGTCAAATTCGACGAGCTGCTGGCCCAGCAGCTGTCCCTGAAACGGGCGCAGCAGGCGCGCCGCGAAAAAGGCGCCCCTAGCCTGGCTGCGGTCGGTCAACTGTCGGAAGCGTTCCTGAAAGTGCTGCCGTTCGCGCTGACCGGCGCCCAGCAGCGCGTGGTCAAGGAAATCCGCGCCGACCTGGTCGAAGACTATCCGATGCAGCGCCTGCTGCAGGGCGACGTCGGCAGCGGCAAGACCGTGGTCGCCGCGCTGGCGGCCGCCCAGGCGATCGACAGCGGCTACCAGGCCGCGCTGATGGCGCCGACCGAGATCCTGGCCGAGCAGCACTTCCGCAAGATCGCCGCGTGGATGGAGCCGCTCGGCGTGAAGGTCGCCTGGCTGACCGGCAGCCTGAAGAAAAAGGAAAAGCAGGCCGCCAGCGAACTGGTCGAATCGGGCCAGGCCCAGCTGGTGGTCGGCACCCACGCGCTCATTCAAGACACCGTGCAGTTCGCGAAGCTCGGCATCGTCATCGTCGACGAGCAGCACCGCTTCGGCGTCGGCCAGCGCCTCCTGCTGCGCAACAAGGGCAGCGACGGCCTGGTGCCGCACCAGCTGATGATGTCGGCCACGCCGATCCCGCGCACGCTGGCGATGACCTACTACGCCGACCTGGAAGTGTCGATCATCGACGAGCTGCCGCCGGGACGCAGCCCGATCGTCACGCGCGCGATCGACCAGAACCGGCGCGACGAGGTGATCGAACGCGTGCACGCGGCCGCGCTCGAAGGTCGGCAGGCGTACTGGGTCTGTCCGCTGATCGAGGAATCGGAAGCGCTGCAGCTGCAGACCGCCACCGAGACCTTCGAGACGCTGGCGGCCTCGCTGCCCGACCTGGTGGTCGGCCTGGTGCACGGCCGCATGAAGCCGGCCGAGAAGCAGGCGATCATGGACGGCTTCTCGGCCGGCGAGGTGCACGTGCTGGTGGCGACCACCGTGATCGAAGTCGGCGTCGACGTGCCCAACGCTTCGCTGATGGTGATCGAGCATGCCGAGCGCTTCGGCCTGTCGCAGCTGCACCAGCTGCGCGGGCGCGTCGGGCGCGGCTCGGCGGCCAGCGTCTGCCTGCTGCTGTACCAGAGCCCGCTCGGTCCGGTGGCCAAGCAGCGCCTGATGACGATGCGCGAGACCACCGACGGCTTCGAGATCGCACGGCGCGACCTAGAAATCCGCGGCCCCGGCGAATTCCTCGGCGCGCGCCAGTCGGGCCAGGCGATGCTGCGCTTCGCCAATCTCGAGACCGACCAGTGGATCGTCGAGCAGGCGCGCGACGTCGCGGCCTGGCTGCTGGATGCCGGCACGCCCGAGTTCGATGCGATCGTCGATGCGCACCTGCAGCGCTGGCTGGGCGGGCGCGAGGAGTTCCTCAAGGTCTGATCGAGCGCCCCGGACGTGAAAAAGCCCGCATCGATGTGCGGGCTTTTTTATTACTGGCGCTGCCGGGCTTACTTGGCGGCGGTGGTGGTGCTGGTCGTGCTGGTGCTGGTGGCGACGCTGGCGTCCTTGGTTTCGCTGTTGGTCTCGGCCTTCACCTTGGCGCGGGTAGCCTTCTTGGCTTTGTGCTCGGCCTTGGCGTGCTTGACGTCGGCTTTCACTTCCTGGCCGGCGGCTTTCGCATCGGCTGCCACGACGGCGGTGTCGTGCTTGGCTGTGGCTTTCACGCCGGTCGGGGCAGCGACCGTGGTCGAGGTGGTGGTCGTGGTCGATGCCGGTGCGGTCGTGGTCTGGGCGAAGGCTGCGGTGGCGAACAGGGTAGCGATCAGGGTGGCGACGGTGCGTTTCATGGTGGTGTCCTCGAATTGGTCTGGGTAAGGTTGCTGCTTGTTTTGGATGGCGGCTTATTTGCTGCCCGCGCTGGCGCCGGCGCTGGTGCCGGTTTCGGCGACCGTGCTTTGCTCGCTGGTCTTGGTGGTGTCGCTGGCCGGCTTGGCTTTGGCTTTGGCCTTGTGCTTGCTCTTGGCTTTGGCCGGCTTGGTGTCGGTGGTGGTCTTGGCGTCGCTGCCGGCGTTGGAACCGGTGTTGTTGGCGTCGGTTTGTGCAGCTTGCTTATCGTGCTGGGCGGCGGCCTTGCCGACGGCCGGCGACATGGTGGATGCGGGCGCGGCGGTCGGCGCCGGGCTGGTCGGTGCGGGAGTCTGTGCAAACGCAGCGGTGGCGAACAGGCCGGCGATCAGGGTGGCGATGGTGCGTTTCATGATGAAGGGTCCTCGTTAGTTTTGGGGTTCAGTGCACATTCCCGTGTCACTTGATCCTAAAACGAGGCTCCCCTCTGCCCTGTTGACGGCCTTTACAATCGCTTACACCGCAGACAACTGCTTACAACTGGGCCGTATCCGGGGTCACTGGGTCCTGGTCAGCTCGACCCCGTCGACCGTCATCTTCCACTTGCCGCCCTCGCGGTGCGGCGGCTTGCTGACCACGAAGGTCGAGCGGAAGAAACTGGTGCCGACGTCGAAATTGTCGCCCGCGAAGCCTTGCAGGTCGACGTTCAGGTCGAGCTTCTTGCCGGGCCGGTCGCGCTTGTAGTCGACGTGGCCGTCCTGGCGGATGTTCAGGCGCATCTTGTCGCCCAGCCACTCGCCGGCATAGGCGGCCTTGTCGGCCGGGACCGGCACCGGATCGGCGTGGCTGGCTTGTGCGGCGAGCAGGCCGGCGGCCAGCAGAAAGGCGCGAAACACGGAGCGGAACGGTAGGGTGCGCGGCATGGCGGATCCTTTCGACGATGGACGTTCTGACCCGTCAAGTATCGAACGCCGCCGTCGCCGGCGTCAAACAAAAACGGATATGCATGCGCGGCGCAGAAACGACAAAGCCCGCAGGGCGCGGGCTTGTCGGGATGCCCGCGGCTGCGGGCCGGCGAAGACGATTACTTGGCGGCGGTGGCCGGCGCCACGGTGGTCGTGGTCGTGCTGGCGACGGTGGCGTCGTTCTTCACCATCGGGTTGTGGTGAGCGGCTTTCTTCTGCTCCTTGGCGTCGGCCTTGGCTTCCTTGACTTCGGCTTTTGCCTCTTTCTTGGCTTCCTTCGCGTCTGCCTTGGCTGCCTTCACCTCGGCCTTGCCTTCGGCCTTGACTTCCTTCTCGTTGGCCTTGGCAGCAGCCGGCGTGACGGTCGTGGTCTTGGCGGTGGTTGCGGTCGTGGTCGATGCCGGCGCCGGGGTCTGGGCGAAAGCTGCGGTAGCGAACAGGCCGGCGATCAGGGTGGCGATGGTACGTTTCATGATGAAGGGTCCTCAGTGAGTTTCGGGTTGTGGTACACGTCGTTTGCGTGTCACTCCCTCCCTTAACGAGGCCCCTGGCCCGGCTGTTGACGGGCTTTACAATCGCTTACGCGGCTGACACCCGCTTACATGGCCACCGAAGGCTCATAGCCGTGCCAGGCGTCGACCAGATGGCCGGCCTTGGCATCCCGCACATCCGGACGCGCACGTAGCCACTCGACGAGAGCGGCTACATCTTCCTCAGTGGCCGAGCCGCGCCCATCGCGGGTGACATAACCACCGGTCTCGAGCAGCGGCATCTTGCCACCGAAGCCGCCGCCCATCAGGTTGTGTGAGTCGAGGAACTCATAGAGAGCGTCAATAAAATCGTCATACGGCTCGCCATCCATTGGCGTGTTGAACACCAGGTCGACCTCGAAACCCAGTTCCTGGAACTCGCCGACGCGCTGCTTCTTGCGCTGGCGCGGCTTCAAACGCTTGATACGTCCCGCCGAACGCGGATCCTTCTTGTTGACTGCCATGCTCACTCCTCGGTCTTGGCCTGGTCGGCCGAATAGGTCACGCCGATCTGGCGCCGCACCTCGTCCATCACGCCCATCAGGGCCAGCGTATCGTCGTGGCTCATGCCCGGGCTTTCGATCAGGCCCGCGCGCCAGCAGCGCCCGGCCTCGATCGCCTCGTGCACGTAGCCGTTGCCGAGAAAGGGCGTCGGCACGGTGCGCGCGATGCCGGCGGCATGCACCACGGTCAGCGTATCCGTGTGGTGGAACTTGGTGTTCATGCGCACGTGCCCGCGCTCGCCGGCGATGGTCAGTTCGCTCGGCAGGTTGGCGCGCAGCGAGCAGCTGCACACCGACATGCCGCCGCCCGCGTGACGCAGCAGGAAGCCGGTCTGCTCGTCGACGCCGGTGGCGCCCAGTTCGGCCTGCGCCGTCACCTTTTCCACCGGACCGAGCAGCGCCACCGCGATCGACAGCGGATAGATGCCGATGTCGAGCAGCGCGCCGCCGCCCAGCTCGGGGTTGAACAGGCGATGCTCGGGGCCGGCGTCGGACTTGAAGCCGAGTTCCGCGCTGACGTGATGCACGGCGCCGATCTCGCCGGACGCGACGATGCGGCGCACCTCGGCCAGCGCCGGCATGAAGCGCGTCCACATCGCCTCCATCAGGAACAGCTGTTGCGCGCGCGCCAGCGCGACCAGTTCTTCCGCTTCCGCGCGGTTCATGGTGAACGGCTTCTCGCACAGCACGCCCTTGCCGGCTTCGAGCGCCATGCGCACGTTCGCCGCGTGCATCGGGTGCGGCGTGCCGACGTAGATCAGGTCGACGTCATCGGCGGACGCCAGTTCCTCGTACGAGCCATAGGCCTTGCCGCCGAACTCGTCCGCGAACGCCTGCGCATCCGCGAGCGCGCGCGAGCCGACGCCCGTCAGCACCGCACCCGGCGTGTCGCGCAATGCCGTCGCAAAGGTCTTGGCGATCCTGCCGGTACTCAGGATGCCCCAACGAACCACATCAGTCATGCTCCCTCCTTCGGGTTTGGGTGTTTGTCCGGCCGCTTCGGCCGGAATACGCTCTGATCCAGGTAAAACGCTTCATCCTGCCCGGGCCACCAGCCCGGCACGCCCAGCACCTGCAACGGCGTGAAGCCGGCCGTGCTCAAGCCTTCCCGCGCCAGCGTGGCGGCCACCTGCGCATCGATCCAGGCGCGGCGGGCGTCCCAGTCCAGGCCGAACCAGGCCGCGGGCGCGAACAGCACGCGCACGTGCGCCGTGATTGCCTTGCGCGGGGCCACCAGCTTTTCCATCAGCGCGTGGCCGAACAGCCAGCATTGGGCGTCGCGCAGGAAAGCGTCGCGCCGTAAGAATAATGTGTCGTGCCATTCATGGGCGCGCAGACCGTCGACCAGCGCCCGGCCGGCCTCGTCGTCGCGCGCCACCAGCAGCGCGGCGTTCTCATCGAAGATGGTGGCGGCGTCGCGCGCGGGCCCGCGCGCCTGCGTGACGCCCGCGCGCGCGATTTGGGCGGCCTGCAGGGCGTTCAGCTCGCGCTTGATGAGCGGGAAGGTCTGCCAGACCAGGCCGTTGAAGAAGTCGTGCAGGTTGTCGCGCGTGGGCACGCAGCCGGTGGCGCCGATGTGCGCTTCGTAGGCGACCCCTGGCGGCAGATCGTCCTGCGGGATGAAGCGGATCGGCTGGCCGGCCTGGTTATGCAGCGCCAGCCGGGCCGCGTTGATATTGAAGGCGTCGATGAAGAAGCCGTCCGCGCTCGCTTCCAGGCCGAGGCTGTCGAAGCTAGGGCGCACCGCGTCGTACCACGGGCGCGCCCAATCGATCTGCGCGAACGCCTCGAACATCGGCGCTTACAGCATCTTCCAGCCGAGCTGTTCGCCGCCGTTGAGCGGCACCAGCTGGTCCTCGCCCATCGGCACGCTCGGCGGGATGGTCCAGGCTTCGCGCTTGAGGGTGATCGTGTCCTGGTTGACCGGCAGGTCGTAGAAGCTCGGACCGTTCAGGCTGGCGAACGCTTCCAGCTTGTCCAGCGCGCCGGCCTGCTCGAAGGCGGTGGCGTACAGCTCCATCGCGTGCAGCGCGGTGTAGCAGCCGGCGCAGCCGCATGCCGATTCCTTGGCGTGCACGGCGTGCGGGGCCGAGTCGGTGCCGAGGAAGAACCGCTCGTCGCCGCTGGTCGCAGCGGTCACCAGCGCCAGGCGGTGCACCTCGCGCTTGAGGACCGGCAGGCAGTAGTAATGCGGGTTGATGCCGCCCTTGAAGATCGCGTTGCGGTTGTACAGCAGGTGGTGCGCGGTGATGGTCGCGGCGATCGGGCCTTCGGCCTCGGCCACGTACTCGGCCGCATCCTTGGTCGTGATGTGCTCGAACACGATCTTCAATTCCGGGAAGTCGCGGCGCAGCGGACGCATCACGCGCTCGATGAACACGGCTTCGCGGTCGAACAGGTCGATCTCGTGATCGGTCACTTCGCCGTGCACCAGCAGCGGCATGTCGAGTTCCTGCATCACCTCGAGCGTCTTGTAGCACTTGCGCAGGTCGGTCACGCCGGCCGCCGAGTTGGTGGTGGCGCCGGCCGGGTACAGTTTCACGGCGTGGATGAAGCCGGTGTCGACGGCGCGGCGGATCTCGTCCGGCTCCGTGTTGTCGGTCAGGTACAGCGTCATCAGCGGCTCGAAACGCATCCCCTCCGGCAGCGCGGCCAGGATGCGCTCGCGGTAGCCGATGGCGGCGGCGGCGGTGGTGACCGGCGGCTTGAGGTTCGGCATGACGATCGCGCGCGCGAACTGGCGCGCGGTGTGCGGCAGCACGCTGGCCAGCGTCGCGCCGTCGCGCAGGTGCAGGTGCCAGTCGTCGGGGCGGATGAGGGTGAGGGTGTCGGGGGATTCGATGGTGGACATGGCGGCTCTCGGATTGCGAACCCCGGCATTTTACCCGTGTCGCCCGGTGGCGGCACGCGTTACGAGCGCGTTTTGCCCTGGCTTGTCAGAGTGCTCAGTGAATGCTCAGTGAATGATTCGCGCCAAAAACTCGCGCGCCCGCTCCGACTGCGGCGCCGTGAAGAACGCCTCCTTGGCGCTGTCCTCGACGATGTGGCCGCGGTCCATGAACACCACGCGGCCGGCGACCTTGCGCGCGAAGCCCATCTCGTGGGTCACTACCATCATCGTCATGCCTTCCTGGGCCAGGCCGACCATCACGTCCAGCACCTCGCCGACCATCTCCGGGTCGAGCGCGGAGGTGGGTTCGTCGAACAGCATCGCCACCGGGTCCATCGCCAGCGCGCGCGCGATCGCCACGCGCTGCTGCTGGCCGCCCGAAAGCTGGGACGCGAATTTGTCCTGGTGCGCCAGCAGGCCGACCCGGTCCAGGTATTTGAGGCCGTTGGCGAGCGCCTCCTCGCGCGAGCGTTTCAATACCTTGACCTGGGCCAGCGTCAGATTGTCGCGCACCGACAAGTGCGGGAACAGCTCGAAATTCTGGAACACCATGCCGATGCGCGCGCGCAGCGCCGGCAGGTCCGTCCCGGGCGCGCCGACCGGGACGCCGTCGACGCGGATCGCGCCCTGCTGGAACGGCTCGAGGCCGTTGACGGTCTTGATCAGTGTCGACTTGCCCGAGCCGGACGGCCCGCACACGACGACCACCTCGCCGCGCGCCACCCGGGTGCTGCAATCCTGGAGCACTTGGAAGGTGCCGTACCATTTGCTGACATTGTCGATTTCGATCATTCGCGCACCGTTCCGTAAAACTGTATTGTCGTGTATTTGTAAGGACTTGAGCGTGCTTGACAGCACAATCGGCCCCTAGGATACTGCGGAACTTGTCAATATCTTCAGCATCGACCGGCGCCGCGAGTCAAACAACCCCTGTCTCGCGATTGTGCCCGAAGTCGGGGGCGAAAAGCTGGACGATCCCGGCCGCCGCCCTGCGGTCACCACAGAGGAACCCTATGAACAATCGAAACCGCCTGACCACCTGGATCCTCGTGGGCCTGGTGCTCGGCATCGCCGTGGGCTATGTGGCCAACGTCAGCATGAAGGACACGGCCGGCTTCGCCGATACGCTGTCGCTGGTGACGCAGTTGTTCCTCCGCCTGATCAAGATGATCATCGCGCCGCTGGTGTTCACCACGCTGGTGGTCGGCATCGCCAAGATGGGCGATGCGAAGGAAGTCGGCCGCATCGGCGTCAAGGCCCTCGGCTGGTTCGTGATCGCCTCGCTGCTGTCGCTGACCCTGGGCCTGATCCTGGTGAACCTGTTCCGCCCCGGCGACGCGATGGCGCTGGCCGGCCACCTGCCGGACGCCGGCGCCTCCTCGGGCGTGACCGCCTCCGGCCTGACGCTGAAGGACTTCATCACCCACCTGGTGCCGACCTCGATCATCGACGGCATGGCCAAGAACGAGATCCTGCAGATCGTGATCTTCGCGATCTTCTTCGGCACCGGCGCTGCCGCGGTCGGCGCGCGCGCCAATCCGATGATCGACGTGATCGACGGCGCCGCCCACGTGATGCTGAAGGTGACCGGCTACGTGATGAACTTCGCACCGTTCGCCGTGTTCGCGGCGGTGGCCGGCGTGGTCGCCACCAGCGGCGTCGGCGTGCTGAGCACCTACGGCAAGTTCATGGGCGAGTTCTACCTCGGCATCGCGCTGCTGTGGTGCGTGCTGATCGCGATCGGCGTGCTGTTCGTCGGCCCGCGCATCCTGAAACTCCTCGGCCTGCTGCGCGAGCCGGCCATCCTGGCCTTCACCTGCGCCTCGTCGGAAGCGGCTTACCCGAAGACGCTGGAAGGCCTGGAGCGCTTCGGCGTCAAGAACCGCCTGGCCGCCTTCGTGCTGCCGATCGGTTACTCGTTCAACCTGGACGGGTCGATGATGTACTGCACCTTCGCGACGCTGTTCATCGCCCAGGCCTACGGCATCGAGGTGCCGCTGTCGACCCAGATGACGATGATGCTGGTGCTGATGCTGACCTCGAAGGGCATGGCAGGCGTGCCACGCGCCTCGCTGGTCGTGATCGCCGCCACGCTGAACCAGTTCCACATCCCTGAAGCGGGCCTGCTGCTCCTGCTCGGCATCGACCACTTCCTCGACATGGGCCGCTCGGCCACCAACGTGATCGGCAACGGCATTGCCACCGCCGTGGTCGCGAAGTGGGAAGGGGATCTGTCAAATCCGACAGATCCGGTCGATCCGGCCAACGCCGACAAGGACGTGGCCACCGCGCCGCTGCGCTGAACCGATATTCCGTATCACAAGGCTTTCCGTCTCAGGAAAGCCTTTTTTGTTTGCCTTCCAATCGTTAGGAGATCGCATGTACCTGAAGTCCGCACGCGCGCTGGCCGCGCTGTTCCTGTGCGTGTTCGCCCTCGGCTCCCAAGCCCAGAACACCGCGCCTAAACTCCCGAACGTGGTGATCCTGGCCACCGGCGGCACCATCGCCGGCACCGGGGCCACCAGCACCACCACGGTCGGCTACACCGCCGCCACG
The DNA here is from genome assembly GCF_000745265.1 of Massilia sp. 9096. Lineage (NCBI taxonomy): Bacteria > Pseudomonadati > Pseudomonadota > Betaproteobacteria > Burkholderiales > Oxalobacteraceae > Massilia > Massilia sp. 9096. The sequence goes on from NZ_JQNN01000001.1 coordinate 4,003,368, forward strand.
GTCGGCGTCGACGCACTGATCAAGGCCGTGCCCGAGCTGCAGAAGGTCGCCCACGTGAGCGGCGAGCAGACCATGCAGATCGCCAGCGAGAACATGGGCGACGCCCAGTGGCTGCTGCTGGCCAAGCGCGTCAACACCCTGCTCGCGCGCGCGGACGTGGACGGCGTCGTGATCACCCACGGCACCGACACCATCGAAGAAACCGCCTACTTCCTCGACCTGGTGGTCAAGAGCAAGAAGCCCGTGGTGGTGGTCGGCGCGATGCGTCCGTCGACCGCGATGTCGGCCGACGGCCCGATCAACCTGTACAACGCGGTGATCACGGCCGGCAGCCAGGAAGCCGTCGGCAAGGGCGTGCTGGTGGTGATGAACGACCAGATCAACGCCGCGCGCGAAGTCACCAAGACCAACACCACGACGCTGGACACCTTCAAGACGCCGGAATTGGGCATGCTGGGCTACGTGATCGGCGGCCAGCCGCACTTCTACCGCGCCTCGACCCGCAAGAACACGGTCGACACCGAGTTCGACGTCACGAACCTGAACGCGCTGCCGCGCGTGGACATCGCCTACACCTACGCCAACGTCGACCCGACCGCGGTCAACGCCTTCGTGGCAGCCGGCGCCAAGGGCATCGTGCACGCGGGCGTGGGCGACGGCAGCCTGCCGATCAAGGTGCGTCCGGCCCTCTCCGCCGCGCACGACAAGGGCATCGTGATCGTGCGCTCGAGCCGCGTGGGCCAGGGCATCGTCGCGCGCAACGGCGAGGCCAACGACGACCAGCTGGACTTCGTGGTGGCCGATACGCTCAATCCGCAGAAGGCGCGCATCCTCCTGATGCTGGCGCTGACCAAGACCAGCAATACCAAAGAGATTCAGCGGATGTTCTACACCTACTGATCTGCGTTTCCGCGCACGAAAAAGCCGCCCGAGGGCGGCTTTTTTTTATCGGCTCATGCTGCCGCCATCAGATCAACGCATGCCCCTGCAGCCGCGTCAGGATCGCCAGCGGGCTCGCATCCTTGTCGTACTGCTGCATCGGCGACAGCTGCAGCGTGTGCTCCATCATGTACTGGCCCGCCATGACGCCGTGCGAGGCCTGGTCCGAGAAGCACACCCAGGCGCAGCCCGGCGGGAAGTTGAAGGTCACCTGCGGCGCGTTCTTTTGATAATCGAGATCGGCCTTCATGGCGTCGTGCAGCTGCAGCATCAGGTGATCGTACTCGCTGCGCAGCGACTTGGTCACGCCCAGTGCGTTGAGCGCCTTGGCCTGCCACGGCACGTATTTTTTCACGCGCGGCAGGAAGCGCTTGGCGACATCCTCGAACGGCTCGCCGACGCGCCACACGCGCGGCGCGCCTTCCAGGTTGACGTTGGTGAACACGCGCAGCAGGCGCTCGCCGCGGTTCGGACGCGACGGGAAAGCGTCGACGTGCATGCGGCGGTCGTCGGCGCGCCAGGACTGCACGCGCGTCTCGACCTTGGATGGGCGGAAGCTCACGGCGCCGCGGCGCAGGTGCTCGCCGTAGCGCGGCACCAGGTTGCCCAGCAGGCCCTCGGCCTCGGCGCGGAAGCGCCCGATCATCCCGGCCATCATCGTCTGCACGTCGTCGCCGCCGACCGCGCCTTTCAATTTGCCGCTCGAATCGAGGCTGATGTTGCGGCTTTTCGGGTCGCGGATATCTTCGCGAAACAGCGCCAGCTCTTCCTTCTGCGGCTTGAAGCCGTGCTCGGCGAAGTTCGGGAAGTACAGCACCTTGCCCGCTTCCAGAGCGGCGATCCAGGCCGGGTTGCCGTGCCCCACGTTCGCCATGTCGATCTCGACGATCTGGTTTTCCATCTTGTTTATGTCCTAGTCTTGTTCGAGTTCGACCGACGGCGACGCCAGCGCTTCGTCCTGCCTTGCCTGCTGCCGGTCCCACATCTGCTTGTAGAGCCCATCTGCCGCGAGCAGCGCCGCGTGCGTGCCGCGCTCGACGATGCGGCCGTGGTCCAGCACCAGGATCTGGCCGGCATCGGCGATGGTCGACAGGCGGTGCGCGATCACCAGCGTGGTGCGCTGCTTCGCGATTTCCTTGAGCTCGGCCTGGATCGCCTGCTCCGACTTCGAGTCCAGGGCGGACGTCGCTTCGTCGAAGATCAGGATCGCGGGATTCTTGAGCAGCGTGCGCGCGATCGCCACGCGCTGCTTTTCGCCGCCGGACAGCTTCAGGCCGCGCTCACCCACCATTGTCGCATAGCCATCGGGCAGGCTTTCGATGAACTCGTGGATCGAGGCTGCGCGCGCCGCCGCGACGATATCCGCGCGCGAGGCGCCCGGGCGGCCGTAGGCGATGTTGTATTCGATGGTGTCGTTGAACAGCACCGTGTCCTGCGGGACGATGCCGATCGCGTGGCGCAGCGAGTCCTGGGTCACGTGGCGCAGGTCCTGGCCATCGATGCGGATCGAGCCCTGCTGCACGTCGTAGAAGCGGTACAGCAGGCGCGACAAGGTCGACTTGCCCGAGCCGCTGTGGCCGACCACGGCGGTGGTGGTGCCGGCCGGGATGGTGAAGTCGACGTCGAACAGGATCTGGCGCTTCGGGTCGTAGCTGAATTCGACGTGCGAGAACTCGACCTGGGCGCCGTGCGTGACCAGCGGTTTCGCGTCCTTCGAGTCGGCCACTTCGCGGTTCTGCTCGAGCAGTGCGAACAGGCGCTCCATGTCGGCCAGGCTCTGCTTGATCTCGCGGTAGATCACGCCCAGGAAGTTCAGCGGGATGTACAGCTGCAGCATGAACGAGTTCACCAGCACCAGGTCGCCCAGGGTCATGGTCCCGTCGATCACGCCGGAGGTGGCGCGCCACAGGATCGCGGTGACGGCCGCCGCGATGATCAGGGACTGGCCGCTGTTGAGCATCGACAGCGACGTCTGCGAGCGCACCGCGGCCGCTTCGTAGTTCTGCAGGCCTTCGTCGTAGCGCTTGGCTTCGTAGTCTTCGTTGCTGAAGTACTTGACCGTCTCGTAGTTGATCAGCGAATCGACCGCGCGCGTGTTGGCCTTGGAATCGAGCTCGTTCATCGTGCGCCGGAAGTGGGTGCGCCACTCGGTCACGACGATGGTGAAGACGATGTAGGTGGCCAGCGCCGCCAGGGTGATCAGCGCGAACGATTTATCGTAGTGCAGCGCCAGGTAGCCCAGCACCAGGCTGATCTCGACCAGCGTCGGCAGGATCGAGAACAGCGAATACGACACCAGCGAGCTGACGCCGCGCGTGCCGCGCTCGATGTCGCGCGTCATGCCCCCGGTCTGGCGGTTCAAGTGAAAACGCAGCGACAGCGCGTGCAGGTGGCGGAACACGCGTAGCGCGATCGTGCGCACCGCGCGCTGCGTCACGCGCGCGAACAGGAACTCGCGCAGCTCGGTGAACAGCGTGGTCGAAAAGCGCAGCAGGCCGTAGGCGACCAGCGCCGCGAGCGGCAGCACCAGCAGCGCGCGCGGGTGCGTCGGCGTGATGCTGAGCTGGTCGATGATCTTCTTCATCACCAGCGGCACGCCGATGTTGGCGACCTTGGCGCCGACCAGGCAGACCAGCGCGGCGATGGCGCGCCATTTGTAGACCCACAGGTAGGGCAGCAGCGTGCGGATGGTGGCCCAGTCGTTGCGCTGGGCGTTGGGGTCGTTCGGGGGCGGGGTGGAACTAGGAGATGAGCGTCGCATGACAAGATTTCAAAATGTATGGTTCAATCCACGGTTGATTGTAGCTTTTAACGAGATTTCAAGATGACTCAGCCAGAAAACCAGACCCCATCCACTGTTCGCCTGCCCGAAGGAAAAATGCCGGTGCTGCGGATGATGCCCTCCCCGGCCGACGCCAACGTCTACGGGGATGTGTTCGGGGGCTGGATCATGGCCCAGGTCGACGTCGCCGGCTCGCTGCCGGCCGTACGCCGCGCCAATGGCCGCGTGGCCACCATCGCCGTCAATTCCTTCCTGTTCAAGAATCCGGTGTTCGTCGGCGACCTGCTTTCCTTCTACGCCGACGTCGTCAAGGTCGGCAACACCTCGATCACCGTCTACGTCGAAGTCTACGCCGAACGCAACCGCCTGCAGACCCACGTGGTAAAAGTCACCGAGGCGACGTTGACCTATGTCGCCACCGGCGAGGACCGCAAGCCGCGCCAGCTGCCGCCGCTGGATTCGCTGATCGTCGAATAAGCCGCGCCCGCAGACGATCGAGCGCCGTCTTTTCCTGTTGAACGCGGCGCGCACCTCGGCTGCGTTTGCGGCCGCCGGCGCCGCCTCGATCGTCCGTGCGGCGCCTTCCTCCGGCGCCCCGCTGCAGCGCACGCGCGAGTACGTGGCGATGAACCCGCACATCAAGTACGGGCGCAGCGACAAGCGTGGCTACATGTTTTTGGAGATCACGCCCAGGGAAACGCGGGCGCGCTTCATGGGGCTGGACGAAGTGCACGACCCGCACACCGCGCAGCGCGAGCTGGCGGCATTCCGGGTCGCGGATGGGAAGCCGGGCGTGGAGGTCTAAGCCGTCTGCTTCTCATCCCGCAGCTCGCGCCGCAGGATCTTGCCGACGTTGGTCTTGGGCAGGGTCTCGCGGAACTCGATGTACTTCGGCCGCTTGTAGCCGGTCAGCTGCTCGCGGCAGTATTCGACCAGCACGTCCTTGTTCAGGCCCTTGTCGCGCTTGACCACGTACAGCTTGACCGCCTCGCCCGAATGCTCGTCCGGCACGCCGACGCAGGCCACTTCCAGCACGCCCGGGTGCGCCGCGACCACGTCCTCGACTTCGTTCGGGTACACGTTGAAGCCGGAGACCAGGATCATGTCCTTCTTGCGGTCGACGATCTTGACGTAGCCCTGCTCGTTCATCACGCCGATGTCGCCGGTCTTGAAGTAGCCGTCCGCGGTCATGACCTTGGCGGTTTCGTCCGGGCGGTTCCAGTAGCCGGCCATCACCTGCGGGCCGCGCACCGCAATTTCTCCCGGCGTGCCGAACGGGACGTCCTGGCTGGCTTCGTCGAGGATGCGCACCTCGGTCGAGGGCAGAGGCAGGCCGATGGTGCCGGTGAAGTCGGTGATGTCGCAGCGGTTCGCGGTCACCACCGGCGAGGTCTCGGACAAGCCGTAGCCTTCGACGATCGGGATGCCGGTGAGTTTCAGCCACTTGTCGGCCACCGCCTTCTGCACCGCCATGCCGCCGCCCGGGCACACCGCCAGGCCGGAAAAGTCCAGGTTGGCGAAGTCGGGGTTGTTCAGCAGGCCGTTGTACAGCGTGTTCACGGCCGGGAAAATGTTGATGCGGTAGTTTTTCAGCTCCTTGATGAAGCCGGGGATGTCGCGCGGGTTCGGGACCAGCAAATTCATGCCGCCCACGCGCAGGCCGAGCAGCGCGCACACGGTCAGGGCGTAGATGTGGTACAGCGGCAGCGCGCACACGAACTGCGGCGGATGACCGGCCGGCAGCTTCGCCAGCGTCGGGCCGAACCAGGCTTCGTTCTGCAGCACGTTGGCGATCACCTGCTTGTGCTTGAGCACCGCCCCCTTCGACACGCCGGTGGTGCCGCCGGTGTACTGCAAGAAGGCGACATCCTCATGGCCGACCTCGACCGGCTTGAGCTGCAGGCGCGCACCTTCGGCCAGCATGCGCTTGAACGGCACCGCGCCCGGCATCGACCAGGCCGGCACCATCTTCTTCACGCGGCGCACGACGAAGTTGACGATCGCGCCCTTGGCGCCCAGCAGGTCGCCCATGCTGGCCACGATCACCTGCTTGACCTGGGTGTGGCCCAGCACCTCGGCCGCGACGTGGGCGAAGTTTTCCAGCACCACCAGCGCCTCGGCGCCCGAGTCGGCCAGCTGGTGCTGCAGCTCGCGCGGCGTGTACAGCGGATTGACGTTGACGATGGTGTAGCCGGCGCGCAGCACGGCGGCCATCGCCACCGGATACTGCAGCACGTTCGGCAGCATGATCGCCACGCGCGCGCCTGGCTGCAAACCGCGCGATTGCAGCCAGGCGCCCATCTGCCCGGACAGGCGATCGAGTTCGGCGAACGTCATGGACTTGCCCATGCAGGCGTACGCCTTGCGATCGGCGTATTTGTGGAAGGCTTCTTCCAGCAGGTGCGTCAGCGAGCGGTATTGCGTCCAGTCGATCTCCGTCGGCACGCCCGCCTCGTACGACTTCAGCCAGAATTTGTCCATTGTTTTGCCTCGTTTCTTGTCTTGTCTTGATGTGTCGTTCGACGAAAAAACCGCCCGGCTTGGCGGGCGGTCCTTGTCGTCGCATTGCCGTTACGTTTTATGCCGCCTGCTTTTCCTCGCGCAGCGCGCGGCGCAGGATCTTGCCGACGTTGGTCTTCGGCAGCTCGTCGCGGAATTCGATGTACTTCGGTCTCTTGTAGCCGGTGAACTCCTGCTTGCAGTAGTCCATCAGCTGTTCGGCCGTGAGGTCCGGGTCCTTCTTGACCACGAACACCTTGACCGCCTCGCCGGAATGCTCGTCCGGCACGCCGATCGCCGCGCATTCGAGCACGCCCTCATGCTGCGCGATCACCGCTTCCAGTTCGTTCGGATAGACGTTGAAGCCGGAAACCAGAATCATGTCCTTCTTGCGGTCGACGATCTTGACGTAGCCCTGCTCGTCCATGATGCCGACGTCGCCCGACTTGAAGAAACCATCGAAGGTCATGACCTTGGCGGTTTCGTCCGGGCGGTTCCAGTAGCCCGTCATCACCTGCGGGCCACGGATCGCGATCTCGCCGACGCTGCCGACCGGCAGCGGCTTGCCGTCGTCGTCGACGATGGCGATGTCGGTCGACGGCACCGGCAGGCCGATGGTGCCGGTAAAGCCGGGCGCGTCGCAGCGGTTGCAGGTCGCCACCGGCGCGGTCTCGGACAGGCCGTAGCCCTCGATGATGTGGGTGCCGGTGATCTCGTGCCACTTGTCGTCGACCGCCTTCTGCACCGCCATGCCGCCGCCGTTGCTGACCTTCAGCCCGGAAAAGTCGACGTGGCGGAAGCCGGGGTGGTTGACCAGCGCGTTGTACAGCGTGTTTACCGCCGGCAGCATGTTGATCTTGTACTTGGCCAGCTCCTTGACGAAGCCGCCGATGTCGCGCGGATTCGGGATCAGGATGTTCAGCGCCCCCACGCGCATGCCCCACAGCGCGCAGGCCGTCAGCGCGAAGATGTGGTACAGCGGCAGCGCGCAGACGATGGTCGGGAAGTCGACGATCGGCGGCTGGCCCATCGCCGGGGCGGACCAGGCTTCGGTCTGCAGCACGTTGGCGATCACGTTCCGGTGCGTCAGCGTGGCGCCTTTCGACACGCCGGTGGTGCCGCCGGTGTACTGCAGGAAGGCGACGTCGGCGCCGCTCAAGGCCACCGGCTTGAACGGCATCTTCGCGCCCTGCGCCAGCGCATCCTTGAAGCGCACCATGTGCGGGATCGTGAAGTCCGGCACCATCTTCTTGACGTTGCGGACCACGAAGTCGACCAGCATGCCCTTCACGCCGCCCAGCAGCTCGCCCATGCTGGCCACGACCACGTGGCGCACCGGCGTCTTGCCGAGCACCTGCTGCACCGTGTGCGCGAAGTTCTCGAGCACGATGATGGCTTCGCTGCCCGAATCCTTGAGCTGGTGCTCGAGCTCGCGCGGCGTGTACAGCGGATTGACGTTGACGACCGTGTAGCCGGCGCGCAGGATCGCGGCCAGCGCCACCGGGTATTGCAGCACGTTCGGGATCATCACCGCGACACGCGCGCCCTTGGCCATGCCGCGGCTTTGCAGCCAGGCCGCCAGGCGCTTCGACATGGCGTCCAGTTCCGCATAGGTCAGGAACTTGTCCATGCAGACGAAGGCATTGTTGGCGGCGTACTTCTGGAACGACTCTTCCAGAATCTGCACCAGCGAACCGTATTGATCGGGATCGATGTCGGCGGGAACGCCGGGTGGGTACGACTTCAGCCAGATCTTGTCCATCGGGTGCCTGTCTCGAGTGTCTTTATCTTCTGTATTGGCTGCCCGACCGAAAAAAAACGCACGGTCGTGCTGTGCTGCTAATTATGATGCTATCGGGCACGGCTCCCGATAGCAAGCATTTTCAGAGCGATTCGAACACGAATTCTAGCGCCCGACAGGTAGCGGCGTTTCGCTGCGCTGCACCATCAGCGGCGCGTTCAGCATCGGCCTGGACATTGCCTTCAGGATGCGGTGCCGGTCGGCGCGATCCAGTTCGGACAGGCGCTTGACCTCCTTGTAGAAGCGCGGGAAGCTGCCTTCCCTCTGCAGCAGCGTGCGGAAGGCCGGCACGAAGTCTTCGTAGGTCGCGATCGAAGCCAGGTGGGCGTTCGACAGCGGCTGCTCGAAGAAGCGGTCGTAGCCGACGTAGCCGCCCCAATTGCCTTTCAGGACCTGGTACTCGTCCTTCAGCTCCTGGAACAGGCGCGCCTTGACCACGCGCTTTTCGGCGTCGCTGCGGTCGATCAGCGCATAGTTCTGCTCGAGCGCCTTGCGGTACTTCATCAGCAAGGCGAGAAAATCCTTCTTGCGGCTCTGGTAGCGCGCGTAGGCGTCGCGCATCTGCTGGTTGCCGAAGCGCTCCATCCAGCGCTCGACGCCGACCTCTTCCACCGTCGAGGCGAACGATTCGTTGAACTGCGAGTCACCCGGCGCGTACACGACCTGGTGCGCCAGTTCATGAAAGATCATGCGCGCCAGTTCGCCGTCCGGGTAGTTGATGAAGGTGGAGATGAGCGGGTCGCTGAACCAGCCGAGCGTCGAATACGCGGCCACGCCGCCGACTTCGACGTCGTCGCCCTCGGCGCGCAATTGCTTGGCGTACGCCATCGCGGCGTCCTTGCTGTAGTAGCCGCGGTAGTCGACGCAGCCGGCCACCGGGAAGCACCATTCGAGCGGACGCAGCGACAGCTCGGGCGTGGCGACCACGTTCCACAGCACATAAGGCCGTTTGAGCGCGGTGTAGGTCTTGTAGCTGTTGTTATCCGGTAAAGCCATTTCGCTAACGGCGAAGCGGCGGATCTGGCGCGCCGTCTCGAGCCGATGGCGCAGTTTGGTACTGGTGCCGGGGTCGGCGATCCAGTCGTCGATCGGACGTGAGTCCGACAGGAGTTCAAGCTGGCCTTGCGCCGCCTGGGTGTAGTAGCCCAGCGTCGAGCAGCTGGCCAGCAGCCCCGCCGCCGTGCCTGCAAGCAGCACGGTGCGGAACCACGGGGTGATTCGCATAAGTTTCATTTGTCGGGTTCATGGTGCAGCCTTTTCGACTTGCACCAGGGTGTCGTAGAAAGTGGGCGCCCGCCCCATGTCGGTCAGGCGCTGGCTGGTGACTTCGTTGGCGTTCTTGCCGTCGCTGGCGAGCTTCTTCCACCAGATCGACAGGCCGACCACCAGGCCGGCCCGCGCTCTGGCGGTGACGCGGGCGCGCGCGACGAACGAGCCCCGGTCGTTGAAGATGCGTACCATCTCCTTGTCCTGAATGCCGCGTTCTGCGGCGTCGAGGGGATGGATGTCCAGGTGCGGCTCGCCTTCCGTTGCACGAAGGCTCTGGACATTGACAAAAGTTGAGTTGAGGAAGTTCCGTGCCGGCGGCGAAATCATCGCCAACGGGTACCTGGCCGCCAGTTCGGGATTCGAGGCCACGGATTCGTAATTCGCGATGTAGGCCGGCAGCGGGTCGAGGCCATCGGCCAGCATCGACGCCGAGTAAAACTCGCACTTGCCCGACGGCGTCGGGAAACCGCCTTCGGCAAACGGCGCCGCCGGCATGTTCAGCTTTTCCCAGCCCTTCTGCTTGAGCGATTCCCAGTCGAAGTGCACGGCGCGCTGGTGCTTCTTGTCGAAGGCTTGCGCGGCCAGCTGGTCATCCGTCTCGAGGAAAGCCGGATCGGTAAAGCCCATGCGCTGCGCGAGCAGACGGAAGATCTCGGTATTCGGCTTCGATTCGCCCAGCGGCGCAATCGCTGCGTTATTCGCCATCATGTACAGGTGGCCGTAGGCCAGGTGCGCATCGACGTGCTCGAGCTGGGTGGTGGCCGGCAGCAGGATGTCGGCGTAGTCGGCGCTGTCGGTCTGGAAGTGTTCCAGCACCACGGTAAACAAATCTTCGCGCTCGAAGCCGCGCTGCACCTTGTTCGAATCCGGCGCGATCGCCAGCGGGTTGGCGTTGTAGACGATCACGGCTTCGACCTTCGGGCCGAATTCGGGCGAGGCTTCCTTGAGCAGGTCGTCGCCGATGGTCGTCATGTTGATCGTGCGTGGCAGGCGCCCGCGCAGCAGGTCCGGGCGCTGCAGCGCCAGCTTGTTCGACGGGAACGAACCCGAGGTCGACAGCTGGATGCCGCCGGCCGCATGGCGCCAGGCGCCGACCAGCGCCGGCAGGCAGGCGATGTTACGCACCGCCATGCCGCCGCCGCGCACGCGCTGCAAGCCGTAGTTGACGCGGATCGCCACCGGTTCATTGCGCCGCGCCGTTTCGCCATATTCGCGCGCCAGGTTGACGACTTCGTCGACGCTGATGCCGCAGGTTTCGGCGGTGCGCTCCGGCGTCCATTCGGCGATGCGGTCCTTGAGCTGGCCGAAACCGAGCGTGTGGCGTTCGATGTAGTCGTGGTCGACCAGGTTTTCCTTGACCAGCACGTGCATCATGCCCAGCGCCAGCGCGCTGTCGGTGCCGGGCAGCACGGCGATGTGCTGGTGGCACTTCTCGGCGGTTAGCGAGCGGTACGGGTCGATCGCGATCAGCTTGGCGCCGCGGCGCTTGGCTTCCTGCGCGCGCATCCAGAAGTGCAGGTTCGAGGCGATCGGGTTGCCGCCCCAGATCAGGATCAGCTTGGCGTCCTGGAAGTGTTCGAGGTCGGTGCCGATCGAGCCGCCGATCGTGTATTTGTAGCCGGTAAAGCCGGCGGTGGCGCACACGGTGCGGTCCAGGAAGGAAGCGCCGAGCTGGTTGAAGAAGCGCATCGCCATCGCCTCGCCCTGCACCAGGCCCATGGTGCCGCAATAGCTGTAGGGCAGGATGGCTTGCGGATCGCGTTCGGCGATCGGCTTCAGGCGCGCGGCGATCTCATCCAGTGCCTGGTCCCACGTGATGCGTTCGAATTTTCCTTCCCCCTTCTTGCCGACGCGGCGCATCGGGTGCAGCAGGCGGTCGGGGTGATAGGTGCGGTCGACGTAGCGCGACACCTTGGTGCACAGCACGCCGGCCGTGGTCGGGTGGTCCGGATCGCCCTTGACCTCGGTCGCCACGCCATCCTCCACGGTGACGAGGATGGCGCAGGTATCGGGGCAGTCATGCGGGCAGGTGGCCCTGACGAGGGTCTTGGTCATTAAATCAATCCGGGAAAAAACGTCGAGAAACCAATACTTTATACGATTCCTGAGACTGCCGTGAGGGGTCTGGTCAGCGCCCTGGCGGAAGGACTACAATAGTTCCAAACATGCATTGCCAGGTCGGCAAAGCGCCAACAGGGAGAACATGAATGAGAATCGTCGAACCCATTCTCGCATTCCAGTCCGAGCTCGAAGCGATCCGGCGCGACATCCACGCCCATCCCGAACTCTGCTACGAAGAACAACGCACGGCCGACGTCGTCGCCGCCCGCCTGACCGAATGGGGCATCCCGGTCGTGCGCGGCCTGGGCGTCACCGGCGTGGTCGGCATCATCAAGAATGGCACATCCGGCAAGGCCATCGGCTTGCGCGCCGACATGGATGCGCTGCCCATGCAGGAACTCAACACATTTGAGCATGCGTCGCGCCATGCGGGCAAGATGCATGCATGCGGCCACGACGGTCATACGGCAATGCTGTTGGGCGCAGCCCACTATTTGTCGCGTCATCGCAACTTCGACGGCACCGTGTATCTCATCTTTCAACCCGCCGAGGAAGGCGGCGCCGGCGCGCGCCGCATGATCGAAGATGGGTTGTTCGACAAGTTCCCGATGGACGCGGTGTACGGCATGCACAACTGGCCGGGCCTGCGCGCCGGCAGCTTCGGCGTGGTCGAAGGGCCGATGATGGCATCCAGTAACGAGTTCCGCCTGGTCGTGAAAGGCAAGGGCGCGCACGCGGCCCAGCCGCACCGCGGCATCGACCCGGTGATGACGGCGGTGCAGATCGCGCAGAGCTGGCAGACCATCGTCTCGCGCGAAAAGAACCCGCTCGACACCGCCGTGCTGTCGATCACGCAGATCCACGCCGGCAGCGCCACCAACGTCATCCCCGACGAAGCCGTCATGATCGGCACCGTGCGCACCTTCTCGACCGTCGTACTCGACCTGATCGAGCGCCGCATGGGCGAGATCGCAAGCGGCGTGGCGAGCGGCTTCAACGCCAGCGTCGACTTCACGTTCAAGCGCAATTACCCGCCGCTGATCAACCACCCGGCCGAGACGGCGTTCGCGGTCGAGGCGATGCGCGCGACCGTCGGCGCGGACAACGTCGACACGGATGTCGAGCCGACCATGGGCGCCGAAGACTTCGCGTTCATGCTGCAAGCCAAGCCGGGCTGCTACGTCTTCCTCGGCAACGGCGACGGCGAGCACCGCATGGGCGGCCACGGTCTCGGGCCTTGCCAGCTGCATAACGGCAGCTACGACTTCAACGACCAGTTGCTGCCGATCGGGGCCAGCTTCTGGGCGCGGCTGGTGGAGATGAGCCTGCCGGCGGCTTAAGTTTCGGCGCCGGGCAGGCGGTCGGGCGCATCGCCGACCCGCTTGCCCGGATTCAGGCGCTCCAGCCCGATCAGGGCGGCCGCATGGTCGGCCTGCGGCAGGTCGCCGACGATCGTTGCATAGTGTCGCGTCACCAGCTCGGTCACCGGCAGCGTCACGCCGGCGCCCTCGGCGGCAGCGAGGATGTTGCGCTGGTCCTTCAGCTGCGTCTTGACCTGCCCGCCCGGCACGAAATTCCTTTCCAGCATGCGCTGGCCATGCACCTCCAGCACGCGGCTGCCGGCGAAGCCGCCACGGATCGCCTCGCGCACCGCGGCCGGGTCGGCGCCGGCCGCCTGGGCCAGCAGCAGCGCCTCGGCCACCACGTTGATGGTCGCGCCGACGATCAGCTGATTGCACAGCTTGGCAACCTGCCCGCTGCCGACCGGCCCCACGCGCACCGGCGTACCCAGCGCGCGCAACACCGGCTCGGCCTGCGCAAAGTCTTCCGGTGCGCCCCCGGCCATGATCGCCAGCGTGCCGGCTTCGGCGCCGAGCACGCCGCCCGACACCGGCGCGTCGACGAAGCGGCAGCCGCGCGCGTGCAGGCGCGCGGCAAAATCCAGCGCCTCGTCCTGGCGCGTCGAACTCATGTCGATCCACAGCGTATCGGGCTGCAGCGCCGGCAGCGCCGCGTCGATGACGGCGCCGACCGTCGGCCCGTCCTGCAGCATCGAGATGACGATGCCGGCGCCGCGTACGGCATCGGGCAGGCCGGCACAGGGCCGGGCGCCGCTTGCCCGCAGCGCCTCGGCTTTTTCATGGGTACGGTTCCAGGCGTTCAAGGCCAGGCCGGCCTCGGCCAGCCGGATCGCCATCGGCCGGCCCATCAGGCCGATGCCGAGGAATGCGAGCCTCGGTGCGTTCATGATCTGTCCATTTAATCCAACACCGGGCCATTTTAGCAATTAGCGGACTGACCACCCGATTGCTCCGACCTCGCTACAATAGCGGCTTGGCCGCGATGCTTACTCATTTCCGCGGCCTTAATTCCAACACTAAAGGCGTCTCATGAAGAAAATCCTCAGTTCCCTCGCAGCCGCAGCCGCGCTGTTCGCCGCACAAGCCGGTCACGCGCAGACCACCGGCCTGGTCGATTCCGTGTCCGTGGAAGGCGGCGGCGGCGAGCACATGCAGCTGGTCCGCTTCGCGGCCCAGAAAGACTGGAACCAGAACTGGCTTCCGTACGGCGGCTACCACCTGTCGGGCTATTGGGACGCCAACGTCGCCTACTGGCGCGCCAACCAGTGGCTGGACGTCAAGGGCAACCACAAGAACCTGGCCGTGATCGGCATCACCCCGGTGTTCCGCTGGGAAGCCGACGACAAGCTTGGCTTCTACGCCGACGCCGGCATCGGCGCCGCCCTGTTCTCGAGCGTCTACCGCAACACCCACCGCCAGCTGTCGACCGCCTACGAGTTCGCGGACCACGTCGGCGTCGGTTACGTGTTCGCCAACAAGTGGGAAGTCGGTGCGCGCATCCAGCACTACTCGAACGGCGGCATCAAGCACCCGAACGGCGGCGTCAACCTGGCCGTGCTGAAGGTCGCGTACCACTTCTGAATCGCCTCGGCGCCGCGTGCGTGCGCGTACGCGGGACGGTTGAAGTCGGGCTCACGTGATTTATGTAACAATCGGGGCGGGCGGCGCCTGCCCCGAGCGTCGCGAACGATGGATCAGCGATGGATCACCGATGAGCGATAACCCCTCCGTCAAGAGCTACCTGCCGTGGCTGGTGGCGACTGCCCTGTTCATGGAGCAGCTCGACGCCACCATCGTCAACACGGCCGTCCCCAGCATCGCGGCCAGCTTGAACGTCACGCCGCTGTCCCTCAAATCGGTCGTCACCAGCTACATCCTGAGCCTTGCTGTCGGCATTCCGGTCAGCGGCTGGATGGCCGACCGCTTCGGCACGCGGCGCGTGTTCGCCAGCGCCATCGCGGTGTTCACCCTGGCCTCGGTACTGTGCGGCCTGTCGGTCAGCGCCCCGATGATGGTGTTCGCGCGCCTGCTGCAAGGCCTGGGCGGCGCGATGATGATGCCGGTCGGGCGCCTCGCCATCATCCGCACCTTTCCGAAAAACGAACTGCTGGGCGCGATGAATTTCGTGATCCTGCCGGCGCTGATCGGGCCCCTGCTCGGACCGACCGTCGGTGGCCTGATCGTGCACTGGCTGTCGTGGCGCGTGATCTTCTTCGTCAACGTGCCGGTCGGCCTGACCGCGCTTTACCTGGTGCTGCGCCACATGCCGGACTACCACGGCGCCGAACAGCGCCCGCTCGACGTCATCGGCCTGATCCTGTTCAGTTCCGGCACCGCCATCCTGTCCTGGTTGCTGGAGATCTTCGGCGAGCACACGCTCGACGGCGTCACCGCGCTGCTGATGCTGGGCATGTCGGTGGCGCTGCTGACGGCCTACGTCTGGCACGCGCGCTCGAACACCTATCCGCTGCTGCGCCTGTCGCTGTTCAAGGTGCGCACCTTCCGCATTTCGGTGCTGGGCGGCTTCATCACGCGCCTGGGGATCGGCGGCCTGCCCTTCCTGCTGCCGCTGCTGTACCAGCTCGGGCTGAAGCTGCTGCCGTGGCAATCGGGCCTGTTGATGATGCCGACCGCCGCCGCGGCAATGGGCATGAAGCTGATCGCGCCCAAGGTGCTGGCGCGCTTCGGCTACCGCTCGGTGCTGCTGGTGAACACGATCTGCATCGGCATCACGATCGCACTGTTCTCGCTGGTCGGGCCGAGCACGCCGTGGTACCTGATCGCCGGCATCGGCCTGCTGCAGGGCTTCTTCAATTCCCTGCAATTTTCCAGCATGAACACGCTTGCCTACTCGGACATCGAACCGCGCGACTCGAGCATGGCCAGCACGATCGCCAGCTCGTTCCAGCAGCTGTCGATGAGCTTCGGCCTCGCGGCCGGCACCCTGGTCACCGCCTGGTTCCTTGGGCGCGTGCCGCAAACCAACCAGGCGATGGTGACGGCCGCCCTGCACCATGGCTTCCAGTTCCTGGCCGTGATGACGGTGCTGTCCTCTCTCGTATTCTGGCGCCTGCGGCGCGGCGATGGCGAAAGCATCAGCAAGGGCAAGACCGCGACGGCGGTGGCGCAGGATCCGACGCCGTTGTCTCAGGCTTGAGTACGCAGGCCGATTCGACCTATTTCAACGATGGGAACAACCATGCGATTGCCTGGCGTATCGATGGCAGCGAGTTCGGCGACACCGCCGCGGCGATCCATATCGCGCATAACGCCTGGAGCGCTCAAGTCAACTTCACGTTGCCCTGGCCGGGC
This sequence comes from Massilia sp. 9096, assembly GCF_000745265.1. Classification (NCBI taxonomy): domain Bacteria; kingdom Pseudomonadati; phylum Pseudomonadota; class Betaproteobacteria; order Burkholderiales; family Oxalobacteraceae; genus Massilia; species Massilia sp. 9096. The sequence continues at coordinate 4,019,392 of NZ_JQNN01000001.1, forward strand.
AATGGCAAGAGCTGGTATCGCGTGACCGATACCAGCAGCTGGGCGGAGGGTGTAAATCAGGTGCGCTCACCAGTATCCGAAGACGCGTTTGGCGGCGAGAACAGCAGTTATGGGGTGTGCGGACGCGGGACGATGGTTTTGATCCCCAAATAAAAGGGTCCGCTGGCGGCGGCGCAGCCGCCGCCAGCGTATTGGCGCCGTCGAGGCGTATTTTCCGGTCGCGGCATTCCGGCTTTGGAAAAGCAAAAAGCCCGCCCAGTATCAACTGGACGGGCTTCTGCGAATAATTAGCCTGACGATAACCTACTTTCACACTGGTTGCAGCACTATCATCGGCGCAAAGTCGTTTCACGGTCCTGTTCGGGATGGGAAGGGGTGGTACCGACTTGCTATGGTCATCAGGCATGACTTGTACGGGCGTCGCGTTTGCGTTGGCTTGGCGCCGCCCTGAATCTGGAAGAAGTAGTTTTATCTGTTGTATCGAACTGCTGAACTCGTTGGCATGACTGCCAAGGTTATAGGGACAAGCCGTACGGGCAATTAGTATCGGTTAGCTTAATGCATTACTGCACTTCCACACCCGACCTATCAACGTCCTGGTCTCGAACGACCCTTCAAGGAGCTCAAGGCTCCGGGAAATCTCATCTCAAGGCGAGTTTCCCGCTTAGATGCTTTCAGCGGTTATCTCTTCCGAACTTAGCTACCCGGCAATGCCACTGGCGTGACAACCGGTACACCAGAGGTTCGTCCACTCCGGTCCTCTCGTACTAGGAGCAGCCCCCTTCAAATTTCCAACGCCCACGGCAGATAGGGACCAAACTGTCTCACGACGTTTTAAACCCAGCTCACGTACCACTTTAAATGGCGAACAGCCATACCCTTGGGACCGGCTACAGCCCCAGGATGTGATGAGCCGACATCGAGGTGCCAAACTCCCCCGTCGATATGAACTCTTGGGAGGAATCAGCCTGTTATCCCCAGAGTACCTTTTATCCGTTGAGCGATGGCCCTTCCATACAGAACCACCGGATCACTATGTCCTACTTTCGTACCTGCTCGACTTGTCGGTCTCGCAGTTAAGCACGCTTATGCCATTGCACTATTAGCACGATGTCCGACCGTACCTAGCGTACCTTCGAACTCCTCCGTTACACTTTAGGAGGAGACCGCCCCAGTCAAACTGCCTACCATGCACTGTCCCCGATCCGGATCACGGACCAAGGTTAGAACCTCAAACGAACCAGGGTGGTATTTCAAGGTTGGCTCCACGGGAACTGGCGTCCCCGCTTCAAAGCCTCCCACCTATCCTACACAGATTGGTTCAAAGTCCAATGCAAAGCTACAGTAAAGGTTCATGGGGTCTTTCCGTCTAGCCGCGGGTAGATTGCATCATCACAAACATTTCAACTTCGCTGAGTCTCGGGAGGAGACAGTGTGGCCATCGTTACGCCATTCGTGCAGGTCGGAACTTACCCGACAAGGAATTTCGCTACCTTAGGACCGTTATAGTTACGGCCGCCGTTTACTGGGACTTCAATCAAGAGCTTGCACCCCATCATTTAATCTTCCAGCACCGGGCAGGCGTCACACCCTATACGTCCACTTTCGTGTTTGCAGAGTGCTGTGTTTTTATTAAACAGTCGCAGCCACCAGTTTATTGCAACCCTTTCGCCCTCACACAGTAAAGTGATCAAGCTACCGGGGCGTACCTTTTCCCGAAGTTACGGTACCAATTTGCCGAGTTCCTTCTCCCGAGTTCTCTCAAGCGCCTTAGAATACTCATCTCGCCCACCTGTGTCGGTTTGCGGTACGGTCTCGTATGACTGAAGCTTAGAGGCTTTTCTTGGAACCACTTCCGATTGCTTCGCAGCTTAAAGCCGCTCGTCTCGACCCCTTGAATTACGTGCCCGGATTTGCCTAAGCACCTTCTATGAGTCAAAAACCAACTATTCCAACAGTTGGACAACCTTCCGCGATCCGTCCCCCCATCGCATCATACGACGGTGCAGGAATATTAACCTGCTTCCCATCAGCTACGCATCTCTGCCTCGCCTTAGGGGCCGACTCACCCTGCTCCGATGAACGTTGAACAGGAAACCTTGGGCTTTCGGCGAGAGGGCTTTTCACCCTCTTTATCGCTACTCATGTCAGCATTCGCACTTCTGATACCTCCAGCATCCTTTACAAGACACCTTCGCAGGCTTACAGAACGCTCTCCTACCATATAGATCAAGTGATAAATCACGAGAAATATATCCGCAGCTTCGGTGACTGGCTTAGCCCCGTTACATCTTCCGCGCAGGACGACTCGATCAGTGAGCTATTACGCTTTCTTTAAATGATGGCTGCTTCTAAGCCAACATCCTGACTGTTTTAGCCTTCCCACTTCGTTTTCCACTTAGCCAATCTTTGGGACCTTAGCTGGCGGTCTGGGTTGTTTCCCTCTTGACGCCGGACGTTAGCACCCGACGTCTGTCTCCCAAGCTCGCACTCATCGGTATTCGGAGTTTGCAATGGTTTGGTAAGTCGCAATGACCCCCTAGCCATAACAGTGCTCTACCCCCGATGGTGATACTTGAGGCACTACCTAAATAGTTTTCGGAGAGAACCAGCTATTTCCAGGTTTGTTTAGCCTTTCACCCCTACCCACAGCTCATCCCCTAATTTTTCAACATTAGTGGGTTCGGACCTCCAGGGCGTGTTACCGCACCTTCATCCTGGCCATGGGTAGATCACCTGGTTTCGGGTCTACACCCAGCGACTGTCGCCCTATTCGGACTCGATTTCTCTACGGCTCCCCTACTTGGTTAACCTCGCCACTGAATGTAAGTCGCTGACCCATTATACAAAAGGTACGCCGTCACCCCACGAAGAGGCTCCGACTGTTTGTATGCACACGGTTTCAGGATCTATTTCACTCCCCTCCCGGGGTTCTTTTCGCCTTTCCCTCACGGTACTGGTTCACTATCGGTCGATTACGAGTATTTAGCCTTGGAGGATGGTCCCCCCATCTTCAGACAGGATTTCACGTGTCCCGCCCTACTTATCGTACGCTTAGTACCACCGATCAGATTTCGCATACGGGACTATCACCCACTATGGTTCCTATTTCCAGAGGACTTTGCTATCTGTTCGACTATCACGTACAGGCTCATCCCATTTCGCTCGCCACTACTTTGGGAATCTCGGTTGATTTCTTTTCCTGCAGCTACTTAGATGTTTCAGTTCGCCGCGTTCGCTTCGCATACCTATGTATTCAGCATGCGATGACCTAAAAGGCCGGGTTTCCCCATTCAGACATCTACGGATCAAAGCTCGTTTGCCAGCTCCCCGTAGCTTATCGCAGGCTACAACGTCTTTCATCGCCTGTAATCGCCAAGGCATCCACCATGTGCACTTATTCACTTGTCCCTATAACGTTGGCCCCTGCATGAGTGTCAGGGAACGTCATAGTTAAAGTTCAGCTTACTTTGTTTGATACATACAGATTTTCTACCCTAAGTGTGCATTTGATCGTTGGATCAACTACACGCTTAAAGAAAACTTTACTTCTTCCAGATTGTTAAAGAACGAGAACTACACTTATCAAAAGATAGCGACGCTATGTTTTGATAAGGATAGTCTGAACAGTCGATGGTGGAGGATGACGGGATCGAACCGACGACCCCCTGCTTGCAAAGCAGGTGCTCTCCCAGCTGAGCTAATCCCCCAAACTTCATCACAAAAAAGTACAAACCTACTTTTTTGTGGGTCGAGGTAAAAATCCCTGGCAGAGCCAGATGATTTTTACGGATCAAACACGATGAAGGCAACGTGGTAGGGCTGGTTGGACTCGAACCAACGACCCCCGCGTTATCAACACGGTGCTCTAACCAGCTGAGCTACAGCCCCGAAACTGTTCTCTCTGTTCAACAGCCGATAAGCGTAGGCGCTTGATGATTGAGCGTTAGCCCAGGTGCCACTCTAGAAAGGAGGTGATCCAGCCGCACCTTCCGATACGGCTACCTTGTTACGACTTCACCCCAGTCACGAATCCTACCGTGGTAAGCGCCCTCCTTGCGGTTAAGCTACCTACTTCTGGTAAAACCCGCTCCCATGGTGTGACGGGCGGTGTGTACAAGACCCGGGAACGTATTCACCGCGGCATGCTGATCCGCGATTACTAGCGATTCCAACTTCACGCAGTCGAGTTGCAGACTGCGATCCGGACTACGATACACTTTCTGGGATTAGCTCCCCCTCGCGGGTTGGCGGCCCTCTGTATGTACCATTGTATGACGTGTGAAGCCCTACCCATAAGGGCCATGAGGACTTGACGTCATCCCCACCTTCCTCCGGTTTGTCACCGGCAGTCTCATTAGAGTGCCCTTTCGTAGCAACTAATGACAAGGGTTGCGCTCGTTGCGGGACTTAACCCAACATCTCACGACACGAGCTGACGACAGCCATGCAGCACCTGTGTTCAGGCTCCCTTTCGGGCACACCCGGATCTCTCCAGGCTTCCTGACATGTCAAGGGTAGGTAAGGTTTTTCGCGTTGCATCGAATTAATCCACATCATCCACCGCTTGTGCGGGTCCCCGTCAATTCCTTTGAGTTTTAATCTTGCGACCGTACTCCCCAGGCGGTCTACTTCACGCGTTAGCTGCGTTACCAAGTCAATTAAGACCCGACAACTAGTAGACATCGTTTAGGGCGTGGACTACCAGGGTATCTAATCCTGTTTGCTCCCCACGCTTTCGTGCATGAGCGTCAGTCTTGACCCAGGGGGCTGCCTTCGCCATCGGTGTTCCTCCACATCTCTACGCATTTCACTGCTACACGTGGAATTCTACCCCCCTCTGCCAGACTCCAGCCTTGCAGTCTCCAACGCAATTCCCAGGTTAAGCCCGGGGATTTCACGTCAGACTTACAAAACCGCCTGCGCACGCTTTACGCCCAGTAATTCCGATTAACGCTTGCACCCTACGTATTACCGCGGCTGCTGGCACGTAGTTAGCCGGTGCTTATTCTTCAGGTACCGTCATTAGCCCAGGGTATTAACCCAAGCCGTTTCTTCCCTGACAAAAGAGCTTTACAACCCGAAGGCCTTCTTCACTCACGCGGCATTGCTGGATCAGGCTTGCGCCCATTGTCCAAAATTCCCCACTGCTGCCTCCCGTAGGAGTCTGGGCCGTGTCTCAGTCCCAGTGTGGCTGGTCGTCCTCTCAGACCAGCTACTGATCGTCGCCTTGGTGAGCCTTTACCTCACCAACTAGCTAATCAGATATCGGCCGCTCCAAAAGCATGAGGTCTTGCGATCCCCCACTTTCATCCGTAGATCGTATGCGGTATTAGCGTAACTTTCGCTACGTTATCCCCCACTTCTGGGTACGTTCCGATATATTACTCACCCGTTCGCCACTCGCCGCCAGGTTGCCCCGCGCTGCCGTTCGACTTGCATGTGTAAAGCATGCCGCCAGCGTTCAATCTGAGCCAGGATCAAACTCTTCAGTTCAATCTCTGTTTGCGACACTTTCGTGTCATTCGCTATCGCTAGCGAAGTCGCCCACTCAAAATACTGACCGTCGCCTCATTGCTGAGACAACGTATTTCTTTTGCGTGAACATTTGATAATTTAAGTATTCAGCAGCCGCTTACGCGACTGCCGGCACCTCATCAAACGCCCACACTTATCGACTGTTTATTGTTAAAGAACCGTGTTCTGTACTGCCTTGCTGCGTTGTGCGAATCGTTTTGTTCGTCAGCAGCAGAGGAATAAGATTATGCAGTGTTTCGCGTTACTCGTCAACCCCTTCGTTTTCTGCAGTGCGCTCGATGTTGCTGAGATAAAAGGCTTAACTCCTTGTTTCGGTTAAACTTTTCGTGCGCTGCAGAAGCAGGCGGCGAACTATAGCAAATCCTCGCCCACCTTTGCAAGCCCCTTCGGTTTGTCCCTCTGGCACACCGATGCTACATTATCGAATAGTCGACTTCCACCGATAGAGCCGCAACCCAGGGCCAGCCAGGAGACATGGAATGACGCTTCAAACCGCTTCGGCGATGATCGCCGATTCGCATCAGCGTTCCGAACACTACGGCTTGCGCGCCCACGCACGGCCCGACCTCGATCCACTGGCCGGTTCGGCGCTCACGGCGCTGGTCGAGCGCAACCGCATGCTGTACAGCCACGCGTTGCCGGCGATGGAAACGCTGTACCAGCAGATCGTCAACACGCACAACATGGTGTTGCTCACCGATGCGGACGGCGTCATCCTGCACTCGCTCGGCGATGCCGACTTCCTGGCCAAGGCCAACCGCGTCGCCCTGGCGCCCGGCGTCGACTGGTCCGAAGCGCGCCGCGGTACGAATGCGATCGGCACCGCCATCGCCGAGCAGGCCCCGGCCACGGTCCACGCCAGCCAGCACTACCTGACCGCCAACCACTTCCTCACCTGTTCCGCGGCGCCCATTCTCGACCATCGCGACCAGGTGGTCGGCGTGCTCGACGTCAGCGGCGACCGGCGCAGCTTCACAAGCACACGATGGCCCTGGTGCGCATGTCGGCGCTGATGATCGAGAACCACATGTTCGCGGCGAATTTCGAAGATGCGGTCACCCTGCACTTCCACACCCGCCCCGAATTCATCGGTACCCTGATGGAAGGGATCGCCTCGTTCACGCCCGGCGGCCGCTTCCTCGCAGCGAACCGGAATGGCCTGTTCCAGCTGGGCTTGTCGACAGCCGCCCTGCAGAGACACACCTTCAGTTCGCTGTTCGGCCTGCCCTTGTCGTCCCTGTACGATCACTACCGGGCGGCGGCGCCCGGCCTGCTCGACCTGTGCATGCACAACGGCGTACGCGTGCGCGGGCGCGCGGAGCTGCGCCTGACGCATGGCGTGCACGTGCTGACCGCGGCGCCGGCGCCACCATCCCGACCGCAACTGGCCGAGCCAGCGCCCGGCAAGGCGCTGCGCGCGCTGGACAGCGGCGATGCCCGCGTCGCCCAGGTCGTCGCCAGGATCGAGCGCGTGCTCGGACGCGCGGTGCCGATCCTGATCATGGGCGAGACCGGTACCGGCAAAGACCTGCTGGCCCAGGCGATCCACCACGACTCGCCGCGCGCACAAGGTCCGTTCGTCGCCGTGAACTGCGCATCGATTCCGGAATCGCTGATCGAATCGGAACTGTTCGGCTACGAGGAAGGCGCGTTCACCGGCGCGCGCAAGAAGGGCGCGGTCGGCCGGATCGCCCAGGCCAGCGGCGGCACGCTGTTCCTCGACGAGATCGGCGACATGCCGCTCGCCCTGCAAGCGCGCCTGCTGCGCGTGCTCGAGGAGCGCAAGGTGACGCCGCTCGGCGGCGCCCGCGCGATCCCGGTCGACATCGAACTGGTGTGCGCGACGCGCCGCAACCTGCGCCAGCGGATCGCCGATGGCCTGTTCCGCGAAGACCTGTACTATCGGCTGAATGGCCTGGTGGTGAAACTGCCGGCGCTGCGCGAACGCATCGACCTCGAGGTGCTGGTGAGCCGGCTGCTGGCCTGCACGCACGGTCCGCGCTGCCGCGTGTCCGACCCGGTGCTGCAGCTGTTCCGGCGCCATGCCTAGCCGGGCAACCTGCGCCAGCTCGGCAGCCTGCTGCGCACCGCCGCGCTGATGGCCGGCGACGGCGCCGAGATCGGCCTGCAGCACCTGCCCGACGACTTCCTCGATGACCTCGACGCACCGGCGCCGGTCAGCACGCCACCCGAAGCCCGGCAAGCACACCAAGCGCAACCGGGTCCCAGGCTGCAAGACCTGGAACTGGGCGCCATCCAGCGCGCGCTCGCCACACATGGCGGCAACGTCTCGGCCACCGCGCGCGCCCTGGGGGTCTCGCGCAACACCATCTACCGCAAGCTGCCGCAGACGGCGCCGTAAACGCAGCGCGCCGGCCGCTCAACCGCCATGCCGGCGCGGCGGCTGCGCACGCAGCAGCTCGGACTCGGCATCGCTGAACAGGCGCGAACGCGTCAGGAAGCGCTTGCCCGTGCCGTTATCGAGCGAGAACATGCCGCCGTTCCCCGCCACCACGTCGATGATCAGCTGGGTGTGCTCCCAATAGGCGAATTGCTCGCTCCCCATATAAAAAGGCACGCCGTCCAGGCTGCCCAGGCAAACGTCGGCGTCGCCCAGGGCGAATTCGCCGGCCGGATAGCACATCGGCGTGCTGCCGTCGCAGCAGCCGCCGGACTGGAAGAACATCAGCGCGCCGTGGCGCTGCCGCAGCGCGCCGATGAAGGCCAGTGCGGCAGGCGTCGCGGTCACGCGTGCGATCTCGTCGCTCATCGCTTGGCCGTCAAAAGAAGCCGAGCGCCTTCGGGCTGTAACTCACCAGCAGGTTCTTGGTCTGCTGGTAGTGGTCGAGCATCATCTTGTGATTCTCGCGCCCGATGCCCGACTGCTTGTAGCCGCCGAAGGCCGCATGCGCCGGATACAGGTGATAGCAGTTGGTCCAGACCCGGCCCGCCTGGATCGCCCGGCCGACGCGGAAGGCGCGGCTGCCGTCGCGCGTCCACAAACCGGCGCCCAGGCCGTACAGCGTGTCGTTGGCGATGCGCAGCGCATCGGCTTCGTCCTTGAAGGTCGTCACCGAGACCACCGGACCGAAGATCTCTTCCTGGAAGATGCGCATGCGATTGTCGCCCTTGAACACGGTCGGACGCACGTAATAACCGCCGGCCAGGTCGCCCTCGTGCTGTGCGCGCTCGCCTCCGGCCAGCACCTCGGCGCCTTCCTGGCGGCCGACGTCGAGGTAGGACAGGATCTTTTCCAGCTGCTCCTGCGAAGCCTGGGCGCCGATCATCGTGCCCTCGTCGAGCGGATTGCCGGCCTTGATCCTGGCGACGCGCGCCAGCGCCCGCTCGATGAACTTGTCGTAGATCGATTCCTGCACCAGCACGCGCGACGGGCAGGTACACACCTCGCCCTGGTTCAGCGCGAACATGGCGAAGCCCTCGAGACACTTGTCGAAGAAATCGTCGTACGCATCCATCACGTCTTCGAAGAAGATGTTCGGCGATTTGCCGCCCAGCTCGAGCGTCACCGGGATCAGGTTCTGCGCGGCGTACTGCATGATCAGGCGCCCGGTGCCGGTCTCGCCGGTGAAGGCGATCTTGGCGATGCGCTTGCTCGACGCGAGCGGCTTGCCGGCCTCCAGGCCGAAGCCGTTGACCACGTTGACCACGCCGGCCGGGAGCAGGTCGCCGATCAGGTCGATCAGCACCATGATCGAGGCCGGGGTCTGTTCGGCCGGTTTCAGCACCACGCAGTTGCCGGCGGCGAGCGCCGGCGCCAGCTTCCACACCGCCATCAGGATAGGGAAATTCCAGGGGATGATCTGGCCGACCACGCCCAGCGGCTCGTGAAAGTGGTAGGCATAGGTTTCGTGGTCGATGGTCGAGATCGCGCCTTCCTGGGTGCGGATGCAGCTGGCGAAGTAGCGGAAGTGGTCGATCGCCAGCGGCAGGTCGGCGGCCATGGTCTCGCGGATCGGCTTGCCGTTGTCGATGGTCTCGGCGGTCGCGAGCATCTTGAGGTTCTGCTCCATGCGATCGGCGATTTTATTCAGGACGTTGGCGCGCTCGGCCGGCGAGGTCTTGCCCCAGGCCTCCTTGGCGGCGTGGGCCGCGTCCAGCGCCAGGTCGATGTCTTCTGCGGTCGAGCGCGCTACTTCGCAGAAGGGCTGGCCGGTGATCGGGGTCACGTTGGCGAAGTACTCGCCCTTGGTCGGCGCGACGAATTGGCCGCCGATGTAGTTGTCGTAGCGCTGGCGGAACGGATTGGCGACGCCGAGTTTGCCGATGTCTGCAAGATTCATGTCATCCTCTTCTATCTCTGGTGATGGGCGCGTGGCCGGATGGGTGTTGCTGCGCTTGGGTATCGCAAGCGGCGTGCCAGGCCCGAATGGTGCTTCTCCGCAGGGCGGATGCCCGCATTCCCCAGCGGCGCTGTCTCGCAGCGGAACAACTGCGCCAAAACGTGACAACCGGGCGCAACACTTCCGCTCAAGCGGACAGCAGCTTCCCTGCGCCAGGGGTATAGTGCGTGCCAAATTATTGGAGAGATAATGAAACGACATGCTCTTGGTTTGAACGTTCTCGCGGCGCTGTCCGCCATGGCGCCGTTGCTCGCCCAAGGCCAGGACGCGTCGGCCACGCCCGCCAACGTGGTCGTGGTGACCGGCAGCCGCACCGAGCACGCGGCGTTCGATCTGCCGGCTTCGGTCGACGTGGTCGATGCCAGCCAGATCGGCGCGGCCCAGCCGCGCGTCAACGCGTCCGAAGCGCTGGCGGCGGTGCCGGGCGTGGTGGTCCAGAACCGCCAGAACTATGCGCAGGACCTGCAGATCTCGTCGCGCGGCTTCGGTGCGCGCTCGCAGTTCGGCGTGCGCGGCGTGCGCCTGATCGCCGACGGCATCCCGGCCACCATGCCCGACGGCCAGGGCCAGGCCGCCACGTTCGACCTCGACCTGGCCGACCGCATCGAGGTGCTGCGCGGTCCCTTCTCTGCGCTGTACGGCAACCACTCGGGCGGCGTCATCCAGCTCTTTACGCGCGATCCGTCGGCGACGCCGACGGTGGACGTCGACGTCAGCGGCGGCAGCTACGGCATGCACAAGACCGACGTCAACGCGAGCGGCACCAGCGACGGTCTCGGCTACCTGATCGACGCCTCGCGCTTCGATACCGATGGCTACCGCGCCCACAGCGCGGCCCGGCGCGACCAGGGCTACGCCAAGCTGGTCACCGCGCCGACCAAGGACAGCCGCCTGACCATCGTCGCGGGCGGCTTGTCGCAGCACGACACCCAGGATCCGCTCGGCGTCACCTACGCTACCTGGCAGCGCGACCCGCGCGCCGGCGAGACCGACACCACCGATCCGCAAAACCCGCAGCGCACGCTGGCGGACCGCTACAACACGAGAAAAAGCATCGACCACGAGCAGGCCGGCGCGACCTGGGAACAGCGCTTCGGCGGCGACCGGCTGCGCATCACCGCGTACGGCGGCGAGCGCCACGTGGTGCAGTACCAGTCGTTCTCGAAAGCCTTCCAGGCCCCGCCCGGCAGTTCCGGCGGCGTGGTCGACTTCGACCGCGACTTCGAAGGCATCGACGCCAACTGGTATATGGCGCGCCCGCTGCTGGACGGCACGCTGCGCACCACGGTCGGCCTGGAGCTCGGCCGCTCGAGCGATGCGCGCACCGGCTACGAGAACTTCGTCGGCAACCAGTTCGGCGTGAAGGGCAAACTGCGCCGCGACGAGACCGATGACGTCAACAACACCGACCCGTACGCGCAGTTCGAGTGGGAGATCGACCGCTGGCTGCTGACCGCCGGCCTGCGCTACAGCCAGGTGCGCTTCGACGTCGAAGACCACTATCTGGCCAATGGCAACGACAGCGGCAGCGTCGACTACCGCCACACGACACCCCTGCTCGGCGCGCTGTACAAGATCAATCCGAATCTGAACGTGTACGCCAGCGCGGCGCGCGGCTTCGAGACGCCGACGCTGAACGAGGTGTTTTACTCCGGCACCGGCGGCGGCTTCAATTTCGGGCTCGCGGCGGCCAAGAGCACGCACCTGGAGGTGGGCGCCAAGGCGATCCTCGGCGAGGCGGTGCGCGTGAACGCGGCCGTGTTCCAGGTGAAGACGAGCGACGAGCTGGTGGTCGACAGTTCGTCGTCGGGCCGCACCAGCTACCGCAATGCCAGCTCGACCCTGCGCCAGGGCCTGGAAGTGGCGGCCGACGCGCAATGGTGGCGCAACTGGAATGCCCGGCTCGCACTGACCCTGCTGCGCGCCGTGTATGACGCGCCGTTCACGAATGTGCTGGAGGGCAGCCGCCTGCCGGGCGTGCCCAACGCCACCCTGTACGGCGAATTCGGCTGGAAGGATTCGTTGGAACACTTTGGCGCGGCATTGGAGACGGTCGCCAACACCAAGATGTACCCGGACGACGCCAACCAGGCGCAGCCCGCGCCCGGCTATGCGATCGCCAACCTGCGCGTGCAGGCGCAACAGCAGTTCGGCCCGTGGCACCTGAAAGCGTATGGCCGGGTGAACAACCTGTTCGACCGCGACTATATCGGCTCGGTCATCGTCGGCGACAGCAACCGCCGCTATTACGAAGGCGCGCCGGGGCGCAACTGGGTACTCGGCGCCAGCGCGCGCTACGCGTTCTGATCAAGCGGTTCGGGCCGCGCGTCGATGACGGCGCGCGCGCCCGGATACAGGCGTTCGAAGACGGCGCCGATCACCTTGGCAAGCGTATCGGTCACGGCCTGGGCGGCTGCGGCCGGGTCGGGCGCGGCGCGCACGGTCTGCCACAAACGTTCCGGGTCGGGGCAATGCATCTGCACCGCATCCTCGACCGCCGCCTGCCAGAACGGCGGCGCCTCCCCTTCGACGAAGTTGCCGCGTCCGCGTCCGAAGTGGGCGACGGCCAGGTAGCGCAGCACGCTGCTGATCAGGAGTGTCCGCAGGAAGGCGGGCGCGAACTGCACGCTCGGCTGGTTGCGGTCGGTCGTGGTATTGAACCCCCAGGCGGCGCCGGCCATCGTCAATGCGCCGACGATGGCGCCCAGCAGCGCACCGCCGCCGAGGGTCAGTCCGCCTGCCATCAGGTCGGCGCCCAGCCCCGTTGCCGCACCCGAGACCACCGCGCCGAGCAGCCCGGCCTGGGTCTTGTCGAGCGGCGCGCGGACGCTGAAATTGTCGCGCACGCGCGCGTTGATGCGGCCGGCTTCGCCCGGATCGAGGCGGTGCAGCTTCAGCAGCTGCGTGGTCGCCTGCGCGATGCCGGTGTCGAGGCGCTCGACCAGCTGGGCCATCGCCGCTTCCTGGCGTTTGGCTTCGTTTTTACCGAGACGGATCGCCTTCATCGCCGTCTGCAGCAGGCTGCCCTCCTCGTCCGGCACGGCTTGGCTGTCGCGTGCGGCGTTTGCAAGCTGGTCGGCGATCACGTCGAGCGAGGCTCGATAACGGCGCAGGTTATGCGCGCGCCAGGCGGCCAGCAGGCGTCCATAGCCGGGCCGTTTCGCGTCCGGCAGCAGCGCGCCGATCGCTTCGTAAAAGACATGCTCGTGCACCCAGCAGCGCGCGAACGCGTCCAGTGCGAGCACCTGGCGCACGATCGGATACTGATCGAGATGCTGGCGCCACAACGTCTGCTCGGCTTGTTCTTCGCTCGAGGGGCGCGGCCGCCCGAGCTGGTTCAGCAGGACGACCACCGGTTTGCCCAGCCACTCGAGGATGCGCATCTCGGCCGGCAGATAGCCGGCGTCGCGCGGCGGCTCGCTCGAATTGACCAGGTAGAGGATGACGTCGGCTTCATCGCGCGCCGCGCGCAGCGCTTGCTGGCTGAGCCAGAACGGACGGTCGCGGTAGCGGTCGAACACCTCGCGCAGGAACCAGCCGATCGGATTGCCGGCCATCGCCAAGCGCTTGAGCAGGCGGACCGAGTCGCCGAAGCCGGGCGTATCCCACAGCAGCAGGCGGTCGCCGTGCGGCGTCTCCTGCAGCAGGTGCGCTTCGGCGAAGCTGGTGACGTGGGCGGCGTCGCGCACTTCGCCGACATCGATGCCGACCAGAGTGCGCGCGAGCGTCGTCTTGCCGTTGTTGGTGTGCGAGACGAGCGCGAACTGGATCGTGGCCGGTGCGTTCATCATGCTCCCGTCACGGCCTTGGCGCTGTCCTGATCGAGCGGGTATTTGTCGGGTTGCAGCAGGTTGACCACGCTGACCGGCACGCCGTAATAGGCGCAGAACTGGCGCCACAGGGCGATCCGCTCCGACACGCGCACGTCGTCGCCGGCCGGGTTCAGCGAGCGCTCGAGCATGCCGGATTTGTCGACCAGCACGAGCAGGCCGTCCGGCAGCTGGCGCTTGATGGCATCGAGGAAGACGCCATGGTTTTCCTTTTCCGGCGTGGCGGACAAGTTGAACAGGACGGCGGTGACGGTGCCGTCTTCTTCGCCGCCGCTGCGCAGGTCGGCCATGGCGGTGTGGGCATCGTCGCCATAGGCAATGGGCGGACGCAGCATCACGCGCGCCTGCTCGCCGAACATCCGGACCGCCACGGCGGACAGGCCGCGATCGCGCGTTTCGTCGAGCGTAAAACTGTAGGGCAGCACGCGCAGCAGCGTCGGTCCCGTGCCCATGCCGATCTGGTCGGCCAGCGTGCGGTAATACGGCTGTTGCAGGTCGAGCGCGAAGCGGTGCGACAGGCGCGACGCACGCCAGCCCGAGAATGCCGCCAACAACAGGCGCGGCAGGACGACCAGCAGAAACAGCGTGGCTGCATACAGGTGGACCCAGCGCGCTCCGCCGGCTGGCGACGGCTCCTGCACGAAGCGCAGCGCCTGCACGTCGGCGAGCGTGAAGCCCTGGATCGGGAACACGGCCAGGGCCGGCGCGAACAGCCAGGACAGCAGGGCGTGGACCTGGCCGGCATCGAGGAACGTGCTCTCCCAGCCGGCCGCATATTGTGTCATCAGGCCGCGCGCGTACAGCGACAGGATGGCGCCGATGGCGAAAGCAGCCGCCGCCAGGTGAATCGCGCGCGCGAGACGCGCGTGCGTGAGACGCCAGGACAGCTCGGTCCAATCGACGGCGTACTGGCGCAGCGCCTCGGCCAGCGCGCCGGGCAGCTTGCGCGGCAGCCTGGCCTTGCCGACGCTGAGGCGGCGCATCATCTCCGGGCTCACCCAGCCGGCGCGGCGCGATGGCACGAACATCCAGATGAACAGGAGCAGGTAGACCAGCAGGTTCCAGCCGACGATCAGCAACAGCGGCGCGGACAGCAGGTCGATGCGGTGCGGGTCGGCGATGTGGTCGATGGCGGCGCCGAGGATGAGCGCGGCGAGCGGCAGCAGGATCGAGAGCGCAGGCAGCAGCGTGCGCCGCTGCAGCCAGCTCTTGAGCGCCGGGGTGCGCTCGGCAAGGCGTTTCAGGATCTGTTCGGCGCGGTGCTGCAGGAAGTGGTCGACCGTGACCGGCGATTTCTGGTCGGACGCCGACCATTGGGCGAGTTCGCGGGCGCTGCGGCTCGCATACATGCGGTCGTCGTCGCTGAGGATTTGACGCTCGGTGTCGGCGCTTTCGATGGCGCGGACCAGCACTACGTTTCTTGCTACCTGTTCGTTCATGTCGTTCGCTTTTAATGGTTAGACAACACGCACAGGTGCATTGTGCCCCAAGTTGCGTTTGGTCGACGGACGAACGGGTCAGGTATGTTTCCGGCCCTGGAAAGCAAAAAGCCCGCCCAGTATCAACTGGACGGGCTTCTGCGAATAATTAGCCTGACGATAACCTACTTTCACACTGGTTGCAGCACTATCATCGGCGCAAAGTCGTTTCACGGTCCTGTTCGGGATGGGAAGGGGTGGTACCGACTTGCTATGGTCATCAGGCATGACTTGTACGGGCGTCGCGTTTGCGCTGGCTTGGCGCCGCCCTGAATCTGGAAGAAGTTGTTTTGTCTGTTGTATCGAACTGCTGAACTCGTTGGCATGACTGCCAAGGTTATAGGGACAAGCCGTACGGGCAATTAGTATCGGTTAGCTTAATGCATTACTGCACTTCCACACCCGACCTATCAACGTCCTGGTCTCGAACGACCCTTCAAGGAGCTCAAGGCTCCGGGAAATCTCATCTCAAGGCGAGTTTCCCGCTTAGATGCTTTCAGCGGTTATCTCTTCCGAACTTAGCTACCCGGCAATGCCACTGGCGTGACAACCGGTACACCAGAGGTTCGTCCACTCCGGTCCTCTCGTACTAGGAGCAGCCCCCTTCAAATTTCCAACGCCCACGGCAGATAGGGACCAAACTGTCTCACGACGTTTTAAACCCAGCTCACGTACCACTTTAAATGGCGAACAGCCATACCCTTGGGACCGGCTACAGCCCCAGGATGTGATGAGCCGACATCGAGGTGCCAAACTCCCCCGTCGATATGAACTCTTGGGAGGAATCAGCCTGTTATCCCCAGAGTACCTTTTATCCGTTGAGCGATGGCCCTTCCATACAGAACCACCGGATCACTATGTCCTACTTTCGTACCTGCTCGACTTGTCGGTCTCGCAGTTAAGCACGCTTATGCCATTGCACTATTAGCACGATGTCCGACCGTACCTAGCGTACCTTCGAACTCCTCCGTTACACTTTAGGAGGAGACCGCCCCAGTCAAACTGCCTACCATGCACTGTCCCCGATCCGGATTACGGACCAAGGTTAGAACCTCAAACGAACCAGGGTGGTATTTCAAGGTTGGCTCCACGAGAACTGGCGTCCCCGCTTCAAAGCCTCCCACCTATCCTACACAGATTGGTTCAAAGTCCAATGCAAAGCTACAGTAAAGGTTCATGGGGTCTTTCCGTCTAGCCGCGGGTAGATTGCATCATCACAAACATTTCAACTTCGCTGAGTCTCGGGAGGAGACAGTGTGGCCATCGTTACGCCATTCGTGCAGGTCGGAACTTACCCGACAAGGAATTTCGCTACCTTAGGACCGTTATAGTTACGGCCGCCGTTTACTGGGACTTCAATCAAGAGCTTGCACCCCATCATTTAATCTTCCAGCACCGGGCAGGCGTCACACCCTATACGTCCACTTTCGTGTTTGCAGAGTGCTGTGTTTTTATTAAACAGTCGCAGCCACCAGTTTATTGCAACCCTTTCGCCCTCACACAGTAAAGTGATCAAGCTACCGGGGCGTACCTTTTCCCGAAGTTACGGTACCAATTTGCCGAGTTCCTTCTCCCGAGTTCTCTCAAGCGCCTTAGAATACTCATCTCGCCCACCTGTGTCGGTTTGCGGTACGGTCTCGTATGACTGAAGCTTAGAGGCTTTTCTTGGAACCACTTCCGATTGCTTCGCAGCTTAAAGCCGCTCGTCTCGACCCCTTGAATCACGTGCCCGGATTTGCCTAAGCACCTTCTATGAGTCAAAAACCAACTATTCCAACAGTTGGACAACCTTCCGCGATCCGTCCCCCCATCGCATCATACGACGGTGCAGGAATATTAACCTGCTTCCCATCAGCTACGCATCTCTGCCTCGCCTTAGGGGCCGACTCACCCTGCTCCGATGAACGTTGAACAGGAAACCTTGGGCTTTCGGCGAGAGGGCTTTTCACCCTCTTTATCGCTACTCATGTCAGCATTCGCACTTCTGATACCTCCAGCATCCTTCACAAGACACCTTCGCAGGCTTACAGAACGCTCTCCTACCATATGCTTACGCATATCCGCAGCTTCGGTGACTGGCTTAGCCCCGTTACATCTTCCGCGCAGGACGACTCGATCAGTGAGCTATTACGCTTTCTTTAAATGATGGCTGCTTCTAAGCCAACATCCTGACTGTTTTAGCCTTCCCACTTCGTTTTCCACTTAGCCAATCTTTGGGACCTTAGCTGGCGGTCTGGGTTGTTTCCCTCTTGACGCCGGACGTTAGCACCCGACGTCTGTCTCCCAAGCTCGCACTCATCGGTATTCGGAGTTTGCAATGGTTTGGTAAGTCGCAATGACCCCCTAGCCATAACAGTGCTCTACCCCCGATGGTGATACTTGAGGCACTACCTAAATAGTTTTCGGAGAGAACCAGCTATTTCCAGGTTTGTTTAGCCTTTCACCCCTACCCACAGCTCATCCCCTAATTTTTCAACATTAGTGGGTTCGGACCTCCAGGGCGTGTTACCGCACCTTCATCCTGGCCATGGGTAGATCACCTGGTTTCGGGTCTACACCCAGCGACTGTCGCCCTGTTCGGACTCGATTTCTCTACGGCTCCCCTATTTGGTTAACCTCGCCACTGAATGTAAGTCGCTGACCCATTATACAAAAGGTACGCCGTCACCCCACGAAGAGGCTCCGACTGTTTGTATGCACACGGTTTCAGGATCTATTTCACTCCCCTCCCGGGGTTCTTTTCGCCTTTCCCTCACGGTACTGGTTCACTATCGGTCGATTACGAGTATTTAGCCTTGGAGGATGGTCCCCCCATCTTCAGACAGGATTTCACGTGTCCCGCCCTACTTATCGTACGCTTAGTACCACCGATCAGATTTCGCATACGGGACTATCACCCACTATGGTTCCTATTTCCAGAGGACTTTGCTATCTGTTCGACTATTACGTACAGGCTCATCCCATTTCGCTCGCCACTACTTTGGGAATCTCGGTTGATTTCTTTTCCTGCAGCTACTTAGATGTTTCAGTTCGCCGCGTTCGCTTCGCATACCTATGTATTCAGTATGCGATGACCTAAAAGGCCGGGTTTCCCCATTCAGACATCTACGGATCAAAGCTCGTTTGCCAGCTCCCCGTAGCTTATCGCAGGCTACAACGTCTTTCATCGCCTGTAATCGCCAAGGCATCCACCATGTGCACTTATTCACTTGTCCCTATAACGTTGGCCCCTGCATGAGTGTCAGGGAACGTCATAGATCAAATTCAGCTTACTTTGTTTGATACATACAGATTTCTACCCTAAGTGTTCACTACATCTTTCAATGTATTGAACGCTTAAAGAAAACTTTACTTCTTCCAGATTGTTAAAGAACGAGAACTACACTTATCAAAGACTGAACAATAATTTGTTATGTCTTGGATAAAGGTAGTAGAAACAGTCGATGGTGGAGGATGACGGGATCGAACCGACGACCCCCTGCTTGCAAAGCAGGTGCTCTCCCAGCTGAGCTAATCCCCCCATGCCGCCTTTGTCATCTAAAAATGATCCGGCTCTGCCGGGCATTTTTAGCTAACGCAGTTCCAAACGAAAGTAGGTTTTTACTTTCGTTTGAAAGGGGCTTGGTAGGGCTGGTTGGACTCGAACCAACGACCCCCGCGTTATCAACACGGTGCTCTAACCAGCTGAGCTACAGCCCCGAAAACTGTTCTCTCTGTTCAACAGCCGATAAGCGTAGGCGCTTGATGCTGAGCGTTAGCCCAGGTGCCACTCTAGAAAGGAGGTGATCCAGCCGCACCTTCCGATACGGCTACCTTGTTACGACTTCACCCCAGTCACGAATCCTACCGTGGTAAGCGCCCTCCTTGCGGTTAAGCTACCTACTTCTGGTAAAACCCGCTCCCATGGTGTGACGGGCGGTGTGTACAAGACCCGGGAACGTATTCACCGCGACATGCTGATCCGCGATTACTAGCGATTCCAACTTCACGCAGTCGAGTTGCAGACTGCGATCCGGACTACGATACACTTTCTGGGATTAGCTCCCCCTCGCGGGTTGGCGGCCCTCTGTATGTACCATTGTATGACGTGTGAAGCCCTACCCATAAGGGCCATGAGGACTTGACGTCATCCCCACCTTCCTCCGGTTTGTCACCGGCAGTCTCATTAGAGTGCCCTTTCGTAGCAACTAATGACAAGGGTTGCGCTCGTTGCGGGACTTAACCCAACATCTCACGACACGAGCTGACGACAGCCATGCAGCACCTGTGTTCAGGTTCCCTTTCGGGCACACCCGGATCTCTCCAGACTTCCTGACATGTCAAGGGTAGGTAAGGTTTTTCGCGTTGCATCGAATTAATCCACATCATCCACCGCTTGTGCGGGTCCCCGTCAATTCCTTTGAGTTTTAATCTTGCGACCGTACTCCCCAGGCGGTCTACTTCACGCGTTAGCTGCGTTACCAAGTCAATTAAGACCCGACAACTAGTAGACATCGTTTAGGGCGTGGACTACCAGGGTATCTAATCCTGTTTGCTCCCCACGCTTTCGTGCATGAGCGTCAGTCTTGACCCAGGGGGCTGCCTTCGCCATCGGTGTTCCTCCACATCTCTACGCATTTCACTGCTACACGTGGAATTCTACCCCCCTCTGCCAGACTCCAGCCTTGCAGTCTCCAACGCAATTCCCAGGTTAAGCCCGGGGATTTCACGTCAGACTTACAAAACCGCCTGCGCACGCTTTACGCCCAGTAATTCCGATTAACGCTTGCACCCTACGTATTACCGCGGCTGCTGGCACGTAGTTAGCCGGTGCTTATTCTTCAGGTACCGTCATTAGCCCAAGGTATTAACCCAGGCCGTTTCTTCCCTGACAAAAGAGCTTTACAACCCGAAGGCCTTCTTCACTCACGCGGCATTGCTGGATCAGGCTTGCGCCCATTGTCCAAAATTCCCCACTGCTGCCTCCCGTAGGAGTCTGGGCCGTGTCTCAGTCCCAGTGTGGCTGGTCGTCCTCTCAGACCAGCTACTGATCGTCGCCTTGGTGAGCCTTTACCTCACCAACTAGCTAATCAGATATCGGCCGCTCCAAAAGCATGAGGCCCGAAGGTCCCCCACTTTCATCCGTAGATCGTATGCGGTATTAGCGTAACTTTCGCTACGTTATCCCCCACTTCTGGGTACGTTCCGATATATTACTCACCCGTTCGCCACTCGCCGCCAGGTTGCCCCGCGCTGCCGTTCGACTTGCATGTGTAAAGCATGCCGCCAGCGTTCAATCTGAGCCAGGATCAAACTCTTCAGTTCAATCTCTGTTTGCGACACTTTCGTGTCATCTGCTATTGCTAGCAGAGTCGCCCACTCAAAATACTGACCGTCGCCTCATTGCTGAGACAACGTATTTCTTTTGCGTGAACATTTGATAATTTAAGTATTCAGCAGCCACTTACGCGACTGCCGGCACCTCATCAAACGCCCACACTTATCGACTGTTTATTGTTAAAGAACTGTGTTCTGTACTGCCTTGCTGCGTTGTGCGAATCGTTTTGTTCGTCAGCAGCAGAGGAATGAGATTATGCAGTGTTTCGCGTTACTCGTCAACCCCTTCGTTTTCTGCAGTGCACTCGATCTTTTCGATCAAGCAAGTTTAACCCCTTGTTTCCGTTAAACATTTCGTGCGCTGCAGAAGCAGGAGACGAACTATAGCAAACATGAGCACACCCATGCAAGTGGCATAAAACCACATTAAGCCTGGCCTCAGAATTTCTCCGCGCTGGCCGGACCGCTCAAGGGCTTGATTTCGATATTGCGGAAAAACGCTTCCGATCCTTCCGACTGGATCGAAAACTTGCCGCGCGTGAGCGGCACCGCTTTGCCATCGACCACCTGGCGCGAGTTCTCCATCCGCAGCACCTCATGGCCGTTGACGATGTGGATCAGCGTTTTCCCATCGGCGATGATTTCCATCGTATTCCATTCACCCGACGGTTTCTCGTAATTGCCCTGCCTGAGGATGCGCGTCTGGAGGTCGGTGACCAGGGGCATCGAAGCATCGTAGCGATGGAACTTCCAGTTGCCCTGGTTGGCGTCGCCGGCGTGGGCGTCGACCATCACGTGGTCAAGGCTGTAGTAATCGCCACAGAACCCCTCCTGCAGCTGGAATTCGTGGCTGCGCATCCAGTTACCGTCCTGCGCGCCCGCCGGACCGGTTGCGTAATACAGCATGCCGCTGTCGCGCGCGATGCTCAGGCGCGGCGCCCATTTCTTTTCACCCCACTTGAAATCGAACTTCAGGTGGAAATTTTCATATTCTCCAGTCGTCGAGACCGCGCCCCACTCCTCGCCGGACACCCGCAGCATGCCGTCGACGACCGTGACAACCTTGAGAGGATCCGTATTCAAGCCGCGCACCGAGGTCGGCACCTTCATGTTGTCGACCGGTGGCTGCATGGTGATCCAGGTGCTCCAGCCCGACAAATCCTTGCCGTTGAAAAGCGGGGTCCATCCATTGTCGGCGGCATGCAACGGTGCGTTCAGCGCGAAAACAGCACTCAACACGCCCAATCGGGCGAGGCGGCTCAAGCAGGTCATTGGGTATCTCCATGGTGTGGTAACCCGTCTTTGCGGGCCGCGCTCAATCTAGCATGGCGCATTTGGCAAGGCTATCAGCGCGGACCAGCTTGCCGAATTCGTTATAAATTTTTCCGATTTCCTGACATGGGCCAACTTTTCCGAATGCTAATATCACTGCATAAGGGAACCGAAAACCACTGCGTTTTTAGAGTTCCCGTCAAGGAGACGGAGGCAACGCGGGATGAGCACACTGATCATCGGCATGGGCATGGTCGTCGCCCACGGTTCGGAAAAAGACCAGCGGGACAGCAGCCAGGCACGTCTGGCGCATGCGGCGGCCTATAAAGCCTGTGCGAGCTTTTTCGACGACCACGGCATCTCCACGCCCAGCACGCTGTTCGATACCCTCTCCGATACCTATTACTTTGCGAAGAACACCGCCGGCCAGTTCGTCTGGGGCAATCGTCTGCTGCAGGAACAGAACAAGCTTGCCAACGTCAACGACATCCTCGGCAAGACCGACCACGATTTCTTCCGGCGCGACATCGCCGACCGCATCCGCGCCGACGATCTGGAAGTGATCAATACCGGCGTCACGGTCAAGAACAAGCTGGAGGTGATCGACAGCGGCAATGGCGAATTGACCTGGCTGTTCACGACCAAGGCGCCGATCCGCAACCGGGACGGCGATATCGTCGGCATCGAAGGGTTTTCGCGCGATGCGCGCCGCTCGCAGGACACGATCGCGCCCTTCCACGAATTCAAGGCCTGCATCGAATACCTGCAAGAGCACCTGATGGAAAACATCGGCATCGATCATCTGGCGAAGCTGTCCTGCATGTCGCTGTCGACCTTCGAGCGCAAATTCAAGCAGCATTTCTCGCTCACGCCCAAGCAATACATCCTGCACATGAAAGTGCACGAAGCCTGCCGCATGCTGCCCACCGCGAGCAGCATCGCGCGCGTGGCGGTGGAGACGGGATTCGGCGGCCAGAGTTATTTCACCAAGCAGTTCCGCAGCGTCGTCGGGATCACACCCAAACAATATCTGCTGTCGCTGGCCAGCCGGTCAGGCGGCACCCGGCGCCGCACCTCGGCCGCGGCCTGACACGCCCGCGCACCGATTCCCTGTCGTCTTTCTTGGAGGAGAGGCATGTCAATCACTGTAGATAGCGCGCGCCGCCAGGCCCTGCTGCGCCTGGGCGCCCTGTGCGGGCTGGCCTTGGGCGGCGACGTCCTGGCCGCCGTGGCCGCGCCCAAAACCGCATCCGGTGCGGACGCGCGTCCCGAATGGCTGACGCCCGATGAACTGGCGCAGACGGCCGTGCTGGCCGACCTGATCATCCCGCAGACCGACACCCCGGGCGCGCTGGCGGCCGGCGCCCCGCGCACCGTCGACCACCTGCTGGCCGTGTGCACGCCGGCGCCGGCCCAGGCGGCGTTTCGCACCGGCCTCGCGCGCATCGACGCGGTGGCCAAGGCGCAGGCAGGCCAGCGTTTCGCCAGCCTGCCGCCGACCCGCCAGGTCGCGCTGCTGCAGGCGCTCGACAACGGGACGGCACCCTTCACGGCGGGCGACATGCATTTCTTCCGCCAGCTGAAGGGGTATGTCGCGTTCGCCTACTACACCTCCGAACCCGGCGCCACGCAGGAGCTGGCTTACCTCCCGATCCCCGGCGGCTACAAAGGCAACGTCAAGGTCACCCCGTCCACCCGCACCTGGGCCATCTAGCCGATAGAGGAAGAACCCCGCAATGGAACCGGTCTCATCGTTTTATATCAAGAGCAGCCCCGAGCGCTTCGACGCGATCGTGGTCGGCTCGGGCATCACCGGCGGCTGGGCCGCCAAGGAACTCACCGAACGCGGCCTCAAGGTGCTGATGGTGGAACGCGGCCGCCCGGTCGAACACGGCGTCGACTACATCGGCGAGAACCACGCCGAGTGGACCATGCCCAACCGCGGCAAGGTCGACGAAAAGATCGCGCAGGAGCAGTTCCCGATCCAGCGCCAGTGCTACGCCTTCGACGAGCACACCAAGCAGTTCTGGAACAACGACCGCGACATGCCCTACTCCACGCCGGACGGGCGCCCGTTCAGCTGGATCCGGGGTAACCAGGTGGGCGGCAAGTCGCTGATGTGGGCGCGCCAGTCCTACCGCTGGAGCGACCTCGATTTCGAAGCGAACCTGAAAGATGGCCATGGCACCGACTGGCCGATCCGCTACGCCGACCTGGCGCCCTGGTACAGCCACGTCGAGCGCCACATCGGCGTCTCCGGCAGCAAGGAAGGCATGGCCGTGCTGCCCGATGGCGAGTTCCTGCCGCCGTTCGAGTTCAACACGGTCGAACAGGCGATGAAGCAGAAGTTCGACGCCAAGTACGCGCCGGCGCGCATGATCATCGGCCGCACCGCCAACCTGACCCGGCCGAGCGAAGCCCAGCTGGCCCAGGGCCGCGCCCAGTGCCAGGCGCGCAGCGAGTGCCAGCGCGGCTGTTCGTTCGGCGCGTATTTCTCGACCCAGAGCTCGACGCTGCCGGCCGCGATCGCGACCGGGCGCCTGCGCATCGCCACCAACAGCATCGTGCACAGCGTGCTGTACGATCCGAAGACCAACCGCGCGACCGGGGTGCGCGTGATCGATGCAGAAACCCGCGACACGCGCGAGTACCACGCGCGCGTTGTGCTGCTGTGCGCCTCGACGCTGGGCTCGACCGCGGTGCTGCTCAACTCCAAGTCCGCGGCCTTCCCGAACGGCCTGGCCAACTCCTCCGGCGTGCTCGGGCACTACCTGATGGACCACCTGTGGTCGGCCGGCGCTTCCGGCCGCGTCGAGGGCTTCGAGGACGATTACTACCAGGGCCGGCGCCCGACCGGCGCTTACATCCCGCGCTTTCGCAACGTGGTCGACAAGCACCCGGACTTCGTGCGCGGCTACGCCTTCGGCGGCGGCGCGTCGCGCGAGGGCTGGCAGTCGGCTGCCGGAAAGCCTGGCTTCGGCAAGGACTTCAAGGCCATGCTGCGAAAGCCGGGGCCCTGGCACTTCAACCTGTACGGCCAGGGCGAGATGCTGCCGCGCTACGAGAACATGGTCAGCCTGCACCCGACCAAGACCGACAAGTGGGGCATGCCGCTGCTGCACATCGACGTCACCCACGGCGACAACGACCACCGGATGCGCCAGGACATGGCCGACTCCGCCGCCAACATCCTCGAGTACCTGGGCGTCAAGGACATCAAGGCGACCATCGCGACCGACCAGGAATATCCGCCGGGCCTGGCGATCCACGAAGTCGGCACGGCGCGCATGGGGCGCGATCCGAAGACCTCGATCCTCAACGGCCACAACCAGGCCCACGACGTGCCGAACCTGTTCGTCACCGACGGCGCCTCGATGGCGTCCAGCGCCTGGCAAAACCCTTCGCTGACCTTCATGGCGCTGACCGCGCGCGCCTGCGCGTATGCGGTCGACCAGATGAAGGCCGGCACCATCTAATAAAACATCGAATACCGGAGACACGATGAACAACAATCTGAAACGCCTGGCCCTGCTGGCCGCCGCTTTGGGCGCCGGCGCCGCCTCGCTGCAGGCGCACGCCGCGCCGACCGATCCGCGCGTCGGTTTGCAACTGTGGTCGGTCAAGGACGAGATCAAGCAGGACTTCGAGGGCACGATGACGAAGATCGGCCAGCTCGGCTTCCAGGGCGTGGAGTTCGCCGGCGAGTTCGGTCCGTACAAGGACAACCCGGCCGGCCTGAAGGCCTTCATGGACAAGCACCACCTGCAGTGCGCCGGCGCCCACATGCACTTCGACCAGCTCGAGGGCGCGAGTTTTGAAACCACCACCGCGTTCTACAAGACGCTGGGGTGCTCGAACCTGGTGATCTCGATGGACAAGCGCGGCGCCAGTACCGAGCAGAGCGCGCAGATGAGCAAGGAGCTCACCGAGCTATCGACCAGGCTGGCCGCCAAGGGCATGCGCATCGGCTACCACAACCATGCGCAGGAGATGGCGGGTCCGGTCGGCAAGACGCCGTGGGACGTGATCGCGCACGGCACGCCCTCGGTGGCGATCATGCAGCAGGACGTCGGCTGGACCACCTATGCCGGCAAGGACCCGGTGGCCTACACCAGGACCTACCCGGGCCGTACCCGCACCACCCACTTCAAGGCCAAGCTGGTGCAGGGCTCGACGGACGGCGCCCCGATCATCGGCCAGGACAAGACCGACTGGGTGGCCCTGACGCGCGCGGTGCGCCAGGTCGGCGGCACCGACTGGATCATCATCGAGCAGGAAGAGTACCCGAACGGGATGGGCCAGCTCGAGACGGTGGCGGCGTCCATGAAAGGCTTGCAGGCGGTGCTGGCCAATCCGGCGGCGCGCTGACACGACGATTGATATGAGCCTGTCCGTCCGCTTCAACCACATCGTCAAGGACTTCGGCCCGGTGCGCGTGCTGCACGGGGTCGACTTCGCGCTGGAGCCGGGGCGCGTGGTCGGCCTGCTCGGCGAGAACGGCGCCGGCAAGTCCACGCTGATGAAGATCCTGGCCGGCTACGAGCGTCCCAGCGGCGGCCAATTGATCGTCGACGGCGCCGAGCGCCACTTCGCCGACGCACGCGACGCGGAAAGCATGGGCATCGCGCTGATCCACCAGGAGTTCAACCTGGCCGAGCACCTGAGCATCGCCCAGAACATCTTCCTCGGCCACGAAAAGACCCGCGGGGGCCTGCTGGACAAGCGCGCCATGCTGCGCGAGGCGGCAGCTTACCTCGAACAGGTCGGACTGGACGTCGATCCAGGCACGCGCGTGGCCGACCTGATCGTCGCCGAAAAAGCAGCTGGTCGAAATCGCCAAGGCGCTGTCGCGCCAGGCGCGCCTGCTGATCATGGACGAGCCGACCGCCAGCCTGTCGCCGGGCGAAACCAGAAAACTGTTCGCGCTGATGGCGCGCCTGAAGCGCGAAGGCGTCACCATCGTCTACATCTCGCACAAGCTCGACGAGATGGAAGCGCACACCGATGAAGTCGTCGTCATGCGCGACGGTAAATTCGTCACGCGCGCGCATACGGCGGACGTCAACCGCCAGCAGATGGCCAACCTGATGGTCGGCCGCGACGTGTCCGACATGTTCCAGCCCAAGCGCTTCGTCGCGCCCGACGCGCCGGTGCGATTAAGGGTATCGAACCTCGAGGTGCCGGGCTGGATCGAGGCCCTGTCGTTCGAGGTGCGCGCCGGCGAGATCCTCGGCTTCGCCGGCCTGGTCGGCGCCGGCCGCACCGAAGCCTTCGAGGCCATCCTCGGCTTGCGTCCGCGCAGCGGCGGCGCGGTCGAGATCGACGGCCAACCCGTCATCATCCGCAATCCGCGCGACGCCATGCGCCTGGGCCTGACCTACCTGAGCGAAGACCGCAAGGGCAAGGGCCTGCACGTCGACCTCGGCCTGCGCCAAAACCTGACGATGATGACGCTCGAGCGCGACGCCCGCCCCTGGCTCGACATCAAGGGCGGCCGCGCCGCGCTCGACAAGGCCATCGCCGACTTCGGCATCCGCCTGCGCGATCCGGACTGCGCTGCGCGCTCGCTCTCGGGCGGCAACCAGCAGAAGCTGGCGCTGGCCAAGTACCTGCATTCCGACCCGCGCGTGGTGGTGCTGGACGAGCCGACGCGCGGCGTCGACGTCGGCGCCAAGCGCGACATCTATTCTCTAGTCCACCGCCTGGCCAGTGAAGGCCGTGCGGTGGTCGTCATCTCGTCCGAACTGATCGAACTGATCGGCCTGGCCCACCGGGTGGCGGTGCTGCACGGCGGCCGCCTGCAGGCCGTGCTCGGCCCCGACCAACTCAACGAAGAAAACCTGATCGCCCATGCAACCGACACCCACCAGTAAGCCCAACAAGAGCGCCGCTTCCCTGGCGGGGCTCGAACGCCTGAAGGGCATCGGGCCGGTCATCGCGCTGGTCCTGCTGTGCATCGCCGGCGCCCTGCTCAACCCGGATTTCGCCACGCTCGACAACATGATGAACGTGCTGACCCGCACCGCCTTCATCGGCATCATCGCGGTCGGCATGACCTTCGTGATCGTCTCGGGCGGCATCGACTTGTCGGTCGGCTCGATGGCGGCGCTGATCGCCGGCGTGATGATCGTGGCGATGAACGCGCTGGTCGCGGGTGCGCATCCGATGGCGGCGCCGGCGGTGATTCTGGTCGGCGTCGCGCTGGCGCTGGCGCTGGGCGCGCTGTTCGGCACCGCGCACGGCCTGTTGATCTCGCGCGGGCGCATCGAAGCCTTCATCGTCACGCTCGGCACGCTCGGCATCTTCCGCGCGGTGCTGACCTGGCTGGCCGACGGCGGTGCGCTGAGCCTCGATTTCAACCTGTCCGAATCGTATGGCCCGGTGTACTACCAGAGCGTGCTTGGGGTGCCGATCCCGGTGTGGGTGTTCGCGCTGGTCGCGATTGGCGGCGCCGTGATCCTGAACCGCACCGCTTACGGCCAGCACGTGCAGGCGATCGGCTCGAACGAGCAGGTGGCGCGCTATGCCGCGATCCGCGTCGACCGCGTAAAAGTGCTGACCTACCTGCTGCTGGGCGTGTGCGTGGCGATCGCCACCATCCTGTACGTGCCGCGCCTGGGCTCGGCCACGCCGACCACCGGCATCCTGTGGGAACTGGAAGCGATCGCCGCGGTCGTCGTCGGCGGCACCTCGCTGCGCGGCGGCGCGGGCCGCGTGATGGGCACCGTGATCGGCGCGATCCTGCTGTCCGTGATCGGCAACATCCTCAACCTCACCAGCATCATCAGCGTGCACCTGAATCCGGCGGTGCAGGGCGTGGTGATCATCGCCGTGGCCTACCTGCAGCGCGGCCGCCGCTGATTTTTTATTCTTTGACCAGGAAATCCGTATGCGTTCATCTTCCTCTTTCACGCGGCGCTCGGCTTTGATCGCCGCATGCGCCCTCGCCCTTGGCGCCGGCCCGGCGTTCGCCGCCGCCCCTGCTCCACTCACGCTCGGCGTCGCGATTCCGACCGCGACCCACGGCTTCACCGCCGGCATCGTCTATTGGGCCAACCAGGCCAAGCGCGAGCTGGAAGCGGCCAACCCCGGCATGAAAGTCATCATCAAGGCTGCCGGCAGCACGCCCGAGCAGGCCAACCAGGTGCAGGACCTGCTGGTGGTGAACAAGATGAACGCGCTGGTGCTGCTGCCGCTCGAATCGGCATCGCTGACCCAGCCGGCGGCACAGGTGAAGAACAAGGGCGTGTACGTGACCGTGGTCGACCGCGGTCTCACCAATCCGGCGGCGCAGAACGCGTATGTCGCGGGCGACAACGGGGCGTTTGGCCGCCTGGCTGCGGGCTACCTGGCCAAGCAGTTGAACGGCAAGGGCAACGTCGTGGTCCTGCGCGGCATGCCGAGCACGATCGACAACGAGCGCGTGAACGCCTTCAACGACGAGATCAGGAAGACCCCGGGGATCAAGGTGCTCGACGCGAAGTACGGCAACTGGAACCGCGACGACGCTTTCAAGGTCATGCAGGATTACCTGACCCGCTTCAGGCAGATCGACGCGGTCTGGGCTGCCGACGACGACATGGCGATCGGCGTGCTCAAGGCGATCGAACAGGCCAAGCGCACCGACATCAAGGAAGTGTTCGGCGGCGGCGGCGCCAAGCTGGCGGTCAAGCGTATTCTTGATGCCGACAAGCTGGTGCAGGCCGACGTGTCGTACTCGCCCAAGTTCATCTACGACGCCATCAAGATGACGGCCAACGCGCGCCTGAAGGGCCAGGCCCTGCCCCCGAAGACGATCGTGCCGTCGGTGCTGATCACGCGCGACAACGCCAAGCAGTTCTACTTCCCTGATTCACCCTATTGATTACGCCTACTGATCATCGAATTAAAGGAAACGCATGAAGACCATCAAGGGACCGGCGATCTTCCTCGCCCAGTTCATGGGCAAGGACGCACCGTTCGACACGCTGGCCAACCTGGCCGGCTGGGCCAGGAGCCTCGGTTACGAGGGCATCCAGCTGCCCACCGACAAGCGCCTGATCGACCTCGATATCGCGGCCGACAGCCAGACCTACTGCGACGAGATCAACGGTGTGCTGGCCGAGAACGGCGTCGCGCTGACCGAGCTGTCGACCCACCTGCAGGGCCAGCTGGTGGCCGTGCATCCGGCCTACGACCAGCTGTTCGACGGCTTCGCGGCGCCCGAAGTGCGCGGCAATCCGCAGGCGCGCCAGGAGTGGGCGGTCGGCCAGGTCAAGGCGGCCGCCAAGGCCTCGCGCCGCTTGGGCGTCACCACGCACGCGAGCTTTTCGGGCGCGCTGGCCTGGCCCTACCTGTACCCGTGGCCGCAGCGCCCGGCCGGCCTGGTCGAGGAGGCGTTCGGCGAGCTGGCACGACGCTGGAAGCCGATCCTGGACACGTTCGACGATGCCGGCGTCGACGTCTGCTACGAGCTGCACCCGGGCGAAGACCTGCACGACGGCGTGACCTTCGAGCGCTTCCTGGAGGCGGTCGGCAACCACCCGCGCGCCAACATCCTTTACGACCCGAGCCACTTCGTGCTGCAGCAGCTCGACTACCTGGAATTCATCGACATCTACCATGAGCGCATCAAGGCCTTCCACGTGAAGGATGCCGAGTTCCGCCCGAACGGCCGCCAGGGTGTGTACGGGGGCTACAGCGGCTGGCTCGAGCGCGCGGGGCGCTTCCGCTCGCTGGGCGACGGCCAGATCGACTTCACCTCGATCTTCTCGAAGATGGCGCAGTACGACTACGCCGGCTGGGCCGTGCTCGAATGGGAGTGCTGCCTCAAGCATCCGGAAGACGGCGCGCGCGAAGGCGCCGACTTCATCCGCCGCCACATCATCCGCGTGTCCGAGCGCGCCTTCGACGACTTCGCCGGCAGCGGCGCCGACCGTGAACAGCTGCGCAAGCTGATGGGGATCCCGGCATGAGTGCGATCGGGGCCAACAGCGGCGGCACTGGCGCGGGCCGCAAGCTGCGCCTGGGGATGGTGGGCGGCGGCGACGGCGCCTTCATCGGCGCGGTGCACCGCATCGCCGCACGCCTCGACGATTGTTACGAGGTGGTGGCCGGTGCGCTATCGAGCGACGCGGAGCGCGCGCAGCGCAGCGGTGCGGCGATCGGACTCTCTTCCGATCGCGTCTACAGCGACTATCGCACGATGGCGCGGCTGGAAGCGGCGCGCGAAGACGGCATCGACGTGGTGGCGATCGTCACGCCGAACCACCTGCATGCGCCGGTGGCGACCGCCTTCCTGGAGGCCGGCATCCACGTCATCTGCGACAAGCCTTTGGGGATCTCGCTGGCCGAGGGGCAGGCGCTGGCCGACCTCGCGCACGCGCGCCAGCGCGTGTTCGCGCTCACGCACACGTACACCGGCTACCCGATGGTGCGCCATGCGCGCGAGCTGGTCGAATCCGGCGCGATCGGCGACGTGCGCCTGGTGCACGTCGAGTATGCGCAGGACTGGATGGCGGAAGCGGACAATCAAGCGGCCGAGTTCCAGTCGACCAACTGGCACAACGATCCGAAGCGCGCCGGGCCGACCGGCTGCACGGGCGACATCGGCACGCATGCCTTTCAGATCGCCGGCTTCGTCAGTGGCATCCAGCCGAACCAGATCATGGCCGAGCTGCACTCGTTCACGCCGAACCGCATCTTGGACGACCATGTGCAGGTGATGCTGCGCTATCCGAACGGCGCGCGCGGTATGTTGTGGGCCAGCCAGATGGCGACCGGCTGCGAGAACGGGCTCAAGCTGCGCGTGTTCGGCACCAAGGCCAGCCTGGCGTTCGACCAGGAGAATCCAAACGAGTTGTGGCTGACGCCACAGGGTGGCAGCGCGCAACGGCTGACGCGCGGACGGGTGCGCGGCGCCGCAGCGGAAGCGGCGACACGTGTGCCGAGCGGGCATCCGGAAGGCTACCTGGAAGCGTTCGCGCAGCTGTACCGCGACGCGGCCGCGCAAATCCATGCCGTGAATGCCGGGTTGCCGGTGCCGGCGGCGAGTGCGTGGCTGCCGACGGTGGTCGATGGTGTCGCCGGCATGAAGTTCATCGATGCGGTGCTGGCCAGCGATGAAGCCGGGTCGCGCTGGGTCGATCTGGCGGTGTAAGCGCGTCAGCGTGCTACGGGCGCTTGCGCCTCGTTGCGGATGAAGTCGACGAACGCGCGCAAGGGCGCCGGGACCAGCCGGCGTCCCGGGTAGTAGAGGTAAGGGCCGGAAAACGTCGGCCACCAATCTTCGAGTACCGGCTCCAGCTCGCGGCGTTCGAAATACGGGCGCAGCCAGTCTTCGAACAAGTGGACGACGCCAAGACCGGCGACCGCGGCTTCGACAGCCAGGTCGACGGCGCCGCCGATCTGCACCTGCAGCGGCCCATCCGGTTCGATCATCAGCCGCTCGCCGTCGCGTTCGAACTCGTACGCGACCACCGCCCCGCTGGGGAAACGTCCCCGCATGCACCTGTGGTTCAGCAGATCGCGCGGGTGCTCGGGACGGCCGTGCCGGTCGAGGTAGGCCGGCGACGCCGCGGCGGCCGCACGCTGCGTGCGCGGACCGATCGGCACCGCGATCATGTCCTGCTCGAGCCGCTCTTCATACCGGATACCCGCATCGCAGCCGGCGGCGAACACGTCGATGACGCTTTCCTCGGCCGTCACCTCCATGCGGATTTCAGGGTAGGCGGCCAGGAAGCGCGGCACGATCGACGGCAGTATCAGGCGCACCGCGGCGAGCGGCACGTTCAGGCGCAGGGTCCCGACGGGCGTATCGCGAAATCCGTTGACGACGTCGAGTGCGGCGTCGACCTCGTTCAGTACCGGGTCCAAGCGTGCAAGCAGCACGCGACCGACCTCGGTCGGCACGACGCTGCGCGTGGTGCGGTTCAGCAGACGCACGCCGAGACGTGTCTCGACACGGCGCACGGCGTCGCTCAGGCCGGAGGCGCTGCCGTTGGTGATACGCGCGGCTTCGCGAAAACCGCCGGCGCGGGCGACGGCGACGAAGGCGGACAAATCGCTGAGGTCGAATTTCATTGTTTATTCATGGTTTGCTGATTGTCCGTTTTCACGTACAGGGTGTGCTGACTATACCGGATTGCCTTGCACTGCGTCCCGTTCTATCGTTGACATACTGAACAACCAACAGGAGAACAGCATGTCCAGTATCGATCAAGCCGGCACCTACCTGCTCGGCGACCGCACGGTGCGCCGCCTCGGTTATGGCGCGATGCAACTCGCCGGCCCCGGCGTCTTTGGTCCGCCCAAGGATCCGGATGCGGCGCGCGCCGTGCTGCGCGAAGCGATTGCGCTCGGTGTGAATCACATCGACACCTCGGATTTCTATGGACCGCACGTGACCAACCAGCTGATCCGCGAGGCGCTGCGGCCGTATCCCGACGATCTGGTCATCGTCACCAAGATCGGTGCACGGCGCGATGCGCAGGGCGCCTGGCTACGTGCCGATTCGCCGGACGAGCTGCGTCAGGCGGTCCACGACAACCTGCGCAATCTGGGTTTGGAGACGCTGGACGTGGTCAACCTGCGCAGCATGCTGGATGTGCACGGTCCCGCCGAGGGCTCGCTCGAGGAACAGGTGACGGTGCTGGCGGAGATGCGGCAGCAGGGATTGGTCCGCCACGTGGGCTTGAGTAACGTGACGATGACGCAGGTGGAAGAAGCGTGCCGTATCGTACCGGTCGCGTGCGTGCAGAACATGTACAACCTGGCGCATCGCGGCGACGATGCACTGATCGACGCCCTAGCGCGCGACGGTATTCCTTATGTGCCGTTCTTTCCATTGGGAGGCTTTTCGCCGTTGCAGTCCGATGCGTTGTCGAGCGTCGCCTCGAATCTGGATGCGACGCCGATGCAGGTGGCGATCGCGTGGCTGCTGCAACGCTCGTCCAATGTGCTGCTGATTCCCGGGACCTCGTCGGTTGCGCACCTCAGAGAAAATCTGAAGGCGGCTGATCTCCTGCTGCCGAACGATGCGCTGGCGGTACTCGATGGGATTGGTCAGCCGGCCAAAGGGACACACTGAAATCGGGTTGTCCTGCACGCTGGCGGCGGCGCAGCCGCCGCCAGCGTATTGGCGTCGTCGAGGCGTGTTTTTCGGTCGGGGCATTCCGGCTTTGGAAAAGCAAAAAGCCCGCCCAGTATCAACTGGACGGGCTTCTGCGAATAATTAGCCTGACGATAACCTACTTTCACACTGGTTGCAGCACTATCATCGGCGCAAAGTCGTTTCACGGTCCTGTTCGGGATGGGAAGGGGTGGTACCGACTTGCTATGGTCATCAGGCATGACTTGTAGGGGCGTCGCGTTTGCGTTGGCTTGGCGCCGCCCTGAATCTGGAAGAAGTAGTTTTATCTGTTGTATCGAACTGCTGAACTTCATTGGCATGACTGCCAAGGTTATAGGGACAAGCCGTACGGGCAATTAGTATCGGTTAGCTTAATGCATTACTGCACTTCCACACCCGACCTATCAACGTCCTGGTCTCGAACGACCCTTCAAGGAGCTCAAGGCTCCGGGAAATCTCATCTCAAGGCGAGTTTCCCGCTTAGATGCTTTCAGCGGTTATCTCTTCCGAACTTAGCTACCCGGCAATGCCACTGGCGTGACAACCGGTACACCAGAGGTTCGTCCACTCCGGTCCTCTCGTACTAGGAGCAGCCCCCTTCAAATTTCCAACGCCCACGGCAGATAGGGACCAAACTGTCTCACGACGTTTTAAACCCAGCTCACGTACCACTTTAAATGGCGAACAGCCATACCCTTGGGACCGGCTACAGCCCCAGGATGTGATGAGCCGACATCGAGGTGCCAAACTCCCCCGTCGATATGAACTCTTGGGAGGAATCAGCCTGTTATCCCCAGAGTACCTTTTATCCGTTGAGCGATGGCCCTTCCATACAGAACCACCGGATCACTATGTCCTACTTTCGTACCTGCTCGACTTGTCGGTCTCGCAGTTAAGCACGCTTATGCCATTGCACTATTAGCACGATGTCCGACCGTACCTAGCGTACCTTCGAACTCCTCCGTTACACTTTAGGAGGAGACCGCCCCAGTCAAACTGCCTACCATGCACTGTCCCCGATCCGGATTACGGACCAAGGTTAGAACCTCAAACGAACCAGGGTGGTATTTCAAGGTTGGCTCCACGAGAACTGGCGTCCCCGCTTCAAAGCCTCCCACCTATCCTACACAGATTGGTTCAAAGTCCAATGCAAAGCTACAGTAAAGGTTCATGGGGTCTTTCCGTCTAGCCGCGGGTAGATTGCATCATCACAAACATTTCAACTTCGCTGAGTCTCGGGAGGAGACAGTGTGGCCATCGTTACGCCATTCGTGCAGGTCGGAACTTACCCGACAAGGAATTTCGCTACCTTAGGACCGTTATAGTTACGGCCGCCGTTTACTGGGACTTCAATCAAGAGCTTGCACCCCATCATTTAATCTTCCAGCACCGGGCAGGCGTCACACCCTATACGTCCACTTTCGTGTTTGCAGAGTGCTGTGTTTTTATTAAACAGTCGCAGCCACCAGTTTATTGCAACCCTTTCGCCCTCACACAGTAAAGTGATCAAGCTACCGGGGCGTACCTTTTCCCGAAGTTACGGTACCAATTTGCCGAGTTCCTTCTCCCGAGTTCTCTCAAGCGCCTTAGAATACTCATCTCGCCCACCTGTGTCGGTTTGCGGTACGGTCTCGTATGACTGAAGCTTAGAGGCTTTTCTTGGAACCACTTCCGATTGCTTCGCAGCTTAAAGCCGCTCGTCTCGACCCCTTGAATTACGTGCCCGGATTTGCCTAAGCACTTTCTATGAGTCAAAAACCAACTATTCCAACAGTTGGACAACCTTCCGCGATCCGTCCCCCCATCGCATCATACGACGGTGCAGGAATATTAACCTGCTTCCCATCAGCTACGCATCTCTGCCTCGCCTTAGGGGCCGACTCACCCTGCTCCGATGAACGTTGAACAGGAAACCTTGGGCTTTCGGCGAGAGGGCTTTTCACCCTCTTTATCGCTACTCATGTCAGCATTCGCACTTCTGATACCTCCAGCATCCTTCACAAGACACCTTCGCAGGCTTACAGAACGCTCTCCTACCATATGCTTGCGCATATCCGCAGCTTCGGTGACTGGCTTAGCCCCGTTACATCTTCCGCGCAGGACGACTCGATCAGTGAGCTATTACGCTTTCTTTAAATGATGGCTGCTTCTAAGCCAACATCCTGACTGTTTTAGCCTTCCCACTTCGTTTTCCACTTAGCCAATCTTTGGGACCTTAGCTGGCGGTCTGGGTTGTTTCCCTCTTGACGCCGGACGTTAGCACCCGACGTCTGTCTCCCAAGCTCGCACTCATCGGTATTCGGAGTTTGCAATGGTTTGGTAAGTCGCAATGACCCCCTAGCCATAACAGTGCTCTACCCCCGATGGTGATACTTGAGGCACTACCTAAATAGTTTTCGGAGAGAACCAGCTATTTCCAGGTTTGTTTAGCCTTTCACCCCTACCCACAGCTCATCCCCTAATTTTTCAACATTAGTGGGTTCGGACCTCCAGGGCGTGTTACCGCACCTTCATCCTGGCCATGGGTAGATCACCTGGTTTCGGGTCTACACCCAGCGACTGTCGCCCTATTCGGACTCGATTTCTCTACGGCTCCCCTACTTGGTTAACCTCGCCACTGAATGTAAGTCGCTGACCCATTATACAAAAGGTACGCCGTCACCCCACGAAGAGGCTCCGACTGTTTGTATGCACACGGTTTCAGGATCTATTTCACTCCCCTCCCGGGGTTCTTTTCGCCTTTCCCTCACGGTACTGGTTCACTATCGGTCGATTACGAGTATTTAGCCTTGGAGGATGGTCCCCCCATCTTCAGACAGGATTTCACGTGTCCCGCCCTACTTATCGTACGCTTAGTACCACCGATCAGATTTCGCATACGGGACTATCACCCACTATGGTTCCTATTTCCAGAGGACTTTGCTATCTGTTCGACTATTACGTACAGGCTCATCCCATTTCGCTCGCCACTACTTTGGGAATCTCGGTTGATTTCTTTTCCTGCAGCTACTTAGATGTTTCAGTTCGCCGCGTTCGCTTCGCATACCTATGTATTCAGTATGCGATGACCTAAAAGGCCGGGTTTCCCCATTCAGACATCTACGGATCAAAGCTCGTTTGCCAGCTCCCCGTAGCTTATCGCAGGCTACAACGTCTTTCATCGCCTGTAATCGCCAAGGCATCCACCATGTGCACTTATTCACTTGTCCCTATAACGTTGGCCCCTGCATGAGTGTCAGGGAACGTCATAGATCAAGTTCAGCTTACTTTGTTTGATACATACAGATTTTCTACCCTAAGTGTGCATTTGATCGTTGGATCAACTACACGCTTAAAGAAAACTTTACTTCTTCCAGATTGTTAAAGAACGAGAACTACACTTATCAAAATATAGCAGCGCTATGTTTTGATAAGAATAGTCTGAACAGTCGATGGTGGAGGATGACGGGATCGAACCGACGACCCCCTGCTTGCAAAGCAGGTGCTCTCCCAGCTGAGCTAATCCCCCCATGCCGCCTTTGTCATCTAAAAATGATCCGGCTCTGCCGGGCATTTTTAGCTAACGCAGTTCCAAACGAAAGTAGGTTTTTACTTTCGTTTGAAAGGGGCTTGGTAGGGCTGGTTGGACTCGAACCAACGACCCCCGCGTTATCAACACGGTGCTCTAACCAGCTGAGCTACAGCCCCGAAAACTGTTCTCTCTGTTCAACAGCCGATAAGCGTAGGCGCTTGATGATTGAGCGTTAGCTCAGGTGCCACTCTAGAAAGGAGGTGATCCAGCCGCACCTTCCGATACGGCTACCTTGTTACGACTTCACCCCAGTCACGAATCCTACCGTGGTAAGCGCCCTCCTTGCGGTTAAGCTACCTACTTCTGGTAAAACCCGCTCCCATGGTGTGACGGGCGGTGTGTACAAGACCCGGGAACGTATTCACCGCGGCATGCTGATCCGCGATTACTAGCGATTCCAACTTCACGCAGTCGAGTTGCAGACTGCGATCCGGACTACGATACACTTTCTGGGATTAGCTCCCCCTCGCGGGTTGGCGGCCCTCTGTATGTACCATTGTATGACGTGTGAAGCCCTACCCATAAGGGCCATGAGGACTTGACGTCATCCCCACCTTCCTCCGGTTTGTCACCGGCAGTCTCATTAGAGTGCCCTTTCGTAGCAACTAATGACAAGGGTTGCGCTCGTTGCGGGACTTAACCCAACATCTCACGACACGAGCTGACGACAGCCATGCAGCACCTGTGTTCAGGTTCCCTTTCGGGCACACCCGGATCTCTCCAGGCTTCCTGACATGTCAAGGGTAGGTAAGGTTTTTCGCGTTGCATCGAATTAATCCACATCATCCACCGCTTGTGCGGGTCCCCGTCAATTCCTTTGAGTTTTAATCTTGCGACCGTACTCCCCAGGCGGTCTACTTCACGCGTTAGCTGCGTTACCAAGTCAATTAAGACCCGACAACTAGTAGACATCGTTTAGGGCGTGGACTACCAGGGTATCTAATCCTGTTTGCTCCCCACGCTTTCGTGCATGAGCGTCAGTCTTGACCCAGGGGGCTGCCTTCGCCATCGGTGTTCCTCCACATCTCTACGCATTTCACTGCTACACGTGGAATTCTACCCCCCTCTGCCAGACTCCAGCCTTGCAGTCTCCAACGCAATTCCCAGGTTAAGCCCGGGGATTTCACGTCAGACTTACAAAACCGCCTGCGCACGCTTTACGCCCAGTAATTCCGATTAACGCTTGCACCCTACGTATTACCGCGGCTGCTGGCACGTAGTTAGCCGGTGCTTATTCTTCAGGTACCGTCATTAGCCCAAGGTATTAACCCAGGCCGTTTCTTCCCTGACAAAAGAGCTTTACAACCCGAAGGCCTTCTTCACTCACGCGGCATTGCTGGATCAGGCTTGCGCCCATTGTCCAAAATTCCCCACTGCTGCCTCCCGTAGGAGTCTGGGCCGTGTCTCAGTCCCAGTGTGGCTGGTCGTCCTCTCAGACCAGCTACTGATCGTCGCCTTGGTGAGCCTTTACCTCACCAACTAGCTAATCAGATATCGGCCGCTCCAAAAGCATGAGGCCCGAAGGTCCCCCACTTTCATCCGTAGATCGTATGCGGTATTAGCGTAACTTTCGCTACGTTATCCCCCACTTCTGGGTACGTTCCGATATATTACTCACCCGTTCGCCACTCGCCGCCAGGTTGCCCCGCGCTGCCGTTCGACTTGCATGTGTAAAGCATGCCGCCAGCGTTCAATCTGAGCCAGGATCAAACTCTTCAGTTCAATCTCTGTTTGCGACACTTTCGTGTCATTCGCTATCGCTAGCGAAGTCGCTCACTCAAAATACTGACCGTCGCCTCATTGCTGAGACAACGTATTTCTTTTGCGTGAACATTTGATAATTTAAGTATTCAGCAGCCACTTACGCGACTACCGGCACCTCATCAAACGCCCACACTTATCGACTGTTTATTGTTAAAGAACTGTGTTCTGTACTGCCTTGCTGCGTTGTGCGAATCGTTTTGTTCGTCAGCAGCAGAGAAGTGAGATTATGCAGTGTTTCGCGTTACTCGTCAACTTCTTTCAAGCAGCGTATCTTTTCGACACGCTCCTCATCATCACTCGCCGCGCTGTTTCGCGCCGACTTGTTTCCGAAGAGGGAAGCTATTATGCCAGCATAAAATCGCCTTCGCAAGGCCCTGATGGCGGACGGCACCGCACGGCCTCGGCGTACAATGCTCGCTTCATCCGCCCGCCTCATCCTATAGATCCGCACCATGACCATCCTGCTCTCGACCCTGAATGCCCGCTATGCCCACGCCTCGCTCGGCCTGCGCTACCTGCTGGCCAACATGGGGCCCTTGCAGGAGCAGACGACGCTGATGGAATTCGTCATCGGTGCGAAGACGACCGAGCTGGTCGAACGCCTCCTGGCGAAGCAGCCGCGGATCGTCGGCTTCGGCGTCTATATATGGAACGTCGAAGAAACGACCAGGGTCGTCGCGATGCTCAAGCGGGTCGCACCGGAGGTCGTGATCGTGCTGGGCGGCCCGGAAGTCTCGCACGAGACCGACAAGCAGGAGATCGTGCGCCTGGCGGACTACGTCGTCACCGGCTGGGGCGACATCACCTTTCCCAAGCTGTGCGGCGAGATCCTGCACGGCCCGAAGCCGCTGATGAAGATCCACGCCGGCGTCCAACCGCCGATGGCCGACATCCAGCTGCCCTACGCTTTATATAGCGACGACGATATCGCGCACCGCACGATCTACGTCGAAGCTTCGCGCGGTTGCCCGTTCAAGTGCGAGTTCTGCCTGTCCTCGCTCGACAAGACCGCCTGGCCGTTCGGCATCGACAGCTTCCTGGCCGAGATGGACAGCCTGTATGCGCGCGGCGCGCGCCTGTTCAAGTTCGTCGACCGTACCTTCAACCTGAACGTCAAGACCAGCCAGCGCATCATGCAGTTCTTCCTCGAGAAGATCGCAGCGCACCCCGATGAGCCGGTCTACGCTCACTTCGAACTGGTGCCCGATCACCTGCCCGAAGCGCTCAAGGCCACCATCGCCCAGTTCCCGCCGGGTGCGCTGCAGTTCGAGATCGGCATCCAGAGTTTCAATCCCGAGGTACAGACGCTGGTCAGCCGGCGCCAGGACAATGCCAAGGCGGCCGAGAACATCCGCTGGCTGACCACGCAGTCGCATGCCCACCTGCACGTCGACCTGATCGCCGGCCTGCCGGGCGAAGACGTCGACAGCTTCGCGCGCGGCTTCGACCAGCTGGTCGCGCTGGGACCGCACGAGATCCAGTTCGGCATCCTGAAACGCCTGCGCGGCACACCGATCATCCGCCACACCGAACCGTTCGGCATGGTCTACGACCCGTATCCGCCCTACACCGTGCTGGCCACCGACCGCATCGACTTCGCCACCATGCAGCGCCTGGTGCGCTTCGCGCGCTACTGGGACCTGGTGGCCAACTCGGGGCGCTTCAACCACACCGTCAAGGCGCTGCTGGCGGACAGCCCGTTCGCCAGCTTCATGGCGTTCTCTGATTGGATCTACACGCGGACCGACGCGACCCACCGCATCGCGCTGGAAAAGCTGGCCAGGCTGGTCCAGCAATGGCTGCAGCTGCGCGGCATGGCGCCCGCGGAGGCGGCCGCGCTGCTCGCCAGCGACTATGCCGGCAACGTCGACAAGCCGGCAAGGCAAGCCGGCAAGCCGCCCCACAGCGCCGCCGAACCGCGCAAGCCGGCCGCACCGGAACGCCAGGTCCGCCACCTCGCCGCCTGAACGCAGTTCGCGGGCGGCCTGAAAGCAGGCCGGGCGCCGATCCGTCGCGCACCCGCACAAGCACGCACCTGCGCACGCACCGGCGCACGAGCTCGCGCGGCGGTGCGTGTGGCAGCCACTGCGATTCTCTTTTACACTGCCGTAATGCGGATTGAAAATGCGCCAACATTAACTATCGAACATGCGAGTGCCGGCACGGAGCGATCCGTGGTGGCGCGCGGCGTATGGCAGGTCCATGCGCTGGCCGCGCGTGGGGCGCTCAAGACCATCAACAAGACCTTCAAGTCGCTGTCCGGCCAGGCGCTGGCCTGGGATCTGTCCGAGGTCGCCAGCCTGGATCACATCGGCGCGCAGATGTTCTGGAATGCCTGGGGCAAGCGGCGCCCGCAGCAGCTCAAGCTCGCCGCCAGACAGGAAGAGCTGTTCACCCGCGTCGAGCAGGCCGGCGCCATCACTCTGCCGCATACCCATACCAGCCCCCTGAACGGGATCATCATGCTGGGCCGCGGCGTATTGACCTTCTTCCAGCACCTGAACGACGCGATCTCGCTGGTGGGCCAGGTGGTGCAGGACCTGTGGCGCTTCGTCCGCCACCCGGGCACCGGTCCGTGGCGCGAGATCTCGGCCAACATCTACCATTCCGGCTTCCAGGCGCTCGGC
This sequence comes from Massilia sp. 9096, assembly GCF_000745265.1. NCBI lineage: Bacteria > Pseudomonadati > Pseudomonadota > Betaproteobacteria > Burkholderiales > Oxalobacteraceae > Massilia > Massilia sp. 9096. Next base: position 4,061,258 of record NZ_JQNN01000001.1, read on the forward strand.
ATCACCGGCCTGGTGGGCTTCCTGATCGGCGTGGTGTTCTCCTACCTGTCGGCGCAACAGCTGCGCATGTTCGGCGGCGACATCTACCTGGTCAACCTGCTCGGCATGGCCGTGATCCGCGAACTCGGGCCGCTGCTGGCGGCGATCCTGGTGGCGGGCCGCTCCGGCTCGTCGATCACCGCCCAGCTGGGCGTAATGCGCGTGACCGAGGAACTCGATGCGATGCTGGTGATGGGCATCTCGCACGGCTACCGCCTGATCATGCCGAAGGTGCTGGCCCTCGCCCTGGCGATGCCGCTGCTGGTGGTCTGGACCGACGCCATCGCCCTGATCGGCGGCATGGTCTCGGCCAAGGTCGAATTGCACCTGGCGGCGCGCTACTTCATCCAGAAACTGCCGTCCGCGGTGCCGGTCGTGAACTACGGAATCGGCCTGGGCAAGGGGGTGGTGTTCGGCATGCTGATCGCGCTGGTGGCCTGCCACTTCGGCCTGCGCATCCAGCCCAACACGGAAAGCCTGGGGCGCGGCACCACCGCCTCGGTGGTCACCGCGATCACGGTGGTGATCCTGGCCGACGCCGTGTTCGCGATCGTCTTTTCGGGCGTGGGGTTCACATGACGGCCCGTGAACAGGTCGGCGCGCCGGTGGTCCAGATCCGCAATCTGTGGACGCGCTTCGGGCGCACCGTGGTGCACCAGGACCTGAACCTGGACATCTACGCCGGCGAGATCCTGTCGATCGTCGGCGGCTCCGGCACCGGCAAGACCACGCTGCTGCGCCAGATGCTCAGCCTGGAGCGCCCGAGCAGCGGCAGCGTGACCGTGTTCGGCGAAGACGTCAGCAGCGCCAGCCCGGAGCAGCTGCAGCGCATGCGCAACCACTGGGGCATGCTGTTCCAGCAGGGCGCGCTGTATTCGGCGCTGACCGTGTTCGACAACATCGCCCTGCCGCTGCGCGAGCTGCGCTCGCTGCCCGAGGACGTGGTGCGCGACGCCGTGCTGCTGAAGATGAACATGGTCGGCCTGACCCCGGCCGACGCCAGCAAGATGCCGTCCGACCTGTCCGGCGGCATGGTCAAGCGCGCTGCCCTCGCGCGCGCGCTCGCGCTCGAGCCGCAGCTGCTGTTCCTGGACGAGCCGACCTCCGGCCTGGACCCCGACCTGTCGGATGCCTTCGTGGCGCTGATCCAGACGCTGCACAGCGAATTGAACCTGACCGTGGTGATGGTCACGCACGACCTCGACACGCTGTTCGCGCTGTCCACGCGCATCGCGGTCCTGGCCGACAAGCACGTGATCGCCCTCGGTCCCTCATGCGACGTGATGCGCGTCGACCACCCCTTCATCAAACAATTTTTCCTCGGGCCGCGCGGCCGGCGGGCAGTCGAAGTGCTCGAACAACGCCTGGCCCGGAAGGACTCGGAAAGCTGATATGGAAAACAGATCCCACGCCCTGATGACCGGCTTCTTCACGGTCGCGCTGCTGGTCGCGGCGATCCTGGTCGGCCTGTGGCTGAACCGCGACCGCGCCAAGTCGGTGCCGTTCGAGATCGTCACCACCCAGACCATCCCCGGCCTGAACCCGCAGGGCACGGTGCGCTACCGCGGCCTGGAAGTCGGGCGCGTCGACGACATCCTGTTCGACCCGCGCGTGACCGGCCGGATCCTGATCCGGCTCTCGATCGACCAGGGCACCCCGGTCACCACCACCACCTTCGCCTCGCTCGGCTACCAGGGCGTGACCGGCATCGCGTTCGTGCAGCTCGACGACCAACGCACCGGCTCGCCGCTGCTGGCCAGCGATCCCGACCACCCGGCGCGCATTCCGCTGCACCCCGGCCTGATCGACCAGCTGGAAACCCGCGGCCTGGCGATCCTGGAAAAGAGCGAGCGCATCACCGACAGCCTGAACAACATCCTCAGCAAGGAAAACCAGGACAAGCTGACCGGCGCTTTCGACAGCATCAACAAGGCGGCCGCCGCCTACGCCGAGATCCCGCAGCAGCTGCAGCCGACGCTGGCGCGCCTGCCGGCGCTGACCGACAAGATCGACCAGAGCCTGAACTCGGTGAACCAGCTGGCCGCCAGCGCCACCGGCACCGTCCAGAGCTACGGCCGCCTGGCCGACAGCCTGCAGGCGCCGGGCGGACCGATCGAGCGCGCCACCAACGCCATCGGCTCGCTCGAAGCCGTGACCTCCGACCTCGAGCTGCAGACCCTGCCGCACGTGGTCGAGATGACCGACGAGGCCAGGACCTCGCTGCGCGCCGTGCGGCGCACCGTGACCGGCCTGGGCGAGCGCCCGCAGAGCATCCTGTTCGGCGCCCCGGCGCCCCAGCCCGGCCCCGGCGAACCCGGCTTCGTTCCCCCGACCAAATGAGGACTTCAGTGACCCTGTATCCGCGCCTGCACCCGACCGTGCGCCCGACCCGTCTTCTGATCGCCGCCGTCTGCGCGCTGGCCATCGCCGGCTGCGCCTCGAACAAGGGCGAGCCGGCCACGCAATTCGACTTCGGCCCGGCGGCGCCGGCCAGCGCTTCGGCATCGACGGCCGCGGCGCCCAACGCCAACCCGCTCGGTGCGCTGGTGGTCACCGACGTCACCGGCTCGAGCGCGCTGGACAACGAGCGTATTTATTACCGCCTGAGCTACGCCGACCCGCTGCAGGCGCGCACCTACGCCAACAGCCGCTGGAGCGCGTCGCCGCTGCAGCTGCTGACCCAGCGCCTCAAGACGCGCATCGGCCAGGCCGGCGCCAAGGTGCTGTCCGAAACCGACGCCTCGAGCGGCATTCCGATCCTGCGCATCGACGTCGACGACTTCGTCCACGACTTCAGCGGCGCCACGCAAAGCGCCGGCGTGGTGGCGCTGCGCGCCTCGGTGTTCAAGGGCCATGCGCTGGTCGACCAGAAAACCTTCGTGCGCCGTACCGATGCGGTCAGCGCCGACGCGGCCGGCGGCGCGCGTGCGCTGGCCGGCAGCACCGACGCCGTCGCCGCCGACATCGCAGCCTGGCTGGCGTCGCTCGACCTGGCGCATCGATGACCAGCCAGGAAGACGACGCAGCATTACGCGAGGCGGGACCGCGCGCCTCGCCGGTGGCGCGCGCGGCGCTGCTGGCGTATTTCCTGCTGATCGTCTACGCCAGCTGGTTCCCGTTTTCCGGCTGGCGCAATACCGGGCTGTCGCCGTTCGCTTTCCTGAACCTGCAGCCGCAGCGCTACTGGACCGGCTTCGACGTGATGGTCAACGTGGTCGGCTACGTCCCGTTCGGCGCACTGCTGGTGCTGTCGCTCTATCCGCGCGTGCGCGGCGTGTGGGCGGTGCTGGTGGCAAGCATCATTGGCCTGTTGGTGTCGGGGACCATGGAAACGGTGCAGAACTTCCTGCCGACCCGGGTGCCGTCGAATCTCGACCTGACCACGAATGCGCTGGGCGCCCTGATCGGCGCGCTGGCCGGCCCCTGGCTGGCCCCGGTCCTGCTCGACCGCGGCCGCCTGTACCAGTTGCGGCGGCGCTGGTTCGCCGCGCATGCCAGCCAGGGCCTGGTGCTGATCGCCCTGTGGCCGCTGTCCCAGGTCTACCCGCAGAGTTTCATGTTCGGCAATGGCCAGATCCTGCCGACGCTGTCGGAATGGCTGAGCGAGTGGCTGGACAGCGACATCGACCTGGTCGCCATGCTGCGCCCCGGCGCGGAGATGATGAGCGTCGAACAATACTGGCTGTCCGAGACCATCATCACCGCCTGCGGCATGACCGGCGCCGCCCTGACGCTGCTGTGCCTGACCCGCCGCAGCGCGCCCAGGATGTGGCTGATGCTGGCGCTGGTCGGCACCGGCCTGGTGGTCAAGACGCTGGCCAGCTCGCTGTTCTTCGCGCCCGAGAACGCGCTGGCATGGATCACGCCGGGCGCCGAGGGCGGCTTCCTGATCGGCCTGATCATGCTGGCCGGACTGGCCTTCGCGCCGCAGGTGGCGCAACGGCGCCTGGCGGTGGTGACGCTGGTGCTGTCGCTCATCGTGGTCAATACGATCCCCGCGAATCCGTATTTCGTGTCGACGCTGCAGGCCTGGCAGCAAGGCAAGTTCCTGAACTTTAACGGGGCCGCCCAGTTCCTGGCCATGGCCTGGCCGCTGTTCGCCCTGTGGTTCCTGCTGCTGCCTTCGCACCGGCTGAATCGGCCGTGACGGCGTATCATAGCGAGCATCCTGAACTCCCACCGAGAACGACATGAGCGACGATAAACCCTTCTACGAACACCACGTCTTCTTCTGCCTGAACGAACGCGAAGGCAAGGATTGCCGCCCCAGCTGCGGCAAGCACGGCGCCGAGAAGGCGCAGAAGCACGCCAAGCAGCGCATCAAGGAGCTCGACCTGTCGGGCCAGGGCAAGGTGCGCATCAACAAGGCCGGCTGCCTCGACCGCTGCGAAGAGGGCCCGGTGGTGGTGATCTACCCGCAAGGCACCTGGTACACCTACGTGGACAATTCGGACATCGACGAGATCATCGACCGCCACATCGTCAAGGGCGAGATCGTCGAGCGCCTGAAGATCTGAACCTGCAAGCGTCCATGAACAAGAATTCGCAAAAGTTTTATTTGACCGGTCACGCCGGCCGCATGGAATGCCTGCTGGACGAACCCGAAGGTGCGCCGCGCGGCATCGCGCTGGTGGCGCACCCGCACCCGCTGTTCGGCGGCACGATGGAAAACAAGGTCGCGCAAACGTTGGCGCGCGCCTTCGTCGGCCTGGGTTACGTGGTGGCGCGCTTCAACTTCCGCGGCGTGGGCGAGTCGGAGGGCGCGCATGACGAAGGCCGCGGCGAAGTCGACGACATGGAAGTCATGCTCGAGCACATGCTGCGCACCTACCCCGGCCTGCCGTTCGCGCTGGCCGGCTTCTCGTTCGGCACCTTCGTGCAAGCCCAGCTTCAGCAGCGCCTGGCCGCGCAGGGCATGCCGGCCGAGCGCCTGGTGCTGGTCGGCGCCGCCGCCGGCAAGTGGGCAATGCCGCCGGTCCCGGCCGACACCATCCTGATCCACGGCGAACTCGACGATACGATCCCGCTGCAGCACGTGTTCGAATGGGCGCGCCCGCTCGACACCCCGGTCACCGTGATTCCCGGCGCCGATCACTTCTTCCACCGCAAGCTGGTCCTTGTTAAAAACTTGGTCACACAATTGTGGCGACATGGTGTGTAAGTAGGCTGCTGACACATTTAAGTGGCGCTTCGCGTGACAATTCGCGCGATCGCTGGCCTATAATGGCCCCATCTTTTTTCTAAGCAATTCCCGTCGATAACTTCCGGCGGGCTTTGCCTGTCCCGCACCGCCCACTGACTCATCATTCGCTTCCCCATGAAAAAGTTATTCGCGGCTCTCGCCGCCAGTGCCTGCCTGATGTCGGCCGCCCATGCACAGCAAGTGCCGGCGCCGCAAATCGCCGCCCGTTCGTGGCTGCTCCTGGATGCCACCAGCGGCCAGGTCATCGCTTCGCAAGATCCGGACATGCGTATCGAACCGGCTTCGCTCACCAAGGTCATGACGGCCTACGTCGTGTTCGAAGCGATCCGCGACAAGAAGATCGCGCTCGACCAGATGGTGACGGTCTCGGTGCATGCGTGGAAGGTCGACAACAGCAGCTCGAAGATGTTCATCGACCCGGCCACCCCTGTGAAGGTCCAGGACCTGCTGTACGGCCTGATGATCCAGTCGGGTAACGACGCCGCGGTGGCGCTGGCCGAAGCCGTCGGCGGCGACGAAGCCACCTTCGTCACCCTGATGAACCGCGCCGCCGAGCGCATGGGCATGAAGAACACCCACTTCGCCAACCCGCACGGCCTGCCCAGCCCGGAGAACTACTCGACCGCGCGCGACCTGTCGATCCTGGCTTCGCACGAGATCCAGGACTTCCCGCAGTTCTACAAGATCGACTCGATCAAGGAATTCACCTACAACAAGATCAAGCAGCAGAACCGCAACCGCCTGCTGTGGATCGACCCGACCGTCGACGGCCTGAAAACCGGCCACACCGACGCCTCGGGCTACTCGATGATCGCGTCGGCGCACCGTCCCAACGGCCCGTCGGGCGAGCGCCGCCTGATCTCGGTGCTGTCCGGCGCCACTTCGGACGGCAACCGCACCGCCGAAAGCCAGAAGCTGCTGAACTGGGGCTACCAGAACTTCGACACCGTCAAGCTGTACTCGAAGGGCCAGGCGATCGCCACCCCGGAAGTCTGGAAAGGCTCGAAGTCGAACGTCAAGATCGGCTTCCCGAACGACGTGCTGGTGACCGTGCCGAAGGGCGTGGCGCAGAAGATGAAGCCGGTCCTGGAACGCAAGGACCCGCTGGTCGCGCCGCTGGCCCGGAACGGCCGCGTCGGCACGCTCAAGATGGTGGTCGACGGCAAGCCGCTGCTGGCGCTGCCGGTGGTGTCGCTGGAAGAAGTCTCGCAAGCCTCGATCTTCGGGCGCGCCTGGGACTCGATGCGCCTGTGGATGAAATAAACCGCCTCCACGCGTGAACGGCCCCGCCCCGGCGGGGCTTTTTCGTTAACCGGACCGCAAACGGCGCTGTTGCTGAGGCTATAATCTGGCGACCTGACCAACCGGAAATCCACGATGACCCACGCCCTGCCCCAAGACCTGTCATGCCCGCGCGTCGCCCTGCGCAAGAACCGCAGCGGCAGCCTCGAACTATCCCGCATCGTCGCCGGCATGTGGCGCATGGTCGACTGGAACATGACGGTCGAGGAGCGCATCGCCTTCATCGAGCAATGCATCGAGATGGGCGTGACCTCGTTCGACCACGCCGACATCTACGGCAACTACGGCGTCGAAGGCCAGTTCGGCGAAGCGCTGCGCGCCCAGCCCGGCCTGCGCGAGCGCATGCAGCTGGTCAGCAAGTGCGGCATCAAGCTGCTGTCGAACAAGCGCCCGCAGCACACCATCCAGCACTACGACACCACGGCCGGCCACATCATCGCATCAAGCGAGGAATCGCTGCGCCAGCTGCACACCGACCGCCTCGACCTGCTGCTGATCCACCGTCCGGACCCGCTGATGGACTTCGACGAGATCGCCGAAGCCTTCACGCGCCTGAAACAGGACGGCAAGGTGCTGCACTTCGGCGTCTCGAACTTCAGCCGCCACCAGTTCGAGGTACTGAACCGCCGCATCGAGCTGGCCACCAACCAGGTCGAGTTCTCGCCGCTGTACGTGGCGCCGATGTTCGACGAGACCTTCGACGGCCTGCAAGACCTGGGCGTGGCGCCGATGATCTGGTCGCCGCTGGCCGGCGGCCGCCTGTTCACCTCGAACGACGCCAACGCCGAGAACCTGCGCCTGGTGATCAAGGAGATCGCCGACCGCCTGCAAAAGCCGTTCGCCAGCGTGGTGTTCGCGTGGATCATGCAGCTGCCGTCGAACCCGATCCCGCTGACCGGCAGCGGGCGCATCGAAGCGATCCAGGTGGCGGTGGCCGGCACCACCTTCGAGCTGTCGCGTACCGACTGGTTCACGATCCTGCGCGCCGCGCGCGGGCACGAGGTCGCGTAACGCGTACGCGCGGGCGCACGCACGATGGCGGAACCGTTAAAGATCGTCGAGGGACGCGCCCTCACCGGGCAGCAGAAGAAGGACCTGCTGAACCGGCTGGCGCGCGTCGAAGGCCAGCTGCGCGGCATCCAGAAGCTGATCGGCCTGGCCGACGCGCCGTCCGATTGCGACGCGGTGGCGCAGCAGATGGCGGCCGCGCGCAAGGCCCTCGACCGCTCGTTCGTGCAGCTGCTCACCGCCAGCATCGTCACCCATACCGGCAACGCGGCCGACCTGGCGCAGGCAAAAGAAATCGCCGCTCATCTGGCGGCGCTGTTCGATAAATTTGCCTGAACGCGTCCATCAGGCCCACGGACTGATTTACTCGGCGTCGTAAACCTTGGGTGGCGCGATCCCCTTCCAGCCGCCCTGCCAGGCCAGGTTCAGCAGCAGGGTCGCGCCGATGTACAGCACGAAGAACAGCGCGAAAAAGCGCGTGCGCAGCAGCACCAGCAGCACCACGCCGATGACGATGCCGGCCACGGTCAGCTGCGACATCTTCTGCTTGGAGCTGGGGAAGCGCACCGTCGACACCATCAAGGTGCCGACCGCGATCATCAGCAGCATCACCAGGAAGGCGCCGCCGATGTCGGCCACCGGTTCGGGCCAGGCCACCACCACCGAGGCCACGCAGGCCGCGCCGGCGGTGATCGGCATGCCGACGAAATAGCGCGGATCGGTCTTGCCGACCATGACGTTGAAGCGCGCCAGGCGCAGCGCGCCGCAGGCCACGAACACGAAGCAGGCCAGCCCGCCCATGCGCACCAGGGTCGGATGCGCGGCGCCCATCTGGGCAAAGCCGTAGCAATACAGCAGCAGGCCGGGCGCGCAGCCGAAGTTCATCACGTCGGCGATCGAGTCGAGCTGCACGCCGAACGCCGATTGCGTGTTGGTGGCGCGCGCCACCATGCCGTCGAGCGCATCGAAGACGCCGGCCAGCACCAGCAGGATCGCAGCCAGGCGGTAGGCGGACGGATCGCCGACCGGCGCGTTATCGACCGAGATCACGATGCTGCCGAAGCCGCAGGCGATCGACAGCAGGGTGACGAAACTGGGCAGGGCGAACTTGGCGCGCGCGAGGCGCTGACGGCTGGGCTTCACTAATTATGCACTCGACAATACGAAAGATTGGCTTATTTTACATGGACTTAGGCCATCGTCACATTTATCGGCGGCGGGCGTCATGACTATCGGTTTTCGCCTAAAATAGAGGACCTTTTACCCCGTATTGACGGAAGTTGGAGTTTTATCTATGACGATTCGAATGCACCGCGCCTCAACCCTCGCTGCTGCCTGCATCACCGCCTGGGCGCTGGTCGCCTGCGGCGGCGGCGGCGGCAATGGGAACGGCAATGCCGTCGGCGCGAGCGACATGAATGCAGTACCGTCGACGGGGACCACGAGCCAGGGGCAGGACGTTGCGGCGCCCAAGCTGACCAACAACACGGCGGTGGATGGGCGCGTCTGGCTGAACTACCGGCGCACGCAGCTCGGCCTGCCCGAGCTGACCGAGAATGGCATGATCGACCAGGCCGCGCAGCGCCACTCGGATTACCAGGTCGTCAACGGCATCACCCACACCGAAGACCCGGCCAAGCAGGGCTTCACCGGGGTCACGCTGGACAAGCGCATGAACGCCGCCGGCTACACCTTCCGCGGTTCGAACGCGATCGGCGAAGTCATCGCCGCCAGCACCAGCACCTCGGGCTTCTACAACGCCGAGCAGCTGATCACCGCGATCTACCACCGCTTCGTGATCTTCGAGCCGGTGTTCAAGGAAATCGGCAGCGGCGCGGCGACGGCGTCCGGCGCCAACGGCTACACTTACTTTACCGCCGACATGGCGGCCAACAATGGCCTGGGCCAGGGTCTGGTGCGCGGCACGGTCGTGACCTGGCCGTTCAGCGGCCAGACCCAGGTGACGCCGAACTTCTTCAGCAACCAGGAAGAGCCGGATCCGGTCCCGGACCGCGACGAAGTCGGCTATCCGATCAGCGTGCACGCCAACATGAGCAGCACCCTGACCGTCAAGAGCTTCACGGTGCGTCCGCACGGCGGCAGCGACTTGCCGGTCAAACAGATCGGCAACCAGACCACCAACGCCCAAGGCCAGGCGGTGGCGCCGACCGCGGTCGCCATCATCCCGCTGTCGCCGCTGGCCGGCAAGACCACTTACGACGTCAGCTTCAACGGCACGGTCGACGGCACGCCGGTCAGCAAGAGCTGGTCGTTCACGACCAAGTGAGCACCTAGTGAGCGCCGACGCCGACGACGCCACGCCGGCCGTCGACCATGCAGGCGGCATCGCGCGCCTGATGGGCGACGGCCCCCTGTTCGCGCGCGTGCTGGCGCGCTTTCGCAAGGAGTACCGCGAGACCGCTGCCGGCATCCGCGCCGCGCTCGATGGCGGCGACACGCCGCTGGCGCTGCGCCTGGCCCACACGCTCAAGGGCGCGGCCGGCATGATCGAAGCCTTGCCGCTGCGCCGCGCCGCCCAGTCGCTGGAACAGGCGCTGCGCGGCGGCGGCGGCGATCCGTATGCGCAGCTGGAACGGCTGGAACGCGGGCTGGAACGCGTGCTGCGCGAACTCGACGAGGAGGCGCTGAGCCTGGCGCCGCCCGTTCCAGTGCGCATCGCGCCATCGGCATTCGGACACGACGCGCGCGCGCGCCTGTGCGCACTGCTCGACGAGGGCAATGGCGATGCGGTCGACCTGGTGCGCGAGGCCGAAGCGTCGCTGAGGACGGAGATGGGAGACGCGGACTATGAGCGGCTCGCCGACGCGATCGAATCGTTCGACTTCGATCGCGCGCTGGCGCAGCTGCAGGACGAATGCGGGGACGCGGCGTCCTGATACGGCGACTTCGAGAATACGCGTCGTCCGGGCCGGCGGCGCCGTCAGACGATCAGCGGGTGTATTCCGCTTCTTCGTCGAAGGCGTCGGCGCACGACTTGCCGCAAAAGCGGCGTACGCTGTCGAGTGGCTTTTCGCAGTACCAGCACGAGCCTTTGGGCGGCAGGCTTTGGCGGGTGGGCAGCGGCGCCGCGCCCATCGACGACGCCATCGAGACCGCGGCGGACGCGGTCGCCGAAGCGACGGCTGCAGTCACGACGAGCGGCTCGGCAGGCACGCTCTTGTCGGCAGAACTTTCCTGTATCGTTTCCAAGCTTACCCCCTTACCGGCAGCACGTCAGTAACGCAGAGATTACTTTAGTGGAACACCACGAGCATGAGAAAGCGCAAGCGCCATTGCTGACTCATGCGGTTGCGTTTGTGCAGACCAGCCCAGTGTGCGCCGATTGCGCCAGCCGTGCAACATACCCCCATGGCATGGTCTACGCCAAGCAACAGTCATGGTCTTGCCAAAGCGATCGATGCTGACCGACGCCGACCATCGAACTGCGAAAAATAATAGCAGTTATGCCAACAGGCGCGCGGGACCTTTCAATCGTGCGCATGCGCCGTCTCGGATTTGCGACGCGCGGCCAGGGGCGCTTATTTTTGGGGTTCGAGCGTGACGACCAGCGCGCCCGGCGCGGTATGCAGACTGGTCGGCACGAACTGGATGCCGGCGTAGCGCAGGTCTTCGGGGCGGAAGGTATAGACCGGCATGTCGCGCACCATCTGGCTGACCAGCAGGTCGGCGGCATGGCCGAGGTCACGCGCGCGCGAGCCGTCGATGCCGTTGACGTCGAAGCGGTCGAGATGGGTGTCGGTCAGCAGCACGGCGTTGCGCGGCGCGTCCAGCAGCAGGCGCCCCGACAGCGCCATCGTTCCGCTCCAGGACTGGCGCAGGAACGGCGGCGCCACCGACACGTCGAGCGTGAGCGCGATGCGGTCGGTCTCGGGCTGGATCGCCAGGCGCGGCCGGGTGAGCTGCACGTCGAACAGCTCGAGCATGCGGTTGTGCAGCGGGAAGCGGCGCTCGAGGCCGGCCTGCAAGCGCGCCTGCGGCAGTTCGACGCGGCGCGGGCCGACGATGTTGGCGCAGGAGGCCAGCACCCCACCCAGCGCCAGCGCGCCCGCCGCCTCGAGTAGCCGCCGCCTCGCCGTCACCGCATGTTCCACCGCATGGTCCACCTCGTGCCCTGCCGCCATATTCGCCTCGCCTCGTCGATCTGATGGGGCAAGCCTAGCACATCCGCGTCACAGCACCATGCCGCCCGAGACTTCGATACGCTGGCCGGTGACCCAGCCATTGTCCTCGGCCAGCAGGGCGGCCGCCGCGGCGCCGATGTCGTCCGGCAGGCCGGGCCGGCCCAGCGCCGTCATCGACGACACCATGCGGTTCACTTCCGGATTGTCGCGCACCATGCCGCCGCTGAAGTCGGTCTGCACGGCCCCCGGCGCCAGCACGTTGACGCGGATGCCGCGCGCCGCCAGTTCGCGCGCCTGGTAGCGCGTGAGCACTTCGACCGCGCCCTTGGCCGCGCCATACACCCCGGAACCCGGCAGAGACACGCGCGCCAGGCCACTGGAGATGTTCAGGATGCGCCCGCCATCGTCGAGCAGCGGCGCCAGCGCCTGGGTCAGGAACACGACCGCCTTGAAATGTACGGCGACGATGGCGTCGAACTGTGCTTCGGTGACTTCCATCAGCGGCACGTGCAGGCTGGTGCCGGCGTTGTTGACCAGGATGTCGAAGCGCTCGCGCTGCCAGCCGCGCAGCAGCTCGGCGACCTGGCCGGCGAATGGTTTGAAAGCGGCGCTGTCGGCCACGTCGAGCCGCAGTGCGGCGGCGCGCCGTCCCAGAGCCTCGACCTCGGCCACGACCGCGCGCGCGGCCGCTTTGTTGTTCTGCCAGGTGATGACGATGTCGACGCCGGTGCGCGCCAGGTGCAGGGCCATGCTGCGGCCGAGTCCGCGGCTGCCGCCGGTGATGAGTGCGATGCGGTTGGATGGGGTCGGATTCGATGCGGTCATGCTGGGCTCCTTGTTGGGTTCACATTGGTTCACAGTAAAAGCCCAGTATATTTTTCAGGAATTCAGCAATAAACTAGCCGGGTCTGCATGCACTTTGCAGGAATCGCGAAAAATCGCATTTTACCGGCCGGCAATGAACGAACTCGACACTATCCGCATCTATTTGAAGGTCGCCGAACTGGAAAGCTTCAGCGGCGCCGCGCGCCAGCTCGGCTTGCCGAATGCGACCGTTTCGGCGGCGGTGCGCCAGCTCGAGCAATCGCTCGGCACGCGTCTGCTGCAACGGACCACGCGCCGCGTCCAGATGACGCAGGAAGGATCGGCGTTCTACACGCGCAGTCTCGGCCTGCTGGGCGACTTCGAAGATTTGCGGTCGATGTTCCGCGGCGCCGCCGATGGCTTGACGGGCCGTCTGCGCATCGACATGTCGGTCGGCCTGGCGGCCAAGCTGGTGCTGCCGCGCCTGGGCGAATTCATGGCGCGCCATCCGCGCCTGGCGATCGACCTGGGCACGGCCGACCGCCGCGTCGACGTGATCCGCGAAGGTTACGATTGCGTGCTGCGCTCCGGGGCGCTGTCCGATTCGAGCCTGGTCGCGCGCCCGCTCGGCAGCTACCGCATGGTCAACTGCGCCAGCCCCGACTACCTGGCGCAACGCGGCACGCCGGCGAGCCTGGACGACCTGTCCCGGCATGCCGTCATCCATTACGATGCGCTGCTGGGCGGCAGTGCGCCCGGCTGGGAATGGTTCGACGGTACGCAGACGCGGCTCGCCGCGGCGGGCGGCCTGTTGAGCGTGAACGGCACCGCGGCCTACGAGGCGGCCTGCCTGGCCGGGCTCGGGATCATCCAGGTGCCGGAGGCCGGCGTGCGCGAGCATCTGCGCAACGGCGTGCTGGTCGAGGTATTGCCGGCGTTCCGGCCGGCGCCGATGCAGGTGGCCTTCGTCTACCCGTCGCGGCGCCATGTGCCGGCCAGGACGCTGGCGTTCATGGCATGGGCGCAGGCGTTGCTGGCGCCGTATCTCGATTGAAAACCGAGATCACTTCCCGATACAGAACCGGCTGAAGATCACCCCCAGCAAATCATCCGGCGTGAACTGCCCGGTAATGCTGGACAGCTGGTCCTGCGCCAGCCTGAGCTCTTCCGCGAACAAGTCGAGCGACTGGTCGTCCTGGGCCGCGTGCTGGCCCGCGACCTGCAGGTGCTCGCGCGCCGCGCGCAAGGCGATCAGGTGGCGTTCGCGCGCCAGGTACAGCGACTCGCCGGTCTGCTGCCAGCCGGCGATGCGCAGCAGTTCGCGGCGCAAGAGATCGACACCGATCTTCTCGTTGGCCGACAAGTAGATGTGGGTGGCGTCGCCGGCCAGGTCGACGCTCGGCTTGTGGCCGGAGAGGTCGATCTTGTTCCAGATGCGCAGCACCGGCACGCCCTTCGGGAAGGCGGCGACGATGTCCTCGTCGGCTTCGCTCGGCCCGAGGTTGGCGTCGAGCAGGTGCAGGATCACGTCGGCCTTGCCGACCTCGCCCCAGGTACGCTCGATGCCGATGCGTTCGACCACGTCGATGCCGTCGTGGATCGCGCGGATGCCGGCGGTGTCGACGATGTTCAGCGGGATGCCCTCGACCTGGATCGTCTCGGTGACCTTGTCGCGCGTGGTGCCGGCGATCGGTGTGACGATGGCGACGTCGGAACCGGCCAGCGCATTGAGCAGCGACGATTTGCCGACGTTCGGCTGGCCGACCAGCACGACATTCAAACCCTCGCGCAGCAGCGCGCCCTGGGCCGCCTGGCGGAACACGTGTTCGAGCGACTCGACGATGCCGGCCAGCTGGCCGCGGGCGTTGGACTTTTCGAGGAAGTCGATCTCTTCTTCCGGGAAGTCGAGCGTGGCCTCGACCAGCATGCGCAGGTTGATGGTCTTCTCGACCAGCTGGTGCACGACTTTCGAAAACGCGCCGGACAGCGATTGCGTCGCCGACCTGGCCGCCGCCTCGGTCGACGCGTCGATCAGGTCGGCCACGGCTTCGGCCTGGGCCAGGTCGAGCTTGTCGTTCAGGAAGGCGCGCCGGGTGAACTCGCCCGGTTCGGCGAGGCGCAGCCCATGTTCAGCGCCGGCTTCGAGCACGCGCGCGAGCAGCATGCGCAGCACCACCGGGCCGCCGTGGCCCTGCAGTTCCAGCACGTCTTCGCCGGTGTACGAGTGCGGGCCCTTGAAGTACAGCGCCAGGCCTTCGTCGATGACGGCGCCCTGCGCATCCTTGAACGGCAGATAAGTGGCGTGGCGCGGCGCCAGCGTGACGCCGGGGAACAGCGCGTCGATCAGCGGCACCAGCGACTTGCCGGAAGCGCGCACGACGCCGATGCCGCCGCGGCCGGGGGCGGTCGCGATCGCGGCGATGGGGGAGGTATCGAGTTTCATAATGAGGAATTGTACTCACCAAAGAAAAACCCGTGCAGGGCACGGGTTTTTCAATCACAAGCGCAAACGGCTTACTTGGCCGGCGGCGCGAACTTCTTGGTGATGATGTACTGCTGCGCCATCGAGATCAGGTTGTTGACCACCCAGTACAGCACCAGGCCGGACGGGAAGAACAGGAACATGACCGAGAACGCCAGCGGCATGAACATCATCATCTTGGCCTGCATCGGATCGGCCGGCTGCGGGTTCAGCTTCTGCGTCACCAGCATCGAGATCGCGTACAGCACCGGCAGGATGAAGAACGGATCCTTCAGCGTCAGATCAGGCAGCCACATCCAGGTCGCGCCGCGCATCTCGACCGCGCCCTGCAGCACCCAGTACAGCGCCAGGAACACCGGCATCTGGATCAGCAGCGGCAGGCAGCCGCCCAGCGGGTTGATCTTCTCGGTCTTGTACAGCTCCATCGTGGCCTGCTGCATCTTGGCCGGATCGTTTTTAAAACGCTCGCGGATCGCCTGCATCTTCGGTGTCACCGTCTTCATCTTGGCCATGCTGCGGTAGCCGGCCGCCGACAGCGGGAAGAACAGCAGCTTGATCAGGATGGTGAAGGCGATGATGGTCCAGCCCCAGTTGCCCAGCATGCTGTGCAGCCAGATCATCACGGCGAAGATCGGCTTGGCGATGATCGCCGCCCACGAGTAGTCGCGCACCAGGTCCAGGCCCGGCGTCACGTTCGCCAGCAGGCTTTCTTCCTGCGGGCCCGAGTACAGGCGGGTCTCGTTCGAGATGGTGGCGCCCGGCTGCACGGTGCCCATCGGCAGGACGGTGCCGATCGCGAACAGGTCGTTGCCCAGCGCCTTGGTGTAGATGTCGCGCTGTACCTTTTCCGGCGGGATGAAGGCCGAGACGAAGAAGTGCTGCGTTATCGCGATCCAGCCGTCGGTGGCCTTGGTCGAGTGCTCGGCGCTGCCCTTGCCGATCTTCTCGAAGGTCAGCTTCTGGTACTTGTCCTGCGAGGTGTACAGGGTCGGACCGGTGTACGTGCTCTGGAACATCTTGTCGGTTTCCGGCTTCTGGCCGTCGTGCTCGAGCTGCAGGTACAGGGACGGGACGACCGGGGCCGTGCCGATGTTGGTCACGTCATGGCGCACGCCGATCACGTAGTCGCCGCGGTGGAAGGTGAAGGTCTTGGTCAGGCGCACCCCACCGGCTTCCGCATCCAGCACCAGTTGCACCTGGTTGCCGTTGTCGAGCACGCGCGCGCCCGGACGCGCGGTGAACGCGGTGTAGTGGTTCGGCATCGCGCCGGTCAGGCCGGTCTGGGCCAGGTACAGGCGGTTCTTGGTCGAATCGACGTTGAACAGCACCTGGTTCCTGGTCGTGTCCTGCTGGTCGCGGTACTTCAGCAGTTCCAGGCGGCGGATCACGCCGCCGTTGGTGTCGATGTCGGCCTTGACGACGTCGGTCGTGATCGTGATGACCTGGGTCTGGACCGCGGCCGGGGTGCCCGGCGTGCCAGGGACCGCGCCCGGCGTGCCCGCGGCTTGCGTCTGGACGGCGGGCAGGTCGTTGACCTTGGGCTGGGCGGCCGGCGCCTGCGCCGTCTTGACGGGCGGCTGGGCCGAGAACATCGATCCACGGCCGTGGTCCATCATCCAGTCGTTCCACAGGAACACCAGGGAGACGGCGAACACGATCCAGAGGATGGTACGTTTATTGATTTCCATTGGTCTTATTCAGGAATGCCTGCACTTGCAGGCGGTGGGTGAAGATGGCGACGCGGCCGCGGGTGATACGCCGGGCACGGGATCGACGCCGCCGGCATGCCACGGATGGCAGCGGCAGACGCGGCGCAGCGCCAGGTAACCGCCGCGCACGGCGCCATGGACCTCGAGGGCTTCGATTGCGTAGCTGGAGCAGCTCGGATAGAAACGGCAGTTCTGTCCGAGCATCGGAGACACCAGCAACTGGTAGCCGCGCAACAGCCAGACGAACAGCCGCTTCATGATGGCCTCGGTCCCGATCCGGAAGACTGGGCGTCAGGCGCTGATGCGGTCGAGGCGGCGCTCGCGCGACCGCCCGCCTCGCGCGCGCGCGCGCGCGGCGCCTGCGAGGCGAACAGACGCGCCAGCTCGGCGCGCAACAGCGCCTTCAGGGCGCCGGTGGTGGCCGGACCGTCCTTGCTGTTGACCGGGCGCGCCAGGCGCACGATACAGTCGACGCTTGGCATCGGCGTGGTGCGGAACAGTTCGCGCGTGACGCGCTTGATGGTGTTGCGCGTGACGGCGCGCGGCGCAAACCGTTTGGCCGCGACAACGCCCAGCCGCGCATGCGGCAGGTCGGTCGGGCGGGTGTAGAGCACGAAATGCGCGGTCTTGAATGCGGGGCGCAAACGAAAAACGGATGAAAACTCATCCGTTTTTACGATACGCCGAACGCGCGCGAAGTCGTGCGAACCTTCGCCTGTCATTGCGCAGTGAATACTATGCGGCGGGCGACAGAGCGCTGCCCTGGCTTAGACGACGGCCAGGCGCTTGCGGCCCTTGGCGCGGCGTGCGTTCAGGACTTGACGGCCACCACGGGTAGCCATACGTGCGCGGAAGCCGTGCGTGCGCTTGCGACGAACGACGGAAGGTTGGTAAGTACGTTTCATGGTGGTCTCGCTTAAAGCAAAAGAGTATGCAAATCGGGGGCTCGGCCATCCGGGCCGGGCAGTACGCCAATGACATTTCGCAGTTGTTAAGCCAGCGTCACGCCTCAGCAAAGCTTGTTCATCCCCTATGCCGTTTGTTGGACAAACAAAGCATGGGAACGGGGAACCCTGAATTAGACAGCATTTCGCGTCCAACTGTCAAGGCGACTGTTGCGCCCGAGCCGCCTCCGGCGATTGCGCAAACGGTTGCGCCAGCATGTCAACCCTGTTGAGATTCGGTGGAAAAATCACGACGCGCCTGTGGATAACTTCCGAGAACACAGGTAAAATAGAGTGTTACGCTTACTTTAGTCGATGTATGGAAAACTTTTGGCAAGCCTGCTCCAATCAGTTGGAGCTGGAGCTGACGCCGCAGCAATATACCGCGTGGATCAAACCGCTGATCGCCCTCGACTACGAGGACGGTAAGCTGCGCATTGCGGCGCCCAACCGCTTCAAGCTCGACTGGGTCAAGTCGCAGTTCGCCAACCGCATCACCGCCCTCGCCTCGGATTACTGGGAGCGCCCGGTCGAGGTGCAGTTCGTGCTTGACCCGAAGAACAGCGCCCCGAAAAAGCCGGTCGAGCCGGCCAGCGCCCCGTCGTTGCCGACCGGGGGCGTATTGGGCGTGAACGCCGCGGCCGACACGACCGTGCCGGCCACACCGGTCGTGACGCCGGACAACGTCATCGCGAACAATCCGCGCCGCGAGCAGAGCCGCGTCAACCCGGACCTGACGTTCGAGAATTTCGTGACCGGTAAAGCGAACCAGCTGGCGCGCGCCGCCGCGATCCAGGTCGCCAACAATCCGGGCGTGTCGTACAACCCGCTGTTCTTCTACGGCGGCGTCGGCCTCGGTAAGACCCACCTGATCCATGCGATCGGCAACCAGGTGATGGCCGACCAGCCGGGCGCGCGCATCCGCTACATCCATGCGGAACAATATGTGCGCGACGTGGTGACGGCGTATCAGCGCAAGGGTTTCGACGACTTCAAGCATTACTACCACTCGCTGGACATGCTGCTGATCGACGATATCCAGTTCTTCGGCGGCAAAAGCCGCACGCAGGAAGAGTTCTTCTATGCGTTCGAAGCGCTGATCGCCGCCAAGAAGCAGATCATCATCACGTCGGACACCTATCCGAAAGAGATCACCGGCATGGATGACCGCCTGATCTCGCGCTTCGATTCCGGCCTCACCGTCGCGATCGAACCGCCGGAACTCGAAATGCGCGTGGCCATCCTGATGAAGAAAGCGGAATCGGAAGGCGTCGTGCTGAACGACGACGTCGCCTTTTTCGTCGCCAAGCACCTGCGCTCGAACGTGCGCGAGCTGGAAGGCGCGCTGCGCAAGATCCTGGCCTATTCGCGTTTCCACGGCAAGGACATCACCATCGACGTGGTGAAGGAAGCGCTGAAGGATCTGCTGTCGGTGCAGAACCGCCAGATCTCGGTCGAAAACATTCAGAAAACCGTCGCCGACTTTTTCAACATCAAGGTCGCCGACATGTATTCGAAGCGCCGTCCGGCGAATATTGCCCGTCCGCGCCAGATCGCGATGTATCTCGCCAAGGAGCTCACGCAAAAGAGCCTGCCCGAGATCGGCGAACTGTTCGGCGGGCGCGACCACACCACGGTGCTGCACGCCGTACGAAAAATCGCCCAGGACCGGACCAAGAACGCCGAGTGCAACCACGAATTGCACGTGCTGGAGCAGACGCTGAAAGGCTGACCTGAGGGAGATCGATCCGCCGCCTGAAAGAGTGCACAAAGGCGGATTTTTCTCTCTCACTCTGGCAAAATATTGCGCAGAAAACACTTTTTATAGATCACAAAACGACTGAGGATATTTATGCAACTGGTCAAATCCACCCGAGATACGCTTCTCCGGCCACTGCAGATCGTGAGTGGTATTGTCGAGCGTCGGCACACCATGCCGATTCTGGCCAATATCCTCATCCGCAAGAATGGCGCCAGCGTGTCTTTCCTGTCGACCGACACTGAAGTGCAGATCACGACCCTGGCCGATATCGGCTCCGGCGATGACGTGACGGGCACTACGGTTGCCGCGCGCAAGCTGCTCGACATCCTGCGCGCGCTGCCGGAATCGGGCGACGTCACCATGACCCTGCTGAACAAGCGCCTGACCGTCCAGAGCGGCAAATCGCGCTTCGCGCTGCAGACTTTGGCCGCGGAAGAATTCCCGACCGTCTCGGTGGCCGACACCTACAACGCAACCGTCACGCTGCCGCAAAAGACGCTGAAGCACCTGTTCAACATGGTGCACTTCTCGATGGCGCAGCAAGACATCCGTTATTACCTGAACGGCCTGCTGCTGGTTTTGGATGGCAATAACGTGATCGCGGTCGCGACCGACGGCCACCGCCTGGCATTCGCGCAAGTGGAAGCCGAGCAGACCTTCGAGCGCCAGGAAGTCATCATCCCGCGCAAGACGATCCTCGAGCTGCAGCGCCTGCTGGAAGAAAGCGACGACACGGTTCAACTGGACATCGCCGCTTCGCAAGTCAAACTGACCTTCGCCGATATCGAGCTGGTCTCGAAGCTGGTCGAGGGTAAATTCCCGGATTACACCCGCGTGATCCCGAAGGGTTATAAAAACGACTTCACGATCGGCCGCGAAGAATTGCTGCGTTCGCTGCAGCGCGCGGCGATCATGACCAGCGATAAATTCAAGGGCGTGCGCTGCCTGATCGCGCCGGGTTCGATGAAGATCAGCTCGACCAACGCCGACCAGGAAGAAGCGGTCGAGGAACTGGAAATCGACTACGGCGGCGATGCGATCGACATCGGTTTCAACGTGACCTATCTGCTGGACGTGCTGAACAACCTGAAGTGCGACCAGGTGAACATCTCGCTGGGCGACGCGAATTCGTCGGCGCTGATTTCGATTCCGGAAAATGGCGACTTCAAGTACGTCGTCATGCCGATGCGTATTTAATTAGGGCACAGGCGCCCACATATACGTTTGTTGCCGCCCGCTCTTTCGAGGGCGGCAGTGGCTGTGGAAAGGGTGATGATTCATCCTACCACAGTCGACCGACGGCGCTGAGCGCAGCACGCGTACAGCACGTATGCAGCACTGAGCGGCCGTCCGATTTACACGTTATTTGAGAAAGCAGTCATGTCCGAGAACACTCAAGCAGTATTGGAATCCTCTGCCGCCAAGGCGGAAGAGTACGGCGCATCGTCGATTCAGATCCTGGAAGGCCTGGAGGCCGTACGCAAGCGTCCGGGCATGTACATCGGCGATACCTCGGACGGCACCGGCCTGCATCACCTGGTGTTCGAGGTGCTGGATAACTCGATCGACGAGGCCCTGGCTGGCTTTTGCACCGAAATCCACGTCACGATCCACTCCGACAATTCGGTCTCGGTCACCGATAACGGGCGCGGCATCCCTACCGGCGTCAAGATGGACGACAAGCACGAGCCGAAGCGCTCGGCGACCGAGATCGCCCTGACCGAACTGCACGCCGGCGGCAAATTCAACCAGAACGCCTATAAGGTGTCGGGCGGCCTGCACGGCGTCGGCGTATCCTGCGTGAACGCACTGTCGAAACTGCTGCGCGTGACCGTACGCCAGAACGGCAAGGTGCACCAGATGGACTTCGAGCGTGGCGTCCCGCTGAACCGCGAAATCGAAATCCGCGACGGCTTCGAAGTTTCGCCCATCAAAGTCATCGGCGAAACCGACAAGCGCGGCACCGAAGTGCATTTCTGGGCCGACGAACAGATTTTTACGCACGTCGAATTTCACTACGAAATCCTGAGCAAGCGTATTCGCGAACTGTCGTTCCTGAATAACGGCGTCAACATCAAGCTGACCGACCAGCGCACCGGCAAGGAAGAAATCTTCGCATTCGAAGGCGGCACCCGCGGCTTCGTCGAATACATCAACAAGGCCAAAACCGTCCTGCACCCGACCGTATTCCAGGCAACCGGCGATCGCATGTCGGACAACAACACGAATATCTCGGTCGACGTGTCGATGCAGTGGAACGACGCCTACAACGAGCAGGTGCTGTGCTTCACCAATAACATCCCGCAGCGCGACGGCGGTACTCACCTGACCGGCCTGCGTGCGGCGATGACGCGCGTGATCAACAAATACATTGACGAGAACGATTTCGCCAAGAAGGCGAAAGTCGAGATCTCGGGCGACGACATGCGCGAAGGCTTGACCTGCGTGCTGTCGGTTAAAGTGCCGGAGCCGAAGTTCTCGTCGCAGACCAAGGACAAGCTCGTGTCGTCGGAAGTGCGCGGTCCGGTCGAGGAAATCGTGGCGAAAACGCTCACGGACTTCCTGATGGAGAAGCCAAACGACGCCAAGATCATCTGCGGCAAGATCGTCGAAGCCGCGCGCGCGCGCGAGGCTGCCCGCAAGGCGCGCGACCTGACCCGCCGCAAGGGCGTGATGGACGGCCTGGGCCTGTCCTCGAAGCTGGCCGACTGCCAGGAACGCGACCCGGCGCTGGCCGAGCTGTACATCGTCGAGGGTGACTCGGCAGGCGGCTCCGCCAAGCAGGGCCGCGACCGCAAGTTCCAGGCGATCCTGCCGCTGCGCGGCAAGGTACTGAACGTGGAAAAGGCGCGCTTCGAGAAGATGCTGTCGTCGGAGCAGATCACGACCCTGATCGCGACGCTCGGCACCTCGATCGGCCCGGACGAGTTCAACGTCGACAAGCTGCGCTACCACCGCATCATCATCATGACCGACGCGGACGTCGACGGCGCCCACATCCGCACCCTGCTGCTGACGCTGTTCTACCGCCAGATGCCGCAGCTGGTCGAGCGCGGCCACATCTACATCGCCCAGCCGCCGCTGTACAAGGTCAAGGCGGGCCGCGACGAGCGCTACCTCAAGGACGATGTCGAAGAAGCGAGCTACATGATGCGCTTCGCCCTGAATAACGCCGCGCTGGTACCGCAGGATGGCGCCGAGCCGATCACCGACGGCGCGCTGGGCGACCTGGTCGACAAGTACAACAAGGCCAACGCGATCATGATGCGCCTGACGCGCGTGATCGACCGCGCCGCCCTGTCGGCCATCATGACCGGCGTCAAGCTGGACCTGTCGACCCAGGCATCCGCCGAGCAAGCGGCCCAGGCGCTGGCGGACGCGATCCACGACCCGAGCGTAAAGGTCGGCGTGCGTTCCGACGAGCTGTCGGACAAGCACAGCCTGCGCATCGAACGCATCCACTACGGCAACGTGCAAGTGACGTCGATCGACGCCGACTTCGTCGCCGGCGCCGACTACAAGACACTGGAAGACTCGGCCGCGACCTTCCAGGGCCTGATGGGCAAAGGCGCCCTCATCCGCCGCGGCGAAGGCGACAAGATGAAGGAATTCGCCGTGCGCGACTTCCAGCAGGCGATGGAATGGCTGCGCGACGAGGCGGAACGCGGCGTGTCCAAGCAGCGCTATAAAGGTCTGGGCGAGATGAATCCCGAGCAGCTGTGGGAAACGACGATGGATCCGACCGTGCGTCGACTGTTGAGGGTGCAGATCGAGGATGCGATTGCGGCGGATCAGATCTTTACGACGCTGATGGGGGATGAGGTCGAGCCGCGTCGTAATTTCATTGAGACGAATGCGCTGCAGGCGGGGAATATCGACGTTTGATTGGCGTCGTTGTCACTGCCTAAAAAACCAGCCTCCGGGCTGGTTTTTTTATTGGCAACCGCCAGTGTATTGAATCGAGGGTCGTGGTTGCGCTCAGGTATGATAAGAATGAGCAACTTAATCAGCAGCCAGAAAAAGAGACTCATTTGAGAATTGCGCTTTTCACCCAACGCGATCCCAGGCGGATGAGCACAGCGGTCACGCTGTCGCTCTTGGCACACGCGTTGCTGTTGAGCGTGGCGCTGGGTGGCCAGAAATTCGGACTGCCTACGTTTTCCTTTCCCTGGAAAGACAAGCGCCAGGAGGCCAGTGATCTGCAAATCGTGCTGGCGCCTCGGCCAGCATCGCCGAAAGCGTCGGCATCGACGGACGCGCCCGGCACGATGCCCGCCGCTCCGCAAACGCCCGAGGTCACGCATCCCGTCCTATCGATGCCGTCCTCATCTCCTCGCGCAACGCAGCGAGGCATGCCGGCGGCACCGGCACCTGCGGCAAAGCCGCGTCAAAGCCATGGCAAGACCAAAAAGGCGAAAAAGCCGGCCTCAAAAACGGCGTCACGCCAGCCCGACGTGAAAGCGGTGGCGGAGCAGGCAGCGCCGCAACCCATTCCCACGCCACCACCACTTCCCCGGCAGGCTGATCGCCCTGCGCCGCCACAAGCGTCCGAAAAGATTGCCCAGGGCGACGAAACACATCCGGACGTCATCCGCGCTGAAACCGAGCGGACCGATACCTTCCGCGTGGCGGAGGCCGAGCAGGCGAAACAAGCGGCACAAGCCGCACAACGCGAAGCTGCCCGGCAAGAACAACTGAAGCAGGAAGCCGAGCGCGTCGAGCGGCAGGCGCAAGAGGCAGCCCAGCAGGAAGCCGAACGCCAGGAACTCGCCCGCCAGGACAATCTGCGGCTGGAAGCACAGCGCCAGGCGCAGGCGAGGCAGGAAGAGCAGGCCCGCCAGGATGCAGCTCGCCAGGCCCAGGAAAAAGCGGCGCAGGACAAGATGGCAGCAGACAGGGTGGCGGCAGAGAGGGCAGCTGCGGAAAAGACCGACGCCGCCCGCGCCGAAGCGGCACGGGTAGAAGCCGCCCGCCAGGAAGCCGCTCGTCTGGCGCAGGAAAAGCAGTCTCAGGAAAAACAAGCGCAACTCGACGCCGCCCGCGATGCGCAGCGCCGCCAGGCAGCCTTGCAGGCCGAGCAACAGGCGCGCGAGAGCGCACGCAAGGACGCCGAGCGTGTCGAGCTGGCGCGTCAGGAAGCGCAACGACAGGACGCAGCGCGTCAAGAACAGGCGCGACTGGCGGAAGCGGCGCGCCTCGACGCCGCGCGCAAAGAGCAGGAGCGCCTCGCCGCCGCGCGCCAGGAAGCCGCGCGACAAGAATCCGCTCGCCAGGAAACAGCCCGGCAAGCGCAGGCGCAGGAACAGGCGCGGCAGGACCAGGTACGCCAAGCCCAGCTCGAAGCGCAGCGTCAAGAGCAGGCTCATCAGGCACAGCTCGAAGCCCAGCGCCAGGAGCAAGCTCGTCAAGCGAAGCTGGAAGCAGATCGGCAAGAACAGGCGCGCCAGGCCCAAGCCCAAAAAGACGCCCAACAACGCCAAAAAGCCAAGGACGACGCCGACCACGAAGAACGCCTGCGCGCCATCGCCCAGCAAATGAAACAGGAAGCCGATCCATCCCGCTCCCTGTTGCCCACCCAAAGCAGCCAGCGCCGCGGCTGGCTGTTCGGCCGCGTCGACCCGAATGTCGACATCGTCGCCTATGCGGAAGCGATGGGCAGGAAGATCGAGATGAACACGCTGCTCGACGCCACGCACAACACCGTGCTCAAGCAGCCGCACACGCCGCCGGTCGTGACGGTGGCGGTGCGCGCCGATGGGTCGATCGAAAAGATCACGTTCGTGACGTCGAGCGGGGTGCCGGCCATCGACGAGGCGGTCCGCAGCATCGTCGCCAGCCAGGCGCCCTACGGGCCCTTCCCGCCCGCGCTGGCGCACCAGTACGACGTGATCGAGATCCGCCGCACCTGGATCGTCGACACCGCGGTCCGCCTGCAATAACCGGGCAGCCGCGCAGAACCCATCGAATCAGTGCTGCCGCACCGCCTTCGCAGGCACACGCGCGGGCGAGCGCACCTGCAACCGCGCGGGCGCGCGCACGACCGGCGCTTTCGCTTTGGTGAACCCGGCCAGCATCTGGCCCAACGGCGCTTCCACCCAGCGGCAGAACGCCGCGCCGGCCGCCAGGCTGGCCAGCCAGGCCGTCACCGCGCCCAGCGCCTGCAGGTTCGCCTGCTCCGGCACGAAGCGCGTGAACGCCGCGTTCACGACCAGGCACACCGGGAAGTGAACCAGGAAGACGGAATACGAAATCTTGGCCAGGTAGTTGACAACGGTCCAGCCGTGGCTCGAGCACGACGCCAGGCGGGTGCGGCCGAACAGGAACAGCACGCAGGCCACGACCAGGGCCACGGCGATGCGGATGCGGAAGTCGATCGCCAGCGCGAGCACGGCCGGCGCCAGCATCATCAGCAGCAAGGCGGTCACGCCATGCGGATGACGCTTCGGGTCGCTGGCCCACCAGGCCAGCACGCCCAGGCCGTAGCTGCCAAAGAAATAGGCGCCCCAGTTGTCGAAATCGGCGTCGCGGTTGAAGTAGAACAGCGAGATGCTCATCGCCACGCCGATCACGGCCGGCGTCAGCCACGGCCAGCGGCGCGCATCGGCGATGCGGCCGCAGGCCCACAGCAGCAGGGTCAGCAGCGCATACAGCTGGAAGTCGATGGCGACGTACCAGGCGCCGGCCGACAGCGATTCATAGCCGAGCACACCGTGCAGCAGCAGGACGTGGGCGGCGAACTGGGAGGGATTGGCGGGCGCGGAGATCGACTCGTGGTCCATCCAGTGGCGCGCGACTTCGGACGCGATCATCGCCAGCAGCATCGCCACGATGAAAGGGGGGGCCAGCTTGATGTAGCGCCGCCAGATCGTGCCGATCGGTTGATCGATGCCGGGACGGCCCTGCGGCGACAGCGATTTGGCCGCCAGGAAGCCGCCGATGACCAGGAACACCTGCACGGCGATGCGGCCGTATTCGTCGAGCCAGTCGACCAGCGACGGCATCAGCGGACGTGCGTAATCCATCATCGGACCGTAGAAGGCCAGATGATGCAGGACGATCAGCTGGGCCGCGCCGGCTTTCAGCAGATTGATCAAACCAAATTGTCGCGAGACCGTTGCGTTCGGTCCAAGCGCTCCTGTATCTTTCATAAGCAAGTTGTCTACATGGCTGAGCGCCGCCATCTTAGCCGAGCTGACTTGTATAGGCCCGCCCTTTACATCTCGTCACATTTTGCGCATTGCTAGCAAGGCAGTCAGCCGATCCGTCATCAAACCGTCATGGTCAAGTAACAGGCTGGTCATTTGATCAAGCTAATCTGCGGGCACTTTTAACTGCCCAGTCCTTAGCTGACCGATGAAACCGACGACGCACGCTGCCGCACTCCGCCCTTCCCTGATCGCCTTCGCCGCCGCGCTGATGTGCGCTTCGCTGGCCCACGCCGCACCGGACGACGCCACGCCGGCCGCCGCCAACGATGAAACGGCAACCGCGCCGGCCGTGCAGGACACCACCCCCGCCGGCGCCATCGCCACGGTCGAGATCTCGACCCGCAAGACGCGCTCCTCGGTCGCCATCTCGGGCGCCGAAATCCAGAAGGTGCTGCCGGGCGTGAACCCGCTCAAGGCGCTGCAGACGCTGCCGGGCGTGAGCTTCCAGACCGCCGACCCGTGGGGCAACAACGAGCAGAACCTGTCGCTGTTCGTGCACGGTTTTAACGCCCAGCAGCTCGGCTTCACGATGGATGGCGTACCGCTCGGCGACCAGAGCTACGGCAACTACAACGGCCTGGCGCCGCAGCGTGCGCTCACCAGCGAGAACGTGCGCAGCGTGGTGCTGTCGACCGGCGCCGGCGAACTCGGCACGCCGTCGACCAACAACCTGGGCGGCACCATCGAGACCTATTCGAGCGACCCGCTGCAAAGCCGTAACTTCAACGCGCAGGAGACCCTGGGCAGCCACAGCGCGACGCGCACCTTCCTGCGCTTCGATTCCGGCGATCTGGGCAACGGCAACGCCTTTTATATCTCGGGCCTGCATCACGAAGCCAAGGCCTGGGATTTCAACGGCCGCCAGAGCAACGACCAGGTCAACGCCAAATTCGTGCACGATGGCGACGCCGGCAAGCTGACCGTCTACGCCGACTGGTCCGACAAGACCGAGCCGAACGAAGACTCCTCGCTGCACCAGGCCGGTTTGAATTCGCCTTACACGCGTCCCTTCCTGTACCCGGATTTCGCAGGCGCGCTGGCCTACCTCGACAAGAACGGCGCGCCGCCCGCCGCCGTGGGCGCCAACTTCCGCAACTACTACAGCGACGCGCAGCGCACCGACAAGCTGGCCTACGTCAAGTACGACCTGTACCTGAACCCGGACGCGACCTGGAGCAACCAGTACTACTTCCACCACAACGACGGCGTCGGCGTGGTGGCCGGCCCGATCAACCAGGCCGGCCTGCCGGCGCTGTTCAAGGTCTACTTCCCCAACCAGGACCTGAAAACCGTGTTCGGCGGCTCGGGCTATGCGACCCGGACCACCGAGTACGAGATCGACCGCCAGGGCTGGATCTCGACGCTGCGCTGGGACCTGGGCGCGCACCGCGTCGAGGCCGGCCTGTGGTTCGAGCACAATAAGTCGGACGCCTACCGCCGCTGGTACGCCTTCGACGTCAACAACCCGAGCACGCCGTACCAGCGCCCGAGCAACCCATTGATCACGCAGTACGGCAGCCACATCGACAACAAGGTCGTGCAGCTGCACCTGCAGGACGAGTTCAAGCTCCGTCCGGACTTCACGCTGCAGGGCGGTTTCAAATCCAGCCTGCAGTTTGCGGAAGGCACCTTCCCGGTCAACGAGCTGCCGGCGGCGATCGGCGGCGGTTCGACCGGTCTGCCGCAAGGGAAGATCGACACCAGAAAATGGTTCCTGCCGCAGATCGGCGCGCGCTGGGACCTGTCCCCGCAAGACCAGCTGTTCGCCAACATCCAGAAGAACATGCGCCAGTTCATGACCTACGGCGGCGGCGGCAATTCGCCGTGGAGCGTGTCGTCGCAGGCTTCGTTCGACTACATCAAGGCCAACGCCAAGCCCGAGACCTCGACGACGTACGAGCTCGGCCTGCGCGATTCGCGCAACCTGAACGCCGGCCCGTTGACCGCCTTCGACGGCCAGGTCGCCGTCTACCACGTCGACTTCCACGACCGCCAGCTGGCCGTCAGCTCGAACCCGATCATCACCTCGTTCGTGGGCGGCACGACCATCCTGTCGAACGTCGGCGACGTGAAAACCGACGGCGTCGACCTGGCCGGCACGCTGCACTTCGGCCGCGCCTTCTCGTTCTACGATGCGGTCTCGTACAACCGTTCCAAGTACCAGGACAGCTACACCTCGGGCACGACCCTGGTGCCGACCGCCGGCAAGACCGTGCCGAACACGCCCGAGTGGATGAACAAGTTCGTCGCCACCGCCAAGCTGGGCACGAGCGCCGACATCGAGGCCCAGCTGTCCGGCGACTACGTCGGCAAGCGCTACGCGACCTACACCAACGACCTCGACGTGCCGGGCTACTTCCTGATGGGCGCCACGGTCTCGGGTAAAGTACCGTTGTCGCTAGGGTGGGTGAAGAACCTGCGCTGGACCCTGAGCGTGACGAACCTGCTGAACCGCGAAGGTCCGCTGCAGCCGGTGGTCGGCCAGCCGAGCGGCAGCTACGCGACGTATCCGATCCCGCCGCGCATGGGCTTCATCACCATCAAGGGAGATATTTGATGTCTGGACTGATTCTTCCCGACAGCGTCATGCGCCGCCGCCTGCTGAAAGGCGTGGCCGCCGGCGCGGCGCTCGGGCTGCTGCCCGGCCTGGGCCGTGCGCAAGGCGCCAGCCTGCGCCTCGACCCGTCCAGCAAACCGACCCTGTTCGCGCACCGCGGCGCCAGCGCGCTGCGGCCCGAACACACGCTCGGCGCGTATGCGAAAGCCATCGCCGACGGCGCCGATTACGTCGAACCGGACCTGGTGGCCACGCGCGACGGCGTGCTGGTGGCGCGCCACGAGAACGCGATCACGGACACGACCGACGTCGCCACCCGTCCCGAGTTCGCCAGCCGGCGCAACCGCAAGGTCATCGATGGCGAAGCGCATGATGGCTGGTTCGTCTCCGACTTCACGTTTGCCGAACTGAAGACCTTGCGCGCCGTCGAGCGCCTGCCCAAGATGCGCGGCACGGCCTACGACGGCCAGTTCCAGATCCTCTCTTTTGAGGAGATCATCGACTTCGTCGCCGCCGAGTCGAGCGCCCGCGGGCGCACGATCGGCATCATCCCCGAGCTGAAGCATTCGACCTGGTTCGCCGCCAACGGCCTGCCGCTCGAGGACCGCTTCGTGTCGATCCTGAAAGCGCACGAGTACACCCGGCGCGCGCCGGTCGAGATTCAGTCGTTCGAGGTCGCCAACCTGAAAGCCTTGCGCAAGACGCTGGGCAAGCCGGCCAACGTGCGCCTGATGCAACTCGTCATCGCGGGCGGCAGGTACGACGCGGTGCGCCCGGCCGACGTCGCGGCCGCGGGCGGCACGCTGACCTTCGGCGAGATGGTGTCGCCGCGCGGCCTGCGCCAGATCGCCTCGTATGCCGACGTGGTCGCTCCGATCACGCGCGCCGTGATCCCGCTCGGTCCGGACGAGCGCCTGGCCGCGCCGACCTCGCTGGTGGCGGACGCGCACAAGGCCGGCCTGCTGGTGCACGTCTGGACCTTCCGCCCCGAGAACGCCTTCCTGGCGGCCGACTTCCGCAACGATGCCGGCCCCAACGCGCGCAACGAGGCGGGCTCGGTCGCCGAGATCCGCCGCTATCTCGAGACCGGCATCGACGGCTTGTTCTCGGACGATTCGGCGGTGGCGCGCAAGGCGATCGACGGCTGACCCATCGACGACCGGGCTCACGCGCGCACGCACTCGCGTCGCGCGCGCGGGCGCACGCGGACGATGTGCGATGATGGCAGCAAGACCACGCCGCCGTCACACTTTACCAACCGCATGCGCTACCGACTCGCCATCTTCGACTTCGACGGGACCCTGGCCGACTCCCTGCCCTTCTTCCTCTCGGTGTTCAACACGATCGCCGACCGCCATGGTTTCCGCCGCATCGACACCAGCCGCGCCGAGCAGTTTCGCCACTACAGCGTGCGCCGGATGATGGCCCATGTCGGCATGCCGGCCTGGAAATTGCCACTGGCCTCGAAGACCTTCACCAACATGATGCGCGAGCACGCGGCGACGATCCCGTTGTTCGACGGCGTGCCCGAGACCTTGCGCCAGCTCGCGGCGCAGGGCGTGCGCCTGGCGGTGGTGTCGTCGAACGCCGAGCACAACGTGCGCACCGTGCTCGGGCCGGAGCTGACCGGCCTGGTCTGCTGTTTCGAGTGCGGCATGTCGATCTTCGGCAAGGCCAGCCGCATCCGCGCCGTGCTGCGCGCCCAGGGCGTGATGCCGTCGGACGCGATCTACATCGGCGACCAGGGCACCGATGCCGACGCCGCCAACAAGGCCGGCGTCGCCTTCGGCGCCGTGCACTGGGGCTACGCGACGATCGAGGCGCTGCGCCAGCATGGCGTCGCCGAGGAATTCCTGGCGCCGCGCGATTTAGGGCGCATTGCGGGGGCGGTGTAGCCTGGGCTGCTGGCCCGCAAGCCGCCGTTCGATATCCCTACCGTGACATCGCTTTGTACGCTCGCTTGAAGGAAAATACTTCGCATGCTAAACTTTCGTCTGCAAACATTAGCCAAACGAAGTATTTACGGACGCATCCGAGCCCATGCCTCTTCCCGACCAGACCCTGAGCAGCCTGACCGCCGCCCTGACCTACGCCTCGCGCGCCTACCGCGCCGCCGCCGACAAGGTCGCCGCCGACTTCGGCCTGTCGCAGGCGACCGGCCTGCCCGTGCTGATCATCAACCGCTTCGGCGATGAAGGCGTGCGTCCGGGCGTGCTGGCCGAGATGCTGAGCCTGGAGCCGTCGTCGCTGGTGCGCATCGTCGACCAGCTGATCGGCAACGGCCTGGTGGTGCGCCACGAAGATCCGCAGGACCGCCGCGCCAAGATCCTGCACCTGACCGACGACGGCCAGAAGACCGCCGCGCGGATGGAACAGGCGCTGCGTCCGTTCCGCCGCAAGCTGTTCGGCGACTTTGCCGAGGCCGACGTCGAGGCCTGTCTGCGCGTGCTGTCCGGCCTGCCCAACGTCATCGCCAACATCACTGCAGACCTGGGCGCAGAGCGCAAGCAGGCATGAAGTTCGCAACCCGTGCGGAGATGCTGTTCTCCGTCAAATCTTTCGCGGCAGCGATGCTCTCGGTGTATATCTCCCTGCGCATCGGACTGCCGCGCCCGTTCTGGGCGATGATGACCGCCTACATCGTCGCCCAACCGTTCGCCGGCCCGACCCGTTCCAAAGGCCTGTACCGCGCCGGCGGCACCATCCTGGGCGCCACCGCGGTGGTGGTCCTGGTGCCGCGCCTGGTCGACGCGCCCGAGCTGCTGTCGCTCGCGCTGGCGCTGTGGATCGCCGGCTGCCTGTACTTCTCGCTGCTCGACCGCACCCCGCGTTCCTACATGCTGATGCTGGCCGGGTACACCGCCGGCCTGATCGGCTTCCCTGCCGTGAACAACCCGGGCGCCATCTTCGACATCGCGCTGGCGCGCGTGGAAGAGATCGTGCTCGGCATGACCTGCGCCACCGTGGTCCACAGCCTGGTGCTGCCGCAGTCGTTCGGCCCGGTGCTGCTGGCGCGCCTGGACAAGGCGGTCGACGATGCGCACCGCTGGATCCGCGACGCGCTCAATCCGGCCGGCGACGCACGCAGCGTAGGCGATCGCCGCAAGCTGGCCACCGACATCACCGACCTGCGCCTGATGAGCACCCACCTGCCGTTCGACACCTCGCGCGTGCGCTGGACTTCGCAGGCCGTCAACGCGCTGCAGGAACGCCTGGCGATGTTCGTGCCGGTTGTGTCGGGCATCGAGGACCGCCTGGGCGCGCTGCGCGAGCTCGGCGCGACGGAGGTGACCGACCACTGGCGCGCGCTGCTGGACGACGTGGTGGCGCTGGTCGAGACGCCCAAGGAAACCGACCTCGCGCGCGCGGGCGAGCGCCTGCATGCGCGCATCGACGAACTGGCGCCGCCGCTGGTCCACGCGCTGCGCTGGGCCGGCCTGATCGAGCTGAACCTGGCCGCGCGCCTGCGCCGCCTGGTCGACATCTGCGTCGAGACGCGCGCGCTGCGCCATCGCATCGACGCCGGCGTGCACGGCCGCCTGCCGCCCGAGCTGCGCCAGCTGCCGACCGTGCCGCCCAGCGTGCTGCACCAGGACCGCGGCATGGCGCTGCTGTCGGCGTTCGCCGCCGTGATTGCGACGCTGTCGTGCTGCGCATTCTGGATCCTGAGCGGCTGGCCGGCCGGCGCCGCCGCGCCGATGATGGCCGCGGTGCTGTGCTGCTTCTTCTCGACCCAGGACAACCCGGTTCCGTTCATCAAGGGCTTCCTCGAGTACACCATCTACTCGATCCCGGCCTCGGCGCTGTACCTGC
The DNA here is from genome assembly GCF_000745265.1 of Massilia sp. 9096. Taxonomy (NCBI): domain Bacteria; kingdom Pseudomonadati; phylum Pseudomonadota; class Betaproteobacteria; order Burkholderiales; family Oxalobacteraceae; genus Massilia; species Massilia sp. 9096. The sequence continues at coordinate 4,094,231 of NZ_JQNN01000001.1, forward strand.
TGGTGCTGCTGCCTGCCGCGCACAATTTCGAGACGCTGGTGCTGCTGTGCGCGCCGACCTTCCTGGTGCTGGGCGTGTTCGTGGCGCGCCCGAGCACCTTCGGACGCGCCTTCCCCTTCCTGTTCGGCGTGGTCGGGACGCTGGCGCTGATGGACACCGACACGGCCGACATGGTCTCGTTCATCAATGGCATGCTGCCGCAGATCGCCGGCCTGGTCGCGGCCGCCGTGTTCACCGGCATCCTGCGCAGCGTCGGCGCCGGCTGGACCGCCCGCCGCCTGCTCAAGGCCGGCTGGCGCGAACTGGCGCGCCTGGGCAACGGCGAGCGCACCACGCTGCCGGCGTTCTCGGCGCGCATGGTCGACCGCGTCGGGCTGCTGGCGCCACGCCTGGCCGCGGCGACGGCGCAGGCGAACGCCGAAGACCTGCAGGCGGTCGACGCGCTGCGCGACCTGCGCATCGGCCTGAACATGACGCTGCTGCAGGACGTGCGTGCGCGCCTCGGTCACGCCGACGTCACGATCGCCCCGCTGATGAAGCAGCTGGCGCGCTATTTCAATCTGCGTCCGCAGGTCGACACCGAGTGCGCAGCAGGCCTGCTGGTGAGCGTCGACGACGCGCTGCGCGCCGTCTGTAGGCACGAGCGCGGCGACGATGCGCCGCGCGCCGAGGCGCTGGCGGCGCTGGCCGGCCTGCGCCTCGACCTGTTCCCGAAAGCGCCGGCCTATGAGCCCGCTGTTGTATCCAACGTTTAGATAAAGGAGATCCGATGATCGGCGAAGTCAGCATCTACGGCCTCTTCGTTCCTCCGCTCCTGCTGCTCACGCTGGCGGCGCTGGTGGTGTCGAGGCTGCTCAACCTGGTCCTGGGATGGACCGGCTTTTACCGCCTGGTGTGGCACCCGGCGTTGTTCGATTTTTCCCTGTTCGTGATCGTGCTGGGCGCACTCACGTTTTTTACTCGTAACTGGTCCTGACATGGCACTGAAAACTATTTTTGCGACGACTGGCCGGATCGGCATCACCTTGCTGGCAACCGCCGCCGCGGTCTATGCCGGCGTGCAGATGTGGCGCCACTACGAAGTCGAGCCCTGGACCCGCGACGGCCGCATCAAGGCTTACGTGGTGCAGGTCGCGCCCGACGTGACCGGCCTGGTGACCCAGGTCTACGTGCACGACAACCAGCAGGTCAAGGCCGGCCAGCCGCTGTTCGAGATCGACCGCGCGCGCTTCGAGCTGGCGCTGCGCCAGGCCGAGGCGCAAGTGGTCGCGGCGCAGGCGGCGCTGGCCCAGGCCGGCCGCGAGAACCGGCGTAACACCGAGCTGGACGACCTGGTCTCGCAGGAGACGCGCGAACAGGGCCAGACCCGCACCGACCAGGCGCGCGCCACGCTGGCCCAGGCGCAAGTCAACCTCGACACCGCCAAGCTGAACCTCGAGCGCACGCACGTGGCCTCCGCGGTGGACGGTACCGTCACCAACCTCGACCTGCGCGTGGGCGCGTACGCGACCGCCGCGCACCCGGTGATGGCCGTGGTCGACAGCCATTCGTTCTACGTCGAAGGCTATTTCGAGGAGACCAAGCTGCCCGGCATCGAGCTGGGCGACAAGGTCGACGTCACGCTGATGGGCACGCGCACGCCGTTCCGCGGCCACGTCGAGAGCTTCGCCGAAGGCATCGCCGACCGCGACCGCTCCACCGGCCAGAACATGCTGCCGAACGTGAACCCGACCTTCAACTGGGTGCGCCTGGCCCAGCGCATCCCGGTGCGCATCGCGATCGACACGGTGCCGGCCGGCGTGCGCCTGGTGGCCGGCCAGACCGCGACCGTCAAGGTGCTGCCGGCGACGCAAACCGCGCAGGCGGCCCCAGCACCGGCCGCTCCAGGCACGCCGGCTGCGGCGCCCGCCAAGGCTGCGCAGCCGGCCGTGGCGCCCGCCGCTCCCGCCGCGGTGACGCCGGCGCCTGCAACTTCGACCGTGGCTGCGACCGCCGCCACGACGCCGGCCGCAGCCGGCGCCGCCGCACCGTCAACCGTTCATACCGCCGCACATTGAGACCTTCATGATGACCCGTTTCCGCTCCATCGCCAACAAAGCCCTGCCGCTCACGCTGCTCGCGGCCGCGCTGGCCGCCTGCACGACGGTCGGCCCCGACTACCACGTGCCGAAGGAAGCCGTGGTGGAGCGGCCCGACGCCAACGCCCCGTTCATGGGCGCGGCCGAGACGCCCTACAAATCCGATCCGCTGCCGGCCGACTGGTGGCATTTGTACCAGGACCCGCTGCTCGACAAGCTGATCGCGAAAGCCTTCGCCAACAACGCCGACCTGCGCGTGGCCGAGGCCAACCTGGAACGCGCGCACGGCGTGCTGGAAGAAGTCGAAGAGAGAAAGCATCCGGAAATCGAGATGAGCGCGGCGCCGCAGTACGGGCGTATCGCCGGTTCCTCGATCGGCATCCCGGAACAGCTGCCGACCACCGGCATCTACGACGCCGACATCCGGATCGGCTACACGCTCGACCTGTTCGGCCGGGTGCGGCGCGCCATCGAAGCGTCGGAAGCCGACGTCGAAGCCACGCAAGCCGCCGCCGACCTGACCCACGTGATGGTCGCGGCCGACACCACGCGCGCCTACGCGGAAGCCTGCTCGGCCGGCTACCAGCTGAAGGTGGCGCAGCAGTCGGTCGATTTGCAGCAGCAGTTCGCCAAGCTGACCCTGGAGCGCGTGCAGCGCGGCCGCGGCATCGCGATCGACAACAGCCGCGCGCAGGCCCAGGTCGAGCAATTGAAAGCCAACCTGCCGCCGCTGGAGGCGCGCCGCCGCACCGCGCTGTACCGCCTGGCCGTGCTCACCGGCGAAGTGCCGAGCAAGTTCCCGGCCGAGGTCGCGCAATGCGCCACCCCGCCGCGCGTCAAGGCCGCGATCCCGGTCGGCGACGGCAAGGCCTTGCTGCGCCGCCGTCCCGACATCCGCCAGGCCGAGCGCCAGCTCGCCGGCGCCACGGCCCGCATCGGCGTGGCCACGGGCGAGCTGTACCCGAACATCAACCTCGGCGGCTCGGTCGGCATGGTCGGCCTGGCCAATCAATGGATGGACTCGAACACCTTCAAGTTCAGCCTCGGCCCGCTGATCAGCTGGAGCCTGCCGTCGCTCAGCTCGGCCCGTTCGCACATCGCCCAAGCCGAGGCCGGTACCAAAGGCTCGCTGGCGCACTTCGACTCGGTGGTGCTCAATGCCCTGCGCGAGACCGAAAGCGCATTGACGATCTATGCGCGTGAGCTCGACCGCAACGCTTCGCTGCGCGCGGCGCGCGACCAGAGCGCGCTGGCCGTACGGCAGACGGACAAGCTGTACCGCTTCGGCCGCACCGATTTCCTGTCGCAGCTGGACGCCGAGCGCACGCTGGCCAGCGCCGAGAGCGTGCTGGCGTCGTCGGACGCGCAGCTGGCGGCGGACCAGGTGCAGCTGTTCCTGGCGCTGGGGGGCGGCTGGGAGAATACCCACGGCGCCGGGCACGGCGAGGGCAAGGAAGGCAAGGCAGGCGCCGGCGAAGAGAAGGTCGCTCAGGCCAAAGAGGTCAAATAAACCCGCTAAACCGTTTATGAATCACGTAAAAAAGCCGGATCCGCCAACACGGACCCGGCTTTTTTTAACGCCTGCGGGGGCTTACAGTACCTTGTCGAGCGTCACCGGCAAGTCCCGCACCCGCTTGCCGGTCGCGTGATACACCGCATTCGCGATCGCCGCGCCGACACCCACGATGCCGATCTCGCCGATGCCCTTGGCGCCGAGCGGGTTGACGTGCGGGTCGTCCTCGTCGACGATCTGCACGTCGATCTCCTGAATGTCGGCGTTCACCGGCACGTGGTACTCGGCCAGGTTGCCGTTCACCGCACGGCCGTTGCGCGGATCGATCATCGTCTCTTCCAGCAGCGCCAGGCCGATGCCCCAGACCACCCCACCCATCAGCTGGCTGTAGCCGGTCTTCTCGTTCATCAGCTTGCCGACGCCGTACACGCCGACCGCGCGCGGCACGCGGATCTCGCCCAGGTCCTCGTCGACCGTCACCTCGACGAAGATCGCGCCGAACGAATGCATCGAATACTTCTTGTTCTCGTCGCCCGGCTCGGCCTTGGCGGTCGCCTCGACCGGGGCGCCGTGGCGCGCCGCGATCGCCGCCATCGATTCGCGTTTGCCGGCGTCGGCCAGCAAATAGATCTCGCCCTGCTCGAAGCCGACCTGGTCGGCGGTTGCGCCGAACAAGGGCGAGGCCTCATGCGCGACCGCGATCCCGACCAGCTTCAAACGCAGCGCATGGCCGGCCGCCTGCACCGCCGGACCGACGCTGGCCACGGTGGTCGAGCCGCCCGACACCGGCGACTCCGGCAGCTGCGAATTGCCCAGTTCAAAGCGCACGCGCTCGACCGGCAGGCCGATCGAATCCGCGGCGATCTGCGTCATGACGGTGTAGGTGCCCGTGCCGAGGTCCTGGGTGGCGGAGCGGAACAGCGCGCTGCCGTCGGGTTGCAAGCACGCCGAGCACTCGCCGGCCGAACGGTTGGTCGGGTAGGTCGCGGTAGCCATGCCCCAGCCGACCAGCTTGTTCCCGCGCTTCATCGAGCGCGGCTGCGGGTTACGGTCCTTCCAGCCGAAGCGCTCGGCGCCGATCTCGTAGCACTGGCGTAGCGATTTGCTCGACCACGGCAAGTCCTTGCCCGGGTCGCGCTCGGTGTAGTTCTTCAGGCGCAGTTCGAGCGGATCCATGCCCAGCTCGTAGGCCAGTTCGTCCATCGCCGACTCGAGCGCGAACGAGCCGGACGCCTCGCCCGGCGCGCGCATGAAGGTCGGCGTGCCGCGGTTCAGCTTGGCCAGGCGGTGCGTGGTCTCCTGGTTCGGGCTCTCGTACATCATGCGCGTCATGATGCCGCAGGGTTCGATCCATTTTTCCAGCACCGAGGTGTAGGCGATGGTGTTGTGCGCCGACGCCGTCAGCTGGCCGTCCTGCCTGGCCGCCAGGCGGAAGCGCTGCTCGGTGTTCGGACGCTGGCCGACCGGGCCGAACATCTGGTTGCGGTCGAGCGACAGCTTGACCGGACGGCCCAGCATCTTGGCCGCCATCGCGGTCAGCGGAGAATGCGACCACAGCGAACCTTTGGAGCCGAAGCCGCCGCCGGTGTACGGGCAGATCGCGGTGACGTTCTCGGGCGGGATGCCGAAGATCGCCGCATTGATGCGCTGCACGCCCTTCATGTACTGGGTCGACTCGTAGATCGTCAGCTTGTCGCCGCCCCCGTTGTCGCTCCATTCGGCGATAGTGGCGTGGGTCTCGATCGGGTTGTGGTTCTCGATCGGCGTGGTGTAGGTGTGGTCGAGGCGCACGCTGCCGGCCAGGAAGCCGTCGACGATGTCGCCGCGCCGGGTGTCGGTCGACTCGGTCAGCACCTTCTCGGGCACTTCCAGCTTTTCCTTGGCCTGCTCGAAGTCGAGCACCGCTTCCTTGTGCTCGTACTCCACGCGCAGGCGTGCAGCCGCCTCGCGCGCGTGCTCGAGGGTGTCGGCCACGACCACGGCGATCGGCTGGTTGTTGTAATAGACGTCGTCTTCCTGCAGCAGCGTCAGGCGGCGCCCGACCGGCGGCTGGATCTTGCCGTCCTTGTTCTCCTTGGGCAGGCGCATGACGTTCTGGGGGGTCATCACCAGCAGCAGGCCGGGCACCTGTTTGGCGTCCGTGTCGTCGATGCGCAGCACGCGGCCGCTCGGGACGGTGCTGGTAACCAGCACGGCGTGGGTCAGGCCTTCGACCTGGTGCTCGGCCGTGTACTTTGCTGCGCCGCTGACCTTGGCCCAGGCGTCGGTTCGGTTGAGGGGTGCGCCGATCGCGTTCATGCCAGTCCTCCTGCGGTTTGCAGTGCGCGGATCACCGCGCGCTGCGCCAGTTCGATCTTGAATCCATTGTGTCCGTAGTCCTTGGCGCCGGCCACCGCGGCCGCGCCCGCGCGCGCGAGGGCCTCGTCGGACAGCGTCTGCCCGCGCAGGGCGTCTTCGGCTTCCTGTGCGCGCCACGGTTTGTGGGCGACGCCGCCCAGCACGATGCGCACGTCGCGCACGGTATCGCCATCGAGGTCGATGGCGGCCGCCACCGACACCAGCGCGAACGCGTAGCTGGCGCGGTCGCGCACTTTGAGATAGTGCGAATGCTGCGAGAACGTCGGCGCCGGCAGCGCCACCGCGGTGATCAGTTCGCCCGGCTGGATCACGGTGTCGATCTCGGGGTGGTCTTCGGGCAGGCGGTGGAAGTCCTGCATCGGCACCTGGCGCTCGCCGTTCGGCCCTTGCAGGTGGACGATGGCGTCCAGCGCGGCCAGCGCCACGGCCATGTCCGACGGGTGGGTCGCGATGCACTGGTCGCTCGCGCCCAGGATCGCGTGGATGCGGTTGAAACCGTCGATGGCGTCGCAGCCCGATCCCGGATTGCGCTTGTTGCAGCGGGCGAAAGTCGGATCGGTGAAGTAGTAGCAGCGCGTGCGCTGCAGCAGGTTGCCGCCGGTGGTCGCCATGTTGCGCAGCTGGGTCGTGGCGCCGTTCAGGATCGCCTCGGACAGCATGCGGTAGCGCTCGCGCACCAGCGGGTGGGTCGCGACGGCGGTGTTGGTCGCCATCGCGCCGATGCGCAGGCCGCCGTCCGGCAGCTCGGTGATGTCGGCCAGCGGCAGGCGGTTGATGTCGACCAGGTGGATCGGCTTTTCGATGCCGCTCTTGTACAGGTCGAGCAGGTTGGTGCCGCCGCCGATGAATTTGGCGCCCGGCTGCTGCGCCAGGTCAATGGCCTGGCGTACGTCGGTGGCGCGGTCGTAAGAGATCGATTGCATGCGGGCGGCTCCTTATGTGCGCGCGTCGCGCAAGACGACGCTGTGGATCGCCTTGACGATGTTGGGATAGGCGCCGCAGCGGCAGATGTTGCCGCTCATGCGCTCGCGGATCTCGTCTTCGGTCAGGGCGCCGGGTTCGAGCTGGTCGGTATCGGTCAGCGAGCTGGCCTGCTTCTGCTTGACCTCGTCGAGCAGCGCGACCGCCGAGCACACCTGGCCCGGCGTGCAGTAGCCGCACTGGAAGCCGTCGCAGTCCATGAAGGCTTGCTGCATCGGGTGCGGCTGTTCCTGGCTGCCCAGGCCCTCGACCGTGGTGATCTCGCGGCCCTCGTGCATGATCGCCAGGGTCAGGCACGAGTTGACCCGCTGGCCGTCGACGATGACGGTGCAGGCGCCGCACTGGCCGCGGTCGCAGCCTTTCTTGGTGCCGGTCAGGTGCACGACTTCGCGCAGGGCGTCCAGCAGGGTCACGCGCGGTTCGATCGTCAGCTGGTGCTCGGCGCCGTTGATGCGCAAGGTGACCGGCTGGGGCGGTACATAGGGTGCGGAGGCTGGCGGCGCCGCGCTGGCGGCGGGCCGGTCGGTCAGGATCTGTTCGTCTTGTGGCATGGCGTGCGGGCTCCGGATAAATGACAACAAAGACATCGCCTGCCGTGCTACGGACTGCTGCCGGGCACGGTAGGCGATGCCGAACTCATATTCGTCATTTCATGATCGCCGAAATCAAAAAAACGCGGAGCGCGCAAGAATCCAATTCCTCCAAGAAATCAAAGGCTTACGATGAGGAAATGGAAGTTGTGGCAAGGGATGGCGTTGCAGCCGGGCTTTGAAGGGTTCTATACTCGCGTCAGTGGTGCAGATGAGCATCGCCAACCCAGGATGGATCCATGCGCTCTTCTTTGCTCCTGCTGACCCCGCTGTTATTGCTGACTGGCTGCGTCAACGAATCGGCCAGCTACCAGATCGACAGCAACGACCACGCACTGACCGTCGTCGTGACGCAGGATTATTTCTGGAGCAAGCAGGTGCGCCTGCAGGTGATCGCCTCGCGCATGCCGGATTGCCAGCGCCAGTTCGATCTCGGCAAGACTCCGCTGGCCGACCTGAACGTCGAACTGTTTTCGACCGGCGACGAAACCTTCCTGCTGCGCTCGGGCGACGAGATGTGGCAGGTGGAGACGCAGAATTGTACGCAGCTGGGCGATCCGGCCGCCGACGTGCAGGCCCAGCCGATCGGCGTGTTTCATCTGGACGCCAGGAAACGGCTGGTGTTCGAGCGCGCGGAAGGCGCGGTGGCGTCCAGCTGATCGAACCGGGCAGCGCGCAGGCGCCGCTTACGGGCGCAGCCAGCCTCGTGCGATCGGCGCGGCCAGCAGGCGGCGGTACAGCATCGCCAGCGTCGCCGCCAGCGCATCGCAGCGGCGCGTCGCGGCGGCGCTCTGGAACAGGAGCGTCACGCCCAGCGCCACGACGACGGCGCCCAGCATGTCCATCGGCCAGTGCACGCCCAGGAAGATGCGTGACCAGGCCACCACCACCGCCAGCGGCAGCATCGACACGCCGAAACGGCGCGCCGCCGGCGTCCGGCTGCACGCCAGCACGAGGGCCACCGTGAACATGATCGTGCCGTGGTCGCTCGGGAAGGAGCTGTCCGGCGCGTGCTGCAGGTAAGCGTGACCGGCGCCGATCGCAAACGGGCGCGCGTGATACCACAGCAAGCCGAACACGGCGTTCAAGCCAAGCGCGAACAGCGTCGCCGCCAGCGCCTTGGTCGCCGCTTCGCGCTGGCCGGAACGCCCGTTCATCCACATGCCGGCCAGGCCGATCGGCACCAGCAGGATCAGCCATTTGGCCGCGAAGATGCCGAGCGCGAGCCGCCAGCCTTGCAGGCCGGCGTCGGCGTTAATCAGGGAGAACCACAGCAAATTCAGGTGATCTAGCATGGCAAGGTGACGGCGCGATGACAAAGCGTCACTCTACCAGCTGCTGAGCGCGCTCCTAAACACGCGCTGAAGCGAAGGGCTGTGTTCGCTCAAAAAACCCACATGGCAAGGCGCATCGGCGAAGACTGTACGCGAGTACGGCGAGACGATGCAACGCAGCCACGGGCTTTTGTCAGGCGTCCTCAGCCCATCTCGCTGTCGAGGTGATTCATCTGGGCCGCGTTGTAGCGCTCGCCCGCGGCGGCGTCCGGCGGCACGATGCTTTCCAGACGCGCGATGTCTTCCGGCCGCAACTGCAGGTCGGCCGCGCCCAGCGCTTCCTGCAGGCGGTCGCGGCGGCGCGCGCCGACCAGGGGCACGATGTCCGCGCCCTGCGCCGCCACCCAGGCGATGGCAAGCTGGGCCACGGTCACGTCGAGCTCCTGCGCGAGCACGCGCATGCGCTCGACCAGGGCCAGGTTGGCGTCCAGGTTCTCGCCCTGGAAGCGCGGGCTGGCCAGGTTGCGGAAATCCTTCTGGCCGGTGCGCTCGCGGCTCCAGTGCCCGCTGATCAGCCCGCGCGACAGCACGCCGTAGGCGGTGATGCCGATGCCGAGCTCGCGCGCGGTCGGCAAGATCGCTTTTTCGATGCTGCGCGAGATGACCGAATATTCGATCTGCAGGTCGCTGATCGGATGCACGGCGCTGGCGCGGCGCAGCGTTTCGGCGCCGACTTCGGACAGGCCGACGTGCTTGACGTAGCCGGCCTTGACCAGGTCGGCGATGGCGCCCACGGTGTCTTCGATCGGTACGTTCGGATCCAGGCGCGCGGGGCGATAGATGTCGATATAGTCGGTGCCCAGGCGTTTCAGGCTGTAGGCGACGAAGTTGCGCACCGCCGCCGGACGGCAGTCGTAGCCGCTCCAGGAACCGTCCGGGCCGCGCAGGGCGCCAAACTTGACGCTGATCTGCACCTGCTCGCGGGTGCGTCCCTGCAGGGCGTCACGGATCAGCATTTCGTTGTGGCCCATGCCATAGAAATCGCCGGTGTCGAGCAGCGTGATGCCGGCGTCGAGGGCGGCATGGAGGGTGGCGATGCTTTCGTCGCGGTCAGCCGGGCCGTACAGGTCCGACATGCCCATGCAGCCCAGGCCGATGCGGGCCACCTGCGGGCCGTGTTGTCCAAGTCGAGTTTCTTGCATTTGCTATCTTTGTCCCGTCAATTGGCGCAATCGCGCGATCTCGTCGGTACGGCCGAGCCGGTCGAGCGCCTGCTCGAGCAGCGTGCGGTCCCCCTCGCGCAGCATAGTCCATTGGGTGAAATACTCGTGTACGGTTCGCCAGGGCGGGAATTCGGGCGGCATGCTGCGCCAGGCATTGCCGGAATGAAGAAAGTACAGGACCGCGCAAAACACGTCGTACAGATCGTGCTTGCGCGGGCGGGTCTTGCGGCGCGCCGCCTCCAGCATGTCGCGCACCGAATCGAACTGTTCTCGCGATACGTCGCTTGGGAATTGTGGCCTGGCCATGTCGATCGCCTCAAAATTACTTGGACATGCAGGATCTGGAACAGGTTCGCAGCAAACCTTTGATGAGCCGCTTTATCGGCCCTTCAAGCGCGCCTGTCCAACGCATGTATTGTAAATACCAATGTAACATGACGCACGAATTTGGGGCGCAAGATTCCACACACAGCGATATGTCGCGCGTGCGATGACAGGCCGTGGGAGGGAAAAGACAGGGCGGCGGGCGCCGCCCCGGAGATCAGCTGTCGCGGGCCAGCGCCAGGAATTCGGTGCGCAGCGCCAGGTTCGGCTGCAGCTCGCCCAGCATGGCGGAAGTGATGGTTTCTTCGCCGGGAGTGCGGATGCCGCGGCTTTCCATGCACATGTGGCGGCACTTGATGACCACGCCGACCGCCTTCGGTTCCAGCACTTCCATCAGCGTGTTGGCGATCTGCACCGTCAGGCGTTCCTGCACCTGCAGGCGTTTCGAAAACACGTCGACCAGGCGGGTCAGCTTCGACAGGCCGACGATCTTGCCGTTCGGCAGATAGCCGACGGTGGCCTTGCCGAAGAACGGTGCCAGGTGGTGCTCGCAATGGCTGTAGACCGGGATGCCACGCACCACGATCAGCTCGTTGTATTCCTCGGCGCCATCCTCGAAGGCCTTGAGGATGGCGACCGGATCCTGGTCATAGCCGGAAGTCCAGTGTTTCCAGGCCTTGGCGACGCGCGCCGGCGTCTCATGCAGGCCCGAACGGTTCGGATCTTCGCCGATGCTGGTCAAAAAGCGGCGCCAGTCGTGTTCGGTGAAGTCTTCTTTGTCAGACATGGTAAACCCTAAAATTTTCGAGAGGCTAGAGTATATAGAAAATGTGCTCAATCCACAGGCAGCTGGCCATTTCTTGAGCAAAAACAGCACATCCGTAGTGGCGTGGCGCTACGGTCATTGAGGTACTGACTGAAGAAGACCTCATCGCGTCGCAGGAGACCCATCATGCTCGGCAGCAGTGTTTTGGAAGTCGCGATCGGCCTGACGTTTTGCTATGGCACGGTTGCCCTGATCGTCACCACCTTGCAGGAAGCGTTGGCGGCGGCGTTCAGCCTGCGCGCCAACACGCTGTTGGCAGGTATCAAAAGCATGCTGAACGACCCGCGCTTCGACGGCCTGGCGCGCGCGGTGTACGCGCATCCGCTGGTCAACCCGCATGCGCTCGGCAGCGCAAGCGACGAGCACGACCTGCCCTCCAGACCATCCTACATCGAACCCGCGCACTTTGCGATTGCCCTGGTCGACAGCCTGTGGAAGACGCCGTGCCACTTCCTGCAGCTGGCCGGCGCCATCGATGCCATCCCCGACCCGCAGCTGCGCAAGGCGCTGCAAGGCCTGTACGGGCGCGCGCGCGACCTGCAGCACTTCCAGGACATGCTCGCCGGCTGGTTCGACAATGCGATGGCGCGCATGTCGGGCGCGTATAAACGCCAGCAGCTGCTGATCTCGCTGCTGCTGGCGCTGCTGCTGGCGATCCTGTTCAACATCGACAGCATCCACCTGTTCCGGGTCCTGTGGCAGCAGCCGGCCCTGGCCGAGCATCTCAAAGAAGCACCCGCCCAGCTCGACTCGGCGACGATGCAGGCCCTGCTCGCCCTGCCGGTCGGCTGGACCCATTTTCCGCCGGTGCTGGGCATCGACTTCGCGCTGCAGGTGGGCGGCTGGCTGGTCACCGCGTCGACTGCGCTGTTCGGCGCGCCGTTCTGGTTCGACCTGATGCAGCGCGTGGTGCGCATGCGCGGCACCGGAGAAAAGCCGGCCGAAGTGCCGCTCGCGCTGCGCCTGGAAAGCCGGGCCGCGGTCGGCTCGGCGACCCGCTGAGCCGGCGCGCGCTGAACCGGCGCGCGCTGAACCGGCGGTGGTTCAGCGGCCGGGCGGCCGGTTGGCGTCGACCAGCATGCTCGAGATCGACACATGCGGCACGCGTTCCGGCCATTCGTCGTCCGGGCCGAACCAGCGCGCCTCGGCGATCTCGTTGGGGTCGGTGCGGATCTCGCCGTCCAGGTAGTCGGCCGTAAAGGACAGCATCAGCGAATGCGGGAACGGCCACGACTGGCTGCCGAAATAGCGCAAGTTGTGCACGCGCAGGCCGACTTCCTCGAACACTTCGCGGTGCACCGCTTCCTCGACCGACTCGCCGGCTTCCAGAAAGCCGGCCAGCGGCACGAAGCGCTTGACTGCCGACTCCGTGTGCAGCGCCAACAGCACTTTGTCTTCCTTGCGGATCAGCACCATCATCGCCGGCGAGATGCGCGGATACGCCATGTGGCCGCAATTGACGCACTTGAAGCAGCGCTCGCCCGCCAGGCGCGCGGTGCCATGGCCGCAGGCGCCGCAGAAGCGGTGCGTGCGCGCCCATTCCGCGATCTGCGCCGCGCGCGCGGCCACCCCGAGCAGCGTCTCGTCGAACTCGCCGAACAGCGAGCGCAGCCCGCGCCAGGCGTAGCCGGCCGGCGCCAGCGTTTCATCGTCGACCCAGCCGGCCTGGCAATACGTGTCGCCGAGCAGGCCGACCGGCTGCAGCTGCTGCGGGTCGAGCGCCAGACCCTTCACCACCGCCGCATCCGGCAACGACAAACTGCCCTCGTGCACCAGCAGGCGGTTGGCGTGGAAGATGAAGGACAGCGGCGCGGCATCCTGTGCGGATGGGGGCGGCGCCATCAGGGGCGTGAACGAAGCGGGCGTCTGAAGCATGGCGGTGTTCGAGAATCGGCGATCGCCCGATGATACCGCCTTTCGCCGGAGCGCGAACTTATCCGACTCAGCACGCTCCAAGTCTTGGCTGGGCCATTGGAAGGAGGAGAAGACGATGATCGACGCACCCCTCGTACTCGGCGTCAACCGCACCCGGGACGCCAGCGTCTGCCTGATGCAGGGCGCGCACCTGCTGTGGGCGATCCAGAACGAGCGCCTGACGCGCCGCAGGCACCACCGGGGCCAGCTGGGGGATTTCCGCGAGTTCTACGGCCCGCGCCTGCCCTGGCCCGAGCGGCCGATCGACGTCGTGGTCGAATGCTTCTCGTCCGACGCCGACATGCGCAACCTGGCCCGGTACGACGAGGAGCTGGCCAGCACGCTGCGCCTGGCGCCCGATTGCCGGCGCGTGCGTATCTCGCACCACCTGGCCCACGTCTACAGCGTGTTCCACCCGTCGCCGTTTCGCGACGCCGCCGTGATGATCGTCGACGACCAGGGCAGCCAGGTCGCCGATCTGACCGACCACTGGAGCGGCGCCGCCTACGTGCCGGGCGACTGGCGCGAGGTCGCCTCGTTCTACCGCGCCGACCGCGAACGCGTGCTGTGCATCCGCAAGCAGCTGTGGGACCGCGACGACGCGCACCCGGTCGGCCTCGGCATGTTCTACTTCCTGCTGACCCAGGCCATGTTCCCCGGCGAAGGCAACGAGGGCAAGGTGATGGGCCTGGCCCCGCACGGCGACGCACGCGCGCTCGGACTGCCGCCGCTCGAGGTCGAATCGGGGCAGGTGCGCATCCCCGAGGGCTGGCGCGCGGTCCTGCGCGAGCGCGAACGCTTTCACTACGACCAGCCAGGCGTGGCGTTCACCGACTGCGCCAACCTGGCCGCGGCCGGCCAGCGCGCCTTCGAGGACGCCCTGCTCGAGGTGGCGCACTGGCTGCATCGGGAAACCGGCCTGCCCGACCTGTGCTTTGCCGGCGGCACCGCGCTGAACTGCTCGGCCAACGAACGCCTGCTGCGCGAGACGCCGTTCAAGGCCGTGTTCATCCCGCCCGCGCCGAGCGACGCCGGCACCGCCCTCGGCTGCGCCGTCTATGGACTGACCGAGGCCGCCGGCCGGAGCGGCGCCTACCGCTGGAGCCAGGACTACCTTGGACCGGCGCCCGAGCGCAGCGCGATCGACGCGGCGCTGCTCGAGCGCGACGACATCAGCATCGAACACCTGTCCGGCCGCGATGCCCTGTGCGCACGTATGCTCGACCACCTGCGCAGCCAGCGCGTGCTCGGCCTCTACCAGGGCGCCAGCGAATTCGGTCCGCGCGCGCTCGGCCACCGCAGCATCCTGGCCGACCCGCGCCATGCCGTCATGCGCGACTGGATCAACGCCCGGGTCAAGCAGCGCGAATGGTTCCGCCCGCTCGCATCGGCCGTTCTCGAGGAGCGCGCCGCCGCCTGGTTCGATTTGCCGGGCCCGTCCCCGTTCATGCAGTTCGCGGCGCCGGTGCGCCCGCAGATGGCGGCGCAGGTGCAGGCCATCACGCACGTCGACGGCACCGCGCGCCTGCAGACGGCCGGCCCGGAGGATGATGTGCTGCTGCGCAGCCTGCTCGGCGGTTTCGAGGCGCGCACCGGTGTGCCGATCCTGCTCAACACCTCGTTCCACGGCAAGGACGAACCGATCGTCGAAGCGCCGGCCGAAGCGCTGGCTGCGTTCCGCCGCATGCCGCTGCACGCGCTGGCGATGCCGCCCTTCCTGATCACCAAACGCGTCGAGCCGGAGTTGCCGTGATCCGCGCCTATCCGAGGGCGCCCAGCGTGGCGCCCGGCGCGGCGCTGTACCCGCATGTCGCCTCCGATCGTCCGCGTTTTCGCGTCGCCTTGTACCGCTGGGCTGACGGGCCGCAGCTGATGCGCCGCTCCGACTGGCTGCCCGGCGCCGATGCCCCTGAACGCGGACCAGGACTGGGACTGGCCGGCCTATGCCTTCGCGATTCCCGCCGACTGTCGATCGAGTGTCTACGTCGCCGATCTCGAGGAAGAGGGCCGCAAGCGCGGTTTCGATGTGGCGCGCGGCTGGGGCGCGGCGTGCGCGCGCGACCGCCGGGTCGCACGGATCACGCAAAACGTGCTCGACCATCTGCTGCGCGCTTGACGCCGCCACTCAGTACTCCTGGAGAACGCCATGTACCGCCGACCGTTTTTGCAGCGCACGGCCCCGTCGTCCGTGGTCGTGTTCCGTGCGCTCCAGCTGGGCGACATGCTGTGCGCCGTTCCGGCCCTGCGCGCACTGCGCAACGCCCTGCCGCGCGCCCACATCGCGCTGGTCGGACTACCGTGGGCGCAGCAGTTCGCCGAGCGCTTTCCCGGCTACCTAGACGAATTCATCCCCTTTCCCGGCCACCCGCTGCTGCCCGAGCAACCGGTCCGGCACGAGGCGCTGGCCAGCTTTTATGCCGGCGTGTGCGCGCGCCAGTTCGCGCTGGCGATCCAGCTGCACGGCAGCGGTGACGTGAGCAACGACATCGTCAGCGGTTTCGGCGCCGACGTCATGGCCGGCTTCTGCCGTGGCGAGGCCGTCGTGCGCGAGCGCGCCATGATGCTGTCCTACCCCGACACCGGCACCGAGCCGGAACGTCTGCTGGCGCTGATGACGCAGCTCGGCGCCGATCCGGCCGGCGAGCAGCTCGAATTCCCGCTGTCGCGCCACGACGAAGACGAACTGGCCGCCAGCGGCATCGTCCGCGACCTGGCCGAAGGCCGCTATTTCTGCATTCACCCGGGCGCGCGCCACCGCGACAAATGCTGGCCCGCCGCCCACTTCGCCGACGTCGGCGACCGCATCGCCACCGAGTTCGGCCTGCGTCCCGTGCTGACCGGCTCGGCCGCGGAAGCCGACCTCACCGCCGATGTGGCGGCGCACATGCGCCACGAGCCACTCAATGCCGCCGCCCCGATCTCGATCGGCGCGATGGCGGTGTTGCTGCGCGGCGCCCGCCTGCTGCTGTGCAACGACACCGGCGTGTCCCACATCGCGGCAGGCCTGAAGCTGAAAAGCGTGGTCATCTTCAACAAGGCCGACATCGCGCGCTGGGCCCCGCTCGACCGGCTTACCCATCGCTGCATCTGGGACCCGACCGCCGAGCGCGCCGCGATGGTCTTGCAGCACGCGCGCGCCCTGCTGTCCGGCACCGCACCCAGCCGGCAGCGCAGCGTGGGCATGTGGCCGTATTGGTGATGCTGCTGGCTGCTGGCTGCTGGCTGCTGGCTGCTACCTTCCCTGCCCGCTCGCGCTGCCGCTGTCGATGCAGGCCGCGTGACGCAAAAAATGCACATCGGCTGACGCAACCGGCAACGGCTGGTGGCGCTCCCTCGGTCAGCGCCCGCCCGCCGCGTTTGCATGCGCGCCCCCGGGCGCGAGCACCCGCGCGTGTGGGTAGGCGTGCGGGTGCGGGTGCGCGAGCGCCGTGCGCGCCAGCGCCGCCACCTGTTCCAGGCTGACGTCGTCGACGAAGCTGGGGTCGTGCGCACAGCGGCTTTTCAGGTTGTCCTGCCCGCACACGGCACACCGGGTGGTGGAGGCCACCGCCAGGTACAAAAGCGATGGATGCAGCGGCATGCCCTCGAGCGCATTGGTCAGCCAGAAGATGCCGACACTCGGCACCCCCAACGCCAGCGCCAGATGCAGCGGTCCGGTGTCGTTGGAGACGACCAGCGCAGCGCGCGCGAGCAGGCCGCACAGGCCACCCAGGCCGAGCCTGCCGGCGAGCGGCGTCGCCGGGTGGCGCATCTGGCCGATCACGGCATCCACCAGCGCCGCCTCGTCGGGCGAACCATTGACCAGGACGCGCATGCCCATGGCAGCCAGCACGTCGCCGAGCGCCGCAAAGCGCTGTGTTGGCCAGCAGCGGCGCGGGTCGGTCGAGCCGGGCTGCAGCAGCACCAGGCGCTCGCCGGGCAGCGCCGGCAGCAGCGCCGCCGCTTCCCGGCGGTCGGCATCCGTGAGCGTCAGTTCGGGCAGTGTCAAAGACCGGGGCCGGGCGCCGACCAGTCCGGCAATCTCGAGCAGCGCCAGCCGGCGCGGCATCGGTTCGCGGTAGGCGATCCAGCGCTCGAGCGCCGGCGCCCCCGGGGCGCGCCAGCCGGCGGTGAGGCGTGCGCCCAGGCGCGCCAGAAAGGCATTCGAATGACGCCCGCCGCCGAACATCTGCAAGGCCAGGTCGAAGCGCTCGCCGCGCATCCGATTGACGAAAGCCGCGATGGCCGGTTCGGCGACGCACGCATCGACCGGAACGCCGACGCCCGGCACGGGCGGGAGCTCGACGACGCGGTCCACCGGCCCCGGCCGGCCAGTGAGAAAATCGCGGTGCCAGGCTTTACCCATCAGTACGAGCTCGGCCTTTGGATACGCCGCTTTCAGGGCGTGCAAGGCCGGCAGCGCGAAGACGAAATCGCCGACCGCGTTCGGGCGCAATACGGCGATCTTGGCGACGTCATCGACCAGATCGTGTCCGGAACGCGCGGTCACGGCGTGACTCCGGACGGTGGCGCCGTGACATGCACGGGCTGCGGCGCTGGATGGGCTGCTTGCTTCGAGTCGGATTGAAAGTCGGATTGAAAGTCGGATTGAGACTCGGGCTGCGACTTCAGCTGCGACGCCGGCTGCGACGCCGGCTGGGCCTCGGCTTGCGACCCGAGCGGCAGCACGTACGGCGCATCGATCGCGCGCGCCGTAACCGTGGTCGGCAATTCCATGTGATAGGCGCCGGAGGGCAGGATCGCGCAGCCGCCGAAGCGCGCCATCACGCGCTGCTGGGCCAGCACGTCCTCGCCGCAGTGCTGAGATGGCAGCGCCGGCCAGAAATCGAAGCCGCCGGCAGCGTGCAGCATGGCGCGGTCGAACATCACGCAGCCGCCGACCCAGGCGACCTTGTAGCGCCGTGTTTCCTGCTTGTCCGGACGGCCATCCGCGCCTGTGCCGCACAGGTTCGACTGTACGTGGAACAGGTTGGCGGCGCTGTGCAGGTGATGGCGCGTCCAGGCCGAGGTGCCGGGATGGACGGCTTCCGGCATGACAGGGCCTTCCCAGAATTCGATCGTTTCCTGGAGCGGCCGCCGCTCGCCCAGGTAGCTCAAGCCATGCAGCGCGCTGCCGACGAAGCCGCAGCCCTCGCTGCGAATCACGGCATGCAGGCGCGCCATCAGGTCGGGCTCGAGGAGGACGTCGTCGTCGACGAACAGGCAATAGCGCGCGCCGGCCTGGGCCAGCAGGAACGCACGCTGCTCGGCCATGCCGCGCAGCACTGGGCGGCGATGCGTCTCGACCCTGCGACCGGTGGCGCGCAGGTAGCGCAGCACGGCCTGCACCTCCGCGCACGCGCGCGCGTCGGCGCCGTCGGACTGGTCGGCGATGACGATGCGCAGCGCCGGCCAGCTTTGCGCCCCGAGCATGGCCAGCGTCACGGCCAGCGCCGCCGGACGATTACAGGTCGGCACCAGAACGTCGATGACTTCGGGCGCGCCGGCTCCCATGGACGCGTTCATGGGACGGCCCTGCCGCCGGCCTGCGCCTGGCCGTTGAGGTAGGGATTCAGGGCCGGATCGTTGTACATCTTGAATTGGCGGTAGACCTTGAAGTAGGCGCGGCCGGCGCGCGCATCGGCAAGCAGCGTGTCGAGGCAAGCCATCAGGTCGTGGCGTTGTATCAGCAGCCGCTCGAGCTTCATGGTGCAAGCGTGCACGTGCTCGTCGCCGGCATCGATGCGCAGAGTCTGCACGCGCATGTGGTGGATCTTGAGCGCAAGGATCGACAGCCGGTCGATCATGGCGCCCGGGGTTTCGCTCGACATGCGCGCGCCGGCTTGAGGTGCGATGCCGGACAGGCTGGCCAGCAGGGCTTCGTCGATGGCCTCGACGGCGTCGTTGCGCTTCTGGTTGTAGCGGTCGATCAAGCGCTTGCCGGCGGCGATTTCGGCCGGCGGCACGTCGAGCCGGCGTGCGCGGTCTTCCTCGCGCCAGAGCAGACCGTTGTAACGGTGGTTGGCATCGATCCATTGCCAGATGGCGGACTGGACCGGAGTGCGCGAGAGCATCGGCCAGTCGCGCTCGCTCAACTGGCGGTCATGCAGCCATACCACCGCTGCCGCATCGATTTGGTTTTCCATGGCGTCTCGATCCTGGTCAAGTCAGCGACATGGTTTGGAGTTCTCAGGCGTGCTGGAGTTCGCATGGACGCGCCGGCGCTTGGCGCAGCGCAAATGCCCTCGATTCCGGGCGAACCCGGCCGCCGACGCCCTGCCTAAGCCTTAACAAGAGACGCAGCTCGCGCCGGAAACCGAAGCGCGCATCGGGCGCAGGCCGGCATGGAAACGAAAACACGAACGAAAAAAAGGGCGGCGCCGGTGGCGACCGCCCTGCAAAGGAAGAGGAGGAATGAAACAAACTACTGTTACGGCAACAGCTACTGCAGAGACAACAAACTACGGGACCACAAACCACGGTAAAACAAACCTTTACTGCACAAGCCTTTACTGCACGAACCCTTACTTCAGCATGCGGGCACGGCTCGCCACGTAGGCGATCAGGGCAGCGAGGCCGCCGACGTAGGCGATGGCGATCTGCATGCCCATGCCCTGGGCGATGGCGCCGATCACCGGCGGGCCCATCAGGCTGCCGCTGTAGGCCATGCTTGCCACGCCTGCCAGGGCGGCCGGGCCTTGGGCGCCTGCTGCGCTGAACACGAACGGAAACACCAGCGACATGCCGAGACCGGCGACGGCGAAGCCGAACAGGGCGAAGTAGGCATTCGGCGACAGCACGGCGAAGAACAGGCCGGCTGCGCCGAGCATCGCGCCACTGGTCACCAGCGGACGGGCGCCGTAGCGGACTTTCAGCTTGTCGCCGACCAGGCGGGCCAGCAGCATCATGACCGAGAACGACGACAGGGCCAGCGGCGCCATGCCTTCCGACGCGCCGAAGTGCTCTTTCAGGAACACGCCGCTCCAGTCGGCGATGCTGCCTTCGGCCATCGAGCCGAGGAAGCCCAGCACGCCCAGGAACAGCAGCGGGCCGCGCGGCAGCGAGAATTTCTTCTTCTCGACGGTCTGGCCGGGTTGATCGGCTTCCAGCATGGTGTAGGCGACGTACAGCACGAAGGCCAGCGGCACGGCCAGCATCATGAAGTGGGTGGCCGGCTTGATGTGCAGGCTGGCCATCAGGCTGCCAAGGGTCGCGCCCGCCAGGCCACCGGCACAGCCGAGGCCGTGCAGCTTCGACAGTTCCGATTTGCCGGTACGCAGTTCGCGGCTGGTCGCGGCCGAGTTGATCGCGACGTCGAACGTACTGGCGGTGATGCCCAGGCTCAGCACGGCCATCATCAGCAGCGGCACGGTCGGTGCGACGCCGATGGCGATCAGCACGCACAGCAGCGCCAGGCCCGAGAACAGCAGGGTCTTGCGTGCGCCGAGCGAGCCCATCATGCGCGACGAGATCGGATACGACGCCACGGCGCCCAGGCCGCCGCACAGCAGCACCATCGACAGCGCCGAGTGCGACACGTGCACGCGCTCCGCCATCGACGGGATACGGCCGGCCCACGAGCCCATGATCAGGCCGAACAGGCTGAACAGGACCGGCAGCGCGAATTGCTGTGCTTGCGCGCGGGACAAGTAACGCGAAGTACTGGTACGAGCAGGGGTTTGCATTTGTTTGTTTTTTGAGAAATCGGTCTTCTGAAAAGCCAAACGCCAACCATAAGTAGTTGGCGTCTGGAAACTGATAGGTGGAATTCTACGCGTGTTCGACCGATTTTGCTTTGCTGCGAGGAAAAAAATTCGTAACCGTTTGCAAGCGGGTACCGAAGCGTTGTGGATTATCGACAGGTGCAATAAAAAGCGGCAAAAAGCATGCAAGAACTGCGCTTTTACTGCTCAGTTAGGCGAAAAAGAGCGGTGATACCTGCCATTCGCATGCGTGATAACGCACCGCCGGCGTAACTGGAAGTCGGCAGGCAAACGTTTGCAATGTGTCTTTGGACGCGGACGAATCAGCCGTCGGAAGGCGTGTTTGCGGCCTTCATCCTTGCCTTGAACGCGCCGATGAATCCGCGGTAGGGTTCGACGATCGGCTCGAACAGCGGGTCTTTGCGATGCTGCAGCATGACTTCGCCGAACAGCTTCATGCCCAGTGCCAGCGCGGCGGCCGTGTCGGCATCGAAGACGCCGCTGCGTTGCACATCTGCGATGCCCGCAAAGGGGCGATGTGGCCATTCTGCCCGCATCCCGGACGGGACTTCGCCCGCCATGGCTTACATCATGGCTTACACTACAGGCAAGCCGATCCATTCTACGGAGATACCATGACACGCATCCTGTTCGCATTCCTGCTCGCCGCCAGCTGCGGCGCCGCCATGGCCGACGAGCGCCAGGCCTGCGCCGCGGCCGACGGCAGTTATCTCACCGGGCAAGTCGTCAATGGGCCGAAGTTAGTGCATGGCCAGTTCCGCCAGGGCGTCGAGCTGTCGCACACCCACGTCAAGCTGCGCGCCGACCAGGACGGCCGCGTGTACGACGTGGCGATCGACGACGTGTTCGCCAACGGCTACCGCCCAGGCCAGCGCGGCGTGCCGGCGCCGCTCGACGCGATCCGCGAAGGCGACCGTCTGGAATTGTGCGGTCAACTCTACGATACCGGGGTCGGCATTCACTTCGTGCATACCAACTGCGGCGCACGTCCGACCGAAAACCATCCCGACGGCTGGATCAAGATCCTCGATGGACGCGGCGCGCCCGGACCCAACCTCGAAGCCGGCACCGGCTATTGCGGCCTGTTCGGGTCGAATTCAGGTCACCGCGCGCGGCATTGAAGCCGGTGCGCTGATACGACAGCGAAGCCAAAAACCGGCGCAAGCGTGCGATAAACGCCACACCCGCACAGCCAATAAAAGAAACTTTATTGCTGCGCACAATTGATAGCGCTATCAAGACATTGCCCTCTCATCTTTACAGATTTGGCTGGACGTTCTACCCAAATCGCGTAGGACTTGGCTAGACAATACTGCTGCGCAGCATAAATACCGGTTTACAGAACTGCTGGGTTGTTGAAGACTTAATACAAATGATAGCGCTAACGGTAGCGCAAAAAAACTGGAGACGACATGGCATCAGCAAGCAATGCTGCCCAGCCGGGCCATTCCGGCCGCTGGGTGATGATGGGCGTCAGCGGTTGCGGCAAGAGCACGATCGGCGCCGCGCTGGCACATCACTTCGACGTTCCTTTCCTCGAAGGCGACGCCTTCCATCCGGCCGAGAACGTCGCCAAGATGTCGGCCGGCACGCCGCTGGACGATACCGACCGCGCCGGCTGGCTGCAAGTGCTGGCCGCCGAGATCCGCCAGGCGCGCGACCAGGGCACCGGCCTCGTACTCTCATGCTCGGCGCTCAAGCGCCACTACCGCGACCTGCTGCGCCAGGCCGATCCGGAATTGCGCTTCGTGCACCTGAACGGTCCGCGTCCCCTCATTTCCGAACGCATGCAGGCGCGCGTCGGCCATTACATGCCGCCTTCGCTGCTGGATAGCCAGCTGGGCATCTTGGAGCCGCTGCAGAGCGACGAAGCCGGCGTCACCCTCGACATCGCGCTGCCGCCGGAGCAGCTGCTCGAGCACATCACCGAATCGACCAAAAGGACGGACCAGGCACCCAACAAATGTAGCTAGTAGCTAATGAGTAGTTTAGCGTCGCATCCAGGCGTAGCCGGCCCACCGTCCGAGGCGGGCGCGCCAACCCCTTTATATAAGAACGGAGACACCATGCGTACACCACTACAGAGGACCTTGATCAACCTCGCTGTCGCCAGCGCCTGCGGCATCCTCGCCGCCAGCGCTCATGCACAAACCCAGGCGCAGCAAACCCAGGATCAGCAAAACCAGACCGGCGCCGCCCCTGTGGACGCGAACGCGGCCGCACCAGCCGCGCCGGCAGCCGCAGCGCCGACCGCCAGCGACGCCCAAGCCGTCGCCCCGGTCAATGCCCAGCAATTCAGCGAGACGGTCCAGGCGGCCCAACCGGCGTCCTCGTCCGGCGGCGTGAACACCGTCGTCGTCTCGGGTTCGCGCATCGCCTCACGCGGCTTCACCCAGCCGACCCCGACCACCACCCTGAGCGCCGCCGACCTCGAAAAGGCCGCCCAGCCGAACATGTTCGAGACTCTGGCCGAATTGCCGGCCCTGCAGGGCTCGACCGGCCGCACCACCAGCACCAACAGCACCAGCTCGGGCATCCAGGGCCTGTCGTCGCTGTCGCTGCGCGGTCTCGGTCCGATCCGTACGCTGACCCTGCTCGACGGCCAGCGCGTGGTCGGCGCCAACGTCACCGGCGTCACCGACGTCAGCCAGTTCCCGCAGCTGCTCGTGAAGCGTGTCGACGTGGTGACCGGCGGCGCCTCGGCCTCCTACGGTTCCGATGCGGTCGGCGGTGTGGTCAACTTCATCACCGACAAGAAATTCAACGGTTTCAAGACCAACATCCAGGGCGGCGAGACCAAGTACCACGACGACAAGAACGGCACCCTCCAGGCAGCCTGGGGCCGCGGCTTCATGGATGACCGCGGCCACATCGAGGTCAGCGGCGAGTTCACCAAGGAAAACGGCATCGATGCGCCCGGCTTCGGCGAAGTCGGTGCGAACGGCCGCAGCTGGTACCGCAACACGGTGTTCGTGCGCCGTCCGACTTCGCAGACCACCGACGGCAAGCCCGAGTACATGGTGGTCGACCATGCCCAGCAGTACCAGTATGCCGGCTACGGCCTGATCACCAGCGGCCCGCTGCAGGGCACGGCTTTTGGTGCGGGCGGCGCCCCCTATAAATTCCAGTACGGCTCGAATGGCGTACCGGACGGCAAAGGCGGCGTCACCGGTTGCGTGAACCCGTTCTGCGTCGGCGGCGACTTGTCCGGCAGCGTCGGCGCCGGCACCAACCTGGCGATGAATTTCAAGCGCCAGGTGCTCTACACGCGCGCGTCCTGGGACCTCGATGCGGACAACGAGATCTATGTCACCGGCAACTGGGCGCAGGTGCGCTCGCAGTTCACGCCGAACCCGGGCGCGGCCAAGCAGGCCAACCTGAGCATCAAGTGCGACAACGCCTTCCTGCCAGCCTCGATCGCGGCCGGTTGCGCGTCCGGCTACCCGAGCGGCGCGATGCAGTTCGGCACCTCGAACGAGGAATTCCCGGCCAACATCGACGTGCACCCGACCCGCACCCAGCGCCGTGTGGTGGTCGGCGGCGACGGCAAGTTCAACCTGTTCGGCAAGGACTGGTCGTACGACAGCTACGCCGAATATGGCGAGAACACGACCGTGATCGACGTCCACAACAACACACTGATCCCACGCTACAACGCCGCGATCGACGCGATCCGCCTGGCCGACGGCAGCATCGTCTGCCGCGATCCGGTCGCGCGCGCCGCCGGCTGCGTGCCGCTGAACATCATCGGCAACAACCCGGTGTCGGCCGCGACCTGGAACTACGTGGCGCCGTACGACGGTCCGCGCCAGCACACCAACCAGAGCCAGG
The DNA here is from genome assembly GCF_000745265.1 of Massilia sp. 9096. Lineage (NCBI taxonomy): Bacteria > Pseudomonadati > Pseudomonadota > Betaproteobacteria > Burkholderiales > Oxalobacteraceae > Massilia > Massilia sp. 9096. Next base: position 4,118,846 of record NZ_JQNN01000001.1, read on the forward strand.
ACGTGCTGAGCGCGAACTTCAACGGCGAAGTCTGGCAAGGCTGGGCCGGTCCGCTGGCCATGGCCTTCGGCGCCGAATGGCGCCGCGAGCAATACACCGTGCAGGGCGACCCATACGGCGCCGGCGTGTCGCCGGATTCGATCAACTATGCCGCCTACGGCAGCGATCCGACCCTGAACACGGCGGTCGGCAATAACTGGTACTCGGGCAACTATCACAACGGCGAAGGCGCCTACACGGTGCGCGAAGCCTACGTCGAATTCAACCTGCCGGTGCTGAAGTCGGCCACGTGGGGCGAGGCCAACCTGAACGTCGCCGACCGCCAGACCAAGTACAGCACCGCCGGCAGCGTCGGCAGCTGGAAGCTCGGCGCGACCTGGAAAACCCCGATCGACGGCCTGCGCCTGCGTGCGGTCAGCTCGAAAGACGTGCGCGCGCCCAACCTGTCGGAACTGTTCGCCGCGCCGGTGGTGGTCAACAACCAGGTGCAATACCAGGGCAATGCGATCAGCGTCCAGCAGCGCACCCTCGGCAACACCGACCTGCGTCCGGAGATCGGCCGCAACAACTCGTTCGGCATCGTGCTGTCCCAGCCGAGCTGGGCGCCGGGCTTCAACCTGTCGGTCGACTATTACGACATCAAGGTCAGCAACGTCATCTCGACGCTGTCGATCCAGCAGGAAGTCGACCTGTGCACCAACGGCAACCAGGACGTCTGCAAGGCGGTCGTGCTCAACAGCCCGGGCAACAACTACGTCAACGTGCAGAACTTCAACCTGGCGTCGCTGCACAACAAGGGCGTCGACATCGAGACCGCTTACCGCCACAACCTGAGCGACTTCGGCCTGCCGGGCGCGTTCACGGTACGCGGCCTGGCCACGCGCACCCTGCACTTCATCACCGATTCGGGCGTGCTCGGCACCATCCCGAGCGAAGGCGCGGGCGTGAACCTGGGCAGCACCCCGAAATGGAAGCTGCTGGCCTCGCAATCCTGGGACACCGACAAGGCCAGCCTGACGCTGACCGAGCGCTGGTTCAGCGCCGGCGTGTACAGCAACGAGTACATCGAATGCCAGACCAATTGCCCGGTGTCGACGCTGATCCACCCGACCATTTACGACAACCACATGGCGGGCGCGACCTACATCGACCTCGGCGGCAGCTACAATGTGTCGAAGCAAATGATGCTGTACTTCAAGATCGACAACCTGGCCGACCGCGATCCGGTGGCGGCCCCGCAGGCCAACCCGAGTTTTGCGGTCAATCCGACCTTGTACGACGTGATCGGACGGACCTACCGCGCCGGCCTGCGTTACAACTTCTGATCGGGGTTCGATGTGTGGAACGTAGTTTCCGTAGTACTGGCGGTGGGCCTGCTGACGCTCATGATCGCCTGGGGCAAGGTGCAGCCGCTGCTGGCCTTCGTGGTGGCGGCGGTGGTTGCCGCCGTCCTGCTCGGGATGCCGGCGGCTAAAATCCCCGGCGCGATCGAAAAGGGCATCGGCGACCTGCTCGGCTCGTTGGTGGTGGTGATCTGCGTCGGCGCGGTGTTCGGCAAGCTGATCGCCGACAGCGGCGCCGCGCGGCGCATCGCCACCAGCCTGGTGTCGGGCCTCGGCCCGGCCCGCATCCCGATCGCGATGACCATCACCGGTTTCGTGGTCGGGATGCCGCTGTACTACAACGTCGGCTTCGTGCTGATGATCCCGCTGATCTTCTCGCTGGTGGCGCAGTCGGGCCGGCCGGCGGTGGCGCTCGGGATGCCGCTGCTGGCCGGCCTGTCGATCGCGCACGGCTTCCTGCCGCCGCACCCGTCGGCGACCGCGCTGGTGGCCGCCGTGCACGCCGACATCGGCACCACGCTGGTCTACGGCCTGATGGTGGCGATCCCGACTCTGATCATCGCCGGGCCACTGTTCGCGATGACGCTGACCCGCATCCGCGGCACGCCGGCGCAGATCTTCACGACTGCCCAGGTGCCCGACCATGAACTGCCGGGCGCCTTCAACAGCTTCGCCACCGCGCTGCTGCCGGTGGTGCTGCTGGCGGCGCTGACGCTGGTCACGCTGGCACGTCCCGACCTCGCCAAGCCGCTCGCCTTTCTTTCCAGCCCGCTGGTAGTGATGCTGGTGTCGTACGGCGTGGCGGTGGTGTCGCTCGGCCTCGCGCGCGGGCGCACGCTGCCGCAGGTGATGGGCTCGGCGCAGGAGGCGCTGCGCGAGATCGCGCCGATCCTGCTGATCATCGCCGGCGCCGGCGGCCTGAAACAGGTGCTGACCGATTCCGGCGTGAGCGCCCAGTTGGGCGCGCAATTGGCCAGCCTGCCGGTGCCGCCGCTGCTGCTCGGCTGGGCCGTGGCGACCGTGATCCGCATCTGCCTCGGTTCGGCCACCGTGGCCGGCGTCACCGCCGCGGGCGTCATCGAACCGCTGGTGCAGACCACGCACTGCAACCCGAACCTGATGGTGCTGGCGGTCGGCGCGGGCAGCCTGATGTGCAGCCACGTCAACGATTCCGGCTTCTGGATGTTCAAGGAATATTTTGGCTTGTCGCTCAAGGACACCTTCCGCTCATGGTCGCTGATGGAGACCCTGGTCGGCGTGTTCGGTTTGATCTTCGTACTGATTCTGTCGCTGTTCATCAGCTGACCACAATAAAGAATAACCAGGAGACAATCATGAAAACAAAACCGTTCGCCCTGCATGCAGTGGCGCTGGCCGCCATGCTCGTCGCCGGCGCAGCCGCCGTGCCGGCCATCGCCGCACCGGCTTCCGTGTCCGCTTTCCAGACCATGCCCGAAGACCCGCGCGCGGTCGTCGTGCACGCCAAGGGCGATGGCGTCAGCGACGACACCGACGCGATCCAGCAGGCGATCAACAGCGCCTCGAACAAGGAAGAAGGCGGCGTCGTGTTCCTGCCCTCGGGCCGCTACCGCATCACCAGGACCATCCTGATCCCGCTGGCGGTACGCGTGTACGGCGTCGGCGCGAAGCGGCCGGTGTTCGTGCTGGCGCCGAACACCCCGGGCTTCCAGAAGGGCGTGGCCAATATGGTGATCTTCACCGGCGGCGACCAGAACCGCGTCGGCAAGGTGCCGATGCCGGTGCCGTCCGCGGTGCCGTTCAGCGCCGAGGAAGGCAAAGCGGTCCGCGACGCCAACTCCTCGACCTTCTATTCGGTGCTGTCGAACGTCGACTTCGAAGTCGGCAAGGGCAACCCGGCCGCCAGCGCGATCCGCATGCACACGGCCCAGCACTCGAACATCAGCCACATCGATTTCCACATGGGCGACGGCCTGGCCGGCGTCTACCAGGTCGGCAACGTCGCCTACGACTTGAAGTTTTATGGGGGCCGCTACGGCATCCTGGCCGAAAAGACCTCCCCGGCCTGGCAGTTCACGCTGCTCGACTCGCATTTCGAGGGCCAGCGCGACGCCGCCATCCGCGAGCACGAAGCCGGCCTCACGCTGGTCAACACGGACATCCGCGACACCCCGGTCGGCATCGACATCGACCGCGGCTACGGCGACTGGATGTGGGGCAAGGACGTGCGCTTCGAGAACGTCAGCAAGGCCGCGGTCGTGATCAGCAACGAGAACAACGTTTATACGCAGGTCGGCTTCGATCACGCCAGCGCGCGCAACGTGCCGACCTTCGCCCAATTCCGCGACAGCGGCAAGACCATCAAAGCCGATGGCCGCAACTACCAGGTCAGCGAATTCAACTACGGCCTGTTCCTGCCGGGCCTGGGCACCCAGGGCCAGTTCTCGACCAACTTCAAGACCGCGCCGCTGGCGTCCTCGCGCGCCCCCGCGCCCGCGCTGCGCACGCTGCCGCCGACGAAAGAGTGGGTCAACGTGCACACCCTCGGCGCCAAGGGCGACGGCGTCAGCGACGACACCGCCGCGATCCAGAAGGCGATCGACACCCACCGCGTGGTCTACCTGCCGCAGGGCTTCTATCAGGTCAACGACACCATCCGCATGAAGCCGGACACCGTGATCGTCGGCCTGCATCCGGGCCTGACCCAGCTGCTGCTGCCGAACGGCTCGGCGCTGTACCAGGGCGCCGACGGTCCCAAGGCGCTGCTCGAGAGCGCGAAAGGCGGCGACGCCATCGTGTCCGGCATCGGCCTGGCCACCGGCGAAGTCAACAACCGCGCCGTGGCCCTGCTGTGGCGCGCCGGCGAGCGCTCGATGGTCGACGACGTGCGCATCCAGGGCGGCCACGGCACCCGACTGTACGACGGCAACCGTTCCGACCCGTACAAGAAGAGCGCCAACTTCGACACCACCGCCTGGTGGGACCGCCAGTACCCGAGCGTCTGGGTGACCGACAATGGCGGCGGCACCTTCAATGGCATCTGGTCGCCCAGCACCTACGCGCAGGCCGGCTTCTACGTCACCAACACCAGCACGCCGGGCCACGTGTACGAACTCTCGGCCGAGCACCACATCCGCAACGAGATCGTGCTGGACGGCGTGAAGAACTGGGAATTCCTGGCGCCGCAGACCGAGGAAGAAGTCCGCGACGGCATGGACTCGGTGTCCTTCAACATCCGCAATTCGCAGAACATCCTGGTGGCGAACTACCACTCCTACCGCGTGACGCGCTCGATCAAGCCGGCCCTGTCGGCGGCGCTGGTCGAGAACTCGAGCGGCATCCGTTTCCGCAACGTGGCGGTCAACGGCGAGAGCGGCCTGGCCACCTGCGACGAGAACGGCTGCGCCACTTACCTGCGCGCTTCCAAGTACCCGTACGAGAACGCGATCGTCGACGTGACCCACGGCCTGCAGGTGCGCGAGCGCGAGTTCGCGGTGCTCGACTACGACGGCAAGCAGACCACCGCGCCGGCGCCGATGACGCAAGCAAAAGTCGACAAGCTGCAGGACGGCTTTTATTCGATCGCCGGCGGCGTGGTCGACGCCCAGGGCCGCCTGTACTTCGTCGACCGCTGGTTCAAGCACATCTTCAGTTACCTGGATGGCGAAGGCATGAAGGTAGTGCGCGACGCCCCGCTCGACCCGGTCAACCTGCAGATCGACCGCAGCGGCAATTTGATGGTGCTGTCCTCGTACGGCAAGGAAGCGACCGTGTACAGCTTCAAGCCGGGCACGCCGGGCACCGAAGTCACGGTGATCAAGCCGACCCCGGTCGCGCAGCACGCGGGCGCGCGCGTGGCCCTGCCCGTGAATTTCTGGCAGAACGCCGAGTTCCAGGACCAGCTCAACCCGGATACCTACGAGTTCACCACGCTGTCCGAGATGTTCGCGCGCGACGTGGCGAAGCCGAAGGCGCAGGAATACGTGTCGCCGGACGGCAGCCTGGTGCTGCCGGCCTTCCGCGTGCTGCGCCAGGGGCCGTTCGACCACCTCGGCTACCGCTGGTCGGACACGCTCCAGACCCACGGCCTGGTCGCCGCACCGGTCGGCCAGCGCGTGGTGTTTACCAACGGTTCGGAAAACCGCACCTTCAGCGGCCTGGTCGGCCAAGGCGGCGCGATCACCGACCTGAAACAGGTGGCCGACCGCGGCGGCGAAAGCGCGGCGGTGGGCCCGGACGGCAAGGTGTACGTGGCCAACGGCCAGGTGTTCGTGTACGGCGCCGATGGCAAGCAGACGGGCCGCATCGACGTGCCGGCACGTCCGCTGCAGGTGATCTTCGGCGGCGCCGACGGCCGCACGCTGTACATCCTGACCCACCACGCGCTGTACTCGACCCGCGTCTGAGGAGACCTGCATGAAGATCCATAACGTGATTCTGGCGGCGAGTCTGGCGCTGGCCGGCTTCGGTACGGCAGCGCTGGCCCAGCAGCAGGCCGCGCCGGCGGTGTTTCAACTCTGGCCGAACGGCGCGCCCGGTTCCGAAAAACACCACGGCGAAGCCGAGAAGCTGGTCGACGGCGCCTACCCGGTCAACATCCACGACCCGTCGCTGACGGTGGTGCGCGCCGATCCGCGCCACGCCAACGGCGCGGCCGTGGTGGTGGTGCCGGGCGGCGGCCATCGTATCCTGGTGTTCCAGAACGAAGGCATCGCCGCGGCCAAGAACCTGAACCGCATCGGCGTGACCGCCTTCGTCCTGAAGTACCGGCTGGCGCGCGACGACAGCAGCGGCGCCCTGCCCGGCTACACGATCGAGGGCGATGCCGCCGGCGACCTGCGGCGCGCGCTGCGCTGGGTGCGCGCGCACGCGGCCGAGTACGGGGTCGATCCGCACCGCGTCGGCGTGATGGGCTTTTCGGCCGGCGGCGAACTGGTGTCGCTGGTGGCGGACAATCCGGAGCCGGCAGGTCCGAACACCGCGGCAAGCAAGCGCGATGCCGTCGACCAGCAGAGCGCGCGGCCCGACTTCCAGGTGCTGATCTACCCGGGCCCGCTCGGCTCGCCGGCCAAGGCCGTCAACAATGCGCCGCCGGCCTTCATCGCGGCGGGCTCCAAGGACAAATGCTGCATGCCGCCTGCCATCGGGCTGTACCAGCAGCTGACCGCGGCCGGCGTCTCGGCCGAGCTGCACCTGTACGCCGAGACCGACCACGCTTTCAACGTCGGCCAGCGCGGCGAGCGCGTCTCGATCCAGCACTGGCCGGACCGCCTGTCCGACTGGCTCGCCGACGGCGGCTGGCTGGTGCCGCACAACGGCCAGGCGCCGCAAGGGGTGCCGGCGCCATGATCAAACGCGCGCTGCCGCTGCTTGCCGTGTCCGCGGCGCTGGCGCTGCCGGCGAGCGCGGCGTGGGCCGACGGCCAGTTCAAGGTGCTGGTGCTGGCCATCCCCAACAAGTACCACTACGAGTACATCCCGATCGCGCGCGACAGCCTGGAGCACCTGGCCAGGCTGCACGCCTTCGAGATGACGTACACCAACCAGACCGGCGTGTTCGACGGCGACCTGAAGCAGTACGCCGCCGTGGTCTTCCTGAACACGCCCGGCGAGGAGCTCAACCCTGCGCAGCGCCGCCATTTCGAGGACTACATGCGCGCCGGCGGCAATGCGATGGTCGTGCACCGCGCCGCGATCACGCCGCCGAACGGCTGGGTATGGTACGAAAAGCTGGTCGGGCGCAGTTTCAAGATTCATCCGATGGTGCAGACCGCAGCGGTGGACACGGTGGACGCCGGCTTTCCGGCCACCTTCGGCATCCCGAAGCGCTGGATCTGGAGCGACGAATGGTACGAGACCACCAATCCCTACCAGGTCGCGATCCACCCGGTGCTGAACGTCGACGAGTCGACCTACGATCCGACCCGGATCTGGCCGGGCCAGGTCGCGACCGGCATGGGCAAGGATCATCCCGTCGCCTGGCAGCACCGCTATGAAGGCGGCCGCGTGTTCGTGACCCTGCTCGGCCACAACGGCGAGATGTACCGCGACCCGCAATACCTGTCGCACCTGCTGGGCGGATTGTGGTGGGCCGCCACCGGCAAAGGCGCCCTTTAACACGCCCCCTACCGAGTTCTTTGGAAGTCCCTTTTGCCCCGGCGTTTTGCGGCGCCGGGGATTTTTTTGCCTGCTCGTTTTGCCTGCTTATTTTGTGTGCTTCTGGCTCAGGTCTTCAAAAAGGCCAGCATGATGGCGTTGAGCTGCTCCGGATGGGTCGCCGCGAAGCCGTGCGGGGCGCCGCCCACGATCTGGAGCCGGCTGCCCGGGATCATCTCGTGCGAGCGCTGGCCGGACACGGCGAGCGGCACCACATGGTCGGCGTCGCCGTGCGCGACCAGGGTCGGCACGTCGAACTTGGCCAGGTCGGCGCGGAAATCGGTCTCGCCGAACGCGACGATGCACTGCGCCGTCGCCAGCGGCGAGGCGCCCCAGGCGATCCACTTGCTGAAGGCCAGCAGGTCCTGGGCGTCTTCGGCGTTCTTGTCGACGTTGTAAAAGCCGGGGAAGAAGTCGCGCAGGAAGGCGATGCGATCCTTGCGCACGCCTTCCAGCATGCCGTCGAACACCGATTTGTCGACGCCTTCCGGGTTGTCCCCGGTCTTGAGCAGGAACGGCGGCACGGCGCCCAGCAGCATCGCCTTGGCCACGCGTTCGGTGCCGTAGCGGCCGATGTAGCGCGCCACCTCGCCGCCGCCCATCGAGAAGCCGGCGATGACGGCGTCGCGCAGGTCCAGCTGCGTCATCAGGTCGTTCAGGTCGGCGGCGAAGGTGTCGTAGTCGTAGCCGCCGGTCGGACGGCCCGATTCGCCGAAGCCGCGGCGGTCGTAGGCGATCACGCGAAAGCCGGACTCGGACAGGGCCGTGATCTGCGACTCCCACATGCGATAGCTGAGCGGCCAGCCATGGATCAGGACCACGGGCTGACCCTGGCCCTGTTCGTAGTAATACAGCTCGGTCGGATTCGGGCCGGAGGTCTGGATGCGGGGCATGGCGTTCCTTTCATTGCGGGCGATCGGTTTGCGGAAACGGCAGTGTAATCCTGCCGTCCCCGGCGCTACGCACGCTTGCCCGCAGGAACTCAGGTACGCGCGGCGGCGTCCTGCAGCAGCTGCTCGACCTTGGCGAAATCGGCCGGCTTGGTGAGGTGAGCGTCGAAGCCGGCCTCGCTCGAGCGCTGGCGGTCCTGCTCGGCGCCCCAGCCGGTCAATGCGATCAGGGTCGCCTGCGCCATGCCGGGCAGCGCGCGCATCGAGCGCGCCACCTCGAAGCCGCTCTGGTCGGGCAGGCCGATGTCGAGCAAGACCACCTGCGGCGGCTGGCGCCCCGCCACCGCCAGCGCCGAGGCGCCGTCGTGCGCCACCGAGACCGCGTGGCCGGTCATCTCGAGCAGGGCGCCGAGCGTCTGGGCGGCGTCGACGTTGTCGTCGACCACCAGCACGCGCAAGCCGGCGGCGCCGGGCGCGGGCGCGGCATCCGGCACCGATGGCTCGGGCGCCAGCGCCTGTTGCGCCAGCGGCAGGCGCACCGTGAAGCGGCTGCCCTGTCCGGTGCCGCCGCTCTCGGCGCCGACGCGGCCGCCGTGCAGCTCGACCAGGCGCTTGACCAGGTTCAGGCCGACACCCAGGCCGCCCTGCGCCATCGTGTGGTGCGCCTGCGCCTGCACGTACATGTCGAACACGTGCGGCAGCAGGTCGGCGCCGATGCCGATGCCGTTGTCCGACACCGAGATCGCCACTTCGTTCTCGGCGACCCGCGCCGCGACTTCGATATGCCCGCCCTTGGGCGTGTACTTGGCTGCATTGTTGACCAGGTTGCTCAGCACCTGGGCGATGCGGTGGCGGTCGACGCACAGCGCGATCGACGTCGGCGGCAGGCGCAGCTCGAGGCGATGGTCGCCGGCGGTCACCAGCGGCATGCTGATCTCGAGCGCGTCGTGCACCACCTCGTCCAGCAGCACCGGCGCCAGGCGCAGCTCGACCTTGCCCTCGGACAGGCGCGCCATGTCGAGCAGGTCGTCGACCAGGCGCACCATGTGGTCGACCTGGCGCTGCATCATCTCCTGCACCTTGGCGCCGCCCGGTGCGCCGCTCTTGATGCGCATCAGCTCGAGGCCGGTGCGGATCGGCGCCAGCGGGTTGCGCAGCTCGTGCGCCAGCGTGAACAGGAACTCGCTCTGCATGCGGTTCTTTTCGGTCAGCTCGCCGGCCAGGCGCTGCAGTTCGTGCTCGAGCAGCACGCGCTCGTGCACGTCGATCACGGTGCCGACGAAACCGGCCGGCTGGCCATGCTCGTCGAGGCGCGGCGTACCGGCGTCGACCACCCAGCGGTAGCTGCCGTCGCGCATGCGCAGGCGGTAGTCCTCGGCATGCGCCGTAAGCGCGGCATACGCCCCGGCGAAACCGTCGCGCACGCGCTGGCGGTCGTCCGGATGGACGTTTTCGGTCCAGCCCTGGCCCAGGTCCTGTTCCGGCGAGCGGCCGGTGTAGTCGTACCAGCGCTGGCTCAGGTAGGTACAGTAGCCGCTGCTGTCGGTGGTCCACAGGATCACCGGGGCGACGTCGACCAGCGAGCGGAAATAGGTTTCGCGCAGCGCCCGCTCATGCTGCTGGTGGCGCCGTTCGCGCGCCAGGGCGACCTGGCGCTGCACGCGCGCCAGCAGCTCGTTGGCGGCGAAGGGCTTGATCAGGTAGTCGTCGGCGCCGGCCTGCAGGCCCTCGACCTTGGCTTCCTCGCCGGCGCGCGCGGACAGCAGGATCACGGCCAGGTCGTGCAGGACCGGCGTGGCGCGGATCTTGGCGATCAGGCCGAAGCCGTCCAGCTTGGGCATCATCACGTCGCTCAGCAGCAGGTCGGGCGGATCGCTCAGCAGGTGTTCGTAGGCGGCCTGGCCGTCGGCGCACACGCTCACCTCGGCGTGCGGGTCGAGCAGCGACTTCAGGTAGGCGCGCATGTCGTTGTTGTCGTCGGCGATCAGGATGCGCGGCGGCCGCTCGGCCGGCTGCAGCAGACCAGCGCCCCCGACGGCGACAGCCGCCGGCGCCGGCTGCGCACCCGGCTCGTCCGGCAGCCAGCGCAGCGCTTCCTCGACGAAGGCGGCGCCGATGCGCGCGGCGCCCGAGGCCGGCGTGGCCGGCTCCACGGCGGCGGCCGCATGGACGATGCGCTCCTCCGGCAGGTGCGCGTGGCCGAACGGGATGTCGACGTCGAAGCAGGTGCCCTGGCCCGGCGTGCTGCGCACCGCGATGGCGCCGCCGTGCAGGCGCACCAGTTCCTGGATCAGCGCCAGGCCGATGCCGGTGCCCTCGTAGGTGCGGCCGGGCGTGCCTTCGATGCGGTGGAAGCGCTCGAACACGCGCGGCAGCTCGGCCTCGGGGATGCCGCTGCCGGTGTCGCACACGCTCAGTCGCGCCATGCCCTCATGCCGGCCCAGCGTGACCGTGACCCCGCCCTGCAGCGTGAACTTGAAAGCGTTCGACAGCAGGTTGAAGACGATCTTTTCCCACATGTCGCGGTCGACGTACACGTCCTGGCCCAGGTCGTGCAGCTCGAGCGTATAGGCCAGGCCGCCCTTGGCCATGGCCGATTCGAACACGCTGGCCAGGTCCGCGGTCAGGCGCGTCAGGTCGAGCGGCTCGTAGGACGCCTGCACGCGCCCGGCCTCGATGCGCGAAAAATCGAGCAGCGAGTTCACAAGCTTGAGCAGGCGCAGCGAATTGCGGTGGGTGACGTCGATGCGGCGCCGCTGGATCGGGCCGAGCGGCTCGTCCTGGTCGGACAGGGCATCGTCGAGCGGGCCCAGGATCAGCGTCAGCGGGGTGCGGAACTCGTGCGAGACGTTGGAGAAGAAGGCCGTTTTGGCGCGGTCGATCGCGGCCAGCTCCTCGGCGCGGCGCTGCTCCTTTTCGTAGGCGATCACGTTGCCGACCGCGGTGTTGACGGCCGCGCCCAGCAGCTCGTAGAAGTTCAGGTAAGCCGCATCCAGCGCGCGCGCGGCGCTGACGCCCGCCACCAGGAAGCCGAACAGTTCCTGCTGGCCCGGCACCGTGACCGGCAGTACCACGGCCGCATCCGGGGCGGCCTCGTACGGGCCGCAGCGCACGTCGCCGAAACGCGCGCGCAGGCCGTCGACCTGCTGCGGCAGGCGCGCCTGTGCGGCGCGCGCGAACGGCCACAGCGTGTCGTCGACGTCGGCCATTACCGGCGCCAGCGCGCGATGGTGATCGAGGCCGGCGCCGCCGCGCAGCATCAGCTTGCCGCTGTCGGGGTCGAACTGGTACAGCAGCGCGAACGGCAGGTCCAGCTCCAGGCTGGCGTACTGGCCGCCGATGTCGTGGGCGATGTCGCCGATCGTGCGCGCGTCGGCGATCGCCACGCTCAGGTCGCGCAGGCATTGCGTGCGGCGCGCGTTCAGCACCGTCGCCGTGGCTTCCGAGATCGGGTGGAAGATGCCGCCGACCTCGCCCGACTCGTCGCGGATCGGCGAGAACGAGAAGGTCATGAAGGCTTCCTCGAGGTAGCCGTGGCGCTCGAGGAACATGCGCTGGTCGCGGATGTACACGCCCTCGCCCTTGTGCGCGCGCTCGAACTTGTCGCCGACCACCGGCATCGCCGCGGCCCAGATCTCCTTGAACGCGCCGCCCATCGAGCGCGGGTGCAGGTCGCCGCAGATCGGGCGGTAGGCGTCGTTGTAGATCTGGATGTCGTCCGGGCCCCAGGCGATCAGGATCGGGAAGGTCGACGACAGGCACAGGCTGACCGAGGTGCGCAGGCTCTGCGGCCAGGTCTGCGGCGGACCGAGCGGGGTCTTCGACCAGTCCATCGAACGGATCAGTTCTCCCATTTCCCCGCCGCCGGTGAGCCAGCTCAGGTCGTCGTGCATGGCGGGCGTCGAGGGGTTTACAGGAGACATGGATGTCAAGACTTTACGTGCAGGAAATTAAATGATAAGCGCCACGTATTGTAGACGAACCCAGCTGAAGTCTTCCGAAAATTAAAAAGGCGACAATACAAGCCCCGCCTCCGCTGTTGCAGGTTACTCACCGGCCTGGTGAAACACCAGATCCTCGACCCGCTCGCCGTGACACAGGTGGCGCTCGATGATGCGGTCCATGTTCTCCGGCGTGACGTCGTAGTACCAGGTGCCGTCCGGCTGCACGCAGACGATCGGTCCGCCCTTGCAGGCCGCGAAGCAGCTGACCCGGCTGCGTTTCACGCGCAGGTCGCCGGTGTTCAGCCCGGCCGCCTTGAACTTGTCGCCCAGGCTGTCGAACAGGACTTGCGATGCGCCGTCGGCGCTGCAGCGCGGGCCGGTGCAGACCAGCAGGTGGCGCTTGTAGTCGCCGATCTTGGGTTTGACAACTTCGCTCATGCTTCGTTTTCCTCGGTGGCGGGCGCATTCGCATCGACGGCCCAGGGTTCGGCCAGCGTGGCCCGGATGTAGTCGGCCGGCAGCCGGTGGCGCGCGGCCAGGGTTTCGATGTCGATGCCGGCCGCGTGCTCGGCCTGCAGCGTCTCCAGCCAGCCGAGCAGGCCGGTCGACAGCGAACGCCCGGCGCGCTCGCCTTCGCGCGTGGCGCCGTCTTCCATGTCGTATTTGTTCGCGTAGCCGCGCGGCGTGACCATCAGGCCGTGGCGCACGAAGGTGTTGCTGTTGCCGATCAGGACCGTGCTGAGCATGCCGATGTCGGCGTCCGCCATCGAGTCGAGCGTGGTAAACACGATGTTCTCGCGGCGGCGATAGGCGCTTTTCACGATCGCGACCGGCGTGTCGGGGCGGCGATGGCGCAGGAACAGGCGCTGGGCCTCGACGATCTGGCGCGTGCGCCGGCCGCTCTTGGGGTTGTACAGCGCGACCACGAAGTCGGCCATCGCGACCGCGTCCAGGCGGCGCGCGATGGTCGGCCAGGGCGTGAGCAGGTCCGACAGCGAGATCGCGCAGAAGTCGTGCGTGAGCGGCGCGCCGACCCGCGCGGCGCAGCTGTTCAGCGCCGAGGCGCCCGGCACGATCTCGACCTGCACCGGATCGTCGGGACTCCAGCCGGCCTGGAACAGCACCTCGTAGGTCGGGCCGGCCATGCCGTACACGCCGGCGTCGCCGGACGAGATCAGCGCCACCTTCTTGCCGGCGCGCGCGGCCTCCAGGGCGCTGACGGCGCGGTCCAGCTCCTCGGTCATCGACTTGCGGATGATCTCCTTGCCTTCGATGAGGTCGGCCACCAGCTTGATGTAGGTGACGTAGCCGATCACCACGTCCGCTTCGGCGATGGCGGCGCGCGCGCGCTGGGTCATGTGCTCCACGCTGCCGGGGCCGATCCCCACCAGCATGATCTTGCCAGCGGCGGCGGCGCCTTCGTTGCCGGCGGCTGCGTTCGGGTCGAACATGTCGTTCATGATGATTTCCTTGCGATCGAGACGGTGGCGTGCTTGCCATCGACGCCTCGGAGTTTGAGTTTTTCGACGACCAGGGCGCTCATCGGCGCACCGGTGCCTTCGACCGGCCCCGCGGCCAGCAGCGCGGCCGCTTCGCTGACCGACGGCGTGCCGGTGTAGCGGCGTACGGTTTCCGACGGGTTCGGCACCTCGACCTGCGCCAGTTCACGCGCTTCGTAAAAGCTCAGCGGCCACTGCAGTTCCTCGGCCAGCGCCAGGAATGCCGCCTCGTCGCGCTTGAGTGCGATGCTGGCGGCCGCTGCGACCTGTTCGGGACGCGCGCCCGCCTGCGCGAGCGCGGCCAGCACCGCCTCGCGCACGGTCGCCAGCAGCACGCCGCGGTCGCAGCCCAGGCCGACGGTGAAACGCGTCATGCCGTTTCCAGCGGCGGGCGATACACCACCAGCCGCTCCTTCAGCGCATCCCAGCGCCCGGCCGGCACGTCCTCATGCGTGACCCACAGCACGGCGGCGTAACGGTCGAGCGGCACCTCGTCGAAACGGGCGAATTTGTGGATCGTGTCGGGCAGCGGTGTCGGCCGGGTCCACCAGTCCGGACTGCCGGCTTCCTGCACGAAGGCGATCGGTTCGCCGTTGACCACGTGCGCCGAGACGCGCGTGACGTTGATCTTCGGCGCTTCCACGCGCCAGCCGAGATGGCGCCCGAGGATGTCGACCGGGATCGTGCGGCCCACGTCCGACGCCGTGGTCAGCACGGGAGAAGCGCCGATCAGGTCGGCCACGCGCTCGCTCCACTCGTTGGCGCCGCCGACGTGGCCGGACAGCACGGGAATCACGTACTGGCCGGCGTCGTCGACCACGATCACACCGGGGTCCTCGTCCTTGCTGCGCAGGTGCGGCGCGATCAGGCGCACCACCGCGCCGAGCGAGACGAAGAACACGATCTGGTCGTAGCCGGCGAACAGCGGGCCGATCTCGTCACGCAGGGCGCCGTCGTAGGCTTTTACCTGGTTCGGCACGCCGGCAAAGGCCGCGGCAAACTTGCTTGAAGTGCAGATGTCGGCCTGCGGCAGGTCGAGCGCCAGGCGCGCGGCCTGGGCGGCGCCATGCTTGGTGATCGCCACCAGGCACAGGCGGGGTTCGGTGATGGGGTTCGTATCGCTCATGCGCTCTCTTCCAATACAGGTTGCGGGCCGCCCTTCTTGAGACAGCCCTTGATGCGTTCGCCGCGGATGCGGTGCGGGTGTTTGACGATCAGCAGCGACAGGTAGCTGACCTTGGTGCCGCGCAGTTGCAGGATCTGGTCGCCACTGAAGCGGCGCTCGTCCGGCGCGCCGACGCGTTCGATGAAGTGGCTGCCCGCCAGCAGATCGCGCCGTTCGAGCCAGCCGATCAATTCGTCGAGCAGCGGCTTTACTTTCATCAGCACCAGCGTGTCGAAGTCGGGCAGCAGGCGGTCGACCGCGCTGACCCCGTACGCGGCCGGGACGATCGCGACCGTGTCGTCCTGCTCGGCGAACGGCACGTCGACCGATGCGCACGCCGCCGTGAAGGCGTTGACGCCGGCGATGACCTGCACCCCGACGCCGGCGTCGAGCGCACGCACGGTGCGCGCCAGGTGGCCGAAGGTGGCGTAGGTACTGGCGTCGCCCTCGACCAGGAACAGCACGTCGCGGCCGGCGCGCAGCCAGGGCAGCACGGTTTCGGCGGCGCGTAGCCATGCGCGCGCCAGCTTTTCGCCGTCGTGCGTCATCGGGAACAGCAGCTGGGTGTGTTCGGTCGGCGGCGCCAGGCCGGCGCGCTGGACGATGTCGAAGGCATAGCTGGGCGTCTTGCCGCTGCGCGCCGGGTAGACCCAGACCGCGTCGACCCGCTCGAGTTGCGCCCAGGCGGCGCGCGTGATCAGGCCGGGGTCGCCGGGGCCCAGCGAGATGCCGTACAGGGTGCCGCTCATTGTTTTTCTCCCGCTTTGGCAACTGAGCGCGCGCACACGATCCACACCGGATTCTCGGCCGCCATGCGGTGCATGTGCAGGATCGGCTTGCTACGCGCGGCTTGCAGCTGCAACACGTCCCACTCGACGCCCTGGTCTTCCATCGATTGCAGCGTAGCGGTGGCGGTGGCCAGGTTTTCCAGCGTGACGAAGTTCATCACCAGCGTGCCTTGCGGGCGCAGGCGGCGCAGCACCTGTTGGATCAGCGTCGCCAGCTCGCCGCCCGAGCCGCCGACGAACACCGCGTCCGGGTCCGGCCAGGCGTCCAGTCCCTCCGGCGCCTTGCCGTGATGAAGGCTGTAATTGCTGATCCCAAAAGCAGCATGGTTCTGGCCGGCGATGGCGAAATCGGCCTCGTTCTTTTCGATCGCGTACACGTGTCCTTGCGGGCACAGGCGCGCCGCTTCCAGGCCGACCGAACCGGAGCCGGCGCCGATGTCCCACACGGTACTGTCCTGCCGCAGCTGCATGCGCGCCAGGCTGACCGCGCGCACTTCCTGCTTGGTGATCAAGCCCTTCTCCGGCTGGCGCTGCACGAACTCGGCGTCGGCCAGGCCGAAGCGCACGGCGCGCGGCGCCGGCGTGGTGCGCCACAGCAGCACCACGTTCAGGTCGGCGAAGCGCATGTCGGCCGCCTCCCGCGCACCCAGTTCGGCCAGCACGCGCTCTTCCGGCTGCAGCAGGTTTTCGGCGACCGCCATGTGGAAGTCGTCGCCGAGGCCCTCGGCCAGCAGCAGGCGCGCGATACGGTCCGGCGAATTGTCGGGACTCGTCAGCACCAGCAGCCGCGCGTGCGCGCGCAGCGCCTGCGCCAGCGCGTACAGGCCGTGCGCGGGCGTGGCGCCGCGCGTCCATTCGCCGGCGTCGCGCGCATGCACGGAGACGATGCGCGCGTCCTGCCACGCGAGGCCGATGCGCGCGCACGCGAGCTGCAGCGTCGACAAATTCGGCAGGATGTCGAGCGCCTGCACGCACAGGTGCTGGGCCAGGTACGGCGCGATGCCGTGGCACAGTGGGTCGCCGGTGGCCAGCACCACGCAGGCCAGGTGGTCGTTGCGCGCCGCGCGCACCCACTCGGGCACCATCTTCAATTGGCCGGTGAGGTCGTGACGCACCGCGCCGGCCTTGAACTCGCGCTCGAACAGGGACAAGGTGCGCGCGCCGCCGATCACCACGTCGGCGTTGCGCAGGTAGGCCAGCGCAGTCATGCTCAGGCTTTCGATGCCATCGTCGAGCACGCCGATCACGCGGCAGGGGTTGGGGTCTTGGAGAGTCGTGTCCATGCGGGTTCAGTCCTGGTCGACGATGTGATCGATGCCGGTGCGCGCCGGGCGGTCCGGGCGTTCGCGCGGCAGCGCCGGGGCCGACCACACGTCGGCCACTTGCTGGTTGTTGAAATCGGTGACCAGCACGCGCAGTTGAAACGCGCGGCCGTAGCGATCGGGCGCGGTGAGCGTGTCGATCGCGGCCTGGGCCAGCGCCGCGTGAAAGGCGTCGCCCAGGCCGCGCTCGACCATCAGCTCGGCGCCGAAGCGCGCGGTCTCGGCGGCGGCCATCGCGGCGCAATCCTCGGGTGCCGCGCCGATGCGGCGGCCGATCTCGGCCACCAGGTCGGTGTCGACCTCGCTGCGGTTGGCGTGGGTGATGGTCTCGCCCTGGGCGATCTTGGTCAGCTTGCCGACCATGACCGCCAGCACGACCTGCTCGATGCCCTGGGCCACCGCCTCGTCGAGCGCGTAGCGCAGGAAGTCGCCCATCTGCACGAAGCAGGCCGATGGCAGCTCGGGCCGCTCATTGCGCAGCGCGGTCATGGCGAAGGTCTCGGTGCGTCCGCCGGTGGTTAAGGCGACCATGCCGTGGCCGGTGGTGGCCGCCACCTGCACGCCCTGCACGACGCTGGCGCGCCAGGCGGCGGTCGAATATGGCTTGACGATGCCGGTGGTGCCGAGAATGCTGATGCCGCCCAGGATGCCCAGGCGCGCATTGGTGGTCTTCTTGGCCATGACCTGGCCGTCGGGCACGCTGATCGTCACTTCGATGCCGTGCTCGAGCAGCAGCTGGGGCGCCGCTTCGCGCAGGTTGTCGGTGATGTTCCTGCGCGGGACCGGGTTGATTGCCGGGCCGCCGACCTCCAGGCCGAGGCCCGGCATCGTCACCGTGCCGACGCCGTCGCCGGCGGCCCAGGTGACCACGCCGCCCTGCCCGGGCAGCAGGCGCAGGTCGACCGTCAGGTGCGCGCCGTCGGTGCAATCCGGATCGTCGCCGGCAAACTTGACGACCATCGCGTGGGCCTGCTTGCGGTCGGCGTCGACGCGGCCGTCGTGCACCGTGAAACGCACGCGGGTGCCGTTCGGCAGCAGGCTCTCGATCTCGTCCGGCACCTGGCCGGTGGCCAGCCCGAGCACGGCCGCACGCGCCGCCGCCGCCGAGCAGGCGCCGGTGGTGAAGCCGGTCCGGGTGCCGCGCTCGGCCGCCTTGTCTTTCATGCCTGCTGCACTTGCTGCATGCTTTTTTGACGCGCCTCGGCCAGGGACAGCAGCGCGTGCAGCGCCGCCACCACCAGCGTCGAGCCGCCCTTGCGGCCGCGGATCACGATCCACGGTACATCGATCAGCTCGGCCATCAGGTCCTTCGATTCGGCGGCCGAGACGAAGCCGACCGGCATGCCGACCACCAGCGCCGGGCGCACGCCCTCCTCGCGGATCAGGCGCACCAGCTCGATCAGCGCGGTGGGCGCATTGCCGATGCCGACGATGGCGCCGTCGTTGAACAAGCCGAGCCGGTGCGCCTTGCGCATCGCCTGCACCGCGCGCGTGGTGTCCTCGACCTTGGCCGCGTCGATCACGTCGGGGTCGCTGATGAACTGGTGCGTTGTCATGCCGAAGTGCCCCAGACGCGGCTGCGACAGGCCGGAGCAGATCATCTCGACGTCGGCGACCACCGGCGTGGCGCCGGCCAGCATCGCCTGGATCCCGGCCTCGACCGCGTCCGGGTGGAAAGCGGTGAGACCGTTGAAATCGAAGTCGGCGTTCGCGTGGATCATGCGGCGCACGATCGGCCACTGCGCCTCGGTGTAGGCATGCGGGCCGACCTCGGCGTCGATGATCGCGAAGCTGTCGTGCTCGATCGCCTGGCCGGCGCGCGTCAGCTGTTCGGTGACGGTGTTCACGGTGCTCATGCGCCCTGGCCTTCGGTGTGTGGAAGGGCGTGCACGTGGTCGTGGTCGTGGTCGTGGTGCGCGTGTGCGTGCTCATGCCCATGCGCGTGGTCGTGCTCATGCGCGTGGCCGTGCTCGTGCTTGTGCGTTTGCTCGTGCGTGTGCGCGGGTGCATGCGCATGCTCGTGCGTATGCGCGTGCGAGTGGCCGTGGCCCATGTCGTGGGCGATCTCGCGGTAGCTGCAGCCGTCGCACGGCAGGCGGCTGTCCGGCACGCCCGCGCGCAGGTCGGCCACGCGCTGGTCCATCAATTCGAAGATCTCCTTCTCGAAGCCGAAGTGCTCGCCGCAGAAGAAGCGCACCTGCGGATACTGGCTGCGCAGGTGCTCGACCTGGCGGTGGATGCGCTGCATCAGCGTGCCGGTGTACAGGTAGTACGGCAGCACCACGACCTGGCGCATGCCCAGCAACACCTGGCGCTGCACCACCTTTTCCAGGCGTGGCCAGGTGATGCCGGTAAACGCCAGGTCGACCAGCTCGTGGTCGCCCTCTTCCAGCAGCCAGCGCGCCATCTTCGCCATCTCGCCGTTGGCGCCGCGGTCGGACGAGCCGCGCCCCAGCACCACCACGCCGGTGGTGGTCGGATCCGGCATGTCCAGCGCATTCATCG
Organism: Massilia sp. 9096; assembly: GCF_000745265.1. Taxonomy (NCBI): domain Bacteria; kingdom Pseudomonadati; phylum Pseudomonadota; class Betaproteobacteria; order Burkholderiales; family Oxalobacteraceae; genus Massilia; species Massilia sp. 9096. Next base: position 4,138,436 of record NZ_JQNN01000001.1, read on the forward strand.
CCTTGCGCAGGCGGCGCTTCAGGATCGCCAGGATCGGGTCGCAGGCGGTCAGGTGCGGCGCCAGCAGGATCTCGGTCTGCGGGCAGGCCAGGCGCGCCTGCTCGACCGCTTCCGGGATCTCCATCTTGACGTGGCCGGCCGCATTCAGGATCAGCGGCACCACCAGCACGCGGTTCGACGTGCGGGCCGCATCGAGCAGCGCGGCGTTCAGCTCGGGCGGCGCGAATTCGATGAAGCACAGCTCGATGCGCAGCTCGGGGCGGCGCGCGCGCCATTGCGCGGTGAAGTCGCGGATTTCCTGGTTGCCGGAATCCTCGCGCGAGCCATGGCCGACGATGAGGATGGTGTCGCCGGCGCCGATTGCATGCGCCGGGGCTGCTTGCATCATGATGTTCATGCGCTCGCCTTTCTGAAACGGTGGGTGAATGTGGGGTCGTACAGCTTGGAGCGCACCAGCGTCTCCCAATGCAGCGCGCCGAGCGTGGGGCTGGCGACGATCATCGCCTGGCTGGCCACGCCGGCTTCGCGGCACAGGCCCTTGATCGTGGCCAGCGTGCCGCGGATGATCTTTTCCTCGCCCGGCCAGCTGGCCTTGTGCACGACCAGCATCGGCGATTCTTCCGGCCAGCCGGCCGCGCGCAGCGCCGCCTCGACCTTGTACATCAGCGTGATCGACAGGAAGATGCAGATCGTGGTGCGGTGCGCGGCCAGGCTGGCCAGGTCTTCGCCTTCGGGCATCGGGGTGCGGCCTTCGACGCGCGTGAGGATCACGGTCTGCGTGACTTCGGGCAGCGTCATCGATTCGCCGGCGGCGGCCATCGATGCCATCGCCGAGGACACGCCGGGCACCACGGCCCACTCGATGCCTTCGACCGTGAGCGGGCGCGCCATCTCGATCAGCGCGCCGTACAGGCCGGGGTCGCCGGTCTGCAGGCGCACCACGGTCGCGTGGGTGCGCGCCTGGTCGACCAGCCAGGCGGTCATCTCCTCGAGCGTCATGTCCTTCGAGTCGCGGATGACGCAGCCGGGCGGCGCGTACAGCGTGGCGGCGCGGTCGACCAGCGAGCCGGCGAACAGGATCGCGCCGGCCTGGGCCAGCAGCTTCTGGCCCTTGACGGTGACCAGTTCGGGGTCGCCGGGACCGGCGCCGACGAACCAGACCTTGCCCAACGTTTCAGATGTCATGCGGTGTGTTCTCCTCGGTTACGCCCTGGGCGCTCATCGGCAGCGCGCGCAGCATGTCCAGCACCGCCTCGACGCTGCGCGGGCCCGGGCCGGGCGGCAGCACGCGGCGCGCCACCAGCTGGGCGTGCAGCGCCAGCGCGGACGGCAATCTCTGGCCGGCGGCGTCGAGCGCGGCGGCGTCGTGCGCGACCTGGGCAGCCGGCCCGGAGGCGATGCAGCGCCCGCCGGCCATCAGGTGGATCTCGTCGGCCCAGGCGTAGGCGAAGTCGATGTCGTGGGTCGACAGCAGGATCGTCACGCCGCGCGCCGCCAGGCGCTCCAGCAGCGCGGCCAGCTCCAGCTGCATCGGCGCGTCCAGGCCGGCCATCGGCTCGTCCAGCAGCAGCACCTGGGGCTCCATCGCCAGCACGCCGGCGATGCAGACGCGCTTCTTCTGGCCGAAGCTCAGGTGGTGCACGGCGCGCCGGGCATGCTCGCGCAGGCCGACCGCATCGAGCGCGGACGCCACGCGCGCACGCACGGTGGCCGCGTCCAGGCCGAGGTTGAGCGGGCCGAACGATACGTCTTCCTCGACCTGGGCCGAAAACAGCTGGCGCTCCGGATTCTGGAACACCAGGCCGACATTGCGGCGCAGCTCGGCCAGGCCCTTGCGGCCGTAGTCGACCGGGCGGCCGTTCCACAGCACGCATCCGGCGCTCGGGCGCAGCAGGCCGTTCAGGTGCTGCAGCACGGTGGTCTTACCCGCGCCGTTCGCGCCCAGCAGCGCATGGCGGTGGCCGCGCGCCAGCGCCAGGCTGCAGCCGCGCAGGCCGGCGCTGCCCTCAGTGCTGCCATCAGCGAAGACATGGTCGACGTTTTGCAGTTGCAGCAGGGGCGTCGTCACAGGCCAGCCCCCCAGCGATCGGCGAGCGCGATCGCCAGCAGCGCCGCGCCGGCGAGCAGCGCGTTGCGGTTCTGGCGGCGCGCCCTGGGAAAATCGGCGGGCAGGAAGCGCAGCGTGCCCTGGTAGGCGCGCGCATCGGCCGCCATTTGAAGAGCCGCGGCGCGCTGCCAGACCTGCACCGCCATCTGCCCGATCAGCAGCGCCATCGAACGCCAGCCGTGGCGCCAGCCGCCGTAGCCCAGGCGCGCCTGTTGCGCGGTGACGCCGTCATCCCAGGCCTGGCGCAGCACGAACAACATGCGGTAGCACAGCGCCATCAGGTCGAGCAGCAGCTCGGGCGTACGCAGGCGGCGCAGCAGCGCGAACAGGTCGGGCATGGGGGTGGTCAAGGTCAGGCCGAGCAGCGCCGCCAGCACGGCCAGCGAGCGCAGCGCGCTGCGTGCAACCGTCGGCAGCATCGCCGCGTTCCAGTGCCAGGCGCCGTCCGCACCGGGCGACACCAGCATCGTCAGGCAGGACAGCAGCAGGAACCCGAGCGGCGCCAGCAACACGCCAAAGTAGGTGCGCACCGGTACGCGCGCGCCCAGCAGCGTCGCCTGCATCAAGAGCAATGCGAGCAGCGCCAGTGCGCCCGGGCCGGCCGCGATCCAGGCCGCGCCGACGCCGGCCAGCGCCAGCAGCGCTTTCGCGGAGGGCGCGACATCCAGCCAGCGGCTGGCGTAGGCGGCGGCTTCAATCCGCACGATGCTCCCGCGGCGCTTCTGCTGCCGATGCTGCGGCCGTCGCCGTCGCCGGTGCCTGCGCGCGCTCGCGCGCGACCGACAGGCCGAGCCAGTAGCCGATCACGCCGGCGCCGATGGCCGCCTGCAGCGCGAACAGCAGCGACGCGATCTCGTCGCTCGCCGGCGTGAACACCGGCGAAAACCACGGCCGGTAGCCGGGCGCGATGGTGCCGATGGCTTGCTGTGCGCGGTCGTCGGACCCGCCGAACAGCGCTGTTCCCGGCGTGCCCGGCGTTGCGCCGATCAGCCACAGCGGCAGCACGGTCACGAGCACGATCACCGCCCACGTCAGCCAGGTGCGCGCTTTCATGTGCCCTCCCGCGCGCGCAGCGACATCACCGGCAGCGCACGCAGCTCGTGCGCATTGAAGCGCGCCATCGCGTTCACCACCAGCACCGTCAACAAGCCTTCGCTGATCGCGATCGGCACCTGGGTCAGCGCGAAGATGCCGGCGAATTTCAGGAACGAGACCTGGAAGCCGCCGACCGCATCGGGAAAGGCCAGGGCCAGCTGGGCGGAGGTCGTCACGTACGTCGCCAGGTCGCCCAGGCAGGCCGCCAGGAACACGGCGACGGAGCGGGACAAGCCGAGCGCGCCCACCGCGCGGAACACGCCATACGAGACGAACGGGCCGACGATCGCCATCGAAAACACGTTGGCGCCGAGCGTGGTGATGCCGCCATGCGCCATCAGGAGCGCCTGGAACAGCAACACGACGAAGCCGACCGGCACCATCGCCGCGGGGCCGAACAACAAGGCGCCCAGGCCCACGCCGGTCGGATGCGAACAGCTGCCGGTCACCGACGGCAGCTTCAGCGCCGACAGCAGGAACGCGAACGCCGCCGCCACGCCGAGCAGCATGCGCCGCTCGGGATGTGCCTGCAAGCTGCGCCCCATCGAGCGCAGGCCCCAGGCCAGGAAAGGAAGGGATACGGCAGTCCAGCCGAGCGCGTGCGCGGGCGGCAGAAAGCCTTCCATGATGTGCATTCGAAACCTCCCGTCGAATGGTCATAAAGGCACCAAACAAACGGGGAGGCAGGGACGGCCGACGAGGGACGGGTGCGGGCACGCGACGCAAGTCGACAGCGCTTCCCGTCACCCCGGGGAATGGTGCTGGCTTGTTTGGGCCGGTATTCTGGCTCGCCGTCATCCTTCTCCGGGCCTTCCCGCGATCTTGTCGTCGCAGTGGCATATGACCGGAGTCGTCAGGCTTACAGCAGCGGGGGCTGCACCGGAATGGCCGCGTTCGAAGTGGACGCGGAGTCACCGGTTTCCCGTTTAACGCCAGCTCCCGGGCGGGAGTGGCGCACCCAAGGTCGAGATATTACACGGATGAGGGAGGGGGTGCCAGTATTGCTCGGCCAAAGCGTGGCGGCGGCGCCATCCTCGAGGGCGCGGTCCGGGCTGATGACGGCACCGGCGCCGTGCGATGCTAGTCGCCCACGCTCGAGGGCATGTCCATCACCGCGTCGCGCTTGTCCAGCAGGTGCTGGCGCAGGATGGCGCCGAGGCGCTTGCCGTCGCGCGCTTCCAGCGCCTCGATCATCTCTTCGTGGTCGTGGGCCGCCCGGTCCCATTTGCCGGACTTGAAATTCGACTTGAAACGCAGCGCCTGGAGCCGCCGGTTGACGCTCAGGTAAGTCTGGCGCAGGACCGAATTGCGCGCGGCCTCGTTGATCTTGTCGTGGATCGCCTGGTTGCGGCTGTAATACCCGGGCAAGTCGTTCTGCGCCTTGCAGGTCAACATGGCGTAGTGCAGCGCCTTGATCTCGGCGATCTCCCCTTCGCTGATGCGCTCGCAGGCCAGCTCGCCGGCCAACGCTTCCAGGCCGCTCATGACTTCGAAGGTCTCGCGGACTTCGGTCGTCGACATCTTGTAGACCGAGGCGCCGCGGTTGGGCGAAATCTCGACCAGCCCTTCGACCGCCAATGCCTTGAGCGCCTCGCGCAGGGGCGTGCGCGAGATGCCCATCGTTTCGCACAATTCGCGCTCGTTGAGCTTGGTACCGGGTGCGAATACCGCTTCGACGATCAAATGGCGCAGGTGCTCGACGACGCTGTCGTGCAGATGCTGGCGCGCCAGCCTGGGGACGGCCAGTCCGGCCGCTACGGAGCCGGCTTGCGGCTCGATCACTGAATTTTGCATACAAAACCTTAGCTTGCTTTTCGCTGTTATTTTAACATGCGAGGTTTTCAGATCTGCGTCCGCACGTCCTTACACCTGACGTAACACGGTTGTCATCTGCAAAAGTTACTGTTCAGTATTGCCTCGAAATAAACCTTTACCTTCGCCGAAACAGGGTCTAGACTCGTTTTGCATGCAAAATACAAAATGAATCAATCACTGATTTTTTGGAGGCACCATGTTGAAACTGGATTTCCACCCCGCCGGCCGTCACTTCCTGCAGATCCCTGGCCCCAGCCCGGTCCCGGACCGCATCCTGCGCGCCATGAGCTACCCGACCATCGACCACCGCGGCCCGGAATTCGGCGCGCTCGGTCTGCAGGTCCTGGCAGGCATCAAGCAGATCTTCAAGACCGAGCAGCCGGTCGTGATCTATCCGGCCTCCGGCACCGGCGCGTGGGAAGCGGCGCTGACCAATACCCTGAGCCCGGGTGACCACGTGCTGATGTACGAGACCGGCCACTTCGCCACCCTGTGGAAGAAGATGGCCGAGGCGCTCGGCCTGAAGCCGGAATTCCTCGGCTTGCCCGGCATCGAAGGCTGGCGCCGCGGCGTGCAGGCCGACATGATCGAAGCGCGCCTGCGCCAGGACGCCGCGCACGAGATCAAGGCCGTGTGCGTGGTCCACAACGAAACCTCGACCGGCGTCACCTCGAACATCGCCGCGGTCCGCAAGGCCATCGACAACGCCGGCCACCCTGCCCTGCTGCTGGTCGACACGATTTCCGGCCTGGCCTCGGCCGATTACCGCCATGACGAGTGGGGCGTCGACGTCACCGTCTCCGGTTCGCAAAAAGGCCTGATGCTGCCGCCGGGGATCAGCTTCAACGCGGTCTCGAAAAAGGCGCTCGCCGCCAGCAAGAGCGCGAAACTGCCGAAGGCGTTCTGGGGCTGGCACGAGATCATCGAGATGAACGCCACCGGCTACTGGCCATACACGCCGAACACCAACCTGCTGTACGGCCTGGCCGAAGCGCTCGACATGATCCTGGGCGAGGGCCTGGACAACACCTTCGCGCGCCACGAACGTCTGGCGCATGCCTGCCGCACGGCGGTCAAGGCATGGGGGCTCGAGATCCAGTGCCTTGACCCCGCCGTGTATTCGCCGGTGCTGACCGGCGTCGTGATGCCCGAGGGGATCGATGCCGACCAGGTCCGCAAGATCATCTACGAGCGTTTCGACATGTCGCTCGGGACCGGCCTGGGCAAGTTGAAAGGCAGGATGTTCCGCATCGGTCACCTGGGCGAAGCGAACGACCTGACCCTGATGGCCACCCTGGCCGGCTGCGAAATGGGCCTGAAACTGGCGGGCGTGCCGCTCGCCGGCAGCGGCGTGCAGGCGGCGATGGAAGCGCTCACCGCGCAGGAACGGCAGGTCGACCTGAAGGCGGCTTGAAGCAGCGAGAAGTACAGAAGCGGTATTGAGGCAGCAAATGGCGTCGGCGCGGACACGATCTGCGCCGGCAAAGTCACATATGCAATTCGTGCCCCGGACAGATCCCGCAGAGGACGTCGCCTGCGCCGCGACAGCCGGCACCAACTGGAGACACCCATGAAATTCCTGCGTTTGCGGCCAACCAGCGTCGTGCTATTGATGCTGTGTTTCATGTATTTCATCACCTATCTGGACCGCGTCAACGTCAGCACCGCCTCGTCCGGGTTCGGCAAGGAATTCAACCTGTCGAAAACCGAGATCGGCCTGGTCTTTTCGGCTTTCGCCTATCCCTACCTCGTATTCCAGATCATCGGCGGCTGGGTCAGCGACAAGTTCGGTGCGCGCAAGACCCTGATCTGGTGCGGCCTGCTGTGGGCGCTCGCCACCATCCTGACCGGTTTCGCCGGCGGGCTGGTCTCGCTGCTGGCGGCGCGGCTGCTGCTGGGCTTCGGCGAAGGCGCCACCTTCCCGGCGGCCACCGCCGCCATGGGCAGCTGGGTGGCCAAGGAAAACCGCGGCTTCGCCCAGGGCCTGACCCACGCCTTCTCGCGTATCGGCAACACGGTGGCGCCGGCGGCGGTGGTGGCCATCATGGCCTGGCACGGCTGGCGCGAATCGTTTTATATCTGCGGCGTCATCAGCCTGGTGTGGGTGGCGATCTGGTCGCGCGTCTTCACCGAAGATCCGGCCAAGCATCCGCGCATCACCCAGCAGGAGCTGAGCGCGCTGCCGGTCGTGAAGAAAAAGCAGGCCGCCGTGCCGTGGGGGCCGCTGTTCATGCGCATGCTGCCGGTCACGCTGGTCTACTTCTGCTATGGCTGGACGCTGTGGCTGTTCCTGAGCTGGATCCCGCAGTATTTCCTGCACAGCTACGACCTGGACATCAAGAAGTCGGCGGTGTTCGCCTCCGGCGTGTTCTTCGCCGGCGTGGTCGGCGATACCCTGGGCGGCATCATCAGCGACCGCATCCTGAAACGCTCGGGCAACCTCAAAAAGGCGCGCAGCTACATGGTCGCGATCTGCATGTTCCTGACCATGCTGTCGCTGCTGCCGCTGATGTTCACCCATGACCGCCTGGTGTCGACCCTGAGCCTGAGCGCCGGTTTCTTCTTCGCCGAGATGACGATCGGACCGATGTGGGCCATCCCGATGGACATCGCGCCGGATTGCTGCGGCACCGCCAGCGGCATCATGAACACCGGATCGGCCATGGCGGCGATCCTGTCGCCGGTCATCTCCGGCTACGTGATCGACGCGACCGGCAACTGGGAGTTGCCCTTCGTCGGCAGCATCGTCCTGATGGGCATCGGCGTGCTGCTGTCGTTCCGCATGCAGCCGGACAACAAGTTCCACCGCCCCGCCGCGCCCGCACCGGGCGTCGCGATCGAACCGCAGGCATGACCATGACGACGCATCCCGACCTAGCAGAACAGCTCGGCCAGCTGCTGGCCGACGCGCACGCGCGCAAGGGCAGCCAAGTGACGGTGCCGACCGAACTCGACGCGCCGGACAATGCCGCCGCCTACCGTGCGCAGCGGGCGTTCCTGCAACGCCATCGGCTCGACATCGGCGGCTGGAAGATCGGCGCCAAATCGGAGGATGGCCCGATCCAGGGCGCGCCGCTGCCGCGGCAAGGCATCCACGCCAGCGGAGCGACCCTGGCGCGCAGCGGTTTTCCGCTGTTCGGCATCGAACTCGAGATCATGTTCCGTTTCGGGCGCGACTTCCTGCCCGATGCGGCGCCGGTCGCGGACGCCGAGGTGTTGGCGAGCATTGCCGGCATCGCGGCATCGATCGAAATCGTCTCGAGCCGCCTGGCCGGCTGGCCCGACGTGCCCAAGCCGAACCAGCTTGCCGACCTGCAGAACCATGGCGCGCTGATCATCGGCGAGTTCGTCGACTACCGCGGCGAGGTCGACGTGCGCAGCCCGCAGGCGCGCCTGGTGCTGGACGGCCAGGTCATCTTCGATGGCGCCGGCAGCAATCCCGCCGGCGATCCGCGCCGCCTGCTGCCCTGGCTGGTGCGGCATTGCCGCGAACAGGCGATCGCGCTGCCGGCCGGGACGGTCGTGACCGCGGGGTCGTACACGGGGATGGTGTTTCCGCAAGCGTTGGGAATGGTGACGGGGACGATTGCGGGGCTGCCGGCGGTGGGGTTCGAGATCACCTGAACGGCGCCGCACATGAAAAATCCCCGGGACCGGGAACGGTGACGGGGATTTTTTTATTGCCTGACTGGGACGCGATCAGAACGGAATATCGTCATCCATATCCGAGAAGTTCGGCGCCGGTTTCGGCTGCGGACGTGCGGCCGGGGCCGGCGGAGCCTGGCGTTGCGGCGCCGGACGGCTCGGCGGGGCGTCGTAGCCGGCGTCGCCGCCGTAGCTGCCGCTGCCGCCACCGTCGTAGCTGTCACCGCCCATGCCCTGGCGGCCGCCCAGCATCTGCATGTTTTCCGCGACGATGTCGGTCGAGTAGCGCTCGACGCCGTCCTTGTCGGTGTACTTGCGGGTCTGCAGGCGGCCTTCGACGTAGACCGACGAACCCTTCTTGAGGTACTGGCCGACGATTTCAGCCATGCGGCCGAAGAACGAGATGCGGTGCCACTCGGTCAGCTCTTTCTGTTCGCCGCTGTTGCGGTCCTTCGATTTGTACGACGTCGCCACGGCGATGTTGGCGATGGCGTCGCCGCTCGGCATGTAGCGGATTTCCGGATCGCGGCCGAGGTTGCCGACGATGATGACCTTGTTGACTGATGCCATGGTGAAATACCCTTTCGTGTGATCCCTGGCTCTGCACGATGACTAAGTGCCGGGGAAACTGGTTAGTTTGAGTCCATTATTATGCCTCTTCGCAAGGCTTCCGAGGCAAAAAAATGAGGGTTGTGGATGGGCCAATACAGCCACCGAAGCGGCCCCGTAGCCACCACATCCTCAGACAGTCGATATGGTGTCGAAGTGCCCGGTTTGGAAGAGATTCGCGTCAAAATTACGGGGCTTTTTGTGCGCTAGGCGCCAGCTCGAAATACTCGGGAAACCGTGTCGCCAGCGTCCGCTCGCGCGCCGTGATGCTGTCGAGAGTGGGCCACAGCGGCGCCAGTGCGCGCGCTATCGTCCAGCTGCGCCAGGCGCGCTGGGTGTCCAGGCGCAAAAAGTAGAAGTCGCCGATATCTTTATAGGCGCCGGCCAGCGCCGGATTGGCGCGCAGCACGTCGAGATACAGCGCGGCGGCCGCGGGCGCTTCGCGCAGCATCACGTGGTCGTTGGCTTCGAACAGGCTCAGCAGGTAGCGCCGGGCGGGCGCCGCTTGCGCGCGCAAGCCCTGCAGCGTCGTCACCGCCTGGCGCAGCTCCTCGGGCGTCTTGGCGGCCAGGGCTGTCGAGAGCTGCCGCAGGTCGGGATCGGTTTGCAGCGCCTGCTTTTGCTCGTCTGGCAACGGCGGCATCGCCACGCCGCCGACCCGGTATTCGGTCACGGTCAGGAAGGCGTCCAGCGGCCGCTGCTCGCGCAGGCTGGCGGCCAGCGTCTCTGCATTCGGGCGCACGGCGCGGGTGGCCAGCGCGCTGCGCATGGCCCAGGCGCGCTCGATCATGTCGTCGAGGGTCACGGCGTCGCCGGCCGGCTGGCGCGGCGCATAGCCGGCCAGCGTGAACGTGGCCGGGGCGTCGGCCTGGCGCGGCGCGCCGATCTTGAGCTCGACCGTGCCGGTACCCCATCCCGGCTGGAAGGTGTAGGTGATGCGGGCCGGGATGGCCTGCTCTTTCTGCAGCGCGGCCAGCACGGCCGGATAGCCGGAAAAGGTATAGCGCAGATATTGCACGAAACGCGCGGCGTCGGCCGGGGACACCGGCGTCGCCTCCTTGCCATGCCTCAACAGGATGGCGTCGCCGCTGGCGAACACCTCGTCCGCGCCTTCGGTACGCACTTCGACCGGGTACGCCTCGGCGCCCTGCACGCTCAGTTCGTGCTGGTCCTCGAGCTCGGACGGCAGCTTGCGCTCGGGCGTGGTGGCGGCGATCGTCTTGCGCAGCGCGGCGCGGTTGCGCAGTTCGAGCTCGCGAAAGCCGAGCGTGTCGAACAGCGAGTACTCGTCGAAGGTCTTGGCGGCTTCGTCCAGGACGTAGCGGCGGCGCCGCTCGAAATCGTAGACGACGGTGATGTTGCCTTCGCGCCGGCTGAGATAGGTGTCGCCGAGCAGCACCTCGCTGTCCACGGTGCGCTCGGGCATGCCCTTGGCGCCCGGATTGACCTGGCTCCTGGTCGCCGCCGTCACGCTCAGGCGCAAGGCGGCGCTCGCCGGCCCGGCAAGCGTGGCGGCGAGCGAGGCCAGCACGACCTGGCAAAGAAGACGCGACATGTTCATGGCTCGACCTTATCTGGATGGCATTCGATAGTCACATACAAATGGCGAGCCGGCAATATTTACCCGGGCCGGCGTCATGCATCCGCGTCATCGCGAAAATATTTTTCGCTTTCTGGTGAGTCTGTCATTGAATTGCCGCGTGTCCTGACCACATACGGACGGTACCGGTTTGCTGAACGGTTGGCGGCTGCATTTCCGGGTCATTGCCAACCACTGTGTATAAAACCAGTTAAACTAGCGAGTTCCCCTCTTCGTTCGGCCGCTCACCGTCGACTTTTCGTGCGCCGGCCCGCAAACCATTGAAAGGCTCCACACAAGCTAATGGAAGAAATCCGAATCCGCGGCGCCCGCACGCACAATCTCAAGAACATCAACCTCGACCTGCCGCGCAACAAGCTGATCGTGATTACCGGCCTGTCGGGTTCCGGTAAATCGTCGCTCGCCTTCGATACGCTGTATGCCGAAGGCCAGCGCCGTTACGTCGAATCGCTGTCGGCGTATGCGCGCCAATTCCTGCAGCTGATGGAAAAGCCGGACGTCGACCTGATCGAAGGCTTGTCGCCGGCGATCTCGATCGAGCAGAAAGCGACCTCGCACAATCCGCGCTCGACCGTCGGCACCGTCACCGAAATCCATGACTACCTGCGTCTGCTGTACGCGCGCGTCGGCACGCCGTATTGCCCGGACCACTCGCACGAGCCGCTCGCGGCGCAAACCGTCTCGCAGATGGTCGACGCCGTGCTGGCCATGCCGGAAGGGACCAAGCTGATGATCCTGGGCCCGGTGGTGGCCAACCGCAAGGGCGAGCACAGCGACCTGTTCGAGGCGATGCAGGCCCAGGGCTTCGTGCGTTTCCGCATCCAGAGCGGCACCGGCACGGCCAAGATCTATGACGTCGACGATTTGCCGAAGCTGAAAAAGACCGAAAAGCACACGATCGACGTCGTGATCGACCGCGTCAAGGTCAACGACGAGATCAAGCAGCGCCTGGCCGAGAGTTTCGAGACCGCGCTGCGCATTGCCGATGGCCGCGCGGTGGCCTACGAAATGGACACCGAGAAGGAACACATCTTCTCGAACAAATTCGCCTGCAACGTCTGCGGCTATTCCCTGCAGGAGCTCGAGCCGCGCCTGTTCTCCTTCAATAACCCGATGGGCGCCTGCCAGGAATGCGATGGCCTGGGCCATATCGAGTTTTTCGATCCGAAGCGCATCGTCGCCTTCCCGAACCTGTCGCTGGCGTCCGGCGCCGTGAAGGGCTGGGATCGTCGCAACCAGTTCTATTTCCAGATGCTGAGCAGCCTGGCGGACCATTACGGCTTCGACCTGGATAAGCCGTTCGAGCAATTGCCGAAGCAGGCGCAGGACGTCGTCATGTTCGGCTCGGGTAAAACCGCGGTGCCGTTCGCCTACGTGAACGAGCGCGGCCGCACCGTGATCCGCGAGCATACGTTCGAGGGCGTGGTGAACAATCTGCAGCGCCGTTACCGCGAAACCGATTCGATGGCGGTCAAGGAAGAGCTGGCGAAGTTCATCAACGAAAAGGAATGCCCGACCTGCGGCGGCGCGCGCCTGCGCACCGAAGCGCGTTACGTCAAGATCGGCAATGGCCCGCAGCAGCGCGCGATTTATGAAGTCGCGAAAACACCGCTGCGCGAATGCCTGACTTACTTCGACAATCTCGAGCTGAGCGGTTCCAAGAAAGACATCGCCGAGCGCGTGATCAAGGAAATCGTCGCGCGCCTGAAATTCCTGAACGACGTCGGCCTCGATTACCTGTCGCTGGACCGCAGCGCCGATACGCTCTCGGGCGGCGAAGCGCAGCGTATCCGCCTGGCGTCGCAGATCGGCTCGGGCCTGACCGGCGTGATGTACGTGCTGGACGAGCCGTCGATCGGCCTGCACCAGCGCGACAACGACCGCCTGATCGCCACGCTCAAGCACCTGCGCGACATCGGCAACAGCGTGCTGGTGGTCGAGCACGACGAGGACGCGATCCGCACCGCCGACTACATCGTCGACATGGGTCCGGGCGCGGGCGTGCACGGCGGCGCGGTGATCGCCGAAGGCTCGCTCAAGGACATCATGAAGAACAAGGAGTCGCTGACCGCGGCCTACTTGTCCGGCAAGAAGAAGATCCACGTCCCGAAAAAGCGCACCCAGTCCGATCCGGACCGCCAACTGGTGATCACCGGCGCGACCGGCAACAACCTGAAGAACGTCTCGCTCGAGCTGCCGGTCGGCCTGATGACCTGCGTGACGGGCGTCTCGGGTTCCGGTAAATCGACGCTGATCAACGACACGCTGTACCCGGCGCTGTCGCGCCACCTGTACGGTTCGCAGACGGAGCCGGCGCCGCACGACACGATCCACGGCCTCGAGCATTTCGACAAGGTCATCTCGGTCGACCAGGCGCCGATCGGCCGCACCCCGCGTTCGAACCCGGCGACCTACACCGGCGTGTTCACCCCGATCCGCGACCTGTTCGCGACGGTGCCGACCGCCAAGGAACGGGGTTACTCGGCCGGCCGCTTCTCGTTCAACGTCAAGGGCGGCCGCTGCGAAGCCTGCCAGGGCGATGGCGTGATCAAGGTCGAGATGCACTTCCTGCCGGACGTGTACGTGCCGTGCGACGTCTGCCACGGCAAGCGCTACAACCGCGAGACGCTGGAAGTCCAGTACAAGGGCAAGAACATCACCGAAGTGCTGGAGATGACGGTCGAGGATGCGCACGAGTTCTTCAAACCCGTGCCGGTCATCGCGCGCAAGCTCCACACGCTGCTCGACGTCGGCCTCGGCTACATCAAGCTGGGCCAGAGCGCGACCACGCTGTCGGGCGGCGAGGCGCAGCGCGTGAAGCTGTCGCTGGAACTGTCCAAGCGCGACACCGGGCGCACGCTGTACATCCTGGACGAGCCGACCACCGGCCTGCACTTCGCCGACATCGACCTGCTGCTGAAGGTGATCCACCGTCTGCGCGACCAGGGCAACACGCTGGCGATCATCGAGCACAACCTGGACGTGATCAAGACCGCGGACTGGATCGTCGACCTCGGTCCCGAAGGCGGCGCGGGCGGCGGCACGATCGTCGCGACCGGCACGCCGGAGGATGTGGCGGACAACCCGGACAGCGTCACCGGCAAGTACCTGAAGCCGCTGTTGAAGCAGTAACAGCATAAGCAGGCAATCGACAAAAGGGCGCTCCGGCGCCCTTTTTTATTGCGCCGAATAGAAAGGCTGGGCGATCCTGACCGGCCGCACGTCCATCCGGATCCGGTAGATCGAATACGCATCCTCGCGGTTGGCGGCGTATTCGCGCGTCTCCGGCACGCGTGTGAACGTGAACTCGAAGCCGCGTTCCGGATTCGCGCTGCCCGGGCCTTCGAAAGCGACGCCGACGGCGCGCTGCTGGTCGCTGTCGGCCAGCTTCTCGAGCAGGTCCACCACCGAGGTGTTGCCGACGATGTCGGTGCTGAAGATCGGCGCGCGGTGCTCGCGGTCGGCGTCCGTCAGGGGCGCCTTGTCCGGTCCCGGCGCAACCGCGAGGGTGAGGAGGTTGAGTCGATCCCCGCTGTCCAGGTAGCTGATGTGCGCGTTGGACAGGTTCAGCAGCGGCTGCGTCTTGTCGACGCTGGCCCCTAGCAGGTCGAGCACCAGCGCGCCGCGGTAGCCGATCACCATGGCTTCGTGCGCGGGACCGACCACCACGGCCGTGTTCTCGTCGATGCCCAGGCCCAGCGTGTAGCCCTTGGCCACCATCGCCGGCAGCATGCGCGCGAAGCGGCCGCGGACCAGGAAGTGCTGGTCGATGAAGACACCGTCGCCGACGAAGCCCAGGCCGGGCGCCACGTCCTTGCCATCGACCACGCCGTTCTTCAGCACCGGCATCACGTCCAGCGGCGGATCGTAGAACATGGTGCGGCTCATGATGGCGGCGCCGGCGCTGGTGCCGGCGATCACGCCGCCGCGCCGGTACAGGCGCCACAGCGCATCCAGCAGCGCCGTGTTGCTGCCGTCCGCGCGCCGCAGCGTCGAGGTGATGCGGGCCTGGTCGCCCCCGGTGAAGAAGACGCCGCCGGCCTTGCTCATCTGCTCCGCCAGGGCCGGATCGTCGGCGACCTTGCGCGCGTCCGTGCCTGGCAGCAGCGGCGCGACCGGCACCACGAAGGGCCGCGCGCCGTAGCGCTTCAGGCAGTCCACGGTGAGCTGCCCTTCGCGTTCGGGCGTGCCGGCCGCGGTCGGCAGCACCGCGATGCGCGCGCCCCTGCCGCCCGCCAGCGCGACGATCTTCCGCCACACCTCGGCATTGTCGGCGCGCAGCGCGCCGCCGATGATGACCAGCGATCCCTTGGGTTCTTGCGCGTGCACGCCCGAGCATGCGCACGCGAGCGCCAGCGCCAGCGCGAGACACCAGCTCTTCAACATGCGGCCCGTGTCACTTGAACGAATAATTCACGCTCACGAAGGCGTTGCGGCCGCGCGGGTCGGTGTAGCTGGGGTCGTACCCGGCCAGGAAGTAGTAGGCCTGGTTCGAGAACGGCGGATCCTTGTCGAACAGGTTCAGGATGCCGGCGCGCAGCTTGAGCTTCTTGGTGACCGACCAGCTGCCGGTCAGGTCCCACAGCGAATACGCCTGCACGTGGTTGGGCGCCAGCAGCTTGTCGGTGTACGGGTCGTAGGTCGTGTTCTGGTCGGTGTAGCCGGACGAATACTGGTTCGCCAGGGTCAGCGAGACCGGGCCGTTGTCCCACTCGAAGTTGACGCGGTGGCGCCACTTCTGGATCACCTGGTCGTTCAGGAACACGCCCAGGTTGCTGCGGTAGGGTTCCTGCGGGCCGAACTGGCGGTCATAGCGCAGCACCAGGGTGCCGGACAGGTTGACGCCGAAGCGTCCCCAGGCGCCGCGGTCGCTGCGCCAGTCGGCGCCGACATCGAAGCCGTTGGTCTTCAGGCGGCCCTGGTTTTCCTTCATCAGCAGGATGCTGGTGATGAAGCCGTCCTCGTCGCGCTGGATGTACTTGCCGTTGTAGGCGGCCGGGTTCTCGATGATGACCTGCTCGCCCAGCGTGCTGATCACGTCCTTCTTCTCGATGTTCCAGTAATCGAGCGACAGGCTGGCGCCCTTGACCGGCTCGAACACCGCGCCGAGCGTGAACTGGCGCGACTTCTCCGGCTTGAGGTTCGGGTTCGAGCGGCGCTCGACGTCCCACTGGTCGGTGCAGGTGTCGATGCTGCCTTCCTGCTTGACGCACTGCGGGTCGGTCAGGATGCCGGCGGTGGTGCCGTAGATGGTCGGGCGCTTCAGGTCCGACAGCGAGGGCGCGCGGAAACCCGTGCCGGCCGAGGCGCGCAGCAGCAGGGCCTGGGCCGGTTGCCAGCGCAGGCCGATCTTCGGGTTGGTGGTGTTGCCGACTTCGCTGTAGCGGTCGTAACGCAGCGCGAACTGCAGTTCCAGTTCCTTGGTGACCGGCGCGACCAGCTCGGTGAACACCGAGGCCACGTTGCGGCTGTCGTCGGCGGTCTCGACGTCGGCGATGTCGCCGGCCGCGATCGTGCTGTCGCGGTCGCCGGCGATGTTGTTCGACTTGAGCAGATCGGAGGGCGTGAACACCTGGTGCTCATGGCGCAATTCGCCGCCGATGGCGATCGCCAGGTCGCCGCCGGCCAGCGCCATCAACGGACGCGACATCTTGGCGTCGAGCATGGTCGACACGCCTTTCGCCTTGCGTGCCTCGTCGTCGATCCGGATGCTGTTGATCAGGTCCAGGCCGGCCTGGGACGACGGGCCGAACGGATTGATGATCCCGGAACGCACGCCGGCGTCGAACTGGTCGTACAGGACGTAGCCGTTGACGTACTGGTCGACGGCGCGGTTCTCGGCGCGCGACAGGCCGGCATCGTAGTCCCAGGCGCCCAGCGTCCCGGTGGCGCCCAGCACCAGGCGCTGGCCGGTGCTGGTGACCTCGTTGCTGCGGTTGCCGGCTTCGGTCATCCGGTAGCGGATGCCGCTGAAGGTGGCGGGCAGGCCGGGACCGGAGAGCGCCGCGCGGTAGGCCGCCGGCAGGATGCTCACCGGCAGGTTGCGGATGCGGACCGGGTTCGGCGACAGCACGTAGGTCGACTTGGCCTGGGTCTGCACCAGTTCGGCGAACAGCTGGTTCTGCGGATCGAGCTGGAAGGTCGCGCGGCCGATGAAGCCGATCTTGCGCGAGTCTGGGTAGATCTCGGTGTCTTCCATGTAGTCGTAGCTGCAGCCGGCCACGCCGCCCGGCCCCTTGGCGGCATACACGGTGGCCGGCGGATTGCAGCCCGGCGCGCTCGGGTTGACGCGGCTGACGGTGCTGCCCGGCGCCAGCAGTCCGGCGCCGATCAGGGCGTTGCGCTGCGCGCTCGAGATGTCGATATTGGCGGGGAAGGTATTGCTGGACATCTGCGCCGGCAGCGTGGTCGCCAATGCGCGGTCGGCGATGAAGCTGCGCTGGCCCGAGCGCAGGCGGTCGAGCTGCTGGACGTCGAACACGCCGAACACATTGAAGCGGTCGGTCTGCAGGTTGCCGGCGCCGGCGCTGATGGCGGCCGTCTTCTTGCCGGCGCCGCCGTGCTGGGTGCCCTCGCCCGAGGCCGCCAGGTCGAGTCCGACGTAGTCCTTGCGCGTGATGAAGTTGATCACGCCGCCGATCGCGTCGGTGCCGTAGATCGCCGAGGCGCCGTCCTTGAGCACCTCGACGCGCTGGATCGCGCCGGCCGGGATGTTGTTCAGGTCGACGCCCGCGTTGTCGCCGGGAGAGGCGAAGTTCGCCAGGCGCCGTCCGTTCAGCAGGATCAGCGTGGACGACACGCCGATGCCGCGCAGGTTGGCGCCATTCATGCCGCGCTGGCCGGAGGTGCTGTCCGAGATGCTCGGACCGTCGGTCAGCGGCGCCGTGTTGGCGCTGATGTTCCTGACCAGCTCGGCGGCGGTGGTGGCGCCCATCTTGTCGATGTCGTCGCGCGTGATCACCTGCACCGGCAGGGCGGTCTCGCTGTCGATGCGCTTGATCGACGAGCCGGTGATCTCGACCCGGTGCATCGCCGGCTGGCCGCCCCGGTCCTGGGCGTACGCCTGCGGCGCCATCAGGGCCAGTGCGGCAAGGATGCTGGACGCCAGGACGGTCGGCCGCAAGGTATTCGAAATGTGCTGACGCATGCAATGCTCCCTTATGCTTGGCCGAGTTTCATAAGTGCAAATCTAAACCCGGTGCACATGCAAGCTCAACAATTTTCTGTCAATACCCCTTGATGGCCTTTAGTTGTGTAAAAAATCATACATTTGCCGACCTGGCGCTGTGCCGTCTCAGTGCCCGATCTTGACCAGCACCACGTCGTTGACCCGCATCGGCACCTGCAGGCTGGCGCTGCCGTCGGCCGCGACCGTGATCTGGCGCGTCTCCGGCTTGTCCAGGGTCTGCGCCTGCAGCTTGGCGATCTGATCGGCGCTCAAGGTCTTCGGCTTGCCCATCTCCAGCCAGGCCGTGTGCGCGTCGTTGACCTTGAAGCCGGTGCGCTGGATCTGCACCGTATGATGGCCCGGCTTCAGGTGCTGCAGGTTCAGGTTCAAGGGCGCGCCGTCGCGGGTCGGCTGCACGGTCGTGTAGAACGGCCGGTTGCTCTTGTTGCCCTGGTCGGGCTGCTGCCAGTCCCAGGCCAGCACCTGCACGTTGCCGGATGCGTCACGCGTCACCCAGCTTTGCGCATCCTGCGTCTTGAGTTCCCGGTCGCCCAGCTGGTGCAGGTACTTGTAGGCGAACCAGGCCGGCTTGCGCACGCCCTGCGGGTTCATCAAGCCGAAACCGCCTTCGAACGGCGCGGTCGGCGGACCCGGTTCCTCGAACAGGTCGGAATAGGTCCAGTAGCTCATGCCCTGCAGCTGGCCTTCGCTGCCCTTGAGCTTGCTCAGGATGTAGGGCGCGCTCACGTACGAGTCGTGCACCGGGTCGCGCGGCGTGTAGCTGGTGCTCCACTCCGTGAAGTACAGCGGCAGCTTGGGCAGGTAGGACGCCGCGATCTCGCCGCGCACCTTGCGCACGTCGCCGAGGATGGCATCGGGCGACGGCGACAGCTTGGTGTCGCCCTTGCCGTCTTCGTCCAGGAAGCCGCCGTCGACGCCGTAGGTGTGGGTGGTGATGAAATCGACCGGGGCCTTGCTCGCGTGCGTGTGCGCGAGGAATTCCGGCACCCAGGCCGCGCCCGCGGTCGACGGACCGCCCACGCGCAGCGCCGGGTCGACGCGTTTCAGGGTCGCGGCGGTCAGGTCGTACAGCTCGAAATAGGCTTTCTGGTCGGCCTTTTCCCAGAAACCGTCCAGGTTCGGCTCGTTCCAGACTTCGAAGAACCAGCTCTGCACTTCCGGCTTGCCGTAACGCTGTTCGACGTGGCGCGCGAAGGCCTCGACCAGTTGCGCCCACTGCGCCGGCACCGGGTGCGAGGTGTTGCCCTTCCAATAAAAGATGCTGTTGTCGGACGTCTTCATGGCTTCCGGCGTAAAGCCGAGTTCGACGAAAGGCTTGATGCCCATGCCGAGCAGTTTGTCGTACAGGTAATCGATCTTGGTCCAGTCGTAGACCGGCTTGCCGTCGACGACTTTATAGGTGCCGAGCACGTCGTGGAAAATGCCGTGGAAGCGGATGTAGCGGAAACCCAGTTCCTCGCGTGCGGTCTTGAGTTGGGCCAGGCTGTCGTCGCGGATCAACGTGCCGGGGTAGTCGGAACCGACCGACAGGTCATAGAAATGGTCGCGTGGCGTGGTCGGCGCCTGGGCGTCGATGACGATCTGGCGGCTCGGGGCGGCGTGGGACAGCTGGGGGAAAGCGAAGGCGAGCGCCAGCGCGGCGCCCACCAGGTTACGACGGTGTCTCATGGTTCTTATCCTTTATCGACGTCGGACTGTTTGCGCTAACAGCAAAGTGCGACGACAGGATAGAGGATAAATAACGATTAGTAAATTCTGCTCCCGACCCGCGTGGCGAGGCCGGGAGCGTCATGCCCGAAGTCAAAGCCGAGAAACTCAGCTGTCGATATGGACCGACACGCTGCGGTTGTCGTAGACCAGCGTGCCCTTGTAGCCATCGATCACGACGCTGGTGAACACGCCTTTGCGGCTGCCCGCGCTCAAGACCTGGTAGGTGGCGCCGACGGTCGGGGTGAAACCGCTGGCGAATTTCAGGTGCAGCATACCGCCGACGATGGTGGCGCTGCCCTTCACCGCCAGCGTACCGGTGTTGCCGGCGCCGTAGGTGAGGTTCAGCGTGCCCTTGTCCAGTTGCGCGTAGTTGCCGCCGATGGCCAGCTGGCCCGGCGCCTTGTTTTCCAGCGTGCCGGCGCTGCCGACGTACACGTCGCCGTTGCCGAAGGCCGTGTTGGAATCGGCTTCCAGCGTGCCGCCGTCGATCTGGGCGCCGCCGGTCCAGCTGTTGTTGCCGCCGAGTTTCAGCATGCCGGTACCCTGCTTGACCAGCTTGCCGCTGCCGGTGATGTCGTTGCGCCAGCGGTCCACTGCGTTGAAGCCGCCCTTGCTCGCATCCATGTTCACTACGACGTTGCCGGTGAACGCGGCATAGCCGTCGGCCGCGGCGAACAGGTTCAGGCGTCCCCAGCCTTCCGGATCGTCCAGGACCGGGTAGCCGGAGGCGATCGCGGTGGTTTTCAGCACCACGCGGCGCTGGGCGTCGCTCAGGTAAGGCAGGCGGCTTTCGAGCAGCACTTCGGCGCCCTTGGGCACGCTGACAGGCAGGTTGGTCGGGCCGGTCGGCGCCAGGCCGTAGGTCATGCGGCGCAGGTAGTCGGCCTTGCTGGCGGCGTAGTCGGCGAAGCGGTCGTTGTCCGTCGTACCGGATTCGGCGTAGGCCGCGAAGGTGGCGTCGGTGGTCTTGGTCAGCGCCAGCATGGTGGCGTGGGCCTGGGCGACCGCGGCGGCGCGCATGGCGGCGCCATCGGCGATCAGGTTGGCCGCGCCGACCGCCTGTGCCTGCACGCGCCCGCCCATCACGTCCAGCGGCGAGTGCATGCCGGCCAGGATACGGTTCTCGCCCAGCTCGAGGCCGCGCGCGACGATCTGCTGGTAGCGTTCCGGCAGCACGTAGGCCATGCCCATCGCGTTGCGGGTCGCTTCGGCCGCGTGGCCGCTCGGGAAACCGCCGTCGGTGGTCGGCGTGCTGCTCTTGGCCGGCACCAGGTTCGGCACCACCTGCACGGCGCTGCTCCAGCGGTACGGGCGCGCGTACTTGAAGAAGCGCTTGGCCGGTTCGGTCGAGCCGTTGTTACCCATCGAATTGATCAGGTCGACCACCTTGCCGAAGCTGGCGTTGGCGTTGCCGCCGACGCCGTTGTTGTTGCCGCCGTCGTTGTACAGGACCGTGGTCGAATCGGCGGCCATGCTGGTGATGGTGGTGGTCTGGCCGGTTGCGCTGCGCCAGACGGACGTCAGCGGACCCATGCTGTCGCTCATGCTGTAGCCCTTGTTGCGGCGGTCGTCCAGGTAGGCGGCCAGGGTCTGCGCGGCAGTGCGGTTGGCCGTGGCTTGCACCACGTAGCCGATGTTGGCGTTGTGGGTGGCCGCGTCGAGGACGGTGCCGCCGTTGGTGCCGTCGTTCGGCACGCCGGTCCAGATCGAGCCGACGACGGCCGGGAAGCCGTCCACGGCCGGCGCGGTCACGCCGGCGTCGACGATCGCCGTCAGCGGCTGCCACATCTTCAGGAAGCCGCCGATGACGCGCACGCCGGCGTTGGTCTCCAGGGTCGCGTAGCGCGCATCACTGCGTTGGTTAGTTGCAGCAGCATCCACGAATGCGGTCGCCGAGGGCACCGGCGCGATATCGGCTGCGCCCTGGTCGGCCGGCGCGGCGGGCGCGGTCGTGACCGGGGAGACATCGATCGCATCGCTGCTGCCGCCGCAGGCGGACAATAGCGCCAGGACAGCGGCGGCGATGAGGGGTTGGGACAGGCGGTGCAGGGTAAAGCTTGGCGACATGGTCACTCCATGGATGGGGAATGCCGCGCATTATTCCTTTACATTATGACCTGCTCATGAATGAAAAAAGGGACGAGTCGAACCTCGTCCCTTCCCCCGTTGCGGCCGCAGTACGTGCTGCGGCCGTCGTCTCCTCGCTGATTCTCCAACGAAACTATTTTATTCTGCTAAACGTTTCTCCAGCGCACGTTTGGTTTGCACCAGTTCCTGCGGCAGGCGATAGGCCAGTTTGTCGAACAATTCGGTGTGCAGCTTGAGCTCGTCACGCCAGGCGTCCTTGTCGATGGACGTGATCCGGGTGAACTGCTCCATGCTGAAATCGGTGCCGGTCCAGTTCAGGTCGTCGTAGGACGGGGTGGTGCCGAACATGTGCTCGACGCCGCCGGCCTGCCCGTCGACGCGGTCCAGGATCCATTTCAGGACGCGCATGTTGTCGCCATAGCCGGGCCAGACGAAGTTGCCCTGCTCGTCCGTGCGGAACCAGTTGACGCAGAAGATCTTCGGCAGCGCCTGCGGGTTCCGGGCGGCGATTTTCTGGCCCAGGTTCAGCCAGTGCTGGAAATAGTCGCTCATGTTGTAGCCGATGAAGGGCAGCATCGCGTACGGATCGCGGCGCACGACGCCCATCTGGCCGGCGGCGGCGGCGGTGGTTTCCGAACCCATGGTGGCGGCCATGTACACGCCTTCGGTCCAGTCGCGCGCTTCGGTCACCAGCGGCACCGTGGTGGAACGGCGCCCGCCGAAGATGAAGGCCGAGATCGGCACGCCGGCCGGATCGTCCCAGGCCGGATCGATGACTGGATTCTGGGTCGCGGCGACGGTAAAGCGCGCGTTCGGATGCGCGGCCTTGGTGCCGGAGGCCGGGGTCCAGTCCTTGCCCTGCCAGTCGATCAGGTGGCCTGGAGCCTCCTTGGTCATGCCTTCCCACCAGACGTCGCCGTCGTCGGTCAGCGCGACGTTGGTGAAGATCACGTTCTCGCGCAGCGAGGCCATGCAGTTGGGGTTGGTCTTTTCGTTGGTGCCCGGGGCCACGCCGAAATAGCCGGCTTCCGGGTTGATCGCGACCAGGCGGCCATCCTGGCCCGGCTTGATCCAGGCGATGTCGTCGCCGATGGTCGTGACTTTCCAGCCGTCGAAACCGGCGGGCGGGATCAGCATCGCGAAGTTGGTCTTGCCGCAGGCCGACGGGAAGGCGGCGGCGACGTATTTCTTTGCGCCTTCAGGCGATTCGACGCCCAGGATCAGCATGTGCTCGGCCAGCCAGCCGGTGCCGCCCTGTTGCGCTTCCTGGTAACCCATGTTGGAGGCGATGCGCAGCGCGAAGCATTTCTTGCCGAGCAGCGCATTGCCGCCGTAGCCGGAACCGAACGACCAGATCTCGCGCGTTTCCGGATAGTGGACGATGTATTTGGTGGCGTTGCATGGCCAGCGCACGTCATGCTGGCCGGCCTGCAGCGGCATGCCGACGCTGTGCACGCAAGGCACGAAATCGCCGTCGTCGCCGAGCACGTCGTACACCGCCTTGCCCATGCGCGTCATGATGCGCATGTTGACGGCGACGTAAGGCGAATCGGACAGTTCGACGCCGACGTGGGCGATCGGCGAACCCAGCGGCCCCATCGAGAACGGCACCACGTACAGCGTGCGGCCGGCCATGCAGCCGTCGAACAGGCTGTGCATGGTCTGGCGCATTTCCTGGGGATCGACCCAGTTGTTGGTCGGGCCGGCCTGCTCGCGGGTCGCCGAACAGATGAAGGTGCGGTCTTCGACCCGCGCGACGTCGCTGGGGTCCGAATGGGCAAGATAGGAATTCGGGCGTTTTTCCGGGTTGAGGCGCATCATTGTGCCGGCCTCGACCATTTGGGCGCACAGGCGGTCGTATTCTTCCGCGGAGCCATCGCACCAGTAGACGGCGTCCGGCTTGGTGAGCGCGGCGATTTCCGCTACCCAGTTGATCAATCGATTATGCTTGACGTGTGCAGGGACCTTCAGTGCGGCGACGCCGCCCATCACAGGTTGATTCATAGTGCCTCCAATTGCCAATTAAGAATGCGTGGCACTTCGAACGGCGGGCGGTTCAAAGCTCGCTGCTGCGATGACGGCGCAAGAAGCGCACTGCGGCGGTTCGAAGTCCTGGTTGTCTTCGGTTCCCGGCAGGATCGTCGTCGATTGGCGCCTCGTGGGCTACGGCGGTCTTGTCGCCAGCGGCGGTAACACTTCCCGGCTGGATGGAACGTTGCTGCTGCTCGCAAGTGATGTCAATCAGTCATCGCGAGTTCTTATGTCTGGTCGATTCTACACCTGCACCATCGCGTTTCAAATGCTTCAACAACAAAAATGTAGTGGTTTTGGTTGACCAATGTAGTAGGTTATTTGCGATCGCTTTGATTCTGTTATTTCATTACTTTCTGCCCACTAACAACATTAAAACCCCATGAAAATCGCAATCCTTGATGACTATCAAGATGCTGTGCGCAAGCTGAAATGCTTCGAATTATTGGACGGCCACGAGGTCAAAGTCTTCAATAGCTCGGCGCGCGGCGTCGGTCAGCTTGCGATCCGCCTGGCGCCTTACGACGCGCTGGTGTTGATCCGCGAGCGCACCGCGTTTGCGCGCAACCTGCTGTCGCGCTTGCCCAACCTGCGCCTGATCTCGCAAACCGGCAAGGTGTCCGGCCACATCGACGTGGCGGCCGCCACCGAAGCGGGCATCGCCATTGCGGAAGGCGTCGGCTCGCCGGTGGCCCCGGCCGAGCTGACGTGGGCGCTGATCATGGCGGCGAGTCGCAAGATCCTGCCTTATGCCAATAACCTCAAGGAGGGGTTGTGGCAGACGGCGTCGATCAATCCCGAGCTCAACGGCCTGGGCAGGACGCTCAAGGGCCGCACGCTGGCGATCTGGGGCTACGGCAAGATCGGCAAGACGATCGCCGGCTACGGCAAGGCTTTCGGCATGCAGGTGATGGTATGGGGAAGCGATGGCAGCCGTGCCGCGGCCGCGCACGACGGCCTGATGGCCGCGCCCTCGCGCGCAGCCTTTTTCGAAGCGGCCGACGTACTCAGCCTGCATCTGCGCCTGTCGGACGCGACGCGGGGCATCGTCACGGCGGCGGATCTGGCGCGCATGAAGCCGGATGCGCTGTTCGTCAACACGAGCCGCGCCGAGCTGGTCGAGGAAGGCGCGCTGGAAACCGCGCTGCATCGCGGGCGGCCGGGCTATGCGGCGCTGGACGTGTTCGCCAGCGAGCCGCTGCCCGAGGATGCGCCGTTATTGAAAATCCCGACCGTGCTGGCGACGCCGCACCTCGGTTATGTCGAGCAGGACAGTTACGAGCTGTATTTCAGGACGGCGTTCGAGAACGTGGTGAATTTTGCGGAGGGCAAGCCGAGCAATATCCTGAATCCGGAAGCGCTGGCGAAATGATGGCTTGCGAATGATCGCTGGCGAATGCTCGCGTGCGAATGATGGAATGCGCGTGACGCAGCGGTCACGCGCAAGCCCGATGAATCAGCGCAGCTCCGGCTCGCCCGTGAAATTCGGGCGGCGCATCGGCATGGCGTGACGGCGCGTCCACAGGCCGTGCCATCCCGGCGGCCAGCCGATCGTGCGGCCGGCATAAGCCGGCAAGCCGGCGCGCACCGGTACGATCGGCACCGGCGGTTCTTCGATCAGGCCGCCGTTGGCGTTCTTTTGCATCGGCGCCATGTCGAACGAGTAGGTGTAACCCGGCAGCAAGGCATCGCAGGCATTGGCGAACCAGGCGGTGTGGTCGTCGTCGCGCCCGAGCGCGCGCGCGAGGCCTTCGGGATCGAACTTGGCCAGCGCATGGATGAGTTCATCGGTCGTGGCGCCGGGCGCGTCGCCCCAGCCCATCACCGGGTTGTTGTTGTAGTCGGCGCCCGAACCGTACCAGCCTTCGCGCCAGGGACGGTTCATCCAGTCGCGCTGGCCGGCGAACAAATGCCAGCGCCAGTGCAGGCCGGAGGGCTTGGGCCAGGAATGCAGATACAGCTTCTGGTAGCCGGCCTTGTGCAGCTCGTGCACCATCGCCATCAGGCGCGCGTGCGGCATGCGGTCCGGCGGCGAGCGGCGGAACCGGATCGCCTCGCCGTCGGCGTGCTGCACCTCGTCGCTCGACAGATTCAGGTCGAGCGTGCGCGCTTCGTTGCCAAAGCGGGCCGAGATCCAGCCGGTCAACAGGTTGACGTGGGTGATGACGCCATAACCGCGATGGCGATGGAAAATGACAGTTCCGGGTGCGACGGGTTTCATGGAAGAAGTTGGCATAAGCTCTAAAGAAAACGCCCGGGCCTTGGAAACCGTAGCGAGCGGCAGCAGTTTTGGCCGAGACGCGCAGCTGTACTCAAGTACAGCCGGTCCGCCGTCGCGGAGCATCGCAGGCCAAAAATGCAACGCGCAGTAGGTTTACAAGGCCCGGGGACACTCATCTGAGCTGGATGATTCTATCGCAGAGGCGGGACGGTACACTACCGTTGCGGCTATCATTACCCACCTTTTTTTACTCAGTTACCAAATAATTATGACTTTGCGTATCATCGCCACCGGCGGCACCTTCGATAAACACTATAACGAATTGAATGGCGTGCTCGGCTTTGCTGACAGTCATTTGCCGGAGGTTATCAAGCGCGCGCGCCTCACGGTGCCGGTCGAGCTCGAGGTCGTATCGCTGCTCGACTCGCTCGACATGCAGGACACCGACCGCCACAAGGTGCTGGGCGCTTGCCAGGCTGCGGCGGAAAAGGCGATCGTGATCGTGCACGGCACCGACACCATGCGCGACACGGCGCAGGTACTGGGCGCGGCCGAGGGCACCAGCGACAAGACCATCGTCTTCACCGGCGCCATGATTCCTTACGAAATCGCCAATTCGGATGCGCTGTTCAACTTCGGCTTCGCCTGCGGCGTGGCGCAAGTGCTGCCGCCGGGCGTGTATGTTGCGATGAACGGCAAAGTATTTACATGGGACAATGTGACGAAAAACCGCGCGGCAGGCGTGTTCCAGCCACTCTGACAAGGCTTTTTGCCGGAGGGCTAGCGAACGCTGCGCGGTTTCGTCAAATCCTATAATGTTTCTTACCTTGATTGAGGAGGAAACAAATGAACGAGCAGCGCCCCACCTTGACTACCCGCCAGGGCCACCCCGTGCGCGACAACCAATCGCTGCGCTCGGTTGGCGAACGCGGTCCGGCCACCCTCGAGAACTACCAGTTCATCGAAAAGATCACCCATTTCGACCGTGAACGCATCCCGGAGCGCGTGGTGCACGCGCGCGGTACCGGCGCCCACGGCTACTTCGAGGCTTACGGCAAGATCGGCGACGAACCCGCCAGCAAGTACACGCGCGCTAGGGTGCTGAACGAAGTCGGCGTGCAGACGCCGATGTTCGTGCGTTTCTCGACCGTGATCGGCGCCAAGGAATCGCCGGAGACGGCGCGCGACCCGCGCGGTTTCGCGGTCAAGTTCAAGACCGTCGAAGGCAACTGGGACCTGGTCGGCAATAACCTGAAGGTGTTCTTCATCCGCGACGCGATCAAGTTCCCGGACATGATCCACGCCTTCAAGCCGGATCCGGTCACCAACCAGCAGGAGCCGTGGCGCTTCTACGATTTCATCGCGAACCACCCCGAGTCGCTGCACATGGTGACCTGGGTCAAGAGCCCGTGGGGCATCCCGGCCAACTACCGCGAGATGGAAGGCTCGGGCGTGAACACCTATAAACTGGTGAACGACCAGGGCATCGCGCACCTGGTGAAATTCCACTGGCAGCCCAAGCAGGGCGTGCGCAACCTGACCTCGCCACAAGCGGCCGAGATCCAGGGCCAGGACACCAGCCACGCCACGCGCGATTTGTACGACGCGATCGAACGCGGCGACTATCCGGAATGGGAATTCTGCGTGCAGATCATGGCCGACGGCGAGCATCCCGAGCTCGACTTCGACCCGCTCGACGACACCAAGCGCTGGCCCGAAGACCAGTTCCCGCTGCTGCCGGTAGGCCGCATGGTGCTCGACAAGAATCCGGACAACGTGTTCGCCGAGACCGAGCAGTCGGCGTTCGGCACCGGTGTGCTGGTCGATGGCATCGACTTTTCCGACGACAAGATGCTGCAGGGCCGTACCCTGTCCTACTCCGACACCCAGCGCTACCGCGTCGGTCCCAACTACCTCCAGCTGCCGATCAATGCGCCGCAGGAAAAGGCGCGCGCCCGCACCAACCAGCGCGACGGCCAGATGGCGTTCTACGTCGATGGCGGCGGTGAAGAGAAACACATCAATTACGAACCGAGCCTGCTGGGCGGCCTGAGCGAAGCGCCGCAACCGGCAAAGGACTATCACCAGTACGTGCAGGGCCACCTGGGCCGCTACCAGACCACCAGCACCGCCGCCGACTACAAGCAGGCCGGCGACCGCTACCGCAGCTTCCAGGACTGGGAGCGCGATGACCTGGTCAACAACGTCGGCGGCGATCTCAAGAAGTGCCCGGAGGTGATCCAGCTGCGCATGGTCTGGCACCTGTGGCACTGCGACGAGGACTACGGCCGCCGCGTGGCGGAAGTGGCCGGCATCGACCTGGAACAGGCCAAGGCCTTGCCGCCGATGCCGGGCAAGCCGGCCCCGCACGCGAACCGCCAGGGCGCGACCTACACCAGCGGCCAGTCCGAGCAAGCCGGCGCCGGCGCCGGCGCAGCCAAGGAACCGTCGACCAGCGAGGAAGCCGCGGCGGCCAAGTAAGCGCCCTCGCGCGCGCGTACACACGTACGCACGCGCATGAACGAAAAACGGCCCGGGCATGCACCCGGGCCGTTTTTCCTCGTCCCCGCGCAGGCGGGGTTCCAGGTTTCTTACCTGCCTTACGCCTTGGCTTCCCCGCCCAGCGCCTCGACCAGGTCGGCCAGCAGCTTGGCCAGTTCGCCGGTCATCAGCATGATGTCGTTGTCGAAACGCTCGTCGTCGCTGTAGGTGATGGTTTCGCCTTCCTTGATCACGTCGAGCGGCTTGATCGACTTGACGGCCAGCTGCTCGGTCAGCGTGAACGAGATGCGGCTGGTCCAGGTCATCGCCAGGCGCGTGCACTGCTTGCCCGAGGAGATGTGGCGGCGGATGTCTTCCGGATCGAGCGAGTGTTTTACGTAACGCACGGTCGCCTTGCTTTCGCCGGTGGCGCGCAGCTCGGTATCCTGGTCGATCGTGAAGTTGTACGGCGCCTCGTCCGATTCCAGCCAGGCGGTCATCACGCCCACCGGAGAGCGCTGCACGCGCAGCGATTCCAGCGGCATCTTGTCCACGGCCTTGAGCAGCAGCTTGATGACGTCGTCGGCTTTCGACGGGCTGGCGGCATCGACGACCAGCCAGCCGTTGACCGGATCGACCCAGACCCAGGTATTGCTGCGGATCGAGAAGGCGCGCGGCAGCAGCTCGTCGGCGACGCGCTCCTTGAGTTCCTTCATCGCCTTTTTGCCCGGCGGGAAGCCCTGCTGCTCTTCCAGCTCGGCGGCGCGCGCCTTGGCGACCTGGTTGATGACCGAGCTCGGCAGCAGTTTCTTTTCGGTGCCCAGCATCATCAGCATCTGCTTGTTCACCACGTGCACCAGCTTGCCATTGCCGCGCGGCGAATCCCAGCCTTGCTGCAGCAGCTCATTGCTGTTGGCCGGTACGAACGCTTGCGATTGCAGCGCGTCTTCCATTTGTTCAGGGGTGAACGCCCAGGGAGCGGGCAAGCGGTAAATCTGCAGATTCTTGAACCACATAACGTTAGTCGAGTTATCCAGTATTTCGAAGGAACGACATTCTACACGCTGCCGAGCAGCAATCTTCAGGTCGTCGGTAAGGGTTTTTCAGTGTGTTGTGCGTTCGTCAAACAAGCTCAGTTGCTCGACTTGCTCGACGTCGGCCAGGCGTACGCCGACGCCGAGCAGGCGCACCGGGCGGCTGGCGCGCTGCCAGCCGGTTTCCATCAGGCGCCGGTAGGTTTCCAGGTTGGGCGCATGGCCGACGCACTCGACCGTCGTTTGCTGGAAGTCGGAAAATTTAATTTTCACGAATAATTTGTTGATGAACTTGTCGGCATTGTTTCTCTTGATACGGCCTT
This sequence comes from Massilia sp. 9096, assembly GCF_000745265.1. Classification (NCBI taxonomy): domain Bacteria; kingdom Pseudomonadati; phylum Pseudomonadota; class Betaproteobacteria; order Burkholderiales; family Oxalobacteraceae; genus Massilia; species Massilia sp. 9096. Next base: position 4,168,384 of record NZ_JQNN01000001.1, read on the forward strand.
GCAAATGCTCCATCAGCTCGGGCAACAGCGCCAGGCAGGCCGGCAGATCCGGCACGTCGGGTGTGTACGTTTCTTCGGTGCTGATCGATTTGCGTTCACGCACCGGGTTGACCTCGCGGTCGTCGATCCCGCGGCATAAATCGTACAGGCGCGCGCCGAACGAGCCGAAATGCTCCTGCAGCCGCGCCATGCTCCAGTTGCGCAGGTCGGCGCAGGTCTGGACGCCGAGCCCGTTCATCTTGGCCGCCGTCACTTTCCCGACACCGTGCAATTTCTTGACCGGCAGCGCGGAGACGAACGCGTCGACTTCATCCGGGCGGACCAGAAACAATCCATCCGGCTTGTTCCAGTCGCTCGCGATCTTGGCCACGAATTTATTCGGCGCCACCCCGGCCGAGGCCGTGATGCCGACGGTGTCGAAGATGCGGCGCCGGATCTCCTGCGCGATCAGGGTGGCGCTGCCCTTGCAGTGTGGCGAATTCGTCACGTCCAGGTAGGCTTCGTCCAGCGACAGCGGCTCCACGAGTTCCGTGTAGTCCTGGTAGATCTCCATGATCTGGCGCGAAGCGATGCGGTACTTCTCCATGTTCGGCGGGATCATCAGCAGATCCGGACACAGCTTGATCGCCTGCGCCGTCGCCATCGCCGAGTGGATGCCGTACCGTCTCGCTTCGTAATTGCAGGTGGCGACCACGCCGCGCTGGTCCGGCCGTCCACCGACCGCCAGCGGCCGTCCACGCAGCGACGGGTCATCCCGCATCTCGACGGACGCGTAGAAACAATCGCAATCGCAGTGGATGATCTTGCGGACGGGGTCGTTCATACTGTAATTGCATACAGTATCGCCGAAGCGATGTTGTTGTGCAAGCCAATGACAAAAAGGCCCACCCCGGTTCGCCGGAATGGACCTGTTATTTCAACCTGGCTCAAACAGCCTCAACTACCCGGATTACCAGGCCAGCTTCAGTGAATACTTGCCGTTGGTGGCGCCGGTGCCGCCGCGGTAATACACCACGCGCACGTAGCGCGCCGCGGCCGTCGTGCCGGTGTTGGCGGTCGATGCCGCTTCCACCACGCCATTGCCGTCCTTGGCGCTGTAGGCCAGGCGCGTGCCCGCTGCATTGTAGATGTAAAGGTCGTAGTCCGAGCTGGCGTTCGGGCTCAGGGTCGCGCTCAGGGTCTTGCCGGCCGGGAGCTGGACCACGAAATAATCCGTATCCGCGCTGTTGGCGATGGTGCCGTTGACGATCGTGCCCGAGGTCGCGATCTTGTTGGCGGTGGTGACGGTGTTGTTCGACTCGGTTTCCGCGATCGTCGGCGCGACCGGCGCCGGGGCCGGCGCCGGCGTCGTGCTCGCGCCGCCGAGCGCCGCGTTCACGGCCGCGCCGGCGTCGACGATGCCGGCGCCGCAACCCGGGCAGGCGGCCGGGAAGGCGCGCGCGGTCGACTTCAGCTTGGCGGCGACGTCGTCCGGGGTCAGGTTCGGATTGGCCGACAGCATCAGCGCGACGACGCCGGCCACATGCGGGGTCGCCATCGAGGTGCCCATGTAATAGGCATAGCTGTCCGCGCCCGGCGTGGTGGTGCCGGCGTTCAGCGTCGACAGGATGCCGGCCCCGTTGTCGCCGCCCGGGGCCGCGATGGTCACGATGCTGCCGGTATTCGAGTACGAGGCCTTGCCGCCGGTGCGGCCGGTCGCCGCCACCGCGATCACGCCGGCGCAGTTGGCCGGGCTGCTGGTGCTGGCCTCGGTGTTCGAGTTACCCGCCGCGACCACGACCACGGCGCCGCGCGAGCGCGCGCTGTTGATCGCGTTTTGCGTGGTGGTGTCGCAGGCGCCGCTGCCGCCCAGCGACAGGTTCAGTACGCGCGCCACGTTGGCGTTGGCCGGCACGCCCGAGACGCTGCCGCCCGAGGCCCAGATCATGGCGTCGGCGATGTCCGAGGTGTAGCCGCCGCATTTGCCGAGCACGCGCGCCGGGACGATCTTCGCGTTCCAGGCGATGCCCGCCACGCCGATGCCATTGTTGGCCTTGGCGGCGATGGTGCCGGCCACGTGGGTGCCGTGCCAGCTCGAGTTTTCGTCGGCCGCCGGCACGCCCGCCGCGCATTGGCCGGCCGTGGTCCAGTCGCCCGGATCGCTGGCGTCGCTGTCGCGGCCGTTGCCGTCGTTGGCGATGGTGGTGTTGGTGATGAAGTCGTAGCCTTGCAGGATCTGGTCGGCCAGGTCGGCGTGCGGGCGGTAGCCGGTGTCGATCACGGCGACGTTGACGCCGGCGCCGGTCGAGCGGTCCCAGGCGGCCGGGGCGTTGATGCCGCCGGCGCTCTCGAACAGGTCCCACTGCTGGCCGTAGCTTGGATCGGTCGGGGTCGCCTGGGCGGTCATGATGCGGTCCGGCTCGGCGTACTCGACGTTGCTGTCGCGCGCCTTCAGCTCGGCGGCCAGCTGGCGCGCCTGATCGAGCGTCATCGTGTGGTTCAGCTGGAACACGTGGGCGCCGCCGGCGGTTGCGCGCAGCGCGCGCAGGGTGGCGCCGAACTGCTGGCCGGCGCGGTCGAGGATCGCCTGGCGCGCGGCCGGAATCACAGCAAGATTCGCGGCGGCAGCAGCCGGGGGCACGATCTTGCCGTCTACGGCGTTGACGTCGACGCCTTGCGCGGCGTCCTTGTATTTGACGATCAGGCGGTCGGTCTGGGTGATGAAGTGGGGCGTCTTGTTGCCGTCCTGCTGGCCGGCATGCGCCATGGCCAACGGCCCGGCGGCGAGCAAGGCGCCCATGAGGGCCGATACGATGAGGGACGTGTGACGCTGCGTCATTTGTTTCCTTGGGAAGTAACTCTGGGGAACGATGCGAAGGGAATAAAGCTATCCTGCAGCGTAATAAAAAACGGCCCGCTTGGGGCCGTTTTTGGGTAATTTACCGCAGGAAATTTTTCTCAAGTAATTGAATATTAAGAAAATTCCAGACAACGCACGCCCGTGCGAGCGTGCATGCTGCTCATGCTACGTCCGGCTTACCACACCAGCTTCAGCGTGTACTTGCCGCTGGTCGAGCCGGTGCCGCCGCTGTAGTAGACCACGCGCACATACACCGTCACCGCCGTCGTGCCGTTGTTGACCACCGATGCCGAATCGACCGCGCCGGTGCCGTTGGTGCTGGACGTGATCTGGGTACCGGCCGAGTTGTAGATACTCAGGTCGTAGTCCGAGCTCGAGTTCGGGGTCAGGGTCGACGCCAGGGTCTTGCCGGCCGGGAGCGAGACCGAGAAGTAGTCGGTGTCCGAGCTGCTCGACATCGTACCGTTGACCGTCGTGCCGGACGTCGTCACCTTGTTGGCGGTGCTGACCGTGTTGTTCGACTCGGTTTCCGAGATCGTGGTGCCGGTGCCCGAGCCCGCGCCGGTGGCGGCGTCGATTGCGGCCGATGCATCGAGGATGCCGGCGCCGCAGCCCGAGCAGCTGGCCGGGAAGGCGCGCGCGCTCGACTTCAGGCGCGCGGCGACGTCGTCCGGGGTCAGGTTCGGGTTCTTGGCCAGCATCAACGCGACCACGGCGGAGACGTGCGGGGTCGCCATCGACGTGCCCATGTAGAACGCGTAGCTGTCGGCGCCCGGCGTGGTGGTGCCGGCGTTCAGCGTCGACAGGATGCCGGCGCCGGTGTCGCCGCCCGGGGCCGCGATCGTCACGATGGTGCCGTAGTTCGAGTAGGATGCGCGCCCGCCCGAACGGTTGGTCGCCGCCACGACGATCGTGCCCGAGCAGTTGGCCGGACTCGAATTGCTGGCGTTCTGTGCCTCGTTGCCGGCCGCGACCACGACCACGGTGTTGCGCGAGCGCGCACTGTTGATCGCGTTTTGCGTCGTGGTGTCGCAGGCGCCGCCGCCGCCCAGCGACATGCTGATCACGCGCGCCGGGTTGGCGTTGGCCGGGACACCCGAGACGCTGCCGCCCGAGGCCCAGACGATGGCGTCGGCGATGTCCGAGGTGTAGCCGCCGCACTTGCCGAGCACGCGCAAGGGCACGATCTTGGCGCCGTAGGCGATGCCGGCGACGCCGCTGCCGTTGTTGGTCAGCGCGGCGATGGTGCCGGACACGTGGGTGCCGTGCCAGCTCGAGTTCTCGGCTGGCTGGCCGCTGCCGCATTCGCCGGCGGTGACCCAGTCGCCCGGGTCGCTGGCGTCGCTGTCGCGGCCGTTGCCGTCGTTGCCGATGGTGGCGTCGGAGATGAAGTCATAACCTTGCAGGAACTGGCCGGACAGGTCCGCGTGCGGGCGGTAGCCGGTGTCGATCACGGCGACCTTGACGCCGGCCCCGGTCGACTTGTCCCAGGCGGCCGGCATGTTGATGCCGCCGGTGGCCTCGTAATAATCCCACTGCTGGCTGTAGCTGGTGTCGTTCGGGGTGAGCAGCGCGTGCATCATGCGGTCCGGCTCGGCGTACTCGACGTTCGGATCGCTGGCGACCAGGTCGGCCGCGACCTTGCGCACGTCCGCCAGCCCCATCTTGCGGTCGAGCTTGAGGATGCGGGCGCCGGTGGCGATCGAGTGCAGCTCTTTCATTTGCGTGCCGTGCTTCTGGCCGACGCTGTCGAGCAGCGCCCTGCGGGTGCTCGCGAGCGGCGCGGCCTTCAGTTGTGCAACGGCGGCGGCATTGCCCTTGACCGACATCGGCGCGGCATCCTCCTTGTATTTGACGATGAGGCGGTCGGTCTGGTCGCCGATGGCGGCCACCTGCGACGCCGGCGCGGCCGAGACGCCGGTGCTGGCGGCGGCGCCCAGGCCGATGACGGCGGCGGCGCACAACTTCAGGACTGCAGGGGTGATCGATTGCTGAGACTTCATGTTTCTTCCTTAATAAAGAAAAGCATCAAGTTTTTGATTTTCCGCAAGCACGAATGCTTGAGATCTCGTTTTATTCAGCGCCAGATCAGCACGCCGAATTTCCGTCTGAAAGCGGATAAGGCAGAGTAGCGCGAACTTTATATGTACGCGGAAATTTCACAATTGAATTCGATGCAAATACAACAGATCTGCCATGCGGTAGCGCTAAAACCTATATTGTTCGGGAAATTGTGAAATCGACAGAAGAACATATTCCTAGGCAAAAGACCCATCGATTACACTTTTGTATTGACTTTCAGGCGTTGATCGACTGCTCAGGTATTCGTATTGATCTGGAACAGATAATTGTTAAATCTCCCCCCGTTGCAGGACGCTGCGGTAGGGCGATAAAAAAGGCCGCGTTTCTTCGCGGCCTGTTACCGCATGCGGCTGCAGGCTTGCCCTGCCACCCTTGCCTATCGCTGCAGGCAGTGCAGCGCGCCGCAGCTCGTCACGTACAGCGTCCGACATCGGCGCCACATGGTGATACCAGAAAGCGTACGAGGTGCCTTCCGGATTTTTTCATGTCAAACAAAAACACCCTGCCAGCGTGCGCTGTGCAGGGTGTCGGACTTCGCATGGGCCGCGTCGCGCGCGACCCGTTTCACGTCATGCGTTCAGATCAGAAGTTGCCCTTGAACTGCAAACCGAAGACGCGCGGCTCGTTGGTGAAGCCGGTCAGGTTGTTGAAGTCGATGGCGCCGGTGATGCGGCGCTGGTCGAGGACGTTGCGGGCGAACGCGGCCAGTTCGTACTTGCCTTCCGCCCAGGTGTAGCCGACGCGCACGCCGCCTTCGGTCAACGGCTTGCCGGTGAACTCGGCGGCTTCGTACAGGAAGAAGTTGATCTTCGAACGCCACGACCAGTCGGTGTAGACGAAGAACTCGCCGTCGCCGACCGGGATGCCGTAGCGCGCCGACGCGTTCGCGATCCAGTGCGGCGCCTGCGGCAGTGCGTTGCCGTTGATCGACACCAGGCCGTTGGCGGCGATCGGGTCGGTGATCGTGCACTGGGCGCACTTGGCGACGTACAGGTTCGGATCCTTGATCTCGGTGAAGTTGTACGATGCGCTGGCGTTCAGGCGCAGCGACGGCGTGACGATGCCTTCGAGCTCGAGCTCGGCGCCGCGGCCGGACGACTTGGCGGCGTTGATCAGCTTGGTGACGTTGGAGTTGCCGCCAACCACGGTCAGCTGCTGGTTCTTGACTTCATAGTCGTACAGCGAGAACGCGACGCGGGCGCGGCGCTCGAACAGGTCGGCCTTGATACCGCCTTCGTACGAGGTGATGGTCTCGGCATCCGCGACCGTCACCGGCACCGACGCCGAAGCGGCGGCGATCGACGGGGCGCGGAAACCGGTGGCGACGCGCGCGTACAGGTTGACGTCGTTGGTCAGCTTGTAGGTGCCGGAGGCATCCCAGCTCACCTTGCTCTTGCTCTCGTTGACGCCGGCCGGTCCGATCAGGACGACGTTGTCGTGGGCCAGCGTGATGAAGTCTTTCTTGTCATCGGTGTAACGCACGCCGCCGCGCACCGTGAAGGCATCGTTGACCGCGTAGGTGACCGAACCGAACACGGCGCCGGCCTTGTTCTTCTGGTTCGACTCGACGTGCGAAGTCTGGGCCTGGGTGGTGCTGTCGTAGTTGTTGCTGTAACCGGTCGCATCTTCATTGAAGTAGTACACGCCGGCCTGCCAGTTCAGCGGGCCGCTGTTCTTCGATTCGAGACGGAATTCCTGCGACCACTGGCTCAGGTCCTTCAGGCCGCCGCCGGTCTGCACCTGGAACGGGACCACGCCCGGGCCGGCGGGGATGCCGCCGTCGATGTCGCCGCGGCTGTAGTAATGGTCGACGCCTTCGTAGCCGGTGATCGAGTACAGCTTGACGTCGCCCAGGTCCCAGGTCAGGCGCAGGTTGGTGCCGGTGGTCTTCAGGCTCTGGTTGTTGAGGGCGTTGGTGACGATGCTGTTCAGGTCAGTACCCGGCGCGAAGTCGTTCGTGCCCTTCTGGATCAGGTTGGCGCGGAACAGGCGCGCGCTGCCGTCGGTGACGCGCTCGTGGGCGTTGAACAGCGCGGTGAAGGTGCCGTCCGTCGGGGCGTACATGATCTGGACACGTTCGGCATGCTCGTTATAGCCGTCCAGGTCGCCGGTCTTGTGGGTCTTGGCGAGGTCGCTGTAGTTGCTGACGTAGTCGTCGCGGCGCTGGCGCAGGGTCGACACGCGCATCGCCCATTCCTTCGACAGCGGGATGTTGACGGCGCCTTCGAGGCTCTCGGTGGCGTGGGTGCCGGCCGACACGTTGTAGTAGCCCTCGAGCTTTTTCGTGTTCGGCTTCTCGGAATCGAACTTGACCACGCCGGCCGGGGTGTTACGGCCGAACAGGGTGCCCTGCGGACCGCGCAGCACTTCGACGCCGGCGACGTCGAAGATCGGGAAACCTTTCAGGATGCCGTTTTCCTGGACGATGTCGTCGTACACCAGCGACACCGGCTGCGACGCGAAGGTCGAGAAGTCGGTATTGCCGTAGCCGCGGATGTAAAAGCGCGGGAAGGTGCGGCCGTTGGAAGACTCAATGTTCAAGCTCGGGACCTTGGCGGCCAGCACGCGGATGTCGTCGCCGCCGGACATCAGCACGTCCAGCTTGTCGCCCTTGATGGTCGACACCGACACCGGCACGTCCTTGATATTCTCGGCGCGGCGCTGGGCGGTCACGGTCACGGTCTGCAGCTGGGTCGTCTGGGACGACTGATCGGTTTGTGCGGTCTGGGCCAGGGCGGCGCCGACCGGCAGGGTCGCCAGTGCGAGCAGCGCGCCATGCGCGGCGATGACGCGCTTATGCATCTTGGACATTTTGTTCATTGAGTTTTTTTCCTAGGGAAGAGTAAAAAAGCCGCGTGTCTCCGCTATTCCTCGTTCCCGGCGGCCGCCTGAGGGCCGCGCAACCGACGCCGCATCTTGTTGATGTCTTTACATGTCGGTTTATCAAAGGCGACATTGTCGAATATATGATTATCCTTATGCAAGGGATAAGTTTTCCAGCAGCTTACATACAACACTTTGTGATATATGCACTTTGCATGGCGCGTCGAAATGTTCAATTTTTTCGGAAAACCTCTTGCGCAGCTTTGAACCGGAGGCTATGATGCGTGCCTCTTCAGACGTGATGACAAACGTTGCAAGATACCTCGCAAGAGGGCGCTTAGCTCAGTTGGTAGAGCGGATCCCTTACAAGGATTAGGTCGGGAGTTCGAGCCTCTCAGCGCCCACCATCCTAGGTATCGGAAAATGAAGCACCGATCAAAGTAAAACGGAGCGGTAGTTCAGTTGGTTAGAATACCGGCCTGTCACGCCGGGGGTCGCGGGTTCGAGCCCCGTCCGCTCCGCCAGATGCATGAAAAAAGGTCCGCTTGCCGGGCCTTTTTTCTTTTCAGGTACAGAGGATCTCCCCTGCGGGAGATCCGGTTCGGGGCTCGAAGGGAATCGCTTGCAAGCGATTCCGCGGCCCGCGGCACGTGGGCGAGCCCCGTCCGCTCCGCCAGATGCATGAAAAAAGGTCCGCTTGCCGGGCCTTTTTTCTTTTCGGGCGTCGTGAGAATTCGACTTTCCGACTCTTGCGTTCTGGTAACCTCTTTTGTTGACACCCCCGTCAACCAAGGAGTCCGCCATGTTCGATCGCTTCAAGCGCAGTTTCGATCTCGTCCGCGCAAGCGCGCGCATCCTGCGCCGCGACAACCACCTGATGTTGTTCCCGGTGATCTCCGGCGTCACGATGATGCTGGTCGTCGCCGCCTTCCTGCTGCCCCTGTTCGGCTTCAAGTCGATCGACGGCCTGGGCCGCTCCGGCCTGTATTCGGCCGCCTTCCTGTTCTACGTGGTCCAATACTTCGTCATCTTTTATTTCAACACGGCGCTGGTCGGCGCGGTCATGGTCCGGCTCGACGGCGGCAGCCCGACGCTGGGCGACGGCCTGCGCATCGCCAACAGCCGTCTCGGCGCGATCCTCGGCTACGCCGTCATCTCGGCCACCATCGGCGTGATCCTGCGCAGCATCCAGGAGCGCGTCGGCTTCATCGGCCGCCTGATCGTCGGCCTGATCGGCGCCGGCTGGGCGGTGGCGACCTACCTGGTGGTGCCCGTCATCGTCACGCGCAACGGTGGCGCGATCGACTCGATTTCGGAAAGCGCCAGCTTGCTCAAGCGCACCTGGGGCGAAAACCTGGTCGGCCAGACCGGCCTTGGCGCCGCCTTCGGCCTGGTGTACTTCGGGCTGGCCGGCGCCATCGCCGTGCTGGCGATCGTGCTGGTGCCCGTCGCAGCCGCGCTCAGCCCATGGCTGTTCGTCGCCGCCGCCGTGTTCGTCGTGCTGGCCGTGCTGGCATGCGCGCTGGTCCATGCGACCCTGACCGGTATCTATTCGGCGGTGCTGTACCGCTACGCCGTCGACGGCAGCGGCACGCCGGGCTTCGATGCCGCCATGCTGGGGTCGGCGTTCCAGCGCAAGTCATGATCGACCAATTCATCGAGATGACCCGGGCGGTGATCGACGAGGATGGCTTCGAAGGGTATCTGCCGACGCTCGTGCTGCCGGAGCAAAACGAGGTGATGGTGCTCGACGACGTCCCCGCCGATATTGATAGCGAGCGCGCCGCCCTCGACTGGGCCGGGGCGGTTGGCGGGCAGGAGCAGGACTATCGCGCGCCTCGACGGGCAATATAGCGAGCAGGTTTGCCTCGCTTGAGATCGCGCAGCACGATGCCGCCGGCGCCTCGGCGTCAGGCGCTCTTGAAGATCGCCGGCCCGACTTCGACGCGGTTGCGCCCGCCGGTCTTGGCGGCATACAGCGCGTGGTCGGCGCGCGCCAGCGCCGCGGTCAGTTCCTCGTTCGGCTCCACCATCACCAGGCCGATACTGACGCTCATGCGGTAAGTCGGGGCGCAGTCGATCACGGCTTGGCTGAGCGTGACGCGCAGGCGTTCGGCGGCCTGCAGCGCGCCCTCCAGCGGCGTGCCGGGCAGCGCAAGCGCGAATTCCTCGCCGCCCAGGCGGCCCAGCAGATCCGGATCGCGCAGCACGCCGCGCGCGGTGTCGGCGAACAGGCGCAGCGCCTGGTCGCCGCAGGCATGGCCGAAGTTGTCGTTGAGCTGCTTGAAGTGGTCGAGGTCGAGCATCAGCAGCGCCAGCGGCTTGCGCAGGCGCAGCGTCAGCTGGCGCGCGCTTTCGGCGCGCTCGAAAAAGGCGCGCCGGTTCAGCGCATCGGTCAGCGAATCGATCGTGGCCATGCGCTGCATCTGGCGATCGTCGCGCTGCTTGCACATCAACAGGAAACCGAAGCCGGTGACGATCATCAGGAGGTAGCTGGCCAGGTAGGCGAGGCCGCCGATGACAGTCGTGCCGCCCGCATTGGCGCCTTTTTCCACCACCAGCCAGATACCGATCGCGAGCGCATACAGCACGTCGTTGACGCCGATGATGCGCTCGAGCAGCGTGCGCTTCTTGCGCAGATCCAGCAGTACCACTGATGCATTGAAGGTGTACACGGCGATCAGGCCGCCGACGACTGCAGTCATCTGCGTGCGCGATGCGCCGGCGAACAGCGCACATCCAATCGTGACGATAGCGATTCCGATCGGTACCGGCATCAAACGCCACAAGCTGCGAAAACCGAAGAAACGGCAATACGCGGCCACTTCGAGCAGAACCCCGCCGATCCAGACGCCCAGCGCGAACACCTCGAAGACGTGCGATCCCATGCGCGGTGCGATCCACCAGGCGCATTCGCCCAGGCCACATGCCAGGCGCGCCCACATCCAGTCGCGCAGCGCCAGGCTGCGCTCGGCGCCGTGCATGTAGCACGCCATCAGCAGCGCAAAAGCGACATTGCCGACGCCGAGCGCCAGCATGAAGGTCTGAATATCGATCACCACGGTTCTTTCATGAACTTACCGTAAAATGATGGTCGCAATTAAACGGTTGTTTCCTCAAAGAACTATCTTACATGGTTTTAGAAACGCCCCTTGCACAATTCGACTATGGCGCTAGTCAGATATCTTGACTGTGGTCATGAGGCCACGGATTGAAACGGCTGCCTGGCGTCCCCAGCGTAGTGCTCGGGACGAAAAAAAACCGGAGCCTGCGCCCCGGTTTCATTTGCGACTTTATTAAGCGCGAGCCCTTTACTTGCGCCCTGCCCTCGGCTTGGCCTTGATGGTCGACAGGATGCCGGCCTTGGCCTTGCCCGGAGGCGGCGCGAATCCGCCACCGGCCGGGGCACGATCGCCCCCGCGCGCGAAGACACGTTCCTCGCCACGCGGCTGGGCGCCACGGCGCGCCGCCACTTCGATCACGCGGCCCTTCGGCGCGGCGCTTCTGGCTTCGGCCACCAGCGGCAGGTGCTTGCGCTCACCGCGCTCGTGCGCCGCCTCGGCTTCGCTGCCCGGCGGCGGCACCAGGTGACGCTCGCCATTGCCGATCAGGTCGCCGCGGCCCATGCGTTTCAGGCCCTCGCGCAGCACCGGCCAGTTTTCCGGATCGTAGTAGCGCAGGAAGGCTTTATGCAGCTTGCGCGTCTTGCCGCTCTTGGCGGTGATGACTTCTTCCGACTCGTCGGTGACCTTGTGCAGCGGGTTCTTGCCGCTGTGGTACATCGTGGTCGCCATCGCCATCGGGGTCGGCGTGAAGGTCTGCACCTGGTCGAGGTGGAAGTTGTTCTTCTTGAGCCACAAGGCGAGGTTGAGCATGTCCTCGTCGGTCGAGCCCGGGTGGGCGGCGATGAAGTAGGGGATCAGGTACTGCTTCTTGCCCGCTTCCTTCGAGTACTTGTCGAACAGCGCCTTGAACTCGTCGTAGGCGCCGATGCCCGGCTTCATCATCTTGGAAAGCGTGCCCTCCTCGGTGTGCTCCGGCGCGATCTTCAGCAAACCGCCGACGTGGTGCGTGACCAGTTCCTTGACGTACTCGGGCGAACGCACGGCCAGGTCGTAGCGCAGGCCGGAACCGATCAGGATCTTCTTGATGCCGGGAATCGCGCGCGCCTTGCGGTACAGCGAGATCAGTTTGCTGTGGTCGGTGCCCAGGTTCGAGCAGATGGTCGGGTAGACGCACGACAGGCGGCGGCACGACTCCTCGATCTTCTTGTCCTTGCACGACAGGCGGTACATGTTGGCGGTCGGGCCGCCGAGGTCGGTGATGGTGCCCGCGAAATTCTTGGTCGTGTCGCGGATCAGCTCGATCTCGCGCAGGATCGACGGCTCCGAGCGGCTCTGGATGATGCGGCCTTCGTGCTCGGTAATCGAGCAGAAGGTGCAGCCGCCGAAGCAGCCGCGCATGATGTTGACCGAATAGCGGATCATTTCCCAGGCCGGGATGTGCGCCTTGCCATAGCTCGGGTGCGGCGCGCGCGCGTACGGCAGGTCGTACACGTTGTCCATCTCGTCCATGGCGAGCGGCAGCGGCGGCGGGTTCAGCCAGACGTCGCGGTCGCCGTGCTGCTGCACCAGCGCGCGCGCGTTGCCCGGGTTCGACTCGAGGTGGAACACGCGCGAGGCGTGCGCGTACATCACCGGGTCTTCGCTGACGGTCTCGAAACCCGGCAGGCGCACCACGGTCTTGCGGGCTTTTTCGCGCGCGGCGGCCTGGCGTTCTTCGCGCGTCATGATGACGATCGGTTTCAGGATCGGCTGTGAATCCGGCTCCGGCCCGGCGTTGTCGCGCGCGCACTGCTTCGGATCTTCCAGCGCCATCGCGTACGGGTTCGGCACCTTGTCGATGCGGCCCGGCACGTCCACGCGCGTGGAGTTATGCACGGTCCACTCCTCGTCCGGCATCCAGCCGTGCGGCACCAGGAAGGCGGTGCCGCGCAGGTCGCGGATCTGCTTGATGTTTTCCCCGGCCGCGATGCGGCGCGTGACGTCGACCAGCGCGCGCTCGGCGTTGCCGAAGATGACCAGGTCCGCCTTCGATTCGAACAGCACCGAGCGGCGCACCTTGTCCGACCAGTAATCGTAATGCGCGATGCGGCGCAGCGAGGCCTCGATCGAACCGGCGATGACCGGCACGCCCGGGAACGCTTCGCGCGCGCGCTGGCAGTAGACCGTCACGGCGCGGTCCGGCCGTTTATTGGGCGCGCCGTCCGGGGTATAGGCGTCGTCCGAGCGGATCTTGCGGTCGGCCGTGTAGCGGTTGACCATCGAGTCCATGTTGCCGGCGGTGATGCCCCAGTACAAATTGGGCTTGCCGAGCGCGCGGAACGGCTCCACGGAGGTCCAGTCCGGCTGGCTGATGATGCCGACGCGGTAACCCTGCGCTTCGAGCAGGCGCCCGACCAGCGCCATGCCGAAACTGGGATGGTCGATGTAGGCGTCGCCGGTGATCAGGATGATGTCGCACGAATCCCAGCCCAGCTTGTCCATCTCGGCGCGCGACATGGGCAGGAAGGGGGCAGCGGGAGCACGGCTGGAACGTTTGGCAACGTTCGAGAAGAGATTGGCGGGGGAGTTCATTGGCCGACATTCTACCGGAATTCCAATATCGTGACTGGCCCTCCCCTAAAAATTGGTTTTATTATCAAAGACTTGGCTCATCCATGGGCAAAAGCCGAGGACAAGCGTTGTTTTAGATCCCCATGCTGGTCAGGATATTGTTGAGTTCGCGCAGCGCCGGCTCGAGCTTGGGATGGCGCAGCGCAAAGCGGGCGGTCAGCTCCTGGGTGCGCGACGCCAGGCCGTAGGTATTGGCATCGGGGTCGTCGGCGTGCTTGTCGAGCACGTGCTTGATGTCGCCGTCGAGCTGGCGCAGCAGCATCTCGAGTTCGTCGTCGACCTGGCCGGTGTCCTCGAGGTGGCGGTGCAGGGTTTTGAGATGCGCCTTCAGGTTGTCGGCATTGTCGTTGTTGTCGTTCAACATGGCGTGGTCCTTTCGTGTTCCTTAGTTGGTGAAGCGGGTCTCGAGGTACAGCTTCTCGACCTTTTCCCGGGCCCAGGGCGTCTTGCGCAGGAACTTCAGGCTCGACTTGATGCTGGGATCCTTGATGAAGCAGTTGATGTCGATACGGCGGCCGAGTTCGGCCCAGCCGTAGTGCTCGACCAGCCGGGTCAGCAAGGATTCGAGGGTGATGCCGTGTAATGCCTGCATACGTATTGCTTGATGTCGTCGTGCTTGTTGTACAAAGTTTATACCCGATGCGCGCTGAGCGCCCACGAAAACAAAACGCCGCCCCGGGCGGGCCGGGACGGCGTTCAGGTCAGGCCAATAACAAGCCTAGGCCGTGGGTCTTATTCGCCGGTCAGGCCGCGGCGCTCGAGCAGCGGCTGGATCTCGGCATCGCGGCCGCGGAAGCTGCGGTACATCTGCATCGCGTCCATGGTGCCGCCTTTGGACAGCAGCATCTGGCGGAAGCGGTCGCCGTTCTTGCGCAGCAGGCCGCCGTTTTCCTTGAACCACTCGACCGTGTCGGCGTCCAGCTTTTCGGCCCACAGGTAGCCGTAGTAGCCGGACGAGTAGCCGCCCGAGAACACGTGCGAGAAGTAGGTCGTGCGGTAGCGCGGCGGCACCAGCGGGAAGTCGACGCCGTCCTTGTGCAGCGCGTCGGCTTCGAAGGCCAGCACGTCGGTCGGGATCTGGTTGGCCGACAGCTGGTGCCAGTTCTGGTCGAGCATCGCGGCGCCCAGGTACTCGGTGGTCCGATAACCCTCGTTGAACTTCTTGGACGCCTGCACCTTGTCGAGCAGTTCCTTCGGCATCGGCGCGCCGGTCTGGTAATGCTTGGCGTAGTTGGCCAGCACTTCCGGCCAGGCCATCCACATCTCGTTGACCTGCGACGGGAACTCGACGAAGTCGCGCGGGACGTGGGTGCCGCCGAAGCGCGGGTACTTCACGTTCGAGAACATGCCGTGCAGCGCATGGCCGAACTCGTGGAACATGGTGCGCACTTCATCGTAGGTCAGCAGGGTCGGCTCGCCGGCGGCCGGCTTCGGGATGTTCAGGTGGTTCGCCACCACCGGCATCGTGCCCATCAACTTGTTCTGCGTGACGTAGGCGTTCATCCAGGCGCCGCCGCGCTTGTTCGAACGCGCGTACGGGTCGTGCAGGAAGATCGCCAGCTGCTTGCCGTTCGCATCGAACACGTCGAACACGCGCACGTCCGGGTTGTACACCGGCAGGTCCTTGCGCTCCTTGAACGTGATGCCGTACTCCTTGCCGGCGGCGAAGAACACGCCGTTCAGCAGCACGTTGTTGTACTCGAAGTACGGGCGCAGCTGGCTCTGGTCGAAGGCGTACTTCTCCTGGCGCACCTTGTCGCTATAAAAATCCCAGTCGGCGGCGGTGGCCTGGAAGCCGCCCTTCTCGCGGTCGATGACGGCCTGGATCTCGGCCGCTTCCTTCTTGGCGTTGCGCACCGCCGGCGCGGCGAAGTCGGCCAGCAGCTTGTTGACGGTGGCGGTGTCCTTGGCGGTCTGGTCGTCCAGGATGTAGGCGGCATGGCTCGGGTAGCCGAGCAGCTGGGCGCGTTCGGCGCGCAGCCTGGTCAGCTGCAGCACGACGTCGCGGTTGTCGTACGGGCCACCGTGGCTGCCGCGCGCCAGCGACAGCGCCAGCAGCTTCTGGCGCGTGGCGCGGTTGGTCAGCACGGCCAGCGGGGCCTGCTGGGTGGTGTTCACGACCGGCACCTTGAACTTGCCGTCCAGGCCATCCTTCTTGGCCAGCGCAGCGGCGGCGTCGATCGCCTTGTCGCTCATGCCGGCCAGTTCCGCGCGCGAATCGACCACCAGCGCCGAGGCGTTGGCTTCCTTTAGCACGTTCTGGCTGAACTGGGTCTGCAGCGCGGCGATCTTGGCGTTGTAGTCCTTCAGCTTGGCCTTGTCCGCATCCGACAGGTTCGCGCCCGCGCGCACGAAGTCGAGGTTGTAGCGCTCGAGCAGGTACTTCGATTCCGCGTCCAGGTGCAGCTTGTCGCGCTTGTCGTACAGGGTCTTCACGCGCGCGTACAGCTTGGCGTTCAGGTGGATCGCGTCGTTGTGCGCGGCAAGCTTGGGCGCCAGTTCCTTGTCCAGCGCATCCATCTGCTCGTCGGTGTTGCAGCCGACCAGGTTGAAGAAGACGGTCGACACACGGTCCAGCAGCCGGCCCGACTTCTCCATCGCGACGATGGTGTTATCAAACGTCGGCGCGGCCTTGTTGTCGGCGATCGCTTCGACCTCGAGCGCGTGCTGGCGCATGCCTTCTTCGAACGCCGGCGCGTAGTCGGCATCGTGGATCTTGTCGAAGGCCGGATAGCGGAAAGGCAGCGTGCTCTCCTTGGCGAACGGGTTCGAGGCCGGCAGCATCGACGCCGGTGCGGCGTAGGCCAGGTTGGCGCAAGCCGCGGTAACGGCGATGGCCAGGATGTGGGAACGGTTCATTCTCGTGGGCTCCAGGGTGTTGGATTTTTGTTTCTTCGTTCTTGTGGGTGCTGCTGGGCAGTGCTCTGTGCGGCCATCCGCGCGGGCACCCGAGGCCGGGGCCTCGAATGCGTGTCCACGCGGATGTACCAGGAAATGCTTAGTTACCGGTCAAGCCGCGGCGCTCCAGCAGCGGCTTGATGTCGGCATCGCGGCCGCGGAAGTCGTGGTAGGTCTTGAGCTCGTCCTGCGAGCCGCCGCGCGAGAGCACCATCTTGCGGTAGGTGTCGCCGTTCTTGCGCTGCAGGCCGCCGTTCTCGCGGAACCAGGCCGAGGTGTCGGCCGCCAGCTTTTCGCTCCACAGGTAAGCGTAGTAGCCGGCCGAGTAGCCCAGCGAGAAGCTGTGCGAGAAGTAGGTCGTGCGGTAGCGCGGCGGGACCGGCTTGAAGTCGGCGCCGTTGTTGGCCAGCGCCTGCGCCTCGAAGCCCAGCACGTCGGTCGGGATCGCGTTCGGGGCCAGCTGGTGCCACTGCTGGTCGAGGATCGCCGCGGCCGTGTACTCGGTCGTGATGTAGCCCATGTTGAAGGTCTTGGTCGCCAGCACCTTGTCCAGCAGCGCCTTCGGCATCGGCGCACCGGTCTGGTAGTGCTTGGCGTAGCTGGCCAGCACTTCGGGCCAGCTGGCCCACATCTCGTTCTGCTGCGACGGGTACTCGACGAAGTCGCGCGCGGTGTTGGCGCCGCCGAAGGTCGGGTACTTCACGTTCGAGAACATGCTGTGCAGCGCATGGCCGAACTCGTGGAAGGCGGTGGTGACTTCGTCGAAGGTCAGCAGCGTCGGCTGGCCGGCGGGCGGCTTCGGAATGTTCAGGTGGTTCGCCACCACCGGCATCGTGCCCAGCAGCTTGTTCTGGGTGACGTACTCGTTTTCCCAGGCGCCGCCCTGCTTGTTAGGGCGGGCGTAGTAATCCATGATGAAGATCGCCAGCTGCTTGCCGTCGGTGTCGAACACGTCAAACACGCGCACGTCCGGGTCGTACACCGGCAGGTCGTGGCGCTCCTTGAAGCTGATGCCGAATTCCTTGTTGGCGGCGTAGAACACGCCGTTCAGCACCACGTTGTTCATCTCAAAATACGGCTTGAGCTGGTTCTCGTCGAACGCAAACTTTTGCGCGCGCACCTTGTCGGTGTAATAGGCCCAGTCCTGCGGACCGACCTGGAAGCCGCCCTTCTCCGCATCGATCACCTTCTGGATTTCGCCGGCTTCGTTGCGCGCGTTGGCCTCGGCCGGCTTGATCACGTCGGCCAGCAGCTTATTGACGGCTTGCGGATTCTTGGCGGTCTCGGTCTCGAGCGAATAGGCTGCGAAGTTCGGGTAGCCCAGCAGCGCGGCCTTTTGCGCGCGCAGCGTCACCAGGCGCAGCACCAGCTGGCGGTTGTCGAATTCGCCGCCGCGGCTGCCGCGCGCCATCGACGCGGCCAGCAGGCGCTCGCGCGTGGTGCGGTTGGTCAGCTGGGCCAGCGGCGCCTGGCCGGTGGTGTTGCCCAGCACGATGGCGAACTTGCCGTCCTGGCCGCGCTTCTTGGCTTCGTCGGCGGCAGCGGCGATCTGCGTGTCGGACAGGCCGGCCAGTTCCGCGCGGGTATCGACGATCAGCGCCGAGGCGTTGGCTTCCTTCAGCGTGTTCTGCGCGAACTTCGACTGCAGGCTGGCGATCTCGCCGTTGTAGGCTTTGAGTTTTTCCTTGTCGGCGTTCGACAGGTTCGCGCCCGCGCGCACGAAGTCGCGGTGGTAGCGTTCCAGCAGGTGCTCGGATTCGGCATCGAGCTTGAGGCTGGCGCGCTTGTCGTACACCGCTTTCACGCGCGCGAACAGCTTGGCGTTCATGTAGATCGCGTCCTGGTGCGCAGCCAGGACCGGCGACATCTCGCGGTCGATCGCGTCCAGGTCGTCGTTGGTGTTGGCCGACTGCAGGTTCGAGAACGTGGTCGACACGCGCGCCAGCAGGCGTCCCGATTTCTCCATCGCGACGATGGTGTTGTCGAACGTCGGCGCCGCACGGTTAGCGGCGATCGCATCGACTTCGCGCAGCTGCTCGCGCATGCCGGCTTCATACGCGGGCTTGAAGTGTTCCGGCTTGATCTTGTCGAACTGCGGGTAGTGGAAAGGCAGCGGGCTGACCTGGGCAAATGGATTCGAGGCGTCGAGGGTGCTTGCGGAGGCGGTCGATGCGGCGAAGGAAGGGGTGGCGCTCGCCGCATATGCCAGCGCGATGCTGGCCGCAACGATGAAGCTGTGGTGACGTTTCATTGGATCTTTCGCGGACACTGTAAGGACGCTGCCGGAACGGCCCCGGCAGCACGGTCGCGCAAGATCATAGCAGGGTTATTGCAGAATGGTTACATCGGATGTGTTGCGATTTCGATGTATGTATATAACGGCAAATCAGGGCTGTTTGTCGTTCGCCGCTTCTTCCTGCTCGATTTCCTCGATCACTTTTTCTTCGATGCGCCGGTCGGGAATCAGCCACATCACCGCCACCGCCGCATACACGACAAAGCCGAGCCAGGCCGCCCACCACGACAAGCCGGCCCCGACCAGGTACAGCACGATCGAGATTTTGCCTTTGCGATCGTCGCCGATGGCTTCGGCCAGCATCGCGTTCTTTTCGTGATTCACGACCAACCGGCGTGCCAGGATCGAATACGCGGCCGCGCACATCAGCAGCACGAAGCCATACGCGGCGGTCGGCCCGGTCTCGAAATGGTTCTCGCCCATCCAGCCGGTCACGAACGGAATCAAGGACAGCCAGAACAGCAAATGCAGGTTCGCCCACAGCACGCCGCCGCTGACTTCCTTCACGGCGTGCAGCATGTGATGGTGGTTGTTCCAGTAAATGCCGACGTAGACGAAGCTGAGCACATAGCTCATGAACACGGGCCACAGCGGCAGCAGCGCGCGGAAATCCGGGCTGTGCGGGACTTTGAGTTCCAGCACCATGATGGTGATGATGATGGCGATGACGCCGTCGCTGAAGGCTTCTAGTCTGTTCTTGCCCATCCATTTCCCTCATTTGATGCATTCGACTGCTCAACGATAACGGCTCAAGTGTATCGTTCAACCGTTCGCTTCAGCCCATTCCAAACGTCGTCTGACATCGCGTTGCGCCAAACCATCTGCAGGACCTTAACGAAATTAGCTTCGTTTGCGCAATATTTATCAACCCACGGCAAGGCCAGGTCGCCCTGATACACAAAAAGATCCTCTAGGGGTCCGGTAGCCAGATTCGAAAGGACTGTCTCGTCAGGCCGATTGGCGTATATCTGAACGATAACTTTCCAAGCAAGGTCAGGATTATCGCGGCATAGGCTCGAGAGGACCTCGAATGACCAGAAATCAGCCTCCCGCTCTTGGATACTGCTCTTCCCTTGATATAAGCGACACCAAGTTTCAGCAAGGTTTTTCAACTCAAAGTCAGTCATGTCATCCTGAGCCACATTTACGCTGTGCGTAACCTGTAACGCTCACCCAACGGCGAAGAGAAGCAACGCGAGGTGGGTAACAAGCAGGCTGGCGCTTGTCCCGGTAACTGCCGACGTAGACGAAGCCGGGCACGTACCTCATGAACACCCGCCGCAGCGTCAGCAATGCGCGCTAGTCGGGGCTGTCCGACCATGCAGAACTTTTCGGAAGAGGCGGCGGCCCAATTCGTTTAGAGCCTTCCTGCGCACTTCGGTGGCCGCGAGACCAATGCACTCGCTGACTTCGTCGGGCTCGAACTCATCGCCGTCGAGCGCAAAGTACACATCACCGACGTTGGTCATCGTCTGCACCTTAGCTGGCGTAGTCGATACAGCACAGTCCTATCACGCTTCCGAAGACGATAACGAGATGAAAAATCAAAGCCGGCCCAGTCAGAGCCGAGTTGCATGATATGGTCATGATCGGCTGTCAAACGTAGGAATGGGATATCTCGACCTGATCCGGGATCGCGTCGGCCACCAGAGCGAAGGAAGCCGATCCGGAGATAAATTGCCGAAAATCCGCCGGTCCATCCTGCCATTGGTTGCCAACACCCAGGATTTCCAGCTCGTGGCGAGGGACATATTTGTAGATCAGACTCAGCTGACTAATCGCATCATCGTCGTCGAGCTGCGCCTCGATGAACTGGCGCGTGATCGCAAGCTCGAAATATTTTCCCGATCCCCAATCATAAGTGCCCCACTCGTACAGCAACAGATCTTCCGAGCAGGCGGCGCAAGTCACCTCTGCCTGGAATTCGAGCATGGCCTGTATGCCGGCACGTGGCGTAGACACTCGCAAATTGACGCCCTTTGCGGATGCAAAGTCTTCGAACGCTTTGACAGATTCACTTGGTTTCATGCGGCCTCCCGAGGACATCAACAATAAGACAACTCAAATCATCGCCTGCAAATACCAGACCTATCGAAAGACAGACCAACGGCAAGCCCTTCAGGCGATGCAAGAATGATCGCGAAGATGCCGCTTACGGCGCATCCGGCCGCATGTACTTGTCGAAATTCGACGCAAAATCATCCAGGTTTGCAGCCATCATCTGGCGGAACTGGTCCGTAAAGTATTCCAGCGCGCGATCCCGTTCGAGCTTCATGTTCTCCGCCGTCCCGACGGTCTTGGCGACAATGAATGCGTTGAAGCGGGCGGCGGCGTACAAGGTGGACGCGCTGACTTCGTTCGGATGGGCGGTGCTGCACTGGTCGTTGGCCAGGTTGATGAAGGCGTTGGCGCGTTCCCAGAATTCCGGGCTGGGGGTGTTGTCACTCATGATGTCCAGTGTAGGTTGTTGAGGCAATAAAATGCAGGCGAGGCCACTCTAGCACACGCAAGTCGGCAATGATCCGCAAAGCATTCGGCCCCGGCACCCGTCTGGATAACGGGGGCCGGGGCCGAACTCACAACATCTCGGACGAACCGGCAACGCCGGCCAGAAATCAGCCGTGCACCGGCAAATCCCGCGCCGCGATCGGGCAATCCTTGCGCTCGAACAGCGTCCAGGTGCCGCTCTTCATCACCAGGCGCGGCGCGCAATCGGCGCCCTTGAACAGGTCGGCGGGCAGCGGACCGGTGTCGCGCGCGATGATGTAGCGATATGGATCGATCGGGAATTTCGCGACCGTAAACGCTTCGGCGCGGAAGGTTTCCTTGATCAGCGGCAGGTGATCGGTACGGAAACGGATGATCTGCGGCGGGAACCAGCCGAAATTGAAATCGACCAGGCCCTTCTTTTCCGATTGATACCAGGTCGCATAATGGCGGTACGCCATGTCGAGGCCGGCGTCCTCGCTGCGCGATGCATACGTCAGGGCCAGCACGCGCTGCTCCGGCTGCATCGCGGCCAGCACCGGTTCGAAATCCTTGGCTTCTTGCGCGAAGCGGTACATTTCCATCGAGTGGTAACCGAGAATGAACCACACGCAGGCCATCAGCACCAGCATGCCGCGCGCATGCGCACGGGCTATCTTGGGCGCCACCGCCACCGCCACCGCCGCCGTCGCCGCGGTAGCGCTACCGCTGTTCGCGCCGCGCGCCGCATTCGAACCCGAACCCGAGCCGAACGACGAGGCGACGAACACCAGCGCATAGGCCGGGAAGGCATACAGCGCGAAGCGCTCGTACACGTAACCGGTACTGATCATCGTGCTCGGCACGAAGAATTCGATGATCCCCAGGATGACCAGCATGACCCAGGCCGCCGGATTGCGTCGGTTCAGGCGCAGGCCCATCATCCACGGCGTGAAGAACAGGATGATGCCGGCGATGCCCAGCAGGATGCGTGGATTGTAGTAGTCGCCGGTCGCATTGATCACCAGGCGCGGCAGGCGCATGATGCTGATGTTCCACGAGACGGGCAGGTGGTATTGCGCCCAGTAGGCCGACTGGATCTTGGTGCTGACCACATACATGGCCACGCAGGCCGCGGCCGGCACGACGAATGCCCAGATGCCCTGCAGCCAGCGCTTCATCCATTGGTCGCCGGTGGCGCGGCAGCGCACCGTGTACAGGACGCCGGCGACGATGGCGCCGAAGACGAAGGCCAGTCCGTGCGACATCAGCAGCAGCACGCCGACCACCGTCACCGCCAGGCCGCGCTGCAGCGAGAACTGGCGCGCGTAGCGGTCGGCCACCAGCAGGAACAGGATCACGACCGGGGTCGACGCCAGGAAGGTATAAAAGCCCCAGGTGTAGGCGAAGCCGAAAAAGGTCGGGAAAAAGAACCAGTCCAGGCGTGGGTCGGCGTCGAATTGCGCGCGCAGGCGGCTGCCGAGCAGGACGAATGCCGCATACGCGACCGACAGGATCAGCTTCAATGCCGCCCCGACCGGCATGATGAAGCTCAGCGGCAGCGCCAAACCGTAGCCGATCAGATATGGGGTGTACAGGTTAATCAGGAAGATCTTGCTCCACGGCGAAGTCCCCATGAGGAGATCATGCCACAAGGCAACTTGCCCGGCGTGCTGCGGGAAATCGACCAGAGGGGGCCGTGGCGCAATCCAGAAGATCGCGACGCCCCAGATCAGGGTCAGATAAAAGAGAACGCGGCCAATTCGATGTTCGGCACCAGTCTTTTGCATTTTATTTCCTAAAGACAATGTGTGTTCCAGGGAATTCGCACTTTTTGATCCAGAGTCGCGCTGCCATCCAGATTACTCAAGAGCTGAAACCCCGCAGCATACGCGATAATTTAATGTTGCGAGTCTTCCAACATATCGTGCGCAACATCTTTACGGCAATTCTTTGATTTTTAAGTTGTTAGGACAGTCTTTGCGTAAATTTCTTACGCGAAAATGACTGTTTTTTTGCCATGCTGCAATGCAGCGTAATGACGCAAGCGACTCGCGCATAAAAAAACCCGCCGAGGCGGGTTCCAGTCGATCATGCGACGAGCACGGTCAATAATGCGGCGGCCGTTCGTTGACCGGGCCTTGCTCGCGGTCGCGCATCACGCGGATGTGCTCGGCCATCTTGGTCACCAGGGCTTCGAGCTGGTCGATGCGGCGGCCCTGTTCGTAGACGGTGCGGTTGAGCGCGTCGACCAGGTTTTCCTGGTCGGTCAGCTTGATTTCAATGTCGATGATGCGGTCTTCGTCGCTCACGGCGGTCCCCGGCAATAAAAGCGGCATCATAACGCGGCGCCGGCGTCAGGACGGCACTTTCGGCGTCGACGTCGACAACAGCGCCTTCAGGTTGGCCAGGCGTTCCTTGGGGCTGAGGATCTCGGTTTCCTTGGGCGCCGCATCGCCGACCTCGAGCGCCATCTCCTTGATGAAGCGCGATGGATCGCACTGCACCAGCTCACCGGCGCGCTTTCTCTTCTTGCACCAGGTCACGTGCAAGGTGCGCTGCGCACGCGTGATGCCGACGTACATCAAGCGCCGCTCTTCCTGGATGCGTGCGGCGATCTTTTCGATCGGGTCGTCCGGATCGCCCTTGTGCGGCAGGATGCCCTCCTCGACGCCGACCAGGTAGACGTGCGGATACTCCAGGCCTTTCGACGCGTGCAGGGTCGACATGCGCACCGCATCCTGCTCCTCGTCCTGGCCTTCGAGCATCGACATCAACGCTACCATCTGGGTCAGCTCGAGCAGGTTTTTCTCCTCGCCGTCACGGTCGCGTCCGCCACGGCCGCGTTCCTTCAGCCAGTTGACGAATTCGAGCACGTTCTGCCATTTGCTTTGCGCCGCCTTGTCGTCGAAGTTCTCGTACAAGTAGTGCTCGTAATTCATTTCCTTCATCATCTCGTCGAGCAGTTCGGCGGCGTTGTCGCCGCTGCCGGACGGGCCGGGACGCGTCGCCTGGTGTTCCAGCTCGTTGATCCAATTGCAGAAATCGCGCAAGGGGTGCAGCTGGCGGTCGGACAGCATCCCCTCGATGCCGCCCTTGAACGCCGCCGCGAACAGCGAGCAGTTCCACTGGCGCGAGAACTCGCCCAGCTTTTCCAGCGTCGCCATGCCGACGCCGCGCTTGGGCGTCGTGATCGCACGGATGAAAGCCGGATCGTCGTCTTCGTTGGCGATCAGGCGCAGGTAGGCGATGATGTCCTTGATCTCGGCCTTGTCGAAGAAGCTCTGGCCGCCCGAGATCGTGTACGGAATGCGTTCCTTGCGCAGCGCCTGCTCGATCACGCGCGCCTGGTGGTTGCCGCGGTACAGGATCGCGAAGTCGGCCCATTTGTTCTTGCGCTGGAAGCGTTCGGACGAGATCATCATCGCGATCTGGTCGGCCTCGGTCTCGTCGCTTTGCATGCCCAGCACTTTGATGGGCTCGCCCAGGCCGTGCTCGGACCACAGCGCCTTCTCGAACAGCTTCGGGTTGTTGCCGATGACCGCGTTGGCTGCCTGCAGGATGCGCGTGGTGGAGCGGTAATTCTGCTCCAGCTTGATCACGCGCAGGTCGGGGAAATCGGTCTGCAGCGTCCGCAGGTTTTCCACCGAAGCGCCGCGCCAGGCATAAATGGCCTGGTCGTCGTCGCCCACCGCCGTGAACATCGGCTTTTTGCCCACCCCGGTCACCATCAGCTTGACCAGTTCGTACTGACAGGTGTTGGTGTCCTGATATTCGTCCATGAGCAGGTAGCGCAGGCGGCGCTGCCAGCGATCGCGGATCGCTTCGTTGTTGCGGAACAGTTCGACCGGCAGGCGAATCAGATCGTCGAAATCGACCGCCTGGTAGGCCTGCAGCGTGGCCAGATAACTGCGGTAAATGCGCGCGGCTTGTGCTTCGTCCTCGTCCTTGGCGTCGCGGATCGCATCCTCGGGGTCGACCAGGCCGTTCTTCCACAGCGAGATGGCATTCTGGATGTGGCGAATCTCCTTCTTGTCGGTAGTCAAAGCGAGATCGGACACGACGGTGTAGCAATCGTCGCTGTCCATGATCGAAAATTTGTCCTTCAAGCCGACGCCGGCCGCTTCCTGGCGCAGGATCTTGACGCCCAGCGAGTGGAAGGTCGACACCGTCAACTGCTTGGCCTGCTTGGGCTGCTTGAGCAGCTTGCCGATGCGTTCCTGCATCTCGAGCGCGGCCTTGTTGGTGAAGGTGAGCGCCGCGATCGTGCGCGGATCGTAGCCGCGGTGCTCGATCATGTAGGCGATCTTCTGGGTGATCACGCGCGTCTTGCCGGAGCCGGCGCCCGCCAGCACCAGACAAGGACCGTCCAGATACAGCGTGGCTTCGCTTTGCGGCCCGTTCAGGCCGAAATTCGGGGTGGTGGACATGGGATCAGTGGGGAGGGATGCTTGGAAGTCAGCTCAACATTGTAACGAAGCCGCGCCATCCGCGCCCACTTGAATTGTTGCATGAACGCAGCAGCGTCGCTGTTCAGCTTGTGGAAAGCGCACGACGCCACCACATCGTGCTCTTACGGCCCTTGCGTTACCATGCCGGCATGTCCATAAGAGAGACGCACGATGAAATTCGAACACCTGATTGAGATTAATGACCCGCTGAACCCGCTGATCGACACGATCAGCGTCGAGCAGCTCTGGCGCGGCCTGGTGCTGCGCGCCGAAGACCCGAAACGCTTCATGCCGCACCTCGATGAATGCACGATCAGCGAGCGCGAGGCCGGCAGCTTCAAGCGCAGCCTGCGCTACGGCGAGCTGGTGATCGCCGACCGCGTCGTGCTCACGCCGCTGCTGCAGGTGCGCTACGAAGTCCCGTCCCAGGGCGAGATCGCCGAGTCGCGCATGACGATGACGATCGAGGCGCCGAGCGAAGGCGTGCTGTGGGTGCGCTTCTTTTACGACGACGGCAACCCGGAAGCGGGCGACGAGATGAGCAAGATGTACGAGGACTTCAAGAAGTCGGCCTACCAGGAAGCCGACATCGACACCATCAAGATCGTGCGCCAGCTGGCCGCCGATGGCAAGCTGGACGCCACTTATTTGAACTGAACCGAGTTCAACCGATCACGTCCCCGGCTCCATGTCGGCCGGGTCGGTCTTGCTGGCGTCCTTGGCCAGTTCGGTGGCGAGGTCGCGCAGCGCGGTGCGCACGCCCTCCTCGACCACCGGGTGATAGAACGGCATCTCCAGCATTTCTCCGACCGTCATGCGCGACTGCACCGCCCAGGCCAGCAAATGGCCCAGGTGTTCGCCGCGCGGCGCGATCATCTCCGCGCCCAGGAAGCGGCCGCTGCCATATTCCCCGTACACGCGCAGCATGCCCTGGTTCTGCAGCATGACGCGGCTGCGGCCCTGGTTCTCGAACGAGACCTGGCCGATCGCGAACTTGGGCTTGCCCGGCGCGCACAAATCCTTGTAACCGGACCCGAGCGTGACGATGTTCGGTTCGGTGAAGGCGGTGGTCAGGGCGGCGCGGCGCAGGCCCGGGCGGATGTCCGGGTAGCGGCCGGCATTGTCGCCGGCGATCTTGCCGTGGTCGGCCGCTTCGGGCAGCACCGGGCGCTCGTTGTTGGCGTCGCCGGCGATGAAGATGTGGCTGGATCCGCACTGCATGGTGCGGCTGTCGAACAGCGGCACGCCGTTGGCGCCGCAGGCCAGGCCGGCCTTCTCGATGTCCAGGTCGAATACGTTGGGCGTGCGCCCGATCGCCATCAACACGTACTGGAAGCGCGCGGCCTGTTCCTCGCCGGCTTCGCGCGTGGTGAGCACGACCTCGTCGCCGTCCTGCACCGCGTTGACCACCTCGGACTGGAAATGCAGATCGAGCGCCTCGCCCATCACGCGCGCGGCGTTGCGCAGCACCACCGGGTCGCTCAGCTGGGCCACGCTGCCTCCGCGCGCGTACACGCTCACGCGCACGCCCAGGCGCGTGAGAGCCTGGCCGAGCTCCAGGCCGATCACGCCGGTGCCGATCACCGCCACCGAGCGCGGCAGGTCCTGCCAATAAAATACGTCATCGCTGGTGACCACGCCGGGGCCGACGTTTTCCAGGCGCGGCACGCGCGTCGGCGTCGAACCGGTCGCGATCACGATGCGCGCCGCCTCGATTTTGGCGACCGGGCCGTCTTCGCCGTCGACCTGCAGCGTGTGCGGCCCGGTGAAGCGCGCATGGCCGCGCAGCTTGTCTTCCGCCGGGATATGCTCGACGCCTTCGACTACGAAGCCGACGAAGCGGTCGCGCTCGTTGCGCACGCGCGCCATCACGGCCACGCCATCGACGCGCTTTTCGCCCGCATGCACGCCAAAGCCGGGCGCGGCATCGATCATGTGCGCGGCCTCGGCCGCCGCGATCAGCAGCTTGCTGGGCATGCAGCCCACGCGCGCGCAGGTGGTGCCGTAGGGTCCACCCTCGATCAGGATCGTGCGCGCCCCCTGCGCCTTGGCGGCGCGGTAGGCCACCAGGCCGGCGGTACCGGCGCCGATCACGGCGACATCGACGTTCAATTGCTGCATGCCTTCTCCTTGCGTTCGCGACCTGGCACCATTCTACCCCCGGCCGGCTCGCTCGTTCTTACCGTGCAATAATGCATTCCCGATGAATCCCAATGAGCGTGCCCGAATGCGACTGGACTTGAGCGAGCGGTGGCAGCGCAATCTCATCGTTTGCCTGTTCGGCTCGTTCACGACCGTGCTGGGGATGACCTTGATGCTGCCGTTCCTGCCTTTGTATGTGGAACAACTCGGCGTCAGCGGCCACGCCGCGGTCGTGCAATGGTCGGGCGTCGCCTACAGCGCGACCTTCGTCATGGCCGGCCTGGTCGCCCCGCTGTGGGGCCGCCTGGGCGACCGCTACGGACGCAAGTCGATGCTGCTGCGCGCCAGCCTGAGCATGACGGTCTGCGTTTCGCTGATGGGGCTGGCGGCCAATATCTGGCAGCTGGTCGGCCTGCGCCTGCTGCTGGGCCTGGCGAGCGGCTATTCGTCCGGCGCGACCATCCTGGTGGCGGTGCAGACGCCGAAGGCACGTTCGGGCCAGGCGCTCGGCCTGCTGGCCTCGGGCATCATGGCTGGCAACCTGGCCGGTCCGCTGGTCGGCGGCGCCTTGCCGCCCCTGATCGGCATCCGCGCCACCTTCTGGAGCGCCAGCGCGCTGATCCTGGTCGCCTTCGTCGTCACGGCCTGGCTGGTCAAGGAAGTGCCACGCAGCGCCGACGCGCCGGTGCGCAAGGCCGTCAGCTGGTCGCAGATCCCGAATAAGAAGCCGGTGCTGGCGATGCTGGTGACCGGCCTGATGCTGATGATCGCGAACATGTCGATCGAACCGATCATCACCGTGTACGTACGCACCCTGGTGGCCGATCCGGCCCACGTGACCTTCACCGCCGGGCTGGTGATGTCGGCAGCGGCGCTGGGCAGCGTGCTGTCGGCTTCGCGCCTGGGCCGCCTGGCCGACCGGATCGGCCACGTGCGCGTGATCGCCTATGCCTTGACTGCGGCCGCCCTGCTGCTGCTGCCGCAGGCTTTCGTCACGGCGAGCTGGCAGCTGATCGTGCTGCGCTTCTTGATGGGCCTGGCCCTGGGCGGGCTGATGCCCTGCATTACCGCCGTGATCCGCCACAACGTACCCGAGCACGTGGTCGGCGCCACGCTCGGCTATTCGCTGTCGTCGCAGTTTGCCGGGCAGTTCACCGGACCGCTGATCGGCGGCTTCGTCGGTGGGCATATCGGCATGCGCGCGGTCTTTTTGGCGACTAGCGGCCTGCTGCTGGTCACCGCGCTGTATGCCCGGCGCGCGGCCTGATCAGATATCGAGCGGATCGACCTCCAACGACCATCTTACCCTGCTCTTCATTGCACGTAACACATCTACCCAGGTCGTCAGGAAGGCTTGCAGCGCCGGGCGCGAGTTCGACTCGATCAGCAGCTGGGCGCGGTCGACGTTGTGCACGCGCGTCATCGTCATCGGGATCGGGTCGTTGATGACGACGGCGTCGGTCGGCACCGCGTCGCGCGCCTGCTCGAGGAATTCGATCGCGGTGGCCAGTTCGGGCGCCTCGGCGCGCAGCAGGGCCTGGTACATGTAGGGCGGCAGCGCGGCCTGGTGGCGCTCCTCCAGCAGTTCGCCGGCGAAGCGCTCGTAATCGTGGCGCATGACGGCCGCATACAGCGGGTGCTGCACGTAGCGCGACTGGATCAGCACCTCGGATTCGAGACCGGCGCGCCCGGCCCGGCCGGCGACCTGCATCAGCTGGGCGAACAGGCGCTCGCTGGCGCGGTAATCCTGCGAGAACAGGGCCGTGTCCGGGTTCAGGATGCCGACCAGCGTCAGCTTCTTGAAGTCGTGGCCCTTGGCGACCATCTGCGTGCCGATCAGGATGTCGACCTCGCCGCGGTGCACGGTGTCGAACGCGGCCTGGGCGCTGCCCTTGCGGCGCGTCGAATCGGCGTCGATGCGCAGGATGCGCGCCTCGGGGAACATCGCCTGCAGGCCTTCCTCGACGCGCTGGGTGCCGCGTCCCAGCGGCTGCAAATCGATGTTGCCGCAGGTCGGGCAGGCGTGCGGGATGCGCAGCTCGAGCGAGCAGTGGTGGCAGCGCAGGCGCCGCTCGGGCCGGTGCAGGACCATGAAGGCGGTGCAGCGGGTGCAGTTGCTGATCCAGCCGCAGGCGTCGCAGCTCAGCACCGGGGCGTAGCCGCGCCGGTTCAGGAACAGCAGCGACTGCTCGCCCTTCTCGATGCGCGCGCGCAGGGCGCGCACCAGCGTCGGCGTCAGGCCTTCCACCGGCTTGTCGCGCTCCATGTCGATCATGCGCACGCGCGGCAGCACGGCGTCGCGCACCGCGCGTTCCTTCAATTCGAGCAGGCGGTAGCGGCCGGTCTGGGCATGGTGCCAGCTCTCCAGCGAAGGCGTGGCCGAGCCGAGCACGATCGGGATCTGCAGCTGGCGCGCGCGCCACACGGCCAGGTCGCGCGCCGAGTAGCGCAGCCCTTCCTGCTGCTTGTACGAGGGGTCGTGCTCCTCGTCGATCACGATCAGTTTCAGGTTCGGCAGCGAGGCCAGGATCGCCAGGCGCGTGCCCAGCACGATGCGCGCACGGCCCTGGTGCGCCGCCAGCCAGTGCAGCATGCGCTCGCCTTCGGACAGGCTGCTGTGCAGCGTCGCCAGCATCACGCCGGGGAAGCGCGCGCGGATGTTGCCCTCCAGCTGCGGGGTCAGGTTGATCTCGGGGACCAGGATCAGGATCTGCGCATGATCGTCATGCGCCAGCACCTGCGCGCAGGCCTGCAGGTACACCTCGGTCTTGCCGCTGCCGGTCACGCCGTACAGCAGCATCGGACTGAAGCCCTCGGCCGCGCCGATCGCGTCGGCGGCCTGCTGCTGGCCCGGATTCAGCGCCGGCATGCCGGCTGGGGTGGCGTCGTGCGCATCCTCGAGCTTGGCCAGCTTCTTGAGGGCGCGGTCCAGCGCGACCGTGGTGTCCAGGCGCAGGTTCTTGGGCAGGCCCGGCATCGCGACTTCGCCCAGTGGCCGGTGATAGTAAGTGGCGGCGAAGCTGGCCAGCGCCAGCCATTTGCCCGACAACGGCGCCAGCTGGCTGCGCACCGCCAGCGCATCCTTGAGCTTGTCGGCGGGGACGTCGGTGCCCTCCTTGATCGCGACGATCACCCCGACCACTTGGCGCCGCCCGAACGGCACCAGCGCCAGTTGCCCGACCAGGGGTTCGCCGCCCGGTTCGCATGGCCACCGGTAATCGAACACGCTGTCGAGCGGGGTATCGAGGGCGATTTGGAGGATGCAGTGGGCCAAGCCGAACCTTGTGTGTAGAACTGTGGGTAACTGTGGAAAACTTTGTGGAAAATGGAAAACTTGACCGGGACAAAGGTTTACGTTAGGTCAAAGCACTTATCAATTCCCTAAGTTCATTAAATTATTTTCCCTATTAATTCAACGGCTTACAATCGCCGTGTTGAACCAGGGGAAATTGTGCATCGCTGTGACGCTTCTGTGTATAACTGCGCGTTTCCATTGAAGAACTTATAAGCATTGCAGCAAAATCTTGATGAATCACTTGAAGAAATCGCGTAAGCCTCGGTAAACCAAGAGTTTTTATCCATTATTCACAGAATCTGTGCATAACTTTGTGAACAATGGTCGGGAAAGTGCAGTGGATAACTCGGCCGGTCTGCATAAACGCCCTGGAAGCCCTTTGTGGCAAGGACGCAAAAACCATAAGAATCAAGCACTTATGATACCACAACCAGTACTGTACATTTTCACAGGAAGGCTGGGCCTAGTCCTGATTTTTGTGAATAAGTGTGATTGTGGCTTGCTTGAGCAGCGCGCTCGAACTCAGACCGCGCGCTGGCGGCGGCTGAAGCTGTGCACCGCCTCGACCATCGCCGTGACCGATTCCGGCGGCGTGAATTGCGAGATGCCGTGGCCGAGGTTGAACACGTGGCCATGGCCGGCCTGCGGCGTACCGTAGCTGCTCAGGGCTTTTTCGACTTCGGCGGCGATCTGCTCCGGACCGGCGAACAGGATCGCCGGATCGAGGTTGCCCTGCAGCGCGACGCGGTCGCCGACCTGGGCGCGTGCGCGGCCGAGGTTGACGGTCCAGTCCAGGCCGAGCGCATCGGCGCCGATGCCGGCCATCTCGTCGAGCCACAAGCCGCCGCCCTTGGTGAACACGATCGCCGGGATGCGCTGTCCATCTTTCTCGCGCTGCAGCCTGGCCACCACCTTGTGCATATAGGCCAGCGAGAACGCCTGGTAGGCGCCGTCGGCCAGCGCGCCGCCCCAGGAATCGAAGATCATGACGGCTTGCGCGCCGGCGTCGATCTGGGCGTTCAGGTACTGGGCCACGGCCTCGGCATTGATCTCGAGGATGCGGTGCATCAGGTCGGGGCGCGCATACGCCATCTTTTTGATGGTGTGGAATTCGCGCGAACCGCTGCCCTCGACCATGTAGCAGGCAAGCGTCCAGGGGCTGCCCGAGAAGCCGATCAGCGGCACGCGGCCGTTCAGGGCGGTGCGGATCGAGGTCACGGCGTCGAACACGTACTGCAGGTCGGCCATGTCGGGCACGCGCAGCGCAGCGACGTCGGCTTCGGTCTGCACCTTGCGCTCGAACTTCGGGCCTTCGCCGTCTTCGAAATACAGGCCCAGGCCCATCGCATCCGGCACCGTCAGGATGTCCGAGAACAGGATCGAGGCGTCCAGCGGATAGCGGTCGATCGGCTGCAGCGTGACTTCGGTGGCGAAGTCAGGATTCTTGGCCAGGCCAAGGAAGGAGCCGGCACGCGCGCGCGTGGCGCGATACTCGGGCAGGTAGCGCCCCGCCTGGCGCATCAGCCACACCGGGGTGTAGTCGGTCGGCTGGCGCAACAGCGCACGCAGGAAGGTGTCGTTCTGGAGCGGGGCGAATTGTGGCATGGCTGACAATAAGTGACGAGTGAGTGCCGAGGGCAAACCTCTATTATCGCATTCCTTGGCCGGGTCACGGCGCGCATTGTCGGACTGGCATGCGCTGCTCGATCGCGGACAAGTTCATATAATGCTGTCTTCCACTTCCCAGGATCGATCATGCTAGAGCCCATCCGCCAACCAGCCGCACCCTGCGGCGCCTGGACGTCCCCGATCACCGCCGCCATCGTCGCGGCCGGCGCTTCCCCGCTGTCGCAAGTGCTGCTCGACGGCGCCGACGTGCTGTGGCTGGCCGGGCGCGCCAGCGAAGGCGGACGCAACACGCTGCTGCGCGCACGCGCGGACGAGGTCAACGAGATGACGCCGGCGCCGTTCAACGTGCGCACCCGCGTGCACGAATATGGCGGCGGCGCGCTGCTGGCGTCCGGCGGCGCGGTCTGGTTCTCGAATTTCGCCGACAACCGGGTGTACCACATCCCGGCCAATGGGCGCGAGCCGCAGCCGGTCAGCGGCGGCGGCGACCTGCGCTACGCCGATTTCGTGCTCGACGCGGCGCGCCGGCGCCTGGTCGGCGTGCGCGAGGACCACTCGGCCGGCGCAAGCTACCCGGTCAACACGATCTGCGCGCTGGCGTTCGACGGCAGCGAGACGGTCCTGGTCGACGGCAACGATTTTTATTCGTCGCCGCGCATCTCCCCGGACGGCAAACGGATCGCCTGGCTGTGCTGGGACCATCCGCGCATGCCGTGGCAGGGCACGGAACTGTGGCTGGCCGAGATCGGCGACGATGGCACGCTCGTCAACGGGCGCCTGGTCGCCGGCGGCGCGCACGAATCGATCTGCCAGCCGGAATGGTCGCCGGACGGCCTGCTCTACTTCGTCTCGGACCGCAGCGGCTGGTGGAACATCCACCGTTACGACCACGGCGTGGTGCATCCGGTCTGCGTCAAGGAGGCGGAATTCGCCGGTCCGCACTGGACTTTCGGGAATGCGATGTACGGCTTCGCTTCAAGCAGCGAGATCGTCTGCACCTATATCGAGGATGGCGTCAGCCGCCTGGCGCGACTGGGCCTCGCCGATGGCCGGCTCACCCCGATCGACAACCCGTACCAGGAGATCCGCGAGCTGCGCGTGGCCGGCGGCACGGTCGCGCTGATGGCGGGCGCGCCGACCATTGCCCAGGAACTGGCGCTGCTCGACCTGGCCGGCGGCACACGCAAAGTGCTGGCCAAATCGATCGAGACCCTGCCGGATGTCGGCTACCTGTCGGTCCCGCAGAGCATCTCCTACCCGAGCATGCAGGGCCGCAGCGCCTACGCCTTCTACTACCCGCCGACCAATGCCGACTACCAGCCGCTGCCGGGCGAACTGCCGCCGCTGATGGTGATCGGCCATGGCGGCCCGACCAGCATGGCGAGCAGCACCTTGAAGCTTGCGACCCAGTTCTGGACCAGCCGCGGCATCGCCGTGCTGGACGTAAACTACGGCGGCAGCAGCGGCTTCGGGCGCGCCTACCGCGACCTGCTGAAGGGCCAGTGGGGCGTGGTCGACGTCGAGGATTGCGTGGCCGGCGCCCAGCACCTGGCGGACCAGGGCCTGGTCGACCGCGAGCGCCTGGTGATCCGCGGCGGCAGCGCCGGCGGCTTGACGACCTTGTGCGCGCTCGAATTCTTCGACGTGTTCAAGGCCGGCGCCAGCTATTACGGCGTGTCCGATCTGAAGGGGCTGGACGCCGACTCGCACAAGTTCGAATCGCGCTACAACGAATATCTGATCGCACCGAAGGCGCAGGCCGACGCCGTGTATGCGGCGCGCTCGCCGATCAACCATACGGACAAATTGCGCCGCCCGATGATCTTCTTCCAGGGCCTGGACGACAAGGTGGTGCCGCCGCCGCAATCCGAGGTGATGGTCGAAGCCTTGCGCGCGCGCGGCGTGCCGGTCGCCTACCTGACCCTGGAAGGCGAAGGCCACGGCTTTCGCAAGGCGGACAGCATCGTGCGCACGCTCGAGGCGGAGCTTTACTTTTACCTGCGTATCTTCGGCATCGACATTCCCGCCGGGCTGCCGCCGGTCGAGATCGAGAACCTCGTGGACCCAGGGCGCGCATGACGCCGGAAGTCGTACTCGCCGTCTTCGAGGCATGCAGTGAAAAACGCAAGCTGATCCTGGCCCTGCTGGCGCTGTCCGGCGAGCCGATGGGCCGGCGCCGCATCCACGATCACCTGTTCCTGTTCCGCGAAAGCGAGAGCGAGGAAGCGCTGGCGCCCGACCTGGAAGCCTTGCGCGCCGACGGCCTGATCGGCGAGCTGCCCTCGCGCGGCTACGTGATCTCGCCCGACCTGGCCTGGCCGGCGATGGCCTGGTCGCTGCGCGCGCGCCGCTTCAACCTGCTGCGCGAAGCCTACCTGACGGTGCTGCCGCTGCGCGTCGACTGGCAAGGCACGCCGATGCTGCGCAGCTACCGCCAGGGGGTGGCGCTGCTGCGCATGGCGCTGCTGGCCGGCGACGGCCCGAAGGCGATCGCGCCGCTGCTGGCGGCCTGCCTGCGCTGCCACGAGGCGGCTTACCTGCATCCGCTGGTCGACATCTGCATGCGCCCGTTCGAGCCCGACCTGATCGAGCGCATCAACGGCGCCGTGCGCGACGAGGTGCTGGCCGTGCTGGTCAACCACGTCCAGCGCGAGCCGGCCAGTGCGCCGGCGGTGCGCGCCTACGCCGAGGAACATGTGGCGCAAGGCGGCGCTTCCATGGCGCTGCGCGTCGCGCTGGCCGAGCACCTGGTGCTGTGCGGCCGGCTGGACGCCGCCGGGGCGCTCCTGCACGACCTGGACGAATCGGCCGAGCTGACGTTCAGGAGCCTGCTGCAGCTGCTGCGCGGCGATGTCGAGCCCGCGCTGGCCGGCTTCGACAAGGCATTGAAGGCCTTGCGCCGCGAGACCGGCAAGCGCAAGGCCGTGTTCGAAGGCATCGCCGGCCATTTGTACGTGACGGCGCTGATCCGCAGCGGCGACCCGAAACACCAGAAGACGCTCGACGCCTATCTCGACGCCGCCACGCGCGCGGTGCAAAGCCACGACACTGCCGTCTACCAGCAGCTGTCGATGCTGCGCCAGATCCGCGGCGGCACCGTCGACGCCGAAGTCCTCCCCTCACGCAACTGGGAAACCTCGCTGCAGCCGGTGATGTTCCGCGCGCTGCTGCACTGGTGGCTCGGCATCCCGCAGCTGGCCGAGAAGCGCGCCATGCTCGAGCAGCAGATGGACGTCGCGCAAGCGGCCGGCTTCGACTTCATCGCCGCGCAGATCGGCTCGGTGCTGGGCCAGCTCGGACTGGAAGGTGCGATCGCCATCGACAAGCGCGCGATTGCCCTGCGCCAGCAGCACCGCTTCGTCGACCTGGCCTTGTGGTTCGAGCGCGAGCAGGCGTGGGAGCGTCAGCTCAACGCGCTGATCAACCTGCAGCCGGCGGTGAACGTCGAAGTCGTCAAGGAGTCGCGCCTGGCCTGGCTGATCTCGTGGGACGCGCACCTGGGCGTGCGCGCGCTCGAGCCGCGCGAACAGAAGCGCGACGCCACCGGCGGCTGGAGCCGCGGGCGCGCCTTCAGCCTGAAACGCCTGGCCGAGGAAGCGGACGAACTCGAATTCCTTACCGCGCAGGACGTGGCCGTGGCCGGCACGATCGGCGCACACCGCTACTACAGCGGCACCGGCACGCGCTACGAATTCGACCTCGACCGCGCCGTCGCCGCGCTGGCCGGGCACCCGCTGCTGTTCTGGATGGATGCGCCGGGTTCGCGCGTCGAGCTGCTGCCGGGCGAGCCGCAGCTGGTGGTGCGCGCCGGCGGCGGCATGGTCCACATCACGCTCGAGCCGAAGATCGCCGAGCAGCAGGGCGACGTGGTCGTGACGAAGGAAAGCCCGACGCGCCTGCGCATCGTGAAGATCAAGGACGAGCACCGCCGCATCGGCGCCATCGTCGGCGAGGGCCTGGACGTGCCCTTGGAAGCCGAGCGGCGCGTGCTGCAGGCGATCAGCGCCATCTCCGCGATCGTCACCGTGCAGTCGGACATCGGCGGCAGCCCCGGCGACATCGAACAGGTCGAGGCCGACCCGCGCCTGCACGTGCACCTGCTGCCCTATCAGCAGGGTTTGAGAATCCGCGTGATGGTGCGCCCGCTGCCGGATGCCGGTCCCTACCTGCGCCCCGGCGAGGGCGCCGAGAGCATCATCGCGGATGTCAACGGCGTGCGCCTGGAAGCCAAGCGCCACCTGAACGCCGAGCGCGACGCCGAGCGCCAGCTGATCGCCGATTGCCATGCGTTCGAGGCGGCCGAGGACGAGCACGGCGAGTGGCTGCTCGCCGGGCCGGTGCAGTGCCTGGAGCTGCTGGCCGAGCTGCAGGAGCTGGACGCCTTCAAGGTGCTGGTGGCCTGGCCCGAGGGCGAGTCGTTCCGCGTGTCGAAAAAGATCAGCTCGAAGTCGGTGCGCCTGCAGATCCGGCGCGACAAGGACTGGTTCGCGGCCAATGGCGAGGTGCAGATCGACGAGGGGCGCGTGATGAACCTGCGCGAGCTGCTCGCGCGCGTGCGCGAGGACCGTTTCATCGCGCTCGGCGACAACCAGTTCCTGGCGCTGACCCACGAGCTGCACCGGCGCCTGATGGACCTGTCGGCCTACAGCGACGCCGACGCTCATGTTGCCGATGATGCGCTGCGCTTCCACCCATTGGCCAGCTTCGCGCTGGAAGAGATGGCCGGCGAGGCGGGCGAGATCGACGCCGACGCCGCCTGGCGCAAGCACCTGGAGCACATGCAGGCCAACGCCCACTACCAGCCGCAGCTGCCCTCCACCCTGCAGGCCGAGCTGCGCGACTACCAGCTCGAAGGCTTCGAGTGGCTGGCGCGCCTGGCGCACTGGGGCGTCGGCGCCTGCCTGGCCGACGACATGGGTCTCGGTAAGACGCTGCAGGCGCTGGCGCTGGTGCTGTCGCGCGCGCCCGGCGGGCCGACCCTGGTGGTGGCGCCGACCTCGGTCGCGACCAACTGGCTGTCGGAATCCGAGCGCTTCGCGCCGACCCTGAAGGTCAAGCTGTTCGGTCCCGGCGACCGCGCGTCGATGCTCAAGGGCGCCGGCGCTTTCGATGTGATCGTGGTCAGCTACGGCTTGCTGCAGCTGGAGGCGGCGCTGTTCGAGGCGGTGCGCTGGCACACGATCGTGCTCGACGAAGCGCAGGCGATCAAGAACGCGCACACGCGCCGCTCGGCGGCGGTGATGGCCTTGAAGGGCGATTTCAAGATGGTCGCCACCGGCACGCCGCTGGAGAATCACCTGGGCGAATTGTGGAACCTTTTCAGGTTCATCAACCCGGGCCTGCTCGGCACCGCCGACCAGTTTCAACTGCGCTTCTCTGGCCCGATCGAAAAGGCTTCCGACAAGCGCGCGGAGCTGGCCGCGCGCACGCGCCTGAAGCGCCTGACCCAGCCCTTCATCCTGCGCCGGACCAAGGCGCAGGTGCTGTCCGAGCTGCCGCCGCGCACCGAGATCGTGCTGCCGGTGGAACTGAGCCAGGAAGAGACGGCGCTGTACGAATCGCTGCGGCGCGATGCGCTGGAACGCATCGAAGCGCTGGAGGCGCCGCAAAGCCAGAAGCAGATCCAGATCCTGGCCGAGATCATGAAGCTGCGCCGCGCCTGCTGCAATCCGCAGCTGGTCGCGCCCGACAGCGGCATCAAGAGCAGCAAGCTGGAAGCTTTTGCGGGGTTGCTCGACGAGCTGCTCGAGAACCGCCACAAGGCGCTGGTGTTCAGCCAGTTCGTCGATCACCTGACGCTGATCCGCCAGCACCTCGACGAGCGCGGCATCCGCTACCAGTACCTCGACGGCTCGACGCCGATGCAGGAGAGGAAGCGCCGCGTCGACGCCTTCCAGGCCGGCGACGGCGACCTGTTCCTGATTTCGCTGAAGGCCGGCGGCGTCGGCATCAACCTGACCGCGGCCGATTACGTGATCCACATGGACCCGTGGTGGAACCCGGCGGTCGAGGACCAGGCATCGGATCGCGCGCACCGCATGGGCCAGCAACGCCCGGTGACGATCTACCGCCTGGTCACGCGCCAC
Organism: Massilia sp. 9096; assembly: GCF_000745265.1. NCBI lineage: Bacteria > Pseudomonadati > Pseudomonadota > Betaproteobacteria > Burkholderiales > Oxalobacteraceae > Massilia > Massilia sp. 9096. The sequence goes on from NZ_JQNN01000001.1 coordinate 4,207,066, forward strand.
ACGATCGAGGAAGGCATCGTCGACCTGCATCGCCACAAGCGCGACCTGGCCGACAGCCTGCTCGATGGCACCGACGTCGCGGCGCGCATGACCCCTGGCGACATGCTGGCCATGCTGCAGCAGGGTTTATCCGGCATCCGCGTGCCGTCGCTGGCGGACTGGCAGTCGATGTAGCGAATTGTTTCGAGGGGTCGGCAAGCGCCGGGATTGATGCTAATCTGACGCGCTCCCGTGCGCGCCCGCGCGTGCGCTGGCCATCTCGCCCATCATATTCACAGGCAGAGTATTCACGATGATAAAAACGAAAATCGCGCTTGCCGTTTTGCTGACCAGCGTCGCGCTGGCGCCGGCGAGCGCGAACACCCACAAGGCCGCAAAGCACGCCACCAGCGCCAAGGCAGTCAAGGCCGCCGGCAAAAAAGGCAAGGCGGCCAAGGCCGTCGAGCGTGACGACGATGCGGCGCCGGCGAAAGCCGCCGCACCCGTCGCCGCGGCCGCACCGGCCGCCGCATCCAACGCCAACCGCAACGACCGCTACATGGACACGCTGTCCATGCAGTACCTGACCGCGCTGTGGCGCATCGATCCGGAAGGCGGCATCTACGTCGGCAAGTTCGACGCCGCCGCCAAGCTGACCATCCCCGACAACGCCACGCGCACCAAACAGCTCGCCTTCATCGACGAGTGGCGCGACAAGTTCGGCAAGCTCAACGCCGACCGCCTCTCACCCAACCAGCGCACCGACCTGGCCCTGCTGACCAACAAGCTGCAGTACGACCGCTGGCGCCTGACCACCTTCCGCGAATTCGAGTGGAACCCGGCCCAGTACAACGTAGCCCAGTCGCTCGACCTGATCCTCAATACCGACTACGCCGCCAAGCCGCAGCGCCTGCGCACCATCCTCAAGCGCCTGGCCGACGTGCCGGCCTATTACCAGGCGGCGCAGGCGTCGATCGTGAACCCGACCCACGAGCACACCCAGCTCGCGATCACGCAGGCGCCGGGTACGCTGGCCGTGCTGGCCGACATCGGCAAGGCGGCACAGGACTCGATCCTGACGGCGCAGGAAAAGACCATCTTCGCGCAGCGCGTGGCCAATGCCGGCAGTGCGGTGCTGAAGTGGGTCGACTTCCTGTCCGACCTGGACAAGTCGCAGACCCAGATGCACACCGCGCGCTCGTTCCGCATCGGCAAAGCCTTCTACGAGCAGAAGTTCGCCTACGAGATCCAGTCGACCAGCTCGGCCGAGCAGACCTATCAAAAGGCGCTGGCCGCGCGCGAGGAGCTGCTCACGCGCATGGACGGTTATGCCGACCAGCTGTGGGACAAGACCATGGGCGGCGTGGCCAAGCCCACCGACCGCTACAAGAAGATCGGCATGGTCATCGACAAGCTGTCGCTGCAGCACACCACGCCTGACAACTACCTGGCGGAGATCCGCCGCCAGATCCCGCAGCTGCAGGACTGGGTGGTCTCGCACAACCTGGTCTACATGGACCCGAGCAAGCCGCTGGTGGTGCGCGAGACGCCGATGTACCAGCGCGGCGTGGCCGGCGCCAGCATCGACGCGCCCGGCCCCTACCGCCCGAAGGACAAGACCTATTACAACGTCACGCCGCTCGACGGCCTGAGCCCGGCGCAGCAGGAAAGCAGCCTGCGCGAGTACAACAACTGGATGCTGCAGATCCTGAACATCCACGAGGCGATCCCGGGCCACTACACCCAGCTGATGAACGCCAACCGCTCGCCGTCGCTGGTCAAATCGCTGTTCGGGAATGGCGCGATGGTCGAAGGCTGGGCGGTGTATGGCGAGCGCATGATGCTCGAATCGGGCTACGGCGACAACGCGCCCGAGCTGTGGCTGTTCTGGTGCAAGTGGAACCTGCGCAGCGTCTCGAACGCGATCCTCGACTACAGCGTCCACGTGCAAGGCATGAACCGCGACCAGGCGATGGACCTGCTGGTGCGCCAGGCCTTCCAGACGCCGCAGGAAGCCGCCGAGAAGTGGCGCCGCGTGCAGCTGTCGTCGGTGCAGCTGGCCAGCTACTTCAGCGGCTACAACGACATCATGGAATTGCGCGAGCGCCGCAAGCAGCAGCTCGGCGACAAGTTTGACCTGCGCCAGTTCCACGACCAGTTCCTCGGCTACGGCAATGCGCCGGTGAAGATGATCGGGCAGCTGATGCAGTAAAGGACGCGAAGTGCGATCCAACGAAACGGCGCCTCGCGGGCGCCGTTTTTTCATGTGCGGTGGAAGCGGATCACGCCGCGCCAATCGAGCGCAGGCCTAATCAGGCTTCCTTGGGCGCCTGGCTGACCCGCACGAACACCGGCGCCAGCAGCAGCCCGAGCTCGAACAGCAGGCACATCGGCACGGCCAGGGCCAGCATGCTGATCGCATCCGGCGGGGTGACGATCGCCGAGATCACGAAGGCGACCACCACGGCATAGCGGCGCATCGACTTGAATTTCTCGACGCTGACCAGGCCCATGCGCACCAGGATCACGACCACCACCGGCACCTCGAACGCCGCCCCGAACGCCAGGCACATCGACATGACGAAGTCGAGGTAGTTCTCGACGTCGGGCATGACCGCGATCGAAGTCGGCGAGAATTCGGCGATGAAGTGGAACACGCGCCCGAACACCAGGAAGTAGCAGAACGCCACGCCGGTCACGAACAGCACGGAAGACGAAACGACCAGCGGCAGCACCAGGCGCTTCTCGTGCGCGTACAGGCCGGGGGCGATGAAGGCCCAGGCCTGGTAGAACACCCAGGGCAAGGCGACCAGCAACGCCAGCACCAGCGTGACCTTCATCGGCACCAGGAAGGGGGACGCGATGCCGGTGGCGATCATTTTCGCGCCCGAGGGCAGCGAATCGATCATCGGCTTGGCCAGGAAATCGTAGATGCGCGCCGGCCCCGGCCACAGCAGCAGGATGCCGCACGCGATCGCGACCCCGATGGAGGCGCGGACCAGGCGGTCGCGCAGCTCGACCAGATGGGATATGAATGTTTCTTCGCCCGCAGCTTCTTCAGTCATCTAGAAAAACGTCGTGTTGGAGCCCGTCGAACGCGGACGGAACTTGCGGACCCGGGCGGCACCTGACAGCACGTGCTGGCGGGCGCCATTGCGGTTCTTGTACCAGGCCGGCACGGCCGAGGTGCGCACCAGCTTCTTGCGGCGGAAATCGCGCGCCTTGCGCTCGATGTCGTCGCTGGTGGCCGACGGCGGCGGCGGCGCTGCCGGGCTGTCGCCGCGCCAGGCCGATTCGACCTCGCCCATGTGGGTCGAGACCGTGTTCTCGACTTCCGACTTGAAGCTGGCGACCTCGGTCTTGAAGCTTTGCGCGCTCTCCTGCACGTCCTTGTGCAGGTTGCGCAACTCTTCCATCTCGATCTCGCGCGACACCTCGGCCTTGACGTCGTGCAGGTAGCGCTGGGCGCGGCCGTACAGGGTGCCGGCCATGCGCGCCACCTTCGGCAGTTTCTCGGGGCCGATGACGACCAGCGCCACCGCGCCGATCACGGCGAGTTTGGTCAGTCCAAGATCGATCATGGATGCATCAAACGATCAGGGACGCTTAATGACGCGTCTTTTCGCGCGCCTCGACGTCGATCGTCGACTGGTCGGGCACGACCGGCTGCTGCGGCGGCACGGTGCGGTTGGCGGCAGTGGTGTCCTCGCCATCCTTCATGCCATCCTTGAAGCCTTTCACGGCCTTGCCCAGGTCCGAGCCCGCGTTGCGCAGCTTGCCCGTACCGAACACCACCACCACCACCACCAGCACGATCAACCAGTGCCAAACACTCATCGAACCCATTGTCTTCTCCTTGCGGGCCTTGGCCCGAATTCACGTAACGCTCACGCGCAGTATAAGCGATGCGAGCCCGGAATGCTTCTTTCCTTTTGTTATCAGTCGCTTAGTCGCGCCTCAGTACAACTTTTCGCTGCGGTTTTCACGTACCCAGACCGCGCCACGGGCGTGGTCCGCCGTACACATGCAGGTGCAGGTGATACACCTCCTGCCCGCCGTCGGGACCGGCGTTGATCAGCGTCTTGTAGCCGCCGCTGCGCTCGCCCTCGGCGTCGGCCTGGACCGCGATCCCGTGCTGCGCCGCCAGCTGCGGCGCCAGCGCCAGCATCTTGCCCAGCAAGGGCGCCTGCGCGTCGGTGCAATCGGACAGGGTGGCGATGTGCTGCTTCGGGATCACCAGCAGGTGCACCGGCGCGGCCGGGTTGATGTCCTTGAACGCGAGCAGCTCGTCGTCTTCGTACACGACGCTGGCCGGGATCTGCTTCGCGGCGATCTTGCAAAAGATGCAGTTATCCATGGTGTCTCCGGTCGGGACTCGATGCCCGGTTTTCAGTTTTGCGGACGGGCGGCTTTTTCTTCCAGCCCGGACAGGCCTTCGCGGCGCGCCAGCTCGTCCAGCACCTGTTGCGGCGACAAACCGAAGCGCGCCAGCAGCACGGCCGAGTGGAACCACAGGTCGGCCACTTCGTACAGCAGCTTGCTGGCGTCGGCGCCGGCGCGCACGTCCTTGGCCGCCATCACGGTCTCGGTGGCTTCCTCGCCGATCTTTTTCAGGATCGCGTCGTCGCCTTTCGAAAACAGGCGCGCCACGTACGATGTGGCGGGGTCGCCGCCGTGTTCCGGCTTGCGCGATTCGATGACCTCGGCCAGGCGCGCCAGGGTCGTGTCTTGGGTGCCGCTCATTTGCTCTTCTTCGGTTTGGTGTAGATGGTGTCCGGATCCTTCAGCACCGGGTCGATCGCGTTCCAGTCGCCGTTTTCGAACTTCTGGAAGAAGCACGAGTGGCGGCCGGTGTGGCAGGCGATGCCGCCGGCCTGCTCGACCTTCAGCAGCACCACGTCTTCGTCGCAGTCTAGGCGGATTTCCAGCACTTTCTGAACGTTGCCGGATTCCTCGCCCTTGTGCCACAGCTTCTTGCGCGAGCGGCTCCAGTAGACCGCTTCGCCGGTTTCCACGGTCTTGGCCAGCGCCTCGCGGTTCATCCAGGCGAACATCAGGATGTCGCCGGTCGCCGCTTCCTGCGCGATCACCGGCACCAGGCCGTGTTCGTCCCACTGGATCTTCTTGAGCCAGGGCTGGGCGGGAATGCTTGGGGGTGTGGTCGGGGTCGCCATGTGCTGGGTTCTTTAATCAATCGAGGCGCATCGGGATGCCACGCTCGGCCATGAAGCGCTTGGCTTCGCCGACCGTGTGCTGCCCGTAGTGGAAGATGCTGGCGGCCAGCACCGCATCGGCATGGCCTTCCAGGACGCCGGCGGCCAGGTCGGCCACGCCGCCCACGCCGCCCGAGGCGATCACCGGGATGCCGACCGCGTCCGAGACGGCGCGCGTCAGGCCCAGGTCGAAGCCGGACTTGGTGCCGTCGCGGTCCATGCTGGTCAGCAGCAGTTCGCCGGCGCCCAGGCCTTCCATCTTCCGGGCCCATTCGACGGCGTCCAGGCCGGTCGCGTTGCGCCCGCCATGGGTAAACACTTCCCACTTGCCGGGTGCGACCTGCTTGGCGTCGATCGCGACGACGATGCATTGCGAGCCGTGCTTTTGCGAGGCGTCGAACACCAGCTGCGGGTTGGTCACCGCCGAGGTGTTCATCGAGACTTTATCCGCGCCGGCGTTCAGCAGGCGGCGCACGTCCTCGACCTTGCGCACGCCGCCGCCCACGGTCAGCGGGATGAACACGGTCGAGGCCACCGCCTCGATGATCGGCAGGATCAGGTCGCGCCCGTCTGAGGACGCGGTGATGTCGAGGAAGGTGATCTCGTCGGCGCCCTGTCCGTCGTAGCGGCGCGCGATCTCGACCGGGTCGCCGGCGTCGCGCAGCTCGGTGAAATTGACGCCCTTGACCACGCGGCCGCCGGTCACGTCCAGGCAGGGGATGATGCGTTTTGCGAGCATGAGCTTAAGCCTGGGCCCCTTCGCTCAAGGCGTCGGCGCGTTCCTGCGCGGACGCCAGGTCGAGCGTGCCTTCGTAGATCGAACGGCCGCAGATCACGCCTTCGATGCCTTCGTCCTGCACCGCGCACAGCGCTTCGACGTCGCTCAGGTTGTGCAGGCCGCCCGACGCGATGATCGGGATCTTGACCGCCTGCGCCAGGCGCACGGTTGCTTCGATGTTCACGCCGCCCATCATGCCGTCGCGGCCGATGTCGGTGTAGACGATCGATTCGACGCCGTAGCCTTCGAATTTACGCGCCAGGTCGATCACTTCGTGGCCCGACATCTTGCTCCAGCCGTCGGTGGCGACCTTGCCGTCCTTGGCGTCCAGGCCGACGATGATCGAGCCCGGGAAGGCGCCGCAGGCGTCGTGCAGGAAGCCCGGGTTCTTCACCGCGGCGGTGCCGACGATGATGTAGGTGATGCCGTCGTCCAGGTAGCGCTCGATGGTGTCGAGGTCGCGGATGCCGCCGCCGAGCTGGACCGGGATCTCGTCCAGGCCGTTGTCTTCGGCGTAGCTCTGCACGGTTCGCAGGATCGATTTGATCGCTTCCTCGTTCTTCGGCTTGCCCGCGAATGCCCCGTTCAGGTCGACCAGATGCAGGCGCCGCGCGCCTTTCTTCAGCCAGTGCAGCGCCATCTCGGCGGGATCTTCGGAGAACACGGTGGCAAGGTCCATATCGCCTTGTTTCAGGCGAACGCAGTGACCGTCTTTCAGGTCGATGGCGGGAATCAGCAGCATGGTCGTTGGCAGTAGGTTGACGTTGGGATGAACGAAAGTTCAGGGATTCCAGTGGATGAAATTGTGATACATGCGCAGGCCGGCGTCCGCGCTTTTTTCGGGGTGGAACTGGGCGGCGACGATGTTGTCGCGCGCGACCACGCAGCAGTACGGGCCGCCGTAGTCGGCTTCGCCGATCGTGTCGTCGGGATTGTCCGGCTGGGCGTAATAGCTGTGCACGAAGTAGAACCAGGCGCCGTCCGGAATGCCGTCCCAGAGCGGATGCGCGCGCACCTGGCGCACGCGGTTCCAGCCCATCTGCGGCACCTTGAAGCGCGAGCCGTCGGGCTGCAGCTTGCCGTCCAGCTGAAAACGCACGACCTTGCCGGGCAACAGGCCCAGGCCCGGCGTGCCTTCGTTTTCCTCGCTCGCGTCGAACAGCATCTGCTCGCCGACGCACACGCCCATCACCGGGCGCGTCTTCATGGCGCGCAGCACGGCTTCCTGTGCGCCGGATTCGCGCAGGCCGCGCATGCAGTCGCGCATCGCGCCCTGCCCCGGCAGCACCACGCGGTCGGCGGCGTCGATGACGGACCCCTCGCTGGACACGATCACCTCGGCTTCGGGCGCGGCCGCGCGCAGCGCCTGCGCCACCGAGCGCAGGTTGCCCAAGCCGTCGACCACTACGATTTTATTGGCCATGATGACGTTACAGGCTGCCTTTGGTGGACGGAATCTGGCCGGCGGCGCGGTCGTCGAGTTCGGACGCCATGCGCAACGCGCGCCCGAAGGCCTTGAACACGGTCTCGCACTGGTGGTGCGCGTTCACGCCGCGCAGGTTATCCACGTGCAGGGTCACGCCGGCATGGTTGACGAAGCCGCGGAAGAACTCGATGGTCAGGTCGACGTCGAACTTGCCGATGGTCGCGCGGGTAAACGGCACGTGCCATTCCAGGCCCGGGCGGCCGGAAAAGTCGACCACGACGCGCGACAGCGCCTCGTCCAGCGGCACGTAGGCATGGCCGTAGCGGCGGATGCCTTTCTTGTCGCCGATGGCCTTGGCGACCGCCATGCCGAGCGTGATGCCGGTGTCTTCGACGGTGTGGTGGTCGTCGATGTGCAGGTCGCCGACGGCTTCGACTTCCAGGTCGATCAGGCCATGACGGGCGATCTGGTCGAGCATGTGGTCCAGGAAAGGGACGCCGGTGTTGAGTTTCTGGCGGCCGGTGCCGTCCAGATTGAGCGCAACGCGGATTTGCGTTTCGCTGGTGTTGCGCGTGATTTCTGCAGTGCGGGTCATTACAGGGAAGCCTTCAAGGCATTCAGGAATTGTGCGTTCTCTTCCGGGGTGCTGACCGTTACACGGATGCAATTGGCCAGCAATACATGCATTTTACTCAAATTTTTGATCAATACCTTTTCGGCGAACAGTTTAGCGCAGGTGCGCTCGGCGTCCGGCACGCGCACGGTAATGAAATTCGCGCTCGACGGGAAGACCGTCACGCCCGCCAGCGCGGCCATGGCGCCCGACAGTTCGGCGCGCGCGGCGTTCAGGCGCGCCGCCTGCGCGTCCAGCACGTCGAGGTGGTCGAGCGCGAATTCGGCCGCCACCTGGCTCAGCACGTTGACGTTGTACGGCGGGCGCACCTTGTCGAACTGCTCCAGCAGCGGCTGCGCGGCGGCCAGATACCCGAGACGGATGCCGGCCAGGCCCAGCTTCGACAGTGTACGCATCACCACCATGTTCGGAAACGAGGGCAGGCGTTCCATGAAGCTCGCGCGCGCGAACGGCTGATACGCTTCGTCGAGCACGGCGATGCCGCTGTCCCCGAGCGCCTCGACGATCGCGACGATGTCGTCGGCAGCAAACAGGTTGCCGGTCGGGTTGTTCGGGTAGGCCAGGAACACCAGCGAGGGCTTGTGTTCGGCAATCGCTTCCAGCATCGCCGGGCGGTCCAGCGAAAAGTCGGCTTTCAAGGGCACGCCGACGAAATCCATGCCGGCGAACTGGGCCGAGCGGCGGAACATCACGAAGTCGGGCACCGGGGCCAGGGTCACGGCGCGGCCGCGTCCTTCGCCGGCCTGGCGCGCGCAGGCCATCGTCAGGATGGAAATGATCTCGTCCGAGCCGTTGCCGAGGATCACGTCGTACCCGGCCGGCACGCCCAGCTTGGCGCGGATGCGGCGCTTCAATGTCTCGTACGACGGCACCGGATAGCGGTTCAGCGCGGCGTCGGCCAGGCGCTGGCCCAGCTCGGCGCGCAAGGCGTCCGGCAACTGGTACGGGTTCTCCATCGCGTCCAGTTTGACGTAGCCGATCGAGTCCGGCACCTTGTAGCTCGAGCCGGCGCGCACGTCGGCGCGGATCGTGTTGGCGATCAGCTTGTCGATGTCGGTCATGGGTCGATTTCCTCGGGGGCGGGCGTAGTCGCCTTGGCGGTGGTCTTGCGCTTTTTGGCCACCAGCGCCGGCGTGGCGGGCGCGGCCAGGCGCTGGGCGATGATCTCGCAATAGGCCGGGTTCAGCTCGAAACCGGCGTAACGGCGGCCGAGGCGCTGGGCGGCCAGCGCGGTGGTGCCGCTGCCCATGAACGGGTCGAGCACGACCCCGCCCGGCGGACACGAGGCCTTGATCATGCGCTCGATGATCTCGAGCGGCTTCTGGGTCGGATGATCCACCCGCTCGGCATGCTCGCGGTGCAGGCGCGACACGCTCCACAGGTCTTTCGGGTTGTAGCCGACCTCGAGCCACTTGGCGCCCACGAAAATCGAGCGCGAGCGCGCCTTCTTGGTCGCGGCGTCGTACGGGATGCGCACGGCGTCGAGGTCGAAATAGTAATCCTTGCGCCGGGCGAAAAAGCCGATCGTGTCGTGCACCGAGCTGAAGCTGCGGGTGCTGCCGCCCATCGAGGGCACGCGGCGGTCCCAGATGATCTCGTTCATCATCGTCATGCGCCGTTTCAGCATCACGAAGATCTCTGGAGCGTAGCGCCAGGTGAGAAAAATATACAGGCTGCCGTTGGCCTTCAGCTTCGGGACGGCGATGTCGATCCACTGCTCGGTCCAGGCCAGATAGTCTTCGACGCTTTGCTGGTCCGAGCCGTTGCCGTAGTCCTTGCCCAGGTTGTAGGGCGGATCGGTGAGGATCAGGTCGATGGACCCGTCGGGGATGCGCGCCATGCCGGCCAGCGCATCCTCGCAGAAGACCTTGTCGACCCAGTCAGCCATCAGCTGCTTTTCAAGCGGAGTTCTGCACTGCGCGCGTGCGCCTGCAAGCCCTCGCCGTAGGCCAGCTCGGCCGCCACCTTGCCCAGCGTCTGCGCGCCGGCTTCGGACACGAACAGCACCGACGAGCGCTTCTGGAAGTCGTACACGCCCAGCGGCGACGAGAAACGCGCGGTGCGCGAGGTCGGCAGCACGTGGTTCGGACCGCAGCAATAGTCGCCCAGCGACTCCGACGAGAAGCGGCCCAGGAACATCGCGCCGGCGTGGCGGATCCGGTCGGCCCACTGCTGCGGGTTCTCGGCCGAGATCTCCAGGTGTTCGGCGGCGATCGAATTGGCGATCGTGCACGCCTCTTCCATGTCGCGCACCTTGATGAGGGCGCCGCGGTCGGTCATCGAGGTCGCAATCGTCTCCTTGCGCGGCATGGTCGGCAGCAGTGCATGGATGCTGGCTTCGACTTTGGCGATGTAGTCCGCATCAGGGCACAGCAGGATGGCCTGGGCCAGTTCGTCGTGCTCGGCCTGCGAGAACAGGTCCATCGCCACCCAGTCCGGGTCGGTGGTGCCGTCGCACAGCACCAGGATCTCGGAGGGACCGGCGATCATGTCGATGCCGACCGTGCCGAACACGCGGCGCTTGGCGGCCGCCACGTAGGCGTTGCCGGGCCCGACGATCTTGTCGACCGCAGGGATGGTCTCGGTGCCGTAGGCCAGCGCCCCGACCGCCTGGGCGCCGCCGATGGTGATCACGCGCGTCACGCCGGCAATGGCCGCCGCGGCCAGCACCATGCGGTTTTTCACGCCGTCCGGGGTCGGCACGACCATCACGATTTCCTTCACGCCGGCGACCTGCGCCGGAATCGCGTTCATCAGCACCGAGGACGGATACGCGGCCTTGCCGCCCGGGACGTAGATGCCGACGCGGTCCAGCGGCGTGACGCGCTGGCCCAGCACGGTGCCGTCCGGTTCGGTATAGGTAAAGCCGTTCAGCTCTTGCTTCTGGCGCTCGTGGAACACGCGGATGCGCTCGGCTGCAGTTTGCAGCGCGGCGCGCTGGGCCTCCGGCAGCGCGGCCAGCGCCTCATCGAGTTCGGCCTGCGTGACGTCGAACGCGGCCATGCTGCTCGCGCCGCCCGGGATGCGGTCGAACTTGACCGTGTACTCGAGCACCGCGGCGTCGCCGCGCGCCTTGACGTCGGCCAGGATCCTGGCGACCGCCGATTCGATCGCGTCGTCGGTCTCGGCCTCGAAGGCGAGCAGCGTGGTCAGCTGCTTCTGGAAATCGGAATCGTTGGAATCGAGCTTGCGGACGGTGATAGTCATTTCTTAGCCTTGACTCTGTGAAGCGCGTTCGAACGCCTCGATGATCGGTTGCAGGCGCTCGCGCTTGAGCTTGAGCGCAGCCTGGTTCACCACCAGGCGCGAGGAGATCTCCATGATCTTCTCGACTTCGACCAGGTTGTTGGCGCGCAGCGTGCCGCCGGTCGAGACGACGTCGACGATGGCGTCCGACAGGCCGACCAGCGGCGCCAGTTCCATCGATCCGTACAGTTTGATGAGGTCGACGTGCACGCCCTTCTTGGCGAAGTGTTCGCGCGCGGTGTGCACGAACTTGGTCGCCACGCGCAGGCGCGCGCCCTGGCGCACGGCGTTCTCGTAGTCGAAGCCGGCATTCACGGCCACCGACATGCGGCAGCAGGCGATGCGCAGGTCGACCGGCTGGTACAGCCCTTCCCCGCCATGCTCGAGCAGCACGTCCTTGCCGGCCACGCCGAAATCGGCGGCACCGTGCTGGACATAGGTCGGCACGTCGGTCGCGCGCACGATCAGCACGCGCACGCCGGGGTCGTTGGTGGCCAGGATCAGCTTGCGCGAGGTCTCCGGGTTTTCCAGCACCTCGATGCCGGCGGCGGACAGCAGCGGCAGCGTGTCCTCGAAGATGCGTCCCTTGGACAGGGCCAGGATCAGCTGCGAGCCGTCCTGGCGTGTTGTTGTGGTCATGACTCTCTCTCGGTCCCGCCTGCGCGGGAACGTCTGTTTTACTTGATGCGGACGATCTCTGCGCCCACCGCCGACAGCTTCGCTTCCATGCGGTCGTAGCCGCGGTCGAGGTGGTAGATGCGGTCGACCAGGGTCGTTCCCTCGGCGGCCAGGCCGGCGATCACCAGCGAGGCCGAGGCGCGCAGGTCGGTCGCCATCACCGGCGCGCCGACCAGGCGCTCGACGCCCTTGATGAAGGCGGTGTTGCCCTCGGTGAGGATGTGCGCGCCCAGGCGGTTCAGCTCCTGCACGTGCATGAAGCGGTTTTCGAAAATGGTCTCGGTGACGCGGCTCGCGCCGTTCGCGATGATGTTCACCGCCATGAACTGGGCCTGCATGTCGGTCGGGAAGCCCGGGTACTCGGTGGTGCGGAACGACACCGGGCTGGGCCGGGCGTCCATGCGTGCGCGGATGCTGTCGCCGTCGACGCTCAGTTGCAGGCCCATCTCGCGCAGCTTATCCAGCGCGACGTCGAAAATGTCGGTGCGGGTGCGCGTGATGCGGATATCGCCGCCGGCCGCGGCCACGGCGCAGAGAAAAGTCGCCGCCTCGATGCGGTCCGAAATCACGCTGTGCTTGGCGCCATGCAGCGATTCGACACCCTGGATCACCAGGCGGTCGGTGCCGATGCCCTCGATCTTCGCGCCCATCGCCACCAGCAGGTTGGCCAGGTCCGACACTTCCGGCTCGCGCGCGGCGTTTTCCAGCACGGTCTCGCCTTCGGCCAGGGTCGCGGCCATCAGCAGGTTCTCGGTGCCGGTGACGGTGATCATGTCGGTGTAGATGCGCGCGCCTTTCAGCTTCGCGCACTTGGCGTGGATGTAGCCGCCTTCGATCGTGATCTCGGCGCCCATCGCACGCAGGCCCTTGATGTGCTGGTCGACCGGACGCGAACCGATCGCGCAGCCGCCCGGCAGCGAGACCTTGGCTTCGCCGAAGCGCGCCAGCAGTGGACCGAGCACCAGGATCGACGCGCGCATCGTCTTGACCAGTTCGTACGGCGCTTCCAGCTTGTCGACGTTGGCGCCGTTAAGGGTGACGTTTTCGCTGTCGTTGCCACGGGGCTGCGTCACCTTCAGGCCGGTCTGTTCGAGCAGCTTGAGCATGGTGCGCACGTCGTGCAGGCGCGGCACGTTGGACAGTTCGACGTCGCCCGAGGTCAGCAGGCCCGCGCACAGGATCGGCAGCGCCGCGTTCTTGGCGCCCGAGATCGGGATGTCGCCGGACAGGCGCTTGCCGCCGACGATCTGCAGTTTATCCATGCTGAGCCCTTAGCCTTGGTATTCGTCGGGAGTGAGCGTCTTCATCGACAGCGCGTGGATTTCCTCGCGCATGCGGTCGCCGAGCGCGGCGTAGACGATCTGGTGGCGCTGGATACGGCTCTTGCCGGCAAACGCCGGGGAGACGATCACGGCGGAAAAGTGCTGGCCGTCGCCCTCGACTTCGAGGTGGGTGCACTCCATGCCGTTCTGGATGTAGCCGTGGATGAGTTCAGGGGTGGTAACCATAGTCTTGCGAAAGTCTTAGTGGCGTAGTTTGTAGCCGCGGCGCAGCATGTTGATCGCGATGGCCGCCAGCGCCACGAAGAACACGGCGACGATGGCCAGGCTGGTCCAGGGCGAGACGTCGGACTGGCCGAAGAAACCGAAACGGAACCCGTCAATCATATAAAAGAACGGGTTGAAATGCGAGACCACCAGCCAGAACGGAGGCAGTTTCTTTACGGAATAGAATACGCCGGCCAAAAATGTTGCAGGCATGATCAGGAAATTCTGGAACGCGGCCAGCTGGTCGAATTTCTCGGCCCAGATGCCGGCGATCACGCCCATGGTGCCGAGGATGGCCGCACCCAGGATCGCGAACACGACGATCCACAGCGGCGCCACGAAACTCAGGTGGGCGAACCAGGCGGTGACGATGAACACGCCCAGGCCGACCGCCAGCCCGCGCGCGATCGAGGCGGTCACGTAGGCCGAGACGATTTCCCAGTGCGACAGCGGCGGCAGCAGGATGAACACCAGGTTGCCGGTGATCTTGGATTGGATCAGCGACGAGGACGAGTTGGCGAACGCATTCTGCAGCACGCTCATCATGACCAGGCCGGGGATCAGGAAGGCGGTGTAGTCGACGCCTTCGAGCATCTGCACGCGGCCTTGCAGCACGTGGCCGAAGATCAGCAGGTACAGCATCGAGGTCACCACCGGCGCGGCGATGGTCTGGGTCGCGACCTTCCAGAAACGCAGGATCTCTTTGTAGAACAGGGTGCGGAAACCCACCGAAATAAAGCTCATTGGGCAACGCCCCCATCCATGATTTGCAAGAAGATATCCTCCAGGTCGGCCTGCTGCAGCTGCATCTCTTCGATCGTGGCGCCCGACTCGCGCAGGCGCGCGAGGATGCCTTCGACTTCGTTGTAGTCGTTGACGCGCAGCGTGTACTTGTTGCCGGCCGGGTGGGCGGCGGTGGCGTCTTCGTGTTCGCCGTGCGCGACCAGGTGGCGCAGGCCTTCCGGCAAGCCGCCGTTCTTGAGGTGCACCACCAGCGACGAACCCGACACGCGGCGCAGCAGCTGCGCCATGGTGTCGAGCGCGACCACGTTGCCGGTCTTGAGCATGGCGACGCGCTGGCACATCGCCTGGGCTTCTTCCAGGTAGTGGGTGGTCAGCACGACGGTGTGGCCCTCGCGGTTCAGGCGCGAGATGAACTTCCACAGGGTCTGGCGCAGCTCGACGTCGACGCCGGCGGTCGGCTCGTCCAGCACGATCACCGGCGGCTTGTGCACCAGCGCCTGGGCGACCAGCACGCGCCGCTTCATGCCGCCCGAGAGCGCGCGCATGTTGACGTCGGCCTTGGCGGTCAGGTCGAGGTTTTCCATGACCTCGTCGATCCACTTGTCGTTGTTGCGCAGGCCGAAGTAGCCCGACTGCAGGCGCAGCGTCTCGCGCACCGTGAAGAAGGGGTCGAACACCAGCTCCTGCGGCACCACGCCGAGGTTCATGCGCGCCTGGCGCTGGGCGGTGACGACGTCGTGGCCGTGGATGCGCACGCTGCCCACGTCCGGCCGGATCAGGCCGGCGATGGTGGAGATCAGGGTGGTCTTGCCGGCGCCGTTCGGGCCGAGGAGGCCGAAGAACTCGCCTTGTTCGATGTTCAGGGAAACGCCCTTGAGGGCTTTGAAACCCTTGTAGCTTTTCTCGACGCGGTCAATCTGGATGGCTGTCGTCATGCGTAGGGGCCGCGCTGGATGCGGGCCGTGCGAGGGGAAAACGAGCCATTATAGAAGAAAACGCCATACCGGGCCGGACGCGGCCGGTTTATGCAGCGGGGATGCGAGGAAGGAGGCGGGAAGGCGATCGATGCCGCGGCGCCGATCGCCCGCCGCGATGCTTACGCCCGGCCGATCAGGCCGTCGACGCCGTACAGCCGCGCCAGCGCATCGACGCCGGCCGGCACGTTGATGAACTTCAGGCTGCGGCCCTCGGTCTGGGCGCGGCGCTCCCAGGCCAGCATCAGGGCCACCGCGCTCGAATCGACGGCCTTGACGCCGCCGAGGTCGAACACGGTCTCGCCGGCCGCCAGCGCGGCGCAGCCCTGCTTCAACGCCGCCTGCGCATTGTCGAAGGTCAGGGCCTCGAGCGAGAGCATGGAGCTGGATGCGGCCATGCTTACTTCTGCGGAGCCTGCAGCGGCTTGCTGGCCAGCTGCTGGTTGCGGTCGTGCAGCTTCTTGATCAGGCCGTCGACGCCGCTCTTGCCGATCTCGGAGGCGAAGGTGCTTTGATAGGTCTGCACCAGCCAGGCGCCCAGCACGTTGATGTCATAGATCTTCCAGCCCTGCGGGGTCTTGGACAGGCGGTAGTTCAGGGTGATCGGCTCGCCGCGGGTCATGTTCACCTGCGACTGCACTTCGACGTCGGTGTCGGCCGGATCGGCGCGGAACGGCTTGAATTCGACGGTTTCGTTCTTGATCTGGGCCAGCGCACCCGAGTAGGTGTAGACCAGCAGCGTGCGGAATTCGTCGGACAGCTGCTTCTGCTGTTCCGGCGACGCCTGGCGCCAGTAGCGGCCGGCGGCCTGCTGGGTCATCTTCTGGGCATCGACGTAGGGCAGGATCTTGCTGTTGACCAGGTCCATGATCTTGTTGCGGTTGCCGCCCTGGATGTCCTTGTCCGACTTGACGGTGTCGATCACGTCGGTGCTGACGCGCTTGACCAGCTGGTCCGGCTGCTCGGCGGCGGCAAAGGCCGGGGCGACGATGGCGCTGGTGGAGAAGGCCACGGCGGCGGCGGTCACGATCAGTTGTGCGATTGGCTTCATACGCTTCCTTTTATGGTTTAGGGGCGGGCCGGGCGGCGCGGCGCACGTTTGCGCTTCTGCGGCCCTGGCCTGTCCGTCGTTAACTACTTCTGCACCGGTTCGGATGACACCGGCGCCGGCGTCGGCGGATTATTCGGCGCCGAATCCTGGCTTTGCGGCGCGTTTTGCTCCGCGCCGGCGGCCGGTTCGGCGGCGCCGTCGTTGCCGTTGTCCACCTTCGGGGTCTTCACGTGCAGTTTCTGCTCCACCTGTTCCTGCACCTTGTCGATGCGGCCCTGGACCTTCTCGGCGCGTTCCTGCGCCTTGTCGGTATCCAGCACCTTGCTGGTGCGGCGCTGCAGGTAACCGTCGCGGATGAATTCGTAACGGTCGAGGGCGGCGTCTTCCAGCAGGTTCGAGGCATCCAGCACGCTGGCGCGCTGGTCGACCGCGCGCACCACGATGCCGCTGGTACGCCACGGGATGTCGTTCAGGTGGGTCCATGGATCGGCCCACCAGTCGCCCGGCAAGGCCACGGTGTCACGCACCGTAGATGGGCCCAGAATCGGCAACATCAAGTAGGGACCGCTGGGCACGCCCCAATAGCCCAGGGTCTGGCCCAGGTCTTCGTTGTGCTTGCGCATACCGGCCGGGGTCGCCAGGTCGAACACGCCGAGTACGCCGAACGTCGAGTTGACCGCGAAACGGGTGAAATCGTTCAGGCCATCGTGGCCTTTGCCCTGGAGGAACTGGTTCACCGAGCTCCACAGGTCCGACATGTTGCTGAAGAAGTTGCCCACGCCCGTCTGCACGAAGCTCGGGGTGTAGTTCTTGTACACGGTGGCGGTCGGCTTGAGCGCGACGCGGTCGACCGTGTCGTTGAACGTGAACATGGACCGGTTGAACTTCTCGAACGGATCCTTCGGATTCGTGCTTGCGCAACCGCTCAGCAACAGGGTGGCGCCGGCCGCGGCCGCGAGGCCCCAGGCGCGCAGGCTGCCGGATGTGGTACGGGTGATCATTTATTATTGTCCTTTCCGTCGGCGGCTTTGCTGTAGATGAATTGATTGATCAAATCTTCCAGCACCGTCGCCGATTGCGTACGGGTGATGCGATCGCCGTTCGCCAGGTTGTTGGAGTCGCCGCCGGCTTCGATGCCGACGTATTGTTCGCCGAGCAGGCCCGCCGTCAGGATCTTCAGCGAGCTGTCTTTCGGGAATTTGTAGTCCGGGTTCATATCGAGACGCACCATCGCCTGGTAGGTCTTGTCGTCGAAGCTGATCGAACCGACCCGGCCCACCACCACGCCGGCGCTCTTGACCGCGGCCTGCGGCTTCAAGCTGCCGATGTTGTCGAATTTACCGGTGACGGTGTAGGTCTTGCTGAACGAGATCGTCGCCATGTTGCCGACCTGCAGGGCGAGGAACAGCAGCGAGATCACCCCCAGCAGCACGAACAGGCCGACCCAGACGTCAATAGATTTGCGATGCATAATTTTTCCCGAGTTCTCTAATTTATCCTGCGCTTGTGTCTTAGGTATTAAACATCAGCGCCGTCATGATGAAATCCAGCGCCAGCACCATCAGCGAGGCGATCACCACCGTGCGCGTGGTCGCGCGCGACACGCCTTCCGGGGTCGGCTGCGCTTCGTAGCCCTGGAACAGCGCGGTGAAGGTCACGGCTACGCCAAAGATAACGCTTTTGATAACGCCGTTCAGTACGTCATGTCGCACATCGATGTTGCCTTGCATTTGCGACCAGAACGCGCCCGCGTCCACGCCGATCAGCTGCACGCCGACCAGGTAGCCGCCGATCACGCCGACCGCCGAAAACACCGCTGCCAGCACCGGCATGGCGATCACGCCGCCCCAGAAACGCGGCGCCAGCACGCGCTGGATCGGGTTGACCGCCATCATCTCCATCGCGCTGAGCTGCTCGCCGGCCTTCATCAGGCCGATCTCGGCGGTCAGCGAGGTGCCGGCGCGGCCGGCGAACAGCAGCGCGGTCACCACCGGGCCGAGTTCGCGCAGCAGCGACAGCGCCACCAGCTGGCCCAGCTTTTCCGAGGCGCCGAACTGGCTCAGCGTGTAATAGCCCTGCAGCGCCAGCACCATGCCCACGAACAGGCCCGACACCAGGATGATCAGCATCGAGTAGTTGCCGATGAAGTGGACTTGCTCCGAGATCAGGCTTGGACGGCGCCAGGCGCCCGGCGCCCGGCCCAACAGTTTGAAGAAGGAACGCGTGACGAAGCCGATGCGGCCCAGCATCTTGTCGATCACGAAGCTGCCAATGGCGGCCAAGAAACGCTTGATCATCGCTTGCCTCCCAGGCCCAGGTCGTCGGCCAGCGACTTGCCGGGATAATGGAACGGCACCGGACCGTCCGGCTCGGCGTGCACGAACTGGTGCACGTAGGGATCGGTCGAATTGCGCATGTCTTCAGGCGTGCCCTGGGCCACGATCTTGCCGGCGGACAGGAAATACACGTAGTCGGCGATGCGGAAGGTTTCTTCGACGTCGTGCGAGACCAGGATCGAGGTCGAGCCCAGCGCATCGTTCAGGTTGCGGATCAGGTTGGCGGTGACGCCCATCGAGATCGGGTCGAGGCCGGCGAACGGCTCGTCGTACATGATCAGCCTGGCGTCGAGCGCCACAGCGCGCGCGAGCGCGACCCGGCGCGCCATGCCGCCGGAGATTTCGTTGGGCTTGAGCTGGGCGGCATTGCGCAGGCCGACCGCGTTCAGGCGCATCAGCACCAGGTCGCGGATCAGCTCTTCCGGCAGGTCCGTATGTTCGCGCAGCGGAAACGCCACGTTCTCGAACACGGTCAGGTCGGTAAACAGCGCGCCGAACTGGAACAGCATGCCCATCTTGCGGCGCAAGCGGTACAGCCCTTCCGTGTCGAGCTTGTTGACGACCTGGCCGGCGACCGACACCGTGCCGCGTTGGGCACGGATCTGGCCGCCGATCAGGCGCAGCACCGTGGTCTTGCCCGAGCCCGAACCGCCCATCACGGCGATCAGCTTGCCGCGCGGGAAATCCATGCTCAGGTTCGACAGGATGGGACGATCTCCATACGAAAAATGCAGATCGCGGATTTCGACGAGGTTGGGCACGGTGGATATTGGTATTTAGTGAATCTCGTATTGTAGTGCAGAAAGGGCAATCCCTGCAGGACACCGCCTATTTCGCGGTCTCTCATCGACGCGATATTACAACACTAATAACCTTTGGGTCAGATATTCCGGTTTGTAAGTGCTTGTTTTTACTAAAGTATGCATATGCACACCGTTTCGATACATGAGCATTTGGTAACAAATGCTACATGGAAACTATATTTTCGGGCATGCTGGAGCACGCCGTCAGAACTGGTTTACGCTGATCCAGGTTGGGCATGTGCGCCCCATGCTCGAACTGCTCACGGCCGAGCAAGACCGCTTCTACGATACCCGCTTCGATATCGGCCTGCCGGCGCGGCGATTATGCCGCGCTGCAAGATGGCTCGGTGAACAGGATGCGACCGCAATTTTGCCGCTCGGCCTGTCCCGCGCCAGCACCGGCGCGGCCGCCGCGCGGCGGCTGGCCCGACCTGCCGGGCCTGGGCATCCTGCATGCTGTCGCGGCGCCCACCCTTCTCATCGTCGGCGGCAATGATCACGATGTCATTACGCTCGATCGCCGGGCATGAGCAGGTTTGCATTGGCCGAAAGACCTCGTCATCGCTCCCGGCGCGGGCCACTTCACCTACAACTGAATCGTCGCAGCCGAGTTGTATTTATACCGTGCGGGTTGCCCATATCGCGTAACGAGATCATCATTGTCGTGAATACCACAGGCGCGCACGATAGGAGTTAAATTTTTTTTATTCTGTTAGTATGAAGACATTTTGTGCCTTGCAGCATTAATAATTGATGACCCAACAGCCCCGATGAATAAAGACGTAGCCTACCCCAGCAGTTACATCGGGCGCCGCGCGCTCGGCGCCCAGTTCATGAAGTTCATTTTGTCCGGCGGCGCCGGCACGGTCGCGCAATATCTGGTGCTGATCGTCCTGGTCAAGCTGCTCGGGGTACCTCCGGGCCGCGCCTCGATGGCCGGCGCCGTTATCGGCGCCATCGTGGTGTACCTGCTGAGCCGCCGCTTCACCTTCGAGACCCAGCGCCGCCATCGCGAGACGCTGCCGCGTTTCGTGGTGATGGCCACCGCCGGCACGCTGATGAACGGCGCGCTGGTCGGCTATCTCAGCAAGATCGGTCTGTATTTCCTGTTGGCCCAGATGGTGGCCACGGTCGTCGTCCTCGTATTCAACTTCATCGTGAGCAAATTATGGATCTTCCGCTAGCCTCCCAATCGCGTGCCCTCAGCCATCCCTCGCTGACGCCGCGTGCGCCCAGCGCCCTGCCGTCGATCTCGGTGGTGGCGCCTGCCTATAACGAACAGGAAGTGCTGGAAGAGTTCTACAACCGCGTCAGTGCAGTGCTGAAAGGAACCGGCGCCCAGTACGAGATCGTGCTGGTCAACGACGGCAGCCGCGACAACACGCTGGCCATGATGCATGCGCTGCGCGAACGCGACCCGCACATCACCGTGGTCGACCTGTCGCGCAACTTCGGCAAGGAAATCGCGCTGAGCGCCGGCCTGGATCACACCAAGGGCGAAGTCGTGGTCGTGCTCGACTCCGACCTGCAGGACCCGCCGGAACTGATCCCGCAGATGCTGGACGGCTGGCGGGAAGGCTACGACGTGATCTACGGCATGCGCGCCGTGCGCGACGGCGAGACCTGGCTCAAGAAGGCCACTGCCAAGTATTTCTACCGCATGATCAAGAAGGTCAGCCGGGTCGACATCCCGAAGGACACCGGCGACTTCCGCCTGATGTCGCGCCGCGCGGTCGAAGCGCTGTCCAAGCTGCGCGAGGAACACCGCTTCATGAAGGGCCTGTTCGCCTGGGTCGGTTTCCCGTCGCGTCCGATCATGTACCGGCGCGACCCGCGCGCGGCCGGCGATACCAAATTCAACTATTGGAAGCTGTGGAACTTCGCGCTCGAGGGCATCACCTCGTTCACGGTGGCGCCGCTCAAGGTCAGCACCTATCTCGGCCTGGCCGTCGCCTCGCTCGCGCTGGTGTATGCGGTATTCGTGATCTGGAAGGCGATCATCTACGGCAACGCGGTGCGCGGTTATCCGTCGCTGATGGCGGTAATGTTGTTCCTCGGCGGCGTGCAGCTGATCTCGGTCGGCCTGCTGGGCGAATACGTCGGCCGCATCTTCAACGAGGTCAAGCGCCGTCCCCTGTACCTGCTCAACCGCCTGGTCGATTCCGAGCTGCCGGGTGAGCACAGCGCAAAGAGCGGCGGCGGAGCCAATTCGTGAGTGCAGGCGCGAGCACGCCTGCGCGCGCGCGCCTGGCGGGCGCAGCCTGCCTGCTCCTGCTGATCGCGCTGCTGTGGGCGCATCCGCTGCTCAGCGCCAGCCTGGCGCACCAGAACGACATCCCGGTCCACTTGCGCTGGGCCGAGCAGTTTCTGGACGCCTTCCGTGAAGGATGGGTCTTGCCGCGCTGGGCCTACGCGTCGCGCGGCGGCCTGGGCGACCCGACCTTCTTCTACTACCAGCCACTGTTCTATTACCTGACCACCGCGTTCGCGCTGCTCGGCGTGGACTCGGCGCGCGCACTGATGCTGGGCGCGATGGTGCCTTACGTGCTGCTGGCCGGCGTGGTCTACCTCGGCGTGCTGCGCCGCTACCCGAACCGCCACGCCCTGCTCGGCGCCATGTTCGTGGTGGCCTGCCCGCTGCTGTACTTCCTGTCGACCCACATGGCGGCCTTCCCCTGGTCGCTCAGCCTGCCGTTCAGCGTGCTGTTCGTCGCCGAGAGCAGCCGCGACGAGCCGCGTCCGCATCGTCTCGCCATCCTGCTGTGCCTGATCTGCCTGAGCCACCTGCTGAGCGGCCTGATGACCTTGCTGTGCACCGGCCTGGGCCGCCTGATCTTCGCCTTTCCGAATCGCCGCACGCTGCCGGGCAATATCGCCTGGGCCATCGGCGTGGTGCTGGGCCTGGCCTTGTCGGCGTTCTTCGTCTATCCGGCCGTGACCCAGATGGGCCTGATCACGCCGACCGGCTGGACCACCGGCAGCTTCGACTGGCGCAAGTGCTTCATCTTCCCGACCTTCTCGCTGCTGCACCACCCGCTGCACTGGTTCGCGATCCAGTGGCCGCTGGCGCTGCTGGCGCTGACGATGGCCGTCATCGGCGTGATCCAGCGCCGTTTCGGCACGCTCAATGCGCGCCAGGTGCAGGCGCAGCGCATCGCCATCGTCGCGCTGGCGGCGGTGGCCCTGGGCACCGAGCTGGCTTACCCGCTGTACGCCGGCCTGGGCGCGATGCAGAAGCTGCAATTCCCCTACCGCTTCGTGTTCCTGTCCAGCATCCTCGGCAGCGTCGCCCTGGTGATCCACCTGTGCGAAGGCGCCTGGGCGCGTTGGGGCCGTATCGCCCGCGCGGTCGTGGTCCTGCTGGTGCTGGCCCAGCTCGGCCAGCTGGCGATCATGGAACGCAACCTGTACCGCGACGGCGAGCGCCTGATGGACCGCGCCCACTTCATGCAAGGCCTGTTCGGCCAGCCGGAATACCTGCCGGCGGTCAGCGGCCCGCACTGGGACAAATACATCGCCGACGGCAAGCTGGCCGGCGAATGCCAGCGCCTGGGCATCCGCTGCGAGCAGACCGGCCAGCACACGCACGCCGAGTCGTTCACGATCAACACCCCGCGCGCGGTCGCGGTGCGCCTGCCGCTGTTCGCCTTCCCGGCCTGGCGCTTGAATGTCGACGGCCAGCCGCAGGCCCTGGCCGCCGATCCGGACACCGGCACGGTGGTGGCGCAGCTGACGCCGGGACGCCACCAGGTCGAGCTGGCCTGGGCCGGCCTGCCCGCCGAGAAGACCGGGCGTATCATCACGCTGGTCGCGCTGGTCTTGCTGGCGCTGCTGGCGCTGCGCGCGCGCGTACATGGCGGCGCGCGCGCGCCGGCCGGCACCCTGGACGCGCCGGTGATGGGGACGGGAGCGCGCTCGGACCTGACCTGACGTCCGGATGCTCGAGATGTCGAGATACAAAAAAGCGGCCTCGGCCGCTTTTTTTGTCCTTGCTGTCAGCACACTCCGCTCAGCGCGGCAACTCCGACGATCCCATCAGGAACTCGTCGACCGCGCGTGCGCATTGGCGGCCTTCGCGGATCGCCCACACCACCAGCGACTGGCCGCGGCGCATGTCACCCGCCGTGAACACCTTCGGCACCGAGGTCTGGTACGAGGTCTCGCCGTCGACCGTGGCGCGCGCATTGCCGCGCGCATCCTTCTGCACGCCGAACGCATCCAGCACCTGCTGCACCGGAGATACAAAACCCATGGCCAGCAGCACCAGGTCGGCTTTCAGCTCGAAGTCCGAACCTTCGACTTCCTGCATGCGGCCATCCTTCCACTCGACGCGGCAGGCGATGACCTTGTCGATCTTGCCGTTCTTGCCTTCGAAGCGCTTGGTCGCCACCGCGAAGTCGCGCTCGCAGCCTTCCTCGTGCGACGACGAGGTGCGCAGCTTGGTCGGCCAGTACGGCCACACCAGCGGCTTGTTCTCGTGTTCCGGCGGCATCGGCATCAGTTCGAACTGGGTGACCGATGCGGCGCCGTGACGGTTCGAGGTGCCGACGCAGTCCGAACCGGTGTCGCCGCCGCCGATCACGATCACGTGCTTGCCGGTGGCCTTGATCTGCTCTTTCACCTTGTCGCCGGCATTCACGCGGTTCTGCTGCGGCAGGAAATCCATCGCGAAGTGCACGCCTTTCAGGTCGCGGCCCGGCACCGGCAGGTCGCGCGGCTGCTCGGCGCCGCCGGCCATGACGACCGCGTCGAAGCTGTTGGCCAGGTCTTCCGGGAAGATGGTCTCGCGCGCCATGTTGCTGACCGTGGTCGGGAAATCCTTGCCGATCAGGACACTGGTGCGGAAGGTCACGCCCTCAAGCTGCATCTGTTCGACCCGGCGGTCGATCAGGTCCTTCTCCATCTTGAAGTCGGGGATGCCGTAGCGCAGCAGGCCGCCGACGCGGTCGCTCTTTTCGAACACCGTCACGTCATGGCCGGCGCGCGCCAGCTGCTGGGCCGCGGCCAGGCCGGCCGGACCGGAGCCGACGACTGCGACGCGCTTGCCGGTCTTGACCGCCGCCGGTTGCGGCACGATCCAGCCGTGTTCCCAGCCGGTGTCGGCGATCTTGCGCTCGATCGACTTGATGCCGACCGCTTCGTCGTTGATGTTCAGCGTGCAGGCCGACTCGCACGGCGCCGGGCAGATGCGCCCGGTGAACTCGGGGAAGTTGTTGGTCGAATGCAGGTTCTCGACCGCCGCGCGGAAGTTCCCGTGGTAGACCAGGTCGTTCCAGTCGGGGATCATGTTGTTGACCGGGCAGCCGGTGTTGCAGAACGGGATGCCGCAATCCATGCAGCGCGCGCCCTGCACCTTGGCTTGCGCATCGGTCAGCGTGACGACGAATTCCTTGTAGTTCTTCAGGCGCACGGCGGGGTCCAGGTGGTCTTCTTCCTGGCGCGTGAATTCCATGAAGCCGGTGATTTTACCCATTGTTTTTTCCTTGATTAGTGCCTGAACTTACGCCGTCTCTTCAACCGCGTCGTTCGCCTGTTCCATGCTGCTCTCGTACAGTTCCTGCAGCGCGCGTTTGTACTCGGTCGGGAAGACCTTGACGAACTTGCTGCGGCTGCTCGCCCAGTCGTCAAGCAGGTTGCGCGCGCGCGTGGAGCCGGTGTGCTTGAAGTGGCGCTCGATCAGGCGCTTGAGGATCACCTCGTCCGGCTCGCCCTGGCCGCCGCGGGTCTGCGCGTGCCAGCCGGCCGGGTCGCTCTGCTCCTTGCTCGACAAGACGCGCTCGAGCGCCACCATGCTGGTGTTGCACTTCTGCTCGAAGTCGCCTTTCGGGTCGTACACGAAGGCCACGCCGCCCGACATGCCGGCCGCGAAGTTGCGGCCGGTCTCGCCCAGCACCACGACCGTACCGCCGGTCATGTATTCGCAGCCGTGGTCGCCCAGGCCTTCCACCACGGCGGTCGCGCCCGAGTTGCGCACCGCAAAACGCTCGCCGGCCACGCCGTTGAAGAAGGCTTCGCCGGCGATCGCGCCGTACATCACCGTATTGCCGACGATGATGTTGTCGACCGCCCAGCCGCGGAACTCGGTGTTCGGACGCACGATGATGCGTCCGCCCGACAAGCCCTTGCCGACGTAGTCGTTGCCTTCGCCCACCAGGTCGATCGTGATGCCGGCCGCCAGGAAGGCCGCGGCCGACTGGCCCGCGGTGCCCTGCAGCTGGATGTGGATGGTGTCGTCCGGCAGGCCGACGTGGCCATAGCGCTTGGCGACTTCGCCCGACAGCATCGTGCCGACCGTGCGGTTGACGTTGCGCACCGGCGAGATGAACGAAACCCGCTCGCCCTTTTCCAGCGCCGGCTTGGCTTGCGCAATCAGCTTGTGGTCGAGCGCGCGGTCCAGGCCGTGGTCTTGCACGTCCGAGTGCAGGAGGTTGCGCGGCGCATCGCTCTTCGGCAGGTAGAAGATATTGCTGAAATCCAGGCCCTGCGCCTTCCAGTGGCCGATCGCGCGGCTCTTGTCGAGCAGGTCGGCGCGGCCGATCAGCTCGTCGTAGCTGCGGATGCCCAGCTGGGCCATGATCTGGCGCGCTTCCTCGGCGACGAAGAAGAAGTAGTTCACGACGTGTTCCGGCTTGCCCTGGAACTTGGCGCGCAGCACCGGGTCCTGGGTCGCCACGCCCACCGGGCAGGTGTTCAGGTGGCACTTGCGCATCATGATGCAGCCCTCGACCACCAGCGGTGCGGTGGCGAAGCCGATTTCGTCGGCGCCGAGCATGGCGGCGATCACGACGTCGCGGCCGGTCTTCATCTGGCCGTCGGCCTGCACGCGGATGCGGCTGCGCAGGCCGTTGAGCACCAGCGTCTGCTGGGTTTCGGCCAGGCCCAGCTCCCACGGGGTGCCGGCGTGCTTGACCGAGGACAGCGGCGAGGCGCCGGTGCCGCCGTCATGGCCGGCCACCACCACGTGGTCGGCCTTGGCCTTCGAGACGCCCGCGGCCACGGTGCCGATGCCGACTTCCGACACCAGCTTTACGGAAATCGACGCGTTCGGGTTGGCGTTCTTGAGGTCGTGGATCAGCTGCGCCAGGTCTTCGATCGAATAGATGTCGTGGTGCGGCGGCGGCGAGATCAGGCCCACGCCCGGCACCGAGAAGCGCAGCGAAGCGATGTACTCGGACACCTTGTGACCCGGCAGCTGGCCGCCCTCACCCGGCTTGGCGCCTTGCGCCATCTTGATCTGGATCTGGTCGGCCGAGTTCAGGTACTCGGCGGTCACGCCGAAGCGGCCCGAGGCCACCTGCTTGATCTTCGAGCGCAGCGAATCGCCGTCTTCGAGCGGGATGTCGGCCGCGACACGGTCCTTGCCGAGCACCGAGGCCAGGGTTTCGCCCTTGCTGATCTTGATGCCCTTGAACTCGTTCATGTAGCGCGCCGGGTCTTCGCCGCCTTCGCCGGTGTTCGACTTGCCGCCGATGCGGTTCATCGCGATCGCCAGCGTGGCGTGGGCTTCGGTCGAGATCGAACCGAGCGACATCGCACCGGTGACGAAGCGCTTGACGATTTCCTTGGCCGGCTCGACTTCGTCCAGCGGAATCGCCTTGGCCGGGTCGATCTTGAATTCGAACAAGCCGCGCAGCGTCAGGTGGCGCTTGGTCTGGTCGTTGATCAGCTGCGCGTACTCTTTATAGGTGCTGAAGCTGTTGGCGCGCGTCGAGTGCTGCAGCTTGGCGATCGCATCCGGGGTCCAGAGGTGATCTTCGCCGCGCACGCGGTAGGCGTATTCGCCGCCGACGTCCAGGCTGTGCGCCAGGATCGGATCCTTGCCGAAGGCCAGGGCGTGCAGGCGCAGCGCTTCCTCGGCCACTTCGAACAGGCCGATGCCTTCCACGGTCGACGAGGTGCCCCTGAAGTACTTGTCGACCAGCGACTTGTTCAAGCCGACCGCTTCGAAGATCTGCGCGCCGCAGTAGGACATGTAGGTCGAGATGCCCATCTTCGACATCACCTTCATCAGGCCCTTGCCGGTCGCCTTCGTGAAATTGGCGATGGCTTTTTCAGCCGCCATGTCGTGCGGCAGGTGCGCGGCCAGGTCGGCCAGCGTTTCCAGCGCCAGGTAGGGGTGGACCGCTTCTGCACCGTAGCCGGCCAGCAGGGCGAAATGGTGGGTCTCGCGCGCCGAGCCGGTTTCGACCACCAGGCCGGTGGACGCGCGCAGGCCGCGCTTGACCAGGTGCTGGTGCACGGCGGAGGTCGCCAGCAATGCCGGAATCGCGACCTGCTCGCTGCTCATCGCACGGTCCGACACGATCAGGATGTTGTGGCCCGACTTGACCGCGTCGACGGCTTCCGCGCACAGCGACGCCAGCGACGCCTCGATGCCTTCCTTGCCCCAGGCGACCGGGTAGCAGATGTTCAATTCGTACGACTTGAACTTGCCGCCGGTATGCAGGCTGATGTTGCGCAGGCGCGCCATGTCGTCAAAACTGATGACCGGCTGCGACACTTCCAGGCGCATCGGCGGGTTGACGTTGTTGGTGTCGAGCAGGTTCGGCTTCGGGCCGATGAAGGACACCAGCGACATCACCATCGCTTCGCGGATCGGGTCGATCGGCGGGTTGGTCACCTGCGCGAACAGCTGCTTGAAGTAGGAATACAGCGGCTTGAGCTTGTTCGACATGATCGCCAGCGGCGAGTCGTTGCCCATCGAGCCGGTCGCTTCCTCGGCCAGCACGGCCATCGGCGACATCAGGAACTTCAGGTCTTCCTGCGTGTAGCCGAAGGCTTGCTGGCGATCGAGCAGGCTCAAGGCGCTCTTCTCGCCCTGGGCGCGATGTTGCGCCTGCTGGCTTTCCGACAGCTTGATTTCGTTCAGCTTGATGCGCACCGACTTGATCCATGCCTTGTACGGCTTGGCGTTCGAATAGGTGTCTTTGAGTTCCTTGTCGTCGATGATGCGGCCGGCTTCCAGGTCGATCAGGAACATCTTGCCCGGCTGCAGGCGCCACTTCTTGACGATGCGCGATTCCGGGATCGGCAGCACGCCCGACTCGGACGCCATCACGACCAGGTCGTCGTCGGTCACGACGTAGCGCGCCGGACGCAGGCCGTTGCGGTCCAGCGTGCCGCCGATGTGGCGGCCGTCGGTGAACGCCATGGCGGCCGGGCCGTCCCATGGCTCCATCATCGCGGCATGGTATTCGTAGAAGGCGCGGCGGTTCTCGTCCATGGTCGCATGGTTTTCCCAGGCTTCCGGGATCATCATCATCATCGCCTGGGCGATCGGGTAGCCGGCCATGACCAGCAGTTCGAGCGCGTTGTCGAAGCAGGCGGTGTCGGACTGGCCTTCGTAAATCAGCGGGAACAGCTTGTTCAGGTCTTCGCCCAGCACGGCGGATTTCAGCATGCCCTCGCGCGCGCGGGTCCAGTTGAAGTTGCCCTTGACGGTGTTGATCTCGCCGTTGTGCGCGATCAGGCGGTACGGGTGGGCCAGCGGCCATTCCGGGAAGGTGTTGGTCGAGAAACGCTGGTGCACCAGCGCGAGGGCCGACACGCAGCGCGGATCCTGCAGGTCTTTATAGTAGACGCCGACCTGGTCCGCCAGCAGCAGGCCTTTATAGACGATGGTGCGCGCCGACATCGACGGCACGAAGAATTCTTTGCCGTGCATCAGCTGCAGCGCCTGGATCGCGTGACCCGACGATTTACGGATGACGTACAGCTTGCGCTCGAGCGCATCGGTGACCATCACGTCCGGGCCGCGGCCGATGAAGATCTGGCGGATCAGCGGTTCCTTGGCGCGCACGGTGGGCGACATCGGCATGGTGTCGTCGACCGGCACGTTGCGCCAGCCCAGCACGACCTGGCCTTCGGCGCGCACGGCGCGCTCGATTTCCTGTTCGCAGGCGATGCGCGATGCGTTTTCCTTCGGCAGGAAGATCATGCCGACGCCATATTCGCCCGGCGGCGGCAGCTCGACGCCCTGCCTGGCCATCTCGTCGCGGTAGTACTGGTCCGGGATCTGGATCAGGATGCCGGCGCCGTCGCCCATCAGCGCGTCGGCGCCGACCGCGCCGCGGTGGTCCAGGTTTTTCAGGATCAGCAGGCCCTGGTCGATGATGGAATGGCTCTTGTTGCCCTTGATGTGGGCGATGAAGCCGACGCCGCAGGCATCGTGTTCATTGGCGGGATCGTACAAACCTTGGGCAATCATGAGGGACTCCACGGCATTTTTTAAAGATGAAGGCCGAGAATAGAGCAGAGTCCCGTAAACATCAATCATAACAATTAGGGTCAGAGTTGATTTAATCGCTATGCCTTATCCTTTCCAAATAAATGGGGACATGGTGCTAGCCGAGGTCAGCGTGCGACCGTCGTCATTCTCGACGGCTCCGCCAGCACCTCATGGATGGCCTTGATCACGGGTTCAGGCGTGCTCAACGCCATCTGGTGGTCCGAGTCCAGGATCACGGTTTTCGCTTTCGGATACATGTTGCGGACCAGCTCGATCGATGCCCGGTCGGTCCGGGTTGCGCCGAAGTCGACCGGGACCGGCGGCATCTCGCCCGGGTGCGGCTTGGGCACGTTCACCAGGCGCATGATCGGCATGGCATCGATGCCGGGCAGCGCCAGCACGGCTTCGCCGGTTGTGTCGATTTGTTCGATCTCGCGCCACACCGTGCGCGAGAACAGCAGCCGACCCGCCACACGCGTGGCCCACGGGAAGTCGTCGCTGCGCTTGACCGTGCGCGGATACAGCGCGTCGACCAGCACCAGTCCCTTCACCTCGTCCGGATGGGCCCGCGCAAACAATTGCATGTACAGCCCGCCGAGCGAATGACCGACCAGCACGTAAGGCGGCTGCAAGCCTTTGGCGTGTAGCAGCCGGCGCAGTTCCTCGACGATCGTGCGGCCGTCGCGCGAGGTCGCGACCGGTTCGCTGTTGCCGTAACCGGGCCGGTTATAGGCAAACACTGTCGCCTCGCGGCTGACGTCTGTCAGCAGGGCGCCCCATTTGTCGAGGGTATTGCGTGAGCCGCCTTCGAACACCACCACGAAAGGCGAAGCCGGCTGGCGCAGGGTCAGCGATTCGACCTGGCGCTCGTCGATGGTCTCGACCGCCGGCGGCGTCTGCGCGTGTGCGCATGGCAGGGCGAGGCAAGGGGATGCCAGGGTCATCAGGAGCAGCGAGCGGGACGTCTTGGTCATGGCGTTCTCATCATCGAGTTAAAAATGCCAGCATCGCAGCAGCGCACACCAGGCACACGCGCGATGCGACAAATCGCCAACCGGTGCGATGAACGGCGCTTTCGTCTACTTGCGCCGCTCGCTTCCAGCTTGACTGCTGTCATGACGACCCACACCAGACTATCCACACTATCGTTTCCGCAAGGAAATATTAAACAGACGTTGTTACGCTTAACATTTGGGAGAATCACATGGTCTGGAAAACGATGGATCGGCGCTCTTTTGTCACCACCACGCTGGGCCTGCTGGTCGGCCAGGCCGCGGCTGCAAAGGCCGCGAACGTCACCGTATCGACTGCGCCGCCCGTCAAGCCGAAGAATTTCGTGCTGGTGCACGGCGCCTGGTATGGCGGCTGGTGCTGGGACAAGGTCGCGCGCAACCTGCGCGCGCAGGGCCACACCGTGACCACGCCGACCTGCCCCGGCATGGGCGAGCATGCCCACATGCTATCTAAAGACATTTGTCTCTCGACCTTTATTACCAGCATCAGCAACCACATCGCCTATCAAAACCTGAATGAGGTGGTGCTGGTGGGCAGCGGCTTCGGCGGCGTGGTGATCAGCGGCGTCGCCGACCATATCCCGTTCATGCTCAGGCATCTGGTGTATGTCGACGCGATGGTGCTGGAAAGCGGGATGTCGGCGTTCGAGAGGCAGCCGGCCGCGGTCACGCAAAAACGCCTGGAGCAGGTGGCCACCCAGGGCAAGGGCATCGCCATCCCGGCGCCGCCGGTCAACCCCGATTCCTACCGCGGCGCCGACAAGAAAACCCTGGCTTGGCTGGCGCAGCGCCTGACGCCGCAGCCGGTCGGCACCTACCAGGAAAAGCTGGTGCTCAACAATGCGCTGGGCAATGGCGTGCCGCGCACCTATGTCGATTGCACGGCGTCGCCGTTCGCGCCGCTGGTCGAGGTCAAGAAGCACCTCAGGCGCCAGGGCGGCTGGAACTGGGTCGAGCTGGCGAGCCACCATGATCCGATGATCACCGAGCCGCAGATGCTCAGCGATTTTCTCGCGCGCGTTTGAAGCCCACGCGCCCTTGGCCCGGGCGGCGTCAAACCCCACGCGGT
The DNA here is from genome assembly GCF_000745265.1 of Massilia sp. 9096. NCBI lineage: Bacteria > Pseudomonadati > Pseudomonadota > Betaproteobacteria > Burkholderiales > Oxalobacteraceae > Massilia > Massilia sp. 9096. Next base: position 4,238,785 of record NZ_JQNN01000001.1, read on the forward strand.
GGCGCGGCGCACTCGACCGGCGCTGCAGCCTTGGCCGGCCGTCCGCGCTTGGCCGGCAGGATGCGGCGCTGGGTCTTTTTCTCGAGCTCGGCCATGAAGGCACGCGAACCGACCGGCGCGCCTTTGGCCAGCGCGGTATCGATCAGCGTCAATTCCTCGCTGTTCTGCCCCTGCTCCACCAGCGCGGTGTAGGCGGCCTCGCGCTGGAACGGCGTATTGCCGAGTCCCCAATACAGCATGTGGTCGGTGATCAGCGCATCCGAGCGCGCGCCCGCATGGTGCGCATAGCTGGACCAGCGATAGTCGAGCGCGCCGGCCGCCAGCTGCGCGCGCACCGGCGCCAGCTCGATGTGGCGGCTGCAGGCCAGCATGTAATGCACGGCATCGACGATGGCGGTGCGAAAACGTCCCTGGAACAGCGTGCCCGAGCGTCCATGCTTGTTGTTGAACCAGGGCACGTAATAGCGGCCGACCTTTTGCATCATCAGCGCCAGGCCGTCCTCGTCGGCAGGCGTAGCCAGGACGATCACGTGACTCGGCATCAGCACGTAGGCATGCACCGCCACCTTGTAAAAGCGCGCGCACTCCTTCAGCCAGCCGAGGAAGCGCTCGTGGTCTTCTTCGTCGCGAAAGATATGCTGATTGTCGTTGCCGCGCTGGATAACCAGGTGCGGCTGGTTCGGCAGGATGAGGCGGGGCTGGCGAGCCATGGTAGGGTCGGGATACGTCGAGGACGCCAATTCTAGCGCAGCCGATTCGCTCTGTCCCTTTTTATTCCAAAAATCATCCAAATCCGGCTTGACTCTGTCCCGGATTATGTGGCCTGCTCATGGAATCCGCTGGAACACGCCATCGAACGGTGGCTCGGGCCATACCAGCCGCCAGACTTCGCGGCTCATGACGTGCATGTACCAGACTTCGACGACTTCGGCTTGCATCGGCGCGTGTCCGGCATAGGCCTGCTCGACCCGGACCTGGCGCGCCATGCCGGCGCTGACCTGGCCGGCGATCCAGCGCTCGAAACTACGGAATTCAACCAGGTTCTGGAACCGGTCGATCGCTTCCCAGGGACAAGCAAACCGCATAGCTCACCTCGCAAACGCTAGGAGCAGGACAGTCTAACCCGAGGCACGTGGCGCGGTGTGCGGCGCCTGATGCAGATCAGCGCTGGTCAGTGCTCAGGCCAGCGTAAAGCCGGCCGACAGGCTGTAGCCTTCGCCGTAGGCGCTGCGCAGGGGCAAATCCTGGCCGAGGCCGGTGCGCGCCTTTTTGCGCAAACGATACACCAGCATGTCGACGCGGCGGCTGGCATCCGGGTCTTCGCCGCCCATGCCGGCCACGATCACCTGGCGCGGCACCGGCCGGGTATTGATCGTCAACAGGTGCAGGAAATTGCACTCTTTTTCGGTCAGGTCGATCACCTTGCCCATCAGCTCGAGCTGGCGCGCCGAGACGCGCAGCGTCCACTTGCTGGTCGCGGCCGGCAGCGGCTCGGGCGGACGCACGCGGCGGTCGAGCGCTTCGATGTGCGCGGCCAGTTCCGGAAACTTGATCGGCTTGGTGAGATAGTGGTCGGCGCCGAGGCGCAGGCCGAGGATGCGGTTGTCGAAAGCGACCCGGCCGGTCAACACCAGCAGGCCGATCTCCGGGTAGAGCTGGCGCATGCGCGGGATGACGTTGAAGCCATCCTCGTCGGGCAGGCCGAGGTCGAGCACGACGACCGCGGCCGGCGTGCGCGTCAGCGCCGCCCACATGTCGCCGGCGGTGGTGGCGATGGTCACCTCGTGGCCCAGCTCCCGCAGGAAGTCGGCCATGTCGCCGGCATATTCGCCATTGTCTTCAACAATCAGTATTTGCGTCATGGGTTTGCCATGTTTCTCGTTATTTCATTGTCCCGGCGTGGTCATTGTCGGGTGGCGATCCCGTGCCTCGTCCCGATTATCACTGTTGGTTTGGTTCGAAGCAAGATTTTTTGCCGCTTCAAGCTGCACCGGCAACCACATCCGGAATTGTGCTCCGCCTTGTACAGACGCCACGCAAGCGAGCGAACCGCCGTGCACCTCGACGACCGAGCGCGCCATGTACAGGCCCAGGCCATTGCCCGGCAGCCCGGCGGCGTTGGCGCCGCGATAACCTTTTTCGAAAATGCGTTCGGCATCCTCGGGCGGCACACCGGGACCCATATCGCGCAGCGACAACTCGACCCCGCCGGCGATGGGCACACCCGATACCGTCAGCGGCGTATGCGGCGGCGAATAGCGTAGCGCATTGTCCAGGATGAGCTTGAGCGCCAGCCGCAGCCCGGCCGGTTCGCAGCGCAGCGCCGCCGGCAGGTCGGCAGCATCGAAGGTGACCGGACGGCCGGCCACGCGCGCCTGCGCGACCACCTCTTCCAGCAGCAAACGCGGCGACACCGTGTTGGCCTGGCGCTCGCGGCCGAGCTCGGCCATGCGGTCCGGCGACAGGTAATCGTCCAGCATCCCGATCAGGCGATCGGTTGCGACCGCGATCTTGCGGTAGCGCTGGCGGGTCGGCTCGTCGGCGTTGGCGGCCGCTGCGGTCGCTTCCAGGCGCTGGATCGCGCCGTCGATGGTCGACAGCGGAGTACGGAATTCATGGTTGAGCATGCTGGCAAAACGCTTTTGCTCGAGAGCACGGGCACGCTGCGCCGACTGGTCGCGCACCAGGCCGACCAGCGCCGCCGCCTGCCCCGACGCATCCAGCACGAGCGTCGAGATCACCTCGAGCGGGACCGTGCGCCCATCCGGCCGGCGCACTTCGAACGCGCGCGTCACGCGCAGGCGCGAACCGTCACCCTCGGCGAAGCGGCGCAAGCGCGCCGGCAAGCCGGCACACAACGCCGCCAGCGGCCCGGCTTCCTGGTTGATCAGCTGTTGTTGGATGTCAGCGCTACCATAGCCCAGCAGGGCGTCGACGTTCGGGCTGACGTAGACCGGCAAGCCGGTTGCGCAATCGAGGATGAAGGCGATATCGCCGCTCAGTTCGGCGATGGTGCGGAAAGCCTCGGCCGTGGCCAGGGCCGCCTGGGCAGACTCTGGGACGGGACAATTGCGGATCATGACGAGAGCGCCTTCCACTGAAAGATTCTGAACAACAAGTATAGTGCCGGGATCGACAGTCTGTATAGACATTGCGGCATGCGGCGTTGCGCCGATCACGCATTTTGCATACGTGGCTCGCAAAAGACATCGCCCCGGGGGAATCGGGGCGACTAGGGCTGCTGAAACTGCTGGTTTATTCGTCCAGCGGGGCGAAGATCGCCTGCAGGTCTTCCTGTGTCAGCGCCATCTTCTGGGATTCGCCTTCGGCCAGGATCGACTGCGCCAGCTCCGACTTCTTCTGCTGCAGCAGCTGGATCTTCTCTTCCAGCGTACCTTTCGCAATCAATTTATTTATACACGAACACCGGCTTGTCCTGCCCGATGCGCCAGGCGCGGTCGGTCGCCTGGTTTTCGGCCGCCGGGTTCCACCACGGGTCGTAGTGGATCACGGTGTCGGCCGCGGTCAGGTTCAGGCCAACGCCACCGGCTTTAAGGCTGATCAGGAAGATCGGTACGGCGCCCTGCTGGAAAGCCGCGACTTGCGCCGAACGGTCGCGCGTCTCACCGGTCAGCAATGCGTAGCGGATATTACGCGCGTCCAGCTCTTCCTCGATCAGGCCGAGCATGCTGGTAAATTGCGAGAACACCAGGATGCGGCGGCCTTCCTGCAGCAAGTCTTCGACCATCTGCATCAGGTCCATCAGCTTGGCCGACACCACCGCCGAATTCTTCTTGCCCGGCATGGCTTTGACCAGGCGCGGGTCGCAGCAGACCTGGCGCAGTTTCAGCAAGGCTTCGAGGATGACGATCTGGCTGCGCGCCACGCCCTTGCGATCGATTTCCTCGCGCACTTTCTTGTCCATCGCCAGGCGCACGGTTTCGTACAGGTCGCGCTGCGGGCCGGAGATTTCGATGCGGCGGATCATCTCCGTCTTTTCCGGCAGTTCCTTGGCAACATTGTCCTTGGTCCGGCGCAGCAGGAACGGCTTGATGCGGCGGTTCAGCAGCGTGCGACGCACCGGATCGTCCTGGCGTTCGATCGGGTGGCGGAACTGACTGTTGAAGGTTTTCTCATCGCCCAGCAAGCCCGGCAGCAGGAAGTGGAACTGCGACCACAACTCACCCAGGTGGTTTTCCAGCGGCGTGCCGGACAGGCACAGGCGGTGGCGTGCATTCAGCGAACCGGCCGTCTGCGCCGCTTTCGAGCGCGTGTTCTTGATGTAGTGCGACTCGTCCAGGATCACCAGGTGATACTCGTGCTCGCGCAGCTTTTCCTCGTCGCGCGGCAGCAAGGCGTAGGTGGTCAGCACGATGTCGGCACCGTCGATCTGGTCGAACAGGTCCATGCGTTCCTTGCCTTGCAGCAGCAGCACTTTCAGGCTGGGGGCGAAACGCGCCGATTCTTCCATCCAGTTCATCATGAGGCTGGTCGGGGCGATCACCAGCGCCGGCGCGGTCAGGCGACCGGCTTCCTTTTCGGTCAGGATGTGCGCGATGGTCTGCACGGTCTTGCCGAGGCCCATGTCGTCGGCCAGGATGCCGCCCAGGTCGTACTCGCGCAGGAACTGCATCCAGGCCAGGCCGTCGAGCTGGTAGTCGCGCAGCGTGGCTTGCAAACCCTGCGGCGCGTCGACCTTTTTGACCTTGCCGAACTGGCTCAGCTTGCGGCCGGTTTCGCGCAGGCGCTCGCCGCCGGTCCAGTTGAACTCGGCGCCGCGCGCCAGTTCTTCCAGGCGCGCAGCGTCCAGCGTTGACAAGCGCACTTTGTTTTTGATCTTGTCGTTAAAATACAACTCACCCAGTGTGGCCAGGATCGGTTTGACGCGCCCCCAGGGCAGCGCAACGCGCACGCCGTCCGGTAGCGTGGCCAGCATCTGGTCGGCCTCGCCGTGGAAAGCCAGCACTTCCGGATTGAAATCGCTCGGCGCGCTGCGGATCAGCTGCACCAGCACCGGCAGCAGCGGCACGCGCTTGCGGTTGACCACGATGCCGAGTTCCAGCTCGAACCAGGCGTTGCCGGCCTCGACCGGTTCGTCGATCTGCGCGTACCAGTCCTCGACCGGCACCACGTCGTAGCGGTACTTCGGCGACTTCTGCACGTGCCAGCCGATGTCCGACAGCGCGTCGAGTTCGTTTTCGGCAAAGCGCAGCCAGTGCGCCTGGCCGTCCAGCAGCAGCGCGCCGGGCAGCGCCGACAAGGGCGCCGTGGCCGGCTTGCGGAAGCCGATCTCGCTGAGCATGTCGAGCGCGGCGGCTTCGAACGCTTCGTTGCGCTGGATGACTTCGGTGACGTCGCCGATCTGGCGCACCACGCGCTGGGCCGGGTCGAACGAGATGCGCTGGCCGTCGTAGTCGAACGACAGGACCGCGAAGTCCTGCCAGCGCTGGCCCGTGCCTTCAGCCAGCGGCAGCGCGTCGAGCAGCAGGTGCGGCTGCGGCTTGACGTCGTCGCGGATGCGCTGCGTGAGCGGCTGCGGCAGAGGCATCAGCTGCTGCAGGCCGTGCGCCAGCAGCAGCTGCGACACGCGTTTCTTGTCGGTGCCGCTCAGCGGCGGCGCTTGCGAGACCAGCGCCTGCAAGTCCGCCAGCGAGATGTCGATGCCGCCGCGGTTCAGGTCCAGCGGACCGCAGGACAGGTTGTCGATATACCAGGGCGGATCGGTCGGCAGCATGTAGTCGACCAAGTCGGCGCCGGCGTGGGTCGCGCCCTTGGAAGGCTCCACCGACCAGCCGAGCTTGGCCGTACGGCCCTCGTCGCGCCAGATCAGATTGGCCTTGCGCACCGGACCGCCCTGCAGCGGGTACAGCAGGCCATTGGTCATGTCCGACCACGAATTCGCCCACAGCAGCTTGCCCTGGTCGAGCAGGTGCTGCAGCAGGATGGCGCCCACTTTACCCTTCGGCTCGGTCGCGCTGGTGCTCTGGTTAGAACCGCTGCGCATGGCGATGAACAGGCGCACCAGGTCTTCGTCGTCGCCTTCGAGATAGCTGGGGGGCGCCGACAGCAGCGAGAACACTTCACTCACCGGGCTGGCCGCGGCCACGTCGCCGTTCGGGCGCAGGCGCGCCTTGCACAGGCAGACCGCCACGTGGCGGCCGCCACTGGTCGGCGCCATGACATAAACAAATTTGTACTGGGCAGCCTTGGGGTCGGCAACCTCGGCGGTCAGCTTGGGCTGCGGATGCGCTGCCGCTTCGACCCTTTGCAGCCAGCTCAACACAGGCGCAGGCAAGGCTGGAGCGCGGGCGGGCGCTCGAGCGGGCGGTGCGTCGCTGATGTCGTCACGAGGTAAATCAACTGTGTGCATGGGTCTCACGAGTCTGGTATTTGAAAAAACAACAACCGTTATTATCCTTCATGCGAACAAAACTGTTTTGTTCGGAATCGCACTTAGCGGATGAAACATTACAAGCCGAAAAGATCAAAAGTTACACTCTTCCGCGCCGTTTGACTACCATGTCAGCAAGCAACAACGTTAGCTAGATAGGGTAAAAGCGTCAGAAAATCTTACAGTTCGCTGAGCTCATCAGTATTTCTTCAATCGGATCAGGCACTTAGTCAGCTGGCACGATATTTGCTATTATTACAACGAATCGCAATCAAATTGCTGCCTTTGTAAGACCTATCTGGAGATGAAATGAACAAATTGCTTTTGGCCGCGCTCATCGCATGCTGCGCCAACGCGTCCGCCGCTGTTCTGACTTTCGACGACCTCCCGGCCGGTTTGAAGGCCGTGCCCGATGGGTATGGCGGTTTCAACTGGAACAAGGATGCTGAGCTCGACGTGTACAGCCGACGCGACATCGCGACCAATAGCTTACCGATGGGTTACTCCAACGGCATCACTTCCGGCAGCCAGGCAAGCGTCAATGCCGGCGGCGATGTGCCGGTCACCGTGACCACGGCGACTGGCGGCACCTTCACCTTCACCGGCGCCAACTTCACCGCCACGGTCGGTACCGAGACCCTGACCTTCCTCGGTTACCTCAACGGCGACTTGACCGCATCGAGTGCGCCTTACCTGATCACCGATGCCGCCGCAACGACCATCACGCTGCCGGATTTTACGAACATCGACACGCTGCTGATCTTTAGCAAATCGCTCGGTTCCACCATGTTCGCCATGGACGACTTCGCCTTCACCGGCGGCAATCCGGGCAACCCGCCCGGCAACGGCGGCAACCCGGTGCCGGAACCGTTCAGCCTGAGCCTGATGGGCCTGGGCCTGGCCGCCATCGGCGCGGTGCGCCGCCGCAAGGGCTGAACCGGGCCTGACCCGGCCGGCACGAGCCGGCCCGGGCCGGGAGGCGCAGGCATCAGAACGTGAACGATGTCAAGACTGGCGCAATGGCCGCGATTGCGTATCATTGCCGGTCCGACTTATCGATTCACGTCTGCCCACGCCATGCTGCCCTCCATCGAACAACGCCTCGCTTCAGAACTGTCCGCCAAACCGGCGCAGGTGGCCGCCGCCATCGCCCTGCTCGACGAAGGCGCGACCGTCCCCTTCATCGCGCGCTACCGCAAGGAAGCCACCGGCGGCCTGGACGACATCCAGCTGCGCCTGCTGGAAGAGCGCCTGCGCTACCTGCGCGAGCTGGAAGAGCGCCGCGCGGCGATCGTCGCCTCGATCACCGAGCAGAACAAGATGACGCCGGAGCTGCTGCAGGCGATTTCCCTGGCCGAGGATAAGACCCGCCTGGAAGACCTGTACCTGCCATACAAGCAGAAGCGCCGCACCAAGGCCCAGATCGCGATCGAAGCCGGCCTGGCGCCGCTGGCTGACGGCCTGCTGACCGACCCGTCGCAAAACCCCGAAGACGTGGCCGCGCAATACCTGCGCGAAGCCTTCACCAACGCCGATGGCGTGAACAACCCCGGCGTGTCCGACACCAAGGCCGCGCTGGACGGCGCGCGCCAGATCCTGATGGAGCGCTTCGCCGAGGATGCCGAGCTGCTGCAATCGCTGCGCGAATACGTGCAGGACCACGGCGTGGTCGAATCGAAGGTCGTCGAAGGCAAGCAGGAAGAAGGCGAAAAGTTCGCCGACTATTTTGACTATTCCGAGACGCTGTCCACGGTCCCCTCGCACCGCGCGCTGGCGCTGCTGCGCGGGCGCCGCGAAGGCATCCTGGACGTCACCCTGCGTCTGGATTCCGAGGAGGAAAAGCCGAAGTGGGACGCGCCGCACAACCCGTGCGAGAGCCGCATCGCGGCGCGCTTCGGCATCAAGGGCGCCGGCCGTCCGGCCGACAAATGGCTGCTCGACACCGCGCGCTGGACCTGGCGCGTGAAAAGCTTCATGTACATCGAGACGGAACTGATGGGCCTGCTGCGCGAAAAGGCGGAGAGCGACGCCATCCACGTATTCGCGCGCAACCTGAAGGACTTGCTGCTGGCCGCGCCCGCAGGCCCGCGCGCGACCATGGGCCTTGACCCGGGCCTGCGCACCGGCGTCAAGGTGGCCGTGGTCGACGCCACCGGCAAGGTGGTCGACACCTCGACCATCTACCCGCACGCGCCGCGCAACGACTGGGACGGTTCGCTGCACACGCTGGCGAAACTCGCGGCCAAGCACAACGTCGCCCTGGTTTCGATCGGCAACGGCACGGCGTCGCGCGAGACCGACAAACTGGCCCAGGACCTGATTAAACAGCATCCGGAACTGAAGCTGACCAAGATCGTCGTGTCGGAAGCCGGCGCGTCGGTGTACTCGGCGTCCGAATTCGCCTCGCGCGAGCTGCCGGAGCTGGACGTGTCGCTACGCGGCGCGGTGTCGATCGCGCGCCGCTTGCAGGACCCGCTGGCCGAACTGGTGAAAATCGACCCGAAGAGCATCGGCGTCGGCCAGTACCAGCACGACGTCTCGCAGACCCAGCTTGCGCGCCAGCTCGACGCCGTGGTCGAGGATTGCGTGAACGCGGTCGGGGTCGACGTCAACACGGCCTCGGCGCCGCTGCTGGCGCGCGTGTCGGGCCTGTCGAGCAGCGTGGCGCAGAGCATCGTCAACTACCGCGACCAGCAGGGCGCCTTCGCCTCGCGCGCGGCCTTGAAGAAAGTCCCGCGTCTCGGCGATAAAACCTTCGAGCAGGCGGCGGGCTTTTTGCGCGTGATGAGCGGCGACAATCCACTGGATGCGTCGGCGGTGCACCCGGAGTCGTACCCGGTGGTCGAAAAAATCCTGGCCGACATCAAGCAGGACATCAAGACGGTGATCGGCGACAGCGCACTGGTCAAACGCCTCGATCCAGCCAAGTACGCCGACGAGAAGTTCGGCGTGCCGACCGTCTCCGACATCCTGAAAGAGCTGGAAAAGCCGGGGCGCGACCCGCGTCCGGAGTTCACGACGGCCACTTTCAAGGAAGGCGTGGAAGAGATTGCCGACCTGCGTCCGGACATGATCCTGGAAGGCGTGGTGACCAACGTCGCGGCCTTCGGGGCGTTCGTCGACATCGGCGTGCACCAGGATGGCCTGGTGCACATCTCGGCGCTGTCGAACACTTTCGTCAAGGATCCGCACACCGTGGTGAAGGCTGGCCAGGTGGTGAAAGTCAAAGTGCTGGAAGTCGACGTCAAGCGCAAGCGCATCGCGCTGACCATGCGCTTGTCCGACAGCGCGCCGCAGGCGGGTTCGCGCCCGGAACAGCGCGGCGACCGCGACGACCGCAAGCGCCTGGGTGAACACCAGCGCCAGAATCAACGCGACAGCGGCCGCCAGGAGCGTTCGGCGGCCCCGGCCAGCGGTGCGATGGCGGCGGCGTTTGCCAAGCTGAAGAAATAATCACCGGCCGGATACGGAGCGCGCCGTGGCTTTGCACCCGGCGCGCTCCGGCATCAAATAGCGCCCGGATTGACGGGCGAAAGGGTCTTGCACCCCCATTCCGGTTTTCTTATAAAATGCCGGCATCCACCCTATTTCTCACCGAAGGCAAACCAAATGAGCGACGTACAAACCTGGATCAAAGAAACCGTGACCAATACGCCGGTCGTGCTGTTCATGAAGGGCACCGCCCAGTTCCCGCAATGCGGCTTTTCCGGCCGCGCCATCCAGATCCTGAAATCGTGCGGTGTCGACAACATCGCCACCGTGAACGTGCTGGAAGATGCAGAAGTACGCCAGGGCATCAAGGAATTCTCGAACTGGCCGACCGTTCCGCAGTTGTACGTGAACGGCGAATTCGTCGGCGGTTCGGACATCATGACCGAGATGTACGAGTCGGGCGAACTGCAGACGCTGCTGAAAAAGAACGGCTGATAAAACATGGCTGACAACAGGCCGCGCCGGATCGTCGTCGCCATCACCGGCGCGACCGGCGCGGTCTATGGCGTGCGGCTGCTCGAGCACCTGCGCGCCATCCCCGGCGTCGAGACCCATCTGGTGATCTCCGACGCCGCGGTCCTCACGCTGCACCAGGAAGTCGGCCTGCAACGGCGCGACGTCGAAGCCCTGGCCCACGTCGTGCACAAGAACCGGGAAATCGGCGCCTCGATCGCCAGCGGTTCGTTCCAGACCGACGGCATGGTGATCGCCCCCTGCTCCATGAAGACGCTGGCCGCCGTGGCCCATGGTCTGGCCGATAACCTGGTCGCGCGCGCCGCCGACGTGTTTCTCAAGGAACGCCGGCGCCTGATCCTGATGGTGCGCGAAACCCCTTTTAATCTGGCGCACCTGCGCAACATGACCGCCGTCACCGAGATGGGCGGTATCGTCTTCCCACCGCTGCCGAGCTTTTACAACCGTCCGGCCACCATCGAAGAGATGGTCGACCACACGGTCGCGCGCGTGCTGGACCTGCTGGGCATCGAGAACAGCGTTGCGCCGCGGTGGAGTGGCCTGAAAGCCGCCGCCACTTAAAAAGCCTTCAAAACCTACTGCGCGTTGCATTTCGGGTTTGCGATGCTCGCCGTACCGTAAGTACGGCTGCGCTTCTCAACCCGAACTGCGGCCGCTCGCTACGGTTTTGAAGGCTTTTTGAGAGCGCTACATTTCTCGAAAAGCATTCTATTTACTTGGGGATCGCTGCTTGATCAGCGCTCGCCATACGGATCGCGCTCGGCGCGCTGCTGTTCGCGGGCATCTTCGATCTTCCTGCGCTGCTCATTACGTTTTCGCATGATCTCTGCATGCTGGGCCGCCGTCATCGGCGGGGCGGTCATCAGGTCTTTCAACTGCGCGGTATTGCTGTAGTTATTAATCATCGGCCTACTGCATCCTTAGTGACTGATAACGGGTGCGATTGCCGGGAAATGTCCGGATGGTCTCCGAAATTTCGCTGGCGTATTGATTATGCGCGAGACTCGGCAATTTGTGCCGCTCAGTTGAACAAAATCGCTGACCGGCAGAAAAAGACAACGGCCCGGTCGGGACATCCCGCCGGGCCGCACTGTTCTGTATCGTATGCGCCGTGCATTCGTCGACGCAGAGCGCTTATCTCAACTGCTTACTTCAGCTGCTGGTGATTCATGCGCACCAGCATGCGGATGAACTCGCGTGCCAGTTGCTTGTGGTGCTCGTCCAGGCGCTGCAGGTCGGCGATCAGCTTGACGTCGGCCGATTCGAAGCGCGCGGCGCCATCGTTGGCTGCGCCGCTGCCGGTCGCGTTCTCGGAGCCGCCGAAGCGCAGCCAGTCGGCCGGCACGCCCAGCCACTGGGCGATCATGCGCAGCTTTTCCTGGGTGGGGATGGCTTCCCCGACCAGCCATTTGCGTGCCGCGTGCACAGTGATCGGGCGGCCTTCGAAACGAATGTTGAACTCGCGCGCCAGCCGCGTCGGGCTATCGGGCGAATAATGGGCGTTTCGCAAGGCCTGCTGCAGGCGCGAGCTGAAACTCTCCCTTTCGTTGGTCGAATTCATGGGTGGTACTAATGGTTCGTGCAAAGCCGTCATGGTCGCTCCGTTAATCAGACCGTCTGTGACGGCTGAACAGGCTGGAAGTAACAAATGAGTGAGTATTGACCAATCCTCACGTTGATGTCCAGCAATTCTCTGCCTTTTGAGGTAAGACAGACACAAGTGTGAAAAATATCCTACAGGAAAAAGAAATCGTTTGCTCGACTCATTTGCAGGTACAAAACAAAGAGGCACGTTGATCTATGTCCTGATGTACATCTTCACGATGTGCCTGACCTTAGCAGGATAACAATCGCGCTGGTCCGTTGCCGAGGTTTTATGCCTTATTTCTGAAACGCAAAATCGCGTCGTTGCCGGTTACACGCGCTAAACGACCGTCAAACCACAGCATATGCAGGTGAGCGAGCGCTTCGCCGATCGCAAAGCTGAGCTGGTGGGCATCGAGCTGGCGGCGGAACATGAGCGGCACGATATCGAGTGCGCTGCGCGGCGTCGCGCAGGCCGCGAGCACTTCTTCCAGTCGCGCAGCGTGGTGTGCGCGCAACTGTTCGATGCGGGTATGCAGGCCACGGAACGGCCGGCCATGCGCCGGCAGCACCAGCGCGTCCGCGGGCAGGTCGGCGAACTTGTCCAGCGAATCGAGGTAGAGCTGCAGCGGATTGCCTTCCGGTTCGACCGCAAACACCGAAACGTTGGTGGAAATACGCGGCAGCACCATGTCGCCGGACAGCAAGATGTTGCACTGTTCGCTGTACAAGGAGACGTGCTCGGGCGAATGCCCAAACCCCGTGATCACGCGCCAGGCATGGCCGCCGATCGTCACCCGCTGGCCATCCTGCAGGCGCGTATAAGCAGCCGGTACCGACGGCACCAGCGACGGGTAGTAATTCTTGCGGCTCTGCATCTGCTCGAGCATGGCCGGGTCGGTCAAGCCGTGCTTCTGGAAGTGCGGAATCGCCGACGGACCGTCGACGCCCGGCAGCGCGGCCGCCATCATGCGCGCAAAAGCGAACTCGGCGGCGCTGGTCCAGAACGGCGCCTCGAAACGCTCGCACAGCCAGCCGGACAGGCCGACGTGGTCGGGGTGGCAGTGGGTGGCGAACAGGCGCAGCAGCGGTCGATTCTCCATCGCGCCGCCGAACAATTGCTCCCATGCGTCGCGCGTGACCGTGGTACCGGCGCCGCTGTCGATCAGCGACCAGCCTTGCCGGCCATCGATCTCGTCGGCGATCAGCCATAAATTGATGTGATCGAGTGCAAACGGCAGCGGCATGCGCAGCCAGAGCAGGCCGGGCGCGACCTCGATTGTCTCGCCAAGCGGCGGCAGGGTGTCGGCGAAGGGATAGCTCAGCTGGGATTCGAGGGCATTCATGATGGGACTTTTGATGTCGATACAGACGTCGCGCTACAATGCGCGGACGTTGACGTTAACGTTGACGTAAACGGAAAACACGCAGAGTACGATTCTAAGCCATTCTCGACGTTGCCACTTTTTGACCGAGCATAAGCACCATGGCCACCACCTACACCATTGCCGAACTGGCGCGCGAATTCGACATCACCGCCCGCGCCATCCGTTTCTACGAAGACCAGGGCTTGCTCAGCCCGATGCGCGAGGGCCAGGGCGGACGCAACCGGGTCTACACGCCGCGCGACCGCACGCGCCTGAAACTGACGCTGCGCGGCAAGCGGCTCGGCCTGACACTGTCGGAGATCAAGAGCATCATCGACATGTACGAAACGCCGAAGGACACCGTGGCCCAGATCGACCGCTTCCTGGCCGTGCTGGCCCACCAGAAGGAAACCCTCGAGCAGCAGCGCGCCGACATCGAGATGTCGCTGGGCGAGATCGCCGTGCACGAAGACGAATGCCGCCGCTTGCTGGCCGAGGCCGGAATGCCTGGCGGTGTTCCCGCTGACGGCGCTGGCGATGCCGCTGGCAACGGCGGGCTGGCGGCCGAGCGCGACGCCGCCTGACCCGGTTTCGCAGGCCCGGGCTGGGTTCGATCGATACGCGCAAGCCGCGTACGACTTGACGTTTACGTTAACGTCACTCCGCGCTATCATGCATCTATTCAGCACAACACCAACACGAGAACGAGGACGACATGCTGCATCTGCCTGGCTTGAGCTTTGATCACGGCGACGACATCGCCGCGCTGCGCGAAGCGGTCCAACAATTTGCGGCCAGCGAAATCGCGCCGCGCGCGGCGGAAATCGACCGCACCGACCAGTTCCCGATGGACCTGTGGAAGAAGATGGGCGAGCTGGGCTTGCTCGGCGTGACCGTCAGCGAGGAATACGGCGGCAGCGACATGGGCTACCTGGCCCACATCGTCGCGATGGAAGAGATCTCGCGCGCCTCGGCTTCGGTCGGCTTGTCCTATGGCGCGCACTCGAACCTGTGCGTCAACCAGATCAAGCGCAACGGTACCGCGGAACAAAAACAGAAATACCTGCCCAAGCTCATCTCGGGTGAACACGTCGGCGCGCTGGCGATGTCCGAACCGAACGCCGGCTCCGATGTGGTCAGCATGAAGCTGCGCGCCGAGCTGAAGGGCGACCGCTACGTGCTCAACGGCACCAAGATGTGGATTACCAACGGTCCGGATGCCGACACCCTGGTCGTCTACGCCAAGACCGACGTCAATGCCGGCGCGCGCGGCATGACCGCCTTCCTGGTCGAAAAGGGCTACAAGGGCTTTTCGGTGGCGCAAAAGCTCAACAAGCTGGGCATGCGCGGTTCGCACACCGGCGAGCTGGTGTTCGAGGATTGCGAAGTGCCGGCCGAGAACGTGCTGGGCGGCGTCGGCAAGGGTGTCAACGTGCTGATGTCGGGCCTGGACTTCGAGCGTACCGTGCTGTCCGGCGGGCCGCTGGGCATCATGGCGGCCTGCATGGACGTGGTGGTGCCCTACATCCACGAGCGCAAGCAGTTCGGCCAGGCGATCGGTGAATTCCAGCTGATGCAGGGCAAGATCGCCGATATGTACTCGACCATGATGGCCTCGCGCGCATACGTGTACGCGGTCGGCCAGGCCTGCGACCGCGCCAAGACGCCGGAAGCGGTGCGCGCCTTGCGCAAGGATGCCGCCGGCGCCATCCTGTACAGCGCCGAAAAGGCGACCTGGATGGCGGGCGAAGCGATCCAGACCCTGGGCGGCAACGGCTACATCAACGAAAACCCGACCGGCCGCCTGTGGCGCGACGCCAAGCTGTATGAAATCGGCGCCGGCACCAGCGAAATCCGCCGCATGCTGATCGGTCGCGAGCTGTTCGGCGAGACGGCATAAGCGCTCTAGTAAGAACTTCACGCGGAGAGCGGGAGGAGACACGGGCTGGAAAAAGAGCCAACATATGGCCGTCCCAGTCCGCAGCTCGAACGTCGTCCTGGTGCGTGCCGGGACGACGATCGGCGCTAACCATGACGGAGCGCAAACGACCGATGACCCAGGCCAGCTTTCCCAAACTGCTATCGTCCCGGATCGCCTTCGACATCGCGCGCACCATCCTGGATGGCTTCGATCGCCACTATGCGCTGTTCCGCCATGCCAGCCAGATGGCGCGGACGCATTTCGAGCGCGGCGATTGGCACACGGCCCAGCAAGCCGCGCGCGAACGCATCGGCTTTTACGACACACGCGTGCAGGAATGCGTGCAAGCGCTGGAACAGGCGTACGCGCCCGCCGACCTGAACGACGCCACCTGGCGCGAGGTCAAGCTGCACTACATTGGCCTGCTGACCCACCACAAGCGCCCCGAGCTGGCCGAAAGTTTTTTCAATTCGGTCAGCTGCCACATCCTGCACCGCAGCTATTACCGCAACGATTTTATTTTCGTGCGCCCGGCCGTCTCGACCGAATACATCGAGACCGACGAGCCGGCGCCGACCTACCGCGTCTACTACCCGGGCGTCGATGGCTTGCGCGTGGCGCTGCGCCGCATCGTCACCAATTTTCAGCTGGCGCCGCCGTTTGCCGATCTGGAGCGCGACGTGGCGCTGGTCGAAGCGCGCATGGTCGAATGCTTCGGCCTGGACAAGCCGGAACCGAACCTGCAGCTGCAAGTGCTCTCGAGCCTGTTCTTCCGCAACAAGGGCGCTTACATCGTCGGCCGCGCAATCAATGGCGCGCGCGAATATCCGTTCGTCATCCCGATCCTTTACGGCACTGATGAATCGCATGGCCGGCTGGTGCTGGACACCGTGCTGACCGACCAGGAGCAGGTAACGATTCTGTTCTCGTTCACGCGCGCCTACTTCATGGTCGACATGGAAGTGCCGTCGGCTTACGTGCAGTTCCTGTGCAACCTCATGCCGCACAAGCCGAGAAGCGAGATCTATACCGTGCTCGGCCTGCAAAAACAGGGCAAGACGCTGTTTTACCGCGATTTTTTGCAGCACCTGAAGCACAGTTCCGACGACTTTCGCATCGCGCCCGGCATCCGCGGCCTGGTCATGCTGGTGTTCGAGCTGCCCTCCTTTCCTTACGTGTTCAAGGTGATCAAGGATTGGTATCCGCCGCCGAAGGAAACCACGCGCGCCCAGGTCGAGGAAAAATACCTGCTCGTGAAATACCACGACCGCGTCGGCCGCATGGCCGATACGCTCGAATACTCGGACGTGGCGTTTCCGCTGGCGCGTTTTTCCGAAGCCCTCCTCGACGAACTGAAACGCGATGCGCCGTCGCTGCTCGCCGTCGAGGGCGACCGCCTCGTCATCAAGCACGTGTACATCGAACGGCGCATGACGCCGCTGAACCTGTTCCTGCACGATGCCGACCGCGCCGGCGACGACGCCCTGCTCGCGCATGGCATGCTCGAGTACGGCAACGCGATCCGCGACCTGGTCGCCGCGAATATTTTTCCGGGCGATATGTTGTACAAGAACTTTGGCGTAACCCGCCACGGTCGTGTCGTGTTCTACGACTACGACGAGATCGAGTACCTCAGCGATTGCAACTTCCGCGACATCCCGCCACCCCGCAACGAGGAAGACGAGATGGCCGCCGAACCGTGGTACCCGATCGGACGCCACGACGTGTTTCCCGAACAGTTCGACCGCTTCCTGCTCGCGAACCCGAAGATACGCGAACTCTTCATGCGACACCACGCCGCACTATTGACGCGCGTCTGGTGGCAAACGCACAAGGAGCGCATCTTGGCCGGCGAGGTCGAAGACGTGTTCCCGTATCCGCAGCACATCCGGTTCTGCCGGCAGAACCGCACTATTCCGGCGACTTCATCGCCTTCTTATTACTTGGAGACCTTGCACAATGAATGATCCAGTCGTTATCGTCGGCGCCGCCCGCACTCCGATGGGCGCCTTCCAGGGCGATTTTTCCTCGAAGTCCGCCAGTGACCTGGGCGCCGTCGCGATCAAGGCCGCGGTCGAGCGCGCCGGCGTCGACCCCAGCCTGGTCGAGCACGTCTACTTCGGTAATTGCCTGATGGCCGGCCAGGGCCAGGCCCCGGCGCGCCAGGCCCTGATCAAGGCCGGCTTGCCGGTTTCGACCGGCGCCGTCACGCTGTCCAAGATGTGCGGCTCGGCGATGCAGGCGGCGATCTTCGCGCACGACGTCCTGAAAGCCGGCAGCGCCGACGTGGTCGTGGCCGGCGGCATGGAATCGATGACCAATGCGCCCTACCTGATCCCGAAGGCGCGCGGCGGCTACCGCATCGGCCACGCGCCGATGTTCGACCACATGATGCTCGACGGCCTCGAAGACGCCTATTCGCGTAACGAAAAGACCGGCGAGGGCCGCTCGATGGGCACCTTCGCCGAGGAGTGCGTCAGCAAGTACCAGTTCACCCGCGAGCAGCAGGATGCCTACGCGATCGAATCGGTCAAGCGCGCCCAGGACGCCACCGAAGGCGGCGATTTCAAGTGGGAGATCGCGCCGGTCGCGGTCGCCAACCGCCTGGGCGAAACCATCATCGAAAAGGACGAAGGCCCGGTCAAGGCCAAGACCGACAAGATCCCGACGCTGCGCCCGGCCTTCAAAAAGGACGGCACCATCACCGCGGCGTCTTCCTCGTCGATCAATGACGGCGCCGCCGCGCTGGTCATGATGCGCGAGTCGACCGCCAGGGAACTGGGCCTCACTCCGATCGCGCGCATCGTCGCCCACACCACGCACGCGCAGGCGCCGGACCAGTTCACCACCGCGCCGATCGGCTCGCTGCAAAAGCTGTTCAAGAAGACCGGCTGGACCCCGAAAGACGTCGACCTGTTCGAGATCAACGAAGCCTTCGCGACCGTGCCGATGGCAGCCATGCACGAGCTCGACATCCCGCACAGCAAGGTCAACATCCACGGCGGCGCCTGCGCGCTCGGCCACCCGATCGGCGCCTCGGGCGCGCGCATCGTCGTGACCTTGCTCGGTGCGCTGAAAAAGACCGGCGGCAAGCGCGGCGTGGCCTCGCTGTGCATCGGCGGCGGCGAAGCGACGGCGCTGGCGGTCGAAATGGTCTGATCCGCGGCCCGTCCGACGTGAAGGCAGATTTCGCGTTAGGCTAAAGGATTCCGTTCAATTTAGTTAGCTTATCGGGGCCTCGAAAACCGTAGCGAGCATCGCAGACCGAAGCTGCAACGTGCAGTCGGTTTACGAGGCCCCCTTTCAGGAGATTCACATGCCTACTGCTCTGATTGTCGGCGCTTCGCGCGGCATCGGTAACGAACTGGTCCGTCAATACCGCGCCGACGGCTGGCGCGTGATCGCCACCGCGCGCAAGTCCGAAGATTGCGATGCGCTGCGCCAGCTCGGCGCCGAAGCACACCCGGTCGACGTCACCAACGCCGAGTCGATCGGCGGCCTCGGCTGGAAACTCGACGACGAGAAGATCGATGCCGCCTGGATCGTTGCCGGCGTCTACGGTCCGGACCACACGGGCTTTCCGACCGAGCAGGAGTTCGACCAGGTCATGCACACCAACGTGCTGGCCGCGATGCGCCTGCTGCCGATCGTCGCGCCGCTGGTGGCGCCCACGCGCGGCAAGGTCGCCGTGATCTCGTCGCGCATGGGCTCGATCGGCGAGCGCGACAATACGCAGGGCTCGCTGTACCGCGCCAGCAAGGCGGCGCTCAATTCCGTGCTGGCCGATGCCGCGCTGACCTACGGTCCGCAAGGCGCCACCTGCCTGACGTTCCACCCGGGCTGGGTGCAAACCGACATGGGCGGCGCCGGCGCCACGCTCACCGTGCAGCAAAGCGTCAGCGCCTTGCGCGCCACGCTGGCCAAGGCCACGCATGCGCAGAACGGCGCATTCCTGAATTACGACGGGGCGAACATCCCCTGGTAATCCCTTTTCAATAATCCAACAATATAAAGGACCTTCCAGAACCGTAGCGAGCGGCAGCAGTTTGTCGGAGCATCGCCGGCCTCGGCGACCCCGACGAAAATGCAACGCGCAATAGGTTTTGGAAGGTCCGACCGAGACACGATGATATTGACCGAAGAACACCAGATGATCCGCGACGCCCTGCGCAACTTTGCGCAGGAGCGTCTGGCCCCCAACGCCGCGCGCTGGGACCGAGAGCACCATTTTCCGCAGGACGAACTGAAGGAGCTGGCGCAGCTGGGCGCCTTTGGCGTCGCGGTGCCCGAGGAATACGGTGGGGCCGGCCTCGACTACGTGGCGCTGGCGCTGGTGCTGGAAGAGATCGCGGCCGGCGACGGTGGCGTGTCCACCATCATCTCGGTCAACAATTGCCCCGTGTGCTCGATCGGCATGAGCTACGCCAACGCGGCGCAGAAGGAAAAATGGCTGCGTCCGCTGGCCCAGGGCGAGATGCTGGGCGCGTTCGCCCTCACCGAGCCGCACACCGGCAGCGATGCCGCGGCGCTGCGCACCACCGCCACCCGCGATGGCGATCATTACGTGCTCAACGGTTCCAAGCAGTTCATCACCAGCGGCAAGAACGGCGACGTCGCCATCGTCATGGCGGTCACGGATAAAACGGCCGGCAAGAAAGGCATCAGTGCGTTCTGGGTGCCGGTCGATACGCCCGGCTACATCGTCGCCGGCATTGAAGACAAGATGGGCCAGCATTCGTCGGACACTGCGCAGATCGTGTTCGACAATTGCCGCATGCCGGCCGAGAATCTGATCGGCGAAGAAGGACAAGGCTACAAGATCGCGCTGTCCGGACTGGAGGGCGGACGCATCGGCATCGCCTCGCAATCGGTCGGCATGGCCCGCGCCGCGTTCGAGGCGGCACTGGCGTACTCGAAGGAGCGGACCAGCTTCGGTGCGCCGATTTTCGACCACCAGGCCGTGCAGTTCCGCCTGGCCGAGATGGCGATGCAGATCGAGGCCGCGCGCCAGCTGATCCTGCATGCGGCCTCGATGAAGGATGCGGGATTACCCTGCCTGAAGGAAGCGGCGATGGCCAAGCTGTTCGCCTCCGAGATGGCCGAGCGCGTGGTGTCGAGCGCGATGCAGGTATTCGGCGGCTACGGCTACGTGTCCGACTTCCCGATCGAACGCATCTACCGCGACGTGCGCGTCTGCCAGATCTACGAAGGCACCAGCGACATCCAGAAGATCCTGATCGCGCGGGCGCTCTAGTGAGTGATGCGATGAATGCCGTGATGAATCCGGTGACGCAGCAGGCGCCGAAGTCGACGATCCGCCCGGCTCTCGAGGCCGACCTGGCGCCCTTCTTCTCCTACCTCGACGACCACCTGCGCGACAACGGCGCCGGCGGCACGCCGCTGTTCCAGCCGATCGGGCGTGAGCAGCCGCGCCTGCCGGCCGGCTTGCGCATCGGTTTCATCAAGGGCATCGAGATCCCGGTCGGCCAGCCGGGCTGGCGGCGTCTGTGGCTGGCGCTCGGGCCGACCGGCAACATCGCCGGCCACATCGACCTGCGCAGCCGCCCGGAGCCGGCGGCCACGCATCGCGCCATGCTCGGCATGGGCGTGCACCGCGCCTGGCGCAGGCGTGGGCTGGGCCGGCAGCTGCTCGCGCACGCGCTCGCGTGGGCGCGTGCGGAGACCGAACTGGCCTGGATCGACCTGGAAGTGCTGTCAGATAACCTGCCCGCCGTGACGCTGTACGCGCGCAGCGGCTTTACGACGCTGGCGCGCATTGCGGACATGCTGCAGATCGATGGGGTGAGTCACGACCTCAGCTACATGAGCTACCGGTTGCGTTAGAGCACCTGCCGATATCACCCGTTCGGCCCTGCGCCGGCATCGATACGAACGACGCTGAGCTTGACTGCATGCAGATGCTGATCGTGGGGTGTGGCATGAACGTCAAGCTGCTCGGTCCAGAAACGGCCCTCGGTATCCGCAAATGTCCACTGGTGACGGGAAGAAGCGGCATAAGGCGGATTCATGTTCATCTTTTTGCGTTCCCCCGCCAATACCTGATCGATGCGATTGGCCAGTTCACTGCTCTCGAGGTCGGAGCGTACATACCAGACGTAGCTCCAGTGGCGCGCGTCGCCGCTGGTACTGAACAGCTTGTCGAGATGCCCGAACCCGGCCAGATCGTCGTCGTCGATGGTCTGATGCATGACGTGAAAAGCATTCTGCGCAGGGAGAAAACCGCCTTCAGGCACCCAGTTATATTCCATTACCTGGGCGACCCGTTGCGCATTACCCATCCCTTTCAATCGCGAGACGAGATGCAAGGCGCCGTCGATTCCCGCTGACAGGCCACCCGTCGTGATGATCGGGCCATTGTCCACGACACGCGCATCCGCTACCACATTCAGATCGGGATGCCGGCTACGCAGCGCATCAATATTGCCAGCGGTGGTCGTGACACGCATTCCCTTCAACAAGCCGGTATTCGCGAGCGTAAAAGCACCATTACACACCGACATCAAATAATTGCCGCGCTCGCGTCGCTGTCTGATCCAGGACAGTGTCGCAACATCGTCCTGCACCTTGTGCGTATCGCCTCCGGGGATCAGTACGGCATCCGCATCGGGTGCCGTCGCATAGCTGTAGTCCGGCACGACTTTCATGCCGCCTGTCGTCGTGATCGGCTTTCCTTCGGCACTGACGGTGAATACGTCCATTTCCGCGCTCACGAAGACATCGTATGGGCCGCTGAAATCGATGATGTCAGCACCATCGAACAACAATATCGCGACTTTCTTGTGCGGCACCTTAGCGACGGTCTCGGCGAGCGACATATTGCTGGAGAAGATTGCGAGAAAAAGAATGAACGGCAAAAGACAGCGGTATGAGCGCACGTGACTCTCCATGGTTAATCGAGCGGTTCATCGTAAAGGCCGCTTCCTATGGGTCACAATGACATTCGACGGGCGATTTCTGCCAAGCCCGATGCCGCATCGGCGACATCGTCCAGTCATTCCTGGCCGGGCGAGGCGCTATGGTGCATTTCGCGAAATAAGCCTGGGCTGACGCCGAAGCGACGCACGAATGCCTTGGAAAATTGCACCTGATTCGCAAAACCGATTTTTGCCGCGATCTCTTTCAACGACGCGGCCGTTGCCAAGAGATGACGGGCATGGTCGAGCCGTAATGTCTCGACGAAACGGGCTGGCGTTTCGCCAACCGCTTCCGTGAAGCGGCGATGAAAATTGCGGGGCGACATGGCCGCACGCTCGGCGAGGCACGTCACGTCCAGACGCTCGCCGATATGCGCGACCATCCAGTCAAGCAAGGTCGAAAACGACGACTCCACCTTGGCCTGGGCCGCCAGCACGGGACTGAACTGCGTCTGGTAGCCGGGGCGCCGCGCATACAGCACCAGGCGCTTGGCGATGGCGTTCGCCACCGCGTCCCCGAGGTCGCGCGCGACCAGCGCCAGGCACATGTCGATGCCGGTCGTGACCCCGGCCGAGGTCCATACCCGCCCGTCTTCGACGTAAAGCGCATTGGCGTCCACCTGCAGCTCGGGATGACTGCGGCTCAGGATCGATGTCGCTTCCCAGTGGGTGGTCACGCGTTTTCCCCGCACCAGTCCAAACGCGGCCAGGACCAGGGCCCCGGTGCAAACGGAGCCGTAGCGGCGCGCCCCGGCGCTCGCCTGCACCAGCCAGTCCCGTACCGTCTCGTCCTGCGCTACCGCCTTCAAACCGATGCTGTCGCCACCCACGATGAGGACCGTATCGGCCGCCTCAGGCGCAAGGCTCGCCAGCGGAGCGGTATCCAGCACGATTGCGCTATTGCTGGTCACGAGGCCGCCTTGGGCGGACAGGATATGGACTTGATAAAACGGCTTGCCAAACGCATCGTTGGCAGCCGCAAAGACCGCAGCCGGCCCCGTGACATCGAGTACCTGAATCCCGTCGAAGACCAGTAGGGCGACATGCCGAATTGTTTTCATTGGCAGGATTTAACCAGAACTTGGCTTTGCTGCCAATGGTGAGTGTTCCTAAAATGGCATTACCCTCTTTCCACGGACCTGCCATGAATGACGCGCTCCACATCGGCTTTCTGCTTTTTCCTCAGGTGACGCAGCTGGATTTGACCGGGCCCGCGCAAATGCTGGCGCGCGTCCCTGGCGCACAGGTGCATTTGCTGTGGAAGTCGCTCGATCCGGTGCCGACCGACGTCGGCTTCACCATCAACCCGACGACCACCTTCGCCGATGCCCCGCAACTGGACGTCCTGTGCGTGCCCGGCGGATTCGGCATCGAACACCGGCTCGACGATGAAGCCACACTCGCTTTCCTGCGGCGGCAGGGGGCGCATGCGAAATACGTCACGTCGGTGTGCAATGGTGCGCTGCTGTTGGGTGCAGCAGGATTGCTGCGCGGTTACCGCTCGGCCTGTCACTGGATGTGGCGCGACCTCTTGCCGCTCTTTGGGGCGGTGCGTGTGGACCAGCGGATCGTGCGCGACCGCAACCGGATTTCCGGCGGCGGTGTCACGGCCGGGATCGATTTCGGCCTGGCTCTCGCCGCCGAACTGGCCGGCGACGAAGTGGCAAAGCTGTTGCAGCTGGCGTTCGAATATGACCCGCAACCGCCATTCGATTGCGGTTCGCCCGAGACGGCGGGGCAGGAGCGGGTGGCACGCCTGCGGACGCTGCAGGCCGACACGATCGCCAGGGTGAGGCGGAAGATCGAGTCGGCGCACGCCGCGACAGCGCTGTAATCGCTACAGCGCTGTCGCCTGCCCGATCAGAACCCCGCCAGCACCACCTTACCGCGCGCCTTGTGCGACTCGATCATCGCATGCGCACGGCGCAGGTTCTCGGCGTTGATGGCGCCGTAGTTCTCGTTGGCCGTGTGGCGGATTTTGCCGGCGTCGACCAGGTCGGCCAGGCTGTTCAGGATGTTGTGCTGCTCGATCATGTCGTCGGTCGTGAACAGCGCGCGCGTGAACATCAGTTCCCAGTGCAGCGAAATCGCCTTGCGCTTGAACTTCATGATGTCGATCGGCGTGGCCGGGTCGTCGATCAGGCTGTACTTGCCCTGCGGCGCGATCGCTTCCACCACCTGGTCGAAGTGCGCATCGCTGTGGGTCAGGCTGGCGACGTATTCCGGTGCCGGCACGCCCAGCTTCTTGATCTCGTCGGCCAGCGGCTTGCTGTGGTCGATGACGTGGTGGGCGCCGAGCTCGCGCACCCAGTCCTGGGTCTCCGGACGCGAAGCGGTGCCGATGATGGTCAGCTGAGTCAGCTGGCGCAGCAGCTGCACCATGATCGAGCCGACGCCACCCGAGGCGCCGATCACGAGGATGGTCTTGCCCTTGCCTTCGGCGCCGGTCGGCACTTCCATGCGGTCGAACAGCATTTCCCAGGCGGTCAGGCCGGTCAGCGGCAGCGCAGCGGCCTGACCGAAGTCGAGCGAGCTCGGCATGCGGCCGACGATGCGCTCGTCGACCAGGTGCAGCTCGCTGTTGCTGCCGGCACGCGCGATCGAGCCGGCGTACCAGACGCGGTCGCCCGGCTTGAACAGGGTCACGTCCGGACCGACGGCCTTGACGATACCGGCCGCGTCCCAGCCCAGCACCTTCCAGGCGCCCGCTTCCGGCTTGGCGCTCTTGCGCACCTTGGTGTCGACCGGATTGACGGACACGGCTTGCACCTCGACCAGCAGGTCGCGGCCTTGCGCGACCGGGTCCGGCAGCGTGATGTCGACCAGCGATTGCGGATCGTCGGCGGGAAGGTTGTTCTGGTATCCGATGGCTTTCATGCTTTCTCCTGCGGTGAAGGTTGAAGTCGATGCATGGCATTCTGACCAGCTCCGGCTTTTTGATAAACTGGGTAATCGCGAAATCAATTTCAAAAAACGTTTGAAAATCCTGCCGTGAAGATCACTCAGTGAAGATCCGCAATCTGCAAGACCTGGAAACCTTCGTCGCCACCGCCGAGCAGGGCAGCCTGTCGGCTGCGGCGCGCCTGCTGGAAACCTCACCGGCCGTCGCCAGCGCCAGCCTGAAGCGGCTCGAAGCCGACCTCGGCACGCCGCTGTTCATCCGCAGCACGCGCAGCATGCGCCTGACACTGGCCGGCGAGCGCCTGCTCGGGCGCGCCAAGGCGCTACTGGACGGCCTGCGCGAAGCCGAAGAGGAAGTGCGCGCCGGCCAGGACGACATCGAAGGCCAGTTGCAGATTTCGATGCCGTCCGACCTCGGGCGCCACGTGGTGTTGCCCTGGCTGAACGAATTTCAATCTCGCTATCCGGGCGTCAAGCTGCGCCTGCAGCTGACCGACCGCCTGGCCAATATTTATCGGGAACCGGTCGACATCGCGCTGCGCTTCGGCGTACCGCCCGACTCCAGCATGGTGGCGCTGCCGCTGCTGGAGGATAACCGGCGCGTGCTGTGCGCGGCGCCCGCTTACCTGGCGCGGCACGGGGTGCCGGCCTCTCCGCGCGAGCTCGACGATCACAACTGCCTGTGCTTCATGCTCGATGAAACCATCAACGACCGCTGGCGCTTCCGCAAGGGAAACGACGAGGTCGAGGTGACCGTGCACGGCGACCGCGTCGCCGACGATTCCGAGGTGGTCAAGCGCTGGGCGCTGGCGGGCCTGGGCATCTGCTACCGCTCGCGCATCGACGTGCACGACGACTTGGCCAGCGGCCGCCTGCGCCTGCTGTGCCCGGACTGGGAAGGCGTCAACGCGCCGCTGTACATGCTGCTGGCGAACCGCAAGCAGGTGTCGCCGGCGGTGCGCTTGCTGCGCGAGTTTTTATCCAGCCGGATGCAGGCGCTAGGGGCGAGCTGATCACGCGTCAGCGCAGCCAGCCAAAGCTGGGCATAATGCCCGATCGTGACCCCAATCGAAGGAGATCGCATGCCAGATACCACCATTGCCCAACAATGGGAACAGCAGATGCGCGACATCCGCGCGCGCGTGGCGCAGGCGGGCGGGCGCCCGGGCGTGGTGCCACGCGAGGCGGCGCGTTCGATGGACGGCCTGGCGATCATGCAGGCGCTGCTGGAAGGCCGCTTTCCGTATGCGCAGATCGCCGAGACGCTCGATTTCTTCCTGGTCGAAGTCGACAAGGGCCGCGCCGTGTTCCAGGGCACGCCACAGGAAAAGCACCTCAATCCGATGGGTACGGTGCACGGCGGCTGGTATGCGACGCTGCTCGACTCGGCGGTCGGCTGCGCCGTGCAGACCATGCTGCCGCCCGGCCAGGGCTACACCACGGCCGAGCTGAGCGTGAACCTGGTGCGCGGCGCGCGCCTGGACGGCGGCCCGCTGCGCGCGATCGGCACGGTGCTGCATTGCGGACGCCAGCTGGCCACCGCCGAAGGCAAGATCGTCGACGCCGACGGCAAGCTGTACGCGCATGCGACCACCACCTGCCTGGTGTTCGAGGCGCGCTAGCCTTCAAATAATATCGTCCACCACCCCGCCATCGACGCGCAACGCCGCGCCGGTGGTCGCCGAGGCTTGCGGCGAGCACACGTAGACGATCATGTTGGCCACTTCCTCGACCGTCGCGGCACGGCGCAGGATCGAGCTCGGGCGCTGGGTGCGCACGAACTCGGTCATGGTGTCTTCGACCGACTTGCCGGACTGCGCGGCCACGTCCTTGAGCATGTCGCGCACGCCTTCGGACAGCGTCGGTCCGGGCAGCACGC
Organism: Massilia sp. 9096; assembly: GCF_000745265.1. NCBI lineage: Bacteria > Pseudomonadati > Pseudomonadota > Betaproteobacteria > Burkholderiales > Oxalobacteraceae > Massilia > Massilia sp. 9096. The sequence continues at coordinate 4,265,729 of NZ_JQNN01000001.1, forward strand.
TGTTGACGGTGACGCCGCTGCCGGCCGCCAGCTTGGCCAGCCCGCGCGAGACCGCCAGCTCGGCGGTCTTGGTCATGCCGTAGTGGATCATGTCGGCGGGAATGTTCAGCGCCGACTCGGACGAGATGAACACCACCCGGCCCCAGTTTTTCTCCAACATGCCCTTCAGGTAATGGCGCGACAAGCGCACGCCGGCCATCACGTTGACCTGGTAAAAGCGTTCCCAGGTGGCGTCGTCGATGTCGAAGAACGACTGCGGGCCGAAGATGCCGGCATTGTTGACCAGGATGTCGGCCGCCGGCGCGGCCGAGGTCAGGGCGGCGGCGCCGGCCGCATCGGACAAATCGGCGGCCACGCCGCGCACCCGGGCATTCGGCACGGCCGCCTGCAGCGCGGCGATGGCGCGGTCGACCGAGGCTTGGCTGCGCCCGTTGACGACGACCGTCGCGCCCGCGCGTGCGAGGCCGGTGGCGGTGGCCAGGCCGATACCGGCGGTCGAGGCGGTGACCAGGGCGGTCTTGCCGGATAAATCGATGTGCATGTGCGCGCTCCCCCGTTGACTAGGCGATGGTGCCGCCGCCGTCGACCAGCACGGTCGAGCCGGTCGCGTAGCCATTGGTGGCCAGGTAAAGCACGGCCTGGGCCACGTCTTCCGGCTGGCCGATGCGGCGCGCCGGCAACTTCGCAGCGGCGGCATCGAACATGGCCTGACGCGCGCCCGCATCCATCTGGTCCCACAGCGGCGTCTGGATCGTGCCGGGCGAGACGGTGTTCACGCGCACCGGCGACAATTCCAGCGCCAGTCCGCGCCCGAGCGCCTCGACCGCGGCGTTGATCGCGCCTTGCAGCACCGAATTCTTATTCGGGCGCACGGCCAGGTAGCCGGACACGAAAGTCAGCGAGCCGCCCTGGTTGATGCGCACCGCGCGCGCGACCTTGTAGGCGCCCCAGAACTTGCTGTCCATGGCCTTGCGTGCATCGTCCAACGGCAGCTGGCGCGCAGGGCCGGTCGGGGTCTGCGCGGCCGAGATCATCACGTGGTCGAACGGCCCGGCGCCGGCCAGGTAGCGTTCGACGCCGGCGTCGTCGGTGATGTCGAGCACGGCGGTGCTCACGTCACGGCCGGTGGCCTGGCGGATCTCATCCGCGACCTTGGCCAGCTTTTCCTGGCTGCGCGCGGCGATGGTGACCTGCGCGCCTTCCTGTGCGAACAGTCGGGCGGTGGCGGCGCCGATGCCGGAACTGCCGCCCACTACGAGGACGGCCTGCTTGTCGAGTCGGGTCATGTCGTTTTCCTTGTTGGCTGCATCGATGGCCTTGCAGTGTGCCAGAACCGGAAAACGCGGCGCGCCCGCTCGGCGCATCAACTCACCGCCGCCTCCAGCAACGTCACCGTCTGCGCCTGCGTATCGAGCCGCGCCCGCACCCCCATCGGCAGGGTGAACTGGTGGCGGATGTGGCCGAAGGAATAGCCGCTCACCGCCGGCACGTTCAAGCGGGCCAGATGCGTCGCCAGCGCCTGCTCGAGCGTGGTGCCGGGCCCGCCCGCGGGCTCGCATTTCTCGCAGATGCCGATCATGACCCCGGCCGTCCGCTCGAAGCCGATGGCCAGGTCGAGCTGGGTCATCCAGCGGTCGATGCGGTAGGGCTCTTCGTTGACTTCTTCCAGGAACAGCAGGCTGTCGCGGAAATCGGCGGCGTACGGCGTGCCGGCCAGCGCGCTCACCAGAGACAGATTGCCGCCGATGAGCGGCCCGGTCGCCACGCCGCCATGCACGGTCTGCACCGCATACACGGGCGCCTCGCGCGCGTGCGCGGCGTTGTCCGGCGACATCGGAATGACGTAGCTCGGCTGCGGATCGGTCAGCACGGCCAGCATGTGCCGGTTCGAGTATTCGTCCGGCGTCGACAGCGCCACCGGCCCGTGGAAGGTCACCAGGCCGGCTTGCTTCTGGATCGCCAGGTGCAGCGCGGTGATGTCGGAATAGCCGAGCAGGATCTTCGGGTGGCTGCGGATCAGGCCGTAGTCGATGTGGCGCAGCAGGGAGATAGCGCCGGAACCGCCGCGGATGCACCAGATCGCCTTGACCTCGGGGTCGAGGAACATGCGGTGCAGGTCGGCGAGCCGTTGCTCGACCGAGCCGGCGTAGTTGCCCTGCACTTCCTTCAGGTACAGGCCGAGCCTGGCGCGAAAGCCCAGCGCCTCGACGTGCTGGACCGATTTTTCGATGGCGTCGTCGTCGATGCGGCCGGACGGCGCGATCAGGCCGATGACGTCGCCCTGGGACAGGCGCGGCGGTTTGATCAGGGGGTGATGGGTCATGGGTGTCGACGGAGACGGGGCGGACCGCGCGGGCAGCGCCGGCAGCACGGGCAGCGTGGCGGCAGCCGCCAGCATCCTGGCGAATCGGCGGCGGCTGATCGTGTTCGTGCGTGGCATCGGGCGCATCCGGCAATGATTTCAAGGAATAAAAAAGCCCGTGCCGGGAAGCGGATCCTTCCCGGCACGGGCGGTCATCGTACAGCAGCCGTCAAGCGATCAGAACTTGTACTTGATGTCGAAGTTCAGCGAACGCAGGCGCGGATCGGCCACGCGCGGATCCCAGCCGGCACCCACGACCTCGTCGACGTTGTGCGCGGTGAACGACGGCTGGCGGTCGAACAGGTTCTGGATGCCGACGTCGATCGAGGTGTTCTTGATGCCGGTGTACGACGCGGTCAGGCCCCAGGTCGTGTAGCTGGCCACGCGCGGATTGAAGCCCGGCGGCGGCGCGCTCTTGCCGCCATCCGGCAGCTCGTCGTTGTAGCCGCTGCGGAACAGGTTGTTCACCATCACGCTCCAGTCGCCCTTGCTGACCGCGAAGGTCGCATTGGTCTTCCAGCGCAGGTAGATGTCGCGCGTATAAAAACTGCCGACTTCCTCGGTGTAGGCCATGCCCGGGATCTCGGACACCTTGTAGCTCTGGGTCCAGGTGCCGTCCAGCATCGCGTTCCACTTGAAGCCGCCCGGCAGGTTGCCACGCCCGCGCAGGCCGAGGTCGGCGCCGCGCGTCTTGATGCCGCCCGCATTGATCCAGCCGGCATTGACGTAGTCGATGGTGTCGTCGGTGTTGCGGATGATGTCTTCCGCCAGGAACGCCGAGTTGGCCAGCACGACTTGCGGCGTGCGATTCAGGATGTGGTCCTTGGTGTTGATCGCCCAGTAGTCGACCGAGGCCGAGAAGTTGGCGGTGGGTTCGATCACGAAGCCCAGCGTGCCCTGCTTCGAGGTTTCCGGACGCAGGTTCGGGTTGCCGCCGGTGAAGTAAGAAAGGCGCTCGATCGCGCAGAAGCGCGGGTCGTTCGGGTGCGATGCGCAGCCGACCGGGTCGGTCACGCCGTTCGGCAGTTCCTGGTCCAGGCGGCCGGAGTACAGTTGATTGAAGCTCGGCGCCAGGAAACCCTTGTTGGCCGAACCACGCAGCATCAGCCAGTTGACGGGGCGGTAGCTGAAGGCGATCTTTGGATTGGTGGTCGAGCCGATGGTCTGGTATTTGTCGGTGCGCAGCGCCAGCTGCAGTTCCAGGTTCTTAATGACCGGCACCACCAGTTCGGCGTACAGCGCGGTGATGCTGCGGTGCGCAGTCGGGAAGTTGGCATTGCCCGGGGCCAACAGGATCTGGGTGGCATCGACGTTTTGCGCGAAGCCATAGCCTTCCTGGCGCAGGTCGGTGCCGATCGCGCCTTGCAGGTCGCCGGCCGGGAGCGTCCAGATCGGACCGGAGATCGACGCGTTGATCTGGTCGAGCGTGGTCTTGCCGTGCTGGAACTCACCATAGAACTTTGTCGCGTTCAGCGCTGCCATCGCGGCATCGCTCTGGCCCTGCGACGGCGCCGCGAACGGGTTCACGATACCGCTGCCCAGCACCTTGTAGAACGGGGTGGTGTAGGCGTAGCCGTCGAGCAGGTCGGTGGTCGCGTGGCTTTCGCTGTGGCCGTAGTTTATCTTGTAATCGTACTTGCCGGCGATGGTGCCGACGGCGCCGAGCGACACGCGCACGGTGTTGGCGACGTTCTGCTGGGTACGGTTGCCGAGCGGCCAGGCGCGCCATTTGTACAGGATCGGCTTGGTCGGATCGAAGCTCGGGATGTACGGCTGCAAGTTCTGGTAGTACGGGCCGCCGGCCGGGTAGGCGTTGCCGGCCGCGAGCGTGGCCGACACCTGCACCGGGGTCAGGATCGACAGCGAACGGGTGTTCGCGCCGATGACTTCGGCGTAGACCTGGTTGTCCGGATTGATCTGGTAGGTCGCGCGCGCGACGCCGTTGGTGCGCTCGACCGGCAGCTGCATCACGTAGTCGGCGCCGTAGTCGTAGGCGCAGGAATAGGTCGAGCGCAACGGCGAGGTCACGTCTTTCCACAGCGCCGTGTTGTACTGCATCATGCCCGGCACGCTGTCGCACTTGCCTTGCAGGCTGAGCAGGCCGGCCTGCAGGTATTTGTTGGGGTCGCCCGGGCGCGTGAAGTTGACGCCGAGTGCGCTGCCGGCGCCGGTCAGCTGGTTGGCGACCGGGGTGCCGGTGGTGTCCGGCGACAGGCCGCGCGCCGGCTGGTAGCCGTTGGCGAACGAGCGCTGGCGCGAATCGAGTTCCTGGTTCTGGCTGTGGCTGATCGCCGCCATCACGTTGAAACCATCGCGGTCCAGGTTTCCCTTGCCCGCGAGCAGCTGCAGACGGCGGGTGTCGCCGCCGCCGTGCTGGGTCCAGTTGCCCGTGAAGCCGGCCTGGATGCCTTCGAAGTCGGTTTTCAAGATGAAGTTGATCACGCCGCCGACCGCATCGGTACCGTAGATCGCCGAGGCGCCATCCTTCAGGACTTCGACGCGCGCGATGGCTGCCAGCGGAATCGTGTTCAGGTCGACCGCCTTGGCCGACATGCCGTAGCCGGAGATGCGCTGGCCGTTGATCAAGACCAGGGTCGCGGTCGGGCCGAGGCCGCGCATCGACGCGAACGAGCCGCCGCCGCTGACGCGGTCGGCATCGGCGCCGAACACGTTGTTGCCCGAGGTCATGTTGTCGGCGCCGGTGCCGTTCGACGAGATCAGGCGCAGCATTTCCTCGGCGTTGGTGACGCCCTGCTTGTCCATCTGGTCCAGCGTGATCGTCTGTACCGGCAGCGCGCCCTCGGTGGCGAGACGGCGGATGCTCGAACCCGTGATTTCGACGCGCTGCATCGGCGCATCCGGCTGCGCGTTCTGTGCGGCTGCCGGACCGACCACGCCGATCAGGGCCATCAAATGGACTAACTTCTTCAGTTTCACGGGTCTCTCCTTGGGGGGCTTGCGTGGGCTACGCTCGGATTTCTAATTAGCTCGTAATGTCTTTGCATTACGATTTTGTTATTCCAAAGGTAAGCGCACTCGCAAGCCGCCAGCCAATGAATAATCCGGCGCTGAGTATAACTACAGGGAATGTTTTACTTAGGAAAATCTCACCAAAACACTACTTCGCTCTAGCGGTGCGTGCTCTTTGTGCAACATCGACATCCAGATAACGCCATTGCGTGAGTTCGACAGGGTGGCGCTTGTAGTTTTTGAGCCACGGTTGCTGCAAATCGGCCGATAACAGCTGGGTCAGCGTCACCCATGGGTTGTAGGCGTGGATCAGCTGGTTCATCTCGCCATACAGTTTGTCGCGGGCGGGACCGTCGCTGAGCAGGCGCGCCTGCTCGTAGCGCACGTTATAGGCGGGGAGATTGAAACGCGCATAGTTGGCGCGGCCGGCGTTGGGACCGTACAGCAGCTGGTAGAAATTGTCGCCGTCGGGGAAGTCCGCAACCCAGTTGGTCTCGAACATCTGCACCTTGCCCAGGCGCGAGGCCTTGATGATCTCGGTCTTCTTGTCCGACTTGAACACGACGCGCAAACCGACCGCGTTCAGGCATTTACGCCAGAACTCGTCGCGCAGGCGGCCGCTGACGGTCGCTTCGCTGCTCATCTGCAAGGTCAGCGGTACAGTGCCGCCGGCGCGTACCGGCATGCGCCGGTACCCATCCGGATCGCGCTTGCCGTAGCCGAAGCGGTCGAGCAAGGCATTGGCCAGCGCCGGATCGTAGGGCACCGGGCTGCGGTAGTTCGGGTCGTAGCCGAGCACGCCGGGCGCCAGCGGCGACTCGGCCTTGATCGCAAACCCCTTCTTGAGCAGGGCGATGTCCTCGGCGCTGTTGTAACTGAGCTCGATCGCGCGGCGCAGCGCCACCTTCTCCTTGTCATAGCCGCCGATGACCGGGTCGTCCATGTTCATCCACATGTAATAGGTCTGCAGCACCGGGAAGCGCGTCAGCCGGATGCCGCGCGCGGCCAGTTCCGGTTTCAGCTGGCCGTTGCGGATGACCATTTCCGTCATCGATTCCGGCACCTGCTCCAGATAATCGTATTCGCCATTGAGGAAGCCCAGCATGCGGCCCTGGAATTCCTCGGCGATTTTCACTTCGACCCGGTCCACGCGCGGCAGCTTTTGTCCCTCGAGCGCGGCGTCGATGGCGCGGTCGGCCGGATCGGCACCCGGGGTCGCGTGGAACACCGCGCTGGAATCGGGATTGGCCACCAGCACCATGCGGTCGCTGTGCTTCCATTCGCTCAGGATGAAGGGACCGGTGCCGACCGGGTGGTTGCCGGCCTGGCCCGGATAGGCGTCGATCACTTCGCGCGCGACCACGCTCGTGGCCGGCATCGCCATATAGAACAGGAAATTGTTGTCCGGTTCGCTCAAGCGGATGCGCAGCGTGTAGCGGTCGACCGCTTGCAGGCCGGGGATGTCGGTGTCGATGTTGAACGCGGTTTTCAGGGCCGCATCGCCGAGCAGCTTGCCGTCGAACAGGTAAGCCCACGGCGATTTCAGCGCCGGATCGTACAGGCGCTTGAAGCTGTAGACGTAATCCTGCGCGGTCAGCTCGCGCTGCCTGCCTTTGAAGGCCGGGTCCGGCGTGAAGTGGATGCCGGGCCGCAGGTGAAAGGTGTAGGTGCGGCCATCGGCGGAGATCTCGGGCAGGCCGGTCGTGGTGTTGCCCTGCAATTTCACGGGACGCGCCAGGTAGTCATAGCGCAGCAGCGGATCGAACAGGTTTTCCAGCAGCGACAAGGTGGCCAGGTCGGAGCCGATCGCCGGGTCGAGGCTGGCTTCGCTGGTCGAGAGGAACATGTGCAGCACCTTGGGCGCGTGCGCGGGCGCGTCGGCGGTATGCGCGGACATGGACAGCAGGGAGAACGAGAGCGCGGCGGCGAGGGTGCGAAGTGGCGGCATGGCGGGGTCCTGGAGGCGTTGCGTATCATAGGCCGAGGCTTATGCGCAGGCAATACACCACGGTGCCAATGTCTTGTTTGCTCGGCAAGGCGCATAACTTTTTTGTATAGCCACGCGGCATTCTTTCATCAATGCAGTGTGCTCAGCGCCTATACTCTGTCCGCTGAACATTCACGAAATATCCGGGTCCCTGAAGAACCGTAGCGAGCGGAAGCAGTGTTGGGCGAGAAGCGCAGCTGTACGCGTAGTACAGCGAGCATCGCAGGGCTCGGCGCCCCACCGACAATCCGACGCGCAGCAGGTTATTCAGGGATCCTCTCAGACATGGCTCTCAATTACATCTGGATCGGCTTCTTCCTGGTCGGTTTTATTGCGGCATTGGCCCAATGGATCTTCCTCGGGGACACCGAGATCTTCAAGCGCATCATCGACGGCACCTTCGACTCCGCCAAGAGCGGCGTGATGGACATCGCCCTGCCGCTGGCCGGCGTGATGACGCTGTGGCTGGGCATCATGAACATCGGCGAAAAGGCCGGCGCGATCGGCTGGCTGGCAAAAATCATCGCGCCCTTCTTTTCGCGCATTTTTCCGGACGTGCCGAAGGACCACCCGGCCACCGGCCACATGGTGATGAATTTCTCGGCCAACCTGCTCGGCCTGGACAACGCCGCCACGCCGTTCGGCCTGAAGGCGATGGAAAGCCTGCAGACCCTGAATCCGAACAAGGACACGGCCAGCAACGCCCAGATCATGTTCCTGGTGCTGCATACGTCGGGCCTGACCCTGATCCCGCTGGCGATCATGGCCCAGCGCGCGATCCTCGGCGCCAGGGACCCGTCCGACATTTTTATCCCATGCATGATCGCGACCTACGTCGCCACGGTCGCGGGTATCATCGCCGTGTCGATCCGCCAGCGCATCAACCTGTTCGACCGCGTCGTGCTCGGCTGGCTGGGCGGCATGACGGCGGCGATCGCCGGCGTGATCTGGTACTTCACGCAAGTCCTGACGAAAGCGGAAATCGAAGGCGTGTCCAAGCTCGTCAGCAACCTGGTGCTGTTCTCGATCATCGTCGTGTTCATCGTCGGCGCCGTGCTCAAGAAGGTGAACGTGTACGAAACCTTCATCGAAGGCGCGAAAGGCGGCATCCAGACCTCGCTGACCATCATTCCATACCTCGTCGGCATGCTGGTGGCGATTTCCGTGATCCGCAATTCGGGCGTGCTCGGCTTCGTGGTGCATGGCATGGACTGGGTGTTCACCCAGGCCGGCCTGGACACGCGTTTTACCCCGTCGCTGCCCACTGCCCTGATGAAACCGCTGTCCGGCAGCGGTTCGAAGGCGATGATGATCGACGCCATGAAGACCTATGGCGTCGATTCCTTCGTCGGGCGCCTGGCCTGTATCTTCCAGGGCTCGGCCGACACCACCTTCTACATCGTCGCGCTGTACTTCGGCTCGGTTGGGGTGCGCAAGACGCGCTATGCGATTTCCTGCGGGCTGATCGCCGACCTGGCCGGCATCGTCGCCGCGATCGCCGTGGCCTATGTGTTTTTCGGATAAATGGATTTAAGGATGGATTCAAGGAGCCGCATGGCGCGCCGTTTTTCTTTCGTCTCCCGTCCGGCTCGGTCGGTCACGCAGTCGGCCGCGCAGTCGGCCATGCTGCTGGCTGCCCTGCTGACGACGCTGCCCGCCCACGCCCAGTTGCCCGAGCCGGTCGCGTATGTGATGCAGGCCAACCACATTCCCGAGGATGCGCTCAGCGCGCTGGTGCTGCGCGACAATCAAACCATCCTGTCGCACCTGGCCGACCATCCGATGCAGCCGGCCTCGACGATGAAACTGGTCACCACGCTGGTCGGCCTCGAGCGCCTGGGTCCGGTATTTCGCAGCCGCACCGAATTGCGCAGCGCCGGCGAGCTGCATGGCGACATCCTGGCCGGCGACCTGTATTTGCGCGGCGGCGCCGACGCCGATTTCACCACCGAGACCTTGACCGGCATGCTGCGCAAACTGCGCAACGCCGGCATCCGCAAGATCGACGGCCGCCTGGTCGTCGACCGCCAGGTGTTCAACCCGGCGCGCCTGGACCTGAACGCGCCGCCGTTCGACGATTCGCCCGAGGCGGCGTACAACGTCATCCCCGATGCGGCCATGGTCAACAAAAACCTGCTGCAGATCGACATGCGCTCCACCGGCGGCAAGCTCAAGCTGGCGCTGCAGCCCGACTTGCAGGGCGTGACCATCGATTCCGACATGAAGCTCGTCAACGCCGCCTGCGTCGATTGGGAAAGCGGCTGGAAACCGCCCGAAGCCGTGCCGCAGCCCGACGGCGGCATCAAGATCATGCTGCACGGGACCTTCCCGAAAAACTGCGAGACGGTCAATGCGATCAGCGTGATCGACCGCCAGACCTACCTGGACCGCCTGTTCCGCGCGGCGTGGCAACAGCTGGGCGGCAGCATCAGCGGCGACACCACTGAAGGCACGACGCCGGCCTCGACCCGGCTGCTGGCCGACCATCTGTCGCGCGCGCTGCCGGAAATCGTCCGCGACACGAATAAACCTTCCGACAACACGCTGGCGCGCCTGATCTTCCTGAGCCTGGGCGCGCTGGAAGCCGATCCGCTGCTGGGCAGCCGGCCGCAGGTGTTCAAGCCTGCGTTGGCGGGCGGCACCGCAGGCCTTGCCATGGGCGCGGGCGCCGGTACGGACAGCGCCAGCGCGGTGCCGACCCTCGCGCGCGCGGACGCGGCCGTGCGCGCGTGGATGAACCAGCACGGCATCGACGACCGCGGCCTGGTGCTGGACAACGGCTCCGGCCTGTCGCGCCTGGAACGCATCACGCCGATCCAGATGGGCGCCGTGCTGCAGGCCGGTTTGCGCAGCAACTGGGCGCCGGAATTCCAGTCCAGCATCCCGATCGTCGCGGTGGACGGGACCATGCGCCGCCGCCTGCACGAGAGCCCGGCCGCCGGCCGCGCGCGCCTGAAGACCGGCACGCTGCGCAACGTCACGGCGATCGCCGGCTACGTGCCCGATGCCAGCGGGCGCCAGTGCGTGGTGGTCGCCTTCGTCAACAGCGAACTGGCTGCCAACGGCCACGGCCGCGCCGTGCTCGACAGCCTGGTCGACTGGGTCGCGCGCCTGAACCCGGCGCCGGGTTCCAGCGCGCCGGTATCGGCGCCGCAACAACCGCAGCCTTTGCAGCCGCAGCCCTTGCAGCCGCTGCCGCCGAGCGCACCGGCTCCGGCCTCGGCCGTGAGCGGCGCATGAGCCGCGACCAAGGCACCCTGCCGCCGTCAGCGGTGTCCACCACGACACCGGAACTGCCACCCGCGCCGGCACCGGCAGCGATGTCCACGTCCACCCCAGCGCCCGGCATGACGATCCGCCGCCTGCTGGCCCGCGACTGGCCAGCCTATCGCGCCCTGCGCCTGCGTTCGCTGGCCGATGCGCCCTACGCCTTCGGCAGCTCGCTGGCCCTGGAAGAATCCTGGCGCCCCGAGCTCTGGATGGCGCGCCTGACCGCCGCCGAAATCTCGGGCCGCGACTACCCCCTCATCGCCGAAGACGCCAGCGTCACCGCAAGCGCCGACGGCACGGACGAGGCGCCGACAGCATCAGCCGCCCCGCTCGGCTTGGTCTACGCCAAGTGCGACCCCGAACGAGCCGGCGTGGTGAACCTGTTCCAGATGTGGGTCGCACCGGAAGCGCGCGGCCGCGGCGTGGCCCTGGCGCTGCTGCAGGCATCGATCGACTGGGCCAGGTCGATCGGCGCGCAGCGCGTGCGCCTGGGCGTCGTGTGCGGCAACGATGCGGCGGCGCGGCTGTACCGACGCGCAGGTTTTCGCGACGTCGGCGCGCCCGAACCGCTGCGCCCTGGCGCGGCGGCGCTCGAACAGACCATGGAACTGGGGCTCGACGCCGCGGCGCAGACCTGAACCCGCACGCGAATTACGGCCGCTTAGACTGCTCGGGGCTGCTTACGGCTGCTTGCTGGTCGACGCAGTTGCCCGCGCACCCGATTGCACGCCCGGCTGCACCCCGTGCTGCGCAGCCGCTGCGGTTGACGGCGCAGGTGACGTTACGGGTAATGTCACGGGCGACGTCACTGGTGACGTGACTACGGGCGAAGGCGTGGTTTCCGATGCCGGCGCCGGGGCAGCTGAAGGCGCCGGTGCTGCCGGAGCAGGCGCAGATGCTAGTGCGGATGCTGGTGCAGATGCAGGCGCCGCAGCCGGCGCAGCCGGCGTCCCAGCCGAGGCCGTCGTGTTCTCCAGCCACGGCGTGCCGGCCAGCGCCGGCTTGGCCTCGACCAGCGTCACCTGCGCACCGGTGCTGCCGTGAATCGAGCGCACCACGTCGACCATCGTGTTTTCCGTGAATTTTTCGGGCGTGCCGACGATCGCCCCGCCCAGCCGGCGCGGCCAGGCCAGCCAGCCGCCTTCGGGCTTGGTGAACACCGCGTACATGTCGAGGTGGTAGCCGCTCTTGTAGGGGAACAGGCAGGCGACCATGTTCATGTTGTCGCCGCCGCGCACCTGCGGCGCCGCCTTGGCCGTCCAGGCGGCGCCTTCGCAGGTCGGGCCCTTGCCGGCGACCGGCGCGGATGCCGCACCCGGCGTGGATGCCGCCGTGGATGCCGTTGCTGCAGCCGGATCGGCCATCTTGAAGTGGCCCGGCAATTCCGTCACGTCGACCGTGGCCGGTGTCGAGATCACGGCGTCCCTGACGTTGCGGTTGATGCCCTCGCTCGCGGCCTTGGCCAGCGCCTGGGCGCCGGCGTCGGTCCGGATGTCGAACACCCGGTAGTACTCGACCGTCGTGTCGCGCGCCGCGAACTGGTTGTTGCCGTCGGCGCTGCATCCCGCCAATGCGGCCGCGGTGCACGCCGCGGCGGTGCAAGCCATCATCGCGCTTCTCATCTTCACCTCGCTATGTTGAGTGAATACCTGTCCTGCATCGATGGGCCGATTTTCCGGTCTGGACAAGCAAGGTGAATGAGCTTGCTCAAGCGTTCACGCGAGGCGTCGGCATGACGCCACAGGAACGCGGTGAGCGATCAGAGTACGCGGCGGAAGGTCTGGCGCACACGGCCGCGGTCGCCGCAATCGAAGTGCCACCATTCGGTGTTGATGCCGACGAAGCCGGCCCCGTTCATCGCGCTGCGCAGCAGGCGGCGGTTGGCCACCTGGGCCTCGCTGAGCCCGCCGCTGCGCAGGAAGCCTTCTTCCAGCGCCGGGTGCGACAGTTCGGTCATGTCGTCGAAGCCGGTGCCCATGTCGAGCTCGCGCCCGATCGCGTCGACCAGCGTGATGTCGAGCGCCATCCCGTACGAGTGGATCGAGCCGCGCGCCGGGTCGGCCAGGTACATTTGGAGGCCGGTGCCGGCCAGCGTATTCCACAGCTGCTGCTGCACGCGCTGCGGGCGCAGGGCGTCCAGCACCAGCGGCGTCAGGTCGGGCCGGCGCGCGCGCAGCCACGCGACCACGCGCGCGAGGGCGTCGGCGGCCTCGACGTGCAGCCAGGCGCAGTCATACGGCGAATACAGGTCGCGTCCGACGAAGTTGTCCGGCGTCGCGTAGCGCAGGTCGACCTTGACCCCGGCGATGCGCGACAGGTGGCGGAACTCGGGGTGGCCGGCGATCTCCTCGCTCGGGATGCCCGGCGGTGGCTCAGGTGGCTCAGATGGTTCAGGCAGGGTCGACCCGTTGATGCTCATGGCTTCCTTTGTCCAGCAGGCTGCGCGCGGCGGCGCCGATGCAATTGGCCAGCTCGCGCGCGCCGTGCGACAGCGGCGCGTGGCTGGCCGTGAGGAGATACAGCTGGACCGGGATCTGCGGCGCCCACAGGCGGCACTGCACCTTGGCGGACGCGGCCGAGGCGGCCGTGAACGGATCCAGCACCGCGGTGCCGGCGCCGGCTTCGACCAGCGAGCGCGCGATCTGGTAGGTTTGCACCACGGTGTGGAAGACCGGATGCACGTCCTGGTCTTCGCAGGCGGCCACCACCAGTTCGCCGAGCGGGTCGCCGTCCGCCAGGCCGATCAGTTCGCCGGTGAGCGCGTGCGGCGTGACCGGCTGCCGGCATTCGGCCTCGCTCCAGGTGCCGCTTGGGGCCATCACGGTCAGGAAGCCCTGCGCGATCGGCTCGGCTTCGATGCCGGGATGGCGCGGGTCCTGCAGCGACAGCGCCAGGTCGGCTTCGCCCAGGCGCAGCGCGTTGACGATCTCGCTGGTATGAAAGGTCGCCAGCTCGCAGCGCGTCTGGGCGTAGTCGCGCCGCCAGGCGGTCAATGCGGCGGGCAGCACGCTGATCGCGATGGTCGGGGTCGACACCAGGCGCACCGTCTCGCCGGCGCGGCTTTTGAGCGTCGCGGCCAGGCGGCGGATGCCTTGCAGGTCGCGGTGCAGCTTTTCGGTCTCGGCGAACAGGCGGTGCGCTTCCGGCTTCGGATACAGCTTGCCGCGCACGCGTTCGAACAGCGGCATGCCGAGCTGCAGTTCGGCGTGCTGCAGCACCTTGGTCACGGCCGGCTGGGAGATGTGCAGCACTTGCGCGGCGCCGCTGATGGTGCCGACTTGCATGATGGCGTGGAAGACTTCGATATGGCGCAGACGCATCGCTTCAAGTTCCTGGAAAGGTCCGCGCCCTGGTGGACGCGGATTTTTGCAGCATAGCCGAAACCTGTGCGCCTACCAACGCTCAGCGCTGGATGGTGGCCGGCGGTGTTGCGGGAATGGCAGTCGGGCTGTCGGCGGCCGGCGGCGTGGTCGGCGTCGGCGGCGGCGGCGCTGGCGCCGGGGGCGCCGGTTGCACCGCCGGTTCAGCCGGCACCGGCACCGTGATCACCGGCGTCGGCGGCAGCACCGGCGGGATCGGGCCGCGCGGATTGGTCAGCGCTTCCAGCAGCGACGCCGTTTCGGCGTCCGGGTTGCCGTCGATGTTGGCCGGACGGTATTTCATCTGGAAGGCCGACAGCACGGTGCGGGTCTGCTCGTCCAATTGACCGGACTGCACCAGGCCGTAGCCCCAGGTCGCCAGCTTCTTCTGGTACCAGCCGATGTCGGGCAGCTGCGCCTGGAAGTACGGGTTCAGGGCGGCGACGCGGTTGGCGTCCGGCCAGGTCACCAGGCCGGCTGCGGCCAGCTGCTTCCACGGGAACATCGGGCCCGGGTCCTGCTTGCGCTGCGGTGCGATGTCCGAGTGGCCGAGCACGTTTTCCGGCGCGATGTGGTGGCGCGCCACGATGTCCTTCACCAGCGGGATCAGCGCGTCGATCTGCGATTGCGGGAACGGTGCGTAGACGCGGCCGTTCGGCGTGTCCTTCCAGCCCGGGTTGACGATCTCGATGCCGATCGAGCTGTTGTTCAGCTGGGTGAAATTCTTCCAGCTCGAGTTACCGGCATGCCAGGCGGCGTTCTTCTCGTCGACCAGGCCGTAGATCACCGGGACCGGGTCGTCGGTGACCAGGTAATGCGCGCTGACTTCCTGCTGGGTCAGCGTGGTCAGCGACGAGGCCTTGTCGCCGACCGTGTAGTGCAGCACCAGGAAGCGCACGCGGCTGGCCTGGCCCTTGGCCGTGTAGGTGTGATCGATGACCGGGCCGGACGGCGGCGGCGTGGCGCAGCCGGCCAGCAGGGCGAGGAGCAGGGACGCGACGAGAATTTTCATGGGCGTGTAGGTAGGTGGATGTCGGTGTCGATGGCCATGCGTGCGGCCGCCTGGTGGGCGCCGCCGGAACGCTGCGTCAATACCGTCCCGGACGGCAGCGCGGCGCGCATCGCTGCCGGAATGATAGCGTGCAGCTCGGCCGCGCGCCCTGACAGCGCCACCGGACGTGCGCCGAAGCGGTCGATCAAGGCGCGCGCCAGGCGCGCCAGCTCGGCGCCGGCGGCGTGCAGGATGGCGTTGGCGGCCGGGTCGCGCTCGGCCGTCGCGGCCACGGCCAGCGCCAGCGTGCCGACCGCGCCGCGTTCCTGGCCGTAGATGAACTGGCGAGAACAGGCCCAGTCGGATCCGCCGACGGTGTCGAACACCGCCTGCGCCATCGGCGAGTCCTGCCAGCAGCCGGGCCGCTCGTCTTCGTTTCGCCAGATGTGGCGCAGCGCCTCGCGCGCGATCCAGAAGCCGCCGCCACCGTCGTCGAGCACCACCCCGCGTCCGCCGGCACGGTGGAATTGCCCATCGACGTCGATGAAGGCGCCGATCGAGCCGGTGCCGGCGTAGACCAGGTAGCCTTCGCCGGGCGTAAAACTGGCGCGGTAGGCGATCTCCATGTCGCTGCAGAAGTGGATCGCGTGCGGGTCGACGTGCAGCAGTTCGGCCAGCCAGCGCTGCAGCAGCTCATTGTCCCCCGCGTCGCCGCCGAAGCCGGTCAGGCCGGCCCATGCACGTGCGGGGGCGCCATGCTGGAGGACGTCGGCGGCCAGTTGCGTGAACGCCGCGCGCACCGCCTCGCGCCCGGCCGCGCTGCCCATCTGCAGGGCCGACAGGCCGGCATTGACGCCTTCGGCGACGATCCGGCCGCCGGGCGCGGCGAGCGCCCAGCGGGTCCGGGTGCCGCCGGCATCGATGCCGAGGCCCAGCGCTTCAGTGGAGGATGCGGATTGCGAACGGATCATGGTCGAACCGAAGTGTACGCCCTGCGCCCGCACCCATGCGAATGAATGCTGGCCGTATGTGCATGACCAAATGTTATGGTCAGGCGCGTTTCCACGCCTGTATGCGCGCGCTTTCGTTACCCAGGCGGTCGACCGCGCTGACGAACACCGCATCCGGCAGGCCGTGTTTCGCATCGCTCGGCACCGACCAGTCCACGCGCGAGGCCGGCGCGGTCGCGAAGCGCCACTGGCCGGCGTAGCGCGACCAGATCGCATAGGTCGCGTTGGCCTTGCCGGCGGCCAGCTTGAGCAGCACCGTGTCGCCCTTCCTGACGGCGGCGACCGACGGCGTGCCCGGCGTCTCGCGGCCCAGCCAGGGCGTGGCCGGAATCAGCGCCGGCACCGCGTAGGTCGCGGCGCGCAATTGATCGGCGATGCCTTTGCGGTTCTGCATCAGCGCGGCCATGCTGAAGTGGACGTGGCCGTCCGCGCGCGGGCGCGTGCGCGTGAGCGCGATCTGCTCGATGATTTCCTGCGGCGCGTATTCCTTGCTCGGCGCGCCGATGCGGCTGGTGTACAGGCCCGGCCACAGGTGGCGGCCCTGGCTGTTCTGCGCCAGCCAGTAATCGAGCAGCGTGCCGTAGGCTTGCGCCGGCTGGCGGATCGGCCAGTACAGCTGCGGCGAGAAATAATCGAGCCAGCCGTTTTGCAGCCAGGTCTCGGCGTCGGCGTACAGCTTGTCGTACTGCGAGAAGCCGTTGATGCCGTGCGGGCGGCGGTCCGGACGGCCCACGCCGAACGGGCTGATGCCGAAGCGCACCCAGCTCTTTTCGCGGTGGATGCCCTCGTACAGCGCGCGGATCAGCTTGTTCACGTTCTGGCGGCGCCAGCCGGCGCGGTCGAGCCGGCCGCCGCCGGCCAGGTAGCGCTGCCAGGAGGCGTCGTCGGGGAAGTCGAGCTCGCCGCGCCCGCCCTTGCCTTCCAGCGCCGCGCCTTCCGCGCCGGTGGCCGCGGTGTTCCCGGCCTCGATCGGATACGGATAAAAATAATCGTCGATGTGGACGCCGTCGATATCGTAGCGGCGCACCACGTCCAGCACCACGTCCAGGGTCTGCTGGACGGCGGCTTCCTCGCCCGGGTCCATCCACAGGTATTTGCCGTAGGTCTTGACGGCGGCCGGCTTGGTGCGCGAGATGTGGTTCGGCGCCGCCGGCGACCGGGCGCCGTTCTGGCGCGCGCGGTAGGGATTGAACCAGGCGTGCAGCTCGAGCCCGCGCAGGTGCGCCTGCGTCACCCAGAAGTCGAGCGGATCGTAGTACGGCGCCGGCGCCGCGCCCTGCAGGCCGGTCAGGTACTCGGACCAGGGTTCGATCGGCGAGGGGTAGATCGCATCGGCGGCCGGACGCACCTGCAGCACGATGGCGTTCAGGTTGAGCGCCTTGGCGCGGTCCAGGATGGCGATCGCCTCGGCCTGCTGCCTGTCGGATTTCAGGTTGGGCTTGCTGGGCCAGTCGATGTTGGCGACGGTCGAGACCCAGGCGGCGCGGAATTCGCGCGGGGCGGGTGGCGGCAGCTCGCCGCCGGCGATGCCGGGGCCGAAGGTATCGCCGCCGGTGACCGGCTTGGTACTGGTACAGGCCGTGAACAGGCCGCTGCTCGCCAATGCGCCGGCGACGCCCGCGAGCGTCAGCGCCCGCCGTTTTTGATTAACTTGCAAAACTACTCCGGATTCTTCTGCTCGTGTTGAGCGGCATGTGAATGGTAGCGCAATTGCCTCACTTTTTGCCGTACAGCGGATCGATCCTGACCAGCGCCGCCATCAGGAAGGCCGGAATCGTCGACAGCACCGTCCACACAAAGAAATGCTGGTAGCCGATCGTCTCCTGCAGCTTGCCGCTCCACATGCCCGGCACCATCATCCCGAGCGCCATCAGGCCGGTGCAGATCGCGTAGTGCGCGGTTTTATACGGGCCGTCGGCGACCATCATCATGTACACCAGCAGCGCCGTGAAACCGAAACCGTAGCCGAACTGCTCGATGGCGAGGAAACCGGTGATCACGCCGAAGCTCTGCGGCTGCACGCTCGACAGGTACACGAATACCAGGTCGGGCAAATGCACCGCGGCGACCATCCACCACAGCGCGCGCCGCAAGCCCACGCGCGAGATCAGCCAGCCGCCGCACAGGCCGCCGACCGTCAGCGCGACGATGCCGACCGTGCCGTAGGCGACGCCGTACTGTTCGTTCGACAGGCCCAGGCCGCCCTTGGCCAGCGGATCCTTGAGGAACAGCGCGGCCAGTTTCAGCAGCTGCGCTTCGCCCAGGCGGAAGGTCAGAATGAAGCCGAGGATCAGCCAGATGTCGCGCTTGGCAAAAAAGCTGCCGAAAGTGGCGAAGAACGCGCGCAGCGGACCGCTGCCGTCCATGGCCTTGTGGTCGTTGAGCGGGTGCGGCAGCACCGACCGGTGCCAGGCGCACAGGACGAAAAAGAACGCTGCCAGGATGAAGAACACGATCGCCCAGGCCTGGCGCACGTCGTGCAGGGACGTGGCCAGGTAGCCGGCCAGGATCACCAGCGGCCCTTGCGCCGCCAGCGTCGCCAGGCGATAAAAGGTCGAACGCACGCCCACATAAGCGGCCTGCTGCGAGGCCGGCATGGCGAGCATGTAGAAACCGTCGGCGGATATGTCGTGCGTGGCCGAGGCGAACGCCAGCAGCCACATTACGCCCAGGCTGAGCATGAAGAAGCCGGGCAGGTGCAGCGTCGCCCCGACCGCCCCCAGCGCCGCCGCCATCGCCAGCTGCAGCGCGACGGTCCAGGCGCGCTTGGTGCCGGACAAGTCGACCAGCGGCGACCACAGCGGCTTGATCACCCAGGGCAGGTACAGCAGGCTGGTATAGAAGGCGATGTCGGCGTTCGAGATGCCGAGGTCCTTGTACAGGATGACCGACAGGCTGTTGGCGACGATGTAGGGGATGGCTTGGCCGAAGTACAGGGAGGGAACCCAGAACCAGGGGCTCTTCGCTTGCGATGTCTGCATAAAAGACTAAGTAGTAGTGGGCCGGCCTGCCGCGCGAGCGCGTTGCGCGCTGGCCGGTCAGGCCGCGAGGGCCCGGCGCACGCTGCCGCGCGCCGTTTCCAGCAAGGCGCGCGCCTGCTCGACCGGGACGCCGCGTCCCAGTGCGACGATCGCTACCTTGACGTGGAAATCGCACTGCGCCAGCACGGCGCGCACGTCGTCCTCGTCGGCGCCGGTGGCGAAGACCGTCAGGCGGACCGCGCGCCGCACCAGCTTGGCATTGGTCGCCCTCAAGTCTACCATCAGGTTGCCATAAACCTTGTTCAAACGCACCATCAGCGCGCTCGAGAAGGTATTCAGCGCGATCTTCTGGGCGGTGCCGGCTTTCAGTCGGGTGCTGCCGGAGATGGCTTCCGGGCCGGTGTCGAGGGTGATGCCGATGTCGGCTTCGCCCGCGACCGGCGCGTCCGGGTTGTTGGCCAGGCCGATGGTCAGCGCGCCGGCCGCGCGCGCGGCGCGCAGGGCGCCCAGCACGTAAGGGGTGGCGCCGGAGGCGGCGATCAGGAGCACCACGTCGTCGGCGCCGACGTTCACGCCTTGCAGGTCGGCCGCACCCTGCTCGGCGTCGTCCTCGGCGCCTTCGACCGCGACGAACATGGCGTCGCGGCCGCCGGCCAGCAGCGCCACCGCGCGCTCATGCGGCCAGGAAAAGGTGGGATACAGCTCGACGCTGTCCAGCACGCCCAGGCGGCCCGAGGTGCCGGCCCCGACGTAGACCAGGCGCCCGCCCGCCTCCATGCGCGGCAGCGCGGCGCTGACCGCGGCGGCAATGCGCGGCGCGGCGGCGCGCACGGCTTGCACCGCTTGGCCCTGGTCGTCCACCAACACGTTCACGAGCTCGGCGGTGGGATACTGGTCAAGGTTGGCGTGTTGCGAAGCCGGGGTTTCGGTATTGAGCATGAGGGCAGTGTAATCCCAATCGCGCCCAGCCTGTCATGAAAGGATCAGGACGCGCCATTCCGGCAGGTTATGCATACGGCAATACACATAGACCACGGTTATGCGCCTGCCATGCGCCGGCATTTGCCTCTGCTGTGCTGCGCCCGTATGCTCGGGCCTATCAAACACAGGAGACGCGGATGAAGAATCGCCGGCGCAAGCTGCTCGGATTGGCCCTGCTGGGCGCGGCGCATCCGCTCGTGCGTGCGCGGGCGCGCCTGCCTGCGGGCGCGCTGCCGGCGGCCGCGCATGAGCGGCTCGGCCACGAGCTGGCTGCGATCGCCGCCGACCCCGCGTGCGAGCTGGCCAGCTTGTCGGTGCTGGCGATCCGCGCCGGCCAGGTCAGCTACACCGGCCAGTTCGGCCGTCGCTTCATCGGCGTGGACGGCCTGCCCGACCAGCCGGTCGACGCCGGCACCCGATTCCGCATCGCCTCGGTCTCGAAGATGGTGACCACGCTCGGCCTGCTGCGCCTGCTCGAAGCCGGCCGGCTCGATCTCGACGCCGACGTCGCCGGCTACCTCGGCTGGCGGCTGCGCAATCCGCACTTCCCGGACGCGCCGATCACGCTGCGCCACCTGCTGACCCACACGTCTTCGCTGCGCGACGACGCCGGCTATGCCTTCGGCCCCGACACCGCGCTGCGCGACGTGCTGGCGCCGGGCGCCCGGCTGTATGGCGATGGCCAGGCCTGGGCCGCCAACGCCGCTCCCGGCGCATATTTCACCTACTGTAACCTCGGCTTCGGCCTGGCCGGCACCATCATGGAATCGGTCAGCGGCGAGCGCTTCGACCGCCTCATGGCGCGCCAGCTGCTCGAACCGCTCGGCCTGCGCGCCAGCTACCATCCGGCCAACTTGAGCGCCACCGACCTTGCCAGGCTGGCCACGCTGTACCGCAAGCGCAGCGTCGACACGGAGATATGGAACCCGGCCTGTCCCTGGATCGCCCAGGCCGACGATTTTCACAGCGCCCCGCCCGCGCTCCCGGCCGGCATCGGGCACTACGTGATCGGCGCCAACGCGACGCCGTTCAGCCCGACCGGCGGCCTGCGCATCTCGGCGCCGGAGCTGGGCGTGATCATGCGCATGCTGATGAACGATGGCATGCACGATGGCCATCGCATCCTGAAGCCGGAAACCCTGCGCACCATGTTCACGCGCCAGTGGACCTTCGATGGCGGCAACGGCGACAGCGCCGGGGGCCTGCTCGAGGCGTGGGGCATCGGCAACGAGCAATTCCCCGACTGCGGTCCCGGCAGCCTGCGCCTGGTCGACGGCGGCGGTTTCGACGCGGTCGGGCACCTGGGCGATGCCTACGGCCTGCTGTCGGCGTTCGTCATGGACCGGCAGCGCCGCAACGGCATGGTCGTGCTGGTCGGCGGCACCTCGACCGATCCCTTCTCGAACGCGAACAAGGGCGAGTACTCGGCGCTGGCACGTTTCCAGGAACGCATCCTCACGGTGCTGTACCGACGCGCCATCCTGGTGCAAACATGAACTCCGGTTATGCCCTGCCGCGCTACATTCATTGGCCGCGCGCCTGGGCAGCCCCTAAGCTCTCGGCATGTCAATGTTCGTGAGTGGGCGCGGATGCAAGAAGTCATCGTAATCGGCGGCGGTGTCGTCGGCCTGACCTCGGCCTGGTGGCTGCTGGAGGCCGGGCACAAGGTCACGCTGCTCGATCGCGCACCCGGCGTCGGCACCGGCACCAGCTACAGCAACGGCGGGCAGCTCAGCTATCGCTACGTGTCCCCGCTGGCCGATGCCGGCGTGCCGGCCAAAGCCCTGCAGTGGCTGTTCCAGGAACACGGACCGCTGCGCTTCAAGCCGCAGTTCGACGCCCACCAATGGCGCTGGCTGTCGGCCTTCCTCGCCAACTGCCGCGCCGACATCAACCGCAAAACGACCGAGAAACTGTTGCAGCTGGGCGAGCTGTCGCGCCAGGCGATGGCGCGGTTGGAGCCGACCGTACCACTGGCCGAATTCCAGTGGCGCGACGCCGGCAAGCTGGTGGTCTACCGCAACCGCAAGGCCTTCGACGCCGCCACCGCGAAGTCCGATTCCGCGTCCACGCGCCAGGTGTGGAACGCCGCTGAATGCGCCGCGCGCGAACCGGCCCTGGCCGCGATGCAGGACAAGCTGGCCGGCGGCATCTACAACGGCGGCGAAGCGGTCGCCGACTGCTACGCCTTCTGCGTCGCGCTGGCCGAGCGCATCCACGCCCACCCGCGCTTCCTCGGCTTCATCCACGGCGACGTCCGGCGCATTCAGAGCGACGGCGGCCGCGTGACCGGCTTGGCGACCGGCGCCGGCATCGTTGAAGCCGACGCCTACGTGCTGGCGGCCGGCATGCAGAGCCGCACACTGGCCGCCGGCGCCGGCATCGACCTGCCGCTGTACCCGCTCAAGGGCTACAGCCTGAGCGCGCCGATCCGCAGCGAGGACGTCGCGCCCGAGATCAGCGTGACCGACTTCGAGCGCAAGGTGCTGTACGCGCGCATCGGCGACACCCTGCGCGTGGCGGCGATGGTCGACATGGTCGGCGAAGACCTCAATCTCGACCGCGCGCGCCTGGCCAGCCTGACGCGCCAGGTGCAGGAGACGATGCCGCGCGCCGCCGACTACACGCGGATCACACCCTGGGCCGGCCTGCGCCCGGCGACGCCGAGCAGCGCGCCGATCATCGGTGCCAGTCCTTTGAAGAACCTGTGGCTGAACGTCGGCCACGGCCCCCTCGGCTTTACCTTTGCCTGCGGCAGCGCCAGTCTGCTGGCCGACCTGGTGGATGGCAAGGCGCCGCCGTTCGCGCTGGACGGGTTGACGCTGTCCCGGTAAAACTCAGTGAAACACCGTCTTGACCCGGATCTCGACACCGCAATCGAGCAGGCGCAGGCGAGTCAGGTTGCCTTCCTTGACGTTCACGTTCACGTCGTTGAACGTGCCCGGCTTGCTGGCGTCGCAGGGCACGCGCATCTTGTATTTGCCGGGTTTGACGTGCACCACCTGGCCGCGCTTGGTAATGGCGCCCGCCAGCGGACCGCCTTCGATGCGTTCGAAAAAGCGCGGCTGCACGTGCTCGGGCTCGGCCTTGTCGACGATGAGGTCGGCGGCCAGCGCCGCGCCGGCGGTGTTCAGCAGGATGGCGGCAAGAATGGCTGTACGGATAGCGGCTGCGGGCAGCCGGGGCTTTACGGACATACGACCTCCCAATCGTTCAGCGTTCGTTATATTTCAATCAATTATAGGGCGTACATGCGACGCCAGGCGTCCGGCTGACGTGCTTTTTTCTGTGCCCGTTTTATGATCAGTTCGTTTATTTTCGGAAAAAGATCACCGAAGATGCGCTAACGCCGTCCAAAAAGTGCTCTTCCTTTCCAGCGTACCAATGTGCGGCGCCCCCTGAAATGGCGGATAATTGCCGCCATGTCTACCCGTTCCCATCCCTGTCCCTGCGGCGGCGCGTCGCTGGCGAGCTGCTGCGCGCCATTCCTGGCCGGCGTTGCCTTGGCGCCCACGGCCGAGCGGCTGATGCGTTCGCGCTATACGGCCTATGTATTGCGCGACGAGGATTACCTGCGCGCGACCTGGCATCCGAGTACCCGGCCCACCGAGCCGATCATTGACAGGAACGAGCCGATTCAATGGCTGGGACTTGAGGTAAAATCTGCTTTACGTTTACGTCAACGTAAAGCAGATCTGCCGGAACAACTCGACCAGGACACCGTCGAATTCGTCGCCCGCTTCCGCATCAATGGCCGCGCCCATCGTCTGCACGAGATCAGCAAGTTCGTGCGCGAGCCGGAAGTTGCGGGCGGGACGCCCCGATGGTTCTATGTCGACGGCAGCTTTCCCGAATAAAAAAGCAATCCGGAGACAGCACCCATGCCCCAGCTCGAGACACAACTGAACCCGCGCGGCGAGGATTTCAAAGCCAACGCCGCCGCCATGCAAACGCTGGTCGACGATTTGCGCGCCAAGGTGGCCGCTGTCGCCCAGGGCGGCGGCGAAGCGGCCTCGGCAAAGCACGTCGCGCGCGGCAAACTGCTGCCGCGCGAGCGCGTGCAGATGCTGCTCGACCCGGGCACGCCGTTTCTCGAGCTGTCGCAGCTGGCTGCGTACGAAATGTACGACGGCGCCGCGCCCAGCGCCGGCATCATCACCGGCATCGGCCGCGTGGCTGGCCAGGAATGCGTGATCGTGTGTAACGACGCGACCGTCAAGGGCGGCACCTATTATCCGATGACGGTGAAAAAACACCTGCGCGCCCAGGAAATCGCCGACCAGAACAATTTGCCGTGCATTTATCTGGTCGATTCGGGCGGCGCCAACCTGCCGAACCAGGACGACGTCTTTCCCGACCGCGACCACTTCGGCCGCATCTTCTATAACCAAGCCAACTTGTCCGCCAAGGGCATCCCGCAGATCGCGGTGGTGATGGGTTCGTGCACCGCCGGCGGCGCGTACGTGCCGGCGATGAGCGACGAATCGATCATCGTCAAGGAACAGGGCACGATCTTCCTCGGCGGCCCGCCCCTGGTGAAAGCGGCGACCGGCGAAGTCGTGAGCGCCGAAGACCTGGGCGGCGGCGACGTCCACACCCGCTTGTCCGGCGTGGTCGACCACCTGGCCCGCAACGACACCCACGCGCTCGCGCTCGCGCGCACGATCGTCTCCAACCTGAACCGCACCAAGCCCGTGCAGGGCGCGCTGCGCGAGTCGATCGAGCCGAAATTCGCGCCGCAAGAGCTGTACGGCGTGATCCCGGTCGACACCCGCAAGCCCTTCGACGTGCGCGAAGTCATCGCGCGCATCGTCGACGGCAGCGAGTTCGACGAATTCAAGGCGAGATACGGCACCACGCTGGTGTGCGGCTTCGCCCACATCTTCGGCATGAAGGTCGGGATCATCGCCAACAACGGCATCCTGTTTTCGGAGTCGGCGCTGAAGGGGTCGCATTTCATCGAGCTGTGCTGCCAGCGCAAGATCCCGCTGGTGTTCCTGCAAAATATCACCGGCTTCATGGTCGGCCGCAAGTACGAAAACGAGGGCATCGCGCGCAACGGCGCCAAGATGGTCACCGCGGTCGCCACCGCCGCGGTGCCGAAGTTCACCGTGATCATCGGCGGCTCGTTCGGGGCCGGCAACTACGGCATGTGCGGGCGCGCGTTCTCGCCGCGCTTCCTGTGGATGTGGCCGAATGCGCGCATCTCCGTGATGGGCGGCGATCAGGCCGCGTCGGTGCTGGCGACCGTCAAGCGCGACGGCATCGAAGCCAGGGGCGGCCAGTGGTCGGCGGATGAGGAAGCCGCGTTCAAGCAGCCGATCAAGGAACAGTACGAGCACCAGGGCCACCCCTACTACGCCACCGCGCGCCTGTGGGACGACGGCGTGATCGATCCGGCCGACACGCGCATGGTGCTGGGCCTGGGATTGAGCGCAGCCCTGAATGCGCCGATCGAAGACACGAAGTTCGGCGTGTTCCGCATGTAACGGGGAGAGAGACCATGGACACTTACGAAACGCTCGAAGTCACGGTCGCCGACAAGGTCGCCACCATCACGCTGAACCGCCCGCAGCTGCGCAACGCCTTCAACGAGACCGCCATTGCCGACATCGCGATGGCCTTCGACGAAGCCGGCCAGGATGCCGACGTGCGCGCCATCGTGCTGGCCGCGAATGGCCCCGCCTTTTGCGCCGGCGCCGACCTGAACTGGATGAAGAAGATGGCCGGCTACTCGTACGACGAGAACGAGTCCGACGCCCTGCGCCTGGCCGACATGCTGCGCACCATCTACTTCAGCCCCAAGCCGGTCGTGGCCAAGGTGCAGGGCGACTGCTACGCCGGCGGCATGGGCCTGGTTGCGGCCTGCGACATCGTGGTGGCGAGCGAAGGCGTCAACTTCTGCCTGTCGGAAGTGAAACTCGGCCTGATCCCGGCAACCATCTCGCCGTACGTGATCAAGGCGATGGGCGAGCAGGCCGCGCGCCGCTACTTCTTGAGCGCCGAGCGCTTCGATGCGGCCGAGGCGCGCCGTCTCGGCCTGGCGCATGAAGTGGTCCCGAGCGAGCAGCTCGACGCCACCGTCGCCGCCATCGCCGGCGCGCTGGTCAATAACAGCCCGAACGCGGTGCGCGAAGCCAAGAAGCTGGTGCGCGACATCGCCGGCTTGCCCATCGACGATCCGCTGCTGGCCGATACCGCCGGGCGCATCGCCGCCATCCGCGCCTCGACCGAAGGCAAGGAAGGCGTCGCCGCTTTCCTCGAAAAGCGCAAGCCGTCATGGCTCGGTTAGCAAATCCAGTAAATAGTTTATTTAGTTTAGATCGTTAGGAATCATTTTGACTCACCCGACCCGCCAAAGCTCATCCGACTGGATCGCGCGCAGCCTGCGCAGCGTCTGGCATCCATGCACGCAAATGCAGCACCACGAAGAGGTGCCGCTGATCGCCGTCAGCCATGCCAAGGGACCGTGGCTGTACGACCATGAAGGCCGGCGCTACCTGGACGGCATCAGCTCGTGGTGGGTCAATTTGTTCGGCCACGCCAACCCGCGCATCAACGCCGCCCTGAAGGACCAGCTCGACAAGCTCGAGCACGCGATGCTGGCCGGTTTCACGCACGAGCCGGTGGTCGAGCTGTCCGAGCAGCTGTCCGAACTGACCGGCCACGCGCTCGGTCATGCGTTTTATGCGTCGGACGGCGCCTCGGCGGTCGAGATCGCGCTCAAGATGAGTTTTCATTATTGGCGCAACGCCGGCTATCCGAAAAAGCAGGAGTTCGTTTGCCTGCAGGGCTCGTACCACGGCGAGACCATCGGTGCGCTGGCCGTGACCGACGTCGCGCTGTTCAAGGATGCCTACGGTCCGCTGCTGCGCGCCGCGCGCACGGTGGCGTCGCCGGACGCGCGCAACGCGGTCGATGGCGAATCCGCCCAGGACGTGGCGCGCCGCGCGATCAAGGACGTCGAAGCGCTGTTCGAGCAAAGCGCCGACACCATCGCCGCCATCATCGTCGAGCCGCTGGTGCAGTGCGCGACCGGCATGGCGATGCACGACCCGATGTACCTGCAGCGCCTGCGCGAGCTGTGCGACAAGCACCACGTGCACCTGATCGCCGACGAGATCGCGGTCGGATGCGGCCGCACCGGCACCTTCTTCGCCTGCGAGCAGGCCGCGATCTGGCCCGACTTCCTGTGCCTGTCGAAAGGCATCAGCGGCGGCTACCTGCCGCTGTCGCTGGTGCTCAGCACTGACAAGATCTACGAAGGCTTTTATAGCGAAGACATCACGCGCGGCTTCCTGCACTCGCACTCGTACACCGGCAATGCGCTGGCCTGCCGCGCCGCGCTGGCCACGCTGCAGATTTTCAAGGAAGACGACGTCATCACCAAGAACCGCGAGACCGCGACCCGCCTGATGCTGGAAATGGCGCCGCTGCTCGAGCACGAGCGTGTCACCCATTTCCGCCAGCGCGGCATGATCCTCGCCTTCGACGCGGTCGAGCCGGACAGCAAGCGGGCGTCGACCTTCGCGCGCCGCTTCTTCACCACTGCGCTGGAAAACGAACTGATGCTGCGCCCGATCGGCCGCACCGTCTACCTGATGCCGCCGTACGTGCTGGACGACGAAGAACTCGCCGGCCTGGCCGCGCGCACCCGCAAAACCTTCGAGTCGGTGATCGCCGCATGAAAATGGACGTCCCCAACAACCGCGACCTGATCGCCGGCGTGCAGGCCCAGCTCGACGAGCTGCTCGGGCGCAGCCTGCTGCGCAAGCGCCGCCATGCCGAGTCGCCGGCGGCGCCGCGCCAGATCGTCGACGGGCGCGAGCTGCTGGCCTTTTGCAGCAACGATTACCTCGGCCTGGCCGCGCACCCGGCCGTGGTCGACGCGCTGCGCGAAGGCGCGACGCTGTACGGCGCCGGCAGCGGGGCCTCGCACCTGGTCTCGGGCCACAGTCGTGCGCATGCGCTGCTGGAAGACGCGCTGGCCGCGTTCGAGGCGCCGCACCTGGAGCAGGCGCGCGCACTGTACTTCTGCACCGGCTACATGGCCAACCTGGCCGTGCTCACGGCGCTGGGGAACAGCACGGACGCGATGATCTTCTCGGAGGCGCTCAACCACGCCTCGCTGATCGACGGCGCCCGCCTCGCGCGTGCGCGCGTGAGCGTGTACCCGCACGGAGACGTGCGCGCGCTGGAAGCCCAGCTGATCGCCAGCGACGCGCCCACCAAGATCGTCGTCACCGACAGCGTGTTCAGCATGGACGGCGACCTGGCGCCGCTGCCCGAACTCCTGGGCCTGTGCGAGCGCCATGGCGCCTGGCTGGTGGTCGACGATGCGCACGGCTTCGGCGTGCTGGGCGCGAACGGCCGCGGCGCGCTCGAACATTTCGACCTGCGCTCGCCCAACCTGGTCTACGTCGGCACGCTCGGCAAGGCGGCCGGCGTCGGCGGCGCCTTCGTCGCTGCGCACGACAGCGTGGTCGAACTGGTGCTGCAGCGCGCCCGCCCCTATATCTACACCACGGCCGCCCCGCCGGCGCTGGCGCATGCGCTGCTCGCCAGCCTTGCTATCATCGCGGGAGACGAAGGCCGCGAACGCCGTGCGGCGCTGCAGGCGCGCATCGCCGAGCTGGATGACGCCCTGGCGCTCATCCGTTGGCAGCGCCTGCCGTCCGGCACCGCGATCCAGCCGATCGTGATCGGCGCCAACGACGAGGCGCTGGCCGCCTCAAGCAGACTGCACGAGCAAGGCCTGTGGGTGCCGGCGATCCGGCCGCCGACCGTGGCGGCGGGCACCGCGCGCCTGCGCGTGACGCTGTGCGCGGCGCATACGCAGGACGACGTCGCCCAGCTCGCGGCGGCGCTGAATACGCTTGAAGCCGAGCAGTTCGAACTCAATACGCAAAGGAGCCAGGCATGACCCTGATTGACCCCGAACCATCGCCTGGCGGCGAATCCGGCGTGGCCATTCCCGCAAGGGCTCCGAGCACGGCTGCGGCCCCGCTGACCGTGCCGGCGCCGCTGGCTGCCGAAGGCGTGCCGACCCGCTTCGCCTGCTTCGTCACCGGCACCGACACCGAGATCGGCAAGACCTTGATCACCAGCGCGATCCTGCACAAGCTGGTCGAGATCGGCCAGCGCGCCTGCGGCATGAAGCCGATCGCCGCCGGCGCGGACATCGGCGCGGATGGCCAGCTGCACAACGAGGACGCCGACATGCTGCGCGCGGCCGGTAACGTGCACCTGCCGCAGTCGATCACGACGCCGTTCATGCTGCGCGAACCGTGCGCGCCGCACATCGCCGCGGCGCTGGAAAACGTCACCATCGACCCGGTCACGATCCTGACCGCCTACGCCGAGATCCTCGCGGCCTCGGACGCCACCGTGGTCGAAGGCGTCGGCGGCTTCTGCGTGCCGTTTACCGACACCTTCGACAGCGCCGACCTGGCGGTGCAGCTCGGCCTGCCCGTCGTCCTGGTGGTCGGCATGCGCCTGGGCTGCATCAGCCACGCGATCCTGAGCGCCGAGGCGATCATCACACGCGGCCTGGTGCTGGCCGGCTGGGTCGCCAACCAGGTCGACCCGCACATGCGCTTCGCCGACGAGAATATCGAAGAACTGCAGCGCCGCCTGCCCGCCCCGCTGCTGGGCCGCGTGCCGCGCCTGGACAACCCGACGGCCGCCGACGCAGCGGCCTTCATCGATTTATCGAGCCTGCCTGGATGGCCGGCCAAACACTAAGGAAATAGAGATGTCCCAAGTTGTCACCCTGTACCCGCCGGCCACCCCGGCTTCGCTGTCCAAGAACGCTACCTGGCCGCTGGCCGAGGTGCAGGCTCTGTTCGCGCTGCCGCTGCCTGAACTGATGTTCCGCGCGCAGGAAGTCCACCGCGCCGAATTCCCCGACGGCGACGTCGAACTGGCCACCCTGCTGTCGATCAAGACCGGCGGCTGCGAAGAAGACTGCGGCTACTGCCCGCAGGCCGCGCGCTACGACACCGGGGTCGAAGCCAAGAAGATCCTCGAACTCGACACCGTGCTGGCCGCCGCACGCGAAGCCAAGGCCAACGGCGCGACCCGCTTCTGCATGGGCGCCGCCTGGCGCAGCCCGAAAGAGCGCGACATGGAAAAGGTCGAGGCGATGGTGCGCGAGGTAAAAGCGCTGGGCATGGAAACCTGCGCGACGCTGGGCATGCTCGAAGAGGGACAAGCAGAACAGCTGAAACAGGCGGGCCTGGACTTCTACAACCACAACATCGACACCTCGCCCGACTTCTACGGCGACGTGATTTCGACGCGCCAGTACCAGGACCGCCTGGACACGCTCGGCCGCGTGCGCGACGCCGGCCTGAAAATCTGCTGCGGCGGCATCGTCGGCATGGGCGAGACGCGCGAGCAGCGCGCCGGCCTGATCGCCCAGCTGGCCAACATGAACCCGTATCCGGAATCGGTGCCGGTCAACCACCTGGTGCAGGTCGAGGGCACCCCGCTGCACGGCCTGCCGAAGCTGGACCCGATCGAGTTCGTGCGCACCATCGCGGTGGCGCGCATCACGATGCCGAAGGCGCGCGTGCGTTTGTCGGCCGGCCGGCGCGAGCTGGGCGAAGCGGTGCAGGCGATGTGCTTCATGGCCGGCGCCAACTCGATTTTCTACGGCGACAAGCTGCTCACCACCGGCAATCCGGAAGCCGACGACGACCGCGCACTGCTCGACAAGCTGGGCCTCAAGACCCGCGCGAACACGCTGGAGTCGGTGCAGAAGGAAAGCTGCGGGTGCTGAGACCGCAAGCATAGACACGCGGCCCGGCGCAGATCGGGCCGCGTGATCGAAGTCATAATCATAAAAGACACGAGACAACCATGTTCACCAAGATCCTCATCGCCAACCGTGGCGAAATCGCCTGCCGGGTCGCGGCCACCGCGCGCCGCCTCGGCATCAAGACCGTTGCCGTCTATTCCGAAGCCGACGCCGGCGCGAAGCACGTCGCGGTCTGCGATGAGGCGATCTTGATCGGACCGGCCGCCGCCAAGGACAGCTACCTGCGCGGCGACAAGATCATCGAGGTCGCGCGCGCCACCGGCGCCCAGGCGATCCACCCGGGCTACGGTTTCCTGTCCGAGAACGCCGAGTTCGCGGAAAATTGCGAAGCCGCCGGCCTGGTCTTCATCGGCCCGCCGGGTTCGTCGATGCGCGCGATGGGATCGAAATCCGCGGCCAAGCAGCTGATGGAACATGCCAACGTGCCGCTGGTGCCCGGTTACCACGGCGACGACCAGGATCCCGAGCTGCTGCAATCCGAAGCCAACCGCATCGGCTATCCGGTACTGCTCAAGGCCAGCGCCGGCGGCGGCGGCAAGGGCATGCGCGTGGTCGAGCGCTCGGAAGATTTCCAGGCCGCGCTGGCCTCGTGCAAGCGGGAAGCGATCAGTTCCTTCGGTGACGACAAGGTGCTGGTCGAAAAATACCTGACGCGTCCGCGCCACATCGAGATCCAGGTGTTCGCGGACACGCACGGCAACTGCGTCTACCTGCACGAGCGCGATTGCTCGGTGCAGCGCCGTCACCAGAAAGTGCTGGAAGAAGCGCCGGCGCCCGGCATGCCGCCCGAGCGCCGCGCCGCAATGGGCGAGGCCGCGGTGGCGGCCGCACGCGCGGTCGGCTACGTCGGCGCGGGCACGGTCGAATTCATCGCCAACCAGGACGGCTCGTTCTACTTCATGGAGATGAACACGCGCCTGCAGGTCGAGCACCCGGTCACCGAGATGATCACCGGGCTCGATCTGGTCGAATGGCAGCTGCGCGTCGCAGCCGGCCAGCCGCTGCCGAGGCAGCAGCAGGAACTGGCGATCAACGGCCACGCGATCGAGGCGCGCGTCTACGCCGAGAACCCCGAAAAAGGTTTCCTGCCGTCGATCGGCACGCTGCGCCACATGGACGTACCGGCGCACGTGGCGTTCGAGCTGGGCGGCGTGACCGGGCAGCCTGCCGGCGTGCGCATCGATTCGGGCGTGCGCCAGGGCGATGCCATTTCTCCGTTCTACGACCCGATGATCGCCAAGCTGATCGTCTGGGGCGCGGATCGCGCGCAGGCGCTCGCGCGCATGGCGCAGGCGCTGTCCGAGTTCCACATCGTCGGGCTGGCGACCAACATCGGCTTCTTGAAACGCCTGGTCGAAGGCGATGCCTTTGCCGGCGCCGACCTCGACACCGGCCTGATCGAGCGGAACGGGGCGACGCTGTTCCCGCCGCCGGCGCCGGTCCCGGCCGGCGTGCTGGCGCTGGCCGCGCTGGCCCTGCTCGACGCCGAGCAAACCCAGGCCGCCGTGCAGGCGCACGCACACAACCCCGCCGATCCGTGGACCAGCGCCCATGGCTGGCGCATGAACGGCGATTATCGCCGCCGCCTGTCGTTCGCGGATGACTATGCGGCGACGCTGGACGCCAAGGCGTATCAAATCGGCCTGGCCTACCGCCCGCACGGCTGGGTGCTCGAGCTGGATGGCAATGCGCATCCGCTCGCGCTGGTGTCGCGCCAGGCTGGGCGCTATGCGATCCGGCTCGACGGTGCCGCGCTGCAGGGCAGCGTACTGCGTGAAGGCGACGTGATCCACGTGTTCGCCAACGGACGGCATCACGCGCTGACCTGGAACGATCCGCTGGCGCACGCCGGCGACACCGAAGCCGCGGGCGGACGCCTGACCGCGCCGATGCCGGGCAAGGTGGTCGCGGTGGTCGCGGCCAATGGCCAGAGCGTGAAAAAGGGCGAACCGCTGGTCATCATGGAAGCGATGAAGATGGAGCACACGATCGCCGCGCCGAGCGACGGCCTGGTCGAGGAGATCCTGTATCAGGTCGGGGACCAGGTGGCGGACGGCGCGCCACTTCTTGCATTCAAGGCGGCTGCATAAATCCGACCATACCAAATAAACCGTATAAATAATAAAAAGAGGGAAGACATGCGGATACTTTTGTACAGAAACGACGGCATCGTCGAACCCTGGGCGCGCGATTTCGAAGCCGCCCTGCCCGAGGCCGAGACCGTGCCGTGGCGTGAAGGCCAGCCGGTCGAGCGCTGCGACTACGCCGTGATCTGGGCGCCCACGCCGGCGCTGCTCGAGCAGCTCGCGCAAGTCAAAGCGATCTTCCTCATGGGCGCCGGCGTCGACGCCTTGCTGAAGTTCGGCGACGCCCTGCCCGAGGTGCCGATCGTGCGCCTGGGCGATGCCGGCATGGCCGAGCAGATGGTGGAATACGTCGTGCACGCGGTGCTGCGCTACTTCCGCCGCTTCGACGAGTACGAGCGGCAGGCGCGCGACGGCATCTGGGAAGCCTTGACGCCGCATGTGAAAAGCGAATTCACGGTCGGCGTGCTGGGGCTCGGCAAACTCGGCGTGCCGGTGCTGCGCGCACTGCGCCAGCTCGGCTTTCCGGTGCGCGGCTGGAGCCGCACGCCCAAGGACTTGCCGGGCGTCGAATGCTACGCCGGCATGGAGACGCTCGACGCCTTCCTGTCCGGCACGCGCGTGCTGGTCTCGCTGCTGCCGCTGACGCCGGAGACCAACAACCTGCTCGACCGCGCCCACCTGTCCAGGCTGCCTGCGGGCGCCTACCTGATCAACGTGGCGCGCGGGGCCCAGGTTGCCGAGCCGGACCTGCTCGCGCTGATCCGCGCCGGCCACATCGCCGGGGTCACGCTCGACGTGTTCCGCAACGAACCGCTGCCCGCGCCGCACCCGTTCTGGAACGAACCGCGCATCACCATCACGCCGCACGTGTCGGCGCTCACGCTGCGCGAGGACGCCGTGCGCCAGATCGTCCACAAGATCGGGCTGCTCGAACGCGGAGAGACCGTCGCCGACGTCGTCGACCGCACCCGCGGATACTGATTCAGGAGTTTGAGACCATGAACCTGCCCAGCAACGTCAAGATCGTCGAAGTCGGCCCGCGCGACGGCCTGCAAAACGAAAAGGAAGCGCTCAGCGCGGCCGTGAAAATCGAACTGGTCGACCGCCTGTCGCGCGCCGGTTTCGCGAACATCGAGGCGGCCTCGTTCGTCTCGCCGAAGTGGGTGCCGCAGATGGCGACCAGCCGCGAGGTCATGGCCGGCATCGCGCGCCATCCGGGAACGCTGTATTCGGCGCTGACGCCGAACATGCAGGGTTTCGAGGCGGCGCTGGCCGCCAGGGCCGACGAGGTCGTGATCTTCGGTTCGGCCTCGGAAGCGTTCTCGCAAAAGAACATCAACTGCTCGATCGCCGAATCGATCGCGCGCTTCGAACCGGTGGCCGCCGCCGCCAAGGCCAGCGGCCTGCGCCTGCGCGGTTCGATCAGCTGCGCCTTCGGCTGCCCCTACCAGGGCGAGGTGCCGCTCGACGCGGTGGCCGACGTGGTACGGCGCATGCGCGACCTGGGCTGCGACGAGATCGACATCGCCGACACCATCGGCGTGGCGACGCCGCGCAAGACCCAGGCGGTGATGGAGACCGCAGCCAACGCCTTCGACCTGGCGCGCATCTCCGGCCACTTCCACGACACCTACGGCCAGGCGCTGGCCAACATCTACGCCAGCCTGGAGCTGGGCGTAGCAATCTTTCATTCGTCGGTATCGGGACTGGGCGGCTGCCCGTATGCGAAGGGTGCGACCGGCAACGTCGCGACCGAGGACGTGGTCTACATGCTCGATGGCCTGGGCATCCGGACCGGCATCGATCTCGACCAGGTGGTGGACGCCGGCGCCTTCATCTCGCAGCAACTCGGCCGCAAGGGCGCGAGCCGGGCCGGCAATGCGCTGCTGGCCAAGAGAGCCAGCTGAGCGCCAGGGCCGACGAGGCTCTGACAAATGAAAAAGGCCGACAGCGAACTGTCGGCCTTTCCTGAAACTGGTCGGAGTACAAGGATTCGAACCTTGGACCCTCTGGTCCCAAACCAGATGCGCTACCGGGCTGCGCTACACTCCGAAGGCAACCATCATAACCGCCCGATGGCGTCGCGGTCAAGGAAAGCTTGTAACGTGGCGTCGCTTATTCGTCGATTAGTCGTCCGCGCCGTCGTTCTTGAGCTGCAAGGCCCGCTCGTACAAGGCGTTTTTCTTCTTGCCGGTGATCTGCGCCGCCAGGTTCGCTGCCTGCTTGACCGAACATTCCGACAGCAGGATCTGCAGGATGCGCTCGGCGTCCTGGTCCTCGGCGTCGCCAGCCGGGGGCGCCGCGTCGACCAGCACCACGAACTCGCCGCGCTCGCGGTTGGCGTCGGCTTTCACCCAGGCCAGCGCCTCCTGCAAGGTGCAGCGGTGGATCTCTTCGAACAACTTGGTGAGCTCGCGCGCGAATACGACCTGGCGCGTCGGCTCGAACGCGGCCACCAGGGATTGAACACAGTCGACGATGCGATGCGGTGCCTCATAGAACACGAGGGTCGCATTCACGCCCTTGAGCGCGGCCAGTTCCGCTTCGCGCTGCTTGGCCTTGGCCGGTAAAAACCCGACAAAATAGAAGCGGTCGTTCAGCAGCCCGCTGGCCGAGAGCGCCGTGACCGAGGCCGATGCGCCCGGCACCGGCACCACGTGCAGGCCGGCCGCGCGCACCGCGTCGACGATGCGCGCGCCGGGGTCGGACACGGCCGGCGTGCCGGCGTCGGACACCAGCGCCACGCGCTCGCCGGCGCGCAGGCGCTGGATTAATTTGTCGGCGGCTTCGCGTTCGTTGTGCTGGTGCGCGGCCACCATGTGCTTGTTTAAACCGAAGCGCGTCAGCAATGCGCCGGTCTTGCGCGTGTCCTCGCAGGCGACCACGTCGGCCAGCAGCAGCACCTGCAGCGCGCGCAACGTGATGTCGGTGACGTTGCCGATGGGTGTGGCCACCACGTAAAGCGTTGCGGTAGGATAGCTTTGCTGGGCGGCCTCGCCCATGACGGGCAGTTGGGCAATCTGGCTGGACTGAATTTCTGTCATGTTGGGGATCGGATGCTGATAAAAAGTCTCGAGGCCCGCTGCATCGGGTGCATTGCCTGCCTTGCGGCGCTGCTCATGCTGGCCGCCGCAAGTCCTGCATGGGCCGGCCCCTGCGAGGAACGGGAGCGATTGTGCGCGCCGGATGGCGCAAACACAAGTGCGGCCACGACGGCCGCCGATCCGGAACTCGCCGCGGCGGCAAGGCAGGCTGCGGCCGCGCGCCGCAATGCCGATGCCGCCAACGCTGCCGATGCCGCCGCATCCACCACCGCCACCACCGCCGGCAACGCATCCGCCAGCACCAACGCCACACCCGCGACGCCAATCCGCATCGCCCTGCTGCTGCCGACGCGCTCGGCCACCCTGACGGCGGCCGCCGAGGCCGTGCGCAGCGGCTTCATGGCCGGTGCCGAGCGCGACGGCGCCGGTTTCAAGGTCGAGCTGGTCTCGACCGGCGATACGCCGCAGGATGCGCTCGAGGCCT
Organism: Massilia sp. 9096; assembly: GCF_000745265.1. NCBI lineage: Bacteria > Pseudomonadati > Pseudomonadota > Betaproteobacteria > Burkholderiales > Oxalobacteraceae > Massilia > Massilia sp. 9096. The sequence continues at coordinate 4,302,077 of NZ_JQNN01000001.1, forward strand.
ACGCGCGCGCGGCTGCCGCCAGCGACATCGTGGTCGGTCCGCTGGCGCGCCCGGCGGTGACGGCCTTGGTTGCCGCCAATGGCGTGACCAAACCGACCGTCGCGCTGAACTATCCGGAAGGACGCGGCCCGCTGCCGCGCGCGCTGCTGGTCGCCGGCCTGTCGGTCGAGGACGAGGCGCGCCAGATCGCCGAGTGGGCGGCGCGCGAACATCCGCAGGGCCGCGCGCTGGTCCTGACCGGCAACGCCGCCTGGTCGCAGCGCGCCGCCGCTGCGTTCAACGCGCGCTGGGAGCAGCTCGGCCACACCGGCCAGAACGCCGCCATCCCGTCCACCAACGGCCGGGTCGAGCAAGCCGGCATCGACGCGCTGCGCACGCGCCTGGAAATCGATCCGCCGGCGCTGGTGTTCGCCGCGCTCGACGTCGCCGAGCTGCGCCAGGTGCGCCGCGCCACCGGCACCGCAGTGCCCTGCTATGCCGGCGGCGCCGCCAATCCGGGGCGCGCCGCCGGCGCCGAGTTCGCCGAACTGGACGGCGTGCGCCTGCTCGACCTTCCCTGGATGGTGCGGCCCGACGAGGCCTCGGTGATGGTCTACCCGCGCGCCCTGAACAGCGAACAGCCGCTCGACATGGACCGCCTGTACGCGCTCGGTATCGACGCGTTCCTGCTGGCGCGCCAGCTCGCCCTGCATCCGGGCGCATCGTTCAAGATCGACGGGGTCACCGGGCGGCTCGAAGCCTTCGAGGGCAGTGGCCGGCTGCACCGGCGCGAAGCGGCAGCCATCTACCGCCAGGGCGTGTTCGAAGCGGTCGAGCAAGGCCGCTGAGATGTGGTCCGGTCGCCTGTCGCAGCCGCAGGAGCGCGGCAAGTCGTGGGAAGAAGCTGCCCGCGTCTACCTCGAGCGCCACGGCCTGGTCATGATCGAATCAAACTTCCGCTGCAAGCTGGGCGAGATCGACCTGGTCATGCGCGACGGCGCGACGCTGGTGTTCGTCGAGGTGCGCCAGCGCGCCGCCGGCAGCCAGGTGTCGGCGGCGGCCAGCATCACGCCGGCCAAGATCCGCAGACTGGTGCGCGCCGCCCAGGTCTACCTGCAGCGTTTGCAGCGCCTGCCGCCCTGCCGCTTCGACGTGGTCGCCATCGACGGGCGCAGTGTCGAGTGGATCCGCAACGCCATCGAGGCTTGAACAGCACCGGGCCGCGCGACAGCGGGCCTGCGACGGACGTACAACACATGCGCCTGCCGAGGTGTGATCAGCCTTGCAAGTGTAAGCATTTTTTGCTGCCCTTGATCGTTGTGCATTGCCACTGCACTATAATCCTCGACCATGAATACTCAACGCATCCTCGCCCATTTCCAGGAAAGCGCCGAACTCAAGTTGAAGTCGGCTGCGGCCCTCGCACAACCCATTTCCGAAGCGATTGAGCTGATGTTCAATGCGCTTTCGAATGGCAACAAGATCCTTGCCTGCGGTAACGGCGGCTCGGCCGGCGACGCGCAGCACTTCGCCGCCGAACTGGTCGGGCGCTTCGAGCGCGAGCGTTTCCCGCTGCCGGCCATCTCGCTGACGACCGACACCTCGATCATCACCGCGGTCGCCAACGACTACAGCTTCAACGAGATCTTCAGCAAGCAGGTGCAAGCGTTCGGCCAGGCCGGCGACGTCCTGCTGGCGATCTCGACCTCGGGCAATTCCGGCAACGTGGTGGCGGCGGTGGAAGCGGCGCTCGAGCGCGAGATGCGCGTGGTCGCCCTGACCGGCAAGGATGGCGGCAAGCTGGCGCAGATGCTGACCGATGCCGACGTCCACATCAACGTGCCGCATTCGCGCACGGCGCGCATCCAGGAAGTTCACCTGGTGGCGATCCACAGTATCTGCGACGGCCTGGACGTCGCCCTGTTTGGAGAAGAAGATGCAAGTTAAGAATCTGCTGGCCCCCCTGTCCAAGGCCGTGCTGTGCGCGGCCCTGCTGTCGCAGCTGGGCGGCTGCGTCGCCCTGTTCGCCGGCGCCGCCGTCGGTGGCGCGCTCGCCAGCTCGGACCGCCGCACCATCGGCACACAGACCGAAGACGAGGGCATCGAGGTCAAGGCGGCGACCCGGCTGCCGAACATCGTCGGCGACGCCGGCCACGTCAACGTCACCAGCTACAACCGCAAGGTGCTGGTGACCGGCGAAGTGCGCGACGCGGGGATGAAGCGCGCGGTCGCGGACGAGGTGCGCAGCATCGCCAACGTCGAGACCGTGATGGACGAACTGGAAATCGCCGGACCGTCGAGCTATACCTCGCGTTCGAGCGACACCCTGATCACCAGCAAGGTCAAACTCAGCCTGGCCGACAAGAAGACCATCAAGGCGACCTCGATCAAGGTCGTCACCGAGCGCGGTACGGTCTACCTGATGGGCATGGTGACCCAGCGCGAAGGCAATATCGCGGCCCAGGTCGCCCAGGGCGTGTCGGGCGTGATGCGCGTCGTCAAGATGTTCGAATACATCAGCGAAGAAGACGTGCGCACGCTGGAGCCGGCCCGCGCGTCCTGACGCGTCGGCAACACGGAGCGGCCCGAGCAGCAAACCGGCGGCGCGTCTATAATCGATGCGCTGCCCGCCGGGCCCCACGATGGACGAATCAATCATGACCGCTTCTTCCGCGCCTTCCCGTTCCTGGATCAAACCGGCCGCCATCGGCGCCGTGGTGCTGGCCATCGCCGGCATCGGCACGGCCGCCTTCGGTCACCAGCCGAGCGCGCCCGACGTCACCTTCATCAGCATCGCCGGCCAGAAGATCAACACGCAGGACTTGCGCGGCAAGGTCGTGATGGTCAACTTCTGGGCTACCTCCTGCACCACCTGCATGCACGAGATGCCGCAGATGGTCGAGACCTACAACAAGTTCAAGGACCAGGGCCTGCAATTCGTCGCCGTGGCGATGAACTACGACCGTCCCGACTACGTGCTGAACTACACGCAGACGCGCAAGCTGCCGTTCACCGTCGCCCTCGATTCCGGCGGCGACCTGGCCAAGCAGTTCGGCAACGTCGAGATGACGCCGACCACCTTCGTCATCGGCAAGGATGGCAAGATCCTCAAGCGCTACCTGGGCGAACCCGATTTCGCCTCGCTGCACGCGCTGCTGCAAAAGTCGCTGAGTACGGGCTGAAAAGCGGCTGACAACGCCCGCGCCCGCGCGCATACTCGCGCACGCCTGACATCCCGCAAGCCCGGAACGCCAGCTTGATCCAAGCTTGACGCGCCCGCTTCCCCTGTTCCACACTGCGATGGCAAAGGAGCTTGCGATGCGCTACCCTTTCGTTTCTGTCCTCACGCTGCTGTCGCTGGCGGCCTGCAGCGGCGCCGCGCCGCATCGGCACGATACCGTGGTGCTGCATTACCAGCACGTCGCCAACGTCCACCAGATCAATTTCAGCGTCCAGGTCGAGGTGCCGGGCCGCGGCGAGCCGGTGCAGTCGGTGCTGCCGCTGCAATCGGAAGGCTTCTGGGCGGTGTTCCTGCTGTGCAGCCTGGATGCCACCGGCGCGCGCATCCCCAGCTTTTATGTCGACCTCGACCGCTTCCGCGTCGAGTACGGCAAGCAGCGCTTCGGCCCGCTGCGCCCGTACACGCTGCGCCTGGACGACTCGGTCGAGCTGAACAAGCGCGCCGACACGCGCGCCCTCGCCGACGCCATCGCCGCCGAGATCGGCTCGAATCTGCCGAACCCGGTGTTCCGGCATGGGTATCACCCGGATCTGAATGTGCGTTTCGCGATCTACATCCCGCGCGGCTTGCCCGATTATTCCGGCGATCAGCTGCCATTGCGCTACGAGGGCGTCCAGGCCGTGGTGCTCGGCAACGGGGCGCCGCCGTCGGACGTCGACGTGGTCGGCCTGGGCGGCACCGGCATCGCGGCGCAGTGCCTGCCTTAGCCTTGCCTGCGCACGGTCGTTGACGCGATGCGCACGCCGACGCCGGCGGCGGTAAGCTGTGCGCATCGTACGATCGATGGAGGACGCCATGGACAGCGCCAACACCACGCTGGCGGTCGAGCAAGCCGGCCTGAGCCTTGTGCGCCTGCATGCGCGCGCGCGGATGCAGGCGCGCGCGCGACAGGCTTACCAGCGCGCCCGTTCGCGCTTGGACTGTTTCTTGCGCGCCGCCGCGTTCTGCTGCTGCAGCAGCGAATCGACGCGCTCGGACGCTTCGCGCGCCAGCTGCTGGGCTTCCTCGACGCTCGGGAAATAGTCCGGCATGCGGTAGCCGAGCCAGGCATAGGCCGAGTACATCCGGCAGGTGTCTTCGACTTCCTGCAGGTTCTTCCAGAACAGTTCCTGCGGCTGCGGTTCGAGCTTGCAGACGCGCTTCTTGGCCAGCGACTGCGCCCAGTGCGACCAGGCGTTTTCCAGCGCCGGCACCCGGGTCGAGACCGGCACCAGAGACAGCGTGAACTTTTCGGCCACGCTCAAGTCGAGCGTATCGAGCCACTCGGCGCGCTCGTTCTGCTCTTCGGTAATGCGCGGATAAAAGAAGCCGTCCGGCACGTCGATGTTGTGTACGAAGCGGCGCAGCAGTTTCACCAGCGAGGTCTCGCCGGTGACGGCAGCGATCCGGTGCAGCTGCTCGAGCGAAGGCGCGACCGCGAACCCGGTGGCCGGCACCGGCGGGATCTTTTCCTTCATCAGCGAGCGCATGATCTGGTGGGTGTCGTCGTCGTAGCCGGCGACGAAACCTTCCTCGTGCACGCCGAAGCGCCCTGCCCGCCCGGCGATCTGCTTGGCCAGCGCGGCCGAGATCTCTTCTTCCTCGACGCCGTTGTATTTGACGGCCGTGGTCATCACGATGCGCTGGATCGGCATGTTCAAGCCCATCGCCAGCGCGTCGGTGCCGACCACGATGTCGGCCTGGCCTTCCCGGAACCGCTCGGCCTGGGCGCGCCGCACTTCCGGCGACAGATTGCCGTAGACGGTGGCGACCGACAGCCCGGTCTCGGTGATCATGTCTCTCCACATCAGTACGTCGCGCCGGGAAAAGGCGATGACGGCGTCGCCGCGTTTCAAGTTGCGGATCTTGCGCACGGCGCTCGGCTCCATGGACAGCGGCGCCTTGCGTTTCAAGACGTGCACTTCCAGTGGACACTCCAGGCGCGCGGCCAGCGCCTCGATCGCGCGTCGTGCTTCGGGCGCCCCGACCAGGTAGACGGTCGAGGCCGGCGCGCCGCACACGGCCGCGGTCCAGGCGGCGCCGCGGTCGCGGTCGGCCAGCATCTGGATCTCGTCGATCACCGCGACCTCGACCTTGGTGCGGGTGTCGAGCATCTCGACCGTGCTGGCGACGTGGGTCGCGCCTTCGGCCAGGCGGCGCTCCTCGCCGGTGACCAGGCTGACCTTGATCGGCTCGCCGTCTTCGCTGTAGGTGTTCTGCAGGCGCTCGAAGTTTTCCAGCGCCAGCAGGCGCAGCGGCGCCAGGTAGACGCCGCTCCCGGCCTGGGCCAGGTGTTCCATCGCGCGGTGCGTCTTGCCGGAATTGGTCGGCCCGAGCAGCGCAATGAATTTCCTGCCCATCCTGCTGGCGACCTCGAACGATTGCGGGTACTCGGCCAGGTTGATGCTTTCCTTGGTGCGCGCGGCGTAGCGTTCCTCGCGCTCGCGCTCGACCGCGTGTTCGAGGCGCTGGCGGATGCGCTCGAACACATACTCGGCCGGCTCGGAGGTCTCCAGCTCTTCGAGGACGTGCAGGAACAGCATCGGGTCGAAGCCCTCTTCCTCGCACTGGTCGGCCACCTCGATGACGAACTCCTCGACCTCCTGGTTCAGGTCGTCGATGGCGTCGCGCGTGGCGCGCTCCTCGACCAGCTCGCGCCGCGCCAGCAAGTCCATCTTTCTCCATTTGCTCGGTTTCGCGAGCACGCCGCGCGCCGGCACCAGGCGGTACGCGACGTGCAGGCCGTCGACGCGCACCGCGCCCGAGAAGCGCAGGAAGACACGGCCCTCCATCTTGACCAGCTCGACGCCTTTCGCGTCCAGCTTGAGCTCGCGCGTGAGGAAATCGTCGTCGTCCTGGGTGTCGTCGACGTCGGTATCGGGGTGGTGGCGTGGATGGTTCATATGGGCTTGGTACGCAAAATCTTCATGGCAGCACTATAGCGGATGCGGCCGCGCCTGCGCACGCACGGTACAGCCAGGAACCGATCGGCATGCGCCGCGGGATCGCCGGTGGCCCGCCAATGACAAACGGCCCCGCAGGGCCGTCCATCGACAATGCAGAACCTGTCCGCGAAGGTGATCAGCTCTTGCGGCGACGCAGTGCGAGCGCGCCCATGCCCAGGCCTATCAGCGCCAGCGACGCCGGTTCCGGGACGTTGGTGGTCGTGTCCAGGTTGGTCGCTTGGGCCGTCAGGGTCGAGCTGACGAAAATGTAGTCGCCAGAGGTCGAGCTGAGGTTGACCGTCAGCTGGCCGTCTTTCGCCAGGTCGGCCAGCGATTTTTGCAAGTTGACCGTATAGGACTTTTCCTGGTGGTTCGGCACGTTGCTGCCGGTATAGGTTTGCAGGAACTTACCGGAACCGATGTCGAACTCGAAGCTTTCGTCGCCTGCGTTGTCGGTCAGGGTGAAGGTCAGCACGCCGCTGGTCAGGGACTGGGTCAGCGGGTTGTAACCTTTGCTCAGAATATCGAAGTTGATGTCGTAACCGTCGACGTCGCTCTTGTTGATCTTGACTTGTTTGGACGGCGTGATGGTTTGGGTATACGTCAAGACACTTGCGTGAGCAAAGACGGTAGCGGTGGACAGGGCGATGGTGGCGAACAGGTGTTTGACGATGGACATTTAGATTTCTCCTAGTTTTGGTATTTGCATATAAGCATTTACCGTGCCAGGAAAGAAATCTTATTTAAAACAAACACTTATTTACACTCAACAAGATTTACGTCGCTGAGTGTAAAGAAAATAGACAATTATTTAAGAATCTCTCATTTTTGTTAACTTTCGCCAGCCTTTTTATTTCTTAAAGAAACTATTTTCCCAAACTCTGTTAAATTATTTCTTGAAAGTATTTATTATTTTTCCATAAAGAAATAACAGATGAATTTTTGATTACTTGATGTAAGGAAAACCGACACTACCGCCCTGCTGACGCAGATCAAGCCATATGGAAGGACGCGGTGAGCGCCGATACCGTCGTGTGCGACGGCTGTGATCGGTGGGATGGGAAAGAAGAAGAAACACGATCAAGCGCGAGGCTGGGCGCCTTCGCGGAAGCGCCAGGCAGGCGCTTCCCTGTGCACGACGTCAGGCTGCGACGCCCGCCTCGTGCGCCTGCTGGTCGGCGTGGTACGACGAACGCACCATCGCGCCGACGGCCGCGTGCACGAAGCCCATCTCGTACGCGGCTTCCTCGAACTTCTTGAACTGGTCCGGGTGCACGTAGCGGCGCACCGGCAGGTGCGAGTTCGACGGCGCCAGGTACTGGCCGATGGTCAGCATGTCGATGTCGTGCGCGCGCATGTCGCGCATGACTTCGAGGATTTCATCGTCGGTCTCGCCCAGGCCGACCATCAGGCCCGATTTCGTCACGGCGCTCGGGTACTTCTGCTTGAATTGCTTGAGCAGCTCGAGCGAGTGCTTGTAGTCGGCGCCCGGGCGCGCTTCCTTGTACAGGCGCGGCACGGTTTCCAGGTTGTGGTTCATCACGTCCGGCAGACCGTCGGCGAAGATGTTCAACGCCTTGTCGAGGCGGCCGCGGAAGTCCGGCACCAGCACTTCGATCTTGGTGTTCGGCGACAATGCGCGGGTCTTGCTGATGCACTCGACGAAGTGGCCGGCGCCGCCGTCGCGCAGGTCGTCGCGGTCGACCGAGGTGATCACGACATACGACAGGCGCAGGTCGGCGATAGTTTTAGCCAGGTTGCCCGGCTCGTTGACGTCGAGCGGGTCGGGACGGCCGTGGCCGACGTCGCAGAACGGGCAACGGCGCGTGCACTTGTCGCCCATGATCATGAAGGTCGCGGTGCCCTTGCCGAAGCATTCGCCGATGTTCGGGCAGCTCGCTTCTTCGCACACCGTGACCAGGTTGTTGGCGCGCAGGATGTCCTTGATCTCGTAGAAGCGCGACGAGGCGCTCGCGGCCTTCACGCGGATCCAGTCCGGCTTTTTCAGGCGCTCGTGCTGCTCGAGCGGGACGATCTTGATCGGGATGCGCGAGGTCTTGTCGGCGCCCTTCTGCTTGTCGCTGGCGTTGTAGGCGGATGCTGCGGCGCTGCCGGTGTCGATTTCGGAAGTCATTGTGTTCTCTGCCACGAGGGCGTTCAATGGGTGGGTTCGTTGGCGGGCTTCGCGTCCGCTGCGGTCAAATGGCGGATCAAGGCGGCGGCCAGCGCCTGCTGCACTTCCGCCAGCGGCGCGTCGACGCCCATGCTGCGCATGTCGACGGTGGCCAGGCCGGAATAGCCGCACGGGTTGATCCAGCCGAACGGCGCCAGATCCATGCCGACGTTCAGCGACACGCCGTGGTAGGTGCAGCCGTTGCCGCGCACTTTCAGGCCGAGCGCGGCGATCTTGGCGCCCCGCATGGCGCCGTTGGCCATGTAGATGCCGGGCGCGCCTTCGACGCGTTCACCGGCAAGATTATACGCCGCCAGCACATCGATGACCGCCTGCTCGATTTTATGCACGAACTGGCGCGCGTACAGCTTGCCGCCCGGCTTGTTGCGGCGCAGGTCCATCAGCAGGTAGATCACGACCTGGCCGGGACCGTGGTACGTGACTTCGCCGCCGCGGTCGGTCTGCACCACCGGCACGTCGTGTGTCGCCACGGCGCCCAGCAGGTGGCCGCGGTCGGCGCCGAGGCCGAGCGTGAACACCGGCGGATGTTCGACGATCCAGAGTTCGTCGCGCGTCTCGGGCGTGCGCGCGTCGGTGAAGGCGCGCATCGCGGCGAAGACGCTGTCGTAGTCGGCGCGGCCGAGGTCGCGGACCAGGGGACCGGATCCGGTGTCGTGCGGCGGTTTGCTCAGGGCGGGGTCGGGCGCGACCGGGCCGGTTGGGCCGATAGGGCGGTTCGCTTGCATGATAGTCGGGGCGATGGAAGCATTGAGCTACCCCGTCATTATAAGCCAGGGTCATGTGGCTTGCCCAAGACCCTGGCAAAAAGAGATGTTAGAGGACGACTTTGACCATCGGGTGCGAGGACAGCTCGCGGTAGATGTTGTCCAGCATCTCGCGGCTGGTGGCGCGCACGGTCACGGTCAGGCCCGTGTACGTGCCCTTGGCCGAGGGGCGGACTTCCATCTTGCCTTCGTGGAAAGTCGGGTCGTGCGCCACCACGAGCTGGTGGATCGTGGCCGGGAAATCCTCGTGCGAGGCGCCCATCACCTTGATCGGGAAATCGCTCGGGTATTCGATGAGGGAATCTTTCGGGTCCATGGCCGCTCCTGTTAAAACCGCATTGTAGCCAAACTCGCCGGGGCGCGCCGGGAACGGCCCCCATGGCCCGCCCGGCCCGGCCGGCGATCCTCCATCGATCAGCGCTCCTGCTGGTGTTGTCCGCGCGCGTCGACGTGGGCGCGCTTGTCTTCGCCACGCGGCTGTGGCGGCTGTGGCGGCGGTCCGGCCGGACGGGCAGAGGGCTGCGGCGCCGCGGCCGGTGCGGGCGCCGGCGCGGGTGGCAGCGCTGGCGCCATCACCGGGCGCGGTGCGATCGCAGCCGGCGCCGGCGCTGCGGAGGGCATCGGCGCGGACGGGCGTTCCCACTCGCTGCGGCGCGCACGGTCGGGACGCGGCTCGAATCCGGCTTGCGGCTGGCCGCCGAGCGCGGCCGGCGGCATCTGCGCCGGCTGGCGGGCGCGGCGCATTTCCCGCATTTCCTCGAATTGTTCGCGGCGCTCGAAGCGTCCCGGACCGGCCGGGTTGATGCCCCCCGGCGCCTCGGTGGTGATCGGCGCCGGGCCGGTCTGGCGCGGCGCCGGGCTGGTGATGCCGAGCCCCTGCGGTGGCTGGCGCGGCGTCGGACTGGTGACGCCGAGCGCCTGCGGCGGCTGCTGCGGCGTCGGGCTGGTCACGCCCAGCGCTTGCTGCGGCTGGCGCGGCGTCGGGCTGACCACGCCGAACGGCTGGGCGCCGACGGACGGGGCGGTCAGCACCGGGGTATTTTGGCGGATAAACCCGTCGCGCCGGATGCGTTCGGTGTCGAGCGTGCTGTTCTGGCCCAGCTGCGGGCCGCGCGCGAAGCCGCGTTCCTGACCATGGTCGAAGCCGCGATCGAAGCGGTCGCCGCGCTGCCAGCGGTTGGGCGGCGGCGGCGGTGCGGAGCCGCCCGCCAGCGGCACGGGAGGGGCATTGCGGCCACCCAGCGCCGGCAGGTTCAACAGCGGCGTACGCGCCACGTTGACGCGGCCGGGCTGGTTGAAACGGTCCTGCGGCACCACCGTCAGGCCCTGCGGGCGGAAGTCGTGCGGACGGCGCGGATCGGGGCGCACGTCGCCGTTCATCCAGCGCACGTGGTTTTCCGAGATGCGATAGCCCGGCACGAAGCGGTCGTGCGGACTCAACGGATACCAGCCGGATGCGGGCCGGCCGCCGCCGCCGACCCAGCCGACCAGCGCCGGCGCCCACACCGGGTGCTCGCGGTGACGGCCCGGCGCCCACGACCAGCGCCGGTTGACGTAGACCCAGCGGCCGTAGTGGAAGGGCGCGTAACCCCAGGGCGAATTGTCGACCCAGGTCCAGCCCCACGGATCGATCCAGGCCCAGCTGCCGTCGCGGTAGGGCACCCAGTCGGCGCCGACCACCGGCGTCCACAGCGGGCCGTACTCGTCGCTGGTCTGCCAGCTGCCGTAGCGGTCGAGGTCTTCGTAGCCGGTCATGTCGGTGCCGACGTAGCGTGCGGCGACCGCGTTGTCCGTGGTGCGGTCGCGCGCGGCCGACCAGTCGTCGAAGGCGTCGCGCTGGGCCAGCAGCGTGCGCACGTCGTCGTCGCCGAATTCGGCGCCCTTGCCGGCGCGCAGGGTCAGCTCGGAACCGCCGCCATCGACCAGCGCGACGCCGTCGAACACCTCGACCGCGCTGGTGTCGCGGATGCGCTCGGCGTCCACGCGCACGCGCGCGCCCGTCTGCAGGCGCACGCGCGCCTGTGGCGTCTCGAGCCCGAAGCCGGCCACCACGTCTTCGTTGATCACATGCACGCTGGCGCTGCCGTAGTGCAGGCGCAGGCGCAGGTTGGCGTCGTCCAGTTGCGTGACTTCGAGCGAGGACTCGCCGTCCAGGCGGATCGAGGTCGAGCCGATGCGCAGCTCGGTGCGCGCGCCGGGCGCGGTGGTCACCATGGTGCCCGAGGTGACCGGCCAGTTGACCTGGGCCGGCGCCATTTCGGCGCCGACGTCGCCGGCGATGCTGACCTGGCCCTGGGTAAGGGCGATGCGGCCGACCCGGCCGGGCAGGTCGTCGTCGGCGGCGGCCAGCGTCGACAGGGTCGCGAACGCCAGCAGCGTCAGCGTCTTCAGGGCGAAACGGGGGATGCGCATGGTGTCTCCGGCTGGACGTTATCGTGGCGCTGGCCTGGACGGACCGCGTCCACTGATACTACAACGCAGCAGCGCCCGAAAAGACAACGCAGGTTACAAACAGTTGCGAAATAGCTGAGCTCAGGCGTGGCCGCGCTTGACGAAGAAGAGCAGGGCGCCGACCACGATCAGCACGCCGCCGAACACGCGGTTCTGGATCTTGACCGCGCGCGCATCGCGGAAGAAACGCTGCATCGACGAAGCCAGGAAGGCGTAGCCGTGCATGACGCTGGTGTCGATGGTCACCATGGTCGCGCCCAGGATCGCCAGCTGCGGCAGCACCGGCGCGTCTTTCGAGATGAACTGCGGCAGCACCGCGACCATGAAGATGATGCCCTTCGGGTTGGTCGCGTTGGTGAGAAAGCCGGTCAGCACGCGCCGCCCGAACGAGGGGTGCGCGGCCATGCCGGCGGTCGACGGCCCGCTCGCCGCATGCGGCTCGCCTTTAGCGCGCCACTGCCCGATGCCGAGCCAGATCAGGTACAGCGCGCCGATGGTCTTGACGATCGTAAACGCCAGCTCGGAGGCCAGCAGCAGCGAGCCGACGCCGGCGCCGGCGATGAGCAGCACCATGATCAGGCCCATCTGCAGGCCGAGCACGGTGGCGCTGGCCTTCCTGACCCCGTACGCCAGCCCGTGCGACATCGACAGTACGGCGCCCGAGCCGGGAGAAATGGCGATGACGATGCCGGCGATGACGAAGGTGATCCAGGTGGCGAAGCTCATGGCGGAAAAAAGGGAAGCGGGGAGAGGAGGGATCGAGCCTGGTGCAGGCTTGCAGCCGGCCTTGGAAAACAGGGAAGGGTACGCGAAAAACCCGTGCGCGCCAGCCCAGCCGGCGCGCAGCGGATCGTCAGTCGGCCTTTTTGGCGCGCTTCGGGTTGACAGCCGCCTTCAGCGTCGCGCCGGCAGCGAAACGCGGGGTCTTCGACGCTGCGATCTTGATCGCTTCGCCGGTGGCCGGGTTGCGGCCCTTGCGTGCGGCGCGCTTGGTGACCGAGAACGTGCCGAAGCCGGTGATGCCGACCGTGTCGCCTTTTTTCAGGCGCTCGGTGATGATCGCAATGATCGTGTTCACCGCGTCGTTGGCGGCGGCGCCGGACATTTCCGTACGCTTCGCAAATTCAGCGATCAGTTCGCCTTTTTTCATAAATCCTCCGGGTTGAAAGAGCCGGAAGATTAGCATAATTAATTGCCGTATGTAATCTTCTCAGGAATGAAAAACCGGCATACGGCCTTTATTGACGGGCGTTCTGGGTTTTCGGACCGCTGTTTCAGGCGCCTGCCGGCAGTTCCTGGCCGGCCAGGCGCAGGCGCAGCGCGGCGTTGATCAGCGTCTGGTAGCCGGTGCCGGTGCGCTCGGCGCGCGAACGGAATTCGTTGAGCACCTCGTCGTCGAGGTAGATGGTGATGCGGGTCTTGCGCTTGGGCGGACGGGCACGGCGACGGGGAACGATGGATGGGTCGAAATCGGTGGTCATGGCATCTCCTTCAGGTCAGAGGCTGCTGCACCGCAGCCAATGCTTGCACTATACGTACGTGCCTGGAGCGCCTGGCGCGGAAAGTGACGAGCTGCAGATTTCCAGGGATGAAATGCACATACCGGGCTTGAAGCGTGGCCTGTTCGCGCTGCCGGACCCGTGTGCCCCGATTCCCGTGCATCCATTAAGATGTGGCCATATTTACATGGAGGATTGGATGGCTGCAGGCAGTTTATTGGCATTGATCGACGATATCGCGAGCGTCCTCGACGACGTCGCCCTGATGAGCAAGGTCGCGGCCAAGAAGACCGCCGGCGTGCTCGGCGACGACCTGGCCCTGAACGCCCAGCAGGTCACCGGGGTGAACGCCGACCGCGAGCTGCCGGTCGTGTGGGCGGTGGCGCTCGGCTCGCTGCGCAACAAGGCGATCCTGGTGCCGGCGGCCCTGGCGATCTCGGCGTTCATCCCGCAAGCGATCACGCCGCTGCTGATGATCGGCGGCGCCTACCTGTGCTTCGAAGGCTTCGAGAAGGTCGCGCATAAATTCCTGCACGGCGCCGGAGAGGACGCGGCGCACGAACAGGAGCTTGTCAGCGCGCTGGCGGCCGGCGCCGACATGCAAGCCGTCGAACGCGACAAGATCAAGGGCGCGGTGCGCACCGATTTCATTCTGTCGGCCGAGATCATCGTGATTGCGCTCGGCGTGGTCAACGAGGGCGGCGCCGCATTCGGGTCGCAGGTGGCGGCGCTGGTCGCGGTGGCGATCGTGATGACGATCGGCGTGTACGGCGTGGTGGCCGGCATCGTCAAGATCGACGACGCCGGGCTGTACCTGAGCCGGCGCCAGGGCGCTTTCGCGCGCGCGTCCGGCGGCCTGCTGCTGGCCGCTGCGCCGCGCTTGATGAAAGCGCTGTCCGTCATCGGCACGATCGCCATGTTCATGGTCGGCGGCGGTATCATCGGCCATGCGTTCGCGCCGCTGCACCATCTGGCCGAGGGCGCAGCCGCGGCCGTGGCCGGCGTGCCGCTGCTGGGACGCGTGCTGGCGGCGCTGACGCCGTCGGTGGTCGACGCCGTGGCCGGGGTCGTGGTCGGCGCGGTGGTGTTGCTGGTCGTATCGCTGGTCAAACGTCTGCGCGGGCGGCGCTGAGCCGGATCTGCCCGTTTTCAGCCACGGAACCTCGTGGCCGCAGCCGGCTCCAAATGCAGAGGGGACGGACATGCAAGACGTACACTTGCGCCTGCAAATGGCGCTGACTTCGGCGCGGATGTCGACCTGGGACGCCAGCGTGGTCGGCGACAGCGTGCTCGAAGGGACGATCGCCTGGTCGGCCGAGGGCGCCGCGCTGATCGGCCTGACGCCAATCGCGCAAAGCCAGGCCTTTTCCGATTTCCTGCGCATGGTGCATCCGGACGACGCCGGCTGGCTGCTGGAGGCCATGCAGCGCCGCGTCGACGAATGCGCCGGCTACGCCTTCGAATACCGCCTCCTGCGTCCCGACGGCCAGATGATCTGGCTGGCCTGCCGCGCCACCACGATATGCGAAGACGGCGCCGCGGTGCGCACCCTCGGCCTGTGCTGGGACGACAGCGGGCGCAAGCAGCAGGAAGCCGCGCTGGCCGAGCAAAAGGAATTGGCCGACGTCACGCTGGCGTCGATCGGCGACGCCGTCGTCACCACCGATGCGCAGGGCCGCATCACCTTCATGAACCGGGTCGCCGAGCAGCTCACCGGCTGGAGCGACGCCGAGGCGCGCGGCCTCGACGTGGGGCAGGTGGTCGGCCTGGCCGACGAAGCCAACGGCCAGCCGATCGACAGCCCGGCGCTGCGCAGCCTGCAACTGCGCCAGGCGATCGCGGTAACCAGCCGTGCACAGCTGGTCACGCGCGACGGCCACCACGTCGCGGTCGAGGATTCGGCGGCGCCGATCTGGTCGCGCGACGGCGAGGTGCTGGGCGCCGTGATGGTGTTCCACGACGTCAGCCATGAACGGCGCCTGACCCACCAGCTCAGCTGGCAGGCCTCGCACGACGCCCTGACCGGCCTGCTCAACCGGCGCGCCTTCGAGGATGCCGTCGCCGGGGCGCTGCGCAGCGCCAAGGACGAGCGCCACCACCATGCGCTGCTGTACATGGACCTCGATCGTTTCAAGATCGTCAACGACAGCGTCGGCCACGGCGCCGGTGACGTGCTGCTGCAGACGCTGGCGCGCATGCTGCTCGGCCACATGCGCGAGAGCGACGTGCTGGCGCGATTGGGCGGCGACGAACTCGGCGTGCTGCTGCCGTACTGCCCGATGAGCCGCGCCGAACAGCTGGCCGACGAGCTGCGCCGGTCGATCAAGGATTTCCGTTTCGTCTGGAGCGACAAGGTGTTCGAGCTGGGCGTGTCGATCGGCCTGGTCGAGATCAGCGAAGAGAGCAAGTCGACCAGCGAGCTGCTGGTGGCCGCCGACCAGGCCTGCTACTTGGCCAAGGAGCAGGGCCGCAACCGCATCCACGTCTACCGCGAGTCCGACGTGATGCTGGCGCGCCGCCAGGGCGAACTGCAATGGGTGACGCGCCTGAACGACGCGCTCGCGCATGACCGCTTCCGCCTGTTCGCCCAGCACATCGTGTCGCTCGACGGCGCGGACGACGGCCATTACGAGGTGCT
Source organism: Massilia sp. 9096 (assembly GCF_000745265.1). Taxonomy (NCBI): domain Bacteria; kingdom Pseudomonadati; phylum Pseudomonadota; class Betaproteobacteria; order Burkholderiales; family Oxalobacteraceae; genus Massilia; species Massilia sp. 9096. The sequence continues at coordinate 4,317,767 of NZ_JQNN01000001.1, forward strand.
GCTGCGGATCGCCAGCAACGAGAACGGCGACGAGGCCGGCAACGAGTCGGGCAACGAGTCGGGCAACGGGTCCGGCCTGATCCTGCCCGGCGCCTTCATCCCGGCCGCCGAGCGCTACGACCTGATGGCGCCGCTGGACCGCTGGGTGGTGACCCACACCTGCCGCCACATCGCGCGCGAGCGCGCACGCATGGGCATGCCCGACACCGCCACCGGCAGCGTGCAGCGCATGCCGCCGCCGGTGTATTCGGTCAACCTGTCCGGCATGTCGCTCGGCGACGAGGGCATGCTCGCCCACATCGTCGCCCAGTTCGACGAGAACGGCGTCGATCCGACCCAGCTGTGCTTCGAGATCACCGAGACCGCCGTCATCGCCAACATGCCGCGCGCCCAGGAATTCATCGCCGCGCTGCGCGCGCTCGGCTGCTGCTTTTCGCTCGACGATTTCGGCAGCGGCTTGTCGTCCTTCGCCTACCTGCGCACCCTGCCGGTCGACTACCTGAAAATCGACGGCGTGTTCATCCGCGGCATCGCGCACAACGACATCAACCGCGCGCTGGTCAAGGCGATCAACGAGGTCGGGCACGTGATGGGCATCCGCACCATCGCCGAGTACGTCGAAGACCCGCCGACGCTGGACGCGGTGCGCGCGCTCGGCATCGATTACGCCCAGGGCTACGCGGTCGGCGACATCAGGCAGCTCGAACTGGCCCACTGACTCTTCCTTCGTCGCCGCTGCGGTGCACTTGTGTTGCATATTTACACTGCGTGTTCTAGTTGTATTGACAACACGTGCGCGTAACCGCCAGTATGGGATCAAGCTTGCTGCATAGCATTGCGGCGCCCCCACCCATGACGAAGGAAGAAGATGCAACAACGATTTGTACCAGCAAAAACCGTATTGGCTGTATCGATCGCCTCGCTGTTCGCCGGCGGTCTTGCCCAAGCCCAGGAAATGGGCAACGGCGCGGGTGGCGACGGCGCAAGCGCGAACGCCGCCACCGTGGTCGTGACCGGTACCCGGGTCGCCAACCGCAGCGTGCTCGACACCGCGTCGCCGGTCGACGTCATCTCGGCCGAGACCCTGAAAAGCAGCGGCTCGACCGAACTCACCCAGGCGCTGTCGGTGGCCCTGCCTTCGCTCAACTTCCCGCGTCCATCGCTGACCGACGGCACCGACACCATCCGTCCGGCCACGCTGCGCGGCATGGCGCCGGACCAGACGCTGGTGCTGGTCAACTCCAAGCGCCGCCACGCGTCCGCGCTGGTCAACCTGAACGGCTCGATCGGACGCGGTTCGGCCGGGGTCGACATGAACACGATCCCGGAAGCGATGGTCAAGAGCATCGAGGTGCTGCGCGACGGCGCCGCCGCCCAGTACGGCTCGGATGCGATCGCCGGCGTGGTCAACGTCCGCCTGCGCACCGACCGCAGCGGCGGCGAAGGCACCGTCATCTACGGCGCCCACAAGACCGAATACGACCTGTTGAACGACGTCACCCCGGCCGGCGGCACCTGGAGCGGTCCGTCCAAGCGCGAGCGCACCGACGGCCAGACCGCCACCGTCAGCGCCTGGAAAGGCTTGCCGTGGGGAGAAACCGGCTTCGTCACCCTGGCGGCCGAATACAAGGACCAGGCGCATACCGAGCGCAGCGGCTACGACGTGCGCCAGCAATACCCGAAAGTGAAAGGCGCGTTCGATCCGCGCGAGAACACCATCAACCGCTTCGACGCCTGGTACGGCGACCCGGAGATGAAGCAGAAAACCGTCTTCGTCAACGCCGGCAACGACCTCACGCCCGACGTCAAGTTCTACGCCTGGGGCAGCTACCAGCGGCGCGACGCGCGCTCGGCCGGCTACTTCCGTCCGGCGCAGGACGCGCGCAACGTACTGTCGATCTACCCGGACGGCTTCCTGCCGATCATCGCGCCGACCGTCGACGACTACAGCGCGGCGGCCGGCTTCAGCTGGACCCTGGCCGGCTGGGACATGGACAGCTCGCTGGTGTACGGCAAGGACAAGATGTCTTACCAGATCGAGAACACGCTGAACGCCTCGATCGGCGCGGGCAGCAAGACCAGCTTCGATGCCGGCGGCTTTTCGTACGACCAGCTGGTCTACAACCTGACCGGCGTGCGCAAGTTCGACGTCCAGGGCCTGGCTTCGCCGCTGAACCTGGCGCTCGGCCTGGAGGCGCGCCGCGAAGGTTATAAACTGGAGGCGGGCGAACCGGACTCCTACCGCTACGGCGGCGTGGTGCTGCCGAGCGGCACCCCGGCCGCACCGGGCGCCCAGGTGTTCCCGGGCTTCCGTCCGGCCAACGCCATCGACACCTCGCGCAGCGCCGTCGGCCTGTTCGCCGACCTCGAGGCGAACCTGACGGACAAGCTGCTGGCCTCGGCCGCGGTGCGCGGCGAGCACTATTCGGACTTCGGCAGCAGCCTGGCCGGCAAGCTGTCGGCGCGCTACGACTTCACCCGCAACTTCGCGTTGCGCGGCGCGGTCCAGAACGGCTTCCGCGCACCGTCGCTGCAGCAGCAGAACTTCACGTCCACCTCGACCAACTTCATCAACGGCGTGCCGTTCGAGATCACGACCTTCAAACCGTCCGACCCGGTCGCGGTCGCGCTCGGCGCCAAGCCGCTCAAGGCCGAGAAGTCGACCAACTTCTCGCTCGGCGCGGTGATGCGCTTCGACCCGTTCAGCCTGACCGTGGACGCCTACCGCATCAACGTGCGCGACCGCATCATCCTGTCCGAGAACCTGACCTCGGCCACGGTACGCAACTACATCACCGGCCAAGGCTTTACCGGCGTGGGCGGCGGCCGTTTCTTCATCAACGGCGTCGACACCCGCACCGAGGGCGTGGATATCGTCGCCAACTACCCGCTCAACCTGGGCGCGAGCGGGCGCTTCGACTTCACGCTGGCGGGCAACGTCAACCATACCGACGTCACCAAGGTGCCGACCACCGCCCAGCTGGCGGCGCTGAATCCGGCGCCGATCCTGTTCGACCGCGTCAACGTGCTGACGCTCGAGAAGGGCCAGCCGAAGAACAAGCTGACGGCCAGCGTCAACTGGAAGCTGGGCCAGTGGGGCGTGACCGCGCGCGCCACGCGCTACGGCGAAGTGCTGTCGCCGGGCACCACGCCGGCCTTCGACTTCGTGATCCACCCGCACACGCTGGCCGACCTCGAGGTGCGCTACGCCGTCACGCCGAAGCTGAACCTGGCGCTGGGCGCGGACAACCTGTTCGACCAGTACTCGGAAACGCTGCCGCCGTCGCTCAACACGACCGGCAACACCCCGTTCGCCAACTACACGCCGTTCGGCACCGGCGGCCGTTACGTCTACGGGCGCGCCAGCTACGCGTTCTGACCGGCACTGCCCTGCGCGCGCGCCTCACGCGCGCGCAGGGATTTTTCCCGTTGTGACCGGGATGAATCGATGGGCTAGAATCGAGCGTCGCCCGCACGGGTCTCACTCACGCCATCGCACAAAGGAAGTCATGTCCCGCATCGGTCTCGGTCTCGCCGCCATCCCTGCCTTCGTCCTCGCCTCCGCCAGCACCTTCGCCGCCACGCCGCCCGCCTGGGTCGCGCGCAGCGACGCCTACACGCAGCCCGTGCTGAAAGACACCGGCCGCTACCACCCCGAAGCCGCGAGCGAAGTCGGCGACGAGAGTTTCGACACGGCGGTGGCGGACTTCAAGCCGGGCGCCTACGAGCGGGAACTGGCCGACACCGAGAAGCGCCTGGCGGACCTGCGCCGCGAACGCGCGGCCGAACAGGATCCGAAGGTGAGACAGGACCTCGACATCCTGATCGAGTCGCGTGTAAAACAGATCGCCACCATGAAGCTGGAGCGCCAGTACCTGCTCGACTACACCAACGTCGGCGAGCTGGTGTACGGCGGCCTGCAGGCGCTGCTCGAGCCGCGCAACAAACCCGCGCGCCAGAAGCTGGCCCTGGTGCGCCTGAAGCGCTATGCCGGGCGCGACGCCGGCACTACCCCGATCGCGACCCTGGCGCGCGCCCGCACCGAGGAGAGACTGGGCGACAAGTCGCTGATCGGCCCGTATGTCGGCGAGGTCGAGGAAGCGCTGCACAACAACGCGACCTACATGAACGGCATCGCCGAGATGTTCAAGAAGGCGAACGTGACCGGCTGGGAAGCCGACTTCGACGCGCTCAAAAAACAGGTGCAGGACTACGACGCCTTCGTGCGCGCCAGCGTGCTCCCGCGCGCGCGCAAGGAAGTGCGCCTGCCGGAAGCGCTGTACGTGAACCGCCTGCTCAACGTCGGCGTCGACATCGCGCCGGACCAGATGATCGAGCGCGCCAGCTTCGATTTCCAGGAGGTGCGCGACGAGATGCAGGTGGTGGCCAACGGCATCGCGGCCCAGCGCCATCTGCCCTCGAACGACTACCGCGACGTCCTGCGCGAACTGAAGAAAACCTCGATCGCGCCCGACCAGCTGCTGCCGTCCTACCGTTCGCGCCTGAAAGACATCGAAGCCATCATCCGCCAGCACCACCTGGTGACGCTGCCCTCGCGCGACGCCAACATCCGCATCGCGACCGACGCCGAGGCGGCGCGCACGCCGGCGCCGTTCATGAACCCGCCGCGCCTGATCGGCAACACCGGAGAGTATGGCGAGTTCGTCATCCCGCTGTCGAACCCGAACTCGAAGTCGAAGGAGCGCATGAACGACTTCGATTACTCGGCCGTGTCGTGGGGCGTGACCGCGCACGAGGCGCGTCCCGGCCACGAGCTGCAGTTCGCGTCGATGGTCGAGCAGGGCATGTCGGTGGCGCGTGCGCGCTTCGCCTTCAACAGCGCCAACGTCGAAGGCTGGGGCCTGTATTCGGAAGCGCTGGTGCTGCCCTACATGCCACCGGAAGGGCAGCTGGCCGCGCTGCAGATCCGCCTGCTGCGCATGGCGCGCGCCCTGCTCGACCCGCAGATCAACCTGGGCCGCATGACGCCCGAGCAGGCGAAAGCCTTCCTGATGAAGGAAGTGGTGCTGTCCGAGCCATTCGCGCAGTCGGAAGTGGACCGCTACTCGTACCGGATGCCGGGCCAGGCAACGTCCTACTACTACGGCTACGTCAAGCTGGAAGCGCTCAAGACGCTGGCCGAGATCGCGCTGGGCGACCGTTTCGATTTGCAGGCTTTCAACGATTTCGTGATCGCCCAGGGCATCCTGCCGCCGAACCTGATGAAGCAGGCGGTGATGGAGGAGTTCATTCCGGCGCAGAAGGCGAAGCTGAGTGCGAAGTGAGCCTTGGCGTTGTCCATACGAACCCTGCGCCATCGATACCGGCTTCGGGTTAAGGTGATCGACGTCGGACGCAGCGCATGTCGCGCCGCGTCGCCTTGTACTCAACAGGAGGTTCCATGCGCAAGCTGATCATGATGGCCATCGCCGGGTATGTAATGAAAAAGGTGCAGGCCCGCTTCATGAAGCAAAACTATAGCGTCACGCCGCCCCGTCGTTACTGACAGCGGCACTGTCGCCACCGAGCCCGTTCCTGTCGCCAGGACGGGCTTTTTTTTCATGGCTTTTCCGGCAGGCAGCTTTCGCACGACCGTGCGCCGGCCCGTCCAGGATTCGCGTCACAATGTCAGCCTTTCGACAGCAACCTTTGGATGGAGGACGAGATGCGGGCTTACCAGATTCTTCCCGGCGATGGGATCGACGGGCTGCAGTGCGTGGATTTTCCCGAGCGTGAACTCGGCACGGGCGAGGTGCGCGTGCGCGTGCATGCGGTGTCGCTGAATTACCGCGACCTGATGGTGGCGAGCGGGAACTACCTGGTCACCGTCGACAATCCGATCGTGCCGTGCTCGGACGGCGCCGGCGAGGTGCTGGCGGTCGGCCCGGGCGTGACCCGGGTGCAGGTCGGCGACCGCGTGGCCGGCTCGTTCTTCCCGTACTGGCAGGACGGCCCGGTGACCCCGGAAAAGGTGCGCCACGCGCTCGGCGGCGACATCGATGGCATGCTGGCCGAAGAGGTGATCCTGGACGAGGATGCGCTGGCGAAGATCCCGGCAGCCATGAGCTTCGTCGACGCCGCCACCATGCCGTGCGCCGGCGTGACGGCGTGGAACGCGATTTTCGAATCCAGCAACAACGTCCGCCCCGGCGACACCGTGCTGCTGCTCGGCACAGGCGGCGTCTCGGTGCTCGGCCTGCAGCTGGCCAAGGCAGCCGGGCTGAAGGCGATCATCACCTCGTCCAGCGACCAGAAACTCGAGCGCGCGCGCGAACTGGGCGCCCATCACACGATCAACTACCGCAGCTTCCCGGAATGGCAGGAAGAGGTGCTGCGCGCCACCCACGGCGTCGGCGCCCACGTGGTGCTGGAAGTCGGCGGCCAGGGCACCGTCAACCGCTCGGTGGCGTCCGCCGCGATGGGCGGCAGCATCGCCATCATTGGCGGCGTCAGCGGTTTCGGCGGCGAGGTCAATCCGGCCACGCTGCTGGCGACCTCGAAGCGCATGGTCGGCATCTACGTCGGCAGCCGCACGATGCTCGACAAAGTGATGCGCTTCGCCGACACCTCGGGCATCCAGCCGGTGGTAGACCGGGTGTTTACCTTCGACCAGGTCAAGGAGGCGTACCGCCACATGGAGTCGGGGTCGCACTTCGGCAAGGTCGTGATCGCGGTCACGCAGTAAGCCTTACGGCCGTTGCACCTGGATCAGCTCGATCTCGAACAGCTTCGGCCACAACTTGCCCGTGACGTACAGCTTGCGGCCCTTCGGTTCGTAGGCGATGCCGTTCAGGACCGCGTCGACGTTGGTGGTGCCGCGCTGGTCCGGCGGCAGCAGGCCGGTCAGGTCGATCCAGCCGACCACGTTGCCGCTGTCCGGGTCGATGCGCGCGATCACGTCGGTGCCCCAGACGTTGGCGAACAGCTGGCCTTCGACCAGTTCGAGTTCGTTCAGCTGCGTGATCGGCTTGCCGTCGGCGGTGACGTGGATGCGGCGCTGCTCTTCCAGCGTCTTCGGGTCGAGGATGCGGATGTCGGCGCTGCCGTCGCTCATGTAGACGTGGTTGGCGTCGCTGGCCAGGCCCCAGCCTTCGCCCTTGTAATTGAAACGGCCCTTGAGCGCGAAGGTCTTGGCGTCAAAAATGAAGCCGACGTTCGACTGCCAGGTCAGGTTGACGATGTTGGCGCCGACCGCGGTCGTGCCTTCGCCGAAGAACTCCGGCGCCAGCTCCTTCTTCTGCAGCACGCGGCCGGTTTTCAGGTCGACCTTGCGCAGCGAGGAATGGCCCTTCTGGCCGGTGCTCTCGTACAGCTGGCCCTCCCTGAAGAACAGACCTTCCGTAAAGGCGCCAGTGTCGTGCGGATAGGTGTTCTTGACGACGTAGCGGTACACCGGAATGGCGGCCTGGGCGGCTTGGGGTGCGGCGGCGGCGAGCACGGTGCAGCCGAGCGCGATCGATGCGAGGATCTGCGAGGTCTTCAGGGTCTTCATGGGGCTCCTGGATGGCGGGTTACCGCATAGTATGCCAGCAACCTGCGCCGTGCTGGGCATCCGGCACGCACGTCGGGCCGCCGCCGATGTTAAGCTTGCGCCATGCCTGCCAATACGCTTTCAAAATCCCTGCATTACCTTCACCTGCCCGCCGACGCCGAGCTGCCGGAACTGAAACTGCCGCCTTTCCTGGCCATCGTGCTGGTCGAGGACGACGTTACCGAATCCTGGATGTGGGACGCCAGCCGCTGGCTGGTGGCGTCCGGCTGCAGCGTCCTGCTGGCCTGGGGGAACGACTGTGAAGCCTGGCGCGACGCCGTCGACGACGCCGCGCTGGAAGCGGTCGACTACGAGGACGCGCCCGAGGAGCGCGCCGTGATCACGACCTCGCACGAGGACGAGGAGATCGAGGACGTGTTCTGGTTTGCCAAGCACCGCGCGTCGCACCCGGCCGTCCCCTTGAACGCGGTCCTGATCCTGCACATCGCCCCGGACGCTCGTAAAGACGAGCTCGAAGCCGAATACGCCGACGCCTGAACCGGTAGCGCACACGGCTGACCGGCGCGCTCGCGCTTGTCCGATTTGCGTTAGCATTCGGTTCACGTTTGAGGAAAAAGGACCGACATGGACAGCATCGATCTCGAAGTTTTGCACGCCTGCGACGCCTGGCTGCGTGCCGGCTACAAGTGCGAATACGTGACCGTGGTGCGCACCTGGGGCTCGAGCCCGCGCCCGCAAGGTGCGACCATGGCGATCCGCTCGGACGGCATGGTGGTCGGCTCGGTCTCGGGCGGCTGCATCGAGGACGACCTGATCGCCGCCGTGCGCGAACACGGCATCGTGCGCACGCAGCCGGAAGTCATCACCTACGGCATCTCGGCCGACGAGGCGCACCGTTTCGGCCTGCCCTGCGGCGGCACCATCCAGCTGGTGGTCGAGCCGCTAGGCAGCCACAGCCGCATGACCGAACTGCTCGACCTGGCGCAGCGCCGCGTGCTGACGCGCCGCACCCTCGACCTGGCCACGGGCGCGGTCGAGCTGGGCGCCGGCCAGGCCGAGGAGCAGCTGCAGATCGACGCGCGCCGGCTGGTGACGGTGCACGGCCCACGCCTGCGCATGCTGATCATCGGCGCCGGCCAGCTGTCGCAGTTCCTGGCCCAGATCGCGGTCGGGCTGGAATACCAGGTCACCGTGTGCGACCCGCGCGAAGAATACCGCGGCAGCTGGAGCCTGCCCGGCGTGAATGTGGTGCACGAGATGCCGGACGACGTCGTGCTCGAGATGAAACTCGACAGCCGCAGCGCCGTGATCGCGCTCACCCACGACCCCAAGCTCGACGACCTGGCGCTGATGGAAGCGCTCAAAACCGACGCGTTCTATGTCGGCGCGATCGGCTCGCGCGCCAACAATGCGCGCCGGCGCGAGCGCCTGCAGGAATTCGACCTCACCGAGACGCAGATCGACAAGCTGCACGGCCCGATCGGCTTGTATATCGGCAGCAAGACGCCGTACGAGATCGCGATCTCGATCCTGGCCGAGCTCACCGCCGTGAAAAACGGCGTGGCGCTGCCCGAGCAGATGACGGTCGAGCGCGGCAAGGCAATGGCCAATCGCCTGGCCGCCTGAAGCGCTAAAGTTTATCGCCATGCCATGACCCCTGGGGTACACTGGATCGACTAGCCGCCGTTTTTACCGAAGTCGATAAGTCTGTCACCGCTGGGGGTGCCGATGATCTGGCGTGTCGAGTTCTCGTCCGAGAAATTCCTGCCGACCCTGCCGGAAGCCTGCCAGGCCAATCCCGGCGCCTACGGCTTCGAGCTGGCCTTGTGGCTGGCCCAGGGCCTGTGCCGCCAGGGCATCGTCACCGGCTACCCGAACGGCGAGGACTGGGGCTGGTGCCTCGAGTACGATCCCGCCGACGGGCTCAGTTTCATGATCGGCTGCTGCAGCCAATGCCACGCCGGCGCCGGCTACCTGGGCTGCGCGGTCGGCTGGTCGGTCTTCATCCGCGAGCGCCGTACGCTGGAGCGGCGCATCCGCAATGTCTCCAACCAGGCCGAGCTGGAAGCGCTCGGCGGCCGCATCGTCGACCTGCTGCGCACCGAACAGATCGAGGCGGCGCCGGTCGCCGGCTAGCAGGCGCCCCTGGCGCCCGGCGTAGGAATTTGTTACAAGGCACTGTCTGCCTTGCGCCCTCCTGCGGCGTTACAGGCACAGACGCCCTGGGCGCACGACCCCGATTGGAGAGAACATGAAACGCCTGCTTGCCGCCGCCGCCGTGCTGGCCACCCTGACCCACGCCGCCGTCGCCGGCGAATTGACCTTGTTTGCCGACAGCGACTTCCGCGGCGCACGCGTGACCTTGCAGGGCGATGCGCGCGACCTGCGCCGCATGGATTTCAACGACCGCGTATCGAGCTTGATCGTGCGCTCGGGCGTATGGGAGCTGTGCTCGGACGGCGATTTCCGCGGCCGCTGCGTCCAGTTTGGACCGGGCGAATACCGCGGGCTGCCCGGCATGAATGACTCGGTGTCGTCGGTGCGCGAAGTAGCGCGTGGCGGGCCGCCGGGCCGTTGGCAGGACGACCGCGATGCACGCGACGAGCGCCGCGAGCAATGGCGTGAGGAGCGCGAGGAGCGCCGTGAGCAACGCGAAGAGCGCCGTGAAGAATGGCGTGAAGAGCACCGCGGTCCGGCCGTCGAGCTGTTCTCGGCCCCGCGCTTCGAAGGCGCCGCCGTGCCGGTGTCGGGCGACCTGCGTTCCTTGAACCAGATCGGCTTCAACGACCGCGCGGTGTCGCTGGTCATCCGCGAAGGCCGCTGGGAATTCTGCGAACATGCCGACTTCCGCGGCCAGTGTGTGGTGTTCGGCCCGGGTCGCTACCCCTTCCTGGAAGGCATGAACAACCGCATTTCGTCGATGCGCCGGGTACGCTGAGCCTTTTAATCGGCGCATTGCTGGTTAGCTGAGCAGCGCCACGCCCTTGATCTGGGCCCAGACCTGGCGCCCCGGCGCGATGTCCAGTTCGCGCCGGGAGCGCGCCGTGATGCGCGCCAGCAGCGGCGACGCCCCCATGCGCAGCTGCACCAGCACGTGGCCGGGCGTGCCGGTGTCGACGGTCGCCGTCACGGTGGCCGGCAGCAGGTTGACGATGCTGGAGCTCGGCGGCCGTTCCAGCGCCAGGCTGACGTCGCGCGCATGGATGCGGCAGCGCAGGCGCGTACCGATCGCCTCCTTGCGCTGTCCCACGTACAGCACGCCGCCATCGAAATCCAGGCGCGACAAGGCGTCCGGCTCGTGGCCGGCAAGCACCGTGTCCAGCACCACGCCGGCATCGTCGGCGAACACCGGCGGCAAGTCGGCGCGCGCCAGCGTCTCCGTGAGCGCGCCGCTGGCGACCACGCGTCCGGCGTCGAGCAGCACCAGGTGGTCGGCTAGGCGCGCGACCTCGTCCGGCGCATGGCTGACGTAGACGATCGGGATCGACAGCGCGTCGTGCATGCGTTCCAGATACGGCAAAATCTCCTGCTTGCGGCGGTGGTCGAGCGCCGCCAGCGGCTCGTCCATCAGCAGCAAACGTGGCGACGCCAGCAGCGCCCGTGCAATCGCCACGCGCTGGCGCTCCCCGCCCGACAGCCGGTCCGGCCGGCGTTCCAGCAGGGCGTCGATGCCGAGCAATTGCGCGACCTCGTCGACGTGGAAGCGGCGCTGCGCGGCCGGGATGCGCTTGTAGCCGAACGCCAGGTTGGCGCGCACCGACAAGTGCGCGAACAGGCTGGCTTCCTGGAACACGTAGCCGAGCGATCGTTTATGCACCGGCACGAACACGCCGCTGGCCTCGTCTTGCCAGACTTCGTCGCCCAGCGCGACGTAGCCGCCCGGCGCTCGCTCGAGGCCGGCGATGGCGCGCAGGCAGGTCGTCTTGCCCGAGCCGGAATGGCCGAACAGGGCGCTGATGCCGCGTCCGGGCAGGTCCAGCTCGACGTCGACCGTGAAACCGCCTTCATTGTCTGCACCGCCGCCGCGCTCGATGCGAAAGCGTGCGCGCAGCGTGTCGGGCGCCCGGGCCGTCATGCCGCACGTCCCCGGATCGCCTGCGGGTACAGCGAATACAGCGCCAGCAGCACCAGGAAGCTGAACGCCAGCATGCCGCCGGCCAGCCAGTGCGCCTGCGCGTATTCCATCGCCTCGACGTGGTCGTAGATCAGCACCGACAGCATGCGCGTCTGGCCGGGGATGTTCCCGCCGATCATCAGCACGATCCCGAATTCGCCGACCGTGTGCGCAAAGCCGAGCACGGCCGCCGACAGGAAGCCCGGCCGCGCCAGCGGCACCGCCACCGACCAGAAGCGGTCCCACGGTCCGGCGCCGAGCGTGGCCGCCGCTTCCAGCGGACGCTCGCCGATCGCCTCGAAGGCATTCTGCAGCGGCTGCACCACGAAAGGCAGCGAATAACACACCGACGCCAGCGTCAGTCCGGCGAAGGTGAACGGCAACAAGCCCAGCCCGAGCGCCTCGGTCAGCTTGCCGATCCAGCCGTTCGGACCGAGCATCAACAGCAGATAAAACCCCAGCACCGTCGGCGGCAGCACCAGCGGCAAGGCGACGATGGCGCTGACGACGTGGCGCAGGCGCGCGCGCGACCGCGCCAACCACCATGCGAGCGGCGTGCCAAACGCCAGCAGCAGGGCGGTGACGGTCAGCGCCAGCTTGAACGTCAGCCAGATCGTGGCGGCATCGGCGGCATCGAGCATGCTTACAGCGCGTAGCCGAAGCTGCGGATGATGGCCCTGGCCTTGTCCGACCGCAGGTAAGTGGTGAGTGCGCGTGCGGCAGGATTGGCCTCGCCCTTCTTGAGGATGACCGCGTCCTGGCGGATCGGGCTGTACAGATTCGACGGCACGATCCAGGCCGACCCGCTGCTCAGCTTACCGTCGTGCCAGACCTGGGACAGCGCCACGAAACCGAGCTCGGCGTTGCCGGTGCTGACGAATTGCTGGGCTTGCGAAATATTCTCGCCTTGTACCAGTTTGGACTGCAGACGATCCATTAAGTTCAGTGTCTTGAGCGTTTCCACCGCGGCCGCGCCGTACGGGGCGGTCTTGGGGTTGCCGATGGCCAGGTGGGCGAAGTGGCCCGCCCTGAGCACGGCGCCGTTCGGGTCGACGTAGCCGTCCTTGGCCGACCATAGCACCAGCTTGCCGATCGCATACGTAAAACGGATGCCGCGCGCGGTCTGGCCGGCCTGCTCGAGCTTGGCCGGCGTCTCGTCGTCGGCCGCCAGCAAGACCTCGAACGGCGCGCCGTTCTGGATCTGCGCATAAAACTTGCCGGTCGCGCCGAACGCCAGCACCGCCTTGTGGCCGGTGTCGTGCTCGAACTGGGCGGCGATTCTTTGCATCGGCGCCGTGAAATTGGCCGCCACCGCGACCTGGACCTCATCGGCCTGCGCCAGGCCGGTCCAGGCGATCATGGCCAGCAGGCCGGCAATGCGTTGCACGTGTCTTTCCATAATAGGGGCTAAGGTCATCAGAGCGTTATATATTCGAGTATATAGCGAACTGCCGATGAGCGCCGCCCGGCCGCGCCCGATTGGGGCTATGCTTCCGGACTGGATTTCTGGAGAGTGACATGGATGCGCAACACAAGCCGATCGCGCTGCAGGGCACGGTCTGGATGACAGTCGGCGGCGAAAACTTCGGCGGCCCCGGGCGGGTCGAGCTGTTGGCCAGGATCGCCGAGACCGGCTCGATCAGCCAGGCCGCCAAGGCGATCGGCATGAGCTACAAAGGCGCCTGGGACGCGATCGACGCGATGAACAACCTGGCCGGCGAAGCGCTGGTCGAGCGCCTCACCGGCGGCAAGGGCGGCGGCGGCACGCGCCTGACCGCGCGCGGCGAACAACTGGTCAGGAACTTCCGTCTGATCGACCAGGTCCACCGCGATTTCGTCGCCCAACTCAACCAGCGCGCCGCCGGCATCGCCGACGACCTTACCCTGATGAGCAGGCTCAACATGAAAACCAGCGCACGCAACCAGTTCTTCGGCACCGTGACCCGGATCCAATCCGGTGCGGTCAACGACGAGATCGAACTCGACATCGCCGGCGGCCAGCGCATCGTCGCCATCGTCACGCGCGACAGCACCGAACACCTGGGCCTGCAGCCCGGCCGCCAGGCGTTTGCGCTGATCAAGTCGTCGTCGGTGATCCTGGCCACCGACACCGGCGCAGCCCGCTTTTCGGCGCGCAACCAGCTCAGCGGCACCATCGCGCGCCTGACCCCGGGTGCGGTCAATACCGAAGTCGTGATCGACCTGGCGGGTGGCGGCAGCGTCGCGGCCGTCATCACCAACGACAGCGCGACCATGCTCGAACTGGCGCCGGGGAAGCCGGCCACGGCCATGTTCAAGGCGTCGAGCGTGATCGTGGGGGTCCCTGGGTAAGTTCATGCACCTGCACCTGCGCCGGCCGCACCGCCGTCACGATGCGGCGGAAGGCATCTTCATTGCTGATGCAGAGCACCGGACCCAGGCACCCGAGGGCATGATGCCGCGCCAGCGCCAGCGCGGCGATGAACGCCACGACGTCGCAATTGCCGCAGGCCAGGCCGATGCGCACGAAATCGTCGCCGGTATCCAGTTGCGACAGCGCTGCCGTACCGGCCATCAATTCGAGCACGCGGTTCGAGCGCTGGCCGGTGTCGGCCACGACCAGGGCGATGTCGGCGGGCGCGATACGGGCATGCTCGAGTGCGTGCCGGACCAGGTCGGCGAGCGGCTTGGGATCGACCCGCTCGTCGGCATCGGCCGAGGTGGCGCGGCGGGTTTCCTGCAGCGCCTCGAGGCGGACGAACGGCGTACCGGCGATCGAATGCATCTGGCGCTGGTCGGCAAGCAGGAGACCGGCCGCGCCTTCACCGGGAATCCGGCCGCGCGGCTGCTCGGCGCTGAATAAACTGTCTTGCGCCAGCCAGTGCGCGACGGTCTGGGCGCCGACGTGGGATGCGCACGCGACTACCAGCGCGTTCATCGGAGCATTGACCAGGACCGCTTCATGCGCCAGCCGGTTCAGCACCGTCACGGGGTTGGCGCCATCGGCGTCCGGATTGGCGGCAACGGCAGGGTCGGCATTGGCTGCGGTGGAGGCGGAGGCGGAGGCGGCGGACAAGGTGTCGGCCAGCTCGACCTGGGCCGGTGGCCAGCCGGCTTGCGTGACCGTATGCTCCAGCCACTGACTGACCGCACGCCGCTGCGTGGCATCCCACCCGGGCGGCAGCAGGGGAATCAAACGCAGCAGGCGCTGTGGTTTGCCCGCGCCCAGCCACAGGCCGGCGGCCTGCTGCGCCAGCTCGGCCGTCACTTGCGTCGCCAGCGTCAGGGCGCGCCACTGCTCGTCGCTGAAACACGGATCGGCCATGCCCTGCGCGGCCAGCCAGGCCGCGATGTCGTCCCGTAACACCGCGTCGCAGGCATGCTTGCTGCGCGCCGAGATGATCGGAAAGCCGTCATCGTCGATCAGCTCGGGATCGAGATCCACGCGCGCGCGCTGACCGGCCAGCGCCACCGCCAATTGCTCGGGTGAGGCGCCGTGTGGCAAGCGCAGCGCAGCGCCGAGCATGGCCAGCACCGGCGCGCGCGGCGGAGCCGATGCAGGGTGGGCCAGCGCAGCCGGTACCTCGGCCGAGGCTGCGCCGGTGGCAGGCCGGAGCGCCAGGCGGCGCATGCCGTGGAAGGCCAACAGCACAGCGAGCGGCACGAGCAGCCAGGCGATGACCGATATGCCCGTCAGCGCGTTGAACGGGGCTTGCATGGCTAGGCCGCCACCGCCAACAGCTCGAGCTTCAATTCCTTGATGCCGGACGGGACGTAGATCGAGATCGACTGCGCCTGCAGCATGCGCTCGTACATCTGCCCCTTTGGATCGAGCATGAAATAACAGGTGTCGGGCCGCACCGGGACCGCGGCCGGCAGTTGCGGGGTGTACTGCAGGCGCACGCCGGGCAGGGCGGCCAGCACGCATTTCTCGACGTCGTCGGGCGCGCCGACCTTGAAACGCAGCGGCACCGCATCGACCAGCTCGAGCGCCGCCAGATCGGCCGACACGGCGATATAAAACGTGGTCTTGTCGTCGATCTTGCCCGAGTCGAGCATGCCATGGTGATACGAAGGCCGCACTTCGCTGAGCACGATGGCGAAGTACTTGGACGAGATCACGGTGTCGAGCAGCTCGCGGATGATCGCGTGCAGCTTGGTGAAGCCCGGTCCGGGGTCCTGGTGCTGGTAGGGCGGCAGGTCGGACAGCGTCCAGCTCTTGGAAAACGTCATCAGGGAACCGGCCACCCCGAGCAGCTGCTCGTACAGCCGCTCCGGATGCGCGCCCGGGTGCTGGGCGTAATGCGCCAGCGTGGCGCAGGCGCTGCTGGCGGCATGCAGCAGCCAGAACGAGGCCATGTCGCCGGAACGGAATTCGATCACGTTACGGCTCGGCTCGCGCTGGTGGCCGACCAGGGCGCTGACCTTGGCTTGCAGCGCATCGAGCAGGCGGCGCAGCTGCAGGAACAGCATCGGCGCCGCGCCCACCGACAGGCTGGGCGGCACGAAGCCGGTGTCGAGATCGAACCCGCCGGACCCGGCGCGGCGCAGGCGCAGCAGCGGCAGGTGCAGGTAGGCGTCGCGCGGCTCGAACTCGGCCACCAGCCGCATCGACGTCGCCAGGCAAGCCATCTGCACCTGGGCGGCCTGGGTGTAGAGATCGGGCGTGTCCTGGCTGGTCTGGGCGAAGCGCAGCGTACCGTTGGCCTGGCCCGGCTGGGCGACGTTGCCGCCGAACGGTTTCAAGGCGGGCAGGGCGGCGTAATAGGTGACGCTTTGCTGGCCCTGCGGCAGCTGGCTCAGGTCGATGCTGGCCGGCAGTTCGTCGGCGCCGGGCGCATCGATCCATTCGCCGTCCGGGAAGCGCAGCGACAGCGCCAGGATGCGCAGCACGTTGCTGCCGAGCGCATCGCGGTCGACCTCCAGCCGCTCCACGCCCCAGGCATACGGCTGGAGTGCGTGAATATTCTTGTGCAAGCGCTGTTCGTGGTACTGGTCTTGGCGCTGAAAGTGTTGCGGTCGCAACAGCAGGCCTTCACCCCAGAGTATCTTGCCGCTCATGCCGCTTGCCTCCCATCGGTGGTCTCGATCTTGACAGCGCCAGCGGCCAACATTAGCCCTTCTGCTCGGCGTTTGTACCGCAACAATGTCCACGCTTGCGGTCGCTCAACGGATGAGTGGACAGCATCCAACTGAACTGTTTTTTCGGCCACGACTATGTAAATATTTTGCTTTCGAAGCGGTCGAAACGCCGCGAATCGACCGAGACAAGGGAGATGCGATGAAGGGTTTCACGCCTGGATTGTTCGACCGCCTGCTGGGCGTCCCGGTCCGCACGACCGGGGCCACGGTCTCGCGCCTGTCGCTGGAAGAGTTCAAGGATGCGGTGGCGCGCGACCTCGAGGCCCTGCTCAACACCCGCTCGTCCTTGCACGAGGATGCTTTGCAACCCTTTCCGGAATGCGAGCAATCGGTGGTCAGCTATGGCCTCAACGATTTCGCCGACCGCTCGCTGTCCAGCCCGGCCGACCGCGCCTACATCTGCGCCTGCCTGGAACAAACGATCGCGCGTCACGAGCCGAGGCTGCGCAACGCCAAGGCATCGCTCGACGTCCGCGACGAGATGGTCAACCGCCTGAATTTCTCGATCACGGCCCTGCTGGTCGCCAGCACCTCGCAGGAACCGGTCAACTTCGATGCGGTCCTGCAACCATCTTCCCTGCATTACAGCATCAGCAAGGCCGGACGGGCCGCGGCTGGGAACGCGGGAGCCTGAGCTTGGAACAATTACTTCCTTATTATGAGCAAGAGCTCGGCTACCTGCGCCGCCATCTGCGCGACTTCGCCGAGCGCTATCCCAAGATTGCCGGCCGCCTCTTGATCAGCGGCGAAGTGTGCGAGGATCCGCACATCGAGCGCATGATCGAATCGTTTGCCCTGCTCAATGCGCGCATTGCCAAGCGGCTCGACGACGATTATCCGGAATTCACCGAAGCGCTGTTCGAAGTGCTGTATCCGCACTATCTGCGGCCGTTTCCCTCGTGCTCGATCGCGCGCGTCGAGCCCGGCAGCGCCCAGCAGCCGACCACGGCCGGCGTGATCGCGCGCGGCACGCAGCTGAACACGCGCCCGGTGCGCGGCGCGGCCTGCACGTTCCGCACCGTGTACCCGGTGACGGTGGCGCCGCTCGACCTGGTCGGCGCCCATTTTTCGGCCATCGTCCAGCCGCCGGACACGGTGCGCCTGCCGCCCGGCGCCAGTGCCGCCATCAGCCTGACGATCGCCATGACCGCCGAGCAGCCCGCGCTGCGCGACCTGGCGCTGCCCAGGCTGCGCGTGTTCATCGACGGCGAACCTTCGTTCTGCGCGGCGCTGCGCGATGCGCTGTTCATGCGCGTGGTGTCGGCCCACGTTGAAAGCGAGCGCGACGGCCGCTGGGTGGCGCTCGAGGCGATTCCGGTCAGCCCGGCCGGCTTCGGCGACCACGACGCGCTGATCGATTTTCCATCGCGCTCGCACCAGGCTTATCGCCTGCTCACCGAATACTTTTGTTTTCCCGAAAAATTCAATTTCTTCGACATCGATTTCGCTGCCCTTACCGGCGTCCTGCCGCCGCGCACGCGCACGCTGACGCTGCACCTGGCCTTGTCCGGCATCCGCTCGGATTCCAACCTCGCGCGCATGCTGGGCACGTTGTCGCCGAATAACGTGCTGCTGGGCTGCACACCGGTCGTGAACCTGTTCCGCCAGCACGGCGAGCCGATCCGCCTGACCCACACCAGCGCCAGCTATCCGGTGCTCGCCGATGCGCGCCGCGCCTACGGCTACGAGGTGTACGCGATCGACTCGGTCAACCTGGTGCGCCAGACGCCGCAGGGCGAAACGATCGTCGAATTCCAGCCGTTTTATTCGCTCAAGCATGCCCAGAACGCCGAGCGCGGCGATGGGCACGACCGCCAGCGCGGCGGCCATTACTGGGCCTTGCGGCGCGACGACATGCTGGCCGATAAAAGTCCCGGCTTCGAGACCCAGATCACCATCGTCGACATCGACTTCGACCCGGCCGATGTCGAAACCAGCACACTGAACATCGAATTGACCTGCACCAACCGCGATTTGCCCTCGCTGCTGTCGTATGGCCAGCGCGGCGGCGATCTGTTCCTCGACGGCGGCTCGAACACGCGCGTTATCAGCTTCCTGCGCAAGCCGACCCACGCCTACCGCTTCGAGCGCGGCTACAACGCGCACTGGCGCCTGGTATCGCACTTGTCGCTGAATCATCTGACCTTGACCGCCGGCGGCGCCGACGCGCTGCGCGAGACCCTGGCCTTGTACGACCTGCCGGGCTCGCCGTCGTCGCAGCGCCAGATCGGCGCCATCAAGGACGTCACCCAGCACGCGGCCAGCGCCTGGCTGCCGGGTAATCCGTTTCCCTGCCTGGTACGCGGTGTCGAAGTGCGCCTGCTGGTCGACGCGGAAGCCTTCATCGGCAGCGGCATCCACGCGTTCGCCCACGTACTCGAGCGTTTTCTTGCACTGTTGGTGCACGCCAATAGTTTTACCCAACTGGCGATCGTCTCCGACAAATCCGGCGAGACCTTATTCACATGCACAGCACGAAGCGGCGAATTGAGCCTGCTGTAATCGAGTGCCTGTTCCGCGAACCCTACCGCTTCGATTATTTCCAGGCGGTGCGCGTGCTCGAGCTCTGGCTGCGCCGCCGCGGCGTGGCCGCACAGGACGTGGCGCCGCGCTTCCTGCGCTTCGAAAACTCGACCTCGCTCGGTTCTCCGGCCAGCCAGCTGGAAGCGATCGCCACCGAGCCGCACGACATCGCCCACGACGCGCCAGCGCTGGCAGCCGCGGTGCAATCGTCGGCGCTACAGGCGATCCGCGTACGGCCCGCCTTCATGGGTTTGCTGAGCGGCACTGGCGTGCTGCCGGTCCATTACACCGAACGCATCGCCGAACACGAGCTGCAGCACAAGGACCCCGGCCCGCGCGCTTTCCTGGACACGCTGTCGAACCGATCGCTGGCACAGTTTTATGCGGCATGGAAAAAATATCGGCTGGAGCTGCACTACCAGGGC
Source organism: Massilia sp. 9096 (assembly GCF_000745265.1). Lineage (NCBI taxonomy): Bacteria > Pseudomonadati > Pseudomonadota > Betaproteobacteria > Burkholderiales > Oxalobacteraceae > Massilia > Massilia sp. 9096. The sequence continues at coordinate 4,337,442 of NZ_JQNN01000001.1, forward strand.
AAGAACGACGATGGTTTTCTGCCCTTGCTGCTCCACCTGGCCGGGCTCGGTCAACCGGCCTTGCGCAAGCGCCTGCGCGCGCGCGAGGGTGGTTTGCAGGACGCAACCATCGGGTATTTTGCCGCGGCAATCCGGCATCGGCCGGTGTCCGCGGTGCAGATCGCGCGCGTGCTGTCGGATTATTTTGGCCAGCCGGTCGAGGTCGAACAATTCGTCGGCAGCTGGTACGCGGTGCCACCAACCCAGCAAAGCACGCTCGGCAGTCCGAGCGCCACGCTGGGCCGGACCGCACTGACCGGGGCGCGCGTCTGGCAACGGGATTTGCGCCTGCGCCTGATCGCCGGGCCGCTCGATGGTCCCGGATTCGCCGCCTTCCTGCCGGGCGGCACGGCGGCGAGCGCGCTGCGCACCTTGCTGTCCCTGTTCACCGGTCTTACGCTCGAATACGAAATCGAGCTGGTGCTGCGCGCCGCCGACGTGCGCAGCGTCACGCTCGGCGACGACCAGGCCGGCCGGCTCGGCTGGGACGCCTACCTGGTTGACGCACCGCAGACGCACGACCGGCGTGACGTGCGCTACGAGATCGCGCTTGGCTGAATCGACTGCGCCGGTGCATCGTCGAACAAGCCGTTGCCGTTCCAGCGCACCAGTGACGGCGGCGCCTGCCGCGCCACCGCCTTTCTCGCATACCCGGGTCCGAGCTTGGCCAGCATGCGCGGAAATGCCCGGCAATAACTGGACTGCACCCCGGCCAGCCGCGCCAGCTGGGCGTACTCGACCACGGCATCCGGCGGCGCCGCATTCAGCACACGCCGTACGCGTTCGCGCCAATCGTCGGACCAGGCCGGCAAGCAGATCCCGCTAACGCGCACCGCATCGCCTTCCCGGATCACACCGCCTTTGAGCACGCGCGCCAGCATGCCGCGGCGCGGCCCGAGTGCACGCGCCAGACCCTGTCGATAACGGTCGAGTTGTCCACAAGCTTCGCACTGAAACATCAAGCGCAGCAGCACGTCATCGCCGATATGCAGCACGGTGCCGGAACGCAGTTGCGCCGTGTCGACGTCGAGCAGCAGGTTTTCGCGCAGCGTGTGTTCTGGCAGCTCAAGTTGCGAATATGTGCCGGCATCGGCAAGCAGCACTTGGCGCGGCGACGAGGGATCGGCATGCCCGTCATGCGCCAGGCCGCTGCCGGCAATGGCATCGACCGCGTCGAGCCGCTGCGGCGCCGCGGCGCCCTGAGGGCGGATGGAGAGGGCGATGATACGTCCGATATTCATCGAAAGTGTTAGTTGGATACGTCGGTTAGCGATTGGACTCGAGACTTAGTTTACCTGCCTGCGCTCGTATCGCGCTGCCGGGGGATTTATACAACAAAATTGATTGCCTTTAGATAATCCGATTCAGGTATCAGATTTATCAAACCCAGTTAGGGCTTCGGGGAATAAGGTGGTGATGCATTGCGGGTATGCGCCAGCGTCAGACAAATCGGCCATGACTGGATGCGATACGCAAACGCGCAGCCATCGAATGCACAAGCTTTCCAGGGAGCTGATGATGACGCATGTTGAAGTGAGTAGAAGAAACTTCATGCAACGCTCGGCGCTGTTATTGGGAGCTTCCACGATCGCACCGACAGTATTTGGCCAAACCACCTTGACGGTGCGTCCCGAATGGCAGTCGTTCAAGACGACGCCGCGCTACGACTCGTTCATCAAGGCGGTCAAGTTAATGAAGGCCAATACCAATGCCAACGACCCCAGGAGCTGGTCGTACTGGACCAATATCCACTTGTACCAATGTCCACATTCGGCGCCCTATTTTCTGGCCTGGCATCGCGGTTACCTGTATTACTTCGAACGGCAATTGCGCAGCGTGTCCGGCGATACCAAACTTGTTCTGCCCTACTGGGATTACTATACCAACCCGGCATTACCGGCCGAGTTCACCAACCCCAACGGCGGCAATCCGCTGTATATCCAGCGTGTCAATACCAACGTCCGCCAAGCGTTGACGATGGCGCCATTCTCTTCGACGCTCATCAATTTTCCCAGAGGTACATCCAAGGCCTTCGAACCGAGTTTCGAAGGCGCGCCGCATAACCCGGTGCATGACATCATCGGCAGCTGGATGGCCGATTTGCAGTCGCCGACCGACCCGATCTTCTGGCTGCACCATGCGAATGTCGACAGATTGTGGGTGGCCTGGGTCAATGCCGGCGGCGGGCGCAAGATGCCGGCGCTGACCAACACGTACTGGTCCGGATCGCACACGTACATGAGCTCGCTGACGATGGCGCGATCATCGACCTACAGCACGCGCACGACGCTGGCATACAGCTACCAGAGCGAATCGCTTCCGAGCAAGTTGCCGTTGGCACAGCTGACGCCTGCGGACGTGCATCGCGTGCAGGCCACGCCGGAAGACCTGCGCGCAGTGCTGCCGGCGGTCGGCGCGTTCCGGTTGTCTCCGCCACGCCAGACCAGCGAACAGACGTTCGCGCTCGGCGGCGCGTTCGACGTCGGGCTCGATGAGCGCTCGATCAGTGTCCAGTTGCCGGTCAGCACGGAAAGTACGCAGACCCTGGCGCAGATCGCGACCGGCAGTACGGCGCTTTTGCCCGGCAATCCAAAACGCTACCGCTCCATCGAACTCGTCCTTGACGACGTCGAAGTCAGCGAAATCGGAAAAGCAGGAGGATATTACTACCAAGTGGTCCTGAGCATCCCCGTAGCGACGGCCGCCGCAAGCAGGTCGAGAACCATCCTCATCGGCACACTGGGCCCGTTCAAGATCAATGGGGCGGCGCATCATCATGGCGGCGGCCCTGTGCAGTTGCGCTACCGAATCGACCGCAGCGCCTTCGACAAGGCGTCATCGCGATCCGGCGCCATGTCGGTTTGGTTTGTACGGGTCAGTGGGGACCAGAGTCCCAAAGGCGGCGTCATCGGGCTTGGCGAAGTGCGGCTGGAAACCTCGACCGAGGAACAGGATCCGTAGTCAGGCAATCTGCATCGAAATGGCGGCTGCATCCTCATTTTAGGGTGAATTTCATGTCGAATGGTTCCGCTATCATTGAACCTGAATACCCGGCCGTACAGCCGCCGCGTGATCAGGCGTCGCCGCATGAGATCTCGATTTCATGCTACGACGTCGTGCCGCCGTCACTCGACGACGAGCTGGTGCGGTTGTACCAGCACATGAATTCCTCGCTTTGCCACCATGCCGTTGCGCGCAGGGCGCGGCATGCTCACGCCTATGTCGCGCGCCGGGGCGAGCAGGCGCTGGCGGTTTTCTTGTTCGAGCGTGAGAACAGCAGCATCGTGGTGTTCAATGAAATGATGCAGCTTGCGGCGGAAGAAATCGAACGGTTCGCAAAGGCCATGTTCAGCCGCTTTCCTTCGGTCTCGCGGGTCTCGTTTTCCAAGATCGGCAAGGACATCGGAACGCTGTCGCTGCCTTGGCAACAATACGGGCAGGCCGAGGATATCGTGGTGAGTTTGCCTGAAACTCCCGAGGCCTATCTGTCCCGCCTGGGTTCCAAATTGCGCCACAACATCCGGCACCAGATGAAATCGATTTGCGCCGACTTTCCCGCGTTTTCGTTCGAAACCTATGAGAACCAGGCAATCGCTGAACAGCATGTGTCAGACCTCATCGAGTTAAAGAAAGTTAACATCGACGAAAAACGCATCAAATTCGGCGTAACGCCCGAAGACGCTGAGTGGATGATCGAGCGGGCAAAGACCCATGGCATGCTGGTGGTTGCCCTGCTCGACGGTAAAGTATGCGGCGGCAGTTTGAGCTTTCGTCTTGGGGACCATTATTTTTCGCATCTGAACGGCTACGACCCGCGATTTGCAAAATACAGCCTGGGCATGCTGTGCTGCTATCTCGCCATCAAGGAACAGATCGAGCGTGGGGCGAAGGAGGCGCATCTGCTGTGGGGACGTAACCCGTACAAATTCAAGCTGCTCGGCGTACAGCGCGATTTGGCCAACCTGGATATCTACCGGTCGCGTATGCAGTATTACCTGCATTGCCATCGTGTCTTTAGAAATGCACGCAATAATTTCGTTGAGAAGCAAAAGCAGATGCTGCTGGAAAATACGCAACGCAGCGGTTTGATGCCCTCCCTGCTGGGCCGGATCGTCAAGGTCATGCGAACGATCAAGCGCTCGAACTTTCGACCTGCCAGCTGATTCGCACTGATGGCGCGGCGGGAGCTACTGAAAAAATGCCGGCCTGAAAACTCAGGCCGGCACCTTAGATACCTGGCGGAAACGGATTACAAGCAGAAACGAACGGCCCGATTCCCCTCAAGGGACTTACTCCACCGTCACCGACTTCGCCAGGTTGCGCGGCTTGTCGACGTCGGTGCCGCGCGCCAGCGCAGTGTGGTAAGCCAGCAGCTGCAACGCAGCGACGTGCAGGATTGGCGACAGCAGACCGTAGTGTTCCGGCAGGCGGATCACGTGCAGGCCGTCACCCGAGGTGATGTGGGTGTCGACGTCGGCGAACACGTACAACTGGCCGCCGCGGGCGCGCACTTCCTGCATGTTCGACTTCAGCTTTTCCAGCAGCGCATCGTTCGGGGCGATGGTCACGACCGGCATCTCTTCGGTCACCAGCGCCAGTGGGCCGTGCTTCAGCTCGCCCGCCGGATAGGCTTCGGCGTGGATGTACGAGATTTCCTTGAGTTTCAAGGCGCCTTCCAGCGCGATCGGGTAGTGGATGCCGCGGCCCAGGAACAGCGCGTTTTCCTTGCGTGCGAATTCCTCGGCCCAGGCGATGACTTGCGGCTCGAGCGCCAGCACCGAGCTCAGTGCGACCGGCAGGTGGCGCATCTGCTTCAGGTAGTTCGCTTCCTGCTCGTCGTCCAGGCGGCCGTTGACTTGCGCCAGCGTCAGCGTCAGCAGGAATAGCGCGGCCAGCTGCGTGGTGAAGGCCTTGGTCGAGGCGACGCCGACTTCGACGCCAGCGCGCGTGATGTAGGCCAGTTTGCACTCGCGCACCATGGCGCTGGTCGAGACGTTGCAGATGGTGAGGGTGTGGTGCATGCCCAGGCTGCGCGCGTGTTTCAAAGCGGCCAGGGTATCGGCGGTTTCGCCCGACTGCGAAATCGTCACGACCAGCGTCTGCGGGTTCGGCACACTGTCGCGATAACGGTATTCGCTGGCGATTTCGACGTTGACCGGGATTTTCGCCACCGATTCGATCCAGTACTTGGCGGTCAGGCCGGCGTAGTAGCTGGTGCCGCAGGCCAGGATCAGCACGCGGTCGATTTCCTTGAACACGCGGTAGGCCTGGTCGCCGAACAGTTCCGGCATGATGCCGGTGACGCCTTCCAGCGTGTCGCCGACCACGCGCGGCTGCTCGAAGATTTCCTTCTGCATGTAGTGGCGGTATGGGCCCAGCTCGGCGGCGCCGGTGTGCGCGTGCACGGTCTTGACCTCGCGCTCGACCGGACGGCCGTCGGCGTCGACGATCCAGACGCGCGCCAGTTGCAGGTCGACCACGTCGCCTTCTTCCAGATAAATGATCTGGTCGGTGGTACCGGCCAGCGCCATCGCGTCGGACGCGACGAAATTTTCACCTTTGCCGATGCCGACGATCAGCGGCGAACCCTGGCGTGCGGCGACGACGCGATGCGGCTCTTCGCGGCAGAACACGGCGATCGCGTAGGCGCCATGCAGGCGCTTGACGGCCTGCTGCACGGTGGCGAACAAGTCGCCGTCGTACATGTGGTCCACGAGGTGGGCGATGACTTCGGTATCGGTCTGGCTCTGGAACACGTAGCCGAGTTCGGTCAGTTCGCTGCGCAGCTCGTCATGGTTTTCGATGATGCCGTTATGCACCAGCGCGATGCGGGCATTGTCTTCGCTTGGCGAGAAGTGCGGGTGCGCGTTGCGGGTGGCCGGGGCGCCGTGGGTGGCCCAGCGGGTATGGGCGATGCCCGTGAAACCCTGCAAATGCGTTTCCTGGATCTGCGCTTCGAGGTCGGCCACGCGCGAGGTGCTGCGCGAACGCGCCAGATGCCCATCCACGTGCAGTGCAACGCCGCAGGAATCGTAGCCACGGTACTCGAGACGCTTCAGACCTTCGAGCAGGATAGGGGTAATGTTACGCTGGGCTACTGCTCCGACGATACCACACATGGTAAGGCTCCAATAAAAGTTGATTAATATCACTAATGTAGATCATAAGGCGTGAAATATGCTTTCTGTGCGCGCCTTATTTTGATAGATTATTTCATACCTGCTTAGAAGAGAAATATTCTTTCATACTTCGTCGAATTTTTTTCAAATATGCCAAATCCAAGCGATCTATTGGACGATCTTGATCGTCGCATCCTGAACGCATTACAGATTGATGCCACGCATACCAATGCCGAGTTAGCGGAATTGGTACACGTTTCGCCACCAACTTGCCTGCGCCGAGTCAAGCAGCTGACGGACATTGGTGTTATCGAACGGCAAGTTGCGATCGTCGCACCGGAGAAGGTCGGCGTAAAACTGACTGCCATCGTCGAGATCACGCTCGATGTCCAGGCCGCCGACCGGATGGCGGAATTCGAGCGCATCGTGGCGGCCGAGCCGGCCGTACTGCAGTGCTACCGTGTCTCGCCCGGGCCGGACTTCGTGCTGGTGGTGCAGGTGGCGGACATGCCTGCTTACCACGCCCTGGCGCACCGCCTGTTCACGACGCACAGCAATGTGCGCAACGTCAAAGCGTATTTTTCGACCTTCCGCAGCAAGTTCGAGACGCGCATTGCGGTGTAGTCCGGGTTTACAAAATCACAGGTCATCCACAGGGGCCTGTGAATAATGTGGATAAGCCTGGATTGACGGGCGGACAGCAAGAGCGAAGTCATGCACAGGTCATCCACACCATGCTGTGGACAAGCAGCCTAGAAAGTTCCCGAGGTACTGAACCGTGCCTGACGACGTCTCCTCAGCCTTGCGTCAGGAACATGATCTAACCGGGTCATCAGGTCCGGAAGCACAGGTTGCACTGTGGATAAGTTCAAGCACAGTAGCGACACGCCATGCAACAGAGTCATCTCCACAAGACAACAGGCCCGCCGGTTGACCGTGCGGGCCTGTGGATGACTCTGTGGACAGCGTGTTGAACGGGCTGTGCAAAGCCGGTGGATCAGCCTGTGTTTATCCTAGGGATATCCTGTGGCTTTGCTGTGGACCTGCCTTGTATAAACAGTGGATAAGTTTATTTCTTGACCTTGACCGGGCGCTTCCAGCCCTCGACCGTGATCTGCTTCGGCCGCGAGATGGTCAGCTTGCCGGCCGGCGCATCCTTGGTCAGCGTGGTGCCGGCGCCCAGCGTCGCGCCTTTACCCACGGTGACCGGCGCCACCAGCTGGGTGTCGCTGCCGATGAAGGCCTCGTCCTCGATCGTGGTGCGGGATTTGTTGGCGCCATCGTAATTGCAGGTGATGGTGCCGGCGCCGATGTTGACGCGCGAGCCGACATCGGCATCGCCGACATAGGACAGGTGGTTGGCCTTGCTGTGCGCGGCGATCTTGCTGTTCTTGACTTCGACGAAGTTGCCGATGTGAACATCTTCGCCCAAGCTGGTGCCCGGGCGCAGGCGCGCGTAAGGGCCGATCTGAGATTTGTCGCCGACGATCGCGTCTTCCAGGTGGCAGAACGGTTTGATCTGGGCCCCGGCCGCGACTTCGGTGTTGACCAGCACGCAGTGCGCGCCGATGGTCACGCCTTCGCCCAGCACCACGCGCCCTTCGAACACGCAGCCGACGTCGATGGTGACGTCGCGCCCGCAGACCAGCTCGCCGCGCACGTCGATGCGCGCCGGATCGAACAGGGTCACGCCCTTCTCCAACAGGCTGGTCGCGATGTTGAGCTGGTGACGGCGCTCGAGCTCGGCCAGCTGCACCTTGCTGTTCACGCCCGCCACTTCCCATTCTGCCGATGGCTGCGCCGACACCACCGGCACGCCGGCGGCAACGGCCTGGGCCACGATGTCGGTCAGGTAGTACTCGCCCTGGGCATTGTTGTTTTGCAGGCCGTTGAGCCAGCCGTCCAGGTAGCGGGTCGGGATCACCATGATGCCGCTGTTGATTTCCTTGATGGCGCGCTGGGCCTCATCGGCATCCTTTTCTTCGACGATGCGCACGATGTTGCCGTTCTCGCGCACGATGCGGCCCAGGCCGAAAGGATTGTCCTGCACCACGGTCAGGATCGCCAGCTTGTCGTCGCCGGCCGCTTCGATCAGGCGCTGCAGGCTGGCGCCCGTGGTCAGCGGGACGTCGCCGTACAGCACCAGGGTCGGCGCCTGCGCGTCGATGTGCGGCAGTGCCTGGATCACGGCGTGCCCGGTGCCCAGCTGCGGCTGCTGCAGGGCGGTGTCGATCGCGACTTCACCCTCGGCGCTCCAGGCTTGAACCGCACTCGGCACCGCTGCGCCCCCATGCCCATAAATCACGCATAATTTCTTCGGACTCAGGCTGCGAGCCGTATCGATAACGTGACGCAACAGCGGCTTGCCAGCCAAGGGATGCAAAACCTTTGGCAGGGCGGATTGCATACGTTTGCCCATGCCGGCGGCGAGGATGACTACGTTCATAAGCCGTTCTCAAGTAAAGTTTGTCGTTGGAAAAATATGAAAAAGTTTAACACGCCCCAAACCCTGTTCCAGCGCGCACGCATGATGCTGCTGGTCGCCATGATGGTGCTGATCGCTGGCTGCAGCGCGATCCGCCTGACATACAACCACGGTGACACGCTGCTGTACTGGTGGTTGAACGCATATCTCGATCTCGACAGCGACCAGACCGACTGGGTCAAGAAAGATATCGATAATCTGTTCCAATGGCACCGCAGCACCCAGCTGCGCGACTATGCCGGCTTGCTGGCCAAGATGCAGCGCCAGTTGGCCGACGGCAACGTGACGCAGGATGAGCTGCTGTCCGACTACCGCGACATCAAGACGCGTACCGAGTTGCTAGCGTTCAAGGCGCTGCCTCAGCTGGCGGACCTGGCCATGTCGATCAAGCCGGACCAGATCGAACAAATGGAAAAGAAGTTCGCCAAGAACAATGACAAATTCCGCCGCGATTTCATGAGCGGCAGTGTCGAAGACCAGAAAAACGCGCGCTATAAAAAGGCGATGGAGCAGCTGAATCTGTGGTTCGGCAGTTTCAGCCGCGAGCAGGAAGCGCAATTGCGCAAGGCGTCCGATGCGCGCCCGCTCGACAACGACGTCTGGATGCAGGAGCGCGTGCTGCGGCAAAAGAAAATCATCGCGCTGCTGCAGCGCATTCACCAGCAAAAGATGAACAAGGAGCAGACCATGTCGGCGATTCACGACCTGCTGCGTGATTTCTTCGACCGCATGGAGGCGCCGGACCGCAAGGCATTCTTCGATGCTTATGTCGACAGCACCTCGAAGTTCATCCTGTCGGCGATCCGCATCACCACGCCGGACCAGAAAGCCCATGCACAGCAACGCATGCAAGGCTGGATCAACGATTTCAACGCGCTCGCCGCTAATAAATAGACGGATTGTCAGCGCAGCGAAGGACGGCACGCGGCTCGGACAACGCGTGCTATAGTCCGGCCATGCAAAAGAAGAAGTCCGCTCCTCCCTCTTATCCACGCCGTCCCGGGCCGCCACAGCAAGTGCGCATCATCGGCGGCGCCTGGAAACGCACCCCGCTGCCGGTGCTCGACGCCCTCGGACTGCGCCCGACGCCCGACCGCGTGCGCGAAACCGTATTCAACTGGATCAATCACCAGCTGCCCGGCGCCTGGGCGCAAGTCGATTGCCTCGACCTGTTCGCCGGTAGCGGCGCGCTCGGCTTCGAAGCGGCCAGCCGCGGCGCGCGCAGCGTCACCATGGTCGACAGCTTTTTTCCCGTGGTGCGCCAGCTCGAAACGAACAAACAAAAACTGAAGGCCGACACGGTATCGGTGCTGCGCGCGGACGCGCTCGCGCTCGCGCGCGACCTGGCGCAGCGTGGCCAGCGCTTCGGCCTGATCTTCCTGGATCCGCCTTATCAACAGGATTTCCTGAGCCAGGCGCTGCCGCTGTGCGCCGGCCTGCTCGCGCCGGGCGGCCTGGTCTACGCCGAGTCGGGTGCAGTGCTGCCGTTTGGCGACGACGAGGCGTCGGACACGTCCGACGCCTCCGACGCATCCAACGTGTCGGGCCCGCCGGACTGGCTGGCGCCGTGGCAGCCGATCCGCTCTGACAAGGCCGGCATGGTGCATTACACCTTGTTGAAATTACGATAAGCCGGCTGCAGGTACAGCGTTTGGCTCGGCACGTGCCCGGTTAATGTGCAGAAGCCGGGCAAAAGCAGGGCAAAACCCGCGCGAAACCGGGCAAAACCTGCCCTATAGGGGGCAGCTGCCGAAATTTCAGGCATAATGCGCGTCTATTCAGGTGCATTCTCCAGGGAGTCGCAATGGTTGTAGCCGTTTATCCAGGAACTTTCGATCCGCTGACCCGCGGCCACGAGGATTTGGTGCGTCGCGCATCGGGTCTGTTCGACACCCTGGTGGTCGGGGTTGCCGACAGCAAGAACAAGCGTCCGTTCTTCTCCCTCGACGAACGCCTAGATATTGCCAAGGAAGTGCTGGGCCATTATCCGAACGTGAAGGTCGAGAGCTTTTCCGGCCTGCTCAAGGATTTCGTGCGCCAGAACGACGCCCGGGTGATCGTGCGCGGCCTGCGCGCCGTGTCCGACTTCGAATACGAGTTCCAGATGGCGGGCATGAACCGCTATCTGCTGCCCGACGTCGAAACCCTGTTCCTGACCCCGTCCGATCAGTACCAGTTCATCTCGGGCACCATCGTGCGCGAAATCGCGATGCTGGGCGGCGACGTGTCGAAATTCGTCTTCCCATCGGTCAACCGCTGGCTGCAAAATAAAATCGCCGCCATGACCGCTGCGCCGAAGGCTTAACCCAAGTTATCACTCGAGTTATCCAATGGCTTTGCTGATTACCGACGACTGCATTAATTGCGACGTGTGCGAGCCCGAGTGCCCGAACGACGCCATCTCGATGGGCGCGGAGTATTACCAGATCGATCCGCAAAAATGCACCGAGTGCGTCGGCCATTTCGACGAACCGCAGTGCCAGCAGGTGTGCCCGGTGTCCTGCATTCCGTTCAACCCGGAGTGGCGCGAAACGCGCGACCAGTTGCAAGCGAAATACGAGCGCCTGAGCGCCGACAAGGCCAAGGCCGCCTGACAGCTTCCCTAGTCCCTCGCAGCCCCTGTCCGCTCGGCAAGCGTCCGAGCCGCTATTCATTGCGTGTAAACGGAATATATAAAGGCCGTGGTATGCTGGTTTCATGAGCGAGCCAGCCTACAACGATCTGCGCACGGAGTTGCCTCCTTCGGTCAGCGCGAACATCGGCACCATCGCCGAATTTTCCGCTCGCCATTCTGAGCATTTATCTGCGACCCAGCGTTTTGTCGAAAAGACGGCTGGCATCCTGGGCAGCCCGGGCTATGTTGCGGTGAACATCATTTTCATCGTGTTGTGGATCGCGCTCAACCTGCTGATGCCCGACCTCGGCCATAAGCGCATCGACGACCCACCCTTCTTCTGGCTACAGGGCATTATCAGTTTGAACGCCTTCATCATTTCGACCACAGTCCTGATCCGCCAGAACCGGATGTCGAAACTCGCTGACCACCATGCCCACCTCGACCTGCAAGTCAATCTGCTGACCGACGAAAAGTGCAGCAAAATTATCGCCTTGCTCGAAGAATTGCGTCATGACTTGCCAAACGTCGACACCAAGACCGACCGCGAAGCGGACGAGCTGGCCAAACCAGCCGATCCCAGGGCCGTACTGAGTGCAATCGAGCGCGAGCAAGATCCTTCCTGCTGAATCGACGCAAGCTCTGTCGGATGCGCCCAGCATCAGGGCGGCTCGACATATGGCCACAGCGTTGAAATAATCGCACATAAGGATTATGGAATTATTCGGTGCTCATTGGTTTGCACTAAATAAGCACGCTCATGCTATTCAATGCTGAGAGGCACAATGAACGCACTATTCGATCCCTATAATATTAATTCCTGAGGAGAACTCCATGATTTCAACGCCATCCAAGATCCGTGGCTTGTTGGCGGGCGCTGCGCTGGCCATGGCGGTCAGCCTGCCGGCCATAGCATCGGTCGACGTCAGCGGCTACAAATTCGACGATACCGCCCAGGTGGCCGGCAAAGAGCTCAAACTGAACGGCGCCGGCATGCGCACCAAATTCGTTGTCAAGGTTTATGCCGCCGGCTTGTACGTGCCCGACAAGAAAAACAACACGGCCGACATTCTCAAGGAAGAAGGCCCACGCCGCGTGACGATCCAGATGGCGCGCGATGTCTCGTCCGAGGATTTCGGCAAGGCTTTCATGGAAGGCTTGAACGATAACGTCGACAAGAACGAAAAGCAGCGCATCGTGTCCCAGATCGGCAGGATGGGCGAGCTGTTCGCCAGTGTCAACGGCCTCAAGAAAGGTGATGTCCTGCACCTGGACTGGATTCCCGGTACCGGCACCCAAGCCGAATTGAACGGCAAAAAGCTGGGCGGCCCCATCCCGGACCTCAATTTTTATAACGCGATCCTGCGCATCTGGATAGGTGACAGGCCGGTCGACCGTTCGCTCAAGCCGGCGCTGCTGGGCGACGTCAAATAAGCCTGTTATCCCCCCAAACGACGCGGCCGAGTGCCGCGTTTTTTTTCGCCTGGATTTTTGACTGCATGCCGTCGTTTTTTCTGGATGAGGTCACCCAGCATGCGCATTGGCGACATCGCCGGCGCATCACTCGATCGATTTTTTCGACACTGACTGAAAGTTATCATACGTGCGTTACTTAACATGAAACGCACTTTCTTCATTGAATATAGCGCCATCTGCGCATTATCTGAACACATCCTGGCGATAACTCATCCATTCCGCACAGTAAATCTCGACTGGTCAATATGTGAGCATAGCTCATCTATATCGTATAAATTCCCGTAACGTGTAGACATAACTCACAATATTGCATCGTCGATTTTTTGATCAGCATGTCCTGTATCGACTTATTGTTAAATAAAAACAGCAAAAAAAGGCACAAAATCCATGTGACCAGAAGTTGCAGGGGTCGAGTGAAAGAATGGGTGAGATCCCGGGCTGGCGGCGTTCCGAGCGGACGAAACAGGAGGGAGGGCGACAAAGCGCGGCGCGAGCGGCGTCAAGCGATCGACGGCTTGGCCTTTGGGCGAAAAAAAACGGCGCCCGAGAAACCGGACGCCGTTTTCGAGGAGGAAGCCTCGTGTGAAAGCGTTAAGCGTTGATTCTGTGGGGGCTCAAACCCGCGATGCCATCGTACGGGCGTCGACGCTGTTTGAAACCTGCGCCGTTTGCGCGGCCAGCTTGGCGGCGCGCAGCTTGCGGCGGGCAGCCAGCTCGTCCTTGGTCGGACGCGGACGCACCACCAGCACCAGCGCACGGGCGATGCCGACCAGCAACGGGCGGAAGAACATCAGCACGCCGGCCAGCAGGGTCAGCTGCGCCATGACGAGCACCAGCTGGCTGAACGGCACGGCCGTCACCGGGAGCTGGAGGAGGGTAGAAGAAAAGGACATGATCTTGTCAGCGATGAGTTCACCGTAACTGTAGTGCAACGCAACATATAAATCTAATCATGTTCACTGATAGTGCTTATGCTGTTTGTGAATGGAATCGGTTACACTTGCTGTCATCGACAACTGCATAGACAAGTTCGTGCCGAATGGAGCCCCATGAGTTTTCTCACGCTTGACCTGAACCTGCTGCGCGTCTTCGACGCAGTGATGACCGAGCAAAATCTCACGCGCGCCGCCGGTCACCTGGCCATGACCCAGCCGGCGGTCTCGAACGCCATCAAACGCCTGCGCGAAAGCCTGGGCGACGAATTACTGATCCGCACCGCCTACGGTGTGAAACCGACCCCGCGCGCCGAAGCCCTGTGGCCGGCCGTGCGCCAGGCGCTGGCCGCGCTGGAGGCGGCGGTGATGCCGGAAACCTTCGACGTATCCAAGGCCCAGGCCACTTTCCGCCTGGCGATGGCCGACGCCACCGCCGCCTTGTGGCTGCCGTCGCTGGTGCGCTCGATCGAAAAGGAAGCGCCCGGCGTCAACATTCGCATGGTGCCGCTGACCACGCGCGAGCCGCGGCCGATGCTGCTGCGCGGCGACATCGACCTGGCCGTCGGCTTTTTCCCCGGTGTGGCAGCCCAGCTGTCGTACGAAACCGGCTCGCCGATCCGTCACGAGCGCCTGTATTCGGGCGAATACGTGTGCGTGATGCGCAAGAACCACCCGCTGGCCCAGGGCAAGCTCGACCTGGACAGCTATTGCACGGCGAATCATTTATTGGTGAGTTTTTCCGGCCGCGCCCACGGCCTGGTCGACGAGGCGCTGGCCCAGATCGGCCGCGAGCGGCGCATCCTGCTGACCGTGAACCAGTTTTTTACGGCAGGGCGGGTGGTGGCCAACTCGGACCTGGTGACGGTGCTGCCTAAGCACCTGATCGCCTCCACCGGCGCCGCCGATGCGCTGGTGTGGAGAGAATTACCGTTCCAGCTGCCGGCCGTGCACCTGGACATGCTGTGGCACGAACGCGACGGCCGCAGCCCGGCGCACCGTTGGCTGCGCAAGAATCTCGAAAGCATGTCGGCCGCGGCCAAGAAGACGCTGCCGCAGGAGTCCGAGACGCACGACAAGATGGAAAAGATCGCCTGAGCCAGCGCAAAGGCGAGCGGTCGCTTATTTGATCGGCAGCTTGGTGGTATTCTTGACTTCTTCCATGACCGCATAGGTGTGCGTTTCGCGCACGCCTTTTTGCAGCAGGGTTTTACCGAGGAATTCGCGGTACGCCGCCATGTCCTTGACGCGCGCCTTGACCAGGTAGTCGAAGCCGCCCGCCACCATGTGGCACTCGAGCACTTCGGGGATCAGCTGGACGCTTTGCTTGAAAGCGTCGAACACTTCCGGCGTGGTGCGGTCCAGCACCACCTCGATGAACACCAGCAGCGACACATCCAGCAATTGTGGATTGAGCTGGGCGGTATAGCCCATGATGTAGCCGGACTCGTGCAGCTTGCGCACGCGCTCCAGGCAGGCCGCCGGCGACAGGTTGACGCGCGCCGCCAGTTCGACATTGCTGATCCGGCCATCGCTTTGTAGCTCGGCCAGGATTTTCTTGCTGATTTTGTCCAGCATCAGTTAGTTCTCCACTATACCCGGGGGACCTGGCGTTGCCACTCTTGGCAGCGGCCCCAGTCCGTAAATTTTATTTGGTGGAATTCTCCCACCAAAAACTATCTATTGCTAGTCTTCTGTAAAAACAGAATTAATCCAGAAGAATTCCCTCTACAATCGAATCAAAATCCTTCATCGTGAATCGCGTCGGCCGGGGCAACCGGTACGGCGCGTTTTGCTGTGTGGCCAAACGGTCGTTTCCTCATCCTCTCTCTGAATTCAACCCATGAACATTGCCGCCACCCCGGCCATCACTTTCGTTCCCTTCGACGCCCTGCAGGCCGAAACCCGGCGCGAACAGACCCCGCTGCGCGCCGCGATCACCGCCGCCTATCGCCGTGACGAAACCACGGCCGTGGAATGGCTGCTGGGCCAGGGCGCGCGGCCGCATGCCGACGCCCATGCGCTGGCGCACCGCCTGGTCTCGGCCGTGCGCGAAAAACGCACGCGTTCGTCGGGCGTCGACGCGCTGATGCACGAATTTTCGCTGTCGTCCGAGGAAGGCGTCGCACTGATGTGCCTGGCCGAGGCACTGCTGCGTATTCCCGACCACGAAACTGCCGACCGCCTGATCGCCGACAAGATCAGCCGCGGCGACTGGAAAAAACACCTGGGCGAATCGCCGTCGCTGTTCGTCAATGCCGCGACCTGGGGCCTGCTGATCACCGGCAAGCTGGTCTCGAGCAACAGCGAAACCGGCTTGCGCGCCGCACTGACGCGCATGATCGCCAAGGGCGGCGAACCGCTGATCCGCAAGGGCGTCGATGTCGCCATGCGCATGCTCGGCAACCAGTTCGTGACCGGCCAGACGATCGGCGAAGCACTTAAAAACAGCCAGGAAAACGAGAAGCGCGGCTACCGCTATTCGTACGACATGCTGGGCGAAGCGGCGCTGACCGAGCTCGACGCGGAACATTATTACGCCTCGTACGAAGCCGCGATCCACGCGATCGGCAAGGCCTCGAACGGCCGCGGCATCAAGGATGGCCCAGGCATCTCGATCAAACTGTCGGCGCTGCACCCGCGATACAGCCGCGCCCAATATGCGCGCGTGATGAGCGAACTGCTGCCGCGCGTGCGCAAGCTGGTGTTGCTCGCCAAGCAGTACGACATCGGCATCAACATCGACGCCGAGGAAGCCGACCGCCTCGAGATCTCGCTCGACATGCTGGAAGCGCTGGCGTTCGATGCGGAACTCGCTGGCTTCGAGGGCATCGGCCTGGTGGTGCAGGGCTATCAAAAACGCTGCCCGTTCGTGATCGACTTCGTGGTCGACCTGGCGAAACGCAGCGGCCGCAAGTTCATGGTGCGCCTGGTCAAAGGCGCGTATTGGGATGCCGAGATCAAGCGCGCCCAGGTCGACGGCCTGTCCGGCTACCCGGTCTACACGCGCAAGGTCTACACCGACGTGTCGTACCTGACCTGCGCGCGCAAACTGCTGGCCAATACCGACGTGATCTATGCGCAGTTCGCTACCCACAATGCGCACACCTTGTCCGTGATCTATACGTGGGCGAAAGCCGATGGCGTCAGCAATTACGAATTCCAGTGCCTGCACGGCATGGGCGAAACGCTGTACGACCAGGTGGTCGGCGCCAATAACCTGGGTAAAGCCTGCCGCATCTACGCGCCGGTCGGTTCGCACGAGACGCTGCTGGCCTACCTGGTGCGCCGCCTGCTGGAAAACGGCGCCAATTCCTCGTTCGTGAACCAGATCGTCGACGAAAGCATCGCGATCGACAGCCTGCTGGCCGATCCGTTCGAGCAGGCGCGCGCCGCCGGATGCCTGCCGCATCCACGCATCCCGCTGCCGGTCGATCTGTATCCGGACGGCCGCAAGAACTCGAGCGGCCTGGACCTGGCCAACGAAAACGTGCTCGCCGGCCTGGCGCAGGAACTCGGCGCCGCGCGCCAGTACCTGGCGTCTCCGCTGGTCGACGGCCAGCTGGAAGCGGTCGGCGCACTGAACGTCATCAACCCGGCGCAATCGGCGGACATCGTCGGCCAAGTGACCGAAGCGACCGTCAGCGACGTCGACACCGCGCTGCAAGCGGCGCGCGACGCGCTGCCGGGCTGGGATGGGCTGGAGGCCGGCGACCGCGCCGAGATCATCGCGCGCGTCGGCGACCTGTTCGAGCAGCACCTCGGCGAGCTGATCGCGCTGGCCGTGCGCGAAGCCGGCAAATCGCTGCCGAACGCGATCGCCGAAGTGCGCGAAGCGGTCGATTTCCTGCGCTATTACGCCAACGAGATCCGCACGGCCGGCAATGGCCGCGCGCTCGGCCCGGTCGTCTGCATCAGCCCGTGGAATTTCCCGCTGGCGATTTTTACCGGCCAGGTCGCGGCTGCGCTGGCGGCCGGCAACACGGTGCTCGCCAAGCCGGCCGAGCAGACGCCGCTGATCGCCTATCGCGCGGTGCAATTGTTCCACGAAGCCGGCGTGCCGAAAGGCGCACTGCAGCTGCTGCCGGGCCGCGGTGAGACCGTCGGTGCTGCGCTGACGCAAGATGCGCGTGTCAAGGCTGTGATTTTCACGGGCTCGACCGAAGTTGCCCAGTTGATCAACCGCACGCTGGCCGAGCGCGCGATCCAGGAAGGCTGCGACATTCCGCTGATCGCCGAAACCGGTGGCCAGAACGCGCTGATCGTCGATTCCTCGGCGCTGCCGGAGCAGGTCGTCCAGGACGTGCTGAGCTCGGCATTCGACAGCGCCGGCCAGCGCTGCTCGGCGCTGCGCGTGCTGTTCCTGCAGGAAGACATCGCCGATAAAACCATCAAGATGCTCAAGGGCGCGATGCAGGAACTGCGCGTCGGCGTGCCGGACCGCCTGGCGACCGACATCGGTCCGGTGATCGATGCCGAAGCGCGCAACAACCTGCTGGCCCACATCGAGCGCATGAAAGCGACCGCCAAGGGATATTTTGCGCTGAATCTGTCGGCGGAACTGGATGCGCAAGGCACCTTCGTGCCGCCTACGGTGCTCGAGATCGGCTCATTGGCCGAACTCAAGCGCGAAGTGTTCGGTCCGGTGCTGCACGTCGTGCGCTATCGCCGCAGCGAGCTGGCGCAGGTCGTCGATGCCATCAACGCGACCGGCTACGGCCTGACGCTGGGCGTGCACTCGCGCATCGACGAGACCATCGACTTCATCACCACACGCGCGCACGTGGGCAACATCTACGTGAACCGCAACATCGTCGGCGCGGTCGTCGGCGTGCAGCCGTTCGGCGGCGAAGGCAAATCCGGCACCGGCCCGAAGGCCGGCGGTCCGCTCTACCTGAAACGCCTGCAGAAAAATGCGCCGCCGCTGCTGCAACACCCGCCGCGCAGCAATCCGGTGTTCGAGGCCCTGCTGGCTTGGGCGCGCAGCGACAACCAGCAGGACGTGCTGGCGCTGGCGCCGCATTACCTCGACACGACGCTGGATGGCGTCACGCTCGATCTGCCCGGCCCGACCGGCGAGCGCAACCAGCTCGCGTTCGTGCCGCGCGGCGCCGTGCTGTGCGCCGCCACCGGCATGGCTGCGCTGCTGAACCAGCTGGCTGCGGTGTTCGTCACCGGCAACCGCGCGCTGGTGCTGGCCGACGACGGCGACAAGGTGCTGACCAGCCTGCCGGCCCAGGTGAGAGAACGCATCCGTTTCGTGTCGGAAGCCGAGCTCGAGGATCACGATGTCCAGCTGGCGCTGGTCGAAACCGGCCTGAAAGGCAATCTGCTGGCCCAGCTGGCGGCACGCCAGGGCGCGATCGTCGGCATCGTCGACACCCGCCAGGGCACGCCGATCGCGCTGTGGCGCCTGGTGGCCGAGCGCGCGCTGTGCGTCAACACGACCGCGGCGGGCGGTAACGCAAGCCTGATGACGCTCGGCCTGTAAGCCGGCGCAGATGGCGATCGCGCCGCGGTGTAGGTTATGCCTGCACCGCGGCGTTTGTTTTTGTGAAAGCGGCGCTGCGCGACAACGCCACCTCGTAAATGGCCTGAATGTCTGCCAGGGCAAGGTCACGCACGCGGTCGCGGCGCGCGACCTGGGCTACGACGACGTACCGGCCGACACTTTACTCGCCTGATGCCCGAGGCAAAACTGCCTGACGATACAAAACGCATAGCGCGCGGCCACCGATTTCACGAAGCGCATGAAATCGGTGGCCGCGTTTTCGTTGGCATTGTCCGAAATCGTGCGCAGGACGCCGTAGGGGACGCCAAGCTCGAAACACACCTGGGCTACCGCAGCGCCCTCCATTTCGACCGCCAGCAGCCCGGGAAGGGCCTTGCTGAGGCTCTGGACGTGCTCGCGCTCGTTGACGAACTGGTCGCCGCTGCCGATCAGGCCACGGTGCAGGCGCGGCGCATCGAGCGCGAACACGGCGCGTTCCTGAGCGTCGATCGTGCCGGCCAGCTCGTTGTCGAGAAAACGCGCCGCGGCATTGGCGAGTTCTAGCGCCATTGAACTGTCCGTCGGGAACTGCGTCAAACCGGTCAATGGCACTTCATAGCGCGGAAACAAGGGACTGGCATCCATGTCGTGCTGAACCAGCGATTCGGCCACCACGATGTCGCCGACACGGATCCCGGCATCGCCGGCGCCAGCCACACCCGTAAACAGGATGTGGGTAACACCGAACTTCTCCACAAGCGTTGTCGCGGTCATGGCAGCGGCAACCTTGCCAATTCGCGATAAAACACACACAGCGTCGATTTTCCACAGCCGTCCGACAAAGTACTCACGCATACCGTGCATGAGCTTGTGGGGGCTGTGCATGGCTTCTACGAGCCCCTGCTGTTCTTCGTGCAAGGCACTGATGATGCCAAGGCGCATGCTTTTTCCTTTTATTGTCGTTTCTGGTGGCTTTTGAAAGGCGTGCAGGGCGGTGTTGCATGCCTGTGCACCGGTTTTCGCATTTAAGTTATGTAAACAAAAGAATGTATATAAAAACTGGTAGTGATAGTAAACGCCTGTCCAGCTGTGGATAAACCAGGATTTGTCTACAGGCTCAAGGGTTTAGGTGCGCACGGAGCGGCTGGAAAAACATTGTATCGGGCTTGCATCGATGTTGGACAAAAAACGGCCGAGCCGTCAAAGCTCGGTTTCTGCACATCGAATGCTGTGGATATGCAGCGGTTTGTCCACAGTCCAGACGTTGAGGAGCAGTTTTTGTTGTGCAGGCTGAAAGATTTTGGCGGACAGGGCTTGCAAGAGCGAAGCAGGACGATGTCTTGCCGTGAACAATCCGAGTGTGCAGGTCGACAGCGCTGTCTTGACGCCACAGCTGGCTGGCCGTTTTTTTTTTGCAGACAAATCACCGCGTGCAGGCCTGCAGCTTGACCAGCGGTCACGGCTTCGAGCTTGTCCCGGCTTCCTCAGCGATTGCAGATCGCTTCATCGATCTCATGCAGACGGCCAGCAAATCGTACGCCCGTCTCGAGTAGGCAGCGTGTTGGCGTAGGCAGCATCGACGTTCTTCCTGCTTCTCTCGCTTTCCTTGTTTTTCTTGCTTTTGCCCCTTTTCGAGCGCGACGCGGGTTGCGCGCAGCGCGCCAGCGTCTTTGTTTTATATAAATAAGAAGAAGTATACAAATTGGTAGTGATAGTAAACGCCGCCTGAACTGTGGATAACGCCGGTTTACTCCACAAGCTCAAGGGTTTACGTACGCTCCAAGCGGCTGGACAAGGCCTGTGTGCGGCTGGGATCAAAACTGGACAAAAAAACGGCCGCAGAGAAGTCGGCCAGTTTCACACATTCGTTCCTGTGGATATACATGAGCTTATCCACAGCGACCATGATTTTGCTTGCCAAACCTTGTCTTCAGCTCATCGCGGAGGCTGGCCGGTCAGAAATCGGCCTCACCGACGTCGAGACATTGACGCAGCGCTAGCTTGTCCGAAGTCGACGAAATTTTTTCACCAGCCAATGTCACTCGTTCTGCAGTTCGCATGAACGAAGCGACAGCGTCGGCAATGGCGGTTTGCCGCTGGCGGATGCCACGGCCTGAAAAGGCTTCTCAGGTTTACCAACAAAAGCTTGTATACAGAATAGTGGTAATAGTTAACGTTGGCACTCATCTGTGGATAAAGCTGGTTTTGTCCACAAGATCAAACGCTTACGCGCGGCATAAGGCAGTGGGCTGCCATTGTATCTGCGGAGTAAGTAAACTGGACAAGATTTTGGTCTGCGTAAAAAACCACGTTTTCGCACAATCGGTCCCTGTGGATATGCAAATGCTTATCCACAGCGGATAAACCCGCACCGAAGGGCTCATTTTTGCAAGATTGAACCTGTCCTCTGGTAAGCTGATTCAAGAGCTGACTTAGCCGAATCACGATGCGAGGGTGTCCATGCCGGTCCACGCCGTCGATGTTTTCCGAGTCCTGGTGCACGCCTTTCTGGCGTAAGAGAGGCATCCGGCCTGGCGCTGGGACCAGGTGCTGCCGAGTTTCAAACGCAGCGAAGACCACTACGCCGGCGCCAGCGCCATCCACGGCAGCGGCGGTGAGCGGCGCGTCGAGCGCCTGCGTTTATCGTGGAAAATCCTCGACGCCTTCCGCGCCGCCGCGGCCGAGAACGGCATCGCGCCGGTCGGCGATTTCAACAGTGGAGACAATGCCGGCTGCGCCTGTTTCGAGGTCAATCAGCGCCGCGGCATCCGCCTGAACACGGCAAAAGTATTTGCAAGACCGGCGGCGCACCGCCCGAATCTGACGATCGTGACCGGCTGCCACGTCGAACGGCTATTGATCGAAGGCGAGCCAGCCCCTAAAAGTTGTGTCGGCGTGCAATTTACCGAACATAACGCCCAACTCCCTGAGCACACTCGAAGACCGGCAAGTGGCCGCGGCCGCGCTTGCGCTGACACGCCGTATCGTCGCCGCGCCGGCGCTGGCGAAATACCGGCCGGAAGAATGCAAGCCGGGGCCGCATTACCGCACCGAAGACGAGCTGATGTAAGCCGCCGGCCACATCGGCATCACGATTTTTCATCCGGTCGGCACCTGCCGCATGGGCCAACCCGACGCTCCGCCGGCCGTGTTCGACAGCCGCCTGGGCGTAAAAGGCGTACGCGGCCTGCGCGTGGTCGATGCGCCGATCATGCTGACCATCACTTCCGGCAACACGAATGCGCCGACCCTGATGATCGCCCAGCAGGCGGTGCAATGGATCGCATCGGACCAGACGGCGGACACTCGACGGAAGGCAAATACCTGTCTCGTACTGGGACTTGAGCAACGAAAGCGCCGTGAGATTATTACCGTGTGGTGGCGACGATCCCGGGCGACCAGGCCTACACGACCAAGGTCGAGACCCGGTGCGCCGCCTGGAAATGAGCCGGGTAAAATGGTTCGCACGGCTGGAACGGAGGAGGGCAAGGTGATCGAAGAATCCTTGATGCTGGATGTGAACGGACTGCGCATGCACGTGACCACGACCGGCGAAGGGCCGCCGGTCCTGTTGCTGCACGGGTTTCCCGACACCCATGCCGTCTGGCGCAAGCAGGTCGGCGTGCTGGCCGCAGCCGGCTATCGCGTGCTGGCGCCGGACCTGCGTGGTTACGGCCGTACCGAGGCGCCGGGCGGTGTCTTCGATTACACGCTGGTCAAATTACGCAGCGATATCATTGGTTTGCTGGATGCGCTCGAGATCCCGAAAGTACGGCTCATCGGTCACGATTGGGGTGGGATCATCGGCTGGCAAATCGCGGCCTTGGTGCCGCAGCGCGTCGAGCGTTTCGTTACGTTGTCCACAGGCCACCCATCGGCAATTGCACAGGCTGGATTGCTGCAACATTTGCGCATGACCTATGTCCTCGGATTCGTCTTGCCGGGCATCGCTGAACATGCCTTGCGCGCTGGGGATTGGTTCTTGTTGAGGCAATTTACGAGCGAGCCTGGACAGGCCGAAATCTGGAAGCGCGACCTGTCCGCACCGGGGCGTTTGACGGCTGCGCTGAACTACTACAGGGCCAACCTCAACATGAGTTTTCCACATAGTTATCCACGGGTCAAAGTGCCCGTGATGGGCCTGTGGAGCGACCGCGATCCAGCACTCGGCGAACGCCAGATGCAAGACTCGGCACGCTATGTCGAGAGCGGATTCCGCTTCGAGCGAATCCGCGACGCCGACCATTGGCTGCAGTTGACCGCGCACGAGCGGGTGAATGCGCTGCTGCTTGATTTCCTCGGCAGCCGCGCGTCGCCGGTCTGATGCGAACGGCCATTTCCACTTACAAAGCAGTGGCGTAGATTGCGCACGCGTCCGCCCGCGTGAGCTCGCGCGGATTGTTGGCAGTAAGGGAGTCTGGAGCATGGCGTCGTCGGCCAGGCGGTCGAGGTCGGCTTCGGTGATGCCGACTTGCTGTAAGGTCTGTTCGATACCGGTCACGGTGGCGATCTGTTCCATCGCAACGACCAATGCCTGCGCGCGTGCTCCTGGCTGCCGATGGCGTGCGGCATGACCACCCCTGCCAGCTCGGCATAATGAGCCGTTGCGTGCGGCATATTAAAACGCAGCACGTGCGGCAAGGTGAGCGAATTCGGCAGCCTGTGTGCCACGTGAAAAATGCCGCCGATCGGGTAGGCGAAGGCGTGCACTGCCGCCGCCGGCGCATTCGAAAATGCCTGGCCAGCAAGGCAGGCCCCGAGCAGCATGGCCTGACGCGCGTCGAGGTCGCGGCCGTTTTCGCAGGCGTTGACCAGGTTCGCGGACAGCAGCTGTAATGCCTGCCTGGCCAGCAGGTCCGACATTGGGTTCTTCTTGTGCTTGCTGGTAAACGCTTCGATCGCATGCACCATCGCGTCGATGCAGGTCGCGGCCGTGACCACCGGCGGCAGGCCCCGGGGTCAACGTGGCGTCGAGCACGGCCAGGTCGGCGTACAGCTGCGGCGACACCATGCCCATCTTGGCGGTCTCCCCGGTGGTGACGACGGCGATGTTGGTGACCTTGGACCCAGTGCCGGCCAGGAACGCGATCAGTTTCGCAACGTCCATCGAGCTGCCGCCACCGAGACCGATCACGATGTCGGCGCGGTGCGCACGCAGGAGTTCGACGGCGGTATGGACCACGGCTTCCGGCGGATCGGCCACCACGCTGGAAAAGATGGCCGCCTGGATGCCGTGCTGCTCGAGGCTCAGGCGCGGTGTCTCGACCAGGCCGGTGCGCAGAAAGCCGGCATCGGTCAAGACCAGGGCACGGCGAACGGCAGGAAAGCGTTCGGCGACCAATTGCCCGAGACGAGCACTGGCGCCGGGTTCGGATACCAGGCTGGCCACGGTGCTGAAGCCGAACGCAGGGATGCTCCTCATCGCGAGTTTTCCTTCGGATGCGGTACGGGGCCACTCAAGCTCACTCCAGAGCTCGGCAAGGCGGCGAGGCGGCCGGCGGTCGGCATGTTACGGCGAGCATCTTTCCCCGGCGTACAATGGCGCTTTTCGTTCGATTGTGCTCCCATGTCCGATCTCGTGTTGCTGGCCTGTGCGGCCTTCCTTGCTGGTCTCGTCGATGCCGTCGTCGGTGGAGGAGGGTTGATCCAGATTCCGGCAATTTTCGCCGTGTACCCGAAGGAAATACCAGCGACCTTGCTCGGGACGAATAAACTTGCCTCGATGTGCGGCACAACGGTCGCGGCAGTGAAGTACGTACGCCGGGTGCGCGTGGCATGGAGTACAGCGGCGCCGGCGGCGATCGCTGCGTTTGGACTCGCCTTCTTCGGCGCCTGGACCGTGACACGCGTGCCGGCGGATTTCGTGCGCAGCTTGCTGCCCTTGATCCTGGTGGCGGTCGCGGTGTACACGTTCAAGAAGAAGGATTTTGGTAGCGTGCACGCGCCGCTGCACAGCGGGATGAAGGAGCGTTGGCTGGCGGTCGGGGTCGGCGCGGCGATCGGTTTTTATGACGGCTTCTTTGGACCGGGAACCGGCAGCTTTCTGATCTTCCTGTTCGTGCGGTTTTTCGGCTTCGACTTTCTGGGCGCCTCTGCGGCTGCGAAGGTTGTCAACGTGGCGTGCAATATCTCGGGCTTGCTGTGGTTCGGCTTCAGCGGCCATCTGATCTGGAAGCTGGCAGCGATGATGGCCGTGTGCCAGATCGGCGGTTCGCTGGTCGGTACGCAATTGGCGCTCAAGCACGGGAGCGGCTTCGTGCGCAAACTGTTCCTGGTCGTGGTGATGTTGCTCATCTTGAAGACGGGATACGATTCGTTCGTGCGTCTCGGGTGGTGACTGTTTCACGTGAAACAGTCCCGCGGACTGAAGCTTTTGAGCGCATGTGACGCTGCCGTGCTCCCAGATAGCGAGGCGTGCTTACGATGGTCGTGCTGTTGTGGTCGCGGAAGGCTTCCTTCATCAAGTGTGCTCGTGTGAATTTATCTTCGCACTGGCTGCAGCAGGCTTGTAACCCATTTGCATCATCCTTATTTGGGTGAAGCGGACGGACGCCGGTGCAGCGGGGCGCACTTGCTTGCAGATGAGTGCAATGACTTATCGACCGTAGTCGACGCATTGCTTTGGGCCGGTCGAGTGTCGGTTCGGTGCTCAGTATGGGTGTACTCACCTGTCGATAACAAGCTCATCCATACCTTGTCAACTTGGTTTCACGTGAAACAAATTCTGTCGTTTTCGGCCCTTCACCGAAGCCCGACAGAAAAAAGCTTCTATAATCCTCGCTTAACTCTCCTCGCACCACATTCCATAATGCTATTTCCGACAGAATTCGACGTGATCGTCGTTGGCGGCGGCCATGCCGGCACCGAAGCGGCGCTCGCGTCTGCGCGCATGGGCCAGAAGACCCTGTTGCTCACTCACAATATCGAAACCCTGGGCGCGATGTCCTGCAACCCGTCGATCGGCGGTATCGGCAAGGGCCATCTGGTCAAGGAAGTCGACGCCCTCGGCGGCGCGATGGCGATCGCTACCGACGAGGCAGGCATCCAGTTCCGCATCCTGAACTCCTCCAAAGGTCCGGCCGTACGTGCGACCCGCGCCCAGGCCGATCGCGTGCTGTACAAGGCAGCGATCCGCAGCCGCATCGAAAACCAGCCGAACCTGTGGCTGTTCCAGCAGGCCGTCGACGACCTGATGGTCGAAGCTGACCGCGTCGTCGGCGCGGTCACTCAGATCGGCTTGCAGTTCCGCGCGCGTGCGGTCGTGCTAACGGCAGGTACTTTCCTCGACGGTAAGATCCACGTCGGCCTGCAGAGTTACACGGCTGGCCGTGCCGGCGATCCGGCGGCGGTCTCGCTGTCGAGCCGCCTGAAAGAACTGGAGTTGCCGCAGGGCCGTCTGAAAACCGGCACCCCGCCGCGTATCGACGGCAGAAGCATCGACTTCAGCCAGATGACCGAACAACCCGGCGACCTCGATCCGGTGCCGGTGTTTTCGTACATGGGTAATGCGGCGATGCATCCGAAGCAGTTGCCATGCTGGGTCACGCACACCAACGCGCAGACGCACGACATCATCCGCAACGGCCTGGACCGCAGCCCGATGTACACCGGCGTGATCGAAGGTGTCGGCCCGCGCTACTGCCCGTCGATCGAAGACAAGATCCACCGCTTCGCGTCGAAAGAGTCGCATCAGATCTTCCTCGAGCCGGAAGGCCTGACGACCAACGAGTTCTACCCGAACGGCATTTCCACCAGCCTGCCGTTCGACGTCCAGCTGGCGCTGGTGCGTTCGATGAAAGGCCTGGAAAACGCTTTTATCCTGCGCCCCGGTTATGCGATCGAATACGATTATTTCGACCCGCGCGGTTTGAAAGCCTCGCTCGAGACCAAGGCGATCCAGGGGCTGTTCTTCGCCGGCCAGATCAACGGCACCACCGGTTACGAGGAAGCCGCGGCCCAGGGCCTGCTGGCCGGTATCAATGCGGCGCTGCAGACCCAGGGCAAAGACGCCTGGGCGCCCGGCCGCTCGGAAGCCTACCTCGGCGTGCTGGTCGACGACCTGACCACGCAGGGCGTGGCCGAGCCGTATCGCATGTTCACTAGCCGCGCGGAATATCGCCTGTCGCTGCGCGAAGACAATGCCGACATGCGCCTGACGGAAATCGGTCGCCAGCTCGGCGTGATCGGCGATGCGCAGTGGGAAGCGTTCGAGCGCAAACGCGAAGCCGTCGCGTGCGAGCTGGAACGCCTGCGCTCGACCTGGGTCAACCCACGCATCCTGGCCGCCGCCGAATCCGAGCGCGTGCTCGGTCAGGCGATCGAACGCGAGTACAACCTGGCGGATCTGCTGCGCCGTCCGGGTGTCGAGTACGACACGCTGGTCACGATGCAGGGTGTCGAGGGCCAGGCGCTGGCAGGTCCGGGCGTCGAGGATGCGGCGGTGAGGGAGCAGGTCGAGATCCAGCTGAAATACTCGGGCTATATCAACCGCCAGGCGCGCGAAGTCGAACGCCACGATTACTACGAAAACCTCAAGTTGCCCGAGAACCTGAACTACCTCGAGATCACGGCGCTGTCGATCGAGGTCCGCCAAAAGCTCGACAAGCAGAGACCGGAAACGCTGGGCCAGGCGTCGCGCATTTCCGGCGTGACCCCGGCGGCAATTTCGCTGCTGCTGGTACACCTGAAAAAACGCGGCGCCAAGGGGTTTACCAATGCGCCGGACACCGCGCTGGAAGCCAGCGCAAGCAAGGAATCGGCGGCATGAAGCATTTCGACCGCAATACCCTGACCCAGGTTTTGAAAGAGGGCATCGCCGAGATGCGGCTGGACGTATCGCCGGCCCAGCAAGATCAGCTGATGGATTACCTGGGGCTGATGTTCAAGTGGAACAGCGTCTACAACCTGACCTCGCTGCGTGACCCGATGCAGATGGTGACCCATCACCTGCTCGATTCGCTGGCGGCGGTACCGGCTTTTGCGCAGGCGCACAACGTCCTCGACGTGGGTGCCGGGGGCGGCCTGCCCGGTATCGTGCTGGCCATCGTACGGCCGGACATGAAAGTGTCGATGATCGACACGGTGCACAAGAAAACGGCCTTTTTGACGCAAGTGAAAGCCGAGCTGGGCCTGGCAAACGTTACCGTGTACACGATGAAGGTCCAGGAACTGGAGGTCAGCGACAAATTCGACGTCATCACCTCGCGTGCTTTTGCCGACCTGTCCGATTTCGTCAACTGGTCTTCGCACCTGCTGGCCGATGGCGGGCGATACATCGCCTTGAAAGGGGTCGCGCCGGAAGAGGAGCGCCAGCGGGTACCGGCCTCATGGAATGTGACGAAGGTGGAGCCGCTGCAGGTACCCAGGCTGGGCGCGGAGCGGCACCTGGTTTTCATCGAGCGCGCATCGGAAAAACGAGATTAAACTCAATTCCTTCGATCATGAATAAACAGTATAAACAGTTAATACCAACATACAGAATAAACAGTATATATCGTTTAAA
Organism: Massilia sp. 9096; assembly: GCF_000745265.1. Lineage (NCBI taxonomy): Bacteria > Pseudomonadati > Pseudomonadota > Betaproteobacteria > Burkholderiales > Oxalobacteraceae > Massilia > Massilia sp. 9096. Next base: position 4,366,100 of record NZ_JQNN01000001.1, read on the forward strand.
TGGTATGAACGGTATGGCTTGAAGAGCATACATGGCAAAAATATTTTGCGTAGCAAACCAGAAGGGCGGGGTGGGCAAGACCACGACCAGCGTCAACCTGTCGGCGGGTCTGGCGAAGCTCGACCAGCGCGTGCTGCTGGTCGACCTCGACCCGCAGGGCAACGCGACCATGGGCGCCGGCATCAACAAGGCCGGGCTCGAGTCCTCGATCTATGAAGTGCTGCTCGGCCAGGCCGAGGTGGCCGAGGCGCGCCTGCGCAGCGAAGCAGGGCGCTTCGACGTGTTGCCCGCCAACCGCGAGCTGGCCGGCGCCGAAGTCGAGATGGTCGAGCTGGACAACCGCGAGCGGCGCCTGAAGCAGGCGCTGGCCAAGGTCGACGCCGACTACGATTTCATCCTGGTCGACTGTCCGCCGGCGCTGTCGCTGCTGACCTTGAACGGCCTGGTGTGCGCGCACGGCGTGATCATCCCGATGCAATGCGAGTACTACGCCCTGGAGGGCTTGTCCGACCTGGTCAACACGATCAAGAAGGTGCACGCCAACCTGAACAACGATCTGAAGATCATCGGCTTGCTGCGCGTGATGTTCGATCCGCGCATGACCTTGTCGCAGCAGGTCTCGGCCCAGCTCGAGCAGCACTTCGGCGACAAGGTTTTCAAAACGATCATCCCGCGCAACGTGCGCCTGGCCGAAGCGCCGTCGTACGGCATCCCGGGCGTGGTGTTCGATCCGTCCGCGAAGGGGGCGCAAGCGTACATTGCGTTTGGCGCCGAAATGATCGAGCGCATCAAATCGATGTGAGAACCCGCCGCGCATCGCATTTCGTTCTCCGATGCGCACTACGGTTCTCGAGCGCTCCCAATTAGATAACTCGACCACTTCAACATCATGGCAACCAAAAAACTCAAGGGACTCGGCCGCGGCCTCGACGCGCTGCTCGGCGGCGATCCCGACGACGCCCCGGCCACGCCGAGCAATTCGCCGTCCTCGCTGAAGGTTGCGCAGGTGCAAGCCGGCAAATACCAGCCGCGCACGCGCATGGACGAAGGTTCGCTGACCGAACTGGCGGCCTCGATCAAGACCCAGGGCATCATGCAGCCGGTACTGGTGCGCCCCATCGACGCACCCGGCGAGGGAACGGCCAGATATGAGATCATCGCCGGCGAACGGCGCTTCCGCGCGGCGCAGATGGCCGGCCTGGAAGAGATCCCGGTGCTGGTGCGCGAAGTCGACGACCAGAACGCCGCGGCGATGGCGCTGATCGAGAACATCCAGCGCGAAGACCTCAATCCGCTGGAAGAAGCGCAGGGCATCGCGCGCCTGATCTCGGAATTCGATTTCACCCACGAGCAGGCGGCGCAGGCGGTCGGCCGCTCGCGCAGCGCGGTGTCGAATTTGCTGCGACTGGTGAACCTGGCCCAGCCGGTGCAAACCATGCTGATGGCCGGCGACATCGACATGGGCCACGCGCGCGCACTGCTCGCGGTCGACGCCGCCAGCCAGATCACCTTGGCCAACCACGTGATCGCCAAGCGGCTGTCGGTGCGCGAGACCGAGAAGCTGGTGGCGCGTTCGCTGGAAGAACAAAACGCTCCGGCCGCGGCCGCGCGCGCAAAAGACAAGTCGGGCGATATCGTGCGCCTGGAAGAGGAACTGTCGGACCGCCTGGCCACGCCGGTCGTATTCAAGATGGGCACGAAGGGCAGGGGTCAGATGATCATCGACTTTGCCGATCTCGACGTGCTCGACAGCGTGCTCGCGCGCCTGCGCGCGTAGCCGAGGTGCATCGGCGCACCCGGCAGGTGCGCCGCGCGTTCACCTACCGTGCGGGATTGTGAACGCGTTCTCCCCCCCATGCATACGCAAAACGTAAATTCTGTAGGAAAATTAACAACTTAGCCGAAATTTTGTTTGTCGTTTTTACATCGGCTAACGTACGTCATTCAGCGCGAACAGTTTGACGACGGCATTCATAACCACTTATAATCCCGCTGATTCATGTAATTACCACACCGTAACTCGGTTCCACAACGGCCAGCGCGAAAGAACAATAACAATGTTGCGTCTGGTCTCCCTGCAAATCCTGGCAACGCTTGTAGCCGGCGCGATCGCCGGACTGCTGGGAGGGTGGTCCGCGATGTTTTCGGCGGTACTTGGCGGGATGTGTTGTGTCGTGCCCAATGGCATCATGGCGTTTCGCCTGTTCGCCAATTCGCAGAAACTGGGCGGTGCAAACCCCGCCACATTTTTTATCTGGGAATTCGTAAAGATTGCTCTGACACTTGCGCTGTTGTTCGCAACGGCGCGGCTCTACCACGGTCTGAACTGGCTCGCGCTGCTGTGCGGGTTCATCGTGGCGCTGAAAAGTTACATCATTTTATTATTTAGGCACTGACAATGACGATTCAAGCGGTAGAAACCGCGGTGGAGCATGCCCCAACCGCCGGCGAATACATCAAGCACCATCTGGGCCACCTGACCCTGAACCCACAGAGCTTCGTGGTCGACTTCCACACCGTCAACCTCGACACCATTTTCTGGTCGATCCTGATGGGCGTGATCGGCATTTTCGTGATGTGGCTGGCCGCACGCAACGCCACCTCGGGCGTGCCGGGCCGTTTCCAGGGCGCCCTGGAAGCGGTGGTCGAAATGGTCGACGACCAGGCGAAGTCGATCGTGCACGGCGACCGCAGCTTCATCGCTCCGCTGGCGCTGACCGTGTTCGTCTGGGTATTTCTGATGAACTCGATGGACTTCCTGCCGGTCGACCTGTTCGCCGCCATCCTGCGTGCGATGGGCATGGGCGAGACGCACTTCCGTGTCGTCCCGACCGCCGACCTGAACGGCACCCTGGGCATGGCACTCGGCGTGCTCGCCGTGGTCCTGTTCTACAACGTCAAGATCAAGGGCATCGGCGGCTGGATCCATGAACTGTTTGCAGCGCCGTTCGGCATCTACATGGCCCCGTTCAACCTGCTGTTGAACCTGATCGAATACGCAGCTCGCACCGTGTCGCTCGCAATGCGACTGTTCGGCAACATGTACGCCGGCGAGCTGCTGTTCCTGTTGATTGCTCTGCTCGGCGCCCTGGCTGGACCGTTCGGTATCGTCGGCCAAATCGTTGCTGGTTCGGCTTGGGCAATCTTCCACATCCTGATCGTGACCCTGCAGGCCTTCATCTTCATGATGCTGACGCTGGTGTATATCGGTCAGGCCCACGAGAGCCACTGACCGACGCGATCGCAAGAACGAACAAGATAGTGGTAGTAAAGAAGTAGTAAATTTTTGACTTTTTAAATTCAACTTTTGGAGTAATTCTCATGACTGACGTTTCTTTCGTTGCACTGGCTTGCGGTCTGATCATCGGCCTGGGTGCTATCGGCGCATGTATCGGTATCGCGATCATGGGCGGCAAATACCTGGAAGCCTCGGCACGTCAGCCTGAACTGATGAACACCCTGCAGACCAAGATGTTCCTGCTGGCTGGTCTGATCGACGCGGCATTCCTGATCGGCGTCGGTATCGCCATGCTGTTCGCTTTCGCAAATCCGTTCCACGGCTAATCGAAGCACCATTCGATTCTGAACAGCCGAACCTCCGCGGTTCGGCATCCGTTTTTGTGAGAAGGAATTTACCGTGAACTTGAACGCAACTTTGTTTGTTCAGTTCGTGGTCTTCTTCATCCTGGTGTTCGTCACGATGAAATTCGTGTGGCCGCCGGTGATGAAAGCGCTCGACGAGCGCGCCGAGAGGATCGCGAACGGCCTGGCCGCAGCTGACCGTGGCAAGGCAGAAATGGCCGCTGCCGAAAAGCGTGTCGCCGCCGAACTGGCCGGCGCCCGCGATGAAAGCGCCAAGCGCATCGCCGACGCCGAAAAGCGCGCCGCAGCGATCATCGAAGAAGCCAAGCAGACCGCCAATGTCGAAGCCGCGCGCATCGTCGAAGGCGCGAAAGCCGACGCCGAGCAGCAAATCAACCGCGCGCGCGAAGAACTGCGCGGCCAGGTGGCTGCACTCGCCGTCGCCGGCGCCGAGCAGATCCTGAAGCGCGAAGTCAACGCAGCGGCCCACGCCGACCTGCTGAACCGTCTGGCAACCGAGCTCTGATCATGGCTGAACTCGCAACCGTCGCCCGCCCTTACGCCGAAGCGCTGTTCCGTGTCGCCCAGAACGGCGACATGGCGGCCTGGTCCAACCTGATGTCGGAACTGGCGCAGATCGGCGCCAACCCGGACGTGCAGGCGTTCGCCAGCAACCCGAACGTCGCGTCAAGCCAGCTGGCCGACACGATTGCGTCCCTGGTCAAGTCGCCGCTCAACGCCGAAGCGAAGAACCTCATCGCGATGCTGGCCGAAAACGGCCGCATCGCCCTGCTGCCGGAAATCGCCGCGCAGTTTAGCGTGCTCAAGAATGCACAGCTGGGCGCGGCTGACGCGCTGGTGTTCAGCGCGTTCGACATGTCGGCCGACCAGGTCAATGCCCTGGCTGCCGCACTGGAAAAGAAATTTGGCCGCAAGCTGAACCCCACGGTCACTGTGGACCCGTCGCTGATCGGTGGCGTACGCGTGGTCGTCGGTGACGAAGTGCTGGATACCTCGGTCCGCGCGAAGCTGCAGCAGATGCACAACGCGCTGGTGGCCTGAGGACCTTTGCACCGTCCCGTCGGTCCAAGCCTTGCCCTACGCATCAAGAAACTATTAGGAGTTAGCACTCATGCAACTTAATTCGTCTGAAATCAGCGAACTGATCAAGAGCCGCATCCAGGGCCTCGAAGGTCAGGCTGATGTTCGTAACCAAGGCACGGTGATCTCCGTGGCCGACGGTATCTGCCGCATCCATGGTCTGTCGGACGTGATGCAGGGCGAGATGCTGGAATTCCCGGGTAACACCTTCGGTCTGGCGATGAACCTCGAGCGCGACTCGGTCGGCGCCGTGATCCTGGGTGCTTACGAGCACATCTCCGAAGGCGACACCGTCAAGACCACCGGCCGCATCCTGGAAGTGCCGATCGGTCCGGAACTGCGCGGCCGCGTCGTCAACGCACTGGGCCAGCCGATCGACGGCAAGGGTCCGGTCAACACCCAGTTGACCGCCCCGATCGAAAAGATCGCCCCGGGCGTGATCGCGCGTGAATCCGTGTCGCAGCCGCTGCAGACCGGCATCAAGTCGATCGACGCGATGGTGCCGATCGGCCGTGGCCAGCGCGAGCTGATCATCGGCGACCGCCAGACCGGTAAATCGGCTGTCGCAGTCGACGCGATCATCAACCAGAAGGGCCAGGGCGTCACCTGCGTGTACGTCGCGATCGGCCAGAAGGCTTCGACCATCAAGAACATCGTGCGCTCGCTGGAAGAGCACGGCGCGATGGAATACACGATCGTCGTGGCTGCCTCGGCGTCGGAATCGGCGGCAATGCAGTACATCTCGGCCTACTCGGGCTGCGCGATGGGCGAATACTTCCGCGACCGCGGCGAAGACGCGCTGATCGTGTACGACGACCTGTCCAAGCAAGCCGTCGCCTACCGCCAGATCTCGCTGCTGCTGCGCCGTCCGCCGGGCCGCGAAGCCTACCCGGGCGACGTGTTCTACCTGCACAGCCGCCTGCTCGAGCGCGCCGCACGCGTGAACGCCGACTACGTGTCGGCCTTCACCAACGGCGCCGTGACCGGCAAGACCGGCTCGCTGACCGCACTGCCGATCATCGAAACCCAGGCGGGCGACGTCTCGGCGTTCGTGCCGACCAACGTGATCTCGATCACCGACGGCCAGATCTTCCTGGAGACCTCGCTGTTCAACGCCGGTATCCGTCCTGCGATCAACGCCGGTATCTCGGTGTCGCGCGTCGGTGGCGCTGCCCAGACCAAGATCATCAAGGGCCTGTCGGGCGGTATCCGTACCGACCTGGCGCAGTACCGTGAACTGGCTGCGTTCGCGCAGTTCGCATCGGACCTGGACGAGTCGACCCGCAAGCAGCTGGACCGCGGTGCGCGCGTGACCGAACTGCTGAAGCAGAAGCAGTACTCGCCGCTGCCGATCTCGCTGATGGGCGCGTCGCTGTTCGCCGTCAACAAAGGCTACTTCGACAGCATCGACGTCAAGCGCGTGCTGGAATTCGAAGCCGGCCTGCACAACTACCTGAAGTCGAGCCACGCCGACCTGCTCTCGAAGATCGAGCAGAGCAAGGCGCTGGACAAGGACAGCGAAGCCGCACTGGGCGCCGCCGTCGCCGATTTCAAGAAGTCGTTCTAAGCCGTTCTGAATGAACGCCGGGCGGGAGCTTGAATCCCGCCCGCATAAGGAGTAAGGGCTCATGGCAGCAGGCAAAGAGATACGTGGCAAGATCAAGAGCGTAGAAAATACGAAGAAGATCACCAAGGCGATGGAAATGGTCGCCGCGTCCAAGATGCGCAAGGCGCAGGACCGGATGCGCGCCGCCCGTCCCTACAGCGAGAAGGTCCGCAACATCACGGCCCACCTCGCCACTGCGAACTCGGAATACACGCACGCATTCATGGCGCAAGCCAGGGACGTGGATGCGAAAGCCGTCGGCTTCATCGTCGTCACGACCGACAAGGGTCTGTGCGGCGGCATGAACACCAACGTGCTGCGCCAGGTGACGCAGAAGTCCCGCGAGCTGGAAGGCGCGGGCAAGCGCATTCAAGCGGTCGCGATCGGCAACAAGGGTCTGGGTTTCCTGAACCGCATCGGCGTGAACGTGGTGTCGAGCGTGACGCAGATCGGCGACACCCCGCACCTGGACAAGCTGATCGGCCCGATCAAGGTCATGCTGGACGCTTACCAGGACGGTCAGCTGGACGCGGTGTACCTGTGCTACACCAAGTTCATCAACACGATGCGCCAGGAACCGGTGGTCGAGCAGCTGCTCCCGCTGCCGGCAGCGGCGCTGCAGGCCGACAGCGGCAGCCACGCGTGGGATTACATCTACGAGCCGGACGCGCAAGTCGTGATCGACGAGCTGATGGTGCGTTACGTCGAAGCGCTGATCTACCAGGCGGTGGCCGAGAACCTGGCGTCCGAGCAGTCGGCGCGCATGGTGGCGATGAAGGCCGCGACCGACAACGCGGGTAGCGTCATCGGCGAGCTGAAGCTGGTCTACAACAAGACCCGCCAGGCGGCGATTACCAAAGAACTGTCCGAGATCGTGTCGGGCGCAGCTGCAATCAGCGGCTAAGCCGGCGTAACGGTCTCACGCAAACGAAATTAAAACTATATCTGAAGGAACGAACATGGCTGATGGCAAAATCGTTCAGTGTATCGGCGCCGTGGTCGACGTGGAATTCCCGCGCGACGCAATGCCGAAAGTGTACGACGCACTGAAAATGGAAGGCTCCGCACTGACCCTGGAAGTGCAGCAACAGCTGGGTGACGGCATCGTCCGCACCATCGCACTGGGCAGCTCGGAAGGCCTGCGTCGCGGCATGACCATCCAGAACACCAACGCACCGATCATGGTGCCGGTCGGCCAGGCAACCCTGGGCCGCATCATGGACGTGCTGGGCAACCCGATCGACGAACGCGGCCCGGTTGACGCCGAGCGCACCGCGTCGATCCACCGTTCGGCCCCGCTGTACGACGAGCTGTCGCCGTCGCAAGACCTGCTGGAAACCGGCATCAAGGTGATCGACCTGGTGTGCCCGTTCGCCAAGGGCGGTAAAGTCGGCCTGTTCGGCGGCGCCGGCGTCGGCAAGACCGTCAACATGATGGAACTGATCAACAACATCGCCAAGGCGCACTCGGGTCTGTCCGTGTTCGCCGGCGTGGGCGAGCGTACCCGCGAAGGTAACGACTTCTACCACGAGATGGCCGATGCCAAGGTCGTCGACCTGGACAACCTGCCGAACTCGAAGGTGGCGATGGTCTACGGCCAGATGAACGAACCGCCGGGCAACCGTCTGCGCGTGGCGCTGACCGGCCTGACCATGGCCGAAGCGTTCCGTGACGAAGGCAAGGACGTTCTGTTCTTCGTCGACAACATCTACCGCTACACCCTGGCCGGTACCGAAGTGTCGGCACTGCTGGGCCGTATGCCGTCGGCAGTGGGCTACCAGCCGACCCTGGCCGAAGAAATGGGCCGCCTGCAGGAGCGCATCACCTCGACCAAGACCGGCTCGATCACCTCGATCCAGGCCGTGTACGTCCCCGCGGACGACTTGACCGACCCGTCGCCGGCGACCACCTTCGCCCACCTGGACTCGACCGTCGTGCTGTCGCGTGACATCGCGTCGCTGGGCATCTACCCGGCCGTGGACCCGCTGGACTCGACCTCGCGCCAGCTGGACCCGCTCGTCGTCGGCGACGAACACTACTCGACCGCGCGCGCCGTCCAGGGCACCCTGCAGCGCTACAAGGAACTGCGCGACATCATCGCGATTCTGGGCATGGACGAACTGGCGCCGGAAGACAAGCTGGTCGTCGCTCGCGCGCGCAAGATGCAGCGTTTCCTGTCGCAGCCGTTCCACGTCGCTGAAGTGTTCACTGGCGCACCGGGCAAGTACGTTTCGCTGAAAGACACGATCAAGGGCTTCAAGATGATCGCGTCGGGCGAACTGGACCACCTGCCGGAGCAGGCGTTCTACATGGTCGGCACCATCGAAGAAGCCATCGAGAAGGCCAAGAAGCTGGCGGCTGGTTAATCCGGTAGCCTCTTCAAAGGACACACATGGCAAACACACTTCAAGTTGACGTCGTCTCGGCCGAAGAGTTGATCTTCTCGGGCGAAGCCGAATTCGTCGCGTTGCCGGGTGAATCGGGTGAGCTGGGTATCTACCCGATGCACACCCCCTTGATCACGCGCATCCGCCCGGGTGCGGTGCGCATCAAGGTGGCCGGCCGCGCCGATGAAGAGTTCGTCTTCGTGGCCGGCGGCATCCTGGAAGTCCAGCCGAAAGGCGTGACCGTCCTGGCCGACACCGCGATCCGCGGCGCCGACCTGGACGAGGCGAAAGCCCAGGAAGCCAGGCGCAAGGCCGAAGAGCTGATGGTCAACAAGGACTCGCAGATCGACTACGCCAAGGCGCAAGCCGAACTGGCGGCGGCGATCGCCCAGCTGGCGGCCATCGCCAAGCTGCGCTCGAAAGGGCGCTGATCGCTGGTTTCATCCAGTGCTCATCAAGAAGGCAGCCTCCGGGCTGCCTTTTTTATTGCCTGGGCGTGCTGGAAATTCGCCGATTTGTCCTCATCTTGAACAGACTACAACGATGGCTCGAAAGGACGCATCATGAAACAAGAAACCGCAATCCTGGCAGGCGGCTGCTTCTGGGGCATGCAGGATCTGCTGCGCAAGATTCCCGGTATCGTGTCGACCCGTGTCGGCTACTCGGGCGGCGACGTGCCGAACGCGACCTATCGTAACCATGGCACCCACGCCGAGGCGATCGAAATCAACTTCGATCCCGATCAGATCAGCTATCGCCGCCTGCTCGAGTTCTTCTTCCAGATCCACGACCCGAGCACGAAAAACCGCCAGGGCAACGACGTCGGCATGAGCTACCGCTCGGCGATCTTTTATACCAACGAGCAGCAGCATGAGGTCGCGCTCGATACCATCAAGGACGTCGACGCCTCCGGCCTGTGGCCCGGCAAGGTGGTGACCGAAGTCGCGCCGGCCGGCCCGTTCTGGGAAGCCGAGCCGGAGCACCAGGATTACCTGGTCAAGCATCCGAACGGCTATACCTGCCACTACATCCGCCGCGACTGGCGCCTGCCGCACCGCGACGAACGCGCGGCGTGATTGCAGTCGGCTAAGCTTGGATAAGCGAAAAGGCAGCTTCGGCTGCCTTTTCTTTTGGCGCGATGAATAAGGTGACGGCAGCCGGCACGGCGGCGCGCCCGCCGATATAAATCTGATAAGCTGATTTCAAGCACCAGAAATCAGCGATAACGACCAAATACAGGCCCAGCCATGCGCACCATCGAACAAATTCTACGATCCGCCAAGACCGTCGCCATCGTCGGCGCGTCCGACAAGCCCGAGCGTGCCAGCAACGAAGTCGGCGAATACCTGCAATCGCAGGGTTATCGCGTGATCCCGATCAATCCCGCCTACGCGGGCAAGGAAATCTACGGCGAAAAAGCCTACGCATCGCTGCAGGAAGCGGCCGACGCGCTGGCGCAAAGCGGGGTCCGCATCGACGTGGTCGACGTGTTCCGCAAGCCGGAAGACGTGCCGCCGATCGCCCAGGACGCCATCGACGTGCGCGCCGGCGCCTTGTGGATGCAGCTCGGGATCGAAAACCGCGCCGCGGCCGACCTGGCGCGCGCTGCGGGGCTGGACGTGGTGATGAACCACTGCATGCTGATCGAGCACAGCCGGCTCGCACAGCAGGCATGAGCGCGCGCGAGCTGTTCCGCGCCAAAGGGAACCTGAAACTGCGCGACGAGGACGCCGGCGCCACGCCGCTGCGCGACAAAAGCGGCAACGGCAAGGCCAAGGAACGCGAGCGTGCCTTGACCGTCGAGTTGACCGGCGAGGTCGCCAAGCTGCAGGAAAAGCTGTACGCTAGCCGCAACCGCAAGCTGCTGCTGATCCTGCAAGGCATGGACACGTCCGGCAAGGATGGTACCGTCACCCATCTGTTTTCGCAGATCAATCCGATGGGCTTGCACGCGACCGGCTTCGTCGCCCCGAGCACGAAGGAAAAAGCGCACGATTACTTGTGGCGCGTGCATGCACGCGTGCCCGGCAACGGCGAAATCGGCATTTTTAACCGCAGCCACTACGAAGATGTGCTGGTGCCGCGCGCGTCCGGCGACCTCGACAACAAAGCCGTCAAGCGCCGCTATGCGCACATCCGCGATTTCGAACGCATGCTGGTCGAGACCGGCACGACGGTGATGAAGGTATTCCTGCACATTTCCAAGGACGAGCAAAGGAAACGCCTGCAGGAGCGCCTGGACGATCCGGAAAAGCACTGGAAGTTCGATCCGAATGATCTCACGGTGCGGGACAAATGGGACGATTACCAGCGCGCCTACGAGGCCGCGATCCGCGCCACCAATGCCGATCATGCGCCCTGGTACATCGTGCCGGCCGATTCCAAGACCCACCGCAACCTGATCGTCGCCAACCTGCTGCTCGAGACCATGCAGGGCATGAAGCTGGAATGGCCGGCGCCGAAATTCGATCCGGCGGCGATCAAGATCGACTGAGCGGTTCAAATAGCGGGACGGCGGCGCGACAAGGCCCTCGGCTCCATGCGCACTGTGTGGAAACTTGACATAGAATGAAGTTCTTTCCAGCCAGCCGACTTCATGCCATGTCCACCACCCGCGTCCTGTTCTCTCTCGCCGCTGCCGCCGCTGTCGCCTCGATCGGCGCCGCGCCCGCGCAAGCACAATCCCAGTCCGCCGCGCCTGCCATGAACGCGGCTGAGCCGGCGTCGTGCCCGGCCGTCCTGAAGCACACCTTCAAGCGTCTGCAGGACGAAGCGCCGCAGAACCTGTGCCAATACAGCGGCAAGGTCGTGCTGGTCGTGAACACCGCCAGCAAATGCGGTTTCACCCCCCAGTACGAGGGCCTGGAAAAGCTGTACGCGAAGTACGCCCCGCGCGGCCTGGTGGTGCTCGGCTTCCCGTCGAACGATTTCAAGCAGGAAGACGCCGACGCCAAGAAGATCGCCGACCTGTGCTACAACACCTACGGCGTGAAGTTCCCCATGTTCATCACCAGCGTGGTCACCGGCAACGGCGCGAATCCGCTGTATGCCGAGCTGATCAAGGCGACCGGCAACGAGCCGAAGTGGAATTTCAATAAGTACCTGATCGACCGCAACGGTAAAGTCCTCGAGTACTACCCGAGCAAGGTCACGCCGGAAGACCCGGCCCTGGTCAGCAAGATCGAGCAGGCGCTGGGCAGCTGACCGACCTGCTACGTCCCGATCAGCCGGCCGCGCGCCGGCTTTTTTACGTCTTCAGCACTGCCCGCAGCGGCCCGCGCAGCGCGTTGCAGACCATGATTTCCTGCGCGCGCAACAGCATCTCGCGCGAGACCGGGCACTCGATCGCACTCCAGGCCGGATCGTCGAGCACTGCGGCGCGCGTCACGCCCGGCAGCAGGCCGGCCGAGACCGGCGGCGTGTACCAGCGCCCGCCGATGCGCACGAACACGTTACTGCGCCCGCCCTCGGTCAGTTCATCACGCTCGTTGAAGAACAGGGTATCGAAAGCGCCCTGGCTTTCCGCCGCGCGCCAGGCGGCGTCGTAACGGCTGCGGACACTGGTTTTATGGCGCAGGAACAGGTCCTCGCTGCGGGTCGTCTCGTCGGCCAGCAAGACCGTCACCGGTTCGCTCACGGGCGTGAGCAGGCCGGTCTGCACGGCGATGTCGCCATCCGCGCGCACGGCCAGGCGCAGTCGGTGCGCGCCCTCGGCCAGGCCGGCGCAAGCGCGCAGGATGGCAGCGCGTACGCGCGCCTCATCGAAGCGGTGGCCGAAGTAGTCGCACGAAGCCTGCAGGCGCGCCAGATGGCGCTCGAGGTGGCGGCAACCTTCGTCGCGGGTGGCGTGGATCGTCTCGAAGATCTCGAACTCGTTCGGCAGGCCGGTCAGGAAGCGCGCCTTGAGGCGGCATTCTTCCCATTCGGCCTGGGCATCGCTGTCGTGGACGATGCCGGCGCCGACGCCCATCTCGCCGTGGCGCACGCCCTGGCGCGGTGGCAGCAGGGTCAGCGTGCGGATCGGCACCGACAGGCAGAAGTCGCCCAGGCGCGATGCCGGTGGCGCGGACGGCGTGCGCGCGGCCGGCGAGGGCGGCTCGAACCAGCCCAGCGCCCCGGTATAAATGCCGCGCGCCGCCGGCTCCAGCTCATGGATGATCTGCATCGTGCGGTGCTTGGGCGCGCCGGTGATCGAGCCGCACGGGTACAAGGCGTCGAACACGTCGGCCAGCGTGGCCTCGCGCTGCAGCTGCGCCTGGATGGTCGAGGTCATCTGCAGCACGCTGCCGTAGCGGCGCACCTCGAACAGGGCCGGCACGCCGACGCTGCCGGTGCGCGCGACGCGGCCGAGGTCGTTGCGCAGCAGGTCGACGATCATCAGGTTTTCGGCGCGGTTCTTCGGGTCTTCGGCCAGGGCGCGCGCGCGCGCGGCGTCGTCCAGCGCGTCGTTCGAGGCGGGCGCGGTGCCTTTCATCGGGCGCGCCAGCAGGCGGCCGCTGTCGTGGCGCACGAACAGCTCCGGCGACAGCGACAGCACCGCGCGTCCGTCCGGCAGGGCGATCAGCGCGCCGTACGGCACCGGCTGGCGCGCGCGCAGGCGGGCGTACAAGGCAAACATCGAGCCGAAGGCGTCGAAGCGCAGCCGGTACGTGTAGTTGACCTGGTAGGTCTCGCCGGCCGCGATGTCGGCGCGGATGCGTTCGATGGCGCGCGTAAAGCCGGCTTCGTCGACGTTGGGGCGTAAGGCAGCCAGGCCTGCGGGACCGCTGCCGTCGGCCTCGGCGCGATCGCGCAGCCAGTCGTCGACCTGGGCGCTGTCGAGGGCCTGGTAGCGCTCGAACAGCAGCACCTGGGCCAGCGGGGCATCGATCGGGCGCGCCGCCACGCCCATGAGATGCGCGCCCAATTCATAAGTCAGGACCGGCACCGCGTGCAGGCCGGCCTCCAGCATCTGCTGCAGACGCTCGAGCAGCAGCGGCCAGTCGCGTGCGTCGCCGCAGGTCAGGGTGCCGGCATGGCCCGTGTACAGGCGCGAGCGCGCGCGCGTGTGGCCTTCCGGCGTGGTCTCGTCGAGCAGCGCGAAGACGGCGTCGCTCATCGCGTCAAGCCGCCAGCAGCAGCGCCAGCTGCACCGGACTGTTCTCGGCCGGCTGTTGCTTGAAACCGCTCTTGGCGAAGCGATGCCAGCGCCCGGTCACGTAGGACACCAGCAGCGCGGCGCGCGCAGCGACGTCCTCTTCGCGGCCGTGGCCCTGGGTGGCGGCCACGCGCAGCGACTGTTTGAAGGTCAGTTCGACCTTGTCGTAGAACTGGTTCATGCGCAGCTGCAGGCGCTCGTCCTCGCCGACCAGCGCATCGCCGATCAGCACGCGCGTCATGCCGGGGTTGTTGGCGGCGAAGGACAGCAGCATCTGCAGCATCGCATGCGCCTGCGCAACGCCGTTCTCCTCGCGCTCGGCGATCTGGTTGAACAGCCCGAACACGCTCGACTCGATGAACTCGATCAGGCCTTCGTACATCTGCGCCTTGCTGGCGAAATGGCGGTACAGCGCCGCTTCCGACACCGCCAGCTTCGCCGCCAGCGCCGCGGTCGTGATGCGTTCGCCTTTCGGGTGCTCGAGCATGGCCGCCAGGGCCTGGAGGATCTGCAGTTTGCGCTGGCCCGGCTTGGTGCTTGCCATATGTTCGCTTTGCTCCGTCTGTTAGCGCAGCCGGTGCAGGTTGCGCGGCAGCTGAAGCACGGATTTTACTTTGACATCGACGTAGCCGGGTCGTTTTGCGGTCCGGGGCAGCGGCGCGCGGCCGATCGGATCGCCCGCGCGCACGGGAGACGGACGCAGGTATTGCGTGACCCAGGCGGTGCGCACGCCGACCTGCTTGGCGCGCTTGAGGTTGACCAGCGTGTCTTCGACCAGGATGCAGCGGCGCGCCGCCAGCCCATGCTTGCGCAATAGGCGGCGCAGCAGCAGCGGCGACGGTTTCGGACGCAGCTGGCGGTGCACGTGCATGTCCTCGATCGCGATATGGTGCGCGAACTGGCGCTGCAGGCCGAGGTGGCGCACCACGCCGGTCGAATACGCGGTCGGCGCGTTGGTCAGCAGGATCTTGCGGCCAGGGAGGCGGCGCAGCAGGCGCACCAGGCCGCGCTCGTACCGGACCAGTGCCTGCAGGGCGCCGATGTCGTGCGTCTCGCGCAAAAAGTCGGCAGCGTCGACGCGGTGGTGGCGGATCATGCCGAGCAGGGTGGCGCCGTAGCGCTTCCAGTAGCCGAGCCGCGCGGCGTCGACCGCTTCCTTGCTGGCCGGCGTAACGCCGTCGCCGAGCACGCGCGCGATATACGTGTTCATGTTGGCGCTGATCGCCGGGAAGATCGCGTGGGAGGCGTCGTGCAGGGTGTTGTCGAGGTCGAACAGCCAGACCGGGGAAGGGGAGGTGGGCACGGAATCGATAAACGGAGGAACGAAGCAGCCGGGATTATATCGGCGGCGCACGGCTTTCATGTGTTCATGGTTCGCCGGTCGGGATCGCCGGTAAATCGACAGGAGTCCCTTCTGCACCCAACCAATTGGCAAGTCGTGCAGCGCCTTGACCGGTTTGCTGTCTCACTCAGGCGGACAGGCCTTTTTGCAGCAGCTGTGTAACGAGCTCATTCAATTCGACACCGCGCTCCTTGCTCAAAGCCTGTAACTGCTTGACCAGGTCGCTGTTGAGCTTGACGGCAAACGGCACCAGTCCCAGCGCGCGGTCACGTTCGCGTTGTTCGCGACGGTCGGGCGTCGCTGCCGACGCTGACGCACCGAACGCTGCGCCGTTCGCGCTCATTCGATTCATCAGTTTCTTTGCATCGCTTTTTGCCAGGTCTGTCTTTTTCATTGCTTGCCTTTGTATTGCGTCGATTGAGGCTGGATTCTACCTGCGAAAGGGCCGGGACGCCGGCCATGCGAGCAGGACGGCTGGTTCGAGGCCGCGGTCAGCCGATATTTTGGAACGCTGCCATTTTGTCGTATATATAATCCTAAGGATGCGCTCCCCTCATCCACACCCTTTCCTGCGAGGCCTTGCACTGCTGCTCGGCCTGTTCTGGCTGCTGCCCTCCGCCTTCGCGGCCGATCGCGGCGCCCTGTTCAAACTGACGCTGCACGGGCACACGATGCATTTGTTCGGCACGATGCACGTCGGCCGGCCCGAGTTCTATCCGCTCGAGCCGCGCATCATGACGGCCCTGGCCGAGTCGTCGACGCTGGCGCTCGAAATCGACCTGAACGAGGCGCCGGACGCGCTGCAGCGTGACATGAAGACCTACGGCCTGCTCCCCGCCGGTGGCAAGACTTACGACAGCCTGCCACCCGCACGCAAGCAACGCCTCGACGCATTGATCGGGCAAGCCGGCCTGGATCCGGCAACCGCGCTGGCGCTCAAGCCGGTGCTGCTGGCCACGATGCTGACGATCGCCGAATATACGCGGCTGGGCTACCGCGCCGACTTGTCGAGCGACGATTTCCTGGCCAGGACGGCGCATGCGCGGCATATCCGCGTGATCGGACTGGAATCGCTGGCGCAGCAGTTGAGCATCCTCGACCGCCTGCCGGAAGCGGCGCGCTGGCAATTTCTGGAAGAGACGATGGAGATGCTCGACTCCGGCGAGGAACGCGACGAAGCGAAAGCGATCCTGCAAGCCTGGAGCACGGCCGACCAGCGCGGACTGGATCAGGTCATGCGGCAAACCGAAGCGGATCGCAGCGTGTCCGGGCGCTTTCTCGCCGACGTTCTTTTAAAAGAGCGCAATCGCGGCATGGCCGAACGGCTGCTGGCCTTGCTGCAATCGGAAAAGCAGACCGTGGGTGCCGTCGGCGTGCTGCACCTGCTGGGCGCAACCGGCGTGCCGGCGCTGCTGAAAGCGCGTGGCGTGGTGGTCGAACGGGTCTATTGACGCGCTACCCTTCGAGTCCCAAACCGGATCTCCCGCAGGGGAGATCCTCTTGTAACACAAAAGAAAAAAGGGTCCGACGAATCGGACCCTTTTTCTTTAAGCTGGCGGAGCGGACGGGACTCGCCCACGTGCCGCGGGCCGCGGATTCGCTTGCAAGCGAATCCCTTCGAGTCCCAAACCGGATCTCCCGCAGGGGAGATCCTCTTGTAACACAAAAGAAAAAAGGGTCCGACGAATCGGACCCTTTTTCTTTAAGCTGGCGGAGCGGACGGGACTCGAACCCGCGACCCCCGGCGTGACAGGCCGGTATTCTAACCAACTGAACTACCGCTCCAGTTTTCTTGCTCACATCTGCACGGAAAATCCGGAACAGCAGTAAGACAAAATCTTGGTGCCCTTGACGTGGATTGAACACGTGGCCTCTCCCTTACCAAGGGAGTGCTCTACCACTGAGCTACAAGGGCATCAGAAGAGATCTGGCGACATTGTTGTCGCCACAAATCGTCAGTGCGAGCGGATCATAGTGCCAAAAGCCTGTTCGGTCAAGACTTCCAGCAATAAAGAGTGCTCGATGCGGCCGTCGATGATGTGCACCGTATTGACGCCCGACTTGGCGGCGTCCAGCGCCGACGAGATTTTCGGCAGCATGCCGCCCGAAATCGTGCCGTCCGCGAACATCTCGTCGATTTCGCGCGCCGACAGGTCGGTCACCAGGTTGCCTTGCTTGTCCTGCACGCCGGCGATGTTGGTCATCATGATCAGCTTTTCGGCTTTCAGGATTTCCGCAATCTTGCCGGCGACGACGTCGGCATTGATGTTGTAGGCCTGGCCGTCCTGGCCGAAACCGATCGGCGAAATGATCGGGATGAAAGCGTCGTCCTGCAGGGCTTTCACCACGGCCGGATTGATCGCTTCGATTTCGCCGACGAAACCGATGTCGAGGAACTCGCCCGGCTTTTCCTTGTCCGGCATCGCCATCTTGCGCGCACGGATCAGGCCGCCGTCCTTGCCGGTCAGGCCGACCGCCTGGCCACCGTAGTGGTTAATCAGCATCACGATGTCCTGCTGGACTTCGCCGCCCAGCACCCACTCGACCACTTCCATGGTCTCTTCGTCGGTGATGCGCATGCCTTGCACGAAGGTGCCTTGCTTGCCGATCTTTTTCAGGGCGTTGTCGATCTGCGGACCGCCGCCGTGCACCACCACCGGGTTCATGCCGACCAGCTTCAGGAGGATGACGTCGCGCGCGAAGCCGTGTTTCAGGCGCTCGTCGGTCATCGCGTTGCCGCCGTATTTGATGACGATGGTTTTACCGTGGAAATTACGGATATAGGGAAGCGCTTCGGCCAGAATCTGCGCCTTGATCTGCGGCGAGACCGCAGTCAGGTCGTTGTTCTGCTCGTCGCCCTTCAAACTGCTCAGCGTAGCGTTCATTGGGGGTCCGGAAAAGAATTTGCGAGATTTTACAGGCAAGCGGCGCTCGCAGTGGGCATTATAGAAGCTTGACGTTGTATTTTCTGGGAGATGATTACATATGGATACAAGACAGGCGATTTCGATACGCCGCCGGGCCCCGGAAAAGCGCGCATGAGCACCTGCAGCCGTTGCGGCGCCGGCTTCGCTTGCGGCATGGTCGACGGCAGTAGCGGCCCATGCTGGTGCACGCGCCTGCCGCCGGCAGTGCCGTTGCCGGAATCAAGCCAGGCTTCGGCCGGCGCCTCCGAGCAGGCAAACATCGATACGCCGGGCGCCGGCTGCTGGTGCCCGGCCTGCCTCGAAGCCCACATCGCGCAGCTCGCGCGCACGCGCGAGGCGTAAGGTCGCGCCGGCCTCACCCCCGGGTACGGAAGAAACGCATCATCTCGCGGCTGGCGCTCGGGCCCTTGCCGTCGGTGTAGCTGCCGAGTGCATCGCCGCCCGACCAGGCGTGGCCGGCGCCGTGCACGACCCAGTGTTCGGCATCGATGCTGCCATCCGGACGCCGGTGCACGACGCGCGTGTAGGCGTGACCGTGCGGCACGCGGCCCGGTTCGACCACCACCGCTTCGCCCGGATGGCGCCGGCGCTGTTTGATGAGTTCGTCGCCATTGATCGGGTGCACGGTGGTGTCGCGGTCGCCGTGGAACACGATCATCGGCACCGCGCGCCCGGGCTTGGGACGGCGTTTCAGCTTCCCCTTCATCGCTGCGATCGCCGACGGCAAATCGTGCGCGGCCGCGAACGGCAAGCCCGAGTGCACGCCGACCGCCGCGTACAGCTCCGGGTACAGAGTGCCCATCATGGCGGCCATGGCGCCGCCGGCCGACAGGCCCGCCACGTACATCTGGTCCGGGTCGACCACGTAGCGCGCCATCACGTCGCGCGTGATGCCGGCGATGATCGACGGTTCGCCCTGGTCGCGCCGCTGCTCGATCGCGCTGAACCAGTTCCAGCAGCGCGATGTGTTGGCCTGCGGGGTCTGGGCCGGATAGGCGACCAGGCAGCCGTATTCCTCGGCAACCGCGTTCATGCCGGTGCCGAGCGCGAAATCGTCGGGATTCTGCTTGCAGCCGTGCAGCATCACCAGCAGTGGCGCCAGCTGGCCGGTATAGTTGGCCGGCACATACAGCTTGTAGTCGCGCGTGCCGGCCTCGTTGGTGTAGCTGGCCTCGATGAAATGGCCGGGCAGGCCGATCGCCGCCGCGCCGCTCGACAGCGGCGGTGCATTGAACGGGTTGCCTTCGGCCTGGCCAACGCGGCTCAGGTCGGCCAGCATGTCGGACGGGTCGTAGCTGGCCTGGTTGGAAGCGTGTTTCTGGATAATCGAGGCGGTCTTGATCGACTCGCGCATCATGCTGCGCGCCACCGACGGTCCGCGCCGCATCAGCGAGCGGGTGGCGGCGCGCATCTGGGCGAGGAATTGTTTGTTCAGGGTCATCGGCACTCCTTTTCGATGCGTCGCAAGGGGGCAGTGTTGATCAGCACCCTTGCGTCAACCTGACAGGTTACACCCATGATGCGATAAACTGCGCATCATGCGTCCACCCCTCCAAGCCGGCATCCAGTTCGAGTGGCATTACACGGTACCCGAGCGCGCCACGGTACCGCGTCTCTATCACGACACGCCGTTCTGCCTCGACATGCCCGACGTGCTCGCCACCGGCTACCTGGTCGGCATGATGGAGCTTGCCTGCCTGCACGGCATCATGCCTTACGTCGATTGGCCGAACCAGCAGAGCCTGGGCACGCTGGTCAGCTTCAGCCACATCGCCCCGACGCCGCCCGGCATGACGCTGCACGTCAAGGGCGAAGTGATCGAGGTCGACGGCCGCCGCGTGCGCTTCAAGATCGAGGCCTGGGACGACGTCGAGCGCGTGTGCGAAGGCGTGCACGAACGCTTCCTGATCGATCCCCGACGTTTCAACGACAAGCTGGCGCGCAAGGCCGCCGGCACCAGCCAGAGCACATGAGCAACCGCATCACACTCCCGCCCGAACAGCAGACGCCGGTGCCGTCGCCCTGCATCAACCTGTGCAAGATGTCGCAGGACACCGGTTTTTGCGAAGGCTGCATGCGCACCATCGACGAAATCGTTGCCTGGGGCACGGCCTCGGACGAGTTCAAGCGTGGCGTCTGGGCCGAGATCCGCCGGCGCGAAGCGGACCTGCCTTTCGCAGATTGAGGCGGCGGACGACGATTAGAGCTGGGAATCTAGCACGGTCGTTCTTTTCTGCGCCATAATCGGCCGGCTGCTTCGCTCAACCACGCCGATTCAGCACGCCGATCAACCCACTTCAAGCGAGAACGCCATGGCGCTGCCCACCGTCCTGCAAAACCTGTCCTTACCCGTCATCGCCTCGCCGATGTTCATCGCCAGCGGCCCCGCGCTGGTCGCCGCGCAGTGCAAGGCGGGCATCGTCGGCTCGTTCCCGGCGCTGAACGCGCGCCCGGCCGAGCAACTTGACGTCTGGCTGACCGATCTGCAGGCCGAACTGGCGGATTACCAGGCGGCGCATCCGGATAAAAAAGTCGGCCCGATCGCCGTCAACCAGATCGTGCACGGGTCGAACGACCGCCTGGCGCACGACGTCGAGGTGTGCGTCAAGCACCAGGTGCCGATCATCATCTCCTCGCTGCGCGCGCCGCCCAAGGAAATGCTGGACGCGGTGCACGCCTACGGCGGCATCGTGATGCACGACGTGATCTCGATCCGCCACGCCGAAAAGGCGCTGGAAGCGGGCGTGGACGGCCTGATCCTGGTCGCGGCCGGCGCCGGCGGCCATGCGGGGGCGTTGTCTCCGTTCGCGCTGGTGGGAGAGGTGCGCAAATTCTTCGACGGTCCGATCGCGCTGTCCGGCTCGATCGCCACCGGCGACGCCATCCTGGCGGCGCAGGCGATGGGCGCCGACGTCGCCTACATCGGCTCGCGCTGGCTGGCCACGAAAGAAGCCAACGTCAGCGACGCTTACCGCGATGCGATCGTCGATTCAAAAGCGGCCGACGTGATCTATACGAACCTGTTCACGGGCGTGCACGGCAACTACCTGAAAAAATCGATCGTCGCGGCCGGGCTCGATCCGGACAACCTGCCGGTGTCGGACAAGAGCAAGATGAGTTTTGGGTCAGGCAGCGCCAAGGCCTGGCGCGACATCTGGGGTGCCGGCCAGGGCGTGGGCCTGATGGAAGACGTGCCGACCGTGGCCGAGATGGTCGAGCGGCTGCAGCAGCAGTACGCGGCGGCGCGGGCGCGCTTGGGGATCCGCTGAGCGACTACGCGTCGACCTGCTTGTCTTCGTTCCGGATCACCCACAAGCCCGGCAGATTGCGCCAGTAGCCATGCGCATCCATCCCGAAGCCGACCACGAACTGGTTCGGGATGGTCAGCCCGACGATGTCGGCCTGCACCGGTTTCGCGCGGCCCAGCTCCTTGTCGCAGAACACCGCCAGTATCACCTCGGCCGCGCCCATGTCGAGCAGGCGCCGCTTCACTTCCGCCAGCGTCTCGCCCTCGTCGAGGATGTCGTCGAGCACGATGATCGTGCGGCCCGCCACGTTCTGGCGCGGGATCACCTTCCACACGACTTCGCCGCCCTGGTCGAGTTCGCCGTAGCGGGTCACGTGGATGTAGTCGAATTCGAGCGGGAAGCTCAACTGCGGCAGCAGGCTGCCGGTGAACACCACCGCACCGCCCATCACCCCCAGCACGAGCGGGAAGGCGCCGGTGGCGTCGTTGTCGAATCGTTGATTGAGCACGTCGGCGACGTTGCGCACCGCGGCCTGCACCTTGCCGGCGCTGACCAGTTCCTCGGCCTTGGCCAGGAGCTCGCGCGCACGCGTGTAATGGAAGTCTTGCATGGTCTCTCGTGAGTCTGTCTCGAATTATTGTGAGCGGATGAAACGGTTTCGATTATCCTTCAGAACGTTTTCAAGCCGCGTTCCAGTTGCGCCGCTCCCGTGCGCGGCGGCGTATCATACGCAGTTCCAGATCCTAGACAGACGAGCAACGCACCATGCCAGCCATTGACACCACCTCCGTGCGCGCCGAGCGCCTCGCCCAGCTGCGCGCCGCCATGGCGCACCACGAGGTCGACGCCTTCATCGTGCCGTCCGCCGATCCGCACCTGTCCGAATACCTGCCCGGCCGCTGGAAAGGCCGCGAGTGGATCTCCGGCTTCACGGGGTCGGTCGGCACCTTCATCGCCACCAAGGACTTTGCCGGCGTCTGGACCGACGGCCGCTACTACACCCAGGCCGAGCAGGAGCTGGCCGGGACCGAGATCGGACTGATGAAGATCCCGTCCGGCGCCAGCCTGCTGCACATCGACTGGCTGGCCGAGAACATGGAAGCCGGCCAGACCGTCGCGGTCGACGCGCGCGTGCTCGGCCTGGCGGTGGCGCGCCTGCTGCAGGACGCCCTGGCCGCGCGCGGGGTCAAACTGCGCACCGACCTGGACCTGCTCGACGCCATCTGGAGCGACCGTCCCGGCCTGCCGCCCGAGGCCGTGTTCGAGCACCCGGCCCCGTATGCGGTGCTGGCGCGCGCCGATAAACTGCACGCGACCCGCAACGCGATGGCCAAGCTGGGCGCCGAGCGCCATTTCATTTCGACGCTGGACGACATCGCCTACCTGTTCAACCTGCGCGGCGCCGACGTCAGCTACAACCCGGTGTTCCTGGCGCATGCGCTGGTCGAGTCGAACTCGGCCACGCTGTTCGTCGCCGACGGCAAGATCGACGACGCCTTGCGCTCGCGCCTGGAGCGCGACGGCGTGCGCGTCGCGCCCTACGATGCGGCGCAGGCCGCCCTGGCCGCGATCCCGGGCGACAGCACGCTGTTGATCGATCCGCGCCGCGTCACCGCCGGCATGCGCGCCGCCGTGCCGCAGGGCGTACGCATCGTCGAGGCGATCAACCCGACCACGTTCGCCAAGTCGCGCAAGCTGGAGGTCGAAATGGATCACGTGCGCGAGGCGATGGAACACGATGGCGCGGCGCTGTGCGAATTTTTCGCATGGCTCGAGCCCGTGCTGCTCGACCCGAAGCGCCAGCCCCTGACGGAAGTCCACATCGACGAGAACATCACCGCTGCGCGCGCGCGGCGTCCGCATTTCGTCAGCCCGAGCTTCGGCACCATCGCCGGTTTCAATGCCAACGGCGCGATCATGCACTACCGCGCCACGCCGGAAAACTGCGCGACCATCGAAGGCGACGGCCTGCTGCTGATCGACTCCGGCGGCCAGTACCTGGGCGGCACCACCGACATCACGCGCGTGGTCCCGGTCGGCACGCCCTCCGCCGCGCAAAAGCGCGACTTCACGCTGGTGCTGAAAGGGATGATCAACTTGTCGGTGGCGCGCTTCCCGCGCGGTACCAAGGGACCGATGCTCGACGCGCTGGCGCGCGCGCCGATCTGGGCGGCCGGCATCGACTACGGCCACGGCACCGGCCACGGCGTGGGCTACTTCCTCAACGTGCACGAGGGGCCGCAGGTGATCTCGCCGGTGGCCACGCCCGAATCGCACACGGCGATGGAGCCAGGCATGATCACTTCCAACGAGCCGGGCATCTACCGCCCCGGCCACTGGGGCATCCGCATCGAGAACCTGGTGCTGACCCAGACCGTCGCCAATGGCGAATTTGGCGAGTTCCTCGGCTTCGAGACGCTGACGCTGTGCCCGATCGACACGCGCTGCATCGACTTGTCGCTGATGCGCGGCGACGAAGTCGCGTGGCTCAACGACTACCACCGCCAGGTGCGCGCGCGCCTGCTGCCCTATGTCGACGGGGCCGCGCGCGACTGGCTCGAACTGCGCACGAAGGAGATCTGACCATGGCGAGCGCACGTTCCACCCGGGCCAGCGCGGCGGTCGAGCGCCTCAAGCGGCGCACCGGCGTGACCACCTATTCGATGGCGCGCACCGGCGCCGGCCATTTCTTCCTGTCCGAAAAACCGGGCGCGCCGCCGCTGTGCGCGCCGATGGAGCTGGACGAATTCGTCGCCTTCGTCAATGGCCTGGGGCCGCAGGAGGTCAAGCGCGTCAGCAAGAACGACCTGGAGTTCGAGAAGCAGCTGGTAAGGAAGAAGCCTTGAGCGCGGTGCAGGTCGGCGCGCAGGAGCTGCTCGATTTCTGGTTCGGCGCGCCCGGCAGCGAAGGCTACGGCCAGCCGCGCCGCGCATGGTTCGTCAAGAAGCCTGAATTCGATGCCGGGATCCGCGAGCGCTTCGGCGCCCTCGTCGACGCGGCCGTCCAGGGCGGCCTGCGCGACTGGGACGACGCCGGGCCGCAGGGCGTGCTGGCGAGGATCCTGCTGCTCGACCAGTTCACCCGCAACGCGTATCGCGACACGCCCGGCGCCTTTGCCGGCGATGCGCTGGCAAAGGCCGCCGCGCAAGGCCTGGTCGATGCCGGCGCCGACCGCGCGCTGCTGCCGGTGCAGCGCACCTTCGTCTACCTGCCGTTCGAGCACGCCGAAGATGCCTTCCTGCAGGAGCGCGCGGTCGAGCTGTTCGCGCGGCTCGCGGCCGAATATCCCGGCTTCGAGAGCAACCTCGATTACGCGCACCGCCATCGCGGCGTGATCGCGCGCTTCGGCCGCTTCCCGCACCGTAACGCCATCCTCGGACGCGCGTCGACGCCGGAAGAAATCGAGTTTCTACAACAGCCCGGCTCGCGCTTTTGACGCTTTGACCATGACGACGACACTGAACCTGATCGGCGCCGGCCACGTCGGCCGCGCGCTGGGCCGCCTGTTCCAGGCGCGCGGCGTGTTTGAGGTACAGGACGTGCTCACGCGCACGCGCGCGCACGCGCGCGCGGCGGTCGGCTTCATCGGTGCCGGCCGCGTGGTCGATGCCGTTCAAACCATGCGACCCGCCGATGTGTGGATGCTGGCCGTGGCCGACGACCAGATCGCCCCGGTCGCCGATGCGCTGGCGGCGAGCGGCCTGGCCGACGGCGCCATCGTATTTCACTGCAGCGGCGCCAAGGCGTCCAATGAACTGGCGCCGCTGGCCGCGCGCGGCGCCAGCGTCGCCAGCGTGCACCCGGTGCGCAGCTTCGCCGACCCGGACGCCGTCGCCAACGCGTTCGACGGCACCTTTTGCGGCGTCGAGGGCGACCCGGACGCGCTGGCGCTGCTGTTGCCGGCGTTTACCCACATCGGCGCGCGCCCGGTGACGATCGATGCGGCTGCCAAGACGGTGTACCATGCGGCGTCCGTGTTCGCCTCGAACTACCTGGTGACGGTGCTGGACGCGGCGCTGCGCGCCTACGAGGCGGCCGGCATCGCGCCCGAGGTGGCGCGCGAGCTGGCGCGGCCGTTGGCCGGCGAGACCCTGGCCAACGTACTGCGCCTCGGCCCCGAGCGCGCGCTGTCCGGCCCGATCGCGCGCGGGGACGCCGCCACCGTCGCGCGCCAGCAAGCCGCCGTGAAGGCCTGGAATGCGCCCGCCGGCCAGCTGTACGAAGCGCTGGCCGACGCCACCTGGGACCTGGCAGGCCGCAAGCACGCAATAAAAAGCGCAATCAATGGAGAAGGACGAGAATGATGAAACTGACTGCCTGGGCCACGCTGGCCGTGCTGGGTGTGTACTTCTGGACCTTTGCGATGGCGGGTCTGGCACGCGGAAAATACAAGGTGATGGCGCCGTCGATGGATGGGCCGCTGCCGTTCCAGAGCGCGCAGCGGGTACAGATCAATACCCTGGAACAGTTGCCGCTGGTGCTAGGCCCATTGTGGCTGTGCGCCATGTTTCTCGGCGACTTCTGGGCTGGGCTGGGCGGCCTGGTCTGGTGCGTGGGCCGCATCCTGTATGCCCTCGGCTACTACCGCGATCCGGCCAAGCGCGAATTCGGCTTCATCGTCGGCATGCTGGCCAGCGCGGCACTGGTGGTGGGCAGTGTCGTCGGCCTGCTTCTGTACTGAATGGCATCGAACTGTTGCAGCAGAGCAAAAATCATGTGTCCGTACATCGACAAAGTCTCTGCACTGGCATAAGCTAGTTGCCTGAATTCAAGTTGGAGAACGGCATGCTGTTTTTAAAAAGTACCAGCGTCACGAAGGCGCCGGGCATCTACGAAGTCGACGTCGCCGCCAAACCGCCGGGTAAAACCTTCGGCGTGTTCCTGGCCACCGATCCGGACAATCCACCGCACGCGCTGCTGAGCGCCCTCAATGAACTGGGCTTTCAGACCAGCTACCAGCAGAGCTACGTCCACAAAGACAAGGGCAAGGTGCTCGACCTGCATTTCCAGAAGGACGGCACCGACCTGTTCAACGGCTGGAAGGCCGAGGAATGCGCGGCCAACCTGGCGGCGCTCGACGAACTGTTCGGCCATGTCGGCATCAAGTTCACGCCACGCGTCATGAGCCTGGCCGAAGCCTACTCCTGAGAAGCTCGCTAAACCTGCTGCGTTGCCCTGGGAGTCGCCGATGCGCACTGTACTGCTCGTACAGTTCTCCTTCCCGACCACCATGGCTGCCGCTCGCGACGGTTCATCCAGCTTCTTTTATGTCGACGTGATACAGCGCCCACGGGCACTGTTGAAAGCGCTGGGGCAGCGGCAGCTTCGCCATCTCCGGCACGCGGTCGGCGTCATACACGGCCCACAGCGGCCCCAGCCCGCCGAGCGGCATCGGGCCGCCATCGATGCGGGTGGCGACGATGACCTGGCGCGTGCGCACCTGCTTCCCCGTCAACTCCACGTTGTAGCCATCGACCGCGCGCAGTGTCAGCGTCATGTCGTCGCTCACGCGTGCGCCTGCGCGAACCAGCACATGCAGCAACAGCGGGCCGCTCAGCGTATGCGGCTTGGCGTCGTATTCCAGCGTCGGCCGGATCGTCACCGCCGGTAGCGCCGCCAGCGCCGCCGCGTCGAACACGTAGGCCTTGGTAAAACTCACTTGCTGCTTGTGCATCATCTGGTCGAGCACCGGGTCGAACGGGCCGCGGTTGCTGTGCTCGATCGCGCCGGTGACGGTGAGCAGGCCAGGCCCGCGGGCCGCAGCCTGGGCCGGCTGAGCGGCGTTGGCGAGCGGCGCCAGGCCGGCGAGCACGGCGCCTTTGAACAAAGTGCGTTTATGCATGAGAAATGCGCATGGTGAATGCGTGAGAAAATGTCGGGCCGATGTTGCCTGCCATCATAGCCTCAACTGAGTCTCAACCGAGCTGTCTCCCGCCATGGACCTGTTTTCCGACGCCGCCGCCACGCTGCTGCCGCTCGCCTTCGAAGATGCCGACCTGGCCTGGCTGCCCCAGTTGCCTTTCCCGCTCAGCAATGCCGAGGTCCTGGCGCGCCTGGTCGAACAGACCCCGTGGCGCGCCGACACCATCGTCGTCTACGGCAAGCGCCACCTGCAGCCGCGCCTGAGCGCCTGGTATGGCGAGGCCAGCTATACCTATTCCGGCCTGACGCTCCCTCCCTTGCCGATGACGCCGCTGCTGGAACAGTTGCGCCGCAGCGTCGAGGCGGTGACCGGCCACCGCTACAACAGCGTGCTGCTCAACTATTACCGCAACGGCCAGGACAGCATGGGCATGCACAGCGACGACGAACCCGAACTCGGCCGCGAGCCGGTCATCGCATCGCTCAGTTTCGGCGCCACCCGGCGCTTCGTTTTTCGCCACAAGACCAAAACGCTGCGCCACGCAATCGACTTGAGCGACGGCTCGGTTCTACTAATGCGGGGTTCCACGCAACAGCATTGGTTGCACGGAATCAATAAAACGACAAGACCGATTGGGCCGCGTCTTAACTTAACTTTCCGCTTCATCGCTTAACGCCTGCTCAACCATATGCATATGTCGCGCAAATCCTTAATGAACTTGAGGTCATTAACTTACATTTGCTCACAGTTCTTACGAATCCGCGACTGAGTTAACCGTATTGCAGTGCTATCTTGGCTACATCGCGATTCACCTTGAACCGCGACCCAGTCAAACAGTTTGAAAGAGGAATTCGAGATGAAAAAGCACATCGTTGCACTGCTTGCCGCCACCGCTGCCGTGTCCGCAGCTCAAGCTCAGACCGTTCAAACCCAACCGCGCGCTTATGTCGGCGTGGGCGTGGCGAGCATCGACCACACCTATTCGTCGGTGAACAACGGTATCGCCGTGACCGACAAGGATGGCTACAACGGCAACGCCAAGATTTTCGGCGGCTATGAAGTCAACCAGACCTGGGGCGTCGAAGCCGGCTACACCGACCTCAACAAGGCAGATTTCAGCTACGTCACGCCTGCCGGGAACGGCCGCGGCAAGGCCGATGGCAGCCAGTACTACGTGGCCGCCAAGGGCAACTACCCGATCAACGACCAGTTCTCGGTGTATGGCAAGCTCGGCGTCGAGCACAGCCAGCGCAAGATCCGCGACACCGGCATCGCCGACATCAGCGACAGCAACACCGGCGCCTACGCCAGCGTCGGCCTGCAATACAACTTCACGCCGCAAGTCGGTGTGATCGCCGAATACGAACGCTATGGCAAGGACAAGGATTTCGGCGCCAAGGCCGATGCCTGGACCATCGGCGCGCGCTACAGCTTCTAAGGGCGCACGCGCTCTGCAGTTTTCCTAGGGGTAGGAAAGGAAAGGACCTTCGGGTCCTTTTTTTATGCCTGGCTGCCAGGGCGGTCTCACGAGCGGCGTCTGCGGGAGCTCGAAGCCGGCCGCGACGAAACGGTGCAGCGACGACCATGGCCACTGGTCGGCGCGTTCGCACAGGCCGTGGCGCACCGGATTGCCGTGCACGTAATCGATCAGCGCCGCATATTCCTCGTCATCCGTGATGCGGTAATCGCGGTAGTGGCGTTCCCAGATCGCGTTCTCGGCCGGGCCGCTCGCGCGCGTGCGCGTGCTCGCGCCGCTGCCTGCACCCATGAACGGATGCGATTTGTGCAAGGCTTTGGAAAAGGCGATCTTGACGGCGCGCCAGCGCATGGCGCAATCGTGGTCGCCGGGCGGTAAGGTCCAGATCGCATGCGCATGGTTCGGCATGACGACCCAGGCATCGACGTGGAAGGGTTTGCGTCCCCTGGCCTGGCGCATGGCTTCGCCAAAGGCCGAAATATGGTCCGTCAGCAAAGTGCTGTCCGGATCCAGCAGGCGGACGGTGAAGAAGAAGGTCCCACCCGGGACGCGGTTGTCGCGGTAGTGTGTCATGACGTAGTCTGCCCGGCGCGCGGCGATAACAAGCTCAACCGAGGCCGATTCTACACATGCCTTTTAAAGGGGGACGATCCATTTCCGCGCGAAAATCTATCACACGGGTCGTATTGTCATCATGCACTCGGTGGCGTCCGCGCACGCTTGAGGCGAAAAAAAAGCTCCCCGTAGGGAGCTTTCGTGGCGTAAAAGCGACTCAGCCGTTGACTCAAGCCATTCAGGCGCTGAGCGGCTTGTAGCGGATACGCTTCGGCTTGGCACCTTCTTCGCCCAAGCGCTTTTTCTTGTCCGCTTCGTATTCCTGGTAGTTACCGGCAAAGAAAGTGACTTGCGAGTTGCCTTCGAACGCCAGGATGTGGGTCGCGATGCGGTCCAGGAACCAGCGGTCGTGCGAGATCACCATCACGCTGCCGGCAAATTCCAGCAGCGCGTCTTCGAGTGCGCGCAGGGTTTCGACGTCGAGGTCGTTCGACGGTTCGTCCAGCAGCAGGACGTTGCCGCCTTGCAGCAGCGTCTTGGCCAGGTGCAGACGGCCGCGTTCGCCGCCCGACAGGTTGCCGACCACCTTTTGCTGGTCGCCGCCCTTGAAATTGAAGCGTCCCAGGTAGGCGCGCGACGGCATCTCGAAACGGCCGACGCTGAGCATGTCGGCGCCGCCGGTCACGTCTTCGAACACGGTCTTGCTGTTGGCGAGGTCTTCGCGGGTCTGGCCGACCAGCGACACCTTGGCGGTCTGGCCGATCACGACTTCGCCACTGTCCGGCTGCTCGAGGCCGGCGATCATCTTGAACAGGGTCGACTTACCGGCGCCGTTCGGGCCGATGATGCCGACGATCGCGCCCGGCGGCACCGTGAACGACAGGTTGTCGATCAGGAGGCGGTCGCCGAAGGCTTTGCTGACGTTCTTGAACTCGATGACTTCGTTGCCCAGGCGCTCGGCGACCGGAATGAAGATTTCCTGGGTCTCGTTGCGCTTCTGGTATTCGTATTCGCTCAGCTCGTTGAAGCGGGCCAGGCGGGCTTTCGACTTGGCCTGGCGTGCCTTCGGATTCTGGCGCGCCCATTCCAGCTCTTTCGCCAGGGCTTTCTGGCGTGCCGACTCGGTCGCTTCTTCCTGTTTCAGACGTGCTTCCTTCTGCTCCAGCCAGGACGAGTAATTGCCCTTCCACGGGATGCCATGGCCACGGTCCAGTTCGAGGATCCACTCGGCCGCGTTGTCCAGGAAGTAGCGGTCGTGGGTGATGCCGACCACGGTGCCCGGGAAGCGCAGCAGGAATTGCTCCAGCCACTCGACCGATTCGGCGTCCAGGTGGTTGGTCGGCTCGTCCAGCAGCAGCATGTCCGGCTTGCTCAGCAGCAGTTTGCACAGCGCCACGCGGCGCTTCTCGCCGCCCGACAGCACGCCGATCTTGGCGTCCCACGGCGGCAGGCGCAGCGCATCGGCGGCCATTTCCAGCTGCAGGTTCAGGTTGCCGCCGTCGGCCGCGGCGATGATCGATTCCAGGCGCTCCTGCTCCTTGGCCAGCGCGTCGAAATCAGCGTCTTCTTCGGCATACGCGGCGTACACCGCTTCCAGCTTGGCTTGCGCCTCGAACGCTTCGCCCAGGCCGGATTCGACTTCCTGGCGCACGGTTTTTTCCGGATCGAGCTGCGGTTCCTGCGGCAGGTAGCCGATGTTAAGGCCCGGCATCGGACGCGCTTCGCCCTGGATGTCGGTGTCGATACCGGCCATGATCTTGAGCAGCGTCGATTTACCGGAGCCGTTCAGGCCCAGCACGCCGATCTTCGCGCCCGGGAAGAAGGACAGGGAAATGTCTTTCAGGATCTGGCGTTTCGGTGGGACGATCTTGCCCACGCGGTTCATGGTGTAGACGTAATTGGCCATTGTTATGATGCATCGATTTGAATGAGGACGACAGGATACTGTAGAACGGCGCGCACCGGCGGGTCGCGCCGCAGAATTTTCAAGCGTCCTCAAGAAGGCCTGGCAAAACCTTTGCCCCGAAATTCAAGCATGTTCACGCATTCGGTCCAGCGTGTCCTGATGTGAGCAAGGATTGAACGATCATCTCGATACGGCGCGCGCGTAAAGTCGGTCGAATCCGGCCGTGCCGTTCGAGCTCCGCCGCCCCGTGTAACGCTGCCCATAAAGTTTCCGTAGCGGTCTCGGTCTCTTGGCAAAATGGTGCAACCACACCTGACAGGGCCTGGAAGGCATCGCGTAATTCACCGGGCGCGTCGGGCTGAGCAAAGCGCAATCCGCTCGACAACACAAGCATCGCCTCGTAAAGCGCAGATTGGCCGAGCGCAAAATCGATATAGGCGGTGGCGACGTTTTCCAATGCCTGCCGATCGTTGCGCGCCGCTTCAGTGGCTCTGCGCAGTATCGCCGCGATTTCGCCGAAACCTTCGACCGCCACTGCCGCGACGATCGCATCCCGGTTTCGAAAATGCGCGTAGATGACCGGCTGGCTGTATTCGATTTCGTCTGCCAGCCTGCGGATTGTGACGGCGTTCCAGCCTTGATCGGTAGCAATCTGACGCGCAGTGCGCATGATGTGCTTCTCGCGCTCGGCTTTTTCCCTGGCTTTTCTCTCTGCAATGCTCATAACCGCGCTCCTTGAACTATTTAAATATTATAGCGTGACTTTAAAAACTAGCGGTGCTAGGATATCTACAACCCACCAAAAGGAGCTGAACATGTACTGGTTTTCGATGAGCATTGTGTTGTTGGTTTCGGTCGGCATCATCCTGATCGGCCTGATGTATCTGTTCAACCCGCGTGCTGCAGCGACCGGCTTTGGCCTGCCACTCCCCGAAGCGGGAGCCAACACGACCTGGTGGCTTCGTCTCAAGGGCGTGCGCGATGTGGTCTCCGGGCTGGTCGTGCTTGCATTGCTGACCTGGAGCGGCACGCGCATCGTCGGGATAGCCCTGCTGGTTCAGGCAGTGACGCCCCTGGGCGACATGTCGACCGTTCTTGGAGCGAAAGGATCGGTCAAGCATGCCTTCGGTATTCACGGCTTGACCGCAGCCCTGATGATCCTGGCTGCGCTGCCGCTCATCACGGGTGCCGTATGAAGACGTTTATCTGGTTTGCCGTGACAGCCCTGATGCTGATGGACGCAGTCGGTTATTCGCTTGGAGCGATCGGACCGATCCGACGTGGCATCAATCCTGTCGACCCTTACTGGCAGAAGCGATTGCTGTTGAATTTGATGCTCGCCAATCAAGGCATGTATCTCGCGGCAGCTGTCCCGCTAGTCGGTGCAATTGCAGAGATGCACCAGCCTGGAACAGGACACCCTTTGTTTTGGCTTACGCTCGCGACCTGTGTCTATACGCTCGTCACGGTGCCAATTTTTACCCGGCGCGACAGCATGCATGTACTTCCGCGGGCATTCGCAGCAGTCTTGATCGTTATCGGCTTTGTGGTGAGTTGATCGTCGAGCCAGCGGATGTCGTCAAGCGTTCTTCGGCACCGCATCGGGCCGGCGCAGCAAACCTTCGAGCGCGAACAATGCCAGCGCCGCCCAGATCAGCACGAAGCCGGCCAGGCGATCCGCACTGAAGGCTTCGTGGAACATCCACACGCCGAGTAAAAACTGCAGCGTCGGTGTCACGTACTGCAGCAGGCCCAGCACGGACAGCGGAATGCGGCGCGCGCCGCTGGCGAACAGCAGCAGCGGGACCGCCGTGATCGGCCCGGCCGCCATCAACAGTGCGCGCGTCGCGTTGGACGGCGTGTTGACGAATGCGTTCTGGCCGTGCACGGTCAGCCAGATCACGTAAGCGGCCGCCAGCGGGAACAGCACCAGCGTCTCGAACGACAGTCCTTCCAGGGCGCCGAGCGGCGCGGTCTTGCGCATCAGGCCGTAGCCGCCGAACGAGGCGGCCAGCGCCAGTGCGATCCAGGGGACGTGGCCGGCCTGCCATGCCAGCCAGGCCACGCCCAGCGCCGCCACCGCGATCGCCAGCCACTGGATGCGGCGCAATCTCTCCTTGAGCAGCAGGTAGCCGAGCATGATGTTGACCAGCGGATTGATGAAATAGCCAAGGCTGGCTTCGATCACGTGGCCATTGTTGACTGCCCAGATGTAGATCAGCCAGTTGATGCTGAGCAAGCTGGCCGACGCCGCGAACAGGCCGATCATGCGCGGCTGGCGCAGCAGTTGCAGCCAGCCCCATTGTCTGCGCACGGCCAGCACGATCAGCAGGAACAACAGCGACCACAGCATGCGGTGCGCCAGGATCTGCAGCGGCGGCACTTCGTTGATCGCGTGGAAATACAGTGGGAACAGACCCCAGATGAGGAAGGCGAGGGCGGCGGACAGGATGCCGGTTTGCATGGTCATTTCGTAAATATAGGACCAGCTATTATATAAGCCCTGCTTCTCCAGAGTAACGCGCGCCCCTGGGATGGCGGACGAGGCAAACTGTCGGGCTGGAAAGGCACATCCGCCAAGACGCTTGTCATTTCTTGCCGATTATTCTATTGTGCAACGCGCCAAAACAACCAACGGTGACATCTTGACGTCGCAACACAAGAAAAGCAGCGCAGCCGGATTGACCCTGGCCGCGGTCGGCATCGTCTACGGCGACATCGGCACCAGCCCGCTGTACACGCTGAAGACCATCTTCGATCCCGCCCACGGCCTGGCGCTGAACGCGCCCAACCTGCTGGGCATCGTCTCCCTGATCTTCTGGGGACTGACCCTGATCGTCTCGCTCAAGTACGTCACGCTGATCCTGCGCGCCGACAACAACGGCGAAGGCGGCATCATGGCGCTGATGGCGCTGGCGCTCAATTCCGTGCGCGGCCAATCGCGCTGGCATTACGTGCTGATGATCCTGGGCGTGTTCGGCGCCACCATGTTTTACGGCGACAGCGTGATCACCCCGGCGATCTCCGTGCTGGGGGCGATCGAGGGCCTGGACGTGGCCACGCCGGGCCTGGAAAAATACATCGTGCCGTTCACCATCGTCGTGCTGGTGCTGCTGTACAGCGTGCAGAAGCACGGCACCGCCGGCATCGGACGTTTCTTCGGCCCGATCATGATGGTGTGGTTCGCGGTGCTGGCGGTGATGGGCGTGATCAACATCGTGCACGCGCCCGCCATCCTGGCCGCGCTCAATCCCTGGCACGCGTTCGAGTTCATGCTGCGCAACCAGGGCATCGCCTTCGTCGCGCTGGGCGCGGTGGTGCTGGCCTTTACCGGCGCCGAGGCGCTGTATGCCGACATGGGCCACTTCGGCAAGCAGCCGATCCGCTATGCCTGGTTCATGGTCGTGTTCCCGGCGCTGGCGCTGAACTACCTGGGCCAGGGCGGCTTGCTCATGACCCACCCGGAAACCATCGAGAACCCGTTCTTCCACCAGCTCGGCGACTGGGCCGTGCTGCCGCTGGTCGTGCTGTCGACGGTGGCCACCGTGATCGCCTCGCAGGCGACCATCTCCGGCACCTTCTCGATGACCAAGCAGGCGATCGCGCTCGGCCTGCTGCCGCGCATGCGCGTGACGCACACTTCGGAAAGCGAGATCGGCCAGATCTACATCCCGGCCGTGAACTGGCTGCAGCTGATCGTGGTGCTGATCGCCGTGGTCGGTTTCGGCTCGTCCGACCGGCTGGCCGGCGCCTACGGCATCGCGGTGACGGCGACCATGTTCGCCACCACCGTCCTGACCTTCTTCGTCACGCGCTACCGCTGGCACCTGCCGCTGCTGGTGTGCCTGGGCGCGACCGGCTTCTTCATGGTGATCGACCTGGCCCTGTTCTCGGCCAGCACCCTGAAACTGCTGCACGGCGGCTGGTTCCCGCTGGTGATCGGCACCATCCTGCTGACCATCATGCTGACCTGGAAGCGCGGGCGCGAGCTGGTGTTCGAGAACCTGCAAAAGCACGCGATCCCGCTCGAGGACTTTTTGCAGTCGCTGTTCGTGGCGCCGCCCACGCGCGTGGCCGGCACCGCGATCTTCCTGCGCGGCGAGACCGACGGCGTGCCGCACGCGCTGCTGCACAACCTGCTGCACAACAAGGTGCTGCACGAGCGCGTGGTGTTCCTGACGGTACGCATCCGCGAGGAGCCGTACGTGCCGACCGTCGACCAGGTCGAAGTCGTCGCGCTGGGCCACGACTGCTTCCAGATGAACGTGAGCTACGGCTTCAAGGACGAGGCCAACATCCCCGAGATGCTGCGCCTGGCGACCGGCAAGGGCCTCGAATTCGAGATGATGGAAACCTCGTTCTTCATCGCGCGCCAGACCGTGATCTCGGTGCCGGGTTCGGGCATGATGACCTGGCGCGAACATTTGTATGTGCTGATGCAGAGGAATGCGCGCACCCCGGCCGACTACTACCAGATCCCGGCCAACCGCGTGATCGAGCTGGGCACCCAGGTCGAAATCTGAGGTCCGCGCCCGAGCGACAATCGGGCGACAGGCCTTTACAAACGTCATACAAAAGTCGCACAGATACTTGCGGGACGCTTCGGTAAGGTGGTGTTCTCATCTTTACTGTCCTGCAAGGCACATCATGCGTTTTTCTTCCCCCCTGGCCGCGGGCTGCGCCGCCATCCTCAGCCTGAGCCTCAGCGCATGCGGCGGCGGCGGTGACGGCGGCGCACCTGCGCTCGCCGTCGCCAGTCCGGACGCCCTGAAAATCACCGACACCACGCCTGGTACCGGCGCCACCGCGAGCGCGGGGACGCGCGTGCAGGTCAACTACACCGGCTGGCTGTACAGCGCCGCCGCGGCCGACTCCAAGGGGGCGAAATTCGACGCCACCGAGACCGGCAAGCCGTTCACCTTCGTGGTCGGCGCGGTCGGCACGAATGAATCGGCCATCGCCGGCTTCAGCCAGGGCGTGCAGGGAATGAAGGTGGACGGCAAGCGTACGCTCCTGATCCCGAGCGCCCTGGCCTACGGCACCCAGGGTGTGCCCGGCAGGATTCCGGCCAATGCGGGCGTGGTGTTCGACGTCGAGCTGGTCAAGGTATGCGGCGCCGCTGCCTGCTGACGCCGTCCACCGGCCAGGCTCATTCGCGCAGCGCCAGCGCCGGGCGGATGCGCAGCGCCGTCAGCGCATGGCGCAGCGTCGACAGCAAGGCCACCGCGCCGGCCACCAGCAGCGCCGCCAGCAGGGTCCAGGCGCCGATCGGCGCGCGTTCGCTGAAGGCGCCCAGGTAGCGCGCGATCGCGATCCACGCCAGCGGCAGCCCGAGCAGGGCTCCGGCGCCGACCAGCAGCGCGAACTCGCGCGCCACCAGCGTTCCGATCGCGCCCCTGCCGGCGCCGTACAGCTTGCGCAGCACGATCTCCTTTTCGCGCCGCTGCACGCTGTAGGCGGCCAGCACGTAGATGCCGAAGGCGGCGATCGCGGTGGCGATCACGCTGGCCACGCCCAGCAGCTTGGCCAGGCGCAGGTCGTCGGCGTAGTCATAGGCGAGCATGCTGCCGACGCGCTCGACGTTCACGGTCTCGTTCGGGAAGTAGCGCGGCCACAGGTCGTGGATGTCCTGGCGCACCCCGTCCCGCCGGCGTTCGCTGCGGATCGTGAAGGTGCCGGTGCGCTCCGACAGCCAGTAGACGGTCGCCTGCATCGGCTCACGCGCCGAGCGGTGGCGGATGTCGGGCGCGACGCCGATCACCTGCATCGCGGCGCCACCGCTCGGCCCGAGTTCGTGCACGGTCTTGCCGACCGCATCCCGGGCGCTCGAGAAGCCGAGCTTGAGCGCCGCAGCGTCGTTGATGACGACCTTGTCGATGTCCTGAGCACGGTCGCGCGCCGGATCGTACAGGCGTCCTGCCAGCGCGTTCAAGCCATAGACCTGGAAGAACTCCGGGCTGACCCTGAACCAGTTCAGTTGGACCGGCGCGCCGCCCTCGCGCTGCACCTGGGTGCCGTTCATGTTGACGTTGACCGGTTCGTCGGTCTCGGCCACGCCGTCCACGCCGGGCAGGCGCAGCAGCGCTTCGTGGAAGGCGTGTACGTGGGCGGAGCGCATGTCTTCGCTCGTGCCGACCACCAGCAGCGGACGCGGGTCGAAGCCGGGATCGAGCTGGCTGGCGTAGCGCGTCTGCCAGGCCACGGCCAGGGTCATGCCGGTCAAGCCCATCGCGGTGGCAAACTGCAGCACGGTAAGCACGCGCCGCAGCCACAGGCCGCCGGCGGTTTCGACGTTGCCGCGCCCGGACAGCGCGGAGGTCGGACGTACCTTCAGCGCCGACCAGGTCGGGTAGGCGCCGGCCAGCATCCCCAGCAGCACGCCGAGCAGCAGCGCCAGGCCGATCGATGCCGGCGAAAACATGCGGTCCAGCTTCCTCTGCACCAGATCGGAAAACACCGGCAGCAGCAGCCAGGCCAGCAGCAGGCCGATGGCGCTGGCGATCAGGCACACCAGCACCGACTCGGCCAGGAACTGGCGCGCCACCGTCTGGCTCGACGCGCCCAGCACCTTGCGCACCGCGATCTCGCGCTGGCGCCGCACCGTGCGTACGGTGGCCAGGTTGACGTAGTTGGTGGCGGCCAGCGCCAGGATCAGCAGCGCCACCGCGGCCAGGCCGAGGATGGTCGCGCGGTCGCCGTGGATGCGCGCGCTTTCCTCCACGTCGGGGTCGAGGTAGGCGCCGGCCAGCGGGCCGAGACGGAAATCGACCATGTCGCGGCCGTGCAGCGAGGCGATCTGCTCGGGCGTCTGATGGTGATAGAAATTCGAGGCCAGCATGGCGCGGCGAATCGCCAGCGGCACCGCTTCCGGATCGGCGCCGGGCGCCAGTTTCACGTACACCGGGCCGTGCGTCGAGCCCCAGTTGGTGGTGACCCGCTGACGATATTCGGCATCCCAGATCGCGGTCGCGGTCCCGGCCAGCGCTTCGTAGGGCAGCGTGGTGGCCGCCGGCTGGTCGGCCACGAGCGCCGCCACCCGATAGGGTATGCCGGCCACCTCGAGCGTCTTGCCGACCGCGTCCGTGCTGCCGAACAGCCTGATGGCGGTCTCGCGGCTCAGCGCCAGCGCGTCCGGGCGCGCCAGTGCCGCGGCAAGGTCGCCGGCCAGCACGCGCGGCTGGAAGATGGCGCGAAAGTCCGGGTCGACCACGGCCAGCGAGATGCTTTGCACGTGATCGGCCACCTTGACGTCGATGTCGCGCTGCAGAAAGGTGCTGGCCTGCAGCTGCACGCCGCTGGCGATGGCGGCATCGCGTGCCGGCAGGCTGGTCGAATTGGTCCAGGCGTCCATGCCGGGGATGTTCCAGCGCTGCATCAGGCGATACACGTGCTCGCGCTGCGGCACGTCGCGGTCGTAGGAAAACGAGTGGGCCACGTAGCCGAGCAGCAGGAAGCAGGCCGCGATCCCGACCGCCAGCCCGAGCACCACCACCGCCGAATACGCCGGCTCCCTGGCCAGCACGCGCCAGCCGACGCGGAAATCGCGCAGGTTCAAAGTCATGCTGCGCTCCTCACGCCGCCTGCAATGCGTCGACCACGATGCGCCCGTCCAGCAGGTGCAGCATGCGCGAGGCCTGCGCCGCGTGCGCCGGCGAGTGGGTCACCATCACCACCGTGGTGCCGTCGGCGTTGATCTGGCGGAGCAGGCGCATGACCTCGTCGCCGTGGGCGGTGTCGAGGTTGCCGGTCGGTTCGTCGGCGAGCAGCATGGCCGGATCGGCCACCAGCGCGCGTGCGATCGCCACGCGCTGCTGCTGGCCGCCCGACAGCTGCGACGGCCGGTGTCCCGCGCGGTGCGCCACGCCGAGGCGCTCGAGCATGGCCTGCACGCGGCGTTTTCGCTCCGCGGCCGGGGTGCCCGTGTATTCCAGCGCCAGTTCGACGTTTTCGTACACGCTCAGTTCTTCGATCAGGTTAAAACTCTGGAAGATGAAGCCGACCCGCCCGCGCCGCAATTCGTTCAGGCGCGCTTCGCTCCAGCCGGCCACGTTCTTCCCTTCGAACCAGTAGTCGCCGCTGCTGGGCACGTCGAGCAGGCCGAGCACCGACAGCAGCGTCGACTTGCCGCAACCGGACGGGCCGGTGATGGCGACGTATTCGCCGGCCCCGATCTCGAGGTCGATGCGGTCGAGCGCCGTGGTTTGCACTTCGCCCGCGCGGTGGATCTTGCTGACGCCTGAAAGTTTGAGCATGTCGATGTCCCTGTCTGGATGATGGATTATTGAAATGTCCGGATACTTCGTCAATTCGTAAGTTGCAGCCGCTCGGCCTTGCCGAACGGCGTGTAGCTGGAGATGATCACCCGGTCGCCGGCGGCCAGGCCCGACAGCACCTCGACCTGGGCGTTGTTGCGCCGGCCCAGGCGCACCGGGCGCTTGTCGAAGCGATCGCCGACGCCGAGCACGAACACCCATGCGCCGCCGCTGTCGTTCACGAAGGCGCCGCTGGGCAGCAGCAGTGCCTTGGCCGGCTCGCCCAGCGTCAGTTGCGCGTCCATGCTCTGGCCCGGGCTGATCACCTCGGGCTGGCCCTGCGTGAACACCATCTCGGCGGTGAAGCGGCCGTCCTTGATCTGCGGGTAGACCGTGGCGACCCTGAGCTGATAGGTCTTGCCGTCCTGCTGCACGTTGCCGTGGCGCCCGACC
Organism: Massilia sp. 9096; assembly: GCF_000745265.1. Lineage (NCBI taxonomy): Bacteria > Pseudomonadati > Pseudomonadota > Betaproteobacteria > Burkholderiales > Oxalobacteraceae > Massilia > Massilia sp. 9096. Next base: position 4,405,936 of record NZ_JQNN01000001.1, read on the forward strand.
GCGACGCGGCTCAAATAAAACTCGTCGATCTGGGCGCTCAATTTGAAACGCTGCGGGTCGTCGATGCGGCCGATGCGCTGGTCGGTCTTGACGGTCTCGCCGACCTGCAGATGAAAGTCGGTGAGCGTGCCGTCGGCCGGCGCGCGCACGGTGAGCGCGTCGACGGTGGCGCCGACCAGGCGCAGGCCGGCCTGCAAGCCGCCGATCGCGCTTTCCATCTGGCGCAGCGCGCGCCCGCGCACCTGCTCCTCGGTGTCCATCGCGCGCTTTTCCTCGGCCAGCACGCGGCGCTGCTGCGCCAGCTTGTCGACCGACTCTTCCAGCGCCACCTGCGAAATGAAACCCTTGGCCGCCAGCCTGCCGTTGCGTGCGTGCGCCTTTTCGGCCTGCTCGAGCGCGAACTCGAGGTCGGCGACGCGGCGCTGATGGTCGGTGCGGCCGGCCTCCTGCGCCATCTGCAGGTTGGCCAGGTTCGAGATCTGCTGCGCGTGCTCCTGCTGGCGCGCCAGCAGCTCCAGGTTGCGCTGCGGGTTCGACAGGCGAAACAGCAAATCTCCCTTCTTGACCGCCTGGCCATCCCTGGCCAGCACCTCTTCGACGCGGCCCGATTCGACCGAGTCGAGGATGATCGAATTGAGCGGTTCGGCGCTGGCGCGCACCACGATGTCGTCCAGGAAGACGCCCGGCTCGACCCGGGCGATGCGCACGTCGCGGCTGGCCACCTGCAGGCCGTGCGGTACGAACTGCCAGCCGGTCCAGCCGAGCGCGGCGACGGCGATCGCGCCGATGGCGATGTGCAGCGCAAGGCGGCCGCGCCGGCGCGGCACGATCGCATCCATCGCGGCGCCGGTGACGGCAGGGGGAGGAATCTGGTCCATGTGAAATCCGGTTGGTCAAGGTCGATGCCGGTAGCGTTTGCAAGCGCCGTGCCATGCGGTTTTTGGCCGGTTTTCGCGGCTTGCGCACGCCATGTGTCCGGAACCGGACAGATGCACCTGTGCGCTTGCGGACAGGTGATCGGTGACGGCCACGGCGGGGATTGCATGCACGGCGGGCACTGCTAGAATGACAAGCCGACTGCGCCTTGCCCAACCGATGGCCGATTCCACCGCCCACCTCCTGATCCTCGACGACGACACCGACGTGGCCTACGCCGCCCGGATGCTGCTGCGCCGCCGCCATGCGGCCGTCTCGACCCTCGACGATCCGGCGCGCCTGGATGCGCTCCTGCGCGCCGATGCGCCCGACCTGGTGCTGCTCGACCTGAATTTCACGCCCGGGCGCGTCGACGGCGCCGAGGGTCTTGCGGTGCTGGACCGCCTGCAAGCGCTGGCGCGCCCGCCCGCCGTGATCGTGCTGACCGCCTACGCCGACGTGCCGCTCGCGGTCGAGGCCTTGAAGCGCGGCGCCGCCGACTTCATCACCAAGCCCTGGGACAATGCGCGCCTGGTGGCGGCGGTCGACAATGCCCTGGCAAGACGGACCGCCAGCGCCGCGCCGCCGTCATCGCTGATGCCCGAGCTGATGGGCGACTCGGCGCCGATGCGCGAGCTGAAATCGATGATCGCCAGCGTCGCCCCGACCGAGGCCAACGTGATGGTGCTGGGCGAGAACGGCGTCGGCAAGGAACTGGTGGCGCGCGCGATCCACCACGCCTCGCGCCGCGCGGCCGGCACCTTCCTCGCGGTGGACATGGGCGCACTGCCCGAATCGACCTTCGAGAGCGAGTTGTTCGGCCACCGCAAGGGTTCCTTCACCGACGCCAGGGCCGACCGTTCGGGGCGCTTCCAGGCCGCCCGCGGCGGCACCCTGTTCCTCGACGAGATCGGCAACATGGCGCTGCCGCCGCAGGCCAAGCTGCTGACCGCGCTCGAACGGCGCGAGGTCACGCCGATCGGCGCCGACCGCCCCGAACCGATCGACGTGCGCATCGTCAGCGCCACCAACCTGGAAGAAGCACGCCTGTTCGATCCATGCGTATTCCGGCCCGACCTGCTGTTTCGCCTGAATACCATCGTGCTGCGCGTACCGCCGCTGCGTGCGCGGCGCGACGACGTCCCCGGCCTGCTGCACCACTACCTGTCGCTGTACGAGGGCCAGTACGGGCGTCCGGTGCGCGAGCTGGCCGGCGGCGCCCTGGAACGCCTGTGCGCGTGGGACTGGCCGGGCAACGTGCGCGCGTTGCGCCACGCTTGCGAGCGCGCGGTGATCCTGGGCGCGCAGCCCGAATACCGCTTCGAGGATTTTGGATTGGCCGCGCCCGCGCTTGCACAGGCGCCCGCGCAGGCGAGCGCACCCGCGCTTGCGCGCGAGGACGGCGACTTCAAGCTCGGCGCGCTCGAGCGCGAAACCATCGCCGCCGCGCTCGACAAGGCCAAGGGCAACATCAGCCTGGCCGCGCGCATGCTGGGCTTGTCGCGCGCGGCGCTGTACCGCAAGCTGGGCAAGCATGGCATCTGAGGCGCGCCTGAAAGGCGGGGCGCTGCTGGCCGTGGCCGGGATCGCGCTGCTCGCCTACGGCGCGGCGCTGTTGCGCGAATCGCCGCGCCTGGCCGTGCTGTGTGGCCTGGCCGCGCTGCCGCTGCTGGGGGCGTTGTGGAGCTGCCTGGAGCGCTTGACGCGGGTGCGCCACATCGCCGCGCCGCCGGCGCCGGCCACGCTGCCGATCGAGCAGCAGGCGCTGGTGGGCAATGCGCTGGCGCTGGAAGCGCGGCTGGAACACGCGCCGATCGCGCTATTCGGCATCGAGGGCGGCGAGCTGGATGCGCGCGTGTCGGCGCTCAACGCGCGCGCGCGCAAGCTGGTGGCCCCGGGGCGCGCCAGCGATCCGGCCCAGCTCTACCGCGCGCTGGCCGCCCAATCGGATGGCGCACGTGCGCTGATCCATTTCGAGACCGAGCGCGGCGCCGAGCGCGGCCTGGTGGCGGTGTCGATGCTGACGCTGCAGGGTCGCGCCCAGCGCCTGGCCGCGCTGATGCCGGTCGAGAGCGAGCTCGAAGCCGAGGCGCTGAACGCCTGGCGCCAGCTGGTGCACGTGCTGACCCACGAGATCATGAATTCACTGACCCCGGTGGCCTCGCTGTCGCGCACCGCGCGCGATTTGCTGGACGAGCTGCGCGGCGACCTGCCGGCGGATGCGGGGAATGATCTGGCCACCGCGCTCGACGCGATCGGGCGGCGCGCCGCCAGCCTGGCCGATTTCGTGGCCAGCTACCGCAGCCTGTCGAATGTGCCGCCAGCGCGGCCCGAGCGCATCCGCGTGGATGCCTTGTTCGAGCGCGTCGCGGCGCTGGTGGGGCCGCTCTGGCGCGCGCGCGGCGGCGCCGTGGGCTTCGAGGTCGAGCCGGCATCGCTCGAGCTGATCGCCGATCCGGGCCAGCTCGAGCAGGCGCTGATCAACCTGCTCAAGAACGCGTTCGAGGCGACCGGCGCGCAGCCGGGCGGCGGGCGCGCCTGGGTCGGCGCGCGCCTGGTGCGCGGGGGCCGCTTGCGCATCGAGGTGTGCGACGACGGCCCGGGCGTGGCGCCCGAGCTGGCCGCGCAGATCTTCACGCCGTTCTTCACGACCAAGAAGCAGGGCGGCGGCATCGGCCTGGCCATGGTGCGCCACCTGGTGCACGAGAACGGCGGCACGGTGCGCTACGCGCGCCCGGTGGGAACAGGGGCGCGGTTCATCGTCACCTTCTGACCCGGTTGTATAGATAATAATGCTATCCTACGCCCCGCTAGCATACGGAGACCACATGAACACCACCGACAGCGCGGAAGCGCAAGCGATTCAAAACCTCACCCCGCGCCAGCGCGTCATCGCCATCGTCAGCGCCTCGTCCGGCAACCTGGTCGAATGGTTCGACTTCTATATTTACTCGTTCTGCGCGCTGTATTTCTCGTCCTCGTTCTTCCCCAAGCAGGACCCGACCGTGCAGCTGCTGAACACCGCCGGCATCTTCGCCGCCGGTTTCCTGATGCGCCCGATCGGCGGCTGGCTGTTCGGCCGTGTGGCCGACCGCTATGGCCGCCGCCACTCGATGATGATCTCGGTGCTGATGATGTGCGGCGGTTCGCTGCTGATCGCCTGCCTGCCGACCTACGCCACGATCGGCGCCGCGGCGCCGTTCCTGCTGCTGCTGGCTCGCCTGTTCCAGGGCCTGTCGGTGGGCGGCGAATACGGCACCAGCGCCACCTACATGAGCGAAGTGGCCGAGCCGGGCCGCAAAGGCTTCTATGCCTCGTTCCAGTACGTCACCCTGATCGGCGGCCAGCTGGCGGCGGTGCTGGTGCTGGCCATCCTGCAGCGCTTGCTGTCGCACGAGGAACTGGTGGCCTGGGGCTGGCGCATTCCCTTCGTGGTCGGCGCCGTGGTGGCGCTGATCGCGCTCTGGCTGCGCCGTTCGCTGCACGAGACCACCACCGCGTCGGAGCGCGCCAGCAAGAGCGCCGGCAGCATCGGCGCGCTGCTGCGCGAGCATCCGCGCGCATTCGTCACCGTGCTCGGCTTCACCGCCGGCGGCTCGCTGATCTTCTACGCGTTCACCACCTACATGCAGAAGTACCTGGTCAACACGGTCGGCATGACCACCAAGACCGCGACCGACATCATGACGATCTGCCTGCTGATCTACGCGCTGATGCAGCCGCTGTTCGGCGCGCTGTCGGACCGCATCGGCCGCAAGACCTCGATGATCCTGTTCGGCCTGCTGGCCGCGGTGTGCACCACTCCGATCTTCGTGGCCCTGCGCGGCGTGAGCAGCCCGCTGACGGCCGGCGTGCTGATCGTCGCCGCACTGGCCATCGTCAGCCTGTACACCTCGATCAGCGGCCTGCTCAAGGCCGAGATGTTCCCGGTCGAGGTGCGCGCGCTGGGTGTGGGCCTGTCGTACGCGATCGCCAACGCGATCTTCGGCGGCTCGGCCGAATACGTGGCCCTGTGGTTCAAGCAGGCCGGCCACGAGCCGTACTTCTACTGGTACGTCAGCGGCATGTGCTTGCTGGCCATGCTGGTCGCGATCGCGATGCCGGATCCAACCAAACGCGGCCATCTGAAATAAGAACTCAAGAAACCGTAGCGTAAAAGGGCCTCGAGAAACCGTAGCGAGCGGCGGCAGATTTGGCCGAGACGCGCAGCCGTACTTACGGTACGGCGAGCATCGCAGGCCGAATCTGCAACGCGCAGTAGGTTTATCGAGGTCCCCACTGACGGAGCATGTCCACGTGTAGGATGCCGTCCTCGTCGTAGGGTTCCGATATCGTGACAAAGCCGAAACTGCCGTAGAAGCGCTCCAGGTGGGCCTGGGCGCCGATGCGGATCGCGTGGCCGGGGTGCAGGCGTTGCGCATGAAGGATGCCTTGCGCGACCAGGTCGCGTCCCAGGCCGGTGCCGCGCGCGGCCGGGCTGGTGACCACGCGGCCAAGCGACATCTCGTCGTACTTGGCGCCCGGCGCGAGGCAGCGCAGCGAGGCCGCCAGCTCGCGCCGGCCGTCCACGCTGCGCCAGCCGAGCAGGTGGTGCGCGCCGGTGTCGAGGCCGTCGATGTCGGGGTATAAACAGGTCTGTTCGAGCACGAACACCTGCTGGCGCAGCGCCAGCATCTCGTACAGCTCGGCCACCGTCAGGTCGGCGAAGCTGTTCCACTGCCATTCAATCATCGTCATTCCAGGTCAAGCAGGTAAAAAGGATCAGGCCGCGGTCTCGAAACCTTCGAGCACGTTGACCACGTTGACGCCCAGCTCCGGCACCACCGAGCCGCCCTCGTACACGAAGACGGCCGGCAGCCCGAGCCAGGCCAGGCGCTCGCCGATGCGCAGGAAGTCCGCGCTGGAGAGACCGAAATGCGAGCGCGGATCGCCCGCGAAGCCGTCGACACCGAGCGACACCACCAGCGCCTGCGGCGCGAAGCCGCTGATTTTAAGGCAGGCGGTCTCCAGCGCCGCGAACCACTGCGCGCTGCCGGCACCCCTGGGCAGCGGCACGTTCAGGTTGTAGCCGAGGCCGTCGCCATAGCCGGTCTCGTCGGCATGGCCGGAATAATACGGGTAATCGGTGCGCGGGTCGGCGTGGATCGACACGAACAGCACGTCCTTGCGGCCATAGAAGATGCTCTGGGTGCCGTTGCCATGGTGGTAGTCGACGTCGAGGATGGCCACGCGCGGCAAGCCGTCATCGAGCAGGTGCTGGGCGGCCAGCGCAGCGTTGTTCAGGAAGCAGAAGCCGCCGAAGGTGTCGGCGCCGGCGTGGTGGCCGGGCGGGCGGCTCAAGACGAAGCTGCTCGGCTGGCCCAGGCGCAGCGCGTGTGCGGCATTGACCGCGCAGTCGGCGCCGGTCTTGGCGGCGGTCCAGGTGCCGGCCGTGATCGGCGTGTCGTTGTCGCCCGCGTACAGGCCGTGGCGGCCGCCAAAATTGTCCGGCTCGATGTCGTGGCGCATGCCGCGCGCCGGCCACACGCCGGGGCGCAGGTCGCGCTCCGCATTGGCCGGGTCGAGCGCGGTCCAGTCGCTCCAGGCGCTTCTCAGGAAGTGCAGGTAGCGTGGCGTGTGCACGCGCTCGAGCGAGGCCAGCGACACGCCGTGCGGCGTCACGATGCGGCCCAGGCCGCGCCGCGTGAATTCCTGCGCGACGGCTTCGATGCGCTCGGGGCGTTCGGATGCGGGGATGCGCTTGCCGCCGCTCAGTTCGAAACGCGGGCTGTGCTGCACATGATGTTCGTTGAAGAAAGTCAGCAAGGGACAGCCTCGGCGCAGGGCGCGTCGCCCCGGCCTGTGCCGGGGCTGCGGTGGTTCAGCTGATCCGTATCAGCTGTTACCGCACAGTGTACTGCTGTTGTACGCCGCGACAAAATCGTCGAAGCTGCCGGTGTCGTTGCGTTCGATCTCGGCCTGCTCGGCCAGCGAGGCCTGGGCTTGTTCCTCGAACGCGGCGATCTCGGCCGGCATCAGCGGATCGGCGCGCAGGGTCCTGGCGTGCAGCTCGCTCTGGCGCAGGCCGAACTTGGCGAACGAGCCGAGCGCGCGCACCTCGTCCAGCACGCGCGCCGACGGGGTCAGGGCCGGATTGGCGACCTTGGCCTTCTGGTGTTCCAGCGACTCGACGTGGGCGCCCTTGTAATTGTGTTCGCTGTCGAGCAGCTCGGCGAGCGGACGGATGCGCTCGATCAGCTCGTCGGCCCACTGCTGCAGCGGGATTTCCTGGTCGTCGCGCGTGAGGGTCAGGCCGGGCTTGCGGCCCTCCTTGACGGTGCGCGCGAAGTTGCGCGCGTGGACCTGTCCTTCCATCGCGTTGATCATCGGGCTTTCCTCGAGCGCGCAGAACAGTAAGAACGCGTCGAGGAAGCGGCCGGTCTCGAGCGCGACGCCGACCGGTTCGAACGGGTCGACGTCCAGGCAGCGCACTTCGATGTACTGCACGCCGCGGTTGCACAGCGCCTGCACCGGACGCTCGCCGGTGCGGATCACGCGCTTCGGGCGGATCGTCGAGTAGTACTCGTTCTCGATCTGCAGGATGTTGGTGGACAACTGGATCCACTCGCCGTCCTTCTTGGTGCCGAGTTCCTCGTACGGCGGATACGGACGGTTGACCGCGTCCATCAGCGAGGTGACGTAGCTTTCCAGGCTGTTCTCGTGCGGACGCAGGCCGGCCTGGGCGTCGTTCTGGTAGCCCAGGTCGCTCATGCGCAGGCTGGTGGCGTAGGGCAGGTAGAGGGTGTCGTCGGACAGTGTCTCGAGCTGGTGCGCCTGGCCGCGCAGGAAGCCCTTGGCCAGCACCGGCGAGGCGCCGAACAGGTACATCAGCAGCCAGCTGTAGCGGCGGAAGTTGCGGATCATCGCGATGTAGCTTTCGGACTGGAAGTCGCGCAGCGCATGGCGGCGTTCCTCGGCGATGCCTTCGTGCTCGGCGATCACCTTCCACAGCTGTTCCGGCAGCGAGTAGTTATAGTGGATGCCCGCGATGCATTGCATGGCCTTGCCGTAGCGTAGCGCCAGGCCGCGCCGGTACACGTGCTTGAGCATGCCGATGTTCGACTCGCCGTACCAGCCGATCTCGATCTCTTCCTCGGGCGGCAGGTCGCATGGCATCGACTGGCTCCACAGCATCTCGTCGCCCAGCTTGGTGTAGGCGAAGCGGTGGATCGCGTCCAGGCGGTTCAGGGCCAGGCCGATGTCGTGCTCGGCCGGGGTGATGAATTCGAGCAGGGCTTCCGCGTAGTCGGTGGTGATCTGCGGGTGGGTGAGTGCGGCGCCGAGCTGCGCCGGGTGCGGCGTGCGCGCCAGGTCTCCTTGCTGGTCGACGCGCAACGTCTCGCGCTCGATGCCGCGCAGGCCCTGCTGCAGCAGGCCGCGGTGGGCATCATCGTCCAGCAGGGCGAGGCGGCGTGATAATTGGTTCGACACAGGATTTCCTTTCTTGAGAAGCCATTTCAGAATGGTCCTGGCGGCGTTACGGCGCCTTGTCATGACCATTTTGAAACACTTCGGTTGCAGATGAGGTGCAGAGATTAACCGAAAAACGCCAAGTGCGCCGGAGGGTTCTCAAATTTGCAGTATGCACCCGATCCGTGACGTTTTTGTTAACGATTCAATGATTCGGCGGCCCCGGCGCCGCTGCCGGGGACGGGGGCTGGGCCGGCGCCGCGGGCGCCGCCTGGGCCGCGATCCAGGCGCGCATCTGCCGTTCCAGCAGGTCCAGCGGCAGGGCGCCGCTGCCGAGCAGCGCATCGTGGAAGGCGCGCACGTCGAAGCGCGGGCCGAGCGCGGCTTCGGCCTGGCGCCGCAACGCCAGGATGCGCAGCTGGCCGACCTTGTAGCTCAGCACCTGGCCCGGCTGGGCGATCGCGCGCCCGACTTCGAGCTCGTTGTCCGGCGCCGGGTTGGCCGTGTTGGTGTTCAGGTAGTCCAGTGCCTGCTGGCGCGTCCAGCCGAGCGCGTGGATGCCGGTGTCGACGACCAGGCGCGCCGCGCGCAGCTGCTCGTCGGCCAGCGTGCCGAAGCGCGAGAACGGATCGCGCCCCAGCCCCAGCTCCGGTCCCAGCCCCTCCGCGTACAGCGCCCAGCCTTCGCCGAACGCGTCGTACCAGCCGTAGCGGCGAAACGCCGGCAGTTGCGCCAGCTCGTGCGCGCGCGCGACTTGCAGGTGGTGACCCGGAATGCCTTCATGCAGGGCGAGCGTTTCGACTTCCCACATCGGCCGGGTGTTCAGGCGCGAGGTGTTGACCACCAGCGCGGCGGTGCGCTCCGGCGTGCCGGCTTCGTAATAGGCGCCGCCCTGGGCCTCGGCGGCGCCGTCCTGGACCGGTTTGACCGCCAGTTCCTCGGCCGGGATGGCGCCGAACAGCGCCGGCAGCTGCGCCTGCGCGCGGACGAGGGTGCGGCGGTAGCGCGCCAGCAGCGCTTGCGGATCGCTGAAGAACAGGCGCGGATCGCTGCGCACGAACACCAGGAATTGCGCGTAGCTGCCGCGAAAGCCGGTGCGTGGGTACAAGGTCTGCATCTCGGCGCGGATGCGCGCGACTTCCTGCAGGCCGAGCGCGTGGATCTCCGTCGGCGTCAGGTTGGTCGTGGTCGCCTCCTTGACCAGCAGCGCATACCAGGCCTGCCCGCCCGGCAGGTTCGACGCCGAGATCGTCGTGCGCGCCGCCGGCAAATAATCGGTGCGCACGAACTCTTCCAGCTTTTGCAGGGCGCCGGCGGCCGTCTGCAGCGCGGCCTGGCCGTCGACCGCGATCCGGTCGCGCGCCTCCGCCGACAAGGTGGCCGGCAGCGCCCGCAGCGGCGCGCCGACGGCCCCCTCCGGCAAGTGCTCGCGCAGGTTTTTCAGCTGGCCGGGCAGCGCGGCCATGACGGCTTTCGGCGCGACCCAGCCGGTACGCATCCCCTCGCGCATCTGCTCGACGATGCCGTCGACGTAATGCGGCAGCGCGCGCAGGCGAGACAAGTAGTTGCGGTAATCGTCCTCGGTCACGAACGGCATCTGGGCGATCAGCTGCGGCAGGCGCAACTGCAGGCCATCCTGGGCGCTGATCGGCTCGGGATCGAAGGGCAGGAACGCGGCGCGCGCCAGGATGCGCTCCTGGTCGCCGATGAACAGTTCCCAGGACAGGCGGTCGGCGTCATTCAGTTGCACGAAGTCGATGCGGCGCGCCCGTTCGAGCATGCGGCGCGCGTGCTCGATGCGGCGGGCGGCAAAGGCGAGCGAGGTGTCGGACAGCTGGCCGTCGTAGCGGTGCTCGCCGATGCGGGTGGCCAGCTCGGGCTGGTGCTGCAGGCGCCACTGCCAGTCGCGCTCGAACAGTGAGCGCGCCTGGGTGGCCGCGTCCTCCGGCGTCGCGTCGGATGGCTCGGCGGTCTGACGGGACGCCCCCCGGTCCGTCCACCCGGCCGCGGCGCCGCCTGCCAGCGCGGGCAAGGGGCTCAGCAGGATCAGGACGGCAAACAACAGGCGCATGCGAGGCTCCGGGGTGAAGGGCGGATTCTAGCAAACGGCACATCCTGGACGCGCCGGGTTGGCGCCGGCCGGCTACGCCAGGCGTGCGCCGCTGACGCGCTCGATGCCGGCCAGGTCGCGCCAGCTCTGCACATCCTTAAAGCCGCCGGCGGCCAGCAGCGCGCGCACGGCGGCGGCCTGGTCGTAGCCGTGCTCGAGCAGCAGCCAGCCGCCCGGCTCCAGGTGGCGCGGGCTGCCGGCGATGATGATGCGCAGCGCCGACAGGCCGTCGGCATGGTCGGTCAGGGCGCCGGCCGGCTCGAAGCGCAGGTCGCCCTGCGCCAGATGTTCGTCGCCGGCGGCGATGTAGGGGGGATTCGAGGCGATCAGCGCGAAGGTGTCGCCGGCCTCGGGATCGGCGTCGAGTGCGCCGAACCAGTCGCTGCGCAGGAAGCGCACCGCGGCGCCGTTGGCGTCGGCATTGCGCCGGGCGACCGCCAGCGCGGCCTCGCTGACGTCGAGCGCCGTCACGTGCGCGTCCGCACGCGTGTGTGCGCACGCGACCGCGATCGCGCCACTGCCGGTGCCCATGTCGAGCATGCGGCCCTGCGGCGGCAGGCGCGCCAAAGCCAGTTCGACGATCAGCTCGGTGTCCGGGCGCGGGATCAGCACGGCGTCGTTCACTTCGAAGTCCAGCCCGAAGAATTCGCGCCGGCCGACGATGTAGGCGATCGGTTCGCCGGCCAGGCGCCGCGCCACCAGCGCCGTCAGGCGCGCGGCTTCAGTGGCGGACAGCGGCCGTTCGGACTGGGTGATCAGCTGCACGCGCGACAGGCCGGTGGCTTCGCACAGCAGGATGCGGTTTTCGAGCGGGTCGAGCGGCAGCGCGAGCAGGGTGGCCTGGACGCTGGCGCCGGCTTGGACGTTCATCGATACTCCATGCAGCGATCAGCGCGCGCGGCGCACCAGCACCCAGACCAGGGCCAGGGTCAGCAGCACGAACCACACGGCCGACCACTGCGGCACGTTCAGGCCGAGCACCGGTTCCTGCGCCGCTTCGCACAGGCCGTCGGCGCGGAACAGCCAGGGCAGCATGGTGGCGGTCGGGATTTTATTCAGCACGGTCTCCATCGGGTCGATGCCGCAGGAGAAGCCGGGATGCGCCAGCACGTACAGGTGTTTGCCGACCACGCCCAGGCCGCCCAGCGCGCACAGCAGCGACAAGCCGGTAAACAGCTTGACCTTGCGCGCCAGCGCGCCGATCAATGCAAAGACCGCGATGCCCAGGAACAGGTAGCGCTGGATCACGCAAAGCGGGCAGGGCAGCATGTCTTTCGCGTGCTGCAGATACAGGGCGGCGCCGATCAGGGCGACGCTGACGGCGGCGATGGTGAGCAGGGCGTTGCGGGACGTGGGCATGAGGCCTTCCTGGTTCATGTGGATCGGTGCGGACTGCAATCTTGCGATTTTCGCACAAGAAGCGTTATGCGATGCTTAATCGCCTAACGCCGCCAGCTGCTCGGCCTGGTGCTCGGCGGACAAGGCGCTGGTCAGCTCGTTCAGGTCGCCGTCCATGATCATGTCCAGCTTGTACAAGGTCAGGTTGATGCGGTGATCGGTCAGGCGGCCCTGCGGGAAGTTGTAGGTGCGGATGCGTTCGCTGCGGTCGCCCGAGCCGATCAGGCTTTTACGGGTCGCCGCTTCCTTGCTCTGCTGTTCGCGGATCTGCACGTCCTTGATGCGCGCCGCCAGCACCTTCATCGCCTGCGCCTTGTTCTTGTGCTGGCTGCGGTCGTCCTGGCACTCGACCACGATTCCCGTGGGCAGGTGGGTGATGCGCACCGCGGAATCGGTCTTGTTGATGTGCTGGCCGCCGGCGCCGCTGGCGCGGTAGGTGTCGATGCGCAGGTCGGCCGGGTTGATGTCGACGTCCTCGACCTCGTCGGCTTCCGGCATCACGGCCACGGTGCAGGCCGAGGTGTGGATGCGGCCCTGCGTCTCGGTGGCCGGCACGCGCTGCACGCGGTGGCCGCCGGATTCGAATTTGAGTTTCGAATAGGCGCCGTTGCCGACCAGGCGCACGATGACTTCGCGGTAGCCGCCCAGGTCGGACGGCGATTCCGACACCATCTCGACCTGCCAGCGGTTGCGCTCGGCGTAGCGGGTGTACATGCGCAGCAGGTCGCCGGCGAACAGCGCCGACTCGTCGCCGCCGGTGCCGGCGCGGATCTCGAGGAAGATGTTGCGCTCGTCGTTCTCGTCCTTCGGCAGCAGCATCTTCTGCAGTTCGAGGTCGAGTTCGACCAGGCGCGCGCGCGCCGCTTCGATCTCGTCCTGGGCGAACTCCTTCATCTCGGGGTCGAGCAGCATCTCCTGCGCGGCCTCCAGGTCGGCCTGCGCGGTCTGGTAGCGGTGGTAGACCTCGACCAGCGGGCCAAGCTCGGCGTGCTCGCGCGTCATCTTGCGGTAGCTGTCCATGTTGGACGTCGCGCTCTCGAGCGACAGCAGTTCGTCCAGCTCGACGAGGCGGTTGGCCAATTGGTCCAGCTTGGACAGCATGGATGGTTTCATGTGTTCGGAACTCGGGTGAAATGAAGGACTGGCCGCAACCATGGAATGCTGCGGCGGATGAAGCGGGAGGAGGAGGGCGGCGCTAGCGGCGGCCGCGGAACAGCTGGGGCAGCAGGCTGGCCAGGCGCGCGCGTTCGTCGCCCTGGGCGCGGTGCAGCGCCTGTTGCGGGCCGTGCAGGAACTTGGCGGTCAAGCCTTTCGACAAGGCTTCGAGCACGGCTTCCGGGTCTTCGCCCTTGGCCAGCAGTTTCTTGGCGCGTTCGAGTTCGGCCAGGCGCAGGTTTTCGCTGGAGTCGTGCAGGTCGCGGATGACCGGCACCACGGCGCGGTCGCCGACCCAGTGCATGAACGATTGCACGCGCGTCTCGATGATGGCCTCGGCCTGGGCCACCGCCGCCTGGCGGCTTTCGACGCCGGTGCGCACGACTTCGGCCAGGTCGTCGACGGTGTACAGGAATACGTCGTTCAGGCGGCCGACTTCGGGCTCGATGTCGCGCGGGACCGCCAGGTCGACCATGAACATCGGCCGGTGGCGGCGCGCCTTGATGGCGCGCTCGACCAGGCCCTTGCCGATCAGCGGCAGGGTCGAGGCGGTCGAGGAGATCACGATGTCGAACTGCGGCAACATGTCGGGCAGGTCGGCCAGGCGGATCGCGCGGCCGGCAAAGCGGCCGGCCAGCGCTTCGCCGCGCTCGAGCGTGCGGTTGGCGATCGTGATCGATTTCGGGTTGTGGGCCGCGAAGTGGGTCGCGCACAGCTCGATCATTTCGCCGGCGCCGATGAACAGCACGTTCTGCTCGCTGACGGAGTCGAAAATGCGCTCGGACAGGCGCACCGCGGCGGCGGCCATCGAGACGCTGTGCGCGCCGATCTCGGTATTGCTGCGCACTTCCTTGGCCACCGCGAAGCTGCGCTGGAACAGCTGGTGCAGATAGGTGCCCAGGCCGCCGGCTTCCTCGGCCACCCGCACCGCATCCTTCAGCTGGCCGAGGATCTGCGCTTCACCCAGCACCATCGAATCGAGGCCGGAGGCGACACGAAAGGCATGGCGTACGGCATCGTGCTGCGGCAGCATGTACAGGTGCGGGCGCAGCTCGGCGTAATTCAGCTGGCGGTAATCGGCGAGGAAGTGGGCGGAGGCATCGAGTGGATCGGGCGCGGCGCTGGCGGCGTACATCTCGGTGCGGTTGCAGGTCGAGAGCAGGGCCGCTTCATCGGCTGAATGCCCACCATGATTTGCCGCACCGTTAAAACGTGAAAACCAGTTGCGCGCCGCCAGTACCGCATCGCCGAGGTGCTCGGGCCCCAGCGCCAGTTGCTCGCGCAGCGAGACCGGTGCAGTGTTGTGATTCAGGCCGACGGCGAGCAGTTGCATGAGTGATCAAAAATTGGGCAGTCCGCCCATTATACCGCGATGCGGACGGGGCTTCATGCACCCAGCTTTTCCAGCCGGTAGCCGTAGCTGTAGACGGGCACCAGGCGGTAGCCGTTCTCCGGACGCAGCTGCAGCTTGTTGCGCACGCGCGAGACGTGGGTGTCCATGGTGCGCGACGGCACCGCGGTTTCGCGCACCCAGATCGATTCGTGGATGTAGGCGCGCGACAGCGGACGGCCGAGATTGCGGAAAAACAGCAGGGCCAGGTTGAATTCCTTGTGCGTCACGTCGATCGCTTCGCCGTCCATCGTCAGCCGGCCAGGGCGGGTTTCGAAGGTGTAGGGGCCGAACTGCAGCATCTCGGCGCCGTTCTGCGACGGATAGGCACGGCGCAGCAGCGCCTGGGTGCGCGCAACCAGTTCGCCGCGGCGCAGCGGCTTGACCAGGTAATCGTCGGCCCCGGCGGTGACGCCGGCCACGATGTCGTCCTCGGCCGAGCTGCCGGCCAGGAACATGGTCGGCGTGTTGGCCGCCATCTTCTCCTTGGCACGGCGTAACAACTCCGGCGCCGGCACGTCGTTGACCTGCCAGTCCAGGATCAGCAGGTCGGCACTGTCCTTGCGCAATTGTGACAGCAGTTCCTTGCCGTTGCCAAAGGCTTGGCAGCTGTGTCCCGCGCCATTCAAGACCTGGCAGATCAGTTCTGCCTGGGCATTGTCGTTGTCCAGTACGGCTATTTTCATAGGGTGCATTTGCGAGTGGGAATGCCGGAGTTTGAACTGTAGGATGATTCCTACAGTTGTGCTCAAATATAGCAGACTTTTAAAATTAAAGGCTACATATAAATCACACAAAGTCACATTTTCGTTGGGGAAATGCGTCACACTCGTGTCTGCCTGCTAACACCCATCCGCGCTACACTCTGGGCAGACCGTCTGGATCACCGTAGTTTCGGAGAGTAATCATGTTTGGGAACAAAAAACAACAGGATGGCGCATTGACCTTATTGCCGACCGCACCGGCCGACATCGACGCGGTTCGCACCCGCTGCCTGGCCCTGGTGCGCAAGCGCGCCGCCTTGTCGGCCGGGGTGGCCGCGGTGCCGCTGCCGGGCATCGACGTGGTGGCCGATCTGACCAGTTTCGCCAGCATGGTCGAGGACATCAACCGTGCCTTCGGCCTGACACCGGAACAGATCGAGCGGCTGCAGCCGCACATGCGGGTCGCTGCCTACGAGGCGGTCGGCACGCTGGGCGGGATGCTGGTCGGCAAACTGGTGACCAAGGAACTGGTGCTGAAGATGCTGCAGAAGATGGGCACGCGGCTGGCGGCGAAATCGGCGGCGAAGGTGGTGCCGCTGGCCGGGCAGATCGCCGCGGCGGCGATCGGATTCGCGTTGTTCCGCAAGATGGGCAACCAGCATGTGGAAGCGTGCGTGAGGGTGGCGCGGGAGGTGGCGATCAAGGCGGAGCCGGCTTGACCGGCCCCGGCTGCCGCCCCGGCAGGAGGTGGGGCGGCGGCGGTGACGAAGGGATCAGGCGTCCGGCAGGACGACGTTGACGTCCAGCACTTCCAGGTTGCCCTGGCGGTCGAGCGAAATCTTGATGTCCTCGGCGTTGACCTTGGTGTACTTCGAAATCACTTCGATCAGTTCGCGGTGCAGCGCCGGCAGGAAATCCGGACCGCCGCGTACGCCGCGCTCGTGAGCAATGATGATCTGCAGCCTTTCCTTGGCTGCACCCGCACTTTTCTGTTTCTGTGGAAACAGGAATGAAAGCAGAGCCATATCACTTTGCTCCGAACAGACGCTGCAGGAAGCCCGGTTTTTCGTAATGGGTATAGCGCAGCGGCACGTCCTGGCCGAGGAAGCGCGTGACCACGTCCTGGTAAGCCTGGGCCACGTCGGTGTCCTTGAAATGGATCGCCGGATTGCCCTGGTTCGAAGCGTGCAGGACGGCTTCCGATTCCGGGATGATGCCGATCAAGGGAATGCGCAAAATTTCCTGCACATCTTGATACGAGAGCATCTCATCGTTCTCGACGCGGCGCGGCGAGTAGCGCGTGATCAACAGGTGTTCCTTGACCGGCTCGCCACCGCTCTGGGCGCGGCGCGACTTGGCCTGCAGGATGCCGAGGATGCGGTCGGAATCGCGCACCGACGAGACTTCCGGATTGGTGACGATGATCGCTTCGTCGGCGAAGGTCAGCGCCATCAGCGCGCCGTGCTCGATACCGGCCGGCGAATCGCAGATGATGAACTCGAAGTCCATCTTGACCAGTTCGTTCAGCACGTGCTCGACGCCGTCTTCGGTCAGCGCGTCCTTGTCGCGGGTCTGCGAGGCCGGCAGAATGAACAGGTTCTCGCAGTGCTTGTCCTTGATCAGCGCCTGGGTCAGCGTCGCTTCTTTATTGATGACGTTGATCAGGTCGTACACCACGCGGCGTTCGCAGCCCATGATCAGGTCGAGGTTACGCAGGCCGACGTCGAAGTCGATCACGACGGTCTTGTGGCCGCGCAGGGCCAGGCCGGTCGAGAAGCTGGCGCTCGAGGTGGTTTTGCCCACACCGCCCTTGCCGGACGTCACAACGATAATTCGTGCCATGGAAAAAATAAATCCTTATCAGTCTCTAATCTGTGCTGGGTAAAGCTCAGTGTCTTTGTCCCGAACCCAGCGATGATATATCGATTCGGTCGCCAACCAAACGGATTTGTGCCGGCTGGCGTGACAGTTCCGCAGGGAAACCGTCGTCGAAGGTCCGGTACACGCCGGCGATCGACACCAGTTCCGGCTCCAGCGCCAGCGCGAAGATGCGCGCGCCCGCATCGCCCGACGCGCCCGCCAGCGCGCGTCCGTGCAGCGGGGCATACACGTGGATGCTGCCGTCGGCGATGATCTCGGCGCCATTGTTGACCACCGCGGTGATGATCAGGTCGGTGCCGCGCGCGTAGATGCGCTGGCCGGCGCGCACCGGGGTGTCGATGATCATGGCCTGCAGCGGGGCCGCAGCCGGCGCAGGCGCAACCGGTGCCGGCGCAGGCGCCGGTGCGGGACCAGGCTGGGGCGCGGGCGCCGGTTCGCTGGGCGGCGCCGCTTCGCGCTGGCCGCCGACGTGCGAGCCACTGCTGCCTTCGTCGAGGAACAGGCCGTGCGCGCGGATTGCCGTCTGTGCGCCAATCGGCGCGCCGCGCACCGCGACGGCGTTCAGGCGGTATTGCTTGAGCAGCCCGACCAGCGCTGGCCAATCGACCTGCGCCGCCTCGTCGGCGATCGCGGCGACGTCGATGACGGCGAATTCATCTTCGAAAAAATCCGAGACGCCCCCGGTCATCTGCTTGAGCGCGGCGTCGATGGCGATCGGGTCGGCGGAATGCAGGATGGTCGAGATGGCCACGACCGTGGAGATCTTGATTTCGATCGGAAGGGAGCTCGGGCTTTTGGGCATAGAACGGTCAGGTTGGCTTAGCCCGAGCATTCTACTGTGTTGTTACTACTAGGGAAAAGGATTTTCTGCCCGCCTGTCATAGGAGTAACGAGTGTTTCCTCGATTAAAAACTGAACAAAAAAAGATGCTCTGCAATAACACGTTTGACGGAATTGATAGTTCTGTCGGATACATAAGCTGATAAGATTGATTTTGCTCAAACATCCCCTAAGCTAGATCGTTAGCATTGTTGGCTTCCTGCGCATTCCTGTTGCGGGCGGATGGAAATCTATTCAATAAACCCCGGCCGCAGGGGCCGGGTTACCGGAGATCGAAATGGAAGACGTCGTAATCGTGGCCGCAGGCCGTACCGCAATCGGCAAATTCGGCGGCACGCTCTCTAAAATTCCGGCCACCGAACTGGGCGCGCAAGTGATCAAGCACCTGCTGGCCAAGACCGGCATCGACCCGGCGTCGGTCAGCGAAGTGATCATGGGCCAGGTGCTGACCGCCGGCGCCGGCCAGAACCCGGCGCGCCAGGCCGTGATCAAGTCCGGCATGCCCGACAGCGTCCCCGCGTCGACCCTGAACGTGGTGTGCGGCAGCGGCCTGCGCGCGACCCACCTGGCGGCCCAGGCCATCAAATGCGGCGACGCCGAGATCGTCATCGCCGGCGGCCAGGAAAACATGAGCGCATCGCCGCACGTGCTGAACGGCTCGCGCGACGGCTTCCGCATGGGCGACGCCAAGCTGACCGACACCATGATCGTCGACGGCCTGTGGGACGCCTACAACCAGTATCACATGGGCGTGACCGCCGAAAACGTCGCGCGCAAGTACGAAGTCTCGCGCCAGGAGCAGGACGAATTCGCGCTGGCCTCGCAGAACAAGGCCGAAGCCGCCATGAAGGCCGGCAAGTTCAAGGACGAGATCATCCCGATCGAGATCCCGTCCAAGAAGGGCCCGACCGTGTTCGACACCGACGAGTATCCGAAGCATGGCGCCACGCTGGAAGGCTTGTCGAGCCTGCGCCCGGCCTTCAACAAGGAAGGCAGCGTCACCGCCGGCAATGCGTCCGGCATCAACGACGGCGCCGCCGCCGTGATCATGATGTCGGCCTCGAAGGCCAGGGAACTCGGCCTGACCCCGCTGGCGCGCATCAAGGCCTACGCCCTGTCGGGTCTGGACCCGGCGATCATGGGCATGGGCCCGGTCCCGGCCGCGCGCCTGTGCCTGGAAAAGGCCGGCTGGACGCATGAAGATCTCGACCTGATGGAAATCAACGAAGCGTTCGCCGCCCAGGCCGTCGCCGTCAACAAGCAGATGGGCTGGGACACCAGCAAGATCAACGTCAACGGCGGCGCGATCGCGCTCGGCCACCCGATCGGCGCCTCGGGCGCGCGCGTGCTGGTCACCCTGATCCACGAAATGGTCCGGCGCGACGCCAAGAAGGGCCTGGCCAGCCTGTGCATCGGCGGCGGCATGGGCGTGGCGCTGGCAATCGAGCGCTGATAAACAAGGTTTTCGGGCATCATGCGCGGCCTTCGCCGGTCGCGCGGCGTTATACCTACAATGAAAAACGAGGAGAAGACAAATGGCTAATCGAGTGGCATTGGTGACGGGTGGCATGGGCGGCCTGGGCGAAGCGATCTGCGTCAAGATGGCCGCACTGGGCTACACCGTCGTGACCACCTATTCACCGGGCAGCAGCAAGGCCGAGGGCTGGCTGGCGTCGATGAAGGAACAGGGCCATGACTTCAGGGCCTACGAGTGCGACGTCGCCGACTACGATTCGGCGCAGGCCTGCATCGCCAAGGTGACGCAGGAAGTCGGCCCGATCGACGTGTTGGTCAACAACGCCGGTATCACGCGCGACATGACCTTCAAGAAAATGGACAAGGTCAATTGGGATGCGGTCATGAAGACCAACCTCGATTCCGTGTTCAACATGACCAAGCCGGTTGCCGACGGCATGGTCGAGCGCGGCTGGGGCCGGATCATCAACATCTCGTCGGTCAACGGCCAGAAGGGCGCGTTCGGCCAGACCAACTATTCGGCGGCCAAGGCCGGCATGCACGGCTTCACCAAGGCCCTGGCGCTGGAAGTGGCGCGCAAGGGTGTGACCGTGAACACGATCTCGCCGGGCTACATCGGCACCAAGATGGTCACCGAGATCCCGAGCGAGGTGTTGGAAAGCAAAATCATTCCGCAGATCCCGATGGGCCGCCTGGGCAAGCCGGACGAGGTCGCCGGCTTGGTCGCTTACCTGGCATCGGATGAAGCCGCGTTCGTGACCGGCGCCAACATCGCGATCAACGGCGGGCAGCACATGCAGTAAGCATCGGCCGACGCCAGTCGACCAGCACACCGCCCGCGGGCGGTGTTTTTACGTCCGCTTATTGGAGTTGGAGTTCGCCATGCCGCCGCTCACCGCCAAGCCCTATCTGCGCTCGATCGCGATCGATCCCGCCGCCGACATCGATCCGGACAGTTACCCGTTCTCGATTCCGGCCGTGCGCGAGCTCGGCCTGCTCGAGCCGCATCCGGACGTCACGTTTT
The DNA here is from genome assembly GCF_000745265.1 of Massilia sp. 9096. Lineage (NCBI taxonomy): Bacteria > Pseudomonadati > Pseudomonadota > Betaproteobacteria > Burkholderiales > Oxalobacteraceae > Massilia > Massilia sp. 9096. The sequence goes on from NZ_JQNN01000001.1 coordinate 4,426,278, forward strand.
TCGTCGGCGAAAACGGCGCCGGCAAATCGACCGTGCTGGAAGCGATCGCGGTGGCGCTCGGCATGCCGGCCGAGGGCGGCACGCGCAACGTGCACCGCGCGCAGCAGGAAGTATCGCCTCTGCACCGGATGCTGAAAGTGGTCAGGGGCTGGCGCCGGCCGCGCCATGCCTACTTCCTGCGTGCGGAAAAGCCTGTTCAATGTGTTCACTTATCTGGACGAAGTGGCGAAGGAACCCGGTTCACCGCCGCCGCCGCATTTGCACCTGCGCTCGCACGGCGAAGCGTTCATGGACGTAATGCAGGGCTTCAGCGGCGACGGCCTGTATCTGCTCGACGAGCCCGAAGCCGCGCTGTCGCCGAACCGCCAGCTGGCCGCCTTGAGCGTGATCGATGCCCTGGTCAAGGGGGGTGCGCAGTTCATCATCGCCACCCATTCGCCGATCTTGCTGGCCTATCCGCGCGCGGAAATCCTCAGCTTCGATGCGGCCGGCATCGGCGAGATCGCCTACGAGGACACCGAGCACTACGCCATCACGCGCGACTTCCTGAACCATTACCCGCGCCGCCTGCAGCAGCTGCTCGAAGACGATTGAAGCCTGTTCTGCGCCGCCCGTCCGAGCCTTGTCGTATGCTCGTCACCGAAAGGATGGGACGGAGATGACGATCGATACCAAGCACGTACAAGCCATCGTGATGCTGCCGGGACCGCAGCGCTATGAATATTTCGTCAAGCGCGTGGTCGAGAGCGGCGTCGTGTGGAGCCTGTTCCGCCAGGGCTGGGCGCTGGCCAAAAAGGAAGACGGGGCCCTGGTGTTCCCGTTGTGGCCGGAGCGCGAGTTCGCCGCCATCTGCGCCGATTACGAATGGAGCGGCTATGCGCCGCAATCGTTCGCGCTGGAAGAACTGATCGACGAGCTGCTGCCGCAGCTGGAGCAGGACGGCATCGCCACCGGCGTGTTTTATACGCCCGGCGCGCGCGACGTGATGCCCACGGCCGGCCTGCTGCTGCGCGACCTGCGCGACGAGCAGCGCCGGGCGTCGAGCCCATCCAACGACCAGGACGGTCCGGCATGAACCCGTTGCCCCATGCCTTGCCCCATGGCGCCCTGTCGCTGTCCAGCCTGGACGAACGGCTCCTGCAGCCGGGCCTGAAAGGCTTACCCATCGACGCGCCGTTGCGCCAGGGCGCGATCGGCGTCCAGCTGGCTCCGCACGGCAAGACCACCATGAGCCCACAGCTGTTCGGCGCCCAGCTGGCCAATGGCGCCTGGGGCGTCACGCTGGCCAACGCCAGGCAGACGCAGGTGGCGCACCGCTTCGGCGTGCGCCGCGTGCTGATCGCCAACCAGCTGGTCGCGCGCAGCGACGTGCGCGCCGTGCTGCGCCTGCTGCACGGCGATCCGGATTTCGAGTGTGTGGTGCTGGCCGATTCGCTGGCGGGCGTGGCGCGCCTGGCCGAGGAAGTTGCCGCGCAAGGCTTGACGCGCGCACTGCCGGTGCTGGTCGAACTCGGCCTGTCGGGCCAGCGCGCCGGTTGCCGCACCGAAGAGGAAGCCTTGACCGTCGCGCGTGCGCTCGCCGGCGCGCCCGGGCTGGCGCTGGCCGGCTTCGAGGGCTACGAGGGCCTGATCGCATCCGGCGACCACGCCGCCGATGTGCAGGCGGTGGCGCGCTTCATCGACCGCCTGTGTGCGCTCACCTTGGAGGCCGACGACGAAGGCCTGTTCGAGACGCCCGAGATCCTGGTCTCGGCCGGCGGCTCGAGCTATTTCGACCTGGTCGCGCGCGGCCTGGGCAAGCTGCACGGCCTATCAAAACCGCTGCGGCCGATCCTGCGCAGCGGCTGCTATCTCACCAGCGACCACGGCATCTACCAGCGCGACCTGGCAAAACTCGATGCGCGCGAAGGCCGGCCGGCCGGACAGGGTTTGCAGCCGGCGCTGGAGATCTGGAGCGTGGTGCAGTCGCGTCCCGAACCCGGCCTGGCAATTTTGACCATGGGCAAGCGCGACGCGTCGCACGACGCCGGCCTGCCGGCGCCGCTGCTGTTCCACACGCCGGGCCCGGGCGCGCCGAAGTCCTTGCCGGCCGGCTGCACGATCGTCAAGATGAACGACCAGCATGCCTACCTGCGCCTGCCCGAGGGCGATCCCATCGATGCCGTGCTGGCCGTGGGCGACCTGGTCGGCTGCGGCATCTCGCACCCGTGCACGACCTTCGACCGCTGGCCGCTGCTGCTGGCGGTCGACGACGATTACGTGGTGCGCTTCGGCGTGAACACGTTCTTCTGACTCTGCCGGATCTTCTGGAGCCGGGAGCGGTACGCTACAATCGGCTGTCGCCCTATCGAGACCGATCCGCCATGCCAGCCATCCCGCCGTCGCTGTTCCCGCCCATTCTCCCGAATCGCCACGGCATGCTGGCGGTCGACGACCTGCACACGATCTATTGGGAAGAGGTGGGCAACCCGAACGGCATCCCGGTGCTGTTCCTGCACGGCGGCCCGGGCGCCGGCCTGTCGCCGCAGCACCGCCGCTTCTTCGACCCGGCCGCCTACCGCGTGATCCTGTTCGACCAGCGCGGCGCCGGCAAGTCGACCCCGCTCGGCGAATGGCGCAACAACACGACGCAACTGCTGATCGAGGACATCGAGCGCCTGCGCGCGATGTTCGGCATCGAGCGCTGGCTGGTGTTCGGCGGCTCCTGGGGCTCGACGCTGGCGCTGGCCTATGGCGAAGCGCACCCCGAGCGCTGCCTCGGCTTCGTGCTGCGCGGGATTTTCCTGTGCACGAAGCCGGAAATCGAATTCTTCCTGTACGGCGTGCAGTGGTTCTATCCCGAGCTGTACGACGAGTTCATCGCACCGATCCCGCCCGAGGAACGCGGCGACCTGCTGAAGGCCTACGCCAGCCGCCTGCTGTGCGAGGACCCGCAGCAGTTCTGGCCGGCGGCGCGCGCCTGGAGCCGCTTCGAAGGCCGGCGCGTGTTCCTGCTGCCGCAGGAGGACGAGAGCTCGTCCGACACGCTCGACCTGGGCGTCGGCCGGCTCGAATCGCACTACATGGCCAACGGCGGCTTCCTGGCGGAAGACCAGCTGATGCGCGACCTGGGCCGCATCAACCACTTGCCGGCGGTGGTCGTGCAGGGCCGCTACGACGTGATCTGCCCGCCGCTTTCGGCCTACCGCCTGCACCAGGGCTGGCCGGGCGCGCGCCTGCGCATGATCCCGGACGCCGGCCATGGCGCGCTCGAGCACGGCATCGCGCGCGCGCTGGTCGCGGCCACCGAACAGTTCAAGCGCCACGGCCGCTTCGACTGAGTGGAGGCATGAGCTTGAACCTGCAACTGAGCGACATCGGGCACGTCATCCAGCTCTCGATCGCCCCGGTGTTCCTGCTGACCGGCGTCGCCACCAAGATGACGCTGCTGCTGAACCGCCTGGGCCGCATCATCGACCGCACCCGCGTGCTGCGCGAGCAACTGCGCAAGGGCCCGGACCCCGAATGCCATGAGGAGCTCGACGTGCTGTACCAGCGCTGGCAGCTGATCAACTACGCGCTGACCTCGAGCACCGGCTGCGGCCTGCTGATCTGCGTGATCATCGCCGCGCTGTTCCTGGGCGACGTCACCAGCTACTCGCTCGACAAGAGCATCGCCGGCATGTTCGTGCTGGCGATGGTGGGCCTGATCCTGAGCTTCTGCTTCCTGCTGCGCGAAGTGTTCGTCTCCTTCCGCTACATGCGCCTGCACCTGCACGAGCGCTCGCACGCCTGACCTATCGAAAGACATCCCATGCAAGACTACCAACGCCCACCCACCCTGTACCGTTACGGCATGCGCTCCGAGCTCGAGCTGGCACTGTCGAGCGGTCAGTTCCGCCTGGAGCCGGCCAACGGCTTCCTGACGCTGCCGTTCTCGCAGGTGTGGGACAAGCACCTGTTCGAGGTGCTCGGCCCGGCCGACTGCTGCCTGGTCATCCACAACAGCGAGGAATTCGGCGAACGCCTGCACCGCGCGGTGCAGCGTACGCTGCCCAACTGGGCCGGCATCGACGGACCGGTCGAATACGGCGCGCGCTCGCGCCTGGGCCTGGCCTTCTCGAAGCTGCCGGCGCACGCCAGGGAAAAGGAGTGGAAGTTCGCCTGGCGCTCGCTGGCGCCGCAGGCGATCCTCAATCCCGTCACCGTACGCATCGGCAGCATCGAGCAGTTTGCGGAGCTGCGCTCGCCGGAAAGCTATCCGGTCTAGTCACTCAGCACGCTGGCGCCGGCCGACGGCTGCGCCGTGCCTTCGACGATCGACAGGTGCGCCGCACCCGGCGCCGGCTGCGCGCCGGCCGCCATGCCGAAGTTGCGCACCGGGCCGATCATGGTGACGTCGGCATTGCCCTTGGCGTCGGTGCGCAGCGCGCCGATCTGCTGGCTGCCCAGCCAGACCGTGTAGGCGTTGGCGGGCTTGAGCTTGAACACCGCGACCTCGATCGCGTCGACCACGCCCAGCGGACGCGCCACCGCGAAGCCCTTGGCCTCGCTGCCGGCGGCCACGGGCTTGAGCTTGATGTTGCTCGAGTCGCCGTTGACGCGCGGCTTGAGGTTCTCCGCGCTGCCGGGCGCCGCCACGTGCGACAGATAGACCAGCGCCTGCGGCGCCTGGCCGCCCGGCATGTGCGCGACGACCTTGTTCGTGGCCGGGTCGATCACCTCGGCGCCGTCGCCGTTCTCCAGGCCGACGTAGACGCGGCTGCTGTCATCCGAGGTCCAGATCCCGTGGGGCAGCGCGCCGGTCGGGATGGTCGCGACCAGTTTCGCTTCCTTCTCAAGGGTGTAGACCTTGACGACGTTCTCGCCGCCGACCGTCACGTAGGCCAGCACGCGCCCGCCGACCTTGGCGAAGGCCAGGTGGTTGGTGATGAAGCCGGTGTCGATCACGCCGACGACCGCCTGCGTGCGCGTGTCGATGCGCGTGACCTTGCCGACGTCCTTGTGGGTCATCCACATCTCCTTGAAGTCCGGCGTGAACTGGAGAAAAGGAGAAAACGGGCTGACCACCGGGATGCGCTTGATCACCTTGTGCGCCTTGACGTCGATGACGTCGACCTCGGGCGTGAAGCTCGATACCGCAAACGCCAGCGTCCCGTCCGGCAGGAACTGCACCATGCCCGGACCGACCGCGGTCGGGATGCGGCCGGTCTCCTTGAACGTGGTCGGATCGATCACGGAAATATAGTCTTCGCCGCGCACCACGACCCAGACTTCCTTGCCGTCGGCAGTAAAAAAGCCTTCGTGCGGCGAGCGCCCGACGTAGGTCTTGCCTTTGACTTTATTGGTGGCGGTGTCGATGAAGGTGACCGAATTCGAACCGTTCGAGATCGCGATCAGGGTCTTGTGGTCGGGCGAGAAGCCCAGGCCGTGGACGTTGACTTCGCCGCGGTACAAGGGCGAGAGCACGTCGGGGCGCTCGTTGCCGAGCACGATCTGGCCCAGCAGGCGGTTGCTTGACGGGTCGAACACCGAGACCGTGTTGGTGTTCTGGTCGGCCGTGTAGACGCGGTCCGAATGCGAGGGCAGGGCCAGTGCGGCCTGGGCCGCGGCAAACGCGCCGGCCAGGACCAGGAGGCGGGGCAGCATCTTCATGAGATTCTCCTTGTTCATCAATGCGGATGGCGCGCCAGCCACGCCCGCATCACGTTGATTTCGTTCTGCTGCTCGGCGATGATGCCGAGCGCCAGGTTGCGCAGTTCCGGGTCTTGCGTGTTCAGCAGCACGGCCTTGGCCATGTCGATCGCGCCCTGGTGGTGCGGCAGCATCATCGTCACGAAGTCGTGGCCCGGCTGGCCGTTCATGGGCGCGGCCTGCATGTCGCGCTCCATGATCGCCATCGCCTGGTCCATCAGGCTGGCGAACGGCTTGTCGCTGCTGGCGACGAAGGCGGGCGGCGGCGCTGCCGGCTTGCCGGCGGCCGGCATCGCCATGTCGTGGTGGTGCATGTCCTGCGCAGCGACGCTGGCGGCGCAGGCGACGCTGGCGGCGGCAAGGCACAGTCCCGAGACCAGACGAGGGAGCAGCTTGTCCATGGCGGTTCTCCTGCGGATGGCGACGCTCAGCCCACGTACAGCGGGTTCTGCGCGACGTAGACACGCACCTTCGGCACGGTCACGCCGGCCGGGGCGATGGCGGACAGCTCGAGCGAGTTGACGCTGTTCCAGGCGTCGAAGGTGAAGGTGAAGCTCTGGCCGCCGACCTCGAAGCGTACGGTGTCGCCATCGGTCACGTTGACGTAGCGGGTGTGGTCGTCGATCCTGATCGTGCGGCCGGCGCTCGGCGCGGCGTTGACGTCGAGCGTGCCGTAAAAGTCGGCGCCGTGGGTGCGCGGGATGGCGTTGGCGCTGGTAGAGGCGAATGCGGCGCCGGCGAGTAGCAGCGGCAGGACCAGGGTGCGGATCGAGGTATTCATGGCGTTTCTCCTTCGTCGTGGTGGTCAATGGGTGATGCGATGGAGGCCAGTCTAGGAGCGCGGCGCTGACGGCCCCGTGACGCTCACATTACGAATCGATGACGAAGCGGTGACGCAGATGTCATCCGCAGCGCCGCCGACTTGCTTCACAATGGCGGTGGGAGGACACCATGCGCATACTGATTGTCGAAGACGAGCCGAAGACCGGCGACTACCTGCAGCGCGGCCTGAGCGAATCCGGCTTCGTCGCCGACCTGGCGCGCACCGGGCCGGACGGCCTGCACCTGGCGCTCGAGCACGACTACGACCTGGTCGTGCTCGACGTGATGCTGCCGCAGATGGACGGCTGGACCGTGCTCGGCAAGCTGCGCGAGCGCAAGCAGACGCCGGTGCTGTTCCTCACCGCGCGCGACGAGATACCCGACCGCGTACGCGGCCTCGAGCTGGGCGCCGACGACTACCTGGTCAAGCCGTTTGCCTTCGCCGAACTGCTGGCGCGCGCACGCACGCTGCTGCGCCGCGGTCCGGTGCGCGAGCCCGAGATCGTCAAGGTGGCCGACCTCGAGGTCGACGTGCGGCGCCACCGTGTCACGCGCGCCGGCCAGCGCATCGACCTGACGCCGAAGGAATACGGCCTGCTGCAGCTGCTGGCGCGCCGGGAGGGCGAGGTGCTGTCGCGCTCGCTGATCGCATCGCAGGTGTGGGACATGAACTTCGATTCCGACACCAACGTCGTCGATGTCGCGATCAAGCGCCTGCGCGCCAAGGTCGACGACCCGTATCCGGTCAAGCTGATCCACACCGTGCGCGGCATGGGCTACCTGATGGAAGTGCGCGAGTGAGGCCGATCTCAATTTCGCTGCGCCTGGGAATGCTGTTCGCGGCGATCGCGGCGACGGTGTTCCTGGCGGTCGGCGCCTACCTGCACCAGACGCTGTCGCACCAGATGGGCCAGCGCGACGACAATGACCTGGTCAACAAGGCGCTGCTGGTGCGCCAGCTGCTGCGCACGCTGCCGCAGGGCGCGCCGATGCCGCACGAGGTCGAGAGCGTGCTGCGCGGTGTGATCGGCGCCGACGGTGTCATGCTGCGCGTGAGCACGCCGGACGGGCGCGCGGTGATCGGGCCGGCGCTGGCGCGCGATGCCGCGCTGCCGGCGCCGGTGCCGGCCGGACGCGAGCCGCGCCAGGCCGACGTGGTCAGCGTCGACGGGCCGAACGGCGCCAAGCGCGTGCTGGGTGTGCTGGCCGGCGGCGGCGGCGGACGGATGCTGCGCGTAACGCTCGAGCGCATGCGGTCGGACCGGCTGGCCATCCTGAAACGCTACGCCTTCGATCTGCTCGGCGCATTGGCCAGCGGCGCGGTGCTGGCCACGCTGCTGGCGTTCGTCGCGGTGCGGCGCAGCCTGCGCGCGCTGGATGCGGTGGCGCTGCAAGCCAGCCAGATCAGCGCTCAGCGCCTGCATACGCGGCTGGCGGTGGAGGCGGCGCCGGACGAGCTGCGCGCATTCTGCCTCGCGTTCAACGCCATGCTGGACCGGCTGGAAGAGGGTGTGCAGCGCCTGTCGGGCTTCGCCGCCGACCTGGCGCACGACCTGCGCACGCCGGTCAACGCGCTCATGATGCAGACGCAAGTCGCGTTGTCGCGCGCGCGCTCGGACGAGGAGTACCAGGCGCTGCTGGCGTCGAACCAGGAAGAATACGAGCGCCTGGCGCGCATGATCGAGAACACGCTGTTTTTGGCGCGCGCCGACAGCGCCCAGCTGGCCGTGCGCCCGGAGCCGCTCGACGTCGGGGCGGAACTGGCGCACATCCGCGACTATTTCGAGATGCTGGCCGAGGACAAGGGCGTTGCCCTGAGCCTGGGCGAGGCGCCGGCGCCGCGACTGCTGGCCGATCCGGTGCTGCTGCGGCGCGCGCTCAACAACCTGGTGTCGAATGCGCTCGCGCACACGCCCGCGGGGGGGGCCATCCGCCTGGACGTGCGCGACGAGGATGGCTGGCTGGCGCTGTCGGTCGCCAACAGCGGCGACGGCATCGCGCCCGAGCATCGCGACGCCGTGTTCGAGCGCTACTACCGCGCCGATCCGGCGCGCGCCGGCGGCAGCGCGGCCGCGCATTCGGCTGGATTGGGCCTGGCGATCGTGCGCGCCATCATGCAGCTGCACGGCGGCAGCGCCCGGCTCGACCCCAGTGCCGAGGGCCAGACCGTGTTCACGCTGCGATTTCCGGCGCGGGCAAAAAAATGACCGGGCGGCGTTGGTGCGCCACCCGGCCTTTATTCTGTCCTGAGCTCAGGGTTTATTGCCCCGAACCGAAGCTACCCTTCTTGCTCGGCTTGCTGGCGTAATCCGACGCCGGCTCCTGCTTCTGGTCGTACTGGCGCGAACCGCCCTTGCCGGATTGCTGCGAACTTTGCGGTCCGGTGACCGACTCCTGCGAGCCCGCCACCTGTTTTTGCTCCATGCCGCCGTAGCCCGACTGGCGCGGTGCGTTCAGGCGGTCTTCCTCGCCGCGCGCCTGCACCCGCTGGCCACTTTGGCGTGCGCTCCAGCCGGCCTGCTGTGCACCGGCGCCGCCGCGCTGGCTGCCCACGTTCTGTTCGCTGCCGCCACCGCCGCCCTGCAGCGAGCCGCGTGCGCGCAGGGCCGCGCCCTGCTGTTCGATGTTGGCCGATTGCACATTGGCGCCGCCCGGGGCCACCCAGCCGGGTGCGCGCGGCTGCAGACTACCCTCGGCGACAGGGACGATTTTTTCCTTGGCGATACCGCGAGCGCGGACGCTATCCGGTCCTTTTTGCTTAGACATATTTATCCTCCTCAAGTGCGCGCATGCTGATGCGCTGATAGGAAGATCATGCGCGCTGGGAAGAGCCTATTCCAGAGGAACAGGGAGCGCGCCTTTGTAGGAATTGAACTACCAGATTTACAAAGTGAATATCGACTTTCGGTAGGGCTTGGGCTAACCCGGCAGGCGGTTCCGGCTCGCCCCATCCCGCACCCGACTCGCCACAATTACCTTTCCGTCACGGAACGCATGCGTCATCGTGATGGCCGAGTTCATTTGCATGGAGCCGCCGTGAAAAGAAGATGTTTCCTGACCTCGCTGGCGCTGCCGGCGGCCGGCGCCCTGGCGTGGCCGACACCGGCTTACCGCCGCGTACGGCCGGCAGATGCGGCGTGGCCGAACGCCGCAAGCTGGGCAACGCTGAGCAAGACTGTCGGCGGCAACCTGATGGCGGTGCATGCGCTGTTTCAGAGCTGCCGTGCCGACCCCGGCAGCACCGCGTGCCGCGAGGCGCAGGCAAACATCGGCAATCCGTACTGGATCGGCGATCAGCCGGGCGGGACCGAGAATTCCGGATGGCTCGACGCGTGGACGCCCGCGCCGAGCGCGTATGCCATCAGGGCGCGCCATGCCGGCGACGTCGCCGCCGGCGTCGCCTTCGCCCGCGACAACCGGCTGCGCCTGGCGGTCAAGGGCGGCGGCCACAGTTACCTGGGGACGTCGAATGCGCCCGATTCTCTGTTGATCTGGACGCGCGCGATGAACGAAGTGACCTTGCACGATGCGTTCGTCGGCCAGGGGTGCGCAGGCCGTGTGGCGCCCGTGCCTGCCGTCAGCGCCGGCGCCGGTGCGATGTGGATCGACCTGTATCACGCGGTGACGACGGGAGGCGGGCGTTACGTCCAGGGCGGCAGTTGCACCACGGTCGGTGTCGCCGGCCTGGTACAAAGCGGCGGCTTCAATTCGTTCTCAAAAGGTTTTGGTACGGCGGCGGCCGGACTGCTCGAAGCGGAAATCGTGACCGCCGATGGGCGCATCCGCGTCGTCAACGAATGCCTGGAACCCGACCTGTTCTGGGCGCTCAAGGGCGGCGGCGGCGGTACCTTCGGCGTGGTGACCCGCGTCACCTTGCGCACCCACGCGCTGCCGCGCTTCTTCGGCGCCGCATGGGGCAAAGTCAAGGCACGCTCGGATGAAGCGTTTGCGCGCCTGATCGCCCGCTTCATCGCCTTCTACGCAGAAGCGCTGTTCAATCCACACTGGGGCGAACACGTGCACTTCACCCCAAGCAACACCTTGGAAATCGACATGATCAGCCAGGGCCTCACCCCTGAGCAGGCGCGCGCCGCATGGGCGCCGTTCTTCGAGTGGCTGAAAGCGTCGCCGGACGATTTCGATGTCGATCCCGGCTCGGTCGGCGCCTGGGCCTGGGACGCGCGCAGCTGGTGGGATCCCGACAAGCGCTCTGCGGAATTCGTCAGCGACACTCGCGCGGGCGCGCCCAGCCACCACGCATGGGGAAAAGGCGACCAGGGCGAGGTCGGCGTGTTCCTGCACGGTTACGACTCGCTGTGGCTGCCGGCCGCGCTGCTGCACAAGGAGCGCCAGCCGGCGCTCGCCGATGCGCTGTTCGCGGCAAGCCGGCACCAGATGGTGCGGCTCCACATCGGAAAAGGGCTGGCGGGGGCGTCACCGGAAGTGCGCGCCGCGGCACGGCAAACCGCGATGAATCCCGCGGTCGCGGATGCCTTTACGCTCGTGATCATCGCCGATGGCGAACAGCCCTCGGCCTATCCGGGCCAGGCGCGGCCCGCCATCGACCTGGCCACCGCACGCAAGAACGCGCGCAACATCGACCGGGCGGCAGCTGAACTGCGCAAGATCGCGCCGCATTCGGGTTCCTACGTTTCCGAGAGCAACTACTTCAACCGTCTCTGGCAGCAGGAATATTGGGGAGAACATTACCCGAGGCTGCGCAGCATTAAATCGAAATACGACGCCGGCGGCTTGTTCATCGTCCATCACGGCGTCGGCAGCGAAGACTGGAGCGCCGACGGTTTTACACGCCTGCGCTGACCAGCCAGTGGACTGCTTACTTCTTGCGCACCACCACGCAGCCGATCGAATACCCGGCGCCGAACGAGCAGATCACGCCATTCGCACCCGGGCGCAGGTCGTCCTGGTAGCTGTGGAAGGCGATGATCGAACCGGCCGAGGAGGTGTTGGCGTAGCTGTCGAGGATGACGGGGGCTTCTTGCGGCGTCGCGTCGCGGTCGAGCAGCATGCGCACGATCAGCTGGTTCATGTTCAGGTTGGCCTGGTGCAGCCAGAAGCGCTGGATGTCCTCGATCTTCAGGCCGGACGCCTCGACGGTATCGCGGATCATCTCGGCCGCCATCGGGCAGACTTCCTTGAACACCTTGCGGCCCTGCTGGCGGAACAGCTTGTCGGGCTGGCCGATGCCGGCTTCGTCGAAACGGTTCATGAAGCCGAAGTTGTTGCGGATGTTGTTCGAGAACTTGGTCTTGAGCTTGGAATCGAGGATTTCGAACTGGTGCTCGCTGGTTGCCGTGTCGGCCGCCTCGATGACCATCGCGGTGCAGGCGTCGCCGAAGATGAAATGGCTGTCGCGGTCGCGGAAGTTCAGGTGGGCGCTGGTGATTTCCGGGTTCAGCACCAGTACCGCGCGCGCCTGGCCGGTCTGCACGGCGCCGGCCGCGGTCTGGATCGCGAAGGTGGCCGAGGAGCAGGCCACGTTCATGTCGAAGCCGAAGCCATCGATGCCGAGTGCATCCTGCACTTCGACCGCCATCGCCGGGTAGGCGCGCTGCATGTTGCTGGCAGCGACCAGCACCATGTCGATGTCGGCCGCGGTGCGGTTCGCGCGCGCGAGCGCCTGGCGCGCGGCCGCGACACACATCTCCGCCTGCAGCGACAATTCCTCATCCTCGCGCTCGACGATGCGCGGCGTCATGTGCTTCGGATCGAGGATGCCGGCCTTTTCCATCACGTAGCGCGACTTGATGCCCGAGGCTTTTTCGATGAAGGCGCTGCTGGACGGCTCCAGCGCGCTCACGGCGCCGGCGGCGATCTGGTCGGCGTGCTCGGCGTTGAACAGCTCGACGTAGGCGTTGAACGCGGCGACCAGCTCATCGTTGGAGATCGAATGCGGCGGCGTGAACAGGCCGGTGCCGCTGATGACGACAGGTTTCATGGTTGTCTTTCAAAGAAGATAACGTGAGGAAACCTCACGCGAATCTGCCGATTCTACACAATCGTAGTGACGCTGGGAACCGCGATGGCATGGCCTTGCGGGCCAATGTCGACATGCTGGAGATGCACGTCAGGACCGGCTTTGCGCGCGCGCAGGGGTGCGCGGTGGATGTTCAATATGCGCGCTCAGTGCGCGCTCAGTGCGTGCGATTGGCCAGCGCGGCCGCTGCGGCCTGGGCGTGCTGCGACAGCTGCACCGGCAATCCCTGCAGGTGACGCAGCGCCTGGGCCAGCTGGAAATCGTCGGTGCTGCCGAAATCGAGCGGCTTACGGTGCTTTTCCAGAGCCAGGATGCGCATCTGCTCTTCGATGTCGTCGGCGCGCGTGACCTGTTCTTCGCGATCGCGGTCATTGCCCAGGTGATGCTGCAAATCGGCTTCGCGCATGCGCAGCGCATTCAAGCCGTCGTCGTTGGCGTTTTCGTCGACCGGGACGTCGGGCAGGATGCCGCGCGCCTGGATCGAGCGGCCGTTCGGCGTGTAGTAGCGCGCCGTGGTGAGCTTGACGGCGGTGTCGCCGGCCAGCGGGCGAATGGTCTGCACCGACCCCTTGCCGAAGGTCGGGCTGCCGACGATCGCGGCGCGTCGGGTGTCCTGCAGGGCGCCGGCGACGATTTCCGAGGCCGAGGCCGAGCCGGTGTTGACCAGCACCACCATCGGGATCGTCTTGAACAGGTCGGGCACCTTGGCCAGCGGATCCTCGCCGCGGCTGAGCATGTAGTACTCCGGGCGGTTGTAGAAATGCGCCTTGGATTCTTCCAGCTGGCCATTGGTCGAGACGATTTCAGCGCCCGCGGGCAAAAAGGCCGCCGCCACCCCGATCGCGCCCTGCAGCAGACCGCCCGGATCGTTGCGCAGGTCGAGCACCAGGCCCTTCAGGTTCGGCTCCGCGCGCGCCAGGGCGGCCAGCTTGCCGGCCAAATCCTCCACGGTCGGCTCCTGGAATTGCGAGACGCGGACCCAGGCATAGCCGGGCGCGACGATCTTGCCCTTGACGCTTTTCTGCACGATTTCCTCGCGCGTAACGGTGACGTCGAACGGCGCCGGCGCATCGTGGCGCTGGAGGGTCAGCACGACCTTCGTGTGCGGCTCGCCGCGCATGCGCTTGATCGCTTCGTCCAGGTCGAGGTCCTTGATCGAGGTGCCGTTGATGCGCGTGATCAGGTCGCCGGCCTTGATGCCGGCCTTGGCCGCCGGCGAATCCTCGATCGGCGAGACGATCTTCACGAAGCCATCCTCGCTCTGGCCGATCTCGATGCCCAGGCCGACGAATTTGCCCTCGGTGCCTTCGCGCAGCTCGCGGTAGGCCTTGGTGTCGAGGTAGGCCGAATGCGGGTCGAGCGAATCGACCATGCCAGCGATGGCCTGGGTGAGCAGCTTGCGGTCCTCGACCGGTTCGACGTAGTCCGACTTGATCAATTTATAGGCCGCGCTCAGGCTGCGCAGCTGCTCGACCGGCATGGCGTCCGCCACCGGCTTGCGCGCCAGCGAGGAAAATTGCATCGTGACCGCGACCCCGAGGATCGCACCCACGGTCAGGAGGCCGGCATTCTTGAGGGAAGGGCGCATTGCTATCGGGGCAATCGGGGCAATCGGAACAATCTGGACAAAGGGCGGAAGAGGCGCTGGCGTTGCGCCTGAGTATACTCCGCCTGTTGCCCCGATGCCGGACCAATGCACGCGCTGCTCAGGCAGCGGCGCGGCGATGGTTGTTCGATACGCTTGAATAGCCGATGACGCGCGAGAATAGTTCGAGCTGCCCTTCGGTCGTGGCATCCCAACTGAAATTCTCGGCATAGCGCCGCGTCGCCGCGTGTTCCGGATAGTGATCGCGCAGCCTTTGCATTGCGTCGGCGATGCCTTGCGACGTCCGTTCCTTCATCAGTACGCCGGCTTCCGGTGTGGCGACGACTTCCGGCGTGCCCCACACATTGCTGGCAACCACCGGCGTACCGCACGCCATCGATTCCAGCAACACGTTGGCCCAGCCTTCGCGGCTGGACGCCAGCACCATGGCATCGGCCGCGTTGTAATACGTCTTCAGCTCGGTCTGGGCAACCGGGCCGAGGAAAGTGACGCGGTCGGCCACGCCGAGGCGTTGCGCCAGCGCTTCCAGGTTCTTGCGCTGCGGGCCGATACCGGCAATTAACAATTTAACGTCGGGCATCAAGGCCAATGCGCCGATCGTCAGGTCGTGGGCCTTGCGTGGATCGAGCACACCGACAGAGATGATCGTAAAACCGTCGATGCCGAGCTGGGCACGCGCGGCCTGGCGGTCGGCCGGCTGAAAGCGCTGCAGATCGACACCGTTACGCAGTGATACGATGCGCTCACCGTCAACACCCAGACCAATCATTTCATCGCGCAGGGCATTACAGACCGTAATCATGCCGGCGGCATGGCTGGCGGCCCACATCAGTTGCCTGCGCGGTAAGGCGTACTGGGGAATCAGGTTGATGTCGGTACCGCGTGCCGTCACGACCACCGGCTTGTTGAAGTATTTGCCGAGCATGACCGCGGCAACGCCGTCCGGGTAAAAATAATGCGCATCGATGGCGTCGAAATCGTAGCCCTCATCGATGATGCGGCCAATCTCGGCCTTGCTCGCCTGCGCCAGCAGCCAGGGCGCTGCCGTCATCCCCACTTTCGGGATCACGACATAGCGCGGATGGGTTACGTCGATCTCGTAGCGTGTTTCCCTGCGCGGCACCTTGGAAAACGCTGCGTAATCGCCGAAGCGGCTGTTCGAGGAAGGGAACCAAGGCACGGGCGCCACGACTTTCGACTGCGCCTTGCCGCTGGCAAGCAAATAACGCAGGCGGGTTTCAACAAAGATGCCATGGCTGGGCTTGACCGTGTTGGGAAACAACGTACTGAATGTGAGGAGCTTCATGAATTCCTGACCGTGATAATGAAGATGAGGTCGTTAAGGCCAAAGTCGATTATGTTACATAATGAAAACAAAATCTGGCGCAGCGCAGCATCTTTCTGATTTCATAGCAGAAATGTAACGTGCGGGACATGCGTAAAAGAAATTTATGATAAATTCATCCAAGTTTAGCCTAGCGAAACAAAGCTAGGTCACATCTTTGCGAGAGACGGCTGCCGATGCGAAATGCATGGCTGATGCCGTCGGCTTTAACGACTTATCTGTAGACACTATGAAAATTTCAGTTATCGGCACGGGTTACGTCGGATTGGTATCGGGCGCTTGTTTTGCCGACGTCGGGAACACGGTGATGTGCCTGGACGTTGACGAACGCAAAATCCAGATGTTGAAGGACGGCATTATTCCAATTCACGAACCCGGCCTGGATAGCTTAGTGCAACGTAACGCCGCCGCCGGCCGGTTGCTGTTTTCATCCAGCTATGATGAAGCCGTGGAACATGCCGATATCATCTTCCTCGCCGTCGGCACGCCGCCGGACGAAGATGGCAGCGCCGACCTGACGCATATCCTTTCCGCTGCGCGCAGCGTCGGTCAGCGCCTGAACAAACCGGTCGTCGTCGTCGACAAATCGACCGTGCCGGTCGGTACTGCCGAAAAGGTCAAGCACGCCATCGCCGAGGAAGTGGACAAGCGTGGGGTCAGCGCGGTGTTCAGCGTCGTCAGCAATCCTGAATTCCTGAAGGAAGGTGCGGCGATCGACGACTTCATGAAGCCCGATCGCATCGTGGTGGGCAGTGACGATGCGGCTGCATCCAAGGCAATGCGCAAGCTGTACGCACCTTTCAGCCGCAATCATGAAAAGTTCGTCGAGATGGACGTACGCAGCGCCGAGCTGACCAAGTATGCCGCCAACGCCATGCTGGCTACGCGGATCAGCTTCATGAACGAATTGGCGAATCTGGCTGAAGTGCTGGGCGCCGACATCGAAGCCGTGCGCATGGGTATCGGCATGGACCCGCGCATCGGTCCGGATTTCCTCTATGCCGGCATGGGTTACGGCGGTTCCTGCTTCCCGAAGGATGTCAAGGCGCTGATCAAGACCGCCAGCGTCAATGGCCAGGAATTGCATCTGCTGACAGCCACGGAGCGTGTCAACGAAGGCCAGAAGAACGTCTTGTTCAATAAGCTGCAACGCTTCTTCGGCTCGCTCGAAGCGATGCGCGGCAAGACCATTGCATTGTGGGGCTTGTCGTTCAAACCGAATACCGACGACATGCGTGAAGCGCCGAGCCGTATTCTGATACGGGCTTTGTTCGAGGCTGGCGCCCGCGTCGTCGCCTATGACCCGGTCGCCAGTACCGAAGCCAGGCGCGTCTTGTTGGCCGAACACGGCGAAGACTTGTGCCGCGACCAGTTGCGAATCGTCGAGTCGGCCAAGCAAGCGGTGGACGGCGCGGACGTGCTGGTGCTGGTCACGGAGTGGAAAGAATTCCGCGCGCCCGATCTCCTGTTCCTGGCCGAAAACCTGAAAATGAAAGCGGTATTCGACGGACGCAATATCTACGATCCGGAAGCTTTTGCGGCTGCCGGTTTGTCGTATGAAGGCATCGGACGACGCTCGAAGCGAGTCGAACCATGAACCCGAGCCTTGATTCCCTCTCGAATTCGAGCCAACAACGCATTCTCGTTACCGGTGCGGCAGGCTTCGTCGGCAGCGCCGTGGCGGCACGCCTGGCCAGCATGGGCTACACCGTGTTCGGCTGCGACAACTTCAACGATTATTACGATCCGGCGCTCAAGCGGCATCGGGTCGAGGCCTTGCTGAAGCCGGCCGGGGTGGCTTGCGAGCAGATCGAGCTGAGCGATGGCGAGCAGACCGCCGCGCTGTTCGATCGGGTCAAGCCGACCCTGGTCGTCCACTTGGCGGCACAGGCAGGCGTGCGCTATTCGCTACAGAATCCGGCGGTGTATGTGCAAGCCAATATGGTGGCATTCGGCCATATTCTGGAAGCCAGCCGCAAACATGCCGTCGGCCACTTGCTGTACGCTAGCAGCAGCAGTGTCTATGGCGCGAATGCCAAGACGCCGTTCAGCGAGAGCGACCAGACCGACGCACCGGTATCGCTGTATGCCGCGACCAAAAAGGCCAACGAACTGATGGCGCATACCTACAGCCATCTGTACGGCATCCCCGCCACCGGGTTGCGTTTCTTCACGGTCTACGGCCCGTGGGGACGACCGGACATGGCTTACTTCAGCTTTGCCCGCAAAATGCTGGCTGGTGAAAAAATCCCCGTGTTCGCCGAGGGCAAGCTGTACCGCGACTTCACCTACATCGACGATATCGTGGAAGGCGTCATCCGCCTGCTGTTCAAGCCGTCGATCCAGGACGGTAAGCCGCCGCATTCGGTCTTCAACATCGGCAATAACCAGCCAGTGCAGGTGCTGGACTTCATTCGGACGCTGGAAAACGCCTTCGACGTCAAAGCAGAGCTGGATTTTCAGCCAATGCAGCCAGGCGATGTGCCGGCCACGCATGCCGACACCAGCAAGCTGCAAGCGTGGGTTGGCTACAAGCCGACGACGTCGCTGGAGACAGGCTTGCGTGAATTTGCGCGGTGGTATAATCACGCCACACGTGCAAATGTTTCCTATCTGAAATGAAAAAAGTCCTCATCCTCGGCGTCAACGGTTTCATCGGTCACCACCTGTCCAAGCGTATTCTTGAGACGACCGATTGGGAAGTGTATGGCATGGATATGCAAAACGAGCGCATCACTGAGCTGCTCGACCATCCGCGCATGCATTTCTTTGAAGGCGATATCACGATCAATAAAGAATGGGTCGAGTACCACGTCAAGAAATGCGACGTGATCCTGCCGCTAGTGGCGATTGCCACGCCATCGACCTATGTCAAGGATCCGTTGCGCGTCTTCGAGCTGGACTTTGAAGCCAACCTGCCGATCGTGCGCTCGGCTGCGAAATACAAGAAACACCTGATCTTCCCGTCGACCTCGGAAGTGTACGGCATGAGCCCCGACGCCGAATTCGACCCCGAAAACTCGGAATTGGTCTATGGCCCGATCAACAAGCCGCGCTGGATATATGCCTGCGCCAAGCAGCTGATGGACCGTGTGATCTGGGGCTACGGCATGGAAGGCTTGAACTTCACGCTGTTCCGTCCATTCAATTGGATCGGCGCCGGCCTGGACTCGATCCATACCCCGAAAGAGGGTTCGTCCCGCGTGCTGACGCAATTCCTCGGCCATATCGTGCGCGGTGAGCCGATCCAGCTCGTCGACGGTGGTCAGCAAAAGCGTTCGTTTACTTATGTGGACGACGGCGTCGACGCACTGATGAAGATTATCGAGAACAAGGACGGCAAAGCGACCGGCCAGATCTTTAACGTCGGTAACCCGGTCAACAATTATTCGATCCGCGAGCTGGCCGACATGATGCTGAAACTCGCTGCCGAGTATCCGGAATACCGCGAGACCGCCAAGCAGGTCAAGCTGGTCGAGACCAGCTCGGGCGCCTACTACGGCACGGGTTACCAGGACGTGCAGAACCGTGTGCCGAAGATCGAAAATACGGTCTCGGAACTGGGTTGGAAGCCGCAAGTGTCGATGCAGGATGCATTGGCCAAGATCTTTGAATCGTACAAAGACAACCTGGGCGATGCAAAACAGCTCAATTCCTGAGCACGCGCGTTTCCATGACAAAGGCTGCTTCGGCAGCCTTTTTTATTGGCATGAGACTGACGTGTAAATACAAATTCGAGGTTGGTGTAAATCCGTGTATCGCACCGCAAACGGCAGGTAAGTAATTGTAAGAGTGGGGCAAGTGGGCAGGGTGCCCGCCTATAGTGATCTCAGTTTTTCTCTCTCTCCACTCTTGAAGTGGTCTTTGCCCACGGTCCCCACCGTGGGCTTTTTTATGTCCAGGAGCTGTATCGTATGACAATGCGGATGTCCACCCGGATCGCCCGGGCCTGCCTGTTCGCACTCGCCCTCGGTGGCGCCGTGCCTTCGTTTGCCGTGCCCATCATGGACATGCGTGCCGAAGACCTGGTGCCGATGACGTCCGAACTCAAGCAGACGCTGAACCTGACCGACAACCAGCAGACCTTGTTCAGCCAGGTCGAAAACCGCAGCCGCGCCATCCTGCGCGAGCGCCTGCACCGGCGCGAAGCGCTGCAGGACCAGGCCAAAGCGATCCTGGCCAAGCCGGACGTCGAGCTGCGCGACCTGAACAAGCTGGTCGAAGCCGAAGGCGCGGCGTCCACAGCGGAAGACAAGCAGCTGCGCGAACTCTGGCTCGGCTTTAACGATGCGCTCGACGACAAGCAGCGCCATCAGGTCGCGGTCCTGCTGAACGAGCAATTGATGCGCGTGGTGCCGGAAGGCCGCCCAGCCGGCGAGCACGGCAGCGGAGAGGGCGCAGGGCGCGGCACGGGCGGCCGCGGACGCCGTGGCGGCATGGGCGGCGGTGGCATGGGCGGACCCGGCGGCGGCAGCGTGAATATCGGCGGCTGATGCCCGATCTTAAGCGCAGTCGACTAGACAAGCGCCCCTGCTGCGTGAACGAAAACACGGAAATGACGCACTGAAATCAGGCCGCAGGCGCTTTTTTGGCGCCTGCGGCTGTTCCTTATGTATCAAAATGTAACAACAGCGATCCGAGCGTGTTGACGCCATGCTGAACGGCTAGAATTTATTCGATCTGGGCAGCAAGTCTTTGGTTTGCCGCCCGTAACGAATGGGCGCACGCTCGCATAACAACGATAGCCAATGAGCACACTGATCCCGATCGCCTGCCTGGTCCATGCCAGGCACGGTGGGATACGCAGGCCTGCTGGCCCGGACCTCGACCGGCGCCATGTTCTTTCCGCTCCGCGCACGTGCGACCGCACGCGCGCGCGACACCGATTCCCTCACGCAGGCGCTGCCAACACGCCGCACACACCTGCATGAAATGAAACTGTAATGACAAGACAACAGCCCGGTTTACGGCGGACTTGGCTGTGTTAAATTTGCCGATGGCCAAAAGCCGCTCTTTTCCCTGATACCGAGGACTTCCTTGTGAAACGATACCTTCTGAGTACCCTGACCCTGTCCATGCTGGCCGCATTCGCGAGCGCTGCGGACAACGTCGCGACCGGCGCCGCTACCGCGAGCGCATCCGGCATCGACACGCAGTACATCGATTCGAGCGTGCGCGCTCAGGATGACTTCTTCCGTTACCTGAACGGCAAGTGGCTGCAGACTACGGAAATCCCCTCGGACCGCTCGAGCGCCGGCACCTTCATCCAGCTGCGCGAGGACACCGTCCCGCAGCTGCGCGGCATCATCGAAGCCGACCAGGCGGCGCATCCGAAGGCCGGCAGCGACGCGAAGAAGATCGCCGACCTGTACACCAGTTTCATGGACGAGAAGAAGCTCGAGACGCTCGGCTACAAGCCGCTCGCGGGCGAACTGCAGCGCATCCGCGCGCTGAAGGACAAGAAGGGCGTGCCGGCGCTGGCCGCGCACCTGTCGGAGATCGGCGTGACGACCCCGTACGGCATCGGCGTGGCGCAGGACGCCAAGGAGTCGACCAAGTACGCGACCTACATCCGCCAGAGCGGCCTGGGCATGCCGGACCGGGACTACTACCTCAAGACCGACGACCCGAAGATGGTCGACACCAAGGCCAAATACCAGCAACTGGTCGCCACGACGCTGTCGCTGGCCGGCGACAAGGACGCCGATGCGAAAGCCAAGCAGATCGTCGCGTTCGAGACCGAGCTGGCGCAGGCCCAATGGACCAAGGTCGAGCTGCGTGATCCGACCAAGAGCTACAACAAGATGGATGTGGCCAAGCTCGACGAGCTGACCCCGGGCTACGACTGGAAGGCCGCGCTGGCCGCCTCCGGCGTGGGCAACAAGGTCGACTACGTGATCGTCGGCCAGCCGAGCTACCTGACCGGCCTCAACCAGATCCTGGCCAAGACCGACGTCGACACCCTGAAGGCCTATTTCCAGTGGCAGCTGCTGCGCGCCTACTCGCCCTACCTGTCGCAGGGCTTCGTCGACGCCAACTTCGACTTCTACGGCAAGACCCTGACCGGCGTGACCGAGAACCGTCCGCGCTGGAAGCGTGCGGTGGCGACCGTCGAAGGCGACCTGGGCGAAGCCCTGGGCCGCGAATACGTCGCCAAGTACTTCCCGCCGGAGCGCAAGGCGCGCATGGACGAGATGGTCAAGAACATCCTGGCCGCCTATAAGGAGTCGATCAACAACCTCGACTGGATGGGACCGGAGACCAAGAAGGAAGCGCAGGCCAAGCTGGCCACGTTCAATCCGAAGATCGGCTACCCGACCAAGTGGCGCGACTACACCAAGCTGGCGATCAAGTCGGACGACCTGGTCGGCAACGAGATGCGCGCCTCGCTCTTCGAGCACCAGCGCAACATCAACAAGCTGGGCAAGCCGGTCGACCGCGAAGAGTGGGGCATGACGCCGCAGACCGTCAACGCCTACTACAACTCGCGCATGAACGAGATCGTGTTCCCGGCCGCGATCCTGCAGCCGCCGTTCTTCAACATGGCCGCCGACGACGCCGTCAACTACGGCGCGATCGGCGCCGTGATCGGCCACGAGATCGGCCACGGCTTCGACGACAAGGGTTCGCAGTCGGATGGCCAGGGCAACCTGCGCAACTGGTGGACCGCCGACGACCTGGCCCGCTTCAAGGCCAAGACCGACATGCTGGTCAAGCAGTACGACGCCTTCGAGCCGGTGCCGGGCTACCACGTGAACGGCGCGCTGACGCTGGGCGAGAACATCGGCGACAACTCCGGCCTGTCGATCGCCTACAAAGCCTACAAGATCTCGCTGCACGGCCAGCAGGCCCCGGTGATCGACGGCTTGACCGGCGACCAGCGCTTCTTCATGGGCTTCGGCCAGGTGTGGCGCTCGAAGATGCGCGACGCCGCCCAGATCGTGCAGGTCAAGACCGACCCGCACTCGCCGGGCCAGTTCCGCGCCAACGGCACGCTGCGCAACCAGGCCGCGTTCTACGACGCGTTCGGCGTCAAGCCGGGCGACAAGATGTACCTGAAGCCGGAAGACCGCGTCACCATCTGGTAATCTAGGCCTTGAGGCGCCCGGGCGGGCGCCTCGTCACTTATAACTAAACATCCCTGAACGGAGATGCAGAGAACATGAAGAAGCACTATCTGTTGAGCGCACTGACCCTGGCGCTGCTCGCCAATGTTGCCCAAGCCGAAGGCGCCGGCGCCGCCGCCGCCAAGAACACCGCCAAGAACGGCCAGGTGCTGGCGTCCGGCGTCGCCACCCAGTACATCGACCCGTCGGTGCGCGCGCAGGACGATTTTTATGAATACCTGAACGGCAAGTGGCTCAAGACCACCGAGATCCCGGCCGACAAATCGCGCTGGGGCTCGTTCAACGAGCTGCAGGAAAACACGCTGCCGCAGCTGCGCGGCATCATCGAAAAAGCCTCCGCCTCGAATCCGGCCAAGGGCAGCGACGCCCAGCGCATCGGCGACTTCTATGCCAGCTTCATGGACGAAGCCAAGCTGGAACAGCTGGGCGTCAGCCCCCTGAGCAGCGAACTGCAGCGCATCGCCGCCCTGAAGGACAAGTCGGAACTGCCGGCGCTGCTGGCGCACCTGGGCAAGATCGGCGTGAACGTGCCGTTCGACTTCGGCATCCACCAGGACAACAAGGACTCGACCAAGTACGTGCCGGACATCGGCCAGGGCGGCCTGGGCATGCCTGACCGCGACTACTATCTGAAAGCCGACGACAAGAAGCTGGCCGAGACCAAGGCCAAGTACCAGTCGCACGTCGAGAAGACGCTGGCGCTGGCCGGCGACAAGAACGCCGCCGCCGACGCGAAAGCCATCGTCGACTTCGAGACCGCGATCGCCAAGGTGCAGTGGACCAAGGTCGAGCTGCGCGACCCGGTCAAGGCCTACAACAAGGTCAACCTGGCCGACCTGAACACGGTCGCCCCAGGCTTCGACTGGAAGACCTGGCTGGGAGCCACCGGCCTGGCGAGCAAGACGAGCTACGTGATCGTCGGCCAGCCGACCTACCTGAAGGCGGTGATGGACGTGGTCAACAGCACCCCGATCGACACCTGGAAAGCCTACCTGTCGATGCACCTGGTCGATTCCTACGGCAGCTACCTGTCGAAGGCCTTCGTCGACGAGCGTTTCGACTTCTACGGCAAGACCCTGTCGGGCGTGCAGGAGCAGGAACCGCGCTGGAAGCGTAGCGTCGGCGCGGTCGAGCGCGCGCAGGGCGAGCCGCTGGGCAAGCTTTACGTGGCCCAGTACTTCCCGCCGGAGCGCAAGGCGCGCATGGAAGCCTTGGTGAAAAACCTGCTGGCCGCCTATAAGGAGTCGATCAACCACCTCGACTGGATGTCGCCGGCCACGAAGAAGGAAGCGCAAGCCAAGCTGGCCAAGTTCACCCCGAAGATCGGCTACCCGAGCAAGTGGAAGGATTACTCGGCGCTGACCGTGTCCAAGGATGACCTGGTCGGCAACGTCATGCGCGCGCGCGTGTGGGCCGCCGACTACGAGCTGAACAAGCTGGGCAAGCCGATCGACCGCACCGAGTGGGGCATGACGCCGCAGACCATCAACGCGTACTACAACCCGGAGATGAACGAGATCGTGTTCCCGGCCGCGATCCTGCAGCCGCCGTTCTTCGACGCCAACGCGGATGACGCGGTCAACTACGGCGGCATCGGCGCCGTGATCGGCCACGAGATCAGCCACGGCTTCGACGACCAGGGCGCCCAGTACGACGGCGACGGCAACCTGCGCGACTGGTGGACCGCCGAAGACCACAAGAACTTCGCGGCCAAGACCAAGGCCCTGGTGGCCCAGTACGACGCGTTCGAGCCGATCCCGGGTTATCACGTGAACGGCGCCCTGACGCTGGGCGAGAATATCGCCGACAACTCGGGCCTGGCCATCGCCTACAAGGCCTATCACATCTCGTTGAAAGGCAAGGCGGCGCCGACCATCGACGGCATGACCGGCGACCAGCGCCTGTACGCCGGCTGGGCCCAGGTGTGGCGCGCCAAGACCCGCGAGGCGCAGCAGATCGTGCGCATCAAGACCGACCCGCACTCGCCGGAGCAGTTCCGCGCCGACGGCACGCTGAAGAACCAGCCGGGCTTCTACGAGGCGTTCAAGGTCAAGCAAGGCGACAAGATGTACCTGGCGCCGCAGGACCGCGTGATCATCTGGTAAGCGTCTGACGTATCGAAAGGCCGCGCATGTCGCGGCCTTTTTTACAACAACAACTGAAAGAGAGAAGACCATGAAACGCATCGCACTGAGCGCCCTGAGCCTGGCGCTGGCGGCCGGCTTCGCGCACGGGGCCGAAGGCGCCGCGGCCAAGTCGTCGCCTGCCGCCCCGGCGCTGTCGTCCGGCATCGCCACCGAATACATCGAACCGTCGGTCAAGCCGCAAAACGATTTTTACCGCTACCTGAACGGCAAGTGGCTCAAGACCGTCGAGATCCCGGCCGACCAGTCGAGCTGGGGCGCGTTCGAAGAGCTGTATGAAAACAGCCTGGCCGATTTGCGCGGGCTGATCGAAAAGACCGCCGCCGGCAACCCGGCCGCCGGCAGCGACGCGCGCCGCATCGGCGACTACTACGCCAGCTTCATGGACGAGGCCCGGCTCGAGCAGCTCGGCATCGCGCCCCTGAACGGCGAGCTGGCCAGGATCGCGGCCATCAAGGACAAGGCCGAACTGCCGGCGCTGCTGGCGCATCTGGGCACCCTCGGCGTGAACGTCCCGTTCGATTACGGCGTCCACCAGGACAACAAGGATTCGACCAAGTACGTCGCCGACATCGGCCAGGGCGGCCTGGGCATGCCCGACCGCGACTACTATTTGAAGGCGGACGACAAGAAGCTGGCCGAGACCAAGGCCAAGTACCAGCAGCACGTCGAGAAGACCCTTCTGCTCGCCGGCGACAAGAATGCCGCCGCCAGTGCCAAGGCCATCGTCGACTTCGAAACCGACATCGCCAAGGTCCAGTGGACCAAGGTCGAGCTGCGCGATCCGATCAAGGCCTACAACAAGGTCGACCTGGCCGACTTGCCCAGGATGGCGCCGGGCTTCGACTGGAACAGCTGGCTGCAGTCGAGCGGCATCGCCGGCAAGACCGGCTACGTGATCGTCAGCCAGCCGACCTACCTGAAAGGCTTCGTCGCCGTGTCCGACAAGACGCCGCTCGACACCTGGAAGGCTTACCTGTCGATGCGCCTGATCGATTCCTACGCCAACGACCTGTCCAAGGCCTTCGTCGACGAGCACTTCGACTTCTACGGCAAGACGCTGTCGGGCCAGCCCGAGCAGGAACCGCGCTGGAAGCGTGGCGTCGGCGCGGTCGAGCACGCGCAGGGCGAGGCGCTGGGCAAGCTGTACGTCGCCGAGTACTTCCCGGCCGACCGCAAGGCGCGCATGGAAGCGCTGGTGCAGAACCTGCTGACCGCCTATAAACAGTCGATCGACCGCCTCGACTGGATGTCGCCGGCCACCAAGAAGGAAGCGCAGGCCAAGCTGGCCAAGTTCACGCCGAAGATCGGCTACCCCAACAAGTGGCGCGATTACTCGTCGCTGGTGGTCGTGCGCGACGACCTGGTCGGCAACGTCATGCGCGCGCGCGCGTTCGAGTCGCAGCGCCAGCTGAACAAGCTGGGCCAGCCGATCGACCGCGACGAGTGGGGCATGACGCCGCAGACCATCAACGCCTATTACAACCCGGAGATGAACGAGATCGTGTTCCCGGCCGCGATCCTGCAGCCGCCGTTCTTCGACGCCAAGGCCGACGATGCCGCCAACTACGGCGCGATCGGCGCGGTCATCGGCCACGAGATTAGCCACGGCTTCGACGACCAGGGCGCCCAGTACGACGGCGACGGCAACCTGCGCGACTGGTGGACCGCGGCCGATCACAAGAACTTCGAAGCCAAGACCAAGATGCTGGTGGCGCAGTACAACGCCTTCGAACCGATCCCGGGCTACCACGTGAACGGCGAACTGACGCTGGGCGAAAACATCGCGGACAACTCGGGTCTCGCCATTGCCTACAAGGCCTATCACATCTCGCTGAAAGGGAAACCGGCGCCGGTCATTGGCGGCCTCACCGGCGACCAGCGCCTGTACATGGGCTGGGCCCAGGCCTGGCGCGCCAAGATGCGCGAAGCCCAGCGCATCGTGCTGATCAAGAGCGATCCGCATTCGCCGGATGAGTTCCGCGCCAATGGCAGCCTGCGCAACCAGCCGGGCTTTTACGAGGCGTTCAAGGTCAAGCCGGGCGACAAGATGTACCTGGCGCCGAAAGACCGCGTCATCATCTGGTAAACCCGGTAAGCAGCATCCCGAGCCAAGGCCGCGCATGTCGCGGCCTTGTTGATGAGGGACTGTTGGTTTTTCGATGAAAGCAAGAATAATTTCTTTTTCGTAACACGGCTGTCATATAAGATTCCGGTACACAACGAACGGCGGGAAGTTGTCGCACTCAAAACTGCCGACAAGGAGAGCCATGACATCCCGTAACCTGCCGGCTCAGGCGGAGTCCACCAGTTTTGCTTACAGCCTGTTCAAAGTCCTGTCGATCCTGATGGTGGTCACCGGGCACTGGTTTTCCCAATCCTCGATCCCATTGTGGGTGCCGACCGACATCGGCTTGTTCATCTTCGCTTTTTCGTCCGGGATGTTTACGACCCGGATCTATGGGATCGACCTCGACGTTCGCGCTTTCTGGCGAAAAAAGCTGCAGCGTCTGCTGGTGCGTTATTGGCTGATCCTCGCCTGCCTGTCGCTGCTGCTGCTGGCTTGCGGCGAACCGGTCTTCCACTGGCATTCGCTCGTGCATTATTTCGGCCTGTCGGGCCTGCTCAACCTGTTCGGGCACAATCAAAGCGCCCTGGGCAACGGCCTCTGGTTTTTCACGCTGCTTCTCCTGTTTTACATCAGCTATCCTTACCTGGCGCGCATGGTGGCCACCGCCGGCGAGAGTCTGCTGCTGCCGCTCGCGTTCGCGATCGTCCTGGTGCTGCTGGACCGTTTCGTCTACATCGGCTTTGCGCTCTGGTTGACAACCCTCGGGTTCATCGTCGGCGTCTACGTTGGCCGCTACGATACGCAGGTGCCATCCAGCGTGAGCCTGTCCGTGACGGTCGCGGCGTTGGCTGCGATGCTGGCCTTGAACCTCATGCTGGGCTACAAGGGACTGACCGGCGTACTACTGGCGTTGGCGTGCATCGGTACCAATCTCTGGCTGATGAAAGTACGGATCCCGCAATCGCTGCCGCTACGCCTCCTGGCCAGCCTGGAAGACTGCCTGCTCGAAATTTACCTCATCCATACTTATCTGTTCATGCACTTGACAGGCCACGGCGCGCTGGATTTCGTCGTGTCGCTGACGGTGATCGTCGCTGCGGCATGGGCTTTGAACCGGGCGGCGACCAGCCTCATCAAGCACCTGTTTGCCAAACGCAAACCGGCGTCATCGGCGCCGGGTTTCAACAACCTGGCCGCGATAGAACTGGGGCTGCAGGAAGGCGTCGATGGCCAGAGCGCTGGTTAAGAATGAGGTCATACAGTGTTGGGTGAGCAATTTGTCGGCCAATCACGACATAAGCTAAGACAATTCTTGGAACACAATTGTAAGAATTGCAAATTTGCATTACATTAGGCACATTTGAAGCCAACCGAAGGTCTCCAATGCAAACCGTTTCCAAGAGATCGTCGGCGTCGTTCCTGTTGCTGGCTTACCTGTGTGCAGTCGTCGTCGGCATCGTGGCCATGGTGCTGGCCCGGGCCTACCAGGCGGGATTTTCCGGCGCGGATGAGCCGGCGCACTTCCTGAACGGTTATTTCATCGCGAATTACGTCAGCCACCACCTCGGCAGCAACCCAATGGGGGCGGCCACCGATTTCTACATCCACTACCCGAAAATCTCGATCGGCCACTGGCCGCCGGCATACTACGGCTTCCTCGGCATCCTGTTCCTGATGCTGCCGCCGACCATGCCGGTGGCGTTCGCCATCAACGTCGTGGTCGCGGCCTTGCCGGCGATCGGCGTGGCGGCCGCGCTGTCGCTGCTGGCCGATCGCCGCATGGCGCTGGCCGGCGTGCTGATCTACGCGCTGGCGCCGCTGGCGCTCGAAGGGCAGGCGATGTTCATGGTCGACCAGCCGCTGGCCGCCTGCCTGGTGGCGGCGACGGCGGTATGGATCGCCTACATGCGCAGCGGCGGCTGGGGCAAGGTGCTCGGCTTCGCGCTGCTGGCGGCAATCGCCGTCCTGATCAAGGGCAATGGCTGGCTGGTCGGGCTGATTCCCATGTTTCATATCGCCTTGACCGGCCAGTGGCGTCAGCTGCTGTCGGTCAAACTGTACGTGGCCGCCGCCCTGGCGGCCGTCATCGTGGTGCCGTGGTACATGCTGACCGCGAAGATCGCCGCCGACGGTTTCAATTACCACGCCGGCATCGACTACGCGCTCAAGGCACTCGGCGCGAATCTGTTCACGGTGGTGCAGAACCTGACGCCGGCCGGGGCGCTGCTGGCGCTGGTCGGCCTGGTCAACGAATTCCGTGGCCGCAAGCAGTCGCCGCAGCGCTGGCTGATCGTCAGCGGCATCGTCAGCCTGGTGCTGGCGACGCTGACGCTGCAGTCGCTGATCCCGGTGGACATCGTCGACCGCTATATGGCGCCGGCGCTGCCGGCCCTGGTGGTGCTGGCCGTGCTCGGCCTGCAGCGCCTGATCGCGCTCATCGGCGCCGCCGGGCCGGTGCCGCGCGTGCAGGCGATCGCCGCGGTCGTCCTGCTGGTGCTGATGGCCTCGCCCGGCTTCGTGCACCTGTTCGAACGTGCGCCCAAGGCCGACACCGGCATCGAACAGGTGGCGCAGCAGCTGACGGCCGACGGCATGCCGTCGGTGTCGGTGATCGATGGCGACACTTCGGCCGAAGGCGCCTTCATCGCCGACATGGCGGTGCGCGACAGCGGCCTGAAAAGCTACGTCATCCGCGCTTCAAAGCTGATGGCCGATTCCAACTTCATGGGCAGCAGCTATGCGCTGCGCTTCCACGACGACAGCCAGGTCCTGGCCGAACTGCGCCGCCTGGGCGTACAGCACGTCGTGCTGGTCCGAAGCGGCAACCGTCCCGCCTTCCCGCACAGCGACCAGATCCGTCAGGCCCTGCAGCGCAGCGACTCGGGTTTCAAGCTGCGCGAGCAGCTGGCGCACCGTTATCGTCCGGGCACCACCGAGGTGTATGACGCCACCGGGCCGGTGGCGCCGAACATCGCCGCCGTACGCGATCTCGGCATTCCGGCCAAGGCCAGCAACATCGTCAAATTACAGTAAGAGAATCCAGCATGCATTCCACCCTGAAAGCCTCCGCCAACGTGATGCCGATCGAAGCCGCGCAAGCGTCGTACGCCGGTTTCGAGATCGCGGTCATCCTGCCCTGCTATAACGAAGAGGCTGCGATCGCCGAGGTCGTCGCCGGCTTCCGCAAGGTGCTGCCGCAGGCCAAGGTCTACGTCTACGACAACAATTCGAAGGACCGCACCTCGGAGCGCGCCGCCGCCGCCGGCGCCATCGTGCGCAGCGAAACCCTGCAGGGCAAGGGCAACGTGGTGCGCCGCATGTTCGCCGATGTCGACGCCGACATCTACCTGATGTGCGACGGCGACATCACCTACGACGCCGCCAGCGCTCCGGCCCTGATCGCCAAGCTGGTCGACGACAACCTCGACATGGTGGTCGGCTGCCGCATCGACACCCAGCAGGAAGCCTACCGCGCCGGCCACCGCTTCGGCAACGCGCTGTTCACCGGCGCCGTCGCCAGCCTGTTCGGCAACCGCTTCACCGACATCCTGTCGGGCTACCGCGTGTTCTCGCGCCGCTACGTGAAATCGTTCCCGGCGCTGTCGAACGGCTTCGAGATCGAAACCGAACTGACGGTGCACGCGCTGCAGCTGCGCATGCCGATCGGCGAACTCGACACGCCCTACGGCGCACGCCTGGAAGGCTCGACCAGCAAGCTGTCGACCTACCGCGACGGCTTCAAGATCCTCATGATGATCACCAAGCTGTTCAAGAACGAGCGCCCGCTGTTCTTCTTCTCGATCATCTTCGCGCTGCTGTCGCTGACCGCGCTCGGCCTGTCGGTGCCGCTGCTGGTGACGTATTTCCAGACCGGCCTGGTGCCGCGCCTGCCGACCGCGGTGCTGGCGGCGAGCATCATGCTGCTGGCCTTCTTGTCGCTGACGTCCGGCCTGGTGCTCGACACCGTCACGCACGGCCGCCGCGAGCTCAAGCGACTGGCCTATCTGACCATTCCGTCGGTCGGGGCCCAGCTCG
This sequence comes from Massilia sp. 9096, assembly GCF_000745265.1. Lineage (NCBI taxonomy): Bacteria > Pseudomonadati > Pseudomonadota > Betaproteobacteria > Burkholderiales > Oxalobacteraceae > Massilia > Massilia sp. 9096. The sequence goes on from NZ_JQNN01000001.1 coordinate 4,457,099, forward strand.
GCAAGCGCAATTGAAGCAATTCCTGCGCTTTTGCGTCGTCGGTGCGCTTGGGTTCGTTACCGACTTCGCGACCTTGTATGTGGTCATGCATGGATTCGGATTCGGAACCTTGTGCGGGCGCTTGGTATCGTTCCTGGTCGCCGCGACGGTGACCTGGAAAGTCAATCGCCATTTCACATTTGTCAAGAAAGACAAGGGTTCGATCCGCGAATGGCTGCACTACCTGATGTTCACCGGCATTGGAGGGGTGATCAACGTGAGCGTGTATCAATTCTGGCTCTGGGCTACCGGGGGCCGCAGCACACTGAACTTGTTTCTTGCGGTGGCAGCAGGCTCCGGCGTCGCCATGATGTGCAATTTCATGATCTCGAAGTATGCGGTATTCAGCGAACGCCGCATGCCGTCGTAGCGCCAGCCCGCAAATAACAGATCAATCAACTTTTCCGAATACCGTGAAACCCAAGTTCTCCGCTTATCTGGATGTAGTGCGCTTCCTGGCTGCGCTCACTGTCTTCCTGGGACACGCGTCTGGTATGAAATGGACAGGCGGCTTTCTTTGGCAACTCGGTGGTTATGGCGATACCTGCGTCGTCATCTTCTTCGTCCTATCGGGCTTTGTCATCGCGTATGTCACGGACAACAAAGAAAATCACTGGACAACTTACAGCGCCAATCGTATCGCCAGACTGTGGTCGGTCATTATTCCGGCGCTGGTACTGACTTTTGTAATCGACTATATCGGCGTCAGGGTTGCGCCGCAGTTGTATCTTGGGCAGCCCTGGTTCAATGGCGACCATCTCGCGATGCGCTATCTCGTGTCGTTCTTTCTGCTCAACGAAGCTTGGCACATCGGCTATGCGCCGGGCATCAACCAGCCATTCTGGTCGCTCAGCTACGAAGCCTTTTATTATCTGATTTTTGCGCTCCTGACTTTTTATAAAGGGAGAGGCAAACTGCTGGCTCTCCTGATCGTCATTGCAGTCGGCGGTCCGGTCGTGCTGGCATTGCTGCCGGTCTGGCTGGCCGGGGTATGGATTTATCGTAACGCCAAGGCGACAACGCTGCCCAAGCCGATTGCCGGATTGATGTTCGTCATCAGTGGCGTTCTGCTGATGCTGTCGCCGACGGTCCGCCAATTCGCCAGCTTCCAATTGATGGGGCTGGAAATCGGTGGCCGCTACGTTGACGCGGTAGCCTTCCTGATGAATCTGGTTGCAGCTCGGAATTTGTTAGACGGCAACGAACCGCTGCCGGCCAGGCTGGGGCGAACGATCAAGCGGGTTGCCTCGCGACCTTCGTGTTGTATCTATTCCACCGGCCACTGATGCAGCTGTTTTCGTACATCGGCCCCGCCAATCCCGCGAGCGCGAGTCGGCATACTGGTGATCGGCGCCACGCTGATCGTCGTTGCCCTGGCGACGCCATTGTGCGACCGCTTCCAGGCATTGCTGCGGAGATGGTGGTCGCGTTGCCTAGCGCCAAGCAAGCCCCATCCGCCGGTGCCGGAAACGCCCGCGAACGCGGGGCACCCGGAGCTGCTCCTGGCGGAACCGGTCGACAGCTGAAGTGTACCCGACAATGCAAACGACATGAAAAAAGCCCCCGCGCCGTTGCCGACGCGAGGGCTTTTGTTTGTCGTCGGCAGACGACGGGCGGATGATTACTGCACGGCGCTCGAGTAGTAGCAGAGCTTGACCGACTTCGGCGCCGGATCAGCGCCGAACGCGGCGGCGGTGCAGGCGATCGAGCGGGTGGCGGTCTTGGTCACGTAGACACCGTTGACGCCGAAACGGACCTGGCGCGTGCCGCTGAAGTTGCAGGTGCCGCCCTGGATCGCGCAGGCGCTCCAGGTGACCGGGGCCGGCGCCGGGGTGGGCGTCGGGGTTGGCGTTGGCGTCGGGGTCGGGGTCGGGGTGGTCGTCGTTGTCACGGCTTCGTACGCGCCGATGTCGAGTGCGCCCGTCACCGAACGGGTCTGGCTCGACGCGACGTGCACGTACTGGGCGGCCGGGGCCAGCGCGAAGCCGGTGGCCGAGTTGCCCGGCGCCGAACCGGCGTCGATCACCAGAGCGTTCGCGGTCGGATGCAGGTCGTAGTTCGCGCGATTCACGAAGCCCGGGGCCGCGTTGGCGTAATTGGTCTTGAGGACCGCCACACCCTGGTTGGTGATGCTGCCGACGCCGGCGAAGATGTTGTTCTGGATCAGAGCCGGTTTGCTGACGCCCGAACCCACCATCACGAAGGTGCCGCCCGAACCGTAGTCGTTCAGGAAGGTATTGTTGACCACGTACAGATCCTGCGCCGGATTGCTGGCGCCTTCCTCGCCGTAGGCGACGATGTTCGGATTCTGGTTGGCCGAGGGCTGCTCGATCACGTTGCCGATGATGTACGAGGTACCGGCGTTCGGCAGGTCGATCTCGTAGCTCGGCTGGCCCAGGCCGCTGCTGGAGAAGCGGTTGTACACGATCGTGTTGGTAATCGCGCGCGACTTCAGGTTATGGCCGACGTTGGCGTCGTGCGAGTAGTTGTAACGGAAGGTCAGGCTGCGGTTGTTGCCGATGTACAGGTTGTGCGACTGGCCATCGCCGTTGCCGTTGTGGCTGAACTCGGTGGTCTCGATCAGGATGTCGCTCGAGGTGTTCGGGTTCGACAGGATGCCGTTCTCGTTGTCGTGCAGGTACGAGCCACGCAGCGTGAAGCCGGTGCCTTCCAGGCGCAGCGCGGCGCCGTTGCGGTCGCTCACGCGCGCGCCCAGCATCTCGACGTTTTCGACGGTGACGTTGTTGCCGTCGACCACCCAGGTGCCTTTGCCCATGGCAGCTGCGCCATTGGCGTTGATGACCGGACGGCCGTTGACGCCGCGGATGGTCAGGTTGTTGCGGTAGACGCCGCAGACATCGCCGCTGTAGGTGTTGCCACCGGCGATTTCGACGGTGTCGCCATCCTGGGCTGCATTGAATGCGGCGCATGGCGCGGCATAGGTTTTACCTGGTCCGACCGACAGGGTGGCGGCCGACGCAGGGATGGCCAGCGCGACCGCCGCGGCGAGCGGCAGGAAGCGGACCAGCTGCGGGACCAGTTGAGCTTGCTTACGGGACGAAACAAAACGAATCTTTTGCATGTTTATACAACTCATCGGAATCGTTAATGAAAATCTGCGCCGGCCAGGACGGGCAGCGCAGTGAGAGATGGGGCCGGTATATGGCCCCAAGGTGAAATAATCGAATTAGCGTGGAACGATGGCGAACTGTGGACCGTAACGGTAATCAGGCTTGTTCGCACGGGTCATGAACAAGGCCCAAGCCGATTTTCCGCTGGTACCGCCAACGTCGGCACTGTAGGCCAACGCCGGTTGCATATTGGCCGGATAACCCATCGTGAACGGACCGAGGTTGTTCATTTCGTTGAGCTGCAGATTCCAGGCCTTGGCCATAGCCGCGCTATTGCATGGCAGCGCATCGATATCGGAGGAGTGGCTGGCGTTGTAGGCCTGGCCGATCGTCGTGAACATCGTACCGTTGGTATCTTGCACGGCCATCGAGTACATTGCGGCATCGATCCAGCAGGCGCCGCTACCGACCATGCGGCTGATCGGGTATTGCACCTTCCAGGTCAGCAGGTTGTTGGCTTTGGTGAAGCCAAGTTCGGCGATATGTCCGATTGCCGAGGTGAAGAAGTCATCCTGCCACGGCGCAATGCCGTGTCCGTCATTATATGCGAAAGCATAGCCATTGACGATCACGCCCAATTTATTGGCGTTCTTGTCGTTGATATAAGTGTTAGTGTACCAATCCAGATTGTTGTTGACGATATTGTTAAACGTCGTCTTCAACGTATCTTTGTCCGGCGAAATGTAAGCGGCTTCCGCGATCGTGCGCAATGCCCAACCTTGGCCGCGGACTTGTTCAGATTGCATGATGCCTTGGACATTGTTACGGTAGTTCGGGTTAGTCTCGAATGCATCCCACATTGCCCAGAACTGCAGTTCCTCCAGATAGTAATAGTCGCCGGATACCAGATACGGCAGATATGCCATCGACGGTTGATGCGAGACGTCATGCGAATATGGCGAATCGCACATACCCTGGCCGGCGCAACCCGGGAAGGCCTCCATCTTGTTGGTGGTCGGGTTCCAGGTATCGCCGTAGTTACCGGCAATCGTCATATACGGATAATCCGACAGGCTGACAGGACGGCCAGTCTTCTTATCACGATAGTGCGCGCTGAAGCTGCCCGCCAGGTCGGCGGTACGCAGCGTAATGTTCCTCAAGTCCGCATCCTGCGACAGAAGATAAGTGGCTGCCCAGTTCGGCAGCAGGCCGATGTCGTCACGGCCACCGGTCATCGGCATGTAACCCGTGATCAGGCCATTGCCCATTGGCTCAGTCGACGACGATTTCCAATTGTTCGCGATGGTAGCGATCGCATCGGACGGGATCGTCAGGCTCTGGTCGAAGTTCGGCAACGCACGGGTGCCGATCAGGTAAGCGACGTTGTGCTTGACGCTGACGGTCGGTTCGGTGCCGTTGAACCAGTACACCTTGCGCCAGCGGGAGTGGTGCAGGTGGGTGAAGTCGGCACGGCTATATACGGTCTGGCCGCCGACCAGGATGCTGGCGTCGTAGGTGAACTTCGACGGATTGGGTTCGTAGGCCCAATCGTTTTCCACGGTCACGTCGACGCGCGCCTTCTTGACGCTGTCGTACCAGCGCACGGCAAAGCGGGCCGCCAGGTGAGGGTGCTGGGTGCCGTCGGCGGTATGCAGCGGCGCGGCGACTTGCCATTCGTTGGCGACGCCGCCCTTCAGCCAGCTGGTCGCGGTGGCGACTTTCAGCAGGTCGTCGGCCGACGCATAGTAGTCGACGCCATTGATCTTGGCGTGGAACGAGGCGGTGAAGCCGGCCTTGAGCAGGCTGCTGATGGTGCCCGTGGTGGTGGTCGGGGCGGTGCCGCCCTTGACCAGACCCATGGTGCGGGTGGTGTTGGCAGCCACGGTCGGCAGGATGCCGGAAATGATGGCGTGGCGCACCGAACCGTCGGCGTGGGTCGCCTTGACGTCCATCTGCAGCGGCACGATGGTGCCGTCTTCCAGGCGGCCCGTGATCACGTCGGACGGGCTGACCTGGCCGACGGCGAACGGCTGGCCGAAGGTGAACGGCGTGCTGGTCTGGACGTTGCTGCTATCGGTATTCTGGAAGCGCACGTCGGTAATCGCGACGGCGCTGACCGCCGTGGTGGTGGTGGCGGCGGCGGCGGTCGCCGACGCGGTGGTGACGGTGGCAGCGGTCAGGGCAGGGACGTCGGCCGGTGCGGCGGCGACTGGCGACGTGGCGGTATTCGAATCAGCCCCACCGCCACCGCAGGCAGCCAGTGCGGCGCAGGTAGCGAGGATCGAGAGGCGACGGAAAGTCAGGAATTGGGTAGCGAACATCATAAGGATCTCTCAAGAGGACTTTTGTGTCCCGAAGTCATCAGTTTGGAGATACCGAGATTACGCTACGGAAATTGTGATTACCAGAAAAATTTTGAATTTCTGCGACTTTGTTGATGCAGGGCAACACGAAAATATCCATCAATTAACGAATATTATTCGCGTGATTAGCCAAATCGACACCGATCGTTCAATTTCTGTCAAGATTTCAAACAAAAAGAGCTGTCTCGCTTGCGACAGCTCTTCAGTACGGTTGCAAACTGTGAGTTACCAGACAGCTAATTTGGTTACTTGGCGGCAGATACCATGTAGTCGACTGCAGCCTTGACGTCGGCGTCCGGCGCGGTCGATCCGCCTTTTGGCGGCATTACCCCGGCCTTGCCCTGAAAACCCTTGATGGCGTGTTCGTACAGGACGTTCTGACCCTGGGCAATGCGCGGCGCCCAGGCCGCCTTGTCGCCGAATTTGGGTGCGCCGGCAATACCGCCACCATGGCAGGCCACGCAAGCGGTACTGTACAAGCCCTTGCCGGCATCGGCGCTGCCTGCGGCGGGAGCGGCCGTACTGGACGCGGTGCCGGGAACCGGCGCGCTCGCGCCGGTCGGCGGGGAGGTGGGGGCCGCGGGGGTGGCCGTCGATGTGTCCGCCGCCGGCGCTGCGCTGGCGGCAGCCACGCCCGCAGCTGCTACGGTGGCGGCCGCACTCGCGCCGCCCGGTGCGGCCGGGACCGGCGCCTGCGGTTCCTTGAACTTGGCGCCGCCCTGGTTGGCCATGTAGACGACGGCGCGCGCCACCTCGACGTCGTCCAGGTCGACGTTGCCGCCTTTGGCGGGCATTACCCCGGCCTTGCCCTGAAAACCTTTTACCGCATGCTCGACCAGCGTGTCGTAGCCCTGCGCGATGCGTGGACCCCAGGCGGCGGCGTCGCCAACCTTGGGCGCACCGGCGACGCCGGCGGCGTGACAGGCAGCGCAGACGGCGGTAAACACCGCCTGGCCGGATTGCAGGATCTTGGGTGCGTTGGCGTCTTTTAATGTGAAGCCGTCTTCGGCCACCGGACGCACACGGGCGGCCACGGCCTGGTTGCTTTGACTGCTCGAGCCGGCGCCGATCAGCGGCTGGTTGGTGACGAAGGTGACGAGGAGGATGATGCCGATGACGATCACCAGAAAGAAACCGGCGACTGCAAAGATGAGTTGCTTGGGTGTCCGGATGAAGGATTGCTGTTCGTTATGTGCGTCGCTCATGATTTCCTTAATACGAATTAAAAAAACCTGCCCTTCCGGCGCTGCGCTCCCCACACTCGATGCAATGCCGTCCGCGCCCGATTATAGGCGCAAAGATCGTTAATGGAAACGCAATTAACTGGTGCGGCCAGCCGGTTTCCATAGACGACGCTCGGGAAAGACTGTATCCTTCGCATCACTTCACAGCGCGGCTGTAGCTCAGTGGATAGAGTATTGGCCTCCGAAGCCAAGGGTCGCTGGTTCGATTCCAGCCAGCCGCACCATAAAATCAAAGACTTACATCCTTTCGTATTTGTTTTGGGGAGAAAGTTCTGAGATTTTGGGAAAAATATAAATCGCGTTGCAACACTGGACTCCATCACAGAGGAGTTCAGCATGAAGGTCAAGTCGGTCACGCAGGTCACGCAGGTCACGCAGGTCACATCAGGCAAGCAGGTCAAGCCTGGCAGGGCTGAGAAAAATATCTACGTAGAGGTCCGCTCGGGCTCCTTACGGTTCTCTGTCCAAGTTTCCCCCATCCCAAAAGATTCGCTCACGTTCGACATGGACCAGTTCGATGAAGGCCTGCGGTGGGCCCGCCGTCGTCGCGTCGAGTTGCTCGAGCAAAAATCGGACGCAAAGCTGAAGCCTCTGCTACCGGCCCCCATCATTGGTCCTGGAAGTGCTCCGGCAGACATCACAGTGCGCGATATCCTTGAAAATTATCGTCGACGTGAGTTGCCGAAGCTGGCAGGTGCCGCATCAGACTCGTCACGCCTCAAACGTCTCGACGAGTGGTTTGGGCATCTTACGCTTGGCCAACTGGACTATGACCGGCTAGACCGCTGGATGGCCGACCGACAAGCAGGTTTGCTCGGTTCCGGACGAGTTTCGGACCCTAAACTTACGAAACACCAAAAGCACTACAGGAAAAAAGCGGGCCAAGTGCTTCCTCCTGCTGAGATAGTCCCTCCATCAGCGCAAACGGTTCGTCATGAAATTACGTTGATGCGTCGCGTACTCTTGGCTTATTTTCGTGCCAACAAATTGAATCAGCTCCACGGCGCGTGGCTGGCAGCTCAGTATGTCATGGAAATTCCGTTGCCGGAAAAACCTGAACCCCGTGACACTCGAGTTGACGAGGAAGCTCTAGCCTTGCTGATTACAGAATTAGACCCCTTGCACATAGCGTTCGTACGATTTGCAGTTATGACAACTTTACGTCGCAGTGAAGTTTGCTCGCTACAGTGGGAAGACGTAAATTGGGTCAAAAAGGTCGTTACACTGCGCAAGCCTGGCCACCTTAAAAAATCGAAAACGAGTACCCGAGACGTTCCATTGCTGCCACCAGCGTTGCAGATTCTCCAGCAGCTTGGTTCAGAAAAGACCGGCCGGATTTTTGAAATTTCTCCTAGCGGCATTTCGCAGGCGTTACGGCGTGCGGCGGATAGAGTTGAAATGTATGACGTGCGCCTGCATGACATGCGCCGCGAAGGCATCTCGCGGCTGGTAGAGCTGCTCGAAGCGTCTCTCGAAGAAGTAATGGTGTTTTCTGGGCATAGTGACAAAGCTGTGTTACAGAGGGTGTACTTGCAACAGCGTGCTCACGTTATCGGTGACCGCCTGACTCAGCATCCACGCGCCGCTACGATGATTTCGGCAACGTAAGGAAATAAATATAAGTCGTGGGGCTACACAGGTTTTACCACTGTGGAGCCCCTATGACGAAGTATTTGACGAAGGATGAACTTGCCTTGATGCTGCGGGTATCTGTACGAACTGTAAGTACCTATATGAAGCAGGGATTATTACCACAGCCTCTTCAACTAGGACGCAAACTGTTGTGGGAGGAAAGCGCAGTCGTTCAGTTTATACAACCCAAACCGATTTTTGCTACGCGAGCGGATGCTCCTGTGAAAAGAGGGCGTCCACGCAAGGCAATGCGGTAGACGCCTCCCTGCACGACCTGGCCACCTTGTCTTTGGACGAGCAGCTAGTGCGCTACAGGCAGCGCGCGCCAACGCTATATCACTATCGCTACTGTGCGCACTGCCAGGCCCACAGCAGCATCTTTTTGCCGGCAAGCATCTGGGACCCACGAACGCGCAGGTACGCGCAGATGGTCATTGCCCCAGCAATTACCTGATAGTGCGCGGCGCCAGCAGCTTGCGCACCTCATCTTCCAGGCCTGCATCGGCCAGTGGTAGCTGCTCGCCGGCAGAGGTCGGACCTGTCCGCTCCCGCACGATTTCCGCCATCCGCTCCAGTGTCACGGGGCGGAGATGCCGCCGCAGTACATCAAAGTCAGCCTCGTTCATAGGATGCCCTGGTGCTGGAGGACGATTACCGCTATCAGCAGGGCCACGACTGAAAGGACAACAGGGACGGTCCACCGCTCTATAGCGCGGACGATTCTGCTGCGATTAGCCGGCTCAGCTAGATAGTCCATAATATTCATAACGCCTCCTCGAACAATATCGACACTTTACACGACGTGGCGACAACGCGGAGCTCCCCGTAAATCCTCCCTTCATCTGCGTGCTCTCGTGTTAGGACGTGTGTATACTTTTCTAAAGGGGGATTCAAATGGCTACACACTTCGCTATGTGTCCAACCTGCCGCAGAGTTTTTTTTGTTATCAGTCGCGCTACTGCAATGGCAGAGATAGCGCGCATGACCGAGTACCTGCTGAGGCTGCCGGACAGCGCCAGGCAGCGGGACTATGGCGAGCGAGTGCCGATGCTAGAGAGGTACTAGAAGTGCCGTTGCGGGACCGAATCCACACTATTTCTGCCGGCAATCCCGTATGAAAATTCTGGTATAACAAGGTCGCAAATCGTAATGGAGTAGTTATGTCGCCAATTCTGTATTTGGACTACGATGGCGTCCTTCATCCTGCGGACGTGCGCGTCACTCGAGAAGAGCCGCTACGGCCGCGGATTTACGAAGGTGGTCGCCCTACAGATTGCCCGCTGTTCGAGCATGCACCGCTATTAGAGCGCCTGCTGGAGCCATTCCCAGACGTCCGAATCAGCTTAGCCACAAGCTGGGTGCGTGCGCTTGGCTACAAATTCGCTGTCCAGCAACTGCCTCCGGCCTTGCGAGCTCGCGTAGTAGGGACAATATGGCAAGGCTGGCTGCTGCAAGTCCCGCCACTGCGGCGGCATGACGCTGTGACCACCGATGCCGAGGAGCGCAAGGTGCCACGCTGGTTAGCGCTTGACGACGACGTTGAGGGCTGGCCCGCAGAGCGACGCCACCTGGTGGTAGCGCCTACGAATTCATGGCAAGGGCTTGCACAGCCCGGCGTCGCAGACGAGCTGTCAGAAGCGCTCGGGCTACTATGCAGCGGCAAACCGCTTGAGTCTCGGATTCCAATGGAGCCGCACTTTCCGTCGACGGTGGACCGGCTCTTCGGTAGCGATTGAGTCGGCTCAACTAACGGAGACATCGTATGCGTACCTCTATTCGAGCGCTGCTTGCAGACGAGCAGCCTGCACTGCGCGTACTCTGTAACGCCGCCATGGTCGCAATGACCGCTGGGCTGATTGTCGCTATCGCAGCCATATGCTGGATGCGGTAGGCGGGTTGAGCCGGCTCAACTGGGCTGATGACCAGTGCTGCACGTGCCGAGTACGTGGCGATACCCCAGCCAGCCACCCTGGCCACCTCCGTTTTTTACCCCACAAATGCAGCACAGCCAGCGGTTGAGCCGGCTCAACCGTTTCTAAGCAAGCCCCGCCACTGTGCGGGGCTTTGTTTTTATACGCGCTACCGGCTAAACGTTGTAGACAGGGGAACTTTTGACGAAATATTTTGTATGGCAGCGGGGCGGTTTCAGACTTCTTCGCTATACAAAGTATGCCGGCCCGTCTGGCGCTGCCCAACAATAAAAACATCGGAGCTCTCATGACCATCGTAAAACTCACCGCCCTTATCGCACAATCCCTGACCGACATGAACGTCGCCCGCAAGTGCTACTACGACGCTAGCATCAAGCATGACAAACTGCAGGAGCTGCTGGACAGTGCGCGCGACGCAGGGCAGGATGGCCGGGCAGTTCTACTAGGGCGCCAGGTCACAAAGGCGTCAGAAACGGCACAGGTAGCGCACTTCGCTTATCAGTGTGCACAGCACTTATACCAAGCCGATGTGGGCCGCCTAGCGAGCGCTAAGCACGCTGCCACCCTTACCGCAGCGCTTGCGTAAGTCGCCCTTTTGCAATCAGGCCCCGCACGAGCGGGGCCTTGTTTTGGACAGTCGCTTGAGCCGGCTCAACCGGCGATAAAGCTGAGGGCTACACATGACCCATCTCCCAGCTAAGACCTATGACTGCATCTGCACAGCACATTGTCCCTCGCGCGCTAATCGACTTGATGTTCCAGCATCGCTTCCGCCTCCACTGCAACGCGGCTACGGACGGTGCGCTTACCTGGGAATTGCATGGCGCTGACGGCTGGCGCTACGGCGTCGCGAGCACGCAGAAGGCGCTGGCAGCAGATGTTGCTCATCTAGAGCCGGCGAAATGAGCGCGGCGCAAGACCGGCTGCAGCAGATGATTGCGGCCTAGCCGCGTATTCCTGCCTACTGAGACAAATGTGCAGTTCCTACGCCACATGCTCGAGCGCCAAGCGCTGGATGACCTGGCGGAGCGCACGCTAGCGAGTCCGGAGTGGCATCAGCAATTCATAGCCGACATCGGGGAGTTCTACCGACCTGCGGGCGACTATGAGACACCATTGCAAGCAGCGGTTGAGGCGGCTGGAGGTTGGCCATGGTATGAGCCGGCATGGCAATAGCAAACCCCGGTAGCCAGGATTCATACAAAGGGAAATACCCGTTTTTTACCCCACGCTTATTAGTGGATGGCCCGCCCCCGGTTCCGCTCCGCGCGCATGTGCCATGCACGTGCAGGGCACACTCAGAACCGCATCTCGCCCACCTTTTCGGTGCCCTGGCTGTGCATCCTGGCCAACTGCATCTTGTCGGTTGAGCCGGCTCAACTGGTGCCAGATGGCGGTTTACCTGGCGCAGCCGGACATTGCGCCCAAAAGCGATATACCTGGCCTCCATACATTGACGGTACCGCTCAACGCCACGACATGATGAAGACTCGCAAGCGCACCCTAGGCCTGACAATCGAGCAGGCACGCATTCTACGGATGATGTATCTGCAGCAGGGCAAGCGGGGTACGCCCCAACTGCTCGCAGGCGTCGCAGAGCTCGGCTGGTGCAGGCCGACGGACCTTGGTGGCACAATGCAGTCTACTCACAGCGAGACCCTCCGTGGCGTTGCGAGCAAGGGCTTCGTGGACTCCCGCCCCTATATCTCACCTACGGCCATACCCGGCCGCATCTCTTACGCGCGCATGTACCGCATCTCGCCCATTGGTATCAGCGCTTGGGAGTTGTATGCCGAGCACGTGCATAGCACGCAACGTCAGCTCTAGCCTCGCCTCCTGGCCAACCTGAACCGCATCTCGCCCACTTTTTGCCAATTGAGCCAATTCAATTCTGCGTCAAGCCGCGGTTGAGCCGGCTCAATTGGGGAGCTACAATGTTGCTAACACATCATGGCGGGGGGTAGAGACTATGGGGCTCTTCGGTTTATTCACTAGAAAAAGAGATACGTACCAGGAGGTTGATGTAGATGCAAAACCATCAATGCCTACGGTACAGGTAAGCCGCAACCATAAGGATGCGTACGAGCGAATCTTCTTTCAGCAGATAAGTGAGATAAAGGAAATATCTGCCAAAGAGGCAAAAGAAATCTTCGCCATCATCAAAAACGAGCATGGCAGGTTTGTAGACCTGACGTATCTGGATGTGGTCTTTGAACGGTATTTCCGAGGTCGCCGCTGGCATTGGCCAGAGTACGAACAGTGGAACGCGACCTTTGCCTCGCTCGGTAAGTATCCCAGCCGCTGGCCGTTGATGGAGTCCAGCAGTGACGTCACAATGTATGACGTGTTTGGGCGCATGAAGGTCGGAGAGCTGAAGGAATTCTTGGCCACCCATGATGTACCCGTTCCAGACAAGACACGCCGTGACGGGCTAGAGAGACTGATTGCGAATATGCCAAGGTTGAAAGACACAGACCTGTGGCAGGCCAAGGCTAAGGAGCGGCTGCAGTATTGTGCGGACACTAGAGGCAAGGCTGTATGCCATGCCTTTTTCCGGCACATTATTGACCAAGCCAAAACTGAATTCGAGACAGAAAGAAGGCGCTCTCTCGGGATACAGAAAGAAACGTTGAGATTCGTTTACCCTGAAGACGAGAAATTTTCCAGCATAGCACTGAAGCGTAATCCCAACGCAAGACCTCCGTTCTATCCGACTGACCTGACTATGTTGAGTCCCGGAATTCCTAGGCTGGATGATTGACAAATTGAGCCGGCTCAACCAGGTGCCCAAACAAAAAACCGCACCCTAGAGTGCGGTTTTTTAATTAGTCAGCAGTCGCTGCTTCCGGTATTGCTGAATACAGCGCGTGGTCATAGCCTCGTACCCACTCGCCACAGTACACACCAAATCGCGCCGGCGCATGCCGCGGTTCGCCAGCCGTAAAAGCTGCCGCTCCTTTTCGAAATACGTCCTCGCCGATGAGTTTTTCGAGGTTTGCAATCAGGTCGTTCACCATTCTACGTTTCCGTTGTTAGCCTGAAACGTATAGCAACTGCGGTTAGCTCTCAGAGAGCCGGTTGAGCCGGCTCAACTCACTTTTTCCGAGAGTTCGCGATGATGAGTGCGCCAATGATAATGGCGACGCTGACCGGTAGGCCTGCGATGGCTCCAAACGCCAGGTACGCGAGTCCGCCGAGGATGCCTAGCCCGATTGCCCAAAGGGCGAGCTCTTTCATGCAGATTAGTCCGCCAACGGCTGCAGTCGTGGCCAACATCCATGCATTTCTATCGCCGCCAGTTGCAATGGCATATGCGAGCCAGAACAGCAGGGCGCCCAAGGTGTAGCGTGCATACCAGGTAGACCAGATTTTCACTGCCGCCGCGTCTGCGAACGTCGGTTCAGCTCTCGTGGCCTGTTGCTGCTTTGCTTGTGCCTCTGCAAACTTCACGCGTGCGTACTCGTCTTTTGCAGCAGGTGTCAGGACATCTTGATACTGAGGCCAGAAAAGGAACGCCAGGTAGAGCGCATACACGCTGACGGTCAGGACATAAGAAGTTACGTCGTGGTTTGAGTCACCGCTCTGACTACCAGCCACGAGCATAAGAGCTAGTACGAGCAACGACGTAGCTACGGAAATCTTGTGTATCAAATTCTCAGGCTTGATACGATGCCGTGTGGCTGCTAGCACGGTAACGCTGTCGCGATACCAAACCTGCGCTGAATACCGAAGCGCAAAGGCCAAGGCTATCAAAGGCACGATAGTCTGCTTCAGGGCTGTGTCGGAATCGGCAGCCGGCAATATGAATGCGAAACCAAGGCCAAGCGGCACGCACAGGGCCGCCAGAATTTTGGCGAATTTAACTCTGAATAGAATAGGCTTGACTACGTAGGCCGCAGCTAACCGCTGCTCAGCCTCAAGCAATTCCAGGTCTGCTGTCTCGTCCATAGCAAGTGCCCCAATATACGTTGCCGATAGTATATCGTGTTTAACCGCGGCAAATAATAAGTATGCACTTGGCTCATCACCGATACAGCAGCTGGCCAGAAGACAAAGGAGGTCGGCCAAGCAGTTGAGCCGGCTCAACCAGCGTGGCAGCTCGAATATTCTATTCTAGTTGCAATATTGTAAACTGTACGTTTATACAGTATTATGCTCGATATCCGCTTTTTTAGGAGGAGTGAGCATGCATTTGCCAGCGATGGGCACCTCAGCGGTGCCATTTGATTTTCCATATGAAACCGGCCGCACTTTAATGGACCGATGCCTCGACTGGAATGTCTGTGAGGAACTCGCCCTGCACTTGGCGGGGCAGTGCGCAACGGCAAAAAGGCAATGCGACCGGTCGGTACGCCCAGTCGACGTTTTGCTTAGGTTCTACCGACTGGTTGAGGAAAGGGGCTGGGGCGAGCCGCCGCTACTCCGGTGGATTTTCCGCCGTGTAGCGTCAATTCTCAGTTGGCCGACTCCCGACATCGCGAGGCAGCAGTGAGCGCAGCCGACATCGTGCTGCTTATAGCAGCGGCGCTCGTGCTTGGATTCTGTGCAGGTCGGCTGTTCAGCCTTCGCGGGGCTCGGCGTAATCAATCAGACGCTGCGCAAACCCACGATTAGTGGGTGGGGCCGGCTTTAGGTCGGCCTCCGTCCAACCATGAAGAGAAAGCGTGCGCAGGAATTTGAGGCGATTGCTTTCAGTCATACGCGACGGGCGCCGGCGAGTGAACTCATTTTTTGCAAACTCAGCGTCCGCAGCAGCTAGCCGGGCAGCCGCCTCATGCGTGATGATGCCGTCTTCCGCCATCTTATCCCATTGGATGACCTCGTCTTCGCCAGCGATAGGGTAGGTGTAAGCGTAGGTGTCGTCGTCGTATTCGTTGTGCATGCGGTTTTCCAAGGTTGGTTGGCATACTTTGTATAGCCACACTATTTATGAAAAAGCGCTCCATCACAAAAAATTTTCGCGATGACGCGAAATCCAAACCGCCTACGTTAAGACTAATCGTACTTCTGCACATCGGCTTTGGTTTCACGCCGCGTGTACGTGACCCTGTAATGGGCGTTTACGTCTTGGGGTGCGCTATCAATAACAGCTCCGTACGTTTTAGCCTTCTTTTCTCGCGCCATGCAGTTGTCGTCCACAGCGGCACAGACAACACGCAAGATTCGAGTGTAGCGTTGGGCAGAGTAGTCCATGTCTGGACCAGTCTCTGCCATAACATCTACCAAGGTGCCCTTAGGAATGTCCTGGAATTCGATGTTGTCCGGCACCATCGCATTGGCGATGACAGAGTTCCAACCGGATGCAAAGTGGACACGAGCCGTGCGCATACCGACGTCACGGGTATTATCGAATTTTGCTGACGCAATCCAGTCCTTGTCAGTCGGACGCCATTCGGTAGTGTCCAGTAGTGTCTTCGACACTACCCCGCGCCATAGCTTACCTTGCCAAGCTTCCACCGATTTTTCATTGGTAGTGCTGCATGCCGACAGACCGGACACCATCGAGCCGACGACGAAAACCTTTGCCACTTTCAGTAACTTTTTCATAAAGGGTTCTTAGCCGCTGTGAGGGTTTTACTTAGTATGTCAGCCAATACTTAGCATTCAAATTTCCGGGCGCGCTGCCGAGAATCGAACCAGTTAGCTTGGGTCAATTAGTTGTACTTGCTCAGCTCGTCTTTAGTGATACGACGATTGTAATTGACACCGTATTTCGCGTTCACATCAGCAGCGAACGACACAGGACATAGACGAGCTTCAAAAGCGCATGGACGAATTGGCCAAGGATGCCGCGGCCACCATCAAAAAAGCCCGCACCAGTGGGCACAGCTTTTACCTGCATATGTTCTCACGCGCGACAGTTGAGGCGGCGTACACGGCATCTCCTGCGGTTTGGGATGGATTACTGGAAGGTGTAGAGGCGCGGTCAGCGGTCTTTCGCGGACGCGTGCATTCAGCAAGTGGGCTATATTTGTGTCTGTGTGAGGTTTTACTGACTCACGCTCCTGCTAAGGGGCTTCGCTTGTGGAAGGCTTTAGCCGACACCATGACGGTTCGTTTTAATGGGCCCGCCAATATTCCAGAGCTGATGCACATCGCAATGAGGGTGCCTGAGTCGGCCGAAGTAGAGGCCGTTCGAGCTGAGTTGACCAATCTGATTCGATGCAACACTGACCAGGACTTATTTGAGCTTGTGATTGTTTGCCAAATGCATTGCCGCGAGAAATGGCTCGATGACTTTATCGATGTTGACATGGCCTCGGACCAGCCATGGAGGCACAGACGAGCAGCGGTACTGAGGGCTTTCCATCGCTTGCCACGAATCGACCGGCTACAATGGCCAGAGGGCAAGACCTTTAGTTCGCTACGGTTGCTTGAGCGCAATCTCATGAAGTGGACCAACCGAGCCGTGCTCGCAAAACACTGGTGGGAGCATTTCACACGCGTGACGGACGCTGACAGCGCGTTTGCTGCCTGGTATATGTTCCTTGACACTGTAGACAGGCGAGTCTGGGTCTGGCGGCCACAGCTTTCCGAACCAAAAACGGAGCTGGACCGGCTTCGCAAACTCCATCTGCGGTCGAACGAAGGCCTGTTTACCCGTGCATTAGACAAGGCAGAGGAAAGGACAGCTAAGTTCGCAGACCATCTGTTTGGCCTAGATTCCCCAGGCAAGTGGCTAACGCTGGACGGTGCGGTGGCTAGATAGGCTAACGCGCATCCTGTTCAGTGTATGACAGGAGGTACTCGATTGAGCGACCGTCAAATCAGTACTCCTGGCAGCAGCGTGCTGGTACTTACATGCGGTCTGCCTTGCTGTACCTAAGAGAACCCGCGCCAACAGCGGAGCCGGACAGGCTTGGCTAACTGCACTCCTGGTCGAACGAAGCCCTGATTTACCCGTGTGCTAGACAAGCTGGTTGCTCCTATCCCTTATAGCCACATCGAACGAAATCAGTTCCCGGTCAACAAGAAGTAGTTTACGCGTTCGATATGATGGTGAATCTGCCTCTCTTTGTTCTTTCCGAGGCCCGGGAAGTGCGAATTATTATGATTTTGCAGGTAATCGTTGATAGCCCCGTTAGTGCCGAACTCGGCCACGCGGCTGTGGTACTGGCCAGCAAACTTTGAAATAGCCTGAAGGAATTTGCCTTCGGTTGTGCCGACGCCAATGTCCACGTCGTCAGAGACGAAGTGCTGCATCCAAAGATTGCCGTCGTTGGAGCACTTGTAGGTGAGGTGAACAGCAACGGCACCGGGGGGGCCTCCTCCCAGCTGGATTTCGGCTCCAGTCACGGTGTAGTCACCAAATCCGACACCGAACTGACTGTACAAACGATGGTGGTCGGTAAAGTGCTCTTGACCAGAGTAGTCAGCATTGCGAGGTTGCTTGTTGAAATTGTCGTTGACGTGCACTGTTTTGGCGTGGG
Source organism: Massilia sp. 9096 (assembly GCF_000745265.1). NCBI lineage: Bacteria > Pseudomonadati > Pseudomonadota > Betaproteobacteria > Burkholderiales > Oxalobacteraceae > Massilia > Massilia sp. 9096. The sequence goes on from NZ_JQNN01000001.1 coordinate 4,474,809, forward strand.
GCAATAGCGCAAGATGGGCGCTCGGCGCTTTCCCTTGGAGGACAATGTGAAATACAGCGTTTGGTACTTGCGCCAGAGAGTTAACGGAAGCGTTGGACAAGCCAGAGTTCAGGTGGAGAATGGCGACATCGCGGTTTGCATACTTTGCTAAGAATGCCTGAACTTCTGCATAGGGCACGCCTGGGCGGCACATGAAGCCGGGAACGAGCGTCGGGTAGGCTGCGAAGGTCGCATCCACGACAGTGAGCCATGCTGCAGAGGCTCCGGCTTTGAGTTCACCTTGGTAAGGGTTGGTGACGATAACGGCTCGTTGCCCGCGCTGTCCAATTTCCGTCATTGCCTTGATGAGTGCGGCAGGTTTCGTAATTACCGGTTCTACGATTGGGACGACGAGGCCAGACGACAAGCAGCTTTGGCTAGTGCTACGCAGAGCAAGAAGTTCAGATGCGCGACCAAAAACGTAAGGGAAATACATAACAGCCTCCGAGGTAGTGGACAACTACCACCGAAGGCGCATACGTCTTTAGGATAACTGTACTGGCTTAGTTAGAAGTCCTAAAACCGCAGCACGCTGTCTCCCTGAAAGGGGTGTAGCGTATCCTAAAGCGCGTAAAGATGGAGGTAGCTTTGTAACAAAGTCTACATCAGTTTTATTGGTTGTACGAATCTTTAATGCTTTTACAAAACACTTGTGCACTTGTTCCATCGTAAGCTGACGAAACAGTTCTTCGCAATGCGCAGCTATCAATCCGTTTGGCATTGGTGGCACTGGTCCGACGACAGTTTCGATAGCGGTTATATATTCTTCCCGCCGCATGCAACGAAAAATGGTGTGTGGGTCGATGTTGTCTTTGTTGGAAGCAGCTTCCCGGTACGGGGTTAGCGAATGCTGATTCGATAGAACAACGAGACCAACGCGTGAGTCGAGCTCGCGCTCATAGCGCGACACATGTGCAGGGTGCGTGACGACGTACACCTTATCAAAAGCTTTAAGATAGTCGGCAGTCTGTGACGTCAGGCGTTTCGAAGTATCAAACTCAGTTTTAATTTCGTATGCGGTTGTAGTGCCGTTTGCGACTACTACATCGGCAATTGAGCCGCCGACCCGCAATTCGACCTGGAAGCCGGCAGTACGCGGGCTATGCCGCTTGAAGACAAGTCGCGTGGCGAGTTCGTTCTTGTAGACATACTCGTTCCGATAGCTCGTGGCCAACCGGTTCCAGCCACGCTCGAACAACTCGTCCAGGCGGAGAGTTTCAACATCTTGTTCAACCAGACTGTGCTTGCTAAGAAGCTCACTGACCTCACGTGTATCCCCCGTGCGCGCAAGCTGCGCGAACATTGGTCGGGTATAAGCCCGTGAGAGCAACCTTAAGGAGTCAAGGGCAGAGGTCATCTTGTTGTGCGGAATTGGGAGCGTAGTGTATAGGCACGAGCCGCAAGACCTATTCCTTTTGTATGAATCAGCGAGACAGTTTAGCAGGATGGAGGTCCTGGGTCAGCTCTACTGTGCTCTGCTAACGATGCGAACGCAAACACAGGCACAACCGGACGCTCACCGACCGAAGTTGCTTTTCAGACCAACGGGCATCTTGCAGCGAGGGCTCGCACGACGAGGTCACCGTCCCCAGTTTACCTCTCGAATAACAAAGCCCAAGGCGTGAAGGGCATACTCAGCATCAAGCTCGTCAATCTGGCGCAAAGAATATTTGAACGACTCATTATCTTTTCCTCGAGGGTGTAGGCGGTTAATTGTTTCAAGAGCGCTCCGTAACGCCACCCGTTCACCGTCGCCAAATTGCCGTCTTAATGCGTTTATCCATTGACCAAGGTCTTGCTCAATAGGGCTGGCAGAGCTAGTCACTTTCTGCATCCATCGTGAGGTAAGCATGACAGCGGCATTTCGGCAGTGGTCAACCACTGATTGCGGCAGTTCGCGGTAGGCTGAGTTGACGACACGGTCTAAGGCTGCCTGTACCCCTGGCAAGCCGTCGGTAGCAATCTGAGTAGAATCGAGTTCTGAGATTACACCAAACACGGACTCTGCTCGAAGCGTAACTAGGACATCGCCCGAAGCGATTCGCTCCGTTTGAAGGATACGCCACAATGAATGCCCGTCTTTCCGCCCAAGCGCGAGCTGGAGACCTTCGCCACGATTACGCTTCTGAAGAAGGTCGGTGCACTCGTAGTAGACACTTAGCTCCTTGCTGACGCGGCCGCCATTGTTGGCTGCCTTTAATAAGTCAGAGTTAATTGCAGGGTGGGCTTCAACTTGAGTTGGCTCCCAGCTAGCAGGGCCAAACTTCTGGAATAATCGTCCTCGGCGTATTCGGCTTCCGGGGTCGAAACTGCCGTCGATGAAAGTCCACCCTAAACCGTCGAAATCACTTGGAATACGTTGTAAGTCATCTGGCCCCTCAATCAGCGTTGCTTGGGATAGAGCCGGAGTCGGCCACACAGGATGAGTTGGACCATCCATGCCTTCATAGACAAGCCCTGTGCGCCTATCAAAACCTAGTCTTGCCATACCTGCTCCAATTTTTTCTTAAAGATAGCAAGCATGCCATACCTTCAGGTTTAAGCGGTCGTCGGGCAAGGAAGAAGCCATGGCCCGTCATGATACTTGTTTTAGTGACCACCATGTGGGGCTTCTGATTCCATGCCGCGCGAATGCTCTAGCATAAGCGAGGGTTCCGAACCGTGTAGACGTTTCAATTTGGATGCTCATACACTTGAGCCGGTGCATACCGAGCGTAGTGCCGAATCGATTCAAGCTGTACGCTAGCCTTTATCAAAGTCGGCAAGTTCCTTGCCCATTGCAAGAGCATCGGTCAGCCACTTCGGTCGACGGCCTTTTCCACTCCAAGTATTGCCGTTCTCGTCAGCATATTTAGCCGGCCCATTGATAGCAGCCTTCGTTGCTGCCATCGACTTTCGGAAATCGGCCTGGGGCGCGGCGTCGATGCCTACGATACGCAAGAAGAGTGCTGGGTCCACAGCTTGCAACTCCAAGGCCTTTGCCTCGAGGATGCCAATCAGTCCTGCAAAGTCGACTTTTCCGCCCGTAGGGTTGTCCCAAGTCCGATGACGCTGAAGTACAACGACAAAAAAGCCAATCTTCGAGTCAAAGGACTGCATGTACTGTCCCTTCAGCTGCTCAGCCAAGGCCACAAGGTAGTCAGCCACCGTCCAACGCTCGGACATCTTGAGTTCAACCGTAGCTCGCATCTGGCCAACCTGACACAGTACATCGCGCCGAGTTGCCGCCGGAAGGATTGGCTCGAGCGTCACGCCATAACGGCCGCTGCTAGCATGGTTCAGCTCACTCCCGAGTAGCGCTTGGAAGTCTTCCTCGAGGGCCAGGCCTTGAGTATCGGTTTTGATGTGCTCCATGACCACTTGGTTGAAGAATCTCCGAAGGCTGAACTCGCCATGCTCGATGCCACGTTTCACCGTAAGCAAGTCGTTGTGCACAGCTTGAGCGAACTGGATATAGCTTGTCACCGGAGGCGAGAAATCGCGCTCGAACTTGGCGTAGTTCTGTTGTGTGACCGGAGCGACATACGCTTCCGCCTCTCGCATCTGAAATTGCAAGTGTTGAATGTACTTTGCATTCGCGCCCGTAGCCTTCCTTCGAAGCTCATCCAGCACCTCGTAGGCTGCTTGAGACTTGACACTCGAAATCGTGGGTAGGAGCGAGTCGCGAAGACGCTGAGCGTTGTCGCGGGCGCCAACGGTATACGCCAGCCCATCTTCGTGAGCAATGTCCTCGGATTCGCGGACGACGGTCACTACCCACTCGTAGAGAGCTGAGAGTGCTTTCAGGCCTCCCATGCCTCTCTCCGCTGCAGCTCTCAAGCGACTTTGGCGGTCCTGGCCGATGTATGCGGCTAGGTCGAACATGAACTCCTCCGCTGCGCGCTGTTCGGATGTACGCCAGCGTTCCCAGTGCGCGCCGAAGGCTGAGGGGTAGTGCAACAGCCAGAACAGGCCCCATACGACCGCGTTTGAGCGTAGGCGCGTCATTTCATGGATGCGAGCCTCAAACTCACTGTGCGCCTTCTGGCCGGCATTCTCCGGCGAGGTAAGGGTCGCCGAGGTAGGCAGGGAGGCTCGAAACGCTGCGGACATGCGCGACCAAGCTTCGCCCTCGAAAGTGTTTTGGTCGGCACTCCCGCCGTGGCCAACTGCACACGTCAGGGCACCTTCAAGGGCGTAGGAATCGACGCTAGCCGAGCCTGTTGCGAACGTCCATGCCGCGCCGGCCAAGCCGTACTGAACGGCTAGAGGCGCGTTAGGAAGGTGTCGAATCAATGCGTCAGCCTGGTCGGCCGACACCGCGCCGGCGTCTGCTGCAGCCAAGACTTTACGGAATTCCTCGAGCGCTGCCGCCTGATGCGCACGCACGACCGGCCAGAACCACTTCGGGTAGCCATTTATTTCAAATCGACCGTAGAAGAGAGCTTGTTTAACCTCGGCGTTGGACAGCGCCGGAAGCTTGGCTCCGTCCCCAAGGTCAAGATGAAGCCCCTGGAGGCCTGCGACTGTCACGTAGTACGTAGTGTTGCGCTCGGCCTCGTTAAATTCGGGGGCGCGCTTGCGCCAGATGGCGCTAAGTCCGGCGCGAGTAGCGCTCGCAAGCGCAGGGCCCGCCGCCGTTTCGAATGCCAAGAAGTCGCACTCGCCGTAGCGTGAGTTGTGACTTGTCTGGCTTAGCCACCCGGCAATCCAAGCAAGCGCATTCGTGTTCGAGCCGACTCTCAAACTATCAACTTGAGTCAACAGTGTAGCCTTTGAACGTTCGTCCAGCTCCAGCTTGTCTCGCTTCGCTTTCTGGGGGCGAGCAGCCGGCTTCTGCGCAGCAGCGTTCTCCTTGAGCGTGGTCACCAGTTCGGTGAATCCAGGCTCGGCAAGCGCCTCAACATCGCGGTCTTCCCAAGGCCAGTAGAGCCCGTGCGAAACAAATGTCCTCCAGATTCCGTCAGCAGTTCGGTCACTTTGAGCGATGACCCCTCGAAGTAGGTTCTGGCGAACGGCATCGGACAGCTTTAGCGCAGTGCGAAGCTCAGGCTGGTCGAAGCCTCCCAAGTGGAGCCTGCCGTGAGCCTGGTAGTACGTCAGGCATAGCTGGGTGGCGCGTTCGACAGGAAGGTTCTCGGCTCGAACAACGAGCGCAATCAACTCTCGAACAGCCTCCGCGAAATTGTCATACCGCTCGCTCTGCTCGTTACGCTTCGCCTCATAGTGCTTCACCATGTAGGACAATAACTCCTCGGTCAGCGCCGCGAGTTGCTCAGGGCTTGCGGCGTCTGCGACGTCGTGCGTAAGCGCCCAACTAAGGTTGAAGCCGCCCCCCTTGCGCATATACTGCTTGCTTGCCAGTTCAGCAATCGTCGTGGCATCAAATTTTTTCCACGCGAGCTCGCCAAGCAGAAGTCGAAGCGTCCGTTCTTCAAGGCGCGGACTCGCTTTCGCTGCATCGGCGAGTGCTTGGGCATCGTCATCCCGTCCGAGCGACATCAAATACACGAGTTGAGCTGAATTTCCTAACAGCTTCGCGTAACTGTTGCCATTCTCGGATAGAACCTTGTCGCGGAAGACGTCGAGATGGGCATAGGTAGCAATATCGAGAAGTGCGGTGCGCGCGTGCCAGTCAGAGCCAACGCTGTCGTAGGCCTCCAAAAGCGTCGGTTCAATTCCGGGCTTCGCGGCTTGCCAGTAGTTCTCCGCCGTCAAAGTGAACTGATTCCGTCCGAGCGTGTCGCCGAGAGTGCTTAGCCGCGCCAAGCTACGCTTCAGCGCTGCGCTCGCGTCAGCCAAGGGAACTTGAGTACTTCGCAGGTCACCGAAGAATGCAACGGCTTGCGGTTCTACCTTCAACAATTCCAACCTGCAGTGAATGTTGAATGTGGCCAACCAGCCGGCGACATTCAGGTAAGCCCTATGTACTCCACACTCACCCGTCGCCGCCCGCCACGATAGCGCAACAATAAGTCTACGCGCGTCTTCGGGAGATTGAGCGAGTGTTGAGAGGCGCTTCGCAGCTAGGTAGGGGAGAAGTTGCTCAGGATACAGCTTGACCTGATGCTGTCCTGAATCGACGAACAGCCTCGAGCCAAGCAGATACGTTAGTGAACTCTCGGAAAGCAAGGAGCCTACGAGCGGCCGGCACGACAATACGCCATCCCGCACCTTGAGAGCATCCGCTGCCAACTCCATGTTTGGCAACTGACAAACTGCCGAAGCTGCCGCGAGCTTCGCCACGGCCTCGTCCAAGCTCTTCGGGGAGGGCCGTCCAACCAGCGACTCGCGGTGGTCCGAGCGCTGCTGAGCCTGGACACCAGCAACCATCCGCTCAAACATGGAGGTTAGGTCGCTAGGCGGATTGGACAATGGGTCGATGTAAGACAGTACGTCGAGACTTCCCGGGCCATCCGCGAGGTCATTTAGCCCGAAACGTCGTGCTGCATCCAGCAATGCCCTGCCGTCAGCGACGCCGTGCCGAATCTCGAGGTACAGCCTGGCGGCGTGGCTCAACAGAGGAAGCAACCTGTAGACCTTCAAGCGCTCCCTCGGGACGGTCATCGCTTTGACGGTGCGGTCGGCATCGAACGCGGAGAGTCCCGCGCCCAGCGCATCAGTGGCATTCACTTCTTCTAACGTGTCGTCGGGCGACTCGTCCTTCGTGTCGCCCACATAGAGCGTTGTAGAAAGCTCTGCTTGAATAACCTCAAGAACAGATGGCGTTAGAGTGGCGGGGCGCGACGAGAGAATCCAGTTGACATCTACGCCAGCAGGTCCAACCGCCCTAGACACCCTACGAAGTGCGGTCTGAAGTCCGGACTCCCAACCCAATGCCGCCTCGTCCAGCGAATCAACGAACAGGTGCAGTCGTTCGGTGGCCGCGGCCTCCCATGCTCCGAACGCTTTGGCCTCGGCCGCTTCAAGAGCGATTTGAAAGTCGGGCTCTTCGAGAAGTTGATGAAGGGCAACGAACACAGCATGCTTCCCTTCGTCACGAAGACGCTGGGCGCAAGCTCGCAGTTCCGTTGTTTTGCCGAAGTTGGCACGAGCTGTAATAATGGAGAACCGTCCGGCCAGAAGTTGCTCCCAGCTTAGGCGTCGGCGCCCCGTAATATCGAGAGCCAGAAGCTCCTCGACCGAGTACTTGGTCAAGAGTCCAAAATGTCGTTCTAGGTCAAGATATTCAGTCATCTTACGGGCAGCTTAGTCAGATATTTCTTCGTTATCGCCGGGTAGGCCGAGTTTGGCAACCACAAGTTGCTCATGGGCTGCATCGGTACTTCTTCTAGGTTGCTTATACTAAATTATCGACATCAAGACCTTTTACAGAGCGCTAGCATTTCGGCTCGGCAAGAGGCATGATACGGCGTCGTCAACAATTGAGATGCTCTATTTGGATGTCTCGGCATCCCACTCCTGGAGCAGCGAACAGGCTCAGGACATGGTCCAAGCTACAATCACAGTTGTCATAAAAGCTATTTTATGACAGGAACAACTCCTTCTCTTGCGAAGCCATTTGTTGAAAAAATTCAATGACAGGCTTCTGCCCTTCGTAAAGTTCGTTTTCGTGACTAATACCTACAATGAGCATTAAACTATCCCTCGAAGCCCTTGAGACTTGGCTTTGGGAATCCGCTAACATCCTCCGCGGTTCGATTGACTCATCTGACTTCAAGAACTACATCTTCGGCCTACTGTTCCTGAAGCGTTTCAACGACGTGTTCGAAGAGCGCATCGCGCAGTTGGTGAAGGACGAGAGCTTGACCGGCAAGGAGGCCGAGGAAGAAGTCCAGGATAAATGGGGACACTTCCCCATCAGCGCGCGCTGGCACGAACTGATTGCCCGTACCGAGAACATCGGCGAGGCGCTGGACAAAGCCTTTGCCACCATCGAGGCCAACAACCCCGAACTGCAGCATGTGCTGACTGCTACTCAGTATGGCGACAAGCGCGTGCTATCCGACGCCACCCTGCAGCGGCTGCTGCGCCATTTCAACCAGTACAAACTTGGTAACGCCGACCTGTACAAGGCAGACATGCTGGGGGACGCCTACGAGTACCTTATCAAACAGTTTGCCGATGACGCCGGCAAGAAGGGCGGCGAGTTTTACACTCCTAAGGCTGTAGTGCAACTGGTTGTCGAACTCATCGACCCGCAACCGGGTCATTCCGTATATGACCCGACCTGCGGCAGTGGCGGCATGCTCGTGGAAAGCGCGCATCATGTTGCCAATCTGCCCGACGGCACCATCATGGGCAAGCCAAATGTCCTGCTATTTGGCCAGGAGAAAAACCTTGGCACCTGGGCCATCGCCAAGCTGAATCTCTACCTGCACAATATGCGCGCCGAGATTGAGCGCGGCGATACGCTAGTCGAACCCAAGCACCTGGATGGCGATTACGTCAAGACCTTTGACCGCGTCATTGCGAATCCGCCGTTCTCGGCCAAGTCTTGGTGGGCGCCGCTGGAACTAGCTAATGAAGCCGAGCAGGACAGCGACAAGAAGCCCAAGGCACCCAACTACAAACAGGTCAGTGACCCGTACGGACGCTTTGTTTATGGCATCCCGCCGCGCGGTTATGCAGACCTCGCTTTTGCCCAGCACATGCTGGCCAGCCTGAAGGCCGACGGCCGTATGGGTATCATTCTGCCGCATGGCGTGCTGTTCCGTAGCGGCGAAGAAGGTAAGATTCGCGAAGGCCTCCTGTTCGGCACCGATACCGCGAGCGGCAACCAGCCAGGTGACCTGATTGAGGCCATCGTGGGGCTGCCGTCGGCCCTGTTCTACAACACCGGCATCCCGGCCTGCGTGCTGATTCTGAACAAGCAGAAGCCGGCCGCTCTCAAGGGCAAAATCATCATCATTGACGCCAGCCGTGAATGCTCGAAAGGTAAAGTTCAGAATAGCTTACGTCCTGAAGACATCAACCGCATTGTCGGCGTGCACAAGTCCGCGTTTGAGCACTTAACCAACGTTGATAACTACTGCCGGGTGGTAACGTTAGAAGAAATTCGCAGTAACGACGGTAACCTGAATATCGCGCGCTACATCGACAACGGTGAGACCGAAGAAATTGTCGATGTCGCCGCCACATTGAGCCAGCTAGCGATATTGACTGAGGATGAGGCACGGATTGATGCGAGGCTGAATCGATATCTGGTGGAATTAGGTTTCGGCACATAAACGTATGAGCGCGTCAATGAAACTAGAGCATCAGAATCTTCTATTAGGTTGGGAGATGAAATCGATTGGTGACGTTTTGAGTGTCGTAGAACGTCCAATAAAAATGGTTGACGGCCATCAATACCGCCGGGTTACTGTAAAGCGCCGCCACGGTGGAATAGAGCTTCGAGACGTACAGGCGGGTGCCGACATCAAGGTAAAGAATCAATATTTGATAAAAGCTGGCGACTTTTTGGTTTCGGAACGACAAATCGTTCACGGTGCATGCGGTATCGTACCGAAAAACTTGGAGGGTGCACTTGTTTCAAATGAGTATCTTGTACTCGAATCCAATAGCGGTTTCAGCACTCGTTACTTTAATTATCTAGTTCAACTCCAAGATTACGCAAAATTATTTGTTCTTTGCAGTCAGGGTGTCGACATCGAAAAGTTTCTTTTTAAGCCTAAAGACTGGCTTAAAAAGAAAATTCCGATTCCTCCTCGCTTGGAGCAAGACAAAATCGTGGCTATCCTCACCGCTGTTGACGACAAGCTTGACGTCATCGCGCGCCAGATTAAAGCCACTCAGACCATCAAGCAAGGCCTGATGCAAGCGCTGTTCGACCGGAGCGACAATACCCTACATGCCAACGACTGGTCTTTAGTGCCGTTGAGTGAGGTAGCCGAAGTTCGAACTGGCGTTGCTAAAGGCAAGAAGGGATTGAAAGAGCCAATTGAATTACCGTACCTGCGCGTTGCAAATGTTCAAGACGGTCATATTGACCTCTGTGAGGTCAAAACCATTGAGATTGAGGCAACCCAAGTTGAACGATATGCACTACAGCCCGGTGATGTGTTGATGACGGAAGGCGGAGACATTGACAAGTTAGGTCGCGGGGGGGTGTGGGAAGGTCAGGTTTCCCCGTGTCTTCATCAGAATCACGTCTTCGCAGTACGCCCAGCCCCCACCAAGCTTAATTCTTATTACCTGGCGGCGTTGGCTTCGAGTAATTATGGTCGTCAATACTTCTTGTCCTGTGCAAAGCGTACCACTAACCTAGCCAGTATAAACTCATCGCAACTCAAGGCGTTCCCAGTTCTCCTGCCATCGTTGGCGATTCAGGAAAAGATTGCCAAGGTAGTTGATGCAATCAACGCAAAAATCATCGTATTGGAAGAAAAGCAGGCCGTTTACCGAAATCTCAAGCGCGGCCTAATGCAAAAGCTGTTAACAGGCGAGTGGCGAGTAACGCTGGATACGCAGCAAGAAGTGGCCCTTGCGGCCTGACCGATAAAGCGAAGAAGACATACCGAAAGGATGCACCCATGGGGGCTGCAGAAAAGACCGGCGTCGAAATCCCGGCCATCGAGTCGCTGGTGAGGCTGGGCTACACTCATCTCTCCAGCAACCAGGTTCAGGTTGAACACCGCCACCTTGCCCCCATCCTGGAAAAAATTCTGCGGCCCAGGCTGCTGAGTTTGAATCCATGGCTGCGCACCGCCCCGGGTAGCGTGGGTGCGGCACTGATTGAGCTACGCAAGCGTGTGAACGATGACCTGCTGCCCGCGAACAAGGCATTCTGGGAGCAGGCCGTGCATCGTGCCGACATCCAGGTCAAGGATATCGAGGGCAAGCTGCGCAGCGTACGTTTCTTCGATGCGACCACGGCAGCCAATAACGACTTTCACGTAGTCGACCAGTACGTCGGCAAAAATGCCGACGGCGACCTGTTTCGGCCCGACCTGCTGTTGTTCGTCAATGGTCTACCGCTAGCCATTATCGAATGCAAGGCCAGCCACCATCGGCTGGACGAAGCATTGGCACAACTGGACGGCTACCAGGCCAGTTTTCCTTCACATTTCGTATTCAATCAGGTCTGCGTGGCCCTGAACCGGCGCGAGGGTTTGTACGGCGCCATCCTCACCAAGCCAGCGTTCTATGCACATTACAAGTTGCAGGACACCGAACTGGCAGCGGTGTCCCATGTGCTAGGGACAGCCCCAAGCGTACAAGACCAGTTGCTGTGGGCATTGTTTGAGCCGAGCCGTTTTCTAGAGCTGGTGACCCATTTTGTGCTGTTCGAAACACGCGACGGCAAGACGGTCAAGAAGCTGCCGCGCTATCAACAGTGGCGCGCGGTGCGCAAAACCATCGGGCGGCTGACGGCTCAAAAGCCTGTCGGCGGAGTGGTGTGGCACACGCAGGGCAGCGGTAAATCGCTGACCATGGCGCTGCTGGCTCGGATGTTGCGGGCCGATAGCACAGGATTGAACAACCCTACCGTGCTGGTGCTCACCGACCGCAAGGACCTCGACAAGCAAATCTTCGATACCTTCCATGCGGTCGGCATCAAGGCGATTCAGGCCGTGTCAGTCGATGGTCTGGTCAAGTTGCTGGGCAATGATTACGGCAGTGTATTCACCAGTACGGTGCAGAAGTTCCAGGAGAACGAACAGTCGGATGCCTCGGCCGATGTCCCTTCGGATGCGGGGGCTACTACCCTGGAAGCGACTCGACACCGACGCATACGTGAGGGTAAGGACTTCTTCATGGTCGAGGAGCGCAATATCTGCTTTGGCAAGTTTGACAATGACGGGGTGATGCTCGACGCCTGCTGGGAAGAAACCAGTAGGGAGCAGGTCAACTTTCGCGTACTGAGCACGAAGCCGAATTTTTATGTGCTGGTCGACGAAGCGCACCGCAGCCAGTATGACTTCCTGGCCGCATTCATGCGGGCCAGTCTGCCTAACGCTAAATTCATCGCCTTCACTGGCACGCCACTGCTGAATGACGACAAGCACACGCTGGCCGAGTTTGGCGGTGACGCGTATATCGATGAGTACCGCTTGCACGAGGCGGTGGCTGATGGCGCGACCTTACCAATCAAGTATCAGGACGCCTGGGTAGACTTGACTCCCGATGCGCAGCTTGACCAAGCGTTCAAAGACCAATTCGATAAAGAAGCGGAAGGTCGTCAGCAAGCCCTCAAGAAAGCCTTGCTGGCCCGCTGGCGGCAGGCCGGCGACCGCATGGAACAGGTCGCAGCCCATCTGGCGGAACACTTCGTCGCCAACGTACAGGCGAAGGGGCTGAAGGCCATGCTCGTCTGCGACGGCCGCGATATGGCGGTGCATTACAAGGACTTGCTCGACGGCTTGATGAAAGAGCGGAAAGCCAACGGCCTTCCGACCTTCGAAAGCCGAGTGGTCATCTCGCTGGCCAGCGTAACAGCGTCACGCACCGGCTTGTCGGTGCAGGAAGCCGCCGCTGAGTACAAGCTGGACCGGGACCAGATTCAGACTATCGAAGAACGCATCAGAAGCGAATTGCTCGCCGGCAAATCGCCGGTCGCCGTGCCCACAGAACAAGTGGCGAACTTCGTCAGCAAGCTGTTCCCGCTGCCTTATGGCGACGAGACCAAGGGCCGGGACGGCCAACCCCACGCCAACAATGTGGGCCTCATCATCGTCTCCGATATGCTGCTGACCGGCTGGGACGCGCCGATTGTCGGCACCATGTATCTCGACAAGCCACTCAAGGAACACACGCTGCTGCAGGCGATTGCCCGGGTCAACCGTACCATGGCAGGCAAGAATGCGGGCTATATCGTCGACTATCATGGAGTGGTGGAACACCTTGACCATGCACTGAAAATCTACGGTGGTGAAGTGCAGCCAGCCCAGGTGTGGGAAGGAGTCGAAAGCGAATTGCCCAAGCTGCAAGCGACACTCGACCGCATTCTGAAGCTGCTGCCGAAGAAGCACGACCCAGTCCGACAACGCGAGGATTACAAGGATGACGCCGAGCGTTTCCTTGACCCGACCAGCAGGCTCGATGCCGTGGAAGACTTCCTGGAATTGGCCAAGCAGTTCAACCGCAGCATCGACATTATCTTGCCCGATGTACGTGGCGTGCCCTTCAAGCCGTACTTCACGCTGTTCGCGGAAATCCGCCTCATGCTGCGTGACAAGCTGCCCGGCAACACCTATCGAGACCGCATCACGAAGCTTGAATCCGCGCTGCTGCAGCAACTTCTGGACGATTACATCGTCGCCAGCCCGGCCAAGAGCCTGCTGGGTAAAGAGGTGTCGATTCTGGATGCCAGCGACATGGCGCGCTTGCGGAAGTTGGCCAGCCCGGGCAGCCAGGCGCTGGTGATGAAAAACCAGCTGAAGCACACCATTGTCACTGGCAGGGACAAAGACCCGGCCTTCTTCGACAAGTTGGCCGAGGAACTGGAAAAGTTGCTGGCCGAAGAAGAAGCGGGCCGTATCAGTCAGGCTCAGTTCTTGGAGCAGCTCGACCTGTTCGGCCAACGCATCAAGGACAAGGATAACACCGGCTTCGCCCATCCAGCACATTCGGCGGTTTACCACTACTTGGCCGCCCTGCTGCCAGAAGACACTGCCAGGGTGGCTACCACCCAACTATTCGAAGATGACAGCTTGAGCGGTGCCATTGCAGCGGCCAACTGGAAACAGATGCCTGACCTGCACTCGGAAATTCGCGACCTGCTGCGCAAGTTGCTGATGCCTTTAGCCAGTTGGGAACGCTCTGTCGCACGCGACCACGCCGGCCGCATCCTCGATATTCTGCTCAAGAACTGACATGCCCGTTTTGCAGTACGGCCAGAGCATCATCGAGTGGCGCTTTCAAGCGGATGCTAAGCTCAAGCGCCACTACGTGACCGTCGAGCGGGGGCAGCCAGTGCTGTTACGTGGTCCCATGGTGGGCGAGGCCGAGCAAGAGGCTCTGGTGCGCCGTCGCGCCCGCTGGATAAAGGATAAGCTGGCGTTGGTCAACTTGCCTCAGGGCTCCGATGCCATCACGACGGGCAGCCGTCTGCGCTACTGCGGCCGGACTTATTTCACCGAAGTGCGACATTGTCCGGACTTAACCCGGCCCCGGCTGACGTTTACCGCGTCGCGTTTCATTGTTGAAAACCCGGATGGCTCGGTCATCCAGTTTGATGCACTGATGCCTTGGTTGGAGCAGTTCTACCGCGACCGCGCGCATGAGAAGCTGCCGGTCAGGTTGCGTTACTGGGAACGGCAGACGGGCTTGCAGGCCCGCGGCGCGCGCATTCGCCACTTCCAAAGTCGCTGGGCCAGTTGCGATGCCCAGAATGTGCTGGAATTTCATCCGCGCGTGATGGAGCTACCGACGAGCGTCCAAGATTACGTCATTGTCCATGAGCTATGCCACACAGTAGAAAAGAATCACACGAAAGCATTTTGGACGCTGGTAGCTCAGCATATGCCTGACTGGCGACGTCAGCATCAGATATTAGAGCAATCAGCCTTTGGTGACTCGATGTAGCTACACAACTATATGTCCATTGTCAGGCCATGTTGGTTGACGAAAATTTTTTTCTGTGGGACAATATTTCTGTGGACCGAGGGTGTAGACTGCTAAGTAGTCCATGCCCGCCGCTTGCAAGGAGTCGGAACTCCTGTGGTGAAATTCGTGTAGGTCCTGTGGTAAAAGAAGCACCGTCTTGGCAATGCATGCTCCTCGACGTTATTAGACAAGTAATAGTTCAATAACGTATCCCTGAAGGAGCTTTGATGCATTCATCAAATCTAAAAAAATCTTATTCATTTCCAGCACTGCCCCACGGCAGCTCCGTTTCCTTACCAGAGTTCCCAAGTACTACGCTGGCTCAAGTATTTTCAGAAGCAATGGGCAATGACGGCCAATGTTTTAAAACGCTAAAAGGTGTTGCGTTCTCAGACATGCTTGAGCGGGTTTCCCCTTGGGGCGTACGCCGCCAATACGTTGCTGAAGGCGGTATTGCTCGTTACGAATTAGCAGATGGCTCTGCGATTATAGAGACTAACGGCTGTTGGGACATTGAGCATGTAGAGCATCGATTCTGGATGGCATGCGGGAGTCCGGACGAAGATGTTGCCAGGCGCCACGCCGGGGTCCTAGAGCGTGCAGGATACTGCACTGAACCGGCTGACATCAACCGCGCGTTTTCAAAAGACTTGAGCCCTGAAGAGCTGCTTTTCTGTCGAATTTTCGATGTGGCGATAGCACAGGAGCCTGATGAAAATACTCCTGCTAGTAATATCAGAAATTGGCTAGAGCGTAGAGCAGACGAGCGAGGCTTAGCAGAAGCGGCGCATAAATTGGCAAGCAGAGGTCCATCCTACGGCGACCAGAACGGAGCTCTCGGAGGAGTTGCTCTCTATGAGGTAGAAGTAGATGCTGAGTTGCATTGCCAGGTGGTATGGGGATTCGACCATGTTCTGTGGACTACCTTGGAAACGATGTTGTTGCTAGCTGAAGAAGGGTGGCGCATTCCTGATTGGTATGACGATGACATGGTATTTGTTCGAGATGCCAATAACGCTTGGGTTGACCGTTCTTCCTTGACACGAATTTAAGTTCGGTACGTACATCGTTTGCGATTAATCTTGGGGCCCGAGCTGGTTGAGCTTGCTCAACCAGCTCGGGATGCTGAGAACTGGCCTACGTACCCTGCAATTTACGTCCCCACATTTCAGTTTTGCTGGCCGAACACTTCCTTTTGGACGACCCACGTTAGCCAAGTAAGGTAAATTTCGCAACTTACTTAGCTAGAAGACCCAAGATAAAGCCCGCTAAGCGGGCTTTTTTACGTCAAAAAAGTATTATCAACGAATTTTCGTGTGTTATCAGAAAATCCTCCAGCGGTGGAATTCTGAATGATTAAGTTGAGGCCGGTTGAGCCGGCTCAACTCTTTTCGTAACTGGTTGGGTCGGCACCATTGTTGTGGCTAGCCATGCGGTATTCCAACCTCGCA
This sequence comes from Massilia sp. 9096, assembly GCF_000745265.1. Taxonomy (NCBI): domain Bacteria; kingdom Pseudomonadati; phylum Pseudomonadota; class Betaproteobacteria; order Burkholderiales; family Oxalobacteraceae; genus Massilia; species Massilia sp. 9096. Next base: position 4,490,789 of record NZ_JQNN01000001.1, read on the forward strand.
CCCAGTCGCTAGCGTGCTCACAGTACCTTGCCGGAGCGTGATTCGGTTGGCCTGCGTGGTATGCCATCATGCCCTCAGCGAATGCTCTATCACCCCTAAATTTGAGAAATGCGTTCATGTGTATGTCCTATAGAGTGGTCCTTACTCGTATAGCAACTTCACATCCGGTAAGCGGTTTCTAGAATCTTTGTGCCGTTGGCCACGTGTTTTTGACCAGCTGGAGGCGTTGCGCCGGGCGTAGTGCGCTGTGGCAGCTTGCTACAAAAAATTGCCCACTCAAATGGTGAGGCGGACGTGGTATTAGTGCTAGCCTGGTGGCTAAGCACCAGTGCGATGCCCCGTGGTCGCAAGTAAACAATCTGGCCGTCACAGCTGTCCAGTTGGATTGACCGTTCCCATTCTGTTGCACTGTTCGGGGTTACCTCGTAATTGCCATAGAAGTGTGAAGATGTGCGCATTTTTTCAACTTGGCAAGATGATATGCTTCAAGACTGACTGAGCAGCAAACGGCTACGAGCCGTTGCTCAAAATTCTCGATAACGTTGGCTTGAGGTTACTCGCCAACGGCAGCACAAACCGAACATATATGACAACGCACGAAGTGCCTGTTCCGCAACTCACGGCTCCCGCGCTGACCGCGCCTGTAGTGCCTTCCGCAGCGACAGGGGGACCGCCGGACGCATCACCAATCCGGCTAGCCTGCGTTGAGGTTTGCAACTTCCGGCGCCTGGCTACAACACGACTTGAACTTGATGTTGCGACCACTATCCTGGTTGGCGCCAACAACAGTGGCAAAACTTCCCTTCTTACCGCTCTTCGAAATTTTCTCGGCGAGTCGCCCGGCTTCCGCGCTTTCGACATTAGCCTCTCGCAATGGGCAAAGTTGCGTGAGTTAAGTCAACTCTGGGAGACGCTCGACGAGGACCCAACAACGGACCTCAAGGAGCCCGAGAAGTGGGAGGAGCAGCATCAACAGCTCCTCGCATGCATGCCCTACATCGACCTTTGGTTTGACGCGAAGGAAGGCGCGTACAACTATGTTGCTCCGTTTATCACGACGCTAAAATGGTCGGGTGGCGCAGTTGGCGTGCGGGTTCGGTTAGAACCCGTGGAAGATGCGAACGAACTCCGTAAGCTGGCTTGGCGTTACCGCGAAGCGCGCTCACCAGTGCAAAAGCTTCCAAAGGACGGGCACGCTTGGCCGACGGACCTGCTTGACTATTGGCTCCGGAATTCCGCTGACCTTCGCCGCATCGCTGCATACCGCCTAGACCCTGCAAAGGGGCCCCTGACGAACAAGACGCGTCGTGAACCGCAGCAGCTTCCAATTGGCTCACAGCCGGTCGAGTTGTCGCTCTTGCGCAAGCTCATCCGTGTGGACTTTGTACCGGCTCAACGAGGACTCGGCGCCGAGGAAGATGAGGCGCGGACTGAGTCGGCCAATATCCGACCCGGACTGTTCTCAAGCCAACTCCTGAGATTTGCTCGGCAACACCTGAATGTCGCGCCATCCGGTCATGGTAATCGCGAGGACTTGGTAGCGGCGATTGCAAAGGCCCAGGGTGAACTCGACGACTCAATTTACAAGGCGCTACAGCCGGCGATGGAAGACGTGGAAGTTCTGGGGTATCCAGGGCTGCATGACCCCCAGCAAATCCATTTCCGAACCCGCATCCAGACCGCCGACCTTCTAGCGCACGGGACCGCGGTTCAGTACCGTCTCGATAAGGGGGCGGTAGATGAGTCATTGCCGGAGCACTCCATCGGTCTTGGCTACCAGAATCTTCAATCGCTGAGTTTCATGCTCGTATCGTTCCGTGCTGCGCGCCTCAATCCAGCGCACGGAACCCCAGCGGCAGTGCATCTTGTCATGGTTGAGGAGCCTGAAGCTCACCTTCACGTTCAGGTCCAGCGCAGTTTTTCGTCGAACGCTCAAGCGCTCATTCGCCCTAAGGAGCCGGTACATAGCAACCTTCGCAGTCAACTACTCATCAGCACTCACTCAAGCCACTTGGCCCATGGCGACAGCTTCACTAGACTTCGGTATGTGAAGCGGGTGGCAAGTACGGGCGAGGGAGCCAGGCCCAGCACAGAGGTTGTCAATCTGGGCGACGCGTTCGGCGACGATACGCAAACCAGGACGTTTGCCGAGCGCTACTTCCAGGTCCAGCATACAGACCTGCTCTTTGCTGACGCAGCTATCTTCGTGGAGGGCACTGCAGAACGGATGCTAGTGCCGCTATTCATCAAGCGAGACTTCCCCGAACTCGCCAAGAAGTACGTGTCCTTCCTCGACATCGGAGGGAGCCACGGTCATCGGCTTAAGCCGTTGGTGGAGCGGATGGGCATTCCCACCGCCGTCATTACTGATTTGGACCCCGTGCTGCCAACTAAGAATGCCAAGGGGCGGATAGTGCGGGCGGCGGTGCATATTGCGGGGCAAGCTGGCCTGGAATGTGGAAACGATACGCTGAGCTCGTGGCATCCGAAGCTTTTGGACTTCCAGGCTTATGCAAAACCGGCTCCCGCGCACCTGGAGTGGACCTCCGAGTCTGGCGTCAAAGTCCGCTTTGCATGGCAGTTACCCGTTGCAGCCGCAAGTGGCCAATGGCCCAGCTCGTTCGAGGACGCTCTCGTGCTCTCTAATATCGACTGGTTCAAGGCATTGGATGACGAGACGGACCCCGCTACCGGCGAGAAAAAGGACCACCGTGGTACTTTAAGGAAAGTGATAGGCCTCGTTCTCGACCACCCTGAGCATACTGAATTACTTCAGGAGCTTCACGCGATGTTACGTGGGAACTTCAGTAAGGGCGACTTCGCCGCTACTCTTTTCGAGCGGCTGAACAATGGTGAAGCCTTGGCCTGTCCCGTGTACATCGCTGACGCACTCGCTTGGCTAAGCAGCCAGCTCACCGTGAAGGCGGGAGAGACTCCGTGAACACTGCTGTGCATGCATTGGGCAATGACCGTGACGCACACGTTGTCGAAGACATCTGTGGATACATCGCCGCGGTCCCGCCACGCAGCTTCTTCCTCTTCGCCGGCGCCGGGTCCGGAAAGACTCGTACGTTGGTTGAGGCCTTGCGCCGTGTGACCGGCGTGGTGGAACACGAACTGGGCAGACAGTATGCCGAGAGGCTTAGGTCTCGCGGGCAGTCAGTCCGCGTAATCACCTATACCAAGAACGCAACCGCAGTTATCACCGGTCGGCTTGGCGAAAACTACTTGACGGTTGTATCCACCATCCACTCTTTCTGTTGGGAGCTCATCAAGGGCTTCGACCAGGACATTCGAGAAGCGATGCTTGCACGTAAGGCCAAGAAGCTTACGGACGCCAAGGCCTACGCGATGGGCAAAGTGAAGGGTGAATCGGACAAGGACCGGGAGAAGTACGCTGAGATTGAGGCGGAGGCCGCCCAACTCCGCAGGACCGAGACTTTTATATACCACCCGGACCGTAACACTTACGGACAAGGGGCGCTGTCGCACGCTGAGGTTCTGGAAGTGACGGCCTGGCTCATTCGGGAGCGTCCAACACTGCAGCGCATCCTGGCAGACCGCCATCCTCTCATTCTTATCGATGAATCGCAGGACACGATGAAGGGCGTTCTCGACGCACTTTTCGAGCTATCAAAGAACCGTTCAGGTCACATCACGCTAGGACTCATAGGCGACCACCGACAGCGCATCTACCCTGACGGGCACGACGACCTACCATCTCATGTGCCCGATGACTGGGCGCGTCCCGCGCTGCAGATGAACCATCGCAGTCAGGAGCGCATTGTCAAACTCATCAACAGGATTTGGGCAGCAGATATCGAAGGCCGCACTCAGCCCAGGACTGGCGTGGCACAGCACTCGCGGACGGAAAAGAACGGTGGCACGGTCCGCATCTTCGTCGGGGACACGAAGACGGATACTGCCGACAAGATTCGGATAGAAGGAGAATGCGCGTTGGCCATGGCTGTCGAGACTGCCAGCGCGGCCTGGCAGGAGCATGTGCGTAGTTACAAAACACTTGCACTTGAGCACAAGCTCGCCGCGAGGCGAGGTGGATTCTTTGATGCATACAGCGCGATGGATTTGCTGGACAAAGACGCCGCAACACCCAAAAGCAATGGAGAGCGGACTGGTCCTACCATGGTTCGACCACTTCTCGGCCCAATGCTCGACCTTGCCGAGTGCTTGCAGCCCGACCGTTCGCTAAACGAGTTCGCCGCTATGGACGTGCTGCGCCGTCATGGCGTACTTGCGAATTTGCCGCAGCCCCGCGCTGAGCGCCAAGCGGTTTTAGATAACATTCACGCCGCCGTGACGGACTTTGCCGCCGCCATATTCCAGGATGACGCCACAGTTCGAGATGTTTTGGCACCTCTCCTCAAACGAGGACTGTTTGAAGCCGACTCCCGTCTAGTTCAGGCGTACGGAGATGCGTCGGCTCCCCCGCCTGAGCCAAAGGTCAAAAGCAAGGAAGCGAAGGAGGACCGGCGCAAACGCGGATGGCACGCTCTCTTCAAAACGTCCTGGCGAGAGGTTGGCCGGTATCGTGCCTACCTAGGTGGAGAAGCAGAGCTCGCTACGCACCAGGTAGTTAAGGGCTCCGAGTTCAAGCACGTTATGGTCATCATGGACGATGAAGAAGCCGGCGGTAACTGGTTCTCCTACGATAAGCTCTTCGGCGCCGAGGAGCTGAGCCCGACCGACAAGCACAACGTCGAAGATGGCAATGAAACAATTATCGACAGAACTCTGCGGCTTCTTTACGTCACCTGCAGCCGAGCTGAAGAGAGTCTCGCATTAATTCTTTGGGCAAAGAATCCTAACGCAGCGCTTGACGCAATCAAGCGGTCCGAATGGTTTGCCGCAGGCGAGGTAACCGTTCTGAAGTAGTCACTGTGCGGGGGCACGTGGAGGCGCGGGAGATAGCGACGGCATTGTGAAAGCCAAGGGCAAAATCGCCAGCTCTCAGCCCGAAAATTGCTTAATGGACTTTTTCGCGTTCGATAATTAGACTGACAACAGGCGTGCAAACATCTCCACGGCGTCCGGAGATGTGGGGGGGCGGGCCGGGTAATTACATCGCTTTCGGTAACCCCGCGGCTGTTTGGGCGAATATGCGTTTCAATATCTCGATGTCCCCTGAGCTCCATGCGCAAACCAAAGCCGGTCTAGCCGAACTTGTTGACCTGCGCAACGATTGGGTTCATCACCTCATCGAAAATTTCGATATCGGGGACGAAAACGGCTGTCGCGCTGCATCTAGCCACCTCGACAGCTGCTACGAGCCGGTTTGGCGCCGCGTCCCTAAAGTCTTTCGCTCAGAATGTCGGCGGAACCTGAACGTCTGCAGGCATCCTTATTGGCGCGGGTAGCGACTTAACATAGCATTGATAGGGGAAACACGATGGCAACAAGAGCCCAAGCACTACAGCAGCTCCGTCTGGCAATGGCCAATCCTGAGACAGACTTTCGCGATGGTCAATGGGAGGCGATTGACCACATTGTCAACCAGCGAGGCAAGGCGCTCTGCGTCCAGCGAACGGGCTGGGGCAAAAGCATGGTGTATTTCATCTCGGCCAGGCTGATGCGTTCCCAAGGGGCCGGCGCCACCCTTATCATTTCACCGCTGCTGGCACTGATGCGCAACCAGATTGAGGCCGCACAACGTCTGGGGCTTCGCGCGTTGACGGTCAATTCGACCAACCGGGAAGCTTGGGACCAGGTGCGGGATGAATTGCTCGCGGACCGAGTTGACCTGCTGCTGATTTCGCCAGAGCGTCTAGCCAACGACGAGTTTGTGACGCAGACCCTCCAGCCCATTGCTGCCCGCATCGGCCTTCTGGTGATTGATGAAGCGCATTGTATCTCCGACTGGGGGCACGACTTTCGCCCGGACTATCGTCGAATTGGCCAAGTGTTGGCCCGACTGCCCGGAAACATTGCCGTCTTGGCGACCACAGCGACCGCCAACACACGTGTAGAACAGGACGTCGCGGCGCAGCTGGGTGGAGCAGTGGTTATTCAGCGAGGGCCTTTGATTCGAGATAGTTTAGCCTTGCAGAACACGCGAATGCCAAGTCCAGCCGAACGGTTAGCATGGCTTGCAGACCATTTACCCGGACTGGCGGGAAGCGGCATCGTTTACACGCTAACGACCCGGGATGCCGACCGCGTCGCACAGTGGCTTCGCGAGCGCGGTATCGACGCACACGCTTATCACTCAGAAAAATCAGACGAAGAACGTCAGGGTTTAGAGCAGGCACTGCTGGCTAACAACATCAAGTGCCTAGTTGCGACAACCGCACTGGGCATGGGCTACGACAAGCCAGACCTCACCTTCGTCATTCACTACCAGACGCCGGGCAATGTTGTCGCTTACTACCAGCAAGTGGGACGTGCCGGACGCGCAATTCCCGCAGCCTATGGCGTACTGCTGTCGGGGCAAGAGGAAGACGACATCAACGAGCACTTTCGGGATACGGCGTTCCCACCGCAGTGGCATGTAGACCGGATACTGCGGGCACTTGAGAACGCTGACGGGGGGATGAAGGTGCGCGACATCGAACGTGCTGTTAACCTACGGCAGTCCCAGATTGAGAAGGTATTGAAGCTCTTGGTGGTTGAGCCGCAGGCTCCCGTCATGCGAATCGAGGGCGCATGGTATCGCACGCCTAACCCTTACCAGCTCGACCGCGCACGGATTGAGCATCTCACTCATCAGCGCGAAGGTGAATGGGCCCAGATGAAGCGTTATTTGACCAATGAGCATTGCCTCATGCAGTTTTTAGCCGAAGCGTTGGATGACCATAATGTCGGCGAATGCGGTCGGTGTGCGGTATGTTTGAAGCGCTCTGTCCTCCCGGTCGATGTTCGGCGAGACACACATATCGCTGCCCAGAGATTTGTTCGTCACAGCGAGATGCCACTAGAGCTAAAGAAGCAGTGGGACATCGACGCGTTACCCATATATCAAGCTACGTTCGGCTGGTCCAAGCAGAACATCCCGCAGCTATTGCGGGGGGAGGAGGGACGCGTGCTGTCTCGCTGGGGCGAACCGGTATGGGGCGAACTCGTCTCGCATGGGAAGGCCGAGGGCCGATTTGATGATGAATTAGTTGACGCAGCCGCAGACTTGATTCGCAATCGCTGGAACGCGGCAGCAGCAGTTGAATGGGTGACATGCATACCGTCAAATAGGCATCCTGACCTCGTGCCAGATTTTGCTACGCGCTTGGCAGATGCATTGGGCGTTCCCTTCAGAGCGGTCATCCACAAGACTCGAGAAACTGAGCCGCAGAAGGGAATGGAGAATCGTTACCATCAGTGTCATAACCTCGATGGGGTATTTGAAGTTCAGCTAGAGGTCGACGCGCACACCACAGTCTTGCTAGTCGATGACGTGGTCGACTCGGCTTGGACCTTAACAGTTGCGGCTGCGTTGCTCCGCCAAGCAGGCGCTACGGCTGTGTATCCGTTCGCACTTGCGACCACTGCTCCAAGGTAAAAAAGAGGTACATATGGGTTTTAATACGTTGAGCGCAGATACCGAAATTGTGCTTTTACTTTGCGGGAGGTTCGGTGGAGAGCGTCAAGAGCCGTTCCAGCCGCTGTCGGCGCGCGACTACGGCGAATTCGCCAAGTGGTTGAATGCTCGAGGACTGCGTCCGGCAGACCTAACGACGGATGCCGGACGCGAGCAACTGCAGGAGGTGCATCATGCGAAATTGGAGCGCACGCGGTTGGAGTTTCTTCTAGGGCGTGGCACAGCGATGGCCCTCGCCTTGGAGCGTTGGAACCGCGGTGGTCTCTGGGTCATTTCGCGCGGGGACGTGGAGTTTCCTAAACGATTGAAGCGCCATCTAAAGCATGCGGCGCCTCCGCTCCTGTACGGAGCAGGTAGAAAAGACCTCTTAGACATCGGCGGTTTGGCCATCATTGGCTCTCGCGATGCGACCGAATCTGCGCTTGAATTCACTAAGAATGTTGCAGAGCAATGTGCCCATGAAGGGCTTGGCGTTATATCAGGCGGCGCACGCGGAGTGGACTCTGCTGCGATGCAAGGTGCAACTGACGCCGGCGGCTACTCGATAGGTGTGCTAGCAAGTGATTTGCTCAAGGCTAGCGTAAACCGTCAGAACCGAATGGGTTTGCAGGATGGCCGATTAGTGCTGGTCTCACCTTTCTATCCAGAGGCCGCATTCAATGCAGGTAACGCAATGGGACGGAACAAGTATATCTACGCCCTATCCGACCGTGCGTTAGTTATTGACTCTGCTCTAGGCAGTGGGGGGACGTGGACGGGCGCCCTGGAGGTACTTAACCAAGAGTGGGTTACGCTGTACGTCCGAACACCTAGCCAGGGGCCGGGCAATGCGGCGTTGATTGAAAAGGGAGCAACTCCTTTCACCTACGTACCAGGGCAAGGTGCATCTCTTTCAGAATACTTCGAAAGCATCTCTACTGCGTCCGACGTTGGCGAGCCCAGCGCTGTGCAGGCATCGTTGCTCGCCATGTCTGAACAGATGCCGGAGACGTCTCAGTTTGCCGTCGGAAATACGGTCGAAAAACAAAGTGTTGGGCCGTTCGCAGGGAATCCGTTGTCAGTGTCTGGGACTGCCTCGGCAGTGTCGACCCTGACGGAGGTGGCTGAGCAAGGCGTCATTGCTACTGGTACATCGCCGGCGGACCCAGCTGCTGTTTTGCTAGATATGTACGACTACTTTGTCAGTAAACTAGCTCATGCGCTCGCGACAGCGCCCTTAACCGACGAACAGATTGCAAATTGTCTAAGGCTTGAGAAGGCCCAGGCCAACGTTTGGCTCAAGCGGGCGCTGGAGGAAGGTCGAGTGGAGAAGCTCACGAGCCCCGTTCGTTATTCACTCAGGCTTCAAACATCGCTGCTAGGGTAAGGTGGAATTACGCACGACAAAACATCACTACCCAAGGATATGGCGACGTAGGCATCCGGACAGACGTCGTCAACTTTCGGACAGCCTGGCGTCTTTCCGGGTTAAAACGTCTGGCAGGACGGCTGCGCTAGGTTGAACCGCTCGGTGTCGCGTCGCAGTACGAACGTCCAATCGGGCCGACTGGACGCAAATTTCACTCGAATCGTCGGCTCAAGCCTCCGAACGACCCGTCGCCGGCTGATTGTCGGGCAAAGTACTCTGCCACGCGGCGTAAGTAATTGAGGTGCCCTTGACCCTCCAGGTGTTGCGGCCGTTGTCCGTACGTCCGAGGACAGTGGCTGAGGCTGCGCTAGGACTCTTAAAGCTGGTGTCTGTAGTGAATACCAGGTGCGTCCCGTCCTTGGACAGCGTTAAAGCGCCCAAGCTGCGCAGATTCTCCCGTAGCTGTTGATAGGAATGCGGCTGCCCTGACCATTCGAGCTTGGCCTGCGAACCGGCCAGAACGATGAACGCGCTGCCATTCTCCTTTCCTGCAGCGGTAAGGTTGTGTATGGCGCTTTCCAGTTCGAACGGCACTGCGTCACCAGCTCCTTCTAACTCGGCCAGCAAAGCCTCTGAAAGGGCAGCCTTACTCTTGCGGTCTTGCAGGCGCCAGTGTGTCTCCAGTTTAGCGAGCATGGCATCCTGACGTTGCTGCATGACGTCCGTTGTCCAGTCCGCGTACTGTAGCACCTGCGTCGTTAACGCAAAGGCCGTAACGCCGCCCTTGGTAAAGTAGGCCGACTTTTTCCAGTCGAAGTCGCGGTTACTGGCCGAGCTATTCTTCTTCCTGCTCAGCAGGGCTAGATTACCGAGTCGGTGCACCCAGAGTTGATGCATCGCTTTCTCCGGCACCCACGCTGCCCATTGGCCGTTCGGTGCTGGCTGCTGCGGCATGACATGCTCGACTGAAACCACGTCATGCTGATAGCTGGCGCTGCCGTCTGAAATTAGATGGTCCAGCCGCAACAGCAACAAGGCAAGGGCACGGGACGAGTGGGTTTCGTACAGTGGTCCGTTCAGCGCTGCGAAGGTTTGATACTGCTCTTCAGGGGAGAGCTGCAGAGGTGATGATGTAGCAAACAGGTCACTACCTGACTCCACTGCACGAGTAAGCGCAGAAAAGCGCTCAATACGCTCATTGACGCCAGCTTTGCGAGCCAATATTGAGTACCCCAGCCGCTCAAGGTCTCGGAAGAAGCTCAGTACGGTATCGGGATGCTGGCGATGCCGTACGAAGAAGACCAGCGCAGGTGGGACCCAGTCCTTGAACTCCAACCGGTTCAACCATCGTAGGTATGCGTTCACCTGTTCGGCGTGGTATTGACTTGCGTAGTCTGCGTCGCGCAATTCGCTAAAGGCTTGCGCCATCGGCAGCAAAACTTCGTCGACAAAAGCACGCGGCTGTTGAGCCGGCGCCACGTGCTCTTTGAACTCCTTGAGCAGAGTACTCTGAGGCTTGGCCTTGCGATAAACCATGCGTATGTGGCTGAATAAGTCGCCGAACTCATCCCGCCCAAGGTCCTCTTCCTCGTCCTCCCACTTTTTAGTGTAGTCGTCGCGTAGTGCCGGTTCGATGCCCCCGATGATTTCTGCCTTGAGAATGTCGGTTGCGCTCAGGTCCAGGCCGCGACTATTGAGCACGCCGAAAATGCGATAGGCCGAATCCAAATCCGGTGTCGCGACGGTCACTAGATAGCAGCGCGTTATGACGAATTGTACCAATCGCACAAGCTGCGCTTGTTGCAGTTTGGCGAGCCCATCCATGAATACCTGGGCGTTGGTGCGCAGACGCGCCTGTGCGTCAGGTAGCACTGCGTTGAGCTTTGCCAGCGCATCCAGGCCGTTTTCGTGTTGCACATATTCCCGGAAAAAGTCCCGGTCGCGCTCGCGCAGCAGTAGGCGGTAACGTGCTTGGGTAGCGGAGACTACATCGCCATGCTCGTAAATGCGTTTAGTAATACCAGCCTGGACCGCCGCATTCTGCACCGTGGCGCGCACGGCAGACAGCAGCAACGTAAGTGTAGTGAGGCGCTGCTGGCCGTCCACTACCGTCGCCTCAGGTGATGCATCACTTTTGATAAGCACGATAGTGCCCAGGAAGTACGGCGCCGCATCGCTGAGCTGAGCTGGTGTGGAGGCCAGCGCGCCTAGCAGGTCGTCAAGCAGTTCCTGGGCCTGGTCTCTACCCCAAGCATAGGGACGCTGATATCCAGGAATTGTGAAGACGTAGTCGTCGCTGAAGATTTTCGCGAGCGATTGTTCTTTGGCGGTGAGAGTGTGAGACAAGGTTTTCTCGCAGTTTTTATATTTAGGTTTGGAATACGCCGATTGGACGATGGCGGCGGCGGCAATGAGCGGCGCTACGACGTTTTTGAGAGGGCGTATGTAATCTCCTGCTAGTTCAGAAGGAAGTGAGCTTCTGCCGCCTTTCGCGGACCAGACGCGCAACACCGTTTGAGGGTAAAAATCCGGCCCTCTAATTTTCAAGCCCAGTTTCGATGACGCGTCATATTCTTGCATATTTATACATGACGTATTATCGAAACTTCACGTGTACCGTCTTGTCGGTCCCGTGCGACGAGCATCACCGTCGAGGTAGCGATACGATTGGCGCTGGCAGCTTCGCGCTTAGGCCGACTGGTTTGCCGGGTTGGCACGCGCGGAGGATACTTTGAAAATCGCGACGCGGCCGTTCTTGACATTGGACTGCTCACGCACTGCACCCACTGCCGCCAATTTTGGGAGGGCATCGCGTACTTGGCGAGCGAACTCTTTCAGCGGAGCGGCCGAGCCGCAGGCTTTGTGCAGGGTCTCCAGCGGAACACCATATGCGCATGTGTTGGCCTCGACGTAGCCGTACAGCCAGGTTTGCAGGCCTTCGCTCAACGATTTGCGCTTCGCCGCTATGAGGTACGTTGGAGCGGTTTCGAACAGCTGGTCGATGCGCGAGTCGAGGTGCACGGACCAATGCGCCAAACCCTCCCAAGCAAAGTTTGCTACAAACCCAAGCGTCCAGCCCGAACCGATGGCACGTGCCAAATTGCTCTGCGTGGCCTCGCCGTTCTTCTTTGTACGGATAACCAGGTACGCGCCTCGCAGGCGGAGCAGGCACTCTTGTAAGCGGATGACGTTGTGCTTGCTGTCGGACCAGCCGAGCTGCGTGCAGAACGTCGACGGCGCAAACTCCAAGGCGCAGCTGGTCGCTTTGCCGGCGTGACGGTTCAGCAGCCCTAGAAGCACTGTTAGGTCATCCTGACCAAGTTCTTTGCCACGGTACTCGATGATAGCGCCGTTAGTAGTCGGGAACGCGCGCTCGATGTAATGGCGGACGAAACGTTTTTTTCCGTCGGCCCCAACGGCTAGGGTGCCTGTACCGACGCCGAAGAGGGCACTGCATAGGATTGCCGCGTTCATAGCGTAGGTCGTGCGGCGCATCTCAGGCGCGTAGACAGTGCCATCAAGCTCCCAGGCCAGTGGGTCGGTGCGCTCAGGCTCAGTGTAGGCGCTCAGGATGGTGATTAGTTCGGCATCGGCTAGCGTCTGTTTTCGGTTCATGACAACTCCTTGTGTGAGCTGTCTAGCGAGAAATTTTATATCGCTTAAAAGTAGCAGACATAAGTGCCACACCCGCCAAAGTGCTTCCGTCGGTGCCCCACCTTTTCGACGCCAGTCCCGCAAATCAACGGTTTTTCCATCCGTTGTGGGCCCACTTTTTTCCGTCGGCCGCCCACTGCGAGAGGCTGAAACCCTGATGAATGCTGTCTCTCTGCCGGCCGTAATCCGTTGTTATACCCGGTCGGCGCGTTTTGGCAGACAACCCGACTTGTGAGCGTCGAGACATGAAAGCTCCGCTGCTTTAGGAGACATACTCCGTCACCCTGCAAAATTGCCGATGACAGTGTTAGGTCGTACTTAAGAGTAGTCCGGAAGATAAGGGTGCCTGGCCTGGGTGGCGCAGCAGTGGTTAAATAAGAGTGTTTCGGACGAAAGAAGAAAGCCTTGACCGCGCACCTTGGCCACCTCGTTTTTAAAAACCGTTGGCCAAGAATGACATGCGCCGCCTAACTGCGTCGGCCCTGACTCCTTTGGTTCGACGCTACTCTCGTCAATAAACTCGTCAGGGCTGTACCGTAACTTGCGAAAACTTTTTCGTCTGGAGCCCAGCGCTCGGCATCTCCCTAATAATCTCGAGAAGCGTTTTTCACGCTCGTACTCCATCAACGGCACAACTGGCTTTCCCCCATCCTGGTGCCCGACGTCGCTTGTGGCGTGGCTTGATGCCGGTCGTTTTCATTCGCCGTGCCATACGGTCTTCGCTTCAGCAGAAATCCAGGGCAAAGGTCACGCGCAGCGGGTCTCCGTTCTCGCAGCGAAATTCAAAGCCGTCTGAGCACCACCGACGATTGGTCTTGTGGACGGCGGCTTTGCCATTGCGCCGTCGCTGCACTTGCGGTGGCATCAGGCGTCGCTGCAGCAGGCCATGGGTACGCATGACGCGATAGACGCGCTTGGCATTGACGACGGTATGCCTTGGTGCTCCCGCTGGCGTCGTAGTGGCCTCAAACCCGTCGGTAGCCATAGCTGGGCAAGTGGGCTATCGACGCAAGGATTTCCGCCACCGAGCCCACGTCGTCGGTTTCACGGACGGAGCAGCCGTCCTGCTAATCGGTCGGACTAGCCAGCTTGACTGCTACATTCGAGCGCACTACACCAAGGACTTCGCAGACTCGTTTCACAGGTCGTCCCCTGGCAATAAGGGTAAGCGCGCTAGCCATTTTCGCGACTTCATCACCTCGACGGCTTTTTTGAGAATCTCGTTTTCCTGGATTTTTGCCGAGTAACCGCTGCAGCTCCCTGATTTGCTTGAGCGCTTCGTTCAGCTTAGAGGCTGGCACGACTTCCTTGCCGGCGCTCACGGCCGAGAGACTACCGTCCTCCTGGTACAGCTTGCGCCAATGGAACAGCTGATTGGATTCACGCCATGTTGGCGTGCCACCATCGATACCGATTTGCCCGGCTCGAAGCGTTCCCTGACCATTGTCAATTTCTCGTCGCTCGACCAGCGCTGCCGGCGTTCCGGCCCCGTCAACACTTCCATCGCTTCTTGCCTAGTATTAGTCATGAGCACAGTCTTATGCCTACCCGCTACTGTAGGTGGGAAAGCGTGTCCGGCGCTTCAGGGGGTGTTCCAATGCAACTTAGCACCGATGCTAAGGTTGCGAACTATCGCCGCCTTACGCACACCAGGTGGCCTTCCCCCACCACGACGGACACTTTCGATAGGTATGATGTCCCTATCGGAGGTATTACATGGCACGTGAAAGACGGGTATTTTCAGAAGAGTTTAAGCGCGAAGCAGTCAAGCTGGTAGGCCAGCCTGGTGCGAGCAAGGCGGCGATAGCCCGTGACCTTGGCATTGGCGCCAATTTGCTGGGACGGTGGTGCAGAGATGCCGACGTCGATGCAGAGGTCGCCGTCGGGAGCGAGAAAGTGTCGGCCCAGGAATACGAGCGCATACGACGCGAGCTGGCGAAGGTCAAGACGGAGCGCGACATATTAAAAAAGGCGCTCGGCTACTTCGCAGCCGACCTCAAGTGAAGTACGGCTTCATCGCCAAATATCGAACCATCTGGCCAACGCGAATGATGTGCCGTCTACTCGGCGTATCGAGCAGCGGTTTTTACGACCGGCTTGGACGGCCTGCAAGTGCGCATGAACGCGAGAATGCCCAGCTTCTCAAGGCAATCAAGCACAGCTTTGATGCCAGCGATGGCACATATGGTTCACCGCGGGTAGTGCGAGACCTTATCGACGCCGGTTTGTCCTGCAGCGAGAACCGCGTAGCGCGACTGATGAAAGCGGCCGGCATCAAGGCCCGCCACAAGCGACGTCGTGCGCCAGGACAGCTCGATTCGCCAGTCCACGCCATCGCGCCGAATCTGTTGGACCGGCAGTTTGAAGCGACAGGGCCGAACCAGAAATGGGCGGCCGACTTTACTTATGTGTGGACTGGCGAAGGCTGGCTGTTTGTCGCTGTTGTCCTCGACCTGTATTCGCGGCGTGTGGTGGGCTGGTCGATGCAGCCGACGATGACGGCACAACTGGTGATGGATGCTCTGCTAATGGCAATTTTCCGACGCGGTCGTCCTCGCGCAGTGGTGCATCACTCCGACCAGGGCTCGCAATACACGAGTGAGGATTTCCAGCGCTTGCTCGAGTCTCACGGCATCGTTTGCAGCATGAGTCGACGCGGTAATTGCTGGGACAACGCTGCAATGGAGAGTTTCTTCTCGACGCTCAAGACTGAGCGCTTAAGCAAAAAGCACTACCGGACCAGGGATGATTTACGTGCCGATGTGTTCGACTATATCGAAAGGTTCTACAATCCACGCCGGCGTCATTCCACTATCGGCTACATCAGCCCGGTACAGTTTGAAAATCTAAAATGCGCCTAACGGAAGTGTCCGTGACGATGGGGGAAGGCCATAGTATGACGATGAGGCAGTAAGACGGTAAGATAGTGAGACCGTCGGGCCAGAAGAGGTAAGAAGGTAAGGCTGAAAGACTGGCAGACGTGCTAATACCTCAACGGAAGAGCCGCAGCGAAATGCCACGGTGTCGACGTGAGTCGCGACCGTGGCAGCAAAATGAACAATCGATTTTCAGTACTTTCGTCCCGGTTTCAGCCGCTCAAGGTTGCCTGCTGCTGCAATGACGTCTTCAGCGCTGTAACTGCTAATTGCGTGTAGTCCGATACGGCAGATTTCGCTCGCGGTAAAGAGTGCACCCTTAACTGCGGCTGCCTTTCGAAGTGCCTCTAGTAGCGCTGAATCTGTCTCCGACATCGAAAAAGTATGGCGAACTACGACCGTTCTTTGGGACGTCGCCTGTGCCGCCTGGTGCTTGCTTAAAGCTGCTGTTAGGTTTGCAAGGACAGCACCTGCTGTTTCAAAACGTTCAATGTTAGCGACGTCTTGTGCCTTGACGCTTGCAGGCACAGTGAGTCCGACTACGCCGAAGGCACCTCCGCCTACCCTCACGCCAAATCAAGCTGCCTTACAGCGCATGAGGCAGCAGTCAGCGCCGGTGAGTATAAGTAGCGGGCAGATTTCCTCTAGGGCTAGCCAACTATTCTCTCAGCGCACTACCTTGTCGACACAGCACAAGCCATTGCCTAATCTAAAGAAAAAGACCGGTTTTATCTCGTGGCGATAGAAATTTTCTCGTAATCGTTGGCGAGAGTGTTGTCATTGGCTGAGCAGGTACAGGCCGCAGCATAACGATGATTAACTTGGACGTAGGAAAGCCCCTTTTGGGGGCTTCTGTCTTACCAAGACTTCATAATGGTCCAAGGCCCAGGCCGCTCTACTATGACCTCCGGATTCTTCTTCAGCCACGCCCTCAGAGCTATCGTGTGTGCGGCGCTCTCTCCAGCGGGCCGCCAAATCAGGATGCGCTCAAATGCCCGCATCCAGCCACCGCTGCCAGATAACTCCATCAGCAGCGCCTTGGCCACCCGCTCTTCGTGCGAGGAATCCGGGCACGCCACCATCACTGCCACGACCTCGTACGACCCGACCCCAAGGTCGAAATTGTTCCGTCCGTATCCCGCCACCAGCCTGCACATCACCTTCGCCATGTGCTCCATAGCAGGTTTTTTCTTGCGCCCGCATTCCGCCTCAACCCAGACCACCGGGTCGAACTGACGACCATTTGCATCGGTCTGAGGCTCAGCTAACAGCAGCGCGTCGGGAATTTTTCCTTGGAAGTCTCCGAACAGCGCGTCCAACTTTCCGATGATTGCTCGGCCGGTGGCAATTTGATATTCGGTATTGACTCCGGCATTGTTTGTTCTCTCGTCAGTCTCCCACCAGATGCAAACTGCGTTCGCAACCTGCCGGTGGTCTACGTGCCGGAAGCAACTTTTCAAAGCCAGCGTGGTCGGATGCGCGTCTTCCTGTCCTGTGATGGCATGAATGCGCGCAGCGCCGGCCGAGGTGATGCAGTACATAGGGCAGCCGCCAGGCTCGTACTGCTGCAGCACTAAGCGGGCCTTCCGAAGGTTTGCGAGGGTTCGTTGAGCCTGGCGTGGCGAGGCGCTGGAACGCCAGCACAGCGCTTGTAGCTCAGCTGCGGATAGAAACCCGTAGCGGGCTAATGCGTCGAGTACAGCGGATTCATTTCGCACCTGTAGGAGGCGATTGTCAGGGCGTGTCTGAACGGTCATGTCTGTCTCCATTGTTGTAGCTTTATGTGCCCTGCACGTGCAGGCATAACTTGTATAGCGACAGCGACGTGCTCTCCACGTGCAATTTTGAAAAAAATACTTGGTCGTACCCTTCGGGGTCGCGCGACCAAGGGGGCGGGTAGTGACGACGGCGAGATTTACGTGACAAACGCGCGGAAAACTAGAACTTTGGTGGCCAGGATTCAGGGATTGACGTGCTGGGGTGAATAGGCCCCTTGAGGTGCATAATTTTTAGTATTTTTTGCCGGTGCGCAATCAAGCGTGTAAATCGGTAGCTATACAAATTAAGGCGGTCGAGATTTACCCGCGCAAAGCGGCCATCTGCGCACTGCCTGCACACCAACCTACACACAGGGAGCACACCACCATGCACACCAAGAATCAAGAGCGACTCACGGGCTACATCGCCACCGGTAGCAAGACCACTGTGTCAATGCCTGAGGTAGTAAAGGCCCGCTACGTCGCCGGATTCGGCGGCGTTAAGGAGTTTCGAATCGAGCTCAATAAGGCCGTCCGAAATGCAGTCCGCGAGCCTGGCATGTCGCGCTCGATGTCGGTGCGTCTGACGCTCGACGCGAAGCTGAGGGCGACGCAGAGCTAAGCGCAGCACCGGTTCAAAACAATAACAATAGTAGGAGACCGAAATTATGAGCCCAGCAGCACAAATCCCTGTACTGATTGACCGCCTGACTGTGAGGGTAGGGCGCAAATCTGGCGTGTATCTCGAGGTCGATATCCGTGGCTCGAAGGTATATATGCCCCCTGACGCCAAGCAACGCACGCTGCATAGCGGCCGAGCTGCAGCCAGAGCATCGCTTGTGGAGAAGCATCTCGCACAGACGTAACTCTCAGTCGTGCACGCAGAAGGCCCGCCCCGTGCAGGCTTTTTCTTACGCTAATGGAGTATCAAATTGGCGCGGCCTGAACGCCGTCTGCCTCGGACCTCGGCTACCGCAACACCAGCCAGCCGCTCCGCCGAGTCCTAGGCTCCGCCCGAGACTCGACTCCGCTGCGCACTTGGCTCCAACAACCTTGCAGCCGCTTAGTCGGGCCTCCAGCTGGCGCCGGAGCCCCAACCGCTGCACTCTCGCTAACCCCCGACGCAACCGCTCAACCCGGCCTCCCGCTGCGCCGGAGCCCGAGCCGCTGCATGCTCGTCCGCATACCGCTACGCCCGCCGGCTACCGCCACCGACCTGCGCTGCATCCTGACGCAAAACCGGTGACGCCGCGGGCCTGCAATAAGGCCGCCGAAGCGCGACGGCCGTTCACGTTGAAAGCAACGGGACTGCTATTGCCGAGCACTAAGCGAGCGCAGCGAGCGAGGAGGACATGCTGGCGCTTACGCTGTGATAGAAATTATTCCCGATTATCGGAGGAACGACGGGCGGAGCATGCGTCGAGGTAAAGATGTCGCGCCCCAGCCCCTGTCTCTGGCCAACCGCCGTACAAGCGACGTGAAAATATTTGCACAGGTCGTGGCCGATAAAACGCTTTTTTGATATACCGGCCAAACACTCGCTATACGTATTATCACCGCGCAGCCTGTGCACATAACAACAACTACCGGAGACACAAAATGAGCATTCTTAGCAAATTCAAGAAGAAGGACGACACCACCCGCTTGTCCGTCACTATCTCAGTACCGACCATGCGCAACATCGACGGCTTCCGCTTGTACGCGCAGAAGAACGGTGCCGGCTACCTGCCTACCCGTGCGGAAGTCATCGAGAACGGTCTGGCCTTTACGTTCGGCGAAGACAAGGTCTTCCCAAAGTTCCTCAAGGACGGTGGCGCTGCTCTGCAGGCGGAAATCGACGCCCTACAAAGCGCAGAAGCTAAAGGTGACGACAAACCAATTGCAACCCCGGTCAAGCCCACAGCTACCGCCGCAACTCAGGCACAGGTAATTCCTGTTGTAACCCCGGTGACGCGGGCGGCACAGACAACCACCGCGACGAGCCCAAGCACTACTGAAGCTGTGACATCTACTACCACGGCGCAGGGCACCAGTCAGCGCCCATACGGCACGCAGAACTAATCACGAAGGCATCGCTAAAGTAAAGGTTAGGCCTCCGGCGCAAGTTGGGGCTTTTCTATTAGTACAAAGGGTTTCACACGCCGCCTGGAACAGCGCTCCTACCCGAGCACAGGTCAGGACTTTGTTTTACGTGCGATGGCTTTCCGCTCGACGCTCGAATGTCGAGATATACCTTGGTACTTACAGTCGTGTGCCACTCCGCCGCGCACGACAGTTCGGGCTCTCGTTCACCATCAGCATACCGATTAGCGCGTGCGCCAGACCCGTGGGCGCACCAACTGCTGCGCATTCGCTCGCCCTAGCAAACCGTCCGACTCAATCGTCAGCTAGGCCAACGACTGAGTCGCTACTTCAAACGATGTGTCAAGGCCGCGGGTGCTGCGAAGTCCGTCAAGGCGCGCACTCTGGCTGACGGTCGTTCACCGATTTCCGTGTGTTGGGGTCTGTTGATGTCAAAGATGTGCGGAAGGGGGCGGGCGTGCTCCTGTTTGCGTAGGTGTGTTGATACTTTGCCGCTTTCGCCATTAGTACAATGACGAATCGGTGCGATTCGTGCTCGCGCCAGCGTATTCGTCTCGTGGCTTGTGCTTAAGGTAGGGAGATGCTGATGTTTCGTTTGCCAGAGCGGTGTTGTTTTCCGAAGTGCCGTTTTTCAGGGTGTACCGATTCCTGCACCGGGTGCTACCTGGTATAAGCCATAATGGCCTATCTTGCAGTGCCTCACCTGTGAGGCAATGATGTCGGCCTTAACGACGGCCTACCCACTTGGGCTTCTGTATTAGGAAGCCAGCGTTATTGAAAACAAGTTCACGACGAAGCTTAGACGTTATCTCATCTACAAGTTGCACGGCAGCGTCGTAGATTCCGACGGCATAGTCAATGTAGACCTCTTCCTCTGCATAGCGGTAGTCGCTCGACTTCTTCCAGTGTGGGAGCTTTTTCAGGACCGGGTCTGTAACGGTCAGCCCGAACTCTTTTGCTCGCTTGGACAAGACCTCTAAGTCATGCGTTTTGAGGTTGGCTTTTTGCTGGTGGAGGAAGACCTTGAACGCTTTTTCGACGCCTAGGTGCAGCTCCCATATGGCAACTGCTGCGTTGGATGGTTTGAGGCTCAAGATATCAGAGACACCCTTCTCGATGTGACGCATGATGCCCGGTACCATTTGCTTCCCTTCGTCAGGAAGGTCCGATGCCGAGTGAAGGGCTAGGTTCGAGCTGCGTGTACGTTTTACTATCGTTGTCACCTTTTCCTCAAACTTCGTACGCTCGTCAGGAGCCAAAGCGCTTAGATTTGGCTTGGACGGAAGGAAGGAGAGCACTGTTTCTGTCTCATGTATAGAGTCGGGCCATATGAGCCACGAAGTTTCGCCCTCGACCTCAACTTTGGAAATCGTTTCCAGAATGTCGAGCTGTATAGGCGTACCGTAGAGCATCACGAGCCCTGGTAGCTTACTTTTGGCAGGAGTGAACACATCAACTCCGTACCTGTTCTCGTACCATTTGCGTATCGCAACTACTATGGCAGAGAACCATTCTTTGTGGAAATATTCGTCGTCCTTGGAATCGCCATATGGCAGTTCCGAGATGCCATCTTTGACGAGCCACATCGCCGACTTGAGCGGGCGGGCGTGGAGGGGAACAGCATCCATTGCGAATGACTCGTCGAACAGCTCTAGCCAATGGCCAGCGCCCTTGGCGAATTCCTCCCAGTCGAGCTTCAATTCTTGTTCCACTTGCGCCCCTAAGTCACATGATGAGATTATTGTAAGGCGAGCAACTATCTATGGGGAGAAATTTGGGGAGAAAGGGGCCGATTTTCTTCCTAATACTGCTCACTACTGCCTACTGTTGCCATGTACAATGGCAGGCAATTTCAACGAGTTACAGTGTTCATGCGGTTCTCCAAGGCAACGACCAGTGGCCTCCGAAGCCAAGGGTCGTGGGTTCGATCCCCGCCAGCCGCGCCATCTCCGCCTGCCGATTCGCGCATTCTTTCCGATATGTTCGCTGGTCACTTATTGTTGACTTGGGGCATTCGTCGCCTTACCATCGATTCATTGAAAAAAATCTAACATGTGTTGCTTGACGCTGCGCGTCGTAACGCGGCGTTGCCCGACGCTCGGCAAGAGCGATGTGGTATTTACGCGCCTGTATGTGTAACGGAACAGGTCTGGCGTGCTTCACCTGTAATAATGCTCGTTTGGTTGCGCTAGCTTCATTTGACAATTGCCTCGCTGTGAAGTGCCGTACAGCGCCGCAAAGTTTGATCTTTGCCGATGCATTTTGTTGTTGCTACACCCGCGCACGATTCGCTCAGCAATGAAGCTTGTTTAATAGAAAATGCTAATATCTGCATTGTCACTAATGCATGGCAGATGGATATGCGTCGATGTCACACGTGGATATGATCGCCAGCAGCTCTGGACACAGACGTCGGAACTCTTCAAGTTGATCGTTTGTCACAAAAG
Organism: Massilia sp. 9096; assembly: GCF_000745265.1. Lineage (NCBI taxonomy): Bacteria > Pseudomonadati > Pseudomonadota > Betaproteobacteria > Burkholderiales > Oxalobacteraceae > Massilia > Massilia sp. 9096. Next base: position 4,512,499 of record NZ_JQNN01000001.1, read on the forward strand.
CACCGTGAACTGTTGTTTCCTTCTGACAATCGAACGGCGCAAGGGCAGTTGTCTTTGGGTTGCAGTATTTCCGTGGTATATTAATTGTTAAATTTTTTGCAAAACAGTATTGGGATCGCTCATGAAAGCAGATGAGGTAATTGCAGTCGTCGGGCTGGGCTATGTAGGCCTGCCTTTGGCCGTTGAGTTCGGCAAAAAAGGCCGCACGATCGGCTTTGACCTGTCCGAATCCAAAGTGGCGAATTACCGCGATTTCATCGATCCTACGGGTGAAGTCTCGACCGAAAACCTGAAAGCCGCCCAATACTTGACCGTGACGACCAACCCGGCGCTGCTGGCCGAGGCCGACTATATCGTGGTTGCCGTACCGACCCCGGTCGACAACGCGCACAATCCGGATTTCACCCCGCTGGCCGGCGCCAGCAAATCTGTCGGCAAGCACATGAAGCGCGGCGCCATCGTCGTGTTCGAATCGACCGTGTACCCGGGCGCGACCGAAGAAGTCTGCATCCCGATCATGGAAAAAGAGTCGGGCCTGAAATGGAAGCAGGACTTCCACGTCGGCTTCTCGCCGGAGCGCATCAATCCGGGCGACAAGGAACACACTCTGACCACCATCCTGAAAGTGGTGTCGGGCGACGACGACGAGACGCTGGAGCGCATCGCCCAGCTGTACGAGTCGGTCGTGACCGCCGGCGTGTACCGCGCCTCGAGCATCAAGGTGGCGGAAGCCGCCAAGGTCATCGAAAACACCCAGCGCGACCTGAACATCGCGCTGATGAACGAACTGGCGCTCATCTTCGACAAGATCGGCATCGACACGCTGGAGGTGCTCAAGGCCGCCGGCACCAAATGGAACTTCCTGCCGTTCCGTCCGGGCCTGGTGGGCGGCCACTGCATCGGCGTCGATCCATATTACCTGACGCACAAGGCCGAGATGATCGGCTACCATCCGCAGGTGATCCTGGCGGGCCGCCGCATCAACGATGGCATGGCCAAATTCGTGGCCGAGAAAACCGTCAAGTCGATGATCTCGTCGAACTTCCCGGTCAAGGGCTCACAGGTGAACGTGATCGGCCTGACCTTCAAGGAAAATTGCCCTGACCTGCGCAACTCGAAGGTGGCTGACATCGTGCACGAACTCGAGTCCTATGGCTGCGAGGTCAGCGTTTTCGACCCGCTGGCCGACGCCGACGAGGCGCAGCACGAGTACGGCATCAAGCTGACGCGCTGGGAAGACCTGCCGCAGGGCGATGCGATGGTCGTCGCCGTGGCGCACAAGGAAGTGCTGGAACTGGGTGTCGACGGCCTGCTCAGCAAGCTCAATCCAGGCGGCTGCTTCATCGACGTCAAATCGCAATTCGACCCGCAAGTATTGAGCGACGCCGGTCATTGCGTCTGGCGACTGTAACAACGCCGCGCCTGGCTTAGAAAGTGTCCCGACAGTGAACAAGTTTCAAGAAGTCCAACAACATCTGCGCCAACAGCGCCGTCACTGGCTGGTCACGGGCGCGGCCGGTTTCATCGGCTCGAACCTGGTGGAAGCGCTGCTCAAGCTGGGCCAGCGCGTCACCGGGCTGGACAACTTCGCCACCGGCCACCGCCACAACCTCGAGCAGGTGCGCGAGCTGGTCGGCGACGCCTGGGCCAACTTCGATTTCATCGAGGGCGACATCCGCTCGCTCGACGATTGCCAGCGCGCGTGCGCGGGCGTGGACATCGTGCTGCACCAGGCGGCGCTCGGCTCGGTGCCGCGCTCGATCGCCAACCCGATCCTGACCAATGAGACCAACGTTTCCGGTTTCCTGAACATGCTGGTCGCGGCGCGCGACGCCAAGGCGCGCTTCGTCTACGCCGCCTCGAGCTCGACCTACGGCGACCACCCTGGCCTGCCCAAGGTCGAAGACCGCATCGGCAAGCCGCTGTCGCCGTATGCCGTGACCAAGTACGTCAACGAGCTGTACGCCGACGTGTTCGCCCGCACCTACGGCACCGAGTCGGTCGGCCTGCGCTATTTCAACGTGTTCGGCCCGCGCCAGGACCCGCATGGCGCCTACGCCGCGGTGATCCCGCAATGGGTGGCGGCGCTGATCAACGATGCGGAGCTGCGCATCAACGGCGACGGCGACACCAGCCGCGACTTCTGCTACATCGCCAACGTGGTGCAGGCCAACCTGCTGGCCGCGCTGGCGCCGCAGGAAGCCGTCAACCAGGTCTACAACGTGGCGCTGGGCGACCGCACCACACTGAACGAGCTGTACGAGATGATGCGCGCCGAACTGGCGCCGCGCTTCGCGCATGTGGCCGGCCACGCGCCGCGCCACGTGGAGTTCCGCGCCGGCGACGTGCGCCATTCGCAAGCCGACATCTCGAAAGCAGCAACGATGCTGGCCTACGCCCCGACCCACCGCATCGCCGATGGCCTGAAGGAAGCCATGGACTGGTATGTCCAGGACTTCGCCAGGCAGGGGCGCGCGGCCGTAGCGCCGTCCAAGTCATAAGTACCGGAGGGTAGCGTGTTCAGGATTTCAAACCACTACGTATCGAAGATCGTATTCGTCCTGCTGTTCGTCGAAGTGCTGGTGCTGCTGGGCGCCGCCTACGTCGGCGTGGCGGTGCGCTTCATGCAGCTGGGCCAGCAGGTCAGCCTGCCGGGCATCGAACATCTCGATCACTTCTTCACCTCGGCCGTCGCATTCACCGCCGCGATCATCTTCAGCATGAGCGCGATGGGCATGTACCAGCTCGACTTCAACGAAGGCCTGCGCAATCCCTTCTTCATGAAGCTGATGCCGTCGTTCGTGATGGGCTTCCTGATCCTGACGCTGGTGTTCTACGTGGCGCCCGACCTGTATTTCGGCCGCGGTACGCTGGCGCTGGTGTTCGGCGTGGCCGGCGCCGGTATCTTCACGGCGCGCATGATCTTCTTCAAGACGTCCGAGCTGCGCTTCCTGGAAACCCGCATCCTGTTCCTCGGCGGCGGTCCGCTGGCCAAGGAATGCAGCGACCTAGCGCGCCAGAGCGCCAGCTACCACCGCTACAACATCGCCGGCTTCATCGCCACGCCGACCGAAGAACTGTGCGTACCGGCTGGCAACGTGCTGAAATCGCGCGAAGGCGATACCCTGGTCAGCCTGGCGCGCCAGCACAACGTCGAGGAGATCGTGGTCTCGGTGCAGAACCGCCGCGGCGGCTTCCCGATCAAGGAACTGCTCGAGTGCAAACTGGCCGGCCTGAAGGTCACCGACGCCGCCACCTTCTTCGAGCGCGAAACCTGCCAGATCCGGGTCGACTCGCTGCAGCCGTCGTGGCTGGTGTTCGGCGGCGGCTTCGACCAGAGCTTCGTGCGGACCTTCATGAAGCGCAGCTTCGACATCGTGTGCAGCCTGATCATCCTGGTGATGACGCTGCCGCTGATGGCGCTGGCGGCGCTGGCGGTCAAGCTGGAAGACCGCGGTCCGGTGTTCTACTCGCAGGAGCGGGTCGGCAAGGACGGCAAGACCTTCTATGTACATAAATTCCGCAGCATGCGCACCGACGCCGAAAAGGGCGGCAAGCCGCAGTAGGCCCAGCAGAACGACCCGCGCATCACGCGCGTGGGCAACTTCATGCGCAAGACCCGCATCGACGAGCTGCCGCAGGTGCTCAACGTGATCAAGGGCGACATGTCGTTCGTCGGCCCGCGTCCGGAACGCCAGTACTTCGTCGACCAGCTGATCGAGGTGGTCCCGTATTACAACGTACGCCACAGCGTCAAGCCGGGCATCACCGGCTGGGCCCAGGTACGCTACGGCTACGGCTCGTCGGCCGAAGACGCGCTGCAAAAGCTGCAGTACGACCTGTACTACGTGAAGAACAACAGCCTGTTCCTCGACGTCCTGATCCTGATCGATACCCTGAAGGTCGTCCTGTTCCGCAGCGGACGCTGATTGACCCCCGCGGCCGTCCGGCGTCGCCCGCGGCCGTGGATTCCATGCTAGACCTACGCCCGACGTGATCAATATCGCCGCCACCAGTTACGCGCTGGCCGCCTTCGGCTTCCTGATGCTGGGCCTGCCCGTCCTGTCGGGCTGGCGCGGCCAGGACCAGCGCGTCACCCTGTCGCTGGCCTGCCTGCTGAGCGCCTTGTGGGCCGGCGTGCTGGCCCTGGGCGCGTACCGCCACGCGATGTGGAGCGGCGTCGACGGCATGCTCGAACTGCTGCGCGACGGCGCCTGGTCGCTGTTCCTGGTGACCCTGCTCGGCCACTGGCGGCGCGAGGATGGCCGTCCGCGCACCTCGCTGCAGGCGGCCGGCGCGATCTATGCGCTGCTGATCGGGATCTTCATCGCCGGCATGCAGGCGCCTGGCCTCTTGTTCGCCTTCGGCGGCGTGCCGGTGCTGGCGCTGTTCGTCGGCTTGTCGGTGTACGGCATGCTGCTGGTCGAGCAGGTCTACCGCAACAAGACGATCGAGGAGCGCTGGGCGATCAAGTTCGCCTGCCTCGGCATCGGCGGCATGTTCGCCTACGACTTCTACATGTACAGCAACACGATGCTGTTCCGCGAGCTGAACCCGGACCTGTGGACCGCGCGCGGCGTGATCAATGCGCTGACCGTGGCGCTGGTCGGCGCCTCGATGGCGCGGCGCAAGTCGTGGAGCACCTCGTTCAAGGTGTCGCGCCGCGTGATGTTCCATTCGGCCGCGCTGTTCGGCTCGGCGATCTACCTGCTGGCCATGGGCTCGGTCGGCTACTACCTGCGCTATTTCGGCGGCAGCTGGGGCACCGTGATGCAGACCGGCTTCCTGTTCGGCGCCGTCTGCCTGCTGGGCGTGATCCTGTTCTCGGGCACCGCGCGCTCCTGGCTGAAGGTCTCGATCAGCAAGCATTTTTACAGCTACAACTACGACTACCGCGAAGAATGGATGCGCTTTACGCGCACCCTGTCCGGTGGCGGCCCGGACTTGGGCGAACGTGCGATCCGGGCGATGGCGGCGCTGGTCGAGAGCCCCGGCGGCGCGCTGTGGCAGCGCAGCGAGGGCGGTCGATACGAAGCGCGCGCGCACTGGCAGACGCCGGACGCGCATCCGGCCGAACCGGCCGACTCGCCGTTTTGCCGCTTTTTGGAAAGCACCCAGTGGGTGATCGACCTCGACGAGTACATCGCAAGCCCCGACAAGTACGAAGGCCTGGCCGTGCCCGACTGGCTGCTCGACACGCCGCGCCGCTGGCTGGTGGTGCCGCTGATGCTGCACGAAAAACTGTTCGGTTTCGTGGTCCTGCAGCGCGCGCGCAGCCCGGTCAAGCTGAACTGGGAGATCATCGACCTGCTCGAAATCGCCGGCAGCCAGGCGGCCAGCTACCTGGCCCAGGAACACGCCGCCAACGCGCTGATGGTGGCGCGCCAGTTCGAGTCGTTCAACCGCATGTCGACCTTCGTCGTGCACGACCTGAAAAACCTGGTGGCCCAGCTGTCGCTGATGAACGCCAACGCCGAGAAGCACAAGAACAATCCCGAGTTCCAGCAAGACATGCTGGAGACCCTGAACCATTCGGTGCAGAAGATGAAGCTGCTGCTGCAGAAGCTGTCGCGCACCGAGAACGCCGAGAAGCCGCTGCCGCTGGCGGTCGACCAGGTGGTGCGCCAGGCCGTGGCCCTGAAGGGCGCGTTCGAGCCGCATCCTCAGCTGCTGGTCGAGCAGGCCGGGCTGCAGGTGGTGGCCGACCGCGAGCGCCTCGAGCGCGTGCTCGGCCACCTGATCCAGAATGCGATCGAAGCCACGCCGCGCGACGGCAACGTCATGATCCGGGTCGGGCGCGCCCCCGCGCGCGCGGACGCGGTCGAGATCGAGATCGCCGACACCGGCGAAGGCATGACCGAGGACTTCATCCGCGAGCGCCTGTTCAAGCCGTTCGACTCGACCAAGTCGGCCGGCATGGGCATCGGCGTGTTCGAGAGCCGCGAATACATCACCGAGCTGGGCGGCGCGCTGGACGTGACCAGCAAGCCCCGGCTCGGCACCACTTTCAAGGTCGTTCTGCCGCTGTACCGCGAAGCCGCGGCTGCGCTGATCGGCTGAACGACCAGAACCGAGGATAGCCGTGACCCAAAACAAACCGAAACTGCTGATCATCGAAGACGATCCCGGCCTGCAGAAGCAGCTGCGCTGGAGCCTGGACGCCTACGACGTGGTCGTCGCCGGCGACCGCGAAGCCGCGCTGGCCCAGATCCGCCGCCACGAGCCGGCGGTCTGCACCATGGACCTGGGCCTGCCGCCCGATCCGGACGGCTCGACCGAGGGCCTGGCCACGCTGCAGCAGATCCTGGCGCTGGCGCCGGACACGCGCGTGATCGTCCTGACCGGCAACCAGGACCATGCCAACGCCGTCAAGGCGATCGGCATGGGCGCCTACGATTTCCACCAGAAGCCGGTCGATCCGGAAGTGCTGAACCTGGTCATCCAGCGCGCCTTCTTCCTGCACAACCTGCAGCAGGAGAACCGCCGCATGCAGCAGTCGCAGGCGGACTCGCCGCTGGCCGGCGTGATCTCGCGCGACCCCGGCATGCTGAAAGTCTGCCGCACCGTCGAAAAGGTGGCGCCGACCTCGGCATCCGTGATGCTGCTGGGCGAATCCGGCACCGGCAAGGAAGTGCTGGCGCGCGCCGTGCATGCGTTGTCGCCGCGTTCGAAAGAGCGGTTCATGGCGATCAACTGCGCGGCGATCCCGGAAAACCTGCTCGAGAGCGAATTGTTCGGCTACGAGAAGGGCGCCTTCACCGGCGCCGCCAAGCAGACCAAGGGTAAAGTCGAACTGGCCCACGGCGGCACCTTCTTCCTGGACGAGGTCGGCGACCTGCCGATGCCGCTGCAAGCCAAGCTGCTGCGCTTCCTGCAGGAGCGCGTGATCGAGCGCATCGGTGGCCACGAGGAAATCCCGGTCGACGTGCGCATCGTCTGCGCGACCCACCAGCGGCTGAAGGAACTGTGCGCGCAGGGACGCTTCCGCGAGGACTTGTACTACCGCCTGTCCGAGATCGTGGTGAACATCCCGCCGATGCGCCAGCGTCAGGGCGACGCCGCGCTGCTGGCTCACCATTTCAAGAATAAATTCTGCGCCCAGGAGTCGCGTTCCTCGCTGCACTTCGCGCCGGACGCGATCGCCGCGATCGAGGCCTATGCCTGGCCCGGCAACGTGCGCGAGATGGAAAACTGCATCAAGCGCGCGGTCATCATGGCCGACGGGAACACGATCGTCGCCGACGACCTCGGCCTGCCCGACGCCGCCGTCGAGGAAGAACCGCTCAACCTGCGCCAGGTGCGCGACGAGGCCGAATACAAGGCCATCGTCAAGGCGCTGGCGCGCACCGACGCCAACATCGTCAAGGCCTCCGAACTGCTGGGCATCAGCCGCCCGACCATGTACGACCTGATGGGCCGCCACGGCATCAAGGTCAACGCATGAACGAAACCGCTTCCGGCGCCGCCGGGCGCACCAAACGCGGAAGCGGGCAGGGCAGGAGGCACAAGAAGCCGCACCGCACGGGCGTGCGCCTGCTGCTGGGCGCCGCTACGGCTGTGGCGGCGCTGGCCGTGTTGGCCGTCGGCGCGGCCGTCGCCGTCGACCACGTTGGCTTCATGCCACGCACGCTGGCGCCCTACATCGAACACCGCAGCAGCGGCCACAACCCGGCGATTTCCGGCCTGGGCCGTTTCGCCAGCCGTACGCTGGTCGAGATGGACCGCGGCACGCCGGTCGACACGGCCGCGCTGCCTGTGCTGCTCGGCGCACAGGAGCGCCCGGCCGGCGTCGATGCGCGCGGCGGGGCGCTGGTGGCCAGCGCCGACGAACTGCGCGCGGCGCTCGGCAAGGCCGATGCCGGCGACACGATCACGCTGCTGCCCGGCACCTACCGCTTCAACGGTGCCGCGCTCGACGCCAGCCGGCCCGGCCGCGAAAACGCGCCGATCACGGTGCGCGCCGCGCGTCCCGGCAGTGTGCAGCTCGAGTTCGACATGGTCGAGGGCTTTCGGGTCAGCGCGCCGTACTGGCGCTTCGAAAACCTGTCGATCCGCGGCGTGTGCGGCGACGACGGCGCGTGCGAACACGCGTTTCACGTGGTCGGCGCGGCCAGCCATTTTGTGGCGCGCAACAACACGCTCGCCGACTTCAACGCCCATTTCAAAATCAACGGCGCCGATGGCCGCTTCCCGGACGATGGCCTGATCGAAGCGAATACGCTGTTCGACAGCCACCCGCGCCGCACCGCCAATCCGGTCACGCCGATCGACCTGGTGGCGGCCAGCCGCTGGACCATCCGCGCCAACGTGATCCGCGACTTCGTCAAGGCCGAGGGCAACCGCGTCAGCTACGGCGCCTTCGTCAAGGGTGGCGGCAGCGCCAACCTGTTCGAACGCAACCTGGTGTGGTGCGAGCAGACGCTCGCCAACCAACCCGGCGAACGGATCGGGCTGTCGCTCGGCGGCGGCGCCACCGGCGCGCAATATTGCCGCGACAAGCGCTGCATCACCGAGCAGGATGGCGGCATCGTGCGCGCCAACCTGATCATGGCCTGTTCCGACGCCGGCCTGTACCTGAACAGCGCCGCCGCCAGCCGGGTCGAAGACAACACGCTGCTCGACACCGCCGGCATCGACGTGCGCTTTGCGACCAGCAGCGCCACGCTGGACGGCAACCTGGTGGACGGTCCGATCCGCAGCCGCGACGGCGGCTTGCTGCACCTGGGCGACAACCGCAGCGCGCCGGTGTGGGAATCGTTCGTGGGCCTGCATCCGGTGCGCGACCTGTTCGCCGATCCGGCCACCGGCGACTTGCGCTGGCGCGACGGCGCGCCCGTGCGCGAAGCCGGCAAGCCGGGCGCCGACCTGTGCGGCGGCAAGCGTACGCAAGGCGTCTACGGCGCTTTCGACGACTTCACGGGCTGCCTCCCGAAGCCCTGAGCGGGGCGGCCTTCCGGCTTATTCGACCAGCAAGGCCCGGTCCGCTTCGCTGCGCAGCACGCGGTCATGCACGAACTGGGCGCAGCCGTACATGCGGCTCATCACCCGTTTGCGCGGGGTGAGCCGCACGATCGGCGCGGTCTGGCGCGAATAATGGCCCTTGAAGACCTGCGCATGCTCGAGGTTGGCGCCGTAGATGTTGTACTCGAGGCCCATCTGGTTGCGGCCGTCGACCACGCGGTGCGGATGCGCGTGCATGATGCGCATGATCGCCAGCGTGTAGGTGATCGGACCGGTCAGGCGCAGCACGCCGCGCTTGCCGACCTGGTGCAGGTAGGGGTCGTAGGTGTCGATGTTCGCCATGACCGTGTCCATTACGGCGCGCAGGAAGGGATGCCCGGGCGCGGCGATGATGTGCCATTGCTGGTACTCGCCGCCCTCGATGTCGCGCAGGTCGTAAACCAAGGCCTGGTGTTCGTACTCGCCGTTGGGCAGGTGCCATTTCGACAGGATGAAGCGGTCGTCCGGGCGCAGCACGGTGTCGAGCGGGCGCGTGGCCGTGCTCTTGATGTCCAGGTAGACCCCGCCGACCTTGTACAGCAGCAGGTAGCGGAACACGTCGGCGCGCGCGGCGCCGTAGCACGGGTCGATGCGCTGGTAGTACTCCCAGATCAGCGGCGGATAGTTTTCGCGGATGAAGGCCGCGATGTCCGCATCGTCGTAGAAACGGTATTCCCAGCCCGGATTGAGGGCGCGCAGCCGGTCGACGTTGGCTTGCAGCTCGGGCGACAGCGTGCGCTCGTAAAACGTCTGGTGGATGATCTTCGGGATCGCGCTGCCGGGCGCAAATTCGGGCATGCGCGCGCGCTTGGGCGGGCGGTTCAGCGGGGGAATCAACAGTGTTTTGATCGACATGACTGGAAAATCGGTGGCGACAGCGAACCCAATCCAGGACTGCCCGCCAATCTTGTTGGTTACAGGCAAATCCTAGACATCCAGTTTTTAGTTTATCAATAGATTAACGACAATCCTACAAAAATCGTAAATATTTGATGATTTTGTGGAGCGCCGGCCTCAGGCCGCCGTGCGCGCCACTTCGTCCAGCAGCGCCGCCAGCTGGGCGGTGCGGGCCTCGCGCGCCTGGGCGCGCACGAACGCAGGCGCGGCCACCGGCGCGCGCCCGTCGTGCGCGAGGCCGAGGAAGCGTATCAAAGCCGCCGCGATGGCGCCGGCATCGTCGAGCGGGGCGACGGTGTCGATCGCGGCCGCCTGCATCAGCGCGGCGGTGTCGCCGGCCGGGTCGGTCAGGGCCAGCACCGGGCGGCTGGCGCGCAGGTATTCGTACAGCTTGGCCGGCACCTGGTCGTTGCAGTTCGCGGCCTGCAGCAGCAGCAGGCCGTCGGCGCCCAGCATCTCGGCCAGCGCCGCGCGGTAGGGCAGGGCCGGCGCGATCTCGACCAGGTCGCCGATACCATGCTCGGCAGCAAGGCGCCGCAGCAAGTCTTCGTGCACCGACGCGCGCAGTACCAGGCGAAAGCCCGCGGCATTCAATTTACCTGCGCGTTTGAGCTGGCCGAGCGCGGCGAACAGCGGACGCGGGTCTCGCTCGGACGGGTAGACGATCCCGCTGTGCAGCAGCGTGAACGGGGCGTCGGCCGGCCGCGCCTGCGCCACCGCGTGCGTGAACTCTTCCTCGTCGTAGCCGTTCTCGATCAGTCGAAAGCGCTCGGGCGGCAGCTCGGGATAGCGCAGCCGGTAGCTGCGCACCGCACCCGGCGTGGTGCAGACGATGCGGGTGGCGTGGCGCACGGTCTGGCGCTCGACCCAGGCCACGGCTTTGCGCATCAAGGGGTCGGTCGGGTAGGCGTCGTCGATCATCGGATCGCGCAGGTCTGCGATCCACGGCAGTCCGGTAAGGCGGTGCAGCGCCAGGCCGATCAGGTGGGCGCTGGCGATCGGGTAGGTCGACCACAGCACGCTCGGGCGCGCGCGGCGTACGATCTTCAAGCCGGCCGGGATCGCGCCCAGGCACCAGCTGACCCAGCGGTCGGGCAGGGCCAGCAGCTGCAGGTAGCGTCCGCGCAGCGCCAGATGGCGCGCGCTGTCGAGGGCGAACGCGCGCGTCACCTCGGCCGGGCCGTCGTAGGGGGCGCCGCCGGCGTCGAGGTAGGCGCGCGGCCGGGCGCTCAGCACCAGCGGCTGCCAGCCGAGCGACGGCAGGTAGTGGGCGAATTTCAGGGTGCGTTGGATGCCGCTGCTGCCGCGCTGGGGCGGGAAGTGGAAGGCCACCATCAGGACTTTTCGATGGTTCACCAGGCGCGCATCCAGTCGGAGGTCCAATCGACCACCTGGTCGTGCCAGGCGCGGCGCGAGCAGGTGTGGTCGGCGCCGGGCAGGTGATGCCGTGTGACGCCCGGCTTGTCCAGCAGACGGCGCCAGGCGGCGTCGCCGTCGGCCAGGTCGCCGAATTCCTGGGCGGTGAGATCGGCGCCGCTCAGCATCACCAGGATGCGACCGTCGAAACGGGCCAAACCCTCGCGCATGCGCGTGGGCAGCGGCCCGGAATCGGCCACCGCGGCGGCGTTGCCACCTGCTTGCGGCCGGCGTAGCGCGCTGCGCACCAGTTTCAAGGCCGAGGCCAGCGCTGCGCCATAGTTGAAACGGCCGCGCAGGATCTTGAGCCAGAATTCGCGCTCGAACAGGCGCGCGCGGTAGTAATGCTTGATGGTGGCCTTGGCCGCGCCGCCCTCGGTGCGCACCCAGGGATTGAGCAGCGCCACGCCGCGCACGCGCGCGTCGCCGGCGGCGTAGAACGAGATCGCCGAGGCGCCGTCGCACAGGCCCCACAGCGCGACCGCGTCAAGCGTCGGCACTTGCGCGTAAAAGCAGTCGAGCGCGGCGCGCAGGTCGTCCTGCACGGTTTCGAAGTCGCGCAGCTCGCCTTCGCTGTCGCCCATGCCGCGGTAGTCGAAGCGCATCGCCGCGATGCCGCGCGCGGCCAGGCTGCGCGCCAGCAGCGTGAACTGGCGATGGCTGCCGGCGCGGTACTGCGGCCCGCCGACCACGATCAGCACGCCGCGCGTAGATGCCTTGCCGGCGGTGTTCGGCGGCAGGCTGATCACGCCGTACAGGCGCTCGCCCTGGCAATCGAAGGCGACCGCGCGTTCGTGCGCCGTGGCGTTCACTGCGCCGGCCATCGCATCAGGCATTGCGCGCCTCCGCCGTGGCAGCAGCCTTGCTTGCGGCGGCTTCGATTGCTCCGATGATGGCCGCGGTGGTCGCTGCGCGCAGCTGAGGGCATTCGGCGATTTCCTGAGTGGCCCAGCAGGGCTGGTCCGGCACCGCCTGCAGCGCGACCTGCACGCCGCGCGCGCGCCAGCTGTCGGCCAGCTGCAGCGCCGGCGGCGGCGCCGGGCGCTCGGCATCGGCCACCACCTCGAACCAGTGCACCGGCGCATCCGGCGCCGCCAGCTTGCCGGCGTCGAGCGACTCGATGGCGTCGGCCATGGCCGGAGAGATATCGTAGCCGCCGATTTCCTGGGCCTGCTCGCGCAGCGCGGCGCGCAGCTGGCGGCTGTCGACGGCGGCGCCGCCGGCCAGCATCTCGCCCGCCAGGCGCAGGCGCAGCAACTGGTTCAGGTAGACCGCGCCACGCAGCACCGGCTGCCAGAACACGAAGCGCGCCACCGGCAGCGCGGCGCTCGCGGCGTAGTCGAGCGCCAGCAGCGCGCCCAGGCGAATGCCCCACAGGCCGACCGCGCGCCCGGTTTTGGCCGCCAGCCAGGCGTGGGCCAAGGCGAGATCCTGCTTCCAGGTCTGCCAGCTGGCGTCGCGGAATTCGCCGTCGCTGTCGCCGCTGCCATATAAATCGATCTGCAGCACCGCGACCCCCTGCAACGCCAGCGCGCGCGCCTGAAGCGCAGCAGCGCGGCGCGTGCGGTTCATCTCTTCGCCGAACGGCGCCACGTACAGCAGCGCCGCTTTCGGCAGGCCAGCGGCCGGGTGGTACATGCAATAGCGCTGCCCCGCCGTGGCCGGCAGGAAGAAATTCTCGGCGCAGGACGCGATCGAGGAGGTCATTGTGCGCTTTTCTGTTCCACGAAAGCAGCCAGGCTGCCCAGCGTCTCGAAGGTGCTGGCGCTGATATCGTCGTCGTCGATCATGATCCCGAAACGGTCTTCCATCGCCGCGATCAGGGTCACCACCGCCATCGAGTCGAGCTCGGGCAGAGCGCCCAGCAGCGGCGACTCGGCCGTCAGGTGCTTGCCGGCCTCGCCCAGGTTCAGCGTGTCGGTCAACAGATCTCTCGTTTGGTCCAGGTACATGTCATGCTCCGTTGTTCGTCGTGGCCGCCGCGCGCGCCTGCAGCAGGGCATGGGTGCGCGTGAGCAGCGGCCAGCGGTAAAGGTTGAGATGGTAAAGAGTGCGCACCGCGTCCGTCCAGCGCGTGTGCCATTCCATCACCCTCCCGTAAAATTCGATGCGCCCGAAACTGCCTTCGTCGAACAGTCCGCGCACGGCTTCCTCGCGCATCAGCAGCGCCGGCGACAGGCTCGAAGGCACCGACTCGTCGTAGGCGGTCTTCAGGATCACGATGCAGTCGCGCTCGTGGATGCACAAATCCATCGCCACCAGCCGCTCACCGAACCGGTAGCGGTAGACCCGCGCCTGGCCGTTGCGTGCGAATGCTTCCAGCATCTGCGTATAAAAGCGGCCCTGGGCGTTGCCGGCGTCGACCGCGCTGCCGCTGCCGGCCTTCCAGCCGGCGCTTTCCAGGCGACCGTAGTCGCGCACGGCGCCGGCCATGTCGGCTTCCAGCGTCAGCGTTTCCAGCCGCGTGACCACGCCGTCCGCCGCCAGCCGGTTGCGCTGTTTTTTCAGGTTGCTGCGCAGGTTCTTGCCGCGCGCCCGCCAGTATGCGTCGAAACCGCCGTCGGCGTCGACGTCGATGCGTGCGGTGTCGATGTAGGCCAGCGTGCGCACGCGCTCGTCGTCGGGTGGGCGCGGCGCCAGCAGCGGGTCGCACTGGGTCAGCGCCAGCAGCAGGGTGAAACCGGGCAGGGCGCGCATCAGGCTGGCGGCCAGCGCGGCCTGCTCCAGACCGGGGCGCTGCAGCCACAGCCCGACCGGCGCCTGGGCCGGCTGGAAGGTCGCCCAGCGGCCCGGACCCTGCGGCGCCAGCACGGCGGCGGCGCAGGTGGCGCCAGCGTCTTCGCAGAAGGCCAGCAGCTCGGCGCCGACGCCGAAGTTATCAAGCAGGCTGGCGACGAAGCTCGGGGCCAGCATCGGCGCGGCCGGTCCGGCCTGGTTCAGGGTAGCCCAGCGCGCGGCGTACTCGGCGAAGCGGGCGGCGGGAACGACGGTCCACTTCATGGCTGCACCGCCTCGCGCACGCGCGCGACCAGCCAGTCGACTTCGTCGGCGCGCAGCTCCTGGTGTACCGGGAAAGCCAGCACCTGGCGCGACAGGCGGCTACTGGCCGCGCAGGTCGTGGCATCGACGCCCGGCCACAGGCTCGAGGCAAAGCGCGTCACCGGCACGCCCCACGCGCACAGGCGCGCGAAGGCCGGTTCCGGATCGTCGACCAGCAGCGGAAACAGCCAGGGGCAGGCGCCGTCCGGCAGGTGCGCGAACAGCGGGCGGGAGCCGGGCAGGTCGCGCAAGGCGCCCTCCAGCTGGCGGTAGTGGGCGCGCCGGCGTTCGACGATGCGATCGCCGGACACCATGCGCAGCAGGCGGCGCGCGCACCACGAGGCACGCTTGTCGACCCAGGCCGGATCGAATTCGGTGCCGCTCTCGGACGATGCCGGCGCCAGGCGCTGCACCGGTTTCTCATGCGCGCGCAGGCGTTTCAGCCCACGCCACAGCCCATCCTTCGCCGTCAAGGCCGGCGCCAGAACGGCGCGCAGCAGCGGCAGGCGGCCGTAGGCAAAGCCCAGTTCCAGCGTGTTGAGCAGCGCCTTGATCTCGAAGCCGGCGCCGGCCGAGTGCAAGTTCATATCCAGCGGACGCCGCGCCACCAGCACGCCGCCGTCGTAGGCCGGGAAGAATTTCATGCTGCTGGCGATCGCGTAGTCGCCGAACGAGCCGACCGGGCGCCCGGCATGCTCGCCGAAGAAGCAGTGGGCGCAATCCTCGACCAGGGCCAGGCCGTGGCGGTCGCAAAAGCTGCGGATCGCGGTCAGGTCCTGCGGGAAGCCGAAGTAGTGCGTGACGACCAAAGCCTTCAGCTTCGGCCCCAGATGCCGGGCGATGTCGTCCAGGTCGACCTGCGTGTCGATACCGACTTTATAAAACACCGGCGTGGCGCCGCGCCACAGCACCGGCGGCACCATCGACAGGCTGTGGTAGGCCGGCAGCAGCACCGTGTCGCCGGCCTGGACGCCGAGCGCGCGCAGCGCCAGCGCCAGCGCGATGCGCCCGCTGGTGACCGCGTACGGCACGCCCGCGTCGAGCACGCTCGGCAGGCTGCGCGCACCCGCTGCGGCCCGTCCGAACGACGCGCACGACAGCACCGGGGCGAGCGGCACGAGGGGCCGCGCCGGTGGCGTGGGCAGGACGGTGGAGGATGCTGGCATGATGTAGGGTGTGTTCGGTCGTATTGTGCCTTGTTTCGCAAGTGAAATGGTAACATTGCGGCCTATTCGCACTGCAACACGATTCCATGAGCGACCTGGTCCACGACTTCATTTTCACCTCGGCGGCGCGCACGCCGCAGGCGCCGGCGCTGGCCTATGGAAGCGCCCGCCTCGACTATGCGGCGCTGGCCGAGGCCGTGCGCGCGGCTGCGCAGGCGCTGGGCGTGCGCCGGCGCGCGCCGGGCGAACGGGTCGCCGTGTTCCTGGAAAAGCGCATCGAGAACGTGGCCGCGCTGTTCGGCGCCGCACTGGCCGGCTGCGTGTTCGTGCCGGTCAACCCGCTGCTGAAACCCGAGCAGGTCGCGCACATCCTGGCCGACTGCAACGTGCGCGTGCTGGTGACGTCGAACGAGCGCTTGAGCGCGCTGGCGCCGGCGCTGGCCGATTGCCCGGACCTGCGCGCGGTGCTGGCCACCGGCTTGAAGGGCGAGCATGCGCTGCCGGCCGGGGTCGAGCTGGCCGACTGGGAAGGCGCCTTGCAAGCCGCCGCATTGGCGCCGGACGCGCCGCCGCGCCGCATCGATGCCGACGTCGCCGCGATCCTGTACACCTCCGGCTCGACCGGCAAGCCGAAGGGCGTGGTGCTGTCGCACCGGAACATGGTGGCCGGCGCCCGCAGCGTGGCCAGCTATCTCGACATCACGCCGCGCGACCGCCTGCTGGCCGTGCTGCCGCTCAGTTTCGATTACGGCCTGAGCCAGCTGACCTGCGCTTTCCTCACCGGCGCCTCGGTCGTGCTGATGAACCACCTGTTCGCGCGCGACATCGTCAGCGCCGTGCGGAACGAAGGCATCACCGGCCTGGCCGCGGTGCCGCCGCTGTGGGCCCAGCTGGCGCGCCTGCCGTGGCCGGCCGACTGCCCGCTGCGCTACATCACCAATTCGGGCGGCGCCATGCCCGGCGCGACGCTGGCCGCCTTGCGCGCCGCGCTGCCGAAGGCGCAGGTGTTCCTGATGTACGGCCTGACCGAAGCGTTCCGCTCGACTTACCTGCCGCCGTCCGAGGTCGAGCGCCGCCCCGATTCGATCGGGCGCGCGATCCCGAACGCCGAGGTGATGGTGGTGCGCCCCGACGGCACGCCCTGCGAAGTGGGTGAACCGGGCGAGCTGGTGCACCGCGGCGCGCTGGTGGCGCTGGGCTACTGGAACGATCCGGCCAAGACCGCCGAGCGCTTCAAGCCCGTGCCCGGCCACGACCCGGCCCTGCCGCTGACCGAGATGGCGGTGTGGTCGGGCGACACCGTGCGGCGCGACGCCGAGGGCTACCTGTACTTCGTCGGCCGCACCGACGATCTGATCAAGGTGTCCGGCTACCGCATCAGCCCGACCGAGGTCGAGGAGCTGGCGTACGCCACCGGCCTGGTCGAGGAAGCGGTGGCCTTCGGCGTGCCGCATCCGGAACTGGGCCAGGCAGTCGTCCTGCTGGCGGTCGCGCCCGAGGGCACCAGCCAGGCGATGCTGCTCAAGGAATGCCAGCGCCGCATGCCGGCCTACATGGTGCCGGCCCACATCGCTTTGCGCATCGACGCTTTCCCGCGCAACCCGAACGGCAAGATCGACCGCCCGACCCTGCGCACGGCTTATTTGGATATTTTCGACACTGGTAACGCCGCATGAACAAGCCCGTCCACGCCCCGCAACTTCACTTCCCGGCCGTCGACGGCGAACTGCAGGTCGGCGGCGTCCCGCTGACCCGCCTGGCCGAACGCGTCGGCAGCACCCCGTTCTACGCCTACGACCGCGCCCTCATCAGCGCGCGCGTAAAAGCCGTGCGCGCGGCGCTGCCGGAGGCGATCCAGCTGCATTTCTCGATCAAGGCCAATCCGATGCCGGCCGTGGTCCAGCACATGGCGACGCTCGCCGATGGTTTAGATGTGGCCTCGGCCGGCGAACTCAAAACCGCGCTGGACACCGGGTTCGATGCGAGCCACATCACCTTCGCCGGCCCCGGCAAGGGGACCCATGAGCTGCGCCGCGCGATCGCCAGCGGCGTGTGCATCAACGCCGAATCGAGCGGCGAGATCGCGCGCATCGCAAGCGAAGCGGAGTCGCTCGGCATCGCCCCGCGCGTGGTGCTGCGTGTGAACCCGGATTTCGAGCTGAAGGCGTCCGGCATGCGCATGGGCGGCGGCGCCAAGCCGTTCGGCATCGACGCGGAAGCGATCCCCGCCGCCGTGGCCCAGTTGCGCGCGCTCGGCATCGAGCCGCTCGGCCTGCACATCTTCGCCGGCTCGCAAAGTTTGAGGGCCGAGGCGATCGTCGACGCCCACGCGCAAAGTTTCGAGCTGGCGCTGCGCCTGGCGGACGAGTGCGATTTCGCGCCGCAGATGCTGAACCTCGGCGCCGGCTTCGGCATCCCGTATTTTCCGGGCGAGGCGCGGCTCGACCTGGCGCCCATCGGCGCCAACCTGGACGGGTGGCTCGCGTGCGTGCGTGCGCGCCTGGGCGATGCGCGCGTGTCGGTCGAGGCGGGCCGCTACTTCGTCGGCGAGGCCGGCGTGTACGTGGCGCGTGTGGTCGATAAAAAAGTCTCGCGCGGCCAGGTGTTCTTGATCACCGACGGCGGCCTGCACCACCACCTGGCGGCATCGGGCAACTTCGGCCAGGTGATCCGCAAGAATTACCCGGCCGCGATCGGCAACCGTGTCGGCGCCGAGGCGCTCGAAACCGTGTCCGTGGTCGGCCCGCTGTGCACGCCGCTCGACGTGCTGGCTGACCGGATGGAGCTGCCCAGCGCGGAAGTCGGCGACCTGGTGGTGGTGTTCCAGTCGGGCGCCTACGGCCTGTCGGCCAGCCCGACCGCTTTCCTGGGGCATCCGGCGCCGGTCGAAGTTTTGGTCTAGGTCCGGCATCATGGCGAACCGCAAAGGCTGGTTATGGGGGGGAGCGTTTTCCGCCGTGACCTATCTCTGCGGTCCGCTCGCTCCCGTCATCCAGTACGAATTCAATCTCACGCATGACGCGTATGTCAACGCCGTCTGGGACTGCCTGTATGGCATCGGTTTCGAGATCGCATTCCTGCTCATTGGCAACATTACGATGAGTCGATTTGCCGGGACGTTGGGTGTCATCGTTTGGCCAACGATCTTGTTCTGGACGATGGCGTATCTGGTGAAACAACTCTATTGCGCCCAATCGGGGATGAGATACCGCGCCTTTCTGGTGATCGTTTTTATCGGCACGCTATTGTTCTACGTGCCGCTGAGCAGCGCCGGTCGATCCGGCAGGCCGACCTTCAGCGCAGACGCTGCAGTCGTTTATTAGTATCTCTGCATGGCGGATCGTGATCAACCGATCGCGCTTTGCTCACTGTGCCGAAGGCCCACGCCGCTGGTTCGCCATGCGCCGGTCGTGCACGTACTGCAGCACGCCGTAGACCAGGTTCAGGCCCTGCTTGACCGGGGTCAGGCGCACGATCGACGCGGTCTGGGTCGAGTAGTGCGAGCGGAAGGTGGTCTGGTGCGACTGGTCGCGGTAGACGTTGTACTCAAACCCGAGCTCGGTCTTGAAGTCGGCGCGGCGGTGCGGGTGCTGGTCCACGATGCGGTGGATCGCCAGCGTGTAGGGAATCGGTCCGGCGGTGCGCAGCGCACCGTTCTTGCCGACGCCGTGCAGGCTCGGGTCGTACAGGCCGAGGTTGGCGATCACGGTGTCGATCACCGCTTTCAGATACGGATGGCCGGGCGCGCAGGCGATGAACCACTGCTGGAACTCGCCGCCGGGGATGCCGTCCAGGTCGTAGTGGCGGCCCCAGGTCGCGCTCGGGCCCTCGGTGTCGCCCCAGGTCGAGAGCAGGTAGCGGTCGTCGGCGCGCAGCACGCTGTCGAGCGGCAATGTGGCGCTGCTCTTGATGTCGAGGTAGACGCCGCCCACCTTGTACATCAGCAGATAGCGGAACAGGTCGGCGCGGGTGGCGCCATAGCGCTTGTCGATGCGCTCGTAGACAGCCAGCATCGGCGCGCCATAGGCAGTGCGGATGAACTCGACGATGTCGGCGTCGTCGTAGAAACGGTACTCCCAGCCCGGATTGCGCGCGCGCAGCGCCTCGGTGCTAGCCTGCAGCTCGGGCGGCAGATCGCGGTCGTAGAAAGTCTGATGGATGATGCGCGGAATCGCCGTGCCGATCGCCTCCTCGCTCACGATGCTGCGCCGCGGCGGCTGGTTCAGGCGAGGTATCAGGAGGGCTTTGAGCGACATGCGGTGTCCGTGTTCGAAATCATTCTAGTTACCTACATTAACACGAGCAATTGATTATAGAAAATACAATTGAGAAACGTGCGCTGTGACGCCTGCTGGGTAGGCGGCGCCGGCCGGGACCGGCGCCGTGAAAAGCGCAGGCGCGCACGATCAGGTCGGCCGCAGGCGTCCGGCGATGTGGCCGTAGATGATCTGCAGTTCCTGGGCGATCGGGTGGCGCACCACCATCACCGCACACAGCCAGGCCAGAACGCCGGCGATGCCGACCACGATCAGGCGCACCAGCGCCGGGTAATCGAGCACGCTCGACAGCGGCAGCATCACAGCGGTCACCAGTGCCATCACGACCAGGCTGCGCCAGCAGTTGGCCACGATGCGGCGCACGTCGATCGCGACCGCCTGGCGCACGCAGAAGAAGGCCAGCACGCACTGGATGATCTCGGCCAGCACCAGCATCTCGACCACCCGGATCAGGTCGGTCATGGCGGCGCCGACCGCCACCAGCAGCACGCGCATGCCTTGCACCGTCAGGCTGTAGCGCGACAGCAGGTGCGCCTTGTTGGCGACGTTGCAGATGGTGCTGGTGAAGGAACTCATCACCGCGAAGCCGGCGCCGATGCACAGCACGCTGGTGTAAGGCGAGGCGCCGACCCACTTGGCGCCGAACAGCACCAGGATCGCGTCGTGCGCGTAGATCGAGATCAGGGCAAAGATCGGCCACATGATCACGGTGAAGTAGGAGATCGACTTGAGCAGCAGCGGCAGGATGTTGCCGGTCTTGCGCGTGTCTTCGGCCATGCTGGTCAGGATCACCGGCATGACGGAGGACTGCATCGAGTCCTGCACCATCGTGATCAGGGTGCCCGAACGGCTCAGCAGGCCGACGGCGGAAAAGCCGACCAGCTTGCCGACGATCAGGTCGCTGGCGCGCCCGCCCATCTGATCGGCCACGCCGGACACCGCCATGTGCGTGCCGAAGTGCGAGATCTGGCGCCAGTACGACAGCGAGAAGCGGTACATCGCGAAGTCGCGCATCAGGAGGTTCGACACGATGACCAGCGCCGCCGACTGGGCGAAAGCGCCCAGCGCCAGGGCAGTGGCGCCCATGCCGCGCCAGGCGAAGAAGATCGACACGCCGGCGTTGGCGAAGGCGCTGGCGATGCTGATCTTGAACATGTCCTTGAAGCGGCCCTCGCGCAGCAGCAGCGCCAGGTTGACGGTCGACAGCGGGGAAATCAAGAGGCCGAGCGTGGTCAGCCAGATCACGGTGGCGATCTCGGGCTTGCCATAAAAGCGCGCGACCGGCACCGACACCCCGAGCAGCACCAGGCTCAGGCCGATGGCGATGATCATCGAGACGGTGAACGCGGTCTGGATTTTCTGGATCGTGATCTCGGCTTCCTTGATCAGGAAGTTGCCGACGCCGAAGTCGCGCACCGCATGGGTCAGCGCGGCGATCGCCACGCCGATCGAGAAGGTACCGGTTTCTTCCGGCGACACCAGGCGCGACAGCACGATCACGGAGGCCACGCTCACCAGCAGCTGCAGGTGGCGCTGGACGAACGACAGGATCAGGTTTTTGCGCATCATCACGCCACCTTCAATTCTTGTTGGGCGGCGCCGCGCGGGCCGCGCATCGCCAGGTATTCGCCGGCGGCGGCGTCGGGCAGGCGGCTGCGGTAGGCTGCGTCGAGGTTGCGCTGCTGCTGGGCGTAGCGCGCCGGGTCGAACTCGACCAGCAGGCGGTCGATCGCAGCCGCCATCTCGGCTTCGTCGCGGCAGATCACGCCGATGTCGCCGAAGCGCTCGGTCAGTTCGCGCATCACCGGGGTGTCGAAAGCGACCACCGGGCGGCGCCAGCGCAGCACGTCGAGCAGCACGCCGCTGGCCGACAAGCCATAGTATTCCATGTTGTAGGGCAGGACGACGTAGTGCAGGCGCGCCAGTTCGCTGTCGAACACCTCGCGCGGCAGCCACTCGTGCGAGAACGGCAGCGGTCCGCCGATGCCGCTCAGGTCCAGCTGCTCGCCGCCGCGCTGCAGCTTGCCGACCAGGCGGAACTCGGGGCGGCGCGCCAGGTCGCGGCGCACGCGCAGGGCCAGGCGCGCGTACACGTCCAGGCCCTTCGACTTGCTGGCGATGCCGAGCAGGCCGAAGCGCAGCTCGTGCTCGGCCGGGTTGAGCGTCTGCCAGGCGGTATCGGCCGGCATGCAGGGGTGGCGGATCACGTCGATGAAGTCGGCCGACCCGGGGACTTCCAGGCCGATGTTGGTGCGGATATGGGTTTCGAGCGCGATGAAGCGCACGTCCGGGTGGTTACGGTGCGCGATCGCGGTGGTGTAGTCGCGCATCCGCTGCAGCGGGTTGCGCGCGCGCGGATAGCGGATGCCGACCACGTCGCCGTGCAGCACCAGATGACAGCGGAAGCCCGGCGTCATCATGCGGTACAACCGGGCGGCCCAGATGTGGTGCGGCTGGCCGGTCAGGAAGATCACCGTCGGCTGCTGCGCGCGCAACGGCCCGTAGGTCTGGCGCAGGAAACCCAGCGTATCGCCCATCAGTTTCCAGAAGTCGCGCGGATCGGTGGACGGCGTCCGATAGGGCAGCTGCGTCAGGCGGCCGTCGAGGACTGCACTCGGTTCGCCGAACGCGGCCTCGAGGTGCGAAGGGTTGCCATAGATCGTCAGCGCTTCGCCGGGGCTGGCATGCGCCACCATCTCGACGAAGGCGCGCGTGAACGGCGCGTGCGACATGCCGTGTTGAGTCAATTCGTAAAAAAGAACCATCGATCGCCTTTGCATCAAGCGGATTGCGTCGCGCGCCACAGTGGCTGGCGCAACAGGCGCGGCAGGCGCGTGATGAACACCTTGAGCCGGAAGCGGCGCGCGCGGGGCATGCGCCGGAATTGGCCGAGCAGCTCGGCGGCACGGTCGAATTCGCCGCGCGCGAAGGCGCCGTCGAACAGCAGCAGGCGGCGGGCGTCGATGCCGCGCTCGATCGCGTCGCGGTGGCGCTGGGCGTACGCGTGCTGCTCGAGCGCGAACTCGAGGATCTGCACGCAGCCGCGTACCTGGCGATCATTGTCGAGCGAGTCGTTGCCGGCATGCTTGCGCACGCGCACCAGGGGCGTGGCGCACAGGCTGATGCGCGCGGCCGCGGCCAGGCGCAGCATGAATTCCCAGTCTTCGGCGCCGACCCGGTTGAAGCGCGGATCGTAGCCGCCGATGGTTTCATACGTCGATTTGCGCACCAGGCTGCCGGACGGGAACAGCGGTTGATAATCGAGCGTGCGCAGGTACAGGTTCGGCACGTCTTGCCAGAACGCGCCGTTCTTGCGTGCGCCGTCCAGGAAACCGGCCGGGGCTTGCCCGAATTTGTCCGGCTGGTCGCCGTTCTCGTCGAAGGCGATGAAATTGCAGTAAACCGCATCGCACGGGGGCTGCGTGCGCAGATAATCGTCCAGGGTGGCACAAAAGCCCGGGTCGAGCAGGTCGTCCGAGTCGCACAGCGCGACCCAATCGGTGCGCGCCGCCGCCACGCCGGTGTTGCGCGCGCGCTGCACGCCGCCGTTGGCGACGCGGATCACGCGGATGCGCTCGCCGAACCTCGCCAGCACCGCCGCGGTCGCATCGGTCGAGCCATCGTCGACCACGATGATTTCGGCGAAGGGACGCTGCTGGCGCAGTGCACTGTCGATGGTCTCGCCGATCAGGTCACCCCGGTTGTAGGTGGGGATGACCAGGCTGATCGCGCCGGCATCGGGGGAGGGAAAGAACACGATTTCTCCGAATAAACTACTGGACGCCGCCTCGCAAGGCCGCGTAGATGTTGCATACCGTTAATTTGGCTTAGGTTAATTTCTATTTTGCCACAGTGGCGCAGGCGGCGACGTTCTTTAGAACCGGCTCGTGCTGCATTGTGGTGCGGCAAGAACAAGCGTGTACAATCGCCGGGCCTTCTTTCCGGAGACCCCATGGCCGACCTGCGGCGCTCCCTGCTCATCACTTTTTTCTCGTCGTCGGGCTCGGCGTTCCTGAACTTCGTCGTCAGCCTCGCGCTCGCGCGCATGCTCAGCCCGCGCGACATCGGCGTGTTCTCGATGACGGTGGTGTTCGTCAACATCGCCCATATGTTCCGCGATTTCGGCGTCGCCACCTATGTCCAGCGCGAGCCCGACCTCACGCCGGACAAGATGCGCTCGGCGATGGGCGTGATGTTCGTCTCGGCCTGGTCGATCGCGCTGGTGCTGTTTGCGCTCAGCGGCTGGCTCGGCATGTGGTTCGGCGAGCCGGCGATGGTGCCGGTGATGCGCGTGCTCGCGCTCGGTTTCGTCGTGATCCCGTTCGGCTCGATCACCCAGTCGATCCTGATCCGCAAGCTGGCGGCCGACAAGCAGGTCTGGATCACCGCCGCCGGCACGCTGGCCTACTGCGCCAGCTGCCTGCTGCTGGCCTGGCTGGGTTTCGGCACCATGAGCCTGGCCTGGGCCAACCTGATCAACATCTGCGCCAGCGTGCTGGTGTGCGTGTATCTGCGCCCGGCCGGGCTGCCCTGGCTGCCCTCGCTGCGGCACTGGCGCAGCGTCGCCGGTTTCGGCGCGGCGACGCTGGCCGCCAACTGCGCCGACGCCTTCAACAATGCGCTGCCGGACATCCTGCTGGGCAAGCTCGGCAACGCCCGCCATGTCGGCCTGTTCAGCCGCGCCAATTCCACCGTTTCCTTGTTCAGCTACGTCGCCGGGGCCACGATCAACTATGGCGCGATCTCCTACCTGTCGCATGCGCACCACCGCGGCGAGGCGATCGCGCCGCTGCTGCGCCGCGCCACCGCGCTGCTGACCGGCCTGGGCTGGCCGGCATTCGCCGTGACCGCGCTCGCGGCCGGCGACCTGGTGCGTGCGCTGTACGGGCCGCGCTGGCTCGACTGCGTGCCGGCCGTGGCGCCGCTGGCGCTGGCGGCGGCGGTGGCGATGCTGTTTCAGTATCTGCCGCCGGCGCTCACCGCGATCGGCCGGCCGGCGCTGGCCGCGCGTCCTTTGTTGGCGATGATCGCCGCGCGCGTGCTGTTGGCGCTGCTGGTGTTCGACGGCAGCCTGGCCAGTTTTGCATGGGCGGTGTGCGTGGCCACGCTGGCCAGCGCGCCGGTGGCGATGCTGATCCAGGCGCGCCAGCTCGGCCTTTCCCCAATGCGCTTTGTGGTGGATCTGGCGCCGAGCGCGCTGCTGGCGCTGGCCAGCGCGGCCGCCTGCGCGCTGGTGCAGCGCCTGCTGCCGGACACCTTGTCTCCGCTGCTGCGCGTGATATTGCTGGTGCCACCGGTGATGCTGGTCTGGTATGCGGCGTTGCGCCTGACCCGGCATCCGCTGCTGGAAGAAGTGCACGGCCTGGCGGCCGGCCTGCGCGCGCGGCTGCCGGGGTAGTCAGCTATCTACCGGGCGCCGGGCGACGGCATTGCTCAGCGCCGCTCAGCGTCTCCGAGGCGCCACCAGCCGTTCGCAGGTGCGCAGGAACTGGCGAGCCACGGCGACGGTGTTGTTGTCGCGCGCCAGCTGCAGACCATTGTCCGCCAGGCGCTGGGCAAGCGCCGGATCGGACAGGATGCGGTCGATCGCCGCGGCGATTTCGGTCGGCTGGTAACCGTCCACCAGCAGGCCGGAGTGGCCGTCGCGCACCGCCTCCACGGCCCCGCCGGCGCGCCCGCCGACCACCGGCTTGTGGCAGGCATTGGCTTCGCGGAACACCAGGCCGAAACCTTCGGTGTCGCCATCTGGCATGGTGCGATTGGCCATCACGAACAAGTCGCAGGTGCGCAGGTAGGCCAGCAGTTCTTCGTCGCTCACTTTGCCGACCAGAGTCACGTGATCCTGCAGGCCGAGCTCGGCAATCGTGTGTTCGAGCTGCGTGCGCATCTCGCCGTCGCCGACCACCAGGTAATGCAAGTCCTGACGCTTCTGCACCAGCTGGGCCATTGCCTGCAGCGTCATGTCAATGCCCTTGCGCGCCACCAGACGGCCGACGGTCAGCACGATCTTCTTGCCGGCCAGGCCGTGCTTGCGGATCAGTGCTTCGTCGCGCGGCCCGGGCGTGAACAGGTCGGTGTCGACGCCATTCGGAATCAACACGATGTCGTCCGGCGACATGCCCATCAGGCTGGTCAGCGCATCGCAGGTGAAGGAGCTGACGGCCACCACCTTGTCGGCGGCCTGCAGGTATTGCGCGCGTTTGTTGCCATGCAGGCGCCCACGGCCGGCGGTCGTGATTTCCTCGCCATGCACGTAGATCACCAGCTTCACTTTAAGCAGTTTTTTCAAAGCGATGCCGAGCACGCTGCCGGACATCAGTTCGCCGATGCAAACCACGTTGATGCGGTGCTTGCGGATCATGCGCGCGGCGCGCACGAAGGCCCGTGCATACAGCGGCAGATCCTGGAACAGAAGGCGCGCCGCCGAGACCAGGCTGTTGGCCGGTGCCGGCAGCATGCGTGGACGCAGCAGCGAAATGCGCTCGACCGGAAAGCCGACATCGCCGTCGTGTTCGCGCCAGCCCTGTATCTCCTGGCCGTTGATGTAGCTGGTGTGCGCGGTCACCACCTGGATGCTGCCGGCCGGCATGTTCCGGCACAGGTTTTCGTAAACGACCGCCGAGCCGCCGTGAATCGGCGGGAAGGTGCTGGCGATCATCAGGCAGCGCACGTCGGTCTCACCCTCGGCGATTGACGACGGCGGCAGCGCCGCGGCGCGGGTCAGCAGGTTACGCGCCATCTGGAACGTGATCTGGTTGCCGCTTCGGCCCCAGGGCGAGAAGCGCGGCAGCTGGAACGGGTCGGAACGGCCCGAGGCGGCGCCGGTGCTGGTCGTGACCGCAGACTTGTAACCGCAGGCCTTGACGATGTCGACGTGGCTCGCGCCGAAGTCGGTGCCGGGACGGCCGTTCGGGTAGGCGAAGCTGTCCACCCGGCCCCCGATGAGCCCTTCCAGCGCATCCTTGCAGCCGCCGATCTCGTCGCGCGCTTGCTGCGGCGAACACTCGTTCAGGATCGGATGGTCGACCGTGTGCGCGCCGATCTCGAAACCCTGGCTGTGCAGCGAGCGCACCGCCGCGGCGTCGAAGCGGCGCGGCAGGATCAGCGGGCGGCACGCCTGGGCTTCGAGTTGGGCGATGGCGTCCAGACGCTCGTCCAGCGAGGTGTATTTCAGGCGTTCGTGCAATTTGGCGACTAGACGTTCGCGACTGTCCAGCGCGTCGAGCCGGTCGTAGCCGCCGAAGCCGTAGGGCAGCGTCACACCCTGGTCGGGCAAGGCGCGCACGGCTGCGGTGATGCGCTCATGCCACAGCGCCTCGCCCTGCAGCTGGCCGCTGGTGACGTAAAAGGTGGCCGGCAGGTTACGGCGACGCAGCGCCGGGGCGACGTGGTCGATCCATTCGACATAGCCGTCGTCGAACGTCAGCGCGACCGCGCGGCTGGGCAGGTTACCGCGCTGGAGCGCCGCAACGGCATCCGACATCGACAGCACGTTGGTATGCGAGGCCACGAAATCGAGCAGGTACTCGAAGCGCTCGAAGGTCATGTCGCCCGGCACCAATGGATCGGCCTGCAGCGGAATCTTATGGAACAGCATGATCGACAGCCGGCCGGCCGGTCCCGCTGGAGACATCGTCGAAAAGACTTTTCGCGACATGCTCGACGGGTTGGACATGTTCGAACGGCTTGGGTACGGCGACGCCTCGCGCGCCGCCGTGATCGGTGATGACTTCATCATAATGGCTGCGCGAGCGGGCGCGCGGGAAGATGGACCTGTTCAGGTTGTTTCTGGAGCAGTAAAACCTTCTCGAGCACCACCAGAATGACGATGATGTCGTAGTACAGGTCGAAGTAAGCGAGCGACAGGAAGGCGCCGCTCACGGCGTAACCGATGATCGCCACCTGGGACATGCGCGCCAGCTGCGCCGCCCAGCGCAATTCGGGTTGCTTGATGCAATGCTTGTACACTCGCGTGCCGGTGCGCCATGCACAGGCCATCAGCACCAGGAAGATGCCCAGGCCGATGAAGCCGTGGTCGCCCAGCACTTCGAAGTAGATGCTGTGGGCAACGTGGTAGTTGGTGGGCTCTGGCGCATACACATAAAACATACGCGGGGTAAATACGTTGAAGCCGCCGCCGAGGATGTTATGGGTGGCTACGTTGATCGCGAAATGCCAGGCGTTGATACGCCCCATCGCCGAATCGTCTTCATGGTAGGTACCGATCGAGTTCATGCGGTCGAACCAGGCCCCGGGCATGACGGCCATGATCAGCGCCACCATGATGACCAGTACGACACCGGTCTGTACTTTCTTCTGGCTGTGCCACCACAGGAAAATCAGCATGGTGGCACCGCCGACCAGCGCGCCGCGCGAATAGGAACCCATTGCCGCGACCGCGGTGCATACCGTCATCAATGTGATGCCGTGTTGTAGCCAGCGGTTGTTCACGAGCGAACGCACGTACCAGATCAGCGGCAGCGTCGTCACCAGCGCCAGCGCCATGCCGTTGTTTTCCTCGATATAGCTGCCCGATGGGCCGTACACGCGGAAGTTACCGCCGGACATGATTGTAAACAATCCGCCCTTGAGGCCGAACAAGCCGAGCGACAGTGCCACTACCCACACGAACAGCTTCAGATCCTTGGTGTTGTTCAGAACCATCATCGTGATCAGCACCATGTAAAACTCCTTGCTGGTGCGATGCCATTCGATCCAGACCAGGTTGGGCTCCAGTGCGAACAGGCTGGTGAAGCTGAACCAGGCAGTGAAGACCAGCAGCGCGATCGTGACCGGCGTGATCGGGAGCTTCTTGGGTTCCTTCGAGGTGAACAGGCTGATCGTGGTGACGATCGCGATGATCGCCGCGAACGGCAGGTTGAACGCGAAGCCGTAGCACATCCGGTGCGGGTTCATCAGGCTGACCCAGGTGAACAGCAAGGCGCCGACGGCCGGACGCTTGAACGAGAACGGCAACAAGCCGAATATGATGAGGCTAACGAGGATGTCACGCATGGCGCGCCAAGGCTCCGGATGGGGCGCCGCTCATAGCGCGGCTGCGGATGGAACAGAAGATCAAGAATAACACGCTCAAGTACTCGACGGGAGCGCGCGTGCGCTGGCCGTCTGCCCTGCGGCAGAGCGGCATGGCTGGCACGCGCGCATGGGTCATGCTGCCCTGCTCAGGCGACCGTAAATCTTCTTGTAACGCGCCACGCTGACCGGCCAGTTTCGCTCGGTCTCGACGTATTCGCGGCCCGCCTGGCGCAGTGCCGGCCATTTTTGTTGCGACTCGAGCAGCGCGCCAACCTTCTCGGCCAGCGAATCCGGATCGTCGGCGCGGAACAGCACGCCGGTCTTGCCGTCGGCGATCAGTTCCAGGTGGCCGCCGACGTCGGACGCGGCCAGGAGGCGGCCCTGCGCCATCGCTTCCAGCGGCTTCAAGGGCGTGACGAGGTCGGTCAGGCGCATCGACAGGCGCGGATAGACCAGCACGTCGAGCATGTCGTAGTACTTGTTGACCTGGTCGTGCGGCACGCGGCCGGTGAACACGACCTTGTCTTCGATGTTCAGATCCTTGGCCAGCTGGCGCAGCTGCGCGTCCTGGGGGCCGCCGCCGACCAGCAGCACGCGCAGGTCCGGCATGCGCGCGGCCAGCTTCGGCACGGCGCGCAGCAGCACGTCCAGGCCTTCGTAGGCATAGAACGAGCCGATGAAGCCGATCAGGCGCGAGCCGGCCAGGCCGAGCTTGTCCTTCAGTTGCAGGTCGGCGCTGCCGCCCAGCGAGAACTTGTCGATGTCGACCGCGTTCGGGATCACGGTGACCTTGTCCGCCGGGATGCCGCGCGCGACGATGTCCTTGCGCAGGCCTTCGCAGATCGTGGTCACGGCGTCGGCGCGTTTCAGGGCATAGGTCTCGAGCGCGCGCGTGAGCTTGTAACGCAGGCCGTTCTCGCTGCTGGTGCCGTGGTCGACCGCGGCGTCTTCCCAGAAGGCGCGCACTTCGTACACCACCGGGATGCCGAATTTCTTACCGGCGCGCAGCGCGGCGATCGCATTCAGCGACGGCGAGTGCGCGTGCAGCACGTCCGGCTTGACGATCGGGATGATCTCGGCCAGGCGCTTGGACAGGCCATCGATCACCTCGACCTGGTTGAACACCGGCAGCTTGCTCAGTGCGCCGTTGGTCGACGGCGTGCGATAAAAGTGCAGGCCGTCCGAGGTCTCCTCGAGGATGCCGCCGGTGGACGGATCGCCCGCGTGCTGCTTGGAGCCGGTGACGTGGAAGGTTTCCCAGCCGAGCGCGCGCTGCTCGCGCAGGATCGAACGGGTACGGAAGGTATAGCCGCTGTGCAGCGGGATGGAATGGTCGAGGACGTGCAGGACTCGCATGATCAATGGCTCATCGTAGGGGCGCCGACGTCGGCGCCGTTCTTGCGGAGGAAGGCTTCGAACATCAGGACCCCCCACAGCGCGACGCTGTGGTCCTTCAGGCCCGACTGATGTTCGTCTACCATCTGTTTCAGATATTGCTGGTTGAAGATGCCGGTATCGAGCAGCACCGGATTCAGGACTGCCTGTTTCATCTGCGCGGCCAGCGGCCCGCGCAGCCAGGCCGCGAGCGGAATCGAAAAGCCCATCTTCTTGCGGTACAGGACGTCGTTGCCAAGGTAGGGCTCGAGCGCCTTTTTGAAGATGTACTTGCCTTCGCCGTTGCGCAGCTTGGAGGTCGACGGCAAACCGGATACCCATTCCACGAACTGGTGGTCGAGCAGCGGCACGCGCACCTCGAGCGCGTGCGCCATGCTGGCGCGGTCGACCTTGGTCAGAATGTCGCCCGGCAGATAGGTCTTCATGTCGATGTATTGGATCAGCGACAGCGGATCGTCGGTCGGCGCTTCCTTGGCGTAGCCGCGCATGACCTCGACCGCGCGGTAGCCCTGCAGCTGGCTGCGGAATTTATCGGAGAACAGCTGGTCGCGTTCGCGGTCGTTGAGCTTCGAGACGCCATGGAAGTAGCCTTCGACCAGATCGCGCGCCAGCGCCTCGAACGTGGTCTTGGCGCGGAACACGCGCGGCGCCCAGTCTGCTTTCGGATAGGCTGCGCCGAGCAGGCCGAACACCGGTTTGCGCAGCGCCAGCGGCAGCATCGATCGCACCCGGTGCTCGTTGAAGGCCATGCGGTGACGGCGGTAGCCGGCAAAATTTTCGTCGCCGCCATCGCCGGACAAGGCTACCGTCACGCCCTTCCTGGCCAGCTCGCACACGCGGTAGGTCGGGATCGCCGAGCTGTCGGCATACGGTTCGTCGTACAGGTGGGCCAGCGTGTCGACCAGGCCGTAGTCGTCCTTGTCGACGACCTCCGTCTGGTGCCTGGTGCGATAGCGCTCGGCGATCTGGCGTGCATATTCCGACTCGTCGAAAGCCGGGTCGTTGAAGGCGATCGAGCACGAGTTGACCGGATCCTTGGACAGCCCGGCCATCATCGCCACGATCGCGCTGGAGTCGACGCCGCCGGACAGGAAGGCGCCGAGCGGCACATCGGCTTCGAGGTGGCTCTCGACCGCTTCGCGCAGCCGGGAGATCAGTTCGCCTTCGATGTCGCGATCGGTCATCGCATAGTGCGGCTTGAACGGCACGTCCCAATATTTCTTCTGCTCGACGCGCGTCGCGCCGACCTTGAGGGTCATGGTATGGCCTGGCAGCAGCTTGTGCGCGCTCTTGAAGATGGTGCGCGGCTCGGGCACGTAGCCATAGGCGAAATATTCCTCGACCGCGAACGGGTCGATCTCGCGCGACAGGGCGGGAATGGTCAACAGCGATTTCAATTCCGAGCCGAACACGAACTGGCCGTCGGGCAGCACGGCGTAATGCAGCGGCTTGATGCCGAGGCGGTCGCGCGCGACGAACAGGGTCTGGCGCGGCCGGTCCCAGATCACGAAAGCGAACATGCCGCGCAGGTGCTGCACGCACTCTTCGCCCCACTGCTCCCAGGCGTGGACGATGGTCTCGCTGTCGGACGGGGTACGGAACTCGTGGCCGTAGCCTTGCAGTTCTGCGCGCAGCGCGCGGAAGTTGTAGATCTCGCCGTTGAACACCAGCGCGACCGTGCGGTCCTCGTTGAACAAGGGCTGCAGGCCGTTTTCGGGCGCGATGATCGACAGGCGCCGGTGGCCGAAGCCCAGGCCCGGTTCGAGGTGCAGGTCGCCTTCGGTCGGGCCGCGGTGGAACTGCGAGTCGTTCATGCGACCGAGCATGGCGCGGTCGATGGCGCGCCCGCCGCGCATGTCAAAAATGCCTGTTATTCCACACATGGTTGCTCAATCGGTTCGTTAAATGGAGGCTTCACGCCGGTCAGGCGATCGTACAGGGACAGGTAGGCAGAGAGCATGGCTTGGATACTGTAGCGTTGCTCGATGCGTTGGCGCGCCGCCGCACCCTGGCGCTGGGCCAGCGCCGGATCGGTGACATAAGGCGCCAGCGCGGCGGCCAGCGCAGCCGGATCCTGCGCCGGCACCAGCGCGCCGGCCACGCCTTCGGGCACCAGGTCGGGGATGCCGCCCACGCGCGTGGAAACGATCGGCAGGCCGCAGGCCATGGCTTCAAGCAGCGTGACCGGCGTGCCTTCCGCGATCGAGCTCAGCGCGAACACCGAAAAGCGTTGCATGATCGCCGCGATGTCGCTGCGCGCACCCGCCAGCCAGACCAGGTCGGCCAGGCCGGCCTGCTCGACCTGGGCGGCCAGGGCCGGACGCAGCGGGCCGTCGCCGGCGATGGCCAGGCGCAGCCGGTGCGCATGCTGAGGCAGGCGTTCGCGCAACATGGCAAAAGCGTGGACCAGCGTCGCATGGTCCTTGACGTCCTGCACCCGTCCTACGGTCCCGATCACGAAGCAGCCGTCCCAGTCCGGGCAGCCGGGCGGCGGCGCGGCGCCGGCGTCCGGTGCGAAGCGCGCGGTATCGACGCCGTTGTCGATCAGGAGGTTCTTCGCGTCCGGAATCCCGACCACGTCGCGCAACCAACGCTGCAGGTCGAGCGATACCGGCACGTAGCAGTCGATCGCCGGCACCAGCAGGCGGCGCAGCAGGTTGTGCTTGGCGTTCAAGCCCTGTGGGTCGCGCGCGTCGCGCCCGTGTTCCGCATGCACGCGCACGGGCACGCCCGCGAGCATGGCCGTAGCCGCGTATTCGACCGCTGCCAGGTTATACGTGTGCAGGATGGCCGGGCGCAGGCGGCGCAGCAGCTTGAACAACTTGGCGTGCGTCGCCAGCGCCAAGCCGGGCGGCTTGTGCAGGGAGAACAGCTCGACGTCCGGCCGGGTGATCTTGTTGGCGAAATCGGTGTACTTCGTCAGGCACACGACCGCATGCCGGTAGCGGTCGGCCGGCATGCGATTGATGCTTTCGACGATCAGGGTTTCTACCCCACCGTAATCGAGCGAGTAGGTCAGGTGGACGACCAGCGGCGCTTGATTTCTTGCTTTCATTAAATGGCTTTAGTGTTGGCCCGCGTTGGCGAGTGCCTTGTTGATGTTCTTGTAATTGTCTAATAGAAACGCGTGGAGTGTCGCACGGGCGGTATCCGGATTCTCGTCGAGCGGCGCCGACAGCATGATCGCCGCGCCGTCGTCGCCGCGCAGCAGCGCCTTCGATTCCATCTGCCACAGCTTGCCGACCACGTTGCTGGTGGTGTCGTGGCCGCCGATGTGCATCCAGTCCCACACCAGCAGCGCGCCGCCGCCGTCCTTGCGCAGCACGGTCTCGCGCAGCGTGACGCTCCGGCCGCCGATGGTCTCGGTGACGCGGGTCTGGGTGGTGTCGTGCCAGGCGTCCTTGTAGCCGGTCAGGCGGTTGACGGAGCTGATCAAGGTCTTTTCGCGGTTCTGGTTGCGGTAGTACAGCACGGTCAGCGCGACCTGGCCGGCGGCGGCCTTGTAGCTGCGCCGGAATTCCGCGTCGGCCGTGAAGTAGTACGGCCGCCAGTCGCTGAAGTTGGCCGCCTGCGGCCAGCTCACCGCGATGTCGTCCAGGCGCACCGGCGCCGGGTTGTCGTTGGCGCGTTCGCCGACCATGGCGGCGGCCGGCCACAGCGCGGCCAGCACCAGCACGGCGGCGACCATCGCCGGCAGGCGGCGCGGCACCGTCGCAGCGGCGCCGGCCTGGGCGCCGACGGATGCGGCAGTGTCCGTATCGGCCACCGCGGCGCGCGGCGCGTCGGTGTCTTCACGCCAGTAGCTGCCGATCCAGAACATCAGGAACATCACCAGGCCGAAGAACAGCCAGCCGTAGATGATGTGGTCGACGCCCGTGGCCAGCTGCATGCTCGAGAGGTGGCCGATCATCACGATCATGTAGGCGCGCAGGCCGTTGGCGATCACCGGCACGATCATCGACAGGCCGATGAACAGGGCGCGGCGCCACAGCGAGCGGTAGGTGAGATACGCGTACAGGCAGCCCAGCGTGATCGACGAGATCAGGTAGCGCACGCCGCTGCAGGCTTCGACCACCGACCAGTTCCCGGTCGGCAGCTCGAAACGGGTGCCGCTGCGCAGCACGGGGATGCCGGTGGCGCGCACCGCCCACACCGTGAAGTTGGCGGTGAAGTCGATCAGCGGGGCGACGAAGATTTCGCCGAACGGCACCGCGAACAGCAGGAACAGCAGCGGGAAGGCGAGCGAGCCGGCCAGGCGCGGGCCGAGCAGGGCCAGCGCGGCGACCGGGAACATCGCCACGAACATGTACTGCGACACCACCTGCACCTCGCCCAGCTGGGCGGCCAGCCAGCCCGCGCCGAGCAGGCCGAGCAGCACCAGCGCGGGCGCATACGGCTGCGGCGGATACAGGGCGAAATTATCGCGGCGGCGCCAGATGAGCCACAGGCTGATCGGCAGGATGATGTAGCCGTGGGCGAAGGTCTCGGAGCTGTTCCAGATCGAGATGATCGAGCGCACCGTGCCGAAGTACAGCAGGAACGGTGCGAGCAGGGCGACCGCCAGCAGCAGGGCGGTGGCCGGCGCCAGCGGCATCGGACGGGCGGCGCGCAGGACGCCCGGGGGCGGATTCAATTGCATTCGAGGCTCTCTCCTATGCAGGCCAGGTTGCTGGACCAGCTGTATTGGCGTTGGACCTTGGCGCGCGCCGCCTGGCCGATGGCGGCGCCGGCGTTGGCTTGTCCGCTTCCCTGGCCGTCCAGCAGCGCGTCGACCGCGTCGGCGAAGGCGGGGGCGTCCTCGGCCAGCACCAGTTCGCTGCCGGGGACGGCGTCGATGCCTTCCAGCGCCTGCGGCGAGACCACCACCGGGGTCGCCATCGCCATCGCTTCGAGCACCTTGTTCTGGATGCCGCGCGCGATGCGCAGCGGCGCCACCGCCACCGCGGCGTACTTGATGTAGGGACGCACGTCGGGGACGGTGCCGGTGACTTTCACGCCGTCGCGCTGGCCGAGGCTCTGGACGGCCGGGCTCGGACGCGATCCGACGATGTAGAAACGCAGGTCGGGGTGGCGCGCGCGCAGCAGCGGGAACACGGCGTCGCAGAACCACTGGACCGCGTCGACGTTGGGCCAGTAATCCATCGCGCCGGTGAACACCAGGGCGCGCTCGCCGGGCGCGTACGGGCTGGCGTAGCTTTCGTTGGGCGAAAAATAATCGGTGTCGACGCCGTTGCTGAAGTGGCCGATCTTGGCGCTGCTCTCCGGCGCCAGCTGGCGGAACAGCTCCGCTTCCGGAGCCGACACGAACAGCGAGGCGTCGTAGTCGCGCGCGACCTGGCGCTCGTAGCGCAGCAATTGCCTGGCTTCGTAGCGGTACAGCAGGTTCATCGGGAACGATTTCTGCTCGGCGTACTGGCGCCATTTGTCGGAGTCGACGTCGCAGAAGTCGACCACGCGGCGCGCGCCGCGGTAGGGGTCGGCGTACTGCGCCATCGCCGAGGAAAACACCAGCACGCGCTCGATGCCGTTTGCGGCCACGGTGTCGCGCACCCAGCGTGCCATGCCGGCGTCGCGGTAGTAGTCGAGCGACAGCGAGCGGTTCTTCAGCAGCGCACCGAGGCTCTTGACGCGCGCGGCCAGCGGGTTCATGCGCGCAAAATGGCTGCTGGCGCACAGCTTCTGCACGTGCGGCAGGTACTGCCAGTCGTCGGGATCGTCCACGAAGGTGGCCAGATGCACCCGGTAGTGCTGCGCCAGGTGCTTGAGCAAGTGGTACGAACGGATCTTGTCGCCCTTGTTGGGCGGGTAGGGGATCCGGTGGATCAGCAGGAGCAGGTCTTGCACGATGTCTCTTCCGCGCTCAAAGTCGCAGTGTCAGCCCAGGTTACGCACGATGTAGGGGCCCATGAAGTTCGCCAGCGGCAGCGGCAGCTTCTTCCACATCTTGATGAACAGCTGGTATTTCGGGTTCAGCGGGTTGTTGTCCGGCAGGGCGTCGGCGCCGTACAGCTTGTATTCGTATGGCAGGTGCTGGGCCGTGAAACCCCAGTTCTTCTTGAAATCGTAGGCGCCGGTGCCGAGCTTGCTGCGGCCGAAGTCGAACAGGCGGCAGCCGCGGTTGGCGGCGGCTTCCATCAAATTCCAGTACATGAAATCGTTGCCGGCCACGTTGCGCGCGAGGTCCATGCCGCCGCCGTAGTAGGGCACCACTTCGTCGCGCCAGAAGAACGACAATACCGCCGCCACCAGTTCGCCCTTGTCGGTGACGATCGAACGCACTTCGCACTCGTCGCCGAAGGTCTTCTGCAGCAGGGCGAAGTATTTTTTCGGGAACACCGGGGTGCCGAGGCGGTGCACGCTGTG
The DNA here is from genome assembly GCF_000745265.1 of Massilia sp. 9096. Taxonomy (NCBI): domain Bacteria; kingdom Pseudomonadati; phylum Pseudomonadota; class Betaproteobacteria; order Burkholderiales; family Oxalobacteraceae; genus Massilia; species Massilia sp. 9096. Next base: position 4,549,088 of record NZ_JQNN01000001.1, read on the forward strand.
CGCGTAGGCTTCGAACATGCGGTCGACGTTGTCGTCGACTTCGCCGCGCAGGCCCAGCTTGATGCCCTTGCGGACCATCGCGCGCTGCTTGCGCGGGATGGCGTTCATGTTTTCCTCGTGGTCGGCGCTGATCGCCTTGCGGAAGGTGACGTACAGTTCCTTGGTGTGCCAGGCCGCGTCTTCCGGGTGGCAGCGTTGCATGCCGCGGTATTCGAGGTGGCCGACGCCCAGCTTTTGCGCCAGCTCGTGCGCCGCCTGGTCCAGCAGCGGACGCGCGGCGTCGTTGGTGGCGGCCGGGCCGCCGTACACGCAGAACGGCATCGCGCCGAGCGAATGGCCGAACAGGCGGCTCTTGATCTCGGCCAGCGGCAGCACGCCCTGGATCTGGCCGTCCTGCTCGACGTAATAAAACCAGGTCTTGATGCCGAAGGACTGCTCGATCACCTTCTGCCAGCCGGACAGGTGGAAGAAGGTCGCGTCCGGGCAGGCGCGCACGAAAGCGTCCCAGCGGGCGTAGTCGTTCGGCTGCAGCAGGTGCAGGCTCAAGGGGCCGGCTGCCTGCGCTGCCATGTCGGCGGGCGCGGCGCGCTTGGCCTGCGCGGCTTCGATGATCGAGTTCATGCTTGGTTCAGGAAGATGCGGTCCATGCGGTCCCACGCGAAATCGCGCGCGAGGGCTTCGATGCGGCTTTCCATCCGGTCGATGTTGACGTAGTGGCGGAAACGCGACTTGGCGCCGATGCCTTCCGGACGCGGCTGGCCGGGATCGACTTCCCACGGGTGGAAGTAGAACAGCGCCGGCTGCTGGTCGTCGCGGTTGACCTTGGCCATCATCCAGCGCGACAGCGCGTACGGCAGCAGGCGGAAATAGCCGCCGCCGCCGGCCGGCAGGTTCTTGCCCATCATCTGCACGGTGGTGATCGGCACTTCGAGCAGGCCGTCGGTGCCGTTCGGGTAGAAGGCGAAGCGCGGCGCTTCCGGCATGCCGTAGTGGTCGTGCACGACCGGGTAGATGCTCGAGCTGTAGCGGTAGCCGGCTTCGAGCAGCACGTCCAGCGCCCACAGGTTGTCGCGGCCGATCGAGAAGCTCGGCGCGCGGTAGCCCAGCACCGCCTGGCCGCCGAGGTCTTCCAGCAGCGCCTTGCTCGAGCGGATGTCGTTGTCGAACTCGGCGCGGGTCTGGTCGGAGGCGCGCAGGTGGCCGTAGCCGTGGCTGGCCAGCTCGTGGCCGCCGGCGACGATGCGCTTGACCACGTTCGGATAGCGCTCGGCGATCCAGCCCAGCGTGAAGAAGGTCGCGCGCACGCCGTGCGCATCGAACAGGGCCAGGATGCGGTCCATGTTGGCTTCGACGCGGCATTCGCGCGTCGGCCAGCTGGCGCGGTCGATGTAGGGGGCGAAAGCGGAAACCTGGAAGTAATCCTCGACGTCGCAGGTCATCGCGTTGCGGATGCGTTCACCCGGGGCCGGCGTGCGGCGCGGGGCGAGTTCGTACATGTTCATTCTTCGTTGTCCACTGGATGGGTCGCCGCGGCCCCTTGCGGATTGGCGACGATTTTCTTCAGGATCGAGAGCACCGAGACGATCGACTTCTCGAGACGCATCATGCGTTCGTCGAGCACTTCGACACTGGTCACGCGGCGGTCGCCGCCGATGCGCTCGTCGCGCAGGTGCAGCGCCTGGTCGATGTCGCCGGCGCCGTGGCTGCCGGCCAGGGTGTCGGCGGCCGGCACGCCCAGTCCCTCGGGCGCCTCGAATTCCTCGTCGATGTCGCTGATGACGGTCTGGATGTCGGCCGCGCCGAACGCGTGCAGCTCTTCCAGGTAGCCCATCAGCAGCACGCGGTCCATCAGCGTGTTCACTTTACGCGGGATGCCGCCGCTGTAGGCGAAGATCGCCTCGTGGGCGCCGTCGTCGAATGCCGGGTCGCCGTTCCAGCCGACCGTGGCCAGGCGGTGCTCGATGTAGGCGCGGGTTTCCTGCGCATCCATCGGACCCAGGTGGTAGCTGGCGATCACGCGCTGGCGCAGCTGCTGCATGCCGGGGCTGTGCAGCGTGGCGCGGAATTCCGGCTGGCCGAGCAGGAAGGTCTGCAGCAGCGATTTGTGGTCGGTCTGGAAGTTCGACAGCATGCGCAGTTCCTCGACCGTGCGCGCCGACAGGTTCTGCGCTTCGTCGATGACGATCAGGGCGCGCTTGCCCTGGTGGTCGATGTCGCACAGGAAGCGCTCCAGGCGCGTCAGGAGGTCGGTCTTGCTGGCCCCTTCGTACGGCAGGCCGAAGGCCGACACCACCATGCGCAGCGTGTCGTCCGGATCGAGGTGGGTGTTGACGATGTGGGCCGCCACGATCTGGTCGGACGGCAGCCGGTTGAACAGGTTGCGCACCAGCGTGGTTTTACCGGCCCCGACTTCGCCGGTGACGATGATGAAGCCCTCGCCCTGCGACAGGCCGTACTCGAGGTAGGCCATGGCGCGCTTGTGGCCCTTGCTGCCGAAGAAAAAGTGCGGGTCGGGGCGCAGCTGGAAGGGTTTGGCCGAAAATCCGTAGTAACTCTCGTACATCGTAAGACTCCGCTTAGTAGATCAGGGCGAGCATGGCCGAGATGGCGTTTTCGTGATACGGCGCGCTGTTCAGGCCATAGTCGCCGCGCGAATGGCGGAACTCGACGGTGCCGTTCATGCGCGCGGCGAAGGCGTGCGTCAGACCCAGGCGCAAGTCGGTATTGCTGCCGCTTGCCGCGCCGTCCAGCGAGGTCGAGTGCTGCGTGTACAGGCTGGCGTTGGCGGTGGTGCGCTGCGACAGCCGGTAATCGAAGCTGGCGCTGGCGCCGCGCTGCTTGATGTTGTCGTTGTAGTTGGACAGCGGGTCGCCCAGCAGCGCGCTGTCGGTCTGCGCCAGCGACAGCGAGTTGCGGCGGTCGCTGAACACCGAGAACACCAGGCCGCTGCGCGAACCGCGGAAGGCCAGGTTGCCCTGCAGGCGGCGGTCGCGTTCGTAGCGGTTGCTCAGGTAGTTGATGCTGTTGGTCAGCGTGGCCGGCAGGCCGAGCTGGGCGATGTAGGCCTTGACCGCCTCCTGGCGCAGGGCCGGGTCCGGATAGATGGAGGCGAACAGGTTGTTGTACATGGCCGCGGTGTCGAACGACGACGACACCAGGAATTGCTGGCGCGAGGTCGTGACCTGGTCGCTGTAGACCAGGCTGGCGTTGGTATGCTGGGTGCGGTACGACGCGTCCAGCGCGGCGGTCTTGCCGAAGTAGCGGCGGCCCCAGTTGGCCTTGACGCTGGTCCGGCTCGACGGTTCCCAGTCGAAGCCGGCCGACCAGCTGCGTCCGGAGGTGTTGCCGGTGGCGACCTGGTATTCGTAGTCGTCGTAGCCGGCGCTGGCGGTCAGCGCGAAGCGGCGCACGATGAAATAACGCACGTTGGCCTGGCTGCTCTGCATCGACGAACGGCCGGCGTACTGCTCGTCCAGGTCCTGGTGGTAGTACGACAAGCCCCAGCCGAACACGCCGCGCGAGCTGCCGCCGTTCAGGTTGGCCGAGCGCGTGCTGGACATGCTGTCGCCGTACCCGGCGCCGCCGCCGCTGACCGAATCGCGCGCATAACGCACTTCGAGGTCGGCGAACGAGCCGAAGCGGTGACGCAGGTAGGGGCTGATGCGCCAGGTGCGCAGGTCCGCATTGTTGTTGTTGCTGAAGCTGTTGCTGCTGTTCGGGCCGAACGCCGAGATCGTCTGGCGCGAGCTGGAGGCCGAGCCGTCCATGTACAGCAGCTGGTCGATCAGGTCGGCCTGGCCGTTGGCGTTGTACTGGCTGTCGTTGTTGCGCAGGTTCGGCGCGTCGCTGTTGCTGTACGCGTAGCTGTTGAAGCGGGCATTCCCGTTCAGCTTCAGGCGCGGACCGTTTTCGATCACGGACACGCTGGGCGAGATCTGGCTCACCCAGGAACCCTGCGCCACATTGTCGGGCAGCAGGGCAACGTTGTCGCTATAAGTCTCGCGCAGTTCCAGCTGCGGCGTAATCTTCCAGTCGGCGCGGCATTGCGCCGACCACAACATTGCTGCAATTGCCAGCGGCGCCAGCGTCAGCGCGCGCGCAGCCGGCTGTTTAGCCGTAGTGATAGTCATACGTCTCTTCGATGCCCGGGATTTCCCTGGTCTTGTTGTAGATGAGGTTCACGTTCGGGCACTCCTTGAGCTGGCTCAGCGCCTCCTTGACCGCGTGCTGGGTCGTGGTCTGGGCCTCGACCACCATCACGATCTGGCCCATGTGCGACGCCAGGACGCGCGATTCGCTGGTCAGCAGCAGCGGCGGCGAGTCGAAGATCACGATCCGGTCCGGATAGCGGTTGGCGATCTCGCTGACCAGGTTGGTCATGGTCGAGCTGGCCAGCAGCTCGGTGGCGCGCTGGGTGGTGGTGCCGGCCGGCAGGATCGACAGCGTGTCGACGTTGGTGCGCAACATGACGTCGGCCATGTCGAGCTTGTCGTCGGTCAGGATGTCCATCAGGCCGCGGTGCGCCGGCAGGCCCAGGGTGCGCAGCACCGAGGGACGGGCGACGTCGGCGTCGACCAGCAGCACGGTGTGGTCGAGTTCCATCGCGATGCTCATCGCCAGGTTGATCGCGCAATAGGTCTTGCCTTCGCCCGGCAGCGAGCTGGTGATCATGATCAGGTTGTTCGGGTTGCCGTTGGCCGCAGGCTCCGAGAAGGCGCGGTTCAGCAGCGGGCGCTTGATGATGCGGAAGTCTTCCAGCAGGCGGGTGCGGCCGGCGGCCGCGGTGACCAGGCCGAGATCGCGCATGCGCGCCAGGTCGAGTTCGACGCGGCGGGTGGAAAACTTCTGCGGACGCGCGGTCTCGATGACCGGGTCGGGCGTCGGGGCGCTGTGCGGCACTGCGGCGGGTGCGGCCGGCGCCACGACCAGCGTGTCGAGCGCCTGGGGTTCGGCTGCATGGGCGGCGTTGTGCGCGCCCTCGATGTGCGGCGCGTTGCCGGCGGCGGGGGCGGCGCTGCGCTGCTGGTCGATCCGGCTGGCCGCTTTTTCAATAATGCTCACTTTGTACTCCTTGTGATCGTCGCGTTAGAGCGTGGGGCGGGCCAGGATCGCAGCCATGCCGGCGCCGTAGATGCCAAACAGCACCAGGACCGAGACTGCGAGGGCCACCAGGCGGCGCCGACGGCGCACGGTCTGTTCGGCGGTCCAATTCATGCCGATGACGCCGATGACCGGCAGGCCGCTGACGTCGCGCAGCGTTGCCTGGCTCATGAAGGTCGGGCGGATCTGGCTCATCAGGAAGGCGACGGCGAGGCCGGCCACCAATGCGCCGCCGAACACCATCGAGAACAGGCGCACGCGGTTCGGGCCGCTCGGCTGGTTCGGGACGGTCGGCGGGTCGATCACGCGGAAGGTCAGCATGTCGGTGGCGGTCGTCAGGTCACCCGACAGGCGGGCCGACTCGCGGCGCTCGACCAGCTTCTGGTAATTGTCGTGGTTGACCTGGTAGTCGCGGTTCAGCTGGGCCAGCTGGACTTCGACTTCCGGCACCGAGGTGCTCTGGGCGCGCAGGCGCGAGACGCGGGTCTCGTAGTCCTGCACGCGGGCGCGCATCGACGCCACGCGCGCCTCGGCGGTCGTCAGCGACACGGTCAGCTGCTGCAGCATCGGGCTGTAGCCGGCGCCCGGGTCGCTGCTGCGCTTCTTGTGCTTGGCCAGGTCGGCCTTCTGGGCCAGCAGCTGGTCCAGCAGGCGGCGGTTGGCGATGATGTCCGGGTGCTGGTCGGTGTACTGCAGGTGCAGCGCGTCCAGGTTCTTCTGCACGGTGACGATGCGCGCCTCGAGGTCCGGATCGACCATGACCGTATCGACCACGGTCTCGCCCGGCTTGGCCGGGTCGCCGTTGATCTGGTGGCGGATCGCGTTGCGCGCCTGCTCGGCTTCCGACAGCTCCATGCGGGCCTGGGTCAGCTGATCGGTGGCGGCGACCAGCTGGCTGCCGAAGTCGTCATTGCCGTGCGGCAGCATGTACATGTTCTTGATCTTGAATTCCTTCAGCGAATTCTCGGCGGCGGCCAGCTTCTGTTCGTACTGCTTGATCTGGTCGTCGATGAACTGGATCGCTTTTTCGGAGTCGCCCTTCTTGCCGCCGTAGCTGCCCTCGACGAAGATGGTCATCAAGGAAGCGACCACGTCCTTGGCCAGCTTCGGGTTGTCCGAGGTGTAGCCGATCGTGTAGATGTCGTCGTGGTCGGTGCCGGCGATCCAGATCTTGGACATCAGCTCGTCGACCATCTTGTCGTGGTCCTTGGTGTTCTTGGCCTTGACGTCCAGGTCGACCATCCGCATCAGGCGCTCGACGTTCGGGCGGCTGATCAGGGTACGGCGCATGAACACGACCTGCTGCTCGAGGTTGGGCGTGGTGGTCATGCCCGACAGCAGCGGCTTGAGGATGCTCTGGGTGTCGACGTAGACACGCGCGGAGGCATCGTACTGGTTCGGCATGCGCAGCACGACGACCCAGCCGATCAGGGCAATGGTCCAGGTGATCGCTACCGCATACCACCGGTACTTGCCAATCGCTTTGAGAAAATTCAGGAGTAAGGCCGTGATTTCTGCCATCTTCAGCTCACCATAAACGACCCGTGTTGCTTATTAACACGGGTCTAGAAAAAATTAAATACCTCGCATGATCGCTTGTAGTCTAAGCAATTGCAATTACACGAGAGAAAAATTTGACGCACTGCGTCACCGGGTGCCACGGCTACAACACAAATTCCAATGTGCAACCATAAACCAGGCGATTTTCGCATTGATATTGCTCAATTGTTATCCATAAGTCAATAAAATCAACTCATAGAATTTCGCTAAGACAATATTTCTGCTGTGCAGCTACAAGAACTCGCGTAGACTTGTGAATCGCATCTTGCCCAAAATCAAACGCTTCATTGTAATGTTTAAAATGCAAAGGGGGGTGCACGCTTGGCTGAGCGGCGTGCTGACCTTCGTCACCCTACTCTCTTGCAGCACTGCATCACATGCTGCCGAACTCACCACAATCATTCCCAACATCAAGCGCTCTGTCGTCGGTGTCGGCACCTTCGAACGCACCCGCAGTCCCTCGACGACCTTCGTCGGCACCGGCTTCATCGTGGGTGACGGCCTGGGCGTGATCACCAATGCCCACGTAGTGCCGGAAAGCACCGATGCTGCCCATATGGAACAGCTCGGCATCGTGATCGGCGAGGGCGAGATGGTGCGTTTTCGTCCAGCCGAGTTGGTTGCGCGCGACACCGAACACGATCTGGCCTACCTGCGCCTGTCCGGTCCGCCGCTGCCGGCGCTCGAACTGGCCGATTCGGACAGCGCGCTGGAAGGGCAGTCGCTGGCGTTCACGGGTTATCCGCTGGGCATGGTGCTGGGCCTGCATGCGGCCACCAACCGCGCTACCTTATCAGCGATCACGCCGATCGTGATGCCCTCGCTGAGCTCGCGCAAACTGGATGCGCGCCAGATCACGGCACTGTCGCGCCGCCCGTTCAGTATCTTCCAGCTGGACGGCACGGCCTATCCGGGCAACAGCGGCAGTCCGCTCTACGATGCCGCGACCGGCAAGGTGGTGGGCGTGATCAACGCCGTGTTCGTCAAAGGCCTGAAAGAGAATGCAATCAGCAATCCGAGCGGGATCACTTATGCGATCCCGGCGAATTATGCCCGCGAGCTGATGCAGAAGAAATGAAAAGATGCCGCAAAGATACAGTATGGTAATAAAAAACAATTTCCAATCGTGCGCGGTCTTTTCATTTGGCATCATGTTATACAATACGCCGCTGTTAACGGCTTAATAACAAAACAGTTTTAGCAAGGGATCTCACGTGGGCAAGTACAAGTCGAACCTGATCAAAACTTCGGCCATCGCTCTCATCGCCGCGAGCACGCTCGCGCTGGGCGGTTGCGCGACGCGCACGCCGCTGCCGGTCGATAACCCGGCCGCCGCCAGCGATTACCTGATCGGCCCGGGCGACAGCGTCAACATCATCGTATGGCGCAATCCGGAAGTCTCGATGTCGGTGCCGGTCCGTCCGGACGGCAAGATCACCACGCCGCTGGTCGAGGATCTGCAAGCATCGGGCAAAACCTCGACGGAACTGGCGCGCGACATCGAAAAGTCGCTGTCCAAGTTCATCCAGCAACCGGTGGTGACCGTGGTCGTGACCGGTTTCGTCGGTACCTACGGCGAGCAGATCCGTGTGATCGGCCAGGCCGCCCGCCCGGCCGCGCTGCCGTATCGCCGCGACATGAGCCTGATGGACGTGCTGATCGCCGTCGGCGGCACCACGGAATTCGCTGCCGGCAATCGCGCCAGCCTGATCCGTACGGTCGATGGCAAGCAACAGCGTTACAATGTGCGTCTGGACGACCTGATCAAGGGCGGCGACATTTCTGCCAACCTGCAGATGCGCCCGGGCGACGTGCTGATTATTCCGGAAAGTTATTTCTGATTCTGTCAGGTTTCTTTACAACGGCCGTCCGTCAGATGATCAGGCAGGCAATAAAAATGCCTAAGTCCCTGATCTGTAAGTGTTGCATTCCGTGATTGGCTGATTGGCACAAGGATTGCTTGCCCATGCTGAATGTGGCATTGTAGGCCGTGCCCGACTGTTATGAAGAACCGAGTGAGGACCGAAGTGGCTACCGAAGACCGTCACCCCAGCGATACCAACCCAGCACCGACCCCGGAAGGCGGCGACCAGCCTGCCGCGCCGGCGTCCGGCCTGTCGGCCAAGGGCGCGTCGCGTCGACGCTTCGCCAGGGCCGGCGCCGGCGCCACCGGCGTGCTGCTGACCCTGTACAGCCAGCCCGGCATGGCGTGCACCTATTGCGGCATCTCGCCTTCCGCGGCGATGTCGGCGATCGGCCAGAACAAGCAGATCGGCACGCTGAGCCACAAAGGACCGGCAGCGGTCTGCAACGGCCAGCCGCCCAGCTACTGGGCCGGCCAATACACGCGCTGGCCGGCGGGCTGCTCCAAGACCGATGCCTTCCATCGCCACTTCAGCTGCGCGACCTTCAGCAACTGGTACACCGAGACCTGCAACAGCGTCGCGGCCGGCGCCAGCTGCGACGCCAGCCGCGTGGGTCAGTACATCATGGCGGCTTACCTGAACGTGCTGTCGGGCCGCGTCAACTTCATCAGCATCGAATCGATCAAAGCGGCCTGGACCGAATGGTCGACCAAGGGCTACTACGAGCCGATCGCCGGCCAGAAGTGGTACGCCAACGACATCGTCGGCTACCTGGCCGGAACCATGGACTAAAGTTCGTGGCGGCAAGCGAGACCTGGTCGCTGCGGCCGGGGCAAACCCTGCAGCACCGGCAGTGGGATGGCGAATACGTGTTGTACAACGACCTGTCCGGCGACACCCACCTGTTGGACGACGCCGCCGTGGTCCTGCTGCAGGCCCTGCGCGGTGGGCCGGCCACGCACGCGGCGCTGACCGCGGTACTGGAAAATGAATTCGAAGCCGACCAGGGTGCCGATGGTGAAGCGCTCGATTTCGCGGCCGAGGCCGACGCCTTGCTGGAGCACATGAAGCGCCTGTTCCTGGTGGACCGCAACGCATGCTGACGGTGGCATCGCTGTCGCGCGCCGAACTCGCGGCGCGCCTGGCCGGACCGGGCCTGAGCGTGCAGACCGGTCCTTTCGTCAGCCGCATCCATTCCCCGATCGACCGTATCGCCGAAGGCATCGCCACGCTGTATGGCGACTATCCGCTGCGCGCGCTCGACGATTTCGCCGACTTCCACGTCCACATGCGCCGCTCCGGCGGCGTGCGCCGCTGGTATCGGCCGCAGGTCTCGTTCGACATCGACGGCCTGGTGCCGTTCGAGCCGCTGCCGCAGGCGCATGCTTTCCCGATGCTGGAGTGGGCGCTGAACTGGTGCATCTCGACGCGCGCCCATGCCTACCTGATGATCCACGCCGCCGTGGTCGAACGCGACGGGCTGGCGGCCATCCTGCCGGCGCCGCCCGGCTCGGGAAAAAGCACGCTGTGCGCGGCGCTGGTCAGCCGCGGCTGGCGCCTGCTGTCCGATGAACTGGCCCTGATCCGCCCCCAGGACGGTCTGTTGGTGCCGGTGCCGCGCCCGATCAGCCTGAAGAACCGCTCGATCGACGTGATCCGCGGCTTTGCGCGCGATCCGGTGATCAGCCGCCCGGTCGAGAACACCACCAAAGGCACGGTCGCGCACGTGAAAGCCCCGAGCGACAGCATCGCGCGCGCGCACGAGAGCGCACGCCCGGCCTGGATCGTGTTCCCGAAATACGAAGCCGGCGCCGCTACCTCGCTCGAACCGATCGCACGCGCACGCGCCTTTTTCCGCGTCGCCGAAAACGCTTTCAATTACAGCCCGCTGGGCGCGGTCGGCTTCAATACGCTGGCCGATACCATCGACCGCACGGCCATCTACGACTTCCGCTACAGCCAGCTGGAAGAGGCGATCGCCGTGTTCGCGTCGCTCGAGCCGCCGGCGCCATGAAGCGTTTGCCGATCCTCGTGTGCGCGCTGCGCGACCCCGGCCAGGTGGTGAGTTACACGCCGGCCGACTGGGACCTGCTGCTGCGCCAGAGCGCGGCGACCAACCTGACCCCGACCCTGCTGTCACTGATCGAAGCGCGCGGCCTGTTGCAGTCGGTGCCGGCGCCGGCGCGCGCGCACTTCGACTGGGTGCGCCCGCTGGCCGCACGCCACCAGCAGGCGGTGCGCTTCGAAGTCGCCTGCATCCAGGCTGCGCTGCAGCCGACCGGCCTGCCGCTGCTGCTGCTCAAGGGTGCCGCGTATGCGATGGCCGGCCTGGAGGCGGGGCGCGGACGCCTGTTCGGCGACATCGACCTGCTGGTCCCGAAGGCGAGATTGGACGACGTCGAGGCGGCGCTGATGCTGGCCGGCTGGGCCGGCACCCACCACGACGACTACGACCAGCGCTATTACCGCCAGTGGATGCACGAGCTGCCGCCGATGACGCACGTGCGGCGCGGCAGCAGCATCGACGTGCACCATGCGCTGGTGCCCGAGACCGCGCCGGTGCGCCCGGATCCCGACAGCCTGCGCGCCCGCGCGCGACCGATCGAAGGCATGCCCGGCCTGGCGACCCTGGCCCCGGACGACATGGTGCTGCACAGCGCCGTGCACCTGTTCTTCGACGGCGAATTCGACAAGGGCTTGCGCGACCTGTTCGACCTGCACCGCCTGCTGGGCGAGTTCGGCGTCGAACCCGGTTTCTGGGACGGCCTGGTCGCGCGCGCGCGCGTGCTCGAGCTGGGCCGGCCGCTGTTCTATGCGTTGCGCCATACCACGCGCATGTTCGGCACCGCGGTGCCGCCGGCGGTGCTGGCGGCGGTCGCGCCGCAAGGCCCGAACCCGGTGCTGCTGCCGCTGATGGACTGGCTGTTCGCGCGCGCGCTGCTGCCGCTGCACCCTAGCTGCGACACCCGTGCCAGCGCCGGCGCGCGCTTCCTGCTGTACGTGCGCGGCAACTGGCTGCGCATGCCGCCCTTGCTGCTGTCGCGCCACCTGTTCCACAAAGCCTTCCTGACGCCGCGCGCTGCGTCGTGACCTTCGGCCACACGCTGCTGGCTTCGATCGCACGGATCGCATACCATAGCTCGTATTGAATTTAATGCAATTCATACCGATGAGGACGGCATGGACGATGCGCGCGACCCCCTGGTGCGGCTGCAGGATCTGCAGCACTTTCTCGCCAGCGGCACCTTGGAGGACCGCCTGAACCAGCAAGCCGCCTCCACGGCGGTCCTGATCGGCGCCGCCAGCTGTTCGATCATGTTGCTGGGCAGCGGGGAGGGCGCGGATGCGCGGATGCGCCTGGTCGCGCGCCACGGCCGCCTGCCGGATGCCGCGCTGGAGGCCTCGGTCGGGCGCGGCGAAGGCATCGCCGGGCGCGTGCTGGCCAGCGGCGAAGCGCTGCTGGTGCCCGACATCCACGTCTCCGAACTGGCGCCGCTGGCGCGCCGGCATGCCGACTGCGGCTCCAGCCTGATCTGCGCGCCGATCCGCATCGACGGCAAGCTGGTGGGTGTGGTCAACGCCGCCAGCACCCCCTGTGCGCCGGAATTCGGCGAGACCGAGTTGCGCCTGCTCGAGGTCACCGCGCTGTTCATCGGCAAGTCGATCCAGGTGCAGCAGCTGCAGCGCCTGCTCGATTCGCGCTTTGCCCAGATGGCGCTGCTGCAGGAAGCGCAGCAGCGGGTCGGCGAATCGGTGCGGGTGGCGTACCAGAATCCGGAAGACGTGGCCAAGATCCTGGCGCGCTCGTTTTTCCGCGAAATGACCAGGGCCGGCTTCGAGTCGGCGCAGATCGTCAGCGCGGCCACCGAATTGATCGACCAGCTGAACCAGCATCTGCAGCAGCGCCGTCCGCACGCCTGATGGTGTATTGATCGATGCGCTACGCCGCGCATGGACGAAAAAAAACCGGCCGAAGCCGGTTTTTTTCAAGCTGCCGACGGGTCGAATTACTTCGACTTGCGACGACGCAGAGCTGCCAGGCCCATCAGGCCGGCGCCGAAGATTGCCAGCGATGCCGGTTCCGGCACGGCGTTGGTGTTCAGCTTCAGCTGGCCGCCGTTGTTGACGTAGAAGTATGCCGGCGGGGCGTTCATGGTGTCAGCCGAACCGCTCAGCGCTGCGCGGGCGGTGGCGCTCGAGGCGTTGCCCAGGTCTTGCGAGGCGTTCGAGGTCACGAAACCGATGGTGTAGCCAGCCGACAGCGCGGTGCCGTATTCGTCGGTGAAGACGCCGTCAGCGAAGTAAGTCGACACGAAGTTCAGGGTCAGCTGACCGTTGCTGTTCGGGGTGCCGTCCGGGTTGATCGCGCCGCCGCCGCCAGCGACTTGACGGAAGCTGGCGATCAGGGTGCCGGTCGCTGCGCCGTCGCGGTTCTGGACGGTTGCGCCATTGCTGGTGTTGTCGTACGCCTGGGTCGGGTTGTAGTAGATGTTCAGCATGCCGCCTTCGTTGAAGGTGATCTGGCCGCTGCTGATGCTGCCGGTGCCGTTGCCGCCGGTGTAGTCGCCGGTCAGCTGGCCGTTGCCGCCGAACAGGTTGGTGCCGGCGTTCTTCGTGGTGATGTTGAAGATGCCGTTGTCGGTGAAGGTGAAGCTGTCGCCGGTGCCGAAGCCCTGGTTCTGAACGAAGCTGTCACCGTTGAAGCCCAGCTGGTTGATGCCGGTGATGGTCGGGCCGCCGCTCGGCAGGTTCAGGTTCCAGTTGAACAGCTGGGTGTCTGCATGGGCAGCCGACATTGCGGCTACGGTGATTGCGGTGCCTACCACGGCTTTGATTGCTGCGCGCATCTGAATCTCCTTAATGATCGGTAAAAAGTATCTGTGTGTTTTATCGTTAGCTGCACGGTTCTCAGTAAGCAGGTTCCGTGCCAGACTCAATAAATCACAATAAATAATTGATCTATAAGGAGATTTTATTAATTGTTACGTGGAAATAGAAGATTTGTGTAAAAAAGCTCGACAGTAAAACGCCATAAATTTTGCACAGAGGAAAAAAAGACAACGGATGCCAAAAGCATCCGTTGTCATTATTTCATCAACTGCTCGACCGATAGTCGCTCGGAGCGCGCCGTCGGCGCCGGCCCCGCGCCAATGCGCCCCATGTAGACCGGGAACGCGTCGTCGGTAAAGATCAGGCTGGCGGCTTCCTGTTGTAGGCGGCGCGCCGGGCCGTGCAGCTTGGCGGCCTGCGTGAACGGCGTGCCTTCGCGCACATACTTGGAAAAGATCAGCGGCGTCATCTCGGGCTGCATGAACAGGCCGAGTTTCGTCAGCGTCAGCCAGAAACGCTGCACCGCGCGTCCGGCTTCGACATAGTCGTCGATGGTCCTCGGTTGCTGCCTGGCTTTCAACACGAAGTGGGCGGCGCAGGCCAGGCCGGGCAGCAGGTCCATCTGCAGGCGCGGCGCCCAGGTGCCCATCAGCGTGTTCATGGTCGACATGCGCTTCCAGCTGACCATCGCCCATTTCATCAGCTTGAGGGTCATGTTGTCGACGCCGAGCGCCTGGTCCGGCACCTTGTCCGGGCTGCGCACCGCGTTCCAATGGATGATGCGGCGGTGCACCTCGAACGCTTCCGGCATGGTCAGGCGCAGCTTGGCATTGTTGAACATCAGGCGCGCCGCCTGCAGCTTCGGTCCGAAGCCTTCGATCCAGCCGACGGCAAAGCCGGGTCCGACCGCCGCTTCCAGCTCGCGCTTTTCGGTGGGGGTGAGCGGGCGCGTGCTCATCGGACGGCGCTGCACGCTGCGCTTGTCGATCGCGCCGATCAGCGCGCTCGGTTGGACGGCCGCATCGGGCGTAAAGCGCACGTCGAACACCGGCGCCTCGATCGGGGCCTCGAGCCGGCGCGTCGCGTGCGCGCGCAAGCCTTGTTCGCTCGCCGCGATGGCCATGGTTTCCAGCAGCGCGCCCATCGAGATCTGGCTCGGATGGCCGTCCAGGTCGTAGACCGTGTCGGCGCGGGTGTCGTAGGCGTGTACGACGACGTGATCGGGGCCGGCCACTTCGAAGCGCCAGCACTGGGTGTTGTCGCCGCTCGGCGCCCAGCGCGCCAGGTCGAGGATGCGGTGGATCGGTTGTGGAATGCTCATGCCTGTGCGGTCTTTCCGGCCAGTTGTTTGCTCATCTGCTTGGTGGCGACGGCGATCATCAGGCGGTGCAGCGGATGCTTGTTGCCGCCCGGGCGCCAGGTGCGCACCAGTTTATTGCGGTAGGCATCGAACTGCACGCCGTACGGCGCCGCCCAGACCTTGCCGCGTCCAAGGAGGATTTTCAGCGATTCAGTGCCGACCACGCCCGAGCACAGCTGCACCGCCATCATCGTCGACGGGCCGCGCCGCTCGGCGAAATTGACCGATTCCGGCACCACCAGGTAAGGGCGGTGCAGGCCGGCCGGCGCCAGGCCGACGACGAAGCGGATCGCCTTGTCGAGCTCGGACTTGTCGCCCCACTGGAAATACTCTTCGAAGGTCATCTGGCCCGGCAGGAAGTTGAGCAGGGCGGCGCCCATGCCGAGCGGGGCCGCAGTGGTGGCCGGGATGCCGAGTTCGGCGCATTTGGCGAAGGTCTGCTGGCGCGCATCGAAGGCGAAGAAATCGAGCGCGTCGACGTACAGATCGACGCCGGACAGGAATTCGCCCAGGTTGTCCTTGTTCACGCCTTGCGGAAAAATCTTGATGTCGATTTCCGGGTTGATGTCCTTGGCCATGCGCGCCAGTACGTCGGCTTTCGGCTGGTCGACGGTCGACATCATCGCGCCGACCTGGCGGTTGAAATTGTGGACGTCGAAGGTGTCGAAATCGGCGATATGGAATTTAGCTACCCCGAGGCGGGCCAGGGTCATGAGGTGAACACCGCCGACGCCGCCGCCGCCGGCAATGGCGACGCGCTTGTTGCGCAGGATTTGCTGCTCTTGCGGGGTCACCCAGCCAATATTGCGTGAAAACGCCTTTTCATAGCTAAACGATATGCTCATCGAGAAAATGGGGAGGGAAAACGGGTTGAAGGGAAAACGACAATGCCGCCCGGAGGCGGCATTGGGAGTCAGGCGATTTGCTGCTGTTCGTCCATGCGCAACAGGCGGTTGATGATGCCGCGTTCTTCGCGCGGCGAGAAGAAGTACGGGTAGAACGAACGTTCGGTGGTGGCGCCGTCGGCATCGAAGGTGCCGCCGTATTTCTGGATTTGCTGGGTGACGAATTCCAGATTCACGCGCAGCAGGTAGGCCGGCGCGTCGACGCGGGTGTTGATCTTGAGCTGGCCTTCCTGCTCGAAGCCGAGCATGCGCTCGTAAAAGCGGCGGTGGCGCGGGTTCACTTCGATCACGATATCCGTGCACTGGTGGATGTCGCGCGCATAGATTACCGCCAGGTGGAACAGGTTGGCGAGCGAGGTTTTCGAACGCACCGACGGATCGAACGCCAGTTTCGTGAACTCGCACAGGCGCGCACCGCGGTTGCGGTGGGCATCCAGTTCTTCCTTGAAGATCTGGTCGGCCATCAAGCCGATCGGAGCATCGATACCGATGGTGAGCGTTCCCACCACGTCGCCTTTGTCAGTTGCGGTGAGGGTGATGCGGTTCGGGTCGTCACTAAACTGATGCGTGCCGGCATAACCACGCCAGGCGTACATCTTGTTGATCAGCATACTGGCCGAATTGCGCCCGTCAGCGGTATCGGTAAGCCGGATTCCGTACGAATCGTGGTTCACGATAACATCCTCTAATTTGGAGGGCGTCATATTATCGCGTTCATCAAAAACATGAGCGTCCGATAGGGATGAGGCCGGTTCACCCTCAGGATTCTTGATATCTTCGAAAGTCGTCATCGCAGACTACCCCCAAGTAATTCGTGCGCCCATCAGTACCGGACGCCCTAGTTTGGCAGGCCGGCCCCGAAACGCGGGCGCCGGCTTATTTTTTGTGCAACTTTGTAACAGTATCTTAACGATTTATAAGGTCTTGAGCAATGCGCGGGCCTCTTCCATTTGTGGGAATGGACGATTTTGCGCGAGCAACTGGTCCAGTACCTTGCGCGCCCCCTGCTTGTCGCCCGATTTGTTCAGGCCGACCGCGAGGTGGTAATGGATCTCGGGTGCATTGGGTGCGATGCCGCCGGCCTTTTGCAGCAGCGGCAGGCCGCGGGTGGTGTCGCCCTGTTCGACCAGCAGCCAGCCCAGGGTGTCCATCACGCCCGGGTTGTCGCCGGCGACCTTGTAGGCCTGTTCGGCGGTCGCCAGGGCGCGCGGATCCTTCTCCTGCTGATAGGCCCAGGCCAGGTTGTTCAGGGCAACCGGGTTGTTCGGATTGGCCTTGAGCAGCGCCTGCAGTTGGGCGATCGCCGTCTTGAAATCCTTGTTGGCCAGGCTGGTTTCAGCCGCGAACATGCCGACCGCCTGGTCGTTCGGGTTCTCCTTCAGCCATTGCGCTGCGCGGGCCTGGGCTTCCTTGCCCTTGCCGGATGCGTTCATCGCCATCAGCGACTTGATCAGGAGCTCGTTCGACTTCTTCAGCGACAGCGCCTTGTCGTAGGCGGCGACCGCGGGTGCAGGCTTTTTCTGCGCCATCAGCAGGTCGCCTTCGAGCGCGAAGCCGGCCGGCGATTTCGGATCGGCCTTCTGCAGGTCGCGCGCCACGGCCAGCGCATCGTCCGGACGGTTGGCGCGCATCGCCAGCTGGACCTGGGCGGCGCGCGCCGGCAGGAAGTTCGGTTGCAGTTCGACCGCGCGCTTGACGTCCGACGCCGCTTCGCTGTCGTTCTTGAGCAGCATGTGCACGCCGGCCAGGCGCAGCTGGGCCTGGGCCGATTTCGGCACCACGGCGACCAGCTTGCTGTAGGTGTCGAGCGCGCTGCTGTAATCCTTGGTCGCGACCTGGGCTTCGCCAACCAGATCGAGCAGTTCGGGGTTGGTCGGGTTCGCGGTCTGGAACTTGCGCGCCAGCGTCAGCGCCTTTTGCGGCTGGTTGATCTGCAGGTAGTGCTGCCCCAGCTTGAGCGCCGGGACGACCGCGTCCGGGTTGGCGCTGCTGGCTTTTTCATACCAACTGGTGGCTTCGTCGGTCTTCTTCTGCGCCATCGCCAGGTCACCCAGGGCTGCCATCGCGCCGAAATTGTTCTTGTCCTTGTCCAGCACCTTCTGGAAACGTCCCTTGGCGGCGTCCGGCTTGCCGTCTTCCAGGTCCATGCGCGCCAGGTTGGTCACGGCCGGGAAGTAAGTCGCCTGCAGCGCCACCGCTTTCTCGAAGGCGGCGCGGGCGTCGGCGCGGTCGTTCTGGGCCATGTAGACCGCACCCTTGAGGTTCTGCACCTGCGCGTTGTCCGGCTGCTGCTTTTCCAGCGACTGGATCGAGGCCAGCGCCTTGTCGTACTGCTTCAGGTTCATCTGCGTCTGCACCAGCGCCATGATGGCCTGGGGCGACTTCGGATCGAGCGAGGTCGCCATCTCCAGTTCGCTCATGCCGCGCGCCTGGTCGCCCTGGGCCAGCTTGGCCAGACCGAGCGAGGTGCGCACCGCGGCGGCCTTCGGCGCCAGCGCAGCGGCTTTTTCGAGGTAGACGTTGGCCTTGTCGAAGTCGCGCACCTGCATGTACGACTCGCCGGCCAGGGCCAGCAGCTGCGGATCCTGGGTCGAATCCTTCAGCACCGGCGCCAGCGCGGCGGCGGCGTCGGCCGGCTGCGAACCCTTGAGCAGGGTCTGGGCCAGCAGTTTGCGCGCGTACAGGTCGGTCGGGTTGCTTTCCAGGTAGTGGCGCAGGTGGCGCTCGGCCTGTTCGAGCGTACCCAGGTTCAGCTCGGACGCGCCGGCCAGCAGGACGCTGGGCATGTGCTCGGGCGCGCTTTTGAGGACGCGTTGCAGCGACTCTTCGGCGGCGGCGAAGTTACCCTGCGAGAAGTCGTACAGCGCCTGGGTGTAGGTGACCAGCAGGTTGTTCGGCGCCGCCTTGCGGGCCGCTTCGATCTCGGCTTTCGCTTCCGCGAACTTGCCGAAGCCGATCTCCATGTAGGCTTTTTCGATGTGGGCCGTGCGGTGCTCGGGATTGAGCTTGAGCACCTGGTCGTAGGCGGCCAGCGCCTCGGCCTGCTTGCCCTGCAGGCGCAGCATGGCGCCGTGGGCCATCCACACGTCCGGGTTCTTCGGATCCTTGACCAGCGCCTCGGCGATGTAGCGCTGTGCGCCGTCCTGGTCTTTCTGTCCCATCGCATGGCGCGCCAGGCCGAGTATGGCTTCGCCCTCGTTCGGGTTCAGCGCCAGCGCCTGTTCGTAAGCCTGCTTGGCCTCGTCGGCGCTGCCGGTCGCCAGCAGCGCGTTGCCGCGCAGGGCCAGCAGGAGCGGCGAGCGGGCGGCCTTGGCGGCCGGGATTTCGTCGAGCAGTTCCTTGGCATGGCCTTGCTGCAGCATCGCCTTGCCCATCATCGGCAGCACGCGGTCGTCGGCGATGCCGAGCGAGCGCGCCTTGTGCAATTCCTTGTCGGCCGAGATGGCATCGCCCATATCCCATTCCAGCGTGGCCAGCTGCATGCGCGCCTCGCCGTCTTCCGGGCTCTGTTCGACAGCGTTCTTCAGCTGGATCATCGCCGCCTTGGTATCGCCCTTTTGCTGGTATTGCTTGGCGTCGGCGAGCAGGCTGGCAGTCGATTGGCTACGATGGCAGGCCGACAGGCCGCCGATCAGGAAAGCGCCGGAGACGACGGCAGCGATGAGTTTGAGCTTGGTGGCGTGACGCGGCATCTAAAATCCTTGTGGTGTTGGCTTGCATTCCGTTTATCTACGGAATTTCCTCGCCAACAATAATACCTGAAGGAATAGTTAGAAAACCGCACGACTGAACATCGATGTTGCAAATCTTCCCTTGCTCAGTGGTCGCCGGACAACGCGTCGTCATCACCATGTAACAATCTGGCAAGGGATGTGGTTCAATCGGCACCGTCGTTGTTGCGCAAGCGGCTGAGCAGGGCGTCGACGTTGTCGCCGACCGGCAGTCCGTGGCGGCGCAGCAGCTGCACGTGCAGCACCAGGTTTTCCAGCACCAGCTTGGCGGACACGGCCAGCAGGGTCATGAGACGGTCTTCGGTGCTGAAGTTTTCCATCGACGCCGCCATCTCGCACAAGTGCTCGGCGACCAGCTGGCGCAGATCGTCCTCGGGAAAGGGCAGGTCGGCGAAATCGATCGGGTCTTCCTGCTCCACCTCCTGCATCAGGGTGGCGAGTTGCTCCGGCTTGATGGGCATCCTGGTCTCCGTGGCGGCGATGACCTCATTCTAGAGCCTCAGTGGCCCTTGCGCGCGTCCTGCTCGATCTGGGCCGGGGCCGGGCGGCGTTGCGGCAGGACCGGGCCGAGCGCTTTTTTCGCCATCTGCTTCAGGTCGCTGAAGAAGGGACCGGGGTCGCGCGTGTCGAATACATAATAGCGGCTGCCGGGCCGCACGAAGTCGAACAGGTAGCCGGCCAGTTCGGCGCCGCGCGCGAAACGCAGCTTGCGGTCCGGGATCTTATGCTGGGCAAACAGGATGCGCAGCAGGCGCTTGGTCTCGGGCAGCATGTAGCGGCAGCGCACGCCCGCGCGGTAGGCGGCCGGCACGATCGCCTCGCCCAGGCCGAACAGGCGGTACAGCAAATACGGGAAACTGGCGCCGGCGTGGTAGGCCAGCGGCAGGCTGCCCCAGAAGCGGCCGTTGACTTCCATCAGCGCGGCCTCGTTGGTGGCCGGGTCGTAGCGGTATTCGACCATGGCCACGCCTTCCCATTCGAGTTCGCGCAGCAGCGCGATCGATTTTTCCATCAGCGCCGCGTGTTCCCGTGCCCCGACCGATTCGCACAGGCTGGAAAAGCCGCCTTCCGGCGGCCATTCGTGCACGCGCCGGTGCTGAAAGGTGTAATGCGCGACGCCATCCTTCATCAGCACGAACTGGCCCAGACCGTAGCCGGCGCAGTATTCCTGGATCAGCGGGAACACGCCGGCGCGTCCGTAGGGGCGCAGGTAGTCGATCAGTTCGGCGGCCGAGTGGCAATAGCGGGTCTTGTCGATGCCCAGGCCGAACGGACCCAGCACCGCCATCGCCTCGTGCGGATTGGCCCACTTGAGCACCACCGGGAAGCGCAGGGTAGCGCCGAGCGCCTCGACCTCGGCCAGGTTGGTCACCTGCTCGGTGCGCGGCGCACGCACGCCCGCGCGCGCGGCGGCGGCGTAGGTCGCATCCTTGTTCAGCACGCTGGCCATGCGCCGCTCGTCGGCGAACATGATGGTGAAGTTGGTCAGGCGGTCGCGGTGCCGGTTCAGCAGTTCGATGTCGTTTTCCGAGATCGCGAACAGGCAGGCGCGCCCGAGCTCCTGGCCCAGCGCGGCCAGCTGGTCGATCAGGCCCTGCGCCGAACCCGCGCGCAGCACGCCGCGGCGCAGGTAGCGCGAAGCCAGCCCGAGCGCCGCATCCGAGCGGCCGACGCCGATCACCGGCACGCCGCGGCTGCCGAGGTCGCGGATCACGGTCAGGCCGATCGGGGTCTCGATGCCCACCACCACGGCGGGCAGCTGCGTCGACGGCATCCGCGGGTTCATCCGGTTTTCCTCTGGCCGGCCTCGACGGTCCTGAGGTGCGGCAGCGCGTCGCCGAGGCGGCGCACGGCCGTCTTCACGCGCGCAAAGCAGGTGTCGAAATAGGCGTCGCTCAGCGTGAACGGGTCGTGCAGGTGCGGCATCACGGGCGAGCCCCACATGCCGAGCAGGCAGACGTAGACGTCGTCGCGCGCACCGAGGCGGCGGCGCAGCTTGTGCGCCTGGCGCACTTCCATCACCAGGAACAGGTCGCCCGGCTGCACCTCGAAATCGGTGAAGTCGGTCGCCCGGTGCGTGCTCATGTCGACCTGCGCGCGCGCGGCCGCGGCCACCGCCTGCTTGGGCGAGCTGGCGCCGGTCGACGTCGACAGGCCGAGCGACGCGACCGGCAAGCCCTCGGCCAGCGCGAGGCGGTGCGCGATGGCGCTGCGGCAGATATTACCGTGGCAGACGAACACCAGGCGGCGCACGTTCTCGGGACGGCGCAGCTGGAAGGCGGACAAGCGGCCGGTGGCCAGCTCGGCGTAGGCCAGGCCCAGGCGCACCAGGCCGCGGAAGGTGCCGAATTGGCGGTTGATCCAGGTGGTCGTCATGCTGCGGCGGGCCTCGTGCAGGCGAGCGCGAAGCGCCCGAAACGGTCGTAAGCGACCTGGGTGCCCATGCGCGGCAGGCTGTGCCAGATCGGGCTGTCGAGCAGCAGGTTGCGCTCGTCGCGGCAGTCCGGATCGCGCGCGGCGCGCGCCATGCCGCAGGCGTCGAAGCGGTCGTCGTTCTGCTCCA
Organism: Massilia sp. 9096; assembly: GCF_000745265.1. Lineage (NCBI taxonomy): Bacteria > Pseudomonadati > Pseudomonadota > Betaproteobacteria > Burkholderiales > Oxalobacteraceae > Massilia > Massilia sp. 9096. The sequence continues at coordinate 4,571,002 of NZ_JQNN01000001.1, forward strand.
GCCAGGCGCACAGCTGTTTCAGGCGCTGCTGGGTGACGGCGTGGCGCCGGGTATGGCTGTATTGCGAATCGGTGCTTTGCACGTATTCGAACGGGTGGGTCAGGATCACCACCAGCGGCACTTCGGCCGCATACGCTTTTTCGAGCAGTATGCGCATTTCGGAAAAGCTGGTGCCGGCGATGGTCAGCGCCTTCATGTGGCGTTTCGAACCGACTTTCCAGTCCGAATAGGTCAGCACCGGGCATTCGAGCACGCCATGGCGCTCGTGAGTGCCGCTGTACAGCGCGTAATCCGCCTGGCCGGTGTGGAACACGGCGACGGCCACGTTGGAGCTGTACGGAATGCCGACCTGGGCCAGCGCCTTGAACAGGTTCTCGTCATGCTGCAGGTTGCCGCTGCGGAAAGCCGTCGGCCGTTCCACGCCCCAGTCGGCGAAGGTGTCGATGCCTTGCTGCAGCAGCTGGACCGAATCTTCGAGCGGGCGGCCGGCGAAATCGTCGAGGCGCCGTTGCGCGCGCGCGCGTTCGGGCCAGTCCTGGTGCGCAAACAGCGACCAGCACGGATGCGAATGCAGCTGCACTTCGTGGCCGGCGTTGCGGATCTGGTGGGCGATCGGACGCATCGGATCGTTCTTGAAATAGTGACGCTGGACGGTCTCGACGAAGAAGGTGGCTTCGACGCGATGACGGCGGAAGGTGTCGAGCATGAAGCCCAGACCTTCGGAGCGCCCATTGACGTTGCACCAGACGTTCTGCTCGGCGACCGGGATGCGCGACGCATCCGCAAACGCGCCGCCGATGCTGAATTCGGTGTCGATGGTGATGCAAACCCGGGTGCGCATGACGATAGCTTAATGACTAGGAATTAAATGGTATCACGACGTCTTGACTATCCCGCGCGCAATTGTGCAGGTGCGATAACAAAAAAGGGTTTCCCCGCCGCAATGTGAGGAAACCCTTGGGTAAGGCGGCCAGGCGCCGCTTCTTATTAGAGGCGTCTACATATTGCGCCGATACTGTCCGCCCACCTCGAACAGCGCGGTCGTGATCTGGCCCAGCGAACACACCCGCACCGCGTCCATCAGGCGCGAGAACACGTTGTCGTTGTCGACTGCGGCTTGCTGCAGTGCAGCCAAGGCGGCCGGGCTTTGCGCAGCATGGCGCTGGTGGAAATCTTCCAGGCGCGTCAGCTGCGACTGTTTTTCGTCGTCGGTCGAGCGCGCCAGTTCGATCGTCGCCGGGGCGGCGGCGCCCTTCGGATTGCGGAAGGTGTTCACGCCGATGATCGGCAGCGAGCCGTCGTGCTTGCGGTGCTCGTACAGCATCGACTCTTCCTGGATCTTGCCGCGCTGGTAGCCGGTTTCCATCGCGCCCAGCACGCCGCCGCGTTCGGCGATGCGCTCGAATTCCTGCAGCACCGCTTCCTCGACCAGGTCGGTGAGTTCCTCCATGATGAACGCGCCCTGGTTCGGGTTCTCGTTCTTGGCCAGGCCCCACTCGCGGTTGATGATCAGCTGGATGGCCAGCGCGCGCCGCACCGATTCGTCGGTCGGCGTGGTGATCGCCTCGTCGTAGGCGTTGGTGTGCAGCGAGTTGCAGTTGTCGTAGATGGCGATCAGCGCCTGCAGGGTGGTGCGGATGTCGTTGAAGTCGATCTCCTGCGCATGCAGCGAGCGGCCCGAGGTCTGGACGTGGTACTTGAGCTTCTGGCTGCGGTCATTGGCGCCGTATTTGTCGCGCATCGCCACCGCCCAGATGCGGCGCGCCACGCGGCCCAGCACCGTGTATTCCGGATCCATCCCGTTCGAGAAGAAGAACGACAGGTTGGGCGCGAAATCGTCGATGTGCATGCCGCGCGCCAGATACGCTTCCACGAACGTGAAACCGTTCGACAGGGTGAAGGCCAGCTGGGAGATCGGGTTCGCACCGGCTTCGGCGATGTGGTAGCCCGAGATCGACACCGAGTAAAAATTGCGTACCTGGTTGTCGACGAAGTAGGCCTGGATGTCGCCCATCACCTTCAGCGAGAATTCGGTCGAGAAGATGCAGGTGTTCTGGCCCTGGTCTTCCTTCAGGATGTCGGCCTGCACGGTGCCGCGCACGTTGGCCAGCACCCAGGCTTTGATCTTCGCCGCTTCGTCCGCATTGGGTACGCGGCCATTCTCTTGCGTGAACTTGTCGATCTGCTGGTCGATCGCGGTGTTCATGAACATCGCCAGGATGGTCGGGGCAGGGCCGTTGATCGTCATCGAGACCGACGTGCTCGGGCTGCACAAATCGAAACCCTCGTACAGCACTTTCATGTCGTCCAGCGTGGCGATCGACACGCCCGAGTTGCCGACTTTACCGTAGATGTCGGGGCGCAGCGCCGGATCGGCGCCGTACAGCGTGACCGAGTCGAACGCAGTCGACAGGCGTTTCGCATCCATGCCCTGCGAGACCAGTTTGAACCGGCGGTTGGTGCGGAAGGCGTCGCCTTCGCCGGCGAACATGCGGGTCGGGTCTTCGCCCTCGCGCTTGAACGGGAACACGCCGGCCGTATAGGGAAAAGCGCCCGGCACGTTTTCCAGCATCAGGAAGCGCAGGATCTCGCCGTGGTCTTCGAAGCGCGGCAGCGCGACCTTGCGCACCTTGTTGCCGGACAGGGTCGTGTAGGTCAGATTGGTGCAGATTTCCTTGTCGCGGATCTTGACCACGTGCTCGTCGCCGGCGTAGGTCGCCTGCAGCTGCGGCCAGGCCGCGAGCAGGCTTTTGGCCTCGCCCGCCATCGCGTTGTCGCGCTCGAGAATCAGGTCGTCCAGCACCACGTCGCGGTTGACGGCCGCCAGCATGCGCTTGGTCTCGCTCAGCTGCTGGCGCTCGCGCGCGAGTCTGACTTGCTTGCCGACGTTGCGATGGTAGCCGCGCACGGTGTCGGCGATCTCGGCCAGGTAGCGCGTGCGCGCCGGCGGGACGATCACGTTTTTGCCGCTCGAGTATTTCAGCGTCGGCCTGGGCAGCTTGGGGCTCTGCGCGTGCAGGCCGAGCTCGAGCAGGGCCGGCAGCAGGCCGTGGTACAGGGCGGTGACGCCATCGTCGTTGAAGCGCGAGGCTTGCGTGCCGTAGACCGGCATGTCGTCCGGCGACTGGCTCCACAGCTCCTTGTTGCGCTGGACCTGCTTGGCGACGTCGCACAGCGCATCCTGTGCGCCCTTGCGGTCGAATTTGTTAATCGCGATGAAGTCGGCGAAGTCGAGCATGTCGATCTTTTCCAGCTGCGAGGCGGCGCCGAATTCCGGCGTCATCACGTACATCGACAGGTCGACGTGCGGCACGATGGCGGCGTCGCCCTGGCCGATGCCGGACGTTTCGACGATGACGAGGTCGAAGCCGGCCACCTTGCAGGCGGCGATCACGCTAGGGAGCGCCTGCGAGATTTCCGAGCCGGCTTCGCGCGTGGCGAGCGAGCGCATGAACACGCGGCTCTGGCCGTTCCATGGATTGATCGCATTCATGCGGATGCGGTCGCCCAGCAGGGCGCCGCCCGACTTGCGGCGCGACGGGTCGATCGAGATCACGGCGATGTTCAGGCGGTCGTCCTGGTCGAGGCGGATGCGGCGGATCAGCTCGTCGGTCAGCGAGGATTTGCCGGCGCCGCCGGTGCCGGTGATGCCCAGTACCGGCGCTTTCACAGCTTCGGCGCTGTCGACGATCTGCTTGTGCAGCGCGGGCGCCGCCTTGCCGGCTTCGAGCGCGGTGATCAGCTGGGCCAGCGGGCGGTGGCGCGCTTCGATCGCGCCGGTTTGCAGCGGCGCCAGCGAAGTGGGCGCGTAGGCCGACAAATCGACGTCGCACGCTTCCAGCATTGAGCGGATCATGCCGACCAGGCCCATGCGCTGGCCATCTTCCGGGCTGAAGATGCGGGTGACGCCGTAGGCATGCAGTTCGTCGATCTCGCTCGGGACGATCACGCCGCCGCCGCCGCCGAACACCTTGATGTGGGCGCCGCCGCGCTGGCGCAGCAGGTCGATCATGTACTTGAAGTATTCGACGTGGCCGCCCTGGTAGCTCGAGATGGCGATGCCTTGCACGTCTTCGGCCAGTGCGGCGGTGACGACTTCGTCGACCGAGCGGTTGTGACCCAGGTGCACGACCTCGGCACCGTTCGACTGCAGGATCCGGCGCATGATGTTGATCGAGGCGTCATGGCCATCGAACAGCGAAGCGGCGGTCACGAAACGCACTTTGTTGGCCAGCCTGGGCTGCTCCGGCAGGTCGAGCCTGGCAGCGGGAGTGATGTCGTTCATGGTGTTCCTTGGATTGCGGGTGCGATCGGTGGTCTCTGTACGGTATATGACGTTAACGTAAACGTCAAGCATGGGCGGCAAGCCAAGCGTGCTCGTTCCATGCTGGCTGCATACTGTGGCTGGCGAAGGAAAAAATGCGTGAATTTGGTTTGATGTGCTATATACACAAATGTAGCTTCAAGGATACAAGGCTAGCCTTTTGGTATCTTCTCAGGAGCAATACAAGTGGAACACTTGCTATACTGAAAGACCGCCAGTCGGCGCGATTACTACACCTTGAAGTCAGTCTCATGTTGAAGAAAGTCGATGCATCGCAGTTGCGGGTCGGGATGTTCATCCACGATCTGGACTGCGGCTGGATGGAGCACCCCTTTGTCCGCAACCGTTTCGTCCTCACCCGCGACGAAGAAATCCTCAAGATCATGCAGGCCGGCATCCGTGGCGTGACGATCGATTGCGCACGCGGCATGGATGTCGAGGATGCGCCGACCATGGAAGAAGCCCAGGCCGCGACCGAAGCCGAACTCACGGCGATCGCAAGCAAGCCGGTGATGCCGCTGCGCGTGACGCTGGCCGAGGAATTCGAGCGTGCGGTGTCGATCCGGCGCCAGGCCGCCGGCCTGGTGCGCACGGTGATGCAGGATGCGCGCCTGGGCAAGGCGGTCGAGCTCGACAAGGTGGCGCCGGTGGTCGAAAGCATCACGACCTCGATCCTGCGCAATGCCAGCGCCTTGCTCGGCTTGTGCGTCATCAAGAACAAGGATGATTACACCTTCCAGCACTCGGTCAGCGTGTGCACGCTGCTGGTGGCCTTCTGCCGCTCGCGCCAGATGGACGCCGCGACGGTCTACCAGGCCGGCATCGGCGGGCTGCTGCACGATACCGGCAAGGCGCTGATCCCCGACCACATCCTGAACAAACCGGGCCGCCTGACCGACGAGGAATTCGCGGTGGTGCGCAAGCATCCGCGCGACGGCTACGAGATCCTGTGCCGCTCGCCGGAGATCGGCGAAATCCCGCTCGACATCACGCTGCATCACCACGAAAGGCGCGACGGCAGCGGCTATCCGGACCGCCAGAGCGAGAACGAGATCAGCGAACTGGCGCAGATGGCGGCGATCGTCGACGTCTACGACGCCATCACGGCCGATCGCTGCTATCACAAGGGCATACCGGCGGCCGAGGCACTGCGCAAGATGTACGAATGGAGCAAGTTCCAGTTCAACCCGATCCTCATGCAGGAATTCATGCGCTGTGTCGGCATCTACCCGGTCGGCACGCTGGTGCTGCTGGAATCGGGCCGCCTGGGCGTGGTGGTCGAGCCGCACGAAAGCAGTCTGCTCACGCCCAAGGTGAACGTGTTCTACAGCACGAAAAGCCAGACTTACATCAAGCCGGAAACCGTGGACTTATCGCGCGGCGTGGGTTTCGGCGGCGCCGACAAGATCGTGAGCCACGAGTCGGCCGAGAAGTGGAAGGTGGATCCGCAGCGCTTCCTGGCGCTGGAATAGGCTCGAACACCCGCTGCGCGTTGCACCGGGGACGGGGCACGGTTTCGCTGCCTGTCGTGATCAGAAGAATTCGGCGGTGTCGTTCGAGGCGACCGTCTGCAGCACGCCGTCCGAGACCAGGTCGTCGTAGTGGCAGGCGCGGTTGCGGCCGCTGCTCTTGGCGTGATACAGCGCCTGATCGGCGTGGCCCAGCGTGACCACCGGCGATTCGAATGCGCGGATCGCCACGAAACCGACGCTCACCGTCACCCGTCCTACCTGCGGGAACACGTGCTGCTCGACGTTGCTGCGGAAGCGTTCGATGATCTTCCAGGTGGCTTCCAGCGTGGTCGAGCGCAGCAGCACCACGAATTCCTCCCCGCCGAAGCGGAATACCCGGTCTTGGGCGCGAAACGATGATTGCAGCAGGTTGGCGATCAGGATCAGCACCTCGTCGCCGTACAGATGGCCGAACTTGTCGTTGACGGTCTTGAAATGATCGACGTCGACCACCGCCAGCCATTGCTTTTCCTCGGCGTGCGGCTGGCGCCGCTCGGGCTGGCCGCCCTGGCGCGCGTCGGGTTCGTGGGCGCCATGCAGCATGCGCGCCAGCTGGTCGTCGAAGGTCTTGCGGTTGAGCAGGCCGGTAAGGGAATCGCGCTCGCTGTAGTCGAGCAGGTTCTGGAAGTTGCGGTACACGCCGACGATGCCGCCCACCGTGTGCAGCGTGTCGGCGGCGAACGGGTGGTCGTTGCGGATCTCGAGGCAGGCGCCGGCCTTGTCGCCGAACCACAGCGGCAGCCACAGGATGCGGGTGCCGTCGGGCTGCACCGACTCGGCGCTGGCGCGGCACTCGCCCAGGCAGCGCGCCAGCTCGGGATAGACGGCCAGCGGCTCGCCCGGCGTCGCTTCGTACGACTCTTCGAGCTGCGCAGCGCTGCCCCGGCGGATACTGGCGCGCGCGCGCAGCACCTGCTGTCCGGCCCCACCCTGGATACTGACAATCCGCGTCTGAATGGCGCCAGCCAGCTCCTGCACCGCCGAGATCACGGAGATGTCGAGCATCGCGTGGTCGCGGTGACCGGTCATGTCCACCATGTGTTTCAGAAGCGAATCCATGTCGTTCTCAGCAATGTCGTCAGCCGGACTTTCACAAAGAGCAAGCTGAACAGAATATAGCCTTTTTGCATTCTTTTCAATTGCGAGAATGCAATTTTTGTCGAGATAAGCGCTTTCTGTCCATGCTGTCATGCGTCTGGCTTAGGGTTGGTCTGGTTTCATTCTTTTCTACAAAATATAGTTCCGTTAAGCAAAGTTGTTCATAGTCAACTTGCCGTGCGGCATCACCTCGTATAGTGAACTCACTGACACGCAATGCGGTGCAGTCAGCCGCAACAGGCAGCTCAACAGCGTGTCGGTGTTTCATTAACCTACCATATGGGAGTTTTTCATGAGCAACTTCATCTCTGCCGTCAAAACGTTTGCCGCTGACGAAAACGGTGTGACCGCGATCGAATATGGTCTGATCGCTTCGCTGGTCGGTGTCGGCATCGTTGTCGCCGCTACCGCACTGGGTGGCAAGCTGTCGGACATGTTCGACTTCATCGGTTCGAAACTGAAGACTGCTTAAGCGTCACCGTGAACCCTCCGGGGCATCTCGCCCGGAGGGTTTTTTCTTGGAGGATCGCCATGCCAACCGAGCAATATCTCAACGCGGTGCTGCTCTTATTGGTGAGCATTGCGGCCGTCAACGACCTGGCCACGCGCCGCATTCCCAATCGTCTTTTGCTGACCGGCTTGTCCGTTGCGCTGGTTCTGCACCTGTTGTCCGCCGAGCCCGGCACCGCGCTGCTGCGCGCCTTCAGCGGCCTCGGTCTCGGACTCGCAGTCTTTCTGCCGTTTTACCTGTTGCGCGGGATGGCCGCCGGCGACGTCAAGATGATGGCCGTGGTCGGCGCCTTCACCGGCGCCGCCCTGGCTTTCGAGATCGCCGTGCTGACATGGTGCGCCGGCGGGGTGATGGCCCTGGTGCTGGTCGTGGCGCGCGGCCGCCTGCGTCAGACCATCGGCAACATCGGCCGTATGCTGCTGGGGCTCGTCACGCTGGGCCACGGCGCCATCGTGCCCGCGCAGGACAAGAGCGCCGGCACCATGCCGTATGGCGTCGCGATCGCCATCGGCACCGTCGCCGTACTGGCTCGTCATTATGGTTGAGTGCGCCTTTGGCACAACGCAAGGGTGGGACGAAGACCGCTCGCTAGAATCGATTCCGACATGTTTCGGAAAACACGCAGCTCAAGGGGGTTCCGATGATTGACACGCTTTCGACAGGCACTATGGCAAGTGCGCCGCGCGTTGAGCAGGCCGCGCCCGCACCGGCCGGTACGGACATCACACCGATCCTGCCGCGTCAGGCCAAGACGGTGCGCGACACCGGGCTCGAGCCGCGCTTCGTCACCGACCTGGTGCTCAAGGCGGTCCAGTCGATCGGCAAGGCCCCGCTGCCGGTCCTGGCCGCCAAGCTGCGCCTGTCGATCAGCGTGCTGCGCGAAGTGCTCAATCCCCTGATCGCCGAGCAGCAGGTCGAAGTCGCCTGGTGCGGCGAGTCCGACATCGACATGCAATACCAGCTGACCACGATCGGCCAGCGCGGCGCCGCCGAAGCGCAGGCGCGCTGCCGCTACGTCGGCCCGGCCCCGGTCACGCTGGCGTCCTACCGCGCGATGGTCGAGCGCCAGGCGCTGCGCCACGCCGACTGCGAACGCGTCACGCCAGCCCGGCTGGCCGCCGCGCTGGGTGAAGACGGCCTGCCATCCGCGACCCGCGACGTGATCGGCGCCGCCCTGTATGCGCGCCGTTCGCTGCTGCTGTACGGCCCCTCGGGCAGCGGCAAGACCCAGCTGGCCCAGCGTCTCGGACGCCTGTTGCCGGGACCGATCGCCGTGCCCTATGCGCTGATCATCGGGCGCCAGGTGATCCGCCTGTTCGACCCGGCGCTGCACGTGTCGCCGCCGCCGCTGGCACGCCAGCAGGAAGATCGGCGCAGCTGCGACGCGCGCTGGGCGGTCTCGCAGCGCCCGCTGGTGCACGTCGGCGCCGAACTCGGGCGTGACATGCTCGACCTGCGCTTCGACGCCGAGGAAGGCGTGTATCACGCGCCGCCGCACCTGCAGGCCAACAACGGCATGCTGGTGATCGACGACATCGGCCGCCAGCGCCTGTCCGCCGCCGAACTGCTGAACCGCTTCACCGGTCCGCTCGATACCGGCATCGACCAGCTGACGCTGCAAGGCGGCCAGGCCGAGCTGGTGCCTTTCGATGCCGCCGTGGTGTTCGCCACCAACCAGGCGCCGCTCGCTGTCTTCGACGACGCTGCGCTGCGCCGTATCGGCTACAAGGCCGAAATCGGGCCGTGGTCGCCGGCCGCCTACCACGCACTGTTGCGGCGCCAGTGCCGGCTGCGCCGCATCGACTACGACGAAGGCGCGGCCGATTACCTGGTCGAGCGCCTGCACGGCGCCTCGAAACGCGCGCTGCTGGCGTGCTATCCGGGCGAGCTGCTGGACCGCATCGCCGATTTCGCCGGCTTCGCCGGCAGCGAGGCGCAGCTGAGCGTCGTCGCGGTCGAGCAGGCCTGGCGCAGCATGTTCATCGCCGGCGCCACGGAGGCTTAAATGAAGAACAAACGCGCATTCATCGTGATGGCCGTCGCCGTCCTGTTCGGACTGGCCGCCGTGGTGTCCGCCTCGCGCTGGCTGTTGAACCAGCCGGGCGGGGCCAACGGCCGTATCGTCGTGGCGGCGGCCGACATCAGTCTCGGCCAGCGCCTCACGCCCGAGATGTTCAAGCTGGCCGAGTGGCCGACCGACAGCGTGCCCAAGGGCGCCTTCACCGATCCGCAAAAGCTCGACGGGCGCGTCCTGAAGACCAACATCCTGATCGGCGAACCGGTGGTCGAGACGCGCCTGGCGCCGCAGGGCACGCAGGGCGGGCTGTCGGCCATGATCACCGAGGGCAGGCGCGCGCTGACGGTGCGCGTCAACGACGTGATCGGCGTTGCGGGCTTCGCGCTGCCCGGCAACTACGTCGACATCATCGTCAGCATGCAGAAGGACCCGGCGCCGGCTTCGAACGGACGCGAGCAGGCGATCTCGAAGATCGTGCTGGAGCGGATCCTGGTGCTGGCCGTGGCCCAGGAAGTGAACCGCGACGAAACCAGGCCGAAGGTGGTCAATGCCGTCACGCTCGAGGTCACGCCGGAGCAGGCCGAAAAGCTCGACCTGGCGCGCAGCGTCGGGACGCTGTCGCTGGCGCTGCGCAACCAGGTCGATCCGCAATCGGCGCAGACCGACGGCGCGACCAAGCTGACCCTGCTGCCCGATGCGGTTGCGCCGCCGGCGCCGCCGCCCAAGCACGTGTCCAAGTCCACGCCAAAGCCTGCGGCGCGTGCGCCAGTGGTCGTGAAGACGGCCGCACCGGTTCGGCGCGATTGCGTCAGCGTGCTCAATGGTCTGCGCATGACGCAGGAATGCTTCTGAATTTATCCAGGGTGATGCCATGAACCGAAGCCTGACGCTTACGCCGCTCGTCCGCTGCCTGCTTGCCGGCCTGGCCTTGTGCGCCACCGGCGCCGCCCATGGCGCCGCCAAGGCCGCTGCGCAAGATGCCAACCCGTCGGCCCAATCCGCGCCGGGCCGCATGGAAGTCGGCCCGCACTGCCAGGGCGAGGCCGCCAAGCCGGCGCAGCTGGCACTGCAGGTCGGCAAATCGAGCCTGCTGCGCCTGCCCGAGACGGTTCAGCATCGCAGCGTCGGCAACCCGGCGGTGGTGCAGGCGCTGCTGGTGGCGCCGGACACGCTGTACATCGCCGGGGTCGACGTCGGCACCACCAATATGATCGTGCAGGGCCGCAGCGGCTTGTGCAGCATGCTCGACATCACCGTCGCGATCGATCCCGAACCGCTGCGCGCGACGCTGGCCGCGGTGATGCCGGAAGAGCGCGGCATCAAGGTGCTGGCCGCAGCCGATTCGCTGGTCCTGTCCGGCATCGTCGGCGACGCCGCCGCGGTGGCGCGTGCCGTCGAGCTGGCCACGGCCTACGTGCGCCGTCCGCTGCATGCCTTGCCGGTGCCGGACAAGGCGGACGGCCAGGCCAGCCTGAATGCGCTGGCCAATCCGAACGCCGGCGCCGCCCCCGGTACGAACGCCAGCGGCGCCGGCGCCGTCAGCCAGCCGGGCGCGCGCGTGATCAACCTGCTGGCGGTTGCGGCGCCACAGCAGGTGCAGCTCGAAGTGAAAGTCGCGGAAGTCTCCAAGACCCTGCTGGAAAGCCTGGAGGCCGGCACCAGCTGGCGCTTCGGCTCCGGCAGCTGGGGCGCGACGCTGGTGGCCGATTTCATCACCGGGAACAACAAGGGTTCGCTGGGCGCGTCCAGGGTGCGCGGCAGTACGCTCGGCTCCGCGGGATTCTCGGCCGAAAAGCAGGACAGCCTGGTGCGCGTGCTGGCCGAGCCGAACGTCATGGCGCTCAGTGGTCAGGAAGGCAGCTTCCTCGCCGGCGGCAAGTTCTACGTCCCGGTGGCGCAGGATAACAACCGCATCACGCTGGAAGAAAAGGAATTCGGCGTCGGCCTGCGCTTTACCCCGACCGTGCTGGCGGGCGGGCGCATCAGCCTGCACGTCGCGCCCGAGGTGTCGGAGCTGTCGCGCGAGGGCATCGGCGTCACGACCGGCAGCCTGACCGGCACTTCGATCCTGCCGGTCGTGACCACGCGCCGCGCCAGCACCACGGTCCAGCTGTACGACGGCCAGAGCTTCGCGATCGGCGGTCTGCTCAAGAATAACCTGACCACCAATATGAAAGGCTTGCCCTTGCTGGCCGACGTGCCGGTCCTCGGGGCGCTGTTCCGCAGTACCGACTACCAGTCCGACCGCACCGAACTAGTGTTCGTGATCACCGCGCACCTGGTCAAGCCGCTGCCTGGCGCGGGCTATGTCCTGCCGACCGACAAAGTCGGCGAACCCTCGGTCGGCGCCGTCATGATCGGCGGTCGCCTCGACGGCCCGCCGCCCGGCAACACGACCGCGGCGTTGTCGGCGCCAGCGCTGATCCAGCAGCCGGTGCACAGCAGCGGCGGCTTTGAACTGAAATAGGAGAGAGCGATGGCCCCCAGACGCAATCACCTCGTGCTCGCCGCCCTGTTCGGCGCGGCGCTGGCGGGATGCAGTTCGACCCCGCGCTTCAATGGCCAGTTCGGCGATGCCGTGCGCGCCAACCTGTCCGCTCAGGTGCTCGATCCGGCGGCGGCGTCGAACGCCGACCCGGTCGCCGGCGTCGATGGCGCCGCGGCGCTCGCCGCCCAGGAGCGCTATCAGCGATCGTTCAAGGAGCGCGACGCCAACGCCAACCAGCCGATGATCGCAAGTGGAACCCGATGATCCCAGATCACCTGGGCGCTCGTCGCCCCGAGGAAACCGATGAAAGCCCTCCTGATCAGCCGCGACACCCAGCTCTATGCGGAGATCGCTTCGCAAGGCGCGGCGCGCGTGCCGCCCTTGAACGTGGCCGCCAGCCGCACCACGCTGCGTGACGCGCTCGATCGTCCATTGGCCGACACGCCCAGCATGGTGATCGTCGACACCAGCGGCGCCGAGGCGGCCGATGGCGACTTGCTGGAGCGCCTGACCCGCCACTACGCAGCCGCGCATTTCATGCTGTTGACCGATAACCACCAGCCCGACCTCCTGATCCGCGCAATGCGCGCGGGCGTGCGCGAGGTGCTGCCGCTGCCGCTGGTGCACGGCGCACTGCACGAGGCGATCGACCGCATCGCGGCCAGCGCCGGGGTGGCGTCGAGCCGCGACGGCAAGGTGCTCGCCTTCATCGCCTGCAAGGGCGGTAGCGGCGCTACCTTCATCTCGACCAACTTCGGCTATGCGCTGGCGACCCTGGCCGACAAGAAGGTGCTGCTGATCGACCTGCACCGCCAGTTCGGCGACGCCACGCTGTATGTGTCCGACCAGAAGCCGGCTATGACGCTGACCGACGTCTCGCAGCAGATCGCGCGCATCGACGGGCCGTTCCTCGAATCCTGCCTGGTGCATGTCGCGCCCGGCTTCGGGGTGCTGGCCGCCGCCGACGATCCCGGCCAGGTGATCGAAGCCAAGCCCGAGCACATCGACACCATCCTGCGCGTGGCGCGCCAGAACTACGACTACATCCTGCTCGACGTCGGCCGCCAGATCGATGCCGTCTCGCTGCGCGCGCTCGACAGCACCGACGCCATCTACCCGGTGCTGCAGCTGGCGCTGCCCGACATCCGCGACGCGCGCCGCCTGCTCGACATCTTCCGTTCGCTAGGCTACGTCACCGACAACATCCGCCTGATCGTCAACCGCTATGAAAAAGGCGGGCGCCTGCGCCTGCAGGACCTGCATGCGGCGCTCGGCGCCGAAGTGCTGCACACCATTCCCAACGATTACGTCGCCGTCACCGATTCGGTCAACCAGGGCATCCCCGTGCTGCAGCTGGCGCGCGGCAGCGCCGCCGCGCGCAGCCTGGCCGACCTGGTCGAGGTGGTGACCGCGCGCCGCGTGGCCGAGAGCAAGGGCCTGTTCGATCGGCTGTTCGGCCGCGGCGACGCCGATTACTGACCTTCTCGAGGAGTCCACCATGTCCCTGCGCGAGCGCCTGTCCGGATCGGACGAGGAGCGCCAATACCTGCCGATGCCGGCGGTGGCGCAACAAGCCTACCAGGAGCTGAAGAAGTCGATGCACCAGATGATCCTCGACCGGATCGATCTGGAGCGCCTGAAGCGCCTGACCAGCGAGCAGTTCAAGCACGAGCTGGCGCTGCTGGTCCAGCGCATCGTCGAGGAAGAGCGCATCGTGCTGAACCAGCAGGAGCGCCACCACCTGGTGCTCGACATCCAGCACGAGATGCTCGGTTTCGGTCCGCTCGAGCCGCTGCTGAACGACCCGAGCGTGTCGGACATCCTGGTCAACACCTTCAACAAGGTCTATGTCGAGCGCCGCGGGCGCCTTGAGCTGACCGACGTCAGCTTCCACGACAACGCGCACCTGATGAAGATCATCGAGAAGATCGTCTCGCGCGTCGGCCGCCGCGTCGACGAGTCGAGTCCGATGGTCGATGCGCGCCTGCCGGACGGCTCGCGCGTGAACGCGATCATTCCGCCGCTCGCGGTCGACGGTCCGCTGGTCTCGATCCGCCGCTTCGGCGCGACCCCGCTCACGGTGCAGAACCTGCTCGACTATAAAAGCGTCACGCCGCCGATGATCAAGGTGCTCGAAAGCCTGGGCCTGGCCAAGATCAACATCCTGATCTCGGGCGGCACCGGCAGCGGCAAGACCACGCTGCTGAACCTGATCTCCGGCTTCATTCCCGGCAACGAGCGCATCGTGACGATCGAAGACGCGGCCGAGCTGCAGCTGCGCCAGCCGCACGTGGTGCGCCTGGAGACGCGTCCGCCCAACATCGAAGGCCGCGGCGAAGTGACCCAGCGCGCGCTGGTGCGCAACTCGCTGCGCATGCGCCCGGACCGCATCATCCTGGGCGAGGTGCGCGGCCCGGAAGCGCTCGACATGCTGCAGGCGATGAACACCGGCCACGAAGGCTCGCTCGCGACCATCCACGCCAACACGCCGCGCGACGCCCTGTCGCGCCTGGAGAACATGGTCAGCATGGCCGGCGTGAACCTGACCCCGCGCGCCATCCGCCAGCAGATCTGTTCGGCCATCACGGTGATCCTGCAGGCCTCGCGTCTGACCGACGGCACGCGCAAGGTGGTCAGCATGCAGGAAATCACCGGCATGGAAGGCGACATCATCTCGATGCAGGAGATCTTCCGTTTCGAGCAGACCGGCGTCGATCTCGACGGCAAGGTGCAGGGCCACTTCTGCGCGACCGGCGTGCGTCCGCGCTTCGCCGATCGCCTGAAGATGTACGGCGCGCCGGTGCCGGAAGATACCTTCGATCCGGACCGCATCTTCACCTGAGCCAGCGCCGCGGAGCCACGCATGGACATCATGTTCTACGGTTTCATCGTCTTCCTGTTCGCCGCCGTCATCCTCGGCATCGAAGGCGCCTACCTGTGGTGGGCGAGCGCGCACGGCGCCGCGGCCCAGCGCGTGGCGCGCCGCCTGAAGCTGATGTCGGGCGGCCCGGGACGGTCCGAGCGCATCTCGATCCTCAAGCAGCGCCGCTTCAGCCGCCATGGCTCGCTCGACCGCCTGCTGCACCGGGTGATGCTGGCGCACCGCATCGATCATCTGCTGGTGCAGTCGGGGATGCGCTGGTCGGTCGAACAATTCATGCTGGCCTGCTGTGCGGCATTGCTGGTCGGCGCGTTCATCGTCGCGCACTGGCCCTTGCCGCTGGCGCTGCGCGCCGCAATCGCGCTGCTGTTCACGCTGCTGCCGACGGTGATCGCGCGCCGCGCGCGCACGCGGCGCCTGCTGCGCATCGAGCAGCAGCTGCCCGAAGCCGCCGACTTCATCGCGCGTGCGCTGCGCGCCGGGCACTCGTTCACCAACGTCCTGCAGATCGTCGGCAACGAGCTGCCCGAACCGCTCAGCGGCGAATTCCGCATCGCGCGCGAAGAAATCAATTATGGCGTGCCGATGAGCGAGTCGCTGCACAACATGGCCGACCGCATCCCGCTCACCGACCTGCGCTACCTGATCATCGCCGTGCTGATCCAGCGCGAGACCGGCGGCAACCTGGCCGAGATCCTCACCAACATCAGCCACATCATCCGCGGCCGCCTGAAGCTGGTCGCCCAGGTGCGCGTGCTGTCGGCCGAGGGGCGCATGTCGGCATGGATCCTGGGCCTGCTGCCGTTCGGGGTACTGGGCATGCTGTTGCTGGTCAATCCGGGCTACGTGCAGCCCCTGTGGACCGACCCTACCGGCATCAGGCTGCTGTGGTACGCGTGCGGCATGATCGTGGTCGGCGTGTTCTGGCTGCGCCGCGTGATCCGTATCCGTATCTGACGCCTTCGCCGAGGAGCTTTCGATGAGCATCCCCCAGCTGTCGTTCCTGCTGATCGTCTTCGCCATCGTGTGCGGCCTGGTATGGCTGGGCATGATGCTGTTCGCGCCGGTCGCGCTGCGCGCACGCCTGGCGCGCTTCATGGGCCGTACCGAGGACAGCAAGCCCGAAGGCAGCTGGACCGAGCGTATCGCGCGCGCGGCGCGGCCGCTGGGCCGGCTCTCGGTGCCGGAAGAAGGCTGGGAAAAGTCGGCGCTGCGCACGCGCTTCATGAACGCCGGCTGGCGCAATCCGGCCGTTCCCACGCTGTATTTCGCATCCAAGAGCGCGCTCGCGCTGGCGTGTCCCGGCGTCGTCGGCGTCGCGCTGGCCTTCGCGCCCGGCACCCTGACCGGCACCCGCATGCTGTTCCTGCTGCTGCTGGCGGCGTCCTGCGGCTACTACCTGCCCAACATGGTCCTGACGCGCCTCGTGGCGCGCCGCAAGCGCGAGATCTTCGAGACCATCCCGGACGCGCTGGACCTGCTGACCGTCTGCGTCGAGGCCGGTCTGAGCCTGGAACGTGCGCTGGTCAAGGTCGCCTCCGAAATCCACATCAAGAGCGTGACCCTGGCGCAGGAGCTGCAGCTGGTGCTGATGGAAATGCGCGCCGGCTTCAGCAAGGACAAGGCGCTGCGCAACTTCGCGCTGCGCGTCGGCCTGGACGACGTCGACACCCTGGTCGCGATGCTCATCCAGTCCGAGCGCTTCGGCACCAGCATCGGCGATGCCTTACGCATTCATTCGGAAAACCTGCGCAACAAGCGCCGCCTGGTTGCCGAGGAAGCGGCGGCCAAGATCGGCTTGAAGCTGCTGTTCCCGCTGATCTTCTGCATTTTCCCGACCCTGCTGATGGTGCTGCTGGGCCCGGCCGCCATCCAGATCATGCGCACCTTCAGCGCCGTCCTGGGCAACCACAATTAGTCGAGTTAGCGGAGAGAGTCATGCAATCCCGAATCCTGCTCAATACCTTGTCCGTCCTGTGCAGCGGCGCGCTGCTGCTGGCCTGCAGCAACCTGGTCCCGCATGACGAGCCGAAGACGCCCGCCGCGGTATCGAACGCCGACGAGGCTTATCTGCGCGGACGCAACCTGCACCTGGCGCACCACTACGACGAGGCGATTGCTGCTTACCAGACGGCGTTGCGCGACGACCCGGCCCACGTCAATGCCCTCAACGGCCTGGCGATCGCGTATGCCGAGCAGCGTGATTTCGACAAGGCGGTGCCGATCTGGCGCGAACTGACCCGCGGCGCGACGCTGTCGTCGGGCCCGGCCGTCGCCTACCTGTTCGGCAACCTGGGCTATGCCTACTTCCTCGACGGCCAATACGAGAAGGCCGCGGTCGCGCTGGAAAAGGCCTGCCTGCTCAATCCGCTCAACGACCGCGCCTGGCAATACCTCGGCGAGACGCTGCAAAAGCTCGGCCAGGACGAGCGCGCTCAACAGATGCTGCGCCAGGCCAGCGCGCTGCGCGAGCACGATCTGCGCGCCGATTACGCCGCCGCCGGCGCCAAGGCCAAGTCGCCGGCGCTGGCCCAGGCGCTGGCGACCCCGGTGCGCGCCGACGGCGACTGGGCCGTCGAAGTGGTCGGCAAGCCAGGCGGCATCCTCGAACTGCGCCGGGTGGTGTCTTCCAGCGCCGCCAAGCGCATTGTCACGCCGGCTGCGGCCACGCTCGAGATCAGCAACGGCAACGGCCGGCAAGGCATCGCGCGCCAGCTCTCGCGCCAGTTGCGCGACGCCGGCGTGAAAGTGGTCAGGATCACCAACGAAAAAGGCTTCGGGGTGCGCCAGACCCGGATCGAATACCACCAGGCCTTCCGCGGCGTCGCGCAGCAGCTGGCCGAGCTCATCGGCGCCGGTGCGCCGGTCGAAATCGAGAGCGTCGGACGGTCGGATTTGCGGCTGGTGATCGGCCACGACCTGCCGTCGCGAAAAATTCCCAAGCGTGCATCTGACTTGCTCGCAGCGCGTGCGGGCGCGGCTGGCGCGCCCTGAGCCGCCGCAGTGTCGGTTTCACAACAGTATTGGGCGACAGGGTTGGATGAGAATAGTCATAATGAAAACCTCAAACAACTCGGAGAATTGCCATGAAGTTCACCCGTCAAGTCCAAATCGCCATCGCTCAATCGGTCCTGGCCGGCTCGCTGCTGGTCTCGCTGGCCGCTTGCGCCCCGACCGCAACCCGCGAAGGCACCGGCGAATACGTCGATGATTCGGTCATCACCACCAAGGTGAAGGCTGCCTTCGCCGCCGACCCGACGGTCAAGGCTTACCAGGTCAAAGTCGAAACCTTCAAGGGCACCGTCCAGCTGAGCGGCTTCGTCGACTCGCGTCAGGCTTCCGACCGCGCCACCCAGCTGGCCCGCGACATCAAGGGCGTGACCTCGGTCAAGAACGACATCGTCGTCAAATAAGCGCGTCGCCGGCTGCGCGGCTGCGGCCGCGCACCGGTGCGTTTATTGCCGGCTCATATTTCCGGCGCAATTATTGCCAGCTGACCTTGCCAAAGCCGCTGGTGGTCGCATTGCGCGTCACCGGCTTGCCAAACACCGTGGCCGAACCCATGCCGCTCAGGTTGACGCTGGCGGCGGTCTTCGCATACACGCTGGCGCTGCCCAGGCCGGACATGTCGAGATCGACCGTCTCCGCGCGCAGCTGTTGCGCGTCGAGGCCGCCCACGCCGCCCAGGTGCGCGCGAAACACCTTGGCCTGGCCGCTTACCGTGATATGACCGGTGCCGCCCAGGTGCACTTCGATGCGCTCGGCCTGGCCCGGATTGAGCGTCAAGCCGCCGACGCCGCCCAGGCGCGCGTCGACGTCGCGGTATTGCCCATCAAAGCGCACCGCACCGGCCCCATCCAGCGACAGCACCAGCTTGTCGCCTTTAAAGCCCGTCACCTCGCTCTGGCCGACGCCCTGCGACACGAACTCCTGCAGGTTCGGCACCGTCAAATCGGCACGCAGGTTCGACTTGCCTTCCATATGCGTATTGTTTTCCATGTCGATCGTCAGCGTGTCGCCGCGCTGCACCGTCGTGATCTTCGAGACGTAGCGGCGCTCGCCCGACACCACCAGCGACGGCGTCGGACCCTGGTGCAGCGCAAGGCGGATCACGCCGCCCAGATGGATCTTCGAGACCTTGGCGTCGATGGTGCGGTTTTCGCGCACCTCGTCCGCATGGGCATTCGCGGCCAGCGACAGGGTAGTGGCCAGGAAGGCGGCGCCGAGCAGTTTGTTCATGTCGTGTTCTCCGGTGGATGGCTGATGAAACCATCATAGGCAGGCGCCACCGCGGTTGCCTCCGGATTGCGACGGACTGCACGCTGCGCGGTATGGACCGCAAATTCCACCTATTTCACTCTTGCAGCTCCTCCCAGGGAAGGTCGATTTGCCGATGGTTCCGGCACCATCGCACCGGCCACGCAGCTTGCAATTACGTGCCGGTGCGCTTCAGCTTTGGCAAGCGCGACGGCGCCGATTGCTGCACCGTCGCGCCGCGCTGAAGGCTGATCAGGAACTGCGGCGGCGACCGGCGCGCAACGCGAGCATGCCGGCCCCGATCAAGGCCAGTGAGGCCGGCTCCGGCACATCCCCGGCCGGTTCGAGCGCATTGATCCGGAAGCCGCCGACGACGGAATTGAAGAAATCGTCGCCCAGCGTGCCGTCGATTGACGTGAACGCGCCTTGCGACCACGCGACGTTCTGGTTATTGAAATAAAAAATCTGGTTCGACGGGCCGCCGAACGCGAATTCGATCAGGTAATTCGTGCCCGTGTTCAGCATGATGTCGCCGACGCCGTAGTCGATCCATTGCAAACCATTCGTCGACACGGTCGAGCCGCCGGATGCCAGCAGCCGCGTCCGGGCGAAAACGCCTTCCGACGCCGAGATCTCATACACGCCGTACTGCAGGTCAGCGCTGCTCAGGTCGAGATACACGCCGACGCTGGACAAGGTCTGCTGCGAAGCGACATTGAAGCCGATTCCGCGATGGTTGTCCCAGCCTTCGTTGGCGTTGTTGGACACGGTCATGCCGGTCGCATCGTTGGACGGGGTGAAGGTGGTAGGGGTGGCGCTGGCTAGCGCACCGGCGAGAATCAGGGTGCTGAACAGACCTGCTTTGAGCATGGTTTTGAACATTTTGTGTCTCCTCCAAGATGTTGGGTTGGAGACAAAAGATGAGCAAAAACAATGCCTAAAGAAATTTTGCTTAAAAAACAGGGAATTGACTTGTCGTTGGCTGCGGGAAGCGACCTTTTGTAAGATATTTCGACGGCAAAAAGCCCAGCGCTAGGGCTGGGCTTTCGCGTGAAACTGGTGCCGGCTGCAAACATCGAACCAGCATCACAACCTGTGTACGAGTGGGGATAAGTGTACCGCAAAACCCAATCATATCAATGGCTTACTGATGAGTGCAAGCTATTCTACGCATGTGTCAAAGATGCCTTGTGTTACCCGATGTGATGCCCATGTGATACCTGAGGAGTCTTTGTTAGGCCTGTAGTGCCTACCCTACCGGGGCACTTGGGACGTGAAGGCCGGGGCTACCTTGTGCCCTACTGCGGGGCGGTAGGGGGAGGGGGGAACTGGCATATGGAAAACCTACTCACCCGCTAAACGCCCAACAACAACAACGAAACAAAGGGTTTAACGGAGCTTTGAATTGGCTGGCTATGGAAGATGGGAGGGGTCTTTCTGCCAGTAACACAGAAAAATTCCGAGGGTCGATAACGTTGATGCGTGGACCTGCTGCTTGGTCAGCAGTAGCGTCAGCAGGTTCTAATTCGCTGCACTGTTGATCCGTGCACTTCTTCATACACGGATTTAGACATTGGGAACGCCAACGCGCAATGATAGCCGTCGGGTCAAGTGATATCGCGTCCCTGGTCGTGCCAAAAGTCGGTTGCTGCCGTAGTCATGACCATATTGAACCGCTCCCATGTAAAGCTGGTTCCACGAACAAGCCCCCCAACCATTTCGACAAGTCCTTCCATAGCGTCAATGGTGGGTTTCAGGTCCCTATATGTAATACCTAATTTACTGATGTCTATCGGCTGGTAGGTTGTCCGAAGAACCTCGGTATGTGCGGTAATTTTGTTGCGAATCGTGTAGCAGTCCGCAATGATCGCGCAGTTCTTTAGGTTTGCCCAAGCTGCCATTACTGCATCATATTTACGGTCGAACTCAGTTTCGTACTTGACGATTTGGTCACGCTCTCTAGCTCGATAAATCGCTGCCAAAGTGGGGTCGGTTTCTAACCTTTCACTCAACAATTCTGCGTCACAGTTTCGCTGTCGAAGGTCTGCGCGTATTTCGGGTACTGCAATGTCAGTCAAAATCCGTTTGATACTTGGAGTGTTTGAATCAAAATCCCGCATTAGTTTTGCGATGTCTTGGCAGCAAGACAGAAACAATGATCGTCGCAGTACGGTGAACCCGCGCCCCTGTTTTGACGATTCGTACCGACGATTCACGTTTTCATCAAAAAGCATGGGGTGAAGCATTTCGTACCGCTCCCGCAACTGAAGAAAGTCATTAAGCAAGTACGTTGCATGAGCAATAATTTTCTCCGTCGAGGCTGCGGTTCCCATTACAACTCCTTTTCTTTGATAGCTCGACAGCCTACCAGTTCCAGTACTCTGTGCCAATTTACCCACTGTACGGAAATGACCGTTTTCGTACACATCAGGTAGGCCTGTACGAAAGTATGCTTGAGCTATTTACGTACAGTGTGTATGATTCGTACATCAGTTTCGTACACCCTAAGGAAAACTAATGTCCCGAGTCTTTGCCTACTGCCGCGTATCCACCGCTGACCAAACCACTGAGAACCAGGTACAGGAAATCGCCGCAGCGGGTTTTAGCATTGCCCCCCAGCGCATCGTTACGGAGACTGTTTCCGGTTCGGTGGCTGCGTTGGAACGTAAGGGGTTCGTTAAGCTACTGGACAAGCTGGAACAGGGTGACGTACTCGTTGTAACGAAGCTAGACCGCCTTGGGCGTAATGCGATGGATGTACGGACGACTGTGGAGCGTCTGGAAGCGTCAGGCGTCAGGGTTCACTGCCTTGCTTTGGGTGGCGTTGACCTGACTAGCCCAGCAGGGAAGATGACCATGCAAGTTATCAACGCTGTGGCTGAGTTTGAACGTGATCTGCTGATTGAACGTACCAATGCTGGAATCAATCGTGCTAAGGCTGAAGGAAAGGCCTTCGGGAGACCTTCAGCCCTTACGGTGGCCCAGCAGGAACAGGTTAGGCAGCAAATCCAAGCTGGCGTCCCTATCGCGCAGATTGCCAAGGCGCACCAAACGTCCCGTCAGACCGTTATGCGGTTGCGTGCAAACATGGCATAGGTGGTACGCCTGTCTCATCTGCCTATTTATTAGGCACTGATTATTTAGGGTATGCGGCTTTACGCCTTCTTGAACGAAGACCGACCCTTGGGAACTCGTAGCAAGACCACACGAAAAGCTAAAATCCACACCTGAGAGAAGAGGAAGCAGCCTACCGTGGGGGGTAGGGGGGCAATACTGAAGAATCTTTAGATCAACCAAGGAATCTGTAGGTACCCTACTACCCCTATGGCACAGACCAAATGACAATACCTAAAGGTTTTACCTGATGGTTTTACTAAGAATGCACCTTACTAAAGACTAAGAAACCTATGGAATTCCAAGGAAGTCTATAGGCTGATGGTCTTCCTTCTACTAAGGCTTATGGTCTTTCCTTTTGGTATGCGCCAATGGGTGAACTTAAAGAATAAGTAGTTCTTAAGCCTGCCATATGAACCCAAGGATACTGAACACTTGGTCTTCCCTACCACCCGCTTGGCAATCGAGACGCATAGTCTTGGTTGGTGTTTTTTTCTGTGTAAGTGGTCATCAAGGCAGGAATCAGCTAGACCCCTGATCGGTGTTTTTTCGATCCCGCCAACTTCGTTTGATAGCGGAACTCTTGCAACGCGATTAGACGCGTTTTCAGGCGTTTTCCTGCCTAGCCCCATAGTTCCTAGTCAAAGCTTGACCAAGGGCTTCCAAAGGCTATTTGAACCATTTGGGGCGATCCCATGCTCAGCCAGACAAAGGTTGCTTATGCGGTCGTTGCAGGAAGCCACGAGAGGGCTTCTAAGGCGTTTTCTCCATCTGCGTGACATCAACCTTGCACCGCAACGACAAAACGCCCAGTAGGGCTTCCTATGGCTTTGCAGCAAGCTTATTGGTAGAAAATCCACCGTTGCTGACGATGAAGGTGGCATGGCAGATCATTACCGACCATTGCGATCGTAGGAAGCCCATATAGACGTTTTAGGGTGTTTTCTACGTAAGCTGGTCCAAACCCCTGCATTTCGCGAAAGAAAGGACTGTAGGGTGTCCTAGGGCCTAGTATGGGCCTATCCCCGAACAGCCCCCATAGCCTTATTAACCCACTCGGCCAACAGGTCCAACGGATACCCTTGTCCATACCGAGCACCGACTCCTTGGGTGGTATGACCAAGAATCTGGTCTTGGACGGAATCGGGACACTGGACAGCGCGCAGACGGTCTTTCATCGAATGACGCAGGCTATGGCAGGTCAGCCCTGCACCTTGAAGACTGTCGCGGGTACGAATCCATTTGTTCAAGGTAGCCGACACCGAGTTGATGCTGCACGCCTTCGCCGTCGTGTATTGGGGGAACAGGAATTTGGAACCATTGGCGACGGTCTGAGCGGCCTTCACGGCCTGTACCGCCCTAGGCGTTAAAGGCACCCTACGGGCGCTTCCCGAGTTCTTCAGTGAACGCCAGGGGTGTTCTTTCAGATCGATGTACGGGGTATCGTCATCAAGGTAAACATCAGCCAAGGCCAAACCGGTGACTTCCGCCAGCCTGCACCCGGTTTCAGCCAAAATCGTGACAATACAACGGGGCTGATCCCAGCCTTTGACAACGACCCATTCATCAATGCCGTGGTGCAGTGACCGCAACTGCTGCAAGTCGAACGGAATGCGCTTTTGAACATCCTTTCCCATGTCGGGGATGTCAACGCTGGAAAACCGATTGGGAATATTAAGCTCGTTCTCCTTGATTGCGCGCGTGACAGCAGCGTTGATGCAGTTCAGGTAACGCTGAACCGTCGTGGTGGCGATCGGCTTGCCGTCTTTGTTGTGCTCGCCAGCACGCAGCCATTTGACGAAGTCATTTACTTCTTGGCGACGGATGAAAGCAAGCGCACGGTCGGACTTAAGGAAATCGCGTAGATACCCAAAAGCAATCTTTCCCGATTTAGCGGTCTTTTCGGACCGAGAAGCGATGTATTGGTCAAGACAATCGCTCAGGGTGAATTCCCGGCGTCCTTGGGCAATCTGAAGGGCCGTAGCGACAACAGGGGGCAGGTGTGGGTCGATATCCCGCTTCGGATTAACCGAGATACCATGTTCGTATGCTTCGTGCAAATTGTCCTGAACCTTGGCAGGAAGATTGTCTTCAATCTCATCGAAGAAGACGCTTAACGCTTCTTCGTCAGCATTGGGTGCAGCAGGGTCAATGCCCCTATTCCTGAGAAGCTGCTCTCCCTGGGCCAGCGTTCTAGCTTTAGACGGGTTGCGCAGTTGCTCCCATTCCTTATCGTGCTGCTCGGCCAGCTTCGCAATCCTAGGCGCTGCTGCCTTAGGGTCGGTAGTTTGCAGACTGATGACGATCTGCGGCTTGCCAGCCCAAGGCGAACCAGAGGCTTCCAGCAGGGGCTTGATGTCGTCAGGAATCCGACGGCGGTAGTAGAGAAGGGAACTGGAAGGCTTCTTCCAGAGATGTTTTACCTTGACGGACACGATTGGGGATAAGGCAAGCAGAGGCATGCGGTAGCGTAAGTGGTACGGGTATGATACCCATTTGTGATACCACTCATGCTTAGGTGCGCCTTAAAATCCTAGTCGAATCAACGACTTATGCGATCTAAGGGCTTGAAACTGGTGCCGGCTGCAGGACTCGAACCCGCCACCTGATGATTACAAATCAACTGCTCTACCTGATGAGCTAAGCCGGCAATGTGGCCAGGATTATACCCTTATTTGATTCGAGTCAACGTCGGGCGGCCACCTTTTTTCGGTGGTTCGTCGTTGTCGTCAGGTACGTGCGACACCTCGGTCAGCGAAGGCGCCGTTTTGCCGGGGACGGCGGACAGCCCAGGCGCAACGCTGGCGGGTTCCGGCGCCGAAACCGGCGCAGGCGGCGGCGCCGTCTCGGCGGCGGTCGTGCTCACGTCGAAGGCCATGCCCTGGCCGTTTTCGTTGGCGTAGATCGCCAGCACGTTCTGCACCGGGATGTAGAGCTCGCGCGAGACGCCGTTGAAGCGGGCGCGGAAAGTGATGGCGTCATTGTCCATTTTCAGCCCGGAAGTTGCGCCGTAGCTGATGTTCAGGATGATCTCGCCTTTTTTCACGTATTCCATCGGGACCGTGGTCGCGGCGTCGACCTTGACCGCCAGGTATGGCGTGTAGCCGCTGTCCGTGCACCATTCGTAGATGGCGCGCAGTAGATACGGTTTGGTGGAAATGTCTGGCATGTTCAGGTTCGCGGATTGAAACAGTTGTTACACGCCAGTGTACTTCGATTCGCCGTGGCGCGTCGAAGACTGGCGTGCAACGGTGTCGCAGCTGTCAGGCTTAGCGGCGCATCACCTTTTCGGATGGGGTCAGCGCTTCGATGTAGGCCGGACGCGAGAAGATGCGCTCGGCGTACTTCATCAGCGGGGCCGCCGTCTTCGACAGTTCGATGCCGTAGTGGTCCAGGCGCCAGAGCAGCGGGGCGATCGCCACGTCCAGCATCGAGAACTCGTCGCCGAGCATGTACTTGTTCTTCAGGAACAGCGGGGCCAGCGTGGTCAGGCGATCGCGAATTTCGGCGCGGGCCCGGTCGTGGCTCTTGTCGGTGACCTTGCTGCGTTCGTTCTCGAGGGTGTTCACGTGCACGAACAGCTCTTTCTCGAAGTTGAACAGCATCAGGCGGGCGCGCGCGCGCATCAGCGGATCCGCCGGCATCAGCTGCGGATGCGGGAAGCGCTCGTCGATGTACTCGTTGATGATGTTCGATTCGTACAGGATCAGCTCGCGTTCGACCAGGATCGGCACCTGGCCGTACGGGTTCATCGTCGAGATGTCCTCGGGCTTGTTGAACAGGTCCACGTCGCGCACCTCGAAGTCCATGCCCTTTTCGAACAGGACCAGGCGGCAGCGCTGAGAGAATGGGCACGTGGTGCCGGAATAGAGAACCATCATGGTTTATAGTTCCTTCAAGAAACAAAGGGGTGAAGCCGACGGCTCACCCCAAGATAATATTGCCCGCATTATAACCGGGCAAATCAAATCACTTTACGTCTTTCCAGTACGAAGCATTCAAACGCCAGGCCAAAAACACGAAAAACGTGAGAAAAATCAACACTACGACCCCCAGGCGCTTGCGCGTCTCGCGTGCCGGCTCCGCCATCCAGTCCATGTAGGCGACCAGGTCGGCCACTTGCTCGTCGAACTGCGCCGGCGTCAAGCTGCCTTTGCTGACCTGCTCGAAGCCGTCGAAACGGTGGATTTTCTTGCCCGGCTCATGCGGATCGGCTTCCTCGACCATCCTGGCCGTGCGCACGCCCTGCAGCTGCCACAGCACGTGCGGCATGGCGACGTTCGGCACGACCATGTTGTTCCAGCCGGTCGGACGGGTGTCGTCCTTGTAGAAAGTGCGCAGGTAGGTGTAGATGTAGTCGGCGCCCGAACCCTTTTCGGAAGCGCGGGCGCGCACGATCACGGAGAGGTCGGGCGGCACCGCGCCGAACCAGGCTTTCGCGTCCGCCGGACGCAATGCGACGTTCATCAGGTCGCCCACTTTCTCTCCCGAGAACAGCAGGTTGTTCTTGATCTGGTCTTCACTCAAGCCCAGATCCCGCAGGCGATTGTAGCGCATCGCGGATGCCGAATGACAGTTCAGACAGTAGTTCACGAACAGCTTGGCGCCGTTTTGCAGCGAGCCGATGTCGCTGCGTTCCGGCGCGCGGTCGTACTGGAATTCTTCTTCGCTGGCGAGCGCGAGTCCCGGCAACAGGGCCAGGATCGCGAGCATTTTTTTTGCAGACATCATGATCGTCCTTTGGCTGGATTCCGGAATCAATGCGGCGTGAAGGTGACACGGTTCGGGACCGGCTTGAAGCGGCCCATCGTGCTCCACCATGGCATCAGCAGGAAGAAGCTAAAGTACAGCAGCGTGCACAGCTGCGCGATCAGGGTCGAGGTCGGCTGGGGCGGCTTGGTGCCCAGGTAGCCGAGCGTCAGGAAGGCCACGAAGAACACGCCGTACACGGTCTTGTGCCAGCTCGGACGGTAGCGGATCGACTTGACCGGTGATTGATCCAGCCAGGGCAGCAGGGCCAGGATCACGACGGCCGAGCCGAACAGGACCACGCCCCAGAACTTCGCCTCCAGCGTCAGCATGCCGATCTCGATCAGCACGGCCAGCACGGTGATGCCGACCTTGGCCTTGTACGACAGGCGCGAGCGCAGCCAGATGAAGATGACGTAGGCGGCGATGCCGGCCATCACGACCCAGATGAAGTCGGACGTGGTGGCGCGCAACACGGAATAGAACGGCGTGAAGTACCAGGTCGGGGCGATCTCGCCGGGCGTCTTGAGCGAGTCGGCCGGCAGGAAATTGTTGTGCTCCAGGAAGAAGCCGCCCATCTCGGGTGCGAAGAACACGACCGCGCTGTAGATCAGCAGGAAGCACGAGACGCCGAACAGGTCCTTGGTGGTGTAGTAGGGATGCGAGGGAATCGTGTCGACGCCATGGCCGTCCGGGCCCAGGTTTTCCTTGACCTCGATGCCGTCCGGGTTGTTCGAGCCGACTTCGTGCAACGCCACCAGGTGCGCTGCGACCAGGCCCAGCAGCACCAGCGGGATCGCGATCACGTGGAAAGCGAAGAAGCGGTTCAGGGTCGCATCGGAGACCACGTAGTCGCCGCGGATCCACAGCGACAGGTCGGGACCGATCACGGGGATGGCGGAAAACAGATTGACGATCACCTGGGCGCCCCAGTACGACATCTGGCCCCACGGCAGCAGGTAGCCGAAGAAGGCCTCGGCCATCAGGCACAGGAAGATCGCGAAGCCGAACAGCCAGATCAGTTCGCGCGGCTTGCGGTACGAGCCGTACAGCAGGGCGCGCGTCATGTGCAGGTAGACCACGATGAAGAAGGCCGAGGCGCCGGTCGAGTGCATGTAGCGCACCAGCCAGCCCCACGAGACGTCGCGCATGATGTTGGTTTCGACCGAATAGAAGGCCAGGCCGGCATCCGGCTTGTAGTACATCGTCAGGAAGATGCCGGTGACGATCTGCAGCACCAGGATCACCATCGCCAGCGAGCCGAACAGGTACCAGATGTTGAAGTTCTTCGGTGCGTGATACTTGCCCCACTGGTCGTTCCACAGCTTGGACAGTGGAAAACGGTCGTCGACCCAGGCCAGCGCCTTCCGGCTTTTCGGTGCGTCGGCGGGGAGTTCGGTTTCCTTGAACGCTGCGCCCATTTACGCCTCCCCTTTTTCGTCTTTGCCGATCACGATCTTGTTTTCCGCCAGGTACATGTACGGAGGAATATCGAGATTCATCGGCGCCGGCTTGTTCTTGAACACGCGCGCCGACAAGTCGAAGGTGGAGCCGTGGCAAGGGCACAGGAAGCCGCCGCGCCAGTCGTCCGGCAGGTTGGGTTGGGCGCCTTCGGCGAAACGCGCCGAGGGCGAGCAGCCGAGGTGGGTGCAGATCCCGACCGCTACCAGCACGTCCTTGTGCTCCTTGCGGGCACGGAATTCGTTCTTGGCGTAGTCCGGCGTCGGCAGCTGGTAGGGCTTGTCGGAGTTGGGGTCCGCCAGCTCGGCATCGTTTTTCGGCAAGGTAGCCAGCATTTCCGGGGTGCGGCGCAAGATCCACACCGGTTTGCCGCGCCATTCCACCACTTTCATTTCGCCTGGCTTGACGTCGGAGATGTCCACTTCGACCGGAGCGCCGGCCGCTTTCGCTCGTTCGGAGGGCTGTAAGGTACTGACCAGGACCCCGGCCGTTGAAACACCGACAACGCCACCCGCCGCGCATGTAGCCACGAGCAAGCCTCGCCGGCCTGAATCGACCCGCTTCTCATTACTCATACCAACTCCATTCGTCAAAAGCGAAACGCGAAATGTTGCAATGCAATGCGTTGCAAACAGGTAAAAGCCTTTTATGCAACAATCGATTATATGTGAACAGTTTTGCAAATTAAAGAAAAAATCATCCCGCACTTCTGACCCCATCCAAGCATGCATTTTGGATTTGTGAGGCGAATTGCGCGCCGCGTTCGCTCGGGCGGGACCGTACGGCTTTCCTGTATCATCGGCACGGTGTGTCCAAGACGACAAGGGGAGGCGGATGGCGATGTTGGAAGAATTCAAGAAGTTCGCGATGAAGGGCAACGTGGTCGACCTGGCGGTCGGCGTGATCATCGGCGGCGCGTTCGGACGCATCGTCGATTCGCTGGTGCAGGACGTGATCATGCCGCCGGTCGGCAAGCTGTTCGGCGGCCTCGACTTTGCCAATTACTACATCCCGCTCAACGGTCAGCATTACGGCTTGCCGCTGGCCGAGGCCAAGAAGGCCGGCGCCGTGCTGGCCTACGGTAACTTCCTGACGATCCTGCTGAACTTCCTGATCCTGGCCTTCGTCATCTTCCAGATGGTGCGCCTGATGAACCGGCTGCGCAGCCCCTTCCATCACGAGATGGACGAGGCGCCGGTCGCGCCGCCACCGCCGCCGGAAGACATCGTGCTGCTGCGCGAGATCCGCGACGCCCTGAAAAACCGCTCTTAAAACCAACTCCGGTCGACCTCCATGCGCCGTTTCTGGCTCCTGTTTGCGCAAACCGTCACGATCGCGCTCGGCATTTACGTCGTGGTCGCGGCGCTGCGGCCGGCGTGGCTGGGACGCGCGCCGGTGCAGGTCGGCATCGGCCCGGACCATGCGGTGCCGATGCTGCAGACGCCGGCCGGCTCGAGCGCCTCCGGCAGCTACCGCGACGCCGCCGGCCGCGCCATGCCGGCCGTGGTCAACATCCTGACCAGCAAGGCCATGCACGAGGCCCATCCGCTATTGAAAGACCCGTTTTTCAAGCGCTTTTTCGGCGACAAGATGCCGCCGCAGGAACAGATGGCCAGCCTCGGCTCGGGCGTGATCGTCAGCGGCGAAGGCTATATCCTGACCAATTTCCACGTGGTAGAGGGGGCCGACGAGATCGAGGTCGGCCTGGCCGATGGCCGCAAGGCGCCGGCCAGCGTGGTCGGCACCGACCCCGAAACCGACCTGGCCGTGATCCGCATCAAGGAAAAAAACCTGCCGGTGATCGTGCTGGGCGATCCGGACAAGGCGCGCGTCGGCGACGTCGTGCTGGCGATCGGCAACCCGTTCGGCGTCGGCCAGACTGTCACGCTGGGCATCATCTCCGCGCTGGGCCGCAACAACCTGCACATCAACCATTTCGAGAATTTCATCCAGACCGACGCTGCGATCAATTTCGGCAACTCGGGCGGCGCGCTGGTCGACACGCGCGGCAACCTGCTCGGGATTAACTCGGCGATCTATTCGCAGACCGGTGGCTCGGTCGGTATTGGTTTCGCGATTCCGGTGTCGACGGCCAAGACCGTGCTCGATTCGATCATCCAGCACGGCCAGGTGGTGCGCGGCTGGATCGGCGTGGAATCGCAGGACATCACGCCCGAGCTGGCCGACAATTTCGGCCTGGGCCGCGACCATGGCGCGATCATCGCCGGCGTGGTGCGCGGCGGACCGGCCGACCGCGCCGGCATGCGGCCGGGCGACATCCTGGTGGCGGTACAGGGCAAGAAGGTGACCAGCACCAGCGACATGATGAATTTTATTGCCGCGCTGCCGCCCGGCGGCAAGGCCCGCCTGACCGTGATGCGCAAGAACCACGAATCCACGCTCGACGTCACGATCGGACGGCGACCGCGCCAGACCCCATAAATCGATTGGAGCCCCATGCACCTGCACGACCTCACGCAGTTCCTGAGCGAACTCAAGGAGAACAACAACCGGCCCTGGTTCTTGTGGAACAAGCCGCGCTATGACATTTTGCGGGCCGAGTTCGCGGATGTGCTGGCTCAGTTGATTCGTGAACTCGGCAAGTTCGACCCGGCCGTGGGCGCCTGCAATCCGAAAAAGGCGATGTTCCGCTTCCAGCGCGACACCCGCTTCGCCAACGACAAGACGCCGTATAAAACCCATTTCTCGGCCGGTATCGCGCCGGGCGACAAGCGCCGCCCGAGCGCAGGCGCCGGGCCGACCTATTATTTTCACATCGAAGCCAACGGTACGCTGCTGCTCGGGGCCGGCGAATACCTGCCGCCGGCCCCGCGTTTGAAAGCGATCCGCGAGCACGTCGTCAACGATGCGACAGGTTTTGCCAAAATGTTGAAGAATAAACATCTGCGCGAGACCTACGGCGACCTGCGCCATGACGAAGGAAAATTGCAGCGCCCGCCGAAAGGCTTCGATCCGGATCATCCGCTGATCGATTACCTGAAGCTGAAAAGTTATTTCGTCTGGAAAGAGGTGCCGCTCGACCTGAGTGCGCCGGATAAGCTGGTGCCGCAGCTCGCGCAAGGCTTCAAGGACGCGTTCGCGCTGGTCACCTGGCTGCGCAGCGTGCCTGAAACGTTCGAGGACACAGAATAAGAGGTTTCGGCCTCGGGAGAGAAAACAATGGCTTTACAACATGCACGCTCGGGTGAACGGATCGAACTGCGCCGCGGCGAGGACGATATCGCCAACTTCACGTCGATCGCCCTGATCAAGACCGATCACATGGAGCTGATCCGGCTCGTGCTGCCCAAGGAAAAGCCGATGCCGGAGCACTACGTCGAGGGCGAGATGACCTTGCTGTGCCTGGAAGGCGAGATCGCGTTCGACGCGCACGGCAAAACCACCGTGCTGCAGCCGAACGAGATGGTCTACCTGGCCGCGGGCGAACCGCACGCGATCCGCGCCAACCAGGATGCAGTCGCGCTGATGACCATCCTGCTGCACCCGGGCGACAACAGCGGCGGTCCGACCCACAAGCCGAACACGTCGGCGGCGTAAAAAAACGTCAGGCCAGCTCGTTGCGCGGATCGCGCGCGAGCAGGCGGGCCACCATGTCGGGGGCGGAATCGCCGTCGAACAGCACGCCGGCCACCGCATGGGTGATCGGCATGTCCACGCCCAGGCGCGTCGACAAATCGCGCACGGCCTTGGCGCACGGCACGCCTTCGGCCACGTGACCGAGTTCCTTGACGATGGTGTCCAGCGGTTTGCCCTGCGCCAGCGCCAGGCCGACACGGCGGTTGCGCGACAGGTCGCCGGTGCAGGTGAGGATCAGGTCGCCCATGCCGGTCAGCCCCATGAAGGTGCCGGCCTGGCCGCCCAGCGCCAGACCCAGGCGCGTGATTTCCGCCAGGCCGCGCGTGATCAGCGCGGCGCGCGCGTTCAAGCCCAGGCCGAGGCCATCGGCGGCGCCGGTGGCGATCGCCAGGATATTTTTGACGGCGCCGCCGACTTCGACGCCGACCATGTCGTTGCAGGCATACACGCGGATATTGTTGCCGTGCACCAGCGACACCACGCGCTCGCGCAGTTCGCCCGTTTCGGACGCCACGGTCAGCGCACACGGCAGGCCGCGCGCCACTTCCTGCGCGAACGACGGTCCGGACAGGGCTGCGCCGGCGACGCCGTCGCCGAGCACCGCGCGCACCACCTGGTGCGGCAGCAGGCCGGTATCGTATTCAAACCCCTTGCACAGCCAGACGATGTTGGGAATCGGCCGGCCCTTGAGCTGCTCCAGCAGCGGACGCAGTCCGGCCACCGGGCAGGCCGCGATCAGCAGCGGCGTCGCGCCTGCGCCGGCGCCGGCGCCGGTGACGTGGGCCAGCGCCTGCTCGAAATCGGCCGTGACCTGCAGCCCGGCGGGAAACGGGAAGCCCGGCAGGTAGGCGGGGTTTTCGCCGGCGTCGGCGGACGCCTTCATCTGGTTCGGATTGCGTCCCCACAGCCGGACGTCGTGGCGTGCGGCCAGCGCGATCGCGACGGCGGTGCCCCAGGCGCCGGCGCCGAGGACGGTGATGTTCTGTGCTTGTTTAGCTTCGTGCATGGGAAGGATGGGCTAGATGCCCCAGACGTCGGATGCCCTGACATAGCCGCTGACGCCGTCGCGGTGGCGCACGCGCACCCAGGCGCCGGCTTCCGGATCGACCAGCTCGAGCAGGACGTTGCGGTCGACGATCAGGAGCGTCGGTGCGGTCTCGTCGGGGTTCGCGCGCACGCGCGTGGACGGAGCGCGCACGATCACGTTGCGGCGGCTGGACAAGCCTTTGGCTTCGGTCCAGGCCATGTCGCCGGCGGCGTCGCGGACCTTGACCCAGTCGCCGTAGCTGAGCAGCACCTCGACCGGCATGCCGCTCGGGGCGATGAACAGCTTCGCGCCTTTGGCGGATGGGCCGTCGTACAGGATCACGGGGCGGGCGCCGACCGTCTTGAAGTCGAACGCTTGCGCGGCGCAGCAGGCCAGCGACAGGAGGCAAACGACGAAGGGACGGGCGAAACGCATGGATGGCCTTTGCAAAGCAGCGCAGCCGAAAGGCAAGGAGGGAGTACGGGAGAAGCTGCCTGGTCCGGTCCGCTCGGACGGGACCAGGCAGCTGGATATCCCTGGGATATTACTGGACAGCCGGTGCGCCACCTTGCTGGGCCAGCGCCTGGCGACGCTGCTGGTAGAACACCTCGAAGTTGATCTCGGCCAGGTGGACCGGCGGGAAACCGGCACGGGTGATCAGGTCGGCGATGTTACCGCGCAGGTAAGGATAGATGATGTTCGGGCAGCCGATGCCCAGCAGCGGATCCATCTGGTCAGCCGGGATGTTGCGGGCTTCGAAGATGCCGGCCTGCTTGCCTTCGACCAGGAAGGCGACCTTGTCCTTGACCTTGGCGGTCACGGTGATGGTCACGGTCGATTCGTAGATGCCTTCGGCAACGCTTTCGGCGCCGACGTCCAGCGACACTTCGATCGTCGGGGCTTCCTGCTCCAGGAAAATTGCCGGGGAGTTCGGTTGCTCCAGCGACATATCTTTCAGGTAGATACGCTGGATTTGGAATACGGGTTGCAGGTTTTCGTCAGCCATGGAACGCTTTCGTTAATTATGTGAAGACGGCGAGGCCGTCTGAGTCAAGGCGCGGGCCATTGTATCAAAACCAATTCGGTTGTAATAGCATTGCGGCGAGCGCCTTGTCAAACCTGCATGAATACTGCGCCGGCGTGGCCGGCGCACGCAAATATCAACGCAGAATCAGGCGTTGTCGCCTTTGAGCAGCGGATCCAGGCGGCCGGCCTGGTCGAGCGCGTACAGGTCGTCGAAACCGCCGACGTGGGTCTCGCCCACGTAGATTTGCGGCACGGTGCGGCGGCCGGTGCGCTGCATCATGATGGCGCGCTGCTCGGGATCGAGGTCGACGCGGATGCGTTCGATTTCGGTCACGCCCTTAGCTTCGAGCAGGCGCTCGGCGCGCACGCAGTACGGGCAGCTGGCGGTGTGGTACAGAACGACATGGGCTGTCATGACAGACTCCTTCAAGTTCGGGTTATTTGCTCACGGGCAGGCCGGCAGCCGACCAGGCCGTCATGCCGCCCTCGAGGCTATAGATATCTTCGAAGCCTGCCGCCTTCAACTGGCGCGCCGCCTTGTCGGCCCGGGCGCCGCTCTGGCAGACCACGATCACGGTCTTCACTCGCGACTTGTCGAGTTCGCCGATGCGATTGGACAAGTCTGCCAGCGGAATGTTTTTCGCGTCGCGCAGGTGGCCGGCGGCAAACTCGTCGGCGCTGCGCACATCGACCACGGCGGTGCTCTTGCCGCGGTTGATCATCTGGGTGGCCTGGAATGGCGTGGCCTGGCGGCCGCGCGGCATCAGGGCCGGGATCAGCAGCGCCGCCCCGGAGATCACGGCGATCGCAACAGTAAGAAGATGGTCAAGGATGAAATTCACGAAGGTTCCGTTGGTTGAACTGAATCATCGCATTATAAAATAGAAGCCGGGATCGGTATCCGGTGCCGCCAAAATGCCGCCGCAGGGTTTGCGCGGAGAGCCTCACACACTATTTTCCACGAAGAGCTTATGTACAAAATCGTATTCATGCGCCACGGCGAGTCCACCTGGAACCTGGAAAACCGTTTCACCGGCTGGACCGACGTCGACCTGACCGAAAAAGGCGTGGGCGAAGCCAAGACCGCCGGCCGTCTGCTGCGCGAAGCCGGTTTTACCTTCGACCTGGCCTACACTTCGGTGCTCAAGCGCGCGATCCGCACCCTGTGGCTGGCGATGGACGAGATGGACATGATGTGGCTGCCGGTCAAGAACGACTGGCGCCTGAACGAGCGTCACTACGGCGCCCTGCAGGGCCTGGACAAGGGTGAAACCGCCGCCAAGTTCGGCGACGAGCAGGTGCTGGTCTGGCGCCGCAGCTACGACACCCCGCCGCCCGCGCTGGAACAGGACGATCCGCGCACCTCGTTCAACGACCCGCGCTACGCCGGCCTGGCGAAGGAACAGATTCCGCTGACCGAATGCTTGAAGGACACCGTAGCGCGCGTGATGCCGGCCTGGGACGAGGAAATCGCCCCGGCCATCCGCGCCGGCAAGAAGATCTTGATCTCGGCCCACGGCAACAGCCTGCGCGCGCTGATCAAGATGCTGGACAATATCAGCGACGCCGACATCGTCGGCCTGAACATCCCGAACGGCACCCCGCTGGTGTACGAGCTGGACGAAAACCTGAAGCCGATCCGTCACTACTACCTGGGCGACCAGGATGCGATCG
The DNA here is from genome assembly GCF_000745265.1 of Massilia sp. 9096. Taxonomy (NCBI): domain Bacteria; kingdom Pseudomonadati; phylum Pseudomonadota; class Betaproteobacteria; order Burkholderiales; family Oxalobacteraceae; genus Massilia; species Massilia sp. 9096. The sequence goes on from NZ_JQNN01000001.1 coordinate 4,606,737, forward strand.
CGGCCGCCATGGCCGCCGTGGCCAACCAAGGGAAGGCGAAGTAAGTCTTGCGATTCCCTGGAAGTAACGATGCCGGCGGCGTGAAGAGCGCCGGCAAGGTGCTGTGCGGCGTGCTGGCGCTGATGCTCGCTTTCGGCGCGGCCGAGGCCGGCTTTGCCGCCCCGGCGGCGCCGCGCCAGACCGAGCGCAGCAAGCAGAAGGCGGCTGCCGAGGCGGCCCGCGCCGGCATCCAGCAAAAGCTCAGCGCCCTCAAGAAGGACATCACCCGCACCGAAAGCGAAAAGGAAGACGCCGCCGACGAGCTGGCCGATTCCGAAGAAGCGATCTCGAATGCCAACCGCTCGCTGCGCGACCTGGCCGAAGAGCAGTCGGCGACCAATGCCAAGCTGCAGGATCTGGCCACCGAGCAGGAGCGGCTGGGTAAAACCATTGCTACGCAAAAGCAGCAGCTGGCCAAGCTGTTGCGCGAGCACTATGTCGCCGGCAACGAAGACCGCATCAAGCTGCTGCTCTCGGGCGACAATCCGAACCGCATCAACCGCGATCTGCAGATGATGGCCTACGTGTCGCAGGCCCAGGCCAGGCTGCTTACTTCCCTGCGCGGCAACCTGGCCGCGGTCGAGGCGAACCACGCCCAGACCGAGAACGCCAAGGACGAACTGGAAGAGATCGCCCAGGAGCAGCGCGACCAGAAAGCCACGCTGGAAAAGGAAAAGGCCAAGCGCGCCACGCTGCTGGCCAGCCTGTCGAGCAAGCTGGTCGACCAGCGCAAGCAGGCGACCAACCTGGAACACGACGAGCAGCGCATGAGCAGCCTGGTCGACAACCTGACGCGCATCATCCACGAGCAGGAGCTGGCCGCGGCGCGCGAGCGCAAGCGCCAGCAGGAGCTCGCGGCCGCGCGCGCGAAGGCTGCGGCCGAGGCCAAAGCGCGCGCCCTGGCCCTGGCCAAGGCCCAGCAGGCCGAACGCGAGCGCCTGGCGCGCCAGGCCGCCAGGACCGGCAAGCCGATGAAACCGCTGCCCGCACCGGCGCCGGTGCAGGAAGAGCCACGCGTGGCCGAGAAACCGGAAGCGCCGCCGCCGCGCAGCGCCGACACCGCGCTGGCCTCCGACCTGCCGAGCGGCGCCTTCGAAAGCCTGCGCGGACGCCTGCCGGCGCCGATCGCCGGCCGGGTCGCGGCCCGTTTCGGCGCCAAGCGCGGCGATGGCCCGACCTGGCGCGGCATGTTCATCAAAGCGCCCGAAGGCACCGACGTGCATGCGGTCGCCGCCGGCCGCATCGTGTTCGCAAACTGGATGCGTGGCTACGGTAACCTGATCATCATCAATCATGGCGGCGAGTACCTGTCGATCTACGGAAACAACCAGACGCTGATCAAACAAGTTGGCGATGCGGTCAAGCCCGGCGAGGTCATCGCCAACGCCGGCAATACCGGCGGTAACGAAGAATCGGGGCTATACTTTGAGCTCAGGCATCTGGGTAAAGCCTTCGACCCGGCTGGCTGGGTAAGATTCTAGCGAGCAAGCTGACAGGAACAACATGGGCAACAAACTCAAGAACATCGGCCTGATCGGCATCGGCATGCTCGCCGGTGTAGCCGCGTCGGTGCAGTTCTCTGCGCTGGCGCAGAAGGACACACCGAGCGCCGCTGCCGGTACCAATGCGCCGCTGCCGCTCGATGAGCTGCGTCAGCTGGCCGATGTGTATGCCCTGATCAAAAGCGATTATGTCGAGCCGGTGCAGGACAAGAAACTGCTGTCGGAAGCGATCGCCGGCATGGTGGCCTCGCTCGACCCGCATTCGGTTTATCTCGACGAAAAGGACTTCGCGGAAATGCGCGAGACCGTCGAGGGCAAGTTCGTCGGCATCGGCGTCGAAGTCAGTATGGAAGACGGCTACGTCAAGATCGTCTCGCCGATCGAGGACACGCCCGCGTTCCGCGCCGGCATCCGCGCCGGCGACCTGATCACCCGCATCGACAACGTGCCGGTCAAGGGCCTGTCGCTGGACGACGCGATCAAGCGCATGCGCGGCGAGCCGCACAGCAAGGTGATGCTGACCATCGCCCGCCGCGGCGCCGACGCGCCCTGGGTGGTGCCGGTCGAGCGCGAAGAGATCAAGGTGGCCAGCGTCAAGGCCAAGATGATCGAACCGGGCTATGTCTGGATCCGCATCAACCAGTTCCAGGAAGAGACGCTGGATGAAATGGCCGACAAGCTCAAGGGCTTGTACGCGCAGAACCCCAACATCAAGGGCCTGGTGCTCGACCTGCGCAACGATCCGGGCGGCTTGCTGCCGAGCGCGATCGGCGTGTCGGCCGCGTTCCTGCCGCAAAACGACGTGATCGTCTCGACCAAGGGGCAATTGGCCGACTCCAACGAAACGTTTTATGGCCGGCGCGAATTCTATGCGGTGAAACCGGGCGTCGATCCGCTGGCCAAGCTGCCGGCCGCGCTCAAGACGGTGCCGATGGTGGTGCTGGTCAACACCGGCTCGGCTTCGGCCTCGGAAATCGTCGCCGGCGCGCTGCAGGATTACAAGCGCGCCGTCGTGCTGGGCAGCCAGACCTTCGGCAAGGGCTCGGTGCAGACGCTGCGCCAGCTGACTCCGGACACCGCGGTCAAGCTGACCACGGCACGCTACTACACGCCCAAGGGGCGCTCGATCCAGGCGCTCGGCATCGTGCCGGACATCAAGGTCGACGAGACGCCGGAAGGCGACGGCTTGAACGCGCTGACGGTGCGCGAAGCCGACCTCGACCATCACCTGTCGAACGAGGGCGAAGCGAAAAACGGCGCCACCTCGGCCAGGCGCGACGAGCTCGAGGCCGAGCAGCGCGCGGTCGCCATGATGAAAAATACCCGCCCGCCGGAATTCGGCGGCAAGGACGACTTCCAGCTGGCCCAGGCGATCAACCATTTCAAGGGCTTGCCGGTGCGCGTGGCCAAGCCCGATCCGGACGCGGACAAGCCGGCCCCGGCCAACCTGCCGGGCGCGGACCAGAAGCCGCCCGAGCAGGTCAAGGACAGCGTCAAGAAGTGATGCCGGCGATCCTGTGAACGACCAGCAGCTGCTGCGCTATTCGCGCCACATCCTGCTCGACGAAGTCGGCATCGAAGGGCAGGCGCGCGTGCTCGATGCGCACGCGCTGATCATCGGCGCCGGGGGCCTGGGCTCGCCGGCCGCGCTGTACCTGGCCGCCAGCGGCGTCGGCCGCATCACCCTGGTCGACGACGACGTGGTCGACCTGACCAACCTGCAGCGCCAGGTCATGCACACCACGGTGCGGGTCGGCATGACCAAGGTCGAATCCGGGCGCGAGGCGCTGCTGCAGATCAATCCGGAAATCGAGGTCGCCGCGCTGCGCGAACGCGTCGACGCCGCACGCTTGGCGGAACTTGTCGGCGCAGCGGATGTCGTACTCGACTGCAGCGACAATTTCGCGACCCGCCATGCGGTCAACCGCGCCTGCGTGCACGCGCGCGTGCCGCTGGTGTCCGGCGCCGTGATCCGCTTCGATGGCCAGTTGTCGGTGTTCGACGTGCGCGATCCCGCATCGCCCTGCTATGCCTGCCTGTTCCCCGAGGACAGCGAGTTCGAGGAAGTTGCCTGCAGCACCATGGGTGTGTTCGCGCCGCTGGTCGGCGTGGTCGGCGCCATGCAGGCCACCGAGGCGCTCAAGCTGCTCAGCGGCGCCGGGCGCCCGATCGCCGGACGCCTGCTGATGCTGGACGGACGCGCAATGGAATGGACCGACATCGGCATCGCACGCAATCCCGCCTGCCCGGTATGCGCCGCGCGTACTTGATCTGCGTCAATTTGGATAGATCGACAAGAGGTGCGGTGCGGGACGCACTGGTCTAGAATGGCCCTTTTCCGGGCCATGCATGCTGCGTTGGCGGCAGTGCCTGGGGCGGTTGGCTGTCTTACAATTCAAAAATTCCTTTTGACGTTTTTCGCTCATCCGGCCTTATACTAGGTTGTTCTAAATTCTTTCGCCCAATCACCATTACTCCGTTATGCAGAATATTTCGCATCGTTTGGCCCAGCAGCGCCGTCAGCGTGGTTTCACGCTGGTCGAGATCATGGTCGTCGTGGTCATCATCGGCATCCTCGGCGCGCTGGTCGTGCCCAAGCTGCTCGGCCGTACCGGCGAGGCGCGCGTGACCGCCGCCCGCACCGACATCGCGGCGATCCAGCAGGCGCTCCAGCTGTACAAGCTCGACAACCAGCGCTATCCGACCACCGAGCAGGGCCTGCAGGCGCTGGTCCAGAAGCCGACCGCCGGCCCGGCCGCCAACGGCTGGAAAGAGGGCGGCTACCTGCCCAAGCTGCCGAAGGACCCGTGGGGCAATCCTTACCAATACCTGAACCCGAGCCTGCACGGCGCCGAATTCGACGTGCTCTCGCTGGGCGCCGACGGCCAGCCGGGCGGCAGCGGCGAAGATGCCGACATCGGCTCCTGGGACGAAAACAAGTAATCACGGAGCCTTCATCCCGATGACCGATCACGTGCGCGGTGCGCCGCGCCGGCCGATGCGCCGTCCGGGCGCGCCGGCCGAACGCGGCTTCACCCTGGTGGAGATCATGGTCGTGATGGTCATCATCGGCATCACGCTGGGGATGGTGTCGGTCAACGTCATGCCCAGCCCGCGCCAGGACCTGCAGGCCGAGGCCCGGCGCCTGTCGCTGCTGCTGCAGCTGGCGCGCGACGAAGCGATCGTGCGCAACCGCCCGATTACCTTCGAAGCGACCCAGGAGCGCTACCACTTCCTGGTACGCAACGAAACGCGCTGGGAGCTGATCACCAACGACGACGTGCTGCGCGAGCGCGCCTTCAAGAATGCACCGCTGACCCTGCTGCTCAATCCCGCCAACGCCGGCACGATCGATCCGCTGCGCATCACCTTCGGCCGCGAGCCGGTCGACAAGCCGTTTACCTTGACCCTGGCCAGCGGCGGCAGCCAGGTGGCGATCCAGGCCGACGGGGTCGGGCATTTCACGGTTGAATGACATGAGACAGCGCGGCTTTACCCTGCTCGAAGTGCTGGTGGCCCTGGTCATCGTCGGCACCGCGCTGGGCGCCGGCCTGCGCGCGGTCGGCAGCCTGACCGCCAACAGCGCCGGGCTGCGCACCAACATGATGGCCACCTGGTCGGCCGAAAATCGCCTGGTGCAGATCCGCCTGGGCAAGGAATTCCCCGACATCGGCAAGCACAGCTTCGATTGCCCGCAAGGCGACCTGCACCTGGTCTGCCAGGAAGAGGTGATCGCCAGCCCGAATCCGCGCCTGCGCCGGGTCGAGGTCTCTGTGTTCGACATCGAGCGGCCGAATCGCCAGATCGTCAAGCTGGTCCAACTCGTGCTGAGGCAGCGATGACGATGCGGCCCTCCCACGCGCACGCGCGCCGGCGCGGCTTCACCCTGGTCGAGCTGCTGGTCGCGATCAGCATCCTGGCGATCGTCGCGGTGCTCGGCTGGCGTGGCCTGGACGGCATCGTGCGTGCGCGCGCGGCGCTGACCCAGCAGATGGAAACCACGCGCGGCATGCAGCTCGCGTTTGCCCAGATGCAGAGCGACTGCGAACACATCGCCCTGCGCGACGTGGTCGACCAGCGCCCGTATCTGCTGGCCGGCCCGGGACGCTTCACGCTGGTGCGCGAAGTCTTCGCCGACAACCAGCCGTCGCGCCTGCAGGTGGTCGCCTATCGCATCGTCAACAACACGCTGGTGCGGCGCGAGTCGGCCGGCACGCGCGACATGGCCCAGCTCGATGCGCTGTGGCAGTCCGAAGTCAGCGACACCGACACCAGCGGCGCCGTGGTGCTGCAGACCGGCGTGACCGGCATGCAGATCTCGACGTGGCAGAACAATGCCTGGCGCCAGGCCGGCACCGGCACCGACGACACCACCAATACGAATAACGGCGGCGCGCCGGCAGGCAACACCGCTGCCGCGGTCGCGGCCGCCGCTGCGGCTGCCGCCGCGGCAAAGAGCGGCAATCCGACCGCCATCGCCGCGGCCGCCGCGGCCGCCGCCGATCCGAGCGGCTTGCAGGTGGCGCTGCAGGCGGGCGGCCTGCAAGTGGCGCTGACCAAATCATTCCTGCTGGGAGGCACATGACGATGCCACCGACCCGGCCGCGGCCGCAGCGCCAGCGCGGCGTGGCCGTCGTGACTGCGCTGCTGCTGACCACGCTGGCGATCTCGATCGTCGCCAGCCTGTTCTGGCAACAGCAGGTCGAAGTGCGCTCGATGGAAAACCAGAGGCTGCACCTGCAGACGCGCTGGATCCTGCGCGGCGCGGTCGACTGGGCCACCCTGGTCCTGTTCCAGGATGCGATGGACCATCCGCGCTACACCTCGCTCGACCAGGTGTGGGCGACGCCGCTGGCAGAAACCCGTCTCGACCAGTACATCGAGCGCGAACGCGTCGAAGGAGAAAATTTCGATGCGACCCTGTCCGGTAACATTACTGACGCATGCTCGCGTTACAATTTGCGCAATCTCGCGCAAGACGCCAAGATCATCGACGGTGACCAGCTCGACGTGTTCAAACGCTTGCTGAGCAACCTGCAGCTCGACCCGTCGCTCGCGCAGCGCGTGGCCAGCGTAGTGGCGTTCAGCTTGCCGGCGCAGGCATTGCCGGACAGCGTCACCAACAATGGCGGCGGCACGACAGGTGGCACGGCAGGCAGTACGGCAGGCAGTACGGCAAACGGTGGCAACGGCGGCACGGGCGCTTCGGGCAGCACCAGCAGCAACGCCGTGCAGCCCGTCGGCGTGACCGGCGTGCCGATGCGCCTGCTGCAGGTGGACGACCTGCTGGCGGTGCCGGGCTTCACGCCGGCGATGGTGGAGCGCCTGCGGCCGTTCGTGATCGTGTTGCCGGAGGTGACTCCGGTCAACGTCAACACCGCGCCACCCGAGGTGCTGGCGGCGGTGGCGAACGTGTCGATGTCGGCGGCCAACACGATGATCGTGCGCCGCAAGCAGGCGCCGTGGGCCGACAAGGCCAATTTCGACACCGAAGTGGGGTCGCAGACTGCGGGAATGGCGCCGAACTCGGCGGCCGTGAAGAGCGAATGGTTCCTGGTCGACAGCCGCATCCGGCTCGACCGCGCGGCGCTGGATGCCGAGGCGCTGGTCCACCGTCCGCTGAACCTGATGGCCAGTGGGGGGCCGTCGGTGGCATGGGTGCGTCAGTACTAGAACGAGAAGATCGAGAAAGCGAGACAGTTTGACTACTCTTTATATTCGGCATCCCGCGCGCGCGGAAGGCGAGCATGCGTTGTGCCGCTTCGCCCAGGTCGGCGACGGCGGCGCCATCGAGCAGCAGGGCGAAGGCCCGCTGCGCAACCTCGGCGACCTGGTCGGGGCCAGCCGGCGCGTCGTGCTGCTGCTGGCCGGCGCCGACGTGACGCTGCTGTCGGTGCAGGCCCCGCCATTGACCGGCGCGCGCCTGAAAGCCGCCTTGCCCGGCCTGGTGGAAGAACACATCCTCGGCGACCCGGACGACTGCGTGCTGGTGGCCGCGCCCCAGCAGCCGGACGAGACCCGTCCGGTCGCCGTGGCCGACCGCGCCTGGTTGGAAGACATCGTGCGCAGCCTGCTGGCGCAGGGCGCGCGCAGCGTCAGCGCCGTGCCGGCCCAGCTGTGCATGCCGCTGCAGCCGGGCAGCGTCTCGGCCGCCGTCTCGGGCAGCGAACTGATCCTGCGCCAGAGCTTGTTCCAGGGCTTCGGCCTGGCGCTCGACGCCGCCCCGGCGGCGGTGCTGCAGACCGCGCGCGCCTTCAGCGGCGATGCGCCGCTGGTGCTGTACGTGCCGCACAACCAGGTCGGCGAATACCAGGCGCTGTCGGCCGAAGCCGGCCCCGGCGTCAGCGTCGAAAACGACGACTGGAGCCACTGGATCGCCGGTTCGCGCAGCACCGCGGTCGACCTGGTATCCGGCCTGGGCGCGGCCGGCGCGCCGCAGCGCGACTGGCGCCGCTGGCGCTGGCCGATCACGCTGGCCGGACTGGTGTTGGTGCTCAACGTGGTCGCGCTGAACGTCGACTGGCTGCGCCTGCGCCACCAGTCCGACACCATCCGCCAGTCGATGACCCAGACTTTCCGCTCGGTGTACCCGAGCCAGGCCGTGATCGACCCGGTCGCGCAGATGCGTCAGAGCATTGCCGGCGCGCGCGCCAACACCGGCGAAGTCTCGCCCGACGAATTTACCTATCTCGCAGCGGCCTTCGGCGAAGCGGCACGCCGTCTCGGACGTCAACCCGGAATTGCATCAATTGAGTATCGGGAACGCGCCTTGGCCGTCAAAGTCAAACCGGAGACTGTCGACCCCGGCATGGCCGCACAATTGCGCGGCGCGCTGGCGGAACGCAGGCTGAGCCTGCAGGAAACCGCCCCGGGCAACTGGGTGATCCGCAGTACAGGAGCCAAGCAATGAGTTTCGCCACCACCATCGCCCAGTACCGCGCGCGCGCCAATGCGCTCTGGATCGCGCGTACCGAGCAGGAACGCCGCTTCCTGGCGGTCGGCGGCGCCGTCGTGTTGCTGGCCGTACTCTACCTGCTGCTGATCGATCCGGCCGTCACCGGCCGCGCCCAGCTGGCGCGCAGCGTGCCGCAGCTGCGCCTGCAGGCGGCCGAGCTGCAGGCCATGGCGCAGGAAGCCAACAATCTCGCGCATACGCCGCCGGTGCAGGTCGTGCCGCTGACGCACGACGCCGTGTCGGCCAGTCTCACCGGACGCGGCCTGACTCCGCAATCGCTGTCGGTGGCCAACGACTACATCAAGCTGCAGCTGAATAATGCGTCGTTCGCCACCTTGACCGCCTGGCTCGACGAACAGCGCCGCGGCAACCGCGTACTGGTGCAGGACGCGGTCGTGACCGCGCTGCCGACAGCCGGCCAGGTCGACGCGACCCTGACGCTGCACCAGAACAACGACGGCGCCCGATGAAGCGACTGCTGCTCTGGGCCGGCCTGACCGCGTTGGCGGTGGTGCTCACGATCCTGGCGTTCCTGCCGGCGGCCTGGCTGGGCCCGCTGGTCGAACATCAGACCGGTGGCCGTTTGACTCTCGGGGATGCGCAAGGTACGCTGTGGCGCGGCTCAGCCTTTGTGGGCGGCGCCGCGGGCGAGGGCGGGGCCGTCACGCCGCTGCTGCCGGGCCGCTTCAACTGGCGCCTGTCGCCGCTGCTGCTGCTGGGCCAGGTGAACATGGACCTGGCCAACGACCAGGCGCTGGCGCAGCCGGTGCGCATCACCGGTGGGCTGTCGGCGTGGCAGGTCAGCGCCGGCCAGCTGCTGTTGCCGGCCGAAGGCTTGTCCGGCCTGGGCGCACCGCTGAACACGCTGGCGCTGACGGGCACGATCAAGCTGTCGTGGAATTTGCTGGACATCGCGCGCCAGGGCAACGCGGTGGCGGTCAACGGCCGTACGGTGCTGGCGCTGACCGACATGGGATCGCGCATGAGCCCCATCAAACCGCTGGGCAGCTACGAGATGGCGATGGACTGGCGCGGCCAGCGCGCCGACGTCGACCTGCGCACCGTGCACGGCGCGCTGCTGCTGTCGGGAACGGGCGGGCTGGAAAACGGACGGCTGCATTTTTCGGGGCAGGCGTCGGCGGGTGAGGGATATGAAGAGACGCTGGGCAACCTGCTCAACCTGCTGGGCCAGCGGCACATGGTGAACGGCAAGAACATAATCGCGTTAGAGTTCAGATGATGAAAAAAAACCAAGGTAGCAACCTGCAAATCCCGGCGCTGCGCCGAATCGCGGCCGGCGCCATGCTGTGCTGCGCCATCGCCGCGGCCGTCCCGCCGATCCCCGCCTTCGCCCAAGCCCAGGCCCAGAACGGCGGCGCCGCACTGAACTTCGTCAACGCCGACATGGAATCGGTGATCAAGGCGGTCGGCCACTATACCGGCATGACCTTCGTCATCGACCCGCGCGTCAAGGGAACGCTGAGCCTGGTCTCGGAACGCCCGTTGAGCAAGGCCCAGGCCTTCGAACTGCTGACCTCGCAGCTGCGCCTGCAGGGCTACGCGGTGGTCACCGGCGACGGTTTCGCCAAGGTGGTGCCGGAAGCCGAAGCCAAGCTGCAATCCTCGCCGACCCAGGTCGGCGTCAGCGGCGCCAAGGCGCGCGGCGACCAGGTCGCGACCCAGATCTATCGCCTGCAGCACGAATCGGCGGCCAACCTGACCGCGGTGCTGCGTCCCCTGATCTCGCCCAACAACTCGATCATGGCCGACCCGGGCAACAACAGCCTGGTAATCACCGACTATGCCGACAACCTGCGGCGCCTGTCGCGCATCATCGCCGCGCTCGATTCGCCGGCCACCAGCGACCTCGACGTGGTGCAGATCCGCAATGGCATCGCCGCCGACGTCGCCAACCTGGTCACGCGCCTGATGGAACCGAGCCCGGGCGGCGATGCCGGCCGCGTCACCGTGCTGGCCGACTCGCGCACCAACACCGTCGTGATCCGTGCGCCCTCGGCCGCGCGCGCGAACATGGCCAAGAGCCTGATCGCCAAGCTCGACCAGCCGACCACGGAACTCGGCAACATCCACGTGGTCTACCTGAAGAACGCCGACGCCAGCCGCGTGGCGCAAACGCTGCGCGCGGTGGTGTCGCAGGATTCGTCGGCGGTGCCGGTGCAGCAGCAGGGCACCTCGGGCGGCTCGATCCAGTCGACCAACAACGGCGCCGGCGGCACCGGCGGCAACCTCGGCGGTCAGCAGGGCCAGCAAAGCAGCGTCGGCATGGGCGGCACCGGCAACACCTTCGGCCAGCAGAGCCAGGCGACCGCAAACGGCGCCGGCGGCGGCCAGGGTTCCGGCTTCATCCAGGCCGATGCCTCCACCAACAGCCTGATCATTACCGCGCCGGACGCGGTGTACCGCAACCTGCGTTCGGTCATCGACCAGCTCGACGTGCGCCGCGCCCAGGTCTACATCGAGGCGCTGGTGGTCGAAGTCACCGCGAGCGATGCGGCACAGTTCGGCGTGCAGTGGGTCGGCCTGACCGGCAACGCCAACAGCAGCTACCGCGTCGGCGGCCTGCAGTCGTTCACGACCGGCGGCGCCAGCAGCAACATCGTCAACTTGGCGGTCGCCGCGGCCACCGGCCTGAGCGGCTCCACCGCGAGCGCCGCCAGCGGCGGCACCGGCATCCCCAACCCGGCCGGCCTGTCGATCGGCGTCTTCAAGCAGGTGGGCGGCGAACTCGGCCTGGGTGCGATCGCGAGCGCCCTTGAAAGTACCGGACACGCCAACATCTTATCGACGCCGAACATCATTACGCTGGACAATGAACTGGCGACGATCAAGGTCGGGCAAAACATTCCGATCATCACCGGCTCGTTCACGACCGGCGCGAGTGGCGCAAGCAACCCGTTCCAGACCGTGGACCGCAAGGACGTCGGCCTGCTGCTGAAGGTGCGCCCGCAGATCTCGGAAGGCGGCACCATTAAGATGGCGATCTATCATGAGAATTCGGGCATCGACAATTCGGTGTCGTCGGCTTCCGGCATCGTGACCACCGTGCGCGCCATCGAAAACACGGTCCTGGCCGACAACGGTCAGATCGTCGTATTGGGCGGCCTGATCTCGGACGACGAAAACGAAAACCAGGACGCCGTACCGGGCCTGAGCGCCATTCCGGTGGTGGGCAACCTGTTCAAGTACAAGACCCGTACCCGCGCCAAGCGCAACCTGATGGTGTTCCTGCGTCCGATCGTGGTGCGCAGCAAGGAACAGAATGACAGCATCTCGGCGGACCGCTACGAATACATGCGCGCCGCTGGCGTGACGGAACAGCCGAGGGGCGGCAGTGCGGTCCTGCCCAACCTCGGTTCTCCCGTACTACCCCCATTAACGAATGGCCAGCCGCCCGTGACGGACGGCACGATGGCCAGGATGCCGCCGCCGGCCCCGGCCGCCGCCCGTCCGGGCGCCGCCACCGGTCCGGACGTCGCCCAGCCCGCCAACCCGGCCCAGCCGCCGGTCGGACAGTTCCGTCCGGTCCAGCCGCAGGGGCAACCGGGCTACGGTCAATAAACCGGTCAGGCAAGCGGCGAACGGCATCGACAAAGGATGAAGACACATGGATAACTTGTTGCCCTACGCATTCGCACGGGATTACGGCGTGCTGGCGCGTTCCAACGGCGACCCGGCGCAAGCCGTCGAAGTGATGGTCTCGAACGCCACGAAACCAGCCGCGATCGCGGAAGTCTCGCGCCGTTTCGGCCGCATCGCCCTGCGCCGCATGGAGCGCGCCGAGCTGGAGTCCGCCATTGCCGCTGCCTACCAGGGCGCCGGTGGCGACGCCTCGCAGGTCGCCGACGAGTTCGACACCGACCTCGATCTGACCAAGCTGCTGCAAGACGTGCCGGCCATCGAAGACCTGCTGGAATCGTCCGACGACGCCCCCGTCATCCGCATGATCAATGCGCTGCTGACCCAGTCGCTGCGCGAAGGCGCCTCCGATATCCACATCGAGCCGTTCGAGCAGACCTCGGTGGTGCGCTTCCGCATCGACGGCGCTCTGCGCGACATCGTGCGCCCTCGCAAGGCGATCCACGCATCGCTCATCTCCCGTATCAAGATCATGTCGCAGCTCGACATCGCCGAAAAGCGCCTGCCGCAGGACGGCCGCATCACGCTGCGCATCGGCGGCAAGCCGGTCGACGTGCGTGTCTCGACGCTGCCGACCGGCCACGGCGAGCGCGCCGTGCTGCGTCTGCTCGACAAGGAGGCCGGCCGCCTCGACCTGTCGCACCTGGGCATGAGCACCGGCCTGCTGCCGCAATTCGACAAGCTGATCAACCAGCCGCACGGCATCGTGCTGGTCACCGGCCCGACCGGTTCCGGCAAGACGACCACGCTGTACGCCGCGCTGTCGCGCCTGAACGCCTCCACCACCAACATCATGACGGTGGAAGACCCGATCGAGTACGACCTCAACGGCATCGGCCAGACCCAGGTCAATGCCCGCATCGACATGACCTTCGGCAAGGCCCTGCGCGCGATCCTGCGCCAGGACCCGGACGTGATCATGATCGGCGAGATCCGCGACCTGGAAACCGCGCAGATCGCGGTGCAGGCGTCGCTCACCGGCCACCTGGTGCTGGCGACGCTGCACACCAATGATGCGGCCTCGGCCGTAACCCGTCTGCTCGACATGGGCATCGAACCGTTCCTGCTGTCGTCCTCGCTGCTGGGCGTGATGGCGCAACGCCTGGTGCGCAAGCTGTGCCCGCACTGCAAGAAGCAGGAAGGCGCCAGCTGGGTCGCGGTCGGCTGCGACCGTTGCGGCCACACCGGCTACCACGGCCGGGTCGGCGTCTACGAACTGCTCGAAACGAACGAGCAGATCCGCGCGCAGATCCACAACCAGGTGTCCGAGGCGCAAATCCGCGACAAAGCGCTGCAGTCCGGCATGCACACGATGCGCGAAGACGGCGAACGCTGGGTGCGTGAAGGCATCACCACCGAAGCCGAGCTGGTGCGCGTGACGAAGGCGGACTAAGCGATGCCGGCATTCCGCTACGAAGCCGTCGACACCGGCGGCATCACCCGCAAGGGGGTGCTCAACGCCGACAGCCCGCGCGCGGCGCGCGCCGACCTGCGCCTGCAGGGCTTGACGCCACTGACCGTCGAGACCATCGCGGCCCAGGTCGACGAAAGCGGTGCGGCCAGGGCGCGCGGCTTCGGCGAGCGCCTGTCGCAGGTCGAGCTGGCGCTGTTCACGCGCCAGCTGGCCAGCCTGCTGGAGGCCGGCCTGCCGCTCGAGCAGGCCTTCACCGCGCTGCTGGAACAGGCCGAGCGCCCCTACGTGCGCGACCTGATCGCGTCGATCCGCTCGGAAGTGATGGGCGGCGCCTCCTTCTCCAGCGCACTGTCGCGCCATCCCCGCGACTTCGCGGAAATCTATCGTGCGCTGGTCGGGTCCGGCGAGCAGATCGGCCAGCTCGCGCGCGTGCTGGCGCGCCTGGCCGACTACATCGAGCGCCGCAATGCGCTGGTACAGCGGGTGCGCCTGGCGTTCACCTATCCGGCCATCGTCACCGTGGTCGCGTTCGCGATCGTGATCTTCCTGCTGACCTATGTGGTGCCGCAGATCGTCTCGGTGTTCGCCAACACCAAGCAAAAACTGCCGTTTTTGACCGTGGTCATGCTCGGCGTGTCGAACTTTACGCGCGCTTATGGCATCTATGTCGCATTGATCGTCATCGCGGCCTGGTTTTCCTGGCGCCGCGCGCTGCAGAACCCGGCGCTCAAGCTGCGCTGGCATGCCTGGCTGCTCGACGCCCCGGTCTACGGCCGCTTCGAGCGCAGCCTGAACACGGCGCGCTTCGCCAGCACGCTGGCGATCACCACCGGGTCCGGCGTGCCGATCCTGCGCGCGCTCGACACCAGCCGCGACACGCTGTCGAACGTGGCGATGAAGGGCCTGGTCGAAGATGCGACCGCCAGCGTGCGCGAAGGCGCCAGCCTGGCGCGCGCCCTGTCGGTGCAAAAGTATTTTCCGCCGATGCTGGTGCACATGATCCGCGCCGGCGAAATCACCGGCGAGCTGCCGGCCATGCTCGAGCGCGCCGCCGATTCGCAGCAGGCCGACCTCGAGCGGCGCGCGCTGACCATCGCCGGCCTGCTTGAACCGGTGCTGATCCTGGCCATGGGCCTGGTCGTGCTGCTGATCGTGCTGGCCGTGCTGATGCCGATTATTGAAATCAACCAGTTGGTGCGTTGATAAGGAAACTGATGAACAAGCGCTTGCCCATCCTTTTGAGCCTGCTCGGCGTGATCCTGCTGGCGGCGTCGATCGCCTATTGGGTGCTGCAGCTGGTCCAGCCGCCCCAGCGTCCGATGGCGGCGGTCCAGACCGCGCAGGCCGCGGATCCGCCGATCGACGCCGCCGCAACCCTGTTCGGTGGCCAGATGGCGGTGGCAACCGCAACCAATTATCAGTTGACCGGCATCGTCTCGGCCGGCCGCAACAGCGTGGCGATCATCGTCGCCGATGGCGCCCAGCCGAAAGCGCTGCGCATTGGCAAGGAGCTGTCGCCAGGCATCACGCTGGCCGAAGTCTATCCACGTTACGTGATGCTGTCCGATAACGGCGCAATGAAGCGCATCGATCTGGCGCCGGACAGCAAAGGTGGGGCGCAGATCGGCGGCGCGGGCGGCGGCATGGCGCCGCCTGGCGTGCCGAACAATGCAGGCTCGGTCCAGCCGATCATGCCGTCGCCGACTGCGCCGGCCGGCAACGCCATTCCCGAGCCGCCGATGTCGCCGGGCGCGGTGCCGCCGCAGCTGCAGGCCGTTAATCCCGGCGACGTCGGCCAGCATGACGCGCCGCAGCAACAGCAACAGCAACAGCAAAACGGTAACCCGAACCAGGGCAATCCGCCGCCGAACCAGATCCAGATGCCGCCGCCGACCCGCGCTGTCGGCGTGCCCGGCGCCACCCCGGCCGTTCAGTAAGCCGCTTGTTGTCGGCCTAGCGGCGCAATGCCGTGAAGGCCGAGAATTCCCACGAACGAAATCCCAGCAGCAAGGTAAAACCGTCGCGCTCCTGCGACGGCAAGCGCCGGTCGTTGCGGTGCATGCGCGCCAGCTCGGCGGCCAGCTGATGGATTTTTTCCACCAGCTCGCCCGCACTCGCCAGCGACAGCCGCGCCGGCAGGCACATCAGCGTTTCGCCTGGCCCGTCGAAGCGGCCATTGAAATAATCGCCGACGACGTGCTCGCGGAAAAAGCGCTGCACCGGTCCATCCGGCAGCCAACGGAAGGCATTCGAGACGCGCAGCGTGTAGCGGTTCAATGGCTTGAGTTCGATCACGCCCAGCCGGTCGAGTTCGACCAGCAAGCCGATGCATTCGGCCTGGCTCAAACGGTAGGTTTCGACGACTTGCTCCAGGCTCCAATGACCGAGGCAACAAATCGCCACCAGCAGCAGGCGCGGGTTGGCGACCAGCGAGGTCTCCTGCGTCAGCGTCAGCGTGTCGGCCTGGGGGCGGGCGTCGGCGGCGCGCCGCAGCACGTCCTCCAATGCGATGCCGGCCGCCTGGCAGATCTGCGCCAGGCGCGACAAGGTCATGTCCTTCTGGCCGAACATGCGCTTGATGCTCGATTCGCTCATGGCGATGCGATCGGCCAGCATTTTATAAGTGATGCCGGCGGCGCGCAGTTCGGCGCGCAGGACATCGAGCAGCATATCGGGAGAGCTCATTGGGCGTAGTGATTAATTGACTATGAGTAACAATGTACCCAAGAGTTGGGCCGAGTTCAAGGCACAAAGCTTTCGGTCAATCTTGGCCTTGCTGTTTTGCGCAAGCGGGCGAAAAAAAGCCGCGTTGGAAACAGTTCCCAGCGCGGCGTATTGTAGAGCGTCCAGGCGGCCTGGCAGTGCAAGGCCGCATCGGTTCACTCGTCTTCCGGTTCCAGCTTGGCCTTCTTGAGCGCGCGCTTGGCGGCCTGGCGCTCGCTCGACAAGGGTTTTTCGTGCGAGCCCGCGGCGCGCTGCTTGGCGAAGCCGGCAAACGGGTTGCGCGGCTTGATCGGCGCCGCAGGCTCGACGCGCAGGCGCATTTTCTGCCGGGTTGCTAACGCTTTATTCGCCACTGCCGACTCCCTCCTATTTATTTAGTTAGAGCACGTACCGCGACAGGTCTTCGTTGACCGCCAGCGCTTCCAGGCGCTCGTTGACGTAGTTGGCGTCGATCGTCAGCGTCTGGCCGGACTTGTCGCTGGCCGAGTACGAGATCTCTTCGAGCAGCTTTTCCATTACCGTGTACAGGCGGCGCGCGCCGATGTTCTCGGTGCGCTCGTTGACCGAATACGCGATCTCGGCCAGGCGATGGATGCCTTCCTCGGAGAACTCGAGCTTCACGCCTTCGGTCGCCAGCAGCGACTCGTACTGCTTGGTGAGGCTGGCGTCGGTCGAGGTCAGGATGCTCTTGAAATCGTCGATCGACAGCGATTCCAGCTCGACGCGGATCGGGAAGCGCCCCTGCAGCTCAGGGATCAGGTCCGAGGGCTTGGACAGGTGGAACGCGCCCGAGGCGATGAACAGGATGTGGTCGGTCTTGATCATGCCGTACTTGGTGTTCACGGTCGTGCCCTCGACCAGCGGCAGCAGGTCGCGCTGCACGCCCGCGCGCGAGACGTCGGCGCCGCCGTGCTCGGAGCGCGAAGCGATCTTGTCGATCTCGTCCAGGAACACGATGCCGTTCTGCTCGACGTTCTGGATCGCCTTCTGCTTCATTTCGTCTTCGTTGACGAGCTTGGCGGCTTCCTCGTCGATCAGGATCTTCATCGCTTCCTTGATCGTCATCTTTCGTGTCTTTTTACGGCCGCCGCCGGCGCCGGCGAACATCGACTTGATCTGCTCGGTCATTTCTTCCATGCCCGGCGGCGCCATGATTTCCATCTGTGGCGACGGCTCGGCCACGTCGATGTCGATTTCCTTGTCGTCGAGCGCACCTTCGCGCAGGCGCTTGCGGAAGGTCTGGCGCGTGGTGTCGCCATCCTTCGATTCGCTGCCGACGTTGAAGCCGAAGTCGCGCGACGGCGGCACCAGGATGTCGATCACGCGGTCTTCGGCGGCGTCCTCGGCGCGCTGGCGGTTCTTCTTGACTTCGCTGGCGCGGGTCTGCTTGACGCTGATGTCGATCAGGTCGCGGATGATGGTGTCGACGTCGCGGCCGACGTAGCCGACCTCGGTGAACTTGGTCGCTTCGACCTTGATGAACGGCGCATCGGCCAGCTTGGCCAGGCGGCGCGCGATCTCGGTCTTGCCGACACCGGTCGGGCCGATCATCAGGATGTTTTTCGGGGTAATCTCATGGCGCAGCGGTTCCTCGACCTGCTGGCGGCGCCAGCGGTTACGCAGCGCGATCGACACGGCACGCTTGGCCTTGCCCTGGCCAACCACGTGCTTGTCGAGTTCCGAAACGATTTCGGACGGGGTCATATTCATGTGATTGCTCATGTATCTCTTTCGTCAGTCGAGCGTCTCGACGATGTGCGACATGTTCGTATAGATGCACAGCTCGCCGGCGATGGTCAGCGCTTTCTTGACCACGTCAGCCGGGGCCAGGTCGGTATTTTCCTGCAGCGCCTTGGCCGCCGATTGGGCGTACACGCCGCCCGAGCCGATCGCACCGATGCCGTCTTCCGGTTCCAGCACGTCGCCGTTGCCGGTGATGATCAGGGTTTTCTCGCGGTCGGCCACCAGCAGCATGGCTTCCAGGCGGCGCAGCACGCGGTCGGTGCGCCAGTCCTTGGCCAGTTCGACCGAAGCGCGCAGCAGGTTGCCCTGGTGTTTTTCGAGTTTTGCCTCAAAGCGGTCGAGCAGCGTGAAGGCGTCGGCGGTACCGCCGGCGAAGCCGCACAAGACCTTGTTCTGGTAGAGCTTGCGCACCTTGCGCGCCGAACCCTTCATGACGACGTTGCCCAGGGTGACTTGGCCATCGCCGCCGAGCGCGACCTGGTTGCCGCGCCGGGCACTCACGATGGTCGTGCCGTGAAATTGTTCCATAGTTGCCTCGTGGTTGATCTACCCACCGGAAGTGGGGGTGCTGCAACAGATTGCAAGACTATATTGCAGAGCGACGCGGCCGAGCGGCGCCCAGGCTTGGCGTGCGATCAGTACTTGTGGGCGTACAGGCGCGCGGCCTCGCCCGCGCCCAGCAGGCGCAGCAGGGCGGCCACGAGATGGTTCAGGTCGCGCAGTTCGATGCTGCGCTCGCCCGCCGCGAGCGCGCGCAGCTGCGCGGCCAGCGCAGTCGCGGCGCCATAATCGATGCGCGCCAGGCGCGAGCCGTCCAGCACCAGCGTGGCGTGGCGCGCCGCGTGGGCGTCGATGGCCGCCAGCAGGGCGGCGCTGTCGCCCTCGACTACGCCAGGCAGGAGGAAGCGGTCGCCCTCCGTCGCCCGCGCGGCGCCGACGCTGAGGGCGGTGCGTGCCGGCGCCTCGAACGAGGGCGGCGAGACTTCGAAGGTGATGCAATAGTCCATTGCCGTTTCCTCGAAATCCTTTTCGTGGTTCATCAGGAGCAGCAGTTCGAGCAGCAGCAGCCAGGGCGCTTCGCTGGCGTCGCGCGCGCCGATGACCAGCATCGGGCGCAGCAACGCTACCAGGTGGTCGGCGCCGGCCAGGATCAGTTCGCGCCCCGTCTGGCGCAGCGTCTGCAGCGCCGACAGCAGCACGGCGCAGCCTTCCGGCGTGACCCGGGCGACCGCGCTGAACTGCAGCCGCACGACTGGCGTGTCGGACGGCGCAAGGATGCGCGCCAGTTGCACGCCGGCGCCGGCATCGAGGGCGCCGGACAGGCTCGCGGTCGGCGTCGCGCCCACAAAAGGCTGACCGGCTTCCGCGGCGGCCAGCGGCGCAAAGGCCGGCGGCGAGGTTTCGAAGTGGCTGGCGTAGTCGATGGCGATGCTTTCGAAATCCGCTTCGCGCGCGCTGGCCTGGTACAGGTCGAACAGCATCCACCAAGGCAGGCGTTCGCTGCGTCCGGCGTCAACCAGGCAGGCGCGCAGCAAATGCTCGGCGGCATTAAGCTGGCCATTGGCGTACAGGATCGCGGCTTCCTCGACTGCCGGCGCATTGGCCGCGGTGGCGGCCAGGTCCGGCAAGTCCGGCGCGCCGAGCAGGCCATCGGTGTTGAGGTCGATGAGCGGGGCGCTGGCCGCGCCCGAGGCCACGGCCGGGGCGCGCCGGTTGCCGACCCAGGCATCGTCGTCGAAGATGTCGGACGCCATCTCGAGCTCGATCTCGTCGATCTTGGCGGCGGTGGCGCGCGCGATTTCGCGCTGGCGGGCGCGCTCGGCTTCGGTATCGAGCGGCATGCGCGTGATGGGACCGGGATCGTGCGCGCGTGGGCGCGACGGCGCCTCCGCGGCCGGTGCATCAATCTTTTTCTTCAGAAAGGACAAAAGCCCCACGTCGCTCCTCGCCTTCGGACATACCACGCACCGTTGCGCAGCAGCGCATGGCACGCCATGCCAGGCCGCTCGGATTCCTTTGTTTGTCGGTCGAGACAGTAGCACGACAATGCGCGCAGGGTGAGGCGCGCACCTGCGCTGCCTCAAGCAACCGGCAAACCAGCGCTAGTGTATCCCATGGGAAACAAAAGCGGTCATACCGTTCGGCAACGCGTGGTGCAGGGCAAGGCCCCAAATAAAAAAGCATGCGGTGCGCCGCATGCTTTTTTGTCGGGGTCACATGCGGATCAGTCGCCGTAGAGCTTCTGCTTCAGCTCGCGGCGTTGCTGGGCTTCCAGCGACAGGGTGGCGGTCGGACGGGCGATCAGTCGCGCTACGCCGATCGGTTCGCCGGTTTCGTCGCACCAGCCGTATTCGCCGGACTCGATGGCCGCCAGCGATTGCTGGACCTTCTTGAGCAGCTTGCGCTCACGGTCGCGGGTGCGCAGTTCCAGCGCGTGCTCTTTCTCGATGGTGGCACGGTCGGCCGGATCGGGAACCAGGACCGTTTCGCGCAGGTGCTCAGTCGTCTCGCCGGCGTTTTTCAGCAGCTCTTTCTCGAGTTCCTGGAGGCGGTTCTTGAAGAACGCCAGCTGTGCCGGATTCATGTAGTCCGCGTCGCCCATCGCCCGAATTTCTTCTTCCGTCAGGAGGCGTTCTTCGGGCTGCGCAACGGTATTCGGTTTGGTTGTTTTAGTCATGACTTCACTTACCTTTGATACGACAGAGTTTCCATTTTATCAGCTAACTCAGCGGTTACCGTTCTGTGGTGCGTACGCTGGTCGGCTGCCGTGACGGCGGATTTGTCCGCCTATCCCGTCCCCGGCTGTGCGGACGGGATCATTCAGTCGTTCAACTACAGATTGCGTCGCAGATCAGATATGCCGACAAGCACTCGATCTGCCGGACGCGCAATACAGAACCGGAGTAGTTTATACCAAACATTGTTCCAATCCGCGGATAAAGACATCTTTCGGTAAATTTTTACCAATAAAGACCATTTTGCTGCTGCGTGCTTCGTTATCAGCCCACTTTGCACCGAGGTCACTGCCCATGATTTGATGCACACCTTGGAATACCACCTTGCGATCGGCGCCGGCCATCGACAATACGCCCTTGTAACGCAACATATTTGGTCCGAACACTTGAACCATGCTGCCTAGGAATTGATCGAGACGTTCGGGATCGAACGCGCGCTCGCTTTTGAACACGAACGCGGCGATGTCGTCGGTATGGTGGCTGTGATGGTGATCGTGGCTGTGGTCGCAAGCTTCGGTGTGGACGTGGTCGTGGCCGTGCTCATGGCCGTGATCGTGCGCTTCCTCGGCGGTGAGGAAGGCCGGGTCCAGCTCCAGCTTGTCGTTCAGATTGAAGCCGCGCAGGTCGAGCACTTCGCTGATCGGCGCGCGGCCGAAATCCGACGTGCTGATCGGGGCACGCGGGTTGATGCGGCGTATGCGCGCCTTTAAGGTGTCGAGCGCAGCGGCGTCGACCAGGTCGGTTTTCGACATCAGGATCTTGTCCGCGAAGCCGACCTGGCGCTGGGCTTCTTCGTTGTGGTCCAGCTGGTCCATGCCATGGCGCGCATCGACCACGGTGACGACCGCGTCGAGCAGGTAATGTGCACCGACTTCCTCGTCGACGAAGAAGGTCTGGGCCACCGGACCCGGGTTCGCCAGGCCGGTGGTTTCGATGACCACGCGGTCGAACTGGATCTCGCCGGCGTCGCGTTTGCGCGCCAGATTCGTCAAGGCGACGATCAAGTCACCGCGCACGGTGCAGCAGATGCAGCCATTGTTCATCTCGACGATCTGCTCGCTCGAATCCTGGACAAGGATTTCGTTGTCGATGTTTTCCTGGCCGAATTCGTTCTCGATGACGGCGATGCGCAGGCCGTGCTCTTCCTGCAGGATACGGTTGAGCAGCGTGGTTTTGCCGGCCCCGAGGAAGCCGGTCAGGATGGTGCTGGGAATCAATTCCATATTTCGCTTTCCGATCATTCAAGCCGCAATGGGCCGTAGAGAATCGGAAGATTATGCCGGAATTTTGACAATGCCACCACCAACCGTGCCGACGTGAATCGTGCTTTTACCCCGTTTGATATCTGGCGACTGCAGCTGCGGCAATCGATGCGGTTACCCGGCTTATTTCACTTTGGCGCGCGGATGCGCGCGATCGTAGACGGCGGCGAGGTGCTGGAAATCGAGCGAGGTATAGATCTGGGTCGAGGTGATGCTCGCATGGCCGAGCAATTCCTGCACAGCGCGCAAGTCGCCCGAGGATTGCAGCAAGTGCGAGGCGAACGAATGGCGCAGCACGTGCGGATGGACGTGCACCGGCATGCCGGCCTTGATCGCGTGGGCCTTGAGGCGCGATTGCACCACGCGCGCACTGATCCGGGTGGTGCGCGTTGACAGGAACAGCGCCTGGCTGCCGTCGCGCGCGGGCGGGCGCACCGCGAGCCAGGCTTGCAGCGCCGTGCACGCCGGCGCGCCGACCGGCACGCGGCGCATCTTGTTGCCTTTGCCGGTGACCACGACTTCCTGCGTTTCCAGTTCCAGCCAGCCGAGCGAGGCCGCCTGGCCATCCCGGGCGGCGACATGGTGGACGTCGAGCCCGGCCAGTTCGGATACCCGCAAGCCGCTCGAATACAGCAGCTCGAACATGGCGCGGTCGCACAACTCGGCCGGTTCGGGATGGCCATGTGTCTGGTTGTCCATCAGCTTGACTGCGTCGTCGACGGCCAGCGCCTTCGGCAGCCGCTTGGCGCGGCGCGGCGCGCGCACGCCCTCGACCGGGTTGGCGCTCAAGGTCGTCTGGCGCGACAGCCACTCGAAAAAGCCGCGCCAGCCGGACAGCTTGCGCGCGATCGAGGTCGGGCTCTGGCCATCGGCGTGCAGTTTGGCGGCAAAGCGGCGGATATCGAAATGCGTCAGCGCCGGCCAGTCGGCATGGCCGGCCAGGCGCGCCAGCTCGGCCAGGTCACGGCCGTAAGCGGCGATGGTGTGCGCCGACAGCTTGCGCTGCGTGGCAAGCTCGGCCAGATAGCGGCCGGTCCACTCGTCGACGGCCGCGCTGCTCATCTCAGGCGCGCAGCGGGGCCAGCGCGGTACTGGCGGTTTCGCCGATGTGGACCAGGAAATCGGTCGCCATCGACGCGCCGAAACGTTCCGGGTCCGGCGAGCCCAGCACCAGCAAACCGAATACCTTGCCGGCCGCGCGCAGCGGCAGCAGGGCGGTCGAGCGGATTTTATCCGCGTCGTCAAGCCAGCGCACCGCCTCGAAATCCTTGTTCGGACCGCAATAGGGCGCGCGCAGGCTGCTGGCGAACAGGCGCACGTCGTCGCTCAGGCCGGTGGCGAACCAGGCGTCGGCATGGGCCGGGTTCAGGTCCCACAGGCGCAGGCTGGCTTGCGGCACGACGAAATGCTTGACCAGTCCATCGATCACGGCGCGCGGCATGTCGGTCGGCGTCGCGGCGGCGGGCGCGCCGGCACGCAGCAGCTGCTGGGTCCAGCCATGGAAGCGGCTGGCGATCGTCGCGTTCTCGTCGGCACGGCGCATCAGTTCGGCCATGCGCAACTCGAGCGCTTTGTATTTGTCGCGCATCATTTCCATCTGCCGTTCCTGCAACGATACGGCGCGCCCGGTCAGTGGACTGGACAGCTTGACTTCGCCCAGCAGGCCGGCATGCTCTTCAAAAAACTGCGGGTTGTCGACCAGGTATTGGGCGATGGCAGTCGAATCCAGTGTTACGGTCATTGATGCGTCTTGCAAAATGGGTGGACTGCCCATTTTACCTGACTGCAACCCTGCAACGCAGCCAAAACCTGCGCCAGCCGGCGCCACCGTGGCGCGGATGTCATGTCTGGTCAAAACTTGTGGCGGATGCCGAGCTGGAACGCGCGCCCGTCTTCGCCCGACGCGCGGGTAAAGCCACCCGGCGTGCCCGCGATGGCCGGGCTGTATTGCGCTGCATTCTGGTTGTGGATGAACGCCGCCACGGCGTAGATGTCGGTGCGCTTCGACAAATAATAGTGGTAGCCGAGCGCGAACAGGGTCGCGTCGCTGTCCGACGCCGTGTGGTCGTTCTGGCGCGCGACCGAGACCATGATGCGTCCCGGACCGTAGCGGTAGTGCAGGCCGGCCTGGTAGCTGGTCGCATCGATCTGGCTGTTGACGCTGATGTTGTTGACGAAGACGGCGCGCAGCAGCGCGGCGGTGGCCGGGCCGAAAGCGGTCAGCTGGGGTGCAATCTGCGTGTCCCAACCGGTGACGTACAGCGGCAGCAGGGCGGAATGAGGGTTGCGCTGGTCGTGCCAGCCGGCGAAGAATTTCCAGTCGCCCCAGGTGTAGGAGCCGCCGGCCGTGGAAGAGCGCAGGCTCGGCAGGCCGGACGGGTCGTAACCGCGGTTGTTGCCGACGCCGACGTCCCAGCCATGGGCTTTATAAGTGATGGCCGCACCCCAGAACTTGTTGTAAAACCCGTAGTAGCCGGAGCCTTTGCCGGCGATCATGACCGATGCACCCAAGCCTGAGGGCAGCAGGACACGGTATTGCAGGGCCCGCTGCGAGCGGATATCGGCGCCGAGCGCAGTGAAGCCGGCCGTGCCGCCGATAATGCTGCCCCAGGTGCCGCCGGTGCCCACTTCGAAGGTATCTGCGGCGGCGAATACTTCGTAGCCGGGCGTGTACATGCGGCCGAGCAGCAGGGCGCCGATCGGCGTGACCAGGCCGACCATCGACGTGCGGTCGAACAGCGCGTGCTCGGGATTGACCGCAGCCTGGCCCACGGGTTGCAAGGCGCGCAGCACGGCGCCGAGGACCGGGGCCGGCAGCGCTTCCATGCCGCGCGTCAGGTAGTAACCCTGGTTTTCGTTGAGCAAGGTCGGCCACTGCAGGCCGGTATCGAGTTCGACGCGCGCTTCCAGGTCGAACACGGCCTTGAAGCCGTTGCCCAGCTCCTCATTACCTTTGACGCCGAGGCGCGATCCTTCGGCGCCGCCACTGAAAAGCTTGACCGGGCTGCCGCGCTGCCATGCGACGCCGGCGTCGGCCACGCCGTAGAGCTGGACGCTGGATTGCGCCAGCGCGGCAATGGGAAAACAGATGCCCGCGAACGCGGCAAGCAAAATCTTGTTCATCGCATCTCCATGGTCGGTGCAACAATAAGTTGCGCTAATCCCACAAAGCCCAGATGTGCCAAGGGCGGACCTGGTTGCCCAGGCCCGCCCTTGCGGTACTGCGGAAACGGGGGCGAGCCCCGCTTCAGATTAGAACGAGTGGTTGATGCCCAGATCGTAGTAGGTGTAGGTCGGGGTGGTCGGCGAGAACATCATGACCGAGTTCACGCGGGTGAAGCTCACGACGTCCTTCTTCTTCGACGCATCGACGTACAGGTAGGTACGCTTCGACAGGCTGTACTCGTAACCCAGCGACAGCTGCTTGGTCTTGGCGGTGTCTTCGATGTGCTTCTGACCGTAACCAGCCAGCACCTTGCCCGGGCCGATGCCGTAGGTTGCGCCCACCAGCCACGAACGGGTGATCGGAGCGACGGTGTTGGTGTGGTCCTGGTTCTGGTGGCTGTAGGTGGCCATCAGTTTCAGTTCCGGGGTTGCCGAGATCGAGCCGGCAGCCGACCAGACCTTCGATTCGACGGCGTTACGCTCGTAACCCAGCATTGCAGCGGCCGGACCGTTGTTGTAGGTTGCGGCGACCGAGAACGGGTTGGCCGAAGCTTGTGCGCCCGAAGCGTACGAAGCGGCGCCGGCGCCCATGCCGTAGACGGCTGCGCCGCCCGAGATGGCTTCCTTGGTTGCCCACGAAGCGTTCACCTGGAAACCGCTGACGACCGGCGAGTTATAGAACACGGCGTTCGAGATACGGTTGCTGTTGCCGCCGGTCGACAGACCGTTGGTGCCAACACTGCCGGCATCCAGCGGAGCCGAGTTGAAGCCGGCGACGCTGATGTCGGTATAGAAACCCAGCGGGGTCGGCAGGCCGTGCCACGGTTCGAACGAACCGATCACTTCCTGGTACGGGGTCAGGCCGCGGCCCAGACGGACCATACCGAAATCACCCGACAGACCGACGCGGCTCTGGCCCTGGAACAGCGGGCGCACGTTGTTTTCCAGCGTGCCGGTGTCCGGCTCGTAGCGGATTTCCAGCTGGAACAGAGCGGTCAGGCCGCTGCCCAGGTCTTCGGTACCTTTGAAGCCCAGGGTGTTGGCGGCGCGCTTGCCGATGGCCAGGGTCGAGTCGGTACGCTTGGTCACGCCAGCGTCGACGTTACCGTAGATCTGCACAGCGGTTTGGGCTTGCGCCACGCCGGCGAAAGCGCCCAGCAGAGCGACTGCCACGAGTGATTTTTTCATCTATTTGTATCCTTATAAAATGATTCGAAGGAATCCAGAGAGCATTGAGATTTTTTTTGGTTTCTGAATACTCGGATGCCTAAACCTTAATTGCATAAAGCGTCAAGATTGTCGGATTTGTCAATTATGACCGCTTGACTTGGTCGAAAGCCAATAAATCCAATCGTGCTGTTGTATTTTCGAAACGCCGGCACATGGGCAGAGCCCCGACCTTGAACGCGTTTTATGTTTCCTTTGGGCATCATCAGACTGACATCATACTGCCGCGTTTGTGCAGGCTCAAACGGCTGTGTAATCGCAAACGTATCGCCCCGACACCGCTTTAGACTCTCGCCCATCCGACGTCGGCCTTGCGGTTTCGCGTTATGCGAGCTCATCTGGAGCTAACATGCGTCGATCCGCACGCATCTGCTCGGCGTCCTAACAACCAGAAAATGAGCGATGGCAAATCGTGAAGAGTTAGCGATCATTCGAGGCGCACGTAGTGGTGTTGCAGATTCGCAACTGGCGCTTGGGAAGCTCTATCTGTTCGGCAGTACTGGCCTGCCCAAAAGCCCGCAGACCGCCCTGCACTGGCTGGATCGGGCCGCGCGCCAGGGATGCGCCGAAGCATGGCGCTTGATCGGCAACCATATCCCGCTCGAGCTCGCGCAGCAGCATCCGGAAACCTTGGCGTGGTACGAAAAAGCGTATGACAGCGGCCTGGTGCGCGCGGGGCTGGTGTACGCCCAGCTGACGCTCGCCAACGGGCAGACACGTCCGACTCCGGCCCAGCGCGCCAAGGCGCTGCATGCCCTCGGGGAGGCGGGACGAGCCGGTTTTGCCGAAGCCCAGTGGCTGCTGGCGCGCGAACATTGGACGCCAGCCCACGGTCCTGCCGGCGCCGCCGCGCCGCAAGCGAGGGAAGGCAGGCCGTCCGCCCAGCGCTGGCCGCGGCGCGCCGCCGACAGCGACATGGCGCCGGCCCAGTTCGCGCTGCTGGAACAACTTTGGGACAAGCACGATCGGGCCGGCTACCTGGAGCGCGCGTTGCCGCTGGCGCGCTCGCTGGCCGACACCGCAGCGGCCCAGGGCCGTGGGTGCGCCCGCTTGTCGCCGGACGAGGTGGCGCTGCTCTCGCGCTGCGCCCGCCTGGTCGAAGCCGGGGCGCTTGCGCACGACGTCGCG
The DNA here is from genome assembly GCF_000745265.1 of Massilia sp. 9096. NCBI lineage: Bacteria > Pseudomonadati > Pseudomonadota > Betaproteobacteria > Burkholderiales > Oxalobacteraceae > Massilia > Massilia sp. 9096. The sequence goes on from NZ_JQNN01000001.1 coordinate 4,634,288, forward strand.
GCGCACGAACTGCGCACGTTCTGGGAGCTTGCGGCAGCCGAGCAGGACAGCCATGCCCAGCTGGCGCTCGGCCTGTGGTGCGCGCGCATGCGCGTGGACGGCAAACGGATGCCGGACAACAGCGGCGCCGCCAATTTCAAGAAGGCCGTGCGCTGGCTGAGCCTGGCAGGCGAACAGGGACTGGCCGAAGCCTGGTATGCGCTGTCGCGCATTTATATCAAGCCGGAGTTCTCGCAGCGTAATGTATTAGAAGCACAAAAATACCTGGAGCGCGCCGCCGAGATGGGCTACCGCGACGCCCAGCTCGAGTGCGGCAATGCCGCCTGGCGCGCGCGTCGCGAAAACGAGGGCAACGACGTGCGCGCGCTGTTCTGGCTGCAAAAGGCGGCCGCCCAGGGGTGCGCGAAAGCGGCGGCGATGCTGCTCAAGATTGCGCCACGCAATCCCGGCGCCTGGAAAGGGCTGGCAACGCAGCTGGAAGGACGCGACCTGTCCGAGCATCCGCTGCTGGCAGCCAGGCTCGAGCTGGCGCTGGCATTCGGACTGAGTCGCGCCGAAACCTTGCTGTTGGACGTGAAAAGTGCCGACCGCGGCCATTGCCTGGTGGTCGATATCCGCGCCAGCTACGGACGCAGCCGGCGCCGCCTGGTGCTGGTCGACACGATGCAGGAGCGCCAGCTGCTGGACCGGGTGGCCGCCGTGTTCGAGGAAGTCGATTGTGGTCCGGGCGGGCTGGAAGGCAATTACCGGCAGCGCCTGTACCGCTTGCGCACGCTGTTGCCGGAAGCGGACGCTGCCGCTGCGGACCTGGATTATGTGCTGGCGGCCTGATGCGTGGGGCCGAGCGCCAAGCCGGGTCGATACATCAAAGCTCGATCTCGCCTTCGAACACGGTTTCGGCCGGACCGCTCAAATACACCGGCGCCCCGTCACCATCCCAGCGGATGGTCAAACGGCCACCGCGCGCCTCGACCTGGACCGGCGAATCGAGCAGGCCGCGCCGGATACCGGCCACGACCGCCGCGCAGGCGCCGGTCCCGCAGGCCAGGGTTTCGCCGGCGCCGCGCTCGAATACACGCAGTTTCACGTGGCGGCGGTCCAGCACTTGCAGGAAGCCGGCATTGACGCGCTTCGGAAAACGCGGATGGTGCTCGATCTGCGGACCGGTTTCCAGCACAGGCGCGGTCTCGACGTCGTCGACCACTTGCACCGCATGCGGATTGCCCATCGATACCACCGACACCAGCACGGTCTGTTCGGCGCCGCGCTCGGACACCGTGATCGGCCACAGCGTGTCCTGTCCTTGCGCAACCCCGCTCAGGCCGGCGCTGTCGAACGGCACGCGCGCCGGTTCCAGCACCGGGGCGCCCATGTCGACCGTCACGCTGCCGTCGTCTTCGAGGCGCGGCGTGATGATGCCGGCCATGGTCTGCACGCGGATGGCGCGCTTGTCGGTCAGGCCCTTGTCGCTGACGAAACGCACGAACGCGCGCGAGCCGTTGCCGCATTGTTCGACCTCGCCGCCGTCGTTGTTGAAGATACGGTAGCGGAAATCGCAGCCGTCCTCGTCCGGGCGTTCGACGATCAGGATCTGGTCGGCGCCGATGCCGAAGCGGCGGTCGGCGAGCTTGCGCCATTGCTCGCCGGTGAAATCGAGGGACTGGTTGATCGCGTCGATCACGACGAAATCGTTGCCGGCGCCATGCATCTTGGTGAACTTGAGTTTCATGTTGAATCCGCTTAATCGTAGAACGAGGGCTCGCCGGGCGGCCGGGTCTTGAAGCGCTTGTGAGTCCAGAAGTACTCGGCTGGATGCTCGCGCACACGATCCTCGATGAAGGCGTTCATGCGGCGCGTGGCGGCAATGATGTCGTCGCCGGGATAGTCTTCCCACGCCGGATAAAATTGTACTCGGTAGCCATTGTAATCAGGTAAGAAAGTGGCGATGACCGGGATGACCTTGGCACCGGTCGCGCCTGCCAGACGGCCCATCGCAGTCAGGGTTGCGGCCGGGACACCGAAGAAGGGCACGAAGGCCGCGTCTTTCTCGCCGAAGTCCATGTCGGGCAACATGTAGTAAGGCAGGCCCTCGCGCAGCGCGCGGATGATCGGCTTGATGCCGGCTTCGCGCGTAAACAGGCGGACCGGACCGTAGCGTTCGCGGCCATAACGCAACAAATCGTCGAATGCCTTGTTCTTTTGCGGCGCATACATGGTCGACAAAGGCATCACGCGCGCCGCCACGCCGCCCACGTCCAGGCACACGAAGTGCGGACAGAACAGGATGGTCGGTCCATCCTTCATCTGGGCCTCGGGGACGGCCGGCTCGATGTGGATCAGGCGGCGGATGCGCTCGAACGAGGCCCACCAGATCAGCGAGCGCTCCAGGATGCTGCGCGAATACGCCATGAAGTGGCGCTTGGCGATGTCGACGCGCTGCGCTTCGGTCAGCTCCGGCATGCACAGGCGCAGATTGATGCGGGCGATCTTGCGTCGTTTCGGGATCGCGTAATACATCAGCCAGCCGACGGCGTTGCCGAGGCGACCCAGGATAGGCAGCGGCAACCAATGCAGCAGCCACAGGAATGCAATCAGGATCCTCATGCGACCGCCTCGGCGCCCGGCGCCGCGACGCCCTGAGGACGCTTGTAGCGGTTGTAGCTCCAGAAATACTGGGACGGGGCGCGCGCGATCAACTGTTCCATCGCGCGATTGATGGCGGCGGCCTGCTCGGCCGGCGTGCCCGTCAGTTCACCTTCGAACGGCACGAAGCGGATCACGTAGCCGCGCCCGAACGGCAGGCGTTCGGCGTAGGTCAGCAGGATGTCGGCCTTGCCCAGCTGGGCCAGCTTGGCCGGCAGCGTCATCGTATAGGCATCGCGGCCGAAGAAGGGTGCCCAGACGCCTTCGCCTTCCTGCGGCACCTGGTCCGGCAGCACGCCGACCGGCTGGCCGCCCTTGAGCGCCTTGACCAGCATGCGCACCCCCGACAGGGTGGCCGGCGCCAGGTGCATGTTCTGGCGCGCACGTGCGCCCTCGACCAGCGGCTTGAGCGCGCTTTTACGCGGCGGGCGGTACATCACGGTCAATTCGATGCGCAGCGACACCTGCTGGGCCGTGAGTTCGAAACAGCCCAGGTGTGGCGTCAGGAACACGATGCCTTTGCCACTGTCGAGCTGGCGCTGGACGAGTTCCCAGTTTTCCATGCGCACGTGGCCCGTCACGCGCGGCTGCGGCGCACACCAGACGAAAGGCAGTTCGACGATGGCTTTGCCCGACTCGGCGATGGCGGCGCGCAGGTGGCCGCCGTAGCCGGCGCGCTCGAGGTTGCCGCGCAGCCGGCGGCGGTAAGACGGGGAGGCGAGATAGACCGCCCATCCGAGAGCGGTGCCCAGTGCATGTAGCACAGATAGCGGGAACACCGACAGGGCGCGGAACAAGAGAACGAGCATTTATTGATTTAGGGTAGAGGTCAAACGACTTGCACTGCTAAAATTTTTTAAGGAGCGTAAAATACCACTTTGAGCAGTATCCGCGGAGTTAATGACAACTTGCGAAGCGGAATATAAATATCGCTAAAGCGTCGCAGGCTTTGATGCTGCGGCAATTCTCAACAGTATCAGGAGCCCCAATGTCTTCCAATGACTACCTGTTTACTTCCGAATCCGTTTCGGAAGGCCATCCGGACAAAGTCGCCGACCAAATTTCCGACGCCATTCTGGACGCCATCCTCGAGCAGGATCCGCAAGCGCGCGTCGCGGCCGAAACCCTGTGCAACACGGGCCTGGTCGTGCTGGCCGGTGAGATCACCACGCACGCGAACGTCGATTATATTCAAGTTGCGCGCAACACCATCAAGCGCATCGGTTACGACAACACCGATTTCGGCATCGACTACAAGGGTTGCGCGGTGCTGGTCGCGTATGACAAGCAGTCCCCTGACATCGCGCAAGGCGTCGACGAAGGCGCGGGCCTGGACCTCGACCAGGGCGCCGGCGACCAGGGCCTGATGTTCGGCTACGCCTGCGACGAAACGCCGGAACTGATGCCGGCCGCGATCTATTACGCGCACCGCCTGGTCGAGCGCCAGTCGCAGCTGCGCAAGGATGGGCGCCTGCCCTGGCTGCGTCCGGACGCCAAGTCGCAGGTCACGTTGCGCTACCTCAACGGTCGTCCTGTGTCGGTGAACACCGTCGTGCTGTCGACCCAGCACGCGCCGGAAGTCAGCCACAGCCAGATCGAAGAAGCCGTCATCGAAGAGATCATCAAGCCGGTGCTGCCGAAAGAGTGGCTGCAGGACACCCGCTACCTGGTCAACCCGACCGGCCGCTTCGTTATCGGCGGCCCGCAGGGCGACTGCGGCCTGACCGGCCGCAAGATCATCGTCGACACCTACGGCGGCGCAGCCCCGCACGGCGGCGGCGCGTTCTCCGGCAAGGATCCGTCCAAGGTCGACCGCTCGGCCGCCTACGCCGCCCGTTACGTGGCCAAGAACGTCGTCGCCGCCGGCCTGGCGCGCCAGTGCCAGGTGCAGGTCAGCTACGCGATCGGCGTGGCCAAGCCGATCAACATCACCGTCTACACCGAAGGCACCGGCGTGATCTCGGACGACAAGATCGCCGAACTGGTGATGGAACACTTCGACCTGCGCCCCAAAGGCATCGTGCAGATGCTCGACCTGCTGCGTCCGATCTACCAGAAGAGCGCCGCTTACGGCCACTTCGGCCGCGAAGAGCCGGAATTCAGCTGGGAGCGCACCGACAAGGCGGCGCTGCTGCGCGCCGAAGCCGGCCTGTCCTGACGCCGGCCATCCCAACGGACGCGTGGCAAGGCGTCCGTTGGATTCCTGCATGGCTGATGCGGCACAAGCGCATCTTCCATGCTAAACTTGCCCATTCCGAGGAGCGTTGCGACGAAAGTTCTACCTTTCGCCAGGCTCGGATAGATCCAACCGCGCTCACGTTACTTTTTTCTTAACATGAAAGGAGGGCGTGATGAACGCCGTACTCAAAGAATCCAAGCAAGACTTCCTGGTCGCCGACCTGTCCCTGTCCGCATGGGGCGAGAAGGAAATCCGCATTGCGGAAACCGAAATGCCGGGCCTGATGGCCATCCGCGAGGAATACGCCGCCAGCCAGCCGCTGAAGGGCGCGCGCATCGCCGGTTCCCTGCACATGACCATCCAGACCGCCGTGCTGATCCGCACGCTGGAAGCGCTGGGCGCGCAAGTGCGCTGGGCCTCGTGCAACATCTACTCGACGCAAGACCACGCTGCTGCCGCCATCGCCGCGGTCGGCACCCCGGTGTTCGCCGTCAAGGGCGAAACCCTGGACGAGTACTGGGATTACACCCACCGCATCTTCGAATGGCCGGGTGACAACCACGCCAACATGATCCTGGACGACGGCGGCGATGCCACCCTGCTGCTGCACCTGGGCGTGCGCGCCGAGAAGGACATCTCGGTGCTGGACAAGCCGGGTTCGGAAGAAGAAATCTGCCTGTTCAACGCGATCAAGGGCCGTCTGGCCATCGATCCGCAGTGGTATTCGAAGCGCCTGCCGGAAATCCGCGGCGTGACCGAAGAGACCACCACCGGCGTGCACCGCCTGTACCAGATGCACCAGGAAGGCAAGCTGGCCTTCCCGGCGATCAACGTCAACGACTCCGTCACCAAGTCGAAGTTCGACAACCTGTACGGCTGCCGCGAATCGCTGGTCGACGGCATCAAGCGCGCGACCGACGTGATGATCGCCGGTAAGATCGCCGTCATCGCCGGCTACGGCGACGTGGGCAAGGGCTCGGCCCAGGCCATGCGTGCCCTGTCGGCCCAGGTCTGGGTCACCGAGATCGACCCGATCTGCGCACTGCAGGCCGCGATGGAAGGCTACCGCGTCGTGACCATGGACTACGCTGCCGAGCACGGCGACATTTTCGTCACCTGCACCGGCAACTACCACGTCATCACCGAAGCCCACATGCAGAAGATGAAGGACCAGGCGATCGTCTGCAACATCGGCCACTTCGACAACGAAATCGAAGTCGCGGCACTGAAGAAGTACGAGTGGGAAAACATCAAGCCGCAGGTCGATCATGTGATCTTCCCGGACGGCAAGCGCATCATCCTGCTGGCCGAAGGCCGCCTGGTGAACCTGGGCTGCGGCACCGGTCACCCGTCGTACGTGATGAGCTCGTCGTTCGCGAACCAGACCATCGCCCAGATCGAGCTGTTCATGAACACCGCCGAGTATCCGGTCGGCGTGTACACCCTGCCGAAGAAGCTGGACGAGAAGGTCGCGCGCCTGCAGCTGAAAAAGCTGAATGCGCAGCTGACCACGCTGACCGATGAGCAGGCCGCTTACATCACCGTCAGCAAGGAAGGTCCGTACAAGCCAGAGCACTACCGCTACTAATCCGCTTTAGTAGTCTGGTAAGCTCTTCCGTGAAAGCGCCGTGCGCGGGCTGCATGCCCGTTCCGGCGCGCCGGACCCGTTCGCCTTCACGAAAGACACCCACATGCGCTTGCTCCTGACCTGGTTGATCAATGCCGCAGCCCTGATGGCGCTGCCTTACCTGATGCATTCCGTGACCGTAACCCACCTGGGGGCTGCGCTGGTCGCCGCCCTGGTGCTGGGGCTGGTCAACACCTTCATTCGCCCGGTATTGGTCGTGCTGACCCTGCCGGTGACGGTGGTGTCGCTCGGTTTGTTCATCCTGGTGATCAATGCGCTGATGTTTTTGCTGGTGGCGCACCTGGTCGAGGGTTTCCACGTGGCCGGCTTCGGATCGGCCTTCGTGGCGGCCATTTTATATAGTGTGATTTCGTGGGCGCTTTCGACTTTACTCCTCAATAAAGATGGAAACCCCTGACATCAGTATCGAGTTTTTCCCGCCCAAGACTCCCGAGGGCGCGGACAAGCTGCGCACGGCTCGCCAGCGGCTGGCCGAGCTCCAACCCAAGTATTTTTCCGTCACCTTCGGCGCCGGCGGCAGCACCCAGCAGGGCACGCTGTCGACCGTGAAGGAAATCCAGTCCGAAGGCCACGTCGGCGCGCCCCACCTGTCGTGCGTGGGCGCCACGCGCGAATCGATCCGTGCGATCTTGAACGAATTCAAGTCGCATGACATCCGCCGCCTGGTCGCGCTGCGTGGCGATTTGCCGAGCGGTTACGGTGGCGCCGGCGAGCTGCGCTATGCCAGCGACCTGGTCGAATTCATCCGCGCGGAAACGGGCGACAGGTTCCACATCGAAGTGGCGGCCTATCCGGAAATGCATCCGCAGGCGCGCTCGCCCCAGGACGACCTGCAGGCGTTCGCGCGCAAGGTGCAGGCCGGCGCCAACGCGGCGATCACGCAGTATTTCTATAACCCGGACGCCTACTTCGCGTTCGTCGACAACACGCGCAAGCTCGGCGTCGACGTGCCGATCGTGCCCGGCATCATGCCGATCACGAACACCACGCAGCTGATGCGTTTTTCCGACATGTGCGGCGCCGAAATCCCGCGCTGGATCCGCCTCAAGCTGGCCAGCTTCGGCGACGACAGCGCGTCGATCAAGGCGTTCGGACTCGACGTGGTGACCGGCTTGTGCGAGCGCCTCATCGCCGGTGGCGCGCCGGGCCTGCATTTCTACAGCATGAACCAGGCTGGACCGACGACTGCAATCTGTCAGCGTTTGCAAGGTCACTGATTCAAAGCCGCCAACGGCAGCCAAGGCCGCAGCGCCGTCAGGAATGCCCGCAGCCACCAGCGTGCGGGCATTTTTTTATCACGTGACCTCGCTGGTCTCGGTCAAGATCACATCCAGCGGCACGTCGTACTGGCCATGCGGAAACACGGCGAGCTGGCTGCCGTAGGCGATGCCGAGCGTGTGCGGCCGCGGCTGGCGCTCGAGCGTGCGGTCGTAATAGCCGCCGCCGTAGCCGAGGCGATAACCATCGGCATTGAATCCGAGGCAAGGAATCAACAGGGCCGGCGGGGACTCGATGAAACGCAGCTGGGCCGGCACCTGCACGCCGGCCTCGTCGGGAATCATCGGCTCGCCTGGTGTCCATTCGGCAAAGGCAAGCGGAGCATCCTTTTCCATGACCACCGGCAAGGCCAAGCGCGCCCCCGAGCGCAACAATTCGCTGTAGGCGGCGCGCAAGTCGGGCTCGCCGGCCAGCGGCCAGTACACGCCGATGGTGTCGACCTGGCGCAAGCGCCACCAGGCCACGACCTGGGCGCCGATATGCGCATCCCATTGGACCTTGATTGCTGGATCAATTGCCCCACGTGTTGTTCGGAGCGCTTTTCGTAACGCTGCCTTGGCTGTCTGTGTGTCTTGCGACACGCTTGGGTCAGCGTCTGGCAAGCGCGAGAGGCTGCGTGTTATTCTTGATTCGCCGGTCATGGATAAAATGAAGCGTAGATTAAATATGTTGTCGTCAAAATTGTTAGCCGGCGTTCCGTTTGCCCTTGCCGGCGCCTTCCTCGTATCGACTGCATCGGCGCGCCAGGCCCAGCCGGCCCAGCCGCAGCAAGCGGCGCCGACCACGCAGCCGATCCCGGCGGCGGTCGCACCGGGCCAGCCGATGGTGCCGGTGGGCGGCTACGCGCCGGTGCCCGCACCCGGACAAGCGCCGCCGTCCGCGTCTTCCGGCTTGCAGCCCCTGCCGTCCGCAGCCGCTTCTGCCGCCGTCGACGCCCAGCGCGAACAGGACAACCTGTTCCTGCAGCTGCGCGAGGCGTCGCGCCAGAACGATGCCGACCGCGCGGCCGGCCTGGCGGCGCGCCTGCCGAACTACGCGATCCCGTCGTATGTCGACTATTATCGGCTCAAACCGCGCTTGCGCGACGCATCCAACGAGGAAGTGCTGGATTTCCTGAAGCGCTACGAGGGCAGCGCCATCGCCGACCGCCTGCGCAACGACTGGCTGCTCGAACTCGGCCGCCGGCGCGACTGGGCCCAGTTCGACCGCGAGCTGCCGCGGTTCGTCAAGAACGACGACTACCAGCTCAAGTGCTACGCCTTGCTGTCGCGCGCAGTGAAAGGCCAGAACGTGGCCGACGAGGCGCGTGTGCTGCTCGACAATCCCCCGAATTACGGCGACGCCTGCGCCGCGCTGGTCGCCCAGCTGGCCCAGTCCGGGCAATTCACGACCAAGGACCTGCTGGCGCAATTGCGCCTGGCCGGCGAGATGCACGCCACCGGCCCGTCGCGCCGTACCGCGCTGCTGCTGGGCGCATCCGACACCCGCGCCGCCCAGGCCGTCGACGTGCCGGCGCTGGCGATGGCGCGCGGCGTCGGCAGCACGCCCGCCGAGCGCCAGATCTACCTGGTCGCGCTCGGCCGCATGGCCAGGACCAGCATGAAGCTGGCGACGGTGGCGCTGAACAAGAATGCGTCTAAACTGTCGGCGGAGGAGCTTGCGACCGGCTGGGCCAACATCGCCTACGCCGCCTCGCTGACCCTGGCGCCGGACGCCTACGATGACTGGCAACGCGCGGCCGGCGCGCCGCTGAGCTGGCAACAGCTCGAGTGGAAAACCCGCATCGCACTGCGCCGCGGCGACTGGAAGATGGTGCGCTCGACCATCGAAGCGATGGAAAAGCCGCAGCGCGAGCAGACCGGCTGGACCTACTGGCTGGCGCGCGCGTATGTGGCGCTGGATCGCAAGGACGACGCCCAGACGCTGTTGCGCCGCATCGCCGACCAGAACAGTTTTTATGGCCAGCTCGCCATGGAAGAGCTCGGCCAGCAGATCGCGACCCCGCCAAGCGCGGCGCCGCCGACCCCGGCCGAGCTGGCCCAGGCAGCGAGCAATCCCGGTTTCAAGCGCGCGCTGAAGTTCTTCAGCCTGCGCCTGCGCTTCGAGGGCACGCGCGAATGGAACTGGGCGCTGAACAACATGACCGAGCGCCAATTGCTGGCTTCGGCGGAATACGCGCGCCAGAACCAGATCCTCGACCGCATGGTCAGCACCTCGGAGCGTACCCGCACCGAGTTCGACTACACCCAGCGCTTCCCGGCGCCGCATGACGACATCCTGCAGCCGACCGCGCAAAGCCTGGGCCTGGACCAGGCCTGGGTGTATGGCCTGATCCGCCAGGAATCGCGCTTCGTCACCGATGCGCAGTCGGGCGTCGGCGCCGCCGGCCTGATGCAGGTGATGCCGTCGACCGGCAAGTGGGTCGCCGAAAAAATCGGCCTCGCCGATTACGGACATGGCATGCTCAACGATATCCGCACCAACATCGTCCTGGGCACGAATTACCTGAACATGGTGCTGGCCAACGCCGACGGCTCGCAGGTGCTGGCAACCGCCGCCTACAACGCCGGTCCGGCGCGCGCGCGCAGCTGGCGCGGCTTGCTGAACACGCCGATGGAAGGGGCGATCTTCGTCGAGACCATCCCGTTCGACGAAACCCGAACCTACGTGCGCAACGTGATGTCGAACGCTACCAACTATGCAGCGTTGTTCGACCGCCGCCCGCAGTCGCTGAAGGCCCGGCTCGGGACGATTTCGCCGCGCTCGGGCGGCATCGGCCTGCCCTGACAGGCCTCACTCGAAAGGAAAAACCATGCACCCACTGTCGGTGGTCATGTTCGGAGGAACCGGATTCATCGGCAGTCACCTGGCGGCGCGGCTGGCCGAGCGCGACGTGCGGGTCGTGGTGCCGACGCGCCACGCCCAGCACGGCGATCACCTGAAGCGCTTGCCCGGCGTCGACGTGATCGAGGCCGACGTGCGCGACGACGCCACGCTGCAGCGCCTCGTCGACGGCCACACGGCCGTGATCAACCTGGTCGGCATCCTGCACTCGGACCGCGGCACGCCCTACGGCAAGGCGTTCCGGCGCGCCCACGTCGAGCTGCCGCAACGCATCGCCGACGCATGCGCGCGCGCGGGGGCGCCGCGCTACCTGCACATGAGCGCGCTGGGCGCCGACGTGCGCGGACCGTCGATGTACCAGCGCTCCAAGGCCGATGGCGAGCAGGCCGCGCGCAGCCGCGCGGAGGTGGCGGCGACGATCTTCCGGCCCTCGGTCGTGTTCGGCCCGGGCGACAATTTCCTGAACATGTTCGCGCGCCTGCAGCGCCACCTGCCGCTCGTGCCGCTGGCCGGCGCCAACGCGCGCTTCCAGCCGGTGTACGTCGGCGACGTGGCCGAGGCCTTCGTGCGCGCCCTGTTCGAGCCGCACAGCGCCGGCAACATCTACGAACTGGGCGGGCCGCACATCTATACGCTGGGCGAGCTGGTGCGCCTGGCCGGACGCTATGCCGGCCACGAGCGCAAGGTCGTCGCGCTGCCGGACGCGGTCGCGCACCTGCAGGCGGTATTCTTCGAGATGCTGCCGGGCGAGCCGCTCATCACGCGCGACAACCTCGACTCCATGAAAGTCGATAATGTTGTTACGCCGTCCACAAAAGTCTTGACAGCGGAGGCGCTCGGAATCAAGCTCACTGCGCTCGAAGCCGTCGCCCCCGCATACCTCGCGCCGGACGGGCAGCTCGACGTCCTGCGCGCACGCGCGGGGCGCTAACCGACTTTTTCGCTTCGCCCATGCAGACCATCGAACTCGATCCAACGCTCACGCAGACTCTCGACCAGGCGCGCCAGGCCGGCCTCACCCTCGTCATCGGCAACAAGAATTATTCATCGTGGTCGATGCGGCCCTGGGTCGCCGCGGTCGCCGCCGGCATCCCGTTCACCGAGGTGCGCATCCTGCTCGATCAACCGGAAACCGCCAACGAGATCGCGCGCTATTCGGCCGCCGGCCGCGTGCCGGTGCTGCTGGCCGGCGAGATGACGATCTGGGACAGTCTCGCGATCTGCGAATACCTGGCCGAGCAATTTCCTGACAAGCACATGTGGCCGCAGGACGTGGCGGCGCGCGCGATGGCGCGTGCGGTGGCCGCCGAGATGCATTCGGGTTTCGCCGATCTGCGCAACGCGATGTCGATGAACATCAAGGCGCGCTTGCCGGGCCGTGGCCGCACGCCGGGCGCCCAGGCCGACATCGGCCGCGTCTGCGAGATCTGGGAAGAGTGTCTGTCGCGCTTCGGCCACCACAACTTCCTGTTCGGCGACTTTTCGATCGCCGACGCGTTTTATGCGCCCGTGGTCATGCGTTTCAAGACCTACGGCGTGGCGCTGGCGCCGGCCCTGCAAGCCTACTGCGACCGCATGCAGGCGCACCCGGCCGTGGCGCGGTGGGTCGAGGAAGCGATGAAGGAGACCGAAATCGCCGCCGGCCACGAAGACGACCTGCCGGACTGAATTGAATCAAACGATGCAAGCTTTCGTAGTCGGCGGCGCAGTCCGCGATGAACTTCTCGGATTGCCGGTGCAGGACCGCGACTGGGTCGTGGTCGGCGCCACGCCGGAGCAGATGGTCGAACAGGGATTCAGGCCGGTCGGCAAGGATTTTCCGGTCTTCCTGCACCCCGAGACGCAAGAGGAATACGCGCTGGCGCGTACCGAACGAAAAACCGCGCCGGGCTACCACGGCTTCGTGTTCCACACCTCGCCCGACGTCAAGCTCGAAGACGATCTGATTCGGCGCGATCTCACCATCAACGCCATGGCGCGCGCCGAGGATGGCGGCATCGTCGATCCGTATGGCGGCCGCCAGGATCTGGAAAAGCGCATCTTCCGCCACGTGTCCGAGGCTTTCGTCGAAGACCCGGTGCGCATCCTGCGCCTGGCGCGCTTCGCCGCCCGCTTTCCCGAGTTTCGCGTGGCCGACAGCACGCTGGCCTTGATGCGCCGGATGGTGGATGACGGCGAAGTCGACGCGCTGGTGCCGGAGCGGGTCTGGCAGGAACTCTCGCGCGGACTGATGGAACAAACCCCATCGCGCATGTTCGCCGTGCTGCGCGATTGCGGCGCGCTGGCGCGCATCCTGCCGGAACTCGACGCCTTGTGGGGCGTGCCGCAGCCGCCGCTGCACCATCCGGAAGTCGACACCGGCGTGCACATGATGCTTGTGATCGACTACGCCGCCGAGCGTGGTTTCGAACTGCCGGTGCGCTTCGCCGCGCTGATGCACGACCTCGGCAAGGGCGCCACGCCCGAAGAACACTGGCCCAAGCACCATGGCCACGAAGGCATGGGACCGAAGCTGATCACGGCGTTGGCCAAGCGCCTGCGCGTGCCCACGGATTGCCGCGATCTCGCCGTGATGACCGCGCGCGAGCACGGCAACGTCAGCCGTGCGCTCGAACTGCGCCCGAACACCATCGTTACGCTGTTCGAACGCTGCGATGCGTTTCGAAAACCCGAGCGCTTCGCGCAGATGCTGCTGGCATCCGAGTGCGACGCGCGCGGGCGCGGGCACGCATCCCACGAGATGCGCTACCGCGACTATCCGCAGGCGCCGTACCTGCTGCGCGCGCTGGACGCGGCGCGCGGCGTGAATGCCGGCGAGATCGCCGGACGCCTGGTCGACGCCCGCGACAAGATCCCGGACGCGATCCATGCGGCGCGGGTGGCGGCGGTCAAGGCGGCCCTCGGTGATGTACGTGACTAAGGTGCGCGACTGAAGAGGACACCGATCCCGTACAATACCGGGATTGGTGCAGCGCACAAATCAAGGCAATCATGGGAGAAAAACCACCGGAGAACCCGCTGCGGCGCTGGTTCGGCCAGGTATTCGGCAAGCGCGGCAAGCATGGCCAGGGCGTCGTGCTGGTCAAGGCGCTTGGCGAGCGCGACCGCAAGCGCATGCTGCGGCATTTCCTCGCGCTCGACCGCGACGACCGCCTGCTGCGCTTCGGCAGCATCCTCGGCGACGAACAGGTCACGGCCTACGTCGGCAAGATCGACTTCGCGCGAGACATCGTGTTCGGCGTGATCGACCGCAAGTTCCAGCTGGCCGGTGTCGGCCACCTCGCGTTCACCTCGAAAGAGGCGCACCCGGACAGTGTTTATTACACGGACAAGGAAAAGGTGGCGGAGTTCGGCGTGTCGGTCGCAAGATCAGCGCGCGGGCAGGGCGTCGGCACGCGCCTGTTCGAGCGCGCCGCCATCCATTGCCGCAACTCGGAGGTCGACACTTTATATATGCAATGCCTGTCCTCGAACCGCACGATGATGCACATCGCGAAAAAGGCCGGCATGGAGATCCAGCGGGACTACGGCGAAGCCGACGCCCACCTGCACCTGCCGCCGCCGAGCCCCGCCAGCGTGCTGACCGAGGCGCTCGACGAGCAGTTCGCCAAGATCGACTACACCGTCAAGGCCAACCTGCGCGGCGCCAGGCGCTGGCTGATGCCCAAGCGTTAAATTCCAGCCGCGATCGCTTCGATGGTGTCGAGCGCGGGCGGGGTGGCGCCGGCCGCCAGGCAGGCCGCGGCACCGCCGGCCACCGCGAAGCGCAGATGCTGAAAACCGTCGTGCTCCGGCCGATGCATGAAACTCCAGGCCAGCGCCGCGATGCTGGCGTCGCCCGCGCCGACCGTGTCGACCACCGCGACGCGCGGCGCCGCCAGCGACCATTCGCCGTGCGGCGTATGCAGCGAGGCCCCGGCCGCGCCTTTCGTATACAAATAGCTGGCGCCCGGATTCCAGCCGCGCAGCGTGTCGAACGCGGCGTCGGCATCCTCCGTGCGCAGCAGGCCCAGCAAATCCTCGTCGGACACCTTGATCACGTCGGCCAGCGCCGTCATGCGGCGCAGCGTGGCGTCGTAACGCTCGTCCATGTTGGCGCGGAAGTTCGGGTCGTAGCTGATGCGCACCCCCTCCGCCTTCAATTGCCCGGCCAGCTCGACCAGCTTGCCGGCCAGCGGCCCGCGCGCCAGGCTGATGCCGCCGAAATGGACCCAGCGGCAGGCATGGCTCCAGCCGTCCGGCAGGGCGGCGGGATCGAAGTGCAGGTCGGCGCTGTCGTCGCCGACGAAAAAATAGCTGGGCGGATCGAGTCGGTGCACGATCGCCAGCAGCGGCGATTTGTCGACCTGCTGCAGGAAGCGCGGATCCAGGCCGGCATCCAGGCTGGCCTGGCGCAGCTGTGCGCCGAACACGTCGCGGCTGACCGCACCGGCAAACGCGCTCGGCACGTTCAAACGAGCCATGGCGCGCGCCACGTTCCAGGTCGAGCCGCCGACTTTACTGATCCAGCGGGTGGCGCCAGTATCGTCGACGATCATGTCGGTGAGCGCCTCGCCGGCGGCGACGAAGACCGGCAGCGTCATGCTTTCACCACCGCGTCCACGACATCGAGCACCTCGTAGCAGGCACCCATCGTGTGGTAGTCGGTCTTGCCGGCCGGGCTCTTTTCATCGGTGAGCTTTTCGTTGGCCGGGCCGAGGATGCGGTACCAGGCGCCATGCCGGTGGTCGACGAAGTGTTCCCAGCTGTAAGCCCAGATGCGGTCGTACCAGTCCCAGTACGCCGATTCACCGCTGCGTGCGGCCAGCAGGGCGGCGGCGGCAAAACTTTCGGCCTGCACCCAGAAGTATTTGTCGGCGTCGCACACGGCGCCGTCCGGGCCGAAGCCGTAGACGATGCCGCCATGCTCGCCGTCCCACGCGCGCGCGAGGGCGGCGTCGAACAGTTCTTTGGCGCGCGGCAGCAGCCAGCCGGCGTCGCCTTGCATCTGGTCCTGGTGGCGTTCCAGGATCAGCAGCAGCTTGGCCCACTCGGTCAGGTGGCCCGGCTGGTAGCCCCAGGGGCGGAAGATGTTGGTCTTGTCGTCGCGGTTGTAGTCCGGATCGACCGACCAATCGGCGCGGTAGTGCTCCCAGATCAGGTTGCCGTACAGGGCCGCCTGGCGCACGGTGACGTTGTGCGCCAGCGTTTCGGCGCGGTGCAGATAGCGTACGTCGCCGGTGGCGTCGAACGCGGCCAGCATCGCTTCGCAGGAATGCATGTTGGCGTTCTGGCCGCGGTAGGGCGACAGCTGCGACCAATCCGCGCTGGCTTCGTCGGCGTACAGGCCGTACTGCGCCTGCCAGAAGCGCTGCTCCATCAGCTCGAAGGTTTCAATCAGCCAGGGGCGGGCTTCCTCGACGCCGGCCATCAGCGCATGCGAACAGGCCAGCAGCACGAAGGCCAGGCCGTAGCAGTGGTTGGTGCCGTCCGTGATTTGCTTGTTGCCCTTGTCCCAGTCGAGGGTCCAGGCATAGCCGCCGGTGGCCGGGTCGCGGTGCGCCTCGCGCAGGAAGCGCAGCCCGTGCAGCACGCGTTCGCGGTCGGCGGCGTCGCCGAACTGGCGGTACGCCATCGCGAAGTTGAACACGAAGCGGGTGCTGCTCACCAGGTGGCGCGTGCGCGCGTCGTAGACCGTGCCGTCGTCCTTGTAGAAATGGTAAAAGCCGCCGCTCGCATCGAGGCAGCGCGGATCGTAGAAACTGCGGGTGTGGCGGATATGCTCCAGCAAAAAGGCGCGCGATCGGAAATCGGGTTGCATCGTGGTCTCGTCGTTATTGGAATTTTTTTAGTCCGGCGGCAGGCCGGTATCAGCCCAGCAGCGCCGCCCCCGGGCGCCGCACCTGGGTGCGGAAATCGTCGCAGACGGTGCTGGCGCGCACGATCAGCTCGACCGGCGCCACCTTTTCGATCGGCGGCTCCTGGCTGCCGCGCAGCAGCAGTTCGACGCCGAGCGCACCCAGCTCCTTCTTGTCGATGTGCAGCGTGGTGAGCGGACGATGGCCGAGCACGGCGCTCGAGATGTCGTCGAAACCGGCGATCGACACGTCGTGCGGCACCGTCATCCCGGCCGCCAGGCAGACCCGCATCGCCACCAGGGCGGCGGCGTCGTTGTAGCAGAACACGGCGTCGGGCGGATGGGGCAGGGCCAGCAGCGACTGCATCGCTTCCTGCGCGCCGGTTT
Source organism: Massilia sp. 9096 (assembly GCF_000745265.1). Classification (NCBI taxonomy): domain Bacteria; kingdom Pseudomonadati; phylum Pseudomonadota; class Betaproteobacteria; order Burkholderiales; family Oxalobacteraceae; genus Massilia; species Massilia sp. 9096. Next base: position 4,651,103 of record NZ_JQNN01000001.1, read on the forward strand.
CCAGGTCGACGCCTTCCGGCATCATCATGTCCAGGCGCGGATCGGCCAGGATGCCGGCTTCGAACAGGGCCTGGCGGTAGCCGCGGTTGCGCTCGCGGATGCTGTAGTGGCTGAGCGGCCCGGAGATCATCGCCACACGCGTGCGGCCGAGCCCGAGCAAATGTTTAGTGGCCAGGTAGCCGCCCATGTGGTTGTCCGGGTTGACCGAGCTGTAGCCGCGCAGCTTCATGTCGATCAGGACGATCGGCTTGCCGCTGGCGCGCAGCGCGGCGAGCAGCTCGGGCTCGAAGAAGCCGGCGCACACGATCGCATCCGGCGCATGCATGCGCAGCTGTTCGCTGACGCCGTCGGCCGGGTCGATCGCCATGAAAGACAGCACGATACCCTGGCGGCGGCAGGCTTCCTCGGCGCCGTGCAGTACCGGCGAATAAAACGGACTGCTCGAGGCGGTATTGTGATGGCGATGCAGCAGGAAGGCCAGGCGGCGGATACGCTTGCGGCGCAGCTTGCAGAAGTCGTAGCCCAGTTCGCGAGCGGCTTCCAGCACCATCTGGCGCGTGGTTTCGGTCAGGCCGGGCTCGTTCTTGAGCGCCCGCGAGATGGTGCCGGCCGATACGCCGGCATACTTGGCCAGGTCGCGGATCGTGACCTGCGATGAACCGTCGGCTGACGCCGCGGCACGCGAGGAGTCGGGGTTCACATTGTCTCCGGTGTCGTTGTCGCGGTCGCCCGGGGTGTCCGTGCTGCGCCGCTTGTTTTGATGAAGTCTTGCATATCGTTATTGCATGGTCAAAGGCGCGCGCCCGGCCATGCTGAGTTTAGCCTCTCTTTACTAAACAGGTTGTGACGTCTTTGCCACAGACGTGTGAAACCGATTTCACTAGAATAAGACAGTTGTTTAGTCATTCGGACTAAACAAGGCCGGGGGCTTTTCATGTCGTTGACCCTTGACAATGGCTTATGCAAAATGTCCTTATCAAAAAAGTTGCATGAAAAACACGGCAACACACCTAGGAGACTTACATGGAACGTGCTTCCTCGGCGGCGATCGGCACCGCCGGCCAGGCCCAACCCGCCAAATACACCTTTCCCCTGACGATCGTCACGGCCCTGTTCTTCATGTGGGGTTTGTTGACGTCGCTGAACGACATCCTGATCCCGCACCTGAAGTCGGTCTACAACCTGACCTACGTGCAGGCGATGCTGGTGAACCTGGCCTTCTTCAGCGGCTACTTTCTGCTGTCGATCCCGGCCGGCGCCCTGATCCGCCGCACCGGTTATAAAGCCGGCGCCGTGATCGGCCTGGCCGTGTGCGCCGTCGGCGCCGCGCTGTTCTACCCGGCCGCCACCAGCGGCTACGGCCTGTTTCTGTTCGCGCTGTTCGTGCTGGCCGGCGGCATCACCGTCCTGCAGGTCGCGGCCAACCCGTACGTGACCGTGCTCGGTCCGCCGGCCACCGCCTCGAGCCGCCTGAACCTGACCCAGGCCCTGAACTCGTTCGGCACCTTCGTCGGCCCCCCGATCGGCGGCTACCTGATCCTGTCGCACATCTCGGCAGCGGCCGATCCGAACAACATGAGCGCCGCCGAGAAGCTGGCGCAGGCGCACGCCGTCCAGGGTCCGTACCTGGGCCTGGCGGCCACGCTGGCGGTGCTGGCGATCCTGTTCGCCGTGATCCGCCTGCCGATCATCAAGGACGAAGACGCGGGCGTGGCCAGCGGCTCGATCTTCTCGCAGAAGCGCCTGATGCTGGGCGTGCTGGCGATCTTCGTGTACGTCGGCGCCGAAGTCAGCATCGGCAGCTTCCTGATCAACTACATGGGCGACAAGAGCATCGCCGGTTTCGCGCCCGAACTCGCGGCCAACTACGTCGCCTATTACTGGGGCGGCGCGATGGTCGGCCGCTTCATCGGCTCGGCCGTGATGCGCACCATCAGCCCGGGCAAGGTCCTGGCCTTCAACGCCGCCGCCTGCATCCTGCTGCTGGTCGCGACCACCTTCGGCCATGGCCACTTCGCGATGTGGGCGGTGCTGCTGGTCGGCCTGTTCAACTCGATCATGTTCCCGACCATCTTCAGCATGTCGGTGCATGAACTGGGCCCGCTGACCAGCCAGGGCTCGGGCCTGCTGGTGATGGCGATCGCCGGCGGCGCCGTGGTCCCGGTGATCCAGGCGCAAGCCGCCGACGTGATCGGCCTGCAGACCTCGTTCCTGATCCCGGCGGTCTGCTACGCCTACATCCTGTACTTCGGCGCCCGGTACGCGCGCATGTTCGTCGAAGTCAAGGCCGTTTAAGAGCGCGTAACGCTCCGGGTCATTCGACATATCCGCGCTGCGCGCCTTCGGGTGCGCGGCGCGTCTTCATACCAATAACAACGACACCGACTCGACATAGAGAGGCCCTCCCATGCGTATTCGAATCATGATCGCCGCCATCGCGGCTTGCCTGCCCCTGCTGACCCACGCCGCGGATGCACCCGCACCGGCGCAGAAACCCTGGCTGGACAGCTCCTTGAACCCCGACCAGCGCGCCAAGCTGGCGGTGCAGGCCATGACCCAGGAAGAAAAACTGAGCTGGGTGTTCGCCTGGTTCGGCAACGACTTCGGCCCGAAGAAGAAGACCCCGGCCGCGCTGGCGCAATCGGCCGGCTACATCCCCGGCACCGCGCGCCTGGGCATCCCGGCGCTGTTCGAGACCGACGCCGGCCTGGGCGTGGCCTCGCAGGCGGGCCCGCAGGTGCGCGAGCGCACCCAGCTGCCGTCCGGCCTGGCGACCGCCTCGACCTGGGACACGAAACTGGCCTATGCCGGCGGCGCGATGATCGGCGCCGAGGCGCGCGCGTCCGGCTTCAACGTGATGCTGGCCGGCGGCGTCAACCTGCTGCGCGACGCGCGCAACGGCCGCAACTTCGAATACGCCGGCGAAGACCCGCTGCTGGCCGGCACCATGGTCGGCCAGACCGTCAAGGGCATCGAATCGAACCATATCGTTTCGACCGTCAAGCACTACGCGATGAACGACCAGGAGACCGGCCGCTTCGTGGTCGACTCGCGCATCGACAAGGCGGCGATGCGCATGTCCGACCTGCTGGCGATGCAGCTGGCGCTGGAAGGCTCGGACGCCGGTTCGGTGATGTGCTCGTACAACCGCGTCAACGGCGTCTACGCCTGCGAGAACGACTACCTGCTCAACGAAGTGCTCAAGAAGGACTGGGGTTTCAAGGGCTTCGTGATGTCCGACTGGGGCGCGACCCACAGCACCGAAATGGCCGCCAACAATGGCCTGGACCAGGAATCGGGGCATGAATTCGACAAGATGGATTACTTCGGCCCGGCGCTGGCCGAGGCGGTGAAGGCCGGCCGCGTGCCGCAGGCGCGCCTGGACGACATGGTCACGCGCATCATGTACGCGATGTTCGCCAAGGGCGTGGTCGAGCACCCGGTGCGCGAGGGCGGCGCGATCGACTTCGCCGCCCACGGCGCGGTGAGCCGCCAGGATGCCGAAGACGGCATGGTGCTGCTCAAGAACGACCGCAACGTGCTGCCGCTTGCCAAGACCGTGCGCACCATCGCCATCATCGGCGGTCATGCCGACGTCGGCGTGCTGTCGGGCGGCGGCTCGTCGCAGGTGTATCCGGTCGGCGGCATGGCCGTGAAAGGCCTGGAGCCGAAGATCTGGCCGGGTCCGGTCGTGTACCACCCGTCGTCGCCGCTGCGCGCGATCCAGGCGCAGGCACCGAATGCGAAGATCGTGTTCGACGACGGCACCGATCCGGCGCGCGCCGCGCGCGTGGCCAAGTCCGCCGACGTGGCGCTGGTGTTCGCCACCCAGTGGGTCGGCGAAGCCAACGACGCCGTCTCGCTGGCGCTGCCCGACAAGCAGGATGCCCTGATCGACGCGGTCGCCGCGGCCAACAACAGCACCGTGGTCGTGCTGGAAAACGGCAGCCCGGTCGCGATGCCGTGGCTGAACAAGACCCCGGCCGTGCTGGAAGCCTGGTACCCGGGCACCAGCGGCGGCGAGGCGATCGCGCGCGTGCTGTTCGGCGCGGTCAACCCGTCCGGTCACCTGCCGGCCACCTTCCCGGCTTCCGAGCAGCAGCTGCCGCGCCCGAAACTGGACGGCGACCGCAAGAACGAAGAAAAAGCCTTCGCCGTCGACTACAGCGAAGGCGCGGCGATCGGCTACAAGTGGTTCGACCTGAAGGGCCTGAAACCGCTGTTCCCGTTCGGCCACGGCATGTCGTACACCACGTTCTCGTATGCCGGCCTCGGCGCGAAAGTCCAGGACGGCAAGCTGCACGTGCGCTTCAAGGTCACCAACACCGGCAAGCTCGCCGGCAAGGCGGTGCCGCAGGTGTACGTGTCGCCGCTCGCGGCCAAGTGGGAAGCACCGAAGCGCCTGGCCGGCTGGGACAAGGTCGCGCTGCAGCCGGGCGAATCGAAGGAAGTCGAGGTCACGGTCGAGCCGCGCGTGCTCGGCATGTTCGACGAATCCGCTAAGACCTGGAACATTGCCAAGGGCCAGTACAAGCTGATGCTGGCCAAGGATGCGGCCGGCGTTGATGCGGCCAGCGTCACCGTCGACCTGCCGGCCCAGGTGCTGGACGTGCGCGGCCGCGCACGCTGATCGCAACGGAGGAGGAGACATGACAACCAGGATCGCAAAAAAAACCGCGACCGCAGCCTTCCTGCTCGCCGCCCTGGCCAGCTTTAACGCCATGGCCGCCGACAACGGCCAGGACGGCTTCGTGGCCGTGCAGGATACGCATTTCGTGCGCAACGGCCATCCCTACGTCATCACCGGCGCCAACTTCTGGTACGGCGGCTATCTCGGCGCGCCGAGCGGCGTCGGGCAGCGTGCGCGCCTGGTGAAGGAACTCGACCGCTTGAAAGCCATCGGCATCAACAACGTGCGCGTGCTGGCGGTGTCCGAGCAGACCGACATGAAGAGCGCGGTGCGTCCGGCCACCACGCGCAAACCCGGCGACTACGACGAGAATTTGTTGAAAGGCCTGGACTTCCTGATGGCGGAACTGGCCAGGCGCGACATGACGGCCGTGCTTTACCTGAACAACTTCTGGCAGTGGTCGGGCGGCATGACCCAGTACCTGAACTGGTTCGAGGGCACGCCGGCGCACGACCCGAACGTGAGCAAGGACTACGAACGCTTCATGGGCGAGAACGCGCGCTTCTACACCAATGCGAAGGCGCAGGCCGAGTACCGCAAGGTGATCGACCACATCGTCAACCGCACCAACAGCGTCACCGGCAAGCGCTACCGCGACGACCCGGCCGTGCTGTCCTGGCAGCTGGCCAACGAGCCGCGTCCCGGCAACAGCAAGGCCGGCGGCGAGCAAAAGGCGACCTACGTGAAGTGGGTCGCCGACACCGCCCACTACATCCGCTCGCTCGACGGCAAGCACATGGTCAGCACCGGCAGCGAAGGCCTGGCCGGCTCGGTACAGGATGCGCAGCTGTACATGGACGCGCACCGCACGCCCGACGTCGCCTACCTGACCTACCACCTGTGGCCGGCGAACTGGGGCTGGTTCGACCCGAAGCGGGCCGACGCCACCTGGGCCGGCATGATGGACAAGAGCATGCAGTACCTGAACCAGCACATCGACTACGCGAAGCAGGTGCACAAGCCGATCGTGCTCGAGGAGTTCGGCCTGAACCGCGACGGCGCCTCGTTCGACATCAAGTCCTCGACCAGGGTGCGCGACCGCTTCTACGGCGAAGTCTTTTCCCTGATCGAGAAGCGCGCCGCCGCCGGCGATCCGGTCGCCGGCTGGACCTTCTGGGCCTGGGGCGGCGCCGGCCGCGCGGCCAACGCCGACTACTGGTGGAAACCGGGCAACGACTTCGTCGGCGATCCGCCGCAGGAAGAGCAGGGCCTGTACTCGGTGTTCGACAGCGACGCCAGCACTATCCAGGTCATCCAGGATTCGGCCAGGCGCCTGCAGGCGATCGGCGCCAGGATCGGAGGCAAACAATGAAGCGCACGGGCACGCTGCTGCTGGCCGCCGCCATGATCACGCCGCCGATCACCGCATCGGCGCAGAAGTTCGACGACCTGGCCAAGACCCCGCAGATGGGCTGGAACAGCTGGAACCGCTTCGCCTGCAACATCGACGAGAAGCTGATCCGCGAGACCGCCGACGCCATGGTCAAGACCGGGCTGAAGGATGCCGGCTACCAGTACATCAACATCGACGATTGCTGGCACGGCGCGCGCGACGCGCACGGCGACATCCAGCCCGACCCGCAGCGCTTCCCGAACGGGATCAAGGCGGTGGCCGACTACGTGCACGCGCGCGGGCTGAAGCTCGGCATCTATTCGGACGTCGGCGCCACCACCTGCGGCGGCCGTCCGGGCAGCCGCGGCCACGAATACCAGGACGCGCAGACCTACGCGGCCTGGGGCGTCGACTACCTGAAGTACGACTGGTGCGACAGCAAGAACATCAACGCGGTCGGCGCCTACACGACCATGCGCGACGCGCTGCGCGCGGCCAACCGGCCGATCCTGTTCAGCATCTGCGAATGGGGCGACAACAAGCCGTGGGAATGGGCGCCGGAAGTCGGCCACTCCTGGCGCACGACCGGCGACATCTATCCGTGCTGGGATTGCGAGATGAGCCATGGCTCGTGGTCGGCGCTGGGCGTGCTGCGCATCCTCGACAAGCAGGCCGGCCTGCGCAAGTACTCGGGGCCGGGCCACTGGAACGACATGGACATGCTCGAAGTCGGCATGGGCATGAGCGAGATTGAGGACCGGGCCCACTTCTCGATCTGGGCGATGATGGATTCGCCGCTCATCCTCGGCAACGACCTGCGTTCGATGCCGGCAGCGACGCATAAGATCGTCGCCAACCGCGCGGTCATCGCCATCAACCAGGACCCGCTTGGCGTGCAGGCGCTGCGTTTCTATAACCAGGGCAGCGTCGAGCTGTGGGCCAAGCCGATGGCGAACGACGAGTGGGCCCTGATGATCCTGAACCGCGGCGAAGCCCCGCTGGCCTACCGTTACGATTGGCAGCAGCATTCGATCGGCGACGACCTGTCCAAGCGCGACGCCGACTTCAAGAAGACCCGCTACACCTGGGTTGATGCCTGGAGCGGCAAGACCGGCGACACCGCGCACCGCCTCGACGTCACCGTGCCGGCGCATGGCGTGGTGCTGCTGCGCCTGAAAAAACAAGGAGACCCCACATGAGCAAGCGTTTTGTTTCGACCCTGCTGGCAGCGCTGCTGACCGCCCAGGTCGGCACGGCCGGCCATATCGCCGTGGCCTCGGCCGAGGACGCGGTCGCGGTTGCGCCCAGCAACGGCCTGTCCCCGGCGGCTTGCGCCGTCACGCCGATGCCGCGCACGAAAGAGTACACGTGGATGTCGGTCGCCAAATGGAACGAGATCCACGCGGCCCAGCAGGCGCGCGCGAAGCAAGGCGGCGTCGACCTGATGTTCGTCGGCGACTCGATCACCCAGGGCTGGCCGCAAGACCTGTTCGAGCAGGAGTTCGGGCGCTTCCACGCGGTCAATTTCGGCGTCGGCGGCGACCACACCGGCAACGTGCTGTACCGCCTGGACGACCCGGCGATGGCGGCCTTGAAGCCGCGCGCGATCGTGCTCCTGATCGGCGTGAACAACTTCTTCCACTGCGCGGACGATACCGAGCAGACCTTCGCCGGCATCCGCAAGGTGGTCGAGACGCTGCGCCGCGAATACCCGGACGCGCGCATCCTGCTCAACGGCGTGCTGCCCTACGGCGAGCCGCAGGAAGAGGCCAAGCGCGTGCAGGTGCGCGCGCTGAACCGCATGGTCGCGACGCTGGCAGAGGGCCGTCACGTGGTCTACCGCGACTACGGTCCGCGCCTGCTGCAGGCCGACGGCACCATCTCGCACGACATCATGGCCGACAACCTGCATCCGACGCCGAAGGGCTACCGCATCTGGGCCGACGCCATGCTGCCGGATATCGAAACCCTGATGAAGTGAGGACGACATGCGTACGCTGACCCGCGCCCTGATCGCCGCCGCGCTGCTGAGCGCAAGCGTGGCCAACGCCAGCGAGACCGTGCGCGCCGACGACGCGCGCATCGTGCGCATGGGCCGCACCGTGGCCGAACCCGACGGCACGGTGCGCTTCGGCTATTCCGGCGTGACCCTGACGCTGGCGGTGCAGGGCGGCCGCCTGGCGATGGAGGCCGCGGGCGGCGGCGCCAACAGCGTGGTCGACGTGATCGTCGATGGCGGCGCGCCGACCGTGCTGCAGCTCGATCCGCAGCCGCGCAGCTACGAGTTACTCAAGGACGCCGGCCCGGGACCGCACCGGGTCGACATCGTGCATCGCACCGAGACCTGGCTGGGCGTGCCCGCCATCGCGCGCTTCACGACCGATGGCCGCATCACGCAGGCGCCGGCGCTGCCGTCGCGCAAGCTGCTGGTGCTGGGCGACTCGGTCACCTGCGGCGCCGGCATGCAGCGTCCAAGCGGGCCGGATGCGGCCGACAAGGGCAAGCCGAGCTGGTGGAACGCCGGCGCCTCCTACGGCATGCTGCTCGGCCAGGCGCTGCACGCGCAGGTGCAGCTGGTGTGCTTCGGCGGGCGCGGCCTGGTGCGCAGCTATAACAACCGCACCGACGAATACCAGCTGCCGGCCTTTTACGAGCTCGCGATCCCGGACGCCGCCCACCCCGTCAAATGGAACCAGGCCGACTACGATCCCGACCTGATCCTGGTGACGATCGGCACCAACGATTTCACGCAGGGCATCCCGGAACGCGCCTGGTACGTCGACACCTACGTCAATTTCGTGCGCACGCTGCTGCGCGACCATCCGCACGCGAAGATCGCGCTGAGCGAAGGCGCGATCCTCGATGGCGAGAAGAAGGCGGCGCTGACCGACTACATCGCGGCCACCGTCGCGCGCGTGGGCGACCCGCGCGTGCGCGCGATCCCGTCGATCCACCATCCGGGCGACAGCGCGGACGCGCACCCGACCACGCCGCAGCACGCCGAGATGGCGCGCGAGCTGGCGCCGCCGCTGCAGGCGCTGATGGGCTGGTGAAACTCAGACGATCGGCAGCGCCGTCGTCTCCTTGATGCGCTGCAGGGCGAAGCTGGATTTCACGTCCAGCACCGCCGGGTGGCGCAGCAGGGTGCTCATCATGAAGCGCGAGAAGTGGTCCATGTCCTCCACATGCACGCGCAACAGGAAATCCATCTCGCCGGTCATCGCATAGCAGGCCACCACTTCCGGCCAGGTCGACACGGCCTGGGCGAACTCGAAGCGCGGCGAGGTCGCCGGGATGCGCGCATTGCCCGGGCCTTCGCTGTGCTTTTCCAGCCGCACGTTCACGTAGGCCAGCAGGCCCAGGCCCAGCTTGTCCGGGTCGAGCAAGGCCACGTACTGGCGGATCACGCCGGCCTCTTCCAGTCGCTTGATGCGGCGCAGGCAGGGCGACGGCGACAGGCTGACGCGCTCGGCCACGTCCTGGTTGGACAGGCGGCCATCCTCCTGAAGAATGGCGAGAATCTTGCGGTCGGTTTTATCCAGCTCGATTTTTGACACGATTTCCCCTAAGCGCTCATACATTCCGCAATTTTATTGCGCAAGTCGCCGGACGTGGGGAATTGATTGAAATTTAATGCTGGAAGCGCAGGTCTATACTGCTCCTGACATGCGCTAAAAAGCACACAGAGGCTGCGCACCCCGACCATATTGGAGACACCAATGAACGCCCCCCAGGACCGCTCGCAACTCGAGCCGCAGCCGCCGTCCGCGCCTGCCCACGACATTACCCTCGACGACAAGTGGACGCTCGAACGCGGCCGCGCCTTCATGACCGGCACCCAGGCGCTGATCCGCCTGCCGATGCTGCAGCGCGAGCGCGACCTCAAGGCCGGACTGAACACGGCCGGCTACATCAGCGGCTACCGCGGTTCGCCGGTCACGCAGGTCGACCAGACCGCGTGGAAAGCCAAGCAGCACCTGGAAGCGCACAAGGTCCACTTCCACCCGGGCATGAACGAAGACCTGGCCGCGACCGCCGTGTGGGGCACCCAGCAGACCAATCTGTTCGAAGGCGCCAAGTACGACGGTGTGTTCGCCATGTGGTACGGCAAGGGCCCGGGCGTCGACCGCTGCGGCGACGTCTTCAAGCACGCCAACAACGCCGGCTCGGCCAAGCATGGCGGCGTGATCGTGCTGGCCGGCGACGATCACTCTGCCAAGTCCTCGTCCACCGCGCACCAGTCGGACCACATCCTGCACCACGTCGGCATCCCGGTGCTGTACCCGTCGTCGGTGCAGGAATACATCGACTTCGGCCTGCACGCCTGGGCCATGAGCCGCTACAGCGGGCTGTGGGTGTCGCTCAAGGCCGTCACTGACATCATCGAGTCCGGCGCCGTGGTCGACCTCGATCCGGACCGCGTGCAGACCGTCATCCCGACCGACTTCGAGATGCCGCCGGGCGGCCTGAACATCCGCTGGCCGGACGCCGTGCTGGACCAGGAAGTCCGGATGAACAACTACAAGTGGTACGCGGCCCTCGCGTACGCGCGCGCGAACAAGCTCAACCAGCTGATCTGGGACAGCCCGCAACCCAGGATCGGCATCATCACCGCCGGCAAATCCTACCTCGACACGCGCCAGGCGCTGGCCGACCTCGGCATCGACGAGCAGGCCGCGCGCGAGATCGGCCTGCGCCTGTACAAGGTCGGCATGACCTGGCCGCTCGATTCGGTCGGCGTGCACGAGTTCGCGCGCGGCCTGGACGAAATCATCGTGGTCGAAGAAAAGCGCCAGGTGCTCGAGTACGCGCTCAAGGAAGAGCTGTACAACCTGCCGGATGGCGAGCGTCCGCGCGTGGTCGGCAAGTTCGACGACGCCGGCGAATGGAGCATCAGGAACCGCTCCGGCCAGGGCGACTGGCTGCTGCCCGGCACGTATGAATTGAGCCCGGCCCAGGTCGCGCGCGCGATCGCCTCGCGCATTTCGCACTACTGCGCCGGCCATCCGGTCGAGCAACGCGTGAAGGAACGCATCGCCTTCCTGGAAGCGAAAGAGGCCGTGCTCAAGGCGATTCCCGCCAAGGCCAATCCGGAAACCGACCGCATCCCGTACTTCTGCTCGGGCTGCCCGCACAACAGCTCGACCAAGGTGCCGGAAGGCTCGCGTGCGATGGCCGGCATCGGCTGCCACTACATGGTGCTGTGGATGGACCGCGAAACCTCCACCTTCACGCACATGGGTGCGGAAGGGACGACCTGGATCGGCCAGGCCCCGTTCACCGACGAAAAGCACGTGTTCGCCAACCTCGGCGACGGCACCTACTTCCACTCGGGCGTGCTGGCGATCCGCGCCTCGGTCGCGGCCAAGGTCAACATCACCTATAAAATCCTGTACAACGATGCGGTCGCGATGACCGGCGGCCAGTCCCACGATGGCCCGCTCGACCCGGCCAGGATCAGCCGCCAGCTCGCGGCCGAGGGCGTCAACCCGATCATCGTCGTGACCGACGAGCCGGACAAGTACCCGGACGATTACCCATGGGCCGAAGGCGTCACCGTGCGCCACCGTGCGGAACTGATGGACGTGCAGCGCCAACTGCGCGAGGTGCAAGGCGTGTCGGCGATGATCTACGACCAGACCTGCGCCTCCGAGAAGCGCCGCCGCCGCAAGAAGGGTTCGTACCCGGACCCGGCCAAGCGCGCGGTGATCAACGAAGCCGTGTGCGAAGGCTGCGGCGACTGCTCGAAGCAATCGAACTGCCTGTCGATCGAGCCGCTCGAGACGGAACTGGGCCGCAAGCGCCAGATCAACCAGTCCTCGTGCAACAAGGACTTTTCGTGCGTGACCGGCTTCTGCCCGAGCTTCGTCACCGTCGAAGGCGGCGCGTTGAAGAAGCCGAAAAAGTCGTCGGCGCAGTCGAACGATGCCCCTGCGCCGGCCCTGCCGATGCCGCAGATTCCCTCCACCGCGACGCCGTTCGGCATCCTGGTCACCGGCATCGGCGGCACCGGCGTGGTCACGGTCGGCCAGATCCTGGCGGTCGCCGCCCACGTCGAGGGCAAGGGCGCGCTGGTGCTCGACATGAGCGGCCTGGCGCAGAAGGGCGGCCCGGTGATGTCGCACGTGAAGCTGGCCGACCGCCAGGACACGCTGTACTCGACCCGCGTCGGCACCGGCAGCGCCGACCTCGTGATCGGCTGCGACCAGATCGTCACCGCCAGCCGCGACGCGCTGTCGCGCATGGGGGAGGGCCGCACCCGGGCCTTCGTCAACGGCAGCGGCGCCACCACCGCCGCCTTCATCAAGAACCCGGACTGGCAATTCCCGGCCGAGGGCTCGCGCGGCGCGATCCTGCAAGCCTGCGGCAAGGACAACGTCGACTTCATCGACGCCGGCCAGATCGCCACCAGCCTGATGGGCGACGCCATCGCCACCAATATGTTCATGCTCGGCTACGCCTTCCAGAAGGGGCGCGTGCCGCTGCAGGAAAGCTCGATCATGAAGGCGATCGAATTGAACGGCGTCTCGATCGCCTTCAACAAGGCCGCCTTCAACTGGGGCCGCACGGCCGCGCACGATCTCGCATCGGTGCAGAAGCTGGCCGCACCCGCCAAGGTGATCGAGTTCAAGCGCAGCCAGTCGCTGGACGAGGTCGTCAAGCGCCGCGTCGAGCTGCTCACCGCCTACCAGAACGTGGCGTACGCGCGCGAGTACGAAGCTTTCGTCACGCGCGTGCGCGCGGCCGAGGAGCGCGTCGGCAAGGGCTCGCGGCTATCCGATGCGGTGGCGCGCAACCTGCACAAGCTGATGGCCTACAAGGACGAGTACGAGGTCGCGCGCCTGTACACCGATCCGGCCTTCATGGCCAAGATCGACGGCATGTTCGAAGGCGACGTCAAACTCAAGTTCCACCTGGCCCCGCCGGTCATGGCCAGGAAGGACCAGGACGGCCACCTGGTCAAGCAGGAATTCGGCCCGTGGATGATGAAGGCCTTCGGCGTGCTGGCCAAGCTGAAAGGCTTGCGCGGCACGGCGCTCGATCCGTTCGGCCACACCGCCGAGCGCAAGATGGAGCGCGGCCTGGTCCAGCAGTACCGGACGACCATCGACGCGCTGCTGCCCAAGCTGGGCGCCGACAACCTGGCGCAGGCAGTGGCGATCGCCAGCATCCCGGAAGACATCCGCGGCTTCGGCCACGTCAAGGAGCGCAACCTGAACGCGGCCAGGCAGAAGGAGGCGGCCCTGGTCGCCGCTTTCCATGGCGCCGGGACGGCGGCGCAAGCGGCTTGATGCATCAATTCGCTACGCCGGTTTGACACATCGGCAAGCGCCGCCGCAGGGCCACTCAGCCTTGCGGCGGTGCAGCTTTCCCACCGTTGTCGTATCGACCCAACTGTTACATTTAGTTTCATTCTGTAGGGCAAGTACGTCTATAATCAGGCGCATGAGCTCGCCCATTGCCCTCTCAGGTCATTCGACCGCCTTCCCTCGGCTTGCCGCCTGCGCCCTGGTTTCCGTCCTGATGCTGTCCGCGTGCGGCGGCGGCGGCGGCGGCAGTCCCGGCGTCACGAGCGGCAGCACGTCGAACACGACCGCGCCCTCGTCCACGACGCCTGCCGGCGGCGCGGACCCGATCCCGAGCAACTACCAGGCCTATGCCAACTCGTGCGCCGCGCCGCGCTCCGGCGTCGATGCGCAAGGTGTTCCATTCCCAGACAAGCAGGGCACGCTGCAGGACGAGTTCAAATTCCTGCGCGGCTGGATCGACTCGACCTACCTTTGGTACAACGAGGTGCCGGGCACGGTGCACATGGCGGACTACACGAACGCGATCGATTACTTCGGTGCGCTCAAGACCCCGTTGATCACGGCGTCGGGCAAGCCGAAAGACCAGTTCCACTTCACCTACACGACGGCGGAGTGGGACGCGCTCAGCAACGCCAGCCAGGACACCGGCTACGGCCTGACCTGGTCGTACGATTCGACCAAGGCGCCGCGCACCTGGCGCGCCGCGATCGTCGAACCCGGCTCGCCGGGCGCCGGCGCCGGCCTGCAGCGCGGCGACCAGCTGATGTCGATCGACGGCTACGATTTCGTCAACACCGCCGACCAGGCGACCCTCACCAAGGTCAACGCCGGCCTGTATCCGGCCAAGGCAGGCGAGCAGCACACGCTGACCTTCCAGCGCGCCGGTTCGAATTTCACGGTGACGATGACCGCGGCGGTCGTGACCACGGCGCCGGTGAAGAACGTCAAGGTGATCGACACCCCGACCGGCCGCGTCGGCTACCTGAGCTTCGAAGACCACAACGCGGTGTCCGAGCAGCAGCTGGTGAACGCGTTTTCCAGCCTGAAGAGCCAGGGCGCGACCGACCTGGTGCTCGACATGCGCTACAACGGCGGCGGCCTGCTGTACGTCGCCAGCGAGCTGGCCTACATGATCGCCGGCCCGGCCTCGAACGGCAAAACCTTCGAGCAGGAGCGCTTCAACGACAAGACCCAGACCTACGCGCCGATCCAGTTCATGAGCACCGCCTACGGCTTCTCGGCGCCCAAGGGCACGGCCTTGCCTTACCTGGGCCTGAAGCACGTGACCGTGCTGTCCACGGCCGACACCTGCTCGGCCAGCGAAGCGGTGATCAACGGCCTGCGCGGCATCGACGTGCAAGTCGACATCATCGGCGCCCAGACCTGCGGCAAGCCCTACGGCTTCACCCCGCAGGACAACTGCGGGACGACCTATTTCGCGATCCAGTTCCAGGGCGTGAACGCCAAGGGCTTCGGCGATTTCGCCGACGGCTTCGCGCCGACCTGCAGCGTGTCCGACGACCTGTCGCACGCGCTCGGCGACACCTCCGAAGGCCTGCTGTCCGCAGCCCTGGCCTACCGCAGCAGCAACAGCTGCCCGGCGGCGCGGACCGGCACGGCGCAGCGCCGGATTGCGCGCTCGGCGCTCAGGCAGATCGCGATCCTGCCGCCGCCCACGAACTGATCTTGCCTGTCGCTCCGGCGCAGGCCGGAGCCCAGGTAGTTGCTCGAAAGGCCGGGTTGATCCCGGCCTTTTCACATCCGCCTCATCTATAATTTCCAGCTTGAATTCTTTTCAATCCGCTGGAGCTGCCTGATGATCCGTACCACCTTGCTGCTGGCCCTGCTGTCCGCCTTTCCCATCTCCCAAGCGGCCACCGCCAGCACCCACGATGCGCTGCGCACCGTCTCCGAGCGCTCCGGCTTTCAGTCGACCGGTCGCTACGACGAAGTGGTGCGGCTGTGCGGCGAGTTCCAGAAGGCCTGGCCGAAGCAGGTCAAATGCTTCCAGTTCGGCACCACGCCGGAAGGGCGGCCGATGCTGGCGCTGGCGGTCAATGCGCGCGGCGCGCTCACGCCCGCGGGCGCACGCAAGGCCGGCTTGCCGGTGACGCTGATCCAGGGCGGCATCCACGCCGGCGAGATCGACGGCAAGGATGCCGGTTTCCTGGCATTGCGCGAGCTGCTCGAAGGCCGGGTGGCGCCGGGGGTACTCGACAAGCAGGTGCTGCTGTTCGTCCCGGTGTTCAACGTCGACGGCCACGAGCGCTTCGGCCGCTGGAACCGTCCGAACCAGCGCGGTCCGGTCGAGATGGGCTGGCGCGCGACCGCCCAGAACTTCAACCTGAACCGCGACTACGTGAAAGCCGACGCGCCCGAGATGGCGGCGATGCTGACCCTGATCGAGGCCTGGGATCCGCTGGTCACGGTCGACCTGCACGTCACCGACGGCGCCAAGTTCCAGCACGACGTCTCGATCCAGGTCGAGCCGGTGCATGGCGCCGACGCCGGACTGCGCCAGGCCGGCCTGGCGTTCCGCAACGGCGTGGTAGCGGACATCAGCCGCCAGGGCTCGACCCCGCAGACCTATTACATGTCGTTCAACCAGCTTGATGATCCATCCTCGGGCTTCGCCGACACGGTGTACGAGCCACGCTTCTCGACCGGCTATTTCCCGCTGCGTAACCGGATGACGATGCTGGTCGAGACCCATTCGTGGAAGGATTACCCGGCCCGCGTGCGCATCACCCACAATTCGATCGTCTCGACGCTGCAGCAGGTGGCCGACCACGGCAAGGCCTGGATGCAGACCGCACTCGAGGCCGACGCGCGCGCCGCAGGGCTGGCCGGCCAGCCGGTCGCGCTGAGCTACCGCACCACCGACAAGACCACGATGGTCGACTTCCAGGGCTATGCCTACACGCGCACGATGTCCGACGTGTCCGGCGCGACGATGATTCATTACGACGAAAGCAAACCGCAGGTCTGGCATGTGCCGCTGCGCGACGAGGTGGTGCCCGACGCGCAGGCCGACGCGCCGCGCGCCGGTTACCTGGTGCCGGCCGCCTGGGCGTCGACCGTCGAGCCGAAGCTCAAGCTGCACGGCATCGCCTACCGCCGCCTGGACCAGGCGCTGCATGGGGCCGCCTTGCAGACCTACCGCGCCGACAAGGCGACCTTCGCGGCCACCTCGTTCGAATCGCACCAGCGCCTGAAAACCGAAGGGTCCTGGAAGCCGGAAGCGCGCGACGTCGGCGCCGGCGCCCTGTTCGTGCCGATCGCGCAAGCCAAAGCGCGCCTGGTGATGGCGCTGTTCGAGCCGCAGGCGCCGGATTCGCTGCTGGCCTGGGGCGAATTCAACAATGCCTTCGAGCGCAAGGAATACATGGAAGAGTACGTCGCCGAGGACGTCGCGCGCGAGCAGATGGCCCAGGATCCGGCGCTGGCCGCCGAGTTCCGCCACAAGGTCGAGAGCGACCCGGCCTTCGCCAGGAACCCGCGGGCGCGCCTGGAGTTTTTCGCGCGCCGGCACGCGTCGTGGGATGAGCGGCTGAACCTGTATCCGGTGATGCGCAGCGACGTCGCGCTGTAGGTTCTTTTGCCCGGGGGCCGGTCGGCGGCTGCGGGGATGATGGTGCGCGGCCGGCGGCGCTGTCGGTTTGGCGCCACCGTGGGCGGCGCGTGCGTGGCGGCCAGTCGACCTGGCGCAAAGGGGAGGTGATCGCTGTCGTGCAGTCTCCTGGCCCGATCTAGACTGCCGTTTTGCGTCGCCTTCGTGGCGCGGGGAGGTCTGCATCGTGTCCGCACGATCCGTTCGATTCGCTCGGTGGGCGCCTTCGCTTTGCCCGGCCGTGTCCGGCCATGGTTGAAGCGGCGCGTTCGCGTTTTCGCCTGCCGGATCGGGCCGTGCAGCGCCAGCTCTGGGCCACGATCCTGGCGGCGCTGTTTCCCTTGCTCAGCCTGGTGACCGATGCCGGCATCGGCGTGTGCGGCTTCCTGTTCCTCGCGACCGCGCTGTGGTGGCGGCGCGACGCCTGGGCGGCGTTCAGAGCGGCCTGGCCGCGCATGCGCTGGGTCGGCATCGCTTTCCTGCTCGACCTGGCCTGGGTGGCGATCCTGATGCTGGATCGCACGCACGACCCCAGCATGCTCGACCGACCGCTGCGCATGTGCCTGATGATGGCCGCGATCCCGGTGGTGCTGGTCGCGCGGCCGCCGCCCCGCGCACTCTGGCTGGGCGCGGCCGCCGGTGCGCTGGGCAGCCTGGCGCTGGTCGCGCTCCAGGGGCTGTGGCTGGGCGTAGCGCGCCCCGGCGGCTGGATGAATCCGATCACCTTCGGCGACCTGGCGCTGTGCCTGGCCCTGCTGTCGCTGGCCGGCGCCATCGACGCCACACGCGCGTGGGCGCGCTGGACCGGGGCGCTCGGCGTGCTGGCGGGGCTGGCGGCGTCGCTGCTGAGCGGCAGCCGCGGCGGCTGGCTGATGCTGGCGCTGCTGGTACTGTTGCCGCTGCTGCTGTGGTTGCCGGGGGGGGCGGCGCGGCTGGCGCCGCGCTTGGTGCCGCGTTTGATGCGGCAGCCGCAGTCCCAGCCGCAGCGCCTGTCATCGCCTGTGTCATGGCGCCTGGCGCTGGCCCTGCCGCTGCTGGCCGTCGCGCTGGCTGCACTGGCCTATGCGCAGCCGCAGACCGGCGTGCGCGACCGCATCGCGATCGGCGTCAGCGACATGCGCCTGTACCTGGCCGGCAACCGCGCGCCGACCTCGCTGAGTGTGCGCCTGGAGCTATGGCGGGGCGGCTTGATGCTGGTGCACGAACATCCCTGGGTCGGCCTCGACACGCCGGCTTATAAACGGCGCATGCGCGAGTGGATCGCCGAAGGCAAGCTCAGCCCGGCCGTGTTCGCGCCGCCGGAACCGCCGCACCTGCACAACGATCTGCTGCAGGTGCTGGTCACGCGTGGGATCATCGGACTGGCAGCCTGGATCGGCATCCTGCTGGCGCCGCTCGCCTTCTTTTGGAGGCAGCTGCGGCGCGCGCAGGCGCCCGCCCTGGCCGGGCTGCTGCTGGTGCTCGCCTACGCCAGCTTCGGCCTGACCGAGGTCATCTTCTGGTCGATGAAGGCGAACGTGTTCTATGCGCTGACGGTGTTCCTGCTGATCGGCTGGGTGCTCGATGCCGGCCGCGCGCCTGTCGCAGTGCACACGCAGGTGCATGGGCAGGCGCACGCCGTGGACGAGCCATGAATTTGCCGCGCCCTGCCGGGTATGCAAGGGGTCGTGGCAGCCAGTGATCAAACCACTTTGAGCGCGAACGCATACGCCAGCGCAGGCCGCTCGCGCGGCAAGGTCACCTGCAGACCGGCAGGCGTCTGGCGGAACGCGAGCGTGCCGCCGCCCAGGATCTCGACGCGCGTGACGGGCTTGTCCAGGTGTGGACCGCCGGCGCGCATCGACTTGACGGTCACTTGGCCGGATTCCGGCCAGCCCATCACGAACGCGTACACGGCATCCTTGCCGGCCGTGAAGCGGATGTCTTCAGACGTGAACGGCTTGCCTTTGCCCTCGTTGAAACCGGGGCCCGACATCGGCGCCGCCGCCGCTTCCATGACCGGTCCCTCCCCGAACGTCGACCATGGCCGCGAATCGAAGATGCCTTCGCCGTTGAGCGCATTCCAGCGGCCGATCTCCTCGACGATGGCCTGTTCCTGCTCGTCGATGGTGCCGTTGCCGCGAACCGGTACGGAAAGCAGCAGGTTGCCGTTCTTGCTGACCACGTCGATCAGCATGTGGACGACCGTCTGTGCGCTCTTGTACGCATGGTTAGCGTAGACGCGCCGGTCGTAGTGCCAGTTGCCGATGCAGGTGCAGGTCTGCCACGGCAGCGGTTCGATGCGGCTGCTCTGGCCCCGCTCGATGTCCCATACGAGGGACCGGCGCTGCACTTCATCAAGGATCTTGCCGGTGACGACGACGTCCACCTTGCCCCGTTTTGCGACGCTGCGGTTATACATGTGCGCGACCAGGCGCGGACCGATGTCGCTGACGGGCCAGAGGGGCAGCACCGTGTCGTCGTAGTACACGAGGTCGGGATCGTAGTTATCGATCAGGTCCATGGTACGGTTGTACAGCTTGTCCGCATACGCCTTGTCCGGGACCGCCGCGCCGCCGCCCCATTGCCACTGCTGGTCCTCCACGCCGCCCTCGGCCGCAGGTTTGCTGCGCGGATGATTCTGCGCGTACAGGGCCTGCGGGTCGCGCCCGTCCCACCATTTGCCCTTGCCATCGGCCGGCGTCACGCGGCCGTCGTACGGGACGCCGGCCAGCGGCCCGTGCTTGTCCGCACCCTGCGCCGGTTCGTACCACGCCCATGCGTGCGCCGCGTGCACGCTGACGCCGAAGCGCAGCCCGTGCTTGCGGGCGGCATCGCGCCAGCCTTTGACCAGGTCCTTGCCCGGACCCAGCGTCGTCGAATTCCACTGGGGCTGGTAGCGGCTCCTGTACAGGTCGAAGTTGTCGTGATGATTGGCGAGCGCGAAGAAGTATTTCGCGCCGGCCTGCTTGTACAGGCCCACGAGGGCCTCCGGGTCCCAGCGGTCCGCCTTCCAGCGGTGGATCACGTCCTTGAAGCCGAACACCGACGGGTGGCCATACGTCGCTACGTGGTGGCGGTAGACCTCGCTGCCTTCCTCGTACATGAGGCGGCCGTACCAGTCGCCGAATTCGGGTTCGCACTGTGGCCCCCAGTGCGCCCAGATGCCGAACTTGGCGTTGCGGAACCAGTCGGGGGTCCGGTACGTCGACAGCGAGGGCCAGGCCGGCTCGAACGGACCCGCGGCCATGGGGATGCGCTGCGCAGCCGGATGGGCCGCGTGTGCATAAGGGGACATGGCGAGCGCCGGAATGGCCGCCGCCATGTGCTGCAAGAGTTCACGTCGTTTCACTGTCGCTCCTTACGGTTGCATTGCCGCGCCGCCCCAACTGACCGGCAGCTGCTCGTTGTCTTTCGCATCGCTGCGCGCCACCAGTTCGACGATCTTCGCGCCGGCGACATTGGCCGTCAGCGCCTGCGCGCTCTGGCCCCAGCGCAAGGGCTTGCTCGTTGCCAGCAGCTTGCCGTCGCCGTAGATCATGAACGTGACAGCATGCGCGTGATCGCGGGCCGAATCGTCGATGCCGACCTGGACGCTCAGTTGGCGAGCATCGTGATTGCGCACTTCCAGCCTGGAGTTGGCCAGAATGCCGATCCCGGCGGGGTAAGGCGCACCGGCAATCCGTAGCGTCTGGCCGTACGGGGTGCTGTCGGCACGCGCCCCGCCCCAGCCGGCATACATCGGCCGCTCGCCCGCGCCCTTGGTCCCGCTCCAGCCGAACGACGAACGGAACACGGTGGGATCGGCCTGCGGCGTCGTCACCCCGTCCACGGCCGGATTCACGCTGCCCGGCTGCTCCGACAGATACCAGCCCTGGGCCAGCATGCGGCTGCCGTGTGCGCGGAAGATGCGCGTCTCGCGCGGTGCGACGCGCAGCCTGGTCTCGCTCGTAAAGCTGGAGCCGGCCTTGGTCCAGAGATCGGTCAGCGTGACCGGCGCGTCCTTGCGGAACTTCAGATGCTCGGCGGTCAGGTCGGCATCGATCGGCGTGAATCCCCGGTTGAACACGGCCACCGCCTTGTCGCCATTGGCCAGTTGCTTGACGAGGATCTGCAGATCGTCGGCGTCATAGGCGAGCACCGCCTGGTTGCCGGCCGGGTCCTGGTTCACCGCGATGACGTCGGCATTGCCGAAGATGTCGAGCAGCGCCTGCGGTGTCGTGCGCAGGTCGGCGCCCGTCATCAGCGGTGCGTTCAGCATGGCCCACAGGGAGAAGTGCGAGCGGGCTTCGACCAGGTGGCCGGCATCGAAATCACCCGCGCCGATGAACAGCATGTCGGGGTCGTTCCAGCTGCCCGGATGGCCATACAGCTCGCGCCGCACCGCGCTGTCGAAATTGCTCAGCAGGCGGTTCCAGGACGGCCGGATATCGTCGCTCGTGCGCGAGATGTTGCCGAAGTTCTTGCCCCATTGGCGCACGTCGGCGGCGCCCCATACACACAGCGACAGCAGGAAGTCGCCATCCGGCTTGTTGCGCTGGAGCGCCGCGTTGATCTGAGTGAATTCCTGCTGCACGGCGGGGATGTTCGAACGGCTTACGGATTCCAGGTCGAGCACAGGCGGCAGCGCGCGATACTCGCCCGAGCGGACGCGCTGATCCGAGGCGCCGTACGCGCGCAGGCCGCAGCCGTCGACCTTGATGAAATCAAAATTCCAATCCTTGAAAAAGAGCGCGATATCCTGGTCGATATGGCCGTACAGGCCGATTTCGCGTTCCAGCACACTGCCTTTCGGAAGGTCGGCACTCTGAGAAGAATAGGCCTGGGAACACGTATTGCGGCCGAGGTCCGAATAAATGCCGGCCTTGAGGCCCATGGCGTGCAGCTTGTCGGTCAGCGGCCGGAACGTGCTCGCGCCGCCCTGGACGGACGACGGAAAGCGGTCGGGACGGATCACCAGGTGGCCATCGGGTACCTGGCGGCGCAACGCCCACCCGTCATCGATGTTGATGTAACGATAGCCTTTGGCGGCCAGCCCGCTGTCGACAATGCGCTGGGCGGAGCCGAGTATCTTCGCTTCGTCGATATCGGTCGCGAACGCGTTCCAGCTGCTCCAGCCCATCGGCGGCGTCGGGGCGCGGCCGGCAGTGTAGGCGCTCCAGTGCGCCGTCGGTGCAAGGGGATCGGTTGCCGCGTGCGATGCGGCGGCCGCGAACAGCAGGGGAATCAGTGCCAGGCGGGATTGCCAGCGTAAGGTCTGTTGTTTCTGCATCGGCGCGTCCAAAGGAGTGAGTCGGTAAAAGACCGGCGGTGGTTCATACGACGAAAGTACTGAATGAATTCGGCGGAAGCGTGGCTGTCACGGTTTTTCCCCGACCTGCCAGGTGATCGGCAGTTCGGTAGAGAGATCGTTCTGTATTACGACGACAACTTTACCGTCCGGGTTGAGGAACGCAAGCACGTTCTCGAAACCGGTCCAGCTGGATGCCTTGATGCGTTTGGCGCCAGGTTTCACGAACGCGGATACGTGTGGCGAGAGCGGCGCCGCCGAGCTCATTGAAGCATGCACCGAACCCGTCGATCGTCTGATAAGTTTCCTCGCGCGCGACGATAACGTCCGGCGCCGGCGCAGGCCGCGACATCTGAACGTCGGCAGCCTTGCGGATCCATTGCGCGTCCCTGGTGGATACGTACCACTGACCGGATCCGGACCTGCCAACGATATCGTCCGCCTTTACGAAGAATGGGGTCGCCGCGGCAGCAGCGGCGGACACCAGAAACGCTCGGCGAGTTATTCCACCGTATTCGAATTTATCCATGTCTCCTGACTTTTCTCGATCAACCCGGTGAGGAACTCTGCTCGTACGCCACCACTTCAATGGAGCGCCGCGGACTTTTTGCTTGCCCTGTGCTGATGTGTCCAAGCCGCGCTCCTTGCGGATTGCAGACTCCGGTACGGCTCAGTGTACGCTCTTGTTGCTCTAGCAACAAATTTTTACCATCGGCGCGATTTGCCATGAACAAACACAATGACGCATCTTTGATTTGAAAGGACATCAGATGGAATTGCTGGACAAACTGAAATGGCGTTATGCGACGAAGGCAATGGACCCGGCGCGCAAGGTGCCGCAGGATAAGTTAGAGCGCATCATCGAAGCCGCGCGCCTGGCGCCGACGTCGTCCGGCCTGCAGCCCTACGAAATCCTGATCGTGAACAATCCGGCGCTGCGCGCCCAGATCCGCGACGTCGCCTGGAACCAGGCGCAGGTGGTCGAGGCCTCGCACCTGCTGGTGTTCGCCGCCTGGGACGACTACACGCCCGAGCGCATCAACCACATGTTCGACCTTACCAACGAGGTGCGCGGTTTCCGCAACGAAGGCTGGGAAGCCTACCGCCAGCAACTGCTGTCGACCTACCCGGGCCGCGGCCCACAGGTGAACTTCGAGCACGCCGCGCGCCAGGCCTACATCGGCTTCAGTGCGGCGGTCATCGCAGCCGCCTTCGAGGAAGTCGATTGCACGCCGATGGAAGGCTTCGATCCGGCCGCCGTCGACCGCATCCTGAACCTGGGCGAGCGCGGCCTGCGCAGCGCGGTCATGCTGCCGCTGGGTTACCGCAAGGCCGAGGACGACTGGCTGGTCGACCTGCCGAAAGTGCGCCGCCCGCTCGGACAGTTCGTGAGCGAAATCGACTGATTCTGGTTCTGCCGCAGGCCGCCAGCCGGGATCGGGGTTGCCCATGCGCCGCGCGATGATCCTCGGCAGCATCGCGAGCACCAGCGCGTGCTCGCGATGTCGACGGCGCTGCGGATGGCGTGGGCCACGTTTCTCTTGCTTTCGAATTCGTAGCTGACGGTCCGTATCTGGCCAGTTGCAGATCCATTTGAACTTCGCAACCTGCCCAGAGTAGGCGTTGATCTTCTTTTATGTACCAAGCCGACTAAGGGCTGGGGCCAAGAAAGCCAGCCAGAGCAGGGCAAGCAAGACTGCTGCCTCAATCGCTAGCTCCGCCCAAGGGAACGGAACATCGCCATCCGGATTGCTCCAGCCGCCAGGAAAATCATCGTCAAGAGTGATCAGGTGCCCGGCAAAAGCCCAAACAGCAAAGCCCATCGCCGTGTAGAGATATGGCACACGCCAAATCAGGGAGAGAATGATGGCAGTGATGCAAACAACGGCAACCATGATGCCGCATTGCTTGAGTTGAGAACCACCCATGACCTGTCCCTTGGATATGAATGAATTAACGACCGTTTTTGGCCGTTAGTCTACTGGATAAGGTTGTTCATTTCGACATTTTATCTGCCGTCTGGTGGGCCATCGTCTGCAACCAACCCGAAGCCGGCCTTAGTGAGCAGGCACTATTAGTACCCCAACAGCTCGCATTGCTCCATGGTGAATCCTTTCCCGAGTTCGGGCGGCACTTGTGGAAAAGTCACCGTGTAGCGCTCCTTCTCTCCATCGGCGATACGGGTCGTAACAATGTAATGCGTACCACGTGCGCGTGCTAGTCCGCACAAACCTCTCACGATAAACATCGATGACGATACCGAGCCTCCGGATTGCCGTTCTATCTGAACAGTCGACGAGTCCGATTTGCGCTCGATTTCATGAATGGGTACGTATGCGGCACACTGCGCACCAGATTCAACGCTGGATACCCAGCCGCCGCCATGGCCGGCGCCTCTGCAGCCGCGCCAGCGTCTCGGGATAGCCCCCCAGGCGCCCGTGCACGCCGTCGGCGATGGCGCGCAACAGGATGCGCAGCGCGCCGCGCTGGAAGACGCCGCCGCTGGCCAGCCACAGCGCCAGGGCGAACGTGACGCCGACGCCGGTCGCCGCCGGCGGCAGGCTGGCGTAAGCGCGCGCGACGGCGATGCGGTTGCGGATCGTGAAGTAATGCTTGCTGCCGAACGGCCCGGCGCGCAGGCGGCCGCGGCGCTCGCGCAGGTGCTCGACCACGCTGGTCGGCGCCAGCCAGATCGGCAGTCCGGCGCGCCCGAGGCGCAGCGCGTATTCGGTGTCGTCGTAGGCCAGGAAAAACGCCGGCTCGGGCAGGCCGGCGCGCGCGATCGCCGTGGCCGGGATCAGCAGTCCGACAAAGGACGCGGTGTCGGTGCGGCAGGGTGCGCCCGCATACGCCGCGCGCGGCAGCGCGCGCTCCAGGCCGCTCACGCGATGGTAGCGGCGCCGGTGCTGCAAGGCGATGTCGCCGAATTCGCGCACCGTGCCGCACACGGCGCCGATATCCTCGGCCCGGCCGCGGAGCGCGTCGATCGCATCGCACAGGCGGGCCAGCGCGTCGGGCCGGGCGATGGCGTCGTCGTCGAGCAGCCAGATCCAGTCGTGGCCGGCGGCGAAGGCGTGCGCCATGCCGAGCGCGAAGCCGCCGGCGCCACCGAGGTTGGTGTCCGAGCGCAGCACGGTCACGTCGTCCGGCCGGCCCAGGCGCGCCGCGCTGGCGGGGTTACTGGCATTGTCGACGACGACGATGGCGTCCAGCGGCCGCGTTTGCAGGCGCAGGGCAGCCAGTGCCTGCTGCAGCAGCTCGGGCCGGTTATGGGTGACGACGACGGCGGCGACGCGCACGCTAGCTCCTCGCCAGCCGGCGCGCGAACCGGGCCGCCAGCCGCCGCACCGGATGGCGCGGCCGGTTCGGGTCGAACAGCAGCGTGTGCAGCGCGCGGCTGTAGCGGAACGCCCGCCGCGCCAGCGCTTTCTGGTGCTGGCGCTGGCGGATCAGGCTGCGCAGCTGCGGCGCATCGGTGCGGCCGGCCAGGTGCGGGTCGGCGATCGCCAGCCAGTCGAGGTGCATCAGGTTGTTCAGGCGCTGGAATGGCGAGCCCGCCACCCAGCCGTATTTTTCGAAACGCAGGCCGATCTGCCAGGGATCGAGCAGCATCACTTCCTGGGCGAGAAAGCGCCGGTAGGCGGTCAGCACGTCCTCGGAGACGTCGTTGAGGAAGCGCGGGCAGGCATAGCCGTGCGAGCGCGCGAACTGCATGCAGACGTGCTGCTCGACCGCGTAGCGCGCGCGGAATTTGCGTTCGAAAAGCGACGAGCTGCTGGCATGCGCCTGGGTCTCGTACTGGCGCGCATCCTTGTTCGACATCGGCGCCGTCGACCAGTACTCGCGCAGCAGCGCGGTCGGCCCGAAGTGGAACCAGTCGCTCAGGTGGTAGGGCAGGCGTTCGAACAGCGTCGGGTCGAGCGTGAAGAAGGAGCAGGCGAGCAGGCGCTCGCGTCCCTGGTCGAGCTTGCGCTGCTCGAGGGCATAGTCGATGAAGCCGGCGTGCTCGAGGAAGCAGTCGGTGCGCATCTTGACCGCATACGGCGTCGCGACCGCGGCCAGGCCGGCCTGGGTGCTCACGAGCTGGCGGTTGATGTTGTTGGCTTTCAGGTCGTCCAGCTTGAGCGGCGCCAGTCCGCCCGGATCGGCGCTCTCGACCACGGCGTCGACCGCGAGCCCGGGCGGCACGTCGGCGCCTTCCCAGGTCGACAGGATGATGGGCGCGCCCGGCAATACCTTGCGGGTCAGCTTGAGGTTGCGCGCGAAGTCTTCGTGGTCGCGCGTGACGTAGGGCTTGAACTGGCCCTGAAACACCAGCGTGATGTCAGCGGTCTTCATGGGAAGGATGCGCAAGGCGCGGGTCGGGTGGCCGAATCGGCAGCGCGACCCCGGCGGCCGGGCTGTCGCTGCGCTGCTCGCCGGGTAGCTTGCTCAGTTGTTCGCTCAGTTGTTCGCTCAGTTGGTCAATGTAGCGGCGCAGCCGATGCCCGGGACGGCGCGGCACGCGCTTGACGCCATACAGGCCATGGCGGTCGAACACCCGCCACCGGCTGGCCCCGTGGGGGTCGTCCGACAGCCACTCGTGCGGCGCCAGCGTGTCGGCCGCATCGGCGGCGATCAGATCGACCAGGCGCCGGTCGATGCGGTGAAAGCCCGAGCGGATCATCAGGAATTCGAGGGCGCGGCGCGGCAGGTAGCGTGCGTCCCCGGGCCGGCCGATGAGCGGATCGACGATGCGCAGCACGCGCCAGAAGCTGCGGTCGAACCGGTGCACTTCCGAAAACACATACGGCGTCCCGGCGACGCGCGCGCCACGCGCGTGCGCGACGGTCGACAGCCAGACTTCCTCGCGCGGATAGGCGACGGGCGCCGCCGCGCGCGCGGCGCTGCCGAGGATGGCGGCGACCTCGTACAGCAACCCGGCCTCGTAGCTCGACCCCTCGACCTGGGAGCCGACCAGGGGCGCGGGTACCTCGCCCAGCCGGCGGCACAGCGCCTGCAGCGCCGCATCGGCGAGCGCCGCTTTCGCAAAGCGCCAGCGGCTGCCGGGCCGGATCGGCCGCTGATGCAGGAAATTGCCCTCGCATGCAAGGTAGCGGCCGAGCCCGGGCCGCACCAGCATGTCGTTCGAGGCGTGCAGGCAGATGCGCGTGCACTGCGGCGCATGGCGCCGTATCCAGTCGAGGTTGGCCAGGTGGGCCGGCAGGATGTCGCCCCAATCGGTGCGCAGGCGCAGGCCGTTGATGGCCGCATTCGTGCAGCCGGCGCCGGCCAGCACCCGTTCGAGCTCGTGGAGTGCGCAGCGTGCGTTGGCCGACACGTGCAGCACGACGCGCGCGTCGGGCAGGAAGGCGGCAAAATTGGCCAGCTGCCCGGCGATGACGCCAGGGCGGGTGTGCACCGGCAGCGACACGTAGATCAAGACGGGCTCCTCGTGGCGCGCAGCAGCGCCTCGTAGTCGGCAGGCGTGCCGGCGAACAGCACCTGCGCGGGCTGCACCTCGGCATACACGATGTGCTTGCCTGCCGCGATCAGGTCGTTGTACAGCGGCGCGATGTACGCCTCGCCCCAGCGCGCCAGATAGCTGCCGGCCTTGTCGGGGTCATCGGCGTCATCGGCATCGTACAAGGCGGCCTCGCAGGCGGCGGTGAAATCGGCGGCGCGTGCGAAGCAGTACAAGCCGGTGCAGCACAGCGCCGAAATCCGGCGTTTTTCGCTGGTCTCGGCGACGCGCCGGGTGAACGTCGCTGCCGGGCGTACGAACGACCAGTGCTCGCCATCCGCCCGCACCACGTCCAGGTAGCCGTCGGCATCCAGCGCCTCGGGCGGAAACGCGTAGCCGGGACGGATGGTGTCGATGTTGAAGATCAGCAGCGCGGCGTTGCTGTCGGATTGCGCCTGGCGCAGCCCGAGCAGGACGGTTTCGGCCTGGCCGCGCGTCGGCCGGTCGAGCGTGACGGTGCGGTAATCGCGGATGCCCAGGCGTTCGCATTCCGTCGCTATGAAGCGTTCGGCCTCGAATTCGCGGCGCGCGATGAACAGGAAGGATTCGCTGTCGAAGTAACGCTCGAAAGATCGCACGCAGCGTGCGAACAGCGACTCGCCCTGCAGCGGCAATTCATACTTGGGGCGCACGTAGCCGGCTTCACGAAAGCGCCGGCTTTGTCCCGCCATCGGGATGACGATCATCGGATTTCCACTCCAGGTAAAGTCGGATGCCGTTGGCCATCAGGGCTTGCTGGCGCCGCGGATCGTCGGCGTGCAACGGCAGCATGGACAGGAACAGCAGCACCATCACGGGGTAGGACTGCCACTCGGCCGGCGTGCGGCCGGCGAAGGTGGCGCTGGCGAACAGGCGCTGTACCGGCAGGCAGCGCTCGGACAGCATGCGCAAATGCAGGTCCTGGCCGTCGCGCCGCAGCAGGTAAAAGCCGGCGACGATGAAGTCGTACAGGCCGAGCACCGAGTGCGCCAGCTTGCCGAGGTCGTAGCGCAAATCGCCGAAACGGCTGGGCCGGCCCAGGGCATCGGTGCCGCGCGGATCGATGGTCTTGACGCGACCGGCGCGGAAGTCGAACAGGATATTGCTGAAGCAGAAGTCTCCGTGCAGGAAGGAGGGCACCGCCGGCGCCGCCAACAGCGCCTCCCCCGCTTCCTCGGCCATCGTGCGCAGCGCGGGCGCCGGGCGCTCGTTCAGGGTCCAGGCCGCGTCCAGGTCGATGTCGGCAGCGTCGGCATAGGCTTGCAGCCGCTGCATGGTCTTGTCGACATAGGTCTGGCGCGCGAAGTCGGCATCGAGCGGCACGGCCGGCAGGCTGCTGGCAGTGCGCAGGTAGGCGTCGCAGGCGCGCAGGATGCGGCGCCAGACCGGCTCGGGCAGGCGGCCGAAGACGTACAGTTCGCTCAGGGTGGCCAGGTGCAAGTACTCAAGCTGGTAACCGGCGAGCGGATCGCCGGCAAGCTGGTCATCCGCAAGCTGGTTGTCCGCAAGCCGGTCGCCATCGAGCATGGCGCCGTCGCGCGCCGCGCCGGCGGCCTCGGTGCGGCAGATGTAGGGCGCCAGGAAGGGCTTGATCGGGGCCGGCGCCTGTTCGAACCAGGACGCTTCGGCCAGGATCTTGGCGCTGTCGTCGCTCGATTTGGTGACCACGCCGTCGAGCACGCGCAGCTGGTTGAAGTGGCGCTGTGTGGTCATGACGCGCTTGGAATCGAAATACGTGTGCACGTGGCCGAAGTCGAGCCAGCGCGACACCTGCCAGTGCGCCAGCCCGCCGATGCGGCGGTCGTAGCCCTGGACCGCGGCGATGAAGTCGTCGGTGCCGGCCAGCTGCTCGGCCAGCAGCGCGGAATCGGCAAACGAAAACAGCCCGGTCCAGGCGCCGCCCGGCTGGCCGCTGGCCGGCGCTTCGTGGTGCCAGGCGTAGTATTCGTCGGTGTGGCCGATGGCGAGCCAGTCGCTGCCTTCGCGCAGCGGGTCGGTGACCAGCGTATCGCCGTACAGCAGGTCGAGCGGATCGCCGCTGCCGTCCTGCGCGACCCCGCTGCCCAGGAACTGGCGCACGGCCACCCCCAGCGGCGCCCCTGGCGTGGTGCGGAACACGCCGACGCCATGCTCGCGCAGCCCCAGCGCGTCGGCCTCGTCGAGGAGGAAATCTTCCGGCAGGGTCAGCCAGACGTGCGCGTGCGGGCGCGCGAACTGGCGGATCTGGTAGGTGTACAGGCGCCGGTTCCCGACCGGCAGGAACGCGGGCGGAATGCGGCCGAACTCCGAGGCCAGCTCGCTTTCCACATAAGCGCCGGAGGTGATGAGCAGCATTTACGCACCTGTCTTCTCGAGCGCGAGCAGCGCGTGGATGTCCGACAGCGAGTGGCGCAGGAACTCCGACGGACGGATCGATTTATCATCGACGTAGAAGCCTTCCCGCCCGCACCACGGCTTGCCGACGTGGATTTCGTCGAACGGCACCGCGTGTTTTTCGAGCCAGGCGACGATGACGGGCAGCGTGTAGGCGTTGATCTTGCCGATGTTGCCGTCATAGGTGCGCACGTTGCGGCTGGTGCTGATGACGATCTCGAAGCCGTCCGCCTGGTACTCGCGCAGGCGGGCGACGAGGGCGAGGTTGGGCAGCGCGTTCTCGTACCCGTCCTGGGCGGAGAGCGTAATGGTGTCGTCGAGGTCGATGATGAGCCGTTTCATGCTGCCAGCATAGCCCGCACGATCTGGCGCTTTGCTGATCCACGTCTATCGTGTGGAGGAACTCATGGCTTCGAGTTCGGATACGTCGATCTCGCGTACCTGCCCGTGTTCGAGGCGCAGGAAGCGGCGGCAGTAGCGCTTCAGGGCTTGCATGTCGTGCGAGGCGAACACGAAGATGCGCACGGTGGCGATCAGGGCTTCCATGCGCTGCGCGGCGCGGGCCTGGAATTCGGCGTCGCCGGCGCCGAAGATCTCGTCGACCAGCAGGATGTCGGGCCGGGTCGAGGTCGCCACCGCGAACATCAGGCGCGTGGCCATCCCGGTGGAATAGGTGCGCACCGGCAGGCGCAGGAAGGGGCCGAGCTGGGTGAAGGCCTCGATTTCCGCCATGCGCGCGCGGATTTCTTCCTGGCGCAGGCCGAGCAGCAGGCCCATGCGCTGGATGTTTTCGTAGCCGGACAGCTCGTTGTCCATGCCGGCGCCGAGTTCGAACACGGTCGCGACCCGGCCCTCGCGCAAGACGCGCCCGGCGGCCGGCCGGTAGACCCCGGCCATGGTGCGCAGCAGGGTGCTCTTGCCGGCCCCGTTGTGGCCGACCAGGCCGACCGCGTCGCCGTCGTCCAGGCGAAAACTGACGTCGCGCAGCGCGGTCACGATCTGCACCCCGGCGGCGCGCTCGATCCGTCCGCCGGTCGAGATGCGCGCCAGCTGGCTGCGCAGCGACTTGGCGCGCACGTCGTAGACCGGGTACTGCACCGTCACGTCCGTCAATTCGAGGCGCGCCATCGTCATCGCTCCGTTACAGCCAGTAGGCGATGCGGTCGCGCTTGGCGTTGAACAGCCACAGCGTGAAGGCCCAGCCGGCCAGCGCCATCAGGCAGACCGCCAGCACCACGAAGCCGGGCGGCGCCGCGCCCAGCAGCGGATAGCGCACGATCTCGATCAGGTGGCTGAGCGGATTGAGCCAGACGAAGCGGCCGTTGAAGGGCAGGTAGCTGGGGCGGTAGAACACGGGACTCAGGAACATCAGCAGCGGCATCGCCGCGCCGATCACGTATTCGAGGTCGCGGTAGCGCGCACCGAGCATGGCGAACAGCAGCGCCATCCAGAACAGGTTGAGCGCGACCAGCAGCAGGCCGGGGAGGGCCAGCAGCGTGACCCAGCCGACCGGCAGCCGGAAGATCAGGACCACGGCGACGAATACCGGCAGGTTGTGCAGCAGGTTGATCAGGTGCTTGAGCAGCGTCTGGATCGGCGGCATCGACAGCGGGACGCTGAGGTTGCGCAGGATCGCGCCCTGGCGCCAGTAAGTAGTGGTCGCCTCCAGGATGCAGGCGCTCAGCAATTGCCACATGATCAGGCCGGCGGTCAGCGACGGGACGAAGACGGCGCGGTCCATGTGCAGCAGCTCGCTCCACACCAGCCCCAGGCCGAGGGTGCCGGCGGCGGTGCCGAGCGTGATCCAGAAGGGGCCGAGCACGCTGCGGCGGTAGCGCGCGCGCAGGTCGCCGGCGGCCATGAAGGCGATCACGTGCAGCAGCCTGGCGGCGCGATGGAGGTCGGCGAGCGCCGGGCCGGCGGCCGTCCTGCGGGCGGTCATGAACATGGGGCGGTGGCGAAGTGGCGGCTGGAAGCGCCGATTCTCCGGCAGCCGTACCCGATTCGACTGATCTTGCGCAATCTCGGGCGATCGAGCTGCAACCGCCGCGCCGCGCCGCGCTCTTAACTCATGTTTGAACCAGCGGATCGAGCGGACGACCGGAGGAGCGGCAATGAGCGAGCACCTGACCCAATACGCGCGCATGCAGAAGGCGTACTACGACGAGGCGCCGCTGGCGGTCGAGGACATCGTCGGCAACTACGAGTTTCACGAGAACTTTCCTTACGAGACGCACCTGCTGCACCGCTACGGCGACATCCGCAAACCCGTGCTGCCCGATGCGGCCCGCGCGCGCGGCTTCGAGATCGGCTGCGGCGAAGGGCGCATGGTGCGCCGCATGGCGCGCCTGCTGGCGCAGGTCGACGGCGCCGACATCTCGGAAAAGATGGTGCGGGCGGCGCGCGCACGCACCCCCGGCGCCGAGATCTTCCTCAGCGCCGGCGCCGACTGCGGCGCCGCAGCGTCGAGCAGCTACGATTTCGCCTACTGCGCCATCTCGCTCCAGCACATCTGCGTGCACGACACGCGCGCCCGCATCCTCGACGACATCGTGCGCATCCTGAAGCCGGGCGCCTGCGCCACGCTGCAGTTCTTCTTCTCCAAATACTATCCGTATTGCCGCACCGCGGCGCCGCCGGTCAACGAAGCCTTCCTGGTCGACGTCCACCACCTCGACCGGCGCCATGCGCGCTGGTTCGAAAACCGCTGGGACGCCGCCGCCACCAACAGCGCCTGCGACGTCGCCTTCGGTACCCAGGACATTCCCGAGGTGCTGGCCGATTTCCGGCGCTGGTTCGGGCACGCCGAAGTCTGGTTCCACGACCTCTCGATCGGCCGCCCTGAATCGCGCGGCAGCGGCCGTCCGGCGCTGCTGGCGCCGACGCACCCGAACTGCCACGGCTGGGAAGACACCTGGTTCACCCACATGGCGTTTTTCCACCTGCGCGAGCCCCGCAAATGAATGCCGGCGCCCTGGTCAGCTGTTGCATCGTCTGTTACCACAACAGGCCGGAACAGGTCGAGCGGCTGCTGGCCAGCGTCACCACGGCGCCGCCGGACATGCGGGTCTACCTGGTCGACAATTCGCGCACCGATGCCTTGCGCGACCTGGCCGCGCGCTTTCGCGTGCACTACCGCCACCAGCCCGACAACCCCGGCTACGCGCGCGCGCACAACTGGGCCCTGTCGCTGGCGGCGGCGGCCGGTCACGCCTATCACCTGGTGCTCAATCCCGACGTGCAGATTCCGCTCGACGCGATCGGCAAGCTGCTGGCCTACATGGAGCAGCACCCGGATGTCGGCATGGTGGCGCCGCGCGTGCTGTACCCGGACGGGCGCCTGCAGCCGCTGTGCAAGCTGCTGCCGCATCCGGCCGAACTGCTGGTGCGCCGTTTCTGCCCGCTGCTGCACCGATCGAGCGGACGGCTGGCGCGCTATGAATTGCACGGCACCGGCTACAACCGCGTGATGGACGTGCCGGCGCTGTCCGGCTGCTTCCTGCTGATGCGGGTCGACGTGGTGGCGCGCGCCGGCCTGTTCGACGAACGCTTCTTCCTGTATTTCGAGGACGTCGACCTGTCGCGCCGCGTCGGCCGCATCGCGCGCACCGTGTTCGTGCCGCACGTGAGCATCGTGCACGCCTACGCCAAAGGCTCGTACCACGAATGGCGCCTGTTGTGGCACCACCTGGTGTCGGCGGCGCGCTACTTCAACAAGTGGGGCTGGCTACGCGACGCGGAGCGCGACCAGGTCAACGCGCGCGCGCTGCGTGCGCTCGGGCTCGCGCGCCCGCGCGACGCCAGCCCGGCCGAGACGGACCTGCAGCCATGACGGGACGCCCCCTGGTGCGCGCCTTCGAAGGCGCACGCGGCCTGGCGGCCTTGCTGGTGGCGCTGTTCCACTTCGGCCTGGCCGAGCCGCCGATCGTGCGCGTCCGCGCCGGCTATCTGTTCGTCGACCTGTTCTTCGTGCTGAGCGGCTTCCTGATCTGCGCGGCGTATGCGGGCAAGCTCGATCGTCCGGCATCCCTGCCGAGCTTCCTGGTGCGCAGGATCGGGCGCCTGCTGCCGCTGATGCTGGTGGCGACCCTGGCCTATCTGCTGCTGGCGAACGTGGCCATGCTGGCGCATCAACGGCTCGATGGCGCGGCCGGTGCGGGATGGTTCACCATCCGGCCGCCGCTGTCCGAGTGGCTGGCCACCCTGACCATGACCCATTCGCTGGGCTTGTTCGATCACGTGATCATGAATTATGCGACGTGGAGCATCAGCACCGAGTTCTATGCCTACATCGCCTTCGCCGCGCTGTGCCTGCTGCTGCGCGGGCCGGCGCGGTTGGCCGGGTTCGCCGTCATGGCGGTGCTGGCGTATGGAGTGAGCATCTGGGCCAGCGTCCACGTGCGCGGCTGCCTGGCCGGAGGCGGCTGCATGGACCTGACCTTCGACTACGGCTACTGGCGCTGCCTGGCCGGCTTCTTCCTGGGCGCCACGCTCAGTGAGGTGCGCATCCGCGGACCGGCGCGGGCCCGATCGCAAGGGCGCAGGCTGGCGCTCGGCCAGGCTGCCAGTCTGGCCGCACTGCTGGTCATGTTCCTGCTGGTTGCGCGCGTGCCGGCCGCGGCGCTGGCGGCGCCGCTGTTGTTCGGCTTGCTGCTGCTGAGCATCCGCGCCGATGCGGGACCGCTGGCGCGGCTGTTCGGCGCGGCGCCGCTGCAGTTGCTGGGCCGGTATTCGTATTCGATCTACCTGATGCATCCCGTGATCCTGCTGGGCTGGAATGCGGGGCGGAGGTATGCGGAAGGGAGCCTGGCGCGGCTGGCGTTCCTGGCCGGCTACGTGGCGCTGGTGCTGGTGGTGTCGCGGTGGACGTTTCGCTGGGTCGAGGACCCGATGCGGCGCCGCTTCAACCGCTTCGCGGCGCGGCGTTTCGGCACGCGCGCCGCCGCGGAACCGTCCGCAGCGGGCGCGCAATGAGCCTGCGCTCAGCAGTTCTGCAGCGGACGGCGGGCGTACCAGCCGAAGGTGAGGATCAGCAGGTAGCACACGGCCGGCACGATCAGCGCCAGGCGCAGGCTGGTCTGGTCGGCGGTGAAGCCGGTGAGCAGCGGAACGATGGCGCCGCCGACGATGGCCATGCAGATCAGGCCCGAGCCTTCGGCTGCGCGTTCGCCCAGGCCTTCCGAGGCCAGGCTGAAGATGGTCGGGAACATGATCGAGTTGACCAGGCCGATCGCCAGCAGCGACCAGCCGGACAGCGCGCCGGTGCTGGTGGCGGAGATCAGCAGCAGCAGCGCGGCGATGCCGCCGGCCGAGGCCAGCACCTTGCCCGGCGAGCAGATGCGCAGGATGTAGGCGCCCAGGAAGCGGCCGACCATGCCGCCGCCCCAGTACAGCGACACGTGCTTGCCGGCGGCTTCCGCGCCCAGGCCCAGCACGTCATGCTGCATCAGGTAGTTGGCGATCAGCGAGCCGACCGCCACTTCGGCGCCGACGTACAGGAAGATGCACAGCATGCCGAAGGCGAAGCGGGTGCGCTTGAGCAGGCTGAACGGGTTCGACTTGCTGCCTTCCGGGCTGGTCTGCTCGACCAGCTTGTTGCGGTTGAACCAGACCAGCAGCGCGACCACGGCCAGCGCGATCGCCAGGCCGAGGTAGGTGTGCACCACCACCTGGCTTTCGGCGGCGCGGTAGGTCGCCAGCGCCTCGGCGCCCAGGGTCGACTGGTCGACCTTGGCCAGCGAGCCGAGGATCAGGATCGAGCCGATGTAAGGAAACACCGTGGTGCCGAGCGAGTTGAAGGCTTGCGCGAAGGTCAGGCGGCTGTGCGCGGTCTGCGGCGCGCCCAGCATCGAGATCAGCGGGTTGGCCACGACCTGCACGATGGTGATGCCGGCCGCCAGCACGAACAGGGCCAGCAGGAAGGTCACGAACTTACCCGACGACGATGCCGGGATGAACAGCAGGCAGCCCACGGTCATGGTCAGCAGGCCGACCACGGCGGTGCGCATGTAGCCGATGCGGCGCACGATGGTCGCACCCGGCAGCGAGACGATGAAATATGCGGCAAAGAATGCCGACTGCACCAGCATCGCCTGGGCATAGGTCAGGGTGAACAGGTCTTTCAGTTTGGGGATGATGACGTCGTTCAGGCTGGTGATGCCGCCGAAGATGAAGAACAGCGCGAAAACAAACACGCGCAGGCTGCCGACGTTCGTATTGGCATTGGCGGCGCCGCTCTGGGCGGCGCTGGCAGGTTGGCCGATTTGCATGGGGTGATCCAGGTGGTTGCAAGGGTGCCTGGCGCCGCGGCGTCAGGCTGGGGTAAGAATATTACAACGCTTTTCTGAAACATGGTCAGCAAAGCAACTGTATTTTTTGAAATCTTCGGGTGCCGATCGATCGCAAACCGAGCGGCAGGCCGGATGAGGAAGGAAAATTACAGCGGCTGGAGCGGAATCATGCCCGGTACGCTCGCCGGCGTCGAGCACGGTTCCTCATCAAAAGCGATGTCGCCGTTCGGATTTTCGATCCCGTCGGTTTTGAGTTCCGTAAAGCCGAACAGGTCGCGATCCATCAGGTGCGACGGCACGACGGTCGACAGCGCCGAGAACGTGCTTTCCACGCGGCCCGGGTATTTCTTTTCCCAGTCGCGCAGCATCGCCTTGATCTGCTTGCGCTGCAGGTTTTCCTGCGAGCCGCACAAATCGCACGGGATGATCGGGAACCCCTTGACTTCGGCGTAACGCTCGGTATCGGCTTCCTTCACGTAGGCCAGCGGGCGGATCACCATGTGCTTGCCATCGTCCGAGACGAGCTTGGCCGGCATGCCCTTGATCTTCGCGCCGAAGAACATGTTCAGGAAAAAGGTCTCGAGGATGTCGTCGCGGTGGTGGCCGAGGGCGATCTTGTTGCAGCCGAGCTCATCGGCGACGCGGTACAGGATGCCGCGCCGCAGGCGCGAGCACAGCGAGCAGGTCGTTTTACCCTCCGGGATCAGGCGCTTGACGATGCTGTAGGTGTCCTGGTTCTCGATGTGGTACGGAACGCCGAGCTTGTCGAGGTAGGCCGGTAGCACGTCGGCCGGGAAATTCGGCTGTTTCTGGTCGAGGTTGACGGCGACGAGCTCGAACTTGATCGGCGCGCGCTCGCGCAGCGTCATCAGGATGTCGAGCAGGGCGTAGCTGTCCTTGCCGCCGGACAGGCAGACCATCACCTTGTCGCCATCCTCGATCATGTTGAAGTCGCCGATCGCCTGGCCGACCAGGCGGCACAAGCGCTTGTGCAGCTTGTTGTTTTCGTAAGTGACCTTGTCGGCGCTTTTATCGGCGCGCTTGTCGGCGGCGTCGACGGTCTCGTCGCCGGTTTTGTCGATTTCGCGCGCCATCGTCATGTCATTCATGTTGCATCAATCCTTGATCTGGAATACTTCGACACCGACGCCTTCGCAGTCGGGATACACGTCCGGTTTCATGCTCGACACCTGGGCCGCGCGCACGCGCGGGTGCGTCAGCATGGCTTTCACCACGTCGTCGCACAGCGTTTCCTGCAGGTGGATGTGGCCTTGCGCCAGGCGCTTGGCGATGGTTTCGCGCATGAAGTCATAGTCGACCACCTCGTGCAGCTGGTCGTCCTTCGGGGTCGACTCGGCCAGTGGGATGTACAGGTCGACGTTGATCAGGACGCGCTGCTCGCCCTTTTTTTCGAAGTCATGGACACCGATGTTGATCATGACTTCGTAATTGCGCAGGAACAGCCTGCGGCAATCGCGCAGTTGCGGGTGGGACAGGGCGGACAACATAGGAAACCTTTGATGGTAGGGTCTTAAATTTTGCTATTTCGTCAAGAACATCACGTCGCGCTCGAGCGGCACCAGATGCTGGCCGCCGTCGACTAGCAGTGTGGTGCCGGTCAGCGCGCGCGCCGAGGCCGCATACAGGACCGCGTCGACGATGTCCTGCGGGGTGGACGAGCGGCCCAGCGGGGTCACGCAGTGCGCGCGCTCGAAGCCATCCTCGGCCTGGTCGCCGGACACCATCGTGATGCCGGGCGCCACGCCGACCACGCGCAGGGTCGGCGCCAGCGCCTGGGCCAGCATCGTGGTGGCGGTGTGCAGCGCCGCTTTCGACAGCGTGTATGACAAAAAATCCGGGTTGAGATTGTACAGTTTCTGATCCAACAGGTTGATCACCACCGCTTGCCCGTCGGCCGGGGTCAGCGCGTGCAGGGCCTGCGCCAGCAGCAGCGGCGCGGCCAGGTTGCACTGCATGTGGGCCGCCAGCAAGCCAGGCGAGAACGCGGCCGGCTTGTCGTATTCGAACAACGACGCGTTGTTGACGATGCAATCGAGCCGGCCCAGCTGTTCGACCACGTGCCCCGGCAGGGCGCGCACCGCCGCCTCGTCGGCCAGGTCGCACGGCGCCAGCACGGCGCGCCTGCCGAGCGCGCGCACGGCGTCAAAGACCTGCGCGGCCTCGTCCGCGGAGTGGCGGTAGTGGATCGCGATGTCCCAGCCGGCCTCGGCCATGCCGAGCGCGATCGCGCGGCCGATGCGGCGGCCGGCGCCGGTGACCAGAGCCACGCGCGCGGACGCGGACGAGACGGGAGAGGATGTCGAAGTGGTATGTGTCATCTGATCTTGGCTACAATGGCAGGATGTCTCTTCCCGCACCGAACAGCGACGCGCTCGCCGCGTCCCAAGCCCTGCAGCGTTTGATCGCTGCCGAGATCGCAAACCAAGGCGGCGCCATCCCGTTTTCGCGTTTCATGGAGCTGGCGCTGTATGCGCCCAACCTGGGCTATTACAGCGGCGGTGCGGCCAAGCTGGGCGCGGAAGGCGATTTCACCACCGCGCCCGAGATCAGTCCGCTGTTCGGCGCCACGCTGGCGCGCGCGGCCGCCGCTATTATGGCGCAAACTGGGCCCAACATCATCGAATTCGGCGCCGGCACCGGCAAACTCGCACGCGACGTGCTGGACGCGCTGGCGCGCATGGGCGTGGCGGTCGAGAGCTACACCATCATCGAACTGTCGGGCGAACTGCGCGCGCGCCAGCAGGAAGCGCTCAAGGCCTACCCGCAGGTGCGCTGGCTGAGCGGCTTTCCGGAAAGCTTCCAGGGCGCCGTGCTGGCCAACGAGGTGCTCGACGCGATGCCGGTCGAACTGGTCGTCAAGGAAGGCGGACGCTGGCGCCGCCAGATGGTCACCATCGACGAAGGCCGCTTTGCGTTCGAACCGGGCGAGCCCGACGGCGCGCTGCTCGAGCAGATTGCGCGCCAGATCCCCGATGCGGAGCAACTGCAGGATGGGTATTTGACCGAAGTGCACCCGGTCGCCTGCGGTTTCATGGGTTCGC
The DNA here is from genome assembly GCF_000745265.1 of Massilia sp. 9096. NCBI lineage: Bacteria > Pseudomonadati > Pseudomonadota > Betaproteobacteria > Burkholderiales > Oxalobacteraceae > Massilia > Massilia sp. 9096. Next base: position 4,690,522 of record NZ_JQNN01000001.1, read on the forward strand.
TGGCCGCGATGTTCACGGCCAAGGGCAGCCGCGGCGCGGCGATCCTGGTCGACTACGGTTTTCCGGCGCGCGAGTTCTATTTCGACGAGCGCAGCGGCGGCACCCTGATGTGCCACTACCGCCACCACGCGCACCCCGATCCGTTCTACGTGCCTGGCCTGCAGGACCTCACCGCCCACGTCGACTTCACTGCGATGGCGCTGGCCGCCCAGGATGCCGGGCTGGACGTGCTCGGCTACATGAGCCAGGCCGCCTTCCTGCTGGCCTGCGGCATCGGCGAGCTGCTGCTGCAGACCGACCCGGAAGACACGCTGCGCTACCTGCCGCAGTCGAAGGCGGTGCAAAAGCTGGTGTCGCCGGCCGAGATGGGGGAGTTGTTCAAGGTGCTGCTGGTCGGCCACGGGGTCGAACTCGATCCGGCCATCGCGCGCGCCGACCGCAGCCATCGCCTGTAGTATTTTCGGCATCTTGCGCACAGGATACAAACCCGGCTATGCTTGCTCTGCCGTGATTCAGCTAATATAAGAGCAACCCGCCGGAGCGGCACACACCACGCCATGGCCAAGATCCATACCCATTATGACAACCTGAAGGTATCGCGCCATGCGCCTCAGGAAGTCATTCGTGCGGCCTACAAGGCGTTGAGCCAGAAATACCACCCCGACAAGAATCCGGGCGACGAACGCGCCGCGCGCATCATGGCGATCGTCAATACCGCCTACAACATCCTGTCCGACCCTGTGCGCCGCAAGGAGCACGACGAGTGGATCGCCGCCGAGGAGTGGGAAGTCGAGTGGCTGGAAAGCTCGCATGGCGAGGACGGCCGCGACAAGCCGCGCGGCGATGCCGGCTGGGAGCCGCGCCACGTCGATGCGCGGGCGCGCGCACGCGTGCTGCGCGATCCACGCTGGTGGGGCGCGATGCTGGCCTGCCTCGGCCTTGGGGCGGCGGTCGTCTTCATCGCCATCGATGCCCCCAGGATGCTGCCCAGCGCGCTGGCCTTTGCCGGCAAGCCGACCGCCGGCGTGTCGTCCCCGGCGCCGACCGGGCAGGACGCCGCCAACGCTGGTGCCAGCGCCAGCGCCAGCGCCAGCGCCGCCGTCGCCGAAGCGCCCGCCGGCGATGCCGTCGCCGAGGCCAGAAGCGACGGCTGGGCGCGCCCCGCCGGGCAGCCGGAATCGCCCGATGCGCCGCCCGACGTCAAGGCGCTCGGCGTAACGCAATTGGTGGTGCCGGCGCGCCAGCCCGATTGCGACACCGACCTGCAAAGCCAGATCGCACCGAACGGCGACCCGTGGCCGCCGCAGTCCGGCTACATCGACGGGTTCCCGCTCGGGAACCAGGGCGAGGAAATGCAGGTGCTGGTCGACAACAGCAGCAACCCATCCCCGGTGCTGGTCAAGATCTACGACCTCGACCGCCATTCCAACGTGCGCTACACCTATGTGCTGGGCCGCGCCAAGTTCCTGATCGACAAGCTCGCGGCCGGCAAGTACGAAGTGCGCTACCAGAACATCCTGCTGGGCGGAGCACGCACCGACTGCATCAACGGCAAGCGCGTGTTGCGCCAGGCAGCCGCACCGCATCCCGACGCCTGAGCTGCGCCGGCAGGGCGGCGGCAAGCGCGGTGTGGTTTTAAAACCACTCGCAATCCATGTTGCCGATATTCAAGTTTTTTGTTCCCGTGACGTAATATACTCCGCAGAGAATGCAGGCCCATGCAGCCTGCCTACGCCCACCGCGGCACTACGGAAAAACCGGAACATGAACGAACTTGACGGCCTCAGCGCCTTGATCATCGAGCCGCATGCCGGAATGCGCGCGACGATTCACAACATGCTGACCCAGTGCGGCCTATCGAAGGTCGAGCACGCCGGCAGTTCCAACCAGGCCGTCAAGCACCTCGGCACCAAGCCCTATGACCTGATCCTGTGCGAATACGGGCTGGAGGGCGGACAGGACGGCCAGCAGCTGCTCGAGGACGTGCGCCACCACAAGCTGATGCCGCTGTCGACGATGTTCTTCATGGTTACGGCCGAGGGCGATTACGGCAAGGTCGTCAGCGCCGCCGAACTCGGTCCGACCGACTACATCCTGAAACCGTTCACGGCCGACCGCCTGCTGGAACGCATCCGCCGCGGCCTGGAGCGCCGCAATGCGCTGCTGCCGGTGTACCAGCTGATGGAGGCCGGCAGCCAGCGCGAGGCGATCGACGCCTGCCTGGAAGGCGAGGCGAAGCATCCGCGTTATCTGATCGACTTCATGCGCCTGCGCGCCGAACTGCACATGTTCCTGGGCGAACCGGAGCAGTCGGCGCCGATCTACCAGCGCCTGATCGAAACCAAGGCGATCGCCTGGGCGCGCCTGGGCCTGGCCAAAACCCTGTTCCTGCGCGAGCGCTTCGGCGAAGCGCAAGACATCCTCGAAGGCCTGGTCGACACGAACAAGAACTTCGTCGATGCCTACGACTGGCTGGCGCGCACCCACGAGGCGGTCGGCGAGCTGGGCCGGGCGCAGGCGGTGCTGGGCGAGGCGGTCGGCGTGTCACCGCATGCGGTACGGCGCCTGCGCAAGCTGGGCGAGACGGCGCTCGAGGCAGGAGATCACGACACCGCCGAACAAATCCTCAAGCAGGTGGTGAGTAAAGCCAGGTATTCCGAATTCAAGGATCCGCAAGACCATGTGCGCCTGGTGCAGACGCTGGTGCGCAAGGGCGATCCGGTGCAGGCCGCGGCCGTGATCCGCGACCTCGACAAATCGATGGCGTTCCAGAAGCACACCACGCTGTGCAGCGCGATCGCAGCCAGCATGGTGCACGAGTACACCGGCAACGAAACGCGCCTGAACGAAGCCTTGATCGCGGCGCTCGGCGCCAGCAAGGACGCGCCCGAGCTGCGTCCCGAGCTCAAGCTGGAGCTGGCGCGGGTGGCGATCGACAACCACCAGGCCGAGGGCGCGGCCGAAGTCATGCGCGAAGTCATGCGCAACGCCAGCAGCGGCGCCGTGCTGGCCAAGGCGATGGCGGTGTTCGAGAACGCCGGCCACGCTGACCTGGCCAGGCAGCTGGCGGCCGAGAGCCGCCAGCAGGTGGTCGACCTGGTCGCCAGCGGCGCCACGCGCGCGCGCGAGGGCGACTTCAAGGGGGCGGTGACGCTGATGGAGGAAGCGGTCACCAAACTGCCCGACAATCCGCAAGTCGTGTTCAACGCCGCCCTGGCGGTGCTCAAATGCCTGGACCACGACGGCTGGGACGAGCGCCTCGGCCAGCAGGCGCTGCAGTACATCGGCGCGGTGCGCCGGCTCGACCCGGTCAATCCGAAGCTGCCGGCACTGGCCGGCCTGCACCTGAAGATCCAGAAAAAATACGACAAGGGCGCGCGTCCGAAGAAAGCGGTGTAATTGAACAAGATCATGGGTCCGGCAGTCCTCCTTCCTACGGCGCCAAACGACGGCGCTGCCCCGGACGGCCGGCGCGTGCGCGCGGCGCTGCTGCACAAGGTTTGCGGCGACGAAGACATGTTCGCGCTCGGCAGCTCGGTCGCGCGCGTGGTGCAGATGGCCTCGTCGGACGACGAAGGCACGCACGACCTGGCGTATTACGTGTTGTCCGACGTCGCCCTGACCCAGCGCATCCTGCGCCTGGCGAACACGGTGCGCTACCGGACCGCAGCCGGCACCGCCGTCACCACCATCTCGCGCGCGATTTCCCTGCTCGGCTTCGACAACGTCAAGACCACGGCGCTGGCGATGCTGCTGGTCGACGCACTGGCCAGCAGCGAGCATGCGTACAGCGTGCGGGTGGAGCTGGAAGCGTCGCTGTACGCCAGCCTGGTCGGGCGCGAGATGGCGCGCCACAGCTTTTACCAGGGCGCCGAGGAAGCCTCGATCGGCGCCCTGTTCAAGAATCTCGGGCCCTTGCTGGCGGCGTCGCACGCGCACGAGCGCTATCGCGAGATCGCCGCCCTGGCCGCGACCGGCAAGCACACGCTGGCCCAGGCCGCGCAGATGATCCTCGGCTGCAGCTACGAGGCCTTGTCGGAAGCGGTGCTGGCCGAGTGGAATATCCCGGACGTGATCATGCGCGCCCAGCGTGCCCTCGGCGAGGGCGCGCTGAAGGTGGCGCTCAATCGCGGCGAATGGATGCGCCAGGTGGCGTCGTTCAGCCAGGAGGTGGCGCAATTGCTGGGCCGCTGTGCGGGCCTCGCCGACGCGGCGGCCGGCACGCCGGAAGCACAGCGCCTGCTGGCGCGCTACGGCAGTGCGCTGAACCTCGGCGCGGCCGAGCTGGAAGCGCTGCTCGACGCGGTGGCGCAGGAAATGAACAGCCTGATGGAAAGCATGAACATGCAGCCGCTGCCCAGACAGAAGGCCGAGCCGGACGGCGCCGGCCTGCCCGACGTGCTGATGCTGGCCACCCTTGGATCGGATCGGGAAGAGCAGGGCGCCTGGCCGAGCGGCAAGCCGCGCAACGCGCGCGACCAGCTGCTGGCGGGCGTGCAGGAGGTCACGCAGATGCGCGCTTCCGGGCAGCACAAGGTCAACGAGCTCATCCTTGCAGTGCTCGAGACGCTGTACACGTCGATGGGCTTTCGCTTCGCGACCGTGGCGCTGAAGGACGCCAGGTCCGGCCAGTACCGCGCCCGCGCATCGTTCGGCGCCGGCCAGGCCCGTCAGCAGGCCGGGTTCGCGTTTCCGTCAACCCCCAGCCGCGACCTGTTTCACCTGGCGATGGAAAACGACGCCGACCTGATGATCGCCGATGCCTCCAGCCCGAGGATCCGCGACTTGCTGCCGTCCTGGCACCAGGCGCTGCTGCCGGAGGCGCAAAGCTTCATCGTGCTGCCGCTGGTGGTCAACCAGGTCCGGCTGGGCCTGTTCTACGCCGACCGCATCACCACCGCGCCGGAGGGCGTGCCACCCGACGAAACCGCGCTGATCAAGGCGCTGAAAGGGCAGGTGCTGGCCGCCCTCGGCGCGGGCGCTTGAGCCGCCTGCGTTTTTATTGAAATTAAATGAAAAACAGCCCTTGCAGACTTGCAGCCGGGTCTATACAATCACGCCCCGAAGCAACGACACTCTGTGTGCTAGATCAGTTCTAGTGAAGGCAGTTGACAATAGTTGACAACAGATTGCGCGTACTTCATACTCTGCGGTTCTTCGCGGTGGGGTGGCCGAGTGGTTAAAGGCAGCAGACTGTAAATCTGCCCTCTCTGAGTACGCTGGTTCGAATCCAGCCCCCACCACCAATGCGTGGATCGTGAAGTTGAATTGAATGCAAGTTGTACCTCGTGCGGGTGTAGCTCAATGGTAGAGCTGAAGCCTTCCAAGCTTATGACGAGGGTTCGATTCCCTTCACCCGCTCCAGTTTCAAATCAGCCCTTGTAGCTCAGTGGTAGAGCACTCCCTTGGTAAGGGAGAGGCCACGTGTTCAATCCACGTCAAGGGCACCAGAATTTTAGCGGCAGTCAGTAGCTCGACCGTCGTGTGAGCCCGGTACTTTTCAAATATTGTTGGATCTTAGGAGTCTAGAATGGCTAAGGAAAAATTCGAACGGACCAAGCCGCACGTCAACGTCGGCACTATCGGTCACGTTGATCACGGCAAAACCACCCTGACGGCTGCAATCGCAACCGTCCTGTCGAAGAAATTCGGCGGTGAAGCCAAGGCCTACGACCAGATCGACGCGGCTCCGGAAGAAAAAGCACGCGGCATCACCATCAACACCGCGCACGTCGAGTACGAGACCGCAAACCGTCACTACGCGCACGTTGACTGCCCAGGCCACGCCGACTACATCAAGAACATGATCACCGGCGCTGCCCAGATGGACGGCGCGATCCTGGTGTGCTCGGCCGCTGACGGCCCGATGCCGCAGACCCGCGAGCACATCCTGCTGGCGCGTCAGGTTGGCGTTCCGTACATCATCGTGTTCCTGAACAAGTGCGACCTGGTCGACGACGCAGAACTGCTGGAACTGGTCGAAATGGAAGTGCGCGAGCTCCTGTCGAAGTACGAGTTCCCGGGCGACGACCTGCCGATCATCAAGGGTTCGGCACGTATGGCCCTGGAAGGCCAGGCAGGCGAGCTGGGCGAAGACGCGATCATGAAGCTGGCCGACGCACTGGACAGCTACATCCCGACCCCGGAACGTGCCGTTGACGGCGCCTTCCTGATGCCGGTGGAAGACGTGTTCTCGATCTCGGGCCGCGGTACCGTGGTGACCGGTCGTGTCGAGCGCGGCATCATCAAGGTCGGCGAAGAGATCGAAATCGTCGGTATCGTCGACACCGTCAAGACCATCGTCACCGGCGTCGAGATGTTCCGCAAGCTGCTGGACCAGGGTCAAGCTGGCGACAACGTCGGCCTGCTGCTGCGCGGCACCAAGCGTGAAGACGTCCAGCGTGGCCAGGTTCTGGCCAAGCCGGGCTCGATCAAGCCGCACACCGACTTCACCGGCGAAGTGTACGTGCTGTCGAAGGACGAGGGCGGCCGTCACACCCCGTTCTTCAACAACTATCGTCCGCAGTTCTACTTCCGTACCACGGACGTGACCGGTTCGATCGTTCTGCCGGCCGATAAAGAGATGGTCATGCCGGGCGACAACGTGTCGATCACCGTCAAGCTGATCGCTCCGATCGCGATGGAAGAAGGTCTGCGCTTCGCAATCCGCGAAGGTGGCCGTACCGTCGGCGCCGGCGTGGTTGCCAAGATCATCGCCTAATCAGCGACTGTAGTAAAAGTGTCTCACCGGGGAGGGCGTTCCAGCCTTCCCCAAAAAAGAACATTGCGCGGCGCCTCCGCGCCGCGTATAATGTTCGATTCAACGAGAAGTTTATGTAGGGGAGTAGCTCAATTGGCAGAGCGTCGGTCTCCAAAACCGAAGGTCGCGGGTTCGATTCCCTCCTCCCCTGCCACCGAATTCGGTGCTCAGCACCCGAAAGTAAATAAGTATGTCTAATCAATCCGTGCAAACCGTCAGCACCTCGAACGACAAGTTCAAGGTCGTGCTGGCAGTGGTTGCTGCGATTGCAGGCGTGGTCGGCTTCTTCATTCTGAAAGGCCAGAACAAACCAGCTCTGATGTGCGCAGGCGCACTCGTGGCTGGTCTTGTCGTTGCCGTGCTGCTGTTGTGGACGTCTGCTGCCGGACGCGATTTCCTGGGCTTCGCCAAGGAATCCGTACGCGAAACGAAGAAGGTTGTTTGGCCCACCCGCAAAGAAGCGACCCAGATCACCGCCGTGGTATTTGGTTTCGTGCTGGTGATGGCGATTTTCCTGTGGGGCACGGATAAGATTCTTGAGTTCCTGATGTACGACGTGATCCTGGGGTGGAAACAGTAATGAGCGATAACGTTCAGCAAGACAACGTGCCGGGTGATGTCCCGGCACAAGACGCTGGTGCCCCGCTGAGCACGCCGGTCAGCAACAAGCGCTGGTACGTCGTGCATGTCTACTCGGGCATGGAAAAGAGCGTGATGCGCGGCCTGACCGACCGCATCGAGCGCGGCGGCATGCAAGAGCAGTTCGGCCGCATCCTGGTCCCGACCGAAGAAGTGGTCGAAGTCAAGAACGGCAGCAAATCGGTGTCCGAGCGGCGCTTCTTCCCGGGTTATGTGCTGGTCGAGATGGAAATGACCGACGAGACCTGGCACCTCGTGAAGAATACGCCCAAGGTCACCGGCTTCATCGGCGGCAAGAGCAACAAGCCGACGCCGATCCCGGCGCGCGAGATCGACAAGATCATGCAGCAGGTCCAGGAAGGCGTCGAAAAGCCGCGGCCCAAAGTGCTGTACGAAGTGGGCGAGCAGGTGCGCATCAAGGAAGGCCCGTTCACCGACTTCAACGGCAACGTCGAGGAAGTCAACTACGAAAAGTCGAAGGTGCGTGTCACTGTCACCATCTTCGGCCGCGCGACTCCGGTGGAACTGGAGTTCGGCCAGGTAGAGAAAGTCTAAAACGCCCAATCGGAGCGTCGCAGCAGCAAGGCGGAATCCGATAAGAGGAGCTCCGCCGGATAAGTGGTACCGGTAGGGGCGATACCACTCAATCGACTAGGAGCCTGACATGGCAAAGAAAATCGTCGGTTTTATCAAGCTGCAAGTGGCGGCTGGTAAGGCAAATCCCTCCCCCCCGATCGGCCCGGCACTCGGCCAGCGCGGTCTGAACATCATGGAATTCTGCAAGGCGTTCAACGCCCGTACCCAAGGCATGGAGCCGGGTATGCCGATTCCGGTGGTGATCACCGCCTTCGCGGACAAGTCCTTCACCTTCGAGATGAAGACCCCGCCGGCAACCTACCTGATCAAGAAAGCCGCTGGCGTCGTCAAGGGCTCGCCGAAGCCGCATACCGACAAGGTCGGCACGCTGACCCGCGCCCAGGCTGAAGAAATCGCAAAAACCAAACAGCCGGACCTGACCGCTGCCGACATGGATGCCGCTGTGCGCATCATCGCCGGCTCGGCTCGTTCGATGGGCATCACGGTGGAGGGTATCTAACATGGCTAAGCTGTCCAAGCGCACCAAAGAAATGAAAGCCAAAGTCGATCGCAACAAGGTTTACGCGTTCGACAACGCCGTTTCGATCATCAAAGAATTCGCAACCGCCAAGTTCAACGAGTCGATCGACGTCGCCGTCCAGCTGGGCGTGGACCCGAAGAAGTCGGACCAGGTGGTTCGTGGTTCGGTGGTCCTGCCGGCCGGTACCGGCAAGACCGTCCGCGTGGCCGTGTTCGCCCAAGGCGACAAGGCCGAGCAGGCTCGTGCAGCCGGTGCCGACATCGTCGGCATGGAAGACCTGGCAGACCGCGTCAAGGCCGGCGACATGCCGTTCGACATCGTGATCGCTTCGCCGGACACCATGCGTATCGTCGGTACCCTGGGTCAGATCCTGGGCCCGCGCGGCCTGATGCCGAACCCGAAGGTCGGCACCGTGACCCCGGACGTGGCAGGCGCCGTGCGCAATGCCAAGGCTGGTCAGGTCCAGTACCGCACCGACAAGGCCGGTATCATCCACGCCACCATCGGCCGCAAGTCGTTCTCGGACGAGCAGCTCAAGACCAACCTGGTCGCGCTGATCGACGCCCTGAACAAGGCCAAGCCGGCATCGTCGAAGGGTATCTACCTGCGCAAGGTCGCACTGTCGTCGACCATGGGCGCCGGTGTGCGTGTCGATCACGCTACCCTGAACGGCCAGTAACAAGAATTAAGTCCCCGCCGTTCCGACGGCGGGGCAGATCTTTGGGCTGGCGGATTGAACCCCGCCAGGCAATCAAAGACCGTTGGGCCGAAGGCATCCGTCAGGCTGGAGGTTAATAGATCACCCAACGCAGATGGCGAACCCGAACAAGTTTTGTAGTCGATGCTATGTCGTACTTCTTAACTTCGGACGCCGTGTTCGAACCGATGCGGGGGATTTCCCTCACATCATTTAAGGAGATTGACCGTGGGTCTTAATCTGAATGACAAAAAGGTCGTCGTCGAAGAAGTTAGCGCGAAAGTAGCAAGCGCGCAAACCATCGTCGTCGCCGAGTACCGTGGCATCCAGGTTAGTGCTCTGACGAAACTCCGTGCAAATGCTCGTTCGCAGGGCGTGTACCTGCGTGTTCTGAAGAACACGCTGGCTCGCCGCGCTGTGGAAGGCACCCAGTTCGCACCTCTGGCCGACAGCATGGTTGGTCCGCTGATCTACTCGATCTCGGACGACGCCGTGGCTGCCGCCAAGGTCATCAGCGACTTCTCGAAGACCAACGACAAACTGGTGGTCAAGGGCGGTAACTACGCTGGTAAGAACCTGGATGTCGCCGGCGTTACCGCGCTGGCAAGCATCCCGAGCCGTGAAGTCCTCATCGCCCAGCTGCTGGGCGTCATGCAGGCTCCGGTTTCCGGCTTTGCACGAGTTCTGGCCGCAGTCGCGGCACAAAAAGGCGAAGGCGCCGCAGCTCCGGCAGAAGCCGAAGCAGCAGCAGAGTAAGCCAGTCTTTTTGTTCTAGTACTAACTACACATCAAATATTTGGAGTTTCAAATGGCAATTAGCAAAGAAGAGTTCCTGGACGCAGTTGGCGCAATGTCGGTCATGGAACTGAACGACCTGGTCAAGGCTTTCGAAGAGAAGTTCGGCGTGTCGGCAGCTGCAATGTCGGCACCGGCTGCTGGCGGCGGCGCTGCTGCTCCGGCTGCTGAAGAGCAGACCGAGTTCAACGTTGTTCTGACCGAAGTCGGCGCGAACAAGGTCGGCGTCATCAAGGCCGTTCGTGAAATCACCGGCCTGGGCCTGAAAGAAGCCAAGGACGTCGTTGACGGCGCACCGAAGACCGTCAAGGAAGCCCTGCCGAAAGCTGACGCTGAAGCCGCCAAGAAGAAGCTGGAAGACGCTGGCGCCAAGGCCGAGCTCAAGTAATACATATGCAACGGGCGCTGGCGACAGCGCCCGGCGCCGGAGTCAAAGCTTGCAGATCCCTGCCGGAAGGTGGGGTATGCGGCTTTGGCTCTTTTGTCGTCCCTGCAGCAAAAAAGCGTCACCCCGGCGGCGGCAGCGCCGTAGCAGCACCACAGTAATCGTAACACAGCAGTACCGGCTGTCCTTTATCACCTGACCGAAACGCGGCGAGTTTTGAGGTCTTGCATGTGGTGGCGTCATTCCACTGGCAATCCCTGAAGTCTCATCCCTTTCTGTCACTCACGGAGTGTCCATGCACTACTCATTTACTGAGAAGAAACGCATTCGCAAGTCGTTCGCGAAGCGCGCCAACGTTCACAACGTTCCCTATCTCCTGGCTACGCAGCTGGAGTCTTACGAGAATTTCCTGCAGGCGGACGCTGGTCCGACCGTCCGCAAGAACGAGGGCCTGCAATCGGCTTTCACCTCCATTTTCCCGATCGTGTCGCACAACGGTTTTGCGCGCCTCGAGTTCCTCTCGTACGTGCTGGGTGACCCTGCTTTCGACGTCAAGGAATGCCAACAACGCGGCCTGACTTTCGCGTCGCCGCTGCGCGCCAAGGTGCGCCTGGTGATCCTGGACAAGGAATCGCCGACCAAGCCGGTCGTGAAGGAAATGAAGGAACAGGAAGTGTACATGGGCGAACTGCCGCTCATGACCGCCAACGGTTCGTTCGTCATCAACGGCACCGAGCGTGTGATCGTTTCTCAGCTGCACCGTTCGCCGGGCGTGTTCTTCGAGCACGACCGCGGCAAGACGCACTCGTCGGGCAAGCTGCTGTTCTCGGCACGTATCATTCCATATCGCGGCTCGTGGCTGGACTTCGAGTTCGACCCGAAAGATATCCTGTTCTTCCGCGTCGACCGCCGCCGCAAGATGCCGGTGACGATCCTGCTGAAAGCCATCGGCATGACGCCGGAGCAGATCCTGGCGAACTTCTTCGTCTTTGACAATTTCAACCTGCGCTCGGAAGGCGCGGAACTGGAATTCGTGGCCGAGCGCCTGCGCGGCGAAGTCGCGCGCTTCGACATCGTCGATCCGAAGTCGGGCAAGACGCTGGTCCAGAAGGACAAGCGCATCAATGCCAAGCACGTGCGCGACATCGAGAACGCCGGCATCTCGTTCATCTCGGTACCGGAAGACTACCTGGTCGGCCGCGTGCTGGCCACCAACGTGGTCGACGGCGACACCGGTGAAGTCATCGCCAACGCCAACGACGAGCTGACCGACGAACTGCTGGGCAAGCTGCGCGACGCCGACATCGAATCGATCCAGACGCTGTACACCAACGACCTGGACCAGGGCGCCTACATCTCGCAGACCCTGCGCACCGACGACACCGCCGACCAGACCGCCGCACGCGTGGCGATCTATCGCATGATGCGTCCTGGCGAACCGCCGACCGAAGAATCGGTCGAGGCGCTGTTCAACGGCCTGTTCTACATGCCGGAACGTTACGACCTGTCGGCTGTCGGCCGCATGAAGTTCAACCGCCGTATCGGCCGTGACGAGCTGACCGGCGACATGACCCTGTCGAACGAAGACATCCTGGCCGTGATCAAGATCCTGGTCGAGCTGCGCAATGGCCGCGGCGAAGTCGACGACATCGACCACCTGGGTAACCGCCGCGTGCGTTGCGTCGGCGAACTGGCTGAAAACCAGTTCCGCGCCGGCCTGGTGCGCGTCGAGCGCGCCGTCAAGGAACGCCTCGGCCAGGCCGAAGCGGACAACCTGATGCCGCACGACCTGATCAACAGCAAGCCGATCTCGGCCGCGATCCGCGAATTCTTCGGTTCGTCGCAGCTGTCGCAGTTCATGGACCAGACCAACCCGCTGTCGGAAATCACGCACAAACGCCGTGTTTCCGCACTGGGCCCGGGCGGCCTGACCCGCGAGCGCGCCGGCTTCGAAGTCCGCGACGTGCACCCGACCCACTACGGCCGCGTTTGCCCGATCGAAACGCCGGAAGGCCCGAACATCGGCCTGATCAACTCGCTGGCACTGTACGCCCGCCTGAACGAATACGGCTTCCTGGAAACCCCGTACCGCAAGGTCGATGGTTCGAAAGTCACCGACAAGATCGAATACCTGTCCGCGATCGAAGAGGGCCGCTACATCATCGCCCAGGCGAACGCCGCGATCAATGGCGAAGGCCAGCTGGTCGACGAGCTGGTGTCGGCGCGTGAAGCCGGCGAGACCATCCTGGTGTCGCCGGAGCGCATCCAGTACATGGACGTGGCCCCGGGCCAGGTCGTGTCGGTGGCGGCATCGCTGATTCCGTTCCTCGAGCACGACGACGCAAACCGTGCACTGATGGGCGCCAACATGCAGCGCCAGGCCGTGCCTTGCCTGCGTCCGGAAAAAGCCTTCGTCGGTACCGGCATCGAGCGCACCGTGGCGGTGGACTCGGGCACGACCGTGCAGGCAACCCGTGGCGGTCTGGTGGACTACGTCGATGCAGGCCGCGTGGTGATCCGCGTCAACGACGACGAGGCGCAAGCCGGCGAAGTCGGTGTGGACATTTACAACCTGATCAAGTACACCCGTTCGAACCAGAACACCAACATCAACCAGCGTCCGATCGTGCAAGTGGGCGACCGTGTCGCACGCGGTGACGTGATCGCCGACGGCGCATCGACTGACCTGGGCGAACTGGCCCTGGGCCAGAACATGCTGGTGGCGTTCATGCCGTGGAACGGCTTGAATTTCGAGGACTCGATCCTCATCTCTGAGAATGTCGTCAAGGACGACCGCTACACCTCGATCCACATCGAGGAACTGTCGGTGGTTGCCCGCGATACCAAACTGGGACCGGAAGAAATCACCCGCGACATCTCGAACCTGGCCGAAAACCAGCTGGCTCGCCTGGACGAGTCGGGCATCGTCTACATCGGCGCCGAAGTGCAAGCCGGTGACGTGCTGGTCGGTAAGGTGACCCCGAAGGGCGAGACCCAGCTGACCCCGGAAGAGAAGCTGCTGCGCGCGATCTTCGGCGAAAAAGCGTCGGACGTGAAAGACACCTCGCTGCGCGTGCCTTCGGGCATGGTCGGCACCGTGATCGACGTGCAAGTGTTCACCCGTGAAGGCATCGTGCGCGACAAGCGCGCCCAGCAGATCATCGACGATGAACTCAAGCGCTTCCGCCTGGACCTGAACGACCAGCTGCGTATCGTGGAAGGCGACGCCTTCCAGCGTCTCGAGCGTCTGCTCGTGGGCAAGACCGTGAATGGCGGTCCGAAGAAGCTGAACAAGGGCGCCGTGATCACCGCCGAGTACCTGGCCGACCTGGACAAGTTCCACTGGTTCGACATCCGCCCGGCCGACGACGAAACCGCCAACGCCCTCGAGGCGATGAAGGAATCGATCAACGAGAAGCGTCACCAGTTCGACCTGGCGTTCGAAGAAAAGCGCAAGAAGCTGACGCAAGGCGACGAGCTGCAGCCGGGCGTGCAAAAGATGGTCAAGGTCTACCTGGCCGTCAAGCGCCGCCTGCAGTCGGGCGACAAGATGGCGGGCCGCCACGGTAACAAGGGTGTGGTCTCGCGTATCGTGCCGGTGGAAGACATGCCGTTCATGGCCGATGGTACCCCGGCCGACGTCGTGCTGAACCCGCTGGGCGTGCCGTCGCGTATGAACGTCGGTCAGATCCTGGAAACCCACCTGGGTTGGGCAGCGAAAGGTCTGGGCCTGCGTCTGGGCGAAATGATCAAGGCCAAGGCAGAGACCGAGCAACTGCGCGCTTTCCTGGGCAAGATCTACAACGAGACCGGCAAGAAGGAAGATCTGGACAACTTCAGCGACGAGGAAATCGTCTCGCTGGCGAACAACCTCAAGAACGGCGTGCCGTTCGCGACCCCGGTGTTCGACGGTGCGCACGAGGAAGAAATCCGCCGCATGCTGGACCTGGCCTTCCCTGACCCGATCGCCAAGCACCTGGGCATGACCCCGTCGAAGAACCAGGTCACGATGTTCGACGGCCGCACCGGCGAAGCGTTCGAGCGCAAGGTGACCGTGGGCTTCATGCACATGCTGAAGCTGCATCACCTGGTTGATGATAAGATGCACGCCCGTTCGACCGGTCCGTACTCGCTGGTGACGCAGCAGCCGCTGGGTGGTAAAGCCCAGTTCGGCGGCCAGCGCTTCGGTGAGATGGAGGTGTGGGCACTGGAGGCGTACGGCGCATCGTACGTGCTGCAGGAAATGCTGACCGTCAAGTCGGACGACGTGAATGGCCGTACCAAGGTGTACGAGAACCTGGTCAAGGGCGACCATGTGATCGACGCCGGTATGCCGGAATCGTTCAACGTGCTGGTCAAGGAAATCCGCTCGCTGGGTATCGATATCGATCTCGAGCGCAGCTAAGCAGAACGGCAGGGCCGCTCCTTCGGGCTGGCCCGTGCCTTGCAAATCGTCGCCCCGGCGCAGGCTTGGGCACAATTTTCGGTTGAATGACCGAAAAACCTGGAACCCGGCCTGCGCCGGGTTGACGCTTTTCAAGGGATACGGTTCAGCAAGCACCGGCGAAAATCGGTGAGAAGCGGCGGTAGTAGCAAGAAGTACAGAATTCAATCACCCGGAGTGATAAATGAAAGCACTGCTCGATCTATTCAAGCAAGTTCAGCAAAACGAGAGCTTCGACGCCATCAAGATTGGCCTGGCGTCGCCCGAGAAAATCCGTTCGTGGTCGTTCGGCGAAGTCAAAAAGCCGGAAACCATCAACTACCGTACGTTCAAGCCGGAACGTGACGGCCTGTTCTGCGCAAAAATCTTTGGTCCGATCAAGGACTACGAGTGCCTGTGCGGCAAGTACAAGCGCCTGAAGCACCGCGGCGTGATCTGCGAGAAGTGCGGCGTCGAAGTCACCCTGGCCAAAGTGCGCCGTGAGCGCATGGGCCACATCGAGCTGGCCTCGCCGACCGCCCACATCTGGTTCCTGAAGTCGCTGCCGTCGCGTCTGGGCATGGTCCTGGACATGACCCTGCGCGACATCGAGCGCGTGCTGTACTTCGAAGCGTACGTGGTCACCGATCCGGGCATGACCCCGCTCAAGAAGAGCCAGATCATGTCGGAAGACGACTACGCCGCCAAGTACGAAGAGTACGGCGACGACTTCACCGCATTCATGGGCGCCGAAGGCATCCGTGAACTGCTGCGCTCGATCGACATCGACCGCGAAGCCGAAGCGCTGCGCGTCGAACTGAAAGAGTCGAAGTCGGAAGCGAAGATCAAGAAATACGCCAAGCGCCTGAAAGTGCTCGAGGCATTCCAGCGTTCGGGCATCAAGCCGGACTGGATGATCATGGAAGTGCTCCCGGTTCTGCCGCCGGAGCTGCGTCCGCTCGTCCCGCTGGATGGCGGCCGTTTCGCCACGTCCGACCTGAACGACCTGTATCGCCGCGTCATCAACCGTAACAACCGTCTGAAGCGCCTGATGGAACTGCGCGCTCCGGAAATCATCACGCGCAACGAAAAGCGCATGCTGCAGGAAGCGGTCGACTCGCTGCTGGACAACGGCCGTCGCGGCAAGGCGATGACCGGCGCCAACAAGCGTCCGCTGAAATCGCTGGCCGAGATGATCAAGGGTAAGGGCGGCCGTTTCCGTCAGAACCTGCTGGGCAAGCGCGTCGACTACTCGGGCCGTTCGGTCATCGTGGTGGGTCCGCAGCTGAAACTGCACCAGTGCGGTCTGCCGAAGCTGATGGCGCTGGAACTGTTCAAGCCGTTCATCTTCAACAAGCTGGAACTGATGGGTCTGGCAACGACCATCAAGGCCGCCAAGAAGCTGGTCGAGCAACAGGAACCGGTGGTCTGGGACATCCTGGAAGAAGTCATCAAAGAGCACCCGGTCATGCTGAACCGTGCGCCGACGCTGCACCGTCTGGGTATCCAGGCGTTCGAGCCGGTGCTGATCGAAGGCAAGGCAATCCAGCTGCACCCGCTGGTCTGCGCGGCGTTCAACGCCGACTTCGACGGTGACCAGATGGCAGTCCACGTCCCGCTGTCGATCGAAGCACAGATGGAAGCCCGCACCCTGATGCTGGCTTCGAACAACATCCTGTTCCCGTCGAACGGCGAGCCGTCGATCGTCCCGTCGCAGGATATCGTGCTGGGTCTGTACTACGCGAGCCGCGAAGCGATCAACGCCAAGGGCGAAGGCATGCTGTTCCCGGACGTGTCGGAAGTCATCCGCGCGTACGACAACAAGGAAGTCGAACTGGCGACCCGCATCACCGTGCGTATCGTGGAATTCCCGCGCAACGCCGAAGGCGGCTTCGACCAGACCCTGACCCGCTACGAGACCACGGTCGGCCGTGCGATCCTGTCCGAGATCCTGCCGAAAGGCCTGCCGTTCTCGGTGCTGAACCGCGCGCTGAAGAAGAAGGAAATCTCGAAGCTGATCAACACGTCGTTCCGCAAGTGCGGCCTGCGTGCCACCGTCGTGTTCGCCGACAAGCTGATGCAGTCGGGCTTCCGCCTGGCGACCCGCGCCGGTATCTCGATCGCCGTGGACGACATGCTGATCCCGGACGTCAAGAAGGGCATGATCGCGACCGCCGAAGCCGAAGTGAAGCAGATCGAGCAGCAGTACGCCTCGGGTCTGGTCACCGCCGGCGAGCGTTACAACAAGGTCGTCGACATCTGGGGCAAGACCTCGGACGAAGTCGGCAAGGCGATGATGGACCAGCTGAAAGTCGAGCCGGTCACCAAGCGCGACGGCACCCAGGGCACGCAAGAGTCGTTCAACGCCATTTACATGATGGCCGACTCGGGCGCCCGTGGTTCGGCGGCGCAGATCCGCCAGCTGGCCGGTATGCGCGGCCTGATGGCGAAACCGGACGGTTCGATTATCGAAACGCCGATTACCGCGAACTTCCGCGAAGGCCTGAACGTGTTGCAGTACTTCATCTCGACGCACGGCGCCCGTAAGGGTCTGGCCGACACCGCGCTGAAGACCGCAAACTCGGGTTACCTGACCCGCCGCCTGGTCGACGTGACGCAGGATCTGGTCGTGATCGAGGACGATTGCGGCACCACCAACGGCACGCACATGAAGGCGATGGTCGAAGGCGGTGAAGTCATCGAAGCGCTGCGCGACCGTATCCTGGGCCGCGTTGCCGGTAACGACATCGTGAATCCGGAAACGCAGGCGACCCTGTACGAAGCCGGCACGCTGCTGGACGAAGACATGGTCGAAGAGATCGAGCGTCTGGGCATCGACGAAGTCAAGGTCCGCACTCCGCTGAACTGCGACACCCGTTACGGCCTGTGCGCGAAGTGCTACGGCCGTGACCTGGGCCGCGGCCTGCTGGTCAACAGCGGCGAAGCCGTCGGTGTGGTGGCTGCACAGTCGATCGGTGAGCCGGGTACCCAGCTGACCATGCGTACCTTCCACATCGGTGGTGCGGCATCGCGTGCTGCGGTGGCCTCGTCGGTGGAAGCCAAGTCGAACGGTACGGTTCGCTTCACCGCGACCATGCGTTACGTGACCAACGGCAAGGGCGCCCAGATCGTCATTTCGCGTTCGGGCGAAGTGCTGATCACGGACGACCACGGCCGCGAGCGCGAGCGTCACAAGGTGCCGTACGGCGCGACCCTGGCCGTGCAGGATGGCCTGACCGTCAAGGCAGGTACCGCGCTGGCGACCTGGGACCCGCTGACCCGTCCGATCATCACGGAATACGGCGGCACGATCAAGTTCGAAAACGTGGAAGAGGGCGTCACCGTCGCTCGCCAGGTGGACGACGTGACCGGCCTGTCGACCCTGGTGGCGATCGACCCGAAACGCCGCGGTTCGGCCAGCAAGGTCCTGCGTCCGCAGGTCAAGCTGCTGAACGAAGAAGGCCAGGAAGTCAAGATCGCCGGCACCGAGCACGCCGTGACGATCGGCTTCCAGGTCGGCGCGCTGATCATGGTCAAGGACGGTCAGCAGGCATCGGTGGGTGAAGTGCTGGCACGTATCCCGACCGAATCGCAGAAGACCCGTGACATTACCGGTGGTCTGCCGCGCGTGGCCGAGCTGTTCGAAGCCCGTTCGCCGAAGGATGCCGGCATGCTGGCGGAAGTCACCGGTACGGTGGCGTTCGGTAAAGAGACCAAGGGCAAGCAGCGCCTGGAAATCACCGACATGGACGGCAACAAGCACGAGTTCCTGATCACCAAGGACAAGCAAGTGCTGGTGCACGACGGCCAGGTGGTGAACAAGGGCGAGATGATCGTGGACGGCCCGGCCGATCCGCAAGACATCCTGCGCCTGCTGGGTATCGAAGCGCTGGCGCGTTACATCGTCGACGAAGTGCAGGACGTGTACCGTCTGCAGGGCGTGAAGATCAACGACAAGCACATCGAGGTGATCGTTCGCCAGATGCTGCGCCGTGTCCAGATCGTCGAAGCCGGCGACACCGACTACATCGTCGGCGAGCAGGTCGAGCGTTCGGAACTGCTGGAAGAGAACGACCGCGTGACCGCTGCAGGCAAGCTGCCGGCAACGTACGAGAACGTTCTGCTGGGTATCACCAAGGCATCGCTGTCGACCGATTCGTTCATCTCGGCCGCATCGTTCCAGGAGACCACCCGCGTGCTGACCGAAGCGGCGATCATGGGCAAGCGCGACGGTCTGCGCGGCCTGAAGGAAAACGTGATCGTCGGTCGCCTGATCCCGGGCGGTACCGGCCTGGCGTTCCACCGCGCCCGCAAGGAGAAAGAGCAGTGGGAAGCGGAAGAGCGCGCCCAGCTGCTGCAGCAGGAAAAGGCCAACATGGCCGCCGAGCTGCAAGCGATGGAAGACCAGCAGCAGGCTGCGGCTTCGCTGGAGCAGCATCACGGCGACGAGGAGTGATCCTCTGCGCTTAGCTTGAATGGCTAATGAAAACGGCACCTCGAGGGGTGCCGTTTTTTTTGCCGAGTTTCAATACCTCATGGTTTAGTGCGACAAGACCGCCGCGCCGTCATCGAACGTCTCGGGCGTGACCAGCTTGCCGAACTGGACTTCCCCTGTGCCGACATCGTAATAGGCGCCGATCAATCCCATTTCGCCGCGCGCGATGCATCCGCGCAGATACTCGCTGTCGGCAATGACTTCGGCGAGTGAATTTTCGACGTTCTGCCTCGTCACCTGTTCGAGGTCGAGCTTGCAATCGTCTGCGCCATGGTGCGCGGAGGAGCACCGGCATTGTTCGACCGCCACCCGGATTTTCCCGGTAATCGCACCGATATTGTGGGCTTGCACATTTTGGGCCGCAAGACCGACCGCGCCGCAGTGCGAGTGCCCTTTAATGACGATTAACTTGGCGCCCAGTTTGGATGCAATCTCGAGGCTGCCGATGATGTCACGGTTGATGACGTTCCCGGCAATGCGTACCGTCAGCAAATCGCCCAGCCCGGCATCGAACACAATTTCTGGCGACGTGCGGGAATCGATGCAGTTGACGATGACCGCCATCGGGTGCTGGCTGACGGCGGTGGCGCCCACCTGGTGCAAATAGTGTTTGGTCGTCTCGCACCCGGTCATGAAGCGCTTGTTGCCATCGATTAGCAGCTGCAAAACCTTTTCGTGAGTCAGATTTTTCTGCGTTTCCTTATCCAACGCGGGTGCAAACTGAATCGGATTGTGCAGGGAATATTCATTGCGCAGGCCGACGATGTTCAGCTTGATATCGCGCTCGGCCGCCACGATACGGAAATCGTGGATGATCTCGAGGATGTCGTTGTCGATGAAATCCGATTTCCTTGCATCGATCAGGACTTTCGAGCCATTCGGGATTTCCCACAGCGTCGACTTGATTGTCGCCTTGTTCAGGAACGACACCTGATTCGGCAGTTCCATGCTGATCACCTCGCCGATATGCATCCGGTATTGCGCCATCGAATAAGGCGTGCGGAAGTTGCTACGCAAGATGTAGAAGATACTGGCGGCCAAGCCGATCAGGACACCCATGAGCAAATCAGTGAACACGATTGCCGCAACGGTGATCACGAAAGGCAGGAACTGCGACCAGCCTTTGTTGTACATGTCACGGAACAGCGACAGTTTGGCCAGCTTATAACCGGTTGTGATCAGAATCGCTGCCAGCGCCGCCAGGGGAATCAGGTTCAGCAATGGACTCAGGACGAGTACGCTTGCGAGCATCAGAAAGCCATGCAACACGGCCGATGCTTTTGTTCTGTTATTCGAATGGATGTTGACGGAGCTTCGGACGATCACCGAGGTAATCGGAAGACCGCCAAGGAAGCTGGCGGCGATGTTGCCCACACCTTGTGCGACCAGTTCCCGATTCGGCGGGGTTTCGCGCTTGTGGGGATCGAGCTTGTCGACCGCCTCGATATTCAGCAGGGTTTCGAGCGAGGCGACGATGGCGATCGTGATGCCGACGACCCAGACGTCGTGGTTGGAAAAATGTTGAAGGTCCGGCAAGTGGAAATAAGCACCCAGGTTGCCGGTGTCGATCGCAGGGATGTCGACCAGGTGCGTCTGGCCGATGCCCAGTCCAGGGATGAATTGACTGAACAAGACGTTGAGCAGGATGCCGAGTGCCACGACAACCAGGGGCGCCGGCAGCAGCTTCACGTTCTTCAACGGGGTTTTGTCCCAGTACAGCAGGATCAATAAGGACACCAGGCCAACGATCAGTGCGCCCGGCTGGATGGCGTTGAAAGCGCCGGCAATCATCGAAAACGTGTTTTCGCCATTCCCTTCCGCAAACGAAAATCCATCGTTCGTATGGTCATAGCCGATCACGTGCGGCACCTGCTTGAGGATCAGCAAGACACCGATGGCGGCGAGCAGCCCCTTGATGACGCTGGAGGGAATATAGTTCGCGATGAACCCTGCGCGAAATAACCCCATCGCCAATTGAAGAACCCCGGCAATCAGCAGGGCCACCAGCAGGATTTCAAATGCGCCCAACTTGGTAATGGACGCCAACACCACGGCGGCCAGGCCGGCTGCAGGACCACTGACGCTGGTCTGCGAACCGCTGACCATGCCGACGACAATGCCGCCGATAATGCCAGAGATAATTCCTGAAAACAACGGTGCACCAGAGGCCAATGCAATGCCGAGACATAATGGCAATGCCACCAGGAAGACGACAATGCCGGCAGGGATATCGTATTTGAGGGTTGAGGTAGTCATGTTTGCCTGCGCGATTGATTAAATTGATGCTGAGTTGGTTGAAAGTTTCAGATGGTCGATCAGGGCATTCCGAATGGCGCCATCGGTCACATGCGTGAATCTTCTTGGCGCTACATTAGATTTAGGCCAGGAAACATATTGGATCGCATGGCACGTAGATGAGTACATGTTGTCAATAGAAAATTGACCTCATGTTTTATCGCTGCTGTTTTGCTCAACTTCCAGCCGCGCTAGAGTACGCGAGCATTGATATCGGAAAAATGAGAGATTCTAAGAATGTTGCTTCGTAAATCTCGAAGTATCATGAGGACTTTGACGATGGGTGATCCTGATCAGGAATCAGAATAACCATCGATCAAAATTTCAATACGGGAATTAAGTTGGCTGTTCAAATAATAAATATGTGTCGATCGCAACAGACTCGGAATCAATTCATCCGTAATGCCGGTCGATAAAAATGGTTTGTTCGCGCGCAAAGGCGCTTGCCATTATTTGGCTTTGGCTTGTCATGCTGCAGTAAATAGTGAGCGCGACAGGTATGGGAAAGTCGCTCCCTGAACCGAACAAGACGGTCTGCCGAAGTTCCTCGCGCGCGCGGGTGCATCGATGCGCGCGAGCGCACTCAAGCGTAAGAAAAATGGGTAGCTGCAGCGTGGCGCGGAGCGCCGCCTTCCTGATGAGGCCGCAGGCCCTGCACGCGCCTTTAAAAGCGATCGGCGCCAGCCGGTGCCGCCTGCGGTGATTCGTGTTCGGGCAGGCGGCGCTGCCGTTCGGGCAGGCGCGGGCGTGCAGCCTCGCTAGGACCCTGCGGCACGCTCAATCGTGCACGATTCCCAGCGCCGCCGCCGTCACGCACTGGCGTTTTACACGCGGCGAGGATATCTGCAAGGTGCCGGTGCCGGGCCAGGCCGGGTGACCGTGAACAATGGCCCGGCCCTGCGCATGGCGGCCCTGCATGGCCTGGGGGTGGTGCTGCAGCCGGCGATCCTGCTGGACGCCGATGTGCGCGCCGGGCGGCTGGTGCCGCTGTTTCCCGAATACGAATTGCCCAGCCGGCCGATGCACGTGGTGTTTCTGCCGGACCGCTACCGCTCGCCCAAGCTGCGCAGCTTCATCGACTTCGTCACCGCACGCTGCGTCGACGGCTGATCATTTTATTCGTGCAGCTTCGCAAACAGGACGGCGAAGAGGATGAAGCCGACCAGGAAGGTCCATCCGAACCGCGTCATGAATGGAATCGGATTCTTGCCCAGATTGGCTTCCACCGGACCGGCCGGCAGTTCCGACCCACGGCGGCAAACATCGGAGGCGAGGTGGTAGGTTTTCTTGGTGACCCAGCGCAGGTAATACAGGTGGGCGTACTTGTACTGCAAGAAGATGTTGAATGGACGTTCACGTTCACAAGTCGCGCAATGCTGTGTCTGCGTCGTCCCCAGGTCAGCGCCGCCGCTTCCAGAACCCCAGATGATCATGTTTTTCCGTAGTAATGAATATTTAATTTAAAACTGTTGCTCTAGAGAATGTAATAACATTGGCGGCAAGCGTCAACCGATGCCTCTTGTTTGTCTCGCTCGTACGACTCCACAGTCGATTTTTATCGAATACACTGTCCGAGCAGTACTTTCCCCCCATTCAAGGAGACACCATGCCCCTTCGCTCGACCCGCACCCTGATCGCGTGCGCCCTGGTATCCGCATTCACCGCCCTCGGCAGCGCCCATGCCGCCGACCAGTTGCAAGCCTCGATGACCCTGGTGGACGGCACCGGCACCGGCAAGAACATCGGTAACGTGACCGTTGCCGAATCGAAGGGCGGCCTGGTGTTCACGCCGAACCTGACCAACCTGCCGCCGGGCACGCACGGTTTCCACGTGCACGAGATCGGCGGCTGCGGTACCACCGAAAAGGATGGCAAACCGGTGGCGGCGGGCGCGGCGGGCGGCCACTTCGACCCGGCCTCGTCCAAGCATCACGCCGGTCCGAGCGGAGACGGCCACCTCGGCGACCTGCCGCCGCTGGTCGTCGCCGCCAACGGCGGGGCCAGCACGGCGGTGACCGCGCCGCGCCTGACCAAGCTGTCGGACGTCAAAGGCAAGGCGCTGATGGTGCACGCCGGCGGCGACAATTATTCGGACCAGCCGGCGCCGCTGGGCGGTGGCGGCGCGCGCATCGCCTGCGGCGTGATCCAGTAAGCTGCTCAGCCTCATCGGATACGCGGCGCCAGTCGCCGCGTCGGTGCCAACCGCAACGCAACATTTCAGTAATTAAACGTTACAGATACTCAAGGTTGTACACAGGCTTAATGTGATGCCTGCTATCATTGGTCGTTGAGCCATCTTTGGCTGATTTCCAACGATACCTATGCCTTGGCCTTTCGATCCCGCTGCGCCCGCCGATGCCGTCCCGGCGCCGGGCGACATGGAGCTGCGCATGCAGCGCCATCCGTGGGAGGCGACCCCGGTCGGCCCGGTGGCGCAATGGCCATTCAGCCTGAAGCTGGCGGTGCGCACCTTGCTCGACTGCCGTCTGCCGATGTACCTGACCTGGGGCGAGCATGACACCCAGTTCTTCAATGACGCTTACGTGCCCGTCCTCGGCAACAAGTTCGACGGCGCGCTCGGCGACGACATACGTTCCACCTGGTCCGAGATCTGGACGACCGTCGGGCCGATGTGGGAGCGCGTCAAGCGCGGCGAGCCGCTCGGCTCGGACAACCTGGTGCTGTCCATCAACCGCTACGGTTATTTCGAGACCTGCTGGTTCAACTATTCGTACAGTCCGGTGTATGCCGAAACCGGCAGGGTCGGGGGCGTGCTGGCCACTTTCGTCGAGACCACCGAAATGGTGCTGGCAGAGCGGCGCCGCCTGTGCCAGCTCGAGCTGGCCGACATCCTGCACCGCGAGACCGATGCCGGCGCGCTGCTGCAGGCGGTCGGGCGCCATGTGAGCGCGTACTTCGACGGCGCCACCCTGTGCTATGCCGAGACCAGGCCGGACGACCACGCTGCGCTGATCCTCGGCGAGTGGCGCAACGACGCCCACGCTGCAGCCAGCGATGCGGGTGGCGATGCAGATGGCGCCGTAGCGCCGGTGCGCACGGTCCCGCTGGCGATGCTGGCCTTCGGCCTGGGCGAGATGCTCGCCGCCGGCGAAACCGTGCACAGCGACGACGTCGCGCGCGATGTGCGCATCGCCGGGCGCGGCGCTTATCTGGCCGAGGGCATCGGTGCCGGCGTCGCCGTGCCGCTGATGGATGGCGGACGCCTGCAGGCCGCGCTGGTGCTGCACCACACCGCCGCGCAGCGCTGGCGCGGCGAGGACGTACGCCAGCTGGAAGACGCGGCGCGGCGTACCTGGGAAGCGCTGCGCCGCATCCGCGCCGAGCAGGCGCTGCGCGACGAGACGCGCGTGCTGGAACTGATGCGCAGCGCCAGCGAGACGCTGGCCTCGACCATCGACCTGGAACCGCTGATGCAGGCGATCACCGACGCCGCCACCCAGCTGTCCGGCGCCGAATTCGGTTCGTTCTTCTACAACCGCACCGGCGACGATGGCGAAGACTACCTGCTGCACACGTTGACCGGCGCGCCGCGCGACGCCTTCGCCCGCTTCGGCAATCCGCGCGCCACCGCGGTGTTCGGCCCGACCTTCCGCGCCGAAGGCGCTGTGCGCAGCGACGACATCACCCGGGACCCGCGCTACGGTTCGATGGCGCCGCACCATGGCATACCGCCGGGGCACTTGCCGGTGCGCAGCTACCTCGCGGTGCCGGTGGTCTCGCGCTCGGGCGAGGTGATCGGCGGCCTGTTCTTCGGCCACTCGCAGCCGGGCATGTTCAGCGCGCGCAGCGAGGAGCTGATCAGCGCGTTTGCCGTGCAGGCCGCGATCGCGATCGACAATGCGCGCCTGTACGAGATGTCGCAGCGTTCGGCCGAGGAGCGCGACGGCCTGCTGGCCAGCGAGCGCGCCGCGCGCGCCGAGGCCGAGCGCCACAACAAGATGAAGGACGAGTTCCTGGCGATGCTGGCGCACGAGCTGCGCAACCCGCTGGCGCCGATCACCAGCGCGGCCCAGCTGCTGCGCCTGCCCGAGGTGAACGAGGGCCTGCGCCTGAAGGCCTCCAACATCATCTCGCGCCAGGTGCGCCACATGACGGAGCTGGTCGACGACCTGCTCGACGTCTCGCGCGTGACGCGCGGCCTGGTCAAGCTGGAAAACGAGATCCTCGACCTGAACAAGATCGCCATCGCCGCGGTCGAGCAGGCGCGCCCGCACATCGAAGAGCGCCGGCACACGCTGTCGGTCGAGCTGCCGCCCGAGCCGGTGCCGGTCGAAGGCGACCGCACGCGCCTGGTGCAGGTGCTGGTCAACCTGCTCAACAATTCGGCCAAGTACACGCCACAGGGCGGCCAGGTCGCCCTCAAGGTGGTCAACGACGGCGCCTCGGCCGAGGTGACGGTGGTCGACAACGGCAGCGGCATCGACGCCCAGCTGCTGCCCCACGTGTTCGACCTGTTCACCCAGGCCGACCGCGCGCCCGACCGCTCGCAGGGCGGCCTCGGGATCGGGCTGGCGCTGGTCAAGAGCATCGTGCGCATGCACAACGGCCAGGTGGCGGCGCGCAGCGCGGGCCTGCAGCGCGGCACCCAAATGACGGTGGCGCTGCCGCTCGCGCACGCCGAGGTCGGCCAGGTGATCCGTTCGGGCGAGGGCAGCGGCGAAGCACTGCCGCTGACGGTCACGGTGGTCGACGACAACCTCGACGCCGGCCATTCGCTGGCGGTGCTGCTGCGCGCCCACGGCCACACGGTGCAGGTGTACGAGGACGGCGCCGGCACGCTGGCCGCGCGCGACGCCTTACCCCAGGTCTTCATCCTCGACATCGGCCTGCCCGACATGACCGGCTACGAACTGGTGCGCCGCTTGCGTCGCCTGCCGCAGCACGCCGGTGCGGTGTTCGTGGCGCTGACCGGCTACGGCCAGCAGCGCGACCGGGATTTGTCGCGCCAGGCCGGCTTCGACCATCACCTGGTCAAGCCGGTCGAGATCGGCAAGCTGACCCAGATCCTGGCCCAGGTCGCGGGCGACGCACGCGCCGCATCCTGACAAGCGCCTGAGGCGCTCACGGGAACCTCAGGATGTCCGACGACACCGTGGTGCCGGTCCCGGGCATCAGCGCGGGCAGCATGCCGCTCGGGCGCGGCGGCAGCACGTCCTGCGGCAGACCGGGGATGCGTTCCTGGATGAAGACGTTGAAACCGGCGTCGCCCTGCAGGTCGAAGGCGAAGCGCAGCTCCTGGTCGCCCATGCCGCTCAGGTCGAGCTTCCAGCCGCGGTACAGGCGGTCGGTCAGCACACGCCCGTTGACGCTGGCGCGCAGCGGCTGGACGCCGTCCAGGCGCAGCATCAGCGACGGCGCGCGGTTCTTCGAGCGCAGCCGGATTTCGACGTGGCGCACCGGGCCCGGCCGCTCGTCCTTCTCGATCATCAGGTCGGGATAGGCGATGGCGTCGATGCGCGGCGCCGCCGCGAACCACACCGGCATGCTGGTCACGCCGAACAGGTAGGGCAGCTGGTAAGGGTGCATCGTGTGCGGGAACACGCGGCGCGTCCAGGCGTCGAGCGGCAGCGCCGGGTACAGCCAGTAAGATTGCCAGCTCGGCGTGTCCTTGAAATAGACCAAATGGTTCGGCTGCGGTAGATCCAGCAGCTGCGGCGTGCGGGGCTGGGCCGCCCACGTCGTCGCCAGGCAGCCGGCGCAGCCGAGCAGCAGGGTGCGCGCAACGAAGCGTCGGCCCAGCTGCGCCAGCGCCATGCCGGCCAGGGCGAGGGCGGCGCAGACCAGGCTCGATGGCAGCACCAGCCACTGCGGACTGACCCAGGCCAGGCTGGCATGCGCCGCCGGCACGATCAGGAAGACGGCCGGCAGCGCGGCCGCCAGCAGCACGGCGCCGCGCCGGCGCGCGCTCCATTGCGCGGCACGCTGCGACGACAGCGCCAGCCAGGCCGCCTGGGCCGCCAGCAACGGCAAGGCCAGCACGTAGCTGGCGCCGGGGGCGCCGGCGCTGGTGGCGAGCAGGGCGATGTTCACGGTCAGCAGGGCGCCCAGCATCGTCGTGCGGGCGCCCAGCCTGGCCTGCAGATGGCGCTGCAGGATGACGAACGCGGCCGCCGGCAGCAGCAGGAAGGCGACCAGCTGCCAGTCGGCGCCGGCGTCGGCCGCCAGCACGCTGGCGTCGTAGCGAGCTTCCAGCCCGGGGATCGAATCGCGGCACACGTAGGCGACGAAGGTCGCCAGCGCCGTCATGAAGACGAAGCCGAACGCGGCTTGCACGATGTCGGTACCGTCCACGCGCTGGCGTACGGCGCGCCAGCAGGCCAGGGCCGACAGCATGCAGGCCAGCGCATCCAGCGGCCAGACCCAGGCCTGGGTGTAATGCAGGCCGCCCAGACCGGGCAGGGTGAAGAAGACCTGGCCGCGCGCCGGCGCCGATCCCAGCGCCGGCAGCGGCGTGTTGCCCAAGCGGCGCAGCAGGGCCACCATGGTGTCGCCTTCGTGCTGCAGGCTGGCCGGCGCCAGGCGCTGCGGGACGTCGGCCAGGCCGTTCGGACCGAGCATGCCGCGCAGGGTCGCGAACTGCAGCAGCGCAGGGCTCACCGAGCCGCTGCCTGCCAGCAGGGCGGCGGCGGCGCGCTGCGGCCGGTCGCGCGTCAGCTCGGCCATGAAGGACGAGCCGCGCGCGGCCGGGGCCGCCACCCAGGCATCGATCGTAAAACCGTCGGCATGGCTGGCGTCGACCAGTTCGAGCGGCCCGCTGTTGCCCAGGTTGTCGAAGCGCAGGGCGACGCGCGCGCGCCGCGCCCAAGGATGCGATTCGGCGAAGCCGCGCGTGCCCAGCGCGTGCGCGTCGTCGGCGTCGGTGAACACGAACAGCAGGTCGTTGTCGAGCGGCGGCCCGGCCTGCAGCACGCGCAGCGCCTCGAGCAGGCTGGCAGCCGACATCGCGCCGTCGGCCGCGCCCAGGCTGTCGCCATTCGAATCGTAGTGGGCGCTGGCCAGGACCGCCGGCCGTCCGCGCGGGCCGCTGCCGGGTTTACGCACCAGGATATTGTGGGCCGTGGCCAGCGTCACGTGCACGTTTCCCATCAGGTCGACCGACGCCGTCTGCGCGGTCTCGAGTTCGACCTCCGGTCCCAGGCCGAGGGCGCGCAACTGCTCGAGCAGGTAAGCGCGCGCCTGTTCGTTGGCCGCGCTCGCGACCGGACGCGGCGCCCGCGCCAGCGCGCGCACGTGGGCGAGGGCGCGTGCGGCGACGAAGCCGTCCTGTGCGGCGCCGGCCGCGGGCCGCTGCGCCGCGTCGACGCCGGGGCGCAGCGCCAGCCAGGCGAGCAGCAGCAAGGGCAGTACCAGGGCGCAGGCGGCGGCAAGCAGGCGCGGCGCGGGCGCGCGCAGCAGGGCGGAGTGGTGGCGCATGGTGCGCTCCTTCGGATAAAAAAGCCCGCCGAGGGGGAGGCGGGCAAACAAGAGAACCGTCAGCGCGGACGCGCGCTTGCCGCCCGGTCGTGGCTCGGTTGCGGCTCGGTTGCGGCTCAGTTGCGGCTCAGTTGCCGCTCGGTTGCCGCTCAGTCGAGCGTCCAGACATAGGCCAGCTGGGCCCAGCCGGCTTCCGCCACGCCATTCGCGCTGGCCGGCTTGAACTTGCACAGGCTGAGCGCCTGCAGCGCCGCCCGGTCCAGCTCGCGCGAACCGCTGCTGTGCTGCACCCGCGCCGAGCTCACGCGGCCGTCGGCGCCGACCAGCAACGCCAGCGTCGTGGTGCCGCTCTCGCCCTCGCGCACGGCCTTGGCCGGGTAGCTGGGCAGCGCGCAGGCGTTGGCGTCGGCAAAGACGGCGCTGCGCATCTGGCCGGGGTTGGCGTTGTGCGGCGTGGCCGTGGGTGGCCCCGGATCCGCCGCCGCTTGGGTGGGCTGTGCCGGCTGTGGCGCTTGTGGTTCGGCGGTGGTGGCCGTAACCGTCGGCGTCGGTTCGGGCGGCGCCGCGAGCGGAATCTCGGGCGGCGGCACGAACAGTTTCGGCGGTGGCGCCAGTTGCTGCTTCGGCGTGGGCGGATCGACCGGCGTCGGCGGCGGTGGCGGCGGATCCGCTTGCAGCACCACCGTCACCGGATCGGGCAGAAAGGGCAGCGAGAGATGGCGCGTGCCCAGGCTGTGCACGAACAGCACGCCGACCGCCACGTGCAGTCCGGCGACCAGGGCGAACTTGCCGGTGTTGCCGCGCTTGCCATTGACTATGTCAGAGAAATGCACGGTCATCCTCCTCGCTAGTTCACTTAGATGGAAATAATATATGCCATCAACTAGCAGTTTGCAAAGCGTTTTTATGGCAAAGAGACTATCTTTGGCAAAGAAAGAAAACCCGTTCTGTAATCGCTGGCTCCAGTGGAAGGGATGCTCGCTTAGCCGCCGGATGTATGAAATAATCACATCGTGACTATTGTTGCTTCGCTAGGGTGGCAGGCCGCGCTGCCAGCGACCCGCAAGCCTCCGGAGAAAACAGACGTGCAAAAAGATTCCAAAACCCCCGCGATCCGCGTGATGCTGGCGGACGACCATCCAATCGTGATGACCGGCTTCGCCATGTCGCTGGCCGGGCAGGGCATGGACGTGGTCGGGCAGGCCAAGGCGCCCGACGAGGCGGTCGCGATGTACGAGGCGCACAAGCCCGACGTGGCCGTGCTCGACATCCGTTTCGGTACCGGCCTGACCGGCCTGGACGCCGCCCAGAACATCCTGAAAAACGATCCCGATGCGAAGATCGTGTTCCTCAGCCAGTTCGACCAGGACAGCCTGATCAAGGAAACCTACCGCCTCGGCGCCCATGCCTTCGTCACCAAGGATTGCGACCCGAACGACCTGGGCGAAGCCGTGCGCCACGCGCACCAGGGCAAGCTGTACTTCCCGCCGCAGATCGCCGAGCGCCTGGCCAGCATCGCCGTGCGCGGCGACGTCTCGCCGCAGTCGCAGCTGGACGAGCGCAGCCTGGAGATCTTCAAGCTGATGGCTGAGGGACTCACCAACACCGAGATCGCCGAGCGCCTGAACCTGTCGACCAAGACCATCAGCAACATCAGCCAGTCCGTCAAGGAAAAGCTGGGCGTGCATCGCCAGGCCTACATCACCAAGCTGGCGGTGAAGCACGGCTTGATCGAACCCTGACGCCGTACGCGTGCCGATGCGCCACCTGATCCGTGGTCTCCCGGCGCTGGCGCTCGCCGCCGGCGCTGCCTGTACCCTCGGCGCTGCGCACGCCGAAGGCGCGCGCCAGGACCACGTCGACGGCTACCGCTTCCAGATCGTCACCGCCGACGACAGCGAGCTGACCCGGCGCATCGCCGACGACCTCGGGCGGCGCCTGGTACCGGTGTTCGCGGGATTCCGCACCGAGCTGGCCCAGCAGCGCCGCATGCTGTACGTGGCGGTCGGCCCGGCCGCGCTGCGCGAGGTGGCGGCGCGCCGCTGCGACTGCGTGGCGATCGCCGCCTTCACTTCGAGCCAGGTGTTTCGCGCCATCGTCGGCAAGCTGGCGCCGGCGCGCGCGGGCGCGATCACTGCGGTCTACGCCGAGCCGGCGCCCGCCGACCAGCTGCGCCTGGCGTCGATGCTGTACCGCCGCTCGCCGCTGCACGTGGCGGCGATCCTCGGACCCGACACCGCCTTCCTCAAGCCGGAGCTGGACGGCGACGGCGTCAACGTACTGGACGCGGCGCCCGGCGAGGACATCAACCGGCTGCTCAACCGTATCGACCAGGCCGACGTGCTGCTGGCGCTGCCCGACAGCGCGATCTACAACACCGAGAACTTCCGCAACATCCTGCTCTCGACCTACCGCCGCAAGCAGGGCGTGATCGGCTTCTCGGGCGACATGGTCAAGGCCGGCGCGCTGGCCACGACCTATTCCGGCATCGAGGACATCGACGCCCAGGTGGCCGAGATCGCGGCCGCCTATGTGGCCGGCGGCGAACTGGCCGCGCCGCAGTTTCCGCGTTACTTCCGCACCGCCGTCAACGAGGGCGTGGCGCGCTCGCTCGAGGTCGAGGTGCCGGATGCCGTGCGCCGCTTCGCGCGCGCGCCTGCGGCCCTGCCTGCGCCCGCGCGCGCGCCGGCGCCATCGGCGGCCTGGCGATGAAGCCGCGCTTCTGGCGCGGCTGGAGCATCGGCCTGCGCATGGCCTTCATCACCATGCTGCCGGTGGTGCTGCTGTTCTCGTCCTTCGTCTGGTACTCGTGGTATGCGCACCGCGCGCAGGTCGACGAGGAGCTGGCCGAGCGCGGCCGCATCCTGGCGCGCGCGCTGGCCGAGACCAGCGAGTACAACGTCATCTCCGGCAACCTGTCCGACCTGCGCCTGACCATCGACGGGCTGGTGCAGTCCGACAGCAGCATCTACCGCGTCGACATCGTCGACACCACCGGCCGCAACGCGGTGTCGGTCTTGTCCAAGCATCCGATCCGGCCCGAGCCGCGCTGGTACGAGGCCACGATCCGCAAGCAGGTCGTGTGGATCAACCTGTTCTCGGACAACGGCGCGCCGCACGTCTCGGCCTCCAGCGGCACGCGGGCGCCGACGCAGACCGCCGAGGTGGTCGGGCGGGTGCGCGTGACCATGTCGCCGACCAACATGCTGGCCAAGCAGCTGCACCGCTTCCGTATCGAGCTGGCGCTGGCGGCGCTGGCGCTGGCGGCCAGCGGCGCCCTGGCCTACGTGCTGGCGCGCAGCTTGACCGTGCCGCTGCAGGAGGCGATCGGCAAGCTGCGCCAGATCCGCGGCGGCCATTACCGCGTGCAGCTGCCGGTCACCACCGGCGGCGAGGTCGGCGAATTGCAGGCCTCGATCGGCGACATGTCGGTGGCGCTGGAACGCTCCAAGCAGGACCTGGAAAACAAGGTGGCCGAGCGCACGCGCGACTATCGAAAACTGATCCAGAAGGTCAACAGCATCGTCGAGGATGAAAGGAAGAGCATCGCGGTCGAGATCCACGACGAGCTGAACGCCTCGCTGATCGCGGTGCGCCTGGGCGCGCAGACCATCGGCCAATTGGCGACCAAGGCGCCGCAGGGACCCGAGGTCGAGCAGATCCGCGACAACGCCCAGGCGATCACCAAGATGGCGCTGGACCTGTACGCCAATGGCCGGCGCCTGGTGCGCAGGCTGCGCCCGGAGGTGCTGGACATGCTCGGCCTGCACGGCGCGGTCGAGGAGATGGTCAGCCACTACCGCAGCTCGGGCGTGCATTTCGAGTTCGACTCGAAAGGCGATTTTTCCAGGATCGGCAACGAGCTGGCGATTTCCGCCTACCGCATCGTGCAGGAAGCGCTGTCGAACATCATGAAGCACTCGCAGGCCGGCTTCGCGCGCGTGAGCCTGACGCTGTCCGATGCCGCGCACGCGCTGCAGATCGAGGTGCGCGACGATGGCGAAGGGTTCGACCCGGCGCTGGCGTCGGAAGGCATCGGCATCATCGGCATGCGCGAGCGCGTGTTCGCGCTGGGCGGCACGATCCAGGTGCAGTCGCGCCCGGGCGAGGGCACGCTGGTCGCGATTTCGCTGCCGCTGGATGGCACAGGCGCGGAATAACGCGTTACAGTAGCGATCCTGGCAATACCATCATCGCATCCAACATGTCGAACGAACCGAACACCTCCGCAGTGCTGACGCCTTTCGAAAAGGGCAACCAGAACCAGACCACCACCTGGGCCGAGTGCATCGCCTGGTACGAAGACCTGACCCGGCGCTACCCGCGCGTGCTGCGCTTTTCCGTGATCGGCACCTCGGATGCGGGCGTGCCGATCCACGCCGGCGTGATCACTGCCGACGGCGAATTCGACCGCGCCCAGATCAAGCGCGAGGGCCGCCCGGTGTTCTTCAACAACAACGGCATCCACCCGGGCGAGCCGGAAGGCGTCGACGCCTGCATGGCGCTGGTGCGCGACTTCTGCGAGCAGCCCGAGCGCCTGGCCGCCCTGGGCAAGACGGTGTTCCTGTTCATCCCGATCTATAACGTCGACGGCGCCCACAACCGTTCCAACACCTCGCGCGTCAACCAGGACGGGCCGGAGCAGTTCGGCTTTCGCGGCAACAGCCGCCACCTCGACCTGAACCGCGACTTCGTCAAGTGCGACTCCCTCACCGCCAAGATCTTCAACCGTTTCTTCAGCGAGTGGGACCCGGACGTGATGGTCGACACCCACACCTCGAACGGCGCCGATTACAGCTACACGATGACCCTGATCCACACCCAGGCCGACAAGCTGGGCGGGAACCTGGGCGGCTTTTTACGCGACATCATGCTGCCGCGCGTGTACGCCGAGATGGACCGGCGCGGCTGGCCGACCTGCCCGTACGTGAACCCGGTCAAGGACAGCCCGGACCAGGGCATCGCCGAATTCCTCGAGACCGCGCGCTTCTCGACCGGCTACGCGGCGCTGCACAACACGATCGGCTTCATGCCCGAGACGCACATGCTCAAACCCTTCGCCGACCGCTATCACTCGATGCGCGCGCTGGTGGAGACCGCGCTGGACTTCACGGTCAACTACGGCGACCGCATCCTGGAACTGCGCCACGCCGCCAAGATGGAAGGGCGGATGCGCCGCAGCTGGCCGATCCACTGGACGATGGACGAAGCGAATCCGTCGACGGTGCGCTTCAAGGGTTACGAGGCCAAATACAAGCCGAGCGTGCTGGGCGGTTACCAGCGCCTGTGGTACGACCGCAGCGCGCCGTACGAGCGCGACATCCCCTACTACAACCGCTTCCCGGCCGACGTCGAGGTGCCGGCGCCGCGCGCCTACGTCGTACCGCAGCAGTGGCGCGAGGTGATCGAGCGCCTGAAGTGGAACGGCGTGCGCCTGCAGGAGATCGAGCACGATCGCGACGAGGAGGTCAGCTACTATCACCTCGCGGACGTGTCCGCGCGCGCGCACGCGTACGAGGGCCACATGTTCCACGACGAGGTGCGCGTCGAGCGCCGCCGCATGGTGGCCAAGCTGCGCCGTGGCGACTCTCTGGTGATGCTGGACCAGGACAATGCGCGCTACGCGGTCGAGACG
This sequence comes from Massilia sp. 9096, assembly GCF_000745265.1. Lineage (NCBI taxonomy): Bacteria > Pseudomonadati > Pseudomonadota > Betaproteobacteria > Burkholderiales > Oxalobacteraceae > Massilia > Massilia sp. 9096. Next base: position 4,725,197 of record NZ_JQNN01000001.1, read on the forward strand.
CTCGAGCCGCAGGCCCACGACAGCTTCTTCCGCTGGGGCTTCTTCAACAGCGTGCTGGAAAAGAAGGAAGCGTATTCGGATTACGTGTTCGAGGACGAGGCCGAGCGCCTGCTGGCGGCCGAGCCGGCACTGGCCGCCAGCTTCGCGGCCTGGAAGGCGGCCAATCCGCACCTGGTCGGCGACCAGGCTGCGGTGCTCGACTTCATCTTCCACAGCTGCACGCGCTACCATGAGCCGGAGTGGCGCCGCTACCCGGTCTTCATGATCGACTGACGAGAAACAACGAGGGGGAGAATCGAATGAACAAGAACATCATCGCCGCAGCGGGCCTGCTGGCCCTGAGCGGCGGCGCCGCAGCTGCGGCCGCACCGTCCGCCGGCCAGGTTTACTTCGAGCGCAACTGTGCCAGCTGCCATACGGTGGACGCCGGCATGGGCGCGCGCTCGGGCCCGGGCCTGTTCAACGTGGTCGGCCGCAAGGCCGGATCGGCGCCCGGCTACAACTACACCGACGCCATGAGCAAGGCCGGCGCCGCCGGCAAAACCTGGACGCGCGAGGAACTCGACGTCTTCCTGAGCAATCCGAGCAAGGACGTGCCGGGCACCGCGATGCCGGTCGCCGTGGCCGACGCCAAGGCGCGCGCTATGGTGATCGACTATCTCGCCACGCAAAGCGGCAAGGCGACGGCGCCTGCGGCCGCACCGGCGGCGGGCGGCAATGCAGGCGCAGGCGCCAAGGCCGGCGCCTGGAGCGAAGACAAGCCGGGCGACATGCACCACGTGCGCGTCGACCAGCTGGTCGCACCCTATGCCAGCCAGAGCGCCGGCAACGGACCGAAGCTGGCGCCGCGCCCGAACGGCGCGATGCCGCAGGTGCCGAAGGGGTTCAAGGTGGGCGAATTCGCCACCGACACCGGCAAGGCGCGCCTGGCCGTACGCGCCCCCAACGGCGACATCTTCCTGTCCGAAGCCGGCAAGGACGAGATCCGCATCCTGCGCCAGAACGGCGAGAAGGCGCAGACCGTCGGCGTGTTTGCCAGCGGCCTGTCGCGCCCGTACGGCATGGTGTTCTGGCCCTCGGGCGCCAACCCGAAATATCTGTACGTGGCCAACGTGAATTCGATCGTGCGTATTCCGTACAGCGTCGGCGACGTCAAGGCCAAGGGCGCGCCGGAGACCATCGTCGACAAGCTGGCCGACAGCACCGGCGGCCACACCACGCGCACGCTGGCGTTCTCGAAGGACGACAAGACCTTGTACGTGTCGGTCGGCTCGGCCACCAACTACGCTTCCGACATCGGTCCCAAGCCGCCGGAGCCGCTGGCGCAGTGGGAAGCCAAGCACGGCATGGGCGCCGCCTGGGCCGAGGAAGCCAGCCGCGCCGACGTGCTGGCGTTCGACGCCGACGGCAAGAACCGCCGCACCTTCGCCACCGGCCTGCGCAACTGCGTCGGCCTGTTCGTTCACCCCGAGACCGGCGACGTGTTCTGCGCGGTCAACGAGCGCGACGAGCTGGGCGACAACCTGCCGCCGGACTACGTCACCCGCGTCAAGCAGGGCGGCTTCTATGGCTGGCCGTGGTACTACCTCGGCGCCCACGAAGACCCGCGCCTGAAGGGCATCCGCCCGGATCTGAAGGACAAGATCACCGTGCCCGACACGCTGATCCAGGCGCACTCGGCGCCGCTGGGCATGACGGTCTATCACGCGCCCGCCGGCGCCCAGCACGCCTTCCCGAAAGAGTACGACGGCGACGTGTTCCTGGCGCTGCACGGCTCCTGGAACCGCGGCATCCGCACCGGCTACAAGGTGATCCGCGTGTTCATGAAAAACGGCGTGCCGACCGGCCAGTACCAGGACTTCATGACCGGCATGGTGCTGTCCGACCGCGACGTCTGGGGCCGCCCGGCCGCGGTGACGGTGGCGGCGGATGGGGCGCTGCTGGTGGTCGACGATGGCGGTGGGGTCGTCTGGCGCATCGCGCCGCAATAAGCGACGCGCATTCGCCAATGAAAAACCGGGGCATGCCCCGGTTTTTTACGTCTGCGGCAAGCGGTTTATCCAGCCACCTTGCTCGCCGCAATCCACAGATTGACCTTCTTCTCCAGCAGCTCCAGCGGCAGCGTGCCTTCGCCCAGCACCACCGCGTGGAAGGCCGGCAGGTTGAACTTCGGACCGAGCGCCTGTTCGGCGCGGGCGCGCAGGTCCTGGATCTTCAGCGCGCCGATCTTGTAGCCCAGCGCCTGGCCCGGCCAGGCCATGTAGCGCTCGGTCTCGCTCCTGGCCAGCGCGTCGGTGTAGCCGAGCGTCTCGCGCATGTACTTGATCGACTGCTCGCGCGTCCAGCCTTTCGAATGCATGCCGGTGTCGACCACCAGGCGCACCGCGCGCAGCATCTCGTCGTTCAGGTGGCCGAACCAGTCTTCCGGCTTTTCGTACAGGCCCATCTCGCTGCCCAGCGTCTCGGCGTACAGCGCCCAGCCTTCGGTGAAGGCGTTGTTCATGTCGAACTTGCGCAGCGTCGGCAGGCCGAGCTCCTGGCTCAGGGCGATGTGGAAGTGGTGGCCCGGCTGGCCCTCGTGCAGGAACAGCGTGGTCATGCCGGTGCTGCCGTACTGCTTCGGGTCGTTCACCACCGCCCAGAACACGCCCGGGCGCGAACCGTCGGCGGCCGGCGGCGTGTAGTGGTCGGACGCGGTGGCGCGCGTCAGCTCGGGCTCGAGGCGGATGTCGAGCGGCGTCTTCGGGCGCAGCGAGAACAGCGCCGGCAGCTTGGTGTTGAGCGTCGCGTTCAGCTTGCGGTAGACGGCGATGATCTCGCCTTCGGTCTTGAACGGCTTGTACTTGGCCTGCTCGCCGACCCAGGTCGGCAGGTCGGTCGCCGGGCCGGTGTAGCCCATCTGCGGGCCGATGCGCGCGTATTCCTTCTGGATGCGCGCCACTTCGTGCAAGCCGGTGACGTGGATGTCGTCCGGGCTCAGGCTGGTCGTGGTCTGGCTGGCCACGCGCGCCAGGTACCAGGCCTTCCCGTTCGGCAGGGCGTCGTAGCCGGTGCTTGTGCGGCAGGCCGGCAGGTATTCGGTTTCCAGGAACACGCCCAGCGCCGCCACCGGCTGGCGCAGCTTCTCGAGGACGCGGCGGTAGTCGGCGCTCAGCCTGTTCTTGTCTTCGCTCGAGAAGCCGGCCGGGAACTGCTTCACCGGGGTGTAGTAGATGCTCGATTCGACGTCGCTGTAGGCCAGCTGCTTGAACTGGGGCAGCATCGAGACCACGATCGCCTTCGGCAGCGTGACGCCGCGCTTCATCCCTTCGCGCATGTTGGCGATGGCCTGGTCGATCCACGGACCGAGCTGCTCCAGGCGGCTCAGGTAAGCCTGGTAATCCTTGACGCTGACCAGCGGCTGCGCGCCCTGGCCGCTGGCGTAGTTGGCCAGGTCGACCGGGACGCTGTCCATCTGGTCCAGCGGCAGCAGGTGCTCGGGGAAGGCCTCGAAGCGCAGCGCGGTCTTGAGGTCGTAGTCGAGGATGTCGTAGGTGGTCTGGTCGCGTGGCGACAGGGCGGCGCGGCGCACCGCGTGCAGGCGCGACTGCATGCTCTTGTACAGCGCGAACTGCTGCGCGCGCACCTTGGGCCAGATCGCCATGCCGATCTGGTCGTTGAAGCGGCTGTCGCCCGCTTCGCCGGCCGCGATCGGGTTGAAGCGGGCTTCGGCGTCCCAGTAGGCGTCGGCGAGGTCGTTGAGGCGCTTGCTGTCGGCGCTGGCAGGCGCGGTTGCGGCGGCGGCCGGCTTGGCGGCGCTCGCCTGCGCGCCCGCGCACGCGAGCAGGGCGGCGGTGGCGATCGCGCCCAGGGTCAGGATGTGTTTCATGGTCTTTCGGTTCGGAGGAAAAAATCGGGCGGCGCCAAGGATACGCCCTGCGCCGCCCATCGCCCAGTCTTTACGGCTGAGTATCGATCAATAGCTGGCCAGTGGCACCAGCAACCCGCCCTTGAAGGTATAGACCGTCACCGCGGTTTTTTTCAGGTTGCCGTTGGCGTCGTAGGCGTAGCTGCCGGCCACGCCCTGGTAGGTCAGGGTGCGCAGCTGGCGGTTGACGGCGGCCGGGTCGACCGCGTTGGCGCTCTTCATCGCCTGGGCGATGAACATCGTCTGGTCGTAGAAAAAGGGCGCGTACACGTCGGCGTCGCGCCCGAAGCGCTGCTTGTAGCGCGCCTTGAACGCCGGGCCGCCGGCCTGCTTGTCGAGCATGGCGCCGGCCTGGGCGCACATCACGTTGCCGCCGACCGCGTCGCCGCCCAGCTTGGCCATCTCCGGGCTGCACAGCGTGTCGCCGCCGAGCAGGCGCACGTTCGCCATGCCGAGCTGCTTCATCTGGCGCGCCATCGGAGCGCCTTGCGGCGCATAGCCGCCAAAGAAAATCGCGTCGACCTTCTTGGCGCGGAAGCTGGTGAGGATGGTGGCGAAGTCGCTGGCCTTGTCGGTGGTGAACTCGCGTCCGGCGACCGTGAGGCCCGAGGCGCGCGCCTGCTTGGCGAATTCGTCGGCGATGCCGGTGCCGAAGGCGGTGCGGTCGTCGATCACGCCGACCGTCTTGATCTTGAGTTCCTTGGCCGCGTAGGCCGCCATCGAGCCGCCGACCTGGTTGTCGCTGGCGACGATGCGGAACACGGTGGGGTAGCGCGCCTGCGTGATCTTCGGGTTGGTGCCGACCGTCGACATCAGGATGCCGGCGTCGTTGTACACGCGCGAAGCCGGAATCGCGACGCCCGAGTTGTACGGGCCGAGCACGAACTTGACGCCGGCGTCGACGAATTTCTGCGCGACGTTGACGCCGGCTTTGGGATCGCCCTGGTCGTCCTCGGACTGCAGCTCGAAGCGCACCGGCTTGCCGCCGACCTTGATCTTCTGCGTGTTGAGTTCCTCGACCGCGAGACGCACGCCGTTCTCGTCGTCCTTGCCGGCGAAGGCGTTGGCGCCCGACAGCGGGCCGCTCACGCCGATGCGCACGACCTGGTCCTGCGCCGATGCGTGGGCGCCGATGGCGAGCAGCGCGGCCAGCAAGGGGGCCAACTGCGCGGTCTTCAGTTTCGATGGCATTGCCAGTCTCTCCGTATTGGTAACGGCCGCCATCATCGCATGAGAAACGCGGCCGGAGAATAGCTCAGGCAGGCAACCCGTGCGAAATCAGGTCGAGCGGCAGCGCGGTGGTGGACTTGATCTGCTCCATCGAAAAGGCCGAGGACACCCCGGTCAGCTGCGCCGCCTTGATCAGCTTCTTGTAAAAGCGGTCGTAGCCCTGGATGTCGGTGGTGACCACTTTCAGCAGGTAATCCACGTCGCCGCTCATGCGGTGGAATTCGAGCACCTCGGGCAGCGCCATCACCGACGCGGCGAAGCGCTCCAGCCACTTTTCGTCATGGCTGGTGGTGCGCACGCTGACGAACACCGTCACCGGCAGGCCGACTTTTTGCCGGTTCACGATGCTGACCCGGCTCTCTATATAGCCCTCTTCCTCCAGGCGCTTGACCCGTTTCCAGCAGGGTGTGCTGGACAGGCCGACCTTCTCGCTCAACCCGGAAATCGACAGGGTCGCGTCCGCCTGGAGTGCGGCCAAAATCGCACAATCGTATTTGTCGAGTGAGTTCATCTTCCTATCCTGCCACATTGAGAATGTTTGTTCTGCAAAACCGGAAAATCGGGGGAACTTGAGGACGACTGATTCCGCACGACTACGTAACATATATTACTCAACAATGTATGTTGCGCGCACATATTTTTTTGCTTTTTGTTCATTTCATGAATCACGACATCTATCTCGACGCAAACGCCACGTCCCCCGTTCTTCCTGAGGCGCTCGCCGCCGCGGTCGAGGCGATGCAAGCCAATTACGGCAATCCCAGCAGCAGCCATGCGACCGGTTTGCGCGCCAAGGCCATCCTCGACGCCACCCGCGCCCGCGCGCGCCGCGTGCTCGGCGCGGGACCGGGCCGCCTGCTGTTCACCAGCGGCGCGACCGAAGGCATTCATACCGCGGTGCTGTCGGCGCTGTGCGCGGTGCGCGAGCGGCGCGCGGCCGGCGACGTCTGTGGCGATCTGCTGCTGTACGGCGCCACCGAGCACAAGGCCGTGCCGGAAAGCCTGGCGCACTGGAACCGCCTGCTCGGCACCGGCCTGACGCTGCGCGCCGTGCCGGTCGACGCCGATGGACGTCATCGCATGGACGTGCTGCGCGAGCTGGCGCCGCGCGCCGCGATGCTCTGCACGATGGCCGCCAACAACGAGACCGGCGTGGTCTCCGACCTGGACGCCATCGCGCGCGTGCTGAAGGACCTGGGCAGCCGCGCCTACTGGCTGGTCGACTGCGTGCAGGCGCTCGGCAAGCTGCCTTTGCACCTGGCCGACACCCGCATCGATTACGCGCCGTTCTCGGGCCACAAGCTGTACGCGCCCAAGGGCATCGGCATGCTGTACGTGCGCGACGGCGCGCCGTACACGCCCCTGATCACCGGCGGCGGCCAGGAAGACGGCCAGCGTTCCGGCACGGAGAACATGGCCGGCATCGCGGCGCTCGGGGCCGTGCTGAAAGCGCTGGAGGACGGCGCGACCTTCCGCAACCACGATCAACTCGCCGCCATGCGCGCGCGCGTGGTGCACGCGCTGCGCGAGGCCTTCCCGGGCATCGTGTTCAACGCGCGTTTCGAGACCACGCTGCCGACCACGATCAACTTCGCCGTGCCCGGACTGCCGGCGCGCGAGCTGCTCGACCTGTTCGACGCGGCCGGCATGCGCGTCAGCGCGGGTTCGGCCTGTTCGGCGGCCAAGGCCGCGCCCAGCTACGTGCTGGAGGCGATGGGCGTGCCGGACTGGCAGGCCAGCGGCGCGGTGCGCTTGTCCTTCGGGCCGCTCGCCGACGAGGCCTTCATCGACGCCGCCTGCGCGCGCATCCGCCGCTGCGGCCAGGCGATGCGCGGCATGCCGCTCGCGTCGAACGCTGCCCCTGCCGGCCAGGCCGGCGTCGCCCGCTTCAGCAGCGACGGGCGGCACGGCTGGCTGGTGCTCGACCACGAAGCGGGGGAGTGCGTGGCGATCGATCCGCCGCCTGCGCTGGCCGGGCGCATGGCCGACGCGATCCGTCGGCATGGTTTGCGCCTGGTGGCGGCGCTCGCAACCCACGCCGATGCCGAGGGCGCCGAAGCACGCGCGGCGCTGCGCGTCGCGCTCGGGATGGACGGCGCCGATCCGGGGCCGCTCGGCTGGCCGGCGCATGTCGCGGACGATGCTGCGAACGATGCGCTCGTTGTTGGTCGGCAGCGCCTGCGCCGCCTGCCCGGGATCGGCGCGGATCATGCGATGTACCTGCTCGACGCCCCGCGCCTGGTCTTCGCCGGCGACCTGGCCGGCCACGCGTTCGGCGCGGGCGCCGTGCCGGCCGACGCCATCCTGTGCCATCGCGCCGACGTCGACGGTGCGGCCTGGACCCGGCCCGGCGCGGCCGTCATGGACGAGGCGCGGCAGTTGCAGCAGGACGCGCTCGAGCGCTTCCTGCGCACCCATGGCGATGCGCTGGTCGTCGACGTGCGCGAAGCTTTCGAGGCTGAAGCCGGCGCTCTGCACCTGCTCGGCCGCGAGACGCGCAACCTGCCGCTGTCGCGCCTTGCCGAGCACCTCGAGCACTTGCTGGCTGCGCCGCAGCGGCCGCTGGTCTTCATCTGCCGCAGCGGCAACCGCAGCGCGCGCGCCGCGCTGTGCCTGCAGCGCCTGGGCCACCCGCACGCCTGGACCGTCGTCGGCGGTATCGCACTCGTCGGCTGAGCCGGCGTCAGTCGGCGAAGCCTTGGCGTGCACGCGACGGCTTGTCGTGTGCGCTTTGCAGCCTGTGCGGCGGACGCGCTACACTGACAACAGGCGCATCGAGCGAGGCGGCGAGCATGGGGACGAGACCGACGGCAGCACCGGCAACACCGCTGGCGACGACCGCCGCACCCGCACGGCGCGCGGCGCGGACCCCAGCCCGTCTGCTGGCGGCGCTGCTTGCACTGCTGGCGTGTGTCGCTGCCGCCCATGCGGCCGACTTCAGCGACACCGCGATCAGCTGGCGCTACGGCCAGCGCTTCCGCGAGCCCTATAGCGCGGCCGACATCCAGAAGAACGTCATCGCGCTGACCCACATCAGCACGTACGCGTATGGGTCGAACTACTTCAACGCCGACCTGCTCCAATCCGACAAGAACGATCCGGCCTCGCTCACGCAAGACGCGGGTGCGCAGGAAGCCTACATCGTCTACCGCCACACGCTCGACATCGGCGCGGTGCTCGGGCGCGAGCTGCGCTTCGGCGCGGTCAAGGGCGTCGGCGCGGTGCTGGGGTTCGACTGGAATACCAAGAACGACGTCGGCTACAGTTCGCGCAAGCGCATGCTGGTGGTCGGGCCGACGCTGATCTGGAACGTGACAGTCAGCGGGGTGCCGGGTGTGCTCAGCACCGGCAACCGCGGACAACGCGCGTCGACGCCGATGGTGCGGGCGGAATACCATTTTTGAAGAGGGCGCACCGGTGCCGGGCTGCACACGGCGGGATGCGCTTGCCGTTTCAATGACGGCCCCGGCGTCCGCTCAGTGCCCGAACTTTGCGGCCAGCCTCGGCAACAAGGCCGGGAGCACGTCCTCGTCCCATGCGCGGCCCTCGGGTTCGCCTTCGCCGGAATAATCCCGCTCGAGTTCCTTGTCCGTGTGTTCGGCATAGGCTTCCTGCGCCGTATAGCCGAACGCTTCGAGTTCGAATTCATCGCGGATCGGAAAGTCGGCCAGGCTGTCGGGGTCGGCCAGTGCGCGTTGATAAGTGTCGCGCCCTTCGGAGATCAGCCAATCGCGGAAGTAGCGGAAACCGTCATCGCTGCAGCCGCCATTCATCAACCAGGCCGCGCCCCACAAGTCCCAGCGGTTGGTGTGCGCGATCGCCTGGTCGTAGATGCGCTGGAACGCCTGGATCTCGGTGGCCGGCAGGGCGGCCAGGGCCGTGCGCAGGATCGACGGACGCGCACCTTCGTTGTCGCCGGCTTGCGATCTGGCGGCATCGATCAGCTTCCAGAAGCGGGACTCATCCATGGCGATCTCCTTGGCGTCTCCTTTGCGATGCGCCAATTATGCCCGAGTCCCCGGCATCCGAAACCGGCCGGCAGGGCGCTGCACCTCAAACATATTGCCGCTCATCATATGCGCATAAAAAATTATTAATTAGTCATCTATATTGCATCAATAACAATGTTTTCTTGATTGTGACAATGACAATCATGAAAACCCATCTCGCCCCCATCCTGTTCCTCGCCTTGTCGACCGGCGCGTCCGGCGTCATGGCGGTTCCCAACGACCATCGCGAATTCGAGGCCACCTTGAATGCGCCTTACCGCGGCGAGGGCGGTGTCAAGCCGGACGCGCGTACCTTCACCCTGTCGTTCGATGTCCCCGGCCTGCGGCGCGCGCAAGCAGCGGCCTGGCGGCTAGAGCTGATTGCACCGGGCGGACGCCGCGTCGCCCGGTGGCAGGGCAAGACGATGCTGGCGGGGCGACCGCTCGACGTTCTGGTCCGCTGGCAGGGCCTGCTGGCCGGCCGCGCGCCCGCACCCGGCGTTTATCGCGTGCGCCTGCATGCGGCGGCCAAGGGCGAGGCCGTCGACCAGGATTGGGAGATCGCAGTCGGCAAGCCGCAGACGCCCGCCATGCTGGCGTTTGCGCCGCTGCCCAGTGGGTACATGCAACGGCACGCGCAGGCCTCGGCCGCGCCGGCAGTGGGCACGCTGCCCTACACGGTCTATTACGGCAACCTGCACAGCCAGTCGAACCACAGCGACGGCGGCGGCGCCCTCGACAGTTGCAACGGCGCCCAGGACCCGCAGAGCGCATCGTTCGGGCCCGACGCCGCCTTCGACTACGCGCGCGCGCATGGGCTGGACCTGCTGATGGTCTCGGAGCACAACCACATGTACGACGGCTCGGACGGCACCAACGCGGACGCCGACCCCGCCAGATCCAAAGGCCTGTACCAGGCCGGCCTGCAAACTGCGCGCGACGCCAACGCCGCGCATCCCGAGTTCCTGGCGCTGTACGGCCTGGAGTGGGGCGTCATCAGTAACGGCGGCCACCTGAACATCTTCAACAGCGACGAGTTGCTCGGCTGGGAGAACAATGCCAAGGGTGAGCTGCTGGCCGACACGCGCACCGCGCGCAGCGACTACGCCGCCTTGTACACGCTGATGGCCCAGCGCGGCTGGATCGGCCAGTTCAATCATCCGTCCATCGGCGGCCAGTTCGTCGTGAACGGCAAGGCGCTCGGCTACACACCCGATGGTGACGCGGCGATGGCCTTGTGCGAAGTGCTCAACAGCTCGGCCTTCTCGACCATGGGCGACGAATCCGAAACGCGGCGCAGCAATTACGAACAGGCTTGCAACGCGCTGCTCGAAGCCGGCTACCACGTCGCCTTCAGCAGCGACCAGGACAACCACTGCGCCAACTGGGGCATGTCGTACACCAACCGCACCGCGGTGCTGATCCCGAACGGCGTGCCGCTCACGCGCGCCAGCTTCATCGACGCCCTGCGCGCGCGCCGCGTGTTCGCGACCATGGACCGCGACGCGCAGCTTGTCCTGACCGCCAACGGCCACCTGATGGGCGAGCGCTTCGACAACGCCGGCCCGCTGGCGCTGAAGGTGCTGTACGCCGGCGCGCCGGGGCGCAGCGCCGCCGCGGTGACGATCGTCGAAGGTGTCCCGGGCCGCAACGGCGCGGTGAGCGTCTTGTCGACGCAGGCCGAGACCAGCGTCACGCCGGCGCCCGGCGCCCACTTCTACTACGCGAAGGTGACGCAGGACGACGGCCGCGTGCTGTGGTCGGCGCCGGTCTGGGTGAGCCAGGCGGCGCAGTGAGCGGCGCGGCGATCGCGTCGCGCGCCCACACATATACGATACGCGCGCCCGCGCCCGCGCCCGCGCCCACGCATACGCACGCGCACGCGACGGTGCGTACGCGCGTACGCTCGCGCGCCATCGGCCCGCGGCGGCGAGGACCGGGCCGCGGCAGCCGCGCTTTCGCCGCGCCGTCGAGCATGCTATGCTGCTTGCGCCCACGGCCCGCCGGGCCGTCCCGAACGACAGCGATGAAGATTTCACACCTGCTGCGCGCCGCCCTCGGCCTCGCGCTCGCCCAGTACGGCGCCGCCGCGCTGGCCCTCGATCCCCTCAGCTACGCCCACCCGGAACAAGTCAAGACCAGCGCGCTGCACCTCGACCTGAAGGCCGACTTCGCGCGCAAGACCCTGTCCGGCTACGCGGACCTGAGCCTGGACTGGATCGACCACGACGCCCGCGTCCTCGACCTCGATACGCGCGGCCTCTCGATCGCCAGGATCGAAGGGCAGGGCACGGACGGCCGCTGGACCAGACTCGCCTACACGCTCGACCCGCTCGATGCCGAGAAGGGCCAGGCGCTGCACGTGACCGTGGACACGCAGCCGGCCAAGGTCCGCATCTGGTACCACACCGCGCCCACCGCGCCCGCGCTGCAGTGGCTGACGCCGGCCCAGACGATGTCGGGCAAGCGCCCGTTCATGTTCAGCCAGAGCGAGACCATCGACGCGCGTTCCTGGGTGCCGCTGCAGGACACGCCGGGCGTGCGCTTCACCTACAGCGCGCGCATCGACGCGCCACGCGGCCTGCGCGTGGTGATGAGCGCCGCCGGCGACCCGAAAGCGACCGGCAAGGGTGGCTGGCGTTTCAGCATGCCGCAGCCGATTCCCTCTTATCTGCTGGCGATCGGTATCGGCGAGCTGGACGTGCGCACCCTGGGCGCGCGCACCGCCGTCTACGCCGAGCCGCGGCGCATCAAGGCCGCCGCCTGGGAGTTCGCCGACACCGAAAAGATGGTCGAAGCGGCCGAGCACCTGTACGGCCCGTATCGCTGGGGGCGCTACGACATGCTGGTGCTGCCGCCGTCGTTCCCGATCGGCGGCATGGAAAATCCGAGCATGACCTTCGTCACGCCGACCATGATCGCGGGCGACCGCAGCCTGGTCGACCTGATCGCGCACGAACTGGCGCACAGCTGGTCCGGCAACCTGGTCACCAACGCGACCTGGAAGCACTGGTGGCTGAACGAAGGTTTTACCACTTACGTCACCACCCGCATCGTCGAGGCGATCTACGGCGAAGACACGGCGCTGGAAAACCTGCAGCTCGAGCAGGAAGAAGCGCTGGCCTCGCTCGCCACCATCCCGCAGGAAAAGCAGGCGCTGCTCACGCGCGACCCGGACACCTCGTCGGAGCACTACACCGACCAGGAGCTGGCCTATCCGAAGGGCGCCTGGCTCCTGCGCACCCTGGAACAGCGCGCCGGCCGCGCCGTGTTCGACCCCTTCCTGCGCGGCTGGTTCGACAGCCACGCCTTCCAGAGCGTGACCACGGCCGACTTCGTGCGCTACCTGCGCGCCAGCCTGCTCGACCAGCACCCGGAGATCATGACCGACGCCGAACTCGACGACTGGCTGTACGGCCCCGGCATCCCGGCCGGCGCCCGGCGGGCGGTGTCGCCGCGCCTGGCCGCTCTGGATAAGACGCGCGCCGCCTGGCTCAAGGGCGACGTGAAGACCGTGGACCTCGGCATGGACTGGAACGCGGCCGAGTGGATGAAATTCCTGAACGACATCGACAACCAGGCCAGCCGCGCGCAGCTGCAGGAACTGGACCGTGCCTACAAACTGTCCAGCACCGGCAACGCCGAAGTTGCCTTCCGCTTCTACCGCGCCGCGGTGCACGCGGGCGACCGCGACGTGCGTCCGCAGCTGGAAGCCTTCCTGCTGCGCGTCGGCCGCCAGAAGTTCGTGGTGCCGCTGTACGCCGCGCTGCATGCGCAACCCGACGACAAAGCCTGGGCCGACGCGCTCTACCGCAAGGCGCGCGTGCATTACCACCCCGAGACGCAGGCCAGCGTCGACCGTGAGCTGGCAAAACAAATCGCGAACCCATAGAAAGCCAAGACACCATGCAATCGAAGCACACCCCGCAGCGACGCTTGACGCGCCTGACCGCCTCCCTGCTGTTCGCCTTTGCCGGCGCGGCCTGCATCGGCAGCGTCCACGCACAAGACGCCGCAAGCAACGCCGCCACCGCCGCCACCGCCGCCACCGCCGCCACCGCCGCCGCGGCGCAAACCTACAACCCCGACGCCGACGTCACCCGCGTCATGAAACTGTTCGACGTGCCCGGCATCGCGATCGCCGTGGTCAAGGATGGTAAAGTGCTGGTGGCCGAGGGGTATGGCGTGCGCGAACTGGGCAAGCCGGCCAAGGTCGACGCCAAGACCCTGTTCGAGGTCGCCTCGAACTCGAAAGCCTTCACCGCCGCCGCGCTGGCGATGCTGGTCGACGAAGGCAAGGTCGCCTGGGACGATCCGGTCACCAAGCACCTGCCCGACTTCCAGATGTACGACGCCTACGTCACGCACGAGATGACGGTGCGCGACCTGCTGACCCACCGCAGCGGTCTGGGCCTGGGCGCGGGCGACCTGCTGTGGTGGCCGACTACCAACTTCAGCACCGACGAGATCATCCAGAAGCTGCGCTACATCCCGCCTGCGACCAGCTTTCGCAGCAGCTACGCCTACGACAACCTGCTGTACATCGTGGCCGGCAAGATCGTCGCCAGCAAATCCGGCAAGACCTGGGGCGAGACCATCCGCGAGCGCATCCTGACGCCGGTCGGCATGGCGTCGACCGTGACCAGCGTCGCCGAGGAAGCGGGCAACCCGGACGTGGCGCACGCGCACAGCAAGATCAACGACCGGATCGCGGCGGTGAAGGCGATGCCGGTGCCGAACGCGGTCGGCGCGGTCGGCATCAACACCAACGCGGAAGATATCGCGCGCTGGATGCGCGTGCTGCTCGACGGCGGCCGTGTCGGTACCGATGCCAACGGCAAGGAAGTGCGCCTGTTCAGCGCCAAGCAGGCGCGCGAGCTGTGGACCGCGCAGACCCCGATCCGCATCGGCGAGCCGGATCCGCGCCTGGCCGCGACCAAGCCGAGCTTCTCGGCCTACGGCCTGGGTTTCCAATTGCGCGACTACGACGGCAAGCTGGTCGCCATGCACAGCGGCGCGCTGCAGGGCTTTTATTCGAAGGTGGTCCTGGTGCCGGAAGCGAAGCTGGGCATCGCCATTCTCACCAATGCCGAAAGCGGCGGCTCGCTCAACGCGCTGCAATACCGCCTGCTCGACCAGTACCTGGGCAGCCACGTCGCCGGTCCCGACCCGATCGGCGCGGTGGCCGCCGTCGAGCAGGACAGCCACGCCAAGGAACTGGCGCGCCTGAACAAGACCGGCGCGGGCCGCGTGGCGAAATCGCTGCCCTCGCTGGCGCTGGCCGCCTACGACGGCGACTACCAGGACCCGTGGTATGGCCTGGCCACGATCAAGCACGTCGGCGGCAAGCAGATCCTGACTTTCGCGCGCACGCCCGACCTGACCGGCGAGCTGACCCACTACCAGCACGACACCTTCATCGTGCGCTGGAAGGAGCGCAACTTCAATGCCGACGCCTACGTCACCTTCTCGCTGAACCCGGACGGCAGCATCGAGCGCATGAAGATGCAGCCGATCTCCACCGAGACCGATTTCAGCTACGACTTCCAGGACCTGAACTTCAAGCCGGTCAAGGCGGACCCGAAAGCCGGCTCGTAAGCAGGCCGGCGTGACATGGAGGCCGTCGACATATACACGGCCGATCCCTAAAAACATGCGCGCATTGTCACCACGGTGCACACCCCGGCCGCCCACGCACCGTCAAGGCGCGCGCGCCAGCCGGGCGCCCGAAGCATGCATATGTCCGGCTGTCCGCCCGGTGCGCGCGGACAGCGTTGCGGACACCTCGCGGACACCGATCCGGACACTCTGCAGGAAGCTCGCCCGCCCGCCGTGGCGCGTAGCCGCAAGCACACGCGGGCTCACGACGAGCCCTGCATATGGCATAAAGATTGCCTATCCAAAACGTCAACTTGCTGCTAATGTGCAACGCACACTGCAGTAGATAACAACGAGGTCCGGCTGCCGGGCCACCGGCCAAATCAGTGATTCAGGAGATAGTATGGAACGGCGTACCTTCCTCAACCTCAGCGGTCTGGCCTTCGGCTCGATGCTGGTTCCCGTGTTCGGACGCGCGATCGCCGCCGAAGAGATGCAATCCTCGATGCCGGCCGCGGCCAGGAAGATGCTGGCCGACACGGCGCTGAATGCCGCCACCAAGGCCGGCGCCAGCTACTGCGACGTGCGCATCGGCCGCTACCTGAACCAGTACGTCATCACGCGCGACCTGAACGTCGAGAACGTGGTCAACACCGAATCGGCCGGCATCGGCGTGCGCGTACTGTGCAACGGCGCCTATGGCTTCGCGGCCACCAACGACATGAGCCCGGACGGCGTCGCGGGCGCGGCGCGCCAGGCGGTGGCGATCGCCAAGGCCAACGCCAAGCTGCAGACCGAACCGGTGCAACTGGCGCCGGTCAAGGGCGTGGGCGAGGTGGCGTGGTCGACGCCGGTGGTCAAGGACTGGCGTTCGGTGCCGATCAAGGACAAGGCCGAGATGCTGATCACGGCCAACAAGGCCGGCATGGACGGCGGCGCCAACTTCATGACCTCGATGCTGTTCCAGGTGCACCAGTCGAAGTATTTCGCTTCGACCGACGGCTCCTACATCGACCAGGACATCCAGCGCCTGTGGGCGCCGGTGACCGCGACCGCCATCGACAAGGCCAGCGGCAAGTTCCGTTCGCGCAGCGGCCTGTCGGCGCCGGTCGGCATGGGCTACGAATACTTCGACGCGCGTCCCGAGCACAAGATCAAGGCCGCAGGCGGCGTCGCCACGCTGTACACCAAATCGTACGACATCGTCGAGGACGCGCGCGCCGCGGGCCGCGACGCCAAGCGCAAGCTGACCGCGAAATCGGTCACGCCGGGCAAGTACGACCTGATGCTCTCGCCGGAAAACATCTGGCTGACCATCCACGAATCGGTCGGCCACCCGACCGAACTGGATCGCGTGCTCGGCTACGAAGCCAACTACGCCGGCACCAGCTTCGCCACGCTGGACAAGTGGCAGAGCAAGAAATTCAATTACGGTTCGCCGCTGGTGAACATCGTCGCCGACAAGACCACCCCGGGCTCGCTCGGCTACGTCGGCTACGACGACGAGGGCGTGAAAACCAAGCGCTGGGACATCATCAAGGACGGCATCCTGGTCAGCTACCAGGCCACGCGCGACCAGGCCCACATCATCGGCAAGACCGAGTCGGACGGCTGCTCGTACGCCGACAGCTGGAGCAACGTGCAGTTCCAGCGCATGCCGAACGTGTCGCTCCAGGCCGGCCAGAAGAAGCTGACCCCGGACGAGATGGTCAAGGACATCAAGAAGGGCATCTACATCGTCGGCGACGGCTCGTTCTCGATCGACCAGCAGCGCTACAACTTCCAGTTCGGCGGCCAGCTGTTCTACGAGATCAACAACGGCAAGATCGGCCAGATGCTGGAAGACGTGGCCTACCAGTCGAACACCCAGGACTTCTGGAATGCCTGCAGCGCGCTGTGCGACGACCGCGACTGGCGCATGGGCGGCTCCTTCTTCGACGGCAAGGGCCAGCCGAGCCAGGTCAGCATCGTGTCGCACGGCGCCTCGACGGCGCGCTTCAACGGCATCAACGTCATCAACACCGCCCGCAAGATCGGCTAAGGCAGGGAGAACCAGAACATGACCATCCTGACCCAGGAACAGACCAAACACATCTGCGACACGGTGCTCAAGGCGAGCAAGGCCGACGAATGCACCGTCAGCGTGAGCGGCACCCGTGACGGCAACATCCGCTTCGCGCGCAACGCGGTGTCGACCGCCGGCCTGGCCGACGACGTCAGCATCGCCGTGCAGGTCGCCTTCGGCAAGCGCGTCGGTACCGCCACCATCAACGAGTTCGACGACAAGTCGCTGGAAAAAGTCGTCCGCCGCGCCGAGGACCTGGCGCGCCTGGCGCCGGAAAATCCGGAGTTCGTGCCGGCCGTGGGCAAGCAGGACTTCAAGGCATCCAACACCTTCAACGCCAAGACCGCCGCCATCGATCCGGAGTACCGTGCGCAGGCGGCCGCGTACGCGATCGAAGCCTGCAAGAAGAAGGACCTGGTCGCCGCCGGCTTCTTTTCCGACAGCACCGCGTTCTCGACGGTGGCCAACTCGAACGGCGTATTCGGCCACCAGACCCAGACCGGCCTCGACTTCACCTGCACCGTGCGCACCAGCGATGGCCGCGGCTCGGGCTGGGTCAAGCGCTCGGCCACCGACGCCGCCCGCTTCGATCCGCGCGAAGCGGCCGACGTGGCGATCGAGAAGGCCTTGAAATCGGTCGACGCGAAGGCGCTCGAGCCGGGCCGCTACACCGTGATCCTGGAGCCGGCCGCGACCTCCGAACTGCTGGGTAACATGCTGGTCGGCTTCGACGCGCGCCAGACCGACGAAGGGCGCAGCTTCCTCTCCAAGAAGGGCGGCGCCTCGCGCCTGGGCGACAAGCTGTTCGACGAAAAGGTCAACATCTGGGCCGACCCGTGGAACCCGGACGTGCCGGTGCTGCCGTGGGACGACCGCAGCCTGATCGCGCGCCAGCGCATGGACCTGGTCAAGAACGGCAAGGTCAACGCGCTGCAGTATTCGCAGTACTGGGCCAAGAAGAAGGGCGTGATGGCGACCGCGATGCCGGGCAATATCATCATGGCCGGTACCGACAAGAGCACGCAGGAGCTGATCGCCAGCACCAAGAAAGGCATCCTGGTCACGCGCACCTGGTACATCCGCATGGTCGATCCGCAGTCGGTGCTGCTGACCGGCCTGACCCGCGACGGCACCTTCTACATCGAGAACGGCCAGATCAAGTACCCGGTCAAGAACTTCCGCTTCAACGAGAGCCCGGTGACCATGCTGAACAACATCGAGGAGATCGGCAAGCCGGTGGTGATCGGCGGCGACGAAGTGCCGTTCCAGATGCTGATCCCGCCGATGAAGGTCCGCGATTTCAACTTCACGTCGCTGTCGGACGCGGTCTAAGCACCGGGCACCCATGGAACGCCGCACCTTCCTCAACCTGTGCGCCGGCACCGCCGGCAGCCTGCTGGTCCCGGTCTTCGGCAACGCGGTCGCCGCCGAAGAGCTGATCGGCACGATGCCGGCCAGCGCCAAGAAAGCCATCGCCGACACCGCGCTGAACGCCGCCACCAAGGCCGGCGCCAGCTATTGCGACGTGCGCATCGGGCGCTACCTGAACCAGTACATCAACACGCGCGACCTCGCGGTGCAGGGCGTGACGAATACCGAGTCGAGCGGCGTCGGCGTGCGCGTGATCGCCAACGGCGCCTACGGCTTCGCCGCCACCAACCAGATGACGCCGGACGCGGTCGCCAACGCGGCGCGCCAGGCGGTCGCCATCGCCAAGGCCAACGCCAGGCTGCAGGACCGGCCGCTCGAGCTGGCGCCGGTCAAGGGCGTGGGCGAAGTCGCCTGGGCCACGCCGATGAAGAAGGACTGGCGCACGGTCGCGGTCAAGGACAAGGCCGAGATGCTGATCGCCGCCAACAAGGCCGGCCTGGACGCGGGCGCCAGCTTCATGACGGCCAACCTGTTCCAGATAAACCAGCAGAAGTATTTTGCTTCCACCGACGGCTCCTACATCGACCAGGACATCCATCGCCTGTGGGCGCCGATCACCGCCACCGCGGTCGACAAGGCGACCGGCAAGTTCCGCTCGCGCGCCGGCCTGGCGCCGCCGGTGGGCATGGGCTACGAATGGTTCGACGCGCGCGCCGAGCACAAGGTCCGCGCAGCCGGCGGCGTCACCACGCTGTACAACGGCAGCTACGACATCGTCGAGGAAGCGGCCAGCGCCGGCCGCCAGGCGCGCCAGAAGCTGGGCGCGAAAAGCGTCGACCCGGGCAAGTACGACCTGGTGCTGGCGCCGGAAAACCTGTTCCTGACCATCCACGAGTCCGTGGGACACCCGACCGAACTCGATCGCGTGCTCGGCTATGAAGCCAACTACGCCGGCACCAGCTTCTGCACGCTGGACAAGTGGGAATCGAAGAGATTCAGTTTCGGCTCGCCCCTGGTGAACATCGTCGCCGACAAGGACACGCCGGGTTCGCTCGGCGCAGTCGGCTACGACGACGAAGGCGTCAAGCCGAAGCGCTGGGACATCATCAAGGACGGCATCCTGGTCAACTACCAGGTCACGCGCGACCAGGCCCACATCATCGGCGAAAAGGAATCGCAGGGCTGCTCGTACGCGGACAGCTGGAGCAAGGTGCAGTTCCAGCGCATGCCGAACGTGTCGCTCGCCGCCGGCAAGAAGCGGCTCACGCCAGACGAGATGGTCAAGGACGTCAAGCGCGGCATCTACATCCTCGGCCGCGGCTCGTACTCGATCGACCAGCAGCGCTACAACTTCCAGTTCGGCGGCCAGCTGTATTTCGAAATCAAGGACGGCAAGATCGGCCAGATGCTCGAGGATGTGGCGTACCAGTCGAACACCCAGGATTTCTGGAATGCCTGCAGCGCCGTGTGCGACGAACGCGACTGGCGCATGAGCGGCTCCTTCTTCGACGGCAAGGGGCAGCCGAGCCAGGTCAGCGCGGTCTCGCACGGCGCACCGACCACGCGCTTCAACGGCATCAACGTGATCAACACCGGCCGCAAGATCGGTTAACGCAAGACCGCTCAACGCAAGACCGATCAAGGCAGAGGGAACCTACCGCATGAAACAGCTGACCCAGGACGAAGCCCAGAGTATCTGCCAGCGTGTCCTCAAGTATTCGACCGCCGACGATTGCAGCGTCTCGATCGCCGGCAACCGCAGCGGCAACATCCGCTTCGCGCGCAACGCCGTCTCGACCGCCGGCCTGAACGATAACCGCACCTTGAACGTGACGGTCGCCTTCGGCAAGCGCCAGGGCACCGCCAGCGTCAACGAGTTCGACGACGCCTCGCTCGAGCGCGCGGTGCGCCGCGCCGAGGACGTCGCGCGCCTGGCGCCGGAAAACCCGGAGTACGTCGGCATTTCGGCCAAGCAGGATTTCAAGCCGAGCGAAGAGTATTTCGCATCGACCGCCGCCATCGACCCGGAGTTCCGCGCCGAGGTGGCCGCGCGCGCGATCGAGGGCGGCCGCAAGAACAAGCTGGTCACCGCCGGCTTCTTCACCGACACGACCGGCTTCGAGACCATCGCCAACTCGAAGGGCGTGTTCGGCCACCGCCAATTCACCGGCCTGCAATTTACCTGCACCGCGCGTACCGAAGACGGCCGCGGCTCGGGCTGGGTGACGCGCGGCGCCAGCGATGCGAAACGCTTCGACGCGCGCGAGGCGATCGAAGTCGCGATCGAAAAAGCGATGCACTCGGTCGATGCGAAAGCGATCGAGCCGGGCCGCTACACCGTGATTCTGGAGCCGGCCGCGACGTCCGAGCTGCTGGGCCGCATGTTCGGCGCCTTCGATGCGCGCAACGCCGACGAGGGCCGCAGCTTCCTGGCCAGGAAGGGCGGCGGCAACCGCCTGGGCGAAAAGCTGTTCGACGACCACGTCAACGTCTGGGCGGACCCGTGGAACCCGGACGTGCCGGTCAGCCCGTGGGATACCCAATCGATGCTGGCGCGCCGGCGCCAGGACCTGATCAAGGACGGCAAGGTCGCCTCGCTCGACTACTCGCGCTTCTGGGCGCAGAAGAAGGGCGTGCAGCCGAGTGCGCGCCCCGGGAACATCATCATGGCCGGCGGCGCCAAGTCGCTCGAGGAGCTGATCCAGGATACCAGGAAGGGCGTGCTGGTCACGCGCACCTGGTACATCCGCTCGGTCGACCCGCAGTCGCTGCTGCTGACCGGCCTGACGCGCGACGGCACCTTCTATATCGAAAACGGCAAGATCAAGTACCCGGTCAAGAACTTCCGCTTCAACGAAAGCCCGGTCACGATGCTCAACAACGTCGAGGAGCTCGGCAAGCCGACCGTGGTGGCGCCGGACGAGGTGCGCTTCCAGATGCTGATCCCGCCGATGCGCCTGCGCGACTTCAATTTCACGTCGCTGTCGGACGCGGTGTAAGGGCAGGCGGCTTCCAGCATGGCCAACTTCGACTTTTATTTCACGCGCCTGATGTACGAATCGGGCGATTGGGACGTCGACCAGCGCATGCCCAGCAACGTGCTCAACTCGCTGGTCGAGTACACGACCCTGCGCGTGGACACGGCCGAGCGTCTGGTCAACCTGTCCGACCCAAAGATGCTGGAAGCGCCGTTCTGCTACCTGGCCGGGCACAAGCTGGTGCAGTTCACGCCCGCCGAGCGCAGGAACTTCGAGCGCTACGTGAAGGGCGGCGGCTTCGTCTTCGTGGACGATTGCAACCACGACGTCGACGGGCTGTTCGCGAAATCGTTCGAGGCCGAGATGGCAAAGATCTTCGGCGCGTCCGCCATGAAGAAGATCCCCAACAACCACCGCCTCTATTCCAGCTTCTTCCAGTTCGACGGCCCGCCCAACACGGCGGTCGAATTGAACGGCTGGGGCGACGATCTGGTGCACGAGTACCTGCGCGCCATCGAGATCAATGGGCGCATCGCCGTCCTGTATTCGAACAAGGACTACGGCTGCGAGTGGGACTACGACTTCCGCAACAAGCGCTGGCTGGCGGTCGACAACACCCGCTTCGCGGTCAATATCATTCAATACGCACTGGGAGCATAGCAAGTGGCAGAAGCAGCAATGACAGCGTGGACCGAGAACGAAATCGCCGACCTGGCGTCGAAAGTCGACCAGCTCAAGGCGAGCATGGGCCAGGTGATCATCGGCCAGAAGGACGTGATCGAGCTGCTCGTCACCTGCCTGCTGGGCGGCGGCCATGCGCTGGTCGAGGGCGTGCCGGGACTCGGCAAGACGCTGCTGGTCAAATCGCTGGCCCAGGCCACCGACATGCAGTTCCGCCGCGTGCAGTTCACGCCCGACCTGATGCCCTCGGATATCGTCGGCACCGAGATCCTGGAAGAAGACCAGGCCACGCGCCAGCGCGTGTTCCGCTTCCAACCCGGGCCCGTGTTTACCCAGGTGCTGCTGGCCGACGAGATCAACCGCGCGCCGCCCAAGACCCAGTCGGCGCTGCTGGAAGCGATGCAGGAGCGCTCGGTCACCTTCGCCGGCCAGACGCATACACTGCCGCGCCCCTTCTTCGTGCTGGCCACGCAAAACCCGATCGAGCAGGCCGGCACCTACCCGCTGCCCGAGGCCCAGCTCGACCGCTTCCTGCTGCGCATCGACGTCGGCTACCCGACCGAAGACGAGGAAATCGCGATGGTCGGCGCCACCACCCATGCCGGACTGCGCGACGCCGACCCGGCGATGGACGTGCAGACTTTATTACGCCTGCAGCAGCTGGT
Organism: Massilia sp. 9096; assembly: GCF_000745265.1. NCBI lineage: Bacteria > Pseudomonadati > Pseudomonadota > Betaproteobacteria > Burkholderiales > Oxalobacteraceae > Massilia > Massilia sp. 9096. The sequence continues at coordinate 4,747,681 of NZ_JQNN01000001.1, forward strand.
GCGCGATATCGAGATCGCCGAACCGATCCTGCGCTACGCAACGCGCCTGGTGCGTGCCACGCGTCCAGCCGACTCGCCGGTCGAGGCGATCCGCAAGCACATCGGCTGGGGCGCCGGACCGCGCGCCGGCCAGGCGCTGGTGTTGGCCTCCAAGGCGCGCGCGCTGATGCACGGCCGCCTGGCGGTCACGCGCGACGACATCGGCGCGATGCTGCTGCCGGTGCTGGCGCACCGCGTACTGCGCAACTTCGAGGCCGAAGCCGACGGCGTCGCGATCGCCGACATCCTGGCCGCGCTGCGCGCCGGCGTGCGCGTCGACTGACATGCCGATGCTGGACAGCGCCGCGCTGGTTGCGCATACGGGCAAGCTCGACCTGGTGATCCGGCATGTGCTGGCCGGGCTCGGGCAGGGCGTCCACGCCGGGCGCGAACGCGGCGCCGGCGTCGAGTTTTCCGAGTACCGCGCCTACGCCCCCGGCGACGAGTGGCGCCGCGTCGACTGGAAGCTGGCCGGGCGCACCGATCGCTACTTCGTACGCGAGGCCGAGCGCGACAGCCACGTCGCCGTCTGGCTGGTGCTGGACGCGACCGCGTCGATGATCGAGCCGAGCCGCAGCATCGACGGTCTCACCAAACTGCATTACGCCCGCGTACTGCTGGCCTGCGTGGCCGCGCTGGCGCAGCGGCAGGGCGACGCCTTCGGCCTGGTGGTCTGCAACGGCGAGCGCGCCCACTTCACGCCGGCCGCACGCGGACCGCGCCAGCTGCAGCGCGTGCTGGCGCGCCTGAACGCGGTTGAAGCCGGCGGCCAGCTGCCCGGCAGCGAGGTGCTGCGCGCCAGCCTGCATTTCGCACAGGCGCCGAGCGTGGTGTGCGTGGCCAGCGATTTTCTGGACTGGCCCTCGGCCTTGTCGGAATCGATGCTGCGCCTGCGCGCCATGCGCCACGACGTGCGCGCGCTGTGCCTGCATACGACGGCCGAGGACGAGGCCAGCTTCGACGCCTCGCTCGCCTACCGCGATCCCGAGCAGGTCAATACCGTGTTCCGCTTCGGGCGCGACGTGCGTGACGCCTACGTGCGCACGCGCGAGGCCCACTTCGATACCGTGCTGCGCGACTGCCGCCGGCACGACCTGCCGCTGCTGCAGGCGTGCATCGAACGCGCCCCGGGCGAGGTGCTGCGCACCTGGATGCGGCGCTCCATGGCAGGAGCGCGCGCGGCATGATGAATGTCAGTTTGTGGTGGCTGGCGCTGCCGGTCCTGGTGCTGCCGATCCTGTGGCATCGCCAGAAGCGCGAGCAGACGAAAGCGGCGCCGCTGGCGTCGGCCCGTTTTTTACCGAAGGCCGAACCCAAGCAGCTGCACGTGTGGCGCTGGAGCGACCCGCTGCTCCTGCTGCTGCGCTGCCTGCTGCTGCTGGCCCTGATCGCGCTGCTGGCCGACCCGGTGCTGCCGTGGCGCGGCGACAGCGTGCTGGTGCTGCCCGGGACCGCGCCGGCCGCCGTCGACCGCCTCGAGCGCGAGGCCGGCTTCGCGGGCGCACAGCGGCTCGCGCTGCCGGGCGTCGACGCCATCGCCTGGCTGCACGCGCACGAACGCGAATTCAAGCCGGAGGCGCGCCTGCTGGTGCTCGGCGACGCGGCCATGCCATCCACGCCGCCGCGTTTCCGGCATGCGGTCCAGTGGCGGGCGGATACGGCCCGGCCGGCAGCGCTTGAACATCACGTGGCCGTGTTCAGCGCACGTGCAGATGCGTGGCGCCGCCTGTTCGCGGCCGCCAGCCCGGCCTGGCGCATCGTCGTCGATGCCCAGCCGGGGCCGCGTACCGAGCTGGTGGTGTGGGACGTGCCCGAGGCGCCGCCAGGCACGCTGCGTGCGCCCTTGTGGTGGGTGAGCGATGCGCGGCTCTTTCCGGAGCTGGCGCATGCTTCGGAAGTCGACGGCTTGCGCGTGGCCGCGGGTGCGCGTGGACGCGTGTGGACGCAAGCGCAAGCGCAAGACACTTGGCCGCCGCGCGACGCCGATGCCGCACGCGCCCTGTTCGCGGCCTGGCAGCACCTGCAGATCGGGCCGCAGGCGTATCCGATGCCGCTGCCGGCCACCGCGGCGGACGCGAGTGCGCCGGCCGGTCCGGCCCGCGGCGCCCTGTGCGCGTTTCTCGCGACCCTGCTGGCCGTGCTGTTTGCTTTAGAGAGGATGTTGACCCATGCCCGGCGACGCTGACATCGCCCACGAAGTTGCTCACCGCGTTGCCCGCCGCGTCTGGCGCGCCGCGCAACTGCGCCGTGCCGGACTGTGGGCGGCCGGCGCCGTGCCCTGGCTGGTGCTGCGCAACGCGCCCGGCCTGCTGGCCTGGTCGGCCTTTTGTGCCTGGGATGGCCTGCGCCTGCAGCGCCGGGTCGCGCACGACTGGACCGCCTGGATCGACGAGGCCGTCCCGGAGATGGAAGACAGCAGCGCGCTGTTGCTGGAAGACCCGGCCACGCAAGCGCCGATCGCGCGCCTGCAGCGCAAGCGCCTGGTCGAACGTCTGCAAGCCAGCCTGGACGGCCCGCGCCTGCGTGCGGTCGCGCGCGCGCACGTGACGCCTGGCTGGCCATGGCTGGCGGCGGACGTGGTGCTGGCGGCCCTGGCCTGGTTGAGCGCCATGCAGCATCCGCATGCCGTGCAAGCCGCCACCGCCGCGCAGGCGCCGGCACGCAAGACCGCGGCGACGCAGGCGCGCGCCGAGTTGATCCTGAAACTGACGCCGCCCGCCTACACCGGCGTGGCCGCATCGACCTCGAACCCGCGCGACCTGCAGACGCCCGAGCAGACCGTGGTCGAGTGGTGCCTGCGCACCCCGGACGACGCGGCCGAACGCATCGAACTGAGCGATGGCCAGGCGCTGCAGGTCGCGAAGGACTGCGTACGCTGGACGGCGACGGAATCGATGTTCTGGCGCTGGCGCGGCAAGCGCTACACGCTGAAAGTCATACCCGACCAGCCGCCCGAGATCTCGATCAGCCAGCCGAACGAGATGACGCATGACCTGGCGCGCGACGCGGCCAGCGCGAGGATCGCGCTGAGCGTGCGTGACGACTACCGCATCCAGCAGGCGACCATGCACCTGACGCTGGCGCGCGGCAGCGGCGAGAACATCAAGTTCAGCGACCGCGAGCTGCCGCTGCCGGTTTCAAACGATCCGCGCAAGCGCGACTGGGCCAAGGACTGGCCGCTGGCGGAACTGGGCATGCAGCCGGGCGACGAGCTGTACTTCTTCATCCGCGCCAGCGACAACGCCTTCAAACCGCACACGGTGCAATCGGCCACCTACACGCTGCGCCTGCCGGCGCCACCCTCCGACAAGGACGAGGACAGCGCCGCGCTGCCGATGATGGTCAAGCCGGAGAGTCTGCGCAGCCAGCGCCAGATCATCATCGACACCGAGCAGCTGGTCGCCGACCTGCGCAACAAGAAGCTGCCCGAAGCGGAAGCGCGCGAACGCAGCGAGCGCATCGCCGACGACGAGGCTGTGCTGCGCCGCCGCTACGGCCAGTTCCTGGGCGAGGAGTCGACCCTGTTCGGCAAGGACGACGACCACGACGAGCCTGCACACGGCAAGGACAAGGACGACGTGCTGCACCAGTTCGGCCACGCCCACGACCAGCCCGAGAACGCGACGCTGTTCGACGACGCCACCAAGAAGGTGCTGCGCCGCGCGCTCGCCGCGATGTGGGACGCCGAAAAATCCCTGCGCGCGATCCAGCCGAAGAGCGCGCTGCCGCCCGAGAACACGGCGCTGGTCGCGATCAAGGAACTGCAGCAGTCCGAGCGCATCTACCTGCACAAGACCTCGTCCGAGATCCCGCCTATCAAGGAAGACAAGCGCCTGAGCGGCGACATGGCCGGCAGCGCCAGCTTCAAGCGCGCGCAGGGCGAGGCCAACGATCCGGTACCGGCCGACTTGCGCGCGCTGGTGCGCTCGCTCGGCACCGACGGCCCGCTGCCGGCGCTGTGGACCCGCACCGCGCACGACTGGGTGCGCGAGCGCGTCAAGGACGACGAGCAGCGCCTGAACGCCCAGCGCGCGATCCAGGACGTGGCCGACGGCTGCCTGGCGTGCCGCCCGGTGCTGCGCGCCTGGCTGCGCGGCGGCGTCGATAACGCGCCGGTGCTGCTGCAGGCGCGCCCGGACGTGCAGACGCGGTTCGGGCGCGCGCTTGCGGGAGGGCAGCGATGAACTGGCTGGAACCGCAATGGCTGATCCTGATCGGGGCCGTCGCCGGCGCGGTCAGTGCCCTGATCTACCTGCGCCGCCGGCGCTGGATCGAGGCGCTGCTGGTGCTCGTGGCCGGCGCAGCGCTGGCCGGCGCCACGGGTGGTTTGACCTTGCCGGGCGAGGCGGGCGGCGCCTTGACGGTGTCGGCGGCGCATCCGCCGGTCAATCTCGACGGCGTGCGCAGCCTGCTGGTCAAGGATGACGGCCTGCGCCAGGCCGAGTGGGACGACCTGCCGGCGCGGCCGCTGGCCTGGACCGCGCCTACCACGCCGGCGATCAGCCTCGACTTCCCGCGCGAACTGGCGCTGGGCCGCATCTTCGCGCTCACCGCGCACCGCTCCTGGAAGGCGCCCGGCCGCCTGCAGCTGCTGGCCGAAAACGGCCAGGTGCTGGCGGAAGCCAAGGGCGACGGCGACCTGACCGTGCAATGGCTGCCGCCGCTGGCCGAAGACCTGGTCTTGCAAGCGCGCCTGCTCGATGCCGACGGCAAGCCGGTCGACCGGGGACCGGTCCCGGTGCGCGTGCGCGAGCCGCTGCCGCTGCAGGTGCGCGGCCGTTTCAACGCCCCGTCGTTCGACCTGCGCACGCTCGACGAACTGCTCGCCAACAGCAACGCGGCCATCGACTGGCAGATCGAACTGGGCAAGAACCTGCGGCGCGCCGAGACCGCGCGCGACCCGATTCAAACGCCCGACCTGGAGATCGTCGACGCGGCCTGGTTCGAGCATGCGCCGGCCGGCGAGCGTGCCGCCCTGCTGGCGCGCGTGGCTGCCGGGGGACGCCTGCTGGTGCTGGGCGCGAACGCGCAGGACGCCGGCGCCTGGAGCCGCAGCGTGGCGCTGGCGCTGGCCCCACAGCCGGCCAACAAGACCATCGAAGGCGCGCTGCCGATGACCGTGGCCGGCCTGGCCCCGAACGCTGCGCAGGCAGGCGAGTGGCAGGGCGAAAGCGGCCTGGAGACACGCGGCCTGTGGACGCGCGACTGGCAGCAGGGCCGCATCGGCTGGCTGGCCGTGGGCGACTGGCACCGCCACGCGATCGAGCAGCCGCGCGCGCTGGCGCTGTGGTGGCAGAGCGTGCTGGACCGCCTGCAAGTGCGGCGCAGCCGCGACATCGCCTGGCTCGAGCCCGAAGAAATGCCGCTGCCCGGACAACGGCTGGCCGTGTGTGCGCGCGGCGATGCGCTGGCGGCATCGCCCGGCGTGGTGTTCCCGGCCTTGACACAGACCCTGGCCTGGCAGCGTCGTGCGGACCACGTCGACGCCGCCTGCGCCGCCGTCTGGCCGCAGCGCAGCGGCTGGCTGCGGATGCAGGCACAAGGCGCCAGGCCGGTCGAAGGCGCCGTTTACGTGTACGCCGACAAGGACTGGCCGCTGTGGCAGCGCCGCGAACGCCGCGCCGCCACCGCCCGCTACGCCGCGCGTGCGGCGGTCGCACCCGCTACCGGCACGCGGCCGCTGCCGGCCTGGCCGTTCGGCGTGGTGTTCGCGCTGGCCATGCTCGGCCTCTGGTGGCGCGAACGCCGCTAAGAGGGTGTAGACAAAATCAATAACGTAGCTGTGGCATGCTATCCCGATGTGGAAGGAGCATGCCATGGCAACGAAACATCCACTCGACGGTACTGAGCCCTCAAGCAACGTTGGCGGCAGGCCGCCGGCGTTGAAGCCTGAGCATATCGCGATTTTGCACGACATCGTGACGGAGCGCGCCCAAGCCAGTTTGCATGAAATCGCCGACGAGCTGCATCGCCGCTGTGGGTTACGCGTTTGCGATGCAACGATTCGACGCGTGCTGCGTGCGCAAGGCATCGTACGGCTCAAGCCAGCGCGCCGCGCGCATACGGAGCGAGCTGAGGGCGCCAAACGGTATGGCTACACGGCAGTGCACCGACGCAAGGATATTTCCCCATACAGCACCAATCTGACAGATGCCGAGTGGGAGCTGGTCGCTGATTTGTTCGAGCGATTACCAGGAAAACGAGGCACGCCTGTGCATTACAGCCGCCGCGATCTGGTAAATGCGTGCTCGTATGTACTGCGCACGGGTTGCGCCTGGCGGCTGTTACCCGAGACGTTTCCACCTTGGCAGGCGGTCTACAAGGCATTTTCGCGCTGGGTCGAAGCCGGCGTATTCGAGCAGATGCAGGACCGGCTGCGCGAACAATGGCGTGCACGAATGGGACGCGCGAGTACGCCGGCCGCAGCAGTGATCGATGCACAGTCCACTCGCGCGTCGCCACAAGGTGGCGAAAGCGGATTCGATGCAGGCAAGAAGGTCAAAGGACGAAAGCGCAATCTCGTCGTCGATACAATGGGGCTGCTCATCGCAGTCACGGTGACCGCCGCGAGCGTGCAGGACCGAGATGCTGCCGCAGCCGTGGTTGCGCAAGCGTGCGCCAAGAGCCCTCGGCTCGAAAAGCTTTACACCGACGGCGCGTACGGTGGGAAGTGCGCCCATGATATCGAGCAGGCGCATCATATTCGTGTCGAAGTCGTTCGTCGTCCAGGTAACAGCACGATCGGAACGCTGCACGATCCCAAGACGACATCTGAGCCAACTGCTGTTATCAACTCAGGATTCACGATCCTGCCCAAACGCTGGGTCGTTGAACGAACCCACGCTTGGACCGAACGCTGGCGCCGCACAGTGATGCATCACGACCGCAAACTCGCGGTATCAGCGGCTTGGGTTTGGCTGGCCGAGGCACGTATGCTACTCAGCAGGCTCGCTTATCAAGGTTGATTTCGTCCACACCCTGTAAGAGCGCCTGACAAAAGCCCCCATGGCTGCGTTGCATCGGCTCGCCGTACTAGCTCCAAAGCCGAAGATGGTCGGCAGGGAAGAGCGGAACGTGAGATGATCGGCGACATTCCATTTCACGCGTCCATGCCATGAACCAGCCGACCGCATCGCCTGAAGTCTCGTCGACGCCGACCGGGGCCCTGCGCCGCCCCGACGGGCGCTTCCGCAACGTGATCCCGCGCCAACCCATGGGTCTGAAGAAGACGCTTGGCCTCATGCGGCGCATGTTCTTCGACAAGCCCAAGACCACGGTGCCGGACCGCCCGCTGCCGCTGCATGCATTGACCCGCGCCGAACTCGAGGCGGCGCCGGACGCCAGCCTGTGGCGCCTCGGCCATTCGACCATGCTGCTCAAGCTGGACGGACGCTTCTGGCTGACCGACCCGGTGTTCTCGGAATATGCGTCGCCGTTCCAGTTCATCGGACCGAAGCGCTTCCATGCGCCGCCGATCGCCATCGAGGATCTGCCGCCGCTGGCCGGCGTGATCCTGTCGCACGACCATTACGACCACCTCGACCACGCCAGCATCCTGCGCCTGAAGGACAGGGCGCAGGTGTTCGTCACGCCGCTGGGCGTCGGCGACCGTCTGATCGGCTGGGGCGTCGATGCGAATAAAGTGCGCCAGCTCGACTGGTGGCAGTCGACCGAAGCCGGCGGCCTGCGCCTGACCGCCGGCCCGGCGCGCCATTTCTCCGGCCGCACCCCGCGCGACGAGGACACCACGCTGTGGGTGTCGTGGATCATCCACGCGCGCAGTGCGGACACCACGCTGAACATCTTCTTCAGCGGCGATACCGGCTACCACGCCGGCTTCAAGGAAGTCGGCGAGCGCTACGGCCCGTTCGACGTCACGCTGATCGAGAACGGCGCCTATAACACCGATTGGCCCGAGGTCCACATGCAGCCCGAGGAAACGCTGCAGGCCCACCTCGACGTGCGCGGCCGCTGGCTGGTGCCGATCCACAACGGCACCTTCGACCTGGCTTTCCATCCCTGGTACGAGCCTTTCGAGCGCATCGCGGCGCTGGCGCACACGCAGGGCGTCGAGCTGGCCACGCCGATGATGGGCGAGCGCTTGTCGCTGGCGCAGCCGCAGGCCGGCGGCGCGTGGTGGCGCCAGGCGATGCCGGCGCACAGCGCGCCCTGAGCCTGCGCCTCATGCCGACAAGGCGCTGACCACCAGGCGCCGCTTGCCGTTCGGCGCCAGCGGGATGTCGCTTTCCTCCTGCAGCGAGATGTCGAAGAAGCCGCCCCAGCGGCGCTGCTGGGCCTCGAGCAGGAAGGCGCGCTGTTCCGGCGCCAGGCGCCCGTGGCGCCCCACCACCGCCAGTATGATCTCGCCGGGGCGGCGCTGGCGCACCTGGTACAGGCGCACGAAGTCCCAGGTGGCCTCGTCGATGCTGATTGCCAGGCCGGGCACGCGGCGGCCGTTGCGGTCGACCAGGAATTCGTGGCCGCGTCCGTCGATCGCGGCGCAGCGGCCGTTGGCGTCGATGCGGCCGTAGTCGCCGGTGCGGTAGCGGATCAGTGGCATCACGTCGTTCCACAGCGAGGTGCCGACGATCTCGCAGCGCTCGCCCTCCATGCGGTTTTCGCTCCAGCCGTACAGTGGCTGGAAGCGGTAGTTCATGGTGCCGTGCTGGTTGTGGTCGGCGAAGGCCAGGTTGGTGCGCTCGGACAGGCCGTAGTTGAGCGAGATCGGGCAGCCGAACAGGCGCTCGATCGCCGCCAGCTGGCCAGGGGTCGCCGGTTCCGAAGCCAGCAGCACGGCGCGCACGCCCATCGTCGGCGGATCGGCGGCCAGCAGCTCGGCCAGGGTCGCGGCCGAACTCGGGTAGGCGTGGACGTAGCGCGGCCGGAAGCGTTCGATCGCCGCCGCGATCGCGGCCCGGTGCCCGGCATGGATGTGGTAGGGCGACAGCATCAGGCGGTTGCCCACCACCCGGGCCGGTCCCTCGTGCGCGAGGCGGCGCGCGTCGGCGCCGATGCGCAGGATGCGCGCCTTGTCGAACGAGAAGCCGAAGCGCCCCCATTCGTGCGCGAAGAAGGCCTTTTCGATGTCGGCCAGGCGCTTGCTGCGCCAGACGCCGATGCCCTGGCCGGACGAGCCGCCGCTGGTCGCGTACAGCAGGCGGCGCGGGTCGAGCCGGCAGTCCAGGAAGCTGCGCTGGCGCGCCATCACCTCGTCCTTGGTCAGGTAGGGAAAGCGCGCCAGCACCTCGTCGAGCGGTTCGTGCTGCGCTTCGGCGGCGCTCAGGCGCACGCTGTCGCGGTAGTGCGGCACGTGGGTCAGCGCATGCGCGAGCGTCGCGCGCAGGCGTTCGCGGGCGCGCGCGAGGCCGCCGTCGCCGTCGCGCGCCAGCCAGGCGCGGATGCGGAAGTGGTCGGGGTGGTACAGCGCGCGCGTCGGCAGCCAGGGGCGCCAGGCATAGTAGCGGCGCGCCATCCAGTCGTGCAGGGTTCCGGGCGTGGTCATGGTTGGCTCGCGTTCCGTGTCGGGTTCAGTGGTTGAGTGTGTGGCGCAGCTCGTCCGCCGACAGGTCGCCCAGGCCGAGGCTGGACAGCGTGCGCGCCTCGATGGCGAAGTCGCGGTCGAGCAGGCCGCCGGCCAGCACGATCAGCGCATCGGCGACCGGGGTCGGCACCTCGACCGTGCGCCCGATCGAGGACAGCAGCGCCAGCCCCATCGGCACGTCCTCGGTGACGAAGCGCGAGTCGATGCTGCCTGGGCCCTTCGGCCCGCCCTCGCGCGCGTAGCGGCGGAACACGGCGATGCCGCTCTGGCTCAGGTCTTCCTCGTTGCGGAAGCGGCATTCGTCGAAGTAGGGCGAGGGAATGCCGCCGGTGGCCGCGATCACCGCGTTCTTCTCGCGGTCGAGCCGGTCGAGCAGGCGCAGCACCGAGGGCGTGAAGGCTTCGCGGTACATCCAGAATTCGCCCTGCGCATACTCGATGCGGCTGGCCGAGAGCAGCGTGCCGATGGTGTGCACGATCAGGTTCGGATTGTGCAGCGCCGATTCGACGATGTTGCTGCGCGTGGCGACATAGGTCGGGAACAGGCGCGCCGCGCGCGCCAGCCCTTCCTCGGCGCGCCCGCGCGGCACGAAGGCCAGCGCGTTGCGCACGTTCTTGAACAGGACGTCGACCACGCCCGGCTGGGCCAGGCGCGCATCGTAAGGCAGGCTCTCGCCTTCGGCCAGCAGGAAGCCGGCCGCGCGCTGCCAGCGCTGGAAGTGGCAGGAGCCCATGTAGCCGGGCGCCAGCAGCACCAGTTCGCGCCCGTCCAGGCGTGGGCCGATCAATGCGGCCACCTGCGGGTGGTACTGGGTCTGGGTGGTGACGATGACGGCGTCCGGCGCCATCTCGAAGGCTTCGTCGGCGTCGCGCGTGGCGAACGCCAGGCGGGCGGTGCGCGGCAGGGCGTCGCGCGGACCGCGCAGCGTGATCGCGCGGGTTGCGCTTACCTTGTCGAAATTTTCGTCGTGCAGGGCGTGCGATGTCTTCAACAACCCGACCCGATGCCCATCGAGGGCCAGGATCGCCCCCAGCGCACAACCGGCGTTACCAACGCCGACCATAAGTACGTTCATCCTTGTGCTCCGTCAGAAAGTCTGATGACGAAGCTTGACGATGCCAGTAGCTCAATCAGCTGGGTTGCGATAGCTCAGTTATGCGTGGCGGATAACGGGGAACTTGCTGGGGCCGTGCCGGCAGAACAGGTATCGGCATCAGCCCAGGTGGTCGCGCATCCATTCCTTCAGACCATTGACCCAGGTCTTGGCCGGCAGGTTGTAGCGCCGCTTGATCTCGGCGGCGCGCTCGTACAGCACGGCGAAATCGATTTGCGGCGCCTCCTTGAACGCGATCACGACGATATTCGCGTCGTGCACCTCGGGCAGCCAGACCACGGCATCGAAGGCCTGCTCCATCGCCTGCAGGTTCTTGTCGTAGTTGATGAAGTCGCCGAACACGTTGGCGGTCATGATGCCGCCCGGCGCCAGGCAGTCGGCGCAGGCCTGGTAGAACTCGGGCGTGTCGAGCACCGGGCCGCGCGCTTGTTCGTCATATAAATCGACCTGCAGCACGTCGAGCGTGCCGTGGCGGCGCGCATCCATCACGAAGTCGAGCGCGTCCATCTCGCGCACGTCCAGCCGCGCATCGTTGGGCGGCAGGCCGAAATAGTCGTGGCAGATCGCGATCACGTTCGGGTTCAGCTCGGCGACCTCGACCCGTGCCTCGGGAAAACGCTGCCAGCAGAACTTGGTCAGCGCGGCGCTGCCCAGCCCGAGCTGGGCGATGCGGCGCGGCCGTTCGACGAACAGCATCCACATCATCATCATCTGCACGTATTCGAGTTCGATCGCGTCCGGACGGGCCAGACGCATCGCGCCCTGCACCCAGGAGGTGCCCAGGTGCAGCGAGCGCACGCCTTCGAATTCGGTGATGGTGGCCGGCGGGTGGCCGGGCTGGGAGAAGCGGGGGTCGGGACTAGGCATGCAGATATCTTACCCGACCGCTTAGCCGACCGGCAGGATCATCGTCACCGCCAGCCCGCCGCCCTCGCGGTTGGCCAGCAGGATGCGCCCGCCGTGCGCCTCGGCGATCTCGCGCGCGAGCGCGAGGCCCAGGCCGGTGCCGCTGCGCTTGGTCGAATAGAACGGTACCAGCGCATTGGTCAGCACGGCGTCGTTCATGCCGGCGCCGCGGTCGAGCACGTCGATGCGCACCACCTCGTGCGCCCCGTCCCGGTTTGGATCATTGATGCGGCGGATCTGCAGCTCGACCTGGGTCGGATGCGAGCCGGATTCGTGGGCGTTCTTGAGCAGGTTGATGAGGGCCTGCTCCATCTGCACGCGGTCGATCCGGGCCGGTTCCTCGGGCAGCGCGCCGACCAGGCGGAACGCCACGTGCGCGGCCAGGCCGGCCACGAAGTCGCGCCAGGGGATGGTGTCGATGCGCGGCGTCGGCAGCTTGGCGAAGCGCGCATAGCCGAGGATGAAGCTTTCCAGGTGGCGCGTGCGCTCGCCGATGGTGTCCAGGATCTCCGGCAGGCGCTCGACCTGGCCGCGCCGCACCAGCGCCGCGCCGGAGTGGGCGAGCGAGGCCAGCGGGGCCAGCGAATTGTTCAACTCGTGGCTGATCACGCGGATCACCTTTTTCCAGGTCTGCACCTCCTGGCGCCGCAGCTCGACCGTGAGCTGGCGCAGCAGCAGCAGTTCGTGGCGCCGCCCGTTCAGGCTGAAGTCGCGCCGCGCCAGGTGGTACACCTCCTCGTCCTCGCCTTCGCCGGCGGTGAACAGGCCGTCGCCGCCGCGCGCCAGCGCCTCGACCAGCGCCGGCGTCGCCTGGGCCAGCACCTCATCCAGCGCATGGCCTTCGAGCTTGCGGCCTTCGAACAGCAGCTGGCGCGCGGCCAGGTTGGCGTAGACGATGCTGCGCTGGGCGCCGGCTTGCCCGCTCACCAGCAGCATCGCCACCGGCGTGTTCTGCACCATGGTGTCGAGCAGCAGCTCGCGCTGGACCAGGTCGAGGCGCTGCGCACGCAGCACGTCGCCGAGCGCGTTGTGGGCCTGGACCAGGTCGGACAGCTCGTCGTTCTGGGCCCAGTGCAGGCCGAACGAAAAATCGCCGTCGCGGTAGCTCGTCACGGTACCTTCCAGCGCCCGGAACAGCGACAGGATCGGCTGGATTTGCGAGCGGATCGTGATCAGCGCGATCGGCACCACGCACAGCAGGCAGATCGCCAGCACCGCCAGCGGCCGGCCGGGCATCAGGTGGTCAAGCGCCAGCGCGACCAGGATCCCGACCGCCAGCAGCGTGCCGACCAGCGCCGACCAGCGCGTGACCAGCGAAAGCCGAAAGCCGCGCGTGGTTTTCATGCCGTCACGCCGTCAGCCCGCGCGCGCGATGCCGAGGCGCTCCATGCGGCGATATAGCGCCTGACGCGACAGCCCGAGCTCGCCGGCTGCCTGGGCGATCACGCCGCCCGCGCGCGCGAGCGCCTGCACGATGGCGTCGCGGTCCGGTTCGGCCTCCTGCGCGCCGCCGGTGGGCGCCACCGGCAGGCCGAGGTCGGCCGGCTTGATGACCTCGCCCTGGGCCAGCAGGTTGGCGCGCGCCATCACGTTTTTCAGTTCGCGCACGTTGCCGGGCCAGGCGTGCGCCTGCAGCGCGGCCTCGGCGCTCGGCTGCAGGGACTTGCCGGGCGCCAGGAAGCCGCGCGCCAGCGGCAGGATGTCGCCCGGACGCGCGGCCAGCGCCGGCAGCTTCAGTTCGATCAGGTTGAGACGGTAGTACAAGTCTTCGCGGAAGGTTCCGGCGCGGATCATCGCCTGCAAATCCGCATTGGTGGCGCTGATCACGCGCACCTTCACCTGCCGCTCGCGGTTCGAGCCGAGCCGCTCGAAGCGTCCGGTCTCGAGCACGCGCAGCAGTTTCATCTGCCCGGCCAGCGGCAGGTTGCCGATCTCGTCCAAAAACAGCGTGCCGCCGTCGGCCGCCTCGAACTTGCCCTCGCGCGCCTTGGAAGCGCCGGTGTAGGCGCCGGCGTCCGCGCCGAACAGCTCGGCCTCGATCAGCTCGGCGGGCAGGGCACCGCAGTTGAGCACGACGAAGGGGCCCTCGCGCACGCTGGAGTTGGCCTGGATGATCTCGGCGATGCGCTCCTTACCGGTGCCGTTCGGACCGGTGATCAGGACCGGCACGTCGGCGCGCGAGACCTGGCAGGCCAGGCTCAGCACGCGCTCGGTGGCCGGGTCGGCCCAGACCAGGCCGCGCAGGTCGTACTGCCGTTCCAGTTCGTTGCGGGCGCGGCGTTCGCGCTGCAGCCGCTGGGTCAGGGCGCGATTGGCCTGGCAAAGTTCGATCAGGTTGGTGACGGTCGCCAGCAGGCGGTCGTCGTTCCAGGGCTTGGGCAGGTAGTCGGCGGCGCCGGCCTTGACCAGGTCGACCGCCGCGTCGAGGTGGGTCCAGGCCGTCAGCAGGATCACCGGCAGGTCGGGATGGCGCTTGCGGATCTCCTTGAACAGCGCCACGCCTTCCTCGCCGGACGTCGTGTCGGCGCTGAAGTTCATGTCCTGGATCACCAGGTCCACCGGCTCGCGTGCGAGGACGTCCAGGCCCTCCTCCGGCGAGGCGGCGCGCAGCGCGCCGATGTCGTGCAGGGAAAACAGCACGTCGAGCGCCATGCCGACGGCGGCGTTGTCATCGATGATCAGAACGGTAGGCATGGCCATCAGGATAACACTGCTCAGACGCTGCGGGTTGCAGTCGCCGGCGAGATGCTGGCCGCTTTCCAGGCCGGACCGTAGGCCGCCAGCACACCGAGCAGCCAGAAGCCGAGCGCCCCGAACACGAGGTAGCCGGCCGGCAGGCGCGCCATCTCGAGCTGGCTCACCAGCAGCTGGTTCAGCGCCAGGCCGAGCGCCACGCCGCCGAACACGCCGGCGCTGGTGATCATGAAATTCTCGAGCAGGAAGTAGCGCAGGATGTCGACGCGGCGCGCCCCCAGCGCGCGGCGCACGCCGATCTGCTTGCGGCGCTGCGTGACCCACAGGCTGGCCATGCCGACGATGCCGCAGCAGGTGATCAGCAGCAGCAGGGCGCTGACCGCCATCAGTGTCCATTGCAGGGCGACGTCGTTGCGGTAGCGGCGCCGGCGGTCGCCTTCGACGGTGTCGGCCTTGACGATCAGCGGCAGGGCCGAGGACTTGCGCAGCGCCGCTTCGGCTTCCTTCATCACGCGGTCGCGCTGGCCCGGCTCGGTGCGGATCGCGAACATCGCCTTGCCGGAGCCGAACTGGCGCTGCGGATAGATGACGCCCTGCCAGTCGTCGTTGCTGGTTTGGGCATGCGCGCTGATCAGGCGCTCGACGACGCCGACCACACGGCTGCCGGCGCCGGGTTTGCTGGTGACGTACAGCGTCTTGCCGATCGCTGACTGCCCCGGCCACAGCTTGTCCGCCAGCGCCCGGGTGACGATGATGGCCTGCGGCCTCACCTCTTCGATGCTGTCGTTGATTTCCGCGACCTCGCCGGGCAGGAAGTCGCGGCCGTCGACCAGCTGCAGGCCGAAGGTCTTGACCAGCGAATCGCCGGATACGTACACGGAAGCGACCGTGCTGGTCTTTTCCTGGCGCGGGTCCAGCTTCACGCTGGTGACCCAGCCGCTCTGCGACATCGGCATCTGGCTGACCTGCGCGACCGAGGCCACGCCGCCGACGGCGCGCAGTAGGTCGGCTTGGCGCTTGATGTCGGCGAGCTGCTTTTCCGGCGTCTCGTCGCCGAGCGTGCGCACCGACAGGTAGAAGGTCGAGGCTTCGTCGGACAGCCCGGACGGGCGGGTCACCACGCCGCGCCGCTCGCTGACGATGTGGACGGCATTGGCCAGGATGGCCAGGCTCATGGCGACTTGCAGGGCCACCAGGATCGGACCGGTCTTGTTGCGCAGCAGCGCGGACAGGATGGGACGGAATTCCATTGCGTTCTCCTTACTGGGATTTGAGCTGGATGGCGGGCGTGACCTGGCAGGCGCGCCAGGTCGGCAGCAAGCCGGCCAGGACCGCCGCGCCCACGGCCAGCACGAAGGTCAGGCCCAGCATTTTGACGTCCATGGTGGCGACGCCCGCCATCTCCTTGTTGTTCAGGCGCAGCAGGGCCAGGGTGCCGAAGGCAAGCAGCAGTCCGAGCCCGCCGCCGACCAGTCCGACCACGCCGGTCTCGATCAGGAACTGGCGGAAGATCTCGGCGCGCGAGGCGCCCAATGCGCGGCGCACGCCGATCTCGGAGGCGCGCGCCGAGAACTTGGCGAGCAGCAGGCCGACCGTGTTCACCAGGCACAGCAGCAGGAAGCCGAACGCCAGCCAGGCCTGCAGCTTGCTGTCCTTCGGGACCACCTTGCCGTATTCCAGCCATTCACGGACGTTGTACAGCATGTTCGGCGCGTGGCGCTTCAGGCGGCCCAGCTTGCGCTGTTCGTCCGCGTAGCTGTCGAGCCAGGATTGCAAGTCGCCGCGTGCACCCGCCGATTCCGTCTCGACCCAGGCGGTGATCCAGGTGCATTCCGAGGCCAGGAAGGCGGCGAAGCCGGGATCGGTCGTGCCCGAGCAGCTGATGCCGCCGTTGATGCCGGCCTCGTGGCGAACCGCGCTGGCCAGCGGGATAAAGAACTCCTCGCTGTTGCCGAAGCGTGGCCCGCCCGAGAGCTGGTAAAAGCGCGGCAGCGGCGCCCAGTCGCCGGTCACGCCGACGATGGTGTAGGGGACACCCAGCATCGTCAGGCGCTGGCCGACCGGATCGGTGTCGCCGTACAGCTTGTCGGCCAGCCGGCGGCTCAGGACCACGACGTCGGCGCCGCGCGCCTCGTCGGCCGCGCTCCAGGCCTGGCCGCGCAGGAAGGGCACGTCGAACATGGCGAAGAAGTCATGCGTGGGCGCGAGCCCGGCGGCGCTGAAAGGCTGCATGTCGCGCCTGGGCGGTTCGACCGGGACGCTCACGGCGTACAAGGCGGTACGGCGCACGCCCTGGCCGCTCTTGACGATGCTCATCGCATCCTGGTAGCTGATCTGGCGGTCCTTGTTCGGCTCCCTCGGCGTGTAGTCTTCGAGCGGACCATTGTCGATGATCGGCACGAACAGGCGCTCGCTCTTGTGCGGGATCGGGTCGTTCGACATCATGTGCAGGATGGTCAGCGTCGACATGCTGGCCGCGACGCCGACCGCCAGCGTGATCACCATCAGCGCGGTCAGCACCGGATTGCGGCGCAGGCTGCGCACGCCGAGCTTGAAGTAATAGCTGAACATGGCGATTCCTTATGCGGTGGCGGCGCTGTCGACCAGCGTCGGGGTCTTGCGCACCAGGTCCGACACCTGACCGTCGACGATGTGCACGTTGCGGCTGGTGCGCACCGCCAGCTCGGGGTCGTGGGTCACCATCAGGATGGTCGTGCCGGCGGCGTTGATCTCTTCCAGCAGATCCATCACGCCGCGCGCCATCTGCGTGTCGAGGTTACCGGTCGGCTCGTCGGCCAGCAGCAGCTTGGGCGAGCCCGCGAGCGCGCGCGCGATGGCCACGCGCTGCTGCTGGCCGCCGGACAGCTCGGCCGGATAGTGCTTCATGCGCGACGCCAGGCCGACCTTGGCCAGCGCGTCCTCGATGCGCTTCTTGCGTTCGGCGGCATTGAAGCCGCGGTAGCGCAGCGGGACGTCGACGTTGTCGAACAAATTCAGGTCCGGGATCAGGTTGAAACCCTGGAAGATGAAACCGAGCTTTTCGTTGCGCAGCTTCGAGCGTGCGTTGTCGTCCAGGCCCTTGACGTTGACGCCGTCGAGCACGTACTCGCCCGCGCTGAATTCCTCGAGCAGGCCGGCGATGTTGAGGAAGCTGGTCTTGCCCGAGCCGGACGGGCCGGTCACGGTGACGAATTCGCCTTCCCTGACGTCGATCTCGAAGCCGCGCAGCGCGTGCGTCTCGATCATGTGGGTGCGATAAACTTTAGACAGATTGGTCATGCGCAGCATGGTCTTGTCCTTTCAGGTTCGGTTATTGGTTGATCGAGACGTTTTTTGCGTTGTTGAAGGCGTCGGTGCCGGCGACGACCACCTTGTCGCCTTGCTTCAGGCCGGACAGGATTTCGACCGCCGAGATGCTGGTCGCGCCCATCTGGATCGGCGTGCGGGTGGCGATGCCGCCGCGCACCACGTAGGCGTAGCGTCCGCCCTCGCTTTCGACGAAGGGACCGCGCGCCACCATCAGCACGTTCGGCTTCTCTTCGATCAGCAGGCGCGCCGTCACGCGCTGGCTCTGGCGCAGTCCCTTGGGCTGCTCGCCATCGAAGCGCACGCGCGCCAGCACCATGTTCTTGACCACTTCCGGCGACAGCGCCGACAGCGTGCCGGTCGCGCTGCCCGAGGGCAGGGTGACTTCGGCGTGCATGCCGATGCCGAGATCGTTCACGTAGGTCTCCGGCACTTCGATCTCGACTTCGAGCTTGGACAAATCGACCAGCGTCATCAGCGGCGCGTTGGCGGCGACCACCATACGGTTCTGCACGTTGAGCGTGCCGATGAAGCCGTCGACCGGCGCGCGCACGGTCAGTTCGTCGACGCGGCGCTGCGCCTCTTCCATCGACAGGCGCGCGCGTTCCAGTTCGTTGGCCTTGGTCTTGATCGACAGCGCGACGTCGTCGCCTTCGAGCGTGGCCGCTTCGGCCGCGTGCCTGGCGCGGATCTGCGCCGACTGCACCGCGTCCTTGGCCTTCTGGAAGTCGATCTTGGCGATGATGCCGAGCTCGCCCACGCTCTGGTAGCGCTCCAGCGTGCGCTGGGCCGACAGGCGGTCGATCTCGGCGGTGTCGGCGTCCTTCTGCGCCAGCAGCTTCTGCTTGCGCGCCAGGATCTTCTGGCGCTCGACCTCGGCCTTCAATTGTTCGTAGTTCGAGACTTCCTTCTTCAATGCGTCGGACAGGTCCGGGGACTCCAGCACGGCCAGCACCTGGTCTTTCTTGACGGTGTCGCCGGCCGCGACCTTCAGGTTGACGGTGGCCGGCGCCTTGGCGTACAGCGTCGGGCTGACCGCGGCGACGACGCGGCCGTTGACCGAGGCGTCGCGCACCAGCGTGCCGCGCGTGACCTCGGCGATGCGCAGGCGCGAGCCGCTGACCGACGCCTCGCTGCTGCGCCAGGTCGACAGCAGCGCCACGAACAGCACGGCGATGCCGGCCGCGCCGCCGATCCACAGGGTGCGGCGTTTCAGCTTGTGGCCGGCGCGCGGGGCGATGACGGCGTCTTGGTGGGAAGTGTCGCGGATCATGATGGCTTCTCGTGTTTGGACACCCGAGTATTTGCACGAAGCGTGCCACCGCCTAAGTCGTTGATTGCATTGAAAACCCTTGCTGCATAGGGTGTCCGGACGCGTCCGCGCGGCGGCGGGAACGGACAGCGCGGACAGCGCGGACGCTGCAGTACTCAACAGGCGGCTTGATATTCTGGAAAGCGTCCGCAATTTCCTGACAACAAAATCCGGCCCGGCCGTGGAAAGCGCCTCATGACTCCGCTCCTGTTTCAGCTGCTGCGCGCCTGGCGTCCGCTCGGCGGGCACATCGCCCGCCTGTTCCAGCCTGCCGAACCTGTGCCCCAGGATTATCCGTTCGCGCCCACCGACCTGGCCCAGCTGTTGCGCGTGCGCGGCGCCGATCGCACGGCCGAACTCGACGACCCCACTTGGCGCGACCTGCTGCTCGCGCGCTACCTGGACACGCTGAGCCCTGACGTGAGCATCTTCGGACGCCAGGTGCTGTACCGTCGCCTGCGCGCGGGCACGGACGTGTCCAACGTGTCCGGAGTGGCCGCGCAGCGTGCGCGCGTGAGCCGGCTGATGGAAGACCCGGCGCAGCTCGAGGCGCTGCATGGCAAGCTGGCCTGCCTGCGCGCGGCCGACATCGAGGTCGCCACGCTGCTGTTCGAAGACGAGCAGCCGGTGCGCCCTGGCTGGATCAGCCATCTGCTGTGGCTGCCGCTGCTGCTGGCGGCCTCGATCGCGGCGGCGCTGCTGGTGTCGCCCTTGGGCTGGGTCGGCGCCGGCGTCGCCATGTATTTCCTGGTCACGACGCGCATGCGCTACCAGGACCGCATCGGCCCGTGGCGGCGCTCGGTGCGCGCCTTGCAGATGCTGCTGCGCGCCTGCTCGCTGCTCGATGGCAGCGGCTTGCCATTGACCGAGGCGTTCGCCGGCCGCGCGACCGTCGGCGGACGCCTGAGCCGTGCTCTGTCGCGCTCGCCGGTGGCGGAGGCGGTGCCGGACATGGCCGAATACACGAACTGGTTCCTGGCGGCCGAACTCCGGCATTATTTTCACAGCGTCGGCCTGGTGTTCGGCCAGCGCACCTTCCTGCGCGAGTGCTTCCAGCTGTGCGCCGAGCTCGAAGCCGACGTCGCCCTTGCGCGCCACCTGCGCACGCGCGCGCGCGCGGGCGCGCCCTGGTGCTGGTCGGACAGCGGCGGACAGCGGACACTGCGGCTGATTGGTGGCGTGCATCCGCTGCTCGAGGATGCCGGCGCGCTGTCGATCGGCCTGGAGGGCAAGGGCGCTTTCCTGTCCGGCCAGAATGGCGTCGGCAAGAGCACCTTCCTGCGCACGGTCGGCCTGAACCTGGCGGCGGCGCGCGCTTTCGGCTTTTGCTACGCGCAGCAGGCCGTCCTGCCTGCGCTGCCGGTCGTGGCCAGCATGCAGAACGAGGATTCGCTGCTGGGCGGCCAGAGCTTGTATATCGCCGAACTGGCGCGCGCACGTGAGCTGCTGGCGGCTGCGTCGGCGCGGCCGGTCGTGTGTCTGATCGACGAGGTGTTCCGCGGGACCAATCACGAGGAAGCGGTGTCCGCGGCGGCGGCCGTGGTCGACGCGCTGGCCCAGGATGCGCTGGTGCTGGTGTCTTCGCACAACCTGGTGCTCGGGCCGTTGCTGGCGCATCGGCTGGACCCGTGGCGCATCGTGCGCGATGCCGATGGCGCGCTGCATATGGAAGCCGGCGTGCTGGGGCGGACCAATGGGGTGGCGCTGCTGGCGGCACATGGGTTCGATGGGGGCGTCCAGCGCCAGGCCGAGCGGGTGGCGGCCTGGCTGGCGGGACAGCGGCGCGCGGAGCCGGACGCCGCTCTACTGGCGAGCGAGGGCGGCCGCGCCTAGACCACGGGCCGGCTGGTCCGGCCTGTCCGCCATGCCCTCATGGCGCCGGAATCCGGTTGCGCAGCGTGCGTCCAAGCGCGAAGTCGGTGATGCTTTCGATGGTGGTGCGCATGATCTGGCCGATCGCCTCGACCGTGAAGAAGGCCTGATGGCCCGTCACGATTACGTTCGGGAAGGCCACCAGACGCTGGATTACGTCATCGGTGATTATCGTCGAGGACAGGTCCTGGAAGAACAGGCTGGCTTCCTGCTCGTACACGTCGATCGCCAGGCCGCCTAGCTGGCCGGTCTTCAGCGCGGCGATCGCGCATTCGGTGTCGACCAGGCCGCCGCGGCTGGTGTTGACCAGGATGCAGCCGCGTTTGATGCGCGCCAGCGAGGCTGCGTCCACGATGTGATGGGTTTCCGGCGTCAGCGGGCAGTGCAGCGACACGACGTCGCTGCAACGGAGCAGCTCATCGATGCTGACATACCGTCCGCCCAGCGCTTCGAACGCCGGCGAGGGAAACATGTCGTAACCCACCAGCGAGCAACCGAAACCGGCCATGATGCGCGCAAAAATGAGGCCGATCTTGCCGGTGCCGATGACCCCGACGGTCTTGCCGTGCAGGTCGAAGCCCATCAGGCCTTCGAGGTCGAAGTTGCCGTCGCGCGTGCGGTTGCTCGCGCGCGCGATCTTGCGATTCACCGCCAGCAGCAGGCCCACCGCAAACTCGGCCACCGAATGCGGCGAGTAGTCGGTGACGCGCACGACCGCGATGCCCATGTCTTGCGCAGCTTGGGCGTCGATATGGTTGTATCCGGTCGAGCGTGTCGCGATCAGCCGCGTGCCCTGCATCGCCAATATCCCGAGCACCTCGGCGTCGACGTTGTCGTTGACGAACACGCAGACAGCCTCGCAGTCCTTGGCCAGCACGGCGCTGGTGCTGGTCAGCCGGTCTTCCATGAAACGGAGTTCGTGGCCTGCGCCCGCGTTGGCTTC
This sequence comes from Massilia sp. 9096, assembly GCF_000745265.1. Taxonomy (NCBI): domain Bacteria; kingdom Pseudomonadati; phylum Pseudomonadota; class Betaproteobacteria; order Burkholderiales; family Oxalobacteraceae; genus Massilia; species Massilia sp. 9096. Next base: position 4,769,408 of record NZ_JQNN01000001.1, read on the forward strand.
GGTCAGCATGGTCTTGTCGTAGCGGCGTGTGCTATATACGGCGATCTTCATTTCTGCTCCCGGTCAGCCTGCATTGCCGCATTCTACCCAATGCGCCGCTCACTCCCGCGCCAGAGGCTTGCCGCGTGCAATCACCTCGCGGCAATCCCCCTTCATGACCGCATTGTCGTAATCGGTCCATCCATAACTGTCGACATAGCGCTTGTGCTGCTTGAAGCGCGCGTTCACGAAGCTCCATTCGAGATGCTCGTCCGGATAGCGCAGATCGGCCATGTCGAGCAGCGTATGGAACATGTTTTCCGTGGCCAGCCGGGCTTTCCGGTGGCGCAGCAGTTGGGCGACCTTGTCCGGATAGCGGTCCTGGTACGCGTCCGAATACCAGGCGAAGGCCGGCACGTGGAATTCGTATTGCGTGTTATGGCCGTGGAAGGCCAGGCGGCAGCTGTTGTCGTACAAGGTCTGGCCGTGGTCGGCCACGTACAGCATCGATGCCGCTTGCCCGGTCTCCTTCAAGGTTCCGATCACGTGGTCGAGGAACCAGTCGGTGTACAGGATCGAGCTGTCGTAGCTGTTGTTGAGCGGGGTCTTGATGCGCAGGTCGGTGTAGACCGGATTGTCGACGCCGTACAGCGAGGGCAGCCATTGATCGAATTGCCTGGGATAGCGGCGGCTGTAATTCCAGTGGCTGCCGAGGGTGTGCAGCACGATCAGCTTTTTTGGCGCCGGGTCGCGCACCGCGTGCTGCAGGGGCGTGAACAGCACCTCGTCGTAATTCGAGTTGTCGGTGAAGCCGCCCAGGTTGAGGAAATCGACCACGTCGGCCTCCTTGGCGAACACCGAGACCGGCGTGTCGAATTTGCCGAACGAGATCTGGTTCGACAGCCAGAACGTCTTGTAGCCGGCTTCCTTGAACGCGGTGATGAACGATTTTTCCGAGAAGCCGTCTTTCAGGCTTTGCGTGGCCGGTTTGCGCGACAGGATCACCGGCACCGACAGGCGGGTCGCCGACACCGACGTGATCACGTCCGGCAGCGTCACCAGGTTGGCTTCCTTCGATAACAGCGGGTTGGTCGCGCGCGCATAGCCGTTGATGCTCCAGCGGTCGTAGCGCGAGGATTCGCCGATCACCATCACGACCAGCTGCGGCGCGGCGTCCGGATTGGCCTGGTGCGCATGGAAGCGGAACGCGGCGCTGCGCCGGTTGAGGTTGGCCAGGTAGGCGCGTTCCTTGTAAAAGTCGACGCCGCGCGCCATCAGGCCGAACGGCCAGGCGTGGGCGAAGGCGTCGAGGTCGAACGGCAGCCGGGCCCAGTGCGCCAGCGGGGGCAGGGCGCGGCGCGGCGGCGCGCTGCCGGCGGCGGGGGCGGCGGTCTCCTCGCCGGCTGGAGCGCCGGCAGAGGCAATGGCGCCAGCGTTGGCGCCGGCCTTGACCAGGTGGATCGGCGTTACCGCCCGCGCCGGGCGCGCGGCAAGCGCCAGGTTCGGGGGCGCCACGCCGAATTCCAGTCCATAGCCGAACACCAGGGCGGCCAGCGCCAGTACGCCCAGCACGATCGGGCGCGAGACGTCGTTCCAGTCGAGTTCGCGCGTGATCCAGGCGGCGCGCCAGCTGGCGCCGAACCAGGCCAGCACGCCGGCGAACACGCCGATCAGCAGCCAGACCTTGTTGCCCAGGAATTCCATCGCCTCGGCCGGGCTGGTCTCGAACAGGATGCCCAGGTGGTGGGTCGAGATGCCCTGGCCGTAGAACGCATATAAATAGAGTTCGACCGGCAGCGCCAGGAACGCCGGCAGCAGCAGCCAGTGAAACCAAGCCGGACGCTTGAACAAGGCCCATACGCCGATCCAGCAGATCAGCTCGATGCCGGCGATCGCGCCCGCATGCACCAGCGGCTGGCCGAACAGGCCGGCGGCGAACGGAGTGCAGGACAGCAGCAGGTAGGTCAGGACGACGAACAGGGAACGCGGGCGCAGCAGGAAGGGCATGAAAGCGGAACGGGGAACAATTGGCAAAGGGACAGCATTATCGCCTTTTTGCCACACAGAAATCTGCACCCTGCACAACAACAAAAAAGCCGCGTACACTGCTTGTGTCGCAAGCGCGACATTCTCTTGTCGTTTACCCATTCTTCCGCCGATCCCGCGCGGTCCGGTCCGCGAGCTGGTTGACCGCGTCCTGCTTCAGGTCTATACTCGCGAGTTCTCGTTAATCTGCGCATCGTATACGCATCTCAGCCGCTCCCTTTGGTGAGTGGCTTTCGTCGCCTGTGCCATGCAGTGTCGGGACTCGGTTTCAGTCCCCGGGCTAGTAATTACCCCGGGTCATCAACGTAGTAACTTTGTTGGATTAAGAACGATGCCAACCATCAATCAACTGATTCGCAAGCCGCGTGAAGCCGCGGTTGTGAAGAGCAAGTCGCCGGCACTGGAAAACTGCCCGCAAAAGCGCGGTGTTTGCACCCGTGTCTACACGACGACCCCGAAGAAGCCGAACTCGGCACTGCGTAAGGTCGCCAAAGTTCGCCTGACCAACGGTTTCGAAGTCATTTCGTACATCGGCGGTGAAGGCCACAACCTACAGGAACACTCGGTCGTGCTGATCCGCGGCGGCCGTGTCAAGGACTTGCCGGGTGTGCGTTACCACATGGTTCGCGGCGCGCTGGATACCCAGGGCGTGAAAGACCGTAAGCAAGCTCGCTCGAAGTACGGTGCGAAGCGTGCCAAGGCCGGCGCCAAGAAGTAATAAATGCGCGATCTCGTCATACCGAGGTCACATTGAATAGTTAAGTTGAGGCGGCCGGAAGGCCGAGTAAGTGAAAAGTCATGATGGCTTTTCGCGAGTGCGCAAGCACTCAACTGAAGACAGGAAGGAATTGAAATGCCACGTCGTCGTGAAGTACCCAAGCGCGAGATTCTGCCGGATCCGAAATTCGGCAACACCGATGTCGCCAAGTTCGTCAACGTTCTGATGCTGTCCGGCAAGAAGTCGGTCGCAGAGCAAATCATCTACGGTGCGTTCGAGCACATCTCGTCCAAGTCGGGCAAGGACCCGCTGGAAGTGTTCGTAGCCGCGATCAACAACTGCAAGCCGATGGTCGAGGTGAAATCCCGCCGCGTCGGCGGCGCCAACTACCAGGTGCCAGTGGAAGTTCGTCCGGTTCGCCGCATGGCGCTGTCTATGCGTTGGTTGCGCGAAGCCGCAAACAAGCGTAGCGAAAAGTCCATGCCGCAACGTCTGGGTGGCGAGCTGATGGAAGCAGCAGAAGGCCGCGGCGGCGCGATGAAGCGTCGTGACGAAGTCCACCGTATGGCTGAAGCGAACAAGGCGTTCTCGCACTTCCGCTTCTAATAAAAGGGCCGACCGCTTGAGAAATGCTTCTCGGCGGTCATATAGGTCCTCCGCAGTATCCGTTGTTCAGGCCGAGCTCATTTTGATAACCAGAATGCTGCTCGGTTTTGTCCATTCAAAGATTTAGGAAAAATTATGGCACGCAAGACCCCCATTGAGCGCTACCGCAATATCGGTATTTCCGCTCACATTGATGCCGGCAAGACCACCACCACCGAGCGCGTCCTGTTCTACACCGGCGTGAACCACAAGATCGGCGAAGTGCACGATGGCGCAGCGACGATGGACTGGATGGAGCAGGAGCAGGAACGCGGCATTACCATTACCTCGGCAGCGACGACCTGCTTCTGGAGTGGTATGGCCAACAACTTCGAGCCGCACCACATCAACATCATCGATACCCCGGGCCACGTCGACTTCACCATCGAGGTGGAGCGTTCGATGCGCGTGCTGGACGGCGCCTGCATGGTCTACTGCGCAGTCGGTGGCGTGCAGCCGCAGTCGGAAACCGTGTGGCGTCAGGCTAACAAGTACAAAGTCCCGCGTCTGGCCTTTGTCAACAAGATGGACCGTACCGGTGCGAACTTCTTCAAGGTCTATGACCAGATGCGCGCGCGCCTGAAGGCCAACCCGATTCCGCTGCAGATCCCGATCGGCGCCGAAGAGAACTTCCTCGGCGTGGTCGACCTGGTCAAGATGAAAGCCATCTACTGGGACGACGCATCGCAGGGCATGAAGTTCGACTACCGCGACATCCCGGCCGAGCTCGTTGATCAAGCCAACGAATGGCGCGAGAAGCTGGTCGAGACCGCTGCTGAAGCGTCGGAAGAGCTGATGAACAAGTATCTCGAAGAAGGCGAACTGACCGAAGCCGAGATCAAGGGCGCGCTGCGCGCACGTACCATCGCGTCGGAAATCGTCCCGATGATGTGCGGCACCGCGTTCAAGAACAAGGGCGTGCAGGCCATGCTCGACGGCGTCATCGAATATCTGCCGTCGCCGGTCGACATTCCGCCGGTCGCAGGTACTGACGAAGACGACCAGCCGATCACCCGCAAAGCAGCGGACGACGAAAAGTTCGCCGCGCTGGCATTCAAGATCATGACCGACCCGTTCGTCGGCCAGCTGATCTTCTTCCGCGTGTATTCGGGCGTCATCAATTCGGGCGATACCGTCTACAACCCGGTCAAGGGCAAGAAGGAACGTCTCGGCCGTATTCTGCAGATGCACGCCAACCAGCGTGAAGAGATCAAGGAAGTCCGTGCAGGCGACATCGCCGCCGCGGTCGGCCTGAAAGACGCGACCACGGGCGAAACCCTGTGCGACCCGTCGGCGATCATCACCTTGGAAAAGATGGTGTTCCCGGAGCCGGTGATCCAGCAGGCCGTCGAGCCGAAGACCAAGGCCGACCAGGAAAAGATGGGCCTGGCCCTGAACCGTCTGGCTCAGGAAGACCCGTCGTTCCGCGTGCGTACCGACGAAGAGTCGGGCCAGACCATCATCGGTGGTATGGGCGAGCTGCACCTGGAGATCATCGTCGACCGTATGAAGCGTGAATTCGGCGTGGAAGCGACCGTCGGCAAGCCGCAGGTGGCTTACCGCGAGACCATCCGCAAGGCCGTCACCGACGTCGAAGGCAAGTTCGTCAAGCAGTCGGGCGGCCGCGGCCAGTACGGCCACGCCGTCCTGAACGTCGAACCGCAAGAGCCGGGCAAAGGCTTCGAGTTCATCGACGCGATCAAGGGTGGTGTGATTCCTCGCGAATACATCCCGGCGGTCGAGAAGGGTGTTCGCGAAACCCTGACCTCGGGCGTGCTGGCCGGTTACCCGGTCGTCGACGTCAAGGTCACCGTGGTCTTCGGTTCGTACCACGACGTGGACTCGAACGAAAACGCGTTCCGCATGGCCGGTTCGATGGCATTCAAGGAAGGTTGCCGTCGCGCCAGCCCGGTCATCCTCGAGCCGATGATGGCCGTCGAAGTGGAAACGCCGGAAGACTACGCCGGTACCGTGATGGGCGACCTGTCGTCCCGCCGCGGTATGGTGCAGGGCATGGACGAAATCCCGGGTGGCGGCGGCAAGATCATCAAGGCCGAAGTCCCGCTGTCGGAAATGTTTGGTTACTCGACCGTGCTGCGTTCGGCAACCCAGGGCCGTGCGACCTACACGATGGAATTCAAGCACTATGCTGAAGCTCCGAAGCACGTCATCGACGCGATCGTGACCGCGAAGTCCAAGTAATACGTAATCCGGGAGCAGGGCATTGGCTCTGCTCCCAATAAAAAACACTATAAATTGTTCTTTTAAAGGAAGATCAAAATGGCTAAGGAAAAATTCGAACGGACCAAGCCGCACGTCAACGTCGGCACCATCGGTCACGTTGACCACGGCAAAACCACCCTGACGGCTGCAATCGCAACCGTCCTGTCGAAGAAATTCGGCGGTGAAGCCAAGGCCTACGACCAGATCGACGCGGCTCCGGAAGAAAAAGCACGCGGCATCACCATCAACACGGCGCACGTCGAGTACGAGACCGCAAACCGTCACTACGCGCACGTTGACTGCCCAGGCCACGCCGACTACATCAAGAACATGATCACCGGCGCTGCCCAGATGGACGGCGCGATCCTGGTGTGCTCGGCCGCTGACGGCCCGATGCCGCAGACCCGCGAGCACATCCTGCTGGCGCGTCAGGTTGGCGTTCCGTACATCATCGTGTTCCTGAACAAGTGCGATCTGGTCGACGACGCAGAACTGCTGGAACTGGTCGAAATGGAAGTGCGCGAGCTCCTGTCGAAGTACGAGTTCCCGGGCGACGACCTGCCGATCATCAAGGGTTCGGCACGTATGGCGCTGGAAGGCCAGGCAGGCGAGCTGGGCGAAGACGCGATCATGAAGCTGGCCGACGCACTGGACAGCTACATCCCGACCCCGGAACGTGCCGTTGACGGCGCCTTCCTGATGCCGGTGGAAGACGTGTTCTCGATCTCGGGCCGCGGTACCGTGGTGACCGGTCGTGTCGAGCGCGGCATCATCAAGGTCGGCGAAGAGATCGAAATCGTTGGTATCGTCGACACCGTCAAGACCATCGTCACCGGCGTCGAGATGTTCCGCAAGCTGCTGGACCAGGGTCAAGCTGGCGACAACGTCGGCCTGCTGCTGCGCGGCACCAAGCGTGAAGACGTCCAGCGTGGCCAGGTTCTGGCCAAGCCGGGCTCGATCAAGCCGCACACCGACTTCACCGGCGAAGTGTACGTGCTGTCGAAGGACGAGGGCGGCCGTCACACCCCGTTCTTCAACAACTATCGTCCGCAGTTCTACTTCCGTACCACGGACGTGACCGGTTCGATCGTTCTGCCGGCCGATAAAGAGATGGTCATGCCGGGCGACAACGTGTCGATCACCGTCAAGCTGATCGCTCCGATCGCGATGGAAGAAGGTCTGCGCTTCGCAATCCGCGAAGGCGGCCGTACCGTCGGCGCCGGCGTCGTGGCAAAAATCATCGCCTGATAGCGACGATCTCAGCGGAACAGCCAGCCTGTTCCGCTAACAAAAGAGGGGCAGAACTTCGGTTCTGTCCCTTTTTTGTGACAGCAGCAGGCGCATCGAGGGCTGTTTCGGTGTTATACTGCCGTCCCCTCCGCAGTACCCGTATCAGTGTCACTTATTGCCGGCCCGTTTGCCGGTTCGTTCTTTTAAAGGAAATGAGCATGTCCAATCAGAAGATCCGTATCCGCCTGAAAGCGTTCGACTACAAGCTGATCGACCAGTCCGCACTGGAAATCGTCGACACCGCCAAGCGTACCGGCGCCGTCGTCAAGGGCCCGGTCCCGCTGCCGACCCGCATCCAGCGCTTCGACATCCTGCGTTCCCCGCACGTGAACAAGACTTCGCGCGACCAGTTCGAAATCCGTACGCACCAGCGTCTGATGGACATCGTGGACCCGACCGACAAGACTGTTGACGCGCTGATGAAGCTGGACCTGCCGGCTGGCGTCGACGTCGAAATCAAGCTGCAGTAATCGAGTTTTCATCGCCGGCGGATCCGTTCCGCCGGGGATCGAACGGGGCTGGCGCCGCTTTGCGGGCCGGCCCCGTTTTCATTTCGGGCCGCCGCCTCGCGTTCGCCGCTTATCTTTTCGTTAATACTGCGCGTCAATACTGTTATCATCGGTGGTGGTTCAACCGCACCGGAGACAGTCATGCCGATCGCATCGCCCGCAGTGTTCGCCCAGCGCCTGCGCCGCCTGTCCTGGCGCGAAGTGTTCGAGCGCGCCTGGATCGCGCTGCTCTGCGTCGTCCTGCTCAAGCTGGTCATGCCGGCCGCCGTCAAGGAACTGCTGCGCCCGCTCGTGCTGGCCGTGCCGCTGTCGCTCATCGCCGCCAAAGACCTGTCCCACCTGCCGGATGCCCTCGCGCGCACGCGTGCTGCGCTCGCGCTGCCCGGCTGGCGCGCAACCCCGCCGGCTGTTCTGCTGGCCTGGCTGCCGCCCGAGCTGGTCGGGCTGCTGCGCCTGGGCGGGGCGCAGCGCCGCGGCTTTTTCGACTGGCTGGGCTGCCGCCCGCAGCCCGCGCTCCCGGAGGGACAGGCCTTGACCTATCTGGAGCAGGGCGCCTACCGCAGCGCTTTCGCCATCGTGCTGCTCGCGACTTTCGTCGAGCTGCCGATCGACGCGCTGGTTCTGCCGCTGTTCATCCATGATGCGCACGAGTTCATGCTGATCCACGCGTTGATGCTGGCCGGCGCAATCTCGACCCTGGCTTGGGTGCTGGGCGACCGCTGGCACGTCGCGCACGGCTGCCACGTGCTCACGTCGGACAGTCTGGAACTGCGCATCGGCGCGCGCACGCACGGATCGATCCCGCTGCGGCGCATCCAGGCCTGCGGGACGATCGCAGGGCCGGTCGCCGCCTGGCGCCGCCAGCATGGCATCGAGCGCCGCCACGTACTGCTCGCCTCGCCTCTTGATAAGCCGAACACCGTCCTGATCTTGGATGAAGACAGTCCCGTGCGCCCGACCCACCTGGGCCGCGAGCGGACCGGCGTGCGCGCCATCTTCCTGTACCTGGACCGGCCGCATGCGCTGATCGATGCGCTCGGCAAGGTGGATCCTGTCCGTCCCGCATGAGCGCGCGCGGCGCATCTGCACGTTGTAAAAAGCTGAAACTCATCGGTGATATTCTCGCGCCAGGAGGTTCGCGATGGCGACCATGAAGCAGGTGGCGGAACGTGCCGGCGTGTCGATCTCGACCGTGTCGCACGTGATCAACAATACGCGCGTCGTCAGCGACGACGTGCGCCAGCGCGTGCTCGGCATCATCGACGAGATGCGCTACATCCCGAGCGCCGTCGCGCGCAGCCTCAAGAACGACAAGACCAAGACCATCGGCGTGCTGGTGCCGAACAGTTCGAACCCGTATTTCGCCGAGCTGATCCGCTGGATCGAAGAAGCCGCCTTCCAGACCGGCTACAGCATCATCCTGTGCAACGCCCACGGTGGCGACCACAAGCAGACGACCTACCTGCGCCTGCTGATGGAAAAGCGCATCGACGGCCTGGTGCTGGTCGCCAGCGGCGCCGACGACGAGCAGGATCTGCTGGTGCATAACCCGGCCGTGCCGATCGTCCAGATCGAGCGCGCGCTGCCCGGCCTCCTCGCCGACCTGATCCTGGCTGGCGAGGAGGAGGGCGCCTACCAGGCGACGCGCCACCTGATCGAGCTCGGCCACCGCGCCATCGCCTGCGTGTCCGGTCCGGCCGCGCTCCCGCGCACGCGCGAGCGCGTCGGCGGCTTCATGCGCGCGATGGCGCAGGCCGGGCTCGAGGCGCCGCCCGCGCGCCTGATCCAGGATGCCTTTACCAGCGCCGGCGGATACGCGGCGTTTACTCGCCTGCTGGCCCAGCCGCACCCGCCCACCGCGGTGTTCGTCACCAGCGACCTGATGGCCCTGGGTGGCCTGTGCGCGGCCTCCGGCGCCGGCGTGCGCGTGCCCCACCAGCTGTCGGTGGTCGGCTACGACGACATCGATGGCGCCGACTACGCCAGCCCGCCGCTGACCACCGTGGCGCCGCCCAAGCGCGAGATGGCGCGCCTCGCGATCGAGCAACTGATCTGGCGCATCAAGGGCGGGCAAGGGCCGCTGCGCAGCACGGCGCTCGAGAGCCGGCTGGTGGTGCGGGCGTCGGCAACGCCGCTGCCGCCGCTGCACTGAGCGCGCTGCGCCGCACAAAGCTTTAAGAGCACGTTAAGAAATCCTCAAGCTTTTGCGGCTATCGTCGGCTATCGGCTGAACAAGGATAACCATGGCATTTCCCTATCTGAGCGATCTCGTCTACTGGCTCACCGGCTGGCGCCTGCCGCTGCCCTTCGCCATGTTCGGGCTGTTCGTCGCCTTCGGCGCGCTGGCGGCTGCCGCCTGCCTGCGCCGCGAGCTAAGCCGGCTGTATCGAAGCGGCGGCATCGGCCCCGCCAGGCGCATGGTCAAGGGCCAGAACGGTACTGCTGTGCCGGCCGAGGCCGCGCCGCACACGCTCGTCAGCGATTTCGCCATCGTCGTGCTGGTCGCCGGCGTGATCGGCTCGCGCGTGTTTCACATCCTCGAGCACCTGGACGAATTCCGGCTCGAGCCCTGGTCGATGATTTTCAGCCGCTCCGGTCTGAGCATCTACGGTGGATTGATCTTCGGCGCCGGCGCCGGCGTGCTGCTCCTGCGGCGTTGGCGCATTCCGGTGCGCCCGTTCATGGACGCGATCGCGCCGGCGCTGATGCTCGGCTATGCGATCGGCCGCCTGGGCTGCCAGGTCTCCGGCGACGGCGACTGGGGCATCGCCGCGAACATGGCGGCAAAACCGGCCTGGCTGCCGGGTTGGCTCTGGGCGCAGAATTACGACCACAACATCGCCGGCGTGCTCATCGCCGCGCCGGGCGTCTACCCGGCGCCGATCTACGAATCGCTGATGGCCCTGGCCTGCTTCGCCCTGCTGTGGGCGCTGCGCAGGCACCGGTTCCAGGCGGGCTGGTTGTTTTCCCTGTACCTGGTGCTGGCGGGCGCCGAGCGCTTCCTGATCGAGCAGATCCGCGTCAATGTCCAGTTCCACTTCCACGGCTTGACGTTCACCCAGGCCGAGCTGATTTCCGTCGTCTACCTGTGTCTGGGCGCGGTCGGCCTGGCGCTGCTCAGCCGGCCCGCCCCGGCCGTGCGCCTGGGCGCGCACTGAGGATCGCGCCGGGCATCAGGTCTACAAGCGCTGCTGCGGCGCCGGCTGCGCCTGGAGGATCCGCGGCGCCAGCGCGGCGCCGTCCTGGGCCGCGCCGTCCTGCGCCGCGTTCGCGCCGTGGCTGCGCACCTGCAGCGTCTGGGTCGGGAAGGCCAGTTCCACGTCCATCTCGGCCAGGCGATCGATCATGTTCAGGTAGATCTCCTGCTGGATGTCCATGAACTTGTTGTAGTCCGCAGACTCGACCCAGTACACCACTTCGAAATTCATCGACGACGGCCCGACGCTGCTGAAGTGGGCGCGGTCGAAGGTGGCCGTGTCCTGCGCCTTGACCAGGTCGGTCAGCATCGGCGGGATCGCGCGCAGCTTGGCTGTGGGCGTGTCGTAGGTGACGGCCACCGAGAACACCACACGCCGGCGCGTCATGCGCGTCATGTTCTGCAGGCGGCTCTTGAGCAGGTCGGCGTTCGAGAACACCAGCTGCTCGCCGCCCAGGCTGCGCAGGCGCGTCGTCTTCAGGCCGACGTACTCGACCGAGCCGAGGTACTTGTCGACGATGATGAAGTCGCCCAGCACGAAGGGCTTGTCGAGCACGATCGACAGCGAGGCGAACAGGTCGCCGAGGATGTTCTGCACGGCCAGTGCCACGGCGATGCCGCCGATACCGAGCGAGGCCACCAGCGTGGTGATGTTCACGCCCAGGTTATCGAGGATCATCAACAGCACCACGACCCACAACACCATGCGTGCGATGAAGCCGACCGCCGCTGCGGACGTCGCGCGGCCAGGGTCGTTGGCGCGGTTCTGGTAGTAATCCGCCAGCCAGGCGCGCAATGCGCTGTTGCCCCACAGGGCCGCCTGGATCAGGCCGGCGACGATCGCCGCCCTTGTGGCAAACAACTGCACCGCCGGCGGCAGCTCGAGCACCTTGCTGCCGACGAAGGCGCCGATGACCGCGATCGGCAACATGCGCGTGGCTTCGAGCGCGTCGACGGCGATGTCGTCCAGCTTGGTTTCGGTGCGCGCGGCCAGGCGGCGCAGGTGGTGGATGACCAGCTTCTTGGTGAGGTACAGCGCCAGCGTCACGCCGAGCGCGATGCCGATCGCCGTCAGCCAGGCTGCCGTCGTGTTGTTGAAGACCACAAAATTCATCCGTACTCCTTTTCGATGCATGCGCCGTCCCATGGTCGATGCGGCGCCGTCGCGATACATTGTAACGGCGTGCGCGAATCGGACCCTTGCGCGCCTGCGCCCCCAGCCACTCCAGTGCGCAGCAGGGCGCAGGCGCTCAAGCGCGGCGCATAAGTTTTTACAGATGGGTATTGCGCTTTAAGAATGGATGCTCGTATAATGCGGCTCCCCGGGCGGTTAGTTCAGCTGGTTAGAATACTTGGTCGACATCCAAGGGGTCGCAGGTTCGAATCCTGCACCGCCCACCAGACTTCCAGATCGCAGGTCCCATGTAGTGCAGGGCGCCTGTAGAGAAAAGGCACATCGCTGCCTTTTCTGTGCTGACCAGCCAAGGTCAGATTTCTTTCTTCTCCAAGAACCCTGCGTGAAACGCAACAGGCCGCATCATCCATGCATTCTCTTGTTGCGCCTACCCGTAGCGCGCGCTATACTAGCCGGCTTCGGTGTGGGACTGTCTTTTTTTGTCCCACGCGTATGCAGAGGAGCGATCGAAGTCACTTCGACGTTCTACTAGTTCAACTACCCCCGCCCAATCGTAGGTGGGAATGGAGAAAAAATGAGCCTGGGCCTTCTCGGTCGCAAGGTTGGCATGATGCGCATCTTCACGGACGACGGCGATTCGATTCCCGTCACCGTGCTGGACGTGTCGAACAACCGTGTTGCGCAAATCAAAACTCCTGAAACTGATGGCTACGCCTCGGTTCAGGTCGTCTTCGGTCAACGTCGCGCCTCGCGCGTGAACAAGGCCGCTGCCGGTCACTACGCCAAAGCTGGCGTCGAAGCTGGCACGATGCTGAAGGAATTCCGCGTCGAAGCCGCTCAAGCCGCTGGTTTCAAGACTGGCGACGCAGTCAATGTCTCGATGTTCGAAGTGGGCCAGAAAATCGACGTGCAAGGCACCTCGATCGGTAAGGGCTACGCCGGTACCATCAAGCGTCACAACTTTGCTTCGGGTCGTCAGACGCACGGTAACTCGCGTTCGCACAACGTTCCTGGCTCCATCGGTATGGCGCAGGACCCGGGTCGCGTGTTCCCTGGTAAGCGCATGACCGGTCACATGGGCGACGTCACCGTCACGACCCAGAACCTGGAAATCGCCCGTATCGACGCCGACCGTCAACTGCTGCTGGTGAAAGGTGCCGTTCCTGGCGCCAAGAACGGCCAGGTGATCGTCAAGCCGGCCGTCAAAGTCAAAGCAAAGAAAGGAGCGTAAGCGATGGAACTGAAGCTCCTGAATGAGCAAGGCCAAGCCGCTGGTACCGCTGTCAACGTGAACGACGAAGTGTTCGGTCGCGATTACAACGAAGCCCTGATCCACCAGATCGTGGTTGCATACGCCGCCAACGCGCGCAGCGGCAACCGCAAGCAGAAGGATCGCGAAGAAGTCAGCCACACGACCAAGAAGCCGTGGCGTCAAAAAGGTACGGGCCGCGCTCGTGCCGGTATGTCGTCGTCGCCGCTGTGGCGTGGTGGTGGTCGCATCTTCCCGAACTCGCCTGACGAGAACTTCTCGCACAAGGTCAACAAGAAGATGTATCGCGCAGGTATCTGCTCGATCCTGTCCCAGCTGGCTCGCGAAGACCGTCTGAGCGTCGTCGAGAACCTGACCGTCGAAGCCCCGAAGACCAAGCTGCTGTCGCAAAAGCTGCAGGGCATGGGCCTGGAATCGGTTCTGATCATCGCTGACACGATCGACGAAAACCTGCTGCTGGCATCGCGCAACCTGCCGAACGTGCTGGTTGTCGAGCCGAAGCACGCCGACCCGATGTCGCTGGTGTTCTACAAGAAAGTCCTGGTCACCAAAGCTGCTCTGGCCAAGATCGAGGAGATGTACGCATGAGCGCCGCAATCAAATTCAGCGAAGAGCGCCTGATGAAGGTGCTGCTGGCTCCGGTCATTTCCGAAAAGGCGACCTTCGTCGCGGAAAAGAACGAACAGATCGTGTTCAAGGTCCTGCCGGACGCGACCAAGCCGGAAATCAAGGCTGCCGTCGAACTGCTGTTCAAGGTCGAAGTGGACTCGGTCCAGACCGCGAACCGTGAAGGCAAGCAGAAGCGTTCGGGCCGTTTCAACGGTCGCCGCAACCACACCAAGCGCGCTTTCGTGGCCCTGAAGCCGGGCCAGGAAATCAATTTTGTCGAGGAGGCTAAATAATGGCACTCGTTAAGATGAAGCCAACCTCCCCAGGCCGCCGCGGCATGGTGAAGGTTGTGAACAACGACCTGTTCAAAGGTCGTCCGTTCGCAGCCCTGGTTGAGAAGAAATCGAAGACTGCTGGCCGTAACAACAACGGTCACATCACCACCCGCCACATCGGCGGTGGTCACAAGCAGCACTATCGCATGATCGACTTCAAGCGCAACGCCAAGGACGGTATTCCGGCCAAGGTCGAGCGTATCGAATACGATCCGAACCGTACCGCGCACATCGCACTGCTGTGCTACGCGGACGGTCACCGTGCGTACATCATCGCCACCAAAGGCATGGCCGTCGGCGACAGCGTCATGAACGGCGCCGAAGCACCGATCAAGGCCGGTAACTGCCTGCCGATCCGCAACATCCCGGTCGGTACCGTGATGAACTGCGTCGAAATGCTGCCGGGTAAGGGTGCTCAGATGGCCCGTACCGCTGGCGCCGGCGTCGTGCTGATGGCCCGCGAAGGCACCTACGCCCAGGTTCGCCTGCGTTCGGGTGAAGTGCGCCGCGTGCACATCGAGTGCCGCGCCACCGTCGGCGAAGTCGGCAATGCCGAACACAGCCTGCGCAAGATCGGTAAAGCCGGCGCGATGCGTTGGCGCGGTGTCCGCCCGACCGTCCGCGGTGTGGTGATGAACCCGGTCGACCACCCGCACGGTGGTGGTGAAGGCAAAACGGCAGCCGGTCGTCATCCGGTGTCGCCATGGGGCCAGCAGACCAAAGGCAAGAAGACCCGTTCGAACAAGCGTACGTCTTCGATGATCGTTTCGCGTCGCGGCAAGAAATAAGGGATAAGACATGACTCGTTCATTGAAAAAAGGGCCGTTCATCGACGCCCACCTGATGAAAAAAGTCGAGACCGCGCAGTCGACCAAGGACAAGAAGCCTGTCAAGACCTGGTCGCGCCGCTCGACGATCACTCCGGACTTCATCGGTCTGACGATCGCTGTCCACAACGGCAAGGTGCACGTACCTGTGTACGTCTCCGAGAACATGGTCGGTCACAAGCTGGGCGAATTCGCCCTGACCCGCACGTTCAAGGGCCATGCCGCTGACAAGAAGGCGAAGAAATAATGGAAACTAAAGCTATCCTCAAAGGCGTGCGCCTGTCGGAACAGAAAGGCCGCCTGGTCGCCGATCTGATCCGTGGCAAGAAAGTCGACGCCGCGCTGAACATCCTGCAGTTCAGCCCGAAAAAGGGCGCGACCATCATCAAGAAGGTTCTGGAGTCCGCAATCGCGAACGCCGAGCACAACGATGGCGCCGATATCGACGAGCTGAAAGTCGTTCAGATCTACGTCGAAAAGGGCCCGATCCTGAAGCGCTTTACGGCTCGCGCCAAAGGCCGCGGTGATCGCATCTCGAAACAATCCTGTCACATCTACGTGACTGTCGGCAACTAAGGAGTCACACGATGGGACAGAAAATCCACCCGACCGGCTTCCGCCTGTCGGTGACCCGTAACTGGGCCTCGCGCTGGTATGCTGGCAACGGCAACTTCGCTGAAATGCTGAAGGAAGACCTGGAAGCCCGTGCTTTCCTGAAGAAGAAGCTGAAGAACGCTTCCGTCGGCCGTATCGTCATCGAGCGTCCGGCCAAGAACGCCCGCTTCACGATCTACTCGTCGCGTCCAGGCGTGGTCATCGGCAAGAAAGGCGAAGACATCGAAGTTCTGAAGTCGTCGCTGACCAAGATCATGGGCGTGCCGGTGCACGTCAATATCGAAGAAATCCGCAAGCCGGAAATCGACTCGCAGCTGATCGCCGACTCGATCGCCCAGCAGCTCGAAAAGCGCATCATGTTCCGCCGCGCCATGAAGCGCGCGATGCAGAACGCAATGCGTCTGGGCGCTGTCGGCATCAAGATCATGTCGTCGGGCCGCCTGAACGGCATCGAGATCGCACGTACCGAATGGTACCGCGAAGGCCGTGTGCCCCTGCACACCCTGCGCGCCGATATCGACTACGGCACCAGCGAAGCATCGACCACCTACGGCATCATCGGCGTCAAGGTCTGGGTCTACAAGGGCGATCGTTCGGCAACGGGCGAAGCTCCGGTGATCGACACCCCGCCGGATGAGAAGAAGCCACGCGGCCCGCGCCGCGACGACGGTAAGCCGGCTGGCCGCGGCCGTCCGGGCGCCAAACCAGGTGCCGCTCCAGCAGGTCGCCGTGCGGCACCGGCTGCAGCTGGCAAAGCAGGAGAATAAGCATGCTGCAGCCATCGCGCAGGAAATATCGTAAAGAGCAGAAAGGCCGCAACACCGGCATTTCGCACACCCGCGGCACCGCTGTGTCGTTCGGCGAATTCGGTCTGAAGGCAGTTGCCCGCGGCCGTATCACCGCGCGTCAGATCGAAGCAGCACGTCGCGCCATGACCCGTCACATCAAGCGTGGCGGCCGTATCTGGATCCGTATCTTCCCGGACAAGCCGATCTCGAACAAGCCGGCCGAAGTCCGTATGGGTAACGGTAAAGGTAACCCGGAGTACTACGTCGCTGAAATCCAGCCGGGCAAGGTCCTGTACGAGATGGACGGCGTCGCAGAAGAACTGGCGCGCGAAGCATTCCGCCTGGCTGCCGCCAAACTGCCGCTGGCAACCACCTTCGTGGTGCGCCAAGTCGGCCAATAACAGGAGTTAAGAATGAAAGCAACGGAACTCCGCGGCAAGGACCAGGCTGGTCTGCAGCAAGAGCTGAACGAGCTGCTGAAGGCGCAATTCGGCCTGCGCATGCAGCTCGCGACGCAACAGCTGACGAATACCGCCCAGCTCAAGAAAGTGCGCCGCGATATCGCTCGTGTCAAGACCGTGATGAACCAGAAGGAAGCCAAATGAACGACACCACTAAAACGGCGCTGAAGCGTACGCTGGTCGGCAAGGTCGTGTCCGACAAAATGGACAAGACGGTGACCGTGCTGATCGAGCGTCACGTCAAGCACCCGCTGTACGGCAAGATCATCGTGCGCTCGAACAAGTACCACGCGCACGACGAGACCAACCAGGCCAAGATCGGTGACACGGTCGAGATCTCGGAAGGTCGCCCGATCTCGAAGACGAAAGCCTGGACCCTGACCAAAGTTGTACAGGTCGCACAGGTCCTGTAAAAGCGCAGAAGCGAAGGTGTTGTAAAGCCGTCGGTTTTAAGGCACCTCCAAAATTTGTCTTGCGTGGCCCGCTGGTATCTGGGATACTAGCGGGCTTCGTTCATGTGTCGCCGCAGTTCATCCCCGCGATCGCTGCGGCCTGCAATGAAGCACATTGGAAAGTCCAATCACCCAAGCGTGATGCCCAGCAGGGCGTTGCGACGGGACCAAGACTGACCGCAGGCCCACGGATTTCCGTGGGGTTTTCTACGGCTTAAGTTGGGAAAGAAAATATCATGATTCAAACCGAAAGCCGGCTCGAAGTGGCCGACAATACCGGTGCAAAAGAAGTTCTGTGCATCAAGGTATTGGGCGGCTCCAAGCGCCGTTATGCCAGCATTGGCGACGTGATCAAGGTCACCGTGAAGCAAGCAGCTCCGCGCGGCCGCGTCAAGAAAGGCGAAATCTACAACGCCGTGGTCGTGCGTACCGCCAAGGGCGTGCGCCGTCAGGACGGCTCCCTGGTGAAGTTCGACGGCAACGCCGCCGTTCTGCTGAACGCCAAGCTGGAGCCGATCGGCACCCGTATCTTCGGACCGGTGACGCGCGAACTGCGTACCGAAAAGTTCATGAAGATCGTGTCCCTGGCACCTGAAGTTCTGTAAGGGAGTCGTAATGGATAAGATTCGTAAAAACGACGAAGTGGTCGTCCTGGCCGGCAAAGACAAGGGCAAGCGTGGCGTGGTTTCGCGTCGCGTCGACGCCGAGCACGTCATCGTCGATGGCGTGAACGTGGCCAAGAAGGCCGTCAAGCCGAACCCGATGACCGGCGTCACTGGTGGCATCGTCGACAAGGCCATGCCGATTCACGTCTCGAACGTCGCGCTGTTCAACGCAGCGAGCGGCAAGGCTGATCGCGTTGGCTTCAAGGAAGTGGATGGCAAAAAAGTCCGCGTCTTCAAGTCGAATGGCGAAGTAGTGAAAGGGTAAGAGAAAATGGCCCGTCTCCAACAAGTTTATAAAGAAAAAGTCGTCTCCGAGCTGACCGAGAAATTCGGTTACAAGTCGGTGATGGAAGTGCCGCGCCTGACCAAGATCACCCTGAACATGGGTCTGTCGGAAGCAGTCGCCGACAAGAAGATCATCGAGCACGCCACTGGCGACCTGACCAAGATCGCCGGCCAGAAGCCGGTCGTGACCAAGGCTCGCAAGGCAATCGCAGGTTTCAAGATCCGCGAAGGCTACCCGATCGGCACGATGGTGACCCTGCGCGGCGCCCGCATGTACGAATTCCTGGACCGCTTCATCACCGTCGCGCTGCCGCGCGTGCGTGACTTCCGAGGCGTGAGCGGTAAATCGTTC
The DNA here is from genome assembly GCF_000745265.1 of Massilia sp. 9096. Classification (NCBI taxonomy): domain Bacteria; kingdom Pseudomonadati; phylum Pseudomonadota; class Betaproteobacteria; order Burkholderiales; family Oxalobacteraceae; genus Massilia; species Massilia sp. 9096. The sequence continues at coordinate 4,787,808 of NZ_JQNN01000001.1, forward strand.
GACGGTCGTGGCAACTACAACATCGGCGTCAAAGAGCAGATCATCTTCCCGGAAATCGATTACGACAAGATCGATGCGCTGCGTGGCATGAACATCTCGATCACCACCACCGCCAAGACCGACGAAGAAGCCAAAGCGCTGCTCGCCGCCTTCAAATTCCCGTTCAGGAACTAAGCATGGCAAAACTTGCACTGATTAACCGCGAACAGAAGCGTGCAGACCTGGTGGAGAAATTCGCCGCAAAGCGTGCCGCTCTGAAAGCAATCATCGACGACCAGTCGAAGACCGACGAAGAGCGTTACGAAGCGCGCCTGAAACTGCAGGCCCTGCCGCGTAACTCGGCCCCGACCCGCCAGCGCAACCGTTGCGCAATGACCGGCCGTCCGCGTGGCACCTTCCGTAAATTCGGTCTGGCCCGTACCAAACTCCGCGAATTCGCCATGAAAGGCGAAATCCCGGGTATGACCAAAGCTAGCTGGTAATAGGAGACTAAGCAATGAGTATGAGCGATCCTATCGCCGATATGCTGACCCGCATTCGCAACGCCCAAGTCGTGCAGAAGACCAATGTGTCGATGCCGTCCTCGAAAGTCAAAGTTGCGATCGCCAACGTCCTGAAGGACGAGGGTTACATCGAAGATTTCGCCGTGACCACCGAAGGTGGCAAGGCTGAACTGCAAATCGGTTTGAAATATTACGTTGGCCGTCCGGTTATCGAGCGCATCGAGCGCGTGTCCCGTCCTGGCCTGCGCATCTACAAGGGCAAGGACGATATCCCTCAGGTCATGAATGGCCTGGGCGTGGCAATCGTCTCGACCCCGCAAGGTGTGATGACCGACCGTAAAGCACGTGCAACCGGTGTCGGTGGCGAAGTGCTTTGCTACGTGGCTTAAGGAGTAGACGATGTCTCGAGTAGCTAAGATGCCAATCGCCGTCCCGGCCGGTGCCGATGTCGCAATCAACGCGTCGTCCATCACCGTCAAGGGCCCGCTGGGCACCCTGACCCAGCCGCTGAACGGCCTGGTCAAAGTCAACAACAACAACGGCACGCTGTCGTTCGACGTCATCGACGATTCCCGCGAATCGAACGCGATGTCGGGCACGCTGCGCGCCCTGGTGAACAACATGGTGACCGGCGTCACCAAGGGTTTCGAAAAGCGCCTGACCCTGGTCGGCGTGGGCTACAAGGCAGCTGTGCAGGGCAACGCCCTGAACCTGTCGCTGGGCTTCTCGCACCCGGTTCTGCACGCGATGCCGGAAGGTATCACTGCCGCCACCCCGACCCCGACCGAGATCCTGATCAAGGGTATCGATCGTCAAAAGGTCGGCCAGGTCGCCGCAGAAGTGCGCGCTTACCGCTCGCCTGAGCCGTACAAGGGCAAGGGTGTCCGTTATGCGGACGAAGTGGTTAAGCTTAAAGAAACCAAGAAGAAATAATCGGAGCTGACGATGGACAAGAAAGAATCGCGTCTGCGTCGCGGACGCCAGACCCGCATCAAGATCGCGCAGCTGGGCGTGAACCGCCTGCAGGTGCATCGCACCAACCTGCACATCTATGCAAACCTGATCAGCCCGGACGCGACCGTCCTGGTGTCGGCTTCGACGCTGGAAGCGGATGTGCGCGCGGAACTGGGCGGCAAATCGGGCGCGGGCGGCAACGCCGCGGCCGCTGCCCTGGTCGGCAAGCGCGTCGCAGAGAAAGCACTGCAAGCTGGAATCACCGAAGTCGCATTCGACCGTTCGGGTTTCCGTTACCACGGCCGTGTCAAAGCGCTGGCAGAAGCTGCCCGCGAAGCCGGTCTGAAGTTCTAAGGAAGAATCGTCATGGCAAAAATGCAAGCGAAAATGGCAAGCGACAAGCCGGATGATGGCATGCGCGAGAAAATGATCGCGATCAACCGCGTGACCAAAGTGGTCAAGGGTGGTCGTATCATGGGTTTTGCAGCACTGACCGTTGTCGGTGACGGCGATGGCCGCATCGGCATGGGCAAGGGCAAGTCGAAGGAAGTTCCGGTCGGCGTGCAAAAAGCGATGGAAGAAGCCCGTCGCAACCTGATCAAGGTGCCCCTCAAGAACGGTACGCTGCAGCACACCGTCACCGGCCGTCACGGCGCCTCGCGCGTCCTGATGTCGCCGGCCAAGCCGGGTACCGGCGTCATCGCCGGCGGCGCAATGCGCGCCATCTTCGAGGTGATGGGCGTGACTGACGTGGTCGCCAAGTCGACCGGTTCGTCGAACCCGTACAACCTGGTTCGTGCAACGCTCGACGGCCTGGCCAAAATGAGCACTCCGGCTGACATCGCTGCCAAGCGCGGCAAGTCGGTGGAAGAGATCCTGGGTTAAGGGGAATTACCATGGCAAACACCATCAAAATCAAGCTGGTCAAAGGCCTGATCGGTACCCGTCAGGATCACCGCGCCACCGTGCGCGGTCTGGGTCTGCGTCGTGTCAACTCGGTCTCCGAGCTGCAGGACACCCCGGCAATCCGCGGCATGATCAACAAGGTCAACTACCTCGTGAAAATTGTCGACTAAGCCTCGGCTTGGTCAACGGAGAACATAATGCAACTCAATACCATCCAACCCGCAGACGGCGCCAAGCACGCAAAGCGCCGCGTCGGTCGCGGTATCGGTTCGGGCCTGGGCAAGACTGCCGGCCGCGGCCACAAAGGTCAGAAATCGCGTTCGGGCGGCTTCCACAAAGTCGGTTTCGAAGGCGGTCAGATGCCTCTGCAGCGTCGTCTGCCGAAGCGCGGCTTCAAATCGCTGAACGCCACCTTCAAGGCTGAAGTGCGCCTGTCCGACCTGAACGCCCTGGCTGTCGGCGACGTCGACATCCTGGTGCTCAAGCAAGCCGGCGTGCTGTCGGTCGTCGCTCGCGACGTGCGCGTGATCCTGTCGGGCGAAATCACCAAAGCGGTGAACCTGAAGGGCATCAAGGCGACCGCTGGCGCGAAAGCAGCGATCGAAGCAGCTGGCGGTTCGGTCGCCTAAACGCGGCCGCTGCCTGATCGGAGCAAAAATTGGCGACTAATTCACAACTTGGTAAAAGCGCCGCATCCGGTTTCCCCTGGGGCCGGTTGTGGTTCCTGCTTGGGGCATTGGTCGTGTACCGCATCGGAGCGCACATCCCGGTTCCCGGGATCGATCCGGTCGCCATGGCCAGGCTGTTGGAGCAGAACTCGGGCGGCATCCTGGGCATGTTGAACATGTTCTCGGGCGGTTCGATTGCCCGTGCCGCCGTGTTCGCTCTCGGTATCACGCCTTACATTTCGGCTTCGATCATCATGCAGCTGGCGTCGATCGTCTCGCCGCAGATGGAAGCGCTGAAGAAGGAGGGCGAAGCCGGCCGCCGCAAGATCACCCAGTACACCCGGTATTTCACGGTTGCACTGGCGTTGTTCCAGGCGTTCGGCATCGCGGTGGCGCTGGAAGGGCAGGGCGTTGTGGTAGACCCCGGCTTCCATTTCCGCTTCGTCGCCGTCGTGTCCCTCTTGACCGGCACCATGTTCCTGATGTGGCTGGGCGAGCAGATCACCGAGCGCGGTCTTGGCAACGGCATTTCGATCATCATTTTTGCCGGTATCGCAGCCGGTCTGCCGAGCGCCCTGGGTAGCTTGTTTACCCTGGTGTCGAACGGTTCGATCAGCAGCATTGCCGCCATCCTGATCGTCATTCTGGTGGCCCTGGTGACTTACGCTGTCGTGTTCATCGAACGCGGCCAGCGCAAGATTCTGGTGAATTACGCGAAACGCCAGGTCGGTAACAAGATCTACGGTGGCCAAACCAGCCACCTGCCGTTGAAGTTGAACATGGCCGGCGTGATCCCGCCGATCTTCGCTTCCTCGATCATCTTGTTCCCGTCCACGATCGTCGACTGGTTCACGAAGGGCAAGGACACGACGAATCCGTTCATCGGCTTCCTGCGTGACCTGGCCGCTTCGCTGAGCCCTGGCGAGCCGATCTATGTGTTGCTGTACGCGGTGGCGATCGTGTTCTTCTGCTTCTTTTACACGGCGCTGGTCTTTAACAGCAAGGAAACGGCGGACAACTTGAAGAAGAGCGGAGCATTCGTGCCGGGCATCCGTCCGGGCGAGCAGACTGCACGCTACATCGACAAGATCCTGATGCGCCTGACCCTGGCCGGCGCGGTGTATATCACGCTGGTCTGCCTGGTGCCGCAATTCCTGCAAAGCTATTGGAAGGTGCCTTTCTACTTTGGCGGTACTTCGCTCCTGATCATCGTGGTCGTCACGATGGATTTCATGGCGCAAGTACAGAACTACGTCATGTCGCAACAGTACGAGTCGCTGCTGCGTAAGGCAAATTTCAAGGGCGGCATGCCGTCGCGTTAAGCGATGGGCGCCCAGGAGTGAACAGACCGAATGGCAAAAGACGACGTCATCCAAATGCAAGGTGAGATTCTCGAGAATCTCCCGAACGCGACCTTTCGCGTAAAGCTGGAAAACGGGCACGTGGTGCTCGGACACATCTCTGGGAAAATGCGCATGAACTACATTCGCATTTTACCTGGCGACAAGGTAACGGTAGAATTGACCCCTTACGACTTGTCCCGGGCCCGCATCGTGTTCCGCACCAAGTAAAACACTGATTTCGAATCTATAAGAGAGTGCAAAATGAAAGTTAACGCTTCAGTCAAGCGGATCTGCCGCAACTGCAAGATCATCAAGCGCAAGGGCGTGGTCCGTGTGATCTGCGTCGAGCCGCGTCATAAGCAGCGTCAAGGTTAAGAGGAATAACGAATGGCACGTATTGCAGGGGTCAACGTCCCCAATCACCAGCACACCGTCATCGGCCTGACGGCTATCTATGGCATCGGCCGTACCCGCTCGAAGCAGATCTGCGCGTCGACCGGCGTTGCGACCGACAAGAAGGTCAAGGATCTGGACGACAACGAACTGGAAAAGCTGCGTGATGCAGTCGGCAAGTTCGTGGTCGAAGGCGATCTGCGCCGTGAGCTGTCCATGAACATCAAGCGTTTGATGGACCTGGGCTGCTACCGCGGCATGCGTCACCGCAAGGGCCTGCCGGTCCGCGGCCAGCGCACCCGTACCAATGCACGTACCCGCAAGGGCCCGCGCAAGGCAGCTCAATCGCTCAAGAAATAATCTAGGAACCGACCATGGCTAAGCAACAAAGCTCGGCGGCTGCAGCCCGCATCCGCAAGAAAGTCAAAAAGAACGTCGCCGAAGGCATCGCACACGTCCACGCATCGTTCAACAACACCATCATCACGATCACCGATCGTCAGGGCAATGCTCTGTCGTGGGCAACCTCCGGCGGTGCTGGCTTCAAGGGTTCGCGTAAATCGACCCCGTTCGCGGCTCAGGTCGCAGCCGAAGCAGCTGGCAAGGTCGCTCAGGAATACGGCGTGAAGAACCTGGAAGTGCGTATCAAGGGCCCGGGCCCTGGCCGTGAGTCGGCAGTGCGCGCGCTGAACAACCTGGGCATCAAGATCACCGAGATCCAGGACGTGACCCCGGTTCCGCACAACGGTTGCCGTCCGCCGAAGCGTCGTCGTATCTAATACCCGACAGCGGGTCCGCCCGCGCCAGGTTGCAGATACGCCACGCCGTGGTGTAAAAATCGCCGGTGCAGTTAGCCCCGAAATGGGTTATACTGCCCGGCTATTGTCGCCTTGGACGTCCTGTCCCGGGCATTTCATGCAAGCCACGTCCGGTCTCAATGCAGAATCGGACTAGCGCCTGTTGTGCTGGCTCAATGAGCCGGTTCATCTGGGGCGTGATCATTTGAAAAAAGGAATTTAACGTGGCACGTTATATCGGACCAAAAGCAAAACTGTCGCGCCGTGAAGGCACCGACCTGTTCCTGAAGAGCGCACGCCGCTCGCTCGATTCGAAGTGCAAGCTGGACGTCAAGCCAGGCCAGCACGGCGTCAAGTCGGGTGCTCGTACCTCGGACTACGGCAACCAGCTGCGTGAAAAGCAGAAGGTCAAGCGCATGTACGGTATCCTGGAGCGCCAGTTCCGCCGCTACTTCGCAGAAGCATCGCGCCGCAAGGGCAACACTGGTGAGACCCTGCTGAAGCTGCTCGAAGCTCGCCTGGACAACGTCGCCTACCGTATGGGCTTCGGCTCGACCCGCTCCGAAGCGCGCCAGCTGGTCAGCCACAAGGCCTTCACCGTGAACGGCCAGGTCGTGAACATCGCTTCGTACCAGGTCAAGACCGGCGACGTCATCGCCGTGCGCGAAAAGGCCAAGAAGCAGAACCGTATCGTCGAAGCCCTGTCGCTGGCAGAGCAGAGCGGTATGCCGAGCTGGGTCTCGGTCGACGCAAAGAAGATGGAAGGCACCTTCCGCACCTTCCCGGAGCGTAACGAGATCGCTGCCGACGTCAACGAAGCGCTGATCGTCGAACTGTACTCGCGTTAATAGCTTGCACCGCCGCCCTGACTGTTCGGGGCGGCGGCGAAACACCGAATTGCCGTACCGCCTGCTCACCGAAGCAGGCGTTTTCACTGATGCCATCAGCCTTATCGGTGTAACGAGCCGAGGGTATTGATAAAGGACATTTCATGCAAAATAGTTTGTTGAAGCCACGTATCATCGACGTCGAGGCGCTGGGCGCCGGTCACGCCAAAGTCGTGATGGAGCCGTTCGAACGTGGTTATGGCCACACGCTGGGTAACGCGCTGCGCCGCGTGCTGCTGTCGTCGATGGTGGGCTACGCGCCGACCGAAGTGACGATCGCCGGCGTCGTGCACGAGTACTCGTCGCTGGACGGCGTGCAGGAAGACGTGGTCGACCTGCTGCTGAACCTGAAAGGCGTCGTGTTCAAAGTGCACAACCGCGACTCCGTGACGCTGACCCTGAAGAAGGAAGGCGAAGGCGCCGTCCTGGCATCGGACATCGACCTGCCGCACGACGTCGAGCTGATCAATCCGGACCACGTGATCGCCCACCTGACCGCCGGCGGCAAGCTGGACATGCAGATCAAGGTCGAAAAGGGCCGTGGCTACGTGCCGGGTAACGTCCGCCGCCTGTCGGAAGACACCAACAAGACCATCGGCCGCATCATCCTGGACGCGTCGTTCTCGCCGGTGCGCCGCGTGTCGTACGCCGTCGAGTCCGCTCGCGTCGAGCAGCGTACCGACCTGGACAAGCTGATCATCAACATCGAGACCAATGGCGTCATCACCCCGGAAGAGGCGATCCGCCAGTCGGCCCGCGTGCTGGTCGACCAGCTGAACGTGTTCGCCGCCCTGGAAGGCACCGAAGCCGCTGCGGAAGCCCCGTCGCGCGCGCCGCTGGTCGATCCGATCCTGCTGCGTCCGGTGGACGACCTGGAACTGACCGTGCGTTCGGCAAACTGCCTGAAGGCCGAGAACATCTACTACATCGGCGACCTGATCCAGCGTTCGGAAAACGAACTGCTGAAGACCCCGAACCTGGGCCGCAAGTCGCTGAACGAGATCAAGGAAGTCCTGGCTTCCCGTGGTCTGACCCTCGGCATGAAACTCGAGAACTGGCCGCCGGCCGGCCTCGAGAAGTAAGAAAAGCTGTACCTGCCCGCGCATGATCGTGCGGGCAGTTTTCAACCCCTAACCGGCCCGCGCCTCGGGCAAGCCCAGGCGATCGAAGAGCTCGGATTTAAACACAATCGAAAGGAACTACCATGCGTCACCGTCACGGCCTCCGTAAGCTGAACCGCACCTCCTCGCACCGCCTCGCCATGCTGCGCAACATGACCGTTTCGCTGCTGCGTCACGAAGCGATCAAGACCACGCTGCCGAAGGCGAAGGAACTGCGTAAAGTCGTCGAGCCGATCATCACCCTGGGCAAGAGCGACACCCTGGCCAACAAGCGCCTGGCATTCGCCCGCCTGCGTGACCGCGAAATCGTGCAGAAGCTGTTCGCCGACATCGGTCCGCGTTTCGCGAACCGTCAAGGCGGCTACACCCGCATCCTGAAGATGGGCTTCCGCGTCGGCGACAACGCGCCGATGGCTTTCGTCGAGCTGACCGACCGTCCGGAAGTCGGCGTCGACGAGAACGCACCGACCGCCGAGTAATCGATCGGATCTCGCAAGAGCCCAGCTCGTGCAGAATGCCAGTCAGTTGATCTGACTGGCATTTTTTTTATCGAAAGAACCCCATGAATAAAACCGTATTTGCCGCCTGCGCCGCCGCGCTGGCCCTGACCCTGTCGCTGGCCGGCTGCAAGCGCGCCGAGCAATCCGCGTCGCAAGCGCCCGCAGCGCCGGTGCAAGCCGACAGCTCGGCGATCAAGTTCCAGACCGTCGACAGCGTCGTCGGCACCGGCCAGGCCGCCAAGGCCGGCGACCGCGTCACCGTCAACTACACCGGCTGGCTGTACCTGCCGACCGCGCCCGATCACCACGGCGCCAAGTTCGACAGCTCGATCGGCCGCGAGCCGTTCACCTTCCGTCTCGGCAGCGGAGGCGTCATCCCCGGCTGGGACCAGGGCGTGGCCGGCATGAAGGTCGGCGGCAAGCGCACCCTGATCATCCCGGCGGAACTCGGCTACGGCAGCGATGGCGCCGGCCCGATCCCGCCGAATGCCAACCTGATCTTCGACGTCGAGCTGCTCGGCGTCCAGTAAGACCGCCTCGCGCGCACCCGCGCGCGACCGCCGGGCCCCGCGCCCGGCCTTTTGCGCCCGTGCACCACGGCACGCGCCGGTGTACCATGCTGCTGCGCTGACCAACCCACGCTGACCATGTCCCGACTACCGAATTTCGCGGCCCGGCATTTCGCCGCCTTCGCGCTGCTGCTGGCCGCCCTGTGCGGCGCCTTCTTCGCCGCCCCGGCCCAGGCCGACGACGATTTCCTGCCGCCCGAGCAGGCCTTCAAGTTTTCCGCCCACATGGATGGCGCGCAGACCGTCGTCGTCGATTATGCGATCGCCGAGGGGTACTACATGTACCGCGAACGCTTCCACTTCAGCGCCAGCGGCGCCAAGCTGGGCGCACCCGTCATCCCGCCCGGGAAGATCAAGTTCGACGACACCTTCCAGAAGAACGTCGAGACCTACCACCACGGCGTGCAGATCCGCATCCCGGTCGAGGGCAACGGTCCGTTCACGCTGACCGCGACCGGCCAGGGCTGCGCCGACAAGGGCCTGTGCTATCCGCCGCAGGACAGCACGATCCAGCTGTCGGCCGGAGCAGCCGGGGCGGGCGCCGCGGCGCCGGCTGGTGCTGCGCAGATGAGCGTGCCGCCGGGGCAGGGCGGCACGCCGCAGTTCACGCTGCCGGGCCAGGCGAACGCGCCGAAGGTCGATACACCGGCTGCGCAATCGAGTGCGGCGCAAGCTGCGGCCTCGACCGCAGCGGCGGACGGCGCCGCCGCGTCCAGCGCAACGGCCCGCGCCACCAGCGCATCCGCCAATGCCACAGCCGGGGCACCCGCCGGCGCCGCCGCATCGACCGGCACCTCCGACCTCTCCGGCATCGCCGCCCTCCTGAAAGGCGGCCGCCTGCTCGCCATCGTCCCGGCCTTCATCCTGCTCGGCCTGGGGCTGGCGTTCACCCCATGCGTGCTGCCGATGGTGCCGATCCTGTCGTCGATTATCGTCGGCGAAGGCGCCCAGGCGAAACGCGGACGCGGCTTCATGCTGTCGCTGGCGTACTCGCTCGGCATGGCGATCGTCTACACCGCGCTGGGCGTGGCGGCCGGCCTGGTCGGCGAAGGTCTGTCGGCGGCGCTGCAAAACCCCTGGGTGCTCTCGAGCTTCGCACTGCTGATCGCGCTGATGGCCTTGTCGATGTTCGACGTCTACCAGCTGCAGGTGCCGGCGGCGCTGCAGACCCGCCTGTCGAGCGCGTCCGGCCGCCAGGCCTCGGGCAAGCTGGCCGGGGTGTTCGTCATGGGCGCGATCTCGGCGCTGATCGTCGGGCCGTGCGTGGCGGCGCCGTTGGCCGGCGCGCTGGTCTACATCAGCCAGACGCGCGACGTGCTGGTCGGCGGCTCGGCGTTGTTCGCGATGGCGCTCGGCATGAGCATCCCGCTGCTGCTGGTCGGCCTGTCGGCCGGTTCCCTGCTGCCGCGCGCCGGCATGTGGATGGAAGCGGTCAAGCGCTTCTTCGGCGTCCTGATGCTGGCGATGGCGCTGTGGATGGTGACGCCGGTGCTGCCTGCCCTGGCGCAGATGCTGCTGTGGGCCGCGCTGCTGCTGGGCTACGGCTTCTACCTGTTGCGCGCGCGCGGGCACTGGGCTGCGATGGCGCTGGGCACCGCGGCCGTGGTGTTCGGTTCGACGCAGTTGGTGGGCGTCGCCAGCGGCGGGCGCGATCCGTTCGCGCCGCTGGCGCACCTGGGCGGTGGTGCCGCGGCCGAGCCGAAGCTGGCCTTTGCCCGCATCAAGACCGTCGACCAGCTCGACGCCGCCCTGGCCGCAACCGGTGGCAAGACCGCGATGCTCGACTTCTACGCCGACTGGTGCGTCTCGTGCAAGGAAATGGAAAAGCTGACCTTCGTCGACCCGGCCGTGAAGGCCAAGCTGGCCAACACGCTGCTGCTGCAGGTCGACGTGACCGCCAACGATGGCGCCGACCGCGCGATGCTCAAGCGCTTCGGCCTGTTCGGGCCACCGGGCATCATCCTGTTCGACCGCGCCGGCAAGGAAATCCCGGATGGCCGCGTGATCGGCTACCAGGACAGCAGCAAGTTCCTGGCCTCGCTGGGCAAGCTGCAGTAATGCGGCCGCAGTAAGCAAAAGGGACGCCGCGGCGTCCCTTTCCACATCAGGCAGGCATCAAACAAGCATCAGGCATCGAAGCGGCGCTCAGCCCTGCGCCGTCTGCCCAGCGCGCTGCCAGTTGCCATGCCCGCCATGTCCGCCTTGGCCGTGGCCAAAGTGATGCCGCCCGAGCTGCGCCGATTCGGTATCGAACACCTGCTTCTGCTGCGGGCTCAGCACCGAATAAAAGCTGTTCAGCGCCGACAGCTGCTGTTCCATGCGCGTGGTGCGCTGCTTCTGCATGTCGATCATCTTCTGCATGCGCTGCGGCGCCGACAGGCCGGTCCAGGCCGCACGGTCGAACTGGCCGCGCTGCCCGTTCGCGGCCGGCTTCATCGCCGCCACGAACGACTGCCAGGCGCTTTCCTGGCCCGCGGTGATGCCCAGGTCGGCGTGCAGCTTGGCTTCGCGCCTGGCCGCGAATTCGGCCATTTTGGCCTGGCGCTGTTCGGGCGTGAGGTGCGGACGGACGGCGTTCTGCGCAGTAGCTTGATTCTGGGCGGGCGTTTGGGTCTGCGCCTGCGCGCCGATGGCGGCGGCGCCCATGGACAGTGCCGCAAGGCCGCTCAGGAGGGTTTTGGTCAAGGTTTTCATCTCTTATCCTAGTCAGGTTGACGTCGCTGGGCTACTCCTTCGAGGTGCCGCCAGCGACTTGCGGCATGGATTCATCATCGATGGAAGGTGTAACCCCAGCGTGTCCGCTGTGTCGTTCTTTGTATCAATTTGTTTCTTTACGCAATCCTTATACATACCGATACAAAGTGGCTGTTCAGGCCCGTGACAAGTCAGGATAATGAGAGCATGGACACACCATCTACCATTCTGATTGTCGACGACGACAGGGACATCCGCTCGCTGCTGGCCGATTACCTGGAGGCGAACGGCTACCGCGCATTGGCCGCGGCCGATGGCAACGCGATGTGGAAAACCCTGGACGAAGCGCGCCCGGACCTGATCGTCCTCGACCTCAACCTGCCGGGCGACGACGGCCTGACGCTGTGCCGCAAGCTGCGCGCCCATTCGACGCTACCGGTGATCATGCTCACCGCGCGCAACGAGCCGCTGGATCGCATCCTCGGCCTGGAGATGGGTGCCGACGATTACCTGCCCAAGCCCTTCGAGCCGCGCGAACTGCTGGCGCGCATCCGCAGCGTGCTGCGGCGCAGCCATGCGATGCCGCCCAATTCGCAGACCGAGAACGTGCAGCAGATGAAGTTCTCGGGCTGGACCCTGGACCTCACGGCGCGCCACCTGGTCAACCCGCAGGGCGTGATCATCATGCTGTCGGGCGCCGAGTTCCGCCTGCTGCGCGTGTTCCTCGAGCACCCGAACCGCGTGCTCAACCGCGACCAGCTGCTCAACCTCACGCAAGGCCGCGACGCCGACCCGTTCGACCGCTCGATCGACATCCAGATCAGCCGCCTGCGCCAGAAGCTCGGCGAAGACGCGCGCATGCCGCAGATTATCAAGACCGTCCGCAACGGCGGCTACGTGCTGGCCGGCCAGGTGACGGTGGAGCCAGCCGCGTGAGAGCCTTCCTCGGCTCGATGACGGGCCGCGTGTTCGCCACTCTGCTGCTGGGCATCCTGATCACCGCCGCGCTGACCCAGCTGCTGGCCGACGCCGAGCGCCAGCGCGTGATCGACGAGTTCCGCGACCTGCATTCGCTCGACCGCGCCGAACAACTGATCATGGCAACCGAGATCGTCCCGGTGTCGGCGCGCGCCGCCTACCTGAGCGTGGCCAACCGGCCCGGCATGCGCCTCGAGGACGTGGCCGACAACCGGCCGACCGCCTTCACGCCCATCAACACCGAGTTCACCCAGGCGTTGTCCGCGCGCATGGGCAAGGGCTACGCGCTGCGCTCGATGCTCGCGCACCCGGCCGCGTGCGCGCTCGCGCGCGAGCAGCCGGTGCTGTTCGGCCTGTTCCGCATGAAGTACCACGGCACCTGCGAGAGCATCGCCGTGCGCCTGCGCGATGGCGACGAGCTGGTGCTGTCGGTGCTGCCGCCGCGCTCGGCCACTTCGCCCGAACGCACCGACTACACCGGCACCATCGTGCTGTTCCTGGTCAGCGTGGGCGGCCTGGCCTACCTGGTCGCGCGCATGACCACGCGCCCGCTCAAGCAGCTGGCGCAGGCCGCGAAAAACCTCGGCAACGACATCAACCACGCGCCGCTCGACCTGACCGGCGCCGACGAGATCCGCCAGGCCAGCGCCGCCTTCAACGCGATGCAGGCGCGCATCCGCCAGTACATCTTCCAGCGCACGCAGATGCTGGCCGCGATCACGCACGACCTGCAGACCCCGCTGACGCGCATGCGCCTGCGCCTGGAAAAGGTCAACGAGCCCGAACTGCAGGAGCGCCTGATCGGCGACCTGTCGGCGATGCAGGCGATGGTGCGCGAGGGCCTGGACCTGGCGCGCAGCATGGACACCAGCGAAACCATGCAGATGCTCGACCTCGACTCGCTGCTCGACTCGGTCTGCGCCGACGCCGCCGACGCCAGCCAGAACGTGTCCCTGAGCGGCCACGCCGGCATGGCGCTGCTGGGCCGCCCGCTCGACCTGCGCCGCTGCCTGGTCAACCTGATCGACAACGCGGTCAAGTACGGCCACGCGGCCAAGGTGACGGTCGACCGCATCAACGGCGCGGCGCGCATCCGCATCCGCGACGGCGGCCCGGGGATCCCGGAAGCCGAGCTGGCGCGCGTGTTCGACCCGTTCTACCGCGTCGAGGCCTCGCGTTCGCGCGAGTCCGGCGGCACCGGCCTGGGCCTGACGATCGCACGCAACATCGCCGAGCAGCACGGCGGCAGCATCACCCTGGCCAACCATCCGGAAGGCGGCCTGGAAGTGACCCTGATGCTGCCCGAGTACTATCCGGGAAAATAAGCGACACCGACGTAAAACAAACAACACTCGACATCCGTTTGTCATGGCCGCGTGCGACAATCTGCGCCGCATCCTCGTCGAATAACCGAGCCGCCTCCAAACGGCCATATCAAAAAAACCAGAAGAGAGAAGCCGCCAGCAACGGCGGCCCCGGGAGTGGAATGAAGAACAGCAAAGTTGGAATCATCGCCGGCCTCGTGATCGTCGCCGGCGCGGGCGCGTGGTACCTGAATGGCGGCGCCGGCGCGTCCAGTGCGCATGCTCAGGCCGCGACCGGCGCCAAGGACGGCAAGACGGAGCAGCCGCCCGCAGTCGTCAACGTGGTCGACCCGCAGCGCCACGACATCCCGGTGGTCCAGCAGGCCAACGGTACCGTGACCCCGATCCGCACCGTCGACCTGCACCCGCAGACCACCGCCACCATCCGCACGGTGCACATCAAGGAAGGCCAGTTCGTCAAAGAGGGCGAGCTGATGTTCTCGCTCGACGACCGCGCCGACCGCGCCAACCTCGACAAGGCCAGCGCCCAGGTCGAGCACGACCGCGCGCAGGTCGCCGACCTCGAACGCCAGCTCAAGCGCAGCCAGGACCTGTTCGCCCAGCACTTCGTCGCCCAGGGCGCCGTCGACACGCTGCGCGCCCAGGTCGACCAGGCGCGCGCCACGCTCGACGCCGACAGCGCCGCCGTGCGCGCCAGCAGCGTCGCCAACAGCTACACCGCGATCCGCGCGCCGATGTCGGGCCGCGTCGGCGGCATCGGCGTCTACCCGGGCAGCCTGGTGCAGCCGACCACGTCGCTGACCACCATCACCCAGCTCGACCCGATCACGGTCGCGTTCACCCTGCCGGAATCGAGCCTGCCGGCGCTGCTGGCGGCGCAAAGGCGCGGCAAGGTCGAAGTCCAGGTGATGCCGGGCGCCGACCTGGCGCCGGTCAACGGGCTGCTGAGCTTCATCGACAACACGGTCGACGTGCAGTCGGGCACGATCCGCGTGAAGGCGGAATTCGCCAACCGCGAGACCACGCTGTGGCCAGGCCAGTACGTCAACGCCAAGGTGACCGTGCAGACCATCAAGGACGCCGTCGTGATCCCTCAGAACGCGATCGTCACCAACGCGCAAGGGACCTTCGTGTACGTGCTCGACAAGGATTCGGCGCACCTGGTGCCGGTGCAGCGCCTGTACGCGGCGGGCGTCGACGCCGCCGTGTCTGGCCTGAACGGCAACGAAAAGATCATCACCGAGGGCAAGCAGAACGTGCGCCCGGGCGGCAAGGTGAGCCTGGCGCCGATCACCGCCAAGGGCTGAGCATGAACCTGTCCGAATTGTGCATCCGCCGGCCGACCATGGTCGTGCTGCTGTCGCTCAGCCTGATCCTGGTGGGCGTGCTGGCTTATTTTCACATCCCGGTCGCGGCGCTCCCCAGCTACAACACGCCGGTCATTAATGTTAACGCTAACCTCGACGGCGCCAGCCCGGAGACGATGGCGTCCTCGGTCGCGCTGCCGCTCGAGAAGCAGTTCTCGACCATCGCCGGCATCAGCCTGATCACCTCGACCAGCAGCCAGGGCTCGACCAACCTGACGCTCGAGTTCGACCCGTCGATCGACGTCAACGCCGCCGCGGTGGACGTGCAGGCCGCGCTGCTGTCGGCGCAGCGCCAGCTGCCCAAGGAGATGACGACCACGCCGTCCTACCGCAAGGTCAACCCGGCCGACGCGCCGGTGCTGTTCATGACCATGACGTCGCCGTCGATGAACCTGTCGGAACTGGACGACTACGCCGAAAATTTCGTCTCCCCGGCGATCTCGACGCTGCCCGGCGTGGCCCAGGTCCAGGTCCAGGGCGGCAAGAAGTTTGCCGTGCGCGTGCGCGCGAAGACCGACCTGATGAACGCGCGTAACCTGACGATGGACGAACTGGCCACCGCGCTCAACTCGGCCAACTCGAATTCCGCGCTCGGCATCCTGGACGGTCCGCAGCAGACGCTGACCATCCAGGGCCCGCAGCAGATGATGCATGCGGCCGACTTCGAGAACGTGATCGTCGCCACCCGCGACGGCGAGCCGGTGCGCCTGCGCGACGTCGCCACCGTCGAGGACAGCTACCAGTCGACCAAGGCCTTCGGCGCCTACAACGGCGAGCGCGCCGTGGTGTTGCAGGTGCAGCGCCAGCCGAACGCCAACACCGTCGAGGTGGTCGACGCGGTGCGCAAGATGCTGCCGCGCTTCCAGTCGCAGTTGCCGGCCTCGATCAAGATCAACCTGGTCAACGACCGCTCGGTCTCGATCCGCGAGGCGATCCACGACGTCAATTTTACGCTGGCGCTGACCGTCGGCCTGGTGGTGCTGGTGATCTTCCTGTTCCTGCACCGCGTCTCGGCGACCTTCATTCCGGCCATTACGATGCCGATCTCGCTGCTCGGCGCATTGTCGCTGCTGTACTGCCTCGGCTACAGCCTGGACAACATCTCGCTGCTGGGCATTACGCTGGCGGTCGGCCTGGTGGTCGACGACGCCATCGTGGTGCTGGAAAACATCGTGCGCCACATCGAGATGGGCAAGAAGCCGATGCGCGCCGCGCTCGAGGGTTCGCGCGAGATGGGCTTTACCATCATCTCGATCTCGGTCTCGCTGATCGCCGTGTTCATCCCGATCTTCTTCATGCCGGGCGTGATCGGTTTGCTGTTCCATGAATTCGCGGTGATCGTCGGCCTGGCGATCCTGGTGTCGGCGGCGGTGTCGCTGACGCTGGTGCCGATGCTGGCCTCGCGCCTGCTGCCGGCCGAAGGGCATGACCATCACGAAGAAAAGAGCTTCATCGGCCGCCACTTCGAGGCCGCGTTCACCTGGCTGCGCGACGGTTACGAAAAGACGCTCGATGTCGCCCTCAGATACCGCTTCGTGGTGCTGATGATCGCGTTCGGCACGTTTGCCCTGACCGCCGTGCTGTATGCGGCCAGCCCGAAAGGCTTCTTCCCGGAAGAGGACATCGGCCAGCTACGGGTCAGCACCGAAGCCTCGGAAGACATCTCGTCCGCCGCGATGGCCAAGCTGCAGACCCGCATCGCCGCCGTGTTCCAGGCCGACCCGGCGATCAAGGACGTCACCGCGTTTTCGGGCGGCGGCAACGGCGGCTTCATGTTCGTCGTGCTCAAGCCGCGCGAGCAGCGCGACAAGATGCCGGTGGTGATGGAGCGCCTGCGCAACGCCTCGCGCAAGATCGCCGGCATCAACGTCTACATGTCGCCGGTGCAGAACCTGCAGCTGGGCGGGCGCCAGTCCAAGAGCCGCTACCAGTACACGCTGCAGAGCGTCTCGGGCGCCGACATCGGCGGGTGGGCCGACCAGTACCTCGAGCGCATGCGCAACAACCCGCTGTTCCGCGACGTCACCAGCGACACCCAGAACAAGGGCTTGCAGGCCACCGTCGACATCGACCGCGACAAGGCCAACCTGCTCGGCGTGCAGATGGGCGACGTGCGCACCGCGCTGTACGCCGCCTTCGGCGAACGCCAGGTCTCGACCATCTATTCGACCGCGGCCAGCTATTACGTGATCCTGGAGACCGCGACCGCCGACCGCCAGTTCGAGGACGCGCTGTCACGCCTGTCGGTGCGCGGCAAGAACGGCCAGCTGGTGCAGCTGTCGAGCGTGGCGCGCATCAAGCGCACGGTCGGCCCGCTGGCGATCAACCACCAGGGCCAGCTGCAGGCGGTGACGCTGGCGTTCAACCTGGCGCCCGACGCTTCGCTCGGCGACGCCACCGCCGCCATCGAAAAGATGGGGCTGGACATGAAGCTGCCGTCCTCGATCATGACGAAATACGGCGGCGACGCGGCGGTGTTCCAGGCCTCGCAGTCGAGCCAGCTGGTCCTGATCATCGCGGCGGTCGGCGTGATCTACGTGCTGCTGGGCGTACTGTACGAGAGCTTCATCCACCCGATCACGATCCTGGCCGGCCTGCCGTCGGCGGCGGTCGGGGCGCTGCTGACGCTGCGCCTGTTCAACATGGATCTGACGATGATCGCCATGATCGGCATCCTGATGCTGATCGGTATCGTCAAGAAGAACGCGATCATGATGATCGACTTCGCGCTCGACGCCCAGCGCAATGGGGGCATGACGCCGCTCGACGCGATCCGCGAGGCCTGCATCCTGCGCTTCCGTCCGATCATGATGACCACGCTGGCGGCGCTGATGGGCGCGCTGCCGATCGCGCTCGGCCTGGGCGCCGGCGCCGAACTGCGCCAGCCGCTCGGCCTGGCGGTGTGCGGCGGTTTGATCTTCTCGCAGGTGATCACGCTGTACATCACCCCGGTGATCTACCTCTATCTCGACCGTTACAGCGGCACCGGCCCGATGACCGACGAGCAGCTGGCCAAGCTGGAGCAGCCGGACGTGCACGTGGTGCTGACGCGCGCCGCCTAGGCGAGGCGTCGCCGTTCGACACCGGCGCGCCACGACGATCGAACGACCGATCGGTGTGGCGCGCCTGATACATACTGTAACAACCATTAATCAGGGCAGCTTGTAAGCTGTCCCTTGATGCCCAAGAGCGTGCGCACGTGCGTCATTCCGGTTAGACTGCGCACGACACCTTATTTGATGCTCCTTGGAAAGCCGTTCGATTATCTTGCGTGACCATTCCCACACTTCCGTCGACGACAGCGATGTCTGCGTGCATTGCGGCCAGCCCCTGCCTGGACGGAATACGGTGACCTACGGCGAGCGCAAGCCGAACCGCATCGGCATCATCGTCACGATCGCGCTGCACCTGCTGATGGTGGCGATGTACTTCATGCAGCCGAAGATCGTGATCGACAAGACCGCGCGCAAGGCCGGCGAAGCCATCGTCTGGGTCCCGCCGACGCCGCCGAGCAAGCAGGCGGTGAAACCGCAGCAGAAGGCGCCGCAAACCCCCAACAAGCCGATCCCGATCAAGACCCTGCCGCCGCCGAGCGTGCCGCGCGTGGAGCGCCTGCCGGACACGATCACGCTGCCGAACGAAAAGCCGGTCAAGGTCCAGGACAAGCCGACCCCGCTCAAGGAAGAAAAGAAAGAGGCGCCGCCGCAGGAAGAAGACATGATGGCCCACGTGCGCGCCCAGAAGGCCAAGCGCGGCCAGATGGACGACACCCCGGGGCCGGAAGAAAGCGAAGCCTCCAAGGGCACGCGCGCCGCGCTGGCCAACATCGCCGCGATCAACGGCCGCGGCGGCCAGGACCCGAACGACAGCGGCGGCGTGTTCAGCGTCACCAATAAAACCTTCAATTCGGCCGACTTGAAGTTCCGCGGCTGGAACCAGAACTTCAAACGGCGCTGGCTGACCGCCGTCACGGTCGAGCGCGGCGGCGAGCCGGACATCGAGACCGCGATCGTCAAGAAGATGATCGAGCTGATCCGCAAGGAAAAGACCGGCGACTTCGAATGGGATTCGCACCGCCTGAACAAGGTCGTGACCTTGTCGGCGCGGCCGCAGGATACGCAGGAGCTGACCAACTTCCTGTACAAGGAAATGTTCCCGGAGTACAAGCCGCCGCGCGGCTGATCTTGCAGACGTAAAGTCGCAGCCAACAAAAAACCGCGCCGAGGCGCGGTTTTTTATTGGCGAAGCAGGGCGATCAGGCCGCGGCCTTCAAACGCCGCGCCACATCCATCGCAAAATAGGTCAGCACGCCATCGGCGCCGGCGCGCTTGAACGCCATCATGGTTTCCATGATTACCTTGTCCGGGTCCAGCCAGCCGTTCTGGAAGGCCGCCTGCAGCATCGCATATTCGCCGCTGACCTGGTAGGCGAAGGTCGGCACCTTGAACTCGTCCTTCACGCGGCGCACCACGTCCAGGTAGGGCATGCCCGGCTTGACCATCACCATGTCGGCGCCTTCGGCCAGGTCGAGCGCGACTTCGCGCAGCGCCTCGTAGGTATTGGCCGGGTCCATCTGGTAGGTGTTCTTGTCGGCCTTGCCCAGGTTGGCGGCGGAGCCGACCGCGTCGCGGAACGGGCCGTAGTAGCCGGAGGCGTACTTGGCCGAGTAGGCCATGATGCGCGTGTGAATGAAGTTGCCTTCTTCCAGCTTGGCGCGGATCGCGCCGATGCGGCCGTCCATCATGTCCGACGGGGCGACGATGTCGACCCCGGCCTCGGCCTGGGCCAGCGCCTGGCGGATCAGCATGTCGATCGTCTTTTCGTTGACGATGTAGCCGTTCTCGTCCGGCAGGCCGTCCTGGCCGTGGGTGGTGTAGGGGTCGAGCGCGACGTCGGTCATCAGGCCGAGCTGCGGGAATTCTTTCTTGAGCGCGCGCACCGCACGCGGGATCAGGCCGTCCGGATTGGTCGCCTCGACGCCATCGTAGGTCTTGAACGACGCGTCGACCATCGGGAACAGCGCCAGCACCGGGATGCCCAGCGTGACGGCTTCCTCGGCCAGCTTGAGCAGCAGGTCGATCGACAGGCGTTCGACGCCCGGCATCGAGGCCACTTGCTGGCGCTGGTTCTCGCCATCGAGCACGAAGACCGGGTAGATCAGGTCGGAGGCCGTGACGGTGTTCTCGCGCATGAGCGCGCGCGAGAACGGGTCGCGGCGCATGCGGCGCATGCGGACGGCGGGGTATTGCTGCGAGGGGATGATGATCGGCATGTCAGGTTCCTTCGGGTTCGGAGACGTCCTGGGCCGGATCTTCCGGATCCTGGTCCAGGCCGAGCAGTTCGATGATCTTGGCGTCTGCCTCGTCGATGCCCACGCGCTTCAGGGCCGAGAACAGCTGCACCGTGAACGGGAAGCCGTTGCCGTCCTCGTCCACGTAGCTGTCGAGGATCTGGCGCGCCTGGCGCAAGGCATTGGTCGACTCGTTGCGGTTCAGTTTGTCGACCTTGGTCAGGATGCAGTGGATCGGCTTGCCGGTGGGGGCGAACCATTCGAGCATCTGGATGTCCAGGTCGGTGAAGGGGCGGCGCGAATCCATGATCAGCACCAGCGCCGCCAGCTGGTCGCGGCGCTGCACGTAATCGCCTAGCAGCCGCTGCCAGTGCAGCTTGGCGTCGCCGGAGACTTCGGCGTAGCCGTAGCCGGGCAGGTCGACCAGCAGCGCCTGGATCTCGTCGACGTTGGTGGCATCCTTGCGGTGCATCGCCACATGGGCGCCGCCGATCGAGAAGAAGTTGATGTGCTGGGTGCGGCCGGGCGTCTTGGACGCGAATGCCAGGCCCTTCTGGTTGGTCAGGATATTAATCGCCGTCGATTTGCCCGCGTTCGAGCGTCCGGCGAAGGCGATTTCCGGCACCTGCAGGCGCGGTAGATCGCGCAGCTGGTTGACGGTCGTGAAAAAACGGGCTTGCCAGAGTTTGGACATGGGAAAGGATCAGACGGGGAATAAAGAAAAAGACAACAAAAAAGCGGCCAGGAAACAAAGCCATTGTACAATAGGGAGTTACCTGCCGTTGGACGCGCCGCGGCGGGGCACGAGCATCACCGCTGCACTGTCACAGCAAGAAGATCTTGAAACAGCCGCACGCGGCGGATTTCCCGATGATTTTTGACTTTTTCAGGGTGCTTGAATGAATCGTGTGTCGAAACGTGGTTTCCTGCTGGCCGCCTTCGTCATGGCCAGCTTCGTGACGTTCAACCCGGCCATCGCGGCCGATGCCGCCCACGCCGCCGGCGCACCCAAAGCCGATCCGGCCAAGGGCGGCTCGCTGTACGACACCGGCGACAACGCGCGCGGCCTGCCGGCCTGCGCGTCCTGCCACGGCGCCGCCGGCAATTCGGCCATCGCCACCAATCCCAAGCTGGCCGGCCAGGTCGACACCTACGTCCACAAGCAGCTGGTCGATTTCACCACGCCCGCGCGCAACCAGCCGATCATGACGACCTACGCCAAGATGCTGACCGAGCAGGAAAAGACCGACATCGCGGCTTACCTGTTCAGCCAGCAGGCCAAGCCGGGCGCGGCGCGCAACAAGGACACGCTCGATCTCGGGCGCAAGATTTACCGCGGCGGCATCGCCGACCGTGGCGTGGCCGCCTGCGCCAGCTGCCACGGCGCCACCGGCGGCGGCTTGCCGGCCCAGTATCCGCGCCTGGCCGGCCAGCACCAGGACTACACGCTCGCCCAGCTGCAGAACTTCAAAGGCGGCGCGCGCAGCAACAGCCCGCAGATGGGCGCGCTGGCCAAGCGCATGTCGGACGAGGAAATGAAAGCGGTGGCCGACTACATTGCCGGTCTCAAGTAAGACCGGCAGCGGTGCAACAAAATGAAAAGGGCGGCAGCGCAAGCGGGCCGCCTTTTTTGTTGTATGCTCGCGGCTGAAATTTGCTCTCATTAAATGTCCGAATCCGATGCGCACCACTGGAATTGAACTGAACACCCGCCGCCGCGGCCTGGCCACCGCGGTCGAGCTGCTGTCCTCGATGCGCTTCGCCATCACGCTGCTGGTCATGCTGGCGATCGCCGCCATCGTCGGCACCGTCATGAAGCAGGACCAGGCCACGCCGGACTACATCAACCAGTTCGGGCCGTTCTGGTACGCCGTGTTCGACAAGATCGGCTTGTACGCGGTGTATTCGGCCTGGTGGTTCCTGCTGATCTTCGGCGTGCTGATGACCTCGACGGCGCTGTGCATCGCGCGCAACGCCCCGAAGATGCTGCGCGACGTGCGCAGCTGGCGCGAGAACGTGCGCGAGCAGTCGCTGCGCAATTTCCACCATCGCGGCGAGTGGGCCAGCCCCGTCACCGCCCCGGTGCTGGCCCAGCGCAGCGCCGCGCGCCTGGCGGCCGGCGGCTACCGCGTCAAGGTGGTGGAAAAGGAGGGCGGCTTGCTGGTCGCGGCCAAGAAGGGCGCCGCCAACAAGCTCGGCTACATTTTCGCGCACACGGCGATGATCGTGATCCCGCTCGGCGGCCTGCTCGATTCGAACCTCCCGATCCGTGTGCAAGAATGGTTCGGTGGCAAGACGCCGTTCAATGGCGGCGGCCTGATCGCCGAGATCGCCCCGCAGCACCGCCTCGGCCTGGGCAACCCGACCTTCCGCGGCAACACGATGATCCCGGAAGGGCAGAGCAGCGCCACCGCCATCATCAACGAGCCGAACGGCGTGCTGGTGCAGGACTTGCCGTTCACGATCCACCTGAACAAGTTCATCATCGACTTTTACTCGACCGGCATGCCCAAGCTGTTCGCCAGCGAGGTCACGATCCGCGATCACGAAAGCGGCAAGGTATTCCCGGCCCGGATCGAGGTCAACAAGCCGCTGATCTACCGCGGCGTGGCCGTCTACCAGTCGAGTTTCGACGATGGCGGCAGCAAGCTGAAACTGACCGGCTGGCCGATGAGCGGCGCCGGCGCCGATTCCTTTGCCGTCGACGGCGAAGTCGGCGGCGCGACCCCGCTCAAGGGCGGCGCCGAGCAGTACTCGGTGGAGTGGTCGGGTTTCCGCGCGTTCAACGTCGAGAACATGGGCGCGGGCAGCGGTAATGGCAGCGCGGGCGACCCGCGCGCGGTCGCCAAAGGCGCCTCGCTCGAGAGCGCATTCGCCAAGACCCTGTCCGAACACACCGGCTCGGCCGCCAAGCACGCCAACGACAAGGACCAGAAAAACGTCGGCCCCAGCGTGCAATACAAACTGCGCGACAAGACCGGCCAGGCGCGCGAATTCCTGAATTACATGCAGCCGGTCACGCTGGACGGCGCCCAGTTCTACCTGGCCGGCGTGCGCAACAACCCCGGCGACCCCTTCAGCTACCTGCGCATTCCCGCCGACGACGGCCACGGCGTGCGCGAATGGATGCGCCTGCGCGCCGCACTGGCCGACCAGGCCGCCCGCAACGAGGCCGCGCGCCGCTACGCCGAGCGCGCCATGCCGCAAGCCGTCAACAACGTCCAGCTGGCAAACCAGCTGCAGGAATCGAGCGCCAAGACGCTGGCGATCTTCGCCGGGGAAGGTTCGCGCGGCGGCTTCCTCGGCGTCGCCGACTTTTTGGAACGCATCCCGGGCGCCGAGCAGGAAAAGGCCGCCAACGTGTTCATGAAGATGCTCAACGGCAGCCTGTGGGAGCTGTGGCAGGTCGCGCATGCGCGTGCGGGCGAGGCGGCGGTCGAGCCGAGCGAAACCCATGGACGCTTCCTGCAGCTGGCCACCAATGCGCTGTCCGACAGCTTTTTCTATGGCGCGCCGGTCTACCTGGCGCTCGACGACTTCGTGGAAGTGAAAGCCTCGGTGCTGCAGGTCACGCGCTCACCGGGCAAGAAAGTGGTGTACCTGGGCTGCCTGCTGCTGGTGCTGGGCGTGTTCGCGATGTTTTATATCCGCGAGCGCCGCATCTGGGTCTGGGTCAAGCCGGACGACGCCGGCGGCGCACACGCGCTGATGGCGATGAGCACGCAGCGCCAGACGCTCGACTTCGAACGCGAGGCCGAGGAATGGAAAACCAGGCTGCCCCAATCGGAGTAAGCTAGAGCAGTAAGGAGAAGATGACGATGGATATATCGCAGACCACGACGCCGCAGGGCGGCGCTTCCAAGCCGGCTTCGCAGCCCGTCGGCCAGCAGGTGTATGTCCAGCCGCGCGGCTATTTCCAGCGCCTGGGTATGCTCGACTGGCTGTACGGCATCGGCCTGTTCGCCGCGATGCTGTTCGCGCTGAACCGCTTCGGCGGCTACATGGATTACTACGAAAAGGCGATCCTGGTGCTGGCCGCGCCGGTCTTCACCGCGCTCGGCTGGGGCTGGAAACCGGTGCGCTGGCTGATTCCGCTGATCGCCGTGCTGGCGCTGTGCGGCGTCGCGTCGTATGGCGGCTCGCTCGATGCCGCCAACCAGAAATTCGTCCTCAAGTACATGCTGTCGAGCCAGTCGGCCATTTTGTGGATGAGCGCGCTGTTCGTGTTCTCGACCGCGTTTTACTGGCTCGGCCTGCTGGCCCGGTCGCCGTTCGGCGGCAGCGTCGGCTCCAAGCTGTGCTGGGCCGCCGTAGTGCTCGGCTTTACCGGCATGATGGTGCGCTGGTACGAGTCCTACCTGATCGGCGCCGACGTCGGCCATATCCCGGTGTCGAACCTGTACGAGGTGTTCATCCTGTTCTCGATGATCACCGCGCTGTTCTACCTGTATTACGAGCAGCGCTACCGCACGCGCGCGCTCGGCCCGTTCGTGCTGCTGGTGATCTCGGCCGCGGTCGGCTTCCTGCTGTGGTACACGGTCGCGCGCGACGCCGCCGAGATCCAGCCGCTGGTGCCGGCGCTGCAGAGCTGGTGGATGAAGATCCACGTGCCGGCCAACTTCATCGGCTACGGCACCTTCGCCCTGGCGGCCGCGGTCGGCAGCGCCTACCTGCTGAAATCGTACGGCATCCTGGCCGACCGCCTGCCGGCGCTCGAGGTGCTCGACGACGTGATGTACAAGTCGATCTCGGTCGGCTTCGCCTTCTTCACGGTGGCGACCATCCTGGGCGCGCTGTGGGCGGCCGAAGCCTGGGGCGGCTACTGGTCGTGGGACCCGAAGGAAACCTGGGCGCTGATCGTCTGGCTGAACTACGCGGCCTGGCTGCACATGCGCCTGGTGTCCGGCCTGCGCGGCCGCCCGGCGGCCTGGTGGGCACTGATCGGCCTGGTGGTGACGACCTTCGCCTTCCTGGGCGTGAACATGTTCCTGTCCGGCTTGCACTCCTACGGCAAGTTATAAACCCGAGGCGGCGTCGACGCCGCCAAGATGACAGATCGATTACAGCGTGTAACGAAGCGTCAAGCGTCCAGCCAATTCCGGACGCTTGGTGTAAGGTGATTGCTATCAAACGCAACATTGGGCAAGCACCTGTTGCGACACAGTCACCGGAGTCCGTCATGCTGATCAAACCATCCGAAATCACGCCGCGCGAGATCGTCGAAGGCCGGCGCAAATTCATCGCCGGCATCGCCGCCACTGCCGTGGCCGGCACGTCGGTCTGGGAAATGGCCAACCGCCAGGCGTTCGCGCAAGGCGCCCAGGCGCAAAAGCTGGCCGCCACCCGCAACGCCGCATTCTCGACCGGTGAGCCGCAGACCAGCTTCAACGACGCCACCCACTACAACAACTTCTACGAGTTCGGCACCGACAAGGGTGACCCGGCCGAGAACGCGCACACGCTGCGCACCCGTCCGTGGACCGTGCAGATCGACGGCGAAGTGAAAAAGCCGCTCACGCTCGACATCGACCGCCTGACGAAACTGGCGCCGCTGGAAGAGCGCGTGTACCGCCTGCGCTGCGTCGAGGGCTGGTCGATGGTGATTCCGTGGATCGGTTATTCGCTGTCGAACCTGATCCGCCAGGTCGAGCCGACCGGCAATGCGAAATACATCCAGTTCATCAGCCTGGCCGACAAGGCGCAGATGCCGGGCGTCTCCAGCCGCGTGATCGACTGGCCCTACCAGGAAGGCTTGCGCATGGACGAGGCGATGCATCCGCTGACCCTGCTCACGGTCGGCATGTACGGCCAGGTGCTGGCCAACCAGAACGGCGCGCCGGTGCGCGTGATCGTGCCCTGGAAATACGGTTTCAAGTCCGCCAAGTCGATCGTGCGCATCCGCTTCCTGTCCAGCCAGCCGCGCACCTCGTGGAATATGCTGGCGCCGGACGAATACGGCTTTTATTCGAACGTGAATCCGAATGTCGACCACCCGCGCTGGTCCCAGGCCAGCGAGCGCCGCATCGGCGAAGGTGGCCTGTTCACGCCCAAGCGCAAGACCCTGATGTTCAACGGCTACAACGAGGTCGCATCGCTGTACACCGGCATGGACCTCAAGAAGTTTTATTGAGCGGGGGCGGCCGATGGCGTTCAATCCCAGCCCTAAGCAGCTCACGGCCATCAAGGCGGTCGTCTTCGTGGCGGCGCTGCTGCCATTCCTGCGCATCGCCTACGCGCTCGGAACCGGCCAGGCCGTCGATCCGATCGCCTTCCTGACCAACGGCAGCGGCGACTGGGCGCTGTACCTGCTGTGCGCCACGCTGTGCGTCACGCCACTGCGCCGTTTTACCGGCATGAACTGGGTGATCAAGCTGCGCCGCATGCTGGGCTTGTACGCCTTTTTCTATGCCTGCGTGCACTTCCTGACCTTCGTCTGGTTCGAGCATGGCTTCGACGTCGCGGCGATCTGGAAGGACGTGCTCAAGCATCCTTACGTCACGGTCGGCTTTGCCGCCTTCGTGCTGCTGATCCCGCTGGCGGCGACCAGCACCCAGGCCATGATCCGGCGCCTGGGCCGCAACTGGACGCGCCTGCACCGGCTGATCTACCTGATCGCGCCGCTGGCGATCCTGCACCTGTGGTGGATCCGGGCGGGCAAGCACAACTTCCAGCAGCCGATCGTGTGGGGCAGCGTGGTTGCGGTGCTCTTGCTGCTGCGCGTGTATTGGGCCGTGACGCGCGCCCGTGCGCAGGCGGGGGCGCCGGCGCGCGCAAAAGTGCGCACTTGAGCGCCTTCGTGGCACGGTTCAAGCCGGCGGCCGGCACACCAGGTTGATCGGCTCGGTGATCGCATCGAAGCGGTGGGCATCGGCCGAAGTCACCGTTGCGCCATCGCCGGCCGGGGAAAACACCGTCATCTCGTAGCCGAGCTTTTCCAGCATGTCGATGTAGCCCGGTCCCGAGATGCCGCCGATGGCGCGCAGCGAGCGCGGGAAGAACTCGGTCAGGATGATCGGCGCGTGCTCGGCCAGCGTGCGGGCGGCGCCGCGGATGATGTGCGGCTCGAAGCCCTCGACGTCGATCTTGACGAAGCGGATCGGGCGCGCGTACGCGATCGCGTCGATCGGGCGGATACGGATGCGCTCGCCGTCGTCGGCCGTCGAGATGTAGGAACTGCCGGGATTGGTCGCGTG
The DNA here is from genome assembly GCF_000745265.1 of Massilia sp. 9096. Classification (NCBI taxonomy): domain Bacteria; kingdom Pseudomonadati; phylum Pseudomonadota; class Betaproteobacteria; order Burkholderiales; family Oxalobacteraceae; genus Massilia; species Massilia sp. 9096. The sequence goes on from NZ_JQNN01000001.1 coordinate 4,815,296, forward strand.
CCTGCTGAGGTGGAAGGAACCGCCGCCTTCGCGCTCGCCCAACGCTTCGTTGAACAGCACGCAGCGGTCTTCGAAGCCGTTGGCCAGCACGCTGCGCTCGAGCATCTGCCAAGTCTTTTTCATCGGCTCGAACGCATACACCCGGCCGGCGCCGCCCACCGCGCGTGCGGCCTGCAGCGTGAACACGCCGACGTTGGCGCCGGCATCGATCACGCCGTCGCCTTCGCGCAGGCAGGACAGCATGAAGCCGACCTCGTCGTTTTCCCAATTGCCCTGCAAGACGCCGAACGACACGAAGCCGTCGAACAGGTTGACCCAGACGCGCAGGCCGCGGTAGTCGGTCATCACCCACTTTTCCTCGGGCCAGAGGCCGATCTTGTCGCGGATGCTGCAGCGGAACCGGTCCGCGTCGAGCATCCTGAGCGCGACCTGGCGGATGTCGGCGCAGGCGAGATAGTCGGCCCGCGGCGTCAGGGCGTCGCACGGCCAGCCGTACAGGGCGGTGTGCAGCAGGTCGATCTGCTCGGCGAATCCGTGCCGCCACAGGTTCAGCTTGCTGTGGCTGTCGTGGCGGAAGCGCTCCGAGTCGATCATGCGCAGCGCGACCTGGTGGATGTCGCCGCAGGCGAGGTAGTCGTCGAGCGGCGTCAGGGCGTCGCAGGGCCAGCCGAACAGGGCGGTGTGCACGAGGTTGACCTGGTCGATGAAGGGCAGCGAGGCCGGCGGCTCCGGTTTGGGCTGGCCTTTCGTGATCTGCAGGTTCTCGAGAAGCCGTGTCGTCAGGTTCATGCGCGTCCCTTTCAAGCGGCCGATGGGCCAGGCGAACGCAGTGTATGCCGCGAGCCGCGTGAAACCTTGGCCGGGATCAGAGGTGCGCGCCTGTGCGCGAAAAGGAAGGGAGAACGCGTGCTGCCTCGGGCGCCTTCCGACCGCGTTCCGGAAATCGGCGCCCAGGCAGGTGTTGCCTGGACTTGCTTGGCGAGGCTGACTTGACGATGCTTATTTGACGATGCTTATTTGACGATGGTTTCCAGCGCAAACAGCTCGTCCGCCGTTTCGCGGCGGCGGATCAGGTGCACCTGGTCGCCGTCGACCAGCACCTCGGCCGGACGGCCGCGCGTGTTGTAGTTCGAGGCCATGGTAAAGCCGTAGGCGCCGGCCGCCATCATGGCCAGCAGGTCGCCCGGCTCGACGGCCAGGTCGCGGTCGCGCGCCAGCCAGTCGCCGGATTCGCACACCGGGCCGACCAGGTCGTACTTGACGGCGCCGGCGTCGCGCGGGGTCACTGGCTTGACGTCCATCCAGGCCTGGTACAGGGCCGGTCGCGCCATGTCGTTCATCGCGGCGTCGATCACGCAGAAATTCTTTTCTTCGCCGGTCTTGATGAACTCGACCGACATCAAGAGCACGCCGGTGTTGCCGACGATCGAGCGGCCCGGTTCGAACACCACCTTGATCGGCTTGCCGTCGTATTTCTCGGCGCGCCAGGCGTCCACGCGCGCGAACACGCGCTCGACGTAATGCGCGATCGGCACCGGTTCGCCGTCGCCGGCGCCGTAGTCGATGCCCAGGCCGCCGCCGACGTCGAGGTGGTGGATGTGGATGCCTTCACCCGCCAGCGTGTCGATCAGCTCGATCAGCTTGTCGAGGGCTTCGAGCAGCGGCGCGTCGTCCAGCAGCTGCGAGCCGATGTGGCAGTCGATGCCGACCACGTCCAGGTGGGCCAGCGCGGCGGCCTGGCGGTAGGTGTCGAGCGCGTCCGAGAAGGCCACGCCGAACTTGCTGGCCTTCAGGCCGGTGGCGATGTACGGGTGCGTCTTCGGGTCGACGTTCGGGTTCACGCGCAGCGAGACCGGGGCGCGCTTGGCCAGGCGGCCGGCCACTTCGTTGATGCGGTGCAGCTCGGGGATCGACTCGACGTTGAAGCACAGGATGCCCTTCTCGAGCGCCAGTTCGATCTCGGCCACGGTCTTGCCCACGCCGGAGAAGATCACCTTGCCCGGGTCGCCGCCGGCGGCGATCACGCGCTGCAGTTCGCCGCCCGAAACGATGTCGAAGCCGGCGCCCTGTTTTGCCAGCAGGTCGAGGATGGCCAGGTTGGAGTTGGCCTTCATCGCGTAGCAGACCAGGGCGTCGCGCCCGGCGCAGGGCTTGGCGTAGCCGTCGAAGTTGGCCAGCAGCTGGGCCTTCGAGTAGACGTAGGTCGGGGTGCCGAATGCCTTGGCGATGTCAGGCAAGGCGACGCGCTCGGCGTGCAGGACGCCGTCTTGGTAGGTGAAGTGCGACATGGGTTATTGTTGCTGTGGCTGGGATGTTGGCTGCGGCTGCTGTTGCGACGGCTGTTGCTGCACGGCCGGGAGCGGCTGGCCGGAGGCTTCGGTATTGTTGGCGTTCGATCCCGCGCCCGTGGCCGGGGTCGATGGCGCGGGCGGGGCCGGCGGCGGCGTGGCGGCGGCCGCGGCCGGGGTCGGCGGCTTGGGCATGTAGAGCGGGCCGGGCTGGCCGCAGCCGGTCAACAGCAGCGCCGCAGCGGCGCAGAGCGCAAATGGGGACTTCACGATTAGAATCACGGTTTGATTAGCAGACCTTGGAGTGTAGCATGACCGAAACCGAATTTTTGGACCTCGCCGAGTCCACCCTGGACCAGATCGAACAAGCCTTCGATCGCCTGTTCGACCAGGACGTGGTCGACGTCGAATGCAAGCGCAGCGGCAACGTGCTGGAAATCGAGTTCGTCGAGAACGGCTCGAAAATCATCGTCAACAGCCAGGCCCCGCTGCAGGAGATGTGGATCGCGGCGCGTTCCGGCGGTTTCCACTACAAGCGCGTCGGCGACCAGTGGCGCAACACGCGCGACAACAGCGAGTTCTTCGAGTCGCTGTCGCAGTACGCCAGCGAGCAGGGCGGGGCGCCGGTCAAGCTGGGCTGACTTTCAAGCCCGGTTGGGGCGTACGCGCGCCAGCACCGCCAGCAAGGCCTGCATGTCGACCGGCTTGACGAAGTGATGGTCGAAGCCGGCCTGCGCGCTCCTGGCGCGGTCGGCCTCCTGGCCATAGCCGGTGATCGCGATCAGGGTCGCCGAGGCCGTCTGCGGCAGCCGGCGCAGCTGGCGCGCCAGGTCGTTGCCGTCCATGTCGGGCAGGCCGATGTCGAGCAGGCACGCGTCGGGCGTAAACGTGCGCAGCGCTTCCAGCGCAGCCCGGGCACTGCCGGCCACCATGACCTGGTGGCCGCTCGCTTCCAGGTACAGGCCGAGCATGTGCGAGGCGTCGTCGTTGTCGTCGACGATCAGCAGTCGCAGCTGGTCCAGGTGTGCCGTGGCGCCGGCGGCCGGTCCGTCGGCGGCGGTTTGAACCGGCGCGGCCGCGCGCGGCAGCTCGACCGTGAAGCGGCTGCCCTTGCCGATGCCCTCGCTGAACACCGCCACCCGGCCGCGGTGCAGCGTCACCAGGTTCTTGACCAGCGCCAGGCCGATGCCCAGGCCGCCCTGGGCGCGGTCCGAGGTGCGCTCGGCCTGGGCGAACAGGTCGAACACGTGGCCGATGACGTGCGGCGCGATGCCGATGCCGTTGTCGCTCACTACGAAGCTGACGGTGTCCGTATCGGCCTGCAGCGCCACCGTGATCGCACCGCCCTCGGGCGTGTACTTGGCGGCGTTGTTGACGATGTTGGCGACGATCTGCACCAGGCGCTTCTGGTCGCCGTGCACGAAGACCGTTTCCTGCGGTGTCTCGATCGTCACCCGGTGGCGGCGCGCGTCCAGCAGCGGACGCACCTGTTCGACCGCGTTGCCGACGACCTCGCGCGCGTCCAGCAATTCCTCGTCGAGCGTCACCAGGCCGCGCGAGACGCGCGACAAGTCGAGCAGGTCGTCGATCAGGCCGGTCATGTGGCTGACCTGGCGCGAAATGATCTCGCTGGTGCGGCGGATCCGGTCCGAATCCAGCGCCGGCATGCGCAGCAGGTCGGAGGCGGCGCGGATCGGCGCCAGCGGATTGCGCAGCTCGTGGCCGAGCATGGCCAGGAACTCGTCCTTCCTCTGGTCGATCTCGCGCGTCGCGTATTGGCGCTTGCGCGCGCGCAGGGCCGCCCGCGCCGCGCTGACCAGCGTCACGCCCTGGGCCGGGCGCTCGATCAGCGAGACGTTGCCCAGCGCCAGGTGGCGGTGCTGCAACTCCGCGGACGCCGCGCCGCGCCGGGTCATGATCAAGAGCGGCAGGTCCGACCAGCTGGGCTGCTGCTCGATCACCTGGCCGAGGGCCTGGTGGAATTCCAGCGTGACGGCTTCGTCGCCGACCAGCAGCGCGCCGGCGCCGCGCGCGATCTCCGCGACCAGCTGGCCCACGTCGGCGCAGATGCAGCAAGCCAGGCCGGCGCGTCCGAACAGATCGGCAAGCAGCCTGGCGTCGCGCCCGACCGGGGCGTGGATCAGGATGCGGTATTCGAGATCGGTGTCGGGGCTCACGACGGTGTGTCGTCCTGGTCGGCCAGGATGGTCGGTACGCCGGTCAGGATGCCCTGGAAGTTGCTGAGCACCGGCCCGAGCGCGATCCCGCGCGGCGTGATCGCGAACCGGCGCAGCGTGGTCTCGTGCGCGCCGCCGCGCTTCTTGAACACCGAGATCGCCTTTTCCACCGCGCCCTGAGCCTCGAAATAGCGCAGGATCACGACGTTGTCCGCCATGTAGCTGACGTCCATGCCGGTCGACATGGTGCTGCCGACGATGCCCTGCTGGACCCCGACCAGGAAGGTGACGACGCCGCGCTGGCCCAGGTAGGTCAGGATCTCGTGCAGGTGGGTCGACAGGAAGCCCGCTTCCGGCATCGCGTTCATGTAGCCGTTCAGGCTGTCGATGACGACGACTTTCGCGCCGCGGTCGGCGGCGCCGCACACGGCGTGGCTGAATTCGCCCGGCGACATCTCGGCCGGATCGATCTGGTGCACGGTCAGGGCGCCCGATTCGTACGGCGTGTGCAGGTCGATGCCGATGCCTTCGCTGCGGTTGAGCATCGTGTTGAACGATTCCTCGAACAGGAACATGGCGGCGCGTTCGCCCCGGTCGGTGATGGCTTTGACGAACTGCACAGCGACGCTCGACTTGCCGGTGCCGGGCGGTCCCGAGATCAGCGTGCTCGAGCCTTCCTCGATGCCGCCGCCGAGCAGCATGTCGAGCGCCGGCAAGCCGCTGCCGACCTGGGCGCGGCGCGTGACTTCGCGCGATTCGGCCGCGACGATGCGCGGATAGACCACCAGGCCGCCGGTGACGATCGAATAGTCGTGCGGCCCGCGCCGGAACGCGACGCCGCGGTACTTCAGCACCCGCACCATGCGCCGCTCGGCGCCGTATTCGGAATCGGCGTGCTGCAGCGAGATCACGCAATGGGCGATGCTGCGCACCTGCTGGTCGCCCTTGAGCGACGTCTTGTCGTCGAGCAAGATGGCGGTGCAGGAACGCCTGGCGAAGTACTGCTTGAGCGCCAGCACGTGGCGCCGGTAGCGCAAGGGGCTGCCCGACAGGAGCTGCAGCTCGGACAGCGAATCGAGCACGACGCGGGTCGGGTTCAGCTTTTCGACCAGCGCCAGGATCATGTTGTTGGTTTCGCCCAGCTCGACTTCGGACGGATGCAGCACGGTGTACTGGTCGCTCGGATCGAGCAGGCTTTCCTCGGGAATCACCTCGTGCACGGTGACGCCGTCGAGCGACATGCCATGCGCCATCGCCACGGCGCGCAATTCGACCTCGGTCTCGGCCAGGGTGATGTACAGCACGGTCTCGCCGCGCGCCGCCCCCTCGGCCAGGTACTGCAGCGCCAGCGTGGTCTTGCCGGCGCCGGGGTCGCCTTCGACCAGGTACAGCCTGTCCTTGGTCAGGCCGCCGCCCAGCACGTTGTCGAGGCCGGAAATGCCGGTCGAGATGAAGGCCGTGCTGGAGGTGTTCTGGATACTCATGACTGCTCTTTCGTTCGATAAGCCTGCAAAATGCAGGATGGGAGCCATGATGACACAAGTCCTACGGCGTCAAAACAACTCGTTCCTCACCGCATCGCGCTGCTTCTGCTCGGTCGCCGCAGGAATGCCGACGTCGAGCGACTGCACGCCCGTGCCCGGCGGGTTCTCGGCATAGTAGTACTCGTCGCCGACCAGCACCAGCCCACCCGGCACCGGACGCTCGGCCACCGGTTCGGTCTTCAGCGCCTGCTGCATGAAGCCGATCCAGATCGGCAGCGCCAGGCCGCCGCCGGTTTCCTTGTTGCCCAGGTTGCGCGGCGTGTCGTAGCCGATCCAGGCGATGCCCACCAGGTGCGGCTGGTAGCCGGCGAACCAGGCGTCCATCGAATCGTTGGTGGTGCCGGTCTTGCCGGCGATGTCCGGGCGCTTGAGCACCAGGCCGGCCTTGGCCGCGGTGCCGTGGTGCGCCACGTCCTTGAGCATGCTGTCCATCAGCCAGGCGTTGCGCTCGTCGATCACGCGGTTGGCTTCCACGCCGGCGCGCTCGGGACGCGCCTCCGACAGCACCTTGCCGTCGGCATCGGTCACCTTCGAGATCAGGTAGGGATTGATGCGGTAGCCGCCGTTGGCGAACACCGAATAGGCGCCGGCCATCTGCAGCGGATTGGTGGCGCCCGCGCCCAGCGCCAGCGTGAGGTAGGGCGGGTTCTTGTCCGGATCGAAGCCGAAGCGGGTCGCGTATTCCTGGCCGTAGCGTGCGCCGATCTTGTTCAGGATGCGGATCGAGATCATGTTCTTCGACTTCATCAGGCCGCGCCGCATCGTCATCGGGCCTTCGTACTGGTTGTCGTAGTTCTTCGGCTCCCAGGCCTGGCCGCCGGTCGAGCCGGCGTCGAACGAGATCGGGGCGTCGTTGATCAGGGTGGCCGGCGACAGGCCGCGTTCCAGCGCCGCCGAATAGATGAACGGCTTGAACGAGGAGCCGGGCTGGCGCCAGGCCTGGGTGACGTGGTTGAACTTGCTGCGGTTGAAGTCGAAGCCGCCGACCAGCGCCTGGATCGCGCCGTCGTTCGGATCGACCGCGACGAAGGCCGACTCGACGTCCGGCAGCTGGGTGATGGCCCAGGCCGAGCCGCCGTCCTGGCTGACGCGGATCACGGCGCCGCGGCGGATGCGGCGCGTTTCCGAGGCCTTGGGCGAGAGCCACTCGCGCGCGAATACCAGGCCCGGGCCGGAAATCGCGATCTCCTCACCCGAGGCCAGCACCGCGCGCACCTGCGTCGGCGAAGCGGCCAGCACGACGGCGGCGACGATGTCGTCCGAGTCCGGATGCTCGGCCAGCTCGGCTTCGATCGCCTCGTCGGCGTCGCCCTTGCTGCCGCCCAGGTCGATGTATTTTTCCGGGCCGCGGTACGGATGGCGGCGCTCGTACTCCATCACGCCGCGGCGCAGCGCCAGGTAGGCGGCGTCCTGGTCGACCTTGGTGATGGTGGTGAACACGTTCAGGCCGCGCGTGTAGGTGTCTTCCTTGAACTGCTCGTACACCAGCTGGCGCGCCATCTCGGCCACGTACTCGGCATGCACGCCGAAGGCCGTGCTGTCGGTCTTGATCTTGAGATCCTCGTCCTTGGCCTGGGCGTACTGGGCGTCGGTGATGTAGCCCAGGTCGTGCATGCGCAGCAGGATGTACTGCTGGCGCTGGCGCGCGCGCTTCGGGTTGACCACCGGGTTGTAGGCCGACGGCGCCTTGGGCAGGCCGGCCAGCATCGCTGCTTCGGCGACGCTGATGTCTTTCAGGTCCTTGCCGAAGTAGATCTGGGCCGCCGAGGCGAAACCGAAGGCGCGCTGGCCCAGGTAGATCTGGTTCATGTAGACCTCGAGGATCTGGTCCTTGCTCAGGTTCTTCTCGATCTTGTAGGCCAGCAGCGCCTCGTAGGCCTTGCGCTTGATGGTCTGTTCGCTCGACAGGAAGAAGTTGCGCGCCACCTGCTGGGTGATGGTGGAAGCGCCCTGGCGCGCACCGCCGGTCGCGTTGTGCAGCGCCGCGCGCAGGATGCCCAGGTAATCGATGCCGCCGTGCTCGTAATAGCGGTCGTCCTCGATCGCCAGCACGGCCTTCTTCATCACGTCGGGGATGTCCTTGAAGTGCACCAGGGTGCGGCGCTCCTCGCCGAATTCGCCGATCAGGACGTTATCCGCGGTGAAAATCCGCAGCGGCATCTTGGGGCGGTAGTCGGTCAGGGTGTCGAGTGCGGGCAGGTTCGGGTAGGCCATCGCCAGCGCGAACACGACCACCAGCACGCCGCACAGCGCCAGGCCGGAGAGCAGGGCCAGCAGGGTGAGAAGAATGCGTTTGGTGGTGCGCTTGGGGCGGGGCTGGTTCGACGGCGGCTGCGGGGCAGGCGAGGCCGGCCCGTTCTGGGAAGCTTTCATGCGGGAGTGGATTCGCTTAAGAGTTCGCTGTGTTGATCGGTTTCATTATAAGTCACGGCCGCGTCCCGATCACCGCTGATCATATTGACAACAGTTGTGTAAATGGCGGCAATGTTGATCTATTACAGAAAGAAACCAAGTGTCGTTTTCCTGCTTCCGATCGGATGTTCCCGTAAAGAAATTTCTTGTCGCGGGTCATCAGTATTGCTACGATTTAATGTAGTGCCTCAGGTCAACTCACTAAGTCACCGTTTTCATAACGATTCCCCAACGCGGGCGTTCAATCAAGCACAGAGGGAGTACGCTCGTGATCAGTCTAGGTTCCTTGTTCGGACAGTCCAACCCGCCATTGGTCGGGCTCGACATCAGTACGTCCGGCGTGCGCCTGGTGGAGCTGGCCGACGCCGGCAAGGGCGAGCTGCGCCTGGAGCGCTACGCGTCGGAGCCGCTGCCGCGCGGGACCGTCGTGGACGGTAATATCGAGAACATCGAGGCGGTGTCGGACGCCGTGCTGCGCGTCTGGAAAAAAAGCGGCACCAAGGCCAAGCACGTGGCGCTGGGCATGCCGCCGGCCGCCGTCATCACCAAGAAGATCATCCTGCCGGCCGGGCTGGCCGAAGACCAGCTCGAAGTGCAGGTCGAATCCGAGGCAAGCCAGTATATCCCGTTCGCGCTGGACGAGGTCAGCCTCGACTTCGACGTGATCGGCGCGGCGCCGAACGCCCCCGACGATATGGAAGTCATGCTGGCCGCGGCCCGGCGCGAGAAGGTCGAGGACCGCGTCGCGATCGCCGAAGCGGCCGGCTTGACGGCCACCGTGATGGACATCGAGTCGTATGCCGCGCGCGCGGCGCTGGAGCGCGTGATCGCGGCCGCGCCGGGCGCCGCGGGTAACGCCAACGGACGGATCGTCGCCTTGTTCCAGATCGGCGCCCAGGTCACCCACATCTCGGTGCTGCAGAACGGCGAAACGATCTACGAACGCGAACAGCCTTTCGGCGGCAACCAGCTGACCCAGGACATCGTGCGCAGCTACGGCCTCTCGTACGAGGAAGCCGAGACGCGCAAGAAGGGCGGCGACCTGCCCGACAACTACCGTAACGATTTGCTCAATCCATTTCTAGAGAACGCGGCGCTCGAAGTCACGCGCGCGATCCAGTTCTTCTTCACCTCGACCCCGTACACGCGCATCGACCAGATCTGGCTGGCCGGCGGTTGCGCGCTGCTGCCCGGCCTGCTCGACATCATCGCCGGGCGCACCCGCATCGCCACCGGCGTGGTCGAGCCGTTCAAGGGCATGCAGCTGGGCCCGGGCGTGCGCGAGCAGCAGCTGCGCAACGAGGCGCCGGGCTACCTGGTCGCGTGCGGCCTGGCGCTGCGGAGGTTTGGCTGATGATCCGGATTAACCTGCTCCCGCACCGGGAAGCGAAACGCAAGCAGAAGCAGGCCGCCTTCGTGGCCCTGATGGCGCTCGGCGGCCTGGCCGGCGTCGCGCTGGTGCTGGTGATCGGCGGCTACAACGCCAGCCGCATCGCCACCCAGAACGAACGCAACCTGGTGCTCAAGAACGCCAACGCCGAACTCGACACCAAGATCAAGAAGATCGCCAACCTCAAGTCGGAGATCGAAGCGCTGAAGGCGCGCCAGCAGGCCGTCGAAGACCTGCAGGGCGACCGCAACCAGCCGGTCTACCTGCTCGACGAACTGGTGCGCCAGATGCCGGAAGGCGTCTACCTGAAAAGCTTCAAGCAGGACGGCCAGCGCGTGGTGCTCAACGGTTATGCGCAGTCGCAGGAACGGGTCGCCGAACTGCTGCGCAACCTGGCCGGCAATTCGCCCTGGCTGGAGCGTCCCGACCTGAGCGAAGTGCGCGCGTCGACCCTCGCGCAGGGCAAGAGCGCACGCAAGGTCGTGGAATTCACGCTGGCCGTGGCGATCAAGCGCGCGCGCGACAAGGATGGCGACGTCAAGAAGGACGGCGATGCCAAAAAGGACGGCGACACCAAGCCGGCCGGAGCCAAGACATGAATATCGACGTGAAACAACTGGGCGCCGACCTGGCGGCCCAGTTCCAGGGCCTGCAGGGCCGCCCGCCCGGCCTGTGGCCGCTGGCGCCGCGCCTGCTGTGCGCGGCCGGCGTCATGGCCGCCGTGCTCGGCCTGGGCTATTTCTTTTATTGGAGCGGCCAGTTCGAGGAGCAGGACACCCTGGCCGCCCAGGAGACCCAGCTGCGCGACAGCTACAAGCAGAAGATGGCGCAGGCGATCAACCTGGACGCGCTGGAAGCCCAGCAGCAGCAGGTCAACCGCTACGTCGAGCGCCTCGAGAAGCAGCTGCCGAGCAAGGCCGAGATGGCCGCGCTGCTGTCGGACATCAACCAGGCGGGCCTCGGGCGCGGCCTGCAGTTCGAGCTGTTCAAGCCGGGCCAGGTGCTGGTCAAGGATTACTACGCCGAGCTGCCGATCGACATCAAGGTCACCGGCAGCTACCACGACATCGGCGAATTCGCCGCCGACATGGCCAAGATGCCGCGCATCGTCACGCTCAACAACCTGTCCCTGAACACCGGGACCAACGGCACGCTGTCGCTGGACGCCATCGCCAAGACCTTCCGCTACCTCGACCAGGACGAGCTCGAGGCCCAGGCCAAGGCGCGCAAGGCCAAGAAGGCCAAGGGCGGCGCCGACAAGGAGAAGGCATGAGCCGCACCGCCATCGCAATGACGGCCGCCATGCTGGCGGCAACCCTGCTGGCCGGCTGCGACAGCGACGAGCGCGAGGTGCGCGACTGGATGGCCGAAGTCCAGCGCGATACCAAGCCGACCGTCAAGCCGCTGGCCGAGCCGAAGGATTTCATCCCCTACGCCTACGGCGCCAAGGGCGAGACCGACCCGTTCAGCCCGAACAAGCTGATGACCGAGCTGGCCAAGGCCGACGTGGCCTCGGCCGACCCCAACAAACCCGACCTGCAGCGCACGCGCGAACTGCTCGAGACCTTCCCGCTCGACACCATGCACATGGTGGGCACGATGGCGAAGGGCGGCGCCAGCTACGCGCTGGTGCAGATCGACCGCTCGCTGTACCAGGTCAAGCCCGGCCAGCGCATCGGTCAGAACTTTGGCGTCGTCACCCGCGTGAGCGACGATGCCGTGAATATCCGTGAAGTGGTGCAGGATGCCGCCGGCGAGTGGGTCGAGCGCATGGCGACACTGGAGCTGCAAAGCAAGGAGACAGGAAAATGACCCGACTTGGACGCATGGCGCTGGCCCTGCTGTTGACCCTGCCCGCCCTGCGCGCGCTGGCCGAGGACAACGCGATCGAATCGATCAGCGCCAACCAGCAGGGCGGCAACGTCGTGATCCGGGTGGCGATGAAGGAAGCGCTGCCCAAGCCGCCGATCGGCTTTTCGATCACCAATCCGTCGCGCATCGCGCTCGACTTCGGCGCCACCGCGAACGCCACCGGCAAGAACGTCCAGGACATCAACCTGGGCGACGTGCGCGGCGTGAACGTGGTGCAGGCCGGCGAGCGCACCCGCCTCGTGCTGAACCTGGCGCGTCCGCTGAGCTACGCCACCGCGATCGACGGCAAGTCGGTGATCGTGACCGTGGAAGGCTCGGGCGCGGGCGCGCAGGCGACCACGCGTGCGAGCGAACCGGCGGGCGCACCGGCGCGCGCGGGTGCGGCGCCTGCGCGAAATCAGTTGCGCGACATCGACTTCCGCCGCGGCAGCAACGGCGAAGGCCGCGTCGTGGTCGACCTGCCCAACGGCCAGGTCGCGGTCGACGTACGCCAGTCCGGCAACCAGATCCTGGTCGACTTCCTCAACAGCGGCGTGCCGCCGACGCTGCGCCGCCGCCTGGACGTGAGCGACTTCGGCACCCCGGTCTCGCGCATCACCACCACCCCGCAGGGCGACCGCGTGCACATGGTGGTCGAGGCCCAGGGCAACTGGGAACAGAGCGTGTACCAGAGCGACACCCAGCTGGTGCTCGACGTCAAGCCGGTCAAGGACAACCCGAACCGCCCGGCCGGCGGCGGCGACGGCCAGGCCTACCGCGGCGAGAAGCTGTCGTTCAACTTCCAGAACGTGGAGGTGCGCGCGGCGCTGCAGGCGATCGCCGACATCTCCGGCCTGAACATCATTACCAGCGACTCGGTCGCCGGCAACCTGACGCTGCGCCTGAAGGACGTGCCGTGGGACCAGGCGCTCGACGTGGTGCTGCAGGCCAAGGGCCTGGACATGCGCAGGAACGGCAACGTGCTGTGGATCGCGCCCAAGGAAGAGCTGCTGACCAAGGAAAAGCTCGAGCTCGAGCAGAAGGCGCAGATCTCCGACCTGGAGCCGCTGCGTTCCGAGATCTTCCAGCTGAACTACCAGAAGGCCGAAGCCTTCCGCACGGTGTTCGGCCTGGACCAGAACGGCGCGGCCGCCGGCGGCGCCGACAACCGCAACCGCGTGCTGTCCAAGCGCGGCAGCGCGATCATCGACGCGCGCACCAACCAGCTGTTCGTGACCGACATCGGCGCCAAGATCGAGGACATCCGCAAGCTGATCCAGAAGGTCGACGTCGCCACCAAGCAGGTGCTGGTCGAGGCGCGCCTGGTCGAGGCCAACGATGGCTTCTCGCGCAACCTGGGCGCCAAGCTCGGCTTCGCCGACCTGCGCACGCTGCGCGGCGGCGACTCCGGCTACCAGGTCAGCGGCAACCAGCGCGTGGCGGTCGGCGGTAATCTCACCGGCGTGGGCCAGATCACCGGCCAGACCCCGGACAAGGGCGACGGCTACACCAACAGCACGCTGGTCAACCTGCCGGCGGCCGGCATCAACGGCGCCGACGCGCCCAGCATCGCGTTCTCGCTGTTCTCCTCGGCCGCCAACCGCTTCCTGAACCTGGAGCTGTCGGCGCTGGAAGCCGACGGCAAGGGCAAGATCATCTCCAGCCCGCGCGTGGTCACCGAGGACAACGTCCCGGCGATCATCGAGCAGGGCGTCGAGCTGCCGTACCAGAACGCCACCAGCAGCGGCGCGACCTCGGTCCAGTTCCGCAAGGCCAGCCTGAAGCTGGAGGTGACGCCGCAGATCACCCCGGACGGCAACGTCGTGCTGGACGTCGACGTCGCCAAGGATTCGCAGGGCGCCAACACCACCGCCGGCCCGGCGATCAACACCCAGCACGTGCGCACCAAGGTGATGGTCGAGAACGGCGGCACCGTGGTGCTGGGCGGTATCTACCAGCAGACCCAGACCACGGACACCAACAAGGTGCCGCTGGTCGGCGACATCCCGGTGCTGGGCAACCTGTTCAAGAATACCCAGCGGGTCGACAACAAGACCGAGCTGCTGGTCTTCATCACTCCGAAGATCGTGGCCGAACGCCTGCAGAACGGGCACTGAACCCGAACGTAAAGAAGCTTTTCACGCAAGAACAACCGACAACAATCGCTGACATGACTGACTTCAAGACCTCACCCGTGCGCCGCTCCGGCCTGCACGCCCCCGTCCTCCTGACCGCGCTCGTGGCCGCGGCGCTGCTGTCCGCCTGCGGCGGCGGCGGCGGCAACCCTGGTGCGGTCGGCCCGACCGCCAGCAGCGGCACTGGCAGTACCGGCAGCACTGGCAGCACCGGCAGCACCGGTACCACCACGCCTGCGCCTGCCACCCCGACCGTCGCCGTAGCCTTCGCGAGCGCTGGCGGTAGCGCGACCAATACGCTGACCAGCGTTGCGCCGCTGACCGTCAGCGCGACCGTGCTCGATCAAGACAAGAAGCCGGTGCCGAATGCGATCGTGACCTTTGCCACCGATCCGACGCTGGCGGCCTTCTCGCCGAGCGCAGGCACGGCCCTGACCAACGCCAACGGCGTGGCCAGTGTCACCATGCACGCTGTCAGCCTGGCTGGCGGCGCCGGCACCGTTACCGCGACCAGCAGCGTGGCGGGTACCGCAATCACTGGCGTGTCCAACTATGCGCTGGGCGCCACCACGTTGACGCTCGGCAGTCTGAGCGCTTCTCCCGCCAGCCTGCAGGCCTACGGCTCGAGTACCTTGTCGGTCGACTTGATGAACGGCGCCAGCAAGTACATCGACCAATCGGTCAACGTCAGCTTCACCTCCGCCTGCGTAGCAGCGGGCAAGGCCACGCTCACGGCAATGACGTCGACCGTCAGCGGCACCGCCCAGGCCACCTACCGTGACAATGGCTGCGGCCAGGCTGATACCATCACTGCCTCGGCCAACGGCGTCTCCAAGTCGGCCAGCACCACGTTGCAGATCGCGCCGCCGAGCACTGCCTCGGTACAGTTCACGAGCGCCGCACCGGTCGGCCAGTCGATCGTGATCAAGGGCCAGGGCGGCAACGGCCGTACCGAGACCGCGACCCTGACCTTCAAAGTGGTCGACATCAATGGCCAGGGGCTGGCCAACAAGACGGTGAACTTCAGCGCCAGCACCAGTGCCGTCACGGTCAACATCCCCACCAGCGTCACCCAGGCTGATGGCACCGTGTTCACGACCGTCAATTCGGGCACTACGCCCACCTCGTTCCGCGTACAGGCGTCGCTGCCGGGCACCAGCATCTCGACGCTGTCCGATCAGATCCTGGTCAGCAACGGTTTGCCGGTGCAGGCTGCCGTGTCGGTCAGCAGCGCTTCCTTCGACGTCGAGGGCTGGACCGTCGATAACGCAACCGCGACCACCATCAAGGTCATGCTCGCCGATGCGAACGGCAACCGCGTGCCGGACGGTACTCCGGTCCTGTTCCAGACCAACATGGGTTCAGTGGGTTCGTCGAGCCAGGGTGGCTGCAGCACCGTCAACGGCCAGTGCTCGGTCGACTTCGGTACGCAGAACCCGCGTTACCCAAGCCCGAACTCGCCGGCCACGCCATGCAACGGCAACGGCACCGGAACCGGAACCGGAGTCACCAACGATAGCACCCGCCCTGGCCTGGCCACGATCTGCGCCAGCACCACCGACGGCACCACCACGCTGTTTGGCAAGACCACGATCTTCTTCAGCGGCAGCCAGGCCAAGAACGTGACCATGAACGGCAATCCGGTGTCATATGATGCGCTCTCCCCGAATGACCTCGGTACGATCAAATCGTCGGACACCAAGGTGTTCCAGCTGCAGCTGAACGACGTAAACAACAACCCGCTGCCGCAGGGCACGACGGTGGCAATCACCAGCCCGCTCAACGTCAACGCGGCCGCGCCACAACCCTCGGCCGTGCCGAACGTTGCGCCGCACACTACGGCGGCGGACGACGCGAGCGGCAATTCGATCAGCACCACGGCGGCCCAGGGCTCGATCCATACCTTCAGCATCGCCAGCACGCAGCCCACCAGCTGCACCGCGCCCAGCCAGGGGTCGTTCAACGTCACCCTGACAACGCCAAACGGTACGGTGACCAATATTCCGTTTAAACTGTCGTTCTCCTGCCCATAAATAAATCGGGAACCGAATGATACGCAGCGGCCAGGGATTTCCTGGCCGTTTGCTTTTTGAGCGATCACATACGTGGCTGAATGCAAGAACAACAATATCTTCCTGGTCGGGCTGATGGGCGCCGGGAAGACCACCATCGGCCGGCTGCTGGCGCGGCGCATGAACATGACGTTCATGGATTCGGACCATGAAATCGAAGCGCGCACCGGCGCCTCGATCCCGTGGATCTTCGAGATCGAAGGCGAACCGAGCTTCCGCCGGCGCGAAGCCGACATGATCCGCGAGCTGACCGCGCAGTCCGGCATCGTGCTGGCCACCGGCGGCGGCGCTGTGCTGAACCCGGAAAGCCGCGCCCTGCTGGCCGAGCGCGGCACCGTGATCTACCTGCGCGCCAGCGTCGGCAGCATCCTGCAGCGCACCTCGCACGACAAGAACCGCCCGCTGCTGCAGACCGCCGATCCGCGCAGGAAGCTGGAAGACCTGACCTGCCAGCGCGAGCCGCTGTACCGCGAGATTGCCGACCTGGTCATCGACACTGGCCGGCCTAACGTACAATCGATGGTACAGACAATTCTGGACCAGATGGCGGCGCTGAGCGCGGCGCGCGCACGGTCCGAGGCAAAGACGAGAATGAACGAACAGGCATGCATTTCCATTGACGTCGAACTGGGCGAGCGCAGCTACCCGATCCTGATCGGGCGCGGCTTGCTGGACGACGGCGCGCTGCTGATGAAGCACATCGGCGGCGCCGGCGGCAAGGTGGCCGTCGTCACCAACACCACCGTGGCCCCGCTGTACCTCGACAAGGTCGCGGCGCCGCTGCGCGCGGGCGGGCGCGAGGTCGTGCCGATCATCCTGCCGGACGGCGAGGAATACAAGAACTGGGAGCACCTGAACCTGGTGTTCGATGCGCTGCTGGCCAACAAGTGCGACCGCAAGACCACGCTGGTGGCGCTGGGCGGCGGCGTGATCGGCGACATGACCGGCTTTGCCGCGGCCACCTACATGCGCGGCGTGCCCTTCGTGCAGATCCCGACCACGCTGCTGGCCCAGGTCGATTCCTCGGTCGGCGGCAAGACCGGCATCAACCATCCGCTCGGCAAGAACATGATCGGTGCGTTCTACCAGCCGCGCGCCGTGATCGCCGACACCGCCACGCTGGACACGCTGCCGGACCGCGAGCTGTCGGCCGGCCTGGCCGAGGTGATCAAGCACGGCGCGATCCTCGACGCCGTCTTCTTCGACTGGATCGAGGCCAACATCGGCGCACTGGTCGCGCGCGACCACGCCGCGCTCGCGCACGCGATCGCGCGCTCGTGCGAGATCAAGTCCGACGTGGTCAAGCGCGATGAGCGCGAAGGCGGCCTGCGCGCGGTGCTCAACTTCGGCCACACCTTCGGCCACGCGATCGAAGCGGGCCTGGGCTACGGCGCCTGGCTGCACGGCGAGGCGGTCGGCTGCGGCATGGTGATGGCGGCCGACCTGTCGCGCCGCCTCGGCCACATCGACGATGCCGCGGTCGAGCGCGTGCGCGCGCTGGTGCGCTCGGCCGGCCTGCCGACGGTCGCCCCGGACCTGGGCGCGCAGCGCTGGATCGAGCTGATGGAAGTCGACAAGAAGAACGAAGGCGGGGCGATCAAGTTCATCCTGGTCAAGCCGCTGGGCAGCCCCAGCATCGGCAATGCCCCGCGCGAGCTGCTGCTGGCGACGCTGCAGGCCGGCGTGAGCGACGCAGTGGCAGACGCAGCGGGAGCAAACGCACGATGATCGACTTCGACGCCCACCTCGCACCGTATGCGGCGCATTCTTCGAAATCGCGTGGGCGTCGTCATCCGGAAGGTCCGGCCGGCGCGCGCAGCGAATTCCAGCGCGACCGCGACCGCATCATCCACTCGACCGCGTTCCGCCGGCTCGAGTACAAGACCCAGGTGTTCCTGAACCACGAGGGCGACCTGTTCCGCACGCGCCTGACCCACTCGATCGAGGTTGCCCAGATCGCGCGCACGCTGGCGCGCAGCCTGCGCCTGAACGAAGACCTGGTCGAGGCGCTTGCGCTGGCGCACGACCTCGGCCACACGCCCTTCGGCCACGTCGGCCAGGATGTGCTGAACGAATGCATGCACGACTACGGCGGCTTCGAGCACAACCTGCAAAGCCTGCGCGTGGTCGACCACCTGGAAGAGCACTACGGCGCCTTCGACGGCCTGAACCTCACTTTTGAAACGCGCGAAGGCATCCTGAAGCACTGCTCGCTGACGAACGCGCGCCAGCTGGGCGAACTCGGGCAGCGCTTCATCGACAAGAAGCAGCCCAGCCTGGAAGCCCAGCTGGTCAACCTGGCCGACGCGATCGCCTACAACAACCACGACATCGACGACGGCCTGCGCTCCGGCCTGCTCACCATGAAGCAGATGGAAGAGGTCGAGCTGTTCGCGCGCCTGCACCGCGAAGTGGTGCGCCAGTACCCGGGCCTGCCCGGCCGGCGCGAGCTGTACGAGACGATCCGCCTGATGATCACGGCGATGACGGTCGACCTGGTCGAGGCCTCGGGCGCGCTGATTGCGCAAGCGAATCCGCAATCGATCGAGGACGTGCGCAACAGCCCGCCTCTGATCCGTTTTTCGGACTCGATGCGCGCCGAGACCTCGGCGCTGAAGCGCTTCCTGTACGCCAACCTGTACCGCCACTTCCAGGTCAACCGCATGCGCGTCAAGGCCAGCCGCGTGATACGCGAGCTGTTCGACGCCTTCATGACCGACCCGGTGCTGCTGCCGCCCGACTACCAGGTGGCCTCTAGCGACACCCACAAGCAGGCGCGCAAGATCGCCGACTACATCGCCGGCATGACCGACCGCTACGCGATCAAGGAACACAAGCGCATTTATTCGCTCGACACTTTCTGAGGACGCCCATGGACCCGCGCTACCGCCTGCACACCGACCTGCCGACGATCGACGAATACCTGCGGCTGCGGCGCGTGTCGGGCCTGACGCGGCGCTCCGAGGCGGCCGCCAAAGCCGGTTTGCCGCACACGGTCGCGGCGGCGGTGGTGCGCTGCGACGGCCAGGCGGTCGGGATGGGGCGCGCGATCGGCGACGGCCTGTTCTACCTGGTGGTCGACATCGCGGTCGACCCGGAACATCAGGGACAGGGACTGGGCAAGGCCATCGTCGCCAGTTTGATGGAGGCGCTGCGCACGCTGGCGCCGGCCGAAGCCTACACCTGCCTGATCGCCGATGGCCGGGCCAACGAGCTGTATGCGCAGTACGGTTTCGAGCCGACCGCGCCGGCGTCGATCAGCATGGCGCAGTGGCTCAATCGCTAAGCTTTCAATCTCACTCGCTGCGCGCGAACACGCGCACGCGGTGCCCGTCCGGATCGGCGCCGCAGAAGGTGTAGCCGAAGTCCAGTTCGACCGGCGCCTGCAGGATGCGCAGGCCGGCCTCTTTCCATCTCACATGCAGCGCATCGACCTCGGCCCCGTCGGCGACGCGGAAGGCCAGTTCGCTGCCGCTGCCCTGGAAATCGTGGGCCGGCTTGACGCTCGACCTGGTCCACAGCCCGAGGATGCGGCCGTTTTCCAGCGCGAACAATTGAAACGTGGGCGAGGCCTCGACCGGCTCGGCGCCCAGCAGTTTGGCGTACAGCCGGGCGCTGGCGGCGGGCGAGTCGACGTAGAGGATGGTGTAGTTCGGGGTGTGCATCGCGTGGCTCCTTCAGTGGTTGGAATGGAGCCAGTGTAGGCAGCGGGACTGTCAGATCCTGTCAGCAGTCATCGACGTTCGGGGATGCCTTGGCTGGCGCGCCACTCTCCCAGCAGCGCACGGCGATGGCGCGGGTAACGTTCGCCAGTCACCTCGAGCGCGGCGATGCGGTCGAGACGGAAATGACGGAACCCCTGGCGCAGCTCGCACCACGCGGCCAGCATGCGGATGCGCTCGAAAAAGCCGAGCGCCACCGGCCAGACGATGCGGCGCGAGCCGTGGCCGGCCTCGTCGCGATAGTCCAGCACCAGCTTGCATTCCTCGCGCAGGGCGCCGCGGATCGCTGCCATGTGCGGATTCGAGGCATCGATCTCGCGCGCGGGCGCGACCAGCAGGCCGGTGCCGTCGAGCGTGCGGCGCAAGTCGTCCGGCAGCACCGCCGCGATTTTCTCGACCGCTTCGCGCGCCGCATCGGCCAGCCGTTCGTCGCCGTGTTCGGCGACCCAGCGGCCGCCCAGCACCAGCGCTTCGATCTCGTCTTCGCTGAACATCAGCGGCGGCAGCAGGAAGCCCGGCTTTAACACGTAGCCGATCCCGGGTTCGCCTTCGATGCGCGCACCCTGTTCGCGCAAGGTGGCGATGTCGCGGTACAGCGTGCGCAGGCTGATGCCCAGTTCCTGCGCCAGCGTGTCGCCGCGCACCGGCGTGCGCCGGCGGCGCAAGGCCTGGAGCAGGGCGAGCAGGCGTTGCGCGCGCATGATCGGCAGACGGCGCAGCTGTAAAGGCTCAGCCGAACAGCGTCGGCTGTCCCAGCTGCTCGAGCAGCTTCTTGACCGGCGCCGGCAGCGGCGCGGTGACGATCGCGGCCAGGTCCCACCACACATGCCCGGCCGGGGTGCCGCCGCGTGCCGCCAGCGCGATACGGTAGGGCTGGATGTGCAGTTTGTAGTGGGTAAAACCGTGCACCAGCGGCAGCAGCGGTTCGACCTCGGCGACGTCGCCGAATTCGCCGCCGGCATTGGCCAGCGTGGCGACATCGACCTGGTCCGCATCCTCGAGCGCCACGTGGCCGTCGAATTCAGGCAGCGACAGCAGGCCGCCCCAGATGCCCGATTCCGGCCGCTGCTGCAGCAGCACCTGGCCGCGATCGACGACCGCCAGCATCAGCGCGCGCTTTTCCGGCGTCGCCTTTTTCGGTTTCGGCACCGGCAGCACGCCCGTGCGGCCGGTGGCGTAGGCCACGCAGCGTTCCTGCAGCGGGCAGCGATTGCAGTCGGGCTTGCCGCGCGTGCACAGCGTCGCGCCCAGGTCCATCAGGCCTTGCGTGTAGGCTTCGATGCCTTCGCCGTTTGCGGGGAGCAGGGCGTCGGCCCGTCGCCACAGCGCGTCCTCGACCGGCTTGATGCCCGGGTACTGGTCGACGCCGAACACGCGCGCGAACACGCGCTTGACGTTACCATCCAGGATCGCGGCGCGCGTGCCGTACGAAAACGCGGCGATGGCGGCGGCGGTCGAACGGCCGATGCCGGGCAGCTCGGCCAGCAGCGCCGGGTCGCTCGGGAACGCGCCGCCGTAGGCTTCGACCACGCGCTTGGCGCAGGCGTGCAGGTTGCGCGCGCGGGTGTAGTAACCCAGGCCGCTCCAGTGCGCCATCACGTCTTCCAAGGGCGCTTCGGCCAGCGCCTGCACGGTCGGGAAGCGCTCCAGAAAGCGCGCGTAATAGCCGAGCACCGCGGTCACCTGGGTCTGCTGCAGCATGATTTCCGACAGCCAGACGCGGTAGGCGTCGCGTGTGTTCTGCCAGGGCAGGGCGTGGCGGCCGTGGGCCTTTTGCCAGTCGATCACGGCGCGCGAAAAAGTCGGGTCTTCCAGTTGGGTGATATCGAATTCCGTCAGTCGTTTCATGCAGCTTCCAGTTGGGGCGACGCGGCGCCGAGCGCCGCATGCACCGCGCCGCTCAAGGCGGCCAATTGATTGCGCACCTTGTCCAGGTCGGCGCGCGCGGCATCAAAAGCCGCGATCTTCTGTTCCAGGTTCTCGGTCGCATCGTGGATGCGCTGGATCGAGGTCTGGCGGTGGCGCAGCTGCTCGCGGTGCTGGCGCACCTGGGTCTCGAGCGGCGCCATGATCACCTTCAGCCAGGCTTCGACGTCGGCGTTCACCGCGCGCAGCACGTGCTTGACGCGCGAGGCGATCGAGTCGAAGAAGCGTTCCAACAGCACGCCGCGGCTGGTCATCAGCAGCGTCGCGGTGCCGAACTGCTTGACGTAGACGGCTTCGATGGCGTCGATCTCGGCGCCGTAGCGCGCCAGCGAGAGCGGCATCGGCATCGTCATCGACAGCGCGTGGTCGGTGGCGAACTTGCGGTACATGGTCTCCATCATCGCGCCGATCTCGCCGATCTTGCCGGCGGCCGCCGCCAGGTCGGCGCGCACCGCCTCGAAAAACGCACGCACCGGCGCGCGCGTGCCGGTGCCGAAGCGGGCCGCCTGCATCGCCGTGCGCACCGCGTCGATCTGCTGCTGCACCACGTCCATGCCGACCGTGCTGTACAGCTCCGTCGACAGCGTGGTGAACACCGCGCGCGTGCCCTGCAGCTTGAACAGGCTGGCGTCGAATTCCTTCTTTTCCATCTCGACGCGGCGCACCATGTGGGCGATCACGCCCTGGTTCTTGCCGCGCAGGCTTTTCAGTTCCTCCTGCTGCTCGACCAGGTCGCGCACGCGCGCGCCGAGCAGCGCCTGCTGGCCGACTTCCAGCAGTTCGAGGTCGCGCACCAGCTGGCCGCGCAGGATGCCCTGGCGCGCCGGCACCAGTTCGTTGAACAGCGCCGATTCTAGCAAGCCGAGGCGGCTCTTTTCGAACAGGGCCAGGTCGCCATTGATCTTCCCGACCAGCGCCTTTTGCGCCGAGACCGGGAACACGTTGGCATGGCCCACCCCGAGCAGCTGCGCCACGCTGTGCTGCTGGCGCGCGATCGTCGCGTCGTTGTCCTGCGCGCTCTTCAGCTCGTCCCACAGCGCGTCGATTTTATTGAGCACGACGATCCTGCCTGGGCCGTTGCCGATATGGTCGCGCCAGACTTCGATGTCGCTCTTGGTCACGCCGGTTTCGGCGGCCAGGATGAACAGCACCGCGTGCGCGTTGGGGATCAGGTTCAGCGTCAGTTCGGGCTCGGTGCCGATCGCGTTCAGGCCGGGCGTGTCGAGGATCACCAGGCCTTGCTTGAGCAGCGGATGCGGGAAGTTGATCAGGGCGTGGCGCCATTGCGGGATCTCGACCAGGCCGTCGTCGCCGAGCATGCCGGCCAGGTCGGGGTCGTGCGGATCGTACAGGCCGTAGCGCTGGGCTTCCTCGAACGGCACGCGCCGCGTCAGGCTGACCTGGCGGAAGGCTTCGCTCATGCGCTCGGGCGCGTCCAGCTCCAGTGGCAGCATGGTCCAGGCGCTATCGATCTCGCGCCAGTCGCCGGTGGACAGGTGCCGGACGCGCGTTTCGATCGGCAGCAGCCGGATCGACGGGGGCAGGGCGGCGTCCCAGGCCAGCTCGGTCGGGCACATGGTGGTGCGGCCCGGGCTGGACGGCACGATGCGCTGGCCGTAGTCGGCGAAGAAGATCGCGTTGATCAGCTCCGATTTCCCGCGCGAGAACTCGGCGACGAAGGCGACCGACAGGCGCTCGTCCTGGAGGCGGCGCAGCGCCTGCTGCAAGCGCTGGTCGCCGGCGTCGTCCAGCAGGTCGGCGGCCTGCACCCAGCTGCGGTAGCGTTCCAGCGATTCGGCGACGCGCGTGCGCCAGTCGCCATATTGTTGTAGATCTTGCATGCTCGCGCCTCTCTCCGCGTTTCTGTATGGCCTCACCGCTGGCAAGTCGCACAGTAGAAGGTGGAGCGCTGGCCCTGCTTGATCTGGCGGACCGGCGCACTACAGTTGCGGCAAGGCACTCCAGCACGATCATAGACGAAATATGTCTGCTGGAAATATCCAGATTGACCATTTACTGCAATAAAGTCACGCAGCGTGCTGCCGCCCTGCACGATGGCGGCCGCGAGGATGTCGCGGATCGCTTCGGCCAGCTTGTCGTAGCGCGCGCGGCTGATCTTGCCGGCCGCCGTCTTCGGGTTGATGCCGGCGCGGAACAGGCTTTCGCAGGCGTAGATGTTGCCGACGCCGACCACGATGTCGCCGGCCAGCAGCACCTGCTTGATCGGGGCACTGCGGTTGCGCGTCGCCTTGTGCAGCAGCGCGCCGGAGAAGCCGTCTTCGAGCGGCTCGACGCCGAGTTCGCGCAGCAGCACGTGCTGCTCGAGTTCGCCGTCGTCGTGGGCGTGCCAGAGCACGGCGCCGAAGCGGCGCGGGTCGTGCAGGCGCAGCACCTGGCGGCTGCCCGGGCCCGCATTTCCTCCGCTCACCACCAGGTCGAAATGGTCGTGCTTCTTGAGTTCCGTCCCCTCGGGCAGCACGCGCAAGTGGCCCGACATGCCGAGGTGAACGATCAGCGTGCCGTGCTCGAACTTGATCAGCAGGTATTTGCCGCGCCGGCCCGTGCCGAGGATGCGCCGTCCGGCCAGCAGTTCGCGCAGCTTGGGCGGGAAGGGCCAGCGCAAGCCTTCGCGGCGCAGGATGACGTCTTCGACGATGCGGTCTTCGAGGTGGGGCGCGACGCCGCGCCGGGTGACTTCAACTTCCGGTAATTCAGGCATGTATCATTAATCCGATGTTCGAAAGGCTCGTAAACCTGCTGCGCGTTGCATTGCCGGCTTGCGATGCTCCGCACCGGCGGACCGGCTGTACTGCTCGTACAGCTGCGCTTCTCAGCCAGCACTGCGGTCGCTCGCGACGGTTTCCAAGCCTTTCGTGATAACTGTGTAAATTCGTGTTGCGGCGGCGCACGCGCGACAGGCGAACAGCGTAGAATCGGACATCTTTTTGATGTGGGGGTGCCTTGAAAAACGCTGTCGCCATTGTAACTCTCTCCGCCTTGCTGTCGGCGTGCGCCGTGGCGCCCAAACGGCAGCCGGCGGCGGACAACGCCGACCAGCCGTTGGCCGCCGCCGAAGCCGCCGACGCTGCCCGGAACGGCCAGTCCCAGGCCGGCCAGGAAGGCGCGGACGAGAACGTGCCGAACGTGAAAATGACGCCCCAGATGATGACGCAACTCATGGGCGCCGAACTGGCCTTCAAGAAGGGCGACTGGCAAGGCCCCTATCTCACGATGATGAGCCTGGCCCAGCAGACCCGCGATCCGCGCCTGGCCAAGCGCGCCGCCGAGATGGCGCTGTCGGCCAAGCAGGCCGACGACGCACTCGCCGCGGTCAAGCTGTGGCGTGAATTCGCGCCGAACTCCGATGAGGCCAGCCAGTACTATCTGGGGCTGGTGGTCCTGTCCGACAACCTCGGCGAAGCAGAAAATCTGCTGAAGCAGCGCCTGGCCGACGCCACCCCCGGCGCCCGTGGCCTGGTGATGTTCCAGATGCAGCAGCTGCTGCTGCGCGCCAAGGACAAGGAAGCGGCCGCGGCCATGCTCGAGCGCCTGGTCGCGCCTTACCCGAACATGATGGAAAGCCACGTCGTGCTGTCGCAGGCGGCGCTGGCGCGCAACGACAAGGCCGCCGCCCAGCGCGAAGCCCAGACCGCGCTCAAGCTCAAGCCCGATTCCGAGATCGCCGTGCTGACGCTGGCCCAGGTCAGCGACAGCGAAGCCCAGGCGACTCAGGTGCTGCACGATTACCTGGCCGCGCACCCGGACGCGCGCGAGGTGCGCGTCGCCTACGCGCGCCTGCTGGTCAACGCCAGGCAGTACGACGCCGCGCGCGCGGAATTCCTGGCGCTGGACAAGGCCCAGCCCGACAATCCGGGCACGCTGTACGCGCTCGGCATCCTGTCGATGCAGATGAACGATTCCAAGGCCGCCGACGGCTATTTCAGCCGCTTCGTCGACCTGGCCGAAAAGACCCCGACCGACGAGACCGATCCGACCAAGGCGATCCTGATCCTGTCCCAGCTGGCCGAGGAAAGGGGCGACAACAAGGCCGCGCTGGCCTGGCTCGACCGCCTCGAGACCGACGACCCCAAGATGGCCTTCGGCGCCGAGCTGCGCCGCGCCCAGCTGACCGCGAAGGACGGCGACGTGCCCGGCGCGCGCAAGCTGCTGGCCACGCTCAAGACCGCCGACCCGGCCGAGCAGGCCCAGATCCTGCTGGTCGAGGCGCAGATCCTGCGCGACGCCGGCAAGCCGCAGGAAGGCTTCAAGCTGCTCGAGCAGGGCGCCAAGCGCTTCCCGGACAACACCGACTTCCTGTACGACTACGCGCTGATGGCCGAAAAGCTGGGCCGCACCGACGTGATGGAAAAGACGCTGCGCCAGGTGATCGCCAAGCAGCCCGGAAACCAGCAAGCCTACAACGCGCTCGGCTACTCGCTGGCGGAACGCAACGTGCGCCTGAAGGAAGCCTACGCGCTGGTAGACAAGGCCCTCAAAATGGCGCCGGACGACCCGTTCATCATGGACAGCATGGGCTGGGTGCAGTACCGCATGGGCCACCTGGATGCCGCCGAAGCGCAGCTGCGCAAGGCCTACGGTTTGCGCGGCGATCCCGAAATCGCCGTGCACCTGGGCGAGGTGCTGTGGAAGAAGGGCGACAAGGAAGGCGCGCGCAAGCTGTTCCTCGACGCCCAGGCCAAGGACCCGAAGAACGACGCGCTCAAGAGCACCCTCGCGCGCCTGCGCACCAGTCTGTAATTTCTGATTCAGTTTATGTCGATCCGTTTTCTCCTGAATGCGGCCGTGACTGCCGGCGTCCTCGCGCTGGCCGGTTGCGCCGCCCCGGCCGGCCACGTGGCCGATCCGAACGCGCAAGTCGGCGCTTACCGCGACACCATCGACCTGACCGGTCACCTGTCCGTCAACTACATGCGGGATGGGAAAGTGGAGCCGCTGACCGGCAAGTTCGAATGGAGCCAGAAGCCCGGCCTCGTCGACGTGGCACTGCTCAATCCGCTGGGCCAGACGGTGGCCGAGATCAGCGTCACGCCGCAGGCCGCCACGCTCAACCAGGGCAACAAGCCGCCGCGCACCGCCGCCGACATCGACAGCTTGACCGCCCAGGCGCTCGGCTTTCCGCTGCCGGTGAGCGGCCTGCGCGACTGGATGCAGGGCTACGCCACCGATGCGGCGGGCAAGCGTTTCGTCGCCTCGCCGGTCAGGAACAGCGTGGTGACCAAGGACGGCTGGCGCCTCAAATTCGCGACCTGGCAAGACCAGGCGGCCGGCGCTACTGCCGCGCCAATGCCGCAGCGCATCGATATCGCACGCGGCTCCGCCGCCAACGGCGACGCGCTCGACATCCACGTGATCCTCGATCCGGCGGGCTGAGATGGCGCTGACTTCCCTGCATGATTGCCCGGCGCCGGCCAAGCTCAACCTGTTCCTGCACGTCACCGGCCGCCGCCCCGACGGCTACCACTTGCTGCAATCGGTGTTCACCCTGATCGACCGCAGCGATACCTTGCACTTCGACTTGCGCGCCGACGCGCAGATCGTGCGCAGCAACGACGTGCCCGGCGTACCCGCCGAACAAGACCTGATCGTGCGCGCCTTGCGCGCGTTGCAGCTTGAATACGAAAAGCGCCACGGCCGTGTGCCGCCCGGCATCGAGGTCGCCGTCGAGAAGCGCTTGCCGATGGGCGGCGGCCTGGGCGGCGGCTCGTCCGATGCGGCCACCGCGCTGATGGCGGCCAATCACCTTTGGCAAGCCGGCCTGACCGACGCCGAACTGATGGCGATCGGCCTGCCGCTGGGGGCCGACATCCCGTTCTTCCTGTTCGGCGAAACCGCTTTCGCCGAGGGCGTGGGCGAGGCCTTGCAAGCCATTCCCGGTCCGGATTGCTGGTACGTGGTGATCGAGCCGGGCGTCGCGGTGCCAACCGCTGCAATTTTTACTGCGCCAGATTTGACAAGGAACACAAAACCCATCACAATAGCTGACTTCCTAGGGAGACAAACCGATTCTAGCGATTTGGTTGGCTTCGGGAAAAATGATTTGCAGGACGTGGCAATTCGCCTGTTTACGCCGGTAGCAGAGGCGGTCGAATGGTTGAGTGGCTACGGAGCAGCCAGGATGACTGGTTCAGGAGCGTGCGTGTTTTGTGCGTTTTCCAGCGAGCAGGAAGCGGAGCGGGTGCTGCAGCAGGCGCCGGCGAAGTGGAAAGCGTGGAAAGCCAGATCGCTGACACGTCATCCGATGAAAATCGCTCTTGCAAATCAACGAGTTGTAGAATAAAATTCTGCCTGTCGACGCAGCGACGAAATACAAATCGATGCGTAGATGAGTAGTACAAGTTTCAGCGTAGGGGAATCGCCAAGCTGGTTAAGGCACCGGATTTTGATTCCGGCATACCAAGGTTCGAATCCTTGTTCCCCTGCCAAAGTTTTATTGCCTGGACTGTCGATGACTCGTGCTCCAGCAGGCAACCGAAATGGAGCCGCCTCGAGCGGCCCATTTTTTTTGTAGCTCAGCCGTTGATTTTATTGCACTGCGCTTATTGCACTGCGCTTCGTGAATTCCGGCTTTCAAAAGTTTTTTCATTACTCTTCTGGGACTCCCCATGGCTTACGAAAACCTGATGGTTTTTACCGGCAATGCCAATCCGGCGCTAGCAGAAGGGGTCGCAAAAAGCCTCGGTCTTTCCCTCGGCAAGGCCGTGGTGTCGAAGTTCTCCGACGGCGAAGTCATGGTCGAAATCAACGAGAACGTTCGTGGCAAGGATGTCTTCGTCCTGCAATCGACCTGCGCTCCCACCAATGACTCTCTGATGGAAATCATGCTGATGGTCGACGCTCTCAAGCGCGCATCGGCAGGCCGCATCACCGCGGCGATTCCCTATTTCGGCTATGCCCGCCAGGACCGCCGTCCGCGCTCGGCGCGCGTCGCGATCTCGGCCAAGGTCGTCGCCAACATGCTGGAAGAAGCCGGCGTCGAGCGCGTCCTGATCATGGACTTGCACGCCGACCAGATCCAGGGCTTCTTCGATATCCCGGTCGACAACATCTACGCTTCGCCGCTGCTGCTGGGCGACCTGCAGCGCAAGAACTACGACGACCTGCTGGTCGTGTCGCCGGACGTCGGCGGCGTGGTGCGCGCGCGCGCGCTGGCCAAGCGCCTCGGCTGCGACCTGGCGATCATCGACAAGCGCCGCCCGAAGGCGAACGTGTCGGAAGTCATGAACATCATCGGTGAAGTCGAAGGCCGCAACTGCGTGATCATGGACGACATGGTCGACACCGCCGGCACGCTGACCAAGGCCGCCGAAGTCCTGAAAGAGCGCGGCGCCAAGAAAGTCGTGGCGTACTGCACGCACCCGGTGCTGTCGGGCCCGGCGATCGACCGCATCACCAACTCGCCGCTGGACGAACTGGTCGTGACCGATACCATCCCGCTGAGCCCGGCTGGCCAGGCTTGCGGCAAGATCCGCCAGCTGACTTGCGCACCGCTGCTGGCCGAAACCTTCAAGCGTATCGTGAAGGGCGATTCGGTCATCTCGCTGTTCGTCGACTGAGCTCGCAAACGTTTCAATTGCGGCGCGCCCGGCTGAAACAGCCGGCGCGCCGTTGACGTATCAAGATGTGCAGCATTCTTGAGCGCGCAAGCGCTCTTTCTTTGATGTCCCTGGTCGCGGGGACATCGCAACCGGGCCGCCGGGCCAGCCAGGAGCTGGCATTCGGGGTCCATTTATTTGGAGTAACACCATGAAAGTCGTCGCATTCAACCGCGAACTGCAGGGGACCGGAGCGAGCCGCCGCCTGCGTAACGCCGGCCAGACCCCGGGCATCATCTACGGTGGCGCCGCCGCCCCGCAACTGATCGCCGTGGACGGTAACGCCCTCTGGCACGCGCTCAAGAAAGAAGCATTCCACGGTTCCGTGCTGGACCTGGAAATCGAAGGCCAGACCCAGCAAGTCCTGCTGCGTGACTTCCAGATGCACGCATACAAGCAGCTGGTCCTGCACGTCGACTTCCAGCGCGTCGATGCAGCGCAAAAGATCACCACCAAGGTCGCTCTGCACTTCGTCAACGCCGACGTGTCGCCGGCAGTCAAGCTGGGCGGCGCCATCGTGTCGCACGTGCTGAACGAGCTGGAAGTGTCGTGCCTGCCGGGCCAACTGCCGGAATTCATCACCGTCGACCTGTCGACGCTGGAAGCCGGTGCATCGGTCCACGTGTCGCAGCTGACCCTGCCGGAAGGCGTGACCGTGGTCGCTCACGGCAAGGACCAGACCGTCGCCACCTCGTCGGTGCCGCGCGGCGCCGCATCGACCGACGCTGCCGAGTAATCAGCGCGTCCTGCCGCCCATGCGCTGGGCGGCAATCACGAAAACCCGTCGCGACGCGAGTCCGGCGGGTTTTTTGTTGGGCGCGTTTTACACGCCAGGTATTGGACGTGTTTACGCGCTAAGTCTTGAACACGTTTTACGCGCTAAGTGTTGAACGCGTTTTACGCGATAATTCTCTTTTTCCCCACTTCCACAGTCTCATGTCCATCCGCCTGATCGTCGGCCTCGGCAACCCCGGCCCGGAATACGAACAAACCCGCCACAATGCCGGCTTCTGGCTGGTCGATAACCTGGCCAACACGCTGCCGGGCTGCCGCCTGCAGCGCGAGTCCCGCTTCAACGCGATGGTGGCCAAGACCTCGATCGGCGGGCGCGATGTCTGGCTGCTCGAGCCGCTGACCTACATGAACCGCTCCGGCCAATCGGTCGGCGGACTGGCGAAATTCTTCAAGGTCGCACCCGACGAGATCCTGGTCGTGCACGACGAGCTCGACCTGCCGCCGGGCGCCGCCAAGCTCAAGAAAGGTGGCTCGTCCGGCGGACACAACGGCTTGAAGGACATTACCGCCGCCCTCGGCACCCAGGACTACTGGCGCCTGCGCCTGGGCATCGGCCACCCGCGCACGCTGAACCTGCAGCAGGGCGTCGCCGATTTCGTCCTGCACCGCCCGCGCCGCGAGGAGCAGGCCCTGATCGAAGAGGCGATCGACAAGGCGCTGCGCGTCATCCCGACCGTGGTCGAAGGCAAAATGGACCAGGCCACCATGGTGCTGCACAGCGCTTGAGAACTGGCCAGAAGTTTCCCAAAAGTATCGTACGTACAACAAAATGACAAAATCATTTATTGTTCTTTATCAATAAAGATTTCTGTGAAATAATTATCACTGAATTCAATCAGTGAAACCGTCATTTTGACCGTGCCGCCGGCTGTGGCGTTGCCCGTCATACTCAAATTTGGGAAATTATATGCGCTTTAAATCTGCGTTACTTGCGATCGCCACCGTGGCGTCGCTCTCGGCCATCGGCAGCGGCAATGCAACCGAACTGATCACCAACGGTAACTTCGACGGCAGCAACTACGGCCAGATCGGCTGGAACGGCAATACGCTGCAGGGCTGGAACACCACCGGCTACAACTTCCTGTTCAATACCTCGAACGACGAAGTCTACGGCACGAACGGCGCCAACGGCGCCGTGCGCCTGTGGGGCTGGAATAACGGCGGCCTGAACAACCTCGTCGCTAGCCCGACCGGCGGCAACTACGTCGCGGCTGATGGCGCCTACGGCGTCGCACCGCTGACCCAGACGATCAATGGCCTGACGGTTGGCCAGCAGTACAACCTGACCTTCTATTGGGCCGGCGCACAGCAGTACGGCTACGACGGCATCACCACCGATCGTTGGAAAGTAACGCTCGGCAACGAAACCTATTCGACCGCCATCAAGACCGATGCCAGCCACGGCTTTACCGGCTGGACCCAGGAATTGATGACCTTCACCGCGACCGGCACCAGCGAGCTGCTGAGCTTCCTGGCGATCGGTACCCCGAGCGGCGAGCCGCCGTTCTCGCTGCTCGACGGCGTGTCGATGAACCAGGTGGTGCAGCCGACGCCGGCCCCGACGACGAAGGTCCCGGAGCCGGGCACGCTGGCCATGATCGGCCTGGGCCTGGGCCTGCTGAGCTTCGGCGTACGCCGCCGCAAGTCGAAGCAGAAGTAATTCCGTAGCCGCTTCAACGACTGCCGGGCTCGTGCCCGGCATCGTCGTTTGTTCTACCCCTCGTTCCTGACGGATGCAGCGATGCTGGCCCATTTACCTCCTTTCGCAATGAACGTCGTGCGCCTGTGCGTCTGGCTGGGCTTGCTGTCGCTGGTGCTGGCGCCGCTCGAGCGCTGGCTGGCGCTGCGCCAGGTCCAGCCGAGCCGGCGCCGCCTGGCGGCCGACGTCGGCCTGTACTTCTTGAACAGCATCCTGCCCATCGCCGTCCTGAGCCTGCTGTTCGGCGCCGCCGCGGCTACCCTGCAAGTCATCCTGCCCGAGGCGCTGCGCGCCGCGATCGGCGCGCTGCCGTTCGGCGTCAAGGTCGTGCTGGCGTTCCTGGTTTCCGAAACCGGGTTTTATTGGGGCCATCGCCTCAGCCACCAGATGCCCTGGCTGTGGCGCTTCCACGCCGTGCACCATGCGCCCGAGGACCTGTACTTCCTGATCAATACCCATGCGCACCCGGTCGACATGATCGTCACCCGGCTGTTCGGCATGACGCCCTTGTATGTGCTGGGGCTGGCGGGCGCCGGCACCGCCGGCAGCGCCGTCCCGGCGGTGGTCATCGTGCTGGGCACGGCCTGGGGCTTCTTCATCCACTCGAACGTACGCGTGCGTCTCGGCTTGCTCGAGCAGGTCGTCGCGACACCGTTCTTCCACCACTGGCATCACACCAGCCTGGCGCCGCTGGACCGCAACTTCGCGGCGACGCTGCCGATCCTGGACCGCGTGTTCGGCACCCTGCACATGCCGTCGGAATGGCCGCGCGCCTATGGGCTGGCCGACGCCGGTGCGGCGCACGAGCTGCCGGCTGATTCCGTTTCCGAGACCACGGCGCAAGCGCCGCTGCCGGCGCCATAAGCCAGGCGCACGCGAGGCATCGCCTTTCAGATCAGGCCGCGCGCCAGCGCCTTGAGCGTGGCCGCCGGGCGCGAATTCGAACCGAGTTTTTCGAAGATGACGTCGACGTGGCTGCGCACCGCCGCCGGCGTCATCTTCAGCGCGCGCGCGGTGTCGCGGCTCGTCTCGCCCAGGCTGACGTGGCGCAGCACTTCGGCTTCGCGCGCCGACAGCAGGCCCTCTCGCGCTGGTGCGCCCGCCAGCGCACCAGCGGTTGCACCTGCGCGCGTACGCGAGGGTGAAGCCTGCGCCGCCGCGATCACCGCGGCCACTGCCTGGCGATCGAAGCGGCCGGCCGCCGCCTGCGCCGTCAGCAGGGCGGCGGCAGCCGCTTCGCCATGCGGCGGACGCCACGGCCGCGCCGAGCACAGCGCCGTGAACACCACCGCCACCGCCAGCACGCTCTCCTGCATCCCGAGCGCCGCGCCGCGCGCCTTGCGAAAGTAACCGCTGCCGTCCAGCCGTTCGTAGGCATACGACGCCAGCGTCGCTTCCAGCTGGATCGCCGGCACCTGGCTGGCCGCGCGCGCAGTCCAGAACGGCGCCTGGTGCGCCTTGTCCCAGTCGGCGGCATCGAGCTTGCCGGGACGGTCCCACACCGCGTTCGGCACCGCCACCCGGCCCAGGCCGTGCAGCAGAGCCGCGCGCACCATCGGCTTTTCTTCCAGCGCCAGCATGCCGGCCAGGTTCGCGCTGTGCCGGGTCAGCTCGGCCACCCGGCGCGAAAAGCCGGCCAGCCAGGGCAGCTTGAGTTCGATGACGTCGGCCAGCAGCGCCATCGGCACGCGCCGGTCGTGGCCGGCGTAGTCGGCGGCGCAGGTCGGCTCTTCGAGCGCGTCGAGCCAGGCCTGCGCATGCGGCGCCAGGCGCTCGACCAGCAAGGCCGGGTATTTCACGCCGGCGCGCTCGCCGATCAGGCGCAACGCGCCCTCGGTGCCGTGCGCCGGCGCCAGTACCTCGAGGTCGCCGGCCAGGCGCACGTAGAATACTGAACGCGGGATGCCGGGCGCGAACAGCGGGTCCTGCATGTCGCTATGCTGATGGGTGCCGAACAGGTGGCGCAGGCTTTCCTCGACGTCCTCGGACAGCCCGAGCAGCGCGGCGATGTCGCCGGCGACCTCGCATTGCATCTGCGCCAGCGGCAGCACGTTGTGCAGGCTGAGGTTGCTGGCGCCGGGCAGGGTGCGCGTGACCATCGCCAGGCGTCCGCCGACGTCGTCGCCGAGCAGCTGGGCGAAGCCGCCTGCGGTGGCCGTGCTGCCCGACCAGCGCAGCAAGGCCACCAGCCGGGTGCTGGTGCAGGCTTGCGCGCCATCGCCGTTTTCCTCGGCGAGGCGGGCGGCCAGGCGCGCCGTGCGCATCGAGTGGTCGATCGGCAGGCCCATGCTGAGGTCGCCGACCACGGCCAGCACCTGCACGGCATCTTCGACGCTGATGGTTTCTAGGGATTGCATGGTCATAATGTAACGGCCAAGCAGAGAGTGAACAAGGAGCACGATATGAAGAACCGCATCCGCCGCTACCGGGAGAGCGACCGCAAGGCCGTGATCGCCGCGTTCCGGACCAATGTACCGGACCATTTCCCGGCGTCCGAAGAAGCCTGGCTGCGCTCGGCGCTGGATGAACCGGACGGTCCAATGTTCGTGGTGATCGAGGGCGAGGGCAAGCACAAGGCGCTGGTCGGCTTCGGCGGCTACGAGATCTCCGCGTTTTACAACCTCGCCACGCTGGTGTTCGGCCTGGTGCGCGCCGACCGCCACGGCAGCGGCATCGGCCGCATGCTCTTGCAGTACCGCCTGCTGCACATGGCCGGGCGCAAGCTGCGGCCGCGCTATGTGACGGTCGATACGCATCCACACACGGCCGGCTTTTTTCAGCGCTGCGGTTTTACGGAGATGGCGCGCTGGCCAGGCGGCTACCGCTCCGGGCGCGACCGGGTCGACTTGCGCTTCGAGCTGAGCGACGCCGCCCTCGATGACGTGCGCGCGGCGCTCGAGCGCGATGGCATCCGGCTGCCGCACAGGGCGCCGCGCATCCAGGTCACTGCGAAGGCTGGCGTGCAAGCGTGATGCGGCTTCGCAGGTCGCGCTCGATGCGCGCCAGCGCCGGCTGCATCCGCTTGATCTCGAGTGCGCCGCAGAGCGGGCGGCCGCTGCGGAAGGTCAGGCGGCGCCGGATCAGCACCGTGTTGCCTTGCCGCTCGTAGGCCGCGTGATAAAACACGCCGCCTTGCACCACGCTGAGCGGCGCCGGCAGCTCGGCGATGCGCACGTCGGGCGGCAGGCGCACGCGCAGCTGGTCTTCGGCATCGATCGCGGCGCAGGCGGCGCGGCCGCTCGAACCGGACAGGCCTCCACGCGGCAAGCCAGCCACGGCTTCGCCGATCGTGCCCAGGTGGCCGTAACTGGTCGGCAGCGCCGTCGACAAGGCGTGCGCATCGGGCAGGGCGAGCCGTTGCGCAGCGGTGCCGGACAGCGCGATGCGGTAGTCGCCGCCGCCGTCGAGCGAACCCGAGTTCAAACTGGCATGGCCGAACTGGCGGGCCTCCGGCAGCAGGTAGCCCGCCAGCTGCGCATGCGCGGCCGGAGGGGCATGCCGCACCAGCGCGCGCGCCGCCATGCGCGCAGGCTCGGCGGCAGCGCCGGCGTAGGTGCGCTCGAGCCGGACGCTGGCGCGGCCGTCGCGCCGTACGTCGACGACGGCGGCGCTGCGCACGCTTTGCGGCTGCGCCATCGGCGTCATCGCGAAGCCGCCGCTCGCCAGCAGCAGCGCCGGCTTGCCCAGCAGCGCAGGCGGCAGATAGCCGGCCCCAGCCTCGGGCGCATGCGGGGCGAGGTAGAGACCGAGGGCGGGCAGGTAGACGATCGCGTCGTCGAAGGCGGCCAGCGTGGGCGGGTCCGGCACGCCGTCGTCCGGAGCGTGCCCGACCAGCGCCGGGGTCGCGTCGATGCCGGCGGCCGCCAGCAGCGCCTGCAGCAGCAGGGCGGATTCAAGACTATCGGCCTGGCCGCTCTCGAGCACGGCCGCCGCCGGACGCGGCGCCGCGCCACCGGGCGCTATCTGCGTATCGAGTGGCTGGATATGCTGGCGCACCCAGTCCGCCAGCGCCAGCGCGCGCGTGCGCGGGTCGGCGTACCCGGCCGTGAGCCGGCGCGCG
Organism: Massilia sp. 9096; assembly: GCF_000745265.1. Lineage (NCBI taxonomy): Bacteria > Pseudomonadati > Pseudomonadota > Betaproteobacteria > Burkholderiales > Oxalobacteraceae > Massilia > Massilia sp. 9096. The sequence continues at coordinate 4,850,980 of NZ_JQNN01000001.1, forward strand.
AGCGCAGTCAGCGCCGGTGTCGGCGCGGCCTTGCCGGCCACGCGCTGGCGCAGGGCGGCGGCCAGGTCGGGGTAGTCGGCGCGCGCATGTGCATGCGCCTGCGCGGCGCCGGCCTCGCGCGCAGGCGCATGCACATGCGCGCACGCGAGGAGGGCGGCAAGCAGGAGCGGCAGCAGTCGCAGCAGCGCCGTCAATGGCGCAGGGAAAGGGCAATAAGGCATCAAGGCTCCGCAACAGGTCTGGGCATGAACCGGACCATGGTACGGGGCCGCTTGCGCCAAGGCTTGTGGCGGCGCAAGCGTGCTGGAGGCTCGGTTCAGGCCGATGCGATGGCCGCACCGGTCAGGCGCTCCCAATTTGCGCTGGCAAACCCGGCCCGTGCATCGCCTTCCAGGCCGCACGCGTCGAGGAAGCGGCGCGCCGTGCCGCCCGGTTTGTACTGGTAGGGATAGTCCGTCGAGAACAACAGCCGCTCCGGCCTCACGACTTCCAGGGCCCGCTGCAGATAATGCGGCATGAACATGCCGCTCGAGGTCACGTACAGGTTGCGCTTGAAATAGGAGGTGATGGGCTGCTGCAGCTTCGCGAACCGGTCCATCGCCGCCAGGCGCTCGGCGAAGAACAGCACCATTTCGCCCCAGTGGCCGAGGATCACCTGCAGGTCCGGATGGCGGTCGAAGGTGCCGGCGAGGACGAGGCGTACGAATTGCACCCCGGCGTCGTAGTGCCACCCCATGCCGAAGTTGGCGAAGGCTAAGTCGAGCTCCGGATTGAAGCCGGAATAATAAGCCTTGCTCACCGCGTCGTCCGGTGTGCGCGGATGCAGCAGGATCGGCACGTGCAGCTCGGCCGCGGCGGCGAAGATGCAGGCCAGGTCGGGGTGGTCGAGATTACGCGTGCCCACCCGGCCGCACAGCATCGTGCCCTTGAAGCCCAGGGTCTTGACGCAGCGCTCCAGTTCTTGCGCCGCTGCCTCGGGCGCCGCCACCGGCAGCGTGGCGAAGGCCTGGAAACGCGTCGGATGGCGGGCCACGGCTTCGGCAACGGCATCGTTGACGCGGCGGGCCAGGTCGACGCTGTCCGGTCCCAGTTCGTGCAGGGCCGGGGTCGTCAGCGACAGCACCTGCACGTCCAGCCCGGTCTCGTCCATCAGGGCGATACGCCGATCGCCCATGTCCATCAGCCGCTGCGCCATCGGCCCCAGGTCATAGGCAGCCATGGGGTTGGAAGCGTCCAGGCCCAGCGCGCGCCAGGCGGCGCCGACGTCGGGTGTCAGGTAGTGTTCCTCGATACCGATCAGTTTCATATCAATTCCTCGCGTCAGGGGTTTGTAGGGTGTGGCGACTATATCGGCGCCTGCATGGGGGCGGAAGGCGCTTGCCATGCAAGGTGTCTTTGCACGGCGTGGATGGTTCAGCGGGGTGCGGACGAGGTACCATGCCTGACATGGATTTGAATCTGCTTTTGGCACTGGATGCGCTGCTCGCCCACGGCAGCATCACGCGCGCCGCCGGCATTCTGGGCCTGAGCCCGTCGGCGATGAGCCGGACCTTGACCCGCTTGCGCGACGCGACCGGCGATCCGCTGCTGGTGCGCGCCGGCCGCGACATGGTGTTGACGCCGCACGCCGAAACGCTGCGCACGCGCACGCGCGCCGCCGTCCTCGAAGCGCAGGCGCTGCTGGCGCCGGCGCCGCATGCGCTCGACCTGGCGGCGCTGCGCCGCACCTTTCGCATCCGCGCCAACGAGGCCTTCGTGGAGGCGTTCGGTGCGACCCTGATTGCTGCGGTGGCGGCGCAGGCGCCGCTCATGCGGCTGCATTTTTCCGGCAAGCCCGACAGGAAGCCGGCTTACCTGCGTGACGGCGACGCCGACCTCGAGGTCGGTGTCGTCGAGAACATGGGGCCCGAAGTGCGTGTGCGCGCCTTGTTCCGCGATCGCTACGTCGGCGTGGTGCGCGCCGGTCACCCGCTGGCGACGGGTGGCGCCGTCACGGCAGCGCGCTACGCCGCCTTTTCGCATGTGGCGACGCCGCACGGCGAGCGCATCGTCCAGGCGCTCGATGCCTCGCTGGTCGAGCAGGGCCTGCGGCGCAGCGTGGCCGCCGTCGTGCCGGTGTTTTCGGCGGCGCTGGCGGTGGCCCTGGCCTCGGACCTGGTCGCGCTATTGCCGGCATCGTTCATGTTGGCGCAGCACCGCCCGGCCGCGGCGCCGGCCGCGGCGCATCCTCACGCATTCGAATTGCCGGTGCCGCTGGACGGGTTTTCGATTTCACTGATGTGGCATCCACGGGCCGAGGCCGATCCGGCACACCGCTGGCTGCGTGAACTGATCGTGGCGGCGTGCCGGGAACGCATGCCGCTGTGAGGCGACCGCCTGTGTTTGCCGGCCAGCCCGTGAAGCGTATGGCATAGGCCGATATAATGGCGGAACCGGCTTTGGCCGCGTCCTCATGGCGTCAAGTCATCACCTGGAAATACGCAAAATCATGGAATGGATCCCGATCGTCTTCGTTGTATTCAAGGTGCTCGTGCTCGGCACGGGCATGTTCTTCGCCGTGAAGTGGCATTACGATCAAGGGAAGAAGGGCCGCAAGACCGAGAACGAGAGGCGCGCGGTGCTGCGCGCCGGCGGCAAGGCGGCCGCGCTGTTCGTGCTCTCGCTCGCGGTCGTGGGGCTCGCCACCTTCGCCCTCGTCAAGGTACTCGGCATGTAAGCGCCGTTCTTATTCGTAGCGCAAGGCCTCGATCGGGTCGAGCCGCGCCGCCTGGCTGGCCGGCACCACGCCGAACACCACTCCCACCGTACCCGAAAACAGCACCGACAAGGCCACCGCCCACCACGGCACCACCGCCGGCGGGAAATCGGGAATCATCGCCGCGATCATCGCGCCCAGGCCGTAGCCGATCGCCAGGCCGAGCAGGCCGCCCAGCAGCGACAGCGTCACCGCCTCGATCAGGAACTGCAGCAGGATGTCGCGGCTGCGCGCGCCGATCGCCTTGCAGATGCCGATCTCGCGCGTCCGCTCCTTCACCGACACCAGCATGATGTTCATGATGCCGATGCCACCCACCAGCAGCGCGATGCCGACAACGCCGCCCATCACCAGCGTCACCGTGCTGCTGAGCTTATCGAAGGTCTTGGCGATCTGGTCGGCCGATTCGAGCTCGAAGTCGTCGGTTTCAGCGCCCTTCAGGCGGTGCGCCTGGTGCATCACCATGCGGATGTGGCCGCGCGCCTCGTCGATGCGGCCGAGGTCGCGCACCGCCATCGTGATCGACAGTTGCGGCCGCGTGTTGTTGCCGATGATGCTTTGGCCGGTCTTGAACGGGATGATCATGTAGCTGTCCTGCGACATGCCGAAGATCTCGCCGCGTTTTTCCATCACGCCGATCACCTTGAACCACTCGTTGGCGTACAGGATGAACTGGCCGACCGGGTTGGCCGGCAGGTGCAGGTCCTCGATCAGCTTTTCGCCGATGACCGCCACGCGGCGCGCGCCGGCGTCGTCCGAATCGCTGACGAAGCGGCCCAGGCGCGCGTAGCGCTGGTTGACGTCCTGGTAGCTGCTGGAGGCCGCGAACACCTGTGCGGTGGCCGACAGGCCGGTGAAGCGCACCTCGGAAAAGCCGGGCGTGAACACCGGGCTGAGCTCGCGGATCTCGTCGACGCGCGCGCGCAGCTGCTCGACGTCCTCGAAGCGCAGGTAGTTGACCTTGCCGCGCATGACGTCCTTGAACTCGTTGTGCGGCCGCACCGTCAGGCCATTGCCGCCCAGGCCCTCGAACTGGTCGCTGACGCTTTTCGACAGGCCCTGGATCAGGGAGATGACCGTGATCACCGAAGCCACGCCGATCACGATGCCCAGCGACGTCAGGAAACTGCGCAGCCGGTGCGCGCGGATCGAGGCCAGCGCCGAGCGCACGCTTTCGAGCAGCAGGTTCATGGCGCGCGCTCCGGACGCGGCGCCTGCACGCGTTCGTCGGATACGACCTTGCCGTCGCGCAGGCGCACGATGCGCTGGCACTGCTCGGCGATCTCGGGCTCGTGGGTCACCATGACGACGGTCTGCCCCTCGGCATGCACTTCGCGGATCAGGTCCATGATCTCCAGGCTGGTGGCCGAGTCGAGGTTGCCGGTCGGTTCGTCGGCGAGCAGGATCGACGGCTTGCCGACCAGCGCGCGCGCGATCGCCACACGCTGCCGCTGGCCGCCCGACAGTTCGTTCGGCCGGTGGTGCAAGCGCGTGCCCAGGCCGACGCGCTGCAGCGCGCGTTCGGCCAGCGCCAGGCGCTCGCGCAGCGGCACGCCGCGGTAGATCAGCGGCTGGGCCACGTTGTCGAGCGCACTGGCGCGCGGCAGCAGGTGAAAGCTCTGGAAGATGAAGCCGATCTCCTGGTTGCGCACGTGAGCCAGGTCGTCGCCCGACATGGCCGCTACTGCGCGCCCGTTGAGCCAGTACTCGCCGCCGCTGGGCCGGTCGAGGCAGCCGACGATGTTCATCATGGTCGACTTGCCCGAGCCCGACGCGCCGATGAAGGCGACCATCTCGTTGCGCCCGATCTGCAGGTCGATCCCCTGCAGCGCGTGCACGGTCTGGTCGCCCATGCGGTACTGGCGCGTGATGTTCTGCAGCTTGATCAACGCGCGGCTCCGCCGGCGTCGGCGACCTTGGACGCCGGCGCGGCCGCCGGTTCGGCCTTCTTCGCGCTCACCACGTCGCCGTCGTGCAGCTCGCGCAGCAGGCGCGCCGGACCGACCGCGATGGTCTGGCCGACCGCGATGCCCTTGGTGACTTCCTGGTTGGCGTCGTCCGACTGGCCGAGCTCCACCGGCGTCTTCTTCGCCTTCCCGTCCTGCACCACGAACACGTAGCTGGCGTTCTTCATGTGGTCGCGGGCAGAGGCGACTTCCTCGTTCATCACCGCCTGGATCGGCACCGCCGGGCGCGCGGCGTTCGAGCCGACCACGATCTCGACGCGGCAGGTCATGCCCGAGCGCAGCGCCAGTTTCGGGTCATCCAGGCGCAGCTTGACCACGTAGCTGCGGCCCTGGGCGCCGGCGACGCCGGGCAGGGCGGTCTTGGGCGCCATCGCCACGCTCTCGACCTTGCCGACGAGCGGCTGGTCGGGATACGCCGCCGGGAACACCTTGGCCTGCTGGCCGACCGTCACGCGCGCGATGTCGGCCTCGTCGACGTTGACCTCGGCCATGATCGAGCCGACGTCGGCGATCGTCATCAAGGACGAGCCGGCGATGCCGGTGGCGCTGGCGACCGCCGTCTCGCCGATCTTGATCGGCACCGCGGTCACCGTGCCGTCGATCGGCGCGCGCACCTCGGTCTTGGCCAGGTGCTCGCGCGACTGCGACAGCAGCGCGTTGGCCTGCTCCAGCGTCCCGCGGCTGGCGCTCAGGTCGACCTTGGCCAGGTCGACCTGGTGCACCGCGTCGTCATAGCTCGAGATGTTGATGAACTTGTCCTTGACCAGCTTGGCGCTGCGGTCCAGGTTGCGCTCCTGGTTGGCCAGGTTGATCTGGGCGCGCTGGATGGCGATCGCGGCGTTTTTCCGGCTGGCGTCCTGCTGCGCGACCTCGGCCACGTACACGGTCGGGTCGAGTTTCAGCAGGATCTGGCCGCGCTTGACGCTGTCGCCTTCCTTGACCAGCACCTCCGACACCTTGCCGATCACCTCGGCCGACAGCTGCACTTCCTGGCGGAACACCAGGTTGCCGGTGGCCAGGATCGACGGGTGGATCTCGAGCTTCTGGACGGTCGCCAGCTCGGCCTCGTGCTTCGGCTTGCCGGCGCCGAACTTGACCGCCACCGGCACGGCCAGGAAGGCGGCCACGACGGCCGCGACAATCAGCTTTTTACGCATGCGTTCGATTCGATTGATTTAGCCGAGCAGGGCGATCTTGGCGGCCCACAGGCCGTACACGATCAGGTAGGGCAGCACGGCGAGGAAGGCGCAGGTGCCAATCGGACGGCCGGTCCAGGCTTTCAGTCCGAGCGTGGCCAGCGCCAGGCTCCAGAACATGGTCAGGTCGATGCTGCCGACCAGGCCGGCCCAATGATTGGTCTGCGGCAGGTGGAACAGCAGGTAGTTCAGCGACGTCATGTTCAAGTCTTCCGGCGCCAGCTGGCCGTGCGAGGTCACGATCTGCAGCGCCGTCAGCGGAATGGTCAGCAGGCGCGGCACGCTGGTCCAGACCGCGAAGCCGAACCATTTGCCGAAGGTGATATCGCTGCCGATCGCCTTGCCGGCGATGAGGTAGTACAGCGCAGCCAGGGCCGACATCAGCAAGGTGCCGACCACGACGCCGAGGCTGGACGTGATCAGCATCGTCCGGGGCGTCATGAATTTCGCCATCGCCGCGCGCATCTCGGGCTTGGGGTTGGGCTGGCTGGCCAGCATGTGCTGCAGCAGCCAGTCGAAGTCGAGGGTCATGATCCACCAGCCCATCACCGCGAGGCTAAGCACGACCGACACCAGCAGCGGCAGCCAGGCGCTGGTCTTGCTCTTGAGGCGGCCGAAGGTCGGCGTGGGGTCCAGGATGACGTTACCGATATCGAAAAACGCTTGCGCAGCCATGGTCGCTCCAGTGAGTAAAGACAGCCGAGTGTAGGTTATTTCAATACCCATAATACTCACCCATTGTCACAATGCAATCTATCTTGGCAAGCGTCGCTTTGCCGCAACGGCGCCGGCCTTGCTGCGATAATGCGCCCATGAGTGCTCTGACTTTCCACGCCGGGCCGCTGGCCCTGGCTCACATCCGCGCGCATGGATTGCGCGCCCGCGACATCGGCATCGTGCCCGCCGCCGCGGGCGGTCCCAAGGGCCTGGTCTTCCGCGCGCTCGACCAGTGGGTGTTCGGCGACTGGTTTCCGAAGTCGCCGCGCGAGCGCACGCTGATCGGTTCGTCGATCGGCGCCTGGCGCATGGCCGCGGCCTGCCAGCGCGACCCGGTCAAGGCGTTCGCGCGCCTGGGCGAGCTGTACAGCGGCCAGCGCTACACCAGCAAGAAGCCGGCCCAGCAGGAAATCGACGAGGTCGTGCGGGGACTGCTGGCCGAATTCGTGCGCGGCCACGAGGACGACATCGTCGACCACCCGCAGCATCGCCTGCATGTGCTCACCGTGCGCGGCAAGCGCGCGCTCGAAGCCCCAGGCGGCCCGCGCGCCGAACTGCGCGGCTTTGCGCAAGCGGCACTGCACAACTTCGCCTCGCGTGACCGGCTGGCGCGGATGGTGGACCGCGTCGTGATCGGCGACCGCCGCGCCGATGCGCGCTGGCTGCGCGAGCGCTTCGACGGTTTTCACACCCATTTTTCGCCGCTCACGCGCGACAACCTGGCCGCCAGCCTGCTGGCCTCGGGCACGCTGCCGATGCTGATGAAGCCGGTGCGCGACATCGCCGGCGCGCCGCCCGGGCATTACTGGGACGGCGGCATCATCGACTACAACCTGGCGCTGCCGTATGCACGGGCGCACGATGCGCCGCTGCACGATGCGCACGCGGGCGAGGCCGCCGAGCTGGTGCTGTATCCGCACTTTTCCGAGCACATCGTGCCCGGCTGGCTCGACAAGGCGATGCCGTGGCGGCGCGCCGCGCGCGGACCGAACCGCGCCTGGCTGGACAACGTGCTGATCGTCGCGCCCAGCCGTGAGTTCCTGTCCAAAATGCCGCGCGGGAAGATCATCGACCGCAGCGACTTCCAGTTTTATGGCCTGGACCACGACGCCCGCATCCGCGCCTGGAACGCCGCGATGGAGGAGGGCGAGCGGCTGCGCGACGCGTTCGCGGCCTTCGTGCACAAGCCGGATCTGTCGTTGATTCGTCCTCTTTGAGCGACGATTCTCGGTCAGCGACGGCAAGCCGGGGTACAAGGGATGTAGAATACAAGGTTTCGTAATTCGACCTGAAAGCTTCCCATGAGTCTCAAATGCGGCATCGTCGGCCTGCCCAACGTTGGCAAGTCCACCCTGTTCAACGCCCTGACCAAGGCCGGCATCCCGGCTGAAAACTACCCGTTCTGCACCATCGAGCCGAACGTCGGCGTGGTCGAGGTGCCGGATCCGCGCATCGACCAGCTGGCCGAGATCGTCAAGCCGGAGCGCGTCGTCAAGGCCATCGTCGAGTTCGTCGACATCGCTGGCCTGGTGGCCGGCGCCTCGAAAGGCGAGGGCCTGGGCAACCAGTTCCTGTCGCACATCCGCGAAACCGACGCCATCGTCAACGTGGTGCGCTGCTTCGAAGACCCGAACGTGATCCACGTCGCTGGTAAGGTCAGCCCGATCGACGACATCGTCGTGATCCAGACCGAGCTGGCGCTGGCCGACCTGAGCACCGTCGAAAAGGCGCTGCACCGCGAGCAGAAGAAGTCGCGCGCCGGCGACAAGGATGCGATCAAGCTGGTCGCGCTGCTGGAAAAAGTGCTGCCGCACCTGAACGAAGGCCTGCCGGTGCGCACCATGGGCCTGGACGACGAGCAGCTGGCGCTGCTGTACCCGCTGCAGCTGATCACCGCCAAGCGCGCGATGTACGTCGCCAACGTGTCGGAAAGCGGTTTCACCAACAACCCGCTGCTGGACCAGCTGACCGAATTCGCCAAGGGCCAGAACGCGCCGATCGTCGCCATCTCGGCCGCGATCGAAGCCGAAATCGCCGACCTGGACGACGCCGACAAGCAGGAATTCCTGGCCGACATGGGCATGGAAGAGCCGGGCCTGGACCGCCTGATCCGCGCCGCCTTCAAGCTGCTCGGCCTGCAGACCTATTTCACCGCCGGCGTCAAGGAAGTGCGCGCCTGGACCGTGCCGATCGGCGCCACCGCCCCCCAGGCGGCCGGCGTGATCCACACCGACTTCGAACGCGGCTTCATCCGCGCCCAGACCATTTCGTTCGACGACTACATCGCCTACAAGGGCGAGGCGGGCGCGAAGGAAGCGGGCAAGATGCGCGCCGAGGGCAAGGAATACATCGTCAAGGATGGGGATGTGTTGAACTTCCTGTTCAACGTCTAAGCGCTCCATAAAACAAAGCCCCGGCCGCCTTCCAGCGCCGGGGCTTTGTCACATCTGCCGCAAGCCTAGCGCCGCGGATTTACCACGGCCCGATGACCGGCGCATGACTTCGGTCGTCGCGCCAGTATTATTTTTTTGTAATGAAGATGAAACACGCGTCGCCTACTCTCCCGGTCATTCCCGCGCCACAGAACGCGGCCCATGACCCAGCCACTGGAGAGATGACGCATGAACCCGAGCTCGACCCCGAATACCGACCTGTCCCGCCGCCGCCTGCTGCGCATGATGGGTGCGACCCCGATGCTGCCGCTGGGCGCCGGTGGCGTGGCCGCACTGCTGTCCGCCTGCGGCGGCGATGACCACGACACGGCGCCGGTGAGCAGCACCCCGGCGCCGGCCGTGACGCTGGCAAGCGTGTCGTTCGGATCGATGAATGCGCCCGCGCTGGCCGATGCCGCGGCGATGGCCAGGACCACGGTCGGCTCGACCATGACGGTCAGCTTCAGCGACGCCAGCAAGCTCGATTTCAAGCTGTCCTACCAGCCTTTCTTCATCACCGGCGACATGGTCCCGAACGGCAGCGGCGGCACCGTCCTGGCCGGCGGCTACTACGACATCAACAACAAGCCGATCATCGACGCCAGCGTCGCCGGCAAGGAGCGCCAGTTCTTTTCCGATTCGCCGGACGGCACCTCGCTCTTGAGCGTGCCGAACGCCAAGGTCGCCGGCGTGAAAGGCAACACCGTGTTCGCCGTCGTGCAGTTCGAATACACCACGCTGGCCCAGGATGGCGCGACCAGCATGTACGGCCGCCTGCCGTCGCCGATCGCCGTGCTGACGCTGGACCAGGACACCACCACCGGCAAGCTCACGCTGGTCAAGTACCACAACGTCGACACCTCGGGCGTGAACGGCCTGTGGATCACCTGCGGCGCCAGCCTGTCGCCGTGGGGCACCCACCTGTCGAGCGAGGAGTACGAGCCGAACGCCTTCACCGCCGCCACCGACGCCCAGTTCAGGGGCTTCAGCACCAGCCTATACGGCGACGCGACGAAAGCCAATCCGTACAACTACGGCCACCTGCCGGAAGTGACCGTCAACCCCGACGGCACCGCCAGCATCAAGAAGCACTACTGCATGGGCCGCATCTCGCACGAGCTGGTGCAGGTGATGGGCGACAACCGCACCGTGCTGATGGGCGACGACGCCACCAACAGCGGCTACTTCGTGTTCGTGGCCGACAAGGAGAAGGACCTGTCGAGCGGCACGCTGTACGTGGCCAAGGTCGGCGCCGGCTTCTCGCTCGACCCGGCCGCCGCCGCCGCGCCGCTCACCTGGATCAAGCTGGGCTCCGCCACCAGCGACGAGATCCGCTCGCTGGCCGCCTCGATCAAGGCGCCCGACATCATGGACGTCAAGACCAGCGACCCGGCCGACGCGAGCTATACCAAAGTCGCCGCCAACGGCCGTATCGAATGGCTCAGGCTCAAGCCTGGCATGGAAAAGGCCGCCGCTTTCCTCGAAACCCACCGCTATGCCGCCCTGATGGGCGCCTCGATGGGCTTCACCAAGATGGAGGGCACGACCGTCAACCTGAAGGACAAGATCGCCTACTCGGCCCTGCAGAACTGCCAGAGCTCGATGGTGGCCGGTAACGCCTTGAACGTGCCGGGCAACGGCATCTCGATCCCGAAGGCGCTGGATGCGGGCGCGGTCATGATGCTGAACCTGAAGGGCGGCCAGAAGGACATCGCCGGCAACGCGATCAACAGCGAGTGGATGCCGGCCGACACCAAGGCGCTGCTGGTGGGCGAGGACATCGCCGCCGACGCGCTGGGCAATACCGCCAACCCGAACAAGGTCGGCAACCCGGACAACCTGAAGTTCTCGGAAAAGATGCGCACCCTGTTCATCGGCGAGGACAGCAGCCAGCACGTCAACAACTTCCTGTGGGCCTACAACGTCGACACCAAGCAGCTCTCGCGCGTGCTGTCGGTGCCGGCCGGCGGCGAATCGACCGGCCTGCACGCGGTCGACGACATCAACGGCTGGACCTACATCATGAGCAACTTCCAGCACGCCGGCGACTGGGGCGGCATCCACGCCGGGGTCAAGGCGACGCTGGAACCGCTGATCCGCGCCAACTACAAGGACAAGTTCGGCGCCGCGGTCGGCTACGTGACCGCGGAGCTGGCGCAGTTCAAGCTGGCCAAGGCCTGAGTCGCCGCCGGCGACGAGCGCGACGGCTTCGTCAAGATCGACGGCGAAGCTTAGCGGGCGGGTGGGTACAGCGCGCGCTGGTCGCTACACGGCCGGCATCGCAATAAGCTGGAACAGGTTCTTAAAAAGCCCTGTCGTCATTTTGGCGCCGGGGCTTTTTACCGTCCGCTTTTATTTCGGTATTCGGGACCAGGAAACAAGACATGATGTCTGCGGCTTTGGCTTGGTAGCCGCTGGACTTGTCCGCCAGCTGGCTGGCTTTCTGCATAACGGGCAAGCAATATGTCAGCTTCTTCGCGTAAGCGGGATCGCCGACGTTATATAAGCTTGCGATGCTGTTTGTGTTGGCGGAAGCCCACCTCGCGATGACTTTTTGAATCGACGCTTTTCGATACCGGAGGGATTGCCCGGGACGTAAAACGAGCGCGCCGGTGCTGCACTTCCTTATCGTCCCTACGGTAGTGCCATTTGATTTTGCGATCTTTTCGAGTGTGTCCCCAGCCTTCACCAGGACATCGTAGGTCTTGTTACCCTGCTCATCCTGGACAGTTGTAAAGCTGTAGGACGCATGACGCATGAGAAGACAGGCAATGCCGGCACTGATGTTCATCTGCGGCGACATCTTCACGGTTCCGATGGTCAGCCTGTTTCGGAGTTCGGGCGGGATGATGAGTTCGCCCCCCTCACGCCCAGAAAACAATGCGGAAAGTCCGGGATCGCCTGGATTGCCGATCTGGATAGGATTGTCGCGCCAAGCCCTGCTGTTCGGGCCGCCGGATTCAGTCCAGACCATTGCCTTGATGAGCCGCCAATCAAGCGCCCTGTAGCCGGCAGTACGCGATAGATGCTTGTTGAATTGATTGACGGCGCGTTGGATATCGCAATCGTAGCCATGCCACCGCGCGTCGCTCATTGCTCCATCAATGGTTTCTTGCCAAAGTTCATAGCCACTTGTTGCACGTGACGGTGTTTCCTTCGCCTGCCCCTTGGTCTGTCTTGCCTCCAGTCGAATGAAAAGGCCGGTCGCCATTGTGCTCGGCGAACAATCAGACAAGTTGGCCTTTCGCAAGAATCGAAGGCAGAGCGGCCTGGGGTTAGAACAGCGCTGCGAACTCCTGCGCCGCATTCCGCGTATCCTGCGCCAGATACACGCTGCTGATCGCCGCCACCATATCCGCCCCCAGCGCGACCAGCGGCTTGCTGTTGGCCGCCGTCATCCCGCCGATCACCACCACCGGCACTTGCAACTCCGCCTTGGCGCGCGCGACGATATCGGGACGGGTGGTGACTTCGTACTTCTTGACCAGCGACGGATAGAAGCCGCCGAAGGCGACGTAGCTGGCGCCGTTTGCCTCGGCGGTGCGCGCCAATTCGAAATCGCCGTAGCACGAGGCGCCGACGATTTTCGATCCGCCGAGCGCCGCGCGCACCGTGGCGACCGCGGCGTCGGTGCCGCCGACGTGCACGCCGTCGGCGTCGATCGCCATGCACAGGTCGACGTGGTCGTTGATGACCAGCGGGCAGTCGTGCTCGCGGCACAGCCGCAGCAGGGCCTGCGCCTGTTCCTGGCGCAGCGCCGGCGAGGCGTCTTTGTGGCGGTACTGCAGCAGCGCGAAGCCGGCCCGCATCGCCTGGCGCGTCACGTCCAGCAGACGGTCGGTGTCATCCCAGTTGGGCGTGACCAGGTACAAGCCGCGCAGATTCGCTCGCAGATTCGCTTGCATATTCGGTCCTTTCGTTCAGAGGTGAGTGCGGTGCGGGATGAGCTGGCCCGGCGCGATCGCATACGCGTCGGCCAGCGCCTGGTTGCAGTAGCGCTGGCCGTTTTCCAGCGCCTGTTCCATCGTGTCGCCCAGCGCCAGCCGGGCGGCGATGCTGGAGGCCAGCGTGCAGCCGCTGCCGTGGAACTCGCCGGGCAGGCGCGGCCAGCGCCATTCGCGCGCGCCGGCCGCGCCGGTCCAGCGGTTGACGACCACGGCGCCCTCGCCGTGGCCGCCGGTGATCAGGAGGTGCGGGCAACGCGCGGCGCTGGCCGCGATCGCCTGCGCTACCGGCGCCACATCCGTCTCCAGCGCCGGCAGCAGGCCGAGCGCCCGTGCTTCCGGCAGGTTCGGCAGCAGCAGCGTGGCATGCGCGAGCAGCGGCGCCAGGCTGTCCAGGGCGCTGCCTCGTGCAAGGGCGTCGCCGCGGCCGCTGCCCAGCACCGGGTCGAGCACCACCGCCAGATCGGGCTGGAGCGCGCGCAGCTGCGCCACGACCGCGGCGATGGCCTCGGCATTGGCGCGGTTGCCCGGGATGCCGAGCTTGACCGCGCGGATCGGCATCCGTTCGAGCAGCACGGCCGCCTGGCGCGACAGCAGCGCGCTGTCGACCGGGACGATGCCGTGCACGCGCTCGTTGTCCTGCACGGTCAGCGCGGTGACGATCGGCAGCGCGTGCGCGCCGTTGGCGCCGATCGCTTCGATGTCGGCCTGGATGCCGGCCCCGCCGGACGGGTCCAGGCCGGCGAACACCAGCACGCACAGACGCATCCGCGCCGGCGTCATACCCGCCCGGCCATCGGCGAGGAAGGCGAGGCGGCGAAGCGGCGCGCCATCCGGCCCGCCAGGAAGGCTTCGCGTCCGGCCTGCACCGCCAGGCGCATCGCGCGCGCCATGCGCACGGGGTCGCGCGCGTGCGCGATGGCGCTGTTCATCAGCACGCCGTCGCAGCCGAGTTCCATCGCGATCGCCGCGTCCGACGCGGTGCCGACGCCCGCGTCGACCAGCACCGGCACCTTGGCCTGCTCGATGATCAAGGACAGGTTCCACGGGTTGAGGATGCCCATGCCGGAACCGATCAGCGAGGCCAGCGGCATCACCGCGACACAGCCGATATCCTCCAGCATCCTGGCCTGGATCGGGTCGTCGCTGCAGTAGACCATCACGTCGAAGCCGTCGCGCACCAGTTCCTCGGCCGCCTTCAGGGTTTCGGGCATGTTGGGGAACAGCGTCTTCTCGTCGCCCAGCACTTCCAGCTTGACCAGCTTGTGGCCGTCGAGCAGTTCGCGCGCCAGCTGTAGCGTGTAGACCGCGTCGTTCGCGTTGTAGCAGCCGGCGGTGTTGGGCAGGATGGTGTAGCGCGAGGGCGGCACCGCGTCGAGCAGATTGGGCGCGTTCGGGTCCTGGCCGATGTTCACGCGGCGGATCGCCACCGTGATGATCTCCGCTTCGGCCGCTTCGGTCGCTGCGCGGGTCTGCTCGAGGTCGCGGTATTTGCCGCTGCCGACCAGCAGGCGCGAGCGATATTCCTTGCCGGCGATGACCAGGGGACGGTCTTCGCCAACGATGTCGTCAACCATGCCGCGCGCCGCGGCGTGCGAGGTGTTCATGTCGTTCATTGCTTGCTCCAATTTTTCAAGTGGCGCTCAGCCGCCGCCGATCGCGCGCACCACGTCGACCTTGTCGTGGTTCGCCAGCAGCGTCTCGCGCCAGCGCTCGCGCGGCACCACGCGGCGGTTGACGGCCAGCGCCACCGCCTGGCCCTGCAGCCCGAGCGATTCGACCAGGGCGAGCAAGGTCGCTTCGCCCGCCGATCCAGGCGCGGCATGCGCCGCGCCGTTCAGTTCGATCTCCAGCATGGCGCCGTCAGGCCTTCTGGTACAGCTCGGCGCCCTGGCGCATGAACTCGACCGCCTTGACTTGCATGCCGCTGGCCGCGTAGTCGCGCACTTCCTGCGTGATCTTCATCGAGCAGAAGTGCGGGCCGCACATCGAGCAGAAGTGAGCGACCTTGGCCGAGTCCTTGGGCAGCGTCTCGTCGTGGAACTGGCGCGCCTTGTCCGGATCCAGGCCGAGGTTGAACTGGTCTTCCCAGCGGAATTCGAAACGCGCCTTGGACAGCGCGTTGTCGCGGATCTGCGCGCCCGGATGGCCCTTGGCCAGGTCGGCCGCGTGCGCCGCGATTTTGTACGTGATGATGCCGTCCTTGACGTCGTCCTTGTCGGGCAGGCCGAGGTGTTCCTTGGGCGTCACGTAGCACAGCATCGCGGTGCCATACCAGCCGATGTTGGCCGCGCCGATGCCCGAGGTGATGTGGTCGTAGCCCGGCGCGATGTCGGTGGTCAGCGGTCCGAGCGTGTAGAAAGGCGCTTCGTGGCACTGCTCGAGCTGCAGGTCCATGTTCTCCTTGATCAGCTGCAGCGGCACGTGGCCCGGGCCTTCGATCATGGTCTGCACGTCGTGCTTCCAGGCGATTTGGGTGAGCTCGCCGAGGGTGCGCAGCTCGGCCAGCTGGGCTTCGTCGTTGGCGTCGTAGATCGAGCCGGGACGCAGGCCGTCGCCGAGGCTGAAGGCGACGTCGTAGGCCTTCATGATTTCGCAGATCTCTTCGAAGTGCGTGTACAGGAAGGATTCCTTGTGATGCGCCAGGCACCACTTGGCCATGATCGAGCCGCCGCGCGAGACGATGCCGGTCAGGCGGTTGGCCGTCATCGGCACGAAGGGCAGGCGCACGCCGGCGTGGATGGTGAAGTAGTCGACGCCTTGCTCGGCCTGTTCGATCAGGGTGTCGCGGTACATCTCCCAGGTCAGCTCTTCGGCCTTGCCGTTGACCTTTTCCAGCGCCTGGTACAGCGGCACCGTGCCGATCGGGACCGGGCTGTTACGGATGATCCATTCGCGCGTCTCGTGGATATGCTTGCCGGTCGAGAGGTCCATCACGGTGTCGCCGCCCCAGCGCGTGGCCCAGGTCATCTTCTCGACTTCCTCGCCGATCGACGACGTGACCGCCGAGTTGCCGATGTTGGCGTTGATCTTCACGAGGAAGTTGCGGCCGATGATCATCGGCTCCGATTCCGGATGGTTGATGTTGGCCGGCAGGATGGCGCGGCCGCGCGCGATCTCGGAGCGCACGAATTCCGGGGTGATCTCGCGCGGCACCGAGGCGCCGAACGACTGGCCCGGGTGCTGGCGGCCCAGCATCTGCGCCATGCGCTGGCCGGTCGGGCCGGCCGCTTCCAGGCTTTGCAGGTATTCCTGGCGGCGCAGGTTTTCGCGGATGGCCACGAATTCCATTTCGGGGGTGATCAGTCCAGCACGCGCGTAGTGCATCTGCGTGACGTTGCGGCCGGCCACGGCGCGGCGTGGCTTGCGCGTGAGCTGGAAACGCAGCTCGGCCAGCTTGGGGTCGTTCAGGCGTTCGGTGCCGTAGTGCGAGGTCGGGCCGGGCAGTTCCTCGGTGTCGCCGCGCTCGCGGATCCAGCCGGCGCGCAGCGCGTCCAGGCCGGAACGGATGTCGATGCGCGCATCCGGGTCGGTGTACGGACCGGACGTGTCGTAGACCCAGACTGGCGGATTCGGCTCGGCGCCGAACGAGGCGGGCGTGGGCGACTGCTGGATTTCGCGCATCGGCACGCGGATGTCCGGACGGCTGCCGCCGACATAGACCTTGCGCGAGTTGGGGAGGGGTTCGACCGCGGCGGCATCGACGATGGCGCTGGCGGACAGGAATTTCGGATCGGCGTTCAAGTGCACTCCTTGTTGGCGACTGAAGATCGATCCAGCAGTCAGGAGTGCAAAGATGCGGACGGTCCCGATGGGTGCACGTACGCGGACTCTGTAGCTTCCCTTCGCTGGCATTATCCAGATCAGGTTCGGAGGGTATTTCTCACCCGCGCCGACAGTTCGGCGCAGGACCCCTAGCGTTGTGCCGCCCTTCTTGTGACAGGCGACGGGGCGGAGTGTACGCCGGTTTTTCTGCGATGGCAAACCCGGCGAGGGCGGTGGTGTCGCAGAAAGTTTGATGCGATACTATCCGCCCCGCCGACACCACGCATCCCATGGCCACTCTGACTCAGCTGTTGCTGTACCCGATCAAATCCTGCGCCGGCATGGCCGTGGCGTCCGCCACGCTGCTGGAATCCGGCCTGATGGCCGAGGGCGTGCACGACCGCGAATGGATGCTGGTGACCGACGACGGCCAGTTCCTGACCCAGCGCGAACACCCGCGCATGGCCCTGATTCATCCCCGTCCCGACGGGGACGCCTTGCGCATGCGCGCACCCGCGCAGGAAGACCTGCTGCTGCCGCTGGCCTGGAGCGACGCGGCCCCGGTGCGCACGGTGCGCATCTGGGACGACCTGGTCGACGCGCTTGACTGCGGCGACGCCACGGCCGCCTGGTTCAGCGCCGCGCTCGGCGCGCGCTGCCGCCTGGTGCGCTTCCCACGCAGCGCCGTGCGTCCGACCAGCGTCAAGTGGACCAGTGGGGTGCCGTCGCAGACGCGCTTTTCGGATGGCTATCCGCTGCTGCTGATCGGCCAGGCTTCGCTCGACGACTTGAACGCGCGCCTGCGCGCCGCCGGCCGCGCGGCGCTGCCGATGGACCGCTTCCGCCCCAACCTGGTGGTCGACGGCATCGACGCTTATGAAGAAGACTACATCGCGCAACTGAGCGCCGGCGGCATCGCGATCCGGCCCGTCAAACCGTGCGCGCGCTGCCCGATCCCGGCGATCGACCAGGCCACCGGCATCCCCGGTCCCGACCCGCTCGACATCCTGCAAAGCTACCGCGCCAATCCGCGCCTGGATGGCGGCATCTGCCTGGGCATGAATTGCATCGTGGGCGCCGGCGCCGGCCAGTTGCTGCATACGGGGCTGGAACTGGACGTCGATCTGGCATTTTGACAACGATTTAATTACGAGCCTGTTAGTTTTCGCGATTTTTTCGTTTTCTGGCGCGATAACTAGGCATAATTACAGATAATTGCCGAGGGGGAACGATTCATGCATGAGCGTGGCGCCAGCGTGCGCGAACTGATAGCCGAGAACGAGGCTCTGCGCCGGCAGCTTGCGAGCCTGCTCGACCAGGCCGAGAGCAATCACGCCATCATGATGCGCCACCAGGCCTTCGACCTCGAGCTCGTCGGCGCGGCCAATTTCCCCGAACTGGTCGGCACGATCTTCCGCCTGCTGCCGGTGGTGTCCGACCTCGACATCGTCACCCTGGCGCTGGTCGACACCGGCGCCGACATCTACACCGTCATGCACAAGCTGGGCGTCGATTTCGAAGCCTTTCCGAACTTGCTGTTTTATGAAAGCGTCGAGGAACTCGGCTACGACCTGGAGGCCGGCATGCCGCCCAAGCCGCGCCTCGGCCTGTACCACCCGGTGGCGCAGCGCATGGCGTTTCCGCAGCCGCCCGCCGGCCTGGCCAGCGTCGCGCAGGTGCCGCTGCTGCGCAACAAGCGCCTGATCGGCAGCCTGAACCTGGGCAGCCGCGACCCCGGCCGCTTCACGCCGATCCTCGGCACCGACTTCGTCGAGCACATGGGCTCGATCATCGCGATCTGCCTCGAGAACGTGATCAGCAACGAGATGCTGAAGTACATCGGCCTGACCGATGCGCTGACCGGCGTCTACAACCGCCGCTACATCGACCGCCGCCTGCTCGAGGAGATCGCGCGCGCGCGGCGCCAGGCCTACCGGCTGTCGTGCATGTACATCGACGTCGATTACTTCAAGCAGGTCAACGACACTTACGGCCACCAGGCCGGCGACGACGTGCTGCGCGAAGTCGCCGCGCGCATCAAGGCCGAGCTGCGCATGTCGGATGCGCTGGGGCGCTTCGGCGGCGAGGAATTCGTGGTGCTGCTGATCGACGCCGACCTGGACAGCGCCTGCATGGTGGCCCAGCGCATCCGCGCCGGCATCGCCGACCAGCCCTTCCTGCTGGCGGACGGGCAGGGGCTGGCGGTGTCGGTGTCGATCGGCGTCGCCACGCTCGGCGTCGCCACGCTCGGCGACGTCGCGCGCGAGCACCCGACCGAGGGCGTCGCCCAGCAGCTGCTGGCCCAGGCCGACCAGGCGCTGTACGCGGCCAAGGGGGCGGGGCGCAACCGGGTGGTGGCCGCGGAATAAGGGCGCGAAGGCCAGCCTGAAAATCAGCGCAGCAGCCGCCCCTCCGCCCGCGTCACCGCCGACCCGGTCCCGCGCAGCACCACCACGTCGCCGGCGCGCAGCTCGGTGTCGCCGCCCGGCTCGATGCGCTCGTTCCCGCGCCGCAGCGCGGTGATCTCGGCCCCGACCTCGTCCAGGTCCAGGTCGGCCACGCAGCGCCCGACCGCGCCGGCGCCTTCGCGCAGCGTGACCGAGTGCAGGCGCACGTAGCTGTGCTCCTGGTCGTCGGCGAGGTCGCCGGCGCCGGGGAAGAAGCCGCGCAGGGTGGCGTAGCGCTCGTCGCGCGCGGCCTGTACGCGGTGCACCACGCGCCGCAGCGGCACACCCATCACCACCAGCGCGTGCGAGGCCAGCATCAGGCTCGATTCCAGCGCCTCGGGCACCACCTCGGTGGCGCCGGCCTTTTTCAGCACGTCGAGTTCGGTGTCGTCGTGCGCGCGCACGATCACCGGCAGCTTGGGCGCCAGTTCGTGCACCAGGTGCAGCACCTTGAGCGCCAGGCGCGTGTCGGCGAAGGTGATCACCAGCGCGCTGGCGCGGTTGATGCCGGCCGCGATCAGCGCTTCGCGCCGGCCGGCGTCGCCGTAGGAGACGTTGGCGCCGGCCGCGTGGGCTTCCTGCACGCGCTCGGGGTCGAGGTCGAGCGCGTACCAGGGCAGCTTTTCCTCGGACAGCAGGGTCGCCAGGCTCTGGCCGCTGCGTCCGAACCCGGCGATGATCACGTGCTTTTGCGCCGCCATCGTGCGGCTGGCGAGCTGGGTCAGCTGCAGCGACTGCAGCATCCATTCGTTGGCCGCGACCTTCATCGCGATCTTGTCCATGTTGGCGATGACGAAGGGGGCCGCCAGCATCGACAGCACCATCGAGGCCAGCACCAGCTGGATCAGGTAAGGGGCGATCAGGTGAGAGTCCGAGGCGAGGTTGAGCAGGACGAAGCCGAATTCGCCGGCCTGGGCCAGGGCCAGGCCGGTGCGCATCGCGATGCCGTCCGAGGAACCGAAGGCCTTGGCCAGCAGCGCGATCAGCGCGAATTTGAGCAGCACCGGCACCACCAGCAGGAACAGCACGATCCACCAGTTCTCCGCCACCAGGCGCAGGTTGAGCAGCATGCCGATGGTGATGAAGAACAGGCCGAGCAGCACGTCGCGGAACGGCTTGATGTCCTCTTCCACCTGGTGCTTGTACTGGGTTTCCGAAATCAGCATGCCGGCGACGAAAGCGCCGAGCGCCATCGACAGGCCGGCGTGCTCGGTGATCGCGGCCGCGCCCAGCGTCACCAGCAGCAGGTTGAGCATGAACAGCTCCTGCGAGCGCCGCTTGGCCACCACGTTGAACCATTTGCGCATCACCTTCTGGCCGAAGAACAGCAACAGCGCCAGCACGCCGGCCGCCTTGATGCTGGCCCAGGCCAGCGTCATCGCCAGTTCCTCGGCCGGTTTGGCCAGCGACGGGATCAGGATCAGCAGCGGCACCACGGCCAGGTCCTGGAACAGCAGGATGCCGATGATGCGCCGCCCGTGCTGGCTCTCGAGCTCCAGGCGCTCGGTGAGCAGCTTGGAAACGATCGCCGTGGAGGACATCGCCAGCGCGCCGCCGAGGGCGAGGGCGGCCTGCCAGCCGATGTGCAGCGACGGCGGCAGGTAGCGCGTGAGGCTGGACACCAGTACGGTCGCGACGATGGTCAGGAGGACCTGGGCCAGGCCCAGGCCGAACACCAGCCGGCGCATGGATTTCAGCTGCTGCAGCGAGAATTCCAGGCCGATCGAGAACATCAGGAACACGACGCCGAATTCGGCCAGCGCGTGGGTCGAGGCGCCGTTGTCGGCCAGGTTCAGCGCATGCGGGCCGATCAGCACGCCGACCGCCAGGTAGCCCAGCATCGGCGGCAGGTGCAGCATGCGGAAGGCGACCACGCCGAGGACTGCGCTGCCCAGCAATAAAAGGGTTAATTCCAGGCCGGAGGTCATTCAGCGCGGTCTGTCAAGATGTGGTTTGTTTCGACTGGCAAGTTTTTTGCTTTCTTAATTCGGCTATACTTTGAATATGAGTGTAACCCATGAAAAAATAATGTTGACAAGTTTTGACGCGGCCCAGGCGCGTCGTGCGCTCGATCTTGCGCGCGACGCCCTGGAGATCGAGGGCGAAGCGATCCGCAAACTGGCCGAGCGCCTGGATCGCGACGACAGCGTGGCGCATGCGGTTCCCGAGGCGGTCGCCCTGATGCTGGCCTGCCAGGGGCGCGTGGTGGTGTCGGGCATGGGCAAATCGGGCCACGTCGCGCGCAAGATCGCCGCAACCCTGGCCTCGACCGGCACCCCGGCCCTGTTCCTGCATCCGGCCGAAGCGGCGCATGGCGACCTCGGCATGGTCACTCCCCAGGACGTCCTGATCGCCATCTCGTATTCGGGCGAAAGCAGCGAGCTGGCGGTCGTGATCCCGGCCGTCAAGCGCATGGGCGTGCCGGTGATCGCGATGACCGGCCGTCCCGACTCGCGCCTGGCCCAGGTGGCCGACGTGCACCTCGACGTCGCGGTCGACAAGGAAGCCTGCCCGCTGAACCTGGCGCCGACGGCGTCGACCACCGTCACCTTGGCGCTGGGCGATGCCCTGGCCGTGGCGCTGCTCGAACTGCGCGGTTTCAAGTCGGAAGACTTCGCGCTGTCGCACCCGGGTGGGGCCCTGGGGCGCCGTCTGCTCACGCACGTGCGCGACGTCATGCGCAGCGGCGCCGCGGTGCCGAAGGTCAAACCCGACGCATTGCTGACCCAGGCCCTGCTCGAGATTTCGGAAAAGGGCATGGGCATGACCGCCGTCGTCGACGAGGCCGGACGCCCGGTCGGCGTGTTCACCGACGGCGACCTGCGCCGCCTGATCGAAAAGGCCCAGGACTTTTCCAGGGTCGTGATCCGCGACGTGATGCACGCCAATCCGCGCCGCATCCACCCCGAGCAGCTGGCGGTCGACGCCGTCGCCGTGATGGAAGAATTCCGCATCAACCAGATGCTGGTGACGGACGCCGACGACGTGCTGGTCGGCGCGCTGCACATCCACGACCTGACCCGCGCCAAGGTGATCTGATGGGCGTCCCACTGGAACACATGCAGCGCGCGGCGCGCGTCAAAGTCATGATCTTCGACGTCGACGGCGTGCTCACCGACGGCAGCCTGACCTACGACGCCAACGGCGAGATCACCAAGACGTTCTTCGTGCTGGACGGCCTGGGCATCCAGCTGCTCAATCGCAGCGGCGTGCAGACCGCGATCATCAGCGCGCGTACCTCGCCGATCGTGATCAAGCGCGCGGCCGACCTGGGCATCACCCACGTCTTCCAGGGCCAGCACGACAAGCGCATCGCGTTTGCCGAGCTGCTCGAGAAAACCGGCGTCACGGCCGAGGAGTGCGGCTACATCGGCGACGACGTGATCGACCTGCCGCTGCTGTCGCGCGTCGGCTTTGCCGTCACGGTGCCGAGCGGCCATCCGGACGTGCAGTACCGCGCGCATTACGTGACCAGGAATCCGGGCGGACGCGGCGCCGTGCGCGAAGTCTGCGACATGGTGATGCGCGCCCAGGGCACCTACGAACAGGCGCTCGCGCCGTATTTCGGATAAGGATGGAGGCCATGGCCACGAACACTCGCAACAAGCGCACCGCGCACCGCGGCCCGCTGCTGGCCCTGATGCTGCTCGGGGTGTTCGCCGCGTTCGGCAGCTTCTGGCTGCTGCAGGTGATGCAGGGCGACCAGTCGGGGCCGAACATCGATGCGGGCAACGAGCCCGACTACATCATCGACAACTTCAGTTTCGTGCGCATGACCGAGACCGGCCAGCCGCGCTACGTGATCACCGGCGACCGCCTGACCCACCACCCGGCCGACAACACCTCCCTGATCGACAAGCCGATCGTGGTGAGCATGACGGTCGAGCGCCCGCACATGACCATGACCGCCGAGCGCGCGAACGTGAACCAGAACCAGAACCAGGTCGACCTGGCCGGCAACGTCGACATCCAGCGTCCCGGCGCACCGGCGCGCCCGGGCATGGGCGCGCTGCAGCCGCTGCGCATCCGCACCGAGGCCATGACGCTGCTGACGGACGACGAGATCGCCAAGACCCAACTGCCGATCACCATGACGCTGGGCGACGCCAAGGTCGACGCCATCGGCATGGTAGCCAACAACGCAACCCAACAGATCCAGCTGGGCGGCCGCGGCACGGCCACTTTCCCGCCGCGCCAGCAGCGCTGAAGCCCTACTAGAGAGGACAAGCACCCATGAAAAAAATACTCGCTGCCGCCATCTTCCTGTTGCCGCTGGCCGCATCGGCCGAGAAAGCGGACGCCCTCAAGCCGATCAAGATCGACTACAACGATGCCCACGTCGACCAGGTCACGCAGAACTACATCGCCACCGGCAACGTGGTCATCACGCGCGGCACCATGATCCTGAAGTCGGACAAGGCCGAAGTGCAGGAGACCCCGGACGGCTACCGCACCTTCATCCTGACCGCTGCGCCGGGCAAGCTGGCCACCTTCCGCCAGCACCGCGACGACGGCCCCAACATGTGGGACGAAGGCCAGGCCCAGCGCATCGAGTACGACGAGCGCAACGACCTGGTCAAGCTGTTCTCGAAGGCCGTCATCAAGCAGCTCGACGGCACGAAAGTAACGCAGGAGATGGACAGCGAATTCATCTCGTACGACAACCGCAAGGAAGTCCTGGTCGGCCGCAACGACGCCAACGGCGAGAACAAGGTCGGCAATGGCCGCGGCAGCATGACGCTGCAGCCGCACCGCGCACCGGCCGGCGCTGCAGCGCCCGCACCGGCGGCGGCGCCTGGCGCCCCATCTGCCGCACCCGCGGCCACACCGGCCGCCACCCCCGCCGCGGCGCAACCGGCAGCGGCAGGGAACAAGTGATGGAGGTGCGCAACGACGCAGCCGCGATCGCGTGCGGCAGCACCCTGGTCGTCAAGGGTCTCCAGAAAAGCTACGGCAAGCGCCTGGTGGTGCGCGACGTTTCGCTCGAAGTCGCGTGCGGCGAGGTGGTCGGCCTGCTCGGCCCGAACGGCGCCGGCAAGACCACGTCGTTCTACATGATCGTCGGCCTGGTGCCGTCGGACGCCGGCACCATCGAAGTCAACGGCGCCGACATCAGCAGCCTGCCGATCCACCGGCGCGCGCTGATGGGCCTGTCCTACCTGCCGCAGGAAGCCTCGGTGTTCCGCCGCCTGACGGTCGAGGAAAACATCCGCGCGGTGCTCGAGCTGCAGCGCGAGAACGGCAAGCCGCTGTCCAAGGCGCGCATCAACGAGCGCCTCGACCAGCTGCTGGGCGAGCTGCAGATCGACAAGCTGCGCCAGAACCCGGCGCTGTCGCTGTCGGGCGGCGAACGGCGCCGCGTCGAGATCGCGCGCGCGCTCGCGACCGATCCGCGCTTCGTGCTGCTGGACGAGCCGTTCGCGGGCGTGGACCCGATCGCCGTGATCGAGATCCAGCGCATCGTGCGCTTCCTGAAGGAGCGCGGGATCGGCGTGCTGATCACCGACCACAACGTGCGCGAGACGCTCGGCATCTGCGACCGCGCCTACATCATCAACCAGGGTGCGGTGCTGGCCTCCGGCCGGCCCGACGACATCATCGCCGACGAATCGGTACGCCGCGTGTATCTGGGTGAACACTTCAGAATGTAGTTATGAAACAGACGCTGCAACTCAAGACATCACAGCATCTTGCGCTCACGCCGCAACTCCAGCAGTCGATCCGCCTGCTGCAGCTGTCCACTCTCGAGCTGCACCAGGAAATCGAGCAGGTCCTGAGTGATAATCCGCTGCTCGAACGGCTCGACGATCCGCTCGACCGCTCGGTGCGCCTGCTGGGCGACGGCGCCATCAACAACGCCCCGGCCACGCCGGGCGAGGCTCCCAGCCCGGCCAACGCCAACGGCAGCGACGAGCACAGCGCGCCGGCCGCGAACGCCGAGGGCGAGGGCCACGAAGGCGGCGACGACGTGCACGCCGCCGAGCACGACGGCGACTGGGGCGAGGGCGGCCGGTCGAGCGGCGGCGGCGAGGAAGAGGATGGCCGTCCGCAGCTCGAGGCCAGCCCGGTCTCGCTGCGCGAACACCTGATGGAGCAGGTGCGCATGACCTGCGCCGCGGCGCGCGACTGCGCCCTGGTCGAGCTGATCGTCGACGCGCTCGACGACAACGGCTACCTCGAGGAATCGCTGGACGACATCCACGCGCGCCTGCCGGAAGAGCTCGAGATCGAGTTCGACGAACTGCGCACCGCGCTGTCGATGGTGCAGAGCCTCGACCCGGCGGGCGTGGGCGCGCGCAGCGCCGCCGAGTGCCTGGCGCTGCAGATCCGCCGCATGCCGGGCGTGCCGCTGGTGACGCGGCGCATGGCCCTGGTCATCGTCGAGCGCTACCTGAGCTGGTTCGCCCAGCGCGAATTCAACAAGCTGAAAAAGGCGCTCGACTGCGACGACGAGGACCTGCGCGAAGCCCAGGCCGTGATCCGCCGCTGCAACCCGCACCCGGGCGCCGCGTTCGCTTCGGACGTGTCGGACTTCGTGGTGCCGGACGTGATCGTGCGCCGCGCCAAGGATGGCTGGAGCGTGCAATTGAATCCCGAAGTGATGCCGCGCCTGCGCGTGAACAGCCTGTATGCGCAGGCGCTCAAGCAGGGCAAATCCGAGACCCAGATGAGCGCGCAGCTGCAGGAAGCCAAGTGGCTCATCAAGAACATGCGCCAGCGTTTCGACACGATCCTGCGCGTGGCCCAGGCCATCGTCGAACGGCAGCGCAACTTTTTCTCGCACGGCGCGGTTGCCATGCGGCCCCTTGTTTTACGCGAGATAGCTGATACACTAGGTTTACACGAGAGCACAATTTCTCGCGTCACAACGCAGAAATACATGCTGACCCCGCACGGCATGTTCGAGCTGAAGTATTTCTTCGGGAGCCACGTTGCCACCGAGGCGGGAGGCGAAGCATCATCGACGGCCATCCGGGCTCTCATCGTACAACTCACAGGAGCAGAAGACCCCAAGAACCCTTTATCCGACAGCAAGATCGCGGAGATGCTAGGGGAACAGGGAATGGTCATTGCGCGGCGCACGGTCGCCAAATACCGTGAGGCGCTCAAGATCCCGCCCGTTAGCCTTCGCAAATCCTTGTAACAAACGCTGCCTGTTGCGCTCCTGCGCACGCTTGCGGCAGCGTATCTTCAAAGGAGTGTGTGTATGAATCTCACCATCAGCGGCCATCACCTCGATGTCACCCCAGCCATCCGTGAATACGTACAGAACAAGCTCGAACGCATCACCCGCCATTTCGATCAAGTGATCGATTCCCACGTCATCCTCTGCATCGACAATCTCACCGAAAAAGACAAACGCCAAAAGGCCGAGATCAATCTGCGGGTGGCGGGAAAGATCCTGCATATCGCCAGCGCCGCGCACGACCTGTACGCCGCGATCGACATGCTGATGGACCGCCTGGACAGGCAGGTCGTCAAATACAAGCAGATGCTGCAGAATCATAGTCACACCGGACACAAGCGCATGCTGGATGAAGGAGACAGTGCAGCCGCCACGGCCTGACGCCGTCCGCAGCACAGCATGACGAAGGGCGCACTGGCGCCCTTTTCGTTTTATGATGCGGCTAGATCAACCATCTCCGACATCATGAGCGCAGACGCTACCCGCGAACACGTGCAGACCCGCATTGCCAACGGCACCGGCACCTTTACCCTCGACCGGCCCAAGGCCCTCAATTCGCTGTCGCTCGACATGGTGCGTGCGCTGACGCAGACCCTGCTGCTCTGGCGCGACGATCCTGCGGTCGATGCGGTCGTCATCGCCAGCAGCAGCGAAAAAGCGCTGTGCGCGGGCGGCGACATCCGCTTCTTTTACGAAGCCGGCCGTGCCACGCCGGGCGGTGGCAGCGCGCTGCTCGAAGATTTCTTCACCGAAGAATACGCGCTCAATCACCTGATCCATTTTTATCCCAAGCCCTACATCGCGCTGATGGATGGCGTCGTCATGGGCGGCGGCATGGGCATCGCGCAAGGCGGCCCCGACTGCGCACTGCGCATCGTGACCGAGCGGACCAAGATGGCGATGCCGGAGGTGAACATCGGGCTGTTCCCGGACGTGGGCGGCAGTCACTTCCTGTCGCATGCGCCGGGCAAGCTGGGGGTGTATCTGGGCGTGACGGGCGCGACAATTGGCGCGGCGGATGCGCTGTATGTCGGGTTGGCGGACGCGTTCGTGCCGGGTGAGCAGATGGGCGCGCTGCACGCATTGATCGAGGCGACCCCGGGTGCGCAACTGCCGGCGGCCATGCGCGACTTTGCCGCACCGTTTGCGCAGCAGGCCGGCGCGAGCAAGCTGCAAGCCGCGCGCAGCGTCATCGACCGCCACTTCGGCGCGGCATCGGTGTCCGCCATCATGGCCGCGCTGGCCGGCGACGACGATCCGTTCGCGCAGCAGGCGCTGCAGGCGATGCGCCAGCGCTCGCCGTTGATGATGTGCGTGACCCACGAGATGCTCGAACGCGGCGCCGCCATGGGCGTGGCCGACTGCCTGCGCATGGAGCGTTCGGTGGTGCGCCGCAACTTCGAACACGGCGAAGTGCTGGAAGGCGTACGCGCGCTGGTGATCGACAAGGACAACCGGCCTGCCTGGAATCCGCCGGCGCTGGATGCGGTCACGCCGGACATGGTGGCGCGCTTTTTCGAACCGGTGTGGCCGGACTGGGCGCATCCGCTGCGCCATCTGTGATCCTCGCGCGCGCGTGACGCGCAGTCCCGCGCGAGGCCTTACGGCTGCTCGCGGTGCCTGACCACCACGCGCTCGGTATCGCCGAAATACGCCCCGAGCCGCTCCGCCATGTACACCGAACGGTGCTGGCCGCCGGTGCAGCCGACCGCCACCGTCAGGTAGCTGCGGTTGTCCTTCTTGAACGAGGGCAGCCATTTGGCGATGAAGGCGCGGATGTCCGACAGCAGCTCGGTCGCTTGCGGCTGGGCGTCGAGGAAGGCGATCACCGGCGCGTCGCGGCCATTCAGCGGGCGCAGCGTCAGGTCGTAGTAGGGATTCGGCACGGCACGCACGTCGAACACGAAGTCGGCGTCCAGCGGCACCCCGTGCTTGAAGGCGAACGATTCGAAGAACAGCGTCAGCGGCGCGTG
This sequence comes from Massilia sp. 9096, assembly GCF_000745265.1. Lineage (NCBI taxonomy): Bacteria > Pseudomonadati > Pseudomonadota > Betaproteobacteria > Burkholderiales > Oxalobacteraceae > Massilia > Massilia sp. 9096. Next base: position 4,879,362 of record NZ_JQNN01000001.1, read on the forward strand.
TTCGACCTCGGCCAGTTCCTTGACCCAGGCACGCAGCTTGTTGGCCGACAGCTCGGAGGTGTCGATCACGTGGCCGAGCTTTTCGATCGGTCCCAGGCGGTCGCGCTCTTCCAGGATGCACTCGATCAGCGTGCGGCGCGACGCCGGGTTCTCGCCGGGACGCAGTTCGTGCGACAGCGGGTGGCTGCGCCGCGTTTCGGAAAAGCGCGCGACCAGCGAATGCGTGCTCGAGGTCAGGAAGATCACCTTGACCTGGTGGCCTTCGTCGCGCAGCGTGCTGACCGTGGCCGGCAGCTCGGCCAGCGACTCGGCGCTGCGGGCGTCGACCGCGACCGCGATCTTCTTGTCCGGGTCGCCGTCGACGGTCTTGACCAGGGCCGGCAGCAGGGCGGGTGGAAGATTGTCGACGCAATAATAACCCGCGTCTTCGAGGACGTTCAGGGCAACCGATTTGCCGGAGCCCGAGATACCGGTGATGAGTACAATGCGCATGAGCGCATCATACCGCAATAATTGTCGATGAATTCGTCAAAGACGCGCGATGAATGCTGCTTAATCGCTGCTCATTGCCTGCCGCTGGCGGAGCAGGGGTTTCGTGAAGCATGGCTTCACGCCTGCGGAGCGGGCCGGGCCGCGAGGGCCGGCACTGTAATGCAGCGCATTAATCGCTGCTCATTGCCTGCCGCTGCCGCTCCATGAACTCCTGCAGCGTATCGATGCCGCGCAACTGCAGGATCGTGTTGCGCACCGCGGCCTCGAGCAGCACCGCGATGTTGCGGCCGGCCGCGACCGGGATCACGACCTTGCGGATCGGCAGGCCCAGCACGTCTTCGGTCGGGAAGTGGAACGGCAGGCGCTCGACTTCCTCGTCCAGCGCGCCGCGCTTGACCAGGTGGACGATGAGTTTCAGGCGCATCTTGCGGCGCACCGCGGTCTCGCCGAAGATCGCCTTGATGTCGAGCAGGCCCAGGCCACGCACTTCGAGCAGGTTCTGCAGCAGCGGCGGGCAGCGGCCTTCGATCATGTTGGGGGCAATGCGCGAGAACTCGACGGCGTCGTCGGCGACCAGGCCGTGCGAGCGCGAGATCAGCTCCAGGCCCAGCTCGCTCTTGCCGAGGCCGGAGTCGCCGGTGATCAGGACGCCCACGCCGAGCACGTCCATGAACACGCCGTGCATGATGACGCGCTGCGCCAGCTTCTTGGACAGGTACACGCGCAGGAAGTCGATCACCTGCGCCGCCGGCAGTGGCGTCGAGAACAGCGGGATGTTCTGCTCGTCGCAGATGGCGAGGATGTCCGGCGGGGTATCGAGACCCTGGGCGATGATCAGCGCCGGCGGGCCGCCCGCGATCAGCTCGCCGATCACATGGCTGCGCGAGCCGGTTTTCAGGCGCTGGTAATAGTTCAGTTCCTGGTGCCCGAACACCTGGATGCGGCCCGGGTGGATCAGGTTCAGGTGGCCGACCTGGTCGGCGGCCGAGACGGCGTCGCCCGAGATCAGGCGCTCGCCGCCCGGAAAACCGGCGAACCAGCCGAGTTGCAGGCTGTCGCGGTTGTCGTCGTACAGCCTCTGGATGGTCAGCGGAGTCTGCAGCATGATGGTCGCCGGCTCAGCCCAGGGCCTGCAGGCTCGGCTGCCAGTTGATGATGCGTTCGTGGACCGAGCGCGGATCGGGATCGGTCGCCAGCGCGGTGCGGATCGCCTCGTCCGAGAACAGCTCGGCGATCTCGGACAGGATTTCCAGGTGCTGCTGGGTCACGTGGTCCGGGATCAGGAGGAAGAACAGCAGCTTGACCGGCTGGCCGTCGGGCGATTCGAAGGGAATCGGCTCGACCAGGCGGACAAAAGCGGCCATCGGCGACTTCAGACTCTTGCTGCCCTTGACACGCCCGTGCGGCACGGCGACGCCGTGACCGAGGCCGGTGGAACCGAGGCGCTCGCGCGCGAACAGGTTGTCCGTGACGGTCGAGCGGGCGATACCCAGATTGTTTTCGAAGATCAGACCAGCCTGTTCAAAGGCGCGCTTCTTGCTCGACACTTCGATGTCGAGTTGGACATTCTCGAGCAAGAGGATTTTGCTTAAATTAGTCATAACACGCTTCAATTGCGGTGCACCAGGGGTGCTTGCGAGCGGGAATTATAGGCCTGTTTTATGCCTGTGTAATTCGAATTCTCGTCTGTACGATAAGCTGTAACGCCACCCTCATAAACCGTTACTGACCTGGCTTAAGGATGACGACCGAGTGTACGCAATTTCCTATATGGAATTTAGGATTTTGCGCAAGGAATACTTGTTGACAAGCGGTTTCGCCGATTTTTCTGGCGACCCGCAGCGCTGCCCGGCGCCCCCGGGTCTGTCCTCCGGGCCGGCAGCTGTGGCCCGAAACGGACACTTCACGTCTGCCAGATGGGGGCGCCGAGCTGGATTTCAGCCTGGATCCATCGGCTTCACTGGCGCGCGGTGCGCAAATTCGGCGGCTTGCCGGTGCTGAAATTCGCGCGCCAGGGATTGATGTCGAGGCCGCCGCGCCGGGTGTAGCGGGCATACACCGCAAGCTTGTTCGGTTTGCACTGGCGCAGGATGTCGCTGAAGATACGTTCGACACATTGCTCATGAAACTCGTTGTGCTCGCGGAAACCGATCAGGTAGCGCAGCAGGCTTTCCTGGTCGATCTGCGGACCGACGTAGCGGATCTGTACGCTGGCCCAGTCCGGCTGCCCGGTGACCAGGCAATTCGACTTGAGCAGGTGCGACACCAGGGTTTCCTCGACCGCGGCTTCTTCAAAATTGGCCTTGAGCAGCTCGGGCGCCGGACTGTAGCTGTCGACTTCGATGTCGAGGCGGTCCAGCAGCACGCCATCCAGTTCGCCCATCTTGAGCTTGGCGAAATCTTCCGGCAGCGTGAGCGCGACGTGGACCGGCGCACCGAAGGCATTCGACAAGTCTTCGCGCAGCAGGGCGAGCAGGGCGTCGGTATTGGCCAGGCGGGTCTGGTTGAAGGAATTCAGGTAGAGCTTGAACGACTTGGACTCGACGATGTTGGGCGAATCGGCGGGCGCCGTGATGACGGCGATCGCCACCTGAGGCTTGCCGCGCATGTTCAGCCACGACAGCTCATAGGCGTTCCAGATGTCGACGCCGAAGAAAGGCAGCGTGCCCTTCAAGCCGAGTTCGTCGCGCTTTTGCTGGCGCGGGATCGGAAACAGCAGCTCGGGCGCGTACTCGGTCTGGTAAGCCGAGGTTTTGCCGAGCGGCGATTGATCAGGAGTATTGTTCATGGTTCAGTCTCGATAGGCCGGCTGAGTTTGCCTGCCGCTGCGCACGGGATCGCCGGCGCGGCGGCAAAGCGGCGTATCGTACACCTTTTTCGGCACTGTATGCGCGTCCAGTCCTTACAAAAACAGCTTGTAGACCGGATTGGCCGTCTCGTCCCAGTGACGGTAGCCCAGCGTGTCGAGGAATTGGCGGAACTCGTCGATCTCGTGCGGCGGCACCTGCAGGCCGACCAGGATGCGGCCGACGTCGCCGCCCTGGTTGCGATAATGAAATAGCGAGATGTTCCAGTTCGGCGCCAGGCTGTCCAGGAAACGCATCAGCGCGCCGGGCCGCTCGGGAAACTCGCAGCGGTACAGCAGCTCGTCGTGCGCCAGCGCGCTTTTTCCCCCGACCAGGTGGCGCAAGTGCTGCTTGGCCAGTTCGTCTTGGGTCAGGTCGAGCGTACGAAAACCGTGCTCTTCGAAGGTGCGCGCCAGCAGCGTCGACTCGTCGCGGTTGCCGATCTGCACGCCGACGAAGACGTGCGCTTCACGCTCGTCGCTGATGCGGTAGCTGAATTCGGTGACGTTGCGTGGTCCGACCAGGCTGCAAAAGCGCTTGAAGCTGCCGCGCTGCTCGGGCATCGTCACCGCGAACACGGCTTCGCGCGCTTCGCCGACTTCGGCGCGGTCCGCGACAAAGCGCAGCCGGTCGAAATTCATGTTGGCGCCGCAGGCGACCGCGACCAGCACTTCGTTATGGACCGGCCGGCGCGTCATCTGCGCGCGCTCGATATACGCCTTGGCGCCGGCCACCGCCAGCGCACCGGCCGGCTCGAGGATGCTGCGCGTGTCCTGGAACACGTCCTGGATCGCGGCGCAGATGGCGTCGGTGTCGACGATCACGATCTCGTCGACCACTTCCTTGGCGATCCGGAAAGTTTCTTCGCCGACCAGGCGGACCGCGGTACCGTCGGAAAACAAGCCGACGTCCGGTAGGGTGACGCGTTCACCCGCCTTGAGGCTTTTCGCCATCGCGTCGGAATCGACGGTTTGCACGCCGATCACGCGGATGTCGGGCCGCACCGCTTTCACGTAAGCGCCGACGCCCGAGATCAGGCCGCCGCCGCCGATCGCGACGAAGATCGCATGGATCGGACCGGCATGCTGGCGCAGGATTTCCATGGCGATCGTGCCCTGGCCGGCGATCACGTCCGGGTCGTCGAACGGATGCACGAAGGTCAGCTTTTGTTCGCGCTCGAGCGACAGCGCATGGTTGTAGGCATCGGTGTAGGAATCGCCGTGCAGGACGACCTCGACGTTGGCGCCGCCGCGCGCCTTGACCGCATTGATTTTCACCGGCGGCGTGGTGGTCGGCATCACGATCAGCGCGCGGCAGCCAAGCCGGCTGGCCGACAAGGCAACCCCTTGCGCATGGTTGCCGGCCGAGGCGCAGATCACACCGCGCTTGAGCTGCTCGGGCGGCAGGTGCGCCATTTTGTTGTAGGCACCGCGCAGCTTGAAGCTGAACACGCTTTGCATGTCTTCGCGCTTGAAATAAATGCGGTTGCCCATGCGCTGCGACAAAGTCGGCGCGTACTCGAGCGGTGTTTCTTGGGCTACGTCATAGACGCGCGCGGTCAGGATTTTCTTGAGATAGTCGGTCGTCATGTTGAGGTCTGGGCTGAGTAATTGCCGACGACATGCCGCGTCCGAATGGCGGACGGCGTGGCGAAACGGTCCTGCTTGGCGATAGCCGAGGCGTGCAAGGCGGTGGCGGTGCTGGGTGTGGCGTGGCCAACCGTGTCGTTGCGAAGGTTGCAGCTCATTATAATGGCCGATCCCTGCCATCCGCTATTTCCATTTTTTATCGATGATCGACTCCGCCGTCCTCTGGCTGCTGAAATTCCTTGCCGTGCCGACCGTCGGTCTCTCATCGGTGTTCCTGATCAGCTTCGTCTCCGCGACCTTGCTGCCGCTTGGCTCCGAGCCGGCCGTGTTTGCCGTCATCAAGGCCAATCCATCGATGTTCTGGCCGGTGGTGCTGGTGGCGACGCTCGGCAATACGCTGGGCGGCATCACCGATTACTGGATCGGCTATCGCGCCAAGGTGGCGTTTGCCAAGGAACGCTCGTCACGCTGGTTTCACTGGCTGTCCAAATATGGCGCCAAGACCATGCTGCTGTCCTGGCTGCCGGGCATCGGCGATCCCTTGTGCACCTTGGCCGGATGGCTGCACCTGCCGTTCTGGCCGAGCGTGATTTATATGGCGATCGGTAAATTCGGGCGTTATCTGTTCATGACGATGACGCTGCTTTATATTCCGAATGGATGGTGGCGCTGGGCCGGCGATACCTTGAATCGCTTGTTTTGAAAAGCGAATCGCCTGGATCATGAAAAAAGCCCCTGGACGGGGCTTTTGCATTGGGATGTGCGAATTATTTCGAACGCGCGAACTTGCGGCGCAGGCCCAGGCCTGCCAGGCCGAGGCCGATCAGGGCCAGCGAAGCCGGCTCCGGGACGTTATTCGTCACAGCGATGTTGGTGAAGACGAAGTTCTCGTCGTTGTAGTCGAAGTCGGTGCCGTGGGCGCGGTCCAGGTCTTCGAAACCGATCGCGATACCTTCCGGGATCACGTCGTCGCCGCCGTAGATCGACGAGTAGATGTGCTGGGTCAGGTCGGTATTCTGGGTCGGGTCGGTGGACCAGGTCGGAATCGTCGAGCCGTCGTAGGTCGCCGTGGTGATCAGCTGGAACGTCAGGACCGTGCCTGCCTGCACCACACCGAAATCGAGCATATCGCCATAGGCCGAAGTGTGATTACCCAGCCCGGAAATATTGGTCGGCTGCCCATTGAGGAGCAAGGTAATCATGTTGGTATTGGCCGCATCGGAGCCGGCGAAATACGCTTTTACGTTACCAGTCGTCGCCGCGGTAAAAACATAAACATCGGGATTCGGCGTGCCGGGATTCGCATACGAAGTCGGCATTGCATGGGCAGTCCCCATAAATGCAAACACAGAACCCAGAGCCAAGCTTGTAATGATTTTTTTCATGACATTCCCCTTAGTGAGTGGAGCTCAACAATTAGCAATTAATATGCCATTGAGTATTTGCGTATATTAAACAAGTAGTTATAGGGATATGCATACTGGATGTTACCCAAGTGTAAAGAATGCCGACAGGAAAAAACGGAAAAAATGAAATGGACGAAGACGCTGTAGTCGGCTCAGCCACTGTGGATAAGTTGCCACTGTTTTCACGCTGCCAATCTTTTGATGGAAAAAGTTCTATTCGGCAAAAATAAATTCGACGAAAATTGTCGTTCGCCGCGATTTGTCGCGGTGTCGAGCTTGGCAGGATGGGCTGCGAGCCAGCGTAGTGAACCGCAATACGCTAGAATGGATGTCCTACGCGTCAGTTCGTCAGCCGATCTCCCATGAACGCCCCTGCCAATATCCACGCCCTGCTCGAAGAAAACGCGCCTGCCCGGTTGCGTGAAATCCCCTATAACTACACATCGTTCTCGGATCGCGAAATCGTGATCCGCCTGTTGGGCGAGTCCTCGTGGCAGTTGCTCGATGCGCTGCGCGGCGCGCGCCAGACCGGGCGTTCGGCGCGCATGCTGTACGAGGTGCTCGGCGACATCTGGGTGGTGCGCCGCAACCCCTACCTGCAGGACGACATGCTGGACAACCCGAAGCGGCGCGCCAAGCTGATCGAGGCCCTGCATCACCGCCTGGCCGAGGTCGACAAGCGCCGCCTGGCGGTCGATGCGGGCGAGGGTGACGATCCGGCCAGCGCCAGCGCGCGCAGCCACGCCGTCGAGCAGCTGCTGGTCGCGGCGCGCAAGGCGGTCGACGATTTTGGCCGCGAATTTTCCGACATGTACGACCTGCGCAAGCGCGCACGCGCGGTGCTGGGTCGCTACACGGACAAGCGCAACATCCGCTTCGACGGCATGCACCGCACCTCGCACGTCACCGACGCCACCGACTGGCGCGTCGAGTACCCGTTCCTGGTGCTGGTGCCGGACACGGAAGACGAGATGGCCGGCCTGGTCAAGGGCTGCATCGAGCTCGGACTGACCATCATCCCGCGCGGCGGCGGCACCGGCTACACCGGCGGCGCGATCCCGCTGACGCCGATGTCGGCCGTGATCAACACCGAAAAGCTGATCACGCTGGGCCAGGTCGACATGCAGCACCTGCCGGGCGTGGACCGCGAGTACGCGACCATCTACACCGGCGCCGGCGTGGTCACCCAGCAGGTCTCGCAGGCCGCCGAGAAGGCCGGCTTCGTGTTCGCGGTCGACCCGACCTCGGCGCATGCGTCCTGCATCGGCGGCAACATCGCCATGAACGCCGGCGGCAAGAAGGCCGTCCTGTGGGGCACCGCGCTCGACAACCTGGCTTCCTGGCGCATGGTCGACCCGAACGGCGACTGGCTCGAAGTCACGCGCATCAAGCACAACCTCGGCAAGATCCACGACGACCCGCTCGCGATCTTCAAGCTCGAATGGACGCATCCGTCGGAAAAGGGCGCGCCGCGCGGTGCGCCGTTCCGCACCGAGATGCTGGAAATCGAAGGCCGCCGCTTTCGCAAGGAGGGCCTGGGCAAGGACGTCACCGACAAGTTCCTGGCCGGCCTGCCGGGCATCCAGAAAGAGGGCACCGACGGCTTGATCACGTCGAGCCGCTGGATCCTGCACAAGATGCCGAAGCACACGCGCACCGTGGCGCTGGAGTTCTTCGGCCAGGCACGCGACGCGATTCCGTCGATCGTCGAGATCAAGGATTACCTCGATAGCCTGCCGAAAAACGGCAAGCCGGAATTCGCGAGCCTGCGCCTGGCGGGCCTGGAGCACCTGGATGAGCGCTACCTGCGCGCGGTCGGCTACGCGACCAAGTCCAAGCGCGGCACGCTGCCGAAGATGGCGCTGTTCGGCGACATCGTCGGCGACGACGAGAACGCCGTGGCGCTGGCCGCGTCGGAAGTCGTGCGCCTGGCGAACACGCGCGTGGGCGAAGGCTTCGTCGCCGTCAGCCCGGAAGCGCGCAAGAAATTCTGGCTCGACCGCGCGCGCACCGCGGCGATCGCGCGCCACACCAACGCCTTCAAGATCAACGAGGACGTGGTCATCCCGCTCAACCGCATGGGCGAGTACACCGACGGCATCGAGCGCATCAACATCGAGCTGTCGATCAAGAACAAGCTGCAGCTGGTCGAACAACTGCACGCCTACATCACCTCGGGCACGCTCGACGTGATGAAGGCCGACGACGCGACCGGCGAGGGCATCTCGAAGGAAGAGATCCTGGGCGAGCTTCCGCAGCAGGCCGACGAGCTGCTGGCCAGGGTCGCGGCGCGCTGGGGCTGGCTGCTGGCCAACCTCGACCAGCCGCTGCGGGACGCCATGTCCAAGCTGACCGACTTCGGCCTGGACGGGATGCTCGAAACCTTCGAGCGCCGCCTGCTGGAACAGCCGCGGGCGACCGTATTCGACGTGGTGCAGGACCACACGGTGCGCGTCTCGTGGAAGAACGACATCCGCGCGCCGCTGCGCCAGATCTTCAACGGCGCGGCCTATCAGCCGATCCTGGATGAGGCCACGGCGATCCACGGCCGCGTGCTGCGCTCGCGCGTGTTCGTCGCGCTGCACATGCACGCCGGCGACGGCAACGTCCACACCAACATCCCGGTGAACTCGGACGATTACGCGATGTTGCAGGATGCGCACAAGTCGGTCGAGCGCATCATGAAGCTGGCCCGTTCGCTGGACGGCGTGATCTCGGGCGAGCACGGCATCGGCATCACCAAGCTCGAGTTCCTGACCGACGACGAGATCCGCGAGTTCCGCGACTACAAAAAGCGCGTCGACCCGGAAAACCGCTTCAACAAGGGCAAGCTGCTCAACGGCGAAAGCGGCTACGCCGACCTGCGCAATGCCTACACGCCGTCGTTCGGCCTGATGGGCCACGAATCGCTGATCATGCAGCAGAGCGACATCGGCGAGATCGCCAACAGCATCAAGGACTGCCTGCGCTGCGGCAAGTGCAAGCCGGTCTGCACGACGCACGTGCCGCAGTCGAATCTGCTGTACTCGCCGCGCGACAAGATCCTCGCGACCTCCGCGCTGATCGAAGCCTTTTTGTACGAAGAGCAGACCCGCCGCGGCGTGTCGATCCGGCATTGGGAAGAATTCGAGGACGTGTCGGACCACTGCACCGTGTGCCACAAGTGCGTGACGCCGTGCCCGGTCAACATCGACTTCGGCAACGTCTCGATGAACATGCGTAACCTGCTGCGCAAGATGGACAAGCGCAGCTTCAAGCCGGGCAACCGCGCCGCGATGTTCTTCCTGAACGCGACCGATCCGACCACGATCAACCTGACGCGCAAGGCGATGGTCGACCTGGGTTTCAAGGCCCAGCGCCTCGGCAACGCCGTGCTCAAAGGCCTGGCCAAGGAGCAGTCGCACAACCCGCCGCCGACCACCGGCAAGGCGCCCGTGCGCGAGCAGGTGATCCACTTCGTCAACAAGAAGATGCCGGGCAATCTGCCGAAGAAGACGGCCCGTGCGCTGCTCGACATCGAAGACGACAAGGTCATCCCGATCATCCGCAACCCGAAGGTCACCAACGCCGACACCGAGGCCGTGTTCTACTTCCCGGGCTGCGGCTCGGAGCGCCTGTTCTCGCAGGTCGGCCTGGCGACCCAGGCGATGCTGTGGGAAGTCGGCGTGCAGACCGTGATGCCGCCGGGCTATTTATGCTGCGGTTACCCCCAAAGGGGAGCAGGTCAGTACGACAAGGCCGACAAGATGGTGACCGATAACCGCGTGCTGTTCCACCGCATGGCCAACACGCTCAATTACCTGGACATCAAGACGGTCGTGGTCTCGTGCGGCACCTGCTACGACTCGCTGGCGGGCTACGAGTTCGACAAGATCTTCCCGGGCTGCCGCATCATCGACATCCACGAGTACCTGCTCGAGAAGGGCGTCAAGCTGGAAGGCGTCACCGGTACCCGCTACATGTACCACGACCCCTGCCACACGCCGATGAAGCTGCAGGAGTCGACCAAGACGGTCAATGCGCTGATCCAGACCGTCGACCAGGTCAAGATCGAAAAGAACGACCGCTGCTGCGGCGAGTCGGGCACCTTCGCCGTCAGCCGTCCGGACATCGCGACCCAGGTCCGCTTCCGCAAGGAGCAGGAGATGGACAAGGGCGCAAATAAACTGCGCGCCGACGGCTTCACGGGCGAGGTCAAGATCCTGACCAGCTGCCCGTCCTGCCTGCAGGGCCTGTCGCGCTACAACGAGGACGCCGGCACCACCGCCGACTACATCGTGGTCGAGATGGCGCGGCACCTGCTGGGCGAAAACTGGATGCCGGATTACGTGGCCAAGGCCAACAACGGCGGTATCGAAAGGGTGCTGGTATGACGCTGCAGCCACGGGCGGAGCCGGGCTGCGAGCTGTGCGGCCTGGCCGCCGGCACGATCCCATCGGGCGCCCAGGCCGTGTTCGAGCACGACAAGTTCGTCGTGATCCTCGTCGACGAGCCCAACTATCCCGGCTTCGCGCGCGTGGTCTGGCGCGCGCACGTGCGCGAGATGAGCGACCTCGACGACGAGGACCGCCTGCTGGTCAACGACGCCGTCTACAAGCTCGAGCTGGCCGTGGTTGACGCGATGCAGCCGCTGAAGGTCAACGTGGCCAGCCTGGGCAACGTGGTGCCGCACCTGCACTGGCACGTCATCCCGCGCTACGCGGATGACGCCCACTTCCCGGCGCCGGTATGGGCGCAGGCGATGCGCGCCGCCGATCCGGCCGTGCTGGCCTCGCGCCGCGCCTTGTTGCCGCAACTGGCCCAGGCGATCGAACGCCAATTCACAGCGCGGTAAAATCCCGCGCGGTAAAATCCCGCTATCCCTAACGCATACGGAACACCATGCCCACTCCTACCGAACTCACCGTCCGCCGCCATTCGAAAGTCGTCGAAATCGCTTTCGATGACGGCGCCGCCTTCTCGATCCCGTTTGAACTGATGCGCGTGTATTCGCCGTCGGCCGAAGTGCAGGGCCACGGCCCGGGCCAGGAAGTGCTGCAGCTTGGCAAGCGCGACGTCCTCATCAACGGCGTCGAGCCGGTCGGCAACTACGGCATCAAGCCGATCTTCAACGATGGCCACGAGTCCGGCATCTACACCTGGGACACGCTCTACAAACTGGGCAAGGACCAGGACCGGCTGTGGAAGGATTACCTGGGCCGCCTGGTAGCCGCCGGCTTCAAGGGCGACAGCGGGCGCGAGCCGATTCCCGACCTGGGCATCAAGAAGGGCGGCGGTTGCGGTAGCGGCAGCTGCGGCTGCAAGTGAGCTTTGACGTAAAAGCAGAGGCGTAAACGTGAAACGGGGAGCGTCTCCTTGCGGAGGACGCTCCCTCGGGAATCCGGATGTTCGACCGGTCTGAAGAAAGCTGCGTCAGCGCCGGCTCAGGCCTGCGGCTGGATGTTCGAGGCTTGCTTGCCCTTCGGGCCGGTGGTGATGTCAAAGCTGACGCGCTGGTTTTCGGCCAGCGATTTGAAGCCTTGGCTATTGATTGCCGAGAAGTGCGCGAACAGGTCTTCACCGCCGTTGTCCGGTTTGATGAAGCCGAAGCCCTTCGCGTCGTTGAACCATTTCACAATGCCAGTTGCCATTTGTATCTCTCAAGAAGATTGATTGTTTGAACTTAAGGTCCCCTCCACGCAGCGCCGGTCCTGATCGTTGGCCGTCCCTGCAGAAGCGAAAATCATTATAGATAGGATTTTATTAAGCAGGTGCACAGTTGAAGCCGCTTTGTGGAATAAATTTCACACTTTTACAAATAGCGTGACCTGCCTCGGTAAACTGCACGATTAAGCATGAGCCATACCCTGGCTTGTATAATGTGGCAAGACCAAAACAGCTTGCTACCATGACCAACACCACCCATTTCGGCTACAAGACCGTTTCCGAGGACGAGAAGGTCCACGAGGTCGCCAAGGTTTTCCACTCGGTCGCATCGAAATACGACGTGATGAACGACCTGATGTCGGGCGGCCTGCACCGCATCTGGAAGACCTTCACCATCGCCCAGGCGGGAGTGCGTCCCGGCTTCAAGGTGCTCGACATCGCTGGCGGCACCGGCGACCTGTCCAAGGCCTTCGCCAAGCAGGCCGGCCCGAGCGGCGAGGTCTGGCTCACCGACATCAACGAGTCGATGCTGCGCGTCGGCCGTGACCGTCTATTGAATAAAGGTCTAGTCACCCCCACCTTGCTCTGTGACGCGGAAAAGTTGCCCTTCCCGGACAACTATTTCGACCGGGTCAGCGTGGCCTTCGGCCTGCGCAACATGACGCACAAGGACCAGGCACTGGCGGAAATGCGCCGTGTGCTCAAGCCGGGTGGCAAGTTGCTGGTGCTGGAGTTCTCGAAGGTGGCCGCGCCGCTGCAGAAACCGTACGACGTGTACTCGTTTTCGGTGCTGCCGTGGCTGGGCAAGAAAATCGCCAACGATGCCGAGAGCTACCGTTACCTGGCCGAATCGATCCGCATGCATCCGGACCAGGACACGCTCAAGTCCATGATGGAGACGGCGGGCCTGGAACGCGTGCAGTACTACAACCTGACGGCCGGCGTGGCGGCGCTGCACACCGGCATCAAACTCTAGGGTGAACACGATGAAGAAGTTTTTGGCCAGTATGATGATCGCCGTGACCGCATTCTCGATGGTCGCGGATGCGTTCGCGCGCCCGGTCGGCGGCGGACGGTCGTTCGGTCGCCAGTCCTCGTCGGTGAGCCGGATGCGCGCACCGGCCCCGGCGCCGGCGCCTTACGCGCCGAGTAACGGTTACCAGCAGGGCTACCAGCGCCCGGCGCCGGCCCCGATGGCGCCGCAGCAAATGCCGCGTCGTCCTAGCCCGTGGCGCGGCATCCTCGGCGGCGCACTGCTCGGCCTCGGCCTGGGCGCGCTGTTCTCGCACATGGGCATCGGCGGCGCCGCCGCCGGCATGCTGTCCTCGCTGCTGATGCTGGTGCTGCTGGCGCTGGCCGTGATGTTCGTCGTGCGCATGTTCCGCCGCCGTGCGACCCCGGCCAGCCCGGCCTTCACCGGCTTCAACCAGAACCCGGTGCCGGCCAGCGCCACGCCGGAAATCGGTTCCGGCCTGAACGGCGGCTACTCGAACGGCTACCAGGGTACGCAGGCTGGTGGTTTCCAGGCCGGCTTCCCGGGCCAGACCACGCTCGACAAGCCGCACCAGGCCTGGGGCGTGCCGGCCGGCTTCGACACCGAAGCCTTCCTGCGCCATGCCAAAGGCTCGTTCATCCGCATGCAGGCCGCCTGGGACCGTGGCGACCTGGCCGACCTGCGCGAGTTCACCGCGCCCGAGGTGTTCGCCGAGCTGCAGCTGCAGATCCAGGAACGCGGCAACCAGCAGGACTACACCGAGGTCGTGTCGATCGAGGCGCAACTGCTGGGCATCGAAACCACCGACCGCGACTACCTCGCCAGCGTGCAGTTCAACGGCATGATCCGCAATGCCCCGGGCGCGCCGGCCGAGCCGTACGTCGAGGTGTGGAACCTGTCCAAGCCGCTGGCCGGCAATGGTGGCTGGGTCCTCGCGGGCATCCAGCAAGTTTCATAACGCTTTTGCAAGAATTTTTTGCATCGGCATCCCGTGCTGCCGGGTTTTACCCCGGTGAACTGGTAAGATCGAAACCGCCCGCAGCCCGGGCGGTTTTATTTTGTAGAGACTCCACCATGTCTTCGACCTCACTTTTCGCCTTGCCGCAGCGCGGCCTGTCGGCGCCGGCCGTGGCCACGATCAATCACCTGCTGGCCCAGGAAGCCTGGGCGCGCGATACGCTGATGCGCCATGCCGGCAAGACCGCCGTCATCGATACCGGCCACCTGCAGGTGCGCCTGCGCGTGGAACGCGACGGCATGCTGGAAGCGGCCGATGCCGACGATACCGCCGCCGTCACCATCCACGTCAAGCTGTCCGACCTGCCGCTGATCCTGCAGAACCGCGACCGCGCGTTTTCCTACGTGCGCATCGACGGCGACGCCGAGTTCGCCAACACGATCTCGCAGCTGTCGAAAGGCCTGCGCTGGGATGCCGAGCATGACCTCGAGCGCCTGTTCGGCCCGATCGCAGCGAACCGGCTGGCCGGCGGCGCGCGCGGCGCGGTGGAAGGGGCGGCCAACGCCGGGCGCCGCCTGGCCGAGAACGTCGCGGAATTCCTGCTCGAAGAACGCCACGTGCTGGTGCGCCCGACCAGCGTGGAGAGCTTCGCCGACGACGTCAGCCGTGTGCGCGACGACGTCGAACGCGCCGCCAAGCGCATCGCCAAGCTGGAGCAGAAACTGGCGCAGATGCCGGCACGTCCTGCTTCGGTGCCCACCCCGGCGTCCACCACCGCGATCGTACCCGCGCCGGCCCGCCCGACGTCTGTCGATGTCGTCCCCATGCCCGAGCACGCGGTGATCCCGCTGCCGACCGCCCAACCCGCACCACCCGACCACACCGCCGATAGCTGATGATCCTGAAATTCTTGCGTTTGCTGAAGATCCTGACCGTGGCGATCCGCTACGGCCTGGATGAAATCGCGATGTCCGGCCTGCACGTGCCGCGCACGGCGCGCCTGATCAACACCGCGTTCTTCTGGCGCCGCATTACCTCGCCGCGCGCGATCCGCCTGCGCCTGGCGCTGGAAGAGCTGGGCCCGATCTTCGTGAAGTTCGGCCAGGTGCTGTCGACACGTCCCGACCTGATGCCCGAGGACATCGTCGCCGAACTGTCGCTGCTGCAGGACCGCGTCCCGCCCTTCGATTCCGAGCTGGCCATCGCCCAGATCACGCGCTCCCTCGGCGCGCCGCCGGACCAGCTGTTCGCCAGCTTCGAACGCACCCCGGTGGCCTCGGCCTCGATCGCCCAGGTTCACTTCGCCACGCTCAAGAACGGCAAGGAGGTCGCGGTCAAGGTGCTGCGTCCGGGCATGAAGAGCACGATCGACGAAGACCTGGCGCTGATGCAGATGGCCGCCGGCCTGATCGAGAAAGTGTGGCCGGACAGCCGCCGCCTGAAGCCGAAGGAAGTCGTCGCCGAGTTCGACAAGTACCTGCACGACGAACTCGACCTGATGCGCGAAGCCGCCAACGCCAGCCAGCTGCGCCGTAACTTCGCCAACTCGACGCTGCTGATGGTGCCGGAGATGCACTGGGATTACTGCTCCAGCAGCGTGATCGTGATGGAGCGCATGATCGGCATCCCGATCTCGCAGACCGACCGCCTGATCGCGGCCGGCGTCGACATGAAGAAGCTGTCGAGCGACGGCGTCGAGATCTTCTTCACCCAGGTGTTCCGCGACGGCTTCTTCCACGCCGACATGCACCCTGGCAACATCCTGGTTTCGGTCGAACCGGCCACCTTCGGGCGCTACATCGCGCTCGACTTCGGCATCGTCGGCACGCTGACCGACTACGACAAGGATTACCTGGCGCAGAACTTCCTGGCCTTCTTCCGGCGCGACTACAAGCGCGTGGCCGAGGCCCACATCGAGTCCGGCTGGGCGCCCAAGGAAACCCGCGTCGACGAGCTGGAAGCCGCGGTGCGCGCCACCTGCGAGCCGATCTTCGACCGCCCGCTGAAGGACATCTCGTTCGGCCAGGTGCTGCTGCGCCTGTTCCAGACCTCGCGCCGCTTCAACGTCGAAGTCCAGCCGCAGCTGGTTCTGCTGCAAAAGACCATGCTCAACATCGAGGGCCTGGGCCGCCAGCTCGACCCCGACCTCGACCTGTGGAAGACGGCGAAACCTTACCTGGAGCGCTGGGTCGCCGAGCAGATCGGCTGGCGCGGCATGTGGGACCGCCTGAAGGATGAGGCGCCGCGCTTCGGCCAGATCCTTCCGCAGCTGCCGCGCCTGGCACACGCGGTGCTGCAAAAGCGCGCTTACAGCGACCTCGACATGGGCGACCTGATGGCCCAGATGGTGCAGTACCAGCGCCAGACCAACCGGCTGCTGATCACGATCGCCTGTGTCGGCGGCGTGGGCGCCGCCCTCGGCGTATTCGCGCTGGGCATGCACTTCGGCCACCTCGGTGGTTTCTAGCGCCGACTTCGCCAGCCGCGATCCGCTTGCGCCGCAGTTCTGGGACGAACGCTTCGAAAAGCGCTTCACGCCCTGGGACCGGGGTGGGGCGCCGGCGGCCCTGCGCCGCTTCGTGCACGGCGCGGTCCGGCCGCTGACCGCGCTTGCGCCCGGGGCCGGCTCGGCCTACGAGCTGACCCTGATGTGCGAAGCCGGCTGGGACGCCACCGCCATCGATTTTTCCCCGGTCGCGGTCGCGCGCGCGAAGGCGCTGGCGGGGCCGTGGGCGGAGCGCGTGCTCGAAGCCGATTTCTTCGACTACCAGCCGCCGCGCCCGCTCGACGTCGTGATCGAGCAAGCCTTCCTGTGCGCGCTCCCGCGCGCGCGCTGGCCCGAGGTGACAGCGCGCTGGGAACGGCTGCTGGCGCCCGGCGGCCTGCTGGCCGGCTACTTTTACTTCGACGACCTGCCCAAGGGACCGCCGTTCGGCATCGAGCGCGACCAGCTCGACGCGCTGCTCGCGCCCGGTTTCGAATGCATCGCCGACGAGGCGGTCGAGGATTCGATTCCGGTCTTCCTGGGCAAGGAACGCTGGATGGTGTGGCGCCGGCGCTGACCGTCCGGGCGTCTTAATGAGAGGCTGCGGACGCGGCCTTGACCATGTTGAGCAGCTTGACCTGCATGAAGTGGCCAGCAGGGCGCTCCATATCGCTCAGTACCAGCGTATCGCCTTCACCGCCATAGCCGTCCCAATAGGTCGCGTGTACTCCTTCGGCTGTTCTTTGCTCCGAGCTGGGTCCCAGCCGGAGTGTCTTGATCGCTGCGTCGCGAAACGCCGCCACGTCCGCTACGGAGCCTTCAATCGCGCACGAGGTCGAGACGCCTTTGATCCCGCGCATCTGCTCGGTACGAAGCGCGAACGACCCCGTGGTCAGCATGCCGAACCACGCTTTCTCATGGATAGTTTCGCCGGTCGGGGTCGTACTTGTATCGTCACCAAGCATTTTCATGCGCATCGCGCCTGCCTGGCCGGACAGGTGATCGAAGTCGGGCGTCTGGAGGGTGCACATGACTTGAAAGGCATTGATCAGCGAGCCGTCGCGCTCGGCCGGTGACCTGGCTTCGTCGGCACCGCGTGCGGTCAATGCGCAGGTCGTGCACACGATGAGAGCAAGCAATGCAGATCGAATCGATTTCACGCACATTCCTTATCCGAAGTAACAACCAGGGCCACGCCCAGTCTACGTCATTCTCGAAACACGCAAGCTCACCCAGGCTTTCAAGAGCTTCATTGCCGGCAACGGCGTCGACCTGCAAGTGGAGCGCGGCCACGATGCGTGGGGCACGCAAGCCTGAACCGACGCGCCAAAAGAAAAAGGCCCGCGAGCGGGCCTTTGATTTGCAGTGTTCTTGTACGGCTTGGCGGCAAACGGCGACGAATCGGCATCCACGCAAACTTCTGTTTCTTGTCATTCGGCAGTAGTCGAAAACGCTAGTGCCGAGGGCTGCTATTAAAACAGGTATGTTGATGTTCGGCAAACGGATATTGGTTTGTGCTGAATAAAAACAACACCGTCAGTCTCCAGGCCCGGGTTCGCTGAAGCCCTGGCTTAGACGGCATACTGACGAAAGGGCAAATCCCTGCGCAAAAGCTTTATAATCCAGGGTTTTGATGATTTTTGCGGAGTATTCAGATGCCGATTTACGCCTACCGCTGCGATGAATGCGGTTTTGCCAAGGATGTACTGCAAAAGATGTCCGACCCGGTTCTGACCGTGTGCCCGTCGTGCGGCAAGTCATCGTTCAAGAAGCAAGTCACGGCCGCCGGCTTCCAGCTCAAGGGCAGCGGCTGGTACGTGACCGACTTCCGCGGTGGACAGGCCCCGGCGACCGGGGCGGCGCCGTCGGCCGATGGCGGCAGCAAGCCTGCTTCCGAAGGCGCCGGCGCGAGCGCGCCTGCGTCCTCGTCTGCCACGCCAGCCGCCGCTACGCCCGCCCCGGCGGCCACGCCGTCGAAGGACGGCAGCAGCAGCTGAGCCGCGATGCGTAAATATTTCATCACCGGCGCGCTGGTCCTGGTGCCCCTGGCGATCACCGCCTGGGTGCTCAACTTCGTGATAGGCACGCTCGACCAGTCGCTGGTGCTGGTGCCTGAGCAATGGCAGCCGCGCACCTACATTCCGGGTCTCGGCGCGATCATCACGCTGGCGATCGTGTTCGTGACCGGCCTGCTGACCAACAACCTGGTCGGCAAGTGGTTCGTGCGCATGTGGGAACGGCTGCTGAACCGCATCCCGGTGGTGAACTCGATCTACGGCAGCGTCAAGCAGGTGTCCGACACCCTGTTCTCGTCGTCGGGCAATGCGTTCCGCAAGGCCGTGCTGATCCCGTACCCGCACGAGAATTCCTACACGATCGCCTTCCTGACCGGCGTGCCGGGCGGCGACGTGAAGAACCACCTGGTGGGCGACTACGTGAGCGTGTACGTGCCGACCACCCCCAACCCGACCTCCGGCTTCTTCCTGATGATGGAACGCAGCCGGGTCGTGGAACTGGACATGAGCGTCGACGCGGCCCTGAAGTACATCGTCTCGATGGGTGTGGTGGCGCCGCCGCCCGCCGTCGAGGGCGCAGTCGCCGCGCCCGCCGTCACCGCAGATTAGTAATAAAATCAAAGGCCTGCTGGATAAGCAGGTCACGGAATCAACCAACCTGGATCGAAAAATTATGTCCTCCATGCGTACGAACTACTGCGGCCTCGTGACCGAAGAGCTGCTGGGCCAAACCGTCAGCCTGTGCGGCTGGGTGCATCGCCGCCGCGACCACGGCGGGGTCATCTTCATCGACCTGCGCGACCGTGAAGGCATCGTGCAGGTGGTCTGCCACCCCGACAATGCGGAAGTCTTCAAGGCGGCCGAGCACGTGCGCAACGAATACTGCCTGCGCATCGTCGGCACCGTGACCAACCGCCTGGAGGGCACCGCCAACGCCAACCTGAAGTCGGGCAAGATCGAGATCAACGCCTCGCAAGTCGAAGTGCTGAACGCGTCGGTGCCGGTGCCTTTCCAGCTGGACGACGACAACCTGTCGGAAACCACCCGCCTGACCCACCGCGTGCTCGACCTGCGCCGCGGCCAGATGCAGCACAACCTGCGCCTGCGTTACAAAGTGTCGATGGAAGTGCGCAAGTACCTGGACAACCTGGGCTTCATCGACATCGAGACCCCGATGCTGACCAAGTCGACGCCGGAAGGCGCACGCGACTACCTGGTGCCGTCGCGCGTCAACCCGGGCAACTTCTTCGCGCTGCCGCAGTCGCCGCAGCTGTTCAAGCAGCTGCTGATGGTCGCCAACTTCGACCGTTACTACCAGATCACCAAGTGCTTCCGCGACGAAGACCTGCGCGCCGACCGCCAGCCGGAATTCACCCAGATCGACTGCGAGACCTCGTTCCTGACCGAGCAGGAAATCCGTGACCTGTTCGAAGACATGATGCGCGTCGTCTTCAAGAACGCCGCCGGCATCGATCTGCCGAACCCGTTCCCGGTGATGGACTTCGCCACCGCGATGGGCTCCTACGGCTCGGACAAGCCAGACATGCGCGTCAAGCTGCAGTTCACCGAACTGACCGAACTGATGAAGACGGTCGAGTTCAAGGTGTTCAACTCGGCCGCCAACCTGCCGAACGGCCGCGTGGTCGGCCTGCGCGTGCCGCAGGGCGGTTCGATGCCGCGCTCGGAAATCGACGCCTACACCCAGTTCGTCGGCATCTACGGCGCCAAGGGCCTGGCCTACATCAAGGTCAACGAGAAGGCCAAGGGCCGTGACGGCCTGCAGTCGCCGATCGTCAAGAACATCTCGGACGAGGTGCTGGCCAAGGTGCTGGAACTGACCGGCGCCGAAGACGGCGACCTGATCTTCTTTGGCGCCGACAAGGCCAAGGTGGTCAACGATGCCCTGGGCGCACTGCGCGTGAAGATCGGCCACTCGGAATTCGGCAAGAAAGCCGGCCTGTTCGAAGACCGCTGGGCGCCGCTGTGGGTCATCGACTTCCCGATGTTCGAGTACGACGAGGAAGGCGACCGCTGGAACGCGACCCACCATCCGTTCACCGCACCGAAGGACGGCCACGAAAACATGCTCGAGACCAACCCGGGCGCCTGCGTCGCCAAGGCCTACGACATGGTCTTGAACGGCTGGGAACTGGGCGGCGGTTCGATCCGTATCCACCGCGAAGAAGTGCAGAGCAAGGTGTTCCGCGCGCTGAAGATCGACGCCGAGGAAGCCCAGCTGAAGTTCGGCTTCCTGCTCGACGCGCTGCAGTACGGCGCGCCGCCGCACGGTGGCCTGGCCTTCGGCCTGGACCGCCTGATCACGCTGATGACGGGCTCCGAGTCGATCCGCGACGTGATCGCCTTCCCGAAGACCCAGCGCGCCCAGGATCTGCTGACCAACGCGCCGTCGGAAGTCGACGAGAAGCAGCTCAAAGAGCTGCATATCCGCCTGCGCAACGAGGCGAAGGTCGCGTAAGCATCCGCGTTTCATTCGCACGAAGGCCGGACTCTTCGCCGCAAGGCGGGGGCTCCGGCCTTTTTCTTGTTTGACGCTACAATATCGGCATGCCCTACAAGATCCCCGAATCCGTCCTCGTCGTGATCCACACTGCCGATTTGCAGGTGCTGCTGATCGAACGCGCCGACCGGCCCGGCTTCTGGCAATCGGTGACGGGGTCGCTGGATGCTTTGGACGAGCCGCTGCTGGAAACCGCGCGGCGCGAGCTGTTCGAGGAGACCGGCATCGTTGCCGATGGCGAGCGCATCCAGCTCGTGGACTGGCACCTGTCCAACATCTACGAAATCTACGAAACCTGGCGCCATCGCTATGCGCCCGGGGTCATCCACAATACCGAGCACGTGTTTTCGGTGTGCGTGCCGCGCGCTATCCCGATCACCCTGTCGCCGCGCGAGCACGTCCAGCATGCCTGGCTGCCGCTGCTGGAGGCGGCCGACCGCTGCTTTTCCAGCTCGAACGCGGAAGCGATTCTGCAATTGCCGCGTCACGTCGGCGAGCGCTAAATCCACCCCACATAATCTTTTCGACACCCTTTTCTGCTACGCTGCTGCTCAATGATGAGCACCGTCTCATAAAAGGAGGGTCGCATGGCGAATTCGATGACAGTGCTGGCCGGCGCCGGCGCATTCGTGGGCACGCATTTCATCCTGTCGCATCCTCTGCGCCAGCCGCTTGTCAAAGCCATCGGCGAAAAGGGCTTCCTCGGCCTGTATTCGGCGGTGGCGTTCATCACGCTGGGCATCACCGCCTGGGCTTACCCGAAAGCGCCGGCCACGCCGCCACTGTGGCAGGTCGGCGATGGCTTGTGGGCGCTGGCGAGCGTGCTGATGCTGATCGCGGCGATCCTGCTGATGGGGTCGATGGTGCGCAACCCGGCCATGCCCGGCGCATCGAATGCCGCCACGGCCGAGGCGCGCGGCGTGTACGGCGTCACGCGCCACCCGATGTTATGGGCGTTCGCGATCTGGGGCGGCGTGCACATCATGGTCTACCCGGTGACCAAGAACATCATTGTCGCATGCGCGATCATCGTGCTGTCGCTGGTAGGGGCGGCGCTGCAGGACCGCAAGAAGGCGCGGCTCGACCCGCATGGCTGGCCCGCGTGGGAAAGCCGCACCAGCTACTGGCCGTTCGCGGCGATCGTGCAACAGCGCGCGCGGCTCACAGGCTTTGGCGGGCACGCGCTCGGCGGCGGCGTCGTGGTCTGGCTCGTGGCGACCTGGGCGCACATCCCGCTGGCCGGCTGGGCGGCGGGGATCTGGCGCTGGCTTGTTTAAGCAGGGGTGAACCCTGTCGAGCCGGAGTTGAGGTAAGCTGCGCACCATGCAAAATCTACCTTACGAATGGCTGATCGGCCTGCGCTACACCCGCGCCGGCAAGCGCAGCAGCCGCAACAGCTTCATCTCCTTCATTTCGCTGATTTCCGTGGCCGGCATCGCGCTCGGCGTGGCCGCGCTGATCGTGGTGCTGTCCGTGATGAACGGCTTCGAGAAAAAAGTCACCGAACGCATGCTGTCGGTGGTCGCGCACATCGAGATCTTCGACGCGCGCGGCAGCATGCCGGACTGGCAGGCGAAAGCGCAGGAAGCGCGCCGCAATCCGCAGGTGCGCGGCACCGCGCCTTTCGTCGAGACGCAAGGCATGCTGGTCAACGAGGACGTCATGAAGCCGGCGGTCGTGCGCGGCGTGCTGCCCGCCATGGAAGGCCAGGTGTCCGACGTCGCGCGCCAGATGAAGCAGGGCAGCTTCGACGCCTTGCAGCCCGGCTCGTCGACGATCGTGCTGGGCAGCGCGCTGGCGCAGGCGCTCGGGCTGTCGGTCGGCGATTCGGTGACGCTGCTGACGGCCGCGCCGGCGCCGGCCGGGCAGGGCGGCGTCACCAGTACTGGCACCTCGAGCGGCAATGGCACCGGCATCATGCCCAAGCCACATGCGTTCCGGGTGGCGGGCATCTTCGAGGCCGGGCACTTCCAGTTCGACTCCACGCTGGCCTTCGTCAGCCTGGAAGACGGCGAGCGCCTGGCCGACGTGCCGGCGCCGTCCGGCCTGCGCCTGCGCCTGGCCGACATCTACGCCGCACCGCGCGTGGCGGTGGAGCTCAAGCAGGGCATGACGGGCGACCTGTACATGCGCGACTGGTCGCAGGTGAACGCGATCTGGTTCGCCGCCGTGCAATCGCAAAAGCACATGATGTTCATTATCCTGGCGATGATCATCGCGGTGGCCGCGTTCAACCTGGTGTCGACGCTGGTCATGACGGTGCGCGACAAGCAGGCCGAAGTCGCGATCCTGCGTACGCTGGGCGCGTCGCCGGGCTCGATCATGAAGATCTTCATGGTGCAGGGCACGCTGGTCGGTTTGCTCGGCACCCTGATCGGCATCGGCCTGGGGGTCGTGGTGGCGCTCAACGTCGACGTGATCGTGCCCGCCATCGAGCACGTGTTCGGCGTGCACTTCCTCGACAAGGACATCTATTTCATCGGCGAGATGCCGTCCGAGCTGGAGTGGAGCGACGTCGCCCAGATCGGCGGCGTGGCGGTGCTGCTGGCCTTCGTGGCGACGCTGTACCCGAGCTGGTCGGCCGCGCGGCTGGCGCCGGCCGAGGCCCTGCGCTACGAATAAAGTTGAACTATTTGCACATCGATATGCGCCGAATGTTTTAACAGTTTTGACATAAGCAAGCGCAAAAGCATTCGTTCCGGTTCCGCGACCCCGACGTTAGCCTGTTGGGGTCTGCCATGAACGGAACCCACCATGAATGTCTTATTGCTGGGCGGAAGCCCATCGGCGCCTTCGAGCAGCTGGCGCCTGCTGCAGCTGCTCGGCGAGCGCCTCGCCGCGCCGGGCCAGCGCACCGCGCATCAAATCCATGCGCTGCAAGTCCGTGACCTGCCCGCACTGGCGCTGCTGCGCGCCGACATCGGCGATCCCGCCATCGCCGCCGCCGCCGCGCGGGTGCTGGATGCCGATGCGGTCGTCATCGGCACCCCCGTCTACAAGGCAGCCTACAGCGGCCTGCTGAAAACCTTCCTCGACCTGCTGCCGCAAGACGGCCTGGCCGGCAAGATCGTGCTGCCGCTGGCCACCGGCGGCGGCCAGTCGCACATGCTGGCGCTCGACTATGCGCTGCGCCCCGTGCTGGCGTCGCTGTCGCCGCGCCACATCCTGCCGAGCATCTACGCGACGTCCGACCAGCTGCCCTGGCACCCCGAACGCGGCTTGAACCCGGCCGCGCCGATCGCCGCGCGCATCGACGCCGGCATCGAGCAGCTGGAGCACGCGCTGCAGACGCTGCCGCGCAAGCCGGCCGCCATCGACAGCCGCGCCACGCCGGCCGCGCTGGCGGCCTAGGTTGCCTTGAATCGCCCGATCATAACAACGACAAAGGACGCTCCATGACCGCCCCCATCGCCGACCCCACCGCCGACGCTCTCGAGCATGCACGCCAGCGCCGCCGCACCCTCGGGCTGCTGTTCGCCAGCGCCGCCGGCGCCTTCGCCGCGACGGCCGGCCTGCCGCAGGCGCAGGCCGCCGAGCCCTTGCAGGAACTGCGCATCGGCTACCAGAAATACGGCACCTTCACCCTGCTGAAGGGCCGCGGCGCGCTGGACCAGCGCCTGGCCGCGAAAAACATCGAGGTCAAGTGGACCGAGTTCCCGGCCGGCCCGCAGCTGCTCGAAGGCCTGAACGTCGGCAGCATCGACATCGGCACCGTGGGCGAAGCCCCGCCGATCTTCGCCCAGGCCGCCGGCGCCAACATGGTCTACATCGGCAACGAGCCGCCGTCGCCCAATTCCGAGGCGATCGTGGTGCCGAAAAACTCCACGGTGCGCAGCCTGGCCGACCTGAAGGGCAAGAAGATCGTCCTGAACAAGGGCTCGAACGTGCACTTCCTGCTGGTGAAGGCGCTGGAAAAGGCCAACATCGACTACCGCGCGGTCCAGCCGGTCTACCTGCCCCCGGCCGATGCGCGCGCCGCCTTCGAGCGCGGCGCGGTCGACGCCTGGGTGATCTGGGACCCGTTCCTGGCCGCGGCCGAGAAGCAGCTGGGCGCGCGCGTGCTGGTCACCGGGCAGGGCCTGGTCGCCAACCACCAGTTCTACCTGGCCGCGCGCCCGTTCGCCGAGCAGCATCCGGACGTCGTGCGCATCGTGCTCGACGAGCTGGCCAAGGTCGATGCCTGGGGCGCCGCCCACCCGCGGGACGTGTCGGCGATCCTGAGCGCGCAGACCGCGCTGCCGCCGGAGGTGGTCGCGCTGGCGGCCGGGCGCTATGCCTACGGCGTCAGGACCATTACCCCCGAAGTGCTGGCCGCGCAGCAGAAGATCGCCGACGCCTTCCACAACCTGAAACTGATCCCGAAACCGATCGCCGTGCGCGATATCGCGCCGCCGCCGCAACTCGTCAACCTGACCCTGGCCAAGGAATAATCCCATGAGCAACCCGAACGTCTTCTGGTTCATCCCCACCCACGGCGACAGCCGCTATCTCGGCACCAGCCAGGGCGCGCGCGCCGTCGACGCCGACTACATGCGCCAGATCGCCGTGGCCGCCGACACGCTCGGCTACGACGGCGTCCTGCTGCCGACCGGGCGTTCCTGCGAGGATGCCTGGGTCGTGGCCTCGAGCCTGATCTCGGCCACGCGCAAGCTGAAATTCCTGGTCGCGGTGCGTCCCGGCCTGTCTACGCCGGGCCTGGCGGTGCGCATGGCCTCGACGTTCGACCGCCTGTCCAACGGGCGCCTCCTGATCAACGTCGTCACCGGCGGCGACCAGAGCGAACTCGAGGCCGACGGCCTGTTCGCCGACCACGCCGAACGCTATGAAATCTCCGACGAATTCATCCGTATCTGGCGCGGCGCCTTCGAAGCCGACGACAAGGGGTTTCATTACGAAGGCAAGCACCTGACCGTGAAGGGCACGCGCACGCTGTACCCGCCGGTGCAGAAACCCTATCCGCCGCTGTACTTCGGCGGCTCGTCCGAAGCCGCGCACGAACTGGCGGCCGAGCAGATGGACGTGTACCTGACCTGGGGCGAGCCGCCGGGCGCGGTCGCCGAAAAGATCGCCGACATCCGCGCGCGCGCCGCCAGGCACGGCCGCAAGGTGAAATTCGGCATCCGCCTGCACGTGATCGTGCGCGAGACCAGCGAGGAAGCCTGGCGCGCCGCCGACAAGCTGATCAGCCACCTGGACGACGCCACCATCGCCAAGGCGCAGGCGGCGTTCGCCAGGATGGACTCGGTCGGCCAGCAGCGCATGGCGGCCCTGCACGGCGGCCGGCGTGACCAGCTGGAAGTCTCGCCCAACCTGTGGGCCGGCGTCGGCCTGGTGCGCGGCGGCGCCGGCACCGCGCTCGTCGGCGACCCGGAGACGGTCGCGGCGCGCATGCGCGAGTACCAGGACCTCGGCATCGAGACCTTCATCCTGTCCGGCTATCCGCACCTGGAAGAGTCGTACCGCTTCGCCGAGCTGGTGTTCCCGCTGCTGGGCAAAGGGAAAGAGCAGGGCGAGCATTCGCTGAGCGGGCCATTCGGCGAGGTGATGGCGGTCGATATCGTCCCGAAACCCGGCCTGCCCAAGGCGGCAGAGCAGAAGGCGGCCTGATGGCGGCCCCGCGCTCCTCCGCGACCAGGACGCATGCCATCGGCGCGGCGCTCGCCCCCTGGGCGCTGCCGCTGCTGCTGGTCGCGGTCTGGCAGACCACCGCGCAGATCGGCTGGCTGTCCAGCCGCATCCTGCCCGAACCGTGGGCCGTGGCCAAAGCCTTCTGGGACCTGACGCTGTCGGGCGAGCTGTGGACCCATTTGCGCGTGAGCCTGTGGCGCGCCGCCGCCGGGTTCGGGCTGGGCGCCGGCTTCGGCCTGCTGCTCGGCCTGTTGAACGGCAGCAGCCGGCGCGCGGCGACGCTGCTCGACACCACGCTGCAGATGATCCGCAACATCCCGGCGCTGGCGCTGATCCCGCTGGTGATCCTGTGGTTCGGCATCGACGAGGCGGCGAAACTGTTCCTGCTGTCGGTCGGCGTGTTCTTCCCGGTGTACCTGAATACCTTCCACGGCATCCGCTCGGTCGACGCCGGCCTGATCGAGATGGCGCGCAGCTACGGCCTGTCCGGCTGGGCGCTGTACCGCGACGTGATCCTGCCGGGGGCGCTGCCCTCGATCCTGGTCGGCGTGCGCTTCGCGCTCGGCCTGGTGTGGGTGCTCCTGATCGTCGCCGAAACCATCTCGGCCCAGGCCGGGATCGGCTACATGACCATGAATGCGCGCGAATTCCTGCAGACCGACGTGGTGCTGGTGGGCGTGCTGCTGTACGCGCTGCTGGGCAAAGCGGCGGACTGGTCGGCGCGCGGCATGGAGCGTCATTTCCTGCGCTGGAATCCGGCGTATCGCTGAGCCGCCCTATTGTTGAGATACAACCATGCAGATCAACCAGACCGAACAGACCCGGGTCAAAGAGACCCACAAGCGCGTCAATCGCGGTACGGAATTACGCTTGACCCGCCTAACTAAACGCTTCGACGGGCGCACCGTGCTGGACGGCGTCGACCTGAAAATTCGGCCGGGCGAGTTCGTCGCCATCGTCGGGCGCAGCGGCTGCGGCAAGAGCACGCTGCTGCGCGCCATCGCCGGACTCGAGACACCGGACGAGGGCCAGGTGGCGATCGAGGGCGCGCCCGGCGAGAAGCCCGAGCTGCGCATGATGTTCCAGGATGCGCGCCTGCTGCCCTGGAAGACCGTGCTGCAGAACGTGATGCTGGGGCTCAAGAGCGGCGAAGACAGGGCGCGCAAGGCCTTGGACAGCGTCGGCCTGCTGGCGCGTGCCGGTGACTGGCCCTCCGTGCTGTCCGGCGGCCAGCGCCAGCGCGTGGCCCTGGCGCGCGCATTGGTGCATGCGCCGCGCCTGCTGCTGCTGGACGAGCCGCTCGGGGCGCTGGACGCTCTCACGCGCATCGAGATGCAGGGCTTGATTTCCACCCTGTGGGCCGCGCGCGGCTTCACGGCGGTGCTGGTCACCCACGACGTGCAGGAAGCGGTGGCGCTGGCCGATCGCATTCTCCTGATCGAAAACGGCCGCATCGAGATGGATTTACAGGTCGACCTCGCGCGCCCGCGCGAACGGGGCAGTGCGGCGTTCGGTACCCTTGAGAAACAAGTACTCGACAGAGTGTTGGATAAGCATCACAACTGAAGAAAGTATTGACGAATCACTCAACCGTTAACCTTTTTGTCATGGAAATCAAGTAGAGTCGATACAATCTGTTACGAATTTAATTTAGGAAATTCTTGTAAGCACAATAGATTAGTTCGTTTGACAGTCTTGAGCTATTTGATTAATGTCAATTGGCCGCTAACGGCAAGTTTTAGTTTGGCAACATTTGACAAAACAGGGAGATTACATGAGCGAACGCAAGCAGGAGCAAAAGGTCAAAGAACTCAGCATCAATGAAGATAGCTTCACCATTGAACTGTTGAACGGACTGTGCCTGAGCGGCCCACGGCGTACCAAGCCGATCTACCGCGATCCCGTGCCGCAGACCGATACCCGGTCCATGCAGAGCGCGGATTTCGGCCAGCCTCTTGCTGCTACCTGAGCTTCCCCCCAACGCCCTTTCCGGTCGTCGCCGGAGAGGGCGGCCCCTGGCGCACGATTGCGCCGCCCCGGAAAGAAACACGGACTGATGGGGTTACAATGTTCCCATGAAAATCCGTGTTGCAACTTACAACATCCACAAGGGCGTTTCTTCGATCCGTAGTACGCCGCGCGTGCTTGCGCTGAAAAAAGCCATCGGGCTGTTCGACGCGGATGTCGTGTTCCTGCAAGAAGTGCAGGGCCGGCACGACCGCTTCCAGGCGCGCTACGGCGAGAAAGTCCGCGTTCCTCACCACCAGTGGCCCGAAAAGGCCCAGCACGAGTTCCTGGCCGGCGAGGCGCTGCATGCGGCCTACGGCATGAACGCCGTGTACGACCACGGACACCACGGCAATGCCTTGCTGTCCTGTTATCCGATCGCGAATACGCGCAACCACGACGTGTCCGACCATGCCTACGAGCAGCGCGGCATCCTGCACTGCGTGCTGGAGACCCCGGTCGGCAACGTGCATTGCTATGTCGTGCACCTGGGCTTGTTCGAAGGCAGCCGCCGGCGCCAGACCGATGCGCTGATCAATGCCGTCAAGGAATCGGCCGAGCCGGGCGAACCGGTCATCATCGCCGGCGACTTCAACGACTGGCGCAATACGCTGAGCGATTGCCTGCGCGTGAACCTCGGCGTGACCGAGGTGTTCGACGAACTGGCGCCGCGTTCGCGCATCGGCCAGCTGGTGCGCAACGTGGCCGGGCGCGATCCGCGTCTCGTGCCGGCGCGCACCTTCCCGGCGGCCATGCCGTGGTTCCGGCTGGACCGGATCTACGTGCGCGGCTTCGCGGTCGAGCACGCCGAAGTCCTCCACGGTCCGCAGTGGGCGCGCCTGTCGGATCACGCGCCCATCGTGGCCAATCTGCAGCTGGCATAGCGAGATGCGTGCGGTTCCGTTCGTAGCCAACAACGACATCACCCTGCTCGAAAGCGGCAGCACTTATTTTCCGACGCTGCTGGCCGCGATCGGGGCGGCCGAGTACGAAATCCTCTACGAGACGTATATCTACGCCGAGGATCCGCAAGCCCAGGCCATCACCGAGGCCCTGGTCGCGGCCGCCAAGCGCGGCGTCAAGGTGCGCGTGGTGGCCGACTGGTTTGGCACCGGCAACAGTACCGCGCGCAAGCTGGGCGAAACCTTCGCCGCGGCCTGCGTGCACTACCGCATGTTCAACCCGTGGTTCAAGCGCGGGGTGGCGCGCAGCCACCGCAAGGTCGTCGTCATCGACAGCAAGACCGCCTTCGTCGGCGGCATCAACACCAACGACGACCGCTTGTGCGACTACAAGCCGCACGCGCCGCTGCCGGCGCCGCGCTGGGATTTCGCAGTCCAGGTGCGCGGACCGCTGGCCGAGCAGATCCACCGCGAGTCCCAGGTCCAGTGGCTGCGTGTCGGCCACCTGGACCTGGTCAACCGCTTCCATTTGTCGCGCGAGATGCGCAAGCGTCCATCCCAGCAGGGCGAGCATCCGATGCGCGCCGCCTTCGTGGTGCGCAACAACCTGCGCAACCGCCGCACCATCCAGAGCGCCTACCTGCAGGCGATCGGGCGCGCGCGCAAGCGCGTGCTGATGGCCACGCCGTATTTCGCGCCGGGGCGGCGGTTCCGCGACGCGCTGTGCCAGGCGGCGCGGCGCGGGGTCGACGTCTGCCTGCTGGTCGGGGTCGGCGAGTTCCGCATGCAGGATGCGGTGGCGGCGTCGTACTATCCGCAGCTGCTGGCGTGCGGCGTGCGCATCGTCGAGTACCGCAAGACCCAGCTGCACGCCAAGGTGGCGGTGATCGACGACGATTGGGCCACGGTCGGCTCCAGCAACTGCGATGCGCTGTCGCTGTTCATCAACCAGGAAGCCAACGTGGTGGTGCGTGACGCGAAATTTGCCGCCAGCCTGGCCGAGCGCATCGGTCAGGGCGTCGCCGACGGCGTGCCGGTCGATGCGGAAGACATGAAAAAACTCAGTTGGGTGCGCCGCTATGGCCACGAAATAGCCTATCTTCTCTATAAACTCACGATGCGCGTGTTCACCATCGGTTACGCGTGACATGGCGCATCAGGCAACACAGGCAGTACTGACATGACGGAAAACGACAACGTACGAATCGACAAATGGCTGTGGGCGGCGCGCTTCTTCAAGACGCGCTCGATGGCGGCCGATGCGGTCGACCGCGGCCGCGTGCGCATCGGCGGCGAGCCGGTCAAGCCGGCGCGCGCAGTGAAGCTCGACGACAAGATCTTCATCGACAATGGCTCGACCCGCTGGGAAGTGCTGGTGCTGGGCCTGTCCGACAAGCGCGGTCCGGCGCCGGTGGCCCAGGCGCTGTACCGCGAGACCGAAGACAGCATCCAGAAGCGCGAGAACGATTCGGAGGCGCGGCGCCTGTTCCCCGAGCCGAGCATGAGCATCAAGGGCCGTCCCACCAAGCGCGACCGCCGCCTGATCGACCGCACCGGCGGCTGAGTCCACCCATCGCACGGCGGTCAGGCCAAGCACCGCTGTTGCGTTACCGCACTAGAACGGCGACTCTAAGTTCCAGTTTGACAAATCAAGGCTGGTAGATAATAGTACGAGCGTTCGGATTTTTTCGATTCACGCAGAGGCGACTATTAACACTTCAGCTAAATCCATGAGCATGCGCAAGGGCGAGATGACGCGGGCCGCGATTCTCGACGTCGCGCTCGAGCTCGCCAGCCGCGACGGCCTCGAAGGGCTGACGATCGGCTTGCTGGCGGACCGGATGAACATGAGCAAATCGGGCGTGTTCGCGCACTTCGGTTCGCGCGAAGACCTGCAGATCGACGTGCTCAGGCTCTATCACCGCCGCTTCGAGCAGGAAGTGTTTTTCCCCAGCCTCACGGAGCCGCGCGGCCTGCATCGCCTGGAAGCGATGTTCAACCGCTGGCTCAAGCGCGTGTCGGTCGAGATCGCCTCCGGCTGCATTTATATCAGCGGCGCGGTCGAATACGACGACCGTCCCGGCCCGATCCGCGAGGCGCTGGTCGCGATGGTGCAGCTGTGGCAGGGCGCCCTGGTGCGCTGCGCCCAGCAAGCCATCGACGGCGGCGACCTGAAAGCCGACACCGATGCCGAGCAGCTGGTCTACGAAATGTACGGCCTGGTGCTGGCGGTGCACCACGACGCGCGCTTCCTGCGCGTCCCGGGCGCGGTCGACCGCGCCCACCGCGGCTTCGCCCGCCTGATCGCGGATTACCGCAACCCGAATACCAAGCAAGACATGCCCGCGGACGCCGTCCACGCGCAGTAACAACCTTCATTTTTACCAGTTCACCAGTTCACCAGTCAGGAGATCACCATGGGTCAGTACGTCGCGCCACTTCGGGATATGCAGTTCGTCCTGCACGAGTTCCTCAACGTCGCCGAAGAGTTCAAGAACCTCCCGGCGTACCAGGAAATCGACGCCGACATCATCAACCAGGTGCTGGAAGAGGGTGCCAAGTTCACGCAGGAAGTGCTGTTCCCGCTGAACCACAGCGGCGACCGCGAAGGCTGCCACTACGACGCCGCCACCAAGAGCGTGACCACGCCGAAGGGCTTCAAGGAAGCGTATAAACAGTATGTCGAAGGCGGCTGGGCAGCGCTGGCCTGCGATCCGGAATACGGCGGCCAGGGCCTGCCGGTCTCGCTGAACAACTCGTTCTACGAGATGCTCAACTCGTCCAACCAGGCCTGGACCATGTACCCGGGCCTGTCGCACGGCGCCTACGAGTGCCTGCGCGAGCACGGCACCGAAGAGCAGAAGAAGTTCTACCTGCCGAAACTGGTCTCGGGCGAGTGGACCGGCACCATGTGCCTGACCGAAGCGCACTGCGGCACCGACCTGGGCCTGCTGCGTTCGAAGGCCGAGCCGCAAGGCGACGGCACCCATAAAATCAGCGGCTCGAAGATCTTCATCTCGGCCGGCGAGCACGACGTCGCCGAAAACATCGTCCACCTGGTGCTGGCGCGCCTGCCGGACGCACCGGAAGGCAGCAAGGGCATCTCGCTGTTCCTGGTGCCGAAGTTCCTGCCGAACGCCGACGGTTCGATCGGCGAGCGCAACCCGATCTTCTGCGGCGCGATCGAAGAGAAGATGGGCATCCACGGCAACGCCACCTGCCAGATGAACCTGGACGGCGCGGTCGGCACCCTGATCGGCCAGCCGCACAAGGGCCTGCAGGCGATGTTCGTGTTCATGAACGCGGCGCGCCTGGGCGTGGGCATGCAGTCGCTCGGCCTGACCGAAGTGGCCTACCAGAACGCGCTGGTGTACGCGAAAGACCGCCTGCAGATGCGCAGCCTGTCGGGCCCGAAGGCGCCGGACAAGCCGGCCGACCCGATCATCGTGCACCCGGACGTGCGCCGCATGCTGCTGACCGCCAAGGCCTACGCCGAAGGCGCGCGCGCGCTGACCTCGTACGTGGCGCTGCAGATCGACCGCGAACTGAACCACCCGGACGAGGAAGTGCGCAAGGAAGCCGCCGGCGAAGTCGCGCTGCTGACCCCGATCGTCAAGGCCTTCATCACCGACAACGGCTGGATCGCGACCTCGGAAGCGATGCAGGTGTACGGCGGCCACGGCTACATCAGCGAGTGGGGCATGGAGCAGTACGTGCGCGACGCGCGCATCAACATGATCTACGAAGGCACCAACACCATCCAGTCGCTCGACCTGCTGGGCCGTAAGATCCTGATGGACAACGGCGCCAAGCTGCGCGCCTTCGGCGAGAAGATCAAGGCCTTCGTGGAAGACAACGGCCTGGACGAAAACCTGTCCGAGTTCGTGACCCCGCTGGGCGAACTGGGCGAGAAGGTCGGCAAGCTGACCATGGAAATCGGCATGAAGGCCTTCCAGAGCCAGGACGAAGTCGGCGCCGCCGCCGTGCCTTACCTGCGCGTGGTCGGCCACCTGGTGTTCTCGTACTTCTTCGCGCAGATGGCCAAGATCGCGCTGGAGAAGAAGGATTCCGGCGACAAGTTCTACGAGTCGAAGCTGGCCACGGCGCGCTTCTACTTTGCCCGCCTGTACCCGGAAACCGCGATGCTGATCCGCCAGGCGCGTTCGGGCGCGTCGAACCTGCTGGCGCTGGACGCCGACCTGTTCTAAGCCACCGTCACACTGACTAAACAAGGGATAACGAGAATGTCCAACTTCATCGTCAAGAAAGTCGCCGTGCTGGGCGCCGGCGTGATGGGCGCGCAGATCGCGGCGCACTGCGTCAACGCCAAGGTGCCGGTCGTGCTGTTCGACCTGCCTGCAAAGGACGGTAACAAAAACGGCATCGTCCTGAAAGCGATCGAGAACCTGAAAAAGCTGTCGCCGGCTCCGCTCGGCAACAAGGATGACGCGAACCTGATCGAAGTCGCCAACTACGAGGACAACCTCGACGTGCTGGCCGGCTGCGACCTGATCATCGAAGCCATCGCCGAGCGCATGGACTGGAAGCACGACCTGTATAAAAAGGTCGCACCGCACATCGGCGCCAACACGATCTTCGCGTCCAACACCTCGGGCCTGTCGATCGAGAAGCTGGCCGAAGGTTTCGACGACGAGCTGAAGGCGCGCTTCTGCGGCGTGCACTTCTTCAACCCGCCGCGCTACATGCACCTGGTCGAGCTGATCCCGACCGCCGCGACCCGTCCGGAGATCCTCGATCAACTGGAAACCTTCCTGACCTCGACCCTGGGCAAGGGCGTGGTGCGCGCGAAAGACACCCCGAACTTCATCGCCAACCGCGTCGGCATCTTCGGCATGCTGGCCACCATCCACGAAGCCGAGAAGTTCGGCTTGTCGGTGGACGTGGTCGACGACCTGACCGGCGCCAAGCTGGGCCGCGCCAAGTCGGGCACCTTCCGCACTGCGGACGTGGTCGGCCTGGACACCATGGGTCACGTGATCAAGACCATGCAGGACAACCTGCAGGACGATCCGTTCTTCGGCGTGTACAAGACGCCGGAAGTGCTGACCAAATTGATCGAGAAGGGCGCGCTGGGCCAGAAGGCCGGCGCCGGCTTCTATAAAAAGGTCGGCAAGGACATCCAGCGCCTGGACTTCGCCACCGGCGAATACGTGGCCGGCGGCGCCAAGGCGGCCGACATCGTCGCGCGCATCCTGAAAGAGAAGGACCCGGTCAAGAAATTCAAGGCGATGCGCGAATCGAGCAACCCGCAGGCGCAGTTCCTGTGGGCGATCTTCCGCGACGCCTTCCACTACATCGCCTTCCACCTGGATACGATTGCCGACAACGCGCGCGACGTCGATTTCGCGATGCGCTGGGGCTTCGGCTGGAGCGTCGGCCCGTTCGAGACCTGGCAAGCGGCCGGCTGGAACACCATCGCCCAGTGGGTCAAGGAAGACATCGAGGCCGGCAAGGCGCTGACCAATGCGCCGCTCCCTGGCTGGGTATTCAGCGCACCGGTATCGGAGAAGGGCGTACACACGGCCGAGGGTTCGTACTCGGTGTCGAAGAACGCCTACGTCCCGCTGTCGGACCTGCCGGTGTACAAGCGCCAGCAGTTCCGCGCGCCGGTCGTCGGCCTGGGCGGCGCCGATCCGAAGACCGCGGGCACCACCGTGTTCGAAGACGAGTCGGTGCGCCTGTGGCACTCGGACGACGAGGTGCTGGTCATCTCGCTCAAGACCAAGATGCACGTCATCGGTGACGGCGTCATCAAGGGCCTGAAACGCGGCATGGAAGAAGCCGAGAAGGGCTACAAGGGCCTGGTGATCTGGAATACCGATGCGAGTGAGGGCGGCGCGTTCTCGGCCGGCGCCGACCTGCAATCGGCCCTGCCGGCCTTCATGACCGGCGGCGCGAAAGCGATGGAGCCGATCGTCAAGGAACTGCAGGACACCTTCATGGCGATGAAGTACTCGAACGTGCCGGTGGTCGCGGCCGTGGCCGGCCTGGCGCTGGGCGGCGGCTGCGAGATGGCCCTGCACGCTTCCAAGCGCGTGGCCTCGATCGAGTCCTACATCGGCCTGGTCGAAGTCGGCGTCGGCCTGGTGCCGGCCGGTGGCGGCCTGAAGGAAGCCGCGCTGCGCGCCGCCAACGAAGCGAAGGGCAACGACATCCTGCAATTCCTCAAGGTCGGCTTCACCAATGCCGCCACCGCGCAAGTGTCGAAGTCGGCGCTGGAAGCGAAGGCGATGGGCTACCTGAAGGAAGACGACGTCATCGTGTTCAACCCCTACGAGCTGCTGCACGTGGCGAAAGTGACGGCACGTTCGATGTTCGACGCCGGCTATCGCGCGCCGCTGCGCCGTGCGATCCCGGTCACCGGCCGCTACGGTCTGGCGACGATCCGCGGCCAGCTGGTCAACATGCGCGACGGCGGCTTCATCTCGGCCTATGACTACCAGCTGGGCGACACCATCGCCGCGATCGTCACCGGCGGCGACATCGACCAGGGCAGCCTCGTGTCCGAGCAGTGGCTGCTCGACATGGAGCGCAAGGCCTTCGTATCGCTGCTGAACAATCCGAAGACCCAGGAACGGATCATGGGCATGATGCAGACCGGTAAGCCGGTACGTAACTGAGCCGCTGCGGACAACAAGGACTACTGACATGAGCAAACAACTTCAAGACGCATACATCGTCGCAGCGACCCGCACCCCGATCGGCAAGGCGCCGCGCGGCATGTTCAACAAGACCCGCCCGGACGACCTCCTGATCGCTGCGATCAAGGGCGCGATGGCGGCCGTGCCGAACCTGGACCCGGCGCTGATCGTCGACGCCGTGATCGGCTGCTCGTTCCCGGAAGCCGAGCAGGGCTTCAACATCGCCCGCCAGGCGGTCGTGATGGCCGGCTTGCCGAACACCGTCGGCGGCGTCACCGTCAACCGCTACTGCGCCTCGGGCATCACCGCGCTGGCGATGGCGGCCGACCGCATCCGCGTGGGCGAAGCCGACGTGATGATCGCCGGCGGCGTCGAATCGATGTCGATGGTGCCGATGATGGGCCACCACCCGTCGATCAACATGCGCGTGTTCGAAGACGAGAACGTCGGCCTGGCCTACGGCATGGGCCTGACCGCCGAGAAGGTCGCCGCGCAGTGGAAGGTCTCGCGCGAAGACCAGGACGCCTTCGGCCTGGAATCGCACCGCCGCGCCATCGCCGCGCAGCAGGCCGGTTACTTCAAGGACGAGATCACCCCGGTCGAGATCACCACCCGCACGCCGAACCTGGCGACCGGCGAAGTCGACGTCAAGCGCCGCACCGTCGATGCCGACGAAGGCCCGCGCGCCGACGCCAGCATGGAATCGATGGCCAAGCTGAAGCCGGTGTTCGCCGCCAAGGGCAGTGTGACCGCCGCGACCTCGTCGCAGATGTCGGACGGCGCCGGCGCGCTGATCGTCGTCAGCGAAAAGATCCTGAAGGAGCACAACCTGACCCCGCTGGCCAAGTTCTCCTCGTTCGCCGTGCGCGGCGTGCCACCGGAGATCATGGGCATCGGTCCGAAGGTCGCGATCCCGGCCGCGCTGGCCGCCGCCGGCATCAGCCAGGACCAGCTGGACTGGATCGAGCTGAACGAAGCGTTTGCCGCGCAGGCGCTGGCCGTCATCCGCGACCTCGGCCTGGACACCAGCAAGGTGAACCCGCTGGGCGGCGCGATCGCCCTGGGCCACCCGCTGGGCGCGACCGGCGCCATCCGCGCCGCGACCGTGGTCCACGCCCTGCGCCGCAACAACCTGAAGTACGGCATGGTGACCATGTGCGTCGGCGCCGGCATGGGCGCGGCGGGCATCATCGAGCGCGTGTAATCCTCGGGTAGCACTGACAGAAAGGCGCTGTGGGAACACCTGCAGCGCCTTTTTTCATATCAAGACAAGGAGACCCTGAATGGACATCCAGACCAGCAAAACGGACGGCATCCTCACCATCGAATTCAACCGCCCCGAGCGCAAGAACGCGATCACCGGCGCCATGTATTCGACGATGGCCGCAGCCCTGCGCGACGCCGAGGGCGACGCCGGCGTGCGCGCCATCCTCATCACCGGCAAGCCGGAGATCTTCACCGCCGGGAACGACCTCGACGATTTCCTGAACAACGTCGGCGAAGG
Source organism: Massilia sp. 9096 (assembly GCF_000745265.1). Classification (NCBI taxonomy): domain Bacteria; kingdom Pseudomonadati; phylum Pseudomonadota; class Betaproteobacteria; order Burkholderiales; family Oxalobacteraceae; genus Massilia; species Massilia sp. 9096. The sequence goes on from NZ_JQNN01000001.1 coordinate 4,917,014, forward strand.
CAAGATGACCGAGGACCGCCCGGTGTTCCAGTTCATGAGCGCGCTCGAATCGAGCAGCAAGCCGGTCGTCGCGGCCGTGGCCGGCGCCGCGGTCGGCATCGGCACCACGATGCTGATGCACTGCGACCTGGTGTACGCGGCCGACACGGCCAGGTTCTCGATGCCGTTCGCGCAGCTGGGCCTGTGCCCGGAGTTCGCATCGTCGCTGCTGGTCGCGCAAGCGGCCGGCTATACGCGCGCGGCCGAAAAGCTGCTGCTGGGCGAAGCCTTCGGCGCCCAGGAAGCGTTCGAGATGGGGATCGTGGCCAAGGTGCTGCCATCTAGCGAGCTGCTGGCCTTCGCGCAAAGGCAGGCGGCCAAGCTGGTCAAATTGCCGCCGGCGTCGATCCGCACGACCAAGGCGCTGATGAAGCGTTCGCGCGCGGCGTTGGTCAAGGAGACCATCGCGGCGGAGAACGAGCGCTTTTCGGCGATGCTGGTCGGGGACGAGGCCAAGGAGGCGTTCACGGCGTTCTTCGAGAAGAGGAAGCCGGATTTCAGCAGGTTCGACTGAACGGCTTTACTGTCCGGACAGCCGAACGATCCCGCCCGCACGGGATCAAACCAGCAGCGCCAGGTCATCTGGCGAGGGAGGGCACCATGAACCTGCTGCTGGCATTCATGCCGTTCATCGTTTTCGTGATCGTCGAGCGCCTGCTGAGCATCCCGGTCGGGCTGGCCGCTGGCGCGGTGGCGGCGGCCGCCTTGCTGATGCGCGACCTGATCACGCCGGGGCGCAGCGTCAAGCTGCTCGAGGTCGGGACCTTGCTGCTGTTCGGCGGACTGACGCTGCTGCATCTGGCCATGGGCGAGCAATGGACAATCGTTGACGTGCGCCTGCGCGTGGATGCCGGCCTGCTGCTGATCGTGCTGTCGACGATGGTGCTGGGCCGGCCGTTCTCGCTGCAGTACGCACGCGAGCGCGCCGCGCCCGAACATTGGGAACGTCCCGATTTCCTACGCGTGAATTACGTGATCAGCGCCGCCTGGGCGTTGGCCTTTGGCGTGCTGGTGGTGGCCGACGTCGTGATCGATGTGATGCCGGGGCTGCCGCGCGCGGGCGGCATCTTGGCGATCGTGGCCGCGCTATGGACGGCGGCCTGGTTTACGGGCTGGTATCCGGAACAGCACCAGCGCCGGATGGCGGGCCGAACCTGATCCGCCGCGACACATCTCAGTTGCGGGCAACCTGCACGGTCGCGTCGTGGGTGACGGCGGCCATCTCGCGCGCATCCTGGCGCATATCGTCACGTACCGACAGCACCAGCAGGGCCGAAATCATCAGAACGCTCACACCCGACACACCAGCCATAAACATGATTTTCATGAAATTCTCCGTTGAGCAGCGACCGATGTGCTGCTGTTCGAAATCATAGCGCTCAATTTGTATTTCCCGGTAGCACTTTCTTTCTGAGGCGCAAAAAAAGTTCCTAAAAGCAGCAATTTCCCCACACTCGGCATGGCGCCGTTATCGATGCTTGCACGCAAGGCACGAGCTTTCCACTAGGCATCGTGATGCGGCCGCTTGACTTTGGCTTGCGGTATCGCAAACGCCGTTCGCACGCGGCTACACGCAACGTCCCAGGTGGCTAGCCCGCATTCCACGCCCAATGCAAGATGAGTGATTGACATCAAAGTGACACAAAGAAGCGCTACCATGGGCCAAGCTCTGGTGTGCCGCGCCTATTCGGAACACGGTAGAGTAGACGACTCGGCAAGGAGCTCACATGGAATGCGAAATCAAGCTGGCGGTCAATGCGACCGGCGCTACCCAAATTACGAAGTCGCCGGTACTGCGTGAACACGCAGTCTCGAAACCGGAGGAGCGCGACCACGTCGACCAGTATTTCGATACCCCCGACTTCACGCTGTGGAAGCACGGGTTCGCGCTGCGCGTGCGCACCGACGGCAACCATCACGTGCAGACGCTCAAGGGCGGCGGCAGCGCGCTGGCCGGGCTGCACCGGCGCACCGAACTCGAAGCCGACGTCCCGACCGACCAGCCCGACCCCGAGCTGTTCGCGCGCCAGCTGCACCAGGTGCTGCCCGACCTCGCGCACAAGCTCGGCGCCAAGCTGGGCGACGGCCACCACATCCAGCTCGAGCCGGTCTTTGTCAACCGCACCAAGCGCACCAGCTGGCTGATCGCACTGCCGGACGGGGGTGGCCAGGTCGAGTGCGCGCTCGACATCGGCGAGCTGCAGCGCGGCGACCATGCGGTGCCGGTACGCGAACTCGAACTCGAGATGAAGAGCGGCGACCCGGCCATGCTGTACGACCTGGCGCGCCAGGTGCACGAGGCCACGCCGGTGCGCATCGAGAACATCAGCAAGGCCGAACGCGGTTACGCAATGGCGGCCGAGGCGGCCAAGCCGCAGGCCGTCAAGGCCGCGCCGGTCAAGCTCGGACGCAAGGCCAGCATGGGCGAAGCGCTGGCCGAGATCGTGCGCAACTGCCTGCAGCAGATGCAAGCCAACGAGCGCGGCGTGCTGACCGGCGGCGTCGAAAGCCTGCACCAGATGCGCGTCGGCCTGCGCCGCCTGCGCGCGGCCCTGGCGATGGTGCGCGACATGGTGCAATTGCCCGAGCCGATGGCGGCCGACATCGAGTGGCTGGCCGCCGAACTCGGCGACGCCCGCAACTGGGACGTTTTCATCGACACGCTGCTGCCGGCGCTGCCGCTGGCGGATGAACACCAGCCGGCGATGGAGCGCGTACGGGTGGCGGCGCGCGAGGAAGCCGAGCGTCATCGCTCGCGCGTGCGCGGGGCCGTGAACAGCCCGCGCTATACCACGCTGATGCTGGCGCTGGGCGGCTGGATCGCCGGGCGCGGCTGGCAGCAGCCGGGCCTGCCGTCGGAGCCGCTCGACCAGCGCGTCGCCAAGGCCGCGCCGCAGCTGGTGCAGCACGCGGCCGCGCGCGTACGCAAGCGCGCGCGCCAGCTCGACCTGAGCCGGCCGGAGTGCCTGCACAAGGTGCGCATCGCCGCCAAGAAGGAGCGCTATGCGCGCGAGTTCTTCGCCACCCTCGGCCACGGCAAGCGCGGCGCGCGGCGCCACGAGCTCTTGAGCGGCATGCAGGACGAGCTCGGCGAGATCAACGACGCCGCCGTCGCGCGCGAGCTGGTCGCCGAGTTGCGCGAGCGCGTGCCGCAGGAATCGGCGCTGCTCGGCTTCATCGAAGGCGTGCTGGCCGAACGTGCGGTCCAGGCGTTGCCGCGTGCGCGCAAGCATGTGCAGCGCAATCTGCGCGAGCGCGCCGGGTTTTGATGGCGCCTTCACCGCCAGGAACCGGCTTTTCCGACCGGCGCCAGGCTGGTCGTGAAGGCGGGCGGCATGCACGGCGTCCGTGAAGCCGGCCGTCTCGTGCGGGTAAGCCGCGCGTTTCTCAAGCGCGCTTCTCGTGCAGGTTCGTCGAGCAAGACGCTCGAGCCTGGATTCATGCGTTCTCCCGCGATTGTGGCTTGCGGATCTTGCCACAATCGCGGGGCATGTTGCGGAATTGGTGCCGGTATGTTTCCCGACCGCCGGCGCCGGTAGGGCGGCCAAGCCGCCTGGCTCTTTTCCCTAGGAGCGAGGCCTATTTTGGCGGTCGTATGTGACAGGCGTTTGACGTTTTCGTGACGTTTTCATGCGTAATGACTGGGCTTTAGCCGCCAGGTTCTTGCCTCTTTTCCCTTTTCCCTTAAGCAAAAAGCACAGATAATCTTCGTTTGCCGGTGTCGAACCGCCGTTGTCCAGGAGAATCCAGTGCAAGACCACGATCAAGACCACGATCAAGCCCAAGAGCGCGACCGCAAACGCACTGCGGCCGGCCAGCCGGCCAGCCCAGCGCGCCGCAAGATCTTTCAGGCCGCCGCCGCGGTCGGGCTCTCGGGCTCGCTGCCGGTCGGCGCCGAGGCGGCCCAGGGCAGTCACGGCGATGGCAAGACGGATGCGGCCACTGGTGCGGCCACCAAGGGTTCGCTCGACGCCAAGCTCAAGGCGAACGTCAAGAACGTCGTCGTGATCTACCTGGAAAACCGCAGCTTCAACAACCTGTTCGCCGATTTCCCCGGCCTGGCGCAGCCGCTGTCGGCGGTGTCCGCGCAAGCCGCGCAGCAGAAGGACCGCGACGGCTCGGTCCTGCCGGCGCTGCCGAAGGTCTGGGGCGGCATGGTGCCGGCGCGCCAGAACCTGGGCGGCAAGGATTACCTGATCAAGGAAGACCAGATCCATGGCTTGCCGAATGCGCCGTTCAAGCTGACGGATGCCGAGGGCAAGCCGCTGCCGGAAGGCCTGGTCACGCGCGACCTGTGCCACCTGTTCTATCACAACCAGATGCAGATCAATGGCGGCAAGAACGACGGCTTCGTCGCCTGGGCCGACAGCGGCGGCCTGGTCATGGGCCGTTACGGCGAGACTTCGAAGAACCTGGGCCTGTTCCAGATCGCGCGCGAGTACACGCTGTGCGACAACTTCTTCATGGCCGCTTTCGGCGGCTCCTACCTGAACCACCAGTTCCTGGTCAGCGCGCGCACGCCCGAGTATTTCAATGCGCACGCAACGCCGGCCGCCAAGAAGATCGCCGTGCTGGACGACGGCCCGCAGGGCTATCGTCTCAAGCAAGCGCCGGATTCGCCCAAGTCCGCGCTGGAGGGCAAGCCGAAGTTCGTCAACAACGGGACCATCACCCCGGACGGCTACGCGGTCAACACGATGGCGCCGCCGTACCAGCCGACCTGGGTGCGCCCGGCGCCGGGCGGCGATCCGCAGATGGCCGACCCGGACGACCCGTCGGTGCTGCCGCCGCAGACCTACGACACCATCGGCGACCTGCTGTCCCGGCGCGGCGTGAGCTGGGCCTGGTACGCCGGCGCATTCCAGGCGGCGCTGGACGGCCGCGGCGAAGGCACGCGTCCGAACTTCCAGTTCCACCACCAGCCGTTCAACTACTTCAAGCAGTTCGCGCCGGGCACGCCCGCGCGCGCCGAGCACTTGCGCGACGGCGGCCTGGGCGACAGCCCGATCTCGAACAAATTCATCGCCGATGCGCTGGCCGGGAAGCTGCCGGCGGTCGCGTTTTACAAGCCGCAGGGCAACCTGAACCTGCACGCCGGCTACTCGGACATCGAATCCGGCGACGCCCACGTCGCCAACGTGATCGCCCACCTGAAGCAGTCGCCGCAGTGGAAGGACATGGTCATCGTGGTCACCTTCGACGAGAACGGCGGCTGGTGGGACCACGTGGCGCCGCCCAAGGGCGACCGTTGGGGGCCGGGCACGCGTATCCCGGCGATCGTGATCTCGCCATACGCCAAGAAGGGCGCCGTCGACCACAATTTCTACGACACCACCTCGATCCTGCGCTTCATCACGCGCCTGCACGATTTGCCGCTGCTGGAAGGCATCGCGGCGCGCAACGCGGCCTTCGAAGCGCGCGGCGCGCGTCCGCCCGGCGACTTGACCGGGACGCTCAGTTTCCGCTGATCTCGTTCTCGACCACCACGAAGCGGCCCATGCGGCTGCTTTTTTGTTTTTGTTTCCTGCAGGCTAACGCGCGCTGTGTTGCAAAACACGGCGCTACACTAGCTCGGCGTTGTAATTTTTATATGCGCTTTTGCGCACGGCGCCCCGCCGTCAAGCGCCAACTTTCAATTCGATGAAATCAGGAGAACAAAATGCAAAACAATAAAACCTTGAAAGGGCTGCTTGCCGTGTCGGCAGTGGCCGCCATGTTCAGCAGCTTCGGCGTGCACGCCCAATCCGCTACCACCGCCGCCGGCCAGAACATGGGCCAGATGGGCACCGGCACCGGTAGCCAGGCCGCCCCGAACACCTCGGGCAAGACCACCTCGGCCGGCACCATGGGCAACAGCAACAGCACCGGCATGGAAAGCCGTCCGGAAGCCGGCTCGTCGAGCATGGGCCAATCCGGCGCAGCCGGCGCCACCGGTTCGTCGGGTGCTTCGCTGAGCAGCGGCGACAAGAAAGCCATGATGGACATGGCCCAGGCTGACATCAACGAAGTCGCAGCCGGCAAGATCGCCGTCAGCAAGGCCCAGAGCGCCAGCGTCAAGGCCTACGCCCAGCAGATGATCGACGACCACAGCGCCGCGCTGACCAAGGTGCAAGCCGTGGCCCAGCAAAAAGGCGTGACCCTGCCGACCGAGCCGGATTCGGCCCACAAGGCCATGGCCGCCAAGCTGGAAAAGATGAGCGGCGACGCTTTCGACAAAGCCTATATGCAGAATGGCGGCGTCAAGGACCACAGCATGGTCCAGAAAAAGCTGATGGCCGATGCCAAGAAGATCAAGGATGCGGACGTCAAGGCCCTGGCCGACCAGCACGCACCGGTGGTCGACCAGCACCTGAAATCGGCCCAGCAGATGGACATGACCAAGTCGGGTACGACTTCGGGCAAATAACACGACTGACCGACCGGAAACGCTCGGCCAACTGTCGCGAACCGCTGTTCCGGATGTCGGGGCAGCGGTTTTTTCATTGTGGAAATGTTAACGATGTGGCTTAGGGGTGCCGACGGCCTGCCCCGCGCTGACGCATGCACGATCGCATTGGATCAATGCATGTCGGACTGCAGCTTTTCCTGGTATTTGATTTTGACAAACGGACGCGATCGGAAGAGGTACCCGATGCGCTTGAAGTACTTTCGTACGTAGTACATGTAATTCCGGCCGCGCATTTCGCTCAGCTCTTTTATCCTATCGGACGACTCACCGATGTTCGAAGCAAGCGAGGCCGAGGTCAGGCCAATCGAATACGGCACCAGGACTTTTACAGGGAAGAATTCTTCCTGAAAGTATTCCCATTTGTCCGCCACGACGTAGATCGGAAAGAGTTTTTCGACCATCATTTGCGCCGCTGCTTTGGTAATGAAATAACCATGCGCGCAGACGCCGCGATAGGCTTCATACAGCCGGTGCTGGTTGTGGAGGCGATCTTCGGTATTCTCGTCGTAGCGCTTCGCATGGCTCAGCAGTACCGCGATGGGAAGGCTGGCCGGGTAATGCCACGCCAGGTTCGACAGCGTCGCCGGCAGCTGGTCATCCAACAGATTGGCATCGTCTTCCAGCACGAGCGCATGCGGAATGTCTTCAGCGACCATCTTGCGGTAAATGTTCATGTGGCTGAGCGCGCAGCCGATTTCATCCTTCGACAGTTCCCGGTTAAAACGCCAGATCGCCTTTTCGGGATCGTAGGAAGCCGCCAGTTCTTCAGCCGATAAGGCTTTGCCATAGACGGCTTCCGTGATCGCATACGGAATGCTCAACTTCCGCAATTGCGTTTCGAGATGTTCGCGACGTTCTTTATCTTGGGCAGGCTGATAACGAAAGCGGGAATGTTGTTTTCGGTACGCATGGAAGAGTGAAGACCTACAATGACTTGGAAGGCAATATTTCAAAATAATCAAGCGGATCGCCAGGGAAGTCATCGATTGGCCGGGACCGCAAGGCACGCGAAACCACTTGAATGGATAGGCGTCGGGGCAATGCGCATGATTGATCTGCGTAATTATAGCTTGGAAGAGATTACAAATGCATCGTGGAAATATCCATGCGGCGATAAGTCAGGTCGGAGGAATCCGCTTTCAATCCTGCACGTCGCGGCCGGCTTTGACGGCCCCATCCATTGTCGATAACATTCCTGCAATAACATCGGTAGCGCTAACGCGCCGACACAACCAGGAGACGACGATGACCCACCCCTTCGCCCGGCTGCTTGCCTGCGCCGCCTTCGCGCTGCCAGTCTTGCAGGCCGCCCATGCCGCCGGTGCCGCTCAGGCCGCTCAGCCGCCGGTCGATGTGCAACTGGCCGGCCAGCCATCGAAAAACGCCCAGGCCAGCAGCCTGATGGCGCCGATCCAGAACATCTACGGGCGCACGCACCTGAGCCTGAACGGGCGCTGGTCGTACATCATCGACCCCTACGAAAACGGTTATTACGATTACCGCCACATGCCGTTCGACCAGTCGGCCAGCGGCAAGGGCGGCTTTTATGACGACCGCAAGCCGAAGGACAAGACCGACTGGGTCGAGTACGACTTCGACGCATCGCCGACCATGAAGGTGCCGGGCGACTGGAACTCGCAAGCCGAAAAGCTGCAGCTGTACGAAGGCACCGTCTGGCTGCGCCAGGTATTCCAGGCCGATCCGAAGCCGGGCAAGCACTACGCGCTGTACTTCGGCGCGGTCAACTACGAGGCGCACGTCTACCTGAACGGCAAGAAGCTCGGCATGCACAAGGGCGGCTTCACGCCATTCCAGTTCGACGTCACCGACAAACTGGTCAAGGGGCGCAACTTCGTCGTGGTCAAGGCCGACAACACGCGCCACCAGGACGAGATCCCGACCGTGAACACCGACTGGTGGAACTACGGCGGCATCACGCGCGACGTCATGCTGGCCGAGCTGCCGGCGACCTACATCGCCGACTACAAGGTGCAGCTGGCCCGGCACGACCGCCATCGCATCCAGGGCTACGTGCAGATGGCCGGCGCGGCGAAACAGCAGCAGGTCACGCTGACGATTCCGGAAGCCGGCCTCACGGCCACCGTGCGCACCGACGCGATGGGCCGCGCCGCCATCGACCTGCCGGTCGCCGACGGCAAGCTGCAATTGTGGTCGCCCGACAGCCCGAAGCTGTACGCGGTTCAGCTGCAGGCCGGCGAAGACAAGGTGAGCGACCGCATCGGCTTTCGCACCATCGAGACGCGCGGCCACGACATCCTCCTGAACGGCAAGTCGATCTTCCTGCGTGGCGTCGCCATGCACGACGAGAACCCGCTGATCCCGGGCCGCCTGCGCGGCCAGGGCGACATGCGCATGCTGCTGCAGTGGGCCAAGGAGCTGAACTGCAATTACGTGCGCCTGGCGCATTACCCGCACAGCGAGGAGATGATCCGCCTGGCCGACGAGATGGGCATCCTGGTCTGGGCCGAGGTGCCGGTCTACTGGACCATCTCGTGGACCAACCCGGACACCTACGCCAACGCCAACGCGCAATTGACCGACCTGATCGTGCGCGACAAGAACCGCGCCAGCGTGATCGTCTGGTCGGTCGGGAATGAGACCCCGGAAAGCGACGCGCGCAACGCCTTCATGGGCAAACTCGCAAAAACCGCGCATGCGCTCGACGACACGCGCCTGGTCGCGGCCGCGCTGGAAATCCACCGCAAGGGCAACGAGGTGACGGTGGAGGACCCGCTGGCCGACCAGCTCGACCTGGCCAGCTTCAACGAGTACGCCGGCTGGTACTGGGCCAGCAATGCCGAGATGCTGAACTATCACTTCAACATCAAGTACGACAAGCCGGTCGTTATCACCGAGTTCGGCGCCGACGCGCTCGCCGGCTACCACGCCGATGCCGACACGCGCTGGAGCGAGGAGTACCAGGACGCGCTGTACCGCAACCAGTTCCAGATGCTCGACAAGATCCCGGGCCTGCGCGGGATGACGCCGTGGGTGCTGGTCGACTTCCGCTCGCCGCGCCGCCCGCACCCGTACTTCCAGGACTTCTGGAACCGCAAGGGCCTGATTTCGGACGACGGCAAGAAGAAGCAGGCGTTCTGGACGCTCAAGGGGTATTACGACGCCAAGCAGCGCCAGTACGACGGCAAGGCCGCGGCACCGAACTGAACGTCAATCCAGCAGCGGCGCGAGGTCCGGGTCGCCCTTGGCCATCGCGCGGCGGTAGGCCGGCCGTTCGCCGATGCGTTGCAGCCAGGCGCGGATATGCGGCCAGGGTGCCAGGTCGATCGGCTGGAACAGGCGCATCGTCGTGAACGTGAAGGCGCTCATGATGTCGGCCGCCGAAAAGTCCTCGCCCGCGAGCCAGGGCGCCTCGGTAAGGCGCGCGTCCACGTGCGCGAACGCGCGCGCGAGGCGCTCCTGCGTGTTCGCCAGCAGCGGGTGCCCGGCCGGCAGCCCAGCGCGCTGCGCCGTCATGGTGCGCATCACGACCGGCTGCAGATTGCCGTTGGCGAAGTGGAACCAGTACAGGAAGTCGGCGTAGTCCGATCGCTCGGGGCCGGGCTTGAAGCGGCCGCCGCCATGCTTGACGATCAGGTATTCGACGATCGCCGCCGATTCGGCCAGAAGCAAGCCGTCGTCTTCGATGACAGGCGCGGCGCCGAGTGGGTGCAGGGCCTTCAGCTCCGGTGGCGAGAGCCGGGTGACCGGATCGCGCGTGTAACGCCGCAGTTCGTAGGGCAGGCCGAGCTCTTCGCAGAGCCAGACGATGCGTTCGGATTGAGAATGGCCTAGGTGATGGATGGTGAGCATGGGATTTCTCCACGTTGGGGCATCATTGGGCGCGGTCATGACCGCGCACGGCGGTCGGCGCGAAACCGAAGCGCTGGCGGAAGCGCACCGCGAAGCGCGACGGCGATTCGTAGCCGACGGCGGCGGCGATGTCCGACACCGGCTGCTCGGTCGCCTGCAGCAGCGTCAGCGCGGTCGCCATCCTGGCCTCGACCAGCAGCGCCGACAGCGAAGTTCCTTCGGCGGCCAGGCGGCGTCGCAGCGTCGCTTCCGACAACGCGAGTTCGCTGGCCACGCGGCCGGCGCTCCAGTCGCGTTCCAGGCGGCCGGCGGTCAGCGTGCGCACGCGCGCCGACACGTCCTGCGCCAGCGACGCGCTATGCAGCACGATGCCGGCCTCCAGCAGCCAATGCATCGCTTCGAGCAGGCGCAGGCGCGCGATCGCGTCGGGGACGACCGCGTCGGGCGCCAGCGCCTGCTCGGCGTGGGCGACGGCCGCCGTCAAGGCCGGGTCCACGTCGGCCAGCAGACACACCGGCGCCGCAGGGCGATTGGCCGCGTCGCTGCGCGCGGCGGCGTCGCGGTAGCTGGCGTCATCCAGCAGCGCAGGATCGAACACCAGCCAGCGCGCCGCATAATGCGCGCCTTCCGACACGGCGTTCCTGAAATCGACCGTCTGACCGCCGGCCAGGACGATCGCCTGGCCTGGCTGGGCCCGCGCTTGTGCCCCGCGTTCGGCGCGTACGGTCTTGACGCCGCGCTCGACCAGGATCAGCACCGGCTGGTCGATGCGGATGCGCAGTATCACGAGCTCGCGGCCCTGCGCGACACGGGCCGTGGCGCCGAGGCCGGGCCGCGCGTGGATGACGCGGGCGGATGCGTTCAACGCGAACCCTGCGCGGTGAAGCAGGCCTTGCCGACTGTGTGACCGAGCGCCATGAACGCCAACAGGGCCGGCGTCGCCGTCGGTGGCAGTTCGAGGCGCGGCACGTCGAGCGCCGTCACGGTGACGACGTAACGATGTGTTTCCCCAGGCGGCGGCAGCGGGCCGCCGTAGCCGGGCACGCCCATGTCGGTGTTGACCTGCAGCGCACCCTCGGGCAGCAGCGCCTCGTCGGTGCCGGCGCCGCGCGCCAGTGCGCGGGCCGTGCCGGGAATGTTGGCAACCGCCCAGTGCCACCAGCCGGAGCCGGTCGGGGCATCCGGATCGTACAGCGTGACGATGAAGCTTTTCGCATCGGCCGGCGCGTCGTGCCATTCGATCTGGGGCGAGAGGTTGTCGCCGTCGCCGCCCATGATGTTGGCGAACTGCGCGCGGGCGACGCGGCCATCGGCCATGTCGGGACTGTTGACGCGAAAGCGGGCGGAAGGCGTGGGATGCGGTGAGTTCATGGATGCCTCGTCAGTTGAGAGGCAGCCAGTCTAGCGCCGAAAACCACGATATTTTGTGCGACTTCGGTCAGATTTGGTGCCGATCCGATCAAGTGCCTGTCCTAGTCCGGCAGCGCCACCCCCGACAGCTCGGCGCACAGGGCCAGTAAACGGTCCTGCAACGCCGGGTCCTGCGCCTGCGGGTTCGGGCTCTTTGGACGCATGTGATAGAAGTAGCGGCCGCTCACGCGCGCGGCCGGATCGTCGCCTGCGGCCAGCCAGGCCTGGGTGCGGTGGCCCTGGTCGAGGTCGTCGGGCGCGCCGCGGCCACCCATGCGGGTCGGCACCCAGCCGGGTTCCAGCGCGTTCGAACAGACCTGCGGCCAGCGCCGCGCGATGGCGAAGGCCAGCATGGCGTCGTGCAGCTTGCTCTCGGCGTAGGCGCTCGAACCGCTCCAGCGGCGCTTGCGCCACAGCAGGTCGTCCAGGTCGGCCAGATGCGCGTCGGCGTGCAGGTGCATGCCAGAGCTGAGATAGACCAGCCGCTCCGGCCGTTGGTCTTCACCGCCCATCAATGCCGTCAGCACATACGGGGCCAGCGTGTTCACGGCGAACACGTGCGGCAAGCCGTCGCTCGTTTCACGCTGGCCTTCCTGGTAGCCGACCGCGGCATTGTGGATGACCGCGTCGAAGCGGCCCAGCGCATTGGCCTGCCCGGCGACGGCCCGCATGCCGGCCAGCGTCTCCAGGTCGCCCTCGACGATGGCGTCAAACTGCGGCAGCGCCTCGCGCGCATGCGCGGCGCGCTCGCGCGTGCGCGCGTGCAGGACCACCCGGTGGCCCTGTTGAACCAGCAGCTGGCCGGCCATCAGGCCCAGGCCGGTGGACGAGCCGGAAATGAAGATACGTGCCATGCGAGCTCCCTGTTCTCGACGATCGGATGCGTGCAGTCTAGGACGTCTCGTCGATCCGCGGCGCATGTTCCGGCGCCGGCCTGAAGCGTTCCCTGGCCAGGTCGACGAAGGCGCGCACCTGGGCCGGCAGCCAGGGACTGGCGGCGAACAGCAGGCTGACCTCGAGCGGCGCCGGACGGTGTCCGGCCAGCACCTCGACCAGTCGTCCGGCGTCCAGTTCCTGCTGCACCAACATCTGCGGCGCCTGGATCAGGCCGAAGCCGGCCAGGGCCGCCTGCACCAGTGCCTGGCCATCGTCGATCGTCGCCACCGCGCGCCAGCCGGGCGTTCCGGCGGGCAGCTCGAGCGGACGCGGGCGGCCGCTGTCGGGCAGGCGGAATTGCATGCCTTCGTGGGCGGCCAGGTCGGCCGGACCGAGCGGCGTCCCGGCGCGCTCGAGGTAGGCGGGCGCGGCGCAGATGACCAACGGCGTCGCCATCAGCGCCAGGGCACGCACGTTGCTGTCCTTCAGGCGGCCGAAGCGCAATGCGAGATCGTTGCGGTCGCGTACCAGGTCGCTGTGGCCATCGTCGACGTTCAGGCGCAGCTGGACGCCCGGATGAGCGCGCCGGTAGTCGGCCAGCAGCGGCGCCAGCCAGGGCAGGGCGCCGGCCGGTATCGACAGCGCCAGCTGGCCCCCCAGCTCGGCGGGCGCGGCCAGCGTGTGCTGCAGCGTGTCGAGTTGGTCGAGCAGCTCGGCGTAGGCGGCATAAGCTTGCAGCCCACGTTCGGTCGGCGCCAGGTTGCGGTTGTCGCGCGCCAGCAGCTGCACCCCGAGCTCCGCCTCCAGGCGCGCGATGTTCTTGCTGACCGCCGACGGCGTCAGCCCGAGCAGGCGCGCGGCGCTGCTGATACCGCCGGTGCGTACGGTTTGCACGAAGGAGCGCTGCTTCATCAGCTCTTGCGCGCCGGTGTTGACTTTGAGTCCAATCGGTTTAGACATGCGGTGCCGTTCCCTGTAAGTCGGTCGCTGCGGATAATGCGCGCATCCACTCACAATCGAAGGAGCGACCATGGAAGTCCGCAACGTCAATACGATCCCCGCCGTCGAACTGCCCGGCCTGACGCACCGCACCCTGGCCTCGGCCGCCGGCGGGATCACATCGTTCGAAGTATGGCAGCAATCGCTGGGCCCGGGGTCGGCGACTCCGCTGCACCGGCACGATTGCGAAGAGGTGATCGTGTTCACCGGCGGCAGCGGCATCATGCTGCACCAGGGCGTCGAAACCCCGTGCGCGGCGGGCACCGTGCTGCTGTGCCGGCCCAACGAGCTGCACCAGATCGTCAACACCGGCAGCGACGACCTGACCTTGTATGGCGTCCTGGCGGTGTCGCCGGTGCCGGTGGTCGATGCCGACGGCCAGGCGATTCCGCTGCCCTGGTAGGGCGTTTATACTGGCAGGATGAACCCGACCCGCTGCACCTGGGCCAACCTGGCCAACCCCAACTACATCGCGTATCACGACCACGAGTGGGGCGTGCCCTGCCATATCGAAACCACGCTGTTCGAGATGCTCAACCTCGAGGGCGCGCAGGCCGGGCTGTCGTGGGAGACCATCCTCAACAAGCGCGACAACTACCGCGCCGCCTTCGACGGCTGGGACGCCGACAAGATCGCGCGCTACGACGACGCCCGCGTGGCCGAACTGCTGGCCAACCCGGGCATCGTGCGCAACCGCCTGAAGGTCGGCGCGGCGATCAACAATGCGCGCGCCTACCTGGCGCTGCGCGAGCAGGGCCTCACGCTCGACCGGTACCTGTGGGCCTTCGTCGACGGCCAGGCGATCGTCAACGACTGGCCGGATGGCGCGCGTCCCGCCAGGACCGATCTGTCCGACCGCATCTCGAAAGACCTATCGAAACGCGGCTTCAAGTTCGTCGGCTCGACCATCGTCTACGCCTACATGCAGGGCATCGGCATGGTCGACGACCACGACCGCGCCTGCTTCTGCCGTGCGCGCCGCTGAACGCTGGCGCGGGCGCACGCGCTTCACGGTGTTTTACGGCGACCACGGCGACGGCGACGGCGCCGCGCTGCGCACGCGGCTCGACGCCTGGCGCGCCGACCCCGACAAACCGCCGCACCTGCACCTGATCGCACTGAGCCCGGACCTGATGCCGGGCGTGCACCGCATCCCGCAACCGGATGCGGGCGTGACGCTCGACCTGGTGAGCAGCACGCTCGATGCCGCGCTGGCCCAGCTGGCGGCGCGCGTCGACCTGTTCGTGCTGGATGGCCTGGCGCAGGCAGGCGAGGCCTTCGCGCGCCCGCTCGCGCGCGTGGCCGCGCAGGACGCGGTGATCGACGCGCGCGGCTTGACCCCGGCGCAGGTTGGGGCTTTGACGGCGCAGGGTTTCGTGTTCGATGACGCCGGCCGCGGCAGCACCCAAAGCGCCCGCTTCGCCAGCCGCAAGCCGCGTCCGCCATCGCCGCCGGAGCCGGAGCGGCGCGCGATCGTGCTCGGCGCCGGCATCGCCGGCTGCGCCGCGGCCGAACGCCTGTGCGCGCGCGGCTGGGACGTCACGCTGGTCGAGCGCCATGCGCAGCCGGCCGGTGAGGCGTCCGGCAACCGCGCCGGCATCTTCATGCCGCTGGTCTCGAAAGACGACAACATCCCGACGCGCCTGACCCGCAGCGCCTACCTGTTCGCACTGCGCCACTGGGCCGCGCTGGGCGGGCTGCAGGGTGGCGATGCCCTGAGCGATGGCCTGAGCGATGACCTGAGCGGCGGCCCGATCGAAGGCCAGGCCTGCGGCGTGCTGCAGCTCGCGCGCGACGCTGAGCACGCTGCCGTGCAGCGCGCCATCGGCGCAGCCGGCACGCTGCCGCGCGAGTTTGCCGAGTGGCTCGAGCGGCCGCAGGCCGAAGCGCTGCTCGGCTTGCCGGCCCCGGATGGCGGCTGGCTGTTCCGCCAGGGCGGCTGGGCGCGGCCCGGCAGCGTCTGCGCGGCGATGCTGGCGGCCTGCGGCGCGAAGCTGACGCAGCGCCTGGGCGTCGGCGACGTCCACATCGAAGCGGTGGCCGAGGGCTGGCGCGTGCTGGACGCGCTAGGGACTGAAATCGCACGCGCGCCCACGCTGATCCTGGCCAATGGCGTCGGCGCGCTGCGCATCCCGCAAGCATCGGCGCTGCCGCTCACCGCGATGCGCGGCCAGGTCACGCATGTACCGGCCGGCCTGCTGCCTCCGCTGCCGCTGGTGCTGTGCCGCGAGGCCTACCTGACCCCGGTGGCGCACGGCGTGTGCAGCGCCGGCGCCACCTACGACCTCGATCCCGACCCGGCGCTGTGGCCGTCCAGCCAACAGGAAAACCTGGAGCGCCTGCGCGGCCTGCTGTCGGAGCCGCATGCGTTTGAAAACCTGCCGCTGCAGGGGCGCGTGGGCTTTCGCTGCATCGCGCCGGACCGGCTGCCGCTGGTGGGTCGCCTGCCCGACGTCGACGCACTGGGTGGCACCGAGCGCCTGCGCGACGTGCCGCGCCATCCCGGCCTGCACACGCTGCTCGGCTACGCGTCGCGCGGGCTGATCTGGGCCGGCTGGGCGGCCGAGCTGTTGGCGGCCCAGCTCGAGGGCGAGCCGCTGCCGCTGGAGTCGACGCTGGTCGATGCGCTCGATCCGGCGCGCTTCGTGTTGCGCGCACGCCGCAATCCACGCGCTCCGCAGGGGAGCTGACGCCCGGCGTTTGACATGGGAGAAGGATTTTTTGCGGCCAAGCGTATAATTGGCTTTGAGCAACATTGCTCGCATAAAGGCCAGGATGGACGATACGCTGATGGAAACGCCGCATGCGCAGGAACTGTTCATGTTCCTCGCCGCCACCGCGCACGACATGAAAAATTCGATCAGCGTCCTGTCCGGTACGCTGGAGCGCCTGCTGGTTGCGAACGCGCCGGCCGGCGCGGCGGACGTTGCCGCGCCGGCTGATCCGGCGTATCCGCAGATGGCGCACATGCTGTACCAGACCAAGCGCCTGAACGACAACCTGATGCAGCTGCTGGCGTTGTACAAGCAGGTCGGCACGCCGGCCTACCCGTTCGACATGCAGCCGCTGCAGCTCGGCCAGCTGGTCGAGCAGGTCGCGGCGCTGGAGCGCGTGCTGCTCACCTCGCGCGGGATCCGGCTCGAACTCGACTACGACCCCGACCTGGTCTGGCACCTGGACGAAGACCTGATCGTCGGCGTGCTCTCGCATGCGATCAACAACGCGATCCACTACACCCGCGACACGGTGCGCCTGTCGATCCGCGAACTGGACGGCTGGCTCGAGCTGCGCGTCGAAGACAACGGCCCGGGCTATCCGCCGGCGCTCCTGCGGGCCGGCACGGTGAGCGCGCGCGACGCCGCCGGCGGCGTCAACTTCCTGACCAACAACGCCGGCCTGGGCCTGTATTTTTCTGGCGAAGTCGCGAAGATGCACCGGCACCGCGAGCGCCGCGGCGAGGTGCGCCTGGAGAATGGCGGGCTGCATGGCGGCGGCTGCTTCGTCCTGAGGCTGCCGTGAACGCACCGGTTCCCCCCGCAGCGGTCGCCAGCGCGCCCCCGGCCGCCAACCCGGCCGCCAACCCGGCCGCCAACCCGGCTGCCGGCGCGGTCGCCAGCCCGGCCGCGCCGGCGCCGATCGACTGGGCCGACAAGAACTACCTGATCGTCGACGATTTCGTCGGCGTGCGCCAGCTGCTGCGCGAGAGCCTGCGCAGCCTGGGCGCGAAGAACATCGACCAGGCTTCCAGCGGCGGCGAGGCGGTCGGCTTGCTGGCGCGCACGCGCTACGACGTGGTCCTGTGCGACTACAACCTCGGCGAGGGCAAGAACGGCCAGCAGGTGCTGGAAGAAGCGCGCGTGCGCAACCTGGTCAATCCGAGCACCGTGTGGCTGATGGTCTCGGCCGAAAAGAGCGTCGAGTCGGTGATGGGCGCGGCCGAGCAGCAGCCGGACGCTTACCTGATCAAGCCGATCACCGAGGGCGTGCTGCTGACGCGCCTGAACCGCGTGTGGCACAAGAAGCAGGTGTTCCGCATGATCGACCAGGCGGTCTTCGAGAAGGACACCCTGCGTGCGGCAAAACTGTGCGACACCCAGGCCGAGCTCAACCGCGCGCACGAGATCGACCTGCTGCGCATGAAGGCCAAGCTGCTGGAGCGCTCGGGCGAGCCCGCGCGTGCGCGCGAGGTGTACGAGCGCGTGCTCGAGCAGCGCGAGTACCAGTGGGCGCGCGCCGGCATCGCGCGCATCCGCCTGGCCAACGGCGAATTCGAGCAGGCGCGCCAGGCCTTCCAGGGCGTGATCGCCGAGAACCGCTACTACATCGACGCCTACGACCAGCTGGCGCTGGCCTACCAGAATCTCGGCAAGCCCGAGGAAGGCTGCGCGATCCTCGAGCGTGCGGCCAGGCTGTCACCCAATTCGGTGCCGCGCCAGAACCGCCTGGGCCAGGCCGCGCTCAAGCTGGGCAACCTGGCGCTGGCCGAAAAGGCCTTCCGCAAGTGCATCGCGATCGGCGCGTACTCGATCGCCAGGACGCCCGACGCCTACCTCGGCCTGGCGCGCGTCTGCGGCCAGAAGAACGACCCCAAGGAAGCGCAGGCGCTCTTGCAGTTGGCCCAGCGCGAGTTCGGCCACGAGCACCCGGACCTCGAGCTGCGCGCCAAGATCACCGAGGGCCTGGTCTGGCACGAGAGCGGCGACTACCGGCGCGCGCGCAAGGCCGGCGACGAGCTGGAAGCGCTGCTGGCCACGGATGCCGAGCGACCCGACACCGCGACCTGCCTGGAGATGGCGACGCTGCTGTTCGCGGTCGGCGTCAAGGAGGCGCCGGTCGAGCTGCTGTGCTGGGTCGTGCGCAACAACCACGACCATCCGCTGCTGCTCGACGAGGTGCAGAAGATCTTCGACAAGGGCCGCCTGGGCGAGGAGGGCGCAGCCCTGATCCGCAGCGTGCGCAAGGAAGCGTCCGACCTGATGAATCAGGGCGTCCTGCTGTGGAAGACCGGCAAGCTGGGCGAGGCGGTCGCGTGGATGCGCAATGCCCGCCAGACCACGCCGCACAACCAGCGCATCCTGTTCAACGCGGCCCAGATCCTGGTCTCGCACATGCAGCAGCACGGCTACGACGAACGCCTGTCCCTTGAGGCGCGCGAGGTGCTGCACCACGTCGACCGCCTGCTGCCGGGGCAGCAGCGCTTTGCGCAGTTGATGGAGCAGCTGGCGGCGCTGCAGCCTGTAGCTGAAGTAACGCTGAGCTCCAACGTGGCGGAAGTCGCGTAGCCGTCCGCATCATATACCGTCACCTCACTGCCATCCCAGCCGGCGCTGCCCGGCGCCTCGTCATGCTGAGATTGTCTCGCTGAGGCGACACTGCCCACTTAATAAACTTTATTTCTTTCCATTTCGCATTTTGTGATATGTGGAGAGAATATTTACGCATTTCTACTTTATTCTTGAGCGTATTTATCGGGGCGGAAAAAGGTGCAGCGGGTATCGGCTATTAACTTTGCAGCTTACTGCACTTCTCCCTCATGAATGGCATCAAAAGGTCGTGTTGTGTGAACTGAGCACCAGGTCGTACCGTTTGGAAGTTTAAGAAAAAGATTTAAAAACCGCTGAGTTTCCTCTTGGCAAGCGGGAAATTAGCGATATAATTAAAATTATAATAAAAAAGTAAATACAGCGCGTTTTTGGTCTGCTCCACAAATACAAAGCATACGGAGCCAAGCCGGAGATTCTGCTGATTGATGGCATCTTGGAGACATCACGGCCCGGCATTACGCTGTCGCGTCTCTGCGTTTTCCCAAATAAAACTTAAGCATTCGTGGGTAAGTGCGCTCCCAGTAGTCGTGCTCGCCCTTTCGAATCTGCTCGTTTTTCGGCATTACAAATAATGAATCGGCTTACGCAGATATAACTTGGCGCGGCCCAAGAGCATGACGACGGCAGGCGCCGTCAACACGGCGATTTCTTACGACAGCGCTTCCCGACCGCAAGTTATCGGCCTGGACCCGAGCGGTGCTTCGTACGATGTCGCTCATACGCTTGGCTACAATCCGGCGGGGCAGATCGTCAATGACACGTTAAGCAACAGCAATTTCGAGCACTTCGAAAACAGGAGCTCGGCCGGCGCTTATGCGGCCAACGGTCTGAACGAATATACGCAGGTCGGTAGCCAGAGCTACGCCTACGACGATAACGGCAACCTGACGTCCGACGGGGCAACGACCTACACGTACGACGCCGAAAACCGCCTGATCAACACCGTCGGCGCGAAAAACGCCACGCTCAAGTACGACCCATTTGGCCATCTGTACCAGATCACCGGCGACACCACGACCAATTTCCTGTACAGCGGAGATTCGCTCGTCGCGGAATACCGAAATGGTGCGATGACCAAGCGCTATGTATTTGGCGCGGGCGTGGACAAGCCCTTGGTCATGTACGACGGCGCAACGGTGACGAGCGCGAACCGGCAATTTATTCACGGGAATCACCAGGGCTCGGTCATCGCGATCACGGACAGCGCAGGCAACGTGGTGGCGACCAACACCTACGATGCATTTGGCGTGCCCAGCGCCTACAACCAGGGCCGGTTTGCCTATACCGGACAAGCCTACCTGGACGAAATCGGCATGTATTATTACAAGGCGCGCGTGTATTACCCGCAAATCGGCCGGTTCCTGCAAACCGATCCTGTCGGGTACAAGGACGACATGAACATGTACGCGTATGTCGGCAACGATCCGCTGAACAAGACGGATCCGACCGGTATGTTCCAGCTGACGGGATGTCGGGAAGTCAGTGACAGCTACCTCTGCGGCGGCTCATCGTCGGACGACGATGGCAATCAAAAGAAGGCGGATATGGTAGCGGGCGCCGAGGTCGGTGGAGCGGTTGGCGCCGCCGCCGACGTGGCGATCTCCGGCGGTTGCGACGTGGCGACCAGTGGCGTTTGCGCGCCAGCCAATCCGGAAATCGTCGCTGTGAGCGCGGCGGCGGGGGCGGCGATCGGTGCTAAGCTGGGCCCACCTGTCATGGCCTCGTCGAGGATACTTGCTAAGAATATTGCAGCTGCAACTGGAAATACCAAAAAGAAATCTGAGGAAAGCCATCATATTGTTGCAGAGAATGAGCCTCAGGCCGCCAACTCGCGAAAAATCCTGGCCAATGTGGGGATGAGTATCGACAGCGCATTCAATGGCATGAACATGAATTGGCGGTATCATCGTCGCGTGCATACCGATTTGTATTACCAGAGCGTCGAAAATGCCTTGACAGGTTCGACTTCGTACGCCGATGTCGCGGCGCGACTTTCCGTGATCAGAATTAAGATCTATTTGGGTACCTTTCCGTTCTAGACATGAAGATTTTTGCCATAAACATAGCGAATGGCTTTCAATCCGTACTTCCGAGAGAGGGGGGGCAGGAGACGATCGAGCTTAAATTCAACCAGAACCGGCTCTCGGAAGCGTGGAAGAGTTATCAGTATGACTTTTTCGAACTGGCGAAAAAGAAGCCCAGGAAACCCGACCTATCGATCTTGGCAGGCGGCGTACTTGCACTGCGCGCGGATTTGAAGGAAGCGGTTTTCCCGTCCTCCACTGATGACCTGGAAGTTCTACCGATTCGTGTTTCTTCGGAAGACTGGTACATCGTGAATTGCCTTAGAGCGACGGACGCGATCGACGAAAAGGCCTCCATCCTGTATCGCAGTATCGAAGGGCAGATCTTTATGGTCGATAAGGTCGTGATCGATGATCCATCGCTGGAACGAAGCGATATGTTCGTTCTCGATGGATCGAATCGTACGACCTTGCTGACGTCGCCGTCCGTGGTCGAGCGCGTTGCCAGTCTCGGCATCGGCGGCGTCACGTTCCGTGAAATCGGCGAGTTGAACCTTGACCACCGTTCTCCAGCATGAGGTCCACGCCACCGCTCCTCTAAGTTCGAACAGCACAGGTTCATGCCATCTTTTAACCTTAACGATTCGAGCACAGTATGCCTATCCCTACATCAAAATCCGAGTTGGTGAAAGTTTTTACGGAGCTTGGGGCTTCGTCTCCGGAACTGTGGGCCAACTCGCAGATAGAAGAAGGTATTCCTCAGCTACTTCGCTTCCTATTTCTGAAGAGTGCGTGGCACTACGTAGTGGCGGAGGGGGATAGCTCGTGGATTGATGAGGAAATCGAACTTGGTCGAAGCCGACCGCAGGCACCATATGCGGGACTCAGTCAAACGTTAGAAAAGCTGAGAAACCAAGGTGTTGCGGACGAAGACCTGACGACGATTGCTCGTTGTCTGCAGGCGCAGATGATCTTCTCGCTCGGTTACTTGCTTGATGCAGGTCCATCTGAACAAATCGAGGAGATTGAAGACGTTACCTGGGGACTTTTCCAAGTCGATGACAATGGTAACCCGTTCGGTCCGGCTATCTCAGGCCTGCATGAATCTGTGCTCGAGCTCGATCCCACCGGGCGCGAAATGCGGCCCATCGGATCTCCGTAAAAGCGCCATTAAATTAGAACGGTTACGTTTACCGGTTGAACCCGCCATCGGCTACATTGATGCCGTTGCGGTAGGGGGCGTATTACGACAACCTGAATCGGTGTGGCGCAAGGAAGTGCCGAATACCGATGGCAGCATCACATCGGTTTTCGAGGTCATGACTTGTTCGAAATCAGCTGTGTGCCCGGTTCGGCAACGACAGCGGAGCGGACACTACTTTCGTTTACAACGGTTTTGGCGAATTAGTGTCGGAAACGAGCAATGCGAACAGCGCCAGCAACATGTTGAGCTATCAATATGACCTGAATGGTAACCGTATGCTCGTCCATACCAACAACCTATCCGGGCAGCCATCTGCCTGATCGGCAAGTAGACAGCGTCTTACCCGGCAGGACACGCTGCACTGCAATGATGCGTGCAGGGTGTGTTCGCAGGCCTGCGGTTAGAATCGCAGGCTCGAACAACCATCGGAGAACAGGCATGGACGGCAAGACGCTGCGGGTAGGGATCATCGGTTTCGGTTTCGCGGGTACGACCTTTCACGCGCCCTTGATCCGCACCACGCCGGGCATGGCGATCGCGGCGGTGGCCAGCAGCGACGCCGGCAAGGTGCATGCGGCGCTGGGCCGGGACGTGCAGGTCTACGCCGACCCCAAGGCGATGATCGCCCAGGCCGAGATCGACCTGGTGGTGGTCGCCAGCCCGAACGCGACGCATTACGAACTGGCCGCGCTGGCGCTCGACCACGGCCGCCACGTGGTGGTCGACAAGCCGTTCACGGCGACCGTGCAGGAAGCCGAAGACCTGGCCCAGCGCGCGCGCGCGAAGGGCGTGCTGCTGAGCGTCTATCACAACCGCCGCTGGGACAGCACCACGCGCACCGCGCAGCGTCTGCTGGACGCCAACCTGCTGGGCGAAGTGCGCCAGGCCGGCATGTACTTCGACCGCTTCCGCCCGGCGCCGCAGGCGCGCTGGAAGGAGGACGCCGATGCGCTCGGAGGCGTGTGGATGGACCTGGGCCCGCACCTGCTGGATGAGGCGCTGCTGTACTTCGGCATGCCGGAGGCGATCCAGGCCGACATCGGCCGCCTGCGTCCCGGCACGCGCTGCGACGACGCCTTCCAGGTGCGCCTGCGCTACGGCGACGGCCTGTGCGTCGACCTCGGCGCCAGCATGCTGAGCGCGATCCCGCGTCCACGCCTGACCCTGCACGGCACGCGCGGCAGCTATGCCAAGCAGAGCCTGGACCCGCAGGAAGCGATGCTCAAGGCCGGCGAGCTGCCGGGCGATCCGCGGATGTGGGGCATCGATACGGAACAGGGCGTGCTCGTCACCGGGCGCGACGGACAGATCGAGCAGACCGCGATGGCGACCGAAAACGGCGCCTACCCCGAGTACTACCGCCTGGTGCGCGATGCCATCCTGGGTGTGGGGCCGAATCCGGTGCCGCCGGAACAGGCGGTCCGCGTGATGCGCCTGCTCGACGCCGGCCGGCAGAGCAGCGACGAGCGCCGCGAAATCAGCGTCGCCGCGTGATGCTCGAGCGTTCGGCGTACCCGGCGGGATCGGTGCGCCGAGGACGCTGAGCGCGGCTCAGGATTTGTCGGCCCTGGAGCGCGGCGTGCGCGCCTTGCCGTTGCCGGCTGCGCCGCCGTCGGCGCTCGCATCGGCGCCGGGGTTGGGGGCGGCGTTCGAGCCCGGGCTTGAGCCCGTGTTCGAGCCGGTATTCGGGCCGGCATTCGAACCGGCATTCGAACCAGCCCCAGCGCCGGGCGCGGCTGGCGCGGCATTCGCTTCCGGCGCAGGCGGCGCCGGTGGTGCGGACGCCGCGGCGCCCGGTGCCGCCGAGCTCATCGCCGAGGTCACGGCCTGCGTGAATTGCTCCTGCAACATATTCCACCAAGCAACGGCGGCCGGCATGCCCATCGCGGCAGCGCCGCCCGCAGCGGTGGCGCCGGCATCCGAACCGGCCGGGGCCGCGGCGCCGGGCTGGGCGCTGCCTGCGCCGGCCGGGGCTGACGATGCCGCTGCAGGGGCGGGCGCGGCCGGCTTGCCGCCTGCGGACGGGCTCGGTGGCGTGAAGAAGGCCGCGAACGGCATGGCGGCCATCTTGTCGGTGCCGATGCCGGACTGGCGCATCGCGTCCGCCATCGACGCGCTCATCGACTTGAGGGCGGCCAGCGTGCCGCGCTGCACTTCCAACGCCTGGATCGTGCCGCGCAGCATGGTGACGTTCATGTTGAGCCAGGACTCGACCGCCTTCAGGTCGGCGATGCGTTTGTCCAGCTCGTCGGTGGAAAGCGGGGGCGTGGCCAGGCCGGACATGCCCGGCATGCCGACGCCCGGGATGTTCATCGATCCCCACAGGTTCTTGACGAAGTCCAGCGTATCCGTCATCCCGGGAATGGTAGGGGCAGGTGGTTTCAGCATGGTCGTCTCCTTGGAAGATCGTTCTTATAGCACGCTTTAGCGTAACAGATAAATAACATCGCGCAAAAGTGCGTACATGTGTATTACACCATCGGGCGGGCGGAGCGGATACACTAGGCAGATGAGTCATGCTTTTGACCGCGCCAGGCGCCCCGGCGCTTTCCGTTCCCGCCGCCGGCAGATCGTGCTCGGGGCGGTCACGGTCCTGCTTCACCTGGTCGTCTTCGACTGGTTCAGCGGCGAGCTCGGCGTGCCGCAGCACGAATCCGTGCGCGCCGAACAGCCGATGCAAGCCGAACTGATCAGCGACACGCCGCAGCCGGCGCCGGCCACCCAGCCGCCGCCGCAGCCCAAGCTCGACCTGCCGCCCTTGCCCGACTTCGATCCCGAGCCGGTGGCCGTGGCCGAGCCGCCGCCGCCGAAACCGCAGCTGGCGCAGCCCGCGCCTGCCGCGCCGGGCGACGCCAACGGTGCGCCCGGCGATGCCGGTGCGCAAGTGGCCGGCCAGTCCGGCGAGGCCGGCGCCGGCGCCGATTCATCGGGGCAGGCAGGCGCGGGCGCACCCGCGGGCGCGCCCGCGCAGGCATCGAACGGCGCAGCCCCGGCCGAGCCGGCGGCATCCGCCAAGCCCGCATCTGACGCACATCCCGAGGTGCGCCACTACAAGGTCGACCCGCCGCCTTCGAGCGAGATCACGATGGACGTCGCGCGGGTCGACGCCAACGGCACGCGCTGGAGCGGCGAGGAATCGCTGGCCTGGCAGTTCGGTCCGGCGGCAGCCTACCGGATCCAGCTCGAAGCCGGCATCAGCGTGGTGTTCACGCGCATCAACCTGCTGACCGTCACCAGCGAAGGCACGGTCGGCGAGGACGGTTTCAATCCGAACCTGATGACCGAAAAGCGGCGCGGGCGCGCGCTGACCGCGACCCACTTCAACCGCGCCGACGGCACGATGACGTTTTCAAGCTCGCAGGCGAAATACCCGCTCACCGCCGGCGCACAGGACAAAGCCAGCGTGACCCTGCAACTGGTGGCGATCGCGCGCGCCGATCCGAAGCAATTGTCAGGCAATATCGACATCTTTGTCGGCGAAGACCGCGACGCGAGCGTTTT
The DNA here is from genome assembly GCF_000745265.1 of Massilia sp. 9096. NCBI lineage: Bacteria > Pseudomonadati > Pseudomonadota > Betaproteobacteria > Burkholderiales > Oxalobacteraceae > Massilia > Massilia sp. 9096. The sequence goes on from NZ_JQNN01000001.1 coordinate 4,942,670, forward strand.
CAGCTTCACGGTGGCCGGCCAGGAACAGATCGACACCCCGATGGGGCGTATCGCGACCTGGCACCTGGTGCGTCCGCCCAAGCCGGGCTCGTACAATTCGCGCCTGGACCTGTGGCTGGCGCCGTCCTATGGCTGGCTGCCGGTGCAGATCCGCAACCTGGAAGCCAGCGGGGCGGTCACGACGCAAACCGCACGTAAAATCGAAAAGAAAGAAGCAGGAAATTCATGAAGACAGTATTCAGATTGGCGGCCGGGCTGGTCCTGGCCGCAGCGATGGGCGCGGCGGCAAGCGCGGCGCTGGCCTCGGCGATGAACCTGGCGGCCATCGACGCGCCGGCGGCCGAAGACAAAGCCGCCGACCGCCCGGTCGAGCATCCCTCGATCAAGCGGCCGTTCGACCTGCCGCCCTCGGCCGACCTGACCTATTCGATCAGCGCGCGCCAGCGCGGCTTCAGCCTGAACGGCGACGCCCTGCTGGTCTGGCGCGCGGGCGAGGGCAAGTATTCGGTCAGCGCGGAATCGCACGTCGCCATGCTCGGCAAGCTGACCGAGAACCGCAGCAGCGGCAGCGTCGACGCCTACGGCCTGGCGCCCTTCGAATACTACGACAAGCGCTTCCGCAAGGACCCGACCACCACCACCTTCGACCGCGACGACAAGACCATCAGCTTCAGCGACGGCAAGCAGAGCTACCCGATCAAGGGCGGCGAGCAGGACCGCGTCTCGATCTCCTGGCAACTGGCGGCGATCGCGCGCGCGGCCGGCGCCAAATTCAAGCCGGGCTCGGACTGGGAGTTCTTCGTGGTCGGCCCGCGCGACGCCGACCCCTGGACCTTCCGCGTGGTCGGCCGCGAAAAAGTGCAGGCCGGCGCCGCGATCGGCACGGTCGACGCCATCCACGTGCTGCGCGAGCCGCCGCCGGGTTCGAAGGACCAGACCCTCGACGTGTGGCTGGCGCCGTCGCAGGAGTGGTATCCGGTCAAGCTGCGCTTCACCGACAACGACCGCGACTACGTCGAGCAGACGCTGGAGCGCGTCACGCGCAAATAAGGTTGCGGACGTTCAATCCTGCCATGCGCGCACGTAGTCCGGGGCGGGCAAGCTGCAGGCCGGGTCGGGCTGCGGCGCGGGGCGCGACTGGGTGAGCGGCAGCACGCCGGCCCAGACGGCCAGTGGCAGGTCTTCCTCGTCGTCCTTCGGGCCGCCGGTACGCACCTTGCACGCCGCTTCATGCAGCGCGATGCGCATCACCGTCGTCGCCGCGTACTCCTGCTCGTTGCCCGGCCTGACGTCGGCCTGGCGACCCGGCAGCAGGTGCTCCATCAAGGCTTCCAGCGCCGCCCGCTTGCCGGCGTCGGTCACGGTTTCGAAGCGGCCGTAGATCATCGCGCTGCGGTAATTCATCGAATGGTTGAAGGCGGAGCGCGCCAGCACCAGGCCGTCCACGTGGGTGATCGTCACGCAGCATTCCTGTTCGGCCAGGCGCTTGAGCATGCGGCTGCCGTTCGAGCCATGAATGTACAGGTGGCCGCCGCTGCGCCAGCAGGCGGTCGGGATGTTGTGGACGCCGTGTTCGTCATCGAAGGCGATGTGGCAGATGTAGGCGGCATCGACGATGGCGTGCAGCAGGGCGGTGTCGTAGGACGCGCGCTGTACGCCGCGCTTGACTTGGGTGCGGACGGAGGGGGCGGTATTCATGGCCTTGGCGTGGTTGGTTGAAGCACAACTATAATGCCGCTCTGGCCCTGGAAAAAGATCCACGGGGCGTCAATTTGATGGAGCCACGATGGATTACGCGCTGTTGCTCGACGGTTTCGAACGTGCGCATGGCGGCGCCGGCTGGCCGCGCCAGCGCCTGCTGCACGAATGCCTGCGTGCGGCGATCCGCGACGGCACGCTCGCCGCCGGTACGCGCCTGGCGGCGACACGCGCACTGGCGCAGGAACTGGGCATCGCCCGCAACACCGTGCTGTACGCCTATGAGCAGCTGGCCTGCGAAGGCTATCTGCTGCCGGACCGGCGCGGTACCGTGGTCGCCGACGTCGCGCCCGGCCCCCTGCGCGTAAAGGCTCCGCCGCCGCAGGCCGGCCTGGCGCGCCGCGCCCAGGGCTTGCGCACGCTGCACAACGCGGCGCTGGACGGTGCGCCGTTCGCGCCCGGCGTGCCGGACCTGCACGGCTTTCCGCTGGCACAATGGCGCCGCAGGCTGGAGCGCGCCTGGCGCGGTTTGGCGCCGGCACAGCTGAACTATGGCGATCCGGCCGGCGAGCCGGCGCTGCGCGCGGCCATCGCGGACCACCTGCGCGCCTCGCGCGGCGTGGTGTGCGACGCCAGCCAGGTCTTCGTCACCGACGGCACCCAGGGCAGCCTCGACCTGTGCGCGCGCGCCTGCGCGGACGAGGGTGACACCGTGTGGATCGAGACGCCGGGCTATGGCGGCGCGCTGGCGGCGTTCCGTGGCGCCGGCTTGACGATCGAGGGCATCGAGGTCGACGGCGAGGGCCTGGCCCCGAGCGCCGCCGACTGGCGCGCGCGTACGCCCAAGCTGATCTACACCACGCCGTCGCACCAGTACCCGGTCGGCGTGGTAATGTCGCTGGCGCGGCGCTTGTCCCTGATCGAGGGCGCGCGCGCAGCCGGCGCCCTCATCGTCGAGGACGATTACGACAGCGAGTTCCGCCACGAAGGCCCGCCGCTGGCGGCCATGCAGGGCCTGGCGCCGGATGCCCCGGTGCTGTATTGCGGCACCTTCAGCAAGACGATGTTCCCGGGCCTGCGCATCGGTTTTCTGGTCGTGCCGCCGGCGCTGGCGCCGCAGCTGGCAAGCATGCGCGCCCAGTCCTCGGCCGCCGGCCGCACCGCCGAGCAGCTGGCGCTGGCCGAGTTCCTGCGCAGCGGCGAGTTCGCGCGCCACCTGCGCCGCATGCGCCGCCTGTACCGCCAGCGCCGCGACGCACTGGTCGAATCGCTCGAGCGCCACCTGGGCAGTCGCGCCGAAGTGCACGGCGCATCGGCCGGCATGCACCTGGCGCTGCAGCTGACGGATGCGCGCCTGATTGATGTGGCGATCGCGCGTGACGCGCGCGCGCAAGGCATCGTCGTGAACGCGTTGTCGGCCCACGCGATGCCGGGCAGGGTGCCATCGGCGACGCGCTGGAATGGCCTGATGCTGGGCTATGCGCAGGTGCCGGCCGAGCAGATCGACGGCCTGGTCAGGCGGCTGGCCGGCGTGGTGGATCGGGCCGACCCGGAACCGCCGGACAGCTAGCCCGACGAACGCTTACTCGCCCGGATCGTTTGGCGAGTCGTTTTCCCAGTGCAGCGTCATTTCCTTGGCGCCGGCGCCGATCTTGACGGTGCGCTTGAACGTCTTGCCTTCGGCCGCGGCGCTGATGCGGTAGGTGCCCGGCGGCAGCTTGGCGAAGAACATCGGACCGCTGTTCGGCACGCTCAGCAGGTTGGCGCCCTTGGCGTCCATGATGTCGAGCTGGACGTCGGAGCGGAAGGCGCCGCTCTGGTTGGTGGCGAAGGTCAGCTGCAGGTTGTAGTCGGCGCGCGTGGCGCGCATCGCGCTCTGTTCTTCCTGGCCGACGCCGCCGTTGACGTAGGCGATGCCGTTCTGCTGGTGCTGCGACAACGCGCCCGGCGCAGGGGCGGCGTTCTGGGCGGCGTTTTGGGCCGCATCTTGGGCAGAAGCGGTGAGGGCCGACAGGCCGATGGCGGCAGCCAGGATTGTGCGGGCAAATAATTGTTGCATCGTCATCCTCCGTGGTATGAAAGTCAACATGCTCATTATCACCTGCTCAGCAGGAACAGCGCGCGCGCCTGCCGCGATGCTGCCGGGCGTGCTTATAAAAAAGGCAAGTCAAGCACAGTCTTGAATCCGTTGCATATTCGCCAGATGTGAAACCCCGGCCGCCTTTCCTTATTAGTTGCCTAGTCCTAACTGTTATACTGGCGCCCCCGCGCTGGCTTTGTACGTCCCGCGCGCGATCCGCGAACTGGTAACTCTGACAATGATCGACAACCTGGCAGCTGCCGCCGCCGACCTCCCCCTGGCGCAAGACGACTTCGACCCGCTGCAGGCCCACTTCCAAGAGGGCGTGGCGCCGGACGAGATCGAGCAGGTGTATCACCTCAAGCGCGCGCAGCCGATGCTGCAAGCCTTCACGGCGCTGTTCCACGGCCCGCAGGATGGCGTCATCGTGCGCCTGCTGGTGCTGCGCGAACTGGCTTCGGACACGGCCGACTCGGCGTTTTCGCGCGCCGACATCAACACCAAGTTCGCCTACCTGATCCCGGAAAGCCTTGAGACGGTGCTGGGCCGCCTGCGTTCGCACGGCCTGCTGGCCTGGGACAACCCGGCGGCCGTCTACCGCATCACGCCGATGGCGCGCAACGTGCTGGCCGCGCTCGACACGCTGCTGGCGCTGGCCAAGCCCGAGGAAGACGAGGCCGAGATGGGCTTCCTGCTGTCCCAGGTGGCCGGCGCCCAGGCGGTCGGCGGCGTCACCGTCGACCAGCTGCGGCACCTGCTGGGCCGCCTGGTCGAGCTGCACGAGGAGTTCCGCGACGCGATCGCCTCCGGCTCCGAATTCCGCCTGCGCGCCTCGCAGGCCAAGTGGCACATGGCCTGCGACTGGGTCGAGAAGGGCTCGCAGATCCTGCGCGCGATCACCTCGAGCGAGCAGGCCGACGCCGCCACCCACAAGGCCGCGCAGGCGATCGGCCGCGCCCAGTCGTCGCTGCTGAACATGCAGGGCATGTTCTCGCGCGCGCTGAACCAGATCGAACGCCAGCGCGTGCACCTGGGCCAGTCCGGCCTGTCGACCACCGACATCAAGCGCTGGCTGCTGGCGCACGACGACCTGGCCAGCCTGGCCGAAGGCGCGATCGAGCGTCCGGTGCTGCCGCTGTTCATCACGCCGGCCGAGATGATCGACGTCGCCGAGACCGAGCTGTTGACGGAACGCCCGGTCTACACCGGCCCGACCGGCCTGCCGAGCGGCCAGGATGCGCCGACCACGATCAACGACAACCCGGCGATGCAGGCCGAGCTGGACGACTGGATCCAGCGCCTGGCCGACTTCGCCAACCTCGACAACTTCCCGGTCATGGCCGAAGGTGCACCGAAGAGCGTGCCGATCGAGGAATCGCTGCTGCCGGCCACCTTCGCAATCGCGTCCTACCGCGCTTCCCTGCTGCCGCTGCTGGGCGATCCGGCCGAGGCCAGTCTGCAGGGCCCGACCGCGGCACTGGCGCGCCTGCCGGTACGCTTCGCGTCCGAGGACGAGATGATCGAGCTGGACGACCCGCACATCGCCGCGATGTCGCGCGCGACCCTCTCACTGAATTTGGATTTGGACAGTACTAAAGATGAATGACGACGCACAGATCCTGATTGCGCGCCTGCTCACGCACCAGACCCTGCGCCGCGACGACAAGATGGTCAAGCGCGCGCTGTCCGACGACACCTTCCGCGCCGAAGTCGACAAGCGCCTGCTCGAGACCGGCCTGAAGCTGATCGACAACGTGTACGCCGACCACGTCACGCTGGCCCTGCACCGCAACGTCGAGCCGAAGATCTTCGGCGCCAAGGACGTCTGGCAGAACAACAACTTCGGCCTCACGCGCGACGGCGTGGCGCTGCTGGTGGTGCTGTGGGCGCAGATCATCCTGCCCAAGCGCCAGCGCCAGGAAACCCACCAGGCGGTCAACGACGAGCAATCCGACATGTTCGACAAGGACAATCCGATCCTGCGCGCCGAAGACGCCTCGACCGGCATCTCGTACACCGCGCTGCTGGCCGACTTCGGCGAGAAGCTGGGCAAGAAGACGCGCATGGACATGAACCTGGGCCAGCTCTCCAAGCTCGGCTTCATCGAACGGCGCGGCGACGTGATCCTGGAAGGCCCGCTGCTCGACCTGCTGATGGACACCGACCTGCTCAAGGAGCGCATCATCAACGGCGCGCTCGCCGACGTGTTCAAGCGCGCGCCGCTGTCGGTGGCGCGCCGCGTCGCCAGCGATGCGGCAGCCGCCGCCGCCAACGATTCCGGGTCCGTCGTCGCCGACACTGTCGCGGCAGCTGCCGACAGCACCGACCCCCAAGCCTGAGACGCACCGCATGTTCCACATTAAATCTCTCGAACTCGTCCACTGGGATTACTGGCAGCGGATCAAGAACATCCCGCTCGACGCCAAGATCATCACCATCGCCGGCCAGAACGGCTCGGGCAAGACGACGCTGCTCGACGCGCTGCGCACGCTGTTCGGCCTGGACTGCTCGATGGGCCGCACCTATAAACACTACGCGCGCCACTCGGGCCAGCAGAGCGCCTGGATCCGCGCCGTGGTCGACAACAAGCCGGCCGGGCGCCAGCTCTCGAACCGTCCATTCCGCCACTCGGGTTTCTTTTCCGACGACGAAGTGACGCTGTTCTGCCAGGTGCAAAAGAACGGCGGCGACTGGAAGCGCCAGTACCTGATGCGGCCGGGGAACGTCGATATCGAGGAAGTGACGGAAGCCACCGACTGGCTCGGCGTCGAGAATTACCGCAAGCGCCTGGCTTCGGCCGGCCTGTCGCCGGCGATGTCGAAGGTGCTGGCGCTGGAGCAGGGCGAGACCGATAAACTGTGCGAGTACGCGCCGCGCCAGCTGCTGGACCTGGTGTTCCAGGTATTCGGCGACAAGGAAGTGCTGGACGCCTACGACGAAGCCAAGCGCCACCAGCGCGACACCGAGGCCGAGCTGAAGCGCTTCGAGGCCGAGCTGGAAGCGTCGCGCACCAATCTCGAAGGCCTGCGCCTGCGCGTGGCCAACTACCACCAGTACGAAGACCTGAGCAAGGAAAAGCGCACGCTGGTCGAGGAAGTGCTGCCCAGCCTCGAATACCACGAGGCGCGCGAAAAGGCCGCCAACACCAGCCGCGCGCTGCGCGAAGCGAAGAAGCCGCTGCTCCAGGCCGACGGCCAGCTGGCCGAAAAGCGCAACGCGCTGGCGGCCCAGCAGCGCGCGCTGACCGAGGCGCAACAGCAGGAAGTCAAGCTGGAACAGGAAGGCAACGAGCTGGCGTCGCGCCTCAGCCAGGTCAACGCCAAGCTCAAGCCGCTGGAAAGCCTGCTCGAGCAAAGGGACCGCCTGCACAAGCTGTCTGCGGACGCCGGCGCCGACATCGCCGAAGTCGCGCTGCAGCTGGAAGCCAAGGAAGCGGAGCTGGCCAAGAAGAAGGCCGAGCGCGAGAACCTGAGCGCGCGCATCATGGGCGAGCGCGCGACGATCTCGGCGCTGCAGGGCAAGAGCTCGATGCCGGAACCGGAAGCGCAGCGCATGATGCGCCGCGCGCTGAACGATGCCGGCATCGCGCACGCCATGCTGTCGGACATCGTCGAAGTGACCGATCCGAAGTGGCAGGGCGCGGTCGAGGGCGTGCTGGGCGGTTACGCCTCGGTGGTGCTGCTCGAACGCGCCAAGGATGCGCCGGCGGCTTACAAACTGGCGGAGAAGGAGCGCTATCGCCACTTCATCGTGCCCGATTGCGTCGATGCGCCGGTGGTCAAGGACGACACGCTGCTGTCGGTCGTGCGCTTTTCGAGTCCGGCCCCTGGCTGGCTGATCGACCAGCTCGAGCGCATCGAGCGCGTCGAGTCGGTCGACGCCGGCTTCAAGTCCGACACCGACGAGTGGATCACGCCGGACGCGTATCACCGCGAACGCCGCGGCGGCCGCTCGCTGTTCGTCGAACCGTCGCGCTACCGCTTTGGCGCGGCCGGTAAAACCCAGCGCCTGGAAGCGATCAGCAAGGCGCTGCCCAAGCTGGAAGCGCAGGAAGACACGCTGACGCTGGCGATCAGCAAGCTGGCCAGCGAAGTCTCGGCACTGCGCGTGCGCATCGCCGGCGTCGACGCGGCCAAGGAGCTGTCGGCGCGCCAGGCCGAGTTCGACGAAGCCACGCGCGCGCTGGAACCGCTGAAGGCCGAGCGCCTGCAGGTGGGTGCGCGCCTGGGCGAGCTGCAGGTCCTGACCAAGAACGCGACCGTCACGCGTACGCGCGCGGACACGGTCTGGCAGAACGCGCGCATGGCGCTGTCCGAAGCCGAAGCCGGCATGCGCCTGAACAACCGCCGCCAGCTCGACCAGCGCAGCGAGCATGCGCGCATGCTGCTCGAGCTGCGCCGCAGCTGGCGCCACGTGCCCAAGTCGTGGCGCAATCCGCAGCAGCGCGCCAGCCTGGTGGCGACGCACCAGAACACGCACCAGGTCAAGCTGCGCGTGGCCTCGCTCGACCATGCGCTCGGACGCGCCGACTGGGAACTCGATCCGACCGTGATCGACCAGTACGCGCGTCTGAACGACCAGCTGGCCAGCCGCGGCGAGGAGACCGACGAGCGGCGCTACCAGAACAACCGCGCGATCGAAGCGACGGCGAATGCGCGCGGCGCCTACATCGAGCGCCTGCGCTACACCATCAAGACCTATTCGAAGAACATTAGGGAGCTGGGCGAACTGGCCAACATCGAGGTCAACGTCGACCCGGTGCGCCTGGAAAACGACGACCTGCAGCTGGCCCAGGCCGGCCTGCACGTGCGTTTCAAGTTCGACGGCAAGGGCCAGATCGGCATGAACGACGGCGAGGCCTCGGGCGGCCAGCAGGTGATGAAGTCGCTGGTCTTGCTCATCGGCCTGCTCAAGTCGGAAGAGGGCTCGGGCGGCTTCGTGTTCATCGACGAACCGTTCGCCCACCTGGACATCCGCAACATCCAGCTGGTCGGCGAGTTCCTCAAAAATACCGACGCCCAGTACCTGATGACGACGCCGCTGACGCACAACACCGACGTCTACGACCCGTCCGACCTGACGCTCATCACCAGCAAGAAGAAGAAGGACGTGCAGTGGGCCCAGCCGATCTTCGTGCTGCAGCGGCGGAAGGAAGGCGACAAGGTGGAGGCGAAGGCGGCGTAATTCTTCACGCACGCGCTTGGCCCTGCGCCTGCGCGCGCATGCATGTGAAAAGCCGAACGGCCGGTGTTCCACGAACGCCGGCCGTTTTGTTTTTGGCGGTGCGCGCAGGTTGCCGAAAACCTTATGAAACCGGTTTCATCACTGCGGTATGATCTTCCCGAGCGCATGCCCACATGCGCCGACACCCGAAGGAGACAGCAGTTTGAAGACGACCCCGATGACCCCGCCGCTGCGCGCGATCGCCGCAGCGGCCTTTACTGTGGCGCTGTGCACGAGCCTGACAGCCACCGCGCAGGCGCCCGCCAAGCCGGCCGATGCGCCCGCCGCCCCCATCGACACCAGCCACGCCCCGTTCCGCGACACCCACCTGGCCGCGCAGGCGCGCATCGCCAACATCCTGTCGCTGATGACGCCGGACGAAAAGATCGCCGCGCTGTCGACCGATTCCGGCGTGCCGCGCCTGGGCATTCCGAGCTTCGGCGGCACCGAGGGCATCCACGGCGTGGTGCGGCGCGGCGACCAGGAATTCCAGAAGGAGCGCATCACCACCACCCAGTTCCCGCAGCCGCCCGGCATGGGCGCGAGCTGGGACCCGGCCCTGGTCAAGCAGGCCGGCGCGGTCCAATCGACCGAAGCGCGCTACATCACGCAAAGCGCCAGGTACGCGGGGCAGGCGCCGATCCTGATGCAATGGGGCCCGCAGGCCGACCTGGCGCGCGATCCGCGCTGGGGCCGCAGCGAAGAGGTGTACAGCGAAGACCCGTTCCTGGCTGGGACCATGGTCACCGCCTTCGCGCAAGGCATCCAGGGCGACGACCCGACCTACTGGCGCGGCGCCGCGCTGATGAAGCACTTCCTCGCCAACAGCAACGAGAACGGACGCGGCAACTCGACCTCGGACTTCGACGACCGGCTGTTCTGGGAATACTATTCGGTGCCGTTCCGCATGGGCTTCCAGGATGGCGGCGCGCGCGGCGTGATGGCGTCCTACAACGCCTGGAACGGCACGCCGATGGGCGTGCACCCGATCCTCAACAGCCTGGTCATCGGGCAGTGGGACGCGGACGTCGTCTCGAGCGATGGCGGCGCGATCGGCAACCTGGTCAAACTGTATCAACGCTATCCGACCCAGAAGGAAGCGGCGGTGGCGGCGCTCAAGGCCGGCATCAACCAGTACCTCGACACCTACAAGGACGAGCTCAAGGCCGCACTCCAGGACGGCTCGATCACGGAATCCGACCTGGACACCGCACTGGCGCGCAAGTTCAAGGTCACGCTCAAGCTCGGCCTGGTGGACCCGCCGCAGGGCAACCGCTATGCGGCCATCAAGGACGGTCCCGAGCCCTGGCAGGGCGCCGAGCACAAGGCGGTGTCGATGCACATGGCGCTCGAGTCGATCGTGCTGATGAAGAACGACCGCCACGCGCTGCCCTTGTCCAGGACCGGTATCAAGAGCATCGCCGTGATCGGCCCGCAGGCCGACAGCGTGCACTGGGACTGGTATGGCGGCATCCCGCCGTACAAGGTGACGGCGCTGGACGGCATCAAGGCGGCGCTGGGTTCGAACGTCAAGGTCAACTACGCGTTTGACAACGCCGGCGGCGCGGCGGTGCAGGCGGCGCGCGCGTCCGACGTCGCCGTGGTCCTGGTCGGCAACGACCCGACCTGCGGCCCCAACATGGCGCACGAGTGGTCGGCGGACGGCACCAAGCCCTGCGCCGATCCGGGCGATGGCCGCGAAGGGCGCGACCGCGCGACGCTGGCGCTCGCCCAGGAAGCACTGGTGAAACAGGTGTTGGCGGCGAACCCGCGCACGGTGATGGTGCTGGTGTCGAGCTTCCCGTACACGATCAACTGGTCGAAGCAGCATGTGCCGGCGATCCTGCAGATGGCGCATGCGTCGCAGGACCAGGGCGCCGCGCTGGCCCAGGTGCTGTTCGGCGACTACAACCCGGGCGGCAAGCTGGTCGAGACCTGGCCGGCGTCGGAAGCCCAGCTGCCGCCGATGCTCGACTACGACATCCGTCACGGCCGCACCTACATGTACTTCAAGGCCACGCCGCTGTTCCCGTTCGGGCACGGCCTGAGCTACACCAGCTTCAGTTACGCCAACCTGCGCACCGACCGTGCATTGCTGGCATCGGCAGCCACGGCGGATGTGCAGGTCGACGTGCGCAATACCGGCAAGACCGGCGGCGACAGCGTGGTGCAGCTGTACGCGGCGTGGCCGAAGTCGAAGGTGGCGCGGCCCAGGCAGATGCTGGTCGGCTTCCAGCGCGTCCATCTGCAGCCGGGCGAGCGCCGCACCGTGCACATCGCGCTGCCGGCCAGCCGGCTGGCCTACTGGAACGAGAAGACCGGCGCGTTCGAGGTCGAAGCGGCGCCGGTCAAGCTGATGGTCGGCGAGTCGTCGAGCGACATCAAGCTGAGCCGTGCGCTCGACGTGCGCTGATCAGCCGACAAGGGCTTTCAACAGGTAGGCGGTATCGCGCCGCAGGATCGACTCGTTGAAGCCCAACTGCACCTTGCCCTCGCTGATCTTGCCGAGCCGGACGTTGGCCTGCTGCAGGCGCGCCTCCAGTCCGGCCAGGCGCTGCGGCGCGATCTCCAGCATGGCGAGATTGCTGCCGTTGGCGATGCGGCGCACCTTGAAGCCGGGCGTGCGTTCCAGCGCGGCCAGCAGGCGCTCGCCGGCGGCGCGCACGTCGGCGAAGCGCTGCTCGGCGGCCTCCAGCGCATCGAGCGCCGGCAGCGCGGCCTGCCAGCCATGGTAGATCGTGCCCCCGAAGATGTGGCGCAGCGCGCGCGCCTTGGCCATCAGCGACTTCGGCCCGGACAGCACAGCGCCGAACGGCGCGCCCAGGTATTTGTAGAGCGAGACGTAGACCGTGTCGAACGGTTCGCAGTAAGCCTTGACGCTGAAGCCCGGCATCCCGCTCATCAGGAGCAGACGGGCGCCGTCCAGGTGCATCGGGATGCCCTTCGCGCGCGCGCTGCGCGCGATCGCCGCGACCAGGGCCGGCGGCAAGGCTTCGCCGTCGGCGCGCCGCACCGGGCTCTCCAGCGCGATGGCGCCGACCTTGATCGGGTAGGGGCCGACTTCGGCGCGCTCGATCGCGGCGTCGACTTCCTCGAGCGTGGGCGCGGCGCGGCCGGGCGCCAGCGGCACCAGGTTGATGCCGGACAGCGTGGTGACGGTGTCGGATTCGTCGCGGTAGACGTGGCTTTCCTGCTGCACCAGCGCATGGCGCGCCTCGCCGCACAGGATGCGGATGGCGAGGTGGTTGGCCAGTGTCCCGGTCGGCATGAAGACCGTGTCTTCCTTGCCCAGCAGCACCAGGGTGTCGAGGTCGACCGGCGCCTGGGTCTGCGGCGATGAGGATGGCGGCGCGCCGTACTGCGCCTGCGCGGGCGGGCTGACCTGCGCCACCGTCAAACCCAGCGAAGCAATCGGTACGGCTCCCAGAAAACGGCGGCGGTTCAGTGTCATGCGCTCCTCATCGGTTGAAAATTAAACTTTCTCGACTTCCTTGCGCTTGCGCTGGCGCCAGCGCATCAGCGCGGCCGAGAAGCTGCCGAAATAGGCGGCGCACAGGCCCACGCAGAACATCGTCAGCGGGCTGTCGGAAAAGCGCGGGTTGGGCTGGTTGCTGCCGTGGTTCAGGTAGATCTCGATGCCGAGGTAGATCACGCGCGCCACCAGCAGCATCGCGACCAGCGTGCCCATGCGCGCCGGCGGCGTGAAGAAGTAGCCTTCAGGCGTGTCTTCGAAGCGGGTGCGGCGCAGGGCGTAGCTGCCCAGCGCGATGCCGGCCAGCGCACCCGCGGCCAGCGCGGCCAGCGAGAACGGACGGTCGAACAGTTCGGTGAGCGGCACCAGCAGCAGGGCGCCGAACACCAGCAGGCCGGTGTAATGGCGCGACACGATCGAGCGCTGGCGCGTCATCTGGCTTTGCACGCGCTGGTAGACGCGCCAGACCAGGAAGGGAACGAGGATGATGAGGGCGAGGGTGGTGAGACTCATGAGGGGTGAGGCTGCAGAGGGTTGGGCTGATTACGCGGGAACGGGGTCGGGCGCGCTGCGCTTGCGCCAGGCCAGCAGGCCGTACGCGAACAAAATATAGTAACCGGCGACGATGCCGAAGGTGAGCAGGGTCAGCGGGCTGGCGATGTAGTCGCTGCTGCCGCCCGGCACCATGAACATCTGGTAGCCGCGCCAGGCCATGCGGCCCAGGAACAGGAGCGCCACCACCATCCCGATCGGCGCGTGCGGGGTGAAATAGAACTCGTCGCCGCCGACGTGCTCGAAGCGCGCCTTGCCGATCGCGGTACGGCCCAGCACGGCGCCCAGCGGCAGCCCGACCGCCAGGCCGGCCAGTGCGATCGGATTGGTGCGCAGCGCCAGCGCGGCCAGCGCCAGCACCAGCAGCGGGAAGAACGCCAGCGTGGTGCGGTGGCGCCAGGTCTTGGAGCGCTGGCGCGTGGTCAGCCGCTTGACGCGGCTGTAACCCCGCCACAGCACCAGCGGAATCAGGATCAAGGCGACGACGGCATGGGGCATGGAGTGCATGACGAGTCCTTTCTGTCGAATCCGCCATTGTAATGCAGGCGGACGTCGCCCAAACAAGGATGATGGTAATGTTTTGGTATCAACCGCAGGAGTCCCCGACATGATGTTTTTTCCCATCCAAGCCCACCGCGCGCCCGACCCGGCGCCGCTCGACGAACCGCCCGCCGACCCGTTCGAAGGCACCGATCCGCACCAGCCGCCGATCCGCACGCCGCTCAACGACGAACCGGTGCACGACCCGAAGCCGAGCATGTTCGGCGCGCGTGTTCGCCAAGTGCGCGCTCGCGTGCTGCACTGAAGCCGATTTCGCCGTGCTACCCGTCGCGCATTGGCGGCCTGCGAACCCGGGCCTAGTATTTGGTCAATGGTCTCATGAGGACGTTTTCTAAATATGCGGAGGGGTGACCATGAAGCGCAATGCTGTCGCGTTGCGATTTCTCGGAGTGTGCTGCGTGGTGCTGTGCTTGATCACGGGACGGGCTGCAGCCGCCGAGCCCGCGGGACCGGCCGGGCAGGCGCTCACGCAAGAGGTCAAGGGCGGGGTACTGGCCGGCACGCTGATGCTGCCCGCCGCGACCGGCAAGATGCCGGTGGCGCTGATCATCGCCGGTTCCGGGCCGACCGACCGCGACGGCAACTCCACCGTGCCGGGGTTTCGTAGCGACAGCCTGAAGTTGCTGGCGGCGGCGCTGGCGCAACAGGGCATCGCCTCGCTGCGCTACGACAAGCGCGGCATCGGCGCCAGCCGCGCGGCGATGCCGAGCGAGTCGGCGCTGCGCTTCGACGATTACGTCGACGATGCCGCGCGCTGGCTCGCCACGCTGAAGGCCGACCCGCGCTTTTCCAACGTGGTGGTGATCGGCCACAGCGAAGGCGCGCTGATCGGCATGCTCGCCGCCGCCAATGCGGGCGCCGACGGCTTCGTGTCGCTGGCCGGCATCGCCGATGGGTTCGCTGTCGTGCTGCGCAAGCAACTGGCCGGCAAGATGGCGCCGGCGCAGCTGGCCGAAAGCGAGCGCATCCTGACCGCCCTCGAACATGGAGCGACGGTGGCCGACGTGCCGCCCGGCTTGGCGATGCTGTTCCGGCCGAGCGTACAGCCATATCTGATATCGGTGATGAAATACGCGCCCGCCGAGCGCTTCGCCACGCTGCGCATACCGGCACTGATCGTGCAAGGAGAGACCGACGTCCAGGTCGGCGTCGACCAGGCTGTCAAGCTCAAGGCGGCCAAGCCGGACGCCTTGCTGGTGACGATCCCCGGCATGAACCACGCGCTCAAGGCGGCGACGTCCGACATCGCACAGCAGAAGGCCGCCTACGGCGACCCGGCCCTCCCGCTGCACCCGCAGCTGGCCCCGGCCATCGTCGGCTTCGTCCGCAGCCTCAAGCAGGCAAACTGAAGCGCGCCAGCCGCGAGGCGGCGGGATCGGCGCTTGCAGGCCCCTTCTTGCCGCACAGGATGGAGCGGGTAGGCGTCATCGGATGACTTCCGGCAGGGCCGCGACCAGCGCACGCACTTTATCGGCGTCCGTCTCGGTGGCCGGGTTGTAGACGATCATGGACAGTTCGGGGCGGCCGTCGACCGCGAACGACGCATACGCCAGCGCGAGCAGGCCGGCGACCGGGTGGCGCAGCTGCTTGACGCCTTCGCCGAAGGCGCGCACCTCCTGGTCTTCCTGCCAGAAGGCGTCGAATTCAGGACTGCGCGCGCGCAGTTCGCGGATCAGGCCGCCGGCGTTGGCGCTCAGGCCGGCGCGTGCGGCGTCGGCGCGGAACACCGACACCACCAGGCGCGCCACGCTCTCCCAGTCGGGCTGGGCGGCGCGGCTGTGCGGATCGAGGAAGATGCGGCGCAGGATGTTGCGCTGTTCGGGCTGGGCCTCGTCGTAGCCGAACACGGCGGCCGCGGCGCGGTTCCAGGCGACCAGGTCCCAGGTCAGCGTCTTGACGAAGGCCGGCGTGGCCGGCATGGCGTCGAGCACGCGCTGCAGGTTGGGTGAGACCGCGGCGCCGGCCTGGTAGCGCGGCTCGGGCGGGCGGCCCAGGCCGAGCAGGAACAGGTGTTCGCGCTCGACCTCGGTCAGCATCAGCGCGCGCGCGATGCGCTCGAGCACCTCGGACGAGGGCGCGCCGCCGCGGCCCTGCTCGAGCCAGGTGTACCAGGTCGCGCTGATGTGGGCGCGCTGGGCGACCTCTTCGCGCCGCAGGCCCGGCGTGCGCCGGCGCGGGCCGGCGTAGCCGAGCGCCGCCGCGTCGAGCCGGGCGCGCCGGTCCTTCAGGTAGCTGCCGAGCGGATTGTCGTCGCGGACCGCTGCGTCCATAGCCTGTTACTCCCCATACCCGTATAAGCCCACTACTTTACCCCGATGAGGCCATGCGCGAAAGTGGACCTGTCATCAATCACAGGAGGTCATCATGCGGGTATTCGTTACGGGAGCAAACGGTTGGGTCGGCTCAAGCGTGGTCAAGGAATTGCTGGGCGCAGGCCATACGGTGACGGGGATGGTGCGATCCAGTGCCGGCGCGGCCACCGTCGAAGCGGCCGGCGCCGCCGTCGTGTGCGCCGACCTGGACGACTTGGTGGCCATGCGCCGCGCGGCCGGCGCCGCCGACGGCGTGATCCACACCGCCTTCAACCACGACTTTTCCAACTTCGCCAAGGGTTGCGAGCAGGACCGCCGCGCCATCGAGGCGCTCGGCAGCGCGCTCAAGGGCACCACCAAGCCGCTGGTGGTGACGTCCGGCCTGGCGCTGCTGGCGTCGGGCCGTCCGGCGCTTGAATCCGATCGTCCGCCGGCGCCCGGTCCGCACTACCCGCGCGCATCGGAAGCGGCCGCCGACGCCCTGGTCGCGCTGGGCGTGCACGCCTCGGTCGTGCGCCTGGCGCCGTCGGTACATGGGACCGGCGATCACGGCTTCGTGCCGATGCTGATCAACTTGGCGAAAGAGAAGGGATCTGCCGCCTATATCGGCGAGGGCGCCAACCGCTGGGCCGGCGTGCACCGGCTGGACGCGGCGCGCCTGTTCCGCCTGGCGCTGGAACATGGAGGCATCGGCGAGCGCTGGCATGCGGTGCAGGACGAAGGCGTGCCGCTGCGCGACATCGCCGCCGTGATCGCGCGCCGGCTGGAGGTGCCGCTGGCGCCGCTCACGCCGGAGCAGGCGCAAGACCACTTCGGCTGGATGGCGCCGTTCGCCGGCATCGAGATGGCCGCCTCGAGCGCGCGCACGCGCGAGGCGCTGGGCTGGGCGCCGCGCGAGCGCACCCTGCTCGAGGACATCGAGCAGGGCGGCTACTTCTGAAGTTGAAAGCTTAGTCGAACGCCCAGGAGTACAGCACGTCCAGCGCCGTGTTGGTGCCGGTTTGCAGCTGCAGCGTGATCTTCTGGGTCAGCTTGTAGCGCAGGCGCACGGCGCTGCTGGCGGTGCCTGCGCCCTGCTCGAAGCTGATGTACAGGCGCGAGGAGATACGCTTGCCGACCGTGACCACGGTGCTCTCCAGGCCGCTGGCCTGGCCGCTGCCGGCGCCCGCCGCCTGGCGCACACCGAGTTCGTCCACGCCGAGCTTGTTGGCGATCTTGCTGGTGATGCCGCCGGTGCCGCCTTTGCCGCCGAGCAGGGCGCCGGCCGCGGCGCTCAGCACGTCGGCTTCGCTGCCGGTCGCGGTCTGCATGCCGTGGCCGAGCACCAGCCAGGACAGCTTGTCGCTGTCGGACACGCTCGGCGTCGACACCAGGCGCGCGTTCGGCGACAGCGCGGTGCCGCGCACCTGCACGCCGGCTTCGACGTTGTTCTCGCTGATCGTGGTGCCGTCGGGCACCGCGCGCACCGCCAGGATGTCGAGCGCCGGGTTGTCGTAAGGGCCGCTGAAGGTGACGACACCGCGCTCGATGGTCAGCTTCTGGCCGTAGGCCGCGTAGGTGCCGTTGGTGGTGTGGATGCTGCCGTTCACGCGCGGCGGATCGTCGCCGACCATGCGCACGCGCACGCTGCCTTCCAGATAGGTGTCGGCGCCCATGCCGCGCAGGTGGAAGTTGTCGCCGAGGTCGGCCGTCAGGTCGACCGTGAGCGGCACCTTGGCCGGCTTCTTGGGTGGCGGCGCGCTCTGGCCGCGGCCCAGCACGACCACGTCCTCGGAGATGGTCGGGCGGTCCTGCGGCGCCAGCTCGACCAGCGCGCGGTCGGCCTTGAAGTTGCCTTCGACGTTGAAGCGGGTGGCGTCGCGCACCACGCTGGCCTGGCCGCTGACGATCACGGTGCGGTCCGGGCGCGACAGCGCTTCGAGCTTGTTGGCGACCAGCTTCAGGTTCATGGTCGCCTCGCCGCCGGCGAAGCGCAGGTTGCCGTCGACGCTGGCGCTGCCGCTCTTGCCCTCGAACGCGAGGCGCTGCAGCTGCAGCTGGTCGCCGGCCAGTACCGCGCGCAGCTGGCCGTTGCGCAGGCTCAGGCCCTGGTCGGGCCAGCGCACGGCGAGGGCGTCGCCGTTGACGGTGCCGTTCAGGGTGGGCGCGCCGATCGTGCCGGCGCCGCTCACCGCCAGCGCCAGCGCGCCGTCCAGCTCCAGGCCGGGCTGGCCGAGCAGCGGCGCCACCCAGGCCAGCGAGCCGAGGTTGGCGTTTGCCGTCAATCGCAGCGGGCTGTCGTTGTCGATGCGGCCGTGGATCATCTGCGCGGTGGCGTCGGCCTTGGCCGAGCCGATGCGCGCGCCGTCGATCGCCAGCTGGCCGCGCAGGGCGCCGCCGACCACGTCCGCGCGCATGTCCAGCGTGCGCAGGCCGAGCACCACCGGCACCGTCTGGCCGGCGATCAGGTCGCCCTTTTCGCGGAACACGTGGACGTTGCCGTTCAGCGCCGGCGTGGCGCCGGCGGCAGTCGGCATCGTCATGTCGAGCGCCCACTGCGCGCCCAGGGTCATGTCGCCGCGCAGGTTCTCGCGCACCGCCTCCGAAGCTTGCGCCAGGTAGCCGACCGGGACGCCGGTGGCGCTGCCGCGCGTGTTCCAGCGCGGCCCGATCTTGGCCAGCGATTCGACCGTGATCGCGCCGGCCGGCAGGCGGACGGTGGCGCCATTGAAGGCGATCTGCTCGGGCTTGGCCAGGCCGGCGATGCCGCTGCCGGGCGCACCGGCGATGCGCAGCGGCGTCGGCGCCGCCAGCGACAGCGCGAAGCGGCCGCGGTTCTGCAGGCTGTCGATGCTGCCGTTCCAGGCGTTGGCGGAGAGGGAGCCGTGCACCGCCAGCGAGGCGTCGAAGCCGTCGCCGCGCGCCGCCGCATTGATCGTGTGGGCGCCGCGCGTGCCGGTCGAGGTCAGGCGCGCAAAGGCGATGCGGGTGCCGCTGGTATCGGCCGTGGCCGCGTCGGCGCCGGTGGTGGCGCGCGGCACGCTGGCGTAGTCGGTGACCTGCACGTCGAGCGCGAACGGGTCGGCGGCGCCGCGGCCCGCGCCCAGGTTGGCGGTGGCGCGCAGGCCGCGGATCGATTGCGTGCCCATCGCGCGGATGTTCTGGCCTTCGAGCGAGGCGGTCAGCGACGGCGTGTCCATCGTGCCGGACAGCGTGCCCGAACCGCGCAACGAACCGGCGAAATCGGGACCGAGCGCGCCCAGCTGCGGCGCGTCGATGCGCCAGTTGAGCGTGTCGCGCCCGCTGCCGAAGGCGCCGCGTGCGGCTACCACGTTGCCGCCCAGGTGCAGGTCGATGTCGGCATTCGACACGTGGCGCTTGTCCGCGCTGAGCTTGGCGTAGCCCGACAGCGGCGAATTCGACAGCGTCGACTGCGCCAGCGTCAGGTTGACCGAGCCACCCATGTCGGCGCCGCTGTGGCCGCTGGCGTCGAAACTGCCGTTGATGCTGCCCGCGAACGGCGAGCCGAAGGCGGCCGGGTTCAGGCGCTGCATGCTGCCGCTGGCCTTGACTTCGGCGACACGGGCGTCGGCCTTGCCGCCCAGCCAGGCTTCACCGCTGGCGTGCAGGTTGCCGTTGTTGTTCTTGCGCTGGGCCGGCACCCAGCCCAGGCCGTTGGCGTCGACCGTGAAGCTGGTGCGCGGCGCCTGCATCGTGCCGCTGACGACGCCGTTGGCGGCCAGTGCGCCGTACAGGTCGCCGCGCAGCGCGTTCAGCTGGCGTCCATCCAGGTTCCAGGCCAGCTTCTCGCCCGGTGCACCGAAGGCGCCGCGCAGGCCGACCGTGTTCTGGCCCAGGCCCAGCGTGGCGTTGACGTCGTGCACGTGCACGCCTCCGGGCGCGCCCGCGTCGGCCACCAGCTTGCCCTGGCCGGACAAGGGCTGGTCGAACAGCCGGCTCGGGCGCAGCGCGAAGTCGGCCGCGACCTGCCATTGCGGGGCGAGGGCGCCGGACGCGTTGATCTCGGCGTTGATGTCGGCCTTGGGGAAGTCGCCGAAGGCAGCGGGGTCGAGGCGGCTGGCCACCGCGTTGACCTTGAACGGCTTCTTGTCGGCCAGGTTGGCGCTGCCGCTCAAGCGCACGCTGCCGCTGCCGGCGGTCAGCTGGGCCTGTTGCAGCGTGAGCACGTTCTTGGCCAACGTGGCGTCGGCGGCCAGGCGCAGGCCGGCGTCGCGCAGGTCGACGTTGAGGGTTTGCGTATCCTCGGTGTTGGCCACGCGCAGGCTGCCGGCGATCGCGGTCTGCTTCATGCTGCCGTAGATCTGGTGCAGGTCGAAGCGATCGGTCTTGAGCGCGAACTGCGCGGTGCCGAGGCCTTGTTCGTCCGGGCCGCGCTGGACCGAGCCGCTGCCGGTGAAACTGCCGGCGCCGCCCATGTCGAGCAGCACGTCGCTGATCTGCATCGACGACAAGGACCCGCCGAGCTTGCCGCGCATCGCGCGCAGCGGCAGGCGCTGCTGGTCGATCGTGCCTTGCGGGCCGTCGTTGGTCAGGTCGACCGAGCCGGCGATGCTCTTGTTGGCGCCGATCTGCGCCGACACCGCCAGGTTCAGGTCGGCGGTCGGCAGCGACGGGTTGAAAAAGCCCGGGTCGATGTTCTGCGCGTTGAGCGTGAACGACTGCAGCGGGATGTCGGCGAACGGCGACATCACGATGCGCGCCTTGCCCTGCGCGCGCGCGGCCTGGCCGCTGGCGTCGACGATGGTGTTCTGCAGGTCGCCGCCGGCGTGCACCTTCAGCTGCGCGCCGATGTTGCCCGGGCCCTTGGCGCCGGGGGCCTGGCTCAGGCTGGCGTCGGCATTGAGCTTGTAGGGCAGGGCGTTGTCGATCGTGCCGTTGGCGGCCAGCTGGCCCCAGGGCGTGCTGGCGCTGGCGTAGTCGAGCTTCCAGCGGGTCTTGTCGCCGTGCAGCTGCGCGCGCACGGCGTCGATCTCGGTGGTGGGCGGGGCGCCGTTGATTTGACTGGTGGTGCGGTCGACCAGCAGCACCTTGCCGACGCGCGCATCCTCGACGGCGACCTGGAACGGCGGCGCCAGGCGCTTGGGCATCGGCGTCTTTTCGTCGGTTTTCTTGAGCGTCTCGACCTGCAGCACGCGCGCGTACAGCTGGTCGATCTCGATGCCGCGCGACAGGTATTGCCAGGGCTTCCAGTCGATGTCGATGTCGTCCGCGGTCATGACCGAGGTGTCGCTGCGGAACACGACGTGGGCGATGTGCATGTGGCCGTACAGCGAACCGGACACGCCCGACAGCGTGAGCTTGCCGCCGCTGGCGTTGGCGGCGCGCTGGGCGATCATCTGCAGCGTGGTTTCGCGCCCCCCGTACCAGACCACGCCGCCGACGACGATGGCGAAGATGCCCACGCCGATCGCGACGCGGCGTGGCCAGCGGCGCTTGGGCGGCTGCGTCTGTGGCGCCTGGTCGGTCGGCGGGGTGGCGTTATCGGTGGTATCCATACAATCAGAAGGTAAATCCAAGCGAGAAGTGCAGGCGCACCTTGTGCACCGCCTTGCCGTAGGCGACGTCGACGTTGATCGGGCCGACCGGGCTGCGCCAGCGCGCGCCCACGCCGTAGCCGACCTTCGGTTTCAGGTCGGAGAAGTTGTCGGCGGCGTTGCCGACGTCGTAGAACACGGCCGCGCCCCAGGGCGGCTTGAAGAAATAGTCGTACTCGGCGCTGGCGGTGAACAGGTAGCGCGCGCCGGTGATGGCGCTGCCGACCGGGATGCCGAGCTCCTGGTAGCCGTAGCCGCGCACCGAGCCGTCGCCGCCGGCGCGGAACAGGAAGGTCGACGGCACGCCGGCCTTGTCCTTGGACAGCACCGCGCCGAACTCGCCGCGCGTGATCAGGGTGCCGTTGTCGCCCAGCGGGTAGTAGTCCAGCGCGCGCGTGTAGGTGCGCAGGAAGCGTTCGTCGGTCAGGATCGGCAGGACGGCGACGCCGAGCTGGGTGTTGACGATGTAGCCCTGGTTCGGTTGCACCAGGCTGTCCAGGTGGCGCTTGGTGATCGAGAACGTCAGCGGCACGCTTTTGACGCGCGTGAACGGCAGGTTGTCGATCGCGACCTGTTCGGTCAGCGCCTGCAGCGTCAGGCTGCGCTCGAGCAGCGGCGAGCCCCAGGCGCGGGTGGCGTCGATGCTGGTGGTGCGCGTGACCTGGCCTTCGGCGTCGAGACGCTGGTAGCCGGCGCCGACGCTGTTGCGGTAGCCGTTGGAGGTGACCGGCCAGTAAAAATCGGTGCGCAGGGTCTGCTGCTTCTGCTCGTAGATCAGGTTGCTCTTCATGCGCTTGCCGAAGACGTTCAGGTCGTCGTACGAGGCTTGCGCGCGTGCACCCAGGTTGGTCGAGTAGCCGACGCCGACCGACACGTTCTTGCGCTTGTTTTCGGTCACCCGCACCAGCACCGGCAGCGTGCTCGGGCCGCCCTGGGCCGCGGCGGTCTGGGCGGGAGCCTGGCCCTGGGCGCTGGCCTGGTTCAGGTTGGCGACCTGCTGGTCGAGCACCGGCGCCATGTCGGCGCTGACTTCGACGCTGGCGAAGTAGCCGGTCTCCTGCAGCCGGCCCTGCAGCGCCTGCAGCGCGGCTTCGCTGTACTCGTCGCCGGGCTTGATCTGGTTGAGGTTGTTGATGATGCTGGCCGGGTAGCGCTGCAGGCCCTGGATCTCGAGGCCGCCGAAGTGCATGTCCGGGCCGCTGTCGATCACGACCTTCAGGCGGGCGCGCCGGGTTTCCGGATCGACCGTGGCATTGGAATCGGCCAGCTCCGCGCGCGGGAAACGCGATTGCGTCACCTGGCGCAGCAGGCCGCGCTTGGCGGCTTCCCAATCGGCAGTGCGGAAGCGCGTGCCGGCCGGCAGCGTCCAGCGGTTGCGCAGCGAAGCGGTGTCGAACGGGTTGTCGCCCTGCTTGAACGGCGCGAAGCCGCGCAGCTCGATGTCGACGTCGCCCACCACGGTCGGCTCGCCGGGATCGACCTCGACCACCGCCACCGGCGTGGCGCCCGTCATGTCCAGGCGTGCGTTGACCTTGGGCGAGTAATAGCCCTCGGTGGCGACCAGGGTCTTGACCTCGTTGGGCGCGGTGCGCACCAGGCGCCGCAGCTGTTCCAGGTCGACGTTGGCGTTGCCGCGCCAGCGCATCAGGTCGAGGTTGTTTTCCAACAGCTCGCGCAGCGCGCGCGGGGACTCGATGCGCACGGTGTAGCGCACCGTGCGTACCTGGTCCAGCGCCTGCGCATTGGCGGCGGCCTGCGCTTCGGCCTGGGTGACCGGCTGGGTGGGCGGGCGCTGCTGCGGCTGCTGGGGATCTTGCGGCTGCTGCGGCTGCGGTTGCGGTTCTTGCGGCGCCGGCGCTGGCGCTTGTTGCGCTGGAGCTGTTGCCATTTGGGCAGCCACGACCGGCGCGAGGCATAGCGCGTTCACGCCCAGCACGATTTGTGCCAAAATTCGTGGTCGCGCCGGCGCCATCGCCGTGAGCTGGTCGGGTCGTACAAGCAAAACTTACTCCAATTCGTCAATATGCCGGCCACATCTTAACTTATTGTTAAAAGGGGTGGCGGACGGTTTAATTCAGGAAAATCAACATGCAACAAGCGGATTCCGCACTGGTATTGTTCAGCGGCGGCCAAGACTCCACCACCTGCCTGGCCTGGGCGCTGCAGCGCTACGTGCGCGTGGAAACCATCGGCTTCGACTACGGCCAGCGCCATGCGATCGAACTCGAGGTGCGTCCGACCGTGCTGGCCAAGATGCGCGCGCTGTCGCCCGGCTGGGATGGGCGCCTCGGCGAAGACCACCTGATCGACCTGTCGCTGATTTCCCGTATCTCGGACACGGCGCTGACCAGCAACGTCGAGATCGCGATGCAGGAAAATGGCTTGCCGAACACGTTCGTGCCGGGCCGCAACTTGATGTTCATGACGGTAGCCGCCACCGTCGCCTACCGCCGCGGCTTGAACGTGCTGGTCGGCGGCATGTGCGAGACCGACTTCTCCGGCTACCCGGATTGCCGCGACGACACCATGAAGGCGCTGCAGGTCGCGCTCAACCTCGGCATGGCGACGCGCCTGAAGGTCGAGACCCCGCTGATGTGGATCGACAAGAAGCAGACCTGGGAGCTGGCGGAGCAGTGCGGCGGCACGGCGCTGGTCGACCTGATCCGCTTCGACACCCACACCTGCTACCTGGGCGAGCGCGGCGCGGCCCACCCATGGGGCCACGGCTGCGGCACCTGCCCGGCCTGCGCCTTGCGCGCGCGCGGGTACGCGCAATACGTGCAGGCGCATGCATGAAATTCGTGACTTGCGCGCGCCTTACGACCATGGCGCGGCGGCGCGCAAGGTGATCGCCGCCGGCCTGCCGATCGTGTTCGCGATGCGGCTGGTCGAAGGCATCTGAATCTTCTTTGATTTACACCGCCTGTTCGCGCAGCATGCGCTGCTTGCGCGAGCGGCCGAACACGTACCAGATCACGGCCAGCGGCAGCAGCAGCGGCAACAGCAGCGGCGAAATCGCCAGCGCCAGCAGCGCCATGCCCAGCGCCAGGCCGCCGGCCAGCATGATGCCGACCCCGGCGAACACCGCCGCCAGCACGACGCCCACGAACAGCATGACGACGCCGGCCAGCAGCATGCCGCCGCCCGCGAACACCAGGCCAAGCAGGGCGCCGAGCGGGCCGTCGACATGGTCGCCGTCGATGTCGACACCGATGCCGTTGCCGCCGAAGACGTTCCAGGCGAATACGGCGAACAGGAAGAAAACGATGATGGCGACGGTCTTTTTCATGATGGTGTCCTCGGTGATTGGGGTGTCGATGAAGCCACTGTATCTGCATGCTTGTCGCGCGGCCATCGACGTGCGACAAGCTGCCGTTTTGGCGGGACCGGAGGTTGCCGGCGCGGGATGAACGGCAGCCGGGCTTGACGGGAAGTAAGCCTTGCAATGCGAGACCATCTGTCTATACTGACAGCCTGCTCTGTCACAGGAGGCCTGTATGCGAAACATCCACGCTGATCCGAACCAGCGGGCCTGGGGCGATGCGGCCGGCTACAAGAATCCGCCGTCGGCGCCGCCCACGATCCCGCCGATCATCATCAATCCGTTCACCGACCAGACCCGCAGGCCTATCCCGAATCCGGCGATCGACCCGCGCAGCAAGCCCCCTGGGCCGCCCATCGTGCCGCCGCCCGGTCCGAGCCTGCGCATGGCCGGCCGGCCGCGGCCTGCCTGACCCGGTTTTTGCAGGGAAAAGGCAGCTTCTGCTTGTCCAGTCGGGCGGAATTTTCTATGATCAGGGGTTGGGCACAACCCCTGAACGAGACTGGAACAATGAGCAACGAAGTACCCGAGCACGAAGATAACTTCAACGATGAGCCGAGCGACGCCCCGGTGCAGGAAGCACGCCTGTGGCAAGGCAACGGCTGGACCGCGCGCGTCATCAAGAACGACGACGACGACGGCTGGGCGGTCGCCATGTACAAGGATGGCGAGCCGGAGCCGGCGCTGGTCGGTCCCTGGACCATGGGCCGCGACAAGAAGAACCCGAAGCCGCTCGACGTCAACGCCTTCAACACGCTGATCAAGACGGCGTCCGAGGTGATCCGCCGCCACGAGCAGCACCTGCACGCGATGCTGCACAAGAGCACGGTCGTGTCGACCGCGCAGGGCGAACTCAAGGTCACGCTCGACATCGTGCCCGACGAGGACAACCCGTACGCGCTGCTGGCCGCCATCGACGAGATGGGCGAGCAGGTGGCACAGGTGCGCGTCGAGGCATCCTTCAAGCTGTCGCCGTCGTCGGCCCAGGCCTGGGTCGAGAACGATTTCCGCGCGCCGCGCTGAATCGGCAATCCACAGTAACCTCACAGCAACATCGACGGTTTTTCCGGGCGAAACCCTGCTAATATTTCCTCAGTGAATTATCTGCAATCAAGGGAATCCGATGGAAAGCCGTCTCGTCCGCCTGGAAGCCGTCCAGGCGATGCTGCTCGAGATCGGTCAGCTGTCCGCCAGCTGCACCGACATCACCGAATTCATCGGCGCCGTGCACCGCGCGCTGGGCCGCATCATGTATGCGGACAATTTCTATGTCGCGCTGGCCGAGCGCGTGGACAACACCGTCCGTTTCGTCTACTTCGTCGATACCGTCGACCAGGGCCCGGATCCCGAGGAGCGGGTGGCGCTGGCCTCGCCCGAACAATCGCCGACCGCCTGGGTACTGATGAACGCCCAGCCGATGTCGATCACCGCCGAGCAGATGCACGCCCGTAACAATGGCGTCAACTGGGGCCGCGGCAGCATCGCCGAGCACTGGATGGGCTGTCCGCTGTTCGACCAGCAGCACCAGGTGCTGGGCGCGATCGTGATCCAGAGCCACTTGCCGCAGCACACCTACAGCGAGGAAGACGAAGCGCTGTTCCAGCTGATCGCCAACCACGTGTCGAACGCGCTGCAGGGCCTGCAGAGCATGGACCGCCTCGAGCGCGCCGTGCAGGAGCGCACGCGCGCGCTGGCGCGCGAGGTGGCCGAGCGCCGCCGCGCGGAGCAGATCCAGCACGCGCTGTACCAGATCGCCGAGCTGTCGGCCTCGGCGATCGAGACCGATGCGCTGGCCGCCAGCCTGCACCGCATCATCGGCGAGCTGATGACGGCCAGGAACTTCCTGATCGCGCTGACCCATCCGGACAGCGGCGAACTGAGCGTCCCCTACCATGCCGACGAACGCGACAGCTATGCGCCGCACCAGCGTTTCCCGCTCGGCGCCGGCCTGGTCTCGTACGTGCTGCAGAGCCGCCAGGCACAGCTGCACGACGCCGGCAGCGTCGCGCGCCTGCGCGCGGCCGGCAAGATCCGCGAGCCGCTCGGCGACACCGACATCGCCAGCTGGATCGGCGCGCCGATGCTGGTGAACGACAAGGCCTACGGCGTGATGGTGGTGCAGAGCTACGACCCGACCATCGTGTATGGCAAGGCCGAGCTCGACCTGCTGGCCTTCATCGCCAGCCACGTCGCCGTGGCGATCGCGCGCATGCAGGCCGACCGCGCGATCCGCAAGACCAAGGAAAGCCTGGAAAAGCAGAACGCGGCGCTGAACCAGGCGCTGACCCAGCTGCAGGAAGCGCAGAGCGAGCTGGTGCGCCAGGAAAAGCTGGCCTCGCTGGGGCAGATGGTGGCCGGGGTGGCGCACGAGATCAACACGCCGCTGGGCATCTGCGTGACCGCCACCAGCCACCTGGTGCAGGAACTCAAGCTCACGCGCGAGGAGCTGGCCGCGGGCGCGATGACCGAAGACAGTCTGAACGCCTTCTTCGACGTGGTCGACCAGTCGCTGCGCATCATGACTACCAACACCCAGCGCGCGGCCAGCCTGGTGCGCAGCTTCAAGCAGGTCGCGGTCGACCAGTCCTCGGACGACATCCGCAGCTTCAACCTGGGCGCCTACCTGAACGAGGTGCTGCTGTCGCTGCAGCCCAAGCTCAAGGGCCGGCCGGTCGAGGTGGCGATCGACTGCCCGAAGGACCTGGCGATGGAGAGTTTTCCCGGCGCGGTCTCGCAGATCGTCACCAACATGGTGGTCAATTCGCTGGTGCACGGCTTCGAGCGCGACCAGCGCGGACGCATCTCGATCCGCGCCCGGCTGGACGGCGGCCAGGTCGTGTTCGAATATGCCGACGACGGCGCCGGCATGGACGCCGACACGCTGGCCAAGCTGTTCGACCCGTTCTTCACCACCAAGCGCGGCAGCGGGGGCAGCGGCCTGGGCGGGCACATCCTGTACAACCTGGCGACCGGCGTGCTGAAAGGGTCGCTGCGCGCCGAGAGCAGCCCGGGCCAGGGCTTGCGGTATCACTTGCGCTTCCCGTGCAAGGTGGCCAGGCCGCAGCGGCTGGCGGCGTGATCAGCGTGGTTTGACCACCAGCTCCTTGAAACCGGTGAACGGATCGTCCTCGCGCGTGAACTGGACGTCCGGCAGCAGCGCCACCAGCACCTCGGCCGTGGTGCGCACGATGCAACCGGCGCCGACGTGGCCGCCGGTCACGCGCCCGGCCGCGTCCGACACCGACATGTGCAGGTGCGGCCCGTCCGGCGACAGCGAGCCGCCCAGGCTCAGGATTTCCAGGTCGCCGCGCAGCAGGTCGCTATCGGGCCGGCCGGCGTAGCGGATCGCTGCGGCCGATAGACTGCCGATCCCTTGCAGCACGAAGGCGGCCCGGACACCGTGCAGGGCCGGCAGTTCGGCCAGCGCCGCGCGCAGGTCGAGGCCGGCGGGAATGCGCAAGGCGAGTGTCTTCAACGTTTCCTCTTTCAAGCGCGTTGGGCCAGGTTGGCCAGCAGGTCGACCAGGCGGCCGATCTCGTAAGGCTTGGACAGCACCTGCACGCCCGGGATCGCGACGCGCTGGTCGGTGTAGCCGGTTGCCAGCACCACCGGCAAGCCGGGGCGGCGTTCGCGCAGCAGGCCGGCCAGGTCGACCCCGCTGAGCTTGCCCGGCATGACGATGTCCGAGAACATGACGTCGACTTCCAGCCCTTTGTCCAGCCTGGCCAGCGCCTCGTCGCCGCTGGCCGCGACCAGCACTTCGAAGCCGGCTTCCTCGAGCGCGCGCACCACCGCTTCGCGCACCAGCGGATCGTCCTCGACGAACAGCACGCGGCCCCCGCCGCTCAGGGCATCGTCGGCCGCGCCGGGGCGCGCCGGCGGGTGCGACAGCGGCTGGTGCGAACGCGGCAGGCAGATCTCGATCGCGGTGCCTTCGCCGACCGTGCTGGCCATGTGCAGGAAACCCTGCGACTGGCTGGCGAAGGCGTACGCCTGCGGCAGGCCCAGGCCCGAGCCCTGGCCCGCCGCCTTGGTGGTGAAGAAGGGGTCGAGCGCGCGCGCCAGCACTTCCGGCGGCATGCCGCTGCCGGTATCGGCGACCGTGATCTGCACGTAGTCGCCGCCGGCGCGTTCGCGCGTCGCCTCGAGTACGCGGTTGCGCACCGCGATGCGCAGCAGGCCACCGTCCGGCATGGCGTCGCGCGCGTTGATCGACAGGTTCAGCAGGGCCAGGTCGAACTGCAGCGGATCGACCGTCACCGGCCACAGGCCGTCGGCGCAGTCGAGCTCCAGCGTCACGCCCTGGCGCAACACGTTGCGCACCAGCTGCGCCGCGCTGTGCGCCTGGGCGCACGGATCGATGGTCAGCAGCCTGGCGTCCTGCACGCGGCCGAATGAGCCGAGCTGGCCGGTCAGCGCGGTGGCGCGCGCGACCGTGCGCTTGCAGGTGTCGATCAGGCTGAGTACCTTGGGTTGCGTCGCGGTCAGCGCGGCCAGCTGCAGCGCCGTGGTGAGGGTCTGCAGCAGGTTGTTGAATTCGTGCGCGATGCCGCCGGTGAGCCGGCCCAGCGCTTCCATCTTCTGGCTGCGCACCAGCGCGGCCTGGGCCTGCTCGCTGGCGCCCACGGCCTCCTGCACGCGCTGCTCGAGTTCCTGCTGCGCGTGACGGATGCGCCGGCTGGCTTCGGCCATGCGCAGCGCCACGGCGTCCAGTTCGACCACGCCGTGCGGCGTGTAGGCCACTTCGCGGCCCTGGCCCAGGTCTTCGGCGCCGCGCCCCAGGTCGTGGATCGGCGCCAGCGCGCGCTTGCCGAAGCGGCTTGCCGCCGCGATCGCGACGACCAGCAGCAGCAGCATGATCGCGGCCAGGAAGGCGGCAGCCTGCAGCGGGACGCGGCGCAGCTCGGTCTTCGGGATCGTCACCATGACCTTCCAGCCGACCTCGGGAACCGTGCTGAAAAAGCCCTGCACGGGCGTGCCCTGGAGGTTACGGTTCGAGAACACCCCCTCGGCGCCGGCGGCGAACCGGCGCCGCGCCACTTCGCTCACCAGGCGGCCGCGGAAATGCTCGGCGTCTTGCGTGCGCGCGGCGATGCGGCCGGCGCGGTCGATCACGATCGCTTGCCAGTCGGACGGGAAGCGCTGACGCTGCACCAGGCGCTGCAGGCTGGCCGCGTCCACGCCCATGGTGAGGAAGTAGCGCAGGCGTCCGGCCTGGCGCACCGGCACCTGGATCACGAAGTCGTACTGGCCGACGTGCGGCACCAGGAACAGGTCGGACACCAGCGTGCGCTCGGCGCCGTAGCGTTGCGCCAGCGCTTCGACGTTGGAGGCGCGCCGGAACGGCAGCTCGGCATCGAACGGAAGGCGGGTGTTGAGCAGCTGGTGGCCGTCGAGGTCGAACAGGACGATGTTGCTTTCCCGGGTCGGCATCAGCGCGCGCGCATGCTGGTAGAAGGTCGCCAGGTCGTTGCGCTCGAGCGCCGGCGAATTGGCCAGCGCCAGCAGGATGCTTTCCTTGATTTCCAGTTCGTTGCCGACCAGCTGGGCGAACGTGCGCACCGTCTCGCGCACACTGTTTTCCTGGGCGCGGCGCTCTTCCAGATAGACGTAGCCGACCGCCAGCAGGGCCGCCACGAAGGCGGGCACCAGGATGGACAGGATCAGGATCAGCAGTCGGGTTCGGATGCGCATGGTGCGCCAACACTAGAGTGCGTCAAAAGCCGGCTAGTCTACCTGACAATATCGGACTTGTCCTTGCGACACGGTTGCCTAATCGGGCCAGCGGCGGTTGATCTCGGCCGCCTTGTCGAGGTTGCGGATCAGGATGTCGACGTAATAAGGATCGAGATGCTGGCCCGAGACCTCGCGCAGGTAGTCGTGCACCTGCTCGATCGGCCAGGCTTTCTTGTAGACGCGCTCGTGGGTCAGGGCGTCGAACACGTCGGCCACCGCGACGATGCGCGCGTACGGGTGGATCTGCTCGCCCTTCAGGCCTTGCGGGTAGCCGCTGCCGTCCCACTTTTCGTGGTGCTGGTGGGCGATCACCGCCGCCGCCTTCAGGATCGGACGCTGCGAGCCGTCCAGGATCTGCAGGCCGATGGTCGGGTGCTGCTTCATGATCTCCCATTCGTCGGGCGTGAGGCGGCCGGGTTTCAGCAGCACCGCGTCGGGCGTGCCGATCTTGCCGACGTCGTGCATCGGCGTGGCGTGCATCAGCACCGCGGTCTCGTCCTCGGGCATGCCCGATTCCAGCGCCAGCATGTGGCACACCTGGGCCATGCGGCGCACGTGGTTGCCGGCTTCGTGCGAGCGCGACTCGACCACGTCGCCCAGGCGCAGGATCAGCTCGGCCTGGGTGTCGGTGATCTCCTGGTTCAAGAGGATGTTGTCGAAGGCGACCGCCACGCCCGAACAGAACACGTCGAGCAGCTGGACGTCGATCTCGGAGATCTCCTCGACGCCCTTGAGCACCAGCAGCGACGCCTTGCCGCTGTTGTTCGGGAAGTAGCCGACGTAGGTGTCGCCGTGCAGCTTGGAGATGCGGTTGTGGCGCGCCTCGTCGAGCTGGGCGATCAGCTCGGGGCCGATGGTGTCTTCGCCGAGTTCGCCGATCTGCGCCAGGATCTCGTACTGGCTCTCGCCGGCGATCACGCTGGCGCCGGCCACGCGCAGCAGCATGCTCTGCTCGAGGCGCAGCAGCGCCACCACCTGTTGCAGCAGGCCGCTGGCGAAATCCTTCAGGCTGCGCTGGCGGAACAAATGGGTCGAGGCCGAGATGACGCGCTCCAGGCCTTCGCGGTAGGTTTCCTGCAGGCGGCGCGCGTCCTCGACCTTCATGATGTCGCGGTAGGCGCGCAGCGCGGCGAAGGTGGTGGTGAACAGCTTGGTCCGATCGAGCTCGGTCTTTTCCTTGTAGTCGTTGATGTCGTAGTCGACGATCACGCGCTCTTCCGGCGCCTGGCCGGGCTGGCCGGTGCGCAGGACGATGCGGGTGAACTGGTTGTCGAGGTCCTGGCGCAGCCAGCGCGCCACTTCCAGGCCGCTGTCTTCGCGTTCCATCACCACGTCGAGGAAGACCAGCGCGATGTCCTTTTCGCGCGCCAGCACTTCCTTGGCCTGTTCGCCGCTGTAGGCGTGCAGGAAAGTCAGGGCGCGGCCGTCGAGGCGGAAACGCGACAGCGTGAGCTTGGTGATGTCATGGATGTCGGGTTCGTCATCGACGAGCAGAACTTTCCATGGGGCGAGTTTCGGCGCGGCAGAGGACAGGAATGACATAGGGACATCCGTATCGAAGTGACTGGAAACAGAAAGTTGATGTAAAGCAGTGATATTTCAGATCGATTGTAGTATGAGCAGTTTCCCTTAACAACAGGAAATATTTGATCCCGCATGTAATTGCTGGGTTGTCTGTAACTCGGCAGCAACAGCCATGACATCTGCACAAGCGCGGGGCGTGTAGATGCTGCGCCATCGTGCGTGCAGCGCGGCCGCTGCACCGCGATGGCGCCGGCGCGCTGGACGCACCGCTTCAGCCGTAGCGCTTCTGGCAGCGCTCGCACCAGAAGCTGCGCCGGTTGCTGCGGCCGAGGTTGGCCTTGTGGAAGGGGATGTGGTCGCGCGGGCAGGTCTTCTGGGCATGCGCCAGCCAGTGCTGCTTGAGCGTGAATTCCTTTTTCCAGCCCAGGAAATCGAAGCTGTACTGGCGCGCCTCGTGCACCAGCGCGCGCAGCTTGGCCGGCGGCAGCGCCCCGACCGTCGAGCGCGGATCGACGCGGATGCGAAACAGCACCTCGTTCTTGATGATGTTGCCCACGCCCGAGAAGATGTCCTGGTCGAGCAGGGCGTCGCAAGCCAGCATATCCGGCTGGGCGCGCAGTTTCTTCAGCGCTTTTCTCGGATTCCATTCGTCGGACATGACGTCGGCGGCCCAGTCGTACATGGCGTCGATGTCGCAGTCGATTTCCTTGACCGAGCAGGCATAGAAATTCATGACGCTGCCGTCCTCGAAGCCGAGCGACAGGCGCGGCGGCTTCTCGCGTCCTTCGTTGATACGGTAGGTGCCGAACAGCAGGAAATGGATGCGCACCACCATCGTCGGCATCTGGATCAGGAAATGCTTGCCCCAGGTGCGCAGCGCGACGATCGGCTGGCCGACCAGGCGCGTGGTGTCGATCGCCCAGGTGTTGCCCTCGGCGCGCACGACCGTCTGCCCGACGAAGCGGGCGGTCTGTTCTTTCAGGATGTACAGCGATGGACCTTCCGGCACGGTGAACCTCCTCGTAGCATGAGTTCGATTCTCTATTGGAAAGGTTCGAACGCCCTGTGCGGGGACTAACATTTCGATACAAACTTATACACGCGCTGTACCGACAGGCCCGCTTCGGGAAGCGTATATTGGTGTTCAAAATGCGAAAGGAAAAAACGTGAAAACGACCCTCGAAACCCTGGCCCTGGCGGGCTTGCTGGCGTTGGCGGCAGGCGGCGCGGCGGCGGCCACCACCGTCAATTACATCCAGCCGGACAAATTTTCCGACATCCCGTTCACGCCGTGGGAACGCGAGGATGCGCTCAAGCACATCACCGACCACTTCAACAAGCTGGGCGAATCGCTGCCGCCAGGACAGGACCTGCGCATCGACGTGCTCGACGTCGACCTGGCCGGCCGCGAGATCCCGAGCGCGCGCAATGGCCGCGACCTGCGCATCATGACCGGACGCGCCGACTGGCCGCGCATGAAGCTGCGCTACGCGGTCGAGCAAGGCGGCCAGGTCATCAAGAGCGGCGAATCGCAGATCCAGGACATGGACTACCAGAATCATCTCAACCAGTATTTCGACAGCGACCCGTTCCGCTACGAAAAGCAGATGATGGATGACTGGTTCGTGAAAAACATCGGGCCGCTCAAGGACACACGCCGGCGCCGCTGAGGAAGAATCTATAATTTCTATCGCAACGATAGGAATTCATTTACGGACTATATACCTCATGTGTTAGGCCGTTAACGTAGCGTCCTGCCGTCATCCGTTATGTTAATCATTCAATAAAACAGATATTGAACGAGGAAACTGATGACTGCACCCAATACCCAAGCCGGCGTCGATGGCGCCGGCTCGTCGCTGAGCACCGTTGCCGGGCCGTCGGCGCCGCCGGCATCGTCCAGCAACGCCACCAACCCGGTCGAAAAGCGCCTGTTCGACAAGATGGCCGACGAGAAGGCCCTCGTGGCATCGATGCCGTTCAACCCGAACAAGCCGGCCGAATACGGCGATGCCTCGCGCGTCCCGAACGAAGGCGCGCACAACAAGCCGTCCGACCCCGCCACCACCGGCAGCACCGCAAGCGAGATCGCCAGCTCCGCCAAGGTCGGCAGCGGCCAGCCGCCGGTGGGCGAGAACCCGACCGTGGCGCCGCTGGACCGCGTGCGCGTCGACCCGTCCGACCGCCACCTGACCACCAACCAGGGCGTGCCGGTGGCCGACAACCAGCACTCGCTGAAGATCGGCCTGCGCGGTCCGACCGCGCTGGAAGACTTCATCCTGCGCGAAAAGATCATGCACTTCGACCACGAGCGCATTCCCGAGCGCGTGGTGCACGCACGCGGTTCGGCCGCGCACGGCTTTTTC
The DNA here is from genome assembly GCF_000745265.1 of Massilia sp. 9096. Classification (NCBI taxonomy): domain Bacteria; kingdom Pseudomonadati; phylum Pseudomonadota; class Betaproteobacteria; order Burkholderiales; family Oxalobacteraceae; genus Massilia; species Massilia sp. 9096. Next base: position 4,977,050 of record NZ_JQNN01000001.1, read on the forward strand.
GAAGCGTATGACGACTTTTCCGAACTGACCCGCGCCAACGTGTTCGCCGCCAAAGGCAAGCGCACCCCGGTGTTCGTGCGCTTCTCGACCGTGGCCGGCGAGCGCGGCTCGACCGACGTCGCGCGCGACGTGCGCGGCTTCGCCGTCAAGTTCTATACGGAAGAAGGCAACTGGGACCTGGTCGGCAATAACATCCCGGTGTTCTTCATCCAGGACGCCATCAAGTTCCCGGACCTGGTGCACGCCGCCAAGCCGGAACCGCACCACGCGATGCCGCAGGCGGCCACCGCGCACGACACCTTCTGGGACTTCGCCGGCCTGTCGCCGGAAATCGCGCACATGCTGATGTGGGTGATGTCGGACCGCGCCATCCCGCGCAGCTACCGCACCATGCAGGGCTTCGGCGTGCACACCTTCCGCCTGGTCAATGCGCAGGGCGAGTCGCGCTACGTGAAATTCCACTGGAACCCGCTGCAGGGTACGCACTCGCTGGTGTGGGACGAAGCCGTGCGCATTTCGGGCGCCGACCCCGACTTCCACCGCCGCGACCTGTGGGAATCCATCGAGTCCGGCAACTTCCCGGAATGGGAACTGGGCGTGCAGATCTTCACCGAGGAACAGGCCGCATCGTTCCCGTTCGACATCCTGGACGCGACCAAGCTGGTGCCGGAAGAACTGGTGCCGATCACGCCGCTCGGCCGCATGGTCCTGAACCGCAACCCGGACAATTTCTTCGCCGAGACCGAGCAGGTGGCGTTTTGCACCGCGCACGTCGTGCCGGGCATCGACTTCACCAACGATCCGCTGCTGCAAGGACGTAATTTCTCGTATCTGGACACGCAGATCACCCGCCTGGGCGGTCCGAACTTCCACGAGATTCCGATCAACACGCCGGTGGTGCAAATCCAGAACAACCAGCGTGACGGCTTCCATCGCCAGGCAATCAACCGCGGCCGCGTGAACTACGAGCCGAACTCGCTGGGCGGCGGCGTCCCGTACCAGGCCGGCAAGGCGGGCTTTACCAGCTTCCCGGAGCGCTTCACCAGCGTCGACAAGGTGCGCGGCAATCCCGAGCTGTTTGCCGAGCACTACGGCCAGGCACGCATGTTCTACCACAGCCAGACCGCGGTCGAGCAGGCCCACATCGCCAACGCCTTCCGCTTCGAGCTGACCCGCGTGCAGACCCCGGCCGTGCGCGAGCGCATCCTGGCGCTGCTGGCCAATATCGACACCGGCCTGGTCACCGCGGTGGCGGACGGCCTGGGCATGGACGTGCCGGCGCCGCTGCCGCGCGCTTCCGACGCCCCGGTGCCGGAATACGAGCCGTCGCCGGCGCTGTCGCTGATGGCGCGTCCGGGCCAGACCGGCGTGCGCACGCGCCGTGTGGCGATCCTGGTGGCGCCGGGCGTCGACGGCGAGCAGGTGCGCGAGATGTACGGCCAGCTGCTCAACGCCGGCGCCGTGCCGCGCGTGGTCGGCTCGATGCTGGGCAAGGTCAAGTCCAGCAGCGGCGACCCGCTCGACGTCGAGATCTCGCTCGAGGCCGGCCCGTCGGTCATGTACGACGGCATGATCGTGCCGGACGGCGCCGCCGATCTGCTGGCGCGCAACGCCCACGCGATCGACTTCGTGCGCGAGCAGTACCGCCACTGCAAGCCGATCCTGGCCCTGGGCGGCGGCGCCAACCTGCTGGTCAAGGCGATGATCCCGCAGGCGCTGCCGGACGGTTCGGCCGACCCGGCCCTGCTGGTGGACGGCACGCTGGAAGCGTTCGCAAACGCGCTGGCCAGCCATCGCGCGTTCGCGCGCGAGACCGATCCGCCGATGGTCTAAGGGTGTGAAGGTGTAACAAGCGAGGCCGGTACGCACGCGCGCATCGGCCTCGCTTGTCGTTCAAGCCCGGTGGTGGGGTTCAGTCGATCCAGTTCACGCGATCGAACTTGGCGCGGAATTCGTCCGGCATCGCCACCACCTGGCTGGTCTTGTAATTGAAAAACACGAAACCCTGCTTGGCCATCGCCACCATCTTCTTGTCCTTGGGCCGGGTGATGCGAAAGGTGATGTCGCCGCCGTACTTGTTGAAGTCCATGACGCCGACTTCGAACAACAGCTGGTCGCGCGCGTGCGCCTCGGCCCGGTAGGTGGTGGCCAGGTCGGTGACGATGATGCCGGTGCCGTCGCGCTCGGCTTCCTGCACGCCGAACTCGAACAGGAAACGCGCTCGCGCCTCGGAAATCATCGAGATCATCGAGTCGTTGCCGAGGTGGTTGCCGGCGTTGATGTCGGTGACGCGCACCGTCAGCAGCGTCGTGTAGTAGTACTGGTCTTCCGGAAAACTGAGCTGTAGGCGTGCCATGTCTGCATTCTATCCCGTGCGGGTTGGGTGTCCGATTGCGCTGGTTCGATGCGGATCAGCGTGTGAGGCGGTAGATCAGGAGCGCCGCCCGGATCGCCCCGCGCTCGATCGAGACCGGGTCGAGGTCTTCCTCCGGTGAATGGGCGCCGCGGCCGTTGGCGCCCAGGCCGTCCAGGCTGTCGAGCAGCGGCGCGATGAACTGGATGTCGCCGGCGCCGCGCGCCTCGGGCGGCACCATGCCGATCGGGCCCAGGCCGGCGTCGCGGCTGGCGCTGGAATAGGCCGCGAGCACTTTGAGGTTGCCGGGCGTGACCGCCATCGGCGGGTAGGAATCCTCGAAGCTGATGCTGGCGCTGGCGCCCGGCAGGTTCTGCGCGACGATCGCGCGCATGCGCGCCTGGGCGCGGTCGCGCTGGGCGTAGTCGAGGTAGCGCAGGTCGGATTTCACGATCACGCTGTTGGCGATCACGTTGGTCTTGCCGGCCGCCGTGCCGCGGATCTGACCGGCGTCCAGGCTGGCTTCGGTGCCGCCGACGATCAATCCCGGGTTAAAGGTCAGGCCGGGTTCGATCACCTGCTGGCGGAAGGCGTCGAGGATGCGCGCGGCCTCGTACACGGCGCCGTAGCCGTTCACGCCGAACACGCCCATCGAGTGGCCCTGTTTTCCGCTCACTTTCAGTTCGAAGCCGGCGGTGGCGCGCCGGCCGACGGTGGCGGTCGCCACGCCGTCCTTGTCGATGATGCTGCCCTCGAACGACAGCGCGACGTCGCTGCGCTTGGCGAGCTCGACCATGTCGCCGCGCGAGACCGCGTGCGGATGGCCGGCTTCTTCCTCGTCGCCGGTGAACAGTACGCTGATCGTCGCGCCGTCCAGCGCGCCCGCCTGCTGCAGCGCGCGCAGCGCTTCGATCACGACGACGTCGCCGCCCTTCATGTCGGACACGCCCTGGCCGCGCACGCGCGCACCCGGATCGCTGCCTTGCGGCTGCCACAGCGGCGTGGCGTCGCCGGGTTCGAACACGGTGTCGAGGTGGCCGAGCAGCAGCAGGCGCTTGCCCTTGCCGGGCGCACCCGTGTGCGTGGCCAGCAGGTGGCCGGCGCGCTTCATTTCGGGCGGCATGTCGATCCAGCGGGTCTGGAAACCAAGGGCGTCGAACTGGCTGCGGAACAATTGTCCGACCGCGCGCACGCCTTGCAGGTTATGGGTGCCGCTGTTGATCAGCGCGCTTTGCCGGAGCAGATCGAGCGCCTGCGGACTGTGGGCGCGGACCGCGGCCACGATCCGCTGTTCGACCGGGCTCAGGGCTGGACCCGGTTGCGAATCCGATTGCGAACTTGGTTGCGAACCCGGTTGCTGGGCCGGCTCGTACGCCGCCGCAGTGCGGACCGGGCCCGCGGCGGCCAGCGCGAGCAGGCAGGCCATCGTCCTGCGCATCGCGATCTCTCGAAAGATAAGGATGCTCAACTGTACACCGATTTTGCGGCGATGTTCAGCGCGGATGAAGGCCGGGTGAATGCCGACTCAATCGAGGCGCTGGTTGCTGATGCGCACCGACTGGCTCTGGATCTTGCCGTCGATGACTTCGTAGATGCAGACCAGGTCGACCTTGCCCGGTCCTTCCGGGAAGGTGCGGGTGACGGTTTCGTAATCGATCACGATGTTGCCCATCACCGCGCGCTGGATCAGGTGGGCGTGCAGATTTGGCTCTTGCAGGCGCGGGGCCAGGCGGGCACGTATCTCATCGTGGCCGCTCGCGAGCAGCTTGGCCGGCAGCTCGTACTGGCACGCATCGGGCGCATAGGTGGCGAGCAAGCCATCGAGGTCGCGGGCGTTGTAGGCGTCGAGCTGGCGCTGGACGACGGCTTCAGGACTGTGCAGGTCGGTCATGTCGGTTCCGTGGTCAAGATGGAAAGCTTTTAATTATGCCACGGTTGCCGCGTCAGGGCGGGGGATCGCCGGGGTAGGGCGGACGTGCGCGCATCTTGCGCACGATACCCTCGCGGTCCAGCAGCAGCACCAGTTCGGTATGGCGCCCGCCGCCGGCCGCGCTTTCATACAGCCAGGTTTCGAAGCCGCTGTCGAACACGACGGTCTTGGTCGGCCCGAACGCGGCCAGCAGCTCGGCCTTGGTAGTGCGCCCCGGCACGACCAACTGTTCGAAGCGGTCTTGCGCGACGTCCTTGCCGGGTTCGGGGGCGTTGGTGGCGCAGCCGGACAGCGTCAGCGAGGCGGCCAGCAGCGTGCTCGCCAGCGTGCCGGACAGGATGCGGTACGCGCTCATTGACTGGCTCCAGGCGCGGAGGCGGGCGCGGCGGGCGGATCGTCCCGCATGGTGTCGAAGCTGACCAGGGTGTCGTCGGGCCAGCTGCGGTCCCAGATCGGCGCGTAGTAGGTGCGGTCGAGCAGCACCTGGCAATCGCAGTAGGGCAGCATGTCGGGCGTCTGATCGCCGCCGGCGTACAGCATGTGGAAGGGCAGGACTTCGGTGCGGTCGCCGGCGCGCAGCGTGACCGAGAACAGCGGCCGCTCCGTGAAGAACAGGAAGTTGCCGTCCGGGTTGTTGCAGACCTGTTCCGGCGTGGTGAGCGCATTCGAGATCCAGCCGAACAGCGGCGAACTGTTCGACACCAGGCCGGCCTCCATGCCGACCAGGCACTCCAGGCGCAGGTCGCCGAGGCGGCGCGTGCCGGGCGGCAGGCCGGGCGTGGTGACTACCGCGCGCCAGGTCATGCTGGTGGTCTTGCGGTTGGCTATCACGGCGGCGTCCTCGCGCAGCGCCTGTTCGTTGCGCGGCAAGGTAAAGCTGTTGTCTTCGGCCACCGGCACCGGCACGGTGATATGGTCGCCCACGACCTTGAGCGTGATGCCGTGCATGTCGACGCTGCGCGTGCGCGGCAACAGGCGGAAATGCAGCGTGGCCCGGGGTGCCAGCGCGTGCTCGCGCTCGAAACGCTCCATGCCGCGGATCATCTTGCGGTAGGACTTGTCGACCGGGTCGCGGGTCGAGGTAACGGTCACGCTCTGGACCGCGCCCGACGGCGTGCTGTCCGGCGCCTGCTGCGGCTGTTGCTGTTGCTGTTGCTGAGGCTGCTGCGCCAGCGCCGCACCGGGCAGGCCGCCCAACAGCCCACTCAACAATCCACTCAGCAGCCCGCTCAGCAACGCGGCGCCCGGCATCAAGGAACGAATCACCCCGCGCATCCGCACCCTTACCAGTAGCGGACGCGGCCGACGTCCATGTGCACGAACTGCGAGTCCGGGTAATAGCCGACGCCGCCGGCGCGCGCCGCCATCGCCGCCTTGTGCAGCCTGGCCAGGTCCTGGCCGACGATGCGCACGTCGATCGCCTTGCCTTCCATGTGCAGGCTGTGCTTGGCGACGCCGCCGGTGTTTTCGTGCAGCATCTCGTTGGTTTCCGGCGAGCGGTAGCCGGAGATCACCTGGAACGTGGGGTGGTCGCCGAACTGTGCGCTGATGCGGTCGAGCAGCACCAGCAGCTGCGGGTCGATCGCCGCGATCTTGTTGTTGCGGTGGTCGCGCAGCAGCTTGTTGACGTCTTGCAGCGCGTCCGGGATGAACTGGCCTTCGGCCCAGAACACGGTGCGCAGGCTCTCGCCGGTATGGGTGTTGTGCAGGCGCAGGATGCGTTCGCCCGGCGCGGCGGCGGGCGTGACCGGCGCGGCAGCGGCGGGCTGCGCTGCGGCCCGCGACAGTGCCGGCGTGCCCAGCACGGAAGCCAGGACGACGGAACTTTTCAGAAAGGAACGTCGATGGTTCATGGGTATTTCCTGTGCTACGGAAGGCTTCATGATACGCCCGGTTCGCCAGGCGTGCAGACAGACGGTTGCTTCGTGCTCTGTAAGCACAGGACGACAAGCGCCTCTGTTCAATGTGGCATGCTCGCCGAAAACGCGGCATTTGCACGTCGTTTGCGTTGGCTGATTCAGGTGTCGGCGGCGCTGGAAGCTACCTGTGCTGCATATTGACGTGCATCGTCCCTGCTCGTGCCGGGCGCGCGATCATGAGTCCGGCACCCGCCAAGTCACGGAGACCTCATGCTGCGTGTTCTGCTTTCATGGGCATCGATCCTGCCGCAACGGCTGCGCTCGGCGTTACCGCCGCCGGCGCGCGTGGTGCGCCGGCCCGTCGCAACATACGCTGCGCAGGCCGGCTATCTGCTGGTAGCCGTGCTGGCGCCGGCCTGCCTGTTCCTGCTGTGGCTGAGCGACTTACCGCTGCGCGACAACAACGAGGGCCTGTACGCCGAGATCGCGCGCGAGATGCTGGCAAGCGGCAATTACGTGGTGCCGCACCTGAACGGCGTGCCCTATATCGAAAAGCCGCCGCTGCTGTACTGGCTGGCCGGCGCCGCGATGGCGGCATGCGGCCCGGCGCCCGGCGTGGTCCGGCTGGCGTCGGCGCTGCCGATGCTGGCGCTGTGCCTGGGCCTGTTCCAGTTCTGCCGCCACCACCTGGGCCCGGCAATCGCCTGTTATGCCAGCGTCACGCTGGCCAGCATGGTGCCGGTGGCGCTGATCGCCCGCCTGGTGCTGTTCGATCCGCTGTTGACCGCATTGCTGGGGGGCTGGATGCTGTGCTACCTGCACACTTATTTGCAGGCGGATCCGCAAGCGCCGCCAACGCCGGGCGCGAGCCGGGCCGGCGCCGTGCTGCTCGGCCTGGCAGTGATGGACAAGGGGGCGGTGGCCCTCGTGCTGGCCCTGGGCGTGGCGGCCGTGTTCCTGCTGTCGATGCGCGAGCGCCGCGGCTGGCGCCCGCTGTACGACCCGGCCGCGCTGGCGCTGTTCCTGGCCGTGGTGCTGCCGTGGCACCTGCTGGTGGCCAGGGAGCAGGACGGCTTCGCCTGGTTCTACGTCGTCAACGAGCACCTGCTGCGCTTCCTCGGCCAGCGCCAGCCCGACGATTATCATCGCGGCCCGTTCTGGTTCTACCTGCCGCGCCTGCTGATGATGACCATGCCGTGGACGCCTTTCCTGTTGCTGCTGGCGCGCGGTGCGCACTGGCATGATCGCAAGCGCGCCGTCGTCGTGCGCTTCTGCCAGGCGGCGGTGGGCTTCCCGCTGCTGTTCTTTTCGCTGAGCCAGGCCAAGGCCGACTATTACCTGGTGGTGTGCGCGCCTCCCCTGGCGCTGTGGCTCGCGCTGGCGCTGGCGCAGGCGCTCGAGCACGCACAGGCGCGGGCGCGCGCACGCAGCCTGCGCCTGGCCGCCTGCTGGGGCGCGGCGTTCTCGACCTGCACGGTACTGCTGGTGGCCTTGCCGGATGCCGACGACCGTATCTGGTCGGCACTGCCGCTGGTTTTGCTGATCCTCGCCTGGCTGGCGCTGATGCCGGTGGCCACGCGTGTCTTCCTGGCCCTGCGCTCCACGCGCGAGCGCGAGGGCGCGCTGCTGGCCATCGTGCTGTTCGCGCTGCCGCTGCTGGCGCTGGCGGTCGAGCACGGCGGCACACGCGCCGCGCGCGACAGCAGCCTGCGCATCGCCGAGCTCCTGCGCGCCCAGGCCGGTCCCGCGCGCCAGGTCTTCATCTACCGCGACTTCGAAGACCGCTTCGCCAGCCTGCCGTTCTACCTCGGCCGCCCGATCGCAGTGGTCGACAGCATGAGCCGCGACCTGCTGTTCGGCTGCGCGGCGGAGCCCGGCACGGCCTGTATCGATCGCGATGCCTTCCTGCGCCGCAGCCGCGCCGGACCGGTCGCAGTCGCCGTGCTGGCCGAACGCCGCGACGAATTTCTTGCGCTGGCGGGACCGGGCTGGCGCAGCGAAGCGGTCGGCGGCAAAATCGTCTTCTTCAATGGGGCGCAGGATGCGGCACACGACAGGCCGCCGGTGCACGAGGCGCCTGTGAACGCCAAGCCCTGAAGCTGCGCGGCCGAGCTCGAATTTGCATCTGTGCAATTCTTCCAAGCTGTTCTAGAATGGAAATTGTCGGGACGACAACGCATGTCCTGGCAACTCATTTCATGTATCCCGCCGTGACGGCGGTCCCTGGAGGAACTGCATGCATCTGTTTGTCCGTTCGTTCATTCGCTCCTCAAGCTGCCTGTCCGTGGTGCTGGGATTGAGCGGCGCCTCGGCCCTGGCCGCACCCGCAAAGCCGGTGCCCGCCGCCGTCGCCAAGGCCGCGGCCCAGGCCGACATTCCGATTCCCGACATCCCGTACACCAAGTTCGTGCTCAAGAACGGACTGACGGTACTGGTGCACGAAGACCATAAATCGCCGGTGGTGGCGGTCAACACCTGGTACCACGTCGGATCGAAGAACGAACCGGCGGGCAAGACCGGTTTCGCGCACCTGTTCGAGCACCTGATGTTCTCGGGCAGCCAGAACTTCAACAAGACCTTCCTGTCGGCGCTGGAAGGCATCGGCGCGACCGACCTGAACGGCACCACCAACGCCGACCGCACCAATTATTTCGAGACCGTGCCGACCTCGATGCTCGACTTCGCGCTGTTCGCCGAAAGCGACCGCATGGGCCACCTGCTCGGTGTGCTCGACCAGAAAAAGCTCGACCTGCAGCGCGGCGTGGTGCAGAACGAAAAGCGCCAGAACGAGAACCAGCCCTACGGCCTGGTCTACCAGACCATCACCGAGAACACCTGGCCGGCCGGCCACCCGTATGCGCATACCGTGATCGGCTCGATGGACGACCTCGACGCCGCCTCGATGAACGACGTGCAGACCTGGTTCAAGACCAACTACGGCCCCAGCAACGTGGTGCTGGTGCTGGCCGGCGACATCACGCCGGCGCAGGCGCGCGAAAAGGTCCAGAAGTACTACGGCGACATCCCGCCCGGACCGCCGCTGCAGCACCAGCACGACTGGGTCGTCAAGCGCACCGGCACCCACCGCAGCACACTGCAGGACCGCGTGCCCCAGGCGCGCATCGTGCGCGTCTGGAACGTGCCGGGTGCGAACACGCCGGAAGAAGCGCTGCTCGACCTGGCGTCGCACGTGCTGGGCGGGGCCAAGAGTTCGCGCCTGTACCAGCGCCTGGTGGTGAAGGAGCAGCTCGCCACCGGGGTCTCGGCCAGCGACAACTCGAAAGAGATCGCCGGCCAGTTCGAAATCGACCTGACCGCCCGGCCCGGCGTCGACGTCGCGCGCATGGAAAGCATCGCCGACGAAGAACTGCGCCGCCTGATGCAGAGCGGCCCGACCGAGGACGAGCTGCGCCTGGCCAAGAACGCCTTCCTGGCCAATTACACGCGCCGGGTCGAGCGCATCGGCGGCTTCGGCGGCAAGAGCGACCTGCTGGCGCAATGCACGACCTTCACCGGCAATCCCGATTGCTACAAGGTCTACCTCGAGCGCATCAAGGCCGCCACTCCGGCGGCGGTGCGCAAGGCGATGCAGGATTGGCTCAGCGACGGCGACTTCATCCTGCAGGTGAACCCGTTCCCGACCCTGGCGGCCGAGAACACCGGCCTGGACCGCAGCAAGGGCGCGCCGCTCGGCCATCCGGAAGCGCTGCACCTGCCGCCGATGCAGGCGGCCACGCTGTCGAACGGCATGAAGATCGTGCTGGCCGAACGCCACGGCGCGCCGGTGATCAACCTGTCGACCATCCTCGACGGCGGCTTTGCCTCCGACGACCGCGCCACCGCCGGCCTGGCCAGCCTGACGCTGCGCATGCTCGAAGAGGGCACGGACGGGAAAACCCCGCGCACCGCGCTGGCGATTACCCAGGAACTGGAAGCGCTGGGCGCCTCGTTGGGCACCTCGACCAACCTGGACGGCGCGTTCGTCAACCTGAACGTGCTCAAGTCCACGCTGCCGCAGGCGCTCGGCCTGTACGCCGACCTGGTGCTGCACCCGGCCTTCCCGCAAGCCGATTTCGAACGCCTGCAGCGCGACCGCCTGGTCGCGATCCAGCGCGAAAAGACCGTCCCGCGCGCGATGGCGCTGCGCGTGCTGCCCGGCCTGGTCTACGGTCCTGACCATGCCTACGCGCTGCCGCTGACCGGCACCGGCACCGAAGCCTCGGTCGGCCGCCTGACCCGGGCCGACCTGGTGCGCTACCACGACACCTGGTTCAAGCCGAACAACGCGACCCTGCTGGTGGTCGGCGACACCACCATGGCCGAACTCAAGCCGATGCTGGAGAAGGCCTTCGGCGCGTGGAAGCCCGGCCAGCTGCCGCACAAGACCATCGCCACGGTGGCGCAGCCGCAGGGGACCACGGTGTACCTGATCGACCGCCCGGGCGCGCTGCAGAGCGAGATCCTGGGCGCCCAGCTCGCGCCCCCGCGCAACACGCCGGAAGCGGTGCCGCTGAACCTGCTCAACGACCTGTTCGGCGGGACCTTCAGCTCGCGCCTGAACATGAACCTGCGCGAGGACAAGCACTGGTCGTACGGGGTCGGCACCGGTCTGGTGGCGGCCGAGGGCCAGCGCATCTGGTACAGCGACTCGCCGGTGCAGACCGACAAGACGGCCGACGCGCTGCGCGAACTGGCGCGCGAGTACGTCGACATCGGCGGCAAGCAGCCGGTCACGCAGCAGGAGCTCAAGCAAGCCCAGGACAACGCGACCCTGGGCCTGCCGGGCGAGTTCGAGACCGTCGGCCAGCTGTCCAACGCCTACGCCGCGATCCTGCAGTACCACCTGCCCGAGGACTATTACAACACCTACACGGCCAAGGCCCTGGCGGCGACCCCGGGCCAGGTCGACGCGCTGGCCAAGCGCCTGATCCTGCCGAAGCAGCCGGTGTGGATCGTGGTCGGCGACATGAGCAAGATCGAGGCCGGCATCCGTGCGCTGAACCTGGGCGAGGTACGCCGCATCGACGCCGACGGCAAACCGCTGCCCTGAGCGTTGCCCCGACCCGTCGTGTCCCGGCGGGAGCGGTGTGCATTGTTGACACCGCTCCCACCGCCGGGCTATGTTGTTTCTTCAGCCAAATCCTGGCGTTCATCGAAGAGACCATGCCCGTGAATACCCGTTTGCCGTCCCGCCTGCAGTCCCGTCGCGACCTCCTGAAATTCGCCCTGGCCGGCGCCGCCGTCTCGGCCTTGCCGGCCGCCGCATCGGCCGCCGCCAAAAAAGCAGCGCAAGGCGCCAACAACGCCGCCTCGCCGGCCGACCGCCAGTTCAACACCCTGATGGCCGACTTCGCCGACGAGATCCTGCGCCTCGAGCCGAGCAGCGCCACCTCGCTCGGCCTCGACACCGGCGCGCGCGCCGGCCTGAAGTCGCAACTGGAAGACGTCTCGCACGCCGGCGACGAGCGCTGGAACGTACAAGTCAAATCGATGGGCGCGCGCCTGGCCAAGGTCGACCGCAAGGCGCTCAGCCAGCAAGACCAGATCCGCTACGACACGCTGCGCTATGCAGTGCAAAGCGGCCTGGAAGGCATCCCGTTCCCGTTCGGCGGCGCGGCCAGCGGTTTCAATGGCGGCACCGCGCCGTTCCCGGTGACGCAGCAGGACGGCGCCATCACGCGCATCCCCGAGTTCCTCGACTCGCAGCACCAGATCGCCGACAAGGCCGACGCCGAAGCCTACCTCGCGCGCGTGCAGGCGATGGCGCGCATGCTCGACCAGGAAACCGCGCGTATCAACGAACAGGCTGCGATGGGCGTCATGCCGCCCAGCTTCATCATGCAGACCGCGCTGGGCCAGCTGCAGGAGTACCGCAAGACCCCGGCCGGCCAGCAGAAGCTGGTGACCTCGGTCGGCGCGCGTGCGCGCAAGCTGGGCCTGGCCGGCGACTGGGATGCGCGCGCCACCAAGCTGGTCAACGATGCCGTGTATCCGGCGCTCGATCGCCAGATCGCCGCCTATACCAAAGCCGCGCAAAAGGCGACCGACGTGGCCGGCGTGCATCGCCTGCCGAACGGCGAAGCCTACTACCGCTGGGCCCTGAAGCTCGGCACCACCACCAGCTTCACGCCCGAAGAGATCCACAAGATCGGCCAGGACCAGAACCGCGAGCTGGAATCGAAGATGGATGCGATCCTGCGCGCGCAAGGCATGACGCAGGGGACCGTGGGCGCGCGCATGCACGCGCTGTCGGTCGACCCGAAACGCCTGTACGCCGACAACGACCAGGGCCGCGCCGAGCTGATCGCCTACTGCAACGAGCGCGTCGCGCAGATCCGCAAACTCCTGCCGCAGATTTCGCACCTCGGTCTCGAGGCGCCGCTGGTGATCAAGCGCGTGCCGGCCGACATCCAGGACGGCGCGGCGCTGGGCTACATGAACTTCGCGTCACTGGACGGCTCGCGTCCGGCGATCTATTACATCAACCTGAAGTCGACCGGGCTGTGGCCGCGCCACGAGCTGACCTCGCTGACCGCGCACGAAGGCGTGCCGGGCCACACGCTGCAGGGCGCCTACCTGGCCGAGCACCACGCCGAGATGCCTTTGATCTCGTCGCTGATCGGTTTCAATGCGTTCGTGGAAGGCTGGGCGCTGTACGCCGAGCAGCTGGTCGACGAGCTGGGCCTGTACAAGGACGATCCGCTCAGCCGCCTGGGCTACATGCAGGCGCAGAAGTTCCGCGCCTGCCGCCTGGTGGTCGACACCGGCATGCACGGCCTGAAGTGGACGCGCCAGCAGGCCATCGATTTCCTGTCGCAGAACACCGGCCGCGCGCTGGCCTCGTGCACCAGCGAGATCGACCGCTACACGGTGTCGCCGGGCCAGGCCTGCGGCTACAAGATGGGTCACAACGAGATCCTGCGCAACCGCGAGCGCGCCAAGGCGGCGCTGGGCAGCCGCTTCGACCTGGCGGCGTTCGACGACGCCATCATCTCGAGCGGCGGCGTGCCGTTGGCGGTGCTGCCGACCGTCATCGACCAGTACATCGCCGCGGCCAAGCGCGCTTGATGAAATCGGCCGGGCATCACAGCCCGGCCACCATCACTGCGCCCAGTAATCGATGACCAGCGGACGCTCGATCACCGGGCCGAGTTTTTCGACGAAAGCCTGGTGATTCGGGTGCACCAGGTAGGCGTCGCGGTCTTCGGCCGAGTTGAACGTCAGCGTGAAGCAGTGGGTGAAACCGGCGTTCAGGCCTTCCGGGCTGACGTTGGTGCCCCATTCGTAGGCGACGACGCCCGGCACGGCTTGCGGCAGCGCGCCGAAGCCGATGACGATGGCGTCGACCTGCTCGGCGCTGGCCTCGGCCTTGAACGAAAACAGGACGACGTGGCGCAGCAGGGATTGGGTGGTTTGGGTCATGACGATCCTCGATCAAAAAAGGTTCGTCATCTTACCTCGGTCACGCCGTCGGCGTCGGCGGCTGGCCCCAGCTGTCCTCGTACACGACGTGCTCGACCGGCTGGCGCGCATCCCAGCCTTCCATCTCCAGCATCGGCGCCGGATAGAACGCGTCGACGTGGCCGACGCACAGCACGGCGATCGGCAGGCTGTCATCCGGCATCGCGCACAGGCCGCGGATGTGCTCCGGGTCGAACAGCGACACCCAGCCCACGCCGATGCCCTCGGCGCGCGCGGCCAGCCAGAAGTTCTGGATCGCGCAGGATGCCGATGCCAGGTCCATCTGCGGCATCGTGCGCCGTCCGAACACGTAGCGCTCGCGCTTGTCCATCAACGCCACCACCAGCACCTCGCCGCATTCCAGGATGCCCTCGACCTTCAGGCGCATGAAGTCCTCGGCGCGCTGGCCCAGCGCTTCGGCGGTGCGCCTGCGTTCCGCGTCGACGTGGGCGTGGATCGCCTGGCGCCGCGCGGGATCGACGATGCGGATGAAGCGCCACGGCTGCATCAGGCCGACACTGGGCGCCTGGTGCGCGGCGGCGACGAAGCGCGCCAGCTGGGCCGGATCGATCGGCCCGGGCCGGAAGTGGCGCACGTCGCGCCGCTCGCGGATCGCGCGGTAGACGGCGTCGACGTCGTCCTGCGCATAAGCGTGCGGACTCGGGTTCATTTCTGCGCCTTGGCCTTCGCCTTGCGCGCGTCCTCGTAGGCCTGGTAGCGCTCGATGCTGGCCTCGCGCTTGAGCACTCTGGAGTGCGGATCGAGCGTGAAGGTCGCGCCGGCCGGCAGCTTGACGCTGCCGCGCCCGTCCGCCATCGGCACGGTCACGACCTGGTTGCCGATGCGCACGTCGACCGGCATCGGGAACGGCGTGTTCTTTTCGGTTTTCCAGCTCAGCTGCAGCGTGCCGCCGCCCTGTTTGACCAATAGCTCGGGCAGGGCGGCCTGGTACAGGTAGGCCTGGAAGAACCAGTCGAGATCGCGTCCGCTGATGCGCTTGGCGATCGCCATGAATTGCGCCGTGGTGCCATAGCGCGGCTTGAAATTGCCTGGACGCGGATCCTGGCGGCCGTACACGGCTTCGCGGATCGTCGCGAAGAAGGCCGGGTCGCCGATCAGCTCGCGCAGCGTGTGCATCACCAGCGCGCCCTTCACGTAGATGTCCTGGCCGGGCCCGCCGCGCTCGGTGTCGTAGACGTCTTCCTCGCGGCGCGGCTTGCCCGAGACGATCGGCGCCTTGTTGCGCACGCCGCCGCGAAATTGCATCAGCCAGGCGTAGTAATCCATGTCGCCGTTCAGGTATTGCGAATACAGCGGCTGCATGTAGCTGCCCAGGCCTTCGTGCAGCCACATGTCGTCCCAGTCGGTGTTGGTCAGCTGGTTGCCGAAGTACTCGTGCGCGAACTCGTGCTGCAGCAGGTCGTCGTAGCCGTGCACGGTCTTGGCGTAGCCGTTGCCGTAGGCGTTGATGGTCTGGTGCTCCATGCCCTTGTGCGGGGTCTCGACCACGCCCATCTTTTCGTCGCCGAACGGGTAGGGACCGATGGTCGACTCGAAAAAGTCGAGGATCTGCGGGAACTCGGCGAACAGCTCCTTCGCGCCTTTCTCGCTCTGCGGCAGGTACCACAGGTGCAGCGGGATCACGTTGCCGAAGCGGCTTTTATATTCGCCGCTCAGTTCCTTGTACGGGCCGACGTTGATCGACACGCCGTAGGTGCTCGGGTTCTTCGCATGCCAGTGCCAGGTGCGCCAGCCGTCCGCTTCGGTCATGCCGGTGGCAACGCCGTTGCCGGCCGCGACCAGCGGCGCCGGCACCGTGAAGTGCTCGTCGACGACCTTCGGCTTGCCGGTCGGGTGGTCGATGCAGGGCCAGAACAGGTCGCAGCCTTCGCCCTCGACCGCGCTGGCCACCCAGGGCTGGCCGTCCGGCGTCTTGGCCCAGACGAAGCCGCCGTCCCAGGGCGCACGCTTGGCCACGTGCGGCTGGCCGTGGTACTTGACTTCGATGCTGACCGTGCGGCCCGGCTCGAGCGGCTGCGGCAGGTCGATCGACAACAAACCCTGCGGATTGCGCCAGCGGTCCGGGCCGAGTGCCTGGCCGTCGACGGCGATGGCGTCGATCGGCAGGTTGCGGTCCAGGTCGAGGTCGATGCGGCGCATCGTCGTGCGCGTGCCGAAGGTGAGGGTGGCGTCGCCGCGGATGCTGCGCGTGTCGGGTTCGATGCGCAGCTTCAGGTCGGCCTTGTCGAACTCCAGGCCGGCCTGGTCCGGGTTGCGGGCCGCGCCGGAGTTGGCGCTGTAATCGGTGAGCGGGGGCGGGGTGGTGGCGCAGGCCGCGAGCAGCGAAGCCGCGGCGGCAGCGGTAACAATCTTTTTCATCGGGACCGGCGCGGCGCGCCACTATTTGTTATGCCGGCAATCTATCACAGCGGCAATCAAATATATGTATTGACGGCGCATCGGCGCATCGGCGACCGGCGCGGCAGCGAGCGCGCGCCGTCCACGGCTGGCTTGGGCAATACTGGACCTTCACACGCATGCCGAGGAGGGCCCATGACCGAGCTGAACATCGATATCGCACGCACCGCCCTGGTGCTGATCGACCTGCAGAACTTCAACGTGAAAAGCGACACCGCGCCGTACAAGACCGATACCGTGGTCGGCAACTGCGCGATGCTGGCCGGCGAGATGCGCGACCGCGGCGCGATGGTGGTGTACGTGCGCGTGCTGGCGGACCAGCTGCTGGCGCCGCCCGCGGACGCGCCCATGCGTGCGCCCGGCAGTCCGCCGCCGCCGCCGGACGCGATCCTGTTCGCACCCGAGGCGCAGCTGCAGGCGACCGACCTGGTGATCACCAAGCGCCAGTGGGGCGCGTTCTACGCGACGGAGCTGGACCAGATGCTGCGCCGGCGCCGCATCAAGACGCTCATCCTGGGCGGCATCGCGACCAACATGGGCGTCGAGTCGACCGCGCGCGCGGCCTTCGACATGGGTTACGAACTGATCTTTGCGGAAGATGCGATGAGCGCCAAGAAGACCGAGGCGCACCAGGCCTCGGTCGAGGGCGCCTTCCGCACCATGGGACGGGTGCGCAAGACGCAGCAGATCATCGATGCGCTGCAGGCGGGAACGGGCGAGGCTTGAACGAAGAGCCTCGAAAACCGTCGCGAGCGGCAGCAGGGTTCTTCAACCCGCGCGGTGGATGTCGGCGGTGATCTCGTACGAGCGCAGGCGCGCCTTGTGCTCGAAGATCTGCGAGGTCAGCATCAGCTCGTCCGCACCGGTGCGCGCGATGAAGTCCTTGATCTGGCGCGCGACCGTGTCCGGGGCGCCGATGGCCGAGCAGGACAGCACACCGTCCAGCATCGAGCGCTCGGGCGGCGACAGCAGCTCGAGATAACCCTCCACCGGCGGCTTGAGCTTGGTCGGGCGGCCGCTGCGCAGGTTGATGAAGGCCTGCTGCATCGAGGTCGCACGGTAATGCGCTTCGGCGTCGGTGTCGGCGGCAAACACGTTAAAGCCGAGCATCACGTACGGCTTGTCGAGCTGCGCCGACGGGCGGAAGGTGGCGCGGTAGATGTCGATCGCCTGCATCATCATCTGCGGCGCGAAGTGCGACGCGAACGCGTACGGCAGGCCGAGCGCCGCCGCCAGCTGGGCGCCGAACAGGCTCGAACCGAGGATCCAGACCGGCACGTTCAAACCCGCGCCCGGCACCGCACGCACGTTGCGGCGCGGCGAGTCGGCAAAATAATCCATCAGCTCGACGACGTCCTGCGGGAACTCGTCGGCGTCGGACGCCAGGTTGCGGCGCAGCGCGCGCGCGGTGGTGTGGTCGGAGCCGGGCGCGCGGCCCAGGCCCAGGTCGATACGGCCGGGGAACAGCGACTCGAGCGTGCCGAATTGTTCGGCGATCACGAGCGGCGAGTGGTTCGGCAGCATGACGCCGCCGGCGCCCACGCGGATGGTCCTGGTGCCGCCGGCCACGTGGGCCAGCAGCACGGACGTTGCCGCGCTGGCGATGCCTGGCATGCCGTGGTGTTCGGCCAGCCAGAAACGGTTGTAGCCCCATTGTTCGCCGTGCTGCGCGAGGTCGAGCGAGCGGCGGAACGACTCGGCAGCGTCGCTGCCTTCGGTGATGGGAGAGAGATCGAGGATCGAAAATGGAATCATGGATTCATGATACGCCGATCGCGGCGAGCGCGTGCGCGGGCCCCCAAAACGCTCCGATGCGCCAAAACACCGGATCTGCGGCACGCGATTCTCGCGCTGTCATCCGGGCCCGGAGGTCCCGCGTTGTCTCCCTGTGAGCGAGCGATCCTCATAGGAGAACGTCGCTTTTTTGCTGCAACTTTTAGTTTCCAGGCGGCTAACGCGCGCACCCTTCACGAGGACCGTTCTACACTTCGCTTCATCAGTATCCCATTGATACTGTTGAGATTTTGCCCCAATTCCATTAGGAGAGCGACATGAAAATGAATAAGTTACTGAAAGGCCTGCTGGGTGCATCCGTTGCCGTAGCAATGTTCGGTACTATGAACGCTCAAGCCCAGACCGGCAGTTCGTCGGGGTCGAGCGGCGGTTCCAGCGCCAGTTCGCAAGACCAGTCGGGTTCGAGCGGTTCGTCGTCGTCGTCGGGTCATTCCAAGAAATCGTCGAAGAAGCACAGCTCGAGCAGCGGTTCGTCGTCGGGCGGCAGCACCCATTCGGGCAGCAGCGGTTCGAGCATGGGCAGCGGCTCCTCCTCGGGCGGCAGCAACTCGTCCTCGGGCGGCACCACCGGTAGCGGCAGCATGGGCACCAGCGGCTCGTCGGGCAGCGGCGCCGGCGGCAGCGGCACCGGCTCCAGCAACGGCGGCTCCTCGAGCGGCAGCATGGGCAGCGGTTCGTCCTCGGGCTCGAGCGGTTCGTCGGGCATGAGCGGCTCGTCGGGTTCGTCGGGCACCGGCGGCTCGATGGGTTCGGGCGCAGCGGGTTCGTCGGGCATGAGCGGCTCGGGCATGAGCGGCACCGGCTCGGCTTCGGGCGCAGGCGGCAGCGCCACCGGCACCTCGGGCGGCGCGGGCGCCGGCACCACCGGCGGCGCGGGTCGCTGATAACAAACAGCGCGCGCCTGCGCTTGCAGGCGCACAGCCAAAGACACCAGCCCTCGGGTTGGTGTTTTTTTTCGTCAAAACGCCGTCTAGCTGAGCCGGTAGTCGACCGGCAGCAGCGGCGGCGGCAAGTCGCGCTCGCCCAGCGCCACGCGCAGGTCGATTTCGATCGTGCGGCAGATGGCGGCGAGCGGCAGGTCGTGGTCGGATGCGCCGAACGGTTCCTCGATCTCGTCGCCGAGGGCGTCGAGGCCGAAGAAGGTGTAGGCGACGATGGCGGTGACCACCGGCGTCAGGTCGCCGATCGCGCCGACCAGGCCGAACGGCAGCAGGATGCAGTACAGGTAGGCGGTGCGGTGCAGCAGCAGCGTGTACGAAAACGGGATCGGCGTACCGCGGATGCGCTCGCAGGCGGCGGCCACGCCGGTCATGCTCGAGAGCGTCGCATCGATCGACGCCGCCAGGTTCGGGTCGACGCGGCGCTCGCGCAGGCAGCGTCCGAGGTCGGCGCCCATTTCCAGCATCAGCGCGTGCGGCAGGTTCGGCAGGGTGCGCACGCGCGACCATTCTTGCGGGGAGAGCCAGGGCGCGACCTCGGCTTCGGGATCGGACTTGCGCAGGTGATGGCGCAGCGCGTGCGCGTACGCGGCCGCGCGCCTGAGCATGCGCACGCGCGGGTCGGCGGCGTGGTCCGGTGCGGCGTCGGTGGCGAACGGCGCATCGCCGCTTACCAGGCTCAGGCACTGGCGCGCCAGGCTGCGGCTGCGCAGCACCAGCTCGCCCCATTGCTTGCGGCCTTCCCAGTAGCGGTCGTAGGCGGCGTTGTTGCGAAAGCCCAGGAAGATCGCCAGCGGCAGGCCCATCAGCGTGAACGGGATCGCGCTGAGCGACAGCTTGTGGCTTCCCAGGCTGCCGCCGGTCAGGGTCACGCCGATCGCCAGCAAGGTCGTGAAGGCCAGGCTCTTCCAGATATTCGGAAGAATCGAGCCGCGCATGACCAGGAACAGGCGTAGCGGGGAGGGGCGGTCGCGTACGATCATGGGGAGTGCGGATCTGTTGTCGGGACTCGCATTGTGCATCAGCCGGGCGAATGGCGCGCCGCACAGATTCGGAACGCGCTATGGTGGGCTCCCCTTATCTCAGGAGGACACCATGAAGACACGCCAGCTCGGCAATCAGGGATTGCAGGTTTCGAGCATCGGGCTCGGCTGCATGGGCATGAGCGATTTCTATGCCGGCCGCGACGACGCCGAATCGATCGCCACCATCCAGCGCGCCATCGACCTCGGCGTCACGCTGTTCGACAGCAGCGACATGTACGGCCCGCACACCAATGAAGAACTGCTGGGCCGGGCGATCCAGGGCCGGCGCGAAGGCCTGGTCATCGCCACCAAGTTCGGCGTGATGCGCACGCCCGAGAACCCGACCGACTACCGCATCAACGGCCGTCCCGAGTACGTACGCCAGGCCTGCGAGGGCAGCCTGAAGCGCCTGGGCATCGAGACCATCGACCTGTACTACCAGCACCGCGTCGACCCCAACACGCCGATCGAAGACACCGTCGGCGCGATGGCCGACCTGGTACGCGAGGGCAAGGTGCGCTACATCGGCCTGTCGGAAGCGTCGGCGGCGACCATCGAACGCGCGGTGAAGGTGCATCCGATCACGGCGCTGCAGACCGAATATTCGCTGTGGACGCGCGATCCGGAAGAAGACGCCGACAAGGGCGTGCTGGCGACCTGCCGTCGCCACGGCATCGGCTTCGTGCCCTACAGCCCGCTGGGCCGCGGTTTCCTGACCGGCGAGATCCGCCGTCCGGAAGACTTCGCGCCCGACGACTGGCGCCGCAACAACCCGCGCTTCCAGGGCGAGAACTTCGCCAGGAACCTGGCGCTGGTCGACAAGGTGACGGAACTGGCGAAGGAAGCCGGCTGCACGCCCGGCCAGCTGGCCCTGGCCTGGGTGCTGGCGCAGGGACCGGACATCGTGCCGATCCCGGGCACCAAGCGGCGCAAGTACCTGGAGCAGAACGTCGAGGCGGTCGACCTCGACATCGGGCCGTCCCAGCTGACCGAGCTGGAGTCGATCTTCCCGCGCGGCGCCGCCTCGGGCACGCGCTATCCGGAAGCGCAGATGGGCGCAGTTAACCGATAAAGTTCGCGCTAAAGTTCGCGCTAAAGTTCGCGCTAAGGCGCGTCAGGACACGGCGGCGATCTGCCCGCAGGCCGCCGCCCGCCATCCCGCCAGCCCGTTGATCGCATCTTCCTTCAACTTCGCCTCGATCTCGATCCACGGCGCCTGCGCATACGACGACGGCATCACAGAAATCAGGTCCGAATGCTGGCGGTCGTTGAAGCCCTCCCTTCCGTTCGAGATGTGCACCAGCTGCTCGGCCGGGTCCGGCCAGGTCTCGCGTGCGCGCGCGAGCATCTCGGCCACGCTCGGGTCGTCGTAGCTGTCCAGCTTTTCGCTGACCACGTGGTGGTGCGCGTCGAACACCATCGGCACGCCGCTCCTGACGCAGACGTCGTGGATCTGCGCCGCGCTGTACGCGTACTCGTCGTTCTCCAGGCACAGGCGCAGCCGGATCGGGTCGGGCAGGTCGGCGATGCGCGCGACCAGTTCGTCGCTGCGGTTGGCCTTGCCGCCGTGGATCTCGAGCAGCGCCCACGGCGAGCGCGGCTGCTGCAGCAATTCCATGATGTCGGCGTGCATCTGCAAGATCTTGACGCTGTTGGCCACCACGTCCGGCGAGTCCGAGCTCAGCACCACGAACTGGTCCGGATGCATCACCAGGCGCAGGCCGAGTTCCTTCGCGCGCGTGCCGGTGCGCGCCAGCGCCGGCGCGAGCGCCTGCATCACCTCGCGTCCGATGTCCTCGTCGAAGAAGGGAAAGATCGAGGAGGGCATGCGGTACAGGCGGATGCCGTTCTTCTGGCAGTACTGCAGCGCCCCGTCGAGCGTCTGCAGGTTGTCGCGGTAGATATCGTCGAGCACTTTGCGCTGGCCGGCGTCGGACTGCTCGAGCAGGCGCTTGCGCGTGACCGTGCGGTAGCGGACCTCCTTCGAGGTCGTGATGCAGACCAGGCCGAGATGCGGCTGCGCGGGCAGGAACGACGCTGCGGAGGATGAAGCTGGCGATGACGATACAGATGCAGACATGGCGTGATGGATAGTTGGCGTCGATTCGATGTTCCCCCGATTCACCGGGGCCGTCAAACGCGTGCTGCTCTGCACTCTGCAACGCGGGTCAATACGGGGACAAGACCAGATTTGCGGCTTTTTCGCTGCATTGCGGCATTTTTTACTGTTTCAGACGCAAAATTGCTTCTAGGCTACATCGTCTGTTCCGTATAATTTTGCGATAAAAATATTGATCACGTGGGGTCAAACACTCCCTGCGTCTGCCTTCGCGTCTCCACCCTGACCCCCCGACGATAATGAAGAACCTGAAGATCGGCGTGCGCCTCGGCCTCGCTTTTGCTGCGGTGTTAGCGCTAACCGCCGTGCTGACCCTGGTCGGCGTCATCCGCCTGCAGCAAATCGGCGCCGCCAACGACGCCATGGATGCGACCATCGAGAACCGCCGCCTGGCCGAGCGCTGGCTGGCCGACAACGGCGTCAGCGACGCCCTCGGCGAAGCGCGCCTGCGCGCCGTCGATGCGCAGGACCGCGATGCGATCGCGGCCCGCATGCGCGACAACAGCGCCGACATCACGGCCGTGCAGACGTCGCTCGACAAGCGGCTCGGCGCGTCCGATGCCAGGGCGATGATGGACGACGTGATGCAGCGCCGGCGCGACTATGTGGCCGCGCGTACCGAGGTGTTCAAGCTGCAGGACGATGGGGCCGCCATGGCCGCGATCCAGGCCGCCAGCCGCGACAGCATGCGGCCCCGGCTCGGTGCCTACAACAAGGCGCTCGGCGAGCTGGTCAAGCAGCAGACCGGCTTGTTCGACGAGTCCAATACCCACGTCGACGTGATGGTCGCCACCGCACGCAGCGTGCTGGTGACGGTCGGGCTGATGGCGCTGGCGCTGGGCGCCGTGCTGGCCTGGCGCCTCACGCGCAGCATCACGCTGCCGCTGCGGCACGCGGTCGAGGTCGCCAACGCGGTCGCGCGTGGCGACTTGTCGACCCCGGTCGAGGTCACGCGCCGCGACGAGACCGGCGAGCTGATGGCCGCGCTCGAGACCATGACCGGCAACCTGAATGCGCTGGTGACGCGGGTGCGCGGCGGCGCCGATGCGATCGCCGGGGCGGCGGTGCAGGTCGCGGCCGGCAACCACGACCTGTCTTCGCGCACCGAGCAGCAGGCCGGCGCGCTGGAAGAAAGCGCCTCGTCGATGGAAGAGCTGACCTCGACCGTCAGGCAGAACGCCGACAACGCGCGCCAGGCCAACACGCTGGCGCACGGCGCCTCCGAGGTCGCCACGCGCGGCGGTGCGGCGGTGGCGCAGGTAGTCACGACGATGGGTGCGATCGATGCCTCGGCGCGCAAGATCGTCGATATCATCGCGGTCATCGACGGCATCGCCTTCCAGACCAATATCCTGGCCCTGAACGCGGCGGTGGAGGCGGCGCGCGCGGGCGAGCAGGGACGCGGCTTCGCGGTGGTGGCGGGCGAGGTGCGCACGCTGGCGCAGCGCTCGGCCGCCGCGGCCAGGGAAATCAAGGACCTGATCGGCGATGCGGTCGACAAGGTCGGCGCCGGCACGCGCCTGGTCGACCAGGCCGGCGCGACGATGCAGGAGGTGCTGGCCAGCGTGCGCCACGTCACCGGCATCATCGCCGAGATCTCGGCGGCCTCGGGCGAACAGAGCGCGGGCATCGAACAGGTCAACCAAGCCATCAACGAGATGGACCACGCGACCCAGCAGAACGCGGCCCTGGTCGAGCAGTCGGCGGCGGCCGCCGCGGCCATGCAGGACCAGGCGCGCAGCCTGGCCGAGGCGGTCGGCGTGTTCAAGCTGGCGCAGGCCGCTTGAGTTTCCGGCGCTCTCCAGCGCGCCTCGTGCGCATGGCCTGATGCAGAATGGCTTGGATGCCTTGAACTGTGCAGAATCAGTCCGGCAAGGTCGGCGGTCTGCCGACTGACCGGCTGCCCTCATCCCATGCAAAAATTCCTGATCATCACCGGCCTGCTGCTGGTCGCGGCCGGCCTGGCCTGGCCCTGGCTGCGGCGCCTGCCGCTGGGCCGCCTGCCGGGCGACATCCACGTCGTGCGCGAGGGGTTCAGCTTCAGCTTTCCGATCGTTACCTGCATCGTCTTGTCGATCGTCGTCTCGCTGCTGCTATGGCTGTTCCGGCGCTGAGGCCGGCCAGAGAACCGCTCAGCCGCCGACCCGGTGGTGCGCCATCCAGTACAGGCGCGTCCCGGCCACGGTGACGGCCGCGCCGAGGCTCAGGCCGGCGATCATGCCGCTCGCCGCGATCGGCGCCAGCAGCGAAGCCAGGATGTAACCCAGGCCGCCGAGCACCAGCGCCCAGCCGGTGAAGCGGCGCGCCGCCAGCGCCGGCGCGCAGCGCGTGCGCGCGAACACCACTTTCGGGATCGCATTGGCATAGACCACGACGATGGCGCCCACCAGCACCCCGCTCAAGCGCTGGCGCATTTCGCCGCTGAAATACGCGGGCGTCAGCCATGCCAGCGCGGCCGAGATCGCGAGAACGAGCGCAGCGCCGAGCAGGCTGCGCAGCGGGGATGCACACTTCATGACGACTCCTTGTTGGAATGGTGTGGAACGTCGGGCCGGCTGGCCTCGGGACGCGAGACGTTCAGGCCGAAGGTTTGTGCGAACGCCAGCAGCGCATCTTCCAGCACCGACATGCGCAGGTGATACGTGATCGTGCGCCCCCGTTTGTCCGCATCGATCAATCCCGCCTCCGCCAGCACCGCGAAGTGGGCCGACATGGTCGGCTTGGAGACGTCGAACAGGGCGGCCAGTTCACCCGCGCCCATCGGTCCGCCCTGCAGGTGCTGGAGCACCGCACGGCGGGTCGGATCGGCTAGGGCCTTGAAAATTTTGCTCATGATTGATTGTTAGCTAAAGATCGAAAAATTGCAAGCGGATTGCCGTGTGGTGTGGCGTCGACGGTGGTTTATTGCGTCCGTGGGTCTTGTAATACGCCGGCTATACTCCAATTGGAGTATGCTGGACGTATATTCACTTCGATTGCATTCCTGGGACTTACATAAATGAAACTCGTCGAGAGCAAGGCGCGACTGCCGGACACCGAAAAAGTCACCATCAACCTCGGACTGGTGGACCTGGCGCAGATGGATCTGCTGGTCGAAGAAGGCTTCTATACCAACCGCACCGACTTCGTCCGCACGGCCATCCGCAAGCAGCTCGAGCGCCACGACGAGGCGATCCGCCAGACCGTGATCCGCAAGCGCTTCGTCATGGGACTGCAGCGCTACACCCGGATCGACCTCGAACAAAGCGTCGCCGCCGGCGAACGCCTGGAAATCCACGTGCTGGGCCTGGCCACCATCGACGACGACGTCACGCCCGAGCTGGCGCAGGCGGCGATCGCTTCGATCCGCGTGCTTGGCGCCTTCCTCGCGCCCGCCCCGGTCAGGGCCGCCCTGGCCGACCGCACCCAACCATAAGGAACACATCATGAAGGTTTACGAACAATTCGCCGGCAAGCTGCTGCAAGCCGTGAAGTCGAGCCAGGGCAAGGACCCGACCGCCGCCACCGACATCATCCAGCAGGCGCTGCGCAGCGCCGGCCTGTTGCAGCCGTCCACGTCCGCCACGCCGCGCGCGCAGCAAACGCCGGATGGCGCCGCCCGCTTCGTCGACCTGAACGCGGCGCCGGCCTGGTCGCGCCACGGCGCCGCGCCGAATGCCGGGTCACAGGCCGAGTCGCAGGCCGAAGCAGAACAAGCCGACACCGGACAGGCCGGGGCGTACGCCGCAGCGCCATCGATGCCGGCGTTCGATCCGCAGGCGCTGCGCGACTGGGCCGCGCGCTTCATGCCGGGCGCGCCTGCGCAGGCGTCGCAAGCGCGTGCCGGCGCGTCCGCACTGCCGGGCGAGCTCGTGCGCGCCAGCTTCAGTAACGCCGCAGGTGCGCGCGGCTACCGGCTGTACGTGCCGGCGCGTGCGCACGAAGGCCCGCGCGCGCTGGTCGTCATGCTGCACGGCTGCCAGCAGGACCCCGACGATTTCGCCGCAGGCACGCAGATGGATGCGCTGGCCGAGGAGCACGGCTTCCTGGTGCTGTACCCCGAACAGTCGCGCAGCGCCAACGGCTCGAATTGCTGGAACTGGTTCGAGACCCCGCACCAGCAGCGCGACCAGGGCGAGCCGTCGATCATCGCCGGCATGACGCGCGAGGTGGTGCGCACCCACGGCGCCGACCCGGCGCGGGTGTACGTGGCCGGCTTGTCGGCGGGCGGCGCGATGGCGGCGATCCTGGGCGGCAGCTACCCCGAGCTGTACCGCGCGATCGGCGTGCATTCCGGCCTGCCGGTCGGCAGCGCGCACGACCTGATGTCGGCGCTGAACGCGATGCGGCGCGACACGTCCGGCGGCAGGAAAGGCAACGCGGCGCTGGCGCGCGCGGTGCCGGCCATCGTTTTCCACGGCGACCAGGACGCGACGGTGCACCCGTCCAACGGCCAGGCCGTGCTGCGCCAGTTCACCGCCGGTACTGCCGATGCGCCGCTGCGCGAAACCGAGGAGCGCGGCCAGGACGGCGCCGGCCGCGCCTACACCCGCACACGGATGCTGGACGGCGACGGCCGGAGCGTGGCCGAACACTGGAACGTGCACGGCGCCGGCCACGCCTGGTCCGGCGGCAGCCCGGCCGGCTCGTACACCGATCCGTCCGGTCCCGACGCGTCGCGCGCGATGTTGCGCTTCTTCCTCGCGCAGTAGCGGCGGCGGCCACCGGGCTGGAGCCGTCTGCTATGCTATCGGCGAAAAATCGACGGAGCATTCACCATGGTTTCACTACAAGAGCAGCTCATGAAGGCCGGCCTGGTCGACAAGAAGAAGGTCAAGGTCGCCAACCAGGAAAAGAGCAAGCAGCAAAAGATCGAGCGCCGCACCGGCGTGCAGAGCGTCAGCGAGTCGAAGGAAGCGGCGCTCGAAGCCCAGCGCCAGCAGGCCGAGCGCGCGCGCGCGCTGAACGCCGAGCGTGATGCCGCGGCCGCCGCGCGCGCGCTCGAGGCGCAGATCGTCCAGATGGTGCAGCAGAATCGCCAGAACAGGGGCAAGGACGAAGTCGCGTACAACTTCACGCTCGGCACCAAGATCGAGCGCATCCACGTCTCGAACGCGGTGCGCGACCACCTGGTGGCCGGCCGCCTGGCGATCGTCGCGATGGGCCAGAATGTCGAGCTGGTGCCGCGCGCGATCGCCGACAAGATCGCCGAGCGCGCGCCCGAGCGCGTGGTGCGCCTGAACCGCAACGCCGCCGCCGCCCCGGTGGACGAGGACGATCCGTACAAGGACTTCAAGATTCCGGACGATTTCGACTGGTAAGCGCAACCGGGTCGTCAAGCGGCGCTCACTGGGCGGCGCTTACTTCGCGTCGTGCTCATCCATGCTGTAGGTGATGCGCGCATCGTCCGACCAGTCCTTGTCGCCCAGGCGCGGCGCTTTCGATTGCCTGGCCGGCAGCACCAGGCGGTGCTCGCCGTCCTCGATGGTGACGGTATCGAAACGGCCGGCCGGTTTGTCGAAATCCATGACCTTGGTATCGTCGCAGAGGTCGAGGCCGAACAGGTTGGTGACCGACAGCATGGCCTTGACCTTGAATCCTTCCGCCTTGAGCATCGCCATCTGCGCGGCACAGGCCAGGCGCAGGTCGCCCAGGCGCCGCACGTTGTCGGCCAAGCCGGGCGAGCGGACCTGTACGACCGGCTCGTTGTAGCTGCCGGCGTCGAAGTTGCGATTCGCGGCTTTCACCACCGCGCCGGCCTGCGCGACGGCGGCGTCGCGCGTCAGCGCAAAGGCATCGTTCGAGACCATCGTCAGCGTGGCACGGTGCCCGGCGCGCACGATCTCGACCTGGTTGCCGTCCTGGCCCAGCGCCGGTTTCGGCAGGCGGAAGGCCAGCGTCGCGCCCGGGGCATGGGCGCCAACGCGCTCGTCGAATACGTCCTGGGCCGCGCGCAGCACCTTGTAATCCCAGGCGATGGGATTGCCGCTGGCCTGGCCTTCGGCCGGGGTGATGCGGTGGCCGAATCCGACGGTGTCTTGGGCGTGGGCGGCGGCGCTGGCGGTGGCGAGGGTCAGCAGGATCGGGGCAAGAAGGCGGGCGTGCATGGGCGTGTCGGCTGTGGTTGGGATGCTGAACGTTAGCACGCCGCCGACGCCCGGGGACGGCGCTGCGACGAACGGTCGAAGTCGCGGGGCAGATCGCCGTGATCCGGGATGAACGGCACTCAGCTTTCCTGCTAGCGCAGCCGGGAATACATCCAGAAGTTACCCGAGCGGCCGCGCACCTGGCGGTACGATCGCAGATAACCTTCGCGCTGGAATCCGCTCCGCTCGAGGGTGCGCGCCGAACGCAGATTCGTCTCCAGCACGACGGCCTGCACGCGCACCAGGTTCAGGCGCGTGAAAGCCCACTGCAGCGCCGTCTCGCACAGGCTGCGGGCGATGCCGCCAGGTGATGCCTTGATGGGCGCCTGAGCGCAGCGTTCAGGCCGCGCCGAGCAGCGCCACGCCTTGCCGTCCCGCGTGCGCGGGCGCGCGTGGCCGCGCCGGCGCGTGTGCCTGTGCGGGCACGTGGGCGGCATCGGCGATCTGGAACACCGCCATCAACTCGCGCAGGCGCGCGGCCTCTTGCTGCAGTTCGGCGGCGGCGGCGGCCGCGTGCCCGACCAGGCCGGCGTTCTGCTGGGTCGCCTGGTCCATCTGCGCGACGCTGGCGGTGACCTGGCCGATGCCGCTGGCCTGTTCGCGGCTGGAGGCGACGATGTCGCCCATGATGGTCGTCACGCGCTCGATGCCGCTGACGATGCCGCCGACGGTCGATCCGGTGCGCTGGGCCAGGACCGCGCCCTGTTCGACGCGCCGGGTCGAGTCCTCGATCAGGCCCTTGATTTCCTTGGCCGCCGCGGCCGAGCGCTGGGCCAGGTTGCGCACCTCGCTCGCCACCACCGCGAAACCGCGCCCCTGTTCGCCGGCGCGCGCCGCTTCCACCGCCGCGTTCAGCGCCAGGATATTGGTCTGGAAGGCGATGCCGTCGATGACGCCGATGATGTCGGTGATGCGCTTGGACGACTCGTCGATCGACCCCATGGTCGCGACCAGCTCCTCGACCATCGCGCCGCCCTGGCGCGCCACGCGTGCGGCGTCCTCGGCCAGCTTGTTGGCGGCGTGGGCGTTGTCGGCGTTCTGGCCGACGGTCTGGGTCAGTTCTTCCATCGAGGCCGCGGTTTCTTCCAATGATGCGGCCTGGCGCTCGGTGCGGCCGGACAGGTCGCGCGCCTCGACGGCGATGTCGTCGGCCGAGTGGCCGATCACCAGCGTGCTCTCGCGTACCTGGCCGACCATCTGCGCCAGGCTGTCGCGCATGCGCAGCATGTTGGCCATCAGGCTGTCCTGGTCGCCGTTGCGCAGCGCGATCGGCGCCTGCAGGTTGCCGGCCGCGATCTCGGCCACCGCGACGGCGGCATCGAGCGGCTCGCCGCCCAGGCGGCGGAACAGCGCACGCGCGAACAGCACGCCGGCGGCGATGCTGAAGGCCAGCGTCGCCAGGCTCAGCGCGACCAGCACGTTCTGGCTGCGATCGGCGCCGTCCAGCATCTCCTGCGCACGTGCGTCGATCGCGTGCTGCTGCATGGTCAGAAGTTGCTGAACCTTGGCCACGTACGCCTTGCTGTGCGGCGTGAAATCGCTGTCGAACAACGCCAGCGATTCTGCGCCCTTGCCGTCGGCCTTGAGCTGCATGACGCGGTTGCGGTCGCCGGTGTACTGCTTGCGCGCTGCGCCGATGTCGGCGTACAGCGCCTTTTCCTGGTCGGTCGAGAGCAGGGTGCCGATCTTCTGCTGCAGCTCGGCGCTGCCGGCGGTGCCCTGCTTGCTGTCGTCGGCAAAATAATCGGTCAGCGTCGGGTCGGAAGAACGCGCGATGGCGGCAGTGCGCTTGACGCCTACCGAGATGTTGACCAGCCAGCTTGAAATCAGCCTCTCCTTGACCAGCGGCTGGGTGGTCAGCTCATGCGTGTCGTTGGCCAGTGCGCGCAAGCGCCAGATGGCCAGGCCGGCCGAGAGAAAGGACAGGGCGATGACAATCGCAAAGGCCAGGCGCAGCTGGCCGCGCACACTGGTGAGGGCGGTTCGAATCACGGTAGCTCCAGAATTGGGTCCGGACGATGTTCCGGTACATACGCACCGGCTACGCCCGTCAATGAAATTGAACAAGCAACGTATGTTGCTTTATGGAAAAATCACAGAATATCACGAATTTGCTGAAAAATACGTTTGTACGAAGCGATTTTTGCTAACGACGTCGTCTATCCGGAAAATTTGCGCCAATTTACGGAAACAGACGGGGTTGCGATAAAAGTCGCAGCACAAATGCAATCAAGCGCTTGTCCTTGCGATGAACCGCTATAATGGATTCATTGCGGTTCACCCACGGTTCAGGCGGAAATCATGATCAAACAGAACGTTGTGCAAAAAATCCCCGAAGACGATGGCTTCGACCAGCCCAGTTACCGAAGCGGGGCGGCGGCGCGCCTGGCCGGGCTGTCGGCGGAAACCCTGCGCGTGTGGGAACGGCGCTACGATCTGTCGGATACCAAGCGTTCGGCCCACGGCCAGCGCCTGTATTCCGCGCAGCAGGTGCAGCGCCTGAGCCTGCTCAAGCAACTGGTCGACCAGGGTCACCCGATCGGCCAGCTGGCGCGCCTGTCGATCGAACGCCTGCGCGAGCTGGCCGGCAGCGTCGACAGCGGCCAGGACGGGGAGGGCGCGCCGGCGCGGCCGATCGGCGTGGTGGTGATCGGCGTCAGCCTGGCGCGGCGCATCGCCGCCAGCGGCCCCGAGGTCTGCCCGCTCGAGGTCCAGGCCAGCTGTGCGCGCCTGGAGCAGGCCGGCGAGCTGCCGGCGCTGGCGGGGACCGAAATCTTGCTGGTCGAACTGTCGGAACTGGATGAAAGCGCGGTGCCGCGCATCGTGGGCGCGCGCGCGGCGGTGCATGCGGCGGCGGTGGTGGTGCTGTACCGTTTCGCGCCGAGCGCCACCATCCGCGCGCTGCGCGCCCAGGGCTGGCTGGTCGCGCGCGTGCCGGCCGAGATGGGCGAGCTGGCGCCGCTGTGCCGCTCGGCGCTGGCCGGGCAGCGCCTGCCGACGTCGCGTCCGGCCGCCAATTCGGTCGCCAAGCCGGCGCCGCGCCGCTTCGACGAGGAAGCGCTGGCCAACATCAGCGCGGCCGGCAGCAGCCTTACCTGCGAATGCCCGCGCCATCTGTCGGAGCTGCTGCTGATGGTCGGCAGTTTTGAAACCTACAGCGCCCAGTGCGCCTCGCGCAATCCGGAAGACGCGCGCCTGCACCATGCGCTGGAGCTGGCCGCCGGGCGCGCGCGCGTGATCCTGGAATCGGCCATGGAGCAGCTGGCGCGCACCGACAACCTGCCGCTGCCGCCGAATCTTTCCCGATCGCTCGCGTAAGTCGGGGGCCAGGCGCCGTGAAAAGAAAACGCCACCCGCGGGTGGCGTTGTTCATGATGCCGCCGAGCGCGAACGCGATCAGCTCTGCTTGTGCAGCTGGGCGCGCAGCTGCTCGCGCAATTCCTGCGCGCTCGAGTGCGTATAGTCCTTGTTGACCTCGAGCTTGATCAGCGGTTTGATCTGCGCATCGAGCAGCGCGCGCAGTTCGCCCAGGAAGTGCGGCGAGGCGGAGATGACCAGCTGCTGGTAGCGGCCGTCGCGGTGCGCCTCGAGCAGGTATTTCGCGATGTCGCGCGCGAACTTTTCGGTTTCGTGCTGTTCGGGCGTCTGCGCCGGCTGGTACTGCTTGTTGGGCGCGCCGACCTGGCCGTTGTGGGCATGACCCACGCCCTGGGTGCCGCCGATGTTGTGGCTGCTGCTGCCGGCCGATGTCGGACCGAGCCGGTCGGTTTCGAGGTCGCTGTCGCGCATGCGCGCGGCGTCGTTGACCATGTCTTGGATTTCTTCCAGCGGTTCGGACGGATCCGACTCCGAGAAGAAGCGCGCGCGGCCCGCATTGGCCGAGATGATCCAGGTTGTTTGCATGCTACCCCCTGTCTGAAGATGAATGGTGGAGGTCGTCCGGACCACGACGGCGTCATGCGGCCATGGACCGGCGACCGGGCACCGGCATGCGCATCGCGATGGCATGCCGGCCTGGCTGTGATCCAGTATAGCCCGTGTACCCGATCCTCGGCGCACCGGCGCCGCCGGCCGTGCGCGACCCGATTCGATACGGAAACAATCGACCGGATCAGGCACTGCGCCGGCGTGCCGCCAGGTCGCGCACGACGCGCACCAGGCGGTCGATTTCGTCGCGGGTGTTGTAGAACGCCAGCGAGGGCCGTACCGTCGCCTCGAGCCCGAAGCGGTGCAGGATCGGCTGGGCGCAATGGTGGCCGGTGCGCACCGCGATGCCTTGCCGGTCGAGCGCCGCGCCCACTTCGAAGGTCTCGTACCCGGCCAGCACGAAGGACATCACGCTGGCCTTGTCCTGCGCCGTGCCGATCAGGCGCACGCCGCGGATCGCGCCGAGTTCGCGCATGCCGTAGTCGAGCAGCGCGTGCTCGTGGAGGGCGATGTTCTCGATGCCGATGCGGTTGACGTAGTCGAGCGCGGCGCCAAGGCCGGCCGCGTCGGCGATGTTGCCGGTGCCGGCCTCGAACCTGTTCGGGATGCCCTGGAATTCGGTGTGCTCGAAGGTGACGTCGGCGATCATGTTGCCGCCGCCCTGCCACGGCGGCATGTCTTCCAGCACCTCGCGCTTGCCCCACAGGACGCCGATGCCGGTCGGCGCGAACACCTTATGGCCCGAGAAGACCAGGAAGTCGGCGTCCAGCGCCTGTACGTCGACGCGCATGTGCGACACCGACTGCGCTGCGTCGACCAGCACGCGCGCACCTGCGCGCCGGGCCATCGCCGCGATCTGCGCGACCGGCGCGACGGTGCCGAGCGCGTTCGAGACCTGGGTCACGGCCACCAGTTTCGTGCGTCGGTTCAGCAGCCTGGCGAATTCGTCGAGGCGCAGCTGGCCGCTGTCGTCGACCGGGATCACGCGCAGGCGCGCGCCGGTGGCGGCGGCCAGCTGCTGCCAGGGCACGATGTTGGCGTGGTGCTCGAGATGCGAGACGACGATCTCGTCGTCCTTGCCGACGTGCCGCACGCCCCAGCTCTTGGCGACCAGGTTGATCGCTTCGGTGGCGCCGCGCACGAACACGACTTCCTCGACCGCGGGCGCGTTGATGAAGCGGCGTACCGTCTCGCGTGCGCCTTCGTAGGCGTCGGTGGCGCGGCCGGCCAGCGCGTGCGCGGCGCGGTGGATGTTGGAGTTCTCGTGCGCATAGAACTGCGCCAGGCGGTCGATCACGGCCTGTGGCTTGTGGGTGGTGGCGGCGTTGTCGAGCCAGGCCACCGGGTGGCCGTTGATGCGCTCCTGCAGCGTGGGGAAATCGCGCCGCACGGCGTGCACGTCGAAGGCGGGGTGGGCGCCGGTACGATCGCCCGGCGGCGGCACGGCGGCATCGACGAAATAGAACTGCGGCGTGCTCGATGCGGCCGGCGGCTCCGGCATGGCTGGCCTCACCGTGGGGTAGGTGACCGCCACCGCGGGCGCGGCCAGGGCGTCGCGGGGATCGTAGGCCGGGCCGGGCGCGGCGGGCAGGGCGCCGAACATCGCGTTGGCCATCTGCGCCAGCCAGGCCGGGTCGAGCGGAGAGACGGGCGGCGCGGTCGGCTGTGGATCCGGAAAGGACGGGGCGCTCACGGGGTCGCCTCTCATTTGTAGGTGTCGGGATAGTCGTGGTACTTGCCGATCTCGACCTCGTCGAGCACCGCCAGCGCATCGGTGGCGAGCACCGCGCCCGAGCAGTACAGCGAGATCAGGTAGGACGAGATCGCATGGTGGTTGATGCCCATGAAGCGCACCGACAGGCCCGGACCCTGCTCGCCCGGCAGGCCTGGCTGGAACAGGCCGACCACGCCCCGGCGCCGCTCGCCCACGCGCAGCAGCAGGATCTTGCTCTTGCCGTCGGCGACCGGCACCTTGTTCGACGGGATCAGCGGGATGCCGCGCCAGGTGATGAACTGCGAGCCGAACAGGCTGACGGTCGGCGGCGGGGTGCCGCGCCGGGTCGCCTCGCGCCCGAACGCCGCGATCGCCAGCGGGTGCGCCAGGAAAACGCCGGTTCCTTCCATACGCGGGTCAATAGTTCGTCCATGTCGTCCGGGGTCGGCGCGCCGGTCAAGGGGACGATGCGCTGGCTGTCGTCGACCTGGGACAGCAGGCCGTAGTCGGGATTGTTGATCAGTTCGCTTTCCTGGTTTTCCTTGATCGTCTCGATCGTCAGGCGCAGCTGTTCCTTGACCTGGTCGTGCGGGCTGCTGTACAGGTCCGACACGCGGGTGTGCACGTCGAGGATCGTCGAGACGGCATTGAGCACGTATTCGCGCGGCTGGGGATCGTAGTCGACGTAGGTGCGCGGCAGCTGGTTCTCGACCTGGCGCGCGCTGCAGGTGACGCGGATGGCTTCGGGATTGCGCACCTTGTTGAGCCGGTAGACGCCGGCCTCGACCGGCATCCACTGCAGCAGATGGGTCAGCCAGCGCGGGCTGATGGTCTCGAGCTGCGGCGTCGACTTGGTGGAATTGGCCAACTGCCTTGCCGCGTGGTCGCCAAGGGTTGAGATCTCTTCGACTGGTGCCAGCATCGTGCCTCCGTGGGATGGGAAAGGATGGACAGTGGGATTGCTTTCTATTGAGAAAGCGCAGGCCCAGTGTCGGGGAATGTCCTGTCCCGATCAACGGCTAGTCGAGTTTGACTTGATCTGGTGCAAACGTACTCGAGTATTGTGTCCAGGCCGCGTCAATCCGTGTCCAGGCGCGGCGCTCATGGCGAAGCGTATTCCGAAACCGGTCAGTACCCGGTCGAGCGCGAACCCTCAAGACAAAAGGCATGACTGGGCCGATGCGGCCGGAACCGAAGCATCGGCACGAAGGATTTCACGCCTTGCCTGCCGGCTCAGCTTTTGCGCACGAACTCCGACTTCAGGCTCATCGCGCCGAAACCGTCGATCTTGCAATCGATATCGTGATCGCCGTCGACCAGGCGGATATTCTTGACCTTGGTACCCTGCTTGACGATACCGCCGCCACCTTTCAGCTTCAGATCCTTGATGACCGTGACGGTGTCGCCATCCTGCAGCAGGTTGCCGGCCGCGTCGCGCCATACACGAACCACTTCGTCCGCCGCCGTGTCGGCCTTGACAGGCCATTCATGCGCGCATTCCGGACAGACGTAGTTACCAGTTCCGTCTTCATAGGTCAGTTCTGAGCCGCAAGCGGGGCAGGGCGAGATGGTTGGCATGGCAGTATCCGGGTGGTAAGGGAGAGGCAAACAAAAACGCCACCCGAAGGTGGCGTTTTTTGCTGAGTCTTGGTGGCCCGGGGCGGAATCGAACCACCGACACAAGGATTTTCAATCCTCTGCTCTACCAACTGAGCTACCAGGCCAAGGCGGCGAATTATAGCACGACGTTACGCAAAATCCATAATGCCGTGCCAGTGGGCCGCCTGGACAACCGACCCGGCGGCCTGGATTACCAGCCGATGTCCTTCATGACCGGCAGGGTCAGGTCGTACGGCGGCGTCAGGGTCGTGGTCAGGTCCGGGTTGATGTTCGGTTCCATCAGCAGGTTCGGCGAGGCCGAGACGTCCCAGTGCGAGACCGACGAACCCGGCGCCAGCGTGGCCGGGGTGTACAGCAGCGGACGGCCCTTGGCGTCGGCGCCGGCCATGCGCACCGGGTCGACCGTCAGCGAGACCGTCACCGAGCCCGGCTTGCTGCGGCTGCCGTACGGGATGGCGGCGGTAACCGCAGCCCTGAGCGCGTCGCCGTCGGCCTGGCTGATGCCCACGGCCGGGATGGTGACGGTGGCGTCGGTGCCGCCCGGCGGCTGGATGCCGGTGGTGTTATTTGCCAGCAGCACGGCGACGGCGCCGGCGTTCTGTGCGTTCTTGACCTTGAGCGCGAAGTTGCAGGCGCCGCGGCTGATGATCGCCACCTTGCCCTTGACGGCTGCGCTATTGGCGGCGTTGAACGGGTCGCAGCCCGGACCGGCTTCGCCAGTCTGCGGCGCCACCACGGCCAGCGCGCCGAGCACGCCGCTGCTCGGCGGCAGCGGGCCGAAGCTGGCGGTGGCGTAGTCGACGTTGCGGTTGCCGCCCGGCGCCGGCGAAGCCGCCTGCACGATCGGGATGTGGCTCAGCATGGTGGCGCCGGCGACCGCGTTGGCGCCGGTCCAGGCCAGCTGCAGGTTGTTGACGGCCGACGCCTTGCGCTCCGCCGAGGTCATGTTCAGCCAGCTCTTGTTGGCGGTGTTGTCGAACATGAACTGTTCCCACACGCTCGGCAGGCCGCCGGTCGCGACATAGGCGGTGCCGGCCGAGTTGATGCGGTAGCCGTTCGAGGTGTTCACGCTCACCACGGCGAAGCCCAGGCCGTGGCCCAGCTCGTGCAGCAGGGTCTCGACGAAGTTGATGTCGTTGCCGGCCTTGCCGTCCAGGCCCAGGTAGAAGTGGGTATTGTCCAGGCAGCCCGCATTGCCGAGGTTCGAATTGAACTGGGTCTTGATGTCGACGTTGTCGTAGCCGGTGGTGTCGGGCTGGCCGGCGGAGAGGTTGGTGCCCGCAATCTTGTTGGCCAGCGCCTGGGGATACCAGGTGCCCGGCTTACCGCCCGGGAAGTCGTGCCAGATGTTCCATGCGCTGGCGCTGCCCAGGGTCGCCTGGGTGGCGGTGCAGCTCAGGGCTTCCCAGCCGGCGTTGACGGTGATCGTCACGTCGCTCTGGATGTTCTTTTCCCAGATGCTGGCGACGTATTTGTAGACGTTCATGCGCTGCTGGCCGAGCGTGGTGCCCATGTTGCCGCCGACCGGTGCGACCGGGGTCGGGTCGTTGAAGCCCAGGCCGGCCGGGTCGCGGCTGGTGATGTTGATGGTGGCGGCTTGCGCGCCCAGGCAGGTCAGGGCGCAGGCGGCGGCGATCAGCGAACGGGCCGCTTGGCGCGATACGAATTGGGTACGCATGAATTACTCCGTGACGGTGTTGGTGGCGCGGGCGTTGGCCTTGGCTTCGGCTTCGGTGGCGCCGTGGCCGATGACGATCCTGCCGTCCGGGGCGCGGACCGCGACTTCGGCCGATGCATTGACCATCTCGTCGGTCAGGCGCACGCCGCGCGCACCGCTGGCGTGGAATTTCTGCTGCACCTGGGGCGTCGCCACGCGCATCAGCGACTTGGCTTTCAGCGCATGCATGGCGGCCTGCTCTTCGGCGGTCGAAGCGCGCAGCTTGCCGGTGGTGGCGTCACGGGTCACGGTGGCCGAGTCGGCCGTCTGCACGGCGGCCTGGTCGGCTTGTTCGGTTTGCTGGGCGGCGGCCGGCAGCGCGGCGGCGCACAGCGCCAGGCCGGCGCAGGCGACGAGCGCGCGCGCGAGGGATTGGGTACGGGTCATGAATGTCTCCGGGAATCGATGGATCAGCCTTGCTTGCGGCGGCGGATGGCGCCCAGGCCGAGCAGGCCGCCGGCGACCAGCGCGATGCTGGCCGGTTCAGGCACGTTCACGCTCAGGGTGTCGAGGCCGATGACGTTGGCGCTGTCGGCGGCGCCGACGTAGGCGATCGCGAAACGCGCGCGGCCGCCGGCGCCCAGGCCGTTGATGGTGTAGGTGTATTCGCTCCAGCCGTCGGTGCCGAGAGTGATCGGGGCGCTCATGATGAAGTCGCTGATGGCGCTGCCGCCGGTGCTGTAGCCGAACGCGACCTGGTCGGTGTAGCCCTGGTCGGAACCGGAGCGCATCCAGAAGGTCACCTTGTCGTCGTTGACGGCATAGAAGTCCGGCGTGATCAGGTAATTGGCGAGCGTGCCGCCGGGCGCTGCGTTGTTGTAGTTGGCCGAGATGTAGGAGTTGGCTGCGCCGGATTGCGAAGTCAAGATAGTCTGGTCGCCCTGGTACCAGCCCACGGTTGTACCTACAGGCGTGCTGGCATTGGCCATGCCCCAGCCTTTGCTCAGCTTGGTGATGTCATCGAAGCCTTCTTTGATCGCGACATCGGCCTGTGCCGACATGGCCACGCCCACCAGGGCCATCGCTGCTAACGCTTTCTTCATCATTTTGTAGTGCGCCTCTTCAGGGTTTGAAAAGCGGACCGTCGATTCGCGCGGTCCGGCATGGCTCGAGCTTGCGGACTCGTAGTCCGTCATCCGGCCAGTCCCATACCCATTGCATATACCGTGCCACGCTTGTAATTACCTGATTTCCATAAGAAAACTGTAAACATCGTAGGAAATATTACAGAGTTGTAAGAATTTCCGACAGAAACCTATTTTTGGTGCATATTTTGCACATAATTCGAGCGATTTATTACAATTTAATACATTTGATGCGCCGCAATAAAAATCTTTAAGTAACCATAAGTCGTTAACGTACGAACAATTGTGAATCGATTTTCCCAGTACGGGATGGACCGCAAAGCGCTATCGCATCGTTGTAGAAGAGTGGAAAACTTATCGACAGCAAAAACGGAAACGCCCCGTGATGGGGCGTGCGAAGGGATAAAAGCGGGGAAGGAGGTCAGCTGCGTCCAGGGTGGCGCGCGGCATGCTGGCGGTCGAGCGCGAGGCGGGTATCCTTGCGCGCCTTGGCTTCTTCGAAGCGGCGATGCTCGTCCGGGGTCGACGGCTGGATCGGCGGCACCGCGACCGGCTTCTTGTCTTCGCCCACCGCCACCATCGTGAAAAAGCAGCTGTTCACGTGGCGGACTTCCTTGGTGCGGATGTTCTCGGCCACCACCTTGATGCCGATTTCCATCGACGTGCGTCCGGTGTAATTCACGGCCGCCAGGAACGTGACCAGCTCGCCGACGTGGATCGCCTGGCGGAACACCACCTGGTCGACGCTCATCGTCACCACGTAATGGCCGGCATAGCGGCTGGCGCAGGCGTAGGCGACCTGGTCGAGCAGTTTGAGGATGTGGCCGCCATGGACGTTGCCGGAAAAGTTGGCGGTGTCCGGCGTCATCAGCACGGTCATGCTGAGCTGGTGGTTGGGCAGGTTCATTGCATCGACTCCTTGATGTCCTTAACGTGTGCCGACCATGCCGCGCACCGAGGCGTTCAGCCTGGCCGGGTCGTAGCCGACGCCGTCCTTGAACACGATCTCGACGTTCTCGACGTCGTTGATGCGGCGGCTCGGGTCGCCGTTCACGACGACCAGGTCGGCGTTCTTGCCCGCTTCCACGGTGCCGATTTTATCCAGGCGGCCCAGGTAGCGCGCACCGTTGGCGGTGCCGATCCGGATCGCTTGCAGCGGCGTGAAGCCGGCTTCGACCAGCAGTTCCAGTTCGCGCTGGTCGCCGAAGCCCGGCAGCACGCCGCCGTTGCCGGTCGGGTCGGGGCCGGCCAGCAGCAGCCCGCCGGCTTTCACGAAGGCGCTCTCGAACGCCATTTCCTTCTTGAGCGAGGCTTCCAGCTGGGCCGCGCGCGCCGGCGAGGTGGCGGCGGCGACGCGTGCGGCGAGGTGGCTGCGCAGCGACTCGGCCGACATCATCGCCTGCTGTTTGCGCGACAGCACCGGGCGCGTCGCCACGAACGATTCGAACACCGGCAGCGTCGACGTGATCGCCACCTTGCGCTCGACCAGCTCGTGGATCAGCGACTGCACCTGCGGGCTGTCGATGGTCAGCTTGTCCCACGACGCCGCGATCTGCGAGCCCGACGGGCACACGTCCTTCTTGCGCTCGGCGACGTATTCGGAGTCGGTGAAGATCGGGCCGTGCTCGAGGTTGTCGATGCCCAGGCGCGCCGCGGTGCGGTAGTCGACGGAACAGAGGTGGCCGGTCAGCTTGGCGCCGTGCTTGTGCGCTTCCTGGATGGCGGCGCCGAGCACGTCCGCCGGGATGTTCATATAGGCCTTGAACGAGGTCGCGCCTTCGTGCGACCAGAAGTCGACCGTGCGCCGCACTTCGGCCGCCTCGTCGATCGCCGTCATCTGCGGGAAGGCGCTGCCTTTGCCTTCGAGGTAGGGGCCGGTGACGTCGATGTGCGGGCCGGGGATGACGCCGTCGTCGATCTTGCGGCGGATGTTCAGGTCGGTGTAGGGCTCGACGCTGCCGGTGGTGCGCATCGTCGTCACGCCGGCGGCCAGGTACATGCGCGGCGCCGAGAACGCGATCTCGGTGACGAAAAAGCCCGGCGGCGGCAGCTTGTCGTCGTCGTCGAGGTTCAGCGAGGCCGTGTACATCAGGTGGTTGTGCATGCCGACCAGGCCGGGCATCACGGTGCGTCCCGGCAGGTTCATGACGCGCGCGCCCGCGGGCGCGGCCTGGCCGTCGTCGAGGATCGCTTCGATGCGCCCGCCGCGCAGCACCACGGTGCGGTTTTCCTGGACCGGCGCGCCGGTGCCGTCGATCACGCGCACGCCGGTCAAGGCCACCAGCGGCTGGTCGACGGTAACGAACTTGCGCACTTCGGCCGAAGGCGCGCGCGCAGGCGTGGGCGCGCCCGCCTGCGCGCGCGCGAGGGCGGCGCTCAGCGCAGCCGCGCTCAGCGCAGCTGCGAGAAGGGTCAGGGTGAGTTGTCGCCGCATTGTCATGGGTCTCCTAAGTTGATGTTGCATGCTAGCATGACGCATGTCCATCCTGCTCGTCCCCGGCTTCATGGCCGATGAAACCCTCTGGAACGACCTGCTGCCGCGCCTCGCGCCGTTCGGCCCGGTCGTGCATGCCGACCTGCGCCACGACGCGACCATCGAGGCGATGGCGCGGCGCGCGCTTGAATCCGCCCCCGAGACCTTCCTGCTGGTGGGCTTTTCGATGGGCGGCTACGTCGCGCGCGAGATCGCCCGCCTGGCGCCCGCACGCGTGCGCGCGCTGGTCCTGATCGCGACCTCGACCCGGCCCGACACGCCGTCACTGCAAAAGAAAAAAGGCGCGATCGGCCGCGCCGATGCGTCGATCGCCTTCAGCGGCTTGAGCCGCACCGCGGTGGCCAGTTCGCTGCATCCGAAGGACCGCAACAACGACGCCCTGATCGAGCGCGTGCGTGCGATGGGCACGCGCCTGGGCGGCGAAGTGTTCCGGCGCCAGTCGATGCTCGAGCGTCCCGGCGACCTCGATCGGCTGAACGAGATCCGCTGTCCGACGCTGGTGATCGCCGCCGATCACGACCAGCTGCGCAGCATGGAGGAAGCGCAGGAGATGCAGGCCGGGATCGCGGGCGCGGCGTTTGCCGTGATCGCGGACAGCGGGCACATGATTCCGATCGAGGCGCCGCAGCGGCTGGGCGACGTGGTCGTGCCGTGGCTGGCGCGGCATGCCGGCTGAGTATCGCTGTCGCCCCAGCGTGCGCGGGGGGCGACATTTAAGCTAGCGATAGATCAGAGCGCGCGGTTGTGCAAACGCTGGATCGCTTCCGCCACGCCCTGGCCGTAGGCCGGATCGGCCTTCAGGAAGTGCCCGATCTGGCGGTCTTGCGTGGCCGCATCGGTCTGGCCCAGCGCGCCGGCGATGTTATCGATCAGGTTGCGCTTGCCTTCCTCGGTCAAGAGGCGGAACAGGTTGCCGGCCTGGGTGAAATGGTCGTCGGTGGCGCGGGTGTCGTAACGGCCCGCGACGCCTTCGACCTGCCAGCCCGCATCGCCGTGGCCGAAACCGCCGGCCGCCGGCATGGCGCGCACCGGGTCGTAGTTCCGCGCCGCGCCGCCGTTGGCGATCGCCATGCCGCCGTCGCGCTGCTGGTTGTGGAACGGGCAGCGCGGACGGTTCACCGGCAAGTGCTGGTGGTTGGTGCCGACGCGGTACAGCTGGGCGTCGTGGTAGGCGAACAGGCGCGCCTGCAGCATCTTGTCCGGGCTGTAGCCCAGGCCCGGCACCACGTTCGACGGCGACAGCGCGGCCTGCTCGACATCCTGGTGGTAGTTGTCCGGATTGCGGTTCAGTTCCAGGATGCCGACCGGGATGCGCGGGAACTCGCCCTGCGGCCACACCTTGGTCAGGTCGAACGCGTCCCAGCCGGTTTTCGCTTCCCAGCGCGCGCGCGTGTCGTCGTCCATGACCTGGATCTCGACGCTCCAGCGCGGAAAATCACCCTTGGCGATCGCGTTGAACAAATCGCGCTGCGCGTAGTCCGGGTCGGCGCCGGCCAGGCGCACCGCTTCCGCGGCCGACAGGTTCTTGATGCCCTGCAGGGTCTTGAAGTGCCATTTCACCCAGACGCGTTGGCCGTCTTCGTTGATCAGGCTGTAGGTGTGGCTGCCGAAGCCGTCCATGTGGCGGTAGCCGTCCGGGGTGCCGCGGTCCGAGAACAGGATCGTGACCTGGTGCAGGCTTTCCGGGGCCTGGCTCCAGAAGTCCCACATCATCTGCGCCGATTTCAGGTTGGTCTGCGGATCGCGCTTCTGGGTGTGGATGAAGTCCGGGAACTTGATGCCATCCTTGAGGAAGAAGGTCGGGGTGTTGTTGCCGACCAGGTCCCAGTTGCCGTCTTCGGTGTAGAAGCGCAGCGCGAAGCCGCGCGGGTCGCGTTCGGTGTCGGCCGAACCCTTTTCGCCGCCGACGGTCGAAAAACGCAGGAAGGTCTCGGTCTGCTTGCCGACTCCGTTGAACAGCCTGGCCTTGGTGTATTGGCTGATGTCATGCGTGACAGTAAAGGTGCCGAACGCGCCCGAACCCTTGGCGTGCACCACGCGCTCGGGGATGCGCTCGCGGTTGAAGTGCTGCAGTTTTTCGATCAGGTGGAAGTCCTGCAGCAGCACCGGGCCGCGCGGGCCGGCGGTGATCGAGTTCTGGTTGTCGGCGACGGGGATGCCGGAAGCGGTGGTCAGGTCGGTCATGGCTGTTCTTTCAAGGCTGAGGTTGTTTGCTATCGAACTCAATAAATCGATAGCTGTGATTTATTCATGGCCATGATAGGTCAGCCATACTATTTGGGCAAACTATCTGTTTATATGGATTCCATTAAAAAATTTAATGGATGTGTTGACACCAATCGATGATCGATATTGCCCATAATCATCAAATATTATCGAATCGAAAGCCTGGTCGAGCCATGAACGCGCCTGCATCCCACCTCCATGCCCTGAAATTGTCGGAACTGATCGGTTCCTTCAGCTATGCGCTCGACATCACCGAGGGCCAGCCGCCGGGCCATTGCCTGCGCTGCTGCTGGATCGGCATGCATATCGGGCGCCAGGCCGGCTTGAGCGAGACGCAGCTGTGGGAGCTGTACTACACGCTGCTGCTCAAGGACCTGGGCTGCAGCAGCAATGCGGCGCGCATCTGCGAGCTGTACCTGACCGACGACCTGAATTTCAAGAGCGACTGGATGCTGGTCGGCGACAGCCTGCCGCAGGTGCTCGGCTTCGTGCTCAAGCACACCGGGCTGAAGGCCGGCCTGGCCGAGCGCTTCCGCAAGGTGATGACGATCCTGCGCGAAGGCCCGACCTATGCGCAGGAACTGGTGGCCACGCGCTGCCAGCGCGGCGCCGAGATCGCGCGCCTGCTGCGCTTCCCGCAGGGCGTGGCCGACGGCATCTACTCGCTCGACGAGCATTTCAACGGCGGCGGCAAGCCGGCGCAGCTGGCGGGCGAGGCCATCCCGATCTATTCGCGCATCGCGCTGATGGCGCAAGTGATCGACGTGTTCCACACCGCGAGCGGGCGCGCGGCCGCGCTCAAGGAAGTGCGCACGCGCGCCGGCCAGTG
Organism: Massilia sp. 9096; assembly: GCF_000745265.1. Taxonomy (NCBI): domain Bacteria; kingdom Pseudomonadati; phylum Pseudomonadota; class Betaproteobacteria; order Burkholderiales; family Oxalobacteraceae; genus Massilia; species Massilia sp. 9096. The sequence continues at coordinate 5,020,684 of NZ_JQNN01000001.1, forward strand.
GTTCGACCCGCGCCTGGTCGAGGCGTTCGAGGCGGTCGCCCCGAGCGACGCCTTCTGGACCGTGCTGGCCGGCGACCAGGTCGAGCGCGCGGTGGCCGATCTGCAGCCTGCCGGCCATGGCCAGGAATCGCCGCTGGACGATGACTACCTGGACGACATCGCCGCCGCCTTCGGCCAGGTGGTCGATGCGAAAAGCCCGTACACCAGCGGCCACAGCGCGCGCGTGGCGCTGTACACCGACATGATCGGCGAGTCGCTCGGCTTGTCCGAGCCGCGCCGGCGCTGGCTCAAGCGCGGCGCGCTGCTGCACGACGTCGGCAAGCTGGGCGTCTCGAACAGCGTGCTCGACAAGGCCGGCGCGCTCGACCGCGATGAATGGGACGCGGTCAAGCAGCATGCCGCCTTCACCGAGACCATCCTGGGCCGCATCGGCGCCTTCCGCGAGCTGGCGGCGATCGCCGGCGCCCACCACGAGCGCCTGGACGGTACCGGCTATCCGCGCGGCCTGAGCGCGGACGACATCCGCATCGAAACGCGCATCATCACCACCGCCGACATCTTCGACGCCATCACGGCGGCGCGCCCATACCGCGGCGCGATCCCGATTCCGCAAGCCCTGGAGATGATGGGCAAGACGGTCGGCAGCGCGCTCGATCCGGATTGCTACGCGGCGCTGGTGCGCGCGGTGGAGCAGGTGCCGTTCCCGCAGGCGGCTTGAGCGCTGCGCTCGGCCCGGAACGCCGCCCGGCTAGATCGTCTGGCCGCCGGACACCTCGATGCGCTGGCCGGTGACCCAGCGGTTGTCCGGGCGCAGCAGGCTGGCGACCATCGGTCCGATATCGTCGGGCAGGCCGACCCGGCCGAGCGCCGTCATCGCCGCGAACTGCCGGTTCAGGTCGGGCAGGTCGCGCACCGCGCCGCCGAGGAAATCGGTTTCGATGGCGCCCGGCGCGATCACGTTGGCGGTGATGCCGCGGCTGCCGAATTCCTTGGCCATGTACAGCGTCAGCGTTTCGACCGCGCCCTTGGCCGCGGCATAGGCCGCGAAGCCCGCGAACGAGATGCGGGTCAGGCCGGACGAGACGTTGACGATGCGCCCGCCATCGGCGAGAAGCGGCGCCAGCGCCCGGGTCAGGAAGAACACGCCTTTGACGTGGGTGTCGAACAGGCTGTCGAACTGGGCTTCGGTGGTCTCGAGGATGCTCGCCATCTCGCCCTGGCCGGCATTGTTGACCAGGTGGTCGAAGCCGTCGCGTTGCCAGGTGTCGGCCAGCGCGGCTTTCAACGCGCCGGCGAAGGCGCCGAACGAGGCGATGTCGGTGAGGTCGAGCCGCAGGGCGAGCGCCTTGCGGCCCAGTTGCGCGATCTCGGCGGCCACGGCCTGCGCCTGGTCGGCGCCGCCGCGGTAGGTCAGGATCACGTCGCCGCCCTGGCGCGCGATGGCCAGCGCCATATTGCGGCCGAGGCCGCGGCTGGCGCCGGTGACGAGGGAAACGGTAGTCATTGCAGGATTCCTTGCAGAGGGTGGAGAAGGGCTCCACTATCGTGCCGTTCGAGCGTTCGAAGTTGCCCGATCCGGCCGATTGCTTGCCCGATCGTCCAGGCGCCGTTGCGCCGGCGCGCAGCCGGCGCTAAGCTCGCGCCATGACCATTTCACTGCTCGATGCCGTGCGCCGCCATGCGGACGTCCACGCCGATACCCAGGGCGTCGCCGCCACGCCCATCGCCGGGCTGGCGATCCTGCGCGAGACCTGTCCGTCGCCATTGCGCGTGGCCGTCTCGAAGCCGCTGGTGGCCCTGGTGCTGCAAGGCGCCAAGCGCGTGGCGATGGGCGCCCATACCTTCGATTTCGGCGCCGGCGACTCGCTGCTGATCGCGGCCGACGTGCCGACCGTCAGCCAGGTCACCGCCGCTTCGCCGGCGCAGCCTTATTATTCGTTCGTGATCGAACTCGATCCGGCCGTGATCGCGGCGCTGGTGGCGGAAATGGGGCCGGCCCCCGCTTTGCTGCGGGCCGAGCTGGCGGTGCGCGTCGATCCGACCGAGGCCGAAGTCGCGGACTGCGCACTGCGCCTGCTGCGCTTGCTCGATCGTCCAGACGCGTTGTCGCTGTTGGCGCAGCCGCTGGTGCGCGAACTGCACTACTGGCTGCTGGCCGGACGCCACGGCGCGGCGATCCGGGCGCTGGGCGCGGCCGGCAGCCACGCGCAGCGCATCGGACGGGCGGTGGCGCTGATCCGCGCCGGATTCGCCGGGCCGCTGCGGGTCGAACAGCTGGCCGAGGCTGCCGGCATGAGCGTGTCGAGTTTCCACGTCCATTTTCGCGGCGTGACCTCGTTGTCGCCGCTGCAGTTCCAGAAGCAGCTGCGTCTGATCGAGGCGCGCCGGACCATGCTGGCCGACGGCGCGCCGATCGCCAATGCCGCGTTCGCGGTCGGCTACGAGAGCGTTTCGCAGTTCACGCGCGAGTACGGGCGCATGTTCGGCCGTCCTCCCGCGCGCGACGTGCGTGATGCGCGCGCCCGCCCGCGTGCGGCCTAGTCGAGCCGTCCCGTCACCCCGCCAGGACCGGCGGCGCCAACACTCGATCGGCCAGGCGACGCGTGGCGCCGCGCAGCCGACGGCCAGCGTGCGCCTGGCGCCGCACTTCGTCGTCGACATGCCGGTGGCCCGGATCGTCAATCCGATCACTCACGCCAACTGGGAAGGCAAGGGCGTGCAGCCCGACGTGGTGGTGCCCTCGCGCGCCGCGCTGGAGGTCGCGACCGTCGTCATCCTGAAGCGGATGCTGGCGATCGAGACCGGCCCGGCGCGCCGTGCACGCATCGCGCAATGGCTGCGCGACGAGCAGTAAGGCGTTTTGCGCCGGGAAAAAGAAAAGGCGCCGACCCACGAGCGGGCGGCGCCTTCGTTCATGCGCACCGGACGGCGCCGGTGCGTGTTGGAGCTTAGACCAGGTGCACGTTCACTTCGATGTTGCCGCGGGTCGCGTTCGAGTACGGGCAGACGATGTGGGCGGCGTCGATCAGGTCCTGCGCCACGGCGCGGTCCAGGCCCGGCAGGTTGACTGCCAGCTCGACGGCCAGGGCGAAGCCGGTCGGCACCGGGCCGAGCGAGACGCTGGCGTCGACCGAGGTCTCGGCCGGGACGGTGACTTTCTTCTGGCCGGCGACGAACTTGATGGCGCCGATGAAGCAAGCCGAGTAACCGGCGGCGAACAGCTGTTCCGGGTTGGTCGCGCCGCCTTTGCCGCCCAGTTCCTTCGGCGGCATCAGGGCCACGTCCAGCAGGCCGTCGTCGGTGGTGGCGCGGCCTTCGCGGCCACCGGTGGTGTGTGCTTTGGCGGTGTACAGGACTTTGTCGAGCTTGGTGGTCATGGCGATACCCTTTCTTTTTACGGTTATTGAGAGTGACTGATCAACGTTTCGATTCGGCCAGGCGGTCGCGCAGTTGTGCGATCTCCCTGGCCAGTACGGCTATCTGTTCGACTTCGCAGCCGGTGCTGTCCAGGATGCAGCCCGGGATGGCGGCGGCGTCCTGCCTGAGTGCGCGGCCTTGCTCGGTCAGACGGATCACGACGCGGCGTTCGTCGTCGGGATCGCGGGTCCGGCTGAGCAGGCCTTGCGCTTCGAGGCGCTTGAGGAGCGGCGTCAGCGTACCGGAGTCGAGGAAAAGCCGTTCTCCGATGGCCGAGACGGTCAAGCCGTCGCGCTCCCACAGCACCAGCAGCACCAGATACTGCGGGTAGGTCACGTTCAACGCATCCAGGTGCGGCTTGTACACCTTGGTCATCGCCAGCGATGCCGAATGCAGGGCAAAGCACAGCTGATTGTCCAGGAGCAGAGCGTCGGTTGCAGTGTTCGTTTCCATGGGTTGAACTATAGCGCTCAATTAAATTGCGCGCAATTTATTATTTTTGATGATGGCGATAGCCGGAATGCATGGCTGTTACCAGGCGTCAGCGTGGACGGGCGAACACCTGGGTCCAGTAGGCCGTGTGGTTCTCGTTGCCCGGATTGATGGCGTAGGCCGTGCCCGTCTCGGTAAAGGTCGGGTTCATGATGTTGGCGCAGTGGCCCGGGCTGTCGAGCCAGGACTGGACCGCTTCCGCCGCCGTGCGCTGGCCGGAGGCGATGTTTTCGCCGACCCGCGACCAGCCGTAGCCGGTGCGCGTCACGCGCGAGGCCGGCGTGCTGCCGTCGTGTTCGACGTGGCTGAAGTAGTGGTGCGTGGCCAGCTCCGTGCTGTGGCCGAGCGCGGCTTCGGCCAGCGTGTCGTTCCAGCGCAGCGGGCCGGCGGCGGAAAAAGCTTGCGTGCCGCAAGTGCGAGGCTGGGCGCGCGCGGCGTTGACCAGGGCCAGGATCTCCTCGCCGGTCTGCTGCTGGCCGGGCAGCACGGGGATGTCGAAGCGGTGCGCCAGCACGACCTGCCACTCGTTGCCATGGCGCGCGGTGCCGACCGCCGAGAACTCGCTGCTCAGCAACCGGCCGCAGTATTTTTCGCGCAGGATCTGCATCGCCGATGGCGCGTCCGGCGGACCGGTGACGAAGATCGCTTCGGCGTGGTCGGTCGAATAGCCGGCGCGCTTGAGCGCTGATTCCAGGAAAGTGCCAGGACCGATGCGGATGCCTGCCAGCGCCGGCTCGGGCGCCAGCGGCGCGGCGGCGTCCGCGGCTTGACCGGCGCAGCTGGAAGGCACGGCGCGGTAGGCGTTGATCAGGTTGGCCAGCTCGTCCGCGCGCGCGTGCGCGGGGGCGCCGAGCGCGAGCGCGCCTGCGCACGCGAGGGCGGCGCGAAGCGGCAGGCGCGCGCCAGACGGGAAGGGGGAAGCGAAAACGGACATGAAGAAAATTGGTGATCTGCGGAGATAGGCACGATCGTGCCCGTCATCGATATGGGGACGGAGGCGCCGAATTCCAGTCGGACGTAACGAACCGGACGCCAGGATCTTCCGTGATAAAACAAAGGCCGGAAACCCATGCAATCATCAAGGAGCTCACCATGTTAAAAATTGCAAATGTCGATGACGCGCGCATCGACAAAGTCGGCGCGCTGACCGCGCACGTCGTTGAACAGGCGCTCGCCTCCGGCCTGACCTGGGACGAAGCGATCGTCGCCTTCGGTGTCGCCGCCAGGGCCATCGCGGCGCGGGCGGCCGACCAGGGCGTCGGGACGATGGACCAATGCGCGGCCTTGGCCGAGCGACGCCTCAAGTCCGGGTTGGACCAGGGCTCGGAGGTGTTGCGCGCCTGGCTGCGCTGAATACGCTGCCGGCGCGCGTACTGACTTTCATAGCACCGTGACGCCACGCGCGCGGTAGACATCCAGCCGACGACGTGGGCGGCCGAGCGCAGCATCGCGCGCTTGACGGCCGCTTCTTCGGCGTCGGCGACGGTGAGGCCCGCCTCCGGATGCAGACCGTAGGCGCCCAGGAAGCAGACGTCGATATTATGCAAGAACTCCATGACTGGACTGATAACCATGACGACCGCATTCAAAGCCGTATTGTTCGACCTGGACGGCACGCTCGCGAACACGCTGCCGCTGTGCATTGCCGCGTTTCGCAGCGCCATCGAACCCGCCACCGGCGTCGCGCTCAGCGATGCGGATATCGTCGGCACGTTCGGCCCATCCGAAGAGGGCACGATCCGCGCACTCGCCCCAGGCCATTACGATGAGTGCGTGGCGGCCTATCTCGCACATTACGAACGGCTGCACCCGGATTGGCCCGACCTTTTCGCCGGCATGCGCAACCTGCTGGACGACTTGCGCGCGCGCGGCGTGCGCCTGAGCCTCGTCACCGGCAAGGCCGCTGCGAGCACGCAACTCTCGCTGCGCCAGTTCGGCCTGGCCGATTATTTCGAACTGATCGAGACCGGTTCGCCGGATGGCCCGCGCAAGCCGGAGGCGCTGCGCAGTATCCTGGCGGCCTGGCAGCTGGCGCCGGCGGAAGCCGTCTACATCGGCGATGCGCCGAGCGACGTGACGGCGGCGCACGGTGTCGGCATGCCGGTGGTCGGTGCGGGTTGGGCCGATACCACCGACGGCGCCGCGCTGGCGGCGATGGCGCCGGATCACTTCGCTGCCTCGGTCGACGCGCTGCGCGACTGGCTGCTGCCGCGCCTTGCCGCACCTGACAGCAGCGCGTGGCTGCGCATCGCCCAGCGCGTGCAGGCGCTGGCGCAGACGGGACTGGGCTTCAACCCGGCGCCGTACGACGCCGAGCGCTACCAGGAATTGCTGCAGCTGGGCCAGCGCATGCTGCACCATCTGACCGGCGTGCCGCTGCCGGTACTCGAACGGGAGGCGGCAACCCATAGCGGCTACGCCACGCCCAAGGTCGACATCCGCGCCGTGCTGTTTCGCGGCGTCGATGCGGTCCTGATGGTGCGCGAGAAAGCCGACGCTGGCCGCTGGACGCTGCCGGGCGGCTGGGCCGATGTCGGCTATTCGCCGTTCGAAGTCGCCGTCAAGGAAGTGCGCGAGGAAACCGGCCTGCAGGTCGAGGCCATGCGCCTGCTGGCGCTGTGGGACACGCGCAAGCACGGGCATCCCCAGCAGACTTGGGCCATCTACAAGGCCTTCATCGCCTGCCGCGTGATCGGCGGCAGCCTGCTGGCCGAAACGCCCGAGACGACGGAAGCGCGCTGGGTCACGCGTGCCGAACTGCCGGGTCTGGCGCTGTCGACCGGCCGGGTCACGCTGGCGCAACTGGAGCGCCTGTTCACATATGCGCACCAGCCGGACCTGCCGGCCGCATGCGACTAGGCGAGGTCGCCGATGCTTGGCAACCAGCAAACTTTCGCTTAGCATCGCAGGCTGAACTCATCCTGGAGACCCCCATGAAGCGTACCCTGTGCAGCGCCCTGATCGCGGGCCTGTTCGCCGCCAATTTCGCCATCGCCGGCGCCGACAACCCATCCAGCGCAGCGGGCGACGCCATCCAGTCGCAGGCGGCCAATCGCGCCGGCGTCGACCTGTCCTCGCTCGATGCGAAAGTGCGTCCGCAGGACGACTTCTTCCGCTACTCGCAGGGCAAGTGGCTGCAGGACGTCGAGATCCCGGCCGACCGCTCGAGCTGGGGCGCCTTCAACGTGGCCCAGGAAAACGTCGAGAACCAGATCCGCACGCTGATCGAAGCGGCGTCGCAGGACAAGGCTGCCCGTGCCGGCTCGGACGCGCAGAAGATGGGCGACTACTACGCCAGCTACATGGACGAGGCGCGCCGCAACGCGCTCGGCCTGACGCCATTGAAAGGCGAGCTGGCGCGCGTCGCCGCGCTGAAGGACAAGAAGGGCATCGCGGCGCTGGCGGCGCACTTCAACCGCATCGGCGCCGGGGCGCCGGTCGACATGGGCGTCCACCAGGACAACAAGGATTCGACCCGCTACATCGTCGATATCGGCCAGTCAGGCCTGGGCATGCCGAACCGCGACTTTTACCTGCAGGACGACGCCAAGCTGAAGGACACGCGCGAAAAATACCAGGCCCACGTCGAGACGATGCTGAACCTGGCCGGCCACGCGCACGCGCGCGAGGAAGCCGCCCGGATCGTCGCGCTGGAAACCGCGATCGCCAAGGCGCAGTGGAGCGCGGTCGAGAACCGCGATCCGGTCAAGGCCTACAACAAGCTGTCCATCGCCCAGCTCAAGGCGCTGGCGCCGGGTTTTGATTTCGCCGGCTACCTGAAGGGTGTGGGCGTGGCCGGCAAGGTCGATTCGGTGATCGTCAGCCAGCCGTCGTACATCCAGGGCCTCGACAAGATCATCGCCGACACCCCGGTCGAGACCTGGAAAGCCTACTTCGACTTCCGCCTGCTGAGCAGCTACGCGCCCTACCTGTCGCAGCCCTTCGTGGACGAGAGCTTCGCCTTCCGCGGCAAGGTGCTGACCGGCGCGACGGTGAATCGTCCGCTGCAGAAGCGCGCGATCGCCCAGATCAACCGCGACCTGGGCGAAGTGGTCGGCAAGGTCTACGTGCAAAACTACTTCCCGGCGGAGCGCAAGCAGCAGGTGCAGGAGATGGTCCACAACTTCCTGCTGGCCTACAAGGAGCGCATCGACACCCTCGACTGGATGAGCGAGGCCACCAAGAAGCAGGCGCAAGTCAAGCTGTCGAAGATCGCGGTGAAGGTTGGCTATCCGGACAAGTGGCGCGATTATTCGTCGCTGAGCGTGAAACGCGACGACCTGGTCGGCAACGTCACGCGCGCGCGCGAGTTCGCCCATCAGTACGAGATCAACAAGCTGGGCAAGCCGGTCGACCGCAGCGAATGGGGCATGACGCCGCAGACCGTCAACGCCTACTACAACCCGGAGCTGAACGAAGTCGTGTTCCCGGCCGCGCGCCTGCAAAGCCCGCTGTACGACGCCGGCGCCGAACCGGCGATCAACTATGGCGCGGTCGGCATCTCGATCGGCCACGAGATCAGCCACGCGTTCGACGACCAGGGCGCGCAGTACGACGGCGACGGCAACCTGCGCAACTGGTGGACGAAGGAAGACGGCGAAAAATTTGCCGCCAAGGGCAAGATGCTGGTCGCGCAGTACGACAGCTACAGCCCGGTGGCGGGCTTCCACCTGAACGGCGAGCTGACGCTGGGCGAGAACATCGCCGACAACGCCGGCGCCGTGATGGCCAGCCGCGCCTACCAGATTTCCTTGCACGGCAAGCCGGCCCCGGTCATCGACGGCTACACGGCCGACCAGCGCATCTTCATGGGCATGGCCCAGGCGCGCCGCGGCAAGGCGCGCGACGCCGCGCTGATCGCGCAGGTCAAGTCGGACCCGCATTCGCCGTCCGAATTCCGCGTCAACGGCAGCCTGCGCAACCACCCGGACTTCTACAAGGCGTATGACGTCAAGCCGGGTGACAAGATGTACCTGGCGCCGCAGGGCCGCGTGGTGTTCTGGTAAGCGCGGCTGGCCCGCGCCAGCGCCGGACGCCAGCCACGCGGCTGGCGTTTTTTTTCGCCTGGGCGTTTGCCTGCCGGCGTCATCGCCGGGTCACATTCGGGCGCTACAGTCGTCGGCGATATCGTTGACGACAGGACGGGGGCCATGTACGAGTATCGATCGATGGGAAGCGCAGCGCACGCCGTGGGCGCCGGGAAGTGGGCGCCGTGAGGGACGGCGGCGCCGACATCGGCATGGCCGGCAAGCGCATCCTGCTGCTCAGCGTCCCTGCCGGCGCCGGGCACGTGCGCGTGGCCGACGCGATCCAGGCCTGCGCCAGCATCGATCCCTGCGTGGCCGGCGCAGTGCACCTGGATGCGATGGCGTTCGCCGCGCCGCGCCTGCGCAAGGTCTACACCAATCACTACATCGCCCTGGTCAGGCACGCGCCGCAGCTGTGGAGCCGGCTGTACCGGATGAGCAACGAGGCCGCGCCCGAGGGCTGGATCAACCGCCTGCGCCGGCGCGTCGAGCGGCGCGCGTGCCGCCGCCTGGTCGAGCACGTCACCGCGCTGGCGCCCGACGCCATCGTCTGCACCCATTTCCAGCCGGCCGAGATCCTGGCGCGCCAGGTCGCAGCCGGCGCCTTGCGCTGTCCGCTCTGGGTGCAGGTGACCGACTTTGACCTGCACCGCATGTGGGTCCATCCGCACGTCGCCGGCTACTTCGCGCCCAACGAGGAGGTCGCGTTCCGCATGCGCCAGGCCGGCATCGCGCAGGACCGCATCCACGTCACCGGCATCCCGGTGATGCCCGGCTTCGCGCGCACCCACGAGAGCGGCATGTGCGCGCGTGCGCTGGGCCTGGATCCGGCCAGGCCGATCTTCCTGCTGATGGGCGGCGGCGCCGGCCTGGGCGGCCTGAGCGCCGTGGCGCGGCGCCTGCTCGAGATCCCCGCCGACTTCCAGCTGATCGCCCTGGCCGGCCGCAACGCCGCCGAGCTGGCCGCGCTGCACGTGCTGGCGGCGCAGTATCCGGGCCGGCTGGCGCCGCAGGGCTACACCGACCAGGTCGAGCGCCTGATGGCCTGCGCCGACCTGGCCATTACCAAGCCGGGCGGCTCGACCAGCGCCGAGTGCCTGGCGATGGGCTTGCCGATGATCGTCAATTCGCCAATCCCGGGCCAGGAAGACAGCAATGCCAACTTCCTGCTCGAGCAGGGCGCGGCGCTCAAGGCGACCGACCTGGCGGCCCTCGAGTACCGCGTGCGCTATCTGCTGGCGCATCCCGCCGCGCTGGCGCAGATGCGCGAGCGGGCGCGCGCGCTGGGGCGGCCGCAGGCGGCGCGGCAGGTGCTCGGCGCCGTGCTCGGGCAGCTGGCGAGCGAGCATGCCGGTGTTTGAGCTGTCGCGCGCAGGCCAGTTCGGCGCTACCTTCGCCGCGGTGCTGCTGGCCGCCTACTTCTTCGCGCGGGTCGAGGTCGAGATCGAAGGCGATGCCGGCTGGGCCGCCAACCTGCCGACCTGGCGCATCGAACAGCACGTCCTGCTCGACCTGTTCTGGGGCGGGCGCGCCATGACCGGCTACCACGCCTGGATGTTTTCCTTCATCGCGATCTTCTTCCACTTCCCGCTGTGCTTCATGGGGCGCTGGTCGGCGCCGCTGGAGGCCCAGGTGCTGGCGTCGATCATGCTGTTCTGGATCGTCGAGGATTTCCTGTGGTTCGTGGTGAACCCGAGCTTCGGCTGGCGCCGCTTCAAGCCGGCGCACGTGCCCTGGCACCGGCGCTGGCTGGCCGGGGCGCCGGTCGACTACTGGATGTTCGGCGCCGCCAGCGCGCTGCTGTTCTGGTATGCCTTCTGAGCGCGCAAATCGAGCGCATGGCGCACGCGCCGGCTCAACTCGTCCGGCGTGCGCGCGATCAGTTCCGGCGGCACCTCGAACTTGAGCGTCAGCCGGTCGTGGTCTTCGAAGCCGTAGGACACGATGAACGGGTGCATGCCGCTGCCGACCGCCGCCGCGAAATCCTTGTGCTCGTCGCCGCAGACGTAGGCGCGCGCCGGATTGATGCCGAAGCGTTCGCGGATCGCGCGGAAATGCTGGGTCTTGCGTTCGCTTAAGGGGATGTGGACGAAGAAGTCCAGCGCGTCGATGTCGATGCCGTGGCGCGCGAACAGCTGGCGCAGCGTCTCCAGCGGCTCGTGGGTGATGTTGCGCGTGACCATCCCGACCACGATGTCGGGCGCGGCGATCAATTCGCGGATCAGGTCGGGAATGCCGGCGTACAGGCTGGCTTCCTGACGGTAGACCTGGGTCAGGCTGTCGACCAATTTGGCGCGGCTGTTCTTGCGCAGGTTCTTCTTGATGATGGCCGGGAATTCCTTCAAGCCGCCCAGGTACTTGAACAGTTGGTGGCGTTTCTGGAAGCGGGTTTCGTCGCCGATGACCAGGCCGTGCCGCAGGAAGGCGGCTTCGATGGCGGAAAAGGCGTCGATCGTGGTCCCGTCCGCGTCCAGGATCAACAGCCGTTTGTTGCTTGTGTACATGCGCGTAAGCCCCAGGATGCCCAGCCGACCGCCAGGCAACCGTTGTTGCCCAGTTTCCTCATCATACAAACGCAGCTGTGACAGGCGTGTGACAGGCTGGCCGGTTGTTTTTTACGCGCTACTTTCTCGGGTCTCCGTTGCCGGATCTTACTGCGCCAGCTGCTCGGCCGCGACGCGCTGCAGCGCCGCCGCCATGTCCGGCGCAATCCCGATTTCCCTGGCTACGCCTTCGTTCGCGCCCAGCGAACGCGGATCGCGCCCGGTCACCTGGCCGAAGATGGTCAGCGCCTCGAGGTAGTAGCCATGGGCGCTGGCGTGGTAATTGTCCGGCGCCCACAGGTTGACCTTGCCCGCCTCGATGCCGTCGTAGGGGTCCGGATCGGCCAGGCCGGCGGCGATCGCGCGGCTGAACGCCTGGCCGACCGGGATCACGCGCATGTGCCAGGCCTGGCCCGCCTGGTCGTAGCCGGCGCGCAGGTCGAGCGCCATCTGAGTGATCGGCTTGCCATACCAGGCGCCTTTCGGCCGGTAGGTCTGGTCCGGGCGCGACCAGGTCGAATCCAGGCGGATGTCGATCTTCGGGTTCTGCGCGCGCAGGGCCTGGGCCACCAGGCCGGCATACTTGGTCAGCGTGGCCGGGTTGCCCGGCTTGGCGGCATCCAGCGTGCTGTAGCTCTGCAGCACCGCGACGTCGAACGGTTTCGAGATGGTCTTGAGCGCATGGTCGTAATGCCAGTCGAGACCCTTGCCAGGCGAGGTTTCCAGGCTGACCTGGTAGTCCAGCCCGGCTTCTTCGGTGAACGCCTTGAACAGAGCCGGCACCCCGCCGATGCCGCTGCCGTTCAGGTCGGTGACCGTGCCGGGCCGGAAGCGCTCGACCACGGGCGCGGCGCCGGCCGGCTCGCCGAAGGTGAAGCTGTTGCCGATGAAAAGGATCGTGGTCGGCGCGGCCAGCGCCGCCTGTGCGGTCAGGGTTCCCAGGGCGACGAGCAGGGCGGCGACGGTGGGGCGGCGGAACGGACGTGGAATGTGCATGGTGATCTCGGCTCGGTAGTGTCGGGTTGATACCGCATCTTACCGTGACTCGAGCCATGACTTTGCGTGCTGCAAATAATGCACGAGCAGCGCAAAAGTATTTGTACGAATACAATAGCGGGTTGGTCCGCTGCTGTCGAGCGGACGCAGTTACAAAGGAGTGATGCATGCAAATGGTTTTTTCAGCAGGATTCATCTTGCTCGTCGTGCTGTGGGGCGTGCTGGCGCCCGAGAACATGGCGGGCGTCTTCGATACCGTGCTTGCGGCGCTGACCCGCAATTTCGGCTGGCTCTACCTGTGGGTCGTGCTTGGGCTGGTGCTGTTCGCGGCCTTCGTCGCGTTCAGCCGTTACGGCGACCTCAAGCTCGGCGGCGAAGACGAGGAGCCCGAATTTTCGGCCGGCAGCTGGTTCGCGATGCTGTTCGCGGCCGGGATGGGTATCGGCCTGGTGTTCTGGGGCGTGGCCGAACCGGTCTCGCATTACGTGACGGCGCCGCCGGGCATTGCCTCCGGCACGCCGGAAGCCGCCAACGCGGCGATGCGCTACGTGTTCTTCCATTGGGGACTCCACCCGTGGGCGGTGTATGGCGTCGTCGCCCTGGCGATCGCATTCTTCCAATATCGCCGCGGCGGCAATGCGCTGATCAGTACCGCAACCAGCGCCTTGCCATGGCGGCCGGTACAGCGCCTGGCCGGCCTGTTCAACGGCCTGGCGGTGGTGGCCACCGCCTTCGGCGTCGCCGCGTCGCTCGGCATGGGCGCGCTGCAGATCAACAGCGGACTGCGGGCCATGTTCGGCGTCCCGGTCGACCAGGCCTGGCAGGTGGGCATCATCGTGGTCACGACCGCGATCTTCGTGCTGTCGGCGGTGAGCGGTGTCGAAAAAGGCGTCAAGCTGCTGTCGAACTTCAACATGGTGGTGGCGGCGCTGCTGGCGCTCGCCGTGTTCCTGCTCGGGCCGACCGTGGCGATCATCGAGACGTTCACCAATACCCTTGGTAACTACCTGAGCGACATCGTCCGCATGAGCCTGAGGGCGACGCCGTTCCGCGACAGCCACTGGATCGGCAACTGGACCATTTTCTACTGGGCCTGGTGGATTTCATGGTCGCCGTTCGTGGGCCTGTTCATCGCCCGGGTCTCGCGCGGGCGCACGATCCGCGAATTCATCATGGGGACGGTGCTGGCGCCGTCGCTGGCGGCCTTCTCGTGGTTTTCGATTTTCGGCGGCAGCGCGCTGACCATGCAGATCTGGCAGCACGTGCCGATCGCCGCGGCCGTCAAGGACGATGTCGCGACCGCGCTGTTCACGATGTTCGCGGCGATGCCGTTCGGCGCGGCGATGTCGGCCATCGCGACCTTGCTGGTGCTGGTCTTTTTCATCACCTCCGGCGACTCGGCCGTGCTGGTGCTGGGCATGATGAGCACGGGCGGTAATCCGAATCCGCCGGCGCGCATCAAGATCGTCTGGGGAGCACTGGTGGCCGGCATCGCGATCAGCCTGCTGCTGGCCGGTGGCCTGCAGGCGGTCCAAACCGCGACCATCGTGTTTGCGCTGCCGTTCGCGGTGGTGATCGTGCTGATGGTGATCGCCTTGTGGCGCGCCATGCGCGAAGACTGGGTCGAGCAGCAGCAGCGCGAGCGCGAGCTGCGCCGCCGCCTGCGCGCCATGGCCGCGAAATGATCGGCGGCTGCGCATGTCCGGCCCTTGACGTCGTCGGTGCGCGCCAGCCGCTACACTGGCGGTTCGACACCTACCGCAAAGGCAAACATGCGCACCCTCGATTTCAGTTCATGGCATGCGGTCCTGACGACCTTCCTGGGCCTGGCCGTCTTCACGCTGCTCGGCGTCGGCATCCGCGTGCTGATGATGCAGACCGTGCAGCAGCGGCGCGAGCGCATGAACCGCCAGATCAACGAGCGCCTGCGCACGCTGATCGCCGCCTACCGCACGCTGGGCGGTTCCTTCACCGGCGAGCTGACGGTCGATCCCACGCACCTGCGCGCGTTACGCGCGGGCGCGGGCACGGAAAGCACCGCCGCCAGCTTCGACCGTGCGCGCCGCATCCGCGACGCGGTCGAAGCGGCGCTGGCCGACATCCTCCTGCTCGGCACCGAGGAGCACTGCCGCCTGGCCGGCCAGGCGGCCAACGACATGGCGGCCGGCCGCCCTATCCACACGGCCGACCTGGTGATCGCGCTGCGCAGCTTCATCCGCGAGGCGCTCGACCTCGGCCCGGTCCCCGCCGACGTGCCGATTCCGCTGCAGGGGCCGACCCGCACCCAGGGCAGCGGCGGCGGCCGCGGCAAGGGTGAGGGCGGCAGCAAGGCAGAAGGCGGAGGCGGAGGCAACAACATGGACGGCGGCGGCGGCGACGGCCGCGGCATGGCACTCGGCCTGGGCGGCGGGCATCGCGCCGGCGTCCACGATGACCCGGACGCACCGCTGGGGCAGGTATAATCGGCCGCCTTTTTTTCTTCTCTGAGCGATGACGATCGACTGGTTCTCGCCGGCGCAGTGCGTCGGCTATGTGGCATTCGTGCTGGGCGTCGGCGGTTTCCTGCAGCGCGACGACCGCCGCTTCAAACAGTTCATGGCGGCGGAATGTCTGGCCTACATCGTCCACTTCACGCTGCTGGGCAACCCGACCGCCACCGCCAGCTCGGCCGTGTCGATGCTGCGTTCGGTGCTGGCGCTGCGCACGCGCTCGCCGTGGGTGGTGGCTTTCGTGCTCGCACTCAATCTCGGCCTCGGGCTGTCGCTCGCGCACCGCGCCAGCGACTGGCTGCCCTTGACAGCCTCCTGCCTGGGGACGCTGGCCCTGTTTCTGCTGGAGGGCGTGGCGATGCGCGCGCTGATGCTGTGCGGGACCGCGCTGTGGATCGCCAACAACCTGATCGCCGGTTCGATCGGCGGCACCGCGCTCGAAATCGCGATCGGCGCAGTCAATCTGCGCACGACCTGGCTGATGGCGCGTGCCACACGCGCCAGGCCGGCCGGCGCAAGCGCAGACGCCTCACAAGCCGACGACGCGGCGCTCAGTCCGTGACCGCGTGCCAGGCGTTCATGGCCTTGTCGCCGGTCTTGTCGCCGGGTTTCTTATCCTTGACGAAGGTGTACAGCGGCTTGCCGTTGTAGGCCAGCTGCTTGCTGCCGTCCTCGCGCGTGACGACCGAATACGGCGCGGCCGGCTGGGCGGCGTCGGCCTGTACCGGCGGCCAGTTCTCGGCGCAGCGCCCGGTGCAGACGCTCTTGCCGCTGTTGGCGGTGTCCTTGTCGAAGGTGTAGACCGTCATGCCCTTGGCGTCGACCAGCACGCCATCGGATTTTTTCAGGGGGACCGGATCGGCGGCGTGCGCGGACACGCTCGCCAGGGCAAGCACGAGTGCACAAGCCGGGCTGATCGATTTCATGGACGTCTCCTGTCGAGGTTTCGGCCTATTCTAGTCCGGTTGACGACCTTTATTTACCTAGCATTTCGTGCAGGTCATCGCGGCGGCGACGCATCGGGCGCGGCCTTGGCCGTGCGCCGGCAGCGCTCCGAACAGTATTTGACCTGGTCCCAGTCGCGTTCCCACTTCTTGCGCCAGCTGAAGGGCAGGCCGCAGCAGGCGCACTGCTTGCTCGGCAATTCCGATTTTTTGCGCATCTTCATATGACGTCCACGTTACCCGGTTCAAAAACTGTTCAAAGTTCCCTTTTCGCTACAGCAAAAAGTCTTATTCTTGTGTAAGGTTCACAAGTCGCCATTCAATTACGACATCCGACATGACACGCGCCGCGCCGCCGCTCTACAAGCACCATGTGCTGCTGTTGTCTCATAATTTCTTCATCAAAGACAACCGCACCGAGCTGCGCCTGCATGCGCACAAGTACGACTTCGACATCCTGTGCTTCGACGAAGTCCGCGATTTCGTCGCCGCGGTCGCCGCCGTGGCCGAGGAGGGCGGCAACACCCTGTTCGTGATCGACCTCGACGCCCTGCACAACCTGCAGGCCGACATGCTGGCAGCCCGGCGCACGCTGATGCTGAGCGAGCTGCTGCAGCGCCTGCCCGCCGACCACAGCTACGTCTACCTGCAGAGCGCGCGCCAGGGCGGCCGTTTCCTGCTGCAGCAGCGCCTGGTCGACAGCCATTGCCTGGCCTACGCCGAAAAGCCGATCGCCAACGACGTGCTGGTCGACAAGCTGTTCAACCTGTTCGTGCAAAACAAGCGCGGCGACCTGGTGCGCGTGATCGGCCTGGGGGCGGCTGGCGTGGACGAGGAGGCGCTGCGCGAGCATCGCATCGAGCTCATCCATCATACCTATCCCTTAACCCTGCACCTGCGCGTCAAGGAACTCCAGCCCGACCTGGTGCTGATCTCGGACGCCGAGTACCAGCGCACCGAGGCGCTGGTGCGGGTGCTCAAGAAGAACATCGAAGCCGATCCGGTGCGCGAGATCGTCCTGCTGCAGCGCCACAGCGACGCCGACCTGATGCGGCGCGCATTGGCCAGCGGCTTCGACGCGGCGATGCCGGCCGCCGACGGCGCGCTGCTGGCGGCCCAGCTGCTCAACCGCGTCAATAAGATCCGCGTCAACCGCGACCTGATCGGCAAGGACCGCGCCACCGGCCTGCTCAACAAGGTCGGCCTGCAAAAGAAGGCGCAGGACCTGATCCGCCAGGCCGCCATCGAGGGCCGCCCGCTCGCCTTCGGCGTGGTCGACATCGACAAGTTCAAGACCATCAACGACACCTGGGGCCATCATTTCGGCGACATCGTCATCAAGCGGCTGTCGCTGACGCTGGCGTCGATGCTCGGCGAGCGCGACCTGTTGAGCCGCTTCGGCGGCGAGGAATTCGTCGTCGTGTTCTGGGACAGCACGCAGGAACAGGGCCGCCAGAAGCTCGATGCGATGCGCTGCGCGTTCGGTGCGCTGCCGTTCGAGGTCAAGCCGGGCGACGTGCGCCATTTTTCGTTCAGCGGCGGCATCGCGGGCTACCCGGCGTGCAAGACCGAAAACGAATTGTTCGTGCGCGCCGACGCCATGCTGTACGAAGCCAAGCAGGCCGGGCGCAACCGCATCTGCGGCGCACCCATCCCCTGCGACGCGCCGGTCTGCCAGGCCGACGGCTAGACTCCGGATTCGACCAATCGAAGCAGGAGGCATTCATGAGCGATCTGAACAACTTCCCCGTGGCGCATAAATGGCCGGCCAGGCATCCCGAGCGCCTGCAGCTGTACTCGATGCCGACGCCGAACGGCGTCAAGGTGGCGATCATGCTGGAAGAAATCGCCATGCCCTACGAGCCGCACCGCGTGGCGTTCGACAAGAACGAGCAGCACTCGCCCGAGTTCCTGGCGCTGAACCCGAACAACAAGATCCCGGCCATCCTCGACCCGGACGGTCCGGGCGGACAGCCGCTGCCGCTGTTCGAATCCGGCGCCATCCTGCTGTACCTGGCCGAAAAGAGCGCTCGGCTGCTGCCGCAGGATCCGGCGCGGCGCATGGCAACCATCCAGTGGCTGATGTTCGGCATCGGCGGCATCGGCCCGGCCTTCGGCCAGGTCGGCTTCTTCCACAAGTTCGCCGGCAAGGATTGGGAAGACAAGCGTCCGCGCGACCGCGCCGTCGACGAAGCCAAGCGCCTGCTGCGCGTGCTCGATGGCGTCCTGAAAGGGCGCAGCTGGATCATGGGCGACGACTACACGATCGCCGATATCGCCATCTTCCCCTGGGTGAATGGACTGGTGAACGCACTCGGCGCCGGCGAGCTGGTCGGTTTTGCCGATTTTCCCGAGGTCGATCGCGTGCTGCAGGCGTTCCTGGCGCGTCCGGCGGTGCAGCGCGGCTTGAAGGTGCCCGGCCCGAGCGACTGAAGCGCCGCAGCGGCGCAGTGGAGCACAGCCCGCGCGCACGCGTGCGTCCCGCGCGTGCGATCCGTGTTCAAATGCCGCATCCTCAATTCGGCATCGGACCCATCATGACGGACACGCTCAAGGTCGGCGACAAAGTGGAATGGCATTCTTCCCAGGGGCCGGTGCGCGGCACGATCAAGCAAAAGCTCACCAAGCCGACTCACATCAAGACGCACGAGGTCGCGGCCTCCGGCGAGCACCCGGAATACCTGGTCGTCAGCGACAAGACCGGCGCCGAAGCCGCGCACAAGGCCAGCGCGCTCAAGAAGATCTAGTTCACAGGCGTGGCGCGAGTGCCGCCGCAAAA
The DNA here is from genome assembly GCF_000745265.1 of Massilia sp. 9096. Taxonomy (NCBI): domain Bacteria; kingdom Pseudomonadati; phylum Pseudomonadota; class Betaproteobacteria; order Burkholderiales; family Oxalobacteraceae; genus Massilia; species Massilia sp. 9096. The sequence goes on from NZ_JQNN01000001.1 coordinate 5,039,371, forward strand.
AAATCGGTCACACTGTGCACGTTCGCTGGAATGAATTTGCGATTCGGCCAGATCAGGCTGACATCCCTCATTTCGGCTATGTAGTCGTCAAGGACGGTAACGATGCCGGGGCTGCCTGGACCGGGCAGATCGCCATCCGCACGATTGCCGGTTTGTTATCTGGCGATGCAGCATTACAATCGGCCATCTCATCCAAGGAGTTGACATGCCCGTTCGTGCCGCCGTCCTGCCCCTTATGCTCGCCCTGGCCGCCGCGCCAGCCTTTGCCGCTCAAGCGGCCGCCCAAACCGAAATCAAGATCGGCAGCGCCTCGCCACTGTCCGGTCCCGGCGCCCACCAGGGCAAGGACATTGAAAACGGCGCACGCATGGCGATCGACGACCTGAATGCAAAGGGCATCACGATCGGCGGCAAGAAGGTGCACTGGACTTTGCAGGCGGAAGACGACGGCAGCGATCCGAAGATGGGCACGGCGGTCGCGCAAAAGCTGGTCGATGCCGGCGTGGCGGGCGTGGTCGGCCACCTCAATTCGGGCACCACGGTGCCGGCCTCGAAAATCTACAACAGCGCCGGCATTCCCGAGATTTCGCCGGCTGCCACAACGCCGCTGTACACGCACCAGGGTTTCAAGACGGCGTTCCGGGTCGTCGCCAACGACGACCTGATCGGGCACGCGCTGGCGAATTATTCGATCGGCACCCTGAAAGCCAAGAAGATCGCGGTGATCGACGACCGCACCGCGTTCGGCCAGGGGCTCGCCGACGAATTCATGAAAGAGGTCAAGCGTGCCGGCGGCGCGCAGATCGTCGGCCGCGAATTCACCAACGACAAGGCGACCGATTTCAACGCCATCCTCACCAAGATCCGCGCGCGCGATCCCGACGTCGTGTTTTATGGCGGCATGGACGCCGTGGCCGGCCCCATGCTCAAGCAGATGCAGGCGCTCGGCATGCGCGCGAAAATGGTCTCCGGCGACGGCATCTGCTCGGAAAAACTGCCGCAGCTGGCCGGCGCGGCGCTCGGCAACGACAAGGTGATCTGCGTGGTCGCCGGCGGCGTCAGCGGGGCGGAAGAGGCGGGCTACGCGTCCTTCGTGCAACGCTACCGCCAGCGCTACAAGATGGAACTGCAGACTTACGCGCCCTATGCCTACGACTCGGTGATGGTGTTAGCGCAAGCGATGCAGCAGGCGCAATCGTCCGATCCGGCCAAGTTCCTGCCGGCGCTGGCGAAGGTGCATTACCAGGGCATCACCGGCGCCATCGCTTTCGATGCCAAGGGTGACCTGCAGAACGCCGCCCTGACGCTGTACACCTACCGCGACGGCAAGAAGATCAAACTGCAGGTGGTGCGCTGAGAAAAATTATTATCAAATGTGCATTAGCGTACGGACGCTGCGGTCTGTGCCGGCTTATCCTGAAATCGTCATCAAACAACACGTGAAGGAGAGCATCATGGGTAAGTATTTCCTCGGCTGGCTGCTCGGCGTTCCGGCAATCGTCCTCGTTCTGCTGTATCTGGTCTTCCATTGATTGGATCGCCGATGCGGGCCGCAAAATGAAAACGCCACCCGACGGTGGCGTTTTTGTGTTGCGGCCGCAGTTTCGCCAGCATTCCCGAATGAGTTACACTGTGGAAACATAGCGCGCTTGGACGAGCGTGGATGATGTGAAACGGGGGAATGGTGAAAAGATCAAAGCATATCGCGGCACTCATCCGGAAATGTCTCGCCGCAGCCTGTCTCTTGCCGGCCGTCGCGCATGCCGGTCTGGACGTTACGGCATTTGAAAAGCTCGTGCTCGTCCCTGTGCCGCAAGTCGACAAGGATGGCCAGCCGACCGTCAAGAATCAAGTCAAGCTGTCTCCTGGAGAAATCGTACAGCGCTTTGACGGCTTGAGCGCTGGCGCGGTGTACCACTATGATCAAGCCTTCGACTTCCGTGCTGGATCGTACTCGGGCTACAACTACTGGCGAAACGAGCTCGCAAAACTGGCAGGTTACAAGCCGACGCCATTCAAATCATTCAATGGCAACACCGAACTCCGTTACGACGCTACCGTCTGGAAAATACAGACAGGGCCGTTTTGGGAGCTGATCGATTTTTCGGATGCCGAAGGCGTGATCGGCCCCGCCGTGTGCAAGCGCGTGTATCTGGATTTCGTAAAGTACCAATCCGCGGCGGCTCAGCACCCTGACGCGTATTTTCGTTCTTCCTACCAGGACTGGATGAAAGCGTTCGCCATGTGCGCGAATGACGGCGCCATTGTCTTTCACTAGGAACGCTTGCCGGAGAGCAAAAACGCCACCCGACAGTGGCCTTTTTGTTGATGACAGCCATCGGAGGCGATGATTGCCGTGCTCAGAGGGCGTTGTAGGCACAAAAACCCCGGGCGGCGCGCGGCCGTCCAAAGCGGCTCCGGCGGACAGGCTGTTAAGATTGGCGCCAGCCTTCCAATACCCATTTGCAGGAGTCCAAAAATCCTACGTTTTTTGCTTACAACGGCGATGCGTGCGCCGAAGTCGACCATTGCTGTCGCACTCGTCGTGCTGGCCGCCCTGGCCAGTACCTTGACCTACACGACTTATCTTGTCGTCGGCGTATTGGCCGACTACCTCGGTACGGGGCGGGGCATGGCGGGATTCCTTCTTGCCGTACTGTTTGCGAGACTTCCGTGGATCACCCGGAGTGGGCCGCGCATCGTGGGGCTATTGCCCAAACCTGCCCGTCGCCCGGTCATGGCGACCGTGCTCGCACTCTGCTGCTTGCATTTTCTGTGGCACGGCGAGTATGTGCCCGCAGGGTTCACAGGGTTCGCTATGGTTTTTCTTCTTGCATACCCTCGGTTGAGGAGGACTCTCTTTGATCGGACCTTATCGTCCGTGTTTCCGTTCGCTGGCCGGAACCCGTCCAAAAGCACCGAAGACAACGTGATCGATGTTGAGTTCAAAGAAAGGAAAGACTGAAACAAAAGTAGCGTTTGAGCTAGTTTTCTCCCATGGCTGCGAAATTGCCTTGATGACGAGCGCGGTTGTGTTGACGCCTTGTGTTGCGCAGTGCTAGTTAGCGCTGAGTTTTTTTGGCCTCTGACGATGACGGTGTCGGACACTCATCATTCCAGTCGACGACTTTCATGTACTTAATTTTCTCACCGACGGTAAACACCGTGAGGCATTCATTACCGCGCTTGTAGCGCATGACGCAGCTTGAATTATCAATACTGCAAGAGTCAAATTCCTTGATATTCATTTTTGCGAGTTCATGCTCGACCCCAATGAGGGGATAGTCGTCGTGGGCATGAACGTTGATCGGCTTCCATTTGTCCTTCAGCAGTATTTTGCGAGTAACGGCAAATGAGCTGTGCTTCTGTAGCGACGCTGGGAACGCATATGCGATCGAAGGAAGGGCGAAAAAAAGTATGAGTAGTCGTTGTGCTCTAATCATTTGAGATGCCCCCTAAACGCTTGTAGTTCGACTCAAATGCGTCGAACGAGACCGAAGGCTGGTTGGGATAATACCCTGACTTTCCTTTGCCTTGCGGAAGGGATGACCACCGACGCGATGCCTTGCTCAATGCTGCGTTGATGTCGCCAGATTGAATACTGTCGATCGCCTTGATGACGCGGAGGATCTCGATAGCGATCAAATCCTGTGTTTCAGGCGTGAAATCAGTCAGTCCCATATTTCCGCCCATCTCACGCCAAGTATCGATATTTTCTTGATACATTCCTGCGGCGGTTGTTTTGCCGCCAAATCCAGGGCCGGGGTGGGTGGAGTAATCGGTAAAACGCCATGGATCGTTTTTCTTTCCCTTGACTGCTCCATATTTGAAGTCATAACCACCGCCCTCGGCCTCGGCGATAGCCTTGAGAAATGCATATATATTCGGGTTCTGAAGATATTTCCTATTTTCTGCTAATCGCCGCTCCTTGCTTAGTTTGATCCGCACCACCTTTGCTTCTGCGTCCTCGCGAGGCGTTGTTGTTCTCGTCGCGCGATGGTGCAGGACGCGTCCAGATGGAGAATTAATTGCGGCTGGCATGTTGGCCTCACAAATAGATTTCAATGGATTCAGCGCGTGCTGCTGCCGCTAGTAGATGCGTATGGCCCTTTTCGTCTGTAACTCCAAACTCGACCTTTCCGTTGGCGCGTCTTATCGCGTATTCAGTATGGCGAAGCGGTTCGCCTGTGTCGTCGTCGAGTAAAGAAAATCTGTCGTCGAACAGCGGTTCACCCGTGAATGCACTTATAGCGGCTGATTGCTTATGAGCAACTGTGCTCGCCATACTGTTGTCGCTCAGATTTTGGTATCTGATCGATTGGGAAGGCACGAGCCGAGGTGGGCTGGAGCATCCGCACATACATAGATCATTTTCTAGTGCCACTTTTTTCCCGTTCCATGTCTCGGGAATCCGCGGCTCGACGCACAAGATCTTCCCTGACGACTTACAAGCTGGACAAGAGACTGAGTCGCCCTCAAGCGCTATCGTCACACCATTGACGCTGCCGCTGCTACTTGCTGAGAGAACCGTTCCGCCGACCGTGGTCGATGCTCCAAGCGTAATTGTGTACCGCTTCATCTTGCTGCTCCTGAACGACGATCTGGTCTTTGCAGAACGCTAATTCGAATGCTCAACCCGATTGATCAAAGTAGTACTGGATCATCTCGATAATTATTGACCAGCGGCACTAAAGATGTTTGCGCAAGCGCAACGAACACGCGACATTTGCAAGTGCTCGCAATTCGCGAGCCATTGATGTCTTAAAGCATCGTATAACGGCACAAGTGCACTTGTCTGGGCAAGGTAATCGCGAGCCAATCGACGCAGGACCCAGGCACACACAGTTCTGTAACTTTGAAATGGATGCTTTTGTTCCTTCGTTCGTTTGCCTCGCTGATCGGGTACGCCGCACAGTGGTCGGCCCGGATTGCGGCAACCCGCTGCGACCGATAGTTTTTATTATGGAAAAATAACCATGAAAGCACGCGTCTATAACTGCTTAAAATGTCAAGACCAACCAGACTGTTCCGTTCAAGCCTGCCGCTTATGAATGTTTCTGGATTGCTGATGCGCTAAGTCGTGGGAATCCAAATCATTTCAACCATTGGTTGGAAGCAGCGCACATTCGGCTATATGCACATAAAGCGAATTACAAAGATGAATGGGATGTTGTTGCGTGTCGACATCCACACACTATATAATCTCGACCTACTACAGCCGATCGACGCGCAACTGCGAGTAAGGCTCGCCCCGGCTTTAATGCAATCAAAGTACAAAACCTATGACAGCAAGAGATTCCGGCCACCAAGCTATCCTCTGAGATTCCGAACGCTGATGCATTAAATCGATGCTATCGAGCGTTTATTGTAAAGCAATTGTCAATCATCCTGCCCTTGGGGGATTCGCGACTGTAGAGGTTTTTTTGATAGTCCTTCGATCCAATTTTCGAATATTCAGTCAACAGTATTGACCGAGCGCAAAGGCATGATCTATCCACGCCTCGTCAGTTCCGTCCACAGGATGTTTCCAAGATTTCGATCTCGGTTATCAATTGCTTCATCGCACACTGCTGCAAGTGGTGTGGTTGTGAGACTACACGCGAGCGATGCCGAAACTCGCAAAGCAACATCGCGTGCTGGGCGAGGGGCAGGCTGTCTAGCGCGAGAGCTTGTTTAAGGTTTGGGTAGCTAATGTCAGCACTGGCAAATGCCAACGTTTGCTCTTCATCGATTAAGAACGGCATAGAAGCCGGAAGGCCCCATTTGCCCCAACAAGAGCGCTGAGAATGCTTCAGCCATGATTGACCGGGCGGCCTCTTTTTACGATCGCCGAGCGTTTTGTGCCATCCGAAAGCATGAGCAAGCATCGTAATGCACCGGTCACTCCGTCGCCAGGAGGGGTTTCCGTTCCGCTGATAATTGTCGCAACTTGAATTTCCACCTGACGGTTTCGCTAGATCGTTAGTGCCTGTTAGCAAATATCTTACACCAGTGTACGCAGCTGATGTTTAATGCCTAGAAGAACCATTCTTGTTGAACTATCCGTAAACGCTATTAAGATACGTAAAGTCCGAAGCGCAGGCGGCACTAGACCTCGAAGTCGCTCCCAACAAAAGCAATCAACCCAAAATAGACCGGACACAAGGACTTCGCGTACTAGAAACGAAAACGCCAACCTGCATGGGTTGGCGTTCTGTAAGGGATATTCTTTGGTGGCCCGGGGCGGAATCGAACCACCGACACAAGGATTTTCAATCCTCTGCTCTACCAACTGAGCTACCAGGCCAAAGGAGGCACGATTATAGCCAGTGGTTTCCAAGCACGCAAGTCCTGAGCGGCAAATTTCGGCTGGCCGGACAGGTATAATGTTCCCCATGACGACATCGACCACCTCTACCGCATCGGTTCGCGGCGAACTCGTTCGCAGCGACATCTGTATCGTTGGCAATGGCGCGATCGCCAAGACGGCGGCGCTGGGCCTGTCCCAGGCCGGCCACAGCGTCGCCTTGCTGGTGCCGCCGGCGCGTCCCGGCCAGGACGGCGCCGCCGTCTCGAGCGGCGAGCGCCCGTGGGACACGCGCGTGTACGCGCTCAACCACACGGCGCATGCGCTGCTGTCGTCCTTGAGGGTGTGGGGCGCGCTCGACATGGGGCGCGTGGCGCCGGTCGATGCGATGGACGTGCAGGGCGATGGCGAGAACGGCGGCCGGATCGGCTTCGACGCCTTCGGCGCACACACCGGCACGCTGGCCTGGATCGTCGAAGACAGCAATTTGAACGCGGCGCTCGACGCCGCGCTGCGCTTCGCCCAGAACGTCAAGGTCGTCACCGGCCGCGCGCTGCGCCTGGAACACGCCGACGACGCCCGCATCGAGCTGGAAGAGGGCGGCGTGATCGAGGCAGAGCTGCTGATCGGCGCCGACGGGCGCGACTCCTGGGTGCGCGGCCGCTGCGACATCGGCATCGACTACCGCTCGTACCACCAGCGCGCCATCGTCGCCAACTTCGAGTGCGAAAAGCCGCACCACAACGTCGCCTACCAGTGGTTCACCTGCAAGGAAGGCATCGTCGCCTTGCTGCCGCTGCCGGGCAAGCGCGTGTCGCTGGTGTGGTCGGCGCCGGATACGCTGGCCGACACCATCATGAACGAGTCGCTGGGCGAGCTGGCGATCCGCCTGGGCGAGCACGCCGACGCCAAGCTCGGCCTGCTCAAGCCGCTGCAACCCGAAGCCGTCCAGGCCCTGCCGCTGGCGCTGGTGCGTCCGCATGCGGTCACCGCGCCGCACGTCGTGCTGATCGGCGACGCCGCCCACGTCGTGCATCCGCTGGCCGGCCACGGCATGAACCTGGGCTTCGCCGACATCGTCGACTTGTTGAAAGTGCTGGGTGCGCGCGAAGCGCACCAGGGCGTCGGCGACGCGCGCGTGCTGGCGCGTTACGCGCGCACGCGCAAGGAAGATGTGTTGCTGATGCAACTGGCGACCGACGGGCTCGAACGTTTGTTCGGCGCCAATCTCGAACCGCTGCGCGTGGTGCGCAATTTGGGATTAAACTTGCTGGATAAATTGCCGCTGGTCAAGCGCCGGCTGATTGCCCACGCCATGGGCAAGTAATCATCACTGAGGAAACGTATTCATGTTCAAAACCAAGCTCGCCGTGCTGTTGGCGACCGGCCTGATCACGTCCTGCGTCGGCGCGCAGAACTCGGTCGAAGCCAATATCAAGAAGGCGATCGAGCCACGCCTGGGCGGCGCCAAGATCGAATCGATCAAGGAAACACCGTACGGCGGCCTGTATGAGCTGCGCGTTGCCGGCGACATCATGTACACCGACAAGACCGGCCAATACCTGGTCATCGGCCACGTCTACGATGCCAAGACCACGCGCGACCTGACCCGCGACCGCATCGACGACATCAACAAGATCAAGTTCTCCGACCTGCCGGTCAATGAGGCGATCAAGCAGGTCAAGGGCGACGGCAAGCGCGTCATCGCCGTGTTCGAGGATCCGAACTGCGGCTACTGCAAGAAGCTGCGCAAGGAAACGCTGAGCCACCTGGACAACGTCACCGTGTACACCTTCATGTACAACATCCTGGCGCCGGACTCGTTCGACAAGTCGCGCAACATCTGGTGCTCGCCGGACCGGGCCAAGGCCTGGGACGAGTGGATGATCAACGGTAAGCCGGCAGCGAGCGCCAAGGCCGACTGCCAGGCGCCGAACGACCAGGTGCTGGCGCTGGGCCAGAAGCTGCGCATCAACGGCACGCCGGCGATCTTCTTCGCCGACGGCAGCCGCATTCCGGGCGCGGTCGACTTGCCGACGCTGGAGAAGAAGCTGGAAACGGTCAAGCAATAACACTGTCGAGTCGTCACTGGCGGCCCCGGGCCCGTGCACACGGACCCGGGGCCGTCACGCATAAAAATAAAGAATCCAACTAGGAATTGTCATGGTTACACTCAACATCAACGGGCGCGACGTCCAGGTCGACGCCGATCCCTCCACGCCCGTGCTCTGGGCGCTGCGCGACAACCTGAACATGACCGGCACCAAGTTCGGCTGCGGCGCGGCCCTGTGCGGCGCCTGCACCGTGCACCTGAACGGTCAACCCATCCGCTCCTGCGTGACGCCGATCTCCGCCGTCGCCGGCCAGAAGATCACCACCATCGAGGCGATGGAAAGCGACAAGGTCGGCAAGGCGGTGCAGGACGCCTGGGTCAAGCACGACGTGCCGCAGTGCGGCTACTGCCAGAGCGGCCAGGTGATGAGCGCTGTCGCGCTGGTGCGGGTGAACAAGGCGCCGACCGACGCCGACATCGACAACGCCATGAGCGGCAATATCTGCCGCTGCGGCACCTACCAACGCATGCGCGCCGCCATCAAGGACGCCGCCAAGACGCTGGCGTAAGGAGGCCGCATGAAACCACAATGGATGCACAATAGCGCGCTGCAGGGTGCGGGCACGGCCGCGGTCAAGGCCGGCGTCAGTTCGCGCCGCGGCTTTTTGAAGGCCGGGGCAGCGGCCACCGGCGGCCTGGTGCTGGGCTTCATGCTGCCCAGCGGCGGGCGCATGGCGCACGCTGCGGAAGCGAAGCCGCAAGGCTATGCGCCGAACGCCTTCCTGCGGGTGGCGCCGGACAACACCGTCACCGTGATCGTCAACCGCCTCGAATTCGGCCAGGGCGTGCACACCGCGCTGCCGATGGTGATCGCCGACGAGCTCGACGCCGACTGGGCGCAGATACGCGCCGAGCTGGCCCCGGCCGGCGATGCGTACAAGGATCCGGCCTTCGGCATGCAGATCACCGGCGGCTCGGGCACCATCGCCCACTCGTTTACGCAATACCGCGAAATCGGCGCGCGCGCCCGCGCGATGCTGGTGTCGGCCGCCGCCCAGCAGTGGAACGTGCGTCCGGACGCGTGCCGCACCGCCAAGGGCATGGTCTACGGCCCGGCCGGCCAGAAGGCCAGCTATGGTGCGCTCGCCGACGCGGCGATGAAGCTGCCGGCGCCGGAGCAGGTCGCGCTGAAGGACCCGAAGCAGTTCAAGTTCATCGGCAAGCCGACCCGGCGCCTCGATGCGCGCGCCAAGTCGAGCGGCCACCAGCAGTTCGGCATCGACTTCAAGCCGCCTGGTGCCAAATTGATGGTCGCCGTGGTGGCGCACGCGCCGGTGTTCGGCGCCAAGGTGGCGAAGGTCGACGCATCGAAGGCGAAGGCGGTGCGCGGCGTGATCGACGTGCTGGAGATCCCGCTCGACCGCGGCGGCCGCGGCGTGGCCGTGATCGCCGACGGCTACTGGCCGGCCAGGCAGGCGCGCGACCTGCTGGCGATCGAATGGCATACCGAAGGCCTGGGCAAGACCAGCAGCGAGACCCAGCTGATCGAGTTCACCGAGCTGTCCAAGAAGCCCGGCGCCATTGCGAAAACCGCCGAGACGCCGTCGCGCGGCAGCGCCGCCAGGACCATTTCGGCGGTGTACGAATTCCCCTACCTGGCGCACGCGCCGATGGAACCGATCAACTGCACCGTCGACCTGAAGGATGACAGCTGCACGCTGTGGGTCGGCACGCAGTTCCAGACCGGCGACCGCGCCGCCGCCGCGGCCACCGCCGGCCTCGCGCCCGAGCAGGTCACCTTGCATACCCTGATGGCGGGCGGCGGCTTCGGCCGGCGCGGGGTGCCGAGCTCGGACTTCGTGGTCGAGGCGGTCAACATCGCCAAGGCTTGCAAGGCGGCCGGTCATGCGGGTCCGGTCAAGATGATCTGGAGCCGCGAGGACGACATCAAGGGCGGCTACTACCGTCCGTCGCACGTGCACCGCGCCGACATCGCCCTCGATGCTCGAGGCAACATCGTCGCCTGGGACCACGTGGTGGTCGGCCAGTCGATCGCGCAGGGCACGTCGTTCGAGGGCTTCATGATCCAGAAGGGCGTCGACAGCACCATGGTCGAAGGCCTGGGCGAGCCCTACGACGTGCCGATGAACCTGTCGGCCCACATGGCCCAGGCCAACGTGCCGGTGCTGTGGTGGCGCTCGGTCGGCTCGACCCACACCGCGTTCGTGATGGAGACGCTGATCGACGAAGCCGCTCATGCCGCCGGCATGGACCCGGTCGCCTACCGCAAGAAGCTGATCGACCCGGCCAGGCACCCGCGCCAGATCGCCGCGCTCGACCTGGCGGTGGCCAAGTCCGGCTACGGCAAGAAGACGCTGCCGAAGGGCCATGCCTGGGGCGTGGCCGTGCACGAATCGTTCAACACCGTGGTCGCCTACGTGGTCGAAGCCTCGATCCAGGACGGTACGCCGAAGCTGCACAAGGCGACCGCCGGCGTGCACTGCAATCTGGCGGTCAACCCGCTTACCGTCGAAGCGCAGATCCAGGGCGCGGCGCTGATGGGCCTGGGGCTCACGCTGCCGGGCGCGCGCATCACGCTCAAGGACGGCGTGGTCGAGCAGCAGAACTTCAGCGACTACCAGGTCGCGCGCATGCTCGACATGCCGCAGATCGAGGTGCACATCGTCCCGTCGACCGAAGCCCCGACCGGCCTGGGCGAACCGGGCCTGCCGCCGCTGGCGCCGGCTTTTGCCAACGCGCTGTTCAAGCTGAACGGCAAGCGCCAGCGCAAGCTGCCGTTCGAGACGGCGGCGGCGTGACCATGCGGGGCGCCACGGTCGGCATCCTGATGGCGGCGGGCCGTGGACGCCGCTTCGATCCGCAGGGGCTGCGCAACAAGTTGCTGCAACCGCTGCCCGGCGGTGACGACGCGGTCGTGGTGGCCAGCGCGCGCAAACTCCTGGCGGTGCTGCCGCGCGTGGTGGCGGTGGTGCCGCCCGACGATGGCGGCGTCGGCACGCTGCTGGCGTCGCTGGGCTGTACGGTCACGGTCTGCCCGGACGCCGACAGCGGCATGGCGGCTTCGCTGACCCATGCGATCCGCCATTCACTGGACGTATTCGCCCCGGTCGACGCCTGGCTGGTGGCGCTCGGCGACATGCCGCGCGTGGCGCCGTCCACCTTGCAGTCTCTGGTCGACGCATTGCAGCAAGGCGTGCCCATCGTCGCCCCGGCGCTGGCGGGCAAGCGCGGCAACCCGGTCGGCTTCGGCCGCGCGCACCTGGACGCCTTGCTGGCGCTGCGCGGCGAGGAGGGCGCGCGGCGCCTGCTCAAGACCTTCCCGGTCACCGAAGTCGCTGTCGACGACGCCGGCATCTTCCTCGACGTCGACACGCCGGCCGATCTCTGAGTCGCCACTGAGTCGCCACTGAGTCGGCACCGAGTCGGCACTGAACCGGCGCCAGGCGTTGCTCTGCCGTCGCTTCGGCGGTTTGAACTCCCTCTCTCCGAAGAATCCGATTACACTTAGCCCAATCGGAGAGAGATTGTTCAACCCTATGAAAAAAGCCAACCAAAAAAAGCTGGCGGCGATCCAGTACACCATCGTGCCCAAGGACCTCGCCGGGCACCTGTTCAACGTCAGCCTCACGGTGGCGGCGCCCAGCCCTGAGGGCCAGGTGTTCGCGCTGCCGGCCTGGATCCCGGGCAGCTACATGATCCGCGAGTTCGCGCGCAACATCGTGCGCATCCGTGCCGAGAGCGCCGGCCAGCCCGTCGCATTGGAAAAGCTCGACAAGCATTCGTGGCAGGCCGCCCCGGTCGACGGCCCCTTGACCCTGCACTACGAGGTGTATGCCTGGGACCTGTCGGTGCGCGCCGCCCACCTCGACCAGACCCACGGCTTTTTCAACGGCACCAGCGTGTTCCTGCGCGTGCTTGGCCAGGAAAACATGCCGCACCAGGTCGACATCCAGCGTCCGGGCGACCCGGCCGCCGGCAACTGGCGCGTGGCGACCGCGCTGCCCGAGCTGGGCGCCAAGCGCTACGGCTTCGGCACCTATATCGCCGGCGATTACGATGAACTGATCGACCACCCGGTCGAGATGGGCGATTTCGCGCTGGCCAGCTTTACGGCGCACGGTGTCCCGCACGACATCGTCATCACCGGACGCGTGCCGAACCTCGACATGGAGCGCCTGCAGCAAGACCTGAAGGCCATCTGCGAGACCCAGATCGCCTTTTTCGAGCCGAAAACCAGGAAGGCGCCGGTGGAGCGCTACCTGTTCCTGACCATGGCGGTGGGCGATGGCTACGGCGGCCTGGAGCACCGCGCCTCGACCGCGCTGATCTGCTCGCGCAACGACCTGCCGACCACCGCCGCCCCAAAGACGGCCGAGCGCAGCGAAGGCTACGTGACCTTCCTCGGCCTGTGCAGCCACGAGTACTTCCACACCTGGAACGTCAAGCGCATCAAGCCGGCCGTGTTCGCGCCTTACGACCTGCAGGTCGAGAACTACACGCCGCTGCTGTGGCTGTTCGAAGGCTTCACCAGCTACTACGATGACCTGATGCTGGTGCGCAGCGGCATCATCAGCGAAGCGACTTATTTCAAACTGCTCGGCAAGACCGTGGCTAACGTCGTGCGCGGCACTGGCCGTACCAAGCAGAGCGTGGCCGAGTCCAGCTTCGACGCCTGGAGTAAATATTATCGCCAGGACGAGAACGCGCCCAACGCCATCATCAGTTATTACACCAAGGGTTCGCTGGTCGGCCTGGCTTTCGACCTGACGATCCGCGCCAAGAGCGGCGGCGCCAAATCGCTCGACGACGTGATGCGCACCTTGTGGGCACGCTACGGCCGCGATTTCTATACGAACGGCGCCGGCGGCGGGACCGGCGTGACCGAACAGGACGTGGAAGCGATCTTCGACGAAGTCAGCGGCGTGCGCCTGAAGAGCATCTTCGAGCGCTACGTACGCGGCACCGAGGACGTTCCGCTGGCCAAGCTGTACGCCCCGTTCGGCATCAAGTTTCTCGAGGATCGCAAGGGCAGCAAGCCCGCCCTGAACGCGCCGATCGGCCGCGACGTCATCGGCGCCAAGCTGAACCAGGTGCACGAGGGCGGGGCGGCGCACCAGGCCGGCTTGTCGGCGGGCGACATCGTGATCGCGCTCGACGGCTTGCGCGTGAACGGCAATCCGTCGAACCTGGACCAGCTGCTTGCGCGCTACCGCGTCGGCGACACGGTGACGGTGCATGCCTTCCGCCGCGACGAGCTGATGCAGTTCGACGTCACGCTGCAGGGCTGCCGCGTGCCGTGCATCCAGATTGCGGTGGCGCCGGGTACGCGCAAGGCGGTCATCGCGCGCCCGAGCGCGAGCTGAGCGCGTAACAAAATCCCTCTTGGCTGCGTTGCATCGTCTCGCCGTACAAGCGTACTGTCTTCGCGGTCCGCCGATGCGGCGATGCGCCTTGCCCTGAGGGTTTTGTTACATGCTCTTGTACGGTCTTATTCACCGGCTTGGCCGCTGGCGATGCTGCGCAGCTGGTAGCGCTCCGCGTCGGCGAACAGGAAGGTCTCGGAAAACTTGAGTGAACCCGCCTGGGCCAGGCGTTGCGGCGGGGGCAGCGGTTCGCTGCGCCGCATCGACGCCAGCGCCACCTGCGCCGCGTGCGCGTCACGCGCGCGCTGCACGGCGACGTCGGTCATGCGGCCCTCCTGGTCGACGGTGATCTCGAGCACCACGATGGCCGGCAGCATCGGCGGCAGCGTGCCGCTGAATTGGTGTTCGGGATTGCGGCTGGCCACGTGCTGGGCGACCTGGCTCTTGTAGTCGTCCAGCCCGGCCGGGGGCGGCACGGATGTCGATCTGGAGAAGGGACGGGTAGCGAGCGAAGCCGCGTGCCCGACCGTACTGGTGACGCCGGATGCGACCGTGCCGACGGCCGAACAGCCGCACAGGCTTGCCAGCATCCCGAAAAACAGCAAAACAACGCGAAGTGACGCGCGAAGCCGCGTGCCGGTTGAGTCGCTCATTGTCAGGCCCCAAAGCAGGCGATGCCGTTCAGGACCTGTGAGGAAGGCAGGTCAGCCGAACAGGCGTCGCAGTTCCTTGCCGGGATCGGGCGCGCGCATGAAGGCCTCGCCCACCAGAAAGGCATGCACGTTGGCGTCGCGCATGCGCTTGACGTCGGCCTGGCCCAGGATGCCCGACTCGGTCACCACCAGGCGGTCCGCCGGCATTTGCGGCAAGAGGGCGATCGTGGTGTCGAGCGTGACTTCGAAGGTGCGCAGATTGCGGTTGTTGACTCCCATTAGCTTCGTCTTGAGGCGCAGTGCGGCGTCCAACTCGCCGGCGTCATGCACTTCGACCAGCACATCCATGCCGAGTTCCCGCGCACAGGCGTCGAGGTCCGCCATCAAGCCATGATCCAGGGCAGCGACGATCAAGAGGATCGCATCCGCGCCCATCGCGCGCGCCTCGTACACCTGGTACAGGTCGACCATGAAATCCTTGCGGATCACCGGCAGGTCGCAGGCGGCGCGCGCCTGTTTCAGGTACTCGGGCGAACCCTGGAAGAACTGCACGTCGGTCAGCACCGACAGGCAGGACGCGCCGCCTTCGGCATAGCTGGCGGCGATCTCGGCCGGGCGGAAATCGGCGCGCAGCACCCCCTTGGACGGCGAGGCTTTCTTGACTTCGGCGATCACGCCGGCGCGGCCCGCGTCGATGTTGCGGCGCAGGCTCGCTTCGAAGCCGCGGATGCCGGCGCGCAGCTCGGCATCGGATTCGACGTCGCGGCGCAAGCCGGCGAAATCGCGGAATTTGCGGGCGGCGGCCACCTCGTCGGCTTTCACGGCGAGGATTTTATTCAGGATATCGGACATTGGGAGAGCTTTCTGGTCAGTGCGCGCCCAGCTGGCGCGTCACGCTGACGAACTGGTCGAGCTTGGCCAGCGCCGCCCCCGAGGCGATCGCCGCGCGCGCCTTTTGCAGGCCGTCTTCGATCGAGGAGGCCACGCGCGCCGCGTACAGGGCGGTGCCGGCGTTGAGTGCGACGATGTCGTGCGCCGGACCCGGTTCGCCGCGCAGCGCTTCCAGGATGCGCGCCTTCGATTCGTCGGCGTTGGCCACTTTCAGGTTGCGGCTGGCGATCATCGACAGGCCGAAATCTTCCGGGTGGATTTCGTATTCGCGGATCTCGCCGTCGACCAGTTCGCCGACCAGCGTGCCGGCGCCGAGCGAGACCTCGTCCATGTTGTCGCGGCCCCAGACCACCAGCGCGTGTTCCGCCCCGAGGCGCTGCAGCACGCGCACCTGGATGCCGACCAGGTCGGGGTGAAACACGCCCATCAGGATGTTCGGGGCGCCGGCCGGGTTGGTCAGCGGGCCGAGAATATTGAAAATGCTGCGCACGCCGAGTTCGCGCCGCACCGGCGCCACGTGCTTCATCGCCGTGTGGTGGTTCGGGGCGAACATGAAGCCGATGCCGGTCTGGGCGATCGACTGGGCGATCTGCTCGGGCTTCAGGTCGATCTGGGCGCCCAGCGATTCGATCACGTCGGCGCTGCCGGAAGACGACGACACGCTGCGCCCGCCGTGCTTGGCCACGCGCGCGCCCGCGGCCGCGGCCACGAACATCGAGGCGGTCGAGATGTTGAAGGTGTGCGCGCCGTCGCCGCCGGTGCCGACGATGTCGACCAGGCCCGCGGTCTCGGCCATCGGCACCTTGGTCGAGAATTCGCGCATGACCTGGGCCGCGGCGGTGATCTCGCCGATGGTTTCCTTCTTCACGCGCAGGCCCATGGTCAGCGCCGCGACCATGGTCGGCGACATTTCGCCCGACATGATCTGGCGGAACAGGTGCAGCATCTCGTCGTGGAAGATCTCGCGGTGTTCGATACAGCGCAGCAGGGCTTCTTGTGGGGTGATCATTCGCGCCTGCTCCATCAGCGTTCCAGGAAGTTCTTCAGCATCGCATGGCCGTGCTCGGACAGGATCGACTCGGGGTGGAACTGCACGCCCTCGATGTCGAATTCCTTGTGGCGCACGCCCATGATCTCGCCGTCGTCGGTCCATGCGGTCACTTCCAGGCAGGACGGCAGCGATGCGCGCTCGATCGCCAGCGAGTGGTAGCGGATCACGGTGAACGGGCTCGGGAGACCCTTGAACACGCCTTCGCCGGTGTGGGCGATCTTCGAGGTCTTGCCGTGCATGACCTGCTTGGCGCGGATGATCTTGCCGCCGAACGCCTCGCCGATCGCCTGGTGGCCCAGGCACACGCCGAGGATCGGTTTCTTGCCGGCGAATTCGCGCAGCACGTCCACCGACACGCCGGCATCCTTGGGCGACTTCGGACCCGGCGACACGCAGATGCGGTCCGGGTTCAGGTCGGCGATCTGCGCCAGCGAGATCTCGTCGTTGCGCACGGTGCGCACGTCTTCACCCAGCTCGCCGAAGTACTGCACGATGTTGTAGGTGAAGGAATCGTAGTTGTCGATCATGAGCAGCATGTCAGATCTCCCCATCCAGTCCGTCTTGCACTTGCTCGGCCGCGCGCAGCACGGCGCGCGCCTTGTTTTCGGTTTCCAGCCATTCCATCTCGGGGATGGAATCGGCCACGATGCCTGCCGCCGCCTGCACGTACAGGTTGCCGTCCTTGATCACGCCGGTGCGGATCGCGATCGCCACGTCCATCTCGCCGCCAAACGACAGGTAACCGCAGGCGCCGCCGTAGATGCCGCGCTTGACCGGCTCGAGCTCGTCGATGACTTCCATCGCGCGCACTTTCGGCGCGCCGGTCAGGGTGCCGGCCGGGAAGGTCGCGCGCAGCACGTCCAGGTTCGACATGCCGTCCTTGAGCGTGCCTTCCACGTTCGAGACGATGTGCTGCACGTGCGAGTATTTTTCGATGACCATCTGGTCGGTGACCTTGACGGTGCCGGTCTTGGCGATGCGACCGATGTCGTTGCGCGCCAGGTCGATCAGCATCACGTGCTCGGCGATTTCCTTCGGGTCGGCCAGCAGCTCTTTCGCCAGCTCGGCGTCGCGTTCCGGCGTCGAGCCGCGCGGACGGGTGCCGGCGATCGGGCGCAGCGTCACGGTGCGGCTGCCGTCGGCTTCCTGTTCATTACGGACCAGGATCTCGGGCGACGAACCGACGATCTGCATGTCGCCGAAGTTATAGTAGTACATGTACGGCGACGGGTTCAGCGACCGCAGCGAGCGGTACAGCGACAGCGGCGAATCCACGTACGGCTTGCGGATGCGCTGGCCGATCTGCACCTGCATCAGGTCGCCGGCCATCACGTATTCCTGGGCCACCGCGACCGCCTTCAGATAGTCTTCCTTGCTGAAGTCGCGGATCGATTCTGTGCGCACCGAGGCCGAGGTCACGGGCGCGTCGACGCTGCGGCGCAGCATCATGCGCAAGTCCTTCAGGCGCTGCTTGGCCCTGGAATAGGCTTCCGGCTGGCCGGGGTCGGCGTAGACGATCAGGTAGAGTTTGCCGGACAGGTTGTCGATCACGGCCAGCTCTTCGGTCAGCATCAGCTGGATGTCGGGCAGGCCCAGCTCGTCCTTCGGTGCGCCGCCGGCCAGCTTCTTCTCGATGTGGCGCACGGTGTCGTAGCCGAAGTAGCCGGCCAGGCCGCCGCAGAAGCGCGGCAGTCCCGGTCGCAGCGCGACCTTGAAGCGCTTCTGGTAAGCCTCGATGAATTCGAGCGGGTTGCCCTCATGCGTTTCGATGACTTCGCCGTTCTTCTCGATCGTCGTCACCTCGCCGGTAGAGCGGAGCAGGGTGCGCGCCGGCAGGCCGATGAAGGAGTAGCGCCCGAAGCGCTCGCCGCCTACCACGGACTCGAGCAGGAAGGTGTTCCGGCCGGCGTCCTGGCTCTGGGCCAGTTTCAGGTACAGCGTGAGCGGCGTTTCGAGATCGGCGAAGGCTTCCGCGATCAGGGGAATACGGTTGTAGCCTTCCGTGGCCAGCGATTTGAATTCGAGTTCGGTCATGCTTTTCTCCAGGCCGGCCCGTGCGCGGGTGGACGGGCGGCGTCTTTTCTTTTCAAAAAACCTGCCTGGTCACGTGCGTGCACAGGCAGCAATCAACGGGTCAGTTTGCCCAGGATTGCCAGCGTCGCCACAGCCAGGCCTCGAGGGCGCCGGTTTGGTTGACGGTGTGTTTTTTGGTGAAAAACATGGAGTAGATGGTGTTAGGAAAGGTTGTTACTGAGGGCGCCGTTGTGGGCGCTGATCAGTTTTGCGGCATCGAGCAGCGAATCCACTATACCATCGGAATTAATACTTTGCACAGGTTTACCGTGGTTGTAGCCATACGGGACCGTCAGCACGAAACAACCGGCGGCACGTGCGGCCTCGGCGTCGTTGCTGGAGTCGCCGATCGCGACCACCCGGGCCGGATCGAGATCGAAGTCGCGGCAGACCTGCAGCAAGGGCAGCGGATCGGGCTTTTTCTTCGGCAGCGAGTCGCCGCCGTAGACGATCTCGAAGAAGGGCGCCAGCCCGAACCTGGCGAGCAGCGGCGTGGTGAACGCGATCGGCTTGTTGGTCACGCAAGCCAGGCGCAGGCCGCCGTCCTTGAGCGCCTGCAGGCCCTCGAGCACCTGCGGGAACAGCGTGCTCTTCTCGCCGTTGATCGCGAGGTAGTGGCGCTGGTAGCCTGCCATCGCCTGTTCGAACACGTCGTCGATGCGGGACGGGGCGTAGTCGAGCGCCAGCACGTCGCGGATCAGCTTTTCCGAGCCCTTGCCGACCATCGGCTCGATGGTCGGCTGGTCAATCGGGGCCAGGCCGAAGTCGGCGCGCATGCCGTTCAGGGCCAGTTCGAAATCCGGCACCGTGTGCAGCATGGTGCCGTCCAGGTCGATGATGGCGGCTCGAATCGCCGCGGCGCCGGCTTTCATCAGGCCGCTTTCCTGGCGACGCCGGCCAGCTCGCCGCGCATGGCGTCGATCACGGCCTTGTAGTCCGGCTTGCCGAAGATGGCCGAGCCGGCGACGAAGGTGTCGGCGCCGGCCGCCGCGATCTCGGCGATGTTGTCGGCTTTGACGCCGCCGTCGACTTCCAGCAGGATGTCGCGGCCGGACTCGTCGATCATGCGGCGCGCGATCGCGATCTTCTTGAGCGCTTCCGGGATGAAGGACTGGCCGCCGAAGCCCGGGTTGACCGACATGATCAGGATGATGTCGATCTTGTCCATCACGTGGTCGAGGTAGTGCAGCGGCGTGCCCGGGTTGAACACCAGGCCGGCCTTGCAGCCGTTGTCGCGGATGAGCTGCAGCGAGCGGTCGACGTGCTCGGACGCTTCCGGGTGGAAGGTGATGATGTCGGCGCCGGCCTTGGCGAAGTCGGGGATGATGCGGTCGACCGGCTTGACCATCAGGTGCACGTCGATCGGCACCTGCACGTGCGGACGGATGGCCTGGCATACCATCGGGCCGATGGTCAGGTTGGGAACGTAATGGTTGTCCATCACGTCGAAGTGGATCATGTCGGCACCGGCGGCGACGACATTGCGCACTTCCTCGCCCAGGCGGGCAAAGTCTGCGGACAGGATGCTGGGAGCGATGCGGTAGGTGGTCATGGCGGTGAGGCGGTCTGCCGGGTCTGCTGGTAAATAAAGACCGCCATTGTACGCCGATGCTCCGTGCGAGTCTGTTATATGATGCGGCCTTCTGCGCTTATCCGCCCCACAAGGAACACCCATGCCCGTCTACGACTTCGCGATTTCCGTCAGGACCCAGTATCTGCCGGAGCAATCCAGCCCGGAACGGACGCGGCACGTGTTCACCTACACGATCACGATCAAGAATACCGGCAGCGTCCCGGCCCAGCTGATCTCGCGCCACTGGGTGATCACCGACGCCAACGGCCAGACCCAGGAAGTGCGCGGGCTGGGCGTGGTCGGCCACCAGCCGCTGCTCAAGCCGGGCGAGCAGTTCGAGTACACCAGCGGCACCCAGCTGGCCACGCCGCAGGGCTCGATGGTCGGCGAGTACTTCTTCGTGGCCGAGGACGGGCATCGCTTCGAGGTCAACATCCCCGAGTTCGTGCTGTCGCTGCCGCACGCCTTGCACTAGACTGATCAAGAGCCCGGCTCATCCGAGCCTGGGGCGGGGTCGGCCTTGCGCGCGCGCGCAGGCGGCTGCTCGGGCGCGCGGCCCGAGTACATGGTCCACCACACGATGAACACCAGCAGGAGCAGCGCCGCGCCGGCTTCCAACACGAGTATCCACATGACGGTTTCCCTTATGTTTTCGACACGCCGCAGTGTACCTGCTTTGCTCACCCTCGTGGCCTTGCTGGCCGCTTGTACCACGCCGCAACAGCAACCGCAGCCACAACCGCAACCGCAAGCACAGCCGCCGGTGAAGATGCCGCCGCCGGTCGGACCGGTGACGGTACCGACGCAGCCGCCAGCACAGCCGCCGGCCCCGCCCGCGCCGCTGTTCACGCCGGTCAGCTTCGAGGCGCTGCCGGGCTGGCGCCAGGACGACCTGCGCCAGGCCTGGCCGGCGTTCCAGGCGTCCTGCCGCGCGCTCGCCGCCCGGCCCGACTGGAAGACCGCCTGCGCCGCCGGCCGCCTGGTCGACACGGGCGACGGCGAAGCGATCCGCCATTATTTCGAGACGTATTTCGTGCCCAACCTGGTGCGCGCGCCGGACGGCGCGGATAGCGGCCTGATCACCGGCTACTACGAACCGCTGCTGCACGGCTCGCGCAAGCGCGGCGGCGCCTTCCAGACCCCGCTGTACAAAGTGCCGGACGACCTGATCACGGTCGACCTGGCCAGCGTCTACCCGACCCTGAAGGGCATGCGTCTGCGCGGCCGCCTGGTCGGCAAGACCGTCGTCCCGTACGGCAGCCGCGCCGAGATCGAGCGCTCCAAAATTCCGGGCAAGGAGCTGGTCTGGGTCGACGATCCGGTCGAGGCCTTCTTCCTGGAGGTGCAGGGTTCGGGCCGGGTGCAGCTCGACGATGCCGGCGAGACCGTGCGCGTGGCCTACGCCGACCAGAACGGCCATCCGTACAAGGCGATCGGCCGCTGGCTGATCGACCAGCACGAGCTGACGCCGGAGCAGGCGTCGGCCCAGGGCATCAAGGCCTGGATCGCGGCGCATCCGGAGCGCCGCCAGGAACTGCTGGACGTCAACCCGAGCTATGTGTTCTTCAAGGAGGAGCGTCTGCCCGATCCTTCGGTCGGCCCGAAAGGCGCACTCGGCGTACCCCTGACGCCGGGGCGCTCGGTGGCGATCGACAAGACCATCCTGCCGCTGGGTGCGCCGCTGTTCCTGTCGACCACCCAGCCGGCCAGCGACACGCCGCTGCAGCGCCTGGTGATCGGCCAGGACACCGGCGGCGCGATCCGGGGCGCAGTGCGCGCCGACTTCTTCTTCGGCTTCGGCGGCGACGCGGCCGACAACGCCGGGCGCATGAAGCAACGCGGCCAGCTGTGGGCGCTGCTGCCGAAATCATGAGCTGATTGCGTTGGCGTGGCAATTCGGATACTGTACAGATAGTTGCTAAGCAGAAACCGAAAAGGACACGCCATGCATATCTCGAAGCTCATCGCCACCGCCTTGGTGGCGGCCCTCTGCAGCACCGCGCAAGCCCAATCGAATTTTCAGAATCCTTCCGATGCCAGCCTGACGAGCGCCCTCGTCAGCGTTGCCTTGCCTTTCCTGCTGGTGTCGGGCGGCGTTTCCGTTGCCGCCCAATCGATCGACAAGCTCAGCGACCACTCGCGCTGGACGGTGACGCAGTTGAAGGATCAGCCCGGCGGCAAGACCGAAGCCAAGTTGCACTGCGACGACGGTAAATTCGACCTCACCATGACCGTGCTGACGCCCACCGTGCGCACGCAGCGCCTGGCGGCCGGCGACCGGGTCGACATCGACCGCGTCGGCGATACCGGCTACGTCGTCAGGAAGGATGGGGCGACGATCGGCGTGCTGCCGCGCACCGACGGCGGCATGGTGCACTCGAAGGCCCGCGGCTGAGCATGCGCCGCCTGCTCTTTGCCCTGTTGCTGGGGGCAGCCGCCGCGACGGCGACCAACACGGCGATCGCGGGCACGCCCTGCAAGGAAAAGGCGGAGTCGCCCGAGGCGGCGCGCAAGGCGCTGGAAATGGCCGACGCCACCCGCAAGGCCCTCGCCGGCATCGACGACGATGTCGTTCTCATCGGCCGGATCGGCCAGGACCTGTCGAAATACCACCTGACCTATTCGCACATGGCGTTCGCGGTGCGCGAGCATCCGGCGGGCGCCTGGTCGGTCGTGCACAAGCTCAATACCTGCGGCACCGCGACCTCGGCCTTGTACGACCAGGGCCTGGTCAACTTCTTCTCCGATTCGCCGGTGCGCTACCAGGCCGGCGTATGGCGCCTGCAGCCGCAGGTCCAGGCGCGCCTCAAGAAAGCCCTGCTGGGCAAGAAGGCCGGCGACTATCTCGAGCCGAACTACAGCCTGGTCGCTTACCCCTTCAGCACCCGCTACCAGAATTCGAATGGCTGGGTGCTCGAAGTGCTGGCCTATGCGCTGGCGCCCGAGGACGAGGCGAACACGCGGCGCAGCGCCCAGGCCTGGCTGCAAATCGCCGGCTATGTGCCGACCGAGCTCGAACTGGGCACGCTGACGCGTCTCGGCGCGCGCATGACCAAGGCCAACGTCAGCTTCGACGACCATCCGCCGGCGCTGCGCTGGTCCGGCCATATCCAGACGGTGACGGTCGACTCGGTCGTCACCTGGCTGCGTACGCTGCCGAACGGCTGCCTGGCGATGGGATGTCCCGAAACCCGGGTGACGCTCAATCCCTGATGTGGCGCAGCCGGGTGCCGAACCAGGTGCTCAGCGTCAGCAGCGCCGCGCCGACGGCGACGCATCCGAGGCCGCCGCGCACGCCGACGTGCTCTGCCAGCAGCCCCGCGCCGGACGCGCCGAGCGGCGCCGTGGCCACGGTCATGAAGCGCATTGTCGATGTCATCCGTCCGAGGAAAGCGTCGGGCGTGACGCGCTGGCGCAGCGCCAGGTAGGGCATGAAGAACAGCGTGCCGCCGCAATCGAGCCAGAACACCACGACGGCATAGGCGATGGCGCTGGCGGCCGGGCTGCCGAACAGGTCGTGCGGGATCGCCGGCATCAGGATGAAGCCGATGCTCGATGCGCACAGCCCGATCACGACCGTGCCGCCCGAGCCGAAGCGCCGGGTCAGCGGTTTCAATAACACCGAGCTGGCCAGCACGCCGACGCCGCCCAGCATCTGCGCGGTCCCCATGAGGCCGGGCGACATGCCGAGCACACGCGTGGCGAACAAGACATATAAAGCGGTGTAGCCGTAGAACAGCAGGTGCCAGCAGGCCGAGGTCCAGGCCAGCAGCCGCAGCGTCGGCTGGCTCCAGACGAAGCGCAGGCCTTCCAGCATCGCGCGCAGCACATGCGACTGCGGCGGGTGCGGCTCGGGCTCGCGCGTGCGGATCTGGCGCAGGTTCCACAGCGACACCGAAAACCCGGCGACATTGCACAGGATCGCGAACGGCGCACCCAGCGCCTGCACCAGCACCCCGGCGATGCCCGGCCCGAGCAGGCGCGACGCCGATTCGGTCGCCGCGAACTTCGACTGGGCATCGGTCAAGCCGTCGCGGCCGACCAGGAAGGTCAGGAAGATCTGCTCGGCACCGCCGCCCACCACATAACCCGTGCCCAGCATGAACTGGACCGCGTACAGCCAATGCACGCTGAGCCAGCCCTGCCACCAGGCGAAAGGCACGCTGGCCAAGCTGAGCGCGACCATGGTGTCGCTGCCCAGCATCACCGGAAGGCGCCGGCTGCGGTCGAGCAACACGCCGGTCGGCAAGCCGAACAGCAGGAAGGGCAGGGAGCCGACCGCCGCCAGTGTTCCCATCTGGGCCGGCGTTGCGTGCAGCAGCAGCGCCGCGCAGATCGGCAGGGCCAGCAGGGTGATCTGCGCGCCGAAATTGGTCAGGATGCTGCTGAACCAGAAGCGGCGAAAGTCGGCGCTGCGTAGTTGCGGGTCGGTGGCGAGGCTGCGCAAGAAAGCGAGGAGCGGCACGAAGGCATCCAGCGAGCGGATTGATCGGATGACGATGATAGCAAAGCATGCTTGCCGTATACGTCATATCCGTGCGTCAGGCGCTACAATCGGGACTCATCTTACTAAGGGGTGTCTCATGGAATATTCTGACCTGCTGATCGAACAGCATGGCAAGGTAGTCGTCATCCGCCTGAATCGTCCGAAGGCGATGAACGCCCTCAACGACAACATGATGAACGAGTTGGGCGAGGCGCTGTATGCATTCGACGCCGATCCTGCGATCAACGTGATCGTCCTGACCGGCAGCGAAAAGGTATTTGCGGCTGGCGCCGACATCGCTGCGATGGCAAATTACACCTACGCCGATACCTATCCGCAAAATTACATCGGCCGCAATTGGGAGCACATCCTGAACGTGCGCAAGCCGGTCATCGGCGTCGTGGCCGGTTATGCGCTGGGCGGTGGTTGCGAACTGGCGATGATGTGCGATTTCCTGATCGCCTCCGACACCGCCAAGTTCGGCCAGCCGGAAATCAAGGTCGGCGTCACGCCGGGCGCCGGCGGCACCCAGCGCTTGCCGCGCGCGATCGGCAAATCGAAAGCGATGGACATGCTGCTGACGGCGCGCATGATCGACGCGGCCGAGGCCGAGCGTACCGGTCTGGTGTCGCGTATTTTCCCGGCCGATAAACTGATGGACGAAGCGCTGGCGGTGGCCAATACCATCGCCGAGATGCCGGTAACGGTGGCCATGCAGATCAAGGATTCGGTCAACCGTGCTTTCGAGACCACGCTGACCGAAGGCGTGCGTTACGAGCGGCGTTATTTCCACGCAGGCTTCGGTACACCAGCGCAGAAAGAGGGCATGGCCGCGTTCCTGGAAAAGCGCAAGGCGAACTTCCAGGGACTCTAATATAGACGAGGAATTTCGGCCTTTGCCTGGGCTGGCGCAGCCAGCCCAGGCTCGAGCGTGTGTGGTATCGGTACAGCGGTTACGATAACGGGCCCTTGCAGGCTGGTGCGGGCTTTGCTATAGTTTGCCTCCTGCTTCTGCAGCGCACGAAAAGTTTAACCGAAACAAGGAGTTAAGCTTTTCATCTCAGCAACATCGAGCGCACTGCAGAAAACGAAGGGGTTGACGAGTAACGCGAAACACAGCATAATCTCACTTCTCTGCTGCTGACGAACAAAACGATTCGCAAGTGCAGCAAGGCAGTACAGAACACAGTTCTTTAACAATAAACAGTCGATAAGTGTGGGCGTTTGATGAGGTGCCGGCAGCCGCGTAAGTGGTTGCTGAATACTTAAATTATCAAATGTTCACGCAAAAGAAATACGTTGTCTCAGCAATGAGGCGACGGTCAGTATTTTGAGTGAGCGACTTCGCTAGCGATAGCGAATGACACGAAAGTGTCGCAAACAGAGATTGAACTGAAGAGTTTGATCCTGGCTCAGATTGAACGCTGGCGGCATGCTTTACACATGCAAGTCGAACGGCAGCGCGGGGCAACCTGGCGGCGAGTGGCGAACGGGTGAGTAATATATCGGAACGTACCCAGAAGTGGGGGATAACGTAGCGAAAGTTACGCTAATACCGCATACGATCTACGGATGAAAGTGGGGGACCTTCGGGCCTCATGCTTTTGGAGCGGCCGATATCTGATTAGCTAGTTGGTGAGGTAAAGGCTCACCAAGGCGACGATCAGTAGCTGGTCTGAGAGGACGACCAGCCACACTGGGACTGAGACACGGCCCAGACTCCTACGGGAGGCAGCAGTGGGGAATTTTGGACAATGGGCGCAAGCCTGATCCAGCAATGCCGCGTGAGTGAAGAAGGCCTTCGGGTTGTAAAGCTCTTTTGTCAGGGAAGAAACGGCTTGGGTTAATACCCTGGGCTAATGACGGTACCTGAAGAATAAGCACCGGCTAACTACGTGCCAGCAGCCGCGGTAATACGTAGGGTGCAAGCGTTAATCGGAATTACTGGGCGTAAAGCGTGCGCAGGCGGTTTTGTAAGTCTGACGTGAAATCCCCGGGCTTAACCTGGGAATTGCGTTGGAGACTGCAAGGCTGGAGTCTGGCAGAGGGGGGTAGAATTCCACGTGTAGCAGTGAAATGCGTAGAGATGTGGAGGAACACCGATGGCGAAGGCAGCCCCCTGGGTCAAGACTGACGCTCATGCACGAAAGCGTGGGGAGCAAACAGGATTAGATACCCTGGTAGTCCACGCCCTAAACGATGTCTACTAGTTGTCGGGTCTTAATTGACTTGGTAACGCAGCTAACGCGTGAAGTAGACCGCCTGGGGAGTACGGTCGCAAGATTAAAACTCAAAGGAATTGACGGGGACCCGCACAAGCGGTGGATGATGTGGATTAATTCGATGCAACGCGAAAAACCTTACCTACCCTTGACATGTCAGGAAGCCTGGAGAGATCCGGGTGTGCCCGAAAGGGAGCCTGAACACAGGTGCTGCATGGCTGTCGTCAGCTCGTGTCGTGAGATGTTGGGTTAAGTCCCGCAACGAGCGCAACCCTTGTCATTAGTTGCTACGAAAGGGCACTCTAATGAGACTGCCGGTGACAAACCGGAGGAAGGTGGGGATGACGTCAAGTCCTCATGGCCCTTATGGGTAGGGCTTCACACGTCATACAATGGTACATACAGAGGGCCGCCAACCCGCGAGGGGGAGCTAATCCCAGAAAGTGTATCGTAGTCCGGATCGCAGTCTGCAACTCGACTGCGTGAAGTTGGAATCGCTAGTAATCGCGGATCAGCATGCCGCGGTGAATACGTTCCCGGGTCTTGTACACACCGCCCGTCACACCATGGGAGCGGGTTTTACCAGAAGTAGGTAGCTTAACCGCAAGGAGGGCGCTTACCACGGTAGGATTCGTGACTGGGGTGAAGTCGTAACAAGGTAGCCGTATCGGAAGGTGCGGCTGGATCACCTCCTTTCTAGAGTGGCACCTGGGCTAACGCTCAATCATCAAGCGCCTACGCTTATCGGCTGTTGAACAGAGAGAACAGTTTCGGGGCTGTAGCTCAGCTGGTTAGAGCACCGTGTTGATAACGCGGGGGTCGTTGGTTCGAGTCCAACCAGCCCTACCAAGCCCCTTTCAAACGAAAGTAAAAACCTACTTTCGTTTGGAACTGCGTTAGCTAAAAATGCCCGGCAGAGCCGGATAATTTTTAGATGACAAAGGCGGCATGGGGGGATTAGCTCAGCTGGGAGAGCACCTGCTTTGCAAGCAGGGGGTCGTCGGTTCGATCCCGTCATCCTCCACCATCGACTGTTTCTACTACCTTTATCCAAGACATAACGAATTATTGTTCAGTCTTTGATAAGTGTAGTTCTCGTTCTTTAACAATCTGGAAGAAGTAAAGTTTTCTTTAAGCGTGTAGTTGATCCAACGATCAAATGCACACTTAGGGTAGAAAATCTGTATGTATCAAACAAAGTAAGCTGAACTTTAACTATGACGTTCCCTGACACTCATGCAGGGGCCAACGTTATAGGGACAAGTGAATAAGTGCACATGGTGGATGCCTTGGCGATTACAGGCGATGAAAGACGTTGTAGCCTGCGATAAGCTACGGGGAGCTGGCAAACGAGCTTTGATCCGTAGATGTCTGAATGGGGAAACCCGGCCTTTTAGGTCATCGCATGCTGAATACATAGGTATGCGAAGCGAACGCGGCGAACTGAAACATCTAAGTAGCTGCAGGAAAAGAAATCAACCGAGATTCCCAAAGTAGTGGCGAGCGAAATGGGATGAGCCTGTACGTGATAGTCGATTGAATAGTGGAACAGTTTGGAAACACTGGCCATAGCGGGTGATAGCCCCGTACACGAAATTCAAACGGTGGTACTAAGCGTACGACAAGTAGGGCGGGACACGTGAAATCCTGTCTGAAGATGGGGGGACCATCCTCCAAGGCTAAATACTCGTAATCGACCGATAGTGAACCAGTACCGTGAGGGAAAGGCGAAAAGAACCCCGGGAGGGGAGTGAAATAGATCCTGAAACCGTGTGCATACAAACAGTCGGAGCCTCTTCGTGGGGTGACGGCGTACCTTTTGTATAATGGGTCAGCGACTTACATTCAGTGGCGAGGTTAACCAAATAGGGGAGCCGTAGAGAAATCGAGTCCGAACAGGGCGACAGTCGCTGGGTGTAGACCCGAAACCAGGTGATCTACCCATGGCCAGGATGAAGGTGCGGTAACACGCCCTGGAGGTCCGAACCCACTAATGTTGAAAAATTAGGGGATGAGCTGTGGGTAGGGGTGAAAGGCTAAACAAACCTGGAAATAGCTGGTTCTCTCCGAAAACTATTTAGGTAGTGCCTCAAGTATCACCATCGGGGGTAGAGCACTGTTATGGCTAGGGGGTCATTGCGACTTACCAAACCATTGCAAACTCCGAATACCGATGAGTGCGAGCTTGGGAGACAGACGTCGGGTGCTAACGTCCGGCGTCAAGAGGGAAACAACCCAGACCGCCAGCTAAGGTCCCAAAGATTGGCTAAGTGGAAAACGAAGTGGGAAGGCTAAAACAGTCAGGATGTTGGCTTAGAAGCAGCCATCATTTAAAGAAAGCGTAATAGCTCACTGATCGAGTCGTCCTGCGCGGAAGATGTAACGGGGCTAAGCCAGTCACCGAAGCTGCGGATATGCGTAAGCATATGGTAGGAGAGCGTTCTGTAAGCCTGCGAAGGTGTCTTGTGAAGGATGCTGGAGGTATCAGAAGTGCGAATGCTGACATGAGTAGCGATAAAGAGGGTGAAAAGCCCTCTCGCCGAAAGCCCAAGGTTTCCTGTTCAACGTTCATCGGAGCAGGGTGAGTCGGCCCCTAAGGCGAGGCAGAGATGCGTAGCTGATGGGAAGCAGGTTAATATTCCTGCACCGTCGTATGATGCGATGGGGGGACGGATCGCGGAAGGTTGTCCAACTGTTGGAATAGTTGGTTTTTGGCTCATAGAAGGTGCTTAGGCAAATCCGGGCACGTAATTCAAGGGGTCGAGACGAGCGGCTTTAAGCTGCGAAGCAATCGGAAGTGGTTCCAAGAAAAGCCTCTAAGCTTCAGTCATACGAGACCGTACCGCAAACCGACACAGGTGGGCGAGATGAGTATTCTAAGGCGCTTGAGAGAACTCGGGAGAAGGAACTCGGCAAATTGGTACCGTAACTTCGGGAAAAGGTACGCCCCGGTAGCTTGATCACTTTACTGTGTGAGGGCGAAAGGGTTGCAATAAACTGGTGGCTGCGACTGTTTAATAAAAACACAGCACTCTGCAAACACGAAAGTGGACGTATAGGGTGTGACGCCTGCCCGGTGCTGGAAGATTAAATGATGGGGTGCAAGCTCTTGATTGAAGTCCCAGTAAACGGCGGCCGTAACTATAACGGTCCTAAGGTAGCGAAATTCCTTGTCGGGTAAGTTCCGACCTGCACGAATGGCGTAACGATGGCCACACTGTCTCCTCCCGAGACTCAGCGAAGTTGAAATGTTTGTGATGATGCAATCTACCCGCGGCTAGACGGAAAGACCCCATGAACCTTTACTGTAGCTTTGCATTGGACTTTGAACCAATCTGTGTAGGATAGGTGGGAGGCTTTGAAGCGGGGACGCCAGTTCCCGTGGAGCCAACCTTGAAATACCACCCTGGTTCGTTTGAGGTTCTAACCTTGGTCCGTGATCCGGATCGGGGACAGTGCATGGTAGGCAGTTTGACTGGGGCGGTCTCCTCCTAAAGTGTAACGGAGGAGTTCGAAGGTACGCTAGGTACGGTCGGACATCGTGCTAATAGTGCAATGGCATAAGCGTGCTTAACTGCGAGACCGACAAGTCGAGCAGGTACGAAAGTAGGACATAGTGATCCGGTGGTTCTGTATGGAAGGGCCATCGCTCAACGGATAAAAGGTACTCTGGGGATAACAGGCTGATTCCTCCCAAGAGTTCATATCGACGGGGGAGTTTGGCACCTCGATGTCGGCTCATCACATCCTGGGGCTGTAGCCGGTCCCAAGGGTATGGCTGTTCGCCATTTAAAGTGGTACGTGAGCTGGGTTTAAAACGTCGTGAGACAGTTTGGTCCCTATCTGCCGTGGGCGTTGGAAATTTGAAGGGGGCTGCTCCTAGTACGAGAGGACCGGAGTGGACGAACCTCTGGTGTACCGGTTGTCACGCCAGTGGCATTGCCGGGTAGCTAAGTTCGGAAGAGATAACCGCTGAAAGCATCTAAGCGGGAAACTCGCCTTGAGATGAGATTTCCCGGAGCCTTGAGCTCCTTGAAGGGTCGTTCGAGACCAGGACGTTGATAGGTCGGGTGTGGAAGTGCAGTAATGCATTAAGCTAACCGATACTAATTGCCCGTACGGCTTGTCCCTATAACCTTGGCAGTCATGCCATTGAAGTTCAGCGTTCGATACAACAGATAAAACTACTTCTTCCAGATTCAGGGCGGCGCCAAGCCAGCGCGAACGCGACGCCCGTACAAGTCATGCCTGATGACCATAGCAAGTCGGTACCACCCCTTCCCATCCCGAACAGGACCGTGAAACGACTTTGCGCCGATGATAGTGCTGCAACCAGTGTGAAAGTAGGTTATCGTCAGGCTAATTATTCGCAGAAGCCCGCCCAGTTGATACTGGGCGGGCTTTTTGCTTTTCCAAAGCCGGAATGCCGCGACCGGAAAATACGCCTCGACGACGCCAATGCACCAGCGACGGCCGAGCCGCCGCCAGCAACCAAGCATCGCAGCTATTTATTTAGCGATCAAAGATGTCGCCATCAAAGCCGGGACGCCACACCCAGCGCCATCAGCTTGTCCAACAGCGGCGACGCCGCTTCCGCAATCCGATCCAGGCTGGCTTCGCGCAGCGCCCGGCTATCGACTTCTTGATCGCTGTCCAGCCCAGCCCAGCGCAACAGCGCGGCACACGACGCGCCTTCATCGAACAGGCCGTGCAGATACGTTCCCAGGATCTGCCCATCTTCCGAAACCGCACCTTCGCCACGCCCGTCGATTTCGAATACCGGACGAGCCAGCGCCGCGCCGGACGAGACGCCCATATGGATTTCATAGCCGCTGACAGCAGCACCGGCGGCATCGACGGAATCGACGGCACCGGGCGAAAACACGCAGCGGCCACTCACCCGCGTCAGCCGCTTTTCACGCGTCAGCACCGTCTCGAGATCGAGCAATCCCAACGCTTCCGATCGGCCAGCCACGGCTTCCACGCCGTCCGGATCGTCGACAAACCGCCCTAGCATCTGGAAGCCTCCGCAGATGCCGATGACTTTGCCGCCGTACCGCAGATGCCGCAGAATCGCCGGCAGCCAACCGTGCCGACACAACCAATCCAGATCCGCGCGAGTATTCTTGCTGCCCGGGAGGACGATCAGATCGCCGCCCGGAATCGGCTGACCCTCGCGCACGAAGCGCAAATCGACATCCGGATGAAATCGCAGCGGATCGAAATCGGTGTGGTTGCTCATGCGCGGATAGCTCGGCACCAGCACGCGGAATTTACCCTCGCGCCTGGAGACGCTTTGCACTGCATCCTCGGCATCGAGATATAAACCGTGCAGATAGGGCAGCACCGCCAGCACCGGCTTGCCGGTCTCGCGCTCCAGCCATTCCAGCCCCGGCTCGAGCAGCTTGATATCGCCGCGGAAGCGGTTGATCACGAAGCCGACGATGCGCGCCCGCTCGCTCGGCGACAGGCAGGCCAGCGTGCCGACCAGGTGGGCGAACACGCCGCCGCGGTCGATGTCGGCGACCAGGATCACCGGGCAATCGACCGCTTCGGCAAAGCCCATGTTGGCGATGTCGCGCGCACGCAGGTTGATTTCGGCCGGACTACCGGCGCCCTCGACGATCACGGCATCGTACTGCGCGCGCAGGCGCGTGTGCGACTCGAGCACTGCCTCCATCGCGACCGTCTTGTAGCGATGATAGTCGCGCGCACTCATGTCCGCGCGCACGCGCCCATGGATGATGACCTGGGCGCCGGTATCGCTCGAGGGTTTGAGCAGAACCGGATTGAAATCGGTGTGCGGCTCGAGCCCGGCGGCAAGCGCCTGCAGCGCCTGGGCGCGGCCGATCTCGCCGCCGTCGCGCGTCACCGCGCTGTTGAGCGCCATGTTCTGCGGCTTGAAGGGCGCCACCCGCACGCCGCGCCGGTGCAGCAGCCTGCACAAGGCCGCCACCAGCGTGGTCTTGCCGGCGTCCGAGGTCGTGCCCTGCACCATCAGGGTCGGGAAGGGGAATCCGCTCATCGATGGATCACTTGGCGCGGTGGCTGCGCGCCAGCTCGAGCTTTTCGCACAGCTGCGCGGTCCCGGCGATCATGCGCGGCCCGGCGCGGTTGAGCAGCTGCCCGTCGATCGTGAACAGGTTGTCGTTGCGGACCGCGGTCAAGGTCGGATAGGCCTTCCACATGCTCACGCCGCCATAGTTCTTCTCGGCGGTCGCGAAGATCGCTTCCGGATTCTCCTGCAGCACGGCCTCGACGCCGACCACCGGCGCGGTCACTTCGAGTTTGGCAAAGATGTTCTCGCCGCCGCACAGGCGCAGCGCATCGCTGACGATGTGGCGGCCGCTCAGCGTGTACAGCGGCTTGTCCCAGACCTGATAAAAGCTGCGCACGACCGGACGGTTCGCGTAGCGCTTGCGCAGGTCGGTGAGCTGGTTGCGCAGCCCATCCGCAGCCGGGCGCGCCGCCGTATCGGTGCCCATCAGCTGACCGAGCCTGGCGACGCTGTCGGGAATATCCTCGAGCTTTTGCGGATCGCTGTGAAACATTGGTACGCCGAGCTTGCGCACCATTTCGATCTGCCGCTCCGACCCGCCGTGGCGCCACGCGACGATCAGGTCGGGCTTGAGCGCCATGATGCGTTCCAGGTCGAGCTCGCGGTTCGACCCGATCTGCGGGATCTTCTTGGCCGCTTCCGGAAAATCGCTGTACGACACCACGCCGACCACGCGGCTTGCGCCGCCCGCCGCGAACAGCAGCTCGGTGACGTGCGGCGCCAGCGAGATCACGCGCTGGGCCGGCTTTTGCAGCGTGACCGTGTTGCCGTCGTCGTCCTTCACGGTGACCGGCGCGGCATGCGCAGCGATCGGCAGGCCGATGGCCGATACGGCCAGCGCCGCCAGGAACGGAGATGTCTTCATCGATGAGTCCATTGTCGTAATGCGTGTTCGAGACGTGCCCACTCGGCGTCAACCGCAGGCAGGCCGAGACGGATGCCGCGCCCGGCGTCGCGCAACAGCCGCACCCAGATCGCGTGGCGCGCCATGTGTTCGTGAAAGGCTTCCGGCTGCTCCTGCGCCCACCAGTGAAACAGCGGCGAGCCGGACGCGCGAATATCGTGCTCGCGCAGCAGCGCACGCATGCGTTCGCCGTCGCGATGCAGGCGCAGCGCGGTCGCCTGCTGCCATTCCTGATCGCGCAGCGCCGCCAGCGCCGCCTGCTGGGCCGGGCCGCTGACTGCCCATGGTCCGAGCAGATCATCCAGCGCCGCCAGCAGCGACGATTCCGCCGCGACGAAGCCGAGGCGCAGCCCCGCCAGGCCAAAAAATTTTCCGATCGAGTGCAGCACGACCAGCCCGGGCTGGTCGGCATGCGCTGCCACGCTCAGCGCCCGGTCCGTGTCGCCGAAGGCCTGGTCGACGATCAGCCAGCCGCCGCGCGCGGCCAGCTCGGCATGCCAGGCGAGCAGCCGTTCCGGCGCGACCGTGGCGCCGGTGGGATTGTTCGGGTTGACGACCACCACCACGTCGCTGTCGCGCACCGCGTCGTCCAGCTCGCCGTAGGTTACGGCGCGCATCACGTGGCCGTGGCGCGCCCAGTGATGGCTGTGCTCCGCGTACGAAGGCGCGGACACGCTCACGCGCGCGGGCGCGCGCAGGCGAGGGAGGGCCTGGATCGCCGCCTGGGTCCCGGCCACCGGGAGCAGGCGCGGCGCGCCATAGTAATCGCAGGCGGCCCGCAGCAGCGCGGGGTCGGGCTCCGGCAGGCGATGCCAGGCCTCCGGCGCAGGCGGCGCGACCGGATAGCCGACCGGATTGACGCCGGTGGAGAGATCGATCCAGTCGTCGCCGCCATAGCGCAGGCGCGCTTCGCGCAGCTTGCCGCCGTGTTCAAGCATGTCCAGCCTTCCCCCACAGCGGCAGCGACAGCAGCGCGGCAAGCGCCAGCGCGGCAAACACCCACAACAGGGTGGTGCGCATGACCAGCTTCCACGCACGCCCGATGTCGGCGCCACGCGGCTGCGGACCCATGCCCAGGGAAGGGCGCGTCTCCAGCTCGCCGTCATACAGCGCCGGCCCACCGAGGCTGACCCCGAGCGCACCGGCGCCGCTGGCCATCACCGGCCCCGCGTTCGGGCTGCTCCAGTGACGCGCCTGCGTGCGCCAGCAATGCCAGGCGCGCCGCTGCCCGGCGTTTGAAGCCAGCACGACGTACGACAGCGCGGTCAGCCGCGCCGGCACGTAGTTGAGCACATCGTCGATGCGCGCGGCGACGCGGCCGAACAGGTTGAAGCGTTGCGTGCGATAGCCCCACATCGCATCGAGCGTGTTCGCCAGGCGGAACAGCAGGGCGCCGGCGCCGCCGCCGACCAGGAACCAGAACAACGCGCCGAACACCGCATCGTTGCCGTTCTCGAGCACCGACTCGGCGCCGGCGCGCGCCAGGTCAGGCTCGCATGCCTGGGTGGTATCGCGGCTGACGATGCGCGCGGTCAGCCGGCGCGCTTCAGGCAGGTCGCCGGCGGCCAGCGCCGCGCCGATCGGCAAGGCATGGTCGCGCAGGCTGCGCAGGCCGAGGCAAAAGTAGAGCAGCAGCGCATGCACCGCCAGCCCACCCGACTGGCAAGCCAGCCAGGCCAGCACGCTCAAGGGCCCGACCGCCAGCAGCCAGCCGAGCAGGCCGCGCCCGATGCGCCAGCCGCCGCGGTTCAAGCGCCGCTCCAGCCAGAGCGCCAGGTTGCCGAAGCCGACCAGCGGGTGCCAGCGCCGTGCTTCGCCCAGCAGCACATCGAGCGCGACGCCGGCCGCCATCAACAACGCCAGCGTCAGCGGCGGCAAACCGGTCAGCACGCCGGACCTTTGAGCGTCAGCGGCAAGCCGGCAGCCACGAACACGACCTTGTCGCAGCGTGCCGCAACGTCCTGGTTCAGGCGCCCGGCTTCGTCGACGAAGGCGCGCGAGATGGCGCCGAACGGCACGACACCGAGGCCTATCTCGTTCGACACGAAGATGACTTCGCCTTCCGCCGGCGTCTCGAGCCACTTCATCAGCGCCATGCGCTCGTCGAGGAACAGGGCGGTCAGCTCGATCGGTCCGACGTCCGGATGATCCTGGTGCGTCGAGAACATCAGGTTACTCAGCCACAGGGTCAGGCAGTCGACCAGTACGATGCACCCCGGTCTGCAAAGCTCACCCAGGCGCGCTGCGAGCGCGCTCGGCTCTTCGACCGTTTGCCATTGCTCCGGCCGGCGTGCGCGGTGGTGCGCGATGCGCGACGCCATCTCGGCGTCGCCGGCCTGCGAGGTGGCCAGGTAGACGACCTCCTTGCCAGAATCGCGCGCCAGGCGCTCGGCCAGCGCGCTTTTTCCCGAGCGCGCGCCGCCCAGGATCAGGGTGCGCGTCATCGCGCTTCTCCCATCAACAGGTCACACGCCGCCACCGGATTCGATTGGAAAAACGCGTGGAAGTAGGTGGCGGTCAGCGAGCCGGCGCGATACACGGCTTCGCCCTCGGCGCCGGACGGATGCTTGACCGTGCGCGCGCTGGGTGTCAGCGGCGTGTCCAGCCGCGAATAGTGGAAAGTGTGGCCGCGCAGCAGGCCGTGTGACGTGGCCAAGCCCTGGGCGCCGAGCGCGCCGAGGCGCTTCTGCATCGTCACATCACCCGGCAGCAGACCGGCCATCGGCCAGGTGCGGCCATCCTGGTCGGTGATCGAACCGGCCACCGCCATCATCCCGCCGCACTCGGCCAGGATCGGTTTTCCCGCAGCGTGGGCCGTGCGGATCGATTCGCGCCAGGATCCTGCCCCGGCCAGCGTCGCGCCGTGCAGCTCGGGGTAGCCGCCCGGCAGCCAGACGATGTCGGCCTCGCCAGGCACCGGCTCGTCGAGCAGCGGCGAAAAGAACACGAGGCGCGCGCCCATTTCGCGCAGCGTGTCGAGGTTGGCCGCGTACAGGAAGCAGAAGGCCGCGTCGCGCGCGATCGCCACCGTCTTCCCCGCCAGCAGCGGCGCAGCCGGTTCCTGCGGCAGCGCCTGTTCCGGCAGTTGCGGCGCCAGCGCGTCCCACGCCGCATCGTCGAGCTGCAGCTGGTCGGCCAGCGTATCGAGCAGCGTGTCGATGTGCTCGACTTCGCCGGGTGTCACCAGGCCCAGGTGGCGCTCGGGCATCTTCTGCGCCTGCTTGGGCAGCGTGGCCAGCAGCGGTACGCCGCGCAGCGAATCGCGCACCATCTGCGCGTGGCGCTCGCTGCCGACACGGTTGGCCACCACGCCGGCCAGGCGCACCGGCCCGTAATCGCGCAGGCCGAGCACTACGGCGCCCGCGGTCTGCGCCATCGCGCCGGCGTCGATCACGGCCAGCACCGGGATGTCGAAGCTGCGCGCGAGGTCGGCGGCCGAAGGCTGGCCGTCGTACAGACCCATCACGCCTTCGATCAGCACCACGTCGGCATCCACCGCGGCGGCTGCGAGCTGGCGCCGGCACGATTCGAGTCCGACCATCCACAGATCGAGCGTGTGCACCGGCGCCCCGCTGGCGCGCTCCAGCAGCATCGGGTCGATGAAGTCGGGGCCGACCTTGAACACGCGTACGCGCTGCCCCATGTCTAGGCACCGGCGCGCCAGCGCGGCCGTCACCGTGGTCTTGCCCTGGCCTGACGCGATCGCCGACACCAGCACCATGCGTGCACCTGCCTGTGTCATCGCGGCTTCCTCACCATTCGGTTCCGGCCTGCGCGCCGATGCCGGCCCGGAAAGCGTGCTTCACCACCTGCATCTCGGTGACGGTGTCGGCGATCTCGATCAGCTCGGGCGGCGCCGCGCGGCCGGTGATCACCACGTGCTGCATCGGCGGGCGGTCGAGCAGGTCGGCGATCACGGTGTGCACGTCGAGGTAGCGGTACTTGAGCGCGATGTTCAATTCGTCCAGCACGACCAGGCCGATGTCCGGATCGGCCAGGAAGCGCTTGGCCTGCAGCCAGGCTTCCTGGGCCTTGGCGGTGTCGCGCTCGCGGTCCTGGGTCTCCCAGGTGTAGCCTTCACCCATCGCGTGGAAACTCACCTCGACCGGGAAGCGGCGCAGGAACAGCTCTTCGCCGGTCGACATCGCACCCTTGATGAACTGGACCACGCCGACCTTCATGCCGTGCCCCAGTGCGCGCGCGACCATGCCGAACGCGCTCGAGCTCTTGCCCTTGCCGTTGCCGGTGTTGACGATGATGATGCCGATGCGCTTGTCGGCGGCGGCGATGCGCGCATCGATGATCTCCTTCTTGCGCTGCATGCGCTCGCGATGGCGCTCGTTGAGGGTCGATCCGTTCAGGTCACTCATGCTGGAACTCCTGGGGAATGAAAATACGGCGGCCGCCGTGCTCGAGGGCCTCGAGCGGATGGCCGAGTACATGGCTCAGCCGCGCAGGCTGCATGGCCTCCTGCACGGGACCGGCGAACCAGCCGCCGTCGCCATCGGCGCCCAGCAGCAGGGCATGGGTCGACACCGCATAGGCCAGGTTCAGGTCATGGCCGATGGCGATCACGGTCTTGCCCTGCTCGCGGCACAGGCGCGCCAGCAGCGACATCGCCTGCACCTGGTGCGCCAGGTCGAGCGCGCTGGCCGGCTCGTCGAGCAGCAGCAGCGGTGTGTCCTGGGCCAGCAGCGCGGCGATCGCAACGCGCTGGCGCTCGCCGCCGGACAGCGTGCGCACGTCGCGCGCGGCCAGGTGCCCGGCCTGCATCGCATCAAGCGCGCGCATGGCCGCCTCGTGGTCGTCGCCGCCTTCCCAATAGCGGTCGGCGTGGTAGGGGTGACGGGCGGCCAGCACGGTGTCGAGCGCACGGTAGGCGAACGCGTCGTGGCGCGACTGCGCCAGGTAGGCGCGCTGGCGCGCCAGGTCCTCGAGCGGCCAGTCGGCCAGAAGCCGGTCCTGTACGATCACGCTGCCGGCCTCCGGCTGGCGCAGGCCGGCCAGCGTGCGCATCAGCGTGCTCTTGCCGGCGCCGTTGCGGCCGACGATGCTCCAGCATTCGCCGGCGTGCGCCTGCCAATCCAGCGCGCGCACCAGCACGCGGCCAGCGACGGACAGCGTCAAGGTTTGTGTGGCGATCGCGCTCATATGAGCCTCATGCACGCAGCCGGTGCAGTTGATACAGGAACACCGGCGCACCGATCAGGGCAGTGATCGCGCCCACCGGCAGCTGCACCGGCGCGACCACGGTGCGCGCCAGTGTGTCGCACAGCACCAGGAAGCCGCCGCCGGCCAGCACCGCGCTCGGGGCCAGTACGCGGTGGTCGGGGCCGAAGGCGAAGCGGCAGGCGTGCGGCACGATCAGGCCGACGAAACCGATGGCGCCGGCACTGGTCACCGAGCTCGCGGTCAGCAGGCCGGACACCAAAAACAAACCCTTGCGCAGCGCGCCGACGCGGATGCCGAGCGTGGCCGCGGCTTCCGCATGCAGGGCGGAGACGTTCATCGCGCGCGCGTTGTGCAGCGCATAGGCGAGGCTCCCCGCCAGCACCACCCAGGGCAGCAGGCGCGGACTGGCGCCGGCCAGGTCGCCGATCATCCAGAACACCATGCTGCGCAGCTGCCCGTCGGGTGCGATCGACAGCATCAGCGTGACCAGCGCCATGCAGGCCGAGGAGAGGATCACGCCGGTCAGGAGCAGTTGCGACGCGCCGCCCTCGGCCGCGCCGCCGCCGCGCAGGTCGCGCCGCGCCAGCAGGTAGAGCAGCATCGACACCGTCACCGCCCCGATCAGTGCGGACGCGTCGACCGTGACCGCGGCGCACATCAGCAGCAGCGCCAGCAGCGCGCCGACCGAGGCGCCGGCCGAGATGCCCAGCACGTACGGGTCGGCCAGGGGGTTGCGCAGCAGCGCCTGCATCATGACGCCGGCCAGCGCCAGCGCGCCGCCGCTGACGAAAGCGACCAGCGCGCGCCCGGCGCGCAAGGCCAGTAGCGAAGCCGCGAGCGATTCCTGGCGGCCGTGCAGCAGCTGGTCCAATGCGTCCGGCAGCTCGGCGACGTGCACCGCGACCGAACCGGTCATCCCGGCCACCAGCAGGCTGGCCAATGCGGCGAGCAGCAGCGCCCCGACGATCAGAAGGGCGCGTTGGCGGTGCGCTTGCGGGGCAGCGTGCATGAGGTGTTCAGCGAATGGTCAAGTGAGCGTTAATGAAAGCCGTAGCGCAGCGCCGCGAACCAGCTGCGCCCGGCCGTGCCGTAGAAGCGCGCCAGTTCGTAGCGCTCATCAAAGGCGTTGTCGAGGCGGACCAGCAGCGACCAGTCGCCCGTGAAGCGCCAGTCAGTGTACAGGTTCAGCAGGCTATAGCCGCCGAGGCGGTTGCGGTTGGCGGCATCGTCGTAGCGCGCGCCTGACGCCTGCAGCTCGGCGCCGAGGTCGAACCGGCCGATCGCATAGTCGGCGGCGAAGGTCGCGTGCCTGCGCGCGCGGCGCGCCAGCAGTTTGTCGGTGGTCTCGTCGCGCGGATCCTGCAGGTCGGCGCTGGCGCGCAGGCGCAGGTCGCCCAGGCGGTGCTGGGCAGACAGCGTCAAGCCCTCGAGCAGCGCATGGTCGACGTTGTAGGCGCAGCTGCCGGTGATGGTTGGCGAAGGGCAGGGCGAGGCCGAGACGATCAGGTCGCTCACGCGGTTGCGATAATAGTTCGCCTGCAGTTCGGTGCCGGCCAGGTCGTAGCGCAGGCCGGCCTCCAGGTTGCGGCCCTTTTCCGGCTTGTTGGCCGGCAGGCCGTAGCCGGGGTAGTACAGCTCGTTGAAGGTCGGCGCACGGAAACTGGTGCCGAGGCTGGCAGTCGCACGCAGGCCTTTACGCAATTCATAGCCGTAGCCGAGCGCACCGGTGGTCTTGCTGCCGTAGTCCGAGTCGTCGTCGCGCACGCTCAGGTCCAGCAGGTGCGGGCCGCGTTGCATGGCGTAGGAGGCGGCCAGCGAGTTGGTGATGCGCGCGCGGTTCAAGCCGGCGGTCGAGCTGGACCCGACTTCTTCCTTGCGATGGTTGGCCAGCACCTGCACGGTATCCGGACCGAGCGCGATCGTGTTCTGCCAGGTCAGCTCGTCCTGGCGCGTGTTCAACTGGCTGACGCCGCTGGCGGCGGCGCTGGTGAAGCTGCCCAGCTTGTCGAACGAGCGCGCGGCCTGCACGCTGCTGCGCCAGTTGGGCAGGAAGCGGTCGTTCAGGAACAGCGCGTAGCTGTCGACGTCCTGGATGTTGTGGGTATCGAAGCTGGCGGCGCTGCTGTCGTACTGGGCGCGCACGCGGCTTTGCAGGAACTGGGCGCCGAGCTCGTGGCCCTCGGCCAGTTGCAGCGCCACGCGGCCGGTGACGCTGTTGCGCCGGTAGCCATCGTCGTCCGGGTTGTAGCCGAAGGCGCCGGGACGGGTCGCCGAGAAGCCGCTCGCGGTCTCGTGCTCGCCGGTGATCGCGTAGCTGAGCGCATGTTCGCCGCCGCTGGACCCATTCAGGCTGGCCGAGCCCTGGCGCGTGCCGTAGCTGCCGCCGCCGGCGCTGGCGCTGAAGGCCGGCGCGCCACTGCCTTTTTTGGTGAAGATCTGCACCACGCCACCGATCGCATCGGCGCCGTACAGCGAGCTCAATGGCCCGTAGACGATTTCGATGCGCTCGATCGTCGACAGCGGGATCGCATTCCAGCTGGCCACGCCGGTGGTCGAGGAGCCGATGCGCACGCCGTCGACCAGCACCACGACCTGGTTGCTGTTGGCGCCGCGCAGGTAGACGCTGGTGCTGGCGCCGGCGCCGCCGTTGCGCACGATCTCGATGCCGCGCTGGCGGCGCAGCACGTCGGCGACGGTGCCGGCGCCGGCGCGCGCGATCTCGGCGTCGTCGATCACGACCGTGTCGGCGATGACTTCATCGGCGCGCTGCGGCGTGCGGGTGGCGGTGACGACGACGGTGTCGGCAGGGGCAATATCCGGCGATGCGGATGCGGCGGATGCGCAGGGCGCGGCAAACAGGGAAGCCAGCAAAAGCGCGAGCGGCAGCGCGAACGAAGGCGCTGCCGTCTGGCGTGGAACCGGAAAGCTCATCAACAATTATTCTTCAGCAGACAACCGGCCGACGTCCCCGTCAACCGGATGGAACAGAGGCGCGCCGGCAGCGGTCGCGCTTCCACCTTTTGGCCGGTATCCGGGCTGGCAAGTCTGGCCGTCCGACCTTCCCATGCATGCGCACAGTGGTATGTGAAGACGGTTGCCGCGTACGTCGACGCGGCACTTGCTTACCGTTGCGGGGGCAGCACGCGTTGGCCTGTCGATCGACAGGCTTCGCGTTTCCCGTTTAACTGCGACCGAGGACTCGGGCGCGAGCACCAAAACCCCGCAATTATACGTGGTTTGGTATCTTGTTTGATGGCCCGCGTTCTCAAACTTCCAGCGTCAGCAGGGCGCCGTACTCGATCTGGTGCGGCGTTTGTGCGGCCTGCAGTGCGGCCTGTTCAAGCGTTGCGCCGGCGGTCAGCCGGGTGATCTGCGTGAGAAGGCGGATGGTGCCGGCGTGGCACACCAGCAGGGCTTGCGCGGCGCCGCTGTGGCGCAGCTCGTCAAGGAAGGCGGCCACGCGGCGCGCGACGTCGAGCACGTTCTCGGCGCCGCCGGGACGGTAATGCAGCAGGTCGGCGGCCCAGGCGTCGACTTCATCACGCGCGATCGTGGACCAAGGCTGCAGTTCCCAGCGGCCGAAGTCCATCTCCATCAGGCGCGCGTCGAGCCGAAGGCGGCGCGGCCGCAGGGCTTGGGCCAGGTCCGCGCAGCGGCGCAGCGGGCTGGCGTAGACCGGCAGGTCGTCGTGGGCGCCGTCAAACAGGGCGGCCCCGCGCAGGCACGCGCAGGCGCGGGCGAGTTCGTCATCGGCGACCGGCACGTCGCTTGCGCCGTAGCACAGGCCCGGGCCGACCAGGGGGCGCGGATGGCGCACGAGGTGGAGCTTCATCGCCGGGTCAGTTTGGCCAGGCGCCGTGGCCGAGGGCCGCCAGGATCGCCACGTAGATCAGCGCTTCGGCCAGCTGCTGCACCGCGCCGAGGCAATCGCCGGTGTAGCCGCCGAGACGGCGCACGAACAGGCGTCCCAGCCACAGCGCGGCGGCGAGCGCAGAGGCGATGGCGGCCAGGATGGCAAGCGGTGCGCTCCAGCCGGTGGCGAGCAGCAGTGCCGCGGGCAGGCCGGCGCCGAGCGCGGCGATCGCGAACTCGGCGTTCGTCATCTGGTGGGCCAGCGGCTTGGCCTTGCCTTCGCCGCGCACGTATTCGAGCTTCCAGATCAGCGCCGTCGCCGCCAGGCGCGACAAGGGATGGGCGAGCAGCAGGGCGGCGACGGCGGTATGGGGCGGGAGCATGGCCAGCGCCGACAGTTTGGCCGCCAGCATGCACACGATGCCGATCGCGCCGTAGGCGCCGACGCGCGAGTCTTTCATGATCTCGAGTGCGCGCTCGCGCGTGAGGCCGCCGCCCAGGCCATCGCAGGTATCGGCGAAACCGTCTTCATGGAAGGCACCGGTGATATAGATCGACGCCGCGGTCGACAGCACGGCCGCCACCGGCGCCGGCAGCACGAGCGCCGCGGCAAAGTACACGGCGGCCGCGATTGCGCCGACCACGACGCCGACCAGCGGGAAGTAGCGCGACGCGTGCTGCAGCCAGCTGGCTTCGAAGCCGACCCAGGCCGGGATCGGCAGGCGCGTGAAGAACTGCAGCGCGATGAAGAACAGGCGGACCTGCTGCATCAGGCCGGGGCGTCGCCGCCGATTTTTTCGCTGACCGCCGCCGAGCCGAAGGTCGCCATCTCGTTCAGGAAGTTGGCGGCCGCATGCAGCAGCGGTAGGGCGAGTGCGGCGCCGGTGCCTTCGCCCAGGCGCAGGCCGAGCTGCAGCAGCGGGTTCGCACCAAGCGCGTCGAGCATGCGGAGGTGGCCGGCTTCGTCCGAGCAGTGGGCGAACACGCAGTAGTCGAGGATGGCCGGGGCGATGCGCGCCGCGACCAGCAGCGCGCTGGTGACGATGAAGCCGTCGATCAGCAGCAGCTTGCGGCGCTCGGCCGCTTGCAGCATGGCGCCGGTCATCATCGCGATCTCGAAGCCGCCGAAAGTGGCGAGGACGTCGACCGGGTCGGCTATGCCGGCATGGCGCTTGACCGCGTCTTCGATCACGCGCTGCTTGCGCAGCACGCCTTCGGGCGACAAGCCGGTGCCGGCGCCGACGCATTCCGCCACCGCCGTGCCGGTCAGCTTGTGCATCAGCGCGGCGGCGGCGGTCGTGTTCCCGATGCCCATCT
This sequence comes from Massilia sp. 9096, assembly GCF_000745265.1. Classification (NCBI taxonomy): domain Bacteria; kingdom Pseudomonadati; phylum Pseudomonadota; class Betaproteobacteria; order Burkholderiales; family Oxalobacteraceae; genus Massilia; species Massilia sp. 9096. Next base: position 5,083,346 of record NZ_JQNN01000001.1, read on the forward strand.
CGCCGAAGCCGATCACGTTGCCGGGCAGGTCGGCCGCGAACGCAGCGCCCGCTTCGATGGCGCTGGCGCATTGCGCGCGCGTCATTGCCGGTTCGACGGCGAAATTGCGGGTGCCGTGGGCGATCTTGCGGTCGACCAGACCGGCGCGGGCGCCGAAATCATGGGCGACGCCGGCGTCGACGACGTGCAATGCGCAGCCGTTCTGACGCGCGAACACATTGATGGCGGCGCCGTTGCCCAGGAAGTTTTCCACCATTTGCCAGGTGACGTCTTGCGGATAGGCGGAGACGCCTTCCGCGACGACGCCGTGGTCCCCTGCGAATACGACGATGGCCGGGCGGTCGATCGATAAGGACACCGTCTCTTGCACCAGTCCAATCTGTTTCGCCAACCGTTCGAGCACGCCGAGGCTGCCGAGCGGCTTGGTCTTTTGGTCGATGGCGTTATCGAGTTGAGCGGCCAAGACAGAATTGGCCGTGGAAGCGATCTGGGGAATACGCATGAGAAGAAAGCCGGTATTGAGAATCGGGCAAAGATAGCACACGGACAAGCGTTGCAGAATGATCGCGGCTTTGCTATAGTTCGCCTCCTGCTTCTGCAGCGCACGAAAGTTTAACGGAAACAAGGAGTTAAGCTTTTCATCTCAGCAACATCGAGCGCACTGCAGAAAACGAAGGGGTTGACGAGTAACGCGAAACACAGCATAATCTCACTTCTCTGCTGCTGACGAACAAAACGATTCGCACAACGCAGCAAGGCAATACAGAACACAGTTCTTTAACAATAAACAGTCGATAAGTGTGGGCGTTTGATGAGGTGCCGGCAGCCGCGTAAGTGGCTGCTGAATACTTAAATTATCAAATGTTCACGCAAAAGAAATACGTTGTCTCAGCAATGAGGCGACGGTCAGTATTTTGAGTGGGCGACTCTGCTAGCAATAGCAGATGACACGAAAGTGTCGGAAACAGAGATTGAACTGAAGAGTTTGATCCTGGCTCAGATTGAACGCTGGCGGCATGCTTTACACATGCAAGTCGAACGGCAGCGCGGGGCAACCTGGCGGCGAGTGGCGAACGGGTGAGTAATATATCGGAACGTACCCAGAAGTGGGGGATAACGTAGCGAAAGTTACGCTAATACCGCATACGATCTACGGATGAAAGTGGGGGACCTTCGGGCCTCATGCTTTTGGAGCGGCCGATATCTGATTAGCTAGTTGGTGAGGTAAAGGCTCACCAAGGCGACGATCAGTAGCTGGTCTGAGAGGACGACCAGCCACACTGGGACTGAGACACGGCCCAGACTCCTACGGGAGGCAGCAGTGGGGAATTTTGGACAATGGGCGCAAGCCTGATCCAGCAATGCCGCGTGAGTGAAGAAGGCCTTCGGGTTGTAAAGCTCTTTTGTCAGGGAAGAAACGGCCTGGGTTAATACCTTGGGCTAATGACGGTACCTGAAGAATAAGCACCGGCTAACTACGTGCCAGCAGCCGCGGTAATACGTAGGGTGCAAGCGTTAATCGGAATTACTGGGCGTAAAGCGTGCGCAGGCGGTTTTGTAAGTCTGACGTGAAATCCCCGGGCTTAACCTGGGAATTGCGTTGGAGACTGCAAGGCTGGAGTCTGGCAGAGGGGGGTAGAATTCCACGTGTAGCAGTGAAATGCGTAGAGATGTGGAGGAACACCGATGGCGAAGGCAGCCCCCTGGGTCAAGACTGACGCTCATGCACGAAAGCGTGGGGAGCAAACAGGATTAGATACCCTGGTAGTCCACGCCCTAAACGATGTCTACTAGTTGTCGGGTCTTAATTGACTTGGTAACGCAGCTAACGCGTGAAGTAGACCGCCTGGGGAGTACGGTCGCAAGATTAAAACTCAAAGGAATTGACGGGGACCCGCACAAGCGGTGGATGATGTGGATTAATTCGATGCAACGCGAAAAACCTTACCTACCCTTGACATGTCAGGAAGCCTGGAGAGATCCGGGTGTGCCCGAAAGGGAACCTGAACACAGGTGCTGCATGGCTGTCGTCAGCTCGTGTCGTGAGATGTTGGGTTAAGTCCCGCAACGAGCGCAACCCTTGTCATTAGTTGCTACGAAAGGGCACTCTAATGAGACTGCCGGTGACAAACCGGAGGAAGGTGGGGATGACGTCAAGTCCTCATGGCCCTTATGGGTAGGGCTTCACACGTCATACAATGGTACATACAGAGGGCCGCCAACCCGCGAGGGGGAGCTAATCCCAGAAAGTGTATCGTAGTCCGGATCGCAGTCTGCAACTCGACTGCGTGAAGTTGGAATCGCTAGTAATCGCGGATCAGCATGTCGCGGTGAATACGTTCCCGGGTCTTGTACACACCGCCCGTCACACCATGGGAGCGGGTTTTACCAGAAGTAGGTAGCTTAACCGCAAGGAGGGCGCTTACCACGGTAGGATTCGTGACTGGGGTGAAGTCGTAACAAGGTAGCCGTATCGGAAGGTGCGGCTGGATCACCTCCTTTCTAGAGTGGCACCTGAGCTAACGCTCAGCATCAAGCGCCTACGCTTATCGGCTGTTGAACAGAGAGAACAGTTTCGGGGCTGTAGCTCAGCTGGTTAGAGCACCGTGTTGATAACGCGGGGGTCGTTGGTTCGAGTCCAACCAGCCCTACCACGTTGCCTTCATCGTGTTTGATCCGTAAAAATCATCTGGCTCTGCCAGGGATTTTTACCTCGACCCACAAAAAAGTAGGTTTGTACTTTTTTGTGATGAAGTTTGGGGGATTAGCTCAGCTGGGAGAGCACCTGCTTTGCAAGCAGGGGGTCGTCGGTTCGATCCCGTCATCCTCCACCATCGACTGTTCAGACTATTCTTATCAAAACATAGCGTTGCTATATTTTGATAAGTGTAGTTCTCGTTCTTTAACAATCTGGAAGAAGTAAAGTTTTCTTTAAGCGTGTAGTTGATCCAACGATCAAATGCACACTTAGGGTAGAAAATCTGTATGTATCAAACAAAGTAAGCTGAACTTGATCTATGACGTTCCCTGACACTCATGCAGGGGCCAACGTTATAGGGACAAGTGAATAAGTGCACATGGTGGATGCCTTGGCGATTACAGGCGATGAAAGACGTTGTAGCCTGCGATAAGCTACGGGGAGCTGGCAAACGAGCTTTGATCCGTAGATGTCTGAATGGGGAAACCCGGCCTTTTAGGTCATCGCATGCTGAATACATAGGCATGCGAAGCGAACGCGGCGAACTGAAACATCTAAGTAGCTGCAGGAAAAGAAATCAACCGAGATTCCCAAAGTAGTGGCGAGCGAAATGGGATGAGCCTGTACGTAATAGTCGAACAGATAGCAAAGTCCTCTGGAAATAGGAACCATAGTGGGTGATAGTCCCGTATGCGAAATCTGATCGGTAGTACTAAGCGTACGATAAGTAGGGCGGGACACGTGAAATCCTGTCTGAAGATGGGGGGACCATCCTCCAAGGCTAAATACTCGTAATCGACCGATAGTGAACCAGTACCGTGAGGGAAAGGCGAAAAGAACCCCGGGAGGGGAGTGAAATAGATCCTGAAACCGTGTGCATACAAACAGTCGGAGCCTCTTCGTGGGGTGACGGCGTACCTTTTGTATAATGGGTCAGCGACTTACATTCAGTGGCGAGGTTAACCAAGTAGGGGAGCCGTAGAGAAATCGAGTCCGAACAGGGCGACAGTCGCTGGGTGTAGACCCGAAACCAGGTGATCTACCCATGGCCAGGATGAAGGTGCGGTAACACGCCCTGGAGGTCCGAACCCACTAATGTTGAAAAATTAGGGGATGAGCTGTGGGTAGGGGTGAAAGGCTAAACAAACCTGGAAATAGCTGGTTCTCTCCGAAAACTATTTAGGTAGTGCCTCAAGTATCACCATCGGGGGTAGAGCACTGTTATGGCTAGGGGGTCATTGCGACTTACCAAACCATTGCAAACTCCGAATACCGATGAGTGCGAGCTTGGGAGACAGACGTCGGGTGCTAACGTCCGGCGTCAAGAGGGAAACAACCCAGACCGCCAGCTAAGGTCCCAAAGATTGGCTAAGTGGAAAACGAAGTGGGAAGGCTAAAACAGTCAGGATGTTGGCTTAGAAGCAGCCATCATTTAAAGAAAGCGTAATAGCTCACTGATCGAGTCGTCCTGCGCGGAAGATGTAACGGGGCTAAGCCAGTCACCGAAGCTGCGGATATATTTCTCGTGATTTATCACTTGATCTATATGGTAGGAGAGCGTTCTGTAAGCCTGCGAAGGTGTCTTGTGAAGGATGCTGGAGGTATCAGAAGTGCGAATGCTGACATGAGTAGCGATAAAGAGGGTGAAAAGCCCTCTCGCCGAAAGCCCAAGGTTTCCTGTTCAACGTTCATCGGAGCAGGGTGAGTCGGCCCCTAAGGCGAGGCAGAGATGCGTAGCTGATGGGAAGCAGGTTAATATTCCTGCACCGTCGTATGATGCGATGGGGGGACGGATCGCGGAAGGTTGTCCAACTGTTGGAATAGTTGGTTTTTGGCTCATAGAAGGTGCTTAGGCAAATCCGGGCACGTGATTCAAGGGGTCGAGACGAGCGGCTTTAAGCTGCGAAGCAATCGGAAGTGGTTCCAAGAAAAGCCTCTAAGCTTCAGTCATACGAGACCGTACCGCAAACCGACACAGGTGGGCGAGATGAGTATTCTAAGGCGCTTGAGAGAACTCGGGAGAAGGAACTCGGCAAATTGGTACCGTAACTTCGGGAAAAGGTACGCCCCGGTAGCTTGATCACTTTACTGTGTGAGGGCGAAAGGGTTGCAATAAACTGGTGGCTGCGACTGTTTAATAAAAACACAGCACTCTGCAAACACGAAAGTGGACGTATAGGGTGTGACGCCTGCCCGGTGCTGGAAGATTAAATGATGGGGTGCAAGCTCTTGATTGAAGTCCCAGTAAACGGCGGCCGTAACTATAACGGTCCTAAGGTAGCGAAATTCCTTGTCGGGTAAGTTCCGACCTGCACGAATGGCGTAACGATGGCCACACTGTCTCCTCCCGAGACTCAGCGAAGTTGAAATGTTTGTGATGATGCAATCTACCCGCGGCTAGACGGAAAGACCCCATGAACCTTTACTGTAGCTTTGCATTGGACTTTGAACCAATCTGTGTAGGATAGGTGGGAGGCTTTGAAGCGGGGACGCCAGTTCCCGTGGAGCCAACCTTGAAATACCACCCTGGTTCGTTTGAGGTTCTAACCTTGGTCCGTGATCCGGATCGGGGACAGTGCATGGTAGGCAGTTTGACTGGGGCGGTCTCCTCCTAAAGTGTAACGGAGGAGTTCGAAGGTACGCTAGGTACGGTCGGACATCGTGCTAATAGTGCAATGGCATAAGCGTGCTTAACTGCGAGACCGACAAGTCGAGCAGGTACGAAAGTAGGACATAGTGATCCGGTGGTTCTGTATGGAAGGGCCATCGCTCAACGGATAAAAGGTACTCTGGGGATAACAGGCTGATTCCTCCCAAGAGTTCATATCGACGGGGGAGTTTGGCACCTCGATGTCGGCTCATCACATCCTGGGGCTGTAGCCGGTCCCAAGGGTATGGCTGTTCGCCATTTAAAGTGGTACGTGAGCTGGGTTTAAAACGTCGTGAGACAGTTTGGTCCCTATCTGCCGTGGGCGTTGGAAATTTGAAGGGGGCTGCTCCTAGTACGAGAGGACCGGAGTGGACGAACCTCTGGTGTACCGGTTGTCACGCCAGTGGCATTGCCGGGTAGCTAAGTTCGGAAGAGATAACCGCTGAAAGCATCTAAGCGGGAAACTCGCCTTGAGATGAGATTTCCCGGAGCCTTGAGCTCCTTGAAGGGTCGTTCGAGACCAGGACGTTGATAGGTCGGGTGTGGAAGTGCAGTAATGCATTAAGCTAACCGATACTAATTGCCCGTACGGCTTGTCCCTATAACCTTGGCAGTCATGCCAACGAGTTCAGCAGTTCGATACAACAGACAAAACAACTTCTTCCAGATTCAGGGCGGCGCCAAGCCAACGCGAACGCGACGCCCGTACAAGTCATGCCTGATGACCATAGCAAGTCGGTACCACCCCTTCCCATCCCGAACAGGACCGTGAAACGACTTTGCGCCGATGATAGTGCTGCAACCAGTGTGAAAGTAGGTTATCGTCAGGCTAATTATTCGCAGAAGCCCGTCCAGTTGATACTGGGCGGGCTTTTTGCTTTGTACATCTTCATTTCAATTTCTGCCTTATCGGTCAAAAATCGTTTTTATGATGGAATCGAGCCGTGATCTACGGTACGATTCGCAATCTTAAACGTATGGCCAGCATATGAACGTACGCAGCGACATTGTCAGCCGAGCCGGCAAAACCAGGTCATTTCGCCTCGCTCATTTGATGGTGTCGTTCGCTTGCGTGATCGTGGCCGTGACAACGCTGCTGCAACTCGGCCTGATCGACCATTTCGCGATCGCGCATGCATCCCAGGAAGCGGAACTCCGGCTGCAGCAACTGTCCTTGCAAATGCGCGATGCGCTCGACCGAACGCTCGACCAGGCGACGCACGACGTGCAACTGCTGTCCGCATTGCCGGACTTGCGCGAGGCGAACAGCCCCGATACCGCCCGCCACATCCTTGAGAACTTGCAGCGCGCCGATCCCGACTATGCCTGGATCGGCATCGCCAAGCCGGATGGCAAAGTGATGGCGGCGACCGGCGGTATGCTGGAAAACCGTGATGTCACTATGCGTCCCTGGTTCCATACCGGCCAACAGAAGCTGGTGACCGAGGATTATCATCCCGCGATCTTGCTCGGCAATCTGCTGCCGCGCAGCGAGGACCCCTGGCGTTTCGTCGACATCGCCGGACCGATCCGCGATAGCCAGGGCAACCTGCGTGGCGTGCTGGCGATTCACCTCAGCTGGCAGTGGGCGCGCACGCTCGCACGCGAGCTTCTTACGCCGGTGATCCGCGAGTTCGGCGCCGAGATTCTGATCGTACGCAGCGACGGCTTTGTCCTGCTTGGTCCGAGCCACCTGGTCGAACAGCGCATCACCACCGACAGCCTGAAGCTGGCCTGGCAGGGCAAGAGCGGCGCGATCGAAGAACGCTGGCCCGATGGCCAGATGTACCTGACCGGTTTCAGCCTGACCGGACGCAACCTTGATCGTCCCGGTCTGCAGTGGGCCGTGCTGGTGCGCCAGACCGAAAGCAAGGCGATGGCTTCGGCGCACGCCTTCGAACACCGCATGCTGTGGCTGAGCGGCTCGCTGGCGGCGGTATTGGCGATCGGCGCCGCCATGCTGGCACGCCGTATCGTCAAGCCGCTGAATGTGCTCAGCGGGGCGATCGAAGATCTGGCGCAGGCACCGGCCAGCGCGGCGCCTGCGGTGATTCCCGAAGTCGGCAGCTTCCATGAAGCGCACGTGCTGTCGGAGGCGTTGCGCCATCTGGTGGACAGCGAACGCCGTCATCGCGATGCGCTCGAGCGTATGAATGCCGAGCTGGAGGAGACGGTAGCGGCGCGCACCGCCGAGCTGCACCAGTTGGTCATGCGCGACGCCCTGACCGGACTGCCAAACCGGCGCGCGCTGATGCAGCTGCTGCCCGAAGCGATGGCGCGGGCAGCACGCCTGGGCCGGCTGTGCGCGGTGCTGTTCCTCGACATGGATGGCTTCAAGCTGGTCAACGACACCCGCGGCCATGAACAAGGTGATGAGCTGCTGCGCCAGTTCGCCACGCGCATCCGGGACAGCATCCGCGAAACCGACACGGCAGTGCGCCTGGCCGGCGACGAGTTCGTCGTCATCCTCGACATGGTCAACGAACGCAGCGACGCCGAGCACAAGGCAAGATTACTGCTGAGTCAGCTGACCCGCCCGTTCCCGCTGCACGGCGGCAGCGTCACGGTAGGCGCCAGCATCGGCCTGGCTGTGCAATTGCCGCATCAGCGACAAGATCCAACCGGCCTGCTGGCGCGCGCCGACCAGGCGATGTACGACGCGAAGCGCAAGGGCAAGGGCCGCGTCTCGGTTGCGGCCATCGACCTGGAAAACTCGGCGCCCTGAACCTTGCCGCGCGAGCGTCAACGGGCAGGGCGCCGATTACGACGAGATGATGCGGGGTCAGACGCCCCAGAGCACGTCGGCTCTCTGGTCGCGCGCTGCGCGCAGCATTTCGAGCAGCGGGTACGCGCGCGTCGAGAACGACACGGCCTGGATTTGATCGTGTTCGGCGTCTTCGTTGTCGCCGTGGTGCGCTTTCACGTCCTGCTCGACTTCATCGGTGGCCTGGTGCTTGCGGCTTTCGTCGATCTCGTGCTCGAGCAGCTGGACTGCCTGCGGTGCTTCCTCGGAGGTAATGACGCCGCGCTCGGCATCCTTGTTCAGCAGGTCGAGGATGCGCTTGGCGTGATCCTGGTACATCAATACGTTCGGGTAGGCTTTGGATTTAAAAGTAATCAGCATAGTTTTCTCGTTCAAACATTCGTAACCAAACGATAACACGACTGCCGCATTGGGGTTGGTTACGGTCCCGTCATCCGGGTCGTCTGCGCAGCAGCCAGGCCAGCAGAAGCGTGACAAACGCCGTCGCCAGGGCCGCGGCGGCGCCCGGGACGTTCATCGCCACGAGCAGCCATCCGGCGGCGCCCCAGGACAGGATATTCAGCATTTCAAAAGCGGTGCACAGGAAGTTCTCCTTGCCGCGCGTTTTGAAATTGCTGCGCGGCGCCGGCCGGCCGAGCCACAGCACGATCAGCCCGGCGCCCAGCACCGCCCCGCTCACGGCAAAGCAGACCATGAACCCGGCGATCGGGGCGCGCAGCACCAGCCAGGCCAGCGGCAGCGCGACCAGCAGCAGCGGCGGCATCGCGGCTGCAGCCAGCTTGGCCAGGCGAATCAGGCGCAGCGGCGCCGGTGCAGAGAGCAGCAGGTCGGGCGCGTCCTCGGCCGAGATCACGATCCAGGCCAGGCTCGCGGTCAGCGAGGCGCACAGCAGCGGCAGGGCGGCGCCGATCGGCGCCAGCGGCGCTTCGCCGGAGCTCAATATAAGAAACAGCAGCGGCGCCAGGTAGATCAGTTGCAGCAACACCTGCGAAATCAAGTGCGGATCGCGCGCGATCAGGCGCCACTCCTTGATGACCACGGTGTCGAACAGGCTGCGCCGCACATGCAGGCGCAGCGGCCCGCTCGGGCGCGCGCGCGTGCGCGAGGTCGACGCGGCTTCCTGCAGGCCGTGCACGAAGAAGCGGTGGGTGCGCGCTACCGTCAGCGCGAACGCGCCCGCCGCCAGCGCCACGACGGCGAGCAGCGGCAGGGGGTGGCCCAGCGCCGCACGGCCGGGCAGCCACAGGGGGCTGTCCGGGGCCAGCATGCCGCGCGCGACCAGGCGCTGCGTCAGGTGCGCTGCGGCCTGCGGATCGCTGCCGTGGCTCATGAAGTTGTAGGCCTGGCTCAGCAGAAACAGCGCCGCACCGGCCAGCGCCGCCACCACCTGCGCCACCACGCGCGTGCGACGCGCGCCCAGCAGGCGCACCAGCAGCAGCGTCAACAGCATGCCGATGCAGGCGGCCAGCACGGCGATCGCGCCCACCACCGGACAGATCGCCAGCCAGCCAGGCCGGCCGAACGCCAGGCCGACGTTGGCGAACGGCGAGAACAGGAAGATGTACAGCGTCCCCGTGCTGACCGCAACCCCGAGCAGGCGCGTGGCGAACACGCTGCGCGAAGGCAGCGGCGAGGACAGCAGCAGGTCGAGGTCGCCGCGTTCGAACAGGACGATCACGCTGCTGCGCAGCGCCTGCGACAGCATGAAGGTCGAACAGATCAGCAGGATCGCGCCGGCCGCCACCGCCAGCAGAGGGTCGGCGCGTACGGCGTCGCCCAGCTTGCTCATCAAGGCGTAGGCGAACGCATGCAGCGCGGCCCAGCCGAGCACGCCGATGACCAGGGTAGCGGTCGCCGGCCGGCGCTTGCCGGCGCGGTTCAGCGCGGCGCCGTACCACGCGTGGCGCAGCTCATGGCCGAGCAGCCACAGGGCGCTGCCGGGCGCGGCATTGCGAAACGGCGCCGGGCGCATCATGGGCTTTCCGTCAGCTGCAGGAACACGTCTTCCAGGCTGTTGCCCTGAGTGCGCTCGCGCAGTTCGGCCAGCGTGCCCTCGGCGATCAGGCGGCCCCGGCGGATGATGCCGATGCGCTGGGCCAGCCGCTCCGCCACTTCGAGGATGTGGGTAGTCAGGATCACGGTGCCGCCGCCTTCGACGTGTGAGAGCAGCAGATCCTTGACCTGGCGCGCGGCGGCGGCGTCCAGCCCGGTCAGCGGTTCGTCGAGGATCAACAGTTCCGGCTCGTGGATCAGCGCGCCGGCCAGCGCCAGCTTTTGCTTCATACCGCGCGAAAAGCCTTCGCTCAGCTCGTGCGCGTGCTGCGTCAGGTCGAGCCAATCGAGCAGGCGGCGTGCGCGCGGCTCCGCGTCTTCGGCGCGCATCCCCCACAGGCCGGCGACGAATTCCAGGTACTCGGTCGGCTTGAGCTTCCCGTACAACATCGGGTCGTCGGGCAGGTAGGCCAGCCGGCGCTTGGCCGAGGCCGGATCGCGCGCCATGTCGATGCCGAACACTTCGACCCGGCCGGCATCCGGCGCCAGCAGCCCGGTGACCATGCGCAGGGTGGTGGTCTTGCCGGCGCCATTCGGACCGAGCAGGGCGTACAGTTCGCCGCGCCGCACTTCCAGGTCGAGGCCGTCGACGGCCGGGCGGCCGAAACTCTTGTGCAGGCCATGCAGGCGCAGCGCCGGCGGCGCGTGGAGGTCAGGCGGGAGGTCGGTCATTGGAGCTTGAAGGACGTGAAGAATTGTTCGAGCTGTTCGGGCGGGACCGCCTCGGGACGGCCCATCACGATCACCTGGTAGAAGCGCTTGCCGCGTGATTCGAAATGGCCGACCAGGCGCATCGGCGCGCCGTTCGCATTGCCGGTGGCGTCGACGTCGAGCGCGGCCCGGTTCTCGCCGCCGCTCGTGGCCGAGGCAGACGCCGATGCCTGCTGCTGCGCGCTGGCGCCGATATTGCGCAGCAGCGCCAGTTTCATCGCCTCGAGCGCGGCCTGGGCGCGCGCCGGATCCTGCGCCTGGGCGGTGCCGACCGCGAAGGTGGCGCCGTCGACCTCGGCCGCCGTCATCGTCATCGCGACGCGCATGCCGTCGAGCTCGATGTCGCGTGTAGAACTGGCCGGCTTGGCCGGGAACGTCACGCGGTAGGGCGCGTCCGGGCTGGCGTAGTCGCGCCAATTGTATTTGGGACTGCAGGCCAGCAGGGCCGGCAGCAGAAGGGCGGCGAGGGCGGGGACGGGACGGAGGGTCATCCGGCGATGGTAGCAAACACCGCGTCCCGGCGATATATCTTCTGCAATTTTTTCAGGCGCCATCTCTGGCCCCATCGCGTCAGCCATCGCGCAGTGCGCGCCGGTACTGGATCGCCTCGGCGACGTGGCCGGCCTCGACCGTGTCCGCATCGGCAAGATCGGCCACCGTGCGCGCCACCTTCAGCACCCGATGGTAGGCGCGCGCCGACCAGTGCAGGCGTTGCATCGCCTCGCGCAGCAGGGTGGACGCGGCGGCATCGAGCCGGCAATGGCGGTCGATCTCGCGCGTCGACAATTGGCGGTTGGCCTTGCCCTGGCGCGCCTGCTGGCGCGCGTGCGCGCGCGTGACGCGCTCGGCGATGGCGCTGCTCGGCTCGCCATCGGCCAGCTGGGCCATCGTCTCTGGCGCCATCGCCGTGACCGGGACCTGCAGGTCGATGCGGTCGAGCAGCGGCCCGGAAATGCGGTCCTGGTAGCGCAGCACCGCGTCGGGCGTGCAGCGGCACCTGGCCGACGGATGGCCAAACCAGCCGCAGGGGCAGGGATTCATCGCCGCGATCAGCTGGAAGCGCGCCGGGAAGTCGGTGTGGCGGGCGGCGCGCGAGATCGTGATCACGCCGGCTTCGAGCGGCTCGCGCAGCACTTCCAGCACCTTGCGGTCGAACTCGGGCAGTTCGTCCAGGAACAAGACCCCGTGATGCGCCAGCGACACCTCGCCCGGGCGCGGTACGCCGCCGCCGCCGACCAGCGCCACGCCCGAACAGGTGTGGTGCGGATTGCGAAACGGCCGGCGCCGCCAGCGCTCGATCGAAAAGCTGCCGGCCAGCGATTGCACTGCGGCCGCTTCCAGTGCCTCGTCTTCGCTCAAGGGCGGCAGCAGGCCGCGAAAGCGCGCGGCCAGCATGCTTTTGCCGGCGCCGGGCGGGCCGACCAGCAGGATCGAATGCAGGCCGGCCGCCGCCACCTCGAGCGCGCGCTTGACGTGCTGCTGGCCTTTCACGTCCGCGAAGTCGGGGTAGACCGGGGCATCCAGGCTGGGCCGCGCCTGGTGGCGCGCCAGGTGTCCGTCCTCGCTCCTGGTTGAAAAATGCGTGCAAACCTCGAGCAGCGTGCGCGCCGGATAGACCATGGCGTCGCGCACCAGCGCGGCTTCGTCGGCGTTAGCGTGAGGCAGGATGAAGGCGCGCGCCGTGCCGCCCGCGTCCCCGGCTTCGCGCCGCATGGCAAAACTCATCGCCAGCGCGCCACGCACCGGACGCAGCTCGCCCGACAGCGACAATTCGCCGGCGAATTCGTAGCCGTCCAGCGCCTCGATGGGAATCTGCTCGGACGCAGCCAGGATGCCGAGCGCGATCGGCAAATCGAAGCGGCCGGATTCTTTCGGCAGCTCGGCCGGCGCCAGGTTGATCGTGATGCGCCGGCTCGGCACTTCGAAGCCGGAGTTCTGCAGCGCCGCGCGCACACGGTCCTTGGCTTCGCGCACTTCGGCGTCGGGCAGGCCGACGATGCTCATCGCGGGCAAGCCATTGGCGAGGTGGACTTCGACGCTGACGGCATGCGCCTGGACGCCGGCGAGGGCGCGGCTGCGGAGAACGGCTAGACTCATCAGGCGTTTTGGTGGAGGATGCGAAGCTGCCCATCATAGGGCGCCGCCGATGAGACCATTTGTGAAGCAGCAAAGAGAAAGAGCAAGCGCATGCCACGACTGATTTTTACCTGCATCGTCCTGGTGACGCTGTTCTGCCTGCTATGCGCACCGGCGCTGGTCGTGGCGCGTCAATTGGAGCGGCGCGGCGACGTGGCCGCCTTGCGCGCGCTGCCGCGCGTATGGATGAGCCAGGTGGTGGTGGCCAGCCTGCTGATCTTCGCCGCCGATACGCTGGGCTGGCGCAATCCGGCCGGCTACATGGTGGGAATCGTGCTGGGCACGGGCGTGGCCGGGGCCGCGCTGTTCGGCGGCTGGCGCATCGTGCGCCGCTGGCTGCGGCGCTCGTCCAGATAAGCGGCGGCGCTTGGGTGCACCACCGTGTACCAAGGCTCCGGTCAGCCCTGGGTGGCCGATGCCGCCAGCTTGGCTTCCAGGTCGGCCACGCGCTGCTCCAGTGCATCGAGCTTGGCGCGGGTCTTGGTCAGCACCTGCGCCTGGATGTCGAATTCTTCGCGCGTCACAAGGTCGAGCTTGGAAAAGCCCTGGGTCATCATCGCCTTCACATTGCGCTCGATGTCCTTGGCCGGCGAATTTTCGATCGCCTGGTTGATCTTGTCCTGCAGGTCGTTGAAGAAGTTGTTCATCGCTATTCCTTAGCCTAAACCGCTTGCACCGGAGCGGTGCGCATGCATCCCATTTGGTGCGTGCACCATCATGAGGCGCGCATACTTACGGCGTTTATTTTTCTGGCATCAAAAGTGGGGACGGCAAGCTTGAAAAACAAGCCACAGCCGGTCCGGCTTGGGGTGGCACGCATCGTGCTAAAGCATATACAAAAGCTATACGCATACCTGAGCTGCATGCTCGATTGTAAACCTATTACAAAGGATTGTTCATAACCACAACAGGGAGAGTGTCATGAAGCGTCTCAGCAGCAATTGGACTAATACCGCAGTACTCATCGCAGGACTGTGGGGCCTGACCACCGGGCTGGCTGGCGCCGAAGAGCAGAAACCCGATAACGAAGTGAGCTATAACGCCTCGATTACCAGCGACTACCGGTATCGCGGCATTTCCCAGACCCGACTCGACCCCGCCTTGCAAGGCGGCGCCGACTACGTGAACAACCCCACCGGTTTATACGTAGGCACCTGGCTCTCCACCATCAAGTGGATCAAGGATGCGGGTGGCGACGGCAACGTGGAATGGGATATCTACGGCGGCAAACGCGGCAACATCACCGGCGACATCACCTATGACGTCGGTGGGCTGTACTACTTCTACCCAAGTAACAGCCTCGCAGTCAATGCCAATACCTTTGAGCTGTACGGCCAGCTCGGTTATGGCCCCGCCTATATCAAGTATTCGCATTCGCTGACCAACCTGTTCGGCACCGCCGACAGCAAGAACAGCGGCTACCTGGACGTCGGCGCCAACGTCGACGTCGGGAACGGTTTTACCGTGATCCTGCATGCCGGACGCCAGAACGTCCGTCACAACGGTTCACTGTCGTACACGGACTACAAAATCGGTGCGACCAAGGACCTGGGCATTTGTACCGTTGCCCTGGCCTGGTTCAAAGCCGACACCAGCGCTTACCTGAGCCCGGACAGGGAAAATCTGGGCAAGTCCGGCGTCGTCGTTTCAGTTTCAAAAACTTTCTGAAAGAGGCAACAGCATGAAAATGATCACCGCGATTATCAAACCCTTCAAGCTCGACGAAGTGCGTGAAGCGCTTTCGGAGATCAATGTGCATGGCATCACGGTGACCGAAGTGAAGGGCTTCGGCCGCCAGAAGGGCCACACCGAGCTGTATCGTGGCGCGGAATACGTGGTCGACTTTCTGCCCAAGACCAAGATCGAAGCCGCGGTGGACGATGCCATCGTCGACCAGGTGATCGACACGATCCAGGGCGCTGCCCGCACCGGCAAAATCGGTGACGGCAAAATTTTCGTCTCCAATCTGGAGCAGGTAATCCGTATCCGTACCGGCGAGACCGGCAACGATGCGCTGTAAGGGGAACCCGATGATCCATACCATGACAAAACTGATCGCAGGCGTCACCGTCGCGCTGGCGCTGGGCAGTTCGCTGCCGGCGCTGGCGCAGGATGCTCCCAAGGCCCCGTCGGCGGCTGCCGCGCCGGCAGCCTCGGCCCCGGCCGCGTCCGCACCGGCCGACAGCGCCTCGGCCCCGGCGGCAGCGCCTGTTACCGCCCCGGCCGCCGCCACAGCAGCAGCCCCGGCATCAGCAGCCCCGGCCGCGGCGCCGACGCCGCAAAAGGGCGATACCGCCTGGATGATGGTCTCGACGATGCTGGTGATCATGATGACGATCCCGGGCCTGGCGCTGTTCTACGGCGGCCTGGTGCGCTCGAAGAACATGCTGTCGATCCTCCTGCAGGTGTTCATGATCTTCTCGGTCATCATCGTGCTGTGGTGCCTGTACGGCTACTCGCTCGCGTTCACCGAGAACAACGCCTTCATCGGCGGCTTCGACCGCCTGTTCCTGAAGGGCATCTGGGATCCGGTCAAGGCCAGCTTCTCGACCGCAGCCACCTTCAGCAAGGGCGTGGTGATTCCCGAGTTCGTGTACGTGGCCTTCCAGGGCACCTTCGCGGCCATCACCTGCGGCCTGATCATCGGTGCGTTCGCGGAGCGCGCGCGCTTCTCGGCGGTGCTGCTGTTCGTGGTGCTGTGGTTCACCTTCGGCTACCTGCCGGTGGCGCACATGGTCTGGTTCTGGACCGGTCCTGACGCGATCACCGCCTCGACCCTGGCGACCGAAACCGCCAAGGCCGGCTGGCTGTGGCAGAAGGGCGCGCTGGACTTCGCCGGCGGCACCGTGGTGCACATCAATGCGGCAGTCGCCGGCCTGGTCGGCGCGATCCTGATCGGCAAGCGCGTCGGCTATGGCCGCGAATCGATGGCCCCGCACTCGCTGACCATGACCATGATCGGTGCTTCGATGCTGTGGGTGGGCTGGTTCGGCTTCAACGCCGGCTCTGCGCTGGAAGCCGGCGACGTCGCCGCGCTGGCCTTCGTCAACACCCTGCTGGCCACCGCCGGCGCGACCGTGTCGTGGGTGTTCGGCGAGTGGATCACCAAGGGCAAGCCGTCGATGCTGGGCGGCGCATCGGGCGCAGTGGCCGGCCTGGTGGCGATCACCCCGGCCTGCGGCTACGTCGGTCCGATGGGCGGCCTGATCATGGGCCTGGTGGCCGGCATGGTCTGCCTGTGGGGCGTGAACGGCCTGAAACGCCTGATCGGCGCCGACGACTCGCTCGACGTGTTCGGCGTGCACGGCGTGGGCGGTATCCTGGGCGCGCTGCTGACCGGCGTGTTCGCGGCGCCGCAGCTGGGCGGCCAGGGCATCTTCGACTACACCACCAACAAGATGTCGGCCGACCCGTACTCGATCGGCAGCCAGGTGCTGGTGCAGGCGCAGGCGATCGGCACCACCATCCTGTGGTCGGCCGTCATCTCGTTCATCGCCTACAAGATCGTCGACGTGGTGCTCGGCCTGCGCGTGTCGGAAGACGCGGAACGCGAGGGCCTGGACATCACCAGCCATGGCGAATCGGCGTACCATTCCTGATAGCCCCGCTTGAAGATGAAAAAGCGCCCTGCGGGGCGCTTTTTTATTTCCAATGGGATAATAGGACTTTAAAAGGCGCTGGGCCGCCCCAATTTGTGTCACCCATATCGCCAAGAAGCCTCAAGGACGTCATTTTATGGTTCCCCACCTCGCCACTGCCCTGAACGGTCCGCTGCTGGACCTGGAAAAGAAGATTCTCGAAGCCACGCCTGCCATCGAGCGCTGGTTCCGCCTCGAGTGGCAGGAGCATACCCCGCCGTTCTATTGCTCGGTGGACCTGCGCAATGCCGGCTACAAGCTGGCGCCGGTGGATACCAACCTGTTCCCGGGCGGCTTCAACAACCTGTCGACCGAGATGCTGCCGCTGACCGTGCAGGCGGCGATGGCGGCGATCGACAAATACTGTCCGGACGCGCGCAACCTGCTGCTGATTCCGGAAACCCATACGCGCAACCCGTTCTACCTGCAGAACGTGCAGCGTTTGATGCAGATCTTCCGCCAGACCGGCCTGCACGTGCGCCTGGGCTCGCTGTCGCCCGAGGTGACCCAGCCGACCCCGCTGGCGCTGCCGGACGGGAACATGCTGGTGGTCGAGCCCTTGGTGCGTTCGCCCAACGGCCGCCGCGTCGGCCTGGCCGATTTCGACCCATGCACGATCCTGCTCAACAACGACCTGTCGGCCGGCATCCCGTCGATCCTGGAAAACATCCACGAGCAGTCGCTGCTGCCGCCGGTGCACGCCGGCTGGGCAATCCGCCGCAAGAGCAACCACTTCAAGGCCTTCGACGAAGTGGCGAAGAAATTCGGCAAGCTGATCGACATCGACCCCTGGCTGGTCAACCCGCTGCACAACAAGTGCGGCGAGGTGAACTTCCAGGAAGACACCGGCATGGAATGCCTGGCCGATAACGTGTCGGCGCTGCTGTCGAAGATCAAGAAGAAGTACAAGGAATACGGCATGAAGGACCAGAAGCCGTTCGTCATCGTCAAGCCCGACGCCGGCACCTACGGCATGGGCATCTTGACGGTGAAGGATGCGAGCGAGGTCAAGGACTTGAACCGCAAGCAGCGTAACAAGATGTCGGTGATCAAGGATGGCATCGAAGTCCATGACGTCATGATCCAGGAAGGCGTACCCACCTTCGAATCGATCAACGACGCGGTGGCCGAACCGGTGGTGTACATGATCGACCGCTATGTGGTCGGCGGCTTCTACCGCATCCATGCCGAGCGCGGGATCGACCAGAACTTGAACGCACCGGGTTCGCAGTACGTGCCGCTGGCGTTTGCCCAGCAGCACGCGATGCCGGACCTGCAGGCCAAGCCGGGCACCGCGGCGCCGAACCGCTTTTATGTGTACGGTGTGGTGGCGCGCCTGGCGCTACTGGCGGCTTCCCTGGAGCTGGAACGGACCGACCCCGACCCGGAAATCTACTGAAGGAACCTCGAAAAAGGAGCCTCGAAAACCGTAGCGAGCGGCAGCAATGGTGGTCGAAAAGCGCAGCCGTACTTAAGGTACGGCCGGTCCGCCGTAGCGGAGCATCGGAGACCGCCAGTGCAACGCGCAGTAGGTTTGCGATGCTCCTTCACTTCTGCGCCATGTAGAAGAAGTGCGAGCGCAGCGGCGGGAGCAGGGCGGCGAGCAGTTCCGGCGCGAGACGCGGCAGACGCGCCATGGCCCGGCCCAGCGGCGGGGCCAGCACCAGCGTGCGGTAGTGGCGCTTTTCGGCGGGCCAGAAGCGCAGCAGCTCGACGTCGGTGACCTTGCGCACCTGTTTGTTGCGCGGATTACTGTAGCGGAAATCGAAGATCATCGCCCAGCCGCCGGGTCTGAGCACGCGCCACATCTCGCCGGCCAGCTCGCGCCGCAGGTCGTCGTCGAGGATCGAGGAGAACACCGTGTGGGCACTGACCAGGTCCATGCTGCCGTCGAGGAAGGCATCGAGGGTGCCCAGGTGCCAGCGTACGCCGGGCGCGGTATGCAGGCGCGCATGCTCGAGCCGGTCCGGTTGCAGCTCGGTGCCGGCCAGCTGGGACGGCGTGGCGCCCCAGTCGATCAGCTGGCGCAGGAAGCTGCCGTGGCCACAGCCGACGTCGAGCGCGCGCACGTGCGACAGGTCGGCGCCGACCGTGACCGGCAACAATGCGGCCAGCGCGCGTGCGCGATCGGCTTCCTGCACCAGGATTTCGCTGCGGTGCCAGGCATACCGGACCAGGCCGGCGCCGCCGTGCCATTGACGGTAGACGTGGTTGATGCGGTCCTGCTCGGCCTGGTTGGTCATCGCGTTCCTCCTGGAGCGCATCATCCCAAAAGGGTACGGCGGACACTTGAGGGCACGCAAAGCCGGGTCAATCGGATGATTTTTTGCTAACAGGCATCGGCTAGGGCAGAGCGCGGCCGCGCCGGGGCGCTGTTCCGCGAACATCTGCGTTTCCGGCTAAAATCGGGACATTGCCCCGACTGGAACCAACATGAAAATCGCATTCCTCGCCGATCCGCTGGCCGGCTTCAAGATCTACAAGGACTCGACCTTCGCCATGATGCGCGAAGCGGCCCGCCGCGGCCATCGGATCTACGCCTTCGAGCAGCGCCACCTGGTGCTGGACGAGGGCGTGGTCACCGCCGAGGCGACCGAGATCACGCTGACCGGCGACAAGGACGACTGGTACCGCGAGGGCGAGGTCGATACCGTACCCCTGTCCAAATTCGACGCCGTCATCCAGCGCAAGGATCCGCCGTTCGACATGGAATACATCTACGGCACCTACCTGCTCGAGCTGGCCGAGCGCCAGGGCGCGCGCGTGTTCAACAAACCGTCGGCGATCCGCGACCACAACGAAAAGCTGTCGATCGCCCAGTTCAGCCAGTTCACATCGCCGACGCTGGTGTCGTCGTCGCCGACGCGCCTGCGCGCCTTCCACGCCGAGCACGGCGACGTGATCTTCAAGCCGCTCGACGGCATGGGCGGCGCCGGCATCTTCCGCGTCAAGGACGATGGCCTGAACCTGGGTTCCATCATCGAGACCCTGACAGACAACGGCGCGCGCACCATCATGGCCCAGAAGTACATCCCGGCCATCGTCAAGGGCGACAAGCGCGTGCTGGTCATCGACGGCAAGCCGGTGCCGTTCGCGCTGGCGCGCATCCCGCAGGCCGGCGAAGTGCGCGGCAACCTGGCCGCCGGCGGCACCGGCGTGGCGCAGCCGATTTCGGAGCGCGACCGCGAGATCGCCGAGGCTCTGGGCCCGGTGCTGGCCGAGCGTGGCCTGTTGCTGGTAGGATTGGATGTGATCGGCGATTTCCTGACCGAAGTGAACGTCACCAGCCCGACCTGCTTCCAGGAGATCACCGACCAGACCGGTTTCGACGTCGCAGCGATGTTCATCGACGCCGTCGAACGGAAGGTAACGGGAAACTAAACGATTATGGTAGGCATTCTGCTGATGACCCACGCACCGCTGGGTCAGGCATTCATCGCCGCGGTGGCGCATGTGTTCCGCGGCCCGACCGAGCGCTTCGAAGCGATCGACGTGACGGCGGACCAGGACACCGCGCAGGTCAATGAACTGGCGCGCCAGGCCATCTGCCGTCTCGACGACGGCGACGGCGTGCTGGTCATCACCGACATCAAGGGCGGCACGCCGTCCAACTGCTGCAACCGATTGGCCGAAGCGGGGCGGGTCGAAGTCATCGCAGGCATCAGCCTGCCGATGCTGCTGCGCGCGATCACCTATCGCCGCGACACCCTCGACGTGGTGGTCGAGATGGCGCTGGCCGGCGCGCAGAACGGCGCGGTCAGGGTGGACAACCGGATCCGGGTCGGCACCTAGCCGCCCACTCTATTAAAACGACAACATGATCCAACAAGAACTCGAGATTGTTAATAAACTGGGCCTGCATGCCCGCGCTTCCGCCAAGTTCACCCAGCTGGCCGCCAAATACCAGAGCGACGTCTGGCTGACCCGCAACGCGCGCCGCATCAATGCCAAGTCGATCATGGGCGTGATGATGCTGGCCGCCGGCAAGGGCGCCAAGGTCACGCTCGAGGCCGACGGACCGGACGAGGAAGCCTGCATCGCGGCGTTGACGGCACTGATCAACGATAAGTTCGGCGAAGGCGAATGATCACCTCGACGACTTTGTTCGAGGTGCTCTAATGCCTGATTCGCGCGGCAGTCGCTTCCAGGGACCCTCGATGGCATCGTTCACACTGCACGGCATTCCGGTCTCGCGCGGGATCTCGATCGGGCGCGCGCACCTGCTCACGCCGGCCGCGCTCGACGTCAAGCACTACCTGGTGCCGGAAGAGCAGGTCGAGGCCGAGGTCAAGCGCCTGCAGGACGCGTTCGCCGCGGTGCACCGCAACTTGCAGGAGCTGTGGACCGAGCTGCCCAAGGATGCGCCCACGGAACTGGGCGCGTTCATCGACGTGCACGTGCTGATCCTGTCCGATCCGATGATCTCGGAAGCGCCGCTCGACATCATCCGCAGCCGCCACTACAACGCCGAGTGGGCGCTGGTGACGCAGATCGACGAGCTGTCGGCGCAGTTCGACGAGATCGAAGACGAGTACCTGCGCGAGCGCAAGCAGGACATCCAGCAGGTCGCCGAGCGCGTGCTGAAAGTGCTGATGGGGACCGCGCTCACCACGCCGCCGGCGCCGCCGGTCGGCGAGGACCAGTACCAGCCGCAGATGATCGTGGTGGCCCACGACATCTCGCCGGCCGACATGCTGGCCTTCCGCGACCGCTCGTTCGTCGGCTTCGTGACCGACGTCGGCGGCCAGAATTCGCATACCGCCATCGTCGCGCGCAGCCTGGACATCCCGGCCGCGGTCGGCATGAGCCAGGCCTCGCGCCTGGTCGAGCAGGACGACTGGGTGATCGTCGACGGCGACGCCGGCGTCGTCATCTGCAACCCGAGCGCGCTGGTGCTGGACCAGTACCGCGCGCGCCAGGCCGCGCTGCTCAAGGCGAGAAAACGCCTGCTCAAGCTGAAGAAGACGCCGGCGGTCACCAAGGACGGCACGCCGATCACGCTGCTGGCCAACATCGAGCTGCCCGACGATTGCGGCCCGGCGCTGGACGCGGGCGCGGTCGGCGTCGGCCTGTTCCGCTCCGAATTCCTGTTCATGGGCCGCGGTGCCCAGGGCCTGCGCGTACCGGACGAGGACGAGCAGTTCGAGCAGTACCGCAAGGCCGTGCTGGCGATGAAGGGCCGGCCGGTGACGATCCGCACGCTCGACGTCGGCGCCGACAAGCCGCTCGACCAGACCGAGCACACCGCCCTGAATCCGGCGCTGGGCCTGCGCGCGATCCGCTACTGCCTGGCCGAGCCGCAGCTGTTCCTGACCCAGCTGCGCGCGATCCTGCGTGCCTCCGCATTCGGCAAGGTGCGCATCCTGATCCCGATGCTGGCGCACGCCTTCGAGATCGACCAGTCGCTGGCCATGATCGCCCAGGCCAAGCAGCAGCTGCGCGAGCAGAACGTCAAGTTCGACGAGGCGATCGAGGTCGGCGCCATGATCGAGATCCCGGCCGCGGCGCTGGCGCTGCCGATGTTCGTCAAGCGCATGGATTTCCTCTCGATCGGCACCAACGACCTGATCCAGTACACGCTGGCCATCGACCGCGTCGACTACGAGGTGGCGCACCTGTACAATCCGCTCCACCCCGCGGTGCTGAACCTGATCGCGATGACGATCGCCGCCGGCGCCAAGGCCGGCATCGACGTCGCCGTGTGCGGCGAGATGGCGGGCGACGTCAAGCTCACGCGCCTGCTGCTCGGCATGGGACTGCGCGAATTCTCGATGCACCCGGCCCAGCTGCTGGCGGTCAAGCAGGCGATCCTGTCGAGCGACCTGACGCTGCTGCAGCCGCGCACGCGCCGCATCCTGCGCGCGATGGAGCCGGCCGCCATCGCCGACGCCGTGGAGCAGCTGCAGTCCATTTAATAAGAGTCTCATGGGATCCATCGGAATCGTTTCACCCCAGGCGATGCATTTCGCCGAACCCTTGCGCCTGCAGAGCGGCGCGGCCATCGGCGACTACACGCTGATGTACGAAACCTACGGCACGCTGAACGCC
The DNA here is from genome assembly GCF_000745265.1 of Massilia sp. 9096. Classification (NCBI taxonomy): domain Bacteria; kingdom Pseudomonadati; phylum Pseudomonadota; class Betaproteobacteria; order Burkholderiales; family Oxalobacteraceae; genus Massilia; species Massilia sp. 9096. The sequence goes on from NZ_JQNN01000001.1 coordinate 5,106,043, forward strand.
GACAAATCGAACGCCGTCCTGATCTGCCACGCGCTGAATGCCTCGCACCACGTGGCCGGCCACTACGCCGACCAGCCCAAGAGCACCGGCTGGTGGGATAACATGGTCGGGCCGGGCAAGCCGGTCGACACCGACCGCTTCTTCGTCATCGGCATCAACAACCTCGGTTCCTGCTTCGGCTCGACCGGGCCGATGCACGTCAACCCGGCCAGCGGCAAGCCTTATGGCGCGGCGTTCCCGGTGGTGACGGTCGAGGACTGGGTCGCGGCCCAGGCGCGGCTGGCCGACCGGCTCGGCATCCAGCAGTTCGCCGCAGTGATGGGCGGCTCGCTGGGCGGCATGCAGGCGCTGGCCTGGAGCATCATGTTCCCCGAGCGCCTGCGCCACTGCATCGTGATCGCCTCGACGCCCAAGCTGTCGGCGCAGAACATCGCCTTCAACGACGTCGCGCGCCAGGCCATCCTGTCCGACCCGGACTACCGCGGCGGCGATTTCTACGAGCATGGCGTGGTGCCCAAGAATGGCCTGAAAGTGGCGCGCATGGTCGGCCACATCACCTATCTGTCGGACGACGACATGGCGGAGAAATTCGGCCGCAAGCTGCGCAACGAGGCCGAGGGGAACGACTACAAATTCGGCTTCGGCGTCGACTTCGAGATCGAATCCTATTTGCGCTACCAGGGCGACAAGTTTTCGGAATACTTTGACGCCAACACCTACCTCCTGATCACCAAGGCGCTCGACTACTTCGACCCGGCGCGCGAGCACGGCGGCAGCCTGGCCAAGGCGCTGCAAAGCACGCGCGCGCAGTACCTGATCGCCTCGTTCACCACCGACTGGCGCTTCTCGCCGGAGCGCAGCCGCGAGATCGTCGAGGCGCTGCTGGTCAACCGCCGCAAGGTCAGCTACGCCGAGATCGACGCGCCGCACGGCCACGACGCTTTCCTGCTGGAGGACGCGCGCTACATGAACATCGTGCGCGCCTATTACGAGCGCATCTGGAAGGAGGCTACATGAAATTCGAAGACCTGAGCACCCTGCGCCCCGACCTGGCCTTCATCGCGCACTGGGTGGAGCAGGGCGCGCACGTGCTGGACGTCGGCTGCGGCGACGGCGCCATGCTGCGCTACCTGGAGACGAGCAAGAACTGCAGCGGCTACGGCGTCGAGATCGCCGACGACAAGGTGCTGGAAAGTACCCGGCGCGGCATCAACGTGATCCAGCACGACATGGAGCAGGGCCTGGACCTGTTCGCCGACGACGCCTTCGACGTGGTGCTGAGCCTGTCCTCGCTGCAGATGATGCAGCATGTGGAAGCGCGCCTGCGCGACATCGTCCGCGTCGGCAAGGAAGCGATCGTGTCGTTCCCGAACTTCGCCTACTGGCCGCACCGCGCCGCGCTGCTGAAGGGCCGCATGCCGCTGTCGCGCTCGCTGCCTTACCAGTGGTTCGACACGCCCAACGTCCGTTACGCGACCATTTACGACTTCAAGGACCTGGCCGAGAAGTGCGGCCTGGAAGTGCTGGAGTACGTCGCGCTGGCCGAGGGCAGGGTGGTCAACTTCCTGCCCAACCTGCGCGGCAGCCTGGCGGTGTTCAGGTTGCGCAAGAAGGATCTCGTGCTCGCTTGATCGGCGGCGCCGGCTGGGCGATGATGCGCTCGACATTGACCGTAAAATGCGTGTCAATACGCATCGAGGAGGCGAGCATGAAAAGAATCCACTACAAGCGCCACGCGCTACGGCTGATGTTCCCGCTGGCGCTGCTCGGCGCGGCCAGCGCGGCGCCCGCATCGGCCCAGGAGCGGCCGCAGGGCCAGGTGGTCCAGGACGGCATCGCCGTCAAGCCGCTGCCCAAGGGCGGCGTGGCCGGCCTCTGGCGCGACCTGGCCGCGCCCGAGGAAGTCGTCAACCAGCAGTCGGCCCAGCAGTACCTGGCGCTGATGAGCCAGGCCAGGGACAAGGGCGTGCTGGCGCCAGGCAACGACCGCCAGCTCGCGCGCCTGCGCGCGATCGCCGACCGGCTGATCCCGCACACCGCGCGCTGGAACCCGGAGGCGCAGCGCTGGCAGTGGCAGGTCAACCTGCTCAGGTCGGAGCAGGTCAATGCCTTCTGCATGCCGGGCGGGCGCATCGCCTTCTTCACCGGCATCCTCGACAAGCTCAAGCTGACCGACGACGAGATCGCCGCGGTGATGGGCCACGAGATCGCGCATGCGCTGCGCGAGCACGGGCGCGAGCGCATGAGCAAGGCCACCGCCACCGGCCTGGCCAGCCAGCTCGGCGGGGCGGCGCTGTCGGCCTGGCTCGGCGTCGACGTGCGCGGCGCGACCCATACCGCCGGCCAGATGCTGGTGCTGAAGTTCTCGCGCGACGAGGAGCGTGAGGCCGACCTGGTCGGCCTGGACATCGCGGCGCGGGCCGGCTACGATCCGCGCGCCGGCCTGGCGCTGTGGAACAAGATGGCGGCGCTCGACGGGCGCGGCGCGCCGCCGGCGATCGTGTCCGACCATCCGGGCGGTCCCGAGCGCCTGCAGCAGATCGGGGCGCACATGAACGTGCTGCTGCCGCTGTACGCGCGCGCGAAAAACCTGCCGCTCGAGCGGCTGCCGCCTTACCGCACCAATCTCGCATCGCGCTGAACTCACCCAGATCACACAGGAGACCGATGGCTCGTTTCGTCCGCAAAGGCCACCAGGCCGAGGCCAATTCCCATGTCCCGCTGCCGATCCGCGACGGCGTCGCGCCCAGCTACTTGTGGATCACCGAAGACCGTCCCGGCGGCATGCTGCGCTTCCTGGAAGAGCGCTTTTCCGAGATCGCCGGCCCATCCTGGCTGGATCGGCTGGCGCGCGGAGACGTGGTCGACGCCAAAGGCGAGGTGCTGGGCCCCGACAGCCACGTGCGCCAGGGCATGCGCATCTGGTACTACCGCGAGCTCGACGAGGAGACGCCGATCCCGTTCGAGGAAGCCATCCTGTTCCAGGACGAGCACCTGCTGGTGGTCGACAAGCCGCACTTCGTGCCGATGATCCCGACCGGGCGCTTCCTGCGCGAGACGCTGCTGGTGCGCCTGAAACGCAAGTTGGAACTGCCGCACCTGACGCCGATCCATCGCCTGGACCGCGAGACCGCCGGCGTCGTCATCTTCTCGCACAACCTGGCCACGCGCGGCACCTACCAGTCGATGTTCCAGAAGCGCAGCATCCGCAAGGTGTACGAGGCGCTGGCGCCGATGCTGGCAGGGCATGCCTTCCCGTTCACTTACCGCAGCCGCATGGTCGACGGCGACAAGTTCTTCGTCATGAAGGAAGAGGCGGGCGAGCCGAACTCCGAGACCCGTGTCGAGTTGATCGAGCAGCGCGGCGCGCTGGCGCATTACCGCCTGCACCCGCACACCGGCCGCAAGCACCAGCTGCGCCTGCACATGGCCTCATTGGGCGTGCCGATCCTGAACGATGCCTTTTATCCGGTCGCGCTGCCGTGCAAGGGCGACGATTTTTCCGCACCGCTGCAGCTGCTGGCGCGCCGCATCGGCTTCGACGATCCACTGACCGGCGCGGCGCGCAGCTTCGAAAGCCGGCGCGTGCTCCACTGGCCGGGCGTGTGAGATTTCGCGTGTCCGTGGTTTATCGGATCCGCAGACCGGTCACGGCGCGTAGTCGATGATCAAGGGCGCGTGGTCCGAGAAGCGCTCGTCCTTGTAGACCGAGACCGCATGCGCCTTGGCGGCGATGCCCGGGGTGGCGACGTGGTAGTCGATGCGCCAGCCGACGTTCTTGGCCCAGGCCTGGCCGCGGTTGCTCCACCAGGTGTACTGCTCGGGGCGCTGGTCGACGCCGCGGTGGACGTCCACCATGCCGAGCTCGTCGAAGATGCGCGTCATCCAGGCGCGCTCCTCGGGCAGGAAACCGGAATTCTTCAGGTTGCCCTTCCAGTTCTTGAGGTCGATTTCCTTGTGCGCGATGTTCCAGTCGCCGCACACGACGACCTCGCGGCCTTCGGCCTGCAATTCCTGCAGGTGCGGCAGGAACACTTCCATGAAGCGGAACTTGGCTTCCTGGCGCTCCGGCGAGGACGAACCGGACGGGGCATACAGTGAAATGACGGTCAGGTCGCCGCAGTCGACGCGGGTGTAGCGGCCTTCGTTGTCGAATTCGAGGCAGCCGAAACCGATTTTCGCGTTGTCCGGCCTGGTGCGGCTGTAGACGCCGGTGCCCGAATAGCCCTTCTTTTCGGCGTAGTGGAAATGGCCGTGGTAGCCGTGCGGGACGAGGAAGGCCTCGGTCATGTCGGCCTGCTGGGCCTTCAGTTCCTGGACGCAGACGAAATCGGCGTCCTGCTTGGCCATCCAGTCGAAAAAGCCCTTCTTGTGGGCCGAGCGGATGCCGTTCAGGTTGGCGGAGATAATTCTTGGCATGGGAAGAAGAGAGACGGGCCGCACGGTAAAATAGCGGCCATTGAAAATTCTATGGGGTCATCGTGAACAACTTGCGTCAACAGTTTATCGCGTTTTCCGTCTCGACGGGAGTGCTCAAATTCGGCCAGTTCACCACCAAGGCCGGCCGCCTGTCGCCGTACTTCTTCAACGCGGGACTGTTCCACGACGGCGCGACGCTGGGTCAGCTGGCGCAGTTCTACGCGCAGACGCTGATCGATTCGGGCGTTCAGTTCGACATGCTGTTCGGCCCCGCCTACAAGGGCATCACGCTGGCCTCCGCCACCGCGGTGGCGCTGGCGTCGAAAGGCCACAACACCTCGTTCGCCTACAACCGCAAGGAAGCCAAGGACCACGGCGAAGGCGGCACCATCGTCGGCGCGCAACTGAAGGGCAAGGTCGTGATCATCGACGACGTGATCTCGGCCGGCACCTCGGTGCGCGAATCGGTGCAGATGATCCGCGCAGCCGGCGCCGAGCCTGCCGCCGTGCTGATCGCGCTCGACCGCATGGAACGCGGCGGCAAGGATGGCGTGCTGTCGCCGCTGTCGGCGGTGCAGGAAGTCAGCCAGAACTACGGCATCCCGGTGATCTCGATCGCCAACCTGGCCGACCTGTTCGGCTACCTGGAGGCGGATCCGTCGCTGGGGCAGCACAAGGACGCGGTTGCCGCGTATCGCCAGCAGTACGGCATCGCGTAAGCACGCCCGTCTGTCAACGACGGCATGGCCTACGACGAACGCATGATGAATGGCCTGGGCGTGCTGGGCGCCGTGGTGGACAGCGGCAGCTTCGCGCGCGCGGGCGTGGTGCTCGGGATCTCGCCGTCGGCGGTCAGCCGCGCCATCTCGCGCCTGGAAGAGCGGCTCGGCATCCGCCTGTTCGAGCGCACCACGCGCGCGGTGGTGCTGACGGAAGAGGGACGCGCGCTGTGCGAGCGGGTGATGCCCTTGCTGGCCGGGCTGGAAGAGGCGACGTCGTCGGCCAGCCAGAGCGGCGCGCAGGTACGCGGGCGGCTGCGCGTGAACATCGACCCGTTCTTCTCGCGCCTGGTGCTGGGCCCGCAGCTCGGCACTTTCCTGGAGCGCCATCCCGAACTGCAGCTCGAGCTGGTCAACCGCGACCAGCTCGGCGACCTGGTCGGCGACGGTTTCGATCTGGCGGTGCGCTTCGGCACGCCGGTCTCGTCGAGCCTGGTGGCGCGCAAGCTGCTCGACACGCGCATCGTCACGGCCGCCGCGCCGAGCTACATCGCAAGGCACGGGCGGCCCGTGAAACCGCAGGACCTGGCCGACGGGCGCCACGTCTGCCTGCAGTTCCGCGATCCGCATTCGGGCCGCCTGTATTCCTGGGAATTCCATCGCGGCCGCAAGAAGGTCGAGGTGCAGACGCAGGCGCCGCTGACGCTCAACGACGCCGGTTCGCTGCACGCGGTCTGCCTGTCCGGCTACGGCATCGGCCAGCTGATGGAGCTGGGCGCCGAGCACCTGTTCGCGCAAGGACGCCTGGTCGACCTGTTCCCGGACTGGCCGGACGAGCGCTTTCCGCTGTACGCACTGTACCCGTCGCGCCGGCACCTGCCGGCCAAGGCCGTGGCCTTCCTCGACTTCCTGAGCGCGCTTGGTCCTGCCTGACGTTGGGGGTAGAGTGGCCGCGGTCAGCGAAGAGCGCGGCCGCCTCTACATGAAACGGTGATCAGGCCGCGGCCTTCGCTTGCACCAGGCGGTCGATCGCCTGCTGCAGCGTGGTGGCGCCGCGGCGCTGTTCGACGGCGCCGCCTTCGAACACCAGCCAGCCTTCGTTGAAGCCGTCCAGCATCTGGATGCGCGGAATCGGGTTCTGTGCGCCCTGGGCGCGGAAGGTCGGCTCCCACTGGTCGCGCGGCACGGCCGTCACTTCGACCGCGTGGCCCAGGGACTTGGCGAAGGCACCCGCGATGTCGTTCGGCGACACGCCGGCGGCCGGGCCGTCCAGCTCGATGACGCGTGCGCCGTTCCAGGTTTCCTGCAGCAGGTCGGCCGCGGTGGCGCCGATGTCCTCGGTCGAGACCATGCCGATCGCACGGTCCAGCGGCTGCAGGTAGCTCTTGATAGTGCCGGTCTTGGCCGCGTCCAGGTCCCAGGAGGCGTTCTCCATGAACCAGTTGGCGCGCAGGAAGGCGACCGGGACCGGCAGGTCGCGCAGGCCGTCTTCGGTCATCTTCAGGTTGTTCAGCAGGTTCTCGCGTTCGACGTGACCGCCGACGGTCGACAGCACCACCGCCTTGGCGGGCTTGGCGGCGGTCAAGGCCTCGCGGACCGCGGCGATGGCGGCGATCGTCAAAGGGTAGCCGGGAATCGGGTCGTAGGTCGGCGGCATCAGCACGAACACGCCTTCGGTGCCGGCAAACGCCGCGGTCATCCCGGCCACGTCGGTGTTGTCGGCGACAGCGACTTCGCAGCCGAGCGCGGCCCAGGGCGCGCCCTTGTCGGCGCTACGGACGACGGCGCGGACCTGTTTGCCGGCCTTGAGCAGCGAGCGGGCGACGGCGCCGCCGACCTGGCCGGTGATTCCAGTGATTGCATACATGACGGTTCTCCTTTTTGTTCGCACGTGAAAAGCAGAGGCGACAGCATAACAATCGAACAGGCCCGCGATTGATGAACCTTCGGTACTTCATTTGTGCGTTTCAGGCACGAGCAAGGGACCCGCTGCCGGGACCACGGCCGGCGCGGCCGCCATCTGCTTGACCGCCATCGCCAGGAAAGCATCCAGCGCCGTGCCGCCACCACCCGCGCCTGCCGGGCCGCCACCGACCTGGATCGACGGCACCAGCGCCACCTGGCCGCGTTCGATCGCCTCGGCAAAGCGCAGCAGCACGGTCTGCTGGAACTGCAGTTCCGGGCGGCCGTAGGCCGCCACGTTCATCTCCGTCGCCTTGGCCTGGGCCTGGCCGACCGCCTCCACCTGGTAGGCTTCGGCCTCGGCCAGGCGGCGCTTGGCGTCGGCCGCGCCGGCCGCGCCCTGGCGCGCTTCCTCGGCCGACTTGATCGCCTTCTGCACGGCGGCGCTGCCCTGGTTCTCGGCGATGCGCACCGCCAGTTCGGATTCGGTGATCGAAGTCTGCTGCTTGGCGCGCGCCTCGGCTTCGCGCAGGATGCGTTCCTGCTGCGCCGCCGCTTCCTTGGTGCGGTAGGTCTCGAGCTGCTCGCGCGAGACCTGGCGCTCGCGCAGCTGGCGCAGGATGGTCTCGATCTGGGTATCGCCGGGTTTGGCGCGCGGGGTGCCGATCAGGACCTCGTTGAGCGTCAGGTTGTAGCCCTCGAAGTTGCGGCGCATTTCTTCGATCGCGCGTTCCTGGATGTCCGAGCGCTCCTGCAGCAGTTCGATCAGCGTCTTGCGCTGGCCGACGTTCTTGAAGTACGCGGCCACCATCGGGTCCAGGGTCTGCTCGACGAGTTTGCGGATGTCGCCGAAGCGCTGGATCACCAGCGGCGCCATCTTGTAGTCGATGTTGACCACCACCGACAGCGGCAGGTCCGGCTCGAACGCGTCCTTGGTGATCAGGGAGACCTCGGACAGGTGCTTGTCCAGCTCGTGCGAGCCGATCGCGCCGGCCTGCCACTTCAGGATGAAGTTCGTGGTCGGCACTTCGATCACGCGCTTGGCATACGGGTTGAGCGCGTACTTGCCGGGCAGGAGCGGGGTGGCCTGCACGCCTTTCTCGTCGACGCCGACCAGCTCGCCGTGGCGGTAGTCGTCGCCGGTCTGGTCCTGGCCGGCCTTGCCTGTGTACGACACCACCACGCCGACGAAGCCGACCGGCACCTCGGTCTTGGCCACGATTTCCCACGAGGCGAAGCGCGCGTTCAGGTAATAGGTCCCCTCGACCAGCACCTGCAGCTGGCGCCCCTTGTAGCCACCGGCGTCGATGAAGATTTCCGGTTCCTGGAAGTCGTGGTGGTAGCGCTGTGCATCGGCCGGGTCGGCGCCGACCACTGGCGCGACGATGGTCCCCTCGGGCAGCGACTGGCCTTCGTGGCTCGTGACCACGGCCAGCCTGTCTTCGCGGATCACCAGCGGCCGGAAACCGCCGCGCGCCACCAGGTCGTCGTGCACGGCGGCCAGGATGCCGCTGATCTCACCCCTGGCGTTGACGTTGGCGTCGCCGGGCAGGGGCAGGGCATACACGTGGTTCTCGGCCAGCACCACGAACTGCGCCAGGTTGATCGCATACGTGCCTTCACGCAGGATCTTGCGCTGCAAGCCCTTCTGGCCGCCCTTGGAGAGAAACGCCGCGACGTCCGTGAAATCGTCGGCGGCCTTGTTGCAGCCGAGGTTCTGGCTCGGCGCCATCGGCAGGCCGTCGCGCGCGAACACGTAGGCCAGGGTGCCTTGCTGGATGGTCACCAGGTTCTGGCGGTGCACCCGGTACTGGAACGGCGCGTACAAATGGAAGCCGCCGCGCAGCACGTCGGGCTGGAAGCCGGCTTCGCCATGCAGCGCGACGAAGCCGGCATGCACGGAGCCGCGCCCCGACCACTTTTTTTCCACGATCCCGATCTTGTCGTTGGGGATGTAGACCACGCTGCTGGCCACGGCGAACACGAGAAACACGAGCACCACGCCTGCAACGATCAAACCGATGATCTCGAACATGTGACGTCCTTTCGATGAATGATGACGAGGTCAGCTTATCGAGAAGGGCGTAAACGCGGTGTATACAGATTGGCAAGGGCTGCAACGGGCGCGTAAAAATGCGCTCGGCGCGTCCGCGCGCCGCGGCGGTTTCAGAGGAAGTCGTCCGCGATCGTCGCCGCATCGGCTGTCAGTTGCGTCAGGCGCAGCGCCTGCGCATCGACGAACGCAGCCAGCTGCATGACGAAGCTGCGCTCATCATCCGCGTACTCGGGCGCGCGCGCTTGCACGGACGCGGCCGTGCGTGCGCGCGTGGCGAGCCGTTGCGCCTCACGCCGCATCAGCTTCCGATCGATACCGCAACGTACGGCAAAGTCGGCCATGGCGAAAGGCGTGATCTCGTCCAGGGTGAAGGCATCGCCGAACGCCATCGCGAGGTCGGTGTCGAAATGCGTGTATTGGACGACGCTGACCAGGTCGTACCAGGGTGTCGGCTCGAGGTAGCCGCCCGGCCCGACGAAAAACGAGAAGTTTTTCCCGTGGGCGTCGCTGTTCCCGATCAGGAACTGAAACAAGGCCCATTGCAGCATGGCGCGCTTTGCCAAGGCTTTGTTGGCAGCCAGGTCGGCAAGCGCGAACAGGCGTGCGAAGCTGACGCCGTCGCGCACTGCGCGGACTTCCGCACTCTTGCCGAGGTTACGTTCGTACTTGAATCCTACCGGCAGGTCGCACGCTTGACAGGTATCCACCATGTGCCGCCGTTGGACCCGGCGCGCATCGCCCTGGCCTTGCATCACCCGGTCGAAACGCCGTACCACGAGCACCGGACGGGGCGTGCGTACCAAGTCGGCATCGGCAACCGGCAGGCCGATGCGATGTGCCAGGCGCATGCAAAAATGTTCGTTGACCGCAAGGTGCGGCAAGCGGGGCTGGCCCAGGTCCGGTTTGAGCAGGTGGGTCGAGGCCAGACGAGGACCATCGACCAGGAACATGCGTCCCCCCTCCGACAGCGGTGCGTCGAGGTAGACCAGAAGCTTGTCCTGTACGCCCGCGACCGACATGCGCACTTTGCCGTCCCAGACCGAAAACGGCGTCGCGCGGTCGGCGATGCGCGCATCCAGTTCCTCGACCGTGACCTCGCGCTGGACATCTGGGGTAGCCGACAGTGGCGTGTCCTGCGCCGAATCGCGAAAGCGCAGCACCCCGGCGGTTTCCGTGCCGAGTGCCCGGATCAGGCCGAATACATTGCTTCGGGCGAGTCCGTTGGCGGCCACCGCATCGTCGAGGGCTCGGCCTTCCGGCAGCAGGTTTTCGATGAACCGCTTGACCGTACGCGAGTCGTAAGCTGCATCAGGTGCAGTCAGCGGCAATGGCGGAGAGAACGGAAAGGCCATGGAATCGGCGCGCCACGCTTGCGTGTAGGCGAGCGACCATGCATCGTCCAGCGGGACGTGCGCCAGGCGCGCCGCGAGAGCATCATTTGCCAGAACGTCCAGTGCGACGTTCACGTAGGCGCCTTCGAGTCGGATGCCGGCGTGGAGCCGTCGATCTGCGCCTGACGCAGCCATGGGTGCTCTTTCGGGACCACGACCATTGCCAGCCCAAGGGCGTCGAGGATGGCAAGCGCCTTGTCCAGCCTGACCGTACCCTGGCCGTTTTCAAGGCGTGACATCAGGTCTTGCGACACGCCTATCAGCTGGGCGGCATCATCGATCCGAAGTTGCTGTGCGCGCCGACGTTGACGAACCAAGGGGCCGAGCTTGGTTGCATCGACGAGGACGAAAGGAGCGTTTGGCATGATCCAGGTAGTTTCGGAATTTCAGGGATAAAACAAGTATAGCCCAGAAATTTTTAAGTATTTCTGAAATTCCGAAACTTTCCTGGATAACCCGTGCGGTTTCAAAAGTATTTCTTAAATTCCGAAACTACCTCCAGCGCCGAATGACGAAAAAAAACCGGGTCGAGCCCGGTCTTTGAAGAGGCAAGGCTGGCTCAGGCCGCCAGCTTCTTCTTGAGCAGCTCCGTGACCTGCGCCGGATTGGCCTTGCCCTTCGAGGCCTTCATGCACTGGCCGATCAGCGCATTGATCGCGGCTTCCTTGCCGGCCTTGTACTGCTCGACCGACTTGGCGTTGCCCGCCAGGACTTCGTCGACGATCGCTTCGATCGCGCCGGTGTCCGAGATCTGCTTCAGGCCTTCGCGCTCGATGATGAGGTCGGCCAGGTTTTCCTCGCCGGTGCGCGCTTCCCACATCAGGCTGAACACCTTCTTGCCGGCGTTGTTCGAGATCGTGCCGTCCTGGATGCGCTTCAGGAGCAGGGCCAGCTGCAACGCCTCGACCGGCGACTCGGCGATGTCGACGCCTTCGCGGTTCAACGCCGAGGACACGTCGCCCATCAGCCAGTTGGCGGCGGCCTTGGCGTTTTCCTTGCCGGCCTCGGCGACCACGGCTTCGTAGTAGGTGGCCATCGTCTGCGACGCGGTCAGCACCAGCGCGTCGTATTCGGGCAGGCCGTACTCGCCGGTGAAGCGCTCGCGCATGGCGCCCGGCAGTTCGGGCATGCTCAGCTTCACGCGCTCGATCCAGTCGTTCGAGATGGTCAGCGGCGGCAGGTCGGGGTCGGGGAAGTAGCGGTAGTCCTGCGCGTCCTCCTTCGAGCGCATCTGGCGCGTTTCCTTGCGGTCCGGGTCCCACAGGCGCGTGGCCTGCACGACCTTGCCGCCATCTTCGATCAGCTCGATCTGGCGGCGCACCTCGTAGTGGATCGCCTCTTCCATGAAGCGGAACGAGTTCAGGTTCTTGATCTCGCAGCGGGTGCCGAATTCGGTCTGGCCGAGCGGGCGCACCGAGACGTTGACGTCGCAGCGGAACGAACCTTCCTGCATGTTGCCGTCGCAGACACCCAGCCACATCACCAGCGAGTGCAGCGCCTTGGCGTAGGCGACCGCTTCGGCGGCGCTGCGGATTTCCGGCTCGGAGACGATCTCGAGCAGCGGCGTGCCGGCGCGGTTCAGGTCGATGCCGCTCATGCCGTGGTAATCCTCGTGCAGCGATTTACCGGCGTCTTCTTCCAGGTGCGCGCGCGTGAGGTTGACGGTCTTGGTTTCCAGCTTGCCGTCCTTCTCGTAGGCGAAGCTGACGGTGCCGCCCTGGACCACCGGTTCCTCGAACTGGCTGATCTGGTAGCCCTTGGGCAGGTCGGGGTAAAAGTAGTTCTTGCGCGCGAACACCGAGTGCGGCGCGATCTTCGCCCCGACCGCCAGGCCGAAGCGGATCGCGCGCTCGACCGCGCCCTTGTTCATCACGGGCAGCACGCCCGGCAGCGCCAGGTCGACCGGGCTGGCCTGCGTGTTCGGCTCGGCGCCGAACCGGATCGAGCTGCCGCTGAAGATTTTCGAGTTGGTCGTGAGCTGGACGTGGTTCTCGAGACCGATGACGACTTCCCATTGCATATTCTGTTCTCCTTATCGCCTGCGTTAGACGCCTTCAGGCGCGCGCTGGTGCCAGTCGGTCGCTTGCTGGTATTGGTGCGCGATGTTCAGCAGCTTCGATTCGCTGAAGTAGTTGCCGATGATTTGCAGGCCGACCGGACGCTTGGCGTTTTTCTCGCCTTGGCCGAAACCGACCGGGATCGACATGCCGGGCAGGCCGGCCAGGCTGGTCGACAGCGTGAAGATGTCGGCCAGGTAGTTGGCGACCGGGTCGTTGGCCTTCGCGCCGAGATCCCATGCCACGGTCGGGGCCACGGGGCCCATGATGACGTCGCACTTGTCCTTGAACGCGGCCTGGAAGTCGTCGGCGATCAGGCGGCGGATCTTTTGCGCCTGCACGTAATAGGCGTCGTAGTAGCCGTGGCACAGCACGTAGGTGCCGACCATGATGCGGCGCTGGACTTCCTTGCCGAAGCCTTGCGCGCGCGTCTTCTTGTACATGTCCTGCAGGTCGCCGTACTCGGGCGCGCGGTAACCGTAGCGCACGCCGTCGAAGCGCGACAGGTTCGACGAGGCTTCCGCCGGGGCGATGATGTAGTACACCGGGATCGACAGCGAGGTCTTGGGCAGCGAGATCTCGACCAGGGTCGCGCCCAGCTTGACGAACTGGTCGAGCGCGGCGCGCACGGCCTGCTCGACGTCCGGCGCCAGGCCTTCGCCGAAGTATTCCTTCGGTACGCCGATGCGCAGGCCGGCCAGCGATTCCTTCAGCTGCAGCGTGAAGTCTTCGCGCACGTTGCCTTGCTCGGCGGTCAGGCTGGTCGAATCGCGCGTGTCGAAGCCGACCATCTCGCCCAGCAGCATGGCGCAATCCTCGGCGGTGCGCGCCATCGGGCCGCCCTGGTCGAGCGAGGAGGCGAACGCGATCATGCCGAAGCGCGACACGCGGCCGTAGGTCGGCTTGATGCCGGTGATGCCGCAGAACGCGGCCGGCTGGCGGATCGAGCCGCCGGTGTCGGTGCCGGTCGCGGCCGGCGCCAGGCGCGCGGCGATCGCGGCGGCCGAACCGCCCGAGGAACCGCCCGGCACGGCTTGCGCGTCCCACGGGTTCTTCACCGCGCCGAAGGCCGAGTTCTCGTTGCTCGAGCCCATCGCGAATTCGTCGCAATTGAGCTTGCCGATCGTGACCATGCCGGCATCAAGAAGTTTTTCGACCACGGTCGCGTCGAAGGGGCTGACGTAATTTCCCAACATTTTCGAGGCGGCGGTCGAGCGCCAGCCCTTGGTGACGAAAATGTCCTTGTGCGCGATCGGGATGCCGGTCAGCGGGCCGGCCGAACCCTCGGCCAGGCGTGCGTCGGCCGCCTTGGCCTGGGCCAGCGACAGCGCGGCGTCGACCTGCAGGAAAGCGTTGTGGTTGCTGGCGGCGATGCGGTCCAGGAAGTGCTGGGTCAGCTCGGTGGACGTGATCTGCTTCGTGTGCAGGAGCGTCGACAGCTCTTTTAAGGTTTTGTTATGCATGTTCGGTGCTCCTTACTCGATGACCTTCGGCACCAGGTACAGGCCGTCCTGGGTCTTGGGGGCCGGCGCCTGGTAGTCTTCGCGATGGTTTTCCTCGCTGACCACGTCTTCGCGCAGGCGCAGCGGCAGGTCGACCATGACCGCCAGCGGATGCGACAGGGGCGCGACACCGCTCGTGTCGACCGCCTGCATCTGTTCGGCCAGGGCGAAAATCCCGTTCAGCTCGTTCAGGGCGGTCTCGGCATGCGCGTCGTCCATTTCGAGCTGGGCCAGGTTGGCGATCCGTTTTACGTCTGAAAGTGTCAGGGACATGGCAAATGGCGCGGCTCGTCGCCGCGTTCAAAGAGTGTTCTGTGAATGATGAATTTTGAATAACAGCGCGTTAAAGCCGATAAAAGCTTGGTAATGCCGTCGATTTCGCAGCCTGATATGGGCATGTTTCCGCCCGTTTTTCAGCATTTAAACGCCAAATTATAAGGTAGAATGGCGGGCTAATGCGTTCTGAGGCGAAAGCTCGCCCGTGCGCATGACGACAAGCCCGCGATGCGGATTCATCCTTCGCGGCGAGGATTCCCCGATCAATGTTAGGGACCTTGAACATTCGAGGTCCGCTTAGGCGCACGAGGTTGCGCATCAGGACACACATGTTTGGTTTTTTACGCAGCTACTTTTCGAACGACCTGGCCATCGACCTGGGTACCGCCAACACCCTGATCTACGTGCGTGGCCTGGGCATCGTGCTGGATGAACCGTCGGTCGTCGCGATCCGCCAGGAAGGCGGCCCGAACGGCAAGAAGACGATCCAGGCGGTCGGCAAAGAAGCCAAGCAGATGCTCGGTAAGGTGCCGGGCAACATCGAAGCGATTCGCCCGATGAAGGATGGCGTGATCGCCGACTTCACCGTCACCGAGCAGATGCTCAAGCAGTTCATCCGCATGGTGCACGACTCTAAATTCTTCCGTCCGTCGCCGCGCATCATCATCTGCGTGCCGTGCGGTTCGACCCAGGTCGAGCGCCGCGCGATCCGCGAATCGGCGCTCGGCGCGGGCGCCTCGCAGGTATACCTGATCGAAGAGCCGATGGCGGCCGCGATCGGCGCCGGCCTGCCGGTGTCGGAAGCGACCGGCTCGATGGTGGTCGACATCGGCGGCGGCACCACCGAAGTCGGCATCATCTCGCTGGGCGGCATGGTGTACAAGGGCTCGGTGCGCGTCGGCGGCGACAAGTTCGACGAAGCCATCGTCAACTACATCCGCCGCAACTACGGCATGCTGATCGGCGAACAGACCGCCGAATCGATCAAGAAAGCCATCGGCTCGGCCTTCCCGGGCTCGGAAGTCAAGGAGATGGAAGTCAAGGGCCGCAACCTGTCCGAAGGCATCCCGCGTTCGTTCACGATCTCGAGCAACGAGATCCTGGAAGCGCTGACCGACCCGCTCAACAACATCGTCTCGGCCGTCAAGAACGCGCTCGAGCAGACCCCGCCGGAGCTGGGCGCCGACATCGCCGAAAAGGGCATGATGCTGACCGGCGGCGGCGCGCTGCTGCGCGACCTGGACCGCCTGCTGATGGAAGAGACCGGCCTGCCGGTGCTGGTCGCGGAAGACCCGCTGACCTGCGTGGTGCGCGGCTCGGGCATGGCGCTCGAGCGCATGGACAAGCTGGGTTCGATCTTCTCGTACGAGTAAATCCGGCGGTGAAGCGACCTTGTTGACGTGAACCGGATGCGCGGCGTTTCGCTGCGCATCCGGTTTCGCGTTTGGTGATGTAGATTATTGGAAGTCATGGAATACAGTCCTCCGCCGCTGTTCAAGCAAGGCGCCCCTGCGAGGGTCAAGGTGACGGTGTTCGCGCTGCTCTCGATCGCGCTGCTCGTGGTGGACGCGCGCTTCCACGCGCTGACCGTGCTGCGCCAGGTGGCGGGCACGGTCCTCTATCCGCTGCAGATGGCGGCCCTGGCCCCGCGCAACGCGGCCTCCAGCATGAGCGATTACTTTTCCTCGATCTCCGCGCTGGAAAAGGAAGTGCGCGACCTGAAGAGCCAGCAGGTCGCCATGGCCCAGGCCATGCAGCAGGCCCAGCTCCAGACCGCCGAGAACGCCCACCTGCGCCACCTGATGGACGCGCGCGAACACCTGCCGGTGCGCTCGATGATGAGCGAGATCCTGTACGACGCGCGCGATCCGTCCACGCGCCGCGTGGTGCTCGATCGCGGCGCGCGCGACGGCGTCAAGCTCGGCCTGCCCGTGATCGACAACGCCGGCGTGGTCGGCCAGGTCACGCGCGTGTTCCCGCTCACCTCGGAAGTCACGCTGCTGACCGACAAGGAGCAGGCGATTCCGGTCCAGGTGCTCAGGAGCGGCCTGCGCAGCGTGGCCTACGGCCGCGGCCAGTCGGGCCTGCTCGACCTGCGTTTCGTCGCGCCCAACGCCGACATCCAGGTCGGCGACATCCTGGTCACCTCCGGCCTGGACGGCATGTACCCGGCCGGCCTGGCGGTGGCCAAGGTGGTCCAGGTCGAATCGGTCGCCAACGGCGCGTTTGGCCGCGTGGTGTGCCAGCCACTGGCCGGCATCGACCGCCATCGCCAGCTGCTGGTGGTGATGTCCGACCAGCAGCTGCCGCCGCGTCCGGACGAGCCGGCCAAGACGACCGTCAACGGCGCGCCGCTGGCCAAGCGCAACCTGCCGAAGATGGCGCCGATCCCGCTGCCGCCGCTGCAGGCCCAGCCGCTGCCGGCGGCGGTCCCGCCGGCAGCCGGTACGGCTGCTGCGGCCGGGACGAATGCCGGCGCCAACGCGGGCGCGCACGCGTCGCCCGCGCCCGCGCAGGCGGGTGGGGCGGCTGCGGCGCAGAACGGTGCTGCGGCGCCGGCTGCTTCGCGTGGCGCCGGCGCACCGGCCGGCGTACGCCCGGCCGCGGCTGCCCAAGCTGCACCCGCGCGTGCGGCCGTTCCTGCCAATCAGCCGCAGTCGGCCGCCGGCGCGCCCGCAGTGCCGGCCGCGACGCCGTCCGCCGCCACGCCGGCGGCGCATAAGGCGGCGCCGGCGCCGGCAACGGCCGCGCCGGCAACCGTGACGGCCGGCGCCAAGCCGCAGGAGGGCGTCTGATGCCGACGACTAACCGCCCTCACTACATCCTGCTGCCGGTCAACCCGCTGTTCATCGCGTTCAGCCTGATCTGCGCCTTCATGCTCAACCTGCTGCCTTGGGGACGCTGGATCGGCGCGCCGGACTTCGTCGCGCTGGTGCTGGTCTTCTGGGGCATCCACCAGCCGCGCAAGGTCGGCATCGGCATCGCCTTCTGCATGGGCCTGCTGATGGACGTGCATGACGCCACCCTGCTGGGCGAGAATGCGCTGGCCTACACGCTGCTGTCCTACCTGGCGATCATGATCCACCGCCGCGTGCTGTGGTTCCCGCTGATGACCCAGGCGATGCACGTGTTCCCGCTGCTGCTGCTGACCCAGGCGATCCAGGTGGTGGTGAGCTTTGCCGTGACCGGGCGCTTTCCGGGCTGGCTGCATTTCATCGAGAGCGTGGTGGCCGTCGTCCTGTGGCCGGTGATTACCTGGGTCTTGCTCGCCCCGCAACGCCGTGCGGTCGACAAAGACCACACCCGCCCTATCTGATGGGACGTTCGCCAAACCTGCTGCGCTTTGCATATGCGGCCTGCGATGCTCGCTGTACTCCAGTACAGCTGCGCTTCTCGGCCACATCTGCTGCCGCTCGCGACGGTTTTGCGAAGTCCCGATACGTACGTTGAGTACCATTTTTAGATGACAGAGATTAAAGACAGCGATCGCGAGATCCACCTGTTCCGCATGCGCCTGACGGCGATGGTCGTCTTCGTGTTCATCTGCTTCGGCCTGCTGGTGGCGCGCTTCGTGTGGCTGCAGGTCGTCAAGCACAGCCAGTACATGGCGCAGGCGGAGGACAACCGCATCGCGCTGGTGCCGATCGTCCCGAACCGCGGGCTGATCACCGACCGCAACGGCGTGGTCCTGGCCAGTAACTACTCGGCCTACACGCTCGAGATCACGCCGTCCAAGCTGGAAGCCAATTTGGATTCCGTGATCGACGAGCTGGCCAAGCTGGTCACGATCGAACCGAAGGACCGCAAGCGCTTCAAGCACCTGATGGAAGAGTCGAAGAACTTTTCCAGCGTGCCGATCCGCACCCGCCTGACCGACGACGAGGTCGCGCGCTTCACCGCGCAGCGCTTCCGCTTCCCGGGCGTGGAGGTGCAGGCGCGCCTGTTCCGCCAGTACCCGCTGGGCGAGGTCGCTTCGCACGTGCTGGGCTACATCGGCCGCATCAACCAGGCCGAGGCCAAGGTGATCGAGAACGGCGACGACGCCGCCAACTACAACGGCACCGACCACATCGGCAAGGAAGGCCTGGAAAAGAGCTACGAGCGCCAGCTGCACGGCCAGACCGGCTACGAGGAAGTCGAGCGCTCCGCCGGCGGGCGCGCGATCCGCACGCTGTCGCGCACCGCGCCGACCCCGGGCGACAACCTGATCCTGTCGATCGACATCGAGCTGCAGAAGGTGGTCGAGGAAGCCTTCGGCGACCAGCGCGGCGCCCTGGTGGCGATCGAGCCGGAAACCGGCGACGTCCTGGCCTACGTCTCGAAACCCGGCTACGACCCCAACCTGTTCGTCGACGGCATCGACCCGCAGAGCTGGACCGCACTCAACACCTCGCTCGACAAGCCGCTGATGAACCGTCCGCTGTCCGGCACCTATCCGCCCGGCTCGACCTTCAAGCCCTACATGGCCCTGGCCGCGCTCGAATACGGGGTGCGTACGCCGCAGTACGGCATCAGCGATCCCGGCTTCTTCATGCTGGGCGGGCACCGCTTCAACGACGACAAGAAGGGCGGCCACGGCTTCATCGACATGTACCGCTCGATCGCGATGTCCTGCGACGTCTATTACTACCAGCTCGGCAACGACCTGGGCATCGACCGCATCCACGACTTCATGCAGCCGTTCGGCTTCGGCGAAAAGACCGGCATCGACCTCGAGCACGAGAAGAGCGGCATCCTGCCGTCGCAGGCCTGGAAGCGCGAGCGCTTCAAGCGCAATCCGCGCGCCGGCAAATGGGTCGGCGGCGACACCATCTCGATCGCCATCGGCAACGGCTTCAACAGCTACACGCCGCTGCAGATGGCGCACGCGGTCGCGACCCTGGCCAACGATGGCGTGATCATGAAGCCGCACCTGGTCAAGATGCTGGAAGACCCGGCCACGCGCCAGCGCACGCCGACCGTGCCCAAGGAATCGGGCCGCATCCCGCTCAAGCAGGCGAACATCGACATCGTCAAGCGCGGCATGGTAGGCGTGACCTCGGACCCGAAGGCCGGCACCGCTTTCCAGCAGTTCCGCAGCGCGCCCTACACGGTCGGCGGCAAGACCGGTACCGCGCAGGTGGTCGGCCTGAAAGGCGGCAAGTACAACGCCAGCGCCACGCCGGAACGCCTGCGCGACAACGCGCTGTTCATCGCGTTCGCACCGGCCGACCATCCGAAGATCGCGCTGGCGCTGGTGGTCGAGAACGGCGGCTGGGGCGCGGGCACGGCGGCGCCGATCGCGCGAAAAGCGCTCGACTACTACCTGCTGCACAAGCGTCCGGGCGACGCCGACAAGCCGGCCCCGAAACCCGCCGATCCGGAACCGGCCGCCGAGGACCAGTTCGCGCCGACCGCCGGCGCCGAGTTCAAACCGGGCGGCGAGACTCCTGGCAACAAGGAGGAAGAATAATCATGGCGCATCATTTCCCCGAACGCCGCTCGCTCGGCCGCCGCTTGAAACCGTATCTGATGGTGTTCGATCCGGCGCTGTCGCTGATCCTGTTCATGCTGCTGTGCGTCGGCACGATCACGCTGTCCTCGGCCGGCCACGATTTCCCGGGCCGCCTGGAAGGGCAGATGCGCAACTTCATGGCCGCCTTCGTGTTCATGTGGATGGCGGCCGTGATCCCGCCCCAGACCCTGCTGCGCATGGCGGTGCCGATCTACACCTTCGGGGTCGCGCTGCTGCTCGCGGTGGCGGCAGTGGGGACGGTCAAGAAGGGCGCACGGCGCTGGCTGCACGTCGGCACCGACATCCAGCCGTCCGAGATCATGAAGATCGCGATGCCCCTGATGCTGGCCTGGTACTTCCAGACCCGCGCCGGCATGGTCAAATGGAAGTCGTTCCTGATCGCGGCGGTGCTGCTGCTGATCCCGTTCGGCCTGATCGCGAAGCAGCCCGACCTCGGCACCGCGCTGCTGGTCGGCGCTTCCGGCTTCTGGGTGATCTTCCTGGCCGGCCTGTCGTGGAAGGCGCTGGCCGCCATGGCCGTGGCCGGCGGCGCCAGCCTGCCGGTGGCCTGGTCGATGATGCACGACTACCAGCGCGAACGCGTCATGACGCTGATCGACCCGACCTCGGACCCGCTCGGCAAGGGCTTCCACATCATCCAGTCGACCATCGCGATCGGCTCGGGCGGGATGGCGGGCAAGGGCTACATGAAGGGCACCCAGGCCTACCTCGAATTCATCCCCGAACGCACCACCGACTTCATCTTCTCGGTGTTCTCGGAAGAGTTCGGGCTGATCGGTAACTTAGTATTGCTGTTCTTGTATTTGCTTCTCATCGGGCGCAGCATGATGATCGCGGCCAACGCGCCGAACCTGTTTACGCGCCTGCTGGCAGGCGCGATCACGATGATGTTTTTTACCTACGCCTTTGTGAACATGGGCATGGTGAGTGGAATCCTTCCGGTGGTCGGCGTTCCGCTTCCGTTCATGAGCTATGGCGGAACTGCATTGATTACGTTGGGTCTATGCAGTGGTATATTGATGAGCATTCAACGACACCGAAAATTGGTGCAGACTTGAAATGAAAGAGAACGCATTGGCCGTTCCGAGGTTACTCCCAGCGGTCATTGCGGTCTTTGCAATGCTGACCGGATGCAGTACCACCACGGATCAGAACGGCGAAAAACAACACCATAGCCTCATCCCCCTGCCATGGGGACACAAGGTCACCGCCAACCACAAGCCCGACCCGAGCCTGCCCAGGTTGCCGGCAGCCGGCTCCGGGCGCGGCGGCTACTACCAGGACGACGGTCCCGGCGCCAATCCGCCGGCCGGTCTGATGGACACCCCGGATGCGGTCGTCAAGTACGAGCCCTACGCGAGGTTCGCCAACAAGCCCTACGCGGTGTTCGGCACCACCTACACGCCGCTGATCACGGACGAGCCGTTCATGCAGCGCGGCCTCGCCAGCTGGTATGGCGTGAAGTTCCACGGCCAGCGCACCTCGTCGGGCGAGCCGTACGACATGTACAAGATGACGGCCGCGCATCCGACGCTGCCGATCCCTTCGTACGCGCGCATCACCAACGTCGCCAACGGCAAATCGGTGGTGGTGCGCATCAACGACCGCGGTCCCTTCCATTCGGACCGCGCGATCGACGTGTCGTATACCGCCGCGCTCAAGCTCGGCCTGCTCGGCAGCGGCAGCAACCAGGTCCAGATCGAGCGCCTGTTCCCGGGCGATGAGATCCGCCTGGCCAGCCAGCGCCGCGCCGCCGCGTCCGAGGCGCAGGCCGGGCCGCCGGAAATCGCCGCGCTGATGCTGCAAGACCGCGTCGCGATGGACAGCGCCGCCGTAGCCATCCCGGCGCCGCGGCTACCGGCAAGCCCGGTATCGACTTCGACATCGACTTCGGCGGCGGGTGCAGTGGCAACCTCGATGGCCGGGCCGGCTGGCGGCGCGCAGGTGCCGGCGTCCAGCTCGGGCGGTTCCGACCAGGCTTCCAGGTCGGGCCAGGACGTGGCCGCTGCGGCGCCATCCGGGTTCTATCTGCAGCTGGGCGCCTTCGGGCGCGAAGGCAAGGCCGAGGAAATGAGTGAGCTGCTCAAGAAATCCGGCGTGTCGCAGGCGATCGAGGTCGTGCACGCCGGCGCGGTCAACCGCCTGTACACCGGCCCCTACGAAACCCGCGCAATGGCGCAGGAGGCGGCGCGCCAATTGCCCGCTTCACTCGGCCTGAAACCGATCGTAGTACGTCGCTGAGCATCGACGCTGTTCGCCAGCGTAGCTTTGTGCGCTCACATCCTGACATCGGCCCGCTTTCCGGGCCGATGCGTTTTCAGCGCTCCTCCATCACCAGATACAGCTATCCAGTAACAAGTTGAGTCATAAGATGTCTCACCTCATCGCTTCGATACGTTAACCGGTTTGCCCACGTTTTTTACTTATTGAGCATATATTGCCTAAATAATGTGCGGAATAGCGATGCCGTGTTGCGTTTACTCGTCAGATGTCAGACGTCTATAACAAAATCGTCGATCGAGCTTCGGCCGTATTTTCACCAAGCTGAAGGCGGTTTACATGAATCTTCATCGTCATTTATGCAGACAACCACGTACGTACGCGGCTTAAAGACTCGTGTTAGCGTATTACATTCCATTTTAGAAAATTGACATCATTTAACTTGCTCTCCTACACTGATTTCGCCTCAACATAAATACAGTCGCTGGCTTCAGACCAGCACCACAGGAGACAGAGTGATGACCCAGCAGTCCGTACGGCGGCGCAGCCAGCGCCGGCAAGTCGTGTTCGGCCTGAGCGTGCTCGCCGGCCTGATTCATCAGGCCTACGCCCAGGAAGCATCCACCCCAGCCCAGGACGCCCCGGTGCAGGCTGTTCCGGCCGTGCAGGCCGACACTTCGGTCGTCAAGGTGACCGGCTACCGCGCCAGTCTGCTGTCCTCGGCCAGGGACAAGAAGGAAGCGATCGGCTTCCAGGACACGATTTCCGCTGAAGATCTCGGCAAATTCCCCGACAAGAACATCGCCGAATCGCTCAGCCGCGTTCCCGGCGTGCAGATCTCGCGCGACGTCACCGGCGAGGGCATGAACGTGCAGATCCGCGGACTCGGTTCGAGCTTCACCAAGATCACGCTGAACGGCGCGCAGATCGCGGTGGCGTCGTCCGGTCCGATCGACGGCGCCAACACCAACCGCGAAATCGACCTCGACCTGCTGCCGACCGACCTGTTCACAAAGCTCACCGTCAGCAAGAGCCCGACCGCCGACCTGATCGAAGGCGGCGCGGCCGGCGTGGTCAACCTGCGCAGCGCGCGTCCGTTCGACAACCCGGGCACCCATGTCGCCTACAGCGGCACGGCGCAGAAGCAGCAGATCGCCAGGGACGTCGGCGGACGCGGTTCGCTGCTGGCCAGCCGGACCTGGGGCGATACCTTCGGCATCCTGGCCGGCATCTCGGTCAACCGCCAGGAGGCGCGCACGCGCGGCTACGAGACCCTGGGCATGACCAATCCGAATCTGTCGGCCGCCCAGAGCAGCTCGCCCAACCGCAACGCCAGCGGCGGCGGCAACTGGACCATTCCGGCGACGGTGCCGGCCGGCGCCGGTGCCGGCCTGGTGGCGGGTACGCCGATCAACCAGGCCTTCCTGCTGGCCAATAACCCAGGCATGAGCATCGACCAGATCGACAACGCCCTGATCCCGCGCCTGGGCCGCTTCATGGATTACTACGGCACGCGCGACAAGGGTGCGGCGATCATCAGCGCCGAATGGCGTCCGCTGACGAACCTGCACTTCTACCTCGACACCCTGTACAGCAAGAAGGACGACGACATGACCCGCGTCGCCTATACCTGGGCGGTGCGCAACGGCGCCTCGATCCCGCTGAACATGCAGGTCGACCAGAACAACTGCGCGGCCGGCTGTACGGTCACCAGCGGCACCTATGCCAACACCAGCTACTTCATCGAGTACGGTCCGCGCCGCGACAAGACCAGCCTGAAGGGCCTGAATCCCGGCATGGAGTGGAAGATCAGCCCGACATTGAAACTGGACGCGCAGGCCAACTATACCAAGTCGACGTTCTCGCACGAAGCGCCGACCATCATGCCGATCACCGCCGCCGGCAGCGGCCTGGTCGCCACCTTCGACAACAACGGTGGCGGCGTGCCGGGCATCACGTTCAACCGGGACGTGACCGACCCGGCCAACTTCGTCTGGAATGGCGGCCGCGTCAACATCCAGAACGAGCTGCGCGACACCAGCACCAAGGGCTTTCACACCGACCTGACCTGGGGCGACGCCAAGCTGAACCTCAAGGCCGGCCTGGCCTACGACGACATCGACCGCCGTATCCGCGGCCAGGACAACTCGGCCGCCTGGCAAGCCGCCGTGTGCGGCAACAACCCGAGCGTGTTCCTGCAGGGCCCGAACGGCGCGCCGACCTGCAACGGCGCCAATACCCCGGGCGCCAGCGCCGCCGCGCTCTATCCGGGCTACGGCACCGGCTACACCGCCGGCCAGAACGCGCCGCTGACCTACCAGGGCTCGCTGATCCCGCTGAGCCAGCTGCCGGGCTACCTGGTGCAAAGCCCGTACGGCGGCCTGGTGATCGACTGGAACCGCTTCCGCAAGGACTCGAACTACGACGCCTACAATTCGAGCGCGCCGGATTCGACCAGCTCGTCGACCGGCGCCAGCTCGGGTTACGTGCGCGAGAAGGCGACCGGCTTCTACACCGAGGTCAGCGGCCAGTACGACCTGCTTGGTTTCCCGGTGCGCTACAACGCCGGCGTGCGCTACGTGCGCACCAAGCAGATGGTCGGCTCGCTCAATTCGTTCAGCGATCCGCGCAACGCCAACCTGGCGCTGAACGGCGCGAAGTACCCGAACCAGACCGAGTGGATCTACCAGGACAAGACCTACAACAACACGCTGCCTTCGGCCACCGCGGCCATCACGCTGCGTCCGGACGTCGTGGCGCGCATTGCGCTGTCCAAGAGCATGACCCGCGCCAACCCGAACTCGCTGCGTCCGGGTATCAACTTCAGCGGCACGTCGGCCGACACCGGCACCATCGGCAGCCCGAACCTGATGCCCTACCTGTCGAACAACATCGACCTGGGCATCGACTGGTACACCGGCGGAGAAGGCTACGTCAGCCTGACCGCCTTCCAGAAGCGCGTGAAAGGCTTTACCGTGATCGACAACATCACGATGCCGTTTTCCGCCCTGGCTGCCTACGGCATCACGTACGCCAACCTGATCCCGACCCAGCAGGTGGCGATCGACTCGCGCGGCGGTCCGGGCGCGGCCACCGTGGTGATGAGCCAGGAGCGCAACGCCGGCGGCATGCTGAAGGTGAGTGGCTTGGAGCTCGGCTGGGTCCAGCCGCTCGACAAGCTCCTGCCGATCAAAGGCTTCGGTTTCAGCGAGACCGCGACCCTGATCAACCAGAGCGCGAGCGGCGAGGGCACCAGCGGCTACATCGCCCTGAACGTGCCGAAGAAGAGCAACAACTTCGGCCTCTACTACGAGAACCACGGCTACATGGCGCGCATCACGCACCAGTACCAGGAAGGCAGCCAGTCGGCGACCGGCAACCAGAACAGCATCCCGCTGGCGGCGCTGTATGGCCGCTCGTACAAGCAAGCCGACTTCTCGTCCAGCATCGACCTCGAGCAGGTGCTGGACCGCGAGCACTGGCCGACGATCACGTTCGATATCGTCAACCTGAACAAGGCCAAGCGCGAAGGTTATTTCCAGTTCGCGAACGCGGCGTTCACGTCGTACGATCCGGGCCGCACCTTCCAGCTGGGCGTGCGCGGCAAGTTCTGAGCGATCCCCCTTGACCCCGCACGTCGCTGTCGAAGATCGGCGGCACGGGCGGGGGTTTTTGCTTGTCCGGTGTCCGGATCAGCGGCAGCTGTGCGTCTCGAACGTGCCGATCGCGCCGGCCAGCGCGACGATCCGGGCGCGCACCGGTTCGGTGACGTCGCGGAAGCGGTAAGTGTAGACCGTGGTCTGCGGGCCGCGCGGCGTGATGCGCGCGGTGCGCACGCCCTGCTTGTTCAGTTGGGCCAGGCGCGCCTGGGCCCCGCTTTCGGTCTTGAACACGCCCAGCGACAGCGCGTACTTCAGCGGCGAATCGCCCTGCAGGACGTAAAAATCGGTCACGCCCAGGTTGCGCAGCTCGTCGGCCTTGCGATCGGCCGCTTCCTTGCTGCCCTGCGGCGGGATGTTCACCAGGAAGCTGCTCACGTCCTGCTCCTGCTGCGCCTGGCGCGATTGCTTGTCGCCCAGCTCGAGCGCGGCCAGGCGCGTGTCGAAACGGCGCGCTTCGGACGCGTCGAAGGTGCCGATCTCGGTGCAGGCGATGGCCGCCGCGGCCGGGTCGGCGGCGGCCGGATTGGCGCCGGCAGCGGCAGCCGCGGGCGCCGTTGCCGGCACCGGCACGACCGCCGCCGCGCCGGCCGTCTCGGTGGTCGAGGCGCCCGATGCGGACGCGGCGGATGCGGAGGCTTGCCTGGCCATCGCATCGGCCTGCGCGTTGGTCAGCATCGTCATCTTGGCGGTGTTGAACTGGCGCTTGAGGCGCTCGGGTTCGTGCTCGCCGCCGCTGGCCGTGCCGAAGTAGCCGTGGCTGTAGGCGTACACGGCGCCATTGAGCACCAGCAGGGTCCAGAATGCGAATCTCAGCACGGCGATCCTTTCGATCCGAATGGGGCTTGGTCGAGCTTAGTTGAAATGAGGCGTGGCCGCATGCAGGCCGACCAGCACGATATTATCCAGCATCCGGTACGGCACGCCGAGCGCCGGCGCGACCTGCGCCGCAGCCCCGCCCGACAGGATGCACAGCGCATCCGGCAGCGCCGCGCAGGCGCGCTCGATCGCGCCGGCCTGCGCCGCCAGGCAGCCGGACAGGATGGCGTCCCGGGTATTGTCGGCGAAAGCCGGCGGCAGCGTCGCGCCCGCGGCCACTTGCGGCAGCTGCGCGGTGTTCTTCGCCAGCGCACCGAGCATCAGCCCCAGCCCCGGCAGGATCATGCCGCCGGCGAACTCGCCATCCGCGGTGACCGCGTCGACCGTGGTCGCGGTGCCGCAGGTCGCGACCACCAGCGCGCGCGCGGGCGCGAGCGTGCGTGCCCCGAGCGCGGCGGCGAAGCGGTCGGCGCCGAGCCGGGCCGGTTCGCGGTAGCGGTTGCGCAGCCCGGCCAGTTCAGGGCGCGACACGAACGGCGTCGGCGCTACCTGCAGCAGGGCCAGCAAATGCGCCAGGCGCTCGCCCAGCGCCGCGCCGGCGACGTTCGAGACGATCGCGCGCGTGACCTCGTGGACGGCCCCGTGGCTCGCCCAGGCGTCGCGCAGCGTCTCCAGGTCCGCGTGCGCGACTGCCCCGTGCGCGATCCAGTCGCCGGGCGCCGCCTCGTCGTGCGCGATGGCCCACTTGACCCGGGTATTGCCTGCGTCGACCAGCAGCAGCATCGGCGTGGCCTCAGTCTTTGGGACGCAGCGAGACGTCGCCGGCCACGATGGCGATGCGGCCCTCGGCGGTGTCGAGCAGCAGGCGGCCGACATCGTCGACGCCGGCGGCCAGGCCCTCGTGCAGCACCTCGCCGCGGTCGACGATGGTGACGCTCTGGCCCTGGTAGGCATGCAGCAGGTTCCAGCGCCCGGCAAAGCCGGCGAAACCCTCGTTCGCGAACTGGGCCAGCGCCGCGGCCACGCCGTCGAGCAGTGCCGCCACCAGCGTGTCGCGGTCCATGCGCGCCAGCCAGGGCACGGCCGCGACCGCGCGGCCGATGCGCTGTTCCAGTTCGTCCGGCATGACCAGGTTCAGGCCGATGCCGACGATGGCCCAGGTGGCGCCGTCGCTGCCTGCCGCGGTCTCGACCAGGATGCCGGCCAGCTTGTCGCCGTCCTTGAGCAGGTCGTTCGGCCATTTCAGCTGCACCTGCTGTCCGAGCCGGCCGAGCGTCTCGGCTAGGGCCACGCCGACCGCCAGCGGCAGGCCGGTCAGGCGCTGCAGGCCGCCGTCGAAGCGCCAGGCCAGCGAGAAGGTCAGCGAATCGCCGGGCGCCGACAGCCAGCTGCGCCCGGCGCGTCCGCGCCCGGCGGTCTGGTGCTCGGCGATCAGCAGCAGCGGGGCGGTCAACGCGCTCGCGCGCGCGAGCAGGTCGGCGTTGGTCGATCCGGTCTCGAGCACCACTTCGACGGCGACGCCGCTGGTGGCGTGCGCCATGATCTGCTGCGCATTCATCGTGCCGCTCATGGCGCCACCTTGCGCGCCTTCTGCGGCGCATGCGCGAACAGCGCATCGAATACGGCGTTGGGCAGCAGGCGCAGCAGCTTGGCGGCGACGCCCATCTGCCAGGGAATCACGCGGTAGCTGCGGCCGGCGCCGATGGCGCGCACGGCTTGCTCGGCGAAGCGCCCGGCCGGCATCAGGAAAGGCATGGGGAAACGGTTGTTGCGGGTCATGGGAGTATCGATGTAGCCGGGCGCGATGGTCACGACCCGGATACCGTGGGGGTTCATTTCGAGGCGCAGCGATTCGGCATAGCTGTGCACGGCGGCTTTCGAGGCGCAGTAGGCGCCCGCGCCTTTCATGCCGCGCACGCCCGCGACACTGCCGATCGCCACCAGGCGGCGCGCACCGGTCCCGGCCTTCATCGCCTCGATGAAGGGGGCGAAGGTGGCGATCGTCGCCGTCACGTTGGTGGCGAACACCGACTCGAACAAGGGCAGATCCTCGGGCCGCTCGGTCAGCGTGCCGTGCGAGATGCCGGCCGAGGCGATGACGACGTCGATGCCGCCGTTGGCGTCGATGAAGTCGTGCGCGGCGCGCGCCAGGGCGGCGTGGTCGAGTACGTCGAGCGCGTACAGGCGGTGACGGCCGGGCCGGGCGCTTGTCAATTCAGCGGCAAGTTCATGCAAGGCCTGTTCGCGCCGTCCCACCAGGCCGAGGGTCGCGCCGCGCGCCGCGTACGCGCGCGCGAGGGCGGCGCCGATGCCGCTCGAGGCGCCGGTGATGAACACGCGCAGCGGGCGGCCCGGCATCGCGCTCATCACGGGGCCGCTTTCATTCAGCGGCCTTCATTTCGCCTTGGCCTTGGCGACCAGCGCGTCCATCACCTGCAGCACGCCCTGCTGCTGCTGGGCTTCGCTGCTGCCCTCCGGCATGCCCTTGCCGGCGTGGGTCGGCGAGGTCACGTAGCGGCCGTCGATCACGACCATCGGCCAGAACTCGACGTGGTAGGCATCCATCAGGCTGTCGACGCGGCGCACCTTGGCCCCGATGCCGAACGAGTTGTAGACGCTGGCGAATTTGGCGCGGTCGATGCCGTTCTTGGCGGCCCATTCGAACACCTGCTCGTCGTTCGCGAAGCGCATGTGCTCGACGTGCAGGGTGTCGAACACCTTCTGGTGGTACTGCGGCAGCAGGCCCATCGCGTCGAGCGTGTAGAACAGGCGCTGCTGCGGCACGACGGCCGCGCCGCCGCTCACGTGGACGCGCTTGAACACGATGTTGTCGCCCTGTTTCCTGACCCAGGCTTCCAGGCCCGGCTCGAAGGCGTAGCAGTGCGGGCAGTAGTAGGCGAAGAACTCGATCACCTCCACCTTGCTGCCGGTGTCGGTCGGCTGCGGAGAAGGCAGGGTCTGGTACTCGACGCCTTCCTGCGGTGCGGTGGGCGAAGCGAGGGCGTAGGTGGAGCCGCCGGCCGCGAGGCCGAGCAGGGCTGTCAGGAGCAGGCGGCGCAGCGGTCGCATCGAGGTCCTTGTCAGGGTTAGCGCTGGCTGCGCACGATGGCGACGTCGACTCCGCTGTCGAGCAGCTTGGCGCGCGCCTTGTTCATCGTTTCGACCTGCTTGTACGGACCGAGGCGCACGCGGTGCAGCACGCCGCTGTCGCTGCTGTGGTCGCTGATCGCGGCCTCGAAGCCGAGCAGGGCCAGCTTGGCGCGGGTCGACTCGGCGTCCGACAGGTCGCGGAAGGAGCCGGCCTGCAGGTAGTAAATGTAGTCGCCGGTAGCGCCGGACGCTGCGGAAGCCGACGTGGTCGACGCTGGGGCGGCGCTGGCGACCGTGCGGCTGTCGGCGCGCGCGGCCGGCCTGGACGGCGCCGGATCCTTCAGGCCGGCGATGGCCTGGCCGAGCGGGTCGTCGCTGTCCGCGTGCGCTGCCCGGGGCGCCGGCGCCGCGGGCGCCGCCGGGGCCGGAATCGCGGCCGGCGCCGGAATCGTGGCCGGCGCCGCCGGTGCGGCCGCCACCGCCGGTGCGTTCGAGCGCGCCGCCGCCTTTTGCGTGACTTCCTTGTTGGCCTCGCGCACCGCCTGGCGGTTGGCGTACATCGGCTTGTTCGGATCCTGCGCCTGGCCGGGCAGGGGATCGGCCGGGCGGCCGGCCTTGGCGGTTTTATCCGTGAACGGCGAGGCGCCCTTGGTGATCGTCAGGGCCACCGCGACCGCGATGCCCAGGCCGATGATCAGGCCGATGATCAGGCCGGTCAGCGTGCTGCCGCGCTGGCGCGCAAAGGTTCGGAGAGAACGGGTACGAAAGGTCATCGAGTACGAAGTCACAGTACGTTGGAACGTTTGGATCCGGGCTTACATCTTCTCCGGCGCCGAGACGCCGATCAGGGCCAGGCCGTTGCGCAGCACCTGGCGCGTCGCCGTGGCCAGGGCCAGGCGCGCCAGCTTGAGCGCTTCGTCGTCGTCGAGCAGCCACTTGTGCGCGAAATAGTAGCTGTGCAGCTCGCCGGCCAGTTCGCGCAGGTAGAACGCGACCTGGTGCGGACCCAGCTCGGCCTGCGCGCGCTGCAGCATCTCCGGGTAGGCGGCCAGCTTGGCCAGCAGCGACTGTTCGTGCGGCTGGGTCAAGGGCGACAGGTCGACGCCGGTGAGCGTTGCCGGATCGCCGCCCCAGTTGGCCAGCGCCGAGCAGATGCGCGCGTGGGCGTACTGCACGTAATACACCGGGTTCTCGTCGTTGGTGGCCAGGGCGACGTCGACGTCGAACACGAACTCGGTGTCGGCCTTGCGCGAGATGAGGAAGAAGCGCACCGCGTCGCGCCCGCGCGTGACGTCGCCGTTGCCCGACCATTCGATCAGGTCGCGCACCGTGACGTAGGAACCGGCGCGCTTGGAGATCTTGACCTCCTGGCCGCCCTTCATCACGGTGACCATCTTGTGCAGCACGTAGTCGGGGTAGCCCTGGGGGATGCCGATGTCGACCGCCTGCAGGCCGGCGCGCACGCGCGCGATGGTGCCGTGGTGGTCGCTGCCCTGGACGTTGATGGCCTGGTCGAAGCCGCGCTTGAATTTCTGGATGTGGTACGCCACGTCCGGCACGAAATAAGTGAAGGTGCCGTCGGACTTGCGCATCACGCGGTCCTTGTCGTCGCCGTAGTCGGTGGTCTTGAGCCACAGCGCGCCGTCCTGCTCGTAGGTGTGGCCGGCGTCGACCAGCGCCTGCACGGCGGCCGCCACCTTGCCGTCCTTGTACAGCGAGGACTCGAGATAGTAATTGTCGAACTTGACGCCGAAGGCCTGCAGGTCCTGGTCCTGCTCGTTGCGCAGGTAGGTCACCGCGAAGCGGCGGATCGATTCGATGTCGTCGACATTGCCGCTGGCGGTGGCCGGCTGGCCGTCGCTGGCCGAGACGGTCTTCCTGGCGAGGAAGTCGTCGGCGATGTCCTGGATGTAGTCGCCGTTGTAGGCCGACTCGGGCCACTCGGCGTCGCCCGGCTTGAAGCCGCGCGCGCGCGCCTGCACCGAATTGGCCAGCGTCTGGATCTGCACGCCGGCGTCGTTGTAATAGAACTCGCGCGTGACCTGGTGGCCCTGCGATTCGAACAGCGCCGACATCGAGTCGCCCAGCGCGGCCTGGCGGCCGTGGCCGACGTGCAGCGGGCCGGTCGGGTTGGCCGAGACGAATTCGATGATCACGTGGTGGCCTTGGCCAGCAGTGCCGCGCCCGAAAGCCTGGCCCTGCTCGAGGATCGTGCGCACCACCGATTGCTTGGCGCCGCTTGCCACGCGCAGGTTGATGAAGCCGGGACCGGCGACGTCGGCCGACTCGACCAGGCCTTGCGCCTTCGGATCGGCGAGCAGGGCGGCGACCAGGCGCGTGGCCAGTTCGCGCGGATTGGTCTTGAGCGGCTTGGCCAGCTGCATGGCGATGTTGCAGGCGATGTCGCCGTGGCCGGGGTCGCGCGGACGTTCCAGCACCACCTTGGAGAGGGCGTCGGTCGGATTCAAATCGCTGCCGGCGATGATCGGCGCCAAAGCGGCCTGGAACAGGGCAACGATTTCTTGTTTTTGTTGGCTAAGCATGAACTGTGATCGAAATGGTAAGAGTCTGCGGCGCGGCATGGGCGCCAGGCGGTGGCGGAAACCACCGGCAATCATCGGCCATTATACTGGTTTGCCGCAACGCCGGATCATGCTGAGCAGACATCTCAAGCCTCACTTAAGCCTGCGCAAGGTCCGACCCGTTACAATGTGCGTCTTTAAGAATCAAGCCATTCGCCATGACTGAAAAGCGCCCGACGCTCACCCTCAAACCCAAGGCCAAGGCTGCGGCCTCTTCCTCGAGCGCGGGCCGGCCCGGCGCCAAGCCGCGTCCAGGCGCCGGCGGCGCAGGGCAGGGACCGGCCAAGGGCCAGGGCAAGCCGGGCCCGCGCCCGCCGCGCGACGCCAAGCCGCGTCCATCCGAGGAGCGCGAGCTCGCCGGGGCGCGTGCCGCCTCGCGTATGACGTCGCAGGCGGTGGCGCCCGTCAGGCAATCCGAGCCGCAGCCGGCCGCACCTCAGCCGGCCACCCCGCGCCTGCGCAGCAGCCATGAAGTCAAGGCGCCGGCGCAGCTCGACTACCGCCCGCTGCTCAAGGGCGATTCGCTGGCGTTCGCGCTGCTCGGCGCGGCCAGCAGCCTCGCGCGCGTGCGCGCCGGCGAGGCCCTGCCGCAGGCGCTGGGCGAGGTGTTCCGCGCCTACGACGCCCAGCCGCAGGCGCGCGGCGCGATCCAGGACATCGCCTACCGCACGCTGCGCCAGCTGGGCCGCAGCGAAACCCTGCTCGGCTTGATGACCTCGAAAGCACCCGAGCCGCCGATGCTGGCCGGCCTGCTGTGCGCCGCCTTGGCGCTGCTCGATCCCCCAAGCGGCAGCGCGCCGCCGTACGAGCCGTTCACCGTGGTCGACCAGGCGGTCGGCGCGGCCACGGCCCACCCCGACTTCGCCCATGCCAAGGCGATGGTGAATGCGGTGCTGCGCCGCTTCCTGCGCGAGCGCGACGCGCTGGTGACGGAGGCGTTGAAGTCGCCGCTGGCCCGGTTCAATTACCCCGATTGGTGGATTGCCGACACCCGCAGCGCCTACCCGCAGGACTGGCAGGCGATCCTGGACGCCGGCAACCGCCAGCCGCCGCTGACGCTGCGCGTGAACCGCCGCAAGACCAGCGTCGAGGCGTATCTCCAGACGCTGCAGGACGCCGGAATGCCGGCGAGCCAGGTCGGTCCGTCGGCGATCCGCCTGGCCCAGGCCGTCAACGTCGGCCAGATCCCGGGCTTCGATCAAGGCCTGGTATCGGTGCAGGACGCCGGCGCCCAGCTGGCCGCGCTGCTGCTCGACCTGCAGGACGGCATGCGCGTGCTGGACGCCTGCGCGGCCCCGGGCGGCAAGAGCGGCCACATCCTGGAGACCGCCGACGTCGACCTGACCGCGCTCGACGTCGATGCGCGCCGCCTGGCCCGGGTCGAGGAAAACCTCGGCCGTCTCGGCCTGCAGGCGCAGGTGCTGGCCGGCCCGGCCGAAGGACACGATTGGTGGGATGGACGTCAGTACGACCGTATCCTGGCCGACGTGCCGTGCACGGCGTCCGGTATCGTTCGGCGCCACCCGGATATCCGTTGGTTGCGTCGCAAGAGCGATACCCACCAACTTGCAACACTTTCCACGAAAATACTCGACAATCTTTGGCAGATGCTCCGGCCGGGTGGTAAATTGCTGTTCGTAACATGTTCGCTCTGGCCTCAGGAATCGGAAGCGCAAGCCGCCGCCTTTGCGGTGCGCCACGGTGCCGTCCGACTCGACGCGCCAGGCCAGCTGCTTCCGCAAAGCGGTGCCGGGCAAGACCACGATGGTCTGTTCTACGCCTTGTTCCACAAGGCCGGGGCATAATTCATTCCCGACAAACCGCTTTATTAAGGCACCGGCCACCTGTGACTGTACGATTTTTCCGCCTCCTCGCTTGCCAGCTGATGCTGGTCCTCGCGTGCGTGACGGCGCAGGCGGCCACCGACGGGATCGAGATCACCCGCGCCACCATCGAAGCATCCGACGACGGCTACCGGCTGAACGCCGCCTATTCGTTCGACCTGAACACCGGCCTCGAGCAGGCCATCCAGCGTGGCACCAAGCTGTATTTCACCACCGAGATCGAGCTGACCCGGCCGCGCTGGTGGTGGACCGACGACAAGGCGGTGCTCATGCGCCGCACCGTGGCTTTGGAATATGATGTGCTGCTGCGGTCCTACCACGTGACCGTGCCCGGCAGCCTGGGCCAGAACGTCGATACGCTCGAGGACGCCCTGTTCCTGATCCGGCGTCCGGGCCGCTGGCTGGTCGCCAAGAAGGGCGACCTCAAGCCCGGCGAAACCTACAACGTCACCTTGCGCATGTACATGGACCCCGCATACCTGCAAAAGCCGCTCCAGGTGGATGCATTCAACAATGCCGACTGGCGCCTGGCCTCGCACAAGAGAAACTTCACCTACCGTGCGGAGTAAGCCGTGACCCAGGCCTTGCGTTACGCCCTGGTGGTCGGCAGCGCGATCGCCTCGATCCTGCTGTTCCTGCTCGCGTCCGCCTCCGACAACTCGGGCTTCTTCGACCGTTATTATTCCTGGCTGCTGGGACTGAATGCCGCGGTGGCCGGCGCGCTGCTGATCCTGGTCGTGGTGGTGGTGTGGCGCCTGTATTCGCGCTACAAGGCCGGCAAGTTCGGCTCGCGCCTGATGGGCAGGCTGATGCTGCTGTTCGCCGGCATCGGCATCCTGCCCGGGCTGGTGATCTTCATGGTCTCGGTGATGTTCGTGTCGCACTCGATCGACTCCTGGTTCGACGTCAAGATCGAAGCCGCGCTCGATTCCGGCCTGAACCTGGGCCGCGCCGCGCTCGACGAGTCGCTGGCCGACCTGGCCGCCACCGCCGGCACCACCGCCGCCACCCTGGCCGGGCAGGACGACGAGGCCGCGCGCACCGTGCTCGCGCGCACCGTCGAGGACGTGAGCGGCGTGCAGAACGCGATGCTCTTGTCCGCCGACGGCAAGCTGATCGCCGGCGCCGCCGAGGACCGCCACGTCAACCTGGCGCCCGACCAGCCGACCGCGCAGATGCTGCGCCAGGCCGCCATGCCGGGCGGCTATGCGCGCGCCGAGGGCGGGGTCGAACGCGAC
The DNA here is from genome assembly GCF_000745265.1 of Massilia sp. 9096. Lineage (NCBI taxonomy): Bacteria > Pseudomonadati > Pseudomonadota > Betaproteobacteria > Burkholderiales > Oxalobacteraceae > Massilia > Massilia sp. 9096. The sequence continues at coordinate 5,141,332 of NZ_JQNN01000001.1, forward strand.
TTCCGCGATGCCGTCCCGGACCAGCCGAACGCGCTCGACGCCGCCACCGGCCTGCGCCTGCGCGTGGTGGTGGCGGTGCCCGAGCCGCCGGGCGCGCAAGCGCGCTACCTGCAGCTGGTGCAGGCGGTGCCGATCAACTTGGCCACCAACGCGGAAGTGCTGCGCACCGCCTACAACGAATACCAGCAGCGCTTCGTCGCCCGTACCGGCCTGCGCAAGATGTACATCGAGACGCTGACGCTGACCCTGCTGCTGGCGATCTTTTCTGCCATCGGCGCCGCCTTCCTGATCGCCGGCAACCTGGCCCAGCCGCTGCTGGTGCTGGCCGAGGGCACGCGCGCGGTGGCCGAAGGCGACCTGTCGCCGCGCCCGATCGTCGAGACCGACGACGAACTCGGTACGCTCACCCAGTCGTTCAACGCCATGACCGGCCAGCTGTTCGAGGCGCGCTCCGCCGTCGAGCGCAACCGGTCCGCGCTGGAAAGCGCCAAGGCCCACCTCGAATCGGTGCTGGCCAACATGTCGGCCGGCGTGATCGTGATGGACGCCGACGGCGTGGTGGTCAACTCGAACGACGCCGTGCACCGCATCCTGCAGGTCGACGTGGCCTCGCTGGCCGGCCGCCCGCTCGACGAGATCGAAGGCCTGGAGCCGTTCGCCAACGCGGTCACGCGCGCGTTTTCGACGCAGAGCGCGGTCCAGAGCGCGGCCCAGACGCAGTCGGCCAACGCGCGCGGGCGCGTGCGCAGCCCGCTGCGCGCGCACTGGCAGCAGCAGATCGAGATCCCGCGCCGTCCGGGCACCAGCGACGACCACGACATCGCCGTGCTGGCGCGCGGCTCGCGCCTGCCGGTCGGGGCGGGCAGCGGCTTCATCGTGGTGTTCGACGACATCTCCGACGTGATCTCGGCGCAGCGCTCGGTGGCCTGGGGCGAGGTCGCGCGCCGCCTGGCGCACGAGATCAAGAATCCGCTCACGCCGATTCAACTGTCGGCCGAGCGCATGCAGATGAAGCTCGAGGACCGCCTCGACCCGCAGGGCGCCGCGCTGCTGCGCAAGGGCACCGACACCATCGTCAGCCAGGTCGACGCGATGAAGCGCATGGTCGACGACTTCCGCGACTACGCCAAGGCGCCGCCGGCGGTGCTGGTGCCGCTCGACCTGAATGCGCTGATCGAGGAAATCCTGAACCTGTACCTGGCCGAGGACGACTCGGACGTGATCCGCCCGGCGCTGGCGTCAAGCCTGCCGCGGGTGATGGGCGACGCCACCCAGCTGCGCCAGGTGATCCACAACCTGCTGCAGAACGCCCAGGACGCATTGGCCGACCGCGGCCAGGATCCCGAGGCCGACCCGCCGCGCATCGAGGTGGTGACCGAGACCATCCACTACGGCCGCGCGGACGGCGAAGCCGGCACTGCGGTGCGCCTGGCGATCGTCGACAACGGCCCCGGATTTGCGCCCAAGATCCTGTCGCGCGCGTTCGAACCGTACGTCACCTCCAAGGCGCGTGGCACCGGACTGGGCCTGCCGATGGTCAAGAAGATCATTGACGAACACGGCGGCCGGATCGACGTCGCCAACCGCGCGGACGGATCTGGCGCTTCGGTATCCATTTTGCTGTTAAAGTTAGCTCCGGAGGCGAACTTGGCCGAAGCGTAAATCGCGCATAGAATCGTGGCTGTAGAGAGAGTCAGATCAGGAAGGCATAAGAAGATGGCGAACATACTCGTAGTTGACGATGAAATGGGCATCCGTGAGCTGCTCTCGGAAATCCTCGGCGACGAGGGACATGCAGTGCAACTGGCGGAAAACGCCCAGCAGGCGCGCCAGGCGCGCCAACAGGGCGCGCCCGACCTGGTATTGCTGGACATCTGGATGCCCGATACCGATGGCGTGACCCTGCTCAAGGAGTGGCAGCGCGATGGCTTGCTGACCATGCCGGTCATCATGATGTCCGGCCACGCGACCATCGACACGGCGGTCGAGGCGACCCGCATCGGCGCACTGAATTTCCTCGAGAAGCCGATCGCGCTGCAAAAGCTGCTGAAGGCGGTGCAGCAAGGCCTGGCGCGCGGGCAGGAAGCCGCGCGCGCGCCCGTGATGGCGCCGCGCACCAGCATCGCCGCGTCCCCGGTGGCTGCGCCGGCACCGGAACCGAGCGTCCAGTCGCAGCAGCTGTATGCACCGCAGCAGCAGGGCGGCAACCTTGGCGGCAGCCTGGGCGGCGGCGCGATCGGCATGGCGCGCCCGATCAGCAACGGCGAGGCGCACGCGCACGGCTACACGCTGTCGTTCGACCTGCCGCTGCGCGAAGCGCGCGACGCCTTCGAGCGCATGTATTTCGAGCACCACCTGGGCCGCGAAGGCGGCTCGATGACGCGCGTGGCCGAGAAAACCGGCCTGGAGCGCACCCACCTGTACCGCAAGCTCAAGCAGCTGGGCGTCGAGCCGGGCAAGCTGGGCAAGAAAAGCGCGCAGTGACCACGCCGGCTGCCGGCACACCCGTGACCACGACCCTGGTCACGGGCGCGCTCGCCCAGGCGCGCGAGGCGGCGATCGCCGCCGCCCTGGCCGACCCTGCGGCCGATCCGCATCGACTCCCTTCCACCGCGATCATCCTCGAAGGCCTGGCGCCCGGCAGCTCGCCGCTCGACGCCTTCCACGACCGGCTCCAGCCGGCACGCATCGCGCCCGGTTGCCTGTGCTGCACCGGCAATCTGGTTTTGCGTGTAACATTGAATCGCCTGCTGCGCCAACGCCCTGAACGATTGTTCATCGGCGTTGCCCGCGGCGAGCATCTTGATCAGTTGCGATCGTGGCTGCAGTCCGAGCCATACGATCAGCTGCTTAGGCTGACCGACGATATCCAGGCTTGAGACCGAACCCGTCTACTTGAAATCGTTTCAATCAGCCCCATTTCATCAATGAAGTGGAATACAAGCGTTATCGAAGTCTCTGTCAGCTGCCCACCGCCGGGCAGCCAACTTCGCACCATCTGATCGAGTGAAGGAGTCATCATGAACATGATCTATAACAGCGAACAGTACAGCGTCGTCGAATTCGGCGTCGATCACAACCTCGAAGCCCTGCGTTTCGGCGGTTACGAGATCGTCGACAAATCCGGCCGGCGTGAAGCGTTCATCGGCGGCAAACTGGCGCAATCGTTCCGGCGCGACGTCAACAACCTCATCGCAAGCGAGCCGACCATGGAGGAGATCGACGATTTCCTGGGCTCCTACGATACCTTGATGAGCCAACCGGTCGTCCTGCACTGACCAGACACTGTCCGGGCCTGCCGCATCGGCCGGCCCGGCCGCCGCAGCATCCTTGCCGCATCACCCGCATCACCATCCCCTGTATTTGCAAGCGCGCATGGTAAGCTTGGCCCATGTGTCAACTCCTCGCGATGAACTGCAATGTCCCGACTGACATTGTGTTCAGTTTCACCGGCTTCGCCCATCGTGGCGGCCGCACCGATACCCACCACGACGGCTGGGGCATCGCCTTTTTCGAAGGCGCCGGCGTGCGTCACTTCGTCGATCACCAGGCCGCGGTCGCCTCGCCGATCGCCGAACTGATCAAGCGCTATCCGATCAAGTCCCTGAACGTCATCGCCCACATCCGCAAGGCCACGCAAGGCCAGGTGGCGCTGGAGAACTGCCATCCCTTCGTGCGCGAGATGTGGGGCCGCTACTGGGTGTTCGCCCACAACGGCGACTTGAAAGACTTCGCTCCGGTCCTCGACGGCCCGTTCCGCCCGGTCGGCACCACCGACAGCGAACGCGCCTTCTGCTTCCTGCTGCAGCAGCTGCGCGAGCGCTTCGGCGATGCCATGCCCGAGCGCAGCGCGCTGCGCAACGCGATCGCCGACCTGGTCGCCGTGATCGCGCGCCACGGCACCTTCAACATGATGCTGTCCGACGGCGCCGCCTTGTACGCGCATTGCTCGACCAAGCTGTGCTATGTGGTGCGCCGTCATCCCTTCGAGACCGCGCGCCTGGCCGACGAAGACCTGTCGGTCGACTTTGCGCAGGTCACGACGCCCCGGGATCGCGTCGCCATCATCGTCACCGCGCCGCTGACCACCAACGAGCAATGGACCGAGTTCGCAACCGGCGAACTGAAGGTGTTCGTCGACGGCATGCCACAAACGTGAAATTTTGTGAACATGCCGACATCATTTTCCTAAGAAAATAATTCCCCACAGTCACTGAAAGCGCGGAATGGGGTAAAGTAGGGGCGTTGAATCCGCAAGCGAGCCTACGATGACCGATACCGCCAGCCCCGACCCCACGAATTTACCGCTGCGCGTGCGTGACTTCTACCTGGGTCGTCAGCCCGTGCTCGACCGCAACCAGGCGCTGTACGGCTATGAACTGCTGTTCCGCGACGCGGGTAGCGGCGCCGAGGGCGGCGCGAGCGCGTCCGGCGCCAGCCAGGCCGGCATCGCCGACAAGCCCGGCGCCGGCCTGAGCGCCACCGCGGCCGTGATCGCGCACACGGCGCAGCTCGGTCTCGCGCGCGCGATCGGCGACGCCGCCTGCTTCCTCAACGTCGACGCCGACGTCCTCGGCAGCGACATCTTCGCCTTCCTGCCGCGCGAACGCACCGTGCTCGAGATCGTCCCGAGCGTGCGCCCCAACGACGCCGTGCTGGCGCGCCTGGCCGAACTGGCCGGCCATGGTTTCCGCTTCGCGCTGGACGGCGTGAGCGACGACGGCGCGCGCCTGCAGCGCCTGCTGCCGCTGGCGACCTTCGTCAAGCTGGACATGCGCGTCATCCCGACCGACACCTTGTCGAACCTGGTCACGCGCCTGCAGGGCATGGGCAAGAAGCTGGTGGCCGAAAAGGTCGAGACCCGTCCGGTCTACGAGAATGCCCTCGACCTCGGCTTCGATTACTTCCAGGGCTATTATTTCGCGCGTCCCTCGATGCTGGGCGGGCGCAAGCTGTCGCCCTCGCAGCTGGCCGTGCTGGACCTGCTGAACCTGGTGTGCTCGGACGTCGACAACGCCGACATCGAACGCGCCATCAAGCGCGACGTCACGCTGGCGCTGAACCTGCTGCGCCTGGTGAACACGCCGGCGGTCGGCGCGCGCCAGCGCATCGAGTCGATCGGCCAGGCGCTGCTGGTGCTGGGCCGCCGCCAGCTGCAGCGCTGGCTGCAGATCATGCTGTACGCCGAACCGGCCACGCGCGGCCACAACCAGACTCCGCTGCTGATGCTGGCGACCACGCGCGCGCGCCTGATGGAGCTGCTGGCCCAGCGCCTGCGCCCCGGCCAGCGCACCATCGCCGAGATCGGCTTCACGGTCGGCATCATGTCGCTGATGGACGTCCTGTTCGGCATCCCGATGGCCGACATCGTCGAGCAGATCCCGGTCAGCGACGAGATCCGCAGCGCGCTGGTCGGCCGCGACGGTTTCTTCGGCGAGTTGCTCAAGCTGGCCGAATGCCTCGAACAGATCGACGGCAACGAGTACGTGCTGCCGGCCCTGAAGCAGCTGGCGATTTCGGGCGACGACATGGTGGAGCTCGAAATGTCGGCTTTCCAATGGTCCGACAGCGTCGTCCGATACGCCATCTAAAGGGGGGCGATTGACCTGCTGCGCGTTGCATTTCCGTTCTGCGATGCTCGCCGTACCGTAAGTACGGCTGCGCTTCTCGAACGGAACTGCCGCCGCTCGCGACGGTCACTCACACCCCGAGACGTTCCGGGTTGCTCGATCCTTAGCCTGTTCGATGGAGAAGCGATGTCGTCGGTATTGCTGAGTGTGGAAAATCTCGTCAAATCCTACGGCGCGCGGCGGGCCGTGGACGGGGTGTCGTTCAGGGTGCTGGGCGGGCAGACGGTTGGGCTGCTGGGGCCGAACGGGGCCGGCAAGTCGACCATCGTGGCCATGCTGTGCGGGCTGCTGCGGCCGGACGGCGGGCGCGTCACGCTCGCGGGCGAGCCGATCGCGGTCGGGACCTCGCACGTCAAGCGCCGCATCGGTCTGGTGCCGCAGGAGCTGGCGCTGTACGAAGATCTGTCCGCGCGCGAGAACCTGCGCCTGTTCGGCGCGCTGTACGGCCTGAAGGGCGCGCCGCTGACTGGGCGCATCGACCACGTACTGGGCCTGGTGAACCTGACGGACAGGGCGCGCGACAAGCCCGCCACCTTCTCGGGCGGGATGAAGCGGCGCCTGAACATCGCGGCCGCGCTGCTGCACGATCCCGAACTGCTGATCCTGGACGAGCCCACCGTCGGCGTCGATCCGCAGAGCCGCAACGCCATCTTCGACACGCTCGAAGCGCTGCAGGCCCAGGGCAGGGCGCTGATCTACACCAGCCACTACATGGAAGAAGTCGAGCGCCTGGCCGACCACATCGTGATCGTCGACCATGGCAAGGTGCTGGCCGACGACAGCCCGGCGGCAAAGCCAGCGGCATCGACGTCGCCGTGGTGCAGCAGGACACCAGCACGGTCGGCGCGAGGATCGCCGCCGGTTTGAAAGCCGACCCCAACCTGCACGTGACGCAGATGGACCTGGCCCAGGCCGAAGCCGCCGTGCGCAAGGGCAGCCAGGCGGTGGCGATCGTGCTGCCGGCCGGTTTCGGCGAGGCGGCCGGCACCGCGCTGTTCGCGCGCACCGACAAGCCGGTGATCCGCATGATGTACGACCCGTCGCAGCCGGCGGTGCTGTCGATGGTGAAGGGCATGCTGACCCAGCAGGTGATGCAGGTCGTGAGCGCCGAGATGTTCGGCGGCGACATGGGCAAGAGGCTGACCGAGCGCAGCCTGCAGCAGCTCCGCCAGGCGGCGCAGGCCGATCCCCGGAACGCGGCGTTGCGCGACATCCTGACGGCGGTGCAGAAGTTCGAGACGCTGCCCGGGAAGACCGGCGCCGACGGCCAGAGCGGCGCGGCGGGCGGCCTGCAGCTGCCGTTCACGACCAGCGACCAGGGCTTGAGCAGCGCGCCGGTCGCCGAAGGCTACAATCCGTATGCGCACGCCTTCTCGGGCATGGCGGTGCAGTTCATCCTGTTCATGGCGGTGAACATGGGCATCGCGATCCTGGCCCAGCACCGCACTGGCGTCTGGGACCGCCTGCTGGCCGCGCCAGTCAGCTTGAGCCAGGTGGTGCTGGCGCGCGCCGCCTCGGCCGTCATCATCGCGTTCTGCCTGCTGTGCGTGATCTTCGTGGTGGCGACGCTGGCCTTCGGCGTGCACGTCAGCAGCATCCCGGGGTTCATCGGCGTGGCGTTCGGTTTCGGCGTGCTCACGGCCGGCTTCGGCCTGTTGATCGCGGCCTACGGCAAGACGCCGGAGGCAGCGCGCGGCATCGCCATGTTCGTCACGCTGATCATGGTGATGCTGGGCGGCGCCTGGGTGCCGACCTTCCTGTTCCCGGCCTGGGTCCAGCAATTGACGCTGGTGGTGCCGACGCGCTGGGCGCTCACCGGCCTGGACGCCGTCACCTGGCGCGGCCTCGGCGCGCTGGCGGCGGCGCCGTCGATGGCCGCGCTGCTGGTATTCGGCCTGGCCTGCATGGCGCTCGCGGTATGGCGCTTCGGACGCGAGCGCCGCTAAAAACGGTTACTTGATCTTCACGTTCGCCACGGTCGGGTCGGCCTTGACCTCGATCGCGGCGTCCTCGAATGAAGGCGCGCCGAAGTGGCCGCGCGCGTCGCGGCTGAAGCCGTAATCCTCGAGCGGGATGCCGAACAAGGTCTGGTCCAGCTTGCCGTTCTCGTTCTTGTCCTGGAACACCAGGACCGCCCAGGTCCCGGCCGGGACGCCGGCAATCCTGATCACGTTGTCGCCGGCCTGGGCGGGAGCGGTGGCGTGGTACACGCATTCCTTGAGGTAGTGCTCGCGGTCGCACACGGCGACGCTGACCTTGCCCTTGCCGGCGGCGACCCCGGTCACGTGCACTTCGACGGTGGCGGCGCTGGCCGATCCCGCAGCCACGGCGGCGACGGTGGCAAAGGCGGCGAGGGTGATACGGCTGGTCGTGAACATGGATCTCCTTTGGTTGTATGGTAGGCTGTGGCATCTTTCTCTGGCCCGCCTGAATCTATGCTGTTCAATGCGCTGATCGTGTTGCTGACCGTCGCTGCGATGGAACTGTTCTCCATCGTCGCGCACAAGTACGTCATGCACGGCTTCGGCTGGGGCTGGCACCAGTCGCACCACGAGCCGCGCACCGGCTGGTTCGAAAAGAACGACCTGTTCGCCATCGTGTTCGCCGGTGTCGCCATCGGCCTGATCTACGCCGGTTCGCGCGGCCATCATCCGCTCGAATGGATCGGCGCCGGCATGACCGCCTACGGCATGCTGTACTTCGTCGCCCACGACGGCCTGGTGCACCAGCGCTGGCCGTTCCGCTACGTGCCGAAAAGCGGCTACCTCAAGCGCCTCTACCAGGCGCACCGCATGCATCACGCGGTGGCCGGCAAGGACGGCGCGGTCTCGTTCGGTTTCCTGTACGCGCCGCCGGTCGCCACGCTCAAGCGCCAGCTGCAGGCGCTGCATGGCGGGGCGGCGTCGAAGGCGACGATGCGCCCGGACGCTGCCACAAGCCAGCCGGACGCGCCGGCGCCTTCCGCCAGCGACGCGCCAGCGCGCTGATCCCGCCGCGCGCCAGCAGGCGCAGCTTGGCGGCCTTCGAGGTGCCGACCCGCTCGTCCCAGGCGCGCGCGCCGCGCTTTTTCACTTCGATCCCGATCTGCCGGTACACGTTGCGCGCGGTGGCGATCGCCCACGCCGAGCGCAGCGGCAGCGCCGCGATGCCGGCGCCGGCCGAGGCGTAGTAGGGCTCGGCGTGATCGACCAGGCGCGCCGCCAGCCTGGCCAGCGCCGGGCGGTGGCGCGGCTGTGCGATCTCGTCGGCCGGGATGCCGGCTTCGCGCAGCCACTGCGCCGGCAGGTAGCAGCGCCCGGCCCCGGCATCCTCGACGATGTCGCGCGCGATGTTGGTCAGCTGGAACGCCAGGCCGAGGTCGCAGGCATGGTCGAGCGTCGCCTCGTCGTGCACGCCCATGATCGAGGCCATCATCAGGCCGACCACGCCGGCCACGTGGTAGCAGTAGCGCAGCAGGTCGTCGATGGTCTCGTAGTGCGCCTCGTCGACGTCCATGCCGAAGCCGGCCAGGTGGTCGAAGGCGAAGCGCGGATCGATCCTGTGGCGCAGCGCGACTTCCTGGAAGGCGGCAAAGGCCGGATCCGGCATCGCCTCGCCGGCATACGCGCGCCGGGTGAGCTCGTACAGCATCGCCAGCTGGGCGGCGGCGTCGTCGACCTGACGCGTATTGAAGCCGAGTTCCTGGCCGTCGACCACGTCGTCGCAGTGGCGGCACCAGGCGTACAGCATCAGCACGCTGCGGCGCACGCCGGGGTCGAACAGGCGCGCGGCGGCGGCGAAGCTTTTCGAGCCGACTTCGATGGTCTGGGTGGCGTGCGCCAGCAGCGCGGGGTCGGCGCGCGTGTTCATGCGCTCAGCGCCATGTGCAGGTCCTCGATCATCAGGCCGGCGGTGGCCTTGGCCGAGCCGATCACGCCCGGCACGCCGGCGCCCGGGTGCGTGCCGGCGCCGACCAGGTACAGGTTGGGCAGCACGGCGTCGCGGTTGTGCGGGCGGAACCAGGCGCTTTGCGTCAGGATCGGCTCGAGCGAGAAGGCCGAACCGAGGTGGGCGTTGAGCTGGTCGCGGAAGTCGTGCGGCGTGAAGATGCGGCTGGTGACCAGCTGGCTGCGCAGGCCCGGCATGTAGCGCTGCTCGAGGTAATCGAAGATGCGGTCGCGGTAGCGCGGGCCTTCGACGTCCCAGTCGATCGGCGCATTGCCCAGGTGCGGCACCGGGGCCAGCACGTAATGGCTGCCGCAGCCCGGCGGCGCCAGCGACGGATCGGTCACGCAGGGCGCGTGCAGGTACAGCGAGAAGTCATCGGCCAGCGCCTTGCCGCCGAAGATCTCGTCGATCAGCTCGCGGTAGCGCGGCCCGAAGCAGACGGTGTGGTGGCGCAGCTGCTCGTGGTGCTTGTCCAGGCCGAAGTACAGCACGAACAGCGAATTACTGAAGCGTTTCTTGCCGAGCGACTTGGCTTCGGCCACGCCGCGCGGATGCTCGCCGAGCAGCGAGGCATAGGTGTGCATCACGTCGGCGTTCGAGGCCACGGCATCGGCAGCGAACACGCGGCCATCTTCGACGCGCACGCCCGACACGCGCCCGTTCGCGGCCTCGATCCTGGCCACCGGCGCGTTCAGCTCGATGCGCCCGCCGATGTCTTCGAACAGCTTGACCATGCCGCGCACCAGCGCGCCGGTGCCGCCTTTCGGGAACCACACGCCCCATTTGCGCTCGAGCGCGTGGATCAGCGTGTAGATGGAAGATGTGGCGAACGGATTGCCGCCCACCAGCAGCGAGTGAAACGAGAAGGCCTGGCGCAGGTGCTCGTCCTGGATGAAGCGCGAGACCAGCTTGTAGACGCTCTGCCAGGCCTGCAGGCGCGCCAGCTGCGGCCCGGCCGCCACCATGTCGCGGAACGACAGGAAGGGCACCGCGCCCAGCTTCAGGTAGCCTTCCTCGAACACGGCTTTCGAGTAGGCCAGGAAGCGTTTGTAGCCTTCGACGTCGGCCGGGTTGCGGGCGTGGATCTGGCGGTCCAGCGCATCCTGGTCGTTGGCGTAGTCGAAGTGGCTGCCGTCTTCCCAGCACAGGCGGTAGAACGGCGTCACCGGCAGCATCTCGACGTAGTCGCTCATTCGCTTGCCGGCGGCGCTGAACAGCTCCTCGAGCGCGGACGGGTCGGTGATCACGGTCGGGCCGGCGTCGAAGACGAAGCCCTGGTCTTCGTAGACGTAGGCGCGGCCGCCCGGCTTGTCGCGCTTTTCCAGCAGCGTGGTCTGGATGCCGCTGGCCTGCAGCCGGATGGCGAGCGCCAGGCCGCCGAACCCGGCGCCGACGACGATGGCGGTTTTCGATGCGTTCATGTGATGGTCCCGGTGGTTCTGATTTGTTGTGGATGGGTCCTGCGTGCGGCGTCGAGCGCCTCCAGCACGGGCACCGGCGGTTTGCCGGACAGGATGCGCGCCTTGTCGCCGAGGTGCAGGCGGGCCGCGTAGAAGTGCGATATCAGCGGCGCCGGCAAGCGGTAGAAACGCTGCATCACTTGCCAGCGCCGTTCGGGCCGGCCGGCCAGGAACAGCATGCGGTTCAGCAGCCGGAAGAAGCCCTGGTCCCGCCATGCCTTGAGCGCCTCGGCGCGGATGGCCGCGAACAGCGCGGGCGCATCGAACGAGGGCACGGGCAAGGCGGCGATGCGTTCGGCCAGGCGCACCGCATGCGGCAGCGAGTAGCCGGTGGTGAAGTGGAACAGGCCGGCGCGCAGGCCGGCGCAGGGCTGGCCGTGCTGGCCGTCCCAGAAGCGCTGCGCGTCGCCCGCCAGCACGATCGGCAGCGAGCCGTGCTCCTCGCGCAGCACCTCGGCGATCTGCCAGCCCTGCGCCTGCGCATACGCGGCGATGTGCGCGCGCAGGCGGTTCGGTTCCCAGCCGCTGTCGTCGACGTAGTGGGTGTCCTCGATCAGCAGGCGGTCCGGGCCGAACGGCAGCACGTAGACGAAGCGGTAGCCGTCGCGCTGGGCGACGCTGGCGTCCATGATGATCGGCGCCTCCAGGCCATGCGGCGCGGCGAGGCGCACGTCCTGGCCGAGGAAGGTCTGGTAGCCGAGCGCCAGGTGCGGGTTCGCCGCCGGGCCGCGGCCGTCGATGACGGCGCGTGCGCGCAGCACCGCGCCGTCCGCCAGCTCGGCCGCGGTGGGAGTCACGCGCGTCACGCGCGCGCGCAGGCGCAGCACGCCCTCAAGCGCGGGCGCGAGCACGCGCGCGAAGTCCTCGGACAGGATGCTGGCGTAGCCGCTTTCGAGCGTGCGCGTGTAGGCCGGGAAGCGCACCTGGTAGCGCGGCCAGCGTTGCGAAACCAGCGGCGCGATCCAGGCACGCTGACGCGCGTCGAGGTCGCCGTCATGGAAGGACCAGGTGTGGTTGCCGCCCAGCGTGTCTTCCTGTTCGAGCACCAGGATGCGCAGCTCCGGCCGCTCCTGGCGCAGGCGCCAGGCGATCAGGCCGTTCGCCAGGCCGCCGCCGGCCAGGATCAGGTCGTAGTCCGGATGGTTCATGCCGTCTGCGCGTGGGAGGGGGCATGCGGGTCGGCATGGGAAGCCGCCGTGCGCAGCCCGAGCGCATCCTCGACGATGTCGGCCGCGCGCGCGGTCCCGCCCGCGCGCGCGACGGCCTCGGCCAGCGGCGCCAGGCGCTGCTTGAAACGGCCGTCATCGAGCAGCGTGCGCAGGTGGCGCGCCAGCGTGCCCGCGCCCGAAAAACGCGCCGATGCCTGCAGCCCGATGCCGGCATGCCGCACGCGCGCCGCGCCGCCCGGATGGTCGAACGCGATCGGCAGCGCCAGCATCGGCGTGTTGGCGGCGATGGCGTCCATGATCGTGTTCCAGCCGGCGTGCGAGATCACGGCGTCGGCGCGCTCGAGCGCGGCCAGCTGCGGCGCGAACTCGACCACCCAGTCGGCGCCGGCCCGCTGCAAGGACTTCGCCTGGGCTTCGTCCAGGCCGCCGCAGTGGGCGACCAGCAGCTGCACGTCGACCTGGCGCGCCGCGCGCACGATGCGCTTGAACAGGTCGAGCCGCCCGCCCTGCATGGTGCCGAGCGAAGCGAACACGAACGGCCGGTCGGGATCGATAGCGGGCAAGGGCGTGACCTTGGCCACGGTCGCCCCGTTGGCGCGCGACAAAGGCCGCAGCGGCCCGACGTGATGGAAATGCGTTGGCAGTTCCTTGCGCGGAAACTCGAACTCGGCCACGGTCTGGCTCACCTGCGCCAGCGGCGACAGGCACTCGTGCAGCATGCCGCGCGCCGGCAAGCCCAGGCGCCTGGCCTGCGCCTCGATCGCGCGCCGGTGCGGTCCCATCATCCAGTCGTAGACGCGCGTGCTGCCTTCGACCATCTTGAGCGAGCGTTCGTCGGTGCCGTAGCCGAAGGGCATGACCGGCAGCGGGATGCCGGGCTCGCGGTTGACCGGCAGCGCGCACGCCACCGAGACGAAAGGCAGGCCCATCGCCTCGGCCACCAGGCCGCCGGCCGCTTCCATCTGGTCGGCCAGCAGCGCGTCGATGCCGAGCTGCTCGATGGCAGCCGGCAAGGTCTCGCACAGCATCGTGGTCGAATCGGCCATGTCCTGGATCACCCGGCGCAGGCCGAGCGGGCTGCCGGGATTGGCCGCCAGCTTCAGGGATGCCGCCAGCGAGCCGGGCGGATGGGTGGCGGCGCCGACCGCGTGAAAGCCCAGGCGCGCATCGCGCACGTAGCTTGCCGCGTCGGGCCGATGCAGGAAGGTGACGCGGTGGCCGCGCTCGGCCAGCGCGCCGGCCAGTGCGGACAGCGTCGTGTAGTGGCTGAGGAAGGCGGGGGCGACGACGCCGAAATGCGCCATGTGGGGTCCGGTGCCCTTAATTGGGCAGCAGGCCGGGGTCGCGCGCGTAGGCGCGTTCGGCCACGGTCACCTGTACCTGAGCCGGCGCCGGCCGGCCGATGCTGCCGAACAGCTTCTTGACCAGGAGACGCGTGCCCTGGCGCTTGCCCAGCGCCCGCTCGAGCTGGCGGTCGGCCTCGGCCAGGTGCGCGGTCAGGCGGCGCCGCGCTTCCTCGACGCCGAGCGTGGCGATCATCGTCGACTTGCCGATGTCCTTGCCGACGTCCTTGCCGGTGACCGAGCTGTCGTGGCCGAAGCCGTCCTGGAAGTCGTCGCGGATCTGGAAGGCCTGGCCGGCGGCGAAGGCGAAAGCGCGCAGCGCGCCGGCGACTTCGTCGTTGGCCTGGGCGATGATGGCCGCCATGTCGACCGACACGCCCAGCAGCACGCCGGTCTTGAGTTCGTTGGTGGCGGCGATTTCCTCGGGCGAGCGGGCGCCGCCGCGCAGGTCGAGGAACTGGCCCTTGACCAGGCCTTGGGTGCCGATGGTCTCGGACAGGCGCGTGACCAGGCGTGCGCGCACGCTCGGGGCAATGTCCTGGCTCGAGGACAGGATACCGAAGGCGCGCGAGAGCAGGGCGATGGCGGCCAGGATCGCGACGTCCTCGCCGAACTGCACGTGGATGGTCGGCTTGCCGCGGCGCAGCATGGCGTTGTCCATGCAGGGCATGTCGTCCAGGATCAGGGAGGCGGCATGCACCATCTCGACCGCGCAGGCGACGTCGACCAGCGCCGGCGACACGCAGCCGAGGTCGCGCGCCACCAGCATCAGCAGCAGCGGACGCAGGCGCTTGCCGGCGCTGAGGGTGCCAGCGCGCATGGCGGCGGTGAGCAGGTCGGCTTCGGCATTGCTGCCGTCCAGCCAGTGGGCGATGCGCTCTTCGAGCAACGCGCGCAACGCGTCGGGGTCCTCGTTGGCAGCTTCCATGCGGCGCTGGACGGCAAAACCGTCGAGGCCTTCGAAGCCGGCGAATCCATCGATGCCGGCCGGCTTGTCCATACGCCGTGTCTGTGTCGCCATACGTACCCCTTTATTTCCAGCCGGATCAATCAAATTGACGAATTTCAGGCAATCATACCGGAAACAATCTTACCGATTCGTTAACGGACCAACCGTGCGCAGGATTGGCTCCGGGGCGGTGCGGGTCGATTGTGGGTCATTTTCCACAACGACCTGAGACTATCTTACAAGTTCGGCGCCAGGTAACGCTCCAGCTCAACTTTATCGATGCCGCGGCGGACGGCCATGTCGTCCACCTGGTCCTGGCCGATCTTGCCCACCACAAAATACTTCGATTGCGGATGCGCGAAATAGAAGCCCGATACCGCCGCGCCCGGGTACATCGCGAACGATTCGGTCAGCTGCATCCCGATTTCCTCGGCCTGGAGCGTCTTGAACAGCTCGGCCTTGACCGTGTGCTCCGGGCAAGCCGGGTAGCCCGGGGCAGGGCGGATGCCGGCGTACTCTTCCTTGATCAACTGCGCGTTGCCGAGGTCCTCGCCCTGGGCGTAGCCCCAGAGGTCGGTCCGCACGCGCTCGTGCATGTATTCCGCGAAGGCTTCGGCCAGGCGGTCGGCCAGGGCCTTGACCATGATCGCCGAGTAATCGTCGCCCGCATCCTCGAAGCGCTTCTCGATCTTTTCGGCGCCCAGGCCGGCGGTGACGGCGAACATGCCGATGTAGTCGGGCACGCCGGAATCCTTGGGCGCGATGAAGTCCGACAGACACTGGTTCGGGCGCTGCACGCCGTCGACGACCGGGCGCACGTTTTGCTGGCGCAGGCCGTACCAGGTGAAGGCGACTTCGCTTCTCGATTCGTCCGTGTACACCTCGATGTCGTCGTCGTTGACGCTGTTGGCCGGCATCAGGGCGATGGCGCCGTTGGCCTGCAGCCAGCGGCCGTCGACGATCTTCTTGAGCATCGCCTGGCCTTCCTCGAACACCTTGGCCGCGGCTTCGCCGACCACCTCGTCGGTGAGGATGGCCGGGTAGGGGCCGGCCAGGTCCCAGGTCTGGAAGAACGGAGCCCAGTCGATGTAGCGCGCCAGCAGCGCCAGGTCGACGTTCTTGAAGACGCGGCGGCCGATGAACTTCGGTTTGACCGGCGCGAATTCCAGCCTGGCCTTGTTCGCGCGCGCCTGCGCGAGCGTGACCATCGGCTGCGCCTTTTTATTCGCATGCTGCTCGCGGATGCGCTCGTAGTCCTGGGCCAGCTCGGCAACGAACACGTCGCGCTGCTCGGCGGTGACCAGCGACTGGCCAACCGACACCGAACGCGACGCGTCAGGCACGTACACCACCGGGCCTTCGTAATGCGGCGCGATCTTGACGGCGGTGTGGGCGCGGCTGGTGGTGGCGCCGCCGATCAGCAGCGGCGTGCCGCGCTCGCGGAACCACGGGTCGCGCTGCATCTCGCGCGCGACGTAGGCCATTTCTTCGAGCGACGGCGTGATCAGGCCGGACAGGCCGATGATGTCGGCGTTCTCTTCCTTGGCCTTGGCCAGGATCTCGGCCGCCGGGACCATCACGCCCATGTTGACGATCTCGAAGTTATTACATTGCAGGACCACCGAGACGATGTTCTTGCCGATGTCGTGCACGTCGCCTTTCACGGTCGCGATCACCATCTTGCCCTTCGGCTTGGCGACAATGCCGGTGCGCGCCTCTTCCTCGGCCTTTTCGGCTTCGATGAAGGGGATAAGGTGGGCCACCGCCTGCTTCATCACGCGCGCCGACTTGACCACCTGCGGCAGGAACATCTTGCCCTGGCCGAACAGGTCGCCGACCACGTTCATGCCATCCATCAGCGGGCCTTCGATCACCTGGATCGGACGGCCGCCCTCGCGCTCGATCTGCTGGCGCGCTTCTTCCGTATCCTCGACGATCCACTGGGTGATGCCGTGCACCAGCGCGTGCGACAGGCGCTTGCCGACCGGGGCGTCGCGCCACTCGAGGTTCTGCTCCTGCTTGGCGCCGCCGGCCTTCAGCGTGCCGGCGAATTCGATCATGCGCTCGGTCGCGTCCGCGCGGCGGTTCAGCACCACGTCCTCGACGCGCTCGCGCAGCTCGGGCGCGAGGTCGTCGTACACGCCGACCATGCCGGCGTTGACGATCCCCATGGTCATGCCGGCCTTGATCGCGTGGTACAGGAACACGGTGTGGATCGCTTCGCGCGCCGGGTCGTTGCCGCGGAACGAGAACGACACGTTCGAGACGCCGCCCGACACCTTCGCATGCGGCAGGTTCTCGCGGATCCAGCGCGTGGCGTTGATGAAGTCGACCGCGTAGTTGTCGTGCTCTTCGATGCCGGTGGCGATCGCGAAGATGTTCGGATCGAAGATGATGTCTTCCGGCGGGAAGCCGACCTTCTGCACCAGAGTGTCGTAGGCGCGCCTGCAGATCTCGATCTTGCGCTCGAAGGTGTCGGCCTGGCCCTTCTCGTCGAACGCCATGACGATCACGGCGGCGCCGTAGCGGCGGCACAGCTTGGCCTGGCGCAGGAATTCCTCTTCGCCTTCCTTCATCGAGATCGAGTTGACAATGGCCTTGCCCTGCACGCACTTCAGGCCGGCCTCGATCACGCTCCATTTGGAGGAGTCGATCATGATCGGCACGCGCGAGATGTCCGGCTCGGACGCGATCAGGTTCAGGAAGCGCGTCATGGCCGCCTGCGAATCGAGCATCGCCTCGTCCATGTTGATGTCGATGACCTGGGCGCCGTTCTCGACCTGCTGGCGCGCCACCGACAGCGCCTCGTCGAACTGCTCGTTGAGGATCATGCGCGCAAAGGCTTTCGAGCCGGTGACGTTGGTGCGTTCGCCGACGTTGACGAACAGCGAGGTCTCGTCGACGGTGAACGGCTCCAGGCCCGACAGGCGCAGCGCGGTCGGGATCTCGGGCACGACGCGCGGGGTGGCCTGGGCCATGCGCTCGGCGATCGCCTGGATGTGCTCGGGCGTGGTGCCGCAGCAGCCGCCGGCCACGTTGATGAAGCCGGCTTCGGCGAATTCCTTCAACAGCGCCGAGGTGTCGGCCGGCAGCTCGTCGAAGCCGGTGTCGCTCATCGGGTTGGGCAGGCCGGCGTTCGGGTAGATGCAGACATAGGTATCGGCGATCTGCGACAGCTCTTGCGCGTACGGGCGCATCAGGGCGGCGCCGAGCGCGCAGTTCAGGCCGATGGTGATCGGTTTCGCATGGCGCACCGAATTCCAGAAGGCCGGCACGGTCTGGCCCGACAGGATACGGCCGGAAGCGTCGGTGACGGTGCCCGAGATCATCAGCGGCAGGCGCGGCGTTTCCGGATGCTCGTCGAAGTACTGGTCGATCGCGAACAGCGCGGCCTTGCAGTTGAGCGTGTCGAAGATGGTCTCGACCAGCAGCAGGTCGACGCCGCCGTCGATCAGGCCGCGCAGCTGCTCATGATAAGAAGCGACCAGCTGGTCGAAGGTGACGTTGCGCGCCGCCGGGTCGTTCACGTCCGGCGAGATCGAGGCGGTCTTGGGCGTCGGGCCGAGCGCGCCGGCGGCGAAGCGCGGCTTGTCCGGGGTCGAATATTTCGCGCAGGCGGCGCGCGCCAGTCTGGCGGCTTCGACGTTCATCTCGTACACCAGGTGCGCCATGTGATAGTCGTCCTGGGCGACGCCCGTGGCGCCGAAGGTGTTGGTTTCGATCAGGTCGGCGCCGGCCGCCAGGTAGCGCTCGTGGATTTCCTGGATGATCCGTGGCTGGGTCAGGTTCAGCAATTCGTTATTGCCTTTGACAAACAGCTCGCGCGCTCCGGAATCGGCAGGAGCGGCAAAACCGGCAAAACGCTCGCCGCGGTAGGCCTGCTCGTCCAGCTTGTATTGCTGGATGATCGTGCCCATCGCGCCATCGAGGATCATGATGCGGCGTGCGAGGATTTCGCGCAGCTGGGCGTCGACGGGGGAAATAGCGTGGGCGGTGGTCATCGTATGGTTTCCTGGATGGGCCTGGCTGGCGGCGTTGAATGTAAATGCACAGAGGCGGGTCTTCGATTATAACGGTATCGGATGGGTTTGTTCCCGGCCATGCCGGTTCGACCTTCGCATACTGTTCTGTAAAGACGTTTGTAACGTACTGTATCAAACGTAAGATTGTTACAGTGCGATACAAAACGCGCGGTTTCAGCAATTTCCCGGATACATACAGGCATGACAATTAACACATGGAACCGACAAGAGCGCGGTGCCTAGTCCAAATCAAACGGTTTGCGCGGACCCGTTGCTCCGCCACCTTTATGGGAAGAATTGAAATGAACAAAGAATACATGCCTGAGTGGGACCAGCCTGCCGTCCGTACCGAAGAAACCCCTGCGGTCAAGCACAACGCTGCGACCGGCGTCAAACAAATCGTCACCATCCGCCTGGACGTCGACATGCTGGAATGGTTCAAGTCCGCAGGTCCGGGCTACCAGACCCGCATCAACCAGGTGCTGCGCGAATACATGGAAGCCAACCGCGTGCGTGCTCAAGTCGAGCAGCACTGATCCGGCGCCGGCGTTTGGCGGGGCCCGGCGCCCCGCGGTAAACGGTTGATATTACCGATTTACCGAGTCCCGTGATGCGGGACCCATGCAGCGCCGAATCGGAGATCGAATGAAAACGGGGAGGTGAGCGTCGTGCTCATCTCCCCGAATCGTTTTGGGCGTCGTGAAACTGCCGCATGATGCCCGGTCGGCTCAGTACCGGTTCAGTATCAGCTCAGCGACAGGCCGTCGAACGAAAACCCTTTGAGGAATTCCGCTGCCGGCAAACGCTTGCCGCCCGGCTTTTGCAGCTCGGTCAGACGCAGCGCGCCCTCGCCGCAGGCCACGACGATGCCGTTCGCATCCGCCGCCAGTACCGTACCCGGCGCGCCGCTGCCGCCGGCCGGCTGCGCATTCCAGATCTTGATCGTGCTGGCGCCGGCTTGCGCCTGCGCACCCGGAAAGGGGTTGAAGGCGCGCACCTTGCGCGCGAGCATATCGGCAGGCAGCGCAAAATCCAGCTTCGCTTCGTCCTTGCTGATCTTGGCGGCGTAGGTCACGCCTGTCTCGGGCTGGGGTTCGGCCTGCAGGTCGCCGGCCTCCATCTTGCGCAGCGCTTCGACGATCATGCGCCCGCCCAGCGCGGCCAGCTTGTCGTGCAGGCTGCCGGTAGTGTCGGTGTCCGTGATGGCGATGCGCTCCATCAGCAGCATCGGGCCGGTGTCCAGGCCTTCTTCCATTTCCATGATGGTCACGCCGGTCTCGCTGTCGCCGGCTTCGATCGCGCGGTGGATTGGCGCGGCGCCGCGCCAGCGCGGCAGGATCGAACCGTGGATATTGATGCAAGGCTTGATGTCGAGCGTGCTGCGCGGCAGGATCAGGCCGTAAGCGGCGACCACCATCACGTCGTAATCGGTGCTCACCAGGCGCTCATGGGCGGCGCTGGCCTCGAGCGCGCGCTGCGGATCCTTGGCGTCCATGCGCAGCGACAGCGGCTGCAGCACCTCGATGCCATGCGCCAGCGCAACCTGCTTGACGGCGGACGCCTGCAACTGCATGCCGCGCCCGGCGGGGCGGTCCGGCTGGGTCAGCACGAGCGGCACCTCGAACCCGGCCTCGATCAGCGCGCGCAGGGCCACCGCGGCAAATTCCGGCGTGCCGGCAAAAACGACTTTCATGTCGACGCTCACGCGCGGCCGACTTTCGGGCCGGACTCGCGCATCGCGCGTTCTTCTTTTTGCAGCTTGGTCTTGATGCGGTTGCGCTTGAGCGGCGACAGGTATTCGACGAATACCTTGCCCATCAGGTGATCCATCTCATGCTGGATGCACACTGCCAGCAAGCCATCGGCGTCGACTTCGAACGGCTTGTTGAACTGGTCGACCGCCTTGACCTTGATGCGCGCCGGACGCTCGACGCCGTCGTACACGCCCGGCACCGACAGGCAGCCTTCGTCGTACACTTGCTTTTCCGGGCTGGCCCAGACGATTTCCGGGTTGATGAAAACCATCAGCTGGTCGTGGGTTTCGCTGACGTCGATCACGACCAAACGCTCATGGACGTCGATCTGGGTTGCCGCCAGGCCCACACCGGGGGCGTCGTACATGGTCTCGGCCATGTCCGCCACCAGTTTTTCGAGGCGTTCGCCGAATTCGGTGACCGGCTTGGCGACCTTGTGCAGGCGGGGATCGGGATAGCGGAGGATGTTCAATAAGGCCATGGCTGTGATGTGGTTCGTTCGAAAGCGATAATACGTATATCGGGTGCAAGCGGGCCGCGTTCAAGCGCGGCGCGCAGAAATGCAACACACCGCCCCCTGGTCGGAGAGCGGTTTGTCTTGCTAGTTCAAGGATTTCTCGGCAGAATTAATTCAATTCGGCAACCCTGCTGGTCCCATTTTGTTCCGCCGCGCGGTCAGGACCGTCTGCCGTCTTCGCGCCGTGGCTCACCAGGTGGGCGCATTTTACGGACTCTTTAATGAAAAATTTTAGCACAGGCGCTGCCCGCCCGCTCCTGGCCCCCGCCCTTGCCTCGGCCGCGCTGGCGGTTGCGCTGGCTTCGAGCGCGGGCCTGGCCGGCGCCGCCCCGGCCTCCACCGACCCCGCATGCCGCTTCCGCGCGAATGCGCCCGACCAGCACAAAGTGGTCAAGGGCGACACGCTGTGGGACATCTCGGGCGCATTCCTCGAGCATCCGTGGTGCTGGCCGCAGGTATGGGGCATGAACCGCGACGAGATCCGCAACCCGCACTGGATCTACCCGGGCCAGATCATCTATTTCGACCGCCGGCATGGCCGCTTGACCCTGGTCAAGCCCGGCACCGACGCCAACGCCGGCCAGCTCCCGCTGACCCGCCTGTCGCCGCAGCTGCGCACCGGCGACCTGGGACCGGACAATGCGGTGCCGGCGATTCCGGCCGGCGTCATCGAACCCTACCTGACCCAGCCGCTGGTGGTCGAGGACGATACCTTGAGCCGCGCCGCGCGCATCGTCGCGGCCCAGGACGACCGCCTGAACCTGGGCGAGGGCGACCGCATCTACGTGCGCGGCGACCTGCGCGGCGCCACCAGCTTCCAGATCTTCCGGCCGAGCGGCGAGCTGCGCGACCCGGACACCGGCGCCGTGGTGGCGCACGAAGCCGCCTACGTCGGCACCGCGCGCCTGGTGCAGGAAGCCAGGCCGGGCGTCGACGTGCACAGCTTCGCGATCACGCATTCGGTCAAGGAAATCACCGTCGGCGACCGTCTGCTGCCGGCGCCGCCTGTGCCGGTGCGCAACTACATGCCGCATGCACCGATTCAGCCGATCGGCGCGCGCGTGATGTCGATCGCGTCGGAATCGAACTATGCAGCGCAGAGCCAGGTCGTGACTGTCAATCGGGGCGCGATTGACGGACTCGATGTCGGCGCCGTGTTGGATCTTTATCATGTCGGGCAGACCGTGACCGATCCCGAGAGCCGTGGTTTCCTCGGGCTCGGCAAGGAAAAGTTACGCTTGCCGGACGAGCAGTATGGCGAACTGTTCATTTTCCGGGTTTTCGGGCACGTCTCGTACGGCCTGGTCATGCAAGTCACGGCGCCGGTCCAGGTCGGCGACGTCGCGAAATCACCGGAGTAATCCCACCGTGCAGGACACGGACCCCATCCTCGATGCATCACCGTCCGCGGTTGCGTCCGTCGTCCTGCCGCCAGAAACGCTGGCCGCCTGGCTGCGCCTCGAGCGCACGCCCGGGATCGGACCACGCAGCGCGCATGTGCTGCTGAGCGCCTTCGGCAGTCCGGAGGCGATCTTCAAGGCCGGCTACACGGCGCTGGCGGCGCACGTCAGCGCCACGCAGGCGCGCGCGCTGTGCCTGCCGATGTCGGCGGACACCCAGCGCATCCTCGACGCCACGGTGGATTGGCTGCAGCAACCCGGCCACGGCGTGCTGGCGCCGGGTGCGCCCGGCTATCCCGAGCTGCTCGCCAACATCCCCGATCCGCCGCTGCTGCTCTATATAAAAGGGCGTGTGCAATTGCTGGCGCGCCCCAGCCTGGCCATCGTCGGCAGCCGCAACGCCAGCACCCAGGGCAAGGCCAATGCCGAAGCGTTCGCGCAGGCGCTGTCCGGCGCCGGCGTGTGCATCGTGTCCGGGCTGGCGCTCGGCATCGACGCCGCCGCGCACGAGGGCGCGCTGAAGGGGGCGGGCGGCACGATCGCCGTGATCGGCACCGGTCCCGACCTGGTCTACCCGAGCCGCAACGCCCGGCTGTTCGAGCGCATCGCCGATGAAGGCTGCATCGTCAGCGAATACCCGGTCGGTACGCCACCGTTGCCGGGCAATTTCCCCAAGCGCAACCGGCTCATCAGCGGCCTGGCGGCCGGGGTGCTGGTGGTCGAGGCGGCGGCGCAGTCGGGTTCCCTGATCACGGCGCGCCAGGCGGCCGAGCAGGGCCGCGACGTGTTCGCGATTCCGGGGTCGATCCACGCATCGCTGGCCAAGGGGTGCCACCTGCTGATCCGCGAAGGCGCCAAGCTGGTCGACACGGCGGCCGACGTGCTGGAAGCGCTGGCGGCGTCGCCGCTGGGCGGCTGGCATGCTGCGCCGCAAGCGCGCAGCGGACAAGCACAAGCCACACCCGATGCGCATACGCAGGACGACGAGCTGCTGCACGCACTCGGCCACGATCCGATCGAGCCCGACAGCCTGCTGGCGTTGGTGAAAGGCGGCGCCGCGGCGCTCAGCAGCCGCCTGCTGATGCTGGAGCTGGCGGGCCTGGTCGAGCGCTTGCCGGGCGGGCGCGTACAGCGTGTCGTGCGGCCCATGGTGAAGTGAATAAGGCCGATAAACAACGTCGATGTTTCTTCAAAGCAATCATGGCCGTGCTGCTCTTGTGCCGCAACGAGCTTAGCTGCTACAGTAGCGCCACCATGTTCGACATCCTAGTCTACCTCTACGAGACGTATTATCGTCCCGATGCCTGCCCCGAGCCGGCTGCCCTGGCGCGCAAGCTGTCCGCCGTCGGTTTCGACGATGTCGAAATTACCGAAGCGCTGGATTGGCTGAATGGCTTGACCGAAATGGCCAGTGCGGTCGATCCCGCCCTGGAATCCAGCGGTACCCGTTTTTATATCGCCCAGGAAGTCGACGTGCTCGGCAGCGCCGCAGTCGGCTTCATCCAGTTCCTCGAACTGGCCGGCCTGCTGTCCGCATCGCAACGCGAAATCGTCATCGAGCGCGCGCTGGCGCTGGACGAATCCCCGGTCACGCTCGGCAAACTGAAGATCATCGTCCTGATGCTCCTGTGGAGCCAGGGCAAGGAACCGGATGCGCTGATGTTCGACGACCTGTTCGGGTCGGACGACGAGGACGCCGAACCGCGTCTGCTGCACTGAGCCGGTTTTACCATCGTCAATACATGGAAACGGGGCTTCGGCCTCGTTTTTTCTTGCAGTAAAGCAATATAAAGCGTATTTTCCGGTTGGGAAGGACCGCTTGCATGGAGTGATCGCAGTGGCACAGCCCACTTGCGGATTGCGCGGCAACCCGCTTATCATTGGCCGCACCTTACCAATTGTTACCTATAAGCTATCAACGGGATGGAAGCGATCGCCGATGCGACGCCTGCCCCGAACGGCCGCCTCATGTATGATGCGCGGGCCGAGCCCTTCGAACACGTACGAGAACCCTATGACCAAAGCCCTCATCATTGCCGAGAAACCCTCCGTGGCGAACGATATCGCCAAGGCGCTCGGCGGCTTTACCAAGCACGATGAGTATTTCGAATCCGACGATTACGTCCTGTCGTCCGCCGTCGGCCACCTGCTCGAAATCGCGGTGCCGGAGGAATACGACGTCAAACGCGGCAAATGGAGCTTCACGCACCTGCCGATGATTCCGCCGTACTTCGCGCTGAATCCGATCGCCAAGACGGAATCGCGCCTCAAAGTGCTGAACAAGCTGATCAAGCGCAAAGACGTCACCGCCCTGATCAACGCATGCGACGCGGGCCGCGAAGGCGAACTGATCTTCCGCCTGATCGCCCAGAACGCCAAGGCCAAGCAACCGGTGAAGCGCCTGTGGCTGCAGTCGATGACGCCGAACGCGATCCGTGACGGCTTCGCCCACCTGCGCAGCGACCAGGAAATGCTGCCGCTGGCCGACGCCGCACGTTGCCGTTCCGAAGCCGACTGGCTGATCGGCATCAACGGCACGCGTGCGATGACCGCCTTCAACTCGAAAGAGGGCGGATTCTTCCTGACCACCGTCGGCCGCGTGCAGACGCCGACCCTGTCGATCGTGGTCGAGCGCGAAGAAAAGATCCGCAAGTTCGTCGCGCGCGACTACTGGGAAGTGCGCGCCGAATTCAAGTGCGCGGCCGGCGTCTACGAAGGCCGCTGGCTCGACACCAAATTCAAGAAGGACGAGAACGATCCGGAAAAGCGTCCCGAGCGCCTGTGGAGCAAGGCGGCCGCCGAAGACATCGTCGCGGCTTGCCAGGACAAGCAGGGCAAGGTGAGCGAGGAATCGAAGCCGACCACCTCGATGGCGCCGGCACTGTTCGACCTGACCTCGCTGCAGCGCGAAGCCAACGGCCGCTTCGGCTTCTCGGCCAAGAACACGCTCGGCCTGGCGCAGGCGCTGTACGAAAAACACAAGGTGCTGACCTACCCGCGTACCGATTCGCGCGCGCTGCCCGAGGACTACCTGGGCACGGTCAAGTCGACGCTGGAAGTGCTGAAAGGCAACAACAACTACCTGCCGTTCGCCAAGCAGATCCTGGACAAGGGCTGGGTCAAGCCGAACAAGCGCATTTTCGACAACAGCAAGATCTCGGACCACTTCGCGATCATCCCGACCGGCGTGGCCCCCAAAAACCTGTCCGAGCCGGAACAGAAGCTGTACGACCTGGTCACGCGCCGCTTCATGGCCGTGTTCTTCCCGGCCGCCGAGTTCCTGGTCACGACCCGCTTCACCGAAGTGGCCGGCCACCAGTTTAAGACCGAGGGCAAGGTGATGACCAACCCCGGCTGGATGGCGGTGTACGGCAAGGACGCGAGCGACGACAAGGACGGCGCCAACCTGGTGCCGGTCGAGACGGGCGAAACGGTGCTGGCGCAAAAGGTCACGGCCAATGGCCTGGTCACCAAGCCGCCCGCACGCTACAACGAAGCGACGCTGCTGTCGGCGATGGAAGGCGCGGGCAAGCTGGTCGATTCCGACGAGCTGCGCGACGCCATGGCCGGCAAGGGCCTGGGCACGCCGGCGACGCGCGCGGCCATCATCGAAGGTTTGCTGACCGAGAAATACCTGCTGCGCGAGGGACGTGAAATCATCCCGACCGCCAAGGCGTTCCAGCTGATGACACTGCTGCGCGGCCTGGGCGTGAACGAACTGACCGCGCCCGAACTGACCGGCGAGTGGGAATACAAGCTGTCGCAGATGGAGCGCGGCCAGATCACGCGTGACGAGTTCATGCGCGAGATCGCCGAGATGACCGAGATCATCGTCAAGCGCGCGAAGGAATACAACAACGACACGATTCCGGGCGAGTACGCGACCCTGGCCACGCCGTGCCCGAACTGCGCCGGCGTGGTCAAGGAAAACTACCGCCGCTTCGCCTGCACCAAGTGCGAGTTTTCGATGACCAAGGTCCCGGGCGGGCGCCAGTTCGAGATCGAGGAAGTCGAGGAACTGCTGCACAACCGCACCATCGGTCCGCTGCAGGGCTTCCGCTCGAAGATGGGCCGTCCGTTCGCCGCGATCCTGCGCATCGTGCGCGACGAGGACATCCACAACTACAAGCTGGAGTTCGACTTCGGCCAGGACCAGGCCGAAGGCGAGGGAGGCGAGGGTGTCGACTTCACCGGCCAGACCCCGCTCGGCCCCTGCCCGAAGTGCAACGGCAACGTCTACGAGATGGGCCTGGCCTACGTGTGCGAGCACCAGGTCGCCAAACCCAAGACCTGCGATTTCCGCAGCGGTCGCATCATCCTGCAACAGGAAATCCTGCCGGACCAGATGGCCAAGCTGCTCAACGAAGGCAAGACCGACCTGCTGCCGGGCTTCGTTTCGCAGCGCACGCGCCGCCCGTTCAAGGCCTTCCTGGTGCGCGGCAAGGATGGCAAGATCAGCTTCGAGTTCGAGCCGCGCGCCGCCAAGCCGGGCGCAAAGACCAAGGCGGCAGCGAGCGATGAAGGCGGCGAGGGCGGCGACACCGCGGTTGCGACGCGGCCGGCAGCCAAGGCTGCAGCCAAGACCGCGGCCAAGAAAGCCCCTGCCAAGACCGCGGCCAAGAAGACCGCGGTGCGCAAGCCGGCAGCCAAGCCGATCGCCGCCAAGAAGGCAACGGCCAGCTGATCCGTTTTATCCGCATCCTTCGGGCTGCATCGGCGAAAACCGCGGGCGACCGCGGTTTTTTATTTGACGACCTCAATTCCCGGCAACACCGGCAGCGCGTGCGCAGGTCGCCGAAGCGCGCACTGCCCGGCGCGGGCCGGTGGCCGCCGGCGAGGAATGGGAAACCTTCTGACGGCGCGTACCGTCGAGTGGACGTAAAAAAACCGCGCTTCGCGCGGTTTTTTAATTGGGCGGCCTGTGCATGGACAGGCGCAGGCGGGTGAAACGGGCAGGCGTGAAACTTACTCGCGCCAGTCTTCCTGCAGCGCGCGGATCGCGGCTTCGCCATTGCGGATGGCCTTCACGCGGCGCACGATCTCCTGTCGCCACATCTCGTCGGCGTCCTGCTCGGACGCGTCGCTGTCGGTCGTCAGCAGACGCAGCAGCTTGTGCTTGTCGGAAGCGGACAGCTGCTGGATTTCGGCAGCCAGTTCGGCGACGGTGAGCATGAAGAACTCCTAGCGAAACATTATGACCGGATAATAACTTGGTCTTCAGGGAAAGTCGACAGGCATCATATTATCTGTCGGTTTCCTGTCAATCAACTTGTTATCCGGGTCAATCCCCGCACGAGCGGGTCGTCCGTCAGCCACCAGCGTGACGCTCTGATCGCGCCCGTCCACCCGCCGGCGCTCGCGCGCGAGCGGGTTGCCGTCCGCGTCGTCGACACCGAATTCGATGTAATCCTTGAGCGGGGCTTCCTTTTCCTCGCCGTGCTCGCCGGAGCGCACCTTGCCTGCGCTGGCGCGGATCGTCACCTCGTACTTGCCGTCCGGGCGCCGCCGCGCCGTCGCGCTCTCGACGTGGTTGTCGTACAGGACGATCGATTCGAACAGGTCGTCGATCAGGTAAGCCTTGTCGGGCGGCGTGACGCTGCGCAGGCGCTCGACCAGGCTCGAGACGGTCGGATACGGCGGTCCGCGGAAGGCGTGGTCCTTCAGCAGGCCGCGCAGCACGCCATCGACCGTGTCTTCGCCCAGCAGGTCCTGCAGCAGGAACATTGCCAGGCTGCCCTTGCGGTAGTGGATGTAGTCCTGGTTTTCGTTCTGGGCCAGCGGCAGCTCGCGCCTGGACGCGGTGGCGCGGCCCATCAGGTACTGCTCGAGGTCATAGCGCAGGAAGCGGCGCATCCTGGCCGGGCCGAAGCTCTGCTTCATCGTCATCAGGGCCGTGTACTCGGCCAGGCTTTCCGACAGCACGGTCGCGCCGCGCACGTCGGCGCCGATCAGCTGGTGCGCCCACCACTGGTGCCCGACTTCGTGCGCGGTGACGTAATACGGGTAGTCGATGTCGGTGCGCGACTCCGGATCGACCTTGGCGATGAAGCCGGCGCTTTCCGAGAACGCGACCACGCCCGGCGCCGCCTGCGCATACGCCGCATAGCGCGGGAACTCGGCGATGCGCAGCTCGCGCTGCGGGTAGGGGCTGAAATGGCTGGAGCCGTATTCGAGCGCCGCCTTGGCGCCGCGGATCATGCGGTCGACGTTGAACTCGTGGCCCGGCTGGTAGTACACGTCGATGGTGACGTCCTGCCAGCGGTCGTGCCGGACTTCATAGCGCGCGGACTGAAAGGTATAGAAATTCAGGATCGGCTTTTCCATGCGGAAGTGGAAGAAGCGGCGCCCGCGGCGCATCCATTCCTGCTCGAGGGTGCCGGGTGCGACCACGGTCTGGTCGAGCGAGGTCGAGACCACGGCGTCGAAGCCGATCCAGTCGGCGTCGTTGCCGAGGTAGTTGTTGGCTTGCGCGCCCAGGTCGTCGCGCGCGGCCATCGGCGCGCGCGGCGCCAGGCCGTGGCGGCGGCGCTCGCGGTCGTCCAGCAGCTCGTTCGACGGCTGGTAGCCGATGCGCGGCAGGATCGCGTTGCTGAAAAACGTGCCGTTGCCGGCCACCGCGGTGTCGCGGCCCAGGCCGAGCACGCCGCCGGGGGCGTCGACCAGGTCGAATTCGAGCGCCATGGCGGCGCCCGGGGCGAGCGGCGTGGCCAGCTGGTAGCTGTAGAAGCCGTGTTCGGTGTCGGCGCTCAAGAGCTTGACGGCCTGGGCGAAATGCGGCTGGAACGCCGGGCCCGGCTGTTGATACAGGATCAGGTCGCGGATCGGCTGGCCGCCGCGGTTTTCCAGGCGGTAGGCGCCGTGCACCTTGAGCGTGCGCGTCTGGGGCAGGATGTCGACTTGCAGCCTGACGTCGGCCAGGCGTGGCTGCCGCACTTTGGCGAAGCGGCGGTAGCGCAGCTCGTACTCGGCGCGCACGGCGTCGCGGCGCCATCCGGTCTGGTAGCTGCCCAGGTAGTCGAGGTTGTACCACAGCAGCGCGCCGCTGGCGGCGAACACCAGCGCGCCGGCGCCGAGCGCGCCCAGCACGTTCGGGCTCAGGCGCTGGCGCGCCAGCTGCAGGCGTTCACGCCAGGTGGCATGGGCGCCGCGCGGCCACAGCAGCAGCGCCAGCGTGAACAGCACGGCCGCCGCGCCGCCCCAGTACACCAGCAGCGCGCGTTCGAGCGGCAGCGCATGGCCGAAACCGTTCATCGCCGAGTAGGTGATGCGCGGGAACGACGCATACACCAGCATCGGATGGTCCAGGCCGGCGCCAGACAGGAAGAAGCCGGCCGCGACGAACAGCGCCAGCACGAAGTAGGCCATGTACTTGTGGTTGAGGATGGCGTGCACGGCAATCGACAGCACCGCCAGCAGCACGTAGCGCGGCAGCAGCACGCCGAACAGGCTGAACAGGTACAGGCCGGGCTGCAGCGCCAGGTAGCCGTGCGCCAGCTGGATCAGCATGCCGGTGACCAGCGCCACCGCCAGCAGCAGCGCCTGCATGCCGGCCAGGGCGATGGTCTTGGACGCCAGCGGCAGCCAGCTCGGCACCGGCAGCGCGTCCATCATCTGCGCGACGCGCGCGTCGCGCTCACGCCATACCATCTCGCCGGCATAAAAGACGGTGGCGGCCAGCACGAACAGCGCGAACACGTCGCTGATCAGCTCGATCACCATGTAAGTCACCGGATAGGTCCTGGTGCCGAACACTTCGCCCATGTCGAGCGCGCTGACCGCCAGCGCCAGCACGCCGGCCAGCGCGATCACGACGAAATACACGTTCTTGACCGATTCGCGCAGGTTCAGCCAGCTCGACCTGGCCAGCAGCAGCGCCAGGCTGCGCGCGGCAAAGTCGGGCGCGATGTGCGGGATGCCGTCCACAGCAGGGCTTTGCGGCGCGGGCGCGGCCTCGACCTGCGCCTGGCCGCGCCGTCCCGCCGGGGTCGACACGAAGCTGAAGCGCCAGGTGCCCAGCAGCAGCACGACCAGCGAAAACAGCGACCAGATCGCACGGTTGGCCAGGTACACGCCGGACAGCGGGATGAAGTCGTGGTTGCGCTCGGCGATGCTCCAGTAATCGGTCATGCGGATCAGCGCCGTGGTGCCGAACGGGTCGATCAGCGCGGCCAGCGTCTTGTAGTCGAGGTCGCGCGCGAGCGAGGGCGCGACCGTGTAGCCGATCAGCATGACCACGCTGGCCACGTACACCGGCAGCATGCGCCGCGTCAGCGCGGCCAGGATGAAGAACAGCGCGCCGAAGATGAACAGGTTGGGCAGCAGCGTCAGCAGATAAGGCTGCAGGTAGGCGCCCAGCGCGTAGGCGCCGACGCGCTCCGGGTCGACCCCCGGCATCAGGCTCCCCAACAGCTGGCCCAGCACCATCGACGTGAACACCACCGCCAGCGTGGCCAGCGCACCGAGGAAGCGCCCGAACACGTAGGCGGTCTTGGGAATCGGCGCGCTGAAGAAGAAGTGGTGGGTTTCGTACTCGAAGTCCTGCTGTACCGAGCGGCCCATCAGCGCCGCCGCGACCACCACGCCGAGGCTGCCCAGCACCGCCGCCGAGATGGCGACCTGGCGCGGCGCGTTGATCAGCACGCGCGCGCCGAAGGTGACGCTGAATTCGCGGAAGGCGCCGCCGGCCGCCGCCGCCCACAGCGCGGCCAGCGCCAGGAAGCCGAAGAAGTAGACCCAGGTCGACAGCAGCTTGAGGCGCTGCCGGGCTTCGAACGAGGCGATGGCGAACAGGGCGCGCATGAATCAGCAGTTCCCGGCCTGGGCGTTGTGGCGGCCGGCGATGGTGGCGAAGTAGACGTCGTCGAGAGTCGGGTGGATCGGTTCGAAATCGTCGCCCGGATAACGGTCGGCATACACGTGGATCAGCGGGCGGCCGTTGAGCAGGCGGGTCGAGATGACGGTGTGCTTGCGCTGGAATTGCGGCAGCTCGGGCTTGCTGATGAAGCGCGACCAGATCTTGCCTTCGATGCCTTCGATCAGGCGCGGCGGCTCGCCGCACAGCAGCACGTGGCCCTTGTTGATGATCGCCATGTTGGCGCACAGGTCGGCCACGTCGGACACGATGTGGGTCGACAGGATCACGGTTTTATCCTCGCCGATGTCCGACAGCAGGTTGTGGAAGCGCACCCGTTCCTGCGGGTCCAGGCCCGCGGTCGGCTCGTCGACGATGATCAGCTGCGGGTCGCCCAGCAGCGCCTGGGCGATGCCGAAGCGCTGGCGCATCCCGCCCGAGAACGTGCCGAGGCGCTGGTTGCGCACCTCGAACAAATTGGTCTGCTGGAGCAGGGCGTCGACGACTTCGCGCCGCTGGTGGCGGTTGGACAGCCCTTTCAGTTGCGCGAAATGGTCGAGCAGCTCGTAGGCCGTGACTTTTGGATAGACGCCGAAATCCTGCGGCAGGTAGCCGAGCAGGCGCCGTACCTCGTCCTTGTCGTCGAGGACGTCGATGTCGTCCAGGAAGATCGAGCCGGCGTCGCATTCCTGCAGCGTGGCCAGGATCCGCATCAGGGTCGACTTGCCGGCGCCGTTCGGCCCGAGCAGGCCGAACATCCCCGGCGGGATGCTCAGCGAGACCCTGTCCAAGGCGACCACGCCGTTGGCGTAGGTCTTGGACAGATTGCGGATTTCCAGTTCCATGAATAGTTCGCTCCGTTGTGACAGTGCGTGAGAATTGTTCGCACTTCATGACAGTTGCATTGTATTAAAAACTGACGAGTCCTGGCGGTCCGTGCGATAGTCCGCAGCTTTACCGGGCCAGAATGCGAAAAAGCGCGACCAGAGCGGACGCCTGCCCCCGGCCGGCGCCACAGGATAGTCGAGCACGGTGGGTGTGCCTGCCTTGCCGAGATTGACGATCGCGCTCCGTACGGCATAATGGCTCCATGGATACGATCAATACAGGGATCTCCACCGCGATCCAGGACAAGATCCTGGCGGTGACGCGCCAGGGTCGCACGCGCGAGGAAGCGACCGACTGGTTCAGGGTCGCCGTCGGCCTGTATTACCTGGCCGGCCTGATGACGCGCGAGACCATCGACTTCAAGCGGCTCGACCGCGAGTACAACCGCTTCGTCTACCAGAGCATCGGCAGCGGCCACACGATCACCAGCATCCTGCAGTTCATGAGCGGCAAAAAAGTGCTGCCCGTGCTGGAGTCGGAACGCTTCCTGGGCATCTTCGCCGCGCATTGCAGCGAGGTGCCGCCCGATTCGATCCCCTTCCTGGTCGAACTCAACCTGGGCGTGGCGAAGGACATTTCCAAGATCGAGGTGGCGGGGCCGGTGCACGACTGGCTGCAGCGCCACAAGCAGGGCGGGCCGGATCAAGGCATATAATCATGACTTCGATGCGATCCTGAATGATTTTTCCATGGCACAGACAAACCGATCCGCTAATCCCCTCGACCACCTGATCGTCGGCTTCGACAAGGCGCTGCGCGTGGTGGGCGGCGTAGCCAAGGCCGCGCGTCCGAATCCCGGCGTGGCGGCGCCGGACTGCGAGATGAACGCCCAGGAGCAGCGCCACAGCGCCGGCCTGATGCGCGTGAATCACGTGGGCGAGGTATGCGCGCAGGCGCTGTACGATTCGCAGGGGCGGCGCGCCTCGACCACCGCGATGCGCACCGAGTTCGAGCGCTCCGGCCGCGAGGAAGAAGACCACCTGGCCTGGACCGCCCAGCGCCTGTCCGAACTGGGCTCGCAGCCCAGCCTGCTCAATCCGCTGTGGTATGCGGGCGCGTACGCGCTCGGCAGCGCCGCCGCGCGCATGGGCGATGCGATCAGCCTGGGTTTCGTGTCCGAGACCGAGCGCCAGGTCGAGGCCCACCTGAACAGCCACCTCGATAAACTGCCGCCGCAAGACGTCAAGTCGCGCGCGATCGTCACCCAGATGCGCGACGACGAAGCCGAGCACGGCGCCAAGGCGCGGGCGCTGGGCGCGGCCGAGCTGCCGGCGCCGGTCAAGCTGGCGATGCGGGCGATGGCCAAGGTGATGACCACCACCGCTTATTACATCTGAGTTCGCACCGCTGCATCGGCCGGCGCCGCCACCAGCGCCAGTATCGCCGCCGCATCGACCGGCTTGACCAGGAAATGATCGAAACCTGCGGCCATGGCCTGCAGGCGGTCCTGTTCCTGGCCGTAGCCCGTCAAGGCAATCAGGGTGGCGCCCGCCGTTTCCGGCTGCGACCGCAGGCGCCGCGCCAGCGCGTTGCCGTCGATCTCGGGCAAGCCGATGTCGAGCACGCAGACATCCGGCCGCTCGCCGCGCGCCCAGTCGAGCGCACGCACCGAGCTGTTTTGCACCGTGACGTCGTGCCCGGCCACCTCGAGGACCATCGCCAGCATCTGGGCGGCATCGTTGTTGTCGTCCACGATGAGGATGCGCCGCGGCAGGCTTGATGCCGCCAGTGCATCCCCGCTGCGCTGCGGCGCGTCGGGCAGCGAGGCGTCGGCGGTGCGCGGCAGGGTGACGACGAACTCGCTGCCCTTGCCGGCGCCCGCGCTTTCGCAGCGCACCGTACCGCCATGCAGCTCCACCAGGCTCCTGACCAGGGCCAGGCCGATGCCCAGCCCGCCCTGGGCGCGGTCGGGGCTGCGCTCGGCCTGGGCAAACAGGTCGAAGATGTGCGCCTGCAGGCTGGGTGCGATGCCGACGCCATTGTCGGCCACGTGCAGGCGGACCTGCTGCGGCGACGTCTGCAGGGTGAGGTGGAGGTTGCCGCCGGCCGGTGTGTACTTGACGGCGTTGTTCAGCAGGTTGGTCAGGATTTGCACCAGGCGCTTCTGGTCGCCCAGCACATGGGCCGGCGCCGGGTCCAGGTCGACGGTGAGGTGATGGCGCTTGGCCTCGATCAGCCGACGCACCTGTTCCAGCGCGTCGGTGATGACCTGCTTGACGTCGAGGTCGGTCTGGTCGAGCGTGACTAGGCCGCGCGTCACGCGCGAGACGTCGAGCAGGTCGTCCACCAGGTCGGTCATGTGGCTGACCTGGCGCGAGATGATCTGGCTGGTGCGCTTGAGCCGTTCGGGCTCGAGCTGCACCGCCTGCATCAGGTCGGCCGCGGCGCGGATCGGCGCCATCGGGTTGCGCAGTTCGTGCGCCAGCATGGCCAAGAACTCGTCCTTCCTGCGGTCGGCCTCGCGCAAGGCTTCTTCGGCGCGCTTGCGTTCGCTGATGTCGACCGAGACCGCCAGCATGCTGTCGACCGGCCCGCCGAGTGCGCTGCGCACCGGACTGACCGTATTGCTGACCCACATGACCGTGCCGTCGGGGCGCACGAAGCGCTTCTCGATCTCGAACGGCGCGCCGGTGGCGGCGGCATGCTCGAACGGCGGGAGGTTGCGCGGCAGGTCGTCCGGATGCGTGTAATCCTGCATGCGCCAGGTCAGCAGCTCTTCGCGCGAGCGCCCGACCATCTGGCAGAAGCGGTCGTTCATGCGCAGCAGCTTGCCGGTCAGGTCGGTTTCGCTGACGCCGGCGCCGGTCTGTGCGAACAGCGATTCGACGTGCGCCTGGCTGTGCTGCAATGCCTGTTCGGTGCGCTTGCGCTCGCTGATGTCGACGAAGGTGCAGACCGCGCCCTGCAGCTGGCCGTCCTGCCACACCGGGCGCACCCGGTATTCGACCGGAAAGCCGCTGCCGTCGAGGCGGAAAAACAGTTCGTCCGGTACGTGCGCGGGCATGCCGGTTTGTGCCGTCTGGTAGATCGGGCAATCGCACACGTCGTAATCGGATCCATCAGGATGGCTGTGATGGATCACGCCATGCAGTTTCTTGCCGATCGCATCTTCCTCGCGCCCGAAGCCGAGCATCTTCAGGAAGGCCGCATTGCACATGACGGTGGCGCCGGTGCGATCGATCGAGTAAAACCTTCTTCGCCGCTGTCGATCAGCAGGCGCAGGTAGTCGTGATTGGCGCGGATGCGCGCTTCGGCGCCGCGCAGTTCCTGGGCCATGCGCGCGTGTTCCAGCGCTTCGCGCCAGCGCCCGGCGGCTGCCGCAAGCAATTGCGCCTCACGCGGCTGCCATGGCCGCGCCTGCCACTGCCCGTGCAGGAACGCCGACGGTGTCGCATCGGGAGGGGCGGCCAGATCCACGCCGAGGTAGCCGGCAAGGCGGGCCGCGACGGTACGCGTGATGGCGTCGGGATCGGTCAGCGGGCGGATCGCGTCGTCCAGTCCGGCCAGGAAACGGTAGCGATCCAGTTCGTCCAATAATGCGGTGGCGTCTTCCCTGTCGGAAAGCGGGTTATCTGAGATCGTGTTGCTGCATGTGTTTACTCATGACGCATGCTAATGCAGATCGATGACAGGGAAGTGCCCGATTGAACCTTGCTATAGATTAAGCCTCGACGATCTCGAACGAGTGCGTGATCTCGGCCATCTTGGCCAGCATGATCGAGGCCGAGCAGTATTTCTCGTGCGACAGATTGACGGCGCGCTCGACCGCGGCCGGCTTCAGGTTGCGCCCGGTGACCGTGAAGTGGAAGTGAATCTTGGTGAACACCTTCGGATCGGTGTCGGCGCGCTCGGATTTGAGGGTGACGTCGCAGCCGCGTACGTCTTCGCGTCCGCGTTTCAGGATCAGGACCACGTCGTAGGCGGTGCAGCCGCCGGTGCCCAGCAACACCATCTCCATCGGGCGCGGCGCCAGGTTGTGGCCGCCGCCTTCGGGCGCGCCGTCCATGCTGACCATGTGGCCGGAGCCGGTTTCGGCCCGGAAGCTCATGCCGGACGGCCCGTTCCAGCTGACTTTGACTTCCATTCTGTTCTCCGAATCTGTTTCAAAAGACTGCCATCATACCGCCAGCACGTAGCGTTCGCTCTTCATGCGCCAGCTGGCAAAGGCGACCGCGATCAGCGCGCCCAGCAGCGAGCAGCCGAAGGTCAGCAGGAACGGCAGCGGCCCGAGGTCGCCGCCCTTGGCGGTTTCGCGCAGCAGGGTCTGGTTGGACAGCATCGGCACGATGTACATCCAGTCGGCGGTCTTGAGGTCGAGCATCGACACGGCGATGCCCGGCACCATCGGCACCAGCATCACGAACGACAGCACGCTCTGCGCTTCCTTGAACGATTTCGCATTCATCGCCACCGCGATCTGCAGGCCGGAGGCCAGCAGCGACAGCGGCACCGAGGCCAGGCAGACCAGGGCCAGGTCGCGCCAGTTGACGCGCCACGACATGCCGATCTCTTCCAGCGGCATCCAGGACAGGATGGCGTGCGCCAGCGCCAGCTCGAGCGTGATGCCGACGATCGCCAGCGAAGCGGCCGCCAGCCACTTGCCGACCACCAGTTCCCAGGTGCGCGCCGGCTGCGCCATCAGCACCTCGAGCGAGCGCCGTTCGCGTTCGCCGGCGGTGGAATCGACCGCCGCCGACAGGCCGCAGATAAAGGCCGGGAAGAACAGGAAGCCGAGGATGCTGCCGATCAGGCCGGCGGAACGCGCGGCGTTGGTGGCGGTGTCGTAGCGCTGCACCTGGATCGGCTGCATGATCGCCGGCGACACCCCGTGCGCGAGCAGGCGCGCGCCGGCGATGTTCGAGCCGTAGGCCTGCAGCACGTCTTCGATCTCGCGGCGCCGGTTGTCCTGCTCGGTGGCCGAGTCGTACCACAGCTCGATGCGCGCCGGGCGCATCGCCCCATAGCTTTCGGTGAAGGTCTTGGGCAGGCGCAGCAGGGCCGCGGTCTTGGGCGAGTGCAGCAGCGCGCCAATCGCGTCCTCGTCCATTTGCGGTATCTCGTGCACGGTGATGTTCTTCTGCTTGAGCTGTGCCATCAGCGTGGGGGCCTGGGCGCCGCCGATCACGGCCAGCGAAATGCCTTCGCGCTCCGGGCGGGTGGCGCGCTCGATCTGCTGGTGCAGGATGTAGCCGAGCAGGACCGGGTACATCAGCGTGAACATCGCCAGCAGGCCGAGCGAGCGCTTGTCGCGCAGGGATTCGCGAATCTCTTTCAAGAACACGACGAAAAATTTTGGCTTGAAACGAGTCGGCTTCATGCGACGATCCCTTCATCGGTGCCGACCAGGCTGACGAACGCGTCTTCCAGGTTGGCGATGCCGGTGCGCTCGCACAACTGCAGCGGCGAGCCCTGGGCCACGGTGTAGCCCTTGGCGATCACGATCACGTCGTCGCACAAGTGGCTGACTTCCTGCATCACGTGGGTCGCCATCACCACGCAGCACCCTTCGGCGCGCAACGCGATCAGGGCGTTGCGCACGGCGCGCGTGCTCATCACGTCCAGGCCGCGGGTGGGTTCGTCCAGCAGCAGGTGGCGCGGGCGGTGCAGCAGCGCGCGCGCGAGCGCGACCTTGATGCGCTGGCCCTGCGAAAACCCCTTGCTGCGGCGCTCGAGGATGTCGTCCATGCCCAGCATCGCGCACACCTCGTCGATGCGCTGGCGCAGCAGCGCCTTGCCCATGCCGTTGAGCTCGCCGAAGTAAGTCAGGTATTCGCGCGTGGACAGGCGCTCGTACAGGCCGAACTGGTCGGTCAGGAAGCCGATGTTGGCGCGCACCGTCATCGGATCCTTTTCCGGATCGACGCCATCGATGGCGATGGTTCCGTGGTCGCGCCTGAGCATGCCGACCAGGGTGCGCAGCAGCGTGGTCTTGCCGGCGCCGTTGGGACCGAGCAGGGCGGTGATGGCGCCGTCGCGGGCGCTGAAGCTGACCCCGCCCAGCGCCTGGATGGGGCCGAATTGTTTGCGAACTTCTTTTGCTTCGATCATGGTATGGCGCTCGGTTGCCGGTTCAGGGTTGCGGCCCGGCGCTGCCGAGCTGGAAGGTGGGCGCGGGGATTTCTTTCAGGCAGGCGCCGTCGAGCTTGTCCTGCGGATGGTCGAGGAAAGTGCGCAGCAGGCGCGGCGCGCAGCCCAGCTGCGACACGCCGTGGCCCACGTTCGGCGCCGCCAGCAGCTGGGCGTGCGCCATGAAGCGCGCGGCGTCCTCGGCGCGGTGCTGCGGCGTGACCGGGTCCTGGCCGCCGGACAGCAGCAGCGCGGGGGCCTCGATGCGCGCCGGCGTGGCATACGGAACGGCCGGCACGTTCATCACCTTGCACAGGGCGGGCAGGCGCGCGGCGAGCACGCTGGTGAGCGGGCTGGCGTCGCTGGCCAGCAGTGCAGGCGTCATGCGCGGCACGTCCTCGGCGCAGATGACGGCCAGGTGCAGCAGGGTGGCGGGCGAGCCTTCGGCGTTGAAGTCGGCCGCCAGGTTGCGCCGCGCGACGAACGGCTGCCAGCGGCCCTGGGCGGCGCTGTGGATCAGGAAGGGCAGGCGGCGTGCGTCGGCGGGAGAGTACAGCATGCCGTGCACGGTGCCGAGCATGCGCGCGCTCGTCATGATCGTCTCGACCTGCTGGGCGGTACGCGGATCGGGCAGCGACAGCTTCATCGGACCGGCCGCCAGTCGGGTCAGCAGGCCGGCGTATTCGGCGCGCAGGTTCGGAAAGGCCTTGCGGCAAGCCATGTCCTGCGAGCAGGCGTCGAACAGGCGGTCGAGCGCGGCCTGGCTGTCGCGTCCGCCGGCCGGGATCACCTGGTCCGGCGCGGCGACCGCGTCCAGCGTCAGCGAGCGCACGCTGGCCGGATACAGGCGCGCATAGGCCTGGCCCAGGCGCGTGCCGTAGGAACCGCCCCAGACGTTGATCTTGCCG
This sequence comes from Massilia sp. 9096, assembly GCF_000745265.1. Taxonomy (NCBI): domain Bacteria; kingdom Pseudomonadati; phylum Pseudomonadota; class Betaproteobacteria; order Burkholderiales; family Oxalobacteraceae; genus Massilia; species Massilia sp. 9096. The sequence continues at coordinate 5,180,216 of NZ_JQNN01000001.1, forward strand.
TAGCCGAGCGCGCGCCGGACCTGTTCGATGTCGCGCGCCGCATTGGCGGTGGTGTAGTCGGCGAACGGCGTGGGGCTGGCGGCGATGCACTTGCGCACGGCCAGGTCGACCTCGTCGTCGGACAGCTTGGCATCGTCGGTGGTGCCGGCCTCGCATTCGAGCTTGCCGGACAGGCCGGTGCCGCGCTGGTCGATGAAGACGATGTCGCGCGTCGCGCGCACGCGCCGGAACGCGGTCGACAGCAGCGGCACCACGTCGCTGCCGGCTTCGCCCGGTCCGCCGGCCAGCACGAACAGCGGGTCGGGGCGGGCGCCCTGGCGCAGCGCCGGCGCGACGGTGACGTGCAGCGCCAGCGTACCGGCGGCCGGCCTGGCGTAGTCGAGGGCGACCGGCAGCTTGACGCAGCGCAGGGCGTCTTCGACGCCCGGCAAGTGGCAGCTGCGTGTCTGCAGGGCGGACACAGCCGCTGCCGGCGCAGCCATGGCCTCGGCGGGCGCCGACTGGAGGGCCGCTGCCAGCAGCGCGCCCAGGATCAGACTGGATTTCACGAGGTCTCCTCTTCGATGCTGATCATACTAATTTGCTATGGTTTTTGCGGTCAACCAAAAGTTGCAAAAATGCATGACTAACGTCCGCGTCCAGGCCGGCTGTCGGGTTGTTGCTTGCGCCATATCCAGCAGCGGCGCGGGCGCAACGATATCGCCGTGGCTGGCTTGACTGGGCGGCGCTAAATCGGCTATCATCGTTGGCTTTCCATTTGCTCAGGAAAAGACAATAAGGCAGAGTCCGCAACAGCAACAGGGTGCGGAACCACCATTGAGCATTCATTACCTAGATATAGGAAGTCAACATGAAAACTTTTTCCGCTAAGGGCCATGAAGTCCAGCGCGATTGGTACGTGATTGACGCGACGGACAAAGTCCTCGGACGTGTTGCCAGCGAAGTGGCACGCCGACTGCGCGGCAAACACAAGCCGGAATTTACTCCGCACGTCGATACCGGTGACTTTATCGTCGTCGTCAACGCAGGCAAGCTGCGCGTGACCGGCACCAAGGCCACCCAGAAGACCTACTACCGTCACTCGGGCTACCCGGGCGGTATCTACGAAACCAACTTCCTGAAAATGCAACAGCGCTTCCCGGGCCGTGCCCTGGAAAAGGCCGTCAAAGGCATGCTGCCGAAGGGCCCGCTGGGCTACGCCATGATCAAGAAGCTGAAAGTGTACGCGGAAGGCACCCATCCGCACGCTGCCCAGCAACCGCAAGCACTCGAATTCTAAGGAACTGACATGATCGGTAACTACAACTACGGCACCGGCCGTCGCAAGAGTGCAGTGGCCCGTGTGTTCATCAAGACCGGCACCGGCCAGATCACCGTGAACGGCAAACCGGCCGCCGAGTACTTCTCGCGCGAAACCGGCCTGATGGTCATCCGTCAACCGCTGGAACTGACCGGCAACGTCGAGCGTTTCGACATCAAGGTCAACGTGCATGGCGGCGGCGAGTCCGGCCAGGCAGGTGCAGTGCGCCACGGCATCACCCGTGCACTGATCGACTACGACGCAGGCCTGAAGGGCGACCTGGCACGTGCCGGTTTCGTCACCCGTGACGCCCGTGAAGTCGAGCGTAAGAAAGTTGGTCTGCGCAAAGCACGTCGCGCAAAGCAATTCTCGAAGCGTTAATCTGGATTCTGCAGCGCGCTTCATTGCGCTGCTGCTGCCAACGAAAAGCCGCCCGCTGCGAAGCCGGCGGCTTTTTTGTTGCCTGTCTTATTTAGCGCCCTGGCGCCGCGCCAGCATGAACAACCCGGCACCGAGCGCCGCCCAGAACAATTGCTTGCGGTGCGGGTGGTACTCGAACTGCTTCGTATAAAAACTCGACTGCAGCGCTTCGCCGCTCCAGGTGCCGTTGACCGACCCCGGTCCGCGGCTCGGCTCGAACAGGTTGTCATAGCCGTCATCCGGCTTGTCTTCCTTCTGCAGCCGGAACGCCGCCCCGCGCGCGACCATCAGCTTGTCGACCAGGCCCGGGCTGAGTTTATCGAGGAACATGCCGACCGCCGCCTGGGCGCCGACCACGATATTCCGGCGCGGGTGTTGAGCGGCGAACAGCACGGCGTCCGCCACTACCTCCGGTGCATAGATCGGCGGAATCGGCCGTGATTGCGCGCCCAGCTTCGAGCGCGCATTGTGAAAGAAGGGCGTGTCGATGAAGCCCGGCTGGATCAGCGTCAAGCTGATCGGCATCTCTTCATGCATCAGCTCCATGCGCAGGCTGTCGGTGAACCCGGCGATCGCGTGCTTCGAGGCCACGTACGGCGCATGCAGCGGCACCGCGCGGCTTGAGGTGGCCGAACCCATGTTGATGATGGTGCCGCTGCGCTGGCGCCGCATCGGCTCGAGCGCCGCCTTCATGCCGTAGATCTGCCCCATCAGGTCGACCTGGATGATGCGCTCGATCTCCTCGATCGTCATCTGCGACACCGCGGCGTGCTCGTTGATGCCGGCATTGTTGACCCAGGTGTCGATGCGCCCGAAGCGCCCCACGGCCTGCTCGGCCAGGCGCTCGACCTGGCTCCACACGGCGACGTCGGTGATCACTGCCAGCGCCTGGCCGCCGCTGGCCTCGATCTCGCGCGCGACCGCATCGAGCGCCGCGCCGTTGCGCGCCGCCAGCACCACCGAGGCGCCTTGCGCGCCGAAAGCGAGCGCGCAAGCGCGGCCGATGCCGCTGGACGCGCCGGTGATCACGACGACCTGTTCCGCAAGCGGTTTGAATGCATGTTTCATCCAGCTCTCCGATGGTATGGTGCGATGCAGCAGATGCTAGCACCGCCGCGCCCGATGGGGCGCGAGGCTGCAACCGGGCACGGATGCCTGTTAAAATGGCAGACCAATTAGCAGCCTTAGGGCACACGTACCTCTTTTTCGAAGGAAAGAACATGATCAAAGTTGGCATCGTTGGCGGCACCGGTTACACCGGCGTGGAACTGCTGCGTTTGCTGTCCGCTCACCCGGAAGTGCAGCTGACCGCCATCACCTCGCGCAAGGAGGATGGCCTCCCGGTCGCGGACATGTTCCCCTCGCTGCGCGGCCACGTCGACCTGGCCTTCTCGAGCCCGGACAAGGCCGACCTGACCGGCTGCGACGTCGTGTTCTTCGCCACCCCGCACGGCGTGGCGATGGCGCAGGCGCCCGAGCTGTTGAAAGCCGGCGTCAAGGTGATCGACCTGGCCGCCGACTTCCGCCTGAAAGACCAGGCGACGTTCGAGAAGTGGTACAAGATCCCGCACACCGCACCCGAACTGCTGCCGGAAGCCGTGTACGGCCTGCCGGAACTGAACCGCGACGACATCGCCAAGGCGCGCCTGATCGCCAACCCGGGCTGCTATCCGACCACGATGCAGCTGGGTTTCTACCCGCTGCTCAAAGCCGGCATCGTCGACGCCAATAACCTGATCGCCGACGCCAAGTCGGGCGTGTCCGGCGCCGGCCGCAAGGCCGAGATCGGCACGCTGTTCTCGGAAGCCAGCGACAACTTCAAGGCCTACGGCGTGCATGGCCATCGTCACACCCCGGAAACCTCGGCCCAGCTGCAACGCTTCACCGAGCAAAAGGTCGGCTTGATCTTCACGCCGCACCTGGTGCCGATGATCCGAGGCATGCACGCGACGTTGTACGCGCGCCTGACCCAGGACATCAGCAACGAGGCGCTGCAGGCGCTGTTCGAAGACCAGTACCGCGACGCCGAATTCGTCGACGTGATGCCGTTCGGCTCGCACCCGGAAACGCGCTCGACGCGCGGTTCGAACATGCTGCGCATCGCGCTGCATCGCCCGGACAACGGCAACACCGTCGTAATCCTGGTGGTGCAGGACAACCTGGTCAAGGGCGCGTCCGGCCAGGCCGTGCAGTGCATGAACCTGATGTTCGGCCTGCCGGAATCGACCGGTCTCAAGCAGATCGCGCTGCTGCCGTAATCGCGCCGAACGGGTGGTCCTTCACAAGCCTTGATCACAAGATGCAGATCAAGGCTGTAACTGTTGAGCAGGGTAAATTGATCGTTGCTCAAAGCCAAGCTCGAAGGGGACCACCATGTTCGGTCGTAACGCAAAAAGCGAAATCGATAGCCTGATCGGCATATCTGCGCGCATCGAGGGGGACCTGGTCTTCACGGGCGGGCTGCGCATCGATGGCGAAGTGCACGGCAACGTGATCGCCAGCCAGGGAGGCGACAGCGTCCTGATCGTGTCGGAGCATGCGCGCATCGAGGGCGAGGTGCGCTGCGCCAACCTGGTCGTCAACGGTTACATTGCCGGGACCGTGTATTCGACCGATCTGCTTGAATTGCAGCCGAAAGGCCGCATACATGGGGATGTCCATTACCGTCTGCTCGAGATGCACGGCGGCGCCCTGGTCACCGGCAAGCTGACCCACGAGACCGATCCGGTCAAGGCCAGCGAACCGGTGTTTCATTTAGGTGCGGTCGAAGCGGGGGCGTCAGCATGACTTGCGCCAACGGTCTATAATGGACGCAATTCGAAATCCCACCAGGAGTGCTTCCATGACCGCAGTCGCAGAATTGCATCGTCCGCAGGGCGAGCAAGAATCCATCCCGTCGCCCATCAACTTTACCGACAGCGCCGCGCAGAAGGTCGCCCAGCTGATCGAGGAAGAAGGCAATCCCGACCTGAAACTGCGCGTGTTCGTGCAGGGCGGCGGCTGCTCGGGCTTCCAGTACGGCTTCACCTTCGACGAGATCACCAACGACGACGACACCACGATGGAAAAGAACGGTGTCACCCTGCTGATCGACTCGATGAGCTACCAGTACCTGGTCGGCGCAGAGATCGACTACAAGGACGACCTCGAAGGCGCTCAGTTCGTGATCAAGAACCCGAACGCCACCTCCACCTGCGGTTGCGGTTCGTCGTTCTCCGCGTAAGGAACCTCGGCAAACCTGCTGCGCGTTGCACTGTCGGTGGGGGCGCCGAGCCCTGCGATGCTCGCTGTACGCCTCGTACGGCTGCGCTTCTCGGCCAACATTGCTGCCGCTCGCGACGGTTTCTCGACGTCCTTATATGTTTGGAATCCTGTAAAAAGGCCACCTGGCATTTGCCCGGTGGCCTTTTTCTTTGCACGCTCGCCGGCCATTCGATGCGCATGTATTGATCTATAACTAATTTCCTGCAGACCGTAGTACACTGCTTTTGCTGCTCATCAGCAAGCCGGCGGCCGGGAGACGGCCGTCCCACCTCATCCAACACACTACAAAAGCAATGTTGAGGGACACTTTATTCCAACGCGGTGTTACCGCTATCAGCCTGGCGGGCGCGCTCGCCGTGCCAGCAACGGCCCAGACCACCCAGACCGCTGAACCGGCCCGTGCCGTGGCAGTGCCCGCGACTGCCGCGGCAGCAACCACCGACGACGGCGCCGGCGCCTACCGCAGCAAACGCTACCGCAACCTGTTCGCCGAACGCCTCGGCCGCAGCCCGGACGAGGTGCATCGCCGCATCGAACAAACCTTCCAGCAACTGTTCCATGGCGATGGCCAGGAACAGCGCGTCTACTTCGAAACCGGCGCCAACGCCAACGGCACGCTGGCCTACGTCACCGACTGGGCCAACAACGACGCGCGCACCGAAGGCATGAGCTACGGCATGATGATCGCGGTCCAGTTGAACAAGAAGCGCGAGTTCGATGCGCTCTGGAACTGGTCCAAGACGTATATGCTGACCACCGACCCGGCCAACCCGTCGCGCGGCTATTTCGCCTGGTCGATGGGGACCGACGGCAGCGCGCGGGCGGTCGGCGCGGCGCCCGACGGCGAAGAGTATTACGTAATGGCGCTGTACTTCGCGGCACGGCGCTGGGGCAACGGGAGCGGCATCTACAATTACCAGGCGGAAGCCGACAACATCCTGCGCGGCATGCGCCACCATCCGCTGGTCACCGCGACGCCGCCGTTCCGCATCCATCCGGGCGACGCGCCCTTCGTCCAGCCGGACACGCCTTGGCCGAGCCCGAACAACCGCCACGAGCAGGAACGCGCGGCGAAAGAGGGCAAGCCCTGGCCGCCGCACTGGCCCAAGCGTGCGCCGCAGCCGGTCACGGTCGGCCCGATGGTCGACGAGGCCAGCAACATGGTCCGCTTCGTCCCCGAGACCGCGATTCCCGGTTCCGACCCGTCCTACCACCTGCCGGCGTTTTACGAGCTGTGGGCGCGCTGGGCCCCGCCGGAGGAACGCCCGTTCTGGGCGCGCGCGGCCAAGGTCAGCCGCGACTATTTCGCCAAGACCGCCAATGCCAGGACCGGCCTCGGCCCGGACCGCGCCGCATTCGACGGCACGCCCTTGCCGATGTGGGATGGCAGCCCCGGCATCTTTGCCTACGACAGCTGGCGCACGGTCAGCAACTGGTCGGTCGACTACAGCTGGTGGGGCAAGGATGCGCGCGAGCCGGAACTGGCCGAGCGCGTCCAGGCTTTCCTGAACGGGCAAGGGATCGACCGTTTCGTCGACCGCTACACGCTCGACGGCCAGCCGAAGTCGGATCGCCATTCGACCGGCATGCTGGCCGCGGCCGCGGTCGGCGGCCTGGCGGCCAAGCCCGGCCCCGTGCCGGACGCCTTTTTGCGCGCGCTGTGGGACACCCCGACCCCGGCCGGCGAACAGCGCTATTTCGACGGCATGCTGTATTTGATGAGCATGATGCACCTCGGCGGCGAATTCCGCGTGATCGACCGCCGCGACAACGAATAACGAATAACGACACGGAGACACCAGCATGATGAAACGCCTTACCACCGCCGTCCTGGTCGCCTGCGCGACGATCGGCGCCGCCCACGCCCAGGCGCAACAGGCCCAGCAAGCCGGCAGCCAGGCCTGGCTCGACCGCAGCAAATCCGCCGACGAGCGCGCCAAAGCCGCCGTCGCCGCCATGACGCTCGACGAAAAGCTGTTGCTGATCAATGGCTTTACCGGCAAGGAAGACCTGGACAAGGTGTCCGACGACATCGTCTCGAAAGAGATCAAGGACGACGTCGGCGCCCACGCGATCAAGGGTGCAGCGGGCTACATCCCGGGCATCCCGCGCCTGCACATCCCGGCGCAGTGGCAGACCGACGCTTCGATCGGCGTGCGCGTGGTCGGCATGGAACGCACCGCGCTGCCGTCCTCGCTGGCTACCGCCGCCAGCTTCGACCCGGCCGTGACCGAGGCGGGCGGGCGCATGATCGCCAACGAGGCGCGCCTGTCCGGCTTCAACACGCTGCTGGCCGGCGGCGCCAACCTCACGCGCGAGCCGCGCAATGGCCGCAACTTCGAATACGCCGGCGAAGACCCGCTGCTGGCCGCGCGCATGGCCGGTGCGCTGGTGCAGGGCATCCAGTCGCAGCACATGGTCTCGACCATGAAGCACTTCGCCATCAACGACCAGGAAAGCGAGCGCACCACGGTCGACGTGACGATTTCGCCCGAGGCGATGCGCCAGTCCGACCTGCTGGCCTTCGAGCTGCTCGACGAGCAGGCCAAGCCCGGCTCCGTCATGTGCTCGTACAACCTGGTCAACGGCCGCTGGGCCTGCGAAAACGAATACCTGCTGAACAAGATCCTGAAACAGGACTGGGGTTTCAAGGGCTTCGTAATGGCCGACTGGGGCGCGGTGCACTCGACCGCCGACGCCGCCAACTACGGCCTCGATCAGTTCACCGGCTTCCCCTGCTGTAACCATCACGGCCCGTTCTACTCGGCCAAGTACTTCAAGGCGGCGCTGGACAACCAGGACGTCTCGATGAAGCGCCTTGACGACATGGCGACGCGCATCCTGTGGCCGTTCTTTGCCACCGGCACCTTCGACGACCCGGTCAAGGTCGGCAAGATCGACTTCAAGGCGCACGCCGAGGTGTCGCAGCAGGCCGCCGAGGCGTCGCTGACGCTGCTTAAGAACCAGAATAATCTGCTGCCCCTGAGCGGCGTGAAATCGGTGGCGATGATCGGCGGCCACGCCGACAAGGGCGTGCTGGCCGGTGGTGGTTCGTCCGGCCTGACCCCGGTCGGCGGCAATGCAGTGCCGGGCATCGAGCCGACCAAGTGGCCGGGGCCGGTCATGTACATGAAATCGTCGCCGCTGGAAGCCTTGAAAGCCGAGCTGCCGAAGGCCAAAATCGCGTACGCCAGCGGCGAGGACATCGCCGCCGCCGTCGCGCTGGCCAGGCAATCCGAGGTGGCCGTGGTGTTCGTCACCCAATGGCTGGGCGAAGATTTCGACGGCAAGCTCGAGCTGGACGGCAACCAGGACGCGCTCGTGGCCGCGGTGGCGCAAGCCAATCCGAAGACCGTGGTCGTGGTCGAATCCGGCGGCGCCATCCTGATGCCCTGGCTCGACCAGGTGCCGGCGGTGCTGGAAGCCTGGTATCCGGGCCTGCGCGGCGGCGCCGCGATCGCGCGCATCCTGGCCGGCAAGGTGAACCCGTCCGGCCACCTGCCGATCAGCTTCCCGGCCTCGAACGAGCAGCTGGCGCATGCCGAGATCCCGGGTTTCGTCCCGAATGCCGGCAAGCCGAACGGCAAGTCCGTCCACATCACCTACGACGAAGGCGCGGCGATCGGCTATAAATGGTATGACGCCAAGGGTTACAAACCGCTGTTTGCCTTCGGCCATGGCCTGAGCTACACCAGCTTCGCGGTGGCCGAGCCGAAAGCGGCCGTGACGAACGGCGCCCTGAGCGTCGGCGCGACCTTGCGCAACACCGGCAAGCTGGCCGGCAAGGGCTTGCTGCAGGTGTATGTGGCGCCCGTCGATGCGAAAGCCGCAGGCTGGGAAGCGCCAAAGCGCCTGGTCGCCTTCCACAAGCACGATTTGAAGGCGGGCGGCGCCGGCGCGTTCACGCAGCCGGTCGATCCGCGCCTGCTGGCGACCTACGAGGCCGCCGACAACAGCTGGCACGTCAAGGCCGGCGCCTATCGCGTGCTGTTCGGCCAGGCGGCGGACGATTTGCCGCTGTCGGTCGAGGTCACGCTGCCGGAGATGACGTGGAGCGCAGTGCACAAGCAGTAAGTTTTGACGCCAATGAACTGACCGGACGCGCGCGCACGCACGTCCGGCAGTTCTCGACGCCGCGTTTCGCCGCCCGGCCCGAGGTGGCGGATGCCTTCCTCGCGCTGCGGGCGCAAGCGCTGCTTGACGGCATCGACCTGCTGCCGATCGCATCCTGGCGGCCGTTCGAGGCCCAACTGCGGATCTGGAACCGCAAGTTCGCCGGCGAGGCGCTGCTGCGCGACATCGATGGCCAGCCGCTGGAGCATGCCGCGCTGTCGCCGCGAGAGATCGTCTGGGCGATCCTCGGCTGGTCCGGCCTGCCGGGCGCGACCCGGCGCCATTGGGGCACCGACATCGACGTCTGGGACCGCAATGCGCTGCCGCCCGGCCAGCGCACCCAGTTGCTGCCGCACGAGGTGGCGCCGGGCGGGGTGTACGAGCGGCTGCACGCCTGGCTCGACCTGCATATCGAGGCGTACGGCTTTTTCCGGCCCTACCGCAGCTACCGCGGCGGCATGTTTCCCGAGCCGTGGCACCTGAGCTTTGCCTCTTCCGCCCGGGCGGCGCTCGGCGCGTTCGACATCGACATGCTGCGTGAGGCCATCCGGCAAGCCGACGGCATGCTCGGCCGCGACCTGGTGCTCGAGATGCTGCCCGAGATCGTGGCGCGGCACGTGCGCAACGTCGATTAAGCGCCTGACAAACGCCCCCAGGCTGCGTTGCATCGTCTCGACGTACTAGCTGTACTTTCTTCGACGATGTGCGTTGCACTCAGGGTTTTGTCGGGCGCTGTAAGCCATTACATCGGCGGCTGGCCGTTCGAAGCGCGCAAACCGGCGTCGACCGGCAGGTTGACGCCGCTGATCAGGCGCGCATCGTCGCTGGCCAAGAAGGCCATTGCCGCGGCGATCCCTTCCGGATCTTCGGGCGCGCCGAGCGGCATGCGTTCCTTGAACTTCTCGACCAGCTCGGCGTCTTTCAGCATGTCCTCGGTCATGCCGGTTTTCGTGAAGCTCGGATTGACCGCGTTCACGCGCACGCCATCCTTGCCGGCATCGAGCGCCATCGCGCGCACCATGTTGCTGACCGCCCCCTTCGAGGTGTTGTAGGCGAAGGTATTCCAGTCGCCGCCCAGGCCGGAAACGGACGAGGTCATGACGATCGAACCGCGCGTCTTGACGAGTTCGGGCATCGCCGCCTTGGCCATGTGGAAGTAGCCGGCCACGTTGACCGCCATCACGTGCTCGAAGTCTTCTTCGCTGGTTTGCATGATGTCGCCTTCGGTGGCGACGCCGGCATTGTTGATCAGGATATGCAGGGCGCCGAAGCGTTCGACGGCGGCCTTGACGGCGGCGGCGGCGGTTTCCTTCTTGGAAGTGTCGCCGACCTGCACCAGCACGCGGTCCTGTGGCAGTTTGGCGGCGGCTTCCTTCAGGCCGGCTTCCTCGATATCGAGCATCACGACGCGCGCGCCCTCGTCGAGGAAGCGGTGCGCGGCCGCCAGGCCGATACCGGACGCGGCGCCGGTGACGATCACGGTTTTGTCATTGAAACGGTTCATGGTTATTCCTTCGCTGTGGCCGCATTTCGCGTCCTGTAACGGACCGCCAAATGGGCTGGATGGGCTGAATGGGTTGAGCAGATTATGAACAAAACGATATCACAGCGACTCGATCCCCGATTTTCAATGCGGCCAGGCAAAAGAAAGCCCGCATCGCGCGGGCTTGGATCGGATCAGAACGGCAGGCTTATTGGGTGACCGGCGTCGTCGCAGGCGGCAGGGTAGTCGGTGCCGGCGAAGCATCCGGCGCCGGCGACGGCGTGCCGGCCGGAGCAGCGCTTGCGGCTGCCGGGACAGGATTGGCGGCCGGCGCTGCGCTGTCGGCCGGGGCCGGGTTCGGCGCCGGGGCAGGCGCCGCGGCCGCGTCCGCAGTCGCGGAGGCAGCCGGCGTCGGCGGCGTGGTGGTGGCGCTGTCCTGGCTGTCCTTGTCGGCGTCAGCCTTGGCCACGTGCTTGGTTTTGGTCTTGGTGTGCTTGACGCTGGTCTTCACGTCCTTGGCATGCGTCTTGGCCGGCGCGGCTTCGTCATGTGCGGTTTTCGTGTCCGCCGGGGTGGCCTGTGCCGCGACAGGTGCCGGCTTGGTCTCGGTTTTGCTCGCCTTCACGTCGGCATTCTTGACCAGCATGGCTTGCTTGGGTGCAGGCGTCTGGGCGAAGGCTGCGCTAACGAACAGGCCGGCGATCACGGTGGCGATGGTTTTTTTCATGATGAAGGGTCCTTGGCTGGTTATTGGTCAATGTGCACTTATTACGTGTCACTTGTACCGGAAACGCTGAGCCTTCACCGTGTGTTGACAAACTTTACAAACGCTTACGCCGATGACATATACTTACATCCCTGCCAACTACGCCGCCGGATACAAGGCGCCCAGCACCCGCAATCCTGCGGCGCCGGTCACCGCCGGCAGATTGCCCGGCTGCCGTCGCATGAAGCGATAACCCAGCCAGGCAAAAGCGAGCGCTTCGACGCGGTTCGGCGCCACGCCCAGTTCTTGCGTCGATGCGACGGCGATCTTGCCGCCCAGCGCCTCGCGCAGATCGCGCAGCAGCACGCCGTTGTAGGCGCCGCCCCCGCACACGTAGACGGCCTGGGCCGGCTGGCCGGGCGTCGCGTCCGCGATCGCGCGCGCGATCGAGACGGCGGTCAAGCGCGTCAGCGTCGCTTGTACGTCGGCCGACGCCAGGCCGGGATGGTGCGCCAGCTTGGCATCGAGCCATTGTTCGTGGAACAGGTCTCGGCCGGTGCTCTTGGGTGGCGGCTGGTCGAAGTAGGGCTCGTCCAGCAGTGCTGCCAGCAGGGCGTCGTCGACCTGGCCGCTCGCGGCCCACGCGCCATCGGCATCGTAGGCCTTGCCTTGGTGACGTGCGATCCAGAGGTCCATCAAGACATTGCCCGGGCCAGTGTCGAAACCGCTGACCCGGCCGTCGCCGTGCAGCACACTGATGTTGCCGATGCCGCCGATGTTGACCACCACGCGTACCTGGTTCGGCTTGCCGAAGCGGGCCTGGTGAAACGCCGGCACCAGCGGCGCGCCCTGGCCGCCGGCGGCGACGTCGCGCGAACGGAAATCGGCGATCACGTCGATGCCGGTCAGTTCGGCCAGCAAGGCCGGGTTGTTGGTCTGGCGCGTAAAACCGATTTCCGGCCGGTGCCGGATGGTCTGGCCATGCACGGCGACGGCACGGACCGGTCCCGGCGCGGCCTGCACCAGTTCCTGCACGCACTGCGCATAGCAACGCGCCAGCGCGTTCGCGGCCAGCGCCTCGCGCTCGAGTTCGTTGGGGCTGGCGGCTTGCAGCGCCATCAGTTCGGCGCGCAGGTCGGCGGGGAAGGGCGTGAACGCGGCCTGCAGGGTGCGGATGCCGCGCCCGGAGAAATCGGCCAGCACGCCGTCGACGCCGTCCAGGCTGGTGCCGGACATCAAACCGATGTAGAGGGTGGAAGCGGGCATGGTGTGATTGGATCGGTAGGAAAGAAAACGCCCTGCACGGCATGTTGGTCATGCGGCGCAGGGCGTCGGATGCGGCCTCTTTCAGGCGCGTGGCAATTGGACCGTCTGACAAGAGCCCCCATGGCTGCGTCGCATCGTCTCGCCGTACTAACGTACTGTCTTCGCCGATGCGCCTTGCCCTGAGGGCTTTGTTAGACGCTCTTAATAATTAGCGTGCTGCCATCGCGTTGCCAGCCGGCGTCAGCAGCGAAAAACGGTGCGACATTTCGGCGGCGGCCATCTTAAAACGGTTCAATTCGCCGGCATTGAGCGGCTGTTGCTGCAGGTTCTTCAGCGCCATCGGGTCGGTGGCCTGACCGCCGATGCGGAATTCGTAGTGCAGGTGCGGGCCGGTAGCCCAGCCGGTGGCGCCGACATAACCGATCACGTCGCCCTGGCTGATCTTCTGGCCCTTGTGCAGGCTGGCGAAACGGCTCATGTGGCCGTAGGCGGTGCTGTAGTTCGACCAGTGTTTCAGCACGACCAGGTTGCCGTAGCCGTTCTGGACGCCGACGAAGTCGACCACGCCGTCGCCGGCCGCCTTGATCGGGGTGCCCATCGGCGCGGCGAAATCGACGCCCTTGTGCTGTTTCCAGCCGCCGAACACCGGGTGCACGCGCATCGAGAAGCCCGACGAGATGCGGTTGAAGGTGACCGGCGACTTCAGGAAGGCTTTTTTCAGCGACTTGCCGTCCAGGCTGTAGTAGCCGCCCTGGTGGCTGACCGGGTCTTCGTACCAGACCGACTGGTAGGCGACGCCGCGGTTGATGAATTCGCCCGCCAGCACGCGGCCGGTGCGCACCATCTCGCCGTCCTGCCAGAAGGTTTCGTAGACGACGTTGAAGCGGTCACCATGCTTGACCGAGCGGAAGTCGACGTTGGTCGAGAACATCTCGATGATCTGGCTGACGACCGTGTCCGGAATCTGGCTGCCATCGCTGCTGGCGCTGTCGGTGGCGGCGTACAGCGAGGAATTGATTTCGCGCGAACGCATTTCGACGCGGCGCTCGAGCTGGGCCGGGGCTGCATCGACGGCGAACTTGTCGCCCTTGCGGGTCACGGTGATGGTCTTGAGGTTGTCCTTGTCGCCGACGGTGGCGCGCAGCGTCAGCAGCAGGCCGTTTTCGTCGGTCTCGGCTTGCACGCGCTTGCCGGTCTTCAGGGACAGGATCGAACGGGCCATCTTGTCGCCGCGCACGAAGGCCTGCGCTTGCTGGTCGTCGATGCCGAGGCGGGTGAACATGGAACCCAGGGAATCACCAGGGCGGATGCGCTCTTCGTGCAGGAATTGCTGGTCGTTCTGCTGGAGGGCGGCGATCTGGTCCGCCAGGTTCGGCAGCTGCAGGTCTTGCGACACGGACTTGGTCGGCATGTCGGCGGGATCCTGCGCGATCGGGGCGACTGCAGTGGCGCCGAAGGCACACAATGCGAGGGCTGCGGCGCCGCCGGCAACGATGCGGGTCTTGGTACTCGTTTCGGCCAATCCGAACCAGCGCTTGCCGGCGATTTTCTGTAATGGGTTCATGCAATCAGTTAAAATTTACCGCTTGAACGTCCACGACGAAGGTATTTTTCTTGTTCTTTACTTCTTGTTGTCGTTGAAACTTATCGCGCGGCAAGATTGATGGGATCGCGAATTATATCAAAATACTGCTTCCTACAACCGCTTTAGGCGTATTCCTACAAAATTTTTATGACTTCTGCTGAGCTTTCTGGTAATGCCAAAACAATAACAACAGCTTCCGGAGCGACAACTCTTCCCTTGAGCGATGCCGTCCAGGAAGCCCTGGCGATCACCAAGCGTGGCGTCGACGAGCTCCTGATCGAGAACGAATTCGCCCAGAAGCTGGCGCGCTCCGAGCAGAGCGGCAAACCGCTGCGCATCAAGCTGGGCCTGGATCCGACCGCGCCGGACCTGCATCTGGGCCACACCGTGGTCCTGAACAAACTGCGCCAGCTGCAGGACCTGGGCCATCAGGTGATTTTCCTGATCGGCGACTTTACGTCGATGATCGGCGACCCGTCGGGCCGCAACGTCACGCGTCCGCCGCTCACCCGCGAGCAGGTCGAGGCGAATGCGATGACCTACTTCAAGCAGGCGTCGCTCGTGCTCGACGCCGCCCGCACCGAGATCCGCTACAACTCCGAGTGGTGCGATCCGCTGGGCGCGCGCGGCATGATCCAGCTGGCGTCGCGCTACACCGTGGCGCGCATGATGGAGCGCGATGACTTCACCAAACGCTACAAGAGTGGGACTCCGATCTCGGTGCACGAGTTCCTTTATCCTTTGATGCAAGGCTATGATTCCGTGGCTTTGCACTCGGATCTTGAGCTAGGTGGAACAGACCAAAAATTCAATCTGCTGGTCGGCCGCGAGTTGCAAAAAGATTATGGCCAAGAGCCGCAGTGCATCCTGACCATGCCGCTGCTCGAAGGACTGGACGGCGTCGACAAGATGTCGAAGTCGAAGAACAACTACATCGGCATCACCGAGCCGGCCAATACCATGTTCGGCAAGCTGATGAGCATCTCGGACGAGATGATGTGGAAGTACTTCACGCTGCTGTCGTTCCGTTCGATCCAGGAGCTGGCCCGGCTCAAGGCCGAGGTCGAAGGCGGCAAGAACCCGCGCGACGCCAAGGTCGCGCTGGCGCAGGAAATCGTCGCGCGCTTCCATTCGCAGGGGGCGGCCGAGGATGCGCTGGCCGACTTCGTCAACCGTTCCAAGGGCGGCATCCCGGACGACGTGCCGGAAGTGGCGGTGCAGGGCGCGCCGCTCGGCTTGCCGCAGCTGCTGCGCCAGACCGGCTTGTGCGCCTCGTCGTCGGAAGCGATGCGCATGATCGACCAGGGCGGCGTGCGCATCGACGGCGCGGTGGTGTCGGACAAGGCGCAGCAGATCCAGGCCGGCACCTTCGTGCTGCAGGTCGGCAAGCGCAAGTTCGCGCGCGTGACGCTCTCGGCATGATCGGACTGCTGCAACGGGTCGCCCAGGCCAGCGTCACGGTCGACGGCCAGGTGATCGGCGCCATCGGCCGCGGGCTGATGGTGCTGGTGTGCGCCGAAAAAGGCGACACCGAGCGCGAAGCCGAGGCCCTGCTCGCCAAATTGATGGGCTACCGCGTCTTCCCGGACGAGGCCGGCAAGATGAACCGCAGCCTGGCCGACGTCGGCGGCGGCCTGCTGCTGGTGCCGCAATTCACGCTGGCCGCCGACACCCGCTCGGGCACCCGCCCGTCGTTCTCGCCGGCCGCCGCGCCGGACGACGGCCGGCGCCTGTTCGACCATGCCGTGCGCCGGGCGCGCGAGCGCCACGGTAATGTCGAAACCGGCCAGTTCGGCGCCGACATGCAGGTGGCGCTGGTCAACGACGGCCCCGTGACATTCTGGCTGCGCATTGATCCACCCAGGGTTGTGGGCTGAAACCTGAAACCCGCGCAGGCAGCGCGGGTCAATACGAAAGACCGGTCAGGCAGGAGACAACATGAAGATCTGGAGCGATTCCTTTACCGAAGGCAGCATGATCCCGCCCAAGTGCGCGTTTGCCGACGTCGATCCCGACAGCCACGTCAAGCTGTCGAGCAACCGCACGCCGCATATCGGCTGGGACGAGGTGCCGGCCGGCACCCAGTCGCTGGTGCTGCTGTGCCACGACATCGACGTGCCGACCGACGGCGCCAACGTCAACCAGGAAGGGTGCACGGTTGCGGATTCGCTGCCGCGTACCGATTTCTATCACTGGGCGCTGGTCGACATTCCGGTCTGCCTGAAATCCTTCGCCGAGGGCCTGTTCTCGGACATGGTCACGCCCGGCGGCAAGAGCGGCCCGCTGGTCCCGTTCACGATCAAGAACGGCACCGAGCACCAGCTGCGCCATGGCGTCAACGACTATACCGGCTGGTTCGCCAACGATCCCGACATGGTCGGCGAATACTACGGCTACGACGGTCCGTGCCCGCCCTGGAACGACGAGCGCGTGCACACCTACGTGTTCACGCTGTATGCGCTCGACATCCCGCGCCTGCCGCTCGATGGCCGCTTTACCGGCAAGGAAGTGCGCCTGGCAATCACCGGCCACATCCTCGACGAAGCCAGGATCTACGGCGTGTACTCGCTCAACCCGGACGTGCTGCCCGACCTGATCGGCCAGCCTTCCTGAGCGCCCTATGACGACAAGCAACATCATCCTGATCCGCCACGGCGAAACCGCCTGGAACGCCGAACGCCGCCTGCAAGGCCATCTCGACATCCCGCTGAACCCCGAGGGCCAGCGCCAGGCCGCGCTGCTGGCCGCCGCCTTGGCCAACGAGCCGATCGACCTGGTCGTCTCCAGCGACCTGGCGCGCGCACGCCAGACCGCGCAAGCCGTCGCCGATGCGCTCGGCATGGCGGTCCAGGTCGATGCGCAGCTGCGCGAACGCTGCTATGGCGGGTTCGAGGGTTTGCTGTACAGCGAGATCGAAGCGCGTTTTCCGGCCGAGTTCGCCGCCTGGCAGGCGCGTGACGTCGATGCCGAACTGCCGCCGGGCAAGAATACCGGCGAGACCTTCCGCGCCTTTTACGCGCGCGCGACCGGCGCCATCCTGGCCTGGGGCGCGGCCAACCGGGGCAAGACGCTGGCCCTGGTGGCGCATGGCGGCGTGCTCGAGTGCGCCTATCGCATGGCCCGCGGCCTGCTGCTGGAAACGCCGCGCGACTTCAAGGTGTTCAATGCCAGCATCAACCGCTTCACCTGCCAGGATGGACGCTTGCAGCTGCAGAGCTGGGGCGAGGTGGCGCATTTGCGTCCGCTGGTGCTGGACGAGCTGCCCTGAGTTGCCCTGAATTGCCCTGCGCTGACCACGCCCGCACCCCCGCCAAGCGCACTCCGACCCGTTTGGCAACCGCTTTTCTATCGCGTGCGCAACAGATTCACCAACATTCTGCTGATAAATTGAGCAGCGCATCGGGTAAAATAGCAGATTCCCGTACTCTCTCCGTGGTTTTCCGCCGTGCAAATTGGTCCTTATTTACTCCGCAATAACGTCTTCGTCGCCCCGATGGCCGGCGTGACCGACCGTCCGTTCCGCCAGTTGTGCAAGCAGCTCGGCGCCGGCTATGCGGTGTCGGAGATGGCGGCGTCGAATCCGCGCCTGTGGGCCAGCGAAAAGTCGTCGCGCCGCACCGACCACGAAGGCGAGATGGAGCCGAAGGCGGTGCAGATCGCCGGCGCCGATCCGCACGACCTGGCCGAATGCGCCAAGTTCAACGTCGAGCGCGGCGCCCAGATCATCGACATCAACATGGGCTGCCCGGTCAAGAAGGTCTGCAACAACTGGTGCGGTTCGGCCCTGCTGCAGCACGAAGACCTGGTGCAGCGCATCCTGGAAACCGTCGTGAACGCGGTCGACGTGCCGGTCACGCTCAAGTTCCGCACAGGCTGGGATCGCGAAAACAAGAATGCGCTCACCATCGCGCGCATGGCCGAGCAGGCCGGCATCGCTATGCTGACCCTGCACGGGCGCACCCGCGCGGACGGCTACAAGGGCGAGGCCGAGTACGACACCATTGCCGCGGTCAAGGCGGCGGTATCGATCCCGGTGGTCGCCAACGGCGACATCACCACGCCGCAAAAAGCCAAGTTCGTGCTCGAGCACACCGGCGCCGACGCCGTGATGATCGGCCGCGCCGCCCAGGGCCGGCCGTGGATCTGCCGCGAAGTCGACCACTACCTGCGCACCGGCGAACTGTTGCCGGCGCCGCTGGTGGAGGAGGTACGCGCCTTGATGAACGAGCACCTGCCGGCACACTACGCGTTTTATGGCGAATTCCTGGGCGTGCGCACCGCGCGCAAGCACATCGGCTGGTACGTCGAAGACTTGCCGGGCGGCGAGGAGTTCCGCCAGCGCATGAACCGCCTCGAATCGACCGCCGAGCAGCTGGCGGCCGTGGATGAATTTTTCAAATCGCAACAGGAGCATGGGGAGCGGTTACAATACCGGCCCGCGCCGACGCAGGATGTCGCGATCGCAGCATAAATAATTGAAAAGATAATAAAAAGAACCGGAGATGAAGCTGCTTTGAGCAGCGTAACGGTGGCCTCGAGAACCGTAGCGAGCGGAAGAAGTTTCGTTCGAGAAGCGCAGCCGTACTTATGGTACGGCGAGCATCGCAGGACGAAAATTCGACGCGCAGTAGGTTCTCGAGGCCACCCACCGAACAGGAACAGCAGTATGAGCAAAGAAATAATCCAGGAAGTCGTACAGAAAAGTCTCGAAGACTATTTCAACGACCTGGGCGAACAAAAACCGACCAATATCTACGACATGATGCTCCTGACCGTCGAAAAACCGATCCTGCAGGTCGTGATGACGCGCGCGGATGGCAACCAGTCGCATGCGGCCCAGATGTTGGGCATCAACCGCAACACCCTGCGCAAGAAGCTGCAGGAACACGGGCTGCTATAAGCCGCGGCGGAGGGGCCGGGGCGTACCGTGCGCGTCGGCTCCCGTTCGGCGCAACATAATGCAGGTCGTCCGCCAGCAAGTCGTACGCTAGATTTCTTCATCGATAGGCCACTCCCATGATCAAACAAGCTCTCATTTCCGTTTCCGACAAGACCGGCGTGCTCGATTTCGCGCGCGCGCTGTCTGCGCTTGGCGTGAACATCCTGTCCACCGGCGGCACTGCCAAGCTGCTGCAGGACAATGGCGTCGCCGTGACCGAAGTCGCCGACTACACCGGTTTCCCGGAAATGCTCGATGGCCGCGTCAAGACCCTGCATCCGAAGGTCCACGGCGGCATCCTGGCGCGCCGCGACTTGCCCGAGCACGTCGCCAAGCTGGAAGAGCACGGCATCCCGACGATCGACATGGTGGTGGTCAATCTGTATCCATTCCAGCAGACCGTGGCCAAGGAACAGTGCTCGCTGGAAGAAGCGATCGAGAACATCGACATCGGTGGCCCGACCATGCTGCGCTCGGCGGCCAAGAACCATCGCGACGTCGTCGTCGTCGTCGATCCGGCCGATTACGGTCCGATCCTGGCGGAGATGAAAGGCACCGGGGCCACCGCGGGCGACGTCGGCTACGACACCAAGTTCCGCCTGGCCAAGAAAGTGTTCGCCCACACGGCCCAGTACGACAGCGCGATCACCAACTATCTGACCAGCCTGGGCGAGGACAAGCAGCACACGACCCGCGCCACCTACCCGCAGACGCTGAACCTGCATTTCGAAAAAGTCCAGGACATGCGCTACGGCGAAAATCCGCACCAGAGCGCCGCCTTCTACCGCGACCTGGCCCCGGCGGCCGGCAGCCTGGCCAACTACCGCCAGCTGCAGGGCAAGGAACTGTCGTACAACAACATCGCCGATGCCGATGCGGCCTGGGAATGCGTCAAGACGCTCGGCGGCTTCGAGGCGCCGGCCGGCTGCGTGATCATCAAGCACGCCAACCCGTGCGGCGTGGCGATCGGCGCCGATGCGCTCGACGCCTACTCGCGCGCTTTGAAGACCGACCCGACCTCGGCGTTCGGCGGCATCATCGCCTTCAACGTGCCGGTCGACGGCCGCGCCGCCGAAGCGATCGCCAAGCTGTTCGTCGAAGTCATCATCGCGCCGGTGTTCACGCCGGAAGCGCGCCAGATCCTGGCGGCCAAGCAGAACGTGCGCCTGCTCGAGATCGCCCTGGGCGAAGGCCACAACAACTTCGACGTCAAGCGCGTCGGCGGCGGCTTGCTGGTGCAGTCGCCGGAC
Organism: Massilia sp. 9096; assembly: GCF_000745265.1. Classification (NCBI taxonomy): domain Bacteria; kingdom Pseudomonadati; phylum Pseudomonadota; class Betaproteobacteria; order Burkholderiales; family Oxalobacteraceae; genus Massilia; species Massilia sp. 9096. The sequence continues at coordinate 5,200,542 of NZ_JQNN01000001.1, forward strand.
GTCAAGGACGTCGGCCTGGGTGAGCTGCGCGTGGTCAGCAAGAAGCAGCCGACCCAGCAGCAGCTGCAGGACCTGCTGTTCGCCTGGCGCGTCGCGAAATACGTGAAATCGAATGCGATCGTGTTCTGCGCCAATGGCATGACGCTGGGCGTCGGCGCCGGCCAGATGAGCCGCATCGACTCGGCGCGCATCGCATCGATCAAGGCGCAGAACGCCGGCCTGTCGCTGGAAGGCTCGGCGGTGGCGTCGGACGCATTCTTCCCGTTCCGCGATGGCCTGGACGTGGTGGTCGACGCCGGCGCCACCTGCGTCATCCACCCGGGCGGCTCGATGCGCGACCAGGAAGTGATCGACGCGGCCGACGAGCGCGGCGTCGTGATGCTCTACACCGGTACGCGTCACTTCCGCCACTGATCGCGGCGGCGCGCAGTAATCTAGTGGGATAATGCAAACCGCCACGGCCAAAACCGTGGCGGTTTCGCTATTGGACTGTATTTTTGCACAGTATTTTTCCCACGAAACACCCACGCCGGTATACCATTCGCTCATGATTATTCTGGGCATTGACCCGGGCCTGCGCACGACGGGCTTCGGGGTGATCGAAAAGCAGGGCCAGCGGCTGCGTTACATCGCGTCCGGCACCATCAAGACCGGCACCGAGGGCGCGCTGCCGCCGCGCCTCAAAATCATCCTGTCCGGGGTGAGCGAAATCGTCACGACCTACAAACCGGCCTGCGCCGCCATCGAACGCGTGTTCGTCAACGTCAACCCGCAGTCGACGCTGCTGCTGGGCGCGGCGCGCGGCGCGGCGATCACGGCGCTGGTCGGCGCCGACCTCGACGTGGCCGAGTACACGCCGGCCGAGGTCAAGCAGGCCGTGGTCGGCTCCGGCAAGGCGGTCAAGGCCCAGGTGCAGGACATGGTGGCGCGCTTGCTCAAGCTGCCCGGCCTGCCGGGCAGCGACGCCGCCGACGCGCTCGGCATCGCGATCTGCCATGCGCACGGCATGGACGCGCTGGGGCTGATCGGTTCGCTGTCGCCGGAAAAGCCGGGGCTGCACATGCGCCGCGGCCGCCTCGTCTAATATCAATACACTGAACTGAAAGAACACGATGATCGGTCGCCTGTCCGGAGTCCTGCTGGAAAAGAACCCGCCGCAAGTGCTGGTGGATTGCAACGGCGTCGGCTATGAAGTCGACGTACCGATGAGCACTTTCTACAACCTGCCGCACACCGGCGAGAAGGTCACGCTGCACACGCATTACGTGGTGCGCGAGGATGCGCATCTGCTGTTCGGTTTCGGCACGTCCAGCGAGCGCGCCGTGTTCCGCCAGCTGATCAAGATCACCGGCGTCGGCGCGCGCATGGCGCTGTCGATCCTGTCCGGCATGACCATCGCGGACCTGGCCCAGGCCGTGACGCTGCAGGAAGCCGGGCGGCTGGTGAAAGTGCCGGGCATCGGCAAGAAGACCGCCGAGCGTCTGCTGCTCGAGCTGAAGGGCAAGCTGGGCGCGGACATCGGCGTGACCGCCGGCGCGCCGCAGGACGACGCCCAGGCAGACGTGCTCAATGCGCTGCTGGCTTTGGGGTATTCTGACAAGGAAGCCCTGGCCGCGATCAAGAGCATGCCGGCCGGGACGAGCGTATCCGACGGTATTAAGTTGGCGCTGAAATCGCTGTCGAAAGCGTAAGCACTTTAAGATTCAACCATGAGCATCCAGACCGACAACTTCACCGAGCAGCGCATCATCGACGCCGCCCCGTCCTCGCCCAACGAGGAGGCGATCGAGCGCGCGCTGCGCCCCAAGCACCTCGAAGAATACGTCGGCCAGAGCAAGATCCGCGACCAGCTCGAGATCTTCATCTCTGCCGCGCGCAAGCGCCGCGAAGCGCTGGACCACACGCTGCTGTTCGGCCCGCCGGGCCTGGGCAAGACCACGCTGGCGCACATCATCGCGCGCGAGATGGGCGTGAACCTGCGCCAGACCTCCGGCCCGGTGCTCGAACGCCCCGGCGACCTGGCCGCGCTGCTGACCAACCTGGAAGCCAACGACGTCCTGTTCATCGACGAGATCCACCGTTTGTCGCCGGTGGTCGAGGAGATCCTGTACCCGGCGCTCGAGGACTACCAGATCGACATCATGATCGGCGAGGGCCCGGCGGCGCGTTCCGTGAAGCTCGACCTGCAGCCGTTCACGCTGGTCGGGGCGACCACGCGCGCCGGCATGCTGACCAACCCGCTGCGCGACCGCTTCGGCATCGTCGCGCGCCTGGAGTTCTACAACGTCGATGAACTGACCAAGATCGTCACCCGCAGCGCCGCGCTGCTCGAAGCGCCGATCAACGAGGAAGGCGCGCGTGAAGTCGCCAAGCGCGCGCGCGGCACGCCGCGTATCGCCAACCGCCTGCTGCGCCGCGTGCGCGACTACGCGGAAGTGAAGGGCAACGGCGAGATCACCAAGGACATGGCCGACCGCGCACTGCGCATGCTCGACGTCGACACGGTCGGCTTCGACGTGATGGACCGCAAGCTGCTGGAAGCGGTGCTGTTCAAGTTCGCCGGCGGCCCGGTCGGCATCGGCAATCTGGCGGCGGCGATCGGCGAAGCGGCCGACACCATCGAGGACGTGCTCGAACCCTACCTGATCCAGCAGGGCTACCTGCAGCGCACCCCGCGCGGGCGCATCGCCACGCCGCTGGCGTATCACCACTTCGGTGTGACGGCGCCGCGCATCAGCCCGACCGGCGACCTGTGGGACAACCTGCCGCCGGCATGATGCAGATCTGGGTCGATGCCGACGCCTGCCCGGCCGTCATCAAGGACATCCTGTTCCGCGTGGCCGAGCGCGTGCAGATGCAGGTGACGCTGGTGGCCAACCAGTTGATGCGCGTGCCCGGCTCGCGCTTCGTGCGCGCGCTGCAAGTGCCGAGCGGGCCGGACGTGGCCGATACCGAGATCGTCGAGCGCCTGGCGCCGGGCGACCTGGTCGTCACCGGCGACATCCCGCTGGCCGCACGCGTGCTGGAAAAGGGCGGCGACGCCCTCAATCCGCGCGGCGATTTTTATACGAAGGACAATATCGCGCAGCAGCTGACGATGCGTGCCTTCATGGAAGAGTTGAGGAGCGGCGGCGTCGACACCGGCGGCCCGGCCGCGTTCAGCCAGGCCGACCGCCAGCGCTTTGCGAATGCGCTCGACCGGCACCTGGCGCGCAGGCGGCCGGCCGGACAATAAGCGGCGTCGATCAGCCCTGCTGGTGCGGCGGCAGCAGGTTCAGGTTCGGGTCCTGCTGCTCGCGCTGGCGCATCGGCCGCGAAGGCGCTTCGATGCCCGGATACACGAAGCTCAGGAACAGCAGCAGGCCAAAGCCCAGCACCATGCCGCTGGCCACCATTTGCGCGAATTCGTGGAGCATCACCATCAGCACCAGGCCGGTGACGATCGGGATCAGCAGCAGGACGCCGCCGATCTTGCGTTGCGGGCGCTTGCGGATCATGCGTTCCCCGTTCACGCCGATGTAGATGAAGGTGGCCGAGACCGCCACGACCGCGAGCAGACTGGCGGCGACGGCTTCGATCGACCAGTTGCCGGTGCCGGCGTCGGTCAGCATGATCGGCGGCGCCAGCAGGACGAGGAAGCTTGCGAGCAGGGAGAGGATACGCAGGGCGTTCATCGCAGCCGCTCCTGCGGCGAGGCGATGAACGCAAAAATGAGCTTGTGCATGCTTGTTCGTCAACAATAAGTTGCGCAAAGCTTAATGGAGACACAATTTCGATGGCGCGCGTTTGGCGCACCGCAGCAAAACCTGCGGCTGAACCTTGGGACGTTCGACGAACCCCGGGGCGAGACCTGGCAACGCAGCCCTGAGGCTTCGGTCAGGCGGTCTTATTCCTGGCGCAGCCAGACCTGCGAGCGGCCCAGCATCGGCATGCCGATGTAACCGCGCACTTCCAGCTTCTTGCCGCCTTCGCGCAGCATCGCCTTGCTCTTGTAGACCTTGCCGCTTTTCGGATCCAGGATCTCGCCGCCGTCGTATTCGTCGCCGTCTTTCTTGAGGCCGGAGACGATGGTCATGCCGATGATCGGCTGGTCCTTGCGCGCGCCGGTGCACAACGCGCACTTCGGGTTCTGGTCTTCACTGGGTTCGCGGAACAGCTTCTCGATCTTGCCCTGCAGCTCGCCCCCGTTGTCGCTGATGCGGATCAGCGCCGACGGTTTGCCTGACTTGTCGTCGATCGCCTTCCACAGTCCGACCGGCGAATTCGATTCGGCCCAGGCCAGTGGCGCGGCGAGGACGGCGGCAATCAGGGACAGGTTGATCAGGGTGCGCATGGGGTCTCCAGTGGGTTGGCGGCAAGTGCAGTGTAGCAACTATACGGCCCTGCGGTAAAGGACTAGAGGTGATGACATTTGTCACACCGAATTGGTGGCGGTCGCTTCTATCGGCACCGGACCAGGTTGCGAATACTGCTTCGCATCGACAACGACAATGCCAGGCCCCCATGAAATTGATGGTCTGGCGAAAGGAACCCCGGCTGAACGCGCCTCATGCGACGTGCATCAACATCGCACTGGAGCTCATCCTTATGCTGGTTGCGTGGACGGCCGTCGTCCACCGACCTGACGAGGACATCATGACGCCATCCAGCTGGATCCGACGCGGCATCGCCATCGCCGCCGCCTTGTGCGCTTGCGCGGCCACCTCCGCCTCGGCCGAGACGGTCACGCTCACCTTCGCCATTTTCGACGACCCGCTCTATCCAAGCTCCTATTCGCAAGCCGGTTTCATCATCACCTCGCTCTACCCGGATGGCGGACACCTGCATGCCGGCGACGGCAACCTCTGGCTGCACAGCCGCGAGGGTTCGTCGCCCTACCAGATCCGGCGCATCGACGGCGGCAGCTTCGATTTCCTCGGTTTCGACTACCAGGGCGGCGATTCCGTCTTCGTCAGCGACACCGGAGCGAGCTACACCATCCTGGGCGAGCAGCCGCTGGCCACCTTCGCCATGCCGCCCTCGTTCCACGACGTCACCTACGTCAACTGGTATATGAACAACCCGGGCGACCTCGATTTTCCGGACCCGCAGTGGGGAAGCATCGACAACGTCGTGCTGAACATCCCGGCGGCGCCGGAGCCGGCGCCGCCGGCCATGTTCGGCATCGGCGTGGCCGGCTTGCTGCTGGCGGCGCGCCGCTCGCAGCGCCGGTACGCAGGCGGCGCGGGAGCCTGAGGCATGCGGCTGGCGGCGGACGAAAAAAAACGCGCCGGCGTGAACCGGCGCGTTTTGGATGAACTGCGGCATGCACCGCGCACCCGGCTGCACCACGCTGGGCGCAGCCGGCGTTCTGGGCGATCAGGCCGGCGGCAGCTTGGCCAGTTGCTCGCTCATCTTGTCGCGGGTGGCGCTGAAGTTGGCCACGCGCTCGCGCTCCTGCGCGACCACGGCCTCGGGCGCGCGCGCGACGAAGCTTTCGCTGGACAGCTTGCCGTTGGCCTTGGCGATCTCGCCTTCGAGGCGCGCGATCTCCTTTTTGAGGCGTTCGCGTTCGGCGGCGACGTCGATCTCGACCTTCAGCATCAGCTTGGTGGTGCCGACGATGGCGACCGCGGCCGGCGATTCCGGCAGCGCGTCGACGATCTGCACCTCGGACAGCTTGCCCAGCAGCTGCACGTAGGGCGCGAAGGCCTGGGCGGCGGCGCGGTCAAGCTCGCTCGCCGGCTCGACGATCAGCGGCACGCGCACCGACGGCGCCAGCTTCATTTCGCCGCGCAGGTTGCGGGTCGCGTCCGTGACCTTCTTGAACTGCTCCATCCAGGCTTCGGCGCCTTCATCGATCATGGTTTCATCGGCGATCGGATAGGGCTGCAGCATGATCGAGTCACGGTTCTCGCCCTGGCCCTTGCCGGCCAGCGGCGCCACCGCCTGCCACAGCGCCTCGGTCACGAACGGGATGATCGGGTGCGCCAGGCGCAGCACGACTTCCAGCACGCGCAGCAGCGTGTGGCGGGTGGCGCGCTGCTGGGCTTCGCTGCCCTGCTGGACCTGCACCTTGGCCAGTTCCAGGTACCAGTCGCAGTACTCGTCCCAGACGAACTTGTAGATCGCGTTGGCGATGTTGTCGAAGCGGTAGTCGGCAAAGCCCTTGGCCACTTCCAGCTCGACGCGGTTGAGCAGCGAGATGATCCAGCGGTCGGCCTGCGAGTAATCGGCCGGGTCGGGCTTGTCGGATGGCCGCACCCCGCAGTCTTTCCCTTCGGTGTTCATCAGCACGAAGCGGGTCGCGTTCCACAGCTTGTTGCAGAAGTTGCGGTAGCCTTCGGCGCGGCCGAGGTCGAAGTTGATGTTGCGGCCCAGCGAGGCGTAGCTGGCCATCGTGAAGCGCACGGCATCGGTGCCGAAGGCCGGAATACCCTCCGGGAATTCCTTGCGCGTCGCCTTGGCGATCTTCTCGGCCGAGCGCGGATCCATCAGGCCGGTGGTGCGTTTGGCTACCAGCGACTCGAGGTCGATGCCGTCGATCAGGTCGATCGGGTCGAGCGTGTTGCCCTTCGACTTGGACATCTTCTGGCCGGACGAGTCGCGCACCAGGCCGTGCACGTACACGGTCTTGAACGGCACCTTGTTCGTGAAGTGCGCGGTCATCATGACCATGCGCGCGACCCAGAAGAAGATGATGTCGAAGCCGGTCACCAGCACCGACGACGGCAGGAACAGGTCCAGGTCCTTCGTCTGCTCGGGCCAGCCGAGCGTCGAGAAGGGCACCAGGGCGGACGAGAACCAGGTATCGAGCACGTCGTCGTCGCGGCGGATGTCGCCGGCGATGCCTTGCTCCTTGGCCTTGGCCTGGGCTTCTTCCTCAGTGCGCGCGACCACGATTTCGCCATTCGGGCCGTACCAGGCCGGAATGCGGTGGCCCCACCACAGCTGGCGCGAAATGCACCAGTCCTGGATGTTGCCCAGCCACTGGTTGTAGGTGGTGCTCCAGTTTTCGGGCACGAACTGGATCTCGCCGCTCGCGACCTTTTCCAGGGCGACTTCGGTGATCGACTTGCCCGGATTGAAGGTGCCTTCCGGCGCCGGCTTGCTCATCGCGACGAACCACTGGTCGGTCAGCATCGGCTCGATGACGACGCCGGTGCGGTCGCCGCGCGGCACCATCAGCTTGTGCGGTTTCACTTGCTCGAGCAGGCCCTGCGCTTCCAGGTCGGCGACGATCTGCTTGCGTGCGGCAAAGCGGTCCAGGCCGCGGTAGGCCGCCGGCGCGTCGTCGACGATCTTGGCCTCGAGCGTCATGATCGACAGCAGCGGCAGGTTGTGGCGCTGGCCGACCGCATAGTCGTTGAAGTCGTGCGCCGGCGTGATCTTCACGCAGCCGGTGCCGAAGGCCTTGTCCACGTATTCGTCGGCGATGACCGGGATCTCGCGGCCGACCAGAGGCAGTTTCAGCATCTTGCCGACCAGGGCCGTGTAGCGCTCGTCGGTCGGGTCGACCGCGACCGCGACGTCGCCCAGCATGGTTTCCGGACGCGTGGTCGCGACCGTCAGGTGGCCGCTGCCGTCGGCCAGCGGGTACTGGATGTACCACATCGAGCCGTCTTCTTCCTGCGAATCGACTTCGAGGTCGGACACGGCGGTGCCCAGCACCGGGTCCCAGTTGACCAGGCGCTTGCCGCGGTAGATCAGGCCCTGCTCGTACAGGCGCACGAACACTTCGGACACGGTCTTGGAACGCGGCTCGTCCATCGTGAAGTATTCGCGCTGCCAGTCGGCCGAGGCGCCCAGGCGGCGCATCTGGCCGGTGATGGTGTCGCCCGACTTTTCCTTCCACTCCCAGACTTTCTCGACGAAGGCTTCGCGGCCGAGGTCGTGGCGCGAGATCTTTTGCGCGTCCAGCTGGCGCTCGACCACGATCTGGGTCGCGATGCCGGCGTGGTCGGTACCCGGAATCCAGGCGGTGTTGAAGCCACGCATGCGGTAGTAGCGGGTCAGGCCATCCATGACGGTCTGGTTGAAGGCATGGCCCATGTGCAGGGTGCCCGTCACGTTCGGCGGCGGCAGCTGGATGCTGAACGACGGTTTGTCGGCGTCCATGGTGGCGGCGAAGTAACCGCGCTGTTCCCACTCGCTGCGCCAGAATTGTTCGATGTCGGCTGGCTCGAAAGACTTGGCTAATTCCATGATGTGGCTTATCGGGATATATATGCGAAAACGACCATTATAGATGACGGCGCAATTGAAAAGGGCGCTTGCCGCGCCCTTTCGCCATGCCGGTCAGACGGCGTGGAAGCTTACTTGCCGCAGCCCAGCGACTTGATGCGGTCGTAGGCGGCCTTCGCCTGCACCAGGCCGTAACCGTAGTGGATGTCGCGGCCGGCAGCGCCGAGCTCGAGTGCGCTGTTGTCCAGCGAGGTGCGGATCTGCGCGCCGGTGCAGGTCGGGAAGTAGCTCCACACCAGGGCGGCCACGGCCGACACGTGCGGCGTCGCCATCGAGGTGCCGTCGAAGTAGGCATAGTTCGACGCCTTCACCGCCACCGTGGCGCTGCTGCCGAGCTGGGTCTTCATCGCGGCGCCATCAAGGTCCGAAGCGGTCACCGACGGGATGCTGGTGGCGACGCCGTTGAGCGTGCCGCTGTAGGCGCCGGCGACGTTGTTGTACACGACCGCGCCGACGCCGCCGCTGCTCTGGCAATTCTGCACCTTGGTCGCGAAGTCCACGGTGCCGCGCTGGATCAGGCAGACCTTGCCCGAAACTGCCGTGTTGACCTTGTCGCCGATGCCGAAGTCGGCCAGCGGCGCGGTCGCCGTCTTGACCGGCGAGCCATCCATCGCCGACGAGGCGTAGTTGGACGCGCCGACCGAGAGGGCGGTGTCGATGCCGGCGCCCATCGGGACCGTGGACAGCACCGACACGCCCGGGCCGGCGATCTCGACGTCGCTGTTGTACTGCGAGAAGCTGGCGAAGGCCTTGTTCTCGTCGACCGCCGCGACCGACATCACGCTGGCGTAACCGGCCGGGTAGGAGGTGGTGGCGTTGCCGTCGTTGCCGGCCGCGGCGATGCTGAGCACGCCCTTGGTCTGCAGGCTGTCGAAGGCCTTCTGCTCGGTCATGCTCTTGGCCCCGCCGCCCAGCGACATGGTGATGACGTTGGCGCCGGCCGCGCCGCACTTGTTGGCGGCGTTGGCCAGCGTCGACGAATAGGTCCAGGCGCCGTCGGTGCCGAACACCTTCACCACATGGATCTTGAGCTGCTTGTTCGGGTTCACGCCGACCACGCCCAGGCCATTGTTGACGCCGGCGATCGTGCCGAACACGTGGGTGCCATGGTGGGTCTCGTCGGTGTACCACCAGCCGGTGCCCGCGTCGTATTCGCCGGTGACGTTGCCGCCGTTGTCCTTCAGGTCTTCGTGGCTGAAGTCGACGCCGGAGTCGATGATGCAGATCTTGCGGTTGGCGGCGTTCGCATCCGCCAGCTGGTCGGCCTGGACCAGCTTGATGCCGTAGGGGACCTGCTGGCCGCTGGTGTACGGCACGCCGGTCGAGGGGGTGGTGAGCGAGAACGGCTTGCGGATTACGTCCTCTTCGATGTACTCGACGTTCGGGTTGTTGGCCAAGCCCTTGAGCGCCACGCTCGGCACTTCGATGGCCATGGCGTCCATGTTGAAGATTTCCTGCTTGACCGCGCCGCGGGCGGCGGCGACGGCCGACTTGAGCGCGGCCTTGGCGCCCGGCTTGAAGGCGACGATCACACGGGTGGTGTCGGGTGCGGCGGCTGCCGCCGGGACCGCGAAGGCCGTGGCGATCGCCGCGACACACAGGCCGAGAGCGGGAAGGACAGGGAAGGCGCGCGTGGATTGCTGATTCATCGGTGTTTTCTCCGTATAAAGCTTGTCGTTATAGCCACGAGCTATGCCCGTGTGCTGTTGCTTGCTGCTTTAAGAACCGAACGTCGTGCTGTAGCCGCGGTTTGCAAATACCTGGGCAGCATGGATGAGTTTATGTGTGACATTTGTATGTATGCAAATGATTTCCAATCGTGCGCGCCAGACTGTTGTTGTTGCACTCAGGACATAGATATATTGACGCGTCAGCTCTACAGCATGCTATATTTGTATCAGCCGAATAGGGTGAGGTGACGATTGACACGGCGCCCGGTTCGCGACCTACTCACACTACATAACGATAATCATGAGTGCGCCTACGGCTTCCCGCCGCCTCATCCTTCTGGTCGACGACGACGCCCTCCTGCTCGACTACCTGTCCACCGTCCTGCGCCACGCGGGCTATGAAACGATCATGGCGGCGTCGGCGCCCGAAGCCTTGCAGCGCGTGGCCGAACCGGATACCGACATTGCCCTGGCCCTGCTCGACATCAACATGCCCGGCATGTCCGGCCTCGACCTGGCGCGCCGGCTGAAGGACCACACCGAGGTGCCCTTCATGTTCCTGTCCTCGGTCGACGATGCGGAGACCGCGCGCCAGGCCGCCAGCCACGGCGCGGTCGGCTTCGTGGTCAAGCCGGTCGACGCCACGCGCCTGCTGCCGGCCTTCGAATCGGCGCTGGCGCGTGCCGATGAGATCCGCAAGCTGCGCCACACCGAAGCCAACCTGAACGCCGCGCTGGCCGCGGGCCGCGAGACCAGCCTGGCCGTCGGCCTGTTGATGACGCGTTTCCAGACCGACCGCAACACCGCCTTCGAGGTGCTGCGCGACCACGCCCGCTCGAGCCGGCGCAAGATCAACGAATTGGCCGAGCAATTGGTCGAGGCCGAGGAATTGCTCAACGGCCTGCACGGCGCCTTTGTTTCGCGCTTGCGGCGCTGACGGCCGCTGCCTGGCTAAGATTCCGCACGAAAACGGCGGCTCGGCCACGCGTCTTTCCTGCGCTTGGTATCATGACAAATTCATCGGCACGCCATGGCTGTGCTGAATTTCATTATTACCAACGTTAAGTTCAGGAAGGACGACATGAAAACCAGAGCAGCGATTGCATGGCAGGCGGGAAAACCGCTGACGATCGAAGAGGTCGAGCTCGAAGGCCCGAAGGCGGGCGAGGTGCTGGTCGAGGTCAAGGCGACCGGTATCTGCCACACCGACTACTACACGCTGTCGGGCGCCGATCCGGAAGGCATCTTCCCGTCCATCCTCGGCCATGAAGGCGCGGGCGTGGTGGTCGATGTCGGCCCGGGCGTGACCAGCCTGCGCAAGGATGACCATGTGATTCCGCTGTACACGCCGGAATGCCGCCAGTGCAAGTTCTGCCTGTCGCAGAAGACCAACCTGTGCCAGGCCATCCGCTCGACCCAGGGCCGCGGCCTGATGCCGGATGCGACTTCGCGCTTTTCGCTGGACGGCAAGCCGATCTACCACTACATGGGCACCTCGACTTTCTCGAACTACATCGTGGTTCCGGAAATCGCGCTGGCCAAGGTGCGCTCGGACGCACCGTTCGACAAGATCTGCTACATCGGCTGCGGCGTCACCACCGGCATCGGCGCGGTGATCTTCACGGCGAAAGTGGAGGCGGGCGCCAACGTGGTCGTGTTCGGCCTGGGCGGCATCGGCCTGAACGTGATCCAGGCGGCCAGGATGGTCGGCGCCGACAAGATCATCGGCGTGGACATCAACCCGGGGCGCGAAGAGATGGCGCGCAAGTTCGGCATGACCCACTTCGTCAATCCGAAGGAAGTCGGCAACGTGGTCGACGCCATCGTCCAGCTGACCGACGGCGGCGCCGATTACTCGTTCGAGTGCATCGGCAACACCACCACCATGCGCCAGGCGCTCGAGTGCTGCCATAAAGGCTGGGGCCAGTCGATCATCATCGGCGTGGCGGAAGCCGGCGCGGAAATCTCGACCCGTCCGTTCCAGCTGGTCACCGGCCGCGAGTGGAAAGGTTCGGCCTTCGGCGGCGCGCGCGGCCGCACCGACGTGCCGCGCATCGTCGACTGGTACATGGAGAACAAGATCAACATCGACGACCTGATCACGCACCATTTGTCGCTCGACCAGATCAACGAAGGTTTCGACCTGATGAAGAAGGGCGAATCGATTCGCTCGGTGGTCGTCTACTGATCCAGGACTGAAGCGACGGCGCGTTCCGCCGCTGCCGCCTTCCGGGCCGCCCGCCGGCCCGGTTCCGTTTTCACTCCCACCCTCTTTGCCTGCGCGCACCCAGCGCATCCAGCGCACCCAGCGCAGCCGCAGCACGCCGGTCCCCGCAACAGCGACACCAGCTTGCTTCTGCATACTTTCCGTGTATTTATTGAAATATTGTTAGAAATTGTGACGATTCCAGCAGGGTTCATGCATAAGGCATATAATTTCAAACTAGCAACCCAGCCCATTCCCTGCGGCGAGTTGCGACTACACGTAGTTTCAACATTTTGCATTGGATTAAACATGTTTAAGAAAATCGCTGCTGCTGCAGCCCTGACCCTGCTGGCTTCCTCCGCTTTCGCTGCGCCGACCGGCTTCTACGGCGCCGTCGACCTGGGCTCGACCCGTGCCGACACCCTGGACCTGAACAGCAGCAAGGTCAGCTACGGCGCCCTGCTGGGTTACGGCCTGAACGAGAATATCGGCTTCGAACTGGGCTACCGTCGCCTGGGCGAGTGGGATGACGCCTACGGCAATGGCCGTGACGCCAGCATCAACCAGACCCACCTGTCGGTGATCGCTTCGGTGCCCCTGAAAGACCAGTTCAGCCTGTTCGGCCGCATCGGCTACAGCAAGCTGAACGGCGCACCGGAAAGCAACAGCGGCGCGCTGTACGGCGTCGGCGTCGGCTACGACTTCAGCCCGGTCCTGTTCGGCCGCGTCGAAGTGCAGAAGCCGACCAACTACGCCAACAACATCGGCATCACCGTCGGCTATAAGTTCTAATTGCCGGCTGGCTTGACGCCAGCGATCCAAAAGCGCGCATGGCTGTCAAGCCTGCGCGCTTTTTTTATTGGTTTTTGCCGCCTGTTCCGCCATTCGCGCAGTCTGTCGCAGTGCGTTGGCCGCATCGCAAGCGCGCCTCTATCGTTGCCTTCATTGAACCCAGCCCATGGAGGAAACGATGTCCCGATTCGAACACAAGACGCTGCGCCGGCTGCCGGCCATCCTGGCCCTTGGCTTTGCCTTGACCGCCGCGGCGGCAAGCGCAACCTGGGCGCACGAGGATGGGCATGCCGACCAGCCGTACGCGCTGGTGCGCGCGGGCGTGACGGGTATGACCGGCAGCGGCGACAGGGGCGACTGGTTCGCCGTCAAGCAGGCGAAGGCGCGCATCAAGGGCGACTTCCTCTGGTTCCGCGAGAATGGCCGCGCCTGGGTGATCCGGGACCCGGACACGCTGGCCAAGGCGCGCGCCGCCTGGGCCGACGTCGACCGCCTCGGCGACCAGATGAACGTTTGTGGCCGCGACATGGACCAGCAGGGCAAGGCGATGGGCGCGCTCGGCATGGAAATGGGCCGCGCCGGCGCCGCCATGAAGCCGGACGAAGCGAAGATGCATGCGATCGAGCGCCAGATGGATGCGCTGGGCCGGCGGATGGGCGAGCTGGGCCGGCAGATGGGACCGGCCGACGATGGCGAACGTGTACGCCTGGACGCCGAGATGGCGACACTGAGTGTCCGGATGGGCCAGCTCGGCGGCCAGATGGGCGCCGCCGCCCAGCCCGTGCATGGGCGCCAGGCGCAGATGCAGATGAAGGAAATCGGCCTGCGGATGGAGAATGCGAAGGGGCCGATGGAAGCGCTGGGCCGCAAGATGGATGCGCTCGGCAAGGACATCGACCGCGCCAGCCACGCCGCCGACCAGACCGTGCACGCGCTGATCCGCGACGCCAGGGCACGTGGGCTGGCGCAGCCGGCGCCGTAAAACCGAGCCGTTATCGTTCTCGCCGTTTCACGGTGGCCGGCGAATTGAATCCGCCGGCCATTTTCTCGTACGCATAAAAAACAAGCGTTGTTCAATACAGACAATCCCTTGGCGATCTATTTTCGTGATTGTATAATTTCCCTATGGAAATGTTTATCTTCATTTCCAATAAATAAGACCACTGAGAGAATCTGGAAACATGATGATGAAAAAGATCTTCGCCGCCGTTGCATTGAGCCTGCTTGCTTCTTCCGCGTTTGCCACGCCGCCGGGTTATTACGGCGGCCTGGACGTCGGCTCGACCAAACTCGACGGCATGGACGGTAGCAAGACCGGCTACGGCGGCTTCCTGGGTTATGGCTTCAACCGCTTCCTTGCGATCGAGCTGGGCTACCGCCAGCTGGGCAAAGGGGACCTCTACGGCGTCGATATCACTGCCAAGCAGACGCACGTATCGGTGATCGGCTCCTATCCGCTGGCGCCGCAGTTCGACGTGTACGGCCGCCTTGGCTATAACGATGTGCGCGCCGAAGCGTCGTATGGCGGCACCACCTACAGCGCCAGCGACAGTGGCGGCATGTACGGCGTCGGCCTGAACTACGATTTCACCCCGGCCGTGTCGGGCCGCGTCGAAGTCCAGAAACCAACCAGCGATTCGACCTATTACAACGTCGGCGTGGTTTTCAAGTTCTGATCGAATTCAGCCGGGTGATCTGATCGCCTAAAAAGAAGCGCTTGTTCCGTGAGGAGCAGGCGCTTTTTGTTTGGTTTCACTCGAAAGCCAAGTGCGGCATTTGCAAAAATCCGATCAGCCGGCGCTTGTCGAATATTAATCCGGCGTAAATCCGTGATAATCCGCGCATATTCATGAATTAAGCCTTTGCGCACATAATCAAATAAAAAGGTTTTAAAACACGAAAGCAGGGCATGTTTCAGCACACGGCTTGCCCGTCAATAAACATTGTCGGGTTTGCAGTTGTATGGCAGCATGACGCCCCAAGCCATCATCACCAGGAATTCCTCGCATGCGCACCTTCGTTCGCCTTGCCCAGCCCGCCGTTCTCGCCGCCCTGGCCAGCATCGGCGCCTTCGCTTATGCCCAGACCTCGGCCCCGACGCCAGCCTCGACGTCAGCGTCAAGCCAGGCATCGACGCCGGCCTTGAGCGCCGCGCCGACCGCCAGCCCGGAACGCCCGGCCACCTCCTTTCCCTACACCCCGGGCCTGGACGTCAAGTCGATGGACCGCAACGCCGATCCCTGCGTCGACTTTTACCAGTACGCCTGCGGCGGCTGGATGAAGAACAACCCGATCCCGGCCGACCAGGCACGCTGGTCGGTGTACAGCAAGCTGGCCCAGGACAACCAGCGCTTCCTGTGGGGCATCCTGGAAGACCTCGCAAAGCGCCAGGATGGCCGCAACGCCAACCAGCAAAAGATCGGCGATTATTTTGACGCCTGCATGGACGAGAAGGCGATCGAGGCCCGCGGCAGCGCGCCGCTCAAGCCGTACTTCGACCAGATCGCGGCCTTGCGTTCGAACAAGGATTTGCCGCGCGTGCTGGCGCGCCTGCACCTGGCGCTGTCGGATCCGGGCCTGTTCTTCGGCTTCGGGGCCAGCCAGGACTTCGGCGACTCATCGCGCGTGATCGCGTTCGCGACCGCGGGCGGCCTTGGCCTGCCCGACCGCGATTCCTACCTCAAGCAGGACGCCAAATCGAAAGAGGTCCGCGCCAAGTACCTGATCCACATCGCCAACACGTTCGAATTGCTGGGCGACGCGCCGGCGCAAGCGAAGCAGGAAGCCGCGCGCGTGATGGCGATCGAGACCGAGCTGGCCAAGGCCTCGCTGTCGCGGGTCGACAAGCGCGATCCCTATAAACTGTTCCACAAGGTCGATGCCAAGGGCTTGCAGGGGCTGACCCCCGGCTTCGACTGGCATGCTTACCTGGATGAGCTCGGCCAGGGCAAGCAGACCACCTTCAACGTCACCGAACCCGGCTTCTTCAAGGCACTGGGCAAGATGTGGGCAAGCAATGACGTCGAGGGCACCCGGACGTATCTGCGCTGGCAGGTGGCGCGCAATATGTCGCCGGTGCTGGCGTCGAATTTCGACCGCGAGCATTTCGATTTCTTCAGCAAGACGCTGCGCGGCGTGCAGCAGCAACCGCCGCGCTGGAAGCGTTGCGTGGCGCTGGTCGACCATCAATTGGGCGAAGCGCTGGGACAGGAATTCGTCAGCCGCGCGTTCTCGCCGCAGCTGAAGGAAAAGACGCTGCACATGACGCGCCAGATCGAGACCGCGATGAAGAAAGACATCGATTCGCTCGACTGGATGAGCCCGGAAACGAAGAAGCGCGCCCAGGAAAAGCTGGCCGCCATCGTCAACAAGATCGGCTACCCGGACAAATGGCGCGACTACGGCAGCTACGTCGTCAAAGCCGGCGACTTTGCCGGCAACGTCGAGCGCGGCCACCAGTTCGAAGAGCATCGCCAGCTGGCCAAGATCGGCAAGCCGCTGGACCGCACGGAGTGGGGCATGACGCCGCCGACGGTGAACGCCTACTTCGATCCGCAGATGAACGACATCAACTTCCCGGCCGGCGTCCTGCAGCCGCCGCTGTACGATCCGAAGATGGACGACGCGCCCAACTACGGCAACACCGGCGGCACCATCGGCCACGAGCTGACCCACGCGTTCGACGACGAAGGCCGCCAGTTCGATGCCCAGGGCAACCTGAAGGACTGGTGGACCAAGGAGGATGCCAAGGCGTATGAAGAACGCGCCCAGTGCGTCGTCGACCAGTACGCGCAGTACACGGTGGTGGACGACATCAAGATCAATTCCAAGCTGACCGAAGGCGAAGACATCGCCGACCTGGGCGGCCTGATCCTGGGCTGGATGGCGTGGCAGGAAGAGATGGCGTCGCTGCCGCAGAAGGCCCAGCCGCAGGGCGAGAAGCTGCGCGACGGCTTGACCCCGGAACAGCGCTTTTTCGTGGGCAACGCGCAGTGGGCGTGCGAAAACGACCGTCCGGAAAACCAGCGCGTGACGGCCATGACCGATCCGCACTCGCCGGGACGCTTCCGCGTCAACGGCCTGCTGGTCAACATGCCGCAGTTCCAGCAGGCCTTCCAGTGCAAGGCGGGGCAGCCGATGGTGAAGGAGAAGCACTGCCGCGTGTGGTAACCTGAGCCGCGCTGGATGGCACGGCGCGCCATACGTCGTGCCGTGCCCTGTGAAGGAGAGAGTGGATGAAGCGATGGACAAGCATCCTGGTCGCGCTGCCGATGTGCTGGAGCACGGGCGCGCGCGCGGACGTGACGTACGACTTCATTCGCTATGCCTGCGTGCCCGAGAACGGCATGCTCGACGTCGAGTACCGCGGCCTGCACGATTCGGTTGCCGGCGCCCTTTGGGACAAGCCGACCGAAACGCCGAAAGCCTTGCAGCGGCAAGGTTTTTACCGTGCGCGTGGCTTCCAGGCGACCTGCACGATCGGGCAGGCGACCTATATGATCAAGGCTTCCCAGGATGAACCGTCGGAAAAGATGTGCGGCGGCGTGCCTGACATCTATCTCGAGGTCACCCGCAATGGTCGACCTTTCTTTCATGACGTGATGTTCGGTGATGATCATTGCGGCAACCGACCGTCGCTCCAGCGTTTCACGATCGGCGAAATCACGCCGTCATGGCGCGACGGTCCCGAAGCGCAGGCCTGCTACTCGAGTGGAAGCGACGATGCCGCCGTGCCCGGGATGTCTTCCCCGCAGATCTGCCAATGGACCTTTGGCGATGCCGATTTCGCTAAACGCTTTCCGGTTGGTAAAGACACGATCGTGAAACTGTTTACGCGACCGCAGAAATGAAACAAGCCCGCTGAGCGCGGGCCGGGTGACCGTCGGGAATCCATCCGCCTGGGATGGCGACGTTCAGCGCCGTGCGCCCTGGTCGCTCATCTGCGCCTGCAGGTGCACCATATTCGCTTCGAATGCCTGCATTTCCAGGCCGATCGGCGTCATGTCGATGGCGGCGTGCTGGAGTTGCGGGAAAAACTGCTTTTCCTCTTCGTCGATGTGGGCCAGGACCGAGTCGAGCATTTCGTCGACCAGCGGCGCCGCGGCCGGATCGTCCATCGACATGCCTTGCAGCGTGGCGAGGATATCGTCCACCGCGAGGTGTTCTTCCTCGAAATGGGCGATCAGGTTCGGCTCGACCCGGCGCACGCCTGGATAGAACACGGATTCTTCGAGACGCGAGTGCATGTTGATGGCCTGCACCAGCTGGATCGCGGCCTGTTTCTTGACTTCCGCGCTGTCGCTATTACGGTACTTGTCGGCCAGCTTGCGCACCAGGTCGTGGTCGCGCAGCAGAGCCAGGACGGGATTATCGACCGGGAACGCTTCGTGCGAAACCTGGCGGATGGGATCGTCGTTGATTGCCATGGCTACTCTCCTAAAAGAACCCAATGCTACATCCTGCAAGCATCCAGGCTCGTTCGTTTAGGCGGGGCAAGTGTATGTTTTAAAACACGAAAACGCCGCGCGACGGCGGCGTCATGCGCGCGACCGACACAGTATCGTGCGGGCCCCGTTCCTAGTGCTGGGAAACGCTGCCGCGCCAGGCGCCGCTTTCCTTGCCGCGCGACTCCAGCATGTCCTTGAACTTGCGCAGGTTGGCGCGCGCTTCCAGGCGCACGGCGCCGAGGGCGTCGCCGATGGACTCCAGCGCGCCTTCCGGCTGGTAATCCATTTGCAGCGTCACGCGCGTGACCTTGTCGGCGATTTTGTGGAAAGTCACCACGCCGCCGTTCGGCACGCCCGAGGTGCTGCGCCAGGCGATGCGCTCGTCCGGAATCTGCTCGGTGATCTCGGCGTCCCACTCCTTTTCCTTGCCGGCCACGTTGGCCTTCCAATGCAGGTGGCGGTCGTCGAGCTGGCGGATCTCGTGGACGCTGCCCATGAATTGCGGGAATTCCTCGAACTGGGTGAACTGGTTGTAGGCGGTGCGGACCGGTACGTTGACCTCGACGGTTTCGATGATCGAGGAGTCCATGCCGGACGCCTTGTTGCGCTTGAGCTGCTTGGAAAGCATGATGCCGCCCACTGCCAGCGCGGCGACTGTGACTACACGGTTGAGCATTTGTTGCCTCCTGTACGCTTATGCATTCGCTACATGGTAATAAATGCCTATCCGCATCGAAAATGCGGCGGACAGGCGCTAACACGACGACTTCGGCTGTCAACTTAACCCGATTCGCATGCGGGAAGCGCACGCATAGCGCGGCGTCCGTCAACGGGTGGCGATCCCTTCCAAATCCCTTTCGATGCACTGCGCTGCGCGAAGTTCGCACCTTGCGCAGCCGTTTACGGGGTGATGGCATCCTGTCAAAGGCAGGCGATTTTCCAGCCGGACGGCGTGCGCAGCCTGTTGTATTACTGTATATTTAATCAGTAGATGTGCCTGGACCGCGCCGCCGCCGGGCCGGCCCGACGTTATAATTGCCCGCATGAATCTCCTCGACAATCTGAATCCCGAACAATTGGCAGCCGTGACGCTGCCGTCCCAGAGCGCCCTCATCCTGGCAGGCGCCGGTTCGGGCAAGACCCGGGTGCTGACCACCCGCATCGCCTGGCTGATCCAGACCGGGCAGGTATCGCCGGCCGGCATCATGGCCGTGACCTTCACCAACAAAGCCGCGAAGGAGATGCTGACCCGTCTGTCGGCCATGCTGCCGGTTAACACGCGCGGCATGTGGATCGGCACCTTCCACGGCCTGTGCAACCGCCTGCTGCGCACCCACCACCGCGACGCCGCCTTGCCCCAAACCTTCCAGATCCTGGACTCGGCCGACCAGCTGTCGATGATCAAGCGCATGCTCAAGGCGCTCAACGTCGACGACGAGAAGTACCCGGCCAAGGACCTGATGTACTTCATCAACAACGCCAAGGACCGCGGCCAGCGCGCCGGCCAGCTCGACGCCTATGATCCGATCGAGCGCCGCATGGTCGAGCTGTACGACCTGTACGACCAGCAATGCCAGCGCGAAGGCGTGGTCGACTTCGCCGAGCTGCTGCTGCGCGCCTACGAGCTGCTGCAGCGTAACCAGCCGCTGCGCCATCATTACCAGATGCGCTTCCGCCACATCCTGGTCGACGAGTTCCAGGACACCAACGACCTGCAGTACAACCTGCTGAAAGCGCTGGCCGGGCAGGGCGAGCAGCGCGGCGGCGCCATCTTCGCGGTCGGCGACGACGACCAGAGCATCTACGCCTTCCGCGGCGCCAACGTCGGCAACATGCAGGCCTTCGAACGCGAGTTCGAGGTCAAGAACCTGATCAAGCTGGAGCAGAACTACCGCTCGCACGGCCACATCCTCGACAGCGCCAACCACCTGATCGCCAACAACGCCAAGCGCCTGGGCAAGAACCTGCGCACCGACGCGGGACAAGGCGAGCCGGTGCGGATTTACGAAGCCTCGTCCGACCTGGAAGAGGCGCAGTGGATCATCGACGAGGCCAAGGGCCTGATGGCCGAAGGCGTGTCGCGCAGCGAGATCGCGATCCTGTACCGCTCCAACGCCCAGAGCCGGGTGATCGAGCACGCGCTGTTCGCGGCCGGCCTGCCGTACACCGTCTACGGCGGCCTGCGCTACTTCCAGCGCGCCGAGGTCAAGCATGCGATCGCCTACCTGCAGCTGATGGACAACCCGAACAACGATTCGGCCTTCCTGCGCGTGGTCAATTTCCCGACCCGCGGCATCGGCGCGCGCTCGATCGAGCAGCTGCAGATGGCGGCCGAAAGCTACCGCGTGTCGCTCTACCAGGCCGTGCCGCACATGACCGGCAAGGCCGGCTCGTCGCTGGGCAATTTCGTCAAGCTGATCGAGAGCATGCGCTTCGAGACCCAGCAGCTGCCACTGCCGGAGATGGTGCGCGTGGTGCTCGAGCGCAGCACGCTGCTCACGCATTACGAAAAGGAAAAAGAAGGCCAGGAACGCATCGAGAACTTGCAGCAGATGGTCGGCGCCGCCGGCCAGTTCCTGCAGGAAGAAGGGTTCGGCTCGCACAGCCCGGCCCACCTCGGGCCGCAGGCGCAGATGTCGAGCAGCGAAGCCATCCTGCTCAACGAGGGCGGCCTCGAGATCATCGATGCCGACATCCCGCTGAACACGATCATGTCGCCGCTGTCGGCCTTCCTCTCGCACGCCACGCTGGAAGCCGGCGACGCCCAGGCCCAGGCCGGCCAGGAAGCGCTGCAGCTGATGACGGTGCACTCGGCCAAGGGCCTGGAATTCGATGCGGTGTTCATCACCGGCATGGAAGAAGGGCTGTTCCCGCACGAGAGCAGCGCGCGCGAGCTCGACGGTGTCGACGAGGAGCGGCGCCTGATGTACGTGGCGATCACGCGCGCGCGCCGGCGCCTGTACATGAGCTTCACCCAGCAGCGCATGCTGCACGGCCAGACGCGCTACAACATGAAGTCGCGCTTCTTCGACGAATTGCCGGAAGACTCATTGAAGTGGCTGACCCCGCGCGTGCAGACCAACTGGTTCGGCAACCGCAAGTCGAGCACGGCCTGGGATGACGCCAACTTCCGCGAAGGCGGCACCGACAACCAGATTGCGCGCAAGCTCACGCAAAAGTCGAGCGACGACCGCGGCACCGGCTGGCGCATCGGCGAGAGCGTGTCGCATGCGCGCTTCGGCGAGGGCGTGATCGTCAACATCGAGGGTGGGGCCGGCAGTGCGCGCGCCCAGATCAACTTCGGCGCGGCCGGCATGAAAGTGCTCGACCTGTCGGTGGCCAAGCTGGAGCGGGTGGGGCGTTGATCCTTGCGGTCGGGCGGCCGCGCTGGCAAAATCAGGCCGGCTGCGCCGCCCCATCGGCCGGCTTGCCGAAGATGGTGCGGTAGCCGGCGTACAGCGCGCATTGGAGCAGCAGCATGAACAGGAACACCAGCCACACGGCCACGACCCGGCCGATGGCGGCGTCGCCGAACAGCAGCAGCACGGCCATCACCAGCGCCATCAGGATGCCGAACCAGGCCAGCAGCAATACCAGGAACACGCGCGCCGAACGCACCACGGCAAAGAAGCTGTAGAACAGCGCCTTGCCGGTCGTCATGCGTTTCCAGAGGGCCAGCGGCGCCGCAAAATACAGCGTGACCATCATCACCACGTTCAGCAGGCCGATCAGCAGGAACACCAGCACTTCCATCGAGAGCGACTCGGCCGCCTTCGGATCGGCCTGGCGCGCGGCGATCTTCTGGAAGAATTCCGGCCCCATCGACAGCGCGACGACGCCCATCTCGATCAGTCCCAGGCCGACGTAGATCAGTCCGATCTTGCACAGCGCCGCCAGCGCCGGCTGGCGAAAGCCGGTCAGCAGCACCGCCGGGGTGACCCGGTTGCCATTCTCGATCATCAGGCAAGCCTGCATATAGGCGATCGACAGCGACGGGATCAGGATCGTGCTGAGCAGCGGGCCCAGCAGCGGCACGATGGACAGGAAAACGCTGACCAGGATATTGGCGAACAGCAGCGTGGTCAGGGCGGCCGGCTGCTTGCGGAACAGGCCGATGCCTTGTTTCAGCCAGGCCCAGCCGGTACTTGCGGGAAGTGAGCTCATGCGGTCAAGCCGGGTGCGGGGGTAGCGATGCGTTGGCGCAGGACGCGTTCGAAGTGGGTCGGATCGTGCGGCGTCAGCATCTCGGCGGCGCGCGGCCGATGGAAATCGTACAGGCGCGACACCCAGAAACGCAGGGCGGCCGCGCGCAGCATCGCCGGCCAGGCGTCGCGCTCGGCCTGGGTGAAGGGACGGGCGGCGTCGTAGGCGCGCGTGAGCGCCTGCGCGCGCGCGACGTCGAGCCGGCCGCTGTCCAGGTCGATGCACCAGTCGTTGACGGTGACGGCGATGTCGAACAGCCAGGTGTCCCAGCCGGCAAAGTAAAAGTCGAAGCAACCGCTCAGCTTGTCGCCGACGAACATCACGTTATTGCGGAACAGGTCGGCGTGCACCGGGCCGCGCGCCAGCTGGGCGTAGACCGGGCCGGCGGCGAACTCTTTTTGGTAAGCCAGTTCGGATTGGAGCAGGGCGCCGGTGGCCGGATCCAGGTGCGGCACGATCCTGGGTACCGTCTCGATCCACCAGTCCAGGCCGCGCAGATTCGGTTGCTGCAAGGTGAAGTCGCGCCCGGCCAGGTGCATTTTCGCCAGCATCGCACCCACTTCGGCGCAGTGCACCGGCTGCGGGTCCATCTGCGAGGCGCCATCGAGCTTGCTCACCACGACGGCCGGCTTGCCGTGCAGGGCGACGACCAATTCGCCGGCGTCGTTGGCGACCGGATCGGGCACCGGGACGCCACGCGCGGCCAGGTGGCGCATCAGCTGGATGTAGAACGGCAACTGTTCGAAGCTCAGGTTCTCGAAGATCGTGAGAACGAACTCGCCGCGTTCCGTGGTCAGGAAGAAGTTACTGTTTTCGATGCCGCTCGCAATGCCTTTGAGGGCGAGGGCTCTGCCAAGAGGAAACTGCTTGATCCACTGGGACAGGTCGCCCAGTGTGACCGAGGTGAAAACTGCCATTGTGTCAGTCGGGTAGGTCTTTAAAATGCCCTGCTTACTTCCGGTCGGACGTGTTGGACGGCAGCGGCGGGGGCGGGGGCGGCACATCGGCCGCCGGGGCGTTGGTGCCGCTGTCGCTGGTGCCGTGGCGCTTGCCCGACAGGTCGAAGGTGCCGACCGTCCAGGTGGCGCCGCGGACCTGGTTGCCGGTGACGCTGCCCGGGACCGCGTTGCCCGGCAGGTTGTTCGGCTGCATGGTGTAGTGGCTGCCGCCGGCGGTCACGTCGACGCCGGTGACCTGGCCGCCGTTATCGCGGTGCTCGTCGATCTGGGTGCCGCGCCGGGTCGGGATGTTGGTAGCCGGCGTGTCGCTGCCCGGTTCCACGCTTTGCACATTGGCCGGCGGCCGCTGGTTTTGCGTCGGCTGCGCCGTGGATTGCTGCTGGGCCAGGGCCGGGCCGGCCAGCAAGACCGCGAGCAGCGGCGTGGATAGTGTCCAGCGGGAAAGAGAGCGTGGCATGGTAGGCACCTTTGTCGTTTAGTCCATTGTAACAAACAGTGCCCACCATCTGTGAAAAGCCAATGAAAAGAACGGATGGCGTCCCCATATTGTCCCTGTTCCCGGCATTTCCCGACCAACTTCAGCGCCATTTCATCGCTTCCGATTCTGCGATAATGGCGCACGCTTTCAATTCGAATTCCACAATGGACAATACCCTCCTTCTCGTCGACGGTTCCAGCTATCTGTATCGCGCCTATCACGCGCTGCCCGACCTGCGCAGCCCGGACGGTTATCCGACCGGCGCGATGCACGGCATGGTCAACATGCTGCGGCGCCTGCGCAACGACTTCCCGGCCGCCTACATCGCCTGCGTGTTCGACGCCAAGGGCAAAACCTTCCGCGACGACCTGTATCCCGAGTACAAGGCGACGCGCGCGTCGATGCCGGAAGACCTGGGCAAGCAGATCGAACCGATCCACGAGGTGGTGCGCCACATGGGCTGGCCGATCCTGATGGTCGAGGGCGTCGAGGCCGACGACGTGATCGGCACGCTGGCGGCGCAAGCCACGGCGCGCGGCATGAACACGGTGGTCTCGACCGGCGACAAGGACCTGGCGCAGCTGGTCAACGACAAGGTCATGCTGATCAATACGATGAGCAACGAGAAGCTCGACGAAGCCGGCGTGGCCGCCAAGTTCGGCGTGCCGCCGAACCGCATCATCGATTACCTGACCCTGATCGGCGACACCGTCGACAACGTTCCCGGCGTGAACAAGTGCGGTCCGAAGACGGCGGTCAAGTGGCTGGCCCTGCACGGCTCGCTGGACGGCGTGATCGAGAACGCCCATACGATCGGCGGCGCGGTTGGCGCCAACCTGCAGGCGGCCCTGGAATGGCTGCCCAAGGGCCGCGAACTGATCACCGTCAAGACCGACTGCGACCTGACCGGCCACATGGTGTCGATCGAGGAAAGCCTGGTCGGCCGCCAGGAAGACAAGGACGCGCTGCGCGACTTCTTCCAGCGCTTCGGCTTCAAGAGCCTGCTGCGCGACCTGGGCCACGGCAACGGCAGCGGCAGCGGCAACGCCGGCAAATACGCCTCGCCAGGCGCGCCGGCCCTGAATTCGCCGGAGGGCGCGCTGGCCGGCGAGAACGCCACCCAGCCCGGCATGCCGATCATCAAGGGCGAGTACGAGACCGTCACCACGGCCGAGCAGCTGGAACGCTGGATGGCGCTGATCGACGCCGCGCCTTTGACCGCGGTCGACACCGAAACGACATCGCTCGACCCGCTCAACGCCGAGATGGTCGGCATCTCGCTGTCGGTCGAGGCGGGCAAGGGCTGCTACATCCCGCTGGCGCACCGCTACGCCGGCGTGACCGAGCAACTGAATCGCGAAGAGGTGCTGGAAAAGCTGCGCCCCTGGCTGGAAAGCCCGGACAAGCCGAAACTCGGCCAGAACCTGAAGTACGACATGCACATTTTCGAGAACCACGGCGTCAAGCTGCGCGGCATCGCGCACGACACGCTGCTGCAGTCGTACGTGTTCGAATCGCACAAGCCGCACGACATGGACACGATGGCGCTGCGCCACCTCGGCTACACGACGATTCCGTTCGTCGACGTGTGCGGCAAGGGCGCCAGCCAGATCACGTTCGACCAGGTCGAGCTGTCGCGCGCGACCGAGTACGCGGCCGAAGACGCCGACATCACGCTGCGCCTGCACCACACGATGATCGGCCACGTCGAAAGCGACAAGGGCCTGGACACCATCTACCGCAAGATCGAGCTGCCGACCCAGGTCGTGCTGCAGAAGATCGAGCGCAACGGCGTGCTGATCGACTCGGACAAGCTGGCCGCGCAGTCGAACGAACTGGCCGTGCGCATCCTCGAGCTCGAGCAGCAGGCCTACGAGATGGCCGGCGGCCCGTTCAACCTCGGCTCGCCCAAGCAGATCGGCGAGATTTTCTTCGGCAAGCTGCAGCTCCCGGTGATCAAGAAGACCGCGACCGGCGCGCCCTCGACCGACGAGGAAGTGCTGCAAAAGCTGGCCGAGGACTATCCGCTGCCCAAAGTCCTGCTCGAGCACCGCGGTCTGTCGAAGCTGAAGTCGACCTACACCGACAAGCTGCCGAAGATGGTCAACCCCAACACAGGCCGGGTGCACACCAACTATGCGCAGGCGGTGGCGATCACCGGGCGCCTGGCGTCGAGCGACCCGAACCTGCAGAACATCCCGGTGCGCACCGGCGAGGGCCGGCGCATCCGCGAAGCCTTCGTGGCGGCGCCGGGCAACGTGATCGTGTCGGCCGACTATTCGCAGATCGAGCTGCGCATCATGGCCCACATTTCCGGCGACGAGGCGATGCTGCGCGCCTTCGGGGCCGGCGAGGACATCCACCGCGCCACCGCGGCCGAGGTGTTCGGCGTGCCGCCGGAAGAGGTGCAGAGCGAGCAGCGCCGCTACGCCAAG
The DNA here is from genome assembly GCF_000745265.1 of Massilia sp. 9096. Taxonomy (NCBI): domain Bacteria; kingdom Pseudomonadati; phylum Pseudomonadota; class Betaproteobacteria; order Burkholderiales; family Oxalobacteraceae; genus Massilia; species Massilia sp. 9096. Next base: position 5,226,955 of record NZ_JQNN01000001.1, read on the forward strand.
GTCATCAACTTCGGCCTGATCTACGGCATGAGCGCCTTCGGCCTGGCCGCCAACCTGGGCATCGAGCGCGGCGCCGCCAGCAACTACATCGAGCGCTATTTCGCCCGCTTCGCCGGAGTGAAACGGTACATGGACGAGACCCGCTTGCGCGCCAAGGAGCGCGGCTACGTCGAAACCGTGTTCGGCCGCCGCCTGTGGCTGCCGGAGATCAATTCGCCCAACGGCCCGCGCCGCGCCGGCGCCGAACGCGCGGCGATCAACGCGCCGATGCAAGGCACGGCGGCCGACCTGATCAAGCTGGCGATGATCGCGGTACAGGACTGGATCGAGACCGAGAAGCTGGGCACGCGCATGGTGATGCAGGTGCACGACGAACTGGTGCTCGAAGTGCCGGAAGGCGAGCTGGAACTGGTCAAGCACAAGCTGCCCGAGCTGATGGCCGGCGTGGCCACGCTCAAAGTGCCGCTGCTGGCCGAGACCGGGGTGGGGCCGAACTGGGAATCGGCGCACTAAGCCCTTGCATCAACACGAAACGGCCCGGGCCAGCGATGTCCCGGGCCGTTTCGTTTTACGGTTGTGAACCGGCTACACCACGGCGGCGCTGAACGCGGTCGACATCTCGAGCGCCAACGCCGTCAAGGCCGACATCACGCTGACGCCGTAACTGGCCCGCGCTCATTGCCGCTGGCGGCGCCTCCACGCCGCCAGCACGCCCAATCCTCCCGTCAGCAGCGCTGCCGGCGCCGGTTCCGGCACCGGCAGCGCCTGCGATTCCGCCACCGCGTACGCGCTGTAGGCGAGCATGCCATCCACCCACGCGTCCTGCGACAGCGCCGACACCGACAAGGTGCCGTGCTGGCTGCCGCCATCCACCAGCGCACGCGTGCTGAAGGTCCAGTCGCCGTCGCCGTCGCCGATGCCGTGCAGGGAGCCGTACAGCTCCGCCAGTGCGGTCGGCAGGGAACCGGCGGCCGGGTCGGCGCTGGCCCAGAGCGCGGCATCGAGGTCGAACACCACCTGCGTGTGCGGCGACAGCGTGAAGTGCAGGCTGCGGTTGGACGAGGCGAAGCCGTAGCCGCTGGCCAGGTCGAAGCGGATGCGGGCGGCGTCGCCCTGCGCGTCCACCCGCGCGGCGGCGTAATCGTTGGTGAAGCCGCTGCTGCCCGCGGTCTCGATCTGTACGCTGTCGATCAGGTTCGCTTGCCCGTCGTAGACGCTGGCGTAGGCGAGGACGCTGTCCGAGGTCCAGCTCAGCAGCGGGGCGATGCCGTCGTCCGGCGCGAGGTCGACCAGGTGGTAGACGAGGTTGCCGACGCTGACTTCGGCGGATTGCTGGGCCAGGGCGGGTGCGGCGGCCGTGAACAGAAGGGCGGCCAGCATGGCGTTGAATCGTCTTTGCATGTCGTGTTCCGTCGTGATGGAGGAAAAGCGACTGTAAGCGATGGTCCGGCGCCGGCTTTATGCCGCGTCAATATCCGACACGCATGCGGCCGGCCCCAAGCGCGTCTGCCTGCGCGCTGCTAAGATGCCGAGTCTTTGTCATGGAGGATTGAGATGAACGATATCGCAAACAAGGGCTTCGCGGCCGCCGTCCAGCCGATCGTCGCCCAGACGGCGATCCACACCGATACCGACGGCCTGGTCGCCGGCACCATCACGCTGAATATCGACGGCCAGGACGTGCCGGTCTACCGCGCTCAGCCGGCCGGCAAGGACAAGCTGCCGGTGATCCTCGTGGTCTCCGAAATCTTCGGCGTGCACGAGCACATCGCCGACGTCGCGCGCCGCTTCGCCAAGCTGGGCTACCTGGCGCTGGCGCCGGAACTGTTCGTGCGCCAAGGCGACGCGCACGCGATCTCGGACATCCCGACGCTGTTCCGCGAGATCGTGCTGAAGGCGCCGGACAGCCAGGTCAACGGCGATCTGGACGCCTGCGTGGCCTGGGCCGCGGACAACGGCGGCGACGTCGACAAGCTGGGCATCACCGGCTTTTGCTGGGGCGGCCGCGCCACCTGGCTGTACGCGGCGCACGACCCGAAGGTCAAGGCCGGCGTGGCCTGGTACGGCCGCGTCGCCGGCGACAAGACCGAAAACCAGCCGCGGCAGCCGGTCGACATCGCCCCGGCCCTGACGGTGCCGGTGCTGGGCCTGTACGCTGCCCTCGACCACGGCATCCCGCTCGACACCGTCGAGCAGATGAAGGCCGCGCTGGCCCGGGGTGCGAGCGGTTCGACCATCGTGGTCTACCCGGACGCCGACCACGCCTTCTACGCCGACTACCGTCCGACCTACCACGCCGAATCGGCCAGGGACGGCTTCGCGCGCGCGCTCGACTGGTTCAAGCAGCACGGTGTGAGCTGATACGGCCGGGGCCGGTACGGTACAATTGCCGTCCCCGCGCATAACAAGAGGTTTTCTCATCGACCCGATCCTTATCTCCATCCTGCTTGCCACGGGCCTGGCGGGCCTGGTCAGCATCACGGCGGCCGCGGTGTTTTCCTTCACGCTGCTGTCCAAGGTGGTCGAGCGCATGGTCAGCCTGTCGGTCGGGATCATGCTGTCGACGTCGCTCTTGCACGCGCTGCCGGAGGCGTTCGAATCGAAGGCCGATCCGCGCAGCCTGTTCGGCACGCTGCTGGCGGGTTTGCTGGCCTTTTTCCTGCTGGAAAAGGTCGCGCTGCTGCGCCACTCGCATCATCACGAGGGCGACGGCCACCATCACGCGCACGGCCATGACAAGATGCAGGCCGGCAAGGCCGGCTGGATGATCCTGATCGGCGACGGCATGCACAACTTCACCGACGGCATCCTGATCGCGGCGGCGTTCCTGGCCAACCCGAAGCTGGGCATCGTCACCGGCGTGGCCATCATCGCCCACGAGATTCCGCAGGAGATCGGCGACTTCATCGTGCTGCTCAATGCCGGCTTCTCGCGCGTGCGCGCCTACGTGTTCAATTTGCTGTGCAGCCTGCTGGCGGTGGCCGGCGCCCTGATCGGCTACGCCACGCTGGACCGCGCCAGCAACCTGATTCCCTACGTGCTGGTGTTCGCGTCCTCGGGCTTCATCTACATCGCCGTGAGCGACCTGATGCCGCAGATGCAGCGCCGGGCCACGGTGCGCGAATCGATCCCCCAAGTGTTGTTGATTGGCCTCGGCGTGGTCATCGTTCTGTTTCTGACGCACGGCCATTGATCGGACACAGCGCCCAAGTGTTGACAAGACGATTGACGGCACCCTATCCTGAGCCGTCATCTCAATGGAGGGAAGCATGTCACACCTGGTCGCTCAACTGATCGCGGCACTGCGCGAAAAGCCGTCGCGCTTCGGGTATGTGCTCGCCATCCTCGTCGTCTCGGTGGTCATGTTCACGCTGGCCGATTTCATGCCGGCGCCTTATGATTTCAGCCACTGAGCTTCAGCCGCTGAGCTTGCGCCACCCCGCTACTCGACCGTGATCGCCAGATCGCGGCCCGCCAGAGCCACCTGTCCCGCGTAATCCGCCGCGTAGATGCGCAGCAGGTAGTCGCCCGGCGCCAGATCCCCCACCTTCCAGCTGCCGGCCAGCGCAAGGCCACCGCGCAGCGTGTTGTTGACCGCATACGCAAAGTGCGTTTCCTTGCTGCCGTACACCGTGATGCCGCTGCTGTCGGCGTACACCAGCTTGACCGCGTCGCGCTCGCGCGGCAGCCGGTCATACACCTGGGTGATGCGCGCCGTCTCGAACCCGGCCACCGCGCTGCCGTCCGCGTGCAGCAGCTGGTAGCCCAGCTTGTACAGGCCGAGGCGGCGCCGCGCCAGGTTGCCGTCCATCTGGTCGTAGCCGTCGGCGACGATGGCGATCTCGCCCAGGGCGCGCGCCACGCGCACGCGCCGGCCCTTTTGCGCCGGCAGGCGCCGGCCGCCCGGGTCATACAAGGCAATACCCTGGATGTGCGGGGCGATCGTGTCGCGCATGCCGATAAAGCCCAGCGTCAGCGGGTTGGCCAGCACGCCGCCGGGGCGGTATTCCATGTGCACGTGGGCCATCGGATTGATGGTGCCGAGCGCGTCCCCCAAAGCGAAGCGGGCGCCGCGCCGCACCCGCACGCGCTTCAAGCTGCCGCGCGCATCGGGCAGCAGCTGGAAGCGCGCATCGAGGGCGTGGCCGGCGCTGTCGCGGCCGACGCGCATGTGGATGTACGACAGCGCTCCGAGGCCCATGCCTTCGCCCAGCTCGCCGAAGTCCCAGTTCGGATAGGGATCGGAGACCGTGGCCGGCTCGATCGCCAGCACGCGCGTGCCGATCTCGGCGCGGATGTCCAGGCCGGCGTGGAAGTGGTCGCGGCTTTCGCCGCCGTAATTGCCGCGCACCTCGCCCATCACGCCGACGATTTCGTGCGGCGCGTCCTGCGGGACGACCGGCCAGGGCATGGGCGGCGCCGGGGGCAGCGCGGTCGGCGCCGCCTGCGCAGCCAAGGCTGGCCGCGCCGGCGCGCCGGCCTGGGGCGGCGCCAGCGCGAACACCGTCGACGCCGCGCCGTCGGCCACCACCAGCGCGCCGTCGCGCCTGAGCGCGATCCCGCGCGGCGCGTACAGGCGCAGGCTGCCGTCGCTGCCGAAACTGGTTTGTGGCGGACGGTCGGCGTCCATCAGCGCGTGATACAGCCCGCGCGGATCGACCTGGACGATGCGGCCGCCGATGCCATCGACGTACAGGAAGCCGTCGTGGGTCAGCGCCAGCGCGACCGGGCGATGCAGCAGCCCGTGGCCGTCCGCGGCGACCAGCGGCGCCAGCGTGCTCACCGCGCCGCTCTTGTCGATGCGGCGGATCGCGTCGTTGCCGGTGTCGGCGACGAACAGCACGCCGTCCTTGCCGGCCACGATGGCGCTCGGGGTGTCGAAGCCGGCCGCCATGCCGATGCCATCGAGGCTGCCGGGGCCGCCGTGGCCGGCGACGGTCGTCACCACGCCGGCCTTGTCGATGCGGCGGATGCGGTCGTTGTAGGTGTCGGCGACGTAGACGCTGTCTTCCCGGTCGACCGCCACGCCGACCGGCCCGTCGAAGCGCGCGCTGCGGCCGGCGCCGTCCAGGTAGCCCGCCGGCCCGCCGCCGGCCAGCGTGCTCACGCGGCCGTCCGGCGTGATCTTGCGGATGGCGTTGTTGCCGGTGTCGGCGACGTACAGGTTGCCGAGGCGGTCGATGGCCAGCGCCGACGGCGTGTCGAACGCGGCGTTCGCTGCCGGGCCGTCCGTAAAACCCGCCGCGCCGCCGGCCACCGTGCTTACCCGGCCATCGGGTGAGATGCGCAGGATGCGGTTGCCGGCGCCGCCCTCGCTGACGTAGACGTTGCCATGCGCGTCGACGGCGGCGCCGAACGGGTCGCTGAAGCGGCCGGCCAGCGGCATGGCGCGCGCGCTCCAGTCGGGGCGCGTCGGCGCTTCGGCCCACAGCCAGAGCGCCGGCCCGGGCATGCCGGTCTTGCGGGCGTCGAGCGTGAAATAGGCGGCCGCGGCGAGGGCAAGGACAGTGGCGCCGGCGGCCACCGCAATCAGGGTTTTTCGCTTCACGCTCGCAGCCCGCAAAAATTGCTCAGGCTGCAAGTCTAACCGATCGACCGCCCTGGCAGGGCAGGGCAGCCGTTGCCGTGGCGATCAGTCGGCGCCGGTCGCGACCGCGCGTTTCGGGTCGGCGCTCCATTCGCTCCACGAGCCCGGATACAGCGCGGCGCCCGGCATGCCGGCCACTTCCAGCGCCAGCAGGTTGTGGCAGGCGGTCACGCCCGAGCCGCACTGCATGATGGCCGTTGCCGGGTCGCCGACCGCCACGCCGAGTTCCGTCTTGAGCTGCGCGGGCGACTTGAAGCGGCCGTCCGCCTGCAGGTTGTCCTTGAAGAAGCGGTTTTTCGCGCCGGGGATGTGGCCGCCGACCGGGTCGATGGTCTCGTTCTCGCCGCGGAAGCGGTCGGGCGCGCGCGCGTCGACGACCGTGCGGCCGCCGTGCTCGACGCGCTGCTCTACCGCGCGCAGGACGGCTTCGACGTCGACCGTGGTGGCCAGCGCGTCGCGCGCCTGCACGCTCCCGCGCGCGCGCGCGGGCGAGGCGTCGCTCGTCACCGGCTGGCCGGCGTTTTGCCAGGCCGGCAGGCCGCCGTCGAGCACCGCCACCGCCGCATGGCCGACCCAGCGCAGCATCCACCACAGGCGCGCCGCGAACATGCCGCCGTGGGCATCGTAGGCGACGACTTGCGTGTCGTCGTTCACGCCCCAGGCGCGCAGCAGTTCGATGAAGGCGTCTTTTTCCGGCAGCGGATGGCGCCCGCGGAAGGCGCCGCCCGCGCCGCGCCTGGCGCCCGACAGCTCGGTTTCGATATCGGCGAAGAGCGCGCCGGGAATGTGGCCGGCGGCGTAGGCGTCGCGCCCGGCGGCCAGGTTGACCAGGTCGTGGCGGCAGTCGACCACGACCCAGGCCGGGTCTTGCAGGTGCGTGGCCAAGGCGGCCGGTTCGATCAGGGTGGTGAAGGTGGACGTGGCGGGCATCGATGTCTCCTCAGGCTTCGCTGGCGATGGGGTCGGGTGGCGCGGTTGGCTCGATTGCAGAGGCGCGCGCCGCACTGCGGGTATTGTAGAACGTGGCGGCGATGCCGGAGGCCAGGATCACGCCCATCCCCAGCCACACCTGCCAGGCGAACACGTCGCCCCACAGCAGCATGCCCCACAAGCTCGAAAAGATGATGCCGGTGTACTGCAGGTTGGCCACCACCAGCACGCTGCCCAGGCGATAAGCGCGCGTCATCGCGATCTGCGCGACCACGCCGGCCGCGCCGATCACCGCCAGCAGCCCAAAGCCGCGCCATGACTGCGCATGCGCCAGGCTGTGGCCGCTATCGAACAGCGCGCCGACGAAGCCGGCCACGCCCATGGTCAACGAAAAATAGAACACCACGCGGTATTCCGGCTCGCCCATCTGGCCCAGGCGGCGCACCTGCAGGTAGGCCATCGCGGCGATGACGGAGGAGGCGATTGCCGCCACGCCGCCGAGCCATTCGCGCGTCTCGACGGCCGGACGCAGCACCAGCGTCACGCCGACGAAGCTCATCGCGATCGCCAGCGCCAGCGGCCATTCGGGCAGGCCCTTGCCGCGCCACCAGCCGCTGCCGAACATCCAGGTCGCGAGCCAGATCGGCGCCATGTAGTTGAGGGTGACGGCGGTCGCCAGCGGCAGCTTGACGATCCCGTAGAACCACAGCCACAGCGACAGGACGCCGACCACGCTGCGCCACAGGTGTTCTTTCGGATACGGCGTCTTGAGGGTGCCGCCCTGGGCGTGGATGATCGGCAGCAGCAGCAGGCTGCCGATCAGCCCGCGGTACATGACGATTTCGGAAGTGGAGTAGGTGAGGGAGGCCAGCTTCACGCACGCGCTCATGAGCGCGAACGTGAAGCTGGCAAACAACATCCACAAAGCGGGCATTACATACCTGGCGGGATATCTGGCAGCCGGCCGCGGTACCACTCGTGGAAGTGCTGCATCCCGTCTTCCATCGGCGATTGGTACGGCCCGGCCTCGGTGACGCCGCGTTCCATCAGGATCTTGCGGCCGGCGTCCATGCGCAGGGCGATCTCGTCGTCCTCGACGCAGGTTTCCATGTAGGCGGCGCGCTCGGCGTCGACGAATCCGCGCTCGAACAGCACGAATTCTTCCGGGTAGTAGAACTCGACCACGTTGCGCGTCTTTTGCGGACCCATCGGCCACAGCGTCGACACCACCAGCACGTTCGGGTACCACTCGACCATGATGTTCGGGTACAGCGTCAGCCAGATCGCGCCGTACTTGGGCGGCTGGCCGTTGTTGAACTTCAGGACCTGCTCCTGCCATTTCTTATAGGCGGGCGAGCCCGATTTCTGCAGGCCGCGGTGCACGCCCACGGTCTGCACGCTGTAGTCCGGCCCGAATTCCCAGCGCAGGTCGTCGCAGCTGACGAAGTTGCCCAGGCCCGGGTGGAACGGCTCGACGTGGTAATCCTCCAGGTAGACCTCGATGAAGGTCTTCCAGTTGTAGTCGCACTCGTGCACCTCGACGTGGTCGAACATGTAGCCCGAGAAGTCGAGATCCTTCGTGACCGACATCTGCTTGAGCTTGTCCATCACGTCGTAGCCATTCTGTTCGAACAGCAGGCCGTTCCAGTTCTGCAGCGGCGTCTTGGACAGGTTCAGGCAAGGCGTGTCCGCAAAGTGCGGCGCGCCGATCAGTTCGCCCTTCAGGTCATAGGTCCAGCGGTGCAGCGGGCACACGATGTTCCTGGCGTTGCCGCGGCCATTGAACATCAGCGCCTGGCGATGGCGGCAGACGTTGGACAGCAATTCGATGCCCTGGTTATTGCGCACCAGCATACGGCCTTCGTTTTCCGACTTGAGAGTCGCGAAGTCGCCCTGTTCGGGCACCATCAGCTCATGCCCGACGTAGCGGGGGCCCCCGAGAAACAATTGCTGCATTTCGCGCTGCAACAGCGCTTCGTCAAAGTAGACACTTACCGGAAGCTGCGCGTGCGAGCGCGCCAGCTTGGCGTGGGTAGCCAGATCGGACATCCCAACCCCCCTTTATACAAATTTCAGCCAAAGAAGAGAAAGAATCCGAAGACAGTATTTGGGCGGATCGACGCGCTGCCGGGCAATGCATGGTGGGGCTGCCACCCTGCTGTCGCTGGCTGCGGTGTTCTCGCTCCTTCAAAGAACGGAATACGGTATTTCGGAGACAGAACCGGAGATTATAGCCTGTAAAAGGCTCCACTGGCTGGGACCGGCTCGGCTTTGTGGCACCTGCGCGTATAGAAATTGCCTGTAAGGCATCGTTTTCATGAATCTCGAGGCGCTTTACGATAAAATGTGTCTTTGCTTGCAAGCTTGTGGTGACTTCGCCAACGCCGCATGGCCCGCCACCGTCGTGCAGGGGTAGGATTGTTTACAATAAGCGATTAGACTGGCGCGCCGCACACGAAGTTGCCCCGTGCCCGGCCCCGAAACACCTAGAGTCATTATGCCAAATAAATCAAGCACGGAGAGCCAGGCACAGGCCGCTCCAGAATCCTTCGAAGGGGCGATGGCCGAACTGGCCCAGCTCGTGAGCCAGATGGAAGGCGGGCAGTTGCCGCTGGAAGCCTCGGTCGCCGCGTATGCGCGCGGCTCCGAACTGGTGCGCTATTGCGCGGCCCAGCTGGAAAAGGTCGAGGCCCAGGTCAAGGTCCTCGAAGGCGACATGCTCAAGCCTTTCAGCACCGACGCCGAGGAGGACGAATGAACGCACCCGACGTGGCCGGACTGCGCTTCGGCGACTGGATGAAGGCGGTGCAGGCGCGCACCGAGGATGGCCTCGACGCCTTCCTGCCGCCGGCCGCCACGGCCCCGGCCAGGCTGCACGAGGCGATGCGCTACACCACGCTGGGCGGCGGCAAGCGCGTGCGCCCGCTGCTGGCGCATGCCGCCGGCGAATTGTTCGGCGCCGATCCCGACGCCGTGCTGCGCGCCGCCTGCGCGGTCGAAATGATCCACGTGTATTCGCTGGTGCACGACGACATGCCCTGCATGGACGACGACGCCCTGCGCCGCGGCAAGCCGACCGTGCACGTGGCCTACGACGAAGCCACCGCGCTGCTGGTCGGCGATGCGCTGCAGGCGCAAGCCTTCGAAACGCTGGCCGGCGCCGCCACCGTAGCGCCGCAGAGGCACGTGACGATGTTACGCTTGCTGGCACAAGCCGCGGGCAGCGCCGGCATGTGCGGCGGCCAGGCGATCGACCTCGACAGCGTCGGCTTCAAGCTCACGCTGGAACAGCTCGAACGCATGCACCAGCTCAAGACCGGCGCCATGCTGCGCGTGTCGATCATCCTGGGCGCGCTGGCCGGGCGCGATCTCGACGCGAACGAGTACGATGCCTTGAGCGCGTACGCGCGCGCGATCGGCCTGGCGTTCCAGGTGGTGGACGACGTGCTGGACGCGACCGAGGATTCGGCAACGCTGGGCAAGACCGCCGGCAAGGACGCGGCGGCCAACAAGCCGACCTACGTGTCGATCCTGGGGCTGGAGGAATCGCGGGCCCTGGCGGAACAACTGCGGCAGCAGGCGCACGAAGCGCTGGCGCCGTTCGGAGAACAAGCACTGCGGCTGCGCGAGCTGGCCGACCTGATCGTGCAGCGGAAGGCATAATAATGAACCTGCTAGAGACAATCAACGACCCAGCCGACCTGCGCAAGCTGCCGCGTACCCAGCTGACCCCGCTGGCCCACGAACTGCGCCAGTTCCTGCTCGAATCGGTCTCCAAGACCGGCGGCCACCTGTCGTCCAACCTCGGCACCGTCGAGCTGACGATCGCGCTGCACTACGTGTTCGACACGCCGCACGACCGCATCGTGTGGGACGTCGGCCACCAGACCTATTCGCACAAGGTCCTGACCGGGCGCCGCGAGCGCATGCCGACGCTGCGCCAGCACCTCGGCCTGTCCGGCTTCCCGCGCCGCGACGAAAGCGACTACGACACCTTCGGCACCGCGCACTCCTCGACCTCGATCTCGGCCGCCCTCGGCATGGCCGCCGCCGCCAAGATCAAGGGCGAGAAGCGCAAGTCGATCGCCGTGATCGGCGACGGTTCCATGACCGCCGGCATGGCGTTCGAGGCGCTGAACAACGCCGGCGTCGAGGACGACTGCGACCTGCTGGTGGTCCTGAACGACAACGACATGTCGATCTCGCCGCCGGTCGGCGCCCTGAACCGCTACCTGGCGCGCCTGATGTCGGGCCAGTTCTACGCGGCCGCCAAGAACGTCGGCAAGAGCGTGCTGCCGGCCCCGGTGCTGGAACTGGCCAAGAAGCTCGAGGAACACGCCAAGGGCATGGTCGTGCCGGCCACGATGTTCGAGGAATTCGGTTTCAACTACATCGGCCCGATCGACGGCCACGACCTCGAGTCGCTGATCCCGACGCTGGAAAACATCAAGCGCCTCAAGGGCCCGCAATTCCTGCACGTGGTGACCAAGAAGGGCCAGGGCTACAAGCTGGCCGAGGCCGAGCCGATCCTGTACCATGGCACCGGCAAGTTCAACCCGAGCGAGGGCATCAAGCCGGCCAAGGCCGGCAAGATCACCTATACCGAGGTGTTCGGTAACTGGCTGTGCGACATGGCGGGAAGCGACAAGCGCCTGGTCGGCATCACGCCGGCGATGCGCGAAGGCTCGGGCATGGTGCGCTTCCACCAGGAGTACCCGGAGCGCTACTTCGACGTCGGCATCGCCGAGCAGCACTCGGTCACCTTCGCCGCCGGTCTCGCGACCGAGGGCATGAAACCGGTGGTCGCGATCTACTCGACCTTCCTGCAGCGCGCCTACGACCAGCTGATCCACGACGTGGCGCTGCAGAACCTGGACGTGACCTTCGCGCTGGACCGCGCTGGCATCGTCGGCGCCGACGGCGCGACCCACGCCGGCAACTACGACCTGGCCTACCTGCGCTGCATTCCCAACATGGTCGTGATGGCGCCGTCGGACGAGAGCGAGTGCCGCCAGATGCTGACCACCGCCTACCACTATCCGGGGCCGGCCGCCGTGCGCTATCCGCGCGGCGCCGGCGTCGGCGCGGCGATCCAGCCGGCGCTCGACACGCTCCCGATCGGCAAGGGCACGGTCAAGCGCCAGGGCAAGGGCGTGGCGATCCTGGCCTTCGGTTCGATGGTGGCGCCGAGCCTGGGCGCGGCCGCCGACCTGAACGCGACCGTGGCCGACATGCGCTTCGTGAAGCCGCTCGACGTCGAGCTGGTCAAGCAGCTGGCGCGCGACCACGACGTCCTGGTGACGGTCGAAGAGGGCTGCACGATGGGCGGCGCCGGTTCAGCCGTGGCCGAGGCGCTGGCCAGCGAAGGCATCGTCAAGCCGCTGCTGATCCTGGGCCTGCCGGACCGCTTCATCGACCACGGCGACCCGGCCCTCCTGCTGGCCTCGGTCGGCCTGGACGCGCACGGCATCGGCAAGTCGATCCGCGAACGCTTCGGCATCGGCGAGCCGCGCCTGGTGGTGAACAACACCTGAGCAACACCTGAGCAACACCTGCGCCCTCGCGCGCCTCGCGTTCGTACGCGGGCGCACGCGAGGCGCGCCGCAAAGCCGGTATGATCGGTGTCAAACCAACCTGATACCGGAATTCCTATGTTGATCGTCACCCACGGCGGTAAATTCCATGCGGACGACGCATGGGCCGTCGCCGTCCTGCACATCCTTCATCCCGAAGCCGAGATCGTGCGCACGCGCGACCCGGCCATCATCGAGACCGGCGACTTCGTGGTCGACGTCGGCGGCATCTGGGACCCGGCCACGGGCCGCTTCGATCACCACCAGAAAGGCTTTGCCGGCGCGCGCCAGAGCGGCGTGCCGTATGCCAGCGCCGGCCTGGTGTGGCGCGACCAAGGCGCGCGCTGCGTGCGCCTGCTGGCCGAGCAGCATGCCGGGCGCCAGATTTCGGACGACACCGCCCAGCAGATCGCCTACGCGATCGACGCCGACATCGTGCAGTACCTCGACCTGTCCGACGTCGGCGCGGCCAAGAACGCGCCGGGCGGCTACGGGCTGTCGGCCGTGATCTCGGGCTACAACCCGAACTGGCTCGACGAGGAGCGCCTCGGCTACGGCGGGGAAGCCGACGCCTACCGCCTGCAGCAGTTCCGCCGCGCGATGGCCTTCCTGGCCGACGTGATGGCCAATGCGGTCAAGTACCGCGTCGGCGCGATGCTGGCGCTGGAACAGGTGCGGGGCGCCGAGCAGCTCGAAGGCGGGCGCCTGCTGTACCTGAAGAACAGCGCGCTGCCGTGGTCGTCCGTGGTGCGCAAGGAGATGCCGGACGTCCTGTTCGTCATCAGCCACAACCTGCAGGAGCAGCGCTACATGCTGCACACGGTGCCGGCCAGCGTCGACAGCTTCGAGGCGCGCGCCGACTTGCCGGCAAGCTGGGCCGGCCTGCGCGACGCCGACCTGGCGGCCGTCACCGGCGTGGCCGATGCAGGCTTTTGCCACAACGGCCGCTTCATCGCCGCCGCCAGGTCCTACGACGGCATCTACCTGATGGCGCTGCAGGCGCTGAAGGAAGTCGAACCGGGTTGAGGCAAAAGCCGGTTCCGCCGGCTCAGGCCGCCGTGCGTTCCGGCACGTGCAGCGAGCGCGCCAGCAGGTGGCCGGCCACGAAGCCGCCGACCAGGCCGCCGAGGTGGGCGGCATTGTCGGTGTGCGGATACAGGAAGCCGGCGGTCAGGTTGAACAGCAGGAACGGCAGTGTGGACGCGCGCAGTTCCTTGACGATGGTCGGCGGCACGCCGCTGTTCTCGCGCCGGATGAAGGCCAGCAGGCCGCCCAGGATGCCGAAGATCGCGCCCGAGGCGCCGACGCTGTTCACGTGCGGATTCCACAGCACGCTGGCCAGGCTGCCGCACACGCCGGCGATCATGTACAGCGCCAGGAAACGCGTGCTGCCGAAGATGCGCTCGACCAGCGTGCCGACCTGCCACAGCGCCAGCATGTTGAAGGCGATGTGCAGCAGGCTCCCGTGCAGGAACATCGAGCTCACCAGGCGCCACCACTCGCCGCCCAGCGTCAGCGGGCCGACGTTCGCCCCCCAGTGCGCCAGCTGGTAGGAACGGATCATGGCGTCGACCGGCGAGCTCCAGCCCCAGCCCGGCATAGTCTGCAGCGAGATGCCGTACTGGCCGCGCCGCGCCAGCCACATCAGGAAGTAGATGCCGATGTTCAGGGTGAGCAGCCCCCAGATCACCGGCGTCGACGGGCTCCAGTAATCGATGCGGTCGTGGAAGGCTTCGCGCTCGGCGTAGGCGCGCGCGAATTCCTCGGTCTGGCGCGTCGGCAGCAGCGCGGCCAGGCGGCGCGCCTCGGCGCTGTCCGCCAGCGTGAAGCCGACCGTCATGTTGCCCTTCACGCCGATCACGTCGAAGCGCAGGTCGGGTCCTTCGGTCCGCACGTTGACGATGTCGACCATGCGAATCCGGTGATCGGCCCACTTCGCCAGGCGGAACGAGCTGTGGTTGCGCCCGCCGATGATGACGAAGTCGGGCTCGATCGCGACCGATCCATCGCCCTGCAAGCCGTAGGGATTGGTCGGCCAGTTCCTGCCGCCCAGGTGGAAGCGGACATTGAAAGCGTGCAGTCCTGCCATGCGTCAGCCGCGCTTGCGTTCGTGCTGCCAGAGCACGTCGTTGCCGCCGGCGTGGCGGTTCAGCACGCGTGCCAGCACGAACATCAGGTCGGACAGCCGGTTCACGTACTGGCGCGGCTGGGCGTTGACAGTCTCCGCATGCGACAGCGCGACGATGCTGCGCTCGGCGCGCCGGCACACGGTGCGGCACACGTGCGCGAGCGAGGCCGCGCGCGAGCCGGCCGGCAGGATGAATTCCTTCAGGGTCGGCAGGTCGGCGTTGTACTTTTCGAGCAGGCCGTCCAGGCGCGCCACGTGCTCGTCCTGGATCATCTGGTAGCCGGGGATGCACAGCTCGCCGCCCAGGTCGAACAGGTCGTGCTGGATCGAGACCAGCTCCTCGCGCGTGGCGGCCGGCATGTCCTCGCACAGCAGCAGGCCGATGAAGGAGTTGAGTTCGTCGACGTCGCCGAGCGCTGCGATGCGCGCGCTGTCCTTGCCGGTGCGGCTGCCGTCGCCCAGGCCGGTGCTGCCGTCGTCGCCCGTGCGGGTTGCGATCTTGGATAATCGATTGCCCATGCTGATGTCCTGCCAATGAAAAAAGATAGCCGGAGCATACGCCAAAAAGATGGAATAGTGCTTACAATCGGTTCATGATCTTATCGATAGCCGTCGGTCCCGAGCCTCGCGTCCTGCGCGTCCAGTTCCTCGTACGTACTGCCGTCGTGCTGCCCGGCGTGGCGGTGCGATGACGGCGCCGGTATCGCGGGTCCTGCTGGCGGCCTGGCTCGTCTGCGCCATCGCGGTGGGGCAGGCGCAGGCGGCGTCCGCGCAACAGCACGACGCCAGGCACGACGCCAAGCGTGCCGACAAGCACGCGGCCAGGGCGTCCGGCAAGGCCCAGCACAAGCCGGCCGGCAAGCCAGCCAACAAAGCGGCCAACAAGCGCGAGCCGAAACCGGTCGAGGCCACGCCGTCGACCGTCGACCCCGACGGCGAAGGCTTCCTGAAGCTCTACACCGACCTGTGCGTCAAGCGCATCGACGCCCTCGGCGCCTTCCGCCGCAAGCTGCTGCGTACCAAGGTGCCCAAACTTCAGCCGGAGCGCGCCAAGCTGTACCTGGCGGGCCTGGACGGCGACGCCTGGCCGGTCTCGTACAACGGCAAGACCGGCAACTTCGTGCTGGTGCTGGCCGAGGACAACGACCAGTGCATGCTGTATGCACGCCGCACCGACCGGGTCGCGGTCGAGCAGGGCTTCACGGATCTCGTGGCCAAGGCCCACCTGGCGGCGCGCACCACCGCGCGTACGAACGGTGATGCGCTGACGCTGTCGGCGACCGTGCGGCCACGCGGCGAGCATGCGATGCGCTTCGCGCTCACCACCCAGTCCGCGCCCGACGCCAAGCTGCGCGCGGTCGGCTTGGTCGAACTCAATCCGCTCGCCGATCCGGCCCCGCCGCCGCCACCGAAAAAGGCGCGCAAGCCTAGCCGCCGTTCGAGCGGATCACCTGCGCCAGCACATCGGCCTCGCGCGCGGCCTTGAACGCGTACAGCGCGTCGTCCGGGTGCGCGCAGTCGGTCAGCATCGATTGCCAGCCGGGCAGGGCCTTGATGGCGTCGTACTGCATCACCAGCGGTACGTTCTTCTCGCGCGCGACCTCGTTCAGGATGCCGACCAGGGCGTCGAGCGTCTCGTGGCCGAGGCAGACCGGGTTCGGTTCTTCCAGCACCGGCAGCTTGCCGCCGGCGCGCACTACGTCGACGAAGCGGACCAGGTTGGCGCGGTAGGCGTCCGCCGGCAGGTAAGCGTCGTTGATGCCGAAGTTCTCGATCACGATGCGCGCGCGGCTCAGCGCCGGGCGCGTTGCCAGCGGCGTGCTGTAGTTGCCCGTGCCGTTCAATTCCATGTCGAGGTTGGCGCCCGAGGAGCCGTTGGCGTTGACCGTCACGCCCACGCCGAACAGGCTGCGCAGCTGCGCTTGCACCAGGGCAGGGACCGGGTGCGCGGACTGGACGAACTGGCCGCCGACCGTCTCCAGGCCGGACATGGTCGAGTCGCCCTCGGCGTCGATCTCGATGGCGGCGCCGGACGCGGACGGGGCGGGCGCGGCTGCCGTCCGGTTGGCGGAAGCGGGTTGCGCAGGCGCGGCGCCAGGCCGGCGCCGCCGAAACACGCGGATGTTGCGTCAGGGTAAGAGCCGAGGAGCAAGTTCTCAGCAGAAAATTTCTCAGGCTTGGCAGCTGTGTACTGTTCCGTATGTTGCCAGGCACAGCCGCGTCACCGGCGCGAAAACGCCGGCCGTGATAGCATCGGCGCCCGTATTTTTTAATCGATGGAGGTGCCGCGTGAGTTTCGTGTTTCGTCTCGTGTCCCACGACGAGGACACGGCCTTGTCGTCCACCGCTTTCCAGGACAGCATCGGCCCCGGCTACGTCGGCTTGTGGGAAGAGATCGGCGTCTACGATGCGCTCTACAACAGCGACGGCCGCCAGGGCCGCGATGTCTCGCGCACCATCGCCTACGGCATCGACCGCCTGAACGAGGACGAGTCGATGGGCCGGGTGCTGCCGCCCACTTGCCGCATTTCGGAGGCGATCCGCTTCCTGGAAAACGTGCACCGCGGCTGCACGCTGCACACCTCGGCGACCATCGAGACGCGCTGATCCTCACCAAATATTGCAGTAGCGCCAATAACTGCAGAGCGTTACCATGGCTGACCTGTATTGACTCCGGCCCACGCCATGCGTATCGCCCACCCCTTGTTGTTGGCGCTTGCTCTTTCCCTGCACGCTGCGCCGGCGTGCTTCGCCGCCGAGGCGCCCATTCCGATCGCCGCGTTCTTCGAGAACCCGGCGCTGAGCGGCGCCAAGCTGTCGCCGGACGGCAAGCGGCTGGCGATGCGCGTAACGAACAGCAAAGGACGCGACCAGCTTGGCGTGGTGAACCTGGCCGACAATGCGATGCAGGTCGTCGGTGGCTTCGCCGACGACGACGTCGGCCGGTTCGAGTGGGTCAACGACAACCGGCTGCTGTTCGACTCGCGCGACAACCGCATCGCGCCGGGCCGGGACCATAACGCGCCCGGGCTGTTCGCGGTCAATGCCGACGGCAGCGCGTACCGCCAGCTGGCGACGGTCGGCTTCGAGACCGACCAGGCCACCAGCGCCTACACGGTCGGCCGCGAGAAGCTGCCCTGGAATACCTTCATGCTCGACCAGGCCGGGGCACAGGATTCGGACTGGGTCTATGTCGAGATGGTCAAGTTCAGCCGCGACGGCGACGACGTGGCCGACCTGATCCGGCTCAACACCGTGACCGGCCGCACCGAATCCGTCGACGGTCCCGGCCGCGTGCGCGAATGGTGGCTGGATGCCAAGGGCAAGCCGGCGCTGGCGATTACGGTCGACGGCAATACCGAAGTGCTGCACTACCTCGACCCCAAGACCGGCAAGTGGCGCAAGCTCGCCACCGATAACGTCTACCTGTCCGACGCCAAGACCGTCACGCCGCTCGGCTTTGCGCCGACGGGCGAGCTGTACGTGACCAGCTACGCCGGGCGCGACAAGAGCGCGCTGTTCGCCTACGACCTCGCCACCGGCACAAGGGCGTCCAAGCCGCTGGTCGACCTTGAGGAATACGACTTCAGCGGTAGCCTGATCGTCGGTGCGGGCAAGCTGCTCGGCGTGCGCTATACGGTCGATGCCCAGAGCGCGGCCTGGTTCGACCCGGCCATGAAGAAGGCGCAGGAGACGGTCGACAAGCTGCTGCCAGGCTGCGTCAACGTACTGAGCGTCGGCGTGCGCTCCGAGACGCCGTTCGTGCTGGTCGAGTCGTGGTCCGACCGCCAGCCGCCGGTGACCCTGCTGTTCAACCGCGACACCGGCAAGCTGGCCAGGATCGGCGCCAGCCGCCCGGCGCTTCCTACGGCGCGCATGGCGCGGCAGTCGCTGGTGCAGGTCAAGGCGCGCGACGGCCAGATCATCCCGACCTGGGTCACGATACCGCATGGCAGTGAAGGGAAGAAGCTGCCGATGGTGGTGCTGGTGCATGGCGGCCCGTACGTGCGCGGCAGCGAATGGGGCTGGGACAGCCAAGGCCAGTTCCTGGCCTCGCGCGGGTACGTGGTGCTCGAGCCAGAATTTCGCGGCAGCACCGGCTACGGTGCGGCCCACTTCCGCGCCGGCTGGAAGCAGTGGGGGCTGGCGATGCAGGACGACGTCGCGGACGCCACGCGTTGGGCCATCGGCGAGGGCATCGCCGACCCGAAGCGCATCTGCATCGGCGGCGCCAGTTACGGCGGCTACGCCACCCTGATGGGGCTGATCCGCGATCCCGACCTGTACAAGTGCGGCATCGACTGGGTCGGCGTGACCGACATCGAACTGCTCTACAATGGCCATTGGAGCGCCGACAGCGACCTGTCCGAAGGCTGGAAGCGCTACGGCATGCCGACGCTGGTCGGCGATCCGGTCAAGGACGCGGCCCAGTTCGCGCAGACCTCGCCGCTCAGGCAGGCCGCGCGCATCACCCAGCCGCTGCTGCTGGCTTACGGCGGCGTCGACCAGCGCGTGCCGATCTACCACGGCAAGAAGTTCTACGACGCGGTCCGCCAGACCAACAAGAACGTCGAATGGATCGAGTACGAACAGGAAGGACATGGCTGGACGCTGGTCGAGACGCGTCTCGATTTCTGGGGCCGGGTGGAGAAGTTTTTACAAAAGCAGATCGGGTCGGGCGGCGAGCCGCCGCGTTGAGAAAGGCATCCATGCATCGATATGCGAAGGTCGTGCTGGCCGCTGCGCTGGTGACGGCGATTGGGGTATGGCCGGCCATGGCCGCGCCGGCGGCACAGGAAGAGAAGTCACGGGAAGAGAAATTCGACGCCGGCGCGCTGGTCCTCAGCCGCTTCACGCTGCCGGGAGACGCCGGCGCGCCGGTGCGTTACGTGCTGTCGCGGCCCGGCCACAAGGCGCCGCTGGTGTTGTATATCCAGGGCTCGGGCTGCGTGCCGCCGTTCGTCGGCCTGGGCACGCCCAAGCGCTCGTCGAACATCTTTTCCTGGGCGCCGCTGGCGGCCCGGCACCGCTACGCCGTCATGGCGGTCGACAAGCCTTATCAGCCGGAGCAGCCGCCTGCAACTGACCGGCCGGGCACGGCCACCGCCTGCCCGCCGGCCTTCAACGCCCACTTTTCCTACGACAGCTGGCTGGTCACCTTGAAGGCCGCGCTGCGCCACGCCCTGGCCCAGCCCGACGTCGACGCCAGCCGCGTGCTGGTCATCGGCATCTCGGAAGGCGCGGCGGTGGCGGCCGGCCTGGCGCGCGCGATGCCCGAACTGACGCACGTCGCGCTGATCGGCGGACCGCCCGGTCCGACCCAGCTGTACGACTTCATCGTGCACGCCTACGCCGGGCCAGGCAGCGACGACGACAAGCTGCGCCGCCTGCGCGAACTGGACGCCACCATCGACGCCATCGCCGCCGACCCGCGCAGCGCCGATAAATTCTTCGCGGGCCACACCTACCTGCGCTGGAGCAGCTTCTTCGCCCAGTCGCACGGCGAGGACCTGGCGCAGGCCAGGGCCAAGGTCTACATGGTCGACGGCATGCAGGATGCGAGCGTGCCGATCCTGTCGAGCGAGGCCACGTACGCGCGCCTGCGCGGGCTCGGGCGCGACGTCACGTTTCGCCGCATCCCGAACGCCGATCACGGCTTGATGGCGCCGGGGCAGGGCTGGCAGGACCTGCAGGAGGAATATGATGCAGTGATCAAGTGGTTCGAGCGGGGCTAATCAGGTGCGCAATCGCGCCGTAAGGTATGCCGTCAAGCGCGCCAGCGGCCCGGCCAGCCGATAACACGCCAGCACCACCGGCACGTACACGACGAAGGTCCAGTCCTGTCTGTCGCCGAGCAGTGCGCGGTACGCCGCCACCGTCCCCAGCACGACGAACATGTGCGACAGGTACAGCTCGTAGCTGAGCGCCCCCATGCGCGCCAGCCAGCCCAGGCCGCGGCGTGGCGCCGGTGGATGCGCGTGACAGGCCAGCAGGATCGCGCAGCTGCCCACGCACAACAGGTACATATTCGATGTGGCCAGGTGCCGGTGCACCAGGTCGCCCCAGCCGAGCGGCAGCAGGATGCAGATGGCGCCCAGGACGGCCAGCAGGCGCGCTTCGCGCCGCGTGGGATGCCAGCGGCGCCCCAGCAGCGCGGCCAGCACGCCCCAGGCAATCGCCGCCATGCCGGGCAGGTAGGCCTTCTCCCACCAGACTTCGTCGCTGGCCGGCACCAGGCTGCGCAAGGGGTTCAGCGCCAGCGCCCATGCCAGCAGGACGCCGACCAGCAACCGCCGCGGCAGCCACAGGCACAGCAGCGGGAAGCCGAGATAAAAGGCCTCTTCGATCGACAGCGACCACAACACGTCCCAGCCGGCCGGCGCCCAGCCGGTGCGGCCCTCGTACCAGTTGAAGGTAAAACTCAGGGCCGACGCCAGCAGGCCGCCAATGCTTTGCTGGCCGGGTTCGGGCGCGAAGCCCGGCACGCCGCAGGCGGCGAAAAGCGCCAGCACGGCCAGGACCGGCGCCAGCAGCGGCAGGATGCGCCAGGCGCGCGCCGCGTAAAAGCGGCGCAGGCGCACGCGCGCGAGCTCGCCGTCGCGCTCGACGATGCGGGTGGCGATCAGGAAGCCCGAGATCACGAAGAAGATGAAGACCGCTTCGTAGCCGTTGAAGCTGATCGCGTTCAGCAGCCGCCTGGGCCCCCAGTGGCCGAGCAGGCTGGGACGCAGCGGCAGGCGGAACGGCAGCGCCAGGTGGTGCACGATCACCAGCAGGATCGCCAGGCCACGCAGCCAGTCGATGCCGGCGTTGCGCGCCTTCACATCGCGGCTTTCAGCGCAGCCAGGTAGCGCTCGCTGACCGCCACCTCGGCGCCGCAGCGCAGGCCCAGGCGATAGGTGCCGTCGCCGGTGGTGGCCAGGCGCGCGAGCTGGTCGCGCCGCACGATCGCGCCGCGGTGCACGCGCAGGAAAACCGCCGGATCGAGCAGCGCTTCCAGGCGGTTGAGCGTGATCCGGTGCAGCACCGTGCGCCCGGCCAGGTGCAGCTCGACGTAGTTGCCGGCCGCGGCCAGCCACAGCACCTCGGCGACGCGTACCTGCTCGATGCGCCCGACCGAGCGCACGTTCAGGTGGTCGGCGAAGGCTTTGGCGTCGGCGTCGACGTAGCTGCGCAGCGCCGCGCCATAGGCTTCGCGCTGGCGCTGGCGCAGCATGTCGGCGCTGCGCTCGACCGCCTGGGCCAGGCGCGCGTCGCTCAAGGGTTTCAACAGGTAGTCGAGCGCATGCACCTCGAAGGCGTCGATCGCGTGCTCGCTGTAGGCGGTCACGAACACCACCAGCGGCGGCTCGCGCAGGCGGCTCAGTTCGCGCGCCAGCACCAGGCCGGATTCGCCCGGCATCTGCACGTCGAGGAAGATCACGGCGACGTTGGCGCCCGACCCGGCCAGCGCCACGCGCGCGGCGGCGGCGCCGTCGCATTCGGCCACCAGCTGCCAGTCCGGGTGGGCGTCCATCGCCAGGCGCAGGTTGGCGCGGCCGGGGGCTTCGTCGTCGACGATCAGGTAGCGGATGCTCATGGCTCAGTCCAGATCCAGCAGCGGCAGGCGCACCTCGGCGACGAAACGCCCATCCTGCGGCCCGGCCTGCAGCGAGGCGCCCGAGTGCATCAGGCGCAGGCGATCGCGCGTGTTGGCCAGGCCGAGACCCGCGCCGGGATTGGGCGACGCCTGCGCGCTGAGCGGGTTGGTGACGCGGATCGCCAGCGCGTCGCCTTCGCGTGCGAAGGACAGCGCGATGTCGCCGGGGCCGGCGTGGCAATCGAGGTCGTGGCGCAGCGCGTTTTCGATCAGCGGCTGCAGCAGCAGCGGCGGACATTCGACCTCGTGCAGCAGTTCGTCGTCGCCGGCGATGTGCACGCGCAGGCGTTCGCCATAGCGCAGGCGCTGCAGGTCGAGGTAGTCGCGCACGAAACGCAGTTCGGCGGCGACCGTGGTCGTGTTGCGGCTGCTGGCCGAGAGCGCGTAACGCAGCAGGTCGCTCAGGCGGCCGATGCCGCCGAGGGCCAGCGTCTTGTCGCCGTCGCGCACCAGCGCGCTGATCGCGTTCAGCGCGTTGAACAGGAAGTGCGGCTCGAGCTGGGCGCGCAGGGCCAGCATGCGCTGCTCCTCGAGCGCCAGGCGCAGGCCGAGCATGTCGGTCTGGCTGCGCTGCCAGGCCAGCTCGCGCTCGCGCGCCTGGCGCCAGTAGTGCAGGGCGAGGATGGCGGCGAAGGTGCCGGTGGTCGAGAACCAGCCGACCAGCAGCATCTTCAGCAGCAGTTGCCGGACGTCGGCCAGGCTGGCGATGTGCAGGTAGCCGCGCTGCCAGGCCATCCAGGTCCACTCGAGCGGCTGGAACACCAGTACCAGGGCGACGAACAGCAGCACCACGTTGCGCGGGCGTGCGAGCGGCGCCGGCCAGCGCGCCAGCAGCATCGACAGGCCGGCGCTCAGCACGATCAGCGGCACCGCGTATTCGACGAACCAGGTCAGCAGCAGCGTCGGATAGTGGCTGTCGACGCCGCCGCGCAGGTTGTCGCTGTAGGTCTGCAGCGCGCCCAGGGCGCTGATCGCGCTCCACAGCAGGATGGTGGTGCCGATGGTCTTGAAGGCCGGCGGCAGCGCAGGCCGGGCGCCGATGGCGTCGGCAGGAACCGTGGAAGCGACAGCGGAAGCGGGGCGGGTATTCATTGACAAAAGTATAGCAGCGGCCCCAGGCGCCGAAACCGCCCGCCGCCCAGGCCCGTCACGCCGATCCGGCCTTTCGTCACGCGGCCGCTGCCGGGGTAGCGAAGGCGCGGCAGAATCGGCGCATGAAAACCCTGATCCCTACCTTCGTTCTCGCACTGGCGGCCAACGCAGCCCACGCCGCCGACTGGTACGCGCCGCAGCAGCCTTTCGCCATCTACGGCGACACTTATTATGTCGGCACCCACGGCATCAGCGCGGTGCTGATCACCTCCAAAGAAGGCCACATCCTGGTCGACGTCGGTGGGCCGGAGGCCGCCAGACAGGTCGCAGACCACATCCGCCAGCTCGGCTTCAAGGTCGAAGACATCCGCTACATCCTGAATTCGCATGCGCACCAGGACCACGGCGGCGCCGTCGCCGCATTGCAGAAGCTCAGCGGCGCGACGGTGCTGGCCGGGCCGGGCAACGAGCAGGTCCTGCGCACCGGCCAGCCCGACCGCGCCGATCCGCAATACCCGGGCTTGATCCCGATGGCGCCGGTCGCGCGCACGCGCGCGCTGCGCGACGGCGAAGTGATCCGCGTGGGGCCGCTGGCCGTGACCGCGCACTTCACGCCGGGACACACCAAGGGTGGCGTCAGCTATACCTGGCAGTCCACCGAAGGCGGGCGCACGGTCGACGTGGTGTTCGCCGACAGCGTGTTCGCGCTGGCCGCCGAGGGCCGGCGCTTCAGCGGCAATCCGCTGTACCCGGCTGCGCAGGCCGACGTCGAGCGCTCGATCGCCTGGGTCGACGCCGTCAAGTGCGATGTCCTGGTCAGCGCCCACCCCGAGTTCAGCGGCCTGTGGGAGCGCAAGGCGAAGCAGGCCACGTCTGGGGATGCCGCCTTCATCGACCCGGATGCATGCCATGCCTATGCCAGGGTCGGACACGAGTTCCTGGCGCAGACGCTGGCGCAAGAACATGGGAAAGACAAAGGCAAACAAAAAGGGAAAGGAAAACCATGAACGCCTGTTCGCATCGCTCGCGCTGTGCCTGGCCGGCGCAGCCGCGGCTACATCGACTGCAGCCGCGAACGCCGCGCCCTACGTGCTGGCCGACACCGAGGTGCTCGACCTCCACGCTGCAACCCTGCAGCGCGACTACCAGGTCTACGTCGCGCTGCCCGAGTCGTACGGGGCAACGCAAAGTACGGGCCGGCGCTATCCGGTCATCTTCGTGGTCGACGCGAATTATGGCTTCCCGGTGGTGCGCGCGATCGCCGACCGGCTGCACAAGCACGGGCATCTGGAGGAGGCGATCGTGGTCGGCCTGTCGTACGCGAAGGGCGACAGCCCGACCTACAGCCGGCGCCGCGACTACACGCCGAGCGTGCCGCGCGCCGGCGTCTACACCTCGGACATGCCGGGCCGCCAGGTCGCCTTCGGGCAGGCCGACGATTACGGGCGCTTCATCTCGAAGCAGGTGTTCCCGCTGGTGGCCGCGCGCTACGGCGCCGACATGGGGCGCAAGATCTTCGTGGGACACTCCTACGGCAGCCTGCTCGGCGTCGAGCTGCTGTTGACGCGGCCCGGGACTTTTGAAGACTACATCCTCGGCAGCCCGTCGCTGTGGTTCGACGGCGGCGTGCTGTTCGAGCGCGAGCGGGCGTACGCGCGCGCGCACAAGGATTTGCCGGCCAAGGTCTACTTCGGCATCGGCGGCCAGGAGACGCTGGCGCGCGGGCAGAAGCGTTCGCGCTCGGAAGAGCATGCCGACATGGTGGCGGACCTGCGCGAGTTCGACGCGGCCTTGAAGGCGCACCGTTATCCGGGCTTGAAGACGCAGCTCGAGGTATTCCCCGGCGAGGACCACGCCAGCGTGTTCCCGATCCTGCTCACGCACGGGCTGCGCGCGTATCTACATGAAGAGCCGCGTTAGATCGCGTGCTGAACGTCAGGCCGGCTGGGCCAGCAGCGCTTCGATGTCGTTGGCGATGTCTTCCGGCTTGGTCAGCGGCGCGTAGCGCTTGACCACCTGGCCGTCGGGCCCGACCAGGAACTTGGTGAAGTTCCACTTGATGGCTTCCGTGCCCAGCACGCCGGAAGCCTCACCCTTCAGGTACTGCCACAGCGGATGGGTGTGCTCGCCGTTGACGTCGACCTTGGCGAACATCGGGAACGAAACGCCGTAGTTCTGCTCGCAGAAGGCGCCGATCTCGGCCTCGGTGCCCGGCTCCTGCTTGCCGAACTGGTTGCAGGGGAAGCCCAGCACCTCGAAACCGGGGCCGCGGCCGTGCAGCTCGCGGTACAGGGCTTCCAGGCCCTTGTATTGCGGCGTGAAGCCGCATTCGCTGGCGGTGTTCACGATCAGCAGCACCTTGCCGCGGTACTGGCTGAGCTCTACCTGCCTGCCGTCCAGGGACACGGCGTGAAAATCGAAGACGTTCATCGGACACTCTCCTGCATTCATGTTAATTCGAATGCAAGAGTGTACGACAAACCCGCGCGGGTGTCGTTCAGACGATCCCCAGGTGCTCCGTCCCGCTCGAGAAATCGCGGTTCCTGGCGTGCTTGCTATTGAGCTTGATGTTCAGGCGCAGGTCGTTGACGGAGTCGGCGTTGCGCAGCGCGTCCTCGTAGCTGATCTTGTCGGCCTCGTACAGGTCGAACAGCGCCTGGTCGAAGGTCTGCATGCCGAGTTCGCGCGACTTCTTCATGATCTCCTTGATCTCGTGGACTTCGCCCTTGAAGATCAGGTCGGAGATGAGCGGCGAGTTCAGCATGATCTCGATCGCCACGACGCGGCCCTTGGCCTCTTTGCGCGGGATGAGGCGCTGCGAGATCAGGCCTTTCATGTTGAGCGACAGGTCCATCAGCAGCTGCTGGCGGCGCTCTTCCGGGAAGAAGTTGATGATGCGGTCGAGCGCCTGGTTGGCGCTGTTGGCGTGCAGCGTGGCCAGGCACAGGTGGCCGGTCTCGGCGAAGGCGATCGCGTGCTCCATCGTCTCGCGGTCGCGGATCTCGCCGATCTGGATCACGTCCGGCGCCTGGCGCAGCGAATTCTTCAGTGCGGCCTCGAAGCTGTCGGTGTCGACGCCGACTTCGCGCTGGGTGATCACGCAGTTGCGGTGCGGGTGCACGAATTCGACCGGGTCTTCGATCGTGATGATGTGGCCGTAGCTGTTTTCATTCCGGTAGCCGACCATCGCCGCCATCGTCGTCGACTTGCCGGAGCCGGTCGCGCCGACCATGATCACCAGGCCGCGCTTGGTCATGATCACGTCTTTCAGTACGTCCGGCAGCTCGAGGTCGTCAAAACGCGGGATGGTGGTGGTGATCACGCGCAGCACCATGCCCACGCAGCCCATCTGCATGAAGGCCGAGACGCGGAAGCGCCCCAGGTCGCCGGGGCTGATCGCGAAGTTGGCTTCCTTGGAGAGCTCGAAGCCGGCGGCCTGCTTGTCGTTCATGATGGCGCGCGCCAGGTCGGCCGTGTGCGAGCCGTTCAGCGCCTGGTTCGACACCGGGGTCATGCGCCCGTCGATCTTGATCGCGGGCGGGAAGCCGGACGTGATGAACAGGTCGGAGCCGCCCTTGCTGACCATCAGGCGCAGCAGGTCGAACATGAATTTGGAGGCCTGGTCGCGTTCCATGGTAAACCGTATAAATTGAATATCAGCCCGGGAAGTTGTCCGGGATTTTTGCGGCGGCGCGGGCAGCGGCGCTGGAGATCACGTTGCGGCGCACCAGCTCGGTCAGGTTCTGGTCCAGCGTCTGCATGCCGACGTTCGAGCCGGTCTGGATCGCCGAGTACATCTGCGCGATCTTGGCTTCGCGGATCAGGTTGCGGATCGCCGGCGTGCCGATCATGATCTCGTGCGCGGCCACGCGGCCCGAGCCGTCCTTGGTTTTCAGCAGCGTCTGGGAGATCACGGCCTGCAGCGACTCCGACAGCATCGCGCGCACCATCTCCTTTTCCTCGGCCGGGAACACGTCGACGATACGGTCGATGGTCTTGGCCGCCGACGAGGTGTGCAGCGTGCCGAACACCAGGTGGCCGGTCTCGGCGGCCGACAGCGCCAGGCGGATCGTTTCGAGGTCGCGCAGCTCGCCGACCAGGATCGCGTCCGGGTCTTCGCGCAGCGCCGAGCGCAGCGCGTTGTTGAACGACAGCGTGTGCGGACCGACTTCGCGCTGGTTGACCAGGCACTTTTTCGAATCGTGGACGAACTCGATCGGGTCCTCGATGGTGAGGATGTGGCCGTATTCGTGCTCGTTCAGGTGGTTGACCATCGCCGCCAGCGTGGTCGACTTGCCGGAGCCGGTCGGGCCGGTCACCAGCACCAGGCCGCGCGGCTTCAGGGCAAGCTCGGCGAAGATCTTCGGTGCGTTCAGCTCTTCCAGCGACAGGATCTTGGACGGAATCGTACGCATCACGGCCGCCGCGCCGCGTTCCTGGTTGTAGGCGTTGACGCGGAAGCGCGCCAGGCCGGGAATCGCGAACGAGAAGTCGCACTCGAGCATCTCTTCGTACTGCTTGCGCTGGCCGTCGTTCATGATGTCATAGATCATGCCGTGCACGTCCTTGTGCTCGAGCGGCGGCAGGTTGATGCGGCGCACGTCGCCATGCACGCGGATCATCGGCGGCAGGCCGGAAGAGAGGTGCAGGTCCGAGGCCTTGTTCTTGACCGAGAATGCGAGAAGTTCGGAGATGTCCATTTATATATAATCCTGTTCGGCCGCTGTCTTCCGGTGGCGCGTGCAACCGAAAATATTTCCGTGTAGAAAACCATTATGTCCACAATCGCCGCGAACTTGCAAGCTGTCGAAGCAGCAATCCAGTCAGCCTGCGACGCTGCCGGCAGGCCGCGTTCGACCGTCCAGTTGCTGGCCGTTTCGAAGATGTTTCCCCCTGAAGCGGTGCTGGAAGCGGTCGATGCCGGCCAGCGCGCGTTCGGCGAAAACTATCTGCAGGAAGGCGTCGACAAAATCGCCGCTGTGGCAAAAGCGCGACCCGATCTGGCGCTGGAATGGCATTTCATCGGTCCGATCCAGTCCAACAAGACGCGTCCGATCGCCGCCAGTTTCGATTGGGTGCACACGGTCGAGCGCTTGAAAATCGCCCAGCGCCTGTCCGAACAGCGCCCGCCCGAGCTGGGGCCGTTGAATATCTGTTTGCAGGTGAACATCAGCGGCGAAGCGACCAAGAGCGGCGTCCACCCGGACGAGCTGCCGGAACTCGCGCGCGCCGTTGCGGCCTTGCCGAACCTGCGCCTGCGCGGGCTGATGGCGATTCCGGAGCCGCAGCTTGACGCCGCGCTGCAGCGCGTGCCCTTCGCGCGCCTGCGCGCGCTCGCGCAAGCCATCGTCGACGACGGCATCTTCGTGGACACGCTGTCGATGGGCATGTCGGCCGACCTGCACGCGGCGGTGCTGGAAGGCGCCAGCATCGTGCGCGTCGGCAGTGCGATCTTCGGCGCGCGCCATTACGAGTAACCCGCGAACGACTTTTCAAGGAATCGTATGAAGATCAGTTTCATCGGCGGCGGCAACATGGCGACCGCCCTGATCGCCGGCCTGGCCGGCAAGGCAGCACGCGGCGGCGACATCCACGTGGTCGACCCGAACGCCGAGGCGCTCGGCAAGCTGCGCGAGGCCTATGGCGTGCGTACCGCGCCCGGGATCGGCGCGGAAGTCGCCGCCAGCGACGTCATCGTGCTGGCCGTGAAGCCGCAGCAGATGCGCGACGTGGCGCTGCGCCTGCAGTCGCAACTGGAGAATCGTCCGCTGGTGCTGTCGATCGCGGCCGGCATCCGCGGCGCCGACTTGTCGCGCTGGCTGGGCGGCTACGGCGCCATCGTGCGCACCATGCCGAACACGCCGGCGCTGGTCAAGCAAGGCATCACCGGGATGGTGGCGATGGCCGGCGTCAGCGAGGCCCAGCGCCAGGCCGCCGACAGCATCCTGCAGGCGGTCGGCCAGACCGTGTGGCTCGAGACCGAAGACCTGATCGATCCGGTGACGGCGGTCTCGGGCAGCGGCCCGGCCTACGTGTTCTTCTTCCTCGAGGCGATGCAGCAGGCGGCCGTCGAGATGGGTTTGTCGAGCGAGCAGGGCCGCGCACTGGCGCTGGCCACGTTCACCGGCGCGGCTCAGCTGGCGGCGCAATCCGACGAGCCGGCCGAGGTGCTGCGCCAGCGCGTGACCTCGAAAGGCGGCACCACGCACGCGGCGATCACCAGCATGGAAGCGGCCGGCGTGAAGGAAGCGATCGTCGCGGCGATGAAGGCGGCCGCCGCGCGCGGGCGCGAGCTGGGCGACGAATTGGGCAAGGACTGACCAGCTCACTCCTCGTCGAGCATCTCCCCGAGCCGGTCCAGGCGCTGGTCCCACAGCTGCCGGTTCAGCGCGACCCACTCGTCGAGCACGGCCAGCCCCTGCGGGTCGATGGCGCAGGTGCGCACCCGGCCCTGCTTGCTGGTGCGGACCAGCCGGCATTTCTGCAGCACGTCGAGGTGTTGCGCGACCGCGGTCAGCGTGATCTCGAGCGCCTTGGCGAGCGCGCTGACCGATTGCGGCCCTTGCGCCAGCAGGCGGTAGATCGCGCGGCGGGTCGCGTCGCCCATCGCGATGAAGATGCGGTCGGCGTCGCTCGGCGCCAGCGACGCGGCATTGCTGGTCGACGTCATGCGCGCGCCAGCGCCTGTTCCATCCGGTCGAGCAGCTGCTGCCAGCCCTGCCTGCGCATCTGCGGACCGTCCGCGCCTTCGAAAAACACCGCCTGATGGGTGAGCACCAGCCGCGTGCCGCCATCCACGGCGATGAACTCGAAGGTTTCCAGCGCGGCCGAGATGCGCTTGCCGCCGAATTCCATCGTCGAGGCGGCGACGATGCGCGCCTCGGGCACGATGTCCAGGAACGCGCCGCGATGCGCCAGACGGACGCCCTCGAAGGGTGTGCCGGCGTTCAGGCGGTAGCTGAGGGTTTCCTGGCCGCCGACTTCGAAGCGCATGGCGAAGTCCTCGACCGCATGGGTGTCGCCTTCGGCAAACCAGCGGCGTTTGCGCTGCGGGTCGGCAAACGCCGCGAATACGCGTTGCGGCGAGGCCGGGTAGAACCGTTCGATCCTGAAAGTGTCTTCCTGTACGGCGGCAGTGGACATGGCTGGCTCCAAGGTGAAGTGGGAACTTCAGTATTGCATCCAGCCGATCGAAAGTAAACCCTGGACTTCAGTATTATGCGGCCGACGTCGGCGCGCCGCCCGGCTGGCGCTGCACCGCCGTTTTCTGCATGAACTCGGCGATCGCCGCCGCATACTTTTCGCCGGCCTCGATCAAGCCGTTGTGGCCGGCCGGGGCGATGCTGACGAAGTCGGCGTCCGGCGCCATCCGGCTGATGGCGATGCCGGCTTCCGGCTTGGTGATACGGTCGGCGTCGCCCGCCAGCACCCGCACCGGCACCGTCAGGGTGCGCGGCGTCTCGGTCTCGTCCCAGCGCAGCACCGCGCGCAAGCCCTTGGCGATGACGCCGGGATGGTCCTTGATGTTGTAGCGCGACGCGAAGTCGAGCTGCTCGCGCGTGACGCCGCGGCTGAGCGAGGTGAGGCGGTTGACGATGTGGCTGGTGCCGTTCAGGTAGCTTTGCAGGTTGCTCAGCCACATCAGTGGCCACAACAGGATGGTCAACAGCAGCAGCGGCTCGATCAGCGGCCAGCGCAGCAGGCGCAGCAGGCCGCCCGCCATCACGGTGCGCAAGGGCCAGGTATGGGTCGTGTCCATCAGCACCATGCCGCGCACTTTGTGCTGCAGCAGCTCCGGATGCAGGCGCGCCAGGGTCAGCATCATGAAGCCGCCGATGCTGTGCCCGACCAGGGTCACAGGTTTGTCGCCGGTCGCCAGGATCACGGTGCGCAAGTCTTCGGCCAGGCGCGCGACGCTGTAGTGGCGGTCGGCCGGCTGGCTCGATTTGCCCAGGCCGGGCAGGTCCCACAGCACCAGGCGGTAGGTCTTGGCCAGTTCGCGCCGCACCGAGTACCAGGCCGCGCTGTCCAGTGCCCAGCCGTGGGTCAGGATGATGACCGGGCCGTCGGGCGGGCCGTCGAATTCGAGGTGCAGGCTGCTGCCGTCCGCTGCCTGGAGCGACTGCACGCCGTTGCCAGCCACGGCGTGCGGCTTGTCGCGCCCGTGCGGGTAGAAGGCCAGGACGATCTGGCGTCCCAGCAATGACCAGGCCACCATCACGAGGCCGTAGACGAGCGAGGACGTGGCCACCAGCATGCCGGCGAACCAGGCCCAGACGAGATAGACGCCGCCGACCAGCATGGCCAGCGAGGCCAGGCTGAGGAGGGTTCCCAACAGAAATGGCAAAGGCAGGATGTACATGGGCTTACCCGCTAAGGATGTGGATGCCTGATCCTATACGGACGCCTATGTACGTGGCGTTACTTTGAATGCCTGCAATAGATCGACGCGCCGCTAGCGGACCGGTTGCGCGGGGCGCCAGTCGGGGTGGAGCAGGGCCCGGCAGCGCGCAGGCGCGTCCGGCTGTCCGGGCATGGGTTGCAAAGCCTCGTGCGGATCTTCATAAGTGAACGTGTAAAGACGCTGGTCGATGAACAGGTGGCGCCGGAAGATCTCCAGGATTTGGCTCGATTCGCCTAAGGAACTGACGTTGGTTTCGCTGCAGTACAGGCCATCGCCTAGAGCCACAGTCGTACGGTAGCCGGTGAGCATCAGCAGGACCACGGCCAGCAAGGCGATCAGCCAGGCCAGCGTCGCCAGGATCGAGACGGGCAGCAGCGGCTTGACGCGGTACGTGGCCAACGTCAGCATGCCCATGCAGAGCAGCGCGGCAATGATGGTGACCTTGTTAGACGCATGCCCGGCGAACGAGAGGCCCCAGAGCCAGGCCAGCGCGCACGCGATGATGAAGCCGCTGAACAGCGCCTGCCGCCGCGCGGTAGTGCGCTGTACGTCATCGATGTCGGCCTTGCGCAGCAGCAGGAATAACGGCCGCAGCAGGGCGACCAGGGCGGCGATGGCGCATGGTACGAGGATGAGCAGTGCCACGACCATGGCTCGGTTCCGGAGCTTAGCCCAGCATCCCCAGCAAGCCGCGGATCGTGCCCCAGCTGCGCAGCAGCGTGCCGGCGATGCCGGCCAGTCCGCCCAGCCGCTTGCGCCCGATCAGCGCCGCGACCGCGCCGGCGCCGAGCACGCCCAGCACCATCTTCCTGTTTGCGACGACATAGCCGGCCACGGGGTGCTCGGCCAGCATCTCGGCGCCCACCTGGGACGGCTGCAGCGCCTTGAGCTCGTAGGCCAGGCTGGTGCGCTGCTCGGCGCAGCGCTCGACCAGTTGCTTGCGGCGCTCGGCCAGTGAAGGTTTATCCATGATGCGCTCCAGCGTCGGCGTCGGCTGCGGCATGCGTCGTCGTGGGGACGGCATGCCCGCGCAGGTAAGCGACGTCGCTGCGCAGTTCGGCCAGCGTGTTTGAAAACAGCGATGATTGCGCCTTCATGCCGGCGCGCACTTTCATGAGGATCAGCGCGGCGCCCAGGCCGAACACGATCGCCACACCTGCCACGGCCTGCAGGCGGAAGCTGTCCCAGAACAGGACGATGACGAACAGGGCGACGAACAGCAGCGCGCTGCAGGCCAGGAACAGCGCCAGCAGCGTCCATGCGAGGGCGCCGAGCAGGCGCCGCGCGTCTTCCTGGAATTCGACCGCGGCCAGTTCGAGCCGCGTGCCGACCATGGCGACCACGGTTGCAGCAATGCGGCCCGCAGCCGCCAGGATAGCCACTTACTTACGCGCGATCAGCAGGCCGATCACGACGCCGACCGCGGCGCCGATGCCGACTGCTTTCCACGGATTCTCGGTGACGAATTCGTCGGTGGCCTTGGCCGCGACCTTGGTCTTCTCGACCACGGCTTCCTGGCTGCGGACGATGTCGTCCTTGGCCTTGACCAGGGTGCGCTCGAACTTGGCCTTGGCGGCCTTGAATTCTTCGCCGGTCAGCGTGCCGCTGTTGCGCAGCCAGGATTCGGCGTCCTGGATGACGGTTTTCAGGTCGGACAGCAGCTGGTCGCGGGTGCCGCTCTGGGTCGGGATTTTTTCGATCATGATCAGAAACCTTTTAGTTAGTTATGTATTTTGACAATATTATCTTAATGCATAGTCCAGCGCGACACCAATGAATAGTGCGGCCCCCAGCCAGTTGTTATGACGGAACGCAGCAAAGCAGCGCATGCGGTCGCGTCCGCGGATCAGGGTGTAGTGCCAGAGCGCCATGCCGGCCGCCACCGCGACGCCGGCCACGAACCACCAACGCAGCCCGAGCAGCCAGCCGCACGCCAGGTCGATGCCCAGCGCAGCCGCATAGCAGACCATCACGGCGAACACGTCGTAGCGGCCGAACGTGATGGCCGAGGTGCGCATGCCGATCTTGATGTCGTCGTCGCGGTCGACCATCGCATACTCCGTGTCGTAGGCGACCGCCCAGAACACGTTCGCCACCAGCAGCCACCAGGCCACGGCCGGCACGCGGTCCTGCACCGCCGCGAAAGCCATCGGGATGCCGAAGCCGAAGGCGATGCCGAGATAGGCCTGCGGAATCGCGAAGAAGCGCTTGAAATAAGGGTAGCTGCCGGCCACGATCACGGCCACCACCGACAGCTGCTTGGTCAGGGCGTTCAGCGGTAGAATCAACAGGAAGGCGACGATCGCGAGCACCGCGGCGACCATGACGGCTTCCCAGCCCTTGATGCGGCCGCTGGTGATCGGACGGTCGACGGTGCGCTTGACGTGGCGGTCGAAGTCGCGGTCGGCGTAGTCGTTGATGGCGCAGCCGCTCGAGCGCATCAGCGCGGTGCCGAGCACGAAGATGACCACGATCGTCGGATCGGGATGGCCGCCGGACGCCATCCACAGCGCCCACAGCGTGGGCCACAGGAGCAGCAGGATGCCGATCGGCTTGTCGGCCCGGATCAGGCGGAAGTACAGCGCCAGCTTGTTCATGGTGTCTCGGTTGAATTAGTTGAAAACTTGCAAAAACAGGATTCTAGCCTGTTCATGGCGTACGATCGACCATGCACAAGGTATGACGGACTCGGCGCGGCTAGGATGCGGGCTTTACGACATAGACGGGAGACATTCATGCAGTTTGCGAGAATCGCAGTCGCGGCGGCCATCGGCATCGGCTGTTGCAGTGCGGCGTCTGCCGCCCAGCGCGACGATGCCCGCTGGGTCGAGGCGCAATCGCTGCGCGAGCTGCCGGCCGGGGTGCAGGTGCTGCTGGGCGCCGGCCTGGCGCCGGACGAGGGCGGCATCGCCGACCGCGACGGCCGCTTCAACCCCAGCGACATCATGATCGACGGCGTGCCAGGGCGCCGCTTCGCGCTCGGTGTCCTCAAAGGCGACACGGCGCTGGTGGCGGTCGAGCAGGGCGGGCGCGGCTATTCGGTGCAGACGATGGAATTCAAGCAGGCCGGCTCGACCTGGGCGGCGTCGCGCTGCGTGTCGAGCGCCACGCTGCCGCAGCATGGCGCCGACCTGGTCGACACCCTGGCGCATCCGGCGCCGAACGTGACGGCCTGCATCGTGCCGGGCGCGCCTCCTGGCCGCTGAGACCGCCGCTAAACCGCTCGCCAGGTTCAGGCCGCGGCTTGCAGCTTGACCATGTCGACGCCCGGCAGCTTGCAGTCGGCCACGGCGTTCACCACCGCCTCGATGGCGGCGCGGCGCGTAAAACTCTTGCGCCAGACGATCACCACGCGGCGCGACGGCGCCGGTTCCTCGAACGGCACGAAGCGCAGCATGCCGTTCGGATCCTTCATGTCCGGCACCGAGGCGCGCGGCAGCACGGTCAGGCCGATGCCGCTGGCGACCATGTGGCGGATCGTTTCCAGCGACGAGCCCTCGAAGGTGCGCTGCATGCCGTTGCTGTTGTTGGCCGAGGACGAAAAGCGCGCCATCTCCGGACACACCTCGAGCACCTGGTCGCGGAAGCAGTGGCCGGCGCCCAGCAGCAGCATGTTCTCGGTTTTCAGGTCTTCGGCCGAGATGGCCTTGCGCCCGGCCCACGGATGGTTTTTCGGCATCGCCACCACGAAGGGTTCGTCGTACAGCGGCTGCACCGCCATGCCGTGTTCGGGCAAGGGCAGGGCCATGATCGCGGCATCGAGTTCGCCCTGGCGCAGCAGGTCGAGCAGCTTCACCGTGAAGTTTTCCTGCAGCAGCAAGGGCATCTGCGGCACGTTGTCGATCAGGTTTCTTACCAGCGGCGGCAGCAGGTAGGGGCCGATCGTGTAGATCACGCCCAGGCGCAGCGGGCCGGCCAGCGGATCCTTGTTTTGCTTGGCCAGTTCCTTGATCGCCGCGGTCTGCTCCAGCACGCGCTCGGCCTGGGCGACGATCTGCGCGCCCAATGGCGTGACCGAGACTTCCGAGCCGCCGCGCTCGAACAGCGTGACGCCCAGCTCGTCTTCGAGCTTCTTGATGGCCACCGACAGGGTTGGCTGGGCGACGAAGCACGCTTCGGCTGCGTGTCCGAAGTGTCTGGCGCGCGCGACGGCAACGATGTATTTCAGTTCTGTCAGAGTCATGGGCATCGGGGTGGAAAGCGTGTTCTGGACGACACACTTTCCGTAAAGTTGAGCAAACAACCACTATTTTACCGTTAAACCTGCCGATATAATGGCCGGGCTGGAGATGTTGCCTCCGGTTAATATTTTGACTTCATAAATTGGAAGCCCCATGTCCTCGACCTTCGGCCCGGCGGAAGCCCAGGCTTACATGCACAAGCTGCTGACCGTCATGCACCAGCAGGGCGGTTCTGACCTGTTCATCGCGTCGGATTTCCCACCCAGCATGAAGCACCAGGGTTCCATGAAGCCGCTGTCCAACCAGCGCCTGTCCGGCGAGGTCACGCGCGCGCTCGCGCTGGCCCTGATGAACGAGCGCCAGCGCGCCGAGTTCGAAGCCGAGATGGAGTGTAATTTCGCGATATCGCTGCCGGGCGTGTGCCGCTTCCGCGTCAACGTCTTCGTGCAGCAGCAAAGCGTCGGCATGGTGGTGCGTACCATCGCCTCCGAAATCCCGAGCTTCGAGAAACTCGACCTGCCCGACGTGTTGAAAGATGTCGTTATGACCAAGCGCGGCCTGGTGCTGGTCGTCGGCGGCACCGGTTCCGGCAAGTCGACCACGCTGGCGGCGATGATCGACTACCGTAACAGCAACTCGGCCGGCCACATCATCACGGTCGAGGACCCGGTCGAGTACGTCCACAAGAACAAGAATTGCCTGGTGACGCACCGCGAAGTCGGCGTCGACACGCTGTCCTGGCACAACGCGCTGAAGAACACGCTGCGCCAGGCGCCGGACGTGATCCTGATCGGCGAGATCCGCGACACGGAAACGATGGAACACGCGATCGCATTCGCCGAGACCGGCCACCTGTGCCTGGGCACGCTGCACGCCAACAACGCCAACCAGACCATGGACCGGATCATCAATTTCTTCCCGGAAGAGCGGCGCAACCAGCTGCTGATGGACCTGTCGTCGAACCTGCGCGCGATCGTCTCGCAGCGCCTGGTCCGCACCGAGGATGGCAAGGGCCGCAAGGCGGCGATCGAGATCCTGTTGAACACGCCGACCATCGGCGAGATGATCCTGAAAGGGAACTTCCAGAACATCAAGGAGATCATGGCCAAGTCGCGCGAACTGGGCATGTGCACCTTCGACCAGGCCTTGTTCGAGCTCTACAACAAGGGCTATATCGGCTACGACGAGGCGATCCGCAACGCCGACTCGGCCAACGGCCTGCGCCTGCAGATCAAGCTGTCGGGCGAGCGCAAGGGGCCGGGCGAGGGCGGCGCCGGCCGGCCGGCCGAGCTGTCGATGCTGATGGACGAGCCGCAAGCGGATGCGCCGGGGGCGAACTAAGTTACACTCCGCGTTTTGATCGCCAGCGCTTCGTCTCATGCCCAACTTCGAACAAAAACTCTGCACCCGCGCCACCTTGAAGGAACGCGTCGCGGCACTGCCCAAGCCGGTGGTGCTCACCAACGGCGTCTTCGACATCCTGCACCGCGGCCACGTGACCTACCTCGCGCAGGCGCGCGCGCTGGGCGCTTCGCTGGTGGTGGCCGTGAACACCGACGGCTCGGTCAAGCGCCTCGGCAAGGGCGACGACCGGCCCTTGAACACGATGCTTGACCGGATGGCCGTGCTGGCCGCGCTGGAATCGGTCAGCCTGGTGGTCGAATTCGACGAGGACACCGCCCTGGAAGTGGTGCAGGAAGCGCGCCCCGAGATCTACGCCAAGGGCGGCGACTACGTGATGGACCAGATCCCGGAAGGCAAGGAAGTCATCGCCCAGGGCGGCAAGGCGGTCGCGATCGATTTCGCGCACGACCGCTCGACCACCAAGCTGGTGGCCAGGATCAGGCAGTTCGGGGCCTGAGCCGCTCGTTGGCGCACACCATGCGCCGCCAGTCGCCCGGCGCGACGCCGACGCTGCCCTTGAAGCGGCGGTTGAAGTGGCTCTGGTCGGCGAAGCCGCATTCGAGCGCGACCGCCGCCAGCGGGATGCCGGCGCGGATCAAGGCCTGGGCCCGCGCCACCCGCACCGCATTCAGGTAGACGTGCGGCGGGACGTGGAAGGCGGCGCTGAAGGCGCGGCTCAGGTGGGCGCGCGACAGGCCGGCCACCTCGGCGAGTTCGGCGCTGTTCAAGTCGCGCTGGGAATGGGCGTGGATGTAATCCTTGACCCTGTCCAGGCAGGCCGCATTTACGCGTCTTGGCGACCGCAGCGGGGCAGGGCGCTCGCCATGCCGCGTCAGCATGCCGGTCAATAGCGCGCGCATCGCCGCTTCGTTGCG
The DNA here is from genome assembly GCF_000745265.1 of Massilia sp. 9096. NCBI lineage: Bacteria > Pseudomonadati > Pseudomonadota > Betaproteobacteria > Burkholderiales > Oxalobacteraceae > Massilia > Massilia sp. 9096. The sequence continues at coordinate 5,264,768 of NZ_JQNN01000001.1, forward strand.
CAAGGACTCGCGCGGCGCCGCGGCCAATTCGCGCGTCAGCCGGCCGAAAGCCGCCGCCATCCGGGCATCGGTGACGTGGGGCGCTGCGAAGTAGGGCTGTCCAGGCAGGCCGGCGTCGGCGTCCAGGCAATCGCGTACCAACGCCTGCGGCACATACCAGATCGCGTAGCGGAATCCTGCCGTCGTCCCTGGGCTGCCGTCGTGGTCTTCGTCGGGATTGAACAGCACCAGGTCGCCGGGACGGCTGTCATGGCGTGTGCCCTTGCAGTGAAAACGCTGGATGCCGTAGGTGGTCACGCCGACCGCGAAGCAGTCGTGGCTGTGGCGTTCGAAGGCGTGATCGGCGAAGCTGGCGGTCATCAGCGTCGTGCCGTGGCCGAGCGGCGTGAAGTCGGCCCGGTTGCGATCGGGAGCGGCGTGCTGGAACATGCAACGATTGTACAAGACGCCCCGCGGCGAAAACGTCAGCATGGCGTTTTCATTCCGAGGAACCCACCATGACCCTTCCCGTCGATCTCGCCGCCAAACTGTCCACCTTCGACGAGGCCTGGCAGCCGCGCACCGTCAGCCTGTTCAACGGCCATGACGTGATGGTCGCCAAGCTGCGCGGCGACTACCATTGGCACGTTCATCCGGACAGCGACGACTTTTTCCTGGTGTTGCAGGGCAGCCTGGAGATCGATCTCGAAGACGGCGCCACGGTCGCGCTCGCGCCCGGGCAGCTGTACGTGGTGCCCAAGGGCGTGCGCCATCGTCCACGCGCCAACGGCGAGGCGCACATCCTGCTGATCGAACCGACCGGCACGCCCAACAGCGGCGATCCGCTGACGGCGGCGCCGCGCCGGGTCATCTAGGCGCGCATCGTCCTCGCCTGCGCCCGCCATCCGTGCGATCGTTTATAGTCGGGACAACTTCATCACATCTCGAGAACGCCAGTGCGAAGACTCGCCCTCATTGCCGGAACCTTTTTACTTGGCGTCGCCGCAGGCGAGGCGCTCGCGCGTGCGGGCGGCGAGGCCGAGCCGCTCGACACCATCGCCGCGCTCGACGCGAAGCGCTACATGGGTACCTGGTACGAGATCGCCAAGTTCCCCAACGTCTTCCAGCGCAAATGTGCCGGCAACACGAGCGCCGGCTACAGCCTGCTCGAGGACGGGCGCGTGCGCGTGGTCAACCGCTGCCGCCGCGCCGATGGCGGCGAGGATGTCGCGGAGGGCGTGGCGCGCCAGATCGGCGGCGCGGCGTCGCCCAAGCTCGAAGTGCGCTTCGCGCCGGCCATCCTGTCCTTCATCCCGATGGTCTGGGGCGACTACTGGGTCATCGACCTGGACGAGAAGTATCAGCTCTCGGCGGTGAGCGAGCCGCGTCGCAAGTATCTGTGGATCCTGTCGCGCACGCGCCAGGTCGATCCGGCCGCCTACCAGGCCTTGCTCGGGCGGCTGGCGGCGCGCGGGTTCGACCTGTCCAGGCTCGAGCGCACGCCGCAGGACGAATAGGCGTCAGGCTCCGCCCGCGTAGCCATTCTGGCGCCAGGCCTCGTACACCACCACCGCCACCGTGTTCGACAGGTTCAGGCTGCGGTTGCCCGGCATCATCGGCAGGCGGATGCGCTGGGCCGGCGGAAACGATTCGCGCAGGGTCGGATCGAGGCCGCGCGATTCGGCGCCAAACACGAATACATCGCCGGGACGGAACGCGGCATCGGCGAACGGCGACGAGCCGTGCGTGGTCAGCGCGAACATGCGCGTGGGGTCGGGTTGGGCCTGCGCCAAAAACGCGTCCCAGTTCTTGTGCACCTTCATGGTCGCGTAATCGTGGTAGTCGAGGCCGGCGCGGCGCATCTTGGCGTCGTCGAGCGGGAAGCCGAGCGGCTCGACCAGGTGCAGCTGGGCGCCGGTGTTGGCGCACAGGCGGATGATGTTGCCGGTGTTCGGCGGAATCTCGGGCTCGACCAGTACTACGTGAAACACATTAACTCCTCTTGATTAGATAGCTGTACTACGGGGCGGCGTGCGCGCGAACACCAGGTTGGTCACGCGTGCGGCGCCGAAGCGCTTGAACGTGGCCGCCAGCTCGCGCAGCGTGTGGCCGCTGGTCATCACGTCGTCGACCACCCCGACGTGACGCCCGGCGACCCGGTCCGGGTCCGTCACCGCGAATGCACCGCGGATATTGCTTGCCCGCTCGCTCGGCGCCACGCCCGACTGCGCCTGCGTTTCGGTCGTGCGCGCCGCCAGCGTCGGGCACAGTTCGATGCCCAGCGCCTTCGACAAAGGCCGGGCAATTTCCAGCGCCTGATTAAAACCGCGCTCGACCAGCCGGGCCGGACCCAGCGGCACAGGGCACAGCAGGTCGGGCAGCGGCATGCCACGGCGCGCCAGCACGGCCTCGACCAGATTCTGCGCGAACCACGGCGCCAACGCCAGGCGCGATGCGAATTTTAGCTGCAACACCAGCTGGTCGAGCGGCGCCGCGTAATCGACCGCGGCGATGGTGGCGTCGAACTCCGGCGGATAATCCCGGCAGGCGCCGCACAGTGCCAGCCCCGGCGTCGGCGCCGGCCCGTCCAGCGCCAGGCCGAACAAGGGATTGGCGCAGCGCAGGCAGGACCGCGCGCGCGGACGCGCGTAGGCGGCCGCGCAGGGCGCGCAGACGACGCCATCGCAGCCCATGGCGCACAAGGCGCAATGGGATGGGAGCAAGTGCGCCAGCAGGGCAGACGCGGCGGCGCGCCAGCGGCGATACGGATGGTCGGGCATGGTTCCTCCGGAAGCTTGTCCGCCCATCATGTACACTCGCGCCATTATCTCATTTGACCGCCGTCGATTATGGTTTCACCCCAAGCCCCTTCCAAGATGAGCGCGCCGATCGACCTGGCGCAGGTGCGCCGCGCGTTCGCCGATCCGCAGCGCGTCGCGACCGCCGACTTCCTGCGCCGCGAAGTCGCCAGCCGCATGTTCGAGCGCCTGGCGCTGGTCAAGACCTCGCCGCGTCATGTGCTCGACGCCGGCTGCGGCGCGGGCGCCGACATCGCCGAGCTGCAAAAGCAATATCCCGCCGCCCAGGTCATCGGCCTCGACGCGGCCCCGCAGATGCTGGCCGCCGCCTCCGGTGTCCAGGCGCCGCGCTCGCTGCTCAGCCGTTTGCTCCCGGCCAAAGCCGGCATCGACCTGGTTTGCGCCGACTTCGGGGACCTGCCGTTCGGGCCGAACTCGCTTGACCTCGTATGGTCGAACCTGGCATTGCACTGGCACCCGCAGCCCGACCGCGTGTTCGCGGAGTGGCGCCGGGCCTTGCGCGTGGATGGACTGCTGATGTTCTCGACCTTCGGGCCGGACACCTTCCGCGAACTGCGCAGCGCCTTCGCGGCGATGGACGAAACGCCGCACACGCTGCCCTTCGTCGACATGCACGACTTCGGCGACCAGCTGGTGGAAGTCGGCTTCACCACGCCGGTGATGGATGCGGAGCGGATCACCGTGACCTACGAGACGATCGAGGCTTTGCTGGCCGACGTGCGCGCGTTTGGCGGCAACCCGCTGGCCACGCGCCGGCGCGGCCTGGTCGGACGCGCCGCCTGGCAGCGCATGCGCGATGCCTTCGAGGCGCAGCGCCGCCCGGACGGCAAGCTCGGGCTGAGTTTCGAGGTCGTGTACGGCCACGCGTTCCGTCCTGCGCCGAAGGTCACGGCGGCGGGCGAGGCTATCGTGCGTTTTCAGCCGCGCAAGCCGTAGTGAGCGGGCATGCGCCGTACGGCGGCGCAGCATTTGCAATGCCGTTTGGAGCAGGTGATTTTCCTTGAATAAAAATTAGCGATTTAGATATAATCAAAGACACTTTTTTCGACCTGAGCGGTAAAGGCGCTAAAAATTTAAGCACAAAAGCGTAGCGTCGAACGGGTTGGAGCATCACCAGGGAGTCACGGCTCCCGCAAGCCGGCACTGGCGCCGCGTCGCATACGGGCCGGCGCAGCCTGCTAAAAAGGATTTCGGAGCGGCGGCGGTTCGTTCATGGAATTGCTGACCGTTTTAAGAAAATTCAATTTCTTTGGGTGGTTGGGGACAACATGACTTATGCGAAACGATTCAAAGCGTTGATGTTCGGTCTTGCAATGTCGGCGGCCCTCCCGGCCCTGGCGCGGCCCCAGCCCGACATCACGGGACGGCCGGTCGAGCACCAGTTCGGCATGCAGCCCCCCGCCACCGGACTGGCCGACTATATCTACAGCCTGCACAACTGGATGCTCCTGGTCTGCCTGATCATCTTCCTCGGCGTGTTCGGCGTCATGTTCTATTCGGTGTTCAAGCACCGCAAATCCCTCGGCCACAAGCCGGCCACGTTCCACGAATCCACCAGCGTCGAAATCGCCTGGACCGTGATTCCCTTCCTGATCGTGATCGGCATGGCGCTGCCCGCCACCCACGCCGTGGTCCAGATGAAGGACACCTCCAACCCCGACCTGACCATCAAGGTCACCGGCATGCAGTGGAAATGGGGCTACGACTACCTGAAAGGCGAGGGCGAGGGCATCTCCTTCCTGTCCAGCCTGTCCACGCCGCGCAGCGCGATCGGCGAGCCCGGCGTCGCACCGACCACGCCGCGCACCGAAAACTACCTGCTCGAGGTCGACAACCCGGTGGTGGTGCCGGTCAATAAAAAGGTCCGCCTGGTGCTGACCGCCAACGACGTGATCCATTCCTGGACGATTCCGGCATTTGCGGTCAAGCAGGACGCGATTCCCGGCTACGTGCGCGACACCTGGTTCCGCGCCGAGCAGACCGGCACTTTCCGCGGCAACTGCGTCGAACTGTGCGGCAAGGAGCACGCCTTCATGCCGATCGTCGTGAAGGTGTTATCCAGCGCCGATTATTCCGCCTGGGTGGCCGACCAGAAAAAGAAAATGGCCGCGCTGGCCGAAGACCCGAACAAGATCTGGACCATCGACGAGCTCAAGACCAAGGGCCAGCAGGTGTACTCGACCAACTGCGTGGCCTGCCACCAGGCCAGCGGCCAGGGCGTGCCGGGCGCGTTCGCCGCGCTGGTCGGCTCGCCGGTCGTGCTCGGCCCGAAGGGCGACCAGATCAACGTGCTGCTGAACGGCAAGCACAGCGGCAAATACCCGTCGGCCATGCCGGCCTGGAAGCAACTGTCCGATACCGAGATCGCCTCGGTCATCACTTTTACCCGCAATAACTGGACCAACAAGGCCCAGGAAAACATCGTACAACCGGCCGAAGTGCTGGCTGCGCGCGGCAAGTAATCGATCGATTCAGGTAACGACCAGGACTCCGACATGACTTCCAGCACTCTCGATCACGCACACGACGGCAACCACGACCTGAGCAGCCACGATTCGCACGCACACCCGCACGGCTGGCGCCGCTGGCTGTTCGCCACCAACCACAAGGACATCGGCACGCTGTACCTGTGGTTCTCGTTCACCATGCTGCTCTCGGGCGGGGTGCTGGCGCTGCTGATCCGCACCGAGCTGTTCCAGCCCGGCCTGCAGTTCTTCCGCCCCGAGTTCTTCAACCAGCTGACCACCATGCACGGCATCGTGATGGTGTTCGGCGCGATCATGCCGGCCTTCGTCGGCTTCGCCAACTGGATGATCCCGCTGCAGATCGGCGCGTCCGACATGGCGTTCGCGCGCATGAACAATTTTTCATTCTGGCTGCTGCCGCCCGCCGGCCTGCTGCTGGCCAGTTCGTTCTTCGTGCCGGGCGGCGCCACCGCGGCCGGCTGGACGCTGTACGCGCCGCTCTCCACCCAGATGGGCCCGGGCATGGACATGGCGATCTTCGCGCTGCACATCATGGGCGCCTCGTCGATCATGGGCTCGATCAACATCGTCGTCACGATCCTGAACATGCGCGCGCCCGGCCTGACGCTGATGAAAATGCCGATGTTCTGCTGGACCTGGCTGATCACCGCCTACCTGCTGATCGCGGTGATGCCAGTGCTCGCCGGCGCGATCACCATGACGCTGACCGACCGCCACTTCGGCACCTCGTTCTTCAACGCGGCCGGCGGCGGCGATCCGGTGATGTACCAGCACATCTTCTGGTTCTTCGGCCACCCCGAGGTCTACATCATGATCCTGCCGGCCTTCGGCATCATCTCGCAGATCATCCCGGCCTTTGCGCGCAAACCCCTGTTCGGCTATGCCTCGATGGTGTACGCGACCGCCTCGATCGCGATCCTGTCCTTCATCGTCTGGGCGCACCACATGTTCACCACCGGCATGCCGGTGACCAGCCAGCTGTTCTTCATGTACGCCACCATGCTGATCGCGGTGCCGACCGGCGTGAAGGTGTTCAACTGGGTCGCGACCATGTGGAAGGGCTCGATGACCTTCGAGACGCCGATGCTGTTCGCGGTCGGCTTCATCTTCGTGTTCACGATGGGCGGCTTCACCGGCCTGATCCTGGCCGTCACCCCGATCGACATCCAGGTGCAGGACACCTATTACGTGGTCGCCCACTTCCACTACGTGCTGGTGGCCGGCTCGCTGTTCGCGCTGTTCGCCGGTTTCTATTACTGGGCCCCCAAGTGGACCGGCCACATGTATCCGGAAGGGCGCGGCAAGTTCCACTTCTGGAATTCGCTGATCTGGTTCAACGTGACCTTCTTCCCGATGCACTTCCTGGGCCTGGCCGGCATGCCGCGCCGCTACGCCGACTATGCCGTGGAGTTCACCGACTTCAACCAGATCGTCTCGATCGGCGCGTTCCTGTTCGGCATCACCCAGGTCTACTTCCTGCTGTTCGTGGTGATTCCGACCATCCGCGGCGGCGCCAAGGCCGAAGCCAAGCCGTGGGAAGGCGCCGAGGGCCTGGAGTGGACCGTGCCGAGCCCGGCGCCGTTCCACACCTTCGAAAACCCGCCGCTGGTGAAGTAAGCCGGCGCCAGGGAGGGCATCATGAACGATCGCACTGAACAGCAGGTCGAATCCCACGTCGAACCGCGGCCCAAGCCGAACAACCTGCGCACCGGCCTGCTGCTGGCGGCGCTGGCCCTGTTCTTCTTCGTGCTGCTGTTCGTCAAGCGGCTGTGGCTCGGCTGACATGAACGCCGAGTCCAGCGGCCGCTTGCTGCTCAACCGCAGCACCTTTACCAAGCTGGTGGTGGTGGCCTTCATCATGTTCGGCTTCGGCTATGCGATGGTGCCGGTCTATCGCCAGGTGTGCGAAGTACTCGGCATCAACGTGCTGACGCAGAAGGACGGCACCGTGATACGCCCGGCCAACACCCAGATCGACATGACGCGTACCGTCACCGTCGAGCTGGACGGCAATGCCCAGGGACCGTGGCGCTTCCGCCCGACCCAGCGCAGCGTCGCCGTGCATCCGGGGGCGATGACGACGGTGGTCTACGAAGTCGTCAACACCCAGGGGCGCGCGGTCAAGGCGCAGGCGATCCCGAGTTATGCACCGCAGTCGGCGACGCCGTTCTTCAAGAAGGTCGAATGCTTCTGCTTCCGCGAGCAGGTGCTCGGCCCGCACGAGGCGCGCCAGATGCCGGTGGTGTTCTTCATCGATCCCGGCTTGCCGCGCGAAGTGAAGGACATTACCTTGTCGTACACGTTTTTCGAGATCGGGGGCGCGGTCGCGGCGCGAGCGAGCGATGGACGCGGACCGGGATAAGCCGGCGCCGCGCAAGGCCGGCTTCGGCGCGACCATGCGCGCCGTGTTCTGGTCCTTCTTCGGCGTGCGCAAGCGCAAGGACTACGAGCACGACGCGGCGCACCTGAATCCGCTGCACCTGATCGTCGCCGCGCTGGTCGGGGTGGCGCTGTTCATCGGCGTGCTGGTCGTGCTGGTGCGCATCGCGGTGGCGCGGGGTTAAGTTCAGCAACAAGCTTCACAGGACAAGCAGCATGGCAACGAGAATCCGCTGGACCGCAGGGCAGCAACCGGAATTCGACAATATGCTTGATTGAGGAGATGAGAATGAGTTCGCCACATACTGCGCCATCCGCGCCATCACATACCGCGCCGTATTATTTCGTCCCCGGGCCGTCGAGGTGGCCGCTGGCGGGCGGCCTGTCGATGCTGGTCACCATGGCCGGCGCCGCCGGCTGGGTCAACGGCACCGGCTGGGGCCCGGGCGTGTGCATCGCCGGCATCCTGGCGATGCTGCTGGTGCTGTACTTCTGGTTCGGCGACGCCATTGGCGAATCCGAATCCGGCCAGTACGGCGAGCGCATCGATTTGTCCTACCGCTGGTCGATGAGCTGGTTCATCTTCTCCGAGGTCATGTTCTTCGGGGCTTTCTTCGGCGCGCTGTTCTACGCGCGTGCGGTGTCGATGCCCTGGCTGTCCGACCTCGACCACAAGATCATCTGGCCGGACTTCGCCGGCCACTGGGGCAACACCGGCCCGGCCGGCACGGTCGAACAGTTCAACGTCATGGGACCGTTCCCGATCCCGACCATCAACACCGCCTTGCTGCTGACCTCGGGCGTCACGCTGACCATCGCCCACCACGCACTGCGCGCCGGCCATCGCGCCAGGAGCGCGCTCTTTCTGTTCGCCACCATCCTGCTGGGCGCGATCTTCATGGGCTTCCAGGCCTTCGAATACCACCACGCCTACACCGAACTGAACCTGAAGCTGACCTCGGGCATCTACGGCTCGACCTTCTTCATGCTGACCGGCTTCCATGGCTTCCATGTGACGCTCGGCGCCATCATGCTGTCGGTGATACTCTATCGCGTGCTGCGCGGCCATTTTACGCCCGAGAACCACTTCGGCTTCGAGGGCGCGGCCTGGTACTGGCACTTCGTCGACGTGGTCTGGCTCGGCCTGTACATCGTGGTCTACTGGCTATAAATTATCGCAGCCCGGTCGGCTGGATCCAGCCCATCTTGTACGAGAACAGCACCAGCAGGAACAGGGTGATCGACAAGCCGACCCGGGTGGCCAGGGCCTGCACGGTGCGGTTGCTGCGGCCGCGGTCGCGCATCAGGAAGAACAAGGCAGAGGCCAGGCTGCCGATGATGAGCACGAAAGCGACGGCGACGACGATTTTCATGGCTTGCCTATCCTGACACGAAAAGGTGAGGCTTTATTGTAATGCGACCGCGCTTCCGATTTCGACCCATTCCCTTCATTGTCACGGTGTTATTGGTGGCGCTCGGCGTCCTGCTCGGTAACTGGCAGACCCGCCGCGCCGCCGAGAAGACGGCGCTGCAAAGCCGCCTCGACGTACGCCGCGCCGCGCCGCCGCTGGTGCTGGGCCGCGAGGCGGTCGACCCGGCCGCCGTCGAATTTCGCCGCGTCATTGTTACCGGCGAATTCGTCCCCACTTGGCCGGTGTTCCTCGACAATCGGCCAAACGGGGGCCGCAGCGGATTCGTTTTGCTGATGCCGTTTAAAATAACGGGTGCCGATGGCGCGACGAACAAATACGTCCTGGTCGAACGCGGCTGGCTGCCGCGCCGCGCCGAGTACGGCAGCGTCCCGGCGTTTTCGACGCCGGCCGGCCCGCGCCGGATCGAAGGCATCGCGGTATTGCGTCCGGCGCGCGTGATGCAGCTCGGCGCGCCGGCGCCGCTGCACCCTGGCGCCATCGTGCAGAACGCCGAGCCGTCAGACATCGCGCGCGTCACCGGCTTCGATTTCCAGCCCATCGTGCTGGAGCAGACGGGGGCCGACATCGCCGCCGGCGCCGCGAATGGGGCGGGCAGCACGCCACTGGTGCGCAACTGGCCCGCGCCCGGCGTCGACATCGCGCGCCACCGCGGCTACGCGGTCCAGTGGTACGGCCTGGCGACGATGGCGTTTCTTTTTTATGTGATAACAGGATTTCGACGTGCAAGCAAACCCGCAGCAGCCTGACCCGGCAAGCCCCGGTGCGAAGCCGATCGCGCCGTCTTCCCCGAGCGCCGTCAAGCGCGGCCGCCGCATGCTGTGGCTCGTGCTGCTGGTCTGCGCGGCGCCGATCATCGCGTCGTACCTGACCTTTTACGTGATCAAGCCGGAAAAGCGCAACAACTACGGCGGCTTCATCGACGCGCGCACCCATCCGATCCCGGCCGCGCTGCACACCACCACGCTGGACGGCAGGCCGCAGGCGCTGGAACAGTTCAAGGGCAAATGGGTCATCCTGATGGCGGCCCCCGGCGACTGCCCGGACGCCTGCCAGAAGCAGCTGTTCGCGCTGCGCCAGCTGCGCACGATGCAGGGCAAGGAAATGAACCGCATCGAGCGCGTCTGGCTGATCACCGACCGGCAGCCGCTCGATACCATGGTGATCCGCGAGTACGACGGCACGCACATGCTGCGCGCCGATCCGCAGGCGGTCGCGGCCTGGCTGCCGGTCGACGCCGGCACCAGCATCACCGACCACATCTACGTGATCGACCCGCTCGGCCACCTGATGATGGTGTTCCCGAAAGACCCCAACCCCGCCCAGACCCATCTGCACATGCAGAAGGTCTACAAGGACCTCAACAAACTGCTGAAGGCCTCGGCCATCGGCTGACATCGACACCATGCACGTTTCGGATTTCGTATTACTGGCCCTCACCGGGCTGCTCGCGGCTTGCGTGCCGCTCATCCTGATCCGCTCCGCGACCGGGACCAACAAGCTGCACAAGCTGGCCTGGGCGATCGCCTTCGTCACGTTCGACCTGATCGTGTTCGGCGGCTTCACGCGCCTGACCGACTCCGGCCTCGGTTGCCCCGACTGGCCGGGCTGCTACGGCGAAGCCAATCCCTTCCTGGCGCATGCCCACATCGCCGCCGCCGAGGCGCTGCTGCCGACCGGCCCGGTCACGAAGATGAAGGCCTGGATCGAGATGATCCACCGCTTCCTGGCGATGGGCATCGGCTTCCTGATCATCACACTGCTGGTCGCCTGCTGGCGGCGCTGGGGGCGCACGCGCGTGCGCGCGTACAAGCCCACTCTGCCGGGCATCCTGCTGCTGTGGGTGTGCGTGCAGGGCGCGTTCGGCGCCTGGACCGTGACCATGAAGCTGCAGCCGATCATCGTCACGCTGCACCTGCTGTTCGGGATGACGCTGCTGGCGCTGGCGGTCTGGATGGGCGGGCGCGTCGACACCGTCGGGCAGCCGAAGACGACGGCGCTGAGCTTCGAGCAGGTGGCGGCGCTACGGCGCCTGCGCCCGCTGGCCTGGCTGTCGGCCGCGGTCCTGCTGGTGCAGCTGTTCCTGGGCGGCTGGGTCAGCACCAATTACGCGACCCTGGCCTGCAGCGACTTCCCCTTGTGTAATGGACAAGTCATGCCGCCGATGGACTTCGAGCGCGGCTTCACGCTGTGGCGCGCGCTGGGCCGCGACGCCGCCGGCGACTACCTGCCGTTCCAGGCGCTGACCGCGATCCACTGGGTGCACCGCAATTTTGCCGCCGTCGTCGTGCTGGTGCTGGGCTGGACCGCCTGGCGCGCCTGGCGCTTGCCGAATCTGCACAAGACCGCGCGCAACATGGCGCTGGTGCTTGTCATCCAGGCACTGACCGGCATCGCCACCGTGTTCCTGAACTTCCCGCTTGTGGTCGCCGTGCTGCACAATGCGGGGGCGGCCCTCCTTGTCTCGCTGGTGACCATGTTAAACTACAAGGTACAGCATCAACTTGATCGCACCCGGCCAGCGCCGCAATTTCAGAGCGCCGCGTCTGCGAGTCACTCATGATTACCCAAACCGCTACCCACAAACCTCCGTCCAATCGGATCGCGCAATACTGGGCATTGACCAAGCCGCGCGTGACGCAGCTGGCCGTGTTCTGCGCCGTGATCGGCATGTTCCTCGCCACCGACGGCTTCCCCGGCTGGCACGTGCTGTTCTGGGCGACGCTCGGCATCTGGCTGCTGGCCGGCGCCGCCTTCGCCGTCAACTGCCTGATCGAGGCCGAGATCGACGCCCGCATGGCGCGTACCGCGCGCCGCGCGACCGCCATGGGCGAACTCTCGACCACGCAGACGCTGATCTTCTCGGCCATCATCGGCGGGGCCGGCATGGGCGTGCTGTACGCGATGGTCAATCCGCTCACGATGTGGCTGACCTTCGTGACCTTCGTCGGCTATGCGCTGATCTACACGATTCTTTTGAAACCCAACACGCCGCAGAACATCGTGATCGGCGGGCTGTCCGGTGCGATGCCGCCGGCGCTGGGCTGGGCCGCAGTCGCCAACCACGTGCCGATGCAGGCTTGGCTGCTGGTGCTGATCATCTTCGTCTGGACCCCACCGCACTTCTGGGCGCTGGCGATGTATCGCCGCGACGATTACGTCCGCTCCGGCCTGCCGATGCTGCCGGTCACGCACGGCATGAAGTACACCGGCCTGCAGGTCTGGCTGTATTCCATCGCGCTGGCGGCCTGCTCGCTGCTGCCGTTCGCGGTCGGCATGAGCGGCCTGGTCTACCTGGCGGCGGCGGTCGCGCTGAACGCCGTGTTCCTGCGCTACGGCTGGCTGATCCACAAGCACTACAGCGACCAGATCGCGCGCAAGGCCTTCGCCTGGTCGATCGTCTACCTGTCGCTGCTGTTCGCGGCGCTGCTGGTCGACCACTATTTTAAGTTTTGATGCGCAAATACTGATCTATGAAAAAGCTGCTGTCCGTCCTTGTCGCCTGCGCGTTCACCTTCAACCTGGCCGGCTGCGACAAGACCGCCAGCAGTGCCGGCAGCGGCGCCGCCAGCGCCAGGCCGGCGCCCAGCTTCCAGAGCACCGACGTCTCTGGCCTCGACTACGCCAAGGGCTTTTCGCTGGTCGACCACACCGGCAAGCCGCGCACGCTGGCCGACTTCAAGGGCAAGGTGGCGCTGGTCTTCTTCGGCTACACCCAGTGCCCGGACGTGTGCCCGACCACGATGGCCGAGCTGGCCCAGGTGATGCAAAAGCTGGGACCCCAGGCCGACCAGGTGCAGGTGCTGTTCATCACCCTCGACCCCGAGCGCGACAACCAGCAGCTGCTGGCCCAGTACGTGCCGGCCTTCGACAAGCGCTTCATCGGCCTGCGCGGCACGCCTGAGCAGACCAAGCAGACGGCCAAGGACTTCAAGGTGTTCTACGCCAAGGTGCCGGGCGAAGACCCGAAAACCTACACCATCGATCACATGGCCGGCACCTACGTGTACGACCGCGACGGCCACCTGCGCCTGTACATCAAGCGCGACCAGAGCGCCGACTCAATCGTGCACGACATCCGTCAGCTATTATCCTGACATCTCGGCTTTGCGGCGCGGCGACGCGCCGGAAGTGGCATGGAAAAAAGCTATGCCCGCGCCGGCGCCGTCCTGCTGCTGACCGCCGGCTGCCTCATCGTCCTGCGGCCATTTCTTCCCGCGATGCTGTTTGCCGCGGCGGTCGCGATTTCGTCCTGGCCGCTCTACCTCAGGCTGCTGCGCCGCTTCAAAGGCCGGCGCAGCCTGGCCGCGCTGACCATGACGCTCAGCCTGACCCTGCTGGTGATCGTACCGCTGGCCCTGGTCGCCTACCGCCTGGCCGATAGCATCGCCCAGGCTTTCGAGGCCATACGCGCCGCGCTGGACCAGGGCGAGCTGCTGCCCCCGCAATGGATCCGCGACATCCCGCTGGTCGGCCAGCAGTTCGACGATTACCTGCGCCAGCTGGTCGCCAGCCGCGAGCGCATGATGGCGCTGGCGCGGCGCATGGTCGAACCGGCGCGCCACACCCTGTTTTCCGGCGGCCTGATCCTCGGCGCCGGCATCGTGCAGATGATCCTGGCCGCCTTCGTCAGTTTTTTCTTTTACCGCGACGGCGAGGCGCTGCGCAGCGTGTCGATGGCGGCCATGCGGCGCTTGATGGGCGAGCAGGCCGAATCGGTCGACACGATCGTCGCCCAGACCGTGCGCGGCGTGATGTACGGCCTGCTCGGCACCGCGCTGGCGCAGGCGCTGGTGGCGGCCTTCGGCTTCGCGCTGGCCGGGGTGCCGGGCGTGGCGCTGCTGTCGGCGCTGGTGTTCGTGACGTCCCTGATTCCGCTCGGTCCGCCGGCGATCTGGGGCGCGGCGGCGCTGTGGCTGTTCGCCGAAGGGCGCGCCGGCTGGGGCGTGTTCATGCTGGTATGGGGCTTTTTTTGCATCAGCGGCGTCGACAACGTGGTCCGCCCGATCCTGATCAGCCGCGGCTCCAGCCTGCCGTTCCTGCTGACCTTCCTGGGCGTGCTGGGCGGCGTGATCGCCTTCGGCGTGGTCGGCATCTTCATCGGCCCGACGCTGCTGGCGGTCGGCTACGCGCTGCTCAGCGGCTGGACCGAAACGCGCGATCCGATCGTGCGCCAGGACCGGCAGGGGTGACGGTCCCGGTGATGCGGTCCTGACGCAGACTCAGCGCAGCAGCGGCGGATGACGGGCTGTCAGCGCGCCCGCAGCGCCGCCGGTGCTTCGGTCAGCGCTGCAGTGGGTGACGGCAGCGTGCGATTGCCCGGATACCAGCGCGCGCGCAGGCGCATGAACGGCGTCTCCACCACACGGTACAGCACCCAGCCCGCAAACACCGCCACCGCCATGATCGCGAGGATGACCAGTGGCGCGTGGGTATCGACGTGCATGCGCTCGCACCACGGACGCAGCGCCATGAACACCGGCTTGTGCGCCAGGTAGACCGCGTACGACCACAGCGCCAGCTGCGCCGCGCCCGGCACGCGGATGCGGTTCAGCAGGCAGGCCGGGGTAAGGGCGGCGCAGGTCATCAAGCCGAAGCCGATCGCCAGCAGCGAGAAGCCGAAGATGCTGGCGACGCCGAGCGACGGCCAGTCGTGGCGGATGCAGGTCAGCACCGCGATGCTCAGCGCCAAGCCGATCGCGAGCAGGCGGTTGGCGTGGCGCTGCAGGCGCGCGAAGGTGGCTGGATGGAAGTTGCGCAGCATGGCGATGGCCACGCCCGGCAGCAGCTCGTCGAAACGGCCGAAGCTCGAGTAGTACACCTCGGCGCTGAATGCCTCGTGGCCATAGTCCAGCCAGGCGACGGCGCGCGCGGCGACGCCGAACAAAATGGCGCCGCCCAGCACGCACCAGGCCAGGCGCGGCGAGCGCTTCAGCCGCGCAAACGCCAGCACCGCCAGCGGCAACACCACGTAGAACTGCTCCTCGATGCACAGCGACCAGGAGTGGCTGAAGGTCTGCCCATAGGCCAGGCCGATGTTCTGCGTGAAGGTCAGCATCTTCCACAGCGGCGGCAGCGTGGAGCCGGCGATCGGAGAATGCGGCAACAGCACGTACACCGCCAGCACCACGTAATAATTCGGCAGCGTGCGCAGCAGGCGGCGCGCGAAGAACACCTTCAGCGACAGCGTCTCGCCGCGCGCGACCGGGGCCAGCAGCTGGTTGCCGATCAGGTAGCCGCTCAGCACGAAGAACAGGTCGACGCCGGCCCAGCCGACCGCGCCGAGCGCGCCGAAGACCGGCGCCCCGGCGACGAAGCCGGCGTAGTGCGACATCATGACCAGCACGATGGCGGCGGCGCGCAGGAGGTCCAGGCCGCGCAGGCGCGCGGTCTCGTTGTGCGGCAGGTGTTGCGGATGCATCAGGCGGTCCTTGCGAGGGCAGGTTGCGAGAGGTCGATGCCGGCGTGGCGCGCCAGCGCCTCCTGCAGCGCCGGCATGTAGGTGCGGCTGGCGCGCACCAGCGTGCCGTCGCGCAGGCGCAGCAGGGCGTCGCGGTTGGTCAGCGCGCGCAGCTCCGCGACCATGTCGATGCGCACGATGCTCGAGCGGTGCACGCGCTGGAAGCAGTCCGGGTCGAGCCGAAGCGCCAGCGTGTGCAGGCGTTCGCGCACCAGATACGTCTTGCCGCCGGCGTGCAGCGTCGCGTAGTCGCCGTCGGCGTCGATGCGTTCGACGTCCTCGGCCGGGACCAGCACCGTGCGCGCGCCCGCGCGGACCGTGAACGTGCGGGTCCAGGCCTGCCGTTCCAGTGTGGGCCGCGCGCCCGGCGCCACGCCTGCGCGCCGCCACGGAAAGGCCAGCCGCGCGCGGTCCAGCGCCTCGTCGAGGCGCTCGTCGTCGAGCGGTTTGAGCAGGTAGTCGAGCGCGGCCAGGTCGAACGCCTGCAGCGCGAAGCCGTCGTAGGCGGTGACCAGGATCGCCATCGGGCGCGTCTCGCGCGGCAGCGCGCGCAAGACCTCGAGGCCGCTGCGGCCGGGCATCTCGACGTCGACCAGCGCCAGGTCCGCACGCACCTCGGCCAGCCCGGCGGCGGCGGCATCGCCATCGCCATATTCGGCGACCAGCTCGAAGCCGGGCCGCCCGGCCAGGCGCACCTTGAGCGCGAGGCGGGCCAGCGGCTCGTCGTCGACGATGGCGACGCGGATCGGGGCCGGCGTCATGCGGCGGCCCGTTGCGGCGGCGCGGCCTGCAGCGGCATCGGCTGCAACGGCAATGGCTGCAACGGCAATGGCTGCAACGGCAATAGCCGCAGCGGCAGTACGAGCCGCACGTGGAAGCGCCCATTGCCGCGCCAGCCGGCCTCGCACCGGCCTTCCATGCCGTACAGGTGGCGCAGGCGCTCGGCGACGTTGGCCAGGCCGATGCCGGCGCCCGGCTCGGCATCGGCGGCGGTTGGAGGACGGCCATCGTTGACCACCTCGATGCGCAGGCGCGCGCCGTCGCGCTCGACGCGGACGTCGAGCCGGCCCGCCACGCCGAGCGGGGCGATGCCGTGGCGGATCGCGTTCTCGACCAGCGGCTGCAGTACCAGGTAGGGCACGGCGGCGTCGAGCACGTCGGGACCGGCCGCCATCGTCAAGCGCAGGCGCTCGCCCAGGCGGACTTTTTCGATGTCGAGATAGGCGTCTAGCAGCGCCAGCTCCTCGGCCAGCGCGTGTTCGTGGCGGCCGTCGTGGACCAGCGCGGCGCGCAGGAAGTCGGACACGCGCGCGATCATGCGCGTGGCGTCGCGCCCGGAGCCGCTCGCCACCAGCGCCGAGACCGCGTTGAGCGTGTTGAACAGGAAGTGCGGATTGACCTGCAGGCGCAGGGCGCGCAGCTCGGCCTCGCGCGCGTGCGCCAGCGCCTGCGCCAGGCGCAGCTGGGCGCGCTGCAGCGACAGGTAGTAGACCGCCACCGCGTGCATCGCGCAGAAGGCGATCAGGGCCAGCCAGCAGCTGTCCAGGCCGCGCACCAGGTCGGCCCACTGGTAGCGGGTCGCGAGGCCGAGTCCGATCTCCACGCGCTGGCCGAGCAGGGAATTCGCGACCGACATCGCGTAGGTCGCAACCAGCAGCACCAGCCCCGTCAGCGCCAGCGAGCATTCGCGCCGCCACAGCGCGCGCTGGAGCAGCGCCAGCGGCACGAGCCAGGCCATGCAGGCGACGAAGAACAGGGTGCGGAAGGTGACTGCATGACCGTGGCCGATCGCCGGCAGGCCCAGGATCGCCATGCAGACGGCCACCGGCAGCGCGGCGAGGACGGGGACGAGCGGTGGCGCGGGGTCTTTCACGCGGGGCTTCCGGAGTGTTTGGAATCTTTCGATTCTAGCGCGTCAGCGGCCGATCGAATACAGCATCGAGCTGATTTTCCAGCCGTCTTCGGCACGCACCAGTTGCCAGCTCTCGCTGCCGCGGTTATTCAGCTTGCCGTCGGCGAGGAAATCAAAATCGAACCAGACCGAGGCGACCGCGCCGTTGGTCTCGATGCGCACGTTGTAGAAGCGCTCCTCGATCGGCTTGGAGCCGGCTTGCACGTCGTTGGCGAACTGCTTCCAGCTCGAATGCATCACCTTGGGTGCGTCGGGATGCCTGGTCTTGACATCGGCCCAGGTCTTGGCGTCGGCCACCTCCAGCCAGCTGTCGTGGTCCTGTAAAAACAGGCTGCCGAGCGTCTTGCCGTCGTGCGCGATGACGGCGGTCTTGAACTGCGCGACAATCTTGTTGATGGCGGCGACGTCGGCGTCGTGATTAGGCGCGTCGGCTGGGTGAACAGGGGTGCTCAGGCAGAGCGTGCAGGCGAGGGCGAGGGCGGCGAGTGGGCGCATGGGATGTCTCCGGCGTGATGGGTGCGATCACGGTACGCAGGCCGGGCGCGCGTCGCCATCACAATGCGGTGGGCCGTGCGCGCCATGCGATGAAGCGGTGCCCTCAATCCCGATCGTCTTCCTCATCCCCGCGCGAAAGCTGCGGAATCACCTTCACCAGCAGGATGCGCGGCCCGTTGGTCTTGCGCACCACCACGTCGAACTTCGGAAACTCGATGCGCTGCCCCTGCTTCGGGATGTCGCCCAGCTTGGCCATCAGGAGGCCGCCCACCGATTCGACTTCGTCCAGCCCCATTTCCTCGTTGTCGATGTCGATGCCGAGCACCCGCTCGAGCGAGACGATCGGCAGGCTGGCCTTGCCGATGAAGGTGCCGTCGGTCTGCTTCATCCAGTCGTTTTCGTTGAGGCGGAATTCGTCGCGGATCTCGCCGACGATGGCGCCGAGCAGGTTGTCGAGCGTGATGAAGCCGACCGGGCGCTTGCCCTTTTCGCCGATCAGCGCGAAGTGCGGCGCGCCGCTGCGGAAGCGCCGGAACAGCTCGATCGCGGGCGTGCGCGCGGAAATCATCTCGACCGGGCGCAGGTATTCGGTGAGGTCGGTGGTGTCCTTGCCGGCCTGGCTTGCGAAGAACAGGTCCTTCAGGTGGATCACGCCCAGCACTTCCTCGCCGTCCGCGTCGAAGTAGGGGTAGCGCGAGAAGCGGTTGCGGCGCATCGTGTCGAGGTTCTGCTCGAGCGTGCGGCTGGCGTACAGCGCGCTGACCTCGTTAATCGGGCGCATCAGGTCGGACACCGAGTGCTGCGAGAACTCCAGCGACTGGGCCAGGATGTGGCGCTCGTCGTAGGTGAATTTTTCGCCGCGCGTGCTGGTGTTCGAACGCAGGATCATCTTCAGCTCGTCGTTCGAATAATGCGTCTCGTGGCTGCCGCTGCCTGCCAGGCCGGCGATGCGCAGCACCAGGTTGGCGCTGGCGTTGAGCAGCCAGATCGCCGGGTACATCGCCCAGTAAAAGCCGTACAGCGGCAGCGCGCTCCACAGGCCGATCGCTTCCGGGATGCGGATCGCCAGCGACTTCGGCGCCAGTTCGCCCACCACGATGTGCAGGAACGAGATCACGCCGAACGCGATCACGAACGAGACGCCGTGGATCACCTGCGGGCTGGTCACGCCGACGATGGCGAAGGCCGGCTCCAGCAGCGCGGCGAAGGCCGGCTCGCCGACCCAGCCCAGGCCGAGCGAGGCGAGGGTGATGCCGAGCTGGCAGGCCGACAGGTAAGCGTCGAGCTGGCCGTGGACCTTGGCCAGGATGCGCCCGCGCAGGCCGGCGGTCTTGGCGATCGCGCGCACGCGCGTCTTGCGCAGCGTGACGATGCCGAATTCGGCCGCCACGAAAAAGCCGTTCAGCACCACCAGCAGCAGCGCGAGAACGACGAGGAGAACATTATGCATATCGTCTTAGTTGGTTACGTCCTCCCGGCAAAGGCCGGGCGGCGGAATCTTTATTGTAGCGCTCAGCCGGCCGCAGCCATCCCATCCTGCGCCGCCGCCAGCATCGCCTCGACGGCCGGATGCTGGATCTTGCGGTCGTTCGAGATCATGTAGAACTGTTCGCGCACGCCGGCCGCGACGCCCACCTGCGCCGCGCCGAACTGCTCGGCCACGTCGGGCGCCAGCGTGGCCGGGGCGAAGAACAGGCCGAGGCCGCGCCGCCCGAAGGTGCTGACCAGTGCATTGTCCTCGAACTCGCCGACCACGTCGGGCCGCACGCCGTGCTGCACGAACCATTCGTCGATCTTGCCGCGCAGGGCATTATTACGTGTCGGCAGCAGGAACGGCGCGCTGTTCAGGTTGTTCGGGAAGCCTTCGCGGTAAACCTCGGCCAGCGCCGGCGCGCCCACCACCACCAGCTCGCTGTCGAACAGGCGGTGGCTGAACACCTTCATCGTGCCGCCCGCACGCACTTCGCGGTCGGTCAGCACCACGTCCAGCTTGTGCAGGGCGAGGTCGGCCAGCAGCGCCTCGAACTGGTCTTCGTAGCAGACCAGGCGCACCGGACGGTTCATCTGCGTGGCCGCTTCCAGCATGCGGTAGGCCGACAGCTTGGGCAGCGAATCCGAGATGCCGACCGTCAGGCGCAGGCGCCCGCTGTCGGCCTCGTGCAGCGCTTCCTGCATCTGTTCGCCCAGCAGGAAGATCTGGTCGGCGTAGCTCAGCGCCAGGCGCCCGGCCTCGGTCAGCACCAGGCGCCGGCCCTGCTGCGCGAACAGGGTCTTGCCGAGCGACTGCTCGAGCAGGGTCAGCTGGGCGCTGACGGTCTGCACCGCCAGGCCCAGGCGCTCGGCCGCGCGCGTGATGCCGCCTTCCTTGGCCACCACCCAGAAGTAGTACAGATGACGGAAATTGATTTCGTTTTTCATACCTGATGTCAAATACTGAGGTTTTACCGAAGTAACTCTCATATTATCTGCGCTTTTTACTTCAGGCGCACAGCTTTAGACTGCTTCCCTGTCAATCGCGCCATCGTATCGCGCAAAGACTCATATAAATACAGGGGTGCTGCAAATGAAACATTTTAGAGTGTCGTTCATCGTCACCGCGCTTTGCCTGGCATTGTCGGCCTGGTGGGGCTACGAACACGCGGGCATCGCCGGCGCACTGACCGGCATCGGCGTCGCCGCCATCCTGGCGGTGATGGAAGTCTCGCTCTCGTTCGACAACGCGGTGGTCAACGCCTCCGTGCTCAAGACTTGGAGCCCGTTCTGGAAGAAGCTGTTCCTGGGCGTCGGCATCATCATCGCCGTGTTCGGCATGCGCCTGCTGTTCCCGCTGGTGATCGTCGCGGTGGCGGCCGACATCGGCATGATCGACGTCTGGCACATGGCCTTGCAGGATCCGAAGCAGTACTCGATGCACCTGACCAACCACCACGCTGAAGTGGCGGCGTTCGGCGGCATGTTCCTGCTGCTGGTCTTCCTCAACTTCCTGTTCGACGACGAGAAGGAACACCACTGGCTCGGCAACGTCGAAGAGAAGTTGGCGTCGTTCGGCAAGACTTCGTCGATCTCGGTGATGGTCGCGCTGGGCACGCTGATGGCCAGCCTCGGCCTGGTGACCGAAGCGCAGAAGATGGTGGTCCTGATGTCGGGCTTGTGGGGCATCCTGGTCTACGTCGGCGTCGACGTGCTGTCGAACCTGCTGGAAAAGTCGGAAGCGGGCGCGGAAGGCGTCGGCAACATGGTCGTGAAAGGCGGTATCGGCGGTTTCCTGTACCTGGAAGTGCTGGATGCGTCGTTCAGCTTCGACGGCGTGATCGGCGCGTTTGCGATCACCAACGACGTCGTGATCATCATGCTGGGCCTGGCGATCGGCGCGATGTTCGTGCGCTCGCTGACGGTGTACCTGGTGGAGAAGGGCACGCTCGACCAGTTCGTCTACCTGGAGCACGGCGCGCACTACGCCATCGGCATCCTGGCCCTGATCATGTTGGCCAGCATGAAGTTCCACGTGCCTGAGCTGGTCACCGGCCTGGCGGGCGTGGCCTTCATCGGCGCCTCGGTCTGGTCGTCGATCCGGTATCGCAAGAAGCAGGAAGCGCTGGGCGGACATGCCAAGGCCGTCGCCCACGCTGAATGAAGCAGACAATGAAGCAAGCAGTGAAACAAACAAACTCGTTGTACAACCACGAAGCATCGTAAAAGGAGAATCACCATGGCAATCAGCCTGCAAAAAGGCGGCAACGTCAACCTGTCCAAAGAAGCGCCGGGTCTCACCAAGCTGCAGGTCGGCCTTGGCTGGGACGTGCGCTCCACCGACGGCGCGGCGTTCGATCTCGACGGCGTCGTGTTCATGCTGAACGCGAGCGGCAAGGTCCGCGGCGACGGCGACTTCATCTTCTACAACAACCTGCGTTCGACCGACGGTTCGGTCGAGCACTCGGGCGACAACCGCACCGGCGCCGGCGAAGGCGACGACGAGACCGTCAACATCGACTTGTCGAAGGTGCCGGCCGACGTCGAGCGCATCGCCTTCGCGGTGACGATCCACGAAGCCGACGCGCGCCGCCAGAACTTCGGCCAGGTCGCCAAGGCCTTCGTGCGTTGCGTGAACGGCGCCAACGGCAGCGAGATCGCACGCTACGACCTGTCGGAAGATTCGTCGACCGAAGCGGCGATGATCTTCGGCGAGGTCTACCGCAACGGCGCCGACTGGAAGTTCCGCGCCGTCGGCCAGGGCTTCCAGGGCGGCCTGGGGCCCCTGGCCAAGAACTACGGCGTGAACGTCTGAGCGAGGAAGCGCGATGCCTAGATTTACTGTGACCGGGGACATCGACCCCTTCCTGCACGTCGCATTGAAGCAGGGCGAAACCATCTACTGCGAGTCCGACGCGATGGTGATGATGGAAGCCACGCTCGACCTGAAGGGCAAGATGAAGGGCGGCCTGGGCAGCGCGCTGATGCGCACCTTCGCCAACGGCGAGTCCTTCTTCCAGCAGCACATCGAGGCCACGCGAGGCGACGGCGATTGCCTGCTGTCGCCCACGCTGCCCGGCGCGATGCAGGTGGTCGACTGTGGCCCGAGCCAGTACATCATCAGCGACGGCGCGTTCGTCGCGGCCACCAGCGGCATCGATTTGCGCGTGCGCACCCAGAGCCTGGGCAACGCGCTGTTCGCGCAGAGCGGCGGCTTTTTCGTCACCGAGACGGGCGGCCAGGGCCAGGTCGTGGTGTCCGGCTTCGGCTCGATGCACATGCTGGACGTCGAGCCGGGCAAGGACGCGATCATCGACAACGCCCACGTGGTCGCCTGGGACAGCCTGCTCCGCTATGAAATCTCGATCACCACCGGGACCAGCGGCGGCTTCCTGGGCAACCTGATCAACAGCCAGACCAGCGGCGAAGGCATGGTGCTGCGCTTTTCCGGGCGCGGCAAGGTGTTCGTCTGCTCGCGCAACCGCGACGCCTTCAAGGCCTGGATGCAATCGCCGAAGGGCTAATTTTTAGGAGTACATCATCATGGCAGTCAATCTCACCAAAGGGCAGAAGATCTCGCTCGAGAAGGAAGCCGGCGGCGCGCTGTCGCGCGTCACCATGGGCCTGGGCTGGGACGTCGCGCAGAAGCGCGGCTTCCTCGGTTTTGGCGGCGGCAAGGGCGATTCGATCGACCTGGACGCGTCCTGCGTGCTGTTCGACGACAGCAACCGCCCGGTCGATGTGGTCTGGTTCCGCCAGCTGAAAAGCCGTGACGGCAGCATCACGCACACCGGCGACAACCGCACCGGCGCCGGCGATGGCGACGACGAGCAGATCGTCGTCGAACTGAATCGCGTGCCGGAGCACGTCAAGTCGCTGGTGTTCACGGTGAACAGCTTCACCGGCCAGAACTTCGCGCAGGTGGCGAACGCTTTCTGCCGCCTGGTCGATACCGCTTCCAAGCGCGAAGTCGCGCGCTACGATTTGTCGGTGCAGAGTTCGCACACGGCCCAGATCATGGCCAAGCTGTACCGCCATAACGGCGAATGGAAGATGCACGCGATCGGCGAGAACGGCAGCGGCCGCACCATCGACGAGCTGCTGCCGCAGATCCTGCCGCACCTGTGACTGCAGACGCAGATATTTTCAGCTTTCTAAAAAGCGCCTTTCAAAAGGCGCTTTTTTTATTTGGTGATGGGACGACAAACGCGTTCCTCTGGCGTGGGCGGTCTGATTCCTCTTGCGGGCAAAACTTCTTTTTAGTTAGAATTTGATAGATTTTGCTAAAATGGATTATAACTTAATTAATTATTGCGTCGAAAAATTCACTGTTTTTGCTATGTAGTAAAGCAAATCTCACTACTTGTCACTTAAGAAAATACTATTTATAAATAGATACATTTTTTTCTTGACTGCTTCAGTTTTTGCGTCAATACTCCATTCACTTCGGTGCGTCACGGTTTAAATCGCACTGCGGTGCAGACTGAATGGATGAAAGATTCGTCTATTTATTTGCTAGTTCTTAACAATCAAAGCAAACGGAGTTGGAATGCAAGAGCTGAATCTGCAGGAAATCGAAGAGATTTCCGGTGCCGGTATCATGTATTACGTTGGCTACGCGATCGGATATGTGATTTCCGCGAGTCGAGTTGCTGATGACGAGTGGGCATGGTCGGGTGGCGGTTGATACCGCTCCCTTTTATGTCGGAAATTTTAGTTTTTAATAAAAAGGGAAGTTAAATGCAAGAAATGACAATGCAGGAAATGGATGAGGTCTCCGGTGCTTTAGGTCCGAAAGATCTGGTTTGGGTGGCTGACCAAATTACCGATTTCGTTCGCGGTTTTAGTGCTGGCTGGGATGCTGGCGCTCAGAAGTAATAATTTTGAGTAGAAGAGCCCGGCCTTGTGCCGGGTTGATCGCAATTTGGAAAATTTTTTCTTCCGTTTACATCAGAAAAGCCGGCCGCTCTTCTTTATTTTGCTGCTGCTTGCATCAACAATTCCATTTGTTGCATCGTACTTATTTCCTGACGACAGGCCAGGCTTAATTGACCAGTTGGGTTATATAAAATATTTTCTTGCACTTGTTTATGCTCCTTTATTTGAGACGCTGATATTGCAACATATACCAGTACGATTTTGTGCTCGGAAAGGTTTAGTGGGTTGGCGTTGTATGGCTATCGTGATCGCTCCGTTCGTATTGGCACATATTTCGCTATCCTTCAGCCCGTTACCTTTATTAAATGGATTATCTGGTGGGACTGTTTTAGGTATATGTTATCTGACATGCTCCAAGTTGTCATGGCGCTATGCGTTCGCAATAACAGCTGCGCTTCATTTTTTTCATAATATTATTGCGTTAATTCTGGCAAGTTTCTTTTAAATTAAGCAATCTGGCGAGGCAGAAATAGATGGATCCATTCCTGGATGGCGACCATCTTTTCGTAAGTATCAGTCGGCAAGAAGTTGATTGTTTTTTGTGTACAAGGTTGACCTTCAAGTGACGAGCTTTCCCCCCCGTGTTTCCTCCAGTTCCCGTCCCCTGTTTCGGAAACAAGCCGTTGAGCGCGCAGGTATTCGCCAGTATGGATCCGTGAGCCTTGCGCAGCCGGTGAGCTTCCGAGTGCTGACGTGGCTGTTTGTCGCAATCGCCGTAAGCATTGTGGCATTCTTCTATAGTTTTTCTACTACCAGAAAAGCCCAGTGCCAAGGTGTTCTGCTGCCTTCTGCAGGTGTCATTAGAATCGTTCCGATACAGACTGGTACCGTCAAGTTCAGACGGGTAAAGGAAGGTCAGCATATTTCAGCTGGAGATGTATTGTTCGTGTTAAGTAGCGATCGCAGCGCGGCGGCTGGCGATGCCCAAAAGACGATTTCGGCCTTGCTCAAGACCCGTCGTGACAGCTACCGCGACGAGCTAAAGCAGCTGGAAATGCAGGCATACCAACGTGCGGATGCATTACGCAAGAAAATGACCGACATAACCTCGGACTTGGATAGACTCAACGAGCAGATTGCACTCCAGAAACAGCGTGTGGTACTCTCAGAACAGTCGTGGCAGCGCTACAGCGATTTGCAGGCATCTCACTATATTTCTTCAGCCCAGGCCCAGGATAAGCAGGCAGAGTTGCTGGACCAACGCCAACGCTTGAGTGACTTTTTCCGTACTAAAACCGCCACTCAGCGAGACTTCGACGCAGCGAATGCCGAATTGCGTGATCTGAATATCCAATCCAAACGTGATGCGGCTGCACTACAGCGCAATATTTCAACTGTTGCACAAGACTTGACCGATAGCGAAGCGCGTCGCGAGATTTTGATTCGCAGTCCCCAGTCCGGTGTAGTTACGGCCATTACTGCGGAAGAGGGGCAAACTGTGTCGAGCGGCCAGGCTATTGCGTCCGTATTGCCCTTGGATGCTGCCTTGGAGGCGGAGATCTACGCGCCGTCGCGCTCTATAGGATTCGTCAAGCCCGGCATGCAGGTATTGCTGCGTTACCAAGCCTATCCTTATCAAAAGTTTGGGCAGCATACCGCCATCATCACCGAGGTCGCAAATACGTCATTGCGTCCAGACGAGATGGCTCTTCCTGGAGCGACCCTGCCAAGCGGTAGCGTGGCCGAACCCTTGTATCGGATCCGTTTGAAGCTAAACAAGCAAACGATAAAGGCATACGGCCAGGAAATGCCACTCAGGTCGGGAATGCTGGTGGATGCAAGCGTTTTGTTAGAGCGTCGCCACCTGTACGAATGGGTCCTTGAGCCGATATTCAGTATCTCTGGACGTATGTAATTTTTTTACTGAATCTGCCTAGCTCTGGCAACACGCCGAAATACATTTTTTTTGTAAAAGACCAATGAAATTTCAAGCTTCGCCTCATCTAACTTTCTGGCGCTCCAATCGTTTGCCAGTATTGCTTCAGACCGAGGCAGCCGAATGCGGCTTGGCCTGTCTCAGCATGGTTGCCAGTTATTGGGGGCACCAAATCGATATTGCCAACATGCGCAGAAGATATTCGGTTTCTCTCAAGGGGGTCACACTAAAAAGTATCATCGCTATGGCGCAGGGCTTATCGCTGAGCACACGTCCGTTGAAGCTGGACATGCAGCATCTACCAGACCTCAAGTTGCCATGCGTCTTGCACTGGGATCTCAACCATTTCGTTGTCTTGAAATCGGTGTCGGCAAATAATGCTATCATCCATGATCCAGCAGTTGGCGAGCGTAAACTTCTGCTGGATGATTTTGCAAATCATTTCACTGGCGTCGCACTTGAGCTATCGCCAACGGGCGCTTTTAAGAAACAACAGGAGACCGCAAAATTTTCCATGCGGTCGCTTATGGGTCGAGTTGCCGGCCTGCGGCAGGGCTTGGGTCAGATTCTGCTTTTAGGTCTGGCGCTGCAGATCTGTCTATTAGTGGCCCCTTTTTACCTGCAATGGATTGCCGACGAAGCCCTAGTGACATCCGACCGCGATCTTGTTACCGTACTCGGACTGGGTTTTTTGGCCTTGGTGACTGTGCAGACGGCAATCGGCGCCGTGCGCTCGTGGGTGACGACTATTTTGTCCACTAGTCTGAACTTTCAGTGGTTCGGAAATGCCTTCACTCACTTAATGAAACTTCCGCTGTCTTACTTCGCAAATCGGCATAGCGGCGATATAGTTTCACGCTTTAGTTCTATCCAGACCATTCAACGTGGAATCACCACGCAATTCATCGAAGGCGTGATAGACGGCGTGTTGGCAGTTGGAACGCTAGGCATGATGCTTTTTTATAGCGTAAAATTGGCGAGTGTCGCCTGTGCTGCGATTGGATTGTACGTCTTATTGCGCTGGTTGATTTTTCGGTCTTTGCGTGCAGCTACTGCCGAGCAGATCATCCATGCGGCTAAGCAACAGACCCACTTCCTTGAATCCGTGCGAGGAGTGCAAAGCGTGCGCCTGTTCGACCGCGCTGAAGAACGGCGTGCTGGCTGGATGAATATCCTCGCCGATCAGTTCAATGCCGATCTGCACATTTCGAAATTGGCAGTTTCATACCAGACAGCAAACACATTTTTGATTAGTGCAGAGCGAATCATCGTCATCTGGCTCGCTGCACTCGCCGTACTGGACAATCAGTTTTCTGTCGGGATGTTATTTGCTTTTATCAGCTATAAAGACCAGTTCAGCCAGCGGACAGCGAGCCTCGTTGATAAGTTGTTTGAGTTTCGCATGATGAAGCTGCACGGCGAGCGCCTCGCAGATATTCTAATGACCGAACCTGAACAGGATGTCCAAGATGCAGAAATCGACATGGAAGGGATTACTCCTTCCATCGAATTCCGAAATGTATCGTTCCGGTACGCCGATGGTGAACCCTACGTGCTCAAGCAGCTCAATCTTACTATTCCGGCTGGACAGTCCATTGCAATCACGGGACATTCAGGTTGTGGCAAAACTACCCTCATGAAGTTGCTGCTGGGATTGGTTGAGCCCAGTGAAGGAAATATCTTGATTGGCGGAATCGAGATCGGACATCTCGGATTGTCGAACTATCGCAAAATGATCGGTACGGTAATGCAGGACGACGCCTTGTTTTCAGGGTCGGTCGGTGACAACATCTGCTTTTTTGACCCGTCCCGCAACCAAGCCGGTATTGAGGCATGCGCCCAGCTTGCTTCAGTACATGCTGATATCGTCATGATGCCAATGGGGTACAACACGCTGATCGGTGATATCGGTTCTGGCTTGTCGGGAGGTCAGATGCAGCGCGTTCTACTTGCGCGAGCACTATATAGAAAACCCAAGCTACTTGTCCTCGATGAAGCAACAAGTCATCTAGACATACACAATGAACAAGCAGTTAACACGGCGATCAAGCAGTTGCCTTTAACCCGCATCATAGTGGCCCATCGGCCCGAAACGATTGCCATGGCTCAGCGCGTTATTGTCTTACACCAAGGCGCAGTGATGCAGGACACCGTTTTGCTAAAGCAGGCTCCGGTTACAGCATGAATTGAGTCCTGAGCCGGTCGGGTGCCGCCGCTGCTTGCTTCAATGCCCACTCAGTACCCCTTCTTCTGCACCAGCGCCGTCCCGGTGCCATGCCGCTTGCCTTCGCTGACCGCCGTCACCGTGCCGTCCGGGTTGAACACGATGGCGTTCGCCGCGCCGATCTCTTCCGGGCTGACCGTCCACTTGTGCCCAAACGCTTCCAGCGCCTTGGCTTGCGCGCTGCCGGTGAAGCCGGCTTCGACCTCGGTCGCGGCCTCGTTGCGCTCGGACAGGCGCGGCGCGTCGATCGCCTCGTTCATCGGCATGCCGAAGTCGAGGTAGTTGACGATGGTCTGCAGCACGGTCGTGATGATGGTCGCGCCGCCCGGGCTGCCGATGGTGAAGGCCGGCTTGCCGTCCTTGAAGGCGATGGTCGGCGCCATCGACGAGCGCGGGCGCTTGCCGGCTTCCGGAATGTTGGGGGCCGGGCCGCTGAAGTCGAAGTCGGTCATCTCGTTATTCAGCAGGAAGCCGTAGCCCGGCACCACGATCCCGCTGCCGCCCCAGGATTCGATGGTGAAGGTGTACGACACGATATTGCCTTCCTTGTCCGACACCGTCAGGTGGGTCGTGTGCACGCCCTCGCGCATGATCTGGTTCTGCATCGGGCGCAGCGGGAAGCTCTGGTCGTTCTCGTATAAAAAGGCGTCGCCGGCCGGGACGATCTTGGGCGCGGCGCGGTTCGGGTTGATCAGCGAGCGGCGCTGGGCCGCGAACTGCTTCGACAGGATGCCGTCGACCGGCGCGTCGACGTATTCCGGGTCGCCGAGGAAGGCGTTGCGGTCGGCAAAAGCGAGGCGGCTGGCTTCCAGGTAGAGGTGCTCGGCATTCGCGCGCGGCATCGACTTCAGGTCGTAGCCCTCGAGGATGTTGAGCGCTTCTGCCACCGTCACGCCGCCGCTGCTGGGCTGCGCCATGCCGTACAAATCGTAGCCGCGGTAGGTCGAATGCACCGGCTGGCGGATGCGCACCTCGTAGTTGGACAGGTCGGCCAGCGTCATGCCGCCGGCGCGCACCGAGGCGCCCGCGACCAGCGGTGGGCGGTTGACCGCGTCGACCACGGCCTGCGCCATCGGGCCTTCATAAAACGCCTTGTAGCCGCGCGTGGCCAGTTCGCGGTAGGCCTTGGCCAGGTCCGGATTCCTGACGATCGTCCCGACCGGGAGCGCCCGGCCATTCTTGAGATACAGCTGGCTGGTGCTGCCGAACAGGCTGAACTTCTTTTCGTTCTCGACCATCAGGCCGTGCAGCGTCGGCGTGACCGGATAGCCCTTGGTCGCGACCTGAATGGCCGGCGCCAGCACCTGCTTGAACGACATCGTGCCGTAGCGCTCGAGCGCCTCGTGCCAGCCGCGCACCGTGCCCGGCACGCCCACCGACGCGCCGCTGGCGACCGCGGTGTCGAAGTCGATCGGCTTGCCGTTTTCCTGGAACACGGCCGGCGTGAACGAATTCGGCGCGGTCTCGCGGTGGTCGATCGTGACCACGCGCTTGTCCTTGGCCAGGTAGATCACCATGAAGCCGCCGCCGCCGATGCCGCAGCTGAACGGATCGGTGACGCCCAGCGTCGCGGCCGCCGCCACGGTGGCGTCGATGGCGTTGCCGCCCTTGTTGAGGATGGCGAGCGCCGATTGCGAGGCCTTTTCGCTGATGGTGGCGACGGCGCCGCCGGTGCCGGTGGCGACCGGCGGCGCGGCGAAGGCGGCGGGGCACGCCAGCGCGATCGCCAGCAGCAGGGGTTTGACGTGGGTGGTCATGGTCGGGGTGGTGTGGAAGTGAAAGGGACAGTGGACGCGGAAGCCGGCGCGCCGGCCTGGCTGATCCTGAGCGTGACGGCCAGCGGGTCGGCCGCGTGCGCGCCTGCGCCCGCGCGCGCGGGCGGGAGCGCGCGCACGTCGAGCGACACGCGCGCGCCGTGCAGCGCGTTGGGCGCCGCCACGGCCTGGTCGGGACCGAGGCTGAACTCTTCGCGCCCGCCCGGGCCATCGACGATGAAGCGCAGGATCAGCCGTCCGGCCCAGATGCACTGGGTGTTGGCCGGGCAGCGGCTGTCGCTGAAGCTGTCGTAGGTGAGCGTGGTGCCCGGCGCCAGGGTCACGCTCTGTTCGGGCTGGAGCGGATAGACGCCGTCGCGGATCGGGTTGACCGCGCAGCCGCCCAGGGCGACACCGGCTGCCATGGTGAAGGCGGCCGCGATGGCAAGGGGACGAGGCGGGAACCGCGATGGCATCATGGAGCATTCGGACATTTGCATTAAGCAAATAGTATCAAAACGCGACGCCTGCACAATTCGCGCTCCGGATGGCGTATCCTGTTGAGCACTTGTCAACTCACCAGGAGACCCGGATGACGCGCTTGACCTCCGAGGATTTCGATCCCGAAGTCCTGAAACTGTTCGACGGCTACGTCCACGGACGCCTGTCGCGGCGCGACTTCCTGTCCCGCGCCGGCCGCTATGCCGTGGGCGGCGCGAGCGCGGCCACGCTGCTGGCGCAATTGTCGCCGTCGTTCGCCGCGCCGGTGGTGGCGCCGTCGGATGCGCGCTTGACCACGCGTTACCAGGAATTCCCGTCGCCGCAAGGCTACGGCAAGCTGCGCGGCTACCTGGCGATGCCGGCCAGCGCCAAGGGCAAGCTGCCGGCGATCCTGGTGGTGCACGAGAACCGCGGCCTGAACCCGCACATCGAGGACATCGCGCGCCGCCTGGCGCTGGACGGCTTCATCGCGTTCGCGCCGGACGCGCTGTTCCCGCTCGGCGGCTACCCCGGCGACGAGGACAAGGCGCGCGAGCTGTTCCCCAAGCTCGACCAGGCCAAGACGCGCGCCGATTTCGTCGCCGCGGCCCAGCTGCTCAAGACGCTGCCGCAGGCGAATGGCAAGGTCGGGGTGGTGGGCTTTTGCTACGGCGGCGGCATCGCCAACTATCTCGCCACGCAATTGCCGGATCTGGGCGCGGCGGTGGCCTTTTACGGCATGCAGCCGGCAGCGGCCGAGGTGGCGCACATCCACGCGCCGCTGCAGTTGCACGACGCCGGCAAGGACGAGCGCATCCTGGCCGGCTGGCCGGCGTACGAGGCCGCGCTCAAGGCCAACCACGTCGACTACCAGCATTTCGTCTACGCCGACGCGCAGCACGGTTTCAACAACGACACCACCCCGCGCTTCGACGAAGCGGCGGCCAAGCTGGCGTGGAGCCGCACGGTTGCGTTCTTCAAGGACAAGCTGGGCAGCTGAGCCGGCGGGCATGCATGCCGGCCTCGGAAGTCGAGCGATACTGCAACTGCAGCTGCAGCGCACGCGGCGCTGGCGCACATCAGCGCGGTATTGCGCCCGGCGCGCGGCGAATCATCGGGCGTGAAAACCCGGGTCGCATGCACCATCGTGCCTACGGGCTGGAGGAAAGACGTCGATCGATCGCCGGATCGGTGCACCGAAAGAAAAGGCGCCCCGGAGGCGCCTTTTTTCGTGTTGCGCTAAATCAGAGGCGAATCACGCGCGGCTGACACCGTCCACGAAGCCTTGGGTAAAGTCGTTCAAGCCTGCGCCGAGCCACATCATAAGCGCCGCCGCCAGCAGCAGGTTGCGGTTGGTCTTGCGATAGCCCACCGCCAGCAGCACCAAACCGATGATTTCGATCAGATAGAAAGAAAGTGTGTCATGTACGTCGACTTGTGATTGATGAGTCCGCTAGGGTATCAGATCGGCAAGCTCGTAAATACGCATATTGTCACTGCATAAGTGACCAAAAAAAAGCGCCCGAAGGCGCTTTCCTGATGCTGCGGTAAGGAATCAGACGTAAGCGGCCAGCGCCGTTTTCATCTTTTTCAGTGCTGCGGTTTCGATCTGGCGGATACGCTCTGCCGACACGCCGAACTCCTCGGCCAGCGTGTGCAGCGTGGCGCCCGAGCCGTCGTCGTTGGCCAGCCAGCGCGCTTCCACGATGCGGCGCGAGCGCGGGTCCAGCTTGCCCAGGGCCGTTTCCAGGCCTTCCGACTGCAGGCGCACCACTTCTTCGGCTTCCAGCACCTTGGTCGGTTCCTGCTGGTCCGACGACAGGTAAGCGATCGGCGAGAACTTGTCGTCTTCGTCGTCGGTCGGCGCTTCCAGCGCGATGTCGCGGCCCGACAGGCGCGTTTCCATCTCGATCACTTCTTCGCGCTTGACGTCGAGCATCTTGGCCAGGTCGTCGACTTGCTGCGGCGACATAGCGTCCAGGCCCTGCTTGTTGCTGCGCAGGTTGAAGAACAGTTTGCGCTGGGCTTTGGTCGTCGCGACCTTGACCAGACGCCAGTTCTTCAAGATGTATTCGTGCATCTCGGCCTTGATCCAGTGCATCGCGTAGGACACCAGGCGTACGCCCTGGTTCGGGTCGAAGCGCTTGACTGCCTTCATCAGGCCGATGTTGCCTTCCTGGATCAGGTCGGCGTGCGGCAGGCCATAGCCCAGGTAGCCGCGTGCGATCGACACCACCAGGCGCAGGTGGGACATCACCATCTTTTGCGCGGCGTCCAGATCGTTGTCGTCGCGCAGCCGCTTCGCCAGCGAGATCTCTTCCTCGTGGGTCAGCATCGGCAGGCGGTTCACCGCGGAGATATAAGCGTCGATATTGCCGAGATTGCCGTTGAAACCCAGTCCAAGAGCACGGCTGCCGGTAGGTACCAATGCGGATTGTGCGGACATGTTCACTCCCTCGTAAAAAGCTGCTGCATCGTCAATGCCATAAAGGCTGCCCCGGAGGCGCGGCGATTATGGGATGCGGACGGGATGCTTTCAATAGCCAAACCCGTCGTGTACGGACAAGATATTAGCACTCTCTTGAGGTGAGTGCTAGCCGCCACCATATTTCCGCTGACGTCCTTAAGTTTCGTTAAAGTGTTGCTTACAGGAATCGAAAACGGATCGGTTCAACTGTAGAGGTGGCACTGTGATGCAGCTGATTTAAATCAAACGCGGGGCTTGAAACGTTTGAAATCGGTAGAAGATAGGTTATGCCTGCAAGTTACAGAGGTCTGTGAACTGGCGCACCTAGACATGTAGGCCGATGCCTTGCGTCCGCCGTGGACTTGACTGGCGAACAGCGGAAGAGTTCACAAAAACACAAGGCGTTCCAAGGTCCGAGTTCATTGCGGACACCGGCAATCTGCTCCATGACGTTCCTCGGCGCGATGCGCCGATTCCCCCTCGGCACCGACGACAACGCCCCCCAAGACGCGGGTTTCCTTATTGCTGCGCTGCGGCAGCCGGACGCGCGAGATTCCATGCCTATGCTACGTTCATGATCCAGGCAGGCCACCGGGACGGTATGCGCAACGTATTTACCAGAGGTTTGGCCTGCGGAATTCAAAGCACATCATCGTGAAGGAATAATGCAATGAGCAAGAATGCCGAAGCACGCGAATACCAGAATTTCGATACGCTGTTCATCGATGGCCGCTGGAAAGCCGGCGGGTCCAAGCCCAGGCCGAATCTGAACCCCTGGACCGAACAGCCGATCGGCGAGGTCGCCCAGGCCAACGAAGCCGACCTGAACGCCGCCTACGATGCCGCCACCCGCGCCCAGCCCGCATGGGCGGCCAAGCTGCCATCGGAACGTGCACAGGTGTTCGCCAAGGTCGCCCAGATCATGGACCAGCGCCGCGAAGAGATCATCGGCTGGATCGTGCGCGAAGCCGGGGGCACCCTGCTCAAGGCGGCGCTCGAGTGGAAGTCGGTGCAGGGCGTCATGCTCGAGGCGGCGTCGCTGCCGTATATGGTCGAAGGCAAGATCCTGCCCAACGACACCGTCGGCAAGGAAAGCCGCGTCTACCGCAAGCCGGTGGGCGTGGTCGGCGTGATTTCGCCGTGGAACTGGCCGTTCCAGTTGTCGGCCCGTTCGGTGGCGCCGGCCATGGCGGTCGGCAATGCCGTGGTGCTCAAGCCGGCATCGGACACCCCGATCACCGGCGGCCTGCTGTTCGCCAAGATGTTCGAGGAAGCCGGCCTGCCGCCGGGCATCCTGAACGTCATCCCGGGTTCGGGCGGCGAGATCGGCGATGCCTTCGTCAAGCATCCGGCGCCGCGCGTGATTTCGTTCACCGGCTCGACGCCGGTCGGACGGGGGATCGGCAAGATCGCCTACGAGGCCGCGATCATCAAGCGTCTCGAACTGGAGCTCGGCGGCGACAGCCCGCTGGTGGTGCTGGCCGATGCCGACCTTGATCTGGCGGTCGATGCCGCCGTGTTCGGCAAGTTCCTGCACCAGGGCCAGATCTGCATGATCTCGAACCGCCTGATCGTCGAAGCGCCGATCTACGACGAGTTCGTCGACCGCTACGCCGCCCGCGTGAAAGGGCTCAAGATGAATGGTCCGGACGATCCCGAAACCTTCATCGGTCCGATCATCAATCGCGACCAGCTGAAAAGCGTGCAGGAGACGATCGCCCTGGCGCGCGGCGCCGGCTACCGCGAGATGGCCGGCGGCGAGGCGCAGGGACTGCTGATGCCGCCGCACGTCTTCGCCGACGTCGAGCCGGAAGGCGCGCTGTACCGGCGCGAGATCTTCGGGCCGGTCGCGCCGGTGATCCGCGCAGCGAATGCCGACGAGGCGCTGCGCATCGCCAACGACACCGATTACGGCCTGTCCTCGGCGGTGTTCACGCGCGACCTGGAAAAAGGCGTGCGCTTCGCGCGCTCGATCCAGGCCGGCATGGCGCACGTCAACGACCAGCCGGTGAACGACTTGCCGTTCAGCCCCTTCGGTGGCGAGAAGAACAGCGGCATCGGCCGCTTCAACGGCCGTTGGGCGGTCGAGGCCTTCACCACCGACCAGTGGGTCACGCTGCAGCACGCGCCGCGTCCTTATCCGTTCGACGCGCGCATCCTGAGCCCGGGGACGTCGGAAAGCGTGGGCGGCTAAGGCCGCTGGAGGGATGGCCGGTGCCCCGTCCGGGCGGCGCCGGTCCCTGACTTCATTACTTCAGCCGCGCCAGGTGGCGCTGCACCGACAGCATGGCGCCGGCCAGCCCGAGGCCGGCGCTGATCGCCAGCAGGGCGGCCAGGCCGAGCGGCGGCAGCGGCGCCAGCTGGAACTCGGACGCGTACAGGCGTGCGAATTCGGCGATGGCGGTATTGAGCGGACGCAGCGCGAGCGTTACCGCGCCCAGCGCCACCGCGCCGGCGCACAGGCCGAGCAGGGCGCCGGTATAGTAAAACGGACGGTGGATGAAGTCGTTGGTCGCGCCCAGCAGCTTCGACACGGCGATTTCCTCGCGCTGGGTCAGCACCTGCAGGCGGATCGTGTTGAACACCACCGCGATCACCACCACGCCCAGCGTCAGCGCCAGCAGCAGCAGCGCCATGCGCAGCACGTTCAGCAGCGCCGCCAGGCGCTTGACCCAGGCCGAGTCGACCTGCACCGAGTCGACGCCCGGCAGCGCGCGCATCTGCTCGGCCAGGCCGTCGACGCGCTCGGCGTCGGCGCCGCTGTTGGCGAAGCCGTCCAGCTTCATCACGTAGCTGTCCGGCAGCGGGTTGTCGCCCAGCGTCTCCAGCACGTCGGTCAGGCCGCTCTTGGCGCGCAGGTTTTCCAGCGCCTGCTCGCGCGGCACGAAGCTGACCTTGGCGTGGCTGCCGGCCAGGATCCGCTGCAATTGCGGATCGACGGCCTGGGCCTGGTCGCGCGTCGCGTCCTGCTTCATGAACAGGCTGATTTCGGGGTCGACCGACAGCTCCTGCGACAGCGGCCGCACGTTCTCCAGCAGGGTCACGCCGGCGAAGGGCAGCGCCAGCGCCACCGCCACCACCAGCACGTTGAACAGGAAACTGCCGGGCGTCTTGCGCACCTGGCCGAAGGCCGCGCCGAGGGCGAAGCGATGCTGGCGGAACCAGACGTTCATGCTTGGCCTCCCGCGGCATGGCCGGCGACGTCGCCGATCGCATCGGCCACCAGCGCCCCATGTTCGAGGCGGATCACGCGTGCGTTCGACGAGCCCAGTACGAAGTCGTCATGGGTCGAGATCACGCAGGTCACGCCGACCGAGTGGAACGCGCGCAGCGCGTCGAGCACGCGGTCGGCCGCGGCGCGGTCGAGGTTGGCGGTCGGCTCGTCGGCCAGGATGATCTGCGGACGGTTGACGATCGCGCGCGCGATCGCCACGCGCTGCTGCTCGCCGCCCGACAGTTCCACCGGCAGGGCGCCCGCGCGCTCGAGCAGGCCGACCTTGTCCAGCGCGGCGCGGGCGCGCCCCTCGGCCTGCCCCTTGGGCGAGCCGGTGACGATCAGCGGCAGCATCACGTTGGCCAGCAGGCTGCGGTCGTTCAGCAGGCGCTGGTGCTGGAAGATCAGGCCGAGGTTACGGCGCAGGAAGGGCACGCCGGCCTTCTTGATGCGGCCGATGTCCTGGCCGTTGACGATCACGCGGCCCGAGGTCGGGCGCTCGATCGCGGCCACCATCTTCATCAGCGTGGACTTGCCGGCGCCGGACGGGCCGGCCAGGTAGACCAGCTCGCCCTTGCCGATGTTCAGCGAGACATCCTGCAGGGCGAGCGCGTCGGCCGAATACTTTTTCGAGACGGACTGGAATTCGATCATGGGCACGGTCGATGGGCTCCGCAGCTTAACCGAGCAGCGCTTCGGCGAACTCGTCGGCGCTGAAGGGCTGCAGGTCGTCCAGCTTTTCGCCGACGCCGATGAAGTACACCGGCACCGGACGGGTGCGCGCGATCGCGGCCAGGATGCCGCCCTTGGCGGTGCCGTCCAGCTTGGTGATCACCAGGCCGGTCAGCTGCAGCGCATCGTCGAAGGCCTTGACCTGCGCCAGCGCGTTCTGGCCGGTGTTGCCGTCGATGACCAGCAGGACTTCGTGCGGCGCGTCTTCCATGCCCTTGCCGATGACGCGCTTGATCTTCTTGAGCTCTTCCATCAGGTGCAGCTGGGTCGGCAGGCGGCCGGCGGTATCGACCATGACCACGTCGACGCCGCGCGCCTTGCCCGACTGGACCGCGTCGAACGCGACCGCGGCCGGGTCGCCCGACGCCTGCGAGATCACCGTGACGTTGTTGCGCTGGCCCCAGACCATCAGCTGCTCGCGCGCGGCGGCGCGGAAGGTGTCGCCGGCGGCCAGCAGCACCGACTGATCGAAGCGCTGCATGTGCTTGGCCAGCTTGCCGATGGTGGTGGTCTTGCCGGCGCCGTTGACGCCCGCGATCATCATCACCAGCGGCGCATGGCGGCCCAGCTCCAGCGGCTTTTCCAGCGGGCGCAGCAGGTCGACCATCAGGGTCTTGAGGGCGGCCTTGACCGCGGCCGGCTCGAGCAGCTTGTCTTCCTTGACCTTGCGGCGCAGGTTGTCGAGCAGGTACTGGGTCGCGTCCATGCCGGCGTCCGACATCAGCAGGGCGCCTTCGAGTTCTTCGTACAGGTCTTCGTCGATGCGCGCGCCGACGAACAGCAGCGACAGGTTGTTCGAGGTCTTGGCCAGGCCGGCCTTCAGGCGCGACATCCAGGAGCGCTTGGCTTCGGCCGGATTGACCGGGCGTTCGGCGGTTTCGGGGAACAGCTGGCCTTCGTAGGCGGTGCCGATCGATTCGGCCGGGAGTTCGGCGTCGAGTTCGGCGCCGGCGGCGGCCTGGGCTTCGGCTTGTGCTGCGGCTTCCGGCGCGGCGGCATCGTCCGGCGCGAAGGCGGGCGTACCGTTGCTGCCGAACAGGCGTTGCAGAAAACCGGGCTGAGCGGGCGCCTCGGCCTCGGGGGCTGCCGGCGCCAACGCGGCGGCATCGGCCGGCGTCGGCTGCGCCGGGGTCTCGGCTTCAGGCTTTTTCTTTTTGAAAAAACTAAACATGGTGTCGTGGGGAGGAACTGCGTGCGGCGCCCGCCGGGGCGGACATACCAAAAAGGGTCGCGCGTATTCTACCAGAGCGGGCCACTGCGGCGGACGCGACACCGCTGAGCGCATGCCTGCGTCAGCTCAGCGATTTCGTGGCGAGAATGCATCGCATCATGGAACTTGGCGACACCGCTTGCTCAATCATGGCGAGCGCTGGGTTAGATTGTGCCTATATCAAGAAACTGAAAGGGACGCCATGATCTCCAGGTTCTTCAAGCGGCTGCTGACCGGCGACGCCGCGAGCGCCGGTGCGGCCTCGCTGCGCAACATCGTCGTCTGGCTCTTCATCATGCTGGTCGCGCTGTTCCTGACCCACCCGTCGGGCGGGCCGTTCAGCGCGTCCGACACGCCGGCGCCGTGGCCGGCGGAGCTGGGACTGGACGGGTCGCTGGGTCTCTGATGCCGCTGCTCAGGCCTTCTTTGCCGCCTGCGCATTCGCGCGGATCGTCTCCAGCGTCGCGTTCGGCGTGATCAGGTTGCCGTCGTAGCGCAGCTCGATCAGCGCCGGCAGCGAATGCGCGCGCGTGTACGCGATCGCGCGCGCGAGCGCGGGTGCGAAGTCGGCGGTGGCTTCGACCACTTCACCCTGGCCGCCGTAGGCCCGGGCCAGCGCCGCGAAATCCGGATTGTGCAACCCGGTGCCCGAGACCCGGCCCGGATACTCGCGCTCCTGGTGCATGCGGATCGTGCCGAACATGCCGTTGTTGAAGACGATGAAGATCACGCCGGCGCCGTACTGCACGGCGGTGGCCAGCTCCTGGCCGGTCATCATGAATTCGCCGTCGCCGGCGAACGTCACCACGCTGCGGGCCGGGTCGACGATCTTGGCGGCGACGCCGGCCGGCACGCCGTAGCCCATCGCGCCGCTGGTCGGGGCCAGCTGGGTGCGCATGCCGCCGTAGCGCCAGAAGCGGTGCGCCCAGGTGGCGTAATTGCCGGCGCCGTTGGTGACGATGGTGTCGTGGGGCAGGGCGGACTGCAATTCCTGCACCAGCTGCCAGAGGTCCAGCGGCGCCGCGCCATCTTTGAAAATCGGCGGCTGCTCCTGCCAGGCGCGCAGCTCGGCCTTGGCTTCCTCGACCGTATGACGCCAAGCGGAAGCATCGACCGGCTCCATCGCCGCCAGCATCCGGGCGGCTTGCGGCGCGCCGCCGGCGATCATCAGCTCGGCCTGGTAGACGCTGCCCAGCTCCTGCGGATCGGGGTGGATGTGCACCAGGGTCTGCCGCGGCACCGGCGCGGCCAGCAGCGAGTAGCCGCCGGTGGTCATCTCGCCCAGGCGCGGACCGAAGGCGATGATCAGGTCGGCGTCCTT
Source organism: Massilia sp. 9096 (assembly GCF_000745265.1). Classification (NCBI taxonomy): domain Bacteria; kingdom Pseudomonadati; phylum Pseudomonadota; class Betaproteobacteria; order Burkholderiales; family Oxalobacteraceae; genus Massilia; species Massilia sp. 9096. The sequence goes on from NZ_JQNN01000001.1 coordinate 5,304,414, forward strand.
CACGCGCGCGGCCAGCTTCGGATTGATGCCGATGCCCACGTCGCCGACGTAGTGCGGGTGGTCGTTGTCGAGCAGGTCCTGGAAGCGGAAAGCGCAGGCGACCGGCAGCGCGTTGGCTTCGGCGAAGCGCTGGACGTCGGCGCAGGCCTGCTCGGTCCAGGTGCCGCCGCCCAGCAGCAGCAGCGGCTTTTTGCTCGCGGCCAGCATGGCCCGCAAGGTGTCGACCTGCGCCGCGGAAGGCGAGGCTTGCACCGGCTGGTAGCGCCGGGTGTCGGCCACTTCGGCCCTGGACACCAGCATGTCCTCCGGCAGCGCCAGCACCACCGGCCCCGGCCGGCCGCTGGTGGCGACCTGGAACGCGCGCGCCAGGTATTCGGGGATGCGCTCGGCGCGGTCGATCTGCGCCACCCACTTGGCCATCTGGCCGTACATGCGGCGGTAGTCGATCTCCTGGAAAGCTTCGCGGTCCATGAAGTCGCCCCCGACCTGGCCGATGAACAGGATCATCGGCGTGGAGTCCTGAAATGCCGTGTGCACGCCGATCGAGGCGTTGGTCGCCCCGGGGCCGCGCGTGACGAAGCAGATGCCGGGCTTGCCGGTGAGCTTGCCGTAGGCCTCGGACATGAACGCGGCACCGCCCTCCTGGCGGTTGATGACGAAGCGGATGTTCGAGTCGTGCAGGGCGTCGAGCACGTCCAGGTAGCTTTCGCCGGGCACGCCGAAGGCGATGTCCACGCCGTGGACTTGCAGGGCGTCGACCAGGATCTGGCCGCCGGTGCGGGAGGGGTGCGTCATGGAGAGGGTGTCCTTATCGAAGAAGCATCGCTCAATTCTAGGGGAGGGCGCCGGGGCTGGCTTGCGAAATTACGACACCGAATTTCAAAAACGGCAGCGCCGGTGCGATCCCGGGCCGGCCGGAGCGCGCATCGGTTAGAATAGCGCCCGTGAAGCAGGCCAGACAGCCGCTGGTCCACGCCGCAAGGTCGTGGGCGGGAGGAAGGTCCGGACTCCATAGAGCAGGGTGACGGTTAACGGCCGTCCGCCGAAAGCCGGCGCAAGCGGGTATAAGGCGAGGAACAGGGCCACAGAGACGAGCGTATTCAGTTACGGTGAAACGCGGTAACCTCCACCTGGAGCAATTCCAAATAGGCACGCGTTGAGGTTGCTCGCGGAGCGTGCGGGTAGGAAGCTTGAGCGCCGGAGTAATTCGGCGCCTAGAGGAATGGCTGTCATAGGGGCGTCCCGCAAGGGAGACCACTACACAAAATCCGGCCTATCGGCCTGCTTTACACATAATTCAGAAACGAAAAAAGGCGCCTCCGATGGGCGCCTTTTTCGTCTCGAGACAGGCTACGGCCGGGTCAGGCCGCCAGGCGCGCCACCGGCTCCGCCTGCGCGCTCCCGGCCAGCTTGAACAGCGACACCGTGGCTTCCAGCGCGCGCGCCTGGTCCTGCATCGCCGCCGCCGCCGCCGAGGCCTGCTCCACCAGCGCGGCGTTCTGCTGCGTGACGCCATCCATGTCGGCAATCGCACGGTTGACCTGCTCGATGCCGCTGCTTTGCTCCGCGCTGGCGCTGGTGATCTCGCCCATGATGTCGGTCACGCGCTGGATGCTGGTGACCACTTCGGCCATCGTGGTGCCGGCCGATTGCACCAGCTGGCTGCCGGCGTCGATCTTGCCGACCGAGTCGCCGATCAGCGCCTTGATCTCCTTGGCCGCGCTGGCCGAACGCTGCGCCAGCGTGCGCACTTCGCCGGCCACGACCGCGAAGCCGCGTCCCTGTTCGCCGGCGCGCGCCGCTTCCACGGCCGCGTTCAAGGCCAGGATGTTGGTCTGGAAGGCGATGCCGTCGATCACGGCGATGATGTCGACGATCTTGCGCGAGGCCGCGTTGATCGCCTCCATCGTGTCGACCACCTGGCCGACCACTTCGCCGCCGCGCACCGCCACCGCCGATGCGCTCAGCGCCAGCTGGTTGGCCTGGCGCGCGTTGTCGGCGTTCTGTTTCACGGTCGAGGTCAATTCTTCCATCGAGGCCGCGGTTTCTTCCAGCGCGCTGGCCTGCTGTTCGGTGCGGCTCGACAGGTCGAGGTTGCCGACCGCGATTTCGCTCGAGGCGGTGGCGATCTGCGTGGTGCCCGAGCGCACCTGGCCGACGATGCGCGCCAACCCGGCGTTCATGGTCTTGAGCGCGCCCAGCAGGCGGCCGGTTTCGTCGCGGCTGCTCACCTCGATGTCGCTGCGCAGGTCGTTGTTGGCGACGCTGACGGCGATCTCAACCGCGCGGTTCAACGGCACCACGATGCCGCGCGTCAGCCACCAGGCGCAGGCCGCACCGAATGCCAGCACGGCCAGGCCCATGCCGAGCAGCACGCTGCGGTTGTGCTGGTACAGCGCATCGACCTCGCCGGTGCGGCGGTTGATGGCCTCGCGCTGCAGGTCGAGGAAGTCGCTCAGCGACGCCAGGTACTCGGCGCCGGCCGGCTGGAACTGCTGCACCAGCATCTGCTGCGCTTCCTCGGCCTTGCCATCCTTTTTCAGGGCCGTCATGGCGTCGCGGAGCGCCAGATACGGCTTGCGTGCGGCGGCGATGCGCGCCAGCGCCTGCTTTTCCTGCGGCGTGTCGAGCAGCGGCTCGACCTTCTTCTGCAGCTCGGTGACTTCGCGCGTCGAGACGGCGGTCTGCTCGGCGAAGAAGGCGCCCAGCGACGGGTCGGCGCTCCTGGCGATCGCCGTGGTGCGCGTGACGCTGGTGTGGATACGGCGGTACCAGTCCGACACCAGCCTTTCCTTGGTCAGCGGGACGGTCATCATGTCGCGGGTGGCGTCGGCGACCGAACGCATCTGGAAGATGCCGATGGCCGTCATCAGCAGCGTGAAAGCGAGCACCAGTCCGAAGCCGAGCGATAGACGGGCGCCGATATTCAGGTTTTTCATAGAATGGTCGTGGAATGGATGAGTAAACATGATTGTATAGGCAGTTTATTTCCATAGTGTAACTTTATGGCGACATGTAGCGGATGCGCCATATCGGTTGCACAATCAAACCTGTCTGGAGGAGTCACCGATGCACTATGTTCTCGCCCTCGACCAGGGCACCACCAGTTCGCGCGCGATCCTGTTCGACCGCCGCGGCCAGGTCTGCGCCAGCGCGCAGCGCGAATACCCGCAGCATTTTCCGCATCCCGGCTGGGTCGAGCACGATCCGCTCGACATCTGGGCCAGCCAGCTCGCGTGCGCGCGCGAGGTGCTGGCATCGAGCGGCGTCGACGCCGGCCAGGTCGCCGCGGTCGGCATCGCCAACCAGCGCGAAACGGCCGTGGTGTGGGAGCGCGCCAGCGGTGCGCCGCTGTGCCGCGCGATCGTCTGGCAGGACCGGCGCACGGCCGAGCGCTGCGACGCCCTGCGCGCGCAAGGCAAGGCCGGCCTTGTCGCGCGCAAGACCGGCCTCGAACTGGACGCCTACTTTTCCGCCACCAAGCTCGAATGGATCCTGGACCACGTGCCCGGCGGGCGGGCGCGCGCCGAACGCGGCGAACTGGCCTTCGGCACCGTCGACAGCTGGCTGGCTTTCAAGCTGACCGGGCGCCACGTTACCGACGTCAGCAACGCGTCGCGCACGATGCTTTTCAATATCCACGAACTGCGCTGGGACGACGAGCTGCTCGCGCTGTTTCGCGTGCCGGCGGCGCTGCTGCCCGAGGTGGTGGCCAGCAGCGAAGCGGTCGGCCGCTGCGATGCGCAATGGTTCGGGCGTGCGATCCCGCTGGCCGGCATCGCCGGCGACCAGCAGGCGGCGACGTTCGGCCAGGCCTGCCACCGGCGCGGCATGGTCAAGAATACCTATGGCACCGGCTGCTTCATGCTGATGCATGCCGGCGACGCGCCGCCGGTCTCGCATAATCGCCTGCTGGCGACGGTCGGCTGGAAAGTCGATGGCCGCACCGACTATGTGTTGGAAGGCAGCGTCTTCATGGGCGGCGCCACCGTCCAGTGGCTGCGTGACGGCCTGGGCATCATCAAGCAGTCGAGCGACGTCGAGGCGCTGGCCCAGTCCGTGCCCGACAGCGGCGAAGTGATGCTGGTGCCGGCCTTCGTCGGCCTGGGCGCGCCGCACTGGGACGCGTATGCGCGCGGCACCCTCGTCGGCATGACGCGCGGGACCACGGCCGCCCACATCGCGCGCGCCGCGGTCGAGGCGATCGCCTACCAGAGCGCCGAACTGCTGAATGCGATGCAGAGGGACGCCGACTGCGCCGTGCACGAGGTGCGCGCCGACGGCGGCGCCGCGCGGAACGACCTGCTGATGCAGTTCCAGGCCGACCTGCTGGGCGTGCCGGTGATCCGGCCGAAGGTGACGGAAACCACGGCGCTCGGCGCGGCATACCTGGCCGGGCTGGCGGTCGGCTTCTGGGGTTCGCAGGAAGAGATCGCGGCCCAGTGGCAGGCCGAGCGGCGCTTCGATCCGGCGATGTCGCCTGACCAGCGCGAGCGGAAGATGGCGCGTTGGGCGCGCGCGGTCGCGCATGCGCGCGCATGGGCCGAGCCCGATACCGCCGCGCAGCGTTGACGGCAGCCGGGCAGCCGTGCGGCTTGGGCGCGCCAAATCATGCACAATCGATGCGGTCGTATTGACGACCGCTTGCCGACACCCGCTGACCCCACCCCTTGACTGACGCCCGAACCTGCATGTCCATCCTCAAGACCTTTTTCTCGATCGCCCACGCCGTGCTGGCGCTCCTGTTCGTCGGCCTGGCCGTGATGCTGACCGTGTACGCCACCCAGACCGCCTGGAGCGCGATCGGCGAGGGGCCGGAAGGCAGCGAGACCGCGATCGAAGCGATCGGGCTGCTGGCCATCGCCGTGGTGTCGCTGCAGATCTCGCAGACCATCACCGAGGAAGAGGTGATCCGCGACGCCCACATCAGCGCGCCGACACGGGTGCGGCGCTACCTGTCGCGCTTCATGGTGGTGGTCGTGGTCGCGCTGTCGATCGAAGGCCTGGTCGGCACCTTCAAAGCGCTGCACGAAGATCCCGAAATGCTGCCGCATGCCGCTTCGGTGCTGGTCGCCGCCGGCATCCTGTTGTCCGGCTGGGGCGTGTTCATCCGCCTGAACCGCAGCGCCGAGGAGCTCGAGCCGGAAGCGATGAAGGCGGCCAAGGCCGAAGACAAGAAGATCGACGAGTAAAGCCGCAGCGCGCGCTTGCAAACGCTTGCACTTGCCTCTACCGAACTGGTTGCCGGCGCGCGCAGGGTCGATTACATTGAGCGCCAGCCCACCTTGACGGACACTGTGATGCGCCTTTCGACCCTGTGCTTTTCCCTGTGCCTGGCCAGCCTCGGCGCCGCTGGCGCGTCGGCTCAGACTCAGACGGGTCAGACGGGTCAGACGGGTCAGACGGCTCGGAAATCCGTCGCCCTCCAGAGTGGCGAGATCGCGTCGATGACGGCGCTGCCGGCCGAGATCCGCGCCGCGCTCGGCGAGATGTCGGACCGCGGCGGCCCGTTCGCGCCCGGCTGCGTCAGCCTGCACGGCGAGCCGCACAGCCGCTTCGCGGGCGCCCGCGTGGGCGCCGACACGGCCCAGGTCAGGATCGAGCGTGGCGGCATCGCCCATTTCGTCGACACGCGCAACTTCAGGAAGGTCGACGGCCACTGGGTGGCGCTGCCGGACGCCGGCCTCCCCACAGCCCCGCCTGCGCCGCTGGCCGCCAGGAACTAGGCCGGCGCCGGCGTTGCCGCCTGCGTCTTGCGGCGGCCGCGCTCGAGGGCGAAGGCGCGAAAACGTTCCTGCTGCGTCGCCGTCAGGCAGCGCAGCGGAATCGGCATCGCTCCGCTCTCCACGATCACCAGATACCCTTGCCGGCAGCGCCGCACCGCCTCGACCTCGTCCCAGCGGCGCACCAGCTGCCCGCTGCGCGTGGGGCGCACGATTCCGGCGGCGTCGATCTCGAACACGCACAGCGGCATGCGCCGTTTCTTCATATAAAAGACCGGGGTGGCGAGCAGGGCGACCCAGAAGCCGGTCAGCGCCGGCACCCAGGCCAGCGCGAGCGCAGACGCCGCCATCGCCAGGCCGCGCAGCCAGCCGGGGCCGGCAAACCAGGCGAGCAGGGCGGCCAGCGCGGCGATCGCGACCGGCCACATCCACATGCTGCGCCGCTCGCGCGCGGACGCATGGCGCAGCAGGAAGGCCAGGTGGTCGCGCACGAAGCCGCGGTATTCGCCGGCGCTGTAGGCAACCTCGAAACGCAGCGGCGCATCGGCTGGCGGCGGCGCCGCCACGGGGTCGTCCGGCAGCTCGACGGTCAGCTCGGTGGCGCTGAACCGGCGCGCTTCCTGCTGGACGATCTGCATCGCCACTTCCTTGCGGCTGGGCGGACGCGGGTGGGTGAAGCCGAGCATGACGGTCTCCTGCGGTTGCGTTGCCACGCTACATGCGATCCTCTTTTGATATTGCAATAGTGAAAATAAGCGTTGATTGTTGTAAATCGTGAACTTTCTTTGTCAAAACACCACTAATTTATGGATTGCAATAATTCGAGAGAATTTAGGTATCTCAGCCGTGGCATGATCCGCGCTTGTTTGTAATGCATTCAACAAGAGAGAGACAAAACAATCATGAAGAAAACAGCAAGTTTTATTTTGGTAAGTGCAGCGCTTGCTGCTTGCGGCGGTGGCGGTGGGGGCGGCAGCCCTGCTGCGAGCGCGCCGGTCGGCACGACGATACCGGCCGCGCCGACGCCGACGCCAGCGCCAGCGCCAGCGCCACCACCACCGGCGCCCGAGGTCAAGGTGCTGTCGGCGTCGATGGCGCGCGTGGCGGCGCAGAACACTGGCGTCAGCTTCAACGTGCAGATCAAACCCAACAATTTCACGCCGGCCGGGACGCTGTTCGTGACCGCGAGCGATCCATCCAACGTGATCGCCTCTCAGGTCAGCGTCGCACCGAATACGGACGGTAGCTACACGCTGTCGCTGGGCAGCGTTGCCGGCGCCGACGCCGGGCACTACACCGGCAACATCACCCTGAAGCTGTGCGCCGATCAGGCCTGTGCCACACCGCAGGCGGTGTCGTCGGTCACCGTGCCCTATGACCTGACGGTGATGGGATCGGGAACCGCCTGGCCGGGCGATAACCTGACGACCTTGGCGGCGTGGACCGACGCGCCGGAGTGGAGCACCTTCCAGGGCAACGCGGCGCACACGGGTTACGTGCCAGTGACGATCAGCCCCGACCAGATCAAATTGCGCTGGAAATCGGCTGCCATCAGCCAGTCCCAGTCGGCGTTTGGATACGGTTCTCCGGCGACTATGGCTATCGGCAACGGCTTGTTCTACGCCGCCGGCCCCGCCGCGCTCAAGGCCCGCAAGGAATTCGACGGCAGCGTGGTCTGGTCGTACGATGTGAGCGGCCTGCAATTCCCGTCGGTGAATCCGCCTGCTTTCGCCAACGGCTCGGTCTACATGGCTGCCGGGCAGCAGTGGTCCACGTACATGTTCGCTTTCGACGCGGCCACCGGCGCGGTGCAATTCAAGTCGCCGATGGGGTCGCAGTGGGAAAACTACCTGGCACCGGTCGCGCTGAATGACGCCGTGTACACCAGCGGAGGCAGCTACGGCGGCCTGTACGGCTTCAAGCCCAGCGGCGAGCAATTGTTTTTCAAGACTTTGGCGCAAGTGTCGATGTGGAGCCCGGCCGTAGACGCGAACTCGGTCTATGTCTACGACGGCACACTGCACGTGCTGGACCGCAAGACCGGCGTGGTGATTACCGAGATCAAGAACCAGAACGTGCAGTATGCCGTCCAGATGAACGGTGCGGTGGTGTTGGGCGCGGACGGCAACGCGTTTGCCGGCAATTACGCCAGCGGATCCACGTATGCCGGCTCCACAGCCAACGAACTGCTCAAATTCAACACGGCCAAGGGCTATATCGACTGGCGAGTCTCGGGCAACTATCCGCTGACGCCAGCCTATTCAAAGGGCTTGGTGTATGTGCCGAACCTGTCGCCGTACCGCATCGAAGCACGCAATGAGGGCGACGGCTCGCTGGCATGGTCGTGGACGCCCGGTCAGGCGGCAGAGACGAGCTGGGGCGGTGAACCGGTCGTCACCAACAACCTGATCTTCGTCAGCACCAACCTGGCCACGTACGCGATCGACATGACTACCCACAAGCCGGTGTGGAGCTATCCGGCTTCGGGCCGCCTGGCCTTGAGTCGCAGCGGTATCCTGTATATCCAGAACATGGAAGCGGTGGTCGCGATCAATCTCAAGTAATCAAAACCCGATCCGCCCCTTGCCCGGGGTGGGTTTCAAACGGATGTCCTGCGCGCGCACGTGCGCGCGCCCGTCCGCGACCGCGTAACCCAGGCCGTCCAGCAGGGTCTTGCGCAGGTCGCGCGGCGACACCCCCGCCAGCTGATCGAGCACCACGTCGCCCAGCAGCGGGTCGAACCCGGCCAGGTTCAGTTCCTTCAGCAGGCCGCCGTACATGCGCTGGGCGATGCCGGCCGCCTGGTCGGGCGTCGGCGACGGCACGTCGTAGATCGCCATCCGGTTCAGCAGCGGATGCGGGATGCCGTCCAGCGAATTGGCGGTCAGGACCCAGAAGATCTGGCTGGCGTCGATGTCGACGTCGATGAATTCGTCGCGAAAGGCCGAGGCGGTCTCGGGTTCCAGCAACTGGTAGAGCGCAGCCAGCGGGTCGGACTGCGACGAGCCGCTGGCTTTTTCGACTTCGTCCAGCACGATCACCGGATTGGCGTACTGGCCGCGCACCAGGCGTTCGGCGACCTTGCCGCACTTGGCTCCGCGCCAGCTGGCCGAGCTGCCGGTGATGACGAAGCCGGCCGACAGGGCGTTCATGCTGATCAGCTCGCAGTCGGTCTGCAGCACGCGCGCCAGGCGCTTGGCGAAATGGGTCTTGCCGACGCCGGGCCCGCCCAGCAGCAGGATCGGCATGACGTTGAACCCTTTGTCCCCGGCGTGGGACAGGCGCAGGTAGCGCTTCAGGTCGTCCAGCACGTCGTCGAAATTGGGACACTCCTCGAACAGCGGGTCGAGGGCATCGACGGAAGAGGGCGTGGTCACGAAACGCTCGGCGCCGGTCTCGAGCATGCGTTCGTAGAACGCCTCGAGCTCGGGCGAGCGTCCGCGGCTCCGGTCGAGCGCGCCCTGGACCTCGTTCAGGTCGTACACGGCGCGGGTCCGGGCAAAGGCAATGCTGTTCACGGTGTTCTCCTACCAGGATCGAAGCATCGCCCTGCCGCCGACTACGGCTCAAGGCTGGGTGATCGCCTCGGCTTCATCCTAAACCCGTCCGCATGAATCTGCAATTTCACAGGTGCACGTGCAAGCCCAGCCGTGCGCGGCCATGCATGGCGCATGATGTTAGTGAGTACTTGCACGCGGCTAAGACGCCGCTTCGCCTGTGCCTCCGAAGCGACCAACCTCCAGTAAAAAGTTGAGATTAAGCAAGGGTAAAACCCATGTGTGCAGATGAGGTAGCACATGCAGTCTAGGGGCTAAGTACCTAATTTTGCTCAACATTTTCACTTTAACGGTTTTTAAGGAAGTGCGCTAAGTCATTGGTTTCATTAGCAATTTGCCTGTTTTCCAATCGTGAATTCGCTTGACCACAGACAACGCTTCACTTAAAGTGGGAAACGGTGGCAAAAAGTGCAGTTTTGTGGGAGACCGATCCGTTTCCCGGCCTCCAAAAATAACCAGACTGATAACTCTCCAACTAGGTAAATACGTGTTTCAGGGCGCGTCAGCGATCAATCTCGATGCAAAAGGGCGGATGTCAATACCGGCCAAGCATCGCGACGCCTTGAGTCAGCAGTGTGAAGGCCGTATGACGCTCACGAAACATCCACATGGTTGCCTGTTGTTCTTTCCGCGCCCGGTGTGGGAACAGCACCGCGAGCAGATCGCGTCCTGGCCGATGTCGGCGCGCGCCTGGCAGCGCATTTTCCTGGGTAACGCGTGCGATGTCGAGATGGACAGTGCAGGCCGGGTGCTGATTTCGCCCGAGCTGCGCAGCGCAGTAGGACTGGAGAAAGAGGTCATGATGCTCGGGATGGGCACCCATTTCGAGATCTGGGACGCCGCCAAACTTGCAGCCGACGAGGCCCAGGCCGTCGCCGGCGGCATGCCCGACGCCCTTTCCAATTTCTCCTTCTAAGGCACCCAATGAACCAGAGTCCGGTGCCTGATTTGCAGCATCGCACGGTGCTGCTCGATGAAGCGGTCGATGCGCTTGCCCTCGAAGGCGCGCGCGCGGCCGGTACGTATGTCGATGGTACGTTCGGCCGCGGCGGCCACAGCCGGCTGATCCTGTCGAAGCTGGCGCCGCAAGGCCGCCTGATCGCATTCGACAAGGATCCGCAGGCGATCGCCACGGCGGAACAGATTGGCGATCCGCGTTTCGCGATCGTGCACGACAGCTTCGCGACGATGCGCGAAGCGCTGGCGGCCCGCGGGATCGCCCAGGTCGACGGCATCCTGCTCGACCTGGGCATCTCCTCGCCCCAGGTGGACGATGCGAGCCGCGGTTTCAGTTTCCGCAACGATGGTCCCCTGGACATGCGGATGGATACGACACGGGGCATCTCGGCGGCCGAGTGGCTGGCCACGGTGCCGGAACTACAACTGGAAAAGGTGATTCGCGATTATGGGGAAGAACGGTTTGCTTTTCAGATTGCAAAGGCGATTGCTGCTCGCCGGTCAATCGAGCCAATTTCAAGCACACGACAGCTTGCCGCAATCGTGGCAAACGCGGTCAAAACCCGGGAGAAAGGCAAGGATCCGGCAACTCGCACCTTTCAGGCTATCCGGATTTTCATCAATAAAGAGCTTGAGGACCTTGAAGCAGGTTTGAGTGCTGCCTACGAACTGCTCGCGCCCGGCGCGCGCATGTCGATCATCAGCTTCCACTCGCTGGAAGACCGCATGGTCAAGCAGTTCCTGGCATCCAAGGCCAAGGTCGAGCAGCCGGATCGCCGGCTGCCGATCCGCGCCGTCGATTTGCCCCAGCCTTTGATGAAGCTGATCAGCAAGACCAAGCCCTCCGACTTCGAAGTCGAGGCCAACGCGCGCGCGCGTTCGGCAGTGCTGCGCGTGGCCGAACGCCTGGAGACCACCCGATGACCGGCAAGCTCAACGCCGTGCTGACCGTGCTGCTGGTGGGCTGCGCGCTGTCGGTCGTGAACGCGCGCTACCAGCGCAACCGCCTCGTCAACGACCTGGAAAAGCTGGCGACCCAGCAGCGCCAGCTCGAAATCGACTGGTCCCAGCTCCAGCTCGACCAGTCCACCTACGGCAAGAACGAGCGCATCGAACAGATCGCGCGCACCCAGCTGAACATGACGCCGCTCAGCCCGGCGCGTACCCAATATCTGACGGAAGGCGGCAAATGAAGGTCGGCACCAACGGTTCCCGCGTCGCCGCCGCTAAAGGCGTCGCGTTCTCCAAGAGCCCCGTGCTGGCGGTGCGCCTGCCGGACTGGCGCTCGCGCGTCGTGCTGTTCGGCCTGTTCTCCGCGTTCGCGGCGCTGGCCGGACGCGCGCTCTGGCTGCAGGGCGTGTCCGACCAGTTCCTGCAGAAGCAGGGCGCGAGCCGCTACGAGCGCACGCTCGAGCTGCCGGCCACGCGCGGCAAGATCCTCGACCGCAACGGCCTGGTGCTGGCGTCCTCGCTGCCGGTCAAGGCGGTGTGGGCGATTCCGGAAGACGTGAAACAGTCGCCGCCCGAGAAGCTGGCCGAACTGGCGCGCCTGCTCGAGATGCCGCAGGCCGATCTGATGAAGAAGCTCGACTCCGACCGCACCTTCGTCTACCTGAAACGCCAGGTCGAGATGGACGTCATCGCCAAGATCGAGAAGCTCGGCATCGACGGCCTCGACACCCGCAAGGAATACAAGCGCTACTACCCGCAGGGCGATGTGATGGCGCACATGGTCGGCTTCACCAACGTCGAGGACATCGGCCAGGAAGGCATCGAGCTGGCGCAGCAGAAGAACCTGGTCGGCCAGACCGGCAGCCGGCGCGTGATCAAGGACCGCCTGGGCCGCATCGTCGAGGACGTCGGCATGTCGCGCGAGCCGCACGACGGCAAGGACATCACGCTGTCGGTCGACAGCAAGCTGCAGTACATCGCCTACCAGAGCATCAAGGACGCGGTCGCGAAGTTCAACGCCAAGGCCGGCGCGGCCGTGGTGCTGGACGTGCACACCGGCGAGGTGCTGGCGCTGGCCAACTGGCCGACCTACAACCCGAACGACCGCTCGCACCTGACCGGCGAGCAGCTGCGCAACCGCGTCATCACCGACACCTTCGAGCCGGGTTCGACCCTCAAGCCGTTCACCGTCTCGCTGGCGATGGACAAGGGCCTGGTCAAGCCGAGCACGATGATCGACACCGGCAACGGCGTGATCATGATCGGCGGCCACGTGGTGCACGACACCAGCGCGCACGGCGTGATCAACGTCAGCGAAGTCATCCAGCACTCCTCGAACATCGGCACCAGCAAGATCGCGCAGATGCTGACCCCGCAGGAGATGTGGGAGATGTTTACCAAGGTCGGCTTCGGCCAGGCCCCGCGCTTCGGCTTCCCGGGCGCCGCTGCCGGCCGCGTGCGTCCGTATAAAGCTTGGAGCCAGATCGGCCAGGCCAACATGTCGTTCGGCCAGGGCATCTCGATGTCGCTGCTGCAGCTGGCGCGCGGCTGGCTGATCTTCGCGCGCAACGGCGATATCATCCCGCTGTCGTTCCAGAAGGTGACCGAGAAGCCGGTCGGCCAGCAGATCATCTCGCCCAAGACCGCCGCGCAGATGCGCACCATGGTCGAATCGGTGGTCAGCCCGGAGGGTACCGCGCCGCAGGCGCAGATCGCCGGCTACCGCGTGGGCGGCAAGACCGGCACCGCGCAGAAGGTGATCGACGGCCGCTATTCGCAGAGCCACTACATCGGCTCCTTCGCCGGCATCGTGCCGATGTCCAATCCGCGCTTCGTGATCGCGGTGATGATCGACGATCCGGTCGGCGCCGGCCACTGGGGCGGCACGGTCGCGGCGCCGACCTTCGCGACACTGGCGGCAAACGCCTTGCGGGCCGAGAACATACCGCCCGATTCGTCGGTCACCGACATCATCATCCCCGAGCATCCGGTCGAGGAGAGTAATTGATGACCGAGACCAGGGACATCTTCCAGTGGATCGAGGCCGCCGCACCGGGCGGCGCTTTTGCATCTTCGCCTGCATCTCGACTGGCCTCCGACTCGCGCCGCGTGGGCCGTGGCGACGTGTTCTTCGCCTATCCGGGCGAGGCGGCCGACGGACGCAAGTTCATCCAGTCCGCCATCGACAGGGGCGCGGCCGCGGTCGTGTACGATCCGCGCGATTTCGCCTGGCCGGAAGCGCTGGACCTGCCGCATCTGGCCGTGCCCGAGCTGAAGAAGAACGCCGGCCCGATCGCGCACGCCTTTTACGGCATGCCGGATGCGGACATGTTCACCGTCGGCGTGACCGGCACCAACGGCAAGACCTCGATCGCGCTGTGGACCGCGCAGGCGCTGGCTTCGATCGGCGACGCGCCGAGCGCCATCATCGGCACGCTCGGCGTCGGGCTGGTGCGTGGACACGCCGAGCCGGAATTCGACGTCACCGGCTACACCACGCCCGACGCGGTGCTGCTGGCCGGGGAGCTGGCCGGGCTGCGCGACGCGGGTGCGCGCGCGCTGGCGATCGAAGTCTCGTCGATCGGGCTGGTCGAGGCGCGCACCGCCGGCATGCATTTCGACGTCGCCGTGTTTTCCAACCTGACGCGCGACCACCTCGACTACCACGGCGACATGGCCAGCTACGAAGCCGCCAAGCGCCAGCTGTTCGACTGGCCGGGCTTGAAGCATGCCGTGGTCAACCTCGACGACGAGGCCGGCCAGCGCATCGTCGCGCACCTGCGCGCAGCACGCGCGGACGTGCGCGTGACCGGGTACACCCTGCGTCCGCAAGCCGAGCAGCCGGCCATCGAGGGCGTGGCGATCCTGCGCGCCAGCGGCATGCGCAGCCGCTTGGGCGGCACCGAATTCCAGCTCGAGACCGAGCAGGGTAGCGCGCAGGCGCGCACCCGCCTGGTCGGCCACTTCAACGTCAGCAATGCGCTGGCGGTGCTGGGCGCGCTGCTGGCCAAGGGCGTGGTTCTCCCCGCCGCGCTGGACGCCATCGCGACCTTGAGCCCGGCCCCGGGCCGCATGCAGCAGGTCGGCGGCCAGGACGCGCCGATGGTCGTGATCGACTACGCCCACACCCCGGACGCGCTGGAAAAGACCCTGGCCGCGCTGCGCCAGGTGGCCCAGGACCGAGGCGGCGAACTGTGGTGCGTGTTCGGCTGCGGCGGCGACCGCGACCCGGGCAAGCGCCCGCAGATGGGCCGCATCGCGCAAATGGCCGGGCACGTGCTGGTCACCAGCGACAACCCGCGCAGCGAAGAGCCGCGCGCGATCATCGACCAGATCGTGGCCGGCATGGATGCCCGGCATCCGGCGTCCACGACCCAGGCCATCGAAGACCGCGCCGCCGCGATCCTGTCGGCGGTCAAGCATGCCGCCAAGCCGGACGTGATCCTGCTGGCGGGGAAGGGGCATGAGCCCTACCAGGAAATCAAAGGCCGGAAGATTCCCTTTTCCGACGCCGACCATGCCGCGCTGGCCTTGAGCGCGCGGCTCACGATGATGAGGACTGCTTAATGATCCGCGGCTCGCTTTCCCATTTGCTCGCGTCGATCGACGGCGCACACATCACGCGCGACGCGTATTTCCAGGGCGTCTCGACCGACACCCGCCAGGTGGTGCCGGGCGCGCTGTTCGTCGCCCTGCGCGGCGACAGCTTCGACGCCCACGACTTTCTCGACCAGCTGGTCGGCAATCCGGTCGCGGCCGTCGTGGTCGAACGCCTGCCCGAAAATTATCCGCTGCCGGCCCTGGTCGTGCCGGACACGCTGGCGGCGCTGGGGCGCATCGGCCATTTCTGGCGCAGCAAATTCGACATCCCCGTGATCGGCGTCACCGGCAGCAACGGCAAGACCACGGTCAAGGAGATGATCTCCGCCATCCTGGCGGCAGCGTTCGGCGAGGAGGCGCGCCTGGCCACCCAGGGCAACCTGAACAACGAGATCGGCGTGCCGCTGACCGTCACCCGCCTCACCGCCGAGCACAAGGCCGCGGTGGTCGAGCTGGGCATGAACCATCCGGGCGAGATCGCGCGCCTGGCCGCCATCGCCGCGCCCACCGTCGCCCTGGTCAACAACGCCCAGCGCGAGCACCAGGAATTCATGCACACCGTGGAAGCGGTGGCGCGCGAGAACGGCTCGGTGCTGCAGGCGCTGCCGGAAAACGGCGTGGCCGTGTTCCCCGGCGACGACGAGTACACCGCGCTGTGGCGTGGGCTGGCCGCCGGCCAGCGCGTGCTCACGTTCGGCCTGACAAACGATTGCGACGTGCGCGCGACGTACACCGGCAATGGCTTCGGCAGCACGCTGGCCGTGAGCGCCAACGGCGCGCAGTTCACGATCGAACTGGCCGCCGCCGGCGAACACAACGTGCGCAACGCGCTGGCGGCTACCGCCTGCGCGCTGGCCGCCGGCATCGGCCAGGACGCCATCGTGCGCGGCCTGGAAGCGTTCGCGCCGGTCAGCGGCCGCCTGCAGCGCAAGCAGGCCGCCAACGGCGCCACCGTGATCGACGACAGCTACAACGCCAACCCGGATTCGGTGCGCGCCGCCATCGACGTGCTGGCCGCCTATCCGGCGCCGCGCGTGCTGGTGCTGGGCGACATGGGCGAAGTCGGCACGCAGGGACCGGAGTTTCACCAGGAAATCGGCGCCTACGCACGACAGCGCGGCATCGAGACCGTGCTGGTCACCGGCGCACTGGCGCGCCACATGGTGGGCAACGGGGCAACACATTACGAGCAGTTCGACGAATTATTGGCAGCACTGGACAAGCAACTGGGCAGCAAATCTGACGCAACTGTGTTGGTGAAGGGCTCGCGTTTCATGAAGATGGAGCGCGTGGTCCGCCACCTGACCGCAACAACCGACACTGGCAAGGATTCGCACTGATATGCTGCTTTGGCTCGCACAATATTTTCAGGACTACATCGGTCCGCTGCGCGTTTTTAACTACATCACCTTCCGGGCGGTGTTCGCGACCATCACCGCGATCACCATGGGCATGGTGTGCGGTCCGGCCGTGATCCGCAAGCTGACCGAGATGAAGGTCGGCCAGGCCGTCCGTACCTACGGCCCGCAGACCCACCTGTCCAAGCACGGCACCCCGACCATGGGCGGCGTGCTGGTGCTGATCGCGATCGGCGTGTCGACGCTGCTGTGGTGCGATCTGTCGAACCGCCTGATCTGGCCGGTGCTGGTGGTCACGCTCGGCTTCGGCGCCATCGGCTGGGTCGACGACTACCGCAAGGTGGTCTACAAGGACCCGGAAGGCATGCGTTCGGGCGAAAAATACTTCTGGATGTCGCTGATCGGCATCACCTCCTCGCTGTACCTGGCGTTCTCGGTCTCGGCCAAGACGCCGTGGGAAGTGTGGCAGCTGTTCTTCGCCTGGGTGCAGTCGGGCTTTTCGATGGAGCTGCCGCCCAAGGCCGACCTGATCGTCCCGTTCTTCAAGACCGTCAGCTATCCGCTCGGCGTGTGGGGCTTCATCGCGCTGACCTATTGCGTGATCGTGGGCGCGTCGAACGCGGTCAACTTCACCGACGGCCTGGACGGCCTGGCGATCATGCCGACCGTGATGGTGGGCGGGGCGCTGGGCCTGTTCGCTTATCTCACCGGTAACGCGACCTATTCGAAATACCTGTTCATCCCGCACATCCCGGGCGCCGGCGAACTGCTGATCTTCTGCGGTGCGCTCGCGGGGGCCGGCCTGGCCTTCCTGTGGTACAACGCGCATCCGGCGCAGATGTTCATGGGCGACGTCGGCGCGCTGGCGCTGGGCGGCGCGCTCGGCACCATCGCCGTCATCGTGCGCCAGGAGATCGTGCTGTTCATCATGGGCGGCGTGTTCGTCGCCGAGACGCTGTCGGTGATCATCCAGGTCGGCTGGTTCAAGTACACCAAGAAGCGCTACGGCCAGGGCCGCCGCGTCTTCCTGATGGCGCCGCTGCACCACCATTTCGAACAGAAGGGCTGGAAAGAAACCAAGGTCGTGGTCCGCTTCTGGATCGTGACCATGATCCTGGTCCTGGTCGGCTTCTCGACCCTCAAACTGCGCTGACGACGATGAGCTACGAAGGCAAAACCGCACTGGTGCTCGGGCTCGGCGAATCGGGCCTGGCGATGGCGCAATGGCTCGCCCGCGCCGGCGCGCGCGTGCGGGTCGCGGATACGCGCGAGACGCCCGCGCGCCTGGACGCGCTGCGCGCGGCCGTGCCGGATGCGGATTTCGTCGGCGGTCCATTCACGGCCGCGCTGATCGATGGCGTCGATTTCGTCGCCGTTAGCCCGGGCCTGGCGCCGAACCGCGAGCTGGCCGAGATCTCGCCTGCCGCGGCCGAGCGCAATATCCGCGTGTGGGGCGAGATCGAGCTGTTTGCCCAGGCGCTCGCGGCGCTGAAGGTAAGCCGGGACTACAGCCCGAAGGTCATCGCCATCACCGGCACCAACGGCAAGACCACGGTGACCAGCCTGACCGGCCTGCTGTGCCGCCGCGCCGGTTTCACGACGCGCGTGGCCGGCAACATCAGCCCGGCGGCGCTGGACGTGCTGCGCGAAGCGCTCGACAGCGATGAGCTGCCCCAGGTCTGGGTGCTCGAGCTGTCCAGCTTCCAGCTGCACACCACCTTCAGCCTGAACGCCGATGCCGCGACCGTCCTGAACATCACCCAGGACCACCTCGACTGGCACGGCAGCATGGCCGCCTACGCCGCGGACAAGGCGCGCATCTTCGGGGCCGACACGGTGCGCATCCTCAATCGCGACGACGCGACCGTGATGGGCATGGGCTCGCCGACCGCGCAGATGAATACATTCGGCACCGGCGAACCCGATGCGCCGGACAGCTTCGGCCTGGTCAGCGAACGCGGCGTGCTGTGGCTGGCCAATGCCAATCCGGCCGAAGAACCCGAGAAAAAACGCCGCCGTGGCTCATCCTCGGGTGAGACGCCCGAACCGGTCGAGCTCACCATCAACCGCCTGATGCCGGCCGACGCGCTGCACATCCGCGGCCTGCACAACGCCTCGAACGCATTGGCCGCGCTGGCCCTGTGCCGCGCCGCCGGCCTGCCGCTGGCGCCGCTGCTGCACGGCCTGCGCGAATACAAGGGCGAGCCGCACCGCGTCGAGCTGGTCACCAGCATCGACGGCGTCGAGTACTACGACGATTCGAAGGGCACCAACGTCGGCGCCACCGTCGCCGCGCTGGAAGGCCTGGGCAAGTCCTTCGGCGAGGCCGACCGCCAGATCCTCCTGATCGCCGGTGGCGACGGCAAGGGCCAGGACTTCAGCCCGCTCGCGGGCCCATGCGCGCGTTACGTGCGCGCGGCCCTGCTGATCGGACACGACGCCGCACAAGTGCGCGCCGCGATCGAGCCGACCGGCGTGCCGTGCTTCGACCTGGACGACCTGCCGCAGGCGGTGCGCCGCGCCGCCGGCCTGGCGCGCTCGGGCGACGTCGTATTGTTGTCGCCGGCCTGCGCCAGCCTCGACATGTTCACCAATTACGCGCACCGCGCACAGGTCTTCGTCGACGCCGTGCGCGACATCGCCCTGGAAAAAGGGCAGGACATCTGATGGGCTTCCAGATTCCGTTCAAGTTCAGCGGTTCGTCCAGCGATGCGACCATCGCGACCCGCGCACGCCCGTCGCGCATGATGGAATACGACCAGCCGCTGGTGTGGGTCGTGATCCTGATGATGCTGTTCGGGATGGTGATGGTGTACTCGGCCTCGATCGCGCTGCCGGATTCGCCCAAGTACGCCAGCCTGGGCGGCAAGAACAGCTACTTCCTGATGCGCCAGGCGGCCTTCATCGTGGTCTCGGTGCTGGCCGGCGCCTTCGTGTTCCGCTTTCCGGTGGCGACCTGGCAGCGCCTCGCGCCGATCCTGTTCATCGGCACGCTGTTCCTGCTGGCCCTGGTGCTGGTGCCCGGCGTGGGCCACTCGGTCAACGGCGCGCGGCGCTGGATCCCCTTGAAGATCATGCAGCTGCAGCCGTCCGAGATCATGAAGGTGGTGGCGGTGCTGTACGCGGCCGACTTCACCGTGCGCAAGCAGCAGTACATGCACAAGCTGACCAAGGGCTTCATGCCGATGGCCTTCGCGATGGGTCTGGTCGGCGGTTTCCTGATGCTGGAACCCGACCTGGGCGCGTTCGGCGTGGTGGTCTGCATCTCGATGGGCATCCTGTTCCTGGGCGGCTTCAACATGATCTGGTTCGGCGGCATCGGCGCGGTGCTGGTGCTGGTGTTCTCGACGATCATCGCGCTGTCGCCGTTCCGCCGTGCGCGCATGTTCGCCTACATGAACCCGTGGGAAGAGGGCAATGCGCTCGACAAGGCCTACCAGCTGACCCACTCGCTGATCGCCTTCGGACGCGGCGAGATCTTCGGCGTCGGCCTGGGCGGCAGCGTCGAGAAGCTGCACTACCTGCCGGAAGCGCACACCGACTTCATCATGGCCGTGATCGGCGAGGAACTCGGGCTGGTCGGCGTGGTGGTGGTGATCGGCCTGTTCTACTGGCTGGTCAAGCGCGCCTTCGACATCGGCCGCCAGGCGATCGCGCTGGAACAGCACTTCGCCGGCCTGGCCGCGAAGGGCGTCGGCATCTGGCTCGGCGTGCAGGTCTTCATCAACATGGGCGTGAACCTCGGCCTGCTGCCGACCAAGGGCCTGACGCTGCCGCTGATGAGCTACGGCGGCTCGGGCATCCTGTTCAACTGCGTGGGTCTCGCGATCCTGCTGCGCATCGATTACGAAAACCGGGTGCGCATGCGCGGAGGCCGCCAATGACGAAACGATTGATGATCATGGCGGCCGGCACCGGCGGCCACATCTTCCCCGGCATCGCGATCGCGCAGACGATGCGCGCGCGCGGCTGGGAAGTGTCGTGGCTGGGCACCCAGCACGGCATGGAAAAGGACATCGTGCCCAGGCACGACATCCCGATGGACCGCATCGACTTTTCCGGCATGCGCGGCAAGGGCCTGGGGCATACGGTCGGCGGCGCGTTCAAGCTGCTCGCCAGCTTCGCCTCCTGCCGCAAGTACCTCGCGCTGCGAAAGCCCGACGTGGTGCTGGGCATGGGCGGCTACGTGACCGTGCCGGGCGGGATGATGGCGCGTGCGCGCGGCGTGCCGCTGGCGCTGGTCAATGCCGACGCCGCGCTGCTGTTGTCGAACAAGACCCTGACGCCGATCGCCCAGCGCGTGCTGTTCGGCTTCCCGGCCGATTTCGGCAAAGCCGCCGGCAAGGCGGTCGTCACCGGCAACCCGGTGCGCGCGGAGATCCTCGACATGCTGGCGCCGGGCCGCCGCTTCGCCACGCGCAGCGGGCCATTGAACATCCTGGTGGTCGGCGGCAGCCTGGGCGCCAAGGTGCTCAACGACGCCGTGCCGGCCGCGCTGGCGCTCATTCCGGAAGGCCTGCGTCCGAACGTGACCCACCAGTCGGGCAAGAAGAACATCGACGCGCTGCGCGCCGCGTACGCGCAAGCCGGCGTACAGGCCAACGTGGTCGACTTCATCGACGACATGGCGGCCGAATACGCCAACGCCGACCTGGTGAT
This sequence comes from Massilia sp. 9096, assembly GCF_000745265.1. Taxonomy (NCBI): domain Bacteria; kingdom Pseudomonadati; phylum Pseudomonadota; class Betaproteobacteria; order Burkholderiales; family Oxalobacteraceae; genus Massilia; species Massilia sp. 9096. Next base: position 5,325,219 of record NZ_JQNN01000001.1, read on the forward strand.
CTGCCGCGCCGGCGCGATCACGGTGTCGGAACTGACCGCGGCCGGCGTGGCGAGCGTGCTGGTGCCGTTCGTGGCCAGCACCACCAGCCACCAGCGCGACAACGCGATCTGGATGCAGGAACAGAAGGCGGCGGTGCATTTGCCGCAGGGCGAACTCAATCCGCAGAAGCTGGCCCAGCTGCTGCAATCGACCACGCGCGACGACTGCCTGCGCATGGCCGAGGCGGCGCAGGCGGTGGGCAGGCGCGACGCCAACGAGGCGATCGCGAAAGTTTTGGAAGAATTGGCGGGCCAATGAAACACAAGATCAAACACATTCACTTCGTCGGCATCGGCGGCAGCGGCATGAGCGGCATCGCCGAGGTGCTGCTGAACCTGGGCTATAAAGTGTCGGGCTCGGACCTGGCCTCGAACGCGGCCAGCCAGCGCCTGGCGGAACTGGGCGCCATCGTCAGGATCGGCCACGCGGCCGAGCACATCCTGGGCGCCGACGCCGTGGTCACCTCGACCGCCGTCAACGAAGCCAATCCGGAAGTGGTGGCGGCGCGCGCCGGCAAGGTGCCGGTGGTGCCGCGCGCGATCATGCTGGGCGAACTCATGCGCCTGAAGCGCGGCATCGCGATCGCCGGCACGCACGGCAAGACCACCACCACCAGCCTGGTCGCTTCGGTGCTGGCCCAGGGCGGCATGGATCCGACTTTTGTCATCGGCGGGCGCCTGAACAGCGCCGGCGCCAACGCCAAGCTGGGCACCGGCGAGTACATCGTGGCCGAAGCCGACGAGTCGGACGCCTCGTTCCTGAACCTGTCGCCAATGATCGAGGTCATCACCAACATCGACGCCGACCACATGGACACCTACGAGCACGACTTCGAAAAGCTCAAGGGCGCGTTCGTCAACTTCACCCACCGCCTGCCGTTTTACGGCCGCGTGATGCTGTGCGTGGACGATCCGCACGTGCGCGCGATCCTGCCACAGGTGACCAAGCCGGTGACGACCTACGGCTTTGCCGAGGATGCCGAAGTGCGCGCCCTGAACGCCGGCGCCGACGGCGTCCAGATGCGCTTTACCGTGCGCCAGGAAGGCTATGCCGACACCGAATTCGTGCTGAACCAGCCGGGCATGCACAACGTGCTCAATGCGCTGTCGGCGATCGCGATCGCGCGCGAGATCGGCGTGCCGGACGAGGCGACCGCCATCGGCCTGCGCGAATTCCGCGGCGTCGGCCGCCGCTTCACGCGCTACGGCGAGATCCCGCTCGAGGGCGGCGGCAGCTTCACCCTGGTCGATGACTACGGCCACCACCCGGTCGAAGCCCAGGTGACGCTGGCCGCCGCGCGCGCCGCCTATCCGGGCCGGCGCCTGCTGCTGGCCTTCCAGCCGCACCGCTACACCCGCACGCGCGACCTGTTCGAAGACTTCGTCAAGGTGCTGGGCGCGCCGGACGTGCTGCTGCTGGCCGAAGTCTACGCCGCCGGCGAGACCCCGATCGTGGCCGCCGACGGGCGCGCGCTCGCGCGTGCGCTGCGCGCGGGCAGCCAGATCGAACCGATCTTCGTCGAAGCCATCGCCGACATGCCGGCGACCATCATGAAGGTGGCGCGCGACGGCGACGTCGTGCTCACCATGGGCGCCGGCTCGATCGGCGGGGTGCCGCATCAACTGACACAGTTTCAAAAGGTAGCATCGTGACCGCGACTCAACTCACCTCGCAAGAAATCGCGGACCTGGGCAAGGTCGGCGTCCTGTTCGGCGGCCGTTCGGCCGAGCGCGAGATCTCGATCCTGTCCGGCACCGGCGTGCTCGAGGCCCTGAAATCGAAAGGCGTCGACGCCCACGCCTTCGATCCGGCCGAGCGTTCGCTGGCCGACCTGGCGGCCGAAAAATTCGACCGCGTGTTCATCGCGCTGCACGGCCGCTACGGCGAAGACGGCAGCCTGCAGGGCGCGCTCGAGCAGCTCGGCATCCCGTACACCGGCAGCGGCGTAATGGCGTCCTCGGTCGGCATGGACAAGATCACCACCAAGATCGTCTGGCTGGCGCACGGCGTGTCGACGCCGAAGTACGCGATCATCGATGACGGCACCGACCTCGATAAGGTGGTGGAAGAGCTGGGCCTGCCGCTGATCGTCAAGGCGCCGCTGGAGGGGTCCAGCATCGGCATCACCAAGGTGACCCGCCGCGAAGAGCTGCAGGCGGCGGTCGAGCTGTCGCGCAGGTACGATGCGCGCGTGCTGGCCGAGCAGTTCATCGTGGGCCGCGAGTTCTCGGTGCCGCTGCTGGGCACCGGCCCGACCGCGCGCGCGCTGCCGATCGTCGAGATCGTCGCCCCGGAAGGCAAGTACGACTACCAGAACAAGTACTTCACCGACGACACCAAGTACTACTGCCCGGCGCCGCTGGATGCCGCTGCTACCATTGCCATCCAGCGCGAGGTCGAGAAGGCCTACCGCGCCCTCGGCTGCGAAGGCTGGAGCCGCATCGACGTGCTGCTGCGCGAATCCGACGGCAAGTTCTTCCTGCTGGAAGTGAACACCTCGCCCGGCATGACCGGGCACTCGCTGGTGCCGATGGCCGCGCGCGCCGAAGGCACCAGCTACGAAGACCTGTGCGTGCAGATCCTGCGCAGCGCCAGCCTGAAGATGAAACAGAACAGCAAGGACAAGGCGTAAGCGATGTGGCATGACGTGCGAGCCTTGAACGCAACCGCCGGCGCGCTGACCGCGCTGTCGGTGCTCGCCTGCGTGGCCTCCGGCGTGTGGTGGATTTCCCAGCGCCCGATGTTCACGCTGCGTTCGGTGCGGGTCGAGAGCATGTACGGGCTGGAACTGCAGCACGTGAACGAACTGACGGTGCGCAACGGCGTGCTGGGCAAGATCAAGGGCAACTTCTTCACCTCGGACCTGGACCAGGTGCGCAACACCTTCGAGGCGGTGCCCTGGGTGCGCAAGGCCAGCGTGCGGCGCGAATGGCCGAACCAGCTGATCGTCCAGGTCGAGGAGCACGAGGCGCTCGGCACCTGGGGCGAGGATGGCCGCCTGTTGTCGGTCAAGGGCGACGTGTTCACCGCCAACCTGGCCGAGGCCGACGAGGACCACCCGCTGCCGGCGTTCGAAGGCCCGGCCGGGAGCGAGAAGGAAGTGCTGTCGCGCTTCGCCCAGCTGCGCGGCTGGTTCGCGCCGGTGCGCCTGGTGCCGACCTCGATCAGCCTGTCGAACCGCTATGCCTGGACCGTCAAGCTGGACAACGGCATGAGCGTCGAGCTGGGCCGCGAGCAGGACAAGAATACGCTGCAGGCGCGCGTACAGCGCCTGGTGAGCATTTATCCGCAGCTGGTGGCGCGCCTGCAGGAAGGCCGGATCGACACGATCGACATGCGTTATCCGAACGGCCTGGCGCTGTCGTCGGCCTCGCTGGCGATCCCGGCCGACGCCACCAAGCCGGTGAAGCCGGTCGTGAAAAAGCCCGTGAAAACGACAAAACATACTTAAAAATTCTGAAAGCAGGCGACAGCTAACATGACAAAAGACGCGAAGAACCTGATCGTCGGTCTGGACATCGGCACCTCGAAGGTGGTGGCGGTGGTGGCCGAGGTGATGGCCGATGGGCGCCATGAGGTAATCGGTCTCGGCCAGCACGAGTCGAAGGGTTTGAAGAAGGGCGTTGTCGTCAACATCGAGGCGACCGTCGAGTCGATCCAGCGCGCGCTCGAAGAAGCCGAGCTGATGGCCGATTGCAAGATCCGTAACGTCTACGCGGGCATCGCCGGCAGCCATATCCGCTCGTTCAACTCGAGCGGCATGGTCGCCATCAAGGACAAGGAAGTCACCTCGACCGACGTCGCGCGCGTGATCGAGACCGCCAAGGCCGTCAACATCCCGACCGACCAGCAGCTGCTGCACACGGTGCCGCAGGAGTTCATCGTCGACAACCAGGAAGACGTGCGCGAGCCGATCGGCATGAGCGGCATCCGCCTCGAGGTGCGCGTGCACATCGTGACCGGCGCGGTGTCGGCGGTGCAGAACATCGTCAAGTGCGTGCGCCGCTGCGGCCTCGAAGTGTCGGACCTGATCCTGCAGCCGATGGCCTCGGCCGACTCGGTGCTGACCAACGACGAGAAGGAACTCGGCGTGGTCATCATCGACATCGGCGGCGGCACGACCGACATTGCGGTGTTCTCCGACGGGGCGATCCGCCACACCGCCGTGATCCCGATCGCCGGCGACCAGATCACCAGCGACATCGCGATGGCGCTGCGCACCCCGACCGGCGAAGCCGAAGAGATCAAGATCCGCTACGGCGTGGCCAAGCAGGTGCTGGCCGATCCGGGCGAGACCCTCGAAGTGCCGGGCCTGGGCGACCGCGGTCCGCGTTCGCTGTCGCGCCAGGCGCTGGCCGCCGTGATCGAGCCGCGCGTGGAAGAGCTGTTCGCGATGGTGCACCAGGTGGTGCGCGAGTCCGGCTACGAAGGCGTGCTGTCGTCGGGCATCGTGCTGACCGGCGGCTCGTCGATCATGCCGGGCATGATCGAAATGGCCGAAGACATCTTTTTGAAACCGGCGCGCCTCGGCACGCCGGAGTACCGCGGCCAGCTGGCCGACGTGGTGCGCAGTCCGCGCTACGCGACCGTGCTCGGCCTGCTGCTGGAAGCGAAGAAGCAGTACCTGCGGGGTCACATCGTCACGCGCCAGGATGGCTCGGTGAAGGCGGTGTGGCAACGCATGAAGGAGTGGTTCCTCGGAAATTTCTAAGTCGCCACGAAGGTTGCCGTACGAACTTGCAGTGTGGAAGTGGTTACAACTAAAAAGCAACGCACGGCGATTATTTCGGGTACAAGTAACAAGCAGTAACGGTTTTTCTTGGTTAAAGAACGCAAACATTTTTAAAATAGAGCGCATTTCCAATCTCCAGGTTTGATGGCGAACCATGAGCTCTGCAGCTTGGACGTGCACTTACAGATTAGGAGTTCATCATGGAGTTTGATATGGTCGATAACGCAGCACTGGGTACCGTCATCAAGGTCGTCGGCGTTGGCGGCGCGGGCGGTAACGCGGTGCAGCACATGATCAACAAGGGCGTGGCCGGCGTCGAGTTCATCGCCGCCAACACCGACGCCCAGGCCCTGGCCGCGTCGAGCGCCCACAACATCATCCAGATCGGCGACTCCGGTCTGGGCGCCGGCATGCGTCCGGAAGTCGGCCGCCAGCTGGCCGAGCAGTCGCGCGCGCGCATCGAGGATGCGCTGCGCGGCGCGCACATGGTCTTCATCGCCGCCGGCATGGGCGGCGGCACCGGCACCGGCGCCGCACCGATCGTGGCCGAAGTGGCCAAGAGCCTGGGCGCGCTGACCGTGGCGGTCGTGTCCAAGCCGTTCTCGTACGAAGGCGGCAAGTGCATGGAAGTGGCCGAGACCGGCCTGAACGAACTGACCAAGCACGTCGACTCCCTGATCGTCATCCTCAACGAAAAGCTGGAAGACATCTACGAAGACGAATCGATGCTGGACTGGATGAAGCACGCCGACGACGTGCTGAACAACGCGGTCGCCGGTATCGCCGAGATCATCAACGTGCCGGGCCACATCAACGTCGACTTCAACGACGTCAAGACCATCATGAGCGAGCAGGGCAAGGCGATGATGGGCACCGCGACCGCCGCCGGCGTCGACCGCGCGCGCATCGCCGCCGAGCAGGCCGTGGCCTCGCCGCTGCTGGACGGTATCGACCTGTCGGGCGCCAAGGGCGTGCTGGTGAACGTCACCGCGTCGCGCGGCCTGAAGGGCAAGGAGATCAAGGAAGTCATGGCCGCCGTGCGCGCTTTCGCGGCGCCCGACGCCGCCATTGCCCAGGGCATCGCCTACGACGACGCGATGGGCGACGAGCTGCGCGTGACCGTGGTCGCGACCGGCCTGGGCAAGAACAAGGCCAATATCTCGCTGGTGCAGCCGCAGCAGGTGCTGCGCACCGGCACTTACGGCAGCCCGGTCATGGGCGCCACCTCGGTGACCCCGGGCGTGGCCGTGGGTTCGGTCGCCGGCGCGCCGGGCATGGACGGCATGAAGCAGCCGGCCGTGTGGCGCCGCGAGCAGGCCTCGGAGCAGGTGCGCGCGATGCAGAACAACGGCGTCGAGACGTACGACATTCCGGCCTTCCTGCGTAAACAGGCTGACTGAGCAAGCGGACTGAACGCCGTTAAAACTCCATGATGAAGGGCCCGGGACGACCAAGCGTCCCGGGCCTTTTGTTTTATACTCGTCGATCTCGTTCCAACCACATGGAGTAGCACAACATGACCATCCAGATCGGCGACCGCCTGCCCGACGCCACCCTGTCCGAATTCATCGAGACCGAAACCGAAGGCTGCGCGCTCGGCCCGAACACCTTCCAGGTCGCCGACCTGGTCCGGGGCAAGACCATCGTCGTGTTCGGCCTGCCGGGCGCCTTCACGCCGGGCTGCTCGATCCAGCACCTGCCCGGCTACATCCAGCACGCCGAGGCGCTGAAAGCCAAGGGCGTCGACGAGATCTGGTGCGTGTCGGTCAACGACGCCTTCGTGATGGGCGCCTGGGGCCGCGACCAGAAGGCGACCGGCATCGTGCGCATGATGGCCGACGGCAGCGCCATGCTCACCCGCGCGCTGGGCCTGGAATTCGACCTGACCGCCAGGGGCCTGGGCGTGCGCAGCCAGCGCTACTCGATGCTGGTGGTCGACGGCGTGGTCAAGCAGCTCAACGTCGAGAACGGCGGCGGCGTCGACGTCTCGTCGGCCGAGAAGATGCTGGCCCAGCTGGCATGATGCACGCAACCGCGCACGCAACCACGCGCGCACACGCGCAGGCATGAGCGCGGAGGCGGGCGCGCGCCTCAAGGGCAACCTGCGCAGCATCCAGGCGATGCTGCTGGCGGTGGTCGCTTTCTCCATCATGGACACGATGATGAAGCTGCTGGCCGCCGAATTCCCGCCGATGCAGGTGGCGGCGCTGCGCGGCCTGTCGTCGCTGCCGCTGGTGTGCGCCTACGTCGCCTGGCGCGGCGCGTTCAAGGGGATCCTGCGCGTCCGCTGGCCGCTGCACATCCTGCGCGGCGTGATCGGCATCGCCATGCTGGCGCTGTTCGCCTACGGCGTGAATACGCTGTCGCTGGCAGAGGCCTACACGATCTATTTCGTCGGACCGATCCTGATCACCGCCTTGTCGGCCCCGGTGCTGGGCGAGCGCGTGAACGGCGCGCGCTGGATCGCGATCGCGATCGGCATGGCCGGCGTGCTGGTGGTGCTGCGCCCGAGCGGGGCGGGTTTTCTTTCCGTCGGCGGGCTGGCGGTGCTGGCCTCGGCGATCGGGTATGCGGTGTCGGCGGTCGCCGGGCGGATCCTGGCGCGCAGCGACCGCGCCGAGCACATGGTGTTCTGGGTGATGCTGATGATGGGGCTGGGGGCGGCCGTGCTGGCGGCGCCGTCGTGGGTGCCCTTGCAGGCCCGGCATGTGCCGCTGCTGGCGGCGCTGGCGGTCTCGGGTTTCGTGGCCCAGCTGGCGTTGACCGAAGCCTTCAGCCACGGCGAAGCCTCGGTGGTCGCGCCGTTCGAATACACGGCCCTGGCCTGGGGCGTGGCGATCGACTGGCTGATGTGGAAAACCCTGCCGGACGGCTTCACCTTGCTGGGTGCGGCGATCATCATCGGCAGCGGCTTGTACCTGATTCGCCACGAAACGGTGCACGCGCAAGCCTGACATCCATGAAACGTGGCGTGCCAACCACCCCCAATGGGCCACTGAGGGGGGCTGTCGGCGCACTGGTGCACGCTACGCTATAATCAAACGATGCTAAAACAAAGAACAATCAAACAGCTGGTGCGCACCACAGGTGTCGGCCTGCACTCCGGCACCAAGGTCGAACTGACCCTGCGCCCGGCTGCAATCGGCACCGGCATCGTGTTCCGCCGCGTCGATCTCGACCCGGTGGTCGAGTTCCCCTCGAACGCGGACATCGTCGGCGACACCCGCATGGCGACGGTGCTCACGCATGGCAATGCGCGCGTCTCGACGGTCGAGCACCTGATGTCGGCCTGCGCCGGACTGGGCATCGACAACCTGTACGTCGACGTCACTGCCGAGGAAATCCCGATCATGGACGGCTCGGCCTCGTCCTTTGTTTTTCTGCTGCAGCAGGCCGGCGTGCAGGAGCAGGGAGCGCCCAAGAAGTTCATCCGCGTGCTCAAGCCGGTCGAGATCCGCCAGGGCAGCGGGGCGGGCGAAAAGTGGGCGCGCCTGTCGCCGTACGACGGCTTCAAGCTCGACTTCTTCATCGAATTCAACCACCCGGCGGTGGACGGCACCATGCAGCGCGCCAGCATCGACTTCGGCAAGGTCTCCTACGTGCACGACGTCTCGCGCGCACGCACGTTCGGCTTCATGCAGGACGTCGAAAGCCTGCGCGGCATGGGCCTGGCGCGTGGCGGCTCGCTCGAAAACGCGATCGTGATGGACGAATACCGCATCCTCAACGCGGACGGCCTGCGCTACGAGGACGAGTTCGTGCGCCACAAGATCCTCGACGCGATCGGCGACCTCTACCTGGTCGGTTACCCTCTGCTGGCCGCGTACGAAGCGCACAAGTCGGGCCATGGCCTGAACAACCAGCTGCTGCGCGAACTGCTGGCCCATCCGGACGCCTACGAGATCGTCACCTTCGAAGAGCAGGCGCGTGCGCCGCAGTCGTACGGCGAGCAGATGGAACGGGAGTGGGCGCTGACCTGAAGTTGCGGGGCGGCGTTCGACCCGGCGCCTAGCCGCGCTGCTTCCTCTTTTCCGCCAGCCGCCGGATCGCCGCGATCAGCTGCGCATTCTGCTTCGTCGCCGGCAAGCTCTCGCCGAGCTCCTCGAATGCATCGACCGCCATCGGCGGCAATTTCAGCCCGCCACCGGCTTTTTTCTCGGCCTGCGCCTGCTGGGCCAGTGCGCGTCCGACCTGGATCTTGATGCGTACCGATTCCACCTGCCATCCCTTCTTTTGCAGCCCGGCCTGCAGCTTCGGCAGCTGTTGCTTGAGCTTGGCCGCGACGGCCGAGGAGGGCACGGCCAGCGTCAACACGCCTTCCTGCAACGACAGCACGTCACAGCCGGCATACATCGGCGGCAGGGTCACCTTGACGTCTTTTTGCAGATTGCCCATGCGCAGGGCGGTCGGCAGCAGGCTGGCGATGCGGTCGTTGGCGCGCAGGAAATCGGTGGCGCCGAACGCCGTGCGGCGGTCGCGCGTACCGTAGATATGGAAGGGGTAGGACTTGGGCGATGGGGACGACATGCGGCCAACATACCACATCTGCCCCCCTCTGCGGACCGGCGCCGGCCTCCTGCGCGCCACCCGACGGCCATTTGTGGGAGAAATGTGCGCCCAAGTGCAATTTGATAACATTTTTTGGCCAGGCACGCTTGTGAACTTCCCACCAGTCCCCAAGTGTGGCCGGATCGCATGATAAAATCGGTGGCTTTTTGCCATAGGCGGTCTTCGGTCGATATAATTTTGATATCACCCCTGGCTTTTCGAAGTCCTTTTAAGAACACAGCATGTCATTCCTGACCAAGATTTTCGGCAGCCGTAACCAGAGGTTGCTCAAGCAATACCAAAAAACCGTGCGCGACATCAACGCGCTCGAGCCGCAGATGGAAAAGCTGTCGGACGCCGAACTGAAGGCGAAGACTCCCGAATTCAAGCAACGCATCGCCGGCGGCGCCTCGCTGGACGACATCCTGCCCGAAGCCTTCGCCGTCTGCCGCGAAGCCGCCAAGCGCGTGATGAAGATGCGCCACTTCGACGTGCAGATGATCGGCGGCATGGTCCTGCACTATGGCAAGATCGCCGAAATGGGCACCGGCGAAGGCAAGACGCTGATGGCGACCCTGCCGGTCTACCTGAACGCGCTGTCCGGCAAGGGCGTGCACGTCGTGACCGTCAACGATTACCTGGCCCAGCGCGACGCCGACCAGATGGGCCGCCTGTACGGCTGGCTCGGCCTCACCACCGGCGTGAACCTGTCGCAGATGGACCACGACAGCAAGCAGCAGGCCTACGGTTCCGACATCACCTATGGCACCAACAACGAATATGGCTTCGACTACCTGCGCGACAACATGGTGTACGACGCCAAGGAACGCGTCCAGCGCAGCCTGAACTTCGCCGTGGTCGACGAGGTCGACTCGATCCTGATCGACGAGGCGCGCACCCCGCTGATCATCTCCGGCCAGGCCGAGAACCACACCGAGCTGTACCACAAGATCAACGAAGTCCCGCCGCTGCTGACGCTGCAGATCGGCGAAGAGACCCCGGACGGCAAGGGCCAGGTCGAAGTCCCGGGCGACTACACCAAGGACGAAAAGGCGCACACGGTCCTCCTGACCGAAGCCGGCCACGAAAAGGCCGAGCAGATCCTGACGCAAATGGGCCTGCTGCCGGAAGGCGCCTCGCTGTACGACGCCGCCAACATCACCCTGATCCACCACCTGTACGCGGCGCTGCGCGCGCACGTGCTGTACCACAAGGACCAGCACTACGTGGTGCAGAACGGCGAAGTCACGATCGTCGACGAATTCACCGGCCGCCTGATGACCGGCCGCCGCTGGTCGGAAGGCCTGCACCAGGCCGTCGAAGCCAAGGAAGGCGTGCGCATCCAGAACGAGAACCAGACCCTGGCCTCGATTACCTTCCAGAACTACTTCCGCATGTACAACAAGCTGTCCGGCATGACCGGCACCGCCGACACGGAAGCCTACGAATTCCAGGAAATCTACGGCCTCGAGACGGTCGTGGTGCCGCCGAACCGCCCGTCGCAGCGCAAGGACCGCCAGGACCAGGTGTACAAGTCGGCCGAGGAAAAGTACGGCGCGATGGTCACCGACATCCGCGATTGCTACGAGCGTGGCCAGCCTGTACTGGTCGGCACCACCTCGATCGAGAACTCCGAGCTGCTGTCGGGCATCCTGACCAAGGCCCAGCTGCCGCACAACGTCCTGAACGCCAAGCAGCACGCGCGCGAAGCGGAAATCATCGCCCAGGCCGGCCGTCCGAAGATGATCACCATCGCGACCAACATGGCCGGCCGCGGTACCGACATCGTCCTGGGCGGCAACGTCGAGAAGCAGATCCAGTTCATCGAAGCCGACGAGGCGCTGGCGCCCGAGCAGAAGGCAGCGCAGGCGCAGACCCTGCGCGACGAATGGCAGTCGCTGCACGACCACGTGGTGGCCCAGGGCGGCCTGCACATCATCGGCACCGAGCGCCACGAGTCGCGCCGCGTCGACAACCAGCTGCGCGGCCGTGCCGGCCGCCAGGGCGATCCGGGTTCCTCGCGCTTCTACCTCTCGCTCGACGATCCGCTGCTGCGCATCTTCGCCGGCGACCGCGTGCGCGCGATCATGGACCGCCTCAAGATGCCGGAAGGCGAACCGATCGAAGCCGGCATCGTGACCCGCTCGATCGAATCGGCCCAGCGCAAGGTCGAGGCGCGCAACTTCGACGTGCGCAAGCAGCTGCTCGAATACGACGACGTCGCCAACGACCAGCGCAAGGTGATCTACACCCAGCGTAACGAACTGCTGGAATCGGTCGACATTTCCGAGCTGATCGTATCGCTGCGCATCGGCGTGTTCACCGACGTGGTGCGTACCCACGTGCCGGCCGAGTCGGTCGAAGAGCAGTGGGACATCCCGGCGCTCGAGCGCGTGCTGGCCGACGAGTGGGCGCTGAAGGTCGATCTGGCCCAGATGCTGCAGGAAGATTCGAGCCTGAACGACGACGACATCCTCGAGCGCGTGCTGGCCGCCGCCGAGGCGTCGTACGACGCCAAGGTCGGGATCGTCGGCAAGGAAGCCTTCGCCGGCTTCGAGCGCAACGTCATGCTGCAGAACATCGACACCAACTGGCGCGAGCACCTGGCGGCGCTGGACCACCTGCGCCAGGGCATCCACCTGCGCGGCTATGCCCAGAAGAACCCGAAGCAGGAGTACAAGCGCGAGGCGTTCGAGCTGTTCGCGGCGATGCTGGACGCGATCAAGAACGAAGTGATCCGCACCATCATGACCGTCCGCATCCAGACCCGCGAGGAAGTCGAAGCGGCCGAAGCGGCGATGCAGGCGGCTGCCGCGCACCTGGAAAACGTCAACTACCAGCACGCCGACTTCGACCCGTCGGCCGCGCCGGAAGACCTGATGGCGCCGACCGCGGTGGCGTCGGCCGACGACGCGCCGACCGGTCCGCGCGTGAATCCGGACGACCCGCAGATCGCGTACCACGGCGTGAAGGTCGGCCGCAACGACCCGTGCCCTTGCGGCAGCGGCAAGAAGTTCAAGGCTTGCCACGGCAAGCTGGCGTAAGCCGCTCAGGTTCCTGAGCAATAACGTTTTGCAGCAATAAAAAAGCGCCCCGCGGGGCGCTTTTTTCATGCCGGTTCCAGGATCACGCGGCCTTCGGCCCCGGCATCGCACGCCGCAGCCAGCCGATCATGGCGTCGTCGAGGCCGGCCCCCATGCGCAGCAAGGGTTCGCTGGCGGTCGCGCGGCGGAAGGCGGCGACCGTGGACGGGTCGGTGCCGACCATGTCGTGGAACAGGTCCATCCAGCGGCGCGCCAGTTCGCTGGCTGCCGGGCTGCGCGCTTCGGGGTCGCGCTCCATCGCGGCCTGCACGTCGGTCATCAGCCCGGTCCATTCGTGCCCGCGCGTGGCGCTGTGGCGGCGCATGCGCGCCAGCGTGTCGGCGGCCAGGTACCTGGCCCAGGTGCCGGCCTTGAGCTCGCCGACCGCGGCCAACACGAAATCCATCAGCGGTTTCGGCACGCCCACCTTGTCGTGCTCGACCATGGCCATGGCGTTGATCTTCGCCACCAGCCGGGCATCGCCCCTGGTGTCGCGCTCGAAGGTCTGCAGCCAGCGCAGCGCGAAGGCCTTGGCGGCGTCCGACGCCGGCGCCACCTGCGAGCGCATCAGGCCTTCGCCCTGTTCGACCAGGCCCTGCCAGTCGGCCTTGGCGGCATCGTCGTGGTACATCGGCAGCTGCTCCAGCTCGTCCGGGGTGAAGTATGTTTCGTAGGTCTGCATGTGAGTCATCATTTCCTCCAACGTGGTCAGCCAGGTGGACATGTCCGGCGTAGCGCCGGCGGCCAGGTCGCCGCGCAGGCGCAGCAACTGGTCGCGCATGCGCGCGGTCTCGTGCAACTGGCGCTCGAGCTCGGCCAGCTGGCGGTCGACCACGGCCAGCGGGCTGCCGGCCGGACTGTCCAGGCAAAGGCCGATGTCGGCCAGGCTCATGCCGAACGAGCGCAGGGCCTGGATGCTTTGCAGGCGCGCCACGTCGTTGCGGTCATAGAGCCGGTAGCCGGCATCGGAACGCGCCGAAGGCGAGAGCAGCCCGATGCTGTCGTAGTGATGCAGCGTGCGTACCGTGAGTTTGGCGAGCGCGGCGAGTTCACCGACTTTCAGCATGGGAGGTTCCTGTGTTCAGCGTGTGACCACTCTCGTCCCTCACGCGGCGTGAGGGTCAAGCGGTTTGTCGACCATGAATCAGGTCGGGCGCACCGGATGCGGCAGGCGCTTTTCCTCGTGCCACAGCGTGACGAACAGCGTCATCGCGACCGGGCCGACGAACAGGCCGATCAGGCCGAGCGTCTCGACCCCGCCCAGGATGCCCAGCAGGACCGCGATGAAGGGCAGCTGGGTGGCGCTGCCGATCATCTTCGGGCGCACGAAGTGGTCGGCCACGAACAGCACCACCATGCCCAATACGGCGATGGCGATGGCGGCGCTGGCCGCGCCCTGGTACAGCAGCAGGGCGGCCACCGCGCCAAACGCGACCGGCGCGCCGAACGGGATGATGGCCAGTATCCCGGTGACCGCGGCCCACAGCACGGCCGAGGGCACGCCGGCGATCTGGTAGCCGATGCCGAGCAGGACGCCTTCGGCCATCCCGACCAGCACCAGCCCGTTGACGGTGGCGCGCACCGCGACCGGCACCTTGAGCGAGTACAGCATCCAGCGCGTTTCGCCGATCAGGTGGGCGCCGAGCGCATTGGTCTGGCGCTGCAGCGCGGCGCCGTCCTTGTAGAAGAAGAACAGGCACACGAAGGCGAACACCACGTCGATCGCGCGGTGCATCAGGCCGCTGCCCACGCGCTTGAGCACTTCGCTGGCGTTCTGCATGCGCCCGACCGAGCCGTCCTGCAGCAGGTGCGCCAGGCCGTGCGGCTGGCCGATCGTGGCTTCCCACCATTTGTAGATCGCGTCGCCGCCCATCGGGATGCGGTGCAGCCATTCGGGCGCGGCCAGGCCCTGGGTGTTGGCGGTGGCGACCAGCTCGGCCAGCGCCGGCGCCTGGCGCGCGGCCTGCGTGACGCCCACCGCCAGCGGCGTGACGAAGACGACGGCGGCCAGCACGGTCACTGCCGCGGCCGCCAGGATCGGGTGACCCTTGAACACGGCCAGCGCGCGCCGGTACAGCGGCCAGGTGGCGATGCACAGGATCACCGCCCACAGCAGCGGCAGCAGGAAGCGCTGGGTCACGAACAGGGCGAACAGGATGATCGCCAGCGAGAAGCACGCGCCGAGCAGGTCGCGTTGGGATTCAGTCATCAAGGACTCCAGGTTGTCCAGCCATCTTACCAAAAGCGCATGATCGGAAGATTACGTCTGCATTCAGGCCAATTCTGTAATGGCAATGTTGCAGATTATTAATCAACATCCTCAGGAAGTCATTAACAGCCTGGGCCGAAGCGGGCACGCTGGGTGGCACTGCATGGAAGCCGCTGGCGGTACAATATTGGATTCTTAATCTTTCTCTTTTTTCACTGGGAACGTCATGGCCGTCAATTCTCCGCTGCCCGTCGCAAGCGAACTGAAACCCGTCAACGGTATCGAACTCGGCTTTGCCGAAGCCGGCATCAAGAAGCCGAACCGCAAGGACCTGCTGGTGATGAAGCTCGCCGAGGGTGCGACCGTCGCCGGCGTGTTCACCAAGAACCGCTTCTGCGCGGCGCCGGTCCAGGTCAGCAAGGCCAACCTGGCCGCGGTGGCCGCCGGCGGCAAGCCGATCCGCGCGCTGGTGATCAACACCGGCAACGCCAACGCCGCCACCGGCGAGCCGGGCCTGGCCAATGCGCGCGCCACCTGCGACGAGGTCGCGCGCCTGCTCGGCATCGATGCGCAGCAGGTGCTGCCGTTCTCGACCGGCGTGATCCTGGAGCCGCTGCCGGTGCAGAAGATCGTCGCCGGCCTGCCGGCCGCGATCGCCAACCTGAAGCTCGATAACTGGTTCAACGCGGCCGAGTCGATCATGACCACCGACACCCAGCCCAAGGCCGCCTCGCTGACCACCGCCATCGGCGGCCACGCGGTGACGATGACCGGCATCAGCAAGGGCGCGGGCATGATCAAGCCGAA
The DNA here is from genome assembly GCF_000745265.1 of Massilia sp. 9096. Taxonomy (NCBI): domain Bacteria; kingdom Pseudomonadati; phylum Pseudomonadota; class Betaproteobacteria; order Burkholderiales; family Oxalobacteraceae; genus Massilia; species Massilia sp. 9096. The sequence continues at coordinate 5,340,638 of NZ_JQNN01000001.1, forward strand.
CATGGCGACCATGCTCGGCTACCTGGCCTTCGACGCCAAGGTCGCCCAGCCGGTGCTGGACGAACTGGTGAAGTACGCGGCCGACCGCTCGTTCAACTCGATCACCATCGACGGCGACACCTCGACCAACGACTCCTTCATTCTCGTTGCGACCGGCGCCGGCGGCCTGGTGGTGGACAGCACCAGCGGCCCGGCATACGAAGCGCTGCGCGACGCCGTCACCGGCATCTCGCGCCACCTGGCCCAGCAGATCATCCGCGACGGCGAGGGCGCGACCAAGTTCATCACCATCGCCGTCGAGCAGGGGCGCGACGTCGAGGAATGCCGCAAGATCGCCTACGCGATCGCGCACTCGCCGCTGGTCAAGACCGCCTTCTTCGCCTCCGACCCGAACCTGGGCCGCATCCTGGCGGCGATCGGCTACGCCGGCGTCGACGACCTCGACACCACCAGGCTGGACCTGTACCTGGACGACGTGCTGGTCGCGAAAGCGGGCGGACGCAATCCGGAGTACAAGGAAGAAGACGGCCAGCGCGTGATGAAGAAGGAAGAGATCGTCGTGCGCGTGTTCCTGGGCCGCGGTACGGCCGAGGCCACGGTCTGGACCTGCGACCTGTCGCACGACTACGTCTCGATCAACGCCGACTACCGTTCCTGAGCGGGGCCCGCGATGAACCAGTTGGACCAGTTTCTGCACCGCGCCGAGGCCTTGCTGGCGCGGGTCGAAGCCTTGCTGCCGCCGGCCGCGCCGCGCACGCCCGACTTCAAGCACAGCTTCGCGTTCCGCTGGCGCCGCCGTGCGGGGCCGGGCGGCGGCGCCTACCTGCAGCCGGTGGCGCACGCCGCCAGCATCCGCCTCCAGGACCTGCATCACATCGGCCGCCAGAAGGGCGAGATCGAGCAGAACACGCGCCAGTTCGTCGAGCGCCGCCCGGCCAACAACGTGCTGCTCACGGGCGCGCGCGGGACGGGTAAATCGTCGCTGATCAAGGCCTGCCTGAACGGCTTCGCGCACCAGGGCCTGCGCCTGATCGAAGTCGACAAGGCCGATCTTGCCGACCTGCCCGACATCGTCGATCTGGTGGCGGGGCGCCCGGAGCGCTTCGTGATCTTTTGCGACGACCTGAGTTTCGAGGAAGGCGAGGCCGGCTACAAGGCGCTGAAGGTGGCGCTGGACGGCAGCATCGCCGCGCAGTCGGACAACGTCCTGATCTACGCGACCTCGAACCGGCGTCACCTGATGCCGGAAAAAATGTCGGACAACCTCGGCGCGACCCACAGCGACGACGGCGACCTGCATCCGGGCGAGGCGATCGAAGAGAAGATCTCGTTGTCCGAGCGCTTCGGGCTGTGGCTGTCGTTCTACCCGTTCAAGCAGGACGACTACCTCGACATCGTCGGCCACTGGCTGGAAAGCTTCGGGTGCACGCCCGCCCAGATCGAAGCGGCGCGCGCCGATGCGCTGCGCTGGGCGCTGGGCCGCGGCTCGCGCTCGGGCCGCGTGGCCTGGCAGTTCGCCAAGGATTACGCGGGCAAGCTGCCGCCTTCGCCGGCGCCGGCGCAGGAGCAGGTCGATGTCTGAGCCGGTCAAGAAAGCCGGCATCGTCGACGTCGCGGTCGGCATCCTGATGCGGCCGAACGGCGACGTGCTGCTCGGCCAGCGGCCCGAAGGCAAGCCCTACGCCGGCTACTGGGAATTCCCGGGCGGGAAAGTCGAGCCGGGCGAGGACATCTTCCACGCGCTGCAGCGCGAGTTCGTCGAGGAACTCGGTATCAAGGTGCTCAGCGCCGAGCCCTGGTGCTGCGTCGAACACGTCTACGAGCACGCCCACGTGCGCCTGTACTTCTACATCAGCCGCGAATGGGACGGCGAGCCGCAAAGCCTGGAAGGCCAGGCGTTCGCGTGGCAGGGCGCGTATGCGGTCAGCCCGCTGCTGCCGGCGACGATTCCCTTGCTGGGGTGGCTGGACAAGGTGCGCTACGCGCAGCCGGACGCCTGAGCTGCGAAAGCGGCGACCGTCATGCGCCGCCCAGCCGGCGCTGCAGCAGGCCGATGCCTCGGCACTATTCCTTGGACACCGACTCGGCGTCGACATCGCCCGGCGGCGCACCGGGAATCGTGTACTTCTCTTCGGCCCAGGCGCCCAGGTCGATTTGTTTGCAGCGTTCGGAACAGAACGGGCGATACTTGTTCGCCGGCGTCCATTCGACCTTCTTGCCGCAGGTGGGGCAGGATACGACGGTCATGAATCTCGTTTCTCAAAAATCGGTTCAGAAATTGCAGAGCGTGAGCTCGAAGGGCACGTCTTCTTCCAGCGGCTTCGGTTTCAGGTCGCCGCCTTGCGTGGTGAAGCGCACCCACAGCATGTATTTGTTGGCCGAGATCTCGGGGATCGCGCCCAGGCTGTCGTCCAGCGACAGGCGCAGCATCTGGTAGACCTTGCCTTGCAACATTTGCTGGTAGCTGCCGCCGACGGCGATCATCTTGACCGCGCCGCCGGAATTGCGCAGCAGGCGCAGCACCAGCGACAGCGCGTCGAACAGCGGCCCCATCGGCGCGAACCAGCCCATGACGTCGGCCTGGCGCTGCTCGCTCGGGCGCTGCTGCCACGCATAGTATGAGGGCAAATCGAATTTGCAGGCGCCGCCCGGGATGATCGTGCGGCCGCGGATGCTCATCAGCCATTCATTGTCGCGCACGTTCTGGCCGGTCTTGCCCTGGGCGCCCACCAGCGCGGTGCTGACGGCGTCGAGTTCGGTCAGGACCGCGTCGAGCATCTCGGGGGCGACATTGGGATTGCTGCGGTAGCTCAGCAGGCTCTGCTTCTGGCGCTCGAGTTCCTGCAGCAGATCGGACTTGAGGTCGGCGCGGCCTGCCACTTCCAGCATGTCGAAGATCGTCGCGAGCGCGACATGGTGCTGCAGAGGGTGGTCCTGATTGACAAAGAACTTGAACTTCTCGTACAGGTCTTCCAGCCGCAACAACGTGCGAATCCGCTCGTTGAATGGGTATTCATAGACGATCAAAGTGGCCTTCCTCTCGACGTGGGCTGGTTGTCGACTCTGTGATTCTGAACCATGCTGGCCAAAATTACAAATCTTAGCCCGGTTGGGCCGCCAATCTTGCCGCTTCGTCAAGATAAAACGCGTGCAGGCGTTCCACTTGCGGCAGCAGGGCGTCGATGCCATCGTCGTTGCGGATCACGTCGTCGGCTTCACGCAGGCGGCGCGCGCGCGGCACTTGGGCCGCCATGATGGCGCGCACCTGGGCCTCGGCCATGTGATTACGCGCCATCACGCGCGCCACCTGCATCTCCTCGGGACAATCGATCGCGAGCACGCGCGCGACGCGCTCGCGCCAGGTGCCGGACTCGATCAGCAGCGGCACCACGAAGATGGTATAAGGGCCGCTGGCCAGCAGCGCGGCGGCATTGGTGGCCTCGCGGATGCGCGGATGCAGGATCGCTTCCAGGCGCGCGCGCGCGTCGGGGTCGGCGAACACCAGCGCACGCATGCGGGCGCGGTCGAGCGCGCCCTCGGGCGTGGCGTAGTCCGGGCCGAACGCGTCGACGATCGCCGGCATCGCCGCGCCGTGCGGGGCGGTCAGGGCATGCGCGATCTGGTCGGTGTCGATGACCGCGGCGCCGCGTGCCGCGAACAGGTCGGCGACCGTGGTCTTGCCGCAGCCGATGCCGCCGGTCAGGCCGACCGCGAAGCGGCTGACGGCCGAGCCTTGTGCTTCCATGCGTCTCCTCGTTGGACAGGTCCGGACTCAGCCCAGCAGCATCCCCTGCACGTAGCGGGTCAGCGGGAGGCCGTACAGGAGTGCGATCATACCAGCGGCCGCGAGGTAGGGGCCGAAGGGAATCGGATTGTCGCGCGCGCGCTTGGCGAACAGGATCAGCGAAATGCCGACCACGGCGCCGACCACCGACGACAGGATGACGATGGTGGGCAGCATCTGCCAGCCGAGCCAGGCGCCCAGCGCCGCCAGCAGCTTGAAGTCGCCGTAGCCCATGCCTTCCTTGCCGGTGACCAGCTTGAACAGCCAGTAGACGGCCCACAGCACGAGGTAGCCGGCGGCCGCGCCGATCACGGCATCGTGCAGCGGCACGAAGGTGTTGTTCAGGTTGACCAGCAGGCCGGCCCACAGCAGCGGGTAGGTCAGGTCGTCGGGCAGCGTCTTGGTGTCGTAGTCGATCAGCGTCATCGCGATCAGCAGCCAGCCGAACACCAGCGTCGAGCCGCCCAGCAGGCCGCCGCCGAAGCGCCACACCAGCAGCGCCGACAGCAATCCGGTGACCAGTTCGACCGCCGGATAGCGCGCCGAGATCGGCGCCTTGCACTGGCTGCACTTGCCGCGCAGCGCCAGCCAGCTGATCACCGGGATGTTTTCCAGCGCCGTGATCTGGTGGCCGCAGTGCGGGCAGCGCGAGCGCGGCACCATCAGGTTGAAGCGGTCCTGGTGCGGCAGTTCGCGGCCGGCTTCGTGCGCGATGTAGTTGTCGAGCTCGCGCTGCGCCATGATCGGCAGGCGGTGCACGACCACGTTCAGGAAGCTGCCGACCAGCAGGCCGAGGACCAGGGCGGCGATGGCAGCGGCGAGCGAGGCGGGCGCGGCGTAGAGCAGGGTATCGAGGGGCATAAAGGCTTTGCTGAGAGCTGGTTTCTGTCAATCAACATATTGTAGGTCTATTTCGGGCCTTTGCGGCATGCGCGTGGGGTTGCACGACGGCAAAATCTCCGAGAGTTGCGTGCGGATCACGCTTGCGGGCGGTCGGGCTGCCTGGCGCCCGCCGGGCAGCCGTCATTCTTCCGCCAGGGCCGCTGCGGTCGCCTGGCTCTTCCCGCGCGCGATCGCTTCCACCCGCGCGCGCTGCGCATTGCCCCAGGCGCACAGGGGCGTCAGCGCCTGCGCCAGCGAATGGCCGAAGTCGGTCATGCGGTACTCGACCCGTGGCGGCACTTCCTGGAAATCGTGGCGGGTGATCAGCCCATCTTCGACCAGTTCGCGCAACTGCTGAATCAACATCTTTTCGCTGACCCCGGCTACCAGCCGCCGCAATTCGCCGAAACGGCGCGGCCCGCCCGCCAGGTGAAAGACGATCAGAGGCTTCCATTTTCCACCGACGACAGCCAATGCGACATCGAGCCCGCAGCGTATATCCATGATTTTTGCCCGGTACTTACTTTTTGGTAGGTACTAGCATAACAGAAATCGCTGGTGAATAATGCGCACGTATCCACACAAAGGAGGTTCATCATGGGCAGGCTCGAAGGAAAAGTTGCACTTATCACCGGTGCGAACAGCGGCATCGGACTGGCCAGCGCCAAGCGCTTCGCGGCCGAAGGTGCGCGCGTATTCATGAGCGGGCGCCGCCAGGCCGAACTCGACACCGCCGTGGCGGCAGTCGGTGTCCAGGCGCGCGGTATCCAGGGCGACGTGTCGAACCTTGGCGACCTGGACCGCATGTTCGCCATCATCCAGGCGGAAGCCGGCCAGCTCGACATCCTGTTTCGCCAATGCCGGCGGCGGCGAATTCGCACCGTTGGGTGAGATCACCGAGGCGCACTTCGACAAGACCTTCGCCACCAACGTGAAGGGCACGCTGTTCACAGTACAGAAGGCGCTGCCCCTGCTGCGCGATGGCGCCTCGGTCATCCTGACCGGTTCCACCGCCGGCGCCGGCGGCACCCCGGCGTTCAGTGTCTACAGCGCCAGCAAGGCGGCAGTGCGCAACTTCGCGCGCAGCTGGATCCTCGACCTGGCGCCGCGCAAGATCCGCGTCAACGTGCTGTCGCCCGGCGCGACCTCGACCCCGGGCTGGCACGGCCTGGCGCCGAACGCCGATGTCAACCAGGCCATGATCGGCGCCGTGGAGACGAGCACGCCGCTAGGCCGCCTCGGCAATCCGGAGGAAACCGCGGCGGCGGCGCTGTTCCTTGCCTCGGACGAGAGCAGTTTCATGACCGGCAGCGAATTGTTCGTCGACGGCGGTTCGGCCCAGATCTGAGGCACGCGGCGGATGCACCGAGGCCGGCTTCGCTAACGGGTTCTGGCGCGCATGAGGGATCTGCAAGCCAATGCGCTTGTGGCAGGTCAGGACGATCGAAAACCTTAGCATGAATACATTTCCAGTTTTTTGGTGTCCCTAGAATCGGGCGGGCCCGGTCATGCCGGGCTGGGCGGCGGCAGCGGCCGGGCTCGGATCAACTGGAGAATGTATGCATCACCTGAAACGCGCATTCGCGGCGGCCGCGCTCTCGGCCGGCATGGCGCCGGCGTTTGCGGACGTCATCACGCTGGACTTCGAAGGGAGCGGCAATCTGAATCCCAACGGCGACTATTACAACGGCGCAGGTGGACCCAACTACGGCATCAGCTTCAGCGGCGCCACCCTGGCCATCGTCGACGAGGATGCGGGCGGGACCGGCAATTTCAGCAACGAGCCGTCGCCGAATACCGTGATGTTTTTCCTCGACGATAACGAGGCTGTCCTGAACACTGCGGTCGGCTTCGATACCGGTTTGTCGTTCCATGACTCGTCGTCTAAGGCGGCCAGCGTGACCGTGTACGACGGCCTGAACGGGACCGGCAAGGTGCTGGCCCGGCTGCCCTTGAGCGCGCCATTCGACGCGGGCTGCAGCGGCGATCCGATTGGAACGTATTGCAACTGGACGCCGGTCGGCGCGACCTCCGCCGGCACCGCCCGTTGGATCAGCTTCGCCGGAACCGCCGACCGGGTCGGCTACGACAACATCACCTTCGGCGCGGTCGTCCCGGTACCCCAGCCGTCGGAGATGCTGATGCTGGCTGCCGGCCTGGCGGCCATCGGCCTGGCAGCGCGCCAGGGCCGGACCGGCTTGCACGGCTGAGCCGCCTCAGACCACCGACCCCAGCTTGAAGATAGGCAGATACATCGCCACCACCAGGCCGCCGATCAGCACGCCCAGAATCACCATGATCAGCGGCTCCATCAGCGAGGCCAGGGCGCCCACGGCCTCGTCGACTTCCTCTTCGAAGAAGTCGGCGACCTTGCCGAGCATGCCGTCGAGCGCGCCGGACTCTTCGCCGATCGATACCATCTGCGTCACCATGTTGGGGAACACGTTGACGTTCTGCATCGCGACCGTCAGGCTGGTGCCGGTGCTGACCTCGTTCTGGATCTTCTTGGTCGCTTCCAGGTAGACGTTGTTGCCGGAGGCGCCGCCGACCGAATCGAGCGCTTCGACCAGCGGCACGCCGGCCGCGAACATGGTCGACAGCGTGCGCGTCCAGCGCGCGATCGTGGCCTTGCGGATCACCTCGCCGAAGATCGGCAGGCGCAGCAGCACGCGGTCCATGGTCTGCTGCATCTTGAGCGAGCGCTTCCAGGACTGGAAGAAGAAGTACAGGCCGCCGAAGATCGAGCCGAAGATGATGTACCACCATTGCACGACGAAGTCGGACATGGCCATCACGATCAGCGTCGGCGCCGGCAGGTCGGCGCCGAAGCTGGCGAACACCGACTTGAACGCCGGCACCACCCAGATCATGATCACGGCGGTGACGATGAAGGCGATCGCCAGGATCGAGCACGGGTACATCAGCGCCGACTTGATCTTGGCTTTGAGGGCGAGCGTTTTTTCCTTGTAGATCGCGAGACGCGTCAACAGGTCTTCCAAGATACCGGCTTGTTCGCCGGCACCGACCAGGTTGCAGAACAGCGGATCGAAGTAAAGCGGATATTTGCGGAAGGCGTTGTTCAGGCTGGTGCCGGTCTCGATGTCGGCGCGCAGGTCCATGATCAGCTTGGACATCGACGGGTTCGCGTGGCCCTTGCCGACGATGTCGAACGATTGCAGCAGCGGCACGCCGGCCTTCATCATCGTGGCGAGCTGGCGCGTAAACAGGGTCAGGTCCTTGTCCTGGATCTTCTTGCCGCTGCGGTAAGCCTTCTTCTTGACCTTGGTCACGACGATGCCCTGGCGGCGCAGCGTCACGTTGACGATGGTCTCGCCGCCGGCGCGCATTTCGCCGCGCACGGTCTTGCCGGTCTTGTCCTTGCCTTCCCAGGCGAAGACGTGTTCCTTGATCTGGGGGCGGGCGGCGCCGCCGCGTACCTGGGCAGAAGTTGCCATGATTTATCCTATTCGTTGGTACAACCGAGCACTTCTTCCAGGCTCGTCAAGCCTGCTTTGACTTTCATCAGGCCCGAGCGCCGCAGCGAATTGACGCCGTCCTGCTCTGCCTGGGCCGCAATCTGCATTGAATTGCCGTTGGCCAGGATCAGGGCCTCGATTGCCGGGCTGATCGGCATGACCTGGTAGATGCCGACCCGGCCCTTGTAGCCGGAACCCAGGCAGCGTTCGCAGCCGATCGGGCCGTAGGGTTTCCATTCGCCGTCCAGGTCGGCGTCGCGGAAACCGGCGGCTTTCAGGGCGTCGCGCTCGATCTCGAGCGGCTGCTTGCAGGTGCACAGGCGGCGCGCCAGGCGCTGGGCCGTGATCAGGATCACCGACGACGCGATATTGAACGGCGCCACGCCCATGTTGACCAGGCGCGTCAGCGTCGACGGCGCATCGTTGGTGTGCAGCGTCGAGAACACCATGTGGCCGGTCTGGGCGGCCTTGATCGCGATGTCGGCGGTTTCCAGGTCGCGGATCTCGCCGACCATGATGATGTCCGGGTCCTGGCGCAGGAAAGCCTTGAGCGCAACCGGGAAGGTCAAGCCGGCCTTTTCGTTGACGTTGACCTGGTTCACACCGGGCAAATTGATCTCGGCCGGGTCTTCCGCGGTCGAGATGTTGATCCCGGGTTTGTTCAGCAGATTCAGGCAGCTGTACAGCGACACGGTCTTGCCCGAGCCGGTCGGGCCGGTCACCAGCACCATGCCGTAGGGGCGGGTGATGGCGTCGACCAGCAGCGCGCGCTGTTCGGCTTCGTAGCCGAGCGAATCGATGCCCATTTGCGCTTGCGTGGCGTCGAGGATACGCATGACGGTCTTTTCGCCGAACAGCGTGGGCAGCGTGCTGACGCGGAAATCGATCGACCTGGTCGGCGACAGCACCAGGCGCAGGCGGCCGTCCTGCGGCACGCGCTTTTCCGAGATGTCGAGCTTGGACAGCACCTTGATGCGCGACACCAGCTTGTCGCGGATCGACACCGGCGGCTGCATGTGGTCGCGCAGCACGCCGTCGACGCGCAGGCGGATGCGGTACTGCTTTTCGTAGGGCTCGAAGTGGATGTCGGAGGCGCCGAGCGTGATCGCATCCATCAGCACCTTGTTGAGGAAGCGCACGATCGGTGCATCTTCGACGTCGGTGGCGGCCGCTTCCTGCACCGTCGTCTGCGCTTCTTCCTCGGCGAACTCGATCTCGGCATCCTCGCCGACCAGGTCGGTGATGGTCTGGTCGGCGCCCTTGGCGAGGCTGGCCAGCAGGGCCAGCAGGGTGTCATGCGGCACGATGACCGGTTCGACCGAGGCTTCGCTCTGGAACTTGATCTGGTCCAGCGCCTGGGTGTTGGTCGGGTCGGACAGCGCGACCGACATCTTGTTGCCGCGTTTGGACAGCGCCACCACGCGCTGGCTCTGCATCAGGCGCGCGTCGATGGCGTTGGCCGGCAGCGCTTCCAGGCTCAGCGCGGACAGGTCGAGCAGCGGGTAGCCGAAGGTCTCGGCGCAAAATACCGCCAGTCCGCGCGAATCGATGAGGCCGGCGCCGAGCAAGGTGTCGATGAAACCGGCCTTGTCGGCGGTGGCCTTCTTTTGCAGGGTCTCGGCCTGCGCAATCGGCAATCGCCCGGCCTGGATCAGGGCGCGCGCCAACCCGGGCAGCGCACTGCCTGTCATGGGGGTGGGAAGGACTGCTGCCATAGTTTACGGTCGGGTGGGCGACAAGAAGCGGGCCGGATTGAGCGGCCCCGGAGGATGAAAGGAATGATGCCTGCAGGCATCAAAATGGTCAAGCGTTTGACATGAGGGAAGAGGCATGCATACCACGTAGACGAAATGACATGCGGCCCTGGACGGGCCCTGGCGTGAACACGAGGACAACATCGGCGCTCCGGTCGGCTTGCGGTGGATGAGGCGCCGATCGAGGCCGGCGCGGCGGTCCGGCAGCCTCGTTCAGGCCGCCAGCCAGCGTTTGACCGCGACCGGGCGCAACAGTTTCACGACCTTGATCGCCTGGTTCTGCACCTGCACGACTTCGATCACGCATTGACCGATTTTCAAGGCGATCGGCGAGTCGGGAATCTCCTGCAGCAGCTCGAGCAGCAAGCCGTTGACGGTCTTGGGCCCGTCCAGCGGCAGGTCGAGGCCGAGCTTTTTGTTGATGTCTCTCAAGGGCGTCGCGCCTTCGAGCAGGCATTCGCCCTTGGCGTTCCAGCCGATGGTTTCGCCGCGCGCCGTGCCCGGCATCGAGGTCGTGAAGTCGCCGATCATCTCTTCGATGATGTCTTCGAGCGTCACCAGGCCCTGCACCTCGCCGTATTCGTCGACGATGATGCCGAGCTTTTCCTTCTTTTCTTGGAAATATTGAAGTTGCTCAAAGACGCCCGTGTCTTCGGGGATGAAGTAGGGCTCGGACAGCAGCGCACGCAGATGGTCGACGCTGATTTCGTCCGATTCGTTGAGCAGGCCGATCGCCTTGCGCACGTGCAGGATGCCGACGATCTTGTTGATCTCGCCTTCGAATACCGGCAGCTTGTTGTGGTAGCAGGTGGTCAGCTCGAGCTTGATCTGCTCGATCGGCGCGTCCAGGTTGAGCGCCTCGACCTGGCTGCGCGGGGTCATGATGTCTTCGACCGAGATCTTTTCCAGATCGAACAGGTTGAGCAGGATGCTCTTGTGCTTTTGCGGAATGAACTGGCCGCCTTCCAGCACCACCGAGCGCAACTCTTCCAGCGACAGGCGATGCTGGTTGTGCGCATTCACGCCACGGATGCGCAGGATTTTCAAGAGCCCGTTGACGAACAGATTGACGAACCAGATCGCCGGCTTGGCCACGCTCATCAGGGGTTTGAGCACCCGGCTGCTCCCCAGCGAAATCCGCTCCGGGTAGGTCGCGCCGATGATTTTCGGCGAAATCTCGGCGAACACGATCAGCAGGAAGGCGACGACCGCGGTGGCGATCGTGATCACGCTTTCCTCATGGCCGAAGAACAGGATGGCGATGGCGGTGACCAGCGCGGTCGCCATGGCATTGATCAAGGTATTCGCAATCAGCACCAGGGAAAGCAGCTTGTCGGTGCGCTCGAGCAGCCAGAGGGTGGTAACGGCGCCGCGGTGGCCGCGCTTGGCCATGTGGCGCAGGCGGTACTTGTTGGCCGCCATCAGCGCGGTTTCGGCCATGGCGAAGAAGGCCGAACAGAGTATCAGGAGGGCGAGTGCAAGGATCAGCACCCAAAGCGGTACGGTTTCCAAGGCTCACCGTGAGAATCGTGCAAGGGAAGCTGACCGGAGCCAGCGCATCAGCCCGATTCTAAGTCAAGGGGAGGGGGCTTGCAAGTTTGGCCAGTCTGGCCAGGGGCGCACATGCCGCCCCCGGCCGCGCTGGTGGTATCAGCGCGCGTTGCCGGCAAGCGCGAGCGACAGCTGCGGGCGGCCGAGCATCGGGGCATCCAGCGCATGGTTCAGTTTGAACACCGCCAGCACCTCGGTCAGCTGGCCGGTCTGCTCGGTCAGCGACACCGCCGCCGCCGAGGCTTCCTCGACCAGCGCCGAGTTCTGCTGCGTCATCTCGTCCATGGCGCCGATCGCGCGCCCGATCTGCTCGATGCCATCGCTCTGGCGCTGGCTGGCTTGCGCGATCTCGGCCATGATGTCGTGCACCGTGCGTACCGAGGTCACGATCTGTTCCATCGTCGAGCCGGCTTCGTCGACCAGTACGGTGCCGGCGTTGATCTTGCTGACCGAGTCGCCGATCAATTGCTTGATCTCCTTGGCGGCGGCGGCCGAGCGCTGCGCCAGCGAGCGCACCTCGCTGGCCACGACCGCGAAACCGCGGCCCTGCTCGCCGGCGCGCGCGGCTTCCACGGCCGCGTTCAAGGCCAGGATATTGGTCTGGAAGGCGATGCCGTCGATGACCGAGATGATCTCGACGATCTGCTTGGCCGAATCGTTGATCGCGCCCATGGTGGCGACCACGTTGCCGACCACTTGGCCGCCGCGGGTGGCGACCTCGCTTGCCGACATGACCAGCTGGTTGGCCTGGCCGGCGCTGGCGGCGTTGGCGCGCACGGTGTCGGTCAGCGATTCCATGGCGCGCGTGGTGTGCTCCAGGCTGCCGGCCTGGGATTCGGTGCGGCTGGCCAGGTCGGCGTTGCCGCTGGCGATTTCGGAGCTGGCGGTGGAGATGGTCTCGGCCGAGGTCTTGATGTCGGCGACCATGCCCGACAGGCGCGCGCGCATGTCCTTCAGCGCAGCCAGCAGGCTGGCGTGGTCGTCGGCGTCGGTGCGGATCTCCATCGACAGGTCGCCGGCGGCGACGGCGCGCGTGATGTCGCGCGCATATTCCGGCTCGCCGCCCAGCTGCTGCCAGATGGTGCGCACCACGAACCACGAGACGATGGCCAGGGTCGCGATCACGATCAGGGCGGTAAGGATGGTGGCGGTGAGCACCCGGCGCACGCTGGTGGCGCTGCTGGCCAGTCCGTCCTTGAACTGGCGCTGGGTCAGTTCGGTGAATTTGGCGACGTCGCCGTTGAGCGTGGTCAGCGCCTTTTGCATGCGCCCGACCACCGCTTGCGGATCGCCCTGCTCGAGGTCGAGCATGATCTTCGCCGCCGACAGCGCCGGCGCGTAGTAATCGTCGAAATCCTTGCCCAGACGGGCGGCGCTGTCCTGCATGCCCTCGAGCTTGCCTATGTCGGCCAGGCGCGCGCGCACCTTGTTGGCCTGCTCGCCGATCTGCGTGACACGGGCCTTGTCGCCTTCGCTGACAGCATCGCGCAGCCCGTCCGTGACCGCCTGGATGTCGCCCGCCAATCCCTTGGCCGCGCTCAGCGCCGGGAAGTCGACGTTTTCGGTCATCTGGATCGAGTTCAAGGCACGTGTCGAAATACTGGCGCTGACCGCAACGCCGAGTCCGAAAATGATGGCCGAAATGACCGGAAGTGCCCAGATCCTGCGCTTGATACTCATGCTGCCTTCTCCTGAATTTGAATGGCAAGACCCCGCACACCCTCTCGAGGCGTGCGGGGCCGTCGCGCCCGTGCGTTACTGGGCGGTGTAGATCACCTTGACCGAGCTGTCGACGGCGCTCTTCTCGATGTAGCCGATGGCTTTCGGATCGTTGGCGACGGCCTTCTTCACGGCAGCGCTGTCGGCGGCTTCCTTCGGCATCGTGGCCTTGCCGGTGAACACCAGCTTGGACCACAGCGACTTCACCTGCGAGGCTTCCTTGTCCGTCACCTTCTTGTAGAACTCGGTGCGGATCGGGGCGCCCTCGGCCTGGTCGACCGGCGTCATCGACGTCGATTTACCGAGGAAGAACTGGGCCACCTGGTCCTTGCTCATGCTGCTTTCGGCGGCTTTCGGGTTGACCACGACGACGACTTCGGCCATGGCCGGCACGGCCAGCGCGAGGATGGCTGCGGCGAGGGAGGTTTTGATCATTGCTTTCATCTCGGGTCTCCTCAGAACACGAAGTCGACGGCGATGGCGCCGACGGTGACCGGGCCATGGAAGGTGGCGGTCGGCTGTGCGAACAGGCCTTTGCCTTGCGGCTTGACGCGGTCGAGCTGGAACTTGATGTCGGCCGAGCTCATGAAGTCCCAACGGACGCCGATCGAGTCGGTGCTCTGCGAGCCGCCCTGGGCGCTGTTGCGCAGCGATTCCACGGTGCCGTACAGGGTGCGCACGGTCGCGCCGCAAGCGGCAGGCGAGCCGGCCGGGCAGGACGTCGGGACGGTATTGGTGAAGTCCGCCGGTACCGACAGCTTGGCGTGGCTGTAGTACGGCAGGAACTTGCCGAAGCGATAGCCGGCCAGCGCGTACCAGGAGTTGGTGTTACCCGAGTAGGTTTCGAGCTTGCGCTTGGCGTATTCGGTCTGGGCGACGACGTTGTTCCAGTCCATGCTCAGGCCGATCGAGGTGAAGCTGCCTTTTTCCTTCGGCTTGTTGATCAGGTTGCCCATGTCGGTCAGCTGCGGGATGCGCAGCGCCGCGCCAGCCTTGGTGAAGGTCGAGGCCAGGTTGATCAGCGACGCCGAGTTCTCGACCGTGATCTTGGCTTCGGTGCGGCCGAAGCGCAGGGTGAACGGACCGTGCTCGGCGCTCAGGTTGAGGGCCTTCAGGCCGGTCGCGTCGGCGTCGGCGCCGCCGGTCAGCGTCGTCTTGCTGTGGCCGAGGCCGAACTGGGCGGTGAAGGTGGTGTCGGCGAATTCCTGCTGCCAGGTGATGTCGGCGCCGTCGAAGCTGTTGATCGGCACCTGCGAGTAGACTTCCGACGGCGGACGCAGGAAGGTGTTGGCATAGCCGACGTTACGGTAGTCGGAGATCATGAAAGCCGGCAGGCCCATGCGGCCGACGCGCACGCTCAGGTTGTCCGACAGCTTGGCCTTGGCAAAGGCCCAGCTCAGCTCGGCGCCGTAGTCGTCTTCACCGTCCTTGCGCACCAGGCCCTGGCCGGTCACCGACAGCCAGCTGTTGACGCTGTAGTCGGCTTGCAGGCCGAGGTTCGAGTCGACGCTCGTCACGGGATTGCGCTTGGCGCCGCTGGGCTGGTTCGGACGCACGAACTGGGCGTCGTCGTTGTTGGTCCAGGTCAGTGCACCGGTGCCGAAGCCGCTGATGCGGACGGCGGAAGTGTCTTGTGCATAAGCGGTAGAGACGGCCAGAGGCAGGGCGAGCATGGTCGCCACGAGAGAGTTTTTCATGGAATGATCTTGCAGTGCTGCGTGATTAAGTTGTCGGAAATGCGGAGGCAAGTGGTGGCGGTTGTTGGGCCACACGATGTATTGCTTGAGTTAATTGTATTGCTGCACCAAATATTTCCACAACGAAAATCAGTAAATATGCGTGTGTATTTTTGCAAATCTAACGAACTGTTGGCAAAAACTCACACTCGGCTTGATCTGGGCGAGGAAAAAATGCGTCATTTATCGATTGGAGACGTGCGTGAGCCGACGCATGACATTAAATTATCAAATTTGCCGATCAGATAATGCCTGGCGTGGAAATGTGTGAGAAAGCCGCGGCCTCGCCAGCCTGGCGGCCGTATCAGTTCCACCAGGGTGCTCAAGGACAGCAAGTCTGGCGATCCGCTAACGTCCGCTTCAACTGCCCCGGTAGGTCGAGTACGACCACGGCGTCACCACCAGCGGCACGTGATAATTCTGGCTCGCATCGGCCACCCCGAAGGCGATCGTCACACGGTCGATGAAGCGCGGGCTGGGCAGGGTGACGCCCTGGTCGGCGAAATAGTCGCCCGCCGCGAACACCAGCTCGTACTGGCCGACCCGCAACTCGTCCCCGGACAGCAGCGGCGCGTCGCAGCGGCCATCGGCATTGGTGGTTTCGCTCTTGAGCAGCGTGCGCTGGCCGTCGTTCATGAAGTAGAGCTCGATGCGCACACGTGCGCCCGGTTTGCCCTGGGTGGTGTCGAGTACGTGGGTGCTGAGTTTGCCCATGCGATGGTCCTATATGTGGGAGGTGAGATCACGTATCGGGACAATCATATAGCGATGTGCTTCTGGCAATATATGATGGTCGATATACCCATCATCAATGTTTCCGTGCATCCATAACCAAGCCATGGCAAATTCGATCGACACGTACGTCAATTACCAGCGCGACCTGATCGGCTACGGCCGTACGCCGCCGCATCCGCAGTGGCCGGACGGCGCCCGCGTCGCCCTGCAGTTCGTGCTGAACTACGAGGAAGGCGCCGAAAACAGCGTACTGCACGGCGACCCGGCGTCCGAAACCTTTTTATCGGAGATCATCGGCGCGCAGGCCTTCAACATGCGTCACATGAGCATGGAGTCGCTGTACGAGTACGGCTCGCGCGCCGGCCTGTGGCGCATCCTGCGCCTGTTCGAGGCGCGCAAGCTGCCATTGACGGTGTTTGGCGTATCGATGGCGCTCAAGCGCAACCCGGAAGCGGTGGCGGCTTTCCGCGAGCTGGGGCACGAGATCGCCTGCCACGGCCTGCGCTGGATCTCCTACCAGCACGTCGACGAAGCCACCGAGCGCGCGCACATGATCGAGGCGGTCGAGATCATCCGCGAACTCACCGGCGCCGCGCCGCTGGGCTGGTACACCGGCCGCGATTCGCCCAACACGCGCCGCCTGGTGGCCGAGCACGGCGGCTTCGCCTACGACGCCGACCATTACGGCGACGACCTGCCGTTCTGGACCCAGGTCGACATCCTGGATGCCGACGGCCGCCCGGACGTCAAGCCGCACCTGGTCGTGCCGTACACGCTCGACACCAACGACATGCGCTTCGCCGCGCCGCAGGGTTTCAATTCGGGCACCCAGTTCTTCGACTACCTGAAGGACGCCTTCGACGTGCTGTATCTCGAAGGCGACCCGAACGGCCTGAACCAGCCGAAGATGCTGTCGATCGGCCTGCATTGCCGCATCGTCGGCCGTCCCGCGCGCGCGGCGGCGCTGGCGCGCTTCTTGGATTACGTGCAGACCCACCAGCACGTGTGGATCGCACGCCGGATCGACATCGCCGACCATTGGCGCCAGCGCCATCCATTCGTGGCACAGGGGCTCGGCAGTATTTGAAAGGGATGATATTAAAAATCATCCTGAAGTTATATGATGTGCAGTCGGCGATGCTAGTCTTGCACGCTGGGTTCAATCCGAGGCCACCATGTCCACACCGATCCGATTCTTTTACCGCGGCGCCGTCCGCGAGGCGGGCAATGTCGCGCCCACGCAGACCGTGCTGCAGCACCTGCGCGAAGACCTGCACTGCACCGGCACCAAGGAAGGCTGCGCCGAGGGCGATTGCGGCGCCTGCACCGTCGTGGTCGGATCGCTCGAAGACGGCGAGCTGAAACTCAAGGCGGTCAATGCCTGCATCCAGTTCACGCCCACATTGGACGGCAAGGCGCTGTTTACCGTGGAAGACCTGCAGCAGGCGGATGGCGCCTTGCATCCGGTGCAGCAGGCGCTGGTCGAATGCCACGGCTCGCAATGCGGCTTCTGCACGCCGGGTTTCGCGATGTCGCTGTGGGCGATGTACCTGAAACAGGAGTCAGATGGCCAACTGCGCGAACCGACCCGCTGCCAGATCGACGACGCCCTGTCCGGCAACCTGTGCCGCTGCACCGGCTACCGCCCGATCATCGACGCGGCCAGACGTATGACGGCGCTGCCGCCGGCCGGGTTCGACCGCGCATCGGTGACCGCGCAGCTGCAGGCGCTGCAGCGCGCGAGGTTGCAAGATCCTGGGGCGGTGTACAGCCACGCCGGCCAGACTTTCCACGCGCCGCGCAGCCTGGACGAACTGGTGGCGGCGCGCGCGGCGCACCCGCAGGCGGTGCTGCTGGCCGGTTCGACCGACGTCGGTCTGTGGGTCACCAAGCAGATGCGGATACTTCCCGACATCATCTACCTCGGCCACGTCGCCGAGCTGAAAACCGTGCGTGAGCTCGGCGGCTTCATCGAGATCGGCGCCGGCGTGTCGCTGGAAGACGCCTACGCCGTCCTGATCCGCCACTACCCGCGCGAGCTGGGCGAGATGCGGCAGCGCTTCGCCTCGCTCCCGATCCGCAATGCCGGCACGCTGGGCGGCAACGTCGCCAACGGCTCGCCGATCGGCGACTCGATGCCGTGGATGATCGCGCTCGGCAGCCAGGTCGTGCTGCGCGGGCCGCAGGGCGAGCGCGCGCTGGCGCTGGAAGACTTCTATCTCGGCTACCAGGTCAAGGATCTGCAGCCGGGCGAGTTCGTGCAGGGGGTGCGCGTGCCGCTGCCGCAGCAGTCTGCAAATTCGGGCGTGGCGTTCCGCACCTATAAACTGGCCAAGCGCTTCGACCAGGACATCTCGGCCGTGTGCGCGGCCTTTGCGCTCACCTTCGATGGCGGCATCGTCAAGGACGCGCGCATCGCCTTTGGCGGCATGGCCGCGACCCCGAAACGCGCCGCGCAGGCCGAACAGGCCCTGATCGGCCGCGCCTGGGACGAAGAGGCGTTAAAAGATGCGATGGCGGCGCTCGCGGCCGACTACGCCCCTTTGAGCGACATGCGCGCCTCCAGCAGCTACCGCATGCAGGCCGCGCAGAACCTGCTGCGCCGCTTCTGGTTCGAGACGCGCAGCGAAAATCCGCTGCCGGCCGAAGCCTTGAACGCATTCGCCGCCGGTTGAACGAACCGAGGCCGAGGAGAACACGATGAACGACGCAGGCACCCCAGCTCTCGAAACCGCCGAGTGGACCCAGGTCGGCCGCTCGCGCCCGCACGAGTCGGCGCGGCTGCACGTGCTCGGCCAGGCCGACTACACCGACGACATCGACGAGGTCCGCGGCACGCTGCATGCGGCGCTCGGCTTGTCCGCCAAGGCGCACGCCAGGGTGCTCGGCATCGACCTGGCGCCGGTCAGGGCCAGCCGCGGCGTGGTCGCGGTCTACACGGCGCGCGACATCCCGGGCACCAACGATTGCGGCCCGATCATCCACGACGATCCGATCTTCGCCGATGGCCTGGTGCAGTACGTGGGCCAGCCGATCTTCATCGTTCTCGCCGACACCCACGACAACGCGCGCCGTGCCGCGCGCCAGGCGCTCGTGTCGTACGAGGAGCTGCCGGCGATCCTGACTCCGCAAGCGGCACGCGCCGCGCAGTCATACGTGCTGCCGCCGATGCGCCTGGCGCGCGGCGACGCCCAGGCCGCTTTCGAGGCCGCGCCGCACCGCGTGGCCGGGGAGTTGTACGTCGGCGGCCAGGAACAGTTTTACCTGGAAGGCCAGATCGCCTACGCCATCCCGCAGGAAAACGACGGCATGCTGGTGCTGTGCTCGACCCAGCACCCGAGCGAGATGCAGCACGTGGTCGCGCACGCGCTCGGCCTGCATTCGCACCACGTGACGGTCGAATGCCGGCGCATGGGCGGGGGCTTCGGCGGCAAGGAATCGCAGTCGGCGCTGTGGGCCGCGGCCGCGGGCGTGGCCGCCAAGCGCAGCGGCCGGCCCGTGAAGCTGCGCGCCGACCGCGACGACGACATGCTGGTCACCGGCAAGCGCCACTGCTTCCACTACGAATACGAAGTCGGCTACGACGATGAGGGCCGCGTCCTGGCTGCGCGCGTCGACATGGTGAGCCGCGCCGGCTACTCGGCCGACTTGTCCGGCCCGGTCGCCACGCGCGCGGTCTGCCACTTCGACAATACCTATTACCTGTCCGACGTCGACATCCGCGCCGCCTGCGGCAAGACCAACACGCAGTCGAACACCGCCTTTCGCGGCTTCGGCGGGCCGCAGGGTGCGATCGCGATGGAGTACGTGCTCGACGAGATCGCGCGCAAGCTCGGCAAGGATGCGCTCGACGTGCGCAAGCTGAACTTCTACGGCAAGACGGACCGCAACGTCACACCCTACGGCCAGGTCATCGTCGACAACGTGATCCACGAACTGGTCGACCAGCTCGAAGCCTCGAGCGAGTACCGCGCCCGCCGCGCCGCGATCCAAGACTTCAACCGCACCAGCCCCGTGCTGAAGAAGGGCCTGGCGCTCACGCCGGTCAAATTCGGCATCGCCTTCAACGTGACCCACCTGAACCAGGCCGGGGCGCTGGTGCACGTGTACGTCGACGGTTCGATCCTGGTGAACCACGGCGGCACCGAGATGGGGCAGGGCGTCAACACCAAGGTGATGCAGGTGGTCGCGCACGAGCTGGGCGTGGACCTGGCGCGCGTGCGCATCACCGCTACGCGCACCGACAAGGTCTCGAACACCTCCGCCACCGCGGCTTCGACCGGCGCCGATCTGAACGGCATGGCGGCCCAGGATGCGGCGCGCCAGATCCGCGAGCGCCTGGCCGGGTACGCCGCGCGCCAGCACGGCGGCGAACCGGGCGACGTGCGCTTCGCCGCCGATACCGTGTTCGTCAATGGCCACGAGATCCCGTTCGGTGAGCTGGTGGCCAAGGCTTACCTGGCGCGCGTGCAGCTGTGGTCGGACGGTTTCTATGCGACCCCGAACCTGCACTGGGACGCCAAGACCATGACCGGCCATCCGTTTTCCTACTATGCCTACGGCGCGGCGGTGGCCGAGGTCGTGGTCGACACGCTCACCGGCGAATGGAAGCTGGCGCGCGCCGACGTGCTGTACGACGCCGGCAACTCGCTCAACCCGGCGCTGGACATCGGCCAGGTCGAAGGCGCATTCATCCAGGGCATGGGCTGGCTGACCACCGAAGAACTCTGGTGGAACGCCGGCGGCAAGCTCATGACGCATGCGCCGTCGACCTACAAGATCCCGGGCGTGTCGGACTGCCCGGAAGACTTCCGCGTGCGCCTGTTCGACAACCGCAACGTCGAGGCGTCGATCCACCGCTCCAAGGCCGTGGGCGAGCCGCCGCTGCTGTTGCCGTTCTCGGTGTTCTTCGCGATCCGCGATGCGGTCTCCAGCGTCGGCGGGCACAAGATCGATCCGCCCTTGAACGCGCCGGCGACCTGCGAGGCGATCCTGGCGGCGGTGAGCGCGGTGCAAAGCGCCGCGTCCACCGCGGCGTCCGGACACACGGCTTGAGCATGGACGATTGGCTGACAGCGGCGCTCGAGCAGGCCGTCTCCGACGATGGCCGCGCGCGCGCCATCCTGGTGACGGTTGCCATCGTCGAAGGCTCGGTGCCGCGCGAACCCGGCACGAAGATGCTGGTCGACGCCGCGCGCCAGTGGGGCACGGTCGGCGGCGGCCACCTCGAGCTGCGCGGCGCCGAAGTCGCGCGCGCGATGCTGGCCTGCGGCGAGCAGCGCCGGCTGGAGCGCTTCCCGCTCGGCCCGAGCCTGGGGCAGTGCTGCGGCGGCGTCGTGCACCTCGCCTTCGAAGCGGTCGACCCTGCACACCTGGCTTTGCTGGCCGCGCGCCGCAGCCAGGACAGCTGGCGCCTGGTCGCCATCGACGGCGACCCGGACCTGGCGCTGTTCGACGCCGATGGCCAGCCGCTGGCGGACGCGCGCCCGGACGTGCGCGCATCCGCGCGAGCGCAGGCGTACGCGCAAGTGCGCGCGCTCGCGCGTGAGGGCGCCGGCGCCCGGGTGCTGCGCGACGAGGACGGCCGGCGCTGGCTGGCCGATCGCATCGACGCCCCGCGCGCCCACCTGATGCTGTTCGGCGCCGGCCACGTCGGCGCGGCCATCGTGCGTGCGCTGGCCGACTTGCCCTGCCGCGTGACCTGGGTCGACGAGCGCGAAGACCTGTTCCCGGCCGCGCTGCCGCATCATGTCGCCGTCGAGGCGACCGACATGCCCGAAGCGCTGGCCGCCAACGCCGCGCCGGGCACGACCTTCCTGGTCATGACCCACAGCCATGCGCTCGACCAGCGCGTGGCCGAAGCGATCCTCAAGCGTCCGTCAGCCGACTGGTTCGGCCTGATCGGATCGAACACCAAACGCAAGCAGTTCGAGCATCGCCTGCGCGAACGTGGCATCCCGGATGCGCGCCTGGACGCCATGGTGTGTCCGATCGGCGTGCCCGGCATCGAGGGCAAGCAGCCCGCCGTGATCGCCGTCGCCGTGGCCGCACAACTGCTGATGGTCTGGGAAGCGCAGGGAGCGCGCCAGGCCGCAACCCATTCCGAAAGAAGCTGATGTCCAACGCCTCCGCCAACCTGCAGGCCTACCGAGCGAGCCTGCTGCACTTCCACGCCGATCCGGCCTCCCATCCCGACGCCCATGCCTGGCATGCGGACGGCCTGCTGGTCGTCGAAGACGGCCGCGTCAAGGCGGCCGGCGACCACGATGCGCTGGTCGGGACGCTCCCGCCCGGGACGCCGCTGATCGACTACCGCGGCAAGATCATCACGCCCGGCTTCATCGACACCCACCTCCATTTTCCGCAGACCGACATGATCGCCTCGCCGGCGCCCGGCCTGCTGCCCTGGCTCGAGACCTACACCTTCCCGACCGAGCGCCAGTTCATGGACCCCGTGCACGCGCGCGCGACCGCCGAGTTTTTCCTGGACGAGCTGCTGAGGAACGGCACCACCACGGCGCTGGTCTACTGCACCGTGCACAAGGAATCGGCCGACGCCTTTTTCGAGGCAAGCGCCGCGCGCAACCTGCGCATGGCCGGCGGCAAAGTACTGATGGATCGTCATTGCCCGGACTTCCTGCGCGACTCGCCCGACATGCGCGACAGCGAAGACCTGATCAAGCGCTGGCATAACAAGGGGAGGGCGCTGTACGCCATCACGCCGCGCTTCGCCCCGACCTCGACCGAGAGCCAGCTGGGCGCGACCGGCGAGCTGGCGAAAGCCTATCCGGACACGTTCATCCAGACCCACGTCTCGGAAAACAAGGATGAAGTGGCCTGGGTCGGCGAACTGTTCCCGCACCAGCGCAGCTACCTGCACGTCTACGACCATTACGGCCTGATGCGTCCGCGCGCCATGTTCGGCCACTGCATCTGGCTGGACGACACGGATTTTGCGCGCATGGCGGAAACCGGCTCGGCGATCGCGCATTGCCCGACCTCGAACCTGTTCCTGGGCAGCGGCCTGTTCGACATGGCCAAGGCCGACTCCTTCCGTGCGCTGGTCTCGCTCGGCACCGATGTCGGCGCCGGTACCTCGTTCTCGATGTTGCAAACCATGAATGAAGCGTATAAAGTTGCGCGATTGAAAGGCAGTTACCTCCCGGCCCTGCGCATGTTTTACCTGGCCACGCTGGGCGCCGCACGCAGCATGCAGCTCGAGGGTACGATCGGCAACTTCGTCCCTGGCGCCGAGGCCGATTTCATCGTGCTCGACCCGAAGGCGACCCCGCTGCTGGCGCGCCGTACGGCGAACAGCGATACGCTCGAGGAAACCCTGTTCGCGCTGGCCCTGCTGGGCGACGACCGTGCCGTCTGCGCCACCTACGCGGCCGGGCAGCGGGTGCATCAGCGGGAGGCGGCGAGCCATTAACGCGCATCACCGACCACCGAAAGAATGTATGCAGAAGAGATTGACCAGCAGCCTGCTGAGCGCCGCAGTCGCCGCCTCCATCGCCGCCATCGCAGCAGCGCCGGCCGCCAACGCCCGTCCCACCGCGCAAAACGCGACGCGTAACGCCAACGAGGCCGCCACCGCGCGTCATTACGCCGCGCTGATCGCGGGCGCCGAACCGAAGACGGCCGAGCTGACCCTGTTCTTCACGCAGATGCCCAAGGGCGGCGACCTGCACCACCATTATTCCGGCGCGCTGTATGCCGAGACCTACGTCAACTGGCTCGACAAGCAGGGCTGGTGCGTCGACAAGACCAGCTACAAGATCGTGACCGACAAGGCGGCCGTGGCCGCCGAAAAAGCCAAGCCGCTGGAGGGGCGCAGCTGCCTGTCGAGCGCCGACGTCTACGCCGACGACTACACCTGGCGCGAGCTGCTGCAACGCTGGTCGAGCAAGGATTTCAACAACCACAGCGAAACCCAGGCGCCGCCAGACCGCCAGTTCTTCCAGACCTTCCTGTACTTCGGCCCGGTCTCGAACACCAATTTCCATGAAGGCCTGCTGGAGATCAAGAACCGCGCCATCCAGGAAAACGTCGGCTACATCGAGACCATGTTCAAGATGTCGCCGTTCGTCGCCAACCCGCAGTTCGATGCCGACGCCTGGAACAACGCGCGTGACGACGCCGCGCTGGATGCGCAGATGCGCGCCTGGATGCAGCAGCTCGACGGCGACGCCAAGTTCAACGGAGCCATCGCCGACTTCACCGCCAGGATCGACGAGGCCGCCGCCGGCATCGACGACGAGCAGTTCACCATGCGCTACCAGACCTACGTGCTGCGCCTGCTGAACCCGTCGCAGGTGTTCTCGTCGATGCTGGCCGGCTTCAAGGCGGCGACCAAGGACAGCAAGATCGTCGGCGTCAACATCGTCGGCCAGGAGAGCCAGAAGGTCTCGATGCGCGACTACACGCTGCACATGAAGATGTTCCGCTTCCTGAAGTCGATCTACCCGAACGTCAAGATCGACCTGCACGCGGGCGAGCTGGCGCTGGGCGACGTGCCGCCGGAAGACCTGCAGTTCCACATCGACCAGGCGCTGAACATCGCCGGCGCCAACCGCATCGGCCACGGCGTCGACCTGGCGCACGAAACCAATGTGGTCGGCATCATGAAGGAAATGCACGACAAGGACATCGCGATCGAGATCAATCTGACATCGAACGCGTTCATCAACGGCGTGCAGGGCCAGAACCACCCGGTCACGCTGGTGCGCCGCTACGGCGTGCCGTACGTGATCTCGACCGACGACGCCGGCGTCACCCGTCACAACTTGTCGAACGAATACGTGCTGTTCGCCAGCCGCTACAAGCCCAGCTATGCCGAGCTGAAGAAGGCGTCGTACAACAGCATCCGCTACAGCTTCCTGCCGGAAGCCGACAAATCGCGCCTGATGCGCCAGCTCGACGGGCGTTTCGCAAAGTTCGAAGCCGAGATCGCCGGGCTCGACCATATGCGCCCGGCAAATAACTGAAACCCCTCGCCCGCCCGGCATCCGCCCGGGCGCCCTCCCGTCATCATCGGCGGCGCTGTTATGACAACCGCAAATCTGTCGCCTCGGCGCGACAAATTCCTGTGGATATCTGTGACTTTTTGGAATTTTCCACCTTTTGGATTTCCATCAAGCATGCCTCCCTTATAATCCGGTCCGTCGACTTTTACCTATAACGACGCGGTATTTTCGGCGAGCCAAGGTAGTTCTTTCCTGACTATTTATACGGTGAACGAATAAATATCTAAGGGAAATGATATTTGCCACGTAATGACGAGCTCATGCATGATCGGAATGACCAGTGGAAATAATTGCAAGAAAAACGGTGAGAATTGCATCATTGTTTAATGTCTCTAAATAACACCTTGTCATCGTTCTGACACATCCATTCGTCATACTGCCGTGCTCCGTAGAGAAGGCATGAGCCTTCCAAAGATTTGTTTGCAGGTGTCGCCTGCCATCGTCGCCTTTATATAAACCCCCAGGGAGTTCTGAATGCAATCCGTTTTGAAGCAACAACCCAAGCTGCGCCTGAGCTTGATCGCTGTGGCATGCCATCTGGCGTGCCTGGGCGTTGCCCACGCACAAACCGCGCAGGAACAGGCCGAAACCGACGCCGGCCAGACGCGCTCGGTCGTGATCACCGGCAAGAAGACCAACATGGGTTTGATGGTTCAGGAAGATGCGCCGAAAGCGCGTTCGACCATCACCGCTGCGGAACTGGAGCGCCAACGCCCGACCGGCAATGCCTTCCAGGCCCTGGAACTGATGCCTTCGGTTAACAGCTATAACTACGATGCGACCGGCCTGTTCGGCGGCGGCCTGACCCTCCGCGGCTTCAACAGCGACCAGATCGGCGCCACCATCAACGGCGTGCCGGTCAACGACTCGGGTTCGTTCGCCGTCTACCCGCAGGAATACGTCGACCAGGAAAACACCTGCTCGGAATTCGTGACCCAGGGTTCGACCGACGTCGATTCTCCGCAAGTGGGCGCATCGGGCGGTAACTTCGGCATCGTCACTTGCAACCCGGAAGACAATCGCCGCATCCGTTACATGCAGACCCTCGGTCAGCTGAACATGTACAAGAGCTACGTGCGTTACGACACGGGCAGGCTGTGGGATCCGCGCGCCAAGGCCTTCATCTCGCTGTCGCACGCGAAGACGGACAAGTGGAAAGGCGACGGCACCGCCAACCGTACCCACGTGGACGCCGGCTTCAACTGGGATTGGGATCGCTTCAACTACATCCACGCGACCGTGCTGTGGAACGATGCGCACACCAACAGCATCGGCAACCTGACGATGGCTTCGCTGAACCAGTTCGGTTACTACTATGACTACTCGTCGACCTTCCCTGGTCACCTGACCCCGGGCAAGGGCGTGCAGGACGAGTCGAAAATCGCCCCGTCGCCGGCGTACTACCAGCTGGCCAACAACCCGTTCAAGAACGCGATTGCTTCGGCAACCGCCAAGTTCCGCCTGGCCGACAATCTCGACCTGAAACTGGTGCCGTACTACTGGTATGGCTTCGGTACCGGCGGTACCCAGCAGCAGGTGTTTGCGGAAAATGCTTTCCTGGTCAACCGCCCGGTCAACGGGGTCTACCCGACCAACGGCACGGTCGACCTGAACGGCGACGGCGATACCGTCGACAAGATCATCGTGGCAGAATCGAGCGTGACCCGTACCAGCCGTCCGGGCCTGACCACCTCGCTGACTTACAGCCTGGGCGTCAACACCATCCTGGCTGGTTTCTGGTGGGAGCGTGCCAAACACGAGCAGACCGCACCGGGCGTGCCGGTTGACAACGCCGGCCACATCCAGGACGTGTTCCTGCAGGACAACCAGATCCACCGCGCGGACGGTTCGCTGTACGAGTACCGCGACTGGTCGACCGTCTCGACCGCTTACCAGGGCTTCATCCAGGACACCGTGTCGCTGATGGACGACCGCCTGACCCTGAACATCGGTCTGCGCACCCCGCACATCAAGCGTGATTTCAACAACTACGCCAACGAAACCGCGCCGGTCAACTACAACGTGTCGCGCACCTACAGCAGCGTGCTGCCGCAGTTCGGCATCCGTTACAAGCTGACCAACGACGACCAACTGTATGCCTCGATCGCCAAGAACTTCAAGGCGCCGGGTAACTTCGTGTATGCAACCACGAACGGCAACGTGTTCTTCAACAAGACCAACGGCGCTGTGACGGTTGTCAACGATGTCCGTCCGGAAACTTCGTACAGCCTGGACGCCGGTATCCGCCACCAGACCAGCGCCTGGAACGGTACCTTCGACATCTACGGCACCGACTTCCGTGACCGCATGGCCACCGCCTACGATCCGATTTCGGCCACCAGCTCGACCACCAACGTCGGCAAGGTGCGTAACTACGGCTTCGAGATCGAAGCGGGCAACACCCCGATCAACGGCTGGTCCGCCTACGCTTCGTACGGCTTCAACAAGAGCGAGATCAAGTCGGACCTGCAGATGGGCACCGCTGCCTTCCTGCCGACCGCCGGCAAGAGCTTCCCGCTGACGCCGAAGAACAAGTTCGGCCTGTCGCTGATGTACCAGACCGGCGCGGCATGGGCTCGCCTGAGCGCCAAGTCGACCAGCCGACAGGCAGCGACGCTGACCAACGACCAGTGGGCGCCGGGTTACACCACCTTCGGCCTGGACGGTGGCTACACCTTCCCGGACCAGGACTTCGGCTACCTGAAGAACCCGAAGCTGACCATCAACGTCAGCAACCTGACCAGCAAGCAGTTCCTGAACCCGTCCTCGCAGAGCGCGACCAACGCCCTGGCATACGGCACCCTGGGTCAGCCGAACTACGTCAAGCCGGCCAACGTGTTCTACTACCTGGGCGCGCCACGCTTCATCTCGGCAACCCTGTCGCTCGACTTCTAAGTTGATCGATGTAAAATTGCAGTAAGCAAGAACGGGCCTTCGGGCCCGTTTTCCATTCCGACTTCAGAAAGTATTTACCGCATGTTTCCTCGCACCCTTGCGGCCGGCGCCGCGCTTGCCTTTCTCCTGGCCGGCTGCGCCAGCCCGACGTCCCGGACCAGCGCCCCGGTCGAGATCAACCTGGTCGCGATCAACGACTTCCACGGCAACCTCGAAGCGAACCG
Organism: Massilia sp. 9096; assembly: GCF_000745265.1. NCBI lineage: Bacteria > Pseudomonadati > Pseudomonadota > Betaproteobacteria > Burkholderiales > Oxalobacteraceae > Massilia > Massilia sp. 9096. The sequence continues at coordinate 5,368,420 of NZ_JQNN01000001.1, forward strand.
CTACGTCCTTAGGCATGGCAAGGATGACAAGGGCACGGAGATGAAAGCCGGCGGCATCGCCACCCTGGGCGGCGCGCTCGATGCCTGGCGCAAGGAAGACAAGGACCTGCTGTTCGTCGCGGCCGGGGACCTGGTCGGCGCCAGCCCGGCGCTATCGTCGATGTGGGCCGACGAGCCGAGCATCGAAGCGATGAACCGCATGGGCCTGGTCGCCAGCTCGATCGGCAACCACGAGTTCGACCAGGGCGCCAAGGAGCTGCTGCGCCAGCAGCAGGGCGGCTGCGACTCGCCGCGGCCGAACAAGGCCTGCCAGCTCAATCCCGACTTCAAGGGCGCGCAATTTACCTACCTGGGCGCCAACGTGATCGACGACCGCACCGGCAAGACCCTGGTGGCGCCGTGGCGCATCGTCGAGGTCAAGGGCGTCAAGGTCGGCCTGGTCGGCAGCGTGCTGCACGACCTGGCCTCGGTGACGGTCGGCTCGGCCATCAAAGGCCTCACGGTCGAAGACGAAGCCGCCACCATCAACCAGTCGGTGGCCGAGATGCGCGCGGCCGGCGCCAAGGTGTTCGTCGTCCTGATCCACGAGGGCGGCCATACCGACGAAGCCTTCGACAAGACCGACTGCTCCGAGCTGAAAGGGCCGATCGTCGACATCGCCGGGAAACTCGACCCGGCGGTCCGCCTGATCATTTCCGGCCACTCGCATACCGGCTACCTGTGCAAGGTCGATGGCCGCACGGTGACCCAGGCCGACGCCATGGGTCACCTGCTGTCGCGCATCCGCATGACGGTCGATCCGGTCTCGGGCCGGGTCGAAGACATCAACGTGCGCAACGTCGTCATGGACCCGGCGACGATCGCCCCGGACGCGCAGCTGGCCGACTACCTCGCGGGCGTGCGCTCGCGCAGCGACGCCGTGCTGGCCCAGCCGGTCGGCAAGATCGGCATGCCGACGCTGGCGCGCAAGGAAAACGAGGCCGGCGAGTCGCCGCTGGGCGACCTGATCGCCGATGCCGCGGTCGCCGCCACGCGCGATCAAGGCGCCCAGGTCGGCTTCATGAACCCGGGCGGCATCCGCCGCGACCTGGATTCGGGCGCGGGCGGCGTGGTCAGCTTCGGCCAGGCCCAGGCCGTGCTCCCGTTCGGGAACACGCTGGTGCTGCAGGACCTGAGCGGCGCTCAGCTGCGCGAGGTGCTCGAGCAGCAGTGGGACCGTCCGGGCGACGGCCGCAACATGCTGCAGGTGTCGCAGGGCCTGAGCTACCAGTGGGACAGCACCCGGCCGAAGGGATCGCGCCTGGTGCCGGGCAGCGTCAAGGTGAACGGTGCGCCGCTCGTCGACACGAAGACTTACCGTGTGGTCGCCAACAACTTCCTGGCCGACGGCGGCGACAACTTCCCGGCGCTGGGCAAGGGCGCCAACAAGGTCGATACCGGCGTGCGCGATCTCGATGCCCTGATCGCCTACATGAAGCAGCATCCGGAAGTCGGTGCCTCAGGTTCAACGGCAACGCTGGCTGCGCAGCCGCGCATCCAGAAAGTGCGCTGATTTTTACGACAGAACGGTCCAAACAAGAAAACTTGAAGGAAACCCTGATGAAGAAACTGACTTGTGTTCTGGCGCTGGCCAGCGCTTTCGTGGCGCAGGCCGCCTACGCCTGGGGCCACGACGGCCACGCAGCAGTCGGCGCCATCGCCGACAAACTGCTCAAGGGCACGCACGCCGAGCAGCAGATCAAGGCCTTGCTGCTGCCGGGCGAGTCGCTCGAATCGATCGCCAGCTGGCCCGACTGTGTCAAGGGCAACTACTGCGGCCCGCAGACCCAGGAGATGATCGACTACGTCAACGCCAACCCGAAGCACAGCGAGTACCACTACACCGACGTACCGTTCCAGATCGACCACTACCATGACGGCGCCGCCGGCACGACCGACGTCGACATCGTGCAGACGCTGAAGGAAGCGATCTCGGTCCTGCAGGGCAAGGACACGCCGGACACCAACCCGCACCACTTCACCAGACGCCAGGCGCTGATCCTGCTGGTGCACATGACCGGCGACATCCACCAGCCGCTGCACGTCGGCGCGGCCTACGTCGACAAGGCCGGCAAGTTCGTCGTCCCGAAAACCAAGGCGGAGATCGACGAGACGGTCGTCTTCGATACGCGCGGCGGCAACAACTTCCTGCTGGACGAGGCCAAGACCGAACAGCGCGCCGCCGCCGTCGCCGACGTGATCCCGCCGGGCGACGCGGTGCCGGTGAAAGAGGGCGTGCCGAAGGCGCTGACCAAGCCGTTCCACTCGTACTGGGACACCACCGTGGTCAACTACGCCTTCCGCCGCGTGAAGACCAAGACCCCGGACGCGTTCGCGCAAGTCACCATCGACGGCAAGCCGCAGGTGGTGGCCAACAGCGGCGACCCGGTCACCTGGCCGTACCAGTGGGCCGACGACACGCTGGCCGTGGCCAAGCAGGCTTTCGAGGGCGTACGCGCCGGCGAAATCACCAAGCAGACCGGCAAGAAGGGCGACACCTATTACACCTGGACGCTCGAAGTGCCGAACAACTACCCGGTGCCGAGCTCGGCGATCGCCAAGACCCAGCTGGCCAAGGGCGGGTATCACCTGGCGCAGGTGTTGCAGGCGATCTGGCCGTGATGCTTTCTTGAGTCTCGTCTGAACGTTGTCGCCCCGGCCCCGGTCGGGGCGCCGTCTTTTGGGCGCCGTCTTTATGGCGCGCCGCGTATGGACGGGCGCCGCTAGAATCGCTCCCATGCCGATTCCAAAGCCCGCCATGCTCGCGTATCAATCCACCCGTCCCGCACGCCTGCGCGCGCGTGCCTGCGCTCTCGCATGCGTGTGCGCACTCACGGCCGCGTGCGCGCACGCGAGCGCCGCTGAACCCATCGCTGGACCCGCCGCCGAACCGGCACCGGATGCATCCGTCTCCGCCCCGGCCGCTCAGGTCAGCGCCGCCACGCCGCCTGGCGAGCGCGTCGAACCCAGCGAAGCCGGCCTGCCGCTGTGGGAAGCCGGCGCCGGCGCAGCCGTGTTCAGCTCGCCCGCCTATCCGGCCGCCGAACAGCACACGACGCGCGCCCTGGCGCTGCCGTTCATCCTTTACCGCGGCAAGGTGCTGCGCGCCGACCAGCAAGGCGTCGGCGCGCGCCTGGTCAACACCGATCGCATCGAATTCGACGTCGGCTTCGCCGCCGCGCTACCCTCGCACTCCGACGACGTGAGCGCGCGGCGCGGCATGCCGGACCTGGGCACGCTGGTCGAGTTCGGGCCGCGCGTGAAGGTGCATCTGGCGGACCTGGGCGAGCAGGGCAGGGTGCGCTTCGAGCTGCCGCTGCGCACCGTGATCGAGGCGCGCGGCGGGCTGCGGCGCCAGGGCTGGACGGGCGAGCCGCGCCTGGTCTGGCAAAAGATCGGAGCGGACCGTACCTGGACGGTCGAGGGCCAGCTCGGCGCGCTGTTCGGCGACCGCCGCATCCAGCGCTACTTCTACGACGTGGCGCCGCAGTACGCCACCGTCGACCGCCCCGAATACCACGCCGATGCCGGCCTGCTGCTGGTGCGCACCGGCCTGTTCGGCACGTATCGATTGAATCCGGACTGGCGCCTGTTCGGCTTCGTGCGCCTGGAAAGCTACGCCGGCGCGGCCAACAAGGACAGCCCGCTGTTCAAAAAAAATGCCGGCGCAGCGGCCGGCATCGGATTTGCGTGGACTTTCGCGCGCTCGGGGGTAAGGGCAACGGAATGATCGATGTTGAGGCATCGGTCCCGCATGAGCGCGCTCTTACGGCATCAACGTTTTGTTGGCGGCTTCTTCATTGCGTCAAAAAAGTAACCGGACCAAAACACCACGATCTTCCCTTTGCCTTTCAAGACTGCTTCAGTGCAGTCGAGGTCGATCACTGTGATGGTTTCCGGCAGCCCCAAATAACCAACGCGCGCATGGTAGCCCTCGCGCATGTACTTGGCTGCATCCTCACGGTGGCGTGTCAGCTCCGGCTCGCGGCAGGGTTCTCCATTGAATACGACACCGTCGCGCCTGACGAGCATCGTCTTGCCGACCAGAGCCGCAGCCTGCTCGTCAGTCAGCGACGCGATATCGGCCGAGTCGAGAACTTTCGTCAGCGTCCACGTGCCGAGGATGTCGGCGTCTTTGTCAGGATGAGCGGTCTGTGCTGAATGAGCGGCAAGCGTCGTCAGTGCGGTCAAGGCTATCCGTTGCTTCCAAATACGTAAAAAGCACATTATTCGCTCCTTTCGCTTATTTGCCGGCCACGGCAGCGGCTTTTGCAGCCGTCTGGAACGGGGCGCTTTCTTCTGCCCGGCGTGGAATCAGTCCGCGCGCCAGCACCTTTTTGCCGTTCACGTGCGTTGACGTCATCGTTCGAATTTCGGCGGCGGCCTCCGTCAGGTGGCCGGTGTCGACGAGCATATAGACTTGTCGAGAGCCCTTCACGCCCGCATTGAAAGTCAGGCTGACCAAGGCATCGAACTGGTCCTGCGGCAGCTTTTGCTTGCGTACCTGGCGGATGACGCCCGCCTCGGCCGCAGCGACCCTGCGCGAAAACTCGGCTTCGATCGAGGCCGCGCTGACCGGCGTCGCCAACTCTTGCTTGGTACAAGGGCCTTTGTAGGCCAGGATGCCAACGCCCCAGGTGCAGCTGCCTTGCCGGGTCCCATGTCATCATAGTAATGAAGCACTTCCTTCTCGCGCCGGCGCATCCGGTTGCGCGCTTCGGGACTCATCTTCATCCCTTCGTTGGCCGACGATGTGGCCGCTGCAGATGCCTGTTTGGTCATGCGTCTCCATTGCGTGAAGGCACCAATTTATAGGCGGTTGGAAATCGATTCGTTGCGGCGCCACAAGCAGGCTGGCCTGGATGGATCGAATGCACGGAAGTGCATTGGTCCGTCGTGCAGCCGCGCAGTGCGACCGCGTCCACCAGCGGCGGGCATACCGCTGAGCGGGCGGAACACGAAGACGTGGTATTCGCGAAGATCGCCGATCTGGCCTCGCCGATCCTGCTGCAAACCTGCGCTACGGGCAAGACGCTCCCCAGGGCCAGGTTCGAGTTCATGCGTGCCGATGGCGATGGCAAGCCAGTCAAGTATTTCGAGATCCAGCTTGAGAACGTGCTGATCAGCGGCGTCGCACCGTCGCTTGTTGAAGGTACGCTGCTGGCCGAACACGTCAGCCTGAAATACTCGAAAATCAAATGGGCTTACACCCGGCAGGGTATCGGCGGGGGCGCCAGGGGCAGCACGGTCGGCGGCTGGGATCTGGCAGCGAACCGGATCGCGGTATGACTCCAAAAAAAGAAACCGCCGCGCGCTTGAACGGCGTGCGGCGGTTTTTTCATGCATGCGCGCGTGCGCGCGTGACGGTCAGCGGGATTTGACGAACGGCTTGCCCGCCGCCTTCGGCGCCACCGACTTGGCCATCAGGCCGGCCAGCACGACCACGGTGACCACGTACGGAATCATCTGGATCAGCGATCCCGGTATGCGGCCCACCACCGGCAGGTCGACGCCTTCGAGCTGGATCTGGATCGCGCCGAACAGGCCGAACATCAGGCAGCCCAGCACCGTGAAGGTCGGGCGCCAGTTGCCGAACACCAGCGCGGTCAGCGCCAGGTAGCCGGCGCCGGCCGACATGTCGCGCAGGAAGAAGCCGCTCTGGACGATGGCCAGATAGGCGCCCGAGAACGAGCACAGCACGCCGGCCACGAACATGGCCAGGTAGCGGGTGCGCTCGACCGAGACGCCGGCGGCGTCGGCCGCGTGCGGGTTCTCGCCGCAGGCGCGCAGGCGCAGGCCGAAGCGGCTGTGGTAGATCACCCAGTGCACGACCGGCAGCAGCAGGAAAGCCAGGTAGACCAGGATCGACTGGCCGCCGATCACGTGGCCGTACAGCCAGCCGACGAAGGGCACGTTGTCGAGCGCCGCGGTGCCGGGGAACACGATGTCGGTGAAGCGCGCGTCGCCCAGGTCCGGCGTGCGGCCGCCCTGCTGAAAGAAGAACTGGGCCAGCACGAAGGTCAGGCCGCTCATGGCGATGTTGATGGCGATGCCGGCCACCAGCTGGTTGCCCTTCTGCGTGATCGAGACGAAGGCCTGGACCATGGCCAGCGCCACCGAGACGGCGATGCCGGCGGCCACGCCCCACCATGGGCTGTGGGTGGCGTAGGCGACCGCTGCGGACGCGAAGGCCGAGGCCAGGATCTTGCCCTCCAGGCCGATGTCGACCACGCCGGAGCGCTCGGCGAACAGGCCGGCCATCGCGGCGAACATCAGCACCGGGGCGTTGCGGATCGTGGAGACCACGATGCTGGCGATGTGGAAGTCTTCCATGTCAGGCCTCTTTGCGGGTACGGGTCAGGTTGATGATCTTCATGAGCGCCGGCGCGTAGAAATTCTCCATCGCGCCGCAGAACAGGATGATCAAACCTTGGATGAAGATGAAGGTCTCCTGGGGGATGTTGGGCTTCTCAAGCGATAAATCGAAGCCGCCCTGGATCAGCGCGCCGAACAGCACCGACGACAGGAAGATGCCGACCGGGTTCTGGCGGCCCATCAGCGCGATCGCGATACCGACGAAACCGGCGCCGGCCGGGAAGTTCAGCGACAGGTAGTGGGTCGAGCCGAGCACCGAGTTGACCGAACCGAGGCCGGCCAGCGCGCCCGAGACCAGCATCGCCACGATGATGGTGCGGCTGATCTTCACGCCGGCATAGTGCGCCGCGTGCGCGTTCAAGCCGGTCGCGCGCAGCTTGTAGCCCCAGGACGAGCGCCACACGGCGACGCCATACAGGGCCAGCGCCACGATCGCCAGCAGGAAGGTGATGTTCAGCGGCGTGTCGCCCAGCACCGGCATGATCTTGTTCAGCAGCGGCAGCGCGGCGGCGTCGGAGAACACGCGCGAAGCCGGGTTCTGCTGGCCGGCCGGGATCATGTACTCGACGATCAGGAAGTTCATCAGGTTGGCGGCGATGAAGTTGAACATGATGGTCGTGACCACCACGTGGCTGCCGCGCCTGGCCTGCAGGTAGCCGGGCAGGAAGGCCCACAGCGCGCCGAACAGCATCGAGCCGATCATGCCGGCCGGGATCAGCAGCCAGGCCGGCAGGTGGGCGTCGAAGGCCAGCATGGCCAGCGTCAGGCCGAGGCCGCCGACGTACATCTGGCCTTCGGCGCCGATGTTGAACAGGCCGGCCTGCATCGCGATCGACACGGCCAGGCCGGCGAAGATGAAGGTGGTGGCGTAGAACAGCGTGTAGGCGAGGCCTTCCGGATCGACGATCGCGCTGTTGACCAGGATCTGCAGCGATTCCGACGGGCTCTCGCCCAGCAGGTGGATCACCAGGCCCGCCACCAGCAGCGCCGACAGCAGGTTCAGGATGGGTAAGGCAAAGCCCGTGGCCCAGCGTGGGAGTTCAGTTTTCATATGCGCTCAAGACTTGTGCATGCCGCCCATCAGCAGGCCGATGCGGGTGGTGTCGAATTCGTCGACCGGCAGGATGCCGGTGATGCGTCCGCCCGACATCACGATGATGCGGTCGGCCAGCGCGCGCACTTCTTCCAGCTCGACCGAGGAGAGCAGGATCGCGACGCCTTCGTCGCGCAGGCGCAGCAGCTGGGTGTGGATGCTTTCGATGGTGCCGATGTCGACGCCGCGGGTCGGCTGGCCTACCAGCATCAGCTTCGGCTTGGCGGCGACTTCGCGCGCGATCACGACCTTCTGCTGGTTGCCGCCCGAGAGCAGGCCGATGCGCAGGTTCGGATTGTTCGGGCGTACGTCGAACGATTTCATCAGGCCGGCGCAGCGTGCGGCGATGGCCTTGAAGTCGAACAGGCCCCAACGGTTTTTCACATGGTCCTGGTAGCCGAACACGGTGTTTTGCATCACCGAGAAATCCTTGATCACGCCGTCGCGCAGGCGGTCTTCCGGCACGTGGCCGATGCCCAGTTCGCGGAAGGCGGCGGGCAGGCCGTCGGCGTTGCCGCGGCCGTTGAAGGGCAGGGCGCGGCCGAGGAATTCGACCGAGCCGCTGCTCGGCAGGCGCATGCCCGACAGGATCTCGAGCAGCTCGCTCTGGCCGTTGCCGGACACGCCGGCGATCGCGACGATCTCGCCGGCGCGCAGCGAGAACTCGATGTCCGACAGCAGCGCCACGCCGTTCGCGTCTTTCAACTGGATGTCGGCGACCTTGAGCACCTCGGCGCCCGGATTGAACGGCGCGCGCGGCAGCACGATCTGGATCGGCCGGCCGACCATCATGCCGGCCAGCTGCTCCTTGGACGTCTCGCGGGTCTGCACGGCGCCGACCACGCGGCCGGCGCGCATCACGGTCACCTCGTCGGTGATGTCCATGATCTCCTGCAGCTTGTGGGTGATCAGGATGATGGTCTTGCCCTGCTCCTTGAACAGGCGCAGGATCGCGAACAGCGACGCGGTCTCCTGGGCGGTCAGCACGGCGGTCGGCTCGTCCAGGATCAGGATCTCGGCGCTGCGGTAGATCTGCTTGAGGATCTCGACGCGCTGCTGGGCGCCGACCGACAGGTCCTGCACGACCGCCAGCGGATCGACCTCGAGGCGGTAGCGGTCGCAGATCTCGCGCAGTTTCGCTTCGACGCCGGCGCGCTGCCCGGCCAGCTTGAAGCCGCCTTCGTTGCCGAGCATGACGTTGTCGAGCACGGTCATGTTATCGACCAGCATGAAGTGCTGGTGGACCATGCCGATGCCGAGCGCGATCGCCTCGTGGCTGGTGCGGATGTCGCGCGGCTGGCCGTCGATCAGGACCTGGCCGCTGTCGGCGTTGTAGTAGCCGTACAGGATACTCATCAAGGTCGACTTGCCCGCGCCATTTTCGCCGATCACACCGTGGATCGAGCCCTTGGCGATCGAGAAGCTGACGTCGGCATTCGCCTGCACCGCCCCGAAGGCTTTGCTGATATTGCGAAATTCTACGGCTGGCTGCATAGCGATCGTGTAGTTGATTGGATAGGAAGCATTCATTCAAAAGCGCGCCGCGCCGGTCGTGCCGGCGCGGCGCGCTCTTCTCGAAACTAAAATTAAACGGTCCTGCTTACTGCGGGCACGAGCCGCTCGTACGGTAATCGACGACCTTGATCTTGCCGCTGATGATGTCGGCGCGCGCCTGGTTGACGCGCTTTTCCATCTCGCTCGACACCACCATGCGGTTGTCCTTGTCCAGCGCCCAATCGACACCGCCTTCCTTCAGGCCTTCGTAGGTGATGCCCGGCGTGAACTGGCCTTTCTGGGCTTTCATGAAGGCTTCGTAGGTCGCGTTGTCGACGTGCTTGACCATCGAGGTCAGCATCGTGCCCGGGTGCAGGTAGTTCTGGTTGGAGTCGACGCCGATCGCCAGCTTGCCCTTGGCCTTGGCCATCTGCAGGGCGCCCATGCCCGAGCCGCCGGCCACGGCGAAGACCACGTCGGCGCCGCGGTCGAACTGCGCGCGCGCCAGCTCGCCGCCCTTGGCCGGGTCGTTCCAGGCCGTGCTGGTGGTGCCGACCATGTTCTGCAGCACCTGCACGTTGGGCAGGATCGCCTTCGCGCCCTGCACGTAGCCGCAGGCGAAGGCGCGGATCAGCGGAATGTCCATGCCGCCGACGAAACCGAGCGTCTTGGTCTTGGATGCCATCGCGGCGGCCACGCCGACCAGGTAGGAACCTTCCTGCTCCTTGAACAGCACCGAGTTGACGTTCTTGCCCTCGGCGTTGCCGTCGATGATGACGAAGTGGGTATTCGGGTATTCGGCCGCGATCTTCTGGACCGGCTGGGTCTGGGAAAAGCCGATCGACACGATCAGCTGCAATTTCTTGCGCGCGAGCGCGCGCAGCACCTGTTCGGCCTGGGTGTCGTAGTTGGCCTGGGCTTCAAACACCTTGACGCCGGTTTCCTTCGTAAAACGCATTACGCCTTCCGAGGCGGACTGGTTGAAGGACTTGTCGAACTTGCCGCCGGCGTCGTAGACGATGGCGAGCTTGGTCCCGGCGATGTCGGCCGAGGCGCTCGCGCAGGCGCACAGCGCCGCGATCGTCATACAGAGTTGCTTGAATTTCATCTATTGGCTCCTGGAATCCCGTAATTGTACCGGCGCAACGCGCGCGTTGCGAGGCCGGATAGCGCCATCGCGCCGGCGGATTCTGGCAAACCTGCTGACATCCTGGGGGTACGACTGACTCTGGACAAGGCTGGCGCAGGCTGATCGCATCGCTGCGATTCGAACTTCATCGACCTGCGCAGCTGATCTGACAACTATGCATCAGCCCGTTTATACGTGGCAAATACGATTTTACTTCGCAATTTATTTAGTGGAAATATAAATAGAGACAACTTTTACGGCTTTCTCTCAGAAAACCACAGTTCTCCAAGACAGCCGCGCGCCGCCGTATTTGCAGCGGGCGCGTTCCAATGTGCCCCGTTGTGCGGCTATTTGCCGGCGGCGGGCAGAGATGGGGCAGTCGCATTCAGCAGTGGGACGGGCACATTGGCCGGCGCGGCTGCGGACGGATCGGCCGGCTGCACGACGGCCTGGACGGGCGCGGCCGCCACCGGCAGGGCGGCGGCCAGGACCGGTGCTGCCGCCAGAACTTGCGCCACGGCCGACGTCGGGGCCGTGGTTTGTGGCGCCGTTGCCGGTGGCTGGGCCGCTGGGGCAAGCGGCAGCGGCGCCGCGGCGGCGGCGGCATCGGCGATGACGGCCGCGGCGGTCTCGGCGGCCACGGTCGCGATCGGCTTGGCGAACTGCGCGCTCAGGAAGTCGGCGATGCGACTCTGGGTCGCTTCCAGATACGGAATGTTGAGGTGGTCGGAACCGGGAATGATATCGTCGCCGCACAGCTGGGCCAGCTTGGCGACCAGCTGGTCGGTGTGCGAATGCGGCACGACGTCGTCGCTGGTGGCGCGCAGCACGTAGGTCGGCGCCTTGAGGGAGGGCGCGAACTTGATCGATTCGAAGCGGTGGCGCAGCAGGTATTCGATCGGCATCACGCGGAACTTGCGCTTGGCTAGGGCCAGGATCGAATCGTAGGGCGTGATCAGCACCACCGAATGCGCCGACCGTTCCTTGGCGACCTGCACAGCGACGCCGGAACCCAGGCTGCGCCCGACCACGGCGATGCGGCGCGGATCGACATGGGGCCGCGCAGCGAGCCAGTCGAACAGCATGCAGCCGTCCTCGACCATGAAGATTTCGGCCGGCTCGCCGTGCGATTCGCCATAGCCGCGGTAATTCACGGCCAGCACCGTCATGTCGGGAAACAGCTTGCCGGCATCGCGCACGACCCAGGACACTTCTTCCGAGCGTCCGCCGAAGTACACGACGGCCGGATGCGGGCCGCGCGTCATCGGGGTCATCAGCCAGCCGGACAGGCGGGTGCCGTCGGCGGCGCGCAGCACCACCGGGCGCGTGCGGTGGGCGCTGCTGCGCGGGCTTTGGACTTCGCGCTCGACCGTGGGGTTGAACACCAGCCGGCGCTGGTTGGCCGCCACCGCCGCCGTGAGGCCCAGCCATACCATGCTGGCAAAGCCAGCCATTCCCGCCGCTATTTTCTTACGTGTATCCATGGCCCTAGTCTACCTCTGCCTTTTGATTATTGCTGTGTGTTGCTCAGCAATTCGTGCGCAGATGCGCGGCGCGGCAGAAAAGTGGCGCTAAAGCAACATGTTCAAGAGGGTCAGGCAGGGAGCTGGCGCCGTGCCCGGCAGCGCCAGCGCAGTGTCGGTGCGGCGTCGGCGCAGACTCAGTACAGCGTCGGCCCGAACGAAGGGGCGTAACGCTCGACGCGCTGCATCGCCTTGCCGATGAGCGAATCGGGCTGCGCCACGTCGAGGTCGGGCGCCTTCCCGGCAGGACCGGCGCCGGGCGCATGCGCGTTCTGCTCGTGCGCCGTGCGCGCGCCGAACAGGCCCGACACCGCAATCCCGAGTGCGCCGAGCGCCGACAGGATCAGCGACCCAGTGCCGGGCCCGGCATCCCTGCTGCGCAGCGCCAGGTTGGCGACGGTAACCGCCATTACGCCGCCGTTGAGCATCGCGTGCACGTTGGCGGTGCGCTTGACCTCGCTATCGGACTCGATCTCGAGATAATCCCTGGCGCCGGCCACGGCCGCCACCGTTCCGCCGATCAGGCCGCCGGCCAGGCTGGCATACGCGGCCTTGGCGTAGGCCTCGTTGTCGGTCGCGCGGTGCAGCGCATCGAAGATGAAACCGAGGGGAATCAGCGCAGCCGGCGCCACGATCAGCAGCGGATGCAGCGAGCGGTGCGCGGCAGTGGATTCTGACATGGCATTCTCCAGAGATCGATCTGGTGTCTAGTGTGGCACAGCCCGGCCGTTGGCTTTCGCACGGTACGGCAAGGAACGCCAGCGCCGTCTTCCAAGTTAAGATATTGTTTTATAAACACAAGCAGAACCCGAGGAGATGCCGTGCACTACCTGCTGACCTACGACCTGGCGCCCGACTACCTGGAGCGCCGCGGCGAATTCCGCAACGAACACTTGCAGCTGGCCTGGGACGCCCAGGAGTGCGGCGAGATGCTGATCGCCGGTGCGCTCACCGACCCGGCCGACACTGCGCTGCTGCTGTTTTCCGGCGACACGCCCGAGCCCGCCGAACGCTTCGCCCAGGCCGATCCGTACGTGACCCACGGCCTGGTCAAAAACTGGCGCGTGCGGGCATGGAATACGGTCGTCGGCAAGGATGCGTGCAATCCGGTGCGGCCGGAATGATGCTGCGCCCAACCATGAAGATCGTCCTGTCGTGCATCGCGCTGGCGCTCACGGCCTGCACTGTGGCGCCGACGCAGGCGCAAAAGGAAACGCAGATGCCGACGCAAACGCGGGTGCAGATGCAAACGCCGACGCAGCAGGAAGCCTTGTTCGTCGCACGCGTCGAGCGCATCAGCCTGGCGCCGCGCGGCGGCATGGCGTGTCCGGAGTTGTGCCCGTCGAAGTTCACCCGCAACGAGGATGGCTCGACCGAGGTCTGCATCGCCGACGATGGCGGTTGCCAGAAAACCGAGGTGCAGGTGGAGCGGGTGTTGCTCGGCACCGTCCAGCCGGGTCCGTACAGCTTCGACGGCCGCATCGGCGAGTGGAGCGGCAGCGCGCATTTCCCGGTGACCCATACGCCGATCCTGGTGCACGTCAGGCCGGGCCTGGTCGAATGGGCGCCGGTGACCAGCAAGGACGGCCAGCAGCAGGTGCGGCTCAAGGCGTTCCGCTTTGGCGTCGTCGCGGGCGTGGACCTGGGCGCGCTCGCGCGCGACGAAGGCGACGCGGTGACGCTGGATGCGGTGGCCCAGCGTCTGGCTGCTGCGCCGCACTGAGCCGCACCGAGCCGCACTGAGAAGGACTGAACCGCGCCGGCAGATGCGGCGTTCAATTCGCCACCAGCAGCTTGACCAGCAGGTTGTGCGTGGTCAGCGCCAGCGCGCCGTCCGGCGTCAGCACGATGCCGACCGGGTGATCGAGCCCGCCCGGCAGGGCATTGAGCAGGATGCCCTGCCTGCCGCTCACGCCGGCCACCGTGCTGGTCACATTGTCCAGGTTGATGCGGCGGATCAGCGCGTTGTCGGTGTCGGCGATGTACAGGTCGTTGCCGTCGACCGCGATGCCGGACGGCGCGCACAGGCGCGACACCGTCGGGCTGCCGTCGACCGCGCCGCATTGCCCGGCCTGGCCGGCCAGCGTCGAGACGTCGCCGTTCGGCTTGAGCATGCGGATGGTCGAGTTGCCGGTGTCGACCACGTACACGTTGTCCCACTGGTCGACCGCGATGTCCTGCGGATTGCAGAAGCGCGCCGCGCCGCCGCGGCCGTCGGCGCTGCCGCATACGCCGGGGCTGCCGGCGACCGTGGTCACGTTGCCCTTGAGGTCGATGCGGCGCACCGTGTGGTTGCCGGTGTCGGCCACCCACAGGTTGCCCGAGCGGTCCAGCGCGATGCCCTTGGGATTGCAGAAGCGTGCCAGTGCGCCGTTGCCGTCGCCGGCGCCGCAGCTGCCGTTGCCGGCCACGGTGGCGACCGCGCCGCCCGGGGTGACCGAGCGGATCGCCGAGTTGCCGGTGTCGGTGACGTAGAGATTGCCGGCGGCGTCGCTGGCGATGCGGCTGGGGGCGTTCAAGCGCGCCGCCGCGCCGGCGCCGTCGACGTAGCCGGCCACGCCGCGGCTGCCGGCCAGCGTCGTGACGACGCCCTGCGGCGTGACCAGGCGCACCGTGTGGCTGGCCGGCTCGACCGTGTACAGCTTGCCGGCGGCGTCGGTCGCGATGCCTTCCGGATGATTGAAGCGGGCCGCGGCGCCGGTGCCATCCAGCGAGCCGGTGCAGGACCCGCAGATGTCGCCGGCAATCGGGAACAGGCCGGTCGCGCCCTGCGGCCGGTCGGGCCAGCTGGGCCAGTCGGGATGGTCGGGCCACGGATGGTCGTGCTCCGAATACCAGCCGAAGCCGACGCCGACGTCGACGCCGCCGCCGCAACCGGTCACGGTGGCGCCGAGCAGCGAAGCCAGCAAGAGGGCGCACCAGGTCGCAAAGCGCCACCGGCGCCCGTGCGCGAAAGCCATGGTCGGATTCTTCATGGGATCCTCGGGGTTGAAGACGCCCCGAGCTTACCCGGCGCGGCTATTCGCACCGTGCGTGCGCTCAATCCGATTCTCGGCGGATTGTGCAGGTTCCGACCCGAGCGGCATAAAAGCCACGTGTCCGCCGACCGGGCACAATGCCTGCATCGACTCGGGTAATATCAGGCAAACTCATCTGCTGGAGAACCATGCACACTGCAGTCAATTTGTGGCCCCTGCTCGGCATCGCCGTCGTCGTGGCCGGCTTCCTGATCCGCGCCAATCCGGTGCTGGTCGTGATCGCGGCCTGCGGCGTCACCGGGGCGTGCGCCTTCATGTCGCCGGTCCAGATCCTCGAGTCGCTCGGCGCGGCCTTCATCAAGACGCGCAACCTGGCGCTGATCCTGCTGCTGCCGCTGGCGGCGATCGGCCTGCTCGAGCGCGCCGGCCTGAAGGAGCACGCCCAGGCCAGCATCGCCAAGATCCGCTCGGCCACCAGCGGGCGCCTGCTGACGGTCTACCTGCTGGTGCGCGAGCTGACCGCGGCCTTCGGCCTGACCAGCATCGGCGGGCAGCCGAACATGGTGCGCCCCTTGATCGCGCCGATGGCCGAAGCGGCCGCCGAGACGCGCATCGCGGCCGCCGGCGGCGCCATCGACGACGCCCTGCGCCAGCGCATCCGCGCGCTCAGCGCCGCCACCGACAACGTCGGCCTGTTCTTCGGCGAGGACGTGTTCGTGGCCTTCGGCGCCATCGTGCTGATGCAGACCATCCTGCGCGCCGAGGGGCTGGAAGTCGATCCGCTCAAGATGGCGCTGTGGGGCTTGCCGACCGCCGTCACGGCCTTCGTCGTGCATGCCTGGAACCTGCGCCGGCTCGACGTGCAGATCGCGCGCGCGGCGCATACGGCAACGCGCTCAGGAGCGCCGCAGTGATCGTTTCCGTCGACTTTTTCTACCTGCTGGTCGGCCTGCTGTTCGCGGCGACGGCCATCATGAACCTGCGCGACCGCGCCAATCCGAGCCGCGTCGCCACCTTCCTGTTCTGGGGCCTGTACGCGCTGGTCTACCTGCTGGGCGAACGCATCCCGCCGCTGTGGGGCGGGGTGCTGATGGTGGCGATGGCGCTGCTGGGCGGCTTGAACCTGGTGCGCGCGGGCCGGAGCAGCGTGCCCGACGAGTCCACGCGCCGCGCCAGCGGCATGCGCCTGGGCCATCGCCTCCTGATCCCGGCGCTGGCGATTCCCGTCGTGACGATGATCGGCTCGACCCTGCTGAAAGACGTCAAGCTCGACCTGGGCGTGCTGGCCGGCCCCTTGCTCGACCCGAAGAACCTGACGGTCGTGAGCATGGGCTGCGGTTCGATCGCCGCGCTGGCGCTGGCCTGCTGGCTCACGCGCGCCACCCCGCTGCAGGGCGTGCGCGAGGCGCGCCGGCTGATCGACGCGATGAGCTGGGCGGTGGTGCTGCCGCACATGCTGGCCGTGCTCGGACTGCTGTTTTCCGAGGCCGGCGTCGGCAAGGCGGTGGCGCACGTCACCACGTCGTATGTGAACATGGACTCGCGCCTGGTGGCCTGCGCCGCGTTTTGCATCGGCATGGCAGTATTTACGGTCGTGATGGGCAACGGCTTCGCCGCGTTTCCCGTGATCGCGGGCGGGATCGGCATCCCGGTGCTGGTCGGGGTGTATCATGCGAATCCGGCCGTGATGGCGGCGATCGGGATGTTCAGCGCCTACTGCGGCACCCTGATGACGCCGATGGCGGCGAACTTCAACATCGTGCCGGCGGCGCTGCTCGAGCTGCCCGACAAGAACGCCGTGATCAAGGCCCAGCTGCCGACGGCGCTGCCGGTGCTGCTGGCAAACATCCTGCTGCTGTACTTTTTAATGTACCAATAAGGGACCCCGCATAACCTGCTGCGCGTTGCATTGCTGGCTTGCGATGCTCGCTGTACGCAAGGTACAGCTGCGCTTCTCATCCAGCACTGCCGCCGCTCGCGATGGTTCTGCGAGGTCCCCGTTAAGTGAGAAAAATCATGACCAAGACCGTCCTGCTGACCGGATTCGAACCCTTCAACGGCGCCGCAATCAACCCGTCCTGGGAGGCGGTGCGTGCGCTCGACGGCTGGAGCGGCCCCGATTTCCAGGTCGTCGCGCGCCAGCTGCCGTGCGTGTTCGGCGGCGCCAACCTGGCGCTGCTGGAGGCCATCGACGCGCTCAAGCCCGACATCGTGATCGCGGTGGGCCAGGCCGGCGGGCGCCCGGACATTTCGGTCGAGCGGGTGGCGATCAACGTCGACGACGCCTCGATCCTCGACAACGCCGGCCAGCAGCCGGTCGACGCGGCGATCGCCGCCGGCGGCCCGGCCGCCTATTTCAGCACGTTGCCGATCAAGGCCATCGTGCGCGCGCTGCGCGTGCGCGGGCTGAAGTCGAGCGTGTCGCAAACCGCCGGCACCTTCGTGTGCAACCACGTGTTCTATGGCCTGATGCACCACGTGGCCGGCCGTTCGGACGACGAGCCGGCGATCAAGGCCGGCTTCATCCACGTGCCGTTCCTGCCCGAGCAGGCGGCCGACCGCCCGGAGCGTCCGCCTTCGATGGCGCTGGACGAGATCATCGACGGGCTGCGCATCGCGGTCGAGCTGGCGCTGTCCGAACAGGCCGACATCGCCGAGGCGGGCGGCGCGACCCACTGACGGAGCGTTCTGGCCGGTCAGCCGATTGTCTTGCGCATCAGCGTCAGCGGCACCGCCACCCGTCCGTCCGCGAGCGACAGATTCACGCCGTGCACCGGTGCGAAGCCATGCGCGGTGTACAGCGGCACGCCCGGCATGGTCGCCGTCAGTTCGAGTACAGTGAACCCGGCTGCCAGCGCCTGGGCGCTGCAGTGGCGCATCAGCATCGAGCCCAGACCCTGGCGCGCCATGCCCGGATCGACGAAAAAGGCACGGATCCTGGCCGCGTCGAGCGCCGGGTCGAGCAGGCGGTCCGGCGCCGACTTGTGCTGGTCGCCGCCGAATGCAGTGGAACGCTTGCTCCAGCCGCCGCAGGCGACGATGCGCGCATCGGCTTCGATGGCAAAGTAAGTGCCGTCTTCGATCAACTGGCTGTCGACCCCGAACACCTCGCGCGTGATCGCCTGCGCCTGTTCCGGCGTGTAGAAGCCGTTCGACAAGCCGATGCCGGAGCGCGCGATCAGCGCTTGCAGCGCGGGGATGTCGGCCGTCGTGGCGGCCCGCAAGCTGAAATCGGTGCGCATCGTCATTCGCGTTCCGGATTGAGGATCTTCAGGAAAGCCCGCACCACCGGCGCGTCGTCCTGCGTGGGATAGGTGATGTACAGGTTGGCCGACGGCGCATTCGTCCTGATCGGCAGGAAGCGCACGCCCGGCCAGCCGATGCGGCTGGTGGTCTGCGGCATCAGCGCCACGCCCAGGCCGGCGCCGACCATGGCCAGCAAGGTCTGCGGCTCGGCCGCTTGCTGGAAGATGGTCGGCTGGAAGCCGGCGTCGACGCAGCACTGGATCAGGTAGCGCGGCTCGGCCGACTGGTCCAGGTGCAGCGTCAGCATCGGCTCGGTCCCGATGTCGGTCAGTTCGATGCCGTCCTGCCGGGCCAGCGGGTGATTGGCGTTGATCGCCACGCACACGTTCTCGCGGAAGCACAGCTCCTGGCGCAGGTTGGCGTGGCGCAGCACGTCCTCGTCGAGCTTGGGCTCGCGCCAGAAGCCGACGTCGATCTGCCGGGCGCGCAGCGCGTCCCACTGGTCGTTGGGCCCGAGTTCGTGGATGGTCCAGGTCACGCGCGGGAACTGGCTCTGGAACTGTTCGAGCAGGCCGGGAATCGGTCCCCACATCGCCGAGCCGACGATGCCCACGCGCAGGCGCCCGACCTCGCCGCGGTCGATCTGGCGGATGGTGTCGATCGTCATGCGCATGCGCCCGAGCAGGTCGGCCGCCTCGTGCATCAGCGCCTTGCCGGCCACGGTCAGCTCGAAGCTGCGCGTGGTGCGCGCGAACAGGCGCACCCCGAGTTCGCTCTCGAGCTTCATGATCTGCTGCGACAACGGCGGCTGCGAAATGTGCAGGCGCTCGGCGGCGCGGCTGAAGCTTTTTTCTTCGGCCACGGCCAGGAAGTATTTCAGCTGCTTCAGGTCGATCGACATGGGATCCCGTGCAGGTTATGCCTCGTTTGCCAGCGCCACCGCCAGGCGCGCGCCGACCAGCGCGTTGTGCTTGACCAGCGCGATGTTGGTCGCCAGGCTGCGCCCGCCGGTCAGCTCCTTGATGCGCGCCAGCAGGAAGGGCGTGACCGCCTTGCCTTTCACGCCTTGCTGGCCGGCCTCGCCCAGCGCCTGCGCGATGATGCCGTCGATCTCGTCGTTGCGCATCGCCGATTCCGCCGGCACCGGATTGCTGACCACCACGCCGCCCTTCAGGCCGAGCTGCCACTTGGTGCGGATGAAGCGCGCCTGTTCCTGCGCGGTGTCGAGCTGGAAGTCGGCGTCGAAGCCGGATTCGCGCGTGAAGAAGGCCGGGAAGCCCGGCTGGCCGACGCTCACCACCGGCACGCCGTGGGTCTCGAGGTATTCCAGCGTCAGGCCGATGTCGAGGATGGATTTGACGCCCGCGCACACCACGGCGACCGAGGTCGAAGCCAGTTCCTGCAGGTCGGCCGAGATGTCGAAGCTGGTCTCGGCGCCGCGGTGCACGCCGCCGATGCCGCCGGTGACGAACACCTCGATGCCGGCCAGCTCGGCGCAGATCATGGTCGCCGCCACCGTGGTCGCGCCCAGCTTGCCGGTCGCCAGCACGTAGGCCAGGTCGCGCCGGCTGACCTTCATGGCGTCCTTCGATTGGCCCAGCAGCTCGAGCTGCTCGTTCGACAGGCCGACGCAGATGCGGCCGTCGATGATGGCGATGGTGGCCGGCACGGCGCCGGCGTCGCGGATCACCGCTTCGACCTCGCGCGCGGTCTGCACGTTCTGCGGGTAGGGCATGCCGTGCGAGATGATGGTCGACTCGAGCGCGACGATGGGTTTGCCGGCGGCGCGCGCCGCGTCGACTTCGGGAGAAAACTGGAGAAAGCTTTGCATGTTCATGGTTGTCCTGCGATGTGATTCAAGTTCAGATTACGTCAGCCAAAGTCTGCGGGCCGATGCCCGGATACACCGTCTCGGCTGCGCCCAGCGTCAGCTTCGATAGCGCCAGGCCGCGCCGGCAGGCCAATTCGAGGGCGCTGCCACCGGCATCCTCGCGCTCGGCCGGCGCTTGCAGCAGCGACCAGCAGACCGCCGCCGCGAACGCGTCGCCGGCGCCGGTCACGTCGACCACCTGCGCATCCGGCGCGGCCAGGCGCTTGACGTCGCCGGGCGTGGTCAACATGACGCCGTCGGCGCCGCGCGTGACCACCAGGTCGCGCACGCCCTGCGCTTGTACCTCGCGCATCGCGGCTTCGATCTCCGCCTCGCGCGCGAGCGTGCGCCCGACACGCGCGCCCAGCTCGCCGGCGTTCAGGATCAGTAAGCCCGCGCCGCGCAGGTCGCGCGGCAAGCGCGCCATCTTCGGCTCGGACACCGCCACCAGCACCAGTTCCATGCCACCGCGCCGAACTTCCTGCACCAGCGCGTCGACCGTCGCCAGCGGCAGGTTCAAATCCGCCACCACCAGCGCCGCGCTGGCCAGCTGGGCCTGGCGGCTGGCGACGAAAGCCGCGTCGACACGGTCGTACAGCGCCATGTCGGCCAGCGCCACGACCATGTCGCCATCCTGGTCCAGCACGGCGGTGTAGGTGCCGCTGGCGGCATCCTCGAACCGCAAGGCGCCGCGCGTGTCGATGCCGAGCGATTCGGCATGGGCGAGCAGGGCGGCGCCCGAGCTGTCGTTGCCGATCGCAGTCAATAAAGCAACCTGCGTGCCTAGCCGCGCCAGGTTCTCGGCGATGTTGCGCGCCACTCCGCCGAACGATTCGACGGCGCTGGCCGGGTTCGAAGTGCGCAGCGTGAGCGGACCGGTGGAGCGCAGCTTGCGGTCGAGGTTGGCGGCGCCGACGCAGGCCACCGGCCGGCGCTCCCGCTCGGCCGGCAGCACATAGGCGCGGCCGAGCAGCTTGCGTTCGCGGATCAGTCCGGCGATATGGCCGGCCACCGCGGAGCGCGACAAACCGAGCTGGACGGCGAGGTCCTGCTGCGAGATGAAGGGATTGGACCGTATCAGCTCGAGCAGTTGTTGTTTTTTAGTCTGTTCCGTCACGATAGGATGGGTGTCAACAATTGTCTGCAAGATTAGACATATGTTTAGGCAGAGTCAACGTCGAGCATGAATGGCAAACATTTCCAGCATTGCATGCAGGCATGACAAGCTTATTGGCGCCCAAAACATGGTAGCTCGGATTTATACATTCCACATATAAATCGGCCAGAAAAATGGTATTTGCCATACCAATTCGCGATAATGCATAGTTAGAACATTTTGGTGCGTCGCCTGCCCGCAAAGCGTGCGCGAAGCAGCGCCAGGCACTGCACCCAGCGTCATCCATCCCATACCGCCGATCTCAAAAGGAACATCGTCCATGTCCAGCAACACCCCATTCGAAGCCGCCGACGTCATCCGCGCCCGCAAACCCGGCTTTACTCCGCGCGTCGCCCTGATCCTCGGCTCCGGCCTGGGCGTGCTGGCCGAGCAGATGCTGGACGCGGTGTCGATCAGCTACGCCGAGCTGCCGGGCTTCCCGATCAGCACCGTGCATGGCCACGCCGGCGAACTGGTGCTGGGTACCCTGGCCGGCGTGCCGGTCGCCTGCATGAAGGGCCGCGGCCACTTTTACGAAGGCTACGGCGCCAGCGTGATGACCTCGGCGGTGCGCACGTTCAAGCTGCTGGGCTGCGAGATGCTGTTCGTGACCAACGCGGCCGGCTCGCTGCGTCCGGAAGTCGACGCCGGCAGCGTCGTCGTGCTGACCGACCACATCAACCTGCTGCCGGGCAGCCCGATGGCCGGCCCGAACGACGACCGCTTCGGCCCGCGCTTCTTCAGCATGGCCAACGCCTACGACGCCGGGATCCGCGACCTGATCAAGACCGTGGCAAGCGAAAAGAGCATCACGCTGCACGAGGGCGTCTACCTGTCCTGCCCGGGTCCGCACTTCGAGACCCCGGCCGAAATCCGCGCCTTCAAGACGCTGGGCGCCGACGTGGTCGGCATGTCGGTGGTGCCGGAAGTGATCGCCGCGCGCCACTGCGGCCTGAAGGTCGCCGGCGTGTCGGCCATCACCAACCTGGCCGAAGGCCTGAGCCCGTTCCCGCTGTCGCACGAGCAGACCCTGAAATACGCGGCGATCGCGGCCAAGGACCTGGTCCAGCTGATCCACGCCTTCATCGAGCGCCTGGGCGCCACGCCGAGCGCAACCACCGCTGCCTGAACAGGAGAACGCCATGTCACGCGCATTCATCCTCCTGCTTGACTCCTTCGGCCTCGGCGCGCTGCCGGACGCGGAGAAGTACGGCGATCTAGGGGCCAACACCCTCGGCCACATCGCCAAGTGGGCGGCGGACAGCGGCGCGCCGCTGCACCTGCCCAATCTCGAAAAGATCGGCCTGGGCGCCGCCGCGCACAAGGCCAGCGGCGAGTGGCCGGTGGGCTTCCAGAAACGCGAAGGCTTTTCGGGCGCCTGGGGCGTCGCACGCGAGCAGTCGACCGGCAAGGACACGCAGAGCGGCCACTGGGAAATCGCCGGCGTGCCGGTCCGCTTCGACTGGGGCTACTTCCCGAAGACCGTGCCGAGCTTCCCGCAAGAGCTGACCGATAAACTGAAGGAAGTGACGGGCGTGCCGGGCTGGCTGGGCGACTGCCACGCCTCCGGCACCACCATCATCGCCGAACTCGGCGACGAGCACGTCGCCACCGGCAAACCGATCCTCTACACCTCGGCCGACTCGGTGCTGCAGATCGCCGCGCACGAGGAGCACTTCGGCCTCGAGCGCCTGTACGCAGTGTGCGAAGCCGCCTACGAGCTGGTCAAGCCGTACAACATCGGCCGCGTGATCGCGCGTCCGTTCACAGGCAGCAGCGGCAGCTACAAGCGCACCAGCAACCGCCACGACTATGCCGTGCCGCCGGTCGCGCCGACCCTGCTCGACCACGTCAAGAACGATGGCGGCGAGGTCATCGCGCTGGGCAAGATCAGCGACATCTTCGCGGGGCAGGGCGTCACGCAACTGATCAAGGGCGCCGACAACATGGCCCTGTTCGACCGCCTGCTGGAAGTGGCCGACACGGCCGGCGACAAGTCGCTGACCTTCGTGAACTTCGTCGACTTCGACATGCACTTCGGCCACCGCCGCGACGTCGCCGGCTATGCCGACGCGCTGCGCGAGCTGGACGCGCGCCTGCCCGAATTCACCGCCAAGCTGCGCGAGGGCGACCTGGTCGTGATCACCGCCGACCACGGCTGCGACCCGACCTGGGCCGGCTCGGACCACACGCGCGAGCACATCCCGATGCTGTTCTTCGGCCCGGCAGCGCCCGCGCGCGAGCTGGCCGTGTCCGACACCTTCAGCGACATCGGCGCGACCCTCGCGCACCACCTCGGCGTCAAACCCCTTGCTAACGGAACTGCCCTGCTATGAGCCCGAACCTGGATTTCAAACGTAACACGGCCATCGACCTGGACCTGGGCTGGATCAACCACCTGAAGGTCAACCGCAACGCCGCCGACCGCCGCGCCGCCAGCCTGGCCAACCGCCGCACGGTCAAGAAGGAATACCAGGCCGCCTGGCTGGTCCGCGCGATCGAGTGCATCGACCTGACCACGCTCTCCGGCGACGACACCCCGGGCCGCGTCGAGCGCCTGTGCCGCAAGGCCATGCGTCCACTGCGCGCCGACCTGATGGAGGCGCTCGGCCTGGACCATCTCACCACCGGCGCCGTCTGCGTGTACCACGAGATGATCGGGCCGGCCGTGCAGATACTGCAGGGCCGCTTGCCGATCGCGGCGGTGTCGACCGCCTTCCCGGCGGGCCTGTCGTCGCTGGAAACCAAGCTGCGCGAGATCGAACTGTCGGTCGCCGCGGGCGCCACCGAGATCGACATCGTGATCACGCGCCAGCACGTCCTGACCGGCAACTGGCAGGCGCTGTACGACGAGATGGTCGCCTACCGCAAGGCTTGCGGCGACGCGCACGTGAAAGCCATCCTCGCGACCGGCGAACTGGTCACGCTCGACAACGTGGCCAAGGCCTCGTGGGTGTGCATGATGGCCGGCGCCGACTTCATCAAGACCTCGACCGGCAAGGAAGGCGTGAACGCGACGATTCCGGTGTCGCTGACGATGGTGCGCGCGATCCGCGACTACTACGAGCAGACCGGCTTCAAGGTCGGCTACAAGCCGGCCGGCGGCGTCGGCACCGCCAAGGCGGCGCTGCAATACCTGACGGTGATGAAGGAAGAGCTGGGCAACGAATGGCTGCAGCCGCACCTGTTCCGCATCGGCGCCTCGAGCCTGCTGACCGACATCGAGCGCCAGCTCGAGCACTACGTCACCGGGAACTACTCGGCCGCCTATCGCCACGCGCAACCTTGAATCAGGATTCGTCATGCCAACAATTAAAGAGATTCTTCAGACTATGGATTACGGTCCCGCACCCGAGAGCACCAAGGAAGCGCAAGCGTGGCTGGACCAGCATGGCCGCCGTTTCGGCCTGTTCATCGACGGCGCCTGGAGCGAGGCGGCTGAGACCTTTGGCTCGTTCAACCCGGCCGACGGCGGCGAACTGGCGCAGGTGACCCAGGCGACCGGCGACGACGTCGAACGCGCCGTCGCGGCGGCGCGCAAGGCCCAGCCGGGCTGGGTGGCCCTGGGCGGTCACGGCCGCGCGCGCGTGCTGTACGCGCTCGCGCGCCTGCTGCAAAAGCATGCGCGCCTGTTCGCCGTGCTCGAGACCCTGGACAACGGCAAGACCATCCGCGAAACCCGCGACGCCGACCTGCCGCTGGCCGCACGTCACTTTTATCACCACGCCGGCTGGGCCCAGCTGCAGTCGGAAGAGTTCGCGGACTACCGCGCCGTCGGCGTGGTCGGCCAGATCGTGCCGTGGAACTTCCCGCTCCTGATGCTGGCATGGAAGATCGCCCCGGCGCTGGCGGCCGGTAACACGGTCGTGTTCAAGCCGGCCGAGTTCACCTCGCTCACCGCGCTGCTGTTCGCCGAGATCTGCCAGCAGGCCGGCGTGCCGGCCGGCGTGGTCAACATCGTCACCGGCGACGGCCGTGTCGGCGAAGCGATCGTCAACCATCCGGGCATCGACAAGCTGGCCTTCACCGGCTCGACCGAAGTCGGACGCATCATCCGCAAAGCCACCGCCGGCAGCGGCAAGAAGCTGTCGCTGGAACTGGGCGGCAAGTCGCCGTTCATCGTGTTCGACGACGCCGATCTCGACGCCGCGGTCGAAGGCCTGGTCGACTCGATCTGGTTCAACCAGGGCCAGGTCTGCTGCGCCGGTTCGCGCCTGCTGGTGCAGGAATCGATCTACCCGCGCTTCATCGCCAAGGTCAAGGCACGCATGCAGAACCTGCGCGTCGGCTCGCCGCTGGACAAGTCGAACGACATCGGCGCGCTGGTCGATCCGGTGCAGCAGCAGCGCATCCACGGCCTGGTCGAATCGGCCAGGGCCGAGGGTTGCGAGATCTGGCAGCCGACCGCCGAGACCCCGACCGCCGGCGCCTGGTACCTGCCGACCCTGATCACCGGCGCCTCGACCACGGCGACCGTGGCGCAGGCCGAGATCTTCGGCCCGGTGCTGGTGGCGTCGAGCTTCCGCACGCCGGGCGAGGCGGTCCAGCTGGCCAACAACACGGTGTATGGTCTGGCCGCCTGCGTCTGGACCGAGTCGATCAGCCTGGCGCTGGACGTCGCGCCGCAGATCAAGGCCGGCGTGGTGTGGATCAACAGCGCCAACCAGTTCGATGCCGCCTGCGGCTTCGGCGGCTACAAGGAATCGGGCTACGGCCGCGAAGGCGGCAAAGAGGGCATGTACGAGTACCTCACCCCGCTGGCCGAAGACCGCCGTCCGGCCGCGCCGGTGATGGCCGAACAGGGCAAGGTCAAGCAGTCGGAACAGGGCAACCCGTTCGCCGTCGACCGCACCGCCAAGATGTACATCGGCGGCAAGCAGGCGCGCCCGGACGGCGCCTACAGCCGCGCGATCCTGGACGCCGACGGCGCCTTCCTGGCCGACATCGGCGAAGGCAGCCGCAAGGACATCCGCAACGCCGTCGAAGCCGCGCACAAGGCGGCCGGCTGGTCGAAGGCGACCGCGCACAACCGCGCCCAGGTGCTGTACTACATCGCCGAGAACCTGGCGGTGCGCGCCGGTGAATTCGCCGCGCGCATCGCCGCGCAGACCGGCTCGAAGACCGCGGAACAAGAGGTGCAGGCCTCGATCGAGCGCCTGTTCTACTGGGCCGCCTGGGCCGACAAGTACGACGGCCTGGCGCACCAGCCGCCGATGCACGGCATTACGGTGGCGCTGAACGAGCCGGTCGGCGTGATCGGCATCGTCTGCCCGAACGAGAACCCGCTGCTGGGCTTCATCTCGCTGGTGGCGCCGGCCCTGGCGCTGGGCAACCGCGTGGTGGCGGTGCCGTCGGAAGCGCATCCGCTGTCCGCGCTCGACCTGTACCAGGTGCTCGACACCTCGGACCTGCCGGGCGGCGCCCTGAACATCGTCACCGGCAGCCACGACGAGCTGGCGCGCACGCTGGCCTCGCACTTCGACGTCGATGCGGTGTGGCGCCACGACGGTTCTGCCGGGGGTTGTGCCGAAGTCGAGCGCCTGTCGGCCGATTCGCTCAAGCGCACCTGGACCGGCGGCGCCAAGGGGCGCGACTGGTTCGATGCGAAGCAGGCGTGCGGCCGCACTGTTCTCCAGCATGCGTCGCAGGTGAAAAACGTCTGGATTCCGTACGGCGTCTGATTGAACGTGTGGCGTGATGAGCGCCCAGGTGGGGTGGGCACGGCGTGTCCACCCCACGGTTATTTTTAAGAGAGTGAAACGCTTATGTTCCTCCCCCAAGAAATCGTCCGCAAAAAGCGCGACGGCGGCGCCCTGAGCGCTGAAGAGATCAAATTCTTCGTCGCCGGCATTCCCGACGGCCGCACCACCGAAGGCCAGATCGCCGCGCTGGCGATGGCGGTCTACTTCAAGGACATGACGATGGACGAACGCGTCGCCTTCACACTGGCGATGCGCGATTCCGGCCAGGTCATGGAATGGAAATCGCTCGACCTGCCGGGTCCGGTGCTCGACAAGCACTCGACCGGCGGCGTCGGCGACGTGGTCTCGCTGATGCTGGGGCCGATGGTCGCCGCCTGCGGCGGCTTCGTGCCGATGATCTCGGGCCGCGGCCTGGGCCACACCGGCGGTACGCTCGACAAATTCGATTCGATCCCGGGCTATTCGACCGTGCCCGATCCCGCGCTGTTCAAGAAAGTGGTGAAGGAAGTCGGCGTCGCCATCATCGGCCAGACCGCCCAGCTGGCGCCGGCCGACAAGCGCTTCTACAGCATCCGCGACACCACGGCCACCGTCGAATCGGTGGCGATGATCACCGGCTCGATCCTGTCCAAGAAACTGGCGGCCGGGCTGGATGCGCTCGTGATGGACGTGAAGGTCGGCAGTGGCGCCTTCATGCCGACCTACGAGAAATCGGTCGAACTGGCCGACTCGATCGTCCAGGTCGGCAACGGCGCCGGCACCAGGACCTCGGCGATCCTGACCGGCATGAACGAGTCGCTGTGCCCGGCCGCCGGCAACGCGGTCGAAGTGCGCGTCGCGATCGACTACCTGACCGGACGATCGCGCCCGGCGCGCCTGCACGAAGTCACGATGGCGCTGTGCGCCGAAATGCTGGTCATCTCGGGCCTGGCCGCCACCCACGAGGAAGCCAACGCCAGGCTGCAGCACGCCCTCGATTCGGGCGAAGCCGCCGAGCGTTTCGCGCGCATGGTGAGCGTGCTGGGCGGCCCGGCCGACCTGATGGAGCGTCCGGATGCCTACCTGGCCGCCGCGCCGATCGTGCTGCCGGTCCCGGCGCTGGAGTCCGGCTACGCCTACGCGACCGATTGCCGCAGCCTCGGCCTGGCCGTGGTCGGCCTGGGCGGCGGGCGCGTACGTCCGCAGGATGCGATCGACTTCGCGGTCGGCCTGACCGGCCTGGTCGAGCTGGGCGCGAAGGTCGAGGCGGGCCAGCCGCTGGCGCTGGTGCATGCGCGCACGCAGGAAGGCGCCGAGCGCGCCGTGCGCGAGGTGCAGGCCGCCTACCGCATCGCCGAGGTGGCGCCGGCCGTCGCGCCGACGATCTACAAGACGATCCGCCCATAAGGAGGTGCTCATGCAATACGAAAAACTCATCGGCGAGGCCCGCGCCGCACGCGAACTGGCCTACACGCCGTACTCGAACTTCAAGGTCGGCGCCGCGCTGGAATGCAAGGACGGTCGGGTGTTCCGCGGCTGTAACGTCGAAAACGCCTCCTACGGCCTGTGCAACTGCGCCGAACGCACCGCGTTCTTCTCGGCCATCGCCCATGGCTACAAGCCGGGCGACTTCACGGCGCTGGCCGTGATCGGCGACACCGAAGATCCGATCGCCCCCTGCGGCGCCTGCCGGCAGGTGGTGCTGGAACTGGGCGGCAACGAACTGCCCGTGGTGCTGACCAACCTGAAGGGCGACCTGATGGAAACCACGGCCGCCGCGCAATTGCCGAACGCCTTCGGCGGGCGCGACCTGCAAAAGTAGGCGCTCTCACGGGCACACCCGCGCGCGCCCGCGTACGTACGTGGGCATGCGTGCGCGCGTGCGGGCGATTTGCTGACAAACTTGAAATCCATGCAGTCCCCACAACATGGGAGACAAGCCGAATTTTTCAGTTAGGAGCAGATATGAGCCCGCAAGACGAGCACAAGTTGACCGATTTCCTGACGCAGCTGATCCAGGCGCGCGGCATCCAGAAAGACCAGGAAGCCGACGCGCTGATCCAGCGTGCGGTCGCCCAGCAGCCCGACGCCGCCTACCTGCTGGTGCAGCGTGCGCTGCTGCTGGAGCAGGGCTTGAACAATGCCCGTACCCAGATCAGCGCGCTGCAGAACCAGCTGCGCAGCCTGCAGGATGGCCGGCAGGACCAGCAAGGCCAGCAGGGTGACGGCCGCTACCCGGACGCGAACAGCTGGGGCAACAGCGGCAACGCCCGCATGGCGCCGCCTCCGACCCAGCAATACCAGCCGACCAACCAGCAGCCGTATCAGCCGCCTTACCAGCCGGGCTACCAGAGCGCACCCGGCCCGATGGGCATGGGCGCGCCCGGCGGCTTCTTCGGCGGCGGCGGCGGCCTGCGTGGCACGCTGGGTTCGATCGCGACCACGGCCGCCGGCGTCGCGGCCGGCGGCTTCCTGTTCCAGGGCCTGGAGAACATGTTCTCGCACCATGGCGGCAGCGGCGGCAACCACCTGCTCAACAGCGACGACCCGGCCAACAATCTGTTCAACGACCAGTCGGGCAGCGGCCTGGCCGACCAGGCAGGCCTGGGCGACGTCGACAGCTCGATCGGCCAGCCGGCCGAAGGCTTGTTCGACAGCAGCGCCGACATCGGCAGCCTGGACGATGGCGGCGGCCAGGGTTTCTTCGACGGCGACGGTTCGGACGACGGGCTGTTCAGCTAACTTCAGCTGAACGGCGCTTCGGGCTTCCACGGATCGTAGGTGCCGACGCCTGCGCCTGGATCGACAAGGTCTACGACCAGACCTACAGCCCGGCGACCTTCGAGGCCTCGATCGCCGCCGCGCAGGCCGAAGCATATCCGGTCGTGGTGGCGCTGACCGTGGTCGACTGCCATCGCTATGCGCGCCTGGCGCGTGCGATCAGCCCGGACGGTTTCGTGGTCGGCCTGACCAAGCCGGCCGAGCGCTGGCGGCACGCGCTGTCGCGCCATGTTGCCTACCGCAAGCTGGACGCCTCGCCGCCGGTCTACACCCCGGTCACGCGCGGCGAGCGCCACATCAGCGACATCTATGCTGGCTGGTTCGAGCGCTGCTTCGGCCTGGCGGTGGCGCCCGCACGGCGTCTTCCTGCGCTCGACATTCCCGAGACCTGGCTGCGGTGGGCGCTGGGGCAACTGACGCATTGGGGCTTTGCCGGCACGCTCCCGGTGGTGTTCCTGAACGCATGGTCGAAGTCGCCGGACCGCACCTGGCCGCTCGAGCGCGTGCTGGCGCAACGCCGGATTTGTCATCAACACCGTGCCGGAAGCACGCGCCGACACCGAGCGCCTGCTGGCGCGCTGCGAGGACCCGGCGCTGGCGCGCGTGCGCCTGTTCAGCGCCGACGACCACTTCTATCAGCTGCCGGCGATAATGGCGCTGTGCAGCCTGGTGATTTCGGTCGAGACGGCGGTGATGCACCTGGCGAACGCGATGCAGGTGCCGGTGATCGCGCTGATGCGCCGCAACCATCCGGAATGGGCGCCGATCGACCGCGACAACAGCACCGTGATCATGGCCGAGCACGAGGAGGATTGGGTCACGGCGATCGGCGTGGACGAGGTGCTGGAAGTGCTGGATCGCGACGCGCGCTTCGAGTCCGGGTTCAGCCACTTCCCGGCAGACGCGTCAGCCTGATTAATCGTTCAGCCAGGGTTCAAAACGCACCGATGCGAATGGTTTGCCATCGGCGGTGCATGTCCGAATCGGCGACGACGGTATTCGATCGGGATTTCCCGTGGCTCGGCTGTTATGGCGATGGATTTCGAAATGGAGTGCGCTGATCGGATGGGCAAATCGGTAATCGACCGCATCGCCGATGTGTCGGTGTGCGCAGAGAAGGATGCAACGAGGACGCAGCACGCGGGCATCGCCACGAATCCGGATATCGGATCGTGGCGGTTTCATTGTCGGACAGGCGCGGCATTCGACACGGGCCCATTCAAAAGGCTTCGGACCATCACGCCGCGGCCTCCTGATATTGCGGGTCTTTCCGCTGTCCGGCCCGATCAGGCTTTCAGGTCGTCCATCGATTTACCGTTCGACAAAGCGTCCAGCACCCATTTCGGCTTGCGGCCGCGGCCGGTCCAGGTTTGCGCCTCGTCTTGAGGATTGCGGAACTGGGCCGCCGAATTCGATTGGCCGGATTTACGCGATTTCGATGCCTTGGCCGCGAGCAATTCCTCAACCGGCAAGCCGACGTCTTGGGCGATTGCGAGAATCTGTTCGCGCGCTTTTTTGACTTCGTCATGCTGGCGATTCTTGATCTCTTTTTCCACGTCAAATTGAAGACCTTTGAGTTCGCTGAGGTTGTAATTCGACAGGTCGATGGTGGCCATTTCGTTTTATCCTTATAAGGTTTCAGTGATCGGGAGGGTATCACGGCTTTGGATATTGCGCGATTCAATTATCCAAAAGTGTGCGTCTTTATCGCCGATTCGACCTAAAATGCATGAGGATCATAATTCAATTTGGCTGCGCGCCAGAGTTATTGAGAAAGAATAAGGCGTGGCAGATCCGAATGACCTTAATAAGAAGTGGGCGAAAGCGGCATCGCGATCGGGCTTCCGATCGCCGATCCGAATGAATCGCAGCTACATCTGCTGGAACAGAGAGGTGTGGTTGCGGCTGATCTCGAGTTCGCCTGCGTAATTGCGCAGCCTGAGCATGTGGCGTCCGCGCAGGTCGCGCGTGACTTCCGCGATCGCGTCCACGCGCACCAGCGTCGAGCGGTGGATGCGCCAGAACTCGTCCGGGTCGAGCTCGTCCAGCAATTCCTTGAGCGTCTTGCGGATCAGGTATTCGGCGCCCGCGGTCTGCACCCGCGTGTACTTTTCGTCGGACTGGAAGAACAGCACCTCGCGCGTGCTGATCATGCGCAGGCTGCTGCCGACCTGGGCCTGGATCCAGCGCAGGTAGCCGGTTTTTGCCGGCGCCTTATTCTCGATCAGCTCGGTCAGGCGCGCCAGCTGGGCGCCGATGTCCCGGGATGACGAGGGCTGGCCGATCTCGGATACGGGCGCGGACGCCCCTGTCCGGGCGCGGATGCGCGCACAGGTGGCCGCCAGGCGCTCCGCGCTCACCGGTTTGAGCAGGTAGTCGAGCGCGCCCTGCTCGAAGGCGTCCAGCGCGTACTGGTCGTAAGCGGTGGCGAACACGATGTGCGACTGGCGGTACAGCTGGCGCGCCGCCTCGATCCCGCTCAGGCCCGGCATGCGGATGTCCAAAAAGGCGATGTCGGGACGGTGCTGCTTCCCGAACTCGACCGCCTCGACGCCGTTGGCGGCTTCGGCGACGATGCGCAGCTCGGGCCAGACCGTCTGCAAACGCGCGCGCAGCAGGTCGCGCATCGGCGCCTCGTCGTCGGCGATCAGCGCGGTGACCACGCGCTCTTCGGCCATGCTCATGCCCCCTCCATCATCTTGTACGGCAGGCGGATGGTGGCGCAGGCGCCGCCTTCGAGCGGGGCGTGGACGATCAGCTCGGCCTGCTCGCCGTACAGCAGCTGCAGGCGTTCGCGGATGTTGGCCAGGCCCACGCCCTCGTCGGCGTGCAGGTCGATGCCGACGCCGTCGTCGCACACCTCGACGTGCAGGATCGCGCCCAGCACGAAAGCGCGCACGACCACCGTGCCGCCCGCGATCTTCGGTTCCAGGCCATGCTTGATCGCGTTCTCGATCAGGGTCTGCAGCATCATCGGCGGGAAGGGCGAGCTGTGCAGGTACATCGGCACTTCGAAGCGCACCTGCAGCCGTTCCTTCATGCGCGCCTGCATGATCGCCAGGTAGGCGCGCGACAGCTCGACCTGCTTGCCGAGCGTGCCGTTGTCGCGCGCGCGCATCTGCGGCAGCGTCGAGCGCAGGTACTCGATCAGGTGGGCGTGCACGCGCGCCGCCTCCGGTGGATCGGTCTCGATCAGCTGGCCGATCAGCGCCAGCGTGTTGAACAGGAAGTGCGGCTCGATCTGGGCCTGCAGGGCGGCCATGCGTGCTTCCATCAGGCGCTGCTCGAGCGTGGCGACGTCGGCCTTGTGGGTGGCTTCCCGGGCCAGCAGCTCGGCCTTGCGCTTGCCGCCGGCGAGCGTCTTGATCGCCAGCGAGCCGAAGATGTACCAGACCGCCGGTTCGGGCGTGTGCAGCAAGCCGAGGAACACGATCACGAAGAACCAGGTAAGCATGAGCTGGCGCCATTCGACCACGGCGACCCAGTCGAAGAAACGCCACCACAGCTTGCTGGCTTCGTCGAAGGCGTCGCGCAGGAAGTCGACGGTACGGTTGATCTGGCTGGCGCGCATCGTCATGCCTCGTCCGTGCCGCGCTTGCGCAGCGAGGTGCGGCGGTCGACGTAGAAGGCGCCGGCGATCAATTTGACGCCGAGGAACAGCACGAACAGGCAGAACGCCAGCGGCAGGATGCTGATGATCAGGGCGAACACGACGCACCAGCCGAGCACCGTCGGCCAGGGCATGGTATCGAGCTCGCGCACGGCGCGGCGGCAGGCGCGCATGATGTCGCGCGCCAGGGATTCGAAGGCGGCTTCGAAGTCACGGAAAGTCGAGTGGGTCATGGCAGTGCTCCTGTCGCAATGAAGTTGACAGGATCACTGTACGCCCGGCAGTGCAGGGGCGCCAGAGCGGACCGACGAAGTGCCGAAAACGGGGGACGACCGGTATGCCGGCTGGATCGGCGGCGCCGGCCGTCCCCGGGCTCAGGCCTGCTTGGCCTGCGGCACCGGCGCGTTCTGCTCGATCAGGCCCTGGCGTTTCAGCTCGGCCCAGAAGGCCGGCGGCACCGTGTCCTTCATCGAGCTGGCGTTGGCCAGCGCCTGCGCCTCGGTGTGGGCGCCGACGATCAGCGCATAGGCCAGGTCGGGCGCCGCCGAGAACTGCAGCGCGGCGGTGCGCAGGTCGACGCCGAACTGGTTGGCCACCGCGCGCAGCTTGTCGCGCTTGGCGATGTGCTCGGGCGGGATCTTCCAGCGCTCGTCGCCGTAGTTGTAGCGCGGGCTGCCGGAGATGAAGCCGGCGTTCAGCGCGGAGCCGACCACGAAGCCGACGCCATGCTGGCGCGCCACCGGGAACACCTTGTCGAGCGCGGTCTTGTGGTCGATCAGCGAGTACTGCGAGGCCAGCAGGCAGACGTCCGGGTCCGATTCCTGGATCACGCGGATGATCGGCTCGGGCGTGTTCACGCCGATGCCCCAGGCCTTGATGATGCGTTCGTCGCGCATCCTGGAGAGCGCCGGGAAGGCGCCTTTCTTGGCGATCTCGAATTCCTCCTGCCACGGCCGCGGCAGGTATTTGTTGTCGGGCGAGATGTCGTGCACGAACACCACGTCGATGTGGTCGACACCCAGGCGCTGCAGGCTGTCCTCGATCGAGCGGCGCACGCCGTCGGCGGTGTAATCGAAAACCAGGTTGTTGGGGGAGTTCGCGAACGGGAACAATTCTTTGGATTTGTTGTTCGGCGAGGCTTTCAGCAGCTTGCCCACCTTGCTCGAGAGCAGGTAGCTGTCGCGCGGCTGGTTGTGCAGAAAATTGCCGAAGCGCCGTTCGGCGCTGCCCAGGCCATACCACGGCGAGACGTCGTAGTAGCGCACCCCGGCCGCCCACGACGCTTCCAGCGTCTTGTAGGCGTCGGCGTCGGTGACGACTTCGAACTCGTTGCCGATCGGGACGCCGCCCAGGCCGAAGCGGTATTCCGGCTTGAACAGCTGCTTGGCACGGCCGGCCTGGCGCGGACTGCTGCCGGCGCCGCTTCCCTGGCCTTCGGCGGCGCCCGCGGCCGGCGCTGCGGCGCCGAGCGATGGCAGCATCCCGGCGCCGGCGCTGGTGGCCGCCATGGCGAGGAAGTCGCGGCGATTTTTTATTCCTTGAGGCATGACATGTCCTTTCCTGATTCGTGGCGGATGCAATCAGTATGCAAGAGCCCTTCCGTCCGAAGCGCACGCGAGCTGTCAGGAAACGTGTCGTGCCCTACGGTCAGAGGGCTGGCTGCTTGCGCGGCTCCCAGTAGCTGCGCAGCAGGCCGTAGAAGGCGGTGTCGGCGCTCACGCCATCGACGATCCAGCGTTCCGGCATAGAGCCCTCTTTGCGAAAGCCGAGCCTTTCCAGTACCCGCTGCGAGCCGGTGTTGTGCGGGTCGATGTCGGCTTCGATGCGGTTCAGGCCGAGCGTATCGAAGCCGTACGCGAGCAGCGCTTCCAGCGCCTCGGGCGCGTAGCCGCGGCCCCAATGCGCACGCGCCAGCGAGTAGCCGACGTCGCAGCGGCGGTTGGCGTCGTCGATGCGCCACAGGCCGGCGTCGCCGATCAGCGAACCCGTTGCCCGCAGTTCGACGCCCAGGCGCATGGCTTCGCCGCTGGCGTAGTGTGCCAGCACTTTATCGATCGCCTCGACGGCCTGGGCACGCTCGGTCCAGGCCGGGCGGCCGAGGTAGCGCGTCACCTGCGGGTCCGAAAACAGGGCGAAGTGGGCGTCGACGTCGGCCTGGGTCATCCAGCGCAGCTTCAGGCGTGGCGTGAGCAGTTCGACCGGTGCGAGTACGGGCATGGCTGGGTTCCTCGTGTCAGCTGCTTGCAGGCGCCAGCCCGACCGCGGCCAGCACCATGTTGGTAATCAGGCGTTCGGCCTGGTCGAAGTCGTCCCCGCCGAGCTGCGGGCGGTCGAGCACCAGCTGCATCTGCGCGGCGAAGTCGGCGTACGACTGCGTCATCGCCCACACCGCGAACAGCAGGTGGGTGGCGTTGACCGGCGCGATCCGGCCTTGCGCGATCCAGCGCTCGAACACGGCGATGTCGGCGCGCAGCAGCGGCACCACGCGGCGGCGGATCTGTTCGCCGTAGATCTTGGCGCCGCCGATCACCTCGAGCGCGTACACGCGCGAGGCCAGCGGCTGCTCGCGCGAAAAGCGCAGCTTGGCGCGCACGTACGCGCGCAGGACCGCGCCGGGCTCGCTCGCTGCGCCAGTGTCGGCGTCGCCGTCGGCCAGGCTCGCCATGCGCGCCAGCCAGTCGTCCAGCACGTCGTCCAGCACGCGCGTGTACAAGGCCTGCTTGGTGGGGAAGTAGTACATCAGGTTCTGCTTGGACAGGCCGGCGCCGTCGGCCACGTCGGCGATGGCCGTGCCGTCGTAGCCGCGCTCGGCGAACAGGCGCACGGCCTCGAGCAGGATCGTGCTTTCGAGCTGGTCACGCCGGGCTTCTCGGCGCGTGCTGCGGGGATGCGAAACGGCGCTGTCCATGCGGACTCCTTGAGCGGATCAAATCAGCGGATCGAATGCAGGAAGCCGAGCAGCGCATCGTGCGCGGCGTAGGCGGCGTTGAAGCGGAACCAGGTGCTGGACGGCGTCTCGAGCGAGAAGAAGTCGCCCGGGGCCAGCAGGATGCCGGCGCGCAGCGCGCGTTCGGCGACCCGCTTGCCGTTGCGTTCGGGCGTGCTGGGACCCGGCCAGCCGGCGCTGACGAACATGCCGCCGCGCGGGCGTGCGAGCGGCGCCAGGCCGGCGCCCGCGAGACGGTCGATGGCGCGCCGGCGCGCTTCGTCGAGCTGCTGCACCAGGCGCTCGACCTGGCGCCGGTAGGCCCGGTTCTTGACCGCATCCAGCACCGCGCGCTCGTTGATCTCGGAGGTCGTCAGGCCGGTCAGCATCTTCACGCGCACCAGTTCCGGAATCAGCGAGCTCGACGCGCAGATCGAGCCGACCCGCAGCACCGGCGACAGCGTCTTGGAAAAGCTGCCGACACGGATCACGCGGCGCAGCCCGTCCAGCGCGGCCAGCGACGCCTCGCCGCGCGCGGCCAGTTCGCGGTAGATGTCGTCCTCGACCAGCCAGAAGTCGAACTGTTCGGCCAGGCCCAGCAGCCGGTGCGCCTGGGCCGGCGACAGCGAGGTGCCGAGCGGATTTTGCAGCACCGTGTTGACGAACATGAGCTTGGGCTGGCGCGCCGCGGCCGCGCGCGCGAGAAAGTCCAGGTCCAGCCCGGCCGCGTCGCGCGGGATGCCCACCGGGATGCAGCCGTGATGGCGCACCAGGGCCAGCAGGTTGCCGTAGCCGGGGTCTTCGACCAGCACCACGTCGCCGGGGCGGGTGAGGGTGCGCAGCACCAGGTCGAAGGCGTGGGTGGCGCCGTGGGTGAGCAGCACCTGCTCGGGTTCGAGCGCGAACAATTCGTCGGACAGGCTGCTCGCCACGTGCTGGCGCAGGGCCGGGAAGCCGAGCGGGTGGCCATAGCCGCGCAGGCGTCCGGCCGGGATCTTCATCGCATGGCGTACCGCGTCCAGGATCGCCGATTCGCCGTACCACTCGGGCGGCAGCCAGCCCGACCCGACCGGGAGCGCCTCGGACTGGCCGGAGTACAGGTCGGCGGTCAGGGCGTCGACGGTGCCGGGGGGCGCCGGCGCCTGCACCGGCTGGGCCGCGTCGCCGCAGGCGTCGGCGCTCCCATCGGCAACCGAGCGGGCCACGAAAAAGCCGGAACCGCGGCGCGAGGACAGGAGTCCCATATGCAGCAGGCGGTCATACGACTCGACCACCGTGAAAGTGCTCACGCCGTTGGACTTTGCGAATTGTCGAACCGACGGCATCTTGGTCCCGACCGGCAGGGCACGCCGATTTACCATCTCGGCGATGGCTGCCACGATCTGGTCGACCAGGCTGCCGCGCCGCTGGCGGTCGATCGCCAGCACCGGCCATTCCGGATCACTGCGTGCATCCATCGCGTTCCCCTTGGTGGTCACGATCCCGTCGCGGCAACTGTACAGTTGATGTCACCAGTACGGTTGGTAAATTTTGCCGATTGTGTATATGTGCCGCCCTTGCTCTGCTGTCTATTATTGCACCATGATTTTGCCAGTTGGTAAATTATTTGACAGCAGTCATTGAACCTTCAGGAGTTTGTCAATGAACGAAGCTCGCCCCCGGTCGATGTCGTCCTTCTGGATGCCATTTACCAACAACCGCGATTTCAAGGCCCAGCCGCGCCTGCTGGTGTCGGCCAAGGGCATGTACTACCAGGACGTCGACGGCAACCAGGTGCTCGACGGTACCGCCGGCCTGTGGTGCGTGCCGTGCGGGCACGCCCAGCCCAGGATCGTCGAGGCCGTGAGCACGATGGTCGGCCAGCTCGACTTCGCGCCGACCTTCCAGATGGGCCACCCGGCCGCCTTCGACCTGGCCGAACAGCTGATGGACTACACCGGCCACAAGTTCGGCCACGTGTTCTATACGAATTCGGGTTCTGAAGCGGTCGACACGGCGCTCAAAATCGCGCTGGCCTACCACCGCGCGCGCGGCGAGGGCAGCCGCACCCGCCTGATCGGGCGCGAGCGCGGCTACCACGGGGTCGGCTTCGGCGGCCTGTCGGTCGGCGGCATCGGCCCCAACCGCAAGAATTTCGGCCCGCTGCTGCCGGGCGTCGACCATCTGCCGCACACCCACGACCTGCTGAAGAACGCGTTTTCGCGCGGCGAACCGGACTTCGGCGTCGAGCTGGCCGACGAGCTGGAACGCATCGTCGCGCTGCACGACGCCTCGACCATCGCCGCCGTCATCATCGAGCCGGTATCGGGCTCGACCGGCGTGCTGGTGCCGCCGAAAGGCTACCTGAAGCGCCTGCGCGAGATCTGCAGCAAGCACGGCATCCTGCTGATCTTCGACGAGGTCATCACCGGCTTCGGCCGGCTCACCACGCCGTTCGCCGCCGATTATTTCGACGTCGAGCCGGACATGATCACCACCGCCAAGGGCATCACCAACGGCACGGTGCCGATGGGTGCGGTGTTCTCGAAACGCTTCATCCACGACGCCTTCATGGACGCGCCGCCGGGCATCGAACTGGCGCACGGCTACACCTATTCCGGCCACCCGCTGGCTTGCGCGGCCGGCATCGCCACGCTGCAGGTGTTCAAGGAAGAGGGCGTGCTGGAAAACGCCAGGGCGATCCAGCCCTACTGGGAAGACGCGGTGCACTCGCTCAGGGGATTGCCGTACGTGATCGACATCCGCACGGTCGGGCTGGTGGCCGGCATCGAACTCGAACCGATCGCCGGCAAGCCGGGCGCACGCGCGTATGCCGCGTTCAAGAAGGCGTTCGCGGACGGCGTCCTGATCCGCGTGACCGGCGACATCATCGCGCTGTCGCCGCCGCTGGTGCTGGAAAAAGCGCACATCGACCAGCTGTTCGGCAAACTGAGCGACGTACTCAAGAACCTGGACTGAGGCCATGACAACGCACACTGGGATCATCCATCACTACATCGGCGGACGCGTGGTCGAAGGCGTGTCCGGGCGCCATGCCGACGTCTACAACCCGGCGCTGGGCGAGCCGTGCGCGCGCGTGGCGCTGGCCTCGGACGAGGAAGTGAACGCGGCGGTGCAAGCGGCCAGCGCGGCCTTCCCGGCCTGGTCCGCCACGCCGCCGCTGGCGCGCGCACGCGTGCTGTTCAAGTACCTGGAACTGTGCCAGCAGCACACGGACGACTTCGCGGCCATGGTCACGCTCGAACATGGCAAGACCTTCAGCGACGCGCAGGGCGAGGTGGCGCGCGGCATCGAGGTGGTCGAGTTCGCGGTCGGCATTCCGCACATGCTCAAGGGAGAATTCACCGACCAGATCGCGCGCGGCATCGACGCCTGGTCGATGCGCCAGCCGCTCGGCGTGGTGGCCGGCATCACGCCGTTCAACTTCCCAGTGATGGTGCCGATGTGGATGTTCCCGGTCGCCATCGCCTGCGGCAATACCTTCGTGCTGAAACCCTCGGAGCGCGATCCGTCCGCCTCGCTGCTGCATGCGCGCCTGCTGGAGGAAGCCGGGCTGCCGGACGGCGTGTTCAACGTGGTGCAGGGCGACAAGGCGGCGGTCGATGCGATCCTCGACCATCCGGACATCGAGGCCGTCAGCTTCGTCGGCTCGACCCCGATCGCCGAACATATCTACGCACGCGGCAGCGCCAGGGGCAAGCGCGTGCAGGCGCTGGGCGGCGCCAAGAACCACATGGTCGTGATGCCGGACGCCGACATGGAGATGGCCGTCGACGCCCTGGTCGGCGCGGCCTACGGCTCGGCCGGCGAGCGCTGCATGGCGATCTCGGTCGCGGTGGCGGTCGGCGATGCCGGCGACGCGCTGGTGGCCAAGCTGGCCGAGCGCACCCGGGCGCTCAAGATCGACGACGGCGCCGTTGCCGGCGCCGAGATGGGGCCGGTGGTGACGCTGGCCGCCAAGCAGCGCATCGAACGGCTGATCGGCGAGGGCGTGGAGCAGGGCGCCGAGCTGGTCGTCGACGGCCGCGGCTTCAAGGTGCCGGGGCGCGAGAACGGCTTCTTTGTCGGCGGCACGCTGTTCGACCATGTGCAGCCGTCGATGAGCATCTACCGGGAAGAGATCTTCGGCCCGGTGCTGTGCGTGGTGCGCCTGCCGGACATCGGCAGCGCGCTGGCGCTGATCAACCGGAACGAGTACGGCAACGGCGTCGCCGTGTTCACGCGCGATGGCGGCGTGGCGCGCGAGTTCGTGCGGCAGGTACAAGTCGGCATGGTCGGCGTGAACGTGCCCTTGCCGGTGCCGAGGGCGTTCAACAGCTTCGGCGGCTGGAAAAAGAGCCTGTTCGGCGACCATCACGCCTATGGACCGGAGGGCGTGCGCTTTTATACGCGGCACAAGGCGGTGATGCAGCGCTGGCCCGCATCGGGCACCGGCGCCGCCAGCGGCGGGGCGGAGTTCGCGTTCCCGCAGATGAAATAAACGAACAAGGGATGTTTCCATGATCGAGACGCTGCTTCACCTTCCGCTGGCCGAGGGCACGCATTCCGCGCTGTCCGACCGCTTTTCCGACCTGGCCGCGCCGCTGACCCTGCGCCAGGCCGCCATCGAAAGCGCGCGCTGCCTGTACTGCTACGACGCGCCCTGCACGCGCGCCTGCCCGACCGGCATCGACGTCGCGAGTTTCATCCGCAATATCCACGACGGCAACGTCGACGGCGCGGCGATGACCATCCTCAAGCAGAACATTTTCGGCGGCGCGTGCGCGCGCGTGTGCCCCACCGAGATCCTGTGCGAGGATGCCTGCGTGCGCAACGACGACGCCGAGGCCCAGCCTGTGAAAATCGGCCTGCTGCAGCGCCACGCGATCGACCACGCTTGTTTCGAGGGTCATCCATTCAAGCGCGCCGCCGGCACGGGTAAAACCATTGCCGTGGTCGGGGCCGGCCCGGCCGGGCTGTCGTGCGCCCACCGCCTGGCGATGCTGGGCCACGACGTGGTCGTGTTCGAGGCGCGCGCAAAAGCCGGCGGCCTGAACGAGTACGGCATCGCCAAGTACAAGCTGCCGGGCGATTTTGCCCAGCGCGAAGTCGAGTTCCTGCTGTCGATCGGGGGGATCGAGATCCGCCATGGCTACACGCTCGGCGTGAACCTGCGCCTGGCCGACCTGCATGCGCGCTACGACGCGGTGTTCCTCGGCATCGGCCTGGCCGCCAGCCGCCAGCTCGGCCTGACGGGGGAAGACGCACCGGGCCTGGCGGCCGCCGTCGACTACATCGCGACCCTGCGCCAGGCCGGCGACCTGGCCGCGCTGCCGGTGCCGCGCCGCGCCATCGTGATCGGCGCCGGCAACACCGCGATCGACATGGCCGTGCAGCTCAAGCGCCTCGGCGCCGAAGAGGTGACGATGGTCTACCGGCGCGGCTTCGAATCGATGAGCGCCACCGGCCACGAGATCGAGATCGCCAAGACCCATTTCGTGCGCATCCGCACCTGGGCCGCGCCGCTCGAGGTGCTGCTCGACGATGCCGGGCGCGTATGCGGCATGCGCTTCGAACAGACGCGCATGCAGGACGGGCGCCTGGTCGCAAGCGGCGGCATCATCGAGATCGCGGCCGACGCCGTGTTCAAGGCGATCGGCCAGGGCATGGGCCCGGGCGCGCTGGTCGATCCGCTGGCAATGGAGCTCGAACGCAGCGGCGATAAGATCATCGTGGACGCCTGCCTGCGCACCGCGCTGCCGGGCGTGTACGCCGGCGGCGACTGCATCGCGCCGGGCCAGGACCTGACCGTGCAGGCGGTCCAGCACGGCAAGCTGGCCGCGCTGGCGATCCACGACGACATCCAATCCAAAGCGGAGGCAGCATGGCCGACCTGAGCATCGATTTCTGCGGCATCAAGTCGCCGAATCCCTTCTGGCTGGCCTCGGCGCCGCCGACCGACAAGGCCTACAACGTCATCCGCGCCTTCGAGGCCGGCTGGGGCGGCGTGGTGTGGAAGACGCTGGGCGAGGACCCGCCGGCGGTCAACGTGTCCTCGCGCTACTCGGCGCTGCACGGCAGGAACCGCGAGGTCATCGGCTTCAACAACATCGAACTGATCACCGACCGCAGCCTGGAGGTCAACCTGCGCGAGATCGCTGCCGTGAAGAAGGCCTGGCCGGATCGCGCCATGATCGTCTCGATGATGCTGCCGTGCGAGGAAGCGCCGTGGCGCGAGATCCTGCCGCTGGTGGAGGCCACCGGCGCCGACGGCATCGAGCTGAATTTCGGCTGCCCGCACGGCATGCCCGAGCGCGGCATGGGCGCGGCCGTGGGCCAGCAGCCCGACCTGATCGAACTGGTCACGCGCTGGTGCAAGACTTATACGCGCCTGCCGGTGATCGTGAAACTCACGCCCAACATCACCGACGTGCGCGCGCCCGCGCGCGCCGCGCTCGCGGGCGGGGCCGACGCGGTCTCGCTGATCAACACCGTCAACTCGATCACCCACCTGGACCTCGACCGCATGGTTGCGTATCCGATCGTCGGCGGCGCCAGTACCCATGGCGGCTACTGCGGCGCGGCGGTCAAGCCGATCGCGCTGAACATGGTGGCCGAGATCGCGCGCGATCCCGCCACCGGCGCGCTGCCGATCTCGGGCATCGGCGGCATCGGCAACTGGCGCGATGCGGCCGAATTCATCGCGCTGGGCGCCGGTTCGGTGCAGGTCTGCACCGCCGCGATGCTGCACGGTTTCCGTATCGTCGAAGAGATGAAGGACGGCTTGTCGCGCTGGATGGATTCGAAGGGGTACGAGAATATCCCGGCTTTCTCGCGCAAGGCGGTGCCCAACACGACCGACTGGAAATACCTGGACATGAACTACCAGGTGATCGCCAGCATCGACCAGGAAAAATGCATCGCCTGCGGCCGCTGCTACGTCGCCTGCGAAGACACCTCGCACCAGGCGATCGCCAGGATGATCACGGCCGGTCCCAAGGGCGAAGGGCGGCGCTACGAGGTCAAGGCGCCGGACTGCGTGGGCTGCAACCTGTGCGAGATCACCTGTCCGGTCGAGGGCTGCATCACGATGGTCCCTCAGCCGACCGGCCGGCCGACCATGAACTGGACGCAGGATCCGCGCAACCCGCGGGCACAGGCCGTGGCGGCGGTGGAGTAGTATCGGACGATGCGAACGAGGCCGAAGCGCGGTCGCCACACGCATGGCATCGCTCTTGCTAACGTTTGTCAACGATACGCATCGCCACCCATGTAGACCGCCCGATGGAGACCGCCCGATGAGCCAAGTTCCAGCCGACCAGCCAGCCGCCCACCCAGCCGTCGCCGCAAGCGCCCATGGCGCGCACCCCGATCTCTGGAACGGAGACCTGGCGCCGACCATCCTCGCGCAGCGCACCTGGCGCTGGTACCACTTCGCCGCGCTGTGGGTCGGCATGGTGATGTGCATCCCGGCCTACACGCTGTCGGCCAGCCTGGTCGAGGGCGGCATGTCGGCCTACCAGGCGGTGTTCACGGTATTCCTCGCCAACGCCATCGTGCTGCTGCCGATGCTGGCCATCGGCCACGCCGGCACCAAGTACGGCATCCCGTACGCGGTGCTGGCGCGCGCGGCCTTCGGCACGCGCGGCGCCAGGCTGCCGGCGCTGATGCGCGCGATCGTCGCCTGCGGCTGGTACGGCATCCAGACCTGGTTCGGCGGCAGCATGATCTACACGCTGCTGGGCGTGCTGGCCGGGCATCCGATCGGCGGCGACAAGATCGGCGGGCTGGGCATCAACGGCGCGCAGTTCGGCTGCTTCCTGGCGTTCTGGGCGGTCCAGTTCTATTTCATCGTGCATGGCATCGACTCGATCAGGAAGCTGGAAACCTGGACCGCGCCTCTC
Source organism: Massilia sp. 9096 (assembly GCF_000745265.1). Taxonomy (NCBI): domain Bacteria; kingdom Pseudomonadati; phylum Pseudomonadota; class Betaproteobacteria; order Burkholderiales; family Oxalobacteraceae; genus Massilia; species Massilia sp. 9096. The sequence continues at coordinate 5,412,204 of NZ_JQNN01000001.1, forward strand.
AAGATTGCGATCTGCTTCGTGCTGCTCGGCTGGGTGTACCAGAAAGCCGGCGGCTTCGGGCCGCTGCTCGACAAGCCCTCGGCGTTCGTGGCGGGCGGCGCCAAGGCCGGGCAGTTCTGGACCACGTTCTGGCCCTCGCTGACCGCCATGGTCGGGTTCTGGGCCACGCTCGCGCTCAACATCCCCGACTTCACCCGCTTCGCGCGCAGCCAGCGCGACCAGGTGCTGGGCCAGTCGATCGGCCTGCCGGTGCCGATGGGCCTGCTGGCCGCGCTGGCCGTCATCGTCACGTCGGCCACCGTGGTCCTGTACGGCAAGGCGTTGTGGGACCCGGTCGACCTGGCCAGCCGCATGACCGGCGCCGCGGTGCTGGTGGCGCTGATCGTCCTGCTGGCCGACCAGGTCAGCGTCAACCTGGCGGCCAACCTGGTCGGCCCGGCCTACGATTTTTCCGCGCTGGCGCCGCGCGCGATTTCCTACCGCACCGGCGGCTATATCACCGCCGGCATCGCCATCCTGATGATGCCGTGGAAGATCCTGGAATCGACCCAGGGCTACATCTTCACCTGGCTGATCGGCTACTCGGCGCTGCTGGGACCCATCGCCGGCGTCCTGATCGTCGACTATTACCTGATCCGCCGCACCGAGCTCGCGCTCGACCAGCTGTACCGCGACGATGGCATCTACGGCTACGTGCGCGGCTGGAACCCGGCCGCGGTCGTGGCCTTCCTGGCAGGCGTGCTGCCGAACATCCCGGGTTTCCTGAATGCCGCCTTTCCGGAATCGTTCCCGGACGTCGGTACGGGCTTGAAGACCTTGTACACCTATGCCTGGTTCGTGGGCATCGCGATTTCGGCCGTCGTCTACGGCCTGATGATGAAGGGCAGGGCAAGGGAGGGCGGGGCGGCACTGCGGCCGGCCCGCTCCATCGATTGAGCTGGTCCATCTGGGAGAGAACAACATGACAGTCCTGATCCGTGGCGGCACCGTGGTGAACGCCGACCGGGCCTTCCGCGCCGACGTGCTGTGCTCTGGCGACAAGATCGTCGCCGTCGGCGAGAACCTCGAGGTTCCACCTCACGCCGCCGTGATCGACGCCGGCGGCCAGTACGTGATGCCGGGCGGGATCGACCCGCACACGCACATGCAGCTGCCTTTCATGGGGACGGTCACCAGCGACGACTTCTATACCGGTACCGCGGCCGCGCTGGCCGGCGGCACCACCAGCATCATCGACTTCGTGATTCCGAACCCGAAGCAACCGCTGATGGAGGCCTTCCACACCTGGCGCGGCTGGGCCGAGAAGGCGGCGGCCGACTACAGCTTCCACGTGGCGATTACCTGGTGGGACGATTCGGTGCACGCCGACATGGGCACGCTGGTGCGCGAGCACGGCGTGAACAGCTTCAAGCACTTCATGGCTTACAAAAACGCGATCATGGCCGACGACGAGACGCTGGTCAAAAGCTTCCGCCGTTCGCTCGAACTGGGCGCGATCCCGACCGTGCACGCCGAGAACGGCGAACTGGTCTACCAGCTGCAGCGCGAGCTGCTGGCCAAGGGCATCCGCGGACCGGAGGCGCATCCGCTGTCGCGCCCGCCCGCGGTCGAGGCCGAGGCGGCCAACCGCGCGATCGCGATCGCCGGCGTGCTCGGCACCCCGGTCTACATCGTGCACGTGTCCTGCGCCGAGTCGCTGGAAGCGATTCAACGCGCACGCGCGCACGGGCAGCGCGTGTACGGCGAGGCGCTGGCCGGCCACCTGGTCATCGACGACAGCGTCTACCGCAACCCCGATGCGGCCTACGCGCGCGCTTTCGTGATGAGCCCGCCGTTCCGCTCGCGCGAGCACCAGACCGCGCTGTGGCACGGCCTGCAGGGCGGCAGCCTGCACACCACCGCGACCGACCACTGCACCTTCTGCGCCGAGCAGAAGGCGATGGGCGCCGACGACTTCACGCGCATCCCGAACGGCTGCGGCGGCGTCGAGGAGCGCATGGCGGTGATCTGGGATGCGGGCGTGAACAGCGGCCGCCTCACGCCGTCCGAGTTCGTGCGCGTGACCTCGACCAATGCGGCGCAGATCTTCAACGTCTACCCGCGCAAGGGCAGCATCTCGGCCGGGGCCGACGCCGACCTGGTCGTGTGGGACCCGCAAGGCACGAAAACCTTGTCCGCCGCGACCCAGCACTCGAAAGGCGGCTTCAACGTGTTCGAGGGCCGCACGGTGCGTGGCATCCCGAGCCACACGGTGGCGGCGGGCAAGCTGGTGTACGTGCAAGGCGACCTGCGTGCGGAACCAGGCGCGGGACGGTACGTGGAACGGCCGGCGTTCGTGGGCACGAACGCCGCCACCATCTGAACAGGAGAGGACAACCATGAACGACCTGCGCATCGACGGCCAGCGCCTGTGGCATTCCCTGATGGACCTGGCGCGGATCGGCGCCACCGACAAGGGCGGGGTCAAGCGCCTCGCCCTGACCGACCTCGACCGACAGGGCCGCGACCTGGTGGTGCAATGGGCGCAGCAAGAGGGCCTGAGCATCACGGTGGACAAGATCGGCAACGTCTTCATGCGCCGCGAAGGCGCCAACCCGGCGCTGCCGCCCATCGTCACCGGCAGCCACATCGACACCCAGCCCACCGGCGGCAAGTTCGACGGCAACTACGGCGTGCTGGCCGGGCTGGAGGTGGTGCGCACGCTCAACCAGCACGGCGTCGCCACCGTTGCCCCGATCGAGGTCGCGTTCTGGACCAACGAGGAAGGCTCGCGCTTCGTGCCCGTGATGATGGGCTCGGGCGTGTTCTGCGGCGCCTTCAGCCTGGAGACGGCCTACGCGGCGCGCGACGTCGACGGCAAGTCGGTCGGCGAGGAACTGGCGCGCATCGGCTACCAGGGCGCGCAGACGCCGGGCGAGCATCCGATCGGCGCCTATTTCGAGACGCACATCGAGCAGGGGCCGGTACTGGAAGACGCCGACAAGGTCATCGGCCTGGTGCCGGCCGTGATGGGCCTGTCCTGGTACGATTGCACGGTCACCGGCATGGAAGCGCACGCCGGACCGACGCCGATGCATCTGCGCCGCGACGCGCTGCAGGTGGCCACGGCCATCATGCAGGAGACGGTGGCGATTGCCAACCGCTACCCGCCGTACGGCCGCGGCACGGTCGGCATGGTGCAGGTGTTCCCGAACAGCCGCAACGTGATCCCCGGCCAGGTCAAGTTCAGCATCGACCTGCGCAACGTGAACGACGCGCTGCTCGACACCATGCACGGCGAGATCACGGCCTTCGTGCAGCGCATGGCGCGCGAGACCGGCCTGGACGTCCAGCTCGAGCGCGTGTCCTACTACCCGCCTTGCCCGTTCCACCCGGACTGCGTGGGCGCGGTGCGCGCCGCCACCGAAAAGCTCGGCTACTCGAGCATGGACGTGGTCTCGGGCGCCGGCCACGACGCCATCTATATCGCGCGCCTCGCCCCGGCCGGCATGATCTTCGTGCCCTGCAAGGACGGGATCAGCCACAACGAGATCGAGGACGCCAGGCCCGAGCACCTGGAAGCCGGCTGCAACGTGCTGCTGCATGCGATGCTGGAACGCGCCGGGGTGGCCGGACAGGCGTATGCCGCGCCGGAAGCGGTATCGGAAGCCGCATCGGCAGCATGACCAGCGCCGTTCCTCGATAGCAACATTAACGGATTGTTACGATAAATCCGGCCGTCGCGTGTTTACAGGCAAGCCACGGCTGGTAGCATGGTGCGGTCATGGCGCCACCCGGCGCCGCCTTGCATGAAGCCGCCGATGCTGAACGGGTATTACGAGACACCGCTGGTGCTGATTTCGATCCTCGTGGCGATCGCGGCGTCCTATTGCGCACTCAGCCTGGCCGGCCGGGTCGCCCAGTCGCGCGGGCGCGCCATGCTGGCCTGGACCGTGGGCGGCGCCATCGCCATGGGTTCGGGCATCTGGGCCATGCACTTCATCGGGATGCTGGCGTTCCGGCTGCCGATTCCGACCGCATTCGACCTGCCGATCACCTTCGTCTCGCTGCTGCTGCCGATCGCCGCCTCGATGCTGGCGCTGTGGCAGGTCAGCCGCTTCGAGCTCGGGCGCACCCGGCTGGCCGTCAGCGCGCTCCTGATGGGCATCGGCATCGCCGCCATGCACTACACCGGCATGGCGGCGATGCGCATGGCGCCGGGCATCGTCTACGATCCGTGGCTGTTCGCGCTGTCGGTGCTGATCGCGATCGGCGCCTCGGCGCTGGCGCTGTGGATCGCGTTCCGCCTGCGCCGCAATACCCCGCGCGTGTGGCTGATGCGTCTGGGCGCCGCGGTCGTGATGGGCGCGGCCATCGTCGGCATGCACTACACCGGCATGGCGGCTGCCATCTTCCCAGTTGGCAGCGTCTGCCTGGCGGCGCGCGCCGGCGTAGAGCACGAGGGCCTGGCGACGCTGGTCGTGATCGCCAGCTTCGGCGTGCTCGGGCTGGCCTTGCTGGCCTCGCTGTTCGAGGCGCGCATGCAAGCCAGCGCGCGCATGCTGGCCGCGACCGAAGCCAGTGCGCGCGAGCGTGACGCCCTGCTTGCGCGCGAGCGCGCGGCGCGCGACGAGGCCGAACGATTGTCGGCGATGAAGGACGAATTCCTGGCCACGCTGTCGCACGAGCTGCGCACGCCGCTCAACGCGATGCTGGGCTGGGCCGGCATGCTCCAGCGCGGCGTGCGCGACGACGCCACGCTCAAGCGCGGCCTGGAAGCGATCGAACGCAACGCGCGCGCCCAGGGCCAGCTGATCGAAGACCTGCTCGACATGAGCCGCATCGTGGCCGGCACCGTGCGCCTGGACGTGCGCCCCCTCGAGCCGGCGCGCGTGATCGAGGCGGCGCTCGCCACCGTGCATCCGGCGCTGCTGGCCAAGCGCATCGAGCTGCGCTGTGCGCTGCCGGACATCGGCGAGGTGCGCGCCGACCCCGGCCGGCTGCAGCAGGTGCTGTGGAACCTGCTGTCTAACGCGGTCAAGTTCACGCCGAGGGGCGGCAAGGTCGAGGTGACGCTCGCGCGCGAGAACGACCAGGCCGCGATCCGCGTGATCGACTCCGGCATCGGCATCTCGGCCGACTTCCTGCCTTACGTGTTCGACCGTTTCCGTCAGCAGGACGCGTCGATCACGCGCAAGCACGGCGGCCTGGGCCTGGGCCTGTCGATCGTCAAGCAGCTGGTCGAGCTGCACGGCGGGACCATCGCGGTCGACAGCGCCGGAGAAGGCGCCGGGGCCGTGTTCACGGTGCGCCTGCCGCTGGCCGAGCCGCAGGCAGGCGCGCCCGCGCGCGCTACGCCCACGCGTGCGGGCGCGGCGCTGGACGAGGGTGCGCGCGCGGCGCTCGCGCAGGCGCAGGCGGTCGACCTGTCCGGCGTGGAGGTACTGGTGGTCGACGACGCGCTCGACACGCTCGACGTGCTGGAGCAGATCCTGCGCCACAGCGGCGCCGGGGTCGTCTGCGCGGGCGGGGCGCTGCAGGCGCTCGAACTGATCGAGCGCACACGGCCGGACGTGATCGTCAGCGACGTCGGCATGCCCGACGTCGACGGCATGGAGATGGTGCGGCGCATCCGCCGGCGCGCGGCGGCCGACGGCGGCGCGACGCCGGTGAACGCGCTGACGGCGCTGACGCGCCAGGACGACCGCGACAAGGCCTTCCAGGCCGGCTTTACGGACTACCTGGCCAAGCCCGTGGATCCGGACGCGCTGGTCGCGAGCATCGCGCGCGCGGCCCGGCGCAGCGTGGCGCCGTTCGACAAGGACGCTTGACGCTGAAGTCCAAGGACGGTCACTGGAAGGTGGTCTCGCGCTCCGGCGTTGCGCTGATGCGGTGGATCGACAGGTCGGCGCCGTCGAATTCCTGCTCGGGGTCGAGGCGCAAGCCGACTGTTTTCTTCAGCACGCCGTACACGATCCAGCTGCCCACAGCGGCGATGACGATGCCAGTCAACGTGCCGAGCAGTTGCGACACGAAGGACACGCCGCCCAGTCCGCCCAGCGTGCGCGTGCCGAAGATGCCGGCCGCGATGCCGCCCCAGGCGCCGCACAGGCCGTGCAGCGGCCACACGCCGAGCACGTCGTCGATCTTCCAGCGGTTCTGCGCCAGCGTGAACATCAGCACGAAGATGGCGCCCGCGACCGCACCGGTGACCAGCGCGCCCAGCGGGTGCATCAGGTCCGAGCCCGCGCACACGGCGACCAGGCCGGCCAGCGGACCGTTGTAGACGAAGCCCGGGTCGTTCTTGCCCATCACGAACGCGATGAGCGTGCCGCCGACCAGCGCCATCAGCGAATTGACGGCGACCAGGCCGTTCATCTTGTCCAGTGTCTGCGCGCTCATCACGTTGAAGCCGAACCAGCCGACGGTCAGGATCCACGCGCCCAGCGCCAGAAAGGGGATGTCGGACGGAGGGTGCGCCGAAACGCGGCCATCCCTGGTGTAGCGTCCGCGCCGTGCGCCCAGCAGCAGCACGGCCGGCAGCGCGGCCCAGCCGCCGACCGCGTGCACCACGACCGAGCCGGCGAAATCATGGAAGGGCGCGCCGAATGCGGCTTGCAGCCAGTCCTGGAGACCAAAGCGATTGTTCCAGGCGATGCCTTCGAACAAGGGATAGACGAGGCCGACCAGCAGGGCGGTGGCGGCCATCTGCGGATGGAACTTGGCGCGCTCGGCGATGCCGCCGGAGATGATCGCAGGGATCGCCGCGGCAAAGGTGAGCAGGAAGAAGAACTTCACCAGTTCGTAGCCGTTCCTGGCGACCAGGGTCTCGGTCGCGCTGAAAAAGTGGATCCCGTAGGCGATGCCGTAGCCGACGAAGAAATAGGCGATGGTCGACACGGCGAAGTCGATCAGGATTTTCACCAGGGCGTTGACCTGGTTCTTGCGGCGCACCGTGCCCAGCTCGAGGAAGGCGAAACCCGCGTGCATCGCCAGGATCATGATCCCGCCGAGCAGGATGAAGAGCGCATCGGCCCCGCTTTTCAAGACATCCATTGCAATCACTACTCCAAAAAAGTGCAGATTGATTCCGAATTGAATCAATGAGCACTCCTGAGTAGCAATTTGCGTTCCAATTTGGTGAAGGCGCGCACCCGAGGTGTGCATGTGCACAAAGACGCGCCGTTTGCGTGCGCAGGCACTTCTACGGTGCGCCGCCGCGCCAAAATGGTGAATCGGCAGCGCCGATTGCGAATGGCAGTGCTACGTCTTCGTGTCGAGTTGACAAACAAATCATCCTTGGCGATCTTGGGTGCACAGGAGAGCGGTCGCCAATGGCGGTCAAGGCGCACTCAGTGACAATACGGCAGCAACACAGGCATGGGCGTCACGCCCGGACTGAGGTATCCTTTTAGAAATCATTCTGACCAGGATACGCATGAAACCTGTCGCTTCGCCGCTGCGCGCGTTGCTCGCCGCCGCTTGCCTCATCAGCCTCGTCCCGGCGCTGCCGGCGCTGGCCGCCGCGCCCAAGATCGCCGGCCCCTCGGCGGCGATCCGCCAGGCCGGCCAGCTCAAACAGATCGAAGAGCGCTTCTACGACGCGCGCGCACGCTTCGAGCCGCTGCTGTACGCCACCGCCAACGGCGACAGCCGCTACGACGACCAGCTCGGCCTGTCGATCGCGCCGCAGGTACGCGCGCGCTACTTCGCGCTGAACCATGCGTTCCTTAGTGATCTGTCCAAGGTCGACCGCAGGCAGCTCGCGCCCGCGAACCAGCTCGACTACGACATCCTGGTCTCGGAAATCCACAGCCAGCTCGACCTGGAAGCCTTCCCCGAGCACCTGCTGCCGCTGAACCAGTTCGACAACGTGCCCAGCACGCTGGCCAACTATGCCGGCGGCACCGGCTCCCAGCCGCTGGCGACGCCGGCGCAGTACCGCGCCTACCTGAGCCGCCTGCAGCAGCTGCCGGCCTGGATCGACCAGGCGGTGGCCAACATGAAGGAGGGCATCCGCACGCAGGTGGTCCAGCCGCGGCCGATCACGCTCAAGATGCTGGCCCAGTTCAAGCAGATGCGCGCCGCCACGCCGGAGGCCAGCGTCTTTTACACGCCGGTGAAGAACATGCCGGCCGGGTTCGGCGACGTGGATAAACGCGCCCTGGGCGACGGCTACCGCAAGGCCGCCGTCGACATCGACGCCGCGCTCGACCGCCTCAACGCTTTCCTCGAAAAAAGCTACCTGCCGGCCAGCCGCAGCAGCGCCGGCTACGGCGCGCTGCCCAACGGCCAGGCCTGGTACCGCGCGCGCATCCGCAACAACACCAATCTCGACCAGGCGCCGGACGCGATCCACGCGCTCGGCCTGAAGGAAGTCGCGCGCATCCAGGGCGAGATCGCCAAGCTGGCGCCGAAGATGGGCTACACCGGGCCGCTGAACCGTTTCCCGCAATGGGTCGCCGGGCAGCGCAAGTACAAGCCCTTCACCAGCGAGCAGCAGGTGCTGGAGCGCTACCGCCAGATCTACGCGCAGGTCGAGGCCAAGCTGCCCGAGTACTTCACGCTGCTGCCGAAGGCCAGGCTCGACATCCAGCTCGAGCCCGAGCTGACCCGCGCCACCGCGTCCGACCACTACACGCCGGTCGCTGCGGACGGCTCGCACCCGGGCGTGTTCTGGGCCGTGGTCAACGATCCGAAGGAATACGACACGGTCGGCATGACCACGCTGCTGCTGCACGAGGGCGTGCCCGGCCACCACCTGCACGCGGCGCTGCTCAAGGAACTGCCGCTGCCGGACTTCCGCAAGTTCTTCACGGAACACCCGAGCGCGGCCGCCTACACCGAAGGCTGGGCGCTGTACTGCGAGACGCTGGGGCGCGAATTCGGCTTCTACGACGACCCGGCCGCCTACTACGGCCACCTGAACGACGAGCTGCTGCGCGCCGTGCGCCTGGTGGTCGACACCGGCATGCATGCCCAGGGCTGGTCGGAACAGAAGGCGGTGAAGTACACGATGGACACGCTCGGCTACAGCGAGGACCAGGCCACCAACCAGATCGAACGCTACATGGTCTGGCCGGGCCAGGCGCTGGCCTATAAGACCGGGGCGCTGAAGATCCTCGAGCTGCGCGCGCGCGCGCAACAGGCGCTCGGGCCGAAATTCAGCTACGCCAGGTTCCACGCGATCGTGCTCGGCGACGGTACGCTGCCGCTGCCGATCCTGCAGGCCCAGGTCGAACGCTGGATCGCCAACGCAGGCAAGGACTGAACATCATGAGCACCGACATCGACGACCACGCCACTGCCGCGACCGCCGCGGCGGGCGGCGCGCCCCAGTTGGGCAAGCACCGCATCGAAGCCCTGGTCGACGGCATCTTCGCGGTGGCGATGACGCTGCTCGTGATCGACCTGCGCCTGCCCGAGCACGCCCACCTGGCCACTTCCGAACAGTTGCGCGACGCGTTGGTCGAGCTGGTCCCCAACCTGTACTCCTGGCTGGTCAGCTTCGTCGTGCTGGCGATCTTCTGGATGGCGAACCACCGCCTGTACAGCCACGTGCGCCACGTCGACGGCGCGCTGCTGTGGTCGACGATCCTGATGCTGGGCGGGGTCAGCCTGCTGCCGTTCGCCTCGGCGGTGAACAGCACGATGGCGTCGCAATTGGCGCAGCTGGTGTACTCGAGCGTGATGATCGTGATCGCGCTCGGGGCGCTGCTGGTGTCGCACCATATCTACCGCCACCCCGAGCTGTGCGCGCATCCGATGGACCGCGCGACCTGGCGCGGGGCGACGGTGCGCACCGGCGGCCTGATCGTGATCGCCGCGCTGGCGGTGCCGCTGGCCGGCTGGCTGCCGGGCTACGCCAACTTTGCCTACCTGCTGATCTTCGCGTTGCGCCCGCTGGCCGGGCTGCTGGGACGCGCCGCGCCTAACCGCCCGGCGTAATTATCCTGGGGTAAAATCTCCGGTGTATGCACGCGCTGTCCCGGCGCCCGATCGACAAAGGTTTCGATGGATTCAGCCCCGTTGTTCACCGCTACCGATGAGCTCAGCCTGCGCATGGCGCGCCATGACTGGGGCGCCTCCGTGCTTGGCGTCCCGGGCGCGTGGCCGGCTGCGATCCGGACCGTGGTGCGGCTCATGCTGGACGCCAAGAATGCGATGTTCGTGTTCTGGGGGGCCGAGCTCGGCCTGATCTACAACCAACCCTATGTCCAGTTCTTGCAGGACAAGCATCCGCAGGCGCTGGGCCGGCCGTTTCGCGACGTGTGGCCCGAGCTGTGGCCGCAGCTCGCCCCCCTGATCGAGCGTGCGCTCGCCGGCGAGTCGATCCATGTCGAGGACATGCCCCTGGTCATGTTCAGGAACGGCCGCCACGAGCAGACCTGGTTCACCTTTTCGTATTCCCCGATCTACGACGACGGCGGCGCCATCGTCGGCCTGTACGGCACCGGCACCGATACCACGCGGCGCGTGACCACCGAGCGCCGCCTCGCGTTCCAGGTGCGCATGGCGGACCAGCTGCGCGGCCTGGCCGACCCGTACGAGATCGTGCGCCGCGCCAGCCGCCTGCTGGGCGAAGAGCTCGGTGTCAGCCGCGTGCTGTTCAGCGAGATGATGAACGATGGCGAGCAGGGCGTGTTCCATTCGAATTACACCGACGGCACGGTCGAGGAATTGCACGGCCGCTTCGAGGCCGCCGATTTCGGCGCCGGGCTGTTCGCCACCTTGCGCGCCGGCCGCACCAGCGTGTGCAAGGATATCGGCGCGCAGCTCGGCAGCGCCGATCCGGAGGTGGCGCGCCACTTCCAGGCGCTCGGCGTGGGCGCCGAGATCAGCGTGCCGGTCTTGCGCGAAGGGCGGCTCAGCAGCATCCTGATCGTCAACCACCGCCGCAAGCGCAACTGGACGCAGTACGAGATCGAACTGGCCGAAGACATGGCCGAGCGCATCTGGAACGTGGTCGAACGCGCGCGCGCCGAGGCCGCGCTGCGCGAGGCCAACGAGCAGCTGGCGGCCATGCTCAGCGTGCGCACCGCGGAGCGCGACCGCCTGTGGGACATGGCGCAGGAGATCCTCGCGATCGCGTCCATCGATGGCTACTTCATCAGCTGCAATCCGGCCATGACCGAGGCCCTCGGCTGGACCGAGCACGAACTGCAGGTGACGCCCTTCGCCGATTTCGCGCATCCCGACCAGCGCGCCGAACTGGCCGGCGTGATGGCCCAGCTGGCGGCGGGCAAGACCGTGACCCGTCACGAGATCCGCAGCCGCCATCGCGACGGCAGCTACCGCTGGCTGTCCTGGACCGTGGTCGCGCAAGGCAAACTGCTGTACATGGCGGGCCGCGACGTGACCGAGGAGAAGCAGCGCCGCGCCGACCTGCGCCAGGCCGAGGATGCGCTGCGCCAGTCGCAGAAGATGGAAGCGATCGGCCAGCTCACCGGCGGCCTGGCGCACGACTTCAACAACATGCTCGGCACCATCGTCGGCAACATCGAGCTGGCGCGCCTGCATTTCCAGGGCGGGCGCACCGCCAACCTGCATCGCTATCTCGATGGCGCGGCGAACGCGGCGCACCGCGCGGCGACGCTGACCCATCGCCTGCTGGCGTTCTCGCGCCGCCAGACGCTCGACCCCAGGCCGACCGACGTCAACGGGCTGGTCACCTCGATGCACGAGATGATCGCGCGCACCGTGGGACCGGCGATCGGGGTCGAACTGCGGCTGGACAGCGCCTGCCCGGTCAGTTTCTGCGACACCAACCAGCTGGAAAACGCCATCCTCAACCTGGCGATCAATGCGCGCGATGCGATGCCCGGCGGCGGCGGCCTCCTGATCCGCACCGCGGACGTCCACTGCGCGCTGCCGAACCACCCGTCGGGGCTGGCGTCCGGCGAATGCATCCGCATCAGCGTGGTCGACAACGGCACCGGCATGGATGCGCAGACGGCGGCGCGCGCCTTCGAGCCTTTCTTCACCACCAAGCCGCAGGGCGAGGGCACCGGGCTGGGACTGTCGATGGTGTTCGGCTTCGTCAACCAGAGCAACGGCCACGTGGGCCTGGAATCCCGGCCAGGCAAGGGCACCGCGATCCATATCGACCTGCCGCGCCATTACGGCGCGGCTGGCGACGAGGAAGCGGCATCGGTGGCTCCCGGCGACGCCGCCGCCCCTGTTCGAAATGCGACCATCCTGCTGGTCGACGACGAGACCGCGCTGCGCCAGGTGCTGGGCGAGGTGCTGCGCGACGCCGGCCACACCGTGTTCGAGGCGGGCGACGCCGCCACCGCGCTGGCCAAGCTGCGCCACATCGACCAGGTCGACCTGCTGGTCAGCGACGTCGGCCTGCCGGGCGGGATGAACGGCCGCCAGCTGGCGGACGCGGTGCGCGCCAACCATCCCGCCATCCGCGTACTGTTCATCACCGGCTACGCCGAATCGAACGTGCTCAACGCCGACATGCTGGGCCAGGACGTACACATGCTGATGAAGCCGTTCGCGCTCAAGGAATTCCGCGACCGGGTCGGCGCCATCGTGGTGGCGCCGGACCGGAACGCCTGAACTCAGCGGTAACTGCGCAGGAAGTCGAGCAGCACGGCCGCCGCGACGTCGGCGTCGTCGGCGGTCATGGTCTCGAGCGGGTTGTGGCTGATGCCGCCGTTGCCGCAGCGCGTGAACAGCATCGCCACCTCGGTCAGGCTCGCCAGCGCCATGGCGTCGTGGCCGGCGCCGGACAGCAGCTCGAAGCGCGGCAGGCCGGCGCGTTCGAGCGCGGCGCCCAGCTGGTCCATCAGGCGCGGCGCGCACGGCGCGGCGGCGGCCTCGAGCAGCGTCTCGACGCCGTAGTCGATGCCGCGCCGTTCGCAGATGGCGCGGATGCCGTCCATGACGTCTGCGACAGCCGCCTGGCGCACCGCGTCGCTGGCTGCGCGGATGTCGAGCGACAGCCGGCAACGGCCCGGCACCACGTTGACCGAGCCGTCTGGCACGCTCAGCTGGCCGACGGTGCCGACCAGCGCATCCTCGCGCCCGCAACGCTGCTCGACCAGCAGCACGATCTCGGCGGCCGCGGCGGCGGCGTCGCGCCGCATCGTCATCGGGGTGGTGCCGGCGTGGCTGGCCAGGCCGCCCAGGTCGACCAGGTAGCGCGAGCTGCCGGCGATCGCGCCGACCACGCCCAGCGGCAGTCCGCGCTCGAGCAGCACCGGTCCCTGCTCGATGTGGACTTCGACGTAGCCCAGCACGTCCTCGCGCCTGCGCGCGATGCCGGGAATGGCCGCCGGATCGTGCCCGGCCGCTTTCAGCGCGGCGCGCATCGTGACGCCGTCGGTATCCAGCCGATCGAGCAACGCCATGTCGAAGGCGCCGGCCACCGCGCTGCTGCCGAGAAAGGTCGAGCGGAAGCGCACGCCTTCTTCTTCCGCGAAGCCGATGAGATCGAGGTGGAAGGGCAGGCGCTCCCCGCGCGCGTGCAGCGCGCGCACGAGCGCGAGCGGAAGCAGGATGCCGAGGCGTCCGTCGTACTTGCCGCCGTTGCGCACGGTGTCGTAGTGCGAACCGGTGATCAGGGCTTTCGCCTGCGGGTCGGCAGCGGCATGGCGCCCGACCACGTTGCCGACCGCGTCGACGTGCACCTGCATGCCGGCCTCGCGCATCCACTGCGCGAGCAGGGCGGCCGTGCGCCGGTGCGCCGGCGTCATGTAGGCGCAGGTCAGGCCGTGCTCGTCGTCGCTGATGGCGCCCAGCTGCTCGGCCCAGTCCATGATTGCCGCGCCGTAGGCCAGCTGGACGTTCAGCAGCGCGTTCAGGCGGATCTCGGCGATGCGCTGCACCTGGCGCAGCGCTTCCGCCAGCTCGGTGTCAACCCGGTTCTTCAGGCGCCGCTCGAAGGTGGCGATGATGGCCTGGCGCGTCAGGCCCTTGCCGGTCGGCCCCTTGACCGCGAGGATGAAGGGAAAGCCGAATCTGGCGTTGTAGTCGGCGTTCAGGCGCTGTAGAAGCGCGTATTCGTCCGGGCTGCACAGGTTCAGGCCGGAAGCGGCTTGCTCGCCGGTCGATTCCGCGGTCAGCGCGCCGGCGATCGCGGCCTTGCCGGCCAGCTCGGGGTGGGCGCGCAGCAAAGACAGGCGTTCGTCTTCGCTGGCCAGCTCGACCGCGTCCTGCAGCGCCAGCTTGAGGGCGGCCAGGCTGGAAAACGGCCGGCTTCTTGCGGCGCGCTCGGGAATCCAGGGCGAATGCTCGTAGATGCCGTGCAGCGCGTTGACGAAGGCGGCTGGGTCGAACGCGTTCAAATCCTGGAGAGTGGTCATGGCCTGGGGTTCCCGATTGGAGCAGTCGATGATAAATCCTGCAACACTGCGGGATATACGTCACTGCTGATGTGCGAATTCAGCCGTGGCATATAGCACGGACGAGCACGATCGCACGACAGCGCAATCCGCTGTCTTGGTACAATGACATCACCATGAAAAAGACCGCCATCTCCTTCATCCTCGGGGCCGCCTCGGTGACCGTACTGAGCGCCGCGCTGTCCGCCTGCGACAGCAAGACTTCCGCCAACGAAAAGAATTTCGGCATCGCCGTCACCCAGTATCTCGACAAGAAGGGCGAGCTGTGCCTGGACCCGGTGAGCTGGCCGGTCGACGTGTACGAGACCGACATCCGCCAGCAGAAGCTGTACCCGGATAACGCCGCCGGCCAGATGGCGGCGCTGGAGGCAGCCGGCCTGGCCATGGGCGAGGACACGACGTCGAGCGGGGTGAAGGTCAGGCGCTACCAGATGCTCGACGCCGCCAGGCCGTATCTGCGCGCGGACCCGGGCAAGAAGCCGCGCCTTTGCTGGGGCCGCAAGTCGCTGAGCAAGGTGCTGCGCTGGGACGATCCGGCCAAGGTGGGCGACCACGAGGAGTCCAGCGTGATCTACACCTACAAGCTGTCGAACGTGGTCGACTGGGCGCGCAAGCCGCAGTTCAAGGAAGCCTTCCCCGACCTGGGCCGGACCATCGACGGCGAGCGCGCGCAAAAGGAAAAGATGTACGTCAAGCTCACGCCGCAGGGGTGGGAAGCGTTCGGCCTGAACAACTGAGACGCGTTCCCCCCGCAGGGATCACGAACGCTTGAGCTGGCCGATGACGCTGGCGACCTTGGTGGTGATGACGTCGACCGCCGGGCCGTTCGCGCCGTGGGGCAGGATGACGTCGGCGTGGCGCTTGGTCGGCTCGATGAACTGCTTGTGCATCGGGCGCACCGTGTCCATGTACTGCTTGACGATGCTGTCCATGGTGCGGCCGCGCTCGGCGATGTCGCGTTGCAGACGGCGGATGAAGCGCACGTCGGGCGCGGTGTCGACGAAAATTTTCAGCGACATCATCTTGCACAAGTCCGCGTCGTACAGGGCGAACAGGCCTTCGATCACGATCACCGGAGCCGGCTTGACCGGGATGGTCTTGCCGGAGCGGTTGCTGATCGTGAAGTCGTATTCCGGCATCTGGATCGTTTCGCCATTGCGCAAGGACTGGACGTGCTCGACCAGCAGCGGCCAGTCGAAGGCGTGCGGATGGTCGTAATTGGTCTTGCGGCGATCTTCGAGCGTGAGGTCGGTCTGGTCGCGATAGTAGTCGTCCTGCATCACCACCGAGACCATCTCCGTGCCGAAGGAGGACAACACCTGCTGGGTCACCGTTGACTTGCCACTGCCGCTGCCGCCGGCGACTCCAATGACAAACGGTTGGAAGGGAATCTGATTCATCCTCGCATGATACCGGAGCGGCGCGCGAACCGACAGGGGCAGGGTGCTCTTGCCACTGGCGTGAGGCGATCTTGCGACGCCTGCACGCCGGGCAGGACCCTCAGCGGCTGTTCGCCCCGACGCCGTTGTTGCCGGTGCCGGCGCTGTTGCCCATCGAATTGTCGGCGCCGCCGCCGTTGGTGCCGTTGACGTGGTCCGTTGCGTTGGCCGCGTCCTGCGTGCCGACGCGGGTGGTGTTCATGTCCGTCGAGCTGCAAGCGGCCAGGCCCATGGCCATCATTCCTGCGATGAGAATGCCTTGGTAAGTCTTCATGATTGCTCCTCCCCTTGTGTGTGCACCAATCATGGACGCGGCTGCCCGTGTTCAAAATAGGATGGGTCCAAGTCGCCGTGTAGGACATGCCGTACGATCAGCCGGACAGCGCAGCCTTGGGAGCCGCAGTCAACCGTGCTGCACGAAATGTGGTTGGCGTTATATTCTGTTCAACATGGCAGGACAGATAAGCGACCACATTTAACGGACAAGGAGTGCTCATGCAAACGTGTTTACCGGTCAAATCTCCCGAGGGGGCAGCATCATGATGGCAAACCATCGTTCCACCAGATTCAGCCTGGGATCGGCATTGTTCGACCTGCTGGATCCGATCCCTTTCGGCTTCTTCGTGGCTACCCTGATTTTCGACATCATCTACGCAAACACCGCGGAGATATTGTGGGTGAAGGGTGCTTCCTGGCTCGTCAGCATCGGCCTGGTGTTCGCCATCATCCCGGAGCTGATCAACCTGTACAACGTCTGGTTCAACAAGCGCCGCGGCCGCATGCACGGCGAGGCCGCCAATTTCTGGCTCAACGTGGTCGGCATCGTCGCCGCCATCGTCAATGCATTCGTGCATAGCCGCGACGCCTATGCGGCGATGCCCGATGGGCTGTGGCTGTCCATCGTGACGGTTGCCACGCTGGCGATCGGCCGGATCATTCTGTCCGGGAGGAACGTGACCTACAAGGAATTCAACAATGAACGAGCATAAACAAAATTGGCGGTTCAAGGTCGGCGTAGTGGCAAGTCTGGCGCTTCTGCTGGCGGCATGCGACGAAAAAGCCAAAGTGGACCTCTCCCGGCAACTGGGAAGCAACCCGGAACTGCCCAAAGCGCAGGACTTCCTGGTGCCGCCGATGCAGGTTCCGGAAGGCGTGGGCTGGAAGGGCAATGCAAAGCCCCAGGTCGTGTCCGGCCTGCAGATCGAGAAGATCGCTTCGGGACTTCTGCACCCGCGCCAGCTGCTGGTGCTGCCGAACCAGGACATCCTGGTGGTCGAAGGGAACGGTCCGGGCGAAGAAGCGGTCACGAGCCCGAAACAGCTGATCGCGGGCATGGTCAAGGGCCGTTCGGGCAAAAGCGGCAAGGGCGGCAACCGCGTCACGCTGCTGCGCAAGAAAGCCGGGTCGACCGGCGAGTGGGAGCAGCACGTGTATATCGAGCACCTGCACTCGCCGTTCGGTATCCAGCTGGTGGGCGATACCCTGTATGTCGCCAACACCGGCAACATCATGAAATACCACTACACGCCGGGTGAAACCAGGATGTCCGATCCGGGCACCGAATTGGGCGACTTGCCCAGCACCGTCAACCACCATTGGACCAAGGCGCTACTGGCCAGCCCGGATGGCAAGAGGCTTTACGTCGGCATCGGCTCGAACAGCAATATCACCGAAAACGGCCTCGAAGTCGAATACCGGCGCGCCGACATTCTCGAAATGGAT
This sequence comes from Massilia sp. 9096, assembly GCF_000745265.1. Lineage (NCBI taxonomy): Bacteria > Pseudomonadati > Pseudomonadota > Betaproteobacteria > Burkholderiales > Oxalobacteraceae > Massilia > Massilia sp. 9096. Next base: position 5,429,698 of record NZ_JQNN01000001.1, read on the forward strand.
GCGGCGACCGGGGCCAGCCGTATATTCGCGTCCGGCATCCGTAATCCCACCGGTTTGGGATGGGAACCGCAGTCCGGCAAGCTCTGGGCCATCGCCAACGAGCGCGATGAAATCGGCGCCGACCTGGTGCCCGATTACCTGACCTCGGTCAAGGAGAAAGGCTTCTATGGCTGGCCTTACAGCTATTACGGCCAGCACGTCGACCAGCGCGTCAAGCCGCAGCGGCCGGACATGGTCGCGAAAGCCATCAAGCCGGATTACGCCCTCGGATCGCACGTGGCGGCGCTGGGCCTGTGGTTCTATACCGGCACCGGCCTGCCGGCGCAGTACCGGAGTGGCGCCTTCATCGCCGAGCACGGCAGCTGGGACCGTACGCCGCTGAGCGGCTACGCGGTCGTCTACGTGCCGTTCGCAAACGGCATGCCGAGCGGACCTGCCCAGACCGTCGTGTCGGGCTTCCACTCGGCCGACGAAAAGCAGCTGTACGGCGCGCCGGTCGGCATGGCGCAGGACGCCGCGGGCGCCTTGCTGATCGCCGACGACGTCGGTAACGTGGTCTGGCGCGTCACGAGCGCCGGGCAGTGATGAAGCTCCGGGGCGCCAATGACATGGCGCGCCCGGAACACGGCCTGCTGTCCGGCAGTTGTCGGAACAGCAGGCGGCACCCGTCTGTTCGAGCCACCATGGCGCTCAGTCGCTGCGCGGCCTGAACCACATCCATGCGCAGGTGAACAGTGCGCCGGCCGTAAAACCGGCGCCACCGGCGACTGCGATCGACATCGGCCGAATCGGAATCTCGTTGCCGAACAAGACGTGCAGAACGACATAAGTCACGACAAATTTAGCCGCAAAAATCCCTCCCGTCGTGCCCGCACGCTCCCCGGCATATCGCCATCGCTTCGTGCGCAGCGCCCATAGGATCCCGGCCCCGACCAACGGGCTGAGCGCGGCGCATAGCATGAAGATCCAGATCAACTTTTGACCAGCGCCCGGGCCGCCGCCGTCACCTGGTCGCGCAGCCATTTGTGCTCGGTCGACTGGTGCACGCGCTGGTGCCACAGCTGGTAAAAACGCATCGGCGGGAACTTGACGGGCACACTGAAGTTCTTCAGCGGCAGGGTTTTTTCATAGAAGCGGATGAACTGGCGACCGGTGGTCAGCACCAGGTCGGTCTGCGTGAGCATGTAGGGGATCAGGCCGAAGTAGGGCGACTCGACCGCCACCTTGCGCTGCATGCCCTGGCGTTCCAGAAAGCTGTCGATCACGCCGTGGTAGCCGGGCAGCATGGCGGCCGGCGCCACGTGCGGCAGCGACAGGTAATCTTCGATCGTCATCGCGTCGCTCGCGGTGCGGCGCGCGTAGGCGCTGTCGGCGCGCATGGTGCAGATGATCGGGTCTTCGAACAGCTTGGAGATGTGCAGGTGCGCCGGCGGTTCGTCCCAGTTGGCGATGACCAGGTCGATGTCGCCGTCGGACAGCATGCGCAGGTAGTCGTTGCCGCTGCCGAGGTGGTGGATCGCGACGCGGCTGTTGGGCGCGCCGCGCCGGATCGAGGCGACCACGTTGGGCAGGAACTGGGTGTCGAGGTAGTCCGGCGCGGCGATATGCCAGGTGCGCGCTGCTTCCTCGGGCAGGAACGGCGACTTCTTGATGAACAGGCTCTCGGTCTCGTCGAGGATGCGCTTGGCCGGTTTCAGCAGGCTCTCGCCGTGCTGGGTCGGGACCATGCCGCGCGCGCCGCGCACCAGCAGCGGGTCGCCGGTCAGTTCGCGCAGCTTGCGCAGCGAGGCCGAAATCGACGGCTGCGGCTGGTTCAGCTTGAGCGCCACGCGCGAGACGTTCTTTTCGACCAGCAGCAGATAAAGGATGCGGATCAGGTGCAGGTCGAGGTGTTGGGGCAGGCTGCTCATGGAAGAAAGGTCGACTGTTGCGTATATGCGGCGGACTATGTCGAATATACGGTATTTTTCATATGAAATAAATCCGAACCGGTTTATCGTCTGTTAATAGTTGATGATGTGTCTATGCAGTCCTAACCAGGAAGGAGCGGTATGGCGGTGCTTGAACTTTTCAATGCCTGGCTCGGGCCGTATGTGCTCGAATGGTTGAACATGCTGATCCGCTGGCTGCACGTCATCACCGGCATCGCATGGATCGGCGCCTCCTTCTATTTCGTCTGGCTCGACAACTCGTTGCGCCCGCCGGCGCCCGGCTCGGACCTCGCCGACAAGGGCGTCTCCGGCGAACTGTGGGCGGTGCACGGCGGCGGCTTCTACAACCCGCAAAAATACATGGTCGCCCCGGCCCAGCTGCCCAAGGAGCTGCACTGGTTCAAGTGGGAAGCCTATTCGACCTGGCTGTCGGGCTTCGCGCTGCTCACCGTGGTGTACTACTTCAACGCCTACGCGATGATGGTCGATAAAAGCGTCGCCGACCTGACGTCCTGGCAGGCGATCGGCATCGGCCTGGGCAGCCTGGTCGTGGGCTGGGTCGTGTACGACCTGCTGTGTCGCTCGCAACTGGGCAGGCACGGCCTGGCGTTCGGCGTGGTGGTGTTCGCGCTGCTGGTCGGCGCCGCCTGGGTACTGACGCATTTCCTCAGCGGGCGCGCGGCCTACATCCACGTCGGCGCGATGATCGGCACCATCATGGTCGCCAACGTGGCGATGGTGATCATCCCGGGCCAGCGCAAGATGGTGGGCGAGATGACGGCCGGACGCAAGCCGGACCCGGTCTACGGCATCCGCGGCAAGCAACGCAGTGTCCACAACAATTACTTCACGCTGCCGGTGCTGTTCATCATGATCAGCAACCACTTCGCGATGACCTACCGCCACGCCCACGCCTGGGCGGTCCTGGGAGCGATCATGGCGGCCGGCGTGTTCATCCGCCACTTCTTCAACCTGCGCCACAAGGGCCGCATCGAATGGCGCTACCCGGCGATCGGCGTGGCGATCCTGCTCGGCGTGTTCGTGGCGCTGATGCCGGAACCGCCCGGAATCACCGGCGCGCGCACGAGCGCGGGCGCGAGCCAGGTCCAGTTCGCCCAGGTCCAGACCATCATCCAGCAGCGCTGCGTGGCCTGCCATGCGGCGCATCCGACCCAGCCGGGCTTCGCCAGCGCACCGGCCGGGGTGATGCTCGACGATGCCAACGGCGTCAAGCAGAACGCCGCGCGCATCTACCAGCAGGCGGTGCAGCTCAAGGCCATGCCGCTGGCGAACATGACCAACATGACGGATGCCGAGCGCGCCCAGCTCGGGGCCTGGTTCCAGGCCGGCGCCCATACTCAATAATACGGACACGATGGCACACACACAAACGCAGGACCGCCTGCTGGCCTGGATCGACGCCCACTTCGACGAGGAAGTCGCGTTCTTGCAGGACATGATCCGCGTCCCGACCGACACCCCGCCGGGCGACAACGCGCCGCACGCCGACATGGTCGCCGACAAGGTGCATGCCTATGGCTGGCACGCCGAGAAGCACGCCGTGCCGGTCGACCGGGTGCGCGACTACGGCATGCAGAGCATCACCAACCTGATCGTGCGCCGCCAATATGGCCAGGACGCTGGCGACGGTCCGACGGTGGCCCTGAACGCCCACGGCGACGTGGTGCCGCCGGGCGAGGGCTGGAGCAAGCCGCCGTATGGCGCGGTGGTCGAAGACGGTTTCATCTACGGCCGCGCCGCCGCGGTCTCGAAAAGCGACTTCGCGACCTACGTGTTCGCCGCGCGCGCGCTGGAAGCGCTCGGGGTGGAGTTAAAAGGCGCGCTCGAGCTGCACTTCACCTACGACGAGGAATTCGGCGGCCTGCTCGGCCCGGGCTGGCTGCTAGAACAGAATCTCACGAAGCCGGACATGGTGATCGCCGCCGGCTTCGCCTACAACATCGTCACCGCGCACAATGCCTGCCTGCAGCTGGAGATCACGGTGCACGGCAAGGCCGGCCACGGCGCGATGCCCGAGACCGCCATCGACGCGCTGCAGGCCGCGACGCGCATCCTCAACGCGATCTACGGCCAGCTGCCCGAGCTGAAAAAGATCAAGTCGACCGTACCCGGCATCGATTCGCCGACCATGCTGGTGGGCCGCATCGACAGCGGCACCAACACCAACGTGGTGCCGGGCAAGGTCGTGATGAAGATGGACCGCCGCATGATCCCGGAAGAGGACCCGGCCGCGGTCGAAGCCCAGGTGCGCGCGCTGATCGAAGACGCGGTGCGCGACGTGCCCGGCATCCGCCTGGAGATCCGGCGCCTGCTGCTGTCGCAGGCGTTGCGCCCGTTGCCGGGGTCGAGCGCGCTGGTGGCCAGCCTGCAGCGCCACGCGCGCGACGTCATTGGCGAGGACATCCCGGCCCTGGGCACGCCCTTGTACGCCGATGCTCGCCTGTACGGCGAACGCGGCATCCCGGCCGTGCTGTACGGCGCCGGTCCGCGCACGGTGCCGGAATCGAACGCGAAAAAGGCGGACGAGCGCCTGCTGCTGGACGACCTGCGGCGCGCCACCAAGGTAGTGGCGCTGACCCTGCTCGACCTGCTGGCGGCCTGATTAGTCCTTCTTGGGGTCCGCCTTCACCCCGCGCGGCACGATCGCGAACTGCGGCGCGTTGCCGTAGTCCGGCTTGACGCTGCGCGCCATGAACAGCCGCCACGCTTCCTTGCCCGGGGCGCCGGCGACGTCGGCCGCATACGCCAGCGCCGGCTGCATGTTGGACGGGTAGCCCATGTTCGCATCCGGCAGGTTGTTCATCGAGCCGGGACGCAGCTTGAACTTCATCGCCATCTCCGGGCTGCCGCAGGGCAGGGACAGGATGTCGGCCGCGTGGCTGGCCTTGTAGGCTTCGGCCAGCGTCGCAAACAGCGGGGCGTTGTCCTTGGGCCGCACGGTCATCTCGTAGCTGGCGCCGTCGACCCAGCACACGCCCGGCGCCACCATGCGCCCGACCGGATAGCGCGCCTTCCATGCCAGCAGGCGCCCGGCATCCTTGAACCCGAGGTCGGCGAGGTGGCCGACGCTCGAGGTGAAGAAGTCGTCCTGCCAGGGCGCGAGGCCGGTGCCGTTGTTGTACACGATGGCGTAGCCGTTGACGATCACGCCCAGCTTGTTGGCGGCCGGGTTGTCGGTGTATTCGCCGTTGTACCAGTCGATGTTGTGCTTGACGACGCTGGTGAAGTAGCTCTTCAGGCGATCGTTGTCGGGCGTGGCGTAGGCCGCGTCGCCGAGGGTGCGCAGGCCCCAGGCCTGGCCGCGCACCTGCTCCGGCTTGAGCAGGCCCTTGACGTTGTCACGGTAGCCCGGGTTCGAGCTGAACGCATCCCAGCTGGCCCAGAACTGCAGCTCTTCCAGGTAATAGAAATCGCCGCTCAGCAGGTAGGGCACGTAGGCCAGGCTCGGCTGGTGCGGAACGTCCGGCGTGTACTCGGTGTCGCATGCATGCTGGGCGCAATCGGGGAATTTTTCCTGCTTGCCGGTGGCCGGGTTGACGGTGTCGCCGGGGTGGCCCAGCAGCGTCATGTAGGGATGGTCGAGCAGGCTCACCGGACGGCCGGTCTTCTTGTCGCGGTAGTGGATCGGCCAGCTGCCGGCGAGGTCGGCGGTGCCGAAGGTGGCCAGCGCCGCGTGCGGGTCCATGCTCAGCAGGTACATCGCGGCCCAGGACGGCAGCAGGCCGATGTCGTTGTGCGCGCCGGTGGTGGGCATGTAGGTCGTGGCCATGCCCGGGCCCATCGGCTCGATGGCCTTGCCGCTCATGCGCGCGCCGAGTTCGCCCAGCGCCGAGCTTGAAACCACGACCGACGGATCGTAGTGCGGCACCGCGCGCGTGGCGTCCAGGTAGACGCTGTCGTAGCGCAGCGCGACGGCGGGCGCATCGCCCCACCAGAATACCTTGCGCCAGCGCGCGTGGTGCAGGTGGTTCAGGCCCGGCTTGGCGTACACCTCCTTGCCGGCGAGGGTGACGCGCGCGTCGTACTTGATGTTGTGCGGGTCCGGCTCGTAGGCCCAGTCGTTGTCGACGCTGACGTCGACGCGCGCCTTGTGCGCGGCCGGATACCAGCGCACCGCGAAGCGCGCGGCCAGGTGCGGATGTTCGGCGCCCTTGGCGTTTGTCAAAGGCGCGTCGACCAGCCATTCGCGGCTGACCGGACCGGCCAGCCAGGCCGTGGCCTGCTTCCCGGCCAGCAGCTTGTCGGCGCAGGCCGACCAGGCCTGGCCGTCGATGGTGGCGCTGACGCAGGTGCGCAGGCCCTCGTCGAGCAGCGCCTTGGCATTCGTGGCGTTTGCGGCTGCGGCAGCGGGCGCGCCGGCCTTGCCGTCCTTGGCCAGCGCCAGCAGCACCGATTTGTGCGGCCCCAGCGCCGGCAGCAGCGCCGAGATCACCGCGTGGCGTACCGAACCGTCGGCGTGGCGCGCCTTGACGTCGACCTGCAGCGGCACCGTGGCGCCCCCGGCCAGCTTGCCGACCAGGCGCTCGCCCGGCTTGACCTCGCCCGGTGCGAATACCTGGCCGAAGGTGACCGGCACCTCGCGCTGGGCCACGCCGTCCGTGCTGTCGATGGCGACGCCGGTGAAGCCGCCCAGCTCGCGAAAGCCGTGCGGCACGCCGGCCGCGCCGTGCGACGGCGAGGGCCGCGGCGCCGGCTCGGCATGCGCGGCTGGTTTAGCCGGCGCGGGCGCCGTTGCAGCTGCCGTTGCGGCGGCCGTTGCAGCATGAGGCGGCTCCATGTGCATGGTGCCGGTAGTGGCGCTGACGCCGGCTCCGTTGCTGCCCGCGCTCGGCACGACCGGCGCAGTCGCCTCGGCCGCCTGGCCGTAGCGCGCCTTGACCACGCTTTGCGCATCCAGCTCGCCGGTGACGGGCAAGCCCTTGAACTGGCTGTCAGCGGAGGTCGACTGGGCCAGGGCGCCGAGGGTGGCGGAGCAGAGCAGGGCGGCGCTGGAAACCAGCAGCGGCAGGGGCGGACGACGAGACATGGCAAACCCGGTAGTGAACAAGCCGCTAGCTTAACCTGCTCGCGCGCGTGCAGGCGCGCCCGTGCGTACGCGGCGAAAAAAACGGCGCCACGCGGGCGCCGTCGTCATGCCGCCGGACCGGGCCCGGCGCTCGATGCGATCACTGCTTGAGCGTGCGCTCGAACAGCTGCCAGATGCGGCGGTACTCGTCGTACCAGCTTTCCGGCTGCACGAAGGCGTGGCGCTCCATCGGGTAGGGCGCCAGTTCCCAGTGGTCCTTTTTCAGTTCGATCAGGCGCTGCGACATGCGCACCGAGTCCTGGAAGAACACGTTGTCGTCGACCATGCCGTGCGCGATCAGCAGGTTGCCCTTCAGGTTCTGCGCGTACTCGATCGGCGACGAGACTTTGTACGCCTCCGGGTCCAGCTCCGGGGTGTTGAGGATGTTGGCGGTGTACTCGTGGTTGTAGGTCGACCAGTCGCTCACCGGGCGCAGCGCGGCGCCCGACTTGAACACGTCCGGCGCGCGCAGCAGGCCCATCAGGGTCATGAAGCCGCCGTAGCTGCCGCCGTAGACGCCGACGTTGGCCGCGTCGCCCTGCTGGTTGGCGACCATCCAGTTGACGCCGTCCAGGTAGTCGTCCAGTTCCGGATGGCCCATCTGGCGATAGATCGCGGTGCGCCACTTGGCGCCGTAGCCCTTCGAGGCGCGGTAGTCCATCGCCATCACGACGTAGCCCTTCTGCGCCAGCATGTTGTTGAACATCTGCTCGCGGAAGTAGATGCTCCAGCGCTGCGACACGTCCTGCAGGTAGCCGGCGCCGTGAACGAACATCACGACCGGGTACTTCTTGCCCGGCTCCATCTGGGCTGGTCGGTACACCTTGGCCCAGATCGGGGCGCCGCCGTGGGTCGACGGCACGGCCACGAACTGCGGCTGGATCCACTCGCGCGCCTTGTAGTCCGGGGTGCGGGTGTCGGTCAGCCTGGCCGCCGCGCCGCCCGACGAGGACAGGGTCGCGATCTGTTGCGGCAAGTAGGCGCTCGAGTAATGCACCAGCAGCTTCTTCTGGTCGGGCGACAGGCGGAAGTCCTCGACGCCGCCGTCCAGCGAAGTCACTTCGCGCACGCCGGCGTCCCTGGCCGAGACCGCGCAGACTTCATACGCGATCGGCGTCTTGCGGTTGCACATCATCCAGGCGGTCTGGCCGTCGGCCGACCAGGCCACGTCGCTGGCTTCCCAGTTGCCCTGGGTGAGCGCGCGCGTGCGCCCGTCCGCGCCACGCGTGTACAGGTGCGAGTAGCCGGTTTCCTCGGACAGGTACCACAGCGTGCCGTTGTCCGGCAGCCAGCCGAAGTCGTTGTTGTCGAAGTTGATCCAGGCCGGATCGGTGAGGCGATGCACCGGCTTGAGCGCGCCCTGGGGCAGGTCGACGGTGGCGATCCAGCGGTCCTTGTTGTCGATCGCGCGCAGCATCACGGCGACGTTGCTGCCGTCCCGGCTCCAGACGATCGACTCGCCTTCGAAGCCGACCTGCACCGGACGGTTGCCCTTCAGGGCGGGCAGCTTGCGCTCGGCGCGCAGCTGGGCCAGCGGGTCGGTGGCGATGCCGGGCAGGACGTCGAACGATACGTCCTTGATCTGGCGCGTGACCAGGTCGACCAGCTTGAGCGCGTGCGGGACCGGGTCGTTGCGGCCGACGCGGGTGCGCTCGTCCGAGGTCTCTTCATAGCCGCTTTCGGTGACGTAGCGCGGCATCTTGCCGACGCGGCCCTTGTCGTAGCCCTTGGGCGCGGTCACGACCAGCAGCCAGCGGCCATCCGGCGACAGGTGGCTGTCCAGCACGGTAAGCTTGTCGCCCAGGTAGATGGGCTCGCGCGCGCGCGTGGGATCGGCGCGGCGCTCGTCCTCGGCGCGCATGCGCAGGGCGTCGCGCTCGTCCTTCTGGCGCTTGAGCGTGGCGATCAGGCGCAGCTGCAGGTCGCGCTGCGCGTCCGGGTCGATCGCTTGCGGGTCCTTGGCGGCGCGCAGGATGGCCAGCGGGCCGGTCACACGCTCGGCGCGGTCCCAGCCGTACCACTCGTCGCCGGCGCGGAACTGCACGCTCTTTTCGTCTTTTGAATACTGCACGGCGCGGATCGGGCTGCCCAGGGCGCGCGTGATCTGGACCAGCGCACCGTTCTTGAGGTCGCGTTCGAACAGGTCGCCGTTGCGCAGCATGATGGCGCGCGTGCGGGCGCGGTTGTAGACCATGGCCGCGCTGTCCAGCCTGGCCAGTTCGGCGTCGGTCACCTGACGGAGCTTGCCGCCGGCCGCTTCCCAGGTGTCGCGCACCGGCGACCCGGCGCGCTTCTGCTTATAGAAGACGTCCTTGCCGTCCCAGCTCCACCAGGCGGCTTCGACCGGGTTGCCGATCCAGTCCGGATTGGCCATGGCCTGGTCGAGGGTGATCGGGGTCGGGGCGGCGGAGGCGCTGCTGAACGCAGCCATCAGCGCCGCAAGAACGGTAAAGGCAGGAAGTCGCATCGTGAATCGCTTTATGAAAGAACAAGAATGCTCGGGCGGCAAAATTGCAAAAAAGGATTCTAGCCCAGCGATATGCGATGCAGGTAAGAATTGGGGAGAACTTCAGGGGAGAAACGTCGAAGAAGTGGCGCGCGTGCGTAAGTACTGCACGAGAATGTAAAAAGCGGCGTTGCAAATGACAACGCCCGGCACATGCCGGGCGCATCGGAGACTCGAGCAGGAAACCGGGCGATCAGCCGGGTTGCTTCAGCTGCGGGTGTTCCGAGATCCACAGTTCGTTCGGCGTGGTGACCGACGGGTTGCGGATGAACATCACGATACGGGCAACGATGGCCAGGGCCGAGACGGAAACGGTGACGTATTCGACGGGCGTCATGATTATTCCTTGTTCAGGGTTTGATTGCGCGCCACAGCGGCGCTCGCCGGCTGGCCGGCGTCCAGGACGAACCAGCCGCCATGGGCCTGGTACATCTCGATCGCGAAAGCGCGGATCTTGCCGAGGGTCTCGGCGATTTGCTGGCGCACGCCGTGCGCCTGGGTCATGGTTGCAGTGGTCATCGAATTCTCCGGTTGATCTGAAATCTGTGTTGTTGCGGTGCAGTATAGAGAGGCTTTCGTCATAAATGAACTTTTAGTTTGTGATGTTCTTCATTCGCAAAACGAATATTTTCCGCAAGACAACTATTATTCTTTGTAGAGTCTAGATATCTTTTCTCGTGATATCTCCCCGTTCGCCACACGACTTGGCGCGAGATCTGGCCCAAAACTTGCATACCTCAACCGTATGAAATCGCCCCCTGTCCCGCGCACCCTGCGCATCGTCGTCGTCAACATCGCGCCCGGTGGCGCGGACGAACAGACCATGCAGGCCCAGGCCCGGCGCAACACGGCGTTGCGCATCGGCCTGCTCGAATCGGGCTACGACATCGTCGCCTCGCTGCCGGCCGACATCTTCCTGCCCGAGCGGATCGCCCAGATCCAGCCGGACATGATCATCATCGACAGCGAATCCGATGCGCGCGACGTGCTCGAACACATCGTGATCGCCACCCGCGACGAGCCGCGTCCGATCGTGCTGTTCACCGACGACCAGACCCCGGCCAGCATGGACGCCGCGATCGCCGCCGGGGTCTCGGCCTACATCGTGGCCGGGCTGCAGGCCGAGCGCGTGAAACCGGTGCTGGACGTCGCGCTGGCCCGCTTCAAGCGCGAGCAGAAGCTGCTGGACGAATTGACCGACACGCGGCGCCAGCTGGCCGAGCGCAAGCTGATCGAACGCGCCAAAGGCGTGCTGATGGCGCGCAACCGCATGACCGAGGACGAGGCCTACCAGAAGCTGCGCAGCATGGCGATGAACAAGAAACTCAAGCTGGCCGAGGTTGCGCAGCGCATCCTCGACGTCGAGGACCTGCTGTGATGCGCTCCTCTTTCATGAAGGTATCGATATGACAGGCGCATGGGTGGCGGGTTCCGACCGGCCGGAGAAAAAGGTGATCAAGGTCGGCTTCATGCCGCTGACCGACTGCGCCTCCTTGGTGATGGCGTCCGTGCTCGGGCTCGACGAAAAATACGGCATCAAGCTGGAGCTCAGCCGCCAGCACTCGTGGTCGGGCATGCGCGACCGCGTGATCAACGGCGAGCTGGACGCCGCACACGCCCTGTACGGCCTGCTCTACGGCGTCGAGATGGGCATCGGCTGCGCCGCGACACCGATGGCTGTGCTGATGGGCCTGTCGCGCAACGGCCAGGCGATCACGCTCTCGCGCGCGCTCGCGCAGGCGGGCGTGACCGACCTCGATGCGCTGTCTTCGGCCATGCGCGGCAGCGGACGCCGCTTCACCTTCGCCCACACCTTCCCGACCGGGAACCACGCGATGCTCCTGTATTACTGGCTGGCCGCGGGCGGCATCGACCCGGTGCGCGACGCCCAGATCGTCACGGTGCCGCCCAGCCAGATGGCGGCCAACCTGGCGGCCGGTCACATGGATGGCTTTTGCGTCGGCGAACCGTGGAACGGGCGCGCGGTACTCGACGGCAGCGGCGTCACGGTCGCGACCAGCCAGGACGTCTGGCCCGATCACCCTGGCAAGGCGCTCGGCGCGCGCGCCGATTTCGCCGATGCCAATCCGCACGCCTGCCGCGCGCTGATCGCGGCCGTGCTGGAAGCCGGGCGCTGGATCGACGCCTCCGGCGAACACCGCGAGGCTGCCGCCGAGGTGCTGTCCAGCCCCGCCTACGTCAACGCCGACCGCGCCATCATCGCCCCGCGCCTGCATGGCCGGTACGACAACGGCATGGGACTGCGCTGGGTCGACCCGCATCCGCTGCGCTTCCACCAGGACGGCGACGCCAACTTCCCCTATGTCTCGGACGGCATGTGGTTCATGACCCAGCACCGGCGCTGGGGCCTGCTGCGCGAAGACGTCGACTACCAGGCGGTCGCCGGCCGCGTCAACCGCGTCGGCCTGTACCGCGAAGCGGCGCTGCTGGCCGGCGTGAGCGCGCCTTACGGATTGACGCGTTCCTCGATCCTCATCGACGGCAAGACCTGGGACGGTAAAGACGCGGACGCTTATATCTCGTCGTTTGCGATCCGCAACCGCGCACTGATCAAAATCTAGGCGCTGCACCGAAGTGCATGCGCTTGCACATGAACGCCCGCTTTTCGGGCATGGTGCACTGCAATGACGCATGCCTCATCCTTGTGCAGCGCCGCGTGAGAGGGAAGGGACCTCTGGCACGGCTCTTGCAATTAACCGGGTAGTGGATCAACGGCGATCCCTGAACGAATCACATGACCGGTCCAACGGCGGACCGACAACCGGACAACGGCGTCCGCTGCAACCTTATCCATGCTCACGCATTCGTAAGGCCAGGCAGCGGGCGCCGTTTTGTTTTTGATATCGCAGATGCACAACAGGGGCTGATAATGATGTCGGGCAAAGCTAACAGCATCAAACTCTTTTCGTTCAACACACCGCAGATGCGTGCCTTCCACCTGAGCTGGGTGGCCTTCTTCGTCTGCTTCTTCGCCTGGTTCGCATGCGCGCCGCTGATGCCGGTCATCAAGGGCGAATTCCACCTGTCGGCCGGCCAGATCGCCGACATCAACATCGCCGCCGTTGCCATCACCATCATCGTGCGCATGCTGGTCGGCCCGCTGTGCGACCGCTTCGGCCCGCGCAAGACCTACACCGGCCTGCTGGTGCTGGGCGCCATCCCCGTGCTGGGCCTGGCCGCCGCTCAGAGCTACGAAAGCTTCCTGCTGTTCCGCCTCGGGATCGGTGCGATCGGCGCCAGCTTCGTCATCACCCAGTACCACACCTCGGTGATGTTCGCGCCGAAAGTGGTCGGCACCGCCAACGCCGCCTCGGCCGGCTGGGGCAACAGCGGCGGCGGCGTCGCACAAGCGCTGATGCCGCTGCTGATGGGCGCCGTCATCATGATGGGCGTGAACCAGGCCATGGGCTGGCGCGTCGCGCTGCTGGTGCCGGGCGTGATGATGCTGCTGACCGCCGTCGCCTACTGGAAGCTGACCCAGGATTGCCCGGAAGGTAACTTCGCCGAACTGCGCGCCGCCGGCGTGGCATTCGAGTCGAATAACAAGGGCGGCTGGGCCAGCTTCGTCGACGCCTGCCGCAACTACCGCGCCTGGCTGCTGTTCGTCACCTACGGCGCCTGCTTCGGCATCGAACTGTTCATCCACAACACCGCCGCCACCTATTACGTCGACCGCTTCCACCTGTCGCTGGCGCAAGCCGGCATGGCCGCCGGTTCGTTCGGCCTGCTGGCCCTGTTTGCCCGCGCACTGGGCGGTTTCATCTCCGACAAGATGGCCGCGCGCGGCGACTTGAACAGCCGCGTGACCCTGCTGACCGTCCTGATGGTGGGCGAGGGCCTGGGCCTGCTGTGGTTCGCCAACGCCGGCAGCGTCAACGTCGCGATCCTGGCCATGCTGTCGTTCGGCCTGTGCACCCACATGGCTTGCGGCGCCACCTACGCGCTGGTCCCGTTCGTGAACAAGAAGGCGTTGGGCGGCGTCGCCGGCATCGTCGGCGCGGGCGGCAATGCGGGCGCGGTGCTGGCCGGCTTCGTCATGAAGGGTACCGGCAACGTCAACCAGACCCTGATGATCCTGGGCGGCGCGGTGCTGGTGTCGGCGATCTGCGCGATCGGCGTGCGTTTCTCGAGCAGCACGGTCGAGACGCCGGCGCCGGCGGCAGCCTGAGTTCGAAAGTCGAGTTGAAAGTCTGAGCAGTCAAGGAGTCGCATCATGAAACTCATCGTCATCGGCCACGGCATGGTCGGCCACAAATTCCTCGAGACGCTTTTCGCTGATCCGCAGGCGGCGGCCGGCTTCGACGTCACCGTGCTGTGCGAGGAACCGCGTCCGGCCTACGACCGCGTGCACCTGTCCGCCTACTTTTCGGGCACCACCGCCGAGCAGCTGTCGCTGGTCGCGCCGGGCTTTTTCGAGCGGCACGCCGGCCGCGATGGCAAGCAACTGAGCTTCCGCCTGAACGCGAAAGCCGTATCGGTCGACCGCGCCGCCAAGACCGTGACCCTGGCCAGCGGCGAAATCCTCGGCTACGACAAGCTGGTGTTCGCCACCGGCTCGACCCCGTTCGTGCCGCCGGTCCCGGGGCGCGAGCGCGAAGGCTGCTTCGTCTACCGCACCATCGAGGACCTGGAAGCGATGCTGGCCGCGGGCGCGCAGTCGCGTTCGGGCGTGGTGGTCGGCGGCGGCCTGCTCGGCCTGGAATGCGCCAAGGCCCTGCGCGACATGAAGCTCGACACCCACGTGGTCGAATTCGCGCCGCGCCTGATGGCGGTGCAGGTCGACGAGCTGGGCGGGCGCGTGCTGCGCACCAAGATCGAAGAGCTGGGCGTGCACGTGCACACGCAAAAGAACACGCTGCGCATCGTCGACGGCGAATCGGCCAAGCACCGCATGGAGTTCGCCGACGGCACCTCGCTGGAAGCCGACATGATCGTATTCTCGGCCGGCATCCGCCCGCGCGACGAACTGGCGCGCGCCTGCGACCTGGCCATCGGGGCGCGCGGCGGCATCGCCATCGACGACGCCTGCGTGACGTCGGATGCGGACGTGTACGCGATCGGCGAATGCGCGGCCTGGAACGGCCAGACCTTCGGCTTGGTGGCGCCGGGGTACGACATGGCGCGCACGGTCGCCAAGGCGCTGCTCGGCCAGGAAGGCACTTTTGGCGGGGCCGACATGAGCACCAAACTGAAACTGATGGGCGTCGACGTCGCCTCGATCGGCGATGCGCACGGCGCCGCACCGGGTTCGCGCAGCTTCCAGTACCTTGATGAGCGCAAGCAGGTCTATAAAAAGATCGTCGTCTCCGACTGCGGCAAGAAGCTGCTGGGCGCGGTGCTGGTCGGCGACGCCGCCGAATACGGCACGCTGCAGCAGATGATGCTCAACGCGATGACGCTGCCGGCCTCGCCCGAGTTCCTGATCCTGCCGGATTCAAGCGGCGCGGCGCGTCCTTCGATCGGCGTCGATGCGCTGCCGGCCAGCGCCCAGGTCTGCTCATGCAACGCGGTCAGCAAAGGGACGATTCAAGCGGCGGTGGCAGAAGGCGCCTGCGACATCGGCGCGCTCAAGTCCTGCACCAACGCCGGCACCTCGTGCGGCGGCTGCGTCCCGCTGGTCACGCAGATCATGAAGGCCGAGATGCAGAAAGCCGGCCTGGCGGTCAGCAACCACCTGTGCGAGCACTTCCCCTACTCGCGCCAGGAACTGCACCACCTGATCCGCGTCGGCGGGATCAAGAGCTTCAACGACCTGCTGGACAAGCACGGCAAGGGCCTGGGCTGCGACATCTGCAAGCCGGTCGCCGCCAACATTCTGGCTTCGACCTGGAACGACTTCGTACTGAAACCCCAACACGCCAGCCTGCAGGATTCGAACGACTACTTCCTCGGCAATATCCAGAAGGACGGGACCTACTCGGTCGTGCCGCGCATGCCGGGCGGCGAAGTCACGCCGGACGGCCTGATCGCGGTCGGCCAGGTGGCCAAGAAGTACGGCCTGTACACCAAGATCACCGGCGGCGCGCGCGTGGACATGTTCGGCGCCCGCGTCGACCAGTTGCCGCTGATCTGGGAAGAGCTGATCGCGGCCGGCTTCGAATCCGGCCACGCCTACGGCAAGTCGCTGCGCACCGTGAAGTCGTGCGTCGGCTCGACCTGGTGCCGCTTCGGCGTCGGCGATTCGATCGGCTTCGGCATCGCGCTGGAGAACCGCTACAAGGGCTTGCGCGCGCCGCACAAGATCAAGTTCGGCGTCTCCGGCTGCACGCGCGAGTGCGCCGAAGCGCAGGGCAAGGACGTCGGCCTGATCGCCACCGACAAGGGTTGGAACCTGTACGTGTGCGGCAACGGCGGCATGAAGCCGCGCCACGCCGAACTGCTGGCCTCGAACCTGGACGAAGAGACGGTCGTGAAACTGGTCGACCGCTTCCTGATGTTTTACGTGCGCACCGCCGACCGCCTGCAGCGCACCAGCACCTGGCGCGAGAATCTGGAAGGCGGCCTGGAGTACCTGAAGCAGGTCGTGGTCGACGACAAGCTGGGCATCGGCACCGAGCTGGAAGCCGACATGCAGCGCGTGGTCGATACCTACGAGGACGAGTGGAAGAACGCCGTCGAAGACCCGGCCGTGCGCCAGCGTTTCCGCACTTTTGTGAACAGCGACAAGCAGGACGCCAACGTCGTCTTCATGCCCGAGCGCGGCCAGATCCGTCCGGCCACGCAGGAAGAACGCGATCAGCGCCGCGTGATCCCGATTGCCGTCGGTTCCATCTAATTCCAGGAGAATCCAAATGCACCGCGATCTTCAACTCAATCAATGGAACGCCATCTGCACCCTGGACCAGATCGTGCCCGACACCGGCGTCTGCGCGCTGGTCGATGGCCGCCAGGTGGCCGTGTTCCGTGTCGGCGCGGCGAACGATGCCAGCGAGACGCGCCTGTTCGCCATCGATAACTTCGATCCGAATGCGCAGGCGGGCGTGCTGTCGCGCGGGCTGGTCGGCTCGATCGGCGAGCGCATCGTGGTCGCCTCGCCGATCTACAAGCAGCACTTCGACCTGCAGACCGGCGAATGCCTGGAAGCGCCACATAACTCGGTGGCCAGCTATCCGGTACGCGTCGAGGATGGCAAGGTGTGGGTCGGCGCATGAATGGCGCTGGCGACAAGCCGTCGCTCGTTGTCATCGGCAACGGCATGGCCGGCATGCGCACCGTCGAGGAGCTGCTCAAGCTCGCGCCGGACATGTACCGCATCACCGTGTTCGGCGCCGAGCCGCACGGTAACTACAACCGCATCCTGCTGTCCCCGGTGCTGGCCGGCGAAAAGACCGTCGACGACATCATGCTGCACACGCGCGAGTGGTACGCGGCAAATGGCGTCACGCTGCACGCCGGCGATCCGGTCGTGCGCATCGACCGCAAGAAGCGCGTGGTGCACGCGGCCTCCGGCCTGCAGGTGGCGTACGACCGGCTCCTGATCGCAACCGGGTCGAAACCGTTCATCGTGCCGGTGCCGGGCCACCAGCTGCCGGGCGTGATCGGCTTTCGCGACCTGCAGGACGTCGACACGATGCTCGCGGCCGCGCACGCCGGTGGCAAGGCGGTGGTGATCGGCGGCGGCCTGCTCGGCCTGGAAGCGGCCAACGGCCTGCTGCGCCGGGGCATGCAGGTCAGCGTCGTGCACCTGGGCGGCAGCCTGATGAACCAGCAGCTCGATCCGCCCGCGGCCGAGCTGCTGCGCGCCAGCCTGGAGCGGCGCGGCCTGCGCATCCTGCTCAACCGCCAGACCGCGGCGATCGAAGGCGCGGGCAAAGTCGAGGCGATCCGCTTCGGCGACGGCGAGCGCCTCGAGGCCGACCTGGTCGTGATGGCCGCCGGCGTGCGTCCCAACGTCGAGCTGGCCCAGGCGGCCGGCCTGCACGTCGAGCGCGCCATCGTGGTCGACGACACGCTGCAGACCTACGACCCACGCGTGTACGCGGTGGGCGAGTGCGTGCAGCATCGCCGCTCGACCTTCGGCCTGGTGGCGCCGATCTGGGACCAGGCGCGCGTGTGCGCCGCCCACCTGGCCGGCCACGGCCATCGCCGCTACGTGCAGCAGGCGACGGCCACCAAACTCAAAGTGACCGGGGTCGACCTGTACTCGGCCGGCGACATCGTCGGCGGGGAAGGGACCGAAGACCTGGTCTTGCGCGACCGCCGCGGCGGCGTGTACAAGCGCCTGGTGGTGGCGGGCAACCGCCTCACCGGCGCCGTGCTGTACGGGGACGTTCTCGATGGTCCCTGGTACTTCGAATTGATCCAGAAGCGCACCGACATCTCGGCGATGCGCGACCAGCTGTTGTTCGGTCAGGCCCTCTGCATGGCGGCCTGACGGAGGATTCGTCATGAAGTTGTATCCGCAGTTGCCGATCCGCGCCGCGACCGTGCGCACCACCTGTCCGTATTGCGGCGTCGGCTGCGGCGTCTCGGCCGGCATCGATGCCGACGGCGAGCTGGCCATCGCCGGCGACGCCGCGCACCCCGCCAGCCAGGGCCGCCTGTGCGTGAAGGGCTCGGCGCTGGGCGAGACCGTCGGCCTGCAGGGCCGTCTGCTTGCGCCGATGCTGCGCGACGGACGCGCGCTGCGCGAAGCCGGCTGGGACGAGGCGCTGGCCAAGGTCGCCGACGGTTTTTCCCGCATCGTCGCCGAGCACGGCCCGGACGCGGTCGCGCTGTACGTCTCCGGCCAGCTGCTGACCGAGGACTACTACGTCGCCAACAAGTTCATGAAGGGCTACGTCGGCAGCGCCAACATCGACACCAACTCGCGCCTGTGCATGTCCTCGGCCGTGGCCGGCCACAAGCGCGCCTTCGGCGAAGACCTGGTGCCGGGCGCGTACGAGGATTTCGAGCTGGCCGACCTGGTCGTGCTGGTCGGCTCCAACGCCGCCTGGTGCCACCCGACGCTGTACCAGCGCCTCGCGCGCGCGAAGGAACAGCGCCCGCAGATGCAGGTCGTGGTGATCGACCCGCGCCGCACCGCCACCTGCGACATCGCCGACCTGCACTTGGCCGTCAAGCCGGGCAGCGACGTCTGGCTGTTCGACGGCCTGCTCGGCTACCTGGCCGCGCGTGCGCCCGACCAGGCTTTCGTCACCGCGCACACCAGCGGCCTGGCCGATGCGCTGGCCGCGGCCGGCGAGGCCGGCAGCCTCCTGGACGTCGCCAAGGCCTGCAAGCTCGACCCGCGGCAGCTGCTGCGCTTTTACGAGCTGTTCGCAAAAACCGAAAAGGTCGTCACCGCCTTCACGATGGGCGTGAACCAGTCGACCAGCGGCGCCGACAAGGTCAACGCCATCATCAACTGCCACCTGGTGACCGGCCGCATCGGCAAGCCGGGCATGGGGCCGTTTTCCCTGACCGGCCAGCCGAACGCGATGGGCGGGCGTGAAGTCGGCGGCCTGGCCAACATGCTGGCGGCGCACATGGAGCTCGACCATGCCGGCCAGCGCGCCGCGCTGCAGGACTTCTGGCAGGCGCCGCGCATGGCCGCCCAGGCCGGCCTGAAGGCCGTCGACCTGTTCCGCGCGATCGAAGAGGGGAAAGTCAAAGCCGTGTGGATCATGGCGACCAACCCGATCGTCAGCCTGCCGGACGCCGACCAGGCGCGGCGCGCCTTGGAAAAGTGCGAACTGGTGGTGGCGTCCGACATCGTGCTCGGCACCGACACCAATGCGTTTGCCGACGTGCTGCTGCCGGCGCTGGGCTGGGGCGAGAAGGATGGCACGGTGACGAACTCCGAGCGCTGCATCTCGCGCCAGCGCGCTTTTCTCTCCGCCCCGGGCCAGGCGCGCGCCGACTGGGACATCGTCTGCGACGTCGCGCGCCGCATGGGCTTTTCGGGCTTCGACTTCACGGCGCCGCACGAGATTTTTGACGAGCATGCGCGGCTGTCGAGCTGGCGGAATGGTGTGGCGGGCCAGCCGCGCCGCATGTTCGACATCGGTGGCTTGACCGGGCTGACGCGTGGGGACTACGACGCGTTGGAACCGGTGCAGTGGCCGGTGCGCGCGCGCGGCGAGTCGACCGAGCGCCTGTTCGCCGATGGCCGCTTCGCGCACGCGGACGCGCGCGCGCGTTTCGTGCCCACGCGCGTGCGCGCGCCCGCGCACCTGCCCGACGGAGATTATCCCCTGGTACTCAACACCGGCCGCGTGCGCGACCAGTGGCACACCATGACCCGCACCGGCCGCTCACCCAAGCTGGCAGAGCACATGCTCGAACCGACCGTCGACCTGCACCCGCAGGATGCGCTGCTGTGCGGCGTGAAGGAAGGCGAGCTGGCGCGCGTGAGCAGCCAGTGGGGCGCCGTGGTGGCGCGGGTCCAGCACGGCGGCGGCATCGCGCGCGGCAGCGTGTTCATGCCGATCCACTGGAGCGCCCAGACGGCGTCCGATGCGCGCGTCGGCGCGGTGGTCAACCCGGCCGTCGATCCGGTCTCGGGCGAGCCGGAATTCAAGCACACGCCGGTGCGCGTCGAGCCGTTCGGCGTGAACTGGTACGGCTTCATCCTCAGCCGCGGCGCACTTCCGCTGGACGGCGCCGCGCACTGGACGCGCATCCAGGGCCGCGACTTCATCCGCTACGAGCTGGCCGGGCGCACCAAGGTGTTCGAGGCCGCCGGCTGGGGACGTGGCCTGCTGGGCGTGGGTCTGGACGACGACGAGGCCGACTGGATCGAACTCGAAGACAAGAGCGGCGGCGTGTACCGCGCGGTGCATCTGGTCGACGGCCGCATCGAAGCCTGCCTGTTCGTCTCGCAGCGCCAGGACCTGCCGGCGCGCGCCTACCTGGCCGGCCTGTTCGCCAAGGAGGAGCTGACCCCGAGCGAGCGCCTCGGCCTGCTGTCGGGCCGCGCGCGCGAGGCGGGGGAAGACCCGGGGCCGACCGTGTGCTCGTGCTTCGGGGTCGGCCGCAAGACCATCGAGATCGCGATCCGCAAGAACGGCTGCACGGACGCGGCGCAGGTCACGGCGTGTACGAAGGCGGGTGGCAATTGCGGATCGTGCGTGCCGGAGATCCGGGCGATTCTGGCGCAAACGCAGGCGGAGGCGCGGGCGGAGGCCGCGGGCTGATCAGAATGCCGACCGCCTTGGGGTATCTCTTGGTGTCCCATCACCAGTCTTCTTTCTTGCCTGAGGGTGGCGTCAGTTTTGCCGGTGCGGCCATCGCTTTGGTTGGTGTCGAATGGCCTGGACCGTCCGCTTTCGCGCTCGGCATGGATCCGGCTTTTGGTTGGGCGTGTACGGTATTTGACTTACGTGGCCTGGATATTGGCCGTGTGGACGAGCCTGCGACTTGCAGCGCCATGCCGGCTCCAATGGCTTGCAGGATTGCCAGGAACCGTCCCACGCTCGTGGTCGACGGGTCAGCTTCGATCCTCGCGTAGGTCTGCTGGGTTGTTCCGATCCGCAAGGCGACTTCGGCTTGCGTCAAGCCCGCTTGCTTTCGGAATCCGCGCAGCACTGGCGAGAGTTGTGCGGACGTATTCAAAGGAAAGTCCATGGTATTAAAAACATCATGGATAATGTAAATTCAATTTACATCATAAATGATGTTGCATCAAGCTGATTACATTACATACAGTGTAATTTCAATTTACATCGCATGCGGTGTAAAAGACAATCTTTCCGATCAGTGAAGGTGTTACGTTTACGAAGTTCACGGCCTGGGCAAGCGGCGAGCTGCGCTTTGGCTATACCATGAGCGCCTTGCATGGCCAGGCACGGCCGCACTCCAGCCTCATCCTGCCGCGCTGATCCCGAACGCCTGCGGCACCGCCACCTTCATGATGTCGATGAATCTCCGCAGCCGCGCCGGATAGAAGCGCGCCGGCGGGTACACCAGGTCGACCGGCAGCGGCGACGCCGCCCAGCTTGGGGCGATCGCCAGCAGTTCGCCGCGCGCCAGCTCTTCGCGCACCGCCCACAGCGACGTCACGGCCACGCCCAGCCCCATCACGGCCGAGTTGCACAGCGCGTACAGGTTGTCGGTGTACAGGCGCGGCTTGAAGCGCAGCTGGGCGGTGGCGCCACTGTCGTTGTGCGTCAGCGCGATCTCGTCGCGGTAAAAATTGGTCTGCGACAGCCAGGGCAGGCGCATCAGGTGATCCGGTTCGACGGGCAGGGCGCTCGCCGCCACCAGCGAAGGCGCCGCGACGACGATGCGCGGTACCCGCCCCAGGCGCAGCGCCACCAGGTTCGGATCGGGCTCGACGCCGACCCGGATCGCGCAATCGATGCCCTCGGCGATGAAATCGGGCGTGCGGTCGTGCAGCAGCCACTCGACCGTCATCTGCGGATAACGGCCCAGGTATTCGGCCAGCGGCGCCACCAGCTGCTGCTGGCCGAAGGCGTGCGGCGCCACTACCTTCAGGGTGCCGACCGGCTCGTCGCCGGCGCCTCGGATCTCGCTTTCGAATTCCTGCCAGCCGGCGATGAGTTCCTTCGCGCGCGCGTAGCAGCGCATGCCGTCGTCGGTCAGCTTCATCGCGTGGGTCGAGCGCTGGAGCAGGGGCACGCCCAGCGATTTTTCCAGCGTCTTGAGGCGCCGGCTGATGGTCGGCTGGGTCGTCTCCAGCTGGCGCGCGGCCGCCGACAAGCTGCCGGCATCGACGATGCGCACGAAGGTCTCGACCAGCATCATGCGGTCCAGCGTAGAAATGTTGAGATTTTGGGCTGTGCTCATACGCCCATCGTATAACACTTTGACGTCCGCTGCGTCTACCGTCCCGTTTGGGCTGTAAGGATAATGGCGCTCATTCATTGTCCAACTTAACATCCAACCAGGAGTCGCCATGACCACCTCCCGAACGGCGGAGCAGGCAAAACAGCCAGCCACGGCTAATCCGGCAACGCAGGCCACCTTGTCGCCCGCGCTGACCTTCCTGCTCGCCGCCGGCACCGGCCTGTCGGTCGCGGCGCTGTACTACAGCCAGCCGTTGCTGGGCGTGCTGGCCGGCGACCTGCACGCCAGCGGCCGCCAGATCGGCTGGATCCCGACGCTGACCCAGCTCGGCTACGCCTTCGGCCTGCTGCTGCTGGCGCCGCTGGGCGATCGTTTTGATCGCCGCAACATCATCCTGATCAAGTCGGTGATCCTGTGCGCGGCGCTGGTGCTGACCGGATTCGCGCCCGGCCTGGCGGTGCTGATGGGCGCCAGCCTGGTGGTCGGCCTGTTCGCCACCGTAGCCCAGGACATCGTTCCGGCCGCGGCCACGCTGGCGCCGCCCGAGCACCGCGGCAAGGCGGTCGGCACGGTGATGACCGGGCTGTTGATGGGCATCCTGCTGTCGCGCGTGGCGAGCGGCTTCATCGCCGAACATTTCGGCTGGCGCGCCGTGTTCCTGGCGGCCGCCGTCAGTATCGCGCTGATGACGATCGTGCTGGCGCGCGGCCTGCCGCGCTTTGCGCCGACAACGACCCAGGCTTATCCGGCGCTGCTGCGCTCGCTGGGCCACCTGTGGGTCGCGCACCGCCGGCTGCGCCTGGCCGCGTTCGGCCAGGGTCTGCTGGCGCTGGGTTTTTCGGCGTTCTGGTCGACGCTGGCCGTGATGCTGCACGGCGCGCCGTTCCACATGGGGTCGGCGGTGGCCGGTTCCTTTGGCCTGGCCGGCGCGGCCGGCGCCTTGGCCGCCCCATTCGCCGGGCGCCTGGCCGACCGCCGCGGTCCGGAGTGGGTGACGCGCCTGGCCGCCGCCATTACCGTCGTGTCGTTCGCGACCATGCTGGCGATGCCGCTGCTGTCGACCGGCGCCCAGCTGGCGCTGCTGGCGCTGGCCACGGTCGGCTTCGACCTGGGCGTGCAAGCCAGCCTGATCTCGCACCAGAGCATCGTGTTCGGCCTGGAGCCGCCGGCGCGCAGCCGCCTGAATGCCATCCTGATGACCAGCGTCTTCATCGGCATGGCGGCGGGCGGCTTCTTCGGCGCCCAGGCGCTGGCAGGCTGGGGCTGGACCGGCGTGGTCGGCGTGGCGATGCTGGCCAGCCTGGTGGCACTGGGGGTGCGCATCCACGCCGCCAAGGTGCGCGACCACTGAGGCCGCCGGCCCGGCTGCCGGCGCCCGATTACGGTTGGGTGGCCGGCGCCGCCTCCTTCAGTCCCGGCACGTATTGCGCGCCTTGCTTGATCTGGGCGGTCGAAGGCTGCAGCGCGGCGCCGATCGGCTCCGCGCGTCCACCCAGGCAAGGCGCCAGGAAGTTTTCGGCCACGGCATTGAAGGCGATGTTGTTGACCGGGCGCGCAAAGCCGTGGCCTTCGTCCGGGAACACGACGTAGGTCACGGGGATATGCTTCGCCTCCATCGCCGCGACGATCTGGTCGGACTCGCGCACGTTCACGCGCGGGTCGTTCGCGCCCTGGCCGATCAGCAGCGGCCTGCTGATCTTGTCTGCGAAGTTGAGCGGCGAACGTTCCTTCAGCAGCGCGCGGCCTTCCTCGGTGGTCGGGTCGCCCATGCGTTTGTAGAATTGCTGCTTGCCGGCTTCCCAGTAAGGCGGAATGGTCTGCAGCAGCGTGAACAGGTTCGACGGGCCGACGATGTCGACGCCGCAGGCGAAGGTCGACGGCGTGAAGGCCATGCCGGCCAGGGTCGCGTAACCGCCGTAGGAGCCGCCCATGATGGCGACCTTGTCGCGCGTGGTGACGCCGTTCTTGACCGCCCAGTCGACCGCGTCGAGCAGGTCGTCGTGCATCTTGCGGCCCCACTGCAGGTCGCCCTTCGAGATGAAGTTCTTGCCGAAGCCGGTCGAGCCGCGGTAGTTCACCGACAGCACCGCATAGCCGCGGTTGGCCAGCCACTGGTGCGAGCGGTTCGAGCCGAAGCTGTCGCGCGCCCACGGGCCGCCGTGCACGAACAGCACCATCGGCACCGGATGCGAGGGACGGCCAGCGCCCTGCGGGTCGACGCTCTTCGGCAGCGACAGGTAGGAAACCAGGTTCAGGCCGTCGCGCGACTTGATCTCCTCGGCGAACATCGGCACCAGCGGCGCGCCCTCGAGTTCGGGACGGGCGACGAACAGCCGGGTCAGTTTCTTGGTCTTGCGATCGTACAGCCAGTCGGATACCGGACTCGAGACCGGGTCGTCCTCGACGATCCACTTGTCGTCCTGGTCGCTGCGCGCGTGCACCTGGAAGTCGCCCTTGAGCGCCCCCTTCAGGTGCTTCAGGTCGGCCTCGACCGAGGCGTCGAGCGGGATGTATTCATGCTTCAGGTACTCCACTTCGTAGGCCTGGATGCGGCCGGTGCGCACGTCGAACAGGCCGGATTCGATGTCGGCGCGCGGGTCCTGGGCCACGACGCTGCTCGCGCCGCTGGCGAAATCCTGGGCCACCAGCGCGGCCGTGTCGCGCCCGCGCGAATCGCGCCAGTACAAGGTCTTGCCGTCGGTGGTGAAGCCCAGCGGCGACGTCGTCAGCGAATCGTCCAGGCCGACCTGCACGAAGGGCTTGTCCTCGACCTTGGCGTCAACCATGCGGAAATAGTCGCTGCCGCCGTCGGGGCGCGACTTGGCGGCCGCGCGCAGCTTGAGCTGCTCGTCCGCGATGAAGCCGGCATAGCCGCCCTCGTTCTTGTATACCAGGGTCAGCTTGCCGCTCGCCAGGTCGAGGCTGTAGACGTCGTGCCAGCGCGGGTCGCGGTTGTTGACGCCGACCAGGATGCGGTCCTTCACCTGCCGGCTGATATTGACGATCATGACGCGCGTCTTTTCGAACGGCGTCAGCGAGGTCTGCTTGCCGCTGGCGACGTCGACGCCGTACAGCAGAAAGTTCTCGTCGCCGCCCTTGTCGTTAATGAACAGCAGCGATTTCGAGTCCGGCGCCCAGAACGTCGTGCGGATCGGACGCGTCTTCTCAGACGTGAGCGGCTTGGCCTCGCCCGGCTTGTCGATCGGCGCCACCCAGACGTTCAGCACGCCGTCGCGTGGCGCGATCCACGACAGCCACTTGCCGTCCGGGCTGACGCTGGCCGCCATCTTGCTCGGGTTGCCGAACAGCTTGGCGCGCTCGATCAGCGGCGTCTCGGTAGACGGGGACGGCGCGGTTTGCGCGAAGGCGCCGTGGACAAGGCTCAGGATGGTCAGTGCTACGAAGGCGGGACGGCGCATGAAGACCTCACAAGTGGCGTAAATACTCATCGTAACTATTTTCAAAACTGAAATATAGTTAAATTTGATGCATATGTGTTACGCCGGCTTGCGCTACAAACGCCGCCGATTGGCCGCCTCGCTTATTGCATATACCAGCCGTGGCTGACCACGATCGACTGCCCGGTCAGGGCGTTCGACGGGAAGGCCGCCAGGAACAGCGCGGTCTGGGCGACGTCGTCGACGGTGGTGAATTCCCCGTCGACGGTCTCCTTCAGCATCACCTTCTTGACCACGTCGTCCTCGCTGATGCCGAGCTCCTTGGCCTGCTCGGGAATCTGCTTTTCGACCAGCGGGGTGCGCACGAACCCCGGGCAGATCGTGTTGGCGCGCACGCCGTACTTGGCGCCTTCCTTGGCGACCGTCTTGGCCAGGCCGATCAGGCCATGCTTGGCCGTCACGTACGGCGCCTTGAGCACCGACGCTTCCTTCGAGTGCACCGATCCCATGTAGATCACGCTGCCGCCGCGGCCCTGCGCGTACATGTATTTCAGGCAGGCGCGCGTGGTGAGGAAGGCGCCGTCGAGGTGAATCGCCAGCATCTTCTTCCACTGGCCGAAATCGAAGTCCTGCACCGGCGCGACGATCTGGATGCCGGCGTTCGACACCAGCACGTCGATGCCGCCGAGCTGGTCGGCGACCGACTTGATGCCGGCGTCGACCTGTTCTTCATTGGTGACGTCCATCGCGACCGCGATCGCGCGCGCGCCCGAGGGGTCGAGTTCGCGCGCCGCGGTCCTGGCAGCTTCGAGGTTCAAATCGGCGATGGCGACCTTGGCGCCGTGCTGGAAAAACACCGTGGCGATCTGCTTGCCGATGCCGCTGGCGGCGCCGGTGACGACCGCGATCTTGTCTTTCATGTCCATGGATGGGTACCTGCTCAAGTGGGTGAGTGGATGGGTTGTGGGCGCGCCGGGGCGGTGAGGAAATCGTACAGGGCCGGGTTGTTCTCGAGCTGCGGCAGCTCGAAGATCTCGCCGTGCGCCACGGTCTTGGCGGCGTCGGCGTAGCCCGCCTGCCAGTGCTCGTTCATGGTCCGGCGCGAGAACTCGAAATCCTTGAACTGGCCCTCGTAAGTGGGCGAGCGGTAGACCAGCGTGACGATGTTGTACAGCGCCGGGTCGGCGGCTTCGGCCAGCAGGCGCGCCTGCGGCGAAGCGGCCAGCTCGGGCGGCATCTGCGCCAGCAGTTCGTTGAAGGCCGTGCGCAGCTTTTCGGTACGGCGGAAGGCGTCGGTGGCGCTGCGCGTGCGGCTCGAGTACTGGATTTCCTTCATGCGCGTGGCGACGCTGGCCAGGTCGTTCGGCAGCTCGCCGCGCGCGCTCCACAAATCGACCTGGAAGATCAGGGTGTCCAGGCCCGAGCGCGAGGACAGCACCCAGTCGAGCGGCGTGTTCGAGACCATGCCGCCGTCCCAGTAACGCTCGCCGTCGATCTCGACCGCGTCGAAGCCCGGGGGCAGGGCGCCGCTGGCCATCACGTGCTCGGGCCGGATGGTATCGGTGGCGTTGTCGAAGTAGGCGAAGTTGCCGGTCCTGACGTTGACCGCGCCGATCGAGAGCCGCGTCTCGCGCGCGTTGATGCGATCGAAGTCGACCAGGCGCTCGAGCGTGGCGCGCAGCGGCGCGGTGTCGTAATAGCTGGTCGCGCCGGCGCCAGCCAGCGCCATGAAGGGCGGCGGCACGCGTGGCTCGAAGAAGCCCGGCACGCCGCTCACCAGCACGCGGCTGGCGGCCAGCTGGTTGAGCCAGACGCGCATTGGATCGGCCAGCGCCATGGTCGTCCACTGGTCGCCGACCACGCCGTCGCTGGCGTTGCTGACCAGCTCCCAGAACTTGCGCAGGCGCTCGACGCGGTGTTCGCGCGCGTTGCCGGCGATGATCGCGCTGTTGATCGCGCCGATCGAGATGCCGGACACCCAGGTCGGCTCGACCTCGGCTTCCAGCAGGCGCTCGTACACGCCGGCCTGGTAGGCGCCCAGCGCGCCGCCGCCCTGCAGCACCAGCGCCACGCTCTCGAACTGGGTGGCGCCCGGCCTGGGCGGTTCGGCCGGCGCATGCGTGCCCTGATGCAGCACGCTTTCGTCTCGTCTATTCACGTTCGGGCACCGGCACGTTGTAGCCGTTGAGCGTGGTCGACACCAGCGCATACAGGCCGACCAGGTAGATCAGCTCGTTGGTGGCGTGCTGGCCGAAGGTCCCGATCGCCAGGCGGTACAGCGGCTCGGGCAGCACGCCCCCGCGCGCGAGCGCGTGCGCGAAGTCGAAGGCGACGTTTTCTTCCTTGGCGAGGTCGGTCGGCTTGACGCCCGCGACCAGCGCGGCCAGGCGCTCCGGCGACATGCCTTCCTTCTCGGCGACCGCGACGTGGGCATACAGCTCGTAGGCCGCGTTGTAGCGCGCGCCGACCACGAGGATCGCGATCTGGCGCACGTTGTCGGGCAAGACCGCGTTGGCGGTCATCGCCAGCGTCAGGTCCCAGATCGCCTTGCCGATCGCGGGCTCGTGCAGCCACGGGTTCCACGGGCCCATCAGGGCGCCGTCTTCGCGTTCGACCTTGAAGGCGTTGAAATTGCTGGCGATGCCCTTGCGCATCGCGTCGTACAGGGGCTTCTGTTCCGGGCTGAGCTCAGCCGGCGGGATGAGGGGCAAGCGCATTGTTCCTCCTGGTGTCAATACGTTGAGGAGGCAACGATGTCGGTGGGCTCTGCGTTGCCTCGTCCATCATTCTGGCATCAGCGGGAGAGGGGTGACGCTCGATTGATTGTGGGCGCCATATTTACATCTCGGCCGCGAACAGGACCACGGCCGCAAAAGCAAAAAGCCGGATCAGCGCAAAGCATGATCCGGCCTTCTTGAATTCTGTGGTCGGGGTGAGAGGATTCGAACCTCCGGCCTCTACGTCCCGAACGTAGCGCTCTACCGGGCTAAGCTACACCCCGACGGTAGGGTCTTTGAAGCGGCGACACCGCTAAAGAGAGATGAAACTGATGGTCGGGGTGAGAGGATTCGAACCTCCGGCCTCTACGTCCCGAACGTAGCGCTCTACCGGGCTAAGCTACACCCCGACTGTTCGAGAATCGTTGCCGAATCTCGGGAAGGCATTACTATAGTTGTCTCAATGGTTCCTGTCAACAGCGAAGCTGCACAGCTGGAGCAGGCTCTGCTTGTATTCGCTGTCCGGCAGGTCGGCGATCGCGCCTTGTGCGCGCGCGGACGCGGCTTCGGCCTGGCGGCGCGTGTAATCGAGTGCGCCGCTGCTGGTGACGGCGGCCAGCACGGCGTCGAAATGGGTCTCGTCGCCGTTCTCGATGCAGGCGCGGATCAGTTCGCGCTGCTCGGCCGTGCCGTTTTCCATCACGTAGATCAGGGGCAGGGTCGGCTTGCCTTCGCGCAGGTCGTCGCCGACGTTCTTGCCGATCTCGCTGGCGTCGCCGGCGTAGTCGAGCACGTCGTCGATCAGCTGGAAGGCGGTGCCCAGCGAGCGGCCGTATTCGCCGGCCGCATCGATCTGCGTGTCGTTGGCGCCGGCGATCAGCGCGCCCAGCTCGGCCGCGGCTTCGAACAGCTTGGCGGTTTTCGAGCGGATCACGGTCAGGTAGCTGGCTTCGGTGACGTCCGGGTCGTGCATGTTCAGCAGCTGCAGTACCTCGCCCTCGGCGATGACGGTGGTGGCGCGCGACAGGATCTCCATTACGCGCATCTCGTCCAGGCTGGTCATCATCTCGAACGCGCGCGAATACAGGTAGTCGCCGACCAGCACCGAAGCCGCGTTGCCGAACATCGCGTTGGCGGTCTGGCGGCCGCGGCGCATCGACGATTCGTCGACCACGTCGTCGTGCAGCAGCGTCGCGGTGTGGATGAACTCGACCACGGCGGCCAGCTCGTGGTGGCCGCGGCCCTCGTAGCCGTAGGCGTTCGCCAGCAGCAGCACCAGCACCGGACGGATCCGCTTGCCACCGGCGCTGATGATGTATTCGGCGATCTGGTTGACCAGCGCGACGTCCGACTGCAGACGCTGTCGGATCACCGCGTTGACGGCCTCCATGTCGGCTGCAATCGTGCGGGTGATCGGGTTCTGTTGTGCGTTTTGGGTAGCGGCGGACAAGGCGGACCTGCTTGCGGTTGAAGGCAAAACGGAGTTGTTGAGTGGCGCGATTATACGATAAGCAAGGGCGTCCAGCGCTTTTTCGCTGTGAAACCGGCACATCGGGACGGATGCGGTGCGTTGGCAGCGAATTTATACATACATCGGTACGCCGGGGCCGCCCGCCGGACTGTGCGGCGACGCCACATCCGTTTTGACGCCCGCCGCGCGTTTATGTATAATCCCCTGTTCCCCGAAGCCAGAGCGCGCTGTTCGCCGGCAGCGTGGGAATTTTCTTAACAATTAACGAGGTTTCAAATCATGTACGCGGTCATAAAAACCGGTGGCAAGCAATACAAAGTTGTCGCTGGCGAAAAACTCAAAGTAGAACAGATACCGGCAGACATTGGTTCCGAACTCACTATCGATCAGGTTCTCGCCGTTGGCGAGGGCGAGAGCATCAAGTTTGGTGCTCCGCTGGTGGAAGGTGCTTCGGTTCGCGTGACTGTTGTGTCGCACGGTCGTCACGACAAAGTGCGTATCTTCAAGATGCGTCGTCGTAAGCACTACCAGAAGCGTCAGGGCCATCGCCAGAACTACACCGAAATCCAAGTGGTCGCGATCAACGGCTAATCGCCGCGCGTCCATTCTTTAGTCAGCAAGGAGCATCTAAATGGCACACAAAAAAGGTGGCGGTACTACCCGCAACGGCCGTGACTCAGAAAGCAAACGCCTCGGCGTGAAGGTCTACGGCGGCCAGGCAATCAATGCCGGCGGCATCATCATTCGTCAGCGCGGCACCACCGTGCGTCCGGGCACCAACGTCGGCATGGGCAAGGATCACACCCTGTTCGCGCTGGTCGATGGCTCGGTCAAGTTCGTCAAGCAAGGCGTCGGCTCGAAGCAGTACGTGACCGTCGTTGCCGCTGAAGCAGCTGAAGCAGTCGCTGCCTAAATAGCGCAGCAGAAGCCCGTCCTGCGCGGCGGGCTTTGCGAAGCAGGGCGTAGGCCCTGCAATCTTAGGCTCTGCCTCCAGGTAGGGCCTTTTTAATTTCCGGCGCTGTCACCGTTAAGTGCGGATCGCTTAGTGCAGATCCATCCAGGGCGTTCTATCATGAACCCCGATCCGTATTTAACAGTGACATAGCCTCAGTTTTGGTGGTCTCATCATGAAGTTTATCGACGAAGCAAGAATCGAAGTCATCGCCGGCGACGGCGGCAACGGCTGCGCCTCGTTCCGCCGCGAGAAGTTCCGCCCGTTCGGCGGTCCGGACGGCGGCGACGGCGGCCGCGGCGGCTCGATCTGGGTCGTGGCCGACCGCAACATCAACACGCTGGTCGACTTCCGCTTTTCCAAGGTCCACACGGCGCGCAACGGCGAGCCGGGCCGCGGTTCCGACTGCTACGGCAAGGGCGCCGACGACGTGACACTGCGCATGCCGGTCGGCACCATCATCATCGATGACGCCACCGGCGAGATCATCGCCGACCTCACCGAGCACGGCCAGACCGAACTGCTGGCCAGGGGCGGCGAGGGTGGCTGGGGCAACATCCACTTCAAGACCTCGACCAACCGCGCGCCGCGCCAGAAGACCGAAGGCAAGGAAGGCGAGCGCCGCGCGCTGCGCCTCGAGCTGAAAGTGCTGGCCGACGTCGGCCTGCTGGGCATGCCGAACGCCGGCAAGTCGACCTTCGTCACCGCCATCTCGAACGCGCGCCCGAAAGTCGCGGACTACCCGTTCACGACCCTGCATCCGAACCTGGGCGTGGTGCGCGTCTCGCATGAGAAGAGCTTCGTGATCGCCGACATCCCGGGCCTGATCGAAGGCGCGGCCGAAGGTGCGGGCCTGGGCCACCAGTTCCTGCGCCACCTGAGCCGCACCGGCCTGCTGCTGCACATCGTCGACGTGGCGCCGATGGACGACAAGACCGACCCGGTCAAGGAAGCCAAGGCACTGGTCAAGGAACTCGAGAAGTACGACGAGGAGCTGCTCAACAAGCCGCGCTGGCTGGTGCTGAACAAGCTGGACGTCGTGCCGGAAGGCGAGCGCAAGAAGGTCGTCAAGGACTTCGTGAAGAAGATGGCCTGGAAGGGCCCGGTGTTCGAGATATCCGCGCTGAACCGCGAAGGCTGCGAAGACCTGGTCCACGCGATCTACCAGTACCTGGAAGAGAAGCGCCATGCCGAGCACCGTTCGGCAGAAACGCAGATGACCGAGGAAGCCCGCGCGATCTCGTCGATCGATCCGGACGACCCGCGCTTCAAGATCCTCGAAGATTAAGCGCACCCCTTGAGTACCAGCGCCATCGCCCCGACCGGCTTCGCGCGCGCGCGTGCACGCCTGCGCGGGCAGCTGCTGCAGCTGGCCGCGATCGCCGGTTCGCTGGCCGCGCTCGCGGCGATGCTCGATCCCGACCGGATCGCGGACGCGATGGGCTTGTTTCTGGTGGGCGTGAACGGCTACAGCCAGTTCTACGCCATCTATGTCGGAGTGCGCCTCGCCACCGCGGGGCTGGCTCTGCTGGCGGCCAGGAAGGGCGACCTGCCCATCCTCGGCGACCTCGCAGCATTGTTGATCCTGGCGCAGCCGCTCGGCCGCCTGGTTGCGGCGTTCGCGATCGGCCTGCCCACGGGATCCTTGTTCGTCATCTGCGGGATCGAACTGGCGGTCGGCCTGGCGCTGCTGCTGTTGCGACCGCAGGGACGCTTGTTGTCTTCCTGACCGAGTTCTCCTGAGCGCAGCCATGTCTTCCGATTCTTCGAACACCACTTCCGTCATCCAGCAAGCCGGCCGCATCATCGTCAAGGTCGGCTCCTCGCTCGTCACCAACGAAGGCCGCGGCCTCGATCACACCGCGATCGCGCGCTGGGCCGCGCAAATCTCGGCGCTGCGCCAGCTCGGCAAGGAAGTCGTGCTGGTGTCGTCCGGCGCCATCGCCGAGGGCATGCTGCGTCTCGGCTTCACGGCGCGCCCGACCGACATCCACGAGCTGCAGGCCTGCGCCGCGGTCGGCCAGATGGGCCTGGCGCAGATCTACGAAACCAGTTTCAGAAGCCACGGCGTGAAGACCGCCCAGGTGCTGCTGACCCACGCCGACCTGGCCGACCGCGAACGCTACCTGAACGCGCGCTCGACCTTGACCACGCTGCTGGCCTTTGGCGTGGTCCCGATCATCAACGAGAACGACACCGTGGTCACCGACGAGATCAAGTTCGGCGACAACGACACGCTCGGCGCGCTGGTCGCCAACCTGATCGAAGCCGATGCGCTGGTGATCCTGACCGACCAGAAGGGGCTGTATTCCGCCGATCCGCGCAAGGACCCCTCGGCCTGCCTGATCCAGCAGGCCCAGGCCGGCGACGCCACGCTGGAGGCGATGGCCGGCGGCGCCGGCAGCAGCATCGGCCGCGGCGGCATGCTGACCAAGGTGCTGGCCGCGCGCCGCGCCGCACGCTCGGGCGCGCACACGGTGATCGCCTGGGGCCGCGAAGACGAGGTGCTCACGCGCCTGGCCGGCGGCGAAGCGATCGGCACCCAGCTGGTCGCGCCGACCGCGCGCCTGGCCGCACGGCGCCAGTGGATGGTCGACCACCTGCACACCGCCGGCGAATTGGTGCTCGACGCCGGCGCCGTGGACAAGGTGCAGAAGGAAGGCAAGTCGCTGCTGCCGATCGGGGTGGTGGCGGTGCGCGGCGAATTCGGCCGCGGTGCGCTGGTCACCTGCGTCGGCGAGGACGGCCGGGAAGTGGCGCGCGGGCTGGCAAACTACACCGCCAGCGAAATCCGCCGCATCATGCGGCATCCGTCCAGCGAGATCGAGGCCATCCTCGGCTACGTCGAGGCGCCGGAGCTGGTGCATCGGGATAACCTGGTGCTGCTCTGAACCAGAACGGGATGCCGGCGCCGGCTCAATGGCCGAGCGCCGGTGGCGCCGTCCCCCCCCCCATCGTGCGGCGCGTACTTCTGCACGAAGCTGCCGACCACCTCGTCCAGCAAACCGTCCACCAGCTTGTCGGAAGGCGAGCTCAGATGCGCGACGCGCAAATGCAGCAGCATGCCTTCCTCGCCCAACATCGATTGCAGCAGCGGGGGCGGCGCTTCCTTGCGGTGCACGTAGGCCAGCGCCAGCTTGGCCGCTTCCAGGTTCGACGTGTGCGCGATCGCCACCGAGACCCCGGCCGGATTCTTGTCGTCGTCCGTGTCGCGGTTCGCGTAGATGATCAGCCTGGCATACGGGAACTGGCTGCGCAGCTGGACGTGCAGCCTGGCGAAGCGTTCTTCGATGCCGCTGCGCAGGCGCTGGGCCAGGACGGGATCGTCGTCGCAGAACACCGTGTAGGCAAATACCGGCGATTCGGCCGCCGTTGCGGCGTGCACGGCCAGGTACAGCAGGAGTGCCGCCACGATCCGCGTCAAGAGGGTCAGCATGGTAGTCCTTTGCCGGTTCAGGTAAGCCGCGTAGGCGAGCGGCAGGTCGGGCAGGGCCGGCATCGATCGATCCTCTCAGCTTGGGGCATCGTGGCAGACCACGCACAGCTTGTTGCGGTCCGGGTCGCGCAGGTAAGCGCCGTAGTAATGCGAGTGATAGCCGGGGCGCAGTCCCGGTGCGCCTTCATCCGTGCCGCCATGCGCCAGCGCGAGCGCATGGGCCTGGTCGACGGCCGCGCGGGTGGGCGCAAGGAAGGCCGTCATCTGGCCGTTGCCGGGAATGTGCGGCTGGCCGTCGCTAGGGGCGCCGATCAGGAACAGCGGGCGGCCTTGGCCGGGCGTTTGCCAGCCTGCCCACGGGCGGCCGGCATCGCAGAAACGTTCCTCGAGGCCGAGCGCGGCCAGCACCGGCCGGTAGAAAGCCAGTGCGCGCTCGAAGTCTGTGATGCCGATGAAGACATGGGAAAACATGAATGACAGCTTAGCATGTCCCTCCCGCAGCAAGATACGCGGACTATCACGAGCGGTCGGCATCGAGGCCATCATCGAAAACTGGTGACGCCGATTGTGCTATCCAATGGCATTTAAAACTGCTTGAATGTAGAATTTGTGTGATACATTGGAAAGCATAGTTCGCTACAACCGCTTTCCCATGAGAGGATGCCGATGCCACGATCGCTACGCCTGCCCACCCTATGCTGCCTGCTGCTGCCGGCCTTGCCCGCCGCGGCCCAGGAATTCGATCTCGCGTCGCAGCTGAGCAACGGCGGCATCGGCATCCTGGTGATCGGCGCCTTGTCGGTGCTGATGCTGGCGGTCTGCCTCGAGCGCCTGGCCAACCTGCGTGGACAAAAGCTGGCGCCGCAGGCGCTGGCCGAGGAGGCGCAAGCGCTGTGGCGCGAAGGCCGCTACGACGCCTTGCGCGAACGCGTGGCCGATGGCGCCAGTCCGCTGGCGCGCATCGTCGGCTTCCTGCTCGAGCATCGCTTCTTTCAGCCGGAGACGCTGGCCACGCGCGCGGCCGAACTGGCCGCCACCGAGCTGCGCGAGCAGCAGCAGAAAGCCTATGCGCTGAACGTGGTGGCCACCATCGCACCGATCGTCGGCCTGCTCGGGACCGTGGTCGGCATGATCGAGTCGTTCCACGTCATCGCCTTCAACGGCATGGGCGATCCGACCCTGCTGGCGGGCGGCATCTCGAAGGCGCTGGTCAACACGGCGGCCGGGCTGTCGGTGGCGCTGCCCTCGCTGGCGCTGCACCACTTCTTCCGCAACCGCCTGGTCAACATCGGCATCCGGCTCGAGCGCCAGCTCAATGGCCTGCTCGACCTCGTGCGTGCGCCGGCGCCCGCGTACGCGCGCGAGGCCCTCCCTGCCGCGCAGGAGGCCGAACATGCGCATTGACCTCGGCGACGACGAACAGCCCGAGATCGGCCTGATCGCGCTGATCGACTGCATCTTCTTCCTGCTGATGTTCTTCATGGTCGCGACCTCGTTCAAGCAGAAGGAGACCCGGCACAAGGACAAGGCGCTGCCGATCACGCTGCCGCGCTCGAGCGCCACGCTCGACCTGGAGCGCGCCGCGCCGGATCCACTGGTGATCCGCGTCGACCGCGCCGGCGATGTCGTCATCGGCGGCGACAAGCTGTCGATCGAAGCGCTGCACGAGCGCCTGCGCGGCGAGGCCCTGCGCAGCCCGGGCCGGCCGGTGCGCATCGAAGGCGACGGCCAGGCGTCCTACCAGTCGATCGTGCACGTGCTCGACCTGTGCCAGTTCGAGGGGCTGACCAACATCGCGATGCGCACGCGCCGATGAACGCCTACGTTCCCGCGCGGCTGGACGGCGCCTCGCTGGTCCACCTGTGGCGCCGCCATCCGTGGTGGCTGGCGTCGCTGGGCGCGCACGCCGTGCTCGTGGCCAGCCTGGTCACGGCCGGCCCGGTGCGCGTCGCGGTCAAGCGCGACGACGGCGTACGCGTGCAGGTGGCGCAGTCGCTGGCGCGTACCGCGCAGCGGCAAATGGGGCGCGAGCTGCGCGCGATGGAAGCCATCCGCGACGCGCTGGCCCAGAGCGCCGGCGACGTCGTGGGCGAAGGCGGCGATGGCGCCGGCAAACCGCAGGCCACCGATCCGGCCGCGCGCGCGCAGGCGCTGGCCAGGCAGATCGATGCGGTGCGCGAGAAGACCCGCGCGATGGAGATGGCGCGCCTGCTGAACATCCCCGAAGCCGAGGCGCGCCGGCGCGTGCGCATGGAAGCGGCGCGCCGGCCAGGCGCCACACCGCCGACGCATCTGCAACCCGAAGCCCAGGTCGCGCAGCTGCTGCAGCAAGCGAAGGACGCGCTGGCGCAACGCCGCGCCGAGCTGCTGGCGCAGCGCCATGGCGTACCGCTCACGCCGCCCGTCGAGGGGCCGCACGGCGCAAAAGGCGACAAAAGCGGCGCGCGCACCGCAAACACCGGCGGGGTCGGACCGGGCAATGGCAAGACCGGCGGCCAGGGCGCCCGGAACGGGCGCACCGGCGGCGGCGGCGTCCACGACTCGGCCTCGCTCGGCAGCACCGTCGATGCCCTGGCCACCGGCCTGGCGATGGGGCCGCCGGGCGCGATCACCGACAGCAGCATCGACATGTCGAGCACCTCCTTCAGCGATACGCGCCGCTTCGGCGCCTACGTCAAGCCGCCGCCGGTCGATGCGGCCAGCGTGCGCGGCGGGCGCGGGCGCACGATCGGCGCCGGCGGACCGTACGCCAACCGCATCTTCCTCGACACCTGGTACGTCATCGGTCCCTTCGAAGGCGCCGGCTACGACAGCCAGAACACGATCTATCCACCGGAGCGCGGCGTCGACCTCGACGCCGTCTACTTCGGCAAGAACGACCTGCCGGTGCGCTGGACCTTCCAGCAGGACGCACACTATCCGTCGGTCCCGCTGCCGCGCGCCGAGAACGCGGTCTACTACGCCTGGACCGAAGTCACGGTCGACCGCGACATGGACCTGTGGGTCTGGATCGGCGGCGACGACGACACCAAGCTGTGGTTTAACGACCGCCTGGTCTGGCTCAGCGGGGCCAGCCTCGACAAGCCCTGGTACCGCCAGGCTTTCCATACGCTCGACGGAATGGACACGCTGAACCTCACCGAAGGCCAGCGCAAGCTGCATTTCAAGCAGGGGCGCAACAGCATCCTGCTCAAGCTTTACAACGGCATCGACCTGATGTTTTATTCGGTCGTGCTGTCGCGCTGAATCGCCGGGGACACCGCCGGCAAGGGCAGCGGCTTCAAGGTCATCGAAGGCTTCCCGCCAGCGAGCCTGGCGCGGGTGGCGGACGCCTCAGACGGGCAAGGGCACCAGGCCCGCCGGCGCCGGCGTCTTGGCCTTGTACTCGCACAAGTCGTTGATGATGCAATTCCAGCACTTGGGCGTGCGCGCCACGCAGGTGTAGCGCCCGTGCAGGATCAGCCAATGATGGGCATCGTGCTGGAATTCCTTCGGCACGAATTTGAGCAGCTTCTGTTCGACGATGTCGACGTTCTTGCCGGGCGCGATGTTGGTGCGGTTAGACACCCGGAAGATGTGGGTGTCGACCGCCATGGTCGGCTCGCCGAAGGCCGTGTTGAGCACCACGTTGGCGGTCTTGCGGCCCACGCCCGGCAGCGCTTCGAGCGCCTCGCGCGCGCGCGGCACTTCGCCGCCGTACTGGTTCACCAGGATCTCGCAGGTCGCGATCACGTTCTTGGCCTTGTTGTTGTACAGGCCGATGGTCGAGATATAGGTCTTGAGTTCGTCCAGGCCGAGGTCGAGAATGGCCTGCGGCGTGTTGGCCACCGGGTAGAGCCGGCGCGTGGCCTTGTTGACGCCGACGTCGGTCGATTGCGCCGACAGCAGCACCGCGATCAGCAGTTCGAACGGCGTGCTGTATTCGAGTTCGGTGGTCGGGTGCGGATTGGCGGCGCGAAAGCGCGTGAAGATCTCGTAGCGTTTGGCTGCGTTCATCGTGACGTCCGGCGGCTTATTGTTGTGTGTCGTCGGTGCCGGGCGAAACCGGCGGCGCTGCGGCCGGCGCGGCGGCCTTGGCGCGCGCGCGCTCGATCGCGGCGGCGATGATCGCGCGCTTGCGCTCCTTTTCCGCCAGCTCGTCCGGGGTGTTGGTCTGCTCGGCGGT
This sequence comes from Massilia sp. 9096, assembly GCF_000745265.1. Lineage (NCBI taxonomy): Bacteria > Pseudomonadati > Pseudomonadota > Betaproteobacteria > Burkholderiales > Oxalobacteraceae > Massilia > Massilia sp. 9096. The sequence continues at coordinate 5,468,110 of NZ_JQNN01000001.1, forward strand.
CACGGCGCGCATCTTTTCGACCGCCTTGGCGGCCAGGCGCGCGTCGTTCTCTTCCTTTTCGCGCTTCAGGCGCTCGCTGCGGAAGTCGTGGCGCGCGCGCGCGGCGTCGGCCTGTTCCTGCGACCAGGCGGCCCAGCCGGTGGCCTCGCCGGTCACCGGCAGCATGCTGATGCAGTCGACCGGGCAGGGCGGCACGCACAGGTCGCAGCCGGTGCACAGGCTCGGCACGATCGTGTGCATCTGCTTGGCCGCGCCAATGATCGCATCGACCGGGCAGGCCTGGATGCACAGCGTGCAGCCGATGCACAGGTGTTCGTCGATGAAGGCGACCGGGCGTGGGCGCTCGACGCCGTTGGCCGGATTGATCGGGATGACCGGACGGCCGGTGACGCGCGCCAGGCGCTCGACCCCTTCGATGCCTCCCGGCGGGCAGCGGTTGATGTCGGTTTCGCCGCGCGCGATCGCCTCCGCATACGGGCGGCAGGCGGGGTAGCCGCACTTGGTGCACTGGGTCTGCGGCAGCAGGTCTTCGATCTGGTCGGCGAGCGTCTTGGTCACGGGGTCAAGCGTTTGATAAGAAACAGTTTAGCGTTTGCTAAACCGCCATTATCCGCGAAAAGCAGGGTGGCGTCGAAATGCCGACGAATGTTGCCTGGCACACCTCCCAGGCAACTTTTGATGCCGGTCGTATGCGTAGGTGTGGCAACGTACGGAGCGCAAGGCAGACCTGGTGGTCTACTGGACTCATGCAAGTTCATGCAATCTATTCAAGGAGGGCCTTATGAATACGAAGCACCTCATGATTCCGGCGCTGCTGGCAGCGCTGATGTCCACCGCGCCGGCATTCGCCCAGGACCGCGACCATGGCAACTGGAACCAGGGCGACCGCGACCGCGGCGGCTACAGCCAGGGCGACCGTGGTAACTATGACCGCGGCAACAACGACCGCGGCAACCATGACCGTGGCGGCGATCGCCGCGACGGCTACGCTGCACGCGGCGGCCACGGCGGGGATAATGGCTATGGCGGCGGCCGTCACTGGAACGGCGCCGGCCCCGACCACAGCTGGCGCCGCGGCGACCGCCTGCCGGACCGCTACCGCAGCAACCAGTACGTCGTGAACGACTGGCGCGGCCATCATCTGCGCCAACCGCCACGCGGTTACCACTGGGTGCAATCGGGCGGCGACTATGTGCTGGCGGCCGTGGCTACCGGCGTGATCGCGGACCTGATCATCAACAGCCGTTAAGTTCAATTCCGGCTATTCCCCGCTCCGCGAGGGGCGGCGTGCACGGCCTGCTTCGCGCATGCGAGGCGGGCCGTTTGCGTTTGGCGCGAGTTTTCTTTTACGGCATAAGCTTTTACACTGGCTGTCTGAAATGTCATTCCGTGTCGAAAGCGCCCCTACATGAACGAGATCGCCCCGTCGTCGCAAATCGTGCTTTGCATACCTGGACCATGGAAAGATCCGTCCGAGTTTTTACAGCGAGTGGTCGATGGGACCGAGGGAGATTATCTGTTTGCCGGCCGTGTGTTGATGCATGTGCCGACCGGCACTGCCTGGGAACTGGAATTCGAAGGCCGCGATGCGCGGATGGCGCACGCCTTTGCGTCAGCCGGTCCGCATTGGCGCGACTCGCCCGAGATGGCCCGCATCGACACCCACCAAAGCGTCGTCTACTTGGTGGAGCAGGGTGGATCGGCGCAGAATGTTCAGGCGCTGATGCTGGCGGCGCGCGCGGTGCTCGATGCCGGCGGCCTCGGCGTCAAAGTCGAAAGCAGCGGTATTGCGCATTCCCCGGCTGCTTGGCGCAACATGTGCTCCGAACTTGTACTGTTCAGTGCTTATCGCGCGTTTGTCCTTGTCGTGACCATGCACGGCGAAGCCTATTCCTGCGGTATGCATACCTTCGGTTTATGGGACGTCCGGGTCGCCGACGAGGATAGCGCGAGCGCCTTGCAAACCGCCCGAGCGTTTTCTCATTACCTTTTCACCGAATCGCCGTCCCTCGAGGACCGGCAGACCTTTTCCAGCGATGCACAAGCGCCGGTTTATCGTATTTCGTCGGGGGGAAACGTGGAATATGAACATTCGCTGTTCGCCAATCCTTATGGGACCTGGCAACTGCGGCGCATCGATTCCGAAAACCAGCCATCGTCCTGGATGCAGGCAGTGCGGCGTCGTGTATTGGGACAGTAGCCTGATACGCCTGTTTGCCTTGAGAATATGAAAAAACCGCGGACCTGCCGCGGTTTTTGTTTGGAACGCTTGAAAGCTTGATCGATCAGGCGTTCTTGCGAATGAACTCGCCGATCATCGGGCAGATGATCTCGCGCCAGCGGCGGCCCGAGAAGATGCCGTAGTGGCCGCATTTCGGCGCCGTGAAATGCTGGTGCTTTTCCGGCGGGATGCCGGTGCACAGCTCGTGCGCGGCCTGGGTCTGGCCGGCGCCGGAGATGTCGTCCAGTTCGCCCTCGACGGTGAACAGGGCCACGCTCTCGATGTCTTGCGGGCGCACCAGCTGGCCGCCGACCTCCCAGGTGCCTTTCGGCAGGCGGGATTCCTGGAACACGGTTTTGATCGTTTCCAGGTAATACTCGGCCGGCATGTCGAGCACGGCGTTGTATTCGTCGTAGAACTTGCGGTGCGACTCGGCCGAATCGTCGTCGCCGCGCATCAGGTGCTGGTAGAACTCGCGGTGGCTCTGGGCGTGGCGGCCCGGGTTCATCGCGATGAAGCCGGCGTGCTGCAGGAAGCCCGGATAGACCTTGCGGCCGAAACCCGGGTAATTGCCCGGCACCGCGTAGATCACGGTGTTTTCGAACCACGAGAACGGCTTTTCGGTGGCCAGGTCGTTGACCGCGGTCGGCGACTTGCGCGGGTCGATCGGGCCGCCCATCATGATCATGGACTTGGGCAGCTTCGGATCCTTGTTGGTCGCCATCAGGGCAATGGCGGCCAGCACCGGCACGGTCGGCTGGCAGACCGAGATGACGTGCACGTCGGGGCCGAGGTGGCGGATGAAGTCCTGGACGTAGTAGATGTAATCGTCGAGGTGGAATGCGCCTTCGGACAGCGGCACCATGCGCGCGTCGACCCAGTCGGTGATGTAGACGTCCTGGTCGGGCAGCAGCGCGCGCACGGTGTCGCGCAGCAGCGTGGCGTGGTGGCCCGACAATGGCGCCACGACCAGCACGGTCGGTTGTGCGAGCGCGGCGAACTCCGCGTCCGGCAGGTCTTTCTTGAAATGGAGCAGCTTGCAGAACGGCTTGTCGACAGCCGTTTGTTCCACGATGCCCACCGTCTTCCCGTTGATCGTGGTCGAGGTCAGGCCGAAAGCAGGTTTCTCATAGTCCTTGCCGAGGCGGTACATCAGTTCGTAGCCGGCAGCGATGCGCTGCGAGAACGGGGTATGCGCGAACGGGGAGACTGGATTCGAAAACAGTTTGGCAGAGGCATCGGCCCACTGCATCAGCGGGTTCAGGAAGGAGCGTTGCATCTCGTGCAGTTGATAAAGCATAGGTTTTCCTTCGTGACTCTGTGCGCAATAAATAAACGTTTGCGCTACGTATGCGGTTGATTATAGGCTTATTTTAACGTGCGGCAACACTTGCATCTCGCCAATCTGAAAATGGTTCGTTGCAGTCGTTTTATCACACTTCGTTATACGCAGTTCGTTAAGTGCGATACATAAGACAATGCCCCGCTCGGGGCGGGGCATTCGGTATGTCGTAAGACTGTAACGGAACGATCAGTCGAACACAGGCGTCTCGACGCCGAGGATCTTGTGCAGCTTCGGCGAGGTGGTGGTGTACTGCATGTGGATCTTCTTGTCCGGGAAGATGTACGGCGCGGCGCCGAAGGCGGCCAGCGCGGCTTCGTGGAAGCCCGACAGGATCAGCTTCTTCTTGCCCGGGTAGGTGTTGATGTCGCCCACGGCGAAGATGCCCGGCACGTTGGTCTCGAACTTTTCGGTGTCCATGACCTTCAGCTGGCGGCGCTCGATGTCCAGGCCCCATTCGGCGATCGGGCCGAGCTTCGGCGACAGGCCGAAGAACACCATCAGCATGTCCAGCGGCACGCGGCGGGTAACGCCGTCGGCGCCGGTGACCTTGACTTCCGACAGCTTGCCGTCGCGCTCGTCGAAGCCGGTGACCTGGCCGGTGATCAGCTGCATCTCGTACTCGTCGCACAGCTGCTTCATCTTGGCGACCGAGGCCGGGGCGGCGCGGAAGTCGTCGCGGCGGTGCACCAGCACGACCGACTCGGCCTTGCCGACGAAGTTCAGGGCCCAGTCCAGCGCGGAGTCGCCGCCGCCGCAGATGACCAGGTTCTTGCCGTCGAACAGGCTCGGATCCTTGACGCGGTAGAACAGCTGGCTGTTCTCGAACTTCTCGATGCCGTCGACCTTGATGGTGCGCGCCTGGAACGAACCGACGCCGGCCGCGATGAAAATGGTCTTGGTGATGAACCGGGTGCCGGTCGAGGTCTCGACGTTGAAGCGCTGGTCTTCGCGGCGCTGCACGGTCGTGACTTCCTGGCCCAGGTGGAAGGTCGGCTCGAACGGCTCGATCTGCTTGAGCAGGTTGTCGGTCAGTTCCTGGCCGGTGCACACCGGCACGGCCGGGATGTCGTAGATCGGCTTGTCAGGGTACAGTTCCACGCACTGGCCACCGACGGCCGGCAGCGAATCGATCACGTGGGCTTTGATTTCCAGCAGGCCCAGTTCGAACACCTGGAACAGGCCGACCGGGCCCGCGCCGATGATCACGGCATCGGCTTCGATGGCGCCGGCAAAGGAACTGTTGGGAGCGATGGTGCCCACTTCGGGCGTAGCGCTGATAGTCATGGTTGTGGGATTTTCCTGTCGATGTTGTTTGGCTTGGCGGTCGGTCGAGGCGGAAAGCGGTGCTCGCAACACTGGCGTAGCGCGCTAGTGTGCCACGATTGCGGCAGATTTGCCGGGACCGGCCTCGCAGCGCAACCCGGACAATGCCGGGTCGGCGGGTGAGCGATTAACGCGCCAGTTCGCCCAGCTTGTCCTTGACGTCCTTCCACTCTTCGGCGTCGGGCAGGGCAGGCTTGGTCTTGGTGATCGACGGCCAGTTGCGCGCCAGGTCGACGTTGATCTTGATGAATTGCTGCTGGTCCGACGGCACGTCTTCTTCCGCGTAGATCGCGTTGACCGGGCACTCGGCCACGCAGACGGCGCAGTCGATGCACTCGTCCGGGTCGATCACGAGGAAATTCGGGCCTTCCCGGAAGCAATCTACCGGGCATACATCCACGCAATCGGTGTAGCGGCAACGGATGCACGATTCGGTAACAACGTGGGTCATAACAATCCTATCAATACGTTTTCAAGGCCCCCGGCCGAAAGCGGCGGCATGTGATGTGAGTGGGAGTTCGCCGGACGCGGCAAAGCACTGTATTTTAGGGCAATTCTGCGCCTAGGACAAATCAGACTTATACACAATACACATAAGCAAATGTGATGGGTACGCCCGGCAGGTTCCGGATCTTGCGGAAATTTGTGCGGATGAGCCGGCAGCTCAGGCTTCGGGCGTACGCGCGCCCGCGCGCAGGTGCGCGAGCAGGGCCGGCCAGAGCGCCTGGTCGAGGCCGCCGTCCTCGTGCAGGACGACGGTATGGCAGCGCTGGCCGTCGTCGGCGGTGATTTCCCAGCGGACCAGGTCGGCGCCGGCGGCCGCAGGCGGCGGCGCGGTGAAAAAGTCGAGCTGATCGAGCAGGGCCTCGATCGCGGCGCCGTCGCCGCGGCAGCCGGTATCGAGCTCGAAGCAGTCGCTGCGGCCGGCAAAGCCGCCGCTGGTTCTGGCGGTGATTTTCATGGCGCCGGATCGAGCACGGCCAAGGCCGCGACTTCGGTGGTGACGGCGGCGCCATCGCCATCCGTGGCGGTGCTGCTGACGGCGACGCCGGCCAGCATCGCCTGCGTACTCGGCTGGCCGGCGCCGGCCGGGCCCGAGCGGCCATGCGCCGCGCACCAGCGCGCCAGCGCCTGCATCTCGGCGTCGAGCACGCGTTCGGCGTCGTAGTACTCGGACAGATTCATGGTGCCGCAGCAGGCCCGGCGGTCCTGGCGTGCGCCGGGCGCATCGCTGACGCAGGCGGCCAGGCGCAGGCCGGGCGGATGCGCCTGGCCGGCCAGGGCGGCCGCCAGTTCGGCCGGCACCTCCAGCACCTCGCGCTGGGCGAAGCGCTGGCGGATGAAGTCTGTATAGGCGGGCGGCTTGCCGTCTTCCTGGCAGATGCGCAGCATCTCGTTGGCGACGTCGGCGTAGGTGGCCGCCCGTTCCGGCGCGGCGATCAGTGCACGCAGCAGCAGGCCGCGCAGCCAGGCGGCGCTGCGATGCAGGACGCTGGCGCAATCCTCGAACGCGGGCCGGCGCTCGAACGCGAACACGTCGGCGAGGATGTCGTAGACGGCGCCGGTGAACACCTGCGAGATCGCGTGGACTTCGGTACCGGCCTGCGACAGCGTCAGGTCGTTGTCGGCGTTGCGTAAACCGTTGGTGTTGCCGAGCGCCAAGCCGAACTGCTCCGCGATATCGGCCAGAAACGTCTTGTCGTGCAGCCGGGCCTTGGTCTGGGCCACCACGGCGTCGCATTGGTCGAGCTGGGACAGCGCCAGGAAGATCGCGGTCAGGTCGCCGAAGGATTCGTGCAGGCCGCCGGTCTGGGGCGGATTGTCGGCGTTCAGCCATTGCGGCTTGAGGCCGTCTAGCACGGCGTGGCCGGTCTCGTGCGAAACGATGTCGAACGAGCGGCAGGTGTAGATGCGAACGGCCTCGTCCGGCGCCGCGCCCGCGCCCCCGCCGGCCTGGGCGAAATCGCCGAACTTCAGGCAGCACTGCGAGCGGCTGTAGAAGGCATTCATCACGTTCGGCAAGCCGTAGGGATGGATTTGCAGCGGCGAGGTGTCGACGCTGCTGTTCCATTGCCAGGGCAGGGGCATTTCGGCGCCGGCCGCGGACAGCGCGCGCTGGTACATCGTGAGCGTCTGGCGCACCACGGCGAAGGTGTGAACGGCGTCGAACTGAGGCGTATCGGGCATGGTGACGAAGTCGCCGAAGGCGTTCGGCTCGACCTTCGGAATGTTCGGATCGTCGATGGCGATGCGGGCGTCGCGCGGTCCGGCCAGCACAACGCCCGGTAAAAACGCCTTGCGGGTGCCGATCTCGGACACCGACGGATCCTGTTTCCACATCAGGACACGCGCGCCGAAGGCATACGGCAGGGGCACATCGCCGCCCTGGCCGTCGCCGGCTCCGCTGGACGGCGCCGGGTCGCCAGGGCGCGGCCGGCCAGGCTGGTCGAGCAACTGGGCCGCCTTGCGGTGCTGGCGATAGGGGGCGGTGGGCATCGGAACGAAGCCGAGCGGCGGGATGACGGGCGATTCCATGGCGTACTCCTGGTGAAGGCCTGATCTACCGCATGGTCTTCCCTTGCCCGAAACCGGCATTGAGAAGAATCAAGTGCTCACTGGCTAGAAGCAAACCCTCTGTCCATCACGCAAGATGCGTGTCGGAAATCTTTACAGTCGGCATTTTTGCTCGTTGCCAAAATTCATGAGTATTGAGGAAAATCAATAACTTAGTCATGCTGGCACAGAACCTGCTTATAGGAAATTATCAAAAGGGAATATCCCCGACAACAAGGAAAGATGAAATGCGTGCAATGATCAAAGCTCTGGTAGGTACCGCAGTCGCCGTGGCAGCCATGTCGGCTCAGGCAGACACTCAACTGTTCGGTTGGCAGCTGCACCTGCCGGGCCAGACCATCACCAACATCAACCAGCTCGGCTTCAACGGCGACAGCTTCGTCCAGAACAACTTCGGCAACGGCGGTGACGCATTCACCTTCACCGACAACGGTATCTTCAACATCACCACCAAGAACGCCGGCACCTCGCTGTTCGGGGGCGTCGGCCAGCTGACCGGCGACTTCCAGGGTGGCAACGGCACCGGCAGCCTGTCGGCTGGCCGCATCACCTTCAACGCCGGCGGCGTCCTGAACATCTATTACAACGCTGCCCAGACCTACGACGGCGTTGGCGCAACTGCTGCCAACCGTGACGGCGCAGCGACCGGCACCCTGATCGCCTCCTTTGCCCAGGTGGCTGGCGGCGGCGGCGCGATCAACCCGGACGGTACCCCGAACAGCAACGGTCAGCTGACCCTGAACTTCAAGTCGACCTTCTTCGCACCGGGCGTGTTCACCTATGCCAACGGCACCGCGCTGCCGGTGGGCTGGACCTTCGGCTTCGTGACCACCAACGCGTCCGAAGACCTGGGCAACGCCTCGAGCGCCACCGCGCGCGAAGCGCTGACCGGTTCGGCCAACACCGTCAACAACCCGCCGGCTTACTTCTACGTCAACAACGGCGGCCAGCTGAAGCTGTCGAACGTGCCGGAACCGGCATCGCTGGCGATCTTCGGTGCCGGCCTGATGGGCCTGGCTGCTCTGCGCCGTCGCAAGTCGAACTGATTCGACTTCCCCGCAGTACTCGAAAAAAACCGGCTTCGGCCGGTTTTTTCATGCCCCTGGCATTGGCGGCCCGGAGCTGGCATCATGGCGAGCTGTTCTTTTGTAACCGAATCCAGGAAGGATAGCCGAATGGCGGACATCAGCATCACCCAGCCCCACAGCCTGAGCCCGGACGCGGCGCGCGCGGCGGCTCAGAAGGTCGCGGACAAGTTGTCCTCGGACTATGGATTGGCGTGCAAGTGGGTCGGCGACGTGCTGCAGTTCGAGCGTGCCGGCGTGGATGGCACGCTGACGCTCGGCGGGCGCGAGGCGCTGATCAGGATCAAGCTGGGACTCATGATGAGCGCATTTGCGCCCACCATCGAGCAGAAAGTGGCGGACAACATGCGCAAGGTGTTTGCGTAGTCCGCCGGGGGAGGGCTGGCATCAGCCCTTCAAGCATCAATCTTTCAATTCTGCTATCAGGTCGACGTACTGCTGCTGCGCGTCTTCCCGCGACGTGCCTTTCAGGGCCGCCCAGGCATCGTACTTGGCGCGGCCGACCATGTCGGTGAAGCCCGGACGCTCGCCGCTGATGTCGCCGTTCGCGCCTTGCTTGAACAACGCGTAGATCTTCAGCAGCGTCATGTTGTCCGGGCGTTCCGGCAGGTTTTTCGAATCGGTCTGGGCCTGGGCGAACTGATCTTGCAAACTCATGGTGACTCCTTGATAGACGGTCAATACTCCGGTCATCTTAGCGCATCGCGCCGGAATCGCCCCTGAGTTGCAAGGATTTTAGAGGAAACGCTCAGGCGTTCGGTGACTCGGTGGCCTGGACCGTCTAACAGCGCCCCCAAGGCAAGGCGCATCGGCGCAGACAGTACGCTAGTACCGCGAGACGATGCAACGCAGCCATGGGGGATTTTGTTACGCGCGCTTACAGGGTGTGGACGAAATCAACCTTGATAAGCGAGCCTGCTGAGTAGCATACGTGCCTCGGCCAGCCAAACCCAAGCCGCTGATACCGCGAGTTTGCGGTCGTGATGCATCACTGTGCGGCGCCAGCGTTCGGTCCAAGCGTGGGTTCGTTCAACGACCCAGCGTTTGGGCAGGATCGTGAATCCTGAGTTGATAACAGCAGTTGGCTCAGATGTCGTCTTGGGATCGTGCAGCGTTCCGATCGTGCTGTTACCTGGACGACGAACGACTTCGACACGAATATGATGCGCCTGCTCGATATCATGGGCGCACTTCCCACCGTACGCGCCGTCGGTGTAAAGCTTTTCGAGCCGAGGGCTCTTGGCGCACGCTTGCGCAACCACGGCTGCGGCAGCATCTCGGTCCTGCACGCTCGCGGCGGTCACCGTGACTGCGATGAGCAGCCCCATTGTATCGACGACGAGATTGCGCTTTCGTCCTTTGACCTTCTTGCCTGCATCGAATCCGCTTTCGCCACCTTGTGGCGACGCGCGAGTGGACTGTGCATCGATCACTGCTGCGGCCGGCGTACTCGCGCGTCCCATTCGTGCACGCCATTGTTCGCGCAGCCGGTCCTGCATCTGCTCGAATACGCCGGCTTCGACCCAGCGCGAAAATGCCTTGTAGACCGCCTGCCAAGGTGGAAACGTCTCGGGTAACAGCCGCCAGGCGCAACCCGTGCGCAGTACATACGAGCACGCATTTACCAGATCGCGGCGGCTGTAATGCACAGGCGTGCCGCGTTTTCCTGGTAATCGCTCGAACAAATCAGCGACCAGCTCCCACTCGGCATCTGTCAGATTGGTGCTGTATGGGGAAATATCCTCGCGTCGGTGCGCTGCCGTGTAGCCATACCGTTTGGCGCCCTCAGCTCGCTCCGTATGCGCGCGGCGCGCTGGCTTGAGCCGTACGATGCCTTGCGCACGCAGCACGCGTCGAATCGTTGCATCGCAAACGCGTAACCCACAGCGGCGATGCAGCTCGTCGGCGATTTCATGCAAACTGGCTTGGGCGCGCTCCGTCACGATGTCGTGCAAAATCGCGATATGCTCAGGCTTCAACGCCGGCGGCCTGCCGCCAACGTTGCTTGAGGGCTTAGTACCGTCGAGTGGATGTTTCGTTGCCATGGCATGCTCCTTCCACATCGGGATAGCATGCCACAGCTACGTTATTGATTTTGTCTACACCCTCTTAGACGCCCAGCAGTTCCACGTCGAAAATCAGCGTGGCATTCGGCGGAATCACGCCGCCGGCGCCGCGTGCGCCATAGCCCAGGCTGGCCGGGATGATCAGGCGACGCGCGCCGCCGACCTTCATGCCCTGCACGCCTTCGTCCCAGCCCTTGATCACGTGACCGGCGCCCAGCGGGAACTGGAACGGGTCGTTGCGGTCTTTGCTCGAGTCGAACTTGGCGCCGGCGCTGCCGTCGTCGTTCTGCAGCCAGCCGGTGTAGTGCACGGTGACGTACTGGCCTGCCTTGGCTTCTTCGCCGCTGCCGACGACGGTGTCTTCATATTGCAGGCCGGAATTGGTAGTGTTGGTGGACATGATGTTCCCTTTGTTTAGTCGAAGGGCGATTGTAATGCAAGGCATGACAAAGCACTATTGACGACTCCACCACGCTTTACGGAGAGGGTGTTGCGGCGGCGCGCCAAAACGCAGATTTGTATGTACTCGGTCATTACCCGGTCAAAGTTTCCCCGTAGAATTACATTTTTCGTTCACCGGGCCTTTGTCCAGCCATGCCGCGCCGTCTCTCCAAGCTTGTCCTCTCCGCTTTCTGTTCGCTGTTCGCCGTCCAGGCCGCCGATGCGAACGTGGTCGTGGTCCTGAATTCGCGCGACGCCACCGTGCAGCTGCTCGACCAGGCGACCGGCGCCGACAACGGCACCTTCGCCGTCGGCAAGGAGCCGCATCACCTGATGGCGACGCCGGACAACAAGTCGCTGATCGTGGCCAGCTCGGTCGGCAACGAGCTGATCTTCCTCGATCCGCTCAGCGGCAAGGTGCAGCGCCGCCTGCCGGACGTGCTCGACCCGTACCAGATCGGCTTTTCGCCGGACCAGAAGTATTTCGTCGCGACCGCGCTGCGCCTGGACCGCGTCGACATCTATAAGTACGAAAACAACAACCTGGCGCTGAGCCATCGCATCCCGATGCCGCGCATGCCCAGCCACATCGCCTTCGACGCCGGCAGCACCACGGCCTTCATCACCCGCCAGGACAGCGACCAGGTCAGCGCGATCGACCTGAAATCCGGCGCGATCAAGTGGACGCTGCCGGTCGGGCGCCTGCCGGCCGGCATCGTCATGACCCCGGACGACAAATACCTGCTGGTCGGGATCATGGGCGAAGACTACGTCGACGTGATCGACTGGCGCACCCAGAAGAGCGTCAAGCACATCAAGACCGGCAAGGGCGCGCACAACTTCCGCGCGGTCGGCGACAAGCGCCACGTGTTCGTGTCGAACCGCGTGCAGAACTCGATCAACATCATCGACCAGAACACGCTGGAAAACGTCGGCATGATCCCGGTCCCGGGCGGACCCGATTGCATGGAGCTGACGGACGACGGCAAGACGCTGTGGGTGACGCTGCGCTGGATCAAGAAGGTCGCCGTGATCGACGTGGCCAGCCGCAAGGTATTGAAACTGATCCCGGTCGGCCGTTCGCCGCACGGGGTGTTCTTCGCCAACTCGGCGCCGCGCCTGTGATCCGCCTGACTTTCCTCAAGCGCACCGCGGCGCTGTTGTCGGCGGCGCTGTTCGGCGCCACCGGTGTCAACTGCGACGCCGATGCGCACGCGCTGGCCGATACCGCCGCCGCGGCGCCCGCGGCCTGCAGTGGCACGATCTACCTGACCTTCGACACCGGCAGCCAGTCGCAGGCCGAGCTGATCGCCGGCATGCTGCACAAGCACGACGTCAAGGCGACGTTTTTCCTGGCCAACGAAAAGACGGTGCGCGGCGACTGGTCGCTCGACCCGTCCTGGGCGCCGTTCTGGAAGGCGCGGGTGGCGGAAGGGCATGCCTTCGGCAGCCATACCTTCGACCACGTCTACTTCCAGCGCGACCTGCCCGACGGTCGCATCGTCGTGAAGCCGCAGTTCGGCGCGCACGGCGGCAAGCCGGAAACCTGGACCCGGCAGCAGTACTGCGACGAGATCCGCCGCGTCGACGCGCGCTTTACGGAACTGACCGGGCGCCACATCGACCCGTACTTCCGCACCCCCGGCGGGCACACCTCGCCCAACATTTTGAAGGCGGTCGCCAGCTGCGGCTACAAGCACGTCGGCTGGGCGCCGGCCGGCTTTTCCGGCGACGAGACGTCGAGCAGCCAGTTTTCCAACGCGGTGCTGCTCAAGCGCGCGCTCGACAACCTCAAGGCCGGCGACATCTTCATGGCCCACATGGGCATCTGGTCGCGCAAGGACCCGTGGGCGCCGGCCGACCTGGAGCCGCTGCTCGTCGGCCTCAAGCAAAAAGGTTTTTGTTTCGCTACACTGCATGCCCATCCGGACTATCAGTTAGAGACAACGAAGCCGCAATGATCCAGACTTTCCTCGATTGGTTCGCCGCCCTGCAGGGCTGGCTGTTCGAGACCGTGGTCCAGCCGGCCATGTTCGCCGCCGGCCTGGGCGAGTACATCGAAGACGCCTTCGACGGCGTCGAATGGTTCCTCACCGGCGCCTGCGAACTGGCCGCGCTGTACCTCGTGCTGCGCCCGCTCGAAACCTTGATTCCCGCGCAGCGTATCGATGACCGGGCGCGCGCCCGGCGCGCGCGCCGCAACGATTTTCTCTACACCGTGGTGCACCGCCTCGGCCTGTTCAGCATGGCGGTATTCTTCACGCTCGACCCGCTGATGGACCGCCTGGCCGGCGCCCTGCGCATGCAAGGGGTGCATCCGTTCAACCTGGAGGCGTGGATGTCGGGCTTTCACCCGCTCGCCGCTTTCCTGCTGTACATGGTCGTGCTCGACTTCTTCGATTACTGGTTGCATCGCGCCCAGCACAAATTCCGCTGGTCGTGGGCGCTGCACAGCCTGCACCACAGCCAGCGCGACATGAATCTGTGGAGCGACGACCGCAACCACTTGCTCGACGATTTGCTGCGCGACGTGACCATGGCCTGCATCGCGCTGGCGATCGGCGTGGCCCCCAGCCAGTACGTGCTGCTGGTGTCGGTTTCGCGCGTGCTGCAAAGCCTGCAGCATGCGAACGTGCGCATCCATTTCGGCCGCTTCGGCGAGCACCTGCTGGTGTCGCCGCGCTTTCACCGCACCCATCACGCGCTCAAGCACGGCCACGCCCCGCGCGACCGCGAGCTGGGCGGCTGCAACTTCGGCGTGCTGCTGCCGGTCTGGGACCAATTGTTCGGCACCGCCAATTTCGCGCCTGGCTGGCAGAGCACCGGCGTGGTCGACCAGTTCGAGCGCATCGGCGCCGACGGCGCGCTGCGCCCGGCACGCGATTACGGGCGTGGCTTCTGGCGCCAGCAATGGCTCGGCCTGGTGCGCCTGTGTGAAGCCTTCGGGCGCAAGACCGCATGATGCGCCCGATCGCCGTCGCCTATGGCCGGGCGCTGCGTTCCCAGTTCACCGGGCGCATGCTGATGTTGTCGGTGGTGCCGCTGCTGCTGTCGCTGGCGCTGTGGGGCGGCCTGCTGTACACCGGCATGCAGCCGCTGCTCGACTGGCTGCAGGGCGTGTTCGCCGAGTACGGGCTGTTCGAGACCAGCTCGAACGTGCTGGCCACGCTCGGCCTGGGCTTCCTGAAGGCGCTGGCGGTGCCGCTGGCGGCGATGCTGGTGCTGCTGCCGCTGATGATCATCACCTCGCTGCTGTTCATCGGCGTGGGCGCGATGCCGGCCATCGCGCGCCACGTCAGCCGCGTCCAATTCCCGACGCTGGAACGGAAAGAGGGCGGCAGTTTCCTCGGCAGCCTGGGCGTGAACTTGTGGGGCATCGTGCTGTTCGCGCTGATGTGGCTGGTGACGCTGCCGCTGTATGCGCTGGCGCCGGTGGCGCTGGTGGTGCAGGCGCTGCTGTGGGGCTGGCTGACCGCGCGCGTGATGAGCTACGACGCGCTGTCCATCCACGCCAGCCGCCAGGAGCGCCAGGCCATCGTGAGCACGCGCCGGCGCCAGCTGCTGCTGATCGGCACCGTGTCCGGCCTGCTCGGGGCGCTGCCGGGCGTGGCCTGGATCGGCGGGGCGCTGATCTCGGTGGTGCTGTTCCCGGTGCTGGCGGTGCTGTCGATCTGGCTGTACCTGATCATCTTCATCTTCACCGGCCTGTGGTTCCAGTACTACTGCCTGCAGGCGCTGGCCGAGCTGCGCGCCGCGGCCGGCGAGGGCGCCGGCGCCAAGGACTGAACCTGAGCCCGAGCCTCGCGCGCGCAGGCGTGCGCACATGCATGCGCGTGCGCGTGCGCGGCGGCGCGCGCAGGCGCTTCGTGGCACACTGTGCAGTCCTCTTCTTCCCCTGGAGTGTGCAATGGCATTCGGCCTCATCATCATCGGCGACGAGATCCTGTCCGGCAAACGCAGCGACAAGCACCTGCCCAAGGTGATCGAACTGCTGGCCGAGCGCGGCTTGCAGCTGGCCTGGGCCGAAGTCGTCGGCGACGACCCGGCGCGCATCACCGCTGTCCTGAAACGTACGCTGGCCGGCCCCGACGTGGTGTTTTCCTGCGGCGGCATCGGCGCCACGCCGGACGACCACACGCGCCAGTGCGCCGCCGCGGCGCTCGGCGTGCCGCTCGAGCTGCATCCGGACGGCAAGCGCCTGGTGCAGGAACGCATCCTCGACAGCGCGCGCGACGAAGGCGTCGATGCCGACCTGGCTTCGCCCGACAACCTGCATCGCCTCAAAATGGCCGAGTTTCCGCAAGGCGCGGCGCTGATCCCGAACCCGTACAACAAGATTCCCGGCTTTACCGTCGGGCATCATCACTTCGTGCCGGGCTTCCCGGTCATGGCCTGGCCGATGATCGCCTGGGTGCTGGACGCCCATTACGCCGACCTGTTCCACAAGGTGGCCCACGCCGAGCGCGCACTGCTGGTCTACGGCCAGGCCGAGTCGGCCCTGACCCCGCTGATGGAGCAGCTCGAGACGCGCTATCCCGGCGTGCGCGTGTTCAGCCTGCCGAGCGTGGGCGACGCCCAGACCCGCCGCCACATCGAACTGGGCGCGAAGGGCGAGCCGGACCAGGTGGCCGCGGCCTTCGCCGACATGACCGCCGAACTCGACCGTTTGGGCGCCGAATATCAGCCGTTGTAGGACGGGTACGCTCCAGCAAACTGAGCCGTTGTTTTTTTGCGAAAATAAAACGAGGACGTCAAAAAACTGCGGAAGTGACGTCTGTATTTCACATTGATGTGGTGGAATGATGTCCAGAAGCAGTGCAATCGGCGGTAAGATTGCATTGCCCTTGCGCAACATCGTCACGACCTGATGCAGGCCGGAATGCGGTGGGAAGTGCAGCAGATTGATTCAAACCGGTTGAGCCATCATGGAAAGTAAACGCCGTCTCGCACGGCCCCGCCTCGTCGCCCCCGTCCTTGCTCGCATGCTGCGCCGCCTCCGCGGCCTGGCCCCGGAGCAGCCGATTACAGTGCAACCCGCCCTTGCCGGCATGCCGATCCTGGCTGCCGTGCAGGATGCGCCGGTACGCCCGGCCCGTTCCCAGTCGGCCCCGCTCGACGACGCGCTGCCGCCCGGCGCGTCCGATGCCGAGTCGCCGCCGCCTTCGGAGCCGCCGGCCAAGCCGCGGCCGCGCTGGCGCAAGCTCAAGCGTTCGCTGCTGGTGCTGTTCCTGCTGGCCGTGGCCGCCGGTTCCGGCCTTGCGGTGTACGAAAGCCGCACCTCGACGCTGCAGGCCCGCTTCTTTGCCGACCTGGCGCAAAAGCTGCGCTACCGCGTCGAGGCCGGGCCGAGCGATGCGATCCGCTTCCCGCAAGCCAGCCCCTACGACGACCGGCTCGGCTATTCGAACCTGCCCAACTATCTCGCCAAGCTGAAGCAGCGCGATTACGAGATCGTGTCGCAGGCGCGCATGTCGCCCAAGATGCTCGAGCTGGCCGATCACGGCCTGTACCCGACTTACCACGAGAAGATCCGCGCCGGCCTCGACATCCTCGACTACAGCGGCCAGCCGCTGTTCTCGGCGCGCTTCCCGGAGCGCCTGTACGGCAGGTTCGACGAGGCGCCCGGCATGCTGGTCAAGAGCCTGCTGTACATCGAGAACCGCGAGCTGCTCGACACCACCTATCCGAAGCGCAATCCGGCCGTCGAGTGGGACCGCTTCTCGAAAGCGGTGTTCGACAAGATCGTGCACTCGCTGCACCTGGGCGGCGGCGGACGCGTCGCCGGCGGTTCCACGCTGGCCACGCAGATCGAAAAATACCGCCACTCGCCCGAAGGCCGCACCGCCTCGACGGGCGAGAAGCTGCGCCAGATGGTGTCGGCCACGATCCGTTCCTACCAGGACGGCGAGGACACCACCGGCACGCGCCAGCGCATCGTGCTCGAATACCTGAACTCGGTGCCGCTGTCGGCCAAGCTCGGCTACGGCGAAGT
This sequence comes from Massilia sp. 9096, assembly GCF_000745265.1. Lineage (NCBI taxonomy): Bacteria > Pseudomonadati > Pseudomonadota > Betaproteobacteria > Burkholderiales > Oxalobacteraceae > Massilia > Massilia sp. 9096. The sequence goes on from NZ_JQNN01000001.1 coordinate 5,485,157, forward strand.
CAACGGCATCGGCGACGGCATGTGGGTCTGGTACGGGCGCGACTTCGCCCAGGTCAACCGCATCCTGGCCGGCAATGCCGTGACCCCGGAATACGCGCTGGTGTACAAGGAAGCGCTGTCGCTGATGATCGCGCAGCGCCGTCCGGCGTATTACCTCGGCGCCGGCGAAAAAGACCTGGAAACGCTGACCAACTCGCACCTGCGCGTGCTGGCGGCCAACGGCATCATCTCGACCGAACTGCGCGACGCCGCGCTGGCCACCGTGCTGCATCCGGCGCTCGGCTCGGGCGTGGCGCCGCCGCCGGCCAATACGTTCGTCACCCGCAAGGCCGCCAACGCGGTGCGCAACCACCTGGCCACGCTGCTGGGCGACTCGCGCCTGTACAACCTCGATCGCCTCGACCTGTCGGTGGTGACCACGCTGAACGGCGAGGCCGAAAAAGCCGTCACGGCCGCGCTGCGCAAGCTGAACGACAACCAGGCCGCGATCGACGCCGGCCTGACCGGCAAGGGCCTGCTCGGCAACGGCGACCCGGCCCAGGTCGTGTACAGCTTCACGCTGATGGAGCGCGGCGACAAGGTCAACTACCTGCGCGTGCAGACCGACAACTACGACCAGCCGCTCGACATCAACGAGGGCGCCAAGCTCGACCTCGGCTCGACCGCCAAGCTGCGTACGCTCACCACCTACCTCGACATCGTCGACCAGCTGCACCAGCGCTACGAGCCGATGAGCAAGGCGGAACTCGCCAAGGTCGCCGTCGATCCGAAGGACCGGCTGAGCCAGTGGGCCGTCGATTACTTCAAGGCCCTGCCTGACGGCGCCGACCGCGGCCTCAAACCCATGCTGGCGGCGGCGATGGAACGCAAGTACTCGGGCAACCCGGGCGAAGCCTTCTTCACCGGCGGTGGCGTGCACATCTTCGGCAACTTCAGCCACACCGACGACAGCCGCATCCTGACCGTGCAGGAAGGCTTGCAGAACTCGACCAACCTGCTGTTCGTGCGCCTGATGCGCGACGTGGTGCGCTACTACATGTTCCAGCTGCCGGGCTCCTCGGCCCAGCTGCTGGCCGACGCCGACGACCCGCGCCGCGCCGATTACCTGTCGCGCTTCGCCGACCGCGAAGGCAAGGACTTCCTGGCGCGCTTCTGGAACAAGTACCGCGGGCACGCGCCGGACGAGATCGTGCAGCTGCTGGTGCAGGGCGTGCGCCCGACCGCGCCCAAGCTGGCGGCGGTCGAGCGCACGATCGCGCCCGAAGCCACGCAGGCCCAGTTCGGCGCCTTCCTGCACGCCAACCTGGAGTCGGCCGCCGAGGTCGACGACGACAAGGTCGCCGAGCTGTACGAGCGCTACGACCCGCAGCAGATGTCGCTGGCCGACCGTGGCTACATCGCCTCGGTGCACCCGCTCGAGCTGTGGCTGGTCGGCTACCTGCGCCAGCATCCGAAGGCCGGCTGGGACGAAGTCGTCGGCGCCTCGACCAAGCAGCGCCAGGAAGTGTACTCGTGGCTGTTCAAGACGCACCGCAAGCATGCGCAGGACAAGCGCATCGCCGGCCTGCTCGAAGTCGAAGCCTTCCTCAAGATCCACGCGCAGTGGAAGAAGATGGGCTACCCGTTCGATTCGCTGGTGCCATCGTACGCGACCACGCTGGGCGCCTCGGCCGACCGTCCGATCGCGCTGGCCGAGCTGATGGGCATCCTGGTCAACGGCGGCGTACGCAAGCCGACCGAACGCCTCGATTCGCTGCACTTCGCGAAAGACACGCCGTACGAAACCCTGGTCAAGCGCAAGCAGGATCCGCGCAGCGAGCAGGTGCTCGATCCGGAAGTGGCGCACGCGGTCGTGCATGCGATCCAGGGCGTGGCCCAGGTCGGCACCGCCAAGCGCGTCAAGCAGGCCTTCGTCAAGGAAGACGGCAGCGTCATCATGGTGGGCGGCAAGACCGGTACCGGCGACCAGCGCTTCGACGTGTTCGGCGCCGGCCACCGCCTGATCGAGTCGCGCTACGTGAACCGCTCGGCGACGTTCGTGTTCAACATCGGCGAGCGCTTCTTCGGCACCATGACCGCCTACGTGCACGGCCCGCAGTCGCAGAACTACGACTTCACCAGCGCGCTGCCGGTGCAGTTGCTGGTCAACCTCGGCCCGAGCCTGATGCCGATGATCGAGAAGAGCCAGACGGTGCTGGTGCCGGACGCGCACGCGACGCCGACCATGGCCGCGGCGGCGCAGAAGGCGGCCGCGGCCGAGGCGGCTGCTCGGGCCGCGGCTGCGCCGACCGACGACGTGGCGCGCGACCAGGTCGAATCGGAGGCGGCGCCGACCGATGCGCAGGAGGAAACGGCTGCGCCTGCGGCGGCTGCCGCGCCGGCCAAGACCGCCACCGAGGCCAAGCCCGTCAAGGCGGCGGGAGAGGGCGCCGCGGCGCCTGCGCCGAAGCCGCATCAGAAGGCCGAAGGCGCTGTCAAGGCTGAAGGTGCTGCGAAAGCCGAAAGCTCTGCCAAAGCCGAAAGCGCCGCCAAGCCGGAGCCGCGCGCCAAGGCGGAGGCGCATGCCAAACCGGAGGTGCACGCCAAATCGGAGGTGCACGCCAAACCGGAGGCGCACGCCAAGCCGGCCAAACCGGCCGACGGCGAATCCAGGCCGGCGCGTCAGAAACCGGCCGACGGCGAATCCAAGCCGGCGCGTCGGAAACCGGCCGCGGTCGAGGAAGTGCTGCAGTGACGTGAAAGCGCCGCGCCTGCGCAAATTCAGCCTGGTGTCGCTGCGTGACCTGCTGGTCGCCATCGCGCCGACCACCGTGCTGGTGGCGATCGCTTGCGCGGTCGCCTATCTCGTCGTCGATCCGGAGCCGCCGCGCCGTGTGGTGCTGGCGACCGGCCAGGACAACAGCGCCTACGAGGAATTCGGCCGCAAGTACGCGGCCGTGCTGGCGCGCGACGGCATCCGTGTCGAGCTGCGCCGCTCGCTCGGCTCGGCCTACAACCTGCAGCGCCTGAAAGACGGCCAGGTCGACATCGCCTTCGTGCAGAGCGGCTCGACCGGTGCCGGGCAGGCTGCCTCGGCCGCCCCGGCCGCGCGCGCCGACCTGGTCTCGCTGGGCAGCCTGTTCACCGAGCCGGTCTGGCTGTTCCTGCGCGCGTCCGATAAACGGAAAGACGTGCTGCGCAGCCTGACCCAGCTGAAAGGCTTGCGCATCAACCTCGGCCCCGAGGGCACCGGCGTGCCGCAACTGTTCCGCCAGCTGCTGGCGGCCAACAACGTCGAGCCAGGCGACTTGCGGATATCAAAGCTCGAGAACACCCCGGCCACGATGGCGCTGCTGAACGGGCAGATCGACGGCCTGGTGTTCAGCTCGGCGCCGGAAGCGCCGCTGATCCAGATGCTGCTGCAGACCCCGGGCGTCCAGCTGTTCGATTTCCGCCAGGCCGAGGCCTATACGCACCGTTTGCCCTTCCTGACCCACGTGGTGCTGCCGCGCGGGATCGTCGACCTGGGCCGCGACATTCCCTCCAAGGATTTCCAGCTGATCGCCCCGACCGCCACGCTGGTGGCGCGCGCCGATCTGCACCCGGCGCTGATCGACGCATTCGTCAAGGCCGCCACCGAGATCCATGGCGGCGCCGGCTGGTTCCAGCAGCAGGGGCAATTTCCGTCGCCGCGCTACAGCGAGATCCCGGTCGCGCGCGAGGCCGCCAAGTACTACCGCGACGGTCCGCCGTTCCTGCAGCGCTACCTGTCGTTCTGGCTGGCCAACCTGTTCGACCGGCTGTGGGTGGTCGCGGTGGCGCTGGCCGCGCTGGTGATTCCGCTGTCGAAAGTGGTGCCGCCGCTGTACGCCTGGCGCGTGCGCTCGCGCGTGTACCGCTGGTACGGCCAGCTGCGCGCGGTCGAGCTGGCGGTGGAAAGCGCACCCGAGGCGCACCGTCCCGAGGTGCAGGCCGAGCAGCTGCGCCGCCTCGACGACATCGAACGGCGCGTCAACCACATCTCGATCCCGCTGGCCTATGCCGACGCGCTGTACGGCCTGCGCAGCCACATCAACCTGGTGCGCCAGCGCGTGCGCGCGGCGCCGCAGCGGCGCGCGGAGGACCTGTAGAACGCGGCGCCGTCAGGGCACGATCTTCACCACGGCGTTGCCGGAGGTGACGTACAGGACACCGTTGGCGTCGACCGTGATGCCGGCCACGTTGGCCAGCGAGTTTGTCAGGCTGCCCGGCACCAGCGTCGTGCCGCCGATGTGGCCGGCCACCGTGCTCGTTACCGCGCCGGTCGTGATCTTGCGGATCGTGTTGCTTTGCGCGTCGGCCGCGTACAGCGTGCCGTCTTTGGCCACGGTCAATGCCACGACCTGGCGGAAACTCGCCTGGCTGCCGTTGCCGTCCGCACTACCGCCGCTCGAGACGCCGGCGAAGTGGGTGAGGCTGGTCGCGCCGGACGTGGCACGGCTGATGGTGTTGTTCAGGTCGGCCACGTAGGCGACGCCGTCGGCATTGACTACAACGCCGCGCGGCACCAGCACGTTGTCGAGACTGTCGTTGACCGGGCCCTCCAGTGTGATCGCGTTTTGATATTGGGCGCCGGACAGGCGTCGGGTGTCGACGCCGGTGGTAATGAACAGGCTGCCGGATGAATCGATCGCAATACCGGCAGGATGGAGACGGAGGTTATCGCCGAAGCCGCTGGACTGCAGCGTCACCGGCGTGCTGACGTCGGCAGAGGGCGTGATCTTGCGGATACTGTAGCCATCGAGGACGAATAGGTTGTTGCTGGCGTCGATCGCGAGTGCAGTCGGGTCCGTAAAACGAGCTCGGCTGCCATTGCCATTCACGCTGGCCTGGGCGCCTGCCGTGCCGGCGAAGGTCGAGACCGTGCCGTCCGGCGTGATCTTGCGGATCACCCGGTTGTTCTCGTCCGCAACGAACAGGTTGCCGCCGGTGTCGACCACGATGCCGCGCGGCGAATTGAAGCTCGCCTTGGAACCGTTTTCGTCGCGGCTGCCGTACAGCGTCGCACTTCCTGCCAGCAGCGTGATGCCGCGGCTTGGACCGGTATTGCCGCCGCTGTCGCCGTCATCGGCCGTTTTGGGCTTGGGCCCGCCCGGCCCGCAAGCCGTGAGCGCGCCCGCGCAGATGGCGGCAAGCGCGGCGCAGGCGAGGCGGACGCGCATGCGCGCGCGGGAAGACGACGGGGAACGGGTCATGCAAGGCTCCGGAGAATGAAAGTCAGCGGCGATGCTAGCATGCCAACGTCCTTACATTGTCAGCAATTGTCACGCCTGGACCTGCCGACGTCACGGCGTCACGAGCTCGACGATCGGGTGGCCCGGGATCGCATACGGCGTGGCTTGCCGCTTGATGTGTCGCCATGCCAGCCGGATCAGGCTCCCACCCAGGGCAGGCCCGCCTTGCACCACCCACCGAGCGTCTTGCGATGCCCGTCGCCATCGCGGTCGCCCTCGAAGCCTTCGAGGATGTCGAAGGCCTTGTCGTAGCCGAGCTCGGTGGCCACCCGGGCCGCATGGCGCGAACGCACGCCCGAGCGGCACAGGAACAGCAGCACGTCGTCCTTGTCGGCGACCTGCTGCAGCTGGCCGGCGAAATCCGGGTTGGGGGCGCCGCCCGGATAAAGACTCCACTGGACTGCACCGTGCTGGGCCTCGGGGATGGCGACGCGCCCGATCCAGTCGCGTTCCGCGTTGGTGCGTACATCCACCAGCTTGACCTTGGGATCGTTCTGCACCAGCGCGAACGCTTCCTGGGGCGTGACTGCGCCAGCATAGGGCAGGCCGGCGCCGCGATTGCGGGCCTGGTCGAGGATCTCGTCAGTGCTATTCATTGCTTTCTCCTGGTTGCATGGCCGGGCTCGCACATTTGGTGCAGCGCGCCTTAACTTGGTGCATACTGACGCGATTGCACTTCATTGGTGCATATGCATGAGCACGCATCAAAGTTGTGCGAATCGGCCGGACGGTTGATTTTACGGGGCATATACCACACACACCAACGATTGATTGTTTATTTGCTCATAGTCAAGTGCTGGCATATTTCGTGCATAATCACGTATGCGCCTATCGACCGCGCCGCGTGGCGTTGTCGACACCCCTTTTTCAATTAGGAGATACGAATGGCAAGGACCGCCGCAGACGTAATGCAGATGCTGAAGGACAACGAAGTCAAGTTCGTTGATTTGCGCTTCGCCGATACCCGCGGCAAAGAGCAGCACGTGACCGTGCCCATCTCGCATTTCGACGCCGACAAGTTCGAATCCGGCCACGCCTTCGACGGTTCGTCGATCGCCGGCTGGAAAGGCATCGAAGCATCGGACATGCTGCTGATCCCGGACCCGAACACCGCCAACATCGACCCGTTCATGGAAGAGACCACCGTGTTCATGCAATGCGACGTGATCGAACCGGCGGACGGCAAGGGCTATGACCGCGATCCGCGCTCGATCGCCAAGCGCGCCGAAGCCTACCTGAAGTCGACCGGCATCGGCGACACCGCATTCTTCGGCCCGGAGCCGGAATTCTTCATCTTCGACTCGGTCCGCTGGAAGATCGACATGTCGGGTTCCTTCGTCAAGATCGACTCGGAAGAAGCGTCCTGGTCGACCGACAAGGAATTCGAAGGCGGCAACAGCGGCCACCGTCCGACCGTCAAGGGCGGCTACTTCCCGGTCCCGCCGGTCGACAGCTTCCAGGACATGCGTTCGGAAATGTCGCTGATCCTCGAATCGCTGGGCATTCCGGTCGAAGTGCACCACCACGAAGTGGCCGGCGCCGGCCAGATGGAGCTGGGCACCAAGTTCTCGACCCTGGTCGAGCGCGCCGACTGGACCCAGAACCTGAAGTACGTGATCTGGAACGTAGCCCACAGCTACGGCAAGACCGCGACCTTCATGCCGAAACCGATGAATGGCGACAACGGCTCGGGCATGCACGTGCACCAGTCGATCTGGAAGGATGGCAAGAACCTGTTCGCCGGCGACGGCTATGCCGGCCTGTCGGAGACCGCGCTGTTCTACATCGGCGGCATCATCAAGCACGCCAAGGCCCTGAACGCGATCACCAACCCGGGCACCAACTCGTACAAGCGCCTGGTGCCGGGCTTCGAAGCCCCGGTCAAGCTGGCTTACTCGGCCAAGAACCGCTCGGCCTCGATCCGCATCCCGCACGTGGCGAACCCGAAAGGCCGCCGCATCGAGACGCGCTTCCCGGACCCGCTGGCCAACGTCTACCTGTGCTTCGCCGCGCTGCTGATGGCCGGCCTGGACGGCATCCAGAACAAGATCCACCCGGGTGAAGCCGCGACCAAGGACCTGTACCACCTGCCGCCGGAAGAAGACAAGCTGATCCCGACCGTCTGCGCCTCGCTGGAAGAAGCGCTGGCCGCACTCGACAAGGACCGCGAGTTCCTGACCCGCGGCGGCGTGTTCAGCGACAGCATGATCGACGCCTACCTCGAGCTGAAAATGGGCGAAGTGCAGCGTCTGCGCATGACCCCGCACCCGGCTGAGTTCGACATGTACTACTCGTCGTAATCCGGGGTCGGACGCCTCGCAAACTTACTGCGCGTTGCATTTTCGTTGGGGCCGCCGAGGCTTGCGATGCTTGCTGTACCGGATGTACAGCTGCGCTTCTCAAACGAAACTGCGGCCGCTCGCTACGGTTTTCGAGGCATCCTTGTGGTTCGTCTTTTAAAGGTGTATCCACACGGTAACAAAAACGCGGGGAAAGCCAGCCGGCCTCCCCGCGTTTCCATTTGGATGCGGTATAGTCGAACGATTCCAATCACCGCCCGAGCGGGCGTCGACCGACTGATGCGAATGACAAGGAGCAGCTATCTCGCGCTGGCGCTGGCGTGCACACTGGCCCATGCGGGCGCGCGCGCGGATTCGACCGTTTACAAATGTGTCGACAAGAGCGGCCGCGTCGAGTTCACCGACGTCAACAAGCCCGGCTGCAAGGCGCTCGACCTGCCCGGCTACATGCCGGCCCCGCGTGCGCCGACGCCTTCGAACGCGGCCCCGGGCAATCCCGCCGCGAGCATGCGCCAGGGCGCCAAGCCGGTCGCCAGCCCGAACAATTTCCCGCGCGTGGACAGCGCCACCCAGCGCGCGCGCGACGACGACCGCCGCGCCATCCTCGACGAGGAATTGCGCGCCGAGGAGCAGAAGCTGGCCAACCTCAAGCGCGACTTCAACAACGGCGAGCCTGAGCGCCAGGGCAACGAAAAGAACTACGCCAAGTACCAGGAGCGTGTGGCGCAGATGCGCGACGACATCAGCCGCAGCGAAAAGAACATCGAAGCGCTCAGGCGCGAGATTGCAAATATCCGCTAAGTGACCGCCAATAATTCATGAACGAGATCCCGGCCACCCCTCCCGCGCACGAGCGCTTTGCCGGCCTCGACTTGCTGGCATCGAGCGTACTGGTGATCGACGGCGCCGGCCACGTGCGCTACGCCAATCCGGCTGCCGAACACCTGCTCGAGGTCTCGGTCAAGTCGCTGTCGCGCCAGAAGCTGACCGGCCTGTTCACCAACGGCGACGAGCTCGCCGCGCTGTGCGAGCAGGCGTTCGCCCACAAATACGCCGACCTGCGCCAGGACCTGACGCTGCACCGTCCCGCACGCGAACCGCTGCACGTGCACAGCATCGTCAGCGCGGCCGGCGAGCTGGAAGTCGTGATCGAGCTGCGCGAGAACGTGCAGCAGCTCAAGCTCGACCGCGAGGAACGCATCCTCGACCAGAGCCAGGCCAACAAGGAACTGATCCGCAACCTGGCGCACGAGATCAAGAATCCGCTGGGCGGCATCCGCGGCGCCGCGCAATTGCTCGAGCTCGAGCTGCCCGACGCCCACCTGACCGCGCTGCGCGAATACACGCAGGTCATCATCAAGGAAGCCGACCGCCTGCAGACGCTGGTCGACCGCCTGCTGGCGCCGCACCGGCGTCCGCACATCGTCGGCGACGTCAACATCCACGAGGTGTGCGAGCGCGTGCGCAGCCTGGTGCTGGCCGAGTTCCCGGCCGGCCTGTCGATCCGGCGCGACTACGACGCCTCCATCCCCGAGTTCCGCGGCGACAAGGAGCAGCTGATCCAGGCGGTGCTGAACATCGTCCACAACGCCGCCCAGGCCCTGCGCGCGCGCATCGCGCAAGGCGACGCCGAGATCGTGCTGCGCACGCGGGTGGCGCGCCAGATCACCCTGGCCAAGGTTCGTTACGGGCTGGCATTAGACTTGCATATCATCGACAATGGACCGGGTATCGCGCCCGAGATCCGCGACCGCATCTTCTACCCGCTCGTTTCCGGGCGCGAAGGCGGCAGCGGCCTCGGGCTGACGCTGGCGCAGACCTTCGTGCAGCAGCACATGGGACTGATCGAGTGCGAATCCCGGCCTGGGCTCACGGACTTCCGCATCATGATTCCGCTGCCATAAGCGGCGGGTGTCGAGTGCGGCTGTGGTCCACTGAAATGAACCATCGCGGGAAAGCACGAAACACATGAAACCAATCTGGATTGTCGACGACGACGCATCGATTCGCTGGGTCCTTGAAAAAGCCCTGGCGCGCGAAAACCTAGCGACCCGCAGTTTCGCCAGCGGGCGCGAAGCGCTGGCCGCGTTCGAATTCGAAACGCCGCAGGTGCTGGTGTCGGACATCCGCATGCCGGGCGAATCCGGACTGGACCTGCTGGCGGCCGTCAAGGAGCAGCATCCGGGCCTGCCGGTCATTATCATTACCGCGTTTTCCGACCTCGACTCGGCGGTCGCCTCGTTCCAGGGCGGCGCCTTCGAATACCTGGCCAAGCCCTTCGACATCGACAAGGCGGTCGCGCTGATCCGGCGCGCGCTGGAAGAAAGCCTGCGCGAAGCCAGCGTCGACATCGCTCCGAGCGAGACGCCCGAGATTCTCGGCCATGCGCCGGCGATGCAGGAGGTGTTCCGCGCGATCGGGCGGCTGTCGCAGTCGAACGTGACCGTGCTGATCACCGGCGAATCCGGCACCGGCAAGGAGCTGGTGGCGCGCGCCCTGCACAAGCACAGTCCGCGCGCGCAACAGCCGTTCATCGCGCTCAATACCGCGGCGATCCCGAAGGACCTGCTCGAATCCGAATTGTTCGGCCACGAGCGCGGCGCCTTCACCGGCGCCCAGGCGATGCGGCGCGGCCGCTTCGAGCAGGCCGAGAACGGCACGCTGTTCCTCGACGAGATCGGCGACATGCCGTTCGACCTGCAGACGCGCCTGCTGCGGGTGCTGTCCGACGGCCATTTTTATCGCGTCGGCGGGCACCAGCCGGTCAAGGCCAACGTGCGCGTGATCGCGGCGACGCACCAGAACCTCGAGCAGCGCGTGCGCGACGGCCTGTTCCGGGAAGACTTGTACCACCGCCTGAACGTGATCCGCCTGCGCCTGCCATCCCTGCGCGAGCGGCGCGATGACATCCCCATTTTGGTGCGCCACTTCCTGGTGCAGAGCGCTCATCAATTGGGCGTCGAGCCCAAGCGCCTGAGCGAGGACGCGCAGCGCTTCCTGTCCGGCCTGGAATTGCCGGGCAACGTGCGCCAGCTGGAGAACCTGTGCAACTGGATCACGGTGATGGCGCCGGGCCAGACGGTCGAGGTGAAAGACCTGCCGCGCGACCTGACCCAGGCCGCGCCCGCCGGCGCCAACAGCCTGGCCGCGGCGGCGACGGTGGCGATGCCGGCGCCCTCGGCCGGTCCGCAACACGCGCCGGCGGACGGCGCGACCGGCCTGACGGCGCTGGCGGGCCTCCCGTCCGGGGCCGAGGGCTGGATCGGCCTGCTGGAGCTGCAGGCCGCGCGCATGCTGTCCGACGGCCAGGTCGAAGTGATGGACGTGCTGGGACGGCAGTTCGAGTCGGCGCTGATCCGCACGGCGCTCAAGCACACCCACGGCCGCAAGAACGACGCGGCGATCCGGCTGGGCATCGGGCGCAACACGATCACGCGCAAGATCGCCGAGCTGGGCATCGACGGGGCGAAGGAGGAATAAGGTCCGGGGGAGGAATAGAGTCCGGGGGACTCTATTCCGAAAAGAGTCCGGGGGACTCTATTCCGAAAAGAGTCCGGGGGACTCTATTCCGAAAAGAGTCCGGGGGACTCTATTCCGAAAAGAGTTCGGGGAACTCTATTCCGAAAAGAGTTCGGGGAACTCTATTCCGAAAAGAGTCCGGGGACGTTATCCGAAAGAGTCCAGGCCCCTGATCAGCATGGACCCCGCCCTGCGCCGGGGCGACGGGTGGTCCACATTACCGCTCCGTCATGCGCATGCCCCCCGTCGCGCGGCGATGGTGTAAGCTCTTGCCGTCCGCACAACGAGCACTGCCGCGCCGAAATTCCCATGCTGATCAACTGCGTCGCCTACCAGGAAGGCAAAAAACTGTCCGATATCCCGATCGAGGACATCAGCGACTATCTCGACAAGCCCGACTGCTTCGTCTGGGTCGCGCTGCGCGACGCCACCGCCGAAGAGATGGCCAAGATGCAGGAAGAGTTCAACCTGCACGAGCTGGCGGTCGAGGACGCCGCGCGCGGCCGCCAGCGGCCCAAGGTCGAGGAATACGGCGACTGCCTGTTCGCCGTGGTGCACACGGTCGACATCGAAGGCGACGGCCTGACCAGCGGCGAAGTCGCGATCTTCGCCGGGCCGAACTACGTGCTGTCGGTGCGGCGCGATTCGCAACAGGGCTTCCTGGGCGTACGCGCACGCGCGGAACGCGAGCCGCACCTGCTGCAGATGGGCTCGGCCTTCGTGCTGTACGCGCTGATGGACGCCGTGGTCGACCGCTATTTCCCGGTGGTCGACATGCTCGAATCCGAACTCGAGACCATCGAGGACCGCATCTTCACCCACGGCGCCCAGCGCCAGAACGTCGAGCGCCTGTACCAGCTCAAGCGCAAGGGCCTGACGCTGCGTCATGCCGTCATGCCGCTGCTGGACGCGGTCGGCCATTTCACCAACGGGCGCGTGCCCAAGCTGGTCGAAGGCACCCAGGATTACTTCCGCGACGTACAGGACCACCTGATCCGCATTGCCAGCCGGCTCGACGCGGTGCGCGACACGATCGCCACCGCGATCCAGGTCAACCTGTCGATGGTCTCGATCGACGAAAGCGAGGTCAACAAGCGGCTGGCGTCGTGGGCCGCGATCTTCGCCGTGTTCACGGCATTCGCCGGTGTGTGGGGCATGAATTTCAAGTACATGCCCGAGCTGAACTGGAAGTGGGGCTATCCGATGGCGCTGGCGATCATGGTCGGCGTCTGCGGCTACCTCTACCGATTGTTCAAGAAGTCCGGCTGGTTGTAATGACTGTCGTTACATTCGGTGAGATTCAGAGAACAATTTGATAGTGAAAAATCGCCTCGGCAAGTGTTATATTGTTTCGTAATGTTAATGTTGCTCTTTCCCCTCATTTCGATATCGTAAAGATTGACCTTCAGTAAGCAGCCGCTCAAGATGCGTTCCCCGATTGGGTCAATGTCCACTGTGACCCGAACGTCTTGGATCAACTCTTGAGTCTGGATTTTCAATGCTGAAGGAAACTATCATTTCGCGCTCGGTGCGCGTGATGTTCGCAAGCGGCGTCGTGATGGGCCTGGGCCTGTCCGCACAAGCCGCGCTGGCGCAGGATGCGTCGGCCCCCATCGCCCGCGTCGAAGTCACCGGTTCGTCGATCAAGCGTGCCGACGTCGAAGGCTCGCTGCCGGTGCAGACCGTCACCGCCGCCGACATCGCCCGCACCGGCGCCACCAACACCGCCGAGCTGCTCACCACGCTGAGCTCGAACTCGATGGCCGGCGCCACCAACCAGGCCGAAGGTGCGGGCCTGTCGACCTATGGCGAATCGACCGCGTCGCTGCGCGGCCTGGGCGCAAGCAAGACCCTGGTGCTGGTCAACGGCCGCCGCCTGGGCAACTACGCCACCGATGGCACCGCGGTCGACGTCAACTCGATCCCGCTGGCCCAGATCGACCACGTCGAAGTGCTGAAGGACGGCGCTTCGGGCGTGTACGGTTCCGACGCGATCGGCGGCGTGATCAACTTCATCACCAAGAAAAACTACCAGGGCGTGGAAGTGGGCGGCTACACCAGCGTCAGCCGTTACGGCGGCGGCCAGACCCACAAGGCCAGCATCCTGGCCGGCTGGGGCGACCTCGATGCAGACCGCTACAACTTCACCGTGTCGGCTGACTTCAGCAAGGACGAGGCCATCTTCGGCCGCCAGCGCGACTACGCCAGCCAGGGTTGGGAAAACAACGGCTTCCGCGATGCCGGCGCCACTCCGAGCGGCACCATCAGCCCGTTCCTGCCGACCACCCAGCGCAACGCCCAGGGCGTGGTGCCGAACTCGCTGGGCCAGACCGGTTCGCCCATCGGCAATCCGCTGTCGCCGAACAACTGCGCCGCCAACGGCAGCGCTTACGACGCCGTCTATGGCGACTGCCGTTTCAACAGCTCGCCGTACGGCAACCTGGTTCCGGCCGTGAAGCGCGCCAACGTCGGCGGCAGCTTCCACTTCAAGCTGAACGACAACGCCGAGTTCTTCGCCGAAGGCTTCTTCTCGCGCAACGAGACGACCCAGCAAGGCCAGGCTTCGCCGTACAGCAACAGCTTCCTGTCGACCGACCCGCAGTTCGCCGCCAACAACCAGTACCCGTCGATCGTCATCCAGCCGAGCAGCCCGTACTACCCGGGCGCCTGGCTGGCGGCCAACGCCCCGGCCATCAACGGCCAGCCGGTCTCGGTCAGCTACCGCGCCTTCGACGGCGGCGACCGCATCGCGCGCGACACCGCGCTTGCCACGCACTTCGTGACCGGCTTCACCGGCACCGTCAAGGGCTTCGACTACGACGTCGCCTACACCCACAACTCGAGCGACGTGACCGAGCGCGCGATCCAGGGCTACCAGAACCAGACCGCTCTGGTCGGCCTGCTGAGCAACAACAACGCCTTCAACCCGTTCACCCAGTACCAGAGCCCGGCCCTGGCCCAGCAGATCTACGCGACCAACTACGTCGGTCCGGTGATGAACGCCGTGCTGCGCAACGACGCCCTGAACGCCAAGATTTCGGGCGAGGTGTACAAGCTTCCGGCCGGCATGGTCAGCGTCGCTGTCGGCGCCTCGATGGCCGACGAGAACCTGTCGATCAACCCGAGCCAGGCGTACCAGAGCGGCGACGTGTCGGGCTACGGCGGCGCCCAGCTGCCGCTGTCGGCCTCGCGCGCCTCTTCGGCCGTGTTCGCCGAAGCGATCATCCCGATCGTCAAGCACCTGGAAGCCGACGTGGCCGTCCGCCACGACCGCTACCCCGGCGCCTCGGCGACCAACCCGAAGGTCAGCTTCCGCTACCAGCCGTTCTCGCAACTGCTGCTGCGCGCGTCCTACGGCAAAGGCTTCCGCGAGCCGTCGCTGCCTGAGCTGCTGAACCAGCAGACCCTCGGCACCAGCGCCAACTTCAAGGATCCGGTCACCGGTCAGAGCGGCCAGTTCAACGTGCTCTACGGCGGCAACCCGAACCTGCAGCCGGAGAAATCCGAGCAGGCTTCGTTCGGCTTCGTGGTCGACCCGGTCAAGGGCATGTCGATCGCCGTCGACTTCTGGAAGATCAACGTCAACAACCTGGTCACCACGTTGGCGCCGCAGGCCACCGTCGCCCAGGCGGCGTTGGGCAACCCGGCCTACACCGGCCTGGTGACTCGTGATGCAGGCGGCAACATCACCTCGATCGTCGGCACCAACATCAACGCCGGCAGCGTGAAGACCCAGGGCATCGACCTCGACGCGCGCTACGCTTTCCTGAAGAGCCCGACCTACGGCAACTTCGGCCTGCGCCTGAATGGTACCTACACCTCGAAGTACGACCTGACCCTGCCGGACGGCACGGTGCAGCGCAGCGTCGCCGCGACCATCGACAACCAGGGCAACGTGCTTAGCGCGGTCACGGCCGGCATCATCTTCCGCTGGAAGGACCAGCTGAGCCTGGACTGGAAGCGCAAGGACTGGAGCGCCTCGCTGATCAACAACTTCCAGAGCGGGTACTACGACAACGCGCGTGCCGATACCGACTATGACAACGGTCCGATCATCGCCCAGCACGTCGGCGCGTTCTCGACCTGGGACATCCAGGGCAGCTACGCCGGCATCAAGAACCTGACCCTGACCGCCGGCATCAAGAACCTGTTCAACCGCAAGCCGACCGACGTCATCACCGCCGGTTCGTACTTCCAGGCGGGTTACGATCCGACCTGGTATGACGTGCATGGCCAGACCGGTTACCTGAGCGCGAACTACAAGTTCTAAGCGCGCCAGCTTTCAGCGCATGACGAAAAACCGCAGCTTCGGCTGCGGTTTTTTTTCGTACCAGCTCAGGGCCGCAGGCCGTAGCGGTCGATGAAGGCCTTGACGCCGCCCGGGTGCGCGGCCTCCCAGGCTTCCAGGACGGGCTGTCGAGCTGCATGTCGCGCACCGGCCTGGCCTGCTCGGCGGCCTTGTAGGTATCGAGCGCGTCCTGGTACTTGCCCTGGCCTTCGAGCGCGCGGGCCTTGTCGACCAGGTCGTGACAGGCGCCGCTGCATTCGACCGCGGCGTGGGCAAGCGGCGCGCCCAGTGCGAGCAGCGCGAGCAGCGCGGCGCAGGGCAGGGTGGCGGTAAGGCGGATCGGTGGCATGGCGGGAACGGAAAGTGGGCTTGCGCCATCTTACCGTCCCGTACCCTTCCACTTATCCTCGGATTGTCACACCGCGATCAGCGCTGCGCCGCCGTGAAGATCTTCTTCGGGCACATCGCATGCACGCCGACGTTGCCGTCGACCAGCTGGGTGATCTCCATGTCGACCGCAGTAGAGGCCAGCATGTAGGCGTCGTCGCGGCTCAGGTGCTTTTCCTCGACCAGGAAGGCGATCATGTCGCGCAGCGCCATCGTGGTCGCTTCCTTCAGGTCTTTCGAAAAACCCATCGAGATGTAGTGAGTCGGCGTTTCGGCGCGCGGCCAGGTCAGGTGGCGGTTCTTGTGCACCACGAAGCGGAAGGTGCCGGACAAATAGGTTTCCAGCGCGGTGATGTCGACTTCGCCGTTGCCCTGCGCCGCATGGCCGTCGCCGGCCTCGAACAGCGCGCCCTTGGCCGCGACCGGGATGGTCAGCGTGGTGCCGGCCACCAGCTCCTTGTTGTCCATGTTGCCGGCGTGGACGAACGGCGGTGCGCTGTCGATCTTGCCGCCGGCCGGGGCCACGCCCATGCTGCCGAAGAAGGGTTTCAGGGGGATCTCGATGCCGGGCGCGAAGTGCGCCACCATCTTCTGGCGGTCGAGCGGCACGACCTTGTAGCGGCTGTACGGGTATTCCATCGGCAAAAAGCCGGAGCCGACGCCGAACACGTTGCAGGCGAACGGCACGTCGATGTCGACCTTCAGGATCTGCACCTCGAGCACGTCGCCGGGTTCGGCCTCGAGAATCGCGACCGGGCCGGTCAGGATGTGTCCGCCCGGACCCTTGTCGGTGACGTTCTTGTAGATGTCGTCGGTGTAGGCCGGGATGTCTTCGGGCTTGACGCCGTTGGCCTGCATGCGCTCGCGCGAGCCGCAGGTCGACAGGGTCTGCATGCGCACGGTGTCGCCCGAGTGCACGCTCAGGACCGGCTTGGCCTGGCCGGAGTAATAGCCCCAGGCCACGGTCTGGGGCGTGGCGGGCAGGTTGAACTCGGCGGCAGCCGCGAGCGACGTGACAACAAAGGAAGCAAACAAGGAGGCGAGGGCGGTGCGGCGCATGCAGGATGTCCTATGAAGTGTAATTGCCGGAACGTATCAGTCTACGTAGACCGTGCCGGGCGTGCAATGAAAAACGCCCGGCACGGAGCCGGGCGTCGATGACGGCGAACCGTCAGCTTGTCGTTGCTGCTCTAGACCTTAGAAGGTGTAGGTGCCGCGAACGTAGTAGGTACGGCCGATCGGATCGGTGTAGCGCGCATCGTAGCCGGCCTGGAAGGTCTGGCTCTGGTACGACAGCGGCGGATCGCGGTCGAACAGGTTACGCACGCCGAAGGTCAGGCCGAGGCCCTTCTTCTGGTTCCACGACACGTAGCTGTCGAACGTGGTGTACGAAGCGACGCGGAAGCCCAGCGGCTGGAAGTCGCTGGCCAGGGTGCTGGCGCTGCCTGCGCCCTGGTCCAGGTAACCGGTCTTGTAACGCGCGGTCAGGCCTGCCGACAGCTGATCCTTGTTCCAGACCAGGTTGGTCGTGTTCTGCCAACGGAAGATCGGACCCGAGCCCGAGAACACATTGACGTTCTGCAGCCAGTCGCCACCCGGTTCGTTCTGGTACTCGTACTTGTGGATGTACGTTGCGTTCGAGGCCAGGGTGAAGTTACCGAAGCGGCCAGTGCGGTAGCGGTAGTTCAGCGACAGGTCGACACCGTTGGTGATCGTGCCACCCAGGTTCTGGGTACGGTCATCGATGTAGCCGCAAGTTGCCGGGTTCGGGCACTGCGAGCCGTCAACTGCCAGTTCGCCGGCCGGGTTGCGATGGTATACCGACGAGAAGCGGCCGTATTGGGTCGCATCGAAGATGTCTTCCTGGCTCAGGCTGCTGATGGTGTTACGCAGGAAGATCGCCCACAAGTCGACACCGACGCTCAGGTCCTTGACCGGCTCGATCATGACGCCGAGGGTGACGTTCTTCGACTTCTCTGGCTGCAGAGCGGTGTTACCGCCGCCCAGAACCTGGAACTGCTGTTTGCAGACCGACGAATAAGCGTGGCCGTTCAGCGGGGTCTTGCCGTCCGGGCAGTTGACCGGGTCGCTGTAGGTGCCGCCGGTGTTGGTGTAGGTCTGCGATGCGTTGATCTCATACAGCGACGGCGCACGGAAACCGGTCGAGTACGAACCGCGGAACAGCACGGCGTCGACCGGCTGGAAGCGGAACGAGACCTTTGGGTTGGTCGTGTTGCCGAAATCGCTGAATTTGTCGTAGCGGCCCGACAGGGTCACGTCCAGCGACTTGATGATCGGCACGTTGATCTCACCGTAGACAGCGTAGGTGTGGCGGGTACCTGAATTGAACGAGGTCGGGTCGATACCGGTCGAAGCCTGCACCTTCGTGGCGAAATCGGTGTTGGCAGCGCTGGTGAACTTGTCGTAACCCGCTTGGGCGCCCAATGCCAGGCCGACACCGCGGCCGGCGTTCAGCCAGTCACCCAGTTCGCGGCTTGCATGGAAGTCCAGGCCGGTCGATTGGCCGCGGGCGTGTTGTACTTCGCCCGACAGGCCGGCCGAATTTAGCAGCGCGGTACCGGCGGCGGTCTGGTCGCCGAACGGGTTGATGACGCCGTTGAGCACGCCTTGGCTGATGATATCGCCATTGCTGTAGCCGATCAGGACTTCCTTGACGCGGTTTTCGTTCCAGGTCGCGGCAGTGTTGTAGTCCCAGCCAGCGATGTTGCCTTCCAGGGACAACACCAGACGCTGCTGGTTGTTGGTGTTCTTGTCCTGGCGCGCGCCGTTCGGCAGGTCGCGCCAGCGCACCTGGATCCAGCCCGGCTGCGTGCCCGGCGGATTGTAGGTCGGCGACTGATAGTTCGGGTCCAGGCCGGCACCGGTCGGATAGAACGGGCTGGTCTTGTTCATGTACAGGCTGCCGTACGGGACCGGGGCGATCTGGGTCGCCACTACGCTCTGGCTGGTCAGGTACTCGAGGCCCAGTTCATGACCGCCCGGCAGTTTCAGGGTGCCGCGGAACAGGCCGGAATCGCGGATGTTGCGCGGAACGTAGTCGACGAAGGACGAGGTGGTCATCGTGCAACCGCCGGCGCCGTTCGAGATCAAGTCGACACCGCTGGCGCAGCTCGGCGCAGCCGGGTTGCCGGCGACGCCCTTCGGGTTCAGCGTGCCCGCTCCCTGGCTGAAGTTTGCCGGGTAGGTCGAGGCCGACAGACCGCCCGAGTAACGGGTGTTGTACGGACGCTCGTTACCGGCGATGTGGTTCTGTTCCTGGTGGTCGATCACCGCCGAAACGTTCCAGCCCTGGGTATCCAGGTCGCCCCAGCCGTAGGCCACGTTGCCGTTATAGCTGCGGCCGCCGGCGTGCTGCGGCGAGTCGGTGCCGAGGGTGATGACCCCGCCCTGGAAGTCTTTCTTGGTGATGAAGTTGATCACGCCGCCAACGGCGTCCGAGCCATACAGCGCGGATGCGCCGTCGCGCAGCACTTCGACGCGCTCGAGCGCGGCGAACGGAATCATGTTGAGGTCAGGCGCGGAGCTGTCGTAGGCGTTGTTCGCCAGGCGACGGCCGTTCAGCAGCACCAGGGTCTTGTTGGCGCCGATACCACGCAGGTTGGCGAACGAAGCGCCACCGGTGGATGCGCCAACCGACTGGCTGGTGCCGGTCTGGGCTTGCGACACGCTCAGGTTCGCCATCACCTGTTCGATGGTGGTGATACCTTCACGCTTCAGGTCTTCAGCGCGGATGACGGTGACCGGCACTGCGGTCTCGCCATCGATGCGCTTGATCGCGGAACCGGTGATCTCGACACGCGCGACCGGTGCTTGCTGCACCTCTTGGGTCTGCGCCATGGCGTGGGCGGATAAGCCCAGACCGGCGGCGATCGCCGTACCCGAGAACACGAGGCGCAGGGACCTCGCGATGATTTTTTCTGTAAGCATCTTCTTCCTAACTTTAGGTTGAACTAGCGGAAATAGGATTGTTGTAATATTTCCAGCCTAATAAGATACACTTACAGACCCTGCAGGAACAAAAACATTTACGCGCACTGACGTACAAATGCGACAGTATTTACATTGGGCATTGTAGTTAAAAGGAAATCCCTTTCCTTGCCGGCGTGCCAGACGAGCATACGCATCTTTTCAAAAGGAATGCCGCGCGAGATTTGACGTAAAAATTACGACAGAAAAATGCGCGGAAATGCACATCTGCGGTGCATTTCCTGCACCTGAATGGCTCAGTTGCGCGAATCTGGTGCGGCCGTGCCGCCACCGAGCGGCAGCTCCGGCAGGAACAGCAGGGCCACCAAACCGGCCAGCACGATCAGCGCACCGGCGCCGAAGATATTGGCGATCGCATGCCGGTAGATCTCGCGCGCCGCCGCCTGCACTGCCGGCGCAGCCGCCGCGCCATGTCCGCCGGCGACGGCCACCGCAGCGATGCCGTGCTGGTGCAGCTGGTGCGCCAGGATCGCCCCCGAGCCGGTCACGCCGAGCAGGCCGCCGAGCGAGCGGAAGAAAGTCAGCATCGCGGTGCCGACGCCGCGCCGCGGCAGCGGCAGGGCGTTCTGCACCGCGATCGTCATGTTCGGCATCACCAGGCCCAGGCCGGCGCCGAGGAAGAAGATGGCCGGCTCGATCACGAGGTAGCCGCCGGCGCTGGCCATGCCCCAGGCCAGCAGCGCAAACGCGGCCACCGCCACCGACAGGCCGGCCACCTGCACCGCCTTGACCTTGCCCGAGCGCGACAGCACGCGGCCGTTCAGCGTCGACGAGGCGATCATCCCGACCATCATCGCCACCGTCATCATGCCCGAGCGCGCCGGGCTGCTGCCCATCACCAACTGGAAGAACAGCGGGAAGAACACGCTCGCACCCATCAGGCCCATGAAGGTCAGCGCCATCACGATGCTGGCGACGTTGAACACGCGGTTCTGGAACAGGTCCGGCGGCAGCACCGGCTCGGGCGTGCGGCGCAGGTGCACCAGCAGCCAGCCGCCCAGCACCAGCGCCAGCAGGGCGCAGACCTGGATCTGCGGCGCGTCCCAAGGCCACTCGGTGCCGCCCAGCGCCAGGATCAGCAGCAGCGCGGTGATCGACACCGTCAGCAGCACCGAGCCGAGGTAGTCGATGCTGTGGGCGTGCGTGGCGGCGGGTTTGCGCAGCGAGTGCGCGATCGCGTACAGCGCCAGCGCGCCGACCGGCAGGTTGATGTAGAAGATCCAGTGCCAGGACAGCAGGTCGGTCATCAGGCCGCCGAGCACCGGGCCGAGCACGCTGGTGACGGCGAACACGATCGCGATCGAACCCTGGCGGCGCGCGCGCTCCTTGGGCGGCACCAGGTCGCCGATGATGATCTGCGCCAGCGGCATGAAGCCGCCCGAGCCCAGGCCCTGGATCGCGCGAAAGACGATCAGTTCGGTCATGTCGCGCGCCAGGCCGCACAGCACCGAGCCGACCAGGAAGGTGATCAAGGCGGTGAAGATCATCGGGCGGCGGCCGTACTGGTCGGCCAGCTTGCCGTACAGCGGCATGGTGGCGGTCGAGGCCAGCACGTAGGCGGTCACGACCCAGGACAGGTGAGCCAGGCCGCCCAGGTCGGCGACGATGCGCGGCAGCGCGGTGGCGACGATGCTCTGGTCGAGCGCGCCCAGGCCGAGTACGGCCATCAGGGCAAGATAGACGGCGCGGATCTCGGCGTCGGTGACCGGGGCGTTGGCGTCCCGGATAGGGGAGGTCGGTGTCATGGTTGGGCGGTCAGGCTCTGGCGATGAGGGTCAGGGGTTCGATGGCGGCCTCCAGCGCGTCGATCTGCGCGGGTGTGAGACGGGCGATGCGCTGGGCCAGCCAGTCCATGCGGCGCGCGTGCAGTTCGCGCAGGCGCTGGTTGCCGGCTGCGGTCAGCGCCAGACTGCTCCTGCGGCGGTCAATCGGGTCGGGTGCGCCGCGCGCCACCAGGCCGGCGTCGACCAGGGCCTTGACCTGGGCGCTCATGGTGGGCGTGCGCACCTGCTGCATGCGCGCGAGCTCGGCCACGCCGATGCCGGGATGCTCGGCGACGCTGACCAGCAGCATGGTCTGCATCAGCGGCAGGCCGGTCGCGCTCGGCTCGCTGTCGCGGCGCATCTCACGGATCAGGAGCTTGAAGGCGCTGCGCAGCTGTTCCGACACCTGCTGGCTGCGTTCGAGGTTTTGAGAAGGCATATCGAGTCAGTTAGGTAGGCTACCTAACTACTTTATGTCGATGCGGCTTTGGCGTCAACCCGCGCGCAGGCGTCACGCGCGCGCGGGGAAAGCGTTCAGGCGGTTGCCGCGCTGCCGGCCAGGGCCGCCATCACCAGCAGCACGGCCAGCCACTGGATGGGAAGCAGGCGTTCGCCCAGCACGGCCCAGCCGGCCAGGGCGCCTACCGCCGGCGCCGAGCTGACCAGCACGCCGAACACGCGCCGGGGCAGGCGCCGCAACGCGATCATTTCGAGCGTGTAGGGAAGCGTGCTGGATAGCAGCGCCACCAGCAGGCCGCCCAGCAGCACCTGGGGCGCCAGCAGCTTGACCCCCGCGTGGGCGACCCCGATCGGCACCGTCAGCAGGGCGGCCGCCAGCATGCCCCAGGCCACCGCCTGGCCGCCGGGGAGCAGGGAGACGCGCTTGCCGAACACGATGTACATGGCCCAGCAAAACGCGGCGCCGATCGCGTAGGCCACGCCCACCGGCGCCAGCGCCTGATGGGGAAACTGAGCCGGCCACCACGGCAGCAGCAGCGCCAGCCCCGCCGCCGCGCACCCGACCCAGGCGAAATCCGCCGCACGGCGCGAATGCAGCAGCACCAGCACCAGCGGCCCGGTGACTTCGATCGCCACCGCGACGCCGATCGGGATCAGGTTGAAGGCGCGGTAGATCAGCAGGTTCATGCAGCCGAGCATGCCGCCATAGATCGCCAGGTTGGCGCAATCGCGCGCCGCCAGGCGCTGGCGCCAGGGACGTACGGCCAGCAGCAACAGCAGGCTCGACATGCCGACGCGCAGCGCCGTCACGCCTTCCGCGCCCACCAGCGGGAACAGGTGCTTGGCCCAGGCCGCGCCCAGGTTCTGCACCACCATGCCGGCCATCACCAGCGCCGGCGCCAGGGCGGCGTGGCGGTCGAGGGCGGCTGGCCGGGCCGGCAGGGGAGCGGACATCGCTTACGACGTCATCGACAGCGCGACCGCCTCGGCCACGCGGATGCCGTCCACCGCCGCCGACATGATGCCCCCGGCGTAGCCCGCGCCTTCGCCTGCAGGGTACAGGCCGTGCGTGTTCAGGCTTTCCAGGCTGTCGTCGTGGCGCTTGATGCGGATCGGCGAGGAGGTGCGGGTCTCGACGCCGGTCAGCACCGCGTCTTCTTTATAGTAGCCCTTGATCTGCTTGTCGAAAGCGACGAAGGCTTCGCGCAGCGCCAGGATGGCATAGTCGGGCAGCGACGGCGCCAGGTCGGTCAGGTGCACGGCCGGCTTGAACGACGGGATCACCGAGCCGAATTCGGTCGAGGCGCGGCCCTTGACGAAGTCGCCCATCAGCTGGCCCGGCGCATCGTAGTTGCCGCCGCCGAGCACGAACGCGCGCGACTCCAGCTCGCGCTGGAAGGCGATGCCGGCCAGCGGATGGCCCGGATAATCGTCGGGCGTGATGCCGACCACGATCGCACTGTTGGCGTTGCGCTCGTTACGCGAATACTGGCTCATGCCGTTGGTGACCACGCGGCCTTCTTCCGACGACGCCGCCACCACGGTGCCGCCCGGGCACATGCAGAAGCTGTACACGCTGCGCCCGTTCGAGGCGTGGTGGACGATCTTGTAGTCGGCCGCGCCGAGGATCTTGTTGCCGGCATTCGGTCCGAAGCGGCAGGTGTCGATCAGCGATTGCGGGTGCTCGACGCGGAAACCGATCGAGAACGGCTTGGCTTCGACGTACACGCCGCGGTTGTACAGCATCTCGAAGGTGTCGCGCGCGCTGTGGCCCACCGCCATCACCAGGTGGCGCGTCGGGATCTCTTCGCCCGACGCCAGTTTGACGCCGATCACCTGGCGCGCGTTGCCTTCGCCTTCGACCAGCACGTCCTCCACCCGCGTTTCGAAACGGATCTCGCCGCCCAGCGACAGGATCTCGGCGCGCATCTGCTCGACCATCTTGACCAGCCGGAACGTGCCGATGTGCGGCTTGCTGACGTACAGGATCTCTTCCGGCGCGCCGGACTTGACGAACTCGGTCAGGACCTTGCGGCCGTAGTGCTTCGGGTCCTTGATCTGGCTATATAGCTTGCCGTCCGAGAAGGTGCCGGCGCCGCCTTCGCCGAACTGCACGTTCGATTCGGTGTTCAGCTTGCGCTTGCGCCAGAAGCCGAAGGTGTCGACGGTCCGCTCGCGCACCACCTTGCCGCGCTCCAGGATCAGCGGCTTGAAGCCCATCTGCGCCAGGATCAGGCCGACGAACAAGCCGCACGGCCCCATGCCGACCACCACCGGGCGCGGCATGCCGGGCGCCGGCTGCGCGCTGGTGACGAACTTGTAGCCGGTGTCGGGCGCCGCGCCGATCTGCGGGTCGGCGGCCAGGCGTTTGATGACCGCGGCTTCGTCGCGCACCTGCACGTCGAGCGCATAGATCAGCACGATCGCGCTTTTCTTGCGCGCGTCGTAGCTGCGCTTGACGACGCTGAAGTCGACCAGGTCGGCAGCAGTGATGCCGAGGCGCTCGAGGATGGCCTCGCGCAGCGCGGGCTCGGGGTGGTTCAGGGGGAGTTTGAGTTCTTTGATTCGGAGCATGGTGGGATCTCGCGGCAGCGGCGGATCGGGACAAACGTCAAGTATAAGGCATCGGCTTGCCGGGGGCGAGAAGGGGTGGTGGAGCACGGCTATATATCAGTCGTTGCAGGAATGCGACAACACAGCCGTTTCGCGCAGCTTGATGCATTTGGTGCGGTGCTCCACCAGCGTACCCGACGCACCAAATTAGCAAGAGGAATATTTTTGCTAAAGCATAAGGTTATTACAAATAAATACAAAGATGAGTGTACATACATCGATATTCCGCGAAGTTTTTGAATTATCCGCCATTCGGTATGCGTCGAGGGGCAGCGCATCGTCGTCAAGCTTCATGAAAATGCACTTTGCTGGTGCAGCAAAAGCGAAAGAATGTGGTGTCCCGCGACAATTTTCTAGTATTGACGCTTTCTTCGCGGCTATGGTTTTATGAATAGATCAGTAACGTTTGACGTAGATCGGATGTTAGTTGAGAGCTTTGTTCTGAACGGACAGGCATACAAAGCCATAGCGGCAGATGGATGTGGCCAAAGCGCCATCGGAACCTGTGAGCGGCAGTCTGGCTAGCGCCCGGCTGTCGTTGCACCGACGACGCATTGGCCATATCGAATGAAGATCCCACAAGGAGAAGTGTTCATGACGTTGAAATTGAAGTCGATGCCGTTTGCAATCGCATGCGCGATCGCCAGCGGCGCCCTGGCGGCGAGTGTGCCGGCGATGGCCCAGACCACCGAGGCCGCCGGCGCCACCCCGAGCGTGCAGCGGGTGACGGTGACCGGTTCGCTGATCAGCCGCACCGACACCGAAACCCCGACCCCGGTCCAGGTGCTGACCGCACAGGAGATCCAGCGCAGCGGCAAGACTTCGGTCGCCGAACTGCTCAACGACATCGCCGCCAACGGCGCCGGTACCCTGGGGCAGGGCTTCTCGGGCGCATTCGCCAACGGCGCGGCCGGCGTCTCGCTGCGCGGCCTGACCGTCGGCTCGACCCTGGTGCTGATCGACGGGCACCGCATGTCGCCGTACGCGATCGGCGACGACTCGCAGCGTTCCTTCGTCGACGTCTCCAACATCCCGTTCGACGCCATCGACAGCATCGAGATCCTGAAGTCCGGCGCGTCGTCGCTGTACGGTTCGGATGCGGTGGCGGGCGTGGTCAACATCAAGCTGAAGAAGAACTTCACCGGCACCCGCGTCGCGGCCGAAGGCGGCAACACCCAGCACGGCGGCGGCAAGACCAAGCGCGCCTCGATCAGCACCGGCATCGGCGACATCGACACCGACGGCTACAACGCCTTCATCACCGCCGAATGGCGCCGCCAGGGCTCGATCAAGGTGGCCGACCGCACCCAGTTCCAGTGGGACCAGCTCGACTGGCGTTCGCGCGGCGGCAACGACCTGACTTTCGGCGTGCCGACGTCGCGCCTGGGCTACCTGACCGCGACCAGCTCGCCTTTCCTGTACAACCCGTCGGGCCCGGCCCTGCCGGGCACCAATCCGGTCACCGGCAGAGCCTACGGCGCCGTCGACAATCCGGCCAATTACCAGTTCCTCGATTCGAACTGCAACTTCACCAAATACCGGGCGGGCGGCTGCGCGGTGTACGACAACGTCGGCAACATCCAGCCGGAAGTCGAAAACACCAACCTGTTGATCGGCATGACCAAGAAGCTGACCAACGACTGGGAACTGGCGTTCAAGGGCTCGCTGTTCCGCCGCCAGAGCACCAGCAACCGCGGCCTGGGCCCGACCTACTCGACCACTACGTTTGCCGGTTACAACATCATCAACAACGGTCAGGTTCTGCCAGGCATCGGCGCAGTGCCGAGCACGCTGTTCACGCCTGCCGGCACGCCAGGCGCGCAAGTCGGCGCCGGCCTGACCAATCCTTTCCCGAACAACGCCCGACTGTACGGCTACATTCCCGGCGTGCCGGCCACGTCGCAGCAGCACAACACCGCCGACACCAGCCGCCTGGCGCTCGACCTGCACGGCAGCGCCTACGGCTGGGACGTCAGCGTCGCGGGCGGCCTGACCAAGTCGAAGGCCAACATCGACTACAGCGGCTACGTCAACCGCGCCGCGTTGTACAGCCTGATCCGCAGCGGCCAATGGAATGTAGTGGGCGGCAACGGCCCCGACCTGCTGAGCCAGGTCGCGCCCGGGTTCTCGAACGGACTCGAATCGAAGCTGAACTACTTCGACGCGGTCGGCTCGCGCACCCTGATGGACAACCTCGGCGCCGGCCCGCTGGCCCTGGCGGCCGGCGTGCACTGGCACAAGCGCGACTGGAACGCGCCGCCAGCGGCGCTGACCCAGAACGGCACGGTCGGCAGCACCACCGCCTTCGTGATGGGTTCGGAAACCAATACCGCCGCCTTCGGCGAACTGCAGGCGACCCCGATCAAGAACCTCGAGCTGCACGTCTCTGGCCGCTACGACCACTACGACACCTACGGCAACGAGTTCACGCCTGCCGCCAGCTTCAAGTGGGCCCCGGTGCAGCAGTTCGCCCTGCGCGGCACGTTCGCGCGCGGTTTCCGCGCGCCGAACCCGGCCGAGAGCGGCAACTCGGGCTCGTTCTTCAGCTCGAACGGCATCGACGATCCGGTCCTGTGCCCGGCCGGCAGCACCAAGCCGGCCGGCGTCCCGATCACCGGCGCCTGCGCACTCACGCCAACCTACGTGCAGCGTCCGAATCCCGACCTGCAGCCGGAAAAATCCAAGTCCTACACCCTGGGTGTCGTGCTCGAGCCGGTCAAGGGCCTGAACGCGACCGTCGACTACTACAAGATCGACGTCAGCAACCAGATCGTGACCGCAGCCGGCAACGACCCGAATTATGCGCCGACCTTCGTGCGCGGCCCGGCTACCCCGATCGACGTCTCGAACGGCAATGGCGGTTCGGTCGTCGCCACCCCGGCCGTGGGTCCGATCCTGTTCGCGGAATCGCGCTACATCAATGCCGGTACCACCAAAACCACCGGCATCGAAACCAACGTGAACTACCGCTGGCGCCTGCCGAGCGATCTGGGCACGCTGCGCGCCGACCTGAGCGAAGCCCATACCTTCGGCTACGAGCAGACCATCGCCGGCGTCACTTACCAGCTGGCCGGCACCCAAGGTCCGTCGGTGGTGTCGGGTGCGACCGGTTCGCCGAAGGACCGCGCACAGTTCAGCCTCGACTGGGCGCGCGGCCCCCTGGACGTGACCGTGAACGTGAACTACACCAGCAGCTTCTCGGCGCTCGACCCGTCGGCCGGCGCCAACAACTGCGCCACGGCCGCCGCCGCGATCACCGGCCGTGCCTACTTCACGGGCCCGACCCAGCCGAACGCTTACTGCCAGATCGCATCGTTCACCGCAACCAACCTGAACGTGCAGTACAAACTGAGCGAGAACCTGACGGTGCGCGGCGTGATCCTGAACCTGTTCGACCGCCAACCGCCGCTGGATCCGAACACCTACGGCAACTCGACCGTGCAGACCGCCTACAACGCGTCGCTGCACCAGGCGGGCGCCGTCGGCCGTTTCTTCAGTCTCGGCCTGGCTTACACGTTCTGATCTCCGGCAGTACCGGCAAAAAGCCCCGGGGCGCAGTTGGCCCCGGGGCTTTTTCTTTTCCTCGCCGATGATGGGGCGAGAAGAGGTCTGGTACCCGGATCAAGGCTGCGCAATTTTTAGCTGATAAACGTCATGCAAAGTGCATACGTTGTAGTAAACCAACGTTCTTGCCGTACAAAATTTCCTTTTTCTCCAATTGCCTTGCGCTGTCGCGGTGCAAGCGAACGCAAGCATGCCCTGTTACGGACTTTTTTATTGCAACGCAATAAACGTATTCCTTCTGTCGTTACCACAAACTCCGCTGTATTTGCGTATATCTGTTACGAATTCTTACGACTGTAAGTAATGGGGTGTGTAAATACTGGTTAATTGCTTGTCAAATAAAAGGCAAGCGCCAACCCCATTTTTTCGTTACAACCTGTTACAGGTGTAAAGGCGAGGCCGGATGTGGGCCCTCGGTGCATACCGGATAGCTATCCAGTCTCCCGATGGCTCGGCTTTCGCAGCCTGGGCATTTTTGCCGCTGTCTGATTCACGCCGCGTCGCAGTATCAGGAACATCCCCATTTTGGTGCATCAGCACATCGAATTTCACGACCGGAAGCGGATTGTCTTCTGTTTGACACTTTCTTGATTGCTATGGTTTTATGAACTGATCGATAACGTTCTATTCGCAATAAGCGTGAGTCGAAACTGTTTGTCCTAAGAGTCAATACAGGATGAGCATGGGTAAATACAGCAGTCAAGATAAGAGGTTCAAGCAGTACCAGGTCGCCGGGGACCATCGTCGTGTGGCTTCACACGAGCTACCGCGATCCGGCGGCGATTGCAATCCGCTTTTTTGAATGAAATCCTAGAAGGAGATGTGTCCATGATGTTCAAGATGAAGTCGATGCCATTTGCGGTCTCGTGCGCAATTGCTGGCGGCGCTCTGCTGGCCAGTGTGCCCGCGCTGGCCCAGTCCACGGCGCCGGAAGGCGCGACCTCCAGCCAGGCGGCGCCCCAGCGCGTGGTCGTGACCGGCTCGCTGATCAGCCGTACCGACACCGAAACCGCAGCGCCGGTCCAGGTGCTGACGGCGCAAGACCTGCAACGCAGCGGCAAGACCTCGGTCGCCGAGCTGCTGAGCGACCTGGCCGCCAACGGCGCCGGCACGCTGGGCACCGGTTTCTCGGGCGCATTCGCCAACGGCGCTTCCGGCGTGTCGCTGCGCGGCCTGTCGGTCGGCTCGACCCTGGTGCTGATCGACGGTCACCGCATGTCGCCGTACGCGATCGGCGACGACGGCGAGCGCTCCTTCGTCGACGTCTCCAACATCCCGTTCGACGCCATCGACAGCATCGAAGTCCTGAAGTCCGGCGCGTCGTCGCTGTACGGCTCGGACGCGGTGGCCGGCGTGGTCAACATCAAGCTCAAGAAAAGCTTCAACGGCACCCAGTTCAAGACCGAAGCCGGCAACAGCCAGCACGGCGGCGGCAAGACCCAGCGCGCGTCGATCAGCACCGGCATCGGCGACCTGGACAACGACGGCTACAACGCCTTCGTCACGGCCGAATGGCGCCACGAGGGTGCGATCAAGGAATCGGACCGCGACCAGTACGCCTGGGACAACCGCGACTGGCGTTCGCGCGGCGGCAACAACCTGACCCTGGGCGTGCCGACCTCGCTGAACAATTTCCTGACGCCGACCAGCTCGCCGTTCCTGTACAACCCGACCGGCCAGGGCGGCGCCAGCAATCCGGCCAACTTCCAGTTCCTGGATTCGAGCTGCAATTTCGTCAAGTACCGGGCCGGTCAGTGCGCCGTGCGCGATACCGACTCCTACCTGCAGCCGCAGAGCGATAACATCAACGTCCTGCTCGGCATGACCAAGAAGCTGAGCGGCGATTGGGAACTGGCCTTCAAGGGCTCGCTGTTCGGACGCACCAGCGACAACAACCGCGGCGTGCCGACGACTTACTCGACCAGCAGCTTTGCGGGTAATACCATCATCAACTACGCCGGCCAGGCGACGCCGGCCGTCGGCGCGATCCGCAGCACGACCTTCGCCCCTGGCGCCGCGGTCGGCGCCAACGTGACCAATCCGTTCGCGCCGAGCGGCTACGTCAGCCCAACCAATGTGGTCGATACCGGCCGCGCCCGCCTGTACGGCTACATCCCCGACATCGATCCGAACTCGTCGCAGCACAACCGCGCCCAGACGACCCGTTTCGCGCTCGACCTGCACGGCAGCGCCTGGGGCTGGGACACCAGCATCGCCGGCGGCATCACGCAGTCGCGCGTCGCCATCGACTACAGCGGCTACATCAACCGCCCCGCACTGTACAGCGCGATCAACAGCGGCCAGTGGAACGTCCTGGGCGGCAACGATCCGTCGCTGGTGGCGCAAGTGTCGCCGACCTTCTCGAACACCTCGGTCTCGAAGCTGAACTACTTCGACGCCAGCGGTTCGCGCACGTTGATGGACAACTTCATGGCAGGCCCGCTGGCCCTGGCGGCCGGCGTGCACTGGCACAAGCGCACCTGGGATTCGCCGTCGCCTGACCTGCTGCTGAACGGCACGGCCGGCGGCACCTCGGCCTTCGTGTTCGGTTCGGAGACCGACACCGCGATCTTCGGCGAGCTGCAGGCGACCCCGCTCAAGAACACCGAGGTGCACCTGTCCAGCCGTTACGACCACTACGACACCTACGGCAACTCGTTCACGCCGGCGGCCAGCTTCAAGTGGACCCCGGTGCAGCAGTTCGCCCTGCGCGGCAACTTCGCACGCGGCTTCCGTGCGCCGAACCCGGCGGAAACCGCCTCGGCGGGCTCGGTCTTCCTGTACAACGCGATCAACGACCCGATCCTGTGCCCGAGCGGCAAGACGACCACCGCCGGCAGCTTCGCTTCCGGTTGCGGTATCCAGCCGGCCTACGTGCAGCAGACCAACAAGAACCTGTCGCCGGAAAAATCGAAGTCGTATGACCTGGGCATCGTGCTCGAGCCGCTGCGCGGCCTGAACGCGACCCTGGACTACTACAAGATCCAGGTCAACAACCAGATCGTGACCTCGGCCGGTAACGACCCGAACTACACCCCGGTGTACGTGCGCGGCGCCCCGACCCCGATCGACATGTCGAACGGCGACGGCACCACCAGCCTGGTGACCCCGCCGGCCGGTCCGATCCTGTACGCGAACTCGCCGTACATCAACCTGGGCGAGACCAAGACCGCCGGTATCGAAGCGGACGTGAACTACCGCTGGCGCATGCCGAGCGACCTGGGCACGCTGCGCGCCGACCTGAGCGCCGCGCACACGTTCAGCTACGAGCAGAGCATCGGCGGTACGACTTACGAGCTGGCCGGCACGCAAGGCCCGTCGGTGGTGTCGGGCGCGACCGGCAATCCGAAGGACCGCGCCCAGTTCTCGCTGGACTGGGTCCGTGGCCCGCTGGACGTGACCTTGAACGTCAACTACACCAGCTCGTTCTCGACCAAGGACCCGTCGGTGGGCGGCACCGACTGCGCCTCGACCGCGCTCGACGTCGGCGGTCGTACCTACTTCCAGGGCCTGACCCAGCCGGCCAACTATTGCGAGGTGTCGTCGTTCACCGCGACCAACCTGAACGTGCAGTACAAGCTGAGCGACAACCTGACCCTGAAAGGTTCGATCCTGAACCTGTTCGACCGTCAGCCGCCGATCGACGTCGGCACCTATGGCAACTCGGGTGCGCAGACCTCGTACAACGCCTCGCTGCACCAGGCAGGCGCGGTCGGCCGCTTCTTCAGCGCTGGCCTGAACTACACGTTCTAAGCAGGAGCCGCAGCGGCAGCGATGCCGCTGTACGACAGCACGCCCCGGCACGCACGCGAGTGCGCCGCCGGGGCGTTTTTCATCTGCCCTCTATATATTAGATACCGCCCCAGGCCGCCGCCAGCATCGCCAGCGCCGCCAGCCCGGCGGTCTCGGTGCGCAGCACGCGCGGCCCCATCGACAGTGGCACCGCGCCGGCCTGGATCGCCGCTTCTTCCTCCTCCGCAGACCAGCCGCCTTCCGGCCCGACCAGCAGGCAGCTCGCGCGCGCGGGCGTGACGCGCGCCCACGCGGCCAGCGACGCGTCGGCGCGCGGGCTGAGCAGGATGCGCGTGACCTCAGACGCCGGTTGCGCGATCCAGCGATCGAAAGCCTGCAGCGGCGCCACCTCGGCCAGCCGGTTGCGCCCGCATTGCTCGGAGGCGCTGACCACCACCGCCTGCCAGTGCGCCAGGCGCTTGTCGGCGCGCTCGCCCGCCAGCTTGACCACCGAGCGGCGCGCCGCCAGCGGCACGATCGCCGCGACGCCCAGCTCGACCGCCTTTTCCACGATCCAGTCCATCTTGCTTCCCTCGGGCAGGCCCTGGGCCAGCGTGATCGGGTAGGGCAGTTCGGCCTCGATTGCCTCGATGGCGACGACCTCGGCCGTGGCGCGCCGCTTGCCGATCTCGGCCAGGCGTGCGTGCGCCTGGCCGCCGGCGCCGTTGAACAGCACCAGCTCGTCGCCCGGCTGCTGGCGCACGACGTGCAGATGGTGAGCGACGGTTTCCGGCAGGTCGACGATGGCGCCGGGATGCAGCGGCTGCGGGCAGTAAAAGCGTGGCATGGATGGCAATGCGGTGGTTGAGCAGGCCGCCATTTTAATTGTTGCCGGGCGCCCTCTGGTAAAATACTCGGTTAACGCAAGCCGCATCGCCACAGCTTCCCAATCCTCAGACTCACCACATCCATGAAACCTGTTCAAACCACCACCCTGATGGCCAACGCGATCCGCGCGCTGGCGATGGACGCCGTCCAGAAAGCCAACTCCGGCCACCCGGGCATGCCGATGGGCATGGCCGAGATCGCCGTGGCGCTGTGGGACGGCCACTATCGCCATAACCCGGCCAATCCGCTCTGGTTGAACCGCGACCGCTTCCTGCTCTCGAACGGCCACGGTTCGATGCTGCACTACGCGCTGCTGCACCTGTCGGGCTACGACCTGACGATGGACGACCTGCGCAACTTCCGCCAGATGCACAGCAAGACCCCGGGCCATCCGGAAGTGCACATCACGCCGGGCGTCGAGACCACCACCGGTCCGCTCGGCCAGGGCATCGCCAACTCGGTCGGCATGGCGCTGGCCGAGTGGCTGCTGGCGCGTGAATTCAACCGTCCGGGCTTCGACGTGGTCGACCACCACACCTACGCCTTCCTGGGCGACGGCTGCCTGATGGAAGGCATCTCGCACGAAGCGGCCTCGCTGGCCGGCACGCTGCGCCTGAACAAGCTGATCTGGCTGTACGACGACAACGGCATCTCGATCGACGGCAAGGTCGAAGGCTGGTTCACCGACGACACCCCGCAGCGTTTCGCGTCCTACGGCTGGAACGTGATCCCGGGCGTGGATGGCCACAGCGTCGAAGCGGTCGATGCCGCGATCACGCAAGCCAAGCAATCGGACCGTCCGACCCTGATCTGCTGCAAGACCATCATCGGCAAGGGCTCGCCCAACCTGCAGGGCGGCGACAAGGTGCACGGCGCCGCGCTGGGCGAGAAGGAAGTCGCGGCGGTGCGCGAGCACCTGGTGTGGGACGCGATCCCGTTCGACATCCCGGCCCCGATCTACCAAGCCTGGGACCAGAAGGCCAAGGGCGCCGCGCTGGAAGCCGAGTGGAACGAGAAGTTCGCCGGCTACCGCGCGCAGTTCCCGGAACTGGCGGCGGAATTCGAGCGCCGCATGAAGGGCGAGCTGCCGGGCCAGTTCGAAGCCACCCTGGCCGCCGCCATCGCCTCGACCATCGAGAAGAAGGAAACCATCGCCACCCGCAAGGCCAGCCAGAACGCGATCCAGGCGCTGGCGCCGACGCTGCCGGAATTCCTCGGCGGCTCGGCCGACCTGACCGGCTCGAACCTGACCAACTGGAAGGAATCGATCCCGGTCCGCTCGGGCGTGCCGGGCAACCACATCAACTACGGCGTGCGCGAGTTCGGCATGTCGGCGATCATGAACGGCATCGCCCTGCACGGCGGCTACATCCCGTTCGGCGCGACCTTCCTGACCTTCGCGGACTACAGCCGCAACGCGCTGCGCATGGCCGCGCTGATGAAGATCCGTTCGCTGTTCGTGTTCACCCACGACTCGATCGGCCTGGGCGAAGACGGCCCGACCCACCAGTCGGTCGAGCATGTCTCGTCGCTGCGCCTGATCCCGAACCTGGACAACTGGCGTCCGTGCGACACGACCGAGTCGACCGTCGCCTGGGGTGAAGCGGTCAAGCGCAAGGACGGCCCGTCGACGCTGATCTTCTCGCGCCAGAACCTGCCGTTCATGGAGCGCGACGCCAACACCGTCGCCGGCATCGCCCGCGGCGGCTACGTCCTGCGCGACGTCCAGAACCCGCAGGCCGTGCTGATCGCGACCGGCTCGGAAGTCGAACTGGCCATGAAGTCGGCTGATGCGCTGGCCGGGCAGGGCATCCGCGTGCGTGTGGTATCGATGCCGTCGACCGACGTGTTCGACCGCCAGGACGCAGCTTACAAGGCAGCCGTGCTGGGCAAGGGCCTGCCGCGCGTGGCGATCGAGGCCGGCGTGACCGACTTCTGGTACAAGTACGTCGGCCTGGAAGGCGCCGTGGTGGGCATCGACACCTTCGGCGAATCGGCGCCGGCGCCGGTGCTGTTCAAGCATTTCGGCTTCACCGTGGAAAATGTGGTTGCCAAGGTGAAATCGGTCATGGCCGCTTGAGTTTTGCTTGGTCCGCCGCACGCGACAGGAGACATCGCGTGCGGCGGATTTTCGCGTTATCCTCTCAGCGATAACGGACTTTTTCCAATCAGGAGTTATTAAATGACGATCAAAGTAGCAATCAACGGCTACGGCCGCATCGGCCGCAACGTGCTGCGCGCTTTCTACGAAGGCGGCAAGAAGCAGGACATCGAGATCGTGGCCATCAACGACCTGGGCAAGCCCGAGTCGAATGCCCACCTGACCCGATTCGACACCACGCACGGCCGCTTCCCGGGCACCGTGTCGGTCGAAGGCGACAACATGATCGTCAACGGCGACAAGATCCGCGTGTTCGCGCAGCGTAACCCGGCGGAACTGCCATGGGGCGAGCTGGGCGTGGACGTCGTGCTCGAGTGCACCGGCTTCTTCACCACCAAGGAAAAGGCATCGGCCCACCTGCAGGGCGGCGCCAAGAAGGTCATCATCTCGGCCCCGGGCGGCAAGGATGTCGACGCCACCATCGTCTACGGCGTCAACCAGGACGTGCTGAAAGCGTCGGACACCGTGATCTCGAACGCCTCCTGCACCACCAACTGCCTGGCCCCGCTGGTCAAGCCGCTGAACGACGCCATCGGCCTGGAAAACGGCCTGATGACCACTGTGCACTCGTACACCAACGACCAGGTGCTGACCGACGTCATGCACGAAGACCTGCGCCGTGCGCGTTCGGCGACCCACTCGATGATCCCGACCAAGACCGGCGCCGCCGCAGCGGTCGGCCTGGTGCTGCCGGAACTGAACGGCAAGCTGGACGGCTTCGCGATCCGCGTGCCGACCATCAACGTCTCGATCGTCGACCTGTCCTTCATCGCCAAGCGCGACACCACCGTGGAAGAAGTCAATGCGCTGATGAAGGCCGCCGCCGAAGGTCCGCTGGCCGGCATCCTGACCTACAACACCGACCAGCTGGTCTCGGTCGACTACAACCACAACCCGGCCTCGTCGAACTTCGACGCCACCCTGACCAAGGTGTCGGGCCGCCTGGTGAAGGTCTCGTCGTGGTACGACAACGAGTGGGGCTTTTCCAACCGCATGCTGGACACCACTGTGGCGCTGATGAACGCCAAGTAATCCGCTTCCTCGAGCGTAACGAGCCCGGCCTGTGAGCCGGGTTTTTTTTCGTCCAGCGTAATCGGTCGGCTTTTTTTGACTTTGCAGCGTTGGCGGTCGGAGACCGTTTATTTCATGAAAATACGCTTTGACCGAATTTGATATGCATACTAGAACTAAGCATATGTAAAAAAACGGTGATAGTTGTAACGATCTGTATCATTCGCGCGACACAAACAAATAAAGTACATATATCTTAACGAAAAATGTTTGCTCAAAGTCATGTTTTTGTCACACTGGATTGGTGCTGTATGCACATCTAATAAAAATCCCAACCCACGAGAGAGAAACTTTGAACAAGCGATTAGTGCTGAAACCCAGCGTGCTCGCAGTCGCGCTTGCGATTGGAACCACCCAATTCGCTGTCGCCCAGGACAGTGCGACGACGGCTACGGCCGCAACTGCAACGCCGACGCCCGCCACCCAGACGGTCTACATCACCGGCTCGAACCTGCGCCGTTCCGACACCGAAGGCACTTCGCCGATCAGTGTGCTGAACGCCCAGGACATCAAGAACACCGGCGCCACCACGGTCTCCGAACTGATGCGCTTCGTGCCGTCGATGGGTACGGACAGCAACCACGACAACGGCAGCGGCTCCGGCTTCGCCAAGGGCGTCGCCACGGCCTCGCTGCGCGGCCTGGGTTCGTCCTCCACCCTGGTCCTGTTGAACGGCCGCCGCATCACGCCGGCGCCGTATGCCGATCCGAACGAGGGCAACTCGGTCCTGTACGACCTGAACTCGATCCCGATCTCGGCCATCGAACGCGTCGAAGTCCTGCAGGACGGCGCGTCGGCCGTGTACGGTTCGGATGCGATCGCCGGCGTCATCAACTTCATCCTGAAGAAGAACTACGAAGGGACCGAGGTCGCGGCGCGCTACAGCGCGAACGACAACAACCAGTTCCGCAACAAGGGTTTCAACGCCATCTTCGGCAAGGGTAACCTGGACACCGACGGCTACAACTTCATGGTGACCGCCGACGTGACCCAGCGCGATCCGACCCTGCGTATCGATGCCAAGGATGTCGAGTTCTCCCAGCTGCAACTGCTCAATGGACGCTACCTGTCGCCGTACGGCAGCTCGGTGTCGCAGTACCCGACTTACTACAAGGAAACCCGATCGGGCAGCAAGAACTTCGGCGTGACCCAGGCCACTGCGCCGGCCAACATGCTGTTCAATACGAGCTGCCCGACCAACCAGCAGATCACCGGCAGCGTGGCCGGCAACGGCTTCCTGCCGACCAATACCTTGGTGGGCCGTACCTTCTGTAACTTCGACGTCACGCCTTTCCAGGAAGCTCAGGGCTATGGCCGCGACGCGAACCTCATCAGCCACGGCGAAATCAAGCTTGGCGAGAGCGGCGTGGTCGCTTTTGCCGACGCCGCCTACTCGCGCACCCGCCGCGACTACAAGGACGTACCGATCTCGATCGGCACCGGCGTCACGACCAACTGGACCGCGACCGGCCCGGGCGCGTCGTACCAGACGATCCTGCCGATCGGCCACCCGGACAACCCGTTCCCGAATGCGCGCGCCTCGCTGGCCTACCGCTTCACCAACCTGCGCGGCGGCTCGTCCACCATCAACGAGGGCAAGCGTGCACTGGCTGGCCTGCAGGGCAGCCACTTCGGCTGGAACTGGGAATCCGCGCTGCTTTGGAACCGCGCCGAGAACGAAAGCACCACCTATGGCCGCCTGTTCCTGCCGACCCTGAACAAGCTGATGACGCAGAACCTGCCAATCGCGCAGGTCGCGGCCGACCCGACCATCGGGCATGACGTCCTCACCCAGAATACCTCGCAGATCACCCAGTGGGATGCCAAGGCAAACACCGAGTTCGGTCACTTGCCGGGCGGTACGATCGGTTTTGCCGCCGGCGTCGAACTGCGCCGCGAAAAGGTCGACCTGGCGCCGGACCCGCTGGTGGCGACGGGCCAGATCTTCGGCCTGGCCAACACCATCCTGAGCAGCTCGCGCGACGTCAAGTCGGCCTTCGTCGAGCTCGGCGCCCCGGTCCTGAAGAACCTCTCGTTCGACTTCGCCGGCCGCGTCGACAAGTATCCGAACCTGAAATCCAACTTCGTGCCGAAGGTCGGCGGCAAGTGGACCGTGACCGATACCTTCGCCGTCCGCGGCACCTATGCCGAAGGTTTCCGCGCGCCGTCGCTGAGCCAGATCGTGCCGGGCGGCGCCCAGTTCTTCCTGAACAATACCTGGGACCCGAAGCGCTGCGAAGAGGACGAGATCACGCCGAAGCCGAATGGCACCACCGCCGACTGCGCCAAGAGCGTGGGCGGTACCGGCGGCTTCAACCCGAACCTGAAGCCGGAAACCTCGAAGAGCTACAACCTGGGCTTCATCTGGTCGCCGAGCAGCAAGTTCGACGTCACGATGGACTTCTGGAAGATCAAGCGCGAGAACGAGATCGTGCTGGGCAGCGCTGCCGACGCCCTGAGGAACGAAGACCTGATGCCGGCCAACGTCGTGCGTGACCCGAACCCGGTCAACTTCATCACCGACGCCAGCGGCAAGCCGATCTCGGGCACGGGCCCGCTGGTCATGATCTACACCCCGTGGATGAACCAGGGCATGACCGAACTGCGCGGCGTCGACATCGAAGGCCACCTGCGCAACAACTTCGGCGAGTGGGGTTCGCTGTCGACCACGCTGCGTTCGACCTACACCAGCAAGTACTATATCCAGACCCATCCTGGCGATCCGATCCACAACGTGGTCGGCACGATCCAGAACATCTACGACTGGTCGCTCAACTCCGGCACGCCGATCCCGCGCTGGAAGAGCAGTGTGTCGAGCACCTGGAAGCTGGCGGACCACGCGGTCAACCTGTCGCTCAACTACGTGGGTCCGATCTC
Organism: Massilia sp. 9096; assembly: GCF_000745265.1. Lineage (NCBI taxonomy): Bacteria > Pseudomonadati > Pseudomonadota > Betaproteobacteria > Burkholderiales > Oxalobacteraceae > Massilia > Massilia sp. 9096. The sequence goes on from NZ_JQNN01000001.1 coordinate 5,524,039, forward strand.
GTACCTGCGCGTGTACGATGGCGCGACCACCTACCCGCAGCCGTTCTGCCAGTACAGCCCGAAGGGCAGCAACACGATCCCGCTGTACACCACCTTCTATCCGGATTGCTCGATCAAGGAGTGGGTGACGGTCGGACTGGGTTACACCTATACCGGCTTCAAGCACTGGACGCTGAACGCGAACATCCAGAACCTGAACGACGAAAAGGCGCCTTACGATCCGGGCAATACCGCCGTCGGCTACAACGAAAGCCTGCACAACCCGTATGGCCGTTACTACAGCCTGAGCGCACGCTACACGTTCTGATAAACGGAGAACAAAAAACCCGCTGGTTCACGCCAGCGGGTTTTTTTTCGTCGATCGTGTGCGACGCGCCGGGTCAGCGCATCACTTCTTCGGCCAGGGCGTCAGGATCTCGAACCCGTCGTGGGTGACGGCGATCATGTGTTCCCACTGCGCCGACAGCGAACGGTCGCGCGTGACCACGGTCCAGCCGTCGTCGAGCTGCTCGACGTCGGCTTCGCCCAGGTTGATCATCGGCTCGACCGTGAAGGTCATGCCTTCCTTGATCAGCATGCCGGTGTTCGGGCGGCCGTAGTGCAGCACCTGCGGGTCTTCGTGGTAGACCCGGCCGATGCCGTGGCCGCAGTACTCGCGCACCACCGAATAGCCCTTGGCTTCGGCCAGCTTCTGGATCGCATGGCCGACGTCGCCCAGGCGCGCGCCCGGGCGCACCGCGCGGATGCCGGCCATCATCGCGTCATAGGTGGTGTCGACCAGCTGCCTGGCCTCGGGGGAGGGCGTGCCGGCGAAGTACATGCGGCTGGTGTCGCCGTGCCAGCCGTCCTTGATCACGGTGACGTCGATGTTGATGATGTCGCCGTCCTGCAGCACGTCCTTCTCGCTCGGGATGCCGTGGCAGACCACGCCGTTGATCGAGGTGCACAGCGTCTTGGGGAAACCGTGGTAGCCGACGTTGGCTGGCGTGGCCTTCTGCACCTTGCGGATGTATTCGTTGCAGCGGCGGTCCAGCTCTTCGGTGGAGACGCCGGGCACCACGTGTTCGGAGATCATCTCCAGCACTTCGGCGGCCATGCGGCCGGCCACGCGCATCTTGGCGATGTCCTTGTCGTTCTTGAGTTTGATTACCATGGTTCGATGTTGTTGGTCCGACCGCCCATCATACCCGCTCGCATGAAAAAATGCCCGCCAGGCGAACCTGGCGGGCATCGGTCAAACCGTTACGTTCGGATTAGAACGACTGGTTGTAGCGGACGTAGAAGAAGCGGTCCAGCGGCATGTTCGGGTCCACCGACGACGACGACGCCGTGCCCGAGGTATAGGCGGTGTAGGCGATGCGCGGCTTCTTGTCGAACAGGTTGTTGATACCGAACTGGATCTGGCCCTTCCACGAGGTCTTGTAGCCCACGTTCAGGTCGTGATACACCTCGGCGCCCAGCTTGTTGTAGCCGGTGCCGAAGCTTTCGGTGTAGCCGGTCGGGTTCGTGCACTCGATCGCGGCTTCGGTATCCCAGCACTGGTCGCGCACGGCGCTGTAGATACGGGCGGTCCAGGTGGCGCTCCAGTTGCCCATGCTCCAGTCCACGGCGGTGGTCGACTTCCACTTGTTGTAGAAGTAGTCGCCGGCGTAATCCTGCCACTCGGCGTCCGAGGTCGACTTCTGCTTGAACGAGTGGACGTACGAGGTGTCCGAACGCAGCGCGAAGCGGCCGTACTGGGTCATCGGGAAGCGATAGCCGAACGAGATGTCCGCGCCGTCGGTCTGCATTTCGCCCAGGTTCAGGTTGCCGCGCGACAGGTTCGCGATCTCGCCTGCTGCGTTACGCCCGATGGCGCCGCAGAAGGTCGGGTTGTTCTCGATGTAGCACTGGTTCGCCACCCAGGTCGCGCCGACCGGGCTGATCATGTTGCTCACCTTGATGCGGTACCAGTCGACCGACGCCGAGAAGCCCGGCAGGTACGACGGGCTGTACACGAAGCCCAGGGTGTCGGTGATCGCGCGTTCCGGGGTCAGCGTCGTATTGCCGGCGCCCGAGTAGAACGGGTAGGCGCCTTGGCCGCCGGTGCCGCCGACCGGTACGCCGGCCGAATTCAGCTGGCGGAAGCCGGCCGGTACGCCGGCAGCGGCGCAACGTGCGGCCACGGCCGGGTTGGAGGCGGCTTCGCCGTAACGGCTGTCGCACGGATCCAGGTAGTTGTCGTAGGTCTGCTGGCCGCCGCCGAAGGTATCACCCACGGTCGGGGCGCGGAAGCCCTGTGCCCAGGTGCCGCGTACCAGCAGGTCGCCCATCGGCTTCCACATGAAGCTGACCTTGCTGTTGTTGGCGACGCCGAAGTTGCTGTAGTCCGAGTGGCGGGTGGCGACGTCGAACGACAGCAGTTTCGCGAACGGCTGGTCCTTCAGGACCGGAATCGCTACCTCGAGGTACTCTTCCTTGACGTTGTAGTGGCCGACAGTGGTGTTGGCGCCCAGGTCGGTCGAGTAGCCGGCCTGCTCCATCTGGCCCGGGAAGTCGTAGCCGCGCAGGCTGCGGTTCTCGATGCCGGCTGCGAAGCCGAGTGCACCGGCCGGCAGGTCGTACAGGTCGCCGCTGATGTTGGCGGTGGCGCTGTTGACGGTCGAGCCGTAGGTGGCCTGGCCGGTTTCGTTGACGTAGGCCAGGGCAGCGGCGTTCGATGCCGACGGGCCGCCCAGGATGTTGAACGGCACGCACAGGTTCGGCGCGATCGGGTTGGCCGCGGTGCCGCACTGGACCTGCTGGGTGGCCGGGTTGTAGAACGACGGACCCAAAGCCTTCTTCAGGTTGATCAGGTTCAGGTTGCCGTTCGACAGGGTCGAGCCGGACACGTCGCTGTGGTTGTAGCCGATGTCCCAGTTGAAGCTACGGCCGTAGGCCTTGAATTCGCCGGCCAGGGTCGCATCGATGTGCAGGGTGCGGTTCTGATTCTCGGTGGTGCGCGGCAGCTCGATGGTGCGGCGGTAGAAGAACAGGTCCTGGCCCGGAGTCGGGTTGTAGTAGCTGTTCTTGTCGATGTAGACCGGGTAGGTCGGCTGGCTCAGCGAGTTCATCGGGTAACCGGCGGCGGTGGCGCTCGAGTCACGCTGGGCGAACATCGCGGTGCTGGTGAAGTGCATGCCGTACGGCAGTTCCAGCGAGCCTTTGGTGAAGATGCTGTCCAGCTTGGTCGGCATCTGGAACATCATCTGCGAGGGCGTGTTGAACAGGTCTGCGTCCGCGCCGGCGTAGGTGTGGTAGTTGCCGATGACGTTCGACGCCTGGCCCACGCCGCTGCCGTCGTAGCTGCCGGTGTGGTTCAGGATCTGGTTGATGCCGGTCGGGCCACCCGTGCCGCTCACCTGGCGGATACGGCCCCACGGGCTGACGCCCAGGCCGTCGGAGATGTGGTTCGGACCGTAGGAGTAGGCGGTGATGTCGCGGTCGCGCGCCCAGACCGTGCCCTGCTCGGTGTGGCTCAGGCCGAACACCAGCGAGCCGGTGTCGCTGTTGGCGCCGTAGGTCAGCGAGAAGTCCTTCGACTTGCCGTCGCCGCCGTGCTGGTTGGCGCCTTCGTAAACGCTCAGCTGGCCGCCTTCCATCGACTTCTTCAGGATGATGTTGACCACGCCGGCGATCGCGTCCGAACCATAGATCGACGAGGCGCCGTCCTTCAGGACTTCGATGCGCTCGATCAGGGCCGACGGGATGGTCGACAGGTCGGTGTAGCCGTTGATCGACTGCGACCAGCGCTTGCCGTCGACCAGCACCAGCAGGCGGTTCGCGCCCAGGTTGCGCAGGCTGACGTACTGGCCGCCGTTCTCGCGGTTCGATGTCAGCGAGCCGCCCTTGCTGAAGTCGGGCGTACCGGCCGACGACAGGTTGTTGAGGATGTCGCCCACGGTGACCAGGCCAGTTTTCTGGATCTGTTCCTGGGTCATCACCTGGACCGGCTGTGCGGTCTCCAGGTCGACCTGGCGGATACGCGAACCGGTCACTTCGACCTTCTGAATCGGCGCGGTGCCTTGCGTATCTTGCGCGTAAGCGGCGTGCATCCCGAATGCGACACCGCCCAGGCACATCAGGCGGATCGAACGGGACAATGCTTTTTCCATCATGGTAGTTTCAACTCCTAGGGGTAAGGGCACGGCGAATTGTGAAATCTGGCCGTGTTGGTCCGTCGCTTATGGCGACTGTTTGAAAGAAATGCGAACGAACATTTTTTCCAAGGGGGCAATGGAATCATTACAAAAGGTGCTGTGTCAATGCGTTCTGGAGCATATTTGCAATTGTTGCTGAGATGCGTAATTACACAAATTCTCACGAAAGTTGTTCTTGCCGTCATCAAGGCCCTCCAGGAAAGTCACATTGTTTTTAATAGGCAATTTGAGTGGGTTAAGAGATGCCCGTTTCGCAAGCTCGGCCGATCGGTATGCATAGCGGATGAAGTGCGCCAGAACGGCTCAGATAGGATAGATTTGGTGAAAATTCACATTGGTCCGCAGTTTCCGGAAGTCACTCGACCAGATTGCGGAATGTAAAAGAAAATGCCCGCCGGGCGCGGGCCGGGCGGGCATCGGAGGCGGCGGGACGGACGAGCCGTCCTGCCGGTCTGTCGTGATTAGAACGACTGGGTGTAACGCACGTAGACGAAGCGGTCGAGTGGCTTGTCAGGATCGACCGACGACGACGACGAGGTGCCGCCGTAAGTGCTGTTGGCGTCGTACGTGATGATCGGCTTGCGGTTGAACACATTGTTGGCGCCGACCATCACACGGCCTTTCCAAGGCAGCGCGTAGCCGACCGACAGGTCGCTGTAGACCATGTTGCCCTGGCGGTTGTAGCCTGTGCCCCAGCTGGTGGTGTCGTTCGGATTGCTGCAAGGCTCGCCGGCGAACGCGCAGTGGGTCTTGATGTGGCTGTAGAAACGCGAGGTCAGGGTGGCGTTCCAATTGCCCAGGCTCCAATCCAGGCCCAGCGTCGACTTCACGCGGTTGTAGCCGAACTCGCCGGCGTAGCTGACCCAGTTGGAGGTCGCCGTGCTCTTGATGCGGTAGGAGTCGACATAGGTCGAGTCCGAACGCACCATGAACTGTCCGTAGGGCGTGCGCGGCAGGCGGTAGTTGAAGCTGAAGTCGATGCCTTTGGTAGCCAGTTCGCCCAGGTTGGCATTGCCGCGCGTCAGGTTCGTGATCTGGCCGCTGGCGTCACGCGTGACCTTGTTGCAGAAATCCTGCACGCCATTGATATAGCACTGGTTCAGTTCGTAAGCGACGCTCAAGCCGGTGATGCGGTTCTTGACGGCGATGTCGAAGTAATCCAGCGACATCGAGAAGCCGTTGATGAACGCCGGGCTGTACACGAAGCCGATGGTCTTGGTCGTCGCGGTCTCCGGTTGCAGATCGCGGTTGCCCAGGCCGGTCGTGAACGGGTACGGGGTCTGTGCGCCGGTCGACGGGACCGGGGTGCCGGCCTGGTTGACCTGGCGGAAGCTGGTCGGGACGCCGGCTGCGGCGCAGCGGGCCGTGACGCCCGCGGTCTTGCGCTGGCCGTACAGGCTGTCGCAAGGGTCGATGTAGGAGTCGAACGACTGGCCGCCGCCGCCGAAGGTGTCGGCCAGCGCCGGGGCGCGGAAGCCCTGGGCCCAGGTGCCGCGGGTCAGCAGGTCCTTGACCGGCTTCCACATGAAGCTGGCCTTGCTGTTGTGCGTGCTGCCGAAGTTGCTGTAGTCCGAGTAGCGTGACGCCAGGTCGAAGCTCAGCAGTTCAGCGAAGGGCATGCTCTTGAGCACCGGGATGTTGGTTTCCAGGTAAGCTTCGCGCACGTTGTACTTGCCGGTGGTGGTGAACGCCGCCAGGTCGGTCGAGTAGCCCGACTGCTCGAACTGGCCCGGACGGTCGAAGCCGGTGACGCTCCGGTGCTCGAGGCCGGCCGCCACGCCGACCGCGCCGGCCGGCAGGTTGAACAGTTCGCCCGTGATGTCGGCGGTGGCGCTGTTGACGGTCGAGCCGTAGGTGCCCTGGCCGTTCGACATGATGTAGTTCAGCGCTTCCGGGGTCGACGCCGACGGGCCGCCCAGCACGTTGAACGGTACGCACTGGCTCATCGGGATCGGCGCAGCGGCGGTACCGCATTGCACGGCGCCGGACGCGTTCACGAACGACGGACCGAGCGCTTTCTTCAGGTTCAGCAGGTTGATGTTGCCGGTCGAGGTCGTGTTGCCGTCACTGGCGCTGTGGTTATAGCCCACGCTCCAGTTCCAGGTCCTGCCCAGCGCCATGAAGTCGCCTTCGAGCGAGGCGTCGATGTGGGTGGTGCGGTTCTCGTTGTCGGTCACGCGCGGCACTTCGATGGTGCGGCGGTAGAAGAACAGGTCCTGGCCGGCGCCGGCGGCGACGCCGGGCGCGCCATTGCCGTACGGGTTGTAATAGCTGTTCTTGTCGATGTAGACCGGGAAATTGGGCTGCGACGTCGAGCTCAGCGGATAGCCGGCGACCTGGCGCGGCGAGTCGCGGTCGGCGTACATCGCGGTGGTGGTGAAGCGCATGCCGTACGGCAGTTCGATCGAGCCCTTGGTGAAGATCGACGTCAGGCGCGTCGGCTCCGTGTAGTTCATCTGGCTGGTCGAGTTGAAGGTGTCCGCGTCCGCACTGGCATAGGTGTGGTAATTGGCCTGGTTGCGGGCATCCGAGCTGGTGCCGTCGCCCAGCGGACCGCCGGTGTGGTTCACGACCTTGTTGAAGCCGCTCGCGGCGCCGCCGGCGCCGACCTGGCGGATGCGGCCCCACGGGCCGGTGCCGTAGTTGGCGTTCTGGTGGTTCGGGCCGAAGCTGTAGGCGGTGATGTCGCGGTCGCGCGCCCACACCACGCCTTGCGAGGTGTGGGTCAGGCCGAACAGCATGCCGGCCTTGTCGTCGCCGGCGCCGTAGGTCGCCGAGAAATCCTTGCTCTTGCCGTCGCCGCCATGCTGGTTGGCGCCTTCGTACAGGCTGACCTGGCCGCCCTGCATGGTCTTCTTCAGGATGAAGTTGACCACGCCGGCGATCGCGTCCGAACCGTAGATCGACGATGCGCCATCCTTCAGGATCTCGACGCGCTCGATCAGCGCCGACGGGATGGTCGAGACGTCGGTGTAGCCGGCCGTGGTCTGGGTCCAGCGCTTGCCGTTGACCAGCACCAGCAGGCGGTTCGAACCCAGGTTGCGCATGTCGATGTACTGGCCGCCCTGTTCGCGGTTCGAAGTCAGCGCCGAACCTTTCGAGAACGCCGGGGTGCCGGAGGACGACAGGTTGTTGATGATGTCGCCGACGGTGACCAGACCGGTCTTCTGGATCTGTTCCTGGGTCATCACCTGGACCGGCTGGGCGGTCTCCAGGTCGACCTGGCGGATACGCGAGCCGGTCACTTCGACGCGCTGCGTCTGGGACGCCTGCTCCTGGGCATGGCCGGTCATCGCCTGGACGGCGATCGCAACGGCGAGGGCAATTTTGCTACGTTGTTGCATGCAATTCTCCAATCTTGGGGACGGCAACTTGGCGGTTCATGGCCACCAGGTCTTGTTCAGTTCACGCGCACTTCATCGTCACGCAGCAAATGCCGACTGACATACTTGTGACAATGCGTGAGTCAGGTCAGTGCTTGTATTGATAAGATCATTTCGTATTGACCGTTGTCAATACGAAAAAATTCTTACGTGAAATGGTGGAGAAAAAACAACGTGACCGCTTGCGGCATGCACTGCGATGGGGTGGATATGCACGGCACACGTGCGCCCGCGCGCAGGCGCGGTGCATGCGCCCAAATGCAAACCGAAGGGAAAAAAGGGAAGCGGCGCCGATCAGGCGTTAAAGCAGCGATGCCAAAGCTGCGCGACCGTTGTCGCATGCTGTGCGACCAGTTCCGGGGCGACACGCGCGTTTTCCTGGCCCTGCAGGCGTACCTGGTGCTGCAGTTTGCGCATCGCGCGGTAGGCATCGGCGGCGCCGGCGGCCAGGCCGGGGTCGACCAGGCCGAGTTCGCCGCACAGGCGCAACAAGGCGATGTTGCCGGCATTCGCGGTCAAGCGGGGATAGTCCGCGGCGTGCAGCAGCACCAGGTACTGGACGATGAATTCGATATCGATCATGCCGCCGGCGTCCTGCTTGAGATCGAATGAATCACTGCGTTGCGGATGCGCCTCATGCATGCGCTGGCGCATTTTCACGACTTCATCACGCAGCGTGTCGGGATTGCGCCGCTGGCGTAATACTTGTTCGCGGATCGCTTCGAAGCGCGTGCCAATGTCCGCGTCGCCGGCGCAAAAGCGCGCGCGCGTGAGCGCCTGGTGCTCCCAGATCCAGGCCGAGGCCCGCTGGTAGCGCTCGAACGCATTGATCGACGACACCAGCATGCCCGAGGCGCCGTCGGGGCGCAGCGCGGTGTCGATGTCGAACAGGATGCCGGCCGGCGTGTGGGTCGTCATCCAGGTGATGAAGCGCTGGGCCAGCTTGGCGTAGTTCGATGGCGCCATGTCGTCGTCGTCGTCGAACAGGAAGATGACGTCGAGGTCGGAAACGTAGCCGAGTTCCTTGCCGCCCAGCTTGCCGTACGCGATCACGGCGAAGCGCGGCGTGTCGCGGTGGCGCGTGGCGATCGTGCGCCAGGCGCGCTGCACGGTCTCGGCCACGATCAGGTCGGCCAGCGCCGATAGGTGGTCGGCCAGGCGCTCGACCGACAGTTCGCCGGCCAGGTCCAGCGCCAGCAGCCGGAACAGCTGGGCGTGGTGGGCTTCGCGCAGGATGTCGAGCTGGCGCTCGGTGTCGCCCTCGGCCGCGTCGAGCTGGCGCGCCAGGCTGGCGGCGAACGCGGGCAGGTCGTCCGACCAGCTGGCGGCGGCGTTGCCGCGATCGTCGAGCAATTCGTCGAGCAGGATCGGGTGCTGGGTAAGGAAGGTCGCAGCCCAGCCGCTGGCGTTGATCATGCGGATCACGCGCTCGAGCGTGTGCGGGTATTCGGTCAGCAGCGACAGATAAGCCGAGCGGCGCGCGATCGCCTCGAAAAAGTCGAGCAGGCGCCCGAGCGTGGCGGTGTGGCTGCCCAGCCTGGCCTCTGCCACCGCCGCGGCGATTTGGGGCAGGGCGGCGTTGACCAGCGCCACCAGCCGGTTGCGGCTGGCTTCGGGCAGGGTCTGCAGGCGCGGCGCCTGCCAGGTCGCGATCAGGCGGTCGGCGCTCGGGCCCGGGGCGTCGAAGCCGAGGCTGGCCAGGCGGTCGGCGATGGCGTCGCGGTTGTCCGGGTCGGTGAGCGAGGCGCCCGGGTCGACCGCGTTGCTGGCGCCAGCGCCCGCGCTCTTGTCGGCGAAGATCGCGTCGAACTGCTGGGCGACGAACACGCGCCGCGCGTCCAGCTCGGCCAGCAGCGCCGCCTCATCCGGCAAACCCATCATGTGCGCGACGGTGGCGCGGTCTTGCGGCGCGGCCGGCAGCGTGTGGGTCTGGGCGTCGTCCAGGTATTGCAGGCGGTGCTCGAGGTTGCGCAGGAAGGTATAGGCCTCGAGCAGCTGGTCGACCACCTCGCTGGAGAGCAGTTCGCGTTCGGCCAGCAGGCGCAGCGTCGCGCGCGTCGAGCGCGTGCGCAAGGCCGGATCGCGGCCGCCGCGTATCAATTGGAATACTTGCGCCAGGAACTCGATCTCGCGGATGCCGCCGCGTCCCAGCTTGACGTTGTGGCTGCGCTCGGGATGCAGGCGTTCCTGGCGGTTGACCTCGGCGCGGATCTGGGCGTGCATGGTGCGGATCGCGTCGATCACGCCGAAGTCCAGGTAGCGCCGGTACACGAACGGCCGCACGATCGCGTCGAGCGCGGCGATGTCGACGGGATCGCCGGTGACCGCGCGCGCTTTGACCCAGGCATAACGCTCCCACTCGCGGCCTTGTACGATCAGGTAGTCCTCGACCATGTTCAGGCTCGCCACCAGCGGACCCGACTTGCCGTTTGGACGCAGCGCCATGTCGACGCGGAACGTGAAGCCATCCTCGGTCACCTCGGACAGGGCGGCGATCAGCTTGCGTCCCAGGCGCACGAAAAATTCGTGGTTGGACAGCGAACGCTGGCCGGACGCGTCGATACGGGTATCGCCGTCTTCCGGGTAGACGAAGATGAGGTCGATGTCGGACGACACGTTGAGCTCGCCGCCGCCGTGCTTGCCCATCGCCAGCACCATCATCTGCTGGGGTCGGCCCGATTCGGCCCCGATCGGCATGCCGTGGATGGCGGTCAATTCGTCCATCAGCGCGGCCAGGTGGGTCTGGACGGCGAAGTCGGCGAAGCGGCTCATCGCGCTGACGACCTCGTCCAGGTCGGCGCGGCCGGACAGGTCGCGCTCGATGATGGCGCAGATGAGCAGGTTGCGCAGGCGCCGCATGCGGCGGTTCAGAGGCAGATCCGGCTCGGCGTCCAGCGCTGCGCCGACATCGAGCCGGGCCAGCGATAATCGGCTCAGGGCTTCGAGCTGCACGGCGCGTGCCGGATCGGCGGCGAGCCAGCGTTGCTGGAAGCGTGAAACGGGGTCGGGAACGATCGGGGCGGGCGAGGTGTGGGTCATGGCGGATGTCTCGAGTCGCGCTGTGGCGCAGTATCGGGCAGCAGTATGGCAGATGCGTGGCGCGGCATGCGTGCTTGTCTGGACATGTCGGCGCGTTGCAGCGGCGGATGAGCGCAAATTAGCAGCGCGATTGCCTGCGAATCGCGTGGTATAGGGTGGTTTAGCGGCACGTTTGTGCGTTCCGGGCGACCTGCTATGCGGTAAAATTGCCTGCTGTACTCTTCCGGGGCGGTAACGAGGGAAGGTCCCACCGATGTTTCGATCGATTTTTGGATAATTGCGGCGAGCTTTTTGAGTACCTTGATGCACAACCCGGAACCGCAGGCGGAGCGCGCGCAGCAGGACGAGCAGCGCGAGCAGCACGAGCAGATGCTCGGGCCGGCGCCGGCGCACGTCCCGCTCGCGACGCGCTGGGCCCGCTTGCGCGCCGCCTACCGGGTCTGCAACCTGGCCTCGCACCACGTGCTCGGCTTCGCCATCAAGACCTTCCTCCTGCTGTACTTCGCGCTGGCCGTGCTGTTCCTGGCCTTGCGCTACGCGATCCTGCCCAACATCGACCTGTACAAGGGCCACATCGAACGCGCCGCCAGCCGCGCGCTCGGCAACCAGGTCACGATCGCGCGCATCTACGCGTCCTGGCGCGGATTGAACCCCAGCTTGTACCTGGGCGACCTGCGCCTGCGCGACAAGGCCGGGCATCAACTGCTGGCGCTGCCGTCGGTGTCGGCCACGCTGTCCTGGTGGTCGCTGGCGGCGCTCGATCCGCGCTTCGAGTCGCTCGAGATCAACCGTCCCGAGCTGGACGTCACGCGCGCCGCCGACGGCGTGCTGTGGGTCGCCGGCGTGCGCATCGATCCGAACAAAAAGGACGAGGAGGGCGGCGGCGCCGACTGGCTGCTGCGCCAGCGCGAAGTCATCATCCGCGAAGGCCGCCTGTCCTGGACCGACCGCCTGCGCGGCGCGCCCACGCTCGAGCTGTCCGACGTCACCCTGGCGCTGCGGAACCGCTGGACCTCGCACCGCTTCGCGCTCAAGGCGACGCCGCCGCGCGGCCTGAGCGCGCCGCTCGACGTGCGCGCGCGTTTTTCCCATCCGGTCTTCGGCGCCAGGGCGTCCGACGCGCGCCGTTGGAAAGGCGAGGTCTACGCCGACCTGCGCGACACCGACCTGGCCGCCTGGACCCCGTACGTCGACTATCCGTTCGCCGTGCAGCAGGGCCGCGGCTCGGTGCGCGCCTGGCTGAGCGTCGACCGTGCGCGGCTGGCCGGCTTCACCGCCGACCTCGGCCTGGCCGGCGTGTCGGCGCGGCTGTCGAAGGACGCGCCCCAGCTCGAGCTGGCGCGGGTGAGCGGGCGCCTGTCGGCGCGCGAGGCGCTGGCGCCGGGCGAAGGCTCGGGCCGGCCGACCTTCGGCGCGCTCGGCTACGAGGTGTCGCTCGAAAACTTCTCGGCGGTCACGCGCGCCGGCGTGACGCTGCCCTCTAGCACGGCCAGCCTGAGCTGGCGCCCGGCCGTGCGCCTGCAGCCGGAACGCACCGACGTGCGCGCGCGCGGGCTCGAGCTGGCCCCGCTAGCCGCGCTGGCCACCCAGCTGCCCTTGACGCCGAACCAGCGCGCGCTGCTGCTCGAGCTGGCGCCGCGCGGCCGCCTGGTCGACGTGCAGGCGCAGTGGCAGGGGCGCCTGCCGAAACCGGCGGCCTACCGCCTGCGCGGCCAGGTCGAGCAGCTCGGCATCAACCCGCTGGCGCAATCGGGCGCGAGCGGCGCCGAGCATCCTGCCATCCCGGGCTTTCGCAACCTGTCCGGTTCGATCGACGCCAGCGACCAGGGCGGCAGCGTCAACATCGACGCCGACAAGCTGGCGCTGGCCATGCCGGCCTGGTTTGCCGATCCCGAGATGCCGTTCGACACGCTGGCGCTGCGCGGGCGCTGGTCGTATCCGCAGGCCGACCAGCTGCTGGTCGAAGTCGACGGCCTGAATTTCACGCAGGGCGCCCTCAAGGCCAGCCTGAGCGGGCGCCACCTGCTGCCGCTCAAGCCCGGCCAGGGTCCCGGCACGGCCGACATCAATGCCACCATCGACAACTTCGACGTCACCCGCATCGGCCACTACCTGCCGCTGGCCACGCACGAGGGCCTGCACGACTGGCTGACCAATGCGCTGCAGGGCGGCATCGTGCACGACGCCCACCTGCGCCTGCGCGGCGATTTGTCGCAGTTCCCGTTCAAGGGCGAGGGCGCGGCCGCGCGCGCGCGCGGCGAGTTCCGCGTCACCGGCCGCATCGAGAACGGCAAGCTCGACTACGCGCCGGGCCACCGTGCGGCGGACGGCAAGGCGCCGCTGTGGCCGCTCGCCGAGGGCATCGACGGCAGCCTGCTGTTCGACCGCGCGCGCATGGAAATCCACGGCGACAGCGCACGCACGCTCGGCGTCGCGCTGTCCAACGTGCGCGCCGTGATCCCGGAACTGGGCGCCCCCGAGAGCGTGCTCGACATCGACGGCACCGCCAACGGGCCGCTGCAGGACTTCCTGCATTACGTCGCCGCCAGCCCGGTGCTGGAATGGATCGGCGGCTTCACCGAAGACACGCGCGCCAGCGGTCCGGCCCGCCTCGGCCTGAAGCTGCACCTGCCGTTGTGGGACCTGCATTCGACCAAGGTGCAGGGCGCGCTCCAGTTACAGAGCAATGACGTCACGCTGTTCCCCGAACTGCCGCCGGTGCAGGCGGCGCTGGGCCGGATCGAATTTTCCGAGCACGGCGTCAACCTGAACGGCATCGGCGCCAGCTTCCTGGGCGGGCCGCTGTCGCTGTCCGGCGGCACCCAGCGCGAAGGCGGCATCGTGGTACGCCTGGCCGGCAGCGCCACCGCCGACGGCCTGCGCAGGACCGAGGCGCTGCCGGCGCTGCAGCGCCTGGGCGCCAAGCTGCAGGGCGGGGCGCGCTTCGGCGGCACGGTCAGCGTCAAGGACCACGCGCTGCAGGTCGCGCTCGACTCCAACCTGGCGGGCATGGGCATCGACCTGCCGGCCCCGCTGAACAAGCCGCAGGCCGACACGCTGCCGCTGCATTTCCAGCTCAACGGCCAGCCGACCGGTGAAAACGGTGTCGGCCACGACGAGATCCAGGTCAAGCTGGGCAGCGTGGCCGCCGCGCGCTACGTGCGCGAGCGCCAGCCGCGCGCGCCCTGGGTCGTCAAGCGCGGCGGCATCGGCGTGAACATGCCTGCGCCGGAGCCGGACAGCGGGATGATGATCAACGTGAACATGAAAGCCCTGAACGTCGACCGCTGGCTCGCCGCAGCGACCGAGATCGCCGGCCCGGGCGGCGCGGCCGAAGGCGCAGGCACAGGCACCGGCCAGGAGAGAAACGGGGGCGGCATGGCCCAGTACGTGGTGCCGGACACGATCGGCGCGCGCGCCGGCGAACTCGTCATCGGCGAGCGCACGCTGCGCGACGTGGTAGTCGGCGCCACCCACCTGCCGGGCAGCTGGCAGGTCAACGTCGATTCGCAACAGGTGGTCGGCTGGGTCACCTGGAACGAGCTGCAGGCCGGGCCGGGCGCCGGACCTGGCCTGGGCAAGGTCACCGCGCGCCTGGCCTCGCTCAACATCCCGCAATCGTCCGAAAACGAAGTCAAGGACCTGCTCGAATCGAGCAAGGGCGCCAGCGCCAGCATCCCGGGCCTGGACATCGTCGCCGACCGCTTCGAGCTGTTCAACAAGCAGTTCGGGCGCCTCGAGCTGGTCGCCAGCAATGCCCAGGCGCTGGCCGGGCGCGAATGGCGCATCGACCGCCTGAGCCTGACCAATCCGGACGGCCAGCTGAAAGCCAACGGCCGCTGGCTGACGCGCGACGGCAAGAGCAACACCGCGCTCAACTTCAACCTCGACATCGCCGACGCCGGGCGCCTGCTCGACCGCCTCGGCTTCCAGGGCACGCTGCGCCACGGCAAGGGCCAGCTGTCGGGCGACATTTCCTGGGCCGGGCTGCCGTACTCGCTCGACATCCCGAGCCTGTCCGGCCAGATCCAGATGAACGTCGAGGACGGCCAGTTCCTCAAGCAGGATCCCGGTGCGGCCAAGCTGCTCGGCGTGCTGAGCCTGCAGATGCTGCCGCGCATGCTCAAGCTCGACTTCCACGACGTGTTCTCGGAAGGCCTGGCCTTCGACGGCATCACCGCCAACGCGATGATCACGCGCGGCGTGCTGCACACCGACAACCTCAAGATGCATGGCGTGCAGGCCACGGTGCTGATGGACGGCAGCGCCGACATCGCCAACGAATCGACCAACCTGCACGTGGTGGTGATTCCGGAATTTAACCTGGGCACCGGTCCGCTGGTGTACGGCCTGGCGGTCAACCCGGTCATCGGCATCGGCAGCTTCCTGGCCCAGCTGTTCCTGCGCGCACCGGTGATGAAGGCGCTGACCTATCACATGCAGGTGACCGGGCCGTGGAAATCGCCGACCATCACCAAGCTGGACAATCCCGCAGTGAAGCCAGCCGTCTCCAAATCGAAGAAGGGAAGCCAATGAGCGACAATACCGTAGTGGCCGCCATCCAGATGGTGTCGACCCCGAACCTCGACGACAACCTGCATACGGCGGCGCGCCTGCTGGCGGACGCCGCCGCACGCGGCGCCAAGCTGGTCGCGATGCCGGAGTACTGGCCGATCATGGGCATGGTCGACACCGACAAGGTCGGCCTGGCCGAGCCGGCCGGCCATGGCCCGATCCAGGACTTCATGGCGGCCCAGGCGCGCGAGCACGGCATCTGGCTGATCGGGGGCACGCTGCCGCTGGCGTCCCCGGATGCGGCGCGCGTGCTCAACACCACGCTGGTCTACGATCCGCAAGGCCAGGCGGTCGGGCGCTACGACAAGATCCACCTGTTCGGCTTCAACACCGGCAGCGAATCCTATGACGAGGCGCGTACCATCGTACCGGGCGAGCGCGTCAGCCAGTTCGAGGCGCCGTTCGGCCGGGTCGGCTTGTCGATCTGCTACGACCTGCGCTTCCCCGAACTGTTCCGCGCGATGGGCGAGTGCGCGCTGATGGTGGTGCCGGCCGCGTTTACCTACACCACCGGCCGCGCGCACTGGGAAGTGCTGCTGCGTGCGCGCGCGATCGAAAACCAGTGCTACGTGCTGGCGGCGGCGCAGGGCGGCACCCATCCGAACGGCAGGCGCACCTTCGGCCACAGCATGCTGATCGACCCGTGGGGCGAAGTGAAGGCCGTGCTCGAGGAAGGCGAGGGCGTGGTCAGCGGCGAGATCGATGGCGCCTACCTTGCGCGCGTGCGCGAGAGCTTGCCGGCCTTGAAGCACCGCAAAATGTAAGTGCCGGTACGAACGAAACGGATATGGCACAATGCCTCTATCCATATGAGAAAGACCTGAAGCAATGAAACCTTTCGAACCGAATCTCAGTGCCATGTCGGTGGCGCGCGACCTCCTCTTGACGCCGTTTGGCCTCGATGAAGGCAAGCTGATCACGACGCTGGGCACGATGTTCACCCACAAGGTCGACTACGCCGACCTGTATTTCCAATTCACCAAGAGCGAAGGCTGGAGCCTGGAAGAAGGCATCGTCAAGAGCGGCAGCTTCTCGATTGACCAGGGCGTCGGCGTGCGCGCCGTCTCGGGCGAGCGCACCGCGTTTGCCTATTCCGACGACATTTCCCAGGCCGCGCTGCTGGACGCCGCTGCCGCCACGCGCACGATCGCGCGCGCGGGCGCCGGCCGCGTCAAGGTGGCCGGCAAGGTGCAGCCGACCGGCGGCCGCTCGCTCTACCTGCCGCACGATCCGCTCGGCTCGCTGGACGCCACCGCCAAGGTGCAGCTGCTCGAGCGCGTCGAGAAGATCGCCCGCGCCAAGGATCCGCGCGTGGTGCAGGTGATGGCGGGCCTGGCCGGCGAATACGACGTCGTGCTGGTGGTGCGCAGCGACGGCGTGCTGGCGGCCGACATCCGCCCGCTGGTGCGCGTGTCCGTCACCGTCATCGCCGAGCAGAACGGGCGGCGCGAAGTCGGCTCCTCGGGCGGCGGCGGCCGTTACGACTACGGCTACTTCAGCGACGAGCTGCTGGAAAAATACGCGGCCGAGGCGGTCAATTCGGCCCTGGTCAACCTGGAAGCGCGTCCGGCCCCGGCCGGTCCGATGACCATCGTGCTGGGCCCGGGCTGGCCCGGCGTGCTGCTGCACGAGGCGGTCGGCCACGGCCTGGAAGGCGACTTCAACCGCAAGGGCTCGTCGGCCTACGCCGGCATGATCGGCGAGCGCGTCGCGGCCAAGGGCGTGACGGTCGTCGACGACGGCACGCTGCAGGATCGGCGCGGCTCGCTCAACATGGACGACGAGGGCAATCCGACCCAATGCACCACGCTGATCGAGGACGGCATCCTGCGCGGCTACATCCAGGACACCATGAACGCGCGCCTGATGAAGATGCCGGTGACCGGCAACGCACGGCGCGAATCGTTCGCCCACCTGCCGATGCCGCGCATGACCAACACCTACATGCTGGCCGGCGACAAGGACCCGGCCGAGATCCTGGCCTCGGTCAAGAACGGCCTGTACGCGGTCAACTTCGGCGGCGGCCAGGTCGACATCACCAACGGCAAGTTCGTGTTCTCGGCCAGCGAAGCCTACATGATCGAGAACGGCAAGGTGACCTATCCGGTCAAGGGCGCCACCCTGATCGGCAACGGCCCGGACACGATGAACAAGATCTCGATGATCGGCAACGACATGGCCCTGGACTCGGGCGTGGGCGTGTGCGGCAAGGAAGGCCAGAGCGTCCCGGTGGGCGTGGGCCAGCCGACGCTGCGCATCGATGGCGTGACGGTAGGCGGTACGGCCTGATCGGCGTCTGAATCCGCTGCGGCGCCGTTCGCGGCCATGCAATAACGCCTGCTGCATGTAAAGTGCAGCAGGCGTTTTTTTTGCCTCGTCATCGGCACCGATCAGAACGTGTAGCGCGCCCCCACCGTGTACGTGCGTCCGCGTGCGCCGTCGAAGTCGAGCGGGTTGTACGACTGTGCGCCGTAGGTCAGCGGATCGAGCGGCGGGATCTTGTCGAACATGTTCAGGATCGAGGCCGAGATCTCCCAGCGCGAACCCGGCGACGGTTTCCAGCGCCCGGTCAGGTCGAAGGTCGTGAACGAAGCCAGCTCGCAGCCGCTCGGCGCCGGCGACCCGTCGGCGAAGGTGCTGGCGCAGCCGTCCGGGTCGCCCTGGAACAGGATGTTCTTGATCTTGCTGCGGTAGTTGACCGAGAGGGTCAGGCGGACGTTGCTGCGTTCCCAGGTGGCGTGGAAGTTGGACCGGTTCCGCGGCGTGCCGACACAGTTGGTCACGTCGCAGTTGCCATGGGTGCCGGCAAAGTCGCGCTGGGTGCCGTCGCGGTCGCTGCGCAGCCACTTGTACAGGTGCGTCCACTTGATGTCGAACACCAGGTTGCCGAAGTCCTGCGGCAGCTTGACGCGCTGGCGGCCATCGACGTCGAAGCCCTTGACGACGGTTTCGGCCGAGTTTTCGTAGCGTACCAGCACGGCCGTGATCGGGCCCGGGTCGCCTGCCAGGCCGGGCACGGCGCCGGCCAGGTCGCGCGCCACGCTGCCGTTGGCGATCGCGACGGGAACCTGTCCCTGGTTGATCTCGTCCTTGCGCTTGATGCGCCAGAAGTCGAACGACACGCTGGACGCCGGCAGCGGGTCCCAGATCACGCCCAGGTCCCAGTTGGTCGAGCGCTCGGGTGACAGGTTCGGGTTCGGCGAGGTGATCAAGGCAACCGACGCCGGCGAACAGGCGCTGGTGACCCCGAGCGCGCAGCGGGCCGGATCGGCCGCGGTGGAGTACGCGGCCAGGCCGCCTCGCCCGTTCTCGGCCGGGCCAGGGGCGCGGAAGCCGTGGCCCCAGTTGCCGCGCAGGGCGAGCGAGCGAATCGGCGTGTACTTGATGCCCAGCTTGGGCGTGTACGCCGTGCCGATGCTGTCGTCGGTGAAGTGGTCGATGCGCCCGGCGGCGGTCAGTTCGAGGTTGCTCAGGATCGGCGCCAGCGCTTCGACGTAGAGCGCGGCCACGTTGCGCCCGCCCGCATAGGCCGAATAGCCCAGCCCGATGATGTTGCCGCGCTCGGTGCCGGAGGTCGGGTTCAGCGTGGTGTACTGGTGACGCCACTCGGCGCCGGCGGCGATGCCTATGTCGCCCCCCGGCAGCCAGCCGCCGAAGTTGCGCGTGACCCGGAAGTCGATCTGGCCGAGCCGGGTGTCGGCCGAGTTGTTCAGGTTGGGCGACAGCGCGGCGTACAGCGCCGGCGAATTCAGCCCTGCGTTCTCGCCGATGCGCCACACGGTGCCCAGCGGCAGGGCGCGGTAGGCCGCGCTGCCGAGCGTGGCGGCCGCCACGTTGGCCGCGCTGGGGTCGAGCAGGGCAAAGGTGACGTCGCGCTGCAGGTAGCCGGTCCAGTCCTGGTTGGTGTGGTTGTGCGAGAACAGGATGCCGGCGGTCCAGTCCCAGCCGAAGTGGCTGCCGCTCGCCCCGGCGACCCAGCGCTGGAAGAAGGAGCTGATGCTGGTGGTGCGCGGGCCGACGTCGGCCGCCAGGTAGCGCAGGCGGGCCGCGCTGCCGAAGTAGGGATTGTCGGGATGGGCGGCGCCGAGCTGCACGCCGGCGTTGTTGACCGGCCCGCCGGGGTAACCGACCGAGCCGCTCACCGTCGAGGGCGTGGTCGAGGTATCGGTGGCGCTGCTGTACAGGTTGACCTCGGCGAACGCCTCGATGTCGTAGGGCAGCTTGAAGGTGGCGCGCCCGTACAGGCTGAGGTTTTCCTGCTTGGGCAGGACCTGGCCGTAGACCGAGGTGCTGTCGATGAGGCAGCCGCCGCCCGGGTCGCCCTGCGGGTGCCGGGTGAAGTTGGCGCAGGCCGCGCCCGGGAAGAAGCGGGTGAAATTGACGCCGGCCGGGTCGGCGCGGTTGTAGTATTCGCTGGTGGCCGGATCGCGCACGTTGCCGTTGACGGCGCTGCCGGCCGTCGACTGGCCGCGCAGGATCGCACCGGTCCCGCCCAGCGCCTCGTTGGCCGAGTAGCCCCAGGGACGCAGGTCGATCTTGCCGAGGTAGTCGCGGTCGGTGCGGTCGCGGTTCCAGATTTCGCGGAATTTCTTGTATTCGACCGAGAAGAAGGCGTTGCGGCCGTCGGTGTCCATGTCGCCGAAGCCTTTGGTGAACGCGAAGTTCCACTGCCGGCCGTCCCAGTTGCGGGCGATGCCGGTCTGGCCGCGGATCGTGGTGCCTTTGAAGTCGTGCCGCAGGATCACGTTGACCACGCCGGCCACCGCATCCGAGCCGTAGATGGCGGAGGCGCCGTCGAGCAGGATCTCGATGCGGTCGACGGCGTCGGCGGGGATCACGTTCAGGTCGGTGAACTGCTTCTGGCCATCGTCGGCCAGGCCGTAGGGCGCGACGCGGCGGCCGTTGATCAGCACCAGGGTCGAGGCCACGCCCAGGCCGCGCAGCGAGACCCCCGAGGCGCCGGCCGCGAAGCCGTTGCCGAAGCTGGTCGGCACCGAACCGGCATTGTCGACCGCCAGCGTCTGCAGCAGCTCGGCCACGGTCTGGCGGCCCGAACGTTCGATGTCGGCGCGGTTCACGGTGAGGACCGCGGACGCGGTCTCGGCCTGGGAGCGGCGGATGTTGGAGCCGGTGATTTCGACGCGCGCGACCGGCGCCTGGGCAGGGGCGGCTTCCTGGGCAAGCGTGGACCCCGGCGTGGTCCTGGGCGCGGCCTCCTGGGCATGGGCCGGCGGCGCCATCAGCGCGATGCCGATGGCGCCGCCCCCGGCGAACAGGCGGCGTATGGTTCGGGATATCGGTGTTTCAGTCATGTCCGGACTCCAGTGCGGTAGATGGCTTCGATGGGATTGCCTGGCCGACGCAGGGCGCGGGTCGGCCGGGGCTTGCCATGACTGTTGCATCGGGAGGCGGAGCAAGGCTGACATCTCTCAACCGGGATGGGTAAGGCGAAACAGGCTGTCGGCTTCGCGCAACCGATTGTCTATAACGACGCTCGCACACGACGTATGACGCTTGGATAAAGCGCTTGCCAATCGCGCGGCATTGTTGTTATAGTCAGTCGGACACTTCGGAACCCACCATGCGCCAGATCGTTTTCTTCCACTTTTATTTTTGGTTCAGCCATTCCAGCCCAACGGCGGTGGAGTAGCGGCAGGTTCACGCAACAACAGAACGAAGTCGACGCAAGATTCCAGAAAAACCGCCAGCGATGGCGGTTTTTTCATTTTCAAGAACGGAGAACAGCAATGCCCCGCACCGACGACCTACGCATCCGCGAAATGAAGGAACTCACGCCCCCGTCGCACCTGATCCGCGAGTTTCCGGTCACCGCGGCGGCCGAGCAGACCGCTTTCCAGGCGCGCGTGGCGCTGCATCGCATCCTGCACGGCCAGGACGACCGCCTGATGGTGGTGGTCGGTCCATGCTCGATCCATGATCCGAAGGCGGCGCTGGAGTACGCGCGCCGCCTGGTCGAGCAGCGCGATCGTTTCAAGGGCGAACTCGAAATCGTCATGCGCGTGTATTTCGAAAAGCCGCGCACCACGGTCGGCTGGAAGGGCATGATCAACGACCCGTACATGGACAACAGCTTCCGCATCAACGACGGCCTGCGCATGGCGCGCGAGCTGCTGCGCGACATCAACGAGCTGGGCCTGCCGGCCGGCACCGAGTTCCTCGACGTGATCAGCCCGCAGTACATCGCCGACCTGATCAGCTGGGGCGCGATCGGCGCCAGGACCACCGAGTCGCAGGTGCACCGCGAGCTGGCGTCCGGCCTGTCCTGCCCGGTCGGCTTCAAGAACGGCACCGACGGCAACATCAAGATCGCCGCCGACGCCATCAAGGCGGCTTCGCAGGCGCACCATTTCCTGTCGGTGACCAAGGGCGGCCATTCGGCGATCGTGTCGACCTCCGGCAACGAGGATTGCCACATCATCCTGCGCGGCGGCAAGGCCCCGAACTACGACGCCGCCAGCGTCGAGGAAGCCTGCAGGCAGCTGGCCGCCAACGGCCTGGCCAGCCGCCTGATGATCGACGCCTCGCACGCCAATAGCAGCAAGAATCCGCAGAACCAGATTCCGGTGTGCGCCGACATCGGCCGCCAGCTCGCGGCGGGCGACACCCGCATCGTCGGCGTGATGGTCGAGTCGCACCTGGTCGGTGGGCGCCAGGACCTGGTGCCGGGCCAGGCGCTGACCTACGGCCAGTCGGTCACCGACGGCTGCATCGAGTGGGACGCCAGCGTGGCCGTGCTGGAAGACCTGGCCGCGAGCGTGCGCCAGCGCCGCCTGCGCGAGGATAACTGAATGCAGCTTATGCCCTCATGACATCTTTTCCGGTCCGGCCCGGCCAATCTGGTCTATAGTCTCGACATTCCAGAATCCCGGGAAACTCGATGTTTGCTTATATCCTGCGGCGCCTGTGGCAGATGTTGCCCACCATGGCGGGCGTCGTCGTGCTGGTGTTCCTGCTGTTTAACTGGGTGGGCGGCGATCCGTCCTACCTGTTGGCGGGCAAGATGGCGGATGCGCACGCGATCGCCAGCATCCGCGCCCAGCTCGGGCTGGACCAGCCGTGGTACGTCCAGCTCGGTATTTTCGTGAAGCAGATCGTCACCTTCGATTTCGGCAACGCCTGGAGCACGGGCGAGCCGGTGTCGCACATCCTGACCAGCCGCCTGGGGCCCTCGCTGACGGTGCTGGTCCCGCTGACCGTGCTCGAAACCTTGGTCGGCATCGCGCTGGCGCTGGCCGTGGCCTTCATGCGCGGCTCGCTGACCGACCGAATCGTGATGATCGCCTGCACGGTCGGCATGTCGATCTCGATCCTGGTCTACATCATCGTGTTCCAGTATGGCCTGGCCTACAAACTCGGCCTGTTTCCGGTGCAGGGCTGGGGCGAGGGCTTCTGGGAAAACCTGCTGCGCTACGCGACGCTGCCGATCCTGATCGGCCTGGCCGTGTCGCTGGCGCCGACGCTGCGCCTGTTCCGCAGTTTCGTGCTGGACGAGGTCGGCCAGGATTACGTGCGCACCGCGCGCGCGAAGGGCTTGCCGGAGCGGCGCATCGTCTGGGTGCACGTGCTGCGCAACGCGGCGATCCCGATCATCACCTACGTCATGGCCAACCTCCCGGCGCTGCTGATCGGCGCCTTTTTGCTCGAGCGCTTCTTCGGCATCCCAGGCATCGGGCGCGAAGTCATCCTGGCGGTCGAGCGCAGCGATTTCCCGGTCATCAAGGCGATCACGGTGTACGTCGCGGCCGCCACGATGGTGTTCAATTTGCTGGCCGACCTGATGTACCAGGCGGTCGATCCGCGCGTGAAGCTGGCATGACGGACCGGACGATGGGTACCGACAGCGCGACCGCATTCCCGATGCAGGCCTCGCCCGGCCTGTGGACGCTGGCCTGGCGGCGCCTGCGCGCCGACCGCGTGGCGATGGCTTCGCTGGCCGTGGTGCTGCTGTTCCTGCTGTCGGTCGTGTTGTCGGCGACTGGGCTGGTCGCGGCCGACTGGGAAGACGAGGTCGCCGTCAACTACGCGCCGCCGAGCTTCATCGGCCCCGACCCGGCGCTGGCCGCGCTGGCACAGCCGCAACGGCCGGCCCCGCCGAACGCCTTCGATCCGCTGGCCGGCGACATCGCCGTGCTCAAGGCGCAATTGGCGCGAGAGGGGCGCGCGGTGCAAAAGCCCAAACGCACCACGCTGCCGTTCGGCGCCGACAAATGGGGCCACGACGTCATCAAGAAAACCATCAAGGGCGGCCAGACCTCGATCGTGGTCGGCCTGGTCGCGGCCTTCGTGGCGGTGGCGCTGGGCACCTTGTTCGGGGCGCTGTCCGGCTTTTACGGCGGGGTGGTCGACGATGCCTTCAACTGGTTCTACAGCGTGTTCACGTCGATCCCGTCGATCCTGATGATCCTGGCGGTGGCGGCGGTGCTGCAGACCCGGGGCGTGGCGAGCATCGTCCTGATCCTGGGCCTGACCGGCTGGACCGGACCGTACCGCCTGATCCGCGCCGAGTACATCAAGCACAAGGCGCGCGAATACGTGATGGCCGCCGACGCCATCGGCGCCTCGGACTGGCGCAAGATGTTCAGCCATATCCTGCCCAACGTCTCGCACGTGGCGCTGGTGCAGATGTCGATCCTGGTGGTCGGCTTCATCAAGGCCGAGGTGATCCTGTCGTTCCTCGGCTTTGGCGTGCCGGTCGGGACCGTCTCGTGGGGCAGCATGCTCAACGAGGCGCAGAACGAACTCATCCTCGGCAAGTGGTGGCAATTGACGGCCGCCGCCACTGCGATGGCGCTGCTGGTGACGGCCTTTTCCTTGTTTGCCGATGCACTGCGCGATGCGCTCGATCCCAAGTTGAAGTGAAAGCCGCATGAGCCAATCGACGATCCACGAGACGAATTTGCTAGAGGTGCGCGACCTGCGCATCTCGTTCAGGACCGACAAGAAAAACAAGGTCGAAGCGGTCAAGGGTATCTCCTTCCGCGTCCCGGCGGACAGCACGGTGGCGCTGGTGGGCGAATCGGGCAGCGGCAAGTCGGTCAGCTCGCTGGCCGTGATGGGCCTGCTCCCTGCTGAGACCACGATCATCGAGCCGGGTTCCTCGATCCGCTTCGAAGGGCGCGAGCTGCTTGCGTTGTCCCAAAAAGAGCGCCGGAACATCTGCGGCAAGGACGTCTCGATGATCTTCCAGGAACCGATGTCCTCGCTGAACCCGGTGTTCACGGTCGGTTTCCAGATCGGCGAAGTCCTGCGCCTGCACATGGGCATGGGCAAGCGCGAGGCGCGCGCGCGCACGCTGGCGCTGCTCGAGGAAGTCGGCATCCCCGACCCGGCCGCCAAGATCGACGCCTACCCGAGCCAGATGTCGGGCGGCCAGCAGCAGCGCGTGATGATCGCGATGGCGATCGCCTGCGAGCCCAAGCTCCTGATCGCCGACGAGCCCACCACCGCGCTCGACGTCACGATCCAGAAGCAGATCGTCGAGCTGATCGCGAAGCTGCAGCAGCGCCGGCGCATGGCGGTGCTGTTCATCACCCACGACCTCGGCCTGGTCGGCGAGATCGCCGACCGCGTGATCGTGATGCGCCACGGCGAAGTGCGCGAAGAGGGCTCGGCAAGCCAGGTGCTGCACGCGCCCGAGGACCCCTACACGCGCGCGCTGCTGGCCTGCCGCCCGACCCTGGACGCGCGGCCGCTGCGCCTGCCCACCATCGCCGACTTCCTCGGCCAAGGCGGCCCGGCCCAGGCGCGCGCGGACGCGCAGACGCAGCGCGTGCGGGGATACGCGCCCGGCGATGACAACGTGCTGGTCGTGAAGGGACTGTCGAAAAGCTTCTGGCTGCGCGAAGGCTGGTTCGGCAAGCGCGAGTTCCAGGCGGTGAAGGACGTTTCGTTCACGCTCGCGCGCGGCAAGACGCTGGGCGTGGTCGGCGAATCCGGCTCGGGCAAGACCACGGTCGGCCTGAGCCTGCTGCGCCTGCACCGCGCCAGCGGCGGCAGCGCGCTGTTCGACGGACGCGACCTGTTCGCCATGAGCGAGCGCGAGTTCCAGCCGTACAAACGGCGCATCCAGATCGTGTTCCAGAATCCGTACGCCTCGCTCAATCCGCGCTTCACGGTCGGCCAGATCCTGCTCGAGCCGATGCGCATCCACCGGATCGGCGCCAGCGACGCCGGGCGCATCGAGCATGCACAGTATCTGTTGCAGCGCGTCGGCCTGCCGGCCCAGGCCATCGGACGCTACCCGCACGAGTTTTCCGGCGGCCAGCGCCAGCGCATCGCGATCGCGCGCTGCCTGACCATGAAACCGGAGATCCTGGTGTGCGACGAATCGGTGTCGGCGCTGGACGTCTCGGTGCAGGCCCAGGTGCTGAACCTGCTGCAGGACCTGCAGGACGAGTACAAGATGAGCTACATCTTCATCTCGCACGACCTGTCGGTGGTGAAGTACATCTCGGACCGGGTGATGGTGATGCACCACGGCAGCGTGGTCGAGATGGCGGATTCGGACGAGCTGTACCGCAACCCCCGCCATCCCTACACGCAGGCGCTGCTGGCGGCGATTCCGCGCGCCGCTTGAGCCGGGCTCGAATTTTCCACAGGCAAGCTGGCGCTGCCGTTCCACGGCGCGTGCAAACATGAGCTTCCATCGAAAACAAAGGAAGCAGAATGAAGCATAGCCAGCCGCCGCGCCGGGATTTCCTGCGTTACATGGGAACCCTGGCCCTGTCCGCGCCCGCCGTCGCGGCCGCGAACGACCAGGACAAGGTAACGTTCCCGCCGATCTACGACAAGAGCGAGAAACCCGAGCAGACCGAACCGCCGGCCGACCCGTGGAACGAGCGCGTCGGTGTCGCCATCGTCGGCCTGGGCCGCATCTCCGTCAACGAGATGCTGCCGGCCTTCGCCCAGAGCAAGCACGCCAAGCCGGTCGCGCTGGTCACCGGCGACCGCGCCAAGGGCCTCAAGATCGCGCACCAGTACAACATTCCAGAAGCCAACGTGCTGGATTACCGCGACTTCGAAAAGCTGGCGCAGATTCCCGATGTGCAGGCGGTCTACATCGCGCTGCCCAACGGCATGCACGCCGAGTACACGACCCGCGCCGCGCGCGCCGGCAAGCACGTGCTGTGCGAAAAGCCGATGGCCAACAGCGTGGCCGAGTGCCAGCAGATGATCGACGCCTGCAAGAAGGCCGGCAAGAAGCTGATGATCGCCTACCGCAGCCAGTACGAGCCGATGGACCGCGCGCTGGCCAAGATGGTGCGCGAGAAGAAACTGGGCGCGCTCAAGGAATTCAGCTCGGTCAATTCGCAGGACATGGGCGACCCGCAGCACTGGCGCCTGAACGCAAGCTGCCGGCGGCGGGGCGCTGCCGGACGTCGGCCTGTACTGCCTGAACGCCGCGCGCTTCCTCAGCGGCGAGGAACCGAGCGAAGTCATCGGTAATACCTGGTCGACCCCGGGCGATCCGCGTTTCCGCGAAGTCGAGGAATCGTGCCAGTTCATCCTCGCCTCCGCGCTCATCCACCGCACCGCCGCGCCTCCTCCCACCCCTCGCCCGCCCCCACCGCGCCTCGCAGCACCACCGCTCTCTCACGCCGCCCCAGCCAGCCGCCCCGCCGCCGCCGCCAGCTTGCGTTTCAGGCGCCAGTGCTGCGGGTCGCCCATGTCCTGCGAATTGACCGAGCTGAATTCCTTGAGCGCGCCAGTTTCTTCTCGCGCACCATCTTGGCCAGCGCGCGGTCCATCGGCTCGTACTGGCTGCGGTAGGCGATCATCAGCTTCTTGCCGCCTTCTTGCAGGCGTCGATCATCTGCTGGCACTCGGCCACGCTGTTGGCCATCGGCTTTTCGCACAGCACGTGCTTGCCGGCGCGCGCGGCGCGGGTCGTGTACTCGGCGTGCATGCCGTTGGGCAGCGCGATGTAGACCGCCTGCACATCGGGAATCTGCGCCAGCTTTTCGAAGTCGCGGTAATCCAGCACGTTGGCTTCTGGAATGTTGTACTGGTGCGCGATCTTGAGGCCCTTGGCGCGGTCGCCGGTGACCAGCGCGACCGGCTTGGCGTGCTTGCTCTGGGCGAAGGCCGGCAGCATCTCGTTGACGGAGATGCGGCCCAGGCCGACGATGGCGACACCGACGCGCTCGTTCCACGGGTCGGCCGGCGGTTCGGTCTGCTCGGGTTTCTCGCTCTTGTCGTAGATCGGCGGGAACGTTACCTTGTCCTGGTCGTTCGCGGCCGCGACGGCGGGCGCGGACAGGGCCAGGGTTCCCATGTAACGCAGGAAATCCCGGCGCGGCGGCTGGCTATGCTTCATTCTGCTTCCTTTGTTTTCGATGGAAGCTCATGTTTGCACGCGCCGTGGAACGGCAGCGCCAGCTTGCCTGTGGAAAATTCGAGCCCGGCTCAAGCGGCGCGCGGAATCGCCGCCAGCAGCGCCTGCGTGTAGGGATGGCGGGGGTTGCGGTACAGCTCGTCCGAATCCGCCATCTCGACCACGCTGCCGTGGTGCATCACCATCACCCGGTCCGAGATGTACTTCACCACCGACAGGTCGTGCGAGATGAAGATGTAGCTCATCTTGTACTCGTCCTGCAGGTCCTGCAGCAGGTTCAGCACCTGGGCCTGCACCGAGACGTCCAGCGCCGACACCGATTCGTCGCACACCAGGATCTCCGGTTTCATGGTCAGGCAGCGCGCGATCGCGATGCGCTGGCGCTGGCCGCCGGAAAACTCGTGCGGGTAGCGTCCGATGGCCTGGGCCGGCAGGCCGACGCGCTGCAACAGATACTGTGCATGCTCGATGCGCCCGGCGTCGCTGGCGCCGATCCGGTGGATGCGCATCGGCTCGAGCAGGATCTGGCCGACCGTGAAGCGCGGATTGAGCGAGGCGTACGGATTCTGGAACACGATCTGGATGCGCCGTTTGTACGGCTGGACTCGCGCTCGCTCATGGCGAACAGGTCGCGTCCGTCGAACAGCGCGCTGCCGCCGCTGGCGCGGTGCAGGCGCAGCAGGCTCAGGCCGACCGTGGTCTTGCCCGAGCCGGATTCGCCGACCACGCCCAGCGTCTTGCCGCGCGCGAGCGTGAACGAAACGTCCTTCACCGCCTGGAACTCGCGCTTGCCGAACCAGCCTTCGCGCAGCCAGAAGCTTTTCGACAGTCCCTTCACGACCAGCACGTTGTCATCGCCGGGCGCGTATCCCCGCACGCGCTGCGTCTGCGCGTCCGCGCGCGCCTGGGCCGGGCCGCCTTGGCCGAGGAAGTCGGCGATGGTGGGCAGGCGCAGCGGCCGCGCGTCCAGGGTCGGGCGGCAGGCCAGCAGCGCGCGCGTGTAGGGGTCCTCGGGCGCGTGCAGCACCTGGCTTGCCGAGCCCTCTTCGCGCACTTCGCCGTGGCGCATCACGATCACGCGGTCGGCGATCTCGCCGACCAGGCCGAGGTCGTGGGTGATGAACAGCACCGCCATGCGCCGGCGCTGCTGCAGCTTCGCGATCAGCTCGACGATCTGCTTCTGGATCGTGACGTCGAGCGCGGTGGTGGGCTCGTCGGCGATCAGGAGCTTGGGCTCGCAGGCGATCGCCATCGCGATCATCACGCGCTGCTGCTGGCCGCCCGACATCTGGCTCGGGTAGGCGTCGATCTTGCGGCCGGGTCGGGGATGCCGACTTCCTCGAGCAGCGCCAGCGTGCGCGCGCGCGCCTCGCGCTTGCCCATGCCCATGTGCAGGCGCAGGACTTCGCCGATCTGGAAACCGACCGTGAACACCGGGTTCAGCGAGGACATCGGTTCCTGGAAGATCATCGAGACGTCCTTGCCGCAGATGTTCCGGCGCTCTTTTTGGGACAACGCAAGCAGCTCGCGCCTTCGAAGCGGATCGAGGAACCCGGCTCGATGATCGTGGTCTCAGCAGGGAGCAGGCCCATCACGGCCAGCGAGCTGACCGACTTGCCGCTGCCCGATTCGCCACCAGCGCCACCGTGCTGTCCGCCGGGACGCGGAGGAGATACCCTTGACCGCTTCGACCTTGTTTTTCTTGTCGGTCCTGAACGAGATGCGCAGGTCGCGCACCTCTAGCAAATTCGTCTCGTGGATCGTCGATTGGCTCATGCGGCTTTCACTTCAACTTGGGATCGAGCGCATCGGCGCAGTGCATCGGCAAAACAAGGAAAAGGCCGTCACCAGCAGCGCCATCGCAGTGGCGGCGGCGTCAATTGCCACCACTTGCCGAGGATGAGTTCGTTCTGCGCCTCGTTGAGCATGCTGCCCCACGAGACGGTCCCGACCGGCACGCCAAAGCCGAGGAACGACAGGATCACCTCGGCCTTGATGAAGCCGACCACCAGGATCGACATCTGCACCAGCGCCACGTGCGAGACGTTGGGCAGGATATGGCTGAACATCTTGCGCCAGTCCGAGGCGCCGATGGCGTCGGCGGCCATCACGTATTCGCGCGCCTTGTGCTTGATGTACTCGGCGCGGATCAGGCGGTACGGTCCGGTCCAGCCGGTCAGGCCCAGGATCAGGACGATGCTCGCCACGCCCGGGTCTGCAGCACCGCCGCCACCGCCAGGATCATCAGGATCGACGGGATCGACGTGAACACGCTGTAGAACCAGTTGAAGGCATCGTCGACCACCCCGCCGTAAAAGCCGGACAGCGCCCCGAACAAGGTGCCCAGCGCCACCGCCACGAAGGCCGCGACCAGGCCGACCACGATCGAGGTCTGGCCGCCCTTGATGGTTTTCTTGATGACGTCGTGGCCCCATTTGTCGGCGCCGAACGGCAGCGTGGTGCGTTTGGGCTTTTGCACCGCGCGCCCCTCTCGCGCCAATTGCGCCTTGAGCACGGCGATGTCGCCGGCCAGCGGATCGAAGGCGTTCGGCGGGGCCGGCCGTTGCGGCTGTGCCAGCGCGGCCAGCGCCGGGTCGGGGCCGATGAAGCTCGGCGGCGCGTAGTTGACGGCGACCTCGTCTTCCCAGTCGGCCGCGACCAGCCCAGTCGCCGACAACACGACCGACAGCAGGAACAGCAGCACCACGGCCAGCGAAGCCATCGCCACGCGGTCGGCGCGCAGGCGCCGCCAGGCCAGCGTCCACAGGCCGGGCGAGGCCTGCATCGGGAATGCGGTCGCGCTGTCGGTACCCATCGTCCGGTCCGTCATGCCAGCTTCACGCGCGGATCGACCGCCTGGTACATCAGGTCGGCCAGCAA